>NZ_CP107931.1 GCF_036023875.1 Mycobacterium sp. NBC_00419
GCCGGGGCTCAGGCTCCGCGTTTGCGCCGGTAGAGCGTGCCGATGCCGAGCAGGATCAGGCTGATCACCAGGATGGCGGTGGCCAGGACGTTGATCTGAGGCGGTACAGCCGCTTTCACCGCCGCGTTGACGTACAGCGGGTAGGTCACCGTCGAGCCGCTGACGAAGTAGGTGATGATGAAGTCGTCGAGCGACAGCGCGAAGGACAACATTGCGGCCGCGACGATGCCGGGCACGATGAGCGGCAAGGTGATTTTGAAGAATGTCCGCGTTGCGTTGGCGCCCAGGTCCAGCGATGCGTCCTCGAGCGTCCAGTCGAACCCGCGGATACGGGCCCGCACCGTCATCGCGATGAAGCTGATCTGAAAGGCGATGTGGGCGATGACGATCGTGGTGTAACCGGTGGCCCAGCCGATGTCGAGAAACAACGTCAGCAGCGAGGCGCCCATCACCACCTCGGGTGAGGTCAGCGGCAGCACCAGGAAGGTGTCGACCGCCTTGCTGCCCCGGAACCGTTGGCGCACAAGGGCAACGGCGACCAGCGTGCCGAACACCAAGGCGATCAGGGTCGACACCGCGGCCACGTTGATGCTGAGTTTGAGGGCCTCGGTCAGGGCCGGGTATTTGAAGGGGTTGGCCCAGTTGTCCCAGGTGAAGCCCTGCCAGGTGTAGTTGAACTTGCCTGCCGGCTTGTTGAACGAGAAGACGATGATCACCAGGATCGGCAGGAACAGGTAGAGCAACACCAGCCCGGCGACGATGCGCAGCGCCAGATCGCCCAGCTTGAACGTGCCGCGGAAGTTGCGGCCCGGCTTGGCCAGGCCACCGTGGTCGATCGTCTGGGCGATGGCCACCCCAGCCTCGGTCATACGAGATCCTCCGTACCCAGGGCCCGCGTGTAGAGCAGCACGCCGACCAGGATCAGCGCCATCAGCACGAAGCTCAGCGCGGCCGCGGCTGGATAGTCCTTGACCACCAGGAACTGGCGTTGGATGACGTTGCCGATCATCTTCGTCTGGGTGCTGCCCAGGTAGTCGGCGTTGATGAAGTCACCGACCGACGGGATGAACACCAGCATGCTGCCCGCCAGCACGCCGGGCATGGCCAGCGGCAGTATCACTTTGCCGAACATCCGGCGGTTGGTGCCGTACAGGTCGCGGGAGGCCTCCAGCAGCCGGGGGTCGATCTTTTCCAGGCTGACGTAGAGCGGCAGGATCATGAAGATGACCCAGTTGTAGGTCAGGCCGCCGATCACCGCCCAACTCGTCGAGAGCAGTCGCCCATCAGGCGGCAGCAGCCCGATCGCGTTGAGCCCGCTGACCACCCAGCCGTCGTCGGCCAGGATGGTCTTCCAGGCCAGGGTGCGGATCAGGAACGTCACGAAGAACGGCAGGATCACCAGGCCCAGCAGCAGGTTCTTGTAGCGGCCCGCCTTGAAGGCGATCACGTAGGCCAGCGGGAAGGCCAGCAGAATGCACAGCACCGTGGCGGCCAGCGCGTAACCGAAGGAGCGCAGGATCTGCTCGCGGTACGTGCTCAGCGCCTCACCGTAATTGGCGAAGTCCCAGCCGAAGGTGAGCTTGGGCAGGTAGATCGAGCCGCCCATGGTGGACAGCGAGGTGCGGAACAACGAAACGAACGGGACGACGTAGAAGATCCCGAGATACACAAGTGCGGGCAGGATCATCAAGTACGGAGCAAGTTTGCTCCGCTGCCGGTTGCTGCTGGCTACACCGGCCATGCCGTCAGCCGCCGGTGACCGCGGTGTAGGCCTTGTTGAACTCCGAGATCTGCTCGTCGGTGAGAGCTGCCCAGGTCTTCAGGTTATCCAGGGTTTCCTTCGGCGGGTTGATCAACGGGTTGGAGCCCAGCGCCGGGTCGATCTTGTTGAGCTCATCGGTCATGTCCGTCAGCACGGGAATGTACTGGGTGTGAGCGACGAGCTTGGCGTAGTTGGCCCGGTCGTAGACGTAGTTGATCCACTCCTCGGCGGCCTTCTGGTTCTGCGTCGTGTAGGGGATCACCTGTGTGTCGACGAACGTGGTGCCGCCGGTCTCGGGCACCACGAACTTCAGGTCCGGGTTGTCCTTCTGCAGCTGAACCACGTCACCCGAATAGGCTTGGGCGATCACGACATTGCCCGCCGCCAGGTCGTTGGCGTAGTCGTCGCCAGTGAACCGGCGGATCTGGCCCTTGTCTTTCTGCTCCTTGATCAGGTCGACGGCCTTCTGAACGCCCTCGATGGTCGGGTTTTCCACCGAGGCGCCTTGCGACAGCATGATCATGCCCAGGCCGTCCTGGGTGTCGGAGAACAGGCTGATCTTGCCCTTGAACGCGGGATCCCACAGGTCGTCGATCTTGGTGATGTCGCGACCCGTGGCGGCGCGGTTGTAGGCCAGCGCCGTCATACCGGACATGTACGGCGCACTGAACTTGCGGCCTGGATCGGCCTCGGCGTTGAGCAGATCGGGACGCATGTTCTTCTTGTTGGTCCAGCGGCTCTCGCTGATCGGGTTGAGCCAGCCAAGGCCGTTGAGCCGGGCGGCCATGAACTGCGTCGGGACCACGAGGTCGGCGCCGATGTCCTGCTTGCGCGACAGCGGCTCCTTGTTCTTGGCGAACCACTCCTCGTTGTCGTTGAAGTCTTCCTTGTAGTCCACCGTGAGGCCGGTCGCCGTCTGGAACGCGGCGACAAACCCGTCGGCCATGTACAGCGGCCAGTTCGAAATCCGCAGCTTGCCGGTGGCCGGCGAGCCGTCGTCGGACGGGGTGGCGGGACCGCTGGCCGCACCCGAGGAGTTGTCCGACTTGCTACACGCGGCGAGGAAGGACGGGCCCAAGACCAGAGCTGCCGCCGCGGCGGCGCCACCCCCGATGAACCGGCGGCGAGATGCGAGCTGGGCGATGAGCCGGGGGTCAATCTCTGTGGCCATGTGCCGTAATGCCTTTCGTGGGGAGCTGGTCGAGGGACGAAGCGCGCGGGATCGGGTCTGTTGAAAGGGTTTACGTGTTGTCGAGCATCTCTTCGAGGTCTTCGGTGGTCGGGATGTCGGCCGCCGGTAGCACCAGCGAGGCATCGGGTGACCAGCAGACGTAGACGTCGTCGCCGGGCCGCAACATCGGCAGGTTCTGCTCGGGCCCGACGTGGGCCAGGACCGGCGAGCCGTCCGCAGCCACGAGCGCCAGCCGCAGCACCGGTCCTTGGAAGGTGAGGTCGACGACCTTGGCCGGGACCGCGGCGATGTCACCGGTGGGCCGGTCCATGGACACCCGGACCCGTTCGGGACGCACCATCAGCGTCGCCTGGCCGCCGAACTCGATGGCAGTGTCACCGGGACGTGCCTTGAGTGTGGCCCCGAGCACCTCCACGTCGATGTAGTCGCGGTTGGCGCGGCCGGTCTGGCGACCGTGCCAGAGGTTGGCCTGCCCGATGAATCCGGCGACGAACACCGTCGCGGGCCGGTCGTAGATCTCGGTGGGGGTGCCGATCTGTTCGACCTTGCCCTGGTTCATGACCGCGATGCGGTCGCTCATGGTGAGCGCTTCCTCTTGGTCGTGCGTCACGTAGACGAACGTGATGCCGACCTCGCGCTGGATGCGCTTGAGTTCGAACTGCATGACGTGGCGCAGTTTGAGGTCCAGCGCGCCGAGGGGCTCGTCGAGCAGCAACGCGCTCGGATAGTTCACCAGCGCCCTGGCCAGCGCGACCCGCTGCTGCTGGCCACCGGAGAGCTGCGAGGGTTTGCGCTGGGCGAAGTCGGTCAGGCGCACCACCTCGAGCAACTCATCGACGCTCTTCTTGACGGTGGCCTTGTCCTTCTTCTGGCTGCGCGGCCCGTAGGCGACGTTGTCCCACACGCTCATGTGCGGGAACAACGCATAGTGCTGGAAAACGGTGTTGACGTTGCGCTTGTTCGGTGGCGTCCGCGAGACGTCGACGCCTTCCAGGCGGATCGCGCCCTCGGTCGGGGTCTCGAAGCCCGCGATCATGCGCAACGTGGTGGTCTTGCCACAGCCCGACGGCCCCAGCATCGAGAAGAACTCGCCAGCCCCGATGGAGAAATCAGCGTCGTCCACGGCGACATAGTCGTCGAACCGTTTGACGACGTGATCGATCTCGATCACGGGTCTGCCGTCGGCTCGCTTGGATCCGGGTGCTCCGGTGGTCTGTTCGGTGGCGGTGGCGCCGGTATCGGTCAGGGCCCGTCCTCCTTCATGCCGCGGGGCGGCGAGCACTGCGACCCGGCGGCGCCAACCAAGCTCAGCGCCGCGACGAGCACGCCCCCAGCCAGAATCAGATGGGCATACCTGTCGGCGAATGCGGGACCAAGGTATCCGCGGCCCAGGTCGAGTCGATCCGCGTCGGGTAGCCCACCACGCCATACGGCGCCGTTCACGAAGGTCATCGTCATTCGTTCCTTTGCTGAATTGGTGACCAATATAGCAGGTGACCGTAGTCTCGCAACCTATACGGTTTATCACCACGTGGCGCGGAGCCGATCTGTCACCGCAGGGCAAAACCCCGTTCCGTCAGCGCGATCAGAACTCCCCGTCAGTAGCGTTTTCAAGGGTGGTAGTCGCTAATGCCATGCCCAGTGCTGCCACGTCGGCTTGGGGCACGCGATTTCATGATTCAGCGGGCGTCGACCGACCGCAGGAGCTGCTTGTTGACGAACTCCTCGATGCCCAGTGCACCCAATTCCCTACCGACACCCGATCGCTTGACGCCGCCGAATGGCAGTTCAGCGGCGTCCAGTCCCACCCCGTTCACGTACACCATGCCCGTCTGCAGAGCGTCGGCGACGCGGGCGGCTTGATCCGAGTCGTCGGTGAAGACGTAGGACCCCAGCCCGAAGGGGGTGTCGTTGGCGATGCGCACCGCGTCGTGCTCGCTGCCCGCGCGGTACACGACCGCGACGGGACCGAACAGCTCTTCGGCATAGACGGGGTTGTCCGGTGTCACATCGGCCAGCACCCCACAGCCGTAAAAGGCTCCGTCGCGGGTGCTTTCGAGCAGGACGGTCGCCCCGGCCTCGGTAGCACGGCGCACCTGGGCTTCCAACCGGGTCGCCGCCGCCACCGAGGACAGCGGTCCCAGCACGGTCGCCTCATCCATCGGGTCGCCCGGGGACACCGCGGCGAGCTTCTCGGTGAAACGCGCCACGAACTCGTCGTAGTGGCGGTCGAGGATGACGAAGCGCTTCGCCCCGTTGCACGACTGCCCGCCGTTGTCCAGCCGAGCCTCGACCGCGGCGTTCACCGCCGCGTCGAGGTCGGCGACGTCGAGGACGAGGAAGGGGTCGGACCCGCCGAGCTCGAGCACCACCTTCTTGATGTTGGCCCCGGCCAGCTGGCCCACCATGGCGCCGGCTCGCTCGGAGCCGGTGAAGCTGACGCCGGCGATCCGGCTGTCGCCGATGACGGTCGCAATGGTCGCTTCATCGAACAGCACGGTGGTGTAAACCCCGGTCGGAGCGCCGGCTGCGGCGAACGCCTCGGTGATCGCCGCAGCCGAGTCCGGGCACTGCGGAGCAGGTTTGAGCAGCACCGTGTTGCCCACGGCCAAGCTCGGCGCCGCGAAACGGGCCACCTGGTAGTAGGGGAAGTTCCACGGCATGATCCCCAGGACGACCCCGATCGGTCGTTTGCGGATCGCCGCACTCCCCTGCCCGCCACTCAGCGCGATCGGCGAGTCGGCGAGGAATTGGGCCGCGTGATCGGCGTAGTAGTCGTAGATGTCGGCGCTGAACTCGACCTCTGCGCGCGCTTGGACCAGTGGCTTGCCCATTTCGCGCACCGCAAGCGTCGCCATCTGCTCGAGGTGCTCGCGGTGGTAGCGTGCCACACCTCGCAACACCTCCACCCGGTCGTCTACCACCCGCGCCGACCACGAGCGCTGCGCGTCGCAGGCCCCCTGCAGAGCCGCCTCCACCTGCCCCGCGTCGAAGAAGTCCTGCGGCGGATTCGTCTCCCCCGTAGCGGGATTGACGACTTGAAACGGTGCACTGGTCACGAATTGGTCCTATCTACGAAGTGAATGGTGTTAGAGGGTCGCGTCGAGCTCGGCGAGGAGTACATCGGCGTGCGCTGCGGTGAACGGCAGCGGCGGACGGATCTTCAGAACGTTCTGCCCTTTGCCGGACGCGCTGATCAGCACGCGCCGTTGCCGCAGTTCGTTGACGATCGCGGCGGCTGCCGCGGCGTCGGGAGTCTTGCGTTCGTCGTCGACGACGATTTCGACGGCGACGAACAATCCGGTCCCCCTGACGTGGCCCAGCACTCGATGGCGCTGCGCCAACTCCCGCAATCCAGCGATCAGGTAGGCCCCGGAATCGCGCGCGTTGTCGATCAGCCGATCCTCCTCGATGACGTCCAGGACGGCGGTCGCTGCGGCGATGCTGACGGGGTTTCCCCCAAAGGTGTTGAAATAGCGCATGTCTCGGCCAAACTTGGCCATCACCTCTTCGCGTCCCACCATCGCGGCGATCGGGATGCCGTTGCCCATCGGCTTTCCGAGCACCACCAGGTCGGGTTGGAGCCCGTGCCGCTCGAATCCCCACCAGCCGGTACCCAGCCGCCCGAAACCGGCCTGCACCTCGTCGGCGATCCACAGCCCCCCGGCGTCATGCACCAGCTCCGCGGCTGGGCGCAGGAAGGTGGCGGGGTCGCACTGCACACCGTCACTGGACAACACGGAGTCGACAATCATGCCGGCCAGGCCAACCCCGCGTTGGTTCAGGGTGGCGATGGCCGCGCGGACCTGTTCGACGAAGGCCTCGCCCGCCTCGCGTGGCTCTTCGCGATAGAAGTCGGGTGCGTCGACGAGGACCACGTGCGGTGGTATCGGGTTGTTTGGCCCCAGACTCGGTGAGATCTCCGCTGCCGCTGTGGTGACGCCGTGGTAGGCGTGTGAGGTGCAGATGATCCCCTGCGCGCCAGTCTGATAGCGGGCGGTGCGCAGGGCAAGGTCGACGGCTTCGCTGCCCGTGCAGGTGTAGGCGACCTTGGACAGGGCGGGCGGGAAAAGCGCCACCAGGCGCTCCGAATATCGCACCACCGATTCGGTGAGGTAGCGAGTGTGGGTGTTCAGCACGCCCAGCTGATCGTTGACGAGCCGCTGCACGTGGGGATGGCTGTGGCCGATCACCGGGACGTTGTTGTAGGCGTCGAGGTAACGCTGCCCCGCGGTGTCGTAGAGCCACACTCCGGCGGCGCGTTCCAGCGCGACGGGTTCGCGGTAGAACAGCCGGTAAGTCGGTGCCAGTACGGCCTCGCGGCGTTCGTTGAGTGCCCGGCTGTCGGGATCCAATCCCGCTGCGCCCGTGCCGTCGTAGGCGTTGGCCATGTGCATGGGCTGGGAATTCACTTCGACTCCGACTTCTGCAGGACAGTCATGGTGTGCTTCTTTGCATTCGAGGGACTAACGGTTCAGGGTCGCGCGCAACCGGGTCTCGGCCTCGTCAAGATGGATCGGTCGCAACGCGGCCAGGGCCTGCCAGGTGTGCCGGGAACGCGCCGTACCGTATTCGTCAGCCGGGCCTCCGCGGCGCGCGGTCCAGATCGTCGCATTGCAGACCAGGCGAATCATCGCCAAGGGATAGAGCAGTGAAATTTCGGTGTCAGTGAGTCGAACCACCTGGTCGAACCCCGCTGCGACATCGGCAAGGGCGCTGATTGGGTCGGTTTTTCGGAGCATCGCGTAGGCGCCGGCGATCGCCGGTTCGCATACTCGAGCGGTATAGAGGGAATCGGCGAAGTCGATGACGCCGGTGATGCGTCCTCGCGCCCGATCCCCGAACACATTGAAATCGTTGAGGTCTTGGTGCACAACGCCTTTGGGTAGGTCGGCGATGTGACGCGCGACCACCGTGGCGAACACCTCGACAGCGGCCAGCGCCACCTCGCGCTGCGCCGGATCGCCGATCAGGGGCAGAAGCGTCCCAATCGTTTCCGGTGCAGCTAGCAGGTCCCACCCGTGGGTCTTGGCCGCCTGCGGGTTTTCCTGCACGCCGGCCAGACCGGCCACGATGTTTCCCGCCGTGCGCCCCCAGTCGATCAGCAGTTCACTGGGGTGCTCTGGCAGATCAGACAACAGTGAGCCGTCGATCCAGGAGTACACGCTTAAGCACAGCTCATCGTCGAGGAGTGCCACGTCGGCGCCGTCGCTTCCACGCAGCACTGCCGGAACGGGAAGTAGTCCAGCGAGGCGATCCAGCAGTTGGTGTTGCCAACGCACGCTGCCCACTTCGTTGGCGCGATAGACCTTGACGACCGCACGCAACCCGCCATCGGTTGTGAGGGCGAAGGTTTGGTCGTACTCGCCACCGAGTCGGCGCAATCTAGCGCTGCTCAGCCCGTACTGGTGGTCGACGGCGGCGGCGATGTCGTATGTCGCCAATCCCATTCGCCGATCGGGTGTCCGCTCTGCCAAACCCATTCCCCTATTGCATCATTGTTCACCAATGCTACAAGGTAGTGGAGAGGTTGCGCTTTTGGCAATGGCCGACCCCGCGTCACCTGGCCAACGACGGTGTTGCCGGCCGAACGCCGACGCCATGGACCTTCTCCGGACATCGCGTCCGACGCCAATCAGCTAGCGACGATTTGGATCAGGATGTCGCGGTTGACATTCAGGTGCTCAGAAATCAGTCGCGTAGAAAGGCGCTCGTTGCGCTGTTCGAGCGCGTCGTAGATCGCGCGGTGCTCGCCAAATGCCTGCGCGGCGCCGGTCTTGTACTCCCCCGAACTTGCCTCGAGAATGGCGAGGGCATAGAGCATCTCGGCTTCGACGGCCTTGAAGAAGCGGTCGATTCGAGGGCTGTCGAGCAGCCCGATGATGGCGGCGTGGAAGTCGAGGTCGGACTGAACGATTGCGCGGAAGTCGGTGCCGCGTGAGGCGCGCTCCAGCTGGTCGATCGCCGTCGTGAGTTGGTCGAAGCGTTGTCCGCCACTGGGCTGATCCGAAGTGCACCAGCGTTTGGCCGCGCCGACTTCCAGTACTTCTCGAGAGCGGTACATGTCGGTGATGTCCTCGGCGCTGAAATCGACCACCGTCGAACCCTTGTGTCGCTGATGGCGCACGAGGCCCTCTGATTCGAGCACCCGCAGGGCGTCCCGCACGGTGCGGCGGGACACCTGGTAGCGCTCGGAGATCACTTCTTCGCGCAGCGACGCACCGCGGACAATCTCGCCGGACAGAATCTCCTCGCGAACGAGATCGGCGACCTGCTCGCCCGTTGTGCTTCGGGACGGCAAGAGCGCATGCACTTCGGCGTGCTCACCGGGCATGGATACCACGGCCGCTACCCCTCTCGATCCGTCAGCATTCGATCCATTGTGTACCACGCCGATCGTCCGCCATTGGGAGTGGCGCTTCGTGGGAGGAACCCGTAAAGTCGCCCCGGTGCCGGGTGATTGTAGAATTGGTCACCAATTGGAGCGGATACGGGCGGCTCTATCTCGCGAGGGTGAGTACCAAGCACGACCGACTCGTCGTTCGCGGCGACGTCTGACAAGCGGGCCATCCAGACCGACATCACGACTCCCCCAGAAAGGACACCGCGGTGACCTCCTCAACCACGGGCTTCGACTTCTTCGCCCACCCCGAACTGCCAGCGCCACTGGTCACTGAGCGCGACGCCGCCCAATTCGTCGCCGAAAACTACGGAATCGACGCCACAGCCGCCACTTTAGGCAGTCAGCAAGACGCCAATTTCTTGATGACCAATGCCAGTGGAGCGGTGGTCGGGGTGTTGAAGGTGGCCAATCCGGCTTTCGGTGACGCTGAGATCGACGCCCAGGTAGCAGCGACGGATTGGGTCGCCGAACGCGAGCCAGCACTGCGACTCTCCCGTGCCATTCCCGACCGCCAGGGCCGACAGTTCTCAACACTGCCCGGTGGTCAGGGCTCAGCACGGCTGCTGACCTTCCTGCCCGGCGGCACCCTGGCGGAGTCCGGCTACCTCGCACCGACGGTCCTTGCCGAAATGGGTGACGTTGCGGGCCGCGTCAGCCGAGCGCTGCTCTCATTCGAGCATCCCGGGCTGCGGCGCGTGCTGCAGTGGGATCCGCGTTTTGCAGGCCGTGTCGTCGACTTCCTTGCGGGGTACCTACCCGACTCGTTCGAGGCCGCCAAGATCACGACCGCAACGGCCGCCGCGGTCGACGCACTGCAACGTCTCGACGCTCACCTGCCCCGTCAGGCCGTGCACCTCGACATTGCCGACACCAATACGGTGGGCTCGTGGGGACTCGACGGCAGGCGGCACCCGGACGGGGTCTTGGACTTCGGTGACTTGACCCATACCTGGGCGGTCGCCGAACTCGCCGCTACCGTCGCCTCCACCCTGCATCATCCAGGTGTCGAACCGGCTGCCACGCTGTCGGTGATTTCAGCATTTCATGCCATCCGGCCGCTCAGCGGCGAGGAGATCGATGCGCTGTGGCCGATGGTCGTCGCCAGGACCGCGGTATTGCTGATCAGCGATCTGCAACAGGTCGCCATCGACCCGGGCAACGAGTATGCGGCCACCACGGTGCAGCGGGAACGCGCCCTTCTCGATCAGGCGCTGTCCGTTCCGACGGCGGTCATGTCTGCCCTGATTCGCGACCGGCTTGACGTCGCAGTCCCCCGCCGCGGCCCGGACATGCCCCGGCCGATCTTTGAGATTGAGCCGGCAGGCATTGCAACCCTTGATCTTTCAGTTGATTCGGACTCCGTGGACCGAGGCGCCTGGCTCAACCCCGACCTGACGACGCGGCTGGCAGGCGAGGCATTGGCGTCAGGCGCGCGAGCTGTCGTCACCGCCTACGGTGCTGCGCGTCTAGATCACAGTCAGCCGCTAGCGGCGCAGAGCAGCGCCACGATCACCACGGGCATTGATGTCTGGTCGGCCGATGCCACTCAACTGACTGCGCCGTGGGACGGCGAGGTAACCGTTGACGACGACGAACTCATATTGCGTAACGGTTCTCATGAGTTGCGGTTGACCGGCGCAACGTTCAATCCGGCGATCGAACGAGTGGTCCAGGGGGACCCGCTGGCGACAATGCCTGCCGGACAGCGGATCCACCTAGCCGTACACCCGAGCGGGGCGCCCGTAGCGCCGGAGACGGTTCGGCCGGAGTACGCACCAGGCTGGCTGGCGCTCACATCAGATCCCGCCCCGCTGCTCGGGCTGCCTCATCGCCGTTCGGCACAGCAAGACCTGCTGGAACGACGGGCGGCAACGTTCGCCGACGTCCAGGAGCACTACTACACGCGCCCTCCCCAAATCGAGCGCGGCTGGCGGCATCACATGCTGTCCACACGGGGGCGCAGCTACCTGGATATGGTCAACAACGTCACCGTGCTGGGCCATGCACACCCCGCCGTTGCCGACGCCGCGACCCGACAACTCAACCGGCTCAACACCAACTCACGATTCAACTACGCGGTGGTGGTCGAGTTCTGCGAACGCCTCACGGCACTGCTCCCCGATCCTCTGGACACCGTGTTCCTGGTGAACTCAGGTTCTGAGTCCGTCGACCTCGCGATCCGACTTGCCATGGCAGCCACTGGTTCTCGTGATGTCGTCGCCGTTGGCGAGGCCTATCATGGCTGGACGTACGCCACCGATGCGGTGTCGACCTCCACTGCGGACAACCCGAATGCCCTGACCACCCGGCCGGACTGGGTGCACACGGTGGAATCCCCGAACAGCTTCCGCGGCAAATATCGCGGCGCCGAGGCTTGGAAGTATGCCACCGAGGCAGTCGACGTCATCACCGAGCTCGCGCACGGTGGGCGCGCTCCGGCGGCATTCCTCGCCGAAACCGTCTACGGCAACGCCGGTGGAATGGCCCTCCCCGATGGCTACCTGGACGCGGTATACGCCGCGGTTCGGGCCGCCGGCGGGTTGGCGATCGCCGACGAAGTCCAGGTTGCCTACGGTCGTCTGGGCCAATGGTTTTGGGGTTTCGAGCAACAAGGCGTAGTGCCCGACATCGTGACGATTGCCAAAGCGACGGGCAACGGTCATCCCGTCGGCGCGGTCATCACCAGCCGGGCCATCGCAGAGCGTTTCCACGCCGAAGGCTACTTCTTCTCGTCCACCGGTGGCAGCCCGCTGTCGAGCGCTGTCGGCCTGGCGGTACTCGACACGCTCCACGAGGAACGTCTGCAAGACAATGCGATGACCGTAGGGACGCATCTGATCTCGAGGCTCCGGGAACTGGCCACCCGCCACCGGTTGATCGGAACCGTGCACGGCTCTGGTCTCTACATTGGCGTGGAGATGGTCCGCGACCGCGACACGCTGGAAGCCGCACCCGAGGAGACCTTGGCCATCTGTGACCGGATGCTCGAACTCGGTGTCGTGATACAGCCGACCGGTGAACGCAAGAACATCCTGAAGACCAAGCCGCCATTGTGCATCGACATGGACGGCGCCAATCACTATGCCGACATGCTCGACCGTGTCCTCACTGAGGGCTGGTGACACCCGCCGTCGGCCATAAGGCTCCGTCGTCGGGACTCGCCGACCCGGTCCCCCACCGCCATGCCGCCATGTTCCATGTAACGCCGATTCCGGGCAGTCTGCGTTCCGTACCGACGGCGTTTGTGGAGTCATGACATCGGGCAAGATCTACGTATGCGAAATCTCTTTGCCCGTTCGACCGTCGCCGTTCTTGCCGCCGCTCCCATCGCCGCCGTATCGCTGCTCGGAGCCGGGATCGGTTCGGCGGACCCCCTCAACTGCCCCAACGGACAGTTCTGGGATCCGATCACCAACACCTGCCAGACGCCGCGTCCGGCGGACAACTGTGCGCCCGGCGACTACTGGAACCCGTTGTCCAATGCCTGCCGGCCCTTGGGGCAGCTCTAGTACCTGATGCCCCGCGGAACAGCCCCAGGGTGGACACTATGACGTGGCCCTTTCTGCAACAGTGTTCAAAGTCGAACTTGGCATCTCCGATGTCGATCACGGTTACTACGCCGATCACACGCTGACCGTGGCCCGTCATCCCAGTGAAACCGATGAGCGAATGGTGTTGCGGTTGTTGGCATTCGGGCTGCGCGCACACCGGCTCAGCGACGTCGACGGTGATCTGGCGTTCGGGGCGGGCCTGTCCACCCCTGGCGTACCGGACTTGCGGCTCGCGGACTACACGGGCCGGATCCTGGAGTGGATCAATGTCGGCCAGCCCGATGAACGAGCCTTGGGCAAGGCGGCCAGTCAGGCCGACCAGGTGCTCCTATTCCCGTTCGCCACCGGCGTGGCCACCTGGTGGCGCACCGTGGGACCCAAAGTGGCGGGGCTGCGGAACCTGTCGGTGGTGCAGATACCACACGCACCGGTGCAGCAACTGGCCCAAACTGTCGATCGACGGGTCTCGGCGCAGGTAATGGTGATGGAAAGTCAGGTGACGATGACCGTGGGCGGTGTCGACGTCACCTTCACCCCCGAACCATTGAAGTGAACGTCTTAGCGCGCCGTTAGGCTCACGACGTGCACACCGTGACCCTGGCCAGTGGCGCCTCAACGGCGGCGCTGACGGTGGGGCTGGCGGCCTATTCAGCGTTGATCCTCGCCGGCATCGCGATGGCGATCTACGACGTTCGCCCGCAACGACGACGCCGGGCGATCGCCGCCACGGCGATGGTCGGGATGCTGACCCTCGCCGGGCTGGTTATCGCGATCCTCAGCAGTGTCGTGTGAACGGTCGCCGAGAGTCGCTTGCTCCCGTGCCGGGGCCCTAGGCCGGGCCTTCGGTCGCGTTCGCTTGGTTCTTCGAACGTGTGGACTTGGCAGCGCTCGGGGAGATGACGTCGTTGAGCATTGCGTTGACGGCAACGCGCGCTCGGTCGCCAGTCCACCCCTCTGGATCCTTGACTGTCGAGACGAAGAACCCGCGCGACACTAGGAAGAGAACGTCGGCCAGCCATGGAGGCGCATCGACCTCGGACTCTTCGATCGTCCTGGCGATCGATGCATGGTCATCGTGGGCCTCGTCGACCAGCGCCTCCCATTGGTCGCTGGCGGGTTCCTCCTTGGCGAGGATCTCGTGCCACAGCCGGCGGATCGCGTCGTCATAGTCCTCCGTATCCAGAGTCCAATCCATAAGCGCGCGAAGACGATCCACGCCAGACTTCCGGTCGAGCACCTCCGCCACCGCGGCGTCCCACCTGGCACGAACATGCGATACCGCGTTGACCAGCAGCGCGGATCGACTGGGGACGTACTTCGTTATGACCGTCGTCGACCGACCCATGCGGGCGGCCACGGCTCGGATCGTGACGGAGCGCGGCCCCTCCTCGCGGGCCACATCGAGGGTGGCTTGGGCGATCTCCGTGAGACGTGCGCTCGTATCGATTTCGGGCGGCATAGTGCGACCTTAGCCCTTCCGCTTGACGAGACAACAGTGTTGTACAACAGTGTTGTCTTACCGTGACGGAGACAACGTCCTCATCCGAGCGCTCGGCTCGTCGGTGTCGCCATTAGGGGTCAAGGAGGAGACGTTCGCGTGAGTGAATTGCAGATCGTCCGTACCGTCGCCGAACCTGTCGGCGACAGCGCGACGGAGCACGCGGTTCCCATGAGAGACGGCACAGTCCTCGCGACGGACGTGTACCTGCCGTCCGGCGTCTCCCACGCACCGACGGTGCTCGTCCGCCTGCCGTACGACAAGAACAGTCGGTACGTGTTCTTCGACAAGATCGCTCGGCGATTCACCGACCGCGGCTATGCGATGGTCGTGCAGGACGTGCGTGGAAAGTTTCGGTCGCAAGGCCTGACGGAGCCATTCGACCACGAGGTCGAGGACGGGTACGACACCATTGACTGGATAGTGGCCCAAGACTGGAGCGACGGCGCGGTCGGCATGTTCGGCGACTCCTACTACGGCTTCACGCAGTGGGCCGCCGTGGTCTCCGCCCACCCAGCGCTCAAGGCGATCGTCCCGCGGGTGACGACCTACGAGTTGACCACAGTGAATCGTGGTGGCCTTGGCGGCTTCGGTCAACCCGTGCCGTGGATGGAGGGCGCCTACTACCTCGCAACTCACTGGATCGACCACGAGGCCTACGAATACGACCCGAACTACGACACCCGCCCCTTGACCGAAGCGTTCGAGGAGGCATTCGAGGCCATCGGCGCCCGATCCTCGTCGTTCGACTCGCAGACCCCAGTCCGGGTGGACAAGAAGGGACCGTTCGACCTCAAGCATCCACGCGATGCCAAACCCATCCCCGTCCTACAGACCGTCGGCTGGTTCGACAATCTGATGATCCCGCAGATGCGCGACGTGATGGAGTTGGAATCACTTCCCCAGTGGGCGGCAGTGCAATACGTCGAGGCCGGCTGCTTCGATCACGAGAACTACATCCTCGACCTGGCACCGATAACAAAAGAAGACGATCACGGCGTCAACGACGAGGCGTTGGAGCGGATGCTCGACCTCTACACGTCGCACGCACTGGACTTCCTCGACGTCTTCGTGCGGGGACTCAAGTCACCGGACACTCTCCCGAAGGTCCGTTGGGAACTCGGCCACGTGGGTTGGCAGACGTCGTCGCAGTGGCCGCCCCCCGAGGCAACCAAGCGAAGCTTTGATCTCTCCGGGTTGAGCAGCGCGGCCGGTGCAACCCCGGGCGGCCACCTGGTGGATGCCGGCGCGGGCGAGGCAGGAGAGGTCCAGTGGGGCTTCGATCCGGACAACCTGATTCCGTCGGCAGTCAAGAACTCCTTCGCCTTCCTTTTCGACTATCCAGATGAAAGTGCGACGGGCGACCGCGGGGACGTGCTGACATTCACTAGCCAGCGACTCACCGAACCACTCGACCTCGCTGGTCCGGTCGAGGTCGAAGCTCGCGTGTCGAGCACGGCTCCGACCGCCGACGTGTTCGTCAAGCTCCTCGACGTCGCCCCGGACGGCAGTGCGCACATGATCGTGCGCGGGCAGGTTCATCTCGACGACGCCCGATCTATTTCTCGGGCGCACGTCAACCTCGGCCACACCGGCTACCGACTTCGCCCGAATCACGCTCTCCGCATTCACATTTCGTCAAGCGATTTCCCGCTGTTCGTCCCGAACTCCGGCACCGACGAGAACCGGTGGACGGTTGTCGAGCCACGAGCATCCCAGCAGACGCTGCACGTCTCGGCCGACTGGCCGGCACGCCTGACCGTAACCGCACTACCGCTGGCCGTAACCGCACTACCGGAGGAACGTAACGATGCTTCGTAAGACGACTGCCTTGCTCACCGTCACCGCCGCGGCAATCTTCGTGGCAGGTTGCGGCGGCAACGGAAACTCAGGTGAGAACACCAAGGCGATGGAACCGCCCACGGATGCATCGGCCACGACGCCGCCGGGCAAGGGCCCCGTCGACTCGATCAACTGGGCGCTCTCCACCGGCGAGCCCACGACACTCGACCCTGTCAAGACCGGCGACTACTCACCCAACACCGTGCTGATGAACGTCTGCGAGCCCCTGCTGCGGATGAACGCCGACTACAGCACATCTCCCGGCCTCGCCGAGAGCTGGACGCAGACGCCGACCAGCATCGTCTACAAGCTTCGTCCCGGCGTGAAGTTCTCCAACGGCAAGACCATGACGGCCGACGACGTCGCCGGCAGCCTGAAGCGCAACATGGACCCGGCGACGGAGCCGATCAACGGTGACTTCTTCACGTCGGTGAAGTCGATCGAAGCAACCGGCCCGCTCGAGGTGACAGTGACGATGAGTAAGCCGGACATCCTCTTCGCCGAGGGCATGTCGACGGAGTTCGGCGACATCGTCGACGTGGCCGATGCGACCGCCGCCGGCGCCAGCTACGGCACCGCGAGCCACCCGCCGATCTGCACTGGTCCATACAAGGTGGCCAGTTGGAATGCCGGCTCGAGCATCACCCTCCAGGCGCGCGACGAATACTGGGATTCCAAGCTCCAGCCGATGGTCAAGACGGTCAACTTCAAGTTCCTCGAAGACACTTCGACCCTGACCAGCGCGCTGTTGTCCGGCGAGATCGACGGCACCTACGAGGCGCCCTCGACGAGCTTCGACACGCTCCAGAAGACCGACGCGGGCAAGCTGTACCTCGGCCCCAGCACCCAGGTCTTCAACCTGAGCCCCGCGAACCCGGAAACACCGATGGCCAAGACGGAGCTCGCGCAGGCACTGGATAAGGCGATCGACCGCGCGGCAATCGTCAAGAACGTATGGCACGGCGCAGGAACGGCCAACCGGGCGGTCATCCCACCCTCCTCCTTCGGCAAGGGCCCGGGCGCGGCCGTCTTCCAGAAGGCCTACGACGCCCTACCGGACAACTCCAGGCCCGACATCGAAGGCGCCAAGGCGCTCGTCGCGAAGGTCGGAGCGCCAACCAAGACCATGACCTTGGCACTGCCCGCCGGCGATCAGTCGCAGTTGCAGATCGCCACGTTCGTCCAGGCATCCGCGAAGTCGATCGGACTCAATTTCGACCTCAAGCAGATGCCTGCGACCGAGTTCTCCAGCTTGTTCTACGACGCCTCCAAGCGCAAGGACGTCGACCTCGTGCTCAGCGCGGGCTACGTCGAGGTTCCTGACCCACTGTCGTACGCGATCCTGCTGTTCCCCAAGGATGCGCTGTTCAACTGGACCGGCTTCGACAACCCCCAGGTGGACGCCGACATCGCGAAGGCGCGTGAGGCGACCGATCCGGCGGCCTCGGCACAGGCATACGTCGACGCACAGTCGATCTGGGAGGCACAAAAGCAGCGCGTTCCGATCGGCACGCCGTACGAGCGCCTGTTCATGAACAAGAGGATCACCGGTGCGCCGGCTTCATTCGCCTACATCAACATGCCGTGGGCGGCGATGATCGGGGCATCGTAGGTTGACGATCGTCCGCTTCGTCCTCAGACGGATCGTGGCGCTGGCCCTGACCCTCGTCGTCGCGAGCGTGGTGATCTACGGGCTGCTGTTCATCTCCCCTGGCGACCCTGCGACTCTGCTCGTCGGCGGCGGCAAGCCCAACCCGGAAGTCGTCGCGCGGATTCACCAGGAATACCACTTGGACGACCCGTTCTTCTCCCAGTACGGGCGGTGGGCAACGCAGATCCTGCGCGGTGACATGGGGCGCTCGATGGCCTACCGGGACGACGTTTCGCATCTGCTGCTGGGGCGGATCCCGAACACACTGCTACTGGTGCTGTTCGCAGGCGTGCTGATCGTGATCTTCGGCATCGGTGGCGGCACGCTCGCCGGTTTGCGCGGCGGTCGGGTCGAGACGGCGGTGACCGTTGGCAGCTCGGTGGCCATGGCCTTCCCGACCTTCGTCGTCGCGGTGTTCCTCATCGCCATCTTCTCGACCCAGCTCTCCTGGTTCCCAGTGTTTGGTGCCGGAGAGGGGCTCGGCGACAAGCTCTGGCACCTGACACTGCCCGCGATCTCACTGGCCTTGGCCTACATCGCGTGGGTGGCGCGGGTGACGCAGGTATCGGTGCGTGGTGAGCTCGGCTCCGAGCACGTCGACGCCGCCCGCAGTCGTGGGTTGCCCAATCGGTGGATCGTCCGACGCCACGTACTGCGTAACGCCTCACCACCAATCCTGGCAGTGTCGGGGCTGATGATCGCAGGTCTGTTTGCGGGGACCGCGGTGGCCGAGGAGGCATTCGGCATCGACGGGATCGGCTCGTTGCTCGTCGACAGCGCCGCCAAGCAGGACCTCGCCGTGGTTCAGATTCTCTCGCTGATGATGGTCGCCGCCTTCGTGGTGGTCAACACCGTGGTCGACGTCGTCAACGTCGCGCTTGACCCCCGCCAAGCTGTGCAGGGACGCACCTGATGAGCGCCATCGTCCTCGCCGGTTCCACCCGTGTCCGACGTGTCACCGGACGGCTGGGCTCCGCCAACCTTGCGTTCGCCGCGGCGGCGGTCATCGGTGTGCTGTTCATCCTGCTCGCCATCTTCGGGCCGCTCGTCGCACCGCACGACCCGACCGAGCTCGACCAACTCAACCTCTTCGCCGCTCCCTCGCCCGCCCATCTGCTCGGAACCGACGACACCGGCCGCGACCTGTTGTCCCGATTGATCTGTGGAGCGCGCCCGAGCCTTGCCGCCCCAGCGGTGGTGATGCTGCTGGCCGGAGCGGTCGGCACGCTGCTGGCCGTGTCCGCCGCATGGTTCGGCGGCTGGTGGGATGCGATCGTGGCGCGCTTTCTAGACTTGTTGTTCGGCTTCCCTGGACTGATCCTCGCGATCGTCGCCGCGGCCGTCTTCGGCAGCGGCCTCGTCGCGCCGGTGATCGCCCTGTCGATAGCCAACGTTCCCTACATCGCGCGCATCCTGCGCCCAGCCGCGCTGCGCGAACGCAACCTCCCCTACATCGAGGCACTCGTCGTGCAGGGCCAGTCGCCGTGGAAGATCTGCCTGCGTCACGTCGTGCCCAACCTTGGTCCGCTCATCGTCACCCAAATCGTCGTCGGCTTCGGCTACGCAATGCTCGACATCGCGGCGGTCTCCTTCCTCGGACTCGGCCTCCAGCCGCCCAGCCCGGAATGGGGACTCATGGTCGCCAACGGCAAGCCATCGATCGTCGATGGTCATCCCGCTCAGTCGCTCTATGCCGCGCTGACCATCGTGCTTGCGGTGGTGGCCTTCAACGTCATCGGCGAACGTGTCTCGCAGCAGCTCCTCTCGAAGGGGGCTCGATGACCTCGATGACTAGGCCCTTGCTCGAGGTCGACGCGTTGAGCGTCACACTCCCGATCGACGGCCGTCCTCAGACGGTCGTCAACGGGGTGTCGTTCTCCGTGGGAGCCGGCGAGGCGCTCGGCCTGGTGGGCGAATCAGGTTCGGGCAAATCGATGACCGCCCGAGCGATCATGCGACTTCTTCCCAAGGGCGCATCCACGCAGGGGGACGTTCGCTTCGACGGCACATCGGTTCCCGACATGGGCGCCAAGTCCTTACGCGAGTGGCGCTCGATGCGGGTGGCAATGGTGTTCCAGGACCCGCGAGCGCACATCAACCCCGTTCGCCCGATCGGCGACTTCCTGTGCGAGGTCCTCGTCGCCAACCGCAAGGTCGGACGCAAGGAAGCCGAGCGGCGCGCCGCGGATGCTCTGCGCACCGTGCACATCGCCGACGCCGAGCGGCGGCTACGCCAGTACTCCTACGAATTCTCCGGGGGTCTCTTGCAGCGGGTGATGATCGCCGCGGCGCTCATCGTGGAGCCGCAACTACTGCTCGCCGACGAGCCGACGACGGCGCTGGACGTGACCACCCAGGAAGAGGTGATGGCCATCATCGACGAGCTACGCCGCGACCGGCAGATGAGCATGGTCTTCATCACCCACGACCTGGAATTGGCTGCCGCCGTCTGCGATCGAACGGCGGTGATGTACGCCGGGCGGCTGGTCGAGGAACGAGCTTCCGACAGACTCCACAGCGACGGTGCGCATCCCTACACCCGCGCACTCCTGGGTGCCCGCCCGAGCCTCGACGTCGACGTTGAACGGGGAACGCTCGCAGCGATTCCCGGCAGGCCGCTGGCCGGCTACGAGGCACCCGACGGCTGCAGCTTCGCGGACCGCTGTCCGTACTGCCAGCCCCTCTGCCGCTCGGAGCGACCCGATCTCAAACCCGTTCACAATGGCGTGGCGGCATGCCATTTCGCCGAACAGATCGCCGACGGAACTGTGCTTGAAGGCGCGCCCCGTGCCTGAGACTCTGCTTGCCGTCGACGGGCTACGCAAGGCGTTCGGGCACCACGTCGCGGTTGCCGGCGCATCGTTCTCGGTGCCGGCGGGTGGTTCGCTGGCCATCGTGGGCGAGTCCGGCTCCGGTAAGACGACCGTCGCCCGGATGATCGCGGGGCTGGAGCGCCCGAGCGCGGGCACCATCACCGTCGAGGGCGTCGACCGACCCGATGGTCGGGTGTCGACGGCGCTGCGTCGCCGGTGGGCTCGGCAAATACAGATCGTGTTCCAGGACCCGTATGGATCGCTCGACAGGCGCCAGAGCGCGCGCGACTCGCTGCGAGAGATTCTCGACATACACGACTCGGAGCTCGGCGATCACGGCGTCGCCGCGCGAATCGAGGAACTGCTCGACCAAGTCGGCCTGGGCACGCGCCAAGCTGACGCGTCGCCGCGCGCCCTTTCAGGCGGTCAGCGTCAGCGCGTCGCGATCGCCCGCGCGCTTGCGGCCGATCCGCAGCTGTTGATTCTCGACGAAGCGGTCGCCGCACTCGACGTGTCCATTCAGGCGCAGATCCTCAACCTGCTCGCGCAGATCCGCCGTGACTCGGGCACGGCATTTCTCTTCATCACCCACGACTTGGCCGTCGCCCGGCACATCGCCGATGACGTGATCGTCATGCACCGTGGCGAGATCGTCGAGCGAGGCCCGATCGACGACGTACTACGGACACCCAGCGACGACTACACGAAGAGACTCATCGCGTCAGTCCCCCGACCGGGGTGGAAACCGCAGCGGAGAGAGCCGTCCCGCCGACAACCATGTCACACGTGAATGCGCTTGGCTTATTTGATGAGGTGCTGCCGGCGCCGTGATGCTTCCCGGTTAGGGTCCAACGTCACGAACGCGTGATGCTGGGATGTTCGGTTCTCGACACGTCCGGTTCAGCCCAGAACCGAGTCCACGACGGCCATGCCTCGGGCAGGGTCGGCCACTTGGCGAATACTCGGTAGTTGGTATCTCGGTTGAGCCCTGCTGGCAAGGTGTCGGAATCGCGGTACCAGAACAACAGCTGACGCCGCGCGATCAACCATTCGCCGTCGCGCCGCTCGTAATCGTCGTGATAGGACAACGGGATTCCGCGCGCAGATCCGGTGAATGAATTAACTATATACGCGTCTTCCGTCATGCGATCAAGCGTCCAACAGGTGGCCGGATGCACTCTCCCCCCGCCCTCGCGAGCGAACACCGCTGACCAGGCGCCGCGCTTCGATCGCGGTGAGCCGGAATAGCAGGCGGGGCTACCTGCGTTGCCCTGGTCCATGAGAGCTTTCACAGACCAGGAACGGCAGCAGTTTCTCGGCGACAAGCATGTCGGTGTGTTGTCGGTGGCGGCCGACAACGGGCGCCCGCCCGCCAGCGTTCCAATCTGGTACGACTACACGGCCGACGGTCACATCCGGATCAACACCGGTGCATCGTCGCGCAAGGCTCGGCTCATCGAAGAGGCCGGTGTGGTCACGCTGGTTGTCCAACGCGAGGACCCTCCATACCAGTACGTCGTTGTGGAGGGCACCGTCGTGGATGCCACGACACCGGCGCCGCTGGACGTGCGCGAAGCCATCGCGATTCGCTACCTCGGTGCTGAAGCCGGCCGGGCGTTTGTAGCAGGAATGGGTGATGTGGCGAGCGTGCTCTTCACGGTGCGACCGGATCGTTGGATCAGCGCGGACTATTCCGACGGCGAGTAAGCGTAAACCGCCACCCCAACGGCGATGTAGCAATCTGCTACGCTCGTATCAGTTTGCTACATCGGAGGTGTGTCATGGCGCAGGCCGCTGACCGGGTGACCCGGGTCGCCGTGGATCTGATGGAGAGCGCCGCGGATGAGGGCGCTCGGCAGAGCCGCTCGGCCAAGCAACAGCTTGATCACTGGGCTCGGATCGGCCGGGCGGTATCAGGCCAGCACAGCGCAGCGCGCCGCAAGGTCGAGGCTGCCTTGGCGGGCGAGCTCGCGTTGCGTGAGCTCGGCACCGAAGAGGCAGTGGTCTTCAACGCCGAGATCTCCGCCGCGATCGAGGAGAGTTTGGCCACCACTGACTACGGAGCGGTGCTGGCCGCCCGCGGTGTCACCACCGTCGCCCTGGACGAGAACGGTCAGATCGTGCAGTACCACCACGACGGCAGCACCTCGTTGCTCCACAAGGCGTGATGTCGGCGCTGCAGTGCACTGTTGACGCCGCGCGATGAAACGTCTCGACCTCATTGTCGGATCCAACGGCGCCGGTAAATCGACGTTCGTGGAGTTGACCCTCGCGCCGCTGCTACCGGGCAGTGTGTTCGTCAACGCCGACGAGATCGCCACACGACGCTGGCCGGCTGATCCGGTCGCCCATGCCTACGACGCCGCCCGCCTCGCCGCGGCGACCCGCGACAAGCTGATCGAGACCGGCGAGTCGTTCCTCGCCGAGACGGTCTTTTCGCATCCCTCCAAGCTTGAACTGCTCGGGGCGGCCCACTCGGCCGGCTACACCGTCGTGCTCCACGCGGTATTGGTGCCCGAAGAGCTTGCGGTGCAGCGTGTTCGGCACCGTGTGGCCGCAGGAGGACACGCCGTGCCCGAAGACAAGATTCGGGAACGGTATCAACGGTTGTGGGACCTGGTCACCCAGGCAGCGGCCCGCGCCGACCAAGCGACGTTCTACGACAACAGCACTCGGAAAGGCCCCCAAATCGTGGCCCAGCTGCACGGGGGTTTCCTCGTCGGCTCGCCTGCGTGGCCGGCCTGGACGCCACAGGAACTGACCCGCCGTTGGCCCACCAGTGATTCCCTTCGGCCGTAAGGCCCTAGAGCTCATCGAGAAAGCGGCTGCGCACCTCAGGCGAGGGCACCGGACAGGTGTCGTATTGACCGCCGATGCGGTAGCGGAACGTGGCGAAGCGGTCGTAGAGCCAGTCGCGGATCCGGGGCGGTATCGCGTACGCGGCCAGCGTGAGCTTCCAGTAGCCACCGAGATAGTCGGCCAGCCGCAACAGGGCTGCGGCGCGTACTTCCACCGTCTCGTTGGCCTGGCCCACGTTGCGGACGAAGACCGCCGAGTCCACCCCCATTGCCTGCGGGTGGCGAGCAAGCACCGCGCGAGCGAAATCGCTGTCGAGCGCGGCGAACTGCAACGTGCCGCGACGGTCGAACCGCAACACGGTGCGCACGGCGCTGTTGCAGACGCCGCAGACGCCGTCATACAGCAGAACCGGCGCGCGTGGCGTGCCGGGCTCTGTGCTCATGTCATCCATCATGGCAAAGCGACCGCCGCGGGCGCCATGACCGGCCGTTGAGTTCGGATACGCTGCCGCAACACAGCGCGGCTAGCGTTGAGCCGAACACGTGTCGAGAGGAGGGGGCCATGAGCACGCCAACCCGGGCTACCTACCGCACGATGGCCGAGGGCACTGCGGAAGACTACGCGCTCATCGACGCCGCGGAAGCGGCGAACAATGCCGGGCTCGTCGATCGAGTCCTGGCCCTGGTCGAAGCCCTCGCCGACGGCCAGCAGGCCTATCCGATCACCCGGTTGGAGCACTCGCTACAGTCGGCAACCCGCGCCTTCGACGACGGGCGACCCGTCGAGTACGTCGTCGCCGCGCTCCTGCACGACATCGGCGACACCTACGCGCCCCACGCTCACGGTGCCTTCGCATCGGCCGTCATCGCCCCCTACGTTTCCGAACGCATCGCGTGGATCGTCAAGGTGCATCCCGAGTTTCAGCAGTATTACTACGCCCCTCATATGGGTGGTGTCCGGGATGCCCGAGACAGGTACCGCGGCCACGCCTGGTTCGACGATTGCGTCGAGTTCTGCGAAAACTACGACCAGAACTGCTTCGACGCCGATTTCGAGCACCGGCCGCTGGAATTCTTCCGCCCGATGGTCGAGGAGGTCTTCGCCCGCGAGCCGTGGACTGCCAGCCCGGGGTGACGCCTTCCGGCCGTGTGTGGTCAGTTGCCGGGGTCCACCTCAGCGGCTGTCTGCACCACGGGTGCCGCCGCGACCGGGCCGCCGAGCTTGCCCGCCACGAAGTCGGCCGCCTGATCGGTCATTCCGTTGCTCTTGTAAGCGCTGTGCGCTGAGCGGTCCAGACCGCCCGGGTAGCACACCGGATCACCCGCAGCGCACAGCTGGATCGTCTTGCCGGCGTACAGGTCACCGATGCTGATCGGCGGCGCACTGCGGTCAGCCAGCCCGAGGAACCAGTCGTCCGGCGTGCCGAACAGGGCCACGGCGGCAACGTGCGAGGCGACCGACGCCGGCATCGGGCCGGAGATGCCGGCCGGCAGTGCGTATCCGGCCGGCACAGTGCTCGCCGTCGTGTATCCGGCGACCGCGGCCCCCTGGGAGTAGCCGCCCAGCACGATCTTGGTCGACGGGCATTCGGTGCTGATCGCCTGGATCTTGTTGGTGGCGTCGGCGACGCCGTCGACGGCCTGCCCGAAGTTCAGCGACGCCGGGTAGTTCACCCCGTACGCCTGGACCGTTCGTCCCGGCAACCGTGCGCTCAGCGCGTCGACGAAGGACTGGCCGGTGGCACCAACCCCGGGAGCCTCGAACGTTCCGCGGGCGAAGACCACCTCGACAGCGGCGCACGAGTCGTCGGCGGCGTTGGCAGTGGCCGCGGGCCCGGCGACAACCGCGGCCGTGGCCAGAGCGGTGAAGATGGCGGCCTGCGCGGCCTTGGCTGTGCCGGTCAGCAATGATGCCTTCATCAGATGTCCCCGTCCTTGGGTCTGCTCTGCCATCGCTTCTGTTCAGAGGTGGCACTGCCTGCTACAAGTCCGATGCCTGAGCTGGGATTCCGCCGTTGTCAAGTGATCTATCTCACCGGAGAAAAGACCGCTCTCGGGGATGGTCGAACGGCTGTGAAGCGTTGCCCGCGGCTCCCCCGCCTCAGACGATTCCGCACCGGCCGGCAACCGCGCCCGCCTAGGATCGCGGGATTGCACCGCTGAAAATGATGAGGCTGTGGTGATCTCTCGAACGCGCTCACTCCTGGTGATGCTGCTGACCCTGTTGTTGGCATCGGCGGCCCTGGCCGTTGGTGGCTCCGGGCTCGGCAACGCCGAACCAGGTGCAGGTGGCTATCCGTTTTCGTGCAGCTGGGATTCGCTGACATCTGACTTCGCCGGGCGCGACCAGCTGCCGCAGTCCCCCGTGGCTGCCGACCAGTGGTACACCACCACGGCCGACGGGCGCTACAAGAACAGTGGATGGGGACCCGCGGCCAACACCTTGCCGCCGCCGGTCATCCCCCAGGACTCCGGCTGTGACCCCACCACCTGGAAGCAGGAGCGGGTACTCGCGGTCGCGATGCGCTACATCAACACCCCCGACAACCCGCTGGGTCTGCAATACCGCCACCACCACATTCCGGGCTGGGACCCACCGACGTCGACGTATTCCGGTGACGCCGAAGAGAATCCGGACAGCGACGCTTCATCCGGCACCACCGCATGGGATGCCGGGCGTGGGCTGGACTGCTCGAATTTCACCGCCTGGGTGTACAACTACGGCTTGGGCATCAAGTTCGGTGGTGACGTCCGCAAGCAGTTCGCCGGCAGCGCAGGCCCGATGGGCAGCCGTATCCCCGGCGAAGGACCGTTCCAGCTCGGAGACCTGATCTTTCTGCATCCCAACGGAAACCCAAGCGCGGCTTCCCATGTCGTGATCTACATCGACGACCAACACATCATCGACAGCCGCGTCAACGCCCAGAACGTCCCCGGGGTCCAGATCCGTAACCGGTCAGGTTGGTACCGGGAGGCCGTTCTGGGCGCCTGGCGACCCATCGGGTGACGTGGTCAGGACTGCTGCTGCTGGCCCAAGGTGACCTGCGCGGTGCGCGACGAACCCGACGGGTCGTCGTAGGTCAGGGCGACGGTATCGCCCGGCGCCTTGGAGCCGATCGCCGCGACGAGCGCCTCGGGGCCGTCGATCACCTGGTCGTCGACCTTGGTGACCACCGAGCCCTTTTCGAGGCCGGCCTGCGCGGCGGCGCTGCCCTGGACCACTCCGGCGATCGCTGCGCCGTGCCCGCTGTCGTCGGAGCTGAGCTTCACGCCCAGCGAGGCGCGCTGCACGGTCCCGGTCGAGACCAGTTCGTCGGCGATCCGCTTGGCCTGATCCACCGGGATCGCGAAGCCCAAACCGATCGAACCCGCCTGCGCCCCAGGCGAATCCTGGCCACCGCCCATGGAGGCGATCGCGGAGTTCACTCCGATCAGGTTGCCGCTCATGTCGACCAGCGCCCCGCCGGAGTTACCCGGATTGATCGCCGCGTCGGTCTGGATCGCGCTCATCACCGAATGCTGGCCGGTCTGTTCGTCGCCGGTGGCCACCGGCCGGTTCAGCGCGCTGATGATCCCGGTGGTCACCGTGCCCTGAAGGCCCAGCGGTGAACCGATCGCCACCACGTTCTGGCCGACCTTCAGGTCCTTCGAGGAGCCGATGCTGACCGGGGTGAGGTTGTCCAGACCCTGGACGCGCACCACCGCGATGTCATCGGCCGGGTCGGTGCCCACGACGGCAAAGGGCGCGGTACGGCCGTCCGACAGCGTGACCGTGGCCTGCGCTCGACCTCCGTCGCCCGCTGCGGCGACGACATGGTTGTTGGTCAGGATCAGCCCGTCGGAACTGAGGATGATGCCCGAACCTTCTTCGCGGGCCTGACCACTGTCGATCTGGATCTTCACCACACTGGGCAGTACCTTGGCCGAGACCTCTTCGACCGACCCGGGCGCGCTGACCGCGGCAGGCTGGCCCTGGGCCGCCGGCGCGGGCTGGTGGACGGCGACCGGCGCAGGCTCGGTGGCATTGGGTACCGAGTGGCTGGAATTGCCGACGACGGCTGCGGTAGCTGCGGCCCCGACGGCCATGGCGACGACCGCTGTCCCGGCGACCAGGACGGCAGCGCCCACTCCCCTTCTTTGCCCGGACGCTGCACGCCTAACCTGCGGATGGGCATTGTCGCGCGCCTCGCGGCGTGGTCCATACGGCTGGTGATATGCCGGTCCGGATTGGGTGTATCCGGGGTTCGGGTACCCGCTGGTCTGCCACGGTTCCGAGTTGAATTGCTGGGCATATTCTTTGGCCTGCGCGAACTGATCGTTGCCCTGCGGTTGATATGTGTAGCGGTCACTCATTGCGTGCGTTCTGCTTCCTCGAGACACGGAGTACATACGCCGAATCGGCGCTCCTGCCTAGGATGACGGGAACGACTGAGCCTTTGCTGAGAGTGAGTTCGGTTCCGTCGAAGACTTTTTCGGCTCCGGTGCGCACCGGACCGAGTTGATCGGGCACGTGCCAAGTGTCAAAAGTGGTTGTCCAGCTGGTGGATTGCGTGATGGCCGCACGCTCAGGGGTGGCCACTGAGCCTGAAATCGGCCGGCGATGCTGTGGTTACAGTTCGATCTCGGTGTGCGCCAGTTGGTCGACGAACTCGAGTTGGCCCAGATCCGACAAAACCTGTCGGGCCAGCAGTCCGTGACTGCGGGTCAGGGCCAACCAGAGGTGATCGGGTTCGGTAGCCGCCGCTCCGGCTTCCTGTGCCCGCTGGGACGCGGTAACGATCAGCGATCGGGCATGCGGGCTGAAGGGTAGGTGCACGAACCGCGGTGATGCCCGCTGACGGACCCCCGAGACCTGCTCGATGCGCTCCCGGATCGCCGCAGGGCTAACCCCTCGTTGTTCGAGCCCCACGGTGATCCGGTGCGACGCATCAGCGATGAGCCCGAGGAGTAGATGCGCCGATCCCACGAAGTTGCTGGCATACGAGTACGCCTCGTCATGTGCTGTCCGCACGGCCGCCCGTGCCGGCTCCCCCAGGGTTGCGAGGGCGCGCGCGAGATGCTCGGCACTAATGTGACCGTCTGGAGGAGGCACGCTAATCATGATTTGCTGATACTACAATACGGACGTATTGTAGGTTTGCTGAATCAGCGCGGCTACTCCGGTGGACGCCTAATCTGGCCCCGCTCCAGCAGAGCATCGACCGAATCCCCCCACCGCCGAAGCTGGGTGAGGTTGGTGAGCGGTTCGGGCAGGTGGCGGTCGATGTGCTTGCGCATGATGACCGCACCCATCGTGAGAACGATGGGGTTGAGCGCAGCCCAGACCAAATCGAGATTTTCTGCTGTGGCACCGATCTCGTCGAGCTGACGCCAGTGCGCCATCACTATCGACGCGGTCGCATCGAAGAACGCTGCCCCGGCAGGGGCACCCTCGACGAGCAGGCGCGCCAGGTAGTCGACGGCGGTCAGCCGCTCGGAGAGCAGGAAAATCACCCGTCTGCCGAGTTCGAGCACGGCTTCGGTGGGATCGGAGGGAAGCGGTTGCGACATGGCGGCCCCGATCACCGACAGGGCCTGCGCGTCCACCGCCGCGATCAGCTTGTCCTTGGAACCGAAGTGATGCTGAACCAATCCCACCGACACGCCAGCCGCGTTGGCGACCATCTGCAGGGTCGCGCCCGCGGCGCCGTGTTCAGCGAACACATCGAGTGCCGCCTCCACGATTCGCTCCTGCTTCGACGGTGCGAAGCTTTCTTCCGCGGCCACCTGTTTTCCTGCCCTCTGTCGTAGTGGCGGTTGTGTCACCCATGAAGATAGGTGGTGATACGACCAAACCACCCGTCGACGCCACGACAGCGTTTATGACGGACTACAGAGAGTTATACGACAGTGAGGGCCTTTCCGTTCAGGGTCCACCCGGATACCGAGTAGCTGCCGGCCGGAACGTTCCACAGTCCGAGCGACCAAAGGCTGGTGTTCTTGAGCGCGATGTTGGCCAGGCGGATGCCGCTGACGGTGCCCGCATCGACGATGATCCCGGCGTTCCGGCCGGCTGTGGTCGGCGTGCTGGCGATCGTCAGTCCGGAGATGGTGACGTTGCTGATGCTGGCTCCGGTGTTACCCGAGTAGATCAATACCGCACCGTGGATCACGCTCGTGCTGGTGTTGGCGCCGGTGACCGTGCCGCCGGTGATGGTGACGTTGCTGACCGAACTGGTGTAGTAGGGCGCGCCTTCGGTGGCGATGTAGATGCCGGCCGCAGACGTCGCGGACACCGCGATGTTGTTGACGGTGATGTTGTAGCCGCCGACCACCGACAGTCCACGACCCCAGGTGGTTCCGGCTACTGTCGACGAGTTGATCACGATGTCGTGGGACGGCGTCGGGTCGTCGCCGTAGGAGACCACCGCGATGCCGTCGTCACCGGTCAGCTTGGTGGTGACGTTGGTGAGTTGGCCGAACGACGAGCCGTTGGTGATATGGACGCCGTCAGCACGAGTGTTCTGCACCGTGACGTTGGACAGCTTGAAACCGCTTGCGCCGTAGACGAACACGCCGGCGGCCGCCGAACCGGTGATGGTGACATTGCTGACCGTGGCGTTGTCGCCCTGGATATTGAGGCTGTTCTGATTGGGTGCTGAGTAGCGGGTACCGGTCAACGCAGCACTGAGGTTCAGATTGGTGAGCGTGACTCCGTCACCAAGGATCGACAGTGAGGACGTGGCGTCGTTGGTCGCCTGCAGCGTCGCACCGTTGCCGTTGATGGTCACATTGGAGGCGTTGATCGTCAGCACACCGCTGTGCTTGTAGGTGGTCCCGGCGTTCAAGGTCAGGGTCTGACCGGACTTCAGATTGTCGAAGAGTGCCTGCAGCGACGCGGTGCTGTCAGTCGAGGCGGCGCTCGGTGTGGTCGGCTTGCCCGATCCGCCGGTGCTGCGCCGCGTCGGTGCTGACGCGGCGGCAGCGGTTTTCGTCGATGTCGTCGCTGCGGCTGATGCGGCGGCAGCCGGGGCTGCCGGGGTTGCCGAGCCCACGGCGGCGACCAGACCGATGGCCTGGACAGCCGGTGAGGTTCCGGTAGTCGTGGCCGCTGACGCCTCCTGAGTAGCCGGCGGCGACGAAACCGCCGACGGCACAGTCACAATGCGGGTCGTTTGCGCCGACACCGGAAGGGCCTGTATCAGCGAGCGGCGGGTTGCCTTCGGCAGGCCCGCGGCTGCTTGCGCGGTCGACCCACTCGCACTGCGAGCCGATGCCGCCGACGCACTCGTCGCGGAGTCGGACCCTCCACTGTCTCCGGAGGAGGCTGAGTGGCCAGCGGATCGGCCACTGTCCGCGTGAGCCACGCCGCACCCGGTTGCCAGCAGTGCGCTGGCGCCCAGAGCGAGGATGCCTGCCGCCAATGCGGCATAGAGCTCGGTGGGACGGGGGATGCCTTGTCTTGCAAGGGGTGTGCGCACTTTCGTGCCGACCGCAATGACCGATCCTGAGTTCCCCATTGTGCGTCCCCTACTGTGCGGTTATTTCTACCGGCAAACGCTAACGGGCGAAACTTAACTCAGTGATGTTCCGGCTGCAGCACGAATTGGTGAAAATTTTTCCGAACGGCAGACGTCAGGTCCTGCAACGCATTGCGCGCCCGAAGGCGTTACTCGTCAAGTGATTTCGTGGTGGCCGCCCGGCCTCGGCCTGTCGGCGGCTTGGCAAATATTGTCGGCTGCGTTAAGCCAATTATTTGCTTGATCCGCAATTTCTGAACAAATGCGCAGTACATGATCCGAGTAGCCCATCGCGGTGCCATTCGCTGTCGCTGCAAGCGCTTGCATAAAGCGAATGTGATTAACGGTCCGAGCCGGGCGCTGAAATCGCGACGTCCGCGCCGCCCGGGCGGTCGCGCAGGTCCCGGATGGCTGTACCGTGGCGGCCGTGAACATTTCTCGTTGGTCCTCCTCTGCAGCGCTCGTCGTGTGCGCCGCCGCAGTCGCCACGACGCTGACCGCCTGCGGGTCGGACACCAAGGCGTCGTCGACATCGTCGACGGCGTCGAGCACGTCTTCGGTCGCCGATGCGCTCTCCTCCGCGGTCCCTCAAGCACCGCCGGTCGCCGCCGGCGGGTGCCCGACGGTTGCCCCGGGAAATGTCGCGGACCCCCAGTGGACGCTCTCGGGCTCCACCGGGAGCGTCGCGGTGAGCGGGTCCACCGACACGACGGCGCCCTATATCAAGGTGGGCGCACCGTTCAGCGTGTCGGAAACCCAGGTCCACACCCTCAAGGCGGGCGACGGGCCCGTCGTGGCACCGACCGCGACGGTCTCGGTCTGCTACATGGGCGTCAATGGACGTGACGGTTCGGTGTTCGACAGTGCCTACGAACGCGGCGAGCCTGCCGACTTCCCCCTCGATGGCGTCGTCAAGGGATTCCAGAAGGCCATCGCCGGCCAGAAGGTGGGTTCCACGGTTGCGGTCGCAATGACGTCGGCCGACGGCTACCCCGATGGTGAGCCGCGGGCCGGGATCGAGCCGGGTGACACCCTGATCTTCGCGATCAAGATCCTCAGCGCGTCCTAGTCCAGGGCACGGATGAAATGCGCTGCGGCACTGACATTCTCAGTGCCCCAGCGCCGGGCCGCCGCTACTGGGCCGGCACAGCTACCGCGGTCGTCGCCGGGGCGGCCCCGGGTGGGGGTGCGAACTCGTACCCGGGTGGCGGCGGGCCGCTCGTCGAGTAATAGCCCGGCGGAAGTGCCGGACGTCCCGCCGCGGATCCGCCGCCCTGATTGGCGCTCGCGGGCGTCTCAGAACCCGGTGCGTTGATCGACACGTATCCGGGTGGCAGCGCCGGCGCCGGCCCGGCCCCGGGCGGCGGGGCCACCGAACCGCCCGCGCCCATCACTTCGTCGGGCGCGTAGTACGGGTTCTGGGCTTGGTGCCACAGGTCCTTGAGACTGCCGAGAACTCCCCCACCCGAGCCGTAGGTCGGGTTCGCGATCTCGGGAACCTCCTGACGGAAGACGGGAGCCGGTGGGGCAGCCGGATCGCCCGCGGCGACCGCGGGCTGGTTCGGTGTCATCGACGACCCGTCACCGGGCACCGGGGCCGGCGGCGGAGCCTCGGCGACGGTGGTCACCGGCGCAGGAGCTGGATCCGCGGGCTCGGCGACGGCCGGCACTGACGCGGCCAGGGCCGCGGCCGCGACGGCGACGCCTGCCAGGGCGAATGTGACTGTGCGCTGCCGATCGGTCATGTATCCGGCGGTCCTCTCTGTTGCGCTCGCCGGCACTGCTGTCGGGCACGAAATCAGCGAACTCTAACGGCATCGTCGCATACATCGGCACAGCTGTTACGCCCTGCAGGGGTGGCCCTGTGCTGAGATGATGCGTGGCCAACCGGATCCAAAGCTTGCTGGGCGTGACCTACCCCGTCGTCCAGGCGCCGATGACCTACATCGCCCGGGCAGCGCTGGCGGCGGCGGTGTCGCAGGCCGGTGGCCTCGGGATGATCGAGACACTCACCGAGGAAGGTCGCGCTGACCTGCTGAAGGTCCGCACCCTGACCGACCGTCCGGTGGCCGCCAACCTGATGATCCAGGGCTGGAAGCGGGATCCGTCGATCGTCGACGTGCTGGCCCGGGCCGAGGTGCGGCACGTCTTCACCTCGGCGGGTGACCCGGGCTTGTTCACAGCCCGTCTGCACGACGCCGGCATGACGGTGGTCCACGTGGTCGGCTCGCTGGCCGGTGCCCGCAAGGCCGTCGACGTCGGCGTGGACGCCCTGGTGGTCGAAGGCGTCGAAGGCGGCGGCTTCAAATCCGCGCTCGCGGCCTCCACGATGGTGCTGCTTCCACTCGTGGCCGAGCATGTCGACCTGCCCATCATCGCGGCGGGCGGTATCTGTGACGCCCGGTCGGCCGCCGCGGCGGTCGTGCTCGGTGCCGAGGGTGTCCAGATGGGTACCCGGATGCTGGCCAGCCGCGAATCGGCGGTGCACGTCAACTTCAAGGAGGCGATCGTGGCCGCCGACGACGCCGGCACCGTGCTGCTCGACATCCCGGGCAATCCGACGATGCGCGTGCTGCGCACCGGGCTGGCCCGGCGCGCCGCCGAGCACACCGGGACTCCCCTGCTCGGCGGGATCGCCGACCTCTACTTCGGCGGTGACATGGAGGCCAGCGTCGCCAACACCGGCCAGGTGTCCTCCCGTATCGGCGGGATCGAGCCGGTCGCCGACATCATCCGCAGCACCTGGGAGGGTGTGCAGACAGTGCTGGCGGCCGCATCTGGACGCCTGGGGTAACGGCGGCATCGTGGGCGGCAAGGTCGGCTATTCGACGAAGTCGGTGCGCTCGACGGACGGCACGACGATCGGCTTCCGCCAGCTGGGCCACGGACCCGCGGTCGTGATCCTGCACGGCGGTGGGCTGGCCTCCCAGCACTACATGAAACTCGGCGCCGCACTGTCCGACCGATTCACCGTCTGTATCCCCGATCGGCGCGGCCGCGGCATGAGCGGTCCCTACGGACCGGACTACAGCATCGAGCGTGAGGACGAGGACCTCGCCGCGGTGGTCGCCGAAACCGGCGCCGAATGCGTCTTCGGGGCCGCCAACGGTGGATTGTTCGCCCTGCACGGCGCGGTGTCGATCCCGCAGATCCGCAAGGCGGCGGTCTTCGAACCGGTCGTGTTCGTCGGGCAGCCCGGCATCGACGAGTTCACAGCGACCATTGCGCGCGGTGCCGCCCTGGTGGCCACGGGTGATATCGCCACAGCGGTATCGAAGCTTGCCGGGATGCGGGCAACGACCCACGGACACAATCGGTTTCGGCGGTCTATCGGCTTCTCGGCCGGCTCCTGACCACGCCGGTGGTCTGTCGCGCCCTGCTGGCACTCGATGCGCTCGCGGCGCGAGGTGACGCCGTCGCGCTGCGCGACTTGGTGCCCGCGCTGATCCCCGAACTCCACGTGGTCGCGGCAACCGAGGGCACGATCGACGTCTACCGCGAGGTCGCGGCGCAATGCCTGCTGATGTGCGGTGCCGGTGCGCCGCCGCTGTTCACCGGCACCCGCGATGCCCTCCTGGACGTGCTGCCGCATGCGACCTCGGTCGAGCTGCCCGCCATCAACCACGGCGCTGCCCAGGATCAGGGTGGAAGCCCGACCGTGATCGCCGGCCAACTGAGACAGTTCTTCGCCTGAACTCGGGAGTTCTGGCATCTTGATCGGCGGGCCCACCACTCCCCTCGGCCCGCGGAAAGGAATTGCGTTGAGCGCAGCGAACGGTCTCCAGGGCAAGGGAATTCTCGTCACAGGTGCCGCCTCGGGCATCGGGTTGGCGACAGTGCAGCGGCTACTGGCCGCCGGTGCGACCGTGGTGGGCATCGACCTGGCCGCCGACGGGCCCGCCGGCCTGAGCGCCTACCGGCAGGCCGACATCCTCGACGCTGACGCGGTCGCAGCCGCTGTCGCCGACGTCGTCGCGGCCGCCGGCCGACTCGACGGCGTAGTGCACTCGGCGGGGATAGCCGGCGGCGGACCCGTGCACCTGCTGCCTGACGAGGAATGGGACCGGGTGCTCGGGGTCAATCTCAAGGGCACCTTCGTGGTCAACCGGGCGGCGCTGAATCAGATGACCCAGCAGGACCGGGCTGACGATGAGCGCGGCTCGATCGTCAACCTGTCCAGCATCGAAGGCCTGGAAGGCACCGCGGGTGGCAGTTCCTACAACGCGGCCAAGGGCGGCGTGGTGCTGCTGACCAAGAACATCGCGATCGACTACGGCCCCAGCGGGATTCGCGCCAACGCCATCTGCCCGGGCTTCATCCAGACCCCACTGCTCGAATCGGTGATCGGCCTGCCGGGCCTCGAGCACTCCCGTGAAGGTCTGCGCCACGAGCACAAGCTGCGACGCTTCGGCCGGGCCGACGAAGTCGCCGCGGTAGCGGCCTTCCTGCTGTCGCCCGATGCCAGCTTCGTCAGTGGTCAGGCGATCGCCGTCGACGGCGGCTACACCGCCGGCCGCGACCACCACGTCACCGAGATGATGGGCCTCGGCGAGCAGTAGAGCTCAGTTGCAGGGCGCGTCACCGGGGGTGTAGTACGGCACGCCCTGCGGGGTGTAGCACGGCGGCTGGCCCGCAGCTGCCTGTGCCGCAGCGTCGTCGGCGGTCGCGGCGCCTGCCACCGCCGCCCCCGTTGCGACGTCACCGGCGACATCGGTGCAACCACCGACGCTGACATGCCGGCCGCCGACATCCCCGCACACGTCGGCCTGCGCGGCCGGTGCGACCACCAACGGTGCCGCGGCCACTGCCACGGCTGCCAACAACGCTGCCCACATCTTGGTCATGCCGATGTCCTCCCTACTCAACCGATTCACGTCATTATCGCCGCGGCTCGCCCACGTCAGGGTGGAATCCTAGGGTTCATCACTACAGTTCAGCCATGCCCCTGGTCACGTACGAATGCGACGACCACGTCGCCACGATCACCCTCAATCGCCCCGAGGCGCGCAACGCGATCAACGGCGCGCTGCGACAGGACCTCAACGCCGCGTGGGACCGGTTCCGCGACGACGAGGATGCCTGGGTGGGGATTCTGACCGCCAACGGCGATGTGTTCTGCGCCGGTGGCGATCTCAAAGACGGTGAAGGTTCGGTCGGGACCTTCGGCGGCACCTTCTGGGAGAAGCCCACGATCAACTCGTTCGAAAGTGGCATGGAGCTCTTCAAGCCGACGATCGCCGCCGTCCACGGACCGTGCGTCGGGTACGGCCTGACCGGAGTGTTGTTCTGCGACTTCGTGATTGCGAGCACCGAGGCATCGTTCTCGTACCCCGAGGTGCGCCTGGGTGTACCCACCATCGTCGGTGCCATCCGGCTTCCCACCCGGGTCGGCTGGGCCAATGCCATGGAGTTGCTGCTGACCGGACAGGCTGTCGGGGCCCAGCGCGCCAAGGAGATTGGTCTGGTGTGGAAGCTGGTGGAGCCCGCTGATCTGCTCACCGAAGCACGGTCGTGGGCCAGGGTGCTCACCCAGGCCGCCCCCTTGGCGCAGCGCGCCACCAAGGAAGTGGCGTGGCGGACCGCGGACATGGGCTGGATCGAGTCGGTCCGCTTCGGGGAGGTCATGCGCAAGGTCGCCGGGGCCACCGAGGACGTCAGCGAAGGTATCCGGGCGTGGCAGGACAAGCGGGCACCACGGTGGAAGGGCCGCTGAACGGCAAGGCGTTCAGCCGGTGCAGCTTGTCTGCAGGCCGTTCACCAACGCGTAGACGTCGTCCTTCTTCTGGTCTGCGTAGTCGATGACAGTCCAGGTGGCCGGTTGCGGCCACGCGACCGACAGTGTCGAGCCGTAGTCGAAGCCGTAGCCGAAGCCGCCCCCCGTCGGCTGGAACAGCGCATCGACGGCTGCGGTCATATCGTCGGCGGCGCGGCCCAGTGCGGTGAGCATCGGCGCCAGTGACGGGACGTTGTTGGCGCCGTTGATGTCCTCCAGGGCGTGCACGCCGTGGCTGACCAACGCGAGGTTGGCGTCAGCGTCGCGCTTCTGCGGGCCGCCGGTGAAGTACGGCGAGGTGATGACCGTCCGTACGCCGCCGATGCCGGCCGAGACGCTGTTGTCCAGCGTGTCGCGAAGCTGGTTGAGCACCCCGCAGGGCACCTGGACAGCGTCGGCGGTGGCGTGCGGTGACGGGCCGGCAGACGCGAAGGCCAGCAAAGCTGCGGCACTACCCATAAATCGCCGGGTCGATGGCTTCATGTCTGTAGATAGGCACGGCTTCCTGGTTCGTTACGGCTGCGTCAAATCGTCGCGGCGAACTCTCGCGCACCACCTAGGGTGGGTCAGCGATGAATCTTCGACGATGGGCAGCCGTGCTGGCGGCAACAGTCGCCGTGGCGGGCGGGGTCAGTGTCGTGGGGACGCCCCAGGCCGGCCACGCCGATACCGGTACGCGGGTCAGCGTCGTCAACGGTGGCTTCACCCTCGACGGGCATCCCTGGTGGCCGGTGGGTTTCGACGCCTATCAACTCGGCACCAACTGGGCGGTGAACACCGGCTGCGGTGCACAGGTGGATCTGGACCGGTACTTCGGATCCCTGCCGCCGAACTCGCTCACGCGTTTCAACGCATTCGCACCACTGGCGCGCGATCGGCGCACCGGCGCCGCCGACTTCACTGCCCTCGATGCAGTATTCGCCGCGGCGCAACGACATGAACAATTGCTCGTCGTGACGTTGGGCGCTGGCGAAGGTGCCTGCGACGACGGCGGCTTCAAGAGCTACGACTGGTACGCCGGCGCCTGGACATCCTCGTCCTACGCCGCCTGGCTGGACACCGCGGTCCGTCGCTGGGGTCGCTCGCGCGCACTGGCGGGATGGGAACTCATCGGTGAACCCGAACCCAGTGTGTGCGGTGACCGGCTGTGCCAGTGGCAGCAGCGGTCCTGCCCGCCGGATGCCGGCGCTGCCTTGCGCGGATTCTTCGACGGCGCGGGCGGCCGACTGCGGGCCATCGACTCCGACACCCCGATCTGGGCGGGCCTGGCCGGTGGCGGGCAGTGCGGATCGGCGGGCGACGACTATCTGAAGGCGGCCCAGTCCCCCGGTGTCGATGTGCTCGACCTGCACGACTACGGGCCACCCGGGGTCGCGTTGCCCGGCTCCGCCGCTGACGGTGTGCAACGGCGTCTCCAGCAGGCCGCTTCAGTGGGCAAGCCGTTGGTGGTGGCCGAGATGGGGCAGCCTGCCGGATCCTGCCGCTCCCTGTCGGCGCGTGCCGACGATCTAGGACGCAAGGCGCAGACCCAGCGTCAGGCCGGCTCGGCGGGAGTGCTGTTCTGGGCCTTCGTCCCCGACCCACGAGTCGACCAGTGCACCCTGGACATCGGGCCCGGCGACCCGATGTTCGCTGTGGTGAAAGCGCTTGTCGGGTAGGGCTATCGGGCTCGGACCGTCACCGCGTGACGGCGACAGTAGCCGCCGTCGACGGTCGGCAGCCAGCCGAAGTCGACCAGCAGTTCGTTGAGAGCGTGCTTGGCGAGGGCCGGGGCGGGCATGCACACCAGAACCGACACATCGATGGCATCGGTGCACCGGTCACACTGGACGTGGAAGTCCCAGATCACCGACTTGGCAACGACGTCCAACATCGGCAAACGCTAACACCGCGCCTGCGCTTGCGCTCACCGTGAGGCAAGCCTGTCCTGTGCAGGGCCGCTTATCTTTTCGGGCCCGGGCAGTCGACGCCGGACCGGTCAGCGATGGGTGAACGCGCCCTCGAGGTAGGCGGTCCGGCACGCCCTGCGGGCCAGTTTGCCGCTGGTGGTCCGCGGGATGGTCCCCGCGGACGCCAGATGGACTCTCGCGTCTGCGATGCCGTGGCGCTGAGCCACCGCGGCTTGGATCTCCGCGATCGCGGCCTGCGGATCTGCCCGGCTGGTACCGGCTGCCCGTTCGGCGATGATCACCAGCTGATCGGCGCCGTCCCCGCCGCCCAACTCGGCAACGTCGTTGCCGGACAGTGAGAACGCGGCGACATAGCCTCGGCGCACAAGCGGTGAGGCGTCCGCGGTGGTCGCTTCGATGTCCTGCGGATAGAAGCTCCGGCCGTCGACGGTGACCAAGTCGGCGATGCGGCCGGTGACATAGAGCTCGCCGTCGAGGTAGAAACCCAGGTCCCCGGTCCGCAGCCACCGCGCAGTGCCGGCCACATCGTCGGCGTGGCTGCCGCAGGGCAGGCGCGTGCCCAGATGTGCGCCGAACGTCGCCCGCGTCTCGGCGGGACGTCCCCAGTAGCCGCGGCCGATGTTGTGCCCGTGCAACCAGATCTCCCCCACCTGGCGGTCGGGCAATTCGTGACCGGTCTGCTGGTCGACTATCACCGCCCACAGGCTGCGGGCGACCCGGCCACACGACACCTGTTGCACCGCATCGGGATTGGCCGCTGAGATCGGCACGGCCTGCCCGGCCGCCAACTGGGCGCCGTCCAGATGCACGACCGTCGGGGTAGCGGTCGGAGCGATGGTGGCCACGAACAGGGTGGCCTCGGCGATGCCGTAGGACGGCTTGAACGCCGTGGGCGCCAACCCGTACGGGGCGAACGCCGCATCGAAGGTCCGGATGGCCTCGATGCTGACGGGTTCGGAGCCGATGATCATCGCGACGTTGCCGAGGTCGATGTCCTCGTCCGGATCGGGCAGGCCGCGTTGCGCGGTCCATTCGTAGGCGAAATTCGGTGCGGCCGTGACCACATGGCCGGACCTGGACTCGGCGGACAGCGCCTGAATCCAGCGCAACGGGCGCCGGACGAACGCCGTCGGCGACAGCAGCGTCGAATGGCCGCCGTACACCGTCGGGAAGCCGATCATCGACAGTCCCATGTCGTGGTAGAGCGGCAGCCAGCTGACACCGTGAGTGTTGCGGTCCAGCAGGTCGATCGACAGGATCATCTGGATCAGGTTGGTGCCGACCGCGCGGTGGGTGATCTCGACGCCGACCGGGGCGCGGGTGGCCCCGGAGGTGTACTGCAGATGCGAGATGTCGTCGACGTCAATAACGAAGGGGCTGAGGGCCTCTGCCGCCGAGTCGGGGACGGTGTCGATGAGGATCACCCGTGGCCGTCGAGCCGGCGGCAGCTGATCGAGGAAACCCGCCACCGCCGCACTGGCCGCCGATGTGGTCAGCACCGTGGACGGACGGGCGTCGTCGAGGGCGGTGCGCAGTCGCTCCGCATGTCCCGGGAGTTCGGGTGCGAACAGCGGCACGGCGATAGTGCCCGCTTTGATCGCGGCGAAGAACCCCGCGATGTACTCCAGGCCTTGGGGGGCCAGGATCGCCACTCTGTCACCGGCATCCGCGGTCTGCTGGATGAGCGCACCGATCGCCCGCAGCCGCCGCCCGAGCTGTGTCCAGGTCAGCTCGGTGGCATGTCCGTGCGCGTCGTGACCGTAGTCGAGGTATCGATAGGCAACGGCGTCAGCGATATTGGCGATATTGCGGTCGATCAGCGAGATAAGAGTCACCCCGGCCGGCAGCACCACACCGCCCCGTTCGTCGAGGCAGTCCTCGATGCGCAGCAGGCCTTCGGGTACCTCGCCGTGCCGCCCATCCATGACCGCAGTGTAAGCAGCCGGGGACCCGATCCCGGGCAGGCTGAGGCCATCGTCGCACGCTATCGTGGGTGCGATTTTCGTCACCGCACGTCGCAGGGGGACCATGCCGAGTTGGATTGCCGAGTTGGTCCGGCTCGACGGCAGCGGCACCAGCTTCCGCACCTCGGCAACGGGCGGGGCCGGCCCGCGGCTCTACGGCGGCCTCATCGCGGCACAGTCACTGGCGGCTGCGGCGGCGACCGTCGACCCATCCCGGCAGCCGCAGTCGCTGCACGCCTACTTCATCCGGGGCGGCAAGGTCGGCGTGGACGTCGAGTACACCGTCGAATGCACGCGTGACGGCCGGTCGTTCAACACCCGCCGGGTCACCGCGGCCCAGGGTGGCGTGCCGATCTTCGAGATGATGGCCTCCTTTCATCACCCGGAGACGACCACCGACTGGCAGCACAGCGACACCGCGAGGCTGCCGATGGCCGATGCCACCGTGGTCACGCGGCTTCCCGAGCGGTGGGCGGATCACTTCGAGATACGGGTGGCAGCCGGGGCCGCCCTCGACTGGCCCGAGCAGCCGTTCTGGTTCCGCACCCGGAAGCCGATCGAGGATGATCCGCTGCTGCGGGCGTGTGCGTTGACGTTCATCTCCGATATGGGGCTGGTGTCCTCGGCCCGCCCGCCCGGCCAGGAGACCCCGGGGCCCGGCGGCGCCGCGAGCCTGGACCATGCGCTGTGGCTGCATCGTCCGACCGATCCCCATCAGTGGCACCTGTACGACTCGGTCGCCCTGAGCCACAGCGATGCCCGTGGACTGGCCCGCGGATCGATCCACCGCCACGATGGCGTGCTGGTCGCCAGCGTCGCCCAGGAGTCGCTCTGGCGCATCTGACCGTGGTGCCAGAGCGGGTGCGCTAGGTTTGCGCCCCGTGGGGACATTGGAGGGGCGCCGCGCGGTCATCACCGGCGGGGCCAGCGGCATCGGCCTGGCCAGTGCCCGGGAATTCGCCCGACGGGGCGCTCAGGTGGTACTCGGCGACGTCGCGCAACCGGCACTCGACAATGCTGTGGCGGCGTTGCGGGCCGACGGCCACACCGCGCACGGGGTGATCTGCGACGTCACCCGACTCGGGGACGTCGAACATCTCGCGGACGAAGCCGAGCGACTGCTGGGCCCGGTGGACATCGTCTTCAACAATGCCGGCGTCGCGCTGGCCGGGCCGATCGCCGAGATGTCCCACGAGGATTGGCGCTGGCTCATCGACGTCGATCTGTGGGGTCCGATCCACGGTGTCGAGGTCTTCGTCCCTCGCCTGCAGCGCCGCGGCGGGGGTCACATCCTGTTCACGGCGTCGTTCGCCGGTCTGGTGGCCAATGTCGGTCTGGGACCGTACTGCGTGGCCAAGTACGGCGTTGTCGCGCTGGCTGAGGTGCTCTCGCGCGAACTGCGCCCCGACGGCATCGGGGTATCGGTGCTGTGCCCGATGCTGGTGGGCACCAACCTGGAGAACACCTCCCAGCGCAGCCGGGCCGGCGTCCTGGGCGACCCGGTCGACGAAAGTCCGTCCGGCAGCGGCGAAGAACCGCCGTTTTCCGAGCATGTGACCGACGACGTCGTCCTGGGCGTCGATGACGTGGCCCGCCTCACGGTTGATGCCGTTGAGGCCAACAGGCTGTATGTTCTACCGCACACCAACGCGCGGGGCTCGATCCGGCGCAGGTTCGAACGGATCGATCGCACCTTCGACGACCAGGCTGCCGACGGCTGGACGTACTGAGCGCGGGCGCGGTGTTTAGCAAGAGCGCAGACCGGGAACAAACCCGGATTCAGCCGCGTTGTCGCGTCGGTTGATAGAGAACGTATCGGGAAGGCACGGATATGACGGTTGATTACGACGCCCCCCGCCGCACTCAGGTTGAGCCTGAGGACGAATCGCTGGAGGACCTCGCGGGTCGGCGCAACGATGCGGCGACGGCGGTTATCGATGTGGACGAAGCCGACGCCGTCGACTCGTTCGAGTTGCCCGGGGCTGACCTCTCCGATGAGGAGTTGACTGTTCGGGTCATCCCGAAGCAGGCCGACGAGTTCACCTGCACGAGCTGCTTCCTGGTGCACCACCGCAGCCGGCTGGCCGATTCCTCGCAACTGATCTGCACCGACTGCGCGTAGCAGGCGGGGATGATCGGCCGCGCGGGGGCGGATAGCCTTGGGGTGCAACAGATCTGGTTGCTGCGCGGGGTTAGGCAGCGGGGTTAGGCCGCGGAGTTAGGCGATGACGCGGACCAGGTACGGCGCCATGTCCTTGGTGCGCACGGGTGAGACCGCCACCGCGGTGTCGGTGACCTCCAGCATCTGACCGTTACCGAGGAACATCGACACGCTCTGAGTGCCGTCGGGTCCGTAGAAGATCAGGTCGCCAGGAAGCGCCTGGTCGGCCGTGACGCGCTGGCCCACGTTGTACATGTCACCCGAGGAACGCGGCAGCTTCGCGCCGACGCCGGCGTAGACGTACTGGATCAGGCCCGAGGAATCGAAACCGACCGTCGTGGCGCCCGCCCCCTTCCCGAGGGTGGGACCGGTGATGTCGCCACCGGCCCACGAGTACGGAACCCCGCGCTGGGCCAGTCCGCGGTCGATGACGATTTTGACGTACTGATCGCGGCTCACCGGCGCGGCGCCGGCCGTTGCCGACACCAAGCCCGGGATCGCCAGCAACACGGCCAGGCTGATCGCAATGGCATACAGGCTGGCACACAGGCGCTTCATCTTCTGACTCCATCTCCTACGGGCCTGCCGATGATCTGGTGATGCGACCGCAGGCCGAACTTCATATCCCCCGTGCTGCGAACGCCTCAGGAGCAAATTCCCTCGGTGTTCACACACTTCACTTCTGTCACTTCTACAGCAAACATCCTGGCGGCGGCTACCCGGATTTTTCGCTGAGCAGGCGTTTTGTCCGAACCGTGACGCAACGGTGTCCTCAGCGCTGTCCAATATTGGCCAAACAGTTGCGATTTCGGACGGTGTGCCGACTGCGCCGTTGGCGCTCAGCGTGTTTGAGAACTCCGGCCCACCGGGTCTGGTGGGTGCCTATGCTGTGCGCCATGGCGCAGCCCGTAGTCGAGGTGTCTACCGAGATCGCAGCGCCGATCGAAAGGGTCTGGGAGCTGGTGAGCGACATCACCCTGATGCCCCCGCTGAGCACCGAACTCCAGAGTGTTCGCTGGGCCGACAGCTTCGATGCGCCCTGCCTCGGCGCCCAGTTCCTGGGCACCAACCGCCACGAGGCCGTGGGGGTGTGGACCACCCGCTCGCACATCACCGTCTTCGAGCCGCCGCGAACCTTCGAATGGACGGTCGGCGACCCCGAGGGACCGGCTGCGATCTGGCGGTTCGACTTGTCGCCAGCAACCAACGGGACGCGACTGCGCTACTCGTCGCGCCTGGGCACGGGAAAGTCCGGCGTCACCATGATGATCGAGCGGGAGCCGCAGCGCGCCGCCGAGATCGTGGATACGAGGATGGAACAGTTCCGGCAGTCGATGACGGTCGTGGTGGCCGGGGTTAAGGCCCTCGCGGAGACGGAGCCCTAGCGGGCGCGGTCGCGAACCCGATAGGTCGACGGCCACGACTTTCGGGTGTCGTCGCCGGTGAGTGCCATACCCATGCCGCCGACCTTGACGTCGTAGGCCTCTTTACCCGCGCCCACCTCGCGATTGGCATGCTCTTGCGCGAGGTAGTACAGCTCGTCGATGGCGGCCTCACTGTAGGCCACGAACGACGTCTCGCGAATCACGTTGTCCGGCACGGTCATCCTGTCGGGAAGCAGCCGTGAGGCCAGTGCGGCCAGGCCCAGCAGCGCGAACGGGATGACCCAGTAGCAGAGGAAGGACAGCGGCGTCCTGGTGTCGAGGATGGTCGCGTCGCCCTGCACGATGGGAGGGATGGCCGACGACACCGTCATCGCGCCGAAGGCGGCGACCCAGATCCAGGTCAACGTGGTGGTGATGCGTCCGAACAGTTCGCTGTTGACCACATCGTCGGGCCGGCCGGCCGCGGCGAACTCGCGGACGAACGGCTTGCCGACGAGGACGCCGACGAGTGCCACCAGGAAGATGCCGACGTTGCTCAGCGGCTGAATCCACCGCTCCATGAACGACTGACTGACCGTGAAGGTCAGGATCGCCAGCACCGAGAAGGTTGCGACAGCGCCGATTTCGAACGTGAGCCCCGGCGCCTTCTTCACCCGTCCGAGCACGAGCCCGGCGATCGCGGTGCCCAGGGCGACCAGCACCGCGGTGTCGAACGGAACATTGCCGACCAGGACCCAGTACACGATCCACGGCGCGAACCCGACGAGTATGCCCACGGCTGTCGAGTGTATTGCGGTACCACTTGTGGGTACCCGACGCCGTGAGCACAACGAGCCAGCGCCAACTCGGCGAGTCAGACAGTCCGATCGAGGACGAACTCGAAGAAGCCTTCGGCCGGATGGTGGAGGAGGGCAGCCAGCGTCTGCACCGCACCTGGCGGGAGGTGCTGGTGACGGGGTTCTTCGGTGGCACCGAGGTGGCGATGGGAGTCCTGGCGTATCTGTCGGTACTCGCGCAGACCCACAATCAGCTGTTGGCGGGCCTGGCGTTCTCGATCGGGTTCCTCGCGCTGCTGCTCGGGCGCAGCGAGCTGTTCACCGAGGGGTTCTTAGTCCCGGTGACGACGGTGGCGGCCAAGCGGGCCAGCTTTGGCCAGCTGCTCAAGCTGTGGTGCGGCACGCTGGCCGCGAACCTGCTCGGCGGCTGGGTGATCATGGCGCTGATCATGGCGGCGCTGCCGAACCTGGCCGAGCAGACCATCGAGTCGGCCGAGCACTTCGCCACGGCGCCGCTGTCGGTGCAGACCGCGGCGCTGGCGGTGCTCGGCGGCATGGTCATCACGCTGATGACGCGGATGCAGCACGGAACCGATTCGGTACCCGGCAAGATCGCGGCCGCGGTGGCCGGGGCGTTCCTGCTCGCCGGTCTCACGCTGTTCCACTCGATACTGGACTCGCTGCTCATCTTCGGCGCGCTGATCACCGGTGACGCTCCGTTCGGCTACGCCGACTGGCTGGGCTGGTTCGGCTATACGGTGGTCGGCAACATCGTCGGCGGGTTGGTCCTGGTGACCCTGCTGCGGTTGCTGCGCAGCAAGGAACGGCTCAAGGACGAGCGCCGGCAAGTGGAGCAGGAGTGACCGCGACTACTCCCCTGCCGAGCCCAGGACGAGCATCGCGACATGCAGCGACGCCCGCGACTCGGCGTCGTTGAGATCGAGGCCGACGATCCGCTCGAGTGCGTCGAGTCGCGAGTACAGCGTGGGCCGCGACATGTGCAATGTGCGCGCCAGCTCGGCCTTGTTGCCGCCGGCATCGAGGAAGGCGCGCAGCAGGTCGAAGGTGTCGTCGCCGTGGGTGGCCCGGTGCGCCAGCAGGCCGGCCAACTCCGTCTCCGCGAAGGCCTGCACCCGGGGATCCGAGCGGATCAGCGAGATCAGGCCGCGCAGCCGGACGTCGGCGGAACGATGGAAAGGCTTGTCGTGCAACGGCATCGACATGGCGACTTCGGCCACGTGACCGGCTTCGCGCAATCCGCCGACGGCGTCGATGAGGCGGCTCGATTCGGGTCCGGCGCCGATCACGCAGTCGCTCACACCGTCGAGTCGCAGCACCGCGCGGCGGATCTCCGCGCACACCAGCGTCAGTGCCGCCTCCAGCGAACCGGGCTGGTAGCTGGCCCGCTGCGGCGCCAGGACCAGGTCGATCTGGCCGTCGTCGCGGGTGGCGGCCAGCCCGGTATGACCGGCCGCGCGCACCGCGTGCATGATCGCGTCCAGCGTGCGCACCCGGCGCTGCTGAACCACCACCTGATCGGCGGCGGCAGTTTCTCGAAGGCGCGCCGCCATCGGCACGTAGGTCAGCGCAGGACGCAGCCCCAAGGCGTGGGCCCGTGCGGTTGCCTCCGCCTCGTCGACGATGCGCCCCCGGCGAAGGTCGTCCACCAGGCCGCTCTGTGCCCGCAACTCCAGTGACGTCCGGTTCTGCTCGACCATGCGGTGCAGGGCCAGCGCCTGGGCCGCCCGCTCCAGCGTGGTCACCGTCCGGGAATCGGGGTCGACGACAGCCGGCGCGATCAGCCGGCCCCACACCTCGCGGTACGGCCCGACCGGTCGCGCGGTCCACGAATGCGGGCCGGCAAGCCGGGACCGGCGTTCCCAGTCCGACAACAGTTGCGAAGTCGGGACCCCGCGGGCGGCGAAGGCGAGCACCTGGCGGTTGAGGTCCTCCAAGACGACCGGCGTCTCGAGCATGTCCGCGGTGGCGGCGATGATCTGGTCGATCGAGGCCCTGCGCATGCTCAGCGCGGTGAAGGCCTCGTGCACCCGCTGGGCATACGCCACCTCGGCGTACTGGTCGGCGACGATCCGTCGGTGGACATCCTCGGTGACGTCGACGAAGCGCACCGGGCGGTGCAGCACGATGACCGGAAACGCCAGCTCGGCGCCCGACCGCACGACCGACTCCGGAACCTCCTGGACGTGCAGCCCGAGTTCGATCACCACACCCACCGCACCGGCGGCGGCCAACCCGGGCAGATAGCCGTCGCGCACCTGCGGGTCGGCCAGCGCCTGGCCCGTCGTCAGCACCAACTCGCCCCCGGTCAGCAGACCGGACAAGTCGGCGAGGTCACTGACGTGCACCCAGCGCACAGGGACGTCCAACGGGCCGGCGCAGACCACCTCCGGCTCGCCGGCGCGCAGCGCCGGGAGGTCGAGAACTTCCTGGAGCGTCGGTTGCACTTACACAGTGTAAGAGTTCAGCGGCAGATGCATACATACTGTCGGCGGTGAGGTGGGACTGGGCCGTTGAGAATCAATGCATGACCCTCGCAGCGCCCAACACCCGCGTCCGCACCATCGCCCACTGGGCCGACGGCAAGTCCTTCGCCGGCAGCAGCGACCGCACCGCACCCGTCACCAACCCGGCCACCGGCCAGGTGACCGGCCAGGTCGCCCTGGCCGACGTCGCCGACGCACGCGCCGTCATCGAGGCCGCGCGCGCCGCCTTCCCGGGCTGGCGGGATACCTCGATCGCCAAGCGCACCACGATCCTGTTCGCGTTCCGCGAACTGCTCAACGCCCGCAAGCAGGAGTTGGCCGAGCTCATCACCGCCGAGCACGGCAAGGTGCTCTCCGACGCACTCGGAGAGGTCAGCCGCGGCCAGGAAGTCGTCGAATTCGCCTGCGGTATCGCACATCTGCTCAAGGGCGGCATGACAGAGAACGCCTCGACCAACGTCGACGTGGCCTCGATCCGCCAGCCGCTGGGGCCGGTGGCCGTCATCTCTCCGTTCAACTTCCCGGCCATGGTGCCGATGTGGTTCTTCCCCATCGCGATCGCCGCCGGTAACACCGTGGTGCTCAAGCCGTCCGAGAAGGACCCGTCGGCGTCGCTGTGGATCGCCAACCTGTGGGCCGAGGCCGGCCTGCCCGCCGGTGTGTTCAACGTGCTGCAGGGCGACAAGGTCGCCGTCGACGAACTGCTGACCAACCCGGCGATCAAGGCAGTGTCGTTCGTCGGATCCACCCCGATCGCGCAGTACGTCTACTCGACCGGAACCTTGCACGGCAAGCGGGTGCAGGCCCTCGGCGGAGCGAAGAACCACGCCCTGATCCTGCCCGACGCCGACCTGGATCTGGCCGCCGATGCCATGGTCAACGCCGGGTTCGGTTCGGCAGGCGAGCGCTGCATGGCCATCTCGGCCGCCGTGGCCGTCGGTCCGATCGCCGACGAGCTGGTCGCCAAGATCGCCGAGCGCACCAAGACGCTCAAGATCGGCGACGGCACCCAGGATTCCGACATGGGCCCGCTGGTCACCAAGGTGCACCGGGACAAGGTGGCCTCCTACATCGACGCCGGCGAGGCCGACGGCGCCACGATCGTCGTCGACGGCCGCGGAGTGTCCGCCAACGGTGACCAGGACGGCTTCTGGCTCGGCCCGACGCTGATCGACCACGTCACCCCCGAGATGAGCGTCTACACCGACGAGATCTTCGGACCCGTGCTGTCGGTGGTCCGGGTGGACACCTACGACGAGGCGCTGGAGTTGATCAACTCCAACCCCTACGGCAACGGCACCGCGATCTTCACCAACGACGGCGGCGCCGCGCGGCGCTTCCAGAACGAGGTCGAGGTCGGCATGGTCGGCATCAACGTGCCGATCCCGGTGCCGACGGCCTACTACAGTTTCGGTGGGTGGAAGTCGTCGTTGTTCGGTGACACCCACGCCCACGGATCCGAGGGAGTGCACTTCTTCACCCGCGGCAAGGTCGTCACCACCCGGTGGCTCGACCCCAGCCACGGTGGCATCAATCTCGGCTTCCCCCAGAACAACTGAGCTCGAAAGAGGCACTCACTCACATGACTGCAACCGCTTCCCACCTGCTGCCCAGCGGCCAGGACCTCGAGACCGCCCGTGCCGAGGCCGCCCGTGCCTACGAGCTGGACCGCCAGCACGTCTTCCACTCCTGGTCGGCCCAGGCGCAGATCAAGCCGATGACGGTCGTCGCCTCGGAGGGCTCCTACATCTGGGACGGTGAGGGCACCAAGCTGCTCGACTTCTCCGGCCAGCTGGTGTTCACCAACATCGGCCACCAGCACCCGAAGGTCGTCGCGGCGATCGCCGAGCAGGCAGCCAAGCTGTGCACCATCGCCCCGCAGCACGCCAATGCCGCGCGCTCGGAGGCCGCCCGCCTCATCGCCGAGCGCACCCCCGGTGACCTGAACCGGGTGTTCTTCACCAACGGCGGCGCCGACGCCGTCGAGCACGCGGTGCGCATGGCCCGGCTGCACACCGGCCGGCGCAAGGTGCTCTCCCGCTACCGCTCGTACCACGGCGGTACCGACACCGCGATCAACCTCACCGGTGACCCGCGGCGCTACCCCAACGACTACGCCAGCGCCGGCGTCGTGCACTTCAACGGCCCGTTCCTGTACCGCTCGTCGTTCTACGCCGACAACGAGCAGCAGGAATCGCAGCGCGCGCTGGAGTACCTCGAGCGTCTCATCGCCCACGAGGGCCCGACCACCATCGCCGCGATCATCCTGGAGTCGGTGCCCGGCACCGCGGGCATCATGGTGCCCCCGCCCGGATACATGGCCGGCGTGCGGGAGATCTGTGACCGGCACGGAATTGTGTTCATCGCCGATGAGGTGATGGCAGGCTTCGGTCGGACCGGAAAGTGGTTCGCCATCGACCATTTCGACGTCGTGCCCGACCTCATGACGTTCGCCAAGGGCGTCACCTCCGGCTATGTGCCGCTCGGTGGCGTGGCCATCAATGACGCCATCTATGCCACCTTCGCCGACCGCGCCTACCCGGGCGGGCTCACCTACTCAGGACACCCGCTGGCCTGTGCGGCAGCGGTCGCGACCATCAACGCGATGGAAGACGAGGGCATGGTGGCCAACGCAGCCCGGCTCGGCGAGAAGGTGCTCGGCCCGGGCCTGTACGAGCTGGCCTCCCGGCATCCCTCGGTGGGCGAGGTGCGCGGGCTCGGTGTGTTCTGGGCGATCGAACTCGTCGCCAACCAGGCCACCCGGGAACCGCTGGCACCCTACGGCGGATCGAGTGAGGCGATGAACGCCGTCATCGCCGCGTGCAAGTCCGGGGGCCTGCTGCCCTTCGCCAACTTCAACCGGATCCACGCGGTCCCGGCGTGCAACATCACCGACGCCGAGGTTGCCGAGGGTCTGGCGATCCTGGACAAGGCGCTCGACGTCGCCGACTCGTACGTGACCGGCTAAGGGGTAGCGCCCCTCAGTACGGTGACGTGTGCTGGGTCAGGACGAACATCACCAGTCCCAGGCACAGCAGCAGGTTGAGTGCGACGACGACCGCACCGATCACGATCAGCGACCGTGTCCACCGGTGGCGTTGTCTGCGACCACGTTTGGCCTGGCGCTTCTCCTCGAGCAGCTGGCTGGCGGTGAGCGCGAAGTTGACGTCGATCAACTCTGCTTCGCTGCTCGGCCGGCCCATCGCGATATGCCGCAGGCGCTCGGGAGTGATGTCGACACCCACTTCGGCGAACTGCCGACTGAGGCGTCTGGCCTGGCGGCGGCTGCAGGACCGGGCATCGAGTGTCGCCGGGGCCGACCAGGTCGTCATAGCTTCCTGACTCTAGCGGCGACAGGCGCTCGAGGCGCCGGTATCACTGAGCGTGCCGCGGTTTACAGACCCGGCTGATCCTCGATGATGCCGAGCCAGATCTGGGCAGCGTCCATGGCGACCTTCTCACTGATGAACGCGTGCTGGGTGCCGGTGTAGATGTCGCGGAAACCCCGCTCCAGCCGGCTGCCCTCCCGGATCGCCGTGGTGCCTGCCGCCAGGTGGGCCCACTCGGCACAGTTGCGTGCCACGTCGGTGGCGTACACGGCAGCGGCGCGCATGTCGGCCCGCAGCATCGGGGTGAGGTCCTCGCCGGCGCCGACGGCGGCTTCGGCGGCGCTGAACGCGTCCAGGATCAGCAGCCGGGCCGCCCGCCACGCCGAGACGTTGTGTGCGAGGTCCTTCTGGAAGGTCGGACGGCTCGCCAGCGAGGCCATATCGCTCATCCGATACTTGGTGGCCGCCAGGGCCTGGACATCGTCGAGCATGCTCTTGGCCACACCCAGCGCCCACGACGCGTGGCCCGCGGCGGTCACCGGCATCAGGCCCATCCGGGTGGCCGGGGAACTCCCCCGGTTCGGGATACGGGAGAACAGCGGGAAGGTCCGGCTGGTGGGCACGAAGACGTCCTCGACGCTGTAGTCATACGAGCCGGTTCCCCGCAGGCCCTGGACATGCCAGCCGTCCTTGAACACGATCTCCTCGCGCGGGATCACGGCCACCTGCATGTCCGGGAGGCCGTCCTCGGCCATCCGCGGCTGGCCGTCGTCGAGCGGGAAGAAGCCCGCGCACACGTATTCCGAGTGGCCGGTGCCGGAGCCGAAACTCCACGACCCCGTCACCCGGTAGCCACCGTCGACCGCGGCGCCCTGGCCGTTGGGAAAGAACTGCCCGCCCATCGTCACCTTGTTGTCGTTGGCGGTGAACACCTCGGCGAACCCGTCGTCCGGCAGGTACGCGGCGACCGCGAATGCCGAGGGCAGGTTGGCGATGCCGATCCAGCCGAAGGATCCGTCCTGCCACGCCATCTCGATCCATGTCTCGATCATCTCGGCGAAGGTGGGTTCGACCCCGCCGGCTTCGACGGGGTTGAACGACGACATCAGGCCGCTGCCCCACATCTCCTCGACGATCGCCGGCGACATGGTGCGCAACTGCTCGGACTCGGCGGCCCGGGCGGCCACCAGATCGCGCATCCCCCGCGCGACGGTCAGGACCTGATCCCCCGCTTCGACAGTCGACGTCACTGAAGTTCTCCGATCTTGACGCGGTGGGCTGCACGGCAGTGAACAACCTTGAAAAACTGTATAGCCCCGAGCTGCGGGCAGAGGCAAGAAGCGGGACTCGTCAGATTTGCTCGGCCTGCAGCACGCCCGCTGATGGGCCATAGTTCACGGAAGCGACTCGCGGACCTCGCCGCGCTGAAACGTGGCGATGTCAGACTTGCGGTCCTCAACAGCAGCTGTCTAGAAGCAGGGAGCAGGCAATGACCGACGTCGTCAACACCACGGCCGGCAACGTGGGCGATTTCGACGCCACCGGGTCCGCCCCGCCGCCGCATGAGCACAGCCGCACCGGCCTGTCCGCGGACGCGCTGCGCCGCGCGATCAGCGACCACCTCATGTACTCGATCGCCCGGCCCGCCGCGGCGCTGACACCCGAGCACTACTACCGAGCGCTGGCCCTAGCGGTGCGCGACCGCATGCAGCAGCGCTGGATGGCGACCACCCAGGACTGGCTCGACCTGTCCAACAAGGTGACGTGCTACCTGTCTGCCGAGTTTCTGATGGGCCCCCAACTGGGCAACAACCTGCTCAACCTCGGCATCGAGAAGCAGGCCCGGGAGGCGCTGGCCGCGCTCGGTCAGGAGCTCGACGAGATCATCGCCTGTGAAGAGGAGCCCGGGCTGGGCAACGGTGGCCTTGGCCGGCTGGCCGCCTGTTACCTGGACTCGCTGGCCACCCTGGAGCGCCCCTCGATCGGGTACGGCATCCGCTACGAGTTCGGCATCTTCGACCAGGAGATCCAGAACGGTTGGCAGGTCGAGAAGACCGACAACTGGTTGGTGGGCGGTAACCCCTGGGAGATCGACAAGCCGGACGCCAGCTACATCGTCAACTGGGGTGGCTACACCGAGCAGTACGAGGACCTGGCCGGCCATCACCGCGTGCGCTGGATTCCCCAACAGGTCATCAAGGGCGTCTCCTATGACACCCCGATCCAGGGCTACGGGGTGAATACGTGCAACACGTTGACTCTCTGGAGTGCCCGGTCGGTGGAGTCCTTCGCGCTGGAGGCCTTCAACACCGGCGACTTCTACAAGGCCGTCGAGGACGAAGTCGTCGCCGAGAAGGTCTCGAAGGTTCTCTACCCCAACGACGAACCCGACGCGGGTAAGCGTCTGCGGCTTCAGCAGCAGTACTTCTTCGTGTCGTGCTCGCTGCAGGACATCCTGCGTATCCACACCGAGCGGGCGAGCCTGCCACTGGACGCGCTGCCCGAGAAGTGGGCCATTCAGCTCAACGACACCCATCCGTCGATCGCGGTGGCCGAGTTGATGCGTCTGCTCATCGACGAGCACCATCTGACGTGGGACGAGGCGTGGGGTATCACGCTGGAGACGTTCGGCTATACCAACCACACGCTGCTGCCCGAGGCGCTCGAAACGTGGCCGCTGGCGATCTTCGGGGAGTCGCTGCCGCGGCACCTGGAGATCATCTACGAGATCAACAACCGCTTTCTCGACGAGGTGCGCGCACGTTTTCCCGGCGACGAGGACCGCATCCGCCGGATGTCGCTGATCGGCGAGGAGGGCGGCAAGAGCGTGCGGATGGCGCACCTGGCCACGGTGGGCAGTCATGCCATCAACGGGGTGGCGGCGCTGCACTCGGAATTGCTCAAAGCCAGTGTGCTCCAGGACTTCTACGAGATGTGGCCGGAGCGGTTCGGCAACGTCACCAATGGCGTGACGCCGCGCCGCTTCATGGCACTGTCCAACCCGGGTCTGCGCAACCTGCTCGATGAGACGATCGGCGAGGGCTGGCTGACCGAACTCGGCCAGCTGCGCGCACTCGAGAATTTCGTCGATGATCCCGAGTTCCGGCAGCGTTGGCGAGATGTCAAGCGCGCCAACAAGAGCCGCCTCGGCGAGTTCGTCCACTCGACCACCGGTATCGAGTTGGACCCGACGTGGATGTTCGACATCCAGGTCAAGCGGATCCACGAGTACAAGCGCCAGCATCTCAGCGTCCTGCACATCATCACGCTCTACAACCGCCTCAAGCAGAATCCGAGTTTCGCGATCGCCCCCCGGGCCTTCATCTTCGGCGGCAAGGCCGCGCCCGGGTACTTCATGGCCAAGCGCATCATCAGGATGATCACCGCGGTCGGGGCGACGGTGAACAACGACCCCGATGTGAACCGCTTCATGAAGGTGGTGTTCCTGCCGAACTTCAACGTGCAGAACGCCCACCTGATCTATCCGGCTGCCAACCTTTCCGAGCAGATCTCCACCGCCGGCAAGGAAGCCTCCGGCACCGGCAACATGAAGTTCATGATGAACGGCGCGTTGACCATCGGGACCCTCGACGGCGCCAACGTCGAGATCCGTGAGGAAGCCGGCGCCGAGAACTTCTTCCTGTTCGGCCTCACCGTCGACGAGGTGGAGCGGATCAAGGCCGAGGGCTACCGGCCCGCGAGCTACATCGAGAACGATCCTGAACTCGCCGAGGTGCTGGAGTTGACCCTGCAGGGGGCGTTCACACACGGGGACACCGAGGTCCTTCGACCCGTGGTGGAGAACCTGATTCACCACGACCCGTTCCTGGTGCTGGCCGACTACCGCTCGTATGTGGACTGCCAGGCCAAGGTCAGTGCGGCCTGGCAGGACCGCGACACCTGGTCACGGATGTCGATCCTCAACGCGGCCCGCAGCGGGAAGTTCTCGTCGGACCGGGCGATCGCGCAGTACTGCGACGACATCTGGAACGTCACCCCGATGCCGGTGGACCTGTAGGAGTCGGCTCAGTCCTCGGACTCGTCAGGGCACAGGACGTCGACGTACACGGTCGTCCCGGCTTGGGCGGGTCCGCCGGATCTGTCCGGGTTGTGGAACGCCACGACGCGGCAGCGTGCCAGTTGCGGGGTCGAGTCCTGCCCGTTGACCCAGTTGATCGCCACGTTGTAGCCCAGCGCCTCGATCTCCCCGATGATCAGGTCGGCGGGTCCTGACCCGGGTGGCGGTGCAGGCGGGGCCGGCTCTGCGGCCGCCACGGGTGCCAAGACCATCGACGCGGCGATCACCGGCGTGAGAACCAGGGCCGCCCGGCGGCGAATCGGGTGGGACATCATCATCTCCTTCAGATCGTGACCGTAGACACAAGAATACGGAAATCCATTTCGTGTTTCAATGTTCGGTTGATGCCGGGCGGGTGAACGTGGGCTGAATCGGCGGCGTGCTGCCACAGTGGTGGTGTGTACACCGAGCACCGTGAGGTCAACCGCGCGATGTGGGACGAGCGCGCCCCGGCGCATGCGGCATCGCCGGACTATGCCGTTCAACGACTCATCGCCGATCCGAACCGGCTCTCCGACGTCGTCCGCTTCGACGTCCCCCGGCTGGGGGCAGTGTCGGGGTTGCGCGCGGTACACCTGCAGTGCCACATCGGCACGGACACGATCTCGCTGGCCCGTCTCGGGGCGCGGATGACCGGCCTGGACTTCTCCCCCGCCGCGCTGGAGATCGCCCGCGGCGTCGCCTCGGCTGCGGGGGTGAGCGTCGACTACGTCGAATCCGACGTCTACGCAGCGCCGGAAGCGTTGGGCAACAATGCTTTCGATCTCGTATACACCGGAATCGGGGCTCTGGTGTGGTTGCCCGACGTCGGGCGCTGGGCCGAATCGGTGGCCCGGTTGCTGCGGCCGGGCGGGCGGCTGTTCCTGCGCGAGGGTCACCCGGTGCTGTGGTCTGTCGACGAGGTACGCACCGACGTCATCGCGCTGGCATATCCGTACTTCGAACACGAGGAGCCGTTACGGTTCGACGCCTCGGACACCTATGTGGAGACCGATTCCGTTTTCGCCCACACCGAATCGCGGGAATGGAACCACGGCATGGGTGAGATCGTCACCGCGATACTCGACGCCGGCCTGCGCCTGACCATGCTCGTCGAACACGACTCGGTGCCCTGGGATGCGCTGCCCGGGCGGATGCGCCAGGACGACGACGGTGAATGGCGGCTGACCGAACACGGCGATCGGTTGCCGCTGAGCTACACGCTGCAGGCCGTCAAACCCTGAGTTATCCGGTGGGTGTCAGGATCACCACGGGAATCTCCCGGCCGGTGCGCTGCTGGTACTCGGTGAAGTACGGATACATCGCCACCAGCCGCTGCCACAGCGCGCCGCGCTGTTCGGCGGGTGCCAGCTCGGCACGCACCGGGATCTCCCGATCCCGCAGCCGCGCAACAGCTTCCGGGTTCGCCTGCAGATTCAACCACCACGTCGGATCGGAATCGCTGCCCGCATAGGCCGCGGCGATCACCAGCCGATCGCCGTCCTCGAGGTAGATCAGCGGCACCGTCCGCCGCTTGCCGCTCTTACGGCCGGTGACGGTCAGCAGCATGGTCGGATAGTTCGGGTTCTGCGCCGCGCCACCGGTCGCCCGGTACACGGTCGCGTGCAGATCGCTGAACGTGCGCGTGACCGGCCGCATCCACGGGCGGCTCATCAGCCGTCCGGCAAGGCTGAACAGGCGTGAGGTCATGGCACTGCTCCTGAAAAAAGCTACGCGGGGCCGCAGGAGGTGAAGCCTAGTAGTGGTAGGTGTCCGACGGGGCGCTGACATGGACTTCCTGGTCGTCGAACTCCGAGACCTCGATGCCGTAGGCGCGGGCCAGGTCGAGAATCTTGTTGGCGCGGGCGATCCGGGGCAGATCCGAGCCGTTGCGGATCTCGCCGCCGTCGCGCTCGAATTCAGCGAAGAACTCCTTGGCCCAGGTGATCTCTTCCTGCGACGGTGCGAGGCCCTCGTTGACCGCCGGGCACTGATCCGGCGTCAGGCAGATCTTGCCGGTCATGCCGAACTCGGCGGAGACCGCGGTGGCCTCGCTGAGCTTCAATGCACTCGAGCCCACCGTCGGGCCGTCGATCGGGCCGGGCAGGTGCGCGGCCTTGGCGGCGATGGTGAATCGCGACCGTGCGTAGGCCAGCGTGGCCGGATTGTCGCCGAAGCCGGTGTCGCGGCGGAAGTCGCCGATGCCGAACGCCAGCCGGAAGGTTCCCTTCGCCGAAGCGATCTCGGTGATCCGTTCCAGTCCGCGCGCGGTTTCGACCAGGGCGACGATCGGGATGTTGGGCAACCGCTTGGCGGTCTCGGTGACATGGTCGACGGACTCGACCATCGCCAGCATCACCCCACCGATCGACGACGCGGCCAATGCCTCGAGGTCGTCGGCCCACCACGGCGTGCCGAAGCCGTTGATGCGCACCCAGTCGCTGTTGCCGGCCGCCAGCCAGCGGACCACGTTGTCCCGCGCCGAGATCTTGTCCTTGGGCGCGACGGCGTCCTCGATGTCGAGCACGACGATGTCGGCCCGCGACCGTACCGCCGCCGCGAACTTGTCGGCGTGAGCGCCGTTGACCAGCAGCCAACTGCGGGCCAGCACCGGATCGATGCGGAATCCGACGTCGTGGGATTCGTTGGAGTCCCAGCCGCTGCTCTGGTCGTACATGGTGTTGCCCTGGCGCCTTCCCTACCGCAAATGTGCAGCACCATCCTGGCAGCAGGTGAGTACAGCGCCAACGGCAGGGCGTTGACACGTTCACCGGCGGGCGGGCGGCAGGCATAAGCTGGCACCCATGGTCGAGGCCGGTCGCATCGTGTCCCTCTGGCGATACCCGGTCAAGTCGATGGCCGGCGAGCGGATCGCCACAGCCCAGATCGGAACGCTCGGTCTGCACGCCGATCGCACCTGGGCGGTGCGTGACGTCGAACACGACACCACCACCAGCGCCAAGAAGCTGCCGGGTTTGTTGTGGTGCACGGCCAGATACGCCCAGCCCCCGACCGCCGAGGCAGGGCCGGGGCATGCGCCCGAGGTCCTCATCGGACTGCCCGACGGCCGGGAGTTCTCCAGCTCGGACCCCGGTGTTCACCGGGCATTGTCGGAATATGTCGACCACGACGTCGAATTACGTTCGCTGCCACCGATATCCGAGCGTCAGCAATACCGAACCCCGATGGCCACCAAGAGTGACCTGCGGACGATCTTCGGTCTCGCCGACGACGAGCCGTTGCCGGACCTGTCGATGTTCCCGGTGCGCAAGCTAGCCGAGATCACCCGGTATGCCACCCCGGTCGGCAGCTACGTCGACGCCTACCCGGTGCACATCCTGACCACGCAGAGCCTGGCCGCGATGGCGGCGCTGGCCCCCGATTCCGAGTTCGACGTGCGGCGGTTCCGGCCGACGATCCTGGTCGATGCCGCCTCGGACTCGGCGCATCCGGAGTGGGACTGGTGCGGGGGTGTGCTGCACGGCCCGCACGCCGACCTGGCGCCGCTGATCCCCACCATCCGTTGCGTCATGCCCTCCCACGAGCAGCCCGAGCTTAAGCAGGATCGCGACATCACCCGGGCCATCGCTGCCCACTCGAGACGGTGCCTCGGCGCGTACGGCGACGTGGTGAAACCGGGCGCGATCGCCGAAGGCGATGTGCTGCAACTGGAACCGCCGCAGCGGGCGAGTGCGGAAACCGGTGCGGTGAAAGTCAAACGAGTGTTGATGCGGGCCGTCTCGGCCGCCATCCCCAACGGAGGGAAGAACTGACATGCGCAACGTCGTCGGTGGTCTCGGTGTCCTGGTGGCGCTGTTCGGCCTGCTGTTCACATTGCAGGGTTTCGGGGCCGTGCAGGGCAGTCCGATGAGCAATACGACCACGTGGTCGGTGCTGGGACCGCTGATCGCGTTGATCGGAGTCGGTGTCGCCATCGCGGCCTGGCGGCCGCGGCGCTAGAGCAGGTGCTGGACGGTCCGCAATCGCTCGCGCCACTGCGCGACCCGTTCGGCGTCGGTCACCGCGAACCGCTGCAGAAGATCGCGGTCGGGCGCCGCCGGCATCGGCGCGACGGGCAGATGGCCGTCCACCGGGATCAACGAACGGCCCGGCGAGACCAGGTCACCCTGCAGCACCATGACGGTGGCCAGGCCGCAGGCGAAGGGAAGTTCGGGCAGCACGCCGGCCACCGCGAGACCGCCGGCGAGGCCGATGCTGCAGTCCGGCGGTGAGGACACCACGCACGGCATGCCGTAGGCCTCGGCCAGCCGCAGTGTGCGGCGCACACCCCCGAGCGGACCCACCGTGAGCACGGCGATGTCGGCGGCGTCGGCGAGGTCGAGACCGAACGGATCGAGCGCATCGCGGATCGACTCGTCGGCGGCGATACGGACGTCGACGCGCCTGCGGACGGCGGCCAACTCCGGAAGCGTCGCGCACGGCTGCTCGACGAACTCGAGCCCGCCCGCGGCGGCGTCGAGGGCGGCGATGGACGCGACGGCGGTATCGACGTCCCACGCTCCCCCGGCATCGCAGCGGATGGCGGCCGCCGGTCCGAGTGCGCCGCGCACCGCTTCGAGCCGAGCGATGTCCTCGGACAAGGAGTCCGGATGGCAGGCCACCCGTACGTCGGCCGCGGCGCAGCCGGCCTGTGCGGCGATGACTGCGGCGCGATCGGCAGCGACGGCGGGCACGGCCACCGCGGCCGGCACCCGCCCGCGTACCGGGTCCGGCCAGCCGACTGTTCCGGCTTCGACCGCCGCGGTCAGGAAACGGACGGTGTGCAGGTCCGCGGCAGCGCCGGGGGGACTGAACTCACCCCAGCCCTGCGGGCCCTCCAGCAGCATTCCCTCGCGCCCGGTGAAGCCGGCGTAGCCGTCGCGGACCGGGATCGCGAACACCGGCGCGTTGTCGAAGTCGATCAGGGTTTGCACGGCGGCCGAACTGTCAGGAGGCCGACGGGGACCAGTAGGCCAGCATCTCGGCGAACGTCTCGAACGCCGCCTTCGACATGCCGTAGGTGGCCTCGAAGTGAATGCTCAGCGGGAAGCCGAGGTCGCCGACGCCGTCGATGATCCGTTTGTAGAGGTCGACGAGCATCTTGCGCTTGATCTCGGGTTCGTTGCCGGCCAGCGTCGTGACGAAGTCCTGCTCGGCGGCGACCGCCGCGTTGCCGGGATCTTGGATCAGCCAGTTGATCAGCCCGACGCGGGTTTCGACCTTGGGGACGAAACCGAACGAGAGCAGGATCTCCGGGCGATGGTCGTGCTCGCGAGCGAAGTCGGTCAGGAACCCCACGATGGCATCCGAGTACAGCAGTTGCGTCATCCCGTACGTCGCGCCCTGACCGCACTTGAAGCCGAATCGTCCGGCCTCGCCGTCGCGGGTGGGGATCAGGATGACGCCGCGGTTGGGCACCAGGTCGCGGTAGATCGTCAGGGCATCGGTGGGGGCGACGCCGGAGCCCTCGCCGTCGCTCATCGTGCGCGGAACCCCAACAAAGGCAATGCCCTCCATGCCGGCGGTGAGCAGCTCGGCCAACCGGCCGCGCAGGGCGGTCTCGTCCATGAACGCGGTGACCTGGGTGCACAGTCCGCGGACGCCGGGAAGTTCCGGTGCGATGCGGGACCAGTAGTCCAACACGTCGAGCTTGGGCTTCATCTCCACCGGACGGTCGTCGTCCTCGGCGATCATGCCCGGGATCATCACGTGCCGGACCGTCCCGGCTAGCCCGGTCTCGCCGGAGAACCGCACGACCTTGCGCGCCTCGTCCAGAATCTCCTCGGGACCGCGGTCGGTATTCGGTGGCACGAGTTCGAGCGCGACCGTGTTGAGGGGCACCAAGCTGCTCCTGATCAGACGACAGGGGACGCATCACCATACCGAGCCGACCTTCAGACAGGCGCTCGGCACTGGTCCCGTCTCGCCTAGCAGGACATCCGTCGGTAGATCGGGCAAACTTCTGTTGGGCACCGGGCCGGGGGGTAGCTTCGGTACGTGCCCGCGGCCCGGCTTCGGGTGCAGGGTGGGATCGTGCGGAGGGTCAGCGGATGAGGCGTTCGACGGGACGGCGTTGCGCCGCGCTTCTGGCGGCGGCCGCAGTGGCCGTGCTGGCGGCGTGCGGCAGCCCCTCGGACGCGCCGGCGCCGACCACCACCACCGGGCCGGTCCAGCCGACCAGCAAAGGGATGACGGGCGGACCCAACGACTTCAGCCCGAAACCGTTGCCACCGCTCACGCCTGTCGTGCCGACCCAGGCCGGCGACGCGCCTCGACCGTGATCGAGGACTCCCCGACACGCCGGAAACTTAGTCTTGACTCATTCCAGAAAAGGGTGGAAGTATCTCCCTTGTGAGCTCGATGTCGGATTTCGCAGACCAGCTGCGTTCAGCTGACCTGCGTGTCACGCGGCCTCGGGTAGCGGTTCTAGAGGCCGTGCAGGCCAACCCGCACGCCGACACCGAGACGATCTTCAGTGTGGTGCGCGCCGGCCTGCCCGATGTCTCCCGCCAGGCCGTCTACGACGTCCTGCACGCTCTGACCACGGCACGCCTTGTCCGCCGCATCCAGCCCTCGGGTCTGGTGGCGCGCTACGAGTCGCGGGTCGGCGACAACCACCACCACATCGTCTGCCGCCACTGCGGGGTGATCGGCGACGTCGACTGTGCCGTCGGCGAGGCGCCCTGCCTGACCGCGGCCGACGACAGCGGCCTGTTGGAAGGCTTCGCCATCGACGAAGCCGAGGTCATCTACTGGGGCCTGTGCCCCGATTGCTCCACCCACCAGATTTCGCGATCACAACCGTGATCGCGGCCGGATTCACCAACACCCAATCCCGAAAGGAATGAACGTGGCTGAGGAAACCCCACCCATCGGTGCGGCACAGAGCGAACCCGCCGAGAGCGGTTGCCCGATGCGCATCAAGCCGCCCGTCGAGGGCGGCAGCAACCGCGACTGGTGGCCGAACGCCGTCAACCTCAAGATCCTTCAGAAGGATCCCGAGGTCATCAACCCGATGGACCCGGACTTCGACTACCGCTCCGAGGTCCTGAGCCTGGACTTCGACGAACTGGCTCGGGATGTCGACGCGGTCATGACCGACTCGCAGGACTGGTGGCCCGCCGACTTCGGCCACTACGGTCCGTTCTTCATCCGGATGTCCTGGCACGCCGCCGGCACCTACCGCGTGCAGGACGGCCGCGGCGGCGGCGGTAAGGGCATGCAGCGCTTCGCCCCGCTTAACAGCTGGCCGGACAACGTCAGCCTGGACAAGGCGCGCCGACTGCTGTGGCCGGTGAAGAAGAAGTACGGCAAGAAACTGTCGTGGGCGGACCTGCTGGTCTACGCAGGCAACCGGGCGCTGGAGAACATGGGCTTCGCGACCGCGGGCTTCGCGTTCGGCCGGGCCGACTACTGGGAGCCCGAAGAGGACGTCTACTGGGGCGCCGAGGCCGAATGGCTCGGCTCGCAGGAGCGCTACGCCGGTAGCGACCGCAGCAAGCTGGAGAACCCGCTGGGCGCCACCATGATGGGCCTGATCTACGTCAATCCCGAAGGCCCGGAAGGTGTTCCGGACCCGTTGGCCGCGGCGGTCGACATCCGCGAGACCTTCGGCCGGATGGCGATGAACGATGTCGAGACGGCGGCGCTGATCGTCGGTGGTCACACCTTCGGCAAGACCCACGGCGCCACGCCGGTCGAGAACGGGGTCGAGCCCGAAGCCGCGCCGCTGGAGATGCAGGGCCTCGGCTGGGCCAACTCGGGCCTCGGCAACGAGACGGTCAGCAGTGGGCTCGAGGTCACCTGGACCCACACCCCGACCAAGTGGGACAACAGCTTCCTGGAGATCCTCTACGGCAACGAGTGGGAGCTGTTCAAGAGCCCCGCCGGCGCCAACCAGTGGAAGCCGAAGAACGACGGCTGGGCCAACTCGGTCCCGATGGCCCAGGGCGACGGCAAGACCCACCCGTCGATGCTGACCACCGATCTCTCGATGCGGTTCGATCCGATCTACGGCGAGATCACCCGCCGCTGGCTGGACCACCCGGAGGAGCTCGCCGACGAGTTCGCCAAGGCCTGGTTCAAGCTGCTGCACCGCGACATGGGTCCGGTCGTCCGGTACCTCGGCCCGGACGTTCCCCAGCAGACCTGGACCTGGCAGGACCCGGTCCCGGCCGGGACCGCTCTGTCGGCGGATCAGGTCGCCGCGCTCAAGTCGGCCATCGCCGACTCGGGTCTGAGTGTGGCGCAGTTGGTCTCGACCGCATGGAAGTCGGCGTCGTCCTACCGCAACAGCGATATGCGCGGCGGCGCCAACGGCGGCCGGATCCGGCTGCAGCCGCAGCTCGGCTGGGAGGTCAACGAGCCTGACGAACTGGCTCAGGTGATCCGGGCGCTGGAGGGCATCCAGTCCTCGGCCGGCTTCCCGGTGTCGTTTGCCGACCTGGTCGTCCTCGGCGGCAACGTCGGTGTCGAGAAGGCAGCTGCCGCAGCCGGATTCGACATCGAGGTGCCCTTCACCTCGGGTCGTGGCGATGCCACCCAGGATCAGACCGATGTCGAGTCGTTCGCCTACCTGGAGCCCAAGGCCGACGGTTTCCGCAACTACGCGGGCAAGGGCCTGAACCTGCCCGCGGAGTACCACCTGATCGACCGTGCGAACCTGCTCGGTGTGTCGGGTCCGGAGCTGACGGTTCTGGTCGGCGGGCTGCGCGTGCTCGGTACCAACTTCGGTGGCACCAAGCACGGTGTGTTCACGGACAAGCCGGGTGTGCTGAGCACCGACTTCTTCGTCAACCTGCTCGATATGAGCACCAAGTGGGAACCGTCGTCGGCTGACGACGGCACCTACGTCGGCAAGGATCGCAGCAGCGGTGCGGCCAAGTACACCGCCAGCCGTGTCGATCTGCTCTTCGGCTCGAACTCGCAGCTGCGGGCGCTGGCCGAGGTGTACGCCGAGGACGACGCCAAGGAGAAGTTCGTCAAGGACTTCGTGGCGGCGTGGGCGAAGGTCATGGACAACGACCGGTTCGATCTGGCCTGACAGCACTAAACAGCGAAACCCCGCGGACTTCGGTCCGCGGGGTTTCGTCGTTTAGTGCTTAGTTGCAGGCGCCGGCGTTGACCCAACGGCCATTCCAGCCCACGCACCCGGTGACCGGTGGCGGTGGCGGAGGCGGCGGGTAGTCCTCGGGCAGAGGCGCGTAGTAGGCCGGCGGCGGGACATACGGTGCCACCACGTCGGCCAGATTGGCGCAGCCGCTGACCGTGACCCGCCGGCCCGCGCTGGCGCAGACATCGGCCTTGGCCTCGCCGCTGGGCTGGATCGTCGTGATGGTCAGCGGAATGCCGCTCAGCGCCATCACCACGGCGGCGGCACCCCCCAGAGTTCGCACCGGATACTTCATTGCCTGTCCCATCTCCTCGTCGGCCGAGCCGGGTTCGGACGTGCAGCGGAGTATAACGATGCCCGCTGTGCGCACCACTGAACTGTGTATCGGCGCAGGCAGTGGTCTCAGCCGACGGTGCTGCGCCGGCGTCGGCGCCACAGCACCCCGGTGGTCACCGCCGCGGCGAGCAGAACTCCGAGCGCCAGCAGCCACGGCCAGCCGCCGTGTGCGTACACCCAGCCCGCCACCGCCCGCTGGATCCGGCCCGCGGCGTCGATCACCGGGTCCTGCGCACTGCCGCCCCCGCTGAACAACCGGATCTCGTAGACGCCGTAGTAGCCGACGTAGAGCCCGACGAGAACCAGCACCACCCCGCTGATCCGGTTGACGTAGGGCAACACCTGGCGCATGCGGTCGACCAGGGTCGAGTTGGCGAAGGCGACCCCCACCGCGAGTACCCCGACGACGAGGGCCAGCCCGGCCGCGTAGGCCACGTAGGCCGCGAGGCCGTCGAGCAGGGAACCGCCGCGTGCGGTGCTGCCGGTCACGGCGAGGAACGGGCCGATGGTGCACGACAAGGATGCGATCGCATACCCCACGCCGTAGCCGAACATCGACCCGACCTTGGCCGTGGGTGTCCAGCGGCCACCGAACCGAGCAGGGCCCGAACCGAGTCCGAGTTCCCGCCCGGACGCCAGCCACAATCCCAGGGCCACAAGGAAAATCCCGACAACCACGGTCAGGTACGGCGCATAGCGCTGCACTGTCGAGGCGACCGACACGGTCAACAGGCCGAAGGATCCGAACACCACGAGGAAGCCCAGTGCCATCGCGAGGGTGGCAACCAGTGCGCGGCCCACCGCCGCCAGGCGGCTGGATTCCTCTCCGTTGACGACCAGCGCGAGGTAGGCCGGCAGCATCGCGAATCCGCAGGGATTGAAGGCCGCCACCATTCCGGCGGCGAAGGCCAGACCAATCAGGTTTTGGTCCACCGGGACGTCAGGAGGCCAGGGCGCGCACCCGGTCGGTGAGCTCCTGCTGCGACATCGCCGAGGTCGGGTTGTTCACGAACGTCGAGGTTCCGTCGGGACGCACGAACACGTAGGCGGGCTGCCACGGCACATTGAAGCGCGCCCAGATCGATCCGTCCGCATCGTTGAGGTTGGTGAAGTTCAGGTTGTACTTCGAGACGAAGTTCTCCATCTGACCGACGTCGGACCGGGCGGCGACGCCCACGAAGGTGACCTTCGGGTTGGCCGCCGCCACCGCGCTGACGTTGGGAGCCTCGGCGTTGCAGAACGGGCACCACGGCGTCCAGAACCACAGCACCGCGGGCTTGCCCTGCAGGCTTGCCCCGTTGAACGGGGCGCCGCTGAGGGTCGTTCCGGTGAAGTTCAGCTGGTCGTCGGCGACGGCGGCCGGCGGGCTGGCCACGCTGAACACCAGCGCGGTGCTGGCCAGAACCAGGGCGGCCGTTCGGATGGCGCGGTGGAATCGAAGTTTCATGAGGTGACCTCCCGGCCGTTGATGGTCTCGCCGTGACGCCGACGGGTGTGCGCGCGGCCCACGGTGGTGTCACGAACTGAACTGTTCAGAAGTTCACCGTATGGCCCTGCCCAAACCGCGGCTACGCCATCGCGGCAGGGGTCAGAATTGCGTAATCGCGCGGGCAGAAGCCTGTTGACAATTTACGTGACGTAACGAAACATAAACCGCCGTGAGCCCCACCGCTGTCCCGGAACCCGAATCCGGACGCGAGCCGGTGCGTGGGCGGCCCCGTGATCCACGCACCGATGACGCCATCATGGCGGCCACCCGACGGCTCCTGACCGACGTCGGATACGAGCAGGTGTCCATGGAGTCGATCGCCCGGTCGGCGGGCGTGAGCCGCCCGACGATCTACCGGCGGTGGCCGTCGAAAGCCCATGTCGTGTTCGAGGCGGCGTTCGGTTCGGCCGCCGAACCCGACATGGTGGTGCGGACCGGGGACTTCACCCGCGATCTTCACGAATTCATCCGGCGGGCGCTCGCCTTCTGGCGCGAGCCGGTGGTGGAGGCAGCGACAATGGGCATCCTTGCCGAACGGCGCCGCGACGCCCAATTGCACATCCGCACACAGCAACTGCTCGATGACATGATCCGCGCCGAGCTGGCCGCACTGGTGCGCGCCGGCGCCGAACAGGGCGTCGTGCGCGCCGATGTCGACACCGACACGTTGTTCAACACCCTCGTCGGAGCGGCGTTCTACACCGCGCTGGTCGACGGGCGTGACACCTCCGATCAACTCGCCGACAAGCTGTCCGCCCTGGTGATGCGAGGCGTGCAGGACGACCGACAAGACAAGGAACAGCGATGACGAACGATGTTGTGGCGCAGGAGCTTTCGAAGGCGTTCCGCGACCTGCTCGATGAGGTCGCGGCCATCGAGGGCAAAATCCTCAACGCCGATCCCCCACTTGACGAGCCTGACGTCATCGACGGCTATCGCCTGACGTTCAGCCTGTTGCGGGTCGCCGTCGACGCCTACGTGTGGGGTGACAAGGCCAACCCCCGGTTCGTCGACGTGATCGGCCCCTACCAGCGCTGGGGCGGCGACAACTCCGACGCCTTCTATCAGCTTGCGCCGATCGACCCGAATCGCACCTACCGGGTCCGCGGCAACCGTGGTGACTCGGTGTATCTGTCCATCACCGTCTACGGCGGCCCCGACGACGGGCACTACAGCAATCGGATTGTCGGGACCATGAACGACCGCTCACTGGAGTTCGACGACGAGGGCAACTTCGAGTTCACCATCAGCCCCGATCCGCAGCCCAGGGCATGGCTCAAACTCGAACCCGATGCCGTCGTCGCACTGACCCGCGACTACCTGGAGAACCCGGAATCCGATCGGCGCGTGCAGTGGACGATCGAGGCCGTCGACCCGCCGGCCCGCCTCATCGAGAGCCGCACCGACCTGATCCGCCGGCTGCGGGCAGCCAAAAACTGGCTCAACGAACAGGTTTCGTTCATCCCCGTCAAGGTCGAGCCGCCGAACGAGATCGCCGAACCCTACCCGGTTCCGCAACAGACCTACGGCTGGGCGGCAGGCGATGCGGCGTACGCGATGGGAGCCTACGAATTGGCGCCGAATCAGGCACTGATCATCGAAGGCACGTCGCCGCCCTGTGTGTTCTGGAACCTCTGCCTGTGGAACCCGTGGTTGCACACCTACGACTACACCTACGAGAAGGTGACCATCAACGGCGCGCATGTCACCTACGAGCCGGACGGGTCGTGGCGAATCGTGGTCAGCGACAGCGATCCCGGCCAGCCCAACTGGGTGTCCACCGCCGGGCGCCGCAAGGGCCTGATCTGGCTGCGCTGGTTCCTGCCCGAGGAAACCCCCACACGCCCGACCTGCCGGGTGGTCGACGTCGCGGAGCTGTCGGCATGACCGCCGGTGTCGCCCGGCCCGCGCCCATCAGATTCACCGACCTGGCCGACCCGGTGTATCCCGAGGCGGCGTGGGCGATGCGCGAGGCGCTGGCCGGCTATGGCGCAATTCTCGAACTCGATCCGCAGGCGTTGCTCTCCGCGGCGACTGAGCGAACCGGACTCGACGATTTCGGCGACCCGGCCTTCCGTGAACGGCTCGACGTGCTGTGCGCATCGCTGCGAGAGGAGGCCGGACTGTCCGATGTCGGCGTCGCGGTGGCCTTCGAGCAACTCGTCGGCAACCTGGTGAACCGGCTGCGGCTGGAGGCCCTGATCGCCGAGCACCCGCAGATCGAGGACATCGAGATCGAACGGCCCATCATCATCTGCGGGCTGCCCCGCACCGGGACCACCCACCTGCACAACCTGATGGCCGCCGACCCGAACCTGCGCTACCTGCCGTACTGGGAAAGCCTCGAGCCCTTCCCCGCACCCGGCGAGGAGGACCAAGCGCGCCAGGACCGATGTTCAGCCGGCCTGGATCTGGTGAACACCTCGATGCCGGAGTTCCGGCGCATGCACGACATGACCGTCGACCACGCGCACGAAGAGATTCAGCTGCTGGCCAACGATCTGTCCACCATGCTGTTCGAAACCACTTACTATCTGCCGACTTTCGCCGAGTACTACAAAGCCCACGATCAGGGCCCGTCGTATGCCTACCTCAAACGCAGCCTGAAGGCACTGCAGTTCCTTCGCGGTGGAACACGATGGGTGCTCAAATCGCCGCAGCACCTTGAACAGTTCCCGACGCTGTATGCGACCTTCCCGGACGCCACGTTCGTCGTCACCCATCGCGATCCCGTCGACGTGACCCGGTCGATGTCCACCATGGTGGCCTACGCCTCCCGGATGGCGACCGCGCATCCCGATCCGCGCAAGATCGGGAACTACTGGCTGGGCCGCGCCGAAGACCTGTTCAACGGATGCGTATGGCACCGCGATGTGCTGCCTGCCGATCAGTCGATCGACGTGCGCTTCACCGACTTCATGGCCGACGAGGCCGGCACGCTGGCGTCGATCTACGAACTGGCCGATCAGCCCTTCGACAACGAGGTGCGTTCGGCGATGGCGGAGTTCATCGCAGCGCATCCCCGGGGCCGCTACGGCGAGGTGATCTACGACCTCGCCGACGTCGGACTCGACCCCGACGATGTGGCCGCCCGGTTGCGTAGTTACCGGGAGCGCTTCGTCGGCTGAACGGGGTTGCGCGCCAGTCGCGCCAGCCGGGTGCGATCGACCAGCGCGCAGCCGTGCACCTCGGCCAGCTGTTCGGCCGCTCTGGTGTAGCGGTGATTGGACACCACCATAGTGGCGGTGCACTCGTAGACCGCCGCACCCGCGACCACCTGCTGGATCGCGGCGCCGTTGACCAGCCGGGCCGCCCGCTTGCATTGCACCGCGGTGCGCACGCCGTCGCGGGTGGCGATCAGGTCGACCCCGAAATCGCCTGTGGCCTTGGTCATTTCGATGTCGTAGCCACGACCCCGGAGTACCGCGGCGACGTAGTGCTCGAATTCGACGCCGGTCATCGCGTCGACGGCGGCCTGCCCGGAGGCGCGGTAGAGGGCGTCGAGACGCCGGTTCTGCCGATGGTCGAGATAAGCCAGCCCGGCCCGCCACGCACTCACCACGGTGGCGAGCGCGGTAAGTGCGGCTAGCACCCACACCACGTTGTTCAGTAGACCCGCCAGCCCCAGAAGCGCGGTCGCCACGAGCCACAGACCCAGCCACTGCAGGGCGGTGCTCAGCGTCGGGTCCTCGCGCACGCAGTCACCGTAGCGGCGCCACCCGACAGAACCGGGAACCGACGAACCTGGTCTGCCAAACCGTGACCCGTACCCAATACAGTGCTCTGATGGCTCTTGCTGTTCTGCGGTTCAACTTCGCCTCCCCCGGTGGCGATCCCAAACTCCAAGGTGAACTGCTTTCGGCGGCACTGGAGTTGGCGCAGTACGTCGACACCCGCGGGGTTGCCGCCGTCAGCGTCGACGAGCACCACGCGACCGGCCACGGGTGGAGCTGCAATCCGGTCATGACCGCCGGGATGCTGCTGGCCCGCACCACAAACATCATCGCCAGCATCGACTGCGCGCTGGGGCCGCTGTGGAATCCGGTCCGGATGGCCGAGGACATCGCCCTTGTCGACGCGATGAGCCGTGGGCGCCTGCACACCACCGTCGGCCTGGGCTATCGCGAAGTCGAGTACGACACCCTCGGCGTGGATTTCAGCAGGCGCGGTGAGCTGATGGACGAGGCCTTGGAGACCATGCTGGCGGCCTGGTCCGGGGAGACCGGCGTGGTGTCGGGCACCTGGTCGCGCCCGCGTCCGCCGCTGTATGTCGGGGGTGGGGTGCGGGCGACGGTGCGCCGTGCGGTCCGCTTCGGTCTGCCGTTGAGCCTGCCCGACCACCGGCCCGACCTCGCCGAGTACTACCGCGAGCTGTGCCGGGAGGCCGGCATCCGGCCGTTCGTCATCATGCCCGCCGAGGTCAATCGCGGGATGATCTACCTGCACACCGACCCAGATCGGGCCTGGGCCGAACTCGGTGAGCACATCCTGTGGGAGGCCGTGACCTATGGGCAGTGGTCGCAGGAGACCCGGTCCCTGATGCATCTGCCCGGTGTGCAAACCCTCGACCAGGTGCGGGCCTCGGGGCGGTACCGCTTCCTGACCCCGGAGGAATTGATCGCCGAAGTGCGCGGCGCCGAGGACTTCGGCCCCATCACCTTGCATCCGCTGGTCGGCGGGATGCCCATCGAGGAGGCCTGGAAATCGGTGCAGCTGCTCACCGATGAGGTCCTGCCGGCGCTTTCCTAGAGGTGCCGTCCAGCGATCCTTACTGATCAGTAGGGTCGCGCCGGTTCGGTCGATGTTGCCCGTTTTCGCGGAGTCGAGCGAAAGTTGGGTTCTTAACAGAGTTTTAGGCACTGCTCCCAGCCGCCTTAGATTTGCGGCATAGCGTTTGGGTCATTGGTGGGGAGGCCGCAAGGCGTACCCGCATCCGCACACTGACCGGAATTGAGGCTGCACATGACGAGTTTCACCTCTCGCTACGGCAACCCCGCTGTTGACTACAAGGGTGCCCACGTTCGCGCCCACTTCCGGCATGTGGCGACAGTAGCGGCGATCAGCGGCCGCATCGATGCCTCCAACGTCGACCAGGTGACCGACTACGTCAAGCGGTTCGTCCTGGCCGACCAGCCCTTCGTGCTCGATCTCAGCGGGGTGGATTCCTTTAGCCCCCAAGCACTTCGGTTGCTGTTCGCCGTCGATGACCGTTGCAGTGTGGTCGGCGTGGACTGGGCTGTCGTCGGCAGCGATGCGGTGACCCGGCGTCTGCGTATCCGCAACAACGACATCCTGTTCCCGGTGGTGGCGTCGGTGGCTGAGGCCGAGCACGAATTCGACGACGCGATCCTCAACCGCCGCCGCTTCCTGCTGCCGCTGCTGAGCAAGACCGCCTGAGCGCGGCTCGCCGGCTCGGCCGGCGCGCGTACCCTGATCAACGTGGTTCGAACATCAGCAATCCTGACCGCTGCGGCGTTGACTGCTGCCGCGGTCCTCGCGGGAGCCGGCGCCGCAGGCGCTGATCCCACGACGCCGGATCCTTCACCTGCACCGACACCCTCGACGTCGGCGGCGCCGTCAGCGGCGCCTGCGCTGTCACTGGCTCCGACCACGGCGCCGACGACCCCGCCCGCAACGCCTCAAACGGCGATCGACCACAACGGCACCTACACCGTCGGCAGCGATATCGTCGCGGGCACCTACGCCTCGGCGGGCCCTGTCGAGGGCGACCGGTGCTACTGGCGGCGGATCGGCGGCCCGGACGGCGCGAGCACCCTGGACAACGCGCTCAGCGGCAAGCCGCAGGTCGTCCAGATCGAGCCGACGGATACCGCGTTCAAGACCAACGGCTGCCAGCCGTGGCAGCTCACCGATGCGCCGCCGCCGGGCCAGAACCCGCCCTGGCTGTCTGGACTGCAGCTCAAGCACTACATCGACGTCATCAACGGCCTGGCCGGTGCGTCCGGCAACGGCCAGCTGCCGCCGTCGTAACCCTATTTGGCCGTTGAGCCGGTAGCGGGAATCGGCGGCGGGCAGTAGTCGTGGTCCTGTAGCTGCTCTCCCCCGGCGAAATCGCCGGTCTCGCCGTTCGCACGGTCGGCCAACACCACGAAGCCCGGTCGCCCGCCCACGTCGTCGGCGCCGACGACCACCAGGGTGTAGAGCCCCATGTCGCCGCGTGCCCCGTCGATCCCGTCGGCCAGCAGGGTGAACGGGTTGGCGGACAGTTCGGTGCCCGGCACCGCGATCGCCCAGTACGTATGCCCGGCCAGCGGTACTGGAAACGGTGCCCACGTTGGCCCGATCAGGGCGGCTTGTGCGCGCAATGCGTCGCGCACGTCGGCGCGCACACAATCGAGGTGGATGTGCAGCTGGTTCTGGGACCGCGACACCGCGGAGTTGACCGCCAGGCTCATCCAGTCGCGTGGCAGAGTCCCCCCGGCCCGCTGCTCGACGAATGCCCGCGCCTGCCAGGCCAGCGCGAAGTAGTTGGTCGCATCGGGTGCGAGCAGTTCGGGGCTCTCGATACCGGACATGCGCGCGGTGGGTAAAAGCATGTACTGCCGGGCTCCGTCGATGTCCTTCATGACGACGTAGCCATGCTGCTCACCGCCGCTGAGATCCACCCGGGAACAGGGCGCCGGATCGCGGTGCGCGAGTTCGTCGGCGACGCACTGGTCGTGCACGATCGTCCACAGCGCGTTCGGGTCGGCCTGGGCACTGACTGGACTGAGAAACCAGCACGCGGCCGCTGCCGCGACCGCAACGTATCTCTTGCCTGGCACCGCCACACCTTACGGTCGACACCCCTGATTGCACCGCCCCGAAACGCTCTATCTCCGTGTTCGCGGGTGTATAGCCACTTTTGAACCGCAGATGCGGACATTTCGGTTAGGCTGCCGACGTGCCCACTATCAGAGTTCGCGAGGCCGCCGAACTTCTCGGAGTCAGCGACGACACGGTACGGCGGTGGATCGACGACGGTGCCCTTCCAGTCAGCAATGACGCGGCCGGGCGCAAGACCATCGACGGCGCCGCGCTGGCCGCCTTCGCCCGCGACCACGCCTCGGTCGCGCCGAAAGACCCGCTGTCGATCGCCAGCTCGGCGCGCAACCGGTTCGCCGGCCTGGTGACCCGGGTCGTTACGGACACCGTGATGGCCCAGGTCGAGATGCAGTGCGGCCCGTTCACGGTGGTCTCGCTGATGAGCAGTGAGGCCGTGCGCGACCTCAACCTCGAGCCGGGCAGTATCGCCGTCGCGGTGGTGAAGGCCACCACGGTCATCGTCGAGACCCCGGGCGGGCAGTCATGAAACGGCGGTGGCCCGCGCTGGCCACGGCGCTGCTTCTCGTCACGCTCCCCGCCTGTGGTTCGGGCCAGAACTCCTCGGCGCCCGCCGGTGGAAAGATCGTGGTGTTCGCCGCGGCATCGTTGAAGAAGACCTTCACCGAGATCGGTGACCAGTTCAACAAGGACAACCCCGGCTCGTCGGTCGAGTTCTCCTTCGCGGGCTCCGCTGATCTCGTCACCCAGCTGACCCAGGGCGCCCACGCTGATGTCTTCGCATCCGCCGACACCAAGAACATGGATAAGGCGGCGGCGGCCGGTCTGCTGGCCGGTGCCCCGGTCAACTTCGCGTCCAACACCTTGACGATCGCGGTGGCGCCGGGAAATCCCAAGCAGATCAGCACTTTTCGGGATCTCGCCAAGCCCGGGATCAGCGTCGTCGTCTGCGCGCCGCAGGTGCCGTGCGGCTCGGCGGCGCAGAAGGTGGAGACCGCCACCGGCGTCGACCTCGCCCCGGCGAGCGAGGAATCCTCGGTGACCGACGTGCTGGGCAAGGTGACCAGCGGGCAGGCCGACGCCGGACTCGTCTACGTCACGGACACCGCTGCGGCCGGCGACAAGGTCACCGCGGTACCGTTCCCCGAAGCATCCGGGGCGGTCAACACCTACCCGATCGCCACCCTCAAACAGGCCCAATCCCCCGGTCTAGCAGGCAAATTCGTCGATCTGGTGACCGGCCCGGCCGGTCAGGCGATCCTCGCGAAGGCCGGTTTCGGGACACCCTGACTCCCATCCCGGCCGGGCACCGATGTGGCAGGCTTCCAAGCGTGGATCTACCCCGCCCCGACCCGGCTGCGCCGCACCTCGCCGATGTGGTGCCCGCAGTCCTCGCGGCGATGGGGGTGGCGGGTTTCGACAACCGCCTGGCCCTGCCGGGCCCGGTAGGCGGCGCCTGTGTGTTGCTGATCGACGGGCTGGGCGCTGAACTTCTCGACACCTACCGCGCCGACGCCCCGGTCATGGCTGAACTGCGCGGACCGACACTGCAGGTGGGGTTTCCGTCCACGACGGCCGCTGGGCTGGCCGCCATCGGCACCGGCTGCGCGTCCGGCGCACACGGAATGGTCGGCTACTCCTTCCGGCTGCCCGACGTCGGGGTGATCAACGCGTTGCGCTGGCGCCCGCACCCCTGGGGTGACGATCTGCGCGAGGTCGCCATCCCCGAGACGGTCCAGCCGATGCCGACGACCTTCGAGCGGGCGCACGCCGCGGGCGTGGCCGTCAGCGTGGTGTCCGGTGCGGAGTTCACCGGCTCCGGACTGACGCGTGCGGTGCTGCGGGGCGGGCAGTATGTCGGCGTGCACGCGCTGGGCGACTTGGCCGCCCAGGTGAACTCGGCGGTGGCCGCAGGCGGGTTCTGCTACGGCTACCACAGCGAACTGGACCTGCTGGGGCACCTGTATGGGCCGGGCTCGCCGGCCTGGCGGATGCAGCTGCGACACGTCGATCGTCTGGTGGAATCGGTTCTCAACGCGCTTGCGCCGGGCGGGCTGCTCGCCGTGGTGGCCGACCACGGGATGGTCAGCGTCGACAGCTCGGAATCAGTCGATATCGATAGCACCCCAACACTTCTGGACGGCGTAACCGCGCTGGGCGGTGAGCCGCGGGCCCGGCACGTCTACACCGAGGCCGGTGCCGTGGCAGACGTTCGGGCTACCTGGAGCGAGACGCTCGGTTCCCGGGCCTGGGTGGTGACCAGAGACGAGGCGATCGACGCGGGCTGGTTCGGGGCGGCGGTGGCTGACCGTGTCCGGCCACGTATCGGCGACGTCGTCGCAGCGGCACGAGGCAACGCGGCGATGCTGCGCCGCATGGTAGAGCCCGGTGAGTCGGCCCTCGTCGGCCATCACGGATCGCTGACCACCGCCGAGCAGCGTGTGCCGTTGCTGTTGGCTTACCGCTGAGTGGTCCCGCGCAGGCGCGCCTTGTGCCGATACATGTCCAGGTCGGCGTTGCGGATGAGCTCTTCCAGATCGTCGGTGGGCCCCCAGGTCCAGCCCACCGATGCCGTGAGGTGCACCGCGATGTCGCCGAGGCCGTAGCGCTCGGTCATCGCCGCGCAGATCCGCTCGGCCACGGTGGACACCGCAGCGGCGTCCTGGGCTTCGGGGAGCAGCACGACGAACTCGTCACCACCGAGCCGGAACACCGAGTTCGGAGCGGGCACGGTTGCGCTGAGTCGCTGCGCGACCTCGGTGAGGACGGCGTCGCCGGTGGCGTGCCCATGCTCGTCGTTGACGTTCTTGAACGAGTCGAGATCGATGAACACGATGCCGACCGGAGCCGCCGGTGCCGCGGCTCGATGCTCCTGGATCTGATGGACCAGGGCGCGGCGGTTGTGCAGACCGGTCAGCTGGTCGGTGACCGCCATGCGGGCCAATTCGGCCTCGGCGTGCCTGCGGGCCGTCACATCCTGAAACTGTGCGATCACCACGTCGTCGGCGCCGTAGTCCGCGCCCGGTGCCAGCACCGCGGTGCGCTGCAGCCAGATGACGGAGCCGTCGCGGCGCAGATAACGGCGCTCGGAGGAGATCTGCTGCACCGTTCCGGCCAGCAGGGCTTCCATCTCGTCCTCGCCGGCGCCTACGTCGTCGGGGTGGACATAGATGCGGTAGTCCGCACCCGCGAGATCCTCCTCGGTGTACCCGATCATGCGACACAGCGCCGGGTTGACCCGCAAGGCCCGGCCGCCGGTGGTCAGCACGGCTTCGCCGAACGGCGCATTGGCCATGCTGACCTGGAACAGGCGCAGCGCGGCGTCGCGGACCCGCTCGGCCTCGACCCGGGGCGTGACGTCGATGGCGTGGCAGTAGAAGCCCCGGACCTCGCCGTCGACGATGTCGGGGATGTAGGTGGCATCGAACTGCCTGCTGACGCCGCGCGAATCGGTCAGCGTGGTGTTGAACGCCTGGATGCGTCCGGCGAGGACTGCCTCGACGTGCGGCAGAACGGTGGCATAGAGCTCGGCTCCGACGATCTCCCGCATGTGCCGGCCGCGGACCTCTCCCGGCGCGAACCCGAAATACTCCACGTAGGTGTCATTGGCCAGGAGATTGCACTGATCGCGGTCCCAGTAGCCGATGATCGCGGGCAGCCGGTCGATGAGCAGCTTCAGCCGGCGGACTTCCTCCGCGGCAGAAAGCTGTTCGTCGAGCACTACCAACGCCTCCGCAAGGTTCTCAGCGACATGACAACCAATTTACAGGTCAGTCAATATCCGAGGGCGCCGCAGCGCCGCAACCGTGCTGACCAAATTCGGCGCCGTGCCGGCGGCGGTTAAGGTACTGCGTCGTGATCGTGCTGCTGCCGCCATCGGAGACCAAACAAGTCGGAGGTGACGGACCTGCGCTGCGCCTGGATGCCCTGAGCTCGCCCGAACTCACGCCGCTGCGCAGAACACTCGTCGACGAACTCGTCGAGCTGGCCTCCGACGTGGCGGCCAGCAGGCGCGCCCTGGGACTGTCGTCGACCCAGGACGCCGAGGTCGAACGCAACGCCGCACTGCTGAGCTCCCCGACACTGCCCGCGATCACGCGCTACACCGGCGTGCTCTACGACGCGCTCGACGTCGGTTCGCTGCGCGGGGCCGAGTCCGCACGCGCGAGCGCCCGGCTCGCTGTGGGCTCAGCGCTGTTCGGTCTGCTGCGAGCCGACGATCTGGTGCCGGCCTACCGGCTGTCAGCGTCGTCGAAACTCCCCGGCCGCCCGACGCTGGCCGCCAGATGGCGGCCGATCCTGGAGCCGGTGCTTGCCGATCTGGCCGACGCCGAGCTTGTGGTCGACCTGCGTTCGGGTTCCTACGCCGGGCTCGGCAAGCTGTCCGGCGCGGTGCGCGTCGACGTCCTGGCCGAACACCCCGACGGCCGGCGCACCGTGGTCACCCACTTCAACAAGGCCCACAAGGGTCGGCTGGCCCGCGTCCTGGCGGCCACCAGATCCGAACCCGACGACGCGGCGGGGGTAGCCGCGGTGGCGAGGCGGGCGAAGATGCGCGTCGAGCGGGACGGCAATGAGCTCACCATCGTGGTGCCGGCCTGATCCGGGTTTCTGCGACGATGGTGTGATGAGCAACCGGTGGCAGAAGTCCACGGCGCCCCGCGGTGCCGACTACGACGCTCGATGGCAATCGCTGGCCGACGCCGGGCACAACATCCACGGTGAGGCCGATTTCGTCGAGGGACTGCTGCGCGAGTCAGGCGGCCGATCGGTGCTCGACGCCGGCTGCGGAACGGGCCGGGTCGCCATCGAGCTCGCCCGTCGTGGCCTGGCGGTCACCGGCGTCGACGCCGATGCGGGAATGCTCTCGGCGGCTCGCCGCAAAGCTCCTGAGCTGCCGTGGATCCAAGCCGATCTTGCTGCCCTGGGCTCCGATGTCGACGGGCCGTTCGACGTCGTCCTGCTCGCCGGCAACGTGATGATCTTCCTCGAGCCCGGGACCGAGGAACAGGTGCTGGCCGGCCTGGTGGCACGGCTGGCGCCGGGTGGCCTACTGGTCGCAGGCTTCAGCCTGCGGCCCGACCGGCTGCCGATCGAACGATACGACCGGCTCACCGAGCAGGCTGGGCTGACGCTGGTGTCGCGGTGGGCCACCTGGGACAGCCAGCCCTTCAGCGGCGGCGATTACGCCGTGTCGGTGCACCGTGCGACAGGCTCACCCGGCACCTGAGCGCAGCCGGCGGCCTGGATGCCGGTTTTTGCCATTGGAGGGTGGCCAGGTGTGCGAGTGTTTGCTAGGCTCGGTTCCCGGCCATGGCCAACAGGGTGTTCGGGATTGCTGGGCACACCGGAGAGCCGACGCGATCATCGAGGGGAATGGTGCATGAGGTTGCCGTGGATGGGCCGCAGCCTCAATCAGTACTACACACTCACCGCGCTGCTGGCCGCTCGCGGAGCGCAAACCTTCACCTCCCGCGTCAGCGCGTCCTTCCTGTTCACCTTGGGCGTCATGCTGCTGGTCGTGCTGATCAGCCCGCTTCCTTTGCGGGAGCCGGGCGGCGGCTGGGTGTTGGGTGCGGTCGCGATCGCCTGCTTCGCCAGCGGCGCGATCTGGCTGCGGCATCGCTGGCCGACCCGCACCGAATCCGCCCTCCTCGCCGGAGGATCGATGGTCGGGGTCCCGTTAGCCTGCCTCACCCCGGTCGACCCCGCATACGGCCTATCCGGTGCGACCGCGTTTGCCCTGATGATCGGGTACGTCGCTCTTCTGCACGGAATGCGACTGCTGATCGCCACCATCACGGTGGCCGTCGCGACGGTCATCTTCCTGGCGGTGACGATCGCCGACCGTGATCCGCTGCTGGCGTTGGTGTCCGCCACGATGCTGCTGTTGCTGTTCGCGTTCGCCGCGTTCTCGTGTCGCCTCGTGGTCAGGCTGACCGGAACCGCGGTCGGCCCGGACGGTTACGAGCCGCTGACAGGTCTGCTGAACCGGGAGGCGTTCGACGAACAGGCCGCAACGCTGCTGGCCTCCCGCAACCGCGACGACGACCGCTACCTGGTGGTCGCCCTCGTCAACATCGACAGCTTCGCGGCGATGGTCAGTGTGGTCGGCAACCGAGGCGGTAACCGGGCCCGGATCGCGGCGGGCCAGGCCCTGCGCGAAACGGTGCGCAGCAACGCGATCGTCGCCCACATCGGCGACGCCGAATACCTCATCGCCGACACGTTCACCACCACCGACCCGTCGCCTCTGGTTGAGCGGGTGCGAGGTGCCATCGCCGCGAGCCCGACCGGGATGACGGCAAGTATCGGCGTGGTCAGCACGCCGCTTCGGCCGCTGGCCGCGCATCCACCGCACGAGGTTCTCGACGAGATCGTCGCGCTGGCGACGACGGCGATGTACGAGGCACGCCGTGCCGGCGGCAACCAGGCCCGCTACGTGGTCCGCCCGACGCTCAGTGTGCTGGACGAGGACGACGAACCCGAAACCCCCCTGGTCTGATCGGATTTCAGAGCGGCGGGACTCGTCGTCAGGACATCGAGGTGACGTCCACCGACAGGTTCTCGGCGATGGCGCGGGCGGCGGTCCAGTCGCCACCGCGCAGCGCGGATGCGAGGTCCTCTGTCAGCGGGCTGCGCACCCCGAGTTCGGACAGCCAGTCCGACAGTGTTGCCGAGATCTCGTTGGCTGTCACGGTGACCGTGCGGCCCTCGTGCAGTCGGTCGGTGAGCCGAAATGTCGGCACCGTCCCGGGCCGAAAATGCGCGGGCCGCGAATGAAGCCAGAAGTTGTTGTGCGTCAATTTTATTCGCCGATGAGGCCATCTCATGTGGACATGCCTGCGTGTGAAGAACATGTAGCTTCCTCCCCCTTTGCGCCCGCCCACCTCTACTGTCCCGCTCCCCGGTGGTGCAGCAAAGGGCACTAGGTCCTGCACCCGATGAGGCGAACGGCACCGCTGCCGGCGGCGGCCGGAGGTATTGTCTGCCCAATGAGTTCCGGCCATAACCACAAGCCCAACCGTGAACTGCCACCTGGCATGGCAGAGCAGCTGGATCTGCCCTATGCCGGCGTCGCCTCATTCGGGAACCGCCCCTTCCTCACCGAACCCGAGCAGCTCGACTCGTGGCAGCCGGACGTCGCGATCGTCGGCGCGCCGTTCGACGTGGCCACCACCAACCGGCCCGGGGCCCGCTTCGGGCCGCGCGCCATCCGCTCCACCGCCTATGAGCCAGGCACCTACCACATGGACCTCGGGCTGGAGATCTTCGACTGGCTCGAGGTCGTCGACTTCGGCGATGCCTGGTGCCCGCACGGATTGACCGAGCAGTCACATGCCAATATCCGCGAGCGGGTGCACACCGTGGCCTCGCGCGGCATCGTCCCGGTGATCCTGGGCGGCGACCACTCGATCACCTGGCCGGCCGCCACCGCGGTCGCCGAGGTGCACGGTTACGGCAATGTCGGGATCGTGCACTTCGACGCGCACGCCGACACCGCCGACATCATCGACGGCAACCTGGCCAGCCACGGCACCCCCATGCGCCGGCTCATCGAGTCCGGTGCGGTGCCGGGAACACACTTCGTGCAGGTCGGCCTGCGGGGCTACTGGCCCCCGCAGGACACCTTCGAGTGGATGCAGGAACAAGGCATGGTCTGGCACACCATGCAGGAGATCTGGGATCACGGGTTCAAGTCGGTGATGGCCAAGGCGGTGAGCGAGGCTCTCGCGAAGGCCGACAAGCTTTATGTCTCAGTCGATATCGACGTCCTCGATCCGGCACACGCACCGGGTACCGGGACGCCGGAACCGGGTGGTATCACCAGTGCCGACCTGCTGCGCATGGTCCGCCAGTTGTGCCACGAGCATGACGTGGTCGGCGTCGACGTCGTCGAGGTGGCGCCGGCTTACGACCACGCCGAACTGACGGTCAATGCCGCCCACCGGGTGGTGTTCGAGGCGCTCGCCGGGATGGCGGCCCAGCGCCGCGACGCCGCCAACGCCAAGCCGGGCCCGCCCTCCCCGCTGGCCACCTAGTAGTCGGACTCGGCTGCCAGGATCTCGGCCAGAAAAGCATCCGGCCGGGGCCGGTCCAACCGCTGTCTGACGAACCGCCTGATCCGGTCGCGCACCTGGGCCGGTTCGTCGACCGCGACGCCGACCGTCACCGTCGTCGCCGACCAGTCGGCATCCCAGGCCTGGGCCGGGGTGACCGGCCCGCCGTGATCTCCCACCAGTGCCAGGCTCGCCCGTCCATCGTCGTCGAGAACCCCGTCGGCGCGTAATGTGTTGCAGCGCAGGGAAACCGAAATGCCGGCCGGGGACCCGGGTCCGAGTGTCTGGGTGTTGATAGCCGCGACGGCCTGCCCGTCTTCGGCGGCGATGATCCACTCGACGGTGTCCTCGGCGGCGTCGAAGACCGCGCCGGGTACCGCGGTCCAGGCCATCGACGTCACTCCCCTGGCGATCACCGTGGCCGGTTCGAATCGAGTGCCCCGGCCGGCGGCCAGGGCGTAGTCGTCCCGGCTGCCCGAGGGATAGCCCGCCGGTGTCGCGCCGAGTTCGTCGAGAGCGTCGGCGACCGCCGGCCAGCCCGGGGCCTCGATTCCCGCGTCGTCGACGAGATCCACGCAGCGGCGCACCAATTCCACGATGCGGGGGTCACCGGCGGCGACGTGACGTCGCAGCGCGTCGGCGTGCGGGGCCAGCAGCGCGGCGATGTCGGAATCCAGCGTCGCGTCGCCGAAGAAGTCATCGGCGTCGGCGGTGACCACCGCGATCTCGGCATCCAGCACGGCAGCGTCCAGGCCGGCGATCCCGTCTGGCACGCTGGCCGGCCAGAACCTGCGCAGCCAGTGCCCCAGCGCCAGACGGCGGAGCTGGTCGACCGATCCGGGCAGCACCTCCAGGCTGGCAATCTCGACCTCCGCGGAAGGCCCCGGCGGAGTGCCCTGGGTTGCCGAGGCGAGGGCGCGGTGCCCCGCTTCGCCGACGACCCGCCACAGCCAGTCCGCGCGCGCCGGATCAGTCAGGGTGATCTGCGGCGGGCGCTCGGGCGACTCGTCGACCGTCCACGATAGGACCGCACCGTCGACTTCGACGACCGCGGCCAGCGGCACCGGCGCCGGCGCCGGCCCGGTGCTCCACAGTCCCTCATCGGCGACCAATCTCATTGGGCCACCTGCACTTCCAGCATCGCTTTGATGCGCTGCCGGTGATCGAGGCTCACCGAGCGTGCCACTCCCTCGAGTAGCGCCCTGATGTCCTCGACATCGTCGCAGGGCTCCTGCCACACGTCCCGGCCATGCAGCCGGGCCCACAATCGGCTCAGGTAGGGGCGCGCGAACGTCGCGAGATCGTCGACGACGTGGCGCTGGCGGGGATGGATGGGTTCGCCCGCCGCCAGTACCCGCCGCGCATGCAGCACGTAGGCCTCCTTGCGAAGCCGGGCCTGGACGGTGGCCGCCAGCTGATAGCGGGCCACGGCGTGCTCATCGAGTGGTGCCAGCTCACCGGACACCTCGATCCCGGCGACCAGGGTGGCCTGTTTGTCCTCGCCGAGGAACCCCCAGGGCGCGCAGGCCCGATCGACCTCTTCGGCGCACAGCAGCGGAACGTCGGGCAATTCGTCGCGGTCGAGGGCGCGACGCAAGGTGGCCCGCACCCGGTCGACGACCCCGCGGTCCAGCGGGCGCTCCCCCTCGGTGTCGGCGACCACCTGCGGCGGCTCTAGCGGCAGGTGCGAGGTGAGCCCCACCGCAACGAGCGACCACGGCAGACGTGCGCCGGCGATGCGGGCGGACGCGCCCACGTTGTAGGGCGTCGCATCGGCGATCAGGGCAGACCACACACGTTGTCGGGCAACCCGTTCACGGTGCGAATCGGCCGGGCCCAGCACCGTGGTCAGGCCGGCGAAGAACGGGCCGGATATGGTGTCGCCCGGTTGGACATCGGCCCAGCTGTGCTGCAGCTGCCGAGACAACCGGGCCAGGACCTGCGGGTTGGCCAGGTGGCGGTTGAGTACCTCGACGTCGGTACGGTCGCGGTCGTCGTGGACGGCCCGCAGAGTCGCGGCAGCCACGTCCGCACCGTCCTGGGCGGGTCCGCCCTTGGTCACCGCCAATTCGAAACACACCGGGAAGTACAGATCCTGGGCGTTGCCCGTGGTCACGCGTAGTCGGCGGCGTTGCGCCTTCATCAGGCCGAACCACGCAGCGGTGCAGCGCAATGTCTCGGCGTGCTCGGCGATCAGGCGCGTCATCTCCCCGGCCACCTCGGTGCTGACGAACGGGGCCGAGTAGGCGGCATTGGCCCGCAGCCGCAACACCAGTGGGTCGAGGATGCGTTTGACGGTCCGCCGCAGCGGCCCGCCGTCGTCACCGCTGAGCACCTCGACGCCGGGTCCGATCGCCCGCCAGGCGCGGTCGATCACCGCCCGGCGCGGATGCGTCGCGCCGGCGGTCATCACCGTGCCAGGCCCGGCGTCCATCCCGTCAGAATAAGGGCCGGGCAAAGTTGGGTTCGGTAGCCCGGCTGCCGCGACAGCCTTGCCGGCATGTCTGACACACTGCTGGGCGCCATTGCCGTCGTCTCCGCTATCGCACTCGCAACGATCATCGTCGCCGCCGGTCTGTGCGGCCAGCCGCCCCGGCCGAAGCGGCGCAGGCCCACGGTCGCCCGCTCCGTCGCACTCGGAACGGTGTGGGCCGTCGCCGACTCTGCCGATCCCCTCGTGGTCATCGAGGTCGAAAGCGTCGACGGCGAGCGCTTCGCCGGACGGCTCTGCCATCGCCAGGGCGACCCGGACGCCTCGTCGTTGCGGCCGGGAATGATCCTGCTGGTCTCGTTCGACCCGCAGGCCCGTGAGCGGCTGTCGCTGGCCGACGAGGTGACCGCCGTGCGCGCCGCCTTCACCGACACCCAGGCGGACCTGATCCGGCACGGCACCCGGTCGTCGGGTGTGGTGACCGGGATGCGGGCCACCGGATATGCCGGCGAAGACCTCCGCGAGGTGGAACTCGACGTGATGGTGCGCAGGCGCGGCGGCGGCCAGTTCCCGGCCCGCGAGATCACCGTGGTCCCGGCCTCGGAGCTGCCCAAAGTCGAGCCGGGCAGCATCGTCGATACCTACTACCGGCCCGACAACGAGTCGACGATCGCGGTGTGCCTGCCCCAGGCGTGACGGGGTCACCGGGCACCGTCCACCGAGAACGTCACCAGCGCCGCCCAGTACAGCGGGCAGGCGCTGGTGTCGCCGTCGCGCCAGCGCCGCATCTGCGTGCGCTGCCAGGCGTTGACGGCGAGCGCGGCGTCGTCGGCCTCGTGGGCCGCGTCGACGGCGATGACGACGTCGGCCATCGGGTCGCCGATCGATGAGGTGAACCGGCGGTAGCCGGCGGTGGTGGGTAGTGACCACAGCGTCGCGGTGACCAGCTGGCTGCCGCACAGCACCATCGCGGCCACCAGTCCGGTGGCCTCGTCGAACTGGTAATCCCCACCCGAACCGCAGGCCAGCAGTGCCACCCGCGGCGGCATCGGCAGCTGCGCGGACATCAGATCGGCGGCCAGCAGCGGGCGGTGATCGCCGACCGGCTCGGCAGCGCCCGGCTGCGCCGCGGTGCAGGCCAGGTGAATCGCGGCGCGGTCGGCGTAGCCGTGGGCGCGGTCGGCGGCGCTGGCGTGTCCGACATAGAGCAGCCGGCTCGGCTGTTGCTGCAGCTGGGCGGCCAACCACACCCGGTCGGCGTCGGTGCGGCGGAACAGCTCGACGGCCGATTGCGCATCAGGCAGGACCGGGCGGCGTGCCATTACGTCGGCGAAATGCCGGGACAGCCGGGTGTCGGGCGACGGCCGGCCCAGCACCGAGCCCAGCGGCGAGTCGGGGCGCTGGCCGGGCACCCGCGGGTCGAGTACCAGAAGTGCTGCTGTGGAACGTCTTTCGGGCCAACGGGCCGGGGTACGCGGGGCGTGTGCGATGTTGGGTGGCACGGCCATCAGCACATCGGCCAGTTCCATCAGCCGATGGCCCTCGGTCAGGGTGGAGATGTCGGCGAGTTGCCAGGGGATGCGGGCGGCCGTGGTTCCCCTGGTGGTGATCGCTGCGGCCCGGGCTGCGATCAACTCCTCGCGGCTGGGGCCGGCCAGCGGCACGGCCAGCAGGCCCCACGGGATGCGGGCCAGCCGGGCGCTCGGCGAGATATACAGCAGCGGAAGGGGATCGGAAACGCAGTCGGCCAGTAGCTGCCAGGCCGGGGCGGAGATCAGCAGCACGCCGAGGATGTAGGCCAGCGTCAGCTCACGCTCGGCGGTGGCGAACGGGCCACTGGTCAGCGCCCGGTTCAGCGCTTCGGCCAGCGTCTCGGCGCCCTCGGGGTCGGGCAGTGCGCCTTGTAGCTCCTCGATGGCCGCCAGCAGGATCGGTTCCTCGACCACCCAGGTCACCGTGCGCTCGGGCTGGCCGACCACCCGCAGGCTGCCGTAGGTCGCGACGCCCAGATCGGCGAACCGCAGCACGAGCGTGGCGGCGGTCATGGCCATGTCGACCATGCCGGGCCGTCAGAAGTCACGGTCTGCCCGTAGCGGCTCTGCGCCAGCTGCCGGTAGCGCTCGAGGATCGGCGCGCGGGCAGGGTCCATCTGCAGTCTCGGCAGCGGACCCAGCGTGGTCAGGGTGAGGCCGTCGACCGATCCCCCGCCCGCGGCAAGTGCCTCTTCTGCCGCGGTGTCGGCTACCACCGTCGTACTGACACCGCCGTCCCAGGCCAATGCCTCGTCGAGCGGTTCATGGGCGAACGTCCCTCGTGCACTGTGGTATTCGATGAGTTCACTGAGCAGCTCGGTGTTCTCCCACTCCCAGGCCACCGAGAAGGCGCCGGCCAGCATCCGCCCCGAAACATGCGCAGCCCAGCGCCAGCGCGAGTCCGCGTCCAACATCGAGTACCGCACCGAGTCGACGGCAAGGGCGGCCGGGATCTTCAGCTCGGCTGCCCGCTCCAGCTTCGCCATCGCACTGCGGTGCGCGTCGCTTCCGGGCTCGACCCGGGTGACACCCAGCGATGCCGCTTGCCGGGCCTCGGTGGCTTTGAAGTCGTCGGTCGGCTCGCTGATTCCGTCGAAGCCCATATCCGCCAGCGCATCCGCCCGCCAGATGTTGCCGAGGTGATCGTCGAGCCGGGCGTACTGCAGCCAGCTCGAGCGTGGCCACTGATCCAGGAGTTCGCGAGCCTGCGCCACCTGTTCGACGGCCTCGGCGAATCGACCGCGGTACACCGATATCCAGCTGCGCTGCAACAGAATCCGGTGGATATGAAGCGGCTTGCCAAGTTCGCGCCAATGCCGTTCGGCGTGCGACCAGGACTCGTCGGCGGCCTCCACCATTCCGACACCCAGCCGGGTCAGCCCGAAGTACAGCCACGACCGCGAGACGTCATGGGCGCGGTTGCCCTCGGCGATCACCGGGTAGGCCCCGCCGACGAGGCGTTCGGTGGTCTGGTGGTCACCTCGTATCCAGCTGGCGGCGGCGGTCTCGAGTTCTGCTCGCGCGCAATACAATGTCCAGTCCCGGCGCTGCGCCCGGGCGCCGGCCCGCTGCAGCCACTGCTCGCCTTCGGCCAGCCGGCCGGTCTCGACACAGAACCGGCCGTAGGCCAGACCACCGGTCACGAGCAGCTGGTCGGCGGCATCCGAGGGTTCGGTGAGGTCGTCGACGACCGGAATGATGGTGCGCCACAACGCTGCCGCGCGGGGGTGCAGGTCGTCGTCGGATAACGCCGTCGCGCACAGGACACCGGCCAGCGCGCCGAGGTGTTGCCGGTCGGCGGCCAGGTCGGGGAATCGCTGCACGCAGTCGTCGTCCTGCAGAGTCGCCAGCTGGGCGGCGGCCGCTTCGTGCTCCCCCTGCGCCGCGGCCAGGCCCACCCGCAGGAACTGGGCCCGCAGCCGGTAGCTCGACGTCATGTGGTCTTCCTCGGATCCGGGCGCGGCCTGCGAGTAGGCCGCCAGGCACTCGTCGATACGCCGCAGGCACTCTTCGGTGCCGTCGTAGGCGGTTCGGTTCAGATACAGCTCGCCGAGCAAGGCGAACACTTCCAGAGCCAGATCGTCGCGGTTGTCGCGCTCGATCTCGGGCAGGACCGACAGCAGAAGATCTTTGGCCGCTTCTTCCTTGGCGGCCAGGATGAGTTGGCGAGCACGCTCCAGCTCGCCGGGGATCGACACGGCTGCATCATAAGTCGGCCGCGCCGTCAGTCCGGACAAACGCCGGGATGGCGGACGTGCGTGACACGTCCGCCATCCCTCCCCGTGCTGGCTCAACTCACTTGCAGCTGACGGTGATCTCGAACTTCTTGGTGATCATCCCGGCCATCGGGTTCTTCATGTCGGCGCCGGCGGCCTCACCACTGATGGTGTAGGTGCTGCCGTCAACCTTCACGTCGGCAGAACCGGTCTTGACTCCCATGGTGTCGCTCACCGCGAGTGCGCTGCCATCCACGACCATGCCAAGGGAGGTCACCTTCGGTGTGGGTTCGTCGGTCATGACCACACCGAGACCCTGCTGACCGCCGACTGCTCCACTGGCGATGTTGATGTTGCCGCCCTGCTTGACGCACGTCACCGTGCTGAGGTCTAAACCCGGCAGATCATTTCCGTCGACCTTCACCGAGGTCGATCCCCCGCTGGCGACGGTGGCACTGGTCGGCGCGGAACCTGTTGCCGACGCGGTGCCCTTGCCGCTGTTGTTGTCCGAGCACGCCATCAGCAGCATGCTGCAGCCGATCACGCCGATACCGACCGCGAGAACTCGTTTCACGGGTTTTCCCTTCGCTCTGTGCGTCGCCCAGTTGGCGCCGTCAGGAGCAAGTACAGGTTGCGGCCGCGGCTACCGATACCAAACTTCTTGGTCCGTAGGGCTCTCAGAAGGGCGGCGGATCCTCGTCGGGACGTGGTGAAGTCGTACCGAAGGCGTTGTCGGCGTGAACGGTGGGTCTTCGGTTGTGAGCACGTTCGGCAGCGATGCGAGCGGCCCGGTTCTGATCCCGGGTTCGCGTGCGGATGGGCATCATCGTGGTGCGCTCGCCGGAGCGATCGTCGTCGGGCCGGACCGACCGCGACGTGATGTCACCCGTGGGGTCGCATAGTCGGGGGAATAGCACTGCGCTACCCGGCGTGGTGACATATCTGCGACCACTGGGAAGTGTCCAGACCACGGTCCCGTCCGGTAATTGTCGGTCGAGCCAACCCCAGAAAGTCTTCAACAAATGGTGAACACGGCACAGGCATTTGATGTTGGAGGCGTGCGTGGGTCCAGCCGGCCACGGGATCGTATGGTCGAGGTCGCAATGGGTTGCCGGCCGATCACAACCGGGTGCTCGGCAGGTCAGATCGCGCGCACGTACGAAGTCGGCCAGCGCCGTCGAGGGCCGATACCCGCGCTCAGGGCACGCGTCGGCGGGATTCATTAGCGGCCGCACCCGCGCCTGCCTGGCCAACTCGGCGACCAACTCCGCGGACACCAGCGTGCCGGATCCCAAGAGATAGGCCGGCTTGTCTGACCGGTCTTCCACGCTGGACTGTTCGGCGACGATGTGGATCACCACCCCGCTGCTCGCCGGAGATTGTCCAGCCGGGCATTCCGCACTCCCGCACCGGCACGCCAGCCGATCCATCCCCACCGCCAGCGCACCCAGGGCGTCGGCGCGACGCTGGTCGACCGTGCGCGGATCATCCGCGCACACCGTCCGCGCGAGTGCGTCGAGCCGGTTGTCGAGGGCGGCGGCATCGGTGTTCATCAACGCCCCGGTCAGCTCCGCGGTGCCGTCACCCTTGTCCGACAACGTCACCCGCCGACCCAGGGCCTTTTCCTGAGCTTGGCGGACGGCATCGCGATCATGGCGGGCGATGACCTGATCGATCATGGTCGCCAGCCGGCCTCTGGTCATCGACGGCCACTGGGCCACCAGCGCGGCGAGCTCATGGTCCACCTCGGCAGTGACGGTGGCGTCCGTGATCAGCTCGGTGCGGTAGTAGATCGTCTGGAACACACCCATGTCGATATCGCCGGCGAGGAACACCTCGCTGACGGCCGGCAGCGTCAGCATGCCCAGTGCGTATGTCATGTAACTGCCGGCTTTGGCCAAGCTGATCCTTAATGCCGAAGCGACCTCCGCACCGACGGCTGCCCAGGTGTCGACGGCCCAGTCCGCACGCTCGCCACGCTCAGCGCGCCGCAACTCGAACAACTCGCAGATCGCCCGCAATCGCAAGGCGGCAGCGCGGTTCTCAGCCCGCGAGGCCAACCCGATCTGCGTGATCAGCCCGCGAGACTGCGCCGTATCCGACGGCGCGAAGTAGTCGTAGTGCGGACTTCGTGCGAACATGCGTTCGAGTATGCCACTACCCCACGACAAGATCAGGGCACAACGGCGCCGCCGCGGCCAACCCCCTGCTCAGGCCTTGGCGAGCTGCTTCTGCGCGTAGCGGGCAGCCCACTCGCTGCGCGAGCGGATCGAGACGTCGACGTCGGTGGCCTTGGCGCGCAGGGCGCCGACGCCGGCCTGCTCCTTGGGCGTGCGGGCGAATGGATCCCAGCTGAAGAACCGGCAGGCGTTGCGCCAGGTGATCTTGTCGATGTCGGCGTCGTCGGCGCCTGCGGCAGTCAGTTCGGCCAGAACCTGCTCGGGAGCATCCGGCCAGAAGCAGTCCGAGTGCGGGTAGTCGCACTCCCAGGCGATGATGTCGATGCCGATCTCGTGGCGCAGCTTCAGCGACGTCTTGTCGGTGACGTAGCAGGCCAGCGAGTGTTCCCGGAAGACGTCGCTGGGCATCTTGTCGCCGAAGTCGCGGCGTAGCCATTTCTGGTTGGTGTAGTGGCGATCGCAGCGGTCCAGGTAAAACGGGATCCAGCCGATGCCGCCCTCGGAGAAGGCGAATTTCAAGTCGGGATAGTTGCGCATCGCCGGGCCCCACAGCAGATCCTGCGCACACATCGCCGAGATCTGGGTGGCCAGGATGATCAGGTTGTCGATCGGTGCGTTGGGCGCCATGCTGATCGCCCCGAAGCCGGTGCCGATGTGCAGGCACATGACCACGTTGCACTCCGAGAGCGTCCGGAACACCGGCCCCCAGTAGTCGTCGTCGTGGTAGCTCGGAAGTCCTTCCAGGTGAGGCAGTTCCGGCATGGTGACCGCCCGGCAGCCCTTGGCGGCCACCCGGCGAATCTCGGCGCACATCCCCTCGGGCGTCCACGTCGGCAGGATCGCGATCGGGATGAAGCGGTCCGGGTAGGAACCGGCCCACTCGTCGATATGCCAGTCGTTGTAGGCCGACACCATGACCAGGGTGACGTCTTCGCGTGTCATGTTCAGGTGCCGGGCGGAGAAGCCGGTGAACGTCGGGAAGCACATCGAGGCCAGGATGCCGTTGCGATTCATATCGCGGACTCGCTCGTGCACGTCGTAGACGCCCGGGCGCATCTCGGCGAAGCCGGCCGGGTCGCGGCCCCACTCCTCGGCCGGCCAGGACACCACGGCGTTGAGTCCGCTGACACCCTGCGGGCGACCCTGATACATCCACTGATCGACGCCGCGATCGTCGGTCACGACGATCGGGGCCTCGGGCTTGTACTTGGCCGGGACGTGGTTGAGGAACATGTCGGGCGGTTCGACCACGTGGTCATCGATGCTCACCAGAATCAGGTCGTCGACATTCATGGCCTCAGTTGTACCCTCGATAATCGTGACCGTCTCCGCACATTCGGCCAGAGACTTGGCCCAAACGGCCAGAATTAGGCCGGGCTCCACACCGGCCAACGTTGCCCAGATCGAACTGCGGCGCGGTGGCCGGGTCCTGGCCGGAAGCTATCTGTACGAAGGTGACCTACTGGTGACCGGATGGCACGTCCACGACGTTCACCAGATTGAGTACGCCATCGGCGGGGTGGTGGAGGTGGAGACCGCAGCCGCGCACTATCTTCTGCCGCCGCAGCAGGCGGCGTGGATTCCGGCCGGCCTGCAACACCAGGCGACGATGAACCCTTCGGTCAAGACGTTGGCGGTGATGTTCGACCCGTCGGTGATGTCCAACCCCGGGGACCGGGCGCGCATCCTGGCAGTGTCCCCGCTGCTGCGCGAGATGCTGCTCTATGCGATGCGCTGGCCGATCGCCCGGGCGGCAGGTGACGCGGTGTCCGACTCGTTCTTCGTCACCCTGGCCAACCTGGTGGCCGAGGCGCTGGATCATGAAGCGCCACTGAGCCTTCCGACGTCCGAGGACCCCGTTGTCGCCGCCGCGATGGCCTATACCAAGGAGCACCTGCAGTCGGTCAGCCTCGAGCAGGTGTGCCGTGCCGTCGCGGTATCCGAGCGCACGCTGCGTCGTCAATTCCAGAGTGAGGCCGGATTGTCCTGGCGCACTTATCTTCTGCACGCACGGATGCTGCGCGCCATGGCCCTGCTCGCGGCCCCTGGTCAGCGGGTGGCGCAGGCCGCCTCGGCCGTGGGCTTCGACAGCGTCGGGTCATTCACCCGGGCGTTCACCCAGTTCTGCGGCGAGACGCCGTCGTCATACCGGTCCAGAGTCAACAAGACCGCCCTCTGAGGACCCCGCCCGGCGGGCCGCCCGAGCGTGCCAGCGCAACCGCAGGATCAGCAGCCCGCGATGCGCCTCGAATCCCACCGACAGCGGGTCGCGCAACACCGATGACCGGTGCCGCCGTGTTGATGCCATGGGCCCAGTGAACCGCAGTCGGGCGAACCGATGTTGTCGTGCAGGTGGCCGGTGTCGTGCCGGTGCGCGACGACCCGTCGGAGCCGCGGGCCGCCGAGGGCACCCCAGCGGGCTCGCAGCCACCACCCAGCTTCTTCGCAGAAACTGCCTCTAGCCTGTGGTTTCGCGTCCCGATGACTGTGACGCAGCTGGTGGAGATGGGCACGGGAGGCACACACGTGAACAAGGTCATCGGGCTTGGGCTTGGCGCCTTCGCCCTTACTGCGGTATCGGTCACATTCGTCGGCACAGGCGTCGCAGCCGCCGACGACTACGCGGGCAAGTCCTACTCGGATGCGTCCTCAGCCATCAGCGGCGCCGGGCAGAAGGCGGTGATCGCGTCATCGGTCGGCGACTCCGTCGGCGAGGGTGACTGCGTGGTGACGCGCTCGCAGAAGGCGCCCTGGCTCAAGGGTGACAACTTCAGCCCGGTCACCGACACCGTCCTGCTGTTCTTGAACTGCAACGCCAAGCTGGCCTCGGCAGGCAAGCCGGGCAACTCGCTGGCGAGCCCGGAGGGCGCGGCCGAGAAGGCCACCGAGGATGCGCAGGCCGCCCAGGAGCAACAACAAGCTGCTCAGCAGGCCGCCAGTGACCAGAGCCAGTCCAGCGAATTGCTCGACGCCAACAACAAGCACTGACGTCTCGGGTTGCCGCCGCGGTCGCAGGCGGCAAGGATCGCGGGCAATGGATGCCATATTCGCCGCCGAACTAGCGGACCTCGATGCGATCGGCCAAGCCGAGCTGGCCGCGGCCGGTGAGGTGTCCGCAGTCGAATTGCTCGACGCCGCGATCTGGCGGCTGGAAGCTGCGCGCCGGCTCAATGCCGTCATCACCGACCTCTTCGACCGGGGCCGCGAGCAGGCCGCGACCCTCGACGAGTCCGGGGTGTTGCGAACCGGTGCGGCCGGCCCGCTGGCCGGAGTTCCCTTCCTGCTCAAGGATCTTGGCGCCTCGCTGGCCGGCGCGCCCGAGGCGATGGGCAGCCGGGCACTGCGCACCTATGTCGCCGACCAGACCGCCTGGCTCGTCGAGCGCTATCTGGATGCCGGTCTGGTGGTGTTCGGCAAGACCAACACACCGGAGTGGGGAAACCACTGCACCACTGAGCCTTCGCTGTTCGGTCCGACCGTCAACCCGTGGTCACCGGCCATCACACCGGGCGGCTCGTCGGGCGGGTCGGCCTCAGCCGTGGCGGCCGGGGTCGTACCCGCGGCTTCCGGCGGCGACGGCACCGGCTCGATCCGAGTGCCCGCGTCGTGTTGCGGGCTGGTCGGGCTCAAACCACGCCGTGCACGCACGTCGTTCGCACCGGGCGGGCACAGCCTGGAAGGGCTGGCCGTCGAACACGCACTGACCCGGACCGTGCGCGACAGTGCGGCACTGCTGGACGCGGTCACCGGATCCGCGCCAGGCGACCCGTACAACGCGGCCCTGCCCGCGCAGCCGTTCGCCGCCGCGATCCGCCATGCCCCTACGGCCCAGCGGATCCTGGTCAGCACGCAGTCGCCGTTCCCGGGCCCCGGCACCGACCCGCTGGTGGCGGCCGCAGTCGAGGCCGCCGCAGGCGCACTGGAGAACCTGGGCCACCGGATCGCACCGGGTGCCCCGGCCTTCGACGCCGACGCGGTGGCCGACGCCATCGCCGTCCTGCACAACGTGAGCAACGTGCAGCTGTACAACCTCGCGACGGCCCATCTGGGCCGCGAGCCGCGCGAGGACGAATTCGAGCCGAGCAGCTGGGTGATGATGCGCGAAGGCTTCACCACCACCGGCGTCGCCTACGCCGACGCCATCGACTCGCTGCACGGTCAGACGCGGCGTTTCGCGGCCGGGATGGCCGGTTACGACGTGCTGCTGACGCCGACGCTGCTGGCCCCGCCGCCGCCCTATCGGGTACTCGACCAACCGCGTGGCACCACCCGGGCGTTCTTCGACGTCGAGTTCGCCCACACCGGATGGACGACGATGGCCAACGTCACCGGATGGGCCTCCATTTCGCTGCCGCTGGCCGCCACCCCCGACGGCCTCCCGATCGGGGTGTTGCTCACCGCACCCGAGGAGACGGTGCTGCTCCAGCTGGCCGCTCAGTTGGAGATCGCGCTGCCGTGGGCGGGCCGCCGGCCCCCGGGCTGGCTGGGCCGGAACTGAGTTCTGCTGTCCGGTGAACTTGTGCGGGGCCGTGTGGTGCGCGTGCGACACTGAGCCCATGGCTGTCTCTATCGCCCGCCCGAAGCTGGAAGGCAACATCGCCGTCGGCGAGGCCCGCCAGATCGGCTTCGCCGAGTTCGGTGATCCGCAGGGGCGCGCCGTGTTCTGGTTGCACGGCACTCCCGGTGCGCGCCGCCAGATCCCTATGGAGGCGCGGGTGTTCGCTGAGCAGCGCGGCATCCGGCTCATCGGCATCGACCGGCCCGGGATCGGCTCCTCGACGCCGTTCCAGTACGACAACGTGCTGTCGTTCGCCAACGACTTCACCACCATCGCCGACACCCTCGGTGTGGACAAGATGGCAGTCGTCGGACTGTCCGGCGGCGGCCCCTACACCCTGGGCTGCGCGGCCGCCCTGCCCGAGCGGATCGTGGCCGCCGGCGTCCTCGGCGGTGTCGCCCCGACGGTGGGGCCCGACGCGATCGGCGGCGGTCTGATGGCGCTCGGGTCGGTCGTCGCTCCGCTCATCGAGGTGGCCGGCGGGCCCATCCGGCTGGCCGCCAGCACCTTCATCCGGCTGGTCCGTCCGGTCGCCGGACCGGCCCTCTACATCTACGCCGGCATCTCACCGGAGGCCGACCGCAAGATGCTGGTGCGTCCGGAGTTCAAGGCGATGTTCCTCGACGACCTTCTCAACGGGAGCCGAAAGCAGCTGGCGGCGCCGTTCGCCGACATCGTGGTGTTCGCCCGCGACTGGGGCTTCCGGCTCGACGAGGTCAAGGTGCCGGTCCGGTGGTGGCACGGCGACCGCGACCACATCGTCCCGTTCGCCCACGGCCGCCATGTCGTCGACGCCCTGCCCGACGCCGAACTGCACCGACTTCCCGGGGAAAGCCACCTTGCCGGCCTCGGGCGCGCCGAGGATATTCTGGGTACGATGCTCGACTTCTGGGATCGTGACGAAAAGCGCTGAGCGCAAGCATCTTTGGCTGATTGCGGTCGCGACGGCCTTTGCCGTGGTGGCCTCGCCGACTGCGCTGGCCCAACCTGATCCCGCCGCGCCGGCCGACTTCGTGGCCCTGCAGGACGTCGACCCGTCGATCCTGCAGGAGATGCGGTACTTCACCGCGCACAACTTCACCGGCGATCCGGTCGACGGCTATCGCAGCCCGACGTGCATCCTGACCCGGGATGCCGCCGGCGCACTACGCCGCGCCCAACAAGGCTTCCTCGAGCGCGGCTACAGCCTCAAGGTCTACGACTGCTATCGCCCGCAACGCGCCGTCAACGACTTCGTCGCGTGGGCAAGAGATCTCGCCGATCAGCGGATGAAGCCGGAGTTCTATCCCCGGGTGGACAAGTCCGTGCTGTTCGCTGACGGCTACATCGCCGAGAAGTCCGGGCACAGCCGTGGAAGCACCGTGGACCTCACTCTGGTCGCGCTGCCCGCGGCGACCGAGGCGCCCTACGCTGCGGATCAACCGCTGTTGGATTGTGCTGCGCCACAGGCTATCCGATTCCCCGACAATTCAGTCGACATGGGTACCGGATTCGACTGTTTCGATACTCTCGCCCACACCCTCGACCCGCGGGTGGGCGGCGATGAACTCAAGAACCGGCTGCTTCTCAAAGAAGGTCTCGAACATCAGGGCTTCGTCAATTACGACCAGGAGTGGTGGCACTTCACCTTCCAGCCGGAGCCCTACCCTGATACCTACTTCGACTTTCCGGTCGACCCCTCGGTGTCAGCCGGAATCCGTTGAGCGCCTGCTAATCCGACCTTTCGTCGGTTTGTCATGGCGAACGTCCCGCCTACAGTGGGCCACAAGCCTCTGGTCGCCGCCCGTCGCGGCGCGGCAGTGTGGGCCCGTACTGAAGCAACCGGTGCATCGACGGCGTTCTCGTCGCACCGCCGTCGAAAGGCTCTCCAGATGACCCAGTTCGCTGACGAGCGCGACTATGCCTGGCGGATGATCCGCGCGGCCCGTCGCGCACAGGCCGCCGACATCCGGACCGAGGGCGCCCACGTCTGCCGCGATGAGATCGTCCAACTGCTCGACGCAGCCCTGGATGCAGGCCTCGATCGGGTCGAGATCGTCGTCGAGCTGGCCCACCTCGGCGGCCGGTTCTTCGGATTGTGTGATCTGGAGTCCCCCGTGGCCCGCGGCGGCGACATCGACGACGCCGCGATCTGCCTCAACTGAAGGTCGGACCGGTCTCGCCGCGCAGCGTCCGGCGCAGCATGTGCATCGCCACCGTCGTGGACCGTTCCCGAATATCCGAACGCTCCCCCGGCAGACGCACCGATCGGCTCACCGTGGTGCCGTCGGAGAGTCGCACGCAGAACCACACCGTGCCCACCGGCTTGTCCGGTGTCCCACCGCCCGGGCCCGCGACGCCGGTGATCGAGACCGCGGTGTCGGCGCCGAACCGGTCCAGCGCACCCGCGGCCATCGCCTCGGCGACTTCCTGGGACACCGCCCCGTGGGTGTCGATGAGGGCGGCGTCGACTCCGAGCAGATCTGTCTTGGCCTCGTTGGCGTAGGCCACGACTCCGCCGGCGACATAGTCCGACGAGCCGGGGCGGTCAGTCAGGCGGGCGGCCAGCATCCCTGCGGTGCACGACTCGGCCGTGGCGATCCGCCGTCCGGCCAGCAGCGCCGCCACCTGGTCGTCGACCAGCGAGCCGTCCTCGGAGAACACCATCGCGCCGTGTCGCTCGCGGACCAGCGTCATCAGTCGGTCGTAGACCGCCGCACTGTGCGGTTCGTAGCGGGTGACCATCTCGACCTCGCCGCGGCGCAGGCAGGTGGTGATCTCCAGGTCGGTGAAGTCACCGATGGTGCGCTCGGCCTCCCGCAGCGTTTCGGCGAGGCCGGACTCGGCCAGCCCGAACATGCGGACGGTGTCCTGGTGATACACGGTCCGTCCGGCGATGGCGTTCTGGACGACACCGCTGGCGACGGCGTTCGGCCACATCGCCTGCAGTTCACGCGGCGGGCCGGGCAGCACCAGCACCGTAGGCGTGCCGGGCACCACCACACCCGGTGCGGTGCCGACCGGGTCGATGACCTCGGCGCCCGCGGGCACCATGGCCTGCTTGCGGTTTGCGGCCATGACGGCGTCGAAGTCGACCCCGGTGTAGCGGGCCATCAGTGCTTTGAGGATCGCCGCGATCTTGGCTTCCAGTTCGGTGTCGAGGATCAGGTCCCGCCCGCAGAATCGCGCCACCGTCTCGACCGTCATGTCGTCGGCGGTCGGGCCCAGCCCGCCGGTGGTGACGATCAGGTCGACACCTTCAGCGGCCAGGAATCGCAACTGGGCTTCGATATCGGCGGCACGGTCACCGCAGATCGTGATGTGGGCCAGTTCGACGCCCAACTCCAGCAGCCGGTCGGCGACCCACGGACCGTTGCGGTCGGCCACCCGCCCGGTCAGCACCTCGGTACCGGTCACCACGATTCCCGCGCGTGCGCTCATAGGTGCGAGATTACGCAGCGCCGCTGCGCGGTCAGGAGTGGGCCGGGGCGACACCGGACGCGTCGGCCAGCGCCTGTAACCAGGTCGGCAGATCCGTGACGTAGAAGCCGATCTCACCGGCCGCCGTGGCGACCACCAGATGGGTGTAGCCGCCGGCCACACTGGCCTTGAACACTGTGGACTGGCGCAGGCCGGTGATCGCATCGAGGGGAATCTCCACGGTCACCCCGGTGAGCGTGACGAACACCAATCGCCTGCGGGTCAGCGCGATCCGGCCGTTGTTCTTGACGACCGGATATCCGGGCGCCGTGGCGCCCCGGTACACGCCCTTCTCGAACGGGCGGAGGATCCCCTCGGCCTCGATCTGGCTGGTCAGCTCCGCTGCCGCAGCCCGGTACCGCCGCCGGTAGACCAGCACGACGACCAGGGCGACGAGGCCGAACGCCGCCACGACGGCGGCGATGACTGCGGCGACCTGCACGTTGGACATCGGTTCGGGCCGTCAGCCCTGAGTGCTGCCAGGCGTACGGATCACCAGCGGAACCGCCGGGAAGCAGGCCGCCATCTCCGAGCGTGACCTGCGCAGTGCGGCGGTGCCGTAACCCTTCTTGCGGTGCTCCGGGTGAATCCAGATCCGGACGTTGACCTCGCCCTCGACGAGCTCGCCGAAGACCAGCCCGACCTTCTCGTCACCGTCGACGGCCACGAACCAGGCCGCCTCCTCGGCACTCAAACGATCACGCGCCGAACGGATTTCGTCATCGAGGTCGCCGGCGGGCGAACCCGAACCGTCGCCGGCGGCGCCGATCTCGTCGGTGCGGGTGGCGAACAGGTCGCGGTCGTCGGCGTGGGAGAACGGGCGCAGCTGCAGGCTGTCGTCGGAACTCGCCGGGCGCTCACCGAGGGTGAAGCTCAGCTGGCTGTTGAGGTCCTCGATCTCCTGGGCGATCCGGCGCCGCGAATCCTTGGTCAGCTGGTCGAAGGACATCCCGATGACCGCTTCACCACCTCGTCGTGAGGTGCCCAGCAGGGCGGTGATCTGCTCGACCGCCGAGGCGCGGTCGGCGGAGTCCACGATGGCGTCGAGCACGTCGTGCCTGCGCTCCAGGGCGGTCAGCAGGGCATCGGCGATCTCGCGGCGAGCGGCGGCGCGGTCTTGGTCGGTCATGGCGTAAGCCTAGTTCGACGGCTGAGTCTGGGCGGCCGCCTCCCTGCAACTCGTAACCGCGAGGACAGATCGGGTGATCCCTGTGCCGAGCCCCACATAAACCAGTCCGGGCGCGCCCGGTTGGGCTCTGCCAAGATGTACCCCGCGACAAGGTGGCGTTTGCCGTGCCGTTGTCGTCTCGCAAACTCGATGCAAGGAGTCAGACGACGGTGGCGAAGAGGCTCGGAGCGATCCTCCTCGTCGTGCTCCTGCTGGTGTGCGCCGGAGACCTCGGTGTCGTCGCCCGACCAGCGCCGTCGGCCGCCCAGGACATCGAGCTGGCCACCGGCTGGACACTGAGCTCGGCGAGCAAGCTCGACGCCGACGGGGCCACGGTGTCGGTGGCCGGTTACGACGATTCACGCTGGCACCCGATCAAGCGGATGCCGGCCACCGTGCTGCAGATCCTCCAGGACGACGGCGTCTATCCCAACCTGTATTACGGCAAGAATCTGCTCAAGGATGTTCCGCAGGATCTCTACAAACAGGACTGGTGGTATCGCACCACCTTCGACGCCCCCGCCAATCAGCAGACCTATGTGCTGGACTTCCCCGGGATCAACTACCGCGCCGACATCTGGCTCAACGGTCGTCGGGTGGCCGACAACCGTCAGATCGTCGGCATGTACAACGACCACGAACTCGACGTCACCGCCGCGATCCGCCGCGGTCAGCCCAACACGCTGGCCGTCAAGGTCACCCCGGAACGGGCGATCCAGGACGTCGACGGTGTCGAACTCGCCGACAGCTGGTACGACTGGATCAACTGGCGCTATCTGGGCTATCAGGGGCCCGACAAGAACCCGGCCAACGGCAACTCGTTCGTCCCCGACCGCAATGCGGGCATCTGGAAGCCCGTGCACCTCAAGACATCCGGTGCCGTGCAGATCGGCTCGGCGACGGTCAACTCCGAGTTGCCCCTGCCCGACACCGACCGCGCCCGCCTGACCGTGTACGCCGGACTGCACAACTACTCCACCGACCGGGTACGCGGGGTGGTGCGCGCGACCATCACCCGCGACGGCAAGGCGCCCATCCACGTCGACGAGCCGGTATCGCTGCAACCCGGCGAAGACCGCGAAATCTCCTTCACCCCTGATCGATTCGCCGCGCTGAACGTCGCCAATCCCGATCTGTGGTGGCCCTACACGATGGGCCCGCCCAACCTGTACGACCTGAAGCTGGAGTTCGTGCAGAACAGTGTCGCCACCGACGTCGCCACCTCGAAGTTCGGCATCCGCAGCATCACCCAGAGCCGCGACAGCGACGACTCCTTCGCCGAACTGGGCACCGGCGGCAACTTCTACCTCAAGGTCAACGGCAGGGACTTCCTGGTGCGCGGGGCCACCTACACCCCCGATCTGCTCTTCAAATACGACCCCGACCGGGATGCGGCGATCCTGCGCTACGTCAAGGATCTCGGACTGAACATGTTGCGGCTGGAGTCCAAGATCTCCTCGGCCCGGTTCGTCGAGATGGCCGACGAGATGGGCATCCCGCTGATGTACGGCTGGATGTGCTGTAACCAGTGGGAGAAGTGGCAGCAGTGGGATGACGAGGACCGCCGCGTCGCCCAGGAGAGCATGCGCTCCCAGATCGACATGCTGCGCTCGCATCCGTCGGTGTTCATCTGGGCCAACGGCAGCGACGGACGTCCGCCGGCCGGGGTGCTGGCCGACTACCACCGCATCCTCGACGACCTGCATTGGCAGAACGCGACCGTCGACACCGTGTCGTCATTCGCCCGCGATGCGGGCGGGCGGCCGCAGTGGGACGGCATCCAGATGGCCGGCCCCTACAGCTGGCGCCCGCCGTCGTACTGGTTCAGCGGCCGCTACGGCGCGGCCCGCGGGTCCTCGGCGGAGCAGGGCGACAACGAGCACATCCCGCCCTATGCCAGCCTGCGCAAGTTCATCCCGCCGGACAAGATGTGGCCGATCAACGACACCTGGTTCTTCCACGCCGGGTCCGGGCCGCAGAACTCTCAACTGGTCAACGTCCGACGCGTCATCGACCGCCGCTACGGTCCGTCGGTCAATGCCGAGATGTTCGCCAACAAGGCGCAACTGGCCCACTACGAGGCCACCCGGGCGCAGTTCGAGTCCTTCGCCGCCAACGGCTGGGACGGCCACAAGATGACGATCTACTGGATGCTCAACAGCCACTGGCCGTCGTTCTTCGGCAACATCTTCGACTACTACCTGCGCCCCGGCGGTGCCTACTACGGCGCCAAGAAGGGTTTGGCGCCGCTGTCGGTGGTGTTCGACTCCTATGCCACCGGCAACCACCGCCAGGCCAGGGTGACCGTCGTCAACCAGACACCGGATAAGCGCGAGAACATGCGGGTCCGGGTGCGCACGTATGACCTGGCGGGCAAGCTTCGCGACGACCGGGCCGCCGACGACGTCACCGTCGACTCCGGCGGGGCCGTGCAGGCGATGACGCTGCCGCCCGGGCCTGCCGACTCGCCGGTGTTCTTCGTCCGGTGTGAACTGCTCGACTCATCCGGAGCTGTCGTCGCGAACAACGTCTACTGGCAGTCCCAGCAGGTCGATGACGTGGGGCCGTCGGCCAACGACGCCGCATTCGATTCCAGGCAGGTCAGCTGGGCCGATATGACCGCGCTGAACTACCTGCCCAAGGTGCCGCTGGACATCAGCGCCCGGGCAGCCGCGGGCGGCCGCGACGTCACCGTGCAGCTGCACAACCCGACGACCAAGATCGCCTTCTTCGAGCGGGCCGAACTGCTGACCGGCCCGCTGTCCGATGAGATCCTGCCGATCCAGTACGACGACAACTACGTGACCGTCTTCCCCGGCGAGACCGTCGACATCACCGCAACCGTGCCCGACTCCGGTCCCCCGGCACAATGGGTGAGAGTGACCGGATACAACAGCGCTCCGGTCGTCGTGCAAGTGCGCTGAGGCTCGCTATTCGGCAGTGTGCCCTAGGGTCGGGGTTCGGACGCCACCGTCGTGGAAGGGATTGAGGACATTGCTGCAGCACGCACTCGTTGTGGCAGCTGCCCTCGCCGGCGCGGTGTTCGCCGCTATCGGCATCGTCGTGCGCCAGCGAGCCACCATGGACGTCCCCGCCGACCAGGGCGTCAGCGCCGTGATGGTGACCACGCTGCTCCGCCGCCGGCTGTGGTGGGCCGGCACAGCCGCGGCGGGCACCGGCTATGCGTTCCAGGCGGTGGCCCTGGCGTACGGGTCGATCCTGCTGGTCGCCCCGCTGCTGGTGTCGGCGTTGTTGTTCGCCCTGCCGCTCAGTGCGCGGTTGGCACACCGCCGCGTCACCCGCTCGGAGTGGGGCTGGGCAGTGCTGCTGACCCTGTCGCTCGGGGTGTTCGTTGCGCTGGCCCGCACGGAGCCCGGTGACTACGAAGGCTCGGCGCTGACCGCGGTGATCGCGGCCGGTATCTGTGTGCTGTTCGTCGCGGGCTGCCTGCTGGTGGCGCTGCGGCTCTCGGACTGGCGCCGGGCACTGATGCTGGCCGTCGGCGTCGGCGTGCTCTTCGGTGTGGTGGCCGTGCTCACCAAGCTCGTGATGCACCTCGTCACCGAAGGCAACCTGGCGCGGGTAATGGCCTCACCGGTGTTCTACCTGCTGGTCGTCGTCGGTGTGATCGCGACGCTGCTGCAGCAGTCGGCCTTTCACGCCGGCTCGCTGCGCGCCTCGGTGCCCGCCATGCTGGTGCTCGAACCCGTAGTGGCGGTGCTGCTCGGTGAGGTGGTTCTCGGCGAGCACCTGGCAGTGAGCAAGCCGGTCGCCGTCGCTCTGCTGATCGCGGCGGGCACCATGGCCGCGGCCACCATCGCGCTGGGCCGTGACGAGGGCGCCTGGGAAGACGAGCTGGAAGCCGCCAAGGCCGGAGCCGAGCCCCGGACCTGACCCGGGGTTGTCAGGCCCAGGGTCCGACACCGCCCACCGCGTCGATGCGGATCCGGGTGAGATATCCGGGCGGCGCATCCTTGGGCGGAAATTCGACGCCGTCGGCCTTGACCATCGTGGCGGCGAGCTCGGTGAGCAGCTCCGGTGCCCCGCCTTCGACGACGCGGGCGGTACCGGTCACCCACAGATACGGCGTCATGACCGCGCCCGGCTCAGGAGCGACGATGGTCAGCGCGACGCGGCCGTCGCGGCGGGCGTCGCTGTCCAACGCTTGCCGCCGCGAGTAATTCCCGGGTGCCGTGGTTGTATGTCTGACGTGACCGTCCTTGCCATCGACCAGGGGACGTCGGGCACCAAGGCCATCGTCGTCGACCCCGATGCCGGAGTGGTCGGGCTGGCCGAGGTGCCGGTACACCCGCGCTACCTCGATGACGGCGGAGTCGAGCAGGATGCCCAGGAACTACTCGATTCGGTGCTGACGGCGGGGCGTGCGGCGGTCGCCGAAGCCGGCCGGCCGATCGAGGTTGTGTCCCTTGCTAATCAGGGCGAGACGGTGCTGGCCTGGGACCCTGCCACCGGACGGCCGCTGACCCCCGCGGTGGTCTGGCAGGACCGCCGCGCGCAGGCCCTGTGCGCCGAACTGGCCGGGCACGCCGACGAGATCGCGGCACGCACCGGACTGGTGCTCGATCCCTACTTCTCCGCCCCCAAGATGGCCTGGCTGCGTCGTCACCGCGAAACCGCCGGTGTGGTGACCACATCGGATTCCTGGCTGCTGCATCAACTCACCGGTGAGTTCGTCACAGACGCCACCACGGCCAGCCGATCACTGCTGGTGGAACTGGGCGCCCAGCAGTTCGACGGGGATCTGCTGCGATTGTTCGGCCTGGCGGACGAAGCCCTGCCCCGCATCGTCGGCAACGACGAAATAATCGGCACCACAACATGTTTCGGTGCTGACGTTCCGGTCGGCGGAATCGTCGTCGATCAGCAGGCCGCGCTGCTCGCACAAGCCTGCCTGCAGCCCGGGATGGCCAAGTGCACGTTCGGCACCGGCGCGTTCCTGTTGGCCAACACCGGTTCGGATCCGGTGCGCTCGACCTCGGGGCTGACGACTTCGGTGGCATGGCGGATCGGTGGCACCGACACCTTCTGCGTCGACGGGCAGGTGTACACCGCCGCATCAGCGGTGCGCTGGCTGGCCTCGCTGGGGGTGATCGCCGGGGCCGAGGACCTGGATGCTGTCGCCGCGGCCGACAGCCAGGGTGTGCTCTGCGTCCCGGCGTTGGCCGGCCTCGCGGCCCCGTGGTGGCAATCCGGAGCTACCGCAACGATTTCCGGGCTCACGCTCGCCAGTGGGCCCGGGCACCTCGTGCTGGCGGTGCTGCAGGGCATCGCCGCCCAGATCGCAGAGTTGGCCTCTGCCATCGGAACCGACACCGGCGCGCCGCTGACCCGGCTGCGGGTCGACGGCGGCCTGACCAAGTCGGCGGTGCTCATGCAGGCCACCGCCGACATCCTGCAGGTGCCGGTGGACGTCTACCCGTCGGCGCACGCAACCGCGCTGGGAGCGGCGGCGCTGGCCCGGTTGAGTCTGCATCCGGCGCAGGGGCTGGACTCCGTCGTCGCGCCCTGGACCCCGCCAGCCTCCTTCGAACCCCGATGGACGCAGGATCGCGCCGACGAATTCCGTTGCCGGTGGCGCGAACTCGCCGAGACCACCTTCGGGAACCCGGCATGACCCCGGTCTACGACGTCGCCGTCATCGGAGCCGGCATCGTCGGCTCGGCGATCGCCCGTGAACTGGCCGGCCACCGACTGTCGGTGGCACTACTCGATGCCCGCGACGACGTCGGTGACGGCACCAGCAAGGCCAACACCGCGATCCTGCACACCGGCTTCGACGCCAAGCCCGCAACCCTGGAGTCCCGGCTGGTCCGGCGGGGCTATCAGCTGCTCTCGCAGTATGCCGAACCGACCGGGATTCCGATCGAACGCACCGGCGCAGTCCTGGTCGCCTGGGACGACGAACAGCTCGCCACCCTCCCCTCGCTCAAGGCGCAGGCCGAAGCCAACGAGTACTCGGAGTGCGAACTCGTCGACGCCGCAACGGTGTACCGCCTCGTCCCGGACCTCGGACCCGGGGCGCTGGGTGGCCTGACCGTCCCCGGTGAGTCGATCATCTGCACCTGGACGGTCAACCTGGCACTGGCCACCGACGCGGTGAACCGCGGTGCGGCACTGCATCGGGGACATCGGGTCGAATCGGTGAGCGCCGGGCCCGATCACACCACCCTGCACACCACCGCCGGTCCGGTCAGCACCCGATGGGTGGTCAACGCTGCCGGGCTCGGCGCCGACCGGCTCGACGCCCAGTTCGGCTATTCGCGTTTCACCGTCACACCGCGGCGCGGGGAGCTCATCGTCTACGACAAGCTCGCCCGGCCTCTGGTGGACACCATCGTGCTGCCGGTGCCGACCTCCCGCGGCAAGGGTGTCCTGATCAGCCCGACCATCTACGGCAATGTGATGCTCGGCCCGACCTCGGAGGACCTGACCGACCGCGGCGCCACCGCGACCAGTACAGCCGGCCTGGAATCGTTGCTGGACAAGGGCAGTCGGCTGATGCCCAGACTGCTGCAGGAGGAAATCACCGCAACCTATGCCGGATTGCGGGCGGCCATCGACGCGGGCGACTATCTGATCGAGGCCGACCCGGTCCAGCGCTACCTACTGGTCGGCGGCATCCGCTCCACCGGGCTCACTGCCGGCATGGCCATCGCCGAACATTCAGCCGGCCTGCTCGAGCAGGCCGGGCTGGCGATGGCGCCCCGGGACGATCTGCCCGCGGCGCCGCGGATGCCGAATCTCGGCGAAGCCTTCCCCCGGCCCTACCAGGATGCGGCCGCGATCAGCGCCGACCCCGCCTACGGGCGGATCGTCTGCTTCTGTGAGCGGGTCACCGAAGGCGAACTTCGCGACGCCCGCCGCTCGGTCATCCCGCCGATGGACCTCGACGGCCTGCGCCGGCGCACCCGGGTGCTCAACGGCCGTTGTCAGGGATTCTTCTGCGGCGCGCAGGTTTCGCGGTGGTTCGAGGAGCCGCGGTGAGCGCCGACGTCGCCATCATAGGCGCCGGCCCGTCCGGGCTGACCGCTGCCGCTGAGCTCGCCGGCAGCGGACTGAAAGTGATTGTGCTGGAACGAGAGTCGATGGCCGGTGGCATACCCCGGCACAGCGATCACCTGGGCTACGGCATCCGTGATCTGCGCACGGTCATCAGCGGTCCACAGTACGCGCGGCGACTGGTCGCCCAAGCGATCGAGGCCGGCGCCGAGATCCGCACCGAGACGACGGTCACGGACTGGGCCGGTGATCACGCGCTGCACACCACCTCGCCGCGCGGCCGGGAAACGGTCGGGGCCCGGGCGGTGGTGCTGGCCACCGGCGCCCGCGAACGGCCCAGACCCGCCCGACTGATCGCCGGTGACCGGCCGGCCGGTGTCTACACCACGGGGCACCTGCAGAACCTGGTGACCATCCAGGGCGGCACCGTCGGCCGTCGCGCTGTCGTGGTTGGCGCCGAACTGGTCAGCTATTCGGCGGTTCTCACCCTGCGTCACGCCGGCTGCCGCACCGCCCTGATGACCACCGTGCATCACCGGCCCGAGTCGTACACGGGGTTGAGCGCCGCGGCCCGGATCGGGCTTGGCCTGACGGTGGCCACGCGCACCCGAGTCACGCGGATCGTCGGCTCCGCCACCGTGCGCGCGGTGGAGATCGAGAACATCGACACCGGTGCCCGGCGGATCGTGGACTGCGACACCGTGGTCCTGACCGGGGACTGGGTTCCCGACCACGAACTGGCCCGCACGGCCGGCCTGGCCCTCGACGAGCACAGCCGCGGACCGCTGGTCGACACCGCGCTGCGCACCAGCCGGGCGGGCGTGTTCGCCATCGGCAACCTGGTGCACCCGGTGGACACCGCGGACGTCGCCGCGCTCGACGGCCGGCACGTGGCCGCCCAGGTCCACGCATTCCTGGACGGCCGTGTCCCGTCGAGCCTCGCCACTCGTTTGCTGGCCGAGCCGCCGCTGCGCTGGATAAGCCCCGGGCTGATGCGTCCTGACGACGTCGCACCGGCCCGCGACCGGTTGCTTGCCTGGACCAACACGTTGGTGCGTTTCCCCACTGTCATCGCACGTCAGGGCGGTGTCGAGGTGGGCAGGCGGCGTCTGGCGTGGCCGGCTTCGCCGGGTCGTATCGTCCGGATTCCGGCCGGCCTGGTGGCCGGAGCCAGGCCAGGCGGCGAACCGGTGATCCTGTCGCTGGGTTGAGCCTCGGTCATGATGGTGGGGTGATCTTGTCAGCGGACCCCGTCGCGCAGATCACCGGCAGTCCGCAGGGACCGGCGGTCGGGGCCTTCTTCGACCTTGACGGCACCCTGGTGGCCGGCTTCACCGCGACGGCGCATGCCAGCGACCGCATCCGCCGCGGACAGGCCCGCGCCGGTGAGGTGCTCGGTGTCCTGGAGGCCTCGCTGCGCTACAAGCTGGGCCGCATGCAGTTCGAGCGGCTGCTGGTTCGGGCTGCGGGGTATCTGCGCGGCGAGTCACTGGCCGACCTCGACGTCGTCGGCGAGCGGCTCTACGTCGAGCAGGTGGCCCACCGGGTCTATCCGCAGATGCGCCAGATCGTCGCCGCCCACCAAGACCGCGGCCACACCGTGGTACTCAGTTCCTCGGCACTGACCATCCACGCTGAGCCGGTGGCCCGCGCGCTGGGCATCACCAATGTCGTGTGCAACACCTTCGACCTCGACGAGGCCGGGATGCTCACCGGGCAGATATCCAAGCCGATCGTCTGGGGCCGGCAGAAAGCGGCTGCCGTGCAACGGTTTTGCGACGCCAACCAGGTGGATCTGGCGCGCAGCTACTTCTATGCCGACGGCGACGAAGACGCCCATCTGATGGCGCTGGTCGGGCATCCCCGGCCGGTCAACCCGCGCCCGGGCCTGGCGGCCAAGGCCGCGGCTCAGGACTGGCCGGTGCTGCGGCTGTCCATTCCCGGCCGGCCCGGTGCGGCGGCCAATGCGCTGGGGCACCTTCCGGCGCTGGGCCGGGCCGCCATCGGGGCGGCGTTCAGCTCGCTGGCGTTGCGGACCCGCCGCAATCCCAAGGGCTGAAAAAATCAGGGCAGCGCGCGGTGCGGAACGTCGGTGATCAGACCACCGTCGACAACGAACTCCGAGCCGGTCGAGAAGGACGACTCGTCGCTGGCCAGGAAGACGATGAAGGTGGCGACTTCTTCGGGCTTGCCGGGACGGCCCATCGGTGCACCGACCATGTCGTCGGGAAAGTGCTTGGTCATCGGGGTGCGGATGAAGCCGGGGTGCACCGAGTTGACCCGGATGTTGTCGGAGGCCAGTTCCAGCGCGGCCGACTTCGTCAGGCCACGCAGGGCCCACTTGGAGGCGACGTAGCTGTGCACCCAGGACGCACCGCGCATGCCTTCGATCGAGGAGACGTTGATGATGGACCCGCCGCCGGCGGCCTTCATCGGCTCCAGCACGGCTTTGATGCCCAGCATCGCGCCGGTGAGGTTGACGGCCAGCACGCGGTTCCACTTATCGACGTCGATCGACTTCAGTGGTGAGACCTGCACGATGCCGGCATTGTTCACCAGGACGTTGACCTTGCCGAAGGCGCTCAGGGCGGTGTCGACGGCGGCCTGCCACTCGTCGACCTCGGTCACGTCGAGGTGCACGTAGCGCGCGGCGTCGCCGAGCTCGTCGGCCAGTTGCTGGCCCTTCTCGTCGAGGATGTCGCCGATGACCACCTTGGCGCCTTCGGCGACGAGCATCCGCGCGTCGGCCGCGCCCATCCCCTGGGCTCCACCGGTGATGATTGCCACTTTGTCAGCTACGCGTCCCATGACGCGACAGGCTACCTCAGCGGTCTCGGCGAAATAGAACCTGTTCCAGTTCCGCCGCCGAGTGCGCATACTGTGTCGACACCTTCACCGTCGCGAGGAGAACGAATGGCTATCCGCGTCGCTCACATCGGCACCGGAAACGTCGGGCGCCTGGCCCTGTCCGAACTGATCAGCAATCCGGGGTTCGAGTTGACCGGACTGTGTGTGTCGGCCGACGAGAAAGTGGGCAAGGACGCGGGCGAACTCGCCGGGCTTGATGTGACGACCGGCATCCTGGCCACCAAGGACCTCGACGCCGTGCTGGCCACTCGTCCCGACTGCGCGGTGTATTGCGCCATGGGCGACAACCGGATGCCGCAGGCGATGGCCGATGTCTACAAGATCGCCGCCGCGGGCATCAACGTGGTGGGCACCTCCCCCGGTGTCCTGCAGTACCCCTGGGGTGTCATGCCCGACAAGTACATCGCACCACTGGAAGAAGCTGCGCGGCAAGGTGATTCGAGTATCTACATCAACGGGGTGGATCCGGGCTTCATCACCGACCTGATCCCGTTGGCGTTCGCCAGCACCTGCGCGAGCATCACGCAGGTGCGCTGCATGGAGATCGCCGACTACGCCACCTACGACGGCGCGACGGTGATGTTCGACGTGATGGGCTTCGGCCAGCCGCTCGACGAGGTGCCCATGCTGTTCCAGCCGGGCGTGCTCAGCGTCGCGTGGGGCTGCGCGATCCGTCAGCTGGCCGACGGCCTCAACCTCGAATTGGACTCGATCACCGAGAGTTACGAACGCGAACCCGCCCCAGAGGCCTTCGACATCGCGGCCGGCCATATCCCCAAGGGCGGCGTGGCCGCGGTCCGCTTCGAGATCAAGGGCATGGTCGGCGACCACGCCGCGATCGTGGTCGAACACGTCACCCGGGTGCGCGGTGACCTGCGGCCGGACTGGGCGCAGCCCGCGCAGGAGGGCGGCTCCTACCGTGTCGAGATCACCGGTGAGCCGTCCTACGTCGTCGACATCTGCCCGACGAGCACCAAGGGCGACCACAATCACGCGGCCATCGCCGCGGGCGCCGCTCGCGTCGTCAACGCCATCCCGGCCGTGATCGCCGCCCCGGCCGGGCTGCGCACCACGTTGAACCTGCCGCTGGTGTCCGAGGTGGAGTTGTTCTCCGCGCCGTAGCGGGCCGGGGGCGTTTGGCGTCATCGGCGGTTGGGTAGACACCGCTGCGATTCGTCGAACATCCCGAGGAGAGACAGACGTGACGGTGAAGCGGTTGGTCCTAGTGGTTGGTGCGGTGCTTTTCGCGGTCGGTGTCATCGCGCTGCTGGTGCCGGTGTCCACCACGGACGGTAACGGCGGCAGCATCGGCTGTGGCAACGCGATTTCGGCGGATCTGTCCGCGGCCCGGGAAGCCAACAGCAAGACGGTGGCTAACGTCCCGATCCTCAACCAGGTTGTCCCGCACGCCGATTACGTGGCGCAATGCCAGTCGGAGGTGTCGTCGCGGCGCGCCTGGTCGATCCCGGTCACCGTGGTCGGCCTCCTGGTGGGCGCCGGCGCATTGCTGGTCGGCGGCCGAACCGGCGTGGGTTCGCGGACTTAGGGTCGGTACCCCGGGATCAGCACGGTGCCGGGGTAGTTCACGTAGTACGAGATACAGATCGGCACGTGCCGGCAGGCGATGATCGCCCCGGCGTCGGGCGCGGATCCGATGACGCGGGTGGGCCGCTTGGGCAGATTGCAGTTCACGACGTACGGGTTGAGCGGGACGACTCCGTTGACGCAGTCCGGCGGTCCGGCGCTGGCGACCGCCTCCGGCGGCGTGAGCGTCTCGGTAGCAGCGGGCACCAGGGGCACGCTGAGAGCGGCGGCGGCTAAGGCGGCTGTCACGATGCGGCGGGCTCTCGGTTGAAGAACCATGATGGGCCCCATTCGTTGATCCGTGCTCTGCGGCGAGCACACTGTCGACGGTACTCCTGCACGCGCCGCAGTTAAGTGACACAGGGATGACGTCCGCATCGTGTTCACGTGAAGGCCGCCATGACTCTGAGCACCGGACTGTCGTTCGCATGCAGTGGCTCGACACCCAGGCCGGCTGGCCCTCGAGACGTGCTGAGCAACTTCAGGATTCGGTGCTGGCGTCGATCTCGGCCACTACCGGCGGGTGACCACCACCTCGCGGCTCATGGCGCGCCTGATCTGCTGTCGTCATCGTGGTGCTGATCCGGTGGCTGGTCGCCGAGGTGGTTTCCGGCGGCGCGCCCGGGCGCTTTGGCTGATCGACCTGGGCCGATAGGCATTCGTGAGGTCGATGCGGGTAACACCTGGACTTGACGGGGTACGGGGGTACTAAACTAGAACACGTTCCAGTCGATAACCGCCCGCTTTAAGGAGCCGGTCATGCACACTCCCCTTTGCGATGAGCTCGGTATCGAGTTCCCCATCTTCGCCTTCACCCACTGTCGTGACGTCGTGGTGGCCGTCAGCAAGGCCGGCGGCTTCGGCGTACTCGGTGCAGTCGGCTTCACGCCCGAAGAACTCGAGATCGAACTGAAGTGGATCGACGAGCACATCGGCGACCATCCCTACGGCGTCGACATCGTCATCCCCAACAAGTACGAAGGCATGAACGCCGACATGTCCGGCGACGAACTCGCCGAGATGCTCAAGAAGATGGTGCCCCAGCAGCATCTCGACTTCGCCAAGAAGCTGCTGTCCGATCACGGGGTCCCGACCTCCGACGCCGACTCCAACGCCCTGCAGCTGCTCGGCTGGACCGAGGCCACCGCCACCCCGCAGGTCGAGGTCGCGCTGCAACACCCCAAGGTGACCCTGATCGCCAACGCGCTGGGCACCCCGCCGGTTGACATGATCAAGCACATCCACGAATCCGGCCGCAAGGTCGCAGCGCTGTGCGGCTCCCCCGCGCAGGCGCGCAAGCACGCCGAGGCCGACGTCGACATCATCATCGCCCAGGGTGGCGAGGGTGGCGGGCACTGCGGTGAGGTCGGATCGATCGTGCTGTGGCCTCAGGTGGTCAAGGAGGTCGCACCCCGCCCGGTGCTCGCCGCCGGCGGCATCGGCAGCGGTCAGCAGATCGCCGCTGCGCTCGCGCTGGGCTGCCAGGGCGCATGGTCCGGCTCGCAGTGGCTGATGGTCGAGGAGGCGCACAACACTCCGGTGCAGCAGGCCGCCTACGTCAAGGCCACCAGCCGCGACACCGTGCGCAGCCGCTCGTTCACCGGCAAGCCCTGCCGGATGCTTAAGAACGACTGGACCGAGGCGTGGCAGACGGCGGGCAACCCCGAGCCGCTCGGAATGCCGTTGCAGTACATGGTTTCCGGGATGGCGGTCGCCGCGACCAACAAGTACCCCAACGAGACCGTCGATGTCGCGTTCAACCCGGTGGGTCAGGTCGTGGGCCAGTTCACCAAGGTCGACAAGACCGCGACGGTGATCGAGCGCTGGGTTCAGGAGTACCTGGAGTCGACCAGCCGGCTCGACGAGCTCAACGAGGCCGCGGCCGCCGTCTGACGGAAGCCGCTCAGCTGACTGGGTTGAACGAGCTTCCGTTGCCCCATTCGCCCGACGTCAGGTAGCCCGGCTGCCAGCCCTGTGCCCCCAGGCACAACATGGGCAGGCCGTCGGGCGACTGGGCGGCGGCCTGCGGGCCGGGGCACGGTGAGCCGACGGTCTGCACGCCGTAGAGCTTGTACGAGACGACCCACGCGCCGGCGTCGGCGGGAGAGCGGTCCATCCCGATCGTCGACTGGTTCGGAATCCAGTGGCAGGCCAACGGCTCGCCGCCGGGGCCGCGGCCGAAGATGAAGCGGTCGAAGCTGTAGCACGGGGCGTGCAGGTAGGCCTCGTAGTTGATGCCCGGCGGGTCACCGGCGAACGGGCCGTGGGGTTCGTCGGCTCCGGCGGACGGGGCCACACACAGTGCGGCGCCGGCGACAGCTGCTGCGGTAACGAGCTCGCGGAACATCAATCCACCCTCATCAATCGTGCGCTTTCGGGGCCCAGTGCCCCGCGGCCCTCCGCAGGTGAGCCTAGTGGTTGGGGCGCATTGACTACTGCTGAAACCGCAAAGGCGCCTTGATAGGCTGCGGCGATTGCATCGCCGGGGGAACAGGCTCACTCTGATTGCGTCCGGCGACGCGTGCCGGCGACCGCCGCCCGGCCCCGGGGGCCACGGATGACGAGGTATCGCCGCACCTGTCGAACTGCACGCAACGTCACAGCACGCGGTACCACCGTCGAGATGATCAGGAGTTGACCCGATGACAGAGGCCCAGTTCCGGGTCGGCGTGGCCGCCGATGGGACGACGCCTGTCGTGGCCGCCTCCGGCGACATCGATCTGGCCAACGTCCCGCAGTTTCAGGACGCGTTGACTCGGGCCGCCGAGGGTTCGGCGGTGCTGACCGTGGACCTGACGGCGGTCAACTACTGCGACAGTGCGGCGGTCCGCGCCTTGTTCAGCGTGGCCGCGGCCACCGACCTGACCATGATCGTGTCGTCCACCGGACCCATCATCACGCTCCTGGGAATCTCCGGGCTGGACCGAGTCGCCACCGTCGTCGCCAGGGAGTGATACTCAGCAATGCCTGTACCCAGCTTCCAGCCTCGCGACGATTCCCGTCCCGCTGAGCTTTTCGAGCGGATTCTGGAACGCATCCACCGCGACCTGCCCGAAGCCCTGGGCATGGCGATCACCGTCCACGACCGCCGTCTGGACGACGAGGTGGCAGTCGTCGCGGCATGGGGTGTCGGCCAGGAGATCGTGCAGGCGCAGCTGGCCGGCCTCGGTGGGCCCGTCGTGGATGCGTTCACCCACCAGGTCCCGGTGCTCAGTCTTGATCTGTTCTCCGACGACCGCTGGCCGGACCTGAACCTGCAGGCCGTGCTGGATCGCGCGCCCCAACACAGCGAGGTCTGGCGACGGGCCGCCGGCTCGGTGGCCGTTCCCGGCGTGTGGGAGGGCGACGGCACCGTGGTCCTGTCGTGCACATCGGACCGGCCCTCGACGGCAGCGACGGTGAACACACTGATCGGCTACGAACAGCTGGTGTCGGCAGCAATGCTCACCGTCGGCGCCCAGGACGGGACGGCAGTCGCCGACATGATGGCCGTGCTGCAATCCCGGGGCGCCATCGAACAGGCCAAAGGGGTCATCATGGGCGCGCTGGGATGTGACGCCGAAACGGCGTGGACGACCCTGCGCCGGGCAAGCCATGAATCCAACGTCAAGCTGCGGGTGCTGGCGGTGGCATTAATGGAGCTGATCAGTGGCTCGCCGGCCGAACAGCCCGCGGTCGGCGCACCGATCGTCCCCGACACCACGGCCCGCCAGGCTGCGCGCCTGTTGTGGGCGGTGCTGACCCACGCCCCCAAGCCGGGGTCATCGGGTCGCTGAGGCCGGCAGGTCGATTGTCGTGGTCACCGAGACGATCTGGGGATCCGGCGGTGCCGAGGAGAACCCGAAGCTCACCGCGGGCAGCAGCGGCGCCAGACCGCCGAGGTCGCGGCCCCCGAAGCTGCCGGTGGCGTTCACCACACGCCGGGACCGCCGCACCCCGTAGTACTCACGGCGGCCATTGCCGGCGCTGCCCGCGGTGCGCACGCCGGGCACGATCAGCCCGGCGACCGGGTTGATCGCGGCGAGCCAGCGAGGCTCGGTCGCCAGCCGGGCCGGCACCAGTCGCAGCAGCCTGTCGATCGGCGCAGCGCCGCCGAGCGTGACGACGAGCTGCAGGCCCGGTGCCCCGACCGTCAACTGCGCTGCGGTGAGGTCCGCGGTCACCTCGCCCAGCTCGATGCGGTCGAATTCGTAGGTCGAGGCGACGAAGTCGGCGATCTCGGCGCTGGGCGCCAGCAGGATTCGCTCATCGTCGGCGGTCTGGATCATCACGTCGGCGAAGGACCCGAACGGCGATACCGGCCACCGGCCGATGACCAGCCGCACCCCGGAGGCGGTGCCCAGCCCGGCGATGTGTCCGGTGAAGACGAAACGTTGCCCATTCACCAGATCGAGCGTAGCGATCGACGGGCAGTTCCGGCGCCGGGCAACTGACAAGCGAAACGCCGTCCGGCCAGCATCGAAATCCGCGGCGAAGGTGGTTCGCTTAGTGCACACACCCCTGCCGCCGGAGGAAGTCCCATGTCGGTCCACGACCCGCTCGATCAGGATGCGCCCACTGCGCACAGCGCAAAGGTGTGGGCGCTGACCGGTGCCGGCGCGGTCCTGGCTGCCGCCGGCCTGGTGATCGCAGTGACGGTGACGGCCGGCGCCCCCGACACGCTGCCTGCCGCCCAGGCGGCGCCCTCCACCACCGCGACAACGACCACCACGACCACAGCGCCCAGCACCACCGGAACCGCCACGACGACCACCACCGGGACGGCGACCTACAAGGCCGACAGCAAGGGGTATGTGAATACCAAGGCGCGCTGCGACGAACGCCAAACCCTGATGGCCTACGGTCGCACCGAGCGGTCGCTCGCGGTGATCTGTGTGAACCCCGACGCGACGTTGCAGTACCGCGGTGTGCGGCTGCGTGATGACGCCGCGATCCAGGTGTCGGCCAGCCGTGGGTCCGACGGCACGGTCGTGGCGAACAACGACGGCGTCACCTACTCCATCTCCCCCACGGTGTTCCTGGTCTCCGAGGGCGACAACGTGATCTACCGCGACTCGTGGCTCGAATTCCAGCAGCCGAGCTTCTCCGGTGAGAGCACCGCGACATCGGCGACGACGTCGGGCAGTGCGTCGCCCACCGTGAGCACCACGACCGTCACCGTCACCACCTCGGTCACGGCGACGACGCCGAAATCCGGTAACTGAAATCTAGGTGTTGCGCCCGCCGTTGACGCCGAGGATCTGCCCGGTGATGTAGCCGGCTTCCTCGGAGATGAAGAACGCGCACGCCGCGGCGATGTCCTCGGGCTTACCTATCCGGCGCACCGGTGTGGCGTTGATGTTGGCCTGGATGTCACCGAGATTGCCCCGTGCTTCGGCGTTGCGCAGCATCGGGGTGTCGATGAAGCCCGGCGGTACGGCGTTGACCGTGATGCCGGCCGGACCGTATTCCAGCGCAAGGCTTTTCGTCAGTCCGTTGACACCGGACTTGGCGGCCACGTACGCCGACATGTACGGGACGCCGGAGTGGGTGCTCGACGACGAGATGTTGACGATGCGTCCCCACCCGGCCTCGATCATGTCGGGCAACACGGCCTGGATGGTGTGGAACACCCCGTGCAGGTTGATGTCGATGATCCGCTGCCACTCTCCGAAGCTGATGTCGGTGAACCGGCGGAAGCTGTCCTTGCCCGCGGCGTTGACCAGGATCGTCACCGGCCCCAGTGCACCGCGGATCTCGGCCAGGGCCGCGTCGAGCTGGGCGCGGTCGGTGACATCGGCGACGTAGGAGAAGTCGCTCTCTGACGGGTTGAGGTCGACGACGGCCACGTTGTAGCCGTCGGCGCGTAACCGAGCGACGACCGCCGCGCCGATTCCCGAGCCGCCCCCAGTCACCACTGCTGTCCTGGACACGATTGTCTCCCTTCCGGCGACGGTGTCGCCGTGTGCACGAATTGTCTTGGTGGACTAGTGAGTTCGGCGCGGCGTGCGCAGGCCGAGCGTGCGTCTGCCGGATTCCACCAACTGCCGCTGCAGCCAGTCGCGGTCGCCGCCGCGTCGGGGGTCGGCTGAACCGGCGAGCCCGGCATAGGTGAAGCGGGCCCGCATCAGCCCTTCCGGGCCGGGGTCGAGATCGGCGAACAAAGCGAGTTGACGCGCGATCATGTCGGTCCAGGTCCGGTTGGACTTCACCACGCTGTGGACGCCGGGGTCGTTCGCCAGCACCGCAACCAACATCGGGTTGTCGACCGCAACCCGCGCGTATCCGGTGAGCATCCGCTCGGCCCTGGCGTGTGCTCCGCGGTGCTTCTCGGCGTCCTCGACGATGGTGGTGATGGCGGCGAAGATCGGTTCGAGCACGGCGGTCAGCAGTTGCTCGCGGGTCCGAAAGTGATGGTAGATAGCAGCTTTGGTGATGCCAAGCTCATCGGCGATCATCTGCAGCGATGTCCCCGCGAAGCTGTGGCGGATGAACAACGCGATCGCGGCGTCGATGAGCCGCTGCCGGGTGTCGGTCTGCGGACCGCTGGCGACAGCTGTGGCGACCATGGTCGACATCTCCCCGTGTGGCTTGCCGATCGGCAAGGCGGCTACTTTACGATCGGCTAGCAATCTACCATACGATCGGCTAGCATCGACCTAGCCGATCGTATGGGCGATCGCCCGGCACAAGGACAGTTGATGACTGACGTCGACAACCTGGACTTCTTCATGGACCGCGACGTGGTCGCCGACCCCTACCCCTATCTCGAAGCCCTGCAGGCGCGTTGCCCGGTGGCGCGCGAACCGCACCACGGGGTGTGGATGGTGACGGGCTGGGAGGAGGCCAGCGAGGTGGCCGGTGACGCCGACCGGTTCTCGTCGTGCATCTCGGTCACCGGTCCGTTCCCCGGCTTCCCGGTTCCGGTGGAGGGCCGCGACAACGTGGCCGAACTCATTGCGGCACATCGCGATGAGCTGCCGTTCAACGACCAGTTGCCCACGCTCGACCCGCCGGTGCACACCGACCACCGTGCGCTGCTGATGCGGCTGATCACACCCAAGCGCCTCAAAGAGAACGAAGACGCCATGTGGACCATGGTCGACCGGGCGCTCGACGATTATCTGACCGGCCCCGGTGCAGAGTTCATCTCCGGTTTCGGCCAGCCGTTCACCCTGATGGTGATCGCCGATCTGCTGGGTGTGCCCGATGCCGACCGTGACGAGTTCCTCGCCGAGATGCAACGAGGCGACCACCACGGTGGCGGTATCGGCAGCGTCAAGGGCGAGAGCCTGGCCCAGTCGCCGCTGGAGTACCTCTACGAGAAGTTCAGCGCCTACGTCGTCGACCGTCGCGCCAATCCCAGCGGCGACGTGCTGTCGGAGATGGCTGCCGCGACATTCCCGGACGGTTCGATCCCCGATCCCGGGGACGTCGCCAAGGTGGCGGCGAACCTGTACACCGCAGGCCAGGAGACCACGGTGCGCCTGCTGAGCGCCGCCCTGCAGATCCTGGGTGACCGGCCCGACGTGCAGCAGATGCTGCGGGCCGACCGATCCAAGGTCGGCAACTTCATCGAAGAGGCGCTGCGCTACGAGAGCCCGGTCAAGGGTGACTTCCGGATGTCCACGCAGGCGGTCAGCCTCGGCGGCGTTCAGATACCGGCCGGATCCACCCTCATGGTCGTCAACGGCGCGGCCAACCGTGACCCGCGCCGGTTCACCGAGCCGGACACCTTCGATGCCGCGCGTTCCAACGCCCGCCAGCACATCGCGTTCGGTCGTGGCATCCACACCTGCCCGGGCGCCCCGCTGGCCCGCGCCGAGACCCGGGTGGCCATCGAGCGCCTGCTCGACCGCACCACCGACATCCGAATCAGCGAGGGCCACCACGGGCCGGCCGGCGCCCGCACCTACCGGTACGTGCCGACCTACATCCTGCGTGGCCTCACCGAGTTGCACCTGGAGTTCGATCTGCCATGAAAGCCCACATCGATGACGACCGCTGCCGTGGCCACGGCGTGTGCACCACGGTCTGCCCGCAGGTGTTCGCCCTCAATGACGACGGGTACGCCGAGGTGATCCTCGATGAGGTACCCGACGACCTCGCCGACAGCGCTCGAGAGGCCGTCGCGGCCTGCCCGGAGAACGCCATCACCCTCGGCTAGGTGCGGTCGTCGAGGCGTCGCAGTGTGCCCATAGAACAGGTTTCAGTTGGCAGTTTGCGACAAGCCGCCACGGTGCTCCCGTCTGTGGTGTAGGCATGGATGTCGGGCACTAGAAGACGTCGTATGGAGGTGCGCATTTCAATGCCCCAGCCCGGTCCCAATTTCCCCCCTGGTTTCGACTTCACCGACCCCGATCTCAACAACGAGCGACTGCCCGTCGAGGAGCTCGCCGAACTGCGCCGGGTCGCCCCGATCTGGTGGAACGAGCAGCCCAGAAATGTCGGCGGTTTCGACGACGAGGGCTACTGGGTGGTCAGCAAGCACAAGGACGTCAAGGAGATCTCGCGGCGCAGTGACGTCTTCTCCAGTCTGGAGAACACCGCCCTGCCGCGTTACCCGGACAACTCGGCCGTCTCGCACAAGGACACCGGCCAGTTCATCCTGCTGAACATGGACGCGCCGCATCACACGCACCTGCGCCAGATCGTCTCCCGCGCGTTCACACCGCGGGCCGTCGAGACGCTGCGGGCGAATCTGGCCGAACGGGCCCAGGCGATAGCCAAGGCCGCCGCGGCGGAAGGTTCCGGCGACTTCGTCGAACAGGTCTCGTGCGAGCTGCCCCTGCAGGCCATCGCCGACCTGATGGGTGTCCCCCAGGACGAGCGCAAGAAACTGTTCGACTGGTCGAATCAGATGGTCGGCGAAGCGGATCCCGAGTTCGCCCGTAACGACCCGCAGGGCGCCGCCGGCGAGCTGATCATGTACGGCATGCAGATGGCCGCCGACCGGACGGCGAACCCGCGCGACGATCTGGTGACCAAGCTGGTGCAGGCCGACGTCGAAGGAGGCAAGCTCTCCGACGACGAGTTCGGCTTCTTCGTCATCCTGCTGGCGGTGGCCGGCAATGAGACCACCCGCAATTCGATCACCCACGGCATGACGGCCTTCACCGATTTCCCGGACCAGTGGGAGCTGTACAAGGCACAGCGCCCGAAGACCGCGGTCGACGAGATCGTCCGGTGGGCCACCCCGGTGACGTCATTCCAGCGCACCGCGCTGGTGGATACCGAACTCAGTGGGGTGCAGATCAAGAAGGGCCAGCGGGTGGTGATGTCCTACCGCTCGGCCAACTTCGACGAAGAGGTGTTCGAGGATCCCTTCGCCTTCAACATCCTTCGGGACCCCAACCCGCACGTCGGTTTCGGTGGCACGGGTGCCCACTACTGCATCGGTGCCAACCTGGCCAGGATGACCATCGATCTGATGTTCAACGCGATCGCCGACCACATGCCCAACCTGACAGCCCTGGCCAAACCTGAGCGGCTGCGGTCGGGCTGGCTCAACGGGATCAAGCACTGGCAGGTCGACTACACCGGTGGGAGCAAGAGCGGTGGCGCACAGGCCGATACAGTCGGGGTGTGAGCGACTCGTGGACACTGACCGCTGCTGACGGCGAGTTGCAGATACTGACTAATGTCGGCGGGCCTGCGGCGAAGATGGGCCACCGCCTGACCATCGCCATGGCGTCCTGGCAGGCGACGGTGGGCTGGCGTGCCGGCAAGCCGGTATCCGCGGACTTGGTGGTCGACGTCGACTCGTTGCAGGTGCTCAAGGGCGAGGGTGGTGTCACGCCGCTGTCCGGTCCGGAGAAGGTCGTGGTGCGCGCCAACGCGCTGAAATCCCTCGACGTCAAGAAGCACCCGCAGATCCGGTTCCACGCCGACGGCGTCGCCAAGACCAAAGGCGGCTACCGGATGACGGGTGAGGTGGAGATCCACGGAACCGCTCAGCCTCGGGTGGTCGACCTCGAGGTACGTGACGAGGGCGGCGTCTGGGTGATGACGGCGCAAGTCCCGGTGATCCAGTCCGAGTTCGGGGTGAAGCCGTATTCGTTGCTGATGGGCACGATGAAGGTCGCCGACGAGGTGACCGTGCGGTTCACGGCGCGCCACCCGAAATAGCAGTGGTCTGACCACTTGACCAATGCGACTCGGCAGGACATGCTTGGTTCATGCGCGGTATGACACTGGCCGATGCGGCGCGCGAATTCATGCGCCATCCCACGCCGTGGCTGCTCGGTGGCGCGGTGGTGGCCGCCGCTGTGGCCCGGGTCGCTGTCGGCGACTGGCAGCCCAGCGACGCACTCGTCCCGCTGGCGACCGCGGCGGTGTTCCCGTTCTTCGAGTGGATGATCCACGTCGTCGTCCTGCACTGGCGGCCACGCCGGGTTGGACGGCTCGTCGTCGACCCGGTGCTGGCCCGCAAACACCGTGAGCATCACGTCGCGCCCCGCGACGTCCCGCTGGTATTCATTCCGCTGCAGTCGCTGATCGGCGCGCTGGTCTCGGCCGTGCTCATCGCACTGCTGGCGTTCCCGAGAACAGCCATGGGGCTGACGTTCCTGGTGACAATCCTGGTGTTCGGCCTGCTCTACGAGTGGTGCCACTACCTGATCCACACCGACTACAAGCCGAAAAGTGTTGTCTACCGCGCGATCTGGCGTGACCACCGGCTGCATCACTTCAAGAACGAGCACTACTGGTTCGGCGTGACCACGCCAGGCACCGCCGACCGGGTGTTGCGCACCTACCCGGACCCGGCAACCGTGCCGACCTCACCGACGGCCAGAAACCTGCACGCCGGGGCCGACGGTCGCTAGGCGTTGATGACGACCGGGTCGCCGATGTTGACCTGGCTGAAGTACCACGAGGCGTTGTCCGGGCTGAGATTGATGCAGCCGTGGCTGACATTGGAATAGCCCTGCGATCCCACCGACCACGGCGCCGAGTGCACGTACACCCCACCCCAGGTGATGCGCACCGCGTCGGCGACGGTGAGCTTGTAGCCCTCCGGGTCGCTCAGCGGGATGCCGATGGTGCGGGAGTCCATGACCACCGAGGACTGCTTCTCGAGCACGGTGAACGAGCCGACGGGCGTCGGGTGCTTGGGCTTGCCCATCGAGGCGGGCATCTGCCGGACCACCTGACCGTCGACGCTGACGGTGAACGTGTGCGCCGAGATGTCGGCGACGCCCAGCACGGTGGCACCGGTGCCGAAGCTACGCGGGATGCCGCCCGCCATCATGGTGATCTGCGAATGGGCGGGCCAGAACTGGTCCGGCACCCATTGCACCACGTTGTCCTGCACCCAATCGAACCGGCCGGACAGGCTGGCCGGCGCGGTCACGGTGATCGAGTGTTCGGCCGCCGAACGGTCGATCACCGGCTTAGTGAACGTCACGATGATCGGGTGCGCCACGCCGACAGTCTGGCCGTTGGTCGGCTGGACCGAGGCCACGGTGGCGTCGCCGAATGACGGTGCGATCGAGGCGGTACTCGTGGGGGCGGAGACTGACATGGCCAACACCGCGATGCCTGCGGCGGCAAGTGCCCGTCGAATTGCTCTGACCATTAGCTCCCGTCCTCGTGGAGATCAGCAAAGTCACAGTCTAATTCCTGGCAGCTAGTCCGCCTGGGAATACGCGCGGCACGTGCCACAACGGTGAGATGCAGTCGCTGCAGATGTACCACGCTGGTCTATCAGCGAAACGACGTCCGCCGTTACCCGTTGCCGTCGCGCAGGCCGGACAGGCGCTCCAGAATGCGGGTGCGCAGCGAGGGCTTGGAGGTCGGCACCGGCGGCACCGTGGGCTGGAGGTCGGCAGGCGGCGGGGCCATCGCCTCGACCGGCTGGGCGGCCGGCGGAGCCTCCGTAGGAGCCTGGGCCGGAATGTCGGACACCGACTCCTCGGTCAGGGCAGCCTCGGGTGCGGGGTCGGGTGCGACCTCCGGGGCCGGCAGCTGGACCTGCTCGGGAGCGGGCGGCGCCAGTTGCGGCGGCGGCGCCAGGGGCGCGGTGACCGGGCGTACCGCGGGAGTTTCGGCGGAGGTGACGACCGGATGCGCGGCGCTCGCCGAGTCGCTCTCGGGCAACACCGCGAGGCCGACCGCAACCGAGGCCGACACCACAAAGGTCAGCACCCCGCCGACGACCATCGCCACCGGCGCGCTGTGCGACAGTGGGCGGCGGCGCTGCGGCCGCTCGGGCACGACGAAAAGCGGGTCGTCGAACAGGCCGATGCTGTTGACCGAGGCCAGGGCGGCACCGCGGGCCAGGGCAAGTTCGGCCTCGGCAGGGGCGAACACCGGGATGCCCAGGACCGCTTCGAGCTCCCTGGCGATCTGGTCGAGTTCTTCGCCGGAGCCCAGCACCACCAGACTGTCGGGCTGCCAGCCGTCACGGGCCAGCACGTCGGCCAGCCAGCCGATCAGATCCCGTTCGGTTTCCAGGTCATAGCTGACGACGCTGTCCGTGGTGTCGGCGATGGTGTCGACGACAAGCGCGACGACGGCGTCCGGCTCCACGACGCACACTGCCGTCACGCGGGATTCGATCACCTGGCCGATGCCGCGGGCGAAGGCTTCGGTGGCCTCGGGCAGGCGGATGGGCACGACATTGTGGAATCCGGAGTCGGCCAGCGAATCCAGGAACATCGATGCCTCGACGGCGGCGTCATCGCTCCACGTCACACCGATCGACTGCAGCTGCTGCCCACCGGCGATCGCCTGCGTCCGCAACAGCGCTTCGGCCACGAACTCCGAGGTCGTGACGGGGCTGTATCCACCGCGGCGTACCTCGAACGCGTCATGGTTCTTGGTCGCACCATCGGCTCCGTCGCCTTCGACCAGGACCAGCCCGACGGTGGTCGGCGTCATCGACAGACCCAGGACGGTGTCCAAGAAGCACTCCTCTCGGGGCCAGCTGCGATACTTCGCGGAGAGCGTCGGCAACGCCATGGGCGGCAACGCGGTTATGTCGACCTCCGTGGAGCCTACCCGCCGCTGCGTATACCGGCGAACGAGCGCAATCGGGCCACGGAAAGGGCTCGATCGGGTCACGGGAATGCGCAGTTCGAATACCTGTACGGGTATACAGTCGCACTATGGAACACGGCCACTACCACCAGGTCCTCGACGATCTCCGCCCTGCGCATCGTGCGCTTCGGCAGATGATCCCCGACGTCTATCGCGCATTCAACGAGATGAGCGGTGCGGCGATGGCCGCCGGGGCGTTGGAGCCCAAGGTCAAGGAACTGATGGCGATGGTCATCGGCGTGGTGCACGGTTGCGACGGCTGCATCGCCTCTCACACCAAGGCCGCGGTCCGTGCCGGTGCGAGCAAGGAAGAGGCCGCCGAGGCGATCGGTGTGGCGATCCTGATGCACGGCGGCCCGGCCACGGTGTACGGAGCGCGGGCCTTCGAGGCGTTCAGCGAGTTCGCCGACGCGGAATCACCGACGTCGACCTGAGGAGATCAGACCTGTGCGGCGGCGTGCTCGTTGTGCGGCAGTGCCGCGACCATCGGGGTGTCGATACCGATCGGGCCCACGTCGCTCGCGCTTCCGGGGCTTCCGATCGCGGCTTGACGGCCGGGCAGGATCTCATTGAAGAAGGCCGCGTTGTCGGCGAGGAACTTCATCTCCTCCTCCGGCAGGTCGGAGTCGAAGTAGATGGCATCGACCTCGCAGAGGATCTTGCAGGCGCCGCACTCGACGCATTCCTCGGGGTTGATGTACATGGTCCGGTCGCCCTCGTAGATGCAGTCGACGGGGCATTCCTGCATGCATGCCTTGTGCTTGACGTCCACGCACGCACTGGTGATCACGTAGGTCATGGCTGGCAGCGTATCTGTGACTCTGCGTAGCAGACACGGATAGAAGTCCCGGCACGCCGGGGACCAAAGTCCCCAATTCCCCGGGACGGAAGTTGTTTCGCCAGCTCAGCGCGTCAACGCCGCAGGGCGGTGGTGATATCCACCCAGCCGGTGGTGTCTAGCCGGTGGTCGGTGACATTGCGGCACTCCCCGTAAATCTGCATGGTGCCGCGGGTGGAGTTGTCGTCGTTGCGGTAGTAGAGGACGGCGACACCGTCCCTGGTGAAGGCGTGACCGCCGGGATGGCGGTTGGGGGGCAGTGCCTCGGCGAAACCCCTGGCGCGCATCGCGGCGGCGATGGAGCGGAAGAACTTCGGCGTCGCCATCACCCCGGGCACATCGAAGTTCAGGTAGATCGCGCCCTGATAGGGCGGGTCGTCCTGACTCTGGCACGACATCAGGATGTAGGTCCCCGAAACCCCCTTCAGTCCGCCCGCGGCGACAATGTCCCTGGCCGGCTCGAGCACCTGCGCCTTCGACTGTTCGTCGGTCATCGGATGCGCGACGGGTTCGACGGCGGCGCCGCGCGTCTCCCGAAACTCATGCAGCGCAAGGTAACTCACGCCTAGCACCAGCGACAGCGACAGCGCCGCCGCGATCAACGCGATGACGGGCCGGGAGCGAAGGGGACTCGCTGCTGGCATCAGTTCAACGGCGTGCAGCTGAACGGATGCTGGTCGAAGAAGTGCACCGCGGGCATGCCGTCGACATAGGTGTATTCCACGTCGGCACCCCACGTTGTTCCCGGGACCACCCACGGCGGAACACCCGCCGGGTAGGCGACGGTGATGTCGCCGTAGAACAGCACATTCTCGGGGCAGCCCGGCTTGCCGGCCGGCGCCGGATTCCAGGCGTGCACGACGATCGGGTTCACCAGGTGCGGACCCTGCGCGCAGTTCGGCTGGCACAGCACGGCGTCGTCGGTACCGGTCCCCCGCGCCCCGTCGGCACCCCACGACGTCCACGTCATGTTCTGCATGACATTGGTCGAATCACAGCCGTAGACCACCCGCTCGGGCTTCTCCTGGATCGGCTGACTCGGGTCGTAGCAGCTGGGCAACATGTATTGGGTGACGTCGGCGGTCGCGGGTGCCGTCGCGGCGAACGCGATCACCGGCACCGCCGCCACCATTGCCACTGCGCGGATCATGCGGACCACCTCGCCCTCCTCAGCCACCATGGCAACGCGCGCATGCTAACACCGGGGACCAACGGCCCTAGAGCTTCTGCCATTCGGCCCGGGACCGAGCGCACTCGCACGGCATAGCGTCAGGTCGAACACCGAGTCACGGCATACGAGGGGGATGTGCCGGCGACGTGTTCGGTGGTTCACCCGAGGTGGGGGGCCAAGGGCCTGCTGCGACCACATCAGCCCTTGGCCAGGGTGAACTGGCAGATATCGGTGTAGCCGTCGCGGAACAGCTCGGCGCAGCCGGTCAGGTACTTCATGTACCGGTCGTAGACCTCGCGGGACTGCAGCGCCACAGCCTCTTCCTCGTTGGCCTGCAGGGCCGCCGACCAGATATCCAGCGTCTTGGCGTAGTGCAGTCGCAGTGGGTGAACGCGGTTGACCGTGAATCCGGCCCTGGTCGCGTGCTCGTCGACCACCGAGACGCTGGGCAGCCGGCCGCCCGGGAAGATCTCGTCCACGATGAACTTGAAGAACTTCAGGTGGCGCATGGTGATGGGCAGTCCGCGTTCCTTGATCTCCTCAGAACTCGGCTGAACGATGGTGTGCAACAACATGATTCCGTCATCAGGAAGCAGGCTGTGGGCGCGGTTGAAGAACGCGTTGTAGCGGTCGGTACCGAAGTGCTCGAAAGCGCCGATCGACACGATGCGGTCGACGGGCTCGCGGAACTGCTCCCAGCCTTCGAGCAGGACCTGCTTGGATCGGGTGCTCTCGGAGTCGTCGAAGAGCTGCTGGACATGCAGGGCCTGGTTCTTGCTGAGCGTCAGGCCCACGACGTTGACGTCGTAGGTTTCCAGCGCGCGCATCATCGTCGCACCCCAGCCGCAGCCCACGTCGAGCAGCGTCATGCCGGGCTGTAATCCCAGCTTGCCCAGCGCGAGGTCTATTTTGGCGATCTGCGCCTCTTCGAGCGTCATGTCCTCGCGCTCGAAAAAGGCACAGCTGTAGGTCTGGGTCCTGTCCAGGAATAGCCGATAGAAATCATCGGAGAGGTCGTAATGGTGCTGCACGTCGTCGAAGTGCGGCTCCATATGGGTGATACTTGCGGGCGATTTCGACAATGGTCTGTCCTGTTCTTGCGACTCGTACCGACCTACCCCCGCGAGACCGGCCGCACTCCCCTCGTGTCGTACCGCAGGAAGTTTACGTGACTAGTTCGCGACTCCCCACCCGAGCAAAGCACTTGTCAGTGTCTTGTCAGCTTTGTCCGCGACCGTCGATGTTGTTGTCGCGACCGTAAATTGGATTTCCGTCGTCATCGAGCCAATCGTTGACCGCGGTGCCGGTGATCGTGCCGTTCGACCCCGGCAGCACCGCGGTCGGACGCTCGTCGTACGCCTTCGCCATCTCCTTGGCTTTGGCCTTGGCCTCGTCGTTCGGTTCGGTCTTATTGGCCGGGACGTCGAGGTCAGGGGTCGCGTCGGGCGCCTGTCCGGATCCTTCCGAGGTGCTCACAATTCGCATCCGTTCTGCCGCTCTGGGTGCGCCGCGAAATGGCGCTGTAGTGGATTGCCCGAAAGTGTGACCGACAAAACAATGGCAAAACGCCCAGCAACGATCCGGGCCGCTTGCTGCCACGGGCGTCGTTTTTCAGGCAGAGTTGAGACATGGACGCACAGCAGCCACTTCGTCGCGGTCGCCGTATCCCGGCAATGTTGGCCGCGCTTGTTCTGGCGCCAGGGTTGCTCGCGGCCCCGGCCCACGCCACACCGGTCCCGTTGCCGCCGGTCGCGCCGCAGGCGCCGCTGGACCAGTCGGCAGTAATGGGCCAGGTCACCCCTGGTCTGGTCGACATCAACACCACCTTGGACTACCAGGGGGCCGTCGGCGCGGGCACCGGCATCGTGCTCGACCCCTACGGCGAGGTGCTCACCAACAACCACGTCATCGAAGGCGCCACCGAGATCACCGCCACCAGTCTGGCCAACGGACGGACCTACCCGGTCGACGTCATCGGCTACGACCGGGCCAACGACATCGCACTGGTGCGGATGCGCGGTGCCGGCGACTTACCGGTCGCCACACTGGGCACCTCCTCCTCGGTGGCGGTCGGCGACCCGATCGCGGCGATCGGAAATGCCGGCGGCGCGGGCGGGGCACCGAGTTTCGCACCCGGAACGGTCACCGAAATCGGGGCCTCGGTACGCGCCTCCGACGAATCAGGCGGAGGCTCAAGACAACTCAACGACCTGATCCGGGTCGCGGCCGATGTACGCCCCGGCGACTCCGGCGGACCGTTGGTCAACAGCGCCGGGCAGGTGGTCGGCGTCAACGTCGCGGCCACGCTGACCTACCGGATGGGCGGGGTGCGCGGCGGCGAGGGCTTCGCGATTCCGATCGACCGGGCACTGGGCGTGGCCAACCAGATCCGCAGCGGCGCACCGGCACCGGGAATCCACCTCGGCGACACCGCCTTCATCGGTGTCGGCATCGCCGACGCCAACGACGGTTCGGGTGCCGTGGTCCGTCAGGTGCTTCCCGACACTCCGGCCCGCCGCGCGGGACTGATGAGTGGGGACGTGATCACGGCGGTGGACGGCATCCCCGTCAACTCGGCGTCGAACCTGTCCGACGTCATGGACTCGCGTCATCCCGGTGACACCGTGACGCTGAGTTGGGTGGATCGCACCGGCGCCCCGCGCAGTGCGCCGATCGTGCTGGCCAGCGGACCGGTCGGCTGAGCAGGCTCAGGTGTGTAGTTCGGCGCGCATCTGCATGAACCGGATCAGCCCGGGGCGTCCGGTCACCGGTTCGTAGGCGCTCACCAGGTCCTCGACGAATTCGGCGCGCTGCCCTTCGGGTAGCAGGTCGGTCCAGGCCGTGGTTCCCACCGCGCACCATGCGGTGAACGCCTCGCGGGAGCCGAAGTCCCACTCTCGGTCGCGGACGGTCAGCGCGGTGACGCGTAGCCCGCAGCCGTTGGCAAGATCGGCGAACACCGCCGGGTCGAGGTGCCGAAACGGTGCGCTGAAACCGGTGAAATACCCCGACCAGCGCGGGTGTTCGGCGACTGCCATAGCGGTGGATTCGATACTCGGGCGCTCCCCTGCGCACACCATCTGGAGCACGCTTCGGCCGCCTGGGCGCAGCACGGCGGCGATCCCGGCCAGCGCCTCGTCGAGCTGGGGAACCCAGTGCAGCGCATTGAACGACACGGCGAGGTCGAAGCAGCGCCCGAACGGCAGCCGGCGGGCGTCGGCGCGGACGAATCGGGGCCATGAGGATCCCGTCGGATGGACGCGGTGTGCGGTGGCGACCATCCGGGGTGAGGCGTCGATGCCGACGACGAAGCCGGTCGGCGCGGCAGCGGCGATCTCACGGGTGAGAAATCCGTCGCCGCAGCCGATGTCGAGGACCCATTCGCTGCCGTCGAGGACGAGTTCGGCCAGCGTCTCCGAGGCCACCGAGCGTTGCAGTGCACTGACGCGCTCGTAGTCCGCACCGCTCCAGTCCGTCACCGACACAGTTAACGCCATCGTCAGCGCCGGGGGCAATGGCGTGCAAGATGTATGCCATGACTCGTCGACTCCTCGCCGCCGCGACGGTACTGGCCGCGCTGGCCGCCGCCGCACCCGCCGCTGCCGACCCCGGCGAACCGCTGTACGACCTGGTCGACGCGGCGGCCCAACGGCTGCAGACCGCAGATCCGGTGGCGGCCTCGAAATGGCTGAGCGGCGGGCCGATCACCGACCCGTCCAGGGTCGCGCAGGTCCTCGCCCAGGTGTCGTCGGAGGCTGGAACCGGCGGCGTCCCAAAGGATTACGTCACCACGGTGTTCACTGACCAGATCAACGCCACCGAGGCCATCCAGTACAGCCGCTTCGCCGGCTGGAAGTTCGACCCCGCGACGGCCCCATCGGCCGCGCCGGACCTGTCGGCGTCGCGTACGGCGATCGACACCCTCAACCACCGCATGGTCGATCAGATCGCGCTGCAGTGGCCGGTCCTGCATTCACCGCAATGCGCCACCGATCTGGCCGACGCCAAATCCGTCGTCACCGCAGCGCGAGGCTTCGACGACCTCTACCGCGTCGCGCTCGACGTGGCGACCCGTTCGTACTGCCCCGCCGGCTAACCGGCGGGGTGCGGATTCCCCAGATACGGGAAGACGTCCAGGGTGTCGGTGTGCGGTGACAACCCGGTGGGCGGGCAGTCCCCCTTGGTGAGGAACGCCAACCGGTAGTCGATGACGTCGTCGGTGAACACCCGGCCGTTGGGGTACTTGGCGGGCTTGGACGGGTCGAAGGTCAGCATGTCCGGCAGCGTGCCCTCGGCGTCGATGGCCGCGATGGCCTCGTCGCGGGTGTAGTCGCCGGTGTGTCCCATCAGGTGGATGAACTGCTCGATCCAGCGTTCCCGGTCGTGCACCGGCACGCTGGCGTTGTACTCCTCTTTGGTGTCGTCGGTGTTGAAGAAGCTGCTCACCGACGGATGACCGGCCCGGTCGACATGGATCAGTTCGCCGTCGCGTTGCAGGCTGCACCGGCCCCAGATGCGGATGTCGGGGTCGGCCCCCAGCTCGGCGGTCGGCAGCTCGATCGCGATGGAGAACACGTTGGCCTCGGTGTTGGAGTCCACGCCGGTCCACGGCGAGGTCCCGCCCAGATGCGGTGAGGTGAAGTTGCGCCCGCCGGTGGTGTCGAACAGGTTCTTGATTCCGTCGAAGTCGAAGAAGAAAGCGTCGCTGCGCGCCCCGGCGAAGAAGGTGAAGCTGCCGGACTGCACCACATTGGGCTCGTGTCCGAAGGACACCTCGACGGCCTCGAAGATCTTCTCCCCCACGGCCAGTGGGGATTCCGCCTCGTCGCCGACGGCCAGGAACACGTCGACGGTCTGCGTGCCGTCTTCGGGCACCGAGAAGACGAAACTGAACGCGATGTCATTGCGCAGGTCGCCGTTGTTGTCGATCGCCAGGCGGTAGATCGCATCGGGGTGCAGGGCGTCGGCGTTGGGGTTGGCGTTGAGGATCAACACCGTGCGGCTCGGATCGGCCGGGGAGACAAAGGCATACAGGTCGCACAAGTCCAGGCGCTGGTCTCCCAACGGCGGACCCAGGCTCAGGCCGGTGAAATGATTGGACATCGCAACTCCTTGGCGCTGTTATCGGTGTCAACCAAACCTACCGTGTTATCGGCGTCAGTTCTGGCGGGGCAACAGCTCCGCGACGAAACGGTCGATGAACTCTTCGGCGGGGGTGGCCCCGAACGGCCGGATCACGAACTTCGTCAGCCCCGCGGCGATCAGCCCGTCGAGTTGGCGATGCAGCGCAGGCCAGTCAGCAGCCAGCAGATCGGCGGGGTCGGCGTCGGGCCGGCGCGCGCGGACGGCCGCAATCACCTCGTCGGGCAGTTCGCCGTCGCCCACCGCCAGACTCAGGCCGAAGTGGTCGGCTTCGATCTCCCGTCCCGCCGCGGCGGCCTCGCGCTCGATGCTGCGCCGAGCGGCCAGTGCCTCGGCGGGGGTCAGGAAGCTGCCGAGCCAGCCGTCGGCGAAGCGACCGATCCGGCGAAACGCCGCGGGTGCGGATCCGCCCAGCCAGATGTCGACCGGTGCCTGGTGGCGGATGCCCAGGGTTGCGCCGGCGACGTCGAAGAAGCGGCCGGTGAAGGTGACCTCGTCGCCGGTCAGCAGCTTCCGGATGAGTTCGAGCGCCTCGTCGAACACCGCGGCCCGCTGGCCGTCGGGTACCGGGAACAGGCCACGTTCGGCCGCCGACGCGGGGCGCAGCCCGAATACCGGCAGCACGCGTTTGGGCCCCAGCGCGGCCAGCGAGGCCAGCTGTTTGGCGACCAGCACGGGGTTGCGGCCGGGCAATACGGCCACCGAGGTGCCGACCTTGAGCCGGGTGCTACGCCCGAGGGTGAAGCCCATCCCGGCGAACGGGTCGACGGCGGCGGTGTACACCAGCTCGGAGAACCACAGCGAGTCGACGCCGTCGGCTTCCAGCCGGTCGACCACGGCCGGCAGTTCGTCCACGGCGGTTCCGGTGCCCAGGCTTACGCCGAACCGGATCTTCACTGCCACACCTCGTCATCATCGGGTCATCCCACGTTAGCCGGTGCACGGCGGGCGACACAGGCGCGCGGTTCCCCGTTTTCCCGGCCCGGCGTGCTTACCCTAGAGATGTGACTGGTGTGACGGGTGGGACTTGTGCCTGAGGTGACCCGGCGCCAGTTCGTCGTCGGCCTGCTGGCATCGGCCGCCCTGGTCGGGGCCTCCCGCACCATCGGCATCTCAGGGAGCAGCTCGCAGGCCGCCGCACAGGCTCCGCCACCGCCGCCGCCCATCGGATCGAGCCGGGTGTTGCCGCCGCCGTCGATCGCCAACCGCGTGCCATTGCCCGGCGGTGGCGAACTGGCCAAGCTGCCCGGCGACGGTGATCTGCTGGCGCTCACCGTCGACGACGGGGTCAACAGCGAGGTGGTCCGGGCCTACACCCAGCTCGCCAAGGACACCGGTATCCGGCTCACCTTCTTCGTCAACGGGGTCTACGACTCGTGGCGCGACAACGCCGAAATGCTGCGGCCCCTGGTCGATTCCGGCCAGATTCAGCTCGGCAACCACACCTGGTCACACCCCGACCTGACCACACTGAACGCCAACGACATCACCGACCAGTTGCGGCGCAACGACCGATTCCTGCGTAACACCTACGGCGCCGACGCCACCCCGTACTTCCGGCCGCCGTACGGAAATCACAACGACCTCGTCGACGGCATCGCCGCCGACCAGGGCTACCGGGTGCCGACGATGTGGTCGGGCTCGCTGGCCGACTCGGTCCCGGTGACCGAGGACTACATCGTGACGATGGCCGACCAGTACTTCATCCAGCAGAACATCGTCATCGGGCACCTCAACCATCTGCCCGTCACGCACGTCTATCCAGCGCTGGTGGACATCATCCGGTCCCGCAATCTGCGCACCGTGACTCTTAACGACGTATTCCTGAAGCCGGAAATCCCCTACGTCACCTCGTCCTAGCCGGGGTGGGCGCGTGCCAATCGGTCGATTCGTGCCAGCGCGACCGCACACACCGCCAGATACGGCGTCGCCCACCAGGGTGCCTCGAACCGCAGCCGGCACCCGTCGCCTTCTTCGACGACGTCATGGGTCGTGGCTTCTAGTCCGGACACCGCCCAGGACCAGTGCCTACCGGACTCGAATTCCGTTACCCTGAAGGGTAATTCGACGCCAACCGCGGTCCTGACCCGCCCGGTGGATCCAGCGTGCAACTGCCGTTGCCCGTCGTCGAGGGTGGCGCCGCTGACCGACGGCCCCCACTGCGGCCAGTAGTCGGTGTCGATGAGGATCTGCCACACCACGGGTGCGGGAGCGGCGACGTAGCGGTCGACGCCGACTCGGTGCCGTAACCCGATGCCCACCTGACCGACGCTACGCCCAGGGGTGGGTGCGCCTAGGATCACCCAATGGATGGCTCCGTCACAGTGCACATGGCCGCTCCGGCCGACACGATCTGGAATCTGATCTCCGATGTCCGCAACACCGGACGGTTCTCTCCGGAGGTGTTCGAAGCCGAGTGGCTCGACGGTGCCACCGGCCCGGCACTGGGCGCGAAGTTCCGTGGCCACGTCCGCCGCAACGAGATCGGCCCGGTGTACTGGACCACCTGCCGGGTCACCGCATGCGAACCCGGCCGCGAATTCGGCTTCGCCGTGCTGGCCGGCGACCGCGCCGTCAACAACTGGCACTACCGCCTGGAACCCAGCGGTGACGGCACTGACGTCACCGAGTCGTTCCGGCTCGAGGCCTCGCCGGTGTTGCGGGTGTTCTGGGTGTTCGCCGGATACCTGCGCGGGCGGCGCAACGAGCGCGACATGCGCAAGACGCTGGAGCGGATCAAGAAGGTTGTCGAGGAAAGCTAGTTCGCGCCAGCCGCGGGTTTGGTAGAACCCCTTCATGGGTCAGTGGTCGCGTAATGAGTTGGAGTCGGCTTTCGCCGCGCACAAGCAGGTTGTCGTGGGAATCGGCGAGACGTGGAACTGGGCGCGGTTCGCCGACCAGTTCACCGAGGACGCCACCTACGTCGAACACTCCTACGGGACGTTCACCGGCCGCGAGCAGATCCGCGATTGGATCGTCAAGACCATGAGCACCTTCCCGGGCCGGGAGATGCCGTTCTATCCGTCGACCTGGCATTCGGTCGACGAGGAGAAGGGCTGGGTGATCTGCGAATTCCAGAACCGGATGCGCGATCCCGGTGACGGCAGCATCCACGAAGCGCCCAACATCTCGGTGCTCAAGTACGCCGGCGACGGGCTGTGGAGCTACGAGGAAGACGCCTACAACCCGATGAACTTCGTGCCGATGGTGCGCGGCTACATCCAGCGGTGCAAGGAGCTGGGTACCGCGTCCGATGACGCGATCGCGTTCGCCCGCAAGATGGGCTGGGAGTCCTAGTCGGGGCTTCCCTCGCTGCTGTCGAAGAAGCTCCACTGCCCGTCGTGCTCGACCTCCATCCGCCAGCCGAGCTCGTGGTAGTTGCCCGCGGAGTCGGCGAACCAGGCATGTGCGTCTTCGGCGCTGTCGATGTCCTTGGTCTCGGCGACGGTGCCGGTGGGGTCGATCACTCGGTAGGTAGCCATGCACTCAGCTTTCCCGGCTGGGCGCGGCTCAATCAGAACGTCAGAAGTACCCGTTGGCCGGCGGCCACGTGCCGTTGACGGCGTAGTTTCCGGCCGCGTGTGCCTTGTAGGCCAACGGATTGTGCGTCGAGACGGTCCGCACGTTGCGCCAGTGCCTGTCGAGGTTCAGTGAGCGCGCTGTGGCTGATGCTCCCCCGGTGTCGAAGAGCCGCTCGGCGGCGGCCAGGGTGAGCCGCTCGGCGATCAACTGCGCCTCGGCGACCACGATCGCCACCCGCGCCAACTCGTCGGCGTCGTCGACCCGCCCGGAGTCCACCACGGCATCGAGCGCGTCGGCGGCACCCAGCACCAGGGCCTGTGCGGCAGAAGCGTGCGCCGAGATCTCGCCCACGGCGTGCAGGGTGAACGGGTCGTCCGCGGCGGAGTCGGCCAGCGAGTGCGCCGCCGGGCGGGCCTTGTTCTGCACATACCAGATGGCGTCGTCCCGCACCGCCGCGGCGATCCCGGCGGCCACCGCCGCCAGATACAACTGCAGGAATGCGGTGCTGTGGCCGAGGTGATTGCCGTCGGAGACGGTGGTCACCTCATGCGGGCGGACCTCGACATCGGTGAATCGGGTGCCGCCGCTGGCCGTGGTGCGCTGCCCGAAACCCTCCCAGTCGTCGAAGAGTTCGACGCCGTCGCGGTCCACCGGGACGATGGCCTGCAGGTCGCGGCCCTGATCGTCGCTGGCCGACACCGCGATGAGATCGGCGAACAGAGTGCCGGTCGAGTAGAACTTGTAGCCGTTGAGTCGCAGCACGCCGTCGCCGTCGGCGAGCAGGGTGGTGTCCGCACCCGACGGTGTCTTGCCCTTGGCGTCGGTGATCGCGTTGCCGACGATGATCCCGCTGTTGATGCGTGGAAACCATTCTGCGCGTTCAGCTTCGGTCGCCCGGTTGCTCAACAGCCGTTCGGCGAACCCGAAGTGAGGCCGAAGTGCCTGGGCCACATTGGAACTCCCGCGGGCGATCCGGATCACGGCGGTGAGCACGTCACGCACCGAACCGCCGGGTCCGCCGTAGCGGGCCGGAACCCGCAGCGTCAGCACACCGGTGCCGCGGATCGCCTCGACACCGTCGTACTGCAGCACCCGGTCACGCTCGGCGGCGGCGTCGGATTCCCGCAGTGCCTCGGCGACTGCGGTGAGCCGGTCGAGCCGCTGCGCCGGTGACCCGCCGAGTGGTTCGGTGGTGAAACGCGGGCGCGGCGCCACAGGGCGCGCCGCCTCGGAGATCGCGGTCATAGGGTCGGAATCCTTCTCAGCGGTAGTGGGCGATGATGTTGTCGGCGAATCGGTCCAGTTCGGACTCGATCGGCTGAAACTGGAGCATGAACAGCTCGATGCCTGCGTCGTGGAACGCATCGATCCGCTCGATCACCTGCTCGTAACTGCCGACCAGACCGGCCAGGGTCCCGCCGTTGGAGCCGATGCGGCGGGTGCCGGCCAGCACCTGGTACATGGCGGTGTTGGGGTCGGTGCCGCCGGAGATCTCCGGGCGCTCCTCGGCGTCGATGAGTGCCTGCAGATACGCTTCCTCGGCTTTGGCCTCCGCCTCGGTCTCGCGGGCGATCACGAACGCCGACAGGCCGAACCGCAGCGGCCCGCGGTCGCGTGGTCGGCGGCGCAGGTCATCGATGAGCTCCGCGGTGTCGGCCAACGGCCTGCCGTTGATGAAGTACACGTCACCGCGGGACGCCCCGAGCGTTCGGCCGGGCTCTGACTCCCCGCCGACGTAGATCGGTGGAAGCTCCTGCGGGACAGGGCGAACCAGCGCCTGCTGGCCGAGTCCGTCACCGATCGAGACGTGCTTGCCGCGCCACAGATCCACCACGGTGTCGAGCCACTGCTGGGTGTAGGCGTAGCGGTCGTCGTGCTGCAGCGGGTCCCAGGGAAGGCCAAGGCCCAGCGCCTCCAGCTCGGGCAGGAACCACCCGGTGACCACGTTGATCGACAGCCGGCCACCGGAGATGTCGGCGACGTTAGCCGCGATCTTGGCGAACACCAACGGGTTGAACAACAGTGGCTTGATGGCACCGATCAGCTCGATGCTGGAGGTGGCCTCGGCCAGCGCGGCCAGCGTCGACCAGGTCTCCAGGACGTCGTTCTCGGTGTTGCTGGGGTGGATGACATGCTGGGCCAGCAGGGTCGCGTCGAACCCGGCTCGCTCGGCACGCAACAGCAGGTCCCGGTTGCGCCGGTAGCTGGGGTCCGGCTTGTCGTCCGGATGCTCGCGGGCGCCGTGGTTTCCGTAGACCGGCGCCCACACCCCGAATCGCGGCCCGCTCATGAGGTGGTCAGGTAGCGCTGGCGTTCCCAGTCGCTGACGTGGCTGGTGTAGGACTGCCATTCGCTGCGGGCGATCGCGATGAAGTCGGTCACCGAATCCGCGCCAAGGATTTCCAGGATCGTGTCATCCTGGGCGGCCAGCGCCAGCGCGGTGCCCAGCGAGTCGGGCAGCGGCGAGCCCTTGCCGTAGAGATTGCCCTCGCCACCGGGCGGCGGCAACCGACGCGCCTCGATTCCGGCGACCACGGCGGCCAGGGCCGAGGCCACCAACCAGTACGGGTTGGAATCCGATGCACCCGTGCGTAATTCGACGCGGGTGCCCTCCGGTGACTCGACCAGCGACCGGATCGCCGCGCTGCGGTTGTCCCGGCTCCAGTTGACCGTATCCGGGGCGAAGGAGTCCGGTGTGTAGCGACGGTAGGCGTTGACCGAGTGCGCGCCGAACAGGGTGATCGACGGCAGATGCTCGAGCAGGCCCGCGATCGCGAAGAGCTCCAGCTCGTTCTCGGCGCCGTCGACTGGGGCGAAAGCCGGCTGCCCGTCGCGCCACAACGAGATATGCAGGTGCGCAGAGCTTCCCGACTGATCGGAGAACGGTTTGGGCATGAAGCTGGCAACCTTGCCGTGCTTGCGCGCGACCTCCTTGGCGGCGTACTTCAGCCGGGCGCTGTCGTCGGCGGCGTCCAGCGCCTCGGCGTAGACCAGGTTGGTTTCCACCTGGCCGGGGCCGTACTCGGTCTGCACACCCTCCAGGCGGGTGAAGGCGTCGAGTGTTTCGTAGAGGTCGGTCAGCAGCGGGTCGAGGGTGTTGGCGTTCTCCAGCGAGTAGGCGTGAATGTCATTTTGCACCGGCGACCCGTCGCGTTCGAGCAGATAGAACTCGAACTCGACACCGACCTTCGCGGTGTAGCCCAGCGAGGCCAGCCGTGCCAGCACGCGGCGCAGCACCCCACGCGGATCGAGCAGCGAGGGCGTGCCGTCGGGCCGCTTGATATCTGAGATCACGTGGCCCACGCCGGGCCGCCACGGCAGCGGGTGATACGTCGAGAAGTCCGGGATGGCGTGGACGTCGGAGTACCCGTCGTCCCAGTTGGTCAGCCGCAGGCCGTCGATGACGGTGCCGTCGGTGTTCCAGCCCAGAGCCGCCTCGCAGAAGGCGAATCCGTGCCGCGCCCGTTCCAGGAACTGCTTGGCGGGAATGCGCTTGCCGGCCGCGTGGCCGAACGGATCGCTCCAGGCCACCTCGATCTCGCGCAGCGTGCCGTCGTTCAACCGGCGCAGCAGCTCGGCCTCGGCGTCGGACCCTGTGCGGTCACCGGCACCGATGACATGATCGCGCGCGGACACAATGGTTTCGGACATGGCAGGAACGCTAAGGACCGGGCCATGCTCACACCAGGTTTGACGTCACCGTGCGGCACCCGACGTAACATGGCGTCACATAACGGAATTCACGCGTTGCGGCGACGGCCGCGGTGGGTACTGTCGGGACATGCGATGTTCGGGCCTACGACGATGACACATTCGATCCGAAATCTCTGTCCCAGAGGCAAACAGCGGCTGCGGGTCGGTGCAACACCGGTGCCGCACGCCGAGATTCTCGACCACGTCCGGGCGGATCTGCTCGACGGCAACATCGATCTGCAGATCGAGGTGCTCGAGGATTTCGACGAACTCAACACCGCGCTGGCCGCGGGCCGGCTGGACGCGAACTTCTTCCAGTACCGGCCCTTCCTGGCGGACTTCAACCGCCGCAGCGCCGCCACCCTGGTCCCGGTCGTGCCGATTCACATCGAACCGTTCGGCGTTTACTCCTGCCATGTCGGCGATATCGAGGCAGTGCCGGAGTACGCCGAGGTCGCCCTGCCGTCGGACCCGGTCAACGTCGGCCGGTCGCTGGCGATGCTGCAACACCTGGGCCTGCTGGAGTGCTCGCCGGTGCAGGGCCGGCCACTGGCCGTGCGTGACGTGCGCGCCAATCCGCTGCGGCTGATCCTCAAGGAGATCAGCGGCTGGCTGCTCGGTGACGTCGTCGAGGACTTCGACCTGGTGTTCCTGTTCGGCTACCAGGCCGTGGCACTGGGCGTGGACACCCGCGCCGCGCTGTGCTGCGACCGCGACAACCCGCGCTACGCCGAGTACCTGGTGGCCCGCCACGACAACCACGACAGCGAACCGATTCGGGCCCTGGGTGCCGCCCTCAATTCGCCGGCCACCCGCGAGTTCATCGCCACCACCTATGCCGGACAGCTGGTGCCGGCGTTCTGAGCGCACAGTTGTGCTCACGTCGACGCTAAACCTGTTTCGGGCAGCCCCGGCGGCGCACAGTGGTCGGCGTGTACCAAGCTGGTGGGCCCCTGCCTCCCACACCGCGCTCCGACGCCTCGGTCCGGGTGGTGCTCGTTCTGGAGGTACCCGCGGCGAACGGTGAGATTTCCACCCGCGCAGCGCAACTCGCCGACGAGTTCGGCAACCTGGTGTCCCATTCCATTCCCGGTGTCCGGGCCCGCAAAGCGGTGATCACGGTGGGCAACACGCAGGTGCGCCGCCCCGTGGACAGCCCTGGCCAGCAGCGGCCCGGATTGGTGATCGACCGTCCCGGACGTGAGGTCCTCGTCGACGGTCGCCGGATCGACCTGACCTTCCGCGAATTCGAGTTGCTGGCCTACCTGTCGAGCTTCCCGCGCCGGGCGGTCACCCGCTCCGAACTGATGCGCGAGGTCTGGGACGGCGACCACGAGGAGATCGCGGCGGCGATCTCACACCGCACGGTCGACACCCATGTCCGCCGGGTACGCGCCAAGCTCGGTCCCTACGCCCGCGCCCTGACCACGGTGCGCGGACACGGCTACCGTTTCGATCCCGGCCGCGACGTCGTCAACGTGGGCCCGGTCCGCCGCCCCGCCTGAGCGCGTTCACGGCTCGATGCCGCGTCATCGATTCGCAAGCTTGCCCTACCTCCGAAACGATCACGGCTCACAGCGCCGGACTCTAGTGTCGAGCCCACAGCCACCAAGGAGGGCACGAATCCACATGGGCATCGCCACTCGAGTCAACGGTCAGGCGCCACCGGACATCGCGTTGAGCGACATCAATCTGGGCACCTTCGAGTTCTGGCAACAAGACGACAACCTGCGTGACGGCGCGTTCGCGACCCTGCGCCGCGAGGCCCCCATCACGTTCTTCCACGAGGTCGAGTACGAGGGCGTGCCGGCCGGCCCCGGCCACTGGGCGTTGACCAAACTCGACGACGTCTACTACGCCAGCCGCCACCCCGACATCTTCAGCTCCTACCCCAACATCACCATCGGTGACCAGATCCCCGAGGTCGCCGAGTACTTCGGCTCGATGATCGCCCTGGACGACCCGCGGCACGCCCGGCTGCGCAGTATCGTGCGCAGCGCGTTCACCCCCAAGGTCGTGGCCCGCACCGAAGCCTCGGTGCGCGACCGCGCCCGCAGCCTGGTGGCGTCAATGATCGAGAACCACCCCGACGGCAACGGCGAACTGGTGACCGAACTGTCCGGGCCCCTGCCGCTGCAGGTGATCTGCGACATGATGGGCATCCCCGAGTCCGACCATCAGCAAATTTTCCACTGGACCAACATCATTCTCGGCTTCGGCGACCCCGATCTGACCACCGATTTCGACGAGTTCATGAAGGTCGCCATCGACATCGGGGCCTACGCCACCGCCCTTGCCGAGGACCGCCGCAGCAATCCGCGCGAGGACCTGACCACCGCACTGGTGGCCGCCGAGGTCGACGGGGAGCGGCTCACCTCCGCCGAGATCGCGTCGTTCTTCATCCTGCTGGCCGTCGCCGGCAACGAGACCACCCGCAACGCGATCAGTCACGGCGTGCTGGCCCTGACCCGCTACCCAGATCAGCGCCGGACCTGGTGGGGCGACTTCGAGGCCACCACACCCAGCGCGGTCGAGGAGATCGTGCGCTGGGCCTCCCCGGTGATCTACATGCGGCGCACCGTGACCCGCGACATCGAACTGAGCGGGGTGACGATGGCCGAGGGTGACAAGGTCACCATGTGGTACGCCTCGGCCAACCGCGACGAGGAGAAGTTCGACAACCCGTGGCTCTTCGACGTCACCCGCAACCCGAACCACCACGTCGGATTCGGCGGCGGCGGAGCGCATTTCTGCCTGGGCGCCAACCTTGCCCGCCGCGAGATCGCGGTGCTGTTCGAGGAGTTGCACAACCACATCCCCGACATCGCGGTCACCGAGGAGCCGGCGATGCTGCTCTCGGCGTTCATCCACGGGATCAAGCGGCTGCCGGTGAGCTGGACCCCGCCGCGATGAAGCAGCGGCTGCACTGGTTCGCCATGCACGGCGTGGTGCGCGCCGTGGCGGGGTTCTCGGCCCGCCGGGGCGACCCGCAGGCCCGCCTTGTCGCCGACCCCGCCGTGCGTGCCGATCCGGTGCCGTTCTACGACGAGCTGCGGGCACTGGGTCCGCTGGTGCGGTCCCGGGTGAGTTATCTGACCGTCGACCACGCGATCGCCAACGACGTGCTGCGCTCCGAGGATTTCCGGGTGATCTCGCTGGGCGCCAATCTGCCGGCGCCGCTGCGCTGGCTGGAACGACGCACCCGCGACGGTCTGTTGCACCCGCTGCGGCCGCCGTCGCTACTGGCGGTCGAACCGCCGACACACACCCGCTACCGCAAGACGGTGTCCTCGGTGTTCACCAGCCGGGCGGTGGCCGCATTGCGGGACGGCGTCGAGGACGCCGCGGGGGAACTGCTCGACGGGCTCGACGGCCGCGGTGTCGTCGACATCGTGGCCCGGTACTGCTCGCAGCTGCCCGTCGCCGTGATCAGCGACATCCTCGGGGTGCCCGAGCGTGACCGGCCCCTGGTGCTGGAGTTCGGTGAGCTGGCCGCTCCCAGCCTCGACGTGGGCCTGTCGTGGCAGCAGTACCAACGGGTGCAGCACGGCATCGCCGGGTTCAACTCGTGGCTTGCGGCTCATCTGCGCACGCTGCGCGAGCATCCCGGTGAGGACCTGATGAGCCAGCTGATCCAGGTCGCCGACGACGGTGCGCTGCTCGACGAGACCGAGCTGCAGGCCACCGCCGGGTTGGTGCTGGCGGCCGGGTTCGAGACCACGGTGAACCTGCTGGGCAACGGAATTCGGTTGTTGCTGAACTCCCCCGACCAATTGGCCGTGCTGGCAGCCGATCCCTCGCTGTGGCCGAATGCTGTGGAAGAGATCCTGCGGTTGGAGTCGCCGGTGCAGCTGTCGGCACGGGTGGCGCGTACCGACACCGAGATCGCGGGAACGACGGTCAGGGCAGGCGAATTGGTGGTGACCTATCTGGCCGCCGCCAACCGGGACCCCGCGGTGTTCACCGACCCGCACCGTTTCGACGTGCGCCGCGAGAACGCCGGCAAGCACCTCGCCTTCTCCGGTGGACGGCATTTCTGCCTCGGGGCCGCACTTGCCCGCACCGAAGGCGAGGTCGGGCTGCGCCGGTTCTTCACGCACTTCCCGGAAGTGCAACTGGCCGGCCTGGGCACCCGCCGCGACACCCGGGTGCTGCGGGGTTGGGCCGAACTACCGGTGAGCCTCGGCACCGCCGGGCTGATCCCGTCGCGCGACTGACCGGGCGTCTCCTGCTGCGGGTTGGTTGTCAGCTCTGGCGACGCGGTGTTTCGACGCCGTCGGTGGCCGCGTGGGGGTCGATCGAGTCGGCGTGTGAGAGGCGCTCGTCGAGAGCGTCGCGGCGCGCCGCGACCTCGGTCTGATTCTGCTCGGCGTTGGCCTGCAGGCGGCGCGCCTCGGCCGCCTTGGCTTCGGCCTCGGCTTGTGCGGCGCGGGCTTTGGCGGCGGTTTCCTCGGCGATCGCCTCGCGCCGCTGCACCACCTGGTGCTCCTCGCGGACCTCTTCGCGGATCTCTTCGGCCTGAGCGTGGCGGCGAGTGGCCTGCTTGTTGCGGGCCAGCCAGGCGATGGCGCCGATGAGGACTACCGCAGCGATCACGCCGATGACGATCCAGACGATTGTGTTGGTGGCCATCTTGGGCTCCTTCGTCGCGCGGTGTCGCCGACGCGGCACCGTCACATAGCGGCGTTCCCGTCGCGGCGATGCGCCAAACCGCCCAGGGCGACGAGCATGCCCGCCGCCGAACGGTGCCAGGTGAAGTTCTCGGCGCGCCGCCGCGCGCATGATCGCCGATAGGGCTCCGGCCGGCCGATCACGGTGGCCACCGCGCCGGCGAACGCGCGCGGGTCGTTGTCGGCGCTGGCGCCGCTGTCGATGGACAGGATCTCGGCCAGTGCCGAGGTTCGGGATACCACGGCCGGCGTTCCGCAGGCCAGGGCTTCCAGCGCGGCCAGCCCGAACGTCTCGTGCGGTCCGGGTGCCAGCGCCACATCGGCCGAAGCCAGCAGGGTCGCCACGGCGTCGCGGCCGGAGACGTAGCCGGTGAAGTCCACCGGCAGCCCGGCGGCCTGCCGTTGCAGGCGGGCTCGCAGCGGCCCGTCGCCGACGATCACCAGCCGGGCGTCGACACCCGAATCACGCAGTGCGGCAAGCGCATCGATGCTGCGGTCGGTTCGTTTCTCCACCGATAGCCGTCCGCAGTGCACCAGCAGCACCTGATCGGGGGTTGCCCACCGGCGGCGGGTCCTGGCGCAGAACCGCCGCGGATGAAAGGTCTCCAGATCCACGCCGAGCGGCACCGTCATGACGTTGCGCGCCCCGATCCGGTCGAACTCCTCGCGGGCAAAGGCGGTGGTGCACAACACCGTGTCGTAGTGAGCCGCGGTTCGACGGTTCGCGGCGTCGGCAAGCCTGCGTGCCAGCGGTGTGGGCATGAGCTGGCCGGTAAGCCGGTCGAGGCGCTCATGGGAGATCATCACCGTGGTCACACCGTGGCGCGTCCCCCACCGACCCAGCGAACGCAGCGTGAAGCGGTCCGACACCTCGATCGCGTCCGGGCCCAGGCGGTCCAGGACTCCGACGATCGGTGTGGGCATGACCGCACGGTATCCGCCGGTGAACGGAATTTGTTTGGCGGGCACTGTGATTCGGATGACTCCCGTCGGCAACTGCACGGTGCTCGACTCGGCTCCGGGTACCACGAGGAATACCTCGTGGCCCGCGGCGACGTATTCGGCGCCCAGCCGGTCCACCGCGGTGCGCAGGCCTCCCGAGCGCGGGCCGTAGAAGTTGGCGACCTGCGCGACGCGCATCATGGAACTATCCGATCGCGCGCCGATGTTGGTGCGCCAACCCGCGGACTGCCGGGTCCTGAACGCCGGGTGAACTCCCTCAGGCCAGGTAGCGGCCGAACCAGTCCTGCACCCGTCGCCACGCGTCCGCGGCCGCCGCGGCGTTGTAGCGCTGCCCGGTGTCGTTGAAGAACGCGTGGTCGGCGTCGGGTTCCACCACGAGTTCGTGAACCAGGCCGGCCCGCTGCAGTGCTGCGGTGGCGGCGGGCTCCGACGAGGTCACCCGCTGGTCGAGGGCACCGTAGAACCCCAGCACCGCCGCGTTCTTCGACCCGGCGAAGTCGGGCTGGTCGGGCAGCGGTCCGTAGAACGGCACCGCCGCCGACAGCCGCGGCTCCCCCGCGGCCAGCAGTCGCCACACCAGTCCGCCGCCGAAGCAGAACCCGACAGCGGCCACCTTCTGGCCGGGTACCCGGCGCGCCAGCTCGTCGAGTCCGGATCGCAGGTCGGCGACGAACCGCTCCGGTGCGATGCTGCCCAGCGCGGCGGTCGCGGCCGCCGGGTCGCCGAACGTCGGGGTGCCGCCCTCCTCGGAGAGCAGATCGATGGCCAGCGCCGAGTAGCCCACGCCGGCCAGCCGGCCGGCCACTGAACCCACCCAGTCATTGAGTCCCTTGTTCTCGTGGATGACCAGGACGGCACCGCGCGGGGCGGCAGCCTGCGCCCACTGGCCCAACAACTGACCGCGGGGACCCGCCCAGCGTGCCGGCGCGGTGGGGACGGCGGCGTCCATCCCGGGCGCGGGTGAGGTCGGCGTCGACGCCGAGGTCGACGTCGCCGCAGTGGTGGGCCTGTTCTGGCCACAGGCGGCGATCAGGGCGCTTGCTGCGGCGCTGCCCATTCCCAGCAGGGCTAGGCGGCGTATCGCTTCACGACGGCTGAGTAGGCCGTCGACGTGGTCGGTTGCGATCTCTTCGGCGATGTAGCGCTTGAACTCAGTCACCTCCCCGAGTATGCGCGTGGTGGGTACCCCTGCACATGACGCCTGATCAGATGCTGTGAACACATCGAAGAAATTGTCTACTAAGTCGTTGACACCCGTTCGGCCACACTGTTCTATGGAGCGGTGACCTACGACACGATCATCCGTAATGGCCGGTGGTTCGACGGAACCGGTGCGCCCTCGGCGATCCGCAACATCGGCATCCGGAACGGCCGTGTCGTTGCCGTCACCCCCCACCCGCTCGACGAGACCGGCGCGGAGGTCGTCGACGCCACCGGCAAGTGGGTGCTGCCCGGGATGGTCGACATCCACACCCACTACGACGTCGAGGTGCTCGGCGGGCCGGGGCTGACGGAGTCGGTACGCCACGGCGTCACGACGGTGCTGCTCGGGTCGTGCTCGCTGTCGACGCTCTACGTCGACGGCTCTCAGGCCGGCGATCTGTTCGGCCGGGTCGAGGCCATTCCGCGCGAACACGTCATCCGTGCCGTCGACGAGGCCAAGACCTGGAGCAATGCCGAGCAGTACGTGCAGGCACTCGAATCGCGTCCGCTGGGCCCCAACATCGGCGCGTTCATCGGCCATTCCGACATGCGCACCGCCACCATGGGTCTGGACCGGGCGACCCGGAAAGATCAGCGGCCCACCACAAGTGAGCAGTCATCGATGGAGCGGATGCTCGTCGACGCCCTCGATGCCGGTTTCGTCGGCCTGTCCTCGATGCAGTTGCTGTTCGACAAGATCGACGGCGACACCTGCCGCTCGCGGACCCTGCCGTCGACCTATGCCAAGCCGCGCGAGTTACGCCGGCTCAAGTCACTGGTCCGCAAGCGCGGCCGGGTGCTGCAGTCCGGCCCCGACATCCAGAACCCACTGAACCTGGCTTCCCAAGTGGCACAGTCACTTCCGGTACTACGGAAGAAGCTCAAGACCAGTCTGCTTTCGGCGGCTGACGTCAAGTCCAATCCGTTGGCGATCATGATGCTGGGCCCGCTCGCACGCGTGGTGAACGCATTGGGCGCCGACTTCCGCTGGCAGCACCTGCCGGTGCCGTTCGAGGTGTACGCCGACGGCATCGATCTGGTGGTCTTCGAGGAGTTCGGCTCCGGGGCGGCCGCGCTGCACCTGCGTGACGAGGTCGAGCGCAACGCGCTACTCGCCGACGAGGACTACCGCCGCCAGTTCCGCAAGGACTACGACAGCAAGTTCGGGGTGCGGGTCTGGCACCGCGACTTCTTCGACGCCCAGATCGTGGCCTGCCCGGACGAATCCGTGGTCGGCAAGTCGTTCGGCCAGGTGGGTGTGGACCGCGGCGGATTGCACCCGGTCGACGCGTTCCTGGATCTGGTGCTCGAGCACGGCACCAAGCTGCGGTGGCGCACGACGATCTCCAACCACCGCCCCGAGGTGCTCAAGAAGCTGGCCCGCGACCCCGGCGTTCAGATGGGCTTCTCCGACGCCGGCGCGCACCTGCGCAATATGGCGTTCTACAACTACGGGCTGCGGCTGCTGCGGCACGTGCGCGACGCCGAGCGCACCGGAACGCCGTTCATGACCCTCGAGCGCGCCGTGCACCGGATGACCGGCGAGCTGGCCGACTGGTATCAGATCGACGCCGGGCATCTGCGTCTGGGTGACCGCGCCGACCTGGTGGTGATCGATCCCGACCAGCTGGACGGCCAGCTCGACGAGTACGCCGAGGAGCCCGTCGAGCAGTACGCCGGCCTGCCGCGAATGGTCAACCGCAACAACGAGACCGTGGAATTGGTCCTGATCGGTGGGCGGGCCGTGGTGCGCAACGGGGAACCCACCGAGGTACTCGGCACTGAGCGCACAGGCAGCTTCCTTCGCGCAGGCAAGCCCACCCCCGCACCGACCGCCACAACCACGAATTCGGAGCTAGCACATGCCAACTGAGACCGTCTCCCCCGTCATCGCCGAGACGGTGCTGGGAATGTGGAAGGCGCTGTCGGCCCGCGACTGGGACGCGGTCAAGACCTTCGTGTCCGAGGACTGCATCTACGTCGACATGCCGGTCGGTGCGGCGGCCGCCGCACGTGGCCCGGAGGACATCGTCAAGCGTCTCAAGGTCGGCCTGGAGGCGCTGGCGGGCTACGAGAATCACGACGGTGTGCTGGTGAGCAATGGTGTGGACGCCATGTACGAGCACTCCGAGACGTGGACGTTCAAGACCGGCGAACAGGGTGTGCTGCGCTTCGTCACGGTGCACAAGGTGGTCGACGGCAAGATCACCCTGTGGAAGGACTACTGGGACATGAACGGGCTGACCAGCTTCGCGCCGCCGTCCTGGCTGGAGGACTTCGCAGAAGCCGACATGTCGTGGATCTTCGACGCCACGGGACTCGTCTAACCCCGCACACGCAGTAATGCCCGGCGTTACCCTCGACTGGCGGAGCGTTCGATCGTCGAAGGGGCAGACATGCGCAAGTTCATGGTCGCGGCGGCGATCACCGGTTTCCTCACGGCGCCGCTCTCGCTGGCCGGCCCGGCCTCGGCCGCATGCGACTCGGCGAGCTGCCTGCCGAACGTCGCACGCAACGTGACCGCAGGCGCCCCCTGTACGCCCAGCATCAACTTCGTGTTCGGACTGGATCCCGCCGGCAACACGCTGATCTGCTCTACGGCCGGGAAGTTCGTGCCCACCGGGCCGCTTCAGGGTGAAGCCGCGCCGGCGATTCGTTGTTCGATACCCGGCGCCACCGCGCAGACCCGGCTCAGCGGCAACACTCTGCAAGTTCAGGTTCCCGGTATCCCGCTGCAGTGCGTCGGGCAGCCCGGCGCCACGAAGTGGGTGCACTTCGACGTTCCCGCCTGGTAGCCGTCAGCCGTCCAAGGCGTAGAGACGCCGGGCGTTGTCGCGCCCGATCAGGCCGGCGATCCGCGTGGCATCGGGCAGGCTCCACTCGTCGCGCTCGACGAACTCGCCCAGCACAGCGCTGATTGCGTTGCGCCACAACCGTGCTCCCAGGTAGTGCAGCTCGGCGGGGCCGAAGGCATCCGAGGAATACAGGATCTTCCGGAACGGGGCGAGTTCCAGGGTCCGCGCCAGGAATGCCTGCGCGCGGGCGCCGAGATGGTTGATGCTCAGCCCGGTGTCGAGGTAGACGTTGTTGAACGCCTGCGCGAGGTAACCGGCCTCGCGTTCATAGGGATAGCAGTGCAGCAGCACGACCGGGGTGTCGCCGCTGCTGCGCAGGAAGTCCAGCAGCAGCATCGGATTGGTGCGGTGCAGGTCGCAGTCTCGATCGCCGAGGCCCACGTGTAACTGCAGCGGCTTGCCGAGCCGCAGGGCCTCATGCAGTCCGAACCGCAGCAGTACCCGGTCTCGCAGCCGCCGGCCACCTTCGTCGCGCCAGCGCGCCGCCGACTCGGTCACAGCGGCCGGGGCCGGACAGGACAGGTCGCCGTCGAACCCACCGCGGTAGGCCAGGATCGACTTCGTCGCCACCGCCGCGCCGCCCCGCTCGTGCAGGATCCGGCGAAACTCCCCGGCATACTCCCCCGGCGCCGCTGCAGCCTGCTCCGCCACCTGCTCGATGCGCACGATCTCGCCGACCCAGCCGCCGGATGAATCGGAGATCTCGGCCGGATCGGCGACGCCCGGCAGGCCGGTGTCCACCAGCCAGTCGCTGACTCCGGCGGCCGGCAGGAACAGCCGCGCCAGTTCGCTCTCCCCGTACTGCGAACGACGACGCCAATAGTCCTGTGCCTGCGCGTGCCTGGCGAGTCCGAGCAGTGGTGCGCAGTGCGCCCGCACCGCCATCCCGATCTGGGTGTCGAAGCCGCTGTCGAACTCGGCGATCGGTTCGATGTTGGCCTCGTTGAGCCCGTTCTCGAACCGGCGGCGATCGACGTCGGACAACCAGTAGCCGTGGACGTGGTTGTCGATCAGACGCAGACCGGAGATGTGCTCAGCGAGTGCGGAATTCACAGGCACTCAGAGACACTCATAGGCTCCATGCCATCCGGAACTTGTCGGTCAGCGCCTCGGCGTCGAGATGCGAATAGGTCTCGAGCTCGTAGCGGCGCACCGCCACGAGCGCATTGACCGCCGGGTCACCGAGAATGGCGCGCAGCCGCGCCGAGCCGTCCAATGCCGCGATCTGGGTACCCTGCTCAGCCGAGAGCGCGACGACATCGGCGGCGCTGCGCTGGGCGTCGGACAGCGTCGCCGGATCGACGGGGATCTCCTGCGGCAGTGCGGCATTGCGCTCGATGCCGTCGAGCGCCAGCCCGAGGATGGCCGCCGAGGCGAAGTAGGGGTTGGCCGACGGGTCGACGACCTTCACCTCCACGTTGGCGCCGTAGGGATTGGCGGGTCCGCCGTTGACAAAGCGAACGGCGGCCTCCCGGTTCTCGGTACCCCAGCATGCGTAGGCGCCCGCCCAGTTGCCGGGTTGCATGCGCAGCCCCGACACGATCGATCCGCAGAAGATGAGCTGCGCCTCGGGCAGGCCCGCGATGACCCCGCCGATCGCGGCCTGCCCCTCGTCGGTCAGGCCGTGCGGCCCCGAACCGCCGGAGAACACCGGGGTGTCCCCGCGCAGTAGCGAGAAATGTTGGTGTGCACCCGAACCCACGCTGCCGGCGAACGGAACCGGCGAGAGGCTGACTCGCATCCCGTAGGTGCGGGCCACCCGGCTGATGATGATCCGGGTCAGGATCAACTGGTCGGCGGCGGCGACCGGGGAGCGTGGCGTCAGCGAGATCTCGAACTGGTTGAGGCCGTACTCGGGATGGAGTTGTTCGATGCCGACCCCGGCTGCGTTGGCGGCGACAATCACGTCCCGTACGAATCCCTCGTGTTCGAGCACCCCTGCCAGCCCGTATTGGGCCCACAGATTTCCGGGCAGCCGATTGCCCTCCGGATCGACGAGCAGGAATTCGATCTCGTGTCCGATCAAGGCCTGCAGTCCGGCACCGGCAAGCCGAGATTCGATGCGCGCCAGCGTTCCCCGCGCGCACGACGCAATCGGCTGGCCGCCCTGGTCGTAGAACGCCCCCGGCGCCCAGGCGAGTCCGTCGCCGAGAACTCGCAGGCCGTCGAGGTCGATACGCACCCGTTCATCGCCGACGACGCTGATGCCTTCGGAGAATGCGATGCCGGCCCGGTCGATAGCGAAGCCGTGCCACACCGGGCTGGCGCCCAGACCCGGGTCGGCGAAGGCGGCGGTGCGCCGGATCGGCACCGTCTTGGCGTGCGTGAGACCGGCGGGGTTGACGACGGTTCCGAGGACGGTGTCCACGCCATCAGCCTCGAGGTGGGCGAGCGGTGAGGTCATGGCAGTCATTCTGCCGACCGCCGCGCCGGAGTGCGCAGATTCGGTGCGGTCAGCCGCGGCTGGGCAGCGTGATCATGCAGGACTGGCCGATGTCCAGGGTGCTCAGCATCCGGCCCATCCCGATCCACATGGCGCACGAGATCGTCAGGTCGGTCAGCAGCTCGTCGGAGAAGTGCTGGTGGGCACGCTCCCAGAAGTCCTCGTCGTCACGCAGTTTCGCGTGTTCGGTGCCGAACCGGTGGGCGAACTCGGCGGCGATGCGTTCCTGGTCGCTGTAACCGGGCCAGGTGCGCCATTGCGCGGCGTGCTCATAGAGGTCCTCGTCCACCCCGGCCGCCGGACCGTCGGCGTCGCGGGTGTTCTGGCACAAGACGCACTCGTTGTCGACGGCGATCACGGCACGGGCGACCTCCCGGACCCGCAACGGCAGTCGGTTCTTGTCGCTGTACACGGCGCTGCTGAAGGCCGCCATGGCGGCGCCCAGCTGCGGAGACTTGACCGCCCAGCCTGCTACGTCGTCGTCGGCGAAATTCCCGATTCGGCTCATGGCGCGATGGTACGCCGCGGCGGGCAAAATGAGAACACGTTCTAGTTATGTTGTCGTGGTCGCCGGCGCGTGCATCTCGTCGCGGTCCCACTCCCGCTGCACCAGCATCCGCTGGGCGATCCGCTCGAGTGCCGCCTCGACCTGCATCCGGTCCGGGCGGCCCTCGAAGTTCGTCGACTTGGCAAGCCGGTGAACGATTTTGCGCACCAGCGCGGCCGACACCGCGTCGACCTCCCGGGCGCCGGCCTGGGTCAGCCACAGCTCGTCGCCGGTCTGCAGTGCATAGCCTTGCTCGACCAGGCGGGCGAACGTCGGCTCGAGCACCTCGCACGGGACCCGCAGGCGTTCGCCGATATTGGTGAGTCGGGCCGAGCCGAACACCTGCTTGTTGCGGTAGATCTGCAGCAGCGCCCACAGCGCCGCCACGTCGAGGTCACATCCGGGTCGCTGGGCCAGCGACCGCAGCCGCAGGTCCGGGGAGTCGCGCATCATCCGGCCAACGGCGACTTCGAGGATCTCCTCGGGTGTCTCGGCCGACGGCATACCGAAGCCCTCGCCGAGATCGACGGCCAGCACGTCTTCCATCTCCCGCAGAGGAACTTCCTTGAGGAACAGCGCCAGTACGAACCCCACCGCTGCCACCGGCGCCGCGCAGAGGAACACCGTGCCCAGCGAGTCGGCGTACGCCTCGATGATGGGAGCGGCCATCTGGGCCGGAAGCCGGTGCAGCGCCTGGGGTGATTGGGCGGCCTCCGGTGGGGCGCCGCTGAGCAGCAACGCCGGCCCGATCCGGTCCTGCAGGAAGTTGGCGAACAGCGAGCCGAAGATCGCCGCCCCGAACGAGCTGCCGATGGTGCGGAAGAATGTCACCCCCGAGGTCGCCACCCCGAGATCGGTGAAGTTGACGGTGTTCTGCACGGTCAGCACCAGCACCTGCATGCACAGCCCGATGCCGGTGCCGAGGATGAACAGATACAGCGACTGCCGCCAGATCGGGGTGGCCGCATTCATCTGGGACAGCAACACGAACGCGACGGCCATAGTGGCGGTGCCGACCACCGGGAAGATCTTGTAGCGGCCGGTGCGCCCCACGAGCACGCCGCTGCCCATCGAGGTGATGAGCAGGCCGACCACCATCGGCAGTGTGCGCAGACCCGAGGTGGTCGCCGAGACTCCGTCGACGAACTGCATGAAGGTCGGCAGGAATGTCAGCGCACCGAGCATGGCGAAACCCACCACGAAGCTCAGCCCGCAACACACCGTGAACACCGGGCTGGCGAACAGCCGGATCGGCAGCACGGGTTCGGTGGCGCGCAACTCGACCCAGACGAAGATCGCCAGCGCCAGCGTGGAGGCGACGAACAGGCCGATGATCATCGGCGAACCCCACGGATAGGTGCTGCCGCCCCAGCTGGTGGCCAGGGTGAGGCCCGAGGCGCCAAGACCCACGAGAAGGATTCCGGCGTAGTCGATCACCGCTTTGCCGCTGCGGGCCAGCCGCGGAATGGCCGCAGCGGCCACGATGAACACGACGACCGAGACCGGCACGTTGATCCAGAACGCCCACCGCCAGGACAGGTGGTCGGTGAAGAACCCGCCGAGCAGCGGGCCGATCACTGTCGTGACGCCGAACACGGCTCCGAGTGCGCCCTGGTAGCGGCCGCGTTCCCGCAGTGGGATGACCTCGCCGATGACGGCCATTGCGGTCACCATGACCGCGCCACCGCCGATGCCCTGCAGGGCCCGCGAGGCCACCAGCATCGACATCGACGTCGACAGCCCGCACAGCACCGAGCCGGCGAAGAAGAACACGATCGCGATCTGGAACACCGTCTTGCGCCCGAACAGGTCGCCGAGCTTGCCGATGACGGCGGTGGTGATCGTCGAGGCCAGCAGGTAGCTGGTCACCACCCACGATTGGTGTCCGGCCCCGCCGAGGTCGGCCACCACTGTCGGGAGCGCGGTCGCGACGATGGTCTGGTCGAGTGCGGCCAGCAGCATGCCCAGCAGGATCGCGACGAAGATGAGGTTGCGCCGCTGCGGGCTGATGCCTGCGCTGCTGGATTCGGGTTCGGCGGTCGTCGCCGCGGCCGTCGTGGTCATGGGTCGGACCGCCCCGGTGTGACGGTCAGCTCGGCGGGCGTGACACACACTGCGCGGAGTAGAGCTCCACGCCGAGCTTGTCCATCAGTTCGAGCTGGGTCTCGAGGTAGTCGACGTGCTGTTCCTCGTCGGCAACGATGCCTTCGAACAACACGGCCGTGGTGGAGTCCTGTTTCTCGCGGCACAGAATGATCGCGGGCTTGAGCCGGGCGACGACCTCGTACTCGATGGCCAGGTCGCTCTCGAACTGTTCGCGCAGCGTCTGCCCGACGCGCAGCGAGCCCAGGCGCTGATAGTTCGGCAGGCCATCGAGAAGCAGGATGCGGTCGGTGATGGCCTCGGCGTGACGCATCTCGTCGAACGACTCTTCGCGGGTGTGCTTGGCCAGCTCGGTGAAGCCCCAGTTGTCCTGCATCTTGGAGTGCAGGAAGTACTGGTTGATGGCGGTCAGCTCGCTGGTGAGCTGCTCGTTGAGCAGTCGCAGTACTTCGGGGTCACCCTGCATGGCATGTCTCCTGGGCTGGTTCTGGGCTTATTTCGAGTGGCTGGCTGTGCCATCCCAATCTAGTGCAGCCGTCGTAACGGACGCTGTGTTTGGCAGCGGAGTGTTGTAGGGCTACCTAACTTAAGTAAGCCTGCGCTAACATGGCGGCGTGCGACCGACATCGACACGAGGAGGCGGGTGCTGATGTACGTCTGCCTGTGCACGGGTGCCACCAGTCAGGCCGTCAACGACGCGGTCGCCGCCGGAGCCTGCACCTCCAAACAGGTCGCCGCGGCCTGCGGCGCCGGCCGCGACTGCGGGCGTTGCCGCAAGTCTGTGCAGGCGATCATCGCCGCGCACCGTGGCCGGGCCGAGGTCTCCGATTGCGGTTCGTGTGCTGCGGCACTGGTGGGTGCCGGCCTGCGCTGACCTAGGTGGAGCGGCCGCGGTGGAAGTCGGCCAGCGCCTCGGTGTTGGCCGCCGCGCCCATGAGCTTCTCGAAGTAGGCGTATTCGCGGGCGGTGGCCGCCGTGATCTCAGAGCGAATGGGCTCGGTGATCGTCTTCTTGACCGCGATGAGGCTCGGAATCGGCCGGGAGGCAAGGACATCGGCGTGCTTGCGGGCATCGGCGAGCAGTTCGTCGGGCTCGCTGACCCGCCAGACCAGTCCCATGCGCAACGCTTCGTCGGCATGGACCCACTCCGAGGACATCAGCAGCCAGGCCGCATTCTGCCGTCCCATCAACTGCGGCAACAGATATGACGATGCGGCCTCGGGGGCCACACCCAGACTGGTGAACGGGCACTTGATCCGCGCGGTGCTCGACATGAACGCCAGGTCGGCGAACCCGAGGATGGTGGCGCCGATACCCAGGCCGACGCCGTTGACCGCACAGATCAGTGGCTTGGGAAAGTCCGTGAGCGCGTTGATCAATCCGGGGAAACCGTGCTTACCCGACGGGAAGTCGGGATCGGTGATGCGGGCTTGCATGTCGCCGAGGTCCTGGCCGGCGCTGAACGCCCGCCCGGCTCCGGTGATGAGCACGACCGCGACCTCCGGGTCATCGGCCGCCGCCAGAAGCGCTTCGGTGGTGGCGTCGTAGAGCGCCTCGTTGAAGGCGTTGAGTGCGTCCGGCCGGTTGAGGGTGAGGGTGCGGACCCGGTTCTCGTCGTCGATGAGCAGCGTCACGGGCAGGAGCCTAACGGTTGGAGTAGATGCGAGTCGGTGAGACCAGGACGGCGGCGCGGCCCTGTTCGGCCATCGTCCGGTCGTACTCGTCCCAATTGTCATGTGTGCCACCGCAAGCAGTGAAGATCTCACGCAGCAGCAGCCGTAACCGGTCGGCTCCACCGAGCCAGTCCGGTACGTCGTCGGGGCCCGCCAGCTCGGCGCGGCCCTCCACCGTCGCCCACTTCCACCCGTCGCGGAAGGTGAATGTCACTGCGGGTCGCGACCGCAGATTGGCCAGCTTCACCGGGCCGTAGGTGACGAAGCCGAGCACCGGTTCTGCGGTGGCCGGGTGCGTCAGGATTCCGGCGTTGATGAGCGTGGACTGGATGGTGTGATCGGCACGCAGGGTCGACACGACAGCCAACCCGTTGTCGGATCGGGCCAGCGCGACGGCCTCGTCGAGAGTGGGCATGATCGTCAGTCTCCAAACGGTTCGCGGAACACGTACCGACTGGTGGGTACGGCGTCGATGTTGACGTTGGCGCCGAAAGCAGCTGTGCTGGCGACCATCTGCTCCATCCGGTTGCGCAGTTCATCGTCGTCGGCGGCGCCGAAGAAAGCGTGCAGGCTGGTCACCGCGTCGTTGGGGAACAGCTCCTCGACGATCGCGTTGATGACGGGTGCGTCCGGGGTCAGTGCGCGCACCACGTAATTCTGGACATACCCGAATGTCGACTGGGTGTCGATGGCGACCTGGGTGTGGTTGCCGTGCCATCGGGTCAGCCACGTCTGCTCGTCCATGTCGGCCGGGCGGCGCAGCAGGGCGATGTTGGCCAGTGCCGCGGTCCGCTCGCCCGGCAGCGTGCGGGGTGGCGGCATCGGCGCCGACTCGGTGACCAGATAGGCCGCCACGACCTCGGCGTGCTCGGCCAGCAGTTCGAGGGCGGCGCTCACCGCGGCGCCGTAGTACTGCTGGGTCCACAGCGTGACGAAGCCCTGCACAGGCGGGTCCAACGTGGTCAGCGTCATCAGCGCGTCCCGCACCTCGGCGTCGCGCACGTTGACCGTCAGACCGGCCACCCCCAGACCGAGCAGTTCATCGGCGATCGGCCCCCTGAGGCGCCGGGCCCATTCGTTGTCGGCAGTACCGGTCCGCAGCGTGACGATCACCTTTTCCATTGGCCCGAATTTAGCGGGCGCCGCGGCGTTGTCGGCGTGCAGTCTCACTCAGCTGGTATTCGAAATGGCGCGATCAAAGTCACGCGCTGCCAGCGAATTGCGCTGCGCATTCGCTGGCAGGTATACCGGCGGCCGGATAACGAATTTGCCAACAATGAATTCATACCACTTTCGCTTTTCAATTCCGCAGTCCACAATTGGCCGATGATCTGGCGCGGGGGTCACCGCCTGTCGGGCGGCGCCGGTCCGGCCTTTCGCGGCCTGGCCGTGCTATTCACGACCATCTGGGTGGTATTGACGTGGGGTCCCGCGAACGCGGTGGTGCCTGTCGGCGCCGCCATGGCGACCCTGGGTGCGGCGCTCAGTGACCCCGGGGCGCCGAATCCTCGACGGTCGGGAGCAGTTTTCCTGGCGATATTGACCGGAGTCGTGCTGCTCGCAGTACCCTCTGGCGCTTATCCGCCGGCACTGATAGTTCTCGCAATGTTTGTTTGCCTTGCCGCCGGCCTGATGTGGACGCTCGGCGGCGGTGCAGGCTTGGTCGGTGTGGGCCTGGTGGTGGTTGTTCTGACCGCGGGCACCGTCGAGGCCTCCGCACCGGCGACGATCGCCACCGGTGCGATGGTGTTCGGGTTCGGTCTGGCACACCTGTTGCTCGTCCCCCGCTGGCGCCCCCATGAGCGGGCCACTGAACGCGCCGCGGCCGCCCACTATCGTGCCGTGGCGGACTTCGCCCGCGCCGTGATCGCCGCACCGGGGACTCTGCCTGCCGCCCCCGATCCAGGCCCGGCCGCCCGCGGCGGGCTCGCCGACCGGATCGTGGCGACGCTGCGCGTGATGTCGGTGAGCGCCTGCCCTGACTGTCCGGACTGCCTGATGTCCTTACGCGCGGCCGTCGACGTCCTGACCGCGTTGGGCGACCCACGCCGGCAGGGCTGCGCCCATGCGGTCGAGGCGCTGAGCGCGCTCGACAGCGTCGCGCTGTCGAACGCGACGGCGGCGTCGTGCCGGCTGCGCGGTCAGCTACACCAGGCCGTGGCCACCCGGTTCGGTGTCGACGACCCGCGCGCGCGGCGGCAGCCCCGCGTCCTCGACATGTTGCGGCGCGAGATCCGGTGGAGTTCGCCGGTGTTCCGCCACGCCGTGCGCCTGGCCATCGGGGTGGGTGCGGCGCTGGTGTTGATCTCGGTTCGCGTTGTGCCCGAAGGTGTGTGGATACCACTGATCACCCTGGTGGTGCTGCGCCCGGGATGTCCGCGGACCTATATGCGATCGCTGGAGCGGATCGCGGGCGCGGCCGTGGGATTGACGGCGGCCACCGCGATCACCGTGCTCTGGCATCCGATCCCGCCGCTGATCGCGCTCCTTGCGGTCGTGTTCCTGGCCGCCGGCTGGGCGGTGCGGGCGCGCGGGCCGTGGGGCATCTCGACGGTTGTCGTCGGCGCGCTGGCGATCCTGATGCAGGCGCCGACTGCGGCGGCAGATCTGCTGGGGCACAGACTGTTCGCCGCCGCCCTGGGTGCGGCGATCGCGGTGTGGATGTATGCACTGCTGCCGGACCCGGCGAAGGCAAAGCTGTACCGCGGCATCAGCGAGATGCTGCGCGCGCACCTGGAATATGCGGCTGCCCACGTCAGCGCATTCGTGTCCGCAGCGCCGGGCATGACCGCCGAACGCGATGAGCTTCGCCGGCGGGCCACCGCGGCGCGGCGGGTTTTCGACAACGCCGCCGACTCCACCCGCGTGACCACCGCCGAGACCGCCGAGCTGCTCGACACGGCCCGCCGTGAGGCAGCCGCGTTGGCCGTCGCGATCGCGGTGCTGGACTCCGACGTCACGTCCGGCGGGGATGGGCTGGCGGGAATGCTCGGTGCTGCCGCCGACGAGTACGTGACCGCCCTGGTGGGCGCCGGTGTGCCGTGGCGACTGGATGCAGCCTGGCTCGGGTGTGCCGCCGAAGGGCTGCGACTCGAGGGTGCGGCGCTCGCCGGCGACGATCGGGTGGCGCGATTCCTCACCCAGATCGAGGCGATCACCCGGCACGCTCTCACACTCGGTCAGCTGGCCGAACGCGTGACAGGACATCTGAGCTACGCGTACGCCGTCGGCGACGACGTCCACTGAGGCGCGCCAATCCGGCTGATTCCATAGGTCTGCGGCGTACTCTGGCGGCACTTTCGCCACAGTCACAGGTCAAGGAGAAGCAATGCCGGATCATGACGCCGTCCGCCGTGATGTCCTGCCCATCCCCGACACCCAGCATGTCGGTTTGACGACGTACGACGCCAAGGATCCCGACACCAGCTACCCGCCGATCACCACACTTCGGCCCCCGAAGGGCGCCCCCAACGTCCTGATCGTGCTGATCGACGATGTCGGCTTCGCCGCCTCGTCGGCCTTCGGCGGACCGTGCAACACCCCGGTGGCCGAGCGGCTGGCCGGGGAAGGGTTGAAGCTGAACCGCTTTCACACCACCGCACTGTGCTCCCCGACCCGCCAGGCGCTGTTGACCGGGCGCAATCACCATTCGGTCGGGATGGGTGCGATCACCGAGATGGCCACTTCCGCGCCGGGCAACAGCAGTATTCGGCCCAAGAACAAGGCACCGATCGCCGAGACGCTGAAGCTCAACGGCTATTCGACGGCCCAGTTCGGCAAGTGTCACGAGGTTCCGGTGTGGGAGGTCTCCCCCGTCGGCCCGTTCCATCAGTGGCCCACCGGATCGGGATTCGAGTATTTCTACGGCTTCATCGGCGGCGAGGCCAACCAGTACTACCCCGGTCTCTATGAGGGCACCACCCCGGTCGAGCCGCCGCGCACCCCGGAAGAGGGTTACACCCTGACCGAGGACCTCGCCGACCACGCCATCACCTGGGTCCGTCAGCAGAAGGCGCTGATGGCCGACAAGCCGTTCTTCATGTACTTCGCCCCGGGTGCCACCCACGCGCCACACCATGTGCCCGCCGAATGGTCGGACAAGTACCGCGGCAAGTTCGACGCGGGCTGGGATGTGTTGCGGGAGAAGATCTTCGAGGAGCAGAAGAAGCTCGGGGTCATCCCGGCCGACGCCGAACTGACCAAGCGGCACGACGAGATTCCGGCCTGGGACGACATGTCCGACGAACTCAAGCCGGTGCTGGCCCGCCAGATGGAGATCTACGCCGGATTCCTGGAGCAGACCGACTACGAGGTCGGCCGGGTGATCGACGCCATCGAGGATCTCGGGGTACTCGAGGACACGCTGGTTTACTACATCATCGGCGACAACGGCGCCTCCGCCGAGGGCACGCCCCAGGGCTGCTTCAACGAGATGACGGTGCTCAACGGGATGGGCGGTGTGGAGACAGAAGAGTTTCTGCTGTCCAAGATCGATGACTTCGGCACCCCGGACGCCTACAACCACTACGCGGTGGGCTGGGCGCACGCCCTGTGCACGCCCTACCAGTGGACCAAGCAGGTGGCCTCGCACTGGGGCGGCACCCGCAACGGCACCATCGTGCACTGGCCCCGCGGGCTGGCCGACAAGGGCGGCGCCCGCAACCAGTTCCATTCCGTCATCGACGTCGCCCCCACCATCCTGGAGGCTGCCGGTATCCCGGCTCCGTTCAGCGTCAACGGAATCCAGCAGGCACCGCTGGAAGGAGTCAGTATGCTGGGGACGTTGCGGGACGTCGCCGCACCCGAGACCCATGTGGTCCAGTACTTCGAGATCATGGGTAACCGCGGCATCTACCACAACGGCTGGACCGCCTGCACCAAGCACCGCACCCCGTGGAAGGTCGACCAGCCGCCGGCCTTCGACGCCGACGTCTGGGAGCTGTACGGGCCCGACGACTGGACCCAATCCCGCAACCTGGTGGCCGAGAATCCGGAGAAACTGGCTGAGCTGCAACGTCTGTGGCTCATCGAAGCGGTGAAGTACAACGTGGTCCCGCTCGACGACCGGTCCTTCGAGCGGATCAACCCCGACATCGCGGGCCGGCCCCAGCTCATCCGGGGCACCAGCCAGTTGCTGTTCTCCGGCATGCGGGTCAGTGAGAGCTGCGTGGTCAACATCAAGAACAAGTCGCACTCGGTGACCGCTGACCTCGTCGTACCCGACGACGGCGCCTCCGGCGTCATCGCCACCCAGGGCGGCCAGGTGGGCGGCTGGTCGCTCTACGTCCACGACGGAAAGCTGAAGTACTGCTACAACTTCTTCGGCATCCAGCACTTCATCGTCACCGCCGATACGCCGCTGCCTGCCGGAAAGCACCAGGTGCGGATGGAATTCGCCTATGACGGAGGCGGATTGGCCAAGGGCGGCACCGTCACCCTCTTCCACGACGGCAAGCCGGTGGGATCGGGCCGAGTCGAGATCACCATCCCGATGGGCTTCTCCGCCGACGAGGCCTGCGATGTCGGGCGCGACACCGGCTCGCCGGCGTCACCGGACTACGGGCCCAGCCACAACGAGTTCACCGGCACGATCGACTGGGTCCAGATCGACCTGGGCGACGACAGCCACGACCACCTGATCACCGCCAAGGATCGGCTGAAGCTGGCGATGGGCAAGCAGTAGCTCAATCCCTGAGCCAGCGCGGGATGATGAAGACGCCTTCGGCCTCGACGGTGATGCCCTCGGCGTCGGAGATGAAACCGGCGCAGAAGGTCTTGACCCCGTCGGTGCGGGTGATGGCCGCCTCGGCGTGCAGCGGCCCCAGCGGGGTGGCCCGCACGTAGCGCATGGTGATGCTGCCGGTGAACCGCGGCTTGCGGTCCGGGCTGGCGGCCTCGCCGAGAACGTGGTCGAGGATCAGCGCCGACACCCCGCCGTGAACATGTCCGGGCGGGCCCTCGTAGGCCGCGCCGAGGTGGAAGTCCGCCCACCGCCGCCCGTCCGGTTCGCGGTGCACCGCCAGGGGCGGGGCCAGGGCATTGCGGACGCCGATGACGGCGTTGCCCCAGCCCATGCTCTCCCCGTCAGCGGTGCGGCGCACGCCGAAGGCCCCGTCGATCTGCCGGCTGCGCAGCCGCGCGACGGCCGCGTCGACGTCGGCCTTGACCGCGGCGACGGTCTCGGCGTCGGCCTCGGTGCGGATAGTGGCGTCGACCAGCTCACGCACGGATTCGGTCAGCGGTTCGTAGATCGCGCGCAGCCGAGCGACCTCCTCGGCGGGGATGTCCTCGACGGTAAATTCCAGCACCCCTGCACTAGAACACGGTTCTACCGCGGGTGTCTAACTGGCACTCCCGTCAGCGAATAACACGATTGACACACAGCCGTACCGTGTTCGGAATCTGTTCGTCGAGAATCTGCAGGTAGCCCTACACGCGCCCAGGAGACCATGGATGAGCACTGACGTGACCGATCAGCCCGCAGCGTCACCCGACGACGTCAAAATCGCGTGGTGGACCCGCGGCGATCTCAACGCCTTCTTCGGCCTGGGCTTCAACATCCTGGTCAACGTCTTGACGCTCACCACGCTGATGATCGGCGTGATCAAGCTGCCCGCCGACGACGTGCTCGGCACCGTCCTGCCGGCACTCGGTGTGGCACTCGTGCTGGGCAACCTCTACTACACGTTCCTGGCGCGACGGCTCGCGCAGCGCGAGAACCGCAGCGATGTCACCGCGCTGCCGTACGGGCCGAGCGTCCCGCACATGTTCATCGTCGTCTTCGTCGTCATGCTGCCGGTGTATCTGGCCACCAAGGACCCCATCGAGGCGTGGAAGTCAGGCCTGGCCTGGGCATTCATGATCGGCGTGATCGTCATCATCGGTGGCTTCGTCGGGCCCTATATCCGCAAGCTCACCCCGCGCGCGGCGATGCTGGGAACGCTGGCCGGCATCTCGATCACGTTCATCTCGATGCGACCGGCTGCGCAGATGTGGGAGGCGGCCTGGATCGGCCTGCCGGTGCTGGCCATCATCCTGATCGGCTTCTTCACCGACGTGAAGCTGCCCGGCAACATCCCGGTCGGCCTCGTCGCGCTGCTGGTCGGTACCGCGATCGGCTGGGCCGGCGGCTTCATGTCGGCACCGGACGTCAGCCAAGCCGTCTCCGACATCGCCATCGGTATCCCCGACCTGCGCATCGACCTGTTGTTCTCCGGGCTGTCGCACCTGGCGCCGCTGCTGGGGACCGCGATTCCGTTGGGTGTCTACAACTTCACCGAGGCCATGAGCAACGTCGAGAGCGCCGCGGCTGCCGGTGACAACTACAACCTGCGCAGCGTGCTGATCGCCGACGGCGCAGGCGCGGTGATCGGCTCGGCGTTCGGCTCACCGTTCCCGCCCGCGGTCTACATCGGCCACCCGGGCTGGAAGGACGCCGGTGGTCGGGTCGGCTACTCACTGGCCAGTGGTGTGGTGATCGGAGTTCTGTGCTTCCTGGGCCTCTTCGGTGTGCTGGCCGCGCTGCTCCCGGTGCCGGCGATCGTGCCGATCCTGCTCTACATCGGGTTGCTGATCGGAGCACAGGCCTTCCAGGCGGTGCCGCGCCTGCACGCTGTGGCCGTCGTCGCCGCCCTGCTGCCCAACCTGGCGCAGTGGGCCAGCGGACTGATCGACAACGCCCTGAACGCGGCCGGAACCTCGGCGAGCAAGGTGGGGATGGACGCACTCGGCGGTGCGGGCGTGGTCTACGACGGACTGCAGACCCTGGGCGAGGGTGCGATTCTCGTCGGCCTGCTGCTGGGCACCATGGTGACGTTCATCCTGGACAAGAAGTTCCGCTTCGCCGCGCTTGCCGCGGTCGTCGCCGCGGCGCTGTCCTTCATCGGGCTGATTCACGCACCGGAGATCTCCTGGGCCGCAAATCCGCAAGTGGCCCTTGGGTATCTGTTCTTCGCGGTGGTGTGCGTGGCGTACTCGTTCCTGCCGGGGGCCAACGAGCCGGTGACCGTCGACGAGGCCGATATCGTCGCCGGGCATTAAGTCTGCGGGAATCGACGGTCCTCGATGGGCCGACCTGAGGCGACAGATTGACGACGGCGTGTCCGGTCGGTGAATGATCATCGACGGACCGGCCGGCAGAGCGCAGGAAACGGTGCGCGAATTTACGCTGTTGCCAATACGCCTCGCATGCCCGGAAGGTGCGCCGTGCAATCAGCTACCAGAGCCCGTCTCACATCAGCCGTCTTCGCCAGCGGAGTTGGCCTGGCGATTGCGGCCTGTCCGTGGTCTGCGGCGGCCGAGTCGGACGGCGCGAACTCGTCTGAATCTCCGTCGGCGGCGCACTCGGCCGCCAAGGCTGGTCCTGCCCGCAAGACGGAATCACCGGCGAGCGTGACGGCCCACGCTGCGAGAAGCGGTCGCAGTGGCGCGGCCGTAACGTCAGATGCGGCATCGACGAAGCGTCTCGTCAAGATCTCGCTCTCGCCATCGGCCCGTCCGGTTTCGCCGACAGAACCTGTTGAGAACGAGCGGATCTCGGCGCCAACGGCCAGCTCCGTGACAGGCCTCGACGCCGCTGTGACCCCGACGACTTCGCCGAGCGGCCCGGTGAAGACCGACGCGCCGGTAGCCGAAGTCGCCCGTTCCACGTCGCTGGCGCCGGTATCACCCTCTGCCGTAAGCACTTCCGGAGCAGCGTCGGCAATGTCTTCGGCAGCGGCGCCTGGCGACCCACTCGTGGGCATGGTTTCGGGTCTCCTCGCGCTGTCCGGGACCCCGACGTCGCCGACTGAACCGCGGCCACTGGAAGTATTGGTGCGGGCGCTCTTTCGGCCCCTACTGGGAACGACAACCCAAGGATTTGTCTTCAGGAACGAAAGCAGCCAGCCTGTCACATTCGTGGGATATGGGACAACGGAACGTCCGGACGGCGGCGGACCCGCACCTGACACCGTCGTCGCCCCGAACCAGACCCTCAGGTTCGAGGTGATCTACAACTTCTTCAAGACGACAAGAGTGCAGGCGCTGTTCACCACGGACGCGGGTGCGACGATCTTCACGTCGAACCTCACCGTCGGACCGTTCAACGAAGCCTCGTCCACCTGTGCGACTACCGGCGGCGGTCAGCGATGCGTCGCGGATAAGAAGAACATCAGGTTCGTGAACGCGCCGGCGACGAATCTCGCAGGTCTGTTCGACGCCGTGGACACCACATCGACATCCTTTGGTGATCGACTCCTCGGCATCGTGGGCGGGTTACTGGGAACAACGACTCAGGGCTACACCGTCTACAACCTCACCAACAAGCCGCTCACGGTGGCGGGCTACGGCACATCGGAACTCCCAGAGAACGGTCTGCCCAAACCCGGCACGGTGATTCCCGTGGGAGGCACGGCACGAATCGAAGTGATCTACAACTTCTTCCAATCAACCACCGTCGAACCCGTGCTCACCACCGGGCCCAATGGCACGATCGTCACCGCCGACCTCACTGTCGGCCCCCTCAACGGCGCTTCCTCTACATGCGGCGCTGTCGGCGGAAGTGACCGCTGCTCGGCGGAGGGCAAGTCGGTCGTCGTGTTGCAGGCGGCTGGAGGAAACACCGTTATCGGGCCGGATCAAGCTCAGACGCAGGCCAGAATCATCGAGGCACTGTGTAAGGACGGCGGCAAGGCCAGCTGCGACTTCAAGCCCGAGAGTGAAACCAGGGCGCTCAGCGAGCCACGCAACGTGGCCAGCCCCATCATCAATCGGGGCGTGAACCCCATCAAGCGGACACTCAAGTTGATCGATGTCGTGAGCCAGACCGACAGCCTCAACATCACCGCGAAGGCATCGTTCAGCAATCTGACGAAGACCATCAACGCCGAGATCAGCACCGCATACGGGCATACGTGGACCAACACCAAGACGTTTGAGGAAGACATCGAGGTGACGACGCCGCCCGGGTACACGACCACTATCACCGCTCGACAGCCCGTCTTCCGGGTGACCGGAACGTTCACCGTGGTCGTCGACGACACCACGTTCACGCTGACCGGTGTGCAGTTCGACAGCCCGGACACGAAGGCCAACTTCGGTTCGTACGAGATCATCGACACACCGAACACGCCCACCACTCCGGCGGTGCCGCAGTGGCTTTCGGCGGTTCTCACCGCGCTGGGTATCCGGCTCAGCAACCCAATCACGGTGTAGGCGCGGCGCCGGGACTTCGATCAGCGACGAAGGGAACCTGCGCGCCATCGGCCAGCACGACGTACAGCCGGCACCACGGGTCGGTGCCGACGAGGCGCCACTGATGCCCGGAACCGACGGTGTCCTCGGCGAGCAGGATGTCACCGGGATGCAGGGTGAACTCCTCGTTGTCGCGGGTGGTGAACACCAACGTCCCGGCGAGCGTGATCACGAGCTGACGCACCGGGGCGGTGTGCCAGGCCAGCGTGCCACCGCTGACCGTCTCCTCGGCCGTCACGCGGGCGGCGGCCATCGCCGCCGAGACCAGATCGTCGTTGCGGCCCGGGGCCAGATCAAGCCGGCCGATCTGGACGTGAGACTGATCGTCAGCGCCGGTGAACAGACGCACGCAGCGAATCATGCTCGAATCCTTTCGTTCTGCCAGGTTGCAACGGTATCGGGATCGACGCGGCTGACCTATCCTCAGCGCCATGACGGTCCACCTCGTTGATGCCGAGCCGTACTACGACCTCGGCTCCTATCACCGGACCGTCGACACCCCCTCCGCGCAGGCACAGGTGTGGTTCGACCGCGGCCTGGTGTGGGCCTACGCCTTCAACCACGAGGAAGCGATCGCGTGCTTCGAGCGTGCGCTGGCCCTGGATCCTGACCTGGCGCTGGCCCGGTGGGGCATCGCGTACGCGATCGGGCCGAACTACAACAAGGCGTGGGACGCGTTCGACCCCGTCGATCTCGCCGCATCCCTGGCCCGGGCCCGCACCGAGTTGCGGCTGGCCGCCGACGGCCGGGCCGGCGTCGTCGAGCAGGCCTTGATCGCGGCCCTGGCCGCCCGCTTCCCCACCGACGACCCCGACGACGCCGAGGCGCTGGCGGCCGGGCACATCGCCTACGCCGACGCGATGGCCAAGGTGGCGGCCGCCCACCCTGATGACGTCGACGTGCTGGCGCTGGCGGCCGACGCACTGGTCAATGTGACCGCATGGGCGTTGTGGGACAGCCGAACCGGCGAACCGGCGCCGGGATCGCGCGTCGTGGCGGCCAAGAGTCTGCTCGACCGTGCGCTGACCACCGAGGCCGGGCGGACTCATCCCGGCGTGCTGCACCTCTACATCCACGCGATGGAGATGTCGGCACACCCCGAGGACGCGCTGCCGGCCGCGGACCTGCTGCGCGGGCTGGTGCCCGATGCCGGTCACCTCGAACACATGCCGTCGCACATCGACGTGCTGTGCGGTGAGTACCGATCCTCGGTGCTGGCCAACCAGTCCGCGGTGCGCGCCGATCGGCTGTTCGTCGAGCGCCAGGGCCCGCTGAACTTCTACTCCCTCTACCGCGCGCACGACCTTCACTTCGTCGTGTATTCGGCGATGTTCTCCGGACAGTCCCGGACCGCCCTGCTGGCCGCCGACGAACTGGCTGAGCAGCTGACCCCCGAACTGCTGTCCATCTCCTCGCCGCCGATGGCGGACTGGCTGGAAGCGTTCGTGCCGCTGCGGGTGCACGTGCTGATCCGGTTCGGCCGCTGGGACGACCTGATCGCGTTGCCGTTGCCCGACGATCCCGAGTTGTATTGCAGCACAACCGCAACCATTCATTACGGTCGCGGAGTGGCACACGCGGCCAAGGGTCAGCTGGCCGCGGCCGTGGCCGAACGTGAGGCCTTCACGGCGGCGTACGCCCGCATCCCGGAGTCCCGGTATCTGTTCAACAACACCAGCCGCGACATCCTGGCGGTCGGCGCTGCCATGCTCGACGGCGAAATCAGCTACCGCGAGGGCAACTACGACGAGGCTTACGCCCACCTGCGGCGAGCCATCGACCTCGATGACGCGCTGCCCTACGACGAGCCGTGGGGCTGGATGCAGCCGACCCGGCACGCCTACGGTGCGCTGCTGCTCGAGCAGGGCCACGTCTCAGAGGCCGCCCAGGTGTATGCCGCCGACCTTGGTCTGGACCCAACATTGAGCCGGTCGTGTCAGCACCCGGGCAACGTGTGGAGCCTGCACGGCTACCACGAATGCCTGCAGCGGCTGGGCCGCACCGAGGAAGCGGTCATCATCGGCCGCCAGCTCGAACTGGCCAAGGCGCGTGCCGACGTGCCGATCCTGGCCTCGTGCGCCTGCCGCATGGAGGTCTTCGAGAAGAGCTGCTGCGGCTGAGGCCCACGTATCGTCGACGAGTGGTCGACGAGCTTAGGCACCGCCTGGCGCGGTTCGTGGGCGGTGCGCCGGTGACCTTCAGCTGGCTGGCGCTGCTCCTGATGACCACCGTCGCCCAGCATCTGTTGCCGCGCTGGCATCTGATCGTGCTGCTGCGCAAGGACTCCACCAACCTGCATCACCTGGCATCCGACCCGGTCCGGGTGCTGATCACCAGCCTGCTGTGGCTCGACGGCGCCGCCTGGTGGTGGCTCTACCTGGCGGTGTTCTGCGTGTTCCTGGCGCCGGCGGAGCATCGGCTGGGTTCGCTGCGGTTCGTGGTCGCCGGGCTTATCGCCCACATCGTCGCCACCTACGTCAGCGAGGGATTCCTGTACTGGCAGATCCAGGAGTCGATGGTCTCACCGCGATATCTCAACGCGCGCGACGTCGGAGTCAGCTATGTGGTGGCGGGCATCATCGGCATCCTCACCTACTGCATTGCCAGGCCCTGGCGGTGGGTCTATCTGCTGCTCGCTCTCGGCTGCTTCGTCGCGCCGGTCGTCGTTCATGCCACCTTCACCACGGTCGGTCACCTGACCGCACTGCTGATCGGGTTGGCGCTCTACCCGTTGACCCGCTCCCGGCGCCGGGCTGCTGCGTAGAGTGAGACAGCGTGGCGCTCAGCGACGAGGACACCAAATGGCTCGGCCGTTGCGTCGAACTGGCCCGCACCGCGCTGGAGGCCGGCGACGAACCGTTCGGCTCGGTCCTGGTCGGTGACGACGGCGCGGCGCTGCTCGAAGACCACAACCACGTCGCCGGCGGGGACGCCACCGCCCACCCCGAGTTCGCGATCGCCCGCTGGTCGGCGCAGCACCTCTCACCGGAGCAGCGCGCCGCCGCAACCGTCTACACCTCCGGTGAGCACTGCCCGATGTGTGCGGCCGCCCACGCCTGGGTTGGATTGGGCCGCATCGTGTTTGCCGTCTCCGGCGCTCAACTGGCCCAGTGGCTCGTCGAGTGGAAGGCGCCGCCGCCCCCGGTCGCGCCGCTACCCGTCACCGCGGTGGCCCCCGATCTCGTCGCCGACGGGCCCGCACCGCAGTACCGCGACGAGATGATGGCGCTCTACGCCGCGAGGTTTCGGCCATGAGCGCATCGTCCTGGGTTCGCCACGCGATCTGGTGGCACGTCTATCCGCTCGGATTCGTCGGCGCCTTCCCAGCCGACACCCCACCCGGACCCGGCGAGCACCGGCTGCGCCGCCTCATCGACTGGCTTGACCACGCAGTGGAACTCGGTACGTCGGGTATCGCGCTCGGCCCTGTCTTCGCATCGCGCACCCACGGCTATGACACCACCGACCATTACCGCATCGACCCGCGTCTGGGTGACGACGGTGACTTCGACGAGCTGATCGCGCAATCTCACCAGCGTGGGCTGCGGGTGCTACTCGACGGCGTGTTCAACCACGTCGGAACCGATTTCGAGCGTTACCGCTCGGCCGAGGACGGCGACGCCGGCGCGGCGGGCTGGTTTCGCGGACGTCCTGGGCGCTTCCACACCTTCGAAGGCCACGGCGAGCTCATCACGCTCAACCACCACAGTCCGGACGTGGTCGACTACGTCGCGGACGTGATGAACCACTGGCTCGACCGCGGCGCCGACGGATGGCGCCTGGACGCGGCGTACGCGGTGCCGGAGTCGTTCTGGGCCGAGGTACTGCCGCGGGTTCGGCAACGCCACGCCGACGCATGGTTCGTCGCCGAGGTCATCCACGGCGACTACGTCGGGTTCGTCGAGGGATCCGGGGTGGACTCGGTGACCCAGTACGAGTTGTGGAAGGCCGTCTGGAGCAGCCTCAACGACGGCAACTTTCACGAACTGGACTGGGCGCTGCAGCGCCACAACGACTTCCTGGCCCGATTCACACCCCAGACGTTCGTCGGCAATCACGACGTGACCCGTATCGCCAGCCAACTCGACCGTGCCGAGCACGTCGCGCACGCTCTGGTCTTGCTGTTCACCACCGGCGGGGTGCCGACGATCTACGCGGGCGACGAGTTCGGATACCGCGGGGTCAAGGAAGAGCGGGCCGGCGGCGACGACGCGGTGCGCCCCGAATTCGGCTCGCCCCCGGCAGATCTCGACGACGACGGCCGCGCAGCGCTCACTCTGCACCAGTTCCTGATCGGGCTGCGCCGCCGCAACCCGTGGTTGCACGAGGCGGCGACCCGGGCGCTGCACCTGGAAAACCGTTGCTACGCATACGAAACCCGATGTGGCGACGAGGCATTGATCGTCGCCCTCAACGTCGACGATGTGCCGATGCACCTGCCCGTCGCCGAACTGGCCGGCAGGCCGGCCCGGCTGGCCGGCGGTACCGGCGCTCCGCCGGAGGACCTCGTGCGCGAGGTGGTGGTCCCGCCGCAGGGCTGGCTGGTGCTGCGCCCCGAGTGAGCTAGAGCAGGTGCGGCGATACCCGAGGTGTTGCTGAGGCGTGATCGTGCCGTTATCTCCCGGCCCGTGCATCGTTCCGCCATCTGCCGCGTCTACCCAGCTCAGCGGCGATACAGGGTTGCGACCCTGTGTCCAGAGTGACCACTGTGACAAATACGGCGAGTCCTGGACGTCTCCCTATCGTTAGCTAACCGCGACTTGGCGCACCGCTGCGCGTACCGAATCCGCCATGCGCCACGTGTTTAGCTACCGGCGCAGAGCACTTTGACTACGGACCGAATACATATGAAAGGTGATGGTTGTCGTCATGAAAATCGTCGAGATGATGCGAGGCACTTGGTTGCGCCGCGTGGCCGCAGCCTTCGTGGCCGCACTCTTCTTGCCCGGCTTGATCGGCGTTGTCGGCGGTTCGGCGACAGCGGCCGCCTTCTCCAAGCCCGGGCTTCCCGTTCTCTACCTTGATGTTCCGTCGGCCTCGATGGGCCGCAACATCCGTATCCAGTTCCAGGGCGGCGGCACGCACGCGGTCTACCTGCTCGACGGCCTGCGTGCGCAGGACGACTACAGCGGCTGGGACATCAACACCCCGGCGTTCGAGTGGTTCTACGGTTCGGGCCTGTCGGCGGTCATGCCGGTCGGCGGCCAGTCGAGCTTCTACACCGACTGGTACCAGCCGTCGCAGGGCAACGGTCAGAACTACACCTACAAGTGGGAAACGTTCATGACCCAGGAGCTGCCGACCTATCTGGCAGCCAACTACGGCGTCGACCCCAACGGCAATGCCGTCGTCGGTCTGTCGATGGCCGGCAGCGCAGCGCTGACCTACTCGATCTACTACCCGCAGAAGTACACCTACGCCGCGTCGCTGTCGGGCTTCCTCAACCCTTCCGAGGGCTGGTGGCCGATGCTGATCGGTCTGGCGATGAACGACGCGGGCGGGTACAACGCGCAGAGCATGTGGGGTCCGTCGTCTGACCCGGCATGGCGGCGCAACGACCCGATGGTCAACATCAATCAGTTGGTCGCCAACAACACTCGGGTCTGGATCTACTGCGGCACCGGTACGCCGTCGGAACTGGACACCTCCGGTGGCGGCGGAAACCTGATGGCCGCACAGTTCCTGGAGGGCTTCACTCTGCGGACCAACAAGACCTTCATGGACAACTACCTCGCGGCTGGTGGACGCAACGGCGTGTTCAACTTCCCCGCGAACGGCACCCACAGCTGGGGCTACTGGGGACAGCAGCTGCAGTCGATGATCCCGGACATGCAGCGGGTTCTGGGGGCCACCCCGACCGCGGGCTGATCCCGGTCACATCTGGACAGCGAGCCTGTCGCCTTCGGGCGGCAGGCTCGCTGCTGTGTGGGGTCCACCCCTTCCGCCGCGGGCGAACACGCGGTCGGGAACAAGCCCACGATCACCAAGGTTGAGCCTTTCAGACTGAACTTTGGAGGATTGATGGCTGAAGCCACATCGGTGCCCGTTCTTTTCCTGAGCGACCCCATCGTGCTTCCCGGCATGGTGGTTCCGATCACGCTCGACGACACCGCCCGGATCGCGGTCGACGCTGCCCGCGCCAGCGACTCCGGCAAGTTGCTCATCGCGCCGCGGCTCGACGACCGCTACCCCTCCTACGGGGTGCTGGCGTCGATCGTGCAGGTGGGCCGCATAGCGGGAGGCGACGCCGCCGCCGTGGTGCGCGGTGAGCGCCGCGCCCACATCGGCGCGGGAACCACCGGCCCCGGCGCCGCGCTGTGGGTCTCGGTGGACGAAGTGGCCGAGTCGGAGATCACCGACGACACCAAGGCGCTCGCCGCCGAATACAAGAAACTGCTGCTGGCCCTGCTGCAGCGCCGGGAGGCCTGGCAGCTGGTCGACGCGGTCAACCAACTCACCGACCCGTCGGCGCTGGCCGACACCGCTGGCTACGCGTCGTATCTGACCAACGTGCAGAAGCGTCAGCTGCTGGAGACCGAGACTGTCGACGAGCGGCTGCAGGTGCTGATCGACTGGACCGCCGAGCACCTGGCCGAGGTGGAGGTCAACGACAAGATTGCCGACGACGTCCGCTCCGGGATGGAGAAGACGCAGAAGGAATTCCTGCTGCGCCAACAGCTCAACGCCATCCGCAAGGAACTCGGCGAAGGCGAGCCCGACGGCAGTGACGACTACCGCGGCCGCATCGAGGCCGCCGATCTGCCCGACAAGGTCCGCGAGGCCGCGCTGCGCGAGGTCGGCAAGCTGGAACGCTCCAGCGAACAGAGCCCCGAGGGCGGCTGGATCCGCACCTGGCTGGACACCGTCCTGGACCTGCCGTGGAACGTCACCACCGAGGATTCGACCGACCTGAAGTCGGCCCGGCAGATCCTCGACGCCGATCATCACGGCCTCGACGACGTCAAGGACCGCATCGTGGAGTATCTGGCGGTCCGGGCGCGGCGCGCCCAGCGCGGCCTGCAGGTGGTCGGCGGACGCGGCTCGGGTGCGGTGATGGTGCTGGCCGGCCCTCCCGGCGTCGGCAAGACCTCGCTCGGTGAGAGCGTGGCCCGTGCGCTGGGCCGCACATTCGTCCGCGTCGCCCTGGGTGGTGTTCGCGACGAAGCCGAGATCCGCGGGCACCGGCGCACTTACGTCGGTGCGCTGCCCGGCCGGATCGTCCGCGCCATCGGCGAAGCCGGTTCGATGAACCCCGTCGTCCTGCTCGACGAGATCGACAAGGTCGGGTCGGACTACCGGGGTGACCCGAGCGCAGCCCTGCTGGAAGTTCTGGACCCGGCGCAGAACCACACGTTCCGCGACCACTATCTGGATCTGGACCTCGACCTCTCCGACGTCGTGTTCCTGGCCACCGCCAACGTCATCGAGAACATCCCCTCGGCCCTGCTGGATCGCATGGAGCTGGTCCAGATCGACGGCTACACCGAGGACGACAAGGTCGCCATCGCCCGCGACTACCTGCTGCCCCGGCAGCGGGACCGTGCGGCCCTGACGGCCGAGGAGGTGACCGTCACCGACGACGCGCTGCGCAAGATCGCCGCCGACTACACCCGGGAACCCGGTGTGCGGCAGTACGAGCGGTTGTTGGCCAAGGCCATGCGCAAGGCCACTACCAAGCTCGACTCCAGTGACGCTCCCATCACCATCGACGAGCCCGATCTGGTCGAGTACCTGGGCCGGCCGCGGTTCACCCCGGAGTCGGCCGAACGCACTGCAGTGCCCGGCGTCGCGACCGGCCTGGCCGTGACCGGACTGGGCGGTGATGTGCTTTACATCGAGGCCGGATCGGTGGAATCGGACGCGGCCGGTGAGCCGGCTCTGATCCTGACCGGTCAACTGGGTGACGTGATGAAGGAGTCGGCGCAGATCGCGCTGTCCTACGTCCGCTCACATGCCGAGCAACTGGGCGTGGACCCCGCGGCGCTGAACCGCAAGATCCACGTCCACGTGCCCGCGGGTGCGGTGCCCAAGGACGGGCCGTCCGCCGGTGTCACGATGGTCACCGCCCTGGTGTCGATGGCCACCGGCCGGCAGGTCCGCTCGGATGTGGGCATGACCGGTGAGGTCACGCTCAACGGCCGGGTGCTGCCGATCGGCGGAGTCAAGCAGAAGCTGCTGGCCGCTCAACGTGCCGGACTGTCAACGGTTTTCATTCCCGCGCGCAACGAGGCCGACCTGGACGACGTTCCGGCTGAGGTCCTGGCGGCGCTCAGTGTGCAGCCGATGACCGATGTCGCCGACATCGTGGCGCTGGCCCTGGAGCCGGCGGCCGGGGCGGTCACCACAGCGGCCTGATACCCGGTGGTGCGGGGTCGTCGACGATAGCCTTGGGCGATGGCCTACGACCCCGCACTGGCCGACCGGATCCGCGAGGCGCTCATCGGTGTTCGCGGCGTCACCGAGAAGCGGATGTTCGGTGGCCTGGCATTTCTGGTCAACGGCAACATGGCCGTCGCGGCCAGTGGGGGCGGTGACCTCATGGTGCGAGTGCCGCCCGAGGAGACCGTGACCTTGCTGACCCGCGCCCACGTCTCACCGATGATCATGTCCGGCCGGGAGACCCGGGGTTGGTCCGGTCAGGACTCCAGCAGCCGCTTCTTGGCGGCGCTGAACTCGGCATCGGTGATGTCACCGCGGTCACGCATCGTCACCAACCGGCGAAGCGACTCCGCCGCTTCCGCGTCGAGGTCATCGGGCACCGGGGTGCCGCGAACGATCGGCTCGTCGGGCACCGCTTCGATGTGTTGGGGATCGGCGGGATCGACCAGCACCGCGAGCCTGTCCCCCGGTTCGGGAACCTCACCGAGGGTGAACGTGCCCGTAATCCGCGCGTCGTACGGCGAAGCGCCCGAGGCCGGTTCGACACGTACCCGCATCGCACGCCGCGCGGAGTCCTTGGTGACAACCACATTCAGCGCGGGCCGCACGACGTCGAGCACCACAGCCCAGGCCCGCACCCCGGCGCCGCGCAGCCGGTCGACCCGTTTGACCGCCACCGTCAACCACACCGCGTAGGCGGCGACGATCGCCGCACACACCGGCACCGCCCACCCGCTAAGCGGCGCGGTCCAGTCAGCCGCCCAGGGCACCGTCGATGCGATCAGCCAGCCCAGCGCCACCGGACGCGGTGCGCGGCGCGATATCTGCAGGAACACGACGAACTGGATGACGTATCCGCCGACCCACACCCCGAGTGCCCAGCCCTTCTGCGAGACCTGGGAGGCCTCGGCCAGAAGATGGGCGCCGATCAGCGCGGGAGCGACCACGAGCACACACCACAGTGCCGAGAGCACCGCAATCCCGCGCCACATCATCGGGTCACGGTATACCGGACCCGCGATGCGATCAGGTGAGTGCCCCGGCTACCAGTTCGGTGTCGACCTCGGCGTCGGCGAGCACGGTAACCGTGCCGGTGGTGCCGTCCATCCGTACCCGCGTGCCGGTCACCAGTCGCGTGGTCGCGTCGGCGACGCCGGCTAACACCGGAATGCCAAGGTGGGAAAGACTATTGGCCGGTATTGGACCGTCGACGACGATCCCGCCCGGCGTGCCGAACAGCACGATCGATTCGACGTCGGCTGTCGTGATCACCGCGACCTCCTCGGGCCCAAGACCGGCATCGGCGGCCGAGCGCACCACGCGCACCGTCCCCTCGACCACGCCGCCGGCAACGACCGTGCCCTGCAGGCGCTCGTCGGCGACACCGGGGCCTGCCGCGCACTGCGGCGACCAACCACCGTCGATCACCGTCGGCAGGCTCAGCGCCTGTAGGCGCTGCCGCTCGGCGGCGCGGCGTTTGATCCGCAACTGCGCGTCCACCGGCATCACCAGCGCCTCCTCGACGGTGAGGAAGAACATGTCGTCGATCTCGCAGAGCTTCTCCTCGCCCACCCGTCGGCTGGCCAATTCCCTTACCGCCAAACGGACTTGGTGCGTGAAACGCAGCGTGCAGTCCAGAGCGACGGCGCGGTAGGGCCGCGGTGGGCCATCGGCGTACTGCGGATGGCGGTGCAGCGCCCGCTCACCCGCGGCGATCACGGCATCGGGGCGGTCCCCGATCACTGACGCGGCGAGCTCCGCGCCGCCTGGGCCGCGATGCCCGAGCCGGGCGATGACGGTATCGACGGCGGCGCCCACCATGGGTGCCGCCGTACGCACCGCATCGAGGTCGCCGGACTCCAGCGATTCCTGGACGTAGGGATGAGCCCGCAGCACGTTGGCCAGCGAGGCCATCTCCGCGTCGATCCGGACGCTGTCACCGCGGGCGCCCGTCGACGGCACCGGCGCGACCTCGGTGAGCAGCCAGGCCTGGGCCGCCAGTACCCAACCCTCATGGACTCTGCTGCGCAGCAACCGGATTCGTCCATCCAGCTGCGCGTCACTGAGATTCAGCAGCCAATCGGCATCGCGGTACTCGGCGCCGGCGGCAGTGGCGTAAGCCTCGACATGACGGCCCAGCATCCGGCCGGCGGTGACGATCCGGGTCATCGACAGCGGGCGCTGGCGAAACAGGCTCCGGGTCGGGCGGAGCGTGGTGAACCGGTCGGTATCCGCGTCGGCGCACAAACGCGCGCCGAGCTCGGCGGCGCGCCCGGGGAGGCGCGGAACTGCGGCGGCAATCGCCGAGGCGCCCAGGTACACGCGGTGGCCGAATACCGCGACCAGCCGGCTCTCCCATTCGGGGGCCAGTCCGGCCGGGATGTCGAGGAGCCGACTCACCGCGCGGGCGGCGGCGTGCAAGCCGGCCACGTGCAGATCCAGCGACATCGGAGTCAGCGGCCCGCTCTGGGTCAGCGCGAGCGGCGGGGCCACGAACACCGGGAATCGCGGATCGATCCGGTCGTCGAACTCTGCTTCGGCGCCGTCGGGCGCCGCACTGACCAGATCCGACCGGCTGTGCGCGGGCGCGACGGATGTCGGCATCGGAATCCGGCCGGTGACGTCCACCGCGCCGTTGGCCGAGAGTCTGCGGCCCTGCAGTCCGCGGACCGCGTCTGCCACGGATTCGGTTGCACCCCAGGCGCATTCGAATTTCCAGTCCTCGCGAAGCGAGTCCAGGCTGATTGTTGGGTCCAGTACCGTCCAGCCGTCGGTCGCACGCGCCTTCGGCCGGGGGTCGGCGTGGGCGAGAATATCTCGGGCGGCGGCGACGGTAAGGGTGTCCGGCGTCGCGAGCTCGACGACACCGGTTCGTTCGGACTCCACGGCCGAGACCAGGAACCGCACCACGTCGTCGACGTGCACCACGGGCACCGGGCCGGCGGCCGGATTGGTCAGCAGCGCGGCCACCGTGCGGCAGACCGGCCCGTCGACTTGTCGTCCCAGCGGGGCCGCGATTCGCACGATCAGGTTCGGCGCCCAGCCCGTGCTCACCAGATCCTCGGCCTGGTTCCACCGGCCCGGCTCGAGCAGCGACAGCGACACGAACACGATCCGCGCCCCGACCCGTGCGGCTGCGTCACTGACCCGGACCACATCGGCGTGCTGCACACTGCCGTCTTCGCTCGGCAACATCAGGACCGCATCGGCGTCAGCGGTCAGGGAGTACACGACGTGATGGCCCGCTGCCAGCAAGCTTTGGGTTAGGGCGCGACCGAGCCCACCGGTGACCTCCGTGAGCAAGATCCGCATTCCAGGCCCTACTTCCCCCGTCCGCTGCGACGAGCTTAGGCAGGTGCGGGCAAAATTTTCGGGCTTTCGGCCGTCAGTTCAGGCTGGCCCTACCGTCGGCGCGCACGCTCACCTTGGCCCCGGCGATGTCGTCGCGAACGGTGACCGCCGCCGCCTCGGCATCCTCGATGACCGCCAGCGCGCGGCCGTCGTCGGGTGTGCGGACGGCGAGGAACGCCTTCTGGGGCGTGCCGTCCCGGTCGAACGGCGCAGTCCAGGACTCGACGACGCCGTCACCCGCCCAGTCGGCGTGGGCGACCCTGGTCGGTAGCTGGTCGACCTCGGCCTGGACGTCCTGCCAGCGGAACTCCGCAGGCGGCGGGGTCGCGCTGTAGACCCCGAAGCTGTGTTTGGACAGGAAGCCGCCGTTGGCCGTGATCAGCCCTCGTGCAGCGGGGTTGGCGCGCAGCAGTTCGGTCATGGTGGCGATCGAATGCATGACGTAGTTGTTCCACGGGCCGCCGGCGAAGGTCAGACCGCCGGTGACGGTCAGTGGCCGTTGCGGGTCGTCGAGGGGCAGTCCGATCTCGGTCGCGGCGACCTGCACCGCCGACGGGAAGCAGGAGTACACGTCGACGTAGTCGAGGTCGTCGACCCCGACCCCGGCCAGTTCCATACTCCGGCGGCCAGCGATGCGGATGGCCGGCGAGCGGTGCAGTTCGTCGCGTTCGGCGATCGAGTAGGTGTCGTGGGAGTCGGTGCCGGCATACGGGAACACCCACTGATCCTGCGGGATCTGCAGGTAGCGGGCCTTCTCCGCCGAGCACAGCACCACGACCGCGGCCTGGTTGACCATGTTGTTGGAGTTCATCAGCTTCGGGTAGGGCCAGCTGATCATCCGGTTGTCCGCGCTGGGCTGCCAGATCTGTTCTGCGGGTACGGCTTCGCGACTCCACGCGTGCGGGTTCTCGGCGGCCACCGCGCTGAACCGGGCCCACAGCTGCCCGATCCGCTGCCGGTGCTCGTCGCTGCCCTCGTTGTTGGCGATTCGCAGCGCCTGCTCGAAGAGCGGGTAGACGTGCGAGGGCATGAGCAGTCCGATGCGGTCCTCGGCCGGGCCCGACATCGGCACCTCGTCCTCCGCACCCGGCGGCACCGCGACCGTCTCCTCCTGGCGCGTCCAGTCCGGGCGTATTCCCTTGGCTTTCAACCGCATCCGGGTACGCCATGTCTCGCCGCCGGCCAGCAGCACGACATCATTACGGCCCGCCTGGATGTTCAAGCAGGCCTGGTTGACCAGCGACTGGGGCGTGTTGCCGCCGACACCGGTGTAGTAGGTCGAGGCGTTCGGGGCGCCGATGCGCGCGGCCAGCAGCAGACCCGGATCGCGGTAGCGCCAGGACAGCAGGTTGACCACCCGGATCGCGTCGACGGCCTGCAGCACGCGCGGATCGGCAGCCTCGCGGGCGGCGACCGCCATCAGGTCGACGGGTTCCACCTCGGGCGCGTCTTCGCGCTGGTTGACCTGTCCGACGCCGACGATGACCGGTGTCCTGGGGTCCATCGAGAGCCTTTCCGTAGTCGCCGCGGCGTTTGACGCCTGTCAAAACCTAGCATCGTAGCCGGGCTGGCCAGGCTAGCGGCCGCTGCGGGCGAGCGGCCTCCGGGTGCCATGATGTCCTCATGACGGTGGTTCTCGTTCATGGCAACCCGGAGACCGACGTGATCTGGGGTCCGCTGGTGGAAGCGCTCGGGCGCGACGACGTGGTGCGGCTGTCCCCGCCAGGATTCGGCTCCCCGCTGCCCGAGGGTTTCCCGGCGACCTTCCTGGCCTACCGGGACTGGCTGGAGGCCGAGCTGGAGCGCTTCGACGAGCCAGTGGACCTGGTCGGCCATGACTGGGGTGGCGGGCATGTCGTGAACGTGGTCATGCATCGCCCGGAACTGGTGCGCAGCTGGGCCAGCGACGTCGTCGGGCTGTTCGATCCGGACTATGTGTGGCACGACCTGGCTCAGGTGTGGCAGACCCCTGGGGCCGGTGAAGAGGTGGTCGAAGCGATGGTCGGCGGGCCGTTCGACGATCGGGTGGCCCAGCTGACGGGATTCGGGATCCCCAGTGATGTGGCGACCGCGCTGGCCGCGGCCCAGGACGAGCAGATGGGCCGGGCCATCCTGGCGCTGTATCGATCAGCCGCGCAGCCGGCGATGGCCGAAGCGGGCCGCGCGCTGTCCAATGCCGCTGCCCGGCCGGGGCTGTCCCTGTTGGCCACGGCAGATCCGTTCATCGGTGCCAGCGACAACCGTCGCCGCGCCGCCGAGAGCGCCGGTGCCCGCACGGTGGAGCTCGACGGAGCCGGACACTGGTGGATGCTGGAGGATCCGGTCCAGGCTGCGCAGGCACTCTCCGAATTCTGGGATTCGCTGGACTGAGTCAGACTGCGGCTGAAAGGCGTCAGATTTCCGATCGCGCGTTCGTATGCGCTCCCAGAAACGGGGTGTAAACATGGGAGCGTCGCGGCCAAGAAGTGTGCCGCCGATCTGCGGAGGGAACATGGCCGAGCCATTCAACGGAGTCATCAAACTCGACATTCGCGACTCGGTCCCCGACTGGAAACCGTACGAGCTGAAGAAGGCCCCGGAGGGCGCCCCCAACATCCTGATCGTGTTGTACGACGACACCGGTCTGGCCGCCTGGTCGCCGTACGGCGGGCGAATCAACATGCCGACCATGGATCGGCTCGCCGACAACGGCGTTACCTACACGCAGTGGCATACCACTGCCCTGTGTTCGCCGACCCGCTCGACGTTCCTGACCGGGCGCAACCACCACGTCAACCGGTGCGCGTCGATCACCGAGGGCTCAATGGGCTTCCCCGGTGCGGCTGGCCGGCTGCCCGCCGAGTGCGCGACCATCGGCCAGGTACTCCAGGACAACGGCTTCGCCACCATGTGGCTCGGCAAGAACCACAACGTTCCGGTGGAGGACCTCTCGCCGGGTGGAAGCAAGTCCGAGTGGCCGCTGTCGAAGGGATTCGACCGGTTCTACGGCTTCCTCGGCGGCGAGACCAACCAGTGGTATCCCGACCTGATCGAGGACAACCACGCCATCGAACCGCCCTACACCCCTGAAGAGGGCTACCACCTCTCCAAAGACCTTGCCGACCAAGCGATTCGGCAGCTGCGGGATCTGCGGTCCTCGGCGCCGTCCAAGCCCTGGTTCATGTGGTTCTGTCCCGGCGCAAACCATGCGCCGCATCACAGCCCGCAGGAGTACATCGACAAGTACAAGGGCGTGTTCGACGACGGCTACGAGGCCTACCGCGAATGGGTTCTGGCGCGGATGATCGAGCGCGGCGTGGTTCCCGAAGGCACCGAGCTGACTCCGCTGAACCCGATGCCCGACGACGTCGCCAACGAGGCCGACTACGTGCGACCGTGGGCCGAACTCAACGACGAGGAAAAGAAGCTGTTCTGCCGGATGGCCGAGGTGTTCGCCGGTTTCTCCGAGTACACCGATGCGCAGGTGGGCCGCATCGTCGACTTCCTCGAGAAGACCGGCCAGCTGGACAACACGATCATCTTCTACTGCGCGGACAACGGGGCCTCCGGCGAGGGCACTCCCAACGGCTCGGTGAACGAGAACAAGTTCTTCAACGGCTACCCCGACAGCCTGGAAGAGAACCTGTCCTACTTCGACGAACTCGGCGGCCCGGAGACCTACAACCACTACCCCACCGGCTGGGCGGTGGCGTTCTCCACACCGTTCCAGATGTTCAAGCGTTATTCGCAGTTCGCCGGCGGCACGTGCGATCCGCTGGTTATCCACTGGCCCAAGGGAATCAAGGCCAGGGGCGAGATGCGCCACCAGTACCACCACTCCACCGATATCGTCCCGACGATTCTGGAGGCGGTCGGGCTGGAGATGCCCACGGTGTACCGCGGGGTCGAGCAGTATCCCCTCAACGGGGTGTCGATGCGATACAGCTTCGACGACGCGCAGGCGCCGACCACCAAGAAGCGGCAGTACTTCTCGATGCTGGGCACCCGCGGTATCTGGCAGGACGGCTGGAAGGCCGCGGCTCTGCACGCGCCGATCAGCGGCAAGGGCCATTTCGACCAAGATGTCTGGGAGCTGTACCACGTCGACGAGGACCGCGCCGAGTCCCGCAACCTCGCTGCCCAGTATCCGGAGAAGTTGCAGGAGCTCATCGACGCGTGGTTCGCGGAGGCCGAGGCGAATTTCGTTCTGCCTCTTGATGACCGGCCCGCCATTGAGCAGATCAGCGACGTGCGGCCCCAGGGTGAGCCACCCCGCTCGCGCTACATCTACTACCCCGAGACCGCACCGGTGCCCGAGTCGACCGCGGTCAACATTCGCGGGCGCTCCTACAAGATTCTGGCCGACGTGGAGGTGACTCCGGAATCGGAAGGCGTCATCTTCGCCCACGGATCCCGGTTCGGCGGGCACACCCTGTTCATCAAGGACCGCAAGCTGCATTACGTGTACAACTTCCTGGGCATCAAGCCGGAGCAGACCTTCGTCTCCCCCGAACTCGAGCCCGGTCAGCTGACCCTCGGTGTCGAATTCATCCGGGAGGGTGCCGGCGAGCACATGGAGTCGATCGGAACCGCGAAACTGTATGTCGGAGAACAGGTTGTGGCCGAAGGACCGATGCGAGCCCAGATCGGCCCCTTCACCCTGTGTGGCGACGGACTGTGCGTCGGCTACGACAGTGCCGACCCGGTGAGCCGCTCCTACCCGGCCGGGTTCCCGTTCACCGGTGGACGGATCCTCGGTGTCGGGGTCGACGTCGGCGAGGACCAGTACCTCGATCTGGAGAAGCTGGCCGCGGCGGCGTTCGCCCGCGACTGATCGGCGTTGCCTGTCGGCACCCCCCGGTAGTATCGAACGCATGTTCGATACATCATTGGAGGTCGATACCGGTGCAGCCGAGTCTGTGCTGGTGGAGCGTATTGCTGCGCTGGAGCGGTTGAAGGCTGCTGCGGCGGCGGGTCAGGCGCGGTTGGCGGTGGCGTTGGACGCGTCGCGTCGTGCGGCGGAGGCGGCGGCGGGGGTGCCGGCGGCGCGTCGCGGTAAGGGTGTGAGTGCCGAGGTTGCGCTGGCGCGCCGGGATTCCCCGGCGCGCGGCAGTCGGCATCTGGGGTTCGCCAAGGCCTTGGTGTTGGAGATGCCGCACACGTTGGCGGCGTTGGAGACCGGGGTGCTCTCGGAGTGGCGGGCCACGCTGGTGGTGCGGGAGTCGGCGTGTCTGGATGTGGCGGATCGTCGGCGCCTGGATGTCGAGTTGTGTTCCGATCCGGCCATGCTCGAGGGGCTCGGAGATGCGGCGTTGGTGGCCGCGGCCAGAGCGATCGCCTATCGACTGGATCCCCACGCGGTGGTGGACCGGGCGGCCAAGGCGGCCGGCGAGCGGACCGTCACGATTCGACCTGCCCCCGACACCATGACCTACCTGACCGCCTTGTTGCCGGTGGCCCAGGGCGTATCGGTGTATGCCGCGCTCAAACGGGCGGCCGACAGCTCCGGTGATCCGCGTTCGCGGGGTCAGGTGATGGCCGACGCTCTTGTCGAGCGGGTGACCGGGCGGCCCGCCGATCAACCGGTGCCTGTCGCGGTGAACCTGGTCATCTCGGATCAGGCGCTGCTGGGCGCCGAGCATGCCGCGGCGGCGATCGTGGGCTACGGGTCTGTGCCCTCGGCGGTGGCGCAGGCCATGGTGCTGGACGCTGTCGACGATCAGCGGTCGCGAGCCACGCTGCGGCGGCTGTATGCCACCCCGGCCAGCGGCGCGCTGGTGGCCATGGAGTCCAGATCCCGGATCTTTCCGAAGGGTCTGGCGCAGTTCATCGTGTTGCGGGACCAACGCTGCCGCACCCCGTACTGCGATGCACCCATCCGACACGGCGACCATGCCACCCCGCACCGCCGCGGTGGGGCTACCAGTGCCCGCAACGGCGCCGGGTTGTGCGAGGCGTGCAACTACACCAAGGAGAGCCACGGCTGGACGGTGGTCACCGACGCGGAAAACGGCAGGCACACAGCTGAATTCACCACGCCGACCGGCACCCACTATCACTCGGTCGCGCCACCGGCTCCGGGCACGCCCACCGCGACATCCAGCACCGCGGAGATGTACCTGAACGGGGAGCTCATCAAGGTGATCGCGGCCTGACGCCCCGGGTCGGTGGGTTTGCCGTGCGGCTTTTCGGGTACGGAACATGGGTCCCGACTAAGAAAGTGAGACTGCATGCCTTTCGGAAAACCGACATCGAGAGCCGCGCTGACGCTCGCCGGCGGAGCGGCGGTGCTCGCCTTGGCCGTCGGCTGTGGGAGCAGCGACAGCGGCGGTTCGGAGACCAGCAGCACGCTAGCGCCGACTTCCAGTGAGGTGACGGTGCCGTCCGTCACCATGACCACCAGTCCGGCAGCTGGCGACACCACGAGTCCGGTGCCGGGCGGCCCGACCGGCAGCGGTGGCCCCGGCGGAGGCGGCGGCGCCGTCCCGGGTGGCCCGACCGGTAGCGGCGGCCCCGGCGGTGGCGGCGGGGAGATCCCCGGCGGTCCGACCGGCAGCGGTGGCCCCGGCGGTGGCAGCGGATCGATTCCCGGCGTGGGCAGCGGCGGTGGCGGTCCCGGCGGTGGCGGCGGCTGCATCAACGGCGTCGGATGCGTCGGAACCGGGGGCTGATCCCAGCCCCTGGTCAAGCGTCAGTCGGCGGTTCGGGCGGAGCGTCCGCTCGAACCGCCGCTGTGCGCAGTGGCTTTCGCCGCTGCTGAGCGGGCCGCGCCATCCTTGGCCGCACCGGCCGGTGTGACGGGAGAACGTCGGCTGGACCCGGTCGTCCGCTTGGGCGCCGTTTCGGCAATGACAGACTCGCGCGACTCGGAGGCGCCGGCCGTCGCACTGGATGCGGTGGCGTTGGCCGCGGCCGTCACCGGTGGGACGAACGATTCGATCGCGTTCGCCACGATGATCGGGACGTCAAGCGCGTCCTGGATCGACCCGCCGGTATCGGAGACCGTCGCACCACCGGGGGTGAAGACGCCGAACAATTGCACGCTGCTGCTTGGGCTGGTCGGCACCTTCACCCCGTTGAGAAATGCGCCCGCCAGGATTGCGACGGCATTGATCGGGTCCTGGAACGCCAGCGTCGCCCCGCCGACGAGGCTGAGCAACGGGGCCGTCGGCGCGGCGATGATCCTCGACAGCACCTCCACGCTGAAGAGGGCGCCGAGCGCATTAACCAGATTCGTGGCTTGGGCGGTTGCCACCGTGAGGAATGCTGACGGCGTGGGATTGCTCAATAGGTAACTTGTATAAGCGATCTGGTTCGCAATGACCTTGCTCAGCACCGGCGTCGGGTTGGCCGCGAACCTCGTGGCCAGAACCGCGATGTTGTCAGCGGTGTCGATGGCCACCTGAATCAGTGACGTGACCGGGTCCGCGGTGAGCTGCACGTCTACCGACACCGACCGCGGCGGCGATACGGCCACGGTGCCGACCGGTTGAATGGGGCTCAACGTCACGACCGCCGCCGCGGCGACGGCGGCAGCCGAGAGCGCGGATCGGCGGGGAACTGCAGGCATTCGATTCACCTCCGGCACATCCCCTCATCGCACTCTATGTGCGGCTCAGGGCGATTGACTGCGATCGTTGCGGGCAAAAGTATGACGTTGTGCAGACCCTCAGTGGTCTGCGGGACCCACCCGGTAGATCGACTTGAGCGCGAAGAAGGCATCGAGGCCCTCGGGTCCTAATTCCCGCCCGATCCCGCTGGCCTTCACACCGCCGAACGGCGCGCGGAAGTCCAGCTGGTAGTCGTTGACGCCGATGGTGCCGGTGTGTACGGCCCGCGCGACCTCGGTGGCCCGCTCGTCGTCGCTGGACCACACGGTGCCGGCCAGCCCGAACTCGCTGTCGTTGGCCAGCGCGATGGCTTCCTCGTCGCTGTCGTAGGCGATGACCGCCAGTACCGGCCCGAAGATCTCCTCCTGGGCGATACGGTCGGAGTTGTCGACATCGGCGAACACTGTCGGGGAGACGAACCAGCCGCGGGGCTGATCATTCGGAATCCCGCCGCCGGCAATCAGTTTCGCGTCGCTGTTCTTACCGGCCTCGATATAGCCCAGCACGCGGTCGCGCTGCCTGGCGCTGACCACGGGGCCGATGTCGGTCGCGGTATCCAGCGGATCGCCGACGGTCAGACCGTTGACCATCTCCGTCAGCGCACCGAGGATCTCGTCATAGCGCGACCGCGGAGCCAGGATGCGCGAGCTCAGATGACAGGTCTGCCCGTTGTTGACCAACGACGCCGCCCGCAGGCCTTTGATGGTGGCCGCCAGGTCGGCGTCGTCGAGAATGATCGCCGCCGACTTGCCGCCGAGTTCGAGGGTGACCGGCCGCAGCAGCCGTCCGCAGACTTCACCGATGATCCGGCCCGCCGCCGTCGACCCGGTGAACGTCACCTTGTCCACCCCCGGATGTGACACCAGGTGCGCACCCGCCGTCACACCGCCCGGCACGATGTTGAGCACACCCGGCGGCAGGCCCGCCTCCTGGGCGGCCTCGGCGAAGACCAGCGCGTCCAGCGCCGTCTCCGGAGCGGCCTTGAGTACCACCGTGCACCCCGCCGCCAGCGCGGGCGCAAGCTTGAACGCCGCCAGCGCCTGCGGGTAGTTCCACGGCACGATCGCGGCCACCACGCCGACGGCCTCCCGGCGCACAATGGTGTGCCCGATCATGCTCGGCCGGATCTCCTCGATCGGAGTCTCAGTGATCAACTGGGCGTAATAGCGCAGCAGCGCGGCCGGGAAGCGGCCATTTGCGCCCCGGGACAACGACATCGGCATGCCGTTCTCCCGGGTCACCAGTTCGTCGGTGGTCCGGGCCCGGCGCTCCAGCGCGGCGGCGAAGGCCACGAGGAGCTCAGCGCGGTGATCAGGTGACGCCGAGCGCCAGGCCGGCAGGGCTGCCCGGGCGGCTGCGACTGCGGCGTCGACATCGGCCTCGGTGGCGCTGGCGCCCTCCCCCAGCGGCTCTCCGGTGGCGGCCTCCAGCACCGGCTCGGTGTGATCGGCGCTGCGCAACCGGCCGTCGATGAACAACTGTGCGGTGCCACTCATGTCCGGACTCCTGTCCTGTCATCCGAGGCGGTGAACAGCACACCGTCGGCGATCAATGCGTCGATCTGCGCCTCCGTCATGCCGAGGACGTCGCGGCACACTCGCCGGGTGTCGGCCCCCGGCAGTGGCGCCGGGTTCTGCAGGGCCGGTGGAATGTTTCGGTACGGCGCGGGTCCGGACTCGGTGGGCAGCGGGTGCTCGAAGAGCGGATGTGCCATGTCGCTGAACACGTTTCGCAGCTGCAACTGCGGGTCGTCGGCGATGTCGGCGGCCCGGATCATCGGCCCCGCGGGCACCCCGGCGGCTTGCAGCTCTGCCGCGACCTCGGCCGGTGGGTGCTGCGTGGCCCAGGCCGCGACGTCTCCACCGGCCACCGATGCCACCGCGCGACGGTCGTCGTCGGAGCGCAGCGACACCACACACCACTCGTCGTCTCCGGCGCAGGCCAGCACCCGGTGCTCAGCCGGATCCGGGATGACGGCGCCGACACCGCTGACCTCGGCGGCCTGCGCAACATAGCGGGTGTCGAGTTGGTTGATGGCAGCCTCGGCCTGCGAAACGTGAAGACGCGCACCGACACCCAGACGCTGGCGCCGAATGAGCCCGGCCAGCGCGCCGATGGCGCTGATCCGCCCGACGACATGGTCGGGGAAGATCGTGGTGGCATCGAAGAACGGGTGCCGCCCCGTCGTGGTCGGCGCGTCCGGCGACGTCCACAGCCTGGTCACACCGATGGTGGCGCGCACCAGCGGGCCGTAGCCCATCCGCTTGCTCCACGGGCCGGTGTCGCCGAACGCACTGCTTTCCGCCAGCACCAACCCGGGGTTGAGTTCGGTCAATCGCTGGTAGGAAAACCCCAGGGCGTCAAGGGTTCCCGGCTTGAAGTTCGCGAACACTGCGTCGGCCGAGGCCACCAGAGCGGCGAAGATGTCGGCGCCGCCGGGACTGCGCAGTTCCAGACCCAGCCCGAGGTTGTTGCGGTGCGACCTGGCGAACGACTCGCTGATGGCCTGGTCCTCGCGCTTCTGGCGCAATCCGTCCGGATAGCTCGAACTCTCGACTTTGATCACCTCGGCGCCCAGGTCACCGAACAGCCGGCTCAGTTCACCGCCGGCGACGATGACGCCCAAGTCGAGGACGCGAATGCCCTCCAGCGGCCGGCCGCCGACAGGCCGGGTGGCCTCAGGTGCGAAAGGTGTTGTGAGCCAATCGACATCGCTGCTGCCGACGGTGGGGGCAGGCTTGCGGTATCCGGCGTGTGCGCCGTCGACGACCCAGTAGCCCACCGGTACGCGGGCCGTGACTCCGGGAGCCAGTTCGGTGTCGACGAGGGCGCCGACGTCGGCGAGATGTTCGGACTGCAGCGCCTCGGCGGGTGTCAACACGGCGGCGATCGGCACGCTGTGCGCCTGCCCGTCGGCCACCAGCTGCTCCATGGTCTGGTCGGCGAAGAACGCCGCGATGAGGGCGCCGAGTTCACCGAACGCCTGGGTGCGGGCGGCGATCGAGTCGAACCGAGGGTCCTGGAACGCCTCCGGCTCCCCCAGCCACGCCCGCAGCCCCCGCCACTGCCGCGGGGCCAGCACGCAGATGCGCACGTAGCCGTCGCGGCAGGCGAAGATCGGATAGGCGTCCTGATAGCGCGGCCTGCCCCGCCACCGGCTGGCGGCGTTGCGGGCCGTCGCGGCCTGACCTTGCGTCCCGAACGGTGGATCCAATGCCAGCACCACCGCGTCGAATCGCGAGAAGTCGATGTAATCGCCTGCCCCGCAACGCAACCGATTGAAGTAAGCGACCAGGACCGCCCACGCCGCCTGGACCGCCGCGGTGGTCGATGCGATGCCGTCGGGCGGCAGCACGGGGGTGCCGGTAGCGGGTCCGGAGCGGGACAACGCCGTCGACATGGCATAGAGCACCGGGTCGGTGGCCTGCCAGGAGGCGTACGGACCCTCAGCGCCGAAGTCGGTGACCGACATCGCGACCAGCTGCGGGAATCGATCGGCCAGTTGCGCACACGAGGTGCCGAACGCTGTCGCCCGGCCGGTGTCGCCGTCGTCGACGACGATGTCGGCGCCGGCCACCAGTTCGAAGAACAGTCGGCGGTCGGGTTCGTTGGACGGGTTCAGGACCGTGCTGCGCTTATTGGCGTTGTGCAATGCGAACGGGATGCTGACACCGTCGACGGTCGGGAGTTCACCGCGCGCGTCGCTACCCTCGGGCGGTTCGATCTTGAGTACCTCGGCACCCAGGTCGGCCAGTAACCGGGTGACGTTGTCTCCGGGCCCGCCACAGAGGTCGAGCACCCGCACCCCGGCCAGCAACGCCTCCCTGTCGGGCATCAAAGATCTCCTTTCGTGGACGCATCCGGCTGCACGCCGGGTTCACGATAGCGAAGCCTGGGTAAACAACCCGTTCCCGAGCCTGCCCACAGCGGGGATCAGGAGTTGGATGGACCAATGACTGCGACGACTCCCGATTCCGTGCTCGACCAGATCGATCGGTGGTGGCGCGCGGCGAACTACCTCTCGGTGGGCCAGATCTACCTGCTCAACAATCCGTTGCTGCGCGCACCCCTGTCCCGCGACGACGTCAAACCCCGCCTGCTCGGGCATTGGGGCACCACACCGGGGCTGAACTTCCTCTATGCGCATCTCAACCGGGCGATCAGCGAGCGGGCGCAGTCGACGATCTACATCACCGGACCCGGTCACGGCGGACCCGGTCTGGTGGCCAACGCCTACCTGGACGGCACGTATACCGAGACGTATCCGGACATCACCGGGGACGCCGAGGGCCTGCGCCGGTTGTTTCGCCAGTTCTCCTTCCCCGGCGGAATCCCGTCGCATGTCGCCCCGGAAACTCCGGGCTCCATCCATGAGGGCGGCGAGCTGGGCTATGCGCTGTCGCACGCCTACGGCGCGGCCTTCGACAACCCCGACCTGTTGGTGTTCGCCGTGGTCGGCGACGGCGAAGCCGAGACCGGCGCGTTGGCGACGAGCTGGCATTCCAACAAGTTCCTCCATCCGGTCTCCGACGGCGTGGTGCTGCCTGTCTTGCACCTCAATGGCTACAAGATCGCCAATCCGACTGTGCTGGATCGCATTCCGCAAGAGGAGCTGCGCAGCCTGATGGTCGGTTACGGCCACAAGCCCTACTTCTTCGAAGTCACCGACGACGACGCCGCCGATCATGCCGGCGCTCACCGTCGCTTCGCGGCACTCCTCGACGAGGTCCTCGACGAGATTGCCGCGATCAAGGCCTCCGGTGACGAACAGCGGCCGGCCTGGCCGATGATCGTCTTCCGCACCCCCAAGGGCTGGACGGGCCCGGCCTACATCGACGGCAAGAAGACCACCGGATCGTGGCGTGCGCATCAGGTGCCGCTGGCCAGCGCCCGCGACACCCCCGAACACCTGCAGGTCCTGGCCGACTGGCTGGCCTCCTACCGGCCCGAAGAGCTCTTCGACGCCGACGGCCGCGTCGACCCCGCCATCACCGCACTTGCGCCGCAGGGCCAGCTGCGGATGAGTGACAACCCGCACGCCAACGGCGGGCTGCTGCTCAAGGATCTGCGGCTGCCCAACTTCCGGGACTTCGCCGTCGACGTGCCCGCGCCGGGTGCGACGATCGCCGAAGCCACCCGGGTGCTCGGGCAGTGGCTCACCGAGGTGATCCGGCGCAATCCCGACAACTTCAGGATCTTCGGGCCCGACGAGACCGCGTCCAACCGGCTGCAGGCCGTCTTCGACGTCACCGACAAGCAGTGGAACGCCGAGTTCTTCGGCCCCGAGGTCGACGAACACCTCGCCCGGGCCGGCCGGGTGGTCGAGATGCTCTCCGAGCACCAGTGCCAGGGCTGGCTCGAGGGTTACCTGCTGACCGGCCGCCACGGGCTGTTCAACTGCTACGAGGCGTTCATCCACATCATCGACTCGATGTTCAACCAGCACGCCAAGTGGCTCAAGGTCACCGACCACATTGCGTGGCGGCGCCCGATCGCCAGCCTCAACTATCTGCTGTCCAGTCACGTCTGGCGCCAGGACCACAACGGCTTCAGCCATCAGGACCCCGGATTCATCGACCACGTCGTCAACAAGAGCGCCAAGGTGGTCCGGGTCTATCTGCCGCCCGATGCCAACACGCTGCTGTCCACCTACGACCACTGCCTGCGGTCGCGCCAATACGTCAACGTCGTCGTGGCCGGCAAACAGCCCTCCCCGAACTTCCTCACCATGGAACAGGCCGTCGCCCACTGCACCCGGGGCCTGGGTATCTGGGAGTGGGCCGGAAACGAGATGCTCGGCGAGGATCCCGACGTGGTGATCGCCGCGGCCGGTGACGTCCCCACCCTGGAAGCCCTGGCCGCCGTCGACCTACTGCGCCGGCACCTGCCGGACCTGAAGGTGCGCTTCGTCAACGTGGTGGATTTGATGCGCCTGCAGGACGAAACCGAACACCCGCACGGGCTGTCCCACCACGAATTCGACATGATCTTCACCGCCGACAAACCGGTCATCTTCGCCTACCACGGATATCCGTGGCTGATCCACCGGCTGACCTACCGGCGCAGCAACGACAGCCGCATCCACGTGCGCGGTTACAAGGAAGAGGGCACCACCACCACCCCGTTCGACATGGTGATGCTCAACGACCTCGATCGCTACCACCTCGTCATCGACGTGATCGACCGGGTGCCGTTCCTGCAGTCCCGCTGCGCCACCCTTCGCCAGCAGATGGTCGACAAGCGACTCGAAGCCCGCGAGTACACCCGTGAGTACGGCGACGACCTCCCCGAGGTGCGCGACTGGGTGTGGCCGGACGCGCGGGACGCCCGGGTCGCCTCCTCCGTCGATGCCACCGCGGCGACCGGCGGCGACAACGAATAGTGCGGTTGGCCAGGGCCACTCTTGCGCGCGCGTAGAATAAGCAGCAAATGTCCGAGTCCAGCGCGGTGGCCGCGCCCCACCCGCATGTCCTACAGCTGGCCGCACTTCACCATGCCCGCGTCTACGTCGACGTCGGGATCGTCGTGGTGGTGCTGGCGCTGACCAATCTGATCGCCCACTTCACCACGCCGTGGGCGAACATCGCGGTGGTGCCCGCCGCCGCGATCGGGCTGGTCTTCCTGGTGCGCTCGCGCGGACTGGGCTGGTCCGAGCTGGGTCTCGGCCGTGAACACTGGAAGTCCGGCGCACTCTATGCCGCCGGCGCGGTCCTCTTGGTCCTCACGGTGATCGCCGTGGGCGCACTGCTGCCGTGGACCCGCCCGATGTTCCTCAACAACCATTACGCGACCCTGTCGGGTGCCCTGCTCGCCTCGATGATCATCATTCCCCTGCAAACCGTCATCCCCGAGGAGCTCGCCTTCCGCGGTGTCCTGCACGGCGCGATGGACCGGGCGTGGGGATTTCGCGGGGTGGCCGCGGCCGGCTCGCTGTTGTTCGGGATGTGGCACATCGCCACCTCGCTGGGGCTCACGAGCAGCAATGTCGGGTTCACCCGCATCTTCGGCGGCGGCGTGTTCGGCATGGTTGCCGGTGTCACGATGGCCGTGCTGGCGACGGGCGCGGCCGGTTTCGTCTTCACCTGGCTGCGCCGCCGCAGCGGCAGCCTGATCGCGCCCATCGCACTGCACTGGGCCCTCAACGGCCTCGGCGCTCTGGCCGCTGCCCTGGTGTGGCAGCTATCCACCTGAGGCCGGTCCTCACTCACATCGGCTGCGTCGCGCGCGAAACTCCCGGTTCTTGAGTTTATTTCCGCAGGTCGCCATATCGCACCAGGTACCACCGTGGTTGCGGGAGCGGTCATAGAAGGCCCAGCGACACTCGTCGTTACCGCAGGCCTTCAGATGAACCCACGTGCCGTCCCGCTGCGCCTCGGCGACGACCAGCAGCAGCGCCAGCAGCCGCCCGTCGACCGACTCGTCGGCGACACCGAGCCGAACCGCCCCATCCGCGTCCAGCTGCACCCGCGCGGTGGCAGACTCGGCAATGTGCCGCAGGGGGAGCAATTGGGTGGCGCTGGGTGCGGAGCCGCCGGCGTTGTGCACGAGCATGGCGCGCAACGCCTCCCGCACCTCCCGAATGCTCCGCAGCTGCTCAGAGGTGGCAGTGGCCCCGTCGGCCAACAACGCATGCGACCTCAGCCACGGCTCGGCATCGGCGGCCAGTGCCAACCGGTCCGCACCCGATTCCAGGTCGACGGTGTTGACCAACGCCTGAACACGGGTAAGCGGTTCGGGTGCGGGTTTGGCCTCGGCATCGCCGAGCCACACGACGGGAGCCTGTGGCATGAGATACAGCATAGAAAGGCATGACCGGTAAATCAACTTGACTGGTCACTCGTGACCGGTGTAGCTTTTTTAATGGTCATAATCGAATCGGGACGGCGAGGTTCCGAAGCAAGGAAAGAGCCCATGGGGCAGAACAATTTCCACTCCGACATCGAACTATCCGGGACGCCCGACGTTCCGCCCTGGCCCGGCGGTGCGCCCCTGCTGTCCAGGCTCTACGCACGCTTCCTGACCGGTCGGCTCGATCGCGACGTCGAAGCGGGCCTGCTGGCGGAGCCGGGAAGCGCGCTGGCCCTGCACATGTCCAGGCTGACCTCACTCGAAGAGCGCGAATGTCTGGCGCGCTCGTTGCGCGGCGTGCTCAACGAGCCGGCCCACGCCCGGCCCGGTGTCCCGTTGCGCATCCCGGTGCATCCGGACCGCGTCGCGGCGTGCCACTCGGTGATCGACGACATCACCCTGCTGCTGCACTCCCCCCGGCCGGTGCGCGCCCGCGGCATGGCCCGGCTGCGGATGCTGCTCTCGGACGGCCGGGGTCCGCTGTATCGCAACGGCAGCGGCAGCCTCGCCGCCGAACTGCGCGGGGTGCTCGCCGCCCTGTAGTCAGGTCAGCAACACCGCTGCCCCGGCAATGCGCCCCTCGACCAGATCGGTCAGCGCGCGATCCGCCTGTGCCAGTGGGTATTCCGGACTCGTCACCTCGATGCGGTGCTGCAGCGCGAACGCGAGGAAGTCGTGGGCGTCCTGACGGGTGTTGGACGTCACCGAGCGAACCTGGCGCTCCTGAAACAGGTGTCGCTGATAGTTCAACGACGGGATGTCACTGAGATGAATGCCGGCGATCGCCAGCGTGCCACCCCGGTCGAGCGCCTCCAGTGCGGGTAGCACCAGATCGCCCACCGGGGCGAACAGGATCGCGGCATCCAGCTTCACCGGCGGCGGATCGGCGGCCTCCTGGGCTGAGGCGGCGCCGAGGTCCAGCGCCAACCGCCGGGCCTGCGCACCCCGGGTCATCACATGCACCTCCGCCCCCTGGGCCAGCGCGACCTGTGCGGTGATGTGGGCGCTGCCGCCGAACCCGTAGAGCCCGAGGCGCCCACCGGGTGGGAGCTGCGCGCGCATCAGCGAGCGGTACCCGATGATCCCCGCACACAGCAGCGGCGCCAACTCGCTGTCGGTGTAGCCGGCCGGCAGGTGATGGGCGAAAGCGGCTGGCACCGTGGCAAATTCGGCGTAGCCGCCGTCGGCATCCCACCCGGTGTAGCGGGACTCCGGGCACAGATTCTCATCACCCCGGCGGCAGTACGCACACACCCCACAGGTATGGCGCAGCCAGGCGATGCCGACCCGGTCCCCCACGGCGAAATCGTCACCGGCGTCCGGACCGGTCGCGGCCACCTCGCCGACCACCTCGTGGCCGGGGGTGACGCCGGATCGGTGGACGGCCAGATCGCCTTCACTGACGTGCAGGTCGGTCCGGCACACACCGCAGGCGTGCACCGCGACCAGCAGTTCGCCCGGGCCCGGCTCGGGGACGGCCGCCGCGGTGTCGAACTCCAGTGGCCCGGTGCGCATCGGCCCCGGGCGGCGCACCCGCCAGGCGCGCATGGTGGTCGGTTCGGTAGCCATCCCCCCATCGTGCAACGCCGCGTCACCGGGCGAGCGCCGGGATCCGATCAAGGGACCAATGGCCCCCGATCGGGGCCTTTGGATGACTGTGCCGCCACGGTTTTCGGTGTGACGGTGGAGGAGACGAGTTGACTGTCCGGCGAGGAGCGAGCATGCCGAAAGAACTGCCTGACAAAGCAACTATCGAGGCCGCGCTGGCCCTGGCGGTCCGCGCACCCTCGGTCCACAACTCCCAGCCGTGGCGGTGGCGGATCGCCGAGGAGAGCGTGCACCTCTACGCCGACCCGACGCGGCATCTGCCACACATCGACCCGGCCCGGCGAGACCTCATGATCAGTTGTGGCGTTGCGCTGCAACATTTCACCGTTGCGCTGGCCGCACTGGGCTGGGCCACCGAGGTGCACCGCTTCCCCAACCCTGCCGACCCCGACCACCTGGCGAGCATCGCGATCCTCGGCGCGGCCGCCAACGATCAGGACATCGCCCTGGCCGCCGCGATACCGCGCCGCCGCACTGACCGGCGGTGGTTCTCGTCGTGGCCGGTGCCCAGCGGTGACATCGCTCTGATGGCGGCACGGGCGGCGCGCGCGGGGGTCTCGCTGCGCCGGGTCGAAGACGAGGGTGAGCTGGCCCAGCTGGTGACATGCGCGGTGCGCCAACACATCAGCGACCCCGAATACCTGGCCGAGCTGTCGATGTGGAGCGGCAGGCACGGCACGGTCGCCGGCGTGCCGGCGCGCAACACGCCATCGCCGGAGAAGCAGGGCCGGTTCCCGTCGCGGGTGTTCGCCAATCCGGCCCTCGAGCAACCCAGTGACGTCGAGCCCCGCGACGACGCCGGGGTGGTGTTGGTCCTGGCGACCGCCACCGACGATGCGGTGGCGCTGCTGCACGCCGGAGAAGCGACCGGGGCGGTCCTGCTCACCGCGACCGCACTGGGCCTGGCCAGCTGTCCGCTGACCGAGCCGCTGGAGATCGACCAAACACGCGACCAGGTGCGGACCCGGCTACTCGACGGCGACGGGTTCCCGCAGATGCTGCTGCGCGTCGGCTGGGCGGGACTCAACGCCGACCCGCTGCCGGCCACGCCGCGGCGCCCGCTCACCGACGTGGCAGCCAACCTCGACGGCTCGCCGCTGCAGACGGTGACGTAGCTCGGGTTACTTGCGGACCTTGCCCAGGATCCACAGCAGGATCACTGAACCGAGAACCGCGGTGAACAACGTGAACCACCAGCCACCGGCGGCAGTGTCCAGGAAGAAGCTCAGCAGGAAGCCGCCAACGAGGGCGCCGACCACGCCGATGACGATGTTCAGCAGGATTCCTGAACCACCGCCGTTGACGAGCTTGCCTGCGATCCAGCCGGCGATCGCGCCGATGATGATGTAGCCGATCCAGCCGACACTGGTCAGCGTGGATGAGCGTGCGAGAAATTCGGTGGCCGCCATCATGTCCATGAGGGTCTCCCTGTCGTGGGCGGCCGGCGTGGCTGCCGCACCGCTATCCCATTGGTATACCGCTGCCGGGTAACGATTTGCGGGTCGAAACGGCCACGATGGCGGTTCAGCCCGCGGGCATCATCTCGGGGACCGGGGTCTCGACCGGGATCGGGATACCGACGCGGTTGCCGGGTGCCGGGGCCGCGGGGGCGGGAGCATTCGGGTCCGGCGCCGGGGGCGGCGGCGGCGAATACGGCTTGATGGACTCGGCGAGCGCCTTGGCTGCTGCCGGGTCGATCGGGTCCTTCCCGGTGCCCAGCCAGACGACGAACCAGCGCTGGTTGCGTTCGGTGCGCGGTGCGTTCGGGTTGGCGTTGCCGACCACGCCGGCCCAGATCTGGCCGTTGGGCTTGGACGTGTCGGTGAACTTCACCTCGTAGGAGGAGAAGTATCCGGGCAGGTCACCGGCCTGCAGCGCGCCGGTCTGCTGATTGACCCGCACCCCCGGGAACGGCATGAAGAACTCGCCCATGTCGGAAGCCAGCCGCACAGCTGCCTTGCTGTTGTCCTGCTCGGCGCCGGCGAACAACTTCAGGTCCAGCCGGCCCAGCAGCACGCTGGTGTCGTTGGCGGTCGGAGCGGGCTGGCCGTTCTGCGACGGCCCGGTCTCCTTGCTCAGCAGTGCCTGCCCGTAGTTCAGCCGCGACGCGTCCGAGACCACCCAGCCGGCCGGCAGCAGATAGCTGAAGCCGCCGGTGGCGTTGTTGACCCGGCCCGGCTCCGGCGGCGGCGCGGGTGCCGCGCTCGGGTCGGCGGGCGGGGCGTTGGGATCGGCCGGGGGTGGCGGCGGCGCATTCGGGTCCAGCGGGGCCGGCGCGGGTTCAACCGTCGCGGCGGGCGGGGCGTTCGGATCGGCCGGCGGGGGCGGCACCGGGCTGGCCGGCGGGGCGGCCGGCGGGGCCGCCGTCGTCGACGGCGTCGGCGTCGCGGGATCGGCAGTCGCGGTGGTCGACGGGAGGGCGATCGTGACCGCACTGGCCGCGGTCACGGCGGTGACCGCAAGTGCCGTCCACAGGCCCGTGCGTCGTGATGTCGGGTCCGGCTCACTCATGGCGTTGAACCTACCGTGTTACAGCCGTGACGCAAGTAAGGCCTGGTCACGATGTGGTGTGTGGCGGCCTCGTCGCACACCCGCACATCCGATCGACATCGCAGGTCAGGGGCCGGTACCGGCGGTCCGGCCCGCTGGCGAACCGGTGGCGGGTTCCCAGTCAGTGCACAGCTGGGCGGGCCGCGCCGTGTACGGCGACCTCCTGGGCCTTGACCGTGAACCACATCTCGTCGCCGGGGCTCAACCGGAGGTCGGCGGCCGCCTCGGCGGTGATATCGGCCGCCAGCCCGGGTGCGCCGTCGCGCTGCGCGGCGCCGCGCACGCGCACCGTCGTCCCGTTCGTGTCCAGCTCCGCGATCGTCACCGCGACGCAGTTGCGCGGACTGCCGTGCGGAGGGTCTCGGTACACCGCCACGGCGGCCGGGGTGAACACCGCGACCACCGGCTCCCCTGGTTCCAGCGTTTCGGCAGGCGTGCCGTGCCACACAATGCCGTCCGCGCCGCGGATCCGGCCGGGACCGTCCAGCACGCCGCGAACCACGTTGACACCGGCGATGCGGGCACCGAACCGGCTGCGGGGCGCCGCCAGGAATTCGGCCACCGCGCCGATCTCGGCCACCCCACCTTCCTCGATCACCATCACCCGGTCGGCCAGGGTCAGGACGTCGAGCAGGTCGTGGGTGATCAGCACGGTCGCCCGTCCCTCGGCCGCGGCCACCCGGCGCAGGACGGCCCGCACCGACGCGGCCACCGCGACGTCGAGACCGGACAACGGTTCGTCGAGTAGAAGAACATCCGGTTCGGCGGCCAGTGCCCGCGCGATCGCCACCCGCTGAGCCTGGCCACCGGACAGCTGCGACGGTTTACGCCCGGCCAGGTCGGCCACCCCGACCTCGGCGAGCCAGCGTTGCGCACTCTCCCGAGCCCGGTTTCGGCCCAGGCCGCGTCCACGCGGCGCGAACTCGACATTGGCCTGCACGCTCAGGTGCGGAAACAGCAGCGGATCCTGCAGCAACAGGCCGACCCGGCGATCGTGGGTGGGCACCTGGACACCGGCAGCGGTATCGGTGAGCACCCGGTCGCCGACCGTCACGAGACCCGTATCGGGCACCAGCAGGCCGGCGATCACGTGCAGCACCGTGGACTTACCCGCGCCGTTGGGCCCGAGCACCGCCAGCACCTCACCGGCGGCCACCTCGAACTCGGCGTCTACGCCGCGCCCGCCGACGGTGGCCGCGAACCGCAACCCCGCCATCAGCCGCTCACCGGGGCGTTCCAGCCGGCCAGCCGCCGCGCCCCCAGACCCAGCACCACGACGGCGGCCACGGCGACCAGAAGGATCGACAGCGCGACCGCGGCATCAGGGTCGCTTTCCCGCTGCAGGTAGATCTCCAGCGGCAGGGTGCGGGTCACACCCTGGCGGGACCCGGCGAAGGTCAGCGTGGCGCCGAACTCCCCCAGTGCGCGCGCGAATGCCAGCACCGCGCCGGAGACCAGGCCCGGCGCCAGCAGTGGCAGGGTCACCCGCCACCACACCGTGGCCGGGCGGGCGCCGAGCGTCGCGGCCACCACCTCGTAGTCCTGCCCCGCTGTGCGTGCCGCGCCCTCCAGCGCGATGACCAGGAACGGCAGCGACACGAACGTCTGCGCCAGCACCACCGCCGTCGTGGTGAACGCAATCCGAATCCCGGCCGCCTCCAGGTAGTGCCCCAGCAGACCCAGGCGCCCGAACGCATACAGCAGGGCGATGCCGCCGACGACCGGCGGTAAGACCAGTGGAAGCAGGATCAGCGGGCGCAGCGCACGGATCAACCCGCCGCTGCGTCGGGCCAGCACCATCGCCATCGGCACGCCCAGCAGCAGGCACAGCACCGTGCTGGCGGTCGCCGTACGCAGGCTGAGCAGCAGCGCTTCGCGCGAGGACGTACTGGTGATCAGCGTCCAGAACTGGGACCAGTCGACGCGCAGTGCCATCGCGACCAAGGGCAGAACCACGAAGGCCGCGCCCAGGGCGGCGGGCACATAGACCCAGCGCGGCAGCGTGGTATTCGGGCCCGACACCCCGAACCGCCTCATTCGTCACACCCTAGGGCGAACAACCGTGGCGTGTCGCAGGCGTATTAGCACCTTTAGCTACTGTCCAGTAACATTCTTCAGCGAACCGACGCCGCCCCACGCTGGGCCGGCGTTGCGCACGAGGAGGTCAATGGCGATGGACGTGCTGGTCACTGGCGCAGACACCGAACTGGGACGCATCGTGGCGGAAGGTTTCCGCGACGCCGGCCACAAGGTCGTCATCAGCGGCGCCCGCCGCGACGACCTGGAGGTCGCTGCGAAGGAACTCGATGTCGACGCGATCGTCTGCGACACGACGGACCCGTCGTCGCTCGCCGAGATCCGCACGCAGTTCCCGCACCACCTCGACACCATCGTGCACGTCCCCGCGCCGCGGTGGATGGGCGGCGACCCCCGCACCTACACGATGGTCGACACCGCCAACGCGTGGCGCTCGACCCTGGACGCCACCGTGTTGTCCGCGGTGCTGCTCGTCCAAAACATCGGCGACCACCTGCGCTCGGGCGGCGCCATCGTCACCGTCGTGCCCGACAACCCGCGCGATGGCAGCGCCGACGCCGCGATCAAAGGCGCGCTGTCGAACTGGACGGCCGGCCAGGCCGACTACTTCGGTACCCGCGGCATCACCATCAACACCGTGGCAACCGGCCGCAGCGCCGAGCCCACCTACGACGGGCTGAGCTCCACCCCGCCATCGGTGTCGGCCGAAATCGCCCGGCTCGCACTGTTTTTGACCAGTCCGTCCGCCCGGCACATCACCGGCCAGACGTTGCATGTCGGCCGCGGGGCACTGGCCAACTTCGGCTGATTCACCTGCCGTTCGCCGGCGGCGATTACTGTCGGCAGGGTGACGATTCGACTTGGTTTTCAGATCCCGAACTTCTCGTACGGCACCGGCGTCGCCGAGCTTTTCCCCACGGTGATCGCCCAGGCCCGGGAGGCCGAGGCCGCCGGCTTCGACTCGGTCTTCGTGATGGACCACTTTTATCAGCTGCCCATGCTCGGGTCGCCTGATCAGCCGATGCTGGAGGCCTACACGGCGTTGGGCGCCCTGGCCACCGCCACCGAGCGGGTCCAGCTCGGCACCCTGGTCACCGGCAACACTTACCGCAACCCGACACTGCTGGCCAAGACGATCACCACGCTGGACGTCATCAGTGCGGGCCGGGCCATCCTCGGCATCGGCACCGGCTGGTTCGAGCTCGAGCACGAGCAGCTCGGCTACGAGTTCGGCACGTTCACCGATCGGTTCAACAAGCTCGAGGAGGCGCTGTCCATCATCGTGCCGATGACCGAAGGCCAGCGCCCGACCGTCGAGGGCACCTACTACCGCGCCAAAGAGGCGCTGGCCAACCCGCGCTTCCGCGACCACATTCCGCTGATGATCGGTGGCAGCGGCGAGAAGAAGACGTTCAGCCTGGCCGCCCGCCACTTCGACCACCTGAACATCATCGCGGGCTTCCCCGAACTGCCCGGCAAAGTCTCGGTGCTCGCGCAGCGCTGTGAAGAGGTGGACCGCGACCCGGCGACGCTGGAAACCAGCGTGCTGGTCAGCGTGGTGGCCGGCGACAATCTCAGTGACGACCTCATCCCCGCCGGCATGCAGGGCCGGATGGTCGTGGGCAGCCCGGAGCATGTCGCCGAGCAGATCAAGACCAACGTGATCGATGTCGGGATCGACGGCGTCATCATCAACATGCCCGGCTATGTTCCCGGCGCGATCACCAAGGTCGGCGAGGCACTACGCCCGGTTGTGGGTGGCTGACCACCCACCCGGGTGGCTGATGTCACCATTGCCGATCGAGTACTGGCGCGAAGTCTGAGCGCAGGGCGACTACCGTAGAGGCTGTCCTGTGCATGTCGTTGAGGAGCAAGTAATGACCCATCCCGGTGCCACCCCATCGGATAAGCACAAGGTCGTCATCATCGGATCGGGCTTCGGTGGGCTCAATGCCGCCAAGAAGCTCAAGCGTGCCGACGTCGACATCAAGATGATCGCCAAGACCACTCACCACCTGTTCCAGCCCCTGCTCTACCAGGTGGCGACCGGCATCATCTCCGAAGGCGAGATCGCCCCGCCGACCCGGGTGGTGCTGCGCGACCAGAAGAACTGCCAGGTTCTGCTCGGCGAGGTCACCCACATCGACCTGAATAACCAGACCGTCGACTCGGTCCTGCTCGGCCACACCTACCGGACGCCCTACGACACGTTGATCGTGGCGGCCGGGGCCGGGCAGTCCTACTTCGGCAACGACCACTTCGCCGAGTGGGCCCCCGGCATGAAGAGCATCGACGACGCCCTGGAGTTGCGCGGGCGCATCCTCGGCGCCTTCGAGCAGGCCGAGCGGTCCAGCGACCCGGTGCGGCGCGACAAGCTGCTGACGTTCGTCGTCGTCGGCGCAGGCCCGACCGGCGTGGAGATGGCCGGCCAGATCGCCGAACTCGCCGACGACACCCTCAAGGGCGCCTTCCGGCACATCGACTCCACCAAGGCCCGGGTGATCCTGCTCGACGCCGCACCCGCCGTGCTGCCGCCGATGGGCGAGAAGCTGGGCCAGAAGGCCGCGGCCCGGCTGGAGAAGCTGGGCGTGGAGATCCAGCTCGGAGCGATGGTCACCGACGTCGACCGCAATGGCATCACCGTCAAGCGGGGCGACGGCACCATCGACCGCATCGAGTGCGCGACCAAGGTGTGGTCGGCCGGTGTGTCGGCCAGCCCGCTGGGCAAGATCATCGCCGACCAGTCCGACGCCGAGGTCGACCGCGCGGGCCGGGTGAAGGTGCTTCCCGACCTGACCGTGCCGGGCCACCCGAACGTGTTCGTCATCGGCGACATGGCCGCCGTCGACGGTGTTCCGGGTATGGCGCAGGGCGCCATCCAGGGTGCCTACTACGCGGCCAAGCTGGTCAAGGCCGAACTCAAGGGCGCCGACCCTGCCGCTCGCGAGCCGTTCGAGTACTTCGACAAGGGTTCGATGGCAACGGTGTCGCGCTACTCGGCCGTCGCCAAGGTCGGCCGTCTCGAGTTCAGCGGTTTCATCGCCTGGCTGGCCTGGCTGTTCCTGCACCTGATCTACATGGTGGGGTTCAAGGCGCGGCTGACCACGGCATTGTCGTGGATCGGGACGTTCATCGGCAGCCACCGCAGCCAGCTGACGATCACCGAGCAGCAGGCGTACGCGCGAACCAGGATCGAGCAACTCGAGGAGATCGCCGCGGCCGTCGAGGACGAGAAGGCGGCGTCCTGACGCTGCCCGCTGCGGGTGAAAGTGCCGTTGCCGCTGCGGTGCTGGCCTAACATGGGCCTCACGACAATTCCACGTCAAGGGGGACTCATGTCATCACCTCGTTCCGTGCGCCGCGGGCTGGCTGCGGCATTGGGCGCCGGTGCGGTGTTGCTGAGCATGGCGGGACCCGCCGCAGCCGACCCGCCCCCGCCCAACTGCACCACCGCCGACCTCACCGGGGTCATGGCCGGGGTGTCGGCGGCCATGTCGGCGTATCTGTTCGAGCATCCGGACGTCAACGCGTTCTTCAGCGGCCTGCAGGGCCTGTCGAAGAAGGACATCGGCGCCAAGACGCAGGTCTATCTGGATGCCAACCCGCAGATCCGCACCGATCTCGACAACATCCGCCAGCCGTCGACTGATTTCCGCAACCGCTGCGGAATCGGGCAGCGGCCGCTGGCCCCCGGAGTGATCTGAACAAGAGCTCGACCCGGCGCCCTCTAAGGTGGTCGGCGTGGTCATGAAGCCGGACGAACTCGTCTACCGGGTTTTACAGCGGCTGCCGACGCGGGTTCTCTCGCTGCGCACGATCGTCATCGTGGCCGCCCTTGCGGTGGTGATCCTGGTGCTGACACTGGGCACCTGGGTGTGGATCGGCGTCAACCACGACCAGTACAGCCAGCTCGACCGTCGGCTGGACTCGGTGAGCAGCCTCGGTGACTTCAGCACGCTGCTGAGCACCCGGCCCCCCGGTGAGGGCGCCCCGACCCCGGACGGCAACCTGGTCCGTACGGTCCGGGTCGGTGGGCTGGCGATGTCGGTCCCACCCAATGTGGAGCTCCCCGAGCTGCCCAACGGCTACGCCGACATCACCATCGACGGCGTCGAATACCGGGTGCGCACCTTCTCGGTGGCCGGGGCGACGATCGCGCTGGGCGCGCCGCTGGCCGAAACCAAGCACCGGATCGACGAGCTGCATCTGCGGGTGCTGCTGATCTGCGCCGGCGTCATCGTGGGAACCATCATCGTCGGCTGGCTGATCTCGCTGATCATGATCAATCCCTTCCGGCTGCTGGCTCAGCAGGCCCGCGCCATCAATGCGCAGTCCAATCCCGACGAGGTGCAGGTGCGGGGCGTGCGGGAGGCCGTCGAGATCGCCGAAGCCGTCGAGGGCATGCTGGCGCGCATCGGCGACGAGCAGGACCGCACCAAGGCCGCCCTGGAGTCGGCGCGGGACTTCGCGGCCGTGGCCTCCCACGAACTGCGCACCCCGCTGACCGCCATGCGCACCAACCTCGAAGTCCTCTCCACACTTGACCTCGCACCTGATCAGCGCAGCGAGGTCATCGGCGACGTGATCCGCACCCAGAGCCGTATCGAAGCCACCCTGACGGCGCTGGAACGCCTGGCCCAGGGCGAGCTGACCACCGCCGACGATTTCGTGCCGTTCGACGTCACCGACCTGCTGGACCGCGCGGCGCACGACGCCGAGCGGATCTACCAGGATCTCAGGGTGTCGCTGGTGCCGTCGCCGGCGGTGCTGATGGTCGGCTTGCCGGTGGGATTGCGGCTGGTCATCGACAACGCGATAGCCAACGCGGTCAAGCACGGTGGTGCCACCGAAGTGCGCCTGGCACTGGAGAGTTCGGCCGACGGGGTGCAGATCACCGTCGACGACAACGGCACCGGCGTGCCCGAGGCGGAACGCGCAGCGGTGTTCGAACGATTCTCGCGGGGCTCGACGGCGTCGCGCTCGGGCTCGGGGCTCGGATTGGCCCTGGTCGCCCAGCAGGCCGAATTGCACGGTGGCACAGCACATTTGGAGGAGAGCCCGCTCGGCGGGGCGCGGCTGGTGCTGAACCTGTCCGGCCGTCAGGAATAGAGACGATCACCCTGCCAGGTGGACAGGCTGCCGCCGCCGGCCAGTTCGAGGGTGGTCCCGGCGGCGTCGTCGGCCGGCTCGGGGTAACGCAGTTCGCTCACGCAGGCCAGCGGCGTGCCCAGTGCGTCGTCGGCGACAGCGCCGGTGCCGAGCTCGACGCGGTGGCGCAGCAGCGGCAGTCCCGCGCGGTCCACCCACATCGCGCCGCTCCAGAATCCTTCCCGCTCACCGGTTCTGCCGATCTGCACCCGCTCCCGGATGCGCAGCCGCGCGGTGTCGGCCAGCTGCACCCGGACGTGCGTCAGATGCCGGGAGTCAGCGGCCACCACCGTCGGCTCAGGATCGAGATCCAGTTCACCGCCGACCTCGATGGACCAGCAGGCCCGCGATTCCCGGGTCGCCGCGCCGGGCAACACCACGGTGGCCGCCGCACTGCGGAGCCGAAGCCGCGCACCGGGTTCGACGACCAGCCGGATGGCGATCGTGTCCCCGCCCAGCGGGGTGGCCGCCGCCGACACCAGGTGCACGGTGTCGGTCTCGGTATAGCGCGCGGCAACTCCCCCGCGACACTCGATGCGCGGCAGGCGACCCGGTTCGGCCACCACCACGACCTCGGAATGCACGCTGCGGGCTCAGACCGGCTGGTGGACGCGCAGCTGCTCGCGCACCCAGTCCAGAACCAGTGATGCCGCCGGGTCCTCGGTCAGCGAGATCAGTACCGTCGGACGGCCGTCGCGCACCTTGGCGGCGTCGCGGCGCATCACCTCGAGATCGGCACCCACCAGCGGGGCGAGGTCGGTCTTGTTGACCACCAACAGGTCTGAGAACGTCACCCCGGGCCCGCCCTTGCGGGGCACCTTGTCGCCACCGGCGACGTCGACGACGAAAATCTGGACGTCGATGAGCCCCGAGGAGAACGTCGCGGTCAGATTGTCCCCACCGGATTCCACCAGGATGAGGTCGAGGTGGTCGTGCCCGGCGATCAGGTCGTCGATGGCGTCGAGGTTGGCGGTGATGTCGTCGCGGATGGCGGTGTGCGGGCACCCACCGGTCTGCACCGCGGCGATCCGGTCGTCGGGCAGCACCGCATGGCGGCGCAGGAAGTCGGCATCCTCGGTGGTGTAGATGTCGTTGGTCAGCACGGCCAGTGACAGCTCGTCGCGAAGTTGCCGGCACAGTGCGGCCACCAAAGCGGTCTTGCCCGAGCCGACCGGGCCACCCACCCCGATCCGCAGCGGCTCACCGGGCGTGCGCGTGCGTTTGGGGCGATCGGCGTGGGAATGCGGGTCGCCGTCAATGAAATGTGGTGGCATGAGGCTTCTTTCAGGAGGCGAACAGCGGACGGTCACGCTCGCCGTGGCGCTGGGCCAGTTCGTCGAGCAGCGGGTCGGACAGATCGGCGAGGCCCGCGGTGGCCTCGTGGGCGGCGTGCTCGCACAGCTGCGCCAGGGCGAACGTCACCACCGCCACATCGGCGGGATCCAGCGCCAGCAGGCGCTGGGCGGCCGTCGCGCTGCCCGTCATCGTGGTGTACACAAGCGACAGTGCGGTCTGCTCGGGGGCCAGCCCGCTGGCCAGGCCCACCCGGCCGGCCACGACCGCCTGATGCGGCCGGGCCCCCAGGGCGTCCCAATCGTGTGCGGGCCACACCCGCCGGGCCAGCCGCAGCAGCCCCCGGCCCTGCGCCCGGGAGGCCAGCCGGGTGGCCGGCGCCGGTGTGCGGGCATCGGTTTCGGCGTCGGCGACGGTGACCGTGAGCTCCCCGCGGTGCACAGCTGCCGCGATCGACGCGCTCACCAGAGCACTGGTCCGGATCCGCCGCCGCAGATAGGCGTCGAGGGTGGTCAGGTCGACCACCAGGCGGCTGGTCACCGCCTCCTCCACTCCGCCGGAATGTACGTGGCCCCCGGTTGGCAACCGAGAGTCGGCGAGGTTGAGCAGGGTGGTCAGTGCGGACATCAGAACAGGAAATAACGTTGCGCCATCGGCAGTTCGGTGGCCGGCTGTTCCTGCCACACCTGCCCGTCGATGCGCACGGTGAAGCTGTCGGGGTCGACCTCGATGCGTGGCTGGGCGTCGTTCAGCGGCATCTGGGCCTTGCCGATCGCGCGGACGTTGCCCACCGGAACGAGTCGGCGCTTGACGTCGATCCGGTCGGCCAGGCCGTCCTCGATGGCCTGCGGGGCGACGAAATGTACCGAGGTCGCGGCTGCGGCCGCCGGGGCGGCGCCGAACATCGGGCGGGGCAGCACCGGCTGCGGGGTCGGAATCGAGGCGTTGGCGTCACCCATTGCGGCCCAAGCGATCATTCCGCCCTTGACCACCGCGTGCGGGCGCACCCCGAAGAACGCCGGCTCCCACAGCACCAGGTCGGCCAGCTTGCCGACCTCCACGCTGCCGATCTCGTGATCCAGGCCGTGTGCGACGGCAGGACAGATCGTGTACTTCGCGACGTAGCGCCGAACCCGGTTGTTGTCGGCCGCGCCGTCACCCTCGAGCGCACCGCGCCGCTTCTTCATCACATGTGCGGTCTGCCAGGTGCGCAGCACCACCTCGCCGATGCGTCCCATGGCCTGCGCATCACTGCCGATCATCGAGATGGCGCCGATATCGTGCAGCAGGTCCTCGGCGGCGATCGTCGACGGCCGGATGCGGCTCTCGGCGAACGCGAGATCCTCCGGGACGCTCGGGTTGAGGTGATGGCACACCATCAACATGTCGAGATGCTCGTCGAGGGTGTTGACGGTGTGCGGCCGGGTCGGGTTCGTCGAACTCGGCAGCACGTAGGACTCGCCCGCGACGGTGATGATGTCGGGTGCGTGCCCGCCACCGGCGCCCTCGGTGTGATAGGCGTGGATGGAGCGGCCCTTGATCGCGGCCAGGGTGTCCTCGACGAAACCTGCCTCGTTGAGGGTGTCGGTGTGGATGTTGGCCTGAACCCCGGCCGCCTCGGCCACGGTCAGGCAGGCGTCGATCGCTGCGGGCGTGGTACCCCAGTCCTCGTGCAGCTTGAAACCGGCTGCCCCACCGCGCAATTGCTCCCACATCGCCTCGGTGGACACGGTGTTTCCCTTGCCCAGCAGCGCGATGTTGAGCGGCCACGAGTCCAGCGACTCCAGCATGCGGGCCAGATGCCAGGCACCGGGTGTGACGGTGGTGGCCTTGCTGCCCTCGGCGGGTCCGGTACCGCCGGCGATGATCGTGGTGATGCCGCCGCCGATGGCCTCCGGCATGATCTGCGGGCAGATCAGGTGGACGTGGCAGTCGATGGCCCCGGCGGTGACGATGCGGCCGTTGCCGGCGATGACCTCCGTCGACGGGCCCACCACCAGATCGGGGTGCACGCCGGACATGATGTCGGGATTGCCCGCCTTGCCGATGGCCACGATGCGTCCGTCGCGAATGCCGATGTCGGCCTTGATGATTCCCCAGTAGTCGATGATCACCGCGCCGGTGATCACGGTGTCGGGGGCACCGTCGGCGCGGGTGGCCCGGCCCTGTCCCATCGACTCGCGCAGCACCTTGCCGCCGCCGAAGACGGCCTCATCGCCGGCCAGACCCGGCCCGCCACTGCGGTCTTCGGTGATCTCCACCAGCAGATCGGTGTCGGCCAGCCGGATCCGGTCGCCGGTGGTCGGCCCGAACAGCGCGGCGTAGCGGGCCCGGGATAGAGAACTCATCGGTCGATTCTCTTCGCGCAAGCGCTCATCGCAAGTCCAGCCTTCCCGGCGGGTTCAGGCTGAGCCCGTGCACCTCGCGTGATCCGCTCAACGGAACCAGCCACACCCGTTGTGCAACACCGGGTTCGAAGCGAACAGCGGTCCCGGCCGGAATGTCGAATCGGTGCCCGTGGGCGGCGGCCCGGTCGAATGACAGCGCCGCATTGGCCTGCGGAAGGTGCACATGGCTGCCGACCTGGACCGGGCGGTCGCCGGTGTTGACGATCTCTAGTTCCAGTCGCGGCGCACCGGCGTTGAGTTCGATGTCGCCGTCACCGAGGAGGACTTCTCCGGGAATCACAGTGCGCTCCGTCACGGGATCGGATGGTGGACGGTGACGAGTTTGGTGCCGTCCGGGAAGGTGGCCTCGACCTGGACGTCGTGCAGCATCTCCGGCACCCCGTCCATGACCTCGGCGCGGGTGAGGACCTCGCGTCCGCTGACCATCAACTCGGCCACGGTGCGGCCGTCGCGGGCGCCCTCGAGGATGTGGTCGGTGATGATGGCGACCGTCTCGGGATGGTTGAGTCGCAGCCCGCGGGCCTGTCGGCGGCGGGCGAGGTCGGCTGCATACGAGATCAGCAGCCGGTCGGTTTCATGCGGTGTCAGGCGCATAGTGCGCGATCCTGCCACGGCGCGGCGCGATCAGCAGTGCGGCGCTGCCCTATTGCTGGGGCGGATCGGCTTCCAGGTTCTGCAGCCGAACCTGTCCGCGGGCCAGCAGCCGGTCCTGCCCGTCGCGGATCGTGACGAGCCACAGCTGCTGGCGACGACCGCGGTGGATCGGCTCAGAGACGCCGTACACGGTGCCTGACCCGATGGCCCGCAGGAAGTCGGTGTTGTTGTTGACGCCGACGACGTTGCCGCCGCCGTTGGCGGCCAGCCACACGTAGGCCGACGTGCTGGCCATCGATTCGATGATGGAGCAGTAGACGCCGCCGTGGACGATCCCCATCGGCTGGAGCAGCTTCGGCGCCACCTCGAGCTGCGCCTTGGCGCCGTCGGCGGTCAGTTCGGTGAACGTCAGCCCGAGTTGGTTGTCGAAGGGGGCATCGAACGCGATCTGCTCGGTCAGCGACTGATCTGGTTGCACGAACCTTGTTTACAGGGACGGACCCCGCGTACATGACGCGGGGTCCGTCCTCGGAATGGACCGGGAGCCACTGCAGCCCTCAGGACTCCGGCGCGGTCCAGAGCTACTTAGCCGGTCCGGCGCAGGGCGCGTACCGGCAGGCCGAATGCGGTGAGCGCGTCGAGCACGCTCTGGGCCCGATGCATGCACACGGTTTCGCTCGCACCTGACATGAGTGGGACCTGGGTCGCCGTGATCACCACCGCGGCGCCCACCGACTGCCACATGCTGGTCGTGCTGAGCGCACCGCCACTGAGGTGCTGGAGTTCCTCGAACAGCGGGGCCAGCGATCGATGACACCGGTGTGCCGTCCAGGTGGCCAGTGCCTCCTCGCCGGGCAGGTAGACCACGCCGGTACTCGCCGGGTCGCCGGGCAGCACCCGCAGCGTCGGGTTCACCACCCCGGTCCAGTCGATCGCTCCTTCGGAGTCGACGTGCATCCACAGGTTCTCCGGCCCGGCGTCCCAGGCTCGTCCCTCCAGTACCAGCAAGGTGAGCACCCGGCCGAGGACCGAATGGGTGAAGGCGGCCGCCACCTGCGCGGCCGCGGTGCGCCGGTTGTCCAACTCGGCGGTCGCAGCCTCGTACATCCCACCCAATCGGCCGCTGGAGACCACCGAGGCCAGCGGCCACCATCGCCTGCGGGAGACGTCGGCCATCAGGGCCACACCGTGCACCCGCGGCGCGTCCGGGGTGAGCCGCCGCAACCGCCGGCTGGACTCGTGGACGGGCAGAACACGGCGAATCGTCATCGCGCTGATCAGTGGGTCGGCCACAGCTGCGGTCACAGCACCTCCTGGTGTAAGTTAGGTAAGCCTAACCACAAAGAATGATGGAGAGTACAGCCTTGGCTTATGTGAGGCCTGTCACATGACCGGCAGCCGCCGCGACGACGGCCTGCGGTTTCAGGTGTGGCGTGCGCGCCGGCCGGGAACACCGACCGGGGTCGTGCGAGTTGAGCGAAGCACGTTGGATACGACGCCCGGTAGTAACCGGGAGTACCCTTACCTGATTGCTACGGAGATGAACGGAATATGCCCAAGGTGAATCGTCTCGGCGAACTCGAACGCGCAGTGATGGACCACTTGTGGGCCGCCGGCGAGCCGTTGACCGTCCGTCAGGTGCATGAGGCCCTCGCTTCGGAACGCGACCTTGCCTACACCACCGTGATGACCGTCCTGCAGCGGCTGGCCCGCAAGAATCTGGTGTCGCAGATCCGCGACGACCGGGCGCATCAGTACGCCCCGGTGCACGGGCGTGACGAGCTCGTCGCGGGCCTGATGGTCGACGCACTCGACCAGGCCGCCGACTCCGGTGACCGGCGCGCCGCGCTGGTGCACTTCGTCGAGCGGGTAGGTGCGGACGAGGCCGACGCCCTGCGCCGCGCGCTGGCCGAACTCGAGGCCAAACACCGATCATCGGAGCCCGCTGGCGGTAGCCCCGTCGGCTGAGGGACACTGTCAGCGTGTCCGCGCTGGCCTTCACTCTCGTCGCGCTACTTCTCGTCGGCCCCGTGCCGGCGGTACTGGCACGCGCGGCCTGGCCGATGCGCGCCCCGCGGGCCGCAATCGTGCTGTGGCAGTCGATCGCCGTGGCCGCCGTCCTCTCCGCGTTCAGTGCCGGACTGGCCATCGCCAGCCGGTTGTTCGTCCCCGGCCCCGACGGTCGCCCGACGGCCACCATCACCAGTGAGATCGCCGTCCTGGGCTGGCCGCTGTGGCTGATCTATGTGTCGGTGTTCGCGGTAACCCTGACGATCGGCGCGCGTCTGGTGCTCGCGGTGGTGCAGGTCGCCATCGCCACCCGGCAGCGGCGGGCCCACCACCGCAACGTCGTCGACCTGCTCGGTGACTGTCCCGAGCGCGCCAGCGGGCTGCGGGTCCTGCACGTCGCCGAGCCGCTGGCGTACTGCCTTCCCGGTGTGCGCAGCCGCGTGGTGCTCAGCGAGGGCACCCTGTCGGCACTGTCCGACCAGGAACTGGTCGCCATCCTGAGCCACGAACGGGCACACCTTCGGGCACGTCATGACCTGGTGCTGGAAGCCTTCGTCGCGGTCCACACCGCCTTCCCGCGCTTCGTGCGGAGCGGCAGCGCGCTCAGTGCCGTCCAACTGCTGGTCGAACTGCTCGCCGACGATGCCGCGGTGCGCAGCGCCGGGCCCGCTCCCCTGGCCCGTGCCCTGGTCGCCTGCGCCTCGGGCCGCACCCCGTCCGGCGCACTGGCTGCCGGTGGTCCCACCACCGTGATCCGGGTGCGGCGGCTGTGCGGCCGGCCCAACAGCGTGTGGCTCTCGCTGGGCGCCTACGTCGCCGCCGCGGCAGTGCTCGTGGTTCCCACCGTCGCGGTCGCCGTGCCCTGGCTGACCGAGCTGCACCGATTGTTCTCGACCTAAACGGGCGAAAGCCGCTCTGCCGCAACACCTAGTGAAAGGCGTTAGATGAGCTCGTCGCAAAACAGCACGAACGGCACCGCACAGATCGGCGTCACGGGCCTGGCGGTGATGGGTTCCAACCTGGCCCGCAACTTCGCCCGCCACGGCTACACCGTCGCGCTGCACAACCGGTCGGTGGCCAAGACCGACGCGCTGCTCGATCAACACGGGTCGGACGGCGATTTCGTGCGCAGCGAGACCATCGAGGAGTTCCTGGCCGCCCTGGAGAAGCCGCGCCGGGTGATCATCATGGTCAAGGCCGGTGACCCCACCGACGCCGTCATCAACGAACTGGCCGACGCCATGGAGCCCGGCGACATCATCATCGACGGCGGCAACGCGCTCTACACCGACACCATCCGCCGCGAGAAGGCCATCCGGGAGCGCGGGCTGCACTTCGTGGGCGCCGGCATCTCCGGCGGCGAGGAAGGCGCGCTCAACGGGCCCTCGATCATGCCCGGTGGTCCCGCCGAGTCCTACGTCTCGCTGGGCCCGCTGCTCGAGGAGATCTCCGCCCACGTCGACGGTGTGCCGTGCTGCACCCATATCGGCCCCGACGGCGCCGGCCACTTCGTCAAGATGGTGCACAACGGCATCGAGTACTCCGACATGCAGCTGATCGGCGAGGCCTACCAGTTGCTGCGCGACGGACTGGGCCTGGCCGCCCCGCAGATCGCGGATATCTTCGCCGACTGGAACTCCGGCGACCTGGACAGCTACCTCATCGAGATCACCGCCGAGGTGCTGCGCCAGATCGACGCCAAGACCGGGAAGCCACTCGTCGACGTGATCGTCGACGAGGCCGAACAGAAGGGCACCGGCCGCTGGACGGTCAAGTCCGCGCTCGACCTGGGCGTGCCCGTCACCGGGATCGCCGAGGCGGTGTTCGCCCGCGCCCTGTCCGGTTCGGTTCCCCAGCGTCGGGCCACCACCGGTCTGGCATCCGGTCAACTGGGCGAACAGCCCACCGACGCAGCACAATTCACCGAGGACGTGCAGCGGGCGCTGTATGCCTCGAAGATCGTCGCCTACGCGCAGGGCTTCAACCAGATCCAGGCCGGCTCGGCCGAATACAACTGGGACATCACCCCGGGCGACCTGGCCACCATCTGGCGCGGCGGCTGCATCATCCGGGCCAAGTTCCTCAATCGGATCAAGGACGCGTTCGACGAGAACCCCGACCTGCCGACGCTGATCGCCGCACCGTACTTCCGCAGCGCGGTCGAGTCGGCGATCGACAGCTGGCGCCGCGTCGTGGTCACCGCCACCGAGTTGGGTATCCCGATCCCCGGCTTCGCCTCGGCGCTGTCGTACTACGACGCGCTGCGCACCGAGCGGCTGCCCGCGGCGCTCACCCAGGGGCTGCGCGACTTCTTCGGCGCGCACACCTACGGGCGCACCGACGCCGACCCGGCGGCCCGCTTCCACACCCTCTGGAGCGGGGACCGCAGCGAAATCCAGGCCTAGGCTAATTAGGCTGAGGTCGTGCGATTCCTCGACGGCCACCGGCCTCCGTACGACCTGACCTACGACGACGTCTTCATCGTCCCCAACTCCTCGGACGTCACCTCCCGGTTCGACGTGGACCTGTCCACCGCCGACGGCACCGGAACCACCATCCCGGTGGTGGTGGCGAACATGAACGCGGTGGCCGGGCGGCGCATGGCCGAGACGGTGGCCCGCCGCGGCGGCATCGTGGTGCTGCCACAGGACCTGCCGATCGAGGCCGTCGAGCAGACCGTCGACTTCGTCAAGAGCCGCGATCTGATCGCCGACACCCCGGTCACCCTCGGACCCGAGGATTCGGTGTCCGACGCCGTCGCCCTGATCCACAAGCGTGCGCACGGGGCGGCGGTCGTGGTCGCCGACGGCCGCCCGATCGGGCTGGTCACCGAGGCCGGCACCGCCGGCGTGGACCGCTTCGCCCGGGTACGCGACGTGGCGATCACCGATTTCGTCACCGCCCCGGTGCACACCGACCCCAAGGCCGTGTTCGCCCTGCTCGAGCACGCCCCGGTCGACGTGGCCGTGCTTACCGAGGCCGACGGAACGCTGGCCGGAGTGCTGTCGCGCATCGGCGCCGTCCGGGCCGGGATCTACACCCCCGCCGTCGACGCCTCGGGCCGGTTGCGCATCGCCGCGGCGGTGGGCATCAACGGCGACGTGGCGGCCAAGGCCAAGGCGCTGGCCGAGGCGGGAGTCGACGTGCTCGTCGTCGACACCGCCCACGGCCACCAGATCAAGATGCTCGACGCCATCAAGGCGGTGTCTGCCCTGGACCTCGGCATCCCCCTGGCCGCAGGCAACGTCGTCTCCGCCGAGGGCGCCCGCGACCTGATCACCGCCGGCGCCTCCATCGTCAAGGTCGGAGTCGGCCCCGGCGCCATGTGCACCACCCGGATGATGACCGGTGTCGGACGGCCGCAATTCTCGGCTGTGGTCGAATGTTCAACGGCGGCAAGGGAACTCGGCGGCCACGTCTGGGCTGATGGTGGCGTGCGTCATCCGCGCGACGTCGCACTGGCACTGGCCGCCGGAGCCTCCAACGTGATGATCGGCTCGTGGTTCGCCGGCACCTACGAGTCCCCCGGCGACCTGATGTACGACCGCGACAACCGTCCCTACAAGGAGAGCTACGGAATGGCCTCCAAGCGGGCGGTCGCCGCGCGCACCAGTGCCGACAGCGCGTTCGACCGGGCCCGCAAGGCCCTGTTCGAGGAAGGCATCTCTACCTCCCGGATGGAACTGGATCCCGACCGCGGCGGCGTGGAGGATCTGCTGGACCACATCACCTCCGGGGTGCGCAGCACCTGCACCTACGTCGGTGCCTCCACCATCGCCGAACTGCACGAACGGGTGGTCCTGGGAGTCCAGTCGGCGGCCGGGTTCGCCGAGGGACACCCGCTGCCCACCGGCTGGTGAGACCGTCCGGTGCGCCGCAGCCGCTAACATAGGGCTCTGTTTCACACCCAACGTGTCACACCCAACGAGGAAAGGGATCGTCAGTGCCGCAGGCACCCGTCGAGGCCCCCGCTGAGCGGGCTGCCCGGGCCGAGCAGGCACCGGACGAGGCCGAGGCCGAACCCTCCCCTAGTCAGCCGGGCGTACGGCCCGGCGGCCAGTCGGTGATGACCAAATGAGCGTGGTCTACACCCTGTTGAGCCTGTTGGCGATCGTTGTTCTGACCGCGGGCACCGCGATGTTCGTCGCCGCGGAGTTCTCCTTGACCGCGCTCGAGCGCAGCACCGTCGACTCCAACGCCCGGACCGGGGGCCGGCGCGACAAGATGGTCCAGCGGGCCCACCGGACGTTGTCGTTCCAGCTCTCGGGCGCACAGGTCGGTATTTCGATCACCACGCTGGTCACCGGTTATCTGGCCGAACCCGTCCTGGCCCGGCTCATCGACCCCGTCCTGCAGGCCGTGGGCATCCCGGCCGGTGTGCGTTCGGGCATCTCGCTGGTGCTGGCGATCCTGATCGCCACCTCGGTGTCGATGGTGTTCGGCGAGCTGGTGCCCAAGAACCTGGCGGTGGCACACCCATTGCCGACGGCCAGGGCCACCGCGGGCTTCCAGCTGTTGTTCTCCACCTTGATGACCCCGGTGATCAAGGCGACCAACGGCACAGCCAACTGGATCGTGCGACGGCTCGGCATCGAACCGGCCGAGGAACTGCGCTCGGCGCGCTCGCCGGAGGAACTCGGCTCCTTGGTGCGCAACTCGGCCGAACGCGGCGCGCTGGACGAGGCCACCGCCGCCCTGGTCAACCGGTCGCTGCAGTTCGGTTCGCGCATCGCTGAGGAGTTCATGACGCCGCGCACCGAGATCGAGGTGTTGCAGGCCGACGACACCATCGCCGACCTGGTGGCGGCCGCCGCCGACACCGGGTTCTCCCGCTTCCCCGTCGTCGACGGCGACCTCGACGAGACCATCGGCATCGTGCACGTCAAGCAGGTGTTCGGGGTCCCGGCCGACCAGCGGGGCACCACCCTTCTCAAGGCGCTCGCCGTCCCGGTGCCGACCGTGCCGTCCACCCTCGACGGCGATGCCCTGATGAGCCAGGTGCGCGCCAACGGCCTGCAGACCGCGTTGGTGGTCGACGAATACGGCGGCACCGCGGGAATGGTGACGGTCGAGGACCTGATCGAGGAGATCGTCGGCGACGTCCGGGACGAGCACGACGACGCCACGCCCGACGTGCAAAAGACCCCGCTGGGCTGGCAGGTATCCGGCCTGCTGCGCATCGACGAGGTCGACGAGGCCACCGGATTCCGTGCGCCCGAGGGCGAGTACGAGACGATCGGCGGTCTGGTGCTCGAAAAGCTCGGGCACATACCCGAACTCGGCGAGTCCGTCGACCTGTCCGCCTTCGACCCCGACGGTCCCTACGACGACCCGGTGCACTGGCGGGCCACCGTGGTCGCGATGGACGGCCGGCGCATCGACCAGCTGGCGCTGATCGAACTGGGCCGCGGTCACGACGCGGAGCAGGAGGACAGCTGATGGGCAGTGACATCTTCGGCGTGCTGCTGACCGTGGCACTGCTGGCGGCCAACGCCTTCTTCGTGGGTTCGGAGTTCGCTCTGATCTCGGCTCGGCGCGACCGCCTGGAATCGCTCGCCGAACAGGGCAAGAAGCGCGCGGTGACGGTGCTGCGGGCCGGTGAGCAGCTGTCCCTGATGCTCGCCGGAGCGCAACTGGGCATCACGGTGTGCTCGATCCTGCTCGGCCGGGTCGGTGAGCCCGCCGTGGCGCACCTGCTGGAGACACCGTTCGACCTGTTCGGGGTGCCCGACGCCGTCCTGCACACGGTGTCGTTCCTGGTGGCCCTGGCCATCGTGGTGACGCTGCACGTGCTGCTCGGTGAGATGGTGCCCAAGAACATCGCGATCGCCGGACCGGAGCGCACCGCCATGCTGGTGGTGCCGTTCTACCTGGCCTACGTGCGGATCGCCCGGCCGTTCATCGCGTTCTACAACTGGGCGGCCAACGCCACGCTGCACCTGTTCGGCGTCGAGGCCAAGGACGAACTCGACGTCACGGTCTCCTCCGTGGAACTCGCCGAGATGATCGCCGAGTCCAGTTCCGTCGGGCTGCTCGATCCCGAGGAGCACCTGCGGCTGACCCGGGCCCTGCAGATCCGCAACCGGGTCGTCAACGACATCGCGGTGCCGCTGGGACAGATCCGGGGGGTACCGGTGGCCGCGGCGGGCCAGGGTCCGACGGTGGCTGCCGTCACCGAGGCGCTGACCGACACCGGGTACTCACGCTTCCCGGTGGTCGGCGTGGACGGCAGCCTGATCGGCTACCTGCACATCAAGGATGTGCTGTCGGCGATCGACGACCCGAACACCGTGCTCGACGCGTCCGTGGTGCGCCCGCTGCCGCAGTTGCCGGCGGATATGCCCCTGCCCGACGCGTTGGCCAAGCTCAGACGTGACAACAGCCACCTGGCCGTGGTGATCGGTCCGGACGGACGGGTGTGCGCGATGGCGGCGCTGGAGGACCTCGTGGAGGATCTCGTCGGCACCGTGCGCGACGGAACCCATCGTGCGTGAGGTCGTCCTCGACGAAGACGAGTGGCTGCCGAAGGCGGCAGAACACCGGGCCGCCGTCGAGTCGCTGACCGCCGAGCACCGGCGCCGCGCCCAACGTGGTGAAGCTCACCCAGTCTGGGATTTCCTGTTCACCTACTACAGCCTGCGTCCACGCCAGCTGCGGCAGTGGCACCCCGGCTACGGGACCGCGCTGGCCGGCTCCCCAGCCGGCCGGTACCTCGACAAGGCGGGCTACGTGTCGACGCCGGCCGGGGTGACCGTGGGCGCCGATTACCTGCGGGCGCGGCTGGACACCGTCGGCTTCATCGCCGGACTGCTGCGCGCCACCGCTGATCGGGCACCGCAGTACACCTGCTTCGGCATGCACGAATGGGCCATGGTCTACCGGACAGACGACGTCCGGCACGGCGCGGTGCCGCTGCGGCTGGGCAGGGCGGGTACCGACGCCGTGGTCGAGTCGATGCCGTTGCGCTGCAGCCACTTCGACGCGTTTCGCTTCTTCACCCCGGCGGCGGTACCGCGCAATCAGGTGACCCCGACCAGGGCCGCGCAGAGCGACTGGGAGCAGCCGGGCTGCCTGCACGCCAACATGGACCTCTACAAGTGGAGCTACAAACTCGGGCCACTGGCCGATTCCGGTCTGCTGCTGGAGTGTCTGCGGCTGGCCGCCGAAGCCCGGGAGCTCGACATGCGCGCCAGTCCGTATGACCTGGCGGACTTCGGTTTCGAGCCGATCGCCGTCGAGGACCCGGCCGGGCGGGCGGAATACGTACGGTGCCAGAGCGTTGTCGCCCAGCGCGCCGCACCGCTGCGGGCAGCTCTGCTGTCGCGCTGTGAGCAGCTGTTGGAGGCTGCCGCGGCGCAGGAGAGCACGTTACCGGCGGGTAAGCTGAATGGATTGTCGTGAGGGAGGTCTGATGACAGAACGGGTGTCCGTCGGCAACCTGCGTGTGGCGCAGGTGCTGTACGACTTCATCACCAACGAGGCGCTGCCCGGCACCGAGATCGACGCCGACAGCTTCTGGGCGGGCGTCGACAAGGTCGTCACCGACCTGACGCCGAAGAACCAGGACCTCCTCGCCCGCCGCGATGACCTGCAGGCCCAGATCGACAAGTGGCACCGGCAGCGCATCATCGGCGGTATCGACGCCGGCGAGTACCAACAGTTCCTCTCCGACATCGGCTACCTGCTGCCCGAGCCCGACGACTTCTCCATCACCACGTCGAACGTCGACGACGAGATCACCACCACCGCGGGTCCGCAGCTGGTGGTCCCGATCCTCAACGCGCGCTTCGCGCTCAACGCCGCCAACGCCCGCTGGGGATCGCTCTACGACGCGCTCTACGGCACCGACGTCATCAGCTCCGAGGGTGGCGCCGAGCCCGGCAGCGGCTACAACAAGATCCGCGGCGACAAGGTGATCGCCTACGCCCGGAACTTTCTCGACAAGGCCGTGCCGCTGGCCAGTGGATCGTGGAACGACGCCACCGGCCTGTCCGTCGTCGAAGGCGTCCTCGAGATCGCGCAGGGCGATCAGGTCACCGGCCTGGCCAGCCCGGAGCAGTTCCTGGGCTACACCGGCACGCTCGGCTCCCCCGACTGGTCGGTGCTGCTGGTCAACAACGGCCTGCATCTCGAGATCCTCGTCAACCCCGAGTCCCCGGTCGGGTCGACCGACAAGGCCGGCATCTCCGACGTCGTGCTCGAGTCCGCGATCACCACGATCATGGATTTCGAAGACTCCGTGGCCGCGGTCGACGCCGAGGACAAGGTGCTCGGCTACCGCAACTGGCTCGGCCTGAACAAGGGTGACCTCGCCGAAGAAGTCAGCAAGGGCGGCAAGACCTTCACCCGGGTGCTCAACGGTGATCGCACCTACACCGCGGCTCGGCCTTATGTCGCCGACGGATCGGCTCCGGAAGGCTCCGAGTTCTCGCTGCCGGGGCGCAGCCTGCTGTTCGTCCGCAACGTCGGGCACCTGATGACCAATGACGCCATCACCGACGCCGACGGCAATGAGGTCTTCGAGGGCATCCAGGACGCCCTGTTCACCACGCTGATCGCCACGCACGGGCTCAGCGGGCAGAACAGCCGCACCGGGTCGATCTACATCGTCAAGCCCAAGATGCACGGTCCCGACGAGGTCGCCTTCACCTGCGAGCTGTTCAGCCGCGTCGAAGATGTTCTGGGCCTGCCGCAAAACACCATCAAGGTCGGCATCATGGACGAGGAGCGCCGTACCTCGGCGAACCTCAAGGCCTGCGTCAAGGCCGCCGCGGACCGGGTGGCGTTCATCAACACCGGCTTCCTGGACCGCACCGGCGACGAGATCCACACCTCGATGGAAGCCGGCCCGATGATCCGCAAGGGCGCGATGAAGACCCAGCCGTGGATCCTGGCCTACGAAGACCAGAACGTCGACGTCGGTCTGGCCACCGGGTTCTCCGGCAAGGCCCAGATCGGCAAGGGCATGTGGGCCATGACCGACCTGATGGCCGCCATGGTCGAGCAGAAGATCGGCCAGCCGCGCGCCGGCGCCACGACCGCCTGGGTGCCGTCGCCCACCGCGGCCACCCTGCACGCCATGCACTACCACCTCGTCGACGTCTACGCGGTGCACAAGGAGCTGGCCGGCAAGCCCCGGACCACCAGGGATCAGCTGCTGACCCTCCCGCTGGCCGCCGAGCTGGCCTGGTCGCCGGAGGAGATCCACGAAGAGGTCGACAACAACTGCCAGTCCATCCTGGGCTACGTGGTGCGCTGGATCGACGCCGGCGTGGGCTGCTCGAAGGTGCCCGACATCCACGACGTCGCGCTGATGGAGGACCGCGCCACGCTGCGGATCTCCAGTCAGCTGCTGGCGAACTGGCTGCGGCATGGCGTCATCACCGAAGACGACGTGAAGGCGAGCCTGCGCCGGATGGCGGCGGTGGTCGACGAGCAGAACGCCTCCGACCCCGAATTCCGCCCGATGGCGCCCGACCCGGAGGGAAGTATCGCCTTCCAGGCCGCCCAGGAGCTGATCCTGGCGGGTGCAGCTCAGCCCAGCGGCTACACCGAGCCGATCCTGCATCGGCGCCGGCGCGAGTTCAAGGCCAGCCTCGGGGGCTGACCAGGCCGGGTCACCATCGTCCGGTGGTGAACTGTTGATCGCTAGACTCGTGCGGGATCTGGCGGCACACACCCCGCGAACCGTTCGACGAAAGAGGATCACTCACCGCCATGGGCAGGCACAGCAAACCCGGTCCCGGAGAATCCTTCGGCGAACCGACTGAGCCCGCCGACTCGGCAGACTCACCCACCAGCCGGTTCTCCCGGCCGTCGGGGCGCGATCTGTCCGACTACGTCAGCGGCGGCGACGAACCCGACAACCGGGCACACGACGAGGCCGACGCCGGCTACGACGACGAGCCCGGGTACCGCGACGACTACGACGCTCCGGCCCCGTCGTCCTACGGCGCCGAGCCGCCACCTGTGCCCCCGTCCGACGGCGGTCGCCGGCGAGGCGGCTGGGAGGGCGGTCACCGCAGTGAAGCCGGCCGCCGGGGTGTCAGTCTCGGCGTCATCGCGGCGCTGGTCACCGTGGTGGTGGTGGTCGCAGCGGTCATCGGATGGCGGTTCTTCGGCGGTGTGCTGTCCCATCGGTCCACCGAGGCAGCCCAGCAGTGCCTGGCCGGAACGTCCAACGTCGCGGTCGTTGCCGACCCGTCGATCGCCGACAACGTCACCAAGTTCGCCGAGAGCTACAACGCCAGCGCGACACCGGTGGGTGATCGCTGCATCAAAGTCGTTGTCACCAAGGCGGATTCCGATGCAGTGGTCAACGGCTTCGTCAGTCAGTGGCCTGCCGATCTCGGTGAGCGTCCCGCGTTGTGGATTCCGGCGAGTTCGGTGTCGGCGGCGCGGTTGCAGGCCACCGCCGGCAAGGAGTCGGTGAGCGACGCCCGCTCCCTGGTCACCTCACCGGTGATGCTGGCCGTGCGGCCGGCGCTGAAAACCGCCTTGGATCAACAGGGTTGGGGTGCGCTGCCGGGATTGCAGAGCAACCCGACCTCGCTGGAATCACTCGATCTGCCCGGGTGGGGATCGCTGCGGCTGGCACTGCCGACCGCCGGGGACAACGACGCGACCTATCTGGTCGCCGAGGCCGTCGCCGCGGCGGCCGCTCCCCCCGGGGGGCCGGCGACCGCCGGGCTCGGCTCGGTCAACACCTTGATCGGCGGAGCGCCCAAACTGTCCGACAACACCGCCGACGAGGCCTGGAAGGCATTGCTGGCGTCCGGCGACGCCGCGGCCGCACCGGTGCACGCGGTGGCCACCACCGAACAGCAACTGTTCGCGCGGTCGTCGTCGATCGCCGCAGCCAAGGACAACATCGCCGGTTTCCTGCCGCCGGGTCCGGTCGCGCTGGCCGACTACCCGACCGTGCTGCTGGCCGGAACGTGGCTGTCCGAAGAACAGGTGAGCGCGGCCAGCGAGTTCGCCCGCTTCATGCGCAAACCCGAACAGCTCGCCGAACTGGCCAAGGCCGGCTTCCGTGCCGAAGGCACGACCCCGCAGGGCAACGACGTCGTCGACTTCGGTCAGCTCGGGGCGCCGCTGGCAGTCGGCGACGACTCGGTGCGGGCCACGCTGGCCGCGGCGCTGTCGGCACCGGCGACCGGATCGGCCACCACGATCATGCTCGACCAGGCGATGGCCGGCGACGAGGGCGGCAAGTCCCGGTTGGCCAACGTGGTGGCCGCACTGGACGGCCGCATCGGTGCGCTTCCGCCCAACGCGGCGGTGGGCCTGTGGACGTTCAACGGTGTGGAGGGCCGCTCGTCGGTGAGCATCGGCCCGCTGTCGGATCAGCTTGACGGACGGGCCCGTTCGGCGGTGCTGACCGATACCCTCAATGGGCTGTCGCCGTCGGGTGGTGGCGCGGTGTCCTTCACCACGCTGCGGCTGGTGTACGGCGATGCGGTGACGAATTTCCGCCAGGGCCAGACGAATTCGGTTCTGGTGATCACCCAGGGTCCGCACAGCGACCAGTCGCTGGACGGTCCGGGCCTGCAGGACTACGTCAAGTCGGCCACCGACCCGGCTCGGCCGGTTGCCATCAACGTCATCGATATCGGCGACGACTCGGATCGCTCGACGTGGGAGGCGGTCGCCCAGATCTCCGGCGGCTCGTACCAGAACGTCGCGACGTCGGACTCGCCCGACCTGATCGCGGCCGTCAGCCAGCAACTGTCCTAATTCAGGGCCAGCAGCCGGCGCGCGCCGGCGGTGAACTCGTCGGGAACTTCCAGCTGCGGGTAGTGGCCGATGCCGGGCAGTTCGATCACCTCGGCGGCCGGTCGCAGTTCGGTCAACCCGGCCAGTACCTCGGTGGTGGCCACCGGATCGCCGGTGGCCCACAGGAAGCTCAGCGGCTTGGGCCAGTCCCGAACCGCGCCATGCCAGCGGGGCGCGAAGCGGACCCGCTCATCGAGATAGGCGCACAGCAGGTGCAGGATGCGTTGCCCGTCCTCGCAGGCCAGCAGCGCCCACTGCGCCTGCGCCTCCTCGGCAGACAACGGGTGCGCCGCACTGAACAGACGGGCGAAGCCCCGCATGAAGCCGCGTTCATTGGTCAGCCGGGCGAACAGCGGACCCAGCGGGCCGCGCAGGATCTTCTGGCTCGGGCGCAGGCTGGCCCGCTCGAGGATCACGCTGCCGTTGGTGAGCACCGCCCGCTGCAAGTCGAACGGCAACGCACCGGACAGGTCGCGGGCGAGCAGTTCGGTAGCCACCGAGGTGCCCATGTCATGGGCCAGCAGCACCACCGGACCGACGCCGGCGTCACCCACCACCTCGCAGACGACGTCAGCCTGCTCCAGCAGGCTGTAGCGGTGCGGGCGCGGCTTGTCCGACAGCCCGAACCCGAGGAAGTCCAGGGTCAGCCAGGGCTGGTCGCCGAGCCGGTCCACTACCCCGCGGAAGTCGTACGAGCTGGATGGAAAGCCATGCAGCAGAAGCAGAGTGGGGCTTCCCTCGGCAGCTGAGACGGTTGACGAGCGGACGAAGACAGAGCCGGCGCTCGTCGAGACGAGCCGGCCCCCGTCTTGCCACTGGCGAACACTGGCAGGCAGCACGGTCAGGACGTTATCAGGCGAAGGCCTCCACCGGCGGGCAGGAGCACACCAGGTTGCGGTCGCCGTAGGCGCCGTCGATCCGGCGCACCGGCGGCCACACCTTGGGCCGGTAGGCCTTGCCCAGCGGGTAGGCCGCCTGCTCGCGGGTGTACGGATGGGTCCACTCGTCGACGAGCAGGCATGCGGCGGTGTGCGGCGCATTGTGCAGCGGGTTGTCCTCCGCCGGCCACTCCCCCGAACCCACCTTGTCGATCTCGGCGCGAATGGCGATCATCGCCTCACAGAACGCGTCGACCTCGGCCAGGCTCTCGCTCTCGGTCGGCTCCACCATCAGCGTGCCGGCCACCGGGAAACTCATCGTCGGCGCGTGGAAGCCGAAGTCCGCCAGCCGCTTTGCCACATCGTCGACGGTCACCCCGGTGGCCTTGGTGATGCCGCGCAGATCGAGGATGCACTCGTGCGCCACCATGCCGTTCTCGCCGGTGTAGAGCACCGGGTAGTACTCGTCGAGCCGGCGGGCGATGTAGTTGGCCGATGCGATCGCCGTCAGTGACGCCGCGCGCAGGCCGACACCGCCCATCATCCGAATGTAGGCCCAGGTGATCGGCAGGATCGAGGCCGAGCCGTACGGTGCGGCCGACACGACGTGGCCGTGCGGCAGTTCCTCGGCCAGCGGGTGGCCGGGCAGATACTGGGCCAGGTGCGCGCGCACCGCCACCGGGCCGACGCCCGGTCCGCCGCCGCCGTGCGGAATGCAGAACGTCTTGTGCAGGTTCAGATGGCTCACGTCGCCGCCGAACTTGCCCGGACGCGCCAAGCCCACCAGCGCGTTGAGGTTCGCACCGTCGACGTAGACCTGCCCGCCGGCATCGTGCACCGCGGCGCAGATGTCGGCGATCTCGTGTTCGTAGACACCGTGGGTGGACGGGTAGGTGATCATCAGCGCCGCCAGCTTGTCGGCGTGCTCGGCGATCTTGGCCCGCAGATCGTCGGTGTCGACGTCGCCGTTGTCGCGGCAGGCCACCACGACAACCCGCATTCCCACCATCGCCGCCGACGCCGCGTTGGTGCCGTGCGCACTCGACGGGATCAGGCACACGTCGCGGTGGGAATCCCCATTCCCGACGTGGTAGTCGCGGATGGCCAGCAGGCCCGCGTACTCGCCCTGCGATCCGGCATTGGGCTGCAACGAGATTGCGTCGTATCCGGTGACGCCGGTCAGCCAGCTCTCCAGGTCGGCGATCAGCTTGCGCAGGCCCGGGGTGTCACCGGCGGGTGCGAACGGGTGCTGGCGGCCGAACTCCGGCCAGGTGATGGACTCCATCTCCGCGGCGGCGTTGAGCTTCATGGTGCACGAGCCCAGCGGAATCATGCTGCGGTCCAGGGCGATGTCCTTGTCGGCCAGGCTGCGCAGGTACCGCATCATCTCGGTCTCGGTGCGGTATTTGGTGAACGCCGGATGAGTCAGGAATTCGCTTGTCCGCGAATCGATCTGCGGACCCGAGTAATCGCCGGCCAGGCCTGCTCCGAATGCTTCGAGCACCAGCGCGATCTGCTCGGCCGTGGCCGCCTCGTCGCAGCTGACCGACACGTGGTCGGCGTCCACCCGCCAGATGTTGATGCCACGGCCCTTGGCCTCGGCCTGCACGGCGGCAGCACGGTTGGGCACCTGCACCAGCACGGTGTCGAAGAACGTGTCGTAGACGACCTCGACACCGGCCGCGCTCAGGCCTGCCGCCAGCGAGCGGGCGTGGCCGTGTACCCGGCGGGCGATCCCGGTCAGCCCGGCCGCACCGTGGTAGCTGGCGTACATCGCGGCCATGATCGCCAGCAGCACCTGGGCGGTACAGATGTTGGAGGTGGCCTTGTCGCGGCGGATGTGCTGTTCGCGGGTCTGCAGCGAGAGCCGATAGGCAGGCGACCCGTCGGCGTCCACCGACACACCGACCAGCCGGCCCGGCAACTGACGGGCATGCTTGCCGTGGACGGCCAGATAGCCGGCGTGCGGGCCGCCGAATCCCATTGGCACACCGAATCGTTGGGCGCTGCCGAACGCGATGTCGGCGCCGATTTCACCGGGCGGGGCGATCAGCGTCAGCGCCAGCAGGTCGGCACCCAACGCGATCAGTGCACCCCGTTCGTGCGCCTGCTCGACGAGCTTGGACCAGTCCGTCACCCGGCCACTGGCGCCGGGCAGCTGGGCGAGGACGCCGAAGAACTCCCCTTCGGGCAGACCGCCCCGCAGATCCGCGGTCACGATCTCGATGCCCAGCGGCTCGGCGCGCGTGGCCAGGATGGCGGCGGTCTGTGTGAACAGGTCGGCGTCGACGGCCAGCCGGTTCGACGATCCCCGCGACGCGCGGTGCATCAACGTCATCGCCTCGGCGGCCGCGGTGCCCTCATCGAGCATCGAGGCGTTGGCGACCTCCAGCCCGGTCAGGTCGGCGATCATGGTCTGGAAGTTCAGCAACGCCTCCAGCCGGCCCTGGCTGATCTCGGGCTGATACGGCGTGTAGGCGGTGTACCAGGCCGGGTTCTCCAGGATGTTGCGCAGCAGCACCGGCGGGGTCAGCGTGTCGTAGTAGCCCTGACCGATCATCGACACGGCGATGGTGTTGGTGTCGGCCATCGCCCGCAGCTCGGCCAGCGCCTCGTGTTCACCGGCCGCCGGGGGCAGCCGGTCCAGGCCCGGGGCGGTGCCGTCGGACCCGAGCGCGTCGAGGATGTTGGCGGGCAGCGCCTTGGCGGCGAGTTCGTCGAGGGATGCCACGCCGATGACCTCGAGCATGGTGGCCACCTCGTCGGAATCCGGTCCGATGTGGCGGTCGGCGAAAGTGGGCTGGGTGTGGTCGGACACGTGGGGCACTCCTGACTCGGGCGGACGCAGCCGTCAGCGGCGTCCTCTCCCTCTGTCGTCGACCCGTGCCGGGTGCCTGAGAGATTCGGCGCCCTGATCAGGCGCCTTTCCCCATGGGCGGGTGACCAGAAGTCACCACTTTCCAGAGGCATCGTGGCCATGAGCGGTCCGGGTGCCTGAGAGGTTGACGGAGAGGTATTGCTCCTTCGGCGTCCGTGACTGGCGGCCACGAAACTCTCCCGCACAAGGGCGATGCAGGCTCGATTCTAGCCGTGCGCAGGACCGCGGGCGTACCAACGGGCAGGTGTCGGCGTCAGCCGATCTTGCGGTCGCGGCTCTTGCGCCGCGAGGCGAGCTCATCTTCGGGCGAGGCGATCGACTCGCCGCCGTCGGCACGCTCGCCGGGGAAGTCCGCGATCGCGCCGGAAAGCTCACGCATCGCACCGCTGACGGCGATGCCGAACACGCCCTGGCCGCCCTGCAACAGGTCGACCACCTCTTCGGCCGAGGTGCACTCGTACACCGTGGTGCCGTCGGAGAACAGGGTGATGTTGGCCAGATCCTGCACACCGCGCTGCCGCAGATGGTCGACGGCCACCCGGATGTTGTGCAGCGAGATGCCGGTATCGAGCAGACGCTTGACGATCTTGAGGACCAGAATGTCCTTGAACGAGTACAGCCGCTGGCTGCCGGAGCCTGCCGCGCCACGAATCGACGGGACCACCAGTGAGGTGCGGGCCCAGTAGTCGAGCTGGCGGTAGGTGATACCGGCGATCTGGCAGGCGCTCGGCCCGCGGTAGCCCACGAGTTCGTCGGGCACCGAGTTGTCGGGGAACAATCCGGCCTGCACCGGCTCGCTCACCGGACGCAGCGCGCTGTCGTCCTCGAAGCGGCCCGCGGAGTCGGAAAGGCCCGCGCCAGCAAGATCCAGCTGTCCCTGACGTGGCTGCTCGTCCACGATGTTCCTCTCGCCGTTCGAACCATGGCCCGCTGACCATTCCGCACCGCGTAAGCCCTGCGTCCGAGTGGTACGAGCATACGCTTGTCGACGGGCGGTCGTGCTCGTCGTCGTCATCAAAGTATGGCCGCCGCCGGGCATGCTCCCCGGCATCCGGCGCGCGTGTCGAACCCGTGCAGACCTAGATGAGACGCATCCGTGATCTTGACCGGCAGCCCGTCTACCCGCTCAGGTCGCCTTGAAATCATCCGGGGAGACGCTGTCGAGAAACTCCTTGAACTTCTCGACCTCGTCTTCGCGCACGGCTCCGGTGGACTCCTCGTCGCCCTCGTCGGGAATCAGCAGGCCCGCTTCGGCGAGGACCGACTCCTCGACGTAGATCGGCACGCCCATCCGCAGCGCGATCGCCACCGAGTCCGACGGGCGCGCCGAGACCTTGATATCGCGGTCGAAGATCAGGTCGGCGTAGAACGTGCCCTCCTGAAGATCCACGATCCGCACCTCCTTGAGCGAATGTCCAAGGGCGGCAATGAGATCTCGGATCAGGTCGTGGGTGAGCGGCCGGGCCGGCTCGACCCCCTGCTGTTCCAGAGCGATGGCGGTGGCCTCCGACTGGCCGATCCAGATGGGCAGGTAACGGTCACCGTTGGATTCGCGGAGCAGCAGAACCGGCTGGTTCTGGGGCTGCTCAACGCGAATCCCGACCACACGAACCTCACCCATTTGTGTCTGACCTCCGAGCTGGTTGTGCCGTCGGTTGCGAGTCTAATCCTCAGCGATCCAGAACGTCGCGTACAGCTGACTTGATCAGCGAGGTGTGCAGTGTGATCGCCAGGGCCGCCACCTCGCGGGCGAGGTCGTCGGCACGGTCGCGCGCCCCGGTCTTGCCCGCCTTGCCCACCGGGCCGGCGATCTGGGCGATCAGATCCGACTGGCGGTCGGCGGCAGAGCGGAACGCACGCAGGTGGCGCGGCTCCACACCGTAGTCGCCGAGCGCCCGCGCGCACTGGACGATCACCACCGCATGCTCGTCGAAGAAGCCGCCCGGGCCGGTGGTGATCACCCCGGCTTTGCACAGGGCGGTCAAGAGACCGTCGTCCCCGCCGGAGCGCGCCAGGACGTCCTCGCGGCTCAGCCGCGCCTGAGCGCGTGTCACCGCGGCTGCACCGTCGGCGCCGGCCTGCTCGGACACCTGCACCAAACGCGGTACGCCGTAAGGGGATCCGGCTGGCGGCAATTCGCCGTCGGGTGACGCGTCGAGCTGTTCCTTGATGACCTTCAGCGGCAGGTAGTGATCACGCTGGGCGGTCAGGATGAACCGCAACCTCGCACAGTCGTACGCGGTGAACCGCCGATACCCCGACCCGCTGCGCTGTGGCGTGACGAGGCCCTCGGCTTCCAAGAACCGGATCTTGGAGATCGTCACGTCCGGGAAGTCCGGTCGTAGCAGGTCCAGGACCGCTCCGATAGACATCCCGGCAAGCGCGGGAGTATCGGGGGCGGTCACTAGCTTCCTGGACCGCCTTCGTCGTCGGCCGGCTTGGGGCCGGTCAGGAAGACCAGGCGGAACTTGCCGATCTGGACTTCGTCGCCGTTGGCCAGCGTCGCCGAATCGACCGGCTCGCGGTTGACGTAGGTGCCGTTGAGGCTGCCGACGTCGACGACCTGGAATTCGTTGCCGTCCAACCGGAACTCGGCATGCCGGCGGCTGACTGTCACGTCGTCGAGGAAGATGTCGGAGTCGGGGTGCCGTCCGGCCGAGGTGGTCGGCTGGTCGAGCAGGAATCGCGAGCCCGCGTTGGGGCCACGCTTGACGACCAGCAGTGCGGAACCGACCGGGAGGCCTTCCACCCCGGACACCCCGCTGTCGCTGCCTGAGCTCGCCGGGGCATCCAGCTCGTTGAGGAAGTCGGCGCGGAAGACGGATGTCGTCTCCACGGTGACTTCCTCAGACACCTGGTCTGCCCCGGAGTTCTGGTCCTTGTCCGTCACCCGCTGCTCCTCACTGGCTGCCGTGGCGATACCTGGCGGGCAGTTCCACCAGGCGCCCGTCCGCCTTCATCATCACTTCCGTCGACCGTACCGCGCGGTGGTCGACGATGTGCCCACCACCGCCGGATCGGTGGCTGGCAGGCACCCTAACAAGCATTATTCCGTGACTGTGCCCCGATAGGCGTCCGCATCGAGCAGCGCCGCTAACCCCTGTTCGAGGGTATCGCCGTCGACCTCGAGGTCCAACAGCCACCCCTGCCCGTAGGGGTCGGAGTTCACCAGTGCCGGGTCGGCGTCCAGATCGCCGTTGACGGCAATTACTTTCGCCGTCACCGGCGCGAAGAGGTCCGACACCGACTTGGTGGACTCGACCTCGCCGAACGCTTCACCTGCGGTGACCGCGGTGCCGACGTCGGGCAGCTGCACGAAGACCACGTCCCCCAGCGAGGACTGGGCGAAGTCGGTGATCCCGACCCGCACGACGCGGTCACCGGTGACACGCACCCATTCATGCTCGGGGGTGTAGCGCAGGTCGGCTGGGATTTCGCTCACAGTGCTCCTTCGAGAACGCTCATTTGACGGGCTGAGCGTATTGGCGCGCTTTCGGTTGCCGCAAGGTGGTGATGTCCACACGGCTGGTCTGAGACACCGTCATGGTCCCGCCGACCCGCTCGACACTGTCGACAGCGCCGCCGGGAATGTTCATCGCCGCGGCCAGCGTTGGCGGATCGCCAATGGCCAGAACGGAATACGGCGGGCTCAGCGTGAGGTCGTCGATCTGCAGCGCGCCGGGTGTCCCAATCACCCATGTGTCGACCCCCACACGGACCGCCTGCTGGCCGGCGCGGATCTCCATGGCCTCGGCGCCGGCGGCGCGCAGTTCGTTGATGACGTCGAGCATGGTTTCCGGCGCCACGCCCGGCCCCGGGTCGTTGATGGTGATGCTCACACCCGGGCCGGTGGCCGCGACTGTGCCGATCAGGATCGATAGGGCGGCCAGCCTGGACTGGGCGTTCTGGATCGCGGCCTGATCACTGCTGCCCGCGGCTTGCATGGCGGCCAGGTTGCGCTGAAGTTCGGTCACCTCGGTGTTCAGCGCGGCTTCGCGCTGCTGCAGCGAGTCGAGCAGCACCAGCAGGTCGGCCGGGCGGGCGGTCTCCAGCCCGTCGCCGGACTCGGTCTGGCGGACCTGGGTGACGATCGCGATGCCCAGCACCAGGCACAGCACCACGCCCAGCACTCCGAACACGACCTGTGAGCGGGTGCGCCGCGGTTGCCCCTCGGTCATCTCAGGCTCCGAACAACCTGCGCCGCAAGGCCGCGGCGTTGCCGAAGATGCGGATACCGAGCACCACGATGATGGCCGTGGACAGCTGGGTGCCTACCCCGAGCTGGTCACCGACGTAGACGATCAGCGCGGCCACCAGGACGTTGAACACGAACGAGATCACGAACACCTTGGCGTCGAAGATCTTCTCCAAGTACGCCCGAAGTCCGCCGAAGACGGCGTCGAGTGCCGCCACGACGGCGATCGGCAGGTAGGGCTGGATGACTTCGGGGACGCTCGGATGGAACACCAGGCCCAGCACGATGCCGACGACGAGTGCCGCGATTCCGATCATGTCTGCCTCATATTCCCCGTGTCGCTCCGCTCCTGCCCGCCGAGCCAGCTCCTGATTCCTAGGGCCCGATCTGCTTGGCAAATTTAATCTCCCGGACCGGACCCGCGGGTAACGACAGGCCGTCGCCGCTGCTGACTCTGACACCCACCCCGTAGGAGGCCTCGAGTAGCCGCAGCCGCTGCAGCCCCGAACTGCGTTCGAAGGTGTCCCGCATGGTGTTCGGCGGGCCAATCGCCAGGATCGTGTACGGGCTGGCGATGGGATGGTTGTCCACCAGGATCGCACCGCCGGCCTGCCGGATGGTCACATTGGGCCCGATCCGCACCCCGCCCACCGAAATCGCTTCTGCCCCACTGGCCCACAATGCGTTCACCACCAGCTGCAGGTCCCGGTCGAGGATGACCTGGCGGCTGCCGGGGACGCGTTGTTTAGAGACGTCGGTCAGGTCGCGCCCTACATTCGGGTCGTTCAGCGTGATGTCGAGGCCGGGCCCGATCACCGGGGTGGTCCCCGCGGACAGGCTCAGCCGGTCCAGACCGCTCAGCAGTTCGCGGCCGGTGGCGTCGTCCCGGAGTTCTCTGCGTTGGATGTCGTCGGCCTGGGCGGCCAGCGCGTCGCGTCGCCGGGTCAGCCCATCGGTGTTGCCTTCGGCCGTGCGAACACTGGCGGCCAGCACCTGCTGGGCCGCGCTGACACCGGGCGCCGTCGAGCGGGCCTGGGCCACCGCGGCTGCGAACACCACCGCGATCAGCACCGCGGCCAGCGCCTGCCACAGCCGGTCGGCGACGGGTGTGCGGGGTTCGCCGTCGCTGCGGCGTGCGGCCGCGGCGGCATAGCCGGGGTCGAGGTGGTTGGTGAGCAGGGACCGCAGCAGCGACGGCAGCGGAATGCGGGCGGCATGGTCGATCTCGCTGGGGGGCAGGCCCGCCTGGGGGTCGTACCCGCCGAGCGCGGGGTCAGCTTGTGCGGGCATCGCGGACGGTGTCGAGTCGCGGCAGCGTGCGGACGACGAGGCGTACCTGAACGAGGTAGAGCACCGCCGACCACAGATACATCCCCATGCCCCAGATGACGAAGCCCCAGCCGATCGCGCCGATCACCCGACTCCACGTCGCGTCCCACTGACCCAGCAGCACCAGTGGGAATCCGGACATCAGGGCGAACGTGGCGGCCTTGCCGATATAGGTCACCGGCAGTGCGGCCAGCCCGCGCCGGCGCACCACCGGCAGGGTGGCGGCCAGCACGGCGTCGCGGCCGACGAGGGTGCCGACCACCCACCACGGGACGATGCCGGACAACCCCAGCCCCACCGGGACGGCGAGCATGTAGATCCGGTCGACCAGCGGGTCCAGGAGCGCGCCCAGCCGGGAGGACTGGTTGTCGACGAGCCGGGCGATCTTGCCGTCGGCCCAGTCGGAGAACCCGCTGAACATCAGGATCGCCACCGCCCAGCCATAGGCGTGGGTCACCAGCAGCAGGTACAGGAAGACCGGAACCAGGACGAGGCGGATGACCGACAGCACGTTCGGGATGGTCAGCACCCGGTCGCCGGGCGGCTCCATGTCTACCGGAACACCCCGGGCAGGCTCAGCGCCGAGAGCGTGTCGTCGTTGAGCGGATTGTCGTGGACCATGTACGTCCACGTCGAGGTGGGCCGGGCCAGCTTGGAGAGATCCAGACCCTGCTCTTCTTCGAGGACGTTGGCCGTCTCGAAGGTCTGCTGCGCGGCTTCGATCGCGTCGGCGGCCAGATTCCCGAACGCGTCGACCGCCATCCGGTGGAATTCGTCGAGCGGGTTCTGCCGTCCGAGGGCGCGCAGGTGAATGCTCTCCCGGATATCGGACAGGTAGGCCAGGTGGTCGGCCCAGCCGCGGTCGAGGTGGAACAGCATGATGTCGCGGCAGATCTTCTCCAGCGTCTCCTCGGACACCTTGTCCGCGAGCGCCTCGTACCGGTCCGGCGAGAGCTCGCGGAGCTCCTCGCGGGCCGCGGCCGTGCTCAGTATCGTGTTGCGCCGCTCGACGATGATGGAGCGCTGCTGGGCGATCAGCTGGTTGTAGCGCCAGGTGTTGGCGTGCACGTCGAGCAGACGGCCTTCGGCCACCCGCTGGGCGTGGTCGAGCAGTGAGGCGGCCTTCGGGCTTGAGATGCGCCCGGTGTCATCGGTGTCCAGCGGCAGCTTGGCGCGCTCGACATGAGCGGTGACGACGTCGTCCTCCCAGCTGGCGAAGAACGCGGTGGAACCCGGGTCGCCCTGGCGGCCGGCACGGCCACGCAGCTGGTTGTCCAGCCGCTCGGTGTTGTGCCTGCCGGTGCCGATGACATGCAGGCCGCCGAGGTCGGCCACCTTGTCATGGTCGGCCTCGTCGGACCCGCCGAGCCGGATGTCGGTGCCGCGGCCGGCCATCTGGGTGGAGACCGTCACCGCGCCGAGCTTGCCCGCCTCGGCGATGACGGCGGCTTCCTCTTCGTCGTTCTTGGCGTTGAGGACCACCGCCGGAACGCCCCGGCGGACCAGCCGCTCGTAGAGTTCCTCGGATTCGGCGACGTCGTGGGTCCCGACCAGGATCGGCTGGCCGGTGGCATGCACCTCGATGATGTGCTCGATGACGGCCTCGATCTTGGCCGCCGTGGTGATGTACACCCGGTCGGGCTGATCCTCGCGAACGTTCGGGGTGTTCGGCGGGATCGGTGAGACGCCCAGCTTGTAGAACTGGCGCAGCTGCTCACCGGCGGCCAGCGCGGTACCGGTCATCCCGCACACCGTCGGATAGCGGTTGATCAGCGCCTGCACCGTGATGGTGTCGAGTACCTCGCCGGTCTCGGTGGTCTCGATGCCCTCTTTGGCCTCCACGGCTGCCTGCAGACCGTCCGGCCAGCGCTGCAGCTGGGCGATGCGCCCGCGGGAGGAGTTGATCAGCTGCACCGCGCCGTTGCGCACGATGTAGTGGACGTCGCGCTGCAGCAGCACATGTGCGTGCAGGGCGACGTTGACCTCCGTCAGGACGGTGCCGACGTGCTCCTCGGAGTACAGGTCGATACCGCCGAGGGCCTTCTCCAGCTTCTGCGCGCCCGCCTCGGTGAGGTGGACGTTGCGGCTGTCCTCGTCGGTGTCGAAATCCTGGCCCGCCTGCAGCTCGCCGACCAGCCGCACGATGTCCAGCTTCGGCGTCTCGCGGTGCGTCGTCCCGGCAAGCACCAGCGGGACGAGGGCCTCGTCGACGAGCACCGAGTCGGCCTCGTCAATCAGCGCCACGTCGGGGTTGGGTGACACGAGATCGGCGACGTCGGTGACCAGCTGGTCGCGCAGCACGTCGAAGCCGATCTCGTTGACCGAGGCGTAGGTGACGTCGCACGCATAGGCGGCGCGGCGCTCCTGCGCGGTGGAGTCCTCGGTGATCCAGCCGACGGTCAGGCCCATGGCCTCGATCAGCGGCCCCATCCATTCGGCGTCGCGGCGGGCCAGATAGTCGTTGATGGTGACGACGTGCACGTTGCGCCCGGCCAGCGCATACCCCGCGGCGGCGATGGCACCCGAGAGCGTCTTGCCCTCACCGGTGGCCATCTCGACGACGTCACCGGCCATCATCCGCAGCGCGCCGAGCAGCTGGACGTCAAAGGGCCGCAGCCCGGTCGCGCGCTCGGCAGCCTCCCTGGCGATGGCCAGGAACTGCGGGATGTCGACCGAGGCGGCGAGGTCGCCGAGTTCGAGTAGCTCGGCGGCCTTGCGCAGCTGCTCGTCGTCGAGTCCCTTGGCCTTGTCGTCGAACTCGGCCGAGGCGTCCACCTCGGCCATCGACTCGGCCTTCGTCTTTTCCGTGCTCGCCCCGAGCAGGCGCCAAAAGCCGCGGCTGAGGCGGTTCGGCCCGGCCGTGGTGGTCTTGCTTCTCTTCGCCACGGGTCAACGGTACCGGCGGCCCACGTCGACGGGTGTCGGCACAGGCATGTTTTGCGTCGGGCTACGTCACCTACGGGTCGTCCGAGGTAGGTTCGCCGCAGATCGGAGCGAGGTGATAACGAGTGGACACGTCGACATTCAGGCCGTCGCTGGACTGGGGCGATGAGTTCTACCGCTCGCTGTGGTGGTTAGCCGAGGTGTTCGCCCTCACGGCTCCGTGCCTGGTGCTCGCGCTGTTCCTGTTGGGACGGTTCACCGAGTGGGGACGCCAGTACTGGCGCATCACCGGTGCGTACTTCACCGGTAAGAGCAGCCTGTTGAACTGGGGACTGTTGGCCCTGATGCTGGCGTCAACGATCGTGTCGGTGCGGATCAACGTGTTGCTGAGCTACCAGGTCAATGATCTGTTCAACGCGCTGCAGGTGGCCTTCGAGGATCCCGCCAACGACTCAGGGGTGCACGGATTCTGGACGACGATGGTGGTGTTCACCGTGTTGGCCGTCCTGCATGTGCTGCGCTATCTGGCAGATCTGTATCTGACTCAGCGGTTCATAATGCGCTGGCGAATCTGGTTGAGTCACAATGTAATTGATGACTGGTTAGGCGAAGGGGCATACTTCAGAAGCCAGTTCTCACGTGAGCCGGTCGACAACCCGGACCAGCGGATTCAGCAGGATGTCGACACCTTCACCACCGGAGTCGGCGGCCAATCGAACGTACCGGCGTACGGCTCGGGGCAGACCTTGCTTTTCGGCGCTGTGTGGTCGGTGCTGTCGGTGTTCTCTTTCGGGACCATCCTCTGGCAGCTGTCCGGCCCGCTGCAGCTGTGGAATGTCACCGTTCCGCGGGCTCTTTTCTGGATCGTGCTGCTGTACGTGCTGATCGGCACCATTGTGTCGTTCACCATCGGCAGGCCAATGATCCGGCTCAGCTATCTCAACGAGTTGCGGAACGCCGGATTCCGCTACGCGTTGGTTCGGGTTCGCGACGCCAGTGCCGCGATCGGTCTGTACAAGGGTGAACAGACGGAGCGAGGAATACTGAGTGGTCGGCTGCAGTCAGTCATGGACAACTACCGGGGCTGGCTGAACAGGATGATCGTCTTCACCGGATGGAACCTGTCGATGAGCCAGGCGATCAATCCGCTGCCCTACATTGTCCAGGCGCAGCGGTTGTTCGCCAGGGAGATCTCGTTCGGCGGCGTCATGCAGTCGGCGACCGCCTTTCACATGATCCACGATTCGCTGTCCTTCTTTCGCAACGCCTACGACTCATTCGCTAGTTTCCGCGGCGCGACGATCAGGTTGAACGGTCTACTCGAAGCCAACCATCGTGCCCGGGCCCTGACCCCGGCACCGATCGGCGACTCACTCGACGATGCAGTGGACGTGCGTGATCTCGACGTGCGGACCCCGGGCGGTCGACACTTGGTCAACAACCTCGACTTCCACCTCGAACCGGGCGAGTCCCTGCTGATCACCGGCGCGTCAGGCATCGGCAAGACGGTGCTTGTGCAGAGCATCGCAGGGTTGTGGCCGTTTCGGTCAGGCACGGTGACGCTCCCGGGCGGCCAGTCTGCGACCATGTTCGTCCCCCAGCTTCCCTATCTGCCGCTGGGAAGTCTGCGAGCCGTAGTGAGCTACCCACGCGACGAAGGTGCAGTCGGTGACCGCCAGATCCAAGAGGTCCTGTCAATGGTTGCCCTCTCGCAGCTGGTGCTGCACGTCGGCGAAGAACGGGACTGGGCCAAAACACTGTCGGTGGGTGAGCAACAGCGGTTGGCGTTCGCGCGCGTTCTGCTGACCCGGCCCAAGGCAGTGTTCTTGGACGAATCGACATCGGCAATGGACGAGGGTCTCGAGCTGATGCTCTATCAGAAGCTCCGCGATGAGCTGCCGGCAACGATCATCGTCAGCATCAGCCACCGCGCCACCATCGAGCAGTTTCACGGCCGGCGCCTTGAGTTGCTCGGTGACGGCGATTGGCGACTCGACAGAGTGGGCGCTTCGACATAGTGCCTCCAGCGCTCTGTTCTTAAGTTCTTAACCAGTCGCGGTACCTTGCCGGGATGGAGATGTTCACCCCAGCGATGAACTGGGGCGCCGAGCTTGTGCCGTCCCTTCTCTGGATCGTCAAAGCGTGGGCTATCGCTGCGGTCAGCACCCTGGCGATTCTGACGGCGATCATGCGGTTCACCGTGTGGGGCCGCCAGTTCTGGCGGATCACCGGGGCTTACTTCACCGGCCGCAGCAGCATCGGGGTCTGGCTGTGGCTGGCGTTGTTGTTACTGCTGGTGATCGCCGGTGTGCGGCTCGACGTGCTGTTCAGTTACCAGGGCAACGACATGTTCACCGCCTTCCAGGCGGTGGCGGCCGGAGTTGGTGGCGGCAACGAAGCGGTTAAGGAGTCCGGGGCGCACGGATTCTGGATGTCAATTCTGGTGTTCTCGGTGCTGGCCGCCATCCACGTGGTGCGCGTCATGGTCGACCTGTTCCTGATGCAGCGCTTCATGCTTGCCTGGCGGGCCTGGCTGACCGATCGGCTGACCGGCGACTGGCTGGACGGGCGGGCCTACTACCGCTCGCGCTTCATCGACGACACGATCGATAATCCAGACCAGCGGATCCAGTACGACATCGATATCTTCACCGCCGGCGTAGGCCCACTGCCCAATACGCCCAACAACACCACGACGGCGACCCTGCTTTTCGGTGCGGTGTCCTCGATTACCTCGATGATTTCGTTCACGGCGATTCTGTGGAACCTCTCGGGCACATTGGTGATATTCGGCGTCAGTATCCCCAAGGCGATGTTCTTCATCGGGCTGACTTATGTCTTCATCGCGACGATCGTGGTGTTCTGGATCGGCCGTCCGATCATTCGGTTGGCATTCGACAATGAGAAGTACAACGCCGCCTTCCGTTACGCGCTGGTCCGGCTGCGGGATGCATCCGAGGCGGTCGCCTTCTATCGGGGTGAGGTCGCCGAGCGGACGGGTCTGCGGCAGTTGTTCGTGCCCGTCGTATCCAATTACAAGCGGTACGTCAGCAGGATGATGGGATTTTACGGCTGGAACCTGTCGGTCAGTCAGATCATCGTTCCGCTGCCGTATCTGCTTCAGTTCCCGCGGTTTCTTGCCGGCGAAATACGGCTGGGTGATCTGTCGCAGAGCGCGTCGGCTTTCGGCAGCATTCAGAACGGGCTGTCCTTCTTCCGCAATGCTTACGACCAGTTCGCCGGCTACCGCGCCGCCATCATCCGCCTGCACGGCTTGGTCATCGCCAACGAGGAAGCCCGGGCCCTGCCCGAGTTGGTGAAGGAGGATTGCATAGACGGGACCGTTCAGTTCAACAAAGTCGAAGTGCGTACCCCCGACGGCCAGCAGCTGGTCGATCCGATCGATCTGCACCTGGCACCCGGCGAAACGCTGGTGATCAAGGGCCAATCCGGTACTGGAAAGACCACACTATTGCGGAGCCTGGCGCAAATGTGGCCGTACGCCTCCGGGGAGATGAAGTGCCCGGGCGGCGACAACGCGACGATGTTCTTGTCCCAGATGCCCTATGTGCCCCTCGGCGATCTGCGGGCGGTGGTCTCGTATCCGAACGAGGAAGGCACCGTCGACGACACGCAGCTGCGTCGGGTACTCGAGCAGGTCGCGCTGCCCCACCTCATCGAACGGCTTGACGAAGTCCAGGACTGGGCCAAGGTGTTATCCCCGGGCGAGCAGCAGCGCATCGCATTCGCCCGAATCTTGCTGACCAAACCCAAAGCGGTCTTCCTCGACGAGTCCACCTCGGCTCTTGATGAGGGGTTGGAGTTGATGCTCTACAACCTGGTCCGGTCCGATCTACCCAACATGATCCTGGTCAGCGTGAGCCACCGGAGCTCGGTCGACAAACATCACAGCAAGCATCTCGAACTTCTGGGTGAAGGCAGGTGGCGGCTCGGGCGGGTCGAGGGTAGCGAACCGGCCAGGGTCTGATCTGACGCCGAGGAGTCACTCCCGTGGAGATGTACAAGCCCTCGTTGGACTGGAGCAACGAGATCCCGAACTCGCTGCTGTGGGCCGCCAAGGCGTGGGCGATCAGCGCGGTGGTCGCGGTCCTCGTGCTGGTACTGCTGGCCCGCTACACGGTCTGGGGCCGGCAGTTCTGGCGGATCACCGGGGGCTACTTCCGCGGGCGCTCCAGCTGGAAGGTGTGGGCCTGGCTGGGTGTGCTGCTGTTCTCCACGATGATCGCGGTACGCCTCGACGTGCTGCTGAGCTACTACAGCAACGACCTCTACTCGTCGCTTCAGGTGGCATTCGAGGGCGCCGGCGCCGGTAACACGGCGGTCCGCGACTCGGGGGTCAACGGATTCTGGCTTGCCATAGTGACTTTCGCGCTGATCGCGACGGTTTACATCAGCAGGCAGATCGTCGACATCTACCTCATGCAGCGGTTCATCATCCGCTGGCGGGTGTGGCTGACCGACCGGCTCACCGGCGACTGGCTCGGCCAGGAGGCCTACTACCGCGGCCGGTTCATCGAGAAGCCGATCGACAACCCCGATCAGCGCATCCAGATGGATATCGACGTCTTCACCACATGCACTGGCGCAGAGACCAATACGCCCACCGTCGGCACGTCGACCACGCTGCTGTTCGGTGCGATCAACTCGTTGGTGTCGGTGGTGTCGTTCACCCCCATCCTATGGAATCTGTCCGGCCCGCTGACCTTCTTCGGCTTCACCCTGGGCCACGCGCTGTTCTGGCTGGTGCTGGCCTACGTCGCGGTGGCCACCGTCATCGCGTTCTGGATCGGCAAGCCGCTGATCCTGCTGAGCTTCCGCAACGAGCTGACCAATGCCGCGTTCCGCTACGCCCTGGTGCGGTTGCGCGACGCCGCCGAGGCGATCGGGTTCTACCGCGGCGAGACCGCCGAACGAACCATCCTGGGCTCGCGGTTCTCCGCGATCATCGCCAACTACCGGGCCTTCGTGGTGCGCAGTCTCTACCTTCTGGGCTGGAACCAGACGATGAGCCAGATCATCACGCCGCTGCCGCTGGTGGTCCAGGCGCCCCGGTTGTTCGCCGGGCAGATCACCTTCGGCGATGTCACCCAGTCCTCGAGCGCGTTCCTCAACATCCATGACTCGTTGGCCTTCTTCCGCAGCGTCTACGACTCGTTCGCCGCCTACCGGGCCACCATCATCCGACTTGACGGACTGGTCGACGCCAACGAACATGCGCGCGAACTACCACGTTTGAACGCGCGGGAAAGTCTCGACGGCACAGTCGAATTGCGCGAGGTGCAGGTGTGCCGCCCCAACGGCGACGTCCTGATCGACGGTCTCGACCTTCGACTGGAGCCGGGTGAGGCGCTGGTCATCACGGGGCCGTCCGGGTGCGGCCGCACCACGCTGCTGCGCAGCATCGCCCGGTTGTGGCCATACAGTTCGGGCACCGTGTGCCAGCCGGCTGGGGCGCAGACGATGTTCCTGTCCCAGGTTCCCTACGTCCCGCTCGGCGACCTGCGTGCGGTGCTGACCTATCCGGCGGTGGAGGCCAGCATTCCCGACGAGCAACTAGTAGCCGCGCTCGACGACGTGGCACTGGGGCACCTGGGCACCAGGCTCGACGAGGGGCAGGACTGGGCGAAGGTGCTCTCCCCCGGTGAGCAACAACGCATCGCCTTCGCCCGCGTCCTGCTGACCGAACCCAAGGCGGTGTTCCTCGACGAGGCGACCTCGGCGGTCGACGAGGGCCAGGAATATGCGCTGTACCGGCTGTTGCGCAGCCGGTTGCCGGACTGCATCGTGGTGTCGGTGACCCACCGCAGCACCGTCGAACAGCATCATCAGCACCACTTGCGACTGCTCGGCGGCGGGGCCTGGGAAATCGACCGCAGGGCCGACCCGGTGGGTGTCTGAAGCTCAGCGCCGCAACGGTTTACAGTGCGCGGGTGAGGGCGAAATCATCGCCGCGGGTGGCGACGCCGAAGGCATGCGGCGCGGCGAAATGGGCGGGCATCAGCACGGCGTCGCGTTCGACGGCGGCCTCCAGAAGAGACCGGCGGCTGGCCGCCGACAGCTGACTGTCGGCGCAGAAAGCACTATTCCAGTCGGGCCGGTACACCTGTAAGGCCGAGTGCATCGAGTCGCCGGAGAACACGGCGCTTCCTCGCGAACCGCTGAGCCAGCCGATGCTGTGCCCCGGGGTGTGGCCGGGACACAGCTCCAGCCGCAGGTGGTCGTCGACGTCGACGCCCTCGCCGTCCCACAACTCCACCATGTCGCGGTCGAACACGGGCTTGACGGAATCCTCGAAGACGAAGCCGTTGAAGCCTGTTGCGCTCTCCTGCTCCGTCGCCGGTCTCCAGAACTCGTACTCACGCCTGTTGATGTAGTAGCGCGCATTCGGGAAAGTCGGCACCCACTGCCCGTCGACCAGCGTCGTGTTCCAGCCCACGTGATCGGCGTGCAGATGGGTGCACACCACGGCGTCGACCTCGTCGGGGGTGATGCCTGCGGCCAGCAGCTGCTGCAGCCAGTCGGTGTCGAGCATGCCGATGTTGGGCGGGTTGCGCTGCTTGTGATTGCCATTGCAGGTGTCGACCAGGATCGTCTTCTGCGGTGTGCGCACAGCCCAGGTGTGCATGCTGAGCAGAATGCTGTCCGATTCGGGCACCAGCAGTTGGGCCATGGTGTCGGGACCCAGGTCGGCAAGACCCTCCGCGTCGAATGCGGGGATCAGCAGACCGGCGGGCACCGCCATCCCGTAGCTCTCCTCGATGCGTGCGACGGTGACGCCGCCGAGGTCGATCACGCTGTGGCCCACTGCTTTTCAGGCCGTTGCGCGCCGGGCGGCGTGCGCTCCGGCGCGCCTGCCGAAGAATGAGCCTTCCCCGAGCTGGGTGCCGCTGGAGTAGCCCTTGCCGTCCTGGGCGATGTTGGAGGCGCACGCGCCGGCGGCATACAGGCCCGCAACCACGCTGCCGTCGGCACGCTCGACCTCGCCGTCGACGGTGGTGGCCAGCCCGCCCATCGTGAAACCGGAATACATCGCCCGGCCCAGCGACAGGTCGAACACCGCGTATGGACCGCTGTCCTGAGCGGCCAGGTATTCGGGTTGCTTGTGGAAGTCCGGGTCCTCACCCTTGGCGGCGAACTCGTTGTAGCGCGCCAGGGTTGCCGCCAGGTTGCCGGCCGGGATCCCCAGGGCGGTCTCGATCTCCTCGATCGTCTCGTATCCGTCGAGGAACTTGATCAGCGGCATTGCCGGCATCTCGGTGTGGGCTTCGTCGACGATGAGATAGGCCACCTGCTCAGGCTGCTCCAGGACGAAGGCAGACGTGCGCGAGTGGTAGGAATCCTCGGTGACGAACCGCTTGCCTTGCGCGTTGACGATCACGCCGGTCAGCAGGATCTCCGGCGGGTAGGCGGCGGCGGTGATGAACTTCTCGTCCATGAATTTCGCTGCACCACCGACGGATTCGCCCAACTTGATGCCGAGGCCGTCGTCGTTGGGATTGCCCAGGATGTACGGCGCGACGAGGCCGTGGTGCTTGGTCTTGCGGGGCTGGCCGAGTTCGGGAGTGTGGGCGGCCACCATGTCGGGGTTCATCACGAATCCACCGGCGGCGATCACCACCGCCTTGGCCTTGATCGCCCCGGTCTCGGTGAAGCGCTTCCACCGCACGCCGACCACGGCGCCGTCATCGACGACGAGGTTGGTGGCACCGGTCTCGTAGCGCACCTGCACGCCCAACTCGTCGGCCCGCTTGACCAGCAGGTCGATCACCATCGATGCACCGCCGAGTTCACCGGGCACCGGGACCGAGTGTCCGCGCGGTGCCGGTGTGGCCTGCTCGCAGTACGGCCACACCTTCTCGTTGCCGGTGTAGGACAGCCCTTCGGTGCCCGGCGGGACGACCACTTTGCCCGGGTAGAAGCTGCGCTCGAATTCGAAGCCGAGGTCCTCGAGCCAGTCGAAGTGTTCGACGCTGCCATCGGAGTAGGCGCGGATCTTGTCGAGTTCGGGGTCACGCGACACTGCGACGAGGTACTTGTACATCTCCTCGGCGGTGTCGGGATGTCCGGTGGCGATTTGAACGGCGGTGCCGCCGCCGAGGTAGAAGTGTCCGCCGGCCATCGAGGTGGTTCCGCCGGCGGCGGCGGCCTTCTCCAGAACCAGCACCCGCGCGCCCTGCGCGGCGGCGGCCACGGCGGCGCATCCCCCGCCGATACCGAAGCCGAGAACCAGTACGTCGACGTCGTCGGACCACTCGGTCACCTCGGAGGCGTTGACGGTCGCGGGAATGTCGAGGCCACTCATTGCTGCTGCTCCTGTTTCACATGGTCGAAGAACGCCTTGATTTCCGTTGGGATGTAGGCGATTTCCAGGTAGGGCACCCCGGCCGCGGCGGCGGACAGGTAGGCGAACTTCATGCCGCCGGCCATCTCGCCCTGCGCGACGACGGTCGAGGCAGCGGCGGCCTGCGTCAGGGCCGCGTCGAAGTCGTCGGCTTCCACGCAGATGTGGTGCAGACCGGGTCCGCACTCGGCGAGAAATTCGGTGTAGATGCTGTCGCCACCGGTCGGCGCGATGATCTCCAGCTGGGTGTCCCCCGCGTAGCTCAGCGAGATGTCGGCCCGGTAGTCGGCCGGTTCACCGCGGTGGACGCAGGTGTCCGGGCCGAAGTGCACGTCGGGCATCCGGAACCACTTCTTGGCGCCGAGCAGCGCGGACAGCGTCGCCTCGGTGGCGCCGAGATCGTCGGTTACCCAGGCAATCTGGACAGGTGTCTGGTTTGTCATCGCTACGAGGATATCGCCGCGCCGCCCACATGGCTAGAACGTGTTCTAGTTCGGCGTCGCGCCGCCGAGGAGGTCGACGACGAGCCGGATCTGATGGTCGAACAGCGCATCGGTGTCGGCGAAGGTGTCCGCACCGTACTGGCCGAAGACTTCGAGGCAGATCGCACCCACGACGGCGCCCCACACCGTGGTGCACCGCACCATCAATGAATCGTCGCCGGGAAAGTCGAACTCGGCCCGGAGTCTTTGCAGGTCTGCCGAAAGTGGCTGTGCGACATGGTCATCGGTGCGCCCTATCGCGTCGGCGACCACACCCTTGCCGACCGCGTCGAACAGTGCGCCGACCACCCGGGTGCCGGGGCCGATGGTCAGCTCCGGTGGTGCGTGGTAGCCCGGCACCGGGCTGCCGTAGAGCAGTGCCCAGCACGCCGGCTGCTCCAGCGCCCACCCGCGCATCGCGTGGGCGATGGCCGCCACCTCGGCCCGCCAGTCACCCTCTGCCGTCTCGCGGGCCCGCTCGACGCGCTCGGCCAGCTCGGAGTACGTGGCCACCAGCAACAGGGTGAGCAGTTCGTCACGGCTGGCGACGTAGCGGTAGACCGCCGAGGATGCCATGCCCAGATCGCGCGCGATGGCCCGCACCGATAATCCGGCGGCCCCCTCGGTGACGAGCTGTCGGCGCGCGAGCTCGAGGATCTGTGCCTCGATCCGCTGCCGGGACTCCAGTCGCTTGCCCATCCGGACAGTCTGACACGAAAAGAGATCACTGCTCTTGTTTTTCTGGAGGTGGCGTGCCACGCTAGAACGAGAGCACTGCTCACACTTTGATCCGAGGAGGTCCAATGTCCATCCACTACGACCAGCCCACCATGGTTGCCCGCTGCTTCAACACCGTCATCCGGCACCTCGCTGAACTCGGCGTCAGCGTCGCCGGCACCCGCGCCCTGCGGGTGCGAGGCCGGACCACTGGCGTCATGCGCCCCGTCGTCGTCAACGTCCTGCGCGTCGACGGCGTCGACTACGTGGTCTCACCGCGCGGGAACACCCAATGGGCGCGCAATGCGCGGGCGGCCGGCGTTGTCGAAGTCGGCCCGCGCTGGCGGCGCCGGACGGTAGCGGTGACCGAGGTCGCCGACACGGCCAAACCGGCATTGCTGCAGCGGTATCTGGACCGGTGGTACTGGGAGGTCAAGGGGCATATCGCCGGGTTGACCCCGACGTCGCCCCTCGAGGAGATGCGGACGGCGGCGCCGTTGATCCCGGTGTTCGCGCTGGCACGGGCATAACTGCTACGCGAGACTGAACTGACGCAGCGACAGTGCGGTGTTTCTGCGTCAGATCACTCTCGCGAAGCGGCCGCCGTCACCCCTGCTGCTGGGAGGCGGCGATGTTCACGACGCCACCGACGTCCTCGCGGACCTGCTGGCCGGTGGCCTGCCAGGACACCGCGGCGGGCAGCGCACCCCAGGTGCTGTTGAACAGCCCCACGATCACGGCCTTGTTGTTGTCGACCAGCATGTAGACCGGCCCGCCGGAGTCACCCTTCTTGCTGACCACACCGTTGTTCATGGTGAACCAGCCGTTGTTGACCCGCTCGATGGACCCGCAGCTCTCGCCGGTGATGACGCCGAAATGGCACACCGGCTGTCCGACCGCCATCGGCGGGGCCGGATCGGCGACCAGCTGGCGGCCACCGGGAAGGAAGTTGTTGACCGTGACGTCGGCGGCCAGTCCGATGGTCTCGTAATCGGAGATCACCTCGTCGGTCCGGACCACCGAGCCGTCGGGGGTGTTGTCCCGGAACGTCGAGACCATGCCGATGAATCGGCCGTCTTTGTCGGTGACCGGCCCGCTGCCGCGGCAGTGCCCGGCCGAGAACGCGATTCGCTGGACCGGGTCGACATAGCCCAGGGTGCAGACATTGCTGTCCTGGTGGATTTCCATGCCGGGGTAGACGACGACGCCGGGCTCGGCTTGCGCCGCGGGGGCGACAGTCGAGCACAGCGCCGCGGCCAACGCCGCGGCGACGGCATATCGCAGAGGTAAGCGGGCCACCTTACTCCCCGATCGCTCGGCGACCCGTCAACGACGCGGTCGCAATAGTGTGTCGACTTTGTATCGGCGTAGCCCGCCGATCGTTACCAACGCACTATTGCGTACCCGCGTCGTTCCCGCAGGAATCCCGATTAAGGGATGGTGACGACCTGCCCGATGTTGATCAGGTCAGGGTTGGCGATGCCGCTGGCCGCGGCGATCTCCGGGTAGCGGTTGCCATCGCCGTAGAAGCGCTCGGCGATCGCGAACAAGGTGTCACCAGCCACGACGGTGTAGGTGCGCGGCTCGGGAGCCGGCGGCGGGGGCGGCGGGGTGGTCTCCTCGACGGCCACCGGAGCGACCTCGACGACCTCTTCCTCGACCGCGGGCGGCGGCGGGGCGTCGGTCTCGGTGCGCGACGACCAGGCCGGCCCGTCAGCGGCGTAGAGCACGACGTTGCGGTCGTCCTGGACGACCAGCTTCACGCTCTTCTTGCCCTTGGTGTCGGTGTGCCACACCGGCTTGTCAGCGGTGTAGAGCACGAAGTTGCCGTCGGTCTGCACCTCGGCGCGCACGATGTCCTGGCCGTTGGTGCCGGTCGCCCAGACCGATTCGCCGCGAGCGGCGAGCACGAGGTTGCCGTCCTCCTGCAGGGTCAGGGTGTAGGCCCCGTTGGGCGAGGTGAGCGAATCGCCCTTGCCCAGCTGCTGTCCTTCGGTGAGTGTGTCTCCCACGAAATTTTCCTCCTGTAAGCCGCCCTCTTCTTGGGCGCGCGCACGAAGCCTACTGAGGAAACGCGACGTCGTGGTGGGTTGTGATCAAGACGACGGTAAACACACAGGGAACGGCAATCTAAGCAAACCCAAACCGCTGATCTACGAGTCGAACCCGAGCCCGAAGCGGTCCAGGGTGCGCAGGAAGACGTTGCGTTTGCCCGCATTGTGATCGGCCCGGTCCAGCGACCACTTGGTGGTCTGAATTCCGATGCTGGCGATCGGTTCCGGCGGGAACGGCAACGGCTTGCGGTTGACCATCTCCAACTCGGTGCGCTCGGTCGGGCGACCGCTCAGCAAGTCCAGGCAGACGTCGGCGGCGAACCGGGCGGCGCCCACACCGAGACCGGTGAACCCGTTGACGTAGGCGATGCGCCCGCGGCCGGCCAGCCCCCAGTGCGCGCAGAACCGGGTGTTGGTGTCGATCGCTCCGGCCCAGCGGTGGGTGAACTTGACGTCCTCGAGCTGCGGGAAGGTGATGAAGAAGTGCGCCGCGAGCCGGCGGTAGGTCTCGGGCCGGTCCTCGTACATCGGGTCAACCCGCCGGCCGTAGTGGTAGACCGCGTCGTAGCCGCCCCACACGATCCGGTTGTCGGCCGACAGCCGGTAGTAGTGGAACTGGTTGGAACTGTCGCCAATCCCGGGGCGTGAACGCCAGCCGATGCTGTCCAGTTGAGACTCCGACAGCGGCTCGGTCGCCAGCACGTAGTCGTATACCGGCACGGTGTAGAGCCGGTTGCGGCGCAGCAGGCTCGGGAACACGTTGGTGGCCAACACAACCTGGTCGGCGGTGATCGCCCCGCCGCGGGTGCTCACCCGCACCGACGAGCGTTCGCGCTCCACCGATACGGCGGGGGTGTGCTCGAAGATCTGCACACCGTGTTCGGTGGCCGCCCGGGCCAGCTCGAACACCAGTCGCGCCGGATGCACGATCGCGCAGGTCTGCGCGGCGAACAGCCCGCCCAGGTAGGTCGGCGAGGCGACCTCGGCGCGCACCGCGGCTTCGTCGAGGAACTGGCCGTCGCCGTCCTGCGCCGACTCCTTGAGCCAGTGGACCTGGTGCGGTTCGGTGGCCACTGTCAGCATGCCGGTGCGTTCCCAGTCCACCTTCATGCCGTGCGCCTCGATATCGGCTTGCATGCCGTCGAGGTTGGCCAGCCCCAGTTCCTCGAGACGGTCGAATTCGTCAGGCCAGCGCGACTTTCCGTTCTCCGCGCCATGGGTGATGCTGGCCTCGACGAAACCGCCATTGCGGCCGGAGGCTGCCCAGCCGACCCGCTCGGCCTCGATGAGGACGACCCGGGCGCCGGGGTTGCGCTCGGCGGCGTGCAGCGCCGTCCACAGCCCGGCGTAGCCGCCGCCGACCACCAGCAGGTCACAGCTCAGCGCGCCGGGCAGCGGCGGGTACTCCGGCCTGGGGATGTCCAGCCACATCGAGCCGAAGGCGGCGGAGCCCAGCGAGCGCGCGATCAGTTCAGGATTGACATGCCGGTCAAAAACGGTCTGCACCTGGCCATGGTGCCACGTCGGGCGCGTCTACTTGGCGAACCGGGTGAGCTCGGTCCTTAAGTGGGTGCCCATCCGGGCGGGCCGAAAACATAGCCGAGCCGGTCGCGCCAGCGATTCGCCGACCGGACGTCGTGGGCGATGGCCACGTATTCGCGGGTCTGCAGCGTCCACAGATTGAAGGTGTTCACCGGCTTGGTCAGGCCGTAGTGCGGCCGGAAGGTCTCGGCCTTGAAGGTCCCGAACAGCCGGTCCCAGATGATCAGAATGCCGCCGTAGTTCTTGTCCAGGTACTCCGGATCCATCCCGTGGTGGACCCGGTGGTGCGACGGTGTGTTGAAGACGAACTCGATCGGCCGGGGCAGGGTGCCGATGCGCTCGGTGTGGATCCAGAACTGGTAGATCAGGCTGATCGAGAATCCGGTGAACACCATCCACGGAGGAACACCCAAGAGCGGCAACGGAATCCACATGATGATCTCGCCGCTGTTGTTCCATTTCTGGCGTAGCGCGGTGGCGAAGTTGTAGTAAATGCTGGAGTGGTGTGCCTGATGGGTGGCCCAGATCAGCCGGACCCGGTGGGCGATGCGGTGGTAGGCGTAATAGAGCACGTCCACCCCGACAATCGCGATGACCCAGGTGTACCACTTGCTCGGCGACAGGTGCCACGGCGCAACGTAGGCGTACAGCGCGGCATAGCCCAGCAGCGCCAGGAACTTCCAGGCGCCCATTGTCGCCACCGACACCAGACCCATCGAGATCGACGTCCACGCGTCCCGGGTCAGGTATGCGCCCGTCCCCGGCCGGCCCGTTTCGCCGGTGTTCTCCAGCCGCTCGAGCTTGCGGGCAGCCGTCCACTCGACGGTCAGTAGCACCAGGAAGAACGGGATCGCGAACAGCACCGGTTCGCGCATCTGCGGCGGGAGAACGGACAACATCTCCCCGATTCGGTCCACCGTGACCACACCTCCCCGCGCGAGCCTAAAGCTGCGCGTCCCGCTCGGCCGCGATGTCAGGCACGGCCACCAGTAACTGCCACACCAGGGTAGCCAGGCCCATGAACACGCCCTGCAGGGTCAGCACGAATACGGCGTACTCATGCCATTTCGACACCACCTGGCCGCAGCCCACACCGTCCCAGGGCAGCGTCGACAATGTTCCCACCAGGCCCAGACACAGCAGCATGACGGTGATTCCGGTGGCGACCCGCTGAACCGGGTCGCGCAGATAGCGCCGGAAGAACCCGAACTCGATGCCCAACGTGATCAGCAGCAGCGGGATGACTTCGGTCATGTGCTCGAAGTAGCGCGGGCTGACCGCCCCGGCGCAGAAGTGCGCGTAAAACTCCCCGCGATCGACCAGGGCCATGTGCTCGGCCGCTGCCGCGGTGGCGGCATCCATCTCCCGCACCACGCCGACGTTGAGCGAGCCCCACCACAGCGCGGCGCCGGCATAGGCCGCGTAACTGCCGATCACCAGCGGGACCACGGCGCGCACCCGCTGCCAGTCCAGCGGCATCTCGGTGCGCCGTCGCGCGCTGACCAACGTCAGCGGGTCGGCGTTGAGCGAGGAGGTGAGCAGGATGCCCAGCACCACCGCCAGCACCACGGCCAGCAGCTGATTGACCCACACACCGGGGGTCACGTCGAAGACGTCGAGCACCACGTCGTAGACCACGACGAAGGCCGCCGCCGCACACCACCACCCCCACAGGCCGGGCGCACCGCCGTCGATACGCCCGATTGCCCGCTTGAGAAGGGCCACGGCCAGCAGCAGTGCGGCGTCAACGACCAGCACCAATGTCCGCCACAGCGTGCCGTGCAGACCGGTGGCCTCGAGGAACGCGGTGACGACCTCTTCGCTGTAGGAGAAGCCGAACACCAGCAGCAGCGACACCACCCCGAAGGCCGCGCCGGTCAGTGAGCCGGAGCCTTTCACAGGTGTCTGTTGCGCCACCCTCAGCAGGGTAGAGGGCTGCCCGCCACCGGGCCGCAGATTCGGCGGCCGGCTACCGGAAGCTGAGCACCTGGTCGCCCCAGGCCAGCCGGACCGGGCGATCGAGGTCGTCGACCACCGCGTCGTGGGCATCGATCACCAGCGTCGTGCGGTCGTCGGTGCGATAGGGCGCCCAGTGCGGCTCACCGGCCGGGCCTGCGGGTTCGGCGGCGGCGGCGAAGTTGGCCCACCGGGTGCGCATCCGCTGCGACAACGCCTCCCCCGTCTTGAGTCCGCCGAGCTTGAACGTGACATCACGCGAGCCGGACACGAGGTTGCCCCACACGTAGATCAGCTCGGTGGCGTGGGCGGCGCCCAGCCGGATCAGCTTGAAAATTGGTGTGGCCCAGTCGAATCGGTACAAGTAGACGGGCGCCACGGTGCTGTGGCCTTCAGCGAACCAGACCGTCGGCATGCGGAAGCCGACATCGCTGGCGACGCCGAGGCTGCGGGCGCGGGCACGCCGCGCCCGGTACACCGAGCCGATCTGCTCCTCGCTGGGTATCTGCAGCCCGGGCTGGTCGTCGGCGATCTCCTCGAACATGGTGCGAATCGCCTTGGGGGCGATGGGCATCAGCGGCGAACGCATGAACCGGAACAGGGCTGCCTCGTCCTTGTTGGTGCCGATCAGCAGCGGCACCGGCAGCGTCTTGCCTGCCCTGGCCAGCGTCACCGGATAGTCCGGTACCAGTTGACCGTCGACGGTCGGGGCGAACGCCAACCGGCCGGGGGTGGCCGTCGGGACGTGGTCGAAGACGTGGGCCGAGGCGTCCACGAGTGCCTGTACCGGCGCGCGATGGGCTTCCTGGGCGGTCATGCCCAGCCGGTCGAGAACAAGTTGGGCCACCGCGTGCGCGCGGCGGCTGTCGTACACCGAGGTAGCCGGCGAACTCTGGGCGATGGCCCGCGAGAAGAGGCCCGCCGCCTCGGGAACCGCGAGCAGCGTGGTGACGATCCCCGCCCCGGCCGACTCGCCGAACAGTGTCACCCGGTCGGGGTCACCGCCGAAACCCGCGATGTTGTCGCGCACCCAGCGCAATGCGGCCAGCACGTCACGTAACGCGGTGTTGCTGTCGAAGCCCGCATCGAACGACGAGAAGTCGACGAATCCGAGCGCACCGAGACGGTAGTTGATGGTCACCACGATCACGTCGGAACCGGTGGCCAGTTCGGTGCCGTCGTAGAGCGGCTGACTTCCGGATCCGAAGATGTAGGCCCCGCCGTGCACCCACACCATCACCGGTTTCGGGTCACCTGTCGAAGCGCCGTTTGAATCGGAGGGCGCCCACACGTTGAGAAACAGGCAGTCCTCGTCGGCGCGGGTGCCCAGACCCATCGGGATCGGGCTGCGCGGCTGCGGGCTCACCGGTCCGAAGGCCGTCGCGTCGAGGACCTCGGTCCAGGGCTGCGGCGGCTGCGGCGCGCGCCAGCGCAGATCGCCGACCGGTGCCGCCGCGTAGCGCAGGCCCTTCCAGATCCGGACCCGGCCGTCGTCGCTACCCCGTACGGGCCCGTAGCCGGTCTCCACCACCGGGCGGTCCACGACCGGCCGGATGTTCGCATCCGCTGTCATTGCTGTCCTCCATCGCAGCTTGCGCGTAACCATCCACGTTACCGACGGGTAATCGGCGGGGCTGCTGCCACCGGCCGTCACGCTGCTCACACGGCGATATCCTGGCGGGGCTGATCACTATCGAGTCGCCACCGAGTGGCCAGTTAATGCCCGATTTTCGCCCCGCCGCGTGTCCCAACTGGCCACTCGCCGGGAGGCAGGCGGGCTGACCACCACGACGGAGGTGCTGGGCGTGCGGAAATGGGCGCTTCTGATGGGAGCGATCAGCACCGAGGTCAGCGGCACGCTGGCGTTGCGGGCCGCCCAGGACCACTCCGGGTGGCTGGTGCTCGTCGTCTCCGGGTACATCGCATCGTTCTTCTTCCTGAGCCTGGTGTTGCGGGCCGGGATGCCGGTCGGGGTCGCCTACGGCATCTGGGGCGCGCTGGGCACGGCGGCGACCGTGGTGATCGCCGCGGTGATCTTCGGTGACCCGTTCACCACCCCGATCATCGCCGGGATCGCCCTGATCATCGGGGGCGTGCTGATGGTCGAACTCGGATCGCGGCACAGCGGCGTCAGTGACAGCACCTCATGATGTGGCTGACGCTGGCCGGCGCCATCGTGGTCGAGGTGTGCGCCACGCTGTCGCTGCGCGCGTCGGACGGGTTCCGCAACAAGAAGTGGATCGTGCCGGTAGTCGCCGGCTACCTGGTGGCCTTCACCCTGCTGTCGCTGACGCTGGCGCAGGGAATGCCGGTCGGGATCGCCTACGGGGTGTGGTCGGCGGCCGGGGTCGCGCTGGTGGCGGTGGTCGCCAAGGCGGTCTGGGGTGAGCCGCTGACACCGGTGATGATCGGCGGAATCGTGTTGATCCTCGCCGGCGTGCTCACGATCGAACTGAGCGGATCCGTGGGCTGAGCACCCTGGCCAGCGCGACGGCTGCCAGGCCCGCCACCGGAACGATCAGCAGGCCGACGCGCAGGCCTGCGGCGTCGGCAACAGCGCCCACCACGATCGGCGAGGTCAGGAATCCCACCCGCATCAGCCAGGTGAGCACCGTCAGGCCGGTGCCCGGCCGAAGTCCGGGAAGTTCGTCGGCGGCATGCATGGCAGCCGGCACCAGGGTGGCCGAGCCGAAACCCGCAGCGGCGAACCCGGCAATGGTGCCGGCGACGGTCGGGAAGGCCAGCGCCGTGCCCATGCCGACGGCGATCAGCGCACCGCCGGAGCGGACCACGGCGCGCTGGCCGAACCTGTCGACCATCCGGTCACCGAGCAGCCGCCCGACGAACTGAAACCCGACGACGGCCACGAACCCCAGCGCCGCCAACGCCGCGGGAGCGTCGAGCGCGTCGCGCAGATACAGCGTGGCCCACGAGTTGCCGGCGTCCTCGATGACCGAGCCGGCGATCGCGATTCCCACCAGTGCGGCCAGCACCAGGTACACCGTGCGCGCGGGGCTCGCACCGCCCGCCCGCTCACCGGCCTCGGGCGGGCCGTGGTCACGACCGGGCAGCAGGAACCGGTAGCCGATCAGGCAGATCGCGCTGAACAGCACCGCGGAGAAGGACAATTGCACCGCCCGCGGGATACCGGCATAGATCGCGGCGGCCCCCATCAGCCCGCCGGTGACAGCACCCATCGACCACACCGCATGCAGCGAGTTGATGATGAACCGGCCGTAGTTTCGCTGCACCCGCAACCCGTGGACGTTCTGCGCGACGTCGACGACAGAGTCGGCCGCGCCGGCGCAGAACAAGGCGGCCGCCAGCGTCGCACCCGAGGGCGCCAGGCCGGCGGCCAGGGTGAACACCGCGATCAGCACACTGCCTGCGACCGCGACCACCGACGAGCGGAACCGGCGGATCAACATCGGTGCGGTGAGACCGGTCAGCAGGGCGCCCGCGGAGAACGCCGCGACGGCGAGCCCGAACGCGGTGTTGGTCAGACCCAGATCGGACTTGATCTCGGGATAGCGCGGCATCAGGTTGGCGAACAGGGCGCCGTTGGTCAAAAACAGCGCCGCCGTCGCCACCCGGGCCCTGCGATCCCGCCCCTCGAGCCCTCCGCTGCCCACGTGGCGCGACGGTACCCCAGGACGGGGTGGTCCGCTGTACTGCACGCGATCGCGCGCAACCAAGCAAGATGACACCCATGACACAGCCGGACCCGTCGCTGTACGAACTCGCCCGCCGGTTCGGCGTGGCCACCGACTACCACGACTGGACCGGACGCTACGTCGCCGTCGACGAGACCACCCTGACGGCGGTCCTGGCAGCTCTGGGAGTCGACGCCGGCAGTGAACAGAGCCGTGCCGCAGCCCTTTCCGAACAGGACAGGAGCTACTGGTCGCGGGCGCTGCCGCCGACGATCGTGGGTCGCGCGGACACCGAGACATCGTTCTGGGCGCACGTCACCCACGGCGATCCGGCCCACATCTGGGTGCGGCTCGAGGACGGGACGGTGCGTTCCGGGGTGCGCCAGGCCGACAACTTCACCCCGCCGTTCGACCTGGACGGCCGGCTGGTCGGCGAAGCCACCTTCGTGCTGCCGCCCGATCTGCCGCTGGGATATCACCGGGTCTACCTGCGCTCCGGCGGCCAGGAGACCAGCACCGCGCTGATCGTCACCCCGGCGTGGCTGGGGCTGCCGCCCCGGCTCGGGGCGCGACGCACCTGGGGGCTGGCCACCCAGCTGTACAGCGTGCGGTCCAAGAACTCCTGGGGCATCGGCGATCTGGCCGATCTGACCGATCTCGCCGTCTGGGCGGGTGCCCGCCACGGCGCCGGCTACGTCCTGGTCAACCCGCTGCACGCGGCGGCCCCCACCTCACCGATGGAGCCCTCCCCCTACCTGCCGACATCCCGGCGCTTCGCCAACCCGCTGTATCTGCGGGTGGAGAACATCCCGGAATTCGCCTATCTCCCCCGCCGCCGACGGGTGTGGAAGCGGCGGGAACAGATCCAGTCCCGGGCCGCGACGTTCGACGGTATCGACCGCGATGGAATCTGGGCGGCCAAGCGGACCGCCCTCAAGCTGGTCTACCGGGTGCCGCGCGCGGCGGGCCGCGAGCTGGCGTTCGAGGCGTACAAGGTGCGCGAAGGCCGGGCGCTCGACGACTTCGCCACCTGGTCGGCGCTGGCCGAGAAGTACGGCGGCAACTGGCACAGCTGGCCGGCCGGTCTGCAGCACCCGAGCAGCCCGGAGGTCACCGAGTTCGTCGAAAGCCATGTTCGCGCAGTCGATTTCCACCGCTGGCTGCAGTGGCAGCTCGATGAGCAACTCGCGGTGGCCCAGTCCCAGGCCGTGCGCACCGGGATGCCGCTGGGCATCATGCACGACCTCGCGGTGGGGGTCCATCCCGACGGCGCCGACGCCTGGTCGTTGCAGGATGTTCTCGCCCTCGGTGCCACGGCCGGCGCCCCGCCCGACGAATTCAACCAGCTGGGCCAGAACTGGTCGCAGCCGCCGTGGCGCCCGGATCGCCTCGAAGAGCTTGGCTATCAACCCTTCCGGGCCCTGATCGCGGCGATTCTGCGACATGCCGGTGGGGTGCGGATCGATCACATCATCGGACTGTTCCGGCTGTGGTGGATACCGCAGGGCGCCTCCCCGACGCAGGGCACCTATGTCCGCTACAACCACGACGCGATGATCGGCATCGTGGCACTGGAGGCCTACCGGGCCGGCGCGGTGGTCGTCGGTGAGGACCTCGGGACCGTCGAGCCGTGGGTGCGGGACTACCTGGCGGCCCGCGGGGTGCTCGGGACGTCGATCCTGTGGTTCGAACTGGATCGCGACGGCGGCGGCGGCCCGTTGCCTGCCGAACGCTGGCGTGAGCTGTGCCTGTCCTCGGTGACCACCCATGACCTGCCGCCGACCCCGGGTTACCTTGCCGGAGAACATGTCCGGCTACGCCATGAGCTGGGACTGCTCACCAGACCGGCCGACGAGGAGCTCGCCGCCGACCGGGCCGAGCAGGCGGCGTGGATGGCCGAACTGCGACGAGTAGGGCTGCTGGGCGCCGACAGCGACGAGGAGAACGTCATCACCGGCCTGTACCGCTACCTCGGCCGCACGCCGTCGCGGCTGTTGGCGCTGGCCCTGCCCGACGCGGTCGGCGACAAGCGCACCCAGAACCAGCCGGGCACCACCAACGAGTATCCGAACTGGCGGGTGCCGTTGACCGGACCCGACGGCAACCCGCTGCTCATCGAGGACGTACTGGTCGACCCCAGGGCCGCCGCCCTGGCCGAGGCCTTGCGCCAGTCCATCGAGCCGTCGCCGGACTAGGCTGCGCCGCATGCCGAAGTCCAGCGCCGGGGTATTGCTCTACCGGATGTCCGGTGACGTGGTCGAGGTGCTGATCGGCCATCCCGGCGGACCGTTCTGGGCCCGCAAGGACGACGGCGCATGGTCGATCCCCAAAGGTGAGTACGAGCCGGACGAGGACCCCTGGTTTGCAGCGCGACGCGAGTTCGCCGAAGAGCTGGGCTTGGGGCTGCCCGACGGTGAACCCCTCGCCTTCGGTCCGGTCAAGCAACCGAGCGGCAAGGTGCTCACCGTGTTCGCCGTCGGCGCCGACCTCGACATCAGCGCGGCCCGCAGCAACACCTTCACCCTGGAGTGGCCCAAAGGCTCCGGACGCCTGCAGGAGTTTCCCGAACTCGACCGGGTGGCGTGGCTTCCGGTCGCGGCGGCGCGGCGCAAACTCCTCAAAGGCCACGTAGTGTTCCTCGATCGGCTGATGGCCCAGCCTCATCTGGTGGGACTGTCCGAAGGGGCCGGCGACCCACCGGGCTAGCCTCCAGAATGTGAAGTTCGCTGTCGTGGCACCTGTGGGCGCCGGGGTGACCGCCGATCCCGTGTGGATGTCAGAGTTCGCCCGTCATCTCGAGGCGTGCGGCTTCGAGTCGATCGTCGCCGTCGAGCACACCGTCCTGATGACCCGCTACGACAGCGTGTACCCGTATGACCCCAGTGGCCGGGTCGAGCTGGCTGCGGACTGCCCGGTGCCCGATCCGCTGGACCTGCTGGCGTTTCTGGCCGGCCAGACCAGCACTCTCGGTCTGGCCACCGGAGTTCTGGTGCTGCCCAACCACCATCCGGTGGTGCTGGCCAAGCGGGTCGCGACGCTCGACGCCTTGTCCGGTGGGCGGCTGCGGCTGTGTGTCGGTGTCGGCTGGCTGCGCGAGGAGGTGCAGGCCTGCGGCGCCGATTTCGACAGCCGCGGCCGCCGCGCCGAGGAGCAGATCGAGGTGCTGCGCGCGCTGTGGGCCGACACCCCCGAGGGGGTCGGCCACCACGGCGAGTTCTTCGACTTCGACAGCGCCGCATGCTATCCGAAACCTGTTGCCGCCAAGGGTATTCCGATCCATATCGGCGGCCACAGCCGGATCGCCGCGCGCCGCGCCGGCCGGCTGGGCGACGGACTGCAGCCCCTAGGCGTGGCCGGCGAAAAGCTCGCGACGCTGGTCGCCGACATGCGGGCCGCCGCCGAGGATGCCGGACGCGACCCCGACGACCTCGAGCTGTCGCTGGGCCACCTGGTCACCAAGATCGACACCGACCGTGCCGGGCGGCTCGCCGAGGCCGGAGCCGACCGGGTGGTGCTGGCGATGCCGGCGGTCACCGACATCACCGAAGCCAAGGACGCACTGTCGGCCTGCGCCCAACGACTAGGCCTGATCGCATGACCCTGACGGTGGCGGACCGGTTGGCCCTCACCGATCTGGTGCACCGCTACGCGGCGGGCATCGACGAGACCGACCTCGACACCGTCGTCGGATTGTTCACTGCCGACGGCGAATTGGTGCTGCCCGACCCGCCCGACGTGCTGACACCGGTGCGCTCCCACCGCGGCCCGCAGGCTCTGCGCACCGCACTGGCCGCAGCCACCCGGGTGGGCCGCACCCATCACAGCATCGCTTCGGAGGTATACCGGGCTGGTGTCACCCCCGATACCGCCCACGGGCGCATCGCGGCGCAGGCGCATCACTGGAGCCGCCGCGATGACAGCATCACCGACCTGGTCTGGTACCTGCACTACGTCGACGACTACGCCCGCGCCGACTCCGGCTGGTTGCTGGCGCGCCGCCGGCTGGTCATCGACGCGATCGAGACCCGTCCGGCACGGCGCCTGCGCTGAGGATCAGCGGATCCCCTGGGCGGCCTCGGTGAGCGCGTCGGTGGCGGCTCTGCGCCGCATCTCGATGGCTTCGCCGATCTGGCGGGCCAAGCGGTGATTGCGTTGCACGACACCCTTCATCGCGTCGCGGTGCACCGAGACGATGGTGGTGTCGGCCAGCGCGATCACCCCGGTGAGCATGCGCTGGCGGGTCAACGACGTCCCGCCGATGTAGTCGCCGACGCCGAGGCGGCCCAGAGCGAGCTCACGGCCGTCGCCGGCGTAGACGATCATGCCGACCTTGCCCTCGGTGATGAACCCGACCGCCTCAGGAATGCTGTTGGTGGGCTGCACGAGTTCACCTTCGGCGTACAGTAGTCGCCGGGCGTTCCCCGACATCGTGGCGATCGCGTCATCGTCGAGACCCAATGATGCCGCTATCGACCGCAATTGGGTCTCGACATAGTCGCGCTCGGCCTTCTTCGACAGCTTCGCGCCGTCGACGTGCACGCCGGCCCGATTGGCGGCATACCAGATTCGATGCAGCAGAAGGGTTTTGGTCCGCGACTCCTCGGCAGGCGAGAGAACCGGAACCATAACCTTGTACTTGTTCTCGCCGAGTGCGACCACCTTGGCAGGTACGGATGGGAGCTTAGTGGGCAGTGCGTCGGCTACCGACTGCAGGGCGGCGGTGACCAGGCCCGGCGGATCGTCGGCGCCGAAGGCCAGCACGGCGGATGCGTTGAACGCCGCCCCGGTGACCCGGCTGAGGTTGGTGAAGGAGCCGGTGGCCAGGGTCGCGTTCGGGACAACCTGGATCCCGTTGCCGGTGTCGATGTGGGCCGCCCGCCAGTTCACCTCGACGACGCGGCCTTTGGCTGCGGCGGTATCCAGCCAGTCGCCGATCCGGAACGGCTGCTCGAACAACAGCAGCAAGCCCTGGATAACGGGGCCGACCGCGCTTTGTACGGCGAGGCCGATCACGATCGACGTCACCCCGACGGCGGTGATCAGCCCGCCGATGTTGGCGCCCCACACCCACGACAGCAGCAGACCGATACCGATGACGATGAGGATCAGCCGGCCCAGATCGATGAAGATGCCTGGCAGCCGCTCGCGCCAGCTGCCGGCACGGGCCTCCCCGAACAACGCGGCATTGGCGCCGGACAGCAGCACCAGCATGATCAGGAACCCGAACACCGTCGCCGCGATCTTGGCCCAGTTCCCGTGGATGTCGGCGTGGGCGTCGACGCGATCGAACTGGTCGAGCAGCAGGTACACCGCGAACGCGGGAAGAACCCAGTTACGCAGCAGGGCAACCGGTTTGGCGTAGCCGCTGTCGCGGCGGGCGAGGAAACCGTGCAGTTCGTTGAGGATCAGCAGCGACAGCGGCAGCGCGATGATGACCAGCAGGGCAGGCCAGAACCACGGCTGTCCGGTCAGCGCACCCATGCCCGCTCCCCCTTCGCTCTCTGGCAGCTCACGCCGGCTGCCGTGCGGTGTCCTCGAGCCGCCAGACGGTTTCGGTACCACCGCCCTCGGCGTTGACCGTCCCGGCTGGGGAGAAGGAGTAGATCCCCAGCACCGCCTCGTGGACCCGATCGCTGACGAACACGCCCGCGGAGTCGTTGGCGGCGTGCACCCGGTTGGCGAGGTCCACCGCCTCACCCCACAGCGCGTAGATCGTCGAGCGCTGGCCCACCAGCCCACTGGTCACCGGGCCGCTGTCGATACCGGCGCGGACTTGGAGGTGGGAGTCGTGCTGGTGGTTGAACCCCCGGAGGATCTCGGCCACTTCGCGGGCGAACGCGATGGTGCGGCTGGCATGGTCGACCCGCGGTACGACCAGTCCACACGTGGCCAGCAGCCCGTTGTCCTGCATGCTGCGAACCTGTTCGACGCCGTGGCGTTCTGCGGCGGCATCGAAGGCCTCCACCAGCGAGTTGAGCATCGCCACCGACTCCTGGGCCGGCAGCGACCGGGCGAAGTCGTCGAAACCCAGCAGCTGGGCATAGATCACCGACACATCGCGGTGCCTGGTGCTGATGTTCTCCTCGCCCTCGCGGTACCGCCGGGCCTCCGGTTCGGGCATCAGGCTGGACAGCAGCTCGTCGTTCTCGCGGCGCTGCTCGTCGATCAGTTGCTGCTTGGTCTGCAGGCTGGTGCTCATGGCGTTGAACGCCGAGGCCAGTTCGCCGAACTCGTCTGTGGAGTCCACCGGGACATTGACGTCGAGCTCGCCGCCGGCGACCCGGCGGACCGCTGTGGCCAGGCGCTTGACGGGCCGGGTCAGGATGCGGCTGAACAGCAGGGCCAGCAAGCACACCACCACGACGATCGCCGCCGTCGACAGCGCGATGTTGCGCGCGAAGGTGCTCACCGGGGCCAGCGCCTCGGACTTGTCGATCTTGGCCACGAGCACCCAGTCCAGGCCGGGAAGCTTCAGCGGCGCGTACGCGTTCAGCGTCTCCGTCCCGAGGTAGCTGGAAGCTGTTGTGACGCCGGACTTACCGGCCAGCGCCAGATTCACGGGTGCGGTGTCCACGGGCTGGAGCAGGATACTGTCGCCGGTTTCCACTTCGCGCTCTGCGACCTCCCGCGGGGTTCCGTTCGCCACGACCTCCTCGAGAAAGCCCTTGGGGTTGGACAACAGGTCCCGGGATACTGACCTCATCAGTTTGTCCGGTCCGGCGAGATAGGTCTCGCCGGACGCCCCCAGACCGTCGTCCTCCCACTGCCGGTTTCCCGTCATCACCCTGTTGATCTCGGAGGGCTTCAGCTGCAGTGCCAGCACGCCGTGGATCCCTGCTGCGTCGCCGACCGGTGTGAGCACCCACGGTGTGGGAATACCGTAGGCCGGCGCGTAGTCCTGGAAGTCCGTCATGACCACCTCGTCCACCGAGGTTGCGCGCATCGTCCTGCGGAACGCGTCGGCGAGACTTGTGGTCTGGTAGGTCCCGCTGAGCACGTCGGCGCCGAGGTCGACACCCTTGGCGGCGGTGTAGACCACATTGCCGTCGGTGTCGAGCAACAGGACGTCGTCGAAGCCGAACCGGTCGGCGAAGTCGGCGAAGAACGGCTGGTACCGGGCGTTGGCCGCCGACCACGCACTGGGGTCACCGGCCGACAACACCTTCGCGGCCGCCTCGAAGTCACCCTTGGCCGGAGCGGTGTAGAGCGCCTGGAGGTAGGTCTGCGCGTTCGACGTCGGCTGATACAGCAGAGGATCGGACGGCTGGCCGGTGCCCTTCGCTAATTCCGGGCCGAAGACGTCGGTGTAGTACTTGGCCACGGTCTCCTGAGCGCCCGGCGGCAGCGGTGTCTTCTGCAGGTCCTTGAACGCGGCGCTGAAGTCCTTGGTCGCGGTGATCGCCGCCGAGCTGTGGGTCAACACGGTGGCCGCATCGTTGATGCTCTCGTAGAACGCGGTGATCTCCCTGGCTCGCGATTCGCGTAGCTGGGTGAGCCGCTGGTATTCGGCGGTGCGCAGCGAACTGGTGCCGGACAGGTAGCCGATGAGCCCGGCGATGAGCACCGACACCACGCTCACGGTGAGCAGCATCAGCAGCAGCTTGGACTGGAAGCCGAGCGACCGCAGCCGCCCCGGTGACAGCACGCCCGATAACCGCCCCACCGGCCAAACCCCCGCTCTAGCAGCATTTGTGCAGATCAGCGGATGTTAACGCATCTGATGATCCGGGGTGTCAGTTCCGGGACTGCAGTGCCTGTTGGCCGAAGGTGCCGGTCTGCAGCGACCCTTCGGGCAGGACGAGGTCACCGGACTCGAGCCGGGAGCGCAAGTAGGTGAACGTCTGGGCGGTCTGGGCGAACAGGTGCTCGCCGGCCACCAGTGGCTGGCGGGCGGGTTCGGACGCGGACTCGAACTGCGGCAGCGGCTTGACCACCGTGTCGTAGTCGACATTGAAGAACAGCGGAAACGAGTACCGCTCCTCAGCCACCTTGCGCACCCGGTGGGAGGTGGCCACGAACGCTCCGTTGGTCCACAACTCCAGCAGGTCGCCGACGTTGACGATGTAGGTGCCCGGGATGGGCGGCGCGTCGATCCACTCACCGTCGCCGTTGAGCACCTCGAGTCCGGGCGCGGTCGGCTTGAGCAGGGTGAAGCATTCGTAGTCGGTATGCGCACCGATGCCCTGGACGTCCTGAGCCTGCGGGTTGTGCGGGTAGTAGATCAGTCGCAGTTGGCTCGGTGTCTTGGTGGCGTGCCGGGTGAAGGTGGCGGGATCTTCACCGAGTGCAACAGCGAACGCCGCCAACAGGTCTCGGCCCACCCCCAGGATGGCCTGGTAGTACTCGGTGACGGTGTCGGCGAAGCCGGGCAGGTCCGGCCAGACGTTGGGCCCCAGCATCGGATTGCCGGCCAGGTGGTCAGGGTCGTCGGCGGGCAGATCCAACGCGGTGTCGAACGCCTCCTTGAGGTCGGTCAGGTCGCCGTACAGACCCTCCTCCCCGACCGGAACATAGCCGCGATGGCAGGTGGATAGCCCTATGTAGGACTTCATCTTCTCCGGCATCGGCAGGGCGAAGAACTCTTTGGTGGCGGCCAGCAGGCGCTCGAAGAGGTCCTCGCTGATACCCGTGTCGGAGATGTAGAAGAACCCGACATCGCGCGCCGCCAAACCCAATTCGGCTGCGACGCGTTCGCGCTGTGCGGCGTCGTCGGACCGCAGCCCGCTGATGTCGATGACGGGTATCGATTGAAATGATGTCGCCGCACTCACAGTGTCACGCTTCCTTCTTGTTCTTCGACGGTCCAGGCGAAGTCGTCGTCGACCCACAGCTGCCCCGGGGTCATCCGGGGTACGAGTTCCATTCCGACGCGCCCGGATTGGGCCGAGTCCGTGATCAGCCAGTTGGCGTCGGCCACGGTGCCCAACGAGATTTCGGCCCGGGTCTCCTGCTTGACGGCCCACCCGAACCGCGCCCCGACGCGCACCAGGACGGCGACCGCGTCACCGGGGCCGGACAACAGCAGACCCCAACACGGTTCGACGGGTTCGGCCTCACGCTGCCAGTGCTCGATGTAGTCGGCATGAACGCCCACCTCGACCAAAGTCGCGCCGTCCCAGCTCATCCGGCCCGCATCAGGCGGTCCGGCCGGCTGCAGGTCGATCGTTCTGGTCCACTCGAAGATGTCACCACGCTGAGACAGCCGCCCGGCGAATCCCGCACCGGGGCCACGCAGGTCGACGAACGCCGAAAGTCCCTGCAGCCATTGCACATCCGTTGTGGTATCCCGGGAACCGTCGACGTCGATGAGCAGGGTTCGCCGCCACAGTCCCGGGCACTCCGATATCTGTGGCGTCACTGTGCCTCATCCCAGCATCGCTGCAGATCTGCCAGTCCCGCCGCGGTCGGACGTCCGAGCGCACGCACCCGCGCGATGCCGCCGTCGGGATACGCCTGTAGCCGGATGGCGGTGATGTCGGGTGCATCGACGACGAAGACCTGACGGGCATCGGGTACCACGTGGATTCGCGGCAGGACGATTTCATCGAAGGGCAGCGACCAATAGGGCCGGCACGCACTGGGCCGGTCATGGGTGCCCATGACGCAGACTTCACGGGAGGCGTTGAAAACGAAGCAGGAGGTGTCGATCTCGATGCGGTCCAGGTGCGCGGGCACCAGGAACGAGATCGTCACCGCGTCATGGGTGTCGGGGCCGATGTCGCGTCTGCGCCGCGCTTCCCAGCCCGCCCCCATGTTCCCGGGACGGCTACCGGCGATCAGCGATCGGGCATCGGAGTAGAACGTGTCGCTGCAATGCTCCACCCGGCCGCCCTGCTCGGCACCGGAGACCTCCACGGTGACGCCGGACCACAGCCGCGGGTCGGGTATGGGATCGCCGTGGGCCCGCAGCCGGGCCACCCCGCCGTCGGAGTCGATCACCAACTTCAGATGGGTGTAGCGGCGCCGGTCACTGACCGAGATCGGGTTGTGCGCGTCGGGTTTCAGTGGTGTCGACGCCGCGAGTGGCTGCCACTGGACCGGTCCGCACGGGTCCTCACCCGCGGCCAGGTTCGCGCCGTAGACGACGGCGGCGGTGGGGTGGTTGCCGGTGAAGTTGCGGGTGTCGACGTCGATGGTCCGCAGTCGTCCGGGGACACCGAGCCGGATGATCACCCAGTCCCCCGCCGCGGCGTGCCTGCGTGTCTCCCAGCCGTCAACCACCTCACCGCGCAGGTCGAAGGTTCCCGGTACGAAGCTGGGCTCGGACGCCGCGATCAGGTTCTCCTTGAACCCGAACGACTCGTCGCTGGCCGCCACCACACTGCCGCCCACCGCGCGGGAGGCCAGGTCCAGGGCGGCCTGGAAGTCGATGTTCACCGGTGTCCCCCTAGTGCTGCACTCAGTGGCCAGTGGCTGCGCGGGTTGTCCGGACCCGCCGCGTACACCCCGGCTTTGCTCGTGAACAGTCCCAGACCGACCAGCATCTGAGCCAGCCCCACCGCCGCCGCGACACCGTCGACACACGGCACCCCCACGGTGCTGGAGACGGCCTCGGTGACACCGGCCATCCCCGCGCACCCCAGGCAGATCACGTCGGCGCCGTCCTCGGCCACCGCACGGGCCGCTTCGGCGACGATCGCGGCCACCGCGCCGTCGGGGTCGGCGTCCACCTCGGCGGTGCCCAGACCGCAGGCCCGCACCGAGGCGCAGTGCGCATCCAGACCGGCGAGCAACAGTCGGTCCTCGATGGGTGCGATCGAGCGGGCCAGCGTGGTCACCACCGAGAAGCGCCTGCCGATGAGATGCGCGACGTGGGCCGCGGATTCGGCGATGTCGAGGACGGGAACCTCCAGCATCTCCTGAAGGGCGTCTTTACCGTGCTCGCCGAACCCGGCCAGGATCACCGCGTCGGCCTCGAAGGTGCCCTCGGCCAGCGCACAGGCCACGACGTCCATCACGCCCACCGCTGACAGGTAACTCTCGGCCGCCGAGTCGATCGCGGCTGAGCCGAATGATGGCTGTGCAGTGTCGATCTCGGTTCCGGGCGCAGCGGCGGCACGGGCGGCCGCCGCGATCTCAGCGGTCATCGACGCCGAGGTGTTGGGGTTGAGGACCAGGATCTTCACGCCGGCTCCTTCACCGCGAGGAGTCGTCCGCCCAGCCAGGTCTGCACCACCGAACCGGTCAGCGTCATCCCCTCGTATGGGGTCACCGGGTAACGGTGCAGCAGGTCCGCGCCGCGGACCACCCAGGCCGCGTCCGGGTCGAAGAGGGTGAAGTCGGCGCGCATGTCCACCGCGATCACCCCGCGGTCGGTCAGGCCTGCCAGTGCCGCGGGAGCCTGCGCCATCCATCGGCACACGTCGGGCAGGCCGAATCCGGCAGCCCGCGCCTGGGTCCACAACGCCGGCAGCGCCACCTGCAGGGAGCTGATTCCGCCGAAGGCCCGGCCGAAGTCGCCGCCGCGGAGATCCTTGAGCTCGGGCGCGCACGGCGAATGGTCGGACACCACCATGTCCAGGGTGCCGTCGGCCAGCCCCGCCCATAGTCTTCGGCGGTTCTCCTCGGCGCGGATCGGTGGGCAGGCGGCGAACACGGTGCCGCCGTCAGGAACCTGCTCGGCGGCGAAAGTCAGGTAATGCGGACATGTTTCGGCGGTCACCGGCAGGCCGGACCGCTTGGCTGCCGCAATGAGAGGCAGCACGGTGGCGCTGGAGACGTGCACGATATGTGCCCGCGCCCCGGTGTCGGCGACGGCGTCGATGACCAGCCGCACGGCGTCGTGCTCGGCGGCGTCGGGTCGCGACTCCAGGAAGCGTGCATAGTCGCGGCCGGCCGGTGGAGCACAATCCGCGAGCACCCGGGCGCTTTCGGCGTGCACCAACATCACCGAGTCCAGTTCGGCGACAACGGACATCGCATCACCGAACTGCCCAGGGGTCAATGGCGGGAAGTTCGGGTTTCCCGAGTCGGACAGAAAGCACTTGAATCCGCGCACCCCGAAGGCCGCCAGCTCCGCGAAGGTGGCAAGATTCCCGGGAACCACACCGCCCCAGAACTCGGTGCTGATGCCACAGTTGCTCTGTGCGGCAGCTTGTTTGGTCGCAAGTGCGTCAGTGGTCGTGGTCACCGGATCGCTGTCCAGCGGCATGTCGACCAGGGTGGTGATCCCACCGGCCGCCGCCGCTGCGGTGGCACTGGCGAAGCCCTCCCAGTCGGTGCCGGGCTCATTGATGTGGACGTGGGTATCGACCAGGCCGGGCAGCAGGATCGCGCCGGGCGGTACCCACGCCTCCTCGCGTGCGCGAAGGGGCGCATCGACATCGGTGACCACCCGGATGATGCCGTCGGCCACACCAAGTGCGGCGGGCCGAACGGCATCATCGATCACCGCGCGCGGGGCACGGATCACCTGGTCGAGCGTGATCACTTCGGGCGTACCGGGCCGAAACGTTCCTCGAACCGGCGGGTCAGCTCCGGCCAGACATGCGGATCGTGGCCCGGCACCAGTTCGTAGCCCTTCTCGGCGGCCAGCTTCTTGAGCCGCCGGATCGGCTCCACCGTCTCGGCGGGATCGATGTCGATGAACCCGCCGATCGCCAGTTCATGCTCGATGTTCTCGGTGAGATCCGCGGCGTCGAAGGCGAAGACGAATCCCCCGCCGCCGACGGTGCGGTCGAGTTCGACCACGAAACTCTGATGCCCTGGTGTGTGGCCATAGGTGGGCACCGCGGTGATGCCTGGAGCAATCTGCGCCTCGCCGTCGGCGAGCACCCAGTCGATGCGGGGATCGTCGAAGTCGATCCGGGCGATCGCATGGTGCTCGGGTTCGGGGTGGTTGGACAACCCGTACTCGAGTTCGCGTCGCTGCGCGTGCACCGGCACCTTGCCGGCGAACAGCTTGACTCCGCCGGCATGGTCGTGATGCAGGTGTGAGAGCGCAACCAGATGGATGTCGTCGATGTCGACGCCGATGTCGTGCAGCGACTCCTCGATCGGTTCACCGGGTCCCGGCAGCACCGGGATGTACTCGACCGTCGGGTAGAACCGGCGGTAGAGCGCGGGATCCCGGATGAGCGCGGTGTTGAACCCGGTGTCGAGCAGCACCCAGCCCCCGTCGGTCTGGATCAGTACGCCCGGCACCGGCTCACGCATCCGCAGCTCCGGAGCTGCGCCATACACCGACACCGACTTGGGCAACTCCTCCCAGCCCAGTGTCAGCAGGATGATCCGGCGAACCCCCATCGGCCTAGCCGGCCGACAGTGCGGCGAGCCGCAAAGAGTTCGGGTCAGTCACGACGTGTGCCTGCTCGACACCCTTGAGCCACGGTTGGGCGACCATGAAGTCGTTGACATCGGCGATGTTGAGCCAGCAACCCGTCTTGACGGCTTCCTCGCCCGCGGTGGAGAAGTCGGCGGCGTCACCGGTCGGAAGACCCTTGGCCAGTGCTTCCGTGACCGCCGGTGCGGAGCAGCCGAAGAAGTTCAGGCCGCCGTCGGCATCCCAGGAGATGTGGCCCCAGGTGTAGGGCGACGGCGCATCCGGCCAGCCGAGGTAGGTCATGATCTCCGGCGCGGACTGCCCGTCGGTGCCGACCCAGCCGTAGATCTCCGAGGTGGGATAGGCCTGCACCTTGGCGGTCAGTCCGGCCGCCGCCAGCTGGGTCTGCACCAGGTTGCTGATCAGCTGATTGTCGGGGTTGGACGAGTCGTAGCCGATGGTGACGGCCTTCTGGTCAGCCGGCAGCCCGGCCGCGATTCCGGTCAGCACGGACGGATCGTGGGTCACCGACTGCTTGCCGTACTCGGGGGCCATCACGTTCGCCGGGTAGATCTGCTCGGCCTTCTTGCCGCGGCCGAAGTAGGTCTGCTTGACCAGTTCGTCGACATCGATGGCCTGCATCACCGCGTTGCGGTTCTTGGCGTCGGTCATCATGCCCTTCTTGGGGTTGATGTAGACGAAGTTCGACATCATGGTCGGCAGCGAGTAGTTCGCGAACGACTTGTTGTCCAGGTAGGACTGCACCGCCGAGGACGGCAGGTCGTGCAGGATCGCGGCCAGCTGGCCGTTGTTGAACTGCAGCTGCTGCGCCGAGACGTCGGTGATCACCGGCAGCTCGACCTTCTCGAAGTAGGGCTTGGTGCCCCAGTAATCCGGGAATGAGGTGAGCTCGTACTTCGAGCCGACCTCGGCGGCGGTCAGCGTGTACGGGCCGGTGCCCAGATCGTGGTTGGTGAGGTAGCCCTGCGCGTGGTCACTGCCCGCGTTCTTCTGCAGGCCTTCCGGGCTGAGCATGCGGGGCCCGTACGGACACGCCAGGTAGTCCAGGAACGCCGAGTTCGGCGCCTTGAGGGTGACGGTCACACCGTAATCACCCTGTGTGGTCACCGAATCCACGTCGGACACCATGTAGGCGGGTCCTTGGTTCACCGCCGCCCGTCGGTCGAAGGAAGCCTTGACCGCAGCGGAGGTGAACGGGGTGCCGTCGTGGAACTTGACGCCCTCACGCAGTTTGAAGGTGAACACCTTGTTGTCGGGCGAGGCGGTCCACTCGGTGGCCAGCAGCGGCTGCAGCTCAGCCTTGTCGGTGCCGGCCTTGTACTGCAGCAGACCCTCGTAGGTGTTGGTGGTCAGCAGCAGGCCCTGTCCCGCGTAGTAGATGTCGGGGTCCGGCGGCTGGCCCGGGTCCTGCAGGAACGACAGGTGCAGCACCTTGTCGGTCGGCGCCGCATTCGGGGTGCTGCTGCCACCCGAATTGGAGCCGCCGCAGGCGGTCAGAGTGAGGGTTGCCGTCGCGGCGATCGCGAGGAGCGTGCGGATTTTCTTCATCGGGTGGCTCCTTCGAGAAGCGGGTTGGTGAAAGTGGCGAAGGCGGCGAGGATCTCGTCGCTGGTGCGTACCGCGCCGGCCTGTAGGTATTCCATGGCGTCCAGTGCGGCCTCGTGCGCGGGAACCGACGAGCCGCCGACGCAGTCGGAGACCACCCGCACGTAGAAGTCGCGCTGATGGGCGTCGGCGAAGGTGTAGTGCACGCAGACATTGGTCAGGCCACCGACGAGGATCAGCGTCGATGCCTTCAGCCCGGACAAGACGATCTCGAATTCTGTTCCGATGAAACCGGAATAGCGCCGCTTGACGATGTGGAACTCGTGGTTGGGCCCGTTGAAGTCGGGGAGCAGGCGCGGGTGCAGCGGGGTGCCGGGCCTGCCGTCGACGCAGTGCGCACCTTCGGACCCGTCGAGTTCGCGACCGAAGTCGATGCCGCTGGGCCGGTGCACTTCCTGGAAGAACACGATGGGAATTCCCGCGGTACGGGCGGATGCGATCAACCGCTCGGCAACCTCGATGCGGTCGTCGTAGCCGGACATGTGGGCGATGCCCATCTCGTCGGCGGGCATCCCGCCGCTTTCCTGCATGTCGACGACGACCAGCACGGGGTTGCCCACGATCAGTGGCTGTTTCGGCACCTAACTTATCCTCCTGTCACTGCGATGCGGGGGTCTGCGGCGGCCTGGAGCAGGTCCACGGCCGTATTGATGAATACGTAGAGGGCGCCGAGCATCAGCGTCACCCCGGCGATCGCCGGGAAGTCGGCGACGGGAACGCTCTGCGCGATGTACTGCCCAATCCCCGGCCAGCCGAAGACCTGCTCGACGACCAGCACACCGGAGAACATCAGGCCCACTTGCAATCCGGTCATCGACAGCGCCGAACCCACGCAGTTGCGCAGCACATGTCGAGCCACGATCCGGCCCTCGGACAGGCCCTTGGCTCGCGCTGTGCGGACGTAGTCACTGTCCATGTCGGTGAGCAGGCACGACCGCAGCACCCGGCCGATGGCCACCGCTGGGCCGAGCGCGATCACCAGCGCGGGCAGGATCAGGTGGTGCAATGCGTCGGCGACGACGTCGAAGCGGCCGTGCAGCAGCCCGTCGACGGTAAGCAGGCCGGTGGGCCCGGTCGGCGGGTTGCTGATCGCGATGCGCCCGTTGGCCGGCACCCAGCCCAGCTTCTGGTAGAAGACGATCAACCCGAGGATGCCCAGCAAGAACATCGGTGCCGAGGAGCCGGTGAACAGAATGGCGCGTAGCACAGCCGATCCCCGCCACTTGAGGGTCGTGCTGAACGCCAGCAGCACCGCCAGCAGCAGCGCGATACCGAGGCCGTAGAGCGCCAGTTCCAGAGTGGCCGGGAAGAACGAACCGAGGTCGGAGGCAACCGGATGTCTGGTTCGGTATGAGGTTCCCAGATCGCCGCCCGCCGCCCCAACCAGGTAGTGCCAGAACTGGGTGAGGATCGGGTCGTTGAGGCCCAGCGCTTCGCGGCGGGCGGCAACCGCGCTGGCCGAGGCCTGCGCACCCATCTGGGCCTTCACCGGGTCGAGCGGCGAAATGTGTTGCAGCACAAACATCGCCCCGGTCAAGGCGATCAGGATGGCCAGCATGGCCGCCATCCGCGAGGCGACGAACGTTTTCATCGACGGCCTCCTAGCTCGTCTTCATCAGGTTGCGCAGGCTGTCGCCGGAGATATTGCCGATCAGCGCCAGGACCAGAACCCCCAGACCGGGCATCACCGGAATCCACCACTGCTGCAGGAAGTAGCTCAGGTTGCGGGCGGCGTCGGCACCGAGTTCGGGTGCTGGTGCCGACTGGCCAAGTCCCAGGAAGGACAACGCGGCCAGGGTGAGGATCAGGGTGCCGATGTCCAGGCTGGCGGCGACGAGCGCGTTGGGCACCGCACCGGGCAGCAGGTGGCGCAACGCCAGCCGGATCGGTCCGGTTCCGGACAGCCGGGCCGCCTCGACATGCGGGCGCGCCTTCAAGCGGGCGATGTCGCCGCGAACCAGCCGGGCATAGAACGGCCACCACACGATCGACACCGCGATCAGGGTGTGGACGAAGCCGGGTCCGAGTGCGGCGACCACGGCGATCGCGAGGACCGGGGCCGGAAGCGAGAGGAACGCGTCGGTGATACGCATCAGGGTGGCGTCCAGCCAGCCGCCGGCGGCCCCGGCGATCAGGCCGATCAGCCCGCCGATCAGCAGTCCGACCGCGACGACCACCAAGGCGGCGAACCAGCTCGAGCGCACGCCGTAGAGGACCCGGCTCAGGATGTCGCGCCCGATGCTGTCGGTCCCGAGCAGGAAGCCGTCCTTACCCGGTGCCTGCAGCGGCATTCCGACGGGAATCAGCGGATCGTGCGGTGCCAGCACGGGCACGGCGATGGCGACGAGGGTGACCACGAAGATCAGCGACAGCCCGATCCAGTTGAGGATCAGGGCGCGATCCCTGGGCAGTGCCGCCAGTCGGCGTTCCCTGCTGCGCAGCAGCGCCGGAGCGGGTAGCGCGACGGCCATCAGCGTGCCCTCCGTTCGATGCAGGCAACCTGGTGTGGGCTGCCCGGTGTGCCCTCCAGCCGGACGTCGAGTTGGGCGTCGGCGCACGCCTCGACGGCAATCGGGCAGCGCGGGTGAAATGCGCACCCGGTGGGCGGTGAGAGCGGGCTGGCGGGCTCGCCGGCCAGCACCCGGCATTCGCGTCCCAGGTCGGGGATCGCGTCGACCAATGCCCTCGTGTAGGGGTGCACCGGGTTTCCGATCACCTCGTCGGCGGGTCCGATCTCGACGATGCGGCCCAGGTACATCACCGCGATCCGGTCGGCCACCACCCGGGCCACCGATAGGTCGTGGGTCACGAAGACCACCGACATGTCCAGGCTGCGGCGCAGATCGCCGATCAGGTTCAGCACCGATGCGGCCAGCGAGACGTCCAGAGCGCTGGTCGGCTCGTCGCACAGCAGCACCTGCGGCGGGATCACCGTCGCACGGGCCAGCGAAACCCGTTGGCGCTGACCGCCTGAGAGTTGGGCGGCCCGTGACTTGGCGACGTCCTGCGGCAGCCCGACCCGGTCGAGCACCTCGGCGACAGCGTCTTTGCGTTCACTGCGCGACATCGACGTCGCGCGCAGCCGCTCGCCGATGAGCTCGCCCACCGACAACCACGGCGTCAGGGACGCACCGGCGTCCTGGAAAACCATCTGCGGCCGATTGCCGCCGGCCAGCTCGACCTCGCCGTAGGTGGGGTTCTCCAGCCCGGCGATGATCCGCAGCAACGTGGATTTCCCCGAACCGCTCTCCCCGACCAGGGCCACGGATTCGCCGTGGCCGACGGTCAAGGAGACGCCGCGCAGGGCCTGCAGCTTGCCCTGCTTCGGTGCGGACCGATCCAGCCAGCGGCGGCGCACCGTGAAGGCCTTGGTGACCGACCTGACTCCGACGGCGGGCGGTTGCTCCGATCCGGCGTCCTCAGGCTCGGCGAAAGCGTCGCCCAGTGAACCGATCTCGGCTTCGAGGCCGGTCCGCATCTCCTGCGGGGCTATCAGGCAGGCGCTGATCCGGTCGTTGCCGACCGGCACGGGTTCCGGTGGGGTCGCCGAGCAGTCCGGGCGGGCCAGCGCACATCGCGGCACGAAGGCGCAACCGGGCAACGGGGCGGTAGGACTGGGAACCTGGCCTGCCATGGCCGTCAGGCGATGGTCGCGGGAGGTCTCCAAGGTCAGCCTGGAACGCAGCAGGCCATAGGTGTACGGGTGTGCGGGTGCCTCGAGAACCTCTGCAGTGGGCCCGATCTCGGCGATGCGCCCGGCGTAAAGCACGGCAATGCGGTCCGCGATCTGGGCCGCGACACCCAGGTCGTGGGTGATCAGCACGATGCTGCAGCCGATTTCGGTACGCAGCCGCTGCAGCAGCGCGAGCACCTGGGCCTGGACGGTCACATCCAGTGCGGTGGTCGGTTCGTCGGCGATGATGAGCTCGGGGTCGCCGGCCACCGCGATCGCGATCATCACCCGCTGGCGCAGTCCGCCGGACAGCTCGTGCGGGTAGGCCCGCATACGGCGTTCCGGTTCCGGAATGCCCACGGCAGTAAGTAGTTTCAGTGCCTCTTCGGGGCTTCCTGCGACTTCCTCGACCTGCTTGCCGATTCGCATGGTCGGGTTGAGCGACGTCATCGGGTCCTGGAACACCGCTCCGAGGTCCAGCCGGCGGACCTTGCGCAACTGCTTGGCCGCTCCGGTGACCATATCGGTGCCGCAGACCCGCACGCTGCCCTCGACCGCGGCTTTGGTACCCAGCAGGCCGAGCATGCTGAAACCCAGCACGCTCTTGCCAGAGCCAGATTCGCCGACCAGGCCGACGATTTCGCCCGCGGCGATCCGCAACGACACTCCGCGGAGTGCGTGCACATCCTTGCCGGACCGGCGGAACGTGACGCGCAGATCGTCGACCACCGCGACCGCCAGGTCGTCGGATGCGGGCGGCGCATCCGTGCGGAGCGCAACGCTTGCGGTACTCGCCATCACCAGTTTGCTCCCGGGAGGGTGAGAGGGTCTCGGTGGCGGTGCTCGTCGATGAGCCACCAGCCTGTCGCTTGACAGTTTTGCGGCAGTGATGTCGCCGTTGGTGTCGCTGGCGTAACCAATACTTATCGGGGCGTAACCGATAGGTATCGCGCGTTTCTGTCATGTGACAGAAAATCGCCAGGTCTGTCTTTTCGCAGGTGGTGTGCGCCACCATCGAACTCATGGCGACACAACGGGCGGGGCGCCCGCGCCTGACCGAACAACGCAGGCCCGGTACGACCGCCCGAGATGAGATTCTGGACGCCGCGGGGGAACTGTTCACCACACGCGGCTATGCCAGCACGTCTACCCGGGCCATCGCGGCCGCCGTCGGGATCCGGCAGGCCTCGCTCTACCACTACTTCAAGACCAAGGACGAGCTGCTGTCGGCGCTGTTGCACCAGACCGTGACGCCGACACTCTATTTTCTGGCTGAGCTGCGCACCGCCGATCCGCCGCTGTCGCCTGCCCAGTCCCTCCATGCGCTGGCCGCTTTCGACGGCGCCCAGCTGCTGACCTCGCGGTGGAACCTCGGCGCGCTCTATCTCTTGCCGGAGCTGCGGGAGGCCCGGCTGGCGACCTTCTGGACCGAGCGCGAGCGGCTTCGCCTGGGTTATCTGGATCTGAGCCGGGCGATCCTGGCGGACACCGGCGTGCACGACGATGCCGCGGATCTACCGTTTCGGCTGGTCGAGTCGCTGGTCAACATGTGGTCGGGCCAACCCCGGCCTGACCGCGTCGCGTTGCCCCACCACGTCGCCGATGCGTGTCTGCGGGTTTTGGGGGTGACCGGCGAGACTCTGTCGGCGCTGGGCGACACCACCCGTGAGCGGCTGACCCGCTATACCGAGGATGCGCACCTGCAGGGTGTCGGCTGAAGAACAGTGCGCCCGTAGGATCGGTCCATGCCGTTGGCCGAGGGTGAGACGTTCGCCGGCTACACCATCCTGCGGTTGCTGGGCGTGGGCGGAATGGGTGAGGTCTACCTGGCCCAACATCCCCGGCTGCCGCGCCGGGACGCACTCAAGGTCCTACCCGCCTCGGTCAGCACCGACAGCGAGTTCCGGGCCCGCTTCGAGCGCGAGGCCGACATGGCCGCCACGCTGTGGCATCCCAACATCGTCGGCGTCCACGACCGTGGCGATGCCGACGGCCAGCTGTGGATCGCCATGGACTACGTCGACGGGACCGATGCCGCCGAACTGCTCCGCAGCCATCCCACCGGCCTGCCGCAGCGGGAGGTGCTCAACATCGTCACCGCGGTCGCCGAGGCCCTCGACTACGCCCACCAACGGCACCTGCTGCACCGCGACGTCAAGCCCGCCAACATCCTGCTGGGCCGCCAGGAATCCGGCGACCAGCGAATCATGTTGGCGGACTTCGGCATTGCCCGCTGGGCGAACGAGTCCAGCGGACTGACGCAGACGAACATGACGGTGGGTACCGTCTCCTACGCCGCACCCGAACAGCTGATGGGCCGCGACCTCGACGGGCGGGCCGACCAGTATGCGCTCGCCGCGACGGCCTACCACCTGCTGACGGGCTCACCGCCGTTCGCGCATTCCAACCCCGCCGTCGTCATCAGCCAGCACCTCAGTGCCGCGCCGCCGAGCCTGGCCGACCGGCGTCCCGAACTGGCCACGTTGGACTCGGCCCTGCGCAAGGCGATGGCGAAGGAGCCGGCCCAGCGCTTCGACCGCTGTGTGGACTTCGCCCGTGCCCTCGGCCACCACATCACCACACCGCTGTCCGGTGATCTCGGCACCGACCCGGAGTCCACCCGGACCACCCCCATCGCCGACGCCGCGCCGTCCGGTGCCGAACCGCACTCCGCGGGCCGCAAGTCCTGGCTGCGTCCCCGGGTCCTGTTGCCGGCACTGCTCGGGGTGCTTCTCGTGGTGGCCGTCGCGTTCGTCGCGGGCCGATTCCGCGGTGAGGACGTGGTGAGCTCGGAGATCCGAGACTCCGCGACGACGCGGGTACCCACCAGCAGTCTCGCGCCACCGCCCACCAGCACGCCGACCACCACGACGACAGCGACCACGCCGACGGCGGTGCCGACCGCCACCGCGACCGACACCAACACCGTGACGGTCGACCAGGCACCGGCAGCTGTCGTCGGGGCGCGCTGCGGCGAGCCCGGGGCCACCGGCACCACCGAAGACGGTGCCACCGTGTACTGCAGTCAGCTCCAATACACGAACCGCTACCTGTGGTCACGGCAGCAGAACGTCATTGCCAACCCGGTGCTGACAGCTCCGCCGGCCGTGGCGCCGCCGTCAGAGGACGAATCCCCGGTGCGCATCTGCATGGCCGAGACCGGCCACAGCCGGCTGCGGTGCGCCGAGGAAATCCTGCGCGGCAACGGCGGCTAGGTGTCGCGCGTGAGCACCGAGCCCGCCGACGACACCCCGCTGTGGCTGTTCGCCGACCAACTGGGACCGCGGGTCTACGGCGGCGAGCACGCACACCGGCCGGTGCTGCTGGTGGAGGCCACCTCGGCACTGCGCCGCCGCCGATTCCATCGCCAGAAGCTGCACCTGGTGCTGTCCGCACTTCGCCACGCCGCCGCCGACCTCGGTGAGCGCGCCACCCTGATGCGGGCCGAGAACTACACCGAGGCGCTGCGCCGCTACGGGCGCCCGGTTCTGGTGCACGAGCCGACGTCGTTCGCGGCGGCCGAATTCGTCGAACGGCTGCGGCGCGACGGACTGGTCGCCGACGTGCTTGCGACCCCCACGTTCGCGCTGGGCCGCAAGGACTTTCAGCACTGGGCCGGCTCCCGTACCCGGTTCCGGATGGAAGATTTCTATCGCGAACAGCGTCGCCGGTTCGACATCCTGATGGAAGGCTCGGAGCCGGTCGGCGGCCGGTGGAACTACGACACCGACAACCGTGAGTCACCACCGAAAGGCAGTGCGGCGCTCGACGTCGCAGCACCGTACCGGCCGCGGGAGGACGAAATCGACGCGGCGGTCCGCCGTGACCTCGACGCCATGGAATTGGACACCGTCGGGGTCGACGGCCCGAGGTTGTTCGCGGTCACCCCCACCGAGGCGCGCCGCGCGTTGACCCGGTTCATCGACGACCGGCTGCCCCTGTTCGGCCGCTACGAGGACGCCATGATGGGCGGGGACTGGGCGATGGCTCACTCGCTGCTGTCGGTTCCGATGAATCTGGGCGTACTCCACCCACTCGACGCGGTCCACGCCGCCGAGCAGTCCTACCGCGACGGCGCAGCCCCGCTGGCCGCAGTGGAGGGGTTCATCCGCCAGATCCTCGGCTGGCGCGAATACATGTGGCACCTGTACTGGCATCTAGGACCCGACTACGCCGACCACAACCGCCTCGATGCCCACACGCCGTTGCCGCAATGGTGGGCAGATCTCGATGCCGAGGCGGTGTCTGCCGAGTGCCTGCGCCAGGCGCTGGCCGGCGTCCGCGACCGCGGCTGGGTGCACCACATCCAGCGCCTCATGGTGCTGGGCAATCATGCCGTCGAACGCGGCTTTCGCCCCCGCGAGCTCAGCGACTGGTTCGCGACCGCGTTCGTCGACGGTTTCGCCTGGGTGATGCCGACGAACGTGATCGGGATGAGCCAGCACGCAGACGGTGGACTGCTCGCCACCAAGCCGTACGCCTCCGGCGGGGCCTACATCAACCGGATGAGCAACCACTGTGCCGACTGCCGGTTCGATCCCAAGAAGCGCCTGGGCGAGGACGCCTGCCCGTTCACAGCCGGCTACTGGGCCTTCGTCCACCGGCACCAGGATCTGCTGGCCTCGAACATGCGCACCGCGCGTTCGGTGTCGGCCATGAACAAACTCGGCGACCTAGAGGCGGTAATCGAACAGGAACGCCACCGCAGCGAGTTCTGAGGAAATGCGCGCTCAGTTCGGGTTCTTTTTTGCTAGGACTGCGTCACGCCGACCGACACCCGGCAGTCCTGAGCCGCAAGTTCCACAAGTCAGCCGGTTGACGGCAAAGACGCAGGGTAGCCACCTGGTGACCGATAAATTTGCTGTGGTATGACAATCTCAGCACGTTCTCAGGTAGATTCTTACCACCAGCGTTGAAACACCCAGAAGGGCAGACATGCAGATCTCGTTACGTTCGCAGCTCATCGCAGGAGTTGCGATGGTCGGCGCCAGCGCCATCGCGATTACCCCGATCACGCAGCCGAACGTTCTCCCGACGGTGCACGCTCCTGCCATCCAGAACGTGGTGTTCGACAATCCGTTCATCGTCTTCGGTCCCACGCTCGAGTTCGCGGTCGAAGACATCTCGTCGCTCATCTCCGGCGTCGTTGCCGACCCGCTCCCCATTGCGCGAACGGTGGCCGTCAACCAGATCGGTAACGTCACCAACCTGCTCGTCGCTGCCGGTGCGCTGGGCATCGGCGTCGGCGCCTCGCTGTGGAACATCCCGATGGCTGTCATCACCGCCACCACCGCACTGCTCAGCGGCAACGTTCAGGGCGCGATCACGGCCCTGCAGACCGCGCTGATCGAGCCGATTTCGATCGAACTCACCAACGTGACCATCCCGAAGATCACCGCGGTCGTCACCAACACGATCAACCACCTCACCGCGCTGGTGAATGTGCTGCCCACCGCGGTCCTGGGCATCATCAACGCAACGGTGAACTCGGTGACCGCGACCATCGCCGCGACTGTGGCCACCGGCCAGCAGATCGTGAACCAACTGACAGCGCTGAACCCCGAGGGCGTGTGGAACGCGGTGATCGACGGTGTGCTCGGCACGACGGGCATCCTGGACACCCTGCGTGCCACCACCATCGGCGGCGGGCCCACCAGCATCGCCACGGCGGTCGGTACGGCCGTCAACAGCATCAACGTGGCTGTCGGCGGGCCCGCGACACAGCTTCCCCAGCCCACCGCCGCGCTCGGCAGCGGCAAGGTGGCCGCCGCCGAGGCCACGACGCCGGAGCTGACCGCCACGACGGTCACCGAGAGCAGCACCGAAGCCGTCCGCGACTCGAACGGCACCGACAAGGCCGCCGACAGCGACGGCGCCACGGCGAAGACCGGCTCCACCGGCGGCAGCCGCCGCGCGGCCAAGCCCGGGACCACTGTGACATCGGCCAAGCCGGCCGCGAAGGTCGCCGACAGCGTCCGCGACGCGGTCAAGAGCGCGACGACACCGAAGAAGGATGCGCCCTCGTCCGACTCGTCGGAGTAAACACAAAGCTCAGGTGCCCCTCCGCATGGAGGGGCACCTGTTTTCATCCGGGTGAAACGTCCGGGCGGGGTCGCGACGATACATGTCGCAAGAGGGCGTCCCGCGCCGTTGCGGGCCGGCTTCCAGGTTGTTCACAGCTGTCACAACTGCGCTATGTTCGACCGGAGACACAGACGGAGGTTCCGTGAAGAAGCTCATCCTGGTGACTGCCGGTGCGGTTGCCGCGGCCTCAGCCGCCGCGGCCCTCGGCATGGGGGCCAGCAGCGCCGACCCGAACGCGGGCGGCACGCTCAACGTGCTCGGCGAGCCCTACTACAAGGCGGTCGCCATCCTGCACGCCCAGGGTGTCTCGACGGTGTTCGGCGGTTCGGTCGGCAGTGACGTCCAGCAGGCCAAGTGCGTCGTGCAGACTCAGAAGTATCTGGCCAGCGGCAAGATGCAGCTGATGCTCAATTGCACCAAGGCCGCGCAGCCGGAACAACCGGCCGCGACGTCGGTAGCCACTGCGCCCACCGAGGGCACTCAGGACGGTGGCGGAGCCCGCCCGACACCCGGTGCGCCCGGTGTCGTCACGGTCACGCCTACCCAGGTCGGCTAGCCCGGGCGGGTCAGTCGCCCTTGGGCTTCGTGATGCCCTCACTGGCGTAGAACTGCGCGTCCTCCTGCGTCGACAGCCCCATCGACACCACCGTGCGCGGGAACAGTACGTCGGTCAGATACGCCAGTCCGACCGCCCACCGGTTCACCAGCCGCGGCATGGCGTAGAGGTGATAGGAACGGGTGACGAACTTGGCCGGATATCCCGACAGTTGGATGTTCAGCGGGTTGGCCACCGCGTAGTGCGGCCCCAGGTCCACGACCAGACCCATGTTCCGGTGCCGGTAGTCCTTCGCCGTGCCGTAGCCGAGGCTGGCTGCGACGTTGCGCGCCAGCATCTTTCCCTGCCGGCCGGCATGCTGGGCGGTCGGCGGAGTGATCTCACCCGGGCGGGTCAGGTCGGGCACCGCGGCGGCGTCGCCGGCCGCGAAGACATCGGGGTGGCCGGGAACCTGTAGGCGGGCATCCACTTTCAGCCGGCCTTTCTCGGTGGCCAGGCCCAGGGTCTCGATCAGCGGCGCGGCGGTCACCCCGGTCACCCAGGCGACGGTCCGGGTGTTGACGCGCGAATCATCGCTGAGCACAACGCGATCGGCATGCACTTCCTTCAACGTCGTACCGAGGCGGACCTCGATCCCCCGTGCCCGTAACACCTCCATGGCAGCGTTGCCGAGCTTCTCGCCGACTTCGGGCATGACCTGCTCGGCGAGGTCGAGCAGCAGGAAACGCACCGAGTCGGGGTCGAAGCCGCTCTGTTGGGCGGCGGCGTCGGCCAGGGCGCGCAACTGGGCGATCAGCTCGGTGCCCGAGTAGGACGCGCCCACCACCACGACGGTGCGCCTGCCGGCCGCCGTGGCGGGGTCGTCGTCGATGGTGGCCAGTTCGAGCTGCTTGAGCACGTGGTCGCGCAGGTAGAGCGCCTCAGCGGTCGACTTCAGCCCGCGGGCGTGGGCGGCCAGTCCCGGGATGTCGAAGAGCCTCGTCACCGAACCGGGAGTCAGCACCAGCCGGTCCCAGCTCAGTTCGTGGCTGCGCTCCTCGGGATCGGTGTAGACCAGCGTGCGGGCGGCCAGATCGGCCTTCTCGACGCGGCCCCGAATGGCCCGAACGCCGCGCAGCGTGCCCGCCAGCGGGATGGTGACGAAGCGCGCGTCGATCAGGCCGCCTGCCACGTCGGGAAGCAGCGGCGTATAGAGCATGTAGTCCACGGGCGACACGATCGTCACCTGGACGTCGGCGCTTCGGCGCCGCAGCTCGCGGGCCAGGCGCCGCGCACACTCGAACCCGGTGAAACCGCTGCCAACTACCACCACCGACGTCATCGCGCAGGCGCATACCCGCGCGACCGCATCACAAACCTGGGCAGCTGTTGCGTCCGGTGGACATCGCCGAGCAGGATGGAACGTCTTATGGCGCGATCGGTGGGTCCTGCTCGCTGGGATCTCCTGCGGCCGCTGGACATGCTGTCCTCGGTGTGGTCGTCGGCAGTCGCGTTGCCGCCGGTGAGTTCGGGCGCGGCGGTGGCGTACCGGACGTTGTTCACCACGGTCAGGCGTCTGGTGGTCGGCCGGACATTGACGGTGCGGCTCGACAGCGGCGATATGACGTTGACGGTCACCGAGCTCGAATCCCGCCTCGACATCCGCCGCCTGGCGGTCGGCCAGCTCAATGACGTACACCTCGCCGCTACCGAGATCAGCTGGGGACAAAGAACTTTCAAGGACGTCCGGCTGGTGTTGCGCAACGTGCACGTGCGGCCGGGTGTCCCGCCGGTATTGGTGGCGGCGCCGGTCGATCTCACCCTCGACATGTCGTCGCAGACCCTCGGCGACGTGCTGGGGGTCGCCTTCCCCCGGCTTGCCGGGCATGTCGGGGACGACGGGGTGGCGTGGCTGACGTGGGCGCGCAGGCCGGGAGCCGGCGGGGTCGAGGTCGAGGTCGTGGTGGACGGCACCACGCTGTTGCTGCATCCGCGAGCGGTCCGCGTGGGTCGGCGGCGCTGGCGGCTGCCGGCTCGCATTCCGGCCTACCCGGTGCGGCTACCGGACCTGGGTGGCGGTCTCACGCTGACGGGCATCAGCCTCGGTCCGGGCACGGTGAACCTGTCCGGCAGCCTGCCCGAGTGGCGCGCGGAGATTCCCCGGACCCGGGTCGAGGACGTTCTCACCCAGCTGGCTGCGGTCGGCCGGCCATTGAATCTGTCCCGGCGGCGCCGCGACTGATCGCCGCCGTTCGAAGCGGCGGACCGCCAGTGCCACGGCTCCGGCCAGCGCCCACCCCAGCAGGATGTCCACCACGTAGTGCTCGGCGGAATACACCAGCGCGAAGGCCATCACGGCCACGTAGGCCGCCAGCACCGGCCGCCACCAGCGGGGCACCCGGGTCCACAGGAACGCCGCGATCATCACCGACAGGCCCGCGTGCAGCGACGGGATCGCGGCCACCAGGTTCACGCTGGCCTGACCTTCGTCGAGCAACGCCCGGGCGACGTCGAGGTGCAAAGTGTTGAACCCGCGCGTGGAGATGCGCTCCACCCAGTCGCGTGCCCCCTCGTTCAGCACACCCACCGGACCCAGCAGGCCACCGTCGGCGGCCGGTCCGGGCCGGAACATGCATGGTGGGCCGGCGGGGCCGCCTGCGACGTCGGCCGGCTGGCAGCGTGCCGCCGCCCAAGGCGGCGCGGCAGGCAGCACCGCGTAAATGGCCAGCGCCGCGAATGACAGCACCACGAACCGCCGGACGAAGGCTTTCCACACGTCGCGGTCGCGCAACCACAGCGCCCCGGCCACCGCGTAGGGAAGGATGAAGAACGACATGTAGACGGTGCTCACGACCACTTCCCACCACGGCGGGGTGGGCATCTTCAGTCGCTCCTGCAGCCAGACGGTCGGCACCGATCCGAAGAACATCCGCCGGTCCACCTCGGCCTGCCATGCCCACTGGGTGGGGGTGCCGATCAGGTCGGCCGCTCCCCTGCTCAGGTCGTAGACCAGCAGCACCACAGCGAACGGCAACCAGTCGCGTATCACCAGCAGGACCTGGCGCCTGCCGATGCTGGCGGCCAACAGCCCGGTGCAGATGTAGAGCAGGATCAGCTCGCGGTTGAATGCCAAACCTGTTGTGCTGGTTCGGAATACGACCACCGACACCCAGACCGCTATGGCCACGCGGCGCAGCACCGTCAGCCGGCGGTCACCCACGGTGGCGGGCTCTGTCGCGGTCATCGACTACCACTTAAGCGGGTCACCGCCGTGGATTACCCCGGATTCGCGAAACTTTGCGTTCGCGCGGTGTTCACCTGGTGGAGGGTCGGCTCAGCTCACGTCCCATGCCGAGGCCACCGCGTCGGCGACATCGATGACCTTCGCCTGCTGGGTTCCGGGGCTGTCGATCTCATCGGCGACGTAGGCCGCCACAAAGCGCCGGATCTCGGTGTCGACGCCGGCGACGATACGCAGGATCTCCCCGCGCACCGATGTTGAGGTGACGTGAACGGCGATATCGGATGGGCGCGGTTTGGCCACATCGATGACGAGCAGCAGTGGCTCGGCGGCCCTGGCGGTGGCCCGCAACGCGATGTCGCCGTCGACGGTGAAGCGTTGCTTGTCCACGCGCAGGTCGACGATGAGTTCGATTACCAGCGGTATCCGGATGCTGAACGTGATGGTGTCACCGACGTTGCGCCGCACGATCGGCTGCTGAATCCGCACTTTGGCGGTGACTTTGGCCAGGCCGGCGGGCCCCTGGGCCATCGGGCCCATTTCGAACTCGCCACCTGCGATCTCGGCGAGCGCAGCCGCCACACGTTCCTCGGTCACTGCGACGTCGAAGAACCGACGGCCGAACTCCTCGTAGGTGACGAAGTTGTGCGTGTGCATAGGCCTCTACGTTCTCACGTCCAATGGCGACGCAAGAGCGCGGACCGGTAACAGTTCGGTCGTGTCAGCCGTCGCTGTAACGCCCGGTGCTCTGCGCAGCACCCACTGGGGGAACCGATCACTAGGAGGTCATCTCAGATGAAGCGCACCATCCGTACCTATGCCGCCGGCGCCGCGGCTGCCGTGCTGGTGCTGGCGGGTCCGGTTATCCCGTCGGCACACGCCATCACCATGCCGGCGGATTCCACCTACGTCACCGATACGGCCGCCGCCGGCACCGAGCCCATGACGCTGGCCGTCACCGTCGACAACGATCAGGTCGTCGCCTATGCCACCAACGGCACCACCGAAGAGGCCTGGTTCTTCGGCACCCAGAACGGCGGCAAGGTCGACATGATGTCGATGTACGCCGACCGCATCCAGGCCGCCTACGACGGCACGACATTGCGTGGCACGCTGACCATGAACGGTGAGCAGACTCCCTACCCGTTCACCGCAGCGGCCGCCGCCGCTCCCGCCGGCATCTACACCGCCACCATGAACGGCGCGCGCGCCTCCTGGGTGGTCCGGCCCGATCGGAGCGCAACCGGCGTCATGGACAACAGCGCACCCGGTGACCACAAGATCACCGACCAGATCGCCGCCCAGCAGCAGCAATACCAGGATCAGGTCCGCCAGATGCGCATCGACCAGCAGATGCAACAGGCCCCGCCGATGCAGTACGGCACCTGGACGGCGATGATGCACGACGTTCCGGTCACCGCCACCCGCGTCACAGGGAACATGCGCTTCTAAGCACTCCGATTATGTTTTCCTGCAGTCGAAGTCGGTGACTCTTGGTTAGAGTTCGCATGACTTCGACTGCGGGGAACAGATGCCGGCCGACGACGAGAGCCATACCGAGTCACCACTGCGCAGGGTCATCACCGGCGCCTCGATCGGCAATGCCGTGGAGTGGTATGACTTCGCCATCTACGGGTTCCTCGCCACGATCATTTCGGTGAAGTTCTTCCCACCCGGCAACGAGACGGCCGCGCTGCTGAGCACGTTCGCGATCTTCGCGGCGGCGTTCTTCTTCCGGCCGCTGGGCGGTTTCTTCTTCGGCCCGCTCGGTGACCGGATCGGCCGACAACGGGTGCTCGCGATCGTGATCCTGCTGATGTCGGGCTCGACGCTGGCGATCGGTCTTCTGCCCACCTTCAGCACGGCAGGTGTGCTGGCCCCGTTCGGTCTGCTACTCCTGCGTTGCCTGCAGGGGTTCTCCGCCGGTGGTGAATATGGCGGTGGCGCATGCTATCTCGCCGAATTCGCCCCGGATCGCCGCCGGGGACTGGTGGTCGCATTTCTGGTGTGGTCGGCGGTGCTGGGCTTCCTGCTGGGATCGGTGACTGTGACGCTGTTGCAGACACTGCTGCCGTCAGGAGCCATGGAGAGCTACGGGTGGCGGATCCCGTTCCTGTTAGCCGCCCCGTTGGGTCTGGTGGGCCTGTACATCCGCTTGCGCCTCGAAGACACCCCGGCCTTCGAGGCCCTGTCGGAGTCCGACACGGTCGCCGCGTCACCCCTGAAGGAGGCGGTCACCACGGCGTGGGCACCGATCCTGCAGGTGATCGGCCTGATGATCATCCACAATGTGGGCTTCTACGTGGTATTCACCTATCTGCCAACATATTTCATCAAGACACTGAAGTTCACCAAGTCCGAGTCGTTCATCTCGATCACGCTGGCCAGCCTGGTCGCGCTGGTGCTGATCCTGCCGTTGGGCGCGCTGTCGGATCGCATCGGCCGCAGACCGCTGCTCATCGCGGGTGCCGCCGCATTCGCGGTGTTGTCCTATCCGGCGTTCCTGCTGCTGAACTCGGGATCGCTGACCAACGCGGTGCTGGCGCACTGCCTGCTGGGTGCCATCGAGGCGGTGTTCGTCTCGGCGTCGCTGGTGGCCGCCACCGAACTGTTCGCCACCCGGGTCCGCTACAGCGGCCTGTCCGTGGGCTACAACGTCTCGGTGGCGGTGTTCGGCGGTACCACCCCGTATGTGGTCACTCTGCTGGCCGCTCGCACCGGCAACGACTACGCAGCCGGGCTCTACGTCGTGATCGCCGCCGTGGTGTCGCTGCTGACCGTTTTGACGCTGCGGGAGACCGCCGCCAAACCACTGGTGGCAGCGGGCCTTACAGCTCCAGCATCACGGTGACCGGGCCGTCGTTGATCAGCTCCACAGCCATGTCGGCACCGAACACTCCGGTGGCCACCTGGGCACCCAGTTCGCGCAGCGTATCGGTGAACACCCTCACCAGCGGTTCGGCCACCGCGCCGGGGGCCGCGGCATTCCACGTCGGCCGCCGCCCCTTGACCGTGTTGGCGTACAACGTGAACTGACTGACCACGAGAATCGGGGCACCGACGTCGGAGGCTGAGCGCTCGTCGTCGAGAATCCGCAATTGCCAGAGTTTTTCAGCCAGTCGCGCAGCGATCGCCGCGGTGTCGGAGTGGGTGACACCGACCAGTGCCACCAGGCCGTGACGCTCCGGCCGGATCTCCCCGACCACCTCGCCAGCCACCGACACCGACGCCGACGTCACCCGCTGCACCAACACCCGCATGGGCGCCGATGCTAGCCCTTACTCCCCGGACCCGGCCGGTGCGTACCCCAGGATCGCCTTGGTCTCCAGGAAGTCCTCGAAACCTTCTTCGCCCCACTCGCGGCCGTTGCCACTGGTCTTGTACCCACCGAACGGGGCCTTGATGTCGAAGGCATGGTTGATCGTGACGGCGCCGGCCCGGATGCGCCGGGCCAGCGCCCGTGCCTGATCCAGGTCGGCACCGGAGACGTAGCCGTACAGGCCGTAATCGGTGTCGTTGCCGATCTCGACGGCCTGATCGAGGTCGTCGTAGGCCAGGATGCACAGCACCGGGCCGAAGATCTCCTCGCGGGCGATTGTCATCTGGTTGTTCACGTCGGCGAACACGGTCGGGCGCACGTAGTAACCGGTGTCCACGCCCTCGGGACGTCCCGGGCCGCCGGCGACCACCGTGGCCCCCTCCTCGATGCCCTTCTCGATCAGGCCCTGCACCTTGTCGAACTGCACCCGGGAGGCCACCGGCCCGATGGCCGAACTGTCGGACAGGTCGCCCACCTTGACACCTTCGGCGGTCGCCTTGGCCACTGCCATCGCCTCGTCCAGCCGCGTCTTGGGCACCAGCATCCGCGACGGCGCATTACAGCTCTGCCCGGAGTTCATCATCATCACCGCGACGCCGGCGGCCACACTCTGGCCGAAGGCGTCGTCGTCGAGCACGATGTTCGGGCTCTTGCCGCCGAGCTCCTGGCTGACCCGCTTCACGGTCGGGGCGGCATTGCGTGCCACCTCGATGCCGGCCCGCGTCGACCCGGTGAACGACACCATGTCGATATCGGGATGGCTGGACAGCGCGGCGCCCACGCCGGGCCCGTCGCCGAACACCAGGTTGTAGACGCCGGCGGGAAGACCCGCGGCGTCGATGATCTCGGTGAAGATCTGCCCCGAGAACGGGGCCACCTCAGAGGGCTTGAGCACCATGGTGCAGCCGGCGGCCAGCGCCGGGAACACCTTGCAGGCGATCTGGTTGATGGGCCAGTTCCAGGGGGTGATCAAACCGCACACCCCGATCGGTTCCTTGGTCACCAGCGACTCGCCGCGCTGCTCTTCGAAGCGGTAGTTCTTCAGCACGTCGATGGCGGTCGCCAGGTGACCGAGCCCCATCATGACCTGGGGGCCGGCCGCCAGCGAGGGCGGTGCGCCCATCTCCTCGTGGACTGCGTCGGCGAGATCCTTGGTCCGCTTCTGGTACTGGTCGAGGATCGCCTGCAGCACGTCGAGGCGGTCCTCCTTGGAGGTCACCGACCAGCTGCCGAAAGCGGTGCGGGCGGCCTTGACCGCCTTGTCCACATCCGCGCTGGAGCCCAGAGCAATCTGTCCGCCCACCTGCTCGGTGGTCGGATTGTCGACGTCGAGTGTCCGCAACTCGACCGGGTCGACCCACTGTCCCTCGATGTAGAACTTCAGATAATCGCGCATGGGCTGATCCTCTCTCACTGTGTGCCTTCGGCGTACCAGGTTCGGAAACGGTCATACTTCGGCATCTCTTCGGAGTTGGCCTTCGGGTCGATACACACGTGCACCACGCCCACCTTCCCGCTGGCATAGGCGCGGGCGATCGCCGGGCCGATCTCCTCGTCCTTCTCGACGTACTCGCCATGGCAGCCGAAGCCCTCGGCGATCGTGTCCATCCGGACGTCCTTGCTCCAATGCACGCCCGGCTGCGGGGACGGCTGTTCAAACGTGCGCTTGTAGACACCCACCTCCAGGCCCCATTGGTGGTCGACACCCACCACGCACACCAGCGGCAGGTTCAGCCGCGCCGCGGTCTCCAACTCCGCGATGTGGAACAGGAACGCCGAGTCACTGGTGAGCAACATGACCGGACGCTGACCGCCCTCGGCGACCGAGGCGCCGACCGCGTAGGGCAGCCCGGTGCCGAGGTGGCCGAAGTTCTGGTTCCAGATGACGTCGCGCGGTTTGGTCTGCGAGTAGGTCCACTGAAAGATCACCGTCGCGCCGCCGTCGCGCACCATGATGCCGTCGTCGAGTTCGTCGAACGCCTTCGTGGCCTCGACCACGAAACGTGCCGGGTGCACCGGGGTGCGCCCGCTCGGGGCCTCCTCGGCGACTCGCACCAGTTCGGCGGCGTCGGTCTTGATCAACGACTCCAGGTTGGCCGACGGGGTACGCGGGGTGTCGCGCAGTGCCTGCACGAGTTGCGGCACCACACCGCGCAGATCGCCGACCAACGCCACGTCGACGGGCCGGTTCACACCGATGGCGGTCGGATCCTGTTCGACGTACACCCATCTGCGGTTCGCATCGTTGGCGGCCCAATGCTGGGTGCGGCCGTAGTGCATGGGCTCGCCGAGTTCGGTGCCCAGCGCGAGGCACAGATCGGATTCCTCGACGGCCTCGTTGGCGGCCGGCGAGAACAGGTACGGGAACGTCCGGTCCTGCAGTCCCGGAATGAACGACGTGCCGCCGGAGGTCTGGATCACCGGACAGCCCATCAGCTCGGCCAGTTCCTTGACGTGCTGCTGGGTGCGGGAGGTGTGCACGCCGTGGCCGACCAGCAGCACCGGGCTGCGGGCCGCGCGGATCAGGGCGGCGGCCTCGGCGACCTCGCGCGCACCCGCGCCCTGGTCGACCAGCCGGTAACGGCTGGGCGGCGGCGCATCGGGCACGTCGAGTTCTTCGAGGATGACGTGGGACGGGAACTCGACGTAGGACGGCCCCGGGGTGCCCGACATCGCCTGACGGATGGCCTCGTGGACGATCTCGTCGGTCTGGTCGGCGTACTCGATGGAGCTGTGGAACTTCACCGACGCCGCGAAAAGTGGCTCCTGCTGGACGAATTGGATGCGGCCGCGCCGCACCCGGCGTTCGGTGATGCGGGCCCGCTGCCCACCGAGGAAGATCACCGGCGAGTTCTCGACGAGTGCACACTGGATCGCTCCGGCCATGTTGGCCATGCCCGGTCCGAGCGTCCCGATGCACAGGCCCGGCTTGCCCGTCATCCGCGAAGCCGCCTCGGCCATGAATCCGGCGCTGAGTTCGTGGTGCGGCGCCACCACCGACCAGCCGCGGGCGTCGGCTTCGGTGAACATGTGCACGAAGTTGGGGTCGGGAATCCCGAAGAGGGTGTTGACACCCTCGGCCTCGAACAGGTCCAGGATCCGCTTGTACACCGGCACAGCCATCGTCATTGTCTCCAGTTCTCGTAACGCTCTGCGAGTTGTTTGCGGTGTGCTGCCGGGGATCCGAACAGCGAACGATTGAGCGCGGCCCGCTTGAGGTAGACGTGAATGCCGCTCTCCCAGGTGTATCCGATGCCGCCGTGCAGCTGCATCGCCTTACCGGCCACCTCTACAGCGCTGCCGCAGGCATGCGCCGTGGCCATCAGCACCGCGGTACCGGCGCGGGGGCCGCCCGCGGCGAGCGCCTCGACGGCGTCGTCGACCAAGCGCCGGCTCACGGTCACCGCCACCAGCATGTCGGCGCAGGCGTGCTTGACCGCCTGGAAGGAGCCGATGGCGCGGCCGAACTGTTCGCGCACCCGCACGTAGGAGACGGTCGCGTCCAGCATCGCCTGGGCCAGTCCCAGGCTGTCGCAGGCGATCGCGAGGCGGGCGCGGTCCAGCAGTGCGGCGGCGGCTTCGGTGTTTATGGCCCACACCGCCGACTCGTCCACCGCGACGGCGTTCGCGGACACGATTGCCAGACTGCGGGTTTCGTCGAGAACCGGTTGGCGCTGTACGTCGAGCGCGCCTGTGGGGACGCGGACGACCACCAGTTGATCGCGGGGACCGGTGGCCAGCAGCAGCAGGTCGTCGGCGTCTGTTGCATCAGGCACGAACTCGGCGCGGCCGCTCACCGTCGCACCGTCGAAGCGGAACCGGGGCACCGTGCTCCCATCCGTGGGCAGTGCCACCGCGGCGCGGATCTGCCCTGCCACCAGCTCGCTCAACAGTTGGTCACGAGAATCGCCGGGCTGCAGCGCATTCAGTGCGCCGACACTGAGCACCGCACCGCCGAGGTAAGCCGTCGAGGCGGCGGCCCTGCCCATCTCGTCGAGAACCACGGCCACTTCGGCGAAGGTCGCCCCTGCTCCCCCGCAGTGTTCCGGCGCTTCCAGGCCGATCCAGCCGGCCTGCACCAGCAGCGGCCAGTCGAGGCGCTCTTTGGCCAGCAGATCGTGTGCCACCGAACGCAGTTCGTCGTGCAGGTCGCCGTAGCCGGTCATCAGAGCGCGCTCGGTTCCCGCGGCAGGCCCAGGCCCCGCTCGGCGATGATGGTGCGCTGGATCTCGCTGGTGCCGCCCGGAATGGTCCACTCCCAGGACCCGATGAAGTCCAGCATCCACGACCCCGACTCCCAGCCGCTGGACGCCGGCTTGGTCAGGTGTGTCTGCCCGGCCAGCCCGCCGATCTCGGCACCGAAGTCAGTCATCCGTTGCAGCAGTTCGCTGTAGTACAGCTTGACGATCGAGGGGTCGGCCGCACCGACGGTGCCCGCCTCGCCGGCCGCCACGACATCGCGGCACAGCCCGCGCAGGCCAGTCACCTCGATCTCGAACTGCGCCAGCCGATCTCGCACCACGGCATCGTCGAGCGGGCGGTGCCCGTCGGCTCCGGTGCGGGCACACTCGTGCACCAGCCAACCGAAGCCGGCATTGCCCAGCCGCTCGGCCAACTCCAGCATCGTCATCCCGCGCTCGGCACCGAGCGTGGCCTGGGCGACCTGCCAGCCGCGGTTCTCCTCGCCGACCAGATTGGCCGCCGGGATCCGCACGTCGTTGAGGAAGATCTCGCAGAAGTGCGAGTCGCCGACCGCGTTGCGGATCGGCCTCACATCGATACCAGGTGTGGTCATGTCCAGCAGGAAGTAGCTGATGCCTTGGCGCTTGGGGGCCTCGGGATCGGTGCGGGCCAGCAGCAGACACCAGTCGGCGTGCATACCGCCGCTGGCCCAGAGCTTCTGGCCGTTGACCACGTAGTGCTCGCCGTCGCGCCGGGCGGTGGTGCGCAGTGCGGCCAGATCGGATCCGGCCTCGGGTTCGGAGAAGCCCTGGACCCAGATCTCACCGTCGAGAATGGCAGGCAGATGGCGGCGGCGCTGCTCGTCGGTGCCGGCGACGAGCAATGTCGATGCCGCGTGGTGAATTCCGACGAACGCCAGCACCAGGCGTGGGGCGTCGTGGGCGGCCAGTTCGGAGTAGAGCACGATCTGCTGGTCGACCGGCATGCCGCCACCCCACTGTGCCGGCCAGTGCGGCACGGCGTATCCGGCCCGGTGCAGTTCGGCGAACGATGCCTTCTGGAAGGCGACGAACTCCTCGTCGCTCGCCCCGGTCTGAGTGGCGCGCCAGTCGGCGGGCACGTGGGTGCGACACCACTGCCGCACGCTGGCGCGGAAATGATCGAGGTCGGCCGTCATGAGTACAACCCGGTCAGGCCACGCCGGCCCACCCGCTGGGTCAACTGCTGCCGGGTGGCCGACAGGCCGAACGGCAGACGTCGCAGCGGCTGGCTGTAGCGCGACAGCCACGACAGGGTGGTCTCGTCGCAGAAACCGACCGCGCCGTGCAATTGGTGGCACACCCGGAAGACGACCTCGGCGGCCTCGATCGCGGCCAGTCGCAGCGCCAGCGCGTCGTCGACGTCGAGGCTCCACAGCGCATGTTTGGCGAGCACCTCGAGGCCGCTATGTTCCACCTCGGCGTCGGTGAGCTGGAACTGCACACCCTGAAACGACGACAGCGGCTGACCGAACTGTTTGCGCAAGGTGACGTGGGCGATCGTCAACTCGATGGCACGGTCCAGCATTCCGAGCAGCGTCCAGCACGGCAGCATCAGCGCGAGGGCCACATCGCCGGCACCGGCAGCGTCGATCTCGGTCAGTTGCAACGCCACCGTGAAGGCGGGCCCAGTCGCCGCGGTGGCCACTGCTGCGCTGCGCGCCCCGTCGAGTGTGACTGCGGCCCAACGGGTCTCTAGACCTGCGATCGCGCCTTCCGGCGCCGCGGCAGAGACGACGATCAACCCGTCGACATCGAGATCGGCGGGCCGGGCCAGCCGCTCGGCGAGCGGGTACGGGAGTGCCCAGTAACCGGCGCTGCGGCACAGGGCCGCGGCGGCCTCTAGCGAGTCGGAGTCGGCGCGCGGGTCGAGGTCCCAGGCGCCGAGTTCGGCGAGCACCGGGGCGACCAGCGCTTCGCGATCCGACGGCTTTGCCTCGGCCTGCTGCACCAGCAGGTCGCCGCCGGCGGATTCGAAGGCGCGCAGCGCTTGGCGGCCGTATTCGGTTGCGTCCTCGGAGAGTTCGAGGTTCATCGCCTGGCCCCTCCGAGCAGAGCCCGCGACATCAGGATCCGTTGCATCTCGATGCTGCCGGATGCCACCGTCGCCGACTGCGAGTACCGCCAGTGGTCCTCGACCTCGCTCCGGTAGTAGGCGGTTGGCGCGTCGTCGCGCGGCACGGTGGCGATGATCTCCATCAGGACCTCGGCGCTGTCCTGGTCCAGCTTCGTGACCGCGATGCGGTATCCGGCGGCGTCCGCGGGCTGGATGCGCCCGGCACTCTGCAGCGACACCACCCGGTAGGCCAGCAGCCGGGCCCGCCGGCAGTGCATCAGCATGCGGGTCCAGCGGCCGCGCAGTTCCTCGTGCAGCTGCTCCCAACGGTCCCCCAGCGCTTCGGGCGCCAGCATCAGAAGCCGTTCGCAGCGGGCATATCTGGCGATCCCCACCCGCTCGAAGGACAGCACGTCCTGCACGATCGACCAGCCGCCGTCGATCGTGCCCAGCACGTCGGCGTCGGTGACCCGCAGGTCGTCGAAGAACACCTCGTTGAGGTGATGCGGGCCCATCATCGACCGGATCGGGCGCACCTGGATGGCCGGGTCGCTCATCGGCACCAGGAAGATCGTCAAGCCCTGCTGCTTCTTCTCCCCTTTCGAGGTACGCGCCAGCAGGAAACACCACTGCGCCATGGTGGCGTAGGAGGTCCAGATCTTCTGCCCGCTGATCAGCCACCCATCGCCATCTCTGCGCGCCGTGGTGCGCAGCGACGCCAGATCCGAGCCGGCCTCCGGTTCGGAGAAGCCCTGGCACCAGATGACCTCGCCGGCGGCGATCGGCGGCAGGTGCTTGCGCTGTTGTTCTGAGGTGCCGTAGCGCATCACGGTGGGTCCGACCCAGTTGACACCCATGTACTGGGCGCCGCGCGGCTCGTGGTGAGCCCACATCTCCTCGCGCACCACCGTCTGCTCCCACACCGAGGCGCCGCGCCCGCCGTACTCCTGCGGCCACGCCAGGCACAGCATTCCGTCGCTCGCCAGGGTTCGGCAGAACCGTTGAGCCGCTTCGAGATCGGCGGGGTCGTCGGTGAACGCACCCATGAAGCCCTCGGGCACGTGCTCTGTCACCAGCGACCGCAGCTGGGTGCGCAGGGCGGCCGCCGCCGGGCCCATGTCGAAGTCCAGGCTCATCGGCTTTCCGCCTCGGCGAGGTTCAGCTCGGCCAGGCCCAGTTCTTTGAGCACCTCAGCGGTGTCGGCGCCCAGCAACGGAGCCGGACCGGACACTCTGCCGGGTGTACGGGAGAACCAGGTCGGCACGCCGGGCATCCGGACCGCCCCGTGCGGTGTCTGCACGGTCTCGAAAAAGCCGACGGCGTTGAGGTGTTCGTTGTCGAACAGGTCTTCGGGGGTGTTCAGGGGCGCCGCCGGGATCTCCAGGTCGACGAACAGCGTGAGCCACTCGTCGGTGGTGCGCTCGGTCATCGTCTGCGCCAGCAGCGAGTAGATGGTGTCGATCTCGGCAGCGCGCGCGGGCAGCGTCGCGAACCGTTCGTCGTTCCACGCCGGCTGCACCGCGTTGATGAAGCCCGCCCAGTGCTTGTCGTTGTAGATCAGCGCCGAGATGTAGCCGTCTTTGGTGCGATACGGCTTACGGTTGGGTGCGATGGTGCGGTGATACAGCGCCGGGCCCAGCGGCGGATCGAACATCGCCCCGTTGGCGTGTTCGACAAGCATGAACGACGCCATGGTTTCGAACATCGCGACTTCGACTTCCTGGCCCTCACCGGTGCGCTCGCGGTGGAACAGCGCCATGGTCGTGGCGTACACCGCGGTCAGGCCGGCGACCTTGTCGGCGACGATCGTCGCGACGTAGTTGGCCTCCCCGGTCAACTCCTTCTGCACGGCAGGCAGGCCGCACTCGGCCTGGATGGTGTCGTCGTAGGCCGGGCGGTCACGCTCGGGCCCGCGGTGGCCGTAGCCGTAGCAGTTGGTGTAGACGATTCCCGGGTTGATGGCGGAAACGTCGTCGTAGCCGAAGCCCAGCTTCGTGATCGCCTTGGCCCGCATGGAGTGGATGAAGACGTCGGCATCGGCGATCAGCGCCCGCAGCGCGGCCTTGCCGTCGTCGGTGCGCAGGTTGAGTACGACGCTGCGCTTGCCGCGGTTGACGTTGACGAACACCCCGCTCATGCCGGGTGCCGGGCCGACGGAGACGTAGCGGGTGTCGTCGCCCTGCGGCGGTTCGATCTTGATGACGTCGGCGCCCATGTCGGCCAGGATCTGCGTGCAGTACGGACCCATCACCATCGCGGTCAGGTCCACCACCCGCACCCCCGCCAGCGGCCCGCTGCGTAGTGCAGTCACGTTGTGCCCCTTGCCATCGCAAAGCTGTAGCCGATGTGATCGGCGTGCCCGGCGGGAACGGCCGGGAAGACCACCGGAGCGGACAGGTCCCGGATCTCGCCGATGCGCTCGCCGACCGCCTCGATCGACCAGGCCGGCTGATACACCCCGGGTGCTTCGGCGACCACCACCCTGGCCACCCGTCCGGCGATGGCGGCCAGCGATTCGCCGGTGATGGAGCAGGCTTCGTGGGCCAGCCAGCCGACCACCGGCGCCACCAGTTCGGGTCCCATCGGCGGATACGCGGAGGTGTCGAGCCCCTCGGCCATTCTCGTCACCGCGCCGGGAACGATCACGTTGCACAGCACCCCGCGTGCGGCGCCTTCGAGTGCGACGACGTTGGACAAACCGATGATCCCCGCCTTGGCCGCCGCATAGTTGGCCACATCGTGGTTCCCGTACAGACCGCCGATCGAGGAGGTGAGCACCACCCGGCCGTACCCGGCCGCACACATCACCGGGAAAGCCGGACGCACCACGTGGAACGCCCCACGCAGGTGCACATCGAGCACGGCGTCGAAGTCGTCGTAGCTCATCTCCGACAGCGGTGCACGAAGCACGTTGCCCGCGTTGTGGATCAGAACATCCAGGCGGCCGGAGTGGTCCAGCGCGGCGGCGATCACGGCCTGGCCACCCTCGGCCGTCGCGACGGACTCGACACTGGCGATCGCGTCGCCCCCGGCCGCGCGGATCTCGGCCACCACCTGCTCGACGGGTTCGGCATCGACGTCGTTGACGACCACGTGGGCGCCCTTGGCGGCCAGCAGCAGGGCGTATTCGCGACCCAGGCCGCGACCGCCGCCGGTGACGACCGCGACCCGGCCATCGAACCTCAGCTCAGCCATCGGTCCCGAGTTCCAGCCCGGCGAGATCGCCGTTGTCACGCCATTCGCGCAGCAGGTCGTCGAATGCGTAGAACCCGGGCGAGTAGAAATCGCCGAGGAACGAGCCGTTGGCTTCCCCACCGCCGCGACCTTCGTTGTTGTAATAGCCAGGGGTACAGGTGAGTTCGAACGCCGAGTTGTCGATCGCCAGTTCCCTGACGGTCCGCACCCAGGCGTCCTGGCCGTCCTGACCCGGCTCGACTGTCGTCGCGCCCCGCTGTTGCGCCTCGCCGAGGATGTAGGCGATGTGCTTGGCCTGCTGCTCGAACATCGCGGTGGTGTTGGCCGAGACTCCGCCCTGGATGAAGCCGGTGAAGAACATGTTCGGAAAGCCCCGGGTGGTGATTCCGTGCAGTGTCTTGTAGCTGTCGTGCCAGTAGTCGAACAGCGACAGCCCGTCGCGGCCCTCGATGGTGTCGATCGCATACCGGCGGTTGATCTCGGTCGAGATCTCGAAGCCGCTCGCGAAGATGACGCAGTCGACCCCGTATTCGATGCCGCCCGCGACGATCCCGTTGGCCGTCAACCGTTCCACACCCTTGGTCTCGGACACGTCGACGAGGGTGACGTTGGGGAGATTGAAGGCGCTCAGATAGGTCTCGCTCGAGCAGGGCCGCTTACACATGAAGCGGTAATAGGGCTTGAGGGCCTCCGCCGTGGCGGGATCGGACACGATGGACGCGATCCGGCGGCGCAGCCGCTCCATGATCTTGAAGTCTTCTTCTTCCCGGATCGCCATGATCTGCTCGATGCTCAGCGAGGCGGGATCCTCGCTGGCCGCGATTCGGGCGGTCATGTTGCGACCCAGTTCGGTCCAGAAGTCGCACACCAGGTCCGGCTCGCCGAACACCACGCCGACGAACGGTGACCAGTTGTGGAAGTTGCGTTTGCGTTCCTCCTGCCAGCCGGGCTCCAGTTCGGCCGCCCACGTCGGATCGGTCGGTGTGTTGACCCGGTCGTCGACTGAGGAGGGGGTTCGTTGGAACACGAAGAGCTGCTTGGCATCTCGGCCGAGATGGGGAACCAGCTGCACGCCGGTGGCGCCGGTTCCCACCAATGCCACCCGTTTGTCGGCCAGCTTGTCCAGGCCGCCGATGGCGTCGCCGCCGGTGTAGTCGTAATCCCAGCGGGCGGAGTGGAAGACATGGCCTGCGAAGTCTTTGATGCCCGGGATGTCGGGTAGCTTCGGGCGGTTGTAGGAACCCTGCGCCATGACGATGAACCGGGCCCGGATGTCGTCCCCGCGGTCGGTGCCGATCCGCCACCGATTCAATGCGTCGTCCCAGTGCAATTCGCGTACCTGGGTGGAGAACAGCGCACCGTCGTAGAGGCCGAAGTGTTTGCCGATGTTGCGGCAGTGCTGGAAGATCTCGGCGCCGTCGGCGAACTTCTTCGACGGCATGAAACCGAGCTCTTCGAGCAACGGGATGTAGCAGTAGGCATCGTTGTCGCACTGGATCCCGGGGAATCTGTTCCAGTACCAGACGCCGCCGAAGTCGCCGGCCATCTCGATGACCCGCACACCTTCGATGCCGGCCTTCGTCAGGTAGGCCCCGGCCAACAGCCCGGCGAACCCCCCGCCGAGGATGACCACCTCGGCGTCCTCCACGACCGGGTCGCGTTCCGGCGCCGGCGAGTAGGGATCGACCTCGTAGAAATCTGCGAAGTCGCCCGTGAGTTCCAGATACTGGCGAGCGCCCTCGGGCCGCAGGCGCTTCGCCCGTTCGGCGGCGTACTTCGCCCGCAGTGCCTCGATGTCGATGTCGTCGGGTGTGTTCGTGGGCCCGCACTCGACGGTCATCGATTGCTCTCCTTGTCGAGCGCGCGGGGTTCACCGGCGCCCATGTATTTCGACAGCTGGTAGTGCAGGTTGACGGTGCTGCGCTCGCGGTAGGGGTTGGGCAGGGTGCCGGGGAAGCCCAGCGACTTCATCCCCTGTTGCACCGCGGCCATGTTCGAGAAGTCCTGCGGCAGCACACTGCGCCAGCGCGGGTCGCCGGCCGGGGTGTGCTCCCATTCGGTCTGCGGTTCTCCACCTTTGGGATAGAGCTCGTATACCGCGGCCTCGAAGATGCACCTGTCCGGGTTGTAGCCCGGGTCGGGCCGGGCGCTGTAACACAGCGCGCTGGTCAGCCCCTGGCCGATCTGGAAGTTCGGGAAGATCTGCCAGGCGGTGCCGCTCTGACCCAGCACGTCGGGCGGAATCTGCGGCCAGATCACGCCGCGGGCTTCGTCATCGCGGCGGGCCGAGGCCAGCCAGTGCTCGAGGACCTTGTCGGCCGGGGTGCCCTCGGGCAGTTCGTCGACCAGCCGCAGCGCGGCGTTGACCAGTGTCTGCGTCGTCGTCGCGTTGGTCTCCTCCATGGTGTACACCTGCATCTCCGCGGTGGAGATGCGCGGATCGCCGGTGCCCAGGCGGATCTTCGACTGCGTCTCGGCCATATCGTCGGGCGCGTCGTAACCGATGTTGCTGTGCTTGCCCTGCGCCCTGGCCCAGCCCTTGAACTCACCGAACCGGTTGAACTCCGGGTGGGTGGTGTAGACGTGGTAGGTCTCGTTGAAGGCCTCCAGCGCGACCTTCCAGTTGCAGTCGAAGTGCAGCCACTTGCGCCACTTGCACCGCATGTTCTCCAGTCCGAACGGGTCGAGGATCTTCGCCGCCGGATGCAGGTAGTCCTGCAGTGGCTCGCAGTCGGGGTCCATGTTGATGAACAGCCAGCCACCCCAGGTGTCGACCTGCACCGGACGCAGGTGGGTGTTGGCCGGTGTCAGCGCACCCTTCCAGTCCGCCTGCTCGCGGATGTGGGTGCAGGTGCCGTCCAAACCGTATGTCCAGCCGTGGAATCCGCAGACGAAGGATTTGCGGGCCCGCCCCACGGCGTTGCGGGCACCGGCGGGCGTGTCGACCAGCTTGCGGCCGCGGTGCATGCACACGTTGTGGTGGGCAGAAAACTCGGTTGGCCCGGTTCGCACCACGATGATCGAGTCGTCGAGGATGTCGTAGGTCAGGTAGCTGCCAACCTCGGGCAGATCCTCGACGCGGCCGACCTGCTGCCAGACCTTGCGCCACAGCCGATCTCGTTCGGCGCGGGCGTAATCCGGTGAGGTGTAGGCCGCCACGCCGATGGTCATCGGCTCCGCGAGCTCTTCGTCCATCAGATCCTCCGGATGTCTCTTCGGAAGGACTCGTCCTTCAGGAACAGCGAGGTGTTGTCGGCGCCGAGATGGCTCCACTTGAGGTCCAGGCCGCCGTCGACGAGCAACGTCTGGCCGGTGATGTAGCTGGACAGGTCGGACAGCAGAAACAGGATCGCGCCGGCCTGCTCCTCGGGTCGTCCGCGCCGCCCCATCGCGATGGCGGCCCGGTCCCGTTCGGGATCGTCGCCGGTGTAGGTGCGCGACGCCGCGGTCTCGGTGACGCCAGGCGCGACGGCGTTGACCCGGATGTCGTCGAGCGCCAGTTCGAGCGCCATGGTGCGGGTGGCGGCCACGATCGCGGCCTTGGCCGTGCCGTAGGCCACGTGGAACGGGGCGGTGTTCATCCCGCTGATCGAGGAGATCGACACGATGGAGCCGGGACCGCCGGCGGACCTGATCTCGGCGGCCACCGCCTGGCTCATGAAGAACATCGTCTCGAGGTTGGCCGTGAACAACTCCCGCCAGTCGGATCGGCTGACCCGGGTCGCCGGCATCCACGTCGACGGCGCCGCACCGCCGGCCACGTTGACCAACCCGTACGGCCGGCCCTCGGCACGGCGTACCGCATCGAGAGCGGTCGCGATGCCGTCGTCGGTCGACACGTCGGCCGCCACCGGAACGACCGGCAGACCTTCGGCCACCAGGGGTCCGATGTGGTGGTCGAGGTTGTCCGCCGACCGGCTGACCGCGATGACGGTGGCCCCGGCACCGGCCACCATCCTGGTAACGGTCGTGCCGATTCCGCCGCCGCCGGCGCCCGACACCACCACGATGCGGCCGTCGAGGCTCAGAAGATCAGCCATAACTCGCTTTCGCACGCTATTAGTCCGGACAATTAACGCCGCTCTACTAGATTGAGAACATGATTCCGCAGCGGTTATATCGCCGTCAAGGGGTGGTTTTGATCAGTCCAGCACTATTGTCTGGACTAAATCTGGTTGATACCGTCGCTCCGTGACGACGTCGCTGCAGGACAGCCGCTTGGCCGCTGCCGATCCCCCGCTCGTCTCCGAGGGGTGGACGATCCGACGGATCACCCCGCCGAGTCGGTTGTTCGGCGCCAACGGTCTGCGGACGGGCCCAGACGGCCGCATCTACATCGCGCAGGTCAGCGGCAGCCAGATCAGCGCTCTGGACATCGCGTCCGGACGCATCGAGGCCATCAGCCCCAAAGGCAGCGACATCGTCGCTCCGGACGACCTGGTCTTCGACGACGCGGGCAACATCTACGCCACCGAGGTGCTCAACGGCCGGGTCGCCGTCCTCGACGCAGGAGGCCACAGCCGGGTCCTGCGCGCGGACATGCCGGTCGCCAACGGCATCACCATGTACCGCGGACGGTTGTTCGTCGGCGAGTGCCGGCCCGGCGGGCGCATCCTCGAACTGGATCTGGCCGGCGGGGAACCACGCGTCCTGCTCGAGGACGTCCCGATGGCCAACGCCATGGAGGTGGGCCCCGACGGCCTGCTGTATTTCCCGGTGATGGGCGCCAACGAGATCTGGCGTATCGATCCCGACGCCCCCGCCGGGGCCCCCGAGGTCGTCGCCACCGAACTGGGTGTGCCCGATTCGGTGAAGTTCGACTCCGACGGATACCTCGTGTCCACCCAGGCGCACTCCGGACAGGTGCTGCGCATCGATCCGCGCACCGGTGCGAAGACCGTGCTGGCCGAGTTGCATCCCGGTCTGGACAACCTGACCTTCGCCGACGGTCGGCTGTTCGTCTCGAACTTCTCCGGCGAGATCACCGAGATCCTGGCGCCGGGCACGACGCGCCCGGTGCTGCCCGGCGGATTCAACTGGCCGCTGGATCTCACGGTCGCCCACGACGGCCGCGTGTACATCGCCGACGGGCCCTACCTGCACGTCGCGTCGGGCGACGGCACGGTGCGCCCGGTCGGCATGCTGTTCACGCCGGGATTCCCCGGCTACACGCGCGGCCTGGCAGCCTCGGGTGACGGTGAGTTCGTCGTCACGACCTCCAGTGGTCAGGTCGCGCGATTCTGGCCCGAGCGCGGTGAAAGCGACGTTCTCGCAGAGGGATTCGATCAGCTCTACGGTGTGGCGATCGCACCCGGTGGTGACGTGGTGTTCGTCGAGCAGGGCACCGGGCGGGTGCTGTCGGCTCGCTCCGGTCTCCTCGAGGTTCTGGCCACGGGCCTGGACACCCCGGTCGGGGTTGCCATCGCACCCGACGGCGCCGTCCTGGTCTCCGAATCGGGTGCCGGTCGCGTCGTCAGGCTCGGGGGGACGGCACCGCAGCCGGTGGTGGACGGACTGGGTTGCCCGCACGGCATTCTCGTCCTCGGCGAAGTGCTCTACGTGGTCGACGTGCAGGCCACGTCGCTGGTCGAGGTCGACCTGGCGAGCGGTGACCGGAACACCATCGCCACCGGCCTGCCGGTCGGTGCGCCGCCGGGAGTCACCCCCAAGCCGCTGCTGGGCATGCCCCCGTTCTCCGGGCCCCAAGGTCCGTTCACCGGTATCGCGGCCGGCCCGGACGGAACGATCTTCGTCTCGGCCGACGCCGAGGGCAGCGTGCTCGCGATTCGCCGGCGGAGCTGACATGTCCGAACCGGCCGCTGATCACCGCTACATCCAGCTCGCGCGCGTGCTCCGCAAGGAGATCGTCGACGGCGTGTACCCCGTCGGCTCGCAGCTGCCCACCGAACATGAACTCTGTCAACGGTTCTCGGTCAGCCGGTATACCGTTCGCGAGGCGCTACGCCGGCTGCGGGAGGACAATCTCGTCTCCTCGCGCCCGCGCGCAGGCACCATGGTCGTCCCACGGCCGTCCTCGCACGCCTATGTGCAGGACGTCGTGTCGATCAACGACCTGCTCGCCTTTGCCACGGGCGCCCGATTCGCGATCGAGTCGATCGCGACGGTCACCATCGACCGGGAGTTGGCCGCCCGGACCGGCCTGCCCGTCGGCGCGGAATGGCTTGCGGTGGTGGGATTCCGGCAGGTCGAGGGCTCCGATGCCCCGATCTGCCGAACCGAGTACTACATCAACCGGTCCTTCGCCGCCGTGGGCCGGATGCTGCAGAACCACACCGGACCGATCTTCCCGCTGCTCGAGGACCTCTTCGGCATCAGCATCGTCGAGGTGCGCCAGGAGATCGCCGCGGTGCAGATCTCACCCGAACTGGCCGCCACGCTCAAGGTCGCGCCCGCCACCCCCGCACTGCAGATGCAGCGGACCTACATCACGTCGGACTCGGAGATCGCCCAGGTCACCGTGAACACCCATCCGTCGTCCCGGTTCCGCCACTCGATGACGATGCGACGCGTGAAGGGCTGACAGTTGCGCACGGTGCCCACGGATTCCCAGCGAGCCACCGAGGCGTACGCCGGTGGACTCTGGGTCACCGGCACCCTCGCGGACTCGCTGCGCCAGGCCGCCGCGGTCACCCCGGAACGGGAGGTCCTCGTCGACGGACCGACCCGATTGGACTGCCGCACCCTGCACGAGCGCGCGGCCGCACTGGCTGCCGCCATGCTGGCGCGCATCCCGGTCGGCAGTGTGGTGTCCTTCATGCTGCCCAACTGGCACGAGGCAGCCATCGTCTACCACGCGGCGACGCTGGCAGGCATGGTGGTCAACCCCATCCTGCCGTCACTGCGCGACCACGAACTGAGCTTCATCCTGGCCGATGCCGATGTGCGGATGATCTTCGTTCCCGCCGAGTTCGGGGGCCACGACTACCCCGCGATGCTGGCCCGGGTGACCGCCGAGATGGCCGCTGCACCGCTGATCGTGGTGGTGCGCGGTCCGGCGCCGCCCGGTCAGACCGGCTTCGACGCGCTGTCCGGCCCCACACCCGTCGACTGGCCGGTGCTGGACGCCGACGCGGTGCGGATGATCCTCTACACCTCTGGCACCACCGGAAGACCCAAAGGTGTTCTGCACAGCCATAACTCGATCCACTCCCTGATCTGCCAGATCGGCCGCCACTGGCTCGTCGAAGCCGGCGACCGGTTCCTGGTGCCCTCCCCCATCGCCCACATCGGCGGCTCGATCTACGCCTTCGAATGCCCGATCCTGCTCGGCACCACCGCGGTGCTGATGGACCGCTGGAATGCCGATCGGGCCGTCGACCTGCTGGTCGCCGAGCGGTGCACGCACATGGCAGGCGCCACCCCGTTCCTCGAGCAGCTCCTGGCCGCCGCACGGCACAACGGCACCCGACTACCCGACCTGAAGGTGTTCATCTGTGGCGGTGCCTCGGTGTCACCGTCGCTGATCCGGAGTGCCGCAGACTATTTCGAGCGGGCCATCGTGACCCGGGTGTACGGCTCAACCGAGGTGCCGGTCACCACCGTCGGGTCGCCGGAGGATCCCGAACGGGCTGCCGACACCGACGGCCGCACCGGCATCGCGACCATCCGCATCGCCGAGCACGACGCAGCCCCGGACGGCGCGGGTGAGATTTGGGCCCGCGGGCCGCAGATGCTGGTGGGTTACCTGCACCCTGACGACGATGCCGACGCGTTCGACGCCGACGGCTACTTCCGCACCGGCGATCTGGGCCGGCTGCTCGACGACGGCTATCTCGTCGTCACCGGGCGGGCCAAGGACATCATCATCCGCAACGGCGAGAACATCGCCCCCAAGGAGGTCGAGGACGTGCTGATCGGCCATCCCGACGTTACCGAGGTCGCCATCGTCGGCCTTCCCGATCCGCGCACCGGGGAGCGCGCCTGCGCGGTGATCGTCAGCCGCGCAGCGCCCGGCCCGACCGTGGCCGAGCTGAGCGAGTTCCTGGCGGCGCACGGTGTGGCCAGGTTCAAGAGTCCCGAACACGTTGTCGTCTGGGACGCCCTGCCCAAGAACGACGCGGGCAAGGTTCTCAAACATCGGATCCGAGCAAGGTTGGTGGACTCCCATGAGTGACATGCCCGTAGCGATCGTGACCGGCGCCAGCAGCGGAATCGGGTTCGGCTGCGCGACAAAGCTGGCCGAGTCCGGCATGGCCGTCGTGGGGACCGGCCGAGATGCCGACCGGCTCCACGGTCTGGCCGAGGCGATCGGCGATCCCGACCGGGTCGCCATCCTGGCGGTCGACCTCACCGATGACGACGCCCCGCGGCGGATCGTCGAGCTGGCCTTGTCACGGTGGGGCCGGATCGACGTCCTGGTCAACAACGCCGGAGTCGGTAGCCCGAAGCCGCTGCACGAGACCGACGACGAGACCTTGGACTACTTCCTCGGTGTGATGCTGCGCGCGCCGTTCCGGCTCGCCCGCGACGTGATCCCGCACATGCGGCCCGGCTCGGCCATCATCAACATCACCTCCACCTTCGCCGTCGTCGGCGGACTGCGTGGCGGCGCGTACTCCGCGGCCAAGGGCGGGCTGACGGCGCTGACCACCCACATCGCGTGTCAGTATGGGCCACAAGGGATTCGATGCAATGCGGTGGCCCCGGGCGTGACCGTCACCCCGATGGTCGAGCACCGCCTCGACGACGAGCGGTTCCGCAAGATCAACACCGAGATGACCCCGTACCCGCGACTCGGCCAGGTCGACGACATCGCGTCGACCGTCGCGTTCCTGTGCTCTCCCGGTGGCAGCTTCATCAACGGCCAGACCATCGTGGTCGACGGCGGCTGGAGTTCCACCAAGTATCTGTCGGAGTTCGCGCTGTCCTCGCAGTGGATCGCGCGTTGAACGTCTTCGCGACGCTGGACCAGGCCGCGGCCCGGTTCGGCGACAGCGGCGCGGTGTATCTGGGCGAACGCTGCCTGGTCACCTGGAACGAGTTGCGGGACAGGTCGTTACGGCTGGCCGCATCGCTGCGGCGCTCACATGAGCCGGGTACCCGCATCGCAGTCGCCAGCGAGAACCGGCCGGAGATCATCGAGTTGTTCTATGCGGTCTGGGCCGCCGAGTGCGTCGTCGTGCCGGTGAACTTCAAACTGCATCCGCGCGAGATGACACAGATCCTCGAGGACTCGGGCGCGGCGGCGGTGTTCGCCTCCCCCAAGATCGGGCCGAACCTGGCTGCCGCCGCACCGACCCCGGTGGAGATCATCGGCAGCGCCGAGTACGAATCCCGCGTGAGCACAGCGCCCGCCGCCGCGCCGTCCACCGACCCCGCGGAGCTGGCCTGGCTGTTCTACACCAGCGGAACCACCGGACGTTCCAAGGGCGCCATGCTGTCCCATCGCAACCTGACCGCGATGACCGTCGCGCACCTGGCCGATATGGACAGCCCCGACGACACCTGCAGCCTGGTGCATGCGGCCCCGATGTCGCACGGTTCAGGCCTCTACATCGCGCCGTATGTGCTGCGCGGCGCCCGTCAGGTTCTGCCGGCCTCCGGGGCGTTCGATCCCGGGGAGTTCCTGGCTCTGTGCGCACACCACCCCGGATCGAGTGCCTTCTTGGCGCCCACGATGATTCAGCGACTCGTCGAGACCGGCCGCGACAGGCCGCCGAACCTGCGCACCATCGTCTACGGCGGCGGACCGATGTACGTCGAGAGCCTCAAGAAGGCGATGGCGGCGTTCGGGCCGATCTTCGCCCAGATCTACGGGCAGGGCGAGGCACCGATGACGATCACCGGCCTGCGCCGAGCCGACCACGACTCCCCCGACGACGCGGTGCTTGGCTCGGTCGGCTACCCGCGCTCCGGGGTCGAGGTCCGGGTGCTCGGCCCCGACGGCGCCACGGCACCCACCGGCGACATCGGTGAAATCGTCTGCCGCGGAGACGTTGTCATGTCGGGCTACTGGAACAACCCGGCAGCCACCCGTGCGACCGTGCGTGACGGCTGGCTCTACACCGGCGACATGGGTTCACTCGATGCGCGCGGATATTTGACGTTGCGAGACCGCTCCAAGGACGTCGTGATCTCCGGTGGCAGCAACATCTACCCGCGAGAGGTCGAAGAGGCGCTGCTGGAACATGCCGAGGTGACACAGGCCGCCGTGGTCGGCGCACCCGATCCGGAGTGGGGCGAGATCGTGGTCGCCTTCGTCGTCGGCACGGCCCCCGAGGCGGCACTGGACGCACACCTGCTGGAGCGCATCGCCCGCTTCAAACGTCCCAAGCGCTACCTGTTCGTCGAGGACCTACCGAAGAACAGCTACGGCAAGGTGCTCAAACGCGAGTTGCGTGCCCGGCTCGGGTAACGACATTCTCGCCTGCATAGAATGCCGGTATGTCCCAGGATTACCGCTTCGTCACCTATGAAGAACTCGACGAGGGCCGCATTGCCCGCATCATGCTCAACCGCCCCGACGCCCGCAATGCCCAGAACCGAGGCCTGCTCGTCGAGTTGAACGAGGCGTTCCTGCGCGCCGAGGCTGACGATCAGGTTCGCGTCGTCATCCTCGGTGGCCTCGGGCCGATGTTCTCCTCGGGCCATGACCTCGGTTCGGCGGTCTCGCGCGCCGAATACACCCCCGGACCTGATCAGCACCCCAGCTACCAGGTCAACGGCGGCACCAGGGAGGGCGCCGAGAAGTTGATGCTGCAGGAGTGGCATCACTTCTTCTCCAACACGCGGCGGTGGCGCGATCTGCGCAAGATCACCGTCGCCCAGGTGCACGGCGACGTCTACGCCGCCGCACTGATGCTGATGTGGGCCTGTGACCTGATCGTGGCCGCCGAGAACACCCGGTTCGCCGACGTTGTGGGCACCCGGCTGGGCATGTGCGGGGTGGAGTACTTCGCGCATCCGTGGGAGTTCGGACCCCGCAAGACCAAGGAACTCATGCTCACCGGCGACGCGCTGACCGTCGACGAGGCCTATCAGCTCGGCATGGTGTCGAAAGTGTTCCCCGAAGACGAACTCGCCGAGAAGACACTGCAGTTCGCCCGCCGCATCGCCGAGGTCCCGACCGTGGCCGCCCTACTGGCCAAGGAGGCGGTGAACCAGACCGTCGACAACATGGGGTTCCACAACGCGCTCAACGCCTGTTTCACGCTGCACCAGCTCAACCATTCGCACTGGGCACAGGTGCACGAGAACGGATTCCCGGTTGCCCTGGAAGAAGACGGCATTCCGAACTGGCGCAACGCACCACCGATTGTGCCGGCGGTCAAGGACCAGGTCCGCGCCCAGGACTGACCGGGCTAGCCCCGGCGCACTGTCACAGGTAACGGCAGCACGTCGGGTTCGACCTTCTTGATCGATAAAGAGATATCGGGATCGTCACGCTGATGGCGAAATCCCCTGGTCAGCGCAACCGGAATTGACAGCGCCGCGATTGCCGTACATACGCATCGCTAACACGCGAACGACTCCGAGCAGGGTCGACAATCATTTGTAGGCAACATAATTCGTCGAATACGCAAAATCAGGCCAGCCGATTGCGTTCGTATTGCTCGCGTTTTTTGCGCTGTGCGCCATAGGTTTTCGTGAAACGTGATGGAAACCACAGGTTTTGGCGAGATCAAATTTGTGTTGTTACGTTCGATCGCATGTATCAGATTGCGACCGCGTCGTTGCTGGCCCTGATCAATCAGGTAGCCGGCACGCCGTACATCCCTGGCGGTGACAGTCCCGCCGGCACCGATTGCTCGGGGCTGGCCTCGTGGGTGTCCAACGTGGCCACCGGACGGCCCGCCTTCGGCAGCCGCTTCCACACCGCAAACGAAGAATCCGCTCTGCTCGCCCGTGGGTTCCACTACGGCACCGCACCCAACTCTCTGGTGATCGGCTGGAACGGCGGCCACACCGCTGTCACGCTGCCCGACGGCACTCCGGTGTCCAGCGGCGAAGGCGGCGGCGTGCGCGTCGGTGGTGGAGGTGCCTACCAGAGGCAGTTCACCCATCACATGTATCTGCCGATGCCGGCCCAGGAAATGCAGACCGACCCCGCAGCACCGCCCGCACCGGATGCCCCGGTCGTCGTCGTCGACGTCGCCAACCCTGAGCCGCCGGCGCAGGCCCCCGCGCCCGATGCGCCGCTGCCTCCGCCGCCGGCCGAGGTGCTACCGCCCGCGCCCGGTGTCGTGCCTGTCGCCGACGTCGTCCCGCTGCCGGGTGATCCCGCCGGGATGCCCGCCTGACCCCACCGCTGGGAAGCCCTGCTGGCTGAGCAGCTTCGCGCCCGCCTCGCGGGCCGCGGCTGGACGGGCCAGCACCACTGTGACGACCAGCGTGAGCGCGCCGATGGCCAAGCCTGGTCCCCACAGCGCCGAGCCGGTCGGCAACGGTACGACGTTGCGGTACAGCGTGTATCCCAGCAGCGCCAACCCCAGCACCGGGATCACCACCTCCCACCTGCCGACCTCGCCGCGGTTTGAGAAGAACAGCAGACGAAGGGCTCCCAGCGTGGCCAGCGCGTAGGCCACCAACAGGATGAGCGTGCCCGCGGTTGCCGAGATCGTGAACACGTCGAACGGCGCCGCGTGCAGGACCGCCCACCCGAGTCCCTGGATGCATGCCACCAGCACGACGCCGGCCGTCGCCGCCCGATGCGGCGTGTTCCGGGACCGGTGGACGGTCGCCAGCGCGGCGGGACCCATTCCGTCGCGGCTCAGCGCGAAGATCAACCGGGATGCGCCCACGACACTGGCCAGGCAGCAGGCCGCAGCGCTGAAGGTGGCGCCGACGACGATCACGTAGGACAGCCACGGCGCGACGTACTGCTCGGACAGATCGCCCATCAGCGCTTCGGATTTCGTGAAGGCCGCAACACCTTGCGCGTCGGTGCCGAACGCCATCATCTCGATGGCGGTGACGACGACGAAGAAGACGCCACCGAACAGGGCGGTGCCGAGGATGGCTCGAGGGATGTTGCGGCGCGGTTCGCGGGTCTCCTCGCCGAGTGTCGCCGCCGCCTCGAAACCGGCAAAGGACAAGAACCCGAACACGATTCCGAGGAACACCGTCGATACCGATGTCCCGGGCGACACGCTGAACACCGAGAAGTCGACTCGCTGCCCCGCGGGGGCACGCCCGGTGATCAGCTTGCCCAGTGCGATCGCGGCGACCACCAGGATCAGGGCAATGGTCACCCCTTCGACAGCCAGCAGCAGCGCCGTCCCGCGCTTGATGTCGCGGACCGCCAGCAACCAGACACCGGCCAGCACCAGCCAGGCGAACAGGAATGCTGCCCAACCCGGTATTACATTGGGCCCGAGAACTTTTCGGGCCAGATCGGTCAGGAAGATGCCGGCCGCGGTGGATGTCACAGCACCGTAGAAGATGTAGGTCCCGGCATTGAGCCATCCCGCGACACTGCCGCTGCGCGGTCCCAGCGTCACACCGACGAAGGCATACACACTGCCCGCGTGGCTGAATCGTGCCGACAGCCTGACGAATGTGTGGGCTATCAGCAGGACACCGACGGTCGCCATGAGGAATGCCAGCGGTACGGCACGACCGACGGCGGCGGCGGTGCCTTGCGGATTGATGTTGATGGCCATCGACGGGGCCATCAGCGCCACCGAAACCCCGACGGCGGACCACACGTTGAGCGTGCGCCGCAAGGTCGGGCCCGCCTCGCGGTCATGTCCGGCAGCCATGGATGAACAGGGTAGGCCAGCGCACGCCGTCTCAGGGGTTGATCGTGTTCTCCCCTACCTGCCGGCCCCAGACGTATTCGGTGAGAAGCGGCTGACCCAGTTCGAAGTGGTTGTAGGGCGCGATCGATGCGCCGTCGTCGACCACCAGATACGGTGCGGGCCAGAAGTTCCGGTCGATCTTCTGCCAACACCCCGGCGCACCGCCCGGGCCGCCCCGGCCGTTGGTGCGCGGCAGGTTGTCGGGGTACACGTAGGGGTTTGCGGCGCCGAGGATCTCGGTGACCGTGTTCAGCGAGTATCCGTTGCCGCCGAACGCCGCCAGGGCGGCCGGCGACGCCTCGGCAATGTTGCGGATCGCGCAGAAGATCTCCGGGCTGTACTTGTCCAGCAGACGGGTGCTCGGCACCAGGTCGGATGCGGCACGCACCAGGTAGGGACTACTCCGTTCGAAGACGTCGGCGCCGGTATTGCCGAATCCGATGCTGGCCAGCAGCGCCGCGTCGATGTCCTTCTGCTGGCTGTTGAGCGAGTCCGCGGTGGTCAGGGCGTTCTCCAGGCCGTCCCACAGCTGCGGACTGGCCTTGGCATAGACGTCGGCGAGGTCGGCGAAGCGCTGGATGTCGTAGCGGATCTGTGGCATTTGCGGGTTGATGTCGTCGAGGACCGCATTGCCGTTGACGATGGATCGGCCGAACTTCTTGCCCAGTCCGTCGAGCGCTTCAGCGGTGGCCGACAGGGTCAGGTTGAGCTGGATCGGGTCCACTTTCTCGGCGATCGAGGTGACGGTCTCGAACAGCGTGTTGAACTCGGTGGTGACCGAGGAGGCGTCGATGACGTCGGTGCCGCGGATGCGGGCGGGCGTCGGGTGCTCGGGAGCCGTCAGTGCCACGTATTTGTTGCCGAACACCGTGCTCGCCTTGATATCGGCGTGCACGTTGGCCGGGATCGCCGCCAGATAGTGCGAATCGACGTCGAGGGTCACCCGCGCGGCCGACTTTCCGCCGCGGTCGGTCGACGACACCGTGGCGACCCGGCCGATCACCACTCCGTTGTAGGTGACCTTCGACCCGGGCTCCATCACCAGACCAGCGCGGTCGGACACCATGGTCAAGGTGGTCTTCGGGGACAGGTCTCCGCGGAACTGCAGGTAGATCAGCGCCAACACCACAGCACAGACGACCAGCGTCACCAGACCGGCCGTCTTGAGTGGGGGGCGATTCATCGCAGGGCCCGCCGAGTGCGACCGCCGTACATCCCGCCTCCTTCCCCGACCCGAAGCGAATGGCCTCCGCCCAACCGCCGATGGGCAGTGGGGCGAACCACAGGAATGTACCGGAGCAGCGAATTAGCTTGAAGGCCATTTCGCATATTTCGCCGCAAATTGGATAGCGCCGAATTAGTTACCCAGGGGAAAGTTTTAACGGCTCAGTCGAATAGTGTTGCTGTACAGCGGCTTCTACCGGTAGACGCCTTTATTGACGAACGTTGCAATAAATGGGCCTCGAATGCGAGATGGTTTGCTCTGCGAACTAACCCGGGTCCGGGTGGACGACAACGGTGGTACCGCGGCCCCGCGGGGCCCGTCGAGTGCGGCCAAAGCTACTCCAGTTGGCAGTGGAGTCGGGATAATCGACAGAGCTAGGGCGACTACGCCAGGGCGGGAACAGGCTCAGCGAGGAGCGTACGACTCATGTCCATCATCGAAGCGGACCCAGTGACCCAGTCGGGATTCGACGAGGAGGTCGCCAGCACGCAGCGGTATTTCGACAGCCCGCGGTTCGAGGGCATCACCCGGCTCTACACCGCCCGGCAGGTCGTCGAGCAGCGCGGCACGATCCCGGTCGAATACTCGGTGGCACGCGAGGCGTCCACCGCTTTCCACGCCCGGCTGCGCGAACTGTTCGGCCAGAAGAAGAGCATCACGACCTTCGGCCCGTACTCGCCCGGGCAGGCCGTGACCATGAAGCGCATGGGGATCGAGGGCATCTATCTGGGCGGCTGGGCGACATCAGCCAAGGGCTCGGTCACCGAGGACCCGGGACCCGACCTCGCCAGCTATCCGCTCAGCCAGGTCCCCGACGAGGCGGCCGGCCTGGTGCGCGCGCTGCTGACCGCCGACCGCAATCAGCATTACCTGCGGCTGCAGATGACCGAGGAACAGCGGGCTGCCACGCCTGCGGTCGACTACCGGCCGTTCATCATCGCCGACGCCGACACCGGCCACGGTGGAGATCCGCACGTCCGCAACCTGATCCGCCGCTTCGTCGAGGCCGGGGTGTCCGGGTACCACATCGAAGATCAACGGCCCGGCACCAAGAAGTGCGGCCATCAGGGCGGCAAGGTTCTGGTCCCGTCCGATGAGCAGATCAAGCGCCTCAACACCGCCCGGTTCCAGCTCGACATCATGCGGGTGCCCGGCATCATCGTGGCCCGCACCGACGCCGAGGCGGCCAACCTCGTGGAGAGCCGCTCCGACGAGCGCGACCAGCCGTTCCTGCTCGGCGCCACCAATCTCAAGATCCCGCCCTACAAGGCGTGTTTCCTGGCGATGGTGCGCCGCTTCTACACCTCCGGCGTCACCGAGCTCAACGGCCACCTGCTCTACGCGCTGCCCGAGGGCGAGTATGCCGTCGCCGATGCCTGGCTCGACCGGCACGGCATCACCGCCGCCATCACCGAGGCGGCCGCCGCGTGGCAGGACGGCCGCGCACAGTTCCTCGATCCGCTGTTCGACAAGGTCGAGTCCACGTTCGTCGAAGCCTGGCAGGACGACGCCGGGCTGGAGACCTACGGCGACGCCGTGGCCGAGTTGCTGAAGTTCCGCGAAAGCGAGGGCGAGCAGCTGGAGATGAGCGTGGCGGACTGGAACACCTTCGCCAAGACCGCATCGCTGTACGCCGCGCGGGAGAAGGCCCGCACGCTCGGGGTCGACGCCGCCTGGGACTGCGAGCGCGCCAAGACACCGGAGGGCTACTACCAGGTGCGTGGCGGTATCCCCTACGCGATCGCGAAATCCCTTGCCGCGGCACCGTTTGCGGACCTGCTGTGGATGGAGACCAAGACCGCCGACCTTGCCGACGCCAAGCAGTTCGCCGACGCCGTGCATGCCGTCTACCCGGACAAGATGCTGGCCTACAATCTGTCCCCCTCGTTCAACTGGGACACCACCGGGATGAGCGACGAGGAGATGCGGGCCTTCCCCGAGGAAATCGGCAAGATGGGCTTCGTCTTCAACTTCATGACCTACGGCGGTCACCAGATCGACGGTGTCGCGGCCGAGGAGTTCGCCACCGCACTTCGCCAGGACGGCATGCTGGCCCTGGCCCGGCTGCAGCGTAAAATGCGCCTGGTCGAATCTCCTTACCGCACACCGCAGACGCTGGTGGGCGGTCCGCGCAGCGACGCCGCACTCGCCGCGTCGTCGGGTCGCACCGCCACCACCAAGGCGATGGGGGCGGGCTCCACGCAGCACCAGCATCTGGTGCAGACCGAGGTGCCCAAGAAGCTCCTCGAGGACTGGCTGGGACTCTGGAGCGAGCACTACGACCTCGGCGAGAAGCTGCGGGTGACCCTGCGGCCCCGCCGCGCGGGTTCCGATGTCCTCGAGTTGGGCATCTACGGCGCCGACGACGGCGAGAAGCTGGCCGACGTGGTCTTCGACCCGATCAAGGACCGGCACGGCCGCAGCATCCTGCAGGTCCGCGACCAGAACACCTACGCCGAGAAGTTGCGGCAAAAGCGGCTGATGACGGTGATCCATCTCTGGATGGTGCACCGGTTCAAGGCCGACGCCGTCTACTACGTCACGCCCACCGAGGACAACGTCTATCAGGCCGACAAGATGAAGGCCCACGGCATCTTCACCGACGTGCACAAGGACGTCGGCGAGATCCTGGTGGCCGACGTCAACCAGGATCGCATCGCCGAGCTGCTCGAGCCCGACCGGGCGGCACTCAAGCGGCTGATCACCAAGGCGGACTGAGCTGCCCTGGGGCGCCGTCGGCGTCAACCTGCTGCTGTGTGCTCTGGTCGTCGCGGTGTACTTCGCCGCGATCATGGCCGTGTCGATCAGGGTGCGCAACCAGTCGATCGTCGACATCTTCTGGGGTCCGGGCTTTGTCGTGGTGGCCGCGGTCAGCTACCTGGCCTCCCGGCAGGCCGGCGGCGACGATGTCCGTCGCCTCGTCGTGCTCGTCCTCACGGCGATCTGGGGACTTCGCCTCGGGTTGCACATCGGGGTGCGCAATATCGGCCACGGTGAGGACCCTCGCTACGTCGCCATCATGAGCCATCGGTCCGGGTCGATCGTCGGGTTCGTCGCCCGCAAGATCTACCTCCCGCAAGCCGTGATCCTGTTCGTCGTGTCGCTGCCCGTCCAGTTCGCGATGTATCAACACGCGCCACTGGGAGTCGTTGGTGCGCTGGGTATCACGGTGTGGCTGGTCGGTTTCCTCTTCGAGGCGCTCGGCGATCTTCAGCTGAGCCGATTCAAGAGGGATCCGGCCAACGCCGGGCAGATCATGGACCGCGGTCTGTGGGCGTGGACGCGGCACCCGAACTACTTCGGCGACGTCTGCGTGTGGGTGGGCCTGTGGTTGCTCGCCTTCGGGCATCCGGGCGGCCTGCTCGCCGCGGTCTCCCCGCTGTTGATGGGGTTCTTCCTGGTGCGGGTCAGCGGTAAGGCGCTGCTGGAGAAGAACATGCGCCGAAGCCGCGGACCGGCCTATGACGCGTACGTGGCGCGAACCAGTGGCTTCTTCCCGCGCCCGCCGCGGCGGAGCTGACCGTCTAGCAGTGGGCCAGCACGTCGATCATGGCCGCCTTCTCCTTGGCCGCCACCCACAGTCCGTACGCGGTCTTGACGGCGACCTGGCGGGCGACGAAATCACAGCGGAACGCGGCATTCGGCGGAAGCCACGAGGCGGCGTCGCGAAATGCCTTGTCGAAGTTGGCCTTCGGGCTCACCGCGAGAAGATTGCGCGGATCGTTGGCGAAGTCGAGCCGGCGCTGCGGATCCCAGCCGCGGGCGCCTTTGTACCAGGCGTCGGCCAGCGCGACGACGTGGTCGATCTCGATGGTGTTGGAGGTATCGGGGCCGCGGACGAAGTCGATGGTGGCACCGGTGTAGGGGTCGCGCAGGACGCCGGTCTGCGCGTAGCAGGTGCCGGGTCGAACGACGAGGTTGGTCAGGTCGCGGCGCAGGATGTCATCGCGCGTGTTGCACCCGTTGCGGCCGAACTCGACATCGACGTCGTCGCTCCAGGCCTTACCGAAACGCCAGCGCTGGAAGTCCTGCGTGCGGTCCCACCCTTTGACGGGCAGTGCGGCGAGTTGGGCGCGGGCCTGGTCGAATCGCGGGGTGGGACCGTCCGCCGAGGCCACCGGAGCCGTTGGCTGCGCACTGCGCGAGGTCGTCGGGGTCCACGTCGGTGAGGGTCCGGAGTGGCGGTTGTCGGCCTGCTGCCGATCCCAGAGCACCAGTCCCAGAACCGCGGCCACCACGAGCACGGCGAGCACCGCGAAGCCTCCGCGCCGGCGGCGCTTAGACGTCACGGCCGTCGTCGAGGTAGGCCACGATGGCGTTTGTCAGGCCGCGGCGCGCCTCGTCGAGGTCGGCATAAGTGCCAAGCTGTTTCTCGGAGGCGATGCCACGCATCGCACCGGGGATCAGGGTGGCCACCTCACGGACCCGCTGCGGGTCGACGTGAAGATCGGCGAACGCCTTCTGGCAGGTTTCCAGCCAGCTCTGGCGCCAGGAGATCAACTCCGCCGCGGTCTGCGGATAGAGACGCTCGAGTTCGGTGTTCTCGCTGGGCAATACGGCGCGAAGATTCTCGATGGCCCGCGAATCACGGTTGGTCAGCCCGTCATAGAGGGTGTCGATGATCCGGGACACCCGCTCGCGCAGACTGGCCGGCCGGTCCGGCGGCGTGAATAGGTTCGCGCGCCGCTCGGCGGTGTGGCGCAGCATGGCAGCCCAGAACCCGTCGGTGTCGCCGAACTGGTACTGCACGGTGCCCCACGTCGCGCCGATCTCCTTGGCGATGCGGTTGGCCGACACCGCACCGGGGTCACCGGATGCCAGCGCGGTCAGGGCCGCCTCGAGCAGGTTCTCGCGCGTCGCCGAACCTCGCCGGTTCGGCCGCCGCCGTGCGCTGTCCGCCTCCGCCACCCCTGGATCGTAGCGGCCGCGCATGTTTCATTGACACCTCTATGAACAATTCCTAGACTCGCCGACATGCCCAAGCCCGCCCTGCCGATGAAGCCCACCGGCTGGTTTCAGGTCGCCTGGTCGGATGAGATCGCTGTCGGCGACGTGCACCGGATGACCTACTTCGACGCCGACTTGGTGGCCTGGCGCGCCGAGTCCGGGGCGGTCACCGTGATGGACGCATACTGCGAGCATCTCGGCGCCCATCTCGGCCACGGCGGCACGGTTGTCGGCGAGGTCATCCAGTGCCCGTTTCACGGCTGGCAGTGGAACAGCGAGGGTCGCAACGTCTGCATCCCCTACGAGGACCGGCCCAACCGCGGTCGGCGCATCCGCACCTACCCCGTCGTCGAGCGCAATTCGTCGATCTACATCTGGCATGACACGCAGGGCCGCGAGCCCTACTTCGAGGTGGCCGACATCTTCGCCGATTTCGGTGACGACAGCACCGCCGCCGACTACTACCCACAGGCGCGACTGTTTCGCGCCCGGCTGCAGATCCACCCGCAGTACGTTCTCGAAAACGGCGTCGACTTCGCGCATTTCAAGTACGTCCACCAGACGCCGATCGTGCCGCTGTTCACCCGGCACGACTTCGACGGGCCGGTGTCCTATGTCGATTTCACGATCACGTTCGAAGGCGACGAGGGCCAGATCATCGACGACGTCAACAGCGGCGTGGAGGCCATCAACGCCGGCCTGGGCATCGCGGTGACCAAGAGCTGGGGCATGGTCGACAACCGCACCATCTCGGCGATCACCCCGGTCGACGACTACACCTCCGACATCCGGTTCATGGTCTACATCGGCCGAGTGCCAGGCGAGGACAGCGCGAAAGCCGAACGCAAGGCCGGCGAATTCGCCCAGATGGTGATCGACCAGTTCGCCGCCGACATCGAGATCTGGCGCCACCAGCGCTACACCCTGCGGCCGGCCCTGGCCACCTCCGAATACGACGGCTTCACCGCGTTCCGTACGTGGGCCAATCAGTTCTATCCCGAGACCCCGGTCCAGCTGCACTCCGTTGCGGCCGAACAACTTTGAGGAGAAACACCATGACCGCCAAGAAACCGATCCGGGTGTTCCAGGTGGCGACCGGCAACGTCGGGTCCGAGATGATCAGGCGGATGGCGCACCGATCGGATCTGCAGCTGGTCGGGCTGCATTGTTATACCCCCGACAAGATCGGCCGAGACGCCGGTGAGATCGTCGGCCTGCCGCCGATCGGCGTGATCGCGACGGGTTCGGTCGAGGAGATCATCGCCGCCAAGCCCGACGTGCTCACCTTTCACGGAGTGTTCCCCGACGAGGATCTGTATGTGACGGTGCTCGAGGCCGGGATCAACATCGTCACCACGGCCGACTGGATCACCGGGTGGCACCGGGACCGCAACCACCCGCACCCCTCCGGCAAGCTGGTGAGCCAACTGCTCCAAGAGGCTTGCGAGAAGGGCGGTTCGACGTTCTACGGCACCGGCATGAACCCGGGCGTCAACCAGATTCTCGGGGTGGTCTGCTCGTCGGACGTCGCCGAGATCGAGAACGTCACCACGATCGAGTCGGTCGACGTGTCCTGCCACCACTCCAAGGACACCTGGATCGAGGTTGGATACGGCCAGCCCGTCGACGACCCGAGCATTCCGGCCAAGCTGGAGAAGTACACCCGCGTCTTCGCCGACAGCGTGCTGATGATGGCCGACTGCTTCGACGTCCAACTCGACGAGGTGACCTTCTCCTACGAGCTGGGTGCGTGCACCAAGGACGTCGATCTCGGGTGGTACCAGCTGCCGAAGGGATCGCTGGGCGGCAACTACATCAAGTACCAGGGCCTGGTCGACGGAGTTCCTCGCGTCGAGACGCACCTGGAGTGGCAGATGACCCCGCACACCGATCCCAGCTGGGACATCAAAGGCTGCTACATCACCCAGATCAAGGGCGACCCGTGCATCTACAACAAGCACATGATCTTCCCGAAGCCCGGCGTCGATCTGTCCGATCCGGATTCGTTCGCCTCGATCGGGATGACGGTCACCGGGCTGCCCGCCCTCAATGCCATCGCCTCCGTGGTGGCGGCCCGGCCCGGGCTGATCACGAGTGCGGATCTGCCGTTGCGTGGGTTCGCCGGCCGGTTCAAAAAATAAGACCGCCGGTCTCGAGCCCGCTGGCAGCTCCTGAGAGCGAACTGAAACGCCGACAGTATCGCTCCGGATTCGTTTTGGTGAACGCAGGATGAACGCCCAGTTCAGGGCTTGATTCGCGGCGCCGGGGCGGTGTGTTCGGCGGGTCGGCTTGGCCGCGGGGCAGCAACACCTGACGCTCCCGCGGCCGTCCTTAGGGCCGGCGCGGCGGGGTACCGAAGATAGCGAAGGGCGCTAAAGCGCCATAACGGGGCAGGTAAAGTGCCCCGCGTGGGGAAACACCGGTTAGCCAAGCCGCGGCGCCGCTGGTCGATTGCCGGCGTCGCCCTGGCCGCTCTTCCGGTCGCTGCGCTGCTGTCCGCGAGCACCGTCACCGTCCCCGCGTCGGGCACCTCTTCGTCGCGCCCGGCCAGCTCCGGCGTCGAGCTGGTGGCCGCCGCCCCGCTCGATATCCCGGCAGCGCCGGTGGCCGCCCACTACATCGTCATGTCAGCAGCCGACGTCGCTGCCAGCCGCAGCGCGGTGAACCGTCGCGTGCTGCCGGTCGGGATCTGCAACGAGAAGGGCCTGCAGGTCAAGACCATCCTCGCCGAGCGCCTCGTCAGTTCGTACTTCCCCGAGATCACGAACATCGGCGGGGTGCGGGCAGATGCGCTCAAGTGGCATCCCAACGGCTTGGCGATCGACGTGATGATCCCGAACTATCAGACGCCGGCCGGCAAGGAACTCGGTGACGAGATCGCCGCGTTCGCACTGGCCAACGCCGACCGGCTGTCGCTGAACCACGTGATCTGGCGGCGAGTGATGTACTCGCACAACGGTGCCCCCAGGCTGATGGGCAACTACGGTTCCGACGACGCCAACCACTACACACACGTTCACATCGCCACCGACGGCGGCGGCTACCCCACCGGCAACGAGATCTACGTCGGCTGAGATCACGGTGAACAGACATTCCCGCCCGCTGACGACGCTGGCCACGCTGCTGGTCTGCTGCGCACTCGCCACGCCCACGGCGTACGCCGACACCCCGTTCTGGGGCGGCTGGTACAAGATCACGTTCCACACCGACCAGAAGTCCGGCACGAGTATCGCTGCCACACAACAGGAGACGCCCTACACCGCCTGGTACAAGATGACCACCGACTGCTCCGGTGCTACCTGCGTGGCGTCGGTGCTCGACGGCCCGACCCCCAAGGACAACGTGGTGCAGTCGGTGAAGTTCGACTGGACGGGGTCGCAGTGGTCACGGTCCAACAGTTGGCGCTGGGACTGCCTGCTGCCCGACGGCACGATCACCTACGACCCGGCGAATTCGGTGACCACTTACGCACCGCAGTCCGACGGCTCGCTGGCGGGCACCTTCACGACCACCATCGACAGCGGCGCCTGCCAGGGTACGGTCACCATCCCGCTGACAGCCGTTGCGGGACAACCCTAGAAGCCGACTGCGGAACAGCGCGCGGAGCCCTAGGGTGCGAAACGTGAATCGTGTAGACCGGTTTTTCGAGGTGTCGGCGCGCGGGTCGACGATGGGTGCCGAGATACGCGGCGGGATCGTCACATTCATCGCGATGGCCTACATCATCGTGCTGAACCCGATCATCCTCTCGAGTGCCCCCGACGTCGCAGGCAACGAGCTCCAGTTCGGTCAGGTGTCGGCCACCACCGCACTGGCCGCCGGAGTGATGACGATCCTGTTCGGCGTGCTCGCCCGGCTTCCGTTCGCCTTCGCCGCCGGGCTGGGCATCAATTCGTTCCTGGCGACGACAGTCGTCGGCACCCTAACCTGGCCCGAGGCGATGGGACTGGTGGTCATCAACGGGGTGATCATCGTGGTGCTCGCCGCCACCGGGCTTCGGCGGATGGTGTTCGACGCCGTTCCGATGCAACTCAAGCTGGCGATCACCGCCGGCATCGGGTTGTTCATCCTGTTCATCGGACTCGTCGACTCGGGGTTCATCCAGTCGACCGGCCTGCCCTCTCCCCCAGTGGGTCTCGGCGGCGGCGGCCACGGCTCGATCAGCACCGTCCCGACGCTGGTCTTCATCTTCACCCTGCTGCTCACCGGAATCCTGGTCGTGCGCCGGGTCCGCGGCGGAATCCTCATCGGCCTGGTGATCGGCACCCTGGTGGCCATGGCCATCGAGGCGATCTGGCATCTGGGCTCGGCGGTGCAAAACCCCGGCGGATGGTCGCTGTCGGTGCCGGAATTGTCCGGATCGCCGTTCGCGCTGCCCGACCTGTCACTGGTCGGCGCGTTCAGCTTCGAAAGTTTCAGCCGCATCGGTGTTCTCGCCGCGACCATGCTGGTGTTCACATTGGTGTTCGCCAACTTCTTCGATGCGATGGGGACGTTCACCGGCCTGTCGCGCGAGGCCGGTGTCGCCGACGAGAACGGCGTCTTCCCCCGCCTGCGCACAGCGCTGATCGTCGAGGGCGCCGGAGCTATGGTCGGCGGCGCCACGTCGTCGTCGTCAAACACCGTGTTCATCGAGTCGGGCGCAGGCATCGAAGAGGGGGCCCGAACCGGTCTAGCCAACCTGGTGACCGGAGGACTGTTCCTGGCGGCCATGTTCGTCTCGCCGCTGGCCTCGATCGTCCCCAGCGAGGTCGCCGCCGCAGCACTGGTCATCGTCGGGACGATGATGTTCTCCCAGCTGCGCCACGTCGACGTCGCGGAGTTCTCGGTGGCGCTCCCGGTGGTCCTGACGGTGTCGGTGATGCCGTTCAGCTACTCGATCGCCAACGGGATCGGGGTCGGGTTCATTACCTGGGTGGTGGTGCGTTCAGCGGCGGGCAAGGCGCGCGAGATCAGTCCGCTGCTGTGGATCGTGGCCGCCGGTTTCGTCGTGTACTTCGCCCGCGACGGGATTTCGTCGGTGCTCTGAGTCGGCATCCACGTGAGTTGTCCCCTTATTGGGGGACGGCGGAATCCACACGCTGACCGATACTCCTGGGCGCGGGCGTCGACCACGATGGCCCGATGCAAACATTGCGGCAGCGCCCCGGTCGGACCGAACTGCACTCCCATACCGGTGGCGAGAACATGCGGCGGGCCGCGACGGCAAGCTACGTCGGCTCGGCGATCGAGTACTACGACTTCTTCATCTACGGCACCGCTGCCGCACTGGTGTTCCCCGAGGTGTTCTTCCCGCACCTGGGCGCGACCATGGCGACGGTGGCCTCGCTGGGCAGCTTCGCCAGCGCGTTCCTGGCGCGCCCGGTCGGTGCGGCGTTCTTCGGCCACATGGGTGACCGGATCGGTCGCAAACGCACCCTGGTCATCACGTTGATGATCATGGGCTTGGCGACCATCGGCGTCGGACTGGTTCCGAGCACGGCCTCGATTGGGATCGCGGCGCCGTTGATCCTGATCGCCCTGCGGCTGATGCAGGGGTTTGCCGTCGGCGGCGAGTGGGCCGGTGCGGCACTGCTGTGCGCCGAGAGCGCCCCTGGCGAAAAGCGTTCGTATGCCTGCATGTTCACCCAGCTTGGCCTGGGATCCGCCCTGGTGCTGTCCAACGTGGTGTTCCTGCTGGCGCACACGCTGCTGGGAACCACCAGCTCGGCCTTCCTCCAATGGGGTTGGCGCATACCGTTTCTGCTGAGCGCGGTGCTGCTCGGCGCGGCGCTCTACATCCGGCTGAAGGTCGAGGAGACCCCGGCGTTCACCGAGTCCACACCCGCCCACACCGGTGTGCCGATCGTCGGCTTGTTGCGCCATCAGGCCCGCGAGCTGATCCTGGGAATCGGCGTGATGAGCGGCTTGTTCATGTTCGCGTTCCAGGCGGGCACCTACTTCACGACCCTGGCCGAGCGCCAGGCCGGCATCTCCAAGACAGACATTCTCGGGGTCGGTGTGCTGGGCGGATTGTGCGTGGTCGCCGTCGTGGTCATCTCGGCGACGTTGAGCCGGACCTACGGGCCGCAGCGCGTGATCGCGGTCGGCTTCGCGCTGGCGCTGCCGTGGTCGTTCGTCGTGATCCCCATGATCGAGACCGGCGAGCCGGGGTTGTTCGGCGTGGCCATCGTGGTGACGTACGCGATCACCGGCATCGTGCTGGGTCCGCTGGCCTCGTTCATCCCTGGCATCTTCGCGTTCAACCATCGCTACACCGGCGCGGCCATGACGAGCAACCTTGCCGCAATCCTCGGTGGCGCAATACCGCCCGTCATCTCACCGGCGCTGATGGCAGCCCACGGCAGCGGTGCGATCGCGCTGATGATGGCTGGTTTCTCGGCAGTGAGCCTGGTCAGCATCGGGTTGCTGCGCCACCACCGGTGATCTCGCCGGCCCGCCGCGATGACCTACGATGTGTCGGCGGCGGCCTCGAGTCGCCGGCATCCTGGGGAGGAGAATCGACATGCGGATCCTGACTATCGGCGCGGTGCTCACGGCAGTCGCCATCGGGGGCGCTTCCGGCGTCGCCGCGGCCGCGCCGAAGAACTACTGCGCCGAGATCAACGGCGTCGACACCGGACAGGCCTGCCAGATCAACCTGTCCGATCCTGCCTACGACGTCAGCGTCAGCTTCCCGAGCAGCTATCCGGATGCCAAGTCGGTTGCCGACTATGTGAGCCAGACCCGCGACGCATTCCTCAACGTGGCGAAGTCGTCCACCCCACGCGAGCTGCCCTACGCGCTGGACATCACCTCGACCACCTACGAGTCGTCGATACCGCCACGGGGCACGCAGGCAGTGGTGCTGCAGACCTACCAGAACACCGGCGGTGCGCACCCGCAGACGTCGTACAAGTCCTTCAACTGGGACCAGGCCTATCGCAAGCCGATCACCTGGGACAACCTGTGGCAGCCCACGGCCGATCCGCTGCCGGTGGTCTACCCGATCGTGCTCGCCGAATTGCAGAAGCAGACCGACCAGCAGGTGTTCATCCCGCCGAGCGCCGGCCTCGACCCGGCCAACTATCAGAACTTCGCGATCACCAACGATGGGGTGATCTTCTTCTTCAGCCAGGGCTCGCTGCTGGCCGAAGCCGCGGGCCCGGTGCAGGTTCTGGTCCCCCGCTCAGCGATCGACTCCATGCTGGCCTGAACCGGCATAGCCTCAGCGGCGTGGTCGCGCTGACTCGTCGGGAGTTCATCTACGGGGCAGGCGGGTTGGCGGCTGCGGCGGCCCTCGGCGCCTGCGGCACCGAACGCCCGTCATCCGGAAAACACGTCATCGTGGTCGGCGCGGGGATGGCCGGACTCGCGGCAGCACGCGAACTCACCGACGCTGGTGTGCGGGTGACGGTGGTGGAGGCGCGCGAGCGCATCGGCGGACGGATGTGGACCGACACGTCCCTGGGGGTGCCGATCGACCTGGGCGCGGCGTGGATTCACGGTACCAAGGGCAATCCCCTTGTCGCCCTTGCCAACCAGGCCGGCGCCGCCACTGCCGAAACGGACTGGGACGACGTGGTGGTGTTCGACGGCCGCCACCAGGTGGACGCGGCGGCGCTCGACACGGCGGCCGACGCCTGGGCCGCGGTGTTGAAGAAGGTGTACTCCCTTGGCGAGGACGCCGCGCCGGAGGCCTCAGTGGGCAGTGCCCTGGCCGGGGTGAGCGACGGTGATGATCCGCTGTTCGCCTGGCAGGTGGCCACCGACATCGCCGCCGAGTACGGCGCCGACCCGGAAGACCTGTCGCTGAGGTGGTTCGGCGCCGAGGGCGAGTTCACCGGACCCGACCTGATCCTGCCGCAGGGTTACCGGCAGCTGGCGAACCATCTCGCCGACGGCCTGAGCATCCAACTCGGCACCGAGGTCACCCGGATCGTCGATGACGGACAGGGCGTGCGATTGGACACCTCCCGCGGTGTGCTCACCGGTGACCGGGTGATCGTGACCGTCCCCCTCGGCGTCCTCAAGGCAGACACGATCACTTTCGACCCACCGCTGCCCGAGGCCAAGCGCGCGGCCGTCGCTCGACTCGGCTTCGGCGTGCTGGACAAGGTGGTGCTGAGCTTCGACGAACCGTTCTGGCCGAAGTCTCCGGATGTGATCGGGCTGGTCGGGCCAGGCCAGCCGCTGCCCGTCCTGGTCAACGGCCTGTCCTTCGGCGCGGGCGCCGTACTGGTGGGCTTGCGCGGCGGCGACGCGGCACGCAGTCGCGAAGCGCTGTCCGATCAGCAGAGCGTCGAGCAGGTGCGCACCGCATTGGACGCGCCCGCGCCGAAGGGGTCGCTGGTCACCCGGTGGGCTGCGGATCGCTACGCGCTGGGCTCCTACAGCTACCTGGCGGTCGGATCCAGCCCGGCCGACCAGGACGCCCTGGCCGAGCCGGCCTCTGACCGGGTGCTATTCGCCGGTGAGGCGACCTATGGCGAGCATTTCGCGACCGTGCACGGGGCGTACCTGAGCGGCCGGCGCGAGGCCCAGCGAATTCTGGGTTGACCTGACAGTCGCCCTCACGCCGCCTTATGCGCCGGAGAGATACCCGGTTGCCTTGTCGTACCAGAAGTTGTGGTCGTTGATCCCGCCGCCCGGCGTCGGCGACCCTCGCGTCGAGACCCCGAGTCCGGCACCGAAGAGCACGGACATCGCTCCCGACTGCCTCGCCAAGGTCATGTGCTCGCCCCAGGTGATGGTGGAGCCCACCACGCTCACGCCGGCGTCGGTGGCCTGGTTGCCCGCGAAGTGAGCGAACCGGCCACCCGTCGCCGTGAAGGAGTCGCCGAAGAAGTAGCTCGTGGCGGAATCCTCGAAGTTGGCATTGGTGTTCGTCAGGTCCCGGCCAGACAGAGTCGTCGACCCGTTGACGTGCCCTTGCGGTATCTGCCAGAGCATCACCTTCGTGCCGCCCAGGCCGTCGGACAACGACTTGACCAAGAGCAGGTAGTTGTTCCACTGGTCGGCGTTGAAGAACCACTGCGCGAGGTTAGGGTCCGCCTTCGCGGCGTTCTGCAGCGTCGTGAAGACCGCCCTGACGTCGGCGGCGCCGGCCGGGAAGTTGCCGCCGTACTTGGCGTAGAAGGCCTGGAAGGCCGCCTTGGACAGGCCGAAGTACTTCAGGCTGTCGGCATCGGAGAGGGAAGCCACGTTGCCGTACGCCCCGACGACGAACGAGCTGAGATTGCCGAATGCCGCGGTCTGCGTCGTCGGGCTGAAGATGTTCGGGTCGAATGCGTAGGCGCCGTCGACCCCGTACTTGTCGATCGCGAGGAACGGGGTCCGCCCGGGCGCCCCGGACAGCGAGGTCACTCCCACCTTGGCGAGGAACGCGGCTAGTTTCGCCCCCTGTGCGGCGATGAAGTCGCGGCCCTCGGTCCACGTCGGTGCCGGCTTGGTCCACGTTCCCTGCCACGGGTAGGTGCTCTGGTCGGTCATATGCAGCAGCCCCAGTGACCAGTTCTGCTGATCGGCCACACTCCAGATGTTGGTCTTCCAGCCGATGCGCACGTTGGGCAGTCGGCTGCCGACGTAGTAGTTGATGGCCTGGACCATGCCCGCGAGGTTGTTCTGGAAGTCGGGGTCTACTCCGCGGGTGAGCAGTCCCTGGTCGTACATGGCCGAAACTTCGGCGGTGTTCTGGGTGCGGTCGCCGGCTACCGGTACGAAGGTATGGGCCTGGAAGGTCGGCTGCGAGATCGCCATGTAACTCAGAAAGTCGGGTTCCATGACGACCTGAACCGGTACGCCGAGCTTGTTCATCGTGCCGAAATCGGTCGCCATCTTGGCGTAGTAGCGCTGCATGTAGTTGGTGAACAGGCTCGGATCCTGTTGTGTTGCAACGTTGTAGTCGTTGATCGCCTGGTAGGCCGCATCGGGACCTTCCACCACTCCGGTCGGCTGGCCTGCAGGCGTCAGCACGTTCTGGATGTTGTAGTAGACCACCACGGGCACCATGCCGTGCCGCAACGCCTGGGTGAGCAGACCGCTCAGGTTGCCGTCGGAGTAGCCGGCGCCACCCTGGTCGTAGATGTAGGCGTAGTCGATCGGTGCGACGCCGGTGCGGAAGTTGAAGCTCTCCAGGAACGTGTCGCCGCTACCGTCGACTGTCGTCACGGTGCCCACCGGGAGGTACCCCTCGACGGTGTCGGGTACGGCGTGCGTTGCCGGATCGGCGATGTAGAGGCCGACGTAGCGCTCCGCCGCCCCGTCCTGGGATCGAATGGCGAGCCCCAGGAATCCTGGCTTGGTCGCCGTCACCTGGATCTGATTGCCGGATGGCGTGATCTGGACCAGATCGGGCTTGTTGGCCAGCACGGTGTAGTCGCTGGTCGGTCCGGGCAGGGTCAGGGTGAACGTCGTCCCGGCATCGACCTTGATCGCATCAGCGCGCTGCTGGCCGGGGTCGACGCGCACGGCCAATGTCGAACTGGCCGAGTCGAGTTCGGGGAACGTGATGAGTTGGAAGTTGGAAGAACCCGAACCCAGGGTCCAGCTGAAGAACGTCCGTCTCACCAATTGCAGTGCACCGGAGAGGAAGTCGGCAATCGGATTGGCCGGCAAGTGCGACAGCCACTCGGTTGCCGAGTCGAAGAAATGGGTTATCGCGGCCCTGAGGAACTGACCCGGCGCCGAACCGACCGTGCACGTCGCGCACGTCGGCGGGATCCGCGGGGTCCTCGCGACGGTCGGCAGCGCAGTGTCGACGGTCGCGTTTGCCGTGCTGGTTTCGGCTATCGCCCGCGCAGGCGTTGCAGCACCGCGCATGGAACCGGCCGCCGCCACGGCCGGCGCGACCGACTCGGCCTGGTTGGCGCTCTCGAGCGTGGCGCGCAGATCACGCCGGGAAACAACCCGGGAGGGCTTCCCGCTACCGGCTCCAGCGGTCTCGGCCCGGTCGACCACATCGGCTGCGACACGTCGTGCCGACGAACCGTGGGTCGTGCCGGGGCCGGCAGACGGCTGCCTGGTCGCCCCCCTCGCAGGTCCGGCTCCGGGGTGGTGGCCCGCTGTCGTCGCGGCGTCGTGGGCGGAGTCGTCGGCGGACGCGATGCCGGCGGGAGTGGGACCGACCAACAGCACTCCGACGACGAACGCACCCGCACACACCCGCACAGCTGTGCTCAAGGCAGACATTGGGCACCCCCGACCCCCGACAGTGCCGCGCGCAGCGGCGTGGCCGCAAAGCTACTCCGCTGGTCCCATCCGGTGACCAAATTCGACAACTCAATCGAGCAATTTGCGATGCTGAACACCATGGCTCGCCTCCCCCGCCGCATCGCCTCCGAATTGAATGCGACGCTGCGCAGCCCACAGGTTGCCGGTGCGGTCGCCGGGATCGAGGGCCGGCTCACTCAGCGCCGCCGCGACCAGAAGGTGCAGTCGGGTGCATTCCGCGGCGTGCACGTCATCGTCTATCGCGGTTTCGTCGCCGACGACGTGGCCCGGGTCCGGGTTCGGGTGATCGAAGCTCCGGAGTTACCGGGCGACAGCCGAATTCCGTACTGGGACATCGCCCAGGCCAATCTGCGCCGCCACGCCGCACTGGACATCGCCGGCGCCGAGGTCGAATTGCGAATCGGGCGCCACAGCGCCACCGCAGTCACCGACGACCACGGCTTCGCCACGTTCGCGCTTGCGGTTCCCGGTGTGCGGGTCGGGTGGCACGAGGCTCTCGCGGTCACCACGGCGGTCGGGGACGAGGCCGTGTCCGGCACGGGCCCGGTCGTCAAGCCGTCGCTGAAGGCCCCGTTCCTGGTCATCTCCGATATCGACGACACCATCCTGCTCACCGGGCTGACCGAAGGGGTCAGCATGGTGGCGCGCACCCTGCTGCGCGACGCTGAGCAGCGCCGCGCCATTCCGGGCATGGCAGCGCTGTACCGGGGACTGAACCGCGGTGTCGTCACTCGCGCAGGCAACCGCAAACCCGAGCCGACGTTCTTCTATGTCTCCACCGGCAGCTGGTCGTTCTACCCGTTGCTGGAGCAGTTCGCCGAACTGCAGGGTTTCCCGCAGGGCCCGATGTTCCTCACCGATTGGGGCCCGACCGAGCGATATCTGCGGCGCAGCGGCGCCGAGCACAAACGCCAGGCCATCCGCCGGTTGTTCGAGGCCTACCCCGGCATGCGGTTCGTGCTGATCGGTGACAGCGGACAGCGCGACCCGCTGACCTACGAGGAGATGGCTCGCGACTTCCCCGGTCACGTCGCGCTGGTGTTGATCCGCCGGGTCGGCTCCGAACACGACGAACGTAACCGCGAGGTGGCTGTGCGTGCGGCGGCGCTTCGAGATGAGGGCATCCCGCTGTACCTGGTGGCCGACGCCTCGGAGGCCGCGGAACTCGCCCGCTCCCGTGGACTGTGCGACGAGGACACCGTGGCGGCGGTACGCGCTGAGCTCGACGACGCCCCGTGACGCTTTGGTTGCGCCGGTGTCCGTATTTGCTGAGCTGATAGCCTCTGCAGGCGAGAACCAAAGGGCATCATTGCCCGGGGAAGGAAGCATGGGCGCTTCGAGGTACGTCGGCCGAGTCGGCGGTCTGGCGGTCGGACTCGGTGTGGGCGCAGCGCTCCTGTTCGGCGCCGCCTCGGCGTGGGCCTCGCCGGACAGCGATTCCGGCCCGGCGTCGACCAGTTCAGCGCATTCGGCGCGGCAGGCCAAGAAGGCCAAGCCGGCGGCCGCGGCCCGCACACGGTCGACTCCAGTAGCGCGCCCCGCCACGCCCACCGTTGCCGGCCCGCGCAGAACCGCCGGCGCCCGCGCGACCGTGTCGGTGTCGGCGACACAGGAGTCGGTGAATCTGCCCGCGATGCCCGTCGAAAGTGGCGCGTCGTTCACCGTGTCGAGGGACTTCATGGCGGGCTTCGCCGCCGACTACATTGCTGCGGGCGGCGACCCGGCAGACAGCCCGCGTTTCTTCTTCGGCGACCTCGCGGTGGCCAGTCTCGATGCACTCGCCGACCCCGCCGTCACCCCGGATCAGACCCGACTGCTGCTGGGCAATCTGGCCGCCTCGGGGTACTTCGGCGGAATCTGGTTGCGCGACAACCTGCGTGACACGGCGACGGCGACCGTCGCCCCGGCAGTGGTGACGGCGGCGGCCCAACCGGTCTTCGACCTGTCGCCGTCGGCGATCGCGCTTCACCTGTTCGACGGGGTGGCCGCCGGACTCGTCGGCGCCGCACAGAGCAATCCGTGGATCGTCAACGCGGTGGCGCATGTGTCGGTGCCGGTGCTGCTGGCCCTCTACGGCTATAACAAGGGCTATCTGGACGTGGTGCTGGAGAATCCGCCGGCGGGCGTACCGTCGATGGCAGACACCTTGAGCTGCAACGGGTTTCTCGACTGCAACTCCAGCGCCGTCCCGCTGGAGTTGGCGACACGATACGACAGCGCACTGGCCAAACTCGACAGTCCCACCACTCTCGGCTGGGCGGAGATGGCGGTGTGGAGCAAGGTTCTCGAAAGTGCCACCGGGGCAGGGCGATTCGTCTGGCAGGCCATCGTCGCGGCCGGCGGACTGTCCCCCACGTCCTATGCGGCACTGGTGGACTTGAGCTCGGCCTACCTGATGGTGAGCAAGGCTGCGGTGCTGTCGAGCATGATCGCCGCCGCCGACGGTGATGCAGCGGTGGGCGCTAGTTCGCTGCGCCTGCAGGCTGGTCTGTGGACGTGGTCGGGCAGTTACTTCGCCGGGCTGGCCTCTAGTGCACCGACCGGAACGTTGCCGTCCATCGTGGTCTCGTAGGTTAGGGAACCATGACGCCTCGTATGTTCGCTGCCACGGTCGCGGTGCTTGCTGCCGCGGTGATGTCGGGCTGTAGCACCACCAACTCTCCGGCACCGGCCAGTCCGACGACCACCACGAAAGCAACCGGTGGCGAAACCCGTTGCACTAAGGCACAACTCGCCGACGCCGCGGCATCGGCGGCGCGGGCACTCGGCAAGGACAACGTCTACACCATCGACGACCTGCAGTGCGCCGACGGCTGGGCGGTTACCAGCGGATTGCTGGCCAGCGCGCAGCAGCCCGACCGGGGCGCCCCGACGTCGTTCGCGTTCCGGGCCGAAGGCCAGTCCTGGGTGGTGCAGGACAAGACCAAGGTGTGCGGGACCAACCCGACCACCACCACCGCGCCAGCCGACGCCACGATCCCGGCGTCGCTGTTCCTGTCCGGGTGCGCGGCGGGCTGAAGCGGCTTTAGCCTGTCAGCTGTTGACTCTTGTTGGCCTTGCGGGCCAACAGACGATCCCGCTGCTCCTCGAACTTCTGCACCTGACCCTGGAAGGTGGCGAGGTAGTCGGCGAGCTCGTCACGCCGCTGCTCGCCGACCGGGCTGAAGTCGGTGCGTTCGAACAGCCGCCACTTGCGCAGCGTGGGCATCAGCACCTCGTCGAGATGCTGACGCGGGTCGTAGATGCCGTGCTTGGCCATCAACACGCCGTTGCGGCGGAAGTTGGGCATCCCCTGGCCGGGCATCCGGAAGTTCTCCACGACGGCGGCAATGGCCTCGAGCGCCTGATCGGGCGCGAGATCCAGCGCGGCGCCGCAGAGGTTGCGGTAGAAGATCATGTGCAGGTTCTCGTCGGCGGCGATGCGCTGCAGCAGCCGGTCGGCGATCGGATCGTCGCAGACCCTGCCGGTGTTGCGGTGACTGACCCGAGTGGCGAGTTCCTGGAAGGACACATAGGCGATCGACAGCAGGAAGTCGGTCTTGTGCTGGGCCTCCTCCTCAGCGGTGGGCCCGAATCCGTTGGTGACGTGTTCGACGCGTGCGCGTTCCAGTGCGACCGGATCGACACCGCGGGCGACCACCAGGTAGTCGCGGATCGCGATGCTGTGCCGGCCCTCCTCGGCGGTCCAGCGGCCCACCCAGGTGCCCCACGCCCCGTCGAGGGAGAAATTGTCGGCGGCCTGGCGGTGGTAGGACGGCAGGTTGTCCTCGGTGAGCAGGTTGGTGATCATCGCAGCCTGCGCGACATCGCTGAGCTGCGACTGCTCGCCTGCCCAGTCGTGACCGCCGGTCGCGGCGAAGTTACGGCCACGGTCCCAGGGCACGTAGTCGTGGGGGTACCAGTCGGTGGTCACCGAGAGATGTCGGTTGAGGTTGTCCTCGGCCGTGGGCTCCAGTTCGGCGAGGAGAATCTCGTCCGTTAACTGCTTGGCCATCACACCTCCCCTGCTTTCGACCGGCAGGGGCAACTCGCCCGCGCGGCGTGGAATGATCCGCGGACCCGAGGACCAGCTAGAACCCCCACACCGTACCAGCTCAGCGGAGCACCGAGCGCCATGGCACGGCCCCGTTGCCCAGCCGTTTCATCCGGAGATTTGCCGGTCGAATCAGTTAACTGGGTCGTTTCCATGCGGAATGCGCCTGATGGCATCTGCCACTGCCGCTGACCAGCGCGTCGTAGGCTCGAACCGATGTCCGACGAGTCCCAGATTCGGTTCCTGCCCTTCGACGGCCGGCGGGTGGCCTTTGAGGTGCGCGGGAGCGGCCCGCCGCTGGTGGCTCCGGCATGGTGGGTCAGCCACCTGGAACTGGATTGGCAGGACGCCGGGGTGCGGCGATTCTGGGACACCGTGGCCGCCGGCCACACCCTGATCCGCTACGACCGGCTCGGCGTCGGCATGTCGGACCGCGACGTTCGCGAGACCGACCTCACACTCGCCGGCGAGGTCGCCGTGCTGCGGGCGCTGCTCGACGAACTCGGCATCGACCGCGCCGCGCTGCTCGGCGGCTCGTCGGGCAGCTGCACCGCGGCCGCCTTCGCCGCGGCGAGTCCGCAACGCGTGGAGCACCTGGTGCTCTACGGCTCCTATGCCCGGGGTGACGAGCTCACCCCTCCCGGAGTTTCTGACGCGATCATCGGCGCGGTCCGCGCGCACTGGGGATTGGGTTCGCGCATGCTCAGTGACCTGTTCCTCGACGGCGCCGACGCCGCCGAGCACGAACGGTTCGCCCGCGTGCAGCGCGAGTCGGCCAGCGCGGATACCGCGGCCGCACTGCTGGCGCTGGTGTATCGCCTCGACGTCCGCGACTATCTTCCGCTGGTTCAGTCGCCGACCGTGGTCATCCACCGCCGAGACGATCGCGCGGTGCCGTACCGGCTGGGTCGGGAGGTCGCCGCGACGATCCCCGGCGCCACCTTCGTTCCGCTGCCGGGCAGTGCCCACTTCCCGTGGCACGGCGACGTCGATTCGGTGGCCCGGGCGTGCCGCCTGGCCCTCTCCGCGCAGCCGGACACGCCGCAGACGAGTCCGGGCGAACCGGGGCTGCTGTCGGACCGCGAGCGTGAGATCTTGGGTTGCGTCGCACGGGGTCTCGCAGATCGGGAGATCGCCGAGCAGTTGGTGCTCAGCCCGCACACGGTGCATCGTCACGTCGCCAACATCCGCCGCAAGCTCGGCCGTACGTCACGCACCGCAGCGGTCGCTGAAGCCGCGCGCCTGGGCCTGTTGTGAGATAGCCGAAACGGGCCATCCGCCAGAGATGGCCGCATCGAGCGATGCGCCAAGGTCCTGGTGGCCCATAGATTCCGGGCATGACCGAGACCATGCATGCCCCGACGCCGTACGCCACCTGGCTGCGGGTGATGGCCCGGGTGTACGACCCGTTCTTGTGGCTCGGCGAGATCGTCGGAATGCGGCGGCGCCGGCGTGAACTCCTGGCCACGGCCTACGGCACCGTCCTCGAGATCGGGGCGGGCACCGGGCTGAACGTGGCGCACTACCCCGCCGCGATAGACCAGCTGCTTCTGGCCGAACCCGAGCCGGGGATGCGGCACAAGCTTGCCCGGCGCCTGGCCCGCGATGGCCGAGCAGCCCGGGTGCTCGACGCCAGCGCCGAGAACCTTCCACTGGCCGACGCCTCGGTGGACACGGTGGTCTCGACGCTCGTCTTGTGCACGGTCGCGGACCCGAGTGCTGCGCTGCACGAGATCGCCCGAGTGTTGCGCCCTGGGGGCCACCTGGTGTTCATCGAGCACATCCGTTCGGGCTCAACGTTTCTCGCGGCATGTCAGGATGCGCTGCTGAAGCCCTGGCGTGGCTTCGCCGGCGGATGCGTGTGCAACCGGCCGACGCTGGACCTCATGCGCGCCCACGGATTCGTCGTCGAGGCCGACGACGGGGTGTGGCACGGGATGCCCGCGATCGTGCATCCGCTGGCAGTCGGGCGGGCGAGAATGGCTCTCGGTCATGGCTGAGCACCGCGCGCGGCTCCCGCACCCGCCATATCTGCGCAGCGCACTTGCCGGCGCGGCGATCGTCGGCGCCGGATACCTCCTGGCCGCAACGAACTGCGGATCAGCGTCGGCGGCTCCGGAAGGCACTGCCACCCAGTGCCTTCCGGGCTCATCCTGCCTCGGTAAGTCTGCCGCGGTCGGCCCCGCGGCCGCCACGGTCGCCGTTGTTCTGGTGGGCGACGGCACCGCCGAACATCCCGACGGCGGATTGCTGATCGGCAACGGCTACACGCCGAATCGCGATACCTGCGGCAGCCTGTGCCGGGGTGGCAACGGTGGGTTGTTGATGGGCAACGGCGGTAACGGAGCCAACGGCGGCGACGGTGGCAACGGCGGGCTGTTCGGCAACGGTGGACGCGGCGGCGACGGCGACAGCGACAGCGAAGACATCAACGGGGGTGCAGGTGGCCGCGGTGGTCTGCTGTTCGGGATCGGAGCCGACGGCGGGAACGGGTCTGCCGGTGGAGGTGATGGTGGAGATGGTGGAACCGGCGGGCTGTTCGGCGGTCACGGCGGCAACGGCGGATTGGGCGGAACCGGGTCGGCAGGCAGCAATGGCGGAAACGGTGGAAATGGCGGGAGCGGCGGACTCTTCGGTGGACCAGGCGGCGTCGGTGGTGACGGTGGTCGCGGCGGCGCCAATCACGCCAACGGCGGAGGCGGCGGTGCGGGTGGCAGCGGCGGCCTGATGAGCAATGGGGGCAGCGGCGGGAACGGTGGCGCCGGTGGGGCCAACGCCCCCGGGGGTGCCGGCGGAAACGGCGGAGCTGGCGGCGCATTGAGCAACAGTGGCGGCCGCGGCGGCGCGGGAGGGGCGGGCGGCGACGGAGCGGGCAAGGGCGGAACCGGAGGCGACGGCGGTGGCGCGGGTATCACTGGCCGCGGCGGCGACGGCGGATCGGGCGGCGACGGAGGTGCCAGTGTCACAGGCCCCGGCGGCAGGGGCGGCGGCGGCGGACACGGTGGTCACGGCGGATTCGCTGGTGGCACAGGCGGATACGGCGGCAACGGCGGCGGTGTGACCCTCGGCGCGGGCGGTCCCGGCGGAAGCGGGGGCGACGGCGGAGCAGGCGGGCTAGCCGGCGGAAACGGTGGTACCGGCGGACGTGGCGGGTCCACGACGTCCGGGCTGGGGGGCACAGGAGGGAACGGTGGCACTGGCGGTAGCGGCCTCGGAGGGCTTCAGGCAGGCAAGAACGGACAGCCGGGCAACTCGTCAAGCGGGGTAACCGGTGGCACCGGCGGATTCGGAGGCCGGGGCGGCGGTCCGCGCGAACTAGGGCCGACCTAGGTGCGCTCGGATCGCTTCGACCGCATCGCGGCGATGACCGTCGCGAGATCGAATGACGGGTCGTCGCCCGGGTCGAGCGCCTCGAAGGCGGCCGCGATGTCGGCGGCCCGTTCGTCGGAGTAGTCGCGTACGTGGTGGTGGGTGGCGATCAGGAATCGTTCGTCGGCGACCCCGTCGAGGGCACGCGATGCCACGAGGTCGGGATCCATGCCCCGGGCGATGATGCGGTTCTCCGCCTCGGTGGCCGGTAGCGGTCCACCGTAGTCGGCGGGCCGCAGTGCCCCGCTCTGCCACAACCCCGTTGCCGCGAGGCCGGGGATCATGACGCTGACGCCGAGGTGGGCAGGCAGCTCGCGGCGAAGGACGTCACTCAGCCCGAGCACGGCATGCTTGGATGCGGTGTAGAAACCGTTGCCCGCGAAGGGAACTCCGACGGCGTGCTCGGAGGCCGTGACCAGAAACCAGCCGGGTTCGGAACTGCTGCGCAGGTGTTGCCCGAAGGACTTGATGGTGGCCCAGGTTCCGATGACGTTGACCGACAGGGCCCATTGCAGATCGCCGAGGTTGCCGTCGAGCAAGGCCGTCGCGGGTGTGTTGACCCCCGCGTTCGCGCACACCAAGCCAGGAACTCCGAGGGTGTCGACGACCTCGGCCGCGACGCGTTCGGTCTGCGCGAGGTCGGCGACGTCGCACGCGAACGCGGCACTGGCCACGCCGTGCTCCCGGATGCGGGAGGCAGTGTCCTCGGCGGCCTCGAGGTTGATGTCGAGGACGGCGACAGCGGCCGCACCACGCTGAGCCGCGGCAATGGCCAATGCGGCGCCGATTCCGCTTCCGGCACCGGTGACCGCGACCGTGCGTCCCGCGATATCCACCCGGCTACGGCTACTCGGCAGAGCCGAGTGCGTCGAGGCGATCCTGAACCCGTGCCAGTGCCTCGTCGAACACCTCGACCTTTTCGCTGCGCTTCTCGTTGGCAGGCTGGGCGGCGCCGCGCGCACTTTCGGCTTCGACGCGGGCTGCGCCCTCGCGGCGCAGGAGGCTGAAGTTCTTGTCACGGGCCCGCCGGAGCTGGCTGAGCAGATCCTTCAGGGCCTTCTCGTCTAGGCGCGCCAAGGCCTCGGGATGGGATTTGCCGATCAGCGTGTTTTCTTCGGCGGTCAGGTTCACGTGTGTGCTCACCGTTGATTTATAGCGTGTGCCCCATTGCGGGCGGGATACCGGGACGGACGAATCGAGTCGGTGCCCGGCGGTAACGTGCTGACGGTGACCGCCAGCCAGGACGACATCGGGCATCACAAGCCGATGTGGCTGCGGATCGCCCAGTTCCCGCTGCTGCGCCTGGCCGTGTTGGGCGCCGCGATGTTCTGCATGCTGGGCGTCAGCAACATGTTCCTGGGAGATGCGGCGGGCAATCCGCTGCTGCAGATCGCAATCGTCATCGGCTGGTCGGCGGTCGGATTCGCCATCTACGTGGGGTTGGTCCGCCTGATCGAGCGCCGTCCGGTCACCGAACTGACGCTACCCGGGATGGGCCGGGAACTCGGCATCGGACTTCTCGTCGGCGCCGGGCTCTACACCGCCTGCATCGTCGTCCTCATGATGTTGGGCAACTACACGATCGACGGGCTCAATCCCGTGTCCTACATGCTGGCGGCGATTCCCATGGCGCTGAGCTCGGGCATCTTCGAAGAGCTGCTGTTTCGCGGGGTGTTGTTCCGCATCGTCGAGGAGTGGCTGGGCAGCTGGATCTCGCTGGTCGTGTCGTCGCTGGTGTTCGGCCTCGTTCACCTGATGAACCCGAGCGCGACGCTGCTGGGCGCCATCTTCATCAGCGCCGAAGCCGGCATCCTGCTCGCCGCCGCCTACATGCTGACCCGGCGGCTGTGGATGAGCATGGGCTTCCACATCGCGTGGAACTACACCCAGTCGGGCGTCTTCTCGGGCATCGTGTCGGGCGGTGACACCGACCCGGGCCTGGTCAAGCCGGTCATCGACGGCCCCGCGCTGCTGACCGGCGGCACCTTCGGCGTCGAGGCCTCGGTCATCGCGTTCCTGCTGTGCACGACGACGGGCGTCATCCTGCTGATCATGGCGGTGCGGCGCGGCCATGTCGTGGCGCCGTCGTGGAAGCAGAAGGGCTGAGGCGGCAGGCAGCCGATGTGACTGTCGCTGCGTGCACCAACCGACCAGACGCGTCGCCGGTCTGGCTATGTACTCGACGCCCTGCCGGACTTGCCACTGGCGGCACCGCCGGAGTTGGTAGCCCCGGCGGATTTGATGTTCACGCCGCTGCCGGATTGAGCAGTGTTCTTGCCGGTGCCGAGAAGATTCCCGGCCACGGCGAACGGTCCGGTGGTTGCAGTCGCGCTGTTGCCTTTGCCGAAGACGTTGAAGGCATGGCTCAGACCCGGGTGCGACAGCGCAGTCCCAGCGTTGACGAGCGCGCTGTTGTCCGAGCCGCCGAAGTTGTTCGCGAAGTTCGCCACACCGACAGCAGCGGCCTGGTTGCGGGTACCGACGTTGTTGGACATGTCGAGCAGTCCAACGGCAGCGCTCCGGTTAAGGGTGACGTTGTCGCCGCTGCCGATGTTGATCGCAACGTTGCCGAAGCCGGCCGTACCGAAAGTGCCTCCGGCGGAGCTGTTTGCGTTATCGCAGAGGCTCACTGCGACGTTGGCAACGTCATCGGTGGTGGTGCCTGCGCTGGCCGCAGTGTTGCTGCCCAGCGTTGACGCCACGTTGAGAACGCCATTGGTGCTCGCGTGCACATTGTTGCCAACCGCGACGGCCGAACTGAGCGCACCGTCGGTGAAGCGGAACTCCCAGTAGCAGCGGCCGATACGGCTGATCGACCAGGTGGGAACGAGATCGAACAAGTCGCAGTCGCGGCCGGCGCAGCGGTGAACGGCGCGCACGACTACTTCACGGCTGGCGACGCGGACGCGGTAAGGGGTATGGGCGTCGGTGCGGGACACGGCGGTCTCCTCGGGTAGTGCAGCCCCCGCCGAGCCCACGGTCGTTCCGCGGGGCGGGGGCTACGGCATGAGCGGCAGGCCGCCGGCCGAGAAGTGCACGTGCATGGGCGCGGAGGGTACTCGGCGGGGGTGACGTTCCGGCTACCGTGCCTGGCTGCCGGACCCTCGGCGAATGAGCATGTGATCCACCGTCGGCGATCCCCGCGCATCGATACGATCAGCGCTTACCGGTACAGAAGGGGGCACGGCGTGGCGAGAGAAGTGGGCAACTCGATAGGGCTCGGGTTCGGCAACGGCGCCGTGATCGACTACGGCGACTACATCGAGTACCGGCAGACGGGGAAGCTGCTGCCCGCGTTCCGTGTGACGGTCGCCGACATCACCGGGTTCTCGGTGCGCAAGGTGACGCGCGACGACAAGAAGCGTCTCGGTGCTTCTGGGCTGCAGCAGGTGTTCGTCGTCCAGGGCTCGGGCACAGTCCTCGCGGAGGCCGCCGTGAGCTATGGAACCGCCCAGAAGATCGAGCAGGTTCTGCGCGCGCATCCGCGGTTCGGGGGCAACGCGCGTCAGGCGGTCCCCGCCGCTGCCGCACCTGCTGCTGCACCTGCCGCCTCCACCTCGTGGGTGGACGAACTAACCAAGCTGGCGGCGCTACGGGACGCCGGCGCGTTGACGCCGGAAGAGTTCGAGACCGCCAAGCGCAAGCTCATCGGCTGAGTCAGATGCTGCCGAAGTTGCGACCCGAACAGGTCTTCCCCCCGACCGTGCGCGGAGTACACGGTGCATCTCGGTGCCAACAACAAACGGCCGCGTTTTTTTCACCGCTCTGTGGAACCTGCACAACGACGCGAAGACCAACGCCAACGCCGCGGCGCGCCACATCGACGCAGCGCTCGACGCACCCGCCCGCGACGGCTCCGTGAGGATCGCGCCCTTGGACCTGCGCGTCGAGCCGCACGCCGGCGTCGAGAAGGCGGAGTCGATGTACAAGGCCCGCACCGCCATCGGCCTGGACGTCGAATACGTTTCGCTGTTCTCGATCGTCGCCGCGTGGAGCCACGAGTTCGTTGGCGAGAACATCGACGGGTTCGTCCTCGATGTGAACGGGTAGCGCCACCCTCCAGACACCACTGTGGCCTAGCCGCGAATCTGCCAGTGGCACAGTGTGTTCGGAGTCAGCTTGGGATGTTGATGAAGAGCGAATCGCCCTTCCTCTCGAGTGAGGACTCGGCCGCCATCGAAACGACGAGAGCCGCCTGATCGTTGAGCGTGAAGGTCCCACCGCGTCGGTGTTTGCGGCGGAAGTTCTTCCACTTCTTCCACACCGCGAGCTCCGCCACCATGACCGCGTCAACCCCCGCCGCCCAGCCGGGTTCATTCATCACGTTGGCCAAGGCTCCGGCGACCTCGTACGGCACACGTGCCGTCGGCTTGTCCGCCGGCAGACCGGCCTCTTGCCGGGTGTAGAAGTTGTTGAGCGCCTCGCACGAATACCCGATGACGAGCTGCGTATCGACCGCAGCGCTATCCAGAATCCTGAGGCGGTCGAGTAGATAGGCGCCGAGCGCGTCAGCCTCAGCGAATGCCGAAGCCTGCGCCGTGTGCATCCCGGCCCGCGTCCGCGCATAGTGATGGAACGCCGCAGGGTCCGTGAGGATGTCGGTAACCATCAGCAGGTCGGTGAGCGATACGACCCAGGTGGGACGGTTGACGTTGCCGGCCACCGCCAGACCTCCCGAGGCGAACGGGTCGATCCGCTCGAACGTGGCGATGATCGCTGTGCCGCCCGAGACGGCGTCCGGAAGGGGCTGTTTCGACTTCCCGTTCTCCGTGGGCGCGAACGTGCGGCCGCCTTCATCGAGGACGTAGGTCAGGGCGCGGTGGGTCTGGTCCAACGCCTTGCCAAGGATCGTCTCGATCTTCGAGTCAACCCGGAGCGGGGCGCCGCGCCGTCCAGGTTCGGTCAGTGCGATCGCCTTGGCTTCGACCACCAGGGGCCACTCGGACGCGACGAGAGTGTCGATCTCGCCGTGCTGGCCCGAAGCGGGATCGTAGTGCTGCGTCAAGTGCACGTTGGACACGCCGAACACCTTCTCGAGCGCACTGGCGACGAGGCGCTCGTGCGCGTCCTGGCGGTGCTTGAAGTACTTCTGTGAGTCGAAGCCGTTGCGCTTGGGTTCCGCGGCGAGGCGGTGGTGGATGATCGCCGACATCGACCACGGGTCCGGAACGAGGTAGGTGCCGTCGTCGAGCTTGATGCAGGGGTGGGTGCGTGCCCGGTTCGAGTCGCCGGGCACGCGGAACTCTGGTTGGCAGCCGTACTCCGTCGAGAAGAACTCCAGCATCGCCGAGGCCTGTTCCACGGCGATGCCGGTGCTGGCAGCGACGTCCTCGGGCTTCCACAGCGTGATCGCATCGAACGCTCTGCGCATCGCTTCGCCCGCCTCGGGACTCGGCCCGCCGCTATTCAACGCATCGGCCATACCGTCGAGCGCCGCTGACAGCATGCGGCTAGTCGATCGCGTGTGAAGCCGAGTCGCCCGGATGACGTCCGCGGGGTCGAAGCCGAGTCCGCTCACGTAGTAGTTGCGGTGTCGCCCGAAGACCTCCGCGTCCACTTGCTCGAGATGCACTGCGTAACCAGGCATCCGGTCCGCCTGGTACTCCAACCGCAGCTGCTGCAGCAGCAGCTCACGTTCCGCAGCGGTGGCGCTTGCGATCTCGATGGACTCGGTGAACATGCGCACCTGGTCGGCTTCGAAGATATCGCTAATCAGCTGACTCACCCGTTGCGTGACCTCAGCGGGGGTGTCAGCGGCGCCACCGGGATCCACGGACAGTGCGACACCCACGAGGTATTCGATTTTCGCCGCCCACGTCGATGTGGCGTCGCCGTCGGCGAGACTCTCACCGCCGGTGAACGTGACCGCCATCGCGGGCACCGCCACAGAGTTGATGAGCTGAGTGAGGTCGCGGCCGACCATCAGCCCGCGGAGTTCTTCGACCATAGCGGGCACATCAGCCGCATCTGCCTGGAGCGCCTCCACGATCTCGGTCAGGATCGCGTCCCGTTCCGGCCCCGGCGGCAGGGACGTTCTCACTACTCCGGACTCGGAAGTCGCGGTCTCGTACAGCGCGTCGGAATCGAAGGGGCGAGCATGCGGGAATCCGCCGAGTCGAGGCATGATGCGATCGTAGAAGTGTCGTCCGACAAGTAGATGCGGTCGGCTTCGCGGGTGTCGCTCCCCGGTCCACGACACAGCTGCGCCCCAGCCGAGATAGCCGAGATAGCCGAGGGCACAGTGCGTGCAGGTCCGATCAACCCGCGGCCACCGCACCGAGCAGCCGCTCCCTCACCCCGGCCGGCACCCCGAGCAGCGCGGCTACCTGCTCCCGCACGGACTCGAACAGGGCGCCGTCCCACATCGCGTATAGGCCCCGCGCGATGCGACACCTATACGCGTCGCACGGCCGCTCACCGGGATCAGCTACTCGTCCGCACCCCGGGGCAGATGCACACGCACCCGGCATATGGAGGCTCCGGCTGGATCCGCGCGAGCAGTTCCCGGCACGCGGCGGCCGCCGGACCGGGCGTGCTCGGGTGTTTGGCGCGCGATCGGGCGGACGTCCACGTCGCACGCTCCGTCTCCATGGCATCTGCTCCCAGGCACTGTGGCACCCAGTTGGTCAAGCATGCCTTCTCCATGGCCGACAGCGCCCGACGCGCGCAGCCTGGAGGGCGGCAACCCCCGGTTCACCGAGGCTGTCCAGCACTCGTCCGCCGTAGAGCCGCAGCCATCAGGCCTGAGCCTGCTCCCAAGTGCATGGTGCCCCGCATCCCGTTCAGCGGCGGACGCACCAGACCGCACCCACCCGGACTTCTGCGCACCGAAATGTACTTAACTCCAATCGGGTTCAAAATGGCGGGTCACACCATGGATCCGACCCGAGCGGAACATGAACAAACCGCCTGTGAACAGGCGGTTTAGATGTCGGGCTGACAGTGTGGTGTTTCAGGACATCGGAATAGGGTGTCGCAAGACATCGGAATAGGTGGATCGGCCAGTTTCAGCTGGTGTCGAAAGCGCGCCTGGTCATCACCGCTGTTCTCGTCGAGGGTCGTTCACAGTCGCAGGTCGCCCGGGACTACGGGGTCTCCCAAGGCTGGGTCTCACGGCTACTCAAGCGCTACGCCGCCGAGGGCGAGGCGGCCTTTCAACCCCGCTCACGACGACCCCACACCAGCCCAACCCGACTACCGCAGACCACCATCGACCCCATCGTGGCGCTGCGCACCGAACTGGCGGGCAAAGGACTCGACAACGGGCCCCACACCATCGCCTGGCACCTCGAACACCACCACCAGATGATCGTGTCGCCCGCCTCGATCAGCCGCCACCTCGCCGCGGCCGGCCTTGTCGAACCCAGCCCACACAAACGACCCAAATCGTCCTACATCCGCTTTGCCGCCGAACAACCCAACGAACGCTGGCAAGCCGACTTCACCCACTGGTGGCTGCGCAATGGCAGCCACGTCGAAATCCTCTGCTGGCTCGACGACCACTCCCGCTACGCGCTCTCGGTCACCGCCCACCATCGCGTCACCGCCCTCATCGTGGTCACCGAATTCCGCAAAGCCCATGAACTCCATGGTGTTCCGTACTCCACCCTCACCGACAACGGCATGGTCTTCACCACCCGCTTCGCCGGCGGCAAAGGAGGACGCAACCTCTACGAAGCAGAACTACGCCGCCTGGGCGTGCACCAGATCAACTCCACCCCCAACCACCCCACCACCTGCGGCAAGGTCGAACGCTTCCACCAAACCCTCAAAAAAGCACTCACCAGCCAACCCCGCGCCACCACCATCACCGAGCTGCAAACCCAACTCGATGCCGTCGTCGACGAATACAACCACCGCCGCCCTCATCGCTCCCTACCCCACAGAGCAACACCGGCCACCATCTACACCAACCGCCCCAAAGCCGACCCAGCAACCCGCATCGACACCCACAACCGCGTCCGCACCGACCGCGTCGACCAAGCCGGATCCATCACCCTGCGCGTCAACGGCCGCCTGCACCACATCGGCGTCGGCCGCATCCACTACCGAACCCGCGTCCTGATCCTCGTCCAAGACCTCAACATCAGAATCATCAACGCCGCCACCGGAGAAACGCTGCGCGACTTCACCCTCGACCCCACCAGGGACTACCAACCCACCGGCGCCCCCAAAGGCCCCAAACGGAAAAAACCGCGGACCTAAAGTAGGTCCGCGGCTATTCCGATGTCCTGCGACATCACAAATGTCGGGCTGACAGGATTTGAACCTGCGACCACTTGACCCCCAGTCAAGTGCGCTACCAAGCTGCGCCACAGCCCGCGGCGCTGCCGGGATCGCCGGCAGCAGGACGAAAGACTACCGCAAGCCCACCCGCAGACCCGAATCCGGGCACCGGTGTCTCATACCGACAGCAGCCGGTAGAGCCCAATGAGGCCGACCACCACGATCACCGCCCGCAGCACGTTCGGCGAGAGCCGCCGCCCGTAGTGCGCACCGAGCCACCCGCCGATCAGCGAGCCCAGCGCGATCAGCCCGGCTGCCGCCCAGCTGATCCGGTCGAACGCCACCACCGTGTAAGCGACCGCGGCGACGATGTTCACCAACAGCGACAGCAGGTTCTTGGCCGCGTTCATCCGCTGCATGTCCTCGGGCAACAGCGCCCCCATCACACCCATCAGCAAGATGCCCTGCGCGGCGGTGAAGTACCCGCCGTAGACACCCACCGCGAACGTCCCGGCCACCAGGGCGGTCATCCGCGCCGCCGAGACGTGCTCGACCGAGCGGCCCGCCTGCTCGGCGCGCCGGCGCGCATAGGCCTGGATCCGCGGACCGAGGACCACCAGAACCAGCGCGCCGATCAGCAGCACCGGCACCACCTGGATGAAGACCTTCTCCGGCAGATGCAGCAGCAGGTACGCACCGACACCCGCACCGGTCAGCGAAGCCGGGATCTGCCAGCGCAGCCGGGACCACTGCCCGGTCAGCTCCCGGCGATACCCCCAGGTGCCCGACACCCCACCGGCGACCAACCCGATCGCATTGGACATCGTCGCCGTCACCGGCGGATAGCCCAGCGTCACCAGGGTCGGGAAGGTGATCAACGTGCCGGAGCCGACGAGCGAGTTGATCGCACCCGCCCCCATACCGGCCAGGGCGATCAGGATCATGTGGGCCACGGACACCCGACAACCCTATGGGCCACACCTGCCCGCCCCGAACCTCACCCCGGCGAAGCCTGCGAAAGCTGTTCGCGCCCAACCAACACCCGTAGCCTCGACACCATGAGCGACTCCCCCAACCCCGTGCCGACCACCGACGACGCACTCGCCGCCCTCGACATGCCCCTGCTCGAAGCGATGATGACCCAGCGCGCGGTGCGCCGCGTGCGCCCCGATCCGGTCGACGACGCCATCGTCCTGAAATGCATCGAACTCGCGCTGCGCGCCCCCACCGGGTCCAACGGCCAGAACTGGGAGTTCATCGTCGTCAAGGACCAGCACACCAAAGACCAACTCGCCAAGCGCTATCGCCAGCCGTGGGCTATCTACCACAAGATCGGCCAGCGCAAGATTGCCGGCGACGAGTCGATGCAGAAGATCATGCGGGCCGTGCAGTGGCAGGTGGAGCACTTCAGCGAGATACCGGTGCTGGTCATCCCGTGCCTGCGCGGCGGCCGGCCGCCCTATGTGCCGGAACCGTTCGTCGCCGAGACGTCGTTCTTCGGCTCCATCTACCCGAGCGTGCAGAACCTTCTGCTGGCCGCCCGCGCAATGGGCCTGGGGGCGTCGCTGATCACCATGCCGCTGTGGAACCTGACCTCGGCCCGCAAGATCCTGGGCCTACCGCTGAACGTCACCCCGGTGTGTGTGGTGCCACTCGGCTGGCCCAAGGGCCGCTACGGACCGACCACGCGCAAACCCGTCGAACAGGTGGTGCACCTCGACAGCTACGGAAAACGGGCCTGGCTCAACGCCTAACGGCTCAGCCGTGGCCGTGTGCCCCACCGCCACCGCCGCTACCGCCGCCCGGATGCGCATTCCATCCTGGCTCGGCGACTTCGGCTTCGGTCAGGTTGTCTGAGGTATCCGGGAGGATGGTGGGAGCACAGTCCATCGAGAAGCTGTCCTCCTGATCGGTCTCCTGGCAGGCCAGCACATGCGGCGCGGGCGCAGAGAACACCTCGGCCACGACCACACCGGCGGGAACCCCCGCGAGAACCAGGGCAGCAATGCCCGCCACAGCAAACCTCATATTGGCAATCTACTGTGCGATCGCCACCAGAACCCTCCGAACGGGTGATTCAGCGCGGCTTGAGCTTGCGCTTCTCCCGAACCCGCACGTTGACGCGGATCGGGCTGCCCTCGAAACCGAACGTCTCGCGCAGCCGGCGCTCCAGGAATCGCCGGTAGCCGGCCTCCAGGAAACCTGTCGTGAACAGCACGAACGTCGGCGGCCGCGCGGTGGCCTGGGTGGCGAACAGGATCCGGGGCTGCTTGCCGCCGCGTACCGGCGGCGGGTTGGCGGCGATGATCTCCTTGACCCAGGTGTTGAGCTGGCCGGTCGAGATGCGCTTGTCCCACGACTCCAGCGCGGTCTCCATCGCCGGCACCAGCTTCTGCACCGACCGGCCGGTCATCGCCGAGATGTTCACCCGCGGCGCCCACTGCAACTGCGCCAACTGCAGGTCGATCTCCCGGTCCAGCAGCCAGCGCCGGTCCTCGTCGACCAGATCCCATTTGTTGAACGCCAGCACCAGCGCGCGGCCCGCTTCGATCACCATCGTCAGCACCCGCTGGTCCTGCTCGGTCAGCGGCTGCGACGCGTCGACCAACACCACCACCACTTCGGCGGAGTCGATCGCGCTGTGCGTGCGCACCGAGGCGTAGAACTCGTGCCCGCTGGCCTGACCGACCTTGCGGCGTAGCCCGGCAGTGTCGACGAAACGCCATATCCTGCCGTCTAATTCGATCAGCGAGTCCACCGGATCGACGGTGGTTCCGGCGACGTCGTGCACCACTGAGCGTTGCGCGCCGGCCAGACGGTTGAGCAACGAACTCTTGCCGACGTTGGGCTTGCCGACCAGCGCCACCCGGCGCGGACCGCCCGGGGCGGCAGCGACTTCGGAGGCCTCGGGCAGCGCTTCGAGGACGTCGTCGAGAAGGTCGGCCACCCCGCGGCCGTGCATGGCGCTGATGCCGTGCGGCTCGCCGAGTCCCAGCGACCACAGCGCGGCGGCCTCGGCTTCCATCTTCTCGTTGTCGACCTTGTTGGCCGCCAGGAAAACCGGCTTGCCGGAGCGGCGCAGGATCCTGACCGCCGCCTCGTCACCCGTGGTGGCGCCGACGACCGCGTCGACGACGAAGATGATCGCGTCGGCGGTCTGCATCGCCACCGAGGCCTGCTCGGCCACCAACTGCTGAAGGCCCTTGGCATCGGGCTCCCACCCGCCGGTGTCCTGCACGACGAAACGCCGCCCGGTCCAGGATGCGTCGTAGGACACCCGGTCACGGGTCACTCCGGGAATGTCCTGGACGACAGCTTCGCGCCGGCCCAGGATCCGGTTCACCAGCGTCGACTTGCCGACGTTGGGCCTGCCGATCACCGCAACCACCGGTGGCGGGCCGCCGCCCTCGTTGGAGTCCTCGTCGAAACCGTCCTCGCCGACTTCCCATTCACTCTCGTCGGTCCACGTGCCGTCCTGGGTCATCGCATCGCTCCGCTTCGCTGTTCGACCAGCTCAACGAGGTGGGTTACCACCTCGGACTGGGTCATGTCACTGGTGTCGACGATCAGCGCATCCTCGGCGGGCCTAAGCGGCGACACCGCGCGGGTGGAGTCCAGGTGGTCGCGGCGGCGCACATCGGCCAACACGGTCTCATAGTCGTCGGCCAGGCCGGCCCCGACGTTCTGTTCGTTGCGCCGCCGGGCCCGGGTCTCGGCCGAGGCGGTGAGGAAGATCTTCACGTCCGCATCGGGCAGCACGACGGTGCCGATGTCACGGCCTTCGACCACGACACTGTCGGCGCCGCTGGCCAGTTCACGTTGCAACGCCACCAGTCGTTCCCGCACCTGCGGCACCGCCGACACCGCGGACACCGCGCGGGTCACCGCATCACCGCGGATCTCGGCCGAAACATCCTCGGCGCCAAGGTAAGCACGATCGACCTCGGGGTCGTATCCCACCGACAGCGGCACGTCGGAGGCCGCGGCGATCGCTACGGGGTCCTGGAGGTCGACCGCGTCCCGCAGCATCGCCAGCGTCACAATCCGGTACATCGCCCCCGTGTCGAGGTAGCGGGCACCCAGGGCGCGCGCCAAACCCCTTGACACCGAGGACTTTCCGGTACCGGCTGGCCCGTCGACCGCCACCACCACAGGACTCACAGACCGACCGCCTTGTACAGATCGCCGACTTCCTTGCGGGTCAGCGCCCGCAGGCTGCCCGGCCGCTGATCGCCGAGCGTGACCGAGCCGAGCTCGGTGCGCACCAGCGACTCCACCGGATACCCCACCTCCGCCAGCAGTCGGCGCACTAGCCGCTTGCGGCCTTCGTGCAGCGTCAGCCGCACCAGCGTCTTACCGGGCACCGCATCGACCACCGCGAAGTCGTCGACGGACGCCGGGCCGTCCTCGAGTGCGACTCCAGCGCGCAGGGCCTTACCCAAACCCCTTGGCACCGAACCAGTCACGGTCGCCAGATAGGTCTTGGGCACCTCGTAGGACGGGTGCATCAGCCGGTGTGCCAATTCACCGTCGTTGGTCAGCAGCAGCAGCCCCTCGGTGTCGGCATCCAGGCGCCCGACGTGGAAGAGCTTCTTGTTGCCACGCACCCGGTGCTCGACCAGATCACCGATACACGGGCGGCCCCGGTCGTCGGACATCGTCGAGTGCATCCCCAACGGCTTGTTGAGCGCCAGGTACACCATGGAGTCGTCGAGCACGACCCGGGCACCGTCCACCCGGATCTCGGCGCTGTCGGTGTCCACCCGGGTGCCCAACTCGGTGACGATTCGCCCGTCGACTTCGACGCGGCCGTCGAGGATCATCCGCTCGGCGACCCGACGCGACGCAATTCCGGCCTGCGACAACACTTTCTGCAGCCGTACGCCCTCGGTGTCAGCCATCGGTGTCCACATCGAATGCAATGCGCTCGCCATTGGACTGCCCGACGCCGGCGAGCTTGGCGAAGCGAGGCTCACTGTCCAGGGTTTCACTCAAATCGTCGATCACATCCACATCCGGTAGCAGCGGGGCGATATCGGGCAGGTCGGTCAGCGAGCTCAGGCCCAGGCGCTCCAGGAACAGCTCGGTGGTGGCGAACGTCGTCGCACCGCTGTCCTCGTCGGCCCCCGCCTCGGTGATCAGCCCGCGCGCGACCAATGTCCGTATCACCGCGTCGACGTTGACCCCACGCACGGCGCTGACCCGCGCCCGCGTCACCGGCTGCCGGTAGGCCACCACCGCGAGCGTCTCCAGCGCGGCACGCGTCAGCTTCGAGCGTGACCCGTCGAGCAGCAGCCGCTCCACAAAGGGGGCGTATCGCGCGCGGGTGTACAGCCGCCAGCCGCCGCCAGCCTCACGCAGGTCGAACCCACTGTCGCGCTCGGCCAGCTCGGCGGCCATCGCGGCGAGTTTCGCACTGATACGGTCCAGCGGCTCCTCGGTCACCGAAGCCAGGGTCTGGGCGCTGACCGGGGTGTCGACGACCAACAACAGTGCCTCGAGCACCCGGGTCAACTCGTCGTCGTCCAATTCGGCATTGGCGACGTCGATACCCGGGTCTAGATCGGGTACTTCGTCGGTCATGATGGCTTTACTCTTCTTCCCACTCGGCTTTGACCAGCTCTTCATTCACCAGCCGGTCTCCGGTCCACGAAACTTGGAGCACACCAAGCGGTTCTGACTGCTCGAATGCTACCGTCCGGGCCCGGAACAGTTCGAGCAGCGCCAAGAACCGCCCGACGATCAACATCGGCTCGTTACAGTCGGCGACCAGTTCCTTGAACGAGGCCCACTGCCCCACCCCGCGCTGCTCCAGGAATTCCAGCAGCCGCTCGGCCTGCTCGGGGACCGACACCTGCGGCACGTGCAGGTGGTCGGTGCGCACCACAGGCACCGGCCGCGGCGTGAACACCGCGGCCGCGATCTGGGCGAAACTCGCGGCGTCAACACCAAGCATCACTTCCGGCAGCAGGTCGCTGAACCGGTCCTCGATGGTGACCGCCCTGGGGTAGCTGCGCAGGGCAGCGGCCTCCAGTTCGGCGAACATCTCCGCGACATGCTTGAACGCCCGGTACTGCAGCAGGCGCGCGAACAACAGGTCGCGCACCTCCAGCAGCGCCAGATCCTCCTCGTCGTGCACCTCACCTGAGGGCAGCAGCCGGGCGGCCTTGAGGTCGAGCAGGGTGGCCGCGATCACCAGGAAGGCGGTGGTCTCGTCGAGTTCCAGCTTGGGCCCGATCTCCTTGGTGTAGGAGATGAATTCGTCGGTGACCTGATGCAGCGCCACCTCGGTGACGTCGAGGCGGTGCGCGAAGATCAGCTGCAGCAGCAGATCGAACGGGCCCTCGAAGTTGGACAGCCGGACGCGGAATCCGCCCTTCTCGGGCGCGGGCTCGGCGCTCACTTGCCGAATCGGTCGATGACCTCGCGGGCCAGCGATCGATATGCCTGTGCACCAGCCGATTTCGGGGCCCACGTGGTGATGGGCTCGCCGGCGACACTGGTCTCGGGGAAGCGCACGGTCCGGGTGATCACGGTGTCGAACACCAGATCGCCGAAGCGCTCCATCACCCGCGCCATCACCTCACGCGCGTTGACGGTGCGGGTGTCGAAGCGGGTGATCAGGATTCCGCTGATCGACAACCGCGGGTTGAGCCGGTCGCGGACCTTGTCGACGGTGTCGGTCAGCAGCGCCAGACCGCGCAGCGAGAAGTACTCGCATTCGGTGGGGATGATCACCCCGTCCGAACACGCCAGGGCGTTGACCGTGAGCAGACCCAGCGACGGCTGGCAGTCGATCAGGATGTAGTCGTAGCGGTCGATCACCGGGTACAGGGCCCGAGCCAGGGTCTGCTCCCGGCCGACTTCGTTGACCAGCTGGATCTCCGCCGCCGACAGGTCGATGTTGCTGGGTACCAGATCCAGCCCCTTGACCCGGGTGTGGATCAGCACGTCGTCGATGCTCACCCGCGGCTCGATCATCAGGTTGTGCACGGTCTGGGCCAGCTCGTAGTGCGGCACCCCCAGGCCCGCCGACAGCGCACCCTGCGGGTCCAGGTCGACCAGCAGCACCCGGCGGCCGTACTCGGCCAGCGCCGCTCCGAGGTTGATCGTCGAGGTGGTCTTGCCGACGCCACCCTTCTGGTTACACATGGAAATCACCCGGGCCGGACCGTGGGAGGTCAGCGGGGCGGGATCGGGAATGGTGCGGGGCGGGCGGCCGGTGAGACCGATCGGTGCGTCGTCATCTGCCTCGTCGGTCACGCCCAAGCCCCCCGGATCAGGCACATCGGCGGCGTGAACATCGGCGCAAGTCTAGCCATCTGTTGTTTCCCCGAAAGCCATACCGGTGACATCACGCACGCGGGTGCGCCCCCGCCCACACCTCGCGCAGCGCGTGCACGGTGACCAGGGTGTAGATCTGGGTGGTCGTCACCGAGGCGTGGCCCAACAGCTCCTGGACGACGCGGACGTCGGCGCCACCCTCGAGCAGGTGGGTGGCAAAGGAGTGCCGCAGGGTGTGCGGGGATACCGCCGCGGTGATCCCGGCCCGCTCGGCGGAGTCCTGCAACACCTGCCAGGCGCTCTGCCGCGAGAGCCGGCCGCCGCGGGCGTTGAGGAAGATCGCCGGCACGCCGCGCCCGCGGCGGGCCAGCTCGGGCCGGCCCCGCACCAGGTAGGCGTCCAGTGCGGCGATCGCGGGCCGGCCCACCGGAACCAGCCGCTGCTTGCCGCCCTTACCGCGCAGCAGCACCGAGCGGGCCTGGGTGTCGACGTCGTCGAGGTCCAGGCCGACCGCTTCGGAGATGCGCGCCCCGGTGGAGTACAGCAGTTCCAGCAGGGCCCGGTTACGCAGCGTCAGCGGGCCGTCGGAGGGCTCGTCGCCGCCGGCGCCGTCGAGCAAGGCCAGCACCTCGTCAAGGCTCAGGCTCTTGGGCAGCCGCCGGCTCGGTGTCGGTGGCTTGACCGCCCGGGCGACGTCGGCGGCGATGATCCCTTCCGACGCGGCGAACCGGTGCAGCCCGCGCACCGCGATGAGCGCGCGTGCCGCCGAGACCGCCGACAGCGGGGTGACCCCGGCCTCGGGATCGCCGCGACGCAGTGCGACCAGGAAGTCGCTGACGTCGTTCTCGGCGACGTTGCGCAGATCGTCGATCCCGCGCAGCTGCAGATGCTCGGCGTAGCGGCGCAGATCACGCCGGTACGAGCTGATCGTGTTGGCGGCCACACCCCGCTCGATGGTGAGGTGGTCGAGGTAGCCCTGAAGCTGGCCGTCGAGCGCCGTGACGCTAAAGGTGGTCACTGGGTCTCCTGCCGCGCGGCGAACGCACTCGGCCGCGTCGACCACGCCGCATCCACCGGGCGGGTCTGCTCGCCGTCGACGAGCACCGCGTGCGCAGCCAGAATACCTACGGCAGCAATGGAATTCACGATCTTCCCGGACAGCACCTGCTGTGCCGCCTGCTCGATGTCGACCCAGTGCAGCGTCAGGTCGGCTTCTTCGTCGTCAGCCTCCGGCCGGTCGATGTCGGCCAGTTCGCGGGCCAGATAGATCCGCACCGCCTCGTCGCTGAACCCGGGCGAGGTCACGATGTCGACCAGCACGCTCCACTGCCGGGCTGTCAGCCCCGCCTCTTCGTGCAGTTCCCGCGCCGCGGTCACGGCCGGATCCTCCCCTGCGGCGTCGAGAAGCCCGGCGGGCAACTCCCACAACCGCTGCTGCACCGGATGGCGGTACTGGTACACCATGGCGACGCGGCGGTGTTCGTCGACGGCGACAACGGCGACCGCCCCGAAATGCTCGACCACTTCCCGGGCGGCGGTATTGCCGCCCGGCATCCGCACCTCGTCGGTGCGTAACGCGAGAATCTTTCCGCGGTACACGGTTTCAGAGGCAACGGTCTCGAAGTCGTGGTCAGCCACGGGTGACGTGTTCTGGGACCTGATCGGGTATCTGCGCTGCCGCGCCGTCGGGGTGTTCCCTGCCGTTGGAGTGCTGCTCGGGGATCTCCACCGGAAGCCGTTCAGCCGCCTTGTAATCGATGGCCGCGCCGATGAAGGCGACGAACAGCGGGTGCGGACGGGTCGGGCGGCTCTTGAGCTCCGGATGGGCCTGGGTGCCGACCAGGAACGGGTGGACGTCAGCCGGGTATTCCACGAACTCGACGAGATGTCCGTCCGGCGAGGTGCCGGAGAACTTCAGCCCACTGCCCGCGATCTGGTCACGGTAGGAGTTGTTGACCTCGTAGCGGTGCCGGTGGCGCTCGGAGACCCGGGTGGATTCGTAGGCCTGTGCGACGATCGATCCCGGCTCCAGAACCGCAGGGTAGGCACCCAGGCGCATCGTGCCACCCAGGTCGGCTTCACCGGCGACCACGTCACGCTGGTCGGCCATCGTCGAGATCACCGGATCCGGTGTGCCCGGCTCGAATTCCGCCGAGTTCGCCTCCGTCAGTCCCACCGAGCGGGCCGCCTCGATCACGATGCACTGCAGGCCCAGGCACAACCCGAGCACCGGCAGTCCGCGGTGGCGGGCATAGCGGATGGCGCCGATCTTGCCTTCGATACCGCGGATGCCGAAGCCGCCGGGGATGAGCACGGCGTGTACGTCGTCGAGGACGGCGGCCGCCCCGCTGTCGGTCTCGCAGTCGTCGGAGGCCACCCAGCGCATCTCGACCTTGGCGCGGTGGGCGAATCCGCCGGCGCGCAGCGCCTCGGCCACCGACAGGTAGGCATCCGACAGGTCGATGTACTTGCCCACCAACGCGATTCGCACGGTCTCTTTGGGCTCGTGCACGCGGCGCAGAAGGTCGTCCCATTCCGACCAGTCGACGTCACGGAACGGCAGGTTCAGCCGGCGGACCACATAGGCGTCGAGTTCTTCGCGGTGCAGCACCTTGGGGATGTCGTAGATCGACGGCGCATCCGGGGTCGAGATCACCCCGTCGACGTCGACGTCGCACATCAGCGCAATCTTGTTCTTCAACGGCTCGGGCACGTCGCGGTCGCACCGCAGGATCAGCGCATCCGGGGAGATGCCGATACTGCGCAGCGCGGCCACCGAGTGCTGCGTCGGCTTGGTCTTGAGCTCACCGGAGGGCGCCAGATACGGCACCAGCGATACATGCAGAAAGAAGCAGTTCTCCCTGCCGACCTCGTGTCGGACCTGGCGAGCCGCCTCCAGGAACGGCAGCGACTCGATGTCGCCGACGGTGCCGCCGATCTCGGTGATCACCACGTCGGGCCGGTTGCCGCTGGAGTCGGGCAGCGCCATGGCCATGATCCGGCGCTTGATCTCGTCGGTGATGTGCGGGATGACCTGCACGGTGTCACCGAGGTACTCGCCGCGGCGCTCCTTGGCGATCACCGTCGAATACACCTGACCGGTGGTCACATTGGCCGACTGGGACAGGTTGCGGTCCAAGAATCGCTCGTAGTGGCCGACGTCGAGGTCGGTCTCGGCGCCGTCTTCTGTGACGAAGACCTCGCCGTGCTGGAACGGGTTCATGGTGCCCGGGTCCACGTTGAGGTACGGGTCGAGCTTCTGCATGGTCACCTGCAGTCCGCGGGCCGTCAGCAACTGGCCCAGGCTACTCGCGGTGAGACCCTTGCCGAGGGACGAAACCACACCGCCCGTGACAAACAGATGCTTGGTCGCGGTCTGTGGGTGCTTGCGCAATGGTGGCAAGAACAACCTCCGTGATGACGGCGCAGGACTTGGTTTTCCAGGCCTCGGATGACGATCGAGATCTGGTTGGGGCCTGCCGACCCACGGAAACTCACCCTAACACCGACACCGACAAGCCGTCGCTAACACGCCAGTGGGCTTGGTTACCTCTGGGTTACTGCGGGACGGTGATGCCGGCCGCGCCGGGCCCGATCCCGAACTGCCCCGGCGGTGCGCCATCGATCAGCTTCTGCAGCGCCAGCACGGCGGTGATCCGGCCCGACTCGACGCTGACGTCGTCGACGGTGCTCACCGCGGCCGCCATCCCGGCATCGGCCCGGGTCACCGCGATCGCGGACGTCCCGGTCGCCGAGCCGTCCCGCCCGGCCAGCAGCGTCCCGGTGCCATGCGGGGCGAGTCCGGCGGCGAAGCGGGCGACCGTGGACCCCTGGTTGCCGGCGTCGTCCCCGAGGGCACCGCCGGTGACGATGATCGCGGTGTTGGCCGCTCCGACGTGGTCGCCCTGATAGGTGACGAAGCCGGTTTCGCGCAGCGCGGCCAGCACGGTGTCACGCGCAGGGTCGTCGACGGGCTTGATCTCGGGGTCGCGGTTGATCAGCAGCGCGATGCCGAGCAGATCGCCGGCCTGCGAGCCCTGGTCGACCATCGTGGTGCTCAGCTGCGCCCCCGCGGGCAGTGACGAGCTGACGACCGTGCGCAGCTTCTCGGCGGAGTTGGCCTCGACGAACTCCTGGGTCAGCGACACGGTTCCGCTGACGGCGCCGCCGGCCTGACCGACGACGCGGTTGACCGCCTCGACGTCGTCATTGTCGGCATCGGGCGTGCGGAACAGCACCACAGACTTGCCGGCCAGGGTGTCACGCAAGATACGACCCGACATCGCGGTGTCGAACTCATTTGCCGCACCGAGCTTTTCGTTGAGCGCGTTGCGTTGGTCGGTGAGCGCGTTGATCTGGTTGGCCAGGTCCTGCTTCTCGCTGCGCAGGCCGGACAGCAGCGTATCGGAGAGCACACCCGAGCCCAGGACCACGCCGAGGGCAAGTGCGAGGAACACCGCTGCCAGCGAAATGGCATGGTGGCGTAGCGAAATCACAGCCGATAAGCCTTTCTGCTGCGCAGGTGGGCTAGGTCACCCAGCCCTGCACCCACAGCGTCAAGCGGTTCCAGTAGGTCACGATCCAGTCGATGACCACGGCGTCGGCCCGCGACACCCACAGTGCGGCGATGATCGCGAACAGCACGGCCAGGATCAGCATGGCGATCGCGCCGCCCGAGATGTGGTTGCGGTACAGGGTGGCAACGGCTTTCGCGTCGACCAGTTTCTCGCCCACCTTGAGCCGGGTGAGGAAGGTCGACGGGTTGCTCTGCTGGCGGGAGCGGTCGAAGAACTCCTCGATGGTCGCCGAGTGGCCGGCGGTGACGATCAGCGACGCCCCGTGGTGATCGACGAGCAGCAGGGCCAGGTCGGCAGCCGAGCCGGCGGCCGGGAACGTCATCGCCCCGATGCCGAGGTCCTGAATGCGCTCCAGGCCGACAGCGTGTCCGTCGGCGTCGGCGGGCAGCACCACCTGGGCGCCGCACTTGAGCGCGTCGGCGCTGATCGAATCGGGATTACCGACGATCAGCGCGGGCCGGTAGCCGCCCTTGTGCAGGATGTCGGCACCGCCGCCGACGCCCACGAGCACCGGCTGGTACTCCTTGATGAACGGCTTGAGGGCCTTGAGGTCCTCCTCGGCGCCGGGACCGTCCGCGACGACCACGACGTGGCGGCGGAAGACGTCGACGTCGATATCGGGAATGCCGATACCATCGATGAGCAACGGGCTCTCGCTGCGGATGAACTCAATCGTGTTGCCTGCGAACGCTTCCAGATGCGCCACCAGCCCGGTCTTGGCGTCGTGCATGAGGTCGGCGATCTCTTCGTCGCTGCGCTCGACACCGTGCACCAAGCGGCGGTCACCGGCGTACACCCCGCCGTTGTGCAGGCGGATCTTGGCGCCGTCCTTGACCTTCTTGAACGCCTCGTCGCCGACGCTGTCGATCAGGGTGATGTTGTTGGCCACCAGCACCTCGGGGCCCAGGTTCGGGTAGCGACCCGAGATCGACGGCGAGGCGTTGACCACACCGGCGATCCGGGCATCCACCAGCGCGTCAGCGGTCATCCGGTCCAGATCCAGGATGTCCAGCACGACGATGTCGCCCTCGCCGACCCGGCGCAGCAGCCGATCGATGTCGCGGTCGACGCGCGCGGTGCCCGTCACTCCCGGTCGCGCAGTGGTGTTACGAGAGAGAAGCGCTGACATCTTCATGGGCCGATTGTGTCGGCGAGGATGCCCTTATCCACGGAGGCGCGCCGTAACACCAGCCCCACAAGTCACATTTTGTCACATCAGCAACACGATCAGGTTGCGGCGTTGTCCTCCTGGGCGGCGGCCAACAACTCGCGGGCATGGGCCCGCCCGGTGTCGGACTCCCCCAGCCCGGCCAGCATCCGCGCCAGCTCGGCCACCCGCTGCTCACTGTCGAGCCTGCGCACCTCGCTGGCGCCGTTGCGCCCGGACTCGACCACCAGGTGGGTGTCGGCATAGGCGGCGACCTGCGGCAGGTGGGTGACGACGATGACCTGGTGGCTCCGGGCCAGCCGCGCCAGGCGCCGGCCGATCTGGACTGCTGCCCGGCCGCCGACGCCGGCGTCGACCTCGTCGAACACCATGGTGGTTCCCTCGGCCGAGGCGGCCAGTACGACCTCCAGCGCCAGCATCACCCGGGACAGTTCACCGCCGGAGGCGCTCTTGTTCAGTGGCAACACGTCGGTGCCCCGGTGGGCGGTGAAGCCGAACTCCACCAGGTCGACCCCGTCGGCGCCGGCGTGCACCAGTTGCCCGGATGGCAACCGCAGCGGCGCGCTGTCGTCGTCGCGGGCGGGCAGCCCCGACACCTCGACGGTGAAGTCGGCGTCGGCCATCGCCAGCCCGGCGAGTTCGGCGGTGACCGCCTTGGCCAGGCCCTTGGCCGCCTTGGTCCTAGCCTTGGTGAGCTCACCGGCCGCAGCGGCCACCTGCCCGGCCAGTTCCTCGACCCGGCGCGCCAGCCCGCTGAGGGCCTCCTCGGAGACGTCGAGCTGGGCCAGGCGCTCGCGTGCCTCGGCAGCCCAGCGCAGCACACCGTCGACGTCGGCGGCGTACTTACGGGTCAGGATGCGCAGCTCGGCCTGCCGCGCGAGCTTGGTCTCCAGCGCGCTGGCATCGCTGGGCAGGTCGCCGAGGAAGTCGCCGAGTTCCCGGCCGGCATCCCCGACGACGGTCAGCACCTCGGTGAGCTGGCGGGCCAGCGCGGTCAGCGCGGTGTCGTCGGTGGACTCCAGCGCGGTGATGGCCCTGCCGAGACTGTCGGTGGCCGAATGGGGTTGACCCTCCGAGATGTCGTCCGACGCGGACAGTTCGGCTCGCGCACTGGCGGCCGCCTCCCGCAACGCGTCGAGTTCGGAGAGCCGGCGGATGTCGGCCACCAGCGTCTCGTCCTCACCGGGTGAGGGGTCGGCACCGTCGATCTCGGTGAGCGCGAACTTCAGCCGGTCGGCCTCCTGGGCGAGTTCACGGGCCCGGTTGCTGCGATCGACAAGATCACGACGCGCGACCTGCCATTCGTTGCGGACCTTCTTGTAGCGCTCGAGTTTGGCCTCGACACTGGCGAAGCGGTCCAGCGCGCCGCGTTGTTCGTCGGGACGCATCAACCTGAGCTGATCGTTCTGGCCGTGCAGGGTGAGCAGACCGTTGGTGAACGCGGTCAGCGACTTCGCCGGCACACTGCGGCCGCCGAGGTTGGCCCGCGACGGCCCGTCGCGGCTGACCGAGCGCAGCGCGATGATGCTCGCGTCGTCGTCGCGGTCGGCACCTGAGGACTCGAGGATCTCGTCGATCTGCCTGGCGGTAACCGGGTCGAGGTCTTCGGTGCTGAACCGTCCTTCGACGACGGCCCGATCGGCGCCCGAGCGCACCCGGGTGGCGTCGGCCCGCGCGCCGCCGAGCAGGTGCAGACCGGTCACCACCATCGTCTTGCCGGTGCCGGTCTCGCCGGTAAGCACGGTCAGGCCTTTGTCGAACTCGGCGGTCGCGGCGCTGATCGCACCCAGGGCCTGAATCCGGATCTCGGCGAGCATCGTCGGGTTACCGCCCGCGCCAGCCGGTGACCGGCAGGCGGAACTTGCGCACCAGACGGTCAGTGAACGGGGCGCTGTCGAGTCGCACCCATTTCAGCGGCGTGCTGCACTTGGTCACCTCGAGGCGGCCACCGGCCGGTAACCGCATCTCGCGGCGGCCGTCGCAGAGCACCAGCCCGTCGTGGCTGTCGGCGTCGATCTCGATCGCGATGGTCGCGTGCGGGCTGGTGACCATCGGGCGGGCGAACAACGCGTGGGCGTTGTTGGGTACCACCAGGATTGCCTCCAGGTCGGGCCAGACCACCGGCCCGCCCGCCGAAAACGCATATGCCGTGGACCCGGTCGGGCTCGACACGAGCACGCCGTCGCAGCCGAACGACGACACCGGCCTGCCGTCGATCTCCAGGACGACGCCGATCACCCCGAGTCGGGTGCCCTTCTCCAGGCTGGCCTCGTTGAGTGCCCACCCACGCGAAACGACCTTGCCCTCGACCCGCACGGCGATGTCGAGCGTCATTCGCTCCTCGACGCGGTAGGTGCGGGCGACCACATGGTCGAGCACGGTGTCGATGGCTTCGGCCTCGGCCTCGGCCAGGAAGCCGATGCGCCCGAGGTTGATACCGAGCACCGGAATCTCGGCGTTGCGGGCCAGTTCGGCTGCGCGCAGAAATGTCCCGTCGCCGCCGAGCACCAGCACCAGTTCGCAGCCCTCGGCGGCACGCTCGTCTGCGTCGACCAATTCGACGTCGGCCCCGAGTCCCTGCACATCGGCCGACTCGGGCTGCAGCGACCCACGGTCGACGGCCTCTGCGGACAGGACGCGCAGCGCGATTCCGTTGTCGCTCAGTACTTTTTTGACGCGACGTGCGGTGTCGGTGGCCTCCTCGCGGCCGGTGTGCACGACGAGCAGGATCACCCGCTCCTGAGTCATTGCGGTCCTTCCGCGACGGCGCGGCGTACCGCGGCGTCCAGTTCGGTTCCCACCAGCGCGCGATCGGTGTGGGCGCGCAACCACAGGAAGTATTCGACATTGCCCGACGGGCCGGGCAACGGGCTGGCTGTCACGCCGACGGTCTGCCAGCCCAGCGTTTCGGCTCGAGCGGCAACGGCCAGCACCGCGGAGGCACGCAGCTGCGGGTCGGACACCACCCCGCCGGACCCCACCTGGTCGCGGCCGACCTCGAACTGCGGCTTCACCATGGGAACGATATCGGCGCCCGGATCGGCGCATGCAGTCAGCGCAGGCAAGACGGTAGCCAGCGAGATGAATGACAGATCGGCGACCACGATGCCAACCTGCCCACCGATGGCCTCGAAGCTCAGGTCCCGCACATTGGTCCGCTCGATCACCCGGACCCGTGGATCGGAACGCAGTGACCACGCGAGCTGCCCGTAGCCGACGTCGACGGCGACGACCTCGGTGGCACCGCGGTCCAGCAGCACCTCGGTGAAGCCGCCTGTCGAGGCGCCGGCGTCCAGGCACCGCCTACCGGTCACGTCGATACCGAAGGTGTCCAGCGCGCCGATGAGCTTGTGGGCGCCGCGCGACACCCAGGTCCTCTCGCCGTCACCCTCGACGGTCAGGTTGGCGGTGATCGACACCGCCGTCGCCGGCTTCACCGCAGGCATGCCGTCGATGCTGACGCGGCCGGCGCCGATCAGCTCGGCCGCCTGCTGGCGCGACCGCGCCAGGCCACGTCGGACCAGTTCTGCGTCAACCCGGGCACGCCGCGTCACGCCGACCTCAGCCTTTCTCCACCGATTCCAGCGCACTAACCAGAATCTGGTGCGCTTCCTCGAGTCGGCGGCCGACGTCGTCGATATCGACGCTGTCGAGGTCAGCGCGCTCGGAGTCGACGCTGGGCAACTCGGCCAGGACAGCATCGATCTCGGCGCGAATCTGTTCAGGATCGGTGGTCATCTCACCGTTCACGCTAGCCGATCAGCCGCCGTCAGCAGCGCCCAGCGCTCCAGCGCGGCGCGCGCGGTGTCGTCGCCGGCACTGACGGTGATCGCACGACCGTCCGGGGCCGCATCCCAGACGGCGCGGGCGGTCGCACGGACCACCGACAACTCGTCGTCGCCGGGGCTGTCGCCGGTGGCGAAGACCGTCACCGCGGCCCCGCTCACCTCGACCCGCCAGGCCGGGTGGGCGGCGACGGCCAGGGCGGCGGATTCGCGGTGTAGGTCGCGAAGGTCCGCCGCGATAAGGGTGGGCCGTTGCTCGGGGCGCGCGTGGACCGCATCGGCGGCGTTGTTGACCCCGGTCAGCACCATGAGGCTGGGCAGATCAGCGGAATTGGCACCTTCGATGTCGGTGTCCAGACGGTCGCCGACCACCAGAGGTGTCTGAAATGTGCCGCGGGCCAGGGCATCCCGCATCAGTGCCGGCGCCGGCTTGCCGGCGACCTGCGGCTCGGCGTCGGTGGCGGTCCTCAGCGCGGCGACCATCGAACCGTTGCCCGGCAGCAGACCGCGTTCGGTCGGCAGCGTGCGGTCCACGTTGGCCGCCACCCACAGGGCGCCCGCCCGAATCGCCAGGGCCGCCTCGGCGAGGATCGCCCAATCGGTGCTTGTCGAATGCCCCTGGACCACCGCGACCGGGTCGTCGGAGAACAGGCGGACCGGCTGCAGGCCGACCGCGGCCACCTCACCGGCGAGGGCGTCGGTCCCCACGACGAGGACTTTCGCTCCGGGCGGTAGCTGCTGCGCGAGCAGACCGGCGGCACTCTGGGCGCTGGTCACCACGTCGTCGGCGGTTGCGCTGAAGCCGAGTTCACGCAGATGCTCGGCCACCTCGTCGGCGGCCCGGGACGCGTTGTTGGTGACGAAGAGTGTGCGGGTGTCGGCCGAGTCGAGAGCCTCGATGGCCCCCTCGGTGGGCTCATGGCCCCGAAAGACGGTGCCGTCAAGGTCGAGCAACAGGCAATCATGTTGCTGCACAAGTGTTGTCACGTCAGGCCAGCTCGCTGACCCGCTCTTCGGCGTCGGTGACACCGTCGATGTCGGCGGCTGCGGCGTGGATGAACCACTGCAATGCATCCTCGCCGCGATCGAGCGCCAGCAGCGTCTCGGCGTAGACGTAGAACAGCCGCGCGGCGGTGTTTCCGGTGCGCGAGGAATCCGGTTGCGGGCTCGACAGCAGGGCCAGCGCCTGTTCGAGCTGGCCCAGGTCGGCGCGGGCGCCGGCCGCGACGATCCGCATCTCGTCGGCGTCGTCGCCGGTCAGTGCTGCCGCCTCGGCGCTGCGGGCCAATTCGATGGCACGCTCGGGACGCCCGACACCACGCTCGCAGTCCGCAATGAGCGGCAGCAGTTGCGATTTGCTGCCCATCCGGCGGGCAGCACGGAATTCGGACAGTGCCTGCGCCCAGTCGCCGCACTGGTAGGCGGCGATACCGACGGCCTCACGGACCGCGGCGATGCGCCCGGAGCGGGCACGTGCGGCCTGCGCGTGAGCCAGGGCCGCCTCGGGGTCCTCGTCGATCAGTTCGCCGGCGGCGACCAGGTGGCGGGCCACCATGTCTGCGGTCGTGCGGTCCAAAGTCGAAAGCTCACCACGGATCTCGGGTGCGAGCTGCTTGGCTTCGATCGACGCCGGTATCGGTGGGCCGCTCGGCCGGGAGGCGCCGTCCTCGGCGTCGGGCGGATAGTGCGGTTGGGCTTCGCGCGCCCGTCCGCCACTGGAGCGGTACGGAGCCTTGGGTCCGCGACGGTCACGGCCTGAAGCGCCGCCCGCACCGGCGGGGCGCCGTGCCGGCCGCCCACCGGAATTACCTTGCCTGTCGTCGACCACCTGTAAAGGATACGGGCAGCACCGAGAGACCCACAATTCGGCATTGTTTTAATTCGTGAATGCAATTCATTCCGGAATAGAGAAACGCCCCCCGATTGCTCGGGGGGCGTTTCCTAATGTGTGTTCGGCGGTGTCCTACTTTTCCACCCGGGTTGGGTAGTATCATCGGCGCTGGCAGGCTTAGCTTCCGGGTTCGGGATGGGTCCGGGCGTTTCCCTGCCGCTATGGCCGCCGTAACTTTATTCACTCGTTTGTGAGTGTAAATCTGTGTGTTTTGGTGGTGGGGTGTAGTGGTTTGCGTGGTGTGTGGTTGCGAGGTTTTTCCTACAACAATCGTGGTTTGTTGGTTGTTGTAAGTTTTCGGCCGGTTAGTGCCAGTTCCCTAAACCTATTGCTAGGTGTGCAGGTCTGGTCTATCGATCCCGTGGTCTGCGGGGGGCCTTATCCCACTTAATGGGTGAGAAGCCTGGTCTTGGAGAAGGTTTCCCGCTTAGATGCTTTCAGCGGTTATCCTGTCCGAACGTGGCTATCCAGCGGTGCCACTGGTGTGACAACTGGTGGACCAGAGGTTCGTCCGTCCCGGTCCTCTCGTACTAGGGACAGCTTTCCTCAAGCTTCTGACGCGCGCGGCGGATAGAGACCGAACTGTCTCACGACGTTCTAAACCCAGCTCGCGTGCCGCTTTAATGGGCGAACAGCCCAACCCTTGGGACCTGCTCCAGCCCCAGGATGCGACGAGCCGACATCGAGGTGCCAAACCATCCCGTCGATATGGACTCTTGGGGAAGATCAGCCTGTTATCCCCGGGGTACCTTTTATCCGTTGAGCGACACCCCTTCCACTCGGGGGTGCCGGATCACTAGTCCCGACTTTCGTCCCTGCTTGACATGTACGTCTCGCAGTCAAGCTCCCTTGTGCACTTGCACTCAACACCTGATTGCCGTCCAGGTTGAGGGAACCTTTGGGCGCCTCCGTTACATTTTAGGAGGCAACCGCCCCAGTTAAACTACCCACCAGGCACTGTCCCTGAACCGGATATACGGTTCGAAGTTAGAAGTCCAATACGATCAGAGTGGTATTTCAACAACGACTCCACGATCACTAGCGTGACCGCTTCATAGTCTCCCACCTATCCTACACAAACCGTATCGAACGCCAATACCAAGCTATAGTGAAGGTCCCGGGGTCTTTTCGTCCTGCCGCGCGTAACGAGCATCTTTACTCGTAGTGCAATTTCGCCGAGTCTATGGTTGAGACAGTTGAGAAGTCGTTACGCCATTCGTGCAGGTCGGAACTTACCCGACAAGGAATTTCGCTACCTTAGGATGGTTATAGTTACCACCGCCGTTTACTGGGGCTTAAATTCTCCGCTTCACCCCAAAGGGTTAACGGGTCCTCTTAACCTTCCAGCACCGGGCAGGCGTCAGTCCGTATACATCGTCTTGCGACTTCGCACGGACCTGTGTTTTTAGTAAACAGTCGCTTCTCACTGGTTTGTGCCACCCCCCACCGCTGCCGGCCGCGTGGGCCATGACAGTAGGAGGTCCCCCTTCTCCCGAAGTTACGGGGGTATTTTGCCGAGTTCCTTAACCATAGTTCACTCGTACGCCTTGGTATTCTCTACCTGACCACCTGTGTCGGTTTGGGGTACGGGCCGTGTGTGTGCTCGCTAGAGGCTTTTCTCGGCAGCTGAGGATCACCGAATTCGCCTCACTCGGCTATGCATCACCTCTCAGGCACATGACATCCGGATTTGCCTAGATGTCGCCCTACAGGCTTGCCCCAGTATTACCACTGACTGGTACGGCTACCTTCCTGCGTCACCCCATCGCTTGACTACTACCAGAGAAGGTCCCGCGCAGCCCCGCCAATCCTCACACCCGAAGGTGATCGGTAACGACGGTTTTGGGCGGTTAGTACCTCTGATTCATCATGGGCGCGCACACACGGGTACGGGAATATCAACCCGTTGTCCATCGACTACGCCTGTCGGCCTCGCCTTAGGTCCCGACTCACCCTGGGAGGACTGGCCTGGCCCAGGAACCCTTGGTCTTTCGGCGGGCAAGGTTCTCACTTGCCTTATCGCTACTCATGCCTGCATTCTCACTCCCACACCCTCCACAGCTCCATCACTAGGCTGCTTCACTGGATGCAGGACGCTCCCCTACCCAACGTATAAATACGTTGCCGCGGCTTCGGCGGTGTGCTTGAGCCCCGCTACATTATCGGCGCACAATCACTTGACCAGTGAGCTATTACGCACTCTTTCAAGGGTGGCTGCTTCTAAGCCAACCTCCTGGTTGTCTCTGCGACTGCACATCCTTTTCCACTTAGCACACGCTTAGGGGCCTTAGCCGGCGATCTGGGCTGTTTCCCTCTCGACGCACGGAGCTTATCCCCCGCCGTCTCACTGCCGCGTTCTTGGACTTACCGGCATTCGGAGTTTGGCTGACGTCAGTAACCCTGTGGGGCCCATCGGCCATCCAGTAGCTCTACCTCCGGTAAGAAACACGCGACGCTGCACCTAAATGCATTTCGGGGAGAACCAGCTATCACGGAGTTTGATTGGCCTTTCACCCCTACCCACAACTCATCCCCTCAGTCTTCAACCTAAGTGGGTTCGGGCCTCCACGCGGTCTTACCCGCGCTTCACCCTGGCCATGGGTAGATCACTCCGCTTCGGGTCCAGAACACACCACTACACCACACACTGTTGTGTGGATACGCCCTATTCAGACTCGCTTTCGCTACGGCTACCCCACACGGGTTAACCTCGCGACATGTCCCTGACTCGCAGGCTCATTCTTCAAAAGGCACGCCATCACCCCACGCTTTAACACGAAGGCTCTGACGGATTGTAGGCACACGGTTTCAGGTACTATTTCACTCCCCTCCCGGGGTACTTTTCACCATTCCCTCACGGTACTAATCCGCTATCGGTCACTGGGAAGTATTCAGGCTTACCGGGTGGTCCCGGCAGATTCACAGCAGATTTCACGGGCCCGCTGCTACTCGGGAACCCATCACCACAGAGAACATGTTTTCGTCTACGGGGCTCTCACCCGCTACGGCAGACCATCCCAGGTCACTTCGACTAACACGTTCTTTTCTCACTGCAGCCCAGACCGGCAGATCTGAGAAGATAGGCCCCACAACACCGCACACACAACCCCTGCCGGGTATCACATATGCACGGTTTAGCCATCCTCCGCTTTCGCTCGCCACTACTCACGGAATCACAATTGTTTTCTCTTCCTACGGGTACTGAGATGTTTCACTTCCCCGCGTTCCCCCCCAACGCCTATATATTCAGCGTTGGGTGACACGACATCACTCGTGCCGGGTTTCCCCATTCGGACATCCTCGGATCAACGCTCGGTTGGCAGCTCCCCGAGGCATTTCGCAGCCTCCCACGTCCTTCATCGGCTCCCAGTGCCAAGGCATCCACCATGCGCCCTTAAACACTTACAAACATAAAACCAAAAATGAGATTAGGAAAAATTGCACATCAACACACACCAACGCAACACCCACCCCAAAGGGCCGGCGCCACCATTCGTGCGCGCTAGATGCTCGCAACCACTATCCACAAATCAAACACCACACCCCACCACCAAAGTGAGGCAACAACACTCCGACCCCACCAACGTGAGGCCACCCCGCAACCGGGGCACAGGCTTGTTGTCTCAAAGCCCAACAGTGTGTTTGGCAGCAGCCAGGGTAAAAACCCCGCCCTGAACAACTTTGCTTGTCGTGCACCAGAACCTGAAACCCACTACAGGCCAGGCCCATCCAACGAATCGCTGCACTCACCGAACCCCCACACGATGTGGGCGGGGCGCAGTCTCGTGGTGCTCCTTAGAAAGGAGGTGATCCAGCCGCACCTTCCGGTACGGCTACCTTGTTACGACTTCGTCCCAATCGCCGATCCCACCTTCGACGGCTCCCTCCCTTACGGGTTAGGCCACCGGCTTCGGGTGTTACCGACTTTCATGACGTGACGGGCGGTGTGTACAAGGCCCGGGAACGTATTCACCGCAGCGTTGCTGATCTGCGATTACTAGCGACTCCGACTTCACGGGGTCGAGTTGCAGACCCCGATCCGAACTGAGACCGGCTTTCAAGGGATTCGCTCCACCTCACGGATTCGCAGCCCTTTGTACCGGCCATTGTAGCATGTGTGAAGCCCTGGACATAAGGGGCATGATGACTTGACGTCATCCCCACCTTCCTCCGAGTTGACCCCGGCAGTCTCTTACGAGTCCCCGCCATCACGCGCTGGCAACATAAGATAGGGGTTGCGCTCGTTGCGGGACTTAACCCAACATCTCACGACACGAGCTGACGACAGCCATGCACCACCTGCACACAGGCCACAAGGGAATACCTATCTCTAGGCACGTCCTGTGCATGTCAAACCCAGGTAAGGTTCTTCGCGTTGCATCGAATTAATCCACATGCTCCGCCGCTTGTGCGGGCCCCCGTCAATTTCTTTGAGTTTTAGCCTTGCGGCCGTACTCCCCAGGCGGGGTACTTAATGCGTTAGCTACGGCACGGATCCCAAGGAAGGAAACCCACACCTAGTACCCACCGTTTACGGCGTGGACTACCAGGGTATCTAATCCTGTTCGCTCCCCACGCTTTCGCTCCTCAGCGTCAGTTACTGCCCAGAGACCCGCCTTCGCCACCGGTGTTCCTCCTGATATCTGCGCATTCCACCGCTACACCAGGAATTCCAGTCTCCCCTGCAGTACTCCAGTCTGCCCGTATCGCCCGCACGCCCACAGTTGAGCTGTGAGTTTTCACGAACAACGCGACAAACCACCTACGAGCTCTTTACGCCCAGTAATTCCGGACAACGCTCGGACCCTACGTATTACCGCGGCTGCTGGCACGTAGTTGGCCGGTCCTTCTTCTATAGGTACCGTCACTTGCGCTTCGTCCCTACTGAAAGAGGTTTACAACCCGAAGGCCGTCATCCCTCACGCGGCGTCGCTGCATCAGGCTTGCGCCCATTGTGCAATATTCCCCACTGCTGCCTCCCGTAGGAGTCTGGGCCGTATCTCAGTCCCAGTGTGGCCGGACACCCTCTCAGGCCGGCTACCCGTCGTCGCCTTGGTAGGCCATCACCCCACCAACAAGCTGATAGGCCGCGGGCCCATCCCACACCGCAAAAGCTTTCCCCCACCAGGCCATGCGACCAGCAGGGTGTATTCGGTATTAGACCCAGTTTCCCAGGCTTATCCCAAAGTGCAGGGCAGATCACCCACGTGTTACTCACCCGTTCGCCACTCGTGTACCCCGAAGGGCCTTACCGTTCGACTTGCATGTGTTAAGCACGCCGCCAGCGTTCGTCCTGAGCCAGAATCAAACTCTCCAAACAAAAACAACCCATCCAAAGACAGGTGAATTCGAATCAGAAAAATCTGACCTAACAAAAAGACACCAAAAACTGGCATCAACAAACATCACATCCCAACACGGGGGTGCCAGAACATGACAAAAAACAACAAACAAAAACCACCAAACACACTATTGAGTTCTCAAACAACAGACCTGACACCTTCACCGGCCGCGCAAACACCCCGCGACTTTCGCCGCGAGCGGTAGGGCGGACAGTGGAACACCCCGGAATCCGGGAGTATTCCTCGAAGATGCCGTCGCGCTCTGCGGGCTGACCGCGTCGCGGCGACGTGGATTAAGTTACGTGAGTGCTAACGGGGAGTCAAATCGCCTGCTAGAAGCAGGGTTTCGGCTGCTCAGAAGTCACCGCACGCGCTGCACGCCAGCAACGTTCCGTTTGCCTCGGCGCAGCACAAGCCAACTTTCATGCAGGAAGTGGGACGGTTGTGCCACCCAGTCGTCGCCCTCGACCTTGACGTTGTTCACCGACACACCGCCTTCGGCGATTGTCCGCTTGGCTTCCTTCCTGCTGGCCGACAAGCCCGTGGCCACCAGAAGGTCGACGATCCCGTCCGGAGCCCCCGGCTCGAGGGTGGCCACTGAGGTCTCTTTCAGGGCCGCGGCCAGCGTGGCCTCGTCGAGTTGTGACAGCTCACCCCGGCCGAAGAGTGCCTGCGACGCGTGTTCGACCGCCGCAGTCGCGGCCTCGCCGTGCACCAAGGTGGTGAGCTCCTGAGCCAATCGGCGCTGCGCCGCCCGCTCGTGCGGGCGCTCTGCAGTGGCCACTTCCAATTCGGCCAACTCCTCGGCCGACAGAAAGGTGAACCAGCGCAGGTAACCGATCACATCGGCGTCGGCGGTGTTGACGAAGTACTGGTACCAGGCATACGGACTCGTCATCTCGGGGTCCAGCCAGAGGCTGCCCCCACCGGTGGACTTGCCGAACTTCGTGCCGTCGGCAGATGTGACCAACGGCACGGTCAGCGCATGCACTGTCGCACCGAGCTTCTGGCGGACCAGGCGCACGCCGGCGATGATGTTGCCCCACTGATCGGAGCCACCGATCTGCAGGGAGCAGCCGTAACGCTGGTGCAACTCCACATAGTCGTTGGCCTGCAACAGCATGTAGCTGAACTCGGTGTAGGAGATGCCCTCGCCGTCGAGGCGCCGGCGAATGGTGTCGCGGTCGAGCATCACATTGACCGAGAAGTGCTTGCCCACGTCACGCAGGAACTCGATGGCTCCCAGTTGTGACGTCCAGCTCAGGTTGTTCTCCACAATCGCGCCGGTTGGCGAGTCGTCGAAATCGACGAACCGCTCAAGCTGTCCGCGAATGCGATCGGACCACTGAGCGACCGTGTCGGCGGTGTTGAGCGTGCGTTCACCGTTGTCGCGAGGATCACCGATGAGTCCGGTCGCCCCGCCGGCCAGAACGATCGGCCGATGCCCAGCCCGCTGGAAGCGCTGCAATGTGAGCAACGGCACCAGGTTTCCGGCGTGCAGGCTCGGCGCGGTGGGGTCGAACCCCGCGTACACCGTCATCGGGGGCTGCGCCGCTAGGGCGGCGAGCCCGTCGATGTCGGTGGACTGTGCGATCAGTCCCCGCCAACCCAGCTCGTCGAGAATCGTCGTGCTCATGGGTTGATCTTCCCGTATCGGATCGGCTCAGTCGCTCGCGCCCGGCATTGGTGCGCGGGGACTGCGCCGGTACGCCGACACCTCGGGGCGTCCCGTCAGCCAGAATCTCCAGGCGCGATCCGCAGCGCGGCTGACCCCGACCCGCGGCCCGCAGCTGTCCGCTCCGGGATCGCCGAGCTGCACGGTGACCGGCGAGGCGGTGTCGAAGACGTCCACCCCGTTGTCCCCCATCTCGACAGCAAGCGCTGAGCACAAGTTGCCCGGGCCGCGCGCCAACGCCACGGGCGTGACGGACGGACCCCGCCTGGACTGCGCCGTCTGCAGACCGGATTCGATCGCGGCTGCCCGCAGCAGGACCGCCGCCGCAACGCCCTCGGGGCCGCACGACACGTTGGCGCAGACGTGGATTCCGTGACTGCGATAGGTATAGAGCCTGCCTGCCGGTCCGAACATCACCGAGTTCCTGGCGGTGGGACCGCGATAGGAATGGGCGGCAGCATCCGGCCACGGCCCGGTCGGCGGTCCGCCGTAGGCCTCGACCTCGACGATCAGCGCGGACACACCCCGGCAGCTGATCACCCCGCCGAGCAGCCGACGGGCTGCGCCGACCGGGTCGCCGGCCAGCAGCTGCGCAGTCACGACACGCATTGTGCCCGTTTTCGTTGACGTGACGACAGGACAGGCGCATTATTCATCGTGTGATGACTTCATCGGGTGATGAATTACTGGCGGCGCCTGCCGACGGCGCGGTTCACACCAGACACCTGCGGGTGGTCCGCGGCAAGCGGGTGGCGCTGCACGACTTCTCGGTGGACATCGCCCGCGGCACGGTCACCGGGCTGCTCGGCCCCTCCGGGTGCGGCAAGACGACCTTGATCCGCAGCATCGTCGGGACCCAGATCGTCGCCTCGGGAACGGTGACGGTGCTCGGCCATCCGGCGGGCTCTCCCCCGCTGCGGCGTCGCGTCGGCTACGTCACCCAGGACCCGACGATCTACAACGACCTGCGGGTGATCGACAACGTCCGCTACTTCGCCGCCCTGTACGGCGTGCCCACGACAGCAGCCGACGACGCCGTCGACAGTGTCGGGTTGCGCGACCATGCCGGCGCGTACTGCGGGAACCTCTCCGGCGGTCAGCGCGCCCGGGTGTCCCTGGCCTGCGCCCTGGTCTGCCAGCCCGACCTGCTGGTGCTCGACGAGCCCACGGTCGGCCTCGACCCGGTACTGCGCGCCGACCTGTGGGCGCAGTTCCATGCCCTGGCCCGTCGCGGCGCCACCCTGCTGGTGTCCAGCCACGTGATGGACGAGGCCGACCACTGCGCCGACCTCCTGCTCATGCGCGACGGCCGACTACTGGCCCACACCACACCTACCCAGCTACGGGAGGACACCGGATGCACGTCACTGGAGGAAGCGTTCCTGTCCGTCATCCGGCACACCACCGCAGCGCCAGCCGGCTGAGTCCGCGCGCCTACCTGGCCACGACGGCCCGCATCCTGCGACAGCTGCGGTCCGATCACCGCAGTATCGCGATGATCCTCGTCGTCCCCAGCGCGGTGATCGCCCTGATGTACTTCATGTTCTCCGACGTACCGACCAGGCCCGGCGCCGTATCGCCCTTCCACAACGCGTGCCTGATCCTGCTCGGGCTGTTCCCGCTGTTCGTGATGTTCCTCATCACCTCGATCACCATGCAGCGCGAGCGCGCTTCGGGAACGTTGGAGCGCATCCTCACCACTCCCCTGCGCCGGCTCGATCTGCTGGCCGCCTACGGCACCGCGTTCTCCGTCGCCGCGGCAGCACAGGCCAGCCTGGCGTGTGTGGTGTCGTTTTGGCTGCTCGGGTTCCAGACCGCGGGCAGCCCGGTGTGGGTCTTCGCGATCGCGGTGATCAACGCGATCCTCGGTGTGGGCCTGGGATTGTTGGCCAGTGCGTTCGCCCGCACCGAGTTCCAAGCCGTCCAGTTCATGCCGGTCGTCATCGTCCCCCAACTGCTGCTCGCCGGCATCATCGTGCCGCGCGCGATGATGCCGACCTGGCTGGAGTGGATCAGCAACGCGATGCCGGCCAGTTATGCCCTGGAAGCGCTGCAACAGGTCAGCACCCACGCCGAACTGACCAGCGTTGCGATCCGCGACATGCTCGTCGTCCTCGGCTTCGCGGTGGTGGCTCTGGCGCTGGCGGCCGCAACCCTGCGGCGGCGCACACCGTGAAGCGCCCGGGACGCCCGCCGGGCAACACCTCAGATACCCGCGAGCGCATCCTCGGCGCGGCGCGAGAGTTGTTCGCGCGCAACGGTATCGATAGAACGTCGATACGCGCGATCGCGGCGGCCGCGGAAGTGGACTCCGCCCTCGTCCATCATTACTTCGGAACCAAGCAGCAACTGTTCGCCGCGGCCATCCGGATGCCCATCGACCCAACGGTGGTGATCGACCGGATGCGGGAGATCCCGATCGAGGAACTCGGTCACGCCCTGCCCGCGATGCTGCTAGCGCTGTGGGATTCGGAAATGGGCGATGCCCTGGTCGCCACCATGCGATCCATCCTTAGCGGTGCCGACGTCAGCCTGATCCGGACGTTCATCCAAGACATCGTCACCGCGGAAATCGCTCCGCGAGTTGACAATCCACCGGGGACGGGACGTATCCGCGTACAGTTCGTGGCCTCGCAGATGCTCGGTATCGCCGTCGCGCGCTATATCGTCGGCGTCGAACCGTTCGCCTCATTGCCGCCGCAGCAGATCGCGCAGACCGTCGGACCCAATCTGCAGCGCTATCTCACCGGGGACTTGCCGCTGTAATCAGGCGCTCGTGTTCCTCGGGACCGACGTCGACGGCCTCGTCGACCAACAGCACCGGAATGCCGTCCTCGATCCGGTAAGCCTTGTGCAGGCGTGGGTTGTACAAAAGTCCGTCGACCGAAAGCAGCGGGCCGCGATCGGCCGGGCACACCAGGATGCTGAGGAGTTTCTCGTCGAGCATGATGCGGCTACTGCCCGGGGATGTTGGGGTTGCCGTCCGAGGGCATCTGGCCGGCACCCATCACCGCGTTGTTGTTCTGCGCGGCCTGGGCCTGCTGAAGCATTTCGGTCTGCGCCTTGATCTTCTGCTGGTACCCGAGGGTGTCGCTGAGCGCCTGGATCAAGGGCTTCTGGTTGGGCCGGGAATCCAGCGCATCGATGATCTCGGCCACGTTGGACTTGGAGGGCTTGTAGCCCTGGGAGCGCAACTTCATCACGGACTTGATCAGGTTGGACAGCTGGCCGCCGCCGGCACCCTGGTCGTACTCCTGGTCGATGAACAACAGCAGTTCGTCAGCGCTCTTGAACTGGGGAACGCCCGAATCCGCTTGCGCGGTCGGGGTGGCCGGTGCGGTGGACGACGGCTCGGCCAGCGCGGTCGCGGACCCGAAGCCAACGATCAGGGCAGCGGTCAGCACACCGATCACTGCGCCTTTGGCGCCGCGACCCGAGCGGCTGGAAACGCTGTGCGTTGTCATGCAATCCTCCGACGCGTGGGCACCCCGACTACCGGCGAGCCTAACAGTGCGGCACGACCTGGGCAGGAACTCAGTTCTGGGTACCCGCCAGCTGTGCCCGCACCGCGGCCGTGAGCCGCTTGTACTTCTGGGTATCGGCGTCCAGATACCAGCTGTTACGCGTCGCCTTGGGTATCCCGGCCGCCCGCAGCGCCGACACCGTCGGCCGGTAAGTGGCCGAAAGTGGCAGTTCGGCGACCACGTGGACGATGTCGGGAGCCAGGCCGACCGGCATCGCCGACACCGCCTCGGTCAGATCGGCGGCGGTGACGCTGGCCCCCGGCCGCAGGGTCACGGCGGTGACGGCAAGTGTGCCGGCGGGCGCCTCGACCCCGTAGGTGGCGGCCAGATCGACCGCGAGGATTCGGCTGACGGCGTCGGTGCAGGTCTCCGGGAACACCACCCCACGGCGGGTGTGGATCAGCAGGTTGCGGCTGCCGAGCAGCCAGAAGTCACCGTCGGCATCGCGCCGGAACACGTATTCGGTGGAGATCCAGGTGTCACTCGGCGCGAAGACGCCGCGTTTGACCGACGCGGTCGGATCGATCGGGCCCCACGGCTTGGCCAGCAGCAAACCCACCTGATTGGGCTCGGCGATCCGCACGAAGCCGCGGTCGTCCTCCAGGATCAGATCGTCGTCGGGGTCGTAGGCGGCCAGTTCCACCACACCGCCGCCGGGCAGTGGGCGGCCCTTACTGCCGACCTTGGCCCCGGCGACGTTGGCCAGGACCGCCTGTCCGTCCGTGGTGGCGAAGAACTCGACGATGTTGGCCGGGGTGAACCCGTCGACGACGCGCTGCCACAGGCCCGTCGGCATACCGGAGCCGATGAACAGCCGCACGGGATGGATCGCCGAGAGGTTGAACGACGGGGCGTCGACGACATCTCGCAACATCGCCCACGTGTAGGACACCACGGTGACGCCGTACTGACGGATCTCGGCGAAGAACCGCTCCGGCTCGAGGCTGCGCGCCAACGCGATCCGGGCACCACCGACGACCGCGCCGCCCAGGCTCACCAGCAGACCGGACTGGTGGTGCAACGGGGTCAGGCAATAGACGGTGTCACTGCCGCCCAGCGCCGCCGCCGAGGCGGTACCGAAGGCCGACAGTGCCCACCGGTAGTTGGTGATCTGTTTGGGGATCAGACCGCCGCCGACCGTACTGAACGCCACGAATGCCAGATCGCGGGCAAAACCCGGGTTGGGGCGATACCACCCGGGCAGCGCGACGGCATCCGGGTCGATCTTCTCCATGTCGATGACGCCGCTGTCGCCGGGCAGGTTGAGATCGCGGGATTCACCGCCGCCCAGGACCAGGATCTGCACGGGAAGCTTGCGGGCGGCGTCGAGGTTGCCCGGGTCGGTGATGACCTCGGTGACACCGCCGAGGCGAACGGCTTCGGCGAGGTCGGCATCCGGGGGCATCAGCACCGCGACCGCACCGAGCCGGGACAGCGCGGCGATCGCCACGAGCGCCGAGGGCCGGGTGTCCATCAGCACCCCGACCCGCACGCCCTGGCGCACCCCGACCGCGATCAGCCCGCGCACGACGTTGTTGATGCGGCGATTCACCGCCTGATAGGTGTGAACCCGGCCGTCGAAGAGCAGGAACTCACCGTTGGGGGCGCCGTCAGCCTGTTCATCGATGATGCGGCCCAACGAGATTCGGGTGTGGTCGTTGATCTGACCGAGGCGCACCAGTCGCGGCAGCGTGCGGGCGGTTTCGACGGCCAGCGTGCGCATCGACTTGTTGGTGGTGACGACGGCGTCGGCGACACCGCGGACCAGAGACGCCGCCAGACCGGACGCCTCGGCCACACCGTGCATGATGCGCGAACTCAGCGCCACCCCGGAATCCTCGGGTTCGGCGGTGCTGTCCGGCATCGGCGAGATGCTGGCCGGGCGCGCGGTGCCGCCCGACGACTGCCACGACACCCAGTCGGCCACCGTCGGCCAGGTGGCCGACGCGGCCTTGGATCCGACCACGAGTCCGAAGTGCCCGGCGCGGATCATCACCTCGTAGACGTCGGCGCTCGGCGCGGCGCGTTTGATGCCGCGAACCGAGGCCGGCTGACCGATGTCGTCGACCTCACCGACGAATGCCAGTACCGGGCAGGTGATGTCACTGAGCGTCACCAGCTGTTCGTTGATGACGAAGCCGCCGGTCATCATCCGGTTGTGGGCGATGAACTGTTTGAGCAGCTCGGAAACCGCGGGACCCGACCAGGCGATCCAGCCTTCGCTGTCGAGGAATCGGCGCTGCTGCTCGCGCGGCAGCAGCGCTTCACGGTCGTGCAGCTGGCGGACGAAGTCGATGCGGGCCTTGGCGGTCTTGAGGGGATCGAGCATCTGAAAACCGGTGCGCGCCAACCAACCTGGGATGTCGATCCGGTTGAAGACATGGTCGGCCATGAAGTCGGCGGCGACTGCACCGAAGTTGGCCGGGATGCCCATCGGCAGTGCGGCCAGGGTGTCCACCGGCGACCCGAAGGCCACGATGCTGGCGACGTCCTTGCTGCGGCGGTAGGCGGCGGTCTGATAGCAGAACATCCCGCCCTGCGAGTAGCCGGCCAGGTGCACACTCTGGCCAGTGCTCTCCTTGACGGTGTCGATGGCCTCGCTGAGCGCGACGATGTGGTCGGTGAGGGTGCGTTGCATGCCACCCTCGACCTCGTCGGGTGACCCGAAGTCGATCACCCACGGATCGATGCCCGCCGCGTGCAGGATTCCGACCGCGCCGTCTTCCTGGGTGACGTCCCACATGTTCGCCGACATCATCATCGGGTGCACCATCAGCACCGGCGGCCCGGCGGGTGGCTGACCCGGGCGGTTGTCCGGCGGGAAGTAGCGCCGGAGCTTGTACATCGACTTGCTCTCGACGGTCTGGAACGGCGAGGGCACCACACCGGTCTCCAGACCGCCCCAGCGCAACACCTCGAAACCGTTCTGTGCCGTCGCCATCAGACGCTCGACCGGCCTGGTGACCGCCGACAAGTTCAAGTCCACAACCACTCCCTGTCCGACATCACTGCTGCGTAAGGCCCCGACAGCCAGCACATCATGGCACAAAGCCGACCTGCCGCCTGCGGCTTTGGTGTCGCCGGGCAAGCCACCGCTAATGTCCTTGCAGTGGCGCACCTGCTGGGGGCCGAAGCCCTCCACCTCGAGTATCCGACTCAGGTGGTTTTCGACTCGGTGACCGTCGGCGTCAACGAGGGCGCTCGCATCGGGATCGTGGGACGCAACGGCGACGGAAAATCCAGCCTGATGGGCATGCTGACGGGCCGCATCGCGCCGCACTCCGGCCGCGTCACCCGCCGCGGCGGCCTGCGGGTGGCGGCGCTGGATCAGGCCGACACCCTGGACCCGGCCGCCGCCGTCGGGACAGTGCTCGTCGGGGATCAGGCCGAACACGAATGGGCCGGCAACGCCCTGGTGCGCGATGTCGTCGACGGGCTGGTGTCCGACATCGACTGGCAGATGCCGGTGGGATCGCTGTCCGGCGGGCAGCGCCGCCGCGTCCAACTCGCAGAACTGCTCATCGGCGACTGGGATGTGATCGCTCTCGACGAGCCGACCAACCACCTCGACATCGAGGGCATCACCTGGCTCTCCGAGCACCTGAAGAACCGCTGGGCACGCAGTTCCGGTGGGCTGCTGATCGTCACCCACGACCGCTGGTTCCTCGACGAGGTCGCCAACACGACGTGGGAGGTTCACGACGGGATCGTGGAGCCCTTCGACGGCGGCTATGCGGCCTACGTGCTCCAGCGGGTCGAACGCGACCGGGTGGCGGCGGCCAGCGAAGCCAAGCGACAGAACCTGATGCGCAAGGAGCTGGCGTGGCTGCGCCGGGGGCCACCGGCGCGTACCTCCAAGCCGAAGTTCCGGATCGATGCGGCAAACCAGTTGATCGCCGACGTCCCGCCGCTGCGCAACACCGTCGAGCTGTCCAAACTCGCGACCGCGCGGCTGGGCAAGGATGTCATCGACCTGCTCGATACGTCCGTGTCGTTCGACGGCAAGCCGGTATTGCGTGACGTCGAATGGCGCATCGGTCCCGGCGAGCGCACCGGAATCGTCGGCGCCAACGGCGCCGGGAAGTCGACGCTGCTGGGCCTGATCGCGGGCACGCTGGAACCCGATGGCGGCCGGGTCAAGCGCGGCAAGACCGTGCGGCTGGCCATGCTCGACCAGCAGTCCAGCCAGCTGGCCGATATCGAGGACGAGATGGTCCGCGATGTGGTCGGTCGACTCAAGGCGGGATATGTGGTCGACGGACGTGAGCTGACGCCCACACAACTGTTGGAGCGCTTGGGTTTTCGCCGCGAGCAGCTGTCGTCTCGAGTCAGAGAGCTCTCCGGCGGGCAGCGCCGGCGCCTGCAACTGATGCTGATCCTGCTCGAAGAGCCCAATGTGCTGGTGCTCGACGAGCCGACCAACGACGTCGACATCGACATGCTCTCGGCCACCGAAGATCTGCTCGACTCCTGGCCAGGAACCCTGATCGTGGTGTCCCACGACCGATACCTTCTCGAGCGTGTCACCGATCAGCAGTACGCGATCATCGACGGTCACCTGCGGCACCTGCCTGGCGGGGTCGACGAATACCTGCGGATCGCCGCCCGCCGTCACGCCGCCGCGTCCACCGGCCCCACCTCGGCCACCCCGGCGCCGCATGCAGCGCTGTCGGGAGCCGAACTGCGCAACGTGGAAAAGGAGATCTCGGCGCTGGAGCGCGCACTGGGCAAGCTGTCAGACCGGGTCAACGCCAAGCACGTCGAACTGGCCGAACACGACCAGTCCGACCATGTCGGCATCGGCCGGCTGACCAAGGAGTTGCGCGAGCTCGAGGCCGAGGTGACCGAGAAGGAGAACCGCTGGCTGGAGCTTTCGGACCTGGTGGATTAGGCCGGTTGCGCGACGCCGTCGGGCATCGGGAACGGCCGCACGAGCAGCAGTCCGGACGCGGCGACGAGGCCACAGATCAGGATCGTCGTGCTCACCCCGATCCAGGTCGCGATGAGCCCGAACAGCACACTGCCCGCAGCCAACGAGCCCTGCAGGGTCAGCGTGTAGAAGGACGTCATCAAGCCACGACTGTCGGCGGGTGACGCCGTCTGCACGGCCCACTGATGAGCCACCGTGAGGATGCCCCAGCAGAATCCGGCAACCAACAGGAACGACGCGTCGAGCAGCATGCTGTCCCATTGACTGATCCCGACGACGGCGAGCGAGAACCCGGCGACCGCAACCGAACTCAACACACCCATCCGCGCGTGCTTCTGCATCCACGGCATCAACGACACCGCCGACACCGTGCCCACCGCGAGCGCCGTCAGCAGACCGCCGTAGCCGATCACCTCGGTCTGGATGTTCTCCTTGGCTTCCAGCGGCAACAACGCCACCATCCCGGTGCAGGGCAGCATGAACGCGGTCAGCCGGATCAGCGGGCCGTATAACTGGCGCGACGCCCGAAGTGAACGCCACCCGTCGGCGAATGAGCCCAGCGCCTCGCGAAACGAGCCGGTCTCGGGTGGGTCCGCGGGCTTCGGCACCCGCCGGACGACGGCCATCATCACGACATGGGACAGCCCGCGGGTACCGAATACCAGCAGCGCGCCTTTGAAGCCGACCAGCAGACCGCCGAGCATGGGGCCGACGACCTGGGCGAGTTTGTTGCTCAACGAGTTGAACGAAATCGCGGCAACCAGTTGATCGGCCGGAAGCAGGTCGTGCAGAAAGGGTTTCCACGCCGCCTGCTGGAAGACCAGGCCGATCCCGATGAGCAACAGCGCTACCAACAGCGAAGCCGCGGTGAGGTGTCCACCGAAGGTGATCGCGGCGAGGCCGGCCACGACGAGCAGCATCCAGGTGTGCGCGCCGAGCAGCAGGCGGCGGTGGCCGTAGAGATCTGAGCTGATCCCGGCGGGTATCCCGAACACGAGGAACGGCAGGCTGATGGCGGTTTGCACCATGCTCACCAGGAGTGGATTCGTCGTCAGTGAGAGCATCACCCACGCGGCGCCGAGCAACAGCATGGCCAGGCCGAGGCTGGAAAGCAGGTTCGCCGACCACAGTTCGCGGAACTGTCGCTGCGCGAAAAGGCCGTATCCCCCGCTGTCTGTCACCGCAGCCGCAGCCGCAATCTCTCCGCGGTATCCCGCACGACACCGAGTTGGTTGGCAACCTGCACCGGGGCGGTGCCGCCGCGGGCATCGCGGGAGGACACCGACCCGTCGACGGTGAGCACATCGCGGACCTGCGGTGTCAGCGCCGGGCTGATCTGCGTCAGCTCGTCGTCGGTCAGCTCCGCCAGCCCGACCCCGCGCCCCTCGGCGGTGCGCACCGCAGCGCCGGCGGCCTCGTGCGCCACCCGGAACGGGACACCCTGGCGCACAAGCCATTCGGCAATATCAGTAGCCAGCGTGAAGCCCGCCGGCGCCAGCTCTGCCATCCGCTCCTCGTCGAATGTCAGGGTGGCGACCAGGCCGGCCATCGCGGGCAGCACCAACTCCAGTTGGGCCACCGAGTCGAAGACCGGTTCCTTGTCCTCCTGCAGATCGCGGTTGTAGGCCAGCGGCTGCGCTTTGAGGGTGGCCAGCAGACCAGTCAGGTTGCCGATGAGCCGGCCCGACTTGCCGCGGGCCAACTCGGCGATGTCGGGGTTCTTCTTCTGAGGCATGATCGAACTGCCGGTCGACCACGAGTCGTGCAGTGTGACGTAGCCGAATTCTGTTGTGCTCCAGAGAATGATGTCCTCGGCCAACCGGGACAGGTCGACGCCGATCATCGCCAGAACGAATGCGGCCTCGGCGGCGAAGTCCCGGGAGGCCGTCGCGTCGATCGAATTGTCGCTGGCCGCTGCGAATCCCAGCTCCTCAGCGATCGCGTCGGGGTCGAGCCCCAGCGACGAGCCGGCCAGGGCGCCCGAACCGTATGGCGAGACCGCGGTGCGCTTGTCGAAGTCGACGATGCGGTCCACGTCGCGCAGCAGCGGGTGGGCGTGCGCGAGCAGATGGTGTGCGAGCAGCACGGGTTGGGCGGCCTGCAGGTGGGTCTTGCCGGGCATGACCGCCGTCGGGTGCGCGGCGGCCTGGGTGGCCAGCGCCGAGACCACCTCCAGGGCGCCGGTGGCGACCCGGGACATCGCATCGCGCAACCACATCCGGAACAGGGTGGCCACCTGGTCGTTGCGTGACCGCCCGGCCCGCAACCGGCCGCCGAGGTCGGCGCCGACCCGGTCGATCAGGCCGCGCTCGAGTGCGCCGTGCACGTCCTCGTCGGTCGCCAGCGGGGTGAAGCTGCCGTCGGCGACGTCGGTTCCGAGGCTGTCCAGGCCGGCGAGCAAACCGTCGCGCTGATCGTCGGTCAGCAGCCCGGCGCGGTGCAGCACCTTGGCGTGCGCCTTGGACGCGGCGACGTCATAGGGTGCCAGCACCCAGTCGAAGTGGGTGGACTTGCTCAGCGCCGCCAGCGCCGGCGCAGGCCCGTCGGCGAAGCGCCCGCCCCACAACGAGCCCTCGTTGGTACTCACGGTTGCCCACCGGCGAGCGTGCGCCAACGGCTGCCTTCAGCGGCGTGTCGCCGTACCGACACGCACGCTCGCGGAAGGGGTTGAGCCGTCACAGTGCCAGGTCCCGGCGGGCGGCGATCTTCGACGACAGCCCGTGCACATGGACGAATCCCTTGGCGGCGGACTGGTCGAAGGTGTCCCCTTCGTCATAGGTGGCCAGGTTGAAGTCGTAGAGCGACTGCGGGCTGCGCCGGCCATTCACGGCAATGTGGCCGCCGTGCAACACCATTCGGATCTCGCCGGTGACGTGCTTCTGGGTGTCGGCGACGAAGGCCTCCAGCGATCGCTTGAGCGGTGAGAACCACAGCCCGTCGTAGACCAGTTCGCCCCACTTGCGGTCGGTGCCGCGCTTGAACCGGCCGAGTTCACGCTCGAGGGTGACGTGTTCGAGTTCGGTGTGCGCGGTGATGAGCGCCATCGCGCCGGGCGCTTCGTAGATTTCCCGGCTCTTGATGCCGACCAGGCGATCTTCGACCACATCGAGGCGACCGACGCCCTGTGCCCCGGCCCGGCGGTTCAGTTCGACGATGGCCTCCAGCACCGTCACCGGGTTGCCGTCGATGGACACCGGCACGCCGCGCTCGAACCCGACGATCACCTCGTCGGGGCTATTCCAGTTCAGTGTCGGGTCTTCGGTGTAGTCGTAGACGTCCTTGGTGGGCGCGTTCCACAGGTGCTCCAGGAAGCCGGTTTCCACCGCTCGGCCCCACACGTTCTGGTCGATGGAGAACGGGGAGCGCTTGGAGACGTTGATCGGGATGGCGTTCTCCTCGGCGAACGCGATGGCCTTCTCCCGGGTCCAGGCGTAGTCGCGGACGGGGGCCAGAACCTCCAGATGCGGTGCCAGCGAGGCGAATCCGACCTCGAAGCGGACCTGGTCATTGCCCTTGCCGGTGCAGCCGTGGGCGACGATCGCGCCGCCGTGTTCGCGGGCCGCATCCACCAGGTGCTTGACGATCAGCGGGCGGCTCAGCGCCGACACCAGCGGATAGCGGTCCATATAGAGGGCATTCGACTGGATCGCCGGCAGGCAGTACTGCTCGGCGAATTCGTCGCGGGCATCGACCACGACCGCTTCGACCGCGCCGCAGTCCAGGGCACGCTGGCGGACCACTTCCATGTCCTCGCCGCCCTGACCGAGGTCGATGGCCACGGCCACGACCTCCCGGCCGGTCTCCTTGCCGATCCAGCTGATGGCCACCGAGGTGTCCAGACCGCCGGAATACGCCAAGATGACGCGCTCGGACATGAAGTGTCTCCTTTTGTTTCGGCTCTAACGGATGTTCTCGAACATGGTGGCCAGCTCAGCACCGGTCATCGGTTCGCGGGCCACCACCAGGATGGTGTCGTCGCCGGCGATGGTGCCGACGACATGGGGCAACGCTGCCCGATCGATCGCGCTGGCAAGGTAATGCGCCGCGCCCGGCGGGGTGCGCAGCACGGCAAGGTTAGCGCTGGCGTCGGTGGACACCAGCAGGTCCGCCATCAGTCGCGACATCCTCTCGGTCCCACCGGACACCCCGCGCACCGGGCTGCCGTCCTCGGGAACGACGTAGACGCCCACCCCGCCGTCGGCCCCGCGAAGCTTGACCGCACCGAGTTCCTCGAGGTCGCGCGACAACGTCGCCTGGGTGACGTCGATACCCTCGTCGGCCAGCAGCACGGCCAGTTCGCTCTGGCTGTGCACCGATTGCGACGACAGGATCGAGACGATCCTCGCCTGCCGCCCGGCGCGGGTGGAACTGACTTCGGTGGTCATCGGTTATCCAGTAACCACACCAGCAGGGCCTTCTGGGCGTGGAGGCGATTCTCGGCCTCGTCCCAGACCGCGCTGTGCGGGCCGTCGATCACCTCGTCGGTGATCTCGAAGCCGCGGTGCGCGGGAAGACAATGCAGGACAACGGCTTCGGAGTCGGCGTGCGACAGCAGCTCGGTATTGACCTGGAACGGCCTGAACGGGCCCACCCGGTCGAGCCCGTCGTTCTCCTGGCCCATCGACGTCCAGGTGTCGGTGACGAGAACATCGGCACCCTTGGCCGCGGCGATGGGATCGGCCGTCAGCGTCACGGTGGCCCCGGTCTGGGCGCCGCGCTGCTGGGCGGCCGCGACGAACCGTGGATCGGGCTCGAAGCCTGCCGGGGCGGCGATGGTCACGCTGATCCCCGCGTTGACTCCGCCGAGCATCAGCGAATGCGCCATGTTGTTGGCGCCGTCACCGAAATAGGTCATCCGCAGTCCGTTAAGCGATCCCTTGCGTTCGACCAGGGTCTGCAGGTCGGCAAGCACCTGGCAGGGGTGGAACTCGTCGGACAGCGCATTGACCACAGGGGCGGTGGAGGCAGAAGCCATGGCGGTGAGCCGGTTCTGGGCGAACGTGCGCCACACGATCGCATCGACATAGCGGGAGAGCACCCGGCCGGTGTCTTCCAGGGTCTCCTCGCGGCCGAGCTGGGTGGTGCGCCCGTCGACCACCACCGCGTGACCGCCCAGCTGGGCGATGCCGATCTCGAACGAGAACCGGGTGCGGGTGGAGTTCTTGTCGAAGATCACCGCGACGCCACGCGGTCCCTCCAGCGGTCGCCGGCTCAGTGGCTCCTTCTTCAGCGCCGCGGCGAGCTCGAGAACCTCGGCCAGTTCGGCCGGGGACAGGTCGTCGTCGCGCAGGAAATGCCGAAGGGTGCTCATAGTGCCGCCTTGTCGAGGATATCGGGCAGTGCGGCCAGGAAGCTGTCGATCTGCGCCTCGGTGATGACCAACGGTGGAGCCAACCGGATCACGTCCGGTGCGGCGGCGTTGACCAGGAAGCCGGCCTCACGTGCCACGGTTTCGACGGCCTTGCCCTGCGGGGCGGTCAGCACCACACCGCGCAGCAGTCCCCGGCCACGGACGTGGTCGACCAACGGGTGGCTCAGCGCTTCGATCCCGTGCGACAGCGTCTTGCCCAGCACGTCGGCGCGCTCCACCAGATCCTCGGCGGACAACGTCCGCAACACCGCCAGCGCGGCAGCAGTGCAGACCGGGTTTCCGCCGAACGTGCTGCCGTGCAAGCCCGGCGTCATCAGGTCCACGGCCGGACCGATGGCCAGGCACGCCCCGATCGGCAGACCGCCGCCGAGTCCCTTGGCGAGGGTGACGACGTCGGGGGTGATGCCGTCGTGCTGGTGGGCGAAGAACGCACCGGTGCGGCCCACTCCCGTCTGGACCTCATCGAGCACCAGCAGGGCCCCGTGCCGGCTGGTGATCTCACGGGCGGCCACCAGGTAGCCGGCCGGGGGGACGACGACGCCGCCCTCCCCCATGATCGGTTCGAGGAACACCGCCGCGGTGTCGTCGTCGACGGCTGCTTCGAGTGCCTCGACGTCCCCGTAGGGCACGTGGGTGACGTCACCGGGCAGCGGCTCGAACGGCGCCTGCTTGGCGGGCTGACCGGTCAGCGCCAGCGCCCCCATGGTCCGGCCGTGGAAGGCGTTCTCGGCGGCGACGAGCTTGGTCCGTCCGGTCAGCCGGGTGAGCTTGAAGGCGACTTCGTTGGCTTCGGCGCCGGAGTTGCAGAAGAACACCCGCGCGGGTGTGCCGAGGTGATCGACGAGCGCCTCGGCCAGTGCCACACCGGGTTCGGTGGCATACAGATTCGAGGTGTGGCCCAACGTGTTCAGCTGGTCCGTAACGGCCTCGATGACCGCCGGATGCCGATGGCCGAGAATGTTGACCGCGATACCGGCCAGCAGGTCGAGGTAGGTCTTACCGTCGACGTCGGTGACGACGGCGCCCTCACCGCTGGCCAGCGCGACCGGCGGGGTGCCGTAGTTGTTCATCATGACGGCTTGCCAGCGCTGCAGTAGTCCCTCGCTCATGACACCACCTTCGTTCCGGTCCCCTCGTCGGTGAACAGCTCGACCAGTACACAGTGCTCGACGCGGCCGTCGATGACGTGCGCGCTGGGCACTCCACCCTCGACGGCCCGCAGGCACGCCTCGATCTTGGGGACCATGCCGGTCTCCAGGCTGGGCAGCAGCTGCGCCAGGGTGGTGGTGTCGATCTCGCTCACCAGCGAATCGAGGTCGGGCCAACGGGTGTAGAGACCCTCGACATCGGTGAGCATCAACAGCTTCTCGGCCCCGAGTGCTTGCGCCAGCGCCGCGGCGGCGGTGTCGGCATTGATGTTGTGGACCACTCCGTCGACGTCGGGCGCGATCGTCGAGACCACCGGAATCCGTCCGGCGGCAATGAGATCCAGGACCGCGGCAGTGTTGACCTGATCGACGTCGCCGACCAGGCCGATGTCGGTGGCGACACCGTCGACGTTGACGCTGCGGCGCACGGCGGTGAACAGTTGCGCGTCTTCTCCGGTGAGCCCGACCGCGTAGGGGCCGTGCGAGTTGATCAGGTTCACCAGCTCACGGCCGACCTGGCCGAACAGCACCATCCGTGCGACGTCGAGCACCTCCGGCGTGGTGACGCGGAAGCCACCCTTGAAATCGCCTGCGATACCGAGCTTCTTGAGCATCGCGCTGATCTGAGGTCCACCGCCGTGGACGACGACCGGGTGGATGCCGACATTGCGCAGGAAGACCATGTCCGCGGCGAACGCCGCCTTGAGCAGGTCGTCGGTCATCGCGTTGCCGCCGTACTTGACCACGACGATCTTTCCGTGCAGCGCCTTGAGCCACGGCAACGCTTCGGCCAGCACCGCCGCCTTGGCCTGGGTGGGGACGGTCATGAGCTGTAGGCCGAGTTCTCTTCGACGTAGGCGTGCGACAGGTCGGTGGTGCGGATGGTGGCGCGTCCGTCACCGAGCTTGAGGTCGACGGTGACGTCGATGTCGGGCCCGGACAGGTCGACGTCGCGCGCACCGGGAGCTCCAGCCCCGTCGACACACACCGGGAAACCGTTGAACGACACCGTGATCCGTTCATGCTCGATGAGGAACGGCACCATGCCGACCGCGGCGAGCACCCGGCCCCAGTTCGGGTCCGACCCGAACAGCGCCGTCTTGACCAGGCTGTCGCGGGCGATCACTCGCGCCGCCGTGACCGCGTCGGCCTCACTCGGGGCACCGGTGACGGTGATGGCCACCCGCTTGGTCACCCCTTCGGCGTCGGCCTGCAGTTGGGCGCAGAGGTCGTCGCACACCCGCAGCACCGCCTCGTCGAGGTCGTCCTGGCTTGGGGTGATCTCGCTGGCGCCGGAGGCCAGCAGCAGCACGGTGTCGTTGGTCGAGCAACTGCCGTCGACGTCGAGCCGGTCGAACGTCCTGGCGGTGGCGCGGCGCAGCGCGGTGTCCAGTGCCCCCGCGTCCGCCACGGCGTCGGTGGTCAACACCACCAGCATGGTGGCCAGCGACGGGGCGAGCATGCCCGCACCCTTAGCCATTGCGCCGACGGTCCAGTTCTGCCCGGAGTCCGGCGAGTGGTGCAACGCAACCTGTTTGGCCACGGTGTCGGTGGTCATGATGGCCCGGGCGGCTTCGTCGCCGCCGGTGAGTCCACCGGCGAGCTCGTGCACGATCGCGCTGACGCCGGCCAGCACCTTGTCCATCGGGAGCCGGTCGCCGATCAGGCCGGTCGAGCAGACCGCGACCTCGATCGGTCCGGTCTCGGTCCCCCATTCCGACAGGGCGGCCGCAAGCGCCTCGGCAGTGGCGTGGGTGTCCTGAAAACCCGGGGCTCCGGTGCAGGCGTTGGCGCCGCCGGAGTTCAGCAGCACCGCACGCAGCCTTCCGGCGGTGAGCACCTGCTGGCTCCACAGCACCGGGGCTGCCTTGACCTGATTGCGGGTGAACACCCCTGCGGCGGCGTAGTCGGGACCCTCGTTGAGCACCAACGCAAGGTCGAGAGCACCGGACTTCTTGATGCCCGCGGCGATCCCGGTGGCCCGGAAGCCGGCCGGAGCGGTCACGCCCTGGGTGCGCAGCAGTCTCGTCACGGCGCCACTCCCACGATCGACAGTCCTTCCGTTTCCGGCCAGCCCAGTGCGAGATTCATCGACTGCACCGCCGCACCACCGGTTCCCTTCACCAAGTTGTCGATCGCACACACGGCAACCAGCACACCCGCGTCACCGTCGACGGCCACCGCCAACTGCGCGGCGTTGCTACCGATCACCGAACCGGTCCGGGGCAATTGCCCCTCCGGCAGCAGATGGATGAACGGCTCTGCGCCGTAGGCCTTTTCGTAGGCGGCGCGAATGTCGGACTCCGACGCCGAGGTCCGCGCAGTGCAGGTGGCCAGAATGCCGCGCGCGGTGGGGATCAGGACCGGGGTGAACGACACCGTGACGGGCCGCTCGGTGACGGCGCTCAGGCCCTGAGCGATCTCGGGAGTGTGCCGGTGCACACCGGCGATGTTGTAGGCCCGCGCCGAACCGATGACCTCCGAGGCCAGCAGGTCCACCTTGGCCGCGCGACCCGCTCCGGAGGTGCCGCTGACCGCCACCACGGTGACGAAGGGCTCGACGAGGTCCGCGGCGACGGCGGGCAGCAGTGCCAGCAGCGCGGCCGTCGGATAGCAGCCCGGCACCGCGATCCTGTTCGCGCCGCGTAGGCGTTCGCGGCCGCCGGGCAACTCGGGCAACCCGTAGGGCCAGTTGCCGGCGTAGGGCGAGCCGTAGAAGCGCTCCCACGCCGCGGCATCGGTGAGCCGGAAGTCAGCGCCGCAGTCGATGATCACGGTGTCCTCACCCAGCTGGTCGGCCAGTTCGGCCGAGTGGCCGTGCGGCAAGCCCAGGAACACCACGTCGTGCCCGCCGAGGACCTCGGCGTTGGTGGGCTCGAGTGTCCGGTCGGCCAGCGGCAGCAGGTGCGGGTGGTGCTCGGTGAGGTGGGTGCCGGCGCTGGCGGCCGCGGTGAGGGCGCCGATGGTCAGCCTGCCGTCGGCGTAGGCGGGGTGGCCGAGCAGCAGCCGCAGAATCTCGCCGCCGGCATAGCCGCTGGCACCGGCTATCGCCACCGAAGTCATCCCGCGATTCTGCATGGTTATGCACGCGTATGCAAATTCATTCCTTAGCCGGTTCGCCGAGATCGACGAAATGGCGCGCCGCACTCGCACAAGTGCGCCCAAACGTGGGTTTGGGCGAACCCCTGGGGGCTAGGTGCGCAGGTGGGCGCCGACGCGTTCGGCGGCGGTGGCCACTGCGGCGTCACGGGCGGCGCTGGCCTCGTCCTCGGTCAGCGTGCGATCGGCGGCCCGGAAGCGCAGCGCCAGCGTCAGCGACTTGCGGCCCTCGCCGACCTGCGGGCCGGTGTACACGTCGAACAGTGCGACGTTCTCGAGCAGCTCGCCGGCACCGTCGCGCACCGCGTCGATGACCGCCTGGGCGGCCACGTCGCCGCCGACGACGAGGCTGACATCCTGGAAAACGGCGGGGAACGGCGACACCCGCGGTGCGGGCAGGGTCTCGGTGATCGGCACCAGATCCAGGTTCACCTCGACGGCACAGGTGCCCTTCGGCAGCCCGGAGCGCTCGATCACCGCGGGATGCAGCTGCCCGGCGTAGCCGACGATGCGGCCGTCGAGCAGAACCTCGGCGCACCGGCCGGGGTGCCAGGGCAGGTGCTGGGCGGCGCGCAACGCCACCTCGACACCGCTGGCGCGCGCAATGATCCGCACCGCCTCGAACGCGTCGGCAGCTTCCACGGGACGGCCCGGGCCCCATGGCCCGCGCGGTTCACGCAGACCGGTCAGCACCGCACCGACGTGCACCGGCTGGTGCGGCAGCGACGCGTTCAGCGCGTCGATCTCGTCGTCGGTCGGCCTGCGATGGGTCGGGATCAGATCGACGGCGCCGGTGTCCTCGGTGGGCTGGACGACCTGGGCGATAGAGAACAGCGCGACATCGGCGAAGCCTCGAGAAACATTGCGGGACAACGCTTCCAGCAGCGCCGGCAGCAACGTCGTGGCCAGGTGCGGCCGGTCGGCCTCCAGCGGGTTGAGTACGAAGGTGGTGTCCCGCCGGGGGTCGTCATCGGCAAGGCCCCACTGGTCGAAGATGCCCGCAGGCAAAAACGGAGTGGGCAACACCTCGACGAATCCCGACAGAGCCAGCGACTTGCCGATCGCCCGGCGGCGCTTCTGCGAGGCCGTGAGACCGCGCCCCGCAGGTGCGGTGGGCAGCACCGACGGGATCTTGTCGAGGCCCTCCAGGCGCAGCACCTCCTCGACGAGGTCGGCGGGCTGAACCAGATCCGGCCGCCAGCTCGGCGGCGTCACGACCAGGATCGCCGGATCGTCGCTGTCCTCGGCCACCGTCGCACCGACCTGGGTGAGCCGGTTGACCGAGGCCCCCGGTTCGTAGTCGACGCCAGCCATCTGGTCCGGGAGGTCGAAGCGCATCCGCACCGGCGCGGGCGACCAGTCCTCGCGCGGCGGGTCGCCTCGCCAGTCGGTCAGGCGAGGTTGCACTGTGCCCCCGGCGATCTCGGCCAGCAGCGCCGCGCATCGGTCGACTGCAGCCACGGAGATGGCGGGATCGACGGAGCGCTCGTAGCGCCGGCCGGCCTCACTGACCAGATGGAGACGACGGATGGTGCGTGACACCGCGGCCGGATCCCAGACCGCGGCCTCCAGCAGCACGTCGGTGGAGTCGTCGTCGATCTCGGTGGTGCCTGCGCCCATCACGCCGCCGATCGCCGCGGTGGCGACGTCGTCGACGATGAGCACGTCACCCGGATCCAAGGTGCGTTCGACGTCGTCGAGGGTGACGACGGTCTCCCCCGGCGTGGCGAAGCGCACCGTGAACTCGCCGTGGATCCGGCTGCTGTCGTGGGCGTGCATCGGGTGGCCGAGTTCGAGCATGACGTAGTTGGTGACGTCGACCGCAGGCGAGATCGGCCGGATCCCCGACAGCATCAGTCGGCGGCGTAACCACCACGGCGACAACGCCTTCGGGTCGATCCCGGTGACGGGTCGCAGCGCGAACCGGCTGACGCCGGTGCCGGGCGCGATGGTCACCGGCAGCGCGGGACCTTCGGCGGGCAGCGGCGTGACGTCGGCTGGATCGACGTAGTCCAGGCCGTAGGCGCAGGCGATCTCTCGGGCGATCCCGCGGATCGACATGCAGTAGCCGCGGTCCGGGGTGACGGCCAGGTCGAACACCACGTCGTCGAGCCCCAGTACGGCGGCCGCGTCGGCGCCCGGTTCGGCGGTGCCCGGCGGGAGTACCAGAATCCCGGAATGATCAGCGCCCAAACCGAGTTCAGCGGCCGAGCAGATCATGCCGTCCGACAGCCTGCCGTACGTCTTGCGGCTCGCGATGTGAAAGTCACCGGGCAACGTGACACCCGGCAGGGCGACGGCGACCAGGTCACCCACCGCGAAGTTCGTTGCACCGCAGACGATGTCACGATCCTGGGCTTCGCCCACGTCGACCTTGCAGGCCCGGATCGGCTTCTTGAACTCGGTGAGTTCCTCGATCGCGGTGACCCGCCCGACGGTCAGCGGGCCGCTGACCGGCCCGAGGGTGATGATGTCCTCGACTTCATGACCGACTCGGATGAGTGCCTGTTCCAGGTCGTGCGGTTCGACGTCCCAGCCCGGGGTACCTCGCTGGACGACCTCGCGCAGCCAACTGTAGGGAAGACGCATCAGACACCGGCTCCGAACGGCATCGAGAACCGGACGTCACCTTCGACCATGTCGCGCATATCGGGAATTCCGTTGCGGAACTGCAAGGTTCGCTCCAAACCCATTCCGAACGCAAAGCCGGAGTACACCTGGGGGTCGATGCCTGCCGCGCGCAGCACGTTCGGGTTGACCATGCCGCAGCCGCCCCATTCGACCCAGCCCGGGCCGCCCTTCTTGTTCGGGAACCAGATGTCCACCTCGGCCGACGGCTCGGTGAACGGGAAGAAGTGCGGCCGCATCCGGGTGCGCGCGGTCGGCCCGAACTCGGAACGCGCGAAGGCGTCCAGGGTTCCGCGCAGATGCGCCATCGTCAGGCCACGGTCGACCGCCAGGCCCTCGACCTGGTGGAAGACCGGGGTGTGGGTGGAGTCGAGTTCGTCGGTGCGGAAGGTGCGTCCGATCGAGACGATGTACACCGGCAGCTCGCGGTCGAGCAGTGTGCGCACCTGCACCGGTGAGGTGTGCGTGCGCAGCAGCTGACGGGAGCCTTCCGGCGCGACGTGGAACGTGTCGGACTCGCTGCGGGCCGGATGGTCCGGCGGGAAGTTCAGCGCGTCGAAGTTGAACTGCTCGGTCTCCACCTCGGGCCCTTCGGCCAGCTCCCAGCCCATTGCCACGAATGTGTCGGCGATGTGCTCGGCGAGGATGGTGATCGGGTGGCGTGCCCCCAGCGGCTGGCGCGTGGACGGCAGGGTCACATCGACGGCCTCGGCGACCAGGGCCGCCGCGTCACGCTCGGCACGCAGCACCGCCAGGCGCTCGTCGTAGCTGTTCTGGGCCTCGGTGCGGGCGACGTTGACCCGCTTACCGGCGTCGGCGCGCTCGTCTTTGGGCAGCGTGGCCAGGGCCTGACGGGCCAGCGCCAGCGGCGCACGGTCGCCGAGGTGCTCGGTCTTGGCCCGGGCCAGCCCGTCGAGGTCACCGGCCTGGCCGAACGCCTGATGGGCCGCGCTGACGGCTTCGGTCAGCGAGTCCTGCGACAACAGGTCGGCGTCGTGCTCACCCACGCGGCGAGACTCTCCTTGGCTAGCGGGCTTGGGGCGCGACACGGGTGTGACGCAAGTGCCGATCATAGGTGATGCCACAATGACGCCTCGCAGGCATTTCGCCCCGCCCCGGCAGCGCCCCGGGCCGATACGGCGTCGGGGAGGTCCCATGACGAGGCTGCTGATCGTCGCCGGAGTGTGGGCCGCGGCCCTCGCCCTGGGGGTGCTGGCTCTGCTGGTGCACTGGGCCTGGTGGATCCCGGCCGCGATCGTCGCGGCGCTGGCCGCGCTGGGCACTTGGGATGTCCTGCAGACCAAGCACACGATCCTGCGGGCCTTTCCCATCCTGGGCCACGCCCGCTTCCTGGCCGAACTTCTACGACCCGAGATCCGCCAGTACTTCGTCGAGTCCAACACCGAAGCCAGCCCGTTCGACCGCGAGACCCGCGACATGGTCTACGAGCGGGCCAAAGGCATCAAGAGTGACGAGCCGTTCGGCACCGAACGCAACGTCTACGGCCTGGGCTACGAGTTCCTGCGCCATTCACTGCGCGCCCGGTCGGCCACCGACCTGAGCCCGCGGGTGCGCCTCGGCGGTGCCGACTGCACCCAGCCCTACGACATCGCCGTGCTCAACGTCTCGGCGATGAGCTTCGGGGCGCTGTCCGGCAACGCCATCGAGGCGCTCAACGGTGGGGCGGCCCGCGGTGGCTTCGCCCACGACACCGGCGAGGGGGCGATCAGCCCGTACCACCTCAAACACGGCGGCGACCTGATCTGGGAGATCGGCTCGGGGTACTTCGGGTGCCGCGACGCCGACGGACACTTCGACGCGGTCACGTTCACCGAGAAGGCGGCGCTGCCCTCGGTCAAGGCGATCTCGATCAAACTGTCCCAAGGCGCCAAACCGGGCTTGGGCGGCGTGCTGCCCGGCCCGAAGGTCAGCGCCGAGATCGCCGCGACCCGCGGCGTTCCGCAGGGTCAGACGGTGGTGTCTCCCCCGGCCCACACCGCGTTCCACACCCCGTTGGAGTTGGTGCACTTCATCGCGACCCTGCGCAGCCTGTCCGGAGGCAAGCCAGTCGGGTTCAAACTCTGCATCGGCGCGCGCACCGAGTTCCTGTCGATCTGCAAGGCGATGGTGAAGACCGGCATCACGCCGGATTTCATCATCGTCGATGGCGCCGAGGGCGGCACCGGGGCCGCACCGCAGGAATTCGAGGACCACGTCGGCATGCCGCTGACCGAGGGTCTGATGCTGGTGCACAACGCACTGGTGGGAACCGGCCTGCGCCCGCACGTCAAGGTCGGCGCGTCCGGCAAGGTGGCCAGCGGTGTCGACATCGTCAGTCGCATGTGTCAGGGCGCGGATTTCACGCTGTCGGCACGCGCCATGATGTTCGCGCTGGGCTGTATCCAGGCGATGAAGTGCAACACCAACCGCTGCCCTACCGGGGTGGCAACCCAGGACCAGGGTCTGGCCCGCGCTCTGTATGTGCCGGACAAGATCGACCGCGTCGCCAATTTCCAGCAGGCGACCGTCGCCAGCGCGGCCCAGATCGTGGCTTCGATGGGGCTGGACGGCTTCGATCAGTTGGAGCCCTCGATGCTCAACCGCCGCATCGAGGGGCAGCGCACCCGCACCTACGCCGAGATCTACGACTGGCTGATGCCCGGTGAACTACTCGACGACGCTCCCGAGGCGTGGCTGTCGGACTGGATCGAAGCCAGCGCCGAGGAGTTTCGCTAGACGACGCCGGTCGGCCCAGTAGGCCAGCAGGGCACCCACAGCGCCGAGCGCCGCGGCCGTGACGACCGACAGCGGCGTGGAGGCCAGGACCATGTAGCCGAAGGCGACCGCGACGGCGAGCAGCCCGTAGCGCGCGGTGGTCCAGTGCGCGGGATGCCCGAACCTGGTGCCCACCACCATGCCGAGCACCAGGGCGATCGCGTGCCCGACGCTGGTGAAATCCGCCCCGGAGATCGCCGCCGAACCGAACGCGACCGCCAGCCACCAGCCGGTCCAGGCGGCCCGCCACGGTCGCGGTATTGCCGCGGTCAGCGCGCCGAGGACGCCGATGGCGCCGTAACTCATGCCGACATCGGTGACGTCGACCATCGACAGCGACAGCGTGCCGACGCCGATGGCGGCGGCCAGGCCTGCGGCGACCAGCAGGGTGGCCCCGATGTGACCGACAGCGAACGCGACCACCAGCCGACGGCTACGCAGGAGCAGTTCGGCCAGCGCCAGCAGTGCGACCAGGCCGGGCAGCCAGACATAGATGGGCCCGGTTTCGGTGACGAAGGCACTCCCGATCAGGGTTCCGATGCGCCCGTCGCTCAGGTTGTGCAGATTGGTACTGGCGTGCCGGATCACCTGATCACGGACGTGGGGGCCCAACAGGAGCAACGCCGTCGCCACCGCGACGAGCGCGGTGGTGTAGCCGAGGGTGACCCGGACGCGGGACAACCGCGCGACTACTGCCAGAAACATCGCCATCCACTATGCCTGCGCGTCGAGGTCGTCGGCCTCGTCCTCTACTGGGAGATCCCTGCGGGTTCGCAGCCGATACATCGCCAGATCGGGCGGCACCCCGTGAGCGCGAGCCCCGAAGACCTGGCGCCGGACCCGCTTGACGGTCACGCCGAGCGCATCGAGTTCGTCCTGCTCGATCAGGTCCAGGGTCTTCTCGGAGACGATGAGGCCGCCTCGGGTGGCTCGTTCCATCACCCGGGCCGCGATGTTGACGTCGACGCCCAGCCAGTCCGAGCCGATGCGCTGCGGCCGGCCGGTGTGGATCCCTGCCCGGATCCGCGGGGTATAGCCGTCGACCTCGACGTTCCTGACCGCCTCGCGAGCCTCCATCGTGGCTCGTACCGCTGTGACCGGGTCGTTGAAGACCGCCATCATGCCGTCACCCATGCGCTTGACGATGTGTCCGCCGGCGTCGAGCAGCGGAGGCTCGGCAGCCTGAGCCACGCGGCGCAGCAGCCGAAGCGTGGCGTCATCACCGGCCTGCAGCGACCAATCGGAGAAGCCGACGAGATCGGTGAACACCAGCGTCACCTCAGGATTGGCCGGACGTCCCGAGACCCGTTCGGACAGCGCCTGCCAGACCTGAAGTGTGGCCAAGCTCACCTCGCGGGTGGCCGCTTCCCGGTCGCGCAGCAGCCGGTCCGCGGCTCGGGCGGCCGCCCTGACGCTGCCGTCGCCCGCCGCCGAGAGCGGGTCGCCGAAGTCAGGATCCCCGGGCAGCGCCCTGCGGGCGCGGCGGATCAGGGCGATGACGTCAGGGTTGTGATTGGTGTTGCGCAACCACGCGGCGGGACCTCGTCCGGGCCGCGGAAGTTGATCGACGTCAACAGAGGGAGCTGGTTGATCGTCGAACGGCTCGACGTCCACACGCTCAAGGGTAGGGAACGGCGTTCGGCCCAGCCAACGTGTGTGACCGGGCCAACGTCTCGCTTCGCCTAACGACTGGTCACAGCTTCGTCGCCACCATAGACAACGAATGTTGTCAGACCTATCGTCAGACGATGAGGTCGACGAAGACCCAAAAGGCGGCCGAGCCCACCCCGCTCGGACCGGATTCGCTGACGTGGAAGTACTTCGGCGACCTGCGTACCGGGATGCTCGGCGTGTGGATCGGATCACTGCAGAACATGTATCCGCCGCTCGGCGCGGGCGTCGAGGACCATTCGATCCTGCTGCGCGAGCCGCTGCAGCGGGTGGCACGGTCGGTCTACCCGATCATGGGAGTCGTCTACGACGGTGCACGTGCCCGTACGACCGGTGAGCAGATCAAGGGATTCCACGCCTCCATCAAGGGCGTGGACACCGCGGGCCGGCGCTACCACGCACTGGATCCCGAGACGTTCTACTGGGCGCACGCCACCTTCTTCATGCTCATCCTCAAGGTCGCCGAGTACTTCTGCGGCGGTCTCACCGAGGCCGAAAAGCGTCAACTGTTCGACGAGCACGTGCAGTGGTACCGGATGTACGGGATGAGCATGCGACCCGTCCCGGACACCTGGGAGGAGTTCTGCGAGTACTGGGACCGGGTGTGCCGCGAGGATCTGGAGATCAACCAGGCCACCCTGGACATCTTCGACATCCGCATCCCCAAGCCGAAATTCGTGCTGATGCCCACCCCGATCTGGGACCAGTTGTTCAAGCCGATGGTGGCCGGGCAGCGCTGGATCGCGGCGGGACTGTTCGACCCGGTCGTGCGGGAGAAGGCCGGCATGCACTGGACGCCCGGTGACGAGATCCTGCTGCGCCTCTTGGGCAAAGCCGTGGAAGTCGCATTCTGGGGTGTTCCCGACGAGATCCGGCTGCATCCGCGGGCGCTGTCTGCCTACCGGCGGGCCGCCGGGCAGCTTCCCGCTGACGGCCCGCTGGTGGAGGCGCCCGGTTTTGTGGCACCCCCGAAAGATCGCCGCGGCATGCCCATGCACTATGTCCCCAGACACAAGAGCTTCGTCGCCCGCGCCGGGTCCTTGGTCCACACCACGTTCTCACTCGCCGGACTGCGGCCCGCCCGAGGACGTTCCGCAGCCGCGTGAACCGGAGATTGCCTTGATCGAGTGGTCCGACGTCGACCTTGCCGTGCGTGATGCCGTCCGCGAGTTCGTCGATAAAGAGGTGCGCCCGCACATCGACGAGCTGGAGAGCGGCGACATGGAGCCCTATCCCCTCGTCCGGAAGTTGTTCGCCGCCTTCGGTATCGACGAGATGGCACGGGAGTCGCTGGACAAGCGGCTGGCCCGGCTGCGCGAGGGCACGGCATCGAAGTCCGGCGGTGGCGGCGGCATGTTCGGCGAGGGCAGTTCGGGCGGTATGGGTTTCGTCCTGCTCGCCGAGCTGTGCCGGGTGAGCATGGGCCTGGTCACCGGGATGGGCGTGAGCCTGGGACTGACAGTGCCGACCATTCAGGGCCGCGGCACACTGGCCCAGCAGGAGCGGTGGCTGCCGGGCCTGGTGACCTACGACAAGATCGGCGCTTGGGCGATCACCGAACCCGACTCCGGTTCGGATGCGTTCGGCGGCATGAAGTCCTACGTGGTGCGCGACGGCGACGATTACATCCTCAACGGCCAAAAGACGTTCATCACCAACGGACCGGACGCCGACGTCGTCGTGGTGTACGCCAAACTCGACGAGGGTGACCCGAGCGTCGACAAGCGTGACCGCAAGGTGCTGACGTTCGTGCTGGATCGCGGCATGGAGGGCTTCGTGCAGGCAAAGCCGTTCCGCAAGATGGGAATTCACAGCTCCCGCACCGGTGAATTGTTCTTCAACAACGTGCGATTGGGACGCGACCGGCTGCTCGGCGAAACCGAGAACAACGCCTCCGGCGACGGCCGCGACAGCGCGCGATCCAACTTCGCTGCCGAACGCATCGGTGTGGTCGCGATGGCATACGGGGCGATCGAGGAATGCCTGCGGCTATGCGTCGACTACGCCAACACCCGGACGTTGTGGGGCAAGGAGATCGGGCAGTTCCAGCTGATCCAGCTCAAGCTGGCCAACATGGAGGTGGCCCGGATGAACGTCCGCAACATGTTGTTCCGGGTGATCGAATGCGGGCAGACCGGCACCCCGATCTCGCTGGCGGAGGCCTCGGCGATGAAGTACTACTGCTCGCAGGCGGCCACCGACGTGGCCATGGAGGCTGTCCAGTTGTTCGGCGGCAACGGCTACATGACGGAGTACCGCGTGGAGCAGCTGGCCCGTGACGCGAAGTCGCTGATGATCTACGCCGGCAGCAACGAGGTGCAGATCACCCATGTCGCGAAGGGGTTGCTCAGCGGGTAGCGGGCGCGCGCCGGGGCCGGTTCGGAAGCGGTGCGATTTTTGCCCACCGCACTGCCCCAGCGCCATACCGCCGCACCGCGCGGGATCACCACCATGGTGATTCTTGCCCGCCTCCGAGCGACAACCGCCGAGCCTCGGCACGAAGCGCGAGCACCCGCTGATCGATTCGGTGCGCGGTGGAGCGGGGAATCGGTCCGGGACCGTAGCGGCCTCGCCCGAGCCGCCGGACGCGGCCGTAGCGCACCTCCCAGCGCAGCGCGTCTGAGACGACTTTGCTTGGGCGCCCTTCGATAGCGAAGCCCCAATGGTCGAGCACGTCGAGCAGGGTAGGGATGGTGGCCGGCCCATGGACCTGGACGTACATCGTTAGCGCGTAGCGGAGTTCGGTCCCCCGCAGAACCATCGCGTTACTCATGCCGCCAACGTCCCACACTGCACCGACACAATCTCAGTTGTCGCTCAGAGGCGGGCAAGAATCGTGATGGTCACCAAGAGCCGGAACGCCGCCACCGACCAGTCCCCCAACCCGTTGTCGCTCAGAGGCGGGCACACATCGTGATGGTCCCCGCCTCCCGCACCTCCGGGACGACCCCGCCGTCTTAGTCCGCGGCCAGCGCCCGGGTCAGCGCACGCAATACCGCGGCGCGCCCCAATGCAACCTTGAACCCGTTCTGGCTCAACGGCACTGCACCCGTCATCGCCTGCCGCGCCGCCGCCTCCAGAACAGCCTCGTCCGGTCGCGCACCGACCAACACCGACTCTGCCGTGGGCACCCGCCACGGCTTAGCCGCCACCCCGCCCAGCGCGATCGACGCCGAGGAGATGACACCGTCGGTCAGCGCGATACCCACCGCCGCCGACACCAGCGCGAAGGCGTAGCTGTGCCGGTCACGCAGCTTGACGTACCACGAATGCGGCGCGTACGGCGACGGCGGCAACTCCACGGCCACGATCAATTCAGCAGGCAGCAGGCAGTTCTCGATCTCCGGGGTATCCCCGGGCAGGGTGAAGAACTCGGCCAACTGGACGACCCGGGAACCGTCGGGCCCATGCAGGTGCACGAGGGCATCGAGGGCCGCCAACGCGACCGCCATATCCGACGGGTTGGTCGCCACACACCGCTCGCTCGCACCGAAGATCGCGTGCTCACGGTTGAACCCGTCGCGTGCCGCGCAGCCCGACCCGGGCAGCCGCTTGTTGCACTGGCCGAATTCGGTCTGCATGAAGTACGGGCAGCGGGTCCGCTGTACCAGGTTTCCCCCGACCGTGGCCATGTTGCGCAACTGCGTGGTCGCACCGCTGAGAATGGCATGCGAGAGCATCGGATACTGGCTGCGGATCAGCGCATGGTTGGCCAGGCCGCTGTTGGTGACACCGGAACCGATGCGCACCCCGCCCGACGGTGTGGCGGTCACCGAGGTCAGCCCCAGCTGGCGGATATCGACCAGCGCGGGCGGTTGCAGCACACCGTTTTTCATCAGGTCGACGAGATTGGTGCCGCCGGCCAGGTAAGTACCTCCGCTGTCCTGCACCGAGCGGATCGCATCGTCCACCGAGACCGCATGTCCGAAGGAGAACGTCTTCACCGCGAACCCTCCGCTGCCGCGGCGATGGCCTCGACGATGTTGGCGTAGGCGCCACACCGACAGATGTTGCCCGCCATGCGTTCCCGTATCTCGTCCTCGGTCAGGGCGGGACACCCGCCCAGGGCGGCCCGCCGATCACCGTCGAAGGAGGCTGCGGACAGATCCCCGCGGGCGTGCTCGCGCAGCATCGCATGCGCCGACGAGATCTGCCCCGGCGTGCAGCAACCGCACTGGAACGCGTCGTGCTCGAGGAACGCCTCCTGCACCGGTGCGAGATCGTCACCGGCACCGATGCCTTCGATGGTCGTCACCGACGACCCGTCGACCGATACCGCCAGCGCCAGGCAACTGACGATCCGCTCCCCGTCGACGGCCACCGTGCACGCCCCGCACAGCCCGTGATCGCAGCCCTTCTTGGTGCCGGTCAACCCGAGGCGCTCACGCAGCAGGTCCAGCAGTGTGGTGCGCACGTCTACCGTCACCCGGTGGGTGGTCTCGTTGACGCTCAGCGTGATATCGCGGTCGGTGTCCATCAGTCCTCCTGCAGCAGTTGCTCGACGGTGATGGGGAGATCACGTAGCCGGCGACCGGTGGCGTGGAAGACCGCGTTGGCGACCGCGGCGGCCACGCCGCACACGCCGATCTCGCCGATCCCGCGGACACCGATCGGATCCAGCGCGAAGTCGGGCTCGTCGACGAACGTGATGTCGAAGTCCGGTCGGTCGGCGTGGGTGGGTACGTAGTACTCGCCGATCAGTTGCGCGGTCCGGCTGTCGTAGGGCACCTGCTCCAGCAAGGCCATCCCGACACCAAAAATGATGCCACCCATGACCTGGTTGCGCGCCAGAGCCGGGTTGAGCACACGGCCGCAGTCCATCACCGCGACCCAGCGGGTCACCGCCGCGCGGCCGATCTCCTCGTCGACCTCCACTTCGCAGAAGTGCGCACCGAACGACTGTGAGACCGTGTCGCGCTGATCGCCGCCGTTCACCGATGCCGTGAAACTCAACGCGTCGAGGTAGCGCGGCCCGCCTTGTGCGATCGCGTCGGCCACCGCCATGTGCGTTCCCCCACAGACGATCTCACCGCCGGTGACGGCGATCTCGCTGGCCGCGCGCCCATGGAACGGCGTCACCAGGTCGGTGCGCACGAGCTCGATCAGTCGCTGGGCCCACTGCGACGCCGCCGCGAACACGGCCGAGCCCACCGTCGCGGTGGTTTGCGAGGCTCCGCTGTACGGGGCGTCAGGGAACTCTGAGTCGCCGGAGTCGAACAAAACCTGCCCGGGCAGAAGACCGCCGGCGTCGGCGGCCACCTGGCTCATCACCGTGCGAACGCCGGTGCCGACCTCGTGGGTGGCCGACGCAAACCGCACCGAACCGTCACCAAAAGTGGTCACGCGGCACGACGCCGGCATGCGCCGGCCCGGGTATGTCGCAGTGGCCATACCCCAACCGATCCGTACCCCGCCGCTGCCCAGCGACCGCGGCGCCAGCGGCCGCTTGTCCCAGCCAAATCGCTGCGCACCCAGCTCGTAGCAGTCGAGCAGGTGCTTACCCGACCATGGCTTGCCGCTGGCCTGATCCAATTGGGCGTGGTTGCGGATCCGCAGATCCAACGGATCCATACCCAGTTCCGTGGCCAGCTCGTCGATGGCCGACTCCAGCGCGAACAGCCCCGGCGCCTCCCCGGGTCCGCGCATGAAACACGGTGTCGGCGTGTTGATCCGGGCCACCCGGTGCGACACCACCAGCCGGGGCGACTGGTAGAGGAACCTGCTGGAGAGTCCGACCGGTTCGCAGAAGTGCGCCACCGTCGAGGTTTCGGTCACCGTGTGATGTTCGATGCTGGCCAGCGCACCGCTGTCGTCGGCAACCAGCGTCACGTCCTGATAGGTCCGCGGCCGATGACCCGTCGAGGAGAACATCTGGTTGCGGGTCAGCACGAGCTTGACCGGCCGGCCGATCTCGCGGGCCGCGACCGCGCACAACACCACGTGCATCCACAGGAAGCTCTTGGAGCCGAAGGCTCCGCCGACCAGAGGCGAGATCACGCGCACGTTGGCCTCGGCAAGCCCGAAGTACGCCGCCAGCGTGGCACGCTCCCCGGTGATCCACCGGGTCGTGTCATGGACGGTAAGCGCATCACCGTCCCAGTCGGCGATGGTGGCGCTGAGTTCGATCGGATAGTGCGCGTTGAGCGGCGTCGTGTACCGGGCGTGGATACGAACCGGAAGGTCCGGCTCGTCGTGCGGACCGCGACGGTCCTGGAGCTTCTCCTCCTCAAGCTTCACGAAATGGTCGGGAAGGTAACTGCCGTAACGAATCTGGCCGTCCTTCTCGTCCGGCGGCGCGGGCTCGGACATCACCTGGTCGACATGGCGCACCGGCGGCAGGATGTCGTAGTGCAGATCGAACAGTGCTGCGGCGTGGGTGGCGTTCTCCGGGGAGTCCGCCACGATCACCGCCATGTGCTGGCCGACGTGCTGGACCGTCAGGTCCGACAGCGGCAGCCGGCGTTCAATCGGCAGGTCATAGGTCAGCTCGGTCGGCAACTGATGCAGCGCAGGACAATTCAGCGGCGTCAGGACATGCAGCACACCGGGGGCTGCCCCCGCGCGAGCACTGCTGTCCCGCAGGGATTCCGGCGTCACCGTGCCGCGGGCGACCTCGGCCTGCACGACGGCGGCGTAGGTGAGTCCGTCGACGGGGGTGTCTGCGGTGTAGCGGGCGCGGCCGGTCACCTTGTCGCGGCCCTCGACCCGTGTCACAGGAAGGCCGGTCTGGCGAGTACCCGGCGTCACGTGAACGCTCGGCCGTACTGCGGCGGATGCGGCAGCAGCGCGCGGGCCAGGAACACCGCGTCGGCCTGCCCGTCGGCGATCACCTGCTCGGCCTGCTCGGGCTCGGTGATCATCCCGACCGCGGACGCGAGGATCTGCACCTTGCCGCGCACCGCCTCGGCAAAGGGCACCTGGTAGCCCGGGCCGACCGGGATCTTCGCGTCGGGCACCAGCCCGCCGGTCGAGACGTCCATCAGGTCCACACCGAGCTCCTTCAACTGTCCTGCCAGCACGATGGAATCCGCCAGCGTCCAGCCAGGTCTCGGATCGTCGGTGTCCCCGGCAAGCCAATCGGTCGCCGACACCCGGAAGAACAGCGGCAGCTCCTGCGGCCACTGCCGACGAACCGCTGTGACAACCTCGACTGCGAACCGCATCCGGTTTTCCAGGCTACCGCCGTACCGGTCAGTGCGGGTGTTTGCTTGCGGCGACAGGAACTGGTGGATCAGATAACCGTGGGCGCCGTGCAGTTCCAACACCCGAAAGCCGGCGTGTGCCGCCCGCCGTGCCGCGTCGGCGAACGACTCGACGATCGCGCCGATCTGGGCGGTGTCGAGTTCGGCCGGGGCGGGCAGCCGCCCGAACGGCACCGGGCTCGGACCCACCGTCGGCCAGCCTTGCGGGGCTCGCGCTTCGTCGGGCCACGGGCGTCCCGTCGACGCCTTGCGGCCGGCGTGCACCAGCTGGACGCCCGGCACCGCGCCCTGCTCGGAGATGAAACCGGTGATACGCCGGAAGTTCTCGGCCTGCGTGTCATTCCACAGGCCCGTGTCATAGATGCTGCTGCGGCCGACCGGGTCGACGGCGGTCGCTTCGACCATCACCAGGGCCGCCCCGCCGACGGCCCGCGACCCCAGGTGCTGCAGATGCCAGTCGGTGGGCGAACCCATGTCCGGGCCCTCGGGAACGGCAGAGAACTGCATCATCGGCGACATCCAGGCCCGATGCGCAAACGTCACCTCGCGCACCGTCAATGGACTGAAGAGCGTGCTCATGACGCGACCCGCCGGTCGCTCCACTCGGCGTCCAGGCCCAGGAAAGCGCGTGCGGCGCGGCCCAGTGAGTCGGCTCCGGGCCCGTGCTCGGTGGCGAACCGGGCCGGCTCCGCCTCGGCCATGTCGAAGGGATAGTCGCTGCCGCAGAGGATCTTGTCGGCACCGGCCAGCCGGCCAAGCAGCGCGAGCTGTTCGTCGCCGTGAGTCACCGTGTCGAAATAGAGATCGCGGAACGACTCCACCGGCGGTCGGGCGGCGCGCGCGCTGACGTCCGAACGCGTCGACCATGCGTGGTTCCAGCGGCCGAGCAATCCCGGCGCGCACCCACCGCCGTGCACGAAACAGATTCGCAGACCGGGTAGTTCGTCGATCAGCCCGCTGAGCAGCAGCGTGGCCACGGCGGTCGCCGATTCCACCGGGTTGCCAATCAGATTGTTCAGGTAGTAACTCGACCATTCCGGGCGCGGCAGCTGCATCGGGTGGACCAGAACCGCCAGGCCCAGCCGGGCCGCCTCGGCAAGCACGTGCCGGAGCGGTGCGCTGTCCACCGACCTCCCGTCGACCAAGGGCGGAATCGCCACTCCGGCGATGCCCTCGGCACGCACCATCGCCTCGAGTTGACGGGTCACCTCTCCCGCATCGCCGAGTGCCACCATGCCCAGACCGGCCAGTCGCCCACCGGAGCGGACGACGACGTCGCCGAGCGCGGCGTTGAAATGATCGGCGTATCCAGCCGCGCCAGGAGCGTCGACGACGGGGAAGGCGAACGGTGGCGGCGACAGGACACGCACCCCGACGCCGGTGCGATCCATGTCCGCCAGCGCCGCGGTGTGGTCGCTCATCGCGTCGGTGGCGATGGATAGCGGCAGGTCACCGAGGTACAGCTGACCGGCGCGGTCGTGCATCGCCGCGTACGGCGCCCCCGGCGGGAGCCCGAACAATTCCCGCGGCAGCCAATGGGCATGGACATCGACGACGCCGTCGGCCAGCGGAGTGCGGATCATCGGGCACCGGGCTCATCGCGCGCCGAGCGGTCTAGCTCGAGGGCTGGGTTGGCGCTGTCGAGATGTTCCACAGTGGTGAACACCAGATCATCGTCGCCGATGTTCTCGATGTCGTGCAAAAGGAACTCGCCGGGGCCGAAGCGAAAGTGCCGCGTCTCGCCGGCATCGTAGGAGACTTCACGCACAGTGCCGTCATGCGTGTGCTGGCGGCTGCGCCCAGACTTGACGGCGGTCCAGAAATAGTCGAGCACATGCCGGTGGGCATGCCATCGCTCGCCTGGGGCCAGACGGATCTCCCAGACCCGGACCCGGTCGTTCTCGCTGAGCAGCCTTGAGCCGACATGACCGTCGTAGGCATGGTCGGTGAACTCCGTGCGCAGCCAGTCGGGCCAGGTCTCGAAGTCGGTGGCCACCAGTTCGCCCGCCAGCGGCAGATCGGCCAGGAAGTTGTTGTCAGACATCGATTTTCCTCTCAGGTTAGTCAGTGCCCGGGACCGTAGAGCCCGAAACGCAGGTCCGGGTCACCCGGAACCCAGGTGTTGTGGAACTGTGAGCGCTCCCCCATCTGCACCACCCGGCGCAGCAGCGCGTCGCTGAGCTGAAGCTGCGCGGGCTCCCACTTGGTGAGCGCCGACGCGATGTCGCCACCGGCCTCACCGAGAGCGGCGGCCAGGGCCCAGGCATCGGCGGCCGCTTTGGCGGTTCCGGCTGCGGCATGTGGGCGAGATGCACACGCGGCGTCGCCGATGAGCGCCACCCGCCCCTGCGCCATTCGGCCCGACCGGACATCGGAGAGCACCTGCAGATAGGGCGTCTCGGTGGCGATGACAACCTCTGCGACAGCGGGTGCGAACAATTCCGCTGCTGCAGTGCGCATCTCGGCGATGTAGCGGTCCTGCACCTGTCCTGGGTGCACCGATACCGAGCCCTGGAAACCGCGCTTGTCGATCAGCATCTCGGACAGGTCCGGGCCAGCGGGCACGTTGCGGTACCAGACATAGTTCATCAGGCGGTGTTCGACGTCCAGACCGTCTTCACCGGGTATGGGGTACATGGTGATGTGCGACTGCGGAACGACGTCGTAGGTGATTGCGTCGTCGAGCGCCTCACGGGTGCCGGCACTCAGTGCCGAACGTGCGACAGTCCCGCGCCATCCGATGTAGCCCGAGTAGCTCAACGTGGCGTCGGGGTCGAAACGCTGCCGCGCCGTCGAGGTGATCCCGTCGGCGAACACCACCAGATCAGCTGTGACACTGTCGCCGCTGACGAACCGCACGGTCGCCCGGTCATCATCCTGGCTGAATCCGCAGGCGTACTCGCCGTAGTGGTAGTGCTCGGTACCGAAGTCGGCGAGCAGCGCGCGGTAGAAGGTCCCCCACGAGGTGTAGGTCCACGTGGCCTCCTCGCGGTGCACCACGCCGCCGTCGCGCTGCAGGTACTGCACATAGGAGGTTCGGGTCTGCAGGTCGGCGAGGTCCTGGTTGCTGCGCTCGGCGAACCAGCGCACCGTATCCGGTTGCAACACGATGCCGCTTCCGCGACCGTCCAAGGCTGTCGGCGTGCGCTCGTACATATCGACCCCGAATCCCAGATCCCGCAACAGCAGGGCGGCGGTCAAGCCACCGATGGATCCGCCGATGACGACGGCCCTCGCGCTGGCGTATTCGGTCATGAGTGGCTCTTCTCAGCGCGGTGGACGGTGGGCTCGATGACGGGATCGGCGGGCATGGGTGCGCCTCGGGTCTCGGCCGCGAATGCCAGGCCGACAACGGCGACCAGACCCAGCGCCGACACCCAGGCGGTGGCTTGGCCCAGGTTGCCGCCGAACCATGTCGTGGCGATGACACCGGCGCTCAACGGTCCCAGGGCGGTGACGTAGCGGCCGACGCTGTTGCACACCGCGAGAGCGGTCGCCCGCACGCTGGGCGGGAAGAGTTCCGGGGCGTAGATGAACGTGCCGGAGAGCGCGCCGAAGAGCCCGAATCCCAGCACCGGCATGGCCATCAGGAATTCGAGATAGCCGCGGTCGAACGGGAACGTCCACACGATGCCCACTGCCGAGACCAGGAAACTCATCAGAAAGGTCTTTCGGCGGCCGATGCGGTCGGCGATGAATCCCCAGGAGGCGTAGCCGACGATGCCACCGGCGTTGAACAGCATGGCCGCGACGGCGACCCGGTGATCGGCCAGGGCCGCCGGCAGATTCGCCGCCGCAGTCAGCTGCCGAATGATCTGCGGGTACCAGGTGGACACACTCCAGAAGGCGATCAGCGCGCCGGTGGCCAGTGCGGTGCAGACCAGCATCGGCCGACGCAGCGGCGGGGCGAACAACCGCCACAAGACGAATCGGTCGTGGACTGTGCTGGCGCCCTCGGCCTTTCGCCGGCGCCGTGAGTCGAGGTGGGCGCTGATCTCGGGTGGTTCTGGCACGAACCGCCGGATGAACCAGACCACCAGCGCGGGAAGACCGGCCAACATCATCATGGCCCGCCACCCCTGGCTGCCTATCAGTGCGTAGGCGCCGGCAGCGGCGAAGAACCCGGCGGCGTAGCCCGACATCATCACCCCACCGGCTCGGGCCCGGAACCGGTTTCGCCACGTCTCGGCAATCAATGCCGCTCCGACCGGGGCTTCGACACCCGACCCGAGACCCGCGATGAACCGCAGGATCCCGAGCTGCCACCAGTTGTCGGCGAACGCCGCCGCGGCACTGAACACTGCATAGGTGAGGATGCCCGCCGAGAGCACCCGGGTACGGCCGAAATAGTCGGCGAGGATGCCGAAGAGGATGCCGCCGGTCGCCCACCCGGCCAGGAACAGGGCCATCGTCAGACCGCCGTACATCCCGATCGTCGCGCGGGTGGCGTCGATTCCGCTGTGCGGCAACAGTTCGGTCATGGCGGGACCGAGGACCAGGACGTACAGGCTGCCGGCGAAGCCGTCGAGCCCCCACCCCAGCGTGGTGCCAGCCAGCACCAGCCATTGTGTTCGGGTGATCTCCCGGTGCCAGCCGGCGCCCGTCCCGGGCGGTTGCGCGGTCGTGCTTGCCATCGAATTCCCCTCACTGCGTTGTGGTTTGGTCATGCCTGGTCAGTTCAGGCGCTCGGTCTGGTGGTCGCCGTACCAGTCGACCGGCTCGGTGGCGGTGCGCACGACGATGGTCTTGACCCAGGAGAAGTCGTCGAACGATTCGGTTCCGGCGTCCTTACCCATTCCGGATTCCTTGACCCCGCCCCACGGCAGTGAAGGCTCCAGCCGGTGGTGGTCGTTCACCCACACCATCCCGGCGACGATGCGCTCAGCCACCCGGTGCGCCCGGGCGACGTCCGTCGTCCACACTCCGGCGCCCAGCCCGTAGCGGTTGTCGTTGGCCATCCGCACAGCGTCGGCTTCGTCGTCGAATGGGATTACGACGGCGACGGGTCCGAAGATCTCCGTCGTCGCTACCGCCATGTCCATGGTGGCGTCGGAGAGCACCGTCGGCTGCAGAAAGAACCCTGCCTGCAGAGGCAGTGGGAGGTCAGGGATACCGCCACCCGCGGCCAACCGGGCGCCTTCGGCCAGTCCGGAATCGATCAGAGCGCGGACCTTGTCGCGCTGGGTGGCGCTGATCAGCGGTCCCATCTGTGTGCCGGGCAAGCTGGGATCTCCCAGCCGGATCGTGCGGGCCCGGGCGGCGAGGGCCTCGACGAATTGGTCGTAGATCCTGCGATGGACGAGGAACCGAGAACCGGCAACGCAGGATTGGCCGGCAGCGACGAAGGCGGCGAAGGCCGCACCCTCCGCAGCGGCGACGGGATCCACATCGTCGAAGACCACTATCGGGGTCTTGCCGCCCAGTTCCGCGGTGACGCGGGCGAAGCGTGCGGCCGTCGCGACCGCAGCGGCACGACCGGCTTCCGTGCCGCCGGTTAGCGTGATCTTCGCGATGTCGGGGTGTGTGGTCAGCCGTTCGCCCGCGGGTCGGCCGCCGGTGACGACGGTGAACACGCCGTCGGGAAGTCCTGCCTCGGCGAGGATCTCAGCGAGCGCCAGCGTGGTGAGCGGCGTCAGCTCGGACGGTTTCACTACGACGGTGTTGCCGTTGGCCAACGCCGCCGACAGGCTGCGGGCCAGGATCAGCATCGGATGGTTGAACGGGGTGATGATTCCGCACACGCCCAACGGAAGCCGCTGCTGGTAGGTCAGATACGGTCCATCGCCTGGCAGCACAGCGCATCGCTGCGCTGCCAGTAGGCCGGCGTTGTAGCGGAACCATTCCGGCACGCGGGACAGCTGCGCCCTGGTCTCGGTGATCGGACGCCCGTTGTTCTTCGCCTCCAGCGTGTACAGCTTCTCACCAGCCGCCTCGATGGCATCGGCTATGCGCAGCAACAACTTTCCGCGCTGGCTACGCGTCATCTCCGGCCAGGGTCCGGCCTCGAAGGCGGCGCGGGCCCGGGTGACCGCCAGATCCACGTCGCCCGAGCAGGCTTCGGCGACCGCGGCGATGACCTCACCGGTCGACGGGTTCACGATGTCGCGAACCGCCGGAATGTCGGCCGCGCGGGCGGGCAGTCCGGGCGCGGTCGGGGCGCTGGCAGAGCTCATGAGGTCCTCGCATCGGGGGTCGGATCGGGTGGTCGGTGTTCGGTCGACCGGGTTTGCACTTGATATGAGTGTGGTCACACCGGGGATGGTCATCAATGTCTGCCAAGACATACTTTGGAGATTTCAGTGTGTCTGCGAACACCACATGAGGCAGACTGACAGGCATGGTCGATGCACGGGAAGCTCAGCGGCCTGGCGTGGAGTTGCTGACCTGGCTGGATGCTCTTGGCGTTCTGAGCGCCGCCGCAGCGACCGACAAAGACCTCGGACAGGTGCTCACCCTGGTCGCCGACACAGCCAGGAAGCTGCTCGGATTCGACTTCTGTGGCGTGCTGGTGCCCGACCCGACACACCAGCGGCTGCGCATCGCCGGGTGGAGCGGGTTGTCCGACGACTACGTGCAACGGGTCAACTCCGACCGGCTGATCCAGCTGGACAGCGCCTCGCCGTCGAGTCGTGCGTTCCATACCGGCACCGCAGTGGCGATCCGCGATGTGACAGCGGAGCCGGAATTCGGACTGTGGGCCGAGATCGCCCGCGAACAGGGCTACCGTGCCGTCATCTCGGTCCCCCTCATCGCCCGCGACGAGGTGCTGGGGACACTCAACGGCTACTACGCCCCGGTTCACACCTTCACCCAGCACGCCGTGCAGCGAATGATGTTGCTGGCCAACCACGCCGCCATCGCCGTGACCTCGGCCAGGCGGCTCGAGGAATTACGCGCGCTCAACGTCTCACTGCTCGAACAGCGCGACATGTTGCGGCGCTCCGAACAAATCCACGAACGGTTGCTCGGTGTGACGCTGCGATCCGGCGGCCTGGACGGCATCGCCGCGACACTTCGCGAGCTGCTCGGCAGGCCGGTGCTCATCGACGACGCCCGCCACGTCGTGCTCGCCGGCGCCCACGCGCACTTTCCCGACGCCGCCTGGCGGGCAGCGGCCGTGGGTGACGACGACGCCGGTTCAACACCGGTGGCCGTCGGAGACGATGACACCACGGGACGCTGGTACGTCAGCGCCGTTCAGCTGGGTACCGAGACCGTGGCGCGAATCTGGTTCCCTGGCAACGACTCCCCCGTCGGCGCCATCGACTCACGCGCGGTCGAACACGGGTCCCTGATGGTGGCACTGGAGTTGCTCCGAGCGCGCACGGCGGACGAGGTCGAACACCGGTTGCGCGGGGAGTTGCTCGCCGATCTGCTGGCCAGCCGGACAGCACCGCCGGAGGCCCTGCTGATGCGCGCCGGACGACTGGGCCACGACCTCACCCTGCCGCACACGGCGGTGGTCGCAGCGCTGACCACACCGGGTGGACAGTCTGAGCCCATGCTGTACGAGCGGGCGCTGTCCCACGTCGCCAGGTTTGCAGCTGACTACCACCCCCGGCCGTTGGTCGCCATGCATGCGGGCCACATCGTTGTGCTCTGGCCGCCGGCCGATCCGGCCGGTGGCGTCCCGGTGCCGGCGACGGTGCTGCACACTCTGCAGCTCGCCGTCCCTGGCGTGGCAGTGGCCCTGGCGGTGTCCGAGCCCTGCGCGACCTACCGGGAGTCCTACCGCATCGCCAAGGGCGCGCTGGAGATCGCGCTGCGTTCGGGGCGCACCGACACCGTTGTCACAGTGGCTGATCTAGGGATCCTCGGGCTGCTGCTGCAGATCGACGACCCGGCCACATTGCGGGAGTTCGCGTTACGCACGCTGGGTCCAATCGTGGACTACGACACCGACCACCACACTGAACTCGTCGCGACGCTACGTGCCTACATCGCGTGCCGCCGAGACCGGGCTGCCACTGCCGCCGCCCTGATGATCCACCCCAACACCGTGGCCCAGCGGCTGCGCCGGGTCGAAAAGCTGTGCGGTCGGGATGTGGACGACCCGACAGCGATCATGCACTACACCGCGGCGATGACGGTCTATGACCTAGCCGATGCGTCCTGAGCTCTGCGCACGCTGGGCTCGGGCGCTCTGGTAGAGGCAAATCGCCGCAGCAGCAGCCACATTGAGGCTCTCGGCACCACCCACCATGGGGATGTTCACTCGATGATCGGCCATGGCGGCGATCTCCGCGGACAGGCCGTGCGCCTCCGGGCCGAGCACCCAGGCAGTCGGTGCGGCCAGCACGGGATCGGCGTCGTCCAGACTCAGCTCACCGTCGAGCGTCGTCGCCAGCACCTGCAGGCCCACCGACCGCAACCGCGACAACGCCGCATCGACGGCGGGTTCGACCACCACCGGAATGGTGAAGATGCTGCCCGCAGAGGACCGCAGACACTTGCCGTTGTACGGGTCGACGCTGTGCCCGGCGACGATCACCGCCGCCGCGCCCATGGCATCGGCCAGCCGGATCAGCGTGCCCGCGTTGCCCGGCTCGGATATCTCGACGGCGACGACCAGCAGCCCCGGCTTCTTCGTCAGCACATCGCCGAGATCGGTCTCCGGAAGCCGGCACACGGCAACCAGTCCCGAGGGAGTCACGGTCTCCGATAACGCTTTCGCGGCTCGCTCGGTCACCTCGTGGACGGCGAGGCCGGTCAATAGCCCGGCGTGACGCTGCGCGGCGGCCTCGGTGGCGAACACCTCGAGCACCAGCCCGCTGCGCGCCGCGGCCTCGACCAGATTGGGTCCTTCGGCCAGAAACTGCCCAGCACGACGACGCCCGGTGTGGCGCTGCAGTTTTACTGCAGCCACCACCCGGGCGGATCGTTCAGTCAGTGCCGCTGACAGGGGTATGTCAGGCGGCTTCGCCGGAAGGAACGTTGACGTCCTCCGGAAGGGCGGCCTTGGCGACCTCGACCAGCGCGGTGAACGCAGCCGGATCGCTGACGGCGATCTCGGCGAGGTTCTTGCGGTCGACCTCGACACCGGCGGCCTTCAAGCCCTGGATGAGCCGGTTGTAGGTGATGTCGTTGGCGCGGGCGGCAGCGTTGATCCGGGAGATCCACAACTTGCGGAACTCGCCCTTGCGGGCACGGCGGTCCCGGTAGGCGTAGGTCAACGAATGCAGCTGCTGCTCTTTGGCCTTGCGGTAGAGCCGCGAACGCTGCCCGCGGTAGCCCTTCGACGCCTTGAGTACTGTGCGCCGCTTCTTCTGGGCGTTGAGTGCGCGCTTCACGCGTGCCATGGGGGTGTTCCTATTCTCGTTCGGTCAAAAGGGGGTTACGGCGCTCAGCCGTTCAGCATCGCGTTGACACGCTTGGTGTCGTTGGCCGCCACGACGGTGCGACCGTCGAGCCGGCGGGTCCGCTTGCTCGGCTTGTGCTCGAGCAGGTGGCGACGGTTCGCCTTCTGCCGAACGATCTTGCCGGTGCCGGTCTTGCGGAAGCGCTTGCTGGCCCCGCTGTGAGTCTTGGCCTTAGGCATGTGTCCTCAGTTCTGGTCGTTGTCAGTTTTCGGTGGGAGCGTCAGGCTCTGGGGCGGGCTCTGCCGCCGGCGCTCCGATCGTCTGTTGCGCCGCCTTGGCACGAGTCTTCGCGCCGCGATGCGGTGCCAGCACCATCGTCATGTTGCGACCGTCCTGCTTGGCCGATGTCTCGACGAAACCGTGGTCGGCTACGTCTGCGGCCAGCCGCTGCAGGAGCCGGTACCCAAGTTCGGGCCGGGACTGTTCGCGGCCACGGAACATGATCGTCACCTTGACCTTGGACCCGGCTTCCAGGAAGCGGATGACGTGACCCCGCTTGGTCGCGTAGTCATGCGGGTCGATCTTGGGGCGAAGCTTCTGTTCCTTGACGACGGTCTGCTGCTGGTTCTTGCGAGACTCGCGCTCCTTGAGTGCCGTCTCGTACTTGTACTTGCCGTAGTCCATGATCTTGCAGACCGGAGGTCTGGCATCTGGGGCCACTTCCACAAGGTCGAGATCGGCATCCGCGGCGACGCGGAGGGCGTCTTCGATGCGCACGATGCCTACCTGCTCGCCACCCGGTCCGATCAAGCGGACTTCGGGAACGCGGATGCGCTCGTTGACGCGTGTCTCAGTGCTGATGGGGCCTCCCTGGTTAGCGTTTCTGGGCTGACCACCCGCGACGTGACACAGCGGGATCAGCCGTGGGGATACCACGCCACCAGCACTCTGTTCCATCGAACAGAAAAGCCCTGCATATAGCAGGGCCCAATGCCGACCGATCACGGCTCTACGCCGTCTGCGAACCCGCAGAACAGATACCCTTCGGTATCTGTGACCGGACCGCGTGGCCTTCGGACATGTCCGCGGCCGGCGGTGGGAGTGGGACTCCACTTGCTGTCCCTGGCGTACGCCGGGACGGTCGTGCATGCCAGTCTAACAGGCATGACGGATTCCCCTAGCATCCGCGACCTGGCTGACATCCCGGCCGTGGAGGTCATCACCCGGGCCGCGGTCATGCTGATGAGCGCAGCCGCCGAGAAACTCGGTCTCGCCGACTCCGACCCGGATGCCAGCGACCACCGCGACCTCGACGAAGCGCGCCGGCTCATTACCGCCCTCGCGGGTCTGGTCACCGCCTCGGCGGAGTACCTGGGCCCGCATGCGGGTCCGGTGCGCGACGGGCTGAAGACTCTGCAGCTCGCCTTCCGGGAAGCCAGCGCCGCCCCCGAGGAACCGGGCAGCGGTCCTGGCGAGAAGTACACCGGCCCGGTCTGGTAGCGGTGCAGGCATTTCGCAGGACAACCGCATATCCTCGCGGCCTATGACCGTCACCACGAGTCGGCCAACCGCACGCTTCCACTGGGTGCCCGCCGCAGCCGGATGGCTCATCGGCATCATCGCGACGTTGTCGCTGCTGTCGAGTGTCTCGCCGCTACTACGGCACATCATCAAAGTGCCGCGCGAGTTCATCAACGACTACATCTTCAACTTCCCGGACACCAGCTTCGCGTGGGCGTTCGTGCTGGGATTGCTTGCCGCCGCACTCGCCGCCCGCAAGCGCATCGCCTGGTGGATCCTCGTGTTTTACATGGCGGCGGCGGCGGTGTGGAACGTCGTCGACCTGCTCACCGGCAAGGAGACGGCGGCCGTCGACGTCGGCGAGGTCATCGGCGTGGTCTTCCACGTCGCGTCGATCGGCTTCCTGCTGCTGGCCTACCGGGAGTTCTGGGCCAGAGTCCGCCGCGGCGCGTTGCTCAAGGCGGCGGCCACCCTGGTCGCCGGCATGGCGATCGGCACCTTCATCGGATGGGGCTTGCTCGAATTCTTCCCGGGCACCCTGGCCCGCGAAGACCGATTCTGGTACGCCCTCAACCGCGTCGGCGCGTTCGCCGGCGCCGGTGCCGACGCCTTCACCGGGCATCCCCACGTCTTCGTCAACGCGCTGCTCGGCTTGTTCGGGGCGCTGGCCCTGATGGTGGCGGCCATCGTGCTGTTCCAGTCCCAGCGGGCCGAGAACGCACTCACCGGTGAGGACGAATCGGCGATCCGGGGCCTGCTGGAGGTCTACGGCAAGAACGACTCCCTGAGCTACTTCGCCACCCGCAGGGACAAGTCGGTGGTGTTCGCCCCCAGCGGCCGGGCGGCGATCACCTACCGCGTCGAGGTTGGGGTGTGCCTGGCCAGCGCCGACCCGATCGGTGACCCGCGCGCGTGGCAGCAGGCCATCGCCGCGTGGCTCGGGCTGTGCCAGGACTACGGCTGGGCGCCGGGCGTGATGGGCGCGAGTTCCACCGGGGCACAAGCCTTTCGCGAGGCCGGGCTCAACGCCCTGCAGCTGGGCGACGAGGCCATCCTCTACCCGGACAAGTTCCACCTGTCCGGCTCGGACATGCGTGCGGTGCGCCAGGCCGTCACCCGGGCCCGCCGGGCCGGGCTGACCGTGCGGTTGCGCAGGCATCGCGACTTCTCCGCCGAGGAGATGGCCGCGGTGATCAAGCGCGCCGACACCTGGCGCGACACCGAGACCGAACGAGGCTTCTCGATGGCGCTGGGCCGCCTCGGTGACACCGCCGACGGCGACTGCCTGCTGGTCGAGGCCGTCGCGGCTGATGGATCCGGCGGGCAGGAGCCAAGCGACTCGGGGACAGGCGAAGTGGTGGCGATGCTGTCGCTGGTTCCGTGGGGCAACAACGGGCTGTCACTGGACCTGATGCGCCGGTCACCACAGTCCCCCAACGGCACCATCGAACTGATGGTCAGCGACCTGATGCAGAACGCCGAAGACATCGGTGTGAGCCGGGTGTCGCTGAACTTCGCGATGTTCCGTTCGGCGTTCGAGCAGGGCGCCCAACTGGGTGCCGGCCCGGTGGCGCGGCTGTGGCGGGCGCTGCTGGTGTTCTTCTCCAAGTGGTGGCAGCTGGAGACCCTGTACCGCTCGAACATGAAGTACCTGCCGGAGTGGGTTCCGCGCTACGCCTGCTACGAGGACGCCCGGTTGGTTCCCCGGGTCGGGGTGGCCTCGGTGATCGCCGAGGGCTTCCTGGTCCTGCCGTTCTCCCGGCGCGCCAAACAGCACACCGGCCACTACTCGGCGGTCCCGCACGACCTGGCCGCCAGCGGCAGGTTGCACGCCGACGGCAGCGCACCCGACGTCGACAGGCCACTGACCGAGGGCACCGCAGACACCACACCCCGGCTGCCCGATCAGGTCCGGGTCCGGATGGCCAAGCTGAAGGCGTTGCAGGACAGTGGCATCGATGCCTACCCGGTCGGCACTCCCCCGAGCCACACGGTGGCTCAGGCGGTCGCCGAAGCCGACGATGTCACCCTGACCATCGCCGGGCGCATTCTGCGCACCCGCGACTACGGCGGCGTGGTGTTCGCCGTGCTACGGGACTGGTCGGGTGATGTGCAACTCCTGCTGGACAAGTCGACGCTCGACGGCGCTGCCGAGGATTTCGCCGGCGTCGATCTCGGCGACCTTGTCGAGGCCGGCGGCCACATGGGGTACAGCAAGAACGGCACCCGTTCGCTGATCGTGCAGCAGTGGCGGCTGATCGGAAAGTGCTTGCGGCCCTTGCCCGACAAACGCAAGGGCTTGCAGGACCCCGAGGCCAGGGTGCGCGCCCGGTACGTCGACCTCGCGATCAACCCGGAAGCGCGCGATCTGATCAGGGCCCGCAGCAACGTACTGCACTCGATCCGGGAAACCTTGTTCGCCAAGGGTTTTCTGGAGGTCGAGACGCCGATCCTGCAGCAGATCCACGGCGGGGCCAACGCCAGGCCATTCGTCACCCACATCAACGCCTACGATCTCGACCTGTATCTGCGCATCGCCCCTGAGCTCTACCTCAAGCGGCTCTGCGTCGGCGGTGTGGAGCGGGTCTTCGAACTGGGCCGGGCGTTCCGCAACGAAGGCGTCGACTTCAGCCACAACCCGGAATTCACCCTCCTGGAGGCCTATCAGGCGCACGCCGACTATCTGGTGTGGATCGATGGTTGCCGCGAGCTGATCCAGAACGCGGCGATCGCCGCCAACGGATCAGCCGTGGTGATGCGGCCCACCGAAGGCCCTGCAGGCGACGACGGAAAGCTCCAACCCGTCGACATCTCCGGGACCTGGCAGGTCAAGACCGTGCACGGCGCCGTGTCCGAAGCCCTTGGCGAACAGATCGACGCCCAGACCGAACTGCCGGTCCTGCGCCGCCTGTGCGACGCGGCCCAGGTGCCGTACCTGACGCATTGGGATGCGGGCGCGGTGGTTCTGGAACTCTACGAGCGGCTGGTCGAGGAACGCACCGAAGCGCCCACCTTCTACACCGACTTCCCGACATCGGTGTCACCGCTGACCCGGCCGCATCGCCACACGCCAGGTGTCGCCGAGCGGTGGGATCTGGTGGCCTGGGGTGTCGAGCTGGGCACCGCCTACAGCGAACTCACCGACCCGGTGGAGCAGCGCCGCCGGCTGCAGGAGCAGTCGCTCCTGGCCGCTGACGGCGATCCGGAGGCGATGGAGCTCGACGAGGACTTCCTGCAGGCGATGGAGTACGCCATGCCCCCGACCGGCGGAATGGGTATGGGCGTCGATCGTGTCGTCATGCTGATCACCGGCCGAAGCATCCGCGAGACGCTGCCCTTCCCGCTGGCCAAGCCGCGCTGACCGACCGAAATTGACGCTCGCTCACCGCTTCCTCACAGCGACCTTCAAGGAAGCTTGGTCACCATAGAGCGGTGACACCTTCGACGACGATGGTCGCCGACACGCTCCTTGCGGACCCGGCGAGTCCGTTCCACCAACGCATTTCGTTGATGCACGGCTGGGTGCCGTTGGCCGCCCAGATCGTCGCCGGCGTCGTGCTGATCCTCGCGGTGGGCTGGCGATCCCGGCGCTGGCGCCTGCTGTGGCTGCCCGTCGCCGCAGCGGTGGGCGCCCTGCTCGCCGGATACACGTACTGGAACATCGCCGACAACGGACTGTCCGGCGATCCCGCTCCCCGGCAGTTGTGGGTGTGGATCGGGGTGACCGGTCTGGCCCTTACGGTGGCGGTCGTGGGCTGGCGCGGTGCGCGCTGGTGGCGGCGCAGCATGTCGGTGCTGGCGATCCCGCTCTGCGTGTTGTGCACCGCGCTGATGCTCAACCTGTGGGTCGGGTATTTCCCCACCGTGCAGACCGCCTGGAATCAGCTGACCGCGGGACCACTGCCCGATCAGACCGACCGCGCCACCGTGACGGCGATGGTGGCTCACCACGCCATCCCGGCCACCGGTACGGTCGTGTCGGTCAGCATTCCCGCCGATGCGTCGCACTTCAAGCACCGCAACGAGTGGGTCTACCTGCCGCCTGCCTACTTCGCGACCGACCCGCCGCCGGCGCTGCCCACCGTGATGATGATCGGCGGCGAGTTCAACACACCCGCCGACTGGATGCGGGCGGGCAATGCCATCAAGACCATCGACGAGTTCGCGGCCGCCCATCGCGGTAACGCGCCGGTGTTCGTCTTCGTCGATTCCGGTGGCTCGTTCAACAACGACACCGAATGCGTCAATGGCCCCCGCGGCAACGCCGCCGACCACCTCACCAAAGACGTGGTGCCCTATATGGAGTCGAACTTCGGCGTCAGCAAGGACCGTGCCCACTGGGGCATCGTCGGCTGGTCGATGGGCGGCACCTGCGCCGTCGACCTGGCCACCATGCATCCCGACATGTTCAGTTCGCTCGTCGACATCGCCGGCGACTTCGCCCCCAACTCCGGCACCACGACGCAGACGATCGACCGGCTCTTCGGCGGTGACGCTGCGGCGTACGCGTCGTTCGACCCGGCCACGGTGATCACCAAACATGGCCCCTACCAAGGAGTGTCGGCCTGGTTCGCGATCTCGGGCAACCCGTCGAACACCCCGACGGCACCGCAGACCATCAACGTCGGGGCGTCCGGGCTGGGCGGGCGCGACGCCAACCCCAACCCGGGTGACCAGACCACCGCGGCCAATACGCTGTGCGGGCTGGGCAGCGCCGACGGCATCAACTGTGCGGTGGTGGCCCAACCGGGCAAGCACGACTGGCCGTTTGCGGCGCGGGTGTTCACCGCTTCGCTGCCCTGGCTGGCTGGCCAGATCGGCACACCCGGGGTGACACCGCGGGCCCTGCCGGGGCCGCCCGCAGGCCCGCCCGGGCCGGTGACGATCGCCGCGTCGGCCGGTCCACCGCCGCTGCAAGCCGCCGTGCGGTAACCCGGCGGGCACGCCGCCCGCCGGGGGTACGGTGACTGCTATGGCCGACGACTACATCCCACGCCACGCCAAACCCGAGCCTGAGCCGGCCACCGCGCCGCCGGCGGCCCCGGTGCCTGCCCCTGCGCCTGTCGCAGACACCGGCTACACCACCGACGGTGTGCCGACGTTCGACTCGGTGCGCGAGAAGATCGAAACTCGGTACGGAACCGCCCTGGGCTCAGCGGAATTGGACGCCGAGACACCGGAGGGCCGCAGCATCGACGAGCAGTACGAAGCCCGGCAGCGAGCAGCACACGACAAGCTCGAAGAGATCCGCGCCTCGATGCGCAAGCCGGCCGACGGCTGAGCCGCCCGGCGTTCTCGGCTAGGCGCTGACCTTCCGCCGCCTGGTGGTCCGCTTCGGTGTGGGCGTCGCCAGTACCTCGGCGAGGAACTTGCCGGTATAGCTTTCCGGGACGGCGGCAACGTCTTCGGGCGTGCCCTCGGCGACGACGGTGCCACCTCCGGCACCACCTTCAGGACCCATATCGATGAGCCAGTCCGAGGTCTTGATGACGTCGAGGTTGTGTTCGATGACGATCACCGAATTGCCTTTGTCGACAAGACTGTTGATGACCTTGAGCAGTTTGCGGATGTCCTCGAAGTGCAGGCCAGTGGTGGGTTCATCGAGAATGTAGACCGTCCGGCCGGTGGAACGCTTCTGCAGCTCGGAGGCGAGTTTCACGCGCTGGGCTTCGCCGCCGGACAGCGTCGGCGCCGGCTGACCCAGCCGCACGTACCCTAGCCCGACGTCGACGAGGGTGCGCAGATAGCGGTGGATGCTGGTGATCGGCTCGAAGAACTCCGCGGCATCCTCGATGGACATGTCGAGCACCTCGGAGATCGTCTTGCCCTTGTAGTGCACCTCGAGGGTCTCGCGGTTGTACCGGGCCCCCTGGCACACCTCGCACGGGACGTAGACATCCGGAAGGAAATTCATCTCGATCTTGATGGTGCCGTCACCGGAACAGGCCTCGCAGCGGCCACCCTTGACGTTGAACGAGAACCGGCCGGGCTGATACCCGCGGACCTTGGCCTCGGTGGTGGCGGCGAACAACGTCCGGATCTTGTCGAAAACCCCGGTGTAGGTGGCCGGATTGGACCGCGGGGTACGCCCGATTGGAGACTGGTCGACACGGACCAGCTTGTCGACGTGTTCGAGCCCGTTGATCCGGGTGTGCCGGCCGGGAACCTGGCGGGCACCGTTGAGCTTGTTGGCCAGCACCGAGGCCAGGATGTCGTTGACCAGGGTCGACTTACCCGAGCCCGACACCCCGGTCACCGCGGTCAGCACCCCGAGCGGGAAGGCGACGTCGATCTCGCGCAGGTTGTGCTCGCGCGCGCCGACCACGGTCAGCTGTCTGCGGCGGTCGGTAGGCCGGCGAGTGGCCGGCACGTCGATCCGCTGCCGGCCGGACAGATACGCGCCGGTGATCGACTCGGGGTTCTTCAGCAGGTCCTGATACGAGCCGCTGTGCACGACACGGCCACCGTGCTCGCCGGCGGCCGGGCCGATGTCGACCACCCAGTCCGCATGCGCGATGGTGTCCTCGTCGTGTTCGACGACGATCAGCGTATTACCGAGATCCCTTAGCCGCGTGAGGGTTTCGATGAGTCGGCGATTGTCGCGCTGATGCAACCCGATCGACGGCTCATCGAGCACGTAGAGCACCCCGACCAGACCGGAACCGATCTGGGTGGCCAGCCGGATGCGCTGGGCCTCACCGCCGGACAGAGTGCCAGCGGCGCGGGCCAGGGACAGGTACTCCAGGCCCACATCGAGCAGGAAGCCCAGCCTCGACTGAACCTCCTTGAGTACCTGGCCCGCGATCGCCTGCTCGCGCGTCCCGAGGGTGAGTTCGTTGAGGAAGTCCGAGCAATCCGCGATCGACAGCTCACAGACCTCGGCGATCGACTTCGCCCCATGCTCCCCCGCGGCCAGTGTCACCGCCAGGATTTCCGGCTTGAGGCGGGTGCCGTCGCAGACCGGGCAGGGCACGTCGCGCATGAAGCCCTCGTAGCGCTCCTTCATCTGCTCGGACTCGGTCTGTTCCATCCGCCGCTGCAGGAACGCCATCACGCCTTCGAAGTCCGCGTAGTAGGAGCGGGTGCGCCCATAGCGGTTCTTGTAGCGCACGTGCACCTGCTCGTCGCAGCCCTCCAGAATCGCCTTGCGCGCCTTGAGCGGAAGTTTGCGCCACGGGGTGTCGGTGTCGAACCCCAGCGCCTCCCCCAGACCCGACAGCATGCGGGTGAAGTACTCGGCGTTGTGGCCCATCGACCAGGGCGCCACCGCACCCTCGGCGAGGGTCAACTCCGGATCGGGTACCACCAGATCCGGGTCGACCTCCTTGCGAATGCCCAGGCCGCTGCATTCCGGGCAGGCGCCGTAGGGCGAGTTGAAGGAGAACGACCGCGGTTCGAGATCGTCGACCGCCAGCGCGTGCCCGTTGGGGCAGGCGAGCTTCTCGGAGAACCGCTGTTCGCGGTGCGGGTGGTCATCCTCACGGTCGACGAACTCCAGGACCACGATTCCGTCGGCCAGAGTCAGCGCCGTCTCGACCGAATCGGTGAGGCGCTGTTTGGCGCTGGCCTTGACCGTCAACCGGTCGATGACCACCTCGATGTCGTGCTTCTCCTGCTTTTTCAGCTTGGGCGGGTCGGTGAGCGGGTGAACCACCCCGTCGACCCGGACCCGGCTGTAGCCCTGCGTGTTGAGCTTGTCGAACAGGTCGACGAATTCGCCCTTGCGGGTGCGGACGACCGGGGCGAGAACCTGGAAGCGGGTGCCCTCCGGCATGGCCAGCACCTGGTCGACGATCTGCTGCGGGGTCTGCCGGGCGATCCGCTCGCCACACACCGGGCAGTGTGGGGTGCCGGCCCTGGCATAGAGCAGACGCAGGTAGTCGTAGACCTCGGTGATGGTGCCGACCGTCGAGCGCGGGTTGCGGTTGGTGGACTTCTGGTCGATCGACACCGCCGGGGACAGACCTTCGATGAAGTCGACGTCGGGCTTGTCCATCTGGCCCAGGAACTGACGCGCGTAGGCACTCAGCGACTCGACGTAGCGGCGCTGGCCCTCGGCGAAAATCGTGTCGAACGCCAGCGACGACTTGCCGGATCCGGACAGCCCGGTGAACACGATCAGGCTGTCGCGGGGCAGGTCAAGGTCAATGCTCTGAAGGTTGTGCTCGCGCGCGCCCTTGACAATCAGCCGGTCAGCCACCAGCTCCCCTTCCTGCGGGTTTTCTGGGCACCCGACACATCGCCCCCATGCTATGTCGCCCCTCCGACAAGTACCGTGGCGACCATGACAGTCGTCGACGACAGCTACACCGGGCACGTCGAACCCCGGACCTCAGCACGCCGCACACTGCCCGGCGCGACGATCATCAAGACGTCGGTGGGCCCCATGGACAACAACGCCTACCTGGTGACGTGTTCCGCGACCGGCGAGAGCCTGCTCATCGACGCGGCCAACGACCCGGAGCTGCTCGTCGAGCTGGTCGGCGAACACGCGCCGAAGCTGGCCCTCATCGTCACCAGCCATCAGCACTTCGACCACTGGCAGGCGCTGGCGGCGGTGGCCGAGGCCACCGGCGCGCCGACCGCCGTGCACCAGCTCGACGCCGAGCCGCTGCCGGTCCACCCGGACCGCTTGCTGGCGGGCGGCGACACCATCGCTGTCGGTGATCTCACGTTCGATGTGGTGCATCTGCGCGGCCACACCCCGGGTTCGGTCGCGCTCGCCTTGCGGCCGAGCGGCGAACGCACCGCAACCCAGCTGTTCACCGGCGACTGCCTGTTCCCTGGCGGTGTCGGAAAGACTTGGGAGCCAGGCGCTTTCGAGCAGCTTATCGACGATGTGTCCAGCCGGCTGTTCGGCGCCTACGGCGACGACACGGTTGTGTACCCGGGCCACGGCGACGACACCACGGTGGGCGCCGAACGGCCCCATCTTCAGGAGTGGCGCGACCGCGGTTGGTAGTCGGCGCTTCGACGCACTGCGTGTTAACCAGGATCGCGTCACCCGTGACGTGGCGAGTTGCCCGACGCGGGCTGCCCGGTTGCGCCTATGGTCTGGTTGTGCAGGTTCTTCGGGGGCGAACATTCGGAACTCCGCGTGGTCTCAGCGGGCCGTAGGCCGCAACCCGCTGAGTCCAGCGGCGGCGCAGAGCCTAGCGCGGCCCTGCTTCGGGCCAGCGCGGACGCGATGCTCGATCCTCAAGTGCTCTTGGAAGCGGTGACGGATTCCTCCGGCCAGATCATCGATTTCCTTCACCGCGAACTCAACCAGGCGACGTGTGACTACCTCGGGTTGTCACGTGAGGAATTGCTTGGTCGCGGCGCGGTGGAGACCATGCCCGGCATCAAGGAAACACTGCTCCCCGGTTACATACGGTGTTTGGAAACCGGAGAACCGCTGGTTCTCAACGACTTCGCCTACAACAACGAAGTCCTTCGCGGCAGCCGCCGCTACGACCTCAGAGCCACCCGAGCGACGGCAACCACCATTGCCCTCACCTGGCGCGATGTCACCGAGCGGTGTGAGGCCGCCCAACGCCTCGTCGCCTCTGAGAACAACTACCGCCTCATGGCTGAAAACTCCACCGATGTGGTCGTCCACGTCCGAGACGGCAGGTTCGTCTGGGTCTCACCGTCGGTGGACAGTCTGTTGGGTGCGCCGGCGGAATACTGGGTCGGCCGAGAAGTGCACAAGATCTTTCCCCGCTCAGATCTTGCGGCCTGGGCCGACCGGGTCAGAACCGTCACGATGGGCGGCGTGGTCAGGCAGCGCTACCGGGTGCGCTCGGTGGAGGGCGTCATCCACTGGGTCGACGCGCATTCCCAGCCCTTCTATGACCAGGATGGCGGCCAAGACGGTTCTATCGCCGCGCTACGACTGGTCGATGACCAGGTGGCCGCGGAGCAGGCACTCGAGGAGGCCCGGCGGCTCCAGACCCTGGCCGAGGAACGCTACCGCCGAGCGATGGATCACGCCGCCCTCGCCATGTGCCTGGTCACCCCGCAGGGTCGCCTCCGGGAGGTCAACGATGCGGCGTGTCGGCTCTTCGGTTACGACGCCGAGACGTTGAAGCAGAAGACCTGGCAGGAACTGACCCCGCCTGAGGACGTGGTGGAAGGTCTGAAGTACGTCAGCGATCTCCACGAGGGCCGCGTCGACTCCTTCCGGACGACCAAGCAGTTCATCCACGCCGATGGCCATCTGATCTGGGTTGATCTGTCGGTCAGCTGTGTTCGCGACGCGAGCGGGCGAGTGGAGAACGACGTCGCCGTGATCGCCGACATCACCGCCGAAGTGGAAGCCCGCGAACAGGTGCAGCGCAGGCGGCAGGCCGAAGCCGATGAACGCCTGCGCCGCGCGATGGATCACGCGGCGGTCGGCATGTGCCTGCTCACTCCGGAGGGTCGCCTCGAGTCGGTCAACGACGCGCTGTGTCAGTTCTTCGGCTACGACACCGACACGTTGAGACAGAAGTCCTGGCAGGAGGTGACCGGGCCGCAGTACCTGGAGGAGAACCTGCCGAACGTCACCGCCATTCAGGAAGGGCGCATCGACTCGTTCCGGATGATCAATCAGTACGTCCATGCCGATGGCCATCGGATCTGGGGTGATCACTCGGTGAGCTGTATTCGCGACGAACACGGCCGCGTGGAGAACTTCCTCATCCTGATCACCGACGTCACCCTCGTAGAACGCCAGTTGCGGGAACGTCGTGAATTCGAGGAGGCCATGTCGCGTGCGATGACCGAAGGCCGTCTCGTCGTCTACGCCCAGCCGATCGTCGATGCCCGCACCGGGCGCGTGGTGGAGGAGGAATTGCTGGTTCGGCTGGTGGAACCCCATGGCGAACTGACAACTCCCGGCGGCTTCCTTCCACAAGCCCAGCGCTTCGGCATGATGCCGAGCGTCGACAGGTTCATGGTGGCTCGGGGCCTCGAGTTGGCTCGGGCGGGACAGTGTGTGGCGGTGAACCTCTCGGCCGACTCGATCAACGATCGGGCCACGGTCGCCGCGATCACCGATGAACTGCGGCAGGCCGGCGACGCCGCCGCCCGGGTGTCCTTTGAGATCACCGAGACCACAGCTCTTGCATCGACGGACGTCGCGAACCGCTTCTCAAGCGACATGGGGGTGTTGGGATGCCGGTTGACCCTGGATGACTTCGGAACAGGGTTCGGCACTTTCACCGATCTTCGCGGGATGGCGCTGCACAAATTGAAGATCGACCGCAGTTTTGTCAGCGGCTTGCTCAGCAACCCACAGGACGAATCGGTTGTGAAGGCGATCGTCGGCATCGCCAGGGAGTTCGGGCTGCTCACCGTCGCCGAGGGTGTCGAAGACACCCATACCCGAACCAGGCTTGTCGAACTCGGAGTCGATCAGCTGCAGGGATACTTTGATCGGGGTTCCAACACCGATTACTGATCGGGTCTAGTCTCGACACCAGCCACAACCAGGAGGATTCGATGGGCTTCGATCCGAAGAATGCACTAGACGCCGCCAGGGACATCGCGACCCACGCTGTGGAGAAGGCCTCCGACATCGTCGAGGACGCCGCACACATGCTGCGCGGCAACGTCACCGAAGGGGTAGGCGCCATCGTCCAGGATTCCGTCGACATCGCGACCCACGCCGTAGAGCGCACCAAAGAGGTGTTCACCGGAACGGACGCCGACACTCCCGAGGAGTAGCCGGAGTTCCAGCTCACGCCGTCGGGAGCGCGACTCCGTTGGAGAATTCCGAGGTGTCCCGCGGGGCGGTGTCCGGCGTAGCGGTCACGGTGATGAAGCCGGGGCCGGCGATGGTGCCCGGGAAGGCAAACTGCAACGTCACGTCGCCCGCCGCGACGGACGCCTGCTGGTAGATCAGCTGTTGACCTTGCACAGCGGCGGTCCCCCCAGTCGGAGAGTAGAACACCTGAACGGTGAAGGTGCCGCTGTAGTCAGGCCGGGACGCGATGTTGGCATCCACCACCAGAGTCGGCATGAGAATACCCAAGCTCACCGAATTGACCTGCGGCGTAGGCTGATTGCGGTTACCACCGTTGGTGAGGCTGATGCCCAGACCGCCTGTGCCGCCGTTGGCCGAGATCGAGTTCGACAAGATGGCGTTGCCGGTTCCCGAGTCGACGATCACCCCGGCACCGGCGTTGTTCAGGATCGTGTTGGCCGACACGTTCGCCCCGTCGGTGCCCACCAGATCGATCCCGGCCGTCCCGTTGCCCACGATCACGTTATTGGTGACCTGCGGGTTGGTGGCTCCGTTGATCTGAATTCCGTCGCGGCCGTTGGTGCTGATGGCGAAACCGTTGATGACGGAGTCGGTCGACTCCTCGATGACGACGCCGCTGTCGGTGAACTGGCCGATCACCCCGCCGCCGGTGAACTTCGCCGTCACACCGTCGCCGACGTAGAGGCCCACGGTGCCGGAGACGCCAAGATTGCCGGACAGTGCAACATAGCTGGGAGCGAGCACGGTCGCCGTGCCGTTGGTCGTGGCCTGAATCGTGAGGCCGCCGAGTGGATTACTCACTCCCACATCGCCATTGAGTGAAGCCGTCTTGCCGTCGCCCGGCAGCAGGGTCAGGGTGTAGCCCGCGCCCGGTGTCGAGTCGATCGTGCCGTTGAAGGTGATATCTCCGCCCGAGACGTTGACTGGGCCGGTCAGGGTGGTCGCGCCCTGCGCCGTGAACGAGCCCCCGACCGCGTAAAGGCCGTTGAGCGACACCGCGCCGTCGTAGACCTGGTTGCCCGTGGTCTGCACAGACGTGGTGCTGGTGGGTCCGGCGGCATCGACGGTCAGGCTGCCCAGCGCGATCTGGCTTCCGACCTGACGCGCAAAGGTGGCGCTGCCACTGGCGTTGACGGCCAAAGTCTGCGCTGCGCTGATGGAATCGACCGTTCCGGAGAACGTGACGTTCCCGGCGTTTACGGCCGCGTTGCCGAGCAAGGTCGTCACACCGGCGACGGAGAAGTCACCGCCGGCGGTGGTGTAGGTCCCGTTCAGTTGGGCGTTCTGACGGTATGTCTGGGCGCCCGTGGTCGTGACGGACTGCAGCGACACCGTGGCCTGGCCGCCGGTGGGCCGCAACCAGATGACGCCCTCGGCCACGTCGAACATCACGTCAAAGGAGTTGTACAGATTCAGGCCGGTGTTGACGTTCTGGATGTTGTTGAGGTCCTGACCCTGCACATAATTGACCAGGTTGACCGATCCGATGTTGCCCGCGGGGAAGGACCATGTCAGTGGCTCGCGACCTGCCGTGGTGGGGAACACGGCGGTGAAGGTGGCGCCCGGCTGCAGTTGCCCATTGTCATCGAAGGGGTTGCCCCCCAGGCCCTTGAGCCGGACCCCGGTGGACGGTGCTCCGCTGTCGATCAACGAGGGCAGCGTCGGGGTGACACCGATCTGTTGTTCATCGCCGGCCAGCGTCGCGGTGTAGCTCGGCGCGAAGCCGAACCAGCTCAGCACGTCGTACCCGGAGACCGGATAGGTGCCACCACCTGGTTGTGGCGTCACCGGCACCGCATAGGTGAACTGAGAGCGCAGTTCATCGGTGACGCCGACCGTCAGCTGCGGCTGAATTCCGATGGGACCCAACTGAACCAGGAATCCGCTGGACAGATTGCCGGGCAGCTGGAACAAGGGGTTGGCGAGCGAAGTGCTGTCCCCGGGGACCGGCAGGGTGGCGAATGACGCGCCGAAGTCGCCGAAGAACCGGTCTTCGACGGGCGGGGCCGCCGGGTTGGTGAAGTCGAATGCCGTGTTGCTGTTTCCGCCGTTGAGGACGGCTGCGATCTGGATGGGTTGGCCGGTAGATACCGTCTGGGATCCCGAACCGAGGGTGATGCGGGTGTTGGCGACGACGCCGTTGTAGTAGTTGCCCGACGAGTAGGTCTCCGAAATGGGCGTCGACGTCAGCGGTACGTTGCTCCAGAACGCCGGGTTGTAGCCGGCGAAGAAGGCGACACCACCGGTGTCGAATTCATAGACCTGCGAGGGGTTGTCGCCGATCGCCACATCGATGCCGTACTTCACCTGCGGTGAACCCGTGGCACTGAATTCCGGAAGATAGTGCAGCGGAATGGTTTTGGAATCGGTCGACTGCGCAACGTTCAGCGGGGCGATACCCTGCGTGAGCAGACTCGCCAGTGGGCTGTGGCCCCCTACGGCAGCGGCGAAGCTGGTGGCGCCCAGCGCAGTCACCGTCAGGCCCTGCTTGCCCGCCGTGGCCGCGTCTACGGTCCCGTTGAATGTTGCATCGCTGCTACCCGCATCGATGGTGACGTCGTCGGCCAGGACCACCGGTCCGTTGAGCTCGACGCCGCCGAGCCCCCGGACCGCATCGCGCAACGTCAGCACACCGCTGGTGACCGTGGCGGTGACCTGCTTACTGAACGCCGCACCGGCACCGAAACGAATATCGTCGATCTGCGTGGTCTGGAGATTGCCGTTGACCGTTCCCGAGGTCATCACGACACCGGCGCACCCCGCATTGCCGGCGTTGCTCACCACTACGTCGATCGGGGTGGTGTCGTAGAAAGTCTGGGCGCCGAAAAACCCTGGGTCACCGGACACCTGCACCCCGGAGCCGTTCTGGCGGAAGTAGGCGACGCTGCCGGTGTTGACCGAGACGTTCAGCGAGTTGCCGACCATGGTCGCGGTGACGCCCTCGGGGACGAAGAAGACACTGCGCCGGATCAGCACCAGTGCCCCCGCGACCAGATCGGAGATCGGCGAGCCCGGAAAGCTCGACAACAAGGTGAACGCCGAGTTGAACAGGTGATTGACGACCGTGCCGACCGCCTGGGTGATCGACGGCGCCTCCAACCCCCAGCATGCGGCGCAACCACCGTTGCCAACCGATGAAGCCGCCGCGCGATCCCGAGCCGCAACGGCGAACTGGCCAACCGCACCGGAGACGGCCGGCGACACCGCGGACTCGGCAGCCACCTGCGCGGCGCCGACTGCAGACCCCGAAACCGGCTGCACTGCAGTGGCATTCACGTCTTGTGCAGCTTGAGCGATTCGTCGCGTTGATACCGGTGGGCGCACCACCGTGTTGGCGCCAACTCGACCGCGCTGGGCCGCGGCAGCTCGGACCGGCGTCTGCCCGCGCCGCTCCGCCTGAGTGCCGCCGGCTGCCGGCCGCCCTGACCGTGCAGTGGCGCCGGCGTGATCGCCTGCAGCCGCACTCGCCGAGTCCGCCGCCGGACCCGCATCGCTATCGGAACCGTCGGCCGTCGCGACGGCCAGTTGCGGACCGGTCAGCGACACACCGAGGACGAACGCCGCCGCCGCAACCCTCATACTCCGAGACACCACGATTCCCCCGATCCCGGCCGCCGATGTTCGGCCACAGCGTACCGACACCCTATTTGCTGCACAGGAATTTGCGCGAGTGTCACTAAGAGCGAGTCTGAAACTCAGATCCAGCCACGCCGTCGGAACGCCAGATACAGCAAGCCCGAGGTCACGACGATGATCGCCGCGCTGGCGATCACGCCGGCGGTGCTCTGAAAGCCCGGGTAGGGCACGTTCTGCCCGTACCACCCGGTGACCGCCGTGGGGACCGCGATGATGGCTGCCCACCCGGTGAGCTTCTTCATGATCGTGTTCAGCCGGGCGTCCTGCAGGGACAGGTTCGTCTCGAAGACGGTGGTGATCATGTCGCGCAGCGACTCGGTCCACTCTGCAGCGCGGATGACGTGGTCGTAGAGGTCGGCATACCAGCTGTCGAGCTCGATGGTGTCGCCGCGCTCAGCGCGGCGCCGCATGATGGTGTTGATCACCTCGCGCATCGGCAGCACGATGCGGCGTAGCTCGACGAGTTCCTTGCGCAGCCGGTAGGTGTCGCGCTGAATCTTGCGAGTCACCGCCCGGTCGTCGAACAACCCGTCCTCGAGCGCCTCGATGGCGTCGTCGAGATCCTGAATGGTCTCGAACTGGCCGTCGACGATCACGTCGAGCAGGCCGTGCAGCAGCGCCGGGCCGCCGAGCCGCAACAGGTCGGCGTTGTCATCCCAGCGGCGGACCACCTCATCGATGTCGAACACCGGTCGCTGCGGATCGATTTCGTGGCGCACCGTCACGATGCCGCCGTGCAGGACGAAAATGGAGACCCGCGCGGTGAGCAGCCGGGACTCGAGGTCGTTGGCCAGCTGGGGACCCAACGCAGTGGCGTAGACCGTCAAGAAGGTGTGCGTCGTATAGCGGGTGGCCTTGGTGCGTTCGCTGCGATCGACGACATCTTCGACGGCGTGGGGGTCGAGACTCAGTTCATCGGCCAGCCGACACAACATGTCGTGATCGGGATTGCACAGGTCCACCCAGACCAGCGCACCGTCCTCGTCGAGGTGAGTGGAGACCTCCGCGAGCGGAAAGTTCTCCGACTTCAGTTCACCGCCGAGCCACAGCCGCGTGCGAACGGTGTCCTGGGGCGCGCTCACGGCCGTGATCTGGTGACGACGCGAGCTCAGCCCGTGGTATGCACGATCAGGACGTCACTCTTGGACCGGCGCGCCACGTTGGCGGGCACCGAACCCAGGAGGCGGCCGGCGATGGTGCTCAGGCCGACATTGCCGACGACAAGAAGGTCGGCGTTGGTCTCTTCGGCCAGTTCGACCAGGGCGTCGACGGGCGCGCCGACGACGGCCCGCTCCTCGACATCGGCTGCGCCGGCGGCCTTGGCCCGGTCACGCGCCTCACGCAGGATCGCGTAGATGGGGGCGTTGCCCGCCATCTTGTAGCCCTCGTCCTTCAACAGGTCGGCTGCCCGGGTGTCCTCCGAGGCGGGGAAGTAGGCGGTCGCCACGATGACCTTCGAACCGGGATCGGAAGCGAGCTGGCCCGCCCGATCTACCGCACGCAGCGAGGAATCCGAGCCGTCTGTTCCGACGACCACGGTCTTGTAACCGCCCATTCGTACCCTCCAGTCTCCGACGACAGCGCCATCGGGAACAGTAACGCCTCTTCACCACGCCAGGGTGCGATTCACCCCAGCTGGCATTTACACAACGTCGCAACCAGTCACTTTACCGGGCCACACGCATCCGTTGTCAGTCCCGTGAGTTTCGCGACAGCAACCCGAATTGCAAATCGAGATCGCACGCAATGACGTTTGTCGGCCTCACCACACCAATGCCGTATATGCAATTGCGCCGGCGAATACGAGGCTGCGGGACGCATGCCGCGCGGTCGGCGGCGCTGCAGGCTACCGTTTTGCACACCAACGGACATGGGTACGAGATAACCGGCGTGAGCACTACTTTCCGGCCAGAACGAGTCACCGGCGTCGTCGAGCGGTCAACGGACCCCCGACAGATCGATGCTGCCGCCGTCGCGATCTTCGCGGTTGCGGTCAGTGCCGCGGGAGCTGCCCGGCCGTCGTTGTGGTTCGACGAGGCCGCCACCATCTCCGCCTCCACGCGCAGTTTTGCCGAATTGTGGCGAATGCTGGGCAATATCGACGCCGTCCACGGTCTCTACTACCTGCTGATGCACGGCTGGTTCGCTATCTTCCCGGCGACCGAATTCTGGTCGCGGCTGTCCAGTTCGCTGGCCGTCGGACTTGCCGCAGCCGGGGTGGTGGTGCTGGGACGCCAGCTCTCCACGCGGGCGGTGGCGGTGGCCGCAGGCGTGGTGTTCGCGCTTCTCCCCCGCGTCACCTGGGCGGGTATCGAGGCACGCTCGTATGCGCTGTGCATGGTCGCCGGGGTGTGGCTGACCGTGCTCTGCGTCAGCGCGATTCGACGCAATCGGTGGCGGTGGTGGGCCGGCTATGCGGCGCTGGTCCTGCTGGGCACGCTGTTGAACGTCTTCGTGGTGCTCATCGTCGGCGTGCACGCGGTCCTGGTCATCGTGTCGTCGGATTCGCGCAACGTCCGCTTCCGGTGGGCCATGGCCGCACTGGCCGCCGTCGCGCCAGTGCTGCCGTTCCTCTACTTCACTCAGACCCAACTGTTCCAAGTCGGCTGGATCTCTCCCCTGGGCCTCTCGACGGTCGGAAAGATCTTGCAGGAGCAGTACTTCGATCATTCGCTGGCGTTCGCGGTTCTGGCCGCACTGGTCATCGTCGCGGGCGTGTTGTGCCGCGCCAAGGCCGCCGCCGTCGCCGGACCGCACACCGCCCGGCTGGTCATTGTGGCGATCGCCTGGATCGTGATCCCGACCGCCGCGCTGCTGGTGTACTCCGTTGTGCGCCATCCGGTGTACTACCCGCGCTACTTGTCGTTCACCGTACCCGCGATCGCGCTGTTGCTCGGACTGTGCGTCGTGAGCGTCGGACGCTCGCGCGCCGGGATCGCGGGGCTGCTGTTGCTGTTCGCATTCACCGCGACGCCCAATTACCTTGCGCAGCGCGGTCCGTATGCGAAGGAAGGGATGGACTACAGCCAGGTGGCTGACGTCATCACCCGCTTCGCGAAGCCGGGCGACTGCCTGATCATGGACAATTCGGCGGCGTGGAAGCCGGGGCCGATCCGGCCGCTGATCGCCGCCAGGCCCGCCGCGTTCGACAAACTCCGCGACTATGGCCGCGGGACGACCGCAATTGCACGAAACAGATTGTGGGACAGCCATATCGCGGTCTGGAGATGGGCGGACGAGATGCCCGGCTGCCCGGCGATCTGGACGGTCACCGAGCGTGACAAGACGCTTCCCGACCACGAACAGGGCGCATCGCTGGCGCCCGGCCCACGCCTGGGCCGTGCCATGGCGTATCAGGTTCCCAGCCGGTTCGGCTACCGTGTCGTGGAGCGCTGGCAGTTCAGCTTCGCCCAGGTGACCAAGTCGACGCGAGTCACCGGCTAGTCATTGAACCAGCGGTTCGCCTTCGGCAGGTCCGCCCCGAGCACCGCACCGGCGGGGGCACCGGACTCCGAACCCGGCTTGGTCGCCGACCATCCGGTGCCCACGCACAGCAGGTCGCGCGGCGTCGAGATCGTCGTCGGGAGCGGAATACCGAAGCCGGGGATTCCGGGGATCGTCACCTGCGGCGGCGACAGCAGCGTCGCAACGCCCTGTGCCACAGCGGGAAGAACCTGGGCCGGCGGCGTCGGCAGTGATCCCGCCGCATTCGCGATCGGGGCCGCCGGGATCAGGCTCGGCAGACCCGGCGTGCTCGCCGCGGCGTTGACACCTGGGGTGCCGGGGACGGCGCGCGGCGGGGTGGCCGGGTAGGCGTCGATATTGCCGATGGGGCTGCCCGGAGTCCGCGTCGGCGGAGTGGGCGGCGTCCCGCCGGTGGTGACGACCGGTGTACCCGGAACGGCCGCAGGCGGAGTCGGCGGGAACACACCGGTATCGACAACCGGCACACCCGGCACCGCCGCAGGCGGAGTCGGCGGGAACACACCGGTATCGACAACCGGCACACCCGGCACCGCCGCAGGCGGAGTCGGCGGGAACACACCGGTATCGACAACCGGCACACCGGGCACCGCGGCCGGCGGTGTGGGAAGGCCGGCACCACCGCCACCGCCGGGCAGACCCGGAACGGCCGTCGGCGGAGCAGGCACCCCGCCACCGCCACCGCCGACGGCGGCAGCAGGCAGAGCTGCCGGCGGTGCCGGCAATCCGGCAGCAGCAGAGGCGATCGCCTCGGCGGGAACTCCAGCCGCCGGGCTGACCACGCCGGCAGTGTCCGCGATCGGAGCGCCGACGGCGCCCGCGGCAGCAGCTCCGCCGCCCGCACCGCCACCGGCACCGGCGCCACCGCCACCGCCGGCTCCAGCGCCGGCTTGCAGTGCGGCGTCGGAGAGTTGACCTGAGCTGTCGGCCAGGGCGGCACCCGCGGGGGGCACCACGCCGGACGCGTCGGAGATCGCGCCGGCAGGCACGCCACCGGCTGCGGGGACGCCGCCGCCACCACCGACCGGTGCGCCGGGGACCGCCGCGGGCGGGGTCGGCAGGCCGCCGCCTTCGCCGCCGCCGGGCGTACCCGGAACCGCCGCGGGCGGCGTCCCGCCACCCTCGACAACCGGACCACCAGGCGTACCCGGAACCGCGGCCGGAGGCGTTCCGCCAGTTTGGACGATCGGCGCTCCGGGCGTACCCGGAACCGCCGCGGGCGGCGTTCCGCCGCCCTCGACAACCGGGCCACCAGGCGTACCCGGAACCGCGGCCGGAGGCGTTCCGCCAGTTTGGACGATCGGCGCTCCGGGCGTACCGGGGATCTCAGCGGGCGGAACTCCGCCGCCCTCGACAACCGGGCCGCCGGGGGTGCCCGGCACCATCGCGGGCGGGGTGCCTGCGGTCTCGACGGACGCGGCGGCAGGAGCACCGGGAACAACGGCGGGTACGCCGGGAACGCCTTCGGCGGCAACAGCTCCGGGCGTGCCGGGAACGGCGGCCGGCGGCGTGCTGAAGCCGGGGATGGACGCTGCGCTGGGCACACCGGGCAAGGTCAGCGGCGGAGTGCCGGGAACCTCGAGCATGCCACCGCCCACCGAGCCGCCCGGGATGGACAGCGGCGGCGGCGGCAGTGTGGAAACCGAGTTATTCACGGCGGCACCAGGATTCGCCACCGGGGGAACCGGCGGCGTCGACACCGATGCGGCAGCAGGCACCGCGGGGGTTTCGACGCCGGGAGCGCCGGGCGTGCTGACCGACACGGGGATCTCGGCGCCGGGGGTGTCGACCCCGGGAACAGGCGGGGTGTCCACCGCTGCGGCAGTGGGAACTCCCGGAACGCCGGCGGGGGGCACCGGAGGCGTTGCGGCGGTGTCGGTCACGAGTCCGCCGGGAACCTCGCCGGGCGGAGTCCCGGGGAAGGGAACAGCGTCAGCAGCGGGAACCCCGGGAACGGCAGCCGGAGGGCCGCCTGGCACGTCGACTCCCCCGCCGGCAGGCACACCGGGAACGCCGGCAGGCGGACCGGGCGGGACCGCAGCGGCCTCGGGAATCGGAGCGCCGGGGACGGCCGCCGGAGGTCCGGGTGGGACGACGGCGGCGGCAGGAAGCGGAGCGCCGGGAACAGCGGCCGGCGGAGCGGGCAGCGCGCCTGCGGCATCGGCAATGGGAGCGCCGGGGGCCGCCGCCGGCAATGCACCGGAAGCGTCGGAGATGGCTGCGCCGGGCGCTCCGGCCGGCAGTGCGCCGGCAGCGTCGGCGATCGGGGCACCGGCAGCACCCGCAGAACCTGCGCCGCCACCTGCACCGGCACCGCCACCGGCGGCGCCGATCTGGGCACCGGCTTCCAGACCCGCCGATGCGTCGGCGATCGGGGCACCGGCGGCGCCGGCGCCGGGAAGACCCGCGGCGTCAGCGATCGGCGCGCCGGGAACACCGGCGGGCGGAACTCCAACACCGGCCGGCGGGGCGACAACGCCTCCCGGAGGTGTCGGAATGCCGCCGACCAGGCCACCCGGGGGCGTGCCGGGAACTGCGGCGGGGGGCGTGGTGATGCCACCGACCGTTGCACCGGGCGGGGTGCCCGGCACCGCGGCAGGCGGGGTGGTGATGCCACCGACGGTGCCACCGGGCGGGGTGCCCGGCACCGCGGCAGGCGGGGTGCTGGTGCCGCCGACTATCCCACCGGGCGGGGTTCCGGGGACGGCGGCAGGCGGAGTGGGAACGCTGCGGGCCACAGAGGTTCCCGGCGCGCCGGGAACCGTCGCGGGCGGTGTCGCGCCGCTGGCGACCGAATGGGTGCCCGGCGTTCCGGGGACGCTGGCCGGCGGAACCTTGATGGTTCCGGGCACGGTCGCGGGGGGGATGGGCCCGCCGGCGACCGGCGGGTTGTTGGTGAAGATCGACGACGCCGCACCCGGGATGCCCTGGCTGAGGTCGGGCGGATTGGACGCGACCTGCTGGATGATGTTGACGCACGGAACCCCGGGGACGATATCGGCAATCGCCCGTGGGCTGAACAAAGGAGCCGTCCAGAAGCACCCAGCAGTCGCCATAGCGGTGACCGCCGCTATGCGATTGGTGGTTCGAGACATGGTTCCCCCGTCCTTGTGGTGTGGTCTGAGGGGAAAACTACAGACGTGTAAGTTCTGTGCGGGCGTGCCGGTCGGGGGGTTACCGAACTGTTGCCAACCGGTGCCGCAGCAGTTACCCGCGCCGCGACGGCGGCAGGGTCAATCTGACGAAGAACGTGGAGCGAGTGACGGGATTCGAACCCGTGTAAACGGCTTTGCAGGCCGGTGCCTAGCCACTCAGCCACACCCGCACGTAAAGGTCACGATTCCAGCACGGCGGGGTCCCGCCCAGCGTTTCGATCACCGTGAGCACTAGCTGACCGGCGCTGCGCGCCTTACCGTGACGGCATGCAGACCTGGTTGGCTGATCCGCCCCTACTCGGCGGCCCCGGACAGGGCACCCGCCAGATCGTCGAACTGCTGATCGCATTCGGGCTGACCGCCCTGATCGGGCTCGAGCGTGAGGTCCACGGCAAGGCCGCCGGGCTGCGCACCCAGACCATCGTCGGCACCGCCGCGGCGCTGATCCTGATCATCAGTAAGTACGGCTTTTCTGATGTCCTGGTTCCGGGCCTCGTGGAAGTCGATCCCTCCCGGGTCGCCGCCCAGATCGTGTCGGGCATCGGCTTCCTGGGCGCGGGTCTGATCATCACTCGCCAGGGCGCGGTTCATGGGCTCACGACGGCGGCAGCGATCTGGGAGTGCGCCGCGATCGGCATGGCCGCCGGTGCGGGTCTGGTCAAGCTGGCCATCGTCGTGACGATCCTGCATTTCGTGATCGTGCTCGGATTCACTCCACTGACCAATCGTCTGACCGCGCGGCTGGCCGGTTCGGTGCGACTGCACATCACCTACGAACAGAATCACGGCGTGATCGGCCGAATCCTGCGCGCCTGCGACAAAAACCGGTGGACGCTCTCAGAACTCAACAGCGACCCCGACGGCGGGGTCCTGCTCACCCTGACCGGTTCGGGAATCCGGCACGCGCCCGCCGCCGTTGCCGGCGTCGACGGGGTCACCAGCGTGCGGCGGATGGACGACAAGGACGACTAGGCCAACTAGGCCTCGGCCCGCCCGCGTCCCGACCGGGCCGAGGCCACCACGCCGACTGCCGCGAGGACCGCGAAGACGCCGAACATCCACCGGCTCGCGCTGGCATCGGGGGTGGCCCGCAGGTTCACGATGACGCCGGCCAGACCCGCGCCGAATGCTCCGCACATCAGTTGCACGGTGCTGATCGCGGCCGCCGCCACCGCCTGCTGCGCCGGATCGTCGACGACCGCGCCCATGGCCCACGCCGACAGGTGCGGCCAGGCCATCCCGATGCCCGCTCCGGTGACTGCGAGCGCGGCCGCCCATACCAGCACGAGTTGTAGTGAGGCATGGTCTTTTTGGGTCACCGCCGCCGCCGCGAGACCGACCGCCATCACCAGCGGGGCGATGGCGACAACCCGCACGGTGAGTCGGGTGTTGGTGATCGAGGCGCTGGCGATCTCGCCGACCGTCCACCCCACCGACAGTGCCGCCCCGAGGAACCCCGCGAAGACAGGGGCCAGCGCGCCGAGTCGCTGGCCAAACAGTGGCACGTACATGTCGACCATCGTCGCCGCCATCAGCAGACCCAGCGTGATGTAGATCCACTTGAGCGGGCCTGGCTGAAAAGCCTTGCGCGGCAGAACTGCGGCGCTCACCCGCCGGTCGACGGCGATGAATGTGGCCACCAAGAGAACCCCGACGCCGAGCAGTGCGGCGATCGCGGCTGGGTTGCGCGGTATCGCCGCGGCGCTGACGGCCAGCGCCGCCGATCCCAGCAGGATCAGTGACCACACCGGGATCCCGCTGCGCGGCCCGTCCTCGCCTGCAGATGACGCGCGCGCCGGAAGTGCGATCGGCACCAGCACACTCATTGCGACGGCCAGGACGGCAAGAGATCCGAAACCGCCTCGCCACACACCGAATTGGGCGAACAGGCCACCCGTTGCGGGTCCGACGAGAGTGCCGATCCCCCACATCGCCGAGACGACGGCTGAGGCGCGGGTCCACAACCGGTCGGGCAACGCCGCACTGATGACCGCATAGCCGAGGCCGGCGAGCACGCCCCCGGCCAGGCCCTGGACCACCCGGCCCACGAGCAGCACCTCCATCGACGGTGCGCTGGCGCAGATCACGCTGCCGGCCGCGAACGACAACAACGCACCAAGGTAGGACGACCGCGGGCCGAACCGGGTCAGCAACGGCCCCACCGTGGTTGCCGCAACGACCGACGACACCAGATACACCGTGGTCACCCAGGCGTAGAGCCGCTCGCCGCCGATGTCGGCAACGGTGCTCGGCAGCAGGCTCATCGTGATGAACTCGTTGATGGCGTAGATCGCCACCCCGCCGGCCAGGACGACGGTGGCGCCGAGGTGATTGCCCAGTAGCTCGCGCCAGCTGCCCGCGGCCGATGCCGTCTTGCCCGTCATGTGCATCACCGTAGAGGCTCAACCGCAGTTGAGCTCAAGTGCACCGGCCTACTTCAGGCCGGCCGCATCCATGCCGCGCAGTTCCTTTTTCAGGTCAGCGATCTCGTCACGAATCCGGCCCGCAAGCTCGAACTGCAGGTCGCGAGCCGCCGCCATCATCTGCGCGGTCAGGTCCTTGATCAGATCGGCGAGTTCGGCGCGCGGCATGCTTGAGGTGTCGCGGCCTTCGATGATGCCGGCGCTGACCGCCCGGCCCGGCTCGCCCTGAGCGCGCCGACCGCGTGAGGCGTTGCGCCCGGAGCCGCCGACCCCGACGGTGGCGTCGGTGTCGTCGGCTTCGCTGTAGACCTGGTCAAGGATGTCGGCGATCTTCTTGCGCAACGGCTGCGGGTCGACACCGTGGGCAACGTTGTATTCGACCTGCTTGGCGCGGCGGCGCTCGGTCTCGTCGATGGCCTGCCGCATCGAGTCGGTGATCTTGTCGGCGTACATATGTACCTCGCCGGACACGTTGCGGGCCGCGCGGCCGATGGTCTGGATCAGGCTGCGCGTGGAGCGCAGGAACCCTTCCTTGTCGGCGTCGAGGATCGACACCAAAGACACCTCGGGCAGGTCGAGGCCTTCACGGAGCAGGTTGATACCGACCAGCACGTCGTACTCGCCCAGCCGCAGCTGGCGCAGCAGTTCGACGCGCCGCAGCGTGTCGACCTCTGAATGCAGATAGCGCACCCGGATGCCGAGTTCGAGCAGATAGTCCGTGAGGTCTTCGGCCATCTTCTTGGTCAGCGTGGTGACCAGCACGCGTTCGTCGCGTTCGGTGCGGGCCCGGATCTCGGCAATGAGGTCGTCGATCTGGCCCTTCGTGGGCTTCACCACGACCTTCGGGTCGACCAGGCCGGTCGGGCGGATCACCTGTTCGACGAACTCGCCGCTGGTCTGGCTCAGCTCGTAGGGGCCGGGCGTGGCCGACAGATACACCGTCTGGCCGATCCGGTCGGCGAACTCCTCCCAGGTCAGCGGCCGGTTGTCGACGGCAGAGGGCAGCCGGAAGCCGAACTCGACCAGGTTGCGCTTGCGGGACATGTCGCCCTCGTACATGCCGCCGATCTGCGGGACCGTCACGTGCGATTCGTCGATCACCATCAGGAAGTCGTCGGGGAAATAGTCCAGCAGCGTGGCGGGCGCCGTTCCAGGGCCTCGACCGTCGATGTGTCGGGAGTAGTTCTCGATACCGGAGCAGAACCCGACCTGGCGCATCATCTCGATGTCGTAATTGGTCCGCATCCGCAGCCGCTGGGCTTCCAGCAGCTTGCCCTGGCCCTCGAGCTCGGCCAGCCGGTCCTCCAGCTCCTTCTCGATCGACGAGATCGCCTGAGCCATTCGCTCCGGACCCGCCACGTAGTGCGTGGCCGGGAACACCCGCAGCGAGTCGACCTTGCGGACGACGTCCCCGGTCAGCGGGTGCATGTAGTAGAGCGCCTCGATCTCGTCGCCGAAGTACTCGATGCGGACAGCCAGTTCTTCGTAGGACGGGATGATCTCGACGGTGTCGCCACGCACCCGGAACGAACCACGGGTGAAGGACATGTCGTTGCGGCTGTACTGGACGTCGACCAGCAGCCGCAGCAGCGCATCCCTGGGCACCTCCGAGCCGACCTCGAGTTCGACCGAACGGTCCAGGTAGGACTGCGGGGTACCCAGGCCGTAGATGCACGACACCGAGGCGACGACAACGACGTCCCGCCGGGACAGCAAGCTGGAGGTGGCCGAGTGGCGCAGGCGCTCCACGTCGTCGTTGATCGAGCTGTCCTTCTCGATGTAGGTGTCGGTTTGAGCGATGTACGCCTCGGGCTGGTAGTAGTCGTAGTAGCTGACGAAGTACTCAACGGCGTTGTGCGGCAACATTTCCCGTAGCTCGTTGGCGAGCTGGGCGGCCAGCGTCTTGTTCGGCGCCATCACCAGGGTGGGCCGCTGCAGCCGTTCGATGAGCCAGGCGGTCGTCGCGGACTTGCCGGTGCCGGTGGCGCCGAGGAGTACGACATCGCGCTCCCCCGCCCTGATCCGGCGTTCCAGTTCCTCGATGGCCGCCGGCTGGTCGCCGGCCGGCTGGTACTCGCTGACCACCTCGAACCGGGCGCCGGCGCGCACGACGTCCTCGACCGCGCGATACTCCGAATGCGCGAGGACCGGATGTTCGGTAGCGAAGGCCATGTGTCCAGGTTAAGCGCCCCCACCGACACATTCATTCCCGCTGCGTTTCGTACGCTATCGCCGTGCCCGAACCATTACGAATCGGCCTGCGCATCCTGGGGCTGGTGCTGCTCATCGTCGGTCTGTGTTGCCTGGTCGCGCTGGCCTGGCCCGGACCGGTCCGGGTGGCCGAGGCAATGGGCATGAGTTGCGCCAACGACCGCCACGGCACCAACTACCAATGCACCTGGTGGGACGCCGCTGACGTGCTGCTGACCGGTTTCGGCGTCGCCGCGGTCGGTGGCCTCGTCCTGCGCCTGATCACCCGGCCCCCGGGCAAGGGCCCACGGACGATCGATCTGCGCTGGCTGCGCCGGCAGTGAGCGGCCACCTCCATCCGCCCAAACGGGAGATCTTCGATCTGGCCGCGCGGACGAACACCGACAACAAGGGATTCGTGCGCGAGGTCGACGAGTACGTCGTCCGCCCGTGGGGGTTGTACATGGCCCGCCCGACACCGGGCCGCGTCCAGTTCCACTACCTGCAATCCTGGCTGCTGCCCACGCTGGGACTGCGGGCCAACGTCTTCCACTTCAACCCCGGCCACGAGCGTGAACAGGACTATTACCTCGACGTCGCGGACGTCATCGCCGGCGACACGGTCTGGCATACCGAAGACCACTACCTCGACCTGGTGGTCCACGCCGGGGATCGAACCGAGCTGGTCGACGTCGACGAACTGCTCGAGGCGCACCGGCAGGGCCTGCTTAGCGCCGAGACGGCCGAGGCGGCCATCCGGCGGGCCGTGGGCGCCGTCGAGGGCCTGGCCCGGCACGACCACGACCTGACCGCGTGGCTGGCCTCCCAGGGCCTGGACATCTTCTGGCCCACACCCAACAGGTAATCTCGCTAGGCATGAGCCTCAGCAAGCGCCGCTGGCTGGCTGCGGCGGTAGGTGCGGTCGTGGTCGCAGGTTCTCAGTTAAGTGTGAGCCCGGCACACGCCGACCCCGCTTCGCCGTCGCCGACCCCGCCGCCTACGGGCGAGGTGCTGCACAACGTGACCTACCGCGCGCGGGCCGACGGCACCTCGCGCGGTGCGGTGGTGGCGTACAAGATCGACGACAACAATGTCAACAGCGATCAGCCGACGCTATTGCCCGGCGTCACCTTCGAGGTCAACACGGTGCTGAGCGACCCCAAGCAGGCCGGGATGGAGATCTCCATCCAATGGCCCTACGGATCGAATCTGCACTGCGAGATCCTGGTGGACGACGAGACCGTTGCCCAGGCGGATCAGTTCATCGCACCACGGCTGTTCCGCGTGAAAGATGACCCGCTCTACGGCACGCTGCAATGCGGCGCACCGCTGGACACCCACGACCCGGCGCAGGTGCCACCTCCGGGCGCTCCCGAAGCGGCCGCCTGACGGCTCAGGGGCGCCAGCCGGTGGTGTCGGCCCACTCCCACGCGCGCCGGTAGGCCTCGAGGAACCACGGTTCCTTCGCATCGGCGTAGTGGGCGACGTCCTGGTGGCGGGCGGCAGAGCGCTTGACCGCCAGGTAGTCGGCCCGTACCCCGGGGTTGGCCGCCAGCCAGTCGACGAACAGCAGGGCGAACTGCTGGTTGGGCCAGCCGGCCACCCGGATGTGAACATTGGTGGGCCTACCGGGATCGCCTGAGGCATGAAAACGCTTATGCCACAAGGATTCATCGCTGCTGTGGTCGAACTGGCCGTCGGTGCTGCGGCCGTCGACCTTAGGCACATCGGAGGTGACGGACTCGACGCGCGGATACCCCGCGCGCAGCAAGTCATCGGTGAGCTCGTCGGCGATCTCGAGCGAGGCGACCGTCACCTGCACGTCGATGACGTCCTTGGCATCCAGACCCGGCACGGCCGTCGACCCGATGTGGTCGATACGGACGGCGCGATGCCCGCAGGTGGTGTTCAGCCGTGCGACGATCCGCCTCGCCTGCTCGGGCCACGTCGGGTCGGCGGCAACCACCTCCACGGCACCGCGCGCGGGTGCCCGGGTGGTGAGATTGTGCGCGAACGGCAGGATCCGCTGGTACCAGAGCTCGCGGGCCTTCTCCACCAGCTCACCCTCGGTGCCGGTGTTGTCCAGCCACACGTCGGCGACCTGGTTCCTCTGCTCGTCGGTGGCCTGCGCGGCGATGCGGGCCCTGGCGTCGGCCTCGGTGAAGCCGCGGTACTCGATGAGCCGGCTAACCCTGACCTCGGGGTCGGCGTGGACGATCACCACAAGCGGGAACATCGGCGCCATCTGCGACTCCACCAGCAGCGGGATGTCCTCGACGATCACGGTGTCCTCACCGGCCGCGGCGATCAGCTCGGAGCGGCGGTGCGCCACCAGCGGATGGACGATGCCATTAAGGGTCTGGCGCTTGTCCTCGTCGCTGAAGGCGATCGCGGCCAGCGCCGGGCGGTCCAGAGCGCCGTCCGGCCGCAGGATGTGCGCGCCGAACGCGTCGACGAGCTTGGCCAGTCCCTCGGTCCCGGGTTCGACGACCTCCCGGGAGATGACGTCCCCGTCCACGACGATGCCACCGCACGCCGAGAAGGTGGCCGACACCGTCGACTTACCTGCGCCGATACCGCCGGTCAATCCGATACGAAGCATCAATCCGTCCTTACACAAGAAACCACGCAGGGAGTCCGGGGACTCCCTGCGTGGTCTTCACTCGGCGAATGAGTGTCTGTTAGGCGTTGCCCGCCAGCTTCTCGCGCAGCGCGGCGAGCTGGGCGTCGCTGGCCAGCGAACCGCCGGCCGACTCACCCGAACTCGACGAAGACGACGACGAGCCGTTGCCCGCCGGGCGCTCGGCCGCTTCGGCCTCGTCCTTGGCGAACTTCTCCATCTGCGCGGTGTGCATCTTGTGGCGCTGCTCGGCCTCGGCGTAGCGGGCCTCCCACTCGGTGCGCTGCTTGTCGAAGCCTTCGAGCCATTCGTTGGTCTCGGCGTCGAAGCCCTCGGGGAAGATGTAGTTGCCCGCATCGTCGTAGCTGTCGGCCATGCCGTACTTCGACGGATCGAACTCCTCGGTGTAGTCCTCGTTGGCTTGCTTGAGGCTCAGCGAGATGCGGCGACGCTCGAGGTCGATGTCGATGACCTTGACCATCGCGTCGTCGCCCACCTGGACGACCTGATCGGGCACCTCCACGTGGCGCTCAGCCAGCTCGGAGATGTGCACCAGGCCCTCGATGCCCTCCTCGACGCGGACGAACGCACCGAACGGCACCAGCTTGGTGACCTTGCCCGGCACGATCTGGCCGATTGCGTGGGTGCGGGCGAAGTGACGCCACGGGTCTTCCTGAGTTGCCTTGAGCGACAAGGAAACCCGCTCGCGATCCATGTCGACGTCGAGCACCTCGACGGTGACCTCGTCGCCCACGTTGACAACCTCGGACGGGTGGTCGATGTGCTTCCAGGACAGCTCGGAGACGTGAACCAGGCCGTCGACCCCACCGAGGTCGACGAACGCGCCGAAGTTGACGATCGAGGACACCACACCCTTGCGGATGGCGCCCTTGGTCAGCTGGTTGAGGAACTCGCTGCGCACCTCGGACTGGGTCTGCTCCAGCCAGGCGCGACGCGACAGCACCACGTTGTTGCGGTTCTTGTCGAGCTCGATGATCTTGGCCTCGATCTCCTTGCCGATGTACGGCTGCAGATCGCGGACGCGACGCATCTCGACCAGCGACGCGGGCAGGAAGCCGCGCAGGCCGATATCGAGGATCAGGCCGCCCTTGACGACCTCGATGACGGTGCCCTTGACGGCCTCGTCCTTCTCCTTGAGCTCCTCGATGGTGCCCCAGGCGCGCTCGTACTGGGCGCGCTTCTTGGACAGGATCAGGCGGCCTTCTTTGTCCTCCTTGGTGAGGACGAGGGCTTCGATCGCATCTCCGACGGACACAACCTCATTGGGGTCGACGTCGTGCTTGATCGAAAGCTCACGGGAAGGGATGACACCTTCGGTCTTGTAACCGATGTCGAGCAAAACCTCGTCCCGGTCGACCTTGACGATCGTCCCCTCGACGATGTCGCCATCGTTGAAGTATTTGATGGTTTTGTCGATGGCGGCGAGAAAGTCCTCAGCCGAGCCGATGTCGTTGATGGCTACTTGCGGCGAGGTGATGGTGGGACTTGGCATATTGTTGGGTTGCTCCGGACAGGGTCGGTCGTAGGGACAGTTTGCGATGGTGTACCCGCACAGTGCACACAGGTACCGTCCGAGCCTACTCGACTAGGCGCACGCTGGACAAACTCGGGTCCGGGCAGGCGCACACGCGGGCGATTACTCTCCTCTGGTGTCCTACGCCACGTTGCCCCCGCTGCCGCGCCCGATCCGCAAAGTCGGAGCGCCTCTGGCAGCGATCATCGCCTGCGGCACGGTCGCAGCGCTCATCCTGATCCTGCTGACCGCGGTGAACCCGGCCGGGACCGTCATCGGATTCACCCTGTCGACCCTGGCCATGGTCCTGGTGTTGCTGTGTTACCTGTGGCTGGACCGCTGGGAGCCCGAGCCGCCCAGGCTTCTGGTGTTCGCGTTCCTGTGGGGTGCCTCGGTGGCGATCCTGGTCTCGATCGTGCTCGAACTGCTCGTGGAGTCTGCGGTCAACCCCGGCCAGGAGGCGACGAGTTTCTTCACCGTCGCGGTCGCCGCACCGGTGATCGAGGAGGCCGCCAAGGGGTTGTTCCTGCTGCTGATGATGACCGGGGTGCGGCGCTACGAACTGAACTCGCTGACCGACTGCCTGGTCTACGCGGGCGTGACGGCGGTGGGCTTCGCCTGGATCGAGGACATCTTCTACATCGCCAACGGCGAGACGCTGGCCACGTCCCTGGTCACCGCCGCGATGCGGCTGATCATGGCGCCGTTCGCCCATCCGCTGTTCACCACATTCACCGGTATCGGCGTGTATTTCGCTCTGCAGCAGCGCAATACGTTGGCCAAGATCGGCTGTGTCGCACTCGGCTTCGTCGGTGCGGTGATCATGCACGGGCTGTGGAACGGCTCGGCCCTGGTCAGCCCCGGCGCCTACTTCGGCCTGTATGTGGTGTGGATGATGCCGATCTTCTTCCTGGCCATCGTGCTGGCCGTCCGCAGCCGCCGCCGCGAGCAGGCGGTCGTCGCGCAGAAACTGCCCGGGATGGTGGCGGCCGGTCTGGTGACCCCGGCCGAGACGACGTGGCTGGGCTCGATCAAGACGCGCAAGCACGCGGTCGCGGCGGCCAAGGGATTCGGCGGCAAGCCGGCGGCCAGCGGGGTCAAGAAGTTCGCCCACCAGGTGATCGAGCTGGCGTTCGTGCGGGATCGCATCGAGCGTGGGTTCATCGACGCCCGGGTGCTCGCGCTGCAGCAGGAGGAGGTCGACGGCGTGGTCGCGGCCCGCGCTGCCGCCGGACCCGCCCTGCACTGGCTGAACGGCTATCAGCTGCCCCCGGGGCAGACCCGCTAACGGCGACTAATGCGCCGCCGGAGCCGCTGGCGGCGACTAATGCGCCGCGCCGTCCCAGCTGCGGCCGTATCCCACCGACACCTCGAGCGGAACGTCCAGCGGGTAGGCCCCGCCCATTTTGTCGCGCACCAGCGCCTCGACGGTCTCGCGTTCGCCCTCGGCCACTTCGAGCAGGAGTTCGTCGTGCACCTGCAGCAGCATCCGTGACTTCAGGCCCGCGTCCTTGATCGCCTGGGCGACGTTGATCATCGCGACCTTGATGATGTCGGCGGCGCTGCCCTGGATCGGGGCGTTGAGCGCGGCGCGCTCGGCGGCCTCGCGCACGTTGCGGTTGCTGCTGTCCAGCTCCGGCAGATAGCGCCGGCGGCCCAGCACGGTGGAGGTGTAGCCGTCCTTGCGGGCCTGGTCGACGACGGACTGCAGGTAGTCGCGCACCCCGCCGAACCGGGCGAAGTACAGGTCCATCTGCTCCTTGGCCTCTTCGGTGGAGATCTTCAGCTGTGCCGACAGACCGTAGGCGGACAGCCCGTAGGCCAGGCCGTAGGACATCGCCTTGACCCGCCTGCGCAGTTCAGGGGTGACCTCGGAGATCTCCACACCGAAGGCGCGCGACGCGACGAACGAATGCAGGTCCTCGCCGGTGTTGAACGCCTCGATGAGGCCGGCGTCCTTGGACAGGTGCGCCATGATGCGCATCTCGATCTGGCTGTAGTCCGCTGTCATCAGCTCGGCGTAGCCGGCGCCCACCACGAACCCATCGCGGATCTCCCGGCCCGCTTCGGTGCGGATCGGAATGTTCTGCAGGTTGGGTTCGGTGGAAGAAAGCCGGCCAGTTGCCGCAATCGTCTGGTTGAACGTGGTGTGGATCCGGCCATCAGCAGCAACGGAATTCAGCAGACCGTCGACGGTGACCTTGAGTCGCGTGACATCGCGGTGGGTCAACAGATGCTGCAGGAACGGGTGGCCGGTCTTGTCGAACAGAGTCTGGAGAGCGTCGGCATCCGTGGTGTAGCCGGTCTTGGTCCGCTTGGTCTTGGGCATCTCCAGCTCGTCGAACAGCACCACCTGCAGCTGCTTGGGCGAACCGAGGTTGATCTGCTTGCCGATCACGCCGTAGGCCGCTTCGGCGGCGTCGCGGATCCCGTCACCGAAGGTGCTCTGCAGCTGCTTGAGTAGATCCAGGTCGACGGCGATACCGACCGATTCCAGATCCGCCAGCACCGTCTGCACCGGCAGCTCCATCTCACCGAGCAGGGCTGAGGAGTCGATGCGGGTCAGCTCGTCGTCGAGCGCGTCGGCCAGATCGATGACCGCCCTGGCCCGCAGGATGAGGGTCTGTACGGCCTGATCGTCGGTGCCCTCGCTGTCGTCGAGCAGTGAAAGCTGTTGCTGCTCAGGTGCATCCGCGCGCAGTTCGCGGCGCAAATATCGCAGCGAGAGATCGTCGAGGGTGAAGCTGCGCTGGCCGGGGCGCACCAGGTAGGCCGCCAGCGCGGTGTCGGAGGTGATCCCCGCCAGCGGCCAGCCGCGCCCGGCGAGGTCGTGAATGGCGAGTTTGGCCTCGTGCAGCGCCTTGGGCCTGTCCGCCGCCGCCAGCCAGTGGCCCAGCGCCGCCTCGTCCTCGGCGGTCAGGGTGGCGGTGTCGATATAGCAGCCCTCGCCGTCGGCGGCGGCGATCGCCAGCGCCGTCGCGTCGCCGTCGTAGGCCAGATGCGTGCCCACCACGGCCAGGCCCGAGCGTGCACCGCTGGAGGCGTGCTCGGCCAGCCAGGCCCCGACCGCACCCGGTGCCAGTGCGTCGCCGCGGACGTCGAAGCCCTCGTCGACCTCGGGGTCGGCCGACGCGAGGGTGTCGAACAACCGGTCGCGCAGTACCCGGAACTCCAGGTCGTCGAAAAGCCGGTGGATGTGGTCGCGGTCCCAGGGCTGCATCCGCAGGGTGTCCGGCGTCTGGGCCAGCGGAACATCCTTGACCAGTTCGGTGAGGTCACGGTTGAGCACGACGCTGCCGAGGTTGGCGCGCAGCGAGTCACCGACCTTGCCCTTGACCGCGTCGACGTTGTCGACCAGCGACTGCAGCGAGCCGTACTCGGCGATCCATTTGGTGGCGGTCTTCTCCCCCACTCCCGGGATACCGGGCAGGTTGTCGCTCGGGTCGCCGCGCAACGCCGCGAAATCCGGGTACTGCCGCGGCGTCAGCCCGTACTTGGCCTCGACCGCCTCGGGGGTGAAGCGGGTCAGCTCGCTGACGCCCTTGATCGGGTAGAGCACCGTGACGTCGTCACTGACCAGCTGCAGGGAATCCCGGTCGCCGGTGACGATCAGAACGCGGTACCCGTCGTTCTCGGCTTGGGTGGCCAGCGTCGCGATGATGTCGTCGGCCTCGAAACCCACCTCGGCGAGCACCGTGATGCCCAGCGCCACAAGGACTTCCTTGGTGATATCGATCTGGCCGCGGAACTCGTCGGGGGTGGCCGACCGGTTGGCCTTGTACTCCGGGAACTTCTCGGAGCGATGCGTCTGACGCGAGACGTCGAAGGCCGCCGCGATATGGCTGGGCTTCTCATCACGCAACAGATTGATGAGCATGGCGGTGAACCCGTAGACCGCGTTGGTGGTCAGGCCGTTCTTGGTCTTGAAGTTCTCGGCGGGCAGCGCGTAGAACGCCCGGAAGGCCAGCGAATTGCCGTCCAACAGCATCAACGTCGGCTTCTGGTCGGTAAGGCTCGCGGTCACGGCCCTAACTCTAGGCACCCGCTCCGACACGCAGGTGGTCGCGGGCCCGACCGATCAGCGCCCGGGCCGCGGCCCGGGTGAAGGTGGCCTCGGGCATAAACGCAGCGAACCCCGAGTTTGTGGTGACATGACCGAACGCACCGTCGTGATCTACGCCAACCCTCGCGGACCGCAGTCCCGCGCCAATGCGGCACTGCTGCGTGCCATCGCCGGACGGCCGGGGCTCGAGATTCGCGATCTCGCCGTGCTGTACCCCGATGGTGTCATCGACGTCCGCGCCGAGCAGGAGGCCCTGGAGCAGGCCGATCACGTCATCCTGCAGTACCCGACGTACTGGTACTCGGTACCAGGGCTGATGAAGACCTGGCTGGACGAGGTGATGACGCCCGGATGGGCCTACGGACCCGGCCGCCCGGGCGCACTGGTCGGCAAGACACTGCGCGTCGCGACCACCACGGGCGGAACGACGGACGGCTATCAGCCCGGCGCGTTGCACGGATTTCAGTACGCCCAACTCCTGGCACCGCTACAGGCCACAGCGCGTCGGCTCGGGATGGAGTTCGTCGAGCCGTTCGTCCTGCACGGAATCCGGGACCTGAGCGATGCCGAGCTCGCTGAAGCCGCCGAGCGGTACGCGCAGTCACCGGTGGTCGCCGTCGCGAGCTGACCGGCTGGCGGACAACAGACTGTTCGACAAGGCCACCGGCCAAGCACCCCGAACGACTCACCGACCCCCGCGAATCGGCTCCCACGTGACGATGGGCAGCACGTCGGGGGCATGCAGGGTGCACACGGCAAGGGTGTACGTGCCTCCCCCGGCGATCGCACGCACGACGCGAACTCGAGCGGGGTGCCGACATTCCTCGCCGTTGACGAGGAACTCGCACGCAGTCATCTCGATCATCCTTTCTTCAAGGACGACCGTATGGCCCTGAGCATCCGTCGTCTTGTGCCGGCGAGCCAACATCGCGCACAGCGCTTGTGGAACCGGCACGACCGCTAGGTCGCGACAACCCCCTTTGCGCGCAGCAGTGGCAAGACGCCCTCAGCGAACCAGTACGCCTCTTCCAGGTGCGGGTAGCCGGACAGGATGAACTCGTCGAATCCCAGCGAGTGGTACTCCCAGATCAGGTTGGCGACTTCCTCGTGGCTGCCGACCAGGGCGGTTCCCGCTCCGCCGCGCACCAGTCCGACACCGGCCCACAGGTTGGGGTAGATCTCGAGCTCGTCGACTCGCCCGCTGTGCAGGGCGGCCATTCTGCGTTGCCCCTCAGACTGGGAGCTGGTGTGCAGCTTCGTGGCCTGCGCGATCTGCTCGGGCGTGAGCTCCTTGACCAACTCCTCGGCCACCGCCCACGCCGCCGCCGAGGTGTCCCGCGTGATGGTGTGCAGGCGGATACCGAACTTCATCGTGCGACCGCGCCGCTCGGCGAGCTCACGAACCTGATTGATCTTCGCCGCAGCGGCTTGTGGCGGCTCGCCCCACGTCAGGTATACGTCGACATGCTCGGCCGCGATCGGCAGCGCCGCCGCCGACGACCCGCCAAAGTAGAACTGCGGTATCGGGTTTGGTGGCTCGGATACACGTCCGTCACGGATTGTGAAGTACTCGCCCTTGAAGTCGAACGTCTCATTCTCCCAGACCGACTTGACGATGTGCAGGAATTCACCAGTGCGCGAATATCTTTCGTCGTGACTGAGCCAGTCCCCGAACCTGCGCTGCTCGGAATCATCGCCCCCGGTGACCACGTTGAGCAGCAGCCTGCCGTCGGAGAACCGCTGAAAAGTGGCCGCCTGCTGCGCGGCCAGGGTGGGTGGCACCAGTCCGGGGCGGAATGCCACCAGGAACTTCAGCCGTTCGGTTTCGGCGAGCATCGCCGACGCCGTCAACCAGGCGTCCTCACACCAGGTTCCGGTCGGTGTCAACACCCCCTCGTAACCGAGTCGATCTGCGGCGCGAGCGATCTCCGCGAGATAGCGCCGCGTCGGGGCGCGATACCCCTCGGGGATCGCGTGATGCGACGACGCGTGGGATGCCCCGACGATCGACCGGCTGTCACCGTTGGTGGGCAGGAACCAGAAGAACTTTGCCGACATTGCGACCCCCCTAGTTGGCGCTGATGACACTGGACTGCAGAGCGCCGTTGTAGCGGCGATCGACCCACTTACCGAAGTCCGGCGCGGACTGGATCTGCCCCGACGCGGCGAACAGGTCGGCCAGCTTCTGCTCCGATGCCACAACCTGGTCGGTCAATTCCGTGGGCAACCGCAGGCTCCTGCCCTGGGACACCTCGGCGACCTTCGGGTCCAAACCGACTGCGGCGGCATACTTTGCGGCCCACTGCGCGGGATTGTCCTGCGCCCACTTCGCCGCCTTGGCGAACCGCACCAACAGATCCGACAGTGCCGTGTTGCGCTTCGGGTCGGCCAGTGCCGCATCGGAAGCCACCCCAAACCAGTAGCCGTTCGTCACGCCCTTGGCTTCGGCGATGCTGCGAACCTTCAACTGCTGCTCGGCCTGCGCGGTGTAGGGATCCCAGATCGCCCACGCATCGGCCTGACCGGCGCGGAACGCCGACAGCGCATCGGCGGGCTGCAGGAACACGAGCTTGACGTCGGCAGGGCTCAGTCCCGCCTTGTCCAGCTGCCCGAGCACGTTGCCGTGCGCCGAACTGCCCTTGGCCACCAGGATCGTCTTGCCCCGCAGCTCGGCGACAGAGGTGATCGGCGAATCAGCCTGCACCAGGATCTGGTCGCCCACGCCGCCACCGTTGTAGGCCGACACGACCTTGACCTTGGCACCCGAAGCGGCACCGAAGATGGGTGGGGTGTTGCCGGTGATCGCGAAGTCGATCTTGCCCGCAGTGGCCGCCTCGACCTGGGGCGGACCCGACGTGAACGTCGAGAACTCGATCTTGTACGGCAAGTTGTCCAACGCGCCTGCGGCCCGCAGCAGGGATTCCGTTCCACCCTTCTGGTCACCCACAGCCAACGTGAGACCGGCCAATTCGGTGAGCGGAACGGTCTCGGGTGCCGACGTCGCGCCGGTGTTGTCCGTGCGCGACACGCAGCCGGTTAACAGCAGCCCAGCCATGGCCAATACAGCGACGATGGCGCGGATCATTCTGCGGTGCAAGGTGACTCCTGTCAGAGTTGCACGCCGAGCTGCGTCAGCAGCTCAACGCGATGGTGTTCGGACTGGGCCGACGGGCTACCGGCTGGCCGGCGAGGATCGGTGATCTCGGTCTGATGCACCACGGCGCCGGACTCCAGTACCAGCACCCGGTCGGCAAGTGCGACGGCCTCGTTCACATCGTGGGTGACCAGCAGCACGCCGAAACCGTGCCTGCGCCACAGGTCCAGCAGCAACGACTGCATGCTCAGCCGGGTCAGCGCATCGAGGGCACCGAACGGCTCATCGAGCAGAAGCAATTCGGGTTCGGCGACCAGCGCCCGGGCCAGCGACACCCGCTGCGCCTGGCCGCCGGACAGGGTCAGTGGCCAGGCATCGGCACGCTCGGAGAGTCCGACGTCGGCCAGCGCCTGGTCGGCTCGAGTGGCGACCTCGGCACGAGGCAGCCGGAACCGGGTCAGCCCGTATCCGACATTGGTGCGCACCGTGCGCCACGGGAACAGCCGGGGCTCCTGGAACGCCAGCGCGGGGGCACCCGCGACGGTGCGGTCGCCGGTGTGGTCGTCGGACAACCCCGCCAGCACTCGCAGCACTGTCGACTTGCCGGAACCGCTGCGGCCCACCAGCGCGACGATCTCCCCCGACCCGACGGTCAGGGAGACGTCGCGCAGCACCTGCTGGTCGCTGTACCACTTGTCGATGTGCCGAAGTTCGGCGGCGTGTTCGGTCTTGCGGTCCGAGGTCAGCGTCATGAGCGGTACCTCAGCGCCCGGCGTTCCAGCGCCCGCACGACGGCGTCGGTCGCGATTCCCAGCAGCGCGTAGACGACGAGCCCGAAGATGATGATGTCGATCCGCAGGAAGTCACGGGCGTTGTTGATCAGGAAGCCGATGCCTTTGTCGGCGTTGATCTGTTCGGCCACGATCAGGGTCAGCCAGGCGATGGCGAGCGACTGCCGGAATCCGACCAGCACTTGTGGGGCCGCGCTCGGGATGATGATGTGGCTGAACCGTTGGCGGAACGAAAAGCCAAGCACGTCAGCGGTTTCGAATAGTTTCGGATCGACCTGGCGGATCGCCGAGAACGTGTTGAGGTACAGCGGGAAGCTGACACCGAGGGCTACCAGGAGGACCTTGGGCAGCTCACCGATGCCGAACCACACAATGAACAACGGAATCAGACCGAGGTGGGGCAAGGCCCGAAGCATCTGCATGGGCGGATCGACGGTGGCCTCGGCCCATCGCGACAGTCCCACGACACTGCCCAGGCCCACGCCCACGATTCCGCCCAGCAGCAGGCCCTCGACCACTCGGATACCCGATACTCGCAGCGCATCGGCCAGCTGGCCGTTGCGGATCAGCTCCACCCCGGCTTCGGCGATCAGCGACGGTGCGGGCAGCACCTCCTGCGAGATGAGACCGATGGCACTGCCCAGCTGCCACAACGCCAGCAGCACCAGCGGCGAGATCCACCTCACGACGGCCCACCGGCGATGTCTGCGCTGCGCGGCCGTGCGACCTGCCGCCGGCAGTGCCGGCGCGGTGGCCGGCGCGGCAGGCGTTGTCACGACACATCCTCACGGCGGCGGAATACGGGCATGCGGCAGCCCGAAGCTGTCACGTCATTGGAGACTAGGAAGGCCCGTCGGCCGCGATAAGGGTTTGATTCGTGATGAAGAAATAGTGCGCGGGGGTCAGCGCCAGCCGTCGGCGGCTTTGGCGGCCTTCACGAGGGCGTCGCACAGATCCCGCAACTCGGCGGTGTCCGCACCCTCGTCGACCGCGGTCGCGACGTCCTCGGCGGCGCATCGCACCTGGTAGACCCGGTCGGAGAGCTCCGCGGCCTCGTCGGCGGTGAGGACCACGGCGTCGACCGGAACAGAGGTTCCCTTGACCATGGCGCGCTGCTCGTAGGCCCGCTGCCGACAGGATTGCCGGCAGTACTGCCTGCGCCGGCCCATCCCGGAATCGGCGACCTCACGCCCGCACCAACGGCACGGCTGCGGGCGGGTACGACGCGTCACGCCTTGAGACTGTAGACGGCCGCGGTCCCGGTATCATGGACAGTTGGGTCGGGAACTGCGGACAGGTGTCCTGCGTTTCTTATCTGGACTTCATATATGGCTTAGGAGATGTTGACGATGGCTGATCGTGTCTTGAGAGGCAGCCGGCTCGGAGCCGTGAGCTACGAGACGGACCGCAACCACGACCTGGCGCCGCGTCAGATGGCGCGGTACCGCACCGAAAACGGCGAGGAGTTCGACGTCCCGTTCGCCGACGACGCCGAGATCCCCGGCACCTGGTTGTGCCGCAACGGCCTGGAAGGCACCCTGCTCGACGGTGACCTGCCCGAGCCCAAGAAGGTCAAGCCGCCGCGCACCCACTGGGACATGCTGCTCGAGCGTCGCTCGGTCGAAGAACTCGACGAGCTGCTCAAGGAGCGCCTTGATCTGATCAAGACCAAGCGCCGCGGTAGCTGACCTCTAGCGGACGACGCCGCGGGCGCGGTCCACGCGCCCGCCGATACCCCACTGGGCGACCTTCACCATCGCCTCGCGGATGTTCGACCCGCTCATCTTCGACACGCCGAGCTCACGCTCGCTGAACGTGATCGGCACCTCGACGACGGTGAACCCGTTATTGATGCTGCGCCAGGTCAGGTCGATCTGGAAGCAGTAGCCCTTGGAGTCGACCGCGGACAGGTCGATCTTCTCCAGCACCTCGCGGCGGTAGGCGCGGTAACCGGCGGTGATGTCGTGGATGCCGACACCGAGCAGCACGCGCGAGTAGGTGTTGGCCGTCTTCGACAACACCAGACGCCGCCACGGCCAGTTGCGGACTGTCCCGCCGTCGACGTAGCGCGAACCGATCGCCAGGTCGGCACCGCCGTCGATGGCGTCGAGCAACCGGTAGAGCTGCTCGGGGGCATGGCTGCCGTCGGCGTCCATCTCGACCAGCACGCTGTACTGGCGGCTCAGGCCCCAGGCGAAGCCGGCCAGGTACGCCGCGCCGAGGCCGTCCTTGACGGTGCGGTGCATGACGTGGATGCGGTCCGGGTCGGCCAGTGACAGCTCGTCGGCCAGGGCGCCGGTGCCGTCCGGGCTGCCGTCGTCGACCACCAGCACGTGGACGTCGGGTCGGGCTTTGTGCACCCGGCCCAGGATCAACGGCAGGTTCTCCAGCTCGTTGAAGGTGGGGATGATCACCAGGGTGCGCTGGCTGGGACGCTGTGCGCCCGTGTCAGAGCCCTTCTTGCCCTGGTCGCTCATGAATCTCCTTTGTCGTGCTGCCCAGCCAGGGCCGAGGGCGTTTCGCCCTCATCTGGCGGGGTGTCGTCATCGTCTGGACCCCCGGACCCGCTGGACCCGGCCCGCTCCTGCCGCCTGCGGCGCAACGGGCGCATGAACCATCCATTGTGCAGTATCGCCGCGCCAATCACGGCAACCGCTGCTCCCACCAGCACCCACTGCACCAACGGCCCCCACCGTGTCGCGGGCGTCTCGCTGGTCTTCAGCCGGACCGGGACGTCGAGATAGGCCGGGGTGAAGAACTCGGTGCGGGCGATCTCACTGCCGTCGGGGGCGATCACCGCGCTGATTCCGGTGGTTCCGGCCACCACCACGTAGCGGTCGTGCTCGACGGCCCGCGCCCGGGCGAACGCCAGCTGCTGTTCGCTCATGTTCTGGTCGAAGGTGGCGTTGTTGGTGGGCACCGTCAGCACCTGCGCGCCGTTGCGGACCGACTCACGCAGCGCGCGGTCGAAGATGACCTCCCAGCACGTCGCCACCCCGACCGGCACGCCTGCCGCGTGCACCACCCCATTGCCGGACCCCGGGACGAAGTAACCCGCCCGGTCGGCGTAGGACGACAGGTGCTTGAAGAAGCTGCGCCACGGCAGGTACTCACCGAACGGCTGGACGATCTGCTTGTCGTGCCGCTCGCCGGGCCCCGAGACCGGATCCCAGACGATGACGGTGTTCGACGCCGCCGGATTCTCCGGCGTCCAGTCCGGGCGGGCCAGTACGGTGCCGACCAGGATCGGCGCGCCGATAGCCTGCACGGCGACGGCGATCTGCGCAGCGGCGTCAGGGTTGGTCAGCGGGTCGATGTCCGACGAGTTCTCCGGCCACACCACGAACTGCGGTTGCGGTGCCCGCCCCGCCCGCACCTCCTCGGCCAGCTGCACCGTCTCGCGGACGTGGTTGTCCAGCACGGCACGGCGCTGGGCGTTGAACTCCAGCCCGAGCCGCGGGACGTTGCCCTGGATCGCGGCGACGGTCACTGTGGGCTCGTTACCGGCGCCGGCACGGCGGACCTGCGGTGCGGCTATCGCGGTGGTCAGCAGCACGGCGGTGATACACAGACCGGGCACCAGCACCGCGGCCAGCGACGGGGCGTCGGGCGTCTTGTGCGGGCCGCTGTGCTGCCACCAGCGCACGATCTCGATACCCAGCGCGCACAGCGAGGTGCCCAGCAGCGCGATGCCGAACGACAGCAGCGGCACCCCACCCAACTGCACCAGCGGCAGAAACGGCCCCCGGGTCTGACCGAAACCGACTACGCCCCAAGGGAATCCGCCGAAGGGCACATTGGATTTCAGCCATTCCTGCAGAGCCCACACCAGGGCCAGCCACAGCGGCCAGCCCGGCAGCGTGCGGACCACCACCGCGAACATGCCGAACACCGCGCAGAACAGTGCCTGCAGCGCTGCGAGGGCGAGCCACGGGACGGGGCCGACGAGTCCGCTGATCCACGGCAGCAGCGGGATGTAGAACGCCAGACCGAACAGCAACCCGTAGCCGAATCCGCCCGCCACGGTGGTCCTGGGATGGACCAGCACCCAGCTCAGCAGGACGAAGCTCAGGACCGCCGACCACCACCAGCCGATCGGCGGGAAGCTGATGCACATGGCCACGCCGGCCGTCGCCGTGGCCAGCAGCCGGAACATTCTCGGTGCCAGCGCTTCGCCGAGGCGCTGCAGTCGGCCCGGTCGCGGCTGGGTCTCCCGCTCGTCGACTCCGGTGTCAGCCATGCAGCACGACACCTCGGTGCACGGTCTGCAGGCAGTGCGGCAGCGGGTCGGCCGGGTACAGCCGCGGCAAGGCGGGGACCCGTGAGCGCGGATCGGTCGACCACCGCTGGACGCTGTCGGCGGGTGCATTCACGTCGAGCTGCAGTGCGTTGCCCCCCTCGCTTCGCCCCCCGCCAGAGACTCCCCACACCGCGTACGAGGCAGGCGCGCCGGGCACGAGGGTTCCGGTGATCCCGTCGCGTACGCCCGCGGCGCGCCAGGCGCCACGGGTGGCAGCGGCGAAAGCGGCGCGCATGGAGATGGCACTTCCCTGGGTGTGGTGGTGGCCGGCCGCGCGCACCGTCGCCCACGGATCGATGCTGGTCACAGGGGCATCTGAGCCGAACGCCAGGGGCACGCCTGCCGATGCTAACAGCGCCAGAGGGTTGAGCAGGGCGGCTCGGTCGATACCGAGACGGCGCGCATACATTCCAGTGTCACCGCCCCACAACGCGTCGAATGTGGGTTGCATGCTGGCGATGACACCCCACTGGCCCAGCTTGGCCGCCTGCTCGGCGGACACCATCTCCAGGTGTTCGAGCCGGTGTCCGCAGCGGGCCACCGCGGGCGCGCCGAACGTCCGCACCACCCGTTCCAGCGCGTCGACCACCGCGGTGACCGCGGCATCGCCGATGACGTGGAAACCGGCGGTGATACCCGCCTCGGTGCAGGCCATCAGATGCTCGGTGACGGCCTGGGGGTCGAGATAGCAGTTGCCGCAGGTGTCCGGGGCATCGGTGTAGGGCCGGCTCAACCACGCGGTGTGGGAGCCCAGCGCGCCGTCGACGAACAGGTCGCCGGCCAGTCCGCTGGCGCCGGTGGCGTCCAGCAGCGCCCGGGCCTGGGCGGCGCTGGACACGGCCTCACCCCAGTAGCCGACGACGTCCACCCCGTGTTCGGTGGCGCGCAGTTCCTGCCAGTCGTCGGTGCCGCCGATGTCGGGGCCGGCGCACTCGTGGACCGCCACGATCCCGGCGGCGGCGACGGCGTCCAACGCGGCGCGGCGGGCGTCGGCGCGCTGCTGCCAGGTCAGCAGCGAGCGGGCCTGGGCCCGCACCAGGTGATGCGCAGCTGCTGACACCGGCCGCTGCGGGTCGAAACCGGCGACCGCGGATAAACCGGGCACCAGGGCGCGCAGCGCGGTCGAGGCCACCGCGGAGTGCACGTCGACCCGGGCCAGGTAGGCCGGCGTCGGTCCGACGACCGCGTCGAGTTCGTCGGTGCTGGGGGCCTGGTCGCCGGGCCAGCGCGTGTCATCCCAGCCGTGGCCCCAGATCGGCTGGCCGGGATGGCTGGCGGCGTGCTCGGCGATCAGCCGCAGGCAGTGCTGTGCGGAGGTGGCCGCCGTCAGGTCCAGCCCGGTGAGCAGCAGCCCGGTGGAGGTCACGTGGATGTGGGAGTCCACGAAGGCAGGGGCCACGAAGGCGCCGTCGAGGTCGACGATGTCGGCGCCGCCGAACTGTGCCCGGCCGACGTCATCGCTACCCAGCCAGGCCACGACACCGTCGCGCACGGCCATCGCGGTGGCCTCAGGATGCGACGGGCTGTGCACGCGCCCGCCCAGCAGCAGAGTTGTCACGTCGGTCAGTGTCCCGCGAGGGAAGAAGAAGGTCGAAGCCGCGTGGCGCTAGTTGTAGCGCCGGACGATGTTGGCGTCGTGGATGCGGCCGTAGCCCTGATCGTCGATGACCTCGCCGTCGATGTAGTCACCGGTGTATCGCGGAGGTGAATACATCCGGCCGGGGGCGGTCAGGTTGACCACGCTGACCCGTCGGGCGATGCCCCGGGTGAGCAGGATCCCGGCCAGCGGGCGCACGGCGCTTCGGGTGGGCGGCAGCAGCATCAGAGCGCCCAGAGCCGTGGTGACCAGTCCCGGGATGAACACCAGAAATGTCCCGAGGGCCACCAGCATGCCGTCGGCCACCGCGCCCTGGGCGTTGGTGCGGGTCCGCTGCAAACGGGCGATCTGCCGCTTGACCTGGGAGCCGGCCAGCGCGACGCTGACCACCGAGGTGGCCAGCAGCACCAGCAGCGTCCAGCCCAGCCCGATAGACCAGGTCAGGGCGGCCAGCACCGCCAACTCGACGAGCGCGTAGACGAGAAACGTCCGCATCACCATGTACAGGCAACGACCCGGGGTGCGGCCGGGTTCCACCACCGACTGATAGGACCCTGTGAGTTTCAGGGGGCGCGCAGTTCCAGGCCGACGTTGCGGTGTGATCCGCCGCGCAGCTTGCTGAAGAAGTTGAAGACCTTGCCGAGCAGCCCGTAGCGGTTGCCGATGGCGCTGTAGACGGTCTCGATCTGGGCGTCGTCGAGCACGGTGGCCACCGCTTCGACGGTTTCGCCGGTCACCTTGCCCCCGCGGTCACAGACGGCGAGGGTCACCCGCGGGGTATTGCGGATCCGCTTGACCTTCCACGAGTCGCGGCCGGTGATGACCAGGGCCCGATCTCCGTCGGGTGCGATCCAGATCGGCGTCGGCTTGGGCCGGCCGTCCTTGGTGAACGTCGTCAGCGATACGTACTGCGCCTTGATCACGTCGGCGAAAGTGGTAGCCATGGCCACAATGTAGCTTCCCGAGTCGCTTCGCTCCTGCCCGCCGGATCTAGCGCGCTAGCGCGCTTCGAGATCGCCCTCGGTTTCCAGCAGCACCTGGCGCAACCCCTGCAGCGTCTGCGGATCGGGCTCGGCCCACATGCCGCGGCCGACCGCCTCCAGCAGCCGCTCCGACATGCTGTGCAGCGCCCACGGGTTCGACTCGTTCATGAACTTGCGGTTCTCCGGGTCCAGCACGTAGGCCTCGGTGAGCCGCTCGTACATCCAGTCGGCCATCACCCCCGCCGTGGCGTCGTAGCCGAACAGGTAGTCCACCGTCGCGGCCATCTCGAAGGCGCCCTTGTAGCCGTGCCGGCGCATCGCCGCCATCCACCGCGGGTTCACCACCCGGGCCCGGAACACCCGGGCGGTTTCCTCGGTCAGGGTGCGGGTCCGCACCGAATCGAACCGGGTGTTGTCGCCGATGTAGGCCGTCGGGGCCTGTCCGGTCAGCGCCCGCACGGTGGCGATCATGCCGCCGTGGTACTGGAAATAATCGTCGGAGTCGGCGATGTCGTGTTCGCGGGAGTCCAGGTTCTTCGCCGCCACCACGATCCGGCGGTACTGCGTCGACATGTCCTCGGCGGCCGGGCGGCCGTCGAGGTCTCGGCCGTAGGCGAACCCGCCCCACGCCGTGTAGACCTCGGCGAGGTCGGCGTCATCGCGCCAGTTGCGGTTGTCGATCAGCTGGAGCAGGCCGGCTCCGTAAGTGCCCGGCTTGGAGCCGAAAATCCTTGTGGTGGCTCGTCTCTCATCACCGTGCTCGGCGAGGTCGACCTGGGCGTGCGCGCGGACGAAGTTCTGCTCGACAGGCTCGTCGAGGGCGGCCACCATGCGCACCGCATCGTCGAGCATCGTCACGACGTGCGGGAAGGCGTCACGGAAGAACCCGGAGATCCGCACCGTCACGTCGATACGGGGCCGGGCCAGCTCATCGAGCGTGATCGCCTCCAGGTCGACCACCCGCCGGGACGCGTCGTCCCAGATCGGTCGGACCCCAAGCAGCGCCAGCACCTCGGCGATGTCGTCGCCGGAGTTGCGCATCGCCGAAGTGCCCCACACCGACAGGCCCACCGATCTCGGCCACTCGCCGTGATCCGTCCGGTAGCGCTCGAGGAGTGAATCGGCCATCGCGACACCGGTTTCCCAGGCCAGCTTCGAGGGCATGGCCTTGGGATCAACCGAGTAGAAGTTGCGTCCCGTGGGCAGCACGTTGACCAGTCCCCGCAGTGGCGAACCCGACGGGCCGGCCGGGATGAAGCGGCCTTCCAGCGCGCGCAGCACCGCGGCGATCTCGGTCGCTGTGCCAGCCAGCCGCGGCACCACCTCGTGCGCGGCGAACCGCAGGATCCCGGCGACGGCCGGGTCGGCGGTCAGGGCGTCGACGTGCCCGGCGTCCCAGCCGCTCGCCTGCAGCCCGGCGAGGAGGCCGCGGGCCTGCCCTTCGGCCTCGTCGACGGCGGCGCGGTCGTCAGTGCCGTCCTCAGCCAGGCCGAGGGCCTGACGCAGTCCGGGCATGGTCTGCTCGCCGCCGAACAACTGCCGGGCCCGCAGGATGGCCAGCACCATGTCCAGTTCGGCATCCCCGACCGGGGCCGCGCCGAGGACGTGCAGTCCGTCGCGGATCTGGACGTCCTTGATCTCGCACAGCCAGCCGTCCACTCCCAGCAACATGTCGTCGAAGGAGTCATCCGCGGGGCGTTCGGCCAGGCCGAGATCGTGATCCATCTTGGCCGCGCTCATCAACGTCCAGATCTGCTGGCGGATTGCGGGCAGTTTGGCCGGGTCGAGCGCGGCGATGTTGGCGTGTTCGTCGAGCAGCTGCTCCAGGCGTGCGGTATCGCCGTAGCTTTCGGCACGGGCCATCGGCGGGATGAGGTGGTCGACGATGGTGGCGTGCGCCCGCCGCTTGGCCTGGGTGCCCTCGCCGGGGTCGTTGACCAGAAACGGGTAGATCAGCGGCAGGTCGCCCAGCGCCGCGTCGGGACCGCAATTCGCCGACATCCCGACGGTCTTTCCTGGCAGCCATTCCAGATTGCCGTGCTTGCCGATGTGCACCACCGCATGCGCGCCGAAGCCATGTCGCAGCCAGAAGTAGGTGGCCAGGTAATGGTGACTGGGCGGCATGTCGGGATCGTGGTAGATGGCGATCGGATTCTCACCGAATCCACGCGGTGGCTGCACCAGGATCACGATGTTGTCGGATTGGATTGCCGCGACGACGATCTCGCCGTCGGGATCGCGGCTGCGGTCGACGAACAGCTCACCCGGCGGCGGGCCCCAATGCCGCACCATCGACTCGCGCAGTTCGCCTGGCAACGTCTCGAACCATGTCTGGTAGGCCGCCGCCGGGATCCGGATCGCCCGGTCGGTCAACTGTCCCTGCGTGAGCCAGTCCGGGTCCAGCCCACCACGCTCGATCAGCTCGTGCATCAACGCGTCACCGTCGCCGGCTTCCACCCCGGGTATCTCCCCGATCCGGTAGCCGTTGTCCCGCAACGCATTCAGGAGCGCCAGGGCGCTGGCAGGGGTGTCCAGCCCGACGGCGTTGCCGATCCGGCTGTATTTGGTCGGATACGACGAGAAGACCAGTGCTAGCCGTTTGTCCTGCGGGGCGACCCGGCGCAACGTGGCGTAGTTGACCGCCAGCCCGGCCACCCGGGCGCACCGCTCCGGATCGGGCACATAGGAAATCAGCCCCTCGGCGTCGATCTCCTTGAACGAGAAAGGCACCGTGATGATGCGGCCGTCGAACTCCGGAACCGCGACCTGGGTGGCCACGTCGCGGGGACTCAGACCATTGTCGCTGGCCGCCCAGGCCGCCCGTGAGCTCGTCAAGCAGAGCCCTTGCAGGATCGGGACATCAAGGGCAGCAAGGTGTTTGACATTCCAGCTGTCGTCGTCGCCGCCGGCGGTCACCGCCGCCGGCACCGCCGCACCCGCGGCGAGCACTGTCACCACCATGGAGTCGGCGGTTCCCAGCAGCTCCAGCAGTTCAGGCTCGGGCGTGCGCAGCGAGGTGCAGTACACCGGCAGCGGTAACCCGCCGGCCAGTTCGATCGCGCAGCACAGCGCCTCGACGTAGGCAGTGTTGCCGGCCAGCTGCTGGGCCCGGTAGTACAGCACAGCGACGGTGGGTGCGTCGGTGGGCACGGGTGCCCGGGACGACTCCGGGAAGCATGGGGTACCGGCAGGACACCCCGACCCGGCGCTGCATCCCCGGTTCAGCACCCCCCAAGAAGGGGTGTCCGCCGGCGGCGCGAAGCCGAAGCCGGTCATCAGCACGGTGTCGCAGAGGAAGGCGTACAGCTGCCGCAGGTTCTCCACACCGCCCTGCGCGAGGTAGATGTGGGTCTGCATGGCAATGCCGGCGGGCACGCTAGAGCGCTCCATCAGATCGGCGTCCGGCGCCTGCTCGCCGCTGACCACCACTGCCGGCACCCCGCTGGCGATGACGGTGTCGATGGTGTTCTGCAAGGCCCGGTAGCCGCCCAGCACCCGCACCACCGCCACGTCGGCGCCGTCGAGCAGCCCACCGAGTTCACCGGCAGCCAGCCGGGTCGGGTTCGCCCACCGGTAGTTCGCGCCGCCGGCGCGGGCGGTGATCAGGTCGGTGTCGGACGTCGACAACAGCAAGACAGTGGGAGGCACCCCCCATTCGTACCGTACGACCGCAGGTAGAGCCCATTCGGATCGTGGCTAGCGCAATGGTGTACGCCGGTGTGCACGGTGCCGAGGATCGCGTCATGACCTCTTCGATCGACGTTTCCAAGCTCGGCGCCAACATCGGCGCGGTGATCTCCGGTGTTCGTCTCGGCGGCCAGCTCGACCCCGCGACCGTCGACGGGATTCGCGCCGCGCTCCTGGAGCACAAGGTGATCTTCTTCCGCGACCAGCATCACCTCGACGACGACGGACAGGTCGCCTTCGCCCGGCTGCTCGGGGTCCCCACGATCGCCCATCCCACCGTGACCTCCCGGGGTGACACCGTGCTGCCGATCGACTCGCGATTCGGCGCCGCCAACGCGTGGCATTCCGACGTCACCTTCGTCGACCGCATCCCGAAGGCGTCGCTGCTGCGCGCGGTGACCCTGCCCAGCTATGGCGGCAGCACGGTGTGGGCATCCACCGAGGCGGCCTACGACCAGCTGCCCACGCCGCTGCGGGCGCTGGTCGAGAACCTGTGGGCAACGCACAGCAACGTTTACGACTACGCCGCTGACCGTCCCGAACTCGACGGGGAACTCACCGACGACGCCAAGCAATACCGCGACGAATTCGTGTCCGACTACTACGAGACCAATCACCCGGTGGTGCGGGTGCACCCCGAGACCGGCAAGCGGGTCCTGCTGCTGGGCAACTTCGTCAGGGGGTTCGTCGGACTGGGCAGTGCCGAGTCGGCCACCCTGTTCGCGCTGCTGCAGAACCGCATCACCCGGCTGGAGAACACCGTGCGGTGGACGTGGGCCGAAGGCGACCTCGCGGTGTGGGACAACCGTGCCACCCAGCACTACGGCGTCGCCGACTACGACGGTCAGCCGCGTTATCTGCGGCGGGTGACATTGGCCGGTGACATCCCGGTCGACATCCACGGCGAGTTCGGCCAGTCGATCGCCGGCGACGCCTCGCACTACTCCGATGTGGTGGCCCCTGATGTGGCTGCCGCCCAGCCGGTTCCGGTCGGGTGATCTTCGGTAGCTGACGCCCGTACGGTGGACGGGTGAGCAGAACGCGCGATGACGACGCCTGCCCGGGTGCACTGCAGGTGCACAGGGCGGCCGACGGCGCGCTGGCCCGGTTGCGGGTTCCCGGCGGCATGATCACACCCGCCCAGCTGGAGGCGCTGGCGCACGCTGCCGTCGAGTACGGCAACGGCACCATCGAGCTGACGGTGCGCGGCAATCTGCAACTACGCGCGGTGCGCGACACCGAGGCCGTGGCCGAGGCGGCGGCCACCGCGGGACTGCTGCCGTCACCCAGCCACGAGCGGGTGCGCAACATCCTCGCCTCGCCGCTGTCGGGACGCGTCGGTGGACTGGCCGACGTGCGGCCGTGGGTCATCGAGCTGGACGCTGCCATCCAGGCCGACCCGCAACTCGCCGGGTTGCCCGGCAGGTTCATGTTCAGCATCGACGACGGCAGCGGTGACGTCTCGGGACAGCGCGCCGACGCCGGGGCGCATGTGCTGGGCGAGCGGGTCGCACTGTTGCTGGCCGGGCAGGACACCGGCGTCCGACTCGGTGCCGACGAGGTCGTTCCGGCCCTGCTCACCGTTGCCCGCCGCTTCGTGGATATCCGCGGAAATGCTTGGCGGGTCAGCGAATTGGACGATGCTTCTGCGCTGGTGTCCGGTTTCGCAGTGACCGAGCCGGCCGGGACCACCTATCCCCCGGCCTCGCGGCCGCCAGTGGGCTGGATTGTTCAGGACGACGAACGGGTGGCACTGGGCGCCGCGGTGCCGCTGGGCGTGCTGCAGGCCCGGCAGGCCCAGTTCGTGGCCGCGATCGACGCCCCGGTGGTGATCACGCCGTGGCGTTCGCTGCTGGTGTGTGACCTCTCCGAACCGGTGGCCGACACCTCGCTGCGGGTGCTCGCCCCGCTGGGCTTGGTGTTCGACGCGAACTCACGCTGGCTGAACGTCAGTGCGTGCGTCGGCAGCCCGGGCTGCGAGAAGTCGGCGGCAGACGTCCGGGCCGAGGCCACCAGGGCGGTGGCCGACCAGACTCAGAACGGGCATGTGCACTATGTGGGCTGCGAAAGGGCCTGTGGGAGTCCGCCGTCGGGCACAGTGCTGGTGGCCTCTGGCGACGGCTTCCAAGCCCTGGAACGCTAGGTCGTAGGGTGGTCAGGTGCTCGACTACACCCGCGACGCCGCCGAGATCTATCGGCAGTCGTTCGCGACGATCCGCGCCGAGGCTGACCTGGCCTCGTTTCCCGAGGATGTCGCACGCGCGGTGGTTCGCCTGATCCACACCTGCGGGCAGGTCGACCTCACCGAGCACGTCGCCTTCACCCCCGGTGTCGTGGCGGCGACGCATGCCGCGCTGGCCGCTGGCGCCCCCATCCTGTGTGACTCGTCGATGGTGGCCGCAGGTATCACGGCAGCGCGGCTGCCCGCGGGCAACGAGGTGGTGTCGCTGGTGGCCGACCCGCGCGCCCCTGAGCTGGCGAGGCGACGGGAGACCACGCGCTCGGCCGCAGGCGTGGAACTGTGGGCCGACCGGCTCGGCGGAGCGGTGCTGGCCATCGGAAACGCCCCCACCGCGTTGTTCCGGCTGCTGGAGTTGATCGACGAGGGTGTGGCGGCGCCGGTGTCTGTACTCGGCGGGCCGGTCGGGTTCGTCGGCTCGGCACAGTCCAAGGACGAACTGATCGCGCGCCCCCGCGGCATGGAGTACCTGGTGGTGCGGGGCCGCCGCGGCGGCAGCGCGATGGCGGCCGCGGCCGTCAATGCGATTGCGAGCGAACGCGAATGAGCGGCACGCTGTTCGGCGTCGGGCTGGGCCCGGGTGACCCTGAACTCGTCACGGTCAAGGCGGCCCGCACCATCGCCGAGGCCGACGTCGTGGCCTTCCACAGCGCCCGGCACGGCCGCAGCATCGCCCGCGCCATCGCCGAGCCCTACCTGCGGCCCGGACAGATCGAAGAGCACCTGGTCTACCCGGTGACCACCGAGAGCACCGACCACCCGGGCGGCTACAGCGGCGCCATGGAGGACTTCTACCGCGACTCCGCCGAGCGGATCGCCGCGCACCTCGACGCCGGGCGCGACGTCGCATTGCTCGCCGAGGGCGACCCGCTGTTCTACAGCTCCTATATGCACATGCATACCCGGCTCACGGCACGGTTCACGGCGGTGATCATCCCCGGGGTGACGTCGGTCAGTGCGGCGTCGGCAGCGATCGCCACCCCGCTGGTGACCGGCGACGAGGTGCTCTCGGTGTTGCCGGGCACCTTGCCGGTACGCGAGCTGGCCCGACGGCTCGCCGACGCCGACGCCGCGGTCGTGATGAAGCTCGGTCGCACCTATCCACAAGTGCGCGAAGCGCTTTCGATCGCAGGCCGCCTCGACGAGGCGTTCTACGTCGAGCGGGCCAGTACCGACGCGCAGCGGGTGCTGCCCGCGGGCGAGGTCGATGTGGACAGCGTGCCGTACTTCTCGATCGCGATTGTTCCCGGAGCCGCCTCGGCGGCGACATCAGACATGGGAGCCGCCTCGGCGGCGACATCAGACACGGGAGTCGCCCGGCCGGCCAAGCCCGTGACCGGTGGGGTCGCGGTCGTCGGCCTGGGCCCCGGTGACCTCGACTGGATGACCCCGCAGAGCCTCCGCGAGCTGGACGCCGCCACCGACCTGATCGGCTACGGCCCGTATCTCGACCGGATTCCGTTGCGCGCCGGTCAGATTCGCCATCCCAGCGACAACACCGATGAACCCGCTCGCGCCCGGCTGGCCTGTGAACTCGCCGAGCAGGGCCGCGCTGTCGCGGTGATCTCCTCGGGTGATCCCGGGGTGTTCGCGATGGCCACCGCCGTGCTCGAAGAGGCCAAGCAGTGGCCGGATGTGACGGTCCGGGTGATACCGGCGATGACGGCGGCCCAAGCGGTCGCCAGCCGGGTCGGCGCCCCGCTCGGACATGACTACGCGGTGATCTCACTGTCCGACCGGCTCAAGCCCTGGGACATCATCTCGGCCCGCTTGTCCGCCGCAGCCGCCGCCGATCTGGTGCTGGCGATCTACAACCCGGCATCGAAGACCCGCACCTGGCAGGTGGGTGCGATGCGGGATCTGCTGCTCGAGCACCGGGATCCGGGCACCCCTGTGGTGATCGGGCGCGACGTCGCCGGTCCGCAGGAGTCGGTGCAGATCGTGCGGCTTGCCGACCTGGATCAGGCCGACGTCGACATGCGTTGTCTGCTCATCATCGGCTCGTCGCAGACCCAGTGGTACGGCGACACGGTGTTCACCCCGCGGCGTTACCCGGGCTGAACTCACCCCCAATCGGTTTGCGTTCCCGTCGGCGTGGGCATCTCTCCCCTGGCCGCTACGGCGCACAGGGGCGTGGGTAGCGCGGCACCTACGCGACAGGCGGAGAGCTATGAACCTCACACGCACGAAGACCGTCGAGCAGTCGATCGCTGATACCGAGGAGTCCGATCACCAGCTGCGCAAGGAACTTGGGCCACTACAGCTGACCGTGTTCGGCGTCGGGGTGGTCATCGGGACGGGCATCTTCGTCCTGACCGGGGAGGCCGCCGGGGAGAAGGCCGGTCCGGCCATCGCGCTGTCGTTCGTCTTCGCCGGCATCGCGTGCGCACTGGCCGCGCTGTGTTACGCCGAATTCGCGAGCACGGTGCCGGTGGCGGGCTCGGCATACACATTCTCCTACGCCAGTCTCGGCGAGCTCGTCGCCTGGATCATCGGCTGGGACCTGATCCTGGAGCTCGGTCTCGGTGCGAGCACTGTCGCGGTCGGGTGGTCGAGCTATTTCGCCGACGTGATGAAGGGCATCGGGATCACCATCCCGGACTTCGCCTACGGCGACGGCCACAACCTCGTCGCCGCGGCCATCGTGCTGATCCTGACCGCGGTCCTGTGCGTCGGAATCAAGATCTCCTCGCAGGTGAATTTCGTGTTCGTGGTGATCAAGGTGGCCATCGTGCTGCTGGTCATCGTGGCCGGCGCGTTCTTCATCAAGACCGCCAACTACTCGCCGTTCATCCCGCCGTCGGGTTCGCCGGCCGCCGGCGGCGGGGACGTGACACCGTCGCTGCTGCAGGACATGGGCCTGGCTCCGGGCGCGTTCGGGATCAGTGGCATTTTCACCGGCGCCGCCCTGGTGTTCTTCGCCTACATCGGTTTCGACATCGTCGCGACTGCCGCCGAGGAGACCAAGAACCCGCAGCGGGACATGCCAATCGGCATCTTCGCCTCACTGGGCATCTGCACCATCCTCTACGTGGCGGTCTCACTCGTCGTCACCGGAATGGTCAAGTACACCGACATCAAGGTGGACGCCCCACTGGCCGAGGCATTCCGATCAGTCGGGCACCCGGGCTACGCCAACGTGATCTCGGTCGGCGCGCTGTTCGGGCTGACGACGGTCATGATGATCCTGATGCTCGGCCAGAGCCGGGTGTTCTTCGCGATGAGCCGCGACCGCCTGCTTCCCCCGGTCTTCGCGAAAGTCAGCCCCCGGTTCGGCACCCCGATCCGCACCACCCTGCTGACGGGCATCGTCGTCGCGCTGATCTCGACGTTCGTACCGTTGACGGCGCTGGCCGAACTGGTCAACATCGGCACCCTGTTCGCGTTCGTGCTCGTCGCCATCGGAGTGATCGTGCTGCGACGCACCCGGCCCGACCTCGAGCGCGCGTTCCGGTGCCCCTGGGTCCCGGTGGTGCCGGTGCTCGCCGTCCTCGCGGCGTTCTACCTGATGCTCAATCTGCCTGCCGCAACGTGGATCCGGTTCGGCATCTGGATGGTGCTCGGTATCGTCGTCTACTTCATCCACGGGCGCCGGCACAGCCGGCTCGCGACCGATCCGAACTACTCCCGCGAGGCTGACGCCGAGGCGGCGAAGAAACGGAACTCCGCGAGCGTGTGACGTCGCGCTACGACAGCCGCCGCACCCAGTCGACCGCCTCATCGACGGTGCCGATCGTCCACACGCCGGCCGGCAACGGTGGACGTTCGATCATCACCACGGGCACGCCGAGGTCGTGGGCGGCGTGCAGCTTGGCCCTGGTCAGCTCTCCCCCGCTGTTCTTCGTCACCAGGACATCGATCCCGTTGTCCCGCAACAGCGTGCACTCGCCGTCGTAGGCATACGGTCCCCGCGACAGCAGCACCCGATGGCGGGCAGGCAACACCTCGGGGTCGGGCGCGGTGACCACGCGGATCAGGAACCACGCGGCACTGTCGACGAACGGCGCGACCCCCGAGCGGCCCGTGGTCAGGAACACCCGCGAATAGCCCTGCCCGGCAACGACGTCGGCGGCCTCGGAGTCCGAGCTCACCACGATCGCACCATCGGGATCCCAGGCCGGCCGGGCCAGCACCACATACGGCAGTGTCAGGTCGTCACACGCCTGCGCCGCGTGCGCGGTCATCGTGGCTGCGAACGGGTGGGTGGCATCCACGACTGCGCCGATTCCGTTGTCGCGCAGCCACTGCACCAATCCGTCGACACCACCGAAGCCGCCGATGCGGACCGGCCCCACCGGCAGCGCCGGGTCCGGAACCCGGCCGGCCAGCGAGCTGACTATCTCGGTGTCCGGGTGCAGCCGGGCGGCCAGCGCCCTGGCCTCGCCCGTCCCGCCGAGGAGCAGGATGCGCATCAGTGCCTGCTGCCCCTGGTGCGCCCGGAGGAGTACAGGTAGCTGTCGGTGAAACCCTCGGCGGCAAGCACGTCGCCGACGATGATCACCGCGGTGCGGGTGATCGACGCGTCGTGCATCTGCTGCGCGATGTCGGCCAGCGTGCCCCGCAGGACGACCTCCTGCGGCCAGCTCGCGAATGCCACGACAGCCACCGGGGTGGCGGGCCGGTAGCCGGCGCCGAGCAGTTGCGGCACGATGTCGTCGATCCGGTGCGCGGCAAGGTGAATCACCAGCGTCCCGCCTGCCTTGGCCAGCGTGGTCAGGTCCTCACCGTCGGGCATTGCGGTGGACAACGTGGCCACCCGGGTCAGTGTGACGGTCTGCGCCACACCGGGCACGGTCAGTTCACGGCCGAGCGCGGCGGCCGCGGCGGCGAACGCCGGCACACCGGGCACGATGTCGTAACCGATTCCGAGTGCCTCGAGACGACGGCACTGCTCGGCCACGGCACTGTAGATCGACGGATCCCCGGAGTGCAGCCGGGCCACGTCGTGGCCGGCGGCGTCTGCGGCGGCGAGCTCGTCGACGATCTGGTCGAGGGTCAGCGGCCCGGTATCGACCACCTTGGCCCCCGGCGGGCACAGCGCCAGCAGGTCCTGCGGCATGATCGACCCGGCGTACAGGCACACCGGGCAGCGCTGCAGCAGTCGCTGCCCGCGCACGGTGATCAGGTCCGCCGCGCCCGGCCCGGCACCGATGAAGTAGATGGTCACAGTGCACTCACCGTCCACTGGGTGATCGGCATCGCCGGGCGCCAGCCGGTGAACCCGCCGAGCGGCTCACCGCGGTAGTGCTGGAACCGGCGCAGTTCACCGCCGCGACGTGAATACCATTCCAGGACAAGTGATTCAGACTCCGCTGTGACGGCATTGGCGACCAGTCGCCCGCCGGGCCGCAGCCGGTCCAGGCATGCAGCCAGCAGGCCGGGGTGGGTCAGGCCGCCGCCGATGAAGACGGCGTCGGGTTGCGGGGCGCCCTCGAAGCCGTCCGGTGCCGCGCCGCGGATATCGATGTCGGCGCCGAAGGCGTGGCTGTTGGCGAGGATGCGGTCCCGTCGCTCCTGGTGGGTTTCGAATGCGACGGCCCGGCAGCCGGGTGCGCTGCGGCACCATTCGACGGCGATGCTGCCGGAGCCGGCCCCGACATCCCACAACAGTTCACCGGGGCGCGGCGCGAGCGCAGCCAGGGTGACCGCCCGGATGGTCTGCTTGGTGAGCTGGCCGTCGTGGTGCAAGACGTCGTCGGGTAGCGCCTGGGCGATCCGCTCGTCGGGCAGGTACTGGACGGCGACGACGTTGAGGTCGTCGACATCGCCGGGCGGTGCGGCGGCCCACGCGTCGGCCGCGTGGCTGCGGACCCGTTCCCCGGACCCACCGAGTTGCTCCAGCACGGTGAACTCCGAAGTGCCGCGGCCGGTTTCGACGAGCAGCCGGGCGAGCTCCGTGGGTGTCGCGGCGCCGCGGGACAACACCACCGCCTGGCCACCGCGGCGCACCGCGGTATGCACCGGGGCGGTCACGAGGCTGATGACCTCGGTGTCCTGCGCGGCCCAGCCCATCCGGGCACACGCCAGCGTCACCGACGACACATGCGGCAGCACCCGCACCCGGCCGGCGCCGTGCAGCCGGATCAGCGAGGTGCCGATACCGTGCAGTAGCGGGTCACCGCTGGCGACCACATGGATGTCAGTGGCCGGGTCGTCGTCGAGCAGCCGCGCCAGTGCGGGCATCATCGGCGACGGCCAGGTTTGCCGGGGGGCGGCGACCGTGTCGTCGAGCAGGTCGAGCTGACGCTGTGACCCGTAAACAACTGTTGCGGAATGTAATTCACGGCGGGATTGCTCGGAGAGCCCGGCCATGCCGTCGGCTCCGATACCGACCACCACGATCATCGGGGCAACCTCCGCCAGACCGCTTGCGGCAGCAGCTTCATCCCGAAGAACATCGGCCGCAGCGCCCACGGCACCCACACGGTGCGGCGGCCCTTCGACAGCGCGCGGACGGTCGCCTCGGCGACCTGGGCGGGCGTGCTGGACAGCGGTGCGGGGTCCATGCCCTCGGTCATCCGGCCGATGACGAAGCCCGGCCGCACGATCAGCAGCCGCACCCCGGTGCCGTGTAGCGCGTCGGCAAGTCCGGAGGCGAACCCGTCGAGGCCGGCCTTGGCCGAGCCGTACACATAGTTGGCCCGGCGCACGCGCACCCCGGCGACCGAGGAGAACACCACCAGCTCCCCCCGGTCCGCGCTGCGCATCGCGGTCGTGAGGTGGGTCAGCAGGCTGATCTGCGCGACATAGTCGGTGTGCACGACCGCGACGGCATGGGCGGCGTCGGCTTCGGCGCGGGCTTGGTCGCCGAGGATGCCGAACGCCAGCACTGCAGTGCCGATGGGACCGTGTTCGGCCACGAGCTGGTCGACCAGCGGGCCGTGGGAGGCGAGGTCGTCGGCGTCGAACTCGACGGTGTACACCGCGGCGGCCCCGGCGGCGCGAACCGCGGCCACCTCCGCGTCGAGCCGGTCGGCACCCCGGGCGGCCAGCACCACCGTGGCACCCCGCGCAAGCCGCGTCGCAACCTCCAGGCCGATCTCGCTGCGGCCACCGAAGATCACGACCGGCCCGGCCCCCGTGTCACTCACAGCAGTCGATTATTCACTGCGCTAGCGTGGAGGTTGATGGCGAACTCCACAACCAGGCTGACCAGCGAAGCGCTCGCTTTTCTCACCGAGCGGCATCTGGCGATGCTCACCACACTGCGCGCCGACACCTCGCCGCATGTGGTGGCCGTCGGGTTCACCTTCGACCCCATTACGCATATCGCTCGGGTGATCACCAGCGACGGCTCGCAGAAGGCGATCAACGCCGAGCGGTCCGGGGTGGGTGTGCTGTCTCAGGTCGACGGCGCCCGCTGGCTGTCGCTGGAGGGCCAGGCGAGCGTCAACCGGGATCCTGCGGCCGTCCGCGAAGCCGAACTGCGGTATGCCCAGCGCTACCGGACTCCGCGGCCGAACCCGCGCCGAGTCGTGATCGAAGTCCATGTCACCCGGGTGCTCGGTTCGTCGAGCCTGCTGGATCGCTCGAAGGTCTGAGCCGGGAGGCCCGCGCAGTGGCCACGCTGGTAGCCGTCAACGTCGGACTCCCCCGAGATGTCGCGTGGAACGACCGCGTGGTGCATACCGGCGCGTGGAAGACGACCGTCGACGGGCCACGCATGGTGCGCAGGCTCAACGTGGACGGCGATGGTCAGGGCGACCTCGGCGGCCACGGCGGTGAGCAGCGGGCGGTGCTGGTCTACCAGCTGGACTCCTACCGGCACTGGGCGGACTTCTTGAACCGCGCAGACCTGCGGCACGGGCATTTCGGCGAGAACTTCACCGTCGACGGGCTCGCGGACGACGAGGTGTGCATCGGTGATCGCTACCGCGTCGGCGATGCCGTCTTCGAGGTCAGCCAGCCGCGGGTGACGTGTTATCGGGTCGGGTTACGGCTGGACGAACCGCGGATGGCGGCGCTGCTGGTGGCACACCGGCGGCCGGGTTTCTACCTGCGGGTGATCACCGAAGGCCAGGTGCAGGCAGGCCAGGAGATCGTCAAGGTCGCCAGCGGGCCCGAACAGATCAGCGTGGCCGAGATCGACGCGCTGCTGTACCTGCCCGGCCATCCGCGCGCAGAAGTGCAACGGGCGCTGAGGATTCCGGCGCTGAGCCCCGGATGGCAGGCGTCGTTGCGGGCACTGGCCGACGCCGACGGCGAGGTGGCGGGAAACGCCGGGCTCACCGGTGCTGCCGCACCGGCACCGGCGTGGGCGGGCTTTCGTCCGCTGACGGTCACCGCGGCGCATCAGGAGAGCCGCGACGTGCGATCGCTGACGCTTGCCTCCGCCGACGGAGCACCGCTGCCCGACTGGCTGGCGGGCCAGTCGATCACCGTCAAGCTGCGGCCCGGCGGCGGTGCACCGCCACTGGTCCGCACCTACTCGCTGTCGAATGAGCCCGGATCGGGCACCTACCGGATCAGCGTCAAGCGCGAACGATACGGCGCGGCAAGCGTTTTCATCGCATCCGGCGTGCAGGTCGGCGACACCCTCGAGGTGGCCGCTCCGCGGGGCGCGTTCTTCCTCACCGAGGGTGACGCGCCGGTGGTACTGGTGAGCGCCGGCGTCGGTGTCACACCCGTGCTCTCAATGCTGTACCAGCTCGCCGCCCGGCAGCCGGGGCGGCAGGTGTGGTGGCTACACGGTGCCCGCGACGGGTCCGAGCACACATTCGCCGCCGAAAGCCGCACGGTCCTCGACAGACTGACCGGCGCGCATCGTCACATCGCCTACAGCAGGCCGGACAGTTCGGACCATCAGGGCACCGACTATGACGCGGCCGGGCGGTTGTCACCGGCCATGCTGCGCGAACTGCCGCTGCCCGCGCACGCCGAGGCCTACATCTGCGGGCCGGCGTCCTTCACGACGACCGTGAGCGCAGCACTGGCCGACTGCGGCCTGGATCCCGGCCGCATTCACTCCGAAACCTTCGGCGCCGGTGCGGCTTTGACGCCCGGCGTGGCGGCTCCGGCCGCGGCGGCGGCACCCCATCCGCCTACCGGAGAACCCGGCGACGGGCCACAGGTGTCGTTCGCCCGCAGCGCGGTGTCCGCACCGTGGGGCGCCGGGTATCCGGCGCTGCTGGAGTTCGCCGAAGCCTGCGACGTCCCGACGCGCTGGGCGTGCCGCACCGGGGTGTGCCACACCTGCGAGACACCGCTGTTGTCGGGGACCGTCCGCTATGACCCCGAACCGCTCGATCCGCCTGCGGCGGGAACCGTGTTGATCTGCTGCGCACAGCCGACCGAGGACGTCGTCGTCGACCTCTAGGTCGGGACGACCACCAGGTCGTGCGGGCGGCTGTTGACCGCCAGCGCGCCGTCATCGGTGACGATGACGATGTCCTCGATGCGCGCTCCCCAGTGGCCCGGGAAGTAGATTCCCGGCTCCACCGAGAACGCCATACCCTCGGCCAGCGGCAGGTCGTTGCCCGCCACGATGTAGGGCTCCTCGTGCACCGACAAGCCGATCCCGTGGCCGGTGCGGTGCACGAAGTACTCGGCCAGCCCGGCCTGCGCCAGCACATCGCGGGCCGCGGCGTCGACCTGCTCTGCGGTCACCCCCGGCCGCACCGCCGCCACACCGGCAGCCTGCGCCTGCTGCAGCAGCGCGTACTGCTCGGCGATTTGCGCACTGGGCTCGCCGAGGCTATACGTGCGGGTGCAGTCGGAGTTGTAGCCCGGCTCGACCGGGCCGCCGATGTCGACCACGATGATATCGCCGTCCTGCAATACCCGATCTGAGCATTCGTGGTGCGGGTCGGCGCCGTTGGGCCCGGAGCCGACGATGATGAAGGCCACCTCCGAATGCCCTTCGGCCACAATGGCTTCGGCGATATCGGCGGCGACGTCAGCCTCGCTGCGACCGGGCTTGAGGAACTCAGGCACCCGGGCGTGTACCCGGTCGATTGCGGCGCCGGCGGTGCGCAGCGCATCGATCTCGGCCGGGTCCTTGTGCATCCGCAGCTCGCGCAGGACGTCGGTGGCCAGCACCGGCACCGCGCCCAATCGCTCGGCCAGCGGCAACAGGTGCAGCGCGGGCATCGAGTCGGTCACCGCGACCCGGGCGTGCCCACCGAGAGCCTCGGCGACGATGTCGTACGGGTTCTCGCCGTCCACCCAGTCCTGCACCGACAGGCCGAGGTCGGTGGCCGCGGACTCCTTCAGCGACGCCAGCTCCAGCCGCGGCAGCACCACGACGGGCGCACCCGCGGCGGGAATCACCAGCGCCGTCAGTCGCTCGAAGGTCTGGGCCCGCGACCCCAGCAGGTAGCGCAGGTCGTATCCCGGTGTGACGATCAGGCCCGCAAGCCCCGCTTGGGACGCCGCGGCTGCGGCGGCATGGAGCCGACGGGCATACACGTCGGATGGGAAACGGCTGGCGCTCATAGCTGCAAGATTAGCCGCGGGCATACGATCACACCGTGCCGCACGACTCGTCCGCCCCGGTGTTGCTGCTCGACGGTGCCAGCATGTGGTTCCGGTCGTTCTTCGGGGTGCCGTCGTCGATCACCGCACCGGACGGCAGACCCGTCAACGCGGTGCGCGGCTTCATCGACAGTGTGGCCACGCTGGTCACCCGGGAACGGCCCAGCCGGCTGGTGGTGTGCCTCGACCTGGATTGGCGCCCCCAGTTCCGGGTCGATGCGATCCCGTCGTACAAGGCGCACCGCGTCGCGCAGGAGAGCCCGAGCGACGAGCCTGACCTGGAAGAGGTTCCCGACGACCTGAGCCCCCAGGTCGACATGATCATGGAGTTGCTCGACGCATTCGGGATCGCGGCTGCCGGGGCGCCGGGCTTCGAGGCCGACGACGTGCTGGGCACCCTGGCCGCCGCCGAACGGCGGCACCGGACCGTCGTCGTCAGCGGCGACCGGGACCTTCTGCAACTCGTCGCCGACGACCCGGTCGAAATCCGTGTGCTGTATCTGGGCCGGGGACTGTCCAACGCGGTGATGTTCGGCCCGGCCGAGGTCGCCGAGAAGTACGGCGTGCCTGGGCATCGGGCCGGGCCGGCATACGCCGAACTCGCCCTGCTGCGCGGCGACCCGTCCGACGGACTGCCCGGGGTGCCCGGCATCGGCGAGAAGACCGCCGCCACTTTATTGGCGCAATACAGCTCCCTGGATGACATCCTGACGGCCGCACACGACCCGAAATCGACGCTTTCCAAGGCATCTCGGTCCAAGATCCTGGCGGCCATCGACTACATCGAGGCAGCCGGACCGGTGGTGGCGGTGGCCCGCGATGCCCCGGTGGAGTTCTCCACCGCCGACGACACGCTGCCCCTGTCAGCTGCCGACCCGGCCAGGGTGGCGGAGCTGGCGCAGGCCTACGGGGTGAGCTCGTCGATCGCGCGGCTGCAGAAGGCGCTGGACTCGCTGCCCGGCTGACGGTGCGTCGGAATCACGCCGACGAAAATCATGGCCGCAGTTGACGGGCGGTGCGGGGTTCGGCAACGCCGCGGGCGCGCAGGCGGATTGTCTAAGGTCCGTGTTATGTCGATCAAGCTGCACTGGTTTCTGCCCACCTACGGCGACAGCCGACTGATCGTCGGTGGCGGCCACGGGACACCGGCCGGAGCCGCGCATAGCGACCGGGACGCGTCCATCGACTACCTCGCCTCGATCGTGCGCGGGGCGGAGACCTTCGGCTTCACCGGCGCTCTGATTCCGACCGGCGCCTGGTGCGAGGACGCGTTCATCACGGCCGCGCTGCTTGCCCGGGAGACCACCTCGCTGGCATTCCTGGTGGCGTTCCGGCCAGGCCTGGTCAGTCCCACGCTGTCGGCGCAGATGGCGGCCACGTTCGCCCGGCACGCCCCCGGCCGCATCCTGCTCAACGTGGTCGTCGGCGGAGAGGCCCACGAGCAGCGGGCCTTCGGCGACCATCTCGACAAGGACGCCCGCTACGCGCGCGCCGACGAATTCCTCGACATCGTCAGCAGGCTCTGGCGCGGTGAGACGGTCACCACACACGGTGAGTACGTCAGCGTCGAGGAGGCCAGCCTCGCCACGCCGCCGAACCCGGTCCCCCCGCTGTACTTCGGGGGCAGTTCGGCTGCGGCGGGCCCGATCGCCGCGCGCCACGCCGACGTGTACCTGACCTGGGGCGAGCCACCGGCCGCCGTCCGCGAGAAGATCGAGTGGATCCGCAAGCTGGCCGCCGAGGAGGGCCGCAGCGTCCGATTCGGGATCCGCCTGCACACCATCTCGCGCGACGAGGCGAGCGAAGCCTGGTCGCAGGCCGACAAGCTGGTGGCTGCCCTCGACGACGAGACCGTGCGTTCGGCGCAGGCCGGATTGGGGCGCAGTCAGTCCGAGGGCCAGCGCCGGATGCTCGCGCTGCACGAGGCCAGCCGGTCCGACGGCTCCTGGCATGACGCCCGCAGTCTGGAGATCGCGCCGAACCTGTGGGCCGGCGTCGGGCTGGTCCGCGGCGGGGCCGGAACCGCGTTGGTGGGCAGCCACACCGACGTGGCCGACCGGATCGCCGAGTACGCAGAGATCGGGATCGACGAGTTCATCTTCTCGGGCTACCCGCATCTGGAGGAATTGTTCTGGTTCGGCGAAGGCGTGGTCCCGATCCTGCGTGAGCGCGGCCTGTTCGACGGGCCGGCCACTCAGGCTGCACCGGCGTCGATCCCGTTCGTCGGCGCCGCGCGCTGATCCGGTGCTACTGCGCCTCCAGGCGCGCCCGCACCGCATCCAGGCGTTGCCGGAGTTCGGCCTCGTCGATGAGCCCACGGGCCATCAGGGAATGGGCCAGTGAGACCAGCTGGTTCTCCGGATACGGCAGGTCGGCGTAGCGGGTGGCGGACAGCTCGTCCTCCTCGTCGCGGCGCTGCTTGAACGTAAAGTCCACATCCTCTGTGGCACAAGACTTGTCGAGCACATCACACAGCCCGTCGAGGCTCGTCTTCCACGGCGGCAGCGGGTTCTCCACACCGTACTTGGCGGCCATGGCCGACCAGGTCTGGCGGCGCTGCACAATCTCGTCGAGAACGACGAAGTCGTCGTCGCTCATGACCCGACAACGGGACGCACGGCCGGGCGGGCCGTCGTGTACACGTTGGAGGTGACGCCCGGCTTGGGCAGCGCCACCCCGATGAGGGAGTCGCGGGTGATGATCTCGGCCAGCTGGTCCTCGGTCCAGCCGTCGGTGCCCGCCGGGCGCAGGGGCATCACCATGAAGCGGTGCTTCTGGTTGGAGTCCTCGACCCGCACCTCGACGTCATCGGGCAGCTGTAACCCAAACTCGGACAACACCTGTCGCGGCCAGCGCACCAGACGCCGCCGGTAGTTGGGGGTGCGGTACCACTCCGGGGAGTTGCCGAGAATCGGCCGCGGGTAGCACGAGCACAGCGCGCAGACGATGACGTTGTGGAGGGTGGGGGTGTCCTCGAGGATCTTGAACGCCACGAAGTCGCTCGGCGTGCCGAACCCGGTCGGGTCCAGCCAGTCCACGCCGACCTCCTTGGCGGCGGCGATCGCGTCGGTCAGCGCGAGCTTCTTGAACTCCGGGTCCAGCCATGCCTTGGCCACCAGGCGGGCTGCCGGGGTGGGCCCGATCTGCTCGGCGTACTCGGTGAAGACGCGATGCTCGGCGGCGGTGAAAAGACCCTTCTCGATGCACAATTCGCGCAGCGCGATTTCGAGGACCTCGAAGTCGGTGATCTCGTCGACCATCGGCTTGACGGTCCGGTCGTGGTCGTGGTCGTGGTCGTGGTCGTGGTCGTGGTCATGCCCGTGATCAGACATCGAAGTGGTGAACTCCTTCTCAGAGGGCTTGCAGCCAGCGCTCGGGGATCTCGGTCTGCAGGGTGTCGGTATCGGGTCCGGTGTAGGTGTCCCACAGGTCGGCCTGCTTGAACCGCACGATGTAGAACCATTCCGGGGCGGCATCCTCACGGTCCCACGCCTCGTCCTCAGGTGCCGGGCTCTCGTAGGTGACCTCGGCGATCACGCCGCGGGCGCCGCGGCAGTATTCCGGGGTGCGGGTGTAGAACATGGCGGGCAGGTCGCGCACCATGACGCCGTCGCCGACTCTGAACTTGGCCGGGCCCGCCTTGCCGGCATAGATCTGCGGGTCGCCGATGCCGACGGCAGCGCGATGATGCCTGTTGCGCTTGACGTTCGAGCCGTCGCCCTCGAACTTCGGTTCGGCGTCCGGCAGCCGCCCGGCCAACCCGCCGGCGTAGCGGCCCTGCACCTCCGCCAGCCGATCGGTGAGCTCACCCCAGCTGATGTAGCCCTTCTCGATGAGCAGCCGGCCCACCGCCCATAGCCACCGGCTGTAGTACGGAAGGCCCAGATAGATGGGACGGCCGACGTCGACGTTGCCGATGCGGCGGCGCTCCTCGGAGACCCAGATACCCCGCCAGCCGAGCACCTCGCAGAGCACGTAGGTCATCAATTCCCACTGCTCTTCTTCTTTGCCTTCGTACGGCAGCGGAACCTGCAACTCGCCGCCGACGTCGTGCACCGTCTTCTGGTAGGCCCAGTAATGGGCGCTGTCCACCTCGTCGGGCATCGGCCACTCGGACACTTCCGGAAAGGTCGTCTTGAGCCGGGAAATCAGCGCCAGCTGTTCCGCACGTTCTGCCGCAGTGCTCATGCCCTATGACGCTAGCACCGCACGGCAACGCAGAGATGAAATTACGGCAGCCCGATTCCGCGATGGCGCACAGCGCAATTCGGCTGCGACCGCGTCAATTCACCGGCTGTTCACGTCGACCGCCGCCAGGCGGCTATGTCTCCGGCCTACTTGGGCCGACCGACCTCGTAGGTGCCCTTGTCGTCCTGGAAGGTCACTGTCACCTGACGCTTGGTGCCGTCGATGCTGACCTCGCAGGTGAAGGTGTCACCCTTCTTGACCGTCGGGTTCTGGCCGTCGTTGCACTTGACGTCCTTGACGTTCTTGGCACCGTAGCCGTTGGTCTCGTCGGTCAGGATCTGCTGAACACCCTGCTGCGCCTTGTTGATGTCGAGCTTGGTGGTGACGAAGAAGCCGGGCTTCCAGAATCCGAGCACCAACACCACGGCCAGGATGATCGCCGCCAGCACACCGATCACGATGCCGATCGCCGCCGTCGACTTCTTGGCGGCCTCCTCGGAGCCGGGCTGCGGGTACTGCGGGTACTGGCCGGGCTGACCCGGCTGGCCCGGTTGTCCAGGCTGACCCGGTTGCCCCGGGTATTGACCGTACTGCTGCGGCTGGCCGTATTGCTGCGGCTGTCCGTATTGCTGCGGCTGTCCGTATTGCTGCGGTTGGCCGTACTGAGGCTGCGCGTACTGGCCGGGCTGGCCGTAGGCGGCGGGGTTGTACTCGGTCGGCTGCTGGTATGGCTGCTGCGGGTAGCCGGGCTGGTTCTGACCGTACGGCGGGTACTGCTGCTGCTGGTTGTAGGCCGGCGGCTGCCAGGCCGGGGTCTCACCACCGGTGGGCTGCCAGGCCGGAGTTTCGGTCGCCTGCGGGTCCGGGTTCGCCGGAGGCTGCCAGGACGGCGCCGTCGACTGCGGCTGCTCCGAGCTGGGGGCAGGCTGATCCTCACCCTGGGCGGGCTGCTGAGCCTGCCAGGGGTTGGGGTCAGATCCCTGCGGTCCGCTCATCGTCTCTCCTTGGTCTGGTAGCGATTCGCCGCTCCCACCGTAGCGTTTGCATCACCCTACCCGCTATCAACAGCAACGACGCCGCGCCGGACATCGTCGATGGCGCGTTTCGCTGCGCTACGCAACGCGGTGTCGGGTCCGGAGTTGCGCACCTGGTCGAGCAGGTCGAGCACCTGGCGGCACCAGCGGACGAAGTCCCCGGCCGACATCGGGGTGCCCGTTCCGGTGATATCGGAGGCGTCCAGAGCGGCTGCCAGGTTCCCGGTGGTCGCCCAGCGGTAGACGGCGGCGACGAACCCTTCGTCGGGCTCACGCGTCGGGGCGATCCGGTGCCGGTTCTCGTCGGCGCGCAACTGTCCGGACAGCCTGCGGGTCTCGACGAGCGCGCGCCGTACGCCCGGGGTCGGCATCTCGACCGCCTGGGTCGGGCCGTCGCCGCCACGGGACTCGTAGACCACGGCCGAGAGCACCGCGGCCAGCTCGGCGGGCTGCAGCGTCTTCCACACCCCGGTGCGCAGGCACTCGGCCACCAGCAGGTCGCTCTCGCTGTAGATCCGGGCCAGCAGCCGGCCGTCGGCGGTCACCTTCGGCACGCCCCCGCGATTGTCTATGAAGCCCCGCTCGGTCAGCAGCCCCACGATCCGGTCGAACGTGCGGGCCAGCGAGTTTGTCGCCACGCTGACCTTGTTGCGGATCTGCTCGTTGTCGCGCTCCACCCGCAGGTATCGCTCGCCGATGCGGACCTTGGCCTCCCGGTCGGCGATCCGATGGGCGGGGTGTGTGCGCATCTGCTCACGCAGCTTGATCAGTTCGGGATCGATGTCGGCCTCGTCGTCACCACCGGCCCGCCGCTTGCGCCCGGCCGGGACGACAAGGCCGGCCGCCGCCGACCGCAGCGCCGAGGCCAGGTCCCGGCGAACCCTGGGCTGGCGGTGCTCGACCCGCTTGGGCAGCGACATCGAACCGATCGGCGCGGCAGCAGCCGGGTAGTCGGCCGAGGAAATCCTTCCGGCCCAACGATCTTCGGTGAGCACCAGCGGCCTGGGATCGTCGGCGTCGTTGGCCGCCTCCAGTACCACCGCCAGCCCGCCGCGCCGGCCCTGGGTGATGTTGATGATGTCGCCGCGGCGCAGCCCGGCCAGCGCGCCGTTGGCCGCCTGCCTGCGCTGCAGCCGCGATGACCGGGATTGGGAGCGCTCCCGTTCGCTGATCTTGGCGCGTAGCCGCACGTAGTCGAGGACCGCGGGTTCCGGCACCGGCTTGGCGCGACGGTCCCAGCCGAGTTCGGCGGCGATCTCGTCGAGCATCTTCTCGCCCCGCTCGGATCCGCGAACCAGTCCGACCACCGAGCGGTCCGCCTGGAACTGGGCGAACGACCGCTCCAAAAGTTGGCGGGCCTGCTCGGGCCCCATCTGGTTCACCAGGTTGATCGTCATGTTGTAGGACGGGGCGAACGAACTCTTCAGCGGGAAGGTACGGGTCGAGGCCAGTCCGGCGACCTCGGCCGGTTCGACGTCCGGGGTCCAGATGACAACGGCATGCCCCTCGACGTCGATGCCACGGCGCCCGGCGCGTCCGGTCAGCTGGGTGTACTCCCCCGGCGTCAGCGGCATGTGCTGCTCACCGTTGAACTTCACCAACTTCTCCAGCACCACCGTGCGGGCCGGCATGTTGATGCCCAGCGCCAGTGTCTCGGTGGCGAACACGGCCTTGACCAGACCGGCGGTGAACAGTTCTTCCACGGTGTGCCGGAAGATCGGCAGCATGCCCGCGTGGTGGGCGGCCAATCCGCGCAGCAGGCCTTCGCGCCATTCGTAGTAATCCAGTACCGCCAGGTCGGCGTCGGCCAGATCGGCGCAGCGCCGGTCGATGACTTCGGCAATGCGCGCCCGATCGGAATCGTCGGTCAGCCGCAGCGGGCTGCGCAGGCACTGCTTGACGGCGGCATCGCAGCCGGCCCGGGAGAAGATGAACGTGATCGCCGGCAGCAGCGCCTCCCGGTCCAGGGCGGCGATGACGTCGGGGCGCGACGGCGGGCGGTGCAGACCCGGTCCACCACCGGGGCGGCCGGGGCCGCGGCGGCGCGGCTGCCAGTCGGTGAGCCGCTCGGCCTCGCGGCGGTGCACGATGTGGCGGATCAGCTCCGGGTCGACGAGGTGCTGCTTACCGGCCGGGGCGTTGCCGGCGGAGTAGTCGAACAGGTCGAACAGCCGCTTACCGACCAGGACGTGCTGCCACAGTGGCACCGGCCGGTGCTCGTCGACGACGACGGTGGTGTCCCCGCGCACGGTTTGAATCCAGCCGCCGAACTCCTCGGCGTTGCTCACCGTCGCCGACAGGCTGACCAGGCGCACGTCTTCGGGCAGGTGCAGGATGACCTCCTCCCACACCGCTCCGCGCATCCGGTCGGCCAGGAAGTGCACCTCGTCCATCACGACATGCGAAAGTCCGTGTAGCGCATCCGAACCCGCATACAGCATGTTGCGCAGCACCTCGGTGGTCATCACCACCACGGGTGCGTCCCCGTTGACCGACTGATCTCCGGTGAGCAAGCCGATGTTCTGCGCGCCGTAACGGCGGACCAAATCGTTGTGCTTCTGGTTGCTCAGCGCCTTGATCGGCGTGGTGTAGAAGCACTTTCGCCCAGCGGCCAGGGCCAGGTGGACCGCGAACTCGCCGACGACGGTCTTGCCCGCACCGGTCGGCGCGCAGACCAGCACACCGTGTCCGCGCTCCAGCGCCTCACACGCCTGAACCTGGAACGGGTCGAGCTGGAAGGGCAGCAGCTCCGCGAACTGCGCGAGGCCGGCCTCAGGTGATGTCGTCATGCCGTGCCGCGTACTGGGCGGGCGAGGCCACCGGTTCGGGCGGCTCGATGGGCGCGGCCTGATCGTCGGGGATGGCGCTCTGCTGCGCTTCGCGCTTGGCCTTGCGCCTGTCATGCAGGCGGGTGATCTGGATCGCGAACTCCATCAGCACCGTCAACGCGAGTCCCAGCGCCAGCATCGAGAACGGGTCCGAGCCCGGCGTCGCGAACGCGGCGAAGACGAATACTCCGAAGATCAGCCCACGGCGCCAGGTCTTGAGCTTCTCGTAGTGCAGCACGCCGACCACGTTCAACATGATGATCAGCAACGGGAACTCGAAGCTGACCCCGAACACCAGCAGCAGATTGATCAGGAAACCGAAGTACTTGTCACCGGACAAGGCGGTCACCTGCACGTCGTTGCCGACGGTCAACAGGAAGTGCAAGGCCTTCGACAACACGATGTAGGCCAGCACCGCGCCGGAGATGAACAGGGTCGCGGCGACCGTCACGAACGCCATCGCGAAGCGGCGCTCATTCTTGTACAGCCCGGGCGTGATGAACGACCACAGTTGGTAGAGCCAGACCGGGCAGGCCAGCACGATGCCTGCGGTCATGCCGACTTTGAGCCGCAACATGAACTGGTCGAAGGGCGCGGTGGCCAGCAGCCGGCAACCGCCGTCGGCGCTGATGTCGGCGCGCGCGGACGGCGGCAGCGAGCAGTACGGGGCGCGCAGCCACTCGCCGAGGCTTTCCAGGCCGAAGAAGCCGTGGCTGTACCAGAGGAAGCCGAACACCGTGGTGACCGCGACGGCACCCATCGAGATCAGCAGGCGGGTCCGCAACTCGCGGATGTGGTCGACGAGAGACATCGTCCCGTCGGGATTCGTACGGCGCTTGCGCCGCGACATGAACTTAGGAGTGCGCACGGCAGCGTCTGACTACGGGCGCCTGGGCGCCGGTTCGCGGTCGGTTCAGGCCGGTCGGGCGTCGGTCGGGTTCTGGGCCGGCGGTGGTGTCACCGGAGCCTCGACACGTTCGGACTGGACCTGCGTCGCGGGCTGAACAGGCGTGACCGGGGTCTCCGCCTTGTTGTCGTTCTGCAGTTCCTTGACTTCGGACTTGAAGATTCGCATCGACTTGCCGAGCGAACGCGCAGCATCAGGCAACCGCTTCGACCCGAAAAGCAACACGACCACGGCGATAAGGATCAGCCAGTGCCACGGTTGTAGAGCACCCAATTTGGTCACCTCCAGATGTCGGTTCGATGCTACCCCACCGGTGCTGTGACGAGCCTGGACGCGGAATCAGCCAGGCAGCCCGGCGTAGGCCGCCAGCGCCGCGCCGGCCGCTTGTGCCACCCGGGTGACCAGCGACGCCGGTCCCAGAACCCGCACGTCAGGACCGAAACCCAGCAGCAACCGGGTCATCCACTCGTCGGAGGCATAGGTCATCGCCGCCTCATACGAGCCGTCGGGATGCTGCGCGCCGACCCGCATCGGGTAGTACTCGAGCATCCACGACGCCGTCGGCGCGACCAGCAGGGTGGCCGCAGGCAGGGCTGGGTCCGCGTCGAACAGCGAAGTGTCCGGGGGCGACTGCACGGCGGGTTCCGGTGGCGCGGCCGGTTCGTCGAGCACGCTGGCGTCCACGATGCGGTCGAAGCGGAACAGCCGCACGCCGTCGGCTTCCCGCGACCACGCCTCCAGATAGGAGTGGTCGGCGACGAGTACCACCCGGATCGGGTCAACGATCCTGGTGGACAACATGTCCCGGGACGCCGAGTAGTACTCGATGCTCAAGGCACGTCGACCGCCGACCGCGGCCCGTACCGCCGCGGCGGCATCGCTCTCGATCGGTGCCTGCTCCTCGACGGCGGCTGCCGCGTGGGTCTGGTCGTGGGCGATGGTGCCGGCCGCCGACTCGATCTTGGCGATCGCGCTGCGGGCAGCCTCGGGGTCGACGACGCCGGGGATGTCGACGAGTGCCCGCAGTGCGACCAGAAGTCCGGTCGCTTCCGGCGAGGTGAGCCGCAGCGGGGCGTCCACGCCCGCGGTGAACGTGACATTGATGGTGTCACCGGAGAATTCGAAATCGATGAGGTCGCCGGGGCCGTACCCCGGCAGGCCGCACATCCACAACTGGTCGAGGTCCTGCTGGAGTTGCTTGCGGGTGACGCCGAGGTCTGCGGCGGCCTCGTCATAGGTGATCTGCGGGTTGGCCTTGAGGTAGGGCACCATGTTGAGCAGCCGGACAAGCCGGGTCGAGACGGGCGTCATGCGTGGCCCGCCTGCGCCGTCAGCCGGGCCACGACGTCCTCGCGCAGCGCGGCCGGTTCGAGAACGAGCGCGTCTGCCCCGTACCCGGCGATCTCGCGGGCCAGCCGGTCACGGGTGCCCAGATCGAGGTCGATGACCTCACCGGCCCGGCCGCCGATCGTCCGCGGGCCGATCGACGTGCCGGCGCGGCGCAGGGCCGTGGCCCGGCCGTCGGCCACCCAGACTCTGGCCCGCACGCCGGTGGGCGCTTCGCCGATCGCCTTCTCGACGATGGCCCGCAGGTCCACACCGTCGGGCCGGGTCACCGAACCGGCGGGTCCGACGGTTTCGACGTCCGCGCCGATCCGGGACAACCGGAAGGTCCGGGTGGCGTCGCGGTCACGGTCGTGCCCGACCAGATACCAGCGTCCCCGGGCGGTGACCACACCCCATGGCTCGACCGTGCGTGCCGTGTACGGCTCGGTCGGCAACGGCCGGTGCAGGAACCGCACCGGCTGGCCGGAATCGATGGCGGACAACAGGATTCCCAGCGCATCCTCCGAGCCGCGCAAGCCCGGCGGGCCGGCCGCGGTGGTGATCGCGACCGCGGCGTCGGCATCCACCTCGACCCCGGCGGCCCGCAGTTTCAGCAGCGCGCCCTGGGTGGCGGTGATCAATTCGGGCGACTCCCACAGTTGAGCCGCGACCGCGACAGCGGCCGCCTCCTGCGCGGTGAGTTCGATATCGGGCAGCGCGTAGGCGTTGCGGTTGATCCGGTATCCCTCGGCGGGGTCGAACGCCGATACCCTGCCGGTCTCCAGCGGGATGCCGAGGTCGCGCAGTTCGTTCTTGTCCCGCTCGAACATTCGGGAGAACGCTTCGTCGCTGGGACTGTCGGCATAGCCGGCCACACTCTCGCGGATGCGCTCGGCGGTGATGTAGCCGTGGGTGGACAGCAGGGCGATGACGAGGTTCATCAACCGCTCGACCTTGGATGTCGCCACTCGCCCAACCTTAGCGGGAAACGGCGCGTCGTCCCTGCGGCGCGCGCGAGGGCTACATGCTCGCGATGAGCCGCTTGACCCGCTCGTCGACCGACCGGAACGGGTCCTTGCACAACACGGTGCGCTGAGCCTGATCGTTGAGCTTGAGGTGCACCCAGTCGACGGTGAAGTCGCGGCCGGCTTCCTGCGCGGCGCTGATGAACTCGCCGCGCAGCTTGGCCCGGGTGGTCTGCGGCGGGGTGTCGACGGCGGCCTCGATCTCCTCGTCGGTGGTGATCCGGGTCGCCAGGCCCTTGCGCTGCAGCAGGTCGAACACGCCGCGGCCGCGCTTGATGTCGTGGTAGGCCAGGTCGAGCTGACTGATCTTCGGATCCGACAGCTCCATGCTGTAGCGGTCCTGGTAGCGCTGGAAGAGCTTGCGCTTGATCACCCAGTCGATCTCGGTGTCGACCTTGGCGAAGTCCTGGCTCTCGACCGCATCGAGCTGGCGCCCCCACAGATCGACCACCTGGTCGATCTGGGTGTTGGGCTCGCGGGTCTGCAGGTACTCCACCGCGCGGGTGAAGTACTCCCGCTGGATGTCCAGGGCGCTGGCCTGGCGTCCACCGGCCAAGCGGACGGGCCGGCGGCCGGTCAGGTCGTGGCTGACTTCCCGGATGGCCCGGATCGGGTTGTCCAGCGAGAAGTCGCGGAAGGCGACACCGGCCTCGATCATCTCCAGCACCAGCGATGCCGTGCCCACCTTGAGCATCGTGCTGGCTTCGCACATGTTGGAGTCGCCGACGATCACGTGCAGCCTGCGGTACTTCTCGGCATCGGCGTGCGGCTCGTCGCGGGTGTTGATGATCGGCCGGGACCGCGTCGTCGCGCTGGATACGCCTTCCCAGATGTGTTCGGCGCGCTGCGACAGGCAGAACGTCGCGGCCTTCGGGGTCTGCAGCACCTTGCCCGCGCCGCAGATCAGCTGGCGGGTGACCAGGAACGGCAGCAGCACATCGGAGATCCGGGAGAACTCCCCGGCCCGCACGATCAGGTAGTTCTCGTGGCAGCCGTAGGAGTTACCGGCCGAGTCGGTGTTGTTCTTGAACAGATAGATGTCACCGCCGATGCCCTCGTCGGCCAGCCGCTGCTCGGCGTCGATGAGCAGATCCTCCAGAACCCGCTCGCCGGCGCGGTCGTGGGTGACCAGTTGCACCAGGTTGTCGCATTCGGCGGTGGCGTACTCCGGGTGGCTTCCGACATCCAGGTACAACCGCGCGCCGTTGCGCAGAAATACATTCGAGCTGCGGCCCCACGACACGACCCGGCGGAACAGATACCGGGCGACCTCGTCGGGACTGAGCCGCCGATGGCCGTGGAACGTGCAGGTGACACCGAATTCGGTTTCGATGCCCATGATCCTTCGCTGCACATCTTCGAGACTACTGGTTGTCATGGGGTAGCGGTGGGCAAGCCGGCTGCGAAAGCTCCTCAGATTGCTGCGGATTGCCCTGTTAATCACCGAAAGCCTCCCTCGGCGGTGCGTGTGACCATGAGCCATGCCCGAGACCGTCGGCCTCGACACCGCGGCCCTGCGGGCCCTGACCGACCGTGCCGCGCAGGCCGCCACCGACCTGTCCGCGGTATCCATACCCGGTGTGGCGGCCCTGGCCGGCTCGGCGCTCGAGACCGCGCAGGCACCCCGGCGCGCCACCGCTGACGTGCGACGACATGCCACCGCCGTGGCCGACTGGGTGAGCGCGGCCCGGCGCTGCATCGAGGAACTGTCCGCGGCCGAGCAGGCCCATGCCGAGGGCCTGCGGCTGCGGTGAGCGGGCCGACCGTCTCCCAGGCGCTGGGCTGGCAGCCCGCGAGGCTCGGCGATCTCGCACAGGAGTGGGAGGCCACCGCGGGCCGGCTGCAGTCCCACGCCGACGCCGTCGAACACGCCATGCAGACCACGTGGTGGTCCGGTGCCGGTGCCGATGCCGCCCGCCGGGGGCTTGCACCGACCGCCGCGGGGCTGCGCGAGCTGTGCCGGGCACTGGTTCTGGCCGCTGCCGAAGCCCGCGACGCCCAGCAGGCACTGACCACTGCCCGCGAGCAGGTCGTGGCTGACCTCGCGGAGGCGCGGGCCGACGGCTGTTCGGTCAGTGACGACGGGGCCGTCGCACCGCCGGCGAGCCCGTCGGAGCTGCTGGTGGCCTGCAGCGGAGGGTCACCAACGGCGGCGATGACGATGCTGACCGTGCGCGCTGACCACCTGACGCGGCGGCTGCGGCAGAGCCTGACCCGGCTCGGCGCGGCCGACGCCGAGGCGGCGCGGGCGATCGACGCGGCGTTCGACGTCGCGCCGGGACCGGCAGCGGTGCGTCCGGCGGGTGCCGCGGGCGCCGCGGTCGGTGACTGGCCCACGATGAGCCAGGACCGCATCGCCGGCCAGATCGCCACGCTGTCGGCCGCCGAGCGCGAGCGCCTCGTCGAGCACGCGCCCCATGAGGTCGGCAACACCGACGGTGTGCCCTGGGAGATGAGGGTCGCGGCCAACCGGATCAACATCGCCACCGCGATCCTCGACGAGCGCCGCACCCTGGATCGGCCCGTCGAGGACAAACTTCGTTCGGCGATCTCGCCGGGGATGAATCCGGCTGACGCCGAACGACTCTGGGCGGTCCTGCACACCGACCCGACGATGCGCGACGCGGTGATCGCGGGCCATGACCGCGCCGCCAACCGCCGGATCGCCTACTACGAAAGGCTTCTCGCGGACGTTCCCGACCCGCTCGACCGTGACCGTCGAATCCCCCGCCAGATACTGGCTTTCGACCCCGACCGCGAGATGTTCATCGAACTGTCCGGGGACCTCGGCCGGGCCCGAGCGATCGGGGTGCTGGTGCCGGGACTCAACACCACCTTCGGCGACACCGCCGACGATCTGGCCACCACCCGTCGGTTCGTCGCCGGATCCGGCGGCGACGTGGCGATGATCAACTATCTCGGCGGCCCGTTCCCGACCGGACCGCTACCGGCCGGGATCGTCGATGCCGCGGAGCCGGACTACGCCCTGGCGATGGCACCGAGGCTGGTGGCGTTCAGCGAGGATGTCGAACGCCGGGCCGGAGATATCCCCGTCACCTATATCGGGCATTCCTACGGCGGTTCGATCGTCGGGACCGCCGAACGGTTCGGGTTGACCGCCGACCGGGTGATCTACGTCGAGGCCGCCGGCGCGGGGGTGGGTGTGCACAGCCCGGCCGACTGGCACAACCGCAATCCGGCGGTGCTGCGCTTTTCCATGACCGCGCCCGGGGATCTGATCAGCGCCGTGCAGGGCATTCCGTTCGGGCCGCACGGGGCCGACCCCGACGAGATGCCCGGCGTCATCCCGTTGGCTACGGGTCGGCGCCTGACCGGGGAGCCGATGGTCGGGCTCTCGACGCACAGCGACGTGCTCACCGAACCCTCCGATGCCTGGCACAACATCCTGGCCGTGATCATCGGCGACCGCGAACACATCCGGTAGCTGAGCTACTCGGCGCTGCCTTCGTCGACGACCGGCTCCTCGGATGCCGAATCGACCTTGGGCAGTAGCGCTTCCAGTGCCGCGCCGGTGATCCGGCGAAACGCCCGCCTGGGCCGGTTGGCGTCCAGTACCGCCACCTCGAGGCTCGAAACCCCCAGCACCCGGGGCTCGGCGGGCGGGGAAGCATTGTTGGTTGCGCTCGAGATGCCCGCGCGCAGGGCGCCGACCGCGATACCTACCGCGTCGGCCAACTCGGCGTTCTCGGAGTAGGTCTCCTTGAGCGCGGTGATGATCGGCTCGGTGGTGCCACCCATGACGACGAACTGCGGCTCGTCGGCGATCGACCCGTCGTAGGTGATCCGGTACAGCTCAGGGGGTTTCGTCTCACCGAAGTGCGCCACCTCGGCCACGCACAGCTCCACCTCATAGGGTTTGGCCTGCTCGGTGAAGATGGTGCCCAGCGTCTGCGCGTAGACGTTGGCCAGCTGACGCCCGGTGACGTCGCGACGGTCGTAGGCATAACCACGGGTGTCGGCGAACTGGATACCGCCGCGGCGCAGGTTGTCGAACTCGTTGAACCGGCCCACCGCCGCAAAGCCCACGCGGTCGTAGAGCTCACTGACCTTCTGCAACGAGCGCGACGGGTTCTCGGCGACGAAGAGGACACCACCGGCGTACGCCAGCGCCACCACGCTACGACCCCTGGCAATACCCTTACGGGCGAGCTCCGAGCGCTCGCGCATCGCCTGTTCGGGCGAGATGAAATATGGGAAGCTCACTAATCCACCCGAGGTGCTTCGTTACTCGGCCCCTTGCCGGGACCGAATGTGTTTGTCCGGGAACGTGTTTGGATCACCTCACGAGCCAGCCGGGAAATCCGCTCCTCGGCCACCTCGAGCGCGCCGTCAGCCTCGATGGTCACCGCGGTCGGGAAGATCCCGCGCACCAGATCCGGCCCGCCGGTGGCGGAGTCGTCGTCGGCGGCATCGTAGAGCGCCTCGACGGCGACCCTGAGCGCCGATTCCGCGTCGGTCACACCGGCGTAGAGCTTCTTGATCGACGACTTGGCGAAGATCGAACCCGAGCCCACCGACTGGTAGCCCTCGTCCTCGATGTTCCACCCGCCCGCCGCGTCGAACGACACGATGCGGCCGGCCGCTTGCGGGTCCGGGTCGGCAAGGTCATAACCGACCAGCAGTGGCAGCGCCACGAAACCCTGCAGTGCGGCACCGAGGTTGCCGCGCACCATGATCGCCAACCGGTTCACCTTGCCGGCGAAGGTCAGCGCCACCCCTTCGAGCTTCTCGTAGTGCTCGAGTTCCACGGCGTACAACCGGGCGAACTCGACGGCGATCGCCGCGGTACCGGCGATGCCGGTCGCGGTGTAATCGTCGGTGATGTAGACCTTCTGGACGTCGCGGCCGGCGATCATATGGCCCTGCGTCGAGCGCCGGTCGCCGGCGATGAGCACGCCACCGGGATAGCGCAGCGCCACGATCGTCGTGCCGTGCGGCAGTGCGTCACCCGGTGCCGGCGCACCGACGGTTCCTGCGGTCGGCAGCAACTGCGGAGCCTCGCGCCGAAGGAACTCGGAGAACGACGACAGATCCGTCAGGGGTGAACTAGTGGCCAGGCGATCAGAGAACGGCCAGGTCACTGTCCGCCCTTTTGGACGTAAGCGCGCACGAAGTCCTCGGCGTTCTCTTCGAGGACGTCATCGATCTCGTCCAGCAGATCATCGGTCTCCTCGGCGAGCTTGTCGCGACGCTCCTGCCCGCCAGCCGCGTCGCCGGTGACGTCGTCGTCATCGCCGCCGCCGCCACCACGCTTGGTCTGCTCTTGAGCCATCGCTGCCTCCTGCTCGTCATCGGCGGCCTTGTCGTGCCATGCGGTACGGGCCGCCGGTTCCTTCACACTACCGGTCGAGGCCGGTATTGCTCCTTCTAACGATCGTCAGGTCGTGAGTTGTTCCACCAGTTCGACGGCACTGTTGACCGAATCCAGCAACGCACCGACATGAGCCTTGCTGCCCCGCAGCGGCTCCAGCGTCGGGATCCGGACCAGCGAGTCACCGCCGAGGTCGAAGATCACCGAGTCCCAGCTCGCCGCCGCGATGTCGGCGCCGAAGCGGCGCAGGCATTCGCCGCGGAAGTACGCCCGGGTGTCGGTCGGCGGATTGTCCACCGCGTCGAGCACCTGCTGCTCGGTGACCAGGCGTTTCATCGATCCGCGTGCCACCAGCCGGTTGTACAGCCCCTTGTCCAGCCGGACGTCGGAGTACTGCAGATCCACCAGGTGCAGGCGCGGAGCCGACCAGCCGAGGTTCTCCCGATTGCGGAAACCTTCGAGCAGGCGCAGCTTGGCCGGCCAGTCCAGCAGCTCGGCACATTCCATCGGGTCCCGTTCGAGCAGGTCGAGGATGTGCGCCCAGGTTTCCACGACGTGCGAGGCGCGTGGATCGGGATCGCGGGCGTCGACCAGCTTGGCCACCCGGTCCAGGTAGATCCGCTGGAGGGCAAGGGCGGTCAATTCACGCCCGTCGGCCAGGGCCACCGTCGCCCGAAGCGACGGGTCCCGGCTCACGACGTGCACGGCGTGCACGGGCCGGGCCAGCGCCAGGTCGGACAGATCCAGCCCGTGGTGCGGGCCTTCTTCGATGAGGTCGAGCACCAGCGAGGTGGTGCCCACCTTCAGATAGGTCGACGTCTCCGCGAGGTTGGCGTCACCGATGATGCAGTGCAGCCGGCGGTACTTGTCGGCGTCGGCGTGCGGCTCGTCGCGGGTGTTGATGATGCCGCGCTTGAGTGTGGTCTCGAGGCCGACCTCGACCTCGATGTAGTCGGCACGCTGGGACAACTGGAAGCCCGGCTCGTCACCGGACGGCCCGATTCCCACTCGGCCGGAGCCGGTGATGACCTGGCGGGACACCATGAACGGAGTCAGGCCCGAGATCACCGCGGAGAACGGCGTCTGCCGGCTCATCAGATAGTTCTCGTGCGAGCCGTACGAGGCGCCCTTGCCGTCGACATTGTTCTTGTAGAGCTGAAGCTTGGCCGCCCCCGGGACACTGGCCACATGCCGCGCGGCGGCCTCCATCACCCGCTCGCCGGCCTTGTCCCAGATCACCGCATCCATCGGATCGGTGACCTCGGGGGCCGAATACTCCGGGTGGGCGTGGTCGACATACAGCCGGGCGCCGTTGGTCAGGATCATGTTCGCGGCGCCGACCTCGTCGGCGTCCACGATCGGCGGGGGCCCCGTCGCACGGCTCAGGTCGAAGCCGCGGGCGTCGCGCAGTGGGGACTCCACCTCGTAGTCCCATCGGGTTCGCTTGGCCCGCTGGATACCGGCGGCCGCGGCGTACGCCAGCACCGCCTGAGTCGAGGTGAGGATCGGATTGGCGGTCGGGTCGGACGGCGAGGAGATGCCGTACTCGACCTCGGTCCCGATAATCCGTTGCATGGCCGTAAGCCTAACGGGGTGGCGATGACAGCAGTGCGGCAGGAGCGGCGGTGCGGCGTGGACGATTGCGTCTTGCCTGCGGAGTTGGTGAAGTGGGCACCACGATGACGCGACTTGTCCTGCACCACGGCGTGCTGATCGATGGAACCGGTGCGCCGCCGGTGCGCGATGCCGCGGTGGTGGTCGACGGCGACCGAATCTCCTGGGCCGGTGCAGAGTCCGACGCGCCACCGCAGGCGGCCGACGCCATTCGCGTCGACCTCGGCGGGAACACGATCTGCCCCGGCTTCTTCGACTGTCACGTCCACTTCGGGTTGCCCGGCTCGACGGGCAGCCCGTTGGAGAAGGCCCTCAAACCGCCGTCGTACGGATACTTCCAGTTGATCGAACGCCTGCGGGTGACCCTGGAAAACGGTGTGACCACGGCTCGTGACCTGATGGGCATCGACACCGGCGTCCGAGAAGCCGTCGCCGACGGACTGATCACCGGTCCGCGCCTGCTCGTAGCGGTCAACATGCTCAGCCAAAGCGGCGGCCACGCAGATTTTCACCTCCCGTCCGGCATCGACCTCGGCGGTTTCATCGGCGCCTATCTGGTCGACAGCGTCGACGCCGCACGCAAGCGCGCCCGTGAGCTCCTGCGCGCCGGTGCCGACGTCATCAAGATCGCCTCCAGCGGCGGGGTGTCATCTCCCAACGACGACCCGAGCTGGCTGGGGATGCGGCGCGAGATGATCTCCGCGGTCGTCGAAGAAGGCCATAACTACGGCGGCCGTCCGGTCGCCGCCCATGCGATCGGGTACGCCGGGATCAAGGCGGCGGTCGACGCGGGCGTCCACAGCATCGAACACGGTTATGAACTCGACGACGAGCTGCGCCATCAGATGGTCGCGCAGGGCACCTTTCTGGTTCCGACGCTGCTGGAAACGATGAAGCCTGTCACCGCATCTCCCCAAGGCGCCGCCAAGAGCGCGAAATGGCATGCCATGGCTCATGATTCGATCGCCGCCTCGGCCGCGGCAGGTGTTCGGATCGCGGTCGGTACCGATGCCGGGCTCTCCCCCGACCACGGCACCAACCTCAAGGAACTCGGTCTGCTGGTGAAGTTCGGCGGGCTCACTCCGATGCAGGCCATCGTGGCCGGCACGCTGACCTCGGCCCAGCTGTGCGGTGTCGACGACACCCTCGGCACGGTGCAGCCGGGCAAGATCGCGGATCTCGTTGTCGTTCGGGGCAATCCTGTCGACGACATCAATTCCCTTGGTGATCCGGCTAATGTCCTGCTGGTCGTCAAGGAAGGGAAGACGGTGGGTAATCGTGGTGGCTTCGCCATCGACTGACCGCTATGCGGCCGACCACTGGTTCCTGGCCCGCGGCCTGCCCGCGGTGGTTCGCAGGCGCGCGTTGGTGAGCCGGGTGTGGAGTCGGTCGGCGCCCGCGTTGGCGGCCTACGCCGTCATCGCGCTCAACTCGATCGCGATCGTCACTGTCACCGGCCAGCACACCGTCGACATTCCCGGCCGGCCCGATCTGGCCGAAGGTGTGGCCCTGGCGCTGGTGGTCCTCGTGCTACCGGTCGCCGCGCTCGCGGGCTGGCTGGTCTCACGTCTGACCAACCCGTTGCGCCGGGCGATGGCGGCCAACGTCGCGTTGGCCGCGATCGTCGTCGGGATGATCTTCGGCGGACCGGGTAACCGGATTCTGGTGAACCTGGTCAGCGCCGCGATCACCCTCGCCCTGATCTTGGTGGCCACGGCGTCGGGCGCCGGATCACTGCTCGGTTTCATGCTCTACGTCACGCGCACCAACCTGGCGTCGATCGGCGGCATGTTCGTCCGCGCGCTACCCGTCGTACTGCTGACGTTCCTGGTTTTCTTCAACGGTCCGGTATGGCAGATGACGGCGCTGATCAGCCGCCAAAGACTCTGGGCAGGAATGCTTTTCCTTGTTCTCATCGCTGCCGCGTTTCTGGTGTCCAACACGCTGGACCGGGTCCGGCCGATTCTGGCGGAGACCAGTCCGGCGCTCGAAGGTGACGAGACCCTCGACGACACACCATTCGCGGGGATACCCGACCCTGCGAGCGGCAGGCCGCTGTCCCGGGCCGAACGTGCCAACGTGGTGTTCGTCGTCGCCGCCTCCCAAGTGACCCAGGTGCTCACCGTCGCGATGCTGACCGGCGCCATCTTCGTCGTGTTCGGGCTCATCATCCTGAGTCCCGAGACGCTGGACGCCTGGACTCGTGGCGCCGGACGGCCCGACGGTCATCTACTCGGGATGACGCTGCCAGTGCCCGACGCGCTACTCCAGACCAGCATGTTGCTGGCCGCGATCACCTTCATGTACCTGTCCGCTAAGGCGGTCAGCGATACCGACTACCGGGCGCAGTTCATCGAGCCGTTGATCGACGAGCTGCGGCAGACCCTCGTGGCGCGCAACCGCTACCGCTCCGCACTGCCAAGGCGGTGAGATGTCCGACATCCGTCGTGTGCACGAGTGGTTCCTGGCCCGCGGTCTGCCCCTGGTGCTCACCCGCCGGGTGCGCTCCCGCGCCCTGATCGAGCGCTCGGCACCGGTGGTCAGCGGCACCGGCGCGGTGATCGCACTGACCGCGGCGGTCGCCGACGTCAGCGACGGCACGGCCGATATCGGCAACGTGGTCAAGCTCGTCGTGCTCGCCGTCGTTCTGACCGCGGCACCGTTCGCGCTCTATCTGCTGCATCGGGCCGGCACCACCCGTAGCGAGGCCGGGCGCCGCAGTGCCGCATTGACCGTGATGGCATTGTTCGTGGTCGGATTTCCGTTCGCCTTCAGCGGCTGGTCCGGACTGACCCTCGCCGAGGTCGCCGGCTTCGGAGTCGTTGCACTGCTTGCGGTTTGGCTGACGTACATTGGCATCGGCTCAATCCTGCTATGGGCGTTCCGCTACGCCTGGGTGCAGTTCGGTGCACTCGGGACGTTGATGAGCCGTGCCCTGCCGCTGTTGATGCTGACCGTGGTCGTGTACTTCACCGGTGAACTGTGGCAGCTGTCCGCCCGGATGACCCGCGAACGGCTTTGGCAGACAATCGGTTTCCTGTCCCTGGTAGCCATCGCCTTCATGGTGGTCACCATCCGCGACGAGGTGAAGGCCCTGCGCGACGACCGGTCGGGGCCCCGGGACAGCGCCGGACTACTGGCCGGCACCCCGCTGGCCACCGACACCGAACCGGCCCGAACCCCCCTGTCGTTGGCGGAGCAGGTCAACGTCGTCGCGGTGATGGTGGTGTCCCAGGCGATCCAGGTGGTGTTCTTCACCACCGGCCTGTTCGTGTTCTTCCTGGCGTTGGGAACCATCGCCATCCCGGACGACGTGACCGTGTTGTGGTCAGCCGAGCAGAACTGTGCGGTAGGCGAACCTCCCTGCGATGGAACATGGTTCGGCATCCATGTGCCGGTACCACAGACCGTGGTGCATACTTCGTTATTCGTAGCAGTGCTGTCGGGGTTGTACTTCACGGTGAGCACGAGCGTTGACCCGCTGTACCGGCAGCGGTTCTTCGACCCGTTGATCGCCGACGTGGCGGTGAGTCTGGCCGGCCGCGACGCGTACTTGGAGATGGAGGGACGTCATGGTTGAGCAGACCGGAGACCTGTTCGGAAAGCGCTACGGCGAAGTGCTTCTGGTGAACATCGGCGAGTCGGGCCCACAAGCCAGCGTGTACAACAGTTTTCCGCTCAACGACTGCCCCGCCGAACTGTGGGATGCCCTCGACGCGGATGCCCTCGCCAGGGAGAACGACGCCGTGGCAGCACTGCTCAACGGGCCGCGCTACTGGCTGATGAGCGGTATCGACAAGGTGACCCAGGGTGAGCAGGAGACCAAGTCGTTCGGCGGCATCGAGATGATCAAGCAGGCGACAGTGCAACTGGCCTCGCACAACCCGGCGCCCTACAGCGTCAACTACGTCGCGCGTCACACCGCGTTCCATTTCGATGCGGGCCGGCCGGTGTTCGAACTCGTCGACTCCGACGGCCAGCGCTGGGTGATGCAGACCTGGAGCCAGGTCGTCGACGGCAACCTGGGTCTGGAGGATCTGCCCGGGCTGGGCCGGCGGCTCAACCTTCCCGAGGGCTGGCGATACGAAACCCGCGTCCTCAGCGAGCGGTTGACCGTCGACACCACGACCCGCGATGCGCACGTCCTGCAAGACGATCTGACCAATACCTACTCGCTGGAGTTCTGACGCCGTCCTGGCGAATGCGCTGCGTAACACCGCCGGCGCTCCTACACTGCGCAAACGTTGTGGTGAAAAGGAGACACCGATGAAGAAACTGCTGCTGCCCTTGGCCGCTGCCGCCCTTGCCGCCGGACTGGCCACCGCGGCGCCCGCCTCGGCAGACGAGGCGAGCTACCTACAGGACCTGGCCAACAACGGTTTTGACGGTCCGACCACCGCGGCCCTGGGCATGGGCCAGGAGATCTGCACCGACGTCAAGCACGGAGTGCCGCAAGCGACGACAGTCGAGGCGATCTACAACAACACTGCCGACAGCGTCGGGGTCGACGAGGCCACCTACATCTACGAGGCAGCCGTCATCCACCTGTGCTGAACGCGCCAGAGCGCCGCTACAGGTACTGGCCCAGGTTCGATTCGGTGTCGATCGCCCGCGAGGCGCTCGATGACTTGCCGGTGACCAGCGTGCGGATGTAAACGATCCGCTCGCCCTTCTTGCCCGAGATCCGCGCCCAGTCATCCGGATTGGTGGTGTTGGGCAGGTCCTCGTTCTCGGCGAACTCGTCGACGATCGAGTCGAGCAGGTGCTGGATCCGCAGGCCGTGCTGGCCGGTTTCGAGCACCGACTTGATCGCGTACTTCTTCGCGCGGTCGACGACGTTCTGGATCATGGCACCGGAGTTGAAGTCCTTGAAGTACATGACTTCCTTGTCACCGTTGGCGTAGGTGACCTCCAGGAACCGGTTGTCGTCGATCTCGGCATACATCCGATCGACGACCTTCTCGATCATCGCCCGGATGCACTGCCCGCGGTCACCGTCGAACTCCGCGAGATCATCGACGTTGACCGGCAGGTTCTCGGTGAGGTACTTCGAGAAGATGTCCTGTGCCGCTTCGGCATCCGGGCGCTCGATCTTGATCTTCACGTCCAGGCGCCCGGGCCGCAGGATGGCCGGGTCGATCATGTCCTCACGGTTGGAGGCGCCGATCACGATGACGTTCTCCAGCCCCTCCACGCCGTCGATCTCGGAGAGCAATTGCGGCACGACGGTGGTCTCCACGTCCGAGCTCACACCGGTGCCGCGGGTGCGGAAGATCGAGTCCATCTCGTCGAAGAACACGATCACCGGGGTGCCCTCGGAGGCCTTCTCGCGGGCCCGCTGGAAGATCAGCCGGATGTGGCGCTCGGTCTCGCCGACGAACTTGTTCAGCAGCTCGGGACCCTTGATGTTGAGGAAGTACGACTTCGCCTCGCGGGCGTCCTCACCGCGCACCTCGGCCATCTTCTTGGCCAGCGAGTTGGCCACCGCCTTGGCGATGAGCGTCTTGCCGCACCCGGGAGGGCCGTAGAGCAGCACACCCTTGGGCGGGCGCAGCGAGTACTCCCGGTAGAGCTCCTTGTGCAGGAACGGCAGCTCGACGGCGTCGCGGATCTGCTCGATCTGGCGGGTCAGGCCGCCGATGTCGGAGTAGGCGACATCGGGCACTTCCTCGAGCACGAGGTCCTCGACCTCGGCCTTCGGGATGCGCTCGAAGGCATAGCCGGCCTTGGTGTCGACCAGCAGCGAGTCACCGGGACGCAGCTTGCGCGGCCGCAGATCGTCGTCGTCGAGTTCCTCGGCGACGTCGACGGGCAGGTCCTCCATCGCCACCAGCGGCTCGGCCAGCCACACGATGCGTTCCTCATCGGCGTGGCCGACCACCAGGGCGCGGTGGCCGTCGGCCAGGATCTCGCGCAGCGTGGAGATCTCTCCGACCGCCTCGAAGTTGCCGGCTTCCACGACCGTCAGTGCCTCGTTGAGGCGCACGGTCTGGCCTTGCTTCAACGACTTCACGTCGATGTTGGGCGAGCACGTGAGCCGCATCTTGCGCCCGGAGGTGAACACGTCGACGGTGTCGTCCTCGTGGGCGTTGAGCAGAACGCCGTAGCCGCTGGGCGGCTGGCCCAGCCGGTCGACCTCCTCGCGCAGCGCCAGCAGTTGCTGGCGGGCTTCCTTGAGCGTGTCCATCAGCTTTGCGTTGCGTGCGGCCAGGGAGTCGATCCGCGCCTCGAGCTGCTGGATGTCCCGGGCGGTGCGCGGGGTGCCCTGCGCGATCGCGTTCTCGAGTTGCTCGCGCAGAATCGAGGCTTCGCGGCGCAGCTGCTCCAGTTCGGCAGCGTCATCGCTGGACAGCTGTGGCTCTTCGTGCTGTGACTCAGTCATGTTGCGCTCCTTTCCCACACCGAGAGTTGGTGCGGCGGATACCCCAACGCTACCGGCCCATGGCCGATCTTGTGCGCTCGGGGAATTTCGACACACTGGCAACACTGTTAACCTCATGGATGAGTCGGGCCGATCGAAAGGACAGCCGTGACCCTGAAACTGCTAGCCACGGGCGTAGCAGCCGCCGCAATCATCGGTGGCGCAGCCGCCGGTGTGACCTCGGTTGCATATAGCAGCCCCGCCGCATCGCCTGCTGTATCGCCTGTCGTGTTCGGCGCGCCGCTGCCCCAGGCACCCGCACCCGAGCTGCAAAGTGCGCTGGTGGCGACGCTCGACGGACTGCAGAGCGGCGGGTCGTTCTCCGGTTCCAAGGCCTCCTTCATCCAGGGCGGACTCGGCCGGATCGAGGGCATCACCGCTGACCGCGCCTTCAGCAACGCCTCGGCCAAGGGCTACTTCCCGCTCAACTTCATCGTGGCCGATATCGACCAGGAGGGGCCGACCGCTACCGCCAACGTGACCGCGACAGCGGCCAATGGCGCGGTCGCAACCCAGAGCATCCAGTTCATCGCTGGTCCCAGCCCCACCGGCTGGCAGCTGACCAAGTCATCGGCGCTGTCGCTGATGAGTGCGGCCAGCTGAGCCGCCGCTGGATGAGTCGCACGCCGTTCGCAGTGTTGGGCGCCGCCACGATCGTGGCGGCGCTCGCACTATCGGGGTGTTCCAACCAGGACGAGTCAAAACCGGCGACCAGTCCGATCGACCCGGCCGCGTCGGCCGTCGCGGCTCCCCCGTCGACCACCGCCGAGCTGCCCGCGCCCGAGGCGTTGACCGATGTGCTGTACCGGTTGGCCGACCCCGCGGTGAAGGGCACCGACAAGCTCGCGCTCGTCGAGGGGACCACGGCGGATGACGCGGCCACGATCGACAAGTTCGCCGCGGCGCTGCGCGACGGCGGCTTCACCCCGTTGACCTTCAGCGCCGCGGACATCCGGTGGTCGGATCGGGCGCCCGACGACGCCCTGGCCACCGTCAACGTCACGACGTCGAACCCGGCCAATCCAGGCGGCTTCACCTTCCCGATGGAGTTCCGCTCCCACCAGGGCGCCTGGCAGCTGTCCCGGCAGACCGCCGAGATGCTGCTGGCGTTCGGCAACGCCCGCACCGAGGCCACCGGTGCCAGCCCCAGCCCGGTCGGCACACCGCCAGCACCGCCGCCGCCGTCGAGCTCCGCACCGGCGGCCCCGACCCCCACACCCTGAAATGTGGATCGGCTGGCTGCAGTTCGACGTCCTGCTCGGTGACGTCCATTCGCTGAAGGAGAAGCGCTCGATCGTCCGGCCGATCGTGGCCGAACTGCAGCGCCGCTTCCAGGTGTCGGCGGCCGAGACTGAATCACTGGACCTGCACCGGCGGGCCGGTATCGGGCTGTCCGTGGTGGCTGCCGACCGCGCGCACGTCGTCGAGGTACTCGACGCCGCCGAACGGCTGGTGGCCGCCCGGCCCGAGATCGAACTGCTCTCAGCCCGCCGCGGCCTGCAGCACAGCGACGACTAGCGAGCTAGACCGCAAGCCGCTTGCGGCGCAAGGGAGTCGGCGTGACGGTGCCCGGCGCCAGTCGGCGCGCCGAAATCAGGAATGCGGTGTGCCCGCGCATGTTGTGCTCGGGCCGCACGGCCAGACCGACCACATTCCAGCCTCGCTGCAGTGACTCCCACGCCCTGGGCTCGGTCCAGCATTGCTGCTCACGCAGCGCCTCCACCGTCTTCGACAGCTGCGTCACGGTGGCCACGTAGACCATGAGCACCCCGCCGGGGATCAGCAACCGGGCGACGGTGTCCAGGACGTCCCACGGCGCCAGCATGTCCAGCACGATCCGGTCGATAGAGGCCTCGGCGAGATCGGAGTCGACGAGGTCGCCGATGATCAACCGCCAGTTCTGCGGGTCCTGCCCGAAAAACGTCGCCACATTGCGCCGGGCGTGCACGGCGTGGTCGTCGCGCACCTCGTAGGAGATCACTTGGCCGGCGGGGCCGACGGCACGCAGCAGGGAGCACGTCAGCGCCCCGGAACCGGCCCCGGCCTCCAGGACCCGGGCGCCGGGGAAGATGTCGCCCTCATGGACGATCTGGGCGGCATCCTTGGGGTAGATGACCTGGGCGCCCCGCGGCATCGAGAGCACATAGTCGATGAGCAGTGGCCGCAGCACCAGGAACGCGTCACCATTGGTCGACTTGACCACGCTGCCCTCGGGCTGCCCGATCACCGTGTCGTGCTCGATCGCGCCGCGGTGGGTGTGGAACTCGCTGCCCGGCGTCAGGACCATCGTGTAGTGCCGACCCTTGGGGTCAGTGAGCTGCACGCGGTCCCCGACGACGAAGGGACCGGTCCTGGGCGGGGTGTCAGGTTCATCGGTCACAGCCGATTAGCCTGCCATAGCCGAGCCGACTCACCGCACGCCGCGGCCTCGGGTTGTCGGCGCAGCGTCCTAGGCTGCCAACCATGAGCGATGTCGCGCCCGTCCACGGCCGTCGCCCGGCGTTGTCGCCGTCGCGGGCGGCCGATTTCAAACAGTGCCCGCTGCTGTACCGGTTCCGGGCGATCGACCGGCTGCCCGAGCCGCCGTCGGTGGCCCAGCTGCGCGGAACGGTTGTGCATTCCGCCCTCGAGCAGCTGTACGGCATGCCCGCCGCGGATCGGGTGCCCCAGGCCGCCCTGGCGCTGGTGGATCCCGCCTGGGAGCGGGTGCTCGCCGAGCATCCCGACCTGATCGAGGGGCTCAGCGCCGAAGACAGCGGACAACTGCTCAACCAGGCCCGCAAGCTGCTGACCGGCTACTACCGGCTCGAAGACCCGACCCGGTTCGACCCGCAGAGCTGCGAACAGCGCATCGAGGTGGAACTGGCCGACGGAACGCTGCTGCGCGGCTTCGTCGACCGCATCGACGTCGCAGGCACCGGCGAGGTCCGGGTGGTCGACTACAAGACCGGCAGGGCGCCGTCGGCGGTGCGCACGCTCGCGGAGTTCAAGGCCATGTTCCAGATGAAGTTCTACGCGGTGGCTCTGCTGCGCTCGCGTGAGGTGCTGGCCAGCCGGTTGCGGCTGATCTACCTCGCCGATGGGCAAGTGCTCGACTACACCCCCGACCTCGACGAGTTGCTGCGGTTCGAGAAGACGTTGATGGCGATCTGGGGTGCCATCCAATCAGCCGGTGCCACAGGCGATTTCCGCCCCAACCCGTCGCGGCTGTGCAGCTGGTGCAGTCACCAGTCGCTCTGCCCGGTCTACGGGGGCACACCACCGCCCTACCCCGGCTGGCCCGAGCCGCTGAATCGCGAGCCGGCGGCATGACCGAGTGCTACTACCGGCGCGTGGGCGCCGGGGATGACGTCGCGGTGTTCGAGTCCACCGATCACACCCGTAGCAACTGGACCCCCGAAATCCAGCACGGCTCACCACCATTGGCGCTACTTACCAAGTCCATCGAGGAGCGGCTGCCACCGGGGATGCGGATCGGCCGGGTGACGCTGGACATTCTCGGCGCCATCCCGGTGACCGAGCTTCGCGTGCGGGTCCGCGTCGAACGGCCGGGCAGTCGCATCTCGATGTGGTCGGCCGAGATGTCGGCCGACCGGCCGGTCGCCAGGGTGACGGCGTGGGCGCTGGCCACCTCGGACACCGCTGATGCCACCACCGACCGATTTGCGCCGCTGGTCGAGGGTGAGACGGCCCCGTTGGCGCTGCACTGGAAGGACACCGGCGGCTACCTCGACTCGGTCCAGTGGCGACCGCAGTCCGACGAGCCCTCCGGCGCGCTGTACTGGATGGCGCCGTTGGTGGGCCTGGTCGACGACGAGCCGACGACCGCCCTGCAACGACTCACCATGGTCGTCGATTCAGCGAATGGCATTGGTGCAGCGCTAGATCCGGACAAGTTCGTCTTCATGAACACCGACACCGCGGTGCATCTGCACCGGCTTCCGACCGGCTCCGACTTCGCGGTGCGGGCGCGCGGGTCCATCGGACCCGACGGAATCGGCGTCACCACCGCCGACCTGTTCGACCGCGACGGGTTCATCGGAACCTCGGCCCAGACCCTGCTGGTGCAGCGCCGGAGCTAAGTCACAAAACGCTGACCAGCGAGGCGATCGCCAGCCCTGCCACCACTGCCACCGCGTCCTCGAGCACGCCGATCGGAAAGTCCCGGCCGCCGGTCGCCCGAACCAACCGGGTGCGGGTCTCGTATCCGCCGATGGTGCCCACCACGGCGCCGATGATGCCGGCGCCCAGGCTGCTCCACTGGTAGCCCCAGGCCGTGCCGAGCACCGCTCCGGCGAAGGCACCGGTGGCCAGCCGGGCGAGGAACTGGACGGCCGTCTTGCGGCTCGGGGTCTGCTCCATCTGATCGGAGATCAGTTCGGCGACGGCAATGATCGTCAGAACGGTCACGGTGCCCCAGTGGCCCACCCACGACGCCCACGTCCCGGTCAGGTTGATCCAGCCGAGGAAGGCAGCCCAGGCCATCACCGCAGGGGCGGTGAACGCCCGAAGGCCGGCGACGACCCCGATCAGCAGAGCCAGCAGCAGTACAAGTGCGTGCGTCACATGCGGACGCTAGCACGGCATCTGAGGTGCAACTCAGAAGCGGCAGAACCTGATGTCGGAGGCCAGAATCGCCTTGGCGCCGATGGCGGCGAGTTCGTCCATGATCGCGTTGACCTCGCGGCGCGGGACCAGGGCACGCACGGCCACCCAGTCCTCGTCGGCCAACGGGGCGATGGTCGGCGACTCCAGGCCCGGGGTGATCGCGGTGGCACGATCGAGCACTGAGCGCGGGCAGTCGTAGTCGAGCATCAGGTACTGCTGCCCGAACACGACTCCCTGTACGCGGGCGGCGAGTTGATCGCGGGCGGCCCGGGAGGTGTCGTCATCGTCGGCACGCTCGATGAGCACCGCCTCCGAATCGCACAGCGGATCGCCGAAGGCCACCAGGTTGTGCAGGCTCAGGGTGCGTCCGGAGCCGACGACGTCGGCGATCGCGTCGGCCACCCCCAGCTGGATCGAGATCTCCACCGCGCCGTCGAGGCGGATGACGGTGGCATCGACTCCCCTGTCCCGCAAGTCTTTTCGGACCAGATTCGGATAGGCGGTAGCAATCCGCTTGCCGGCCAGTTCCGCGACGGTCCAGTCCCGCCCCGCCGGGGCGGCGTAGCGGAAACTCGAGGACCCGAAGCCCAGTGCCAGCCGTTCGCTGACCGGCGCCTCGGATTCGGCGGCCAGGTCACGGCCGGTGATGCCGAAGTCGAGCTGACCGGAGCCGACGTAGATCGCGATGTCCTTGGGACGGAGGAAGAAGAACTCGACGCCGTTGGCCCGATCGATGACGGTGAGATCCTTGGGATCGCTACGCCGGCGGTAGCCCGCTTCCGAGAGGATCTCGGCGGCGGATTCGGACAGCGCGCCCTTGTTGGGGACCGCAACACGCAACATGGCAGCCACCTAGAGCTTCCGGTAGATGTCGTCGAGGGTCAGCCCGCGGGCGACCATCAGAACCTGGGTCCAGTAGAGCAGCTGGCTGATCTCCTCGGCCAGCGCCTCGTCGGGCTCATGCTCGGCGGCCAGCCACACCTCGCCGGCCTCCTCGATGATCTTCTTGCCCAGGGTGTGCACGCCGGCGTCGAGCGCGGCGACAGTGGCGCTGCCCGCAGGACGCGTGCGCGCACGCTCCCCCAGTTCGGCGAACAACTCCTCGAAGGTCTTCACGGGCTGCGATTGTTCCATGGCGGCCGCCGTGCCGTCACGGCGGTTTCCGCTCGGCGACTAGGCTGCGGTGCCGTGGGAGCAATCAGGGCGGCGACGATCGTGGCGGTTGCAGCGCTGAGCGTGGCTGGCTGCTCGAGCCCCATCTCGAACAGCAACGACACCAACGAGGCGCCGCCTCCGCCGCCCCCGCCCACGTCGACGGCCCGCCCCAGCAACGACAAGCTGGTCAACGCCTTCGACTTCTACGCCAAGACCGACGACCGGGCCGGCTATTACTTCGTCAGTCCCAGCGGCAGCTGGCGCTGCGTTGTGGTGGCGCGTAGCTGGGCGGGTTGCCAGTCCTCCGGCGGCAGCCTGGGCATCCAGGGGGCACCGCAGAGCGTCACCGACGACGCCGGTGCCAGCGTCACCCCGAACGCGATCGTGGTGCGAACCCAGGGTGAGCCGCAGTTCGCGTCGGTGTCCGCCGATGAGTTCAAGCCGCCGACCGGGACGGCCAAGACGCTGCCGTTCGACAAGATCCTGGCTGCCGCGGGTTTCCGGTGCAACGTGACGCAGCTGGCCGGCATCTCCTGCCTCAGCGAGGAGACGAACAAGGGCTTCACGTTCTCGTCGACCGGGGCGAGCTGGCAATACACCGACGTCCCGTAGGGACCGCTCAGGCCTTCGCGGTCTTGTCGTCGTGCAGCACTTCGGCGTGCATGTCCTCCAGCGAGACGCCCTTGGTCTCCATGACCCACTTCCAGACGAAGATGCCCGAGAGAACCGCGCACAATCCGTAGAAGCCGTAGGCCAGCCCGAGGTGCTCACGCAGTCCCGGGAAGGTGACGGTGATCAGCCAGTTGGCCGCCCATTGGCCGGCCGCGGCCAGCCCGAGCGCCGCGGCGCGAATCCGGTTGGGGAACATCTCGCCCAGCAGCACCCACACCACCGGACCCCAGGACATGCCGAAGGCGACGACGAACAGGTTCGCGGCGATCAGTGCGATGACCCCGGAGGCACCGGGCAGGCTGGGCTTGCCGTCGACGAGCGTCGCGTTCGCGAAGATGACCGACATCGTGATCAGCGTCACCGCCATACCGGAGGATCCGATGAGCAGCAACGGCTTACGGCCGATCTTGTCGATCAGCGCGATCGCGATAAGGGTTGTGGCCACATTGACCACGGACGTAATCACGGTGTAGATCGCCGACTGGTCGGCGTCGAAACCGACCGCCTGCCACAGCACGTTGGAGTAGTAGAAGATCACGTTGATGCCGACGAACTGCTGGAAGATCGAAAGCCCCAAGCCAACCCAGACGATGCCGTAGAGCCCACCCGTCGGCTTGCGCAGATCGCGCCACGACGGCTTGTCCTCGCGCTCCAGGGTCTCCTGGATCCGGCTGATGGTGATCTCGAGGTTCTTCTCGCCGAGCAACATGGTCAGCACCTTGCGTGCTTCCGGGATCTTGTGGCTGGCAACGAGATAGCGCGGCGACTCCGGGATCGTGAAGGCCAGGCTGCCGTAGAGGACCGCGGGAATGCACATCGCGAGGAACATCCAGCGCCAGGCCTCGAGTCCTAGCCACAGGTCCTTGCCCGGACCGCCGGCGGCGTGCTGCAGCAGCCAGTTGATGGCGAAGGACAGGAAGATGCCGGACACGATCGCGAGTTGCTGCAGTGACCCCAGCCGGCCTCGAATACGCGGCGGGGAGGTCTCGGCAATGTAGGCGGGCGCGATGACCGAGGCGATGCCTACGCCGATACCGCCGACGATCCGGAAGATGACGACGGTCGTGACGTTGGGAGCCAGTCCCGTGCCGATCGCACTGACGAAGAAGAACACCGCGGCGATCTTCATGACCGAGATGCGACCGATCCGGTCGGCGATCCGGCCGGCCGACATCGCACCGGCCGCGGCGCCGAGCAGTGCGGAGGCGACGGCGAAACCGAGTTCGGCGTTGCCGATACCGAAGCGTTCCTGGATCGAGTCGACCGCTCCGTTGATGACGGCACTGTCGTAGCCGAACAGCAGCCCACCTAGTGCGGCCACCGACGCGATTCGGACGGCCGTCCCGCCTGAGGAGAAGTCTTCATCGGTGATCGCCGACGGTGTCTGGTCGATGGGGCCCTGCCCGGCCATGAGCGTCCTTTCCGCAGCACTGCGAGACTTTTGGTAAGGACTACCTTCGCACAGACGGCCAGCCGACACGACGATATTCGCCGGTGGCCTTCAGGCGGAGCGTTCCCCTAGGCCGAGCCGCAACTCGGTGTAGATCTCTCGCAGTTGCGGGATGCCCACCTGGGCCAGTGACGAAACGTGATGACGCCGCGGGGTGGCGGGAACCTCGACGTCGTTGGGCACCACCAAGACCGGGCAGCCGGCGTCCTCTGCGGCCGCCGCCCCGGTGATCGAATCCTCGACGGCCAGGCATTGGTCGGGTGCCAGGCCGAGCAACGTCGCGGCCCGCCGGTACGGGTCGGGCGCCGGCTTGGCGCGCGGGACTTCGTCACCGCAGACGCTGACCGAGAAGTAGTGCCGGCCAATGCTGTTCAGCGCCCGCTCGGTCAATGCCCGGCGGGTGTTGGTGACCAGGGCCATCGGGACCGCGGCATCGGCGAGGATGTCCAGCAGCTCCTGGGCGCCCTCGCACCATGGCAGTCCGTCGTCGAACAGCTCGGCGGTGTAGTCGTGCAGCCAGTCGGCGCTGGCCGCCATGTGGACGGGGTCGTGCTCCAGGCCGAGGTCGTCGTAGACGATCCGCATCACGCCCTCGGCCGAGCCGCCGACTGTGGCGTCACGCACCTGGGGGCTGAGTTCGCCGCCGAGCTTCTTGTAGAGCTCCTGCAGCGAGATGTCCCAGAGCTTTTCGGAGTCGACGAGGGTGCCGTCCATGTCGAAAAGCACTGCACGCATGCCTGTCATTGTGTCATCACCTGAGCTCGGGGCGGAAATCCTTTTCGCAGTGCCACGAAACGGATTGCCTGACAACCAGTCTCAGTCCTCCGGGTTGTAGCCGAGGTTGGGGGCGAGCCAGCGTTCGGCTTCGGCGAGCGTCCAGCCCTTGCGCTTGGCGTAGTCGGCGACCTGGTCCTGGGCCAGCCGGCCGACGACGAAGTACTGCGACTGCGGGTGTGAGAAGTACCAGCCGCTGACCGCCGCGCCCGGCCACATCGCCATCGACTCGGTCAGCTCGATCCCGGTCCGCTCCTTGACGTCCATCAGCTCCCAGAGCGTCGCCTTCTCGGTGTGCTCCGGGCAGGCCGGATAGCCGGGGGCGGGACGGATACCGGAGTACTTCTCACCGATGAGCGCGGCGTTGTCCAACTGCTCGTCGGGCTGATACCCCCAGAACTCCTTGCGGACCCGCTGGTGCATCCGTTCGGCGAAGGCCTCGGCCAGCCGGTCGGCGAGCGACTCCAGCAGGATCGCGCTGTAGTCGTCGTTGTCCGCTTTGAACTCCGCGATCTTGTCCCCGCTGCCGAGCCCGGTGGTGACGGCGAACGCGCCGACGTAATCGGCCAGACCCGTCTCCCTGGGGGCGATGAAGTCACCCAGGGACCGGTTCGGGATGCCGTCGCGGTGCTGGCCCTGCTGGCGCAGGTTGTGCAACGTGGTCAGCACCTGGGTGCGGGTGTCGTCGGTGTAGACCTCGATGTCTTCGCCCCCCGAGCCCACTGCGTTAGCGGGGAAGAAGCCGATCACCCCGTTGGCGGTCAGCCACTTCTCCTTGATCAGGGTGTCGAGCATCTCCTGGGCGTCGTCGTACAACTTGCGGGCCGTCTCGCCCGAGGCCGGGTTGTTGAGGATGTCGGGGAAGCGCCCCTTCATCTCCCAGGCGTTGAAGAACGGCTGCCAGTCGATGTATTCGCGCAGTTCGGCGAGGTCGTAGTCGAGGAACTCCCGCACACCGAGACCCTGGGCAGGCACCGGCGGTGTGTAGTCGTCCCAGTCGATCGGTGTCCGGTTGGCGCGCGCCACCTGCAGCGTCAGCATCGGCCGCTCGTTCTTCTGGGCGTGCCGTTCGCGAAGCGAGGCGTAGTCCTTCTCGGTGGCCTCCAACAGGGCGGGCCGTTGCTTGTCGTCCAGCAGCGCCGCCGCGACCGGCACCGAGCGGGAGGCGTCCTTGACCCAGACCACCGGACCACTGCGGCGCGGAGCCACCTTGACCGCCGTGTGGGCGCGCGAGGTCGTCGCGCCACCGATCAGCAGCGGGATCTGCAGACCCTGGCGTTCCATCTCGACGGCGAAGTTGACCATCTCGTCCAGCGACGGGGTGATCAGTCCGGACAGCCCGATGATGTCAGCGTCGTGCTCTTTGGCTGCGTCCAGAATCTTCTGGGCAGGCACCATCACACCAAGGTCGATCACTTCGAAGTTGTTGCACTGCAAGACAACTCCGACGATGTTCTTGCCGATGTCGTGGACGTCGCCCTTGACGGTCGCCATGATGATCGTGCCGTTGGTGTCCTTGGCGCTCGACGCGCCGGACTCGACCTTCTCCGCCTCGATGTACGGCAGCAGGTAGGCCACCGCCTTCTTCATCACCCGGGCCGACTTCACCACCTGAGGCAGGAACATCTTGCCCGCCCCGAACAGGTCACCGACGACGTTCATGCCGTCCATCAGCGGGCCCTCGATCACCTCGATCGGACGACCGCCCGCGGCGGCGATCTCGGCCCGCAGTTCCTCGGTGTCGGCGTCGACGTTCGCGTCGATGCCCTTGACCAGAGCGTGGGTGATCCGCTCGCGGACGGGCAGGCTGCGCCACTCCGCGGCCGCCGGGTCTTCGGCCTTGTCCGAGCTGTTGAACCGCTCGGCGATCTCCAGCAGCCGCTCGGCGGCATCCTCCCGGCGGTTGAGCACGACGTCCTCGATGCGGTCCCGCAACTCGGGGTCGATCGAGTCGTAGGGCACCAGCGCGCCAGCGTTGACGATGCCCATGTCCAGTCCCGCCTTGATGGCGTGGAACAGGAACACCGAGTGGATCGCCTCGCGGACCGGGTTGTTGCCCCGGAACGAGAACGACACGTTGGAAATGCCGCCGGAGATGTGCACGCCGGGCAGGTTCGCCTTGATCCAGGCGCAGGCCTCGATGAAGTCGATCCCGTAGGTGGCATGTTCCTCGATGCCGGTCGCCAGCGCGAAGCAGTTCGGGTCGAAGATGATGTCCTCGGCCGGGAAGCCGACCTCCTCGGTCAGGATCCGGTAGGCCCGCCCGCAGATCTCTTTACGGCGTTCCAGGTTGTCGGCCTGCCCCTGCTCGTCGAAGGCCATCACGACGACGGCGGCGCCGTACTTGCGGCACAGCCGTGCCTCGCGGACGAACTTCTCCTCGCCCTCCTTCATGGAGATCGAGTTGACGATCGGCTTGCCCTGCACGTTCTTCAGGCCCGCCTCGATGACCTCCCACTTGGAGGAGTCGATCATCACCGGGACGCGGCTGATATCCGGCTCGGCTGCGATCAGCTTGGTGAACCGGTCCATGGCGGCGACACCGTCGATCATGCCTTCGTCCATGTTGATGTCGATGACCTGCGCACCGACCTCGACCTGCTGGAGCGCGACCGACAGCGCGGTGTCGTAGTCCTCGGCCTTGATCAGGTTGCGGAACCGGGCCGAGCCCGTGATATTGGTGCGCTCACCGATGTTGACGAACAGCGAGTCGTCGGTGATGTTCAGCGGCTCAAGGCCGGCCAGCCGGGTGGCCACCTCGATCTGCGGCACCTCACGCGGCGGCTTGCCCTCGACCACCTTGGCGATCTCGGCGATATGCGCCGGGGTCGTTCCGCAGCACCCGCCGACCATGTTGACCAGACCGGCCTCGGCGAAGTCGGCCACGTAAGAAGCCTGACGCTTGGGTGACTCGTCGTACTCGCCGAAGGCGTTGGGCAGACCGGCATTCGGGTAGCAGGAGACGAAGATGTCCGCGATTCGGGAGATCTCCGCAAGATAGGGCCTCATCTCCGGGGCGCCCAGAGCGCAGTTGAGGCCGACCGCGAGCGGCTTGGCGTGCCTGATCGAGTTCCAGAACGCCTCGGTCACCTGACCGGACAGCGTCCGTCCGGAGGCATCGGTGATGGTGCCCGAGATGATCACCGGCCAGCGGCGGCCGCGCTCCTCGAACAGCGTCTCGATGGCGAAGATCGCCGCCTTGGCATTCAGTGTGTCGAAGATGGTCTCGACGATGAGGAGGTCGGCACCGCCATCAACCAGGCCTCTGGCCGCGTCGAGGTAGGCGGCGACCAGCTGGTCGTAGGAGACGTTGCGGGCACCGGGGTCATTGACGTCCGGGGAGATCGACGCGGTCCGCGTCGTCGGACCGAGCGCCCCGGCGACGTAGCGGGGCCACTGCGGGGTGCTGAATTCGTCGCAGACGGCGCGGGCCAACGCGGCGCCGGCGTAGTTCAGCTCGTAGCTGAGCGCCTCCAGGCCGTAGTCCGACAGCGACACCGCGTTCGCGTTGAACGTGTTGGTCTCGAGGATATCGGCGCCAGCCTGGAGGTACTCGCGGTGGATCGCCTCGATGATGTGCGGCTGCGTCAACGTGAGCAGGTCGTTGTTGCCGACGAGATCGCTGGGCCAATCCTTGAAACGCTCGCCGCGATACCCCGCCTCGTCCGGGCGGTCCCGCTGGATCGCCGTGCCCATCGCGCCGTCGATCACCATGATCCGCTGCTTGAGAGCAGCCGTCAGTTCGTCGGTGCAGTCGGGACGGATGTTCGGCTGCGGGGTGTGCACGTCAGCGCTCGCGCTCAACACATGTTCCTTCCGTAGCGGAAGGCGTCCTTAACTCTGTCGAGCGTGGCGGATACCGGGCGGGGATCACATCCCCGCGAAGTAGCCGTTGCAACGCCTCTCGACGGAGAAAAGTCTACGTCGTCGCACGATCGACTTTCGGACGCCCAACTCATGGGAATCCGGGTACCCACGGCCGGTGTCGAACCGAACATCGCCGGCACCAACCACCACACCAGGGTAGAAGGTCGGACAAGGCTCATCGCAGGCGCGCAAGCCTTAGGCTGATCTGGTGACCCCGTCGAGCTACAGCGGTGCCAAGGGCCCGGAACTGCCTGAACTCCACAACACGATTATCGTTGCGGCGTTCGAGGGCTGGAACGACGCCGGTGACGCTGCCAGTGACGCGCTCGAACACCTGGACTCGATCTGGGAAGCCGAGACGATCATCGAGATCGACGACGAGGCCTACTACGACTACCAGGTCAATCGCCCGGTGATCCGGCAGGTCGACGGCGTCACCCGCGAGTTGGTGTGGCCGTCGATGCGGGTGGCACACTGCCGGCCGCCCGGATCCGATCGCGACATCGTGTTGATGCACGGCGTGGAACCCAACATGCGGTGGCGCACCTTCTGCTCGGAATTGCTGGCGATCGCCGACAAGCTCAACGTCGACACCGTGGTGATCCTGGGCGCGCTGCTGGCCGACACCCCGCACACCCGCCCGGTGCCAGTGTCGGGTGCGGCCTACTCCCCCGAGTCGGCGAAGTTCTTCGGCCTCGAGGAGACCCGGTATGAGGGTCCGACCGGGATCGCTGGGGTGTTCCAGGACGCCTGCGTGGCGGCCGGGATCCCCGCGGTGACGTTCTGGGCCGCTGTGCCGCACTACGTCTCCCAACCGCCCAACCCGAAAGCCACCGTCGCGCTGCTGCGCCGCGTCGAAGACGTGCTCGACATCGAGGTGCCGCTGGGCGACCTGCCCGTCCAGGCCGAGGAGTGGGAGGTGGCGGTCACCGAGATGACCGCCGACGACGAAGAAATCGCCGAGTACGTGGCCGCCCTCGAAGAGCGCGGCGACGCCGACGTGGACGTCAACGAGGCGCTGTCGAAAGTCGACGGCGACGCACTGGCCGCGGAGTTCGAGCGCTATCTGCGCCGGCGGGGTCCGGGCTTTCGGGGCTGACTCACGGGTCATCTGCCTCGTCTTCGTTCGGTAGTAGCCGTTCGGGGTGGTGGTAGGTGTTGGTGCCGCCGATGAGCGGAACGTTGGGTGGCGGGATCCATTCGGTTGCCCGTTGGGGAGTTTGCGGGTGTCCCAGCCGTCGTTTTCGGCGTGCAGGTTGTCGCGTTTGCAGGCCAGGGTGAGGTCGTCGATGTCGGTGGTGCCGCCGTCTTTCCAGTCCCGGGTGGCGTGGTGGACTTGGCAGTCGTAGCCGCGCACGGTGCATCCCGGTGCGGTACAGCCACGCTCCTTGGACAACAGCATGATTCGCTGATCGGCGGAGGCGAGGCGTTTGGTGCGGCCCAGCCACAGTGACGTGCCGGTGACGCCGTCGAACACGGCCAGGTAGTTGTAGGCATGGGATGCCAGCCGGATGACCTCGGTCATGGGAACCAACGTGCCGCCGGCGGTGACGCCGTGTCCGGATGCGGCCTGCAGGTCCTGCAGGGTGGCGGTGACGATGACGGTGACCGGCAGCCCGTTGTGCTGGCCCAGTTTCGGATCGCCGAGGTGGCGTCGGGTCAGGTCGACGAGGGCGTCGTGCTGGCGTTGGCCGTGCCCGCGGGCGTCGCGGTCGGCGTCGGTGCCGTCGGGGGTGCACATGCCGGGGGCAGCGAGTTTGGCGAACAGGGCATCGAGCATGGCGCGCAGCTCAGGTGTGGCGGTGAGCTTGCCGACGCTCATCCCGTCGGGGCGCTGCCCGCCGCACCATACGAAGCCGCGTTTGCGGGCCCGGTCGACATCGGAGAAGGTGCCGTCGGGGTTGAGGTGGGTGGCCAGCCGGGCGGCGACCTTCTCCAGCTGGTCGGGACGCAGATGTTCGGCATGCTCGGCCAGCGAGCGCTCGGCGCGTTCCCGCTGCTCCGAGGGCACGTGGTCGGGCAGCTCGCGGAAGAACTTCTGAATGACCCGGACATGCTCGCCATCGAGCAGCCCGGCATCCCAGGCCTTGGCGGTGGCCGGCAACAGCGGCGCCAGCGGTTGGCCGGTCAACGCCAACCGAGGAGCCAGGTGCTCGGCATCACGCAGTCGCCGTTTGGCCGCGCTGCGGCTGATCCGCAGCACATCGGCCAACACAATGTGCACCGGCGGGCAACCCTCGTACTGCTCCAGATGAGTGATCTGCTCGTGGGAGATCGCCACCTGGCGGCGCAGCGAGGTTTCCAGCCGCTCGAGGATCGCGAAGCGTTGATGGGCGGGCAGTTCCTCGATATCGGTCGCGCCCAACAGTTCGACCGCCGCATCGAGTGCGTCCAGCGCCTCAACGATCGAACTCATGTTCGAAAGAATACGCCCGGGTACCGACAGAAATCGGCCTCCCGTCACCAAAACGTCAGCGACCCAAAGGGGTGCTCCTGCCGACCGGTTGGTCGGGCTGCGATAACGTGCACGGTGAATACCGGCGAGTAACGACGAATCGAGGGTTGAAGTCGTGCAACTGGCACTGAATGACGAGGACGCGGCATTCCGCAATGAGCTTCGTGAGTTCTTCACCACGCAGATCCCGGCCGACATCCGGGATCGCGCCCGCCGCGAGGCGCTGATCTGGCCCGACGACATCGTCAACACCCAGCGCATCCTCAACAAGGCCGGGCTGGCGGTGCCGAACTGGCCGGTGGAGTGGGGCGGCAAGGACTGGTCGCCGCTGCAGCGCCAGATCTGGGCCGACGAGCTGCGGATGGCGTGCGTGCCCGAACCGCTGGCATTCAACGCCAGCATGGTGGGCCCGGTGATCGCTCAGTTCGCCTCTCAGGAGCTCAAGGAGCGGTTCCTGCCCGCGACCGCCAACCTCGACATCTGGTGGTGCCAGGGCTTTTCCGAGCCCGAAGCCGGCTCCGATCTCGCCTCGCTGCGCACCGTGGCCGTGCGCGACGGCGATGACTACGTGATCAACGGGCAGAAGACCTGGACCACGCTCGGCCAGTTCGCCGACTGGATCTTCGTGCTGGCCCGCACCAATCCGGACGCCCCCAAGAAGCAGGCCGGCATCTCGTTCATCCTCGTCGAGATGTCCACCCCCGGCATCACCCTGCGGCCGATCAAGCTGATCGACGGCAGCTACGAGGTCAACGAGGTGTTCTTCGAAGACGTCCGGGTTCCCGCCAATCAGCTCGTCGGCGAGGAGAACCAGGGCTGGAGCTACGCCAAGTTCCTGCTGTCCAACGAGCGCACCGGCATCGCCCGAGTCGGCACCACCAAGGTCTGGCTCGCCGACGTCAAGGAGCGCGCCGCGCAGACCAAGGTCGGCGCCGGCAGCCTGCTGGAGGACACCCTGTTCGCGGCCAAGGTGGCCGAGATCGAAAACGAGCTGCTGGCACTGGAATTGACCCAGTTGCGGGTAAGCGGCGACGAAGGTACCGGCAAGCCGAACCCGGCGTCGTCGATCCTGAAGCTGCGCGGCAGCCAGCTGCAGCAGGCGGTGACCGAACTGGCCGTCGAGGTGGCGGGCCCGGATGCGCTGCCCTTCAACGGCGGCGACGACATCGCATCACCGGTGTGGGCGCAGCATGCCGCGCCGCACTACCTCAACTTCCGCAAGACCTCGATTTACGGTGGTAGCAACGAGGTTCAGCGCACCATCATCTCCTCGACGATCCTTGGACTGTGAGAGCCGGCCATGAACTTTGACCTGACCGAAGAACAGCAACTGCTGGCCGACACCGCGCGCGACGTGCTGTCCCGCAGCTACGACACCGAAAGCCGCAACAAGTCCGTCGACTCCGAACTCGGCTGGAGCCGCGAGGTGTGGGGACAACTCGCCGAAATCGGGATCCTGGGACTGGGTTTCGACCCGGAGGAGTCCGGCCAGATCGAGATCGCGGTCGTCATGACCGAGATCGGCCGGCGGTTGGCGCCCGAGCCGGTCGCCGCGGCCGCGTTGATCCCCGGCGGTGTGATCGCCGAACTCGGCAGCGACGAGCAGCGCGCCTTGCTCGACGAGGTCGCCGGTGGCGAGAAGCTCTTGGCGCTGGCTCATTTCGAGCCGGGTCTGCGCGGCTCCGACGCCTTGCTCACCCAGGCCAGCCACCACGGCGGCAGCTGGACCGTGACGGGCCGGAAAAACCCTGTCCTGGCCGGTGATTCAGCCGACGTCATCGTGGTGACCGCGGCCCTGCCCGGCGGCGGAAACGGACTGTTCCTGGTCGACGGCGACGCGGTGACACGCAAGTCCTACCGCACGTTCGACGGCCAGCGCGGCGCCCAGATCGACTTCGACAACGCCCCAGCCCAACCGCTGGGCGACGGCGGCGATGTCAGCGATCGCATCCACGCGACGCTGGTTCGCTACTCCTCCGCGCTGTGCTCCGAGGCCGTCGGCGCGATGGACGAATCGCTTCGGCTGACCACCGAATACCTCAAGACGCGCAAGCAGTTCGGGGTGCCACTCAAGACGTTCCAGACGCTGACCCAGCGGGCCGCCGACATGTACGTCTCACTCGAACTGGCGCGCAGCATGAGTTACTACGCCGCGATGTCCATCACCGACGGCAGGCTGGATCCGGTTGTGGCCGCGCGGGCCAAGTTCCAGATCGGCCGCTCGGGCACGCACATCGCCCAGGAGTCCATCCAGCTGCACGGCGGAATCGGCGTGACGGCGGAGTATCCGATCGCCCACTACGCGGCCCGGCTGACCGGTATCGACCAGACCCTGGGCTCGGCGACCGACCAGCTGCGCTACCTGTCCGCCCAGGTGGGCACCTACGGCACGGTCTCGCTGTAGGTCAAGGCTTTTCGAGCTCCTCGAGCCGGGAGCTGGTGGACCGCCCCAGCGCCTCCACTTCGGCGTCCATCGCAGGCAGGATCGACGGCACCATCGCCACGACCTGCCGCTCCCCCAGCGGTGTCGACAGCACCGGGCGAAGCCAGCGGAACACCCCGACCCACCCTGGCACGTTGACCCGGCGACGGCGACCCTCGATGCCCTTGACGAAGGCCTCACCACACTTGTCCACACTCGTGGTGTTGCCCAACGGGTTCGGCAGTCTGGACAGCATCTGCGCAAAGCTGCTGAGGTCACTCTTGGCGTCCTGAACCATCGGGGTGTCGATCCAGGACATGTGTGCCGAGCCGACGTCCACACCCTGGTGGGCGACTTCGAGGCGCAGCGCGTTGGCGAAGTGCTCCACTGCGGCCTTGGAAGCGTGGTACGGCGCGAGACCGGGTGCCGCGGAGTAGGCCGCCAGTGACGACACGATCAGGACGTAGCCGCGACGATCGATGATCGAGGGCAGGGTGGCCCGCACAGTGTGGAACACCCCGTTGACGTTGATGTCCATCAGTCGTGTGAAGGCCTCCGGGTCGACCTTCAGCACCGAGCCGTAGGTCGCGATTCCGGCGTTGGCCACCACCACGTCGATACCGCCGAAACGCTGCACGGCCTGATCGGCCACGCTCTGCATGGCGGCCAGGTCGCGGACGTCGGCGACCGCGGTCAGCACGTGCTCCTCGCCGAGTTCGGCCGCCAGCTCGGCCAGCGGCGCCGCGTCGATGTCGGTCAGAACCAGTTTCGCGTTCTTGCGCCGCAGCCGGCGCGCCACGTCGGCTCCGACGCCCCGGGCACCGCCGGTGATGAAGACAACCTTGCCGTTGACGGAACTCATGGCCGCCAAACGTACCGGATTGCTACAGCCGCACACCCAGAAGTGCGTCGACGGCGGTCGCGACGGTGGCCGGCGCTGACGGATCGTGCCCGCCGTACGCCAGGGCGTCGGCGCACCATCCGTCGACGGCGGCCAGGGCCTTGGGTGTGTCCAGATCGTCGGCCAGGTACTGACGCAGCCGCGCGAGAAGGTCCGTCGCGTCAGGACCGGCGGGCAGGGCCGCCGCGCTGCGCCACCGGTGCAGCTGCTCGTTGGCGTGCGCGAGCACCTCATCGCTCCAGAACCGGTCACTGCGGTAATGCCCGGCGAACAGGCCGAGCCGGATGGCGGCGGGGTCCACACCCTGCTCGCGCAACCGGGACACGAGCACCAGGTTGCCGCGACTCTTGGACATCTTGTGCCCGTCCCAGCCGATCATTCCGGCGTGCACATAGTGCCGGGCGAATCTGCGCTCACCGGTGGCACATTCGGCGTGCGCGGCAGAGAACTCGTGGTGCGGGAAGATCAGGTCACTGCCGCCGCCCTGGACATCGAATCCGAAACCCAAGCGGTCCAACGAAATTGCCGAACACTCGATGTGCCATCCGGGCCGGCCCGGGCCGAATGGCGAGGGCCAGCTCGGCTCACCGGGCCGCGCGGCACGCCACAGCAGCGCGTCGAGTACGTCGGTCTTGCCGTGGCGGTCCGGGTCGCCGCCGCGTTCGGCGAACAGCCGCACCATGGTGTCGCGGTCGTAGCCGGACTCGTAACCGAACTGCGCAGTGCCGTCGGCTCGGTAGTAGACGTCGGGGAACTCGGGGTCGTCGACGACGTAGGCCGCGCCACAGGCAACGAGTTTCTCCACCAGCTCCACCACCTCGGCGATGGCGTCGGTCGCCGCGACGTAATCCTGCGGCGGCAGCACCCTAAGGGCAGCCATGTCCTCGCGGAACAGCTGGATCTCCCTGGCCCCCAGATCACGCCAGTCGATGCCGTCCCGGTCGGCCCGCTCGAACAGCGGGTCGTCGACGTCGGTGATGTTCTGGACGTAGTGCACCTGGTGCCCGCTGTCCAGCCACACCCGGTAGACGAGGTCGAAGGTCAGGTAGGTGGCCGCATGGCCCAGATGGGTCGCGTCGTAGGGGGTGATGCCGCAGACGTACATGGTCGCGGTCTGTCCCGGCGCCGTGGGGCGGACCTGCCCGTCGGCGGTGTCGTAGAGCCGCAGGGCAGGCCCGTAACCGGGCAGCTGCGGGATCTCGACGGCCGGCCACGACTGCATGGCGTTGACTCTAAGGGGTTCGCTCGTCACGTCGCTCCGGGTGGTGATGGGACCGGTACTCTTCGCCACACTGCGACAACGCGGGGGCCCGATCCATTCCCTAGCTCGCCAGCCACATGGCATCGAGCAACAGGTCGGCCACTTCCGACCGGCACATCAGCAGGTCGGGCAGATACGGGTCGGGCTGGTTGTAAAGCAGCGGCGAGCCGTCGATCCGGGTTGCGTGCAGTCCGGCGGCCTGCAGCACCCCCGCGGGAGCAGCCGAATCCCACTCCCACTGGCCGCCCGCGTGGATGTAGGCGTCGGCGTCACCCCGCACCACGGCCATCGCCTTGGCGCCGGCCGAGCCGATGCGGACGAACTCCATGTCCAGGCGGTCCCGCAGCCGCCACAACACCGCGGGTGGGCGGTTGGAGCTGGCGGTGATGCGGATCGGGCCCGACTGCGGCGCGGGCGGCGCCGCCACGGTGTCGCTGCGATGTACCTCACCCATCGCAGGCAGGGCCACCGCGGCGTCGGTGATGGCGCCGCCGTCCGGACCGCTGCGCTGCCACAACGCCACGTGCACAGCCCAATCCGCCCGTCGCGGCATGGAGTACTCCCGGGTGCCGTCGAGGGGGTCGATGATCCAGACCCGGTCGGCGTGCAACCGCTTGAGGTCGTCGTAGGCCTCCTCGGAGAGCACCGCGTCATCAGGTCGTTCGGCCTGCAGGCGGCGCAGGATCAGCGCGTTGGCGCGGTAGTCGCCGGCGTCACCGAGCTCCCAGGGGTAGTCGTGACCGACCTCCTCGCGGACGGCCAGCAGCAGACGCCCGGCCTCCTCGGCCAGGTCGGCGGCCAGCTCCGCATCAGTCAGACTCACTGTGTCAGTATCTCCGAATCATGATCACCCCTGCCCGCCGCCCGTAGATTGCAGCGAATGCGCCTGTTGTGGCTCCTCGCCAGCGCCGTCCTCGTCCTGGCGGCGTGCGACTCCACGCCGCCGCCGCACCCGCTGGCCGGCACGAGCTGGCGGCTGCTCAGCCTGGAATCGATGAGCGACGAGCAGGGCACCACCACGGTCGCGGATCCGTCGATGTTCACCGTCGATTTCGGATCCGACGGCCAGGCCGCGTTCCGCATCGACTGCAACCGCGGCAGCGCCACCTGGCAAGCCAGCGCGGCGTCGTCGGATTCCGGCAGCCTCACCTTTGGGCCGATCGCGACAACCAGGATGGCCTGCCCACAGCCGTCTCTGGACAGCGAGGTGTCCACCGCACTGGGTTACGTGCGGGGTTTCCTGCTCAAGGACGGCCGGCTGCACATGTCGCTACTGGCTGACGGCGGCATCCTGCACTGGGAGCCGGCCAAGCCCGACAAGCCCTAGAAGGCCGGCCAGGGAATCGGCCGTCGCCGATCCGGGCCCGGCATCACCGGGTCGTCCAGCAGAGCGCGGACCCGCCGGCGCAACGCCGTTACCTCCGCATCGGTGATGTGGCCGCACAGTTCCTCGGCAAGCGGACCAGACAACTGCTCACCTAGGACCGCGACCGCCGCCAGGGTCTCGTCGTCGACGGGCTTGCCCGCCCAGCCCCACAACACCGTGCGCAGCTTGTCCTGAACATGAAGCGACACACCGTGATCGACGCCGTAGACCCGGCCGTCCACACCGGCCAGGATATGGCCACCCTTGCGGTCGGCATTGTTGACGATGACGTCGAACACCGCCATCCGCAGTAGCCGGTGATCGTCGGCATGCACCAACGTCACCTCGTTGCCCGCGTAATCGTAGGCGTTGAGCACCGGAAGATAGCCTGGCGGAATGGAATCCGCCGGGCACAGGTCGACCAGTCCGGGACCGGCTGGCTCGGCGTCGTCTTTGTCGTCGTCGTCTTCGTCGTCATCGTCGCCGGGTTGATCCACCCACAGTTGCAGCATTCCGCGCCCGGCGGGCCCATCGCCAATGACGGTGAGCGGCACGATGTTCCAGCCCAGTGCCGCCGACACCAGATAGGAGCCGAACTCGCGGCCGGCCAGAGTGCCGTCCGGGAAATCCCACAGCGGCTGTTCGCCGGCGACCGGCTTGTAGACGCAGTGCAGAGTCTGCTCGCCGAGCGTCGCCTCGCACAAGAAGGTGGCGTTGCTTGCCGAACGGATCCGGCCGAGAACGTTGAGCTCTCCGCGTGCCAGCACTTCACGTGCCACCGACTCGTCGGTTCCCGTCACGAGTCCAGGTCGTCCTCGGCGCCGCCGAATGCGCCGCGCCGATATCCGTTGGTGCGGACACAGATGTGGCCCTCGGGGTCCAGCGGCTCGTCACACAGTGGGCACGGTGGGCGGCCTGCGGAGATGACGCGATGGGATCGGCTGGCGAACTGCCGCGCCGACTCCGGCGACAGGAACACCCGCACCGCGTCGGGGCCCTCCTCGGCGTCGTCGAGGACCACCGACGCGTCGAACTCGGTGTCGCTGACGGCCAGCAACTCCACCACGACGGTCTCCGCCTCGGAGTCCCAGCCCAGCCCCATCGTGCCGACCCGGAACTCGGCGTCGACCGGGGTGATCAGCGGGCTGAGGTCTTCGACGTCGGTCTCCGGCGGCAGCGGTGTGCCGAAGCGCCGGTTGATCTCGACCAGCAGCGCCGCGATGCGCTCGGCCAACACGGCGACCTGCTGCTTTTCCAGAATCACGGAGATCACCCGGCTGTCGTGCACCGCCTGCAGGTAGAACGTCCGGTTTCCGGGTTGCCCAACGGTCCCGGCCACGAATCGGTCGGGAGTGCGGAAGACGTGAATAGCTCGGGGCATAGTTACCTCCAAAATACCGGCAGAAGCAGCTGAGCCGTAACTCGGCGCGGTGCGGTGATGCGGAGAAGCCCTAGTCCGTCGAACCGCCGACGACCGCGTCGTCGGCGGGCTTGTCGCCGTCCGACGGCGGCGGGGCGCGCAGCACCGACGCCAGTTGGCCGCCGGTGTGGTTGACGTGGATCACGAACGGGCGGACTGGTGTGTAGCGGATCACACTCATCGAAGCCGGGTCGGCGGTGATGCGCTGGAAGCTGTCCAGGTGTGCACCGAGCGCGTCGGCGACCACCGACTTGATGACGTCACCGTGCGTGCACGCCACCCACAGGACATCGTTGCCGTGCTGCTCGGCCAGTCGGCGGTCGTGCTCGCGGATCGCGGCCACCGCGCGGGCCTGGACCTGGGCCAGACCCTCACCGTCGGGAAACACCGCAGCACTGGGCTGGTGCTGAACCACCGACCACAGCGGCTCCTTCACCAGATCCTTCAGGGCACGCCCGGTCCACTGCCCGTAGTCGACCTCGGCAAGCCGTTCGTCTACCACCGGGTCAAGGCCCAGCGCCTCGGCCAGTGGCTCCAGCGTCATTTGGCAGCGCAGCAGGGGCGAGCGCACCAGCGCCGCGATCGGCAGGCCTTCGACGCGGTCGGGAAGCGCGGCGGCCTGAGCGCGGCCCTTGTCGTCGAGTTCGACACCCTCGGTGCGCCCGGCCAGGGTATGGGCGGTGTTCGACGTCGAACGGCCATGGCGCAGCAGGATGACCGTCATCCCGCGGCCACCACTCCGGTACTCAGCAAGGCCATGACGACCAGGGCCAGCACCACCCGATAGCCCACGAACCAATACATCGCGTGGTGGGCGACGAACCGCAGCAACCAGGTGATCGCCGCGAAGCCGACCACGAAGGCGATGGCGACGGAGACCAGCAGTTGGGCACCCGTGGCGCTCATCCCCTCGGTCACGGGATGGAAGGCGTCCGGCAGCGAGAACAGTCCCGACGCCAGGATGGCCGGAATGCCCAGCAGGAAGCCGAATCTCGCGGACAATTCGCGGTCGAGCCCCAGAAACAGACCCGCGCTGATGGTCGATCCGGACCGCGACACGCCGGGAACCAGCGCCAGGCATTGCGCGATACCGACCACCAGGCCGTCCCGCCAGGTGAGCTGTTCGATGTGGCGGGTCTGGCGGCCGAAGTACTCGGCGGCGGCGATCACCGCGGAGAACACCAGCATCGCGGTGGCGATCACCCAGAGGTTGCGCACCTCGCCGCGGATCGCCTCCTTGAACGCCAGCCCGAGCACGACGATCGGCACCGTGCCGATGATGACGTACCAGCCGAGGCGGTAGTCGGCGTTGTCGCGGTGCGCCTTGACGAACAGCCCGTTGAACCAGGCCTTGAGGATCCGCACGATGTCGCGGGCGAAATAGATCAGCACGGCGGCTTCGGTGCCCAACTGGGACACCGCGGTGAACGAGGCGCCGGCATCACCGGAGAAGAAGACCCGCGACACGATCGCCAGGTGGCTCGACGACGAGACCGGCAGGAACTCCGTCAGCCCTTGAACGATCGATAAGACGACGACCTGCAACCACGACATCGACGCGACTTCCACGCCGCCGACCGTACTGGATGAAGCTGGACTTTCAGCGCGCCGGGCGGGGCACCGGCTGCGCGTCGGCGACGGCGTCGCGAAGCGCGGCGATCAGGCTGCGCTCGTCGTTGATGTCGAAGTCGCCGATGTTGCGGGTGGCCGCGGCAACAACGTCCTCGGCGTGCGGCACCGGGCCGGCCAGCCGCGGGTGGTAGACCTCGACCACCAACTGGCCGCGGTGCACGTGGAACGAGAAGCTCCGCCCGTCACCGAGGTGGCCGAATCCACTGGCGAACAGGCCCGTCGAGATGTCCTCGATGGCAAATTCTCGCCCGTCGGACTCGGGAGTCGCAGCCAGCGTCATGAGGTCACCATAACCCCGGTTACGGAAATGCAGTAGACATGACCGCAAACTTGTCTTCTGCGCGGAGACCTAGAATCAGTGATCGACAGAGGGCGACCCAGTCGCTCGATCGTGCACACGTCCGAGGGCTACCCGTTGCCAATGGTTGTAAACAGCGCTGGTTTGCGCAGGTGTACCGGCGTGTTCCTGACCCTCGCGGTATTGGCTACCGGGTGCTCCTCGAGTCCGCTTGACGCGCCTCCGCCCACCATCGAACCCGCGCAAGCCGCCATCTCGCCGCCCCCCGCAACCCCACCCGCCGGGCAGGTCCTGGCGCTGGGGGGCCGCCCGCAGGCTGCGCTGTTCGACGCCAAGACGGCGTCGCTGGTGGTCTTCACCCCGGCCGCCGACCCGAACACCGCCGCGACGGTGACGGTGTTCGGGCCACCCGGTTCGCCCCGGGCAGTCCCGCTGGGCGGCCCGGCCTCGTCGATCGCCGGTGACGGGCAGGGCTCGGTCTACCTGTCCAGGCGCGGCGGCTACATCGTGGTCGACGTGGCGGCCGGGACCGCCCGGCAGGTCGCCGTCGACGGCCAGGCCGACACCGATTTCACCGCCATCGCCCGGCGGGCCGACGGCCGGTTGGTGCTGGGCAGCGCGCAGGGCGCCGCCTACACACTGGCCTCGGAGACCGCCGTGGCCGCCAAGGCCGAGATCTTCGCCCGGGTCGACGCGATCGTCACCGAGGGCGACACCGCCGTCGTCCTGGACCGCGGGCAGACCTCGGTGACGGCGCTGAACGCCGACGGCAAGGCCCAGCAGGCGCTGCGCGCCGGCGAGGGCGCCACCACGCTGGCCGCCGATCCGCAGGGGCGCGTGCTGGTCGCCGACACCCGCGGTGGTCAGCTGCTGGTCTTCGGTGTCGATCCGCTGATCGAACGCCAGGCGTATCCGGTGTCCGGTGCGCCCTATGGGCTGGCCGGATCGCGCGATCTGGTGTGGGTTTCACAAACCGCGGCGAACGTCGTCATTGGTTACGATCTCGCTACTGGAATCCCCGTGGAAAAGGTGCGCTACCCGACCGTGCAGCAACCGAACTCGCTGGCCTTCGACGACAAGACCGGCACGCTCTACGTCGTGTCGGGCTCGGGCGCCGGGGTGCAGGTCATCCGTAACGCCGCCGGTGGCCGATGAGCAGCGCCCACCGCGGCCGGATGCCCGCCAGCTGGGAGGTCGACCTCTCCGACGACTACGAGTGGGTTCCGCTGCGGCTGCCGCCGGACGTGACCCGGATCAGCGCGTCGACACGGTTGTCGATCGAGGCCGAGTACCGCGGCTGGGAACTGACCCGGGTACGGCTCTACACCGACGGGAGTCGACGAGTCTTATTGCGGCGCAAGAAGATCCGTGTCGACGGCCGCAACGCAGACCAGCCGGACCTGTGATGTACTCCGCGGTGCGGCGGGCACTGTTCCTGGTGCCCCCCGAACGGATCCACACGCTGGTGTTCGCGGCGTTGCGCGCCGCGACGGCCACCGGAGGCGCCCGCAGGCAGCTGAGCCGCCGGCTCGCTCCGCAGGATCCGGTGTTGGCCAGCACGGTGTTCGGGGTGCGCTTCCCGGGCCCGCTCGGGCTGGCCGCGGGATTCGACAAGGACGGCGTCGGCCTGCACACCTGGGGTGCACTGGGTTTCGGTTACGCCGAGGTGGGCACAGTGACGGCCGTCCCGCAGCCGGGCAACCCCCAGCCGCGGCTGTTCCGGCTGGCGCAGGACCGGGCACTGCTGAACCGGATGGGCTTCAACAACCACGGCGCCGGACAACTGGCGTTGCAGCTGGCCCGGCACCAGCCCGACGTGCCGATCGGGGTGAACATCGGCAAGTCGAAGGTCACCGAGCCCGAACTGGCCGCCGAGGACTACCGCTCCAGCGCGCGACTGCTCGGCCCGCTGGCCGCCTATCTGGTGGTCAACGTCAGCTCCCCCAACACCCCGGGGCTGCGCGACCTGCAGGCGGTGGAGTCGCTGCGCCCCATCCTGAGCGCCGTCCTGAGTGAGACGTCCACACCCGTGCTGGTGAAGATCGCCCCCGACCTGTCCGACGACGACGTCGACGCGGTGGCCGACCTGGCCGTCGAACTCGGGCTGGCAGGCATCGTCGCCACCAACACCACGATCTCGCGGGCCGGGCTGCACACCCCCGGCGTCGACGAACTCGGCGCAGGCGGAATCTCCGGACCCCCGGTTGCGCAGCGATCGCTGGAGATCCTGCAGCGGCTCTACGGCCGGGTCGGCGAGCGGCTGGTACTCGTCAGCGTCGGCGGTATCGAAACCGCGGACGACGCCTGGGAGCGGATCACCGCTGGCGCGTCGCTGCTGCAGGGCTACACCGGCTGGATCTACGGCGGAGGCCTGTGGGCCAAGGACATTCACGACGGCATCGCGCAGCGGCTGCGTGCCGGGGGGTTCACCTGCTTGAGCGACGCGGTCGGCTCGGCTGCGCGCCAGTAGGCGTTTCACCGTCGGCGCAGCGTCAACGCCAGATGCGTTCCCTCCGGGAGCTGACCTGGTTCGAGAAGCGCAATCCAACCCCCGCGGCCCAGCACGATCTCGATGAGCTCGTCGACGACGTCGTCGATGACATCTGGATGATCGACGTCGTCGGCGGGAATGAGAGTGTCGCCGTCGGGTCCTAGACGCGCAGGGAAGAAGTAGTCCTCTTCGACGGCGAGCAACTCGGGCCTCTCCCACCGGGCAGCCAGCCACGCGGTGTCGATGTCACGGAGCACCCGCTCGGCGCCGGCGCGCCGCTCGATCAGCTCGAGGGCCTCTTTACTCCGGCTCCGAAGGTAGTCACGGAGCACAGGTCGGATCAGATCACTCAAGGCGCCGGCGGGGGTCTTGAGGTGATTGCCCCGGACCACGCCGGCAAGGCGTTCAGTGTTGCGCGAAAGACGGAGAAACGTTGTGGCGGTGGGTTCTGCAGCCACGACGACCAGCGGCATCGGGTTGAGGCGAAGTGCGGCGCCGAGACCCCGGTCCACTCGGCGCAGGAATTCGGTCTGCGGTTCCGCATTGCGGTTGCCGCGCCTTCCGTCGCTGCGTCGGTGAGCGGGAAAGGCACTGCCGGGCGCGGGCGACAGCGACGATCCGTGGCCATGCAACAGTCGGGCACTGTCGGCGGACAAGAGCAACGCTGTATGTCGAGGGGAATGCTGCAGAGCACGGACGAGATCACGGGTGGCGAACGTCGGATCGACGACACACCGGTCGGCGACGGCGACCGGGAGGGTGATCCGGCACTGGTGTGACGGGCTGACGAACAGAGCCACCGCGCGATCGGCCGGTTCCTGAGCCGACTGGGCGATCAGTGATGCCAGCGAGTCAAGCAGCTGCTGGCGCTCGGCGATCTGCTCGTCGTCCAACCGCGTCCCGACCTGTGCGCTGAGGTGACGCAGGGTCACCAGATCGCGCTCGTGCAGCGTTCTTCCGGGTTGGGTGGTGGCCAGTATCGAGATACTCGGGTAGTCGCGCATCGACTGCAGGGCGGTTACCGCGTCGGCCGTCAGCGGGTCAGCTTGGTTGATCGAACGGATTGCGTTGGGTGCAAAGGTCATCGAGAGTTCCCATCCCACGAGCGCACATCAAATTCACGCTGTCTAGGTTGAGGTCTTCCTCGACCCGTAGGACTATGACGGGCACTTACGCCGGATTCGGATCGGTCCGAACCGTGATGACGACGAAAGTTGAAGGTGAGGTACTCCCCTCGCCCACCAGAATGGCGAACTGTAATTCGTCTGTCAAGTGTCGTGTTTTCGGTCGACGGCGCCTACTTCTGCTCGTAGGTTCCGTGGATGACGGCGCGGGCGATCGCGGTCATGAACACGTTGAAGCCCAGGAAAGCGGGGCTGGCGTCCTCGGTGAGCTCCAGCTTCTCCACGTTCAGTGCATGCACGGCCACGAAGTAGCGGTGGACGCCGTGGCCGGCCGGCGGAGCGGCACCGATGAAGCGGCGCACGCCGGCATCGTTGACCAGGGTCAGCGCGTCACCGGGCAGCAGCGAGCCGTCGCCGACGCCGGAGGGCAGCTCGGTCGTGGTGGCGGGCAGGTTGGCCACCGCCCAGTGCCAGAAACCCGATGCCGTGGGGGCATCCGGGTCATAGACGGTGACGGCGAAGCTGCGGGTCTCTTCCGGAAAGCCCGACCAACTGAGCTGGGGTGAGACGTCTTCGCCGCCGGCGCCCATGATCCCGCTGACCTGAGCGTTCTTCAGTGGCTTGCCGTCGGTGATGTCGGTACTGGTCAGGGTGAAGCCGGGCAGCTCGGGCAGAAAGTCGTAGGGGTTGTAGTCAAAGGCCATGAAATGCCAGTCCTTTCAGGGTTGGTCAGCAGTTTCTCAAGAAGTGTTCGAGCACAGCGACGCCGAACTCCAGCGCGTCGATGGGTACCCGCTCGTCGACGCCGTGGAACAGCGCCGCAAAGTCCAGTTCCGGCGGCAGTCGCAGCGGTATGAAACCGAAACACCGGATACCAAGGCGAGCAAAGTGTTTGGCGTCGGTACCGCCGGAGAGCATGTATGGCACGGTCCGGGCTTCCGGGTCCGCGGCGAGCAGCGCCGCGTTCATGGCGCCCACCAATTCACCGTCGAACGCCGTTTCGTACGAGGGCAATTCGGTGATCCACTCGCGAGTCACGTCCGGGCCGATGATCTCGTCGACTTCCCGCTCGAATGCGGCCTGGCGCCCCGGAACCACGCGGCAATCGATCACGGCTTCGGCCGTCGCGGGGATCACGTTCGCCTTGTATCCGGCCTTGAGCATCGTGGGATTTGCCGTGTCGCGCAGGGTGGCACCGACGATGCGGGCGATCGGACCCAGCTTCGCGATCGCCCCGTCGAGATCAGGGCCGTCGAGGTCGAAGGTGTAGCCGGTCTCCTCGGCAACCGCGGTCAGGAATTCCTCGACCGCAGGGTGCACCACGAGCGGGAACTGGTGGCGCCCGAGCCGTGCGACGGCTTCGGCGATCGTCGTCACGGCGTTGTCGTCGTGGATCATCGAGCCGTGGCCGGCTCGGCCGCGGGCCTTCAGGCGCATCCACAACATGCCCTTTTCGGCGGTTTCGATCAGATAGAGCCGCCGCTCCCCGCCGTCTTGTCGCGGCACCGTCAGCGAGAAGCCGCCGACCTCACCGATGGCCTCGGTGATGCCGTCGAACAAGTCGGGCCGGTTCTCCACCAGCCACTTGCAACCGTAATTACCACCGGCTTCCTCGTCGGCGACGAAGGCGAACACCAGGTCGCGCGGGGGCACGATTCCGGCGCGTTTGAAGTGCCGTGCGACGGCGATCATCATGCCGCACATGTCTTTCATGTCGACCGCACCGCGGCCCCAGACATAGCCGTCGGCGATCGCACCGGAGAACGGATGCACGCTCCAGTCCGCGGGTTCGGCGGGCACGACGTCGAGGTGGCCGTGGATGAGCACGGCGCCACGGCTCGGGTCCGCCCCGGCGAGGCGGGCGAAGACGTTGCCGCGGCCGGGAGCGCCGGACTCGACGTATTCGCATGTGTAGCCGACCGCGCTGAGCTGCTCGGCCACCCACAGGGCGCACTCCGCCTCGCCCTTGGTGGTCTCGAGCTCACCGGTGTTGGAGGTATCGAAACGGATGAGGGCGCTGACGAGGTCAACCACCTCGTCGACGGGTTGTGTCACAGTCACCTTTCCTACCACTGGCGGCGCCGAACCGGCGGTGGGGCATCGAGCCAATACCACATGTTTCCCTCCAACCCCTCGCGCAACACGCCGATATGGGGTTTGATTTACCGGTGACTCCCCGCCTGCCCGCGATCGCGGCGCTGCTGTGCCTGTTGGTCAGCGGCTGCACCGCCACCACCTCGGGCACCGCGATGTCTGCCGACCACGCTCCGCTGGCGACGCCGGACGCGCTTCCCACCCTGCTGCTGCCGGCCGGGGACGTCGGCGCGGCCCTGTCGAGCGACGACGTCGTGGTCACCGCGGATGTGACCAAGGCCTGGAACGACAGCGCCCGGCTGGACGACGTGAACTGCCTGGCCATCGCGGGTGCCGCCCAGCAGAGCGTGTACGCCAAGAGCGGCTCGACGGCCGTGCACGGACAGGTCTTGCGTGACCCGCCGACAGCGCCGGCCTGGTCGCACTTCGCCGTACAGGCCGTGGTGCTGTTCCCGACCGCCCGGGCAGCCGCTGACTTCTTCGCGACCTCGCAGGCGCAGTGGTCGGGCTGCTCCGATCGCGAACTCACCTACCCCGCGCCGATCGGCCCCGCCCAGGTGTGGTCGGTGGGCCGCCCCAGCACCGATCACGACGTGCTGGCGGTCTCGCGGGTGCAGATGACCCCGGAGAAATGGTCGTGCCAACGGGCCCTGACCGTGCACAGCAATGTGGCGGTGGACGTCGAAGCGTGCAGCGCCGACGGTCCAACGTCGGCGGCCTCGGCGATCGCGGGCCAAATCGCCCAGCGCCTGCCCGCGGCCTAGTTCCGGTTTGGGACTCGGGTCGTCGATCCGTTAGCCTTAGCTGCCCCTGCTGGGGCGATGTCCGAGTGGCGGAATGGCAGACGCGCTAGCTTGAGGTGCTAGTGCCCTATTAACGGGCGTGGGGGTTCAAGTCCCCCCTCGGACACAGCAGAACGGGCCCCGGTAGCCCGGGGCCGTTCTTCGTCGCTGTCAGCCCCGGCGGGCCGCCTGCAGCGCGTCGCCCAGCGTCCACACCGCGATACCGAGCAGCGCGATGTCCTTCACCAGGAACTGACCGGTCGATGACAACGCCGGAAAGCCCCCGGCGGATTCCTCACCGATACCCGGCGTGGTCACCAGAAAGCTCAGGGTCGCCAGGAACAGACCGATCGCCGAGATGCTGCCGAGCGCCGACACCTTCGGCCACCACGGCTTGAGGGCCAGCAACACCGCAGTGCTCAGCTCGACCACGCCGAGCACCGCCGAGAACGCCGGCACCGAGAAGACGGTGTAGACCCAGCTCATCAGCGGACTGTTCGCCACCAGGGGCTCGATGCCCTGCGCCTCGTAGGCAGTGAACTTCAGCGCCCCGATCCAGGCGATCACCACCACCAGCCCGTAGCGAACCGACAGGGCACCGAGGCGCACCAGGGCCGAATTCGGCTGGCGGACAGGGTGTTCGACGTGGGGCTGGGTGGCAGTCATCGGCGGTGAGCCCTTCAACAGGTAGTGGCGGGGTACATCTGGTGAGTGCTCGGCGAGCCGGCATCCGTTACACCACGCAGGGATGTAACGCCGGGGCTCCCGCCACACACCAAGCCTGCGAAACACAATCGTCGCCTCGCCGAGCGAGGCCAGGGACCCGAGGAACCGCACATGAAGAAGGTCGTACTCACCGCCGCCATCGCCGGTATGGCACTGGCCACCGCGCTGGTGGCACCCGGGGCGGCCACCGCCATTCCGCCCAGTGGCTCGGCTGCCGACGTGGTCAAGACCCTGCAGGATCAGGGTTACAGCGTGCAGTTCAACGGCACGGTCCTCGGGCCCCTGGCCCGGTGTTCGGTCACCGGGGTACACGGCCTGGTCGTCATGATGATGTCGGACGGCACCCTGATGCTGCCGATGGACAAGACCAACCCGGGCGACGTGTTCGTCGACGTGTCCTGCCCGTCGAGCAACAACTGACAACCAGTCGGGACTACTGCTCGAGGGTGAACACCACGTCATACAGCCCCGGATGGGCCTGCCCCAGCGCCGCGTTGCGGTCGAGGAATCCCGCGCCCCGCAGTGCGTCGATCACAGCCAGCGCAGAGTCGAGATCTTCGCACTGGGCATAGTTGGTTACCCGCGTCCCGTCATGGCTGCGGTGCACGCTTGCCGAAATCCAGCCGGGCGTCTGACGTGCGAAGCGGGCCGATTCCGCGAGCAGATCGATCAGCGCCTGCTGACCGCCTTCGGCAACGGTGAAGGTGTTGATCTGGGTGACGAGGTTGCCACCGGTTCGGATGATGGGCATGGACTGCTCCTTTGCTAGTGGGCAGCAGGAGGCAGGCTTGACGACGAAAGCTCTTGCACGCCAAGCCCACCGGGCACTGCTGCACCGGTGTGCTTGTCGTGGGTCCGCCGAAGCGGTACGGAGCTTCCTTACGGAATGGGCGGGCTTACCGGTTGCCGCCCATGGTCCTTTTCGACACCGCCATGCTAACTGTGCGACGGCTCGTCGGCGACCGTCCGCCCGCGCGTCTTGATCAGACTCGCGACGGTGGTGATCACCAGGATCACCGCGATCACCCCGATCGACAGGCCGGTCGAGATCTCCGGCACCTTGACGTGCTCGCCGCCGTTGATGAACGGCAGGGTGTTCTCGTGCAGGGCGTGCAGCACCAGCTTCACGCCGATGAACGCCAGGATCAGTGACAGCCCGTAGGACAGATACACCAACCGGTCCAGCAGGCCGCCGATGAGGAAGTACAGCTGGCGCAACCCCATCAACGCGAAGGCGTTGGCGGTGAACACGATGTAGGGCTCCTCGGTCAGCCCGTAGATCGCCGGGATCGAGTCCAGGGCGAAGAGCAGGTCGGTGAACCCGATGGCGATGAGCGCCAAGAACATCGGCGTGACGGCCCGGTTGCCGCCGATCTTCGTCAGGAATTTGTCACCGTCGTAGTCGTCGGTGGTGGGCACGATCTTGCGCACCAGGGCGATGATCCGGCTGTCGCGCTTCTCCTCCACCTCCTTCTCGTGGCCGGCCTCGCGGGCGAGTTTGGCGGCGGTGAGCACCAGGAAGACGCCGAAGATGTAGAACACCCAGCTGAACGTGTTGATGGCCGCGGTCCCCAGGGCGATGAACCCGGCCCGCATCACCAGCGCCATGACGATGCCGATGAGCAACAGCTTCTGCTGGAACGCCCGCGGCACCGCGAATGTGGCCATGATGACGGTGAACACGAACAGGTTGTCGACGCTCAGCGCCTTTTCGGTGACGTAGCCGGCGAAGTACTCCCCGGCGAACTGCCCACCCCACTGCCACCAGACCACGAAGCCGAACACGATGGCCAGGCCGATGTACACCGCCGACCAGGTCGCCGACTCGCGGAACGTCGGTTCGTGGGCCACCCGCACGTGAGCGAAGAAGTCGAAAACGAACAATCCGAGTATCACCGCGCAGGTGACACCCCACACCATGACCGATACGTTCATGACTTCCATTATTCGGCATTAGCCAGGCTTGACCGCCAACACAGGTTTCGGGCACTCCACCAGCAGTTGTTGCGCGACGCTGCCGAGAAGCAGTTTGCCGACCGGATTGCGGTGACGCAGGCCGATCACCAGGAGATCGGCGTCGGGGCGCTCCATCGCCTCCAACAGCGCGTCGGCGGCGTACACCCCGACCGGTTGGGACAGCTCGTAGCGCACGCCGCAGTCACGCAACCGGTCCTCGATGTCGCGCACCTCGCCGGGCTGGGCGAACGCGGCGTCGACGTAGGAGTCACCCGGTGTCGAGTTGACCACCAGCAGATCGGCGTCGCGCAGCGCGGCCTCGGCGATGCCGGCGTCCAGCGCAGCCCTGCCGAACTGGTCATTGGTGTATCCGACTACGATCATTTTTTCTCCTCGCGCAAGCGCTCGTCGACGATCATGATGCCTGCGCCTTCTCTCGCTGATCCTTGTCGTCCTCGACGACCAAGAGCGTCTCCTCGTCGCGGTGCAGGAGTCGCAGTATGAGCGGAATCGCCAGCAGCACCGCCATGCAGAGGTACGTCACGATGGCGACCGGCTCGGTGAACAGGCTCGACCATTCGCCCCCGCCGATCTGCAGGCTCTGGCGCAATTGTCGTTCGATGCGCGGGCCCAGGATGACGCCGATGATCAGCGGCAGTATCGGAAGGCCGAACCGGCGCATCATCAGACCGAGCAGTCCGAACAGCAGCAGCAGTGCCAGATCCAGCGGCTGGACGTTCACCGCGAAGGCCCCCAGGGCGGCGAAGAACAGGATGCCGGCGTACAGGTACGGCCGCGGCGTGCGCAACAGCTTGGCCCAGAGCGGCGCCAGCGGCAGGTTGAGCACCAGCAGCAGGAAGTTGCCGATGAACAGGCTGGCGATCAGCGTCCAGATCAGCAGCGGCTCTTTACTGAAAAGTGTTGGTCCGGGCTGGATTCCATAGGATACGAAGGCGGTGAGCATGACCGCAGCCGTGGCGTTGGTCGGCAGGCCCAGCGACAGCATCGGCACCAACGTGCCCGCGGCGGAGGCGTTGTTGGCCGCCTCGGGCCCGGCCACTCCTTCGATGGCGCCCCGCCCGAACTCCTCTGGATGCTTGGACAGCTTCTTCTCGGTGATGTAGCTCAGGAACGTGGGCAGCTCAGCGCCGCCGGCGGGCAGGGCTCCGAACGGGAACCCGAACGCGGTGCCGCGCAGCCACGGCTTCCAGGACCGCCGCCAGTCATCACGACCCATCCACGGCCGGCCCACCGGAATCACATCGGCCGGACGCCGGCGCAGGTGCGCAGCCACCCAGAGTGCCTCTCCCACAGCGAAGATCGCGACCGCGATCACCACGATGTCGATGCCATCGGAGAGCTGCGGGATACCGAATGTGGCGCGTGGCTGGCCGGTGAGGAAGTCGATGCCGACGATGCCGATCGCCAAGCCGAGCACCAGCGAGATGGCGCCGCGCAACTTCGACGAGCCCAGCACCGCGGTCACCGCCACCAGCGCGAAGAGCATGATCGCCAGATACGACGGCGCGCCGAGGGTGACGGCGAACCGCGAGATCGCGGGGGCGAACGCGGCCAGCAGCACGGTGCCGATGGTGCCCGCGACGAACGAGCCGATCGCCGCGGTGGCCAATGCCTGCGCGGCTCGTCCTGCTTTCGCCATCTTGTTGCCCTCGATGGCGGTGATCACCGACGACGACTCCCCCGGAGTGTTCAGCAGGATCGACGTGGTGGATCCGCCGTACATGCCGCCGTAGAAGATGCCGGCGAACATGATGAATGCCGCACTGGGGCTGACGTTGTAGGTGATGGGAAGCAGCAGCGCCACGGTCATGGCCGGCCCGATGCCGGGCAGCACACCTACCGCGGTACCCAGCAGCACCCCGATCACGGCGTACAGCAGGTTCATCGGGGTCGCCGCCTCGGCGAAACCCTGCATCAGCCAGTTGAAGTTGTCCATCTAGAGAATCCCGTCCAGGATGCCTGCGGGCAGCGGGATTCCGAGCCCGGAGTAGAACGCGTAGAAGCTGGCCAGTGCCAGGACAGCGCCGATGACGATGTTGCGCACGTAGTGCTTGCTGCCCAGAATCGTTGCCGCGCCGGCGAAGAACAGCGCGCTCATGATCACCCAGCCCAGCAGATTGACGAGCAGGATCATCGCGACGAACAGCGCGATCAGCAGGCCGACGGTACGCCAGTCCCCCGGCGCCTCGGGATCGATGTCCTCACCGGCGTCGGCCTCACCCTTGCTACCGCGCGGGATCGCAATAGCCAGCACCACCGCGAGCACCAGCGCTGCTATGCCGATGGTCAACGGAAAGAACTTGGGCCCAACGGGATCCACCTTGGCGAAGCCTTCATCGAGCGTCAGCCCGCTGTAGACCAGGAATCCGCCGACGATCACCAAGACGGCGACCACAATGTACTGCGCGTAGTCGGGGCGGCTGTCCGAGACTGCCTGCCGGTCATCGATGCTCACAGCAGCCCCAATTCGGTCAGCGTCGACGAGACGCGGTTGTCCTGATCGGAGAGGAACTGCTCGAAGGCCGCACCGGTGACGAAGGCATCGGTCCAGCCGTTCTTGACCAGCGCCTCTTTCCACTGACTCGTGCCGTGCAGCTCCTCGAGCGCTTTGACCATCGCGCCCTTGGCGTCGTCCGAAATACCCGGCGGCGCCAGCACTCCACGCCAGTTGGCGAACGTCAGGTCGATACCGGATTCCTTGAGCGTCGGCGCATCGATGCCCTTGACCCGTTCCGCGCTGGACACCGCGAGCACCCGCAGCTGGCCCGCCTCAATCTGGTCGATGAGCTCACCCGGGCTGGAGGTTCCCACGGTGATCTTCTTGCCGAGCAGCGCGGTCAGCAGGTCGCCGCCGCCGTCGTAGGTGACGAAGTTGACCTGTTTGGGATCGACGCCGACTTTCTTCGCGACTTCCATCGGGAACAGGTGATCGGGCCCGCCCGGTGAGGAGCCGCCGCCGATGGTCACCTTGCTCGGATCTGCCTTCCACGCCTCGACGAAGTCGCCCACGGTCTTGAACGGCGAATCGGCAGGGACGAATATCGCCCCGGGATCCTCGATCAACTTCGCGATGGCCGTCGCGTCGGAGGCCTTGATCTTGGATCCGTTGGTGTAGGTGGCGCCGACGACGCCCAGACCCATCGTCATCATCAGGTCGCCGTTACCCCGCTCGTTCATGAGTCGGGCCATCGCGACGGTTCCGCCGGCACCCAGCACGTTGAACACCTCGACGCGGCCGGTGATGTCCTGGTCCTCCATGATCTTCACCGCGGTGCGCGCGGTGAGGTCGTATCCGCCACCGGGGCTGTTGGGCACCATCATTCGCAGCCGGTGCAGCCCCTGCGGGTCGTTTCCCCGGGTGACCCCGCACGCGCTCAGCGTCACCGCCAGCGCCACTATGGTGGCAACCGCCCGGAACAACGGTCGTCGACTACGACGCAACATCGTCATGCCCCTTCGCATAGATGTGATGCTCAGCAATACTGGTAGACATGGTGACCGGGGTCACTCTTTGGGACGCAAAGGAAGTTTTGGTCGTTGTGGTCATCGCTGGTACGTAGCGGCCGAAGCCTGGCTGGCCAGTTCCTGGTGTTCCAGTTGCTCGTCGTCGCAGTCGTGCTCACGGCCGTGGCCGCCGTCAGCGTCGCACAGTCGACCAAGGAGTTCCGTGACGTACGCGGGCAGCGGATGATCGCCGTCGCCGAGAACGTGGCCTCAACGCCACTGGTGCGCGAACGGTACGCGGATCCGTTCGCGGCCCGGCTGCTGGCGCCCGATGTGGACCGGGCGATCGCGCTGTCCGGTGCGGACCTGGCCGAGATCATCGACCCCGCCGGGGTGGTCCGGGTGTCCTCGGACCCGTCTCGCGTCGGCAGGCAGGTGGGCTTCGGCCCCAGCCGGGTCACCGAGGGCCGGGCCTGGTTCGGCGACGCCGATATCGACAGCCGGCACGCCCTGATCGGCCAGGTGCCGATCCTGTCCACCACGGGCGACGTCCTCTCGGTGGTGTCGGTCAGCGAGCCCTATCCCTCGGTGTGGCAGCTGCTCAGCGGTGCCGGCGAACGGCTGCTGGTGTACCTGGGACTCGGCGCCGTTCTGGGCCTGGGTGCCTCGTGGCTGCTGTCGCGACGGATCAAGCGGCATACCCGAGGGTTGGAGGTCGCCGAGATCGCCGGACTGGCCGAACATCGAGAAGCGTTGCTGCACAGCATTCGTGAGGGTGTCATCGGAGTGAACACCGACGGGGTGATCACCGTCGTCAACGACAGCGCGCAGGAGCTACTGGGCATCGGATCCGATGCGGTCAACTGCAGTGTGCGCGACGCCGGAATCGACCCGGCGGTGGCCGACTTCCTGCTGTCGCACGAGGATGGCCACGACGTCGTGATCGCCACCCCCAACCGCGTGCTGGCACTGAATCGTCGCGCGGCAACCAGCCAGGGCCAGCGGATCGGCACGGTGACCACGATGCGCGACAGCACCGAACTGGCCTCGATGCAGGGCCAGCTCTCGTCGCACAAGAGTGTCACCGACACGCTGCGGGCGCAGACTCACGAATTCGCCAACCAGCTGCATACGATCTCCGGGCTGGTCCAGCTCGGTGAGTACGAGTCGGTCCGCGAGCTGGTGGGGGCCCTCACCAGACGTCGAGCTGAGATCAGTGATGCTGTCACCCAACATATTTCCGATCCGGCGGTCGCCGCGCTCCTGATCGCCAAGACCACTCTGGCGGCCGAGAGCGGAGTGTCGCTGACGCTGTCCGCCGACTCCCACCTGGCACCGCTGAGTCCGGCACTGGCCACCGACGTCATCACCGTGCTGGGCAACCTCATCGACAATGCCGTCGAGGTATCGGTGGGCTCGGCCGCCCGCCTGGTCACCGCGCGGGTCGACGACAGCGACGGCCTCAGCATCGAAGTGGGCGATTCCGGACCTGGTGTGCCGCAGGAACTTCGCACGCAGATCTTCTCGCGTGGCGTGACCTCCAAACCGGACGTTCCCGGTGGTCGTGGGATCGGTCTGGCCCTGGTCCGGCTGATCACCGCGCAGTACGGCGGCACGGCGCAGGTGCGCGACGCACCCGGCGGCGGCGCGCTCTTCGTCGCCCGGATGCCCCGCGTAGAGTCGGTCAGCCATGCGTGAAGTACTGGTGGTCGACGACGATTTCATGGTCGCCGAGATTCATCGCCGCTTCGTCGACCGTGTCGAGGGCTTCCACACCACCGCGGTGGCCAACACCGGTGCCGCCGCACTCGACGCCGCGAACAGGCTGCGGCCCGACCTGATCCTGCTCGACGTCTATCTGCCCGACATGAGCGGCCTGCAGGTGCTGCAGGGGTTGCGGGCCCGCGGTGATGCCGTGGGCGTCATCATGATCACCGCCGCCCGCGAGCTCGACACCGTCAGCGGCGCGCTCGACGGCGGGGCGACCGACTACCTGATCAAGCCGTTCGAGTTCGAGCAGCTGCGAACAAAGCTGGCGGCCTATGCCGCGCGCGCCGACGCCCTGGGATCGGCCGAGGGCATCGACCAGACATTGGTGGACGCGGTGTTCGGCCGCTCCCCGGTGGCGGCGGAGACCCGTCCCATGCCCAAGGGCCTCGGGGCCGAAACCGGCAAACTGGTCCTCGATGCGGTCCGCACCGCGGGCGAGGTGTCGGCCGCGGAATGCGCCGATCTGATCGGCATCTCCCGGGTCAGCGCCCGCCGCTATCTCGAGCATTACCTGCAGGCCGGTGCGGTCGGCCTGCGTCTGCAGTACGGAGCGGGGCGGCCCGAGCGCCGCTACCACCCGACCTAGGCCGGTTTTCTCGGCGCGCGCCGGACCCGACCGGCTGGCATGATCCGGTGCTTATGACTCTGCACCACCTTCCGGCGACACCACAGACGGTGCACTGGGGGTTCTTCGATCCCCGGCAACCGCCCGCGGTGACGGTGGACTCCGGCGACGTGGTGGAGATCGAGACCCTGACCCATCACGCAGGCGATGCACCCGACCTGTTGATGGACGACGGGATCGCGGACGTCTTCGCGCAAGTCAACGATCGCGGTCCCGGCCCGCACATTCTCACCGGGCCGATCGCAGTCGCCGGGGCGCGTCCCGGTGACGTCCTGCAAGTCGACATCCTTGCGGCCACCCCGCGGCTGGCCTACGGCTCCAACCTGGCGGCCCACTGGGGTTACCTCTACCGCGAGCTGCCCGTGGAACGGGTGACCATCTACGAACTGGACACCGAAGCGCTGCTGGGGCGGGCCCTGTTCGGCTACGACTGGACCACGACGCCGCTGGCCGACGCCCCGGGCACCATCGTCAGCCCGGCCGAGAGTCGGCGCGAGCCCGCGCTGCCCGGCGTCGTCGTACCGCTGCGTCCACACTTCGGCACGATGGGCGTGGCCCCCGCGGAAGCGGAGCGGGTCTCGTCGGTGCCGCCGGGTGATCACGGCGGAAACGTCGACAACTGGCGGATCGGCGCCGGCGGCCGGATGTACTACCCGGTGCAGGTTCCCGGCGCGCTGTTGTCAGTGGGCGATCCGCACGTCTCCCAAGGCGACGGGGAGGTGAGCGGAACGGCCCTGGAGTCGTCGCTGAACGGGTTGCTGCGCTTGACCATTCGCCGCGACCTGCCGTTCGTCGTGCCGGTGCTGGAAACGTCGACCGAGCTTCTGGTGCACGGCTTCGGTGACACCCTGGACGCAGCGATGAACAGCGCCGCACTGCGCGCCCTGGACCTGCTGGTGCGCCACTTCGGCTTGACCCGCCCCGACGCCTACTCGTTCATGTCGGTGGCGGTGGACTTCACCGTGACGCAGGTGGTCGATCAGCGCCAGGGCGTGCACGCCCGCATCGACAAGCGGTGCTTCCCGCGGTGGCAGAATCCGGCGGCATGACCGGTATCCAGGCGTTCACGTTCACCCCGGCTGATGGCGTTCCGCCCGCGGTGGCCCCGTTCTCGCATGCCACGGCCGCCGGGCCGACCCTGTATGTGACCGGGCAGATGCCCACCGACACCACCGGCGCCGTGGTCGGCACCGACGTCGCCACCCAGACAGCTCAGGTGTTGCGAAACCTGTTGCGGGTGACCGAACTGTGCGGCGGCGGCATCGACGACGTGGTGTCGGTGCGGGCTTTTCTGACCGATTGGTCGGACTACGCGGCGTTCAACGACGCCTACGCACCGTGGTTCCCCGACCGGTTACCGAGCCGAACCTGCGTCGGCACTACAGGACTCGCCGTGGGTGCATGTGTGGAGATCGACTGGGTGTGCTGGCGAGCCGGGGGCTGGCCGGGCTTGGGCTGACCGGGCTTGGGTGACCGCCTGGCCGTCGCGGCGTAGGCGATCCAGGACACCAGCACGGCGGTGAAGGCAGCCGCCTGCGCATAACCCGTTGCGCCCGAGGGATACATGACACCGGTGATGTAGTGGTCGATGAAGCCGGCCGACCCGAGCGGCGGCAGACCGGCCCGCGGCCGGGCCCACTGCTCCAGCGCCGTCAACGGGCACCAGAAGTGCAGGGCGACACTGCCGATTCCCCACAGCACGATCGGGACATGCAGCCAGATGGAGCGCCGCCAGCGCAGCGCGAGAAAGCCCCCGCTGGGCAGGTAGATCAGGAACGCGAAGTGCGCAGCGACCACCAGCCAGACCACAAGGGTGTAGAGCGCTGTCATGTGCCACCTGTCAGCCGCGATTGCCGCTACGGGCCAGGATACGCGCCGCGGTCTGCTTCACCTGCTCGCCGAGCCAGGCGATGGTGGCCGCGTCCAGGGTGGTGAACGGGGCGGCGGTCACCGACATGGCGACCTGGCCGTCGGGTCCGGCGATCGGCGCCGACACCGTGGCGATGTTGTGCACCGAATCGGTCCCGAGTTCCTCCGGCAGCACGTCGATCACGCTGAGGTCGGCGAACGCGCGGGCCAGTTGCGCGGTGATCGCGTCCACCTCGCCGTCGTCGCTGAGCGCCCGCAGTGCGGTGTAGACCCGCAGGTACTCCCGGGTCAGGCGCTCGACGACGAAGCCGCGTGCGCGGATCTCGTTGATCACCTTGGCGATTCGGGTGCGCAGCGCGCCACTCGGCTGCCCGATGGCCTCCAGCCAGGTCCGCTGCGCATCCGCATCCGACCAGGCCACATAGTCGCGCCCGAAGGGGGCGACGAACGGGGTGCGCATTCCCCGGCCGATCGCGGGTGCGGCGGCCGTCTGCCCTGCCACGTCGACGATCACCAAGCTGTTCTCCTCGCGGCGCGCGAGGTACACCTGGGTTCCGGTCACCGCCGCCAGGCCCTCGAGTTCGGCCCGGAACGCCCCCGCGCCGGTGAGACCGGTGATGGCGCTCCCCCAGGCGTACTTCGCCGTGCCCGAATCCCGGCTGACCCAGTCGCGGGCGGTCAGGGTGGCCAGGATCGCGTGGCCGGTGGCCCGGCTGATGCCGAGGCGACGGGAGATCTCGGCGAGCGAGAACTGGCGGCCCGGATCGGTACCCAGCATTTCCATGATGGCGATGACCCGCTCGGTGGGCGGGGAGGACGCTTGACGGGCACCGTCGGCCGCGTCTACGTTGAGCGTCATATTTCCGAACAGTACGTCGGATATTCGACACTAGCAAGGGATGTGCGGATGTCGTCAACGCTGACGCTGAATCTCGACGACCTCACCGCACCCGTGCTCACCGATGTCCAACAGCAGATCCTCGAGTACACCGAGGCACGCGAGGTGGTCCTCGACGCGGACCGGATGCTGCAGGAGGCGGTCACCCAGGCCGGTGTCGACGACCTCGCCGACACCGACGGGTTCGCCGATCGCCTCGCGGCGCACATCGCCGCCATCGAGTCCGACACCGGGCTGCGACAGCTGAGCCGGGGCACCCTGCGCTCCCGGACAGTCCGCCGGCTGCGTAACCGGCTCTCGCTCAACGATCTGCTCACGCGGTACCCGCACATCGAGTCCATCGAGATCGAGAAGCCGCTGATCGTGGTCGGCATGCCCCGCTCCGGGACGACGCATCTGGTGAACCTGATCGCCCAGGATCCACGCCGGCGCGCGCTGCCGTACTGGGAGAGCGACGAGCCGATCCCGGCCCGCGGCCACGGGCCCGACGTATTCGGGGTGGACCCCCGCTACACCAGGGCCAAAGCCGAGCACGAGGCCCTGATGGCCAGCACCCCCTACGTCGCGGCCATGCACGACCGGTTCCCCGAGGCCATCGAGGAGGAAGTCGAACTGCTCGACCTCGACATGGCCGGCTATGTCCTCGAATGGCATGCCAGGGTGCCGGCCTGGCGGGACTACTACCTCGGCCTGGACCACGTTCGGCACTACGGCTACCTCAAGAAAGTGCTGCAGGCGTTGACATTCCTGCGCGGCCCGCGCACCTGGGTGCTCAAGTCGCCGCAGCACGCCGAGCAACTCGGGCCACTGATGGCGACCTTCCCGGATGCCACCGTGGCGTTTACCCACCGCGATCCGGTGGCCGTGATCCAGTCCGCGATCACCATGATGGCCTACTCGGACCGGTTGCGGCGCACAAGTATCGACCCGGACTGGCTGGTCGACTACTGGTCCGACCGGATACACCGGCTGCTGAGCGCCTGTGTTCGCGACCGGGCACTGGTGCCCGCCGATCGCAGCATCGACATCTCCTTCCACCACCTCAACGGCAATGAGATGCCGGTGCTCGACGAGCTCTACGCACTGGCCGCGGTGGACATCGGGCCCAAGGTGGCCAAGCGATTCCAGGCCTATACCGACAGCAACCGCCGTGGCGGCAAAGGCCGCATCCCGTATGACCTGCGTGGCCATTTCGGCGTGGACCCGGCCGAACTGCGCTCCCGATTCGACTTCTACTTCGACCGCTTCGACGTCCGCCCAGAGACCTGAGAGGCCACCGTGACACCCATCTACCGCAGCCGCCCCGGCGCCGACGCGATGGCGCCTGCCGCGGCCGAGGCCGCCTACGAGGTGGCGCCCGGAATCTGGTGCTCCCCGGGCCTGACGAACACCTACCTGCTGACCACGTCGGCGGGCCGGGTGATCGTGAACACCGGGATGGGCTTCGAGGGGCCCGTGCACCGGGCCAACTTCGACGCCGTCGACGACTCCCCGGTGCGCTACATCGTCATCACCCAGGGCCACTACGACCATGTCGGTGGCCTGGACACGTTGCGCGACCCACAGACTCAGGTTGTCGCACAAGCCAACTGGGAACAATGGCGCGACGACAACGAGCGGCTGCTGCCCTACCGCGCAAACCGCAGCGCGTTCGCGTTCTCCGGCCGGCTCGCCGAGGGCATCGCGCACATCCAGGCGCGGTTCGGCAAGAAGCTACCCCCGCAGAGCGCCGCGACGGCCGACATCACCGTCACCGACCGGCTGAGCCTGGAGGTCGGTGGCCGGCGGCTCGAGCTGATCGCCACACCAGGCGGGGAGACCACCGACTCGATGGTGGTGTGGCTGCCTGACGAGCGGGTCTGTCTGTGCAGCAACACCTTCGGCCCGGTCTTCGGTCACATCCCGAACCTGGTGACGATCCGCGGCGACCGCTACCGCGATGCGCTGACGGTGATCGACACCGTCGAACGTGTCCGCAGCCTGCAGCCCGAGGTGCTGCTGACCGGGCACTTCGATCCCATCGTCGGGGCTGCGCTCATCGACGCCGAACTGAGCAGACTGCGCGACGCCATCCAGTACATCCACGACCAGACCGTCGCGGGGATGAACGCCGGCAAGGACGTCCGCACGTTGATGCGTGAGATCAGCCTGCCCGCCGACCTGGAGGTCGGGCAGGGCTACGGCAAAGTCGCCTGGGACGTGCGGGCGATCTGGGAGAACTACTCCGGCTGGTTCCACCACAGCTCGACCACCGAGTTGTACCCACTGGGCCCCGAGGCGGTCAGCGCCGACCTGGTGGAACTGGCCGGCGCCCAGGGGATCGTCGAGCGGGCCCGGGCGCACCTGGACGCGGGCCGGCCGCTTGAGGCGATTCACCTCGCCGAGATCGTCACCGACGCCCGGCCTGAGCACCCGGACGCCCGCGCGGTGCTCCGGGGCGCCCACGAGACGCTGCTGGCCGGCAGCGTCAACTTCTGGGAGACCGCATGGTTGACCAAGCAAATCGAGAGGTACTCATGACCGCCAGCGTCAGCTTCGACTTCACCGGAACCCGGGTGCTGATCACCGGTGCGACAAGCGGTATCGGCCACGCGGTCGCCGTGCTGTTCCGCGACGCGGGCGCCGAGGTGACCGTGACCGGCACCAAGGCGCACGCAGGCGACTACGACACCGACCTGTCCGGAATGAGCTACCGGCAACTGGTGCTCACCAGCACCGACTCCATCGACCAACTGACACAGGACATCCCGGTGCTCGATGTTCTGGTCAACAACGCGGGGGCGAACTTCCCCGGCGGCCTCGACGAGTCGGCGCCCGACGGGTTCGCCGCATCGGTGGCGGTCAACCTCACCGGTCCCTACCGCCTGACAGTCGGCCTGCGCACGGCACTTCGTGCCTCCGAGCTACCCGGCGGAGCCAGCGTGGTCAACCTGTCCTCCATGTCGGCGCTGCGGGCGGTGCCGCTGGTGCCGGGCTACGGGGCGGCCAAGTCCGGGATCATCAACGTCACCCGCAACCTCGCGGTGAAGTGGGCCAGGTACGGCATCCGGGTCAACGCCGTCGCGCCCGGCACCATCGACACCCCGATGACCGCGCCGATGCAGGGCGCCCCTGAAATCGTCGCGAGTGAAATTGCCCACATCCCCGCCGGCCGGATGGGCACCGTCGACGAGATCGCGCCGACAGTGGCGTTTCTGTGCACAGCGCAGAGCAGCTACATCAACGGGGCGGTCATCGTGGTCGACGGCGGCTCGGACTGCGTCTGACCTCCGATCTGCCGTACCGTGATCGGGTGCCCAGCAAGGTCCTGTTCATCTACAACGATCCGATCGCCCCAGAGGCGCTGCTCGGGGAGACGTTCACCGAGCTCGGCTTCGACGTGGACACCTTCGAGGTGGTGCCCGCGGATCGGACCGCCAACCCGGCGGTCGAGGTCAGCTTCCCCGATCCGACCCGCTACGACGTGATCGTGCCGCTCGGTTCACGCTGGGCGGTCTACGACGAACGGCTGCCGTGGGTCGCCGACGAGATCGACACGGTGCGCCGCGCTGTCGAGGCCGACGTGGGCGTGCTGGGTATCTGCTTCGGCGGTCAACTGGTGGCCACCGCACTCGGCGGTTCGGTCACACGGTCGGACTCACCCGAGGTCGGCTGGCACCACGTGCACAGCAGCGACCACGACCTGGTGCCCGAGGGCCGCTGGTTCCAGTGGCACTTCGACCGGTTCACCCCGCCGCCGGGGGCACACGAGATCGCCAGAAACGACAGCGCGTCACAAGCTTTCGTGAAGGGCCGGGCGATGGGTCTGCAGTTTCACCCCGAACTCGACCACGGTCTACTGGAACTGTGGATCAGCGACGACCTGGGCCGCGTCGACGGCGACATGCAGCGGCTGGGGCTGCGCCACGAGGACCTGCGCGCCCACACCGGTCACCACGTCGACGACGCCGCCCGGCGGCTGCGCCGCCTGGTCCGGGGATTCCTGGACAAGGTGGCGGGCTAGCTCGCCGCGCACCGTCGCGACCGCATCCGGAACGGCCTGCGCCACAGCACTACTCAAGCCTTTGCCGTATCCCACGTCGACGACGCCGACGCTGACGACCAGCAGCCGCCCGGGCGCCCGGCCCAGCACCCGGGCCAGTTCGTAGGTCTGGGCCAGGTTCAGATCGTGTGAGCTGAACACCGCCGGCGAGGCCAGTTCGTCGATACCGCAGCACCGGATCTGCCCGGGCACCACGTACTCCCCCGCCGCGGCGTCGATCACCACCGCCAGATCTGCGCCGTCCCAGGCGTCGATCAGGGCGGCCGGTTCCACCGCACAGCGCACGACCGGCACTCCGGGGCATTGCCGGGCCACCTCGGCCGCCACCACGGGACCGACACCGTCGTCGCGGCGGTGTTCGTTGCCGATCCCGATGACCACCCTCACCGGCGGTCGATCGTGAGCGTCAGGAAATGTGTCGCGCACGAGATGCACGGGTCGTAGTTGCGAATCGTGCGCTCGCACAACGTCGTCAGGGCGGCATCGTCGAGATCTCCGCCGGCCAGCACCACCTTGGCCAGGTCGTCCTCGATCGCGGCCTGGTTCTGGGCGGTGGGCGGCACGATCACCGCCGCCTTGATCAGCCCGTCGTCATCGATCTCGTAGCGGTGATACAAGAGGCCACGGGGCGCTTCGCTGACTCCGTGTCCGACGCCGGGCCGGGCCGGCACGTCGATGAACGGCCGCGCCGGGCGCTCGTAGTCGTCGATGATGCGCAGCGCTTCCTCGACCGCGTAGACGGTTTCGACTGCGCGGACCACGATGCTGCGGAAAGGGTTTCGGCACTCGTCCCCCAGTCCGGCAGCGCTGGCGGCCTGCCGGGCGACCGGTGAGAGCAGTGCGGAGTTCAACGAGTACCGGGCCAGCGGACCGGTCAGATGACGCGCGCCGTCCAGGGTGGCGTGCAATGCGGTGGAATGCGGCACCTGGGATTCGCGGACATGGTCACTGAACTCGGCGATGGGGAACGGAGCACCCGCACTGCGGGTGATCGTGCCGTCCTCGATGGCATAGCGCGGACCGGTCAGCGCCAGCAGCTCGTGGTCCACGGTGACATCGGGGAAGTCGAACCCGGCCACCCAGTGCACGGTCGCCAGTGCATCGTCGAGGGTGCCCCGCAACAGCTCGGCCATCGGTTTTAGGTCGGCCTTGGTGGGCACCGAGTAGAAGCCGCCGAGGCGGACGTTGACCGGATGGATGGCGCGGCCGCCGATGAGTTCCATCAGCCGATTGCCGGCCTTCTTCAGCGCCAGCCCGCGTTCGACCGCGGCCCGGTGGTTCTTGGCCACGGCGATGATGTCGGGCTCACCGAGGAAGTCGGGCGCGTGCAGCATGTAGATGTGCAGGGCGTGGCTGTGGATCCACTCCCCGCAGTACAGCAGCCGGCGCAGCGCAATCACTTGGGGGTCGAGCGTGACGCCGCAGGCGTCCTCCAGCGCATTGCATGCGCTCATCTGGTAGGCCACCGGGCAGATGCCACAGATGCGGGCGGTCAGGTCGGGCGGCTCGGTGTGCGCGCGACCGCGCAGGAAGGCCTCGAAGAACCGTGGCGGCTCGTAGATGTTGAGCTCGACGCGCTCGGGCACACCGTTGCGCATCTCGACGTGCAGGGCGCCCTCGCCCTCGACTCGGGTGAGGGCACCGACGCGGATGGTCCGGGAGTCAGTCATGGCTGGGGTGCTCGGCTTCCAGAGCATCGTGAAACTGCGTGACGTTGAACGTGTCGAACACCCGGTGCACGTCGGGTCCGGACATTCCGTCGCGGTGCAGAAGCGGGATCATCGCCGGCATGTTGGGGGTGGCCGCTGGGCCGAAACACCCGTAGCAGCCGCGGTGGTGGCGCGGGCACAGTGCGCCGCAGCCGGCGTGGGTCACCGGCCCCAGGCAGGCGATGCCGTCGGCGACGGTCACACACGTCACCCCGGCCCGTTTGCATTCGGTGCACACGGTGGCCGCGGGCAGTCTGGGTTTGCGGCCGACCAGCAGCGCGGCCAGGGTGTCGAGCAGTTGGCGCCGGTCGATCGGGCAGCCCCGCAGTTCGTAGTCGACGGTGACGTGCGCCGAGGCGGGAGTCGAGGTGGCCAGGGTCTGGATGTAGTCGGGGCGGGCGTAGACCACGGAGGTGAACTCGGCGACGTCGGCGAAGTTACGCAGCGCCTGGATGCCGCCCGCGATGGCACAGGCGCCGATCGCGACGAGAACCCCTGACTGTTCCCGGATCTCGCGGATGCGGCGCTCGTCGGAGGCGGTGGTCACCGAACCCTCGACCAGCGAGACGTCATACGGGCCGCCGACGAACGCGCTGGAGGCTTCGGCGAACGTCGCGATCTGCACCTGCTCGGCCAGCGTCAGCAGTTCGTCTTCACAGTCGAGCAACGTGAGCTGACATCCGTCGCAGGAGGCGAACTTCCACACAGCCAGGCTGGGCATGTCAGAGCTCCTTGGTTTCCAGCAGCGGACGCGCCACGTCGTAACCGACGACCGGCCCGTCGCGACATAGCAGCAGCGGGCCCAGCTGGCAGTGGCCACACCAGCCGATGCCGCACTGCATGTTTCGTTCCAGCGATACCCGGATGTCGCCGGGCTGCACACCCTTGTCCAGCAGTGCCTGGGCACCGAAGCGCATCATCTGTTCCGGGCCGCACAAGAATGCCGTCACCCGCGCGGGCGTCAGCGACAGCCGCCGCAGCGGCTCGGTGACGAACCCGGTCTCACCGGGCCAGCCCTGGATCGGCACGTCCACGGTCAGGTGCACTTCCAGGCGTGGATCATCTTGCCAGCGTTGCACTTCGGCGGTGTAGAGGAAATCGCGCTGGGCACGCGCACCGGCGATGAGTACCACCCTGCCGTAGCGTTCCCGCTGCGCCAGCGCACCGAGAACCACCGGACGCAGCGGCGCCAGACCGACTCCGCCCGCGACGATCACCAGGTCGCGTCCGGTCGCCTCGTCGAGCCCCCAGCTGGTGCCGAACGGGCCACGCACCCCGAGGGTGGTGCCCGGCTCTGCCGCACACAGCGCCGCGCTCACCGCACCGACGTTGCGGATGGTGTGGGTGATGGTGCCGTCGGAGGACGACGGGTCACCGCTGACGGAGATGGCCACCTCGCCGACTCCGAAGGCGTAGAGCATCATGAACTCCCCCGGGCGCGGCGCGGACAGCTCGGTGGCGACGGGTTCGAGGCACAACGTGACCGAGTCGGCGTTCTCGACGACCTTCGAGCGCACCCGGTAGGGCATCGGCGCCATCGCCGAGGACTCCGGCGCCCACCCGCGCGTCATGGCCTCACTCATGGTCCTCCTCGGCGAGCCGGGCGAAGGTCGCCATCTCCTCGGTGATGTCGATTCCGGTGGGGCACCAGGCAATACAGCGCCCGCACCCCACGCAACCCGACGTGCCGAACTGGTCGTGCCAGCTCGACAGTTTGTGGGTGAGCCAGTGCCGGTAGCGCGAGGGACCCGAGGTCCTGACCGGTCCCTCGTGGACGAAGGTGAAGTCCAGCTCGAAGCACGACGCCCACTCCGACCACCGTTCGGCGTGCTCGCCGGTGAGGTCGGTGACATCGGAGGTGCTGGTGCAAAAACAGGTCGGGCACACCATGGTGCAGTTGCCGCAAGTCAGGCAACGGCTGGCGACGTCGTCCCAGTGCGGGGATTCCCGTGACTCGGAGAGCAGCCTGCGCAGGTCGACCTCGGGCATCCGGCGTCCCATCAGGGCCGCCGCGGCCGCGACGTCGTCGGCAGCGGCCGCGGTCTCGGCCACTTCGGCCGGCCGGTGCGGGACCGCGGCCAGCACTTCGGCGCCGGCCACGCTGCCGGTCTCGACCACGTAGGTCGGCTCCGCGCCGTCGAGTCGCTCGGTCAGCGCCAGGTCGTAGCCCGACCGGCAGCCCGGGCCGGTGTCCATCGAGGCGCAGAAGCACAGGTTGCCGGGCTCGGTGCAGTTGACCGCGACCACGAAGGCCTGCCTGCGCCTGCCGACATAGGAGCCGTCGGGGTGGGCGCCACCGGAGAGCACCCGATCAAGGACTCCGATGGCGGCCAGATCGCAGCCGTGCACGCCGAGGAAGGCGTACTTGGGTTCGGGTGCGTCGGCCTCGTCGACGCCATCGGGTCCGCACCCCCACACCTTCTGGCGCGGTGGATGCAGGAACTGCTTCCAGGATTGCGGGCCCGACGAGTGCCCGAACGCGGCGAGGTCGTCGCGGCGGCGCAGCGTGTAGGTTCCCGGCGCGACGTCCACACCCCAGCCACGAGGAAGGTCGTCGGCGCTGGCCAACTCGGCGATCACGATGGCGTTGTCGCGCACAGTGGGGCCGACGACGGTGTAGCCCCGCCCGTTCAGCTCGTCGACGAGTCGGTGCAGACCCGCGCCGTCGAGGACGACGGTATCGCTGGGTGCCATGCCGCAATCGTCGCGCACGAACATGCGCTCGCGCGTGGGTCATTCGGGGTACCGGTGAGGGTCTAAAGTCACATCGCCCCAATCGTTCACCTGACCGCAACCTGACCTCACTAGCGTCGCGGGCATGCCTGCCGAAACCGACCAGCTGGAGTGCCTGCAGCGCGATATCGATGCGCTGCTCGACCGGCTGGCGGATGCAGAAGCCCGATGGCTTCCGTGGATAGCTCCGGTTACTCCTGGAAATCACTGCAGTGCAATCAATCTCGTTCACTATTGGGCGATGCGACAGCACGATCTGCAGGACGTGCAGCACCAGCTGGCCGAGCTGGGTCTGTCGTCGCTCGGGCGCAGCGAAGCCCACGTGCAGGCCACGCTGCGGTCGGTGTCGGCCGCAATCTCGGCGATGCGGGGCCACGGCTGGCACCCGCCCGGTGCGGCGACCGTCAGCGCCACCGACGGCGCGAACCTGCTTGCCCGCAATGCCGACGACCTGCTCGGTCCGGCCGCCGAAGACCGCGCCGCACGCATCATGGTCACCCTGCCGTCCGAAGCGGCCGGCGACGCGCGACTGGTTCGCACGCTGATCGACTCCGGGATGCGGATCGCCCGGATCAACTGCGCGCACGATGACGAAACCGCTTGGAAGACAATGGCTGCCAACGTCAGATCCGCGGCCGCCGCCGCCGGCCGGCCGTGCCTGATCGCGATGGACCTCGCCGGGCCCAAGCTGCGGACCGGCCCACTGGCGGGTGGCCCGCAGGTGGTCCGGCTGCACCCCAGCCGCAATGCCCGCGGCCAGGTCGTCGCGGCCGCGCGAGGCTGGCTGACCTCGGCGCAGCGCCCGGCTCGCGCACCCGAGCCCGATCTGGCCGTCCTGCCGGTCGACCCGCAGTGGTTGAGCCGCCGCGTCGAAGGCGAGGAACTGGTACTGCACGACACTCGCGGGTCCAAACGACGGCTGTTGGTCGCGGCCGCGGCCCCGGGAGGTTTCGTCGTCACCACCGAGAAGACGACGTATCTGGAGTCAGGGACGGTGCTTTCCGGCGGGCAGGAGCGAAGCGACCCGGGGAAAGGAAGCGGCGGGCAGGAGCGGGGGAAGAAATCCGGCAAGGAGCGAACCGCGGTCGGTCCGCTGCCGGTGGCCGAGCAGAGCATCGGCCTGACCGCCGGCGACGTCATCCGCCTGACCCGGGACTGTGCCCCCGTCGCCGCCGACGAGGAACCGCCCCGCATCGGCTGCACGTTGCCGGAGTTGTTCGACAGCGCCGAAGTCGGCGAGCGAATCTTCTTCGACGACGGCAAGATCGGCGGTGAGGTGTCGGCGATCGGGCCCGATAGCATCGACGTCCGGATCGACCATCCGCCGTATGGCACCGCGAAACTGCACGCGGGCAAGGGCATCAACGCCCCCGACGCCGATCTGACCGTGTCGGCCTTGACCGACAAGGACCTGGCCGACCTGGCCACGGTGGTCGCCGTCGCCGACATCGTCCAGTTCTCGTTCGTCCGCGAGCCCGCCGACGTCATCCGCCTGTTCGACGAACTGGCGCGGCTCGGCGACACCGAACTGGGAGTGGTGCTCAAGATCGAGACCCGGCTCGCGTTCGAACATCTACCGCAACTGATGCTGACCGCGATGCGGCGCAACCGGGTCGGGGTGATGATCGCCCGCGGCGATCTGGCAGTGGAGTGCGGCTACGAGCGGATGGCCGAAGTCCAGGAGGAGACGCTGTGTCTGTGCGAGGCGGCGCACCTGCCGGTCATCTGGGCGACCCAGGTCCTCGAGCAACTGGCCAAGACGGGGCTGCCGTCGCGGGCCGAGATCAGTGATGCCGCAATGGCTGAGCGAGCCGAATGCGTGATGCTGAACAAGGGCCCCTATATCAGCGACGCCGTCGTCACCCTCGACGACATCCTCGGCCGGATGGCCGGCCACGAGTACAAGAAGAATTCGCTGCTGCGCACTCTGCACTCCTGGTCGGGCGCGGGGCTGTAGTCACAGCACGCCCGGGGCGGGGTCGTGGCCGAGCTGGTGGGCCAGTGCGTCACCGACGGTGTGGTGGCGGAACCGGTGTCCGAGCGCGTGGAGCTTCGTCGGCAGCACCCGCTGGTTGGCCTCGGCCAGTTCCCGCGCGCCCTGCTCACCGAGCAACACCCGCGGGCCGATCGACGGGACGGGCAGCAGCGCCGGCCGGTGCAGGGTCTTGGCGAGCACCGCGGTGTATTCGCTGTTGCGCACCGGGTCGGGCCCGACGGCGTTGACCGGTCCGGACAGCCGGTCGTCGTAGAGCGCGCGGTAGTACACGTCGAGCAGGTCGTCGATGCCGATCCATGACAGCCACTGCCGGCCACTGCCCAAACGGCCGCCCAACCCCGCGGCGAACAGCGGGCGCAGCAGCCGCAGGGTGCCGCCGGAGGCGGACTGCACGATGCCGGTGCGCACCACAACGGTGCGGATACCCGCGTCGGCGGCCGGGGCGGTGGCCGCTTCCCAGTCCGCGACCACATCGGCAAGGAATCCCTCGCCGCGGGCGCTGTCCTCGCACAGCAGCGCGTCGCCGCGGTCGTATCCGTAGATGCCGACCGCCGACGCGCTGACGAAGGCGCGCAGCGAACCGCCGGACTCGGCGGCCAGCGCGGCCAGCCTGCGGGTGGGCTCGATGCGGGAATCGCGGATTGCCGCCCGATGCTTGTCGGTGAATCGCCCGGCGATCGACTCGCCGGCCAGGTGGACGACGGCGTCGACGCCGTCGAGCAGATCTTTCGCGGGATTACTTGGGTCCCAACGCCGTTCATCCGAGTTTTGCGGGTCCCGCCGAACCAGGCGAATCACCCGGTGCCCGCCGGTGGACAGGAACGCCGCCAGCGCCGTGCCGACCAGACCGGAGGATCCGGTCATCGCGAACGTCAGGCCACCCGCGCCGGCCTGGGCCGCATCGCGATGTGCGGCCAGGTCCTCGGCCAGTTGCCGGTGGCGATAGGCGAAGGTGGAGCGCAGGGCCGCACCGGGCACGGTGGTGTCGACCTCGTCGTGAACTCTGGTGGTGCCGTCACCGGCGTCGCTGAACCGATGGGTGTGTCGCCACCAGCCGATGGCCCTCGGCGGCAGGGTCATCAACCCGTCCGAGGACAGCACGTCGCGGAACTGATGTGGCGGGTCGTAACCGGTCGGGTCGTGGCGGGCGATCCAGCGCAGCCCCGCGGGCAATCCCAGGATGGCCACGCCGTCGGCAAGCGAACTGGTTTCGGCGACCACACGCATCGGCTGCCACGGAGGAACCAGTCTGCGCATCGCACCGGGCCGGGTGTGCCAGGCGAACACCTCGTCGAGCGGATGGTCGACGATGCTCGCGTATTCAATACCCACGTGTGACATTCGAAGCTGCGGGCCCGGCGGATTGCCCCGAGGTCAGCGGCGTTCGGCGTCCTCGGGGTTTTCCGGCTCGTCGACGGGGTCGGCGGGGTCGGCCTCGTCGACGGGGTGGACGGCGGCCTCTTCGGCTGCTTCCGGCAGTTCGGGCTCGTCGTCGCTGGGCGTATCGGACTCAGGATCCTCGGAGACCACCTCGTCGGGGTGCTGCTCTTCGGACAGCTCGTCGGCCGGGTAGTCGGCGTCGAACGTCGAGTACGTCGACTCGACGACATCCTCGTCGGAATAGGCGATCGCCGGCTCGTCGGCAGGCTCCGGCTCGGGTGCCGCGACGTCGGAGGCACCGTGCTGACGTTCGCGGATCGCGTCGACGATCAGCAGGATGACGCCCAGCACGCTGGCCGCGATGCACACCCACGCGACGACTTCATTGCTGGTGACGACCGCGGTGACCAGGGCCGCGAGGCCGACCACCGCCAGTACCAGCGCAACGATCAGCATCGATCAACCTCCGGCAGCCAGATCAAGGTTGGATTCGGACACGTGGCCCGACGGACCGGCCCGACGGAAGGCTTAGTTGTTTCCCCGGTTGAACTGGTTGAACCCGCCACCATCGGTGGCTGCGCCGGAATCGACCGGAGCTGCAGATCCACGCTGGCCCAACTCCTCCAGCTGCGACTCGAGGTAGGTCTTGAGCCGGGTGCGGTACTCGCGCTCGAAGGTGCGCAGCTGCTCGAGCCGGCCCTCCAGGACGGTCCGCTGCTGGTTGATGGTGCCCATGATCTCCGAGTGCTTACGCTCGGCGTCGGCCTGCAGTGCGTCGGCCTTCTCCTGGGCCTGCCGCAGCTGGGTCTCGGAGCGGGTCTGCGCGTCGGTGAGCATCGCCTCGGAGCGCTGCTTGGCATCGGCCACGGTGGTCTCGGCGGTGTGCCGGGCCTCCGACAGGATCTGGTCGGCGTTGGCCCGCGCGTCGGCGAGCAGCTTGTCGGCCTCGGCCTTGGCGGTCCCGGTCAGCCGGTCCGCGGTGTCCTGAGCCAGGCTCAGCACGCGGGCGGCCTTGATGGCCTGCGCCTCGGTGACCGACGGTGACGGCGCCGGAGCGGGTGCGGCCTGCACAACGGGCGCCGGGGCAGGCTCCGGTTCCGGTTCGGGCTGGTAGAGCGGGATCGCCTGGGGGGGCTGCGGGACGGCGCCGCCGGCGCGGGCCGAGGCCAGCTCCTGATCGAGCTCACTGACCCGCTGACGCAGATCAGAGTTCTCCTCGATCAGCCGAGTGAGCTCGTTCTCCACCAGGTCGAGAAACGCGTCGACCTCGTCCTCGTTATAACCGCGCTTGCCGATGGGTGGCTTGCTGAATGCCACATTGTGCACGTCGGCCGGTGTAAGTGGCATTGCCTGCCCCCTCGAGTCTGGACGGTCGAACCGATGTCAAAGTGTAGAACGCGTCTCGCGTTCATCGTGCCGTACTGTAACTGGCGTCCATCCTGTCACACCAGAACCGCCGGTTGCGCCCGAGACTAATAATTAAGAGCGAATTTCAAAGTTTTAGTACCCCGCGGCTCGGCGTGGCTAACCGGATTCATCCGGCTGGTGAGGTAAAGCGCCCAACCCCGTCAGGCTGCAGCGGCCGCCGCGTTGAAGGCCAATTGCATTCCGATGAATGCGACCAGCAGCAGCACCATGATCGACAGGTCGAAACGCACCGCACCGATCGTCAACTGCGGAATCAGTCGCCGGAGCAGTTTCACCGGCGGGTCGGTGACCGTCATGATCGCCTCGAGGACGACAACCGTGAGACCGCGCGGCTGCCAGTCCCTGGCGAACGACCGAATGAACTCCACCACGACCCGGGCGATGAGCAGCAGCCAGAAGACGAACAGCGCGAAACCCAGGATTTCGAAGAACAGCGCCAACTAAAGCCGGTCCTTAACTAACAGCGAATGTGACATTGCCGACATCGCTGGCATGTCTCCAGCGTGACGCAGCCAGCCTACCTACTCGGCGTGGGAGCCGCCGGGCCGGCAACAGGTGCCGGCCCCCGTTTCACTGGTAGCTGTAGAAACCGGCTTCGGCGATGCGGCGGCGCTCCTCGGCGGAGACGTCGACATCGGCCGGGGAGAGCAGGAAGACCTTGGTGGCGACCTTGTCGAACGATCCGCGCAGCGCGAAGGCCAGACCGGCGGCGAAGTCCACCAGGCGCTTGGCATCAGCGTTGTCCATCGAAACCAGGTCCATGATCACCGGCTGGCCGTCACGGAAACGCTCGCCGATGGTGCGGGCCTCGCTGTAATCCTTGGGGCGCAGGGTGGTGATCTTCGACATCGGGCTGCCGGCCTCGAAGAGTTCGGCCATCCGGCGAGGGTCCATCGCCAGTGCGCCGCGAGTGGATCCGCGCAGGGATCCGAAGCGAGAGGGCCGGGCCATGTCGTCGAACTCCCGCGGGCGGAAGCGCGGCTCTTCGGCGTAGCTGCGGAACCCACCGGTGGCCGGTGCGTCGTACTCGCCGCGCGGGTCCTCGTACTCTCGGCCCGCACGCGGATCACGGTCGTCGTAGCGACCGGTGCGCTCGTAGCCGTCCTCGGCGAACCGCTCACCGCGACGGGGATATCCGCCGCGGGCGGCGCCGCGGTCGTCGTCGTCGTAGTACTCGTCGTCGTAATCGTCCATCGGGGCCATCCCGAAGTAGGCCTTGACCTTGTGGAGAGTGCTCATCGCTGGACCCTTCTTGAGCGTGAAGTTCGGTGTCTGTGATGAAGATGTGACTGGAGTGACTACTCAGGGAGACGTTAGAGGACGATTTCCCATAAGCGCTGTACCGACACGCACACACGTTGATCCGTGTCGCACTGCAGCTTCCAGATCGCCCGACATGCCCGCCGACAACTCGGTGGCCTGCGGATGGCGGCGCACCACACGCTGGTGTTCGGCGGCCAGCGCCGAGAAGGCGGCGTCGGGATCGGCGCCCAGCGGCGGGATCGCCATCAGCCCGACCAGCTTCAGTCCCTGGGCGTCGGCGATCAGGTCGCACATCGCGTCGACTTCGGCCGGATCACCGAGATCGACGCCACCGCGCGCCGTGTCGCCATCGAGGCTGATCTGCAGGAAGACCCGTACCGGCGTGGACCGCACCCCGTCGGCGATGGCCTGCTGCACACCGCGATCCAGCGCGGCGGCGACCTTGGCGGTGGACAGTGAATGGACCGTATCCGCCCATAGCGCAATGTTTTTGGCCTTGTTGCGCTGGATCTGGCCGACCATGTGCCAGTGCAGGTCGCGCGCCCCGGTCGCACTCTGCACCTCGGCGATCTTGGCCGAGGCCTCCTGCTCGCGGGATTCGCCGAAGGCGCGGCACCCCAGGCGCACGAGGATCTCGACGTCGGTGGCCGGGAAGAACTTGGTGATCGGCAGCAGCTCGATGTCGGCGGCGTCCCGGCCCGCCGCGTGCGCGGCCGCGGCCAGCCTGTCGCGCAGCCCGGTCAGCGCCGCGGCGAGTTCGGATTCGCGATCGCTCATTCCATCCACACCAGGCAGGCGAGCCGGCCCGTCGGGGCGCCGCGGCGATGGCTGAACAAGTTCTTGTCTGCGACGGTGCAGCGCGGGTCGACGTCGATGGACTTGACCCCGGCGTCGCGCAGCTGCCGGGCGATACCAGCCCGCAGGTCCAGGCCGGCGGTCCCACGCGCTGTTCGGGTGCGGCTGCCGGGCAGCCGGGCCTCGACATCGGCGGCCATCTGTTCGGGCACCTCATAGTTGGCGCCGCTGACGGCGGGCCCGAGCAGAACGGAGATGTCGTCGGTGCGGGCGCCCGCGGCCAGCATGGCCTCGAGGGTGCGCAGCACGACACCGTCGGCGGCTCCGACCCGTCCGGCGTGCGCTCCGGCGACGACGCCGGCGCGGGCGTCGGCCAGCAGCACCGGCACACAGTCGGCGGTCACCACCGCCAGCGCGAGCCCGGGCGTGACCGTCAGCAGCGCATCGGTGTCCGGCACCGGGTCGGTTCGGGGTCCGGTGACGATTTCAACGTGGTCGCCGTGAACCTGGTTCATCCACACCACATGGTCTGGGGGCAATCCGACCGCACGGGCCAGTCGTGCGCGGTTGGCCGCCACTGCCGCGGGATCGTCACCGACATGGTCACCGAGATTGAAGGCGTCGAACGGCGGCTTGGACACCCCGCCGGCCCGGGTGGTGGTCACGCGGCGAATCCGAACAGTCACAGAACCCAGTATCGGCTGCGGCGCAGGGACGGCGTCAGTGCCGCATGAACGGCGGCACGTCGACGTCGTCATCGGCGATGCCGCCGTCGTCGCCGCCAATGCTGACCGTCGCACCATTGGTGTGCACCGGCACGCTCACCGCGTCGATCGGATCGAACAGCGACGAGCTGAGCTTTCCTGCGGCACCCGCAGCGATGGTGGAGGCCGATCCGACCACCGGCTTGCGGCTGGGTCCGGCGGCGTCGAAGCCGGCGGCGATAACCGTCACCCGGACCTCGTCGCCCAGCGAGTCGTCGATCACGGTGCCGAAGATGATGTTCGCGTCGACGTGGGCGGCGTCCTGGACCAGCGAGGCGGCCTCGTTGATCTCGAAGAGCCCCAGGTCGCTGCCGCCGGCGATCGACATCAGCACGCCCTGGGCGCCTTCCATCGAGGCTTCCAGCAGCGGGGAGTTGATGGCGATCTCGGCAGCCTTGAGCGCGCGACCGTCGCCGCGAGCCGAACCGATACCCATCAACGCGGTGCCCGCCCCGCTCATGATGCCCTTGACGTCGGCGAAGTCGACGTTGATCAGGCCCGGGGTGGTGATCAGGTCAGTAATGCCCTGCACGCCGTTGAGCAGCACCTCGTCGGCGCTGCGGAAGGCGTCCATCAGGGAGACCTGGGCATCGCCCATCTGCAGCAGCCGGTCGTTGGGGATGACGATCAGGGTGTCGCAGCTCTCGCGCAGCGCCTGGATGCCGGCCTCGGCCTGGTTCGACCGACGCTTGCCCTCGAAGGAGAACGGCCGGGTGACCACGCCGACGGTCAGCGCACCGAGCTTGCGGGCGATGGTGGCCACCACCGGCGCGCCGCCGGTGCCGGTGCCGCCGCCCTCGCCTGCGGTCACGAAGACCATGTCGGCGCCGCGCAGCAGCTCTTCGATCTCGTCCTTGGCGTCTTCGGCGGCCTTGCGGCCCACCTCGGGATCGGCGCCGGCACCGAGACCGCGGGTGGAGTCACGGCCGACGTCGAGCTTGACGTCGGCGTCGCTCATCAACAGCGCCTGGGCGTCGGTGTTGATGGCGATGAACTCGACACCCTTGAGTCCTTGCTCGATCATCCGGTTGACGGCGTTGACGCCGCCGCCGCCGATGCCAACGACCTTGATGACGGCGAGGTAGTTATGCGGAGGGGTCATCGTGTCCCGTCTTCCTCCCTGGTGGGCTTGGGTGGCTCGGCCTCTCGGCAAACCCTCAACCTCAACCTCAGGCTTAGAGTTATGTCAAGTAGATCCGCGCAACCAGAACGATATGGACGGTCCCCGCGGGATTGGGGAGGCGCGCCGACGTGTCGCAGGCGAATTTGACGCGACGTCGATCACGCGCCGCCAGACCTACTTGACGGTCGGCAGATCCGGGCTCGAGACGTCATAGGTGCGACCCGGTTGGGTCAGCAGCGCCGCCAGCTTCTCGGCCTTCTCCGCGGTGCGGTCGGTGGTTCCCCACACCACGGTCCGCCCGTCGGTCAGCGTCAGGGTCACCGATGCGACCGACGGGGCGGCGACCCGGCTGACCTGACCCACCACCTCCGGGCTCAGCGCCGTCATGACCTCCAGGGCCGCCAGCGTCGGCGCGTCCTTGGGTCCGGGGTTGTCGACGTCGATGTAGGCCAGGCCGGGCGGCGGCGGCGCGGTCGCGAAGTCCACCCCGTCCTTGTCGAACAGGTGCGGGCCGTCCGGATAGTCCTTCACCACGATCGGAACCCGCTCCACGATCGTGATCCGCAGGGTCGACGGATACTCGCGCTGCACCCGGGCGCTGGCCACCCGGCGAATCTCGGCGACCCGGTCGGCCACCGTGTCAGTGTTGATCTGCAACAGCGGCGTTCCGAGCTGGACCTTCGCGGCGTCAACGACCTCCTCGCGGGTCACCGCACCGATCCCGGTCACCACCAGCGAGCGCGCCGACATCAGCGGGGTGAAGTACAGGATCAGGCCGAGCCCGACGCCGAGCACGCTCAACAGGATCAGCCACACCAGCAGCCGCAGCCCGCGAACCGTCCCGCGGCCCAACTGTTTCGGCGCCTCGTCGTGCTGGCTGCGGACCCGGCGCTTGGCCTCCCGCCGGGCCTCCTCGATCGCCATCGCCCTGGTCTGCGCCGCGCGCCGCTCCTCGCGCTCCCGGCGGGCCTTACGCCGCGGGCCCTCGAAGTCGGCCTCGTCGGCCTCGTCGGGCTGCTCGCCGTCCTCGGCGTCCGGCGTCTCGGACTCGGGTGCCTCGGCCTCGGCTTCGTCGAGATCGACGTTCTGCACGTCCGCACTCGGACTTTCCCGCTCAGACGTCGGTTCGGGCGGGTCGGCGGGTTCCGGCGGATCCGGCTCGGTCACCGGGCCTCCCGGCTGGCCTTGTCCTGGATCGCGGCAATGATCTCCGGACCCAGCATCGTCACGTCGCCGGCACCCATGGTGACCACGACGTCGCCACTGCCCACCGACGCCGCCACCCGTGCGGCGACCGCGGAGAAATCCGCCACGTAATGCACCGGCACGCTGACGTGCTCGGCCACCGTGGCGCCACTGATACCGGCCATCGGCTGCTCGCGGGCGGCGTAGACGTCGAGCACGAACACCTCGTCGGCGATGCCCAGCGCTTCTCCGAACTCTCGCGCGAAAGTCTTTGTGCGCGAATACAAGTGGGGTTGGAACACGACGATACTGCGGGCTCCGGTGACGGTCGGGTGGCCGGTGCGGTCCTGGCGCGCGATCGCGCGTAGTGCGGTTAGCGCGGCGCGCACCTCGGTCGGGTGATGGGCATAGTCGTCGAACACCTTGACCCCGCCCGCCACGCCGACGAGCTCGAAACGCCTACGCACACCTTCGAATCCGGCTAATCCGTCGAGCACCTCGTCGACCGGGGCACCCACCTCGAGCGCCGCGAGCAGCGCGGCGAGCGCGTTGAGTGCCATGTGCCTGCCCGGCACCGCCAGGCGCATCACCCGCTGGTGGGACTCCCCCGCCAGCTGAACGTGGGCCACCGCTCCGGTCCCGTGCTGCTCCCAGTCGACCAGTGCGCCGGCCAGCCCGTCACCGGGCCCGCTGCCGTAGCGCAGCACCCGCACACCGCAGGCGGCGCTGCGGTCGGCCAACTCGGCCGCACCGGGATCGTCCGCGCAGATGACCAGCGCACCACCGGGAGCCAGCCGCTGCACGAACGCGTCGAACACTGCGCTGTAGGCCTCCGCGGTGCCGAAGAAATCCAGATGGTCGGCCTCGACATTGGTCACCACCGCCACATTCGGGGTGTATTCGAGCAACGAGCCGTCGCTCTCGTCGGCCTCGGCGACGAAGCAGTCACCACTTCCGTTGTGCGCGTTGGTCCCCGCCTCGCCGAGGTCACCGCCGACCGCGAACGACGGATCCATCCCGGCATGCTGCAGCGCGACGATGAGCATCGAGGTGGTGGTGGTCTTACCGTGCGTGCCGGTCACCATCAACGTTCGCTGACCGGCCATCAGCTTGGCCAGCACCACCGGGCGCAGGATCACCGGGATACCGCGCCTGGCGGCCTCGACCAGCTCCGGGTTCGTCTTCGGGATCGCGGCGTGGGTGGTGACCACCGCGGTGGGACCGCCGGGCAGCAGGTCCAGGTTCGCCGCATCGTGGCCGATGCTGATCTGCGCGCCGCGGGCCCGCAGGGCGACGACACCGCGCGATTCCTTGGCGTCCGAACCCGACACCATTCCCCCGCGGTCGAGCAGAATCCGCGCGATACCCGACATGCCGGCACCGCCGATGCCGACCATGTGTACCCGCGCAAGCTCCGGCGGCAGCGTCTTGGCGGCGCTCATCGGGTGCCCCCGCGGTGCGCCCTGGCCACTTCCAGTGCCACCTCGGCGACCCGGCGTGCCGCGTCGCGATGGCCGACCTGCGCGGCGGCGGCAGTCATGACGTGCAACCGGGCGGTGTCGGTGAGCAGACCCACGACCTCGCCTGCGATGAAGTCTTCGGTGAGGTCGCTGTCGGCGACCAGAAGCCCGCCACCGGCATTGACCACCGGCAACGCGTTGAGCCGCTGCTCACCGTTGCCGATCGGCAGCGGAACGTAGACCGCGGGCAGCCCGACGGCCGAGACCTCGGCGACGGTCATCGCCCCAGAGCGGCAGATCGCCAGGTCGGCGGCGGCATAGGCCAGGTTCATCTCGTTGAGGTAGGGCACCGCGACGTAGGGCGGGTCGCCGGGCTCCGGGGTTCGCAGTTCTAGGGTGTTCTTCGGGCCGTGGGCGTGCAGCACGGAGATGCCCGCCGCGGCCAAGTCCGCCGCGGCGCCGCTGACCGCGCGGTTGATCGATGCCGCGCCCTGCGAGCCGCCGAACACCAGCAACACCACGGCATCCTCGGCGAACCCGAAGTGGGCGCGTGCCGCGGTCCGCAATGCCGCGCGGTCCAGGTCGGTGATCGAGGCGCGCACCGGCATGCCCACCACCTCGGCGCCCGCCAGGCCGGAGTCCGGCACCGCGGCCAGCACCCGGCGTGCGGTGCGCGCGCCGACCCGGTTGGCCACGCCGGCTCTGGCGTTGGCCTCGTGCACCACGACGGGGACCCGCCGCCTGCGCAACGGCCCGCCGCGCGCGGCGAGGTAGGCCGGCACCGCCACATATCCGCCGAACCCGATCACCACGTCAGCGGCGACATCGTCGAGGACCGCGCGGGTTTCCTTGACGGCGCGGCGCACCCGCAGCGGCAGCCGCAGCAGATCGCCGTTGACCTTGCGTGGCAGCGGGACAGGGGTGATGAGTTCGAGGTGGTAGCCGCGCTCGGGTACCAGCCGGGTCTCCAAGCCGCGGGCGGTGCCCAGGGCGGTGATGCGAACGTTCGGGTCCAGCGCCTTGAGCGCGTCGGCGACTGCCATGGCCGGTTCGACGTGACCTGCGGTGCCGCCGCCGGCCAGGACGACCGAGACCGATGCGCCGCGCTCACTACTCACCCGTAACGCTGACCTTCCAATGTGCGGGACCGCCGTGGCCGGCCGGCTCCGTCGTTGCCGTTTCGCTGCGCCCCGCGTTGCGAAGCATCACCATGATGCCCTGAGCCCCGGGTGCGCCGTTCAGGCGTCCTCGTTTTGGCGGGCGGCTCGGCGCGGCCACGGGTGGGCTTCTTCGCCGGTTTTCCGGCCTTGGCCGGTGTGGCTGGTTTGGCGGATCTAGCGGGTCTGGCGCCGGCCGGCTTGGTGCGCAGCCGGTCGCGCAGCGCCTCCACCCGGGTCGGCACATACGGCTCGGGCATCGGCAACCGCAGCAGCCGGTTCATCCGGTCATCGCGGCCCGCCCGTAGCGCGGCCACCGCCTCGGGTTCGTGGCGTGCCGCGTTGGCCATCAGTCCGATCATGAACAGCGTTGTCGCCGTTGATGTTCCGCCAGCAGAAATCAGCGGCAGCTGAATGCCGGTGACGGGAAGCAGGCCGATCACATAGCCGACGTTGATGAATACCTGGCCGATCACCCACATGGTGGCGGCGGCGGTCAGCAGCCGCAGGAACGGATCGGCCGACCGCCGGGCGATCCGCATCCCGGTGTAGGCGAACAGACCGAACAGGGCCAGTAGGCCGAAGGCGCCGACGAAGCCCAGTTCCTCGCCGATGATCGCGAAGATGAAGTCATTGTGGGCGTTGGGCAGGTAGTTCCACTTCGCCGTGCCCTGCCCGAGGCCGTCGCCGAACACCCCGCCGTTGGCGAGCGCGAACTTGGCCTGGCGGGCCTGATATCCCGAGCCCTGGGCGTCGGCGGCGGGGTCCAGCCAAGATCTCACCCGATCGGATCGGTAGCCCGCGGACACCGCGAGCACCGCCGCAGCCCCCACCGCTGCCAGCACCGAGGTGAGGAACACCTTCAGCGGCAGACCGGCGAACCACAGCAGGGCGAGCAGGATGATGCCCAGTGACACGGTCTGGCCGAGGTCGGGCTGGGCGACGATCAGCGCGAGCGCGATCACCGCGGCGGGGATCAGCGGCACCAGCATCTCGCGCAGCGACGCCCGCTCCATCCGCCGGGTGGCCAGCAGGTGTGCACCCCAGATCGCGAACGCGATCTTGGCGAGTTCGGAGGGCTGCATCGAGATACCGGCGATGATGAACCAGCCCCGGGTGCCGTTGGATTCGTGGCCGATCCCCGGGATCAGCACGAGCACCAGCATGACGATGGTGCTCGCGAAGGCGAAGAACGACGTTCGGCGCAGGAAGTTCACCGGCAGCCGCAGCGCGATCCAGCAGGCGAACAGCCCCAGTACCGTCCAGATGACCTGACGGAAGAAGATCGACCAGGGTGAGCCGTCCTCGTCGTAGGAGTGCACACCGGATGCCGAGAGCACCATCGTCAGCCCGAGGATGACCAGCAGCGCGGTGACCGAGACGATCAGGTGAAATGACGTCATGGGCCGGCCCAGCCAGGCGCCGAACGTCTTGGACGGCACGAAGCGGAACTTCGCCGGAGCGTCGGCGGTAGCGACCGCGACGGCGCCGGTGGTGGCCTCGCCGGCTTCCGGCGCCGTGGTGTCGCCCTCGGCGGGCGCGGGCACGTCGGTGCCGTCGGCGGTGCCCTTGGCACCCCGACGCCGCAACCGGGTCAGGATGTTGTCAGCCATGGCCGCTACCGGGCCGCGGCACGGACGGCGGCGGCGAACGCGTCCCCGCGATCGCCGTAGCCGGCGAACTGATCGAACGATGCACCGGCGGGGGCCAGCAGCACCGTGTCACCTGGTCGGGCCAGGCTGGCGGCAGCGGCGACGACTTCGGTCATCACCCGTGCGCCGAGACCTGATCCGGCAGCGTCGACCAATCGAGTCCCAAGAGCAACATCTGACTCATTAGTCCCTTGCACCACAGCATCCTCCCGCGTCACAACCTCGATGACGGGGACATCGGGTGCGTGTCGCGATAACGCGTCGGCAACCACCGCGCGGTCGCGACCGATCAACACGGCGCCGACCAGCCGGTCTGCCACCCGGGTGACCATGTCGTCGACCGAGGCGCCCTTGAGCAGGCCGCCGGCCACCCAGACCACCCGCGGATAGGCCAGCACCGAGGCCTGGGCCGCGTGCGGGTTGGTGGCTTTGGAGTCGTCGACGTAGCTCACGCCGTCGACGACACCGACCGCCTCGGCGCGGTGGCGGCCCACCCGGAAGCCGGCCAGCGCCTCGGCGATCGCCGAGGCCGGCACGTCGACCGCGCGAGCCAGCGCCGCGGCGCCCAGCGCGTCGAGCACCCCGACTGGTCCGGCCACCGGGATCGACGCGGCGGGTGCCAGCACCAGATCCTCGGCGAACGCGCGGTCGACGAGCAGCCCGTCGCGCACCCCGAGCTCCCCCGCGGCCGGCTCGCCGAGCCGGAATCCGGCCTTGACGGCGGCAGCGGCGGCGGGCAGCAGCGCGGTGGCCGGCGCGTCGTCGAGCCCGACGACGGCCACCCGGCCCTGCAGCGCCCTGGCCTTGGCGGCGGCGTAGGCGGCGAAACCGCCGTGCCAGTCGAGATGGTCCTCGGCGATGTTGAGCACCGCACCGGCCTCCGGGCGCAGTGTCGGCGCCCAGAACAGCTGGAAGCTGGACAACTCGACCGCCAGCAGATCGGCGGGCTGCGACAGGACGTCGAGCACCGGATCACCGATGTTGCCGCACAGCACCGCGCGCCGGCCGTCGGCGATCAGCATCGCGTGCAGCATCGAGGTGGTGGTGGTCTTGCCGTTGGTGCCGGTGACCACCAGCCAGCGCCGGGGCGGTCCGTAGTGGCCCGCGGCGTCCAGGCGCCACGCGAGCTCGACGTCGCCCCAGATCGGGACACCCGCGCCGGCCGCGGCGGCCAGCACCGGGGCAGTCGGCGGGAACCCGGGGCTGGTGACCACCAGGTCGACGGTGTCGATTGCGGCTATCGCCGCCGGCGGCTCGATGGTGTTGATCCCGTTGGCGGCCAAGATGTTCAGCGCGTCGGCGTTGTCGTCACAGACCACGATGTGGACATCCCAGGACGCCAGCGCGGCCACCACCGCGCGTCCGGTGATCCCGGCTCCGGTGACCAGTACCCGGGCACCGGGGGCCAGCGGTTCCAGGCCGGTCACCTCAGGCTCCGATGGCCGAGAGCCACTCGCCGTAGAACAGGGCCACGCCGAGACCGCACGCGATCGCGGTCAGCAGCCAGAACCGGATGATCACCGTGGTCTCTGCCCAGCCCACCAACTCGAAGTGGTGGTGGAACGGTGCCATCCGGAACACCCGTCGCCCGGTGGTGCGGAACGCCAGGATCTGCACGACGACCGAGGTCACCTCGGCGACGAACAGCGCGCCGAGCACCACCGCCAGCACCTCGGTGCGGCTGGTCACCGACAGCCCGGCGATGATCCCGCCCAGGGCCAGCGAGCCGGTATCCCCCATGAAGATCTTGGCCGGGGCGGCGTTCCACCAGAGGAACCCGATACACGCGCCCGCGGTGGCGGCGGCGATGAGCGCCAGGTCCAGCGGGTCGCGCACGTTGTAGCAGCCCAGGCCCGGCGCAGTGGCGCAGGCGTTGCGGTACTGCCAGAACGTGATGAGCACGTAGGCCGCGCTGACCATCGCCATGCTGCCGCCGGCCAGCCCGTCGAGGCCGTCGGTGAAGTTCACCGCATTCGACCAGGCACTGACCACGACCACGACGAACAACACGAACAGCAGCGGGGTCAACGTGACGGTGGCGATCTCGCGCACATACGACAGCTCCGGGCTGCCCGGCGTCAGACCGTCGGCGTTGCGGAACTGCAGCACCAGGATGCCGAACAGCACGGCGGCGGTGATCTGGCCGACGGTCTTGGCCGTCTTGTTCAGGCCGAGGTTGCGGGAGCGGCGGATCTTGATCAGGTCATCGACGAAACCGACGGCGCCCAGCGCGGTGGCCAGCGCCAGCACCAGCAGGCCGGAGGCCGACGGGCCGCTGCCGTCCATCGCCAGCCCGACGAGGTGGGTGCCGAAGTAGCCGGCCCAGATCCCGGCGATGATCGCCACCCCGCCCATCGACGGCGTGCCACGCTTGGTCTTGTGGCTCGGCGGGCCGTCCTCGCGAATCTCGTGGCCGAACCCCTGCTTGGTGAACAACCGCACGAGCACCGGGGTCAGCAGGATCGACACCGCCAGCGAGATGCCGACGGCGATGAGGATCAGTCTCATGGAGTCGTCACCAACGCTTCGGCCAGCGTGCTCAGGCCCGCAGCGTTGGACGCCTTGACCAGGACGACGTCGCCGGGCTCCAGCTCGGCACGCAGCAACTCCAGGGCGGCGTCGGCATCGGGGACCATGATGGACTCCGAACCCCAGGAACCCTCCATGACCGCCCCGTGGTGCATGGCGCTCATAGGCCTCCCGGTTCCGACGACGACAAGTCGACTGATATCTAAGCGCACCGCCAGCCGGCCGATGCGGTCGTGTTCAGTTATCGAGTCTTCTCCGAGTTCCCCCATCTCGCCCAGAACCGCCCAGCTGCGCCTGCCCTGCGGGCGCGCCATCACCGCCAGCGCCTGCAGTCCGGCGCGCATCGAGTCGGGGTTGGCGTTGTAGGCGTCGTTGACCACGGTCACCCCGTCAGCGCGGGTGTGCACCTCCATTCGGTGCCGCGACGCCGGGCCCGCGCCGGCCAGCGCCGCAGCCACCTGGGCCAGGCTCGCTCCGCACTCCAGGGCGATCGCCGCCGCCGACAGCGAGTTGCTCACCTGGTGCTCGCCGTGCACCGCCAGCGCGACGTCGACGGATCCGTCGGCGGTCGCCAGGGTGAAGCGGGGCCGGGCCAGCTCGTCGAGTTCGACGTTCTCGGCGCGGACGTCCAATCGCCGATGGCCTCGCTCGGCGCCGTCGCCGCGGCCGACCCGCACCACGCGTGCGACGGTCTTGGCGTCCATCGCCGCCACGTACGGGTCGTCAGCGTTGAGCACCGCCACGCCAGTGGACGGAAGTGCTTGTACCAGTTCCGATTTCGTCTCAGCGATGATCTCTCGCGAGCCGAATTCACCCAGGTGGGCGGTACCGACGTTCAGGACGGCCGCGATCGAAGGACGCGCGATGGCGGCAAGGGCGGCGATGTTGCCCGGATGGCGCGCCGACATCTCGAGAACCAGGAAGTCGGTGTCGGCGGTGGCCCGCAGCACCGTCCACGGGTGACCGAGTTCGTTGTTGAACGAGCCGGGCGGGGCCACCACCTCGCCGAGCGGGCGCAGCACCGCGGCGATGAGGTCCTTCGTCGAGGTCTTGCCCGACGAGCCGGTGATCCCGATGATCCTCAGGCCGCCCTCGGCCAGTTCGGTGGCGACCGCGGCGGCGAGTGTGGCCAATGCGGCCAGCACCGCCGCCCCCGAGCCGTCGGAGTCGTGTTCGAGCACACCGGCACCCGCGTCGGCGGCGACCGCCGGCGGCACCACGATGGCCGGGACGCCGACCGGCCGGGCGGCCAGCACCGCGACCGCCCCCGCCTCGACCGCGGCCGCGGCGAAGTCGTGCCCGTCGGAGCGGGCACCCGGCAGCGCCAGGAACAGGCCACCGGGGCCCAGCGCCCGGGAGTCGAACTCGACGGTGCCGGTCACCTGGATCCGGGCGGCATCGGCCGGGCTGATGTCGGCAAGTTCACCGCCGACGATCTCGGCGATCCTGGCGATGGTCAACGGGATCACGGTGCGGCTCCCAACGCTTCGAGTGCCAGGGCCAGTTCCTCGCGGTCGTCGAACGGACGGGTCTGACCCCCGCCGGTCTGGCCTTTCTCATGCCCCTTGCCCGCGATCACCACCACGTCGCCGCGGCGTGCCCACCCGACGGCGTGCCGGATGGCCGCGCGCCGGTCGCCGATCTCGACGACCTCAGCCGGTGAGCCGTTCTGTGCGACGCCGGCCAGGATGGCGGCGCGGATCGACGCCGGGTCCTCGTCGCGGGGGTTGTCGTCGGTGACGACCACCAGGTCCGCCAGTTCGGCGGCGATGCGCCCCATGGGTTCACGCTTACCCGGGTCGCGGTCTCCCCCGGCACCGAACACCACGGCCAGCCGCGAATCGGGCCTGCGCAACGTGTCCAGCACCGCCTGCAGCGCACCGGGTTTGTGGGCGTAGTCGACGACGGCGAGGAACTCTTGCCCGCGCTCGATCGCCTCCAGCCGGCCCGGCACCGATGCCTCGCGCAGACCGGGCGACGCCTGCTCGGGTGACACCCCGACGGCATCGAGCATCGCCAGTGCGAGAAGGGCATTGGCGACGTTGAAGCGGCCGGGCAGCCGGAGGCGCAGCCGGTGGTGCACCCCGGCGGGGTCCTGCGCGGTGAACTCCTGAACGCCGTTGTCGAGCACGGTGATGTCCTGTGCGCGCCAGTCGGCGGGGTGGCCGTCGGCGCTGACGGTCACCACCTGGCCGGCGCGCCGCGCCATCGCCCGGCCCGCCTCGTCGTCCACGCAGACCACCGCCCGCTCCGCATGTACGGCAGAGCCCGGGTCGAACAGTTTGGCCTTGGCCTCGAAGTAGGCCTCCATCGTCGGGTGGAAGTCGAGGTGGTCGCGCGAGAGGTTGGTGAACCCGCCGACGGCGAACCGGATGCCGTCCACCCGGCCGAGTTCCAGTGCGTGGCTGGACACTTCCATCACCGCGGTGTCCACGCCCTGCTCGGCCATGACCGCCAGCAGCGCTTGGAGAGCGGGCGCTTCCGGCGTGGTCAGCGCGCTGGGCACGTCGCGCCCGGCGATGCGGACCCCGACCGTGCCGACCATCCCGGGCACCCGTTGCGCCGAGACCAGGCCGGCCTCGATCAGGTGTGTCGTCGTGGTCTTGCCGGAGGTGCCGGTGACGCCGAGGACGACGACCCGGTCCGAGGGGTGGCCGTACACCGCGGAGGCCAGCTCACCGAGCACCGCCCGCGGGTTCGGATGCACCAGAACCGGCACCGGGGTGGGCTCGCCGAGCCCGCCATGGATCACGGCCAGACCGTCCGCGTCGGTGAGGATCGCCACCGCGCCGCGCTGCACGGCGTCGCCGGCGAAGGCGGCGCCGTGCGACGACGATCCGGGCAGCGCCGCGAACAGGTCGCCGGGCACGGACTCCTGCCCACGCAGCGTGACCCCGGTGATCCGGACCTCGGGGACAGCGCCGCCGTTGGCCGGTACGGCACCGATCCGGGTGGCCAGCGTCGGCAGTGCCAAGGCCGGTGTCGTACGGGGCCGCAGGGGGTTGGTCATCGGATTGACACCCTACCGAGCCGAGGCGGTCGCCCGGCTACTACATGGCCTGCAGGGTCAGCGGCGGTCCGGGGTCGGCCGACAACGGGACGTTCTCCCGCTGCAACAGCCAGGCGGCGATGTTGTGGAACAGCGGCGCCGCCGAGTGTCCGGCCGAGCCGTCGGCATTGCGTTGCGGGTTGTCCATCATGATGCCGATGACGTAGCGCGGATCGTCGGCCGGGGCCATCCCGGCGAAGGTGATCCAGTAGACGTCGCTGTAGTAGCAGCCGCAGGCGGGATTGATCTGCTGGGCGGTGCCGGTCTTGCCCGCGATCTGGTAGCCCTCGACCGCCGCGGCGGCACCGGTGCCCTGCTGGTAGCCCATCGGGTCGCGCTGCACGACGGCGCGCAGCATGTTGCGGACCGTGCGGGCGGTGTCGGGCGAGACCACCCGGATACCGGCGGGCCGCGGCTCCTCGGTGCGGGTGCCGTCTTCGGCGATGGTGGCCTTGAGGATGCGCGGCGGGATGCGCACACCATCGTTGGCGACCGCCTGGTACATCCCCGCCATCTGCAGCAGGGTCATCGAAAGACCCTGGCCGATAGGAAGATTGGAGAACGAGCTGCCTGACCACTGGTCGATGGGCGGGACCAGGCCGGAGCTTTCACCGGGCAGGCCGACGCCGGTGCGCTGGCCGAGGCCGAACTTACCGAGCATGTCGTAGTAGCGTTCCGGCCCGACCCGCTGCGCGAGCATCAGGGTGCCCACGTTGGACGACTTACCGAACACGCCGGTCGTGGTGTAGGGCATCACGCCGTGCGCCCAGGCGTCACCGACGGTCACCCCACCCATGTCGATCGAACCGGGCACCTGCAGGACCTCGTCGGGATTGGACAGGCCGTACTCGATGACCGAGGACGCGGTGACGATCTTGTTGACCGACCCCGGCTCGAACGGCGAGGTGACCGCCAGGTTGCCCATCTCCCTGTCGGCCTGACGGCCGATGTCCTGGCTCGGGTCGAAGGTGTCGTCGTTGGACATCGCCAGCACTTCGCCGGTCTTGGCGTCGAGCACCACCGCGGAGACGTTCTTGGCGCCGGAGACGTCCTTGGCCTGCTGAACCTGCTGCTGGACGTAGAACTGGATGTCGTCGTCGAGGGTCAGCTGCACGGTCGAGCCGTCGACGGCGTCGTGCTTGTTGCGGTAGCTGCCCGGAATCACCACTCCGTCGGAGCCGCGGTCATAGGTGATGGAGCCGTCGGTGCCGGCGAGCTGGGAGTCCATCGCGTCCTCGAGGCCGAGCAGGCCGTGCCCGTCCCAGTCGATGCCGCCGACGATATTGGCCGCCAGGGCCCCGCCGGGATACTGGCGCAGATCCTGTCGTTCGGCGCCCACCTCGGGGAATTTCTTGATGATCGCGGTGGCGATCGCCGGGTCGACCGCGCGGGCGAGATAGACGAAAGGCTCGTTGCTGCGCAGCTTCTTGAGCAGTGTGGCGGCATCGGGCTTGTTGCCGAGCTTGGCCGAGACATCCTTGGCGATCTCCGCCAGCCGTTTGTCGGGGTCCGGAGCCGACGGCGAGGCCTGCTTGGCCTCGGCGAGTTGCTTTTTGATCTTGGCGGGCTGGAAGGTCAGCGCCCTGGCCTCGATGGTGAAGGCCAGCTTGTCGTTGTTGCGGTCGACGATGCTGCCGCGCACCGCCTTCTCGACATCGGTGACCTTGAGCTGGCTGGCCGCCTCGGCCCGAAGACCCGCGGCCTTGGGCACCTGAAGGTTGAACAGCTGTGCGGCGGCGACGAGCAGCGCCACCAGGATGACGACGTTGCCTGCCCGGTGGCGGAACGCGAATCCGGCTGTGCGCGATTCGGTTTCGGTGGCCTGACGGGTGCGACGTGCCGTGGCGGCGTGTCCCTGGCCGGTGGCGGGTGCCTTCGCGGGCAGCGCAGCGCGCTTCCTGCTGCTGCCGGCGGCCCGCGGGCCCGGCTTGGGACTACGACTCATTGGGCTCCTCCGGTCGGCGGCACCGCAGGTACGACGGGGGCCGCAGCGGGGGCAGCAGCGTCGGCCGGAGCAGGCGGTTGCCCGACCGGCAGCTGCGGGGCCAGTGCGGGCGGCAGCCCGGTGACCGGGGCGACGATCGCCGGCGGCACCGTCGCCTGCGGGTCCACCGGGACCAGGGTCAGGCCGGGCGCGGCGGGCGGGCCGGGCAGCGTCGCGGCCGCCGGGGCGTGATCGGTGGCCGACGGCAGGTGCACCGGGACTTCAGCACCGGCGGCGGGCAGCTGACCCGCCAGCGGCGTGATCCGGGTGGGCACCTCGGCGGCACCCGGGCGCGGTTTCGGGGCGGCCGGTGGCGCCGGTGCCGCTGGGGCAGGCGGCCTTTCATCGGGCAGCTTGGAGTTCAGCGGCGGCGGCGGCGCACCTTCGGCCGGCTTCGGCTTGCCCACGACGATCCAGTTGCCCGACGGATCCTGGACCAGGTGAGCAGTGTCCTTCGAGGGGATCATGCCGAGAGTGCGGGCCGCTTCGGCCAGCGCCGGGGCGGACTCGGCCTCGAGTACGTCCCGCTCGAGCGCTTCCTTCTGTTGGGTGAGTGCCTCATTGGTGGCCCGCGCGGTGCCCAACTGGTAGGACCGCTGCGCGGCGTCGGTGGACAGCCACAGGGTGACGGCCAGCCCGACCCCCAGGGATCCGATGACGAGGACCACAAAGGGCACCTTCGCCATCAGGGTCTGCGGGCGAAGGTCGATGGTGGCCAGTCGGGCGATCAGCCGTTCGCGTAAGGGTACGCGGACGACCTTGGGCGCCTTGGCTTTGCGCGCCTTGGCGCGGGCCTTGGCCTGACTGGTGGTCTTGGGCCGGGCCGGGCGCTCGACGGGCCGCGGCATCGGGGCGGTCTGCGGACCCTGCTTGAGCGCACGAGGTTCGGAAGGCCGGCGGGCCGATGCCCCGCCGCGGGGCCGCGCGTTGCGCGTCGCGCCCTCGGTGCTGCGCCGCCGTGCCGCGGTGCCCTTGCCCTTCTTGTCTTTCTCGCGATCCGCGGGACCGGCTTCCTTGCGCCCGACCTTCATGACTACTTCCCTCCCCGTCCCGGGTTGCCAGTCGTGACGCGCTCGACGGCCCTCAGCCGCACCGGCGCACTACGCGGATTTCGTTCGATCTCGTCGGCGTCGGCCCGCTCCGCACCGCGGGTGAGCGCCATGAATTCCGGTTCGTAGCCGGGCAGTTCGACGGGCAGACCCTGCGGTGAGCGCGAGGCCGTCGCCTCTGCGAAGGTGGTCTTGACGATCCTGTCCTCCAGCGACTGGTAGGCCATCACGACCACCCGGCCGCCGGGTCGCAGGGCCGCGAGCGCGGCAGGCAGCGCCGCGGTCAGCGAGTCGAGTTCGGCGTTGACCGCGATCCGCAGCGCCTGGAAGGTGCGCTTGGCGGGATGGCCGCCGGTGCGCCGCGCCGGGGCGGGAATGCCCTGGTAGATGATCTCCACCAGTTCGCTGGTGGTGGTCAGCGGGGCACGCTTGCGGCGCTCGACGATCAGGCCGGCGATGCGGTGGGCGAACTTCTCCTCGCCGAAGCGGCGCAGGATATCGGTCAGTTCAGCGCGCTCGTAGGTGTTGAGGATCCCGGCTGCGGTCAACGGCGCCTCGGGGTCCATCCGCATGTCCAGTGGGGCGTCCTTGGCGTAGGAGAAGCCCCGCTCGGGCTGGTCGAGCTGCATCGAGGAGACACCCAGGTCGAACAGCACTCCGTCGACGGATTCAGTTGTCGCGCAGTCTGCTTCAGCCAGCGCATCGACGATCCCGTCGTAGCGGGTCCGGACCAGGGTGATGCGGTCGGCGAACGGGGCCAGCCGCTGCTCCGTCTTCGCCAGCGCGGTGGGGTCGCGATCCAGGCCGATCAGGCGCAGGCCGGGGAAGTCGGTCAGGAAGCGCTCGGCGTGGCCGCCCGCGCCGAGGGTGGCGTCGATGAGAAGGGCACCGGATCCGTCGGCGGCGGTACGGGTGAGCGCGGGAGCCAGGAGTTCGACACAGCGGTCCAGCAGTACGGGGATGTGTCCGTGGTCGGCGGTGTCAACCACGACAGAACCTCCCGGTAAGTCAGACGGTGCACATGCACCGAGGTCCCTGTCCGAGTTGGCGAACCTGGCGTTGGGGAAGTACGTCAGGGTCGGTTCGGGCAGAGGCCACGATGCACGGGCCAGGTCAGATGATGTCGCTGAGTGCTTCATCGCTGGCCGCGGAGAAGTTCTCTTCGTGGGTCTCTTGATATTCCTGCCAGGCCTGGGCATCCCAGATCTCGAGGAAGTCGACCGCTCCGATCACCACGCAGTCCTTCGAGAGGTTCGCGTAGCGGCGGTGGTCGGCGGACAGGGTGATCCGGCCCTGCGCGTCAGGATGCTGTTCGTCGGTGCCGGCTGCGAGGTTGCGCAGGAACGCACGGGCCTCCGGATTGCTCCGCGAGGTCTGCGCGGCCCGCCGGGCCAGCTGCTCGAATTCCGTACGCGGATAGACAGCCAGGCTGTGGTCTTGACTTTTGGTGACCATCAACCCTCCTGCCAGCGCGTCGCGGAACTTGGCGGGCAGTGTCAGCCGCCCCTTGTCGTCGAGCCTGGGCGTGTAGGTACCGAGAAACATCCCCGCACCTCCTACGCCCCGGAGCCTCCTTCGCTCCGTTAACCGCCACAATACCCCACATTCCCCCACTTTGCGCCACGTTGCAGGTGCATTTCGGGGTGTCTGCACCACCTTCTCCCACCAGGAAGCACCCTGGGGGTGGCAACAGACCGGTCGTAGAGGTCAAAAGGCCTGATCAACGGCCGGTGGGGCATGGTGGGGGGTGTGTGTGAGCGCGCGCCGAAAAGCGACACTCGTAGCGCCGATCTGGGCGCAAAAAAACGGGGCAGCCTGGTGGCTACCCCGTTATCGGATCCGCGGTCACTCGTCGAAGCGACGCCGGAAGCGATCCTCCATACGGCTGGTGAACGAACCGGCTCCCTTGACCCGGCGCTGGCGCTGACCCGCCGGACTCGGACCGGACGGGCCGCCGTCGCGGCCGCCGACAACCCGCGGGCCGGTGATCGCGAACACGACGCCGGCGAACATGACCAGGAAACCCAGCACCGACAGGATCGGGAAACTTCCGATCATCGTGGCTTTGAACGCCACTCCCGAGACCAACATGGCCAGGCCGATGACGAAAAGACCAGCACCCTGAAGGCGCCTCCGCGTCGACGGTGCCCGCAGATTCCCGCCCCGCACGCTGGAGGCGAACTTGGGGTCCTCGGCATAGAGAGCGCTCTCGATCTGATCGAGCATGCGCTGCTCATGATCGGAGAGTGGCATTCGTCCCTCCTTGCCGACACAGCCGGTCACGATTGGCGATAAAGACATGGCAGCCCAGCACGTGCCGGGCAACTAACCAAATGATACGAGGTGAAGGTGCGCCGTACCACCTAGTTGGTCTTCCCGATTGTAGCCATGTCCTGCTGTTGTTCCGCCACTGCCGCGGCGATGTCAGGCTGCCGTCACCGGTCGGGCCGAAGCGCCGGGGCCGGTACGAAGATAATGGCGGTGTACCCGTGACCGATCTGCACGCGAAGAAGGGCTCCCAGGCGTTGGCGACATTCCTCATCGACCTGTCGCCCACCGACATGCAACGCCGCCTTCACGATGCGTTGACGGTGTACGTCGACGCGATGAGATATCCCCGCGGAACCGAGGGCCAGCGGGCCTCGATGTGGCTCGAGCACACCCGGCGGCACGGCTGGAAGGCCGTCGCCGCGGTCGAGACCGACACCGCCGCCGGGTCGGAGCCCTCGGCCACCCAGCTGGATGCCGCACCCCTGCTCGGCATTGCCTACGGCTACTGCGGGGCGCCCGACCAATGGTGGCAACAACAGGTCGTCACCGGACTTCACCGTGTCGGCGTGCCGCCCGAGGACATCAGCGACCTGATGAGCAGCTATTTCGAGCTGACCGAGCTGCACATCCATCCGCAGGCCCAGGGCCGCGGACTCGGTGAGGCCCTGGCCCGCCGGCTGCTGGCCGGACGCCACGAATCCAACGTCCTGCTGTCGACGCCGGAGATCATCGGCGAGGCAAACCGCGCGTGGCGGCTGTACCGGCGGCTGGGGTTCGTCGATGTGATCCGGGGCTATCACTTCGCCGGCGACCCGCGGGCCTTCGCGATCCTGGGACGCGCCCTGCCGCTGTGAGTGGGCACGCCACCGCGTCGGGTCTGGCACGATACCCCTCGTGTCCAACCGACCCCGCCTGCGCGCACTGACGATGCTGCTGCTGATCGTGGCGCCACTGATGGTCGGCTGCATCCGGGTCCACGCCTCGATCACCGTCACACCGGACGATCGGGTCTCCGGCCAGATCGTCGCCGCAGCAAAACCTCGTAACAACGACGACCAGGGGCCGCAGTTCGACCTGAACGTGCCCTTCAGCCAGAAGGTCGCCGTCTCGAAGTACGAGTCCGACGACTACGTCGGCTCCGAAGCGGTGTTCTCCGACCTGACCTTTGCCGAGGTCCCCCAGCTGGCCAACCTCAACCGGGAAGCCACCGGGGTGGACATCTCCCTGCGCCGCGCCGGGAACCTGGTGATCCTGGAAGGCCGCGTGGACCTGACCAACCTCAGCGACCCCGATGCCGACGTGCAGTTCACCGTGGCTTTTCCCGGTGAGGTGACCTCCACCAACGGCGACCGGATCGACACCGACGTCGTCGCATGGAAGCTCAAGCCCGGCGTGGTGTCGACGATGAGCGCCCAGGCCCGCGTCACCGACCCGAGCACCCGGTCGTTCACTGCGGCGGCGCTGTGGCTCGGGCTGGCTGCGCTGGTCGTCGCGGGGCTCATCGGCACCCTGGCCTGGCACAGCCGTGACCAGTCACCCCGATTCGCCAGCGCCGACCAGGGCGACGAGTAGGGCCGGCGACTAGGGCGGCGAATAGGGCGGCGTATAGGGCGGCGAAATAGGGCTAGGTAGGGCAAAACAGCGGTCACGCTCTACTCTGGTTGAACCCGCCAAAGGTCGGGACGTACACAGGAAGGGGCGTCGCGCTGAGCGTCGAAGCAACAGCTCCGTCGGCCGTCGAACTGGCCAGCGCCGTCACCGAGCAACTGCGCAGTTACCTAGCCCAGCGCCGCGCGCAGGCCGCCTACATCGGCAGCGACTACGACGGCCTGATCGCCGCGCTGGAGGACTTCGTGCTCCGCGGCGGCAAACGGGTGCGCCCGGCGTTCGCCTACTGGGGCTACCGCGCGGTCACGGCCGATCCCGGCACCGCCGTCGACGACGACATCTTCCTGCTGTTCTCCGCCCTGGAACTGCTGCACGCCTGCGCCCTGGTGCACGACGACGTCATCGACGACTCGGCCACCCGGCGCGGCATGCCCACCGCACACGTGCACTTCACCGAGCTGCACCGCAGCCAGAGATGGAGCGGCTCCCCCGAGCAGTTCGGCCGGTCCGCGGCGATCCTGCTCGGCGACCTGTCGCTGGTGTGGGCCGACGACATCGTCGCCGGAGTCGACGTGCCCCGCGAGACCCAGCTGCGGGTGCAGCGGGTGTGGTCGGATATCCGCACCGAGGTTCTCGGCGGGCAGTACCTCGACATCGTCGCCGAATCCAGCGGCGCGGAGTCGATCGCCTCGGCGATGAACGTCAACACCTTCAAGACCGCCTCGTACACGATCTCGCGGCCCCTTCAGTTCGGTGCGGCAGCCGCCGCCGACCGGCCTGACGTGCAAGAGCTGTTCCACGAGATCGGGACCGATTTCGGGGTGGCGTTCCAGCTGCGCGACGACGTGCTCGGGGTGTTCGGCGACCCCGCGGTGACCGGGAAGCCGTCCGGCGACGACCTGCGCTCCGGCAAGCGGACCGTACTGCTGGCCGAGGCCCTGGAGCGCGCCGATGCCACCGACCGGGCCGCAGCGGACCTGCTGCGCCGCGGCATCGGCACCGACCTGACCGACGCCCAGGTACGTGAACTGTGCGGGGTGATCGAGTCGGTGGGTGCACTGGCCGCGGTGGAGGACCACATCTCGACACTGACACGTCGTGGGCTGGCGCTTCTGGACAGCGCACCGATCAACGCGCCGGCCAAGGCGGGACTGACCGAGCTCGCCAGATTGGCCGTCGACCGGTCGGCCTAGACCCATGTCACGCACGACACCGACCACACCGACGCCGGCCCACTCTGGCCTGTCGCGACTGAGGGCCTTCGCGTCCGGCGACGAGGGACGGCCTGCCCTGCTCGGGTTCCTCGGTGCGCTCCTGATCACGATCGGCGGACTCGGCGCCGGCAGCACCCGCCAGCACGATCCGGTGCTGGAGTCGCTGCACCTGTCCTGGCTGCGGTTCGGCCACGGCCTGGTGGTGTCCTCGGTCCTGCTGTGGGGCGGCGTGGTGATGATGCTGCTGGCGTGGCTGTGGCTGGGCCGTCGGCTGATCCACACCGGGGTCACCGAGTACGCGCTGAAGGCCACCACCTGGTTCTGGCTGGCTCCGCTGTTGCTCAGCGTTCCGCTGTTCAGCCGCGACACCTACTCGTATCTGGCCCAGGGCGCGCTGCTGCGCGACGGCTTCGACCCTTATGCGGTCGGGCCGATCGAGAACGACAACTCGTTGCTGGACAACGTAAGTCCGATCTGGACCACCACGACCGCACCGTATGGTCCGGCGTTCATTCTGGTGGCCAAGTTCGTGACCATGCTCGTCGGCGACCACGTGGTGGCGGGCACGATGCTGCTGCGGCTGTGCATGTTGCCCGGGCTGGCACTGCTGATCTGGGCGGCGCCGCGGGTGGCCCGGCATGTCGGCGCGAACGGGTCGGTGGCGCTGTGGATCTGTGTGCTCAACCCGCTGGTGATCATCCACCTGATGGGCGGGGTGCACAACGAGATGCTGATGGTCGGCATGATGATGGCCGGCATCGCCCTGACCTTTGCGCGCCATCATGTCGCGGGCACCATCCTGATTGCCGTCGCGGTGGCGGTGAAGGCCACCGCGGTGCTGGCCCTGCCGTTCATGGTGTGGGTATGGATGCGCCATCTCAAGGACAGCCGAAATGTCTCTGCACCACGAGCTTTCGCGACCGCGACGGCCGCGGCCATCGCGGTGTTCATTGCGGTGTTCGCCGTGCTCTCAGCCCTCGCCGGGGTGGGCCTGGGCTGGCTGACGGCGCTGGCCGGTTCGGTGAAGATCATCAACTGGCTCACCATCCCCACCGCGATCGCCAACCTGACCAACGCCGTCGGCGGCTTGCTGTTCGGGGTGAACTTCTACGCCGTCCTGCAGGTCACCCGGATCGTCGGCATCGGCGTCATCGCGGTGTCACTTCCCCTGCTGTGGTGGCGTTTTCGGCACAACGACCGGGAGGCGCTGACCGGTATCGCCTGGGCGATGCTGGTGGTGGTGCTGTTCGTCCCGGCCGCACTGCCGTGGTACTACACCTGGCCGCTGGCGGTGGTCTCAGCACTTGCCCAGTCCAGGAGGGCGATCGCCCTGATCGCCGGGTTCTCCACCTGGATCATGGTGATCTTCAAGCCGGACGGTTCACACGGCATGTATTCGTGGATCCACGTCCTGCTGGCCACGGCGTGTGCGCTGGCGGCCTGGTATGCCCTGTACCGCACCGAGGAGCCGCCGCCGCACGACGACGCCGAGGACGTAGCCGGGGTGTCGGCCGGCGCCTGATCAGTACGCCGCGGCCTGGGCCCTACGCAGGATCTCGCGCGCCTGGTGGGCGTGCAGGGCATCGACCGGGCGGGCGTTACTGATCGGCTCGCGCGCCCCGTCGCGGGTGAGCGTCAGCGACGGGTCGGGGGTGAACAGCCACCGCAGGATCTCGGTCTCGCGGTAGCCACCGTCGCGCAGCACGGCCAGCAGCCCGGGCAGCGGCTTGACCACCTGGCCTCGGTCGCTGAAGAACACCTGCGGCACCATCAGCACGCCGCCGCGCCGGAGGGCCACGAGATGTCCGTCGCGCAGCTGCTGATGCACCTTGGTCACCGGCAGGTGCAGCAACTCGGCAACTTTGGGCAGGTCGTAAAGGGGTTCGCCGGGATCGAGGACGTCATCACCGGCGGGAATGCTGCTCACAGCGTCAGTCTAGAACGGCTCCGACCGCCACGTACCATGTGTCGGTGACGTCGGACCCGCTCGATGGCGCGCTGCTGGACGGCCGGTACCGCGTGGAGACTCCGATCGCCACCGGCGGGATGTCGACGGTCTACCGCGGCCTCGACGTCCGCCTGGACCGCCCGGTCGCGCTGAAGGTGATGGACGCCCGGTATGCCGGCGACAGCCAGTTCCTCACCAGATTCCAGCGCGAGGCCAGAGCCGTGGCCCGGCTCAAGGACCCCGGCCTGGTCGCCGTCTACGACCAGGGCCTGGACGCCAGGCATCCCTTCCTGGTGATGGAACTCATCGACGGAGGCACGCTGCGCGAGCTGCTGGCCGAACGCGGCCCCATGCCGCCGCACGCCGCCGCGGCCGTCCTGCGGCCGCTGCTGGGCGGCCTGGCGGTGGCACACCGCGCCGGTCTGGTGCACCGCGACATCAAGCCGGAGAACGTGCTGATCTCCGACGACGGCGAGGTCAAGCTCGCCGACTTCGGCCTGGTACGTGCGGTGGCCGAGGCGGGTATCACCTCCACCAGCGTCATCCTGGGCACCGCCGCCTACCTGTCGCCGGAACAGGTCAGCAGCGGCACCGCAGACCAGCGCAGCGACGTCTATGCCGTCGGCACACTCACCTACGAATTGCTCACCGGCGCAACACCGTTCAGCGGCGACAATCCCCTGACGGTGGCCTATCAGCGGATGGACGCCGACGTGCCGGCGCCGAGTTCGGTCATCAACGGGGTGCCGCCGCAGTTCGACGAGTTCGTCGCGCGCGCTACCGCCCGCGATCCGGGCCGGCGCTACGCCGACGCCGCCGAGATGGGTGCCGAACTCGACGCGATCGCCGCGGAACTGGCGCTGCCGAAGTTCCGCGTTCCCGCCCCGAAGATTTCGGCGCAGCATGCCGCCGCGACGGCCTATCACAGCCGGCTGGCCGAGCAGCCCACCACCGAACACCGACCGGCACCGGGGCCCGGGCAGCCGGTCAAGAACCCCACCCGCCAGCTCATCCGTGAACCGGAGGATCGGCAGCCCTCCCCCACCGACCAGCCCGACGATCCCGCACAGCCCGATGACTATGACGAATATGGGCAGCCGCCAAGCCAATTCGCGGGTATCGACATCAACGACTTCATCTGGGCTCGCCAGCGGGCCCGGCGTGCAGTGCTGTTCTGGCTGCTGACCGTCCTGATCCTGACCGGCCTGGTGGCCGCCGGCGCATGGACGCTTGGCACCAATCTGCAGGGCCTGCTCGGAAACTAGCAGCGCCGTAGCCGTGCGGAAATACAATCGGTTTGAGCCCAACCGGTGATCCCGCAGCCGTCCGCGACAAGTATTGCGGCGGTGACCCGAGTGATCCGATTCAACGCCTTCGACATGAACTGCGTCGCCCACCAGTCCCCCGGATTGTGGCGTCACCCCGACGACCAATCCTGGCGCTACAAGGATCTCGAGTACTGGACCGAGCTGGCCAAGCTGCTCGAGCGTGGCCGATTCGACGGGCTGTTCATCGCCGATGTCCTGGGCACCTACGACGTCTTCGGCGCCAGTGACGAGGCCGCGATCCGGCACGCCGCTCAGATCCCGGTCAACGATCCCCTGCTGCTGGTCTCGGCGATGGCGTTGGTGACCCGCGACCTGGGCTTCGGCCTGACCACCGGCACCGGCTTCGAACATCCCTATCCGTTCGCCCGCCGGATGTCGACTCTGGACCATCTCACCAAGGGCCGGATCGGTTGGAACGTCGTGACCGGCTATCTGCCCGCCGCCGCGCGCAACATGGGCCAGACCGACCAGCCCGCCCACGACGCGCGCTACGACCACGCCGACGAGTACCTCGAGGTGCTCTACAAACTGTGGGAGGGATCCTGGGAGGACGATGCCGTGGTCCGCGACCGGGACCGCAGTGTGTTCACCGATCCCGCGAAGGTGCACCACATCGGTCACGCGGGAACGCATTTCAGCGTGCCGGGAGTCCATCTGTCGGAGCCGTCCCCGCAACGCACACCGGTGATCTTCCAGGCCGGCTCCTCACCTCGCGGAGTCCGCTTCGCCGCAGAGAACGCCGAGGCCATCTTCACCGCGGCACCGACCAAGGACATCCTGGCCAAGACGGTGACGACGATCCGCCGGGAACTGGAGCTGGCCGGCCGAGATCCCTACGCCGCCAAGATCTTCAACCTGACCACCGTCGTCACCGCCGCGACTGATGAGGAAGCGCACGCCAAGCACGCGGAGTACCTGTCCTACGGTGACCCGGAGGGTGCCCTGGTCTTCATGTCCGGCTGGATGGGCGTGGACCTGGCCCGCTACGGGCTCGACGAGCCGATCGGCAACGTCGACTCCAACGCGATCCTGTCGGCCGTGGCCGCCTTCCAGTCCGCCGACCCCGACGGCCGCGAGTGGGCGGTGCGCGATATCGCCGAGTGGGGCGAGATCGGCGGGATGGGCCCACGGATCGTCGGCTCCGGTGCGCATGTCGCCGACACACTGCAGGAATGGGTGGCCGAGACCGACGTCGACGGGTTCAACCTGGCCTACGCGATCACCCCCGGCACCTTCGCCGACTTCATCGAGCACGTCGTTCCGGTGCTGACCGAGCGAGGCGCCTATCAACCCGAGTACGCCCCGGGAACGTTGCGCAACAAGCTGCTCGGCCGCGGCGACCGGCTCCCGGCCGAACATCGCGGCGCGCGCTACCGGGTGGGCGGTCCGGAGTCGACGATCATCGAGAGGCCCTCGACGGTGCCGTCGGCGTCGGCGTCCACCGCAGCCCAACCGGTGAGCGGCCGCTAGTCGCACACCGCCGGTGCCGGCGCGCGAAACGGTCTCGCCGTCAAGCACTTTGCCAGTCGACACTCAGCAGATTCCCGGTTGACCCAGGCGGCCTCGATGGGGTCTACTTTCTGCGCGCCCCACGGCGCACCACAACCGCAGCGATCGACAGCAGGAGGTGAGGACATGGAAGACGGAAGTAGAAGCCGCCCCCATGCCCGGCTGTCTCGCGTGCGGGTGTCGCATATGTGCGGCTGACTTCTCACGTTCTGACAACCCGATTCGACGACGCGGTCGATCTCTGACGGGCATGACACGGCATGTCCAGTGTCTGAGTCCCCCACAGGCCGACGTCGCGATCGAGAAGTCAGGTGATTTACGGTGTCCACGAACACGTTTCCGAGCCGCGCAGCCCTCAGCCGGCCCCGCACCGGCGTGGCCGCCGACGTCGTGGTCTTCGTCGGCGCGGCGGCGGTGTTGTGGCTGATCGTCCACGTCGCCAAGGGCGCAGACGTCCCGTGGACCCTCGAGCGTGCCCCGGCGACGGTGTCGACCGATCCGGCGAGCCTGCCGTACTACGCCGCTCGTTCACTGCTGCGGATGTTCATCGCATTGGGCCTGTCGGTGCTGTTCACCTTCGTCTACGCCACCGCTGCGGCCCGCCTGCCCAGGGCTGAGAAAGTGCTCGTCCCACTGCTGGACGTCCTGCAGTCGGTGCCGATCCTGGGTTTCCTGTCCATCACCGTCACCGGATTCATCGCACTGTTCCCCGGATCCGAGCTCGGACTTGAATGCGCGTCGATCTTCGCGATCTTCACCTCCCAGGCCTGGAACATGACCTTCGCGTTCTACTACTCGCTCAAGTCACAGCCGCGCGACCTCGACGAGGCCTCCCGGCTGCTGCGGTTGTCGCGGTGGCAGCGATTCTGGCGCGTCGACCTGCCCGGCGGGATGATCCCGTTGGTCTGGAACGCGATGATGAGCTTCGGCGGGGGCTGGTTCTTCCTGACCGCGTCGGAAGCGTTGAGCGTCAACGGACATCAGGTCGCACTTCCGGGCATCGGCGCGTATGTCGCCGCTGCCGGCGACGCCGGTGAACTGGGCCGGGTGCTGCTGGCGGTCGTGGTCATGGTGGTGCTGGTGATCGCGGTGAACGCACTGTTCTGGCGGCCGCTGACGGCGTGGGCCGAACGCTTCCGGATCGAGGAATCCGAGGGCGCCGAGGCGCCGCGCAGTGTCGTGCTCGACGTGCTGCGCCGCTCGCAGATCCCCCACCTGGTGGCCGCTCCGGCCGGGCGGCTGGTGGCCCCCATCGACCGGATGATGGCGGTGTTCGGTCGCGCGGAACGGCCACTGCGCAGCGCGGCGGGACCGCGGCGGGTGGGCGACGTGGTGTTCGCGGCCGCGACGGCGGCAGTGGTCGGCTACGGCGGCTACCGGGTGCTCAGCTACATCGCCCACGGTGTCGGGTTCGGTGAGGTGGGCCACGCGCTGCAGCTCGGTCTGGTCACCTTCGCTCGGGTGGTGGCCGTGCTCGTGGTGGCCACCGTGATCTGGGTACCGGTCGGGGTGTGGATCGGGATGAACCCCAAGGTTTCCCGGATCGCGCAGCCGCTCGTGCAGGTGTTCGCCTCGTTCCCGGCGAACTTCCTGTTCCCGTTGGTGACGGCCGCCCTGATCGCCACCGGCATCAGCCTGAATATCGGCGGTGTGCTGTTGATGGCGCTGGGATCGCAGTGGTACATCCTGTTCAACGTCATCGCCGGCGCGAGCGCGATCCCCAACGATCTGCGGGAAGCGTCGACGAACCTGCGCCTGAGCCGAAACCTGCGCTGGCGCAAACTGATCCTGCCAGCGATCTTCGCCAGCTACGTCACTGGCGGCATCACCGCGGCCGGTGGCGCATGGAACGCCTCGATCGTCGCCGAGGTGGTCAGTTACCACGGCAACACCTTGACCGCGACCGGCCTGGGCGCCTACATCACCGCCGCGACCGCGGCCGGTGACTCCGGCCGGATCCTGGTGGGCGTGATTGTCATGAGCACGTTCGTGGTGGCCACCAACCGGGTGTTCTGGCGGCGGTTGTATGACCTAGCACAACGCCGCTACTCGCTGTCCTGAACCATCTTTCACCGCAAGGAGTACGTTGTGTCGGAGATCCTGATCGAGATCGATCACCTGACGAAGAGCTTTCCCGGAGCCGGTGACGCAGCCCTGCTCGTCCTCGACGACATCAGCCTGCAGTTGCGCGAGGGCGAGATCGTGGCCCTGCTGGGCCGGTCGGGCTCGGGCAAGTCCACCCTGCTGCGCACCATCGCCGGACTGATCGCGCCCACCAGCGGCTCGGTGCGCTACCGCGGAACCGAACTCAACGGCGCCAATCCGGGAACGGCGATGGTGTTCCAGACCTTCGCGCTGATGCCCTGGCTTACCGTCCAGGAGAACGTCGAACTCGGCCTGGCCGCCCGCGGGCTGGCACCGGCGGAACGGAATGCCCGCGCGCTGAAGGCGATCGACGTGATCGGGCTCGACGGATTCGAGTCCGCCTACCCCAAGGAACTATCCGGCGGGATGCGCCAGCGGGTCGGCTTCGCCCGTGCGCTGGTGCTCGAACCCGATCTGCTGCTGATGGATGAGCCCTTCTCGGCACTGGACGTCCTGACCGCCGAGAATCTGCGCACCGAGCTGATGAACCTGTGGGGGCGCCACGACTTTCCCACCCGGGCCATCTGCCTGGTGACCCACAACATCGAGGAGGCGGTGATGCTGGCCGACCGCGTGCTGGTGCTGGAGGCCAACCCGGGCCGGCTCCGCGCGGAGGTCACCGTCGACCTGCCCCGCCCCCGCGACCGCCGCTCACCGGGTTTCGCGGCGGTGGTGGAACGGCTGTACGGCCTGCTGACGGGAACCGAAGTAGCCGGTGACGGCGCCGCCCCGGCGACCGCGACGCCGACCGGCACCCCGCTGCCCGCCGCCACCGTGGGCGGCCTTGCCGGCCTCGTCGAGATCGTGGTGGCCCAGGGCGGCCGCGCCGACCTGCCCGACCTCGCCGCGGAGCTCAACTTCGAAATCGACGATCTGCTGCCCCTCGTCGACGCCGCGGCCCTGCTGGGCCTGGTCACCGTTAGTGACGCCGATCTGGAGGTGACGCCGACCGGCCGGGAGTTCACCAGCGCCGACATCCAGACCAGCAAGCAGATTTTCGCTGCTCAGGCCCGTGAGCGGGCGCCGTTGATCCGGACCATCTGCCGCGCCCTGGGCAGCTCCGCCGACGGCAGCCTGCGCGCAGGTTTCTTCCTCGATCTTCTGCAGCGCGGCTTCGGGCCCGAGGAGGCCCGACGTCAACTGGACACCGCGATCAACTGGGGCCGCTACGGCGAACTGTTCGACTACGACACCGACACCGACCAGATCACCGCCGACCCGGCGGCCGGACTTGTGGCGCGGCAGGCGTCCTAGCGCGCACCGGGGGCAGCACCAGTACAGCAACGGGACGCCCGAATCAAGGGCCAGGTGGCCGATATCTGCCCGGAATTGATCGGCCACCGGGCCGATCCGCCGCACCACTACGACCCCGAAGACTGTGGATGTCAGTGTCCAGCTACGTCTGTTCGGGAGTGAACGTGCCACCGGTGTCTCGTCGAGGATTCCTGCTCGGGTTAGCGGCGAGCCCGATAGCGCTGTCCCTCGCCTGCTCGGGCGGCTCGCGCGCCACACCGACGAACAACGGCGGCAAGCGTCCGCTGCCGATCCCCCCGCTCGCCGAGTCGACGGTGGATGACACTGGGACCCGGGTCTTTTCGCTGCGGGCTGCCGCCGGGACGTCGGAGATCCGTGCCGGGCAGCAGACGCCGACATGGGGCTACAACGGAGCGATCCTCGGTCCGACCCTTCGGGCCAGGGACGGCGAGACCGTCGCCGTGGAGTTCGACAACGCACTCCCGGAGCCGACGTCGGTGCACTGGCACGGAATGCATGTGCCCGCACGGTGCGACGGTGGCCCACACCAGCTCGTCGAACCCGGGGCGCAGTGGCGACCGACGTGGACGATCCGCCAGCCGGCGGCGACGCTCTGGTATCACCCACATCCCCACGGCGAGACCGAGAAGCACATCTACCGTGGGCTGGCGGGCTTCTTCATCGTGGACGACGCGTCGTCGGGCCTGCTCCCGCATGACTACGGTATCGACGACATTCCCCTGGTCATCCAGGACCGCCGGTTCACCTCCTCCGGCGCCCTGGACGAGTCGGATTCGACACACGTCGGACTGCTGGGCAACACCATCGTCACCAATGGGGTGGCCAACGCGTACCTTCCGGTCCGGTCGCAACGGGTGCGGCTTCGCATCCTCAACGGTTCCGGAGGTCGGCTCTACAACCTGGGTTTCAGCGACGACCGCTCGTTCCTCATCGTCGGCAGCGACGGGGGCCTGCTGCCGGCGCCGGTCGAGGCCACCCGAATCCGGCTGAGCCCCGGTGAGCGGATGGAGATCGTGGTCGACATGAGTTCGGGCTCAACCGTTTCCCTGCGGTCGTTCGCCTTCGACGACAACGCCGGATTGTCCCCGTCCGAGGCGACGCGCTGCGGCCTGAAAGACACCTTCGAGATTCTGGAGCTACGCGCCGGTGCGGCACTGCGATCCGGCGGTGAGGTGCCCGCGGTGCTTGCGGCCATCCCCGCGCCCGACACAGCACATGCGGTAGCGACGCGGAACTTCGACCTGCGCTGGTTCATGATCAACGGACAGCGGATGAACATGGATGTCATCGACTTCCACGCATACGTCGACACGACCGAGATCTGGACGGTGCGCAATATCGACAATTGGCCGCACAACTTCCACGTGCACGACACCCAGTTCCGCGTCATCGACATTGACGGGTCGCCGCCTGCACCGGCACTCGCCGGATACAAAGACACCGTGTATGTCGCTCCGGGACAGCGGATTCGGCTGGCAGTACGCTTCGCCGACTACACCGACCCGACCTTCCCCTACATGTACCACTGCCACCTGGCGATGCACGAAGACCGCGGGATGATGGGCCAGTTCCTGGTGCTCGCGCCGGGCCAGACACCCGCCCCGATGCAGGGACAGATGCCCGCGGGCAGCGGTCACTCCATGCATTGAGACCCGTAGAGCGCGAGCTGAACGCGGTTGGCGCAGCCCGTCTTCTCCAACAGGGTGGCCACATGGGTTTTCACCGTCGTGAGACCCAGATGAAGTTCCTCGGCGATCTGCCGATTGGACGAACCCGTGCAGATCAACGCCAACACGTCGCGTTCACGCGCCGTCAGCGACACCGGCTGCGGCGCTCGCTCGGCGCCGGCTTCCGTCACCGCCCTGGCGACCAGCCGCCGCAGCAGATGTGGCGACACCGTGACGTCGCCGTCGGCGGTGCGCCGGATGGCCTCGACGAGCTGGGCCGGCGAGGTGTCCTTGACCAGGAAACCTGCCGCACCGGCGGCCAGCGCCGGGTAGAGATGCTCGTCGTCGTCGAAGGTGGTGAGCACCAGGATCTTGGACTCCGGCCTGGTGGACGTCAGCAGGCGGGTGGCCGCCACACCGTCCACCCCGGGCATCCGCAGGTCCATCAGGATGACGTCCGGTGTGAGTTCGGCAGCCAACCGGACGGCTTGCTCGCCGTCCGCGGCTTCGCCGACCACATCGAGGTCCTCGGTCGCCTCGCACAGCATGCGCAGGCCGGCCCGGATCAGCCGCTGGTCATCGACGATCAGCACTCGAATCGCGGCCGTCATGGGGTGCCCCCCGCCTCGGCGGCGTGTTGCGGAATCCATGCGTCGAGCACCCACTGCCGGTCGACGGATCGGGCATCGAATCGGCCGGCGACGAGGTGCAGCCGCTCGGTCATTCCGATGATCCCGTGACCGGTGCCGTTCGGCGGGCCCGACGATGCACAGGTGTTGGCGACCCTGATCGCGACACCGTCGTTGCGGCTGTCGATGGTGAGCTCCACCGGGTCGGACACGTCCGCGTATTTCATCGCGTTCGTCAGTGCCTCCTGCGTCACCCGCAGCAGGGTGAGCCGGGACATGACATCCAATCCGCTTGTCCCCCGGTCGATGCGTGCGTGCACGTCGAAACCCGCGGCCACAGTCCGTGCGACGGCGGCGTCGATCTCGGTCCAGAGCGCATCGGATTCGATCATCGCCACCTCGCTCAGCTGCGGGTCACGTAGCGCGTCGTTGAGCCGGCGAATGTCTGCCAGCGCAGCAGAGGCGGTGCCATGGACATCGTCGAGCACGGCGGTCATTCCCGGGGCGACGTCGTGAATCGCGTGCTGTGCCACTGCGATTCGCAGCACCATCGACGCCATGTGATGGGCGACCACATCGTGTAGCTCGCGCGCCATCGCGGTGCGTTCCTGTGACCGCACGGCCGATTCCGATGCCGCGCGTTGCAATTCCGCGGATTCGGCGCGCTGTCGGTACATGTCGGCAAGTCGCCGCTGCGCCCGCAGATACAGTCCGGCGAGGACCGGCACCACGACCACCGCAGCGGTGGTGACCAACGTGGCGGCGTTGCGCAACGACGTGTGGTCGTCCAACGCGTTCCCGACGACAACTGCCGCAGACCATGCCGCGGTGGTGGCGACGACCGGCACAGCGCGTTCACTGCGGGCAACGACGTCGGCCAACGCGACCGCACCCAGGTAGGGAACCAGGCCGGACAGCCCCCACGCTTCGGCGGCGAACAGCGGAACCGCCAGCGCCGACACCGCCAGCGACGCCAGAGTCGGCCAACGCCAGCCCGCAGCGAAACACACTGCAGCGCAGACCGATACCAGCCCGTAGGCGACCGAGACGTGGAAGCGGCCGGGAAATACGCTGAGGCCGAGAAACACCGGCACGATCAACAGTGGTGCGACGCGAAACGCCAAGGCCCCCAAACGAAGCCCCGCGGTCGTGCCGGATAGGCGCACGAAAAGCTCAGTCGCGCAGCATCTCCGCGACCAGGAACGCCAGCTCCAGTGACTGCTGGGTGTTGAGCCGCGGATCGCAGGCCGTTTCGTAGCGGCCGGCGAGATCGCTGTCGGAGATGTCCTGGGCGCCGCCGAGGCATTCGGTCACGTTCTCACCGGTGATCTCGACGTGAATGCCACCCGGGTGGGTACCGAGCGCCCGGTGCACCTCGAAGAAGCCCTGCACCTCGTCGACGATCCGGTCGAAGTGCCGGGTCTTGTAGCCGGTCGAGGACTCGTGGGTGTTGCCGTGCATCGGGTCGCACTGCCAGATCACCTGGTGACCCGAGGCCTGCACCTTCTCGATGATCGGCGGCAGCACGTCGCGCACCTTGTGGTTGCCCATCCGGCTCACCAGGGTCAGCCGGCCCGCCTTGTTGTGCGGGTCGAGGCGCTCGACGTACTCGACGGCCAGTTCCGGCGTCGTGGTCGGGCCGATCTTCACCCCGATCGGGTTGGCGATCACCTCGGCGAACGCGACGTGCGCGCCGTCGAGCTGGCGGGTGCGCTCACCGATCCAGACGTAGTGCGCCGACAGATCGTAGAGCTTCGGACCACCCTCGGCTTCGCTGTCCATCCGCAGCATCGCCCGCTCGTAGTCGAGCACCAGGGCCTCGTGGCTGGCGTAGATGTCGGCGGTGTCGAGGTTGCGGTCGTTGACCCCGCAGGCGCTCATGAACTTCAGGCCGCGGTCGATCTCACCGGCCAGCTGCTCGTAGCGGGCACCGGCCGGCGATGTGCGGACGAACTCGCGGTTCCAGTCGTGCACCAGGTGCAGCGAGGCCAGGCCCGAGGAGGTCAATGCGCGAACGAGATTCATTGCCGCACTCGCGTTGGCGTAGGCGCGCACCAGCCGCGACGGGTCGTGGTCGCGCACGGCGGCGTCCGGGGCGAACCCGTTGACCATGTCGCCGCGGTAGGACTTCAGCCCCAGCGCATCGATATCCGAGGACCGGGGCTTGGCGTACTGGCCGGCGATCCGGGCCACCTTGACCACCGGCAGGCTCGCACCGTAGGTGAGCACGACGGCCATCTGCAGCAGCGTGCGGATGTTGGCGCGGATATGGGGTTCGGTGTTGTCGGCGAACGTCTCGGCGCAGTCGCCGCCCTGCAGCAGGAACGCCTCGCCGCGGGCCACCGCGGCGAGCTGGGCCGACAGCTTCTCGATCTCCGAGGGCACGGTCACCGGCGGGACGCTCTCCAGCACTGTCCGCATCGCCTTGGCCGCATCGGCGTCCCAGCTGGGCTGCTGGGCGGCCGGCTTGGTCAGCGCGGCGTCCAGGCGCGCCCGCAGGTCCGCGGGCAGCGGCGGCAGCGACGGCAGCTGCTCGATCGGTACGTCAACGGTCCAGTTCACCCGTCCATGGTAACCGGGCGAAATAACCGCATTGACCACCCGCCGGGTAGGGCTACCTGCGGATAGGGGTGTCGGTGGGGACCACGCCGAGGTCGATGCCGGTGGTCATCAGCACATAGCGCCGCATGTTGTGACGGGCGTCGACGAGCGCATCGTGGGTGTCGTGCGGCCGCGGGGGCATCCGGGGGCAGCCGCGTTCCTCCCAGAACTGGCGCAGCTCGCGGGTGAAGCGCGGAACCTGCGGCGGCAGGCTCGTCATGGGGCCCCACAGCTGGCACAGCGCGACGTGGTCGTAGGCCGCCACCCACGCCCACAGTTCGATCGGCTCGTCCCCGTCGATGTCGAAGAAGCTCTCCAGCCCCTCCCTGATCTGCCTGCGGGATTGCCACAGCTGCGAGGACGGCGACGGAAGCTTGGGCAGCACGTTATTGCGGACCCACTTACCTGCCGATTCGGGGTCGAACTCGGTGGAGATCGCGTAGTACTCACGACCGTCCTCGGCGACCACCCCGATCGAGATCAGGTCGATGATGCGCCCGTTGTCGATGAATTCGGTGTCGTAGAAGTACCGCACTGGCCGCACCCTATCCCGCGGCAACCTGCTGGGGGGCGGGCGCGGCGTGGATCTCGCGATCCAGTTCGGCGTCCACCTCGGAATCAGCCGGGAAGCTGGGCTCACCGGCGATGATGTGCTGCAGCCACAGCTTGGCCTGCACGACCGGGCGGCGCAGATAGCGCTCCCGCTCCAGCGCCTTGTGCATTTTCTTCGGTTTGTCCTGGTAGTGCCAGCGGGCCCAGGGCGCGTGCGGACGCGACAACCTGATCGCGCCGACGAACAGCAACGGGGTGATGAACATGCCGATCAGACCGGTCCACACCTTCCCCTTGAGCAGCACGATCACCGCCAGCGCCAGGGTCATCACGGCCATCCCGACCACCGTGGCTCGGGCCACCACCGAGTCGTCGTCGCGCCAGATGCCGACGTCGAAGAACGACAGTGGGTTGAACCCGAGGATGAGCAACCCGGTCACTGCGACGGCGGCGAACACCGCATCGACGGAGGCTCGGCCGTCCTCGGACCAGTACACGTCCTCCAGGTGCAGGATCAGCGCGAACTCGTCGAGCACCAGGGCGGCACCGATTCCGAAAACGATTGCGGCGGCAGTGAATTCGCCGATCCCACCGTCGACCGCGAGCGTAACCATGGTCACCCCGGAGATCATCACCAGCACGATCCCGATGACGACGTGGTGGATGTGCAACCCGCCCTTGCCAGAGATGTTGCGCGGCTGCCACCACTTGCGCGGGCCGGTCTTGCCGGCGTTGCTGCGGATGTAGCGCACGATCGTCCTGGTCACGAAGAACGTGACGATGAACGCGATGAGGCACCACATCAGCGGAATCCGCCCTGGGGCGACCACGTCGAAGTGCACGGTGAGGGGCACGAGCAGAGAACTTACCCAAGAAAACGCGCAGTGCTGGCCAGGCCGGGGATATGCGCCTCACCCAGCGCGCCCCGATAGTCTGTCTGCGACATGAGTACGCGGCAGCCGCTCGAGACGGGCAGTGTGTTCGGGCGCGGCCCGCTATCACCCAGGGCCCGGTCCTGGCTGACCGTCGGCTGGCGGATGGCCCAGCTGGCGATCCTGGCACTGCTGGTCTACGCGGGGTGGCTGCTGCTCGGGCACATCCCCTACCGCATCGACATCGACGTCTACCGGATGGGCGCGCAGGCCTGGCTGGACGGACGCCCGCTCTACGCCGGCGACGCGACGTTCGCCACCCGCATCGGCCTCGACCTGCCGTTCACTTATCCGCCGCTGGCGGCGATCCTGTTCAGTCCGTTCGCCTGGCTGGGACTCGATGCCGCCAGTATCGCGATCACGGTGATCACCCTGGTGCTGCTGCTGGTGTCGATCTGGATCGTGCTGACCCGCCTGGACGTGTGGCAGCACTCGACGCTGACCGGCGAGCCGGCCTGGCTGCGGCGCTGCTGGCTGGCGGCGGGCATCGTGGCGCTCTCGGTGGTCTACCTCGAGCCCATCGCCGCCAACTTCGCCTTCGGCCAGATCAACGTCGTCCTGATGACGCTGGTGATCGCGGACTGCGTGCCACGGCGCACGCCGTGGCCGCGGGGACTGCTGCTCGGGATCGCCATCGCGTTCAAACTCACGCCTGCGGTGTTCCTGCTGTACTTCGTGCTGCGCCGCGACGTCCGCGCCACCGTGACGGCCTTCGCCTCGTTCCTCGCCGCCACTGCGGTGGGCTTCGCGTTCGCCTGGCGCGACTCCGTCGAGTACTGGACGACGACGGTGCGCCACACCGACCGCATCGGCAGCGCCGCGCTGAACACCAACCAGAACATCGCGGGCTCGCTGGCGCGGCTCAGCCTGAGCCACACCACCCACCTGCTGCTGTGGGTCGCGGCCTGCTTCGCGGTGCTGGGGCTGACGGTCTGGGCGGTGCGGCGCGTCGCCCCCGCCGGAGAGCCGGCGCTGGCGCTGATCTGCGTGGCGCTGTTCGGCCTGATGGTCTCGCCGGTGTCGTGGTCACATCACTGGGTGTGGGCGCTGCCGACGATCGTCGTCACGTCGGTGCTGGCCTATCGGCGGCGCAACATCGCGCTCGCCGTGGTGAGCGCGGTAGGGGTGGCGCTGATGGTGTGGATCCCGCTGGAGTTGCTGCCCAAGCATCACGAGGAGACCGCCTCGTGGTGGCGGCAGCTGTTGGGGATGTCCTACGTGTGGTGGGCGCTGGCGGTGCTCGTGGTCGCCGGCCTGACGGTGCGCACGCCGACGGCTAGCCCGCGGCGGTCTCCGGGAACCGCGCCGGTGGCTGACCTGGTGCGGCCGGCTTAGGGTCGGCCTGCCCCTCCTTGACCGACGCGGCGTAGATGTCGACGTACTCCTGGCCGGAGAGTTTCATCAGCTCGTAGATCACCTCGTCGATGACCGCCCGCTCGATGAACCGGTTGCCGGCCAGGCCGTCGAACCGGGAGAAGTCCATCGGCTTGCCGAACTTGACCGTCACCCGGCCGAAGCGCCACATCTTGGATCCGGGCGGGTTGACGACGTCGGTTCCGATCATCGCGACCGGAATCACCGGAACCCCGGTCTCCAGGGCCAGCCGGGCCAGGCCGGTCTTTCCCTTGTAGAGCCGGCCGTCCGGCGAGCGGGTGCCTTCGGGGTACATACCCAGCAGCTTGTCCTGGTTGAGCAGACGCTGGGCGGTGTCCAATGCGGCCTGCGCGGCGTCGGCGTCGGTGCGGTCGATCGGGACCTGGCCGGCCACGGTGTAGAACCACCGGTTGAACCAGCCTTTGAGTCCGGTGCCGGTGAAGTACTCCTGCTTGGCCAGGAAGGTGATCCGCCTGCGGACCACGAGCGGGAGGTAGAAGCTGTCCGCGACCGCGAGGTGGTTGCTGGCCAGAATGGCCGGGCCGTTGTCTGGAACATATTCCAGCCCTTCGACTTTCGGCCTACCGAGCAAAGACAGCAACGGTCCCATGAAGATGTACTTGAACAGCCAATACCACATGGAGCCTCCCAATCGGGCGCGCGCTTTGCGCTAACTCTACCCAGGTGCCGGGGCACCGACCACAGGTCGGTTCCGGTTCACACCGGATCTTCAGACGCCGGCCCGGGGAAGTCCTCCACGGTGACCGGGATGTGTTGGTAGCGGCTGCGCGGGGACTCCGACGGGTCGGGCACCTCGCCCTCGGTGGCCGCGGGTCCGTCCGGACCGAAGGACGCACCCGCATCCCCGGCCATCGACCGGATCACCGTCATGAGCGTCACGCTGTGCTCGGCGATCACCGTCAGCAGCGGGTGCTGCTCACCGTTGACCAGTGCCGCCAGGGCACACACCGGGCACCACACCTGCTGGCACTTGGCCGGGCCGTTGTCCGGGTTGGCGGCCATCGCCGCCGCGGCACGCACCGCCGGGTCCAGGCGGTCCAGGATCGCCTGAGCCAGGGCGCGCAACTCGGGCCCGATGTCGGGGTGGCTGGTGCCACTCACGCCGGCCACACCTCCGGATTGGGTCGAAAGCGCACTGTCAGCTCATTGCCGCGCAGTGCCGCATCGGTCACGGTGCATCGGCGCAGAACCGATGCGAGCCGAACCCGGCGTCGCATCCCGGCTACGCCGATGATCAGGTCGTCGTCGACTCGTCCCAGCGTCAGCGTGCCGGAGTCGACCTGCGGCAACTCTAGCCGCATGCGATAGACCGCATCGAGGCCGGAGCCAGACTCCCGGTCGACGACGGGCCGCAGCGGCCCGGGCGGCGGCGAGCCGTCCCGGCGCCGCACACTGTCCAGCAGCTGGCCGAGTGCCTTGGGCCCGATCGGCTCGCCGGCCAGATGCGGGGCCAGGATCAGCGCGACGTCACCGGTCGCGGTGCTCAGTTCGTCGAGGACGACCCGTTGCTCGGAGATCCGCTCGGCATACCAGTCGAAGGCGGGGTGATCGGGCAGGTTGCGGTACTCGTACGAATCGTCCTGGACCAGAACCTGGTTGACGATCAGCTCGGCGACCCGCACCCCCATCAGGGCCAGCGAGCCCAGGGTGCGCACGGCTTCGGCCGCGACCACCCGCTCGGCGGTGAGCACCAAGTGGGCGCTGACCCGCTCGCCGTCGGTGAGCAGTGCCGACAGCGCTTCCATGCCGCCCGCGATCGACTCGACCACGGCGACGGTGGCCGCACCCCTGATGTCCTCGGCAGCCGAACTCAGCCTGCGGTGACGCGGCCAGGCCCGCTCGACGTACATGGCGAACGCGGCGGGCAGCGTCAACATCCGCATCGCATCGGCCGTCGATGCACAGTCCACCACCACGTAGTCCCACTTCCCGCCGGCGGCCAGTGCGGAAACCTCGGCAAGGCCCAGTACCTCCTGCACTCCGGGGAATGTCGAAAGCTCTTCGGGTGCAAGATCTTTGAGATCAGACTCGGGGAACCGCCCGGCCAGCACCGGGGCGACGGTGCGCCACCGCGCCTCCAGCAGAGACAGCGTGTCCAGCGCCAGTGCGTCGAGGTGGCCCGCGCCGCCCGCACCCAGTTCCTGCTCAGTGAGGATCCGCACCGGCTCCCGGTCGCCGGTCGGCGGGACCGGCACGCCCAGCACGTCACCGAGGGAATGCGCCTGGTCGGTGGACACCACCAGCACCCGGTCGCCCGCCAGGGCGGCCCGCACCGCGGTCGCGCAGGCCAGCGTGGACTTGCCTACTCCCCCTTTGCCGACGAAGAAGCTGATCCGGGCCCGGGCTGCGGAGCCCGCATCGGCGGCGGGAGGGTCATCGGGCTTCACTCAGCCCTCGACCCACTTCTTCAGGTCCTTCAGCGCGGTGTCGGTCAGCCTGCGTTCGGCCTTGCGTTTGAGCAGCCCGATCATCGGGATCATCAGGTCCACCGAGAGCTCATAGGTGACGTCGGTCCCAGAACCGTTGGGCGCCAGGATATATGCACCGTCGAGCGCCTTGAGCAGCGAGCTGGATACCAGCGACCAGCGCACCGATGTGCGCTCGGGCGGCCACACGTAGGACAGCACCATGGTGTCCCGCAGCACCGCGGCGTCGAGATGCAGCCGTGCCGTCAGCGGGAAACCCTGTTCGTCGGACTCGAGAACCTCGGTCTCCTTGTACTCCGACACCCACTGCGGATAGGAACCGATGTCGGCGATCACGTCCATCACGGTGCGTGGATCCGCATCGATGTAGATGGTTTGCGACGTTTTGTCAGCCACTGATGCCTTGCCTCCTTGGCCACAAACGGTACCCTCCCGGCCCGCGGTGTGACCTCATATCACCGCTGGGGGGCGACCCCCACCGGACGGGCCGCCTCCAGCGCGGCTTTGACCTCGAAGGCCATCCGCTTGCCGGCCACCCGGCGCTGGTGGGTCAGCTTGGGCAGGTTCATCTTCGCCAGCTGCCAGGCCGCCGCACCGGTCGGCTCGGCGTGCAGGAAGTAGTGCAGCAGAACACCGTCGAGCACGGGTTCCAGCCAGATCTCCATGGTGCCGGTCAGCGGCCCTGCGACCGTCCAGCGCACCCCTTTGTCGGCGCGGTCCTCGACGACCTCCAGGCGCAGGTCCGGCCACCATCTCCGCCATCCCGCCGGATCGGACACCGCGCGGCCGACGGCGGCCGGATCCGCGGCGACGAAGGTCTCGTCGGCGATCTGGATGCTGTGCATGCCACAAGCTTCACATATCGGCATGTCCAGCCGATCGCGGCCCGGCCGGTGAAGGCCGTCACAGCCGAGCCGCGCGGTTGACTAGGCTGGACGGAATCCAAGCGCGATTCCACAAGGGGTTCATGTGCGTGAGTACAGCGTTCCGGCGCCGTTCACCATCGGCGAGAACGACAACGTCGTCAGCTCGGTCTACGAACACGAGCGCGACGATCCGGACTATGTGATCCTGCAGCGCCTGGTCGACGGCGCCTGGACCGACGTGACGTGTGCCGAGGTGGCCGCCCAGATCCGCTCGGCGGCGCTGGGATTGATCGCGTCAGGCGTGCAGGCCGGCGACCGGGTGGCGATCCTGTCCGGGACCCGCTACGAGTGGGTGATCCTGGACTACGCGATCCTGTCCGTCGGCGGCGTCACCGTGCCGATCTACGAGACCTCCTCGGCCGAGCAGGTGCGGTGGGTGCTGGAGGACTCCGGCGCCGTGGCGGTGTTCACCGAGACCGACGGGCATACGCAGATGGTCGCCGAGTTGCGCGGCGAGCTGCCCGCGCTGCGCACGTCGCTGCGGGTCGAGGCGCTCGACGAGCTCGCCGAGGCCGCCGCCACGGTGGACGGCGCCGAACTCAGCCGCCGGCTCGACGGTCTGCGCTCGGAAGATCCGGCCACGCTGATCTACACCTCGGGCACCACCGGCAGGCCCAAGGGCGTGCAGTTGACGCACTCCAACCTGTTGCACGAGACACGTGGCGCCGCAACGTGTTTCCCAACCCTGCTGCGACAGCACGAACGGCTGCTGGTGTTCCTGCCGCTGGCGCACGTGCTGGCCCGCGCGCTGTCGATGACCGCGTTCGCCAACAAGGTCACGCTGGGCTACACCAGCGACATCAAGAACCTGGTTCCGATGCTGCAGGTCTTCAAGCCCACCATCGTGGTATCGGTGCCGCGGGTCTTCGAAAAGGTCTACAACACAGCGGAATTGAATGCCCGCGACAGCGGGAAGGGCCGGATCTTCGACCTGGCGGTCAAGACCGCGATCGCGTACAGCGAAGCGCTGGAGGCCGGCGGGCAGGAGCGAAGCGACTCGGGGAAAGGATCCGGCGGGCCCAACCTGGTGCTCAAAGCCGGGCACGCGGTGTTCGACCGGCTGGTCTACGGCAAGCTGCGCGCCGCCCTCGGCGGTGACTGCCACGCGGCGATCTCCGGCGGCGCGCCGCTGGGCAAGCGGCTCGGTCACTTCTACCGGGGCGTGGGGCTGTCGATCTACGAGGGCTACGGGCTGACCGAGACCAGCGCCGCGATCACGGTGAACCGCATCGGTGAACTCAAGGTCGGCTCCGTCGGAAAGCTGGTGCCGGGCAACAGCATGACGATCGCCGGCGACGGTGAGTTGCTGGTCAAGGGCGGCGTGGTGTTCAGCGGGTACTGGCGCAACGAGAAGGCCACCGGAGAGGCGATCGTCGACGGGTGGTTCCACACCGGCGATCTGGCCAGCATCGACTCCGAGGGATTTCTGTCGATCACCGGCCGCAAGAAGGAGATCATCGTCACCGCAGGCGGCAAGAACGTCGCACCCGCGGTGCTCGAGGACGCGCTGCGGGCGCATCCCCTGATCAGCCAGGCGATGGCCGTCGGGGACAAGCAGCCGTTCATCGGTGCGCTGATCGCCATCGACCCGGAAGCCTTCGACGTCTGGAAGCAGCACCACGGCAAGTCCGCCGAGGCGTCGGTGGGAGACCTCCGCGAGGACCCGGACCTGCTGGGCGAGATCGAACTGGCCATCAAGGACGCCAATCAGCATGTGTCCCATGCCGAGTCGATCCGCAAGTTCCGGATTCTGCCGTGCGACTTCACGGTGCTCACCGGCGAGCTCACCCCGACCCTGAAGGTCAAGCGCAACGTCGTCGCCGAGAAGTTCGCCGACGAGATCGACGCGATCTACGCCAAGTAGGCGCGGGCCGTCAGCCGGCGTAACAGCCACGCCAGCGGAATCGTGAGCACGAGCGTGGCAGCGAGCAACCCGGTCATCGAGCCGGTGAACAGTGGCCAGCGCAGCACCTCGGCGAGCACGAGGGCCATCACCAGCACGTGGAGAAGGAAGATCTCGTAGGAGATCTCACCCAGCCAGACCATCGGCTTGCTGGCGAGCAGGCGGTGGACCAGTCCGCGGTCGCCCAATGCCAGTGGCGCCACGGCCAACGCCGCCACCACGGCGTAGAGAGCGGTCTTGGTCAGCGGCTCCCAGATCTGTACCGGTCCCATGGTGATCGACCCGGCCAGTGGCGTGCACACCACGAGGAAACCGCACAGCGCGACGGGTAGCGCGATCCGCGCCGGACAACGGACTCCCATCTCGGCCAGGACGGCCAGCGCCATGCCGCCTGCGAAGGCCGCGAGATGGGCGGGCAACCACATGCCTGCGGAGTTGGGCAGCCAGTCGGTGCCGCTCACCACGAGCTGCCACACCAGGCTGATCGAGGCCAGCCCGGCCAGACCCGTCAGCAGGCGCGCCGGGCGCCACCGGTCAGCGCACAGGACGGTGGTCAGCACCCACGCGATGGCCGGCAGCAGCGCATAGAAGCTCACCTCGACAGCGAGACTCCAGGTCTGGGACAGGCCGCGGTGCAGGTAGGTCAGCAGATAGTTGTCGGTGTAGATCTGGGTCAGCGTGAGATGGCGGGCCAGGCCGGCCCAGCTCTGTCCGGGGTTGGGCCCGGCGGAGAAGACCGAATACACGGCGTAGGCCAGCAATACGGTCACGACGTAGGCCGGCATGATGCGACGCATTCGCCGGCGCGCATAGTCGGCCGCCGCCGGAGCCGGTGCGCTGGTGGCGGCCGCCGTGACCCACGGGCCGAACAGAAGGAATCCGGACAGCGCGAAGAAGATCGCGACCCCGATCTCCAGGCGCGCCGCCATGGCGCCGACGTAGCCGTGCGACAGCGTGCCGGTCGCGAAGGCCGCGTGCGTGCCCACCACCAGCAGCGCCGCCACCGCGCGCAGTCCGGTCAGCGAGTCGGTCCGGGGACGGCAACGCCGAACGTCGACCTGGCTGACTAACACGGGGCGAGGGTAGCCACCCAAGCCAAGAATCCGCTGAGCCGCTAGATCAGCCCGGCGACGAAGTTGGCTGCCTGCTGCGGGTAGGGCGGCAGTTCGTAGGCGCTGTGCGCGGCACGTTCGCGGCCGTTGGAGCAGATCGGGTCACCCGGCACACACACGTCGATGGCGCGGCCCGCGAATGCACCGGTGCTGCTCAGTGGAGCGCCGAAGCGGGCGCCCGGGTTGCCGAACACCGCGACCGCGGCGACGCGGCCGGCCGCATCGGGCGGCAGCGGGGCGGCCGACCCGATGCTGCCGATGCGGTCGCCGACCGGCGGCACCCCGGCCAGCATCGACACCGCGGCCGCTCCCTGGGAGAAGCCGCCGAGTACCAGCCTGGTCTGCGGGCACCGCAGGCCCATGTCGGCGATGCGCGCCGCCGCGTCGTCGGCGCCTGCCGCCGCGGCCAGGAAATTCAGGCTCGCCGGGTAGTTGACGCCGTAGACGCCCAGCGAGCGGCCCCCGAGTTGCGGGGCCAGGGCATCGGCGAAGGCCTGACCCACCCGCCCGGGTCCGGGCGGTTCGCCGGTGCCGCGGGCGAAGATGACCTCGACGTCGGGGCAGCCGTCGTCGGCCGCCGCCGGGACGGCGGTCACCAGGGTCGCGGCCGCCAGCACCACGGCGGCCAGCGCCCTGAACAGTGGCGGGGTGTACATCGGCTCATGGTCACACGAGCGGAGCGGGCGGACACAGAAGTTCGGCGAGTCTGGCGGTCCGAGCGGCCCACGACCAGTCCTGGGCGACCCATCGGCGCCCGGCCTCCCCCATCCGCGCGGCCAGCGCCGGGTCGGCCAGCACGGCACTGACAGCGTCGACGATCTCGGCTAGTGAACGTCCGTCGACCACACGCCCGGTCTCGCCGTCGCGAACGGTCTCCGGCGCGCCGCCGGACCGGCCCGCGACCACCGGCACCCCGGTTGCCGAGGCTTCCAGGAACACGATCCCCAGCCCTTCGACGTCGAGTCCGTAACCCCTTGTGCGACAAGGCATCGCGAAGACATCGGCCATCGCGTAGTGGGCCGGCAGCTCGGCACTGGGTACGCCGCCGGTGAACACCACGTGCTCGCCGACACCGCCGTCGCGGGCCAGCCGGCGCAGCTGATCAGCGTGTGGACCGCCCCCGACGATCACCAGCGCGGCGCCCTCGACGCGACGCCGGATCTCCGGCAGCGCCCGGATGAGCATGTCCTGCCCCTTGCGCGGGACCAGCCGGGACACGCAGACGACGGTGGGGCGTCCACCCAGCCGGTAGCGCGCACGCAGTTCCTCGCGCGCAGCGGGATCCGGACGGAACCGGTCAGTGTCCACGCCGGACGGGAGGTGCTGGAGATTGACCTTGGGCCCGAACGCCGAGGCGAACCTGCCCCTGGTGTAGTCGCTGACGAACGTGACCACGTCGGTGGTGTCGCCGATGCGGCGCAGGGCCGAGCGGGCACCCGGCAGCATGGACCAGCCCACCTCGTGACCGTGGGTGCTGGCCACCACCCAGCTGGCCCCGGCGCGGCGCGCACGGTTGGCCAGCAGGGCCAACGGGGCCGCCGCACCGAACCACACCGTCTCAATGTCGTGCTCGGCGATCAGGGCGCGCATCCGGCGGTCGACAGCCGGCTCCGGCAGCATCAGCGTGCCGGGATGCCGCACCACCCGGTAACCGGCTGCGGCGTCGTAGTCCTCGCAGCCCTTCCACCGCGGGGCATACACCGTCAGCTGGTGTTCACCGGTAGCGGCCAGCCGGCCGACGAACTGCTCGAGGTAGGACTGGATGCCGCCGGGGCGCGGCGGAAAGTCATTGGTGACCAGCAGGACTCGCGTCATCGCTTCACACGCTATCGGGTCAGCCACTGCGCCCAGCGCGCACTCAGGCCGGCGATGTCCGTGTCGAGTGCGCGGCGCACCGCAGTGGGAAAGTCCGGGTGGCCAGGCCCGCAGGCCTCGGTGTAGAGCCTGCGCAGCCCGTCGACGCCATAGCTGTCGGCAACGAACCGGGCGAACCACCAGGCGCGGTCGTATCCCATGGCCCGGGCCGGTCCGGCGGCGTCGAGCGCGGCGTCGGTCGGCAACGCGGTGTCGGCGGCGGCGCCGGCCGGCAGCGGCGTGGCGGGGCGGGCGACGAAATCGGCCACCCCCTCGACAAGCCAGCGCGGTGCGTCCAGCGCGGTGTCGGTGCGGGCGGCGAGGTGAAACAGCTCGTGGGTGAGCACGATCCGCAGCGACGCCTCGCTCATGGCCGCTGCGCCCGGCGAGAAGACGATCCGCTGTCCGGTGGCGCGACGGTGCTGGAGGTCGACGCTGTCGGCCACCGACACGGCGGCGATGTCCGACCACTGCCTGCGCGGATCCAGGCCCGCCTCGGCGATGAACTGGGCGTCGGAGCCGGTGGCGATGACGACGATCTCGTGCTCCCAGTCGGTGCCCCAGAAAGACTCGACGGCGCGGACTGCCTCATCGATATCCGCCGCGACACGGGTGAGCAGGGCGTCGGTAGCGCCTGCGCCGAGGCTGATCAGGCGCACCGTGCGGTTGTCGCCGACGACGAGCGGGGCGGGCGTGGCCGGAGCCGCCGAAGTGACGCTCGGGGCGGGGTCGCGATGGGCGGGAGCGGCGAACAGGAAGGCTGCCACCACGGCGGCGGTCGCGACGACCACCGCGAGGGTGACCGGCAGCCAGGTGCGGGCGGATCGGCTGGTCAGTACCGGCGGATGTTGTAGATCGGTGCGTTGTTCACCGGGGCAACGCGCACCGGTACGCCGAATGTCGACGCGTGAACCATCATCCCGTCGCCGATGTAGATCGCCGAGTGCGATGCGTCGGAGTAGTAGTTCACGACGTCGCCGGGCTGCATCTGGTCCATCGACACCGGCTGACCGCCGGCGGCCAGCGCCTGGCTGGAATGGGGCAGGAAGATGCCGGCCTGCTGGAAGGCCCACATCACCAGGCCGGAGCAGTCGAACTGGTTCGGACCGGAGCCGCCCCAGACGTAGGGGTCCCCGATTCGGGTCAGGGCAGCCTGCACGGCGATTGAACCTTCTCCGGAACCTTCACCGGGCGACGGCACGGCAGCCATCGGGATGACCTCGGCGGCCTCCGGGGGTGGCGGCGGCGCGTCGATCGGCGGCAGCGCCTCGGGAGCGGGCGCGGCCAGAATCTCCGGCGGCGGGACGGGGCCGGGTGCGGCCAGCGCGGTCCGCTGATCCGGTGTCAACGTCTGGTAGCGAGACTTGACGATGGCGATCTGCACCTGCAACTGCGACTGCTTGCGCTGCAGGTCAGCGCGGACCGCGGCGGCCTGTTCGGCGGCGGTCTTGGCGTCGGCCGCCGACTTGGCAGAAGCCGCCTCGGCCTTGACAGTCTCGTCGGACAGCCGCCGGTAGCTCTGCATCTGCGCGGTCATCTCGGTGGACATGACCTTCTGGACGGCCATCTTGTCGATCAGGCCCTGCGGTGACTCGGCGGTCAGGATGGCGTTGAACCCGTCCATCCGGCCGCCCATGTACATGGCCGCAGCAAACTTGTCGACCGACACCTGATAGGTAGCCAGCTGCGTCTTGGCGGTATCGACGGCGGCCAGGTCGTCAACATGCTGCTTCTCGGCGGCAGCCTGGACTTGCAGCTTCTTGTCAAGATCAAGCTGAGCGGAATGCATGGATTCGGTGAGCTGCTCGGCCTGCCGGGACAGCTCATTGAGCTTTGCCACCCCGTCTTCAGCGGGGTCTGCGTGCACAGTGCCGGTGATAACGGCCGAGGCGAACAGGAGGCCCGCGATCCCACCGACTACATGGCGCCGAAGAACGCTTTTCGTCAGGGAGCTGCGATCAAACCTCAAGATTACGCATCCTTTTAAGTGCGGCCGACGCTTTCTGCGTCGATCTGCCTTAGGTCTCGAACAGGTTACGAAATGGCATCGGCATTGTCCAACGCGAGATCAAGATTTAACAGAATGGCTAGTCACGCCCGCCACACAAGTCACAACCTGACGGCCAACGTACCAGGCGTTCAGCTGGCCAGGCCCGAACCCCCGTGGCGATGGATGGGGACCAGCCGCAGGCGGGGCGCCATCCCCGCGTCGGCGAGCACCTCGAGCGCTGCCCGTTCGTCGTCGAGCAACGTCTCGGGGACACCCAGCAAAACACTCACGACGCAATCCCGGCAGCCCGGGCCGCGAACCGCACAGTCCTCGCAGTCGATGACCACCGGATCACCTGGCTCCGTACCCATAGCGGGTCTCCTCTCATTGGCTTGGCCGCACGCTAACCGGGGGCACCGACAAGAACGGGCGGAGTTCGTGGCCGTCCCGGTGTGGCAGCGCTGACCTGTCGGTGCCGCTGCATAACGTCGACAGCTGTGGACGGCCCCTCGATCGACGCGCAGCTGAGCTTCGCCGACATCGACCCGGCCGCCGACGTGTCCCTGCGGGACACCACGTTCGTGGTCGTCGACCTCGAGACCACCGGGGGGCGGGCCACCGCATCGGCAGACGGCTCGCGTGACGCCATCACCGAGATCGGCGCCGTCAAGATCCGCGGCGGCGAGGTGCTCGGCGAGTTCGCCACCCTGGTCGACCCGCAACGGGCCATCCCGCCCCAGATCGTTCAGCTCACCGGCATCACCACCGCGATGGTCCACGACGCACCCACCATCGGATCGGTGCTGCCGGCCTTCCTGGAGTTCGCCCGCGGGGCCGTCCTCGTCGCCCACAACGCCGGCTTCGACATCGGGTTCCTGAAATCGGCCGCCGAACAGTGCGGCATCACCTGGCCGCGCCCGCCGGTGTTGTGCACCGTGCGACTGGCCCGCCGGGTGCTGACCAGGGAGGAGGCGCCCAGCGTCCGGCTGTCCACGCTGGCCAAGCTGGTCGGCGCGGCCACCCAGCCCACCCACCGGGCGCTGGACGACGCGCGCGCCACGGTCGACGTCCTGCACGCGCTGATCGAACGCGTCGGCAACCAGGGCATCCACACCTATGCCGATCTGCGCGGCTACCTGCCCAACATCTCCAACGCCCAGCGCAGCAAGCGGTCGCTGGCAGCGCGGCTGCCGAACCGGCCCGGGGTGTACCTGTTCCGGGGGCCTACCGGTGAGGTGCTCTACGTCGGAACGTCCACCGATCTGCGCCGCCGCGTCGGCCAGTACTTCAACGGCGCGGACCCACGTGGCCGGATGAAGGAGATGGTGGCGCTGGCCACCGCGGTCGACCACGTCGAATGCGCGCACCCGCTGGAGGCCGGCGTGCGGGAGTTACGGCTGCTGGCCGCCCACGCCCCGCCCTACAACCGTCGCTCCCGCTTTCCGCACCGCTGGTGGTGGGTGGTGCTGACCGACGAAGCCTTCCCGCGGATGTCCGTCGTCCGGCAGCCGCGGCACGACCGGGCGATCGGCCCGTTCCGGTCCCGCGCCGACGCCGTCGACACCGCCGAACTCGTCGCACGCTTCACCGGCGTGCGCACCTGCACGGCCCGGATCGGCCGCACCGGCGAGCACGGCCCGGCCTGCCCGGAACGGGAGATCGCGCCCTGCCCCGCGCCGCGCGGGGCAGGCGCCGCGGACTACGGCCCGGCACCGGAGCGGGCCGCTGCGCTCATCGACGGGCTCGACAACAGCGCCCTGGCCGACGCCGTGGCCCGCGTCGAGGAACTGGCCGGCAAGGCCCGCTACGAGAGCGCCGCACGGCTGCGCGACCAGACCGCGGCCGCGGTGGACGTCCTGTGGCGTGGTCAGCGGCTGCGGGCCCTGGCCGCCGTCGAGGAGCTGGTGGCCGCCGCACCCGACGGCGCCGGCGGCTGGCAGCTGGTGGTCATCCGGCGCGGGCAACTCGCCGCAGCCGGGGTGGCTGCCCGCCGGGTGCCGCCCATGCTGGTCGTCGAGGCCCTTCAGGCTTGCGCCCAGACAGTCCTGCCGCAGGCGGCACCGCTGGGCGGCGCGCTGGTCGAGGAGACCGCGCTGATCGCCCGCTGGCTGGCCACACCCGGTGTCCGAATTGTCAGCGCGACAACAGGTTTCGCCTCACCAGCCGGCTCAGCCGGGCCGTGGTCGTCCTGGTCCGACGCAGCGCGCTCGGCGCGGCTGGCCGCCGACCAGGCCCAGCGGCTGGACTCAGAGCTCCTGCGTGAAGCGCACCCAACGCGCCAGGAGCTGCTCGGCGGCCCCCGAGTCGATCGCTTCGGCAGCCCGGCCCAGCCCCTCCTCCCAGGACGGCAGCCATTCGGCGTGGCTGGATAGCCCGGCATGCGCGACCATCGCGCCCGCGGCGTTGAGGATCACCGCGTCGCGGACCGGGCCCGTCGCGCCGGCGAGCACGTTGCGCGCCTCGGCGGCGTTGAACTCGGCGTCCCCGCCGACCAGCTCCTCGATCCTGGCCCGGGGGAACCCGAAGCCCAGCGGATCGAAGGTCAGCTTGTCGATCGTCCCGGCCTGCACCCGCCAGATCGTGCTCGTCGTCGTGGTGGTCAGCTCGTCGAGCCCGTCGTCGCCATGTACGACCAGCACGCTGCATCGGCGCGCGGCGAACACACCGGCCATGATCTCGGCCAGGTCGGCGAACGCGCAGCCCACCAGGCCCGCCCGCGGCCCCGCCGGATTGGTCAGCGGCCCAAGCAGATTGAACACCGTCGGGACGCCGATCTCGCGACGCGGCGGGCCGGCGTACTTCAGCGAGGGATGAAAGACCGGCGCGAAGCAGAACCCGATGCCGACTTCGGCGACGCTGCGGGCGACCTCCTCGGGGCCCAGATCGATGCGCAGCCCGAGCGCCTCGAGCATGTCGGCGCCACCACTCTTCGACGACGCCGCCCGGTTACCGTGCTTGACCACCGGCACGCCTGCGGCCGCCACCACGATCGAGGCCATCGTCGACAGGTTGACGGTGTTGGCGCGATCCCCGCCGGTACCCACGATGTCGACGGTGTCGGTGCCGATCACATCGGTCGGCACCCGCTGGGCGTATCGCAGCATCGTGTCGGCCAACTCACGCACCTCGGCGGCCGTCGGGCGCTTCATTTTCATCGACACGCCGAAGGCGGCGATCTGAGCCGGTGTCGCGGCTCCCGTCATGATCTGGTCCATGGCCCAGCCGGCCTCCCCCGGCTCGAGGTCCGTCTCGGCGGTCAACCGGCCCAGGAGCTGCGGCCATGTCGAGATCGGGGGGTCGGACGGGGGGTGCGAAACGGACTCGGTCACGCGCCGATATTCGCATGCCGCCCGGGAACTTCACAGTGCCGACCAACGACAGTTATGACCAATTCGGCCCCTGGCTGTACCTCGACAACTACAAAGCGTCATACTTCTTGATGTGACGAGCGCTGTTGGCACTTCGGGAACTGCGATCACATCGCGCGTACATTCGCTGAACCGGCCGAATATGGTCAGTGTTGGCACCATCGTGTGGCTTTCCAGTGAGTTGATGTTCTTTGCTGGACTGTTCGCGATGTACTTCACTGCCCGTGCTCAGGCCGGCGGGGTATGGCCGCCGCCACCGACCGAGCTGAACTTGTATCAGGCGGTACCGGTGACGCTGGTGCTGATCGCGTCATCATTCACCTGCCAGATGGGTGTGTTCGCGGCCGAACGCGGTGACGTGTTCGGGCTGCGCCGCTGGTACACGATCACCCTGGCGATGGGCACCTTCTTCGTGCTCGGCCAGGCCTACGAGTACTACCACCTGATCACCCACGGGACCACGATCCCGAGCAGCGCCTACGGCAGCGTCTTCTACCTGGCAACCGGCTTCCACGGCCTGCACGTCGTCGGTGGTCTGGTGGCCTTCGTGCTCCTGCTGCTGCGCACCCGAATGGCCAAGTTCACGCCGGCGCAGGCGACTGCGGCGATCGTGGTGTCCTACTACTGGCACTTCGTTGACATCGTGTGGATCGCCCTGTTCGCGACGATCTACTTCATCCGTTGATGAGAAGGGGTTCGATGCTCAAGACAACGGGGCGGTTCGGATCCGGCATGAGCGACAAATCTCGCCGCCGACTGCGTCGCCGCCTGACTGGCGCTGTTCTTCTGCTGGTCGGCCTCGGCTTCGCCGGTGCGCTGGCCGCCACGCTGACCCCCACCCCGCAGGTCGCGGTCGCCGACGAATCACAGTCGGCGCTGCTGCGCACCGGTCAGCAGCTCTACGACACGGCCTGCATCACCTGCCACGGTGCCAACCTCCAGGGCATCGACGGGCGCGGGCCCAGCCTGGTCGGTGTCGGCGAGGCGGCGGTCTACTTCCAGGTCTCGACCGGCCGGATGCCGGCGATGCGCGGCGAGGCGCAGGCCCCCCGCAAGGCGCCGATCTTCGACGAGGCTCAGATCGACGCGCTCGGTGCCTACGTGCAGGCCAACGGCGGCGGACCACTGGTCCCCCGCGACGCCAACGGTCAGATCGCCGACCACTCGCTGATGGGCCAGGACGTCGCCCGCGGTGGCGACCTGTTCCGGCTCAACTGCGCGTCGTGCCACAACTTCACCGGCAGGGGCGGTGCGCTCTCGTCCGGGAAGTACGCACCGGAGCTGGATCAGGCCACTCCGGCCCAGATCTACACCGCGATGCTGACCGGCCCGCAGAACATGCCGAAGTTCTCCGAGCGTCAGCTGTCGCCGGAGGAGAAGAAGGACATCGTCGCCTACGTCCGAATGGCCAGTGAGACACCGAATCCCGGCGGTTACGGGCTCGGCGGGTTCGGGCCTGCGCCGGAAGGCATGGCGATCTGGATCATCGGCATGGTCGCCACAATCGGTGTGGCGCTGTGGATCGGGGCGAGGGCATGAGCGACGTGAACAAGCCGACTGACGAGCAGCTGGCAGAGATGTCACGCGAGGAGCTGGTCGAACTTGGCGGCCGGATCGACGGCGTCGAGACCATCCTCAAGGAGCCGCGCTGGCCGATCGAGGGCACTCGCGCCGAGAAGCGCGCCGAACGCCTGGTGGCGTTCTGGTTGCTGCTCGGCGGCGTGGCCGGTCTGGCGCTGCTGCTGGTCTTCCTGTTCTGGCCCTGGGAGTACAAGCCGGCGGGCGCCAAGGGCAATTTCCTGTACACCCTCGCCACACCGATGTACGGCCTGACCTTCGGCCTGTCGATCCTGGCGATCGGTATCGGCGCGGTGCTCTTCCAGAAGCGGTTCATCCCGCAGGAGATCTCGGTGCAGGAGCGCCACGACGGTGCCTCCTCGGAGCTCGACCGCAAGACGGTCGCGGCCAACCTCACCGACGCCCTGGAGGGCTCGACGATCCGGCGGCGCAAGGTGCTTGGCCTGTCACTGGGTATCGGCATCGGCGCGTTCGGCGTCGGCACGCTGGTGGCCTTCGTCGGCGGCCTGATCAAGAACCCCTGGAAGCCGGTCGTGCCCACCGCCGAAGGCAAGAAGGCGGTGCTGTGGACCTCCGGTTGGACCCCCCGCTTCACGGGCGAGACCATCTTCCTGGCCCGCGCCACCGGCCTGCCGGGCGAGTCCCCGTTCGTCAAGATGCGGCCCGAGGACCTCGACGCCGGCGGCATGGAGACGGTGTTCCCCTGGCGGGAGTCCGACGGCGACGGCACCACCTTTGAGTCGCACGAGAAGCTGGCCGAGATCGGAATGGGCGTCCGCAACCCGGTGATGCTGATCCGCATCAAACCGGTCGACATGTCCCGCGTGGTCAAGCGCAAGGGCCAGGAGAGCTTCAACTTCGGCGACCTGTTCGCCTACACCAAGGTGTGCTCGCACCTGGGCTGCCCGTCCTCGCTCTACGAGCAGCAGACCTACCGCATCCTGTGCCCGTGCCACCAATCCCAGTTCGACGCACTGCATTTCGCCCGGCCGATCTTCGGCCCGGCCGCACGGGCACTGGCGCAGTTGCCGATCACCATTGATCAGGACGGCTATCTGGTCGCCAATGGCGACTTCATCGAACCTGTCGGACCCGCATTCTGGGAGCGCACATCATGAGTTCCAAGATCGCTGATCGCCTTGCCGCCCAGGGCGACGCCGTTGACTCCCGCTACCACCCGTCGGCCGCAGTCCGGCGACAGCTGAACAAGGTCTTCCCCACGCACTGGTCGTTCCTGCTGGGTGAAGTCGCCATGTACAGCTTCATCGTCCTGCTGCTCACCGGCGTGTACCTCACGCTGTTCTTCGACCCGTCGATGGCCGAGGTCACCTACAACGGCGTGTACCAGCCGCTGCGCGGTGTGCAGATGTCGCGGGCCTACGAGACCGCCCTCGACATCAGCTTCGAGGTGCGCGGCGGTCTGTTCGTCCGCCAGGTCCACCACTGGGCTGCCCTGATGTTCGCCGCGGCGATCATGGTCCACCTGGCCCGCATCTTCTTCACCGGCGCGTTCCGCCGCCCGCGCGAGGCCAACTGGGTCATCGGCTCGCTGCTGCTGATCCTGGCGATGTTCGAGGGCTTCTTCGGCTACTCGCTGCCCGACGACCTGCTGTCGGGCACCGGCGTCCGCGCCGCCCTCTCGGGTATCACGATGGGTATCCCGGTCGTCGGCACCTGGATGCACTGGGCGCTGTTCGGCGGCGACTTCCCCGGCAGCATCTTCATCCCCCGCATCTACGCGCTGCACATTCTGCTGATCCCGGGAATCATCCTGGCGCTCATCGGAGTTCACCTGGCGCTGGTGTGGTTCCAGAAGCACACCCAGTTCCCCGGCCCCGGCCGCACCGAGAAGAACGTCGTCGGTGTCCGTGTCATGCCGGTGTTCGCGGTGAAGTCGGGCGCCTTCTTCGCGATGGTGCTCGGCATCCTGGGCCTGATGGGTGGCCTGCTGCAGATCAACCCGATCTGGCAGATCGGCCCCTACAAGCCCTCGCAGGTGTCGGCCGGTAGCCAGCCCGACTTCTACATGATGTGGACCGACGGCCTGATCCGTCTGTTCCCGCCATGGGAGATCTACTTCGGCAACCACACCATCCCGCAGCCGGTGTGGATCGCGCTGGGCATGGGTCTGGTGTTCATGCTGCTCATCGTGTGGCCGTTCCTGGAGAAGAAGTTCACCGGGGACAACGCGCACCACAACCTGCTGCAGCGTCCGCGTGACGCACCGGTCCGTACCGCGGTCGGCGCGATGGCGATCTCGTTCTACATACTGCTGACCTACGCATGCATGAACGACATCATCGCGCTGAAGTTCCACATCTCGCTGAACGCGACGACGTGGATCGGCCGCATCGGCATGCTGGTGCTGCCGCCGCTGGTGTTTTTCATCGCCTACCGCTGGGCGGTCGGCCTGCAGCGCAGTGACCGCGACGTGCTCGAGCACGGTGTGGAGACCGGCATCATCAAGCGGCTGCCGCACGGTGCCTACATCGAGCTGCACCAGCCGCTGGGACCGGTCGACGACCACGGCCACCCGATTCCGCTGGAGTACCAGGGCGCTGCCCTGCCGAAGCGGATGAACAAGCTGGGCTCCGGTGGCGCACCGGGTCGCGGCAGCTTCCTGACAGCCGATCCGGCTTCCGAGGATGCCGCACTCAACGAGGCCGCACACGCGACCGAACACAAGGCGCTGACCGCGCTGCGCGAGTGGCAGGACGACGAGCCCAGCTCGAACGGCCACAGCTCGAACGGCAATGGCCAGCACTAGTTAGTTCCACAGTCGAAACCCCGGGTCCTGCGGACCCGGGGTTTCGGCGTTTCTGCCCCGGGGCTACGCCGGTGGCTTATGCCAGACGAGCAGGTAGCGCCAGAACAACAACCGCCAAACGGTCGAGCCGGGTAACACCTGGCGCGCCAGCTCCCCCACCTGGCGGGTTGCGAGCGGGGAATGGTCACTGACGCCGCGAAACCGCACCCGCCACCGGGGCGCAGTGCCGCAGCCAGCCGCGGCAGGATGTGGTCTGCGCGAAGATGGTGCAGCACAGCGACCGACCCGTCGGGCAGCCTCGATCATCACCGGGGATGAATCCAGGCGAGGGTCACTGAGCCGCAGTTACTCGTCGAGCGCGCCGCGCAGCTCGCGAAGATAGAACACCGGGATGGCCGGCATGGCGATCGTGACGACGCCCGCCACTCCCAGTGCCACCCAGGCTGCGGTGGTGCTGTCCACGGCGAGCAGGTAGGTCGCCAGCGCGACCCCGCCCAACGCCAGACCGATCGCCCCCAGCAGGGTCGCGCTGCCCCGCAGCCACAGGCGGTCCAGCTCGGTCTGCGGGATCAACAGGTCGGCCCGCGACGTCGACGACTGCGCGAATGCCGGCTGATACGGCTCGTACGGGTCGACGGTCGCACCGAAGACCTTCAGCTTCTCCGTCGGCGCCTCCACGGGCCGCCCAGCGGCCGAAGCGGGGGTCTGTGCGGCCGGTGTGGCAGGCCGCGACGGTGCCGGCGGTTCGGTCAGCGCGGCTCGCCGGGCGCGCAGCAGCAGCGGGATCGCGCCGACGATGATCAACGCGGAGACCACGATGACGCTGTAGAGCACCCAGGGTGTCTGCTTGCCCTCGCCGCCGAGGGTGTGCCCCCGGCTGAGATCCACCAGCGCGACGATCGCGACGACCGTCACCGCGAGCAGCACCAGCCAGATCGCCCCGCATATCCCGACCAGCAGGCGGTCCACCGTCTGCGGCGATCGGCCGTCATGCTCTGTCGCCCCGGCTCCGGCGAGTTCCGTGTCGCGTGCCATCAGCAGCTTGTCTGTGCAGCGTTGTTCTGATTGGACGACAGCACTGTTCCGTCACTGGTGGTGATGGCGCAGTTGAGCTTGCTGACCAGGAACAGGCTGGAGGCCTGCACCGAGCCGACATCGGATTGAGAGATGGGTGTGACGGTCAGCGACCACGGAATGTAGACGTTGCGCTGGGTGCGGCGACGCCCCGAGGCGTCGACGTACGTCACCGTGATGATGTCGCCGGGCGCTTTCGTCCCGGTGACGCTGTAGGTCACCTGGCGCGGCCCGGCAGGCGTGGTGGTCGTGGGCGGCGGTGCCGCGGTGGTCGTGGTCACAGGCGGTGGTGCCTCCGTCGTAGCGGGCGGGGGTGGGGGTGGTGGCGGCTCCGGCGTCACGGTCACCGTCTCGGTGGGCGGCGGTGGCGGCGGCGGTTCCTCGGTCGTCGGCGGCGGGGGCGGCGGTGGCGGCGGGACTGTGGTGGTGATCTCGTCCTGCACCGGCGGAAGGCTGACGGTCGTCGTGGTCGCAGGCGTGGCCAGCTGGTCGGTGTCGGTGCTCGTCACCAGGAGCGACACCGACACCACCAGGGCAATGGCAGCGATGATCGCAGTGACACCGACGACCCAGGGCCATTTGGGCGGCTCGGCGTCTTCGACGACTTCGGCCGCTGAGTCGTAGTTGTCGTAGTCGTAGAGGCGGGGATCCGGTGCGACGTAGGGGCCGGCGGTCCACTGCTCGGATTCGGGCGCAGAGTAAGCATGAAACCCGGTGCCGCTGGTGTCCTCGCGGTACTCCTGGGTCGGTTGATCCGGGGGCTGACCGCCCGGCTCCTCATGTGGCGGATTCGGCCCGCTCATCCTCGCCTGTCCTCTTTCGACTACATCACCGCAGCACGCGGGCCAAGGACTGGCGCGCAGCATGCCGACGGATCGCGTTGCCCTGGCAGAACCCTACCCAACCGGGCGGGCAGGGCGCGTCGCAGCACACCGTTGGGCGCCAAGTGACGCCGTGTTGTGACCTTCGAAATGGTCAGTGCTTCTCGGGCCCGACGTAGTACTCGAAGACCAGGCCGGACACGGCGGCGAGCACGAAGACGACGCCGGCCGCGATCAGCCAGGGCAGCCACAGCGCAGCGCCGACGGCAGCGGTCGAGAAGGACAGGGCGATCAGGATCGGCCACCAGCTGTGCGGGGAGAAGAAGCCCAACTCCCCTGCGCCATCGCTGATTTCGGCGTCTTCGTAATCCTCGGGCCGGGTGTCGAGACGACGGGCCACGAACCGGAAGAAGGTGCCGATGATCAGCGACAGGCCGGCGGTCAACACCAGCGCGGTGGTGCCCGCCCACTCGATTCCACCGTTGCCGAACAGTGCGGTGAGTACCCCGTACACGACGGCGGCGAGGACGAAGAACGCGGTCAGGATTTCGAACAGCCTGGCTTCGATATGCATGAGCGATCCCCTACTTGCTCGCCTGCGGAATGACCTGCTCGCCCCGACGGGTGTCGAAGGGGTGCGTGGTGGTCGCTGTCGGTGACTGGTTGATGGCCTGCAACGCCTCGGCGTTGGTCTTGCCGGCGATGCGGGCGTCCATGTAGGCCTTGAAGTCGTTGGCCGACACCACGCGGACCTCGAAGTTCATCATCGAGTGGTAGGTGCCGCACATCTCGGCGCAGCGCCCGACGAATGCCCCGGTCTCCTGAATCTCGCTGACCTGGAACTTGTTCTCCGTGTGGTTGGCTTCCGGGTTCGGGAAGACGTCACGCTTGAACAGGAACTCCGGCACCCAGAACGAGTGGATGACGTCGGCGGAGGCCACCTGGAACTCGATGCGCTTGCCGACCGGAACCACCAGGACCGGGATCTCGTCGCTGGTACCCAGCGTCTCGACCTTGTCGAAGTTGAGGTAGGTGCGATCCTCGGGGTTCAGGCCGCGGACCGCGCCGACGCGCTCCTCGCCGTGTGCGTCCAGACCCTCGGGCTTGGACACCATGGCGGCCTTGCGGGCCGGGTCGGCGCCGTCGTAGTTGAAGGTGCCGTCGGTGAAGGCGATCTTCTGGTAGCCGAACTTCCAGTTCCACTGGAAGGCGGTGACGTCGATGACGACCTCGGGATTGGCCTCCCGGTGCACCACCTTCTCCTCCACAACGACGGTGAAGTAGAACAGCACCGAGATGATCAGGAACGGCACGACCGTCAGCACCAGCTCCAGCGGCATGTTGTAGCCGAACTGGCGGGGCATCGACTCATCGCCCTTGCGCTTGCGGTGGAACGCCATGGTCCAGAACGTCAGGCCCCACACGATGACACCGACGACCAGGGCTGCGATGACAGAGCCCACCCACAGATCACGCATGGAATGCGCCTCCGGAGTAATGCCCTTGGGCCATCCGAGGCCAAGGGCTTCCTGCCAGCTGCACCCGCTGAGCGTCAGCGCCAGTACACCGAAGGTGACGGCCAGCGCCACCGAACGGAGCCGGGATCCGCGGGTCTTCACTGTGGCGCCTCCTGTTTCAAGGTCCTGCTCGTGGCCCTAATGAACCGCATTTTTCGGATCGCGGGAACTTTTCCGCGCATCGAATACTACGCAGCGTAGACCACGCGCGAACAGCAAGCCCGGCACACCTCCAATTCGGTCGTGTTCCGTCATTTCCCCGACGATGCCGTGCGTTCGAAGCAGCCGTGGCCGTGCGGCATACTTGGCCGCGTGTGCGGACTGCTTGCCCTGGTTTCAGCCCCGGCAAGCGCTATCACGCCGGCGACAGTCGATGCGGTGGCCGGCGCGTCGCACCTGATGCGCCACCGCGGGCCCGACGAGCCCGGGACGTGGGCCGATGAACAGGTCGTCCTCGGTTTCAACCGGCTCTCGATCATCGACATCGCCCACTCGCATCAGCCGCTGCGGTGGGGTCCGCAGGACGATCCCGAGCGCTACGTGCTGGTGTTCAACGGCGAGATCTACAACTACCTGGAGCTGCGCGCCGAACTCGCCGAGCAGCACGGCGCGGTGTTCGCCACCGACGGCGACGGCGAGGCGATCCTGGCGGCCTACCACTTCTGGGGCACCGAGGCACTGGGCCGGCTGCGCGGGATGTTCGCCTTCGCACTGTGGGACACCCGCGAGCAGGTGCTGTTCTGTGCCCGCGATCCGTTCGGCATCAAGCCGCTGTTCATGGCGACCGGACCCGGCGGCACCGCGGTGGGCAGCGAGAAGAAGTGCCTGCTGGACCTCGCGCCGACGCTGGGCGTGGACATCGGCATCGACGTGCGTGCGGTGCAGCACTACACGGTGCTGCAGTACGTGCCCGAGCCCGAGACCCTCAATCGCGGCATCCGCCGGCTGGAGTCGGGCTGCTATGCGGTGATCGCCCCCGGCGAGGCGCCCAAGATCAGCCGCTACTTCGTCCCGCGATTGGCCGCAAAGCCCTTCACCACGGGCAGCGAGCAGGCCCGCTACGACGAGATCACCGCGGTCCTCGAGGATTCGGTGGCCAAGCACATGCGCGCCGACGTCACCGTCGGGGCGTTTCTGTCCGGCGGTATCGACTCGACCGCGATCGCCGCGCTGGCGATCCGGCACAACCCACGGTTGATCACCTTCACCACCGGCTTCGAACGCGAAGGTTTCTCCGAGGTCGACGTGGCGGTGGCTTCCGCGGAGGCCATCGGCGCGCGGCACATCGCCAAGGTGGTCAGCCAGGCGGAGTTCGTGGCCGCGCTGCCCGAAATCGTCTGGTACCTCGACGAACCCGTCGCAGACCCGGCACTGGTGCCGTTGTATTTCATTGCGCGCGAGGCGCGAAAGCACGTCAAGGTGGTGCTCTCCGGCGAGGGCGCTGACGAACTCTTCGGCGGCTATACGATTTATCGAGAACCGCTGTCCCTCAAGGGATTCGACTATCTCCCCCGTCCCTTGCGCAAGTCGCTTGGCCGGGCGTCTCGCCCGCTGCCCGAAGGTGTGCGGGGCAAGAGCCTGCTGCATCGCGGGTCGCTGACGCTCGAGGAGCGCTACTACGGCAACGCGCGCAGCTTCTCCGACGAGCAGCTGCGGGCCGTGTTGCCGGGCTTCGATCCGGCCTGGACGCACACCGACGTCACCGCGCCGATCTACGCGCAGTCTGCGGGTTGGGATCCGGTGGCCCGGATGCAGCACATCGACCTGTTCACCTGGCTGCGCGGCGACATCCTGGTCAAGGCGGACAAGATGACGATGGCCAACTCGCTGGAGTTGCGGGTGCCCTTCCTGGACCCCGAGGTGTTCGCGGTGGCCTCGCGGCTGCCGTACGACCAGAAGATCACCCGGACCACCACCAAGTACGCGCTGCGCCGGGCGCTGGAGCCGATCGTGCCCGCCCATGTGCTCAACCGCGCCAAACTGGGCTTCCCGGTGCCGATCCGGCACTGGCTGCGCTCAGGGGAACTGATGGACTGGGCCTACCAGATGATCGACAGCTCGCAGGCCGGGCACCTGGTCGACATCGCGGCTGTGCGCACCATGCTCGACCAGCACCGCGCAGGCGAGAGTGATCACAGCCGCCGGCTGTGGACGGTGCTGATCTTCATGCTGTGGCACGCGATCTTCGTCGAGCACACCATCTCCCCGACGATCAGCGAGCCGCACTACCCCGTGCAGCTATAGCGGGCGGGGTCAGCCCAGCGCCGAGGCGATCTCCTCGGCGGCCTCGGCGCCGTAGGCGTCGGCCAGCCGCGTCTTGGCGACTGCCGGGTCCCACGTCCAGTTCTGGGTGCCCGTGGTCTCCAGCACGAGCACGGCCACCAGCGAGCCGAGCTGGGCGGCGCGCTCAAGGCCCAGGCCCGCGCTGCGCGCGGTGAGGAAGCCGGCACGGAAGGCGTCACCGACGCCGGTCGGGTCCACCTGAGCCGTCTCGGGGACGACGTCGACGTGGATGCTGGTGCCGTCGGGGCTGACCAGGTCGACGCCCTTGGCGCCCAGGGTGGTCACCCGCAGGCCGATCTGGCTGAGCACGTCGGCGTCGGTCCAGCCGGTCTTGGACAGCAGCAGGTCCCACTCGTAGTCATTGGTGAACAGGTAGGTCGCGCCGTCGATGAGCTGCTTGATCTCGGCGCCGGAGAGCCGGGCCAGCTGCTGGGACGGGTCCGCTGCGAACGCCAGGCCGAGCGTGCGGCACTCGTCGGTGTGCAGGAACATCGCCTCGGGATCATTGGCACCGACGATCACCAGTTCCGGGGTGCCGATCGAGGCGACGACGTCTGCCAGCTTGATGTTGCGCGACTCCGACATCGCCCCCGGGTAGAACGAGGCGATCTGGGCCATCTCGGTGTCGGTGGTGCAGACGAACCGCGCGGTGTGCGCGGTCTGGGAGGTCAGCACGCCGGCGCAGTCGACCCCGGCCGACTCCAGCCATGCGCGATAGTCGGCGAAGTCCACCCCGGCCGCGCCGACCAGGGCGGCGTTGCCGCCGAGGACGCCGATCGCATACGCCATGTTTCCGGCGACGCCACCACGATGCACCACCAGGTCGTCGACGAGGAAGCTCAGCGAGACCTTCTGCAGGTGCTCAGCGAGGAGCTGCTCGGAGAACCGCCCGGGGAACCGCATCAGGTGGTCGGTGGCAATGGATCCGGTCACCGCGATGGTCACGAAGCGTCCGCCCTTCAATTGATAGCTGATCTAGGCAACCATACCGGCGTCACGCGGCCGTTCATTTCCCGACCGGTGCGCTAGCCTGCCTACAAGAGCCGACTATATGGCCCGGCATCGGCGCCGATGTGGGCGGTAGGTCGCTATCCCCCTCCGCAGACCCAGGAGACATATCGATGGCTGACCCCTTTCCGCCGCCTCCGCAGGCAGGCGCCGAGGGTCAACCCTTCCCCGGTCAACCCGCGTACTCCGAGCCCTATCCGGACGACCGGTTCGGCCCGCCGGGCGGACGACCGCCGGGCACCCCGTATCCGGGCGGCTATCCCGGCATGTTGCCGCCACCGGTGTCCTATCCCGCCCCGAAGCCGCGTGGCCGCAAGGTGTGGTGGCTGAGCGCCCTGGCGTTGGTACTCGTCGGCGCTCTCGTCGCGGCGGTTCTGGCCATCCGAGCCGAGCGGCCCGGCGGCGCGACGGGCGCGTTCACCGACGCGGCGACGAAGTCGACGATTCAGAACTACCTGACGGCGTTGTCCGACGGTGACACCGAGACGATCGCGCGAAACAACCTGTGCGGCATGTTCGATGCTGTCAAGGACCGCCGCGGCGACCAAGCGCTGGCCCGGCTGGCCAGCGATGCGTTCCGCCGGCAGTTCGCCCGCGCCGAGGTGATCTCGATCGACAAGATCGTGCTGTCGTCGTCATATCAGGCACAGGTGCTGTTCACCATGAGGGTGGCGCCGACGTCGGCCGCGCGTAACGGCCGCGACGAGGAGCAGGGTGTCGCGCAGGTGCTACGCCAGGACAACCAGCTGCTGGTGTGCTCGTACCTACTGCGAACGGCCGCCCAGTTCTGAAGGGCGGCCGTCGCTAGCGGTTCGTCAGTTGAACGAATCGCCGCAGGCGCAGGAGCCGGTGGCGTTCGGGTTGTCGATGGTGAAGCCCTGCTTCTCGATGGTGTCGACGAAGTCGATCGTGGCGCCCTGCACGTACGGGGCGCTCATCCGGTCGACAATCAGGTTGACACCGCCGAACCCCACGGTGAGGTCACCGTCGAGGGCGCGGTCATCGAAGAACAGGTTGTACCGCAGTCCGGCGCAGCCACCGGGCTGGACGGCGATGCGCAGCGCGAGGTCGTCGCGTCCCTCCTGGTCGAGCAGGGACTTGGCCTTGGCGGCCGCGGTGTCGGTCAACGTCACGCCATGGGCGGTGGTGGTCGTGGTCGACTCGTCGGAAAGAGTCATTACGTCTCCCTCATGCAGATGTCTGTCGTGGGGTTCCCGTGGGGGTTAGGCCCACCTTGTCAACGGTACCTTGTTCGGCCACTATTCCCGACTCAGGCGCTACCCGCAGTGCCCAGCTCGGCCGCGGTGCGCTCGGCCAGCCCGGTCAGCTGGCGGGCGGCGTCGTCCATGGCGAGCTGGACCGAGCCGGCGTAGTCGGCAATCGCGTATGCCGCCGCGATGCCCTCGTCGCGCAGGACCGCGGGGTCGAGGGTGACCTGACCGGCCAGCACCAGCACCGGAATGCCGCGTGGACGGGCACCGGCGGCCAGCGCGCTGACTACTTTGCCGTGCAGCGACTGGTCGTCGAAACGGCCTTCGCCGGTGACGATGACGTCGGCAGCGGCGATGTCGGCAGCCAGCCCGGTGTGCTCGGCGATCACCGCCGCACCCGACTCGCGGCGGGCACCGAGGGCCAGCAGCGCCGCGCCCAGTCCCCCGGCCGCACCGGCACCGGGCAGCGCGCTGACCGGCTGACCGGCCAGCCCGTCCAGCCGTGCCCCCCAGGCCGTCAGCCTCTGCTCCAGGATCTCCACGGTGGCCGGGTCGGCGCCCTTCTGCGGCCCGAAGATCCGGGCGGCTCCCATCGGCCCCAGCAGCGGGTGTTCGACATCGGTGGCGGCGATCAGCCGGATGCCGTCCAGGCTTTCGCGGGCGGCTCGCAGCCCGCCGAGTGCATCGATGAGGCCACGGCCGCCGTCGGTACAGCCGCTGCCGCCGAGGCCGACGACGATGGTGCCGGCGCCGGCGAGCAGTGCCGCCGCGACGAGCTGGCCGACGCCGCCGCTGTGCGCCGCCACCGCGGTGTCGACGGTCGGCGGCCCGCCCAGCAGCGCCAGCCCACAGGCCTGGGCGCATTCGATGTAGGCGGTGGAGGTCGCGTCGTCGTAGACCCACTCGGCGTCCACGTCGGCGGTCAGTGGACCACTGACCCGGGTGTGCCGGACATCGCCGAGCCGGTCGGCCAGCACGCCGACGAAGCCGGGCCCGCCGTCGGACTGCGGTGCCCGGATGATCTCGTCGGCGGGGCGGGCCCGCAGCCAACCGGCAGCGATGGCGTCGGCGGCCTGGACCGCGGTGAGGCTGTCGCCGTAGCAGTCCGGGGCCACGAGCACCCGAAGGGCGGCCTGGGAGCCGGTCATTCCTGCAGGGTAAGGCGCGCGATCGTGAGGTGCATGCCGGGCCGGCGGCGCGGCGAAGTAACCTGGCAGGCGTGAAGCTGCTGGGCCGCAAGAACGACGACGGCGATGCGCCGGAGGCCGAGCCGACGGTGTTCGAGGACCCGGCGGCGCGAAAGACCGCGCCGAAGGGCAGGCCGACACCCAAGCGCAGCCAGTCGGAGAAGCGCCGCGGCCCCGTCGCGCCGGCTCCGATGACGGCCGCCGAGGCACGTAAGCGTCGCAAGGAGATGCGCGCGACGCTGACCAAGGAAGAGCGCAAGGCTGAGAAGCTGCAGCGCCGCGCCGCGATGAACGACCGCCGCGAACGCATGATGGCCGGCGACGAGGACTATCTGTTGCCGCGCGACAAGGGCCCGGTGCGCCGCTACGTGCGCGACATCGTCGACTCGCGTCGCAATGTGCTGGGGCTGTTCATGCCCGCGGCGCTGTTCATGATCTTCGTCATGCTCGCGCTGCCCAAGGTGCAGCTGTTCATCTCTCCGGCGATGCTGGTGCTGATGGCGATCATGGGACTCGACGCGGTTCTGCTGGGCCGCAAGGTGAACAAGGCGGTCGCCGCGAAGTTCCCGGACAACACCGAGGGCTCCTTCAAGCTCGGGATGTACGCGGCGGGCCGGGCTTCCCAGATGCGCCGCATGCGCGCCCCGAAGCCTCGGGTCGAGCGCGGCGCACAGGTCGCCTGAGTTCACCCGCACGGTGCGCACCCTGGTGCTCGGCGGAATCAGGTCGGGCAAATCACGATGGGCGGAGACGGCGATCAGCGGTGAGCAGTCGGTGCGGTACCTGGCCACCGGGCCGGTGACGGACTCGGACTCGTCCTGGGCGCAGCGGGTGGCACGCCACCGGGACCGCCGGCCGGCGTCCTGGCGCACGGTGGAGACCACCGATGTCGCGGCGCAACTGCGCGCCGAACCGCATACCGCGACACTGGTCGACGATGTCGGCGGCTGGTTGACGGCGGCGCTTGACCGGCGCGGCTGGGAAGGCGGCCCGGTGGACGGTGATGTCGACGAATTGGTCACGGCGGTCGGCGAGTTCGGCGGCCCGCTGGTGTTGGTCAGCCCCGAGGTGGGTCTGACGGTGGTGCCCGCGACCGCGTCCGGCAGACGTTTCGCCGACGAGCTGGGCACGCTCAATCAGCGGCTCGCCCAGTGCTGTGAGCGGGTGGTCCTGGTGGTCGCGGGACTGCCGGTGTGGGTCAAACCGACGAAGGTGCCGAACTGATGGAATTTCCCCCCGTTGCCCCGCCGGACTCCCGCGCCGCGGCGGCGGCTCGCCGCAGGCAGGAGATCCTCACCAAGCCCGCGGGCGCACTCGGCCGCCTCGAGGACCTCTCGGTGTGGGTATCGTCCTGCCAGAGCTCTTGTCCACCACGGCAATTCGAACGCGCCCGGGTGGTGGTGTTCGCCGGCGACCACGGTGTCGCGCGTACCGGGGTCTCGGCGTATCCACCGGAGGTGACCGCACAGATGGTGAGCAACATCGGCGCTGGCGGCGCCGCGATCAACGTCCTCGCCGAGGCGGCGGGCGCATCGGTGCGGGTGGTAGATGTCGCCGTGGACTGCGACGGGCCCGGTGACGACTACAAGGTCCGCCGCTCCAGCGGCAACATCGCCGTCGAGGACGCACTGAGCGAGGACGAGGTGCTCGCCGCGGTCGAGGTCGGCAGACGCATCGCCGACGAAGAGGTCGACGCCGGGGCGGACCTGCTGATCGCAGGCGACATGGGCATCGGAAATACCACGGCGGCAACGACTTTGATTGCCACCCTCACCGACACCGAGCCGGTGGTCGTCGTCGGCCGCGGCACCGGTATCGACGACGCCGGCTGGTCACGCAAGACGGCGGCGGTGCGCGATGCGATGTTCCGGTCCCGCCGCCTGCGATCCGACCCGCTCGGCCTGTTGCGGACGTGCGGCGGCGCCGACCTCGCCGCGATGGCCGGGTTCTGCGCGCAGGCCGCGGTGCGACGCACTCCCCTGCTGCTGGACGGCCTGGTGGTCACCTCGGCGGCGCTGGTCGCCGACCGGATGGCACCCGGGGCACGGGCCTGGTGGCAAGCCGGGCACCGCTCCACCGAACCGGCTCACACCCTGGCGCTCGATCACCTGGGCCTGACACCGATCGTCGATCTGGGCATGCGCCTCGGTGAGGGCACCGGCGCCGCGGTGGCCCTGCCGATCGTCCGCGCTGCGGTCGCAACCTTGGCGTCGATGGCCACGTTCGAAGGCGCGGGCGTCTCGGATCGCGTCGCGGATTGATCGTGTTCGGCCCGCTGGCAACGGCTTTCGCATTCGGAACAGTGCTGCCCGTGCCGTTTCGCGGCCCCGGCGTCGGGCGGGCGACGATGTCGGCGTTCCCGGTGGTCGGCATCGCCCTGGGCGGGCTGGCGGCCGGGCTGCTGTGGGCGGCGCAGTGGGCTTTCGGAGCGCATAGCCCGCTGGCCGGGGTACTCACGGTGGCCGCGCTGCTGCTGGCCACCCGGGGCCTGCACATCGACGGGCTGGCCGACACGGTCGATGGCCTGGGGTGCTACGGGCCACCCGAGCGGGCCCTGCAGGTGATGCGCGACGGCACGGCCGGCCCGTTCGGGGTCGCGGCCGTCGTCGTCGTGGTGGTGACCCAGGCGCTGGCGTTCGCCGCCGCGGGGCCCGAGCTGACCGGATGCGCCGCTGTGGTCACGGCGGTGATGACCGGACGGGTGGCGGCGGTGCTGGCCTGCCGGCGCAATGTGCCCGCCGCGGCGGGAAGTGTGCTGGGCGATCGCGTCGCCGGCACCCAGCCCCGGTGGGTGGTGGCGGTGTGGGCGCTGGCGGCCGCCGGGCTTTCGGTGCTGGCGACCAGCAGGCCGTGGCAGGGTCCGGCCACGGTGCTGGTGGCGTTGGCGCTTTCGGTTGTGGTGGTGCGTCATTGCGTGCGCCGGTTCGGCGGAATCACCGGAGACGTGTTGGGTGCGGTGATCGAACTGGCGACCACGTTGTGTGCCATCGGGTTCGTGATCGCTGCCCAATGAACGTGCCGATTCGGCCTGACCAGCTCCCCCGCAGGTCTAACCTGTCGACAGGACAGCAGGGGGTGCGATGGACGAATCAGGCAGGCTGCCGGACGCCGACTGGTTTCGCCGCATGGCCGACAGCAATGATCTGGTGTTCTTTGTCCTGAGAGTCCAGCCGGATCTGGCCTTCGAGTTCGTCAACGACGCAATCGAGGCCCAGATCGGCATTTCGGCTGCCGAGATACTCGCCGACGCCGAGACGATGCTGAGCAGGATCGATCCGAAGCACGCCGGCCGGATGGCCGAGGCGCTGGCACTGGAACCGGGGGAAGAGGCCACCTTCGAACTGGTGTGGCAACGCCGCGACGGCGGTGAAACCGCCAGCCGGATGCGCATCGAGTCCCGTCGGCGCGAGGACGGTTCGGTTGTGCTGGAAGGCGCCGCACGAGACGTCACCCAGCTGCGCGAGGCTGAGATCGAACTGCGGCAGTCCGAGAAGCGCCACCGGCTGATGGCCGAGAACGCCTGGGAAGTGATCTGGACGATGGCGATGGACACCACCATCACCTACGTCAGCCCCGCCGTCGAGCAGGCCCGCGGATTCACTCCCGAGGAGGCGATGCGCGAGTCGCTCGCCGAGGCGCTCACGCCGGAATCCACCGGTATGGCGTTGGAGTATTTCCAGCAAGTCTTCGAGGCCAACGAGCGCGGCGAGGAGCTACCGATCTTCCACGGCGAGCTCGAGTTCTACCGCAAAGACGGCACCGTCATGTGCGCCGATCTGCAGGTGATCCCCCACGTCAACGAAGACGGCGAGATGATCGAGCTTCTCGGTGTCAGCCGCGATATCAGCGAGCGGAAGCTGGTCGAAGCCGAGTTGCGCAAGTCCGAAGAGCGGTCCCGGCTGATGGCCGAGAACGCCTGGGAGATCATCTGGACCGCGGACCCCAACGGCCTGGTGACCTACGTGAGCCCCTCGGTCGAGCGGGTCCGCGGCATCACCGTCGAGCAGGCCAGGCAACAACCACTCGAGGAGATCTACCCGCCCGAGTCGGCCGCCAGCATCCGGGACTACTTCATCGCCGTGCACGCCGCGATCCGCGACGGCGCAGTACCGCCGGGGTATCGGCAAGAGGTCGAGATGTACCGCAGCGACGGCACGATCATGGTCGCCGAGAATCAGGTCATCCCACACCTCGACGAGAGCGGCCGGGTGGTCGAACTCATCGGCGTGACACGGGATGTCAGTGAGCGCACGGCGTTCGAGGCCGAGTTGCGGCGGCTGGCGGTCACCGACCCGCTGACCGGAGTGTGGAACCGGCGGCACGGCGAGGAGCTGTTCAACGCCGAGTTGAACCATGCGCACCAGAGCGGTCTGCCGCTGACCCTTTTCATGCTCGACATCGACCACTTCAAGTCGATCAACGACCGGTACGGCCATCAGACCGGCGACCGGGTGCTGATCGAGGTGAGCCGTCTGCTGCAGGCGAACCTGCCTGGCACCGACGTGGTGGCGCGGTGGGGCGGGGAGGAGTTCGTCATCCTGCTGCGCGGGGCCGACATCGACGACGCTCTGCCGACCGCCGAGAAGATCCGTGGGCAGATCGCCGACATGGTCTTCGCCGATGCCGGTCCGGTGAGCGTGAGTATCGGCGCCGCCGAACTGTGGCCGGGTGACAAGCTCGACTCGTGGCTGGGGCGCGCCGACGAGGCGCTGTACCGGGCCAAGCGGTCCGGACGTAATGCGGTGCGCCGCTAGCTGAGCCGGGCCATCCAGCCGTGGTTGTCGGCGAAGGTGCCGCGCTGGATTCCGGTGAGGGTGTCCCGCAAGGCCATCGTCACCTCGCCGGGTTCGCCGTCGGCGATGGTGAACTCGCCATCGCCGAACTTCACGTGTGACACCGGGGTGATCACCGCGGCGGTGCCGCAGGCGAACACCTCGGTGATTTCGCCGGCGGCCACGCCCTTACGCCATTCCTCGACGTCGATCTTGCGCTCCTCGACGGCGAAGCCGCCGTCGCTGGCCAGCTGCAGCAGCGAGTCACGGGTGATGCCGGGCAGCAGCGACCCGGACAGCTCGGGGGTGACCAGCCGGGCCGACCCACCGCTGCCGAAGACGAAGAACAGGTTCATCCCGCCCATCTCCTCGACGTAGCGGCGCTCGATCGCGTCCAGCCACACCACCTGATCGCAGCCGTGCTCGGCGGCCTCGGCTTGCGCCAGCAGGGACGCCGCGTAGTTGCCGCCGAACTTCGCCGCGCCGGTGCCGCCCGGGCTGGCGCGCACGTACTCGGTGGACAGCCACACGCTGACCGGTTTGATGCCGCCCTTGAAGTAGGCGCCGGCCGGTGAGCCGATCACCAGGTACCGGTACTCCGAGGCGGGCCGCACACCCAGGCCGGGCTCGGTGGCGATGATGAACGGCCGCAGGTACAGCGACTCCTCACCGCCGGCCGGCGGCACCCACTGCTGGTCGATCGCGATCAGCTGCCGCAGCGATTCGATGAACACGTCCTCGGGCAGTTCCGGGATGGCCAGCCGGCGCGCCGAACTGCGCAGCCGCGCGGCGTTGGCCTCGGGGCGGAACGACACGACCGACCCGTCGGTCCACCGGTAGGCCTTGAGGCCTTCGAAGACTTCCTGGGCGTAGTGCAGGACGATCGCCGACGGGTCCAACTCGATCGGGCCGTAGGGCAGCACGCGGGCGTCATACCAGCCACGCTCGTGGGTGTAGAGCACCGACACCATGTGGTCGGTGTGGTAGCGGCCGAACCCGGGGTCGGACAGAATCTGTGCCCGTACCTCGTCAGTCACCGGGTTCGCGTTGCGCTCAACCGTGAATTCGAGGGGGCCGTTGGTCATAGCCGAAATTGTAGACCGCGACGCTAGCGGGTTTTGACCTCGACGAAGGGCGGCTTGACGACCTCGCACTCGATGCCGCGGCCCCGGACGTCGACGGTCACCGTCGCACCGTCGGAGATTCCGGCGTCGGCATCGATGAGGGCAAGAGCGATACCGACTTTCAGCGTCGGGGAGAACGTCCCCGACGTCGTCACGCCCACCGGCTCGGAGCCGTCGAGCACCGTGAGGTCGGGGCGCAGCACGCCCCGTCCGACGGCACGCAGGCCGCGCAGCAGCCGCCGCGGGCCGGCTTCCTTCTCCGCCAGCAGCGCATCGCGGCCCCAGAACGCATCCTTCTTCCAGCCGATCGCCCAGCCGCACCGCGCCTGCAGGGGCGAAATGTCCAGCGACAGTTCGTGGCCATGCAGCGGGTAACCCATCTCGGTGCGCAGCGTGTCGCGGGCGCCCAGGCCCGCCAGCTGACCGCCGGCGTCGCCGACCGCAGCCACCAGGGCGTCGAACACCGTCGGCGAGGACGCCCAGGGCGGCAGCAGCTCGTAACCGTGCTCACCGGTGTAGCCGGTGCGGCAGACCCGAACCGGCACGCCGGCGTATTCCGCGTCGGCGTAGCCCATGTAGTCCATGTCGGTGGGCAGCCCCAGCGCGGCGAGCACCTCGGCGGACCGTGGCCCCTGGACCGCGAGGACCGCATACGACCGGTGTTCATCGGTGACCGAAATACCTTGCGGAGCAAGCTTTTGCAGCTCGGCCACCACGGCGGCGGTGTTGGCCGCGTTGGGCACCAGGAAGATCTCGTCGTCGCTGACGTAGTAGGCGATCAGGTCGTCGATCACCCCGCCGCTCTCGGTGCAGCACAGGGTGTACTGGGCCTTGCCCGGCCCGATGCGGCCCAGGTCGTTGGTCAGCGCGGAGTTGACGAACTCCGCCGCGCCCGGACCCACCACCAGCGCCTTGCCCAGATGGCTGACGTCGAACAGGCCGACCGCCTCCCGGGTGGCGGTGTGCTCGCCGACGGTGCCCCCGTAGGACACCGGCATGAGCCATCCGCCGAAGGGGGCGAACGTGGCGCCCAGTTCGCGGTGCTGGTTCTCCAGAGGGCCGTGCAACAGCTCGGAAGTGTCGGTCACGGCCACCAACATTAATCCCCCCTCGTTAGGGTGATTGCTCGTGAGCACCGAACCCGGATACCGCGCCCCTGTCGTCACCGTCGCCACCTCGCTGCCCAAGCGCGGGATCGGCTCCGCGGTGCTGGTCGTTCCCATCGTCACCGGCAGCGTGACCGGGAGCGTGACCGGCGGCGACGCCGACGGCAGTCCCAAGGTAGTGGGCGGCCCGTTCCTTGACGCCGAGGCGATCGGTGAGATCGAGGTGGCGCTTCGGGCGCTGGGCGCCAAGGGCGGCGCCGAGCAGGTGACCCGCCTGCACGTGCCGTCACTTCCGGTGGGCAGCGTGCTGGCCGTCGGACTGGGTGCCGCGCGCGACGAGTGGCCTGCCGAGGTGATCCGGCGCGCCTCAGGCGTGGCCGCTCGGTCGCTGTCCGGCGTCGAGTCGATCATCACCACGCTGACCGAACTGCACCTCGAGGCGGCGATCGAAGGCCTGATCCTGGGCGGCTACCGGTTCACCGAGTTCCGCAGCGCCAAGACCGCGCCCAAGGACCCGGCCCTGACCAGGGTCACCGCACTCAGCACCGCCTCCGGCGCCAAGAAGGCCGCCGCGCGGGCCACCGACATCGCCGTCGCCGTCAACACCGCGCGCGACCTGGTGAACACCCCGCCCAGTCACCTGTTCCCCGCCGAGTTCGCCAAGCGCGCCAAGGCCCTCGGCGAGGCCGTCGGCCTCGAGGTCGAGGTGCTCGACGACAAGGCGCTGGCCAAGGCCGGGTACGGCGGCATCGTGGGCGTGGGCAAGGGCTCCTCGCGGCTGCCCCGGTTGGTGCGGCTAACCCACCGGGGAGCCAAGGGCCGCAAGGCTAAGCGCGTCGCGCTGGTCGGCAAGGGCATCACCTTCGACACCGGCGGCATCTCCATCAAGCCCGCCGCCTCGATGCACCACATGACCTCGGACATGGGCGGCGCCGCGGCGGTGATCGCCACCGTGGTGCTGGCGGCCAAGCAGGACCTTCCGATCGACGTGATCGCCACGGTGCCGATGGCCGAGAACATGCCCTCGTCGACCGCACAGCGTCCCGGTGACGTACTGACCCAGTACGGCGGGATCACCGTCGAGGTGCTCAATACCGACGCCGAGGGGCGGCTGATCCTGGCCGACGCCATCGTGCGGGCCTGTGAAGACAAGCCGGACTACCTCATCGAGACCTCCACGCTGACCGGCGCCCAGACCGTCGCCCTCGGCGCGCGCACGCCGGGGGTGATGGGCAGCGACGAGTTCCGTGACCGGGTGGCCGCACTGTCGCAGGCCGAGGGCGAGAACGCCTGGGCCATGCCGCTGCCCGAAGAACTCAAGGACGACCTGAAGTCCTCGGTGGCCGATCTGGCCAACGTCAGCTCAGCGCGTTTCGCGGGCATGCTGGTCGCCGGGGTGTACCTGCGCGAGTTCGTCGCCGAGGGTGTCCAGTGGGCGCACATCGACATCGCCGGGCCGGCCTACAACACCTCGGGGCCGTGGGGCTACACACCCAAGGGCGGCACCGGTGTTCCGGCGCGGACCATGTTCGCGGTCCTGGAGGACATCGCCGCAAACGGCTAGTCCGTTCGCCCGGGGTTGGGCCCCTAGAGCACCTTGCCCCGCGCCGCGCTGCGCAGGGCTTGCGGCGCGATCCTCGAGGTCCCGTACAACAGGTACGCCTCGGGGGTGACCGGGCGGATCGGCTTGTTCTTCTTGACCGCGGACACGATGGCTGCCGCCACCTTGTCCGGGGTGTAGCGCCGCAGCGCGAACATCTTCTCCAGTTGAGCGCGCCGGCCCGCGACCGCGTCATGGTTGTCCTGCGGGGCGTGCATGGCGGTGGTCGACACGATGTTGGTGTTGACCACTCCCGGGCAGATCGTCGTGAGACCTATTCCGGCCGAGTCGAGTTCGGCGCGCAGGCAGTCGGAGAACATGTACACCGCGGCTTTGGATGTGCAGTAGGCGTTGAGCGACTGCAGCGGTGCGTAGGCCGCCATCGAGGCGACGTTGACGATGTGGCCGCCGGTGCCACGGTCGACGAGGCGGCGGGCGAAGGCACGACAGCCGTTGACGACACCGCCGAGGTTGACGTCGAGGACCTTGTCGAACTCCTCGGCCGGGGTGTCCAGGAACGCACCGGCGACACCGATGCCGGCGTTGTTGACGACGATGTCGGGCACCCCGTGGGCCGAGCACACCTGCTCGGCGAACCGTTCGACCGCCTCGGCGTCGGAGACGTCCAGCGGGTAGGCGTGCACGGGCGCGCCGAGCGCGGCGATGCGGCCGGCGGTCTCCTTGAGGCCGGCCTCGTCGATGTCGCTGATCACGAGTTCGGCGCCGTAGCGGGCGAAGGCCAACGCGGTCTCGCGCCCGATTCCGCTGCCCGCACCGGTCACCGACACGAGCGTGTCGCCGAACTGCTTGCGCGGCCGGTCGACCTGGGCCCGCAGCAGGGTGCGGGCGGCCGGCTTGCCGTCGAGGTGGTCGGCCAGTTCGGTGACCGCGGCGGCGAGCACCTGGGGGTGCGAGAACGGCGACCAGTGCCCGGCCCGGATCTCGCGCCGCCACAGCCGCGGCACCCACCGTGAGGTGTCGTCGTAGACGTAGGGCCGCACGTAGGGATCGTCGAGGTTGACGATCAGCTGCACCGGGACGTCGACGTAGCGGTCGCTGCGGGCCCGGCGCAGCGACCGGAAGAAATTCGCGCGGTAGATCTTCATCCCGTTGGCGGCATCGGTGACGTAGGTGGCGCCGTCGTGCACCTGAGCCGCGGGTATTCCACGGATCATCAAGTGCCGCAGCCGCTTTGCTCCGACACGCATCAGCGCGGGGGCCACTACCGGCACGGAGAAGCCCGCCATGTAGCTGAGGTGAGCAGCCTGGGAAAGCGCGTGGGAGAACCGCTTTGGCCGGTAGGGCCGCTTGAGCCCGTCGCGCACGTAACGGCTGAAGTGGTCGGCACACGGGCCCGAGACCGACGTGAACGAGGCCACCCGGTCGGCGGCTCCGGGCCTGGCCACGTACTCCCACATACCCGCCGACCCCCAGTCGTGGGCCAGCACGTGCACCCGCTCGGCGGGGCAGACCTCGGCGACGACGGCCGCGAAGTCGTCGGCGAAGTTCGGCATCGTGTACGACGACGCCTTCTGCGGCGCCGTCGACGCCCCGGCCCCACGGTTGTCGTAGCGGATGATGCGGAACTTCTGCGCGAGCAGGGGCACCACACCGTCCCACAGCACGTGCGAGTCCGGCCAGCCATGTACGAGCACGAGCGTCGGGCCCTGGGGGTTGCCGTGCTCGTACACCGCGATGCGAGTCCCGTCATTGCTGTCGACGAAGCGCGTGGGCATCAGACCCTCCCGAGAAGATTACCTGTAACGGCCAGTAGCTCATACCGTTGGTACCGAACAACTTTGACCCTGCCCGCCCCGGCGAGCCGCTGTCAAGACACCTCAGCGTTCGTCGAGTTCGTCCCGCAGCGCCCGGCGGCGCTCGATGCGGCGCTTGGCGTCATAGTTGCGCATGCGCTGGGGGTAACCCACTTTCTGCACGTCGTAGACCGGAATTCGCAGCTGCTCGCCGAGGCGGCGCGCACCGGCGGCACCGCCGCTCGGCCTGCGTGTCCACTCCCCGTCCGCGGCCACCAGCACCACGGTCATCGGCGTGACGCTGGTTTGGGGCTCGACGAAGGCTTCCACTCCGGTGCGTTCGGCGGCCCACTCCCGCAGGTGTTTCTGGTCGGCTGCCGACCCCGACACGCCGCGGCGGCCGGTTCGGAACCTGTCGAACAACCCCAACTTTTGCTGAACTCCTTTCAACGGGCTTTCTTCGATGGTGCCAGAGAAAAAACATGCTTCGCCCTGAGTGCGTGCCAGCGGCCCGGTGATGACAGGATGGTCATAGACCCGCACGACTGACCGTTCTAGGGAGTCTTCACCTATGGCCGTCTCCGTCCAGATGCCCGCACTCGGTGAGAGCGTCACCGAAGGGACCGTCACCCGCTGGCTTAAGCAAGAGGGGGACACCGTCGAGGTCGACGAGCCACTGCTGGAGGTGTCCACCGACAAGGTCGACACCGAGATCCCCTCGCCCGTCTCGGGTGTGCTGACCAAGATCGTCGCCCAGGAGGACGACACCGTCGAGGTCGGCGGCGAGCTGGCGGTCATCGGAGAAGCAGGCGAAGCGGCCCAGTCCGCGCCCGCGCCGGAGCCGGCCGCGCAGGAGGAGCCCGCCGCCGAGCCCGAGCCCGAGCCTGAGCCCGCGGCCGTGGAGCCCGAACCCGAACCGCAGCCCGAGGCCGCACCACAGCCGGCTGCGCAGTCGTCGGGATCCTCGACTCCGGTGCTGATGCCTGAGCTCGGCGAGTCGGTCACCGAGGGCACGGTGACGCGCTGGCTCAAGAAGGTCGGCGACGAGGTCGCCGTAGACGAGCCGCTCGTGGAGGTGTCCACCGACAAGGTCGACACCGAAATCCCCTCGCCGGTGGCGGGGACGCTGGTGAGCATCACCGCGGAAGAGGACGACACCGTCGCCGTCGGTGGCGAACTGGCCAAGATCGGTGACGCCGGCGCCGCGGCCGCCCCGGCGCCCGCGCCGACACCGGAACCCAAGCCCGAACCCAAGCCCGAGCCGACACCGGAACCCAAGGCCGCGCCCGCACCCGAACCGAAAGCCGAGCCCGCCCCCGAGCCCAAGCCGGCTCCGGCTGCCGCCCCGGCCCCGGCCCCGGCCGCCGAGAGCGACACCGGCGACGGCAGCCCCTACGTCACGCCGCTGGTGCGAAAACTGGCCGCCGAGAACGGGATCGACCTCGCGACGGTCAAGGGCACCGGCGTCGGTGGCCGCATCCGCAAGCAGGATGTGCTGGCCGCCGCGGAAGCCAAGAAGGCTCCCCCGGCACCCGCTCCCGCGGCAGCACCCGCCGCCTCGCCGGCGGCCGCTCCGGCCGCCCCCGCAGCCGCCTCCCCGCTGGCTCACCTGCGCGGCACGACGCAGAAGGCCAACCGGATCCGGCAGATCACTGCCAAGAAGACCCGGGAGTCGCTGCAGACCACCGCGCAGCTCACCCAGACCCACGAGGTCGATATGACCAAGATCGTGGCGCTGCGGGCCAAGGCCAAGAAGTCGTTCGCCGAGCAGGAAGGTGTCAACCTCACCTACCTGCCGTTCATCGCTCGCGCGGTGATCGACGCCCTCAAAGCGCATCCCAACATCAACGCCAGCTACAACGAGGACACCAAGGAGATCACCTACTACGACGCCGAGAACCTCGGTTTCGCGGTGGACACCGATCAGGGTCTGCTGTCCCCCGTCGTGCACAACGCCGGTGACCTGTCGCTGGCCGGTCTGGCCCGCGCAATCCACGACATCGCCGATCGCGCGCGTTCGGGCAACCTCAAGCCCGACGAACTCTCCGGTGGCACGTTCACCATCACCAACATCGGCAGCCAGGGCGCGCTGTTCGACACCCCGATCCTGGTGCCGCCGCAGGCGGCGATGCTGGGCACGGGTGCGATCGTCAAGCGTCCGCGGGTCATCGTCGACGAATCCGGCAACGAGTCGATCGGCGTGCGGTCCATCTGCTACCTGCCCCTGACCTACGACCACCGGCTCATCGACGGCGCCGACGCCGGCCGATTCCTCACCACGGTGAAGCGGCGGCTCGAAGAAGGGGCGTTCGAGGCCGACTTGGGGCTCTGAGGCAATGGGCGAATCTGTTATCGCCATCGCCGGCTCGTCGGGGCTGATCGGCTCGGCACTGGTTTCGACGCTGCGCGCCGCAGACAACCGGGTGATCCGCATCGTGCGCCGCGCCCCGGCCAACGGCGACGAACTGCACTGGAATCCCGGCAGTGGGGAGTTCGACCCGGCCGGGCTCGACGGCGTCGACGCCGTGGTGAACCTGTGCGGGGTCGGCGTGGGCGACAAGCGGTGGTCGGGTTCGTTCAAGCAGACGCTGCGCGACAGCCGCATCGACCCGACCGATGTGATCTCGGCGGCGGTGGTCGACGCCGGAGTACCGGTGCTCGTCAACGCCAGCGCCGTAGGGTTCTACGGTGACACCCGCGGCCGGGTCGTCGACGAAACCGCCCCTGCCGGAGCGGGTTTCCTGGCCCAGCTCTGCGTCGACTGGGAGGCCGCGACACTGCCCGCCGAGGACGCCGGAGTGCGGGTGGTGCTGGCCCGGACCGGTCTGGTGCTCTCCCCCGGTGGCGGCGGGGTGCTGGGGCGGCTGCGCCCGCTGTTCGCGCTCGGGTTGGGCGGCCGGCTCGGCGGCGGCCGGCAGTACATGCCCTGGATCAGCCTGGAGGACCAGGTTCGCGCGCTGCTGTTCGCGATCAACTCCGAGGACGTGTCCGGTCCGGTGAACTTCACCGGGCCCGCGCCGGTGACCAATTCGGAGTTCACTGCGGCGCTGGGTCGGGCGCTCAACCGCCCCACTCCGTGGCTGGTGCCCGGAATCGCGCTGCGCACCCTTCTCGGCGAGTTCGCCGAGGAAGGCCTGCTCGGCGGCCAGCGCGCCATCCCGGCCGCGTTGGAACGGGCCGGCTTCGTGTTCCACCACAACACCATCGGCGAGGCGCTGGCGTATGCCACCTCCTCGGCGCAGGGCTAGTAGCGTCGATCAGGTGCGCCAGTCCATCCGGTCCAGCCCCGCACCAGTCGAGGTGCGGCAGCTGGGCGCGGTGGACTATCGCAGCGCCTGGCAGCTGCAGCGCGAGCTCGCCGACGCCCGGGTGGCCGGCGGTCCTGACACCCTGCTGCTCCTGGAGCACCCGGCGGTCTACACCGCGGGAAAACGCACCGAGGATCACGAACGTCCCGTGGACGGCACCCCCGTCGTCGACACCGACCGCGGCGGCAAGATCACCTGGCACGGGCCGGGCCAGCTCGTCGGCTATCCCGTGATCGGCATGGCCGAGCCGCTGGATGTGGTGAATTATGTTCGGCGACTTGAAGAATCACTGATCGCCGTGTGTGCCGGCCTCGGAGTGCAGACCTTCCGCGTCGAGGGCCGCTCCGGGGTGTGGCTGCCCGCCTGCGACGGCCGCCCCGAGCGCAAGATCGCGGCGATCGGCATCCGGGTGGCCCGCGGCACCACCTTGCACGGCTTCGCGCTGAACTGTGACTGCGACCTGTCGGCCTACTCCGCGATCGTGCCGTGCGGGATCGCTGACGCGGGGGTGACATCGCTGAGTGCCGAACTGGGCAGGCGAGTCGAGATCGACGACGTCCGCGGGCCTGTTGCGCAGGCGGTGTGTGACGCACTCGACGGCCGCCTACCAGTGTCGACTCACGTAGCATCGACATCGTGAGCGTCGACCCCGGTACCCGCAAGCTGCTGCGCCTGGAGGTCCGCAACGCCGAGACCCCCATCGAGCGCAAGCCGCCGTGGATCAAGACGCGGGCCAAGATGGGCCCGGAGTACACCGAGCTGAAGAGCCTGGTCCGCCGCGAAGGTCTGCACACGGTCTGCGAGGAAGCCGGCTGCCCCAACATCTACGAATGCTGGGAGGACCGGGAGGCGACGTTCCTCATCGGCGGTGAGCAGTGCACCCGCCGCTGTGACTTCTGCCAGATCGACACCGGAAAGCCCGCCGAACTCGACCGCGACGAGCCCCGCCGGGTGGCCGAGAGCGTTGCCGCGATGGGCCTGAAGTACGCCACGGTTACCGGTGTCGCCCGTGACGACCTGCCCGACGGCGGGGCGTGGCTGTACGCCGAGACGGTGCGCGCCATCAAGGCCCTCAACCCGTCCACCGGTGTCGAGTTGCTGGCGCCCGACTTCAACGGCGAGCCCGCGTTGCTGCGCGAGGTGTTCGAATCGCGTCCAGAAGTGTTCGCGCACAACGTCGAGACCGTGCCGCGCATCTTCAAGCGGATCCGGCCCGCGTTCCGTTACCAGCGCAGCCTCGATGTGCTGACCGCCGCCCGCGAGTTCGGTCTGGTGACCAAGAGCAACCTCATCCTCGGGATGGGCGAGACCATCGACGAGGTGCACGACGCGCTGGCCGACCTGCACGGCGCCGGCTGCGACATCGTCACCATCACCCAGTACCTGCGGCCGTCGCTGCGCCACCACCCGGTCGAGCGCTGGGTTCACCCCGACGAGTTCGTCGCACTCGCCGCCCATGCCGAGGGGTTGGGTTTCGCCGGCGTGCTGGCCGGGCCACTGGTGCGTTCGTCGTACCGCGCGGGCCGGCTTTATGAGCAGGCCGCCCGCACGCACCGGCTCGGCACGACGACCCCGGCTCCGCGCTGATCCGGCTTCCGTATCCTGCTAGCTATGGCGAAATCCCGCACCCCCGCCGCAACCAAGGCCGCCAAGGCCGAGGCGAAGGCCGCCCGCAAGGTCGCGTCCAAGCAGCGCCGCAGTCAGCTGTGGCAGGCATTCCAGATGCAACGCAAAGAGGACAAGCGCCTACTGCCGTACATGATCGGCGCGTTTGTGCTGATCGTGGCCGCGTCGGTGGCCGTCGGCATCTACACCGGCGGGTTCACGATGTATCTGATGATCCTGCTCGGCGTGGTGCTGGGCGCACTGGTCGCGTTCATCATCTTCGGTCGCCGCGCCCAGAAGTCGGTGTACAGCAAGGCCGAGGGCCAGACCGGTGCCGCGGCGTGGGCACTGGACAACCTGCGCGGTAAATGGCGGGTCACACCGGGTGTCGCCGCCACCGGGCATTTCGATGCGGTGCACCGGGTGATCGGGCGCCCCGGCGTGATCTTCGTCGCCGAGGGCTCGCCGTCACGGGTCAAGCCGCTGCTGGCCCAGGAGAAGAAGCGCACTGCCCGCCTGGTCGGCGAGGTGCCGATCTACGACGTGATCGTCGGTAACGGCGAGGGCGAGGTGCCGCTGTCGAAGCTGGAACGGCATCTGACGAAGCTGCCGGCGAATATCACCGTCAAGCAGATGGACGCCCTGGAGTCCAAGCTGGTCGCGCTGGGCTCGCGGATCGGCCCGGCCGCAATGCCGAAGGGTCCGCTGCCGGGCCAGGCCAAGATGAAGGGCGTGCAGCGCACCGTACGGCGGCGCTAGCTCACGTCAGCGCCGCACCACGGCTGTCGCGGTGAAGCGGTCGTGCAGGCCGCGGCCATCGGCATCGGTGAACAACGGCGGGATCACCAGCGCGATCAGCAATCCCCGCACGATCGCTCGTCCGGTTCCCACGTGCACGCGGTTGTCGACCGGAACCACCATCAATCCCAGCGCGTACTGGCCGGGGGTGAACCCGAACAGCCGTACCGAAATCACCCCGAGCAGGAACCAGATCACCAGGACCGCGGTGGACAGCGTGGCGGTGCTCACCATCCCGGTCGCGATCGCCAGCCCGGCGAGCCCGTAACTGATGAACCAGTCGATGAGCAGTGCGGCGAATCGCCTGCCCATCCGTGCCAGCGACCGTGAGCCGGTCTCCGGCAGGCCGAGGTCCTGGCCCGGGTACCCAGTCCGTCCGCTGGGCTCGACAGATTCGGGTCCGGACAGCCATGAGCCGATTTCACGCGCCATGGCCCCAGGATAGGTGGACCCGACGTTCCCCTGCGGGCCGCCGATGCGTAACGTCGGCGCAACACGAGCTTGACTGGCGTGCAACATCAGCTACTTAGCGTCACCTGCGGGTTAAGAATGTGTGCCTGGACATGCATGACCGGCTGCAAAGCAAAGAATGGAGTGTTTAAGTGGCAGAAAAGAACGCTGACGACATCTTTAAGCTGATCAAGGACGAGGACGTCGAGTACGTCGACATCCGGTTCTGCGACCTGCCTGGTGTCGTCCAGCACTTCTCGATCCCGGCCTCCGCGTTCGACAAGAGCGTGTTCGAGGACGGCCTCGCGTTCGACGGTTCGTCGGTTCGCGGCTTCCAGTCAATCCACGAGTCCGACATGATGCTGCTGCCGGACCCCGAGACCGCGCGCATCGACCCGTTCCGCCATGCGAAGACGTTGAACCTGAACTTCTTCGTCCACGACCCGTTCACCCGTGAGGCCTACTCGCGCGACCCGCGCAACGTGGCCCGCAAGGCGGAGAACTACCTGGCCAGCACCGGCATCGCCGACACCGCCTTCTTCGGCGCCGAGGCGGAGTTCTACATCTTCGACTCGGTGAGCTTCGACTCGAAGATGAACGGCACCTTCTACGAGGTCGACTCCGAGTCGGGCTGGTGGAACACCGGCGAGCCGTTCGAGGCCGACGGAAGCCCCAACCTGGGCTACAAGGTTCGCCCCAAGGGCGGCTACTTCCCGGTGGCGCCGTACGACCACTACGTGGATCTGCGCGACGAGATGGCGACCAACCTGCAGAACGCCGGCTTCACCCTCGAGCGCGGTCACCACGAGGTGGGCACCGCCGGCCAGGCCGAGATCAACTACAAGTTCAACACGCTGCTACATGCGGCCGACGATGTGCTGCTGTTCAAATACATCATCAAGAACACGGCATGGAAGAACGGCAAGACCGTCACCTTCATGCCCAAGCCGCTCTTCGGTGACAACGGCTCGGGCATGCACGCCCACCAGTCGCTGTGGAAGGACGGCAAGCCGCTGTTCCACGACGAGTCCGGTTACGCCGGCCTGTCGGATCTGGCCCGCCACTACATCGGCGGCATCCTGCACCACGCACCGTCGCTGCTGGCGTTCACCAACCCGACGGTGAACTCCTACAAGCGCTTGGTGCCGGGTTACGAGGCCCCGATCAACCTGGTGTACAGCCAGCGCAACCGGTCGGCGTGCGTGCGCATCCCGATCACCGGCAACAACCCGAAGGCCAAGCGCCTCGAGTTCCGCTGCCCCGACAGCTCGGGTAACCCGTACCTGGCGTTCGCGGCGATGTTGATGGCCGGCATCGACGGCATCAAGAAGAAGATCGAGCCGCTGGCGCCCGTGGACAAGGACCTCTACGAGTTGCCGCCGGACGAGGCCGCCAACATCCCGCAGGCCCCGACCTCGCTGGCGGCGGTGATCGACCGTCTCGAAGAGGACCACGAGTACCTCACCGAGGGTGGCGTGTTCACTCCCGACCTGATCGAGACGTACATCGCATACAAGCGGGAGAACGAGATCCTGCCGATCCAGATCCGGCCGCATCCGTACGAGTTCGCGCTCTACTACGACGTGTAACCGCTTGTCGCAGTAGGCCGTTGGCGCCCATCCACTGCACGATCTCCTCCGAAATCGTGCAGCGGGTGGGCGCTTCGGCATGTGGGAGCACTGTGTCCACGCAGCGGAAGGGCGGACTATCCGGACTGCGGTCCGAATAGTACGCTTTCAGCTATGACACAGAAACTGGATGCTCGCCTGACCACCTACCACTCCCCCGTGCTCGGCGTGTTCCGCATCGTCGTCGGCTTCCTGTTCGCCATCCACGGCACGGTGAAATTGTTCGCCTGGCCGATCGACCAGGGCGGCGGCGCCGTGCCGGTGGGCACCTGGCCGTACTGGTACGCCGGCGTGATCGAACTCGTCGTCGGCGTTCTGGTCATCCTGGGACTGGGCGTGATCACCCGGATCGCCGCGATCATCGGCTCCGGCCAGATGGCCTTCGCCTACTTCACCCAGCACCAGCCGAACGCCCTGTGGCCCATCGATAATGGTGGCGAACTGGCGATCCTGTACTGCTTCTCGTTCCTGCTGATCGCGTTCGCCGGCGTGGGCGCGTTTGCCGTGCGCAAGAGCTAGCCATGGGCCGTAAGCACACGCCGTCCTGGCACGACGACGAAGTCGGTGCGCTCCACGAACTGGCGCTGGGCTTCTTCGAGCGAGAAGTGGTGGCACACGTCGACACGTGGGACGCCCAGCGCCACATCGACCGCAGCGTCTGGCTGGAGGCCGGCAAGCTGGGCCTGCTGCTGTGTTCGGTTCCCGAGGAGTACGGCGGGGGCGGCGGCACCTTCGCACACGACCTCGCCGTACTCGACGCCCAGGGGTACGCAGGTGACCTGTCGCTGGGTATCGGCGTGCACAGCGGCATCGTTCCGCACTACATCGTCAAATACGGTTCGGAGGAACAGAAGCGCACCTGGCTGCCGCCGATGGCCACCGGCGAGATGCTCTGTGCCATCGGTATGACCGAGCCGGGCGCGGGCTCGGACCTGAAAGCCATCCGCACCAGCGCGGTGCGCAAGGGCGACGAGTACATCGTCAACGGCTCCAAGACGTTCATCACCAATGGCGGCTCGGCAGACATGATCCTGCTCGCCGTCAAGACGGACCCCAAGGCGGGCGCGCGCGGAATCTCGCTGCTGCTCATCGACCTGCACGACGCTCCTGGATTCCAGGTCACCAGGGTGCTCGACAAGGTGGGCCAGCACGGCGCGGACACCGCCGAGATGTCCTTCACCGACGTCCGGGTGCCGGTGGCCAACCTGCTCGGACCCGACGAGGGCCTGGGTTTCGGCCAGATGATCGACCAGCTCGGCCAGGAACGGCTGGTGGTCGCCGCCCAGGCGATCGGCGGCCTGGAACGCGCGGTCGACGAGACCGTGTCCTACACCAAGTCCCGGGAAGCCTTCGGGCACAGCCTGTTCGACTTCCAGAACACCGCGTTCGAACTCGCTGAGTGCGCCACGATCGCGCGTACCTGCCGCACCTTCTTCGACCACTGCGTCGAATCACACCTGCGCGGTGAGCTCGACGGCAGCGACGCGGCGATGGCCAAGTACTGGATCACCGACCAGCAGTGTGCCGTCATCGACCGGTGCGTCCAACTGCACGGTGGGTACGGCTACATGCGCGAGTACCTGATCGCCCGGATGTACGAGGACGCCCGGGTGCAGCGCATCTACGCCGGCGCCAACGAGGTGATGAAGCAGATCATCAGCCGGTCGCTCTAGCAGCTCAGACGCACTCCAGTAGCGAGTCACCCGCCTCACCGAGCGCACCGACGGTGGCGTAGGCCTGGATTCGTCCGCTGTGATCGGTTGTCGCGCAGACGATCCCGCACAGTCCGGCGTCGACCCGCCGGGCGATCACCGGTGACTTCTCCAGCAGCGACATCCCGACCGAGACGATGTGGGCGGCAGCGACGGCGTCGACGCTGTCCGCCGCCGATCCTCGCCGCACGATCGAGGTGAGTGCCTGTTCGATGGCCAGCCGGCTGGCGCCGTCCGGCACCTCGGCGGTGTCCCAGGCCCGCAATGCCGCGCGCATCGCGCTGCAGTTGTGGTGGCCGAGCACCACGATCAGCGGCACCTCGAACGTCTCGACCGCGTGCTCGAGGCTCCCGAGGACGCCGGTGTCGACGACGTGGCCCCAGGTGCTCAGGTCCAGCAGCGAACCCCAGCTCTGGCCGAACACCACCTCGTTGGCGACATCGGCGTCCGAGCACCGGAATACCGCGGCGACGGGCGGGCCGTCGTGGAAGTTCTGCCGCTGTGGGCGCAGCGGCCGGAAGAACAGCTCGTTGCCCGCACGCAGTCGCTGCCAGGCGCTCATCGGATCAGACATGGTGGTGAACCTTTCTTTTCAGTGGGCGAAATCAGGAGAAGTAGTCGGGCCGGCTGACGTAGGTCTCGGTCACGAACATCACGCCGGACGAGGCGTCGAGCAGGGGCCGCAGTCCGGCCAGCAGTGCATCGACCTTGTCTTCCGGCACCACCGTGATGAGCAGTTCCAGCGCGGCCTGCTGGTTGAACAGCAGCCGGCCCTGGTGGTATCCGCTGTGCCCGAGCCCGGAGACCCCGGACAGGCTGGTGAAGCCGGTGGCGCCGACGCTCTGGATGAGCTCGCGCACCGCAGGCGCGTCACTTCCGGCGACGACGACCTCGATCTTGATCATCTTGGTCAGTGGCGGTGCGGTCATGGAACCATCTCCTCTTCGTCGAGAACTTCTGGGGTGCTGTTGTTTTCGGTCCAGGATCGCCATCCCGCGATCGTCCATCGTTGCCATTCCTGCCCCGGCGTCTCGCGGGCTGCCATGCTGACCCAGCCGTTGCCGAAGAGCCGCTGCAGGATCGGGTTGCGCTGTACCACCATGTCGATCCGCTCCAGCGGGGCCTGGATGACCGCGAGCAGCCGCATGGGCTCGTGTGCCAGGCCCCGGCTGGTGGCCACCGACTGCCAGGGCAGCCCCAGCCGCAGGTCCCCTTCGTGGCCGGCGATGACACCGGCGGTGCCGACCACGTTGTGGATGGTCTTGGTGCCGGCGCCGAAGACCTCGGGTGCGACCGTGGAGAAGTAGTACTGGCAGTTGATCCACTGAGCGACCACCAGAGGTGCGGTCAGGATCGTCTCCAGTGCGCTGCCGTCCCGGTCGACCTCGGCGGAGTAGGAGTGCAGAAATGTCCTGCGCCGCAGGTCGATTCCGCGGGACATCTCGCGCGGGCCCACCAGGAAGGCGGCGTTGCCCGCCAGCGCCCACTCCGGGTACACCTGCGCCCAGTCCAGCGAGCGGCCCACGACGTGGCGGGCGGCCCGCGTCGGCGACATGTCCTGCGGAGCACCGGGCAGCAGCGCGCCGCGTTCGGCGGCCAGTGCCGCACCGGCGGTGGCCAGTGCACCCTGCAGCCGAACCACCTGATCGCGATGTGAGGCGGGGATCAGATGGTCGTCGAGCACCGTCACCCGGTCGGTGGCGGTGTCGTGCTGGGCGGCGAGAAACCAGGTGTGATCCGGGATGTCGATACCCAGCGGCCGCAACTCCTCGCGCACGTCGGCCTGGTTGAGGATCGCCGCGGCGGTGCGGGCGTTGGGGCCACCGGCCTGGCCTCCGCAGGCACCGCAGTCCAGTGCCGCCTGGTACGGGTTGTTCTCGGTCGTGCTGGCGTGTCCGCAGAGCACGACCAGCCGGCCGAACTGCCCCGTCAGGCCCATCGTGGTGAGCGCCACCTGGGCGAACAGGGCCCGCTGGTCCAGGGACAGGTCGGTGACGTTCAGCTCGGCCGGGGCCTGCGGAGCCACCAGGTCACGCAGCCGCCGGCGCAACCGTCCGCTGGTGGCGGGGGTCAGCGTCTTTGCCGCCGACAAGGGTGCCGCCGCCCAACCGGCCGCCTCGGCGAGAGTGAACGGCGCTGCCAGTGCATCTTTGGCGGCATGGAAGGCCGATTCGGCCGCGGCCAGTCCGCGGAACCCCGCCGCCCGGCGCGCGGCCGTGGCAGCCGCCCCGGGCGCCGGTGTCTCGTGGATCTCGTGGCTGGGCTCGATCAGTACCGGGCACAGATCGCAGGAGGCGCCACCGAGTAGGTCGGTGAACCGGATGGCGACCGCGAAGAAGCCGGCGAAGCCGAAGGTCTGGTATCCCTCGGTCGACTCCAGGTGCCTGCGCAGCCCTTCGGAGCGGGTGTCGATGCAGGTGACCACCTGGGTGTGTGGGGTGGACGGCTCGGGCGCCTCGCCCGCGGCGCTCAGGGCGTCCAGCAGCTCATCGCGGTAATGACCCTCGAAGGCGTTCTGCCACAACATTTCCCGCGCAGTGACGGGCAGTGCGGCGAGCACCCGGGCGGCGGCGGTCAGCTCCGCTTCGGCCGCCTCGCCGACACCCCACACCTGGGCGAGGTGCACCGCACGCTGCCGTGCCGATGGGATGCGCTCGGCGGGCTGTTCGGCTGCACGCTCACTGCGGCGCCCGGCCAGCAGTGCCGCCTCATAGCTCAACCGCATGGCCAGGTAGGCCAGCAGGTCGATGCCCTTGTCGCGGCCGGCGCACCACTGGATGTGTGCCGCCCAGCCGGGCAGCCGGGTGAGGTGTGCCTGCAGGTATGCGGCACGGTCGGCGTCGTCCACGTCGAGCGCCGAAAGTGCCTGTAGGACCGCGTCATCAGGGCGTTCGGCTGCCGCGCGCAGTGCGGCCCTGGCCTTGCGGGACAGTGTCGGGTCGGCCGTCGCCAGTCCCCGCCATGCCGTGTAGAAGCCGGCCTCGCGTCCCGGCATCGGCCAGCCGGCCTCGCCGAAGAATGCTGAGCACCACTTGGCGGCCTGCGCGTCGACGATCCGGGCCATCTCGGGAGCGCACTGTTCGGCGGTGGTGCGGAAGCGGCGGGCCGGTTGCGGCGTTCCGGTGCCGTGCAGCAGGTCGCCGCGCAGCAGGTCGGCGGGCGTGACGTCGCGAGCGCCCAGGCGCAGTACCGGTTGGGCCAGCAGGCTCGGATAGCGCCGTTGCAGCGCCCGGTCGAGGTCGGCGTCGGTGATGCGTCCCGCCCGATACAGGTCGCGGAAGCCGTCCTCGGCCAGTGTGCCCCGGGTCCCGTAGAGGTCCCCGGCGCGCCGGACTGCCTGCTCGAAGGGCAGGTTCTCCAGACCGGCCAGCGGGTTGACCGCGATGAAGGTCTCCAGCGGGTAGTGGGTGGGCAGCACCCGGGCGGCGAGGGTGATGTCGCTGCGCAGCTGGGACCTGCGCTCGGCGAGGCTGGCTTCCAGGTGGGCGGTCGTCATGAACGGGCTCCTGTCAGTCGGATGGAACGAGTCGGTGTGGGTGCTGCGATGTGGCCGGCGCTCAGGGCGCGGACGTAGAGGATCCGCTGCAGCCGGTCGGACCGCGGGGCCGCGCGCAGGACTGCCAGGCCGGCGAGCAGCGTCAGGGCGGCACCGGTGATGAGCCACGTCGCGCCGGCCGGGAGCACCGCGGCGGGCAGCGCCGGGGCCAGGAACCCGCTGACCGTGGTGATCAGCCAGACGTAGGCGATGCTCGCCGGCGCCAGGAAGGCGCCGGCCGCCAGCACTCCGGTGGTTCCCGGGCGGCGCTTGAGCCAGCCCCAGGTCACCGCGGCACCTGTCACCCAGGCGAAGAGCAGCAGCGCCCACTCGGCGGTGTGATCACCGGACCCCGCAGGCACCACCGTCACCGCCAGGCCGAGCGCGGCTGTCGGCATCCCCAGGGCTGCGATGAGTGCCCCGCGCCGCTGGCCATCAGTGGGTGCGGTGGGCGGCAGCATCGCCTTGCGGCGCCGGTAGGCGATGGCCGATCCGGAGGACAGGAACAGGGTGGCCTTGTAGAAGCCGTGGGCGACGAGGTGGAAGACCGCTGCGGCCCACAGCCCCAGCCCGCAGGTGAGGATCATGAAGCCCATCTGGGCCATGGTCGAATGTGCCAGCGCGCCTTTGATATCCGGCTTGACGAGCATGATGACCGCGCCGTAGCCGAGGGTGGCGATGCCCGCGCCGATCGTCAGTGCCTGGGCTGGGCCCGACGTGGCGGTCAGGGCGCTGAGCTTGATGAGCAGGATGCCGCCGGCGTTGACCACACCGGCGTGCAGCAGCGCCGAGACCGGGGTCGGAGCGGCCAGCGTGGCGGGCAGCCAGCGATGGAAGGGCATCTGGGCCGAGCGGGACAACGCGGCCACCACCACCAGGCAGGCGGCAATCGCCATGACCGGCCCGCCGAGCGGCTGCGAGGCCAGCGTCGCCAACTCGAGGCTGCCGCTGCGGGTCGCGGCCAGAACCACCGCGGTCCACAGTGCGAGGTCGCCGAGGAGGAAGGCGATGGCGGTACGCCGTACTCCGTCTCGGGCGGCGGGCAGATCCCAGTAGGTCGCCAGAAGCAGGCACAGGGCCAGCCCGGCCAGCGTCCAGCCGACGCCCAGGACCACGAGCGTCTGCGCGGTCATCAGCATGGCGGAGGCCGTGGTGAGCAGACCCGCACCCGCGGTGAACCAACCCGCTCGCGGGTCCTCGGCGAGGTAGCGGACCGCGAAGGCCTGCACGATCGTGCTGACGCCGAAGACCAGCAGCAGGAGCACCACCGCCAGCCGGTCTGCCGAAAGGGCGAGGATGGCGTTTCCGCCGGCGCCGGCCACTGTCACCGACACCGTCTCGCCGCGTGCCGCCTCGACCGCCAGGGCGACCGCCGTCAGGAACCCGAATCCCGCAGCAGCGGCCCCGAGCCGGCCGACCAGCCGGGCGTGGCGCCGGCCTGCGGCCGCGGCGACCGCCCCGATCAGCACCGGTCCGAGCAGGCTGGCCACCAGCAGTGCGCTCATGTTCGACATGCGACACAAATTACATGTGTTTAGTTTCCGGTGTCAATCTTCTGGAAACGGAAATCTTGTTTGTGTCGGCGGGTGTACGGACAAAACCGGAGATGGTTGTTTCCTGTTACGGCGTTGCGGACCTAGGATTCCGGTATGGCAGAGTGGACGTTTCTCACCAATCACGCCCACACGCTGCTGTGTATCGCCCGAGACCCCGGGATCCGGCTGCGCGATGTGGCCGAACGGGTCGGCGTCACCGAACGCGCGGCACAGCGCATCGTCAGCGATCTGGTCGAAGCCGGCTACCTGGACCGGCTACGTGAGGGCAGGCGTAACTACTACCGGGTCAAGGCCGACCGGCCGCTGCGGCACCCGGTCGAACGCGGCCACCACATTGGCGAGATCCTGTCGGTCCTGCACGAGGCGGATGCGACTTAGGCGTCCAGCCCCAGATCCTTGCGGAACCGCCGCATTCCGTCGATCTTGTCGGCTACCGAGGCGTCGGGCGCGCAGTAGAACACCCACGGCATGGTGATGATGCCGTGGATTCCGGCAGCCGAGGCGCGTTCGTAGTGCTCGGGCAGGAAGGCGTCCGACAACGGGGTCACCACCGTGTAGCCGTCCATGGTCAGGCCCTTGTCGGCCCGTAACGCACGCACCTTCTCGACGCGCTCGATGGCCTGATCCAGCGTGATGAGATCGCCGATCCAGCCGTCGAGACCCGCCGCGCGGCGCAGTGCGATGTCCGACAAACCGCCGCTGTAGACGGGGATGGGTGGCGGCGTCGGGGTCATCTCCAAGCGTGGAGTCTGGTAGAACTCACCGTCGAACTCCGTCCAGCCGGGCTGCCACAGCTCCCGCATCAGCCGGATCATCTCGTCAGTTCGCTTGCCCCGCTTGGCGAATTGCTGGCCCATCAAGGTGAACTCTTCTTCGCACCAGCCGACCCCGATACCCAGCTCCACCCGGCCGTCGGCCAGATAGGCAGCGGTGCCGATGGCCTTGGCCGCCGAGTAGGGGTCGCGCATCGCCGGAATGTAGACGGTGGTGAGGAACTTCAGCCGCTGCGTGGCCTGCGCCAGCGCCCCGACGAGCACCCACGGGTCGGGCCAGTCGGTGAACGGCTGCCACCGGCGCTCGCCGTCGGGGGTGTACGGGTACGGGGTGGCAAGCGTCTCGAGGTTCACCACGTGGTCCGGGATGCCCAAGCCCTCGTAGCCGAGATCGTCTGCGGCCTTTGCGATCTCGATGACCTCACTGGTCTTCAGAAAAGCGCAGCTGACGTAGAATTTCATCCGGTTGCAACCCTCGCCCACGCTGGCATGATGAAAACCCCTTCTGCTTCAACAGTGGTCCCTTGCGCGTCGCCCAATGTGCCACGCGCATAGGTCTTGTGTCCCTCGGTGCGCTCCACCCATGCCCGCGCCCGCAGCGGCCCCAGCGGTGTTCCGCGAAGATACTTCAGCGTGATCGTGCCGGTGAACCTGGGCTTGCTGAGCTGGTTGGTCGCGACCTCACCGAGCAGCTGGTCGAGCAGCAGCGCGCAGATCCCGCCGTGCACCAGCCCGGGCGGGCCCTCGTAGAGAGGTCCGAGCGTGAACTCGCTCCAGCACCGGCCCGCACCGTCATGGTGTGTCGTCATCGGCGGCGCCAGCGGATTGTGCTGTCCCACAGCCGGATTGCGCCACACTACCGGCAGTCCGGTCTCGGCATGCCGCAGGATCCGCGGCCGGTCGGTCGCAGTGCGCTCGAGCACCTCACTGACCGCGTCGATGGCCTGGCGGGCCGCGACGATCGTCTCCTCGTCGGCCCCGCTGTGCAGGCTGGCGTCGACGAGCCTGCGCACCGCCTCGGCCAACGGCTCGTGCAGCGCCGCGATCCGGTCATGCTCTTCGGCACTGATGAAATCCCAGTCGACATCCATTGCCGTCAACCCCCGAACACTCGCAGCGCCACCGTCTTGGCCCTCCGGGTGACGCGAAGGTAGTTGTCCAGGAACTCTCCGCCGTCGTCGTTGTGCCAGCCGGCCGCCACCGCCACCGCATTGAGCTGACGGCCCGGCCCTGGCAGCTGGTCGGTGGGCTTGCCGCGCACCAGCACCAGCGCGTTGCGCGCCCTGGTGGCTGTGAGCCACGCCTGGCGCAACATGTCGACGTCGTCCTCGGCGAGCAGCTCGGCTGCGCCGATGACGTCGAGTGTCTGCAACGTCGAGGTGTTGTGCAGCGCTGGCACCTCGTGTGCATGACGCAGTTGCAGCAACTGCACCGTCCATTCGATGTCGGCCAGGCCGCCGCGACCGAGTTTGGTGTGGGTGTTGGGATCGGCGCCGCGCGGCAGCCGCTCGGCGTCCACCCGGGCCTTGACCCGCCGGATCTCGTGCACGGCCTCGGCCGACACCCCACCGGCGGGGTACCGGGTCTTGTCCACCATCAGCAGGAAGCGGTGGCCCAGTTCGAGGTCGCCGGCCACCCGGTGGGCACGCAGCAGCGCCTGAATCTCCCAGGCCTGCGCCCACTGGTCGTAGTAAGCCTCATAGGAGGCCAGGGTGCGGACCAGCGGACCCTGCCTGCCTTCGGGCCGCAGGTTGGCGTCGACCTCCAACGGCGGGTCCGCGCTCGGGGTGCCCAGCAGTGCACGGACCTGCTCGGCGATCGACACCGACCACTTGACTGCCCGGGACTCCTCCACTCCGGCGTTCGGTTCGCAGACGAACATCACGTCGGCATCCGAGCCGTAACCCAACTCGCCGCCGCCCAGGCGGCCCATGCCGATGACGGCGATCCTGGCCGGGACCGTGCCGTCGGCGGCGGTGTTCGCCCGGATCACCGCCTCCAGCGCCGACTGCAGCACCGCCACCCAGATCGAGGTGAGGGCGGCGCAGACCTGCCTGACCTCGAGCATCCCGAGTAGGTCGGCGGAGGCGATCCGGGCCAGTTCGCGTCGGCGCAACGTGCGGGAGGCACTGATGGCCCGCACCGGGTCGGGATGCCGCGCGGTCGAGGCGATCAACGACCGCGCCACACCGTCGGGATCGACGTCGAGCAGTTTGGGCCCGGCGGGCCCGTCGGCGTACTGCTGGATCACCTCGGGGGCGCGCATCAGAAGTTCGGGTACGAATGCCGAGGTGCCCAGCACCCGCATCAGCCTTTTAGCAACGGCGCTCTCGTCACGCAATGTGCTGAGATACCAACGCTGTTCGGATAGCGCCTCACTGACGCGGCGATAGGCCAGCAGGCCGCTGTCCGGGTCGGGGGTGTCCGAGAGCCAGTCCAGCAGTCGCGGCAGCAGCACCGCCTGCACCCGACCGCGCCGGCCGTTCTGGTTGACCAACGCGCCCAGATGGGTCAGGGCGCTCTGCGGACCCTCATAACCGAGTGCGGCAAGCTGCCTTTCGGCCGCCGCGGGAGTCAGGCCGGGGGCGAGGCCCACCGATGGACCGACCGACTCCAGCAGCGGCTGATAGAACAACTTGGCATGCAGCCGCGACACCCGCAGGTTCTGCCGCTTGATCTCCTCGCGCAGCACGCCCAGCGCGTCGTGGGTGCCGTCGGGTCGCATGTGGGCCGCACGCGCCAGCCAGCGCAGCGCCTCGATGTCGTCGGGTGCGGGCAGCATGTGAGTTCTCTTGAGGCGCTGCAATTGCAGTCGGTGCTCGAGCAGGCGCAGGAACTCATAGGACGCGGTGAGGTTGGCGGCGTCGTCACGGCCGACGTATCCCCCGGAGCTCAGTGCCGCCAACGCGTCCAGCGTCGAGGCCACGTGCAGCGAATCGTCGGTGCGGCCGTGCACCAATTGCAGCAACTGGACCGCGAATTCGACGTCGCGCAGGCCGCCGGTGCCCAGCTTGATCTCCCGGTCGCGCACATCCGCAGGCACCAGCGCCTCGACCCGGCGCCGCATCGCCTGGACTTCGGGCACGAAATCCTCACGCTCACAGGCGGTCCAGACCATCGGCATCAGCGCCGCGCGGTACTGCTCCCCCAGTTCGGCGTCACCCACGGCCGGCCGGGCCTTCAACAGGGCCTGGAACTCCCAGGTCTTGGCCCAGCGCTGGTAGTAGGCGATGTGCGAGTCCAGCGTGCGCACCAGAGCGCCCTGCTTGCCCTCGGGTCGCAGTGCGGCGTCGACTTCGAAGAAGGTGTCCGATGCCAACCGCATCAGTTCACCCGCGACCCGGGTGGTGATCGCATCGGCGAACTCGGCGACGAAGATGACGTCGACGTCGCTGACGTAATTAAGTTCGCGCGCACCGCATTTGCCCATCGCGATGACCGCGATGCGAGGTGCCGTCTCATCCTGTTTACACACGGCCGCCACCGCGACCTGCAACGTGGCGTGCAGCGCGGCATCAGCCATGTCGGAGAGATGGGCGCCGACCGTCTGGAACTGCAGGACGGGTTCGTTCTCGACGGTGGGTGCCAGGTCAAGACCGGCCAGGATCAGCAGCTGGTCGCGGTACAGAGTCCGCAGCTTCGGCATGATTGTGGCTGCGGCTGTTCCGAATTCGCCGATGCAATCGTCGAAGGCTCGCCGCAACTGCGCGGCATCGGGCAGCGTCACGGCCCCTTCGAGTAGATGCCAGGAGCGCGGGTTGGCCACCAGGTGATCGCCGAGTGCCGACGACGAGCCGATCACGGCGAACAGTCGCCCGCGCAGACCACGATCCTTGAGTAGCGCAGAGTTCAGTTGCTGCCAGTCCGGGCCGAGCGCCTCGGCGAGTCGGACCATCGTGTGCAGCGCGACGTCGGCATCGGGTGACCGCGACAGCGACCACAGCAGCTCGACATGGGCATCGGTATCCCAGCCCAGTACAGCCAGGTCAGCGGGTGCAGTGCGTTCGACCAAACCGAGTCGGCCCACGCTGGGTACGCGTGGGCGCTGCGTCGCTGGTTTGGCCACGCCCACGACGGTATCGCAGTGCCAATTCCCGAGTCGCTCCGCTCCTGCGCTCCGGGAGCATCAGAGCGACAGGTAGGCCTTGAGCTCGTAGGGCGTCACGTTGCTCCGGTACTCCTCCCACTCCGCACGCTTGTTGCGCAGGAAGTAGTCGAAGACGTGCTCGCCGAGCGCCTCGGCGACGAGTTCGGAGTTCTCCATCTCCGACAGTGCGATGCCCAGGCTGGACGGTAGCTCCCGGTAGCCCATGGCGCGGCGCTCTTCGGGGGTCAGCATCCACACGTTGTCCTCGGCCTGGGGGCTCAGCACATAGTTCTTCTCGATGCCCCGCAAACCTGCGGCCAGCAGAACCGCGAAGGTCAGGTACGGGTTGCAGGCCGAGTCGGGGCTGCGGACCTCGATGCGGCGAGAGGACGCCTTGCGCGGGGTATACATCGGCACGCGCACCAGCGCCGAGCGGTTGGACGCGCCCCAGGAAGCCGCGGTCGGCGCCTCGCCGCCGTGCACCAGCCGCTTGTAGGAGTTCACCCACTGGTTGGTGATCGCACTGATCTCGCTGGCGTGCTCGAGGATGCCCGCGATGAACGACTTGGCGACATCGGACAGTTGCAGCGGGTCGTCAGGGCTGTGGAAGGCGTTGTTCTCACCCTCGAAGAGGCTCATGTGGGTGTGCATGGCCGAGCCGGGGTATTCGGCGAACGGCTTGGGCATGAACGACGCCCGCACCCCTTCTGCCAAGGCGACTTCCTTGACGACGTAGCGGAAGGTCATCACGTTGTCGGCCATCGACAACGCATCGGCGTAACGCAGGTCGATCTCCTGCTGGCCCGGCGCGCCCTCGTGGTGGCTGAACTCCACTGAGATGCCCATCTGCTCCAGGGCGTCGATGGCATGGCGGCGGAAGTTGGGGGCCGAGTCGTGCACGGCTTGATCGAAATAGCCGCCGTTGTCGGCGGGCACCGGCACGCTGCCGTCGTACGGTCCGGGCTCGAGCAGGAAGAACTCGATCTCCGGGTGCACGTAGCAGGAGAAGCCGAGATCACTGGCCTTGGCCAACTGCCTGCGCAGCACGTGGCGGCTGTCCGCCCAGGACGGTGAGCCGTCGGGCATGGTGATGTCGCAGAACATCCGCGCCGAGTGGTGCTGACCGCCGCTGGTGGTCCAGGGCAATACCTGGAACGTGGACGGGTCCGGACGGGCGACGGTGTCGGATTCGAAGACGCGGGCGAAGCCCTCGATCGAGGAGCCGTCGAAGCCGATGCCCTCCTCGAAGGCGCCCTCCAACTCCGCAGGTGCGATGGCGACCGATTTGAGGAAGCCGAGCACGTCGGTGAACCACAACCGGACGAATCGGATATCCCGTTCCTCCAGCGTGCGCAGCACAAATTCCTTCTGGCGGTCCATGACGCGAGCGTATGCACCGGCTGTTAATTCTGTGTTACGTAGGCGGTACAAGCCGCCTCAGCAGGCAAATGCCGACGTCGCGCCGAGACCGCCGCAGACGGCTTCCCGGCGCCACCGGCAAGTAAATCTTTCCCTGTTGTCAATTCTGACCCGATCAAGCATTCCGGCTACTAAATTCCCTTACTACTGCAACGACCAGGGAGGCACCGGCATGCGTACGCCCAAGATCATCGGCTCAACCACACTCGGCGCCTTCGCCGCCGGGACACTGCTCAGCGTCGGCCTGGCGTCGGCGCCGGCGGCCAACGCCAGCTGTGCCTCGTTCTGGGGAATCGGGAACAGCGCGGACTGCACCAGCAGTATCGGCAGCGTCGCCATCGCGCTCGGCACGGGCGCCAAAGCCACCGCGACCGGACTCTTCGGCACCGCGTTCGCGGCCGGCGACAACGCGATAGCCACGAACCTGGGGTCCTTCACTTTCGCCATCACGGCGGGCAACTCGTCTGCTGCCTACACCACCGGCCTGTTCAATATCGCCGCGCAGTTGGGCTCGGGCGGACAGGCCAGCGCCGAAGGCTTGAGCAGCGCAGGCAACCTCGGCTTCAACATCTCCCTCAATATCGGGCCGGGCGCCAATCCGTGGAGCTACGTTTCGACAAACGGCATCGGCAATATCGCAGTCAACCTGTTCGGCACCGGTACCGGCGCATTCGACACCAATAGCGTGACCGCCTCCGGAATCATCAACGTGGCGGCGAATCTCGGCGGCCAGAAGAATCACCTCACGGCGGTGGGCGGTAGCAGCGGTGCCTTCAACACCGCGTTCAACATTGCGGGCAGCACCAATAACGTCACGGCCGGCACCGGGCCGTTCGCCATCGCCGGAACGATCCTCCAGAGCAACGCAAGCGTGGTGAAGTCCGGGCCCGGCTTCAACATCAACGGCATCGTCGTCGGCGGGGCATCCGCGGTGAACGCCCGCAAGGCCTCCCCTGCTGCAGCGTCGAAACCCAAGGCCGCCAACAGCTCCGCCGAGAACGCCAAATCCACCGGCGGGTCCAAGCGCGCCAAGAAGGCCGACTAGAACCCTCAGCAGTGCAGGTCGCCCGGGACCTCCCGGTCGACGAAATACCGCACGATCGCCGAGTCGACGCACATATCACCGTTGAACACCGCCGTGTGCTGGGTGCCGGTGTAGGTGATCAGCGGGGCGTTCAACTGGTGGGCCAGGTTCACGCCCGACTCGTAGGGAGTGGCCGGATCGTGTGTCGTGGAGACGACGACGACGCTGCCCGGCGACGCCGGCGACGCCGGGTGCGGTGTCGAGGTCGGCGGCACCGGCCAGAACGCGCAGATGTCCCTGGGCGCGAACCCGGTGTACTGACCGTAGGACTGAAACGGCGCCGACTCGCGAGTGCGCCTGTCGATGTCGGCCCACACCGCAGGGTCGGTGGGCGTCGCGTTGTCCACACAGCGGATGGCATTGAAGGCGTCCTGGCCGTTGCTGTAACGGCCCCACGGATCGCGGCCCTGATACTCGTCGGCCAGCAGCAACAGGTCGCCGGCATCGCTGTGCCGCGCCAAGCCGAGCAGGCCGCTGGTGAGGAACTTCCAGTACTGCGGCGCGTACAGCGCGTTGAAGGTGCCGGTGATCGCGTCCTGGTAGCTCAGTCCGCGCGGATCGGATGTCGGGCCGGGCGTGGTCACGAGCGGGTCGACGAGCTGGTGGAACCGCGCGACCCACTGGGTCGGATCGGTGCCCAGCGGGCAGCCCCGCGACTTGGCGCAGTCGGCGGCGTAGTCGTCGAAGACCACCTGGAAGCCGTTCATCTGCTGAATGATCGAGCCGACGGTGTCCTGAGCGGGGTCGATCGCACCGTCGAGAACCATGGTGCGCACCCGCTCCGGGTACCGCTCGAGGTAGGCGGTGCCCAGCTCGGTGCCGTAGCTGAAGCCCAGGTAGTTGATCGTGTCGTCGCCGAGCACCTGGCGAACGGTGTCCATATCCTTTGCCGCCGAGGCGGTTCCGACGCCGGCCAGAAACGCACTGCCCATCTTGTCGGCGCACTCGGCGGCGTAGTCACGGTAGATCTGTTCGATCGCGGCGACACCCTCGGGGCTGTAGTCGACCATCGGGTTGCGCCGCCAGGCATCGAACTCGGCGTCGGTGCGGCACCGCACCTCGGGTGTGGAGTAGCCGACCCCGCGCGGGTCGAACCCGACGAGGTCGAAATGCTCGTTGATGGGACTACCCGCCAGGGCGTACCCCATTGCCGCGGTGGCGTCGACCGCCGACGCGCCCGGACCACCGGGGTTGATGAACAGCGCGCCGATTCGCTGACCGGTTGCCGGGATCTTGATGACGGCCAATTGCGCTTGCGCGCCAGCGGGATCGGCGTCGTCGATCGGTACCGGGACAGCGATGCACACCGCGTTGGGGACGTCACCGGACGCACCGCCGAGAAAGCGTTCACAGCTTCCCCAGAGAGCCTGCGGCGCCGTCGTCTGACCGGCTCCCGGTTCAGTGGCAGCAGCCGGTGGCACCGCGACACCGAGGGCAAGCACGGTGCACAGGAACCAGGAGGACAGGGCCGAGCCGACTCGACTCGTGCGTCCCATGGATGCCATCGTCGCACGGCTGGGCCGCGAACGTGCGGGCGAGCCGGTCACGCGTCGATCTCAGATGGAACCGACTTCGGTAACGCTTGTTGACGTAGGCGTAAAACTGTTGTCCCGCTGCGATTTTCAGTACTCAGCAGGTAGCCCCGGGCGGCGGCACGGTGAGGTTCACGAGGTAGGCGGCGGCGTAGTTGTCCACGCAGGTGTTGCCTTGGAACACGACGGTGTGCTGGGTTCCGTTGAAGGTCAGCAGGGCCCCGCCGAGTTGCTTGGCCAGGTCGACGCCGGCCTGATAGGGCGTGGCCGGGTCGTTGGTCGTCGACACCACCAGCACCGGCGGCAGGCCGGGCGCGGCGACCAAATGCGGAGTGCTGGTCGGCGGGACCGGCCAGAACGCACACGTGCTCAGCGGCGCGTTGCCGGTGAACGCGCCGTAGCTCATGAACGGCGCGACCTCGCGCATCTTGCGGTCTTCCTCGATCACCTTGGTGCGGTCGGTGATCGGTGGCTGGTCGACACAGTTGACGGCGATGCGGGCGTCGGTGGCGTTGGTGTAGCGGCCTTGGGCGTCGCGGCGCATGTACATGTCGGCCAGCGCCAGCATGGTGTCGCCGCGACCGTCGGTCATCTCGCTGAGCGCCTGGGTCAGGTGCCGCCACAGGTTCGGTGAGTACAGCGCCATGATGGTGCCGATGATCGCGTCGCTGTAGGCCAGTCCGCGTGGGTCGGCGGTGGGCAGCGGCTTCTTCACCAGCGGGTCGACCAGGTTGCGGTAGACGTCGACGGCCTTGGCGGGATCGGTGCCCAGCGGGCAGGTCGGATCCTTGGCGCAGTCGGCGGCGTAGTCGTTGAAGGCCTGCTGGAATGCCGCCGCCTGGTCGATGTCGGCCTGGATCGGGTCGGCGTTGGGGTCGACGGCGCCGTCGAGGATCATCCCCCGGACCTTGTCCGGGAACGCTTCGGCGTAGGCCGCCCCGATGCGGGTGCCATACGAGTAGCCGAGATACGTGATCTTGTCGTCGCCGACGGCCGCGCGCAGCGAGTCCATGTCCTTGACGACGCTGGCGGTGCCGATGTTGGCCAGGAAGTCCTTGCCCATCTTGTCGACGCAGCGCTGGATGAAGGCCTTGGTCTCGCCCTCGATGTGCGCAATGCCCTCGGGGCTGTAATCGACCTGCGGGTCGGCCCGCAGGCGGTCGTTGTCGGCGTCGGAGTTGCACCACAGTGCCGGAGTGGAGGATCCGACGCCGCGCGGGTCGAAGCCCACGAGGTCGAACTTCTGGCGCACGTTGGCGGGCAGGTTCTCGACGATGCTCGCGGCCGCCTCGATACCGGACTCCCCCGGGCCGCCGGGGTTGATGATCAGCGAGCCGATCTTGTCGCCGGTGGCCGGGAACCGGATCAGCGCCAGGCTGGCGATGCCGTCGTCGGGCTTGGCGTAGTCCACCGGGACCGCGATCTTGCCGCACTGCGCGCCCGCCGGAATCGGCAGTGCGTTGCCGCCACCCCCGCCGGCCGCGCGGCACGGCCCCCACGTCACCGGCTGGCCGAGCCTGGGCTCGGCGATGACGGCCGTTCCCGACACCATGGTGCTGCAGCCGGCACTAGCGACGAGTCCGGCCACGGCGGAAAGCACCAGTGCGGTGCGAAGGACGCGCGGGCGGTGGTACTGCCTCATGGCAAACATGCTGCCATGCTTTCGGGGGGCGGCTTACGCACCGACCCGCCGAGGACGGGCTTTCCGGTCAGCCGCGGTTCACTTCCGGCCTTGTTTGGCGGCCGGTTTCGTCGCGTCGAGCAGTTCCTTCATCCCGACGGCGAAGTCGTCGGCCATGTCCCACAGGTCCGGCAGCAGCTCGGGGCAGGAGATCAGTCCGACGTCGAGCTTGCCGTTGAGCGACATCACGGTGATGTTGAGGCCAGAGCCGTGGAAGATCGGGCCCAACGGATACATCGCGGTCACTTCGGCACCCAGGAAGTAGAGCGGGATCTGCGGTCCGGGCACATTGGAGACGACGAGGTTGTGCACCGGACGCGATTCGGTAAGCCGGCTGCGGGCGTACACCCGCATCGCGACGCCGAAGATCGCCGGGCCGGCGAACTGACTCCAGTCCTGCAGCAGTGTCGCGCCGATCGCCGAACTGTGTTCCTTGGCGGTGTCGTTCGCCTCGGCAATGGCCGCCAGACGCTTTGCCGGATCCTCGATCTGGGTCTCGAGTTTGGAGAACATTCCCGACACCTGGTTGCGGCCCGGGCGGTCCGAACGGTCGTGCACCGACACCGGGATCATCGCCACCAGCGAGGAGTCGGGCAGTTCGCCGCGCTCGAGCAGGAACTGACGCAGCACTCCGGCGACCAGCGCCATCACCACATCGTTGACCTTGACCCCGAAGTGGTTCTTGACCTTCTTGATGTCATCGAAATCGAGTTCGGCGAAGGCGACGTTGCGGTGCGCGGTGACGCTGGCGTTGAAGCGGGTCTGGGGTGCGGCGAACGGCGCGGCCATCGCGCGACCGCCGACCGCGCGTTTAACGGTGTCGAAGACCGTGGTGACGGTGGACGGAAGCACGTTGGTGGCCAGGTGCATCGGCCGGGACACGAAGTTGCCGAGACCGCCGAGCGCGATGCGCAGCGGGTTGGCGTCACCCTGGCCCTCGACCGGGGCCGGCGGCGGCGCGTCGGGCTCGGTGGAACACAGCTGGGACATCAGGTTGGCGCCGGTGACTCCGTCGACGGCGGCGTGGTGCACCTTGGTCAGCACGGCCAGCCGGCCGCCGTTGCGGGCGTCGGTGCCGGCCACACCTTCGATGACCCACATCTCCCACAGCGGGTAGCGGCGGTCCAGTGGCAGCGAGGCGAGATGACCGCAGATCTCCCCCAGTTCGACCCGGCCGCCGGGGGCGGGCAGGCCGATGCGGTGGAGGTGACGGTCGATGTCGAAGTGCTCGTCTTCCACCCACACCGGGTGGTCGAGGTTGAGGAAGCTGTTGGCCAGCTTCTCCCGGAAGTTCGGCATTGCCTTGACCCGCGACTGCAGCGCGGTGCGCAGCCGATCGAAGGTGTAGCCGCCCGGAATCGTGGCGGCGTCCAACTCGAGCACCGAGCACACATGCAATGGCTGGGAAGGCGTTTCGAGATAGAGGAAACTTGCGTCGAGTCCGCTGAGCCGCTGCAGGTGTTGGACCATGCCGCCGATGGTATGTCTGCGCAGATGCCGCCCGAGCCGGATTCGGCCAACGCCGCATACGCCGCCAGGTTTGTGGTGTGACAAAGTCCACTTCACTCGCCGTTCACCTTTGCCGGGTGGCGGTGGCAGACTTATCAGGTCAGACGAACCCGGGGACCCGGATGGGCCACGAGGATCGACAGAGACGATTACTAGGGACAATGATGTCTGAGCAGACTGTTTACGGTGGCTGTACTACGCCCGCTGTGGCCCGCGTCAAGGTACGTACGCATCACCTGCACAAGTGGAAGACCGAGGGCCACAAGTGGGCCATGCTGACGGTCTACGACTATTCGACCGCCCGCGCCTTCGACGAGGCGGAGATTCCGGTGCTGCTGGTGGGTGACTCCGCCGCCAACGTCGTCTACGGCTACGACACCACGGTGCCGATCTCGGCCGACGAGCTGATCCCCCTGGTTCGCGGCGTGGTCCGCGGCGCCGAGCACGCCCTGGTCGTCGCCGACCTGCCCTTCGGCAGCTACGAGTCCAGCCCCGCGCAGGCCCTCGCGACCGCTACCCGGTTCCTCAAGGAGGCCGGCGCGCACGCGGTGAAGCTGGAGGGCGGCGAGCGTGTCGCCGACCAGATCGCCACGCTGACCGCCGCCGGTATTCCGGTGATGGCCCACATCGGCTTCACCCCGCAGAGTGTCAACGGCCTCGGCGGTTTCCGGGTGCAGGGCCGTGGTGACGCCGCCGAGCAGACCATCCACGACGCGATCGCGGTCCAGGAAGCCGGCGCGTTCGCGGTGGTGATGGAGATGGTGCCCGCAGAGCTGGCCACCCAGATCACCGGCAAGCTGACCATCCCGACGGTCGGCATCGGCGCGGGCCCGAACTGCGACGCTCAGGTGCTGGTGTGGCAGGACATGGCCGGACTCACCAGCGGCAAGACCGCCAAGTTCGTCAAGCGCTTCGGTGACGTCGGCGGCGAACTACGCCGTGCCGCAACGCAATACGCCACTGAGGTCGCGACAGGCGCATTCCCCGCCGAGGAGCACAGCTTCTAGGCGACCGTTCCCGCCCAAACCGACAAACGGGCGCGAAAGCGCGAGTGGAACCCGCCATTTCGTCGATCTGGGCGACGGGTCAACTGAACTTCGGCGCGCGCTTGTTGAGGAACGCGTCGATACCTTCTGCGCCGTCCGGGCTGTCGGCGCACGCGGCGATGAATTCGGACTCCAGATCCATCTGGGTTTCGATGTCATTGCCGAAGGTCGTCAACAGCAGTTTCTTGACAGCACTGCTGGAACCCTTTGCCGCCGAGGCGATCTGCTCAGCCAACGCCTGCGCTGTGGCCGCCAGGTCGGCGGCCGCAACGGTCTCGGTGACCAGACCCCATTCGACGGCTTCGGCCGCGCTCAGCGTGCGATTGGTCAGCATCAGTTCAGTGGCGCGGCGCACCCCGACCAGGCGCGGCAGGTAGTACGACGAGCTGCCGTCCGGGCTGAGCCCGGCCTTGGTGTAGGCCATGGTGAACGAGGCGTTGTCGGCGGCCAGCACCAGATCACCCGCGACGGCCAGGCTGAACCCGGCACCGGCGGCGACACCGTTGACCGCGGTGATCAGCACCGCGTCCATCCGGGCGAATGTCGCGATGGCGCGGTGCAGGTCGTCGGCGATGCCCTTGACGAAGCGGCCGGGCCCCAGCGGAGAGGCGGCCATCGCCTTGAGATCACCACCGGCACAGAAGAACCGCCCCGCGCCGGTCAATACGACGACCTTGACGTCGGGCGCCGTGCAGTGTTGGGCGACCTCGGCCAATTCCCGGGTCATGGTGTCGTTCATGCCATTGGCGGCTTCGGGGCGGTCCAGCACGATGCGCGCGATTGGCCCGCTCTGCTCGAAGCTCAGGCTCTCGTATTCGCTCATTCGGCACACGTTAACCGGTGACCGCGGGCTCCTCGCGCCGGGTCTGCAGCCGGTCCGCACTGCGGTCGCGCAGGGCGGCGGTATCGCCGCGCCAGCCGAGGATCCGTACAGCGCCGTCGGCGATGATCCGCGGCGTCTCCGGCGGGCACACCCCGTCGTCGGAGCGCCGGTTGATCACCGACTCGACGAGCCGGAACGGAAGGTCGTCGGCGTCGGGGACACCGTCGCATTCGGCGATGACCTGGGCCGCCAGTTGCCGATAACGGTCGCGCAGTTGATCGCGGCTGATCCGGAACTGTTCGAAGCGGTCGACCCGCAACTCCGGGAGCAGGTAGAGCGCGCCGAGGTTCCAGCGCTTGGCGCACAGTTGCGACACGTCGCCGACCACCAGGGCGTGCAACCGTTCTGCGGCCGGGCCGTTTTGGCCGAGCAGGTCGGCCGCCAGCGCCAGTGGCTCGTCGACGGTGCCGGCCAGAAGCGCGTCGAGAATGTCGTCCTTGGTGGCGAAGTGGTGGTAGAGCGAGGCCTGCCGCATACCGACCGCGTCGGCGATCCGACGGGTGGACGTCGCCGCGTAGCCCACTGTGGTGAACAGTTCGGCCGCCGCGTCCAGGATCTCCTCGCGGGCGGTATTGCCCGGTCGGCGGGACTGCTCGAGCCGCGGCCGGCCCCGGCCCTCGCTGCGCATAGGACATTGTTGCACTGCCCGGATGTGCCAATACCTGTCATTTGATAGAAATAGAGTCAACGCAAGCGTTACACCCGTGACACCCGACGGGAACGGGGTCACTTAAAACTTTCACTTGACAGTTAATCGGGTTCGTCCCGGACAGGAGTGACACCATGACCACCGCGTCGACCGACGGCGCCCGCTCGCACGCCCGCTCCCAGGCCGCCGCCGCGGCCATGCGCATCCCGGCCGTGCCCGACGGCGTCGACGACACCCGCCTGGTGTGGTCGGAGGCTGTGCCCGCCGAGTCCTACGCCACCCGGGTGCTCGGCCGCGGAACCCGTCTTCGGTTCTCCGACCCCGATGGCGGAGCGTGCGCGCACCTACTGCTGTTCCGCGCCGACGCATCGTGGGAGCGGCTCAACGTCGCCGACACCATGAAGGTGCCGTGGCAGGCCTACCTCAGCGCCGGGCACCCGCTGCTGTCCGACCAGGGCCGGGTGTTGGCCACCGTCGTCGCCGACACCTCCGGTCACCACGACATGCTCTGCGGCCTGCCCCCGTCGGCACGTCCCACGATGCTGCTGGCGGCCATCAAGCACGGCATGGACATTCGTGACGTGGCACCGTCGGCGACGCTGTTCAAGGGTGCCCGGGTCGAAGAGTCCGGCGCCCTGACCTTCACCGGTTCCGCCGGTCCCGGCGCTGCGGTGGATCTGCTCATCCATCTGCCCGTGGTCGTCGCGGTGGTCAACACCGCCCATCCCCTCGACCCGGCACCGGCGGTCACCGGACTCGACATCGTCGCGTGGCGTGCCCCCGAAGAACTCACCACCCCGGTCAACGACGACCCCGAGTATCTCAGGGCCTTGTTCAACACCGAATCAACATGGGCCGCAGAACAATCCAGTGAGGAACTTCGATGACGACCGCACTACCGACGGTGATCCGAGACGAAGTCGTGGCGGCCTGCGCGCCGTGGTCGGCGATCCTGCGCACCGGCCAGTCCCTGCAGATCATCGACCTGCACGGCAACCAGGCGGTGGACACGCTGTTCTACGCCGTCGACGGCGACCGGGTCGATCCGGCCGGCCGCTACAGCGCCCAGGTCACCGTGGCCGCCCAGCGCAACATCTTCCTGACCACCGGTTCGGTGCTGCGCGCCGCCGACGGCCGGCCACTGGTGTCGATCGTCGCCGACGAGGTCGGTAACCACGACACCATCGCCGGCGCCTGCTCCAAGGAGTCCAACACCCTGCGCTACGGGCACCACACCGTGCACCAGCACGCCTGCGCCGAAAACTTCCTGGCCGAGGCCGCGACTTGGGGAATGGGCAAGCGCGACATCGTCTCCAACGTCAACTTCTTCATGAACGTGCCGGTCGAACCCAACGGCACGCTGGGCATCGTCGACGGCCTCTCCGCCCCGGGCAAGTCACTGACGCTGCGCGCCGAGAGCGACACCCTGGTGCTGGTGTCGAACTGCCCGCAGATCAACAACCCGTGCAACGGATTCGACCCAACGCCGGTGCGGATGGTGATCACCGCATCATGACGAGCCTCCAGGTCGTCCGGCAGGGCATGCTGACCACCGTCCAGGACTGGCCCGGCCGGATCGGTTACTGGCATGTCGGGGTGCCGCCGTCGGGACCGATGGACGACCTGTCGTTCCGGATCGGCAACCGAGTCCTGGGCAATCAGGAGGGTGCAGCCGGGCTGGAATGCACCAAAGCCGGCCCGGCCCTTCGGTTTCCCGACGGTGGACGGGTGTGCGTCACCGGCGCTCCGGCACCGGTCACCCTTGACGGAGTTCCGGTGGCGCAGTGGCAGTCGGTCACCGTACCGGCCGGCGGTCTGCTCGACGTCGGGATGGTCGACGGCCCCGGGATGCGCTGCTACATCCTGATCGCCGGCGGCCTGGAAGAGCCCGAATATCTCGGCAGCACAGCCACCTTCACGCTCGGCACGTTCGGCGGCCACGACGGGAGGCCGCTGCGCGAGGGCGACGAGCTGACCGCCGGGCACGATCCGGGTCCGCTGTCGAGCCGGCCCGCCCGCGCGGCCATCGAGGAACAGCCCGCGATCGGCCATCGCTGGGAGGTCGCCGTCACCGAGGGCCCGCACGCCGCGCCGGAGTTCTTCACCCGCGCTGACATCGACACCCTGGTCAACACCGACTACACCGTGCACTTCAACTCCGACCGCACCGGCGTGCGCCTGGAAGGCCCCAAGCCACAGTGGGCCAGGACCGACGGCGGCGAAGCCGGCCTGCACCCGTCGAACATTCACGACAATGCTTACTGCGTCGGCACTTTGGACTTCACCGGCGACACCCCGATCCTGCTCGGGCCGGACGGACCGAGCCTGGGCGGCTTCGTCTGTCCGGTCACCGTGGTGCGCGGCGACCGCTGGAAGCTCGGCCAGATGGCGCCCGGTGACAGCGTTCGCTTCGTTCCGGTGCGGGCCGATCGCGCACCGTCGCTGGGCAGCATCGACGCCGACCGGCGGGCCTCGCTACCGCTGGTGATCTCCACCTCCGGTGACGCCGACGACGGCGTGCTGACGCGATTCACTGCCGCCGACGACATCGCGGTGACGGTGCGCCGCGACGGCGACGGAGGCTTGCTCGTCGAGTACGGCGCGATGGTCCTCGACCTGGCTCTGCGCGCGCGGGTCCACGTGCTGTATGAGGCCATGCTGGCCAGCCGGGTTCCCGGCGTCACCGAACTCACCCCGGGCGTGCGCTCACTGCAGGTGCAGTTCGATCCCGCCGTGATCTCGATGCCCGAACTCGTCGACCTGCTGGCCCGTACCGAGGAAACACTGCCTGCCACAGACGAACTCGTGGTCCCCAGCCGCACCGTGCAATTGCCGCTGTCCTGGGACGACCCGTCGACCCACGAGGCGATCCAGCGCTACATCCACGGTGTGCGCGCCGACGCGCCGTGGTGCCCGTGGAACATCGAGTTCATCCGCCGCATCAACGGACTCGCCGACGTCGAGGCCGTCCACGACATCGTCTACCAGGCGCAGTACTTGGTACTCGGTCTGGGCGACGTGTACCTGGGTGCGCCGGTGGCCACCCCACTAGACCCGCGCCACCGGTTGGTCACGACCAAGTACAACCCGGCTCGGACCTGGACACCGGAGAACGCCGTCGGCATCGGCGGGGCATACCTGTGTATCTACGGGATGGAAGGCCCCGGCGGCTACCAGTTCGTCGGGCGTACCACCCAGGTGTGGAACCACCAGCACCCCAACGATTCTCAATCGTTCGAACCCGGAACACCGTGGCTGCTGCGCTACTTCGACCGCATCAGCTTCTACCCCGTCAGCGCTGAGGAACTTCTCGATCTGCGGTCCGACATGGCGGCGGGCCGGGGCAACGTCGACATCCGCGACGGCGAGTTCTCGATGTCTCAGTACCAACGGTTCCTGGCCGGCAACGCAGACAGCATCGCCACCTTCCGTGGGCAACAGGCCGAGGCGTTCGCCGCTGAACGGCAGGCATGGGACAAGGCCGGCGAGTTCTCCGGTCAGCTGGCCAGTTAGCGGCTGCCGAGGACTCCGGCCAGGTATTCGGCGCGGCAGGCCCGCCGGGCGAGCTTGCCGCTGGTGGTGCGCGGGATCGCGCCGGCGGCGACCAGTCGCACGTCGGCAACCGGCAGCGCGTGCTGGCGGGAGACGGCCGCCCGGATGGCCTCGACGACCGGCCCGGGGTCGGCCTTGCCGGCACCCGGGCCGCGCTCGGCGATGATCACCAGCCGCTCGCCTGCGCCGTCGGGTCCGGGCACCGAGAAGGCGGTGACGAACCCGGGGCGCACCGCGCTCGAGGACTCGGCCACGGTGGCCTCGATGTCCTGCGGGTAGTGGTTGCGGCCGTCGAGGATCACCAGATCCTTGATACGGCCGGTGATGTAGAGCTCGCCGCCGAGATAGACACCCATGTCGCCGGTGCGAAACCACATGCCGTCGGCCGCGACACCCTCGGCATGGGTGCCGCTGTCCAACCGCACCTGCAGCTTGTTACGGAAGGACAGCTCGGTTTCGCGCTCGCGGCCCCAGTAGCCGCGCCCGATGTTCTCGCCGTGCAACCAGATCTCGCCCACCCCGCCGTCGGGCAGCTCGGCCCCCGAGCCTGGGTCGACGATGACCGCCCACTGGCTGCGGGCGACGTGGCCGCACGACACCTGCGGGACGGCGTTCGGCGCGTCGCGCGACACCGGAACGGCACGGCCCAGGCCGAGTTCTTCGCGGTCCAGGTAGATGGCGGTCGCCCGGGCATCGGAACCGATCGTGGAGACGAACAGCGTCGCCTCGGCCATGCCGTAGGACGGTTTGACCGCGGTGGGCGCCAGCCCGTAGGGCCCGAACACCGCGTTGAACTTGTCGATCGAGGCGATGTTCACCGGCTCGGAACCGTTGATCAGCCCGGCGACATTGCTCAGGTCGAGGTCCTCACCGGCCGGCGGCAGCCCGCGCTGCGCAGCCAGCTCGAAGGCGAAGTTGGGTGCCGCGGCAAAGGTTCGGCCCCATTTGGCTTCCGCGGCAAGCTCTTTGATCCAGCGATGCGGCCTGCGGACGAACGCCGTCGGCGACATCAAGGTCAGGTGACCGCCGAACAGGGCCGGGAACATGATCATCAGCAGACCCATGTCGTGGAACAGCGGCAGCCAGCTGACGCTGGCGGTGTCCCAGTCCAGCCCGACCGAGATGATCATCTGCACGACGTTGGTCAACACCGCGCGGTGGGTGATCTCGACGCCGGCCGGGGTGCGGGTCGATCCCGAGGTGTACTGCAGATAGGCGATTCCGTTGCTCTCCAGCGGCGCGGGCACGAACGTCTCCCCGACCGAATCGGGCAGCGCGTCGATCGCGATCACCCGCGGTCGGCGCGAGTGCGGCAGCTTGCGCACGAAAGCCTGCGCGGCCTCGGCGGCCGCCGTGGTGGTCAGCACCGCAGAGGGCAGCGCGTCGGTCAGCACCGCGTCCAGCCGCTCGGCGTGGCCGGGCAGTTCCGGGGCGAACAACGGCACCGCGATATTGCCCGCCTGGATCGCCGCGAAGAAACCGACGACGTAGTCGACACCCTGCGGGGCCAGGATCGCCACCCGGTCACCGGGTGAGGTGACCTGTTGCAGCCGCGCCCCCACGGCGCGCAGCCGCGCCCCGAGCTCCCGCCAGGTCAAGTTGATCGTGATTCCTGCGGAGTCGTGGTCGAAGTCGAGGTAGCGGTAGGCGGCGGTCTCGCCGAACTGGGCGATGTTGTGGTCGAGGAAATGCGTGATGGTCAGATCGGCGGGAAGTGCGATGTTGCCGCTGTCGTCGAGATAGTCCTCGAGCCTCAGCCGGACACCCTGGTCGGCGGCGGATGCGGGTTCGCGGCTCATGATCGAATTTTACGATCGGCCAGCACATTTCCCCGGTCCGCACGCGGCGCGCCGCCGAATCCGCGGTGGCTCCGGCGGCGGCCGCCGACATCGCGGCGCGGCGTCGTGTTCACTTGGATGTGACACCCTGTGCGGCAAGACGGACTACACGGTGGGTCGCGAGCGAAGGTGGAAATGGCTGCTAAAGCTGCGGGTTCGACCCGCCACGTGGAAGTGGAGCAGAAGTTCGACGTCCCGCCCGAGACGGTGTTTCCGTCGTTCGAGGGGCTGACGTTCGTCTCCCGGGTCGAGCGGCTTCCGTCACAGTCTCTCGACGCGGTGTATTACGACACATCAGGCCAGGATCTGGCGCGACGGCGTGTCACGCTGCGCCGCCGCACCGGCGGTCCGGACGCCGGTTGGCACCTCAAGTTGCCTGCCGGACCGGATGCCCGCACCGAGGTCCATGCGCCGCTGGACGGCGGTACGCACGCCGCGGACAGCGAGGTTCCCACCGAACTCGTCGACATCGTGCTGGCAATCGTGCGGGATCGTCCCCTGGTCCCGGTCGCGCGGATCTCGACCACCCGCAATGTCGTGCTGGTCTACGGGACCGACGGTGCCGCGCTGGCCGAGTTCTGTGACGACCAGGTCAGCGCGTGGGCCATCGATCCCGCCGACGGCGCCAGCGGCGAGGAGCAGGGCTGGCACGAGTGGGAGCTGGAACTGGTCGACGGCGAGGCCGACGGCGGCAAGGATGTGCTCAGGCGGCTGGCCAACCGGCTGCTCGACGCCGGTGCGGCCCCGGCAGGGCACGGCTCGAAGCTGGCCAAGGTTCTACAGGCCGGGCTGCCGGCAGCCCCCCGTCCCGAGCCGTCCCCCGATCCCGTGCACCGAGCGGTCGCCGAACAGGTCGACCAGATGCTGGAGTGGGACCGGGCGGTGCGCGCCGACACCTGGGATTCGGTGCATCAGATGCGGGTGACCACCCGCAAGATCCGCAGCCTGCTGCAGGCGTCCGAGGACTCCTTCGGCCTGACCGACGACGCGTGGGTGCTCGACGAACTGCGTCAGCTCGCCGCCGTGCTGGGCGTGGCCCGCGACGCCGAGGTGCTCGCGGAGCGCTATGAACGCTCCCTGGACGAACTGGCTCCGGAATTGGTCCGCGGCCCGGTGCGCGAGCGCCTGGTGGACGGGGCCAACCGGCGCTACCAGGCCGGACTGCGACGGTCGCTGGCCGCGATGCGCTCGCCGCGGTACTTCCGCCTGCTCGACGCGCTGGAGGCTCTCGTCGCCGCCGAGCCGACGCCGCCCGCTCCTGGTGAGGAGCATCCGCCGGTGAGTATCGACTCGGCCTACAAGCGGATCCGCAAGGCGGCCAGGACGGCCGCGCACGCCGAAGAAGACCACAAGGACGAAGCGCTGCATCGAATCCGCAAGGGCGCCAAGCGTCTTCGCTACGTCGCAGCGGCAACGGGCGAGCCAAAGGTGTCCGACCGGGCCAAGGTCATCCAGACCCTGCTCGGCGACCACCAGGACAGTGTCGTCAGCCGCACCCACCTGAGCCAGCAGGCCGAGGCCGCCTACGCCGCCGGTGAGGACACGTTCACCTACGGCCTGCTCTATCAGCAGGAAGACGATCTTGCCGAGCGGTCCCGCGAACAGCTCGAGGACGCGCTGCGCGCGCTCAAGCGCGCCGTCGACAAGGCGCACTGAGCGGGGGCGGACGAGCTGGCCTGTAAGCCGGATTCTGTTCCGCCCTGCCCCGGTTGACCGTGACAAGGCGGCGGCGACCATCCATCTGGGCACACCGTCGCCGGGTGCCTCGAGCGGCCTACCCGCAGGCTCGGGCGAGCAGCCCTCGGACGCCTGCGCAGCCGCACCAGGTGCGGCCTCTTGGCCTTGCTTCGGGTGGGGTTTACCGAGCCACTCCGGTCACCCGGAATGCTGGTGCGCTCTTACCGCACCTTTTCACCCTTACCACCCTGACGGGTGGCGGTTTGTTTTCTGTGGCACTGTCCCGCGAGTCACCTCGGATTGCCGTTAGCAATCACCCTGCTCTGTGAAGTCCGGACTTTCCTCGACTCACAAGTGAGCCGCGGCCGCCCGGCCAACTCGTCCGCCTGAACACGGTAGCTCATCGGCGTCGCAGCTGGATCACGTTGTCGACCAGGGTGGTCTGCTCGCCGTCGGGTCCGACGGCCTCGCGCGGCACGGGTCCGACCCTGGTGGTCTCCCACCGGGCGGGGTCCAATGCCAACCCGTCGATCACCTCGTGCGGGGACTCGAACACGTGGTGGTGGACCTCCTCGGGTGCCCAGGGGGGCATACCGCCGTGGTCGACGATCAGCAGCGTGCCACCGGGTGCCACGGTCGCCGCTGCCCGGCGCAGGATGGCAGGCCGGTCCATCTCCACCAAGCTGTGGAAGAACTGCGCCGACACCAGATTGAACGGGCCCGCGGGCAGGGTCTGGGTCAGGTCGTGCTGCTGAAAGTCGATGTGGGACAACACCCCACGCTTGCCGGCCTCCTCGGCGGCGCGGGCCAGCGCGGTGGCGGACACGTCGACGGCCACCACCTGCCAGCCGTGCTCGGCGAGCCAGATCGCGTCCCCGCCCTCCCCGCAGCCCAGGTCCAGCGCGACGCCGCAGTCGAGCTGCGGGGCGATCTCGGCGAGCTGGGCGTTGACCCGCCCGCTCCAGATCCGCGGTTTCTCGGTGTAGCGCTGCTCCCAGTGGGCCTGGTGTTCGTTGTCCATACTCCGAGCTTGTCCCGACCACCCGGAACTGGCAAGGTCTTTTGCCATGCAGGCAAACGGCGCCGACGGCGATGTCGACCGACGGGTGCGGCGGCGGCTACGTGAGCTGCGCACCCGGCTGAGCCTGACACTCGAGGAGGTGGCCACCCGCGCCGGTATCGACGTCTCGACCCTGAGCCGGCTCGAATCGGGCAAGCGGCGCCTGGCCCTCGACCATCTCCCCCGGCTGGCCGCCGCACTGTCGGTCAGCACGGACGAACTGCTGGGACCGCCGCAGGCTACCGACCCCCGGGTTCGGGCCCCGTCTCAGACGAGAGGCCTGGTCACGTATTGGCCGCTGACCCGCCACGGCGGCGCGGCGGGCCTTCAGGCCTTCAAGATCCGCATCAGCGCCCGCCGGCGCACACCGCCGGCGGAACTGCCGACCCACGAGGGCCATGAGTGGCTCTACGTGCTGTCCGGGCGGCTGCAGCTGATCCTCGACGAGCAGCACTTCGTCGTCGACCCCGGCGAAGCGGTGGAGTTCAGCACGTGGACCCCGCACTGGTTCGGTGCCGTCGACTCCGCGGTGGAGGCCATCATCTTGTTCGGCGCCCACGGCGAGCGGGTGCACCTGCGGTCGTAGGGATCAGCCCAGATATGACGTCTGGTTCACCAACCGGACCGAGGAGCCGCCATCGGGATAGAACTCGGCGATGCTCAGCGACGCCAGGTCCAGGTGCAGGCGGTGCAGGATGCTCGCCCCGGCGTCCAGCGCGAGGCGCAGCATCGTCTTGATCGGCGTCACATGCGAGACGACCAGGACCGTCTGGCCGGGATGCGCGGCGATGATGCGGTCCTGGGCGCGCCGGACCCGGTGGGTGACGTCGTCGAAGCTCTCACCGGCGGGCGGACGCAGGCTGGTGTCGCGCAGCCACTGGCCGTGCAGGCCGGGGTCACGTTCGGCGGCTTCGGTGAAGGTCAGGCCCTCCCACGCGCCGAAGTCCGTCTCGATCAGGTCCTCGTCGACCACGACATCGCGGCCGAGCGCCGTGGCCGCCGCCGAGGCCGTCGCCACGCAGCGCTGCAGCGGCGAGCTGATCACCGCGTCGACCTCGCCCCGCTGCGCCAGGTAACGCGCCGCCGCGTCGGCCTGCCCACGGCCCGTCTCGGTCAGTTCCGGGTTGCCGCGGCCCGAATAGCGGCGCGCGACCGACAGCTCGGTCTGGCCGTGGCGCAACAGCAGAAAGCGGGTCGGCTCGCCACGGTTTCCGGTCCAGGCCGCGGGCGGCACGGCCACCGCCCCCGCGGGCGGGTCGGCGATCGAGGCGGGCCCGTCCATCGCCTCGTTGGCCAGCCGGTCGGCGTAGGAGTTCTGTTCGCGAGGGATCCACTCGTAGGTCACCGAGTCGAACGTCGACGCCAGGGCGCGGGCCTGCTGATGCAGCTCGGCCATCGCGGCATGCTTGACCTTCCAGCGCCCGGCCATCTGCTCGACGACGAGTTTGGAGTCCATCGACACCGCCACCTCGGTGGCGCCGACCCTGCGGGCTTCCTCCAACCCGGCGATCAGACCGCGGTATTCGGCGACGTTGTTGGTGGCCACGCCGATAGCGCTGCCGTGCTCGGCGAGCACGTGCTGCCGGTCGGCCGACCACACCACCACGCCGTAGCCCGCCGGGCCGGGGTTGCCGCGCGACCCGCCGTCGGCCTCGACGACTACTTTCACCGGCTGAACCCGTCGATGCGCAACAGGATTGCTCCGCACTCGGGGCAGCGCAGCACCTCGTCCTCGGCGGCGGCCGAAATCCGGGCCAGCTCACCGCGGTCCATCTCGATTCTGCAGGCCCCGCACCGGCCGCCAAGGAACCGCGCCGCACCGACCCCCGATGACTTGCGTTGCCGTTCGTAGAGTTGCGCGAGCGCGGTGTCCAGGCCGGCCACCACGTCGGCGCGGCGCGCGGCGTTCTCGGTGCGCAGCTTGTCGACGTCGCCGAGCGCTTCGTCGCGCCCGGCCGTCGCGGTGGCCAGATCATGCTGCAGCGCTTCGAGTTTCGACGCCGCGGCAGTCTGCTCGGCCACCAGTTGCTCGCGGCGTTCCATCACCTCCAGCAGGGAGTCCTCCAGGCTGGCCTGCCTGCGCTCCAGGGTCTGCAGCTCGTGCGAGAGCTCCTCGAGTTGTTTGGGGTTGACGGTGCCGGAATCCAGCAGCCCGCGATCGCGCTCCTCGCGCTGGCGCACACCGTCGATCTCGGACTCGAACCGGGTCACCTGCGCCTCGAGGTCCTCGATCGCGATGGTCAGGGCGGCGAGGTGGTCGCTGGCGCCGCGGTGCTCGGCCAGCACCTGCTCGTATGCCTGCTGCTCGGGCAGATGCGCCGCGCGATGGTCGGTACGGGTCAGCTCGGCGTCCAGCTCTGCCAGCTCCAGCAGCGAACGCTGCTGTGTCACTTCAGCTTTCACAGCCTGCCTTTCGGGGTTGATGCTCGATGTTCCACGGGTCGGTACGGATGCCGCAGACGGTGACCGGCAGCACCGGACCGAAATGCGAGCCCAGCAGTTCGGCGGCCTGGGTGCACCACGGGTATTCGCCGGCCCAGTGCGCGACGTCGACCAGTGCCGGCCCGCCGGCCCGGCGGTGTTCGTCGGCGGGATGGTGCCGCAGATCGGAGGTGACGTAGACGTCCACGCCGGCGGCCGAGGCCGCCCCGAGCAGCGAGTCGCCGGCGCCGCCGCAGACCGCCACCCGCGACACCGGGGCATCCGGATCACCGGCGCCGCGCACGCCCCAGGTGGTCTGCGGCAGCACCGCGTCCACCCGGGCCACGAAGTCGGCGAACCGCAGCGGTTCGGCGAGGCTGCCGATCCGGCCGATCCCGACACCCGCGGGCAGCGGTGCCAGCGTCAGCACGTCGAACGACGGCTCCTCGTCGGGGTGGGCGGCACGCAGGGCCGCCAGGATCTGGGCCCGCAGCCGCGCCGGGGCCACCACCTCGACGCGTTCCCCGGGACGGTGCTCCGTCGTGCCGATCGCCGGTATGGCGCCGGCCGCGAGGACCGCCGAACGCAGCGCCTCGGAGTGCTCCGGCGGGACCAGGATCTCCCACTTGTCGGTGTCGGGCGCAGCCGCGGGATCCAGGACGCCCTCGACGGACAACCCCAGCACGTCCGCCAGGGCGTCGGACACCCCGGGGTTCGCCGAGTCGGCGTTGGTGTGGGCGGTGAACAATGCGGAGCCGGCGCGGATCAACTGGTGGATCAACGCACCTTTCGGGGTACTGGCCGCCACGGTGTCCACCCCGCGCAGCAACAGCGGGTGGTGGGCCAGCAGCAGACCGCGCTGCCCCACCGTCGCGACCACCTCTGCGGTGGCGTCCACGGCCACCGTGACGGAGTCGACGACGTCGTCGGGGTCGCCGCAGACCAGGCCCACCGAGTCCCAGCTATGGGCCAGGCTGGGCGGGTAGGCCGCGTCGAGCACAGCGATGATCTCGGCGAGTCGTGCGCTCATCTCGACATCTCCACCACGCCAAGCACAGTACCGCCGGGCGATCAGGGACAATGGAGCCGTGACCCGCACGGCCTCCGCCACCCGCCCGCAGTTGGTGATCTTCGATCTCGACGGCACCCTCACCGATTCCGCGGACGGCATCGTCGCCAGCTTCCGGCACGCGCTGACAGCCGTGGGCGCCGAGGTTCCCGGCGGTGACCTGGCAGGCCGGATCGTCGGGCCGCCGATGCACCAGACCCTGACCGCCATGGGGCTCGGCGAATTGGCCGACGACGCGATGGCCGCCTACCGGGCTGACTACACCACTCGCGGCTGGGCGATGAACAGCCTGTTCGACGGTATTCCGCAGCTGCTCGAGGACCTGCGGGCAGCCGGGGTGCGGCTGGCGGTGGCGACCTCGAAAGCCGAACCGACGGCGCGGCGGATCCTCGAGCACTTCGGCCTGTCCGAGGCGTTCGACGTGATCGCCGGCGCCAGCGTCGACGGGACCCGCTCCAGCAAGGCCGAGGTGGTGGCGCACGCGCTGGGTCAGTTGCAACCCCTGCCGCAGCGGGTGGTGATGGTGGGCGACCGTGCCCACGACGTGGAAGGCGCTGCCGAACACGGCATCGACACCATCGTGGTCGGTTGGGGTTACGGCGCAGGTGACTTCACCGATCCCGAGGCTGCGGCCGCAGCGGCCGCCCACGTCACCTCGGTCGCCGCGCTGCGCGAGGTGCTCGGTGTCTGAGACCACGGAAATACTGCACGTCACCTTCGTCTGCTCGGGCAACATCTGCCGCTCGCCGATGGCCGAGAAGATGTTCGGCCACCAGATCGCCGAGCGCGGTCTGGCCGACGTGGTGCGGGTGAGCAGTGCAGGGACCGGGCACTGGCATGCCGGTGAAGGGGCCGACGCGCGCACCAATGCCGTGCTGCGCCAGCACGGCTACCCCACCGAGCACCGGGCGGCGCGTCTGGCCGACGACCATCTCGGCGCCGACCTGGTGATCGCCATGGGCCGCAACCACCTTCGTTTTCTCACCGACCTCGGAGTGGAACCCGAACGGCTGCGCATGCTGCGGGCCTTCGATCCCCGCTCCGGCGCCCACGCCCTCGACGTCGAAGACCCGTACTACGGGACGCACGCCGACTTCGAGGAGACGTTCACCGTCATCGAGGCGTCGTTGCCGGGCCTACACGCCTGGGTCGACCAGCGACTGGCCGCCGAGGGTCTGGCGGGCTAGATGAAGCGCTGGTCGTTCCTGCTCAAACCCGGCTGGTGGGCACTGGGCCTGGTGGTGGTGGCGTTCGCCTACCTGTGCTTCACGGTGCTGGCCCCGTGGCAGCTGGGCAAGAACACCAAGACCGAGCGAGAGAACGACCAGATCCAGTCGTCACTGACGGCTGCTCCGGTTCCGGTGCAAACCTTTCTTCCGCAACAGAATTCGTCGGCACCCGACGCGCAGTGGCGGCAGGTCACCGCGACCGGGCGCTACCTGACCGACGCTCAGGTGGTGGCTCGGCTGCGGGTGGTGGGCGGCGAGCCCGCCTACGAGGTGCTGGTGCCGTTCGCCGTCGACGGCGGCCCCACCGTGCTGGTCGACCGCGGCTACGTCCGTCCGGTGAAGGGCACCGCGGTACCCGAGATCCCGGCTGCGCCCGGCGGCACGGTGTCCATCACCGCCCGGCTGCGTGACTCCGAGACCGCACCGCCGGACAAGCCGGCGTTCACCGAGAACGGCGTCACCCAGATCTATGCGATCGACACCCGTGCGGTGTCGGCCGCCACCCGGGTGCCGGTGGCAGGCTCGTATCTCCAGCTCACCGAGAACCAGCCCGGGGTGCTCGGCGTCGCCGAACTGCCGCACCTCGACGCCGGGCCGTTCCTGTCGTACGGCATTCAGTGGATCGCGTTCGGCATCGTCGCGCCGATCGGCCTCGGCTACTTCGTGTATTCCGAGGTCCGGGCCCGGCGCCGCGACGCCGAAGCGGACGCGGCCAAAGTGCCGTCCGAGCCGGTCACCGTCGAGGACAAGCTCGCCGACCGCTACGGCCGGCGACGCTGAGCCCGACCGCCACACCGGCCGCGGCCACCTGAACCACCCGCGAGAGCGCCACCGACCGGCGCAGGTCCTCGACCTGCGGCACCCGCCCGTCGCCCAGGGTGGGCCGGATCTCCAGCTCGTGCCGGTACTGCGTCGGGCCGCCGAGCCGCACCCCCAGCGCCCCGGCGAACGTCGCCTCCACCACCCCGGCGTTCGGGCTGGGGTGACGGGCGGCGTCACGGCGCCAGGCCCGCAGCGCCCCCGACGGCGACCCCGCGACCGCCGGCGCGCACAGCACCACCAGCGCGCCGGCCAGCCGGGCCGCGACATAGTTGGCGATGTCATCCAATCGCGCTGCCGCCCAACCGAATCGGGCGTAGCGCGGCGACCGGTTGCCGATCATCGCATCGAGGGTGTTGGCGCCGCGGTAGACCAGCACCCCCGGCACTCCCCCCAGCGCGGCCCACAGCAGCGGGGCGACGTGGGCGTCAGAGGTGTTCTCGGCCACCGACTCCAGCGCCGCTCGGGCCAGACCGTCGGAGTCGAGCACCGAGGGATCTCGCCCGCACAGCGACGGCAGCAGGTCGCGGGCGCCGTCGATGTCACCGGCGTCGAGCAGATCGGCCAGCCGGGTCCCGGTTCGGGCCAGCGTCGTACCGCCGAGTGCCACCCAGGTGGCGGCCGCCGTCACCGCGCCCAGAGCGGGACCACCACGGGCGCCCCGCTGCGCCGCCGTGCCCGCCAACGCCAGCCCACCCAGCAGGACGGCGACGTGCACGGCGCCGGCGGCGCGGCTGTCGCGGTAGGTCCTGGATTCGAGTGCGGCTGCGCACCAACCGAACCCCGCGACCGGATGGTGGCGCTGCGGGTCGGCGAACGCGACGTCGGCCAGTTGACCGAGCACGATTCCGGTGGCCCGCCACGGTCTGCGCACAAACACCTCGGCACTCTCTCACACGTGGTGTACTGCCCCCATGTCCAGCCAGATCCTGACGGCAGGCACCGTCATCACGATGGATCCAGCACGCCCGCGTGCCGAGGCCGTGGCCGTCACCGACGGCCGCATCGCCGCGGTGGGTTCGCTGGCCGAGTGCCAGGCGGCGTGCCCGGACGCCGAGGTCCTCGACACCGGGGTGGCCGCGCTGCTGCCCGGGTTCGTCGAACCGCACAGCCATCCGGTGATGAGCGGTGTGGCCACCCAGCCACCGGCGCGATCCATCGCGCCATGGGTCGCGCCGACCTGGGCTGATGTGGAAGCGATCATCGCCGAGGCGATCGCCGCGACCGACCCGGCGACCCCGCTGCTGTTCGCCGGATTCGACGCGCTGCTGCACGGCCGGCCCTCGCCGAAGGCCGACGAACTCGACCGGATATTCGGCGAGCGGGTCGCGGTGATCGCCGACAACTCGGGCCACGGCGCGTATTTCAACACCGCGGTCATGAAGCGCAACGGCTGGGATGTCACCCCGCCCCCGGATCCGGCCGGTGCCCATTACGGCCGGAACGCCGACGGCAGTCTCAACGGCCAGGGCTTCGAAACGGCGGCCATCATGGCGATCGCCGCGCCGGTGATGGCCGAACTGGGCGGCAACCCGCTGTTCAGCGCCGCACAGTACTACGCGGAGATGGCGCGCGGCGGCTACACGTCCACCTCGGACATGACCTATGACCGCAATCTCAAGACCGCCTACGAGGCGCTGGCCGCCGCGCCGTCGTGTCCGCTGCGGGTCAGCATGTGGGAGATGTCGACCTCCGACAGCTTCGCCGACCCCGAGAGCTTCGCCGCGGGCGAGGCGTTGTTGGTCAAACGCGGCGTGAAGCTGTGGACCGACGGCTCGCCGTGGATCGGCAACATCGCGACCTCGTTTCCCTACCTGAGCAACACGACCACCGCCGACGCCGGTATCGACCCCGCGGTGGCCGGTGGGGCGCGCTCGTTGAACTACACCCGCGAGGAACTCGACGTCACCCTCGACAAGGCCGCTCCAGCAGGCTGGCAGATGTCGTTTCACGCCAATGGCGACCTGGCGATCGAGTTGGCGCTCGACGCCTACGACGCGGCGCTGCACCGGCACAACCTGGTCGGCACCGACCATCGTTGGCGGCTGGAACACCTCGGTGCGGGCACCCGCGCGCAATTCGAGCGGGCCGCGGCACTGGGTGTCTACGTCTCGATGGCGCCGTTTCAGTACTACTACTGGGGTGACCTGCTCGACGGTCAGCTGTTCGACCACGAGCACGGCAGCCGCTGGCAAGCATTCGGTGACGCGGCGGCCGCAGGTGCGGTGCTGTCGCTGCACAACGACGGGTCGGTGTCGCCGCCGACACCGGTGCTCAACATCGCGACGGCGGTGTCCCGGCGCACCAGGGCGGGCAATGTCCACGGTCCCGAGCAGGCGATCTCACTGGACCAGGGGTTGCGTGCACATACGATCGACGCCGCACGCACACTGCACCGGGAGGATCTCGTCGGTTCGGTCAGCGTCGGCAAGCTCGCCGATTTCACCGAACTGACCGCCGACCCCTACACAGTCGATCCGGCGGAATTGGCGCAGAAAGCTCAGGTGAGCGGAACGTGGTTGAGCGGCAAGCGAATCGACCTCGACGAGTTCCTGGGAGCCGTCGGAGGTGCCGACCCCGGCACGCATGCTCATCTGGCCGGTGAACCCCGGCACACCTGCTGCTGAACCGTGCCCCGGGTCAGGCGGCCGGGCGGACCCGATCCGAACGCGCAGGCCGCCCTGTCGAGGCCACGGACTTGGCGGTGGACCGGCTCGCGGTCGGGCTGCCGGCATCCGTTGTGGACCGCGAGCTTCCCGAGGCAGCCGCCGTCCGGGGCTTGATCGGGACGACGGACGCACCGCGCACCTTGGCAGCCCCGGCGGTCCGCACCGACGTGAGCCGTGCGCCGGCGGTCTCGACCGCCGCCGGTGCGGCCGCAGGCGCCTGCGGCCGGATCGCGTCGACGATGGCATATCCGACGTCACCCAACACCTTGCCGGGCAGCACGGCGGTCGCTTTGATGACGGCGCCCACAGCTTCCACGGTCTTCTGCAGCACCAGGCCGGCATCCCCGGTCGCCAGCGCGAGCTGGACGTCGTAGACCGCCCGCGAACCCGCCAGCGCCCAGTCGCGATAGTCGACGAACAGTGCGGTTCCCAGTGCCGGATGTTCCGGCACCGCAACGCCATTCCAGCTCACCAGAGTCCAGCCGTCGGTCGGGTTGCCTCGGACCACCACGATTCCGGTGTTGCCGAGGAAGTTGTTGTTGACGAAGTCGAGGGTCGGCGGGTTCTTGACGTTCAACATCACCCAGCTGGTGATCGTGCCGTTGTGCGAGAACGCCAATGGGTTCGCGTCGGGGTTGAGGGCGTCGGCCGTGAAGGACGAGTACTTGTTCATCTCGTCCCAGTAGATCTTCTGGATGGCGGCGTTGGTACGGTCGTAGAAGGCGATGCCGTTGACATCACCATTCGCCAAAGTGGGTGTGGGGCTTTGCGGCATCGGGGTCAGCCAGCTGCCCAGCCTCCACTGGTCCTGAACATTGACGTAGGACGTCATTCGGGGGTCCACGAATTTTCCGTCGGGGGTCGTCACGGTGCTGGCCAACTCGTTGGCGCCGGCGCGGACCTCGAGCAGTCCGTTCAGGGCGACCGGCGTCAGTCCGGCGTACTGCGCGTAGGGCGCGGCGGTCTGTGAGGTTCGGATCAGGGTGGAGGTGTAAATGGCGTCGTAGTCAACGCCTTTCGCGATCAGGGTGTCTTTCAGAGCCTGCGCCTGGGTTTGGCCCAGCGGGCTCAGATCGGGGCCCGGTGGAATCGAGCCGAGGATCTGCTCGACGTTCTCCATCGACTGGGCGTGCCGAACAAACGTCAGCGTCATCGAGGTGGCCGCCCAGGCCACTGCCGAGGACGCGATGAACATCACGACCGCCAGCACGACGATCGCCAGGCGTTGGAGCCACCGGGACGGCTGACTGGTTGGCCACACACGAACAGCGGACATCGGCACCCCTACGGTCGACGGACGAGACACGCGCGGGCCCTGAAACCCCCCGGCTGGGGCGAAGCATAACCGACCTCAACGTCCTCCAGGCGGTTTACAGTGCAACGATTCCCAGACCCGTCGGCTACGCGAGCGTGGTCTTCATCAGGGCGACGTTGTAGTCACCCCATAGCGACATGTTCCAGTAGATGTCCTGGCCGGTGGACCACGGATCCATCATCGGCGCGTACAGGCCGGGATACTGCAGTGAATTCACCAGCGGGGTGGCCGACGACCAGGTGCCCTGCGGCGAATCAGCCGTCCGCATCACCACCGTGCCGGTGCCGTCGGAGTACATCGCCACGTACTTGTTCAGGTAGGTGTTGTACTGCACCGACATCTCGCTGACGTGGCCGTTGGGTCCGCCGACGCCGAAGACACCGGCGACCCAGCTGCCGAAGAACAGGCCGAGCTGGCCCAGGAATCCGCCGGCGTTCTGGTTCTGCGTAGTCGGCGGCAGGATCGGTATTGCGGCCGACGGGTCGTTGATCGTCCAGGATGCGCCGTTCCAGTACTCGTACTGGTCGAGGTCGAGGATGGCGTCCTGCTTGACCCGTGAGACGTAGGCCGAGCCCATCCGCCCCGACGGGGTGCCGAATGAGTAGACGTACCCGGCGTCGGCGGAGTCGGCGGGCGGCTTGACGTAGGCGCCCTGCTGAAAGTTCTGGTTGCCGTAGACGAATGATCGGCTGGATCGCAGCCAGCTGGCGGCCCGGATGGTCTGCGGGGCGACGGTCCAGTTCTGCCCGTTGTCATCGGAGTAGGCGATCGCCGAGTAGTTGGTGGTCCACTGGCCGCCGAAGTCCCACGATCGAACCGACATGAAGTTGACGTATTGCCGTGCACCATAGGTGTTGTCGTACGGCACGGAGATCGCCGCAGTCGGGATGATCGTCACCTCGGAGCCGAACAGCCCCAGGTAACTCGCGTTGCCCCGGATGACCTGTTTGGACATGCCGGTCGAACTCAGCGGCGAGCCGGCGAACGGGTTGGTCAACGAGCCGGTTGCGAACGTCCGGGCGATCGGGTCGGTGGTGCGCAGCAGCACGTTCGAGCGCCACGCACCGCTCATGTTCGGACCGCTGAAGGTGTCTCCGAAGATGATGAGCACCTGACGGTCCTGGCCGGTCATGCCGTTGTCCCACATGACGCCGACGTCGGTGCCGTAGATGCCGAACCGGGCCGAGGTGCCGTTGTTGGGTCCGGTAACCCAACCGACCTTGGTCGTGACGGGTGACGACGTCACCGCGGCCACCGAGGCGGTGGCCGTCGGCGTCGTGGTTGTGGCCTCGGTGTCGCGGCGCGTCCACGACGCCAGGGCCATCAGCGGAGCCGGATCCACCGGGGCAACCGGCCGGTTGGGGGCGAAGGAGCCGGCGGCCCGGGAATCTCTGCGCGGCAGCGCTTTCGGCACCTCGACGCTGTCGCGGGCCCCGGCGGCCGTCGTCGTCGCAGCGCTGGGCGCCGCGCTCGCGGGCTTCACCGTCGTGCGTGGCGAGGAGGCCCGCTGGTGGCGCGGCGAGTGCGCGGCCGAGGTTGAGCTCGGCGTGCCGTCACCGGACTCCGCTGACGCAATCCCCGAGCCGCTGGCCAGCGCGGTGCCTACACCGAGTGCTATCGCCAGGCCCCCGATTCGGCCCACATACGTTGCTCTGCGCATTCCGTACTCCCTAGATCGCCCGTCCAGTATTGACCGCACAGGGGTCCACCGATCGGAGTACACGCGAATCATCCCCCACCGGGGCCGCTCGGTGGACAGACGCCGGTGTGGTGGCGGCGCAGTATTCATCTCGAGCCGCTCAAGCGAAGCGGACCCAGACTTGGAGGACACGATGACTGCACAGATCTCGAAGCGCACCGCAGGGCTGCTGGCCAGCGTCGTCGCCGCCGGCGGGCTGGCCCTGGGCTTGGGCTTCGCCCCCACCGCCAGCGCCGCCAACGGCTGCGGGTACGGCTACCATCTCGACGGCGGCAGCTGCGTCGTCAACCTGCCCGGCCCCGGCGCCCAGGCCGACCCCGGTCACCCGAACTGCTGGATCAACGGCAACGACGATCAGCGTTGCTACTGAACCATCCGACCCCCTTTTCATCCCGCCCGGGCCACTGGCCCGGGCGGGATGACGTGTCTGTGAACGATCGGTTTCTCAGGGCGCTGAACTGTCCCAACTTCGACTAAATCGCCCTGCGGCACAAGCGTTGCGGACGTACACTTGCTCGTCTCGCGCCCCGCTCATCCCGAGCGGGGGCACGCTCGGGAGGACACACATGACCGGATCGATTTCCACACGCGCCGCAGCGTTTTTCGCAGGCGCGCTCGCTGCTGGTGCAGTGACTGCGGGAATGAGCCTCGCCCCCAACGCCAATGCTGCCGACGGCTGCGGTATCGGCTTCCACCTCGACGGCCCCAACTGCGTGGTCAACGTTCCCCCGCCAAACGCCCGCTTCGTCAGCCCCAACTGCTGGATCAACGACAACGGCGACGAGCGCTGCTACGCACCGTAACTCGGCGACACCACCCAACCACTCCCGTCCGGGCCACTTGGCTCGGGCGGGATTTTTCTTGAACTATGTTGTGCTGCAATGCTTTTCGTTTGACAGTCGATGTCGGGGTGCAGTCCGAAAGGCGATCGGTGTCCACCGATTGGTGGACGCGCGATTCCCTCTCGATGCGGTCTGGTCGGTGGACATACAGCCGGTGTGGTTCAGCGCACTATTCATTTCGAGCCGCGCTCAACCCGAGCCGGCCCACAGAACCTGAACAACCCGGAGGACAACATGGCTACCAAGATCACCAAGCGTGCTGCAGGACTTCTCACCGGCGCCCTCGCCACCGGCGCACTGGCCATGGGCCTGGGGCTAGCCCCGGCCGCGCAGGCCGCCGACGGCTGCGGCATCGGCTTCCACCTCGACGGCGGGAACTGCGTCGTCAACATCCCCGGCCCCGGCGCCCACTTCATCAGCCCGAACTGCTGGATCAACGACAACGGCGACGAGCGCTGCTACGCACCGTAGCTCGCCGCAGCTGATCCCCCACACCCCTGAGCCCGCCCGTGACGTCACCGGGCGGGCTCTTGGTGTGTCGTGGGCGCGGCGCGTTGAACCGACCATCGAACGTGTGTTCTACTTGGCGCTCCATCGAGAGGAGATCACGTACCGATGACCGTTGAGTTGATGACCGCAGACGCAGCCCCCACCACCATCGACACGTTCAATATCGAGCAGCCCGTCGAGCAGCCCGTCGCGGAGCCAAAGGCCCAGTCCAAGCGTGGGCCCGGCAAGAAAGCCAAGACGCTGGAGCTGACCCTGACGGTAACCGGCACCGCTGACGGCGAATGGCGCGCGGAGCTTAAACAGGGCAGCACCTACCTCGCGAAAGACCTCGCAGTCGCGGCCGCCGCCGTGTCAAGGGCGGCCAAGGAACTGCACGAGGATCTCTCGACCCCGATCGATGCGGTCATCGAGGAGGCCCGCTCCCAGCAGGCCGCCCGGGTCGCGGCTCTGGAGGCCGAACTGGAAGCCGCCCGTAGGGCACTCGCCGAGCTGGACTGACGCTCGAGTCCGAGCGGATCTGTCGCATGGTCATTCCGGCGACACGGCTGCTCGATTCGCCGCGGCCTCTTCATCCCGGATCGAGCGCAGCAGAACCCACACCGTCGTGAGTAACCAAATGGAGAAGACAGTCAGTGGAATCCAGAACGCGAAAACACCGTTCCACGCCAGAGGGCCGTCGTTGAACAGCACCACCAGCGCACCGGGCAGGGTCAGCAGGGCGTACCAGATGTTGAAGTATGCGAACCAACGCGGGAACGTGGCTGGAGTGCCGCGGTCGATAAAGGCCGCGATCGCGAGAATGACCGCCTGAGCCACCGCGACCTCTGCGATACCGACGAACATCAGCCAGAAGTAATCGGTGAACGCCTGGGTGATCTCGACGGCCCGGGACTCGGGCCGAAAGAGTGCGGTCGACAATGACATCAGGGACACCCAGAATCCAGGAACGAAGAAGGCGCTCGCCAACACCTGGGTGGCCGTCAGCACACCGAACGTTCGCTCGATGCGGAATATCCGAACGCAGATCACGGCGAGGAACGGCAGCATCAGCGTGGCGCCGATCATCGATAGCGTCGCTCCGAGTCGAACGCGCAACTTGTTCTCGATGAGGAAGCGGGCGATCTCGTCGGCCCCTGCCGTCGGATCGAAAGGTGGGATGAGCTTGCCGATGATCAAGAAGAACACCAGGAGCAGAACCACCATGATGAGGCCGGTCCACGCGGCACCGCGTTGCAGTTTCAAGTCCACGCGGCGGAATATACAACTATATCGCTAAATAATTTATGTTTTAGATTGCATTTCACGAGTTGGCGACGACCACGTTCGGACCGGGGCCTCCAAGCGCGACGCGGCGCGCCTCAGCTACTATCTGCGTATGAATGCAGATAAGGGTGCTTGCCGGCGCCGGCTGCCCGACGATCAGGTCGACCTGGTGGTCGAAGTCTTCCGGATGCTGGCCGACGCGACCCGCGTCCAGGTGCTGTGGGCCCTGACGAGCCGGGAGATGTCGGTCAACGACCTGGCGGCCCACATCGGTAAGCCGGCTCCGTCGGTGTCACAGCACCTGGCGAAGCTGCGGATGGCCCGGCTGGTTCGCACCCGCCGCGAGGGCACCACGATCTTCTACAGCCTGGACAACGCTCACATCGCCCAACTGGTGACCGATGCCGTCTTCAATGCCGAGCACGCCGGGCCGGGCGTGCCCGGGCATCACCGCGACGCCGGCGAACTCGTGAGCCTGCACCCCGACACCATGATTGCCGAGGGCAACTGATGGCCCACGAAGCCCACGCGGCCCATGGCCACCACAGCCACGGTCACGACCACGACCACCCCACGGGGCTGCGCGGTGTGGTCAAAGAGATCTTCGCGCCGCACTCACATGACTCCGCCGACAGCGTCGACAGTGCGCTGGAATCGTCGGCCGCCGGTATCCGCGCCGTCAAGATCAGCCTGGTGGTCCTCGGCGTCACGGCGCTCGCTCAGATCGTCATCGTCGTGATCTCAGGGTCGGTGGCGCTGGCGGCCGACACCATCCACAACTTCTCGGATGCCTTGACGGCGGTGCCGCTGTGGATCGCATTCGCCTTGGGCACCAAGGCCGCGACTCGCCGCTACACCTACGGGTACGGCCGCGCCGAAGACCTCGCGGGGCTGTTCGTCGTCGCGATGATCGCGCTGTCGGCGACCGTCGCGGGCTACGAGGCCATCATGAGGCTGATCCATCCGCAGCCGATCGAGCACCTCGGGTGGGTGGCAGTAGCGGGACTCCTCGGCTTCATCGGAAACGAGTGGGTGGCCCTGTACCGCATCCGCGTGGGGCGTCGCATCGGCTCCGCCGCCCTGGTTGCCGACGGCCTGCACGCCCGCACCGACGGATTCACGTCCTTGGCCGTGCTGGTGAGCGCCGCAGGTGTGGCACTGGGTTTCCCGCTGGCCGACCCCATCATCGGCCTGGTCATCACGGTGGCAATCCTGGCCGTCCTGCGAACGGCGGTCCGCGACGTCTTCCGCCGGTTGCTCGACGGAGTCGATCCGGAGTTCGTCGACGCCGCCGAGAAGGCTCTGGCCGCTCACCCCGGCGTGCGTTCGGTTCGCAGCGTGCGGATGCGCTGGATCGGTCATCGCCTGCACGCCGATGCGGAGCTGGACCTCGACCCTTCGCTCGATCTGGCGCAGGCGCACCGGATAGCGCATGACGCCGAGCACGATCTCACCCACGCCGTGCCGAAGCTGACGACTGCACTGATCCACGCGTACCCGGCACATCAGTAACAGGGTCTTTCCTGGTGGGCGCGGAGGGTTTCGAACCCCCGACCGCTGGTGTGTAAATCTATGACCACTTATCTAACATGGTGGGTAGAGCACGGTGTTGCTGCGCTGAAGAACAATGCCGGTGCCCATCACCACGAGTGGTCGGACTGTCCCGCAGGGCGAGCGACAGACGCCGATCCAACGGTTAAGGCGATGCGCACGGGCCTACTGCAATTCAGTCAGGGGTGCTTCGCAGCGATTCGCAACCCGGCGACCCACGGAACGACGGAGATGGCCCCGCACTTGGCGATGGAACAGCTCGCGATATTGAGCACTCTGTCGCGCTGGATCGACCAGTGCGACCTCTTGGCTGTGGAGACCCCGTAGAGCGCGTCGACAACAGTTCTTTCTCAACGTCTGATGAGCCGAATAGAGCCCAAACACGGCATCGGTTGGCTCCAAACCAACTGACGATGTCGTAGCAGCTTGCTAGAGTCCGGTCGCTCAAACAGGAGACGATGCAGGAGGCCGCACTCGGCATGGAAGCTATTTTGGTCCTTGGGCTCGTGGCGTTAGCGGGATGGGGCTCGTACCGGCTCGGTCGCTACATACTTAAAGAGCGGTACTTCGCCAGCGAAGAGTTTCTGGCGCAAAAGAAGCGGATTGCGTCATTCGTTGGCGAGCACAACGAACTCGCCGGCTACATCTCGGAAATACGTGGCCAAGGCACTTTTGAGCTGGGTGCGTCGTATACCGGATCGCATGCGCATCTGGCTTCGTTTCAGAATACAAGTCACTGGAATTATCAAAGAGATAGAAACGTGGCTAATTACCACGCTCCGAATGTCCATAACTGTTCACTTCAGGTCGTCCGAAACGCCAGCGCCGATCCCATCAAATACGTCATGAAGTACTTCAATATCAAGGCTGACGAGACCCACCTCGCCGAGGTTGAGGAGCTCGGCGACGGCATCACCAGACTCGAAGATGCTGTCTATAACCTCCGGCAACGTGAAGTTAGCATCACGCAGGCGATCAATCCGCCTGCATTCATCGTGAAGCACTACGCTGGCGAGTTCATGCAACACGTGGGGGTAGAGCTATCCCCGATCACGGTTCCCTACCCGGTCTACGTCTTTGAGTACGTCAGTGCAGGAGGAAACAGCTCGCAGCGCGCAACGGTCACGTTCGACACCCCGACCATCGATGCTCTGATCGGAACCCTATCGCAGAAGATCCGCTGGAGAAAAAGTGCTGCTGGCCAACGCGCGCTTATGACATCGCGGCTCCGTAGTTCCATCAAAGCGCGTGACAACCACACCTGTCGATACTGCTCGGTGTCGCTTGCAGCGGAACCCCACCTGCTTTTGGAGGTTGACCACATCATCCCGGTCTCCAAGGGTGGATTGTCAACATCGGAGAATTTGCAGACTCTTTGCTGGAAATGCAATCGGTCTAAATCGAACAAGCTCTCGCCTGCCTAATACCTGCTAACAGCCACGTTAACCCTTACACAGAAAGCCTACGCCCCATGCATGTGAGCACCAGCTTCACTGAATTTGATGTAACTCCCTACGTCGAGTCGTCGGCAACGGTCAATGAATACGGCACAGTGACGGATGCGTCCATCGCCTTATGGCCGTTCGGCCACTTTGAGCCACGCTTACGTGCGGGAAATCCGGCGCATCAGCCCGCCATAATCATGATGTCGGTGGAAGAAGCTGAGGCGATGGCGCACCGGTTGTTGGAGACCGTGTCGGGAGTCCGGCAAGGACGCTATGACACGGTCGACCGCGACTAAAGCGCCCGCCGGGCTCAGCGTTCTCTTGCACCGGCGCAGTGGCCGCAGCTCGACAGGTTTCAGTCGTCCAGACTTTCAGTGAAGGTCGGCACCCACGCGCCGCAGTTCTCGCCGCCGAAGTAGCTCACCAGTGTCACCCGATCACGCACGCCTGGGAGCCCTAACCTGCCATTTGGACCAGCAACAGTGCGGTCATAGGCCCGCCCGCTATGCGCCTCTGCCGTGCTCGCCGTCTAGGTCGGTCGGCAGTTTGGACACCCAGTGCGCAAAGAGGTTGCCGGTACTGTTGCCCAACTCTTGGAGTCGCCGCATCACCTCATCAGGAGACATTTCATACTCGGCCTGAAGCTCGTTTGAGAGTTCAATTTCCTTCGATTTCAGGCGCTCAGCAAATTCACCAAACGCCGCGTCGTCTTTAGCATGCCGAAAACTGGCGATCACCTGCAACCCAAGCGCCAACAAGAATATTGGCCCGTAGAAAGCCGTCGCGGTGGCGATTAGCACCGCAACATCTCCGGACGCGGTTATCTGCGGAACCGTGTTGCCATACAAAGCAGCAGTTGCATAGTAGAGGAATTGAGGAAGCGTGGCCTCACCCTCGATTCGGAACAGATCTGGATCCGCCACGTAGACCGACAGGTTGATCAGCGTTAGGAGAATGGCCGATTGGACGAATAGCCACGCGTAGGACAGAAGGTTCAAAAAGACTAAGGCTTGACTCTTGCGGTATTGACGCAGTAGCGCGGCGTAATAGGACAGAAGTTTGACCTGCACCAGCCCGTTTGAGACAGTGGCCGAGAACGTCTCCAGCTGCTCCTTCGTGAAGCGGACTATTTCGTCACTCTTGAGTTCCGGCTCGATGTAGGCGTTGAACTCCATTTTAGTGGCAACCCCGACTAGCTTCTCTTGATACTCTGAAAACTTCGATGCGCGGATTCCGGAAACCACCGTCATGGTGTAGCGATAAATGAGCGCCGCTCCGAGCAGACACGCGCAGACTATGGATAGCCATTTACTTGAACTGAACAACGCAAGGACACCGGTAATGACTTCCAGCGAGCGGATCAGAAACCTCAGCTGGAACCGGTGAAACCACGATGCCACAAGGGACATAATGGCCAGAATTAGATTCCAGCTCCGAAGTTTCACCAAAGTCCTGGGAATTGTCCAGAACAGGAAAATAAGCGGGAATAGCGCAATGTAGATCAAAAGCGCCCAAGCTTTTCTGAATACCGCAATCAGCAGGGCGACTACGCCGAGGATTACCAGGAAGCGGAATTGCACGATCAGATCGAACGGCGGGCCGAGCTTTTCTGCGATAAACCGGTCAAAGTCAAAAACGAACAACTTGGTCAGCGCGAGGCCCCAACAGAGCGCGCCGAGAACACCTCCAACGCGGGAAATACGACGCCAATTCCGCTTGCGCGGCTTCGCGCTTACCTCAGGCGAATCCTCTGCCTTGAGTTCCAGCACCGACACATCAACTTTGTCCCAAAGTGGAAGCGTCAACGCTCCCCCTTTCCGCCCGGCCTTCACCCCGCTGACCTATTCGTGGCCTAACGGGGGGTCGGCTACCAATGCTGATCTGGACCGAAACTGGCCCCTAACAGGGACTTCACTGGTGGGCGCGGAGGGTTTCGAACCCCCGACCGCTGGTGTGTAAAACCAGAGCTCTACCACTGAGCTACACGCCCGTGCCCGGGCAGGTTACACGGACCGCGCGGGTGCAGGGAAATCCAGGTCAGGCCCTCAGCGCGGCCAGCGCCTCGGCCCACACCGACTGGTCACGGGCCTCGCCGGGCTCTTTGCACTCGGCGAAACCGATCATCCCGGAGCGGTCGACGGCGAAGGTGCCGCGGTTCGGATAACCGGCCTGCTCGTTGAACACTCCGTAAGCCTGGGCGACGGCGCCGTGCGGCCAGAAGTCGGACAGCACCGGGAACAGGAAGCCGCTGTGGACGGCCCAGATCTTGTGGGTGGGCGGCGGGCCCACCGAGATCGCCAGCGTGGCGGTGTCGTCGTTCTCGTAGACGGGCAGGTGGTCGCGAATCCCGTCGAGTTCGCCCTGACAGATTCCGGTGAACGCGAGCGGGAAGAACACCAGCAGGACGTTCTTGCGGCCGCGGAAGTCGCGCAGTGTGACGGGTTGACCGTTTTGGTCTTTGAGGGTGAAGTCAGGCGCCTCGGTACCGACGGCGGCGGTCACGAATGCCGTCCGGCAGCCTTCGACTTCGGTTGCACCAGTCGGCTGGCGCTCCAGTCACCCAGGTTGGCCGACGACGTCGGCATCAGGCCGGCGGTCGGGGCCGACTCGGCGATCTCCGCGGGAAGCACATGCCCAGGCTTGCCGGTCTTGGGCGTCAGGACCCAGATGATCCCGTCGTCGGCCAGCGGCGCGATCGCGTCCATCAGCCGGTCCACCAGGTCCCCGTCGCCGTCTCGCCACCACAGCAGGACCACGTCGACAACCTCGTCGGCGTCCTCGTCGAGCAGCTCACCACCACTGGCGTCCTCGACGTCGACCCGGATGTCGTCATCGGTGTCTTCGTCCCAGCCCAACTCCTGAACGACCTGGCCCTTCTGCACACCCAGCCTCTGGGCATAGTTCGGGGGGCCATCCTCCGCGACCACCGTCGGGACCTCCTTTAATCGTCAGGGTCGGCTGTCTAGGGTTTATCGTCGCACGACACGGGCGAATGCATGCCGCGCGGTGGGGACTAGTACGTCGCGTCGCACAGACTCAAGGCGTTAGACCTGGTGTCGTTGAGGGCGCCGATCGTTGTGTTGAACTCCCCGGCAGGCGCCCGAGCGGTGATCGCCTTGGCCGTTGCGCGGGCACCGTCGATCCAGTCGGTGAACGCCTGCTTCAGTTCCTGCGGGATGGCGTCGGTGATGCTGCCCGCCACCGCGTCGGCACTCTGGTTCAGCGCGTCGACCGCGGGTCCCTCGGTGGCCGTGGTGTTCCCACCACCGTCGTTGAAGGCGCTCACGTAGGCGTTGACCGCATCGATGGCGTCGGCGCTGGTGGTCGAGAGTGTCTCGCAGGTGTCGTGCATGGCCTGCGTGGTCAGCGACTCCTGACGCTCGGACTCGCGCACCCGCGACGACTCCGCGGATTGCGATGCCGACACCGAGACCGAGGTCCGGTAGGCCGGAGCGTCGCCCGCGTTGACCCGGGGCGTGCCGTCACTGACCGTGGTGCAGCCCACCACGCCCATGGCGATCACCGCGGCGCCGGCGGCCAGCAGACCGCCGATCCGCAACCCCCGAGCCTTACTGATCAGCACAGCCCGAGAGGTTACCGGCAAATGGCCCGGTCCGGCGCGGTGCATTAATTTCACCGGTCGCTGTCGGCTACTACTCGTCGGTACTGCCCCGAGTGCGGCACGATAGTGGGCAGAGGGTGCAAAACCTGCGCCAGCTACTAAGGAGCTGATGTTGACCACCGAGTTCGCGCGCCACGATCTGGCTCAAAACTCAAACAGCCCAACCGAATCTGATCGTGTGCGAGTGATCCGCGAGGGAGTCGCGTCCTATCTGCCCGACATCGACGCCGAGGAGACCAGCGAGTGGCTCGAGTCATTCGATGACCTGCTGGCGCGCTCCGGCCCGGCCAGGGCCCGATATCTGCTGCTGCGCATGCTCGAACGCGCCGGCGAGCAGCGGGTGGCCATTCCCGCGCTGACCTCCAGCGACTACGTCAACACCATCCCCACCGAACTGGAGCCCTGGTTCCCCGGCGACGAGGACGTCGAGCGCCGCTACCGCGCCTGGATCAGGTGGAATGCCGCGATCATGGTGCACCGGGCGCAGCGTCCGGGTGTCGGCGTCGGCGGCCACATCTCCACCTACGCGTCGTCGGCGGCGCTCTACGAGGTCGGCTTCAACCACTTCTTCCGCGGCAAGGCCCACCCGGGCGGCGGCGACCACGTGTTCATCCAGGGCCACGCCTCCCCCGGTATCTACGCGCGCGCGTTCCTCGAAGGCCGCCTCAGCAGCGACCAGCTCGACGGTTTCCGCCAGGAGCACAGCCATGCCGGCGGCGGGCTGCCGTCCTATCCGCACCCGCGGCTGATGCCGGACTTCTGGGAGTTCCCGACGGTGTCGATGGGCCTGGGTCCGATGAACGCCATCTATCAGGCCCGGTTCAACCACTATCTGCATGACCGCGGCATCAAGGACACCGCCGACCAACATGTGTGGGCGTTCCTCGGTGACGGCGAGATGGACGAGCCGGAGAGCCGCGGGCTGATCCAGGTGGCCGCCAACGAGGCGCTGGACAACCTGACCTTCGTCATCAACTGCAACCTGCAACGCCTCGATGGCCCGGTGCGCGGCAACGGCAAGATCATCCAGGAGCTGGAGTCGTTCTTCCGCGGGGCGGGCTGGAACGTCATCAAGGTGGTGTGGGGCCGCGAGTGGGACGCGCTGCTGCATGCCGACAAGGACGGCGCCCTGGTCAACCTGATGAACACCACGCCCGACGGTGACTTCCAGACCTACAAGGCCAACGACGGCGCCTACGTCCGCGATCACTTCTTCGGCCGCGATCCGCGCACCAAGGCGTTGGTGGAACCGATGACCGACGCCGAGATCTGGAACCTCAAGCGTGGTGGGCACGACTACCGCAAGGTCTACGCCGCCTACCGTGCGGCGATGGAGCACAAGGGCCAGCCGACGGTGATCTTGGCCAAGACCATCAAGGGCTACTCGCTGGGCGCTCACTTCCAGGGTCGCAACGCCACCCATCAGATGAAAAAGCTTGCGCTGCAAGATCTCAAGGACTTCCGCGATGCTATCCGCATCCCGATCAGCGACGCCCAGCTCGAGCAGGACCCGTATCTGCCGCCGTACTACCACCCCGGCCCCGAGGCACCGGAGATCCGCTACCTGGTGGATCGTCGCCGCGCACTCGGCGGGTTCCTGCCGGAACGCCGCACCAAGGCCAAGGTGCTCAAGCTGCCGCCGCGCGATGCCTACAAGGCACTCAAGAAGGGGTCCGGCCACCAGCAGGTGGCCACCACGATGGCGATCGTGCGTACCTTCAAGGAACTGTTGCGGGACAAGGAGATCGGACATCGCATCGTCCCGATCATCCCCGACGAGGCTCGCACGTTCGGGATGGACTCGTGGTTCCCGAGCCTCAAGATCTACAACCGCAACGGCCAGCTGTACACCGCGGTGGACGCCGAGTTGATGTTGGCATACAAGGAATCCGAGATCGGCCAGATCCTGCACGAGGGCATCAACGAGGCCGGGTCCACGGGGTCGTTCATCGCAGTCGGCACCTCGTACGCTACGCACAACGAGCCGATGATCCCGATCTACATCTTCTATTCGATGTTCGGCTTCCAGCGCACCGGCGACAGTTTCTGGGCGGCGGCCGATCAGATGGCCCGCGGCTTCGTGCTCGGCGCGACCGCCGGCCGCACCACACTGACCGGCGAAGGCCTGCAGCACGCCGACGGGCACTCGCTGCTGCTGGCGTCGACCAACCCGGCCGTGGTGGCCTACGACCCGGCGTTCGCCTTCGAGATCGCCTACATCGTCGAGAGCGGGCTGGCCCGGATGTTCGGGGAGAACCCCGAGAACATCTACTTCTACATCACGATCTACAACGAGCCCTACGCTCAGCCGCCGGAGCCGGAGAACTTCGACCCCGAGGGCCTGTTGCGCGGGATTTACCGCTATCGCGCGGCCACCGAGAAGCGTTCCAACGTCGCTCAGATCCTGGCCTCGGGGGTGGCGATGCCCGAGGCCCTGCGGGCGGCGGACCTGCTGGCCGAACGCTGGGATGTGGCCGCCGACGTGTGGTCGGTCACCAGCTGGGGTGAGCTCAACCGCGACGGAGTGGCGATCGAGAAGGACCTGCTGCGCCATCCCGACCGGCCGGCGGCGACGCCGTATGTGACCCAGGTACTCGGCGATACCGCCGGGCCTGTGGTCGCGGTCTCGGACTGGATGCGTGCGGTGCCCGAGCAGATCCGGCCGTGGGTGCCCAACACCTATGTGACGCTGGGGACCGACGGCTTCGGATTCTCCGACACCCGTCCTGCTGCCCGCCGCTACTTCAACACCGACGCCGAGTCGGTCGTGGTGGCGGTGCTCGCGGCACTGGCCCGGGACGGCGAGATCGACCCGTCGGTGGCGGTGGCCGCGGCGCGGGAGTACCGGATCGACGACGTGATGGCGGCTCAGGTCTCCTACGTCGATCCCGGGAGTGCGTAGCCGACGCTTCGATCGCCGCGAGTGTGCATCCTCATACGCCGCAGCCGGCGTGTTGCGGACGGAACCGCACACTCGCGACGGGGAGAACCCCGCGTCTTTGGTGGGAACATCCATAAAAGGGGCGTAGCTTTTAGGGATGCCCGACAATCCTCGTTCGGACGCGCCGCCGCCCTTGCCATTGGCGGTTCTCGCCAACGTGCCCGAGTCCACCCTGCGCCGGCTCAAGCAGTACTCCGGGCGGTTGGCCACCCAGGCCGTGCATGCCATGGAGGAGCGACTGCCGTTCTTCGGTGAGCTCGAGGCCTCGCAGCGCGCCAGCGTCCAGTTGGTGGTGCAGGCCGCGGTGGTGAACTTCGTCGAGTGGATGCGCGATCCGGCCAGCCAGGTCGGCTACACCGCGCAGGCCTTCGAGCTGGTGCCGCAGGACCTCACCCGCCGCATCGCGCTGGCCCAGACCGTCGACATGGTCCGGGTCACCATGGAGTTCTTCGAAGAGGTGGTGCCGCTGTTGGCCCGCTCCGACGAGCAGCTCACCTCCCTGACCATCGGCATCCTGCGCTACAGCCGGGACCTCGCCTTCGCGGCTGCGGCCTCCTACGCCGACGCCGCAGAGGCCCGCGGTTCCTGGGACAGCCGGATGGAGGCCAGCGTGGTCGACGCCATCGTGCGCGGGGACGCCGGACCGGAACTGTTGTCCCGGTCGGCGGCGCTGAACTGGGACACCAACGCGCCCGCGACGGTGGTCGTCGGCACCCCACCGCTTGGGCGGGAGGATCTGGCCAGCGAGGACATCCGCGAGATCGCGGCCCGCTTCGATCGCGGGGCCCTGGCCGACGTGCACGGCACCTGGCTGATCGCGATCATCTCCGGGCCGCTGTCCCCGACCGACAAGTTCTTCAATCAGCTGCTGACGGCGTTCTCCAGCGGACCCGTCGTCATCGGCCCGACGGCGGCGATGCTCACCGCCGCCCATTACAGCGCCACCGAGGCGATCTCGGGGATGAACGCCGTCGCCGGTTGGAGCGGGGCGCCTCGGCCGGTACTGGCCCGCGAACTGCTGCCCGAGCGGGCGCTACTCGGCGACGCCGCGGCGATCGCCGCGCTGCACACCGAGATCATGCGACCACTGGCCGATGCCGGCCCGGCGCTCACCGAGACACTCGATGCTTACCTCGACAGTGGTGGCGCGATTGAAGCTTGCGCGCGGAAACTGTTCGTTCATCCAAATACTGTCCGGTATCGCCTAAAGCGGATAGCCGATTTCACCGGCCGGGATCCCACGCTGCCGCGCGATGCGTATGTGCTACGGGTCGCGACCACGGTCGCGCGGCTGGGTTACCCACCGTCGCCCCAGACCATGGCAAACAGATCTGTCGCCCAGCTCACACCGGCGCTGGTGGGCATCAACGGCATGAAGTGAGCCAGGCCACAGATCGCGGGATGGTCTCATTGGAGTCGCATCACATGCACTTTTGTGGACAACCTACAAAAACCTAAGACAAGGTTCATAATCTCTTACACCGCGCAAAACCGGTTTCACAGTGTTCCCTTAATAACGTGATTGCTTTGCTCGCCCCCGGACAGGGATCACAGACCCCCGGCATGCTCGCGCCATGGCTCGAGTTGCCCGGTTCTGCCGATCAGATTGCGACCTGGTCGCAGATCAGTGGTCTGGATCTGGCCCGGCTCGGCACCACGGCGTCGGCTGAGGAGATCACCGACACCGCGGTCACCCAGCCGTTGGTCGTGGCGGCAACCCTGCTGGCCAACGCCGAACTGGTGAAGCGCGGGACCCTGGCCCACAAGAAGACCGTCGTGGCCGGGCACTCGGTCGGTGAGATCGCCGCCTACGCGATCGCCGGCGTCATCTCCCCCGACGATGCGGTCAAGCTGGCCGCTGTCCGCGGCGCCGAGATGGCCAAGGCCTGTGCGGTGGAGCCCACCGGTATGTCGGCCGTCCTGGGCGGCGATGAGGCCGAGGTGCTGGCCCGTCTCGAGGCACTGGACCTCATCCCGGCCAACCGCAACGCCGCGGGCCAGATTGTGGCCGCCGGCGCGCTCGCAGCATTGGAGAAGCTGGCCGAGGATCCCCCGGCCAAGGCCCGCGTCCGCCAGCTGGCCACCGCAGGCGCCTTCCACACCCACTTCATGGCCTCCGCACTGGACGCCTACGCCGCCGCGGCCGCGGATGTGGCCACCGCCGAGCCGACCACCACGCTGCTGTCCAACGCCGACGGCCAGCCGGTCGCCTCGGCCGCGGACGCCATGGACAAGCTCGTCGCACAGCTGACCCGCCCCGTGCGCTGGGACCTGTGCACCGAAACACTGCGTCAGCTCGCAGTGGAGGCGATCGTCGAGTTCCCGCCCGCGGGCGCCTTGACCGGTATCGCCAAACGAGAACTTCGGGGAGTTGCGACGCGCGCCGTCAAGACACCCGCAGACCTGGACGAATTGACCGAGCTCTAGACGCGGGCCGGATCCAGGGCAACCGCATAAGCACCACAGATTTACCAAGAAGAACAACCGATTACGAAGGGAGCCACACTGTGGCCGCCAGCCAGGAAGAAATCATTGCCGGTCTCGCCGAGATCATCGAAGAGGTCACCGGTATCGAGCCGTCCGAGGTGACCCCCGAGAAGTCCTTCGTCGACGACCTGGACATCGACTCGCTGTCGATGGTGGAGATCGCGGTTCAGACCGAGGACAAGTACGGCGTGAAGATCCCCGATGAGGATCTGGCCGGCCTGCGCACCGTCGGTGACGTCGTGAACTACATCCAGAAGCTCGAGGAAGAGAACCCCGAGGCTGCCGCTGCTCTGCGCGAGAAGTTCGCACAGTGACCAAGCCTTCCACTGCTAACGGCGGTTTCCCCAATGTTGTGGTGACCGCCGTAACGGCGACAACCTCAGTCGCGGGCGACATTGAGAGCACGTGGAAGGGTCTGTTGGCCGGCGAGAGCGGCATCCGCGTTCTCGAGGACGACTTCGTCACCAAATGGGATCTGCCGGTCAAGATCGGTGGGCACCTCAAGGATCCGGTCGACGACCACATGGGTCGGCTCGACTTCCGCCGGATGTCATACGTCCAGCGGATGTCGAAGTTCCTCAGCGCTCAGCTGTGGGAAACCGCCGGCAAGCCGGAGGTCGATCCCGATCGCTTCGCGGTCGTGGTCGGCACGGGCCTGGGTGGTGGCGAGAAGATCGTCGAAACCTACGACGCGATGAACGAGGGCGGGCCCCGCAAGGTGTCCCCGCTCGCCGTTCAGATGATCATGCCCAACGGTGCGGCGGCGGTCGTCGGCCTCGAGCTCGGGGCCCGCGCCGGCGTCATCACGCCGGTGTCGGCCTGCTCGTCGGGGTCGGAGGCCATCGCTCACGCATGGCGTCAAATCGTCATGGGTGACGCCGATTTCGCGGTCTGTGGTGGCGTCGAAGGCGGCATCGAGGCGTTGCCCATCGCAACGTTCTCGATGATGCGCGCGATGTCGACTCGCAACGACGAGCCCGAGCGGGCATCACGTCCGTTCGATAAGGATCGCGACGGGTTCGTCTTCGGCGAAGCCGGTGCGCTCATGATCATCGAGACCGAGGAGCATGCCCTGGCCCGCGGCGCCAAGCCGCTGGCCAGGCTGTTGGGTGCGGGCATCACGTCGGACGCCTACCACATGGTGGCGCCGGCTCCGGACGGCCTGCGGGCCGGCCGGGCGATGACGCGGGCGATGGAGCTGGCGGGCTTGTCCCCCAAGGACATCGACCACGTCAACGCGCACGCCACCTCAACGTCGATCGGTGACATCGCCGAGGCCAATGCCATCCGGGTCGCCGGTGTGGACCATGCCGCGGTGTACGCACCGAAGTCGGCGCTGGGCCACTCGATCGGTGCGGTTGGCGCCCTGGAGTCGATCCTCACGGTGCTGGCTCTGCGCGACGGTGTCATCCCGCCGACGCTGAACTACGAGACACCGGATCCGGAGATCAATCTGGACGTGGTCGCGGGTGAACCCCGTTACGGCGATTACCAGTACGCGATCAACAACTCGTTCGGATTCGGAGGACACAACGTGGCGCTCGCCTTCGGGCGCTACTGATCCTGGGGGAAAGGACGAGCGACAGAGAATGGCAGGGTTGACACAACTGTCAACGGGGAAGAGTTTCCCCAATGTGGTCGTCACTGGCGTTGCCATGACGACCGCCCTGGCATCTGACGCCGACAGCACCTGGAAGGCGCTGCTGGACGGGCAAAGTGGAATCCGGCTTCTCGAAGACGAGTTCGTCGAGAAGTACGACTTGCCCGTCCGGATCGGCGGTCATCTCGTCGAGGAGTTCGACGGGCAGCTGACGCGGGTGGAACTGCGTCGGCTGTCCTACCTGCAGAAGATGTCCACCGTGCTGAGCAGGCGGGTGTGGCAGAACGCCGGCTCCCCGGAGGTCGACACCCGGCGCCTGATGGTCTCGATCGGAACCGGTATGGGTTCGACCGAGGAGCTGGTGTTCGCCTACGACGGCATGCGCGCAAAGGGTCTGCGGGCGGTGTCGCCGTTGGCGGTTCAGATGTACATGCCCAACGCCGCGGCCGCGGCGGTCGGCCTGGAGCTCGGCGCCAAAGCCGGTGTGATCACGCCGGTTTCAGCGTGTGCTTCAGGTTCGGAGGGTATCGCCCAAGCGTGGCGGCAGATCGTTCTCGGCGAAGCCGATATCGCGGTCTGCGGCGGCGTCGAGACCAAGATCGAGGCGGTGCCGATTGCCGGATTCGCTCAGATGCGCATCGTCTTGTCGACCACGAATGACGATCCCGCCGGTGCCTGCCGGCCGTTCGACCGGGATCGCAACGGTTTCGTGTTCGGCGAGGGTGGCGCGCTGATGGTGATCGAAACCGAGGAGCATGCCAAGGCCCGCGGCGCCAACATCCTGGCCCGGCTCATGGGTGCGGCCATCACCTCGGACGGCTACCACATCGTGGCCCCCGACCCCACGGGCGATCAGGCCGGACAAGCGATCACCCGGGCGGTCCGGGTCGCCGGACTCCAGCCCACCGACATCGATCACATCAACGCGCACGCGACGGGCACTCAGGTTGGTGACGTGGCGGAAGGCAAGGCGATCAACAACGCGATGGGCAAGCACCGTCCGGCCGTCTACGCGCCCAAGTCGGCGCTGGGTCACTCGGTCGGTGCCGTCGGAGCGGTGGAGTCGATCCTGACCATCATGGCGCTGCGGGACGGCGTCGTCCCGCCCACGCTCAACCTGCGCAACCTCGATCCGGAGATCGATCTGGATGTGGTGGCCGGAGAACCCCGGCCAGGCAACTACCAATACGCGGTAAACAACTCATTCGGATTCGGTGGCCACAACGTCGCGATCGCTTTCGGAAAGTACTGAAAACCGAAGGCGCTGGCGGCAACCGGCGCGCACAAAGGAGATTTGGATGACGATCATGGCACCTGAGACGGTCGGCGAATCGCTCGACCCGCGCGACCCGTTGCTGCGCCTGCGCACCTTCTTCGACGACGACACCGTCGAGCTGCTGCACGAGCGCGACCGCTCCGGTGTGCTGGCCGCATCCGGCACCGTCAACGGTGTGCGGACCATCGCGTTCTGCACCGACGGCACCGTCATGGGCGGCGCCATGGGCGTGGAGGGCTGCCAGCACATCGTCAACGCCTACGACACGGCCATCGAGGAGCAGAGCCCGATCGTGGGCATCTGGCACTCCGGCGGGGCCCGGCTGGCCGAGGGCGTGCGCGCGCTGCACGCGGTGGGCCTGGTGTTCGAGGCGATGATCCGCGCGTCGGGTTACATCCCGCAGATCTCGGTCGTCGTCGGGTTCGCCGCGGGCGGTGCCGCCTACGGGCCGGCGCTGACCGACGTCGTCATCATGGCCAGCGAGGGCCGGGTGTTCGTCACCGGGCCGGACGTGGTCCGCAGCGTCACCGGTGAAGACGTGGACATGGCCTCCCTGGGCGGCCCGGACACCCACCACAGGAAATCCGGTGTGTGCCACATCGTCGCCGACAGCGAGCTCGACGCCTATGCGCGTGGCCGCCGGCTGGTCGGATTGTTCAGCCAGCAGGGTCATTTCGACCGCAGCAAGGCTGAGGCCGGCGACGTCGACCTGCACGCGCTGCTGCCGGAGTCGCCCCGCCGCGCCTACGACGTGCATCCGTTGGTGGAGGCGCTGCTGGATTCCGATGACGAGGGCGGCTCGACCTTCGAGGAATTCCAGGGCAAGTGGGCTCCCTCGATCGTGGTCGGCATCGGCCGGCTTGCCGGTCGCTCCGTTGGCGTGCTGGCGAACAACCCGCTGCGACTGGGCGGCTGCCTGAACTCCGAAAGCGCCGAGAAGGCAGCACGTCTGGTGCGGTTGTGCGATGCGTTCGGCATCCCGCTGGTCGTCATCGTCGACGTGCCGGGCTACCTGCCCGGTGTCGACCAGGAGTGGGGCGGTGTCGTGCGACGCGGCGCCAAGCTGCTGCACGCCTTCGGTGAGGCGAGCGTCCCACGGGTGACGCTGGTGACCCGAAAGATCTACGGCGGGGCCTACATCGCGATGAATTCGCGCTCGCTGGGCGCCACCAAGGTGTTCGCCTGGCCGGACGCCGAGGTCGCCGTGATGGGCGCCAAGGCTGCGGTCGGGATTCTGCACAAGAAGAAGCTGGCCGCTGCGGCCGATCACGAGCGCGATGCGCTGCACGAGGAGCTCGCCGTCGAGCACGAGCGGATCGCCGGTGGCGTGGACTCGGCCATCGAGATCGGCGTGGTGGACGAGAAGATCGATCCGTCGCACACCCGCAGCAGGGTCACCCAGGCCCTGGCCGAGGCTCCCGGGCGCCGCGGTCGCCACAAGAACATCCCGCTGTAGCCCTCGGCTCAGCGATCGGCGGTGGCCGGCACGGCCATTTCAGGCTCGTGCCGGTCACGGTTGAACCGCTTGTTTGCGAAGTACAGGCCCACCACCACGGCCCACGACAGCAGGCTCAGGAGCAGCTGCGAGCGCAGCTTGTCGTCGAGGGACATCTGCACCAGGATCGCCAGCATCCCCACGATGGTGAGGATCGACAGCACCGGGAACAGCCACATCTTCATCCGCAGTTCGGCGCCGCGATGGCGGTAGCGCAGCACGATCTGCGAGATGGCGATCAGCAGGTAGACGAACAGGATGATCGCGCCGCTGGAGTTCAGCAGGAACGCGAAGATCGAATCCTCGGCGAATGCCGCGGCGATGACGCAGGCGAAGCCGACGATCGACGAGAACAGGATCGCATTGGCAGGCACACCCCGAGGGGTCACCTGGACCAGCAGCCTGGGGGCTTCCCGTCGCGCCGCGAGCACGAACAGCATTCGTGAGGCCGTGTACATCCCGGAATTGAGACAACTCAGCACGGCCGTGAGCACGACGGCGTTCATGATGTGGTCGGCGTAGGGAATGCCCATCTCGGTGAACGCGGCGACGAACGGCGACGCCGCCAGCCCGTTGTCATTCCAGGGCACGATCGTCACGATCAGGAACACCGAGAGCACGTAGAACACCAGGATCCGCATGATCACCGAATTGGCCGCCCGGGCAACGGCTTTCTCGGGGTCGGACGACTCAGCGGCCGCGATGGTCGCGATCTCCGGGCCGACCATGGAGAAGATCACCGTCACGATCCCGACCGTGATCACCCCGGCACCCATGGGCAGGAACCCGCCATGGCTGGTGAGGTTAGAGAAGTCCGCCGACTTGCCCGGCCACAGGCCGAACACGAAGCAGGCGCCGATCGCGATGAACACCAGGATGGCCGCGACCTTGATCCCGGCGAACCAGAACTCGAACTCGCCGTATGACTTCACCGAGAACAAGTTGGTGGCCGTCATCAGCACCATGAACGCCAAGGCGCACAACCACAATGGGACGTCGATCCAGTATTCGACGATCTTGGCGCCGGCGATCGCCTCGAAGCCGACGACGATCACCCAGAAGTACCAGTAGAGCCAGCCGACGGAGAAGCCCGCCCAGTGGCCGAGAGCTTCGCGGGAGTAGTCGGCGAAGGACCCGGTCGACGGGTTGGCGACGGCCATCTCCGCCAGCATTCGCATGACCATGATGATCAGCACCCCGGACAGCGCGTAGGTGATGAACACACCGGGGCCGGTGTCGCCCATCACCACCCCCGACCCGACGAACAGGCCGGCGCCGATCACACCGCCGATGGCGATCATTCTCAGTTGCCGCTGGTTGAGGGCCTTCTTCAAAGCTGGTGTGTCTGACATGGCGTCCTCCGGCTGTGCGGGAAATGGGCATTGAATGCCCATTCGCACGGAAGTTATACCTGTCAGGTGGTCGCGGCGAGCAGCTCCTGTGCGGCGGCCAGTGCGCGCTCCCGGTCGGCGGCGACCAGTCCGATGCGGGTGCGCCGGTCGAGGATGTCGTCGGCGCTGAGCGCGCCCTCGTGGGTGACGGCGAACTCGAACTCGGCGCGGGTCACGTCGATCCCGTCGGCGACGGCCTCGGTCGGCCTCTCGCACCGGGCCGAGGCGATGACGTTGGGCGACTCCGCTCCGTAGCGGGCCACCAGCGACCCGGGGAGCTCGCTCGAGGTGCGCAGGGTGGCAACGGGATTGGCAGGTGCCCCGACCAGGGGCAGATTGCGGGTCCGGCACGGCCCCGCGGTGATCGACCTGGCCGCGAACGCACGATCCAAGGTGTCTTCGGCCATGTGGCGGTATTCGGTCAGCTTGCCGCCGACGACACTGAACACCCCGGACCCCGATTCCAGGACGGCGTGGTCGCGAGACAAGTCGGATGTCCTGCCTTCGCCGGTGTCGATGAGCGGCCGCAGACCGGCGTACGCGCCGGTGACGTCTGCGGTTCCCAGCGCGGTTCCCAGCGCCGTGTTGACGGTGTTCAGCAGGAAGTCGACCTCCGCCGCACTGGGCTGCGGCTCGTCGGGAACCGGGCCGGGCGCGTCCTCGTCGGTCAGGCCCAGGTACACCCGGCCGAGCTGTTCGGGCATCGCGAACACGAAGCGGTTGATCTCACCGGGTATCGGGATGGTCAGGGCTGCAACGGGATTGCCGAACGAGGCGGCGTCGAACACCAGATGCGTCCCACGGCTCGGGCGCAGTTTGATCGCGGAGTCCACTTCACCGGCCCACACCCCGGTCGCGTTGATGACCACCCGGGCGTTCAGGGTCAGCGTCTCCCCCGTGAGCTCGTCGACCAACTGCACCGAGTCGCCGGTCCCCGAGGCCGCCGACACCCGGGTGAGGATCCGCGCGCCGTGCTGGGCGGCGGTACGGGCGACGGCGGTGACCAGTCGGGCGTCATCGATCAGCTGTCCGTCGTAGGCGAGCAGCGCGCCGTCGAGCCCGTCACGGCGCACCGTCGGCGCCATCGCCACGGCCTGCTGAACACCGATCCGGCGCGAGCGAGGCAACGTCGAGGATTTCGTACCGGCAAGCAGGCGCAGCCCGTCACCGGCGATGAATCCGGTACGCACCAGGGCCCGTTGGGCGCGGCTCATCGACGGCAGCAGCGGCACCAACTGGGGCATGGCGTGGACCAGGTGGGGCGCGTTGCGGGTCATCAGGATGCCGCGCTCGATGGCGCTGCGCCGCGCGATGCCGACATTGCCGGTGGCGAGGTAGCGAAGGCCGCCGTGAACCAGCTTGGAGCTCCACCGGCTGGTTCCGAAGGCCAGGTCGTGCTTTTCCACGAGGACGACCGACAGCCCGCGGCTGGCGGCATCCAGCGCGACGCCGGTACCGGTGATGCCGCCGCCGATGACCACGACGTCGACGCGTCCGTCGGCACCGAGCGTGGCCAGGTCAGCGGCACGGCGGGCGGCGTTGAGGGCAGTGAGGTCACTCATGGGGCGAGGTATCCGTTCAGGACGCGGGCGAGTTCGATGGCCAGGGCTTGCGTGTCGAGGATCGTCTCGACGATCGCGGCCGACTGGATGGACGACTGGGCGATCAGCAGGACCATCGCCGACATCTGCCGGACGTCGCCGGCCCGGACGCTGCCGTCGGCCTGGCCGGCGCGCAGCTCGTCTTCGACCAGGTCGATGAGGATCTGCTGGCTGGTGCCGAGCCGGCCGGCGATGTAGACCATCGCGAGGTCGGGTGCCGAGCGCAGGACCGAGACGATCAGCTCGTCGTCGCGCAGCCGTCGGGCCACCTCGACAATCCGGGCCACCAGCCCTTCGCGGCCTGGTCGGCGCGCGGGAATCGACTTCCAGGTGCCGGTGATCCGGTCGGTGAGAAGCGACGCCAGGATCGCGCGGGTATCGGGCCAGCGCCGGTAGATCGTCGGGCGGCTCACTCCGGCCCGGCGTGCGATCTCGGCCAGGGTGACCCGTTCCACGCCATAATCCCGCAGGCAGCTGGCCGCCGCGGTCATAATCCGGTCGTCGATGTCCACCGACTCCGCGTTACTGATTGACAGCATGTGTAATACTGTAACGCATGGTCAACGATGCCGCCCACACCACCCTGATTCCGCCGATGGCATGGAACGCCTGGGGCGACCCGCACGCCGCCAAACCACTGTCCGATGGAATCCGCAGCCTGCTCGAACAGGCCCTCGGCGTGCAGGCCACCACCATCGCCGCACCCACCATCGACGAGGTGCAGGTGCGGCCGTCGTCACTGCCTGACGCCGACCGCGAGGGACTCGCAGCGATCGTCGGCGCCGACTACGTCCGCACGGGTGATCGCGATCGCCTGCTGTACGCGGGTGGCAAGTCAACGCTGGACCTGTTGCGCCGCAAGCAGACTCATCAGGACGCTCCGGACGCGGTGCTGCTTCCTTCCGGTGAGGACGAGATCGCGGCGGTGCTGGCCTACTGCACCGAGCACGGCATCGCAGTCGTTCCGTTCGGTGGCGGCACCAGCGTGGTCGGCGGTCTGGATCCGATTCGTGGCGAGTTTGCCGCGGTGATCTCACTGGACCTGCGCCGCCTCGACCAGCTGCACTCGCTCGACGAGACCTCACAGGAGGCCGAACTCGGCGCCGGCCTCACCGGACCGGACGCTGAGCGGCTACTGGGTGAGCGGGGCTTCTCGATCGGACATTTCCCGCAGAGTTTCAAGTTCGCCACCATCGGCGGATACGCGGCCACCCGGTCCTCGGGCCAGGATTCCGCGGGCTACGGCCGGTTCAACGACATGATCCGCGGGCTGCGGATCGTGACACCCGCCGGCGTGCTGGATCTCGGCCGGGCGCCGGAGACCGCGGCGGGCCCGGATCTGCGCGAGCTGTTCTCCGGGTCCGAAGGCGTGTTCGGCATCATCACCCGCGTGCGGCTGCGGGTCCATCCGGTGCCGGAGACGGTGCGGTACGAGGCATGGTCGTTCCCCGACTTCAGCACCGGCGCCGCAGCCCTGCGCACCGTCACGCAGATCGGCACCGGCCCGACCGTTGTGCGGTTGTCCGACGAAGCCGAGACGGGCGTCAACCTGGCCACCACCGGCAACATCGGCGAGCAGACCATCACGGGCGGCTGCCTGGGCATCACCGTGTTCGAGGGCAGCGCCGCGCATACCGAGAGCAGGCACGCCGAGACCAGGGCCGTGCTGGAGGCCAACGGTGGAACCTCGCTCGGCGAGGCCCCGGCCCGCGCCTGGGAGCACGGCCGTTTCGACGCGCCCTATCTGCGCGACTCGCTGCTGGCGGCAGGCGCGCTCTGCGAGACCCTCGAAACGGCGACCACATGGGCCAACGTGCCCAACCTGAAGGCGGCCGTGACCGAGGCGCTGACCAATTCGCTGGCCGAAAGCGGGACAGCGGCGCTGGTGATGTGTCACATTTCGCATGTGTACCCCACCGGAGCGTCGCTGTACTTCACCGTCGTCGCCGGACAGCGCGGTGACGTCACCGAGCAGTGGCGGACCGCGAAAGTCGCTGCCTGCGAGGCGATCACACGCGTCGGCGCGACCATCACCCATCACCATGCCGTGGGGGCCGACCATCGGCCGTGGATGACCGCCGAGGTCGGCGAGCTCGGCGTGAAGGTGCTGCGCGCTGTGAAGCAGGCGGTGGATCCGGCCGGAATCCTCAACCCGGGCAAGCTCATTCCATGATCGGCACCGTCACACTGCTGACCAACCCGATGTCGGGGCACGGCAATGCGCCGCACGCCTCGGAACGCGCGGTTGCCCGGTTCCAGGAGCTTGGCGTCGACGTGGTCGCGATCGTCGGCCGTGACGCCGCACATGCCCGGGAACTGGTCGACGAGGCGTTGAGCCGGGGCACCGACGCCCTCGTGGTGGTGGGCGGCGACGGGGTGATCCGGCTGGCGCTGCAGGCGCTGGCGCGCAGCGGCGTTCCGCTGGGGATCGTGCCTGCGGGCACGGGCAACGACCACGCACGGGAGTACCGGTTGCCGACCGCAGATCCCGAGGGCGCCGTCGACATCATCGCGGCGGGGCATACCGAGACGGTCGACCTCGGCCTGATCACCGGCGCCGACGGCAGCACCACGTGGTTCGGCACTGTCGCGGCAACGGGTTTCGACTCGCTCGTCAGCGATCGGGTGAACCGGATGAGTTGGCCGCACGGGCGGATGCGCTACAACGTCGCGATGGTGGCCGAGTTGTCGAAGCTGCGGCTGCTGCCGTTCCGGATGGTCCTCGACGGCCAGCGCGAGATCAACACCAGGCTGACGCTGGCGGCGTTCGGAAACACCCGCAGCTACGGCGGCGGAATGCAGATCTGCCCGGGCGCCAACCACTCTGACGGGATGCTCGACATCACGATGGTGCATTCGGAGTCACGCACCAGGCTGATCCGGTTGTTCCCGACGGTGTTCAAGGGAACCCACGTCAACCTCGACGAGGTCACCGTCGACCGGGCCCGGACCATCACCGTCGAATCCCCCGGCATCAATGCCTACGCCGACGGCGACTACGTCTGCCCGCTTCCCGCTGAGATCTCTGCGGTGCCCGGCGCGTTGACGATCTTCGTTCCCGCCTAGCGTTCCAATGCCGCTGCGCAGGCCTTCAGGATGGCGCCGAAGTTCCACGGAAGCAGCCGGGAGGTCAAGGCCTCCATGGCTTTTCCGCCGCCGCGCAGCGGATGGGTATAGCGCGAATCCCAACTGACGTGAGTCCCGCCGGGCGCCGGCGTGAACGTCAGGGTGCCGCCCTCGTGGTCGAAAGCCGGAACCGAACTGATGATCAGGTACGAATAGCTGCGCGGCGGGTCGTAGGTGGTGATCTCCTCGCGAAACCACATGCCGGTGGCGACCGCCCTGCGCACCGCGCCCACGCGCGGTTCCGAGACACCGTCGACCCAGTTGGCCTTAAGGAGTAGCGGCGCGGTCGTCAGATTCGCCGGGTCGGCGAGCCACGTGAAGACCTGATCGGACGGCGCGGCGATGGTGCGTTCGACGTGAATCAGGACCATGACGTCCAGGCTAGGCGTGACGACGATTTCTGTCGGGGCCGCCGCTATACTAGAACGTATGTTCGATAGCGGTCTTCGATCGGCCAGCGACGCAGCTGTCGTCTCCGCGATCCAGGACCTCGCCCGCCACGAGGCCGAGACCGCGGCCCGGCGCATCGCGGCGATCAGTGAGCTGGTGCGCCGCCGGTGCGGTGACGACGAGCGGGCCTACTGGGCCTGCGATCCGTGGGATGCCGCCGCCGCCGAGATCGGCGCGGCCCTGGGCATCAGTCGGGGCCGGGCTTCCGGGGAGATGCACCTGGGCCTCTCGCTGCGCTACCGCTTGCCGCAGGTTGCCGAGTTGTTCACCGAAGGCCTGATCAGCCACCGGGTGTGCTCGGTGATCGCCGACCGCACCGACCTGATCCAAGACCGCACGGCACTGGATCGCATCGACACCGTCCTCGCCGAGCACGCCCGGTCCTGGGGCGTGCTCTCGGTGTACAAGATGGAGAAAGCCATCGACGCGTGGGTTGACCAGATCGACCCCGGCGCCCTCCACCAGACCCGGTCCCGGGCTCGGGACCGCGACGTCCAGTTCGGCGCCCAACACGACACGGCGGGGTCCACCTCGGTGCGCGGCCGCCTGTATGCCACCGATGCCGCCCTGCTCGACCGTCGCCTCATGCAGATGGCGCGCGGCGTGTGTGACGACGACCCGCGGACCACCGGGCAACGGCGGGCCGACGCACTCGGCGCGCTGGCCGCCGGTTCGGACCGCCTGGCCTGCCAATGCGGATCGCCGACGTGCCCGGCGTCCGGCGACGACGGCCGCTCAGCCGCTGTCGTCATCCACGTCGTGACCGACGCCGACGTGGATGCCATCGAACCGGACCCGAACATGTCGGGAGAGGGTTTCGGCACCGTCGACTCCCCCGCCGACCCGCCGGCCAGGAAGTCGACGGCGACGCTGACCGGTCGCGGCGGGATTGTTCCGACCCCGATGCTTGCCGAGTTGATCCGTGGCGGTGCCACCGTGCGGCACGTTCGCCAGCCGTCCGACCAACCCGAGCCCGGCTACCGGCCGTCGGCAGCGCTGGCGGAGTTCGTCCGGTTCCGGGACCTCACCTGCCGTTTCCCGAACTGCGACGTGCCCGCCGAATTCTGCGACATCGACCACACGATCCCGTGGCCGCTCGGCCCGACACATCCGTCGAATCTGAAATGCACGTGCCGAAAAGAGCACCTGCTCAAGACATTCTGGGAGGGCTGGTCGGAGATCCAGTTCCCCGACGGAACGGTCGAGTGGACGTCGCCGACCGGCAACACCTATGTGACGCATCCGGGCAGTCGGGTGTTCTTCCCGCAATGGGACGTCACGACCAGCCCGCTACCGCCGCCAAAAGAAGCCGACCCGTCGCACGCGCGCACACTGATGATGCCGACGCGGCGCCGAACCCGCGCACAGGACCGGGCCCGCTACGTCAGACGGGAACGCGCACTCAACGACGCTCGCGTCGCCGAACGCAACAAGCCGCCGCCGTTCTGATCGTGGCTCAGCCGACTCCCCGGCTCAGCCAGCTCACTTCACCGCTGTCGCCGCCATCGCGATAGGGCTCGAGCGCGTCGTCCCATGCGGTGCCCAGCACCGAATCCAGCTCCGCGGCCAGGGTGTCGGCGCCGGCGGCCATGAGTGCACGCAGGCGCATCTCGCCGACCATCGTGTCACCGTTGGCGCTCATCGATCCGCTCCACAGACCCAGCTGCGGGGTGTGGCAGTACCGCTGACCGTCCACGCCCGCACTCGGATCCTCGGTGACCTCGAAACGCAGCACAGACCAGGAGCGCAGCGCATTGGCCAACCGCGCACCCGTGCCCACCGGACCAACCCAGTTGGTCACGGCGCGCAACTGACCAGGCATGGCCGGCTGCGCGGTCCACTTCAAATTCGCCCTGGCATTCAGGGTCGACGACAACGCCCACTCGACATGTGGGCACACCGCCGCGGGCGAGGCGTGCACATACACCACGCCAGTCGTCGCGTCGGCGAACTGGTTCGACGCACGCATACCTTGCTCCTTCGGCTCCACGAGGGACGTCTTCCCCAACGACCTGGTGTTTCCGAAGATGCAGTTGTTTCGTGCGTGTTTATTGTGCCTTGTGAGGCCCCTGTTGCGCTAGTCAGCGCTGTAGTCTCTCAGAACTTCATCAGACAACGCCGGCCACAACGGTTTGGCCCACTCGTCGAAGTCGCGCGCCGTCAGGACCACCAGCGCCAGCCTGCGGTCAGGATCCACCCAGATGAAGGTGCCCGTCTGGCCGAAATGGCCATAGGTGCGCGGTGAGTTCGCCGACCCCGTCCAGTGCGGTGATTTGTCGTCCCGGATCTCGAAGCCCAGCCCCCAGTCGTTGGGCCGCTGGACGCCGAACCCGGGCAGCACGCCGGTCAGCCCCGGGAACTGCACACTGGTCGCCTCGGCGTGCATCTCGGCCGAGACGGTTCGCGGATTCAGCAGGTCAGCAACGAATATCGCCAGGTCAGCCACCGTCGACACCGCACCGTAGCCCGCCGCGACCGCGCCCTCGGTCAACCGTGAGGTACCCATGCCCAGCGGTCCGAAGATCGCCTCGGCCACATACTGCCCGAATTCGATTCCGGAGCTCTGCTCGATCGCCTCGGCCAGCACGGTGAAGCCGTAGTTCGAGTACACCCGTCGCTTGCCGGGCTCGGCCATCACCTCTGCGGAATGCATCGACAGCCCAGAGGCATGCGCAAGCAGGTGGCGGATCGTGCTGCCCGGCGGTCCGGCCGGGGTGTCGAGGTCGACGACACCCTCTTCGACGGCGACCTGGGCGGCTCGGGCGACGAGGGGCTTGGTCACCGAGGCGAGCCGGTATTCGGCGGCCTGGTCGCCGTAGGTCGCGAGCACTCCCGCCGGTCCCACCACTGCGGCAGACGCGGCCGGTACCGGCCAATCGGCGATCAGGTCGAGGGGCTCAGGCACAGCGGTGAGCCTAATGCCCGGGGCCCTCGGTATCGTTCAGCGATACTGCCGTAAGGCATTCCGGCGCCGCCACGCTAAGGTTTGACTCATGAGTCAAACAGTGCGCGGTGTGATTTCTCGCAAGAAGGGCGAACCCGTCGAGCTCGTCGACATCGTCATCCCCGATCCCGGTCCGGGCGAGGTCGTGGTCAACGTGACGGCGTGCGGCGTCTGCCATACGGACCTGACCTACCGCGAGGGCGGCATCAACGACGAGTATCCCTTCCTGCTGGGCCACGAGGCCGCGGGCACCGTCGAATCCATCGGCGACGGCGTCACCAACGTCGCGCCCGGCGACTTCGTGATCCTCAACTGGCGCGCGGTGTGCGGCCAGTGCCGCGCCTGCAAGCGCGGACGCCCCTGGTACTGCTTCGACACGTTCAACGCCACCCAGAAGATGACGCTGACCGACGGCACCGAACTCACCCCGGCGCTGGGGATCGGCGCCTTCGCCGACAAGACGCTGGTCCACGAAGGCCAGTGCACCAAGGTCGATCCCGAGGCTGACCCGGCGGTGGCCGGCCTGCTCGGCTGCGGCGTGATGGCCGGCCTCGGTGCTGCGGTCAACACCGGTCACATCGGCCGCGACGACACCGTCGCGGTGATCGGCTGCGGCGGCGTCGGCGATGCCGCGATCGCCGGTGCGGCCCTGGTGGGCGCCCGCACGATCATCGCCGTCGACACCGACAACACCAAGCTGGCCTGGGCCCGCGAATTCGGCGCCACTCACACCGTCAACGCCAAAGAGTTCGACGTGGTCGAGACCATCCAGGACCTCACCGACGGGTTCGGTGCCGACGTGGTGATCGACGCCGTCGGCCGCCCGGAGACCTGGAAGCAGGCGTTCTACGCTCGCGACCTCGCCGGAACCGTTGTGCTGGTTGGTGTTCCGACTCCGGACATGAAGCTGGAGATGCCGTTGGTGGACTTCTTCTCCCGCGGCGGCGCGCTGAAGTCGTCCTGGTACGGCGACTGCCTGCCCGAGCGCGACTTCCCCACCCTCATCAGCCTCTACCGCCAGGGCCGGCTACCGCTGGAGAAGTTCGTCTCCGAGCGCATCGGCCTCGACGGCATTGAGGATGCCTTCCACAAGATGCACGCCGGTGAAGTGCTGCGCTCGGTGGTCGTGCTGTGAGCGGCATCGAGCGGGTCGTCACCCACGGCACCTTCGAACTCGACGGCGGCAGTTGGGAAGTCGATAACAACATCTGGATCGTCGGCGACGACAAAGAGGTCATCGTCATCGACGCCGCCCACGACGCGAAGGCCATCACCGACGCCGTGGGCAACCGGCACGTCGTCGCGGTGGTGTGCACGCACGGCCACAACGACCACATCACCGTCGCCCCCCAGCTCAGCAAGGACCTCGACGCCCCGGTCCTGCTGAACCCGGCCGACGACATGCTGTGGCGAATGACTCACGGCGACAAGCCGTTCCACACCATCTCCGACGGCCAGGTCCTCAAGGCCGACGGCATCGAGCTGCACGCCATCGCCACCCCGGGCCACTCCCCCGGTTCCACCTGCCTCTACGCCCCGGCCCTAGGTGCGGTGTTCTCCGGCGACACCCTGTTCCAGGGTGGGCCCGGCGCGACGGGCCGGTCGTTCTCCGACTTCCCGACCATCCTCGGGTCTATCAAGGACCAGCTGGGCAAGCTACCCGCCGACACCGTCGTCTACACCGGCCACGGCGACACCACCCGCATCGGCGACGAACTGGTCAACTACGACGACTGGGTGGCTAAGGGCAGCTGACTAGGGCGCGGTGACCGCGCTGCGGGGATCGATGAGGATCTTCGCGTGGGTCTCCGGGTCGCCGAGCGCCGCGAAGGCCGCGGCGACACCGCCCAACCCCACCTTGCCGGTCACCAGCGGCGTGGCATTCAGCTTGCCGTCGGCCAGCATGTGCAGCGTGTCGCGGAATTCCAGTGGCGTGTAACCGAACACGAACCGCAGGTCGATCTCCTTGCCGATGGCCATGGCCGGGCGGATCTTGTCGTCGCTCATACAGACGCCGACGACGACCACCCGCGCGTTGAGCGGCGCGGCGCCGATGACACCGTCGATCATCCCCGGCACGCCGACGCATTCGAAGATCACCTGCCGCTTGGGTCCGGCCGCGCCGAGTGCGTCGGCGGCGCGGTAGACGTGCTGCCAGCCGGGCAGCTTGCGCAGCTTCTCCATCGACCCGACGGCAAGGTCAGCCAGCCCGGAGAAGTCGGTGACCACGCCCTTGCCCACCGCCCTGTCGTAGGGCGAGTCGACCTTCGGGTCCACCACGATCTCGGCACCGCAGCGGCTGGCCAGGGCACGCCGACCCGGGGAGAAGTCGCTGGCGACAACGGTCTCGACACCGAGAGCCTCGAGCTGACAGATGACGGCCAGCCCGATCGGTCCGCAGCCGATCACGATCGCGGTGTCCCCCTTCTTGATCTCGCTGCGCCGCACCGCATGCAGGGCGATCGCCATCGGCTCGGTGAGCGCGGCGATGTCCATCGACAGCCCGTTCGGCACCGGGAACGTCATTGCCGCCTCGACCAGGACCTGCTCGGCGTAACCGCCCGGCGCCAGCGGGGAAAGACCGGTGAGCTGCACGCCGCCGTGTGCTCGCACCATCGGGAATGACACCACCCGGGTGCCGACCTTGAGCGCCTTCGGGGTCTTGACGCCGCGTTCGGCGATCTCGCCGGAGAACTCGTGTCCCATCACCGTCGGGGTGGTGCTGCGGATGCAGTCGTGGTAGCCGACCTCATCGAGCACGTCGGCCAGTTCGTCGCCGTGGTCCTTGGCGTGCAGGTCGGATCCGCAGATACCGCAGCTGCGGACGTCGAGCACCAGCTGCCCGTCCCCGGGACGCGGCGCGGGCATCTCGATCACCGACAGGGTTGCGTTCACACAGCTGACAGCCTTCACGTGGCCGAGTGTAGACGCCTATCCCTTGAGTATCCGGCGCTTCTCCGCCTCGAATTCCGCCTCGGTCAGGGCACCCGAATCGCGCAACGCAGCAATAGTTTTCAGCTGCTCGAGCCGTACGCCCTGATCGGTCGGGGTAAACGGGTCGACGGGCGCGAGGGCGGTGGGCAGGTCCTGAAGGCCCACGCCCGGCGATCCGCCGCCGCGCATGCGCTTGAACACCCGCGACAGGAGCACGTCGAGCAACCCCACCCCGAAGATCGCGGCGAACACCCAGTGCAGATAGTCGTAGTCACTCTCGTGCCCGAACGCCAGCCGCGGGTTGATGTAGCCGTTGACGTCGCCACCCGTCCGAATCCCGTAGACGCCTGCCACCGGAACCTGTGCGGTCCAGATCCGCAGATGGGTGTCGCTGTTGACCGTCGTTGTACCACTGCGGCTTTCGGTGAGCACCGGATCCGCTGCACCGTCGGGCGGGATGATGCTCAGCTTCAACGCGGGCACCGGGAAACTTCCCGAGGTCGACCCGGTCACCGAGGTGTGGAAGCTGATCTGCACCTCACCGGCAGGCAGCTCGACCTGACCCGATCCCGGGATCGGAACCTCGCCGTAGGCGTCGAACTCGTCGAGGACGAACGCGTTGAGTGCCATCACGATGATGAACCCGATCCCGCCAACAAGCATCGTGATGATTCCGCAGACGGCCATGATGCGCGAGACCGACCAGGTGCCCTTCATGGCGGGAAGTGTGTCACGCCGGGCTCTGGGCCGCCGCACCAATCAGCCAGGTTCGCAGACCGGCGCGCAGGCCGTCGGCGAAGCGGCACGCCGGATCGGGAAGGCCGAGCTCCTGGACCGCCTGTCGCACCGGCTCGGTGGGCACCGAGAACGGATACGTGCCCGCCACCAGCGACAGAATGCCCTCGCCGAGGAAACCCACGAACTCCTCGGCCAGCCACGGCAGCTGCCTGCCGACGACGCCCGAGAGCTCGGCGATCGTCTGCACGGCCCGAACCTTGAAGTCCCTGGCGAACTCGACCGAGATGTTGCGCTCCAGAACCCCGGCCATCGCGCCCAGCAGCTCGCACAGCATGGCGCGCTGCACCAGCGAGTCCGCGATAACGTCTGCTACTCGAATCTCGTTGGCGTAATCCGGTTTCCGGGTGCGCGGTCGACCCAGGCGCTGCTCCAGGTCTACCAGCCAGGACCGGCACTCCTCGTCGAGCACCTCCAGGAAGATCGCTTCGCGGCTCTCGAAGTAGCGCAGCACGTTCGACTTGGCCAGGCCCACCCGTTCGCTGATATCGCGCAGGGTGACCTCGTCGACCCCGCCGGCAGCCAGCGCCTCGCGCGCGGCGGCCAGGATGGCCGTGCGGCGGGCGGCCAGCTGCTCGGGCCGGCGGGCCCGCTGGAAGGTCGACGTCACAGCCATGAATTTAGCAGACCACCGTTCTATTGTTATCAGACCAGCGTTCTGTTAATGTCACCGGCATGGCTGACCTCTCCCTCACCGTTCCCGACCTGTCCGGAAAACTCGCCGTCGTCACCGGCGCCAACAGCGGCCTTGGCCTCGGCGTGACCAAACGCTTCGCCGCCGCCGGCGCCGAGGTGATCATGGCGATCCGCAACCACGCCAAGGGCGAAGCCGCGGCCGCCGAGATCCGCGCCGCCGTCCCGGCCGCGAAGCTGACCCTCAAGAACATCGACCTGTCCTCGCTGGCCAGCGTCGCCGCCCTCGGCGTGGAACTCAACGCCGAGGGACGCCCGATCGACATCCTCGTCAACAACGCCGGTGTTATGCAGCCACCCGAGCGCGACACCACCTCCGACGGCTTCGAGCTTCAGTTCGGCGCCAACCATCTGGGCCATTTCGCTCTGACCGCCCACGTCCTGCCGCTGCTGCGGGCCGCCCAGAGTGCCCGCGTCGTGTCGCTGAGCAGCCTGGCCGCCCGGCTCGGCGGCATCAACTTCGACGATCCCAACTTCGAACGCAGCTACTCGGCCAACGCCGCCTACTCGCAGTCCAAGAGCGCGACGCTGATGTTCGCCATCGAACTCGACCGGCTCAGCCGCCAGCACGGCTGGGGCGTGATGTCCAACGCCGCTCACCCCGGCCTGTGCAAGACCAACCTGCAGATCAGCGGACCGTCACACGGGCGGGACAAGCCCACCGCCATCGCGCGGTTCTACCAGTTCAGCTGGCGCTACATGCCGTTCATGTGGCAGGAGGTCGACGAGGGCATCATCCCGACCCTGTACGCCGCGGTCGACCCGAACGCCCAGGGCGGCAAGTTCTACGGACCCACCGGATTCATGGAGATGGTCGGCGGCGGGGCCAAGGAGGGCAAGATCCTGCCCCGCGCCACCGACGCCGAGGGCTGCCGCCGGCTCTGGCAGATCTCCGAGAAGCTCACCGGGGTGAGTTATCCGAACAATTGACCGTCGGACGACTACCGTCACCTGCTGACAAGCAAGTACGGGAGGTCGCCATGTCACCTGACGAAACCAAGCCCTCCGGCGGCGCGGTGCAGCGTTTCGCGCTGCGTTACTGGCTGGCCATCCTGCTGGTGGCGCTCGCCGCGGTCTTCATCGGCCAGAACCGCGATCGCCAGCAGGTACATGTTCTGTGGATCACCGTGGAGTCACCGATGTGGCTGCTACTGACGGCGATGCTCGTTGTGGGCGTCGTCGTCGGTCTGCTGTTGCACCGCCGTCGCCGAGCCTGATGTGCCCGAGTCCAGCTTCGTGGTGCGCCCACAGCCGATGGACAGCGCCACCTACACCGCCTCCTCGCGCCTGCAGGCAGCCGGATTACGCTCTGCCATAGAACTTTTCGAGCAAGCCGCCCGAACCGTTCCGCTGCCCAGAGCACCACAGCCGATCGCGATCGCCGACTACGGCGCGGCCAACGGCTTCAACTCCCTGCTGCCCATCTGCGCGGCCATCGCGATCGTGCGGCAACGCACCCGCGCCGACCACGCCATCCTGGTAGCCCACACCGACGTCCCCGACAACGACTTCACCGCGCTGTTCGCCACGTTGGCCGACGACCAGGACAGCTACCTGAAGCGGGATTCCGCAACCTTCGCCTCAGCTGTCGGACGTTCGTTCTACGCGCAGATCCTGCCCTCGGACAGCATCGCTCTGGGCTGGAGTTCGTGGGCCGTGCACTGGCTGAGCCGGATACCGACCCCGATTCCCGACCACGTGCAAATCTCCTACAGCTGTGACGAGCAGGCGCGCCGCGCGTACGCCCGCCAGGCCGCCGAGGACTGGCACGAGTTCGTCGCGTTCCGCGGCCGCGAGTTGGCGCCAGGCGGTCGGCTGGTGGTGTTGACCGTCGGCCTCGAGCCCGATGGCGGCTCGGGGTTCCGGGCGGCGTTCGACGCGATCGTGACGGTGTTGCGAGAGTTGGTCGATGACGGCCTGGTCACCGGCGACGAGACCCGGCGGATGTCGATTCCGTCAATGGGCCGCGACGAGAAGGACTTCCGTGCGCCGTTCGCGCCCTCGGGGCGTTTCGAAGGCCTCTCGATCGAGCACCTGGAGATGTTCAACGCCGAGGACCGGTTCTGGTCGCAGTACCGCACCGACAAGGACGCGCGGGCATTCGGCGCGAAGTGGGCTGGGTTCCTTCGTGCCTCGATCTTCCCCACCCTGGCCGCGGCGCTGGACGGCGGCGTCACCGATTCGCGGGCAACCGAATTCGTCGAGCGCCTAGAAGCCGGGGTCGCCGCTCACCTGGCCGCCGAACCCGAGCAGATGTCGATCCCGCTGGCCAAACTCGTCCTGGCCAAGCGGGATACGTCAACCTGACGTGCTGAGCTGCGGAAAGAACTGCGGCAGTCCGGGAATCGTCGGGATGGGCGGAATGGCCGGAATGGTCGGGATCACCGGCGGCGGCTGAGTCGGTGGTGGCGGCGCGGTGACGGTGGCCGTCTCGGTGACCGGTGGCGGCGTCGACACCGTGGTGGTGACGACAGTCGTGGTCGCGGTCTCGGTCACCGGCGGTGGCGGTGGTGGCGGCGGCGCCTCGGTCGTCACCGGAGGTGCCTGCACCACCCGGGTCTGGACCACCGGAGCGGGCGCCGGAGCGGGCGCCGGGTCCGGTGCCTGCACCACGGTCCGCAGCGGCGGCTGCTCGACCGGTGCCGCGAGTTGCGCCGGCGTTGGCGACTCCGCTGGTGGCGCGGTGGTGACACTCGGGGTCGGCTGTGCCGGCGCGGCGGCGCTGCTGTCGTTGCGCAGCGCAACCGTCGTGGCGGCACCGGCCATCGCGATCACCAGCAGGGCCGCCGCCACCACCGGCAGCGGTCGCCGGTACCACGGCTGTGCGACCTCGACCGCTTCGGCGGGACCGTGTTCGAAGTCGATCTGCGGACGGACGACGACAGCCGGCACGACAGCCGGCTCTGCCACCGGCAACCGGACCTCTGGCACGTCAGGAGCCGCAGACCAGGCCAGCGCCGCCCCGGTCTGCGGCGCCGGCGCCGCGACCGGTACCACCGGTGCAGCGGCCAGTGCGGTGGGACTGTCGTCAGCCGGACCGCGGGCAGCCCGCAGCGCGGCGCCGATCGCCGGGATGAGCGCCGGACGTGGCACGGTGACGACGGGCACCCGCAGGTGTTCGGAGAGCGTCGTGGTGATCACCGGGGTTGCCGCGCCGCCGCCGATCGAGGCGACGGCCACCAGATCGGCGGGCCGGACCCCAACGCGCTCGAGCAGCTGGTGCACCGCGGCCACCAGGTCGGCCAGCGGACGGCGCACCACGTCATCGAGTTCGGTGCGGGTGAGCCGCACGTCGCCGACAAAGCCCGGCAGGTCGGCGGGCAACGCCGTGACCGAGACCGTCGAGAGGCGTTCTTTTGCGGCCCGGCAGTCGGCCCGTAACCGGCTCAGCGATCCGAAGGCCGATGTGCCGGTGACATCGAGCGTCCGGCCGGCCGACAGTTCGGCGAGCACGTGGGCCAGCACGCCCTGGTCCACCAGGTCCCCCGAGAAGTCCAGATGCCGAAGCGGCGCCTCGATGGGCCGGTAACCCGCCGAGGCATCGAGCAGGGCGACCGAGGTGCCGCTGCCGCCGAAGTCGCACAATGCGACGATGCCGCGGGTCGGCAGCCCGGGATCGGCCTGCAGGGCGGTCGCCGCCGCGGCCGCATCGGGCATCAGCAGTGGTGGGCCTGCTGACCATTCCGGGATGCGGCCGACGGCGCGGCGCAGGGCCTCGACGGCCCGGGTTCCCCAATGTGCGGGATAGGTGATGGCGGCGGCCCCGGGCAGCGGCCGTCCGGCGGTCGCCTCGTAGGCCAGTGCGCGCAGGGCCTCAGCCAGCAACCTGTCCGCCGGATGCGCCGACCCGTCGGGCGCGACGATACCCACCGGATCCCCGACCCGGTCGACGAAGTCGGTGATCGTCACGCCGGAGAGCGTGAGAACCGGCTTGCGCGTGACACTTCGGTCCGGGGTCACCGCGGCCAGGGTGGTTGCACCGACCGACAGGCCGATGGCCGGTTTCGTGTGGTCAGTCATCACCGAAAATGTCGGTGTGACCGCCGCGGACGTTACTCAGCGAATGGTGCCGCGGCCCGGGATCAGGGGCAGATCCAGGGGTGTGACCCAGCCCGGGGGCAGGTCGTTCACCGCCGGGACGGCATTGAGCGCGCGCAGCCCGGTGGCCAGGCAGCCCGCGGTGGCCGCATCGCGCCCGGAGCCGTCGGTGAAGCGGAACGCGGTCTCCTGGAAGACGCTCGGCGTGCCCTCGATGTCGACGCGATAGACGTCGTCCTGCTCGCCGGAGGGCCAGTCCGGTGCCGCGTCGTGTCCGATGCGGTTGACGTGCTCGAGCTGGATGCGGGTTTCGCCGTTGTAGACGCCGTTGATGGTGAATCGCACGGCCGCCACGTGGCCTGCCTCGATGACGCCCTTGACCGTCTTGCGTTCGGTCGGGGTCACCCACTTGTCCCACGTCGTGGTGATCTCGTCGAGTTCGATCCCGGCGGCGTAGGCGATCATCGGCACGGTCGCGCCCCACGCGAACACCAGCACATCGGAGTTCTGCAGCAGCGGCTTGAACTCCGGCTCCCGGCCGATGCCCATCTCGAATTCGTAGTCACCCTCGTAGTTGGTGTAGTCCAGCAATTCCGAGGCGCGGACCCGGCGGACCTGCGAGCACAGCCCCATCAGGGTCATCGGGAACAGGTCGTTGGCGAAACCCGGGTCGATGCCGGTGGTGAAGCACGACGACTGGCCCTCTTCGCAGGCCCGGGTGATCGGGTCGATCCAGTTGGGCGGGTTCAGGTGCATCTTGGGCCACACCCACGGTGTCATCGCCGTCGAGCACACGTCGATCCCGGCGCTCAGGAAACGGCTGATGACGTCGATGTTGGCGTCGGCATGCGCGGCGGTCGGGCCGTAGTGCACGAGAGCGTCGGGCTTCAGCGCGATCAGCGCATCGATGTCGTCGGTGGCGCCGATGCCCACCGCTTCAGCCAGTCCGCAGATCTCGCCGACATCGACACCGACCTTGGCCGGGTTGCTCACACCGACCCCGACCAGCTCGAATTCCGGATGCGCGAGCACCTCCGGGATGACCATCTTGCCGACGAAACCGGTACCCCAGATCACTATTCGCTTAGCCACGCTAGGAGCCTAGCTGGATCAGTTGTCGCGCAAAGCGAATCGGCGTTCGGCGTAGGCCAGGTCGTCGCGCCACAGCCGTGCCGCCGCCACCCGCATCAGCGGGGTGATCATCGGGGCCACCCGAAGCGAATGCTTGAAGCCGGTGCGGTCGGACTGGGCGATCACGGCTTCGATCACGGCGGTGCGCGGCCGGCCGTCAGGACCGGGTCCCAGCGGCGTCGCATGGGTCTCCACCACGCTGCCCGCACCTTCGCCGTCGACGATGCGCATGACGATGGTGCGTGGCTCCGGGGTGGTGAACTCCGCGATCACCGGGACACCGAGGCGGCCCATCCGGAACGTCACGGCGACCAGGAAGCGGTCGGCGGCCTCGTCGGCGTCGTCGGGCGGGGCGCTGAGCACCTCGAGTTGGGTGAACGAATAGGGGTGGAACCACGCGCCGTGCCACGGGTCCAGCCGGTTGGCGATGATGTCCGACGGTTCGCAGACCCCTTCGAGTCGGGTCACCGCGGCCAGCGCCGCACCCTCCGGACGCACCGGAATCACCGGCGCATCGAGTGCCTGCTCACCACCGATCCGGTCGAGCCGGACCCACACCAGCACACCATCGTCGAACGCGGGCAACGGTTTCCAGCCGAATTCGCGCTTGCCTTCCAGCTTCAGGCCGTGCCACGGACAGATCAGCGTCCCGCAGTTCACGGTTCCGGTGGCCAGATCGGCGCCCAGGTGCGGGCAGGCCGCGGGTCCGACGTGCAGCCCGCCCTGCTCGTCGCGCCAGGCCACGATCTCCGCACCGCCGACCCGGGTGCCAAACGGCTTGTCGGTGCGCACGTCGGAGCTGGCGGCGAACACGAACCAGTTTCCGCTGGGCCGTTGCTCGGCACGGCGCAGCGCCGCGTCGATCACAGCGGGCTGGGCGTCCTGATACGTCGGCTTCTGGTTGGCCCAGTCCAGCTTCGGAACAACCTGCAGCGGAAGTCCTTTGGGAAATCGTGCGGCCAGCCGCGACTTGATGCTCATGACGCCCGGGCCTTCCTCGGAGTTGCCAGCCGGCGCAGGACCGGTGAACGTCCCTGCACCGGAACGGTGTGCACCGTGTGCCCGCTGACCCCCCATCCGGCCAGCAGACCGTTCGCGGCCGTCCATCCGGTGGTGGCGGCTCGCTCCATCAACGCTACCGGCAGGTCGATGCGGATACCGTCGCCGGCGAGCATCAGATTGGGCACCGGTGTCTCCACGGTGGGCCGGTTGGCGAAGGCACCCGGTGCGAACAGCGGGCAATCCTCACGCAGCAGCATTGTTTCCTTGACGATTCCGGCCGTCGCCGTCTCCGGGTAGAGCTGATGCAGACGGGCCAGCATCTTGTCCCGAAGTCCGTCGAAGGGCGGCGGGTCCACCACCGAGTACGAGTGCACCTCGACCACCGAACCGCCGTGGGCGCGAGCCCACTGCGCGGCCTGCTGTTCGTAATTGCTGACGACGCTGATGTTGTCGACGGGCTCCAGTCCCCCGGTGCCCAGGAACGGCGGGCGCCCCGGTTCCAGCGGCCGGTCCAGCCACAGCCGCTGCACCACGAACGGCGGCGCCGTCTGCAGGCCGGCAACCTGTTCCCGCCACCGCTCGTCGCCCAGTCCCGGTGAACCGGCCACGATCTGGCGCAGACTGCCCGGATCGGTCGCCAGCACCACTCCGTCGGCGTCGATGGTCCTTCCGTCGGACACCCTCACCTGCATGGTCTTTGGCCCGCCCACGCTGACCGACTCGGCAGTCACGCCGGTGTGGAACTGGACCCCCTGCTCGATCAGATACTCCCCCAACGGATCCCACAGCGCGGTGTTGAAGTTCGACTCGGCGACGTCGAATACCAGACCCTCGCTGGAACCCAGGAAATAGATGTGGAACATCGCCGCCAGCTCCGCAGCCGACAGCTTGTCGGGGCGGGCGAAGAAGCTGCGGGCGAACACCTCGAAGGCCAGGTGCCTGGCCGCGACCGGGAAGTTGATGTTCGTCAGGAAGGTCTCGGCGTCCAGGTCGTCGAGCTGGTCGTAGATATCGGGCACCGAGACCGCGGCCAGTGGCGCGGCAGCGGGAGCGTTGAGCCGCACCAGGTCTCGCATCCGGAACGTGGGGCTGCGCAGCGCGAACACCAATGCGTTCCACGGCGGGGTCTTGGGCAGCCCGCGGAAGGTGTCACGGCGACCCTGCCCGTCGACCAGCGGGTAGTCCTCGACGGCCCGCAGCCGATCGAGCCCGGGATCGCTGCGCCGCAACAACGCGCGCAGGTTGTAGTACTGCCGGAAGAACGCGTGGAATCCTCGGTTGTTGGCCACCTCGGTGCCGTCTTCGAGCTTCTCGGTCCAGCCGCCGACGCGGCCGCCCAGATAATCCTGGCGTTCCAGGACCTCGACGGATACACCGCGTTCGGCCAGACCGGCGGCGGCGGCAAGGCCGGCGATACCGGCGCCGACCACCACGACATGCGGGGTGTTGGGCAGTGCGTTGGCGTGCGGCAACCCGGACTGCGCCGGGTGGGCGACTCGGCGTGGATCGATCATTTCGGAGCGTCCGCCAGGAACGTGTGCACGATGTCGCGCTGCCAGCCGGGCATGGTCTCGCTGTGCACGCCGGTGAACCCTGCCGCGACGAGCCTGCGCTGGAAGTCCCGGGCTCCGTCGAAGGTGTTCACGCTGCGCCACAGATGACGGTAGAGCGTGCTGTCACCGGTCTGCCGCCAGCCGGCCGGGATGATGATGCCCCAGCAGACGGCATTCCAAATCGCCTTGGCGACACGGGAATCGCTCACCGAGTACTCGTGAACTGCCAGGGTCGCCCCGGGCCGCAGCAGTCCGCGGAAGGTCCGCAGCGTCGAATCGGGGTCGGCCAGGTTACGCAGCAGATAGGCGGCCAGGATCCCGTCGAACGGTCCTTCCACACCCGCCTCTGCGATCCCCTCGATCGGGCTGTGCACGAACTGCACGGTGTCCGGCCACGACTTGGCTCTCGCTTCGGCGAGCATGCCTGCCGACGCGTCGACCGCGACGATCTCGGCATACGGCGCCGCCTCGAGCAGGGCCGCCGTCGACGCGCCCGTGCCGCAGCCGGCATCGAGCAGGCGCAGCCCACGTCCGCCGCCGCTGATACGCATCCGCCGCGCCGAGATCCGCAGGTGGTCGTGATAGCCCGGATTCGCCCCGACCAGCTTGTCGTAGGCCTGGGCGCCGACGTCGAAGGCGCCGGGAACCTGCTCCCGGCGCAGTCCTCGCTGGCCGACACTTACCACTGAGGGTCCTTTCCATAGCTCACCATCAACGTCCAGTATTCGACGGTGCGCGATAGCGCGGCGCGCAAACCCGCGAATTCCATCAGGCGGCGCCGTACCTTCTGGCCCGCCGGGCGCGGATCAGGCCACCGGCGAACACCTGTATGCGACGGCCGGTCCCCACGGTGGCTCGCTGGCTGAACACCTCGAAGTTGATCGCCTCGATGCGGTCCAGGATCTCCGAGTAGAGGGTGAAGGCGGTGGTCACACACGGGCGCGACTGCGGGGCCAGCAGTGCGATGCCCTTGCGGGCTTCCCGATAGATCTCCCGGGTGATCTCGTGCTGGGCGGCCAGCGCCCGGCGCACCCGGTCATCGGTGCGGTTGCTGCGGTGGCACCAGGTCAGCAGGTCACGGTCCACACCGAATGCGGCGAGTTCGTCGGCCGGCAGGTAGACCCGGTTGCGATCCAGGTCCTCGTCGATATCCCGCAGGAAGTTGGTGAGCTGAAACGCCCGCCCCAGCGCCTCGGCGCACGGCTCGGCCTCGGCGGTCGGCACGACCGTCCCGAGGATCGGCAGCATCTGCAGCCCGATCACCTCGGCCGACCCGCGCATGTAGTGGTTCAGCGCGGCCCGGTCGGGATAGTCCGTGACGGTCAGGTCCATCCGCATCGAGGTCAGGAAATCGTCGAAGAGGTCCAGCGGGATGCGGTAGGTGCGGGCGGTGTGCAGCACCGCGGGCAGCACCGGTTCACTGGGATCGGCTGTGCCACTGAAGAACTTGGCCGACAGGTCATCGAGGCGGGCTTCCCGCTGCGCGGTGGTGGCTGTCGAGTCGAGGTCGTCGAGGATGTCGTCGGCGTAGCGGGCGAAGCCGTACAGCGCGTGGACGGCCGGTCGCTGAGACGGTGCCAGCAGCCGGGTGGCCAGGAAGTAGGTCCGGCCGTGCTGGGCGTTGAGCTTGCGGCAGTACCGGTAGGACTCGCGGAGCCGCTCGTCGTCGATCCCCGCGGCGTGTAACTCGGTGTGGATCATCGCTACCTGCTTCCCGACCTGGTGATGGTGCGCTTTCGAGTGAGCTCGTCGGCCGGTCCGGCGACCCGATCGGCGGCCAGGCGGCCGGACAGCAGCGCGGTGGGCACCCCGACGCCGGGAACGGTGGAGCCGCCGGCCAGCACCGCGTTGTCGACACCGCGCACGAGATTGGCCGGCCGGAACGGCCCGGTCTGGGAGAAGGTGTGGGCCAGCGCGAACGGCGAACCGGCGGCCATCCCCTGCCGTGCCCAGTCCGCGGGGGTGACGACGTCGAGGATGTCGGCGTCGTCGTCGAGACCCGGAAGCAGCCGCTCGGCCGCCTTCGCGACCACCTGGTTGGCGTAGGCGTCGCCGGCCGATGCCCAGTCCACGACGCCCGCGTCGAGGTTCGGCGCCGGGGCCAGGATGTAGAGCAGGTCGCGCCCGGCCGGGGCCAGGCTGGGGTCGCTCGCGGTCGGCCTGGTCACCAGAAGCGACGGGTCGCTCATCAGCGTGCCGTCGCGGATGATCTCGTCGAAGGTGCGCGCCCACTGCCGGCCGAAGCTGATGTTGTGGTGCACCAGCTTGTCGCCGACCGCGGGGACACCGGCGTGGATGACGACGGCCGAGGGGGCCGGCAGGATCTTGATCGGACGGCGTGGGGTACGGCCGAGAAGGTGATAGCTCAGCGGCAGCTCGGTGGTGAGAACCACTGCGTCACAAGCGATCCGGTCTCCGTTATCGGTGCGCACAGCGGTGATCCGGGTGCCGGACTTCTCCAGCGAGGTCACCGAGGACTGGTAGCGGAACTCCACCCCGGCCGCGGCCGCAGCGGCGGCCAGCGCCTCGGGCACCGCGCGCATGCCGCCGCGCGGGAAGTACACCCCGGCGACGGTGTCCATGTAGGCGATCACCGCGTAGGCGGCCAGTGCCTGCTGCGGCGGGACACCGGCGTAGAGCGCCTGGAAGGTGAAAACCCGTTGCAGCCGTTCGTCTTTGATGTACTTGCTGACCATCTTCTCCCAGCCGCGGAAGCCACCGAGTGCGGCCAGCCGGGCCAGTTGGGGGGTCAGCAGCGACAACGGGGAGTCGAAGTTGGAGGCGATGAACCCGTTCATCTCCACCCGGTAGAGCTCGGTGAGCCAGTCGCGCAGCCGGTGGTAGCCGGCCGCCTCGGCCGGACCGGCGAACTCCTCGATGGCGGCGGCCATGGCGGCGGCGTCGGTGTGCACGTCCAGCGAGGACCCGTCGGCGAACGACGCCCGGTAGGCCGGATCGACCAGATCCAAATGCAGGTGGTCGTCCATCGAGGCGCCGACGGCGGCGAATGCCTCTTCGATGATGTCGGGCATCGTCAGCACGGTGGGACCGGTGTCGATGGAATACCCGCGAATGTCGGCCTGGCCCATCCGCCCGCCGGGGAACGGGTAGCGCTCCACCACCGTGACCGACCGGCCGCGCCCGGCGAGCTGCATCGCAGCGGACAGGCCCGACAGTCCGGCTCCAACCACCACGACGTGGTCAGTCGCCCCTGGGACGGTACGCATCATCGACTCCTTCTCATCAGGTCTCTCGCAGCGTGCAGGCCGCGGCCATGTTGGCCAGCGTCGACTGCACCCATGGGTCAATTCTGTTGTCGCACACGTGATCCTGTGCGGTCGCGACCAGCTCGTCGATCAGGTCCTCGATCCACTCGACGGCGCCGGTCGCCACGATCAGGTTGCGCCACCGGGCGATGTCGGCGGTGCCGAGTTCCTCGGCATTCATCAGCTCGACGAACTGGCGGCGGATCGTTCCATCGGCCATCTGATGGGCTGCGACGACGACACTGGTCGCCTTGCGCTCGGCGAGGTCCCCGCCGATGGGCTTTCCCGTTACCGAGGGTGTACCGAATACGCCAAGAATGTCGTCCCGGAGCTGGAAGGCCTCGCCCACGGCGCTGCCGTACTCGCCCAGCGCACCGATGAGCTCCTCGCGACCGGACATCGCGGCGCCGATCTCCAGCGGCCTGCGCACCGTGTAGTTGCCCGACTTGCGGCGGGCGACGTCGAGCACCTGGTCCAACGTGGGCAGGGCGCCGTAGTCGTTGGCGACGTCGGCGAACTGGCCGACCGCGAGCTCGATACGCATCAGGTCGTAGCGTCGCCAGGCCCGCGCCAACGCGTCGGCGGAGACCCCGCTGTCGCGCATCATCTGCTCGGCCCACACCAGACACAGATCCGACAGCAGGATCGCCGCCGAGGCGCCGAACCGCCACTGCGACCCGGACAGGCCGTTCTGGCGATGCCACTGACCGAACTGGACATGCGCGGCGGGCTGTCCCCGGCGCATGTCCGAGTCGTCCATGACGTCGTCTTGCAGCAGGGCGAACGCGTGGAGCAGTTCCAGACCGGCGCTGGCCCGCAGCGCGGCGTCGTCGGCCGGTGCCCCGCACAGCCAGCCCAGGTACATGAAGGTGGAGCGCAGGCACTTGCCCCCACCGACGAACTGGACCAGCACGTCGGCGGCGACGTCGATGCCGGCGCCGGCCAGTTGCGGGACGCAGTGGTTGTCGACGAAGTCGGCGACGTGGGCCAGGGCGCCGTGTCGCACGCCGTTACGCCAGATCTCGAACTGCGCGTCGTGTTCGGTGGCCACACCACTGGCGGTGGGCACACGCGCGCCGTTCAGCGAGACTGCGTCAGATGCGCGCAATGGCTGCTCCTTCCCCGTGGCGGGCCACCTCGACCCGGGCCGAGCACCGTGCATGCGATACCCCCCTGGATGCCGATGCAACCAGACGGCGGTGCTCTTAGGTCCAATTCAAGGCGAGTGGTGACCCGGATGCCTTGTCAGAACGCACATGGTCACGTACGCGTAATTTTTCCCGGGCACCTGCGCAACACCCCGGAAAGCGGCTCTAGCTGCTGGAATACTGGTGGGATGCAGACAGTCATGGACGACGCCGTCACCACTGCCGGATCGATCTCGACCACCACCAGTGCGGCGGTGGCGGGGTCTATCGCCACCGTGGGCAGCGTCGCCGTGGCGGGATCGATCGCCACGTCCGGCAGCGCCGCGGTGGGCGGATCGGTCGCGACCGCCGGCAGCGCGGCGGTGGCCGGGTCGTTGGCGACCGCGGGTAGCGCGGTGATCGCCGGCTCGGTCGCGACGGCGGGCAGTGCACTGATCGCGGGCTGTGTGATCACCGTGTTGTGCGCACTGATGCGGGAATGCGTCGGATGCGCGGCCTGCTTCGCATGCCGCAGATGTATGGCGTGCCTGGCCTGTGCCCGGTGCACCGACTGCGTGGGTTGCATCGGGTGCTACAACTGCTCGGGATTGCGCAACGCGGTGGGCGTCCGCAACGTACACGCCTGATCAGGCGGAGAGGCCGGCATGACACAGCTGAGCGGGAAAGTCGCCCTGGTGACCGGAGCGTCGTCGGGACTCGGGGCGGCGGTGGCGCAGGTCTTCGCCGAACGGGGCGCCACGGTCTACGGGATCGCGCGCGACACCGACCGGATGGCAGGAGTGTTCGAATCCGTGCCCGGCGGTGCGTATGCGTCGATCGACATCACCAGCGCACAGGCCTGCCAGGATGCCGTCGCGGGCTGCATGGAGCAGTTCGGCAGGCTCGACGTCCTGGTCAACGCCGCGGGCTTCCACCAGATGCGCCACACCGCGTCCGTGGCCGACCAGGATTGGGACTACGACCTGGCAGTCAACCTCAACGGACCGTTCTACCTGAGCCGGGCAGCACTGCCTCATCTGCTGGAGGTCGGCGGCAACATCGTCAACGTGGCCTCGATCGCCGGGGTCGAGGGTGAGGTCTACTCGGCCGGTTACTGCGCCGCCAAGCACGGACTGGTCGGGCTCACCCGGGCGCTGGCCGTGGAGTTCACCAAGGAACAGCTGCGGGTCAACGTGGTGTGTCCCGGCGGGATGCTCACCCCGCAGGTGACGGAGTTCGCCACCCCGGACGACGCCGACTGGAATCTGATCATGCGCATCGCCGCACCCCGCGGAATGATGGACCCGCGCGACGTCGCCAAGGTGATCGCCTTCCTGGCCAGCGATGACGCCTCGACCATTCACGGCGCCGTCTACAACGTCGACAACGGCAAGACCGCCGGCTAGCCCCGGGGGGGCAGGGGAACTAAGGCGAGGCCTCGAACCGCCGCCGGATTCCGGCCAGCATCTCCTGATGCGCCGCCACCGCCTGCTTGGCCGTCATTCCCAGCAGCGGCCACGGCGCACTGATGCGGAGGCGCTCGGTCAGCCGGGTGCCGGTCGGGATCGGCTCGAAGGACACGACACCCTCGAGGCGCACCCGGGGGAACTGGCGGGCCTCGGTGAGTACCGGGCCGTTGCGGGGCACCCGCACAGTGGCCGTATAGCTGATCGGCAGGGTCGCGAAGCCCAGCGGAATCCGGTCGGACACCCGGTAGGTGTGGACGTACCCGTCGTCGGAGTCAGTGCGGTGCAGCGTGCGCACCGCCACTACCAGCGGGTGCACATCCTTGATGTTGTCGAGATCGACATAGTGGTCGCGGACGGCGTCGGGCGTGCCCGGCACATCCTCGGTGATAGTCCGGTCGACCGGCCCGGCCACGAAGAGTCCTTACTGGACGGCGGCGCGCTGCAGCACGCCGATCTGCTCCGGGCAGTAGGTGTTGATCGCCGCGCCCAGGAACTGCACGGACTGTGCCTGGGTGGACCCGTTGGGCAGGTTGGTCAGGATGAACTTGGCCGACTGGTACGCGTCGGTGTCCAGGCCGTTGTTCAGGCGCTTGCAGGTGATCTTGCCGATCCAGGCGTTGTAGTCACGCGGACCGTAGATCCCGAAACCGTGCAGCTCATTGGCGAAGTCGATGTCGGGGTCGGCATGGGCCGGAACGGCCAGGACCATCGGCGCCGCGACGGCAGCAGCGGCGACCATGGCAAGCCTCGTGACGTTCATGAAGAGGAATTGTAGGCCAGCTAACCAGCGGTGCGGAAGCCCTCCGGCGCATGGCCTATCCGGAGACCGAAACACGCTGCGGCACAACGCAGATGCGAGATGCCACCCATCACATCCGGACGGCCGGTGTGACCTAGGGCACGAATGACGGAGGGAAATCGGTCAGGGAAGCTACCGCGGGGTATCGTCCGATCAGTTAAGTGAGCTAATCTCTTGAGTTAAATCGACCAATCTGTGGCGGCGCGAGAAAATCGGGGTTGAGATGAGACTGACGGGCACCCTCACGATCGGCGTCGCAGAAATGTGCGCGTTGCCCGTGTCGGCGTCCTGACGTCCTCGGGATAACCAATGGTCAAGGCAATTCGACGCGCATGGATTCCGGTGGTCATCATCATCGTGGTGGCCATCGCGGGTTTCTCGGTGTTTCGGCTGCATGGGGTGTTCGGCAAGACCGAACTCACCCGGCCCGGCAGCGGCCTGGCCAACGACACCAAGCCGTTCAATCCCAAGCAGGTGACCTACGAGATCTTCGGTCCGCAGGGCGCGGTAGCGACCGTCAACTACCTCGATCTCGATGCCCAGCCCCAGATCGCGCGTGATGTCACGCTGCCGTGGTCGGTCACGCTGACCACGACCGCCCCCGCGGCCAGCGCCAATGTGGTCGCCCAGGGTGACACCGACACCATCGGCTGCCGCATCCTGGTCGACGGCGTCCTCAAGGACGAGAAGACCTCGTCCGGGGTCAACGCACAAACCTTCTGTCTGGTGAAGTCCGCGTGAGCCGGCCACCCGGAGCGCACCCGCGGATTCCCCGGTTTGTCCGGAGTTTCGCCGTGCCCATCGTGCTGTTCTGGATCGGCCTCGTCGTCGTCCTGAGCGTCGCGGTCCCCCCGCTCGAGCAGGTGAGCCAGGAGCACACGGTCTCGCTGGCGCCCGACGACGCGCCGTCGATGCAGGCGATGAAGCGGGTCGGTAAGGACTTCCAGGAGTTCGACTCCAACAGCAGCGCGATGATCCTGCTGGAGGGCGATCAGCCGCTGGGCGCCGAGGCCCACCGGTACTACGACGGCCTGATCCAGAAGCTGCGCGACGACCCCAAGCACGTCGAGCACATCCAGGATTTCTGGGGCGATCCGCTGACCGCCGCCGGCTCCCAGAGTGCGGACGGCAAAGCCGCCTACGTCCAGGTGTATCTGGCCGGCAACCAGGGCGAGAGCCTGGCCAACGAGTCTGTCGACGCCGTGCAGAAGATCGTCACGGCCAACCCGCCCCCGGCCGGGATCAAGGTCTACGTCACCGGCCCGACAGCACTGAGTCACGACCAGCACAACGTCGGCGACTCGGCGGTCAAGGTCGTCGAGATGGTGACCATCGGCGTGATCTTCGTGATGTTGCTGCTGGTCTACCGCTCGATCGTCACCACGATCCTGGTGCTGGTGATGGTCTTCCTGGAACTGACCGCGGCCCGGGGGGTCATCGCGTTCCTGGGCAACGCCGAGGTCATCGGTCTGTCGACGTTCGCGGTCAACCTGCTGGCGACCCTGTCGATCGCCGCGGCCACCGACTACGCGATATTCCTGTTCGGGCGCTATCACGAGGCCCGCCTGGACGGCGAAGATCGCGAAACCGCGTTCTACACCATGTACCACGGCACAGCCCACGTGATCCTGGGCTCGGGCCTGACCATCGCTGGTGCGACGTTCTGCCTGCATTTCACGCGCCTGCCCTACTTCAAGTCGCTGGGCTTCCCGTTGGCCATCGGCATGCTCGTCGTGGTGTTCGCGGCGCTGACATTCGGGCCCGCGGTCATCGCGATCGGCAGCCGGTTCAGAAAGGTCTTCGAGCCCAAGCGGAAGATGAACACCCACACGTGGCGCCGGGTGGGCACCGCGGTGGTCCGCTGGCCCGGCCCCATCCTGGTCGCCTCGATCGCGCTGGCGTTGGTCGGCCTCCTCGCCCTGCCGTCGTATACGACCAACTACAACGACCGCAATTACCTGCCCAAGGACATCCCGGCCAATATCGGCTACGCCGCGGCGGACCGGCATTTCCCGCAGGCGCGGATGAATCCCGAACTGCTGCTGATCGAGACCGACCACGACGTGCGCAACCCGGCGGACATGCTGGTGATCGACCGCATCGCCAAGAATGTCTTCCATATCCCGGGCATCGGACGGGTGCAGACCATCACCCGCCCGCTGGGCACGCCGATCGAGCACACCTCGATCCCGTTCATCATCAGCATGTCGGGCACCAACCAGACGATGAACATGTCCTACCTGCAGGACCGCATGAAGGACATGCTCAAGATGGGTGACGAGCTGCAGGTCAGCATCGACACCATGGAACGCATGCTGGCCCTGACCAAGCAGATGGTGGGCGTCACCCACGACATGGTGGCCAAGACCAAGCAGATGGTGGCCGACACCAACGAGATCCGGGACCACCTGGCCGATTTCGACGACTTCTTCCGGCCGATCCGCAACTACCTGTACTGGGAGCCGCACTGCTTCGACATCCCGATCTGCTGGTCGTTGCGCTCGATCTTCGACAGCCTGGACGGGATCGACACTCTCAGTGACGATCTGGCGTCACTGGTCGTCGACATGGACAGGCTCGACGTCCTGATGCCGAAGATGGTCCAGGTCATGCCGCCGATGATCGCGACCATGAAGAGCATGAAGGCGTCGATGCTGACGATGCAGTCGACGATGAACGGCTTCCAGGACCAGATGCAGGCGATGCAGGACAACGCGACCGCGATGGGACAGGCCTTCGACGCCTCGAAGAACGACGACTCGTTCTACCTGCCGCCGGAAGTCTTCGACAATCCCGACTTCAAGCGCGGCCTCAAGATGTTCGTCTCTCCGGACGGAAAAGCGGTGCGGTTCATCATCTCTCACGAGGGTGACCCCGCGACGCCGGAAGGCATCTCGCACATCGACAAGATCAAGAACGCCGCGTTCGAAGCCCTCAAGGGCAGCCCGCTGGAGGGTTCCAAGGTCTTCATGGGCGGCACCGCGTCGGTCTACAAGGACATGCAGAACGGCGCCAACTACGACCTGCTGATCGCCGGGATCGCCGCGCTGTGCCTGATCTTCGTGATCATGCTGGTGATCACCCGAAGCATCGTCGCCGCGGCGGTGATCGTGGGCACCGTGGTCTTGTCGCTGGGCGCGTCGTTCGGGTTGTCGGTGCTGTTGTGGCAGCACATCCTCGGCCAGCCACTGCACTGGCTCGTCCTCGCCATGGCCGTGATCATCCTGCTGGCGGTCGGATCGGACTACAACCTGCTGCTGGTCGCGCGGTTCAAAGAAGAGATCCACGCCGGACTCAACACCGGTATCATCCGGGCAATGGCTGGCAGCGGTTCAGTGGTGACGTCAGCCGGCCTGGTGTTCGCGTTCACCATGGGCTCGATGCTCATCAGCCCGCTGCGGGTGGGCGGCCAGGTCGGGACGACGATCGCGCTCGGCCTGCTGTTCGACACACTGATCGTGCGGTCGTTCATGACACCGTCGATCGCCGCGCTGCTGGGCAAATGGTTCTGGTGGCCGCAGCGGGTGCGTCAACGCCCGCTGCCACAACAGTGGCCGTCGCCCCGCGACGACTCGGACAATACGGATCGGCTATCCGTGGGCGCGAGCCCTGAAGGAGGTTCTACATGACAACGATGAGCACCACTCTGCGCATGGGCGCGGCAGCGGCCGCCCTGGCGATGGCCGCGGTGGCACTGCCCGCGACGGCTGCCGCGGACGCCTCCGACGACTACCCGATCCCGCACCGCATGATCATCACGACATGCACCGCCGAACAGATCATGGCGGCCGCACGCGACGTGACACCGGTCTACTACGAGCGCTACATGATCGACTACAACAACAAGTCGCCTCAGGTTCAGCAGGCCGCCCAGGACTACGTTCACTGGTTCTACTCGATGGACGCCGCCGCCCGCCGCGGCTGGTCTGAGGAGATGGCGACCAACATCTACTCCGATCCGCTGGCGTTCCAGTGGCCCAACCACGCCAAGCTGTTCTTCAACAACAAGGGCGTGGCCGCCAAGACCACCGACGTCTGCATGAACTACGCGCCGAACGACATGTCCGTCTGGAACTGGTGAGATGACCCGACACCTGCTGTTAGACGGCTGTTCAACCGGCGTTCCCCGCGCTGCAAGGCGCAACCGCGACAGTCCTCGCATGTCGCTAGGATTGCGCTCCATCGCCACCTTACTGACCGGTCTCGGCGCGTCGATCGCGTTGGCCCCCAACGCTTTAGCCGATCCGCCGAACATCCCCGAGCCCGGCTCGGAGTCGGTGGCGTCCACCATCGGCGACCTCGACAACCTCGGCTACGACGTCACACTGCAGTACGAGAACGGTGTCCCCAACGGGGGCTTGTCGGAGTGCACAGTCACCGACATCAATACCGTCGGCTCGGCCGGTAGTCAGCCGATCGCCTACGTGACGATCACCTGCGACAAGTAGTTTCAGCTCGCCGGATCGGCTTAGCGGGGCGGATCGCCTTGCCACATGAAGCTGTTCACGTACTTGCCCATGTCCAGGGCGAGTTCGAGGTTGGCACCGGAGGGATGTCCGCTGCCGAAGTCGGGGCTGAACCGATGAAACGGTCCGACAGCCGAGGCCACCAGCGCGTAGTCGTTCTTGACCGCAGTCAGCACCAGAATCCGTAGCCGGGTGTAAGTGGCGTCCGGATCGGTGGGATAGACGTCGGCCACCACCCCGTAACCCTGTTGGTATCCCACTGTGGCGTTGGGGATTTCGTATTCGACGACGGCATCCGGGTAGCTGCGGGTGAGAATCTGCTCGGTGATCTGCCGGGCGCTGCGGCCGACCGAGGGCTGTCCGAAGAGTTCCATCGTGCCGGTATCGCCTGCGATGTAGTCCAGCACGACGCCGTTCGGGTCGGTGTCGGCTCGATAGGCCGTCCCCGGGGCCGGATAGTTCACCGAGAACTCGCCGTGACTCGATACGAACCGCGGACTAGCCGCCACCGGCACCCCCATCGGCGGACGTCCACAATCCGGCGGGCAGATGTAGCGCTGCACACCCGCTGGGGTGATCGCGAACGAGACGACGAAGGCCGCCGCCGCCGCGATACCGAGTCCCGCTCCCATCACCGCCGCCACCCGCGCGCGCGTGCTGTGCCGGACCGGCACCGCCTGATAGGTATCGGCAGGCATCGCGTAGCCGAGTTGGGGCCGGGCGCCGACGGGGGGCTCGCCCGGCGGGTAGGCGCGCCGAGCGGCGCGCGACGACCGCGACGCAGCGCGGGTCGCCACCCCACACCTGGGGCAGAAGGCCGCGGCCGGGACGACGTGATCGCAGTAGGAACACAGCACCGGCTCGGACGTCGTCACCTCGTCGTGCACTTCGTGCAGCAATGCCACCTGAACACCGATCCGCAGGACGAGCAGAGTCAGGCCCGCGATCGCGAGATGCAGAAGCAGTTGGAAGTCGTCCCGCACCCGCAGCGTCTGGACGAAGCCCAGCGCCAGGTAGATCGACACCGCGGCGGTCAACGCCAAGGGGATGGCGCGGACCGGCCGGGCAAACCAGATCGCGATGCCGACCAGGCCGCCGACCGCGGCCGCGATCACGGGCATCGCCAGACCGCGGATCCCCGCCTCGGCGAGAATCGGGCCCATCGGCTGACCGTCGGTCCAGGGCCCGGTGGCCAGTTGCGGCGCCAACCGGGTCAGCGTGCTCGCGGCGGTGAACACCAGCGCGCCGAGTGCGCCGACGGCGAAGCCGTCCAGCGAGTCGCGGACGCGAGGCTGCATCGCCCACACCGCCACCGCGGGCGCGAGCATCAGCATCGCTCCCGCAAGCGGAAAGACGAAGCTCTCCACCAGAATTGAGCCGACTGCTCTGGAACCGCCCAAGCCGACGTCGGCAGCTCGGGCGACCATCGGTCCGCCGATCAACCCCCACATGACGCCGAGAACGACACCGAGTCCGACGGTGAGCGTCAGCCAGCGCCTGGGCAGATCCGGATGGATCGCGGCGGCACGAAGGTAGAGGGCGAACAGCAGTGGCAGCCCGAGCACGGCCGCGCCGATCAGCGGGGCCTGCCAGCCGGCAACCGTGAAGCCGACGAGTGCGGCCGCCACTACCAGGAGTCCGAGCCGCAACGCGCGGCGCGATGTCGGGGGCACCTGGGGGAACAGTGAACTTGCCACCGCGAATCGCAGTACATGCTCACGAGGAGCCGCGGCGTAGTGCGCCAGCCGGAGCCGGTTACGTCCGTCGCCGTCAGGGTTGGTCAGATCCGCACCGCAGTGCAGGCAGAAGGCCGCCGATGCAACGGTGCGCAGGCAGGAACCGCACGTCATCACACCGCGTTGCATCACCCGTCGGTTTTACCCGAAGTGCAGCCGACGTGCGCGACCTCAGCCGATCCCGTTCAGACCGTGGTGGTGATTTCCGGCGCCCTCGGTCGGTGCGGGCGGGGCCACCACCGGCGGGGTGAACTTGTTGCCTCCGTTGGGGTCCAACGACTTCTCCGTCGGTGACACCGGTGTGCTCGACGAAGGCGTGCCACTGGGCGACGTGGTACTCGGCGGAGCCTCCTTATCGCCGTTGCCACAACCGGCGACGAGCGAACTGAAGGCGATGAACATGGATGCTCCGACAATGATTGCCAGACTGGTATAGGAACGACCTGCGTTCATGGGATTTCCCCTCGTTAGGCTGCGGTGAAATAGTTCACCGCGCACGTTGTCGCCGACGGGATATGACTTCGCCGGGCTCAACGATACTGTCACGTTACAGCTGATCTGGCAACATCAATCGCTGGTCAATATATTTGCTGGAACGGCCGAGTCAGGCTCGGCGAGGTTTCAATTTCGCGTCGACCTGGAACACCCGGCCATCGAGCCGTGCGGCTGTGGGACGCTGGAAGTCCGTTACGTGAAAGGACCACCGACGTGACCGCTCCCGTCATCGAACGCTGGCTCAGGTTCATCGAGAACGGCCAGACCGATGAGCTCGACGACCTGCTCGCCGAGGACGCGGTGTTCTACTCGCCGGCCGTTTTCACCCCACAGCACGGCCGGGAGAAGACGGCGGCGTATCTGCGGGCGGCCGAGAAGCTGTTCTCGCACAGCAATTTCCGCTATGTCGAGAAATGGATCGAGAGTCGTTCGGCCGTACTGGAATTCGCCGCCGAGGTGGACGGCCTCACCCTCGAGGGAGTCGACATCATTCGATGGAACGACGACGGCAAGATCGTGTCGTTCACGGTGATGATCCGGCCGCTGAAGGCGTTGCAGGCCATCGTTCCCAGGATGGGCGAACTACTGCTCACCTCCTGACGGGGAAACATCGAGCGGGCCGCGGGCGATGGATGATGTGACAGAAGTGAATCGAGGGGTGAAGTTGATGGGTCCTTCCAGGACAGCTGCCACATATGTGGGCCGGATGGGTGCGCTCGCGGTGGCCTTGGGCATCGGCACGGCGATAGCGAACGGCAGCGCCGCGGCGTGGGCCGAGGACAGCCCGGGCGCCGGTGGGGCCGGTTCGACGGCGAGTTCGTCGGGCACTAGTTCGTCCGGCACTGGCGCGAGTGCACCGGGATCAAGCAAGCCGGCATCCACCGGCGGCTCGGCGCGCGTCAAGCGCACGCCAGGTTCGGACTCCGCGGGTTCGTCGTCGTCGACGTCGGGCAAGGTCAGCGCCGTGCGCGGCATCGTGACCAGCTCCGGCGGCGCACTGACCAGCGGCACCACGACAGCCACCGCCGAGGCTGAGCCGGGCGCCCCCACTCCGGCACCGGCGCCGGCCCTGTGGGCGCTGGCAGCGTCAGCGCGACGGGAATTCGAACCCACGGCGGCGTCCCCGGTCACGACGTCGAGCGCCCAGGCAGCCCAGGCCACCACGCTGGCCGCGGCGGCGGTGACCACGACCGGCACGCTCAACACCAGGAACGTCGGCTTTGTCACCGGCCCCAACATCACCAACGGCTTCGGCATCAACGGAACCGACCTCGGCATCATGTGGGAGAACGGACTGACCGGCAAGATCCAGTTGGCGTTCGGCGATACCTTCAGCGGGCCCAACATGACCGGCGACTGGCGCTCCAACGTGCTGCTGCTGAGCACCGACACGAACCTGACCAACGGCCTGAGTCTGCTGCCGACCGGTTACGCCTACCAGTTCATCCCGAGCGCGCCGGGCGCGCTGTTCCCGATCCTCAACTCCGAGGTGACGATCATCCCGACGTCGGCGATCTCGGTGAACCAACAGCAGTACGTCAACTACATGTCGGTGAAGTCCTGGGACACCCCCGGCCGCTGGACCACCAATTACTCGGCGATCTCGATGTATGACGCAGCGACCGACAAGTGGGTGCTGGTGGGTTCGACGATCCGCTCGGCCGGCTGGTTCCGGTCCTCGACCCCGTATGTGGCGGGCAGCCAGAACTTCCAGCAGGCCGCCTATGTCCTGCAGCCCGCCGACCAGGTAGCCGAAGGTGAGCCGCAGTACGTCTACGCGTTCGGTACCCCGTCGGGCCGGGCCGGTTCGGCCTACCTGTCACGGGTGGCCGAAGGCAACATCACCGATCTGAGTAAGTACGAGTACTGGGACGGCAGCACCTGGGTGCAGGGCAAGCCCGCCGTCGCCGCACCCATCCTCGGCGACTCCACCAGTTCCCCAGGGCTTTTCGGGGGGATCATCGACCTGGCGAACAATCCGAATTTCTTCGGCGGCTGGTTCGCCGGATTCACCGGCGCCAAGACCGGTGGCAATGTCAGCGAGATGTCGGTGCAGTACAACGACTATCTGGGCAAGTACGTGGCGCTCTACGGCAACGGCCAGAACAACGTGGTGCTGCGCACGGCCGACCGGCCGGAGGGGCCGTGGTCGGATCCGATCACCATCGCCACCTCAGCCCAGTACCCGGGCCTCTACGCGCCGATGATCCACCCCTGGTCGGGCACGGGCAAGCTGGTCGACAACAACAACAATCCCGACATCACCAACCTGTACTGGAACATGTCGCTGTGGGGCCCCTACAACGTGACCCTGATGCAGACCGACCTGACGCCGCTGCACACCACGGTGGTCTGATCCGGTGAGCTTGGTCGCGGGACGGGGCCCCCTGGGCCCGGACCCGGCGGGCCGGTTCTCGGTTCCACTCCCCCAGGACGTGGCCTACGTCGAGCCGCATCCCCGGCGTATCGAGGCAATTCGCAACGGCCGCACAGTCATCGACACCGAGCACGCCCTCATGGTGCACCGGGCGGGCCGCCCGCTGAGCTACGTCTTCCCGCAGGACGAGATCGGCGACCTGCCCGGCGAGCCCGAGCCCCTGGCGCCCGGTTATGTCCTGGTGCCGTGGAATTCGGTGGACACCTGGCTGGAAGAAGGGCGGCGACTGGTCCACTACCCGCCCAACCCGTACCACCGGGTCGACTGCCGCCCGACCTCGCGGCGGCTACGTGTCGAGGTGGCGGGCACCACGCTGGTCGACACCGACGACACCGTGATCCTCTTCGAGACGGCTCTGCAGCCGCGGCTGTACGTCGCCCCGCAGCACGTCCGGATGGACCTGCTGACCAGAAGCGACACCAGCAGCTACTGCAACTACAAGGGTGTGGCGACCTACTGGTCGGCGAGGATCGGCGAGGTCGTCGTCGACGACGTCGCGTGGAGTTACGACGATCCGCTACCGGAAAGCATGCCCATCAAGGGACTTCTGAGTTTTGATGCGGCACAGGCCGAGATGCAGGCAGAACTGCCGGACCCGTAGGTTGGTGCCATGAAGTATCTCGAAGTCGACGGTGTGGGACGGGTCAGCCGCATCGGTCTGGGAACATGGCAGTTCGGCTCCAGCGAGTGGGGCTATGGCGACGAGTACGCCCAGGGCGCGGCACGCGACATCGTGCAGCGTGCGCTGGCGTTGGGAGTCACCTTCTTCGACACCGCCGAGATCTACGGCTTCGGCCGCAGTGAGCGGATCCTCGGCGAGGCGCTCGGTGATGAGCGGGCCAATGTCGCTGTCGCCAGCAAGGTGTTTCCGGTGGCGCCGTTTCCGGCGGTGGTCCGCCAGCGCGAGAAGGCCAGCGCCCAGCGGCTCGGACTCGACCGGATCCCGCTCTACCAGATCCACCAGCCCAACCCGGTGGTCCCCGATTCGGTGATCATGCCCGGTATGCGCGATCTCCTCGACAGCGGTGCGATCGGCGCGGCGGGCGTCTCCAACTATTCACTGGAGCGCTGGCGCAAAGCCGATGCGGCACTGGGCCGGCCGGTGATCAGTAATCAGGTGCACTTCTCGCTGGCGCACGCCGGGCCGCTCGACGATCTCGTCCCCTTCGCCGAGCGGGAGAACCGGATCGTGATCGCGTGGAGCCCGCTGGAACAGGGGCTGCTCGGCGGCAAGTACGGCATCGACAACCGCCCCGGTGGTATCCGCGCCGCCAACCGCTTGTTCGGAACCGAGAACCTGCGTCGGGCCGAGCCGCTGCTGCAGACACTGCGTGACGTCGCCGCGGACGTCGGCGCCAAGCCGGCGCAGGTGGCGCTGGCCTGGCTGATCGCCCTGCCCGGCGTGGTGGCAATTCCGGGTGCCTCCAGCGTCGAACAACTCGAATTCAACTGTGCTGCAGCCGACATCGAGTTGTCTGCCGAGGCCTTGGACGTACTGACGGCAGCGGCACGGGCATTCCGCCCCGCATCGGCGGCCCGGTTCTTGACCGACACCGTCCGGGAACGCCTAGGGCGCGGCTGATTCGGGCTGGACGGCCCGGCTCCAGCCGAGTGGATTGAGGTTACGGAACGGGTCTGTCTCGCGCAGGGTCTGCAGATCGGCCAGGACACCTTCCAGCGCGGACTGGGTCCGTTCCTTGACGGTGGCTTCCCACGTCTCCGCTTTGGTGCGGGCGGGTTTCGTGGTGTCGATCGGCAGGGCGAAACGCAGGTACATCCGCTTGGGATCGGGAAGCAGGGTGGGTCCCAGGCCGCGCGTCGGCGGGATGGCCATATCCGGCCGGCCTCCGATGCGCCGCCCGATGAACTGGCTCACCCGCCCCACCGCGCTGTCTCGTTCGACCAGACCGTGATAGACGTCGTCGCCGCCGACGAGTCCGACGGGCACGATCGGGTAGTCGTGGGCGATCGCCAGCCGCGCGAATCCGCTTCTGCCCTGCCAACTCAACCGATACTCCTCACCCTTGAACTTGGGCATCTCGCGCCCACCGCCGGGAAACACCAGGATCGTTTCGTCGTTCGCCATCAGCGCAGTGGCGTTGGCCGGTGTACCGACCACCGCGCCGGCAGCCGCCAGTACGTCTGCGGCGACACCGCGCACGTCGCCGAATGACTTCTCGGCAAGGCCGCGGACGCGAACACCGAGTTCGCGGTGCACGAAGTACGGGATCATCACGATCTCGGCCATCCCGAATGTCGTGTGATTGCCGACGAGCAGGAACCGGCCGTCCCGCGGCAGGTTGTTCAGCCCGTCGACATAGGGTTTGCCGAAGTCGACGACCGGATTCACCCGGTCGGCGACGGCGAAGATGGCTTTGGTGATGGCCTGTACACGCTCGGGCTGGTTGACCAGGCGCTCGAGTTCGGCCGGCATGCGGGAATCGTTGTCCGGCAATGGGTTCGACACAATCATCTCCTAGGGTAATGCCGCGGGTGATGCCGCCAGAAGCGCGGCGCAGGCGGTGGTCATTGCGACGATGGCGGTGGCGGCCGCCGAGAGGACGGCCAGCGTGCGCATCGTGACCGATGGGGCTGGAATCCGTATACGCCTCAACACCTTTACCACTCAAATCCCTTTCGGCTGCGACCGATGCCAACCCCAAACTGACCAAACGACCATTTTGGTCAGTATGCCATACTGGCTGCCGTGCCGACAGAAGCCGATTCGCGTGCGTTCAACTCGCGCGCCGATATAGTCACGACGGTGAGCACTTCCCTCGATGACCTGCCCGAACAGCACTCGGCGAAGGCGGCCAGGCTGCTGGCGGCGGCAAGTGATCTGCTCGTGGCACGCGGCGTCAAAGGATTCACCGTCGCCGACGTCGCACAGCGGGCTCACGTGGGCAAGGGAACGGTCTACCTGTACTGGCCCACCAAAGAGGACCTGTTGGTCGGGCTCATCGGCCGCAACTTCATGAGCATCATGGACGGCCTGATCCAGCAGATCACCGACGAACCCGACCTCGTCCGCCCCTCGCGCTTCTGCCCCACGATGCTGCAGACGGTGACCACCAATCCGCTCATCTCTGCGATGCAGGACCACAACGAAGACCTGCTCGGAGTCCTCGCCAACCACCCGCGCTCGGTCTCCCTGCACAGCACGCTGGGACCCAGCGCCATGCTGCACGGCATCCTGCCGATCTGGCGCCGCCATGGCCTGGCCCGTGAAGACTGGGATGTCGCCGACCAGGCCATCGCACTTCATCTTCTGATTACCGGTGCCGTGCTGTCACAGCTGCGGCCCGTACCGGACTGGGTCGACGCCGATCCCCTGCGGGTGCTGGGCCCCGCCGTCACCGCCCTGCTGGGGCCGGAACGGGCAAACCGCAAGCAGGTGCAGGCCACCGCGACGGAGATCATCGAGTTTCTGCGCCAGGGAAGCGCCGCCGCCCTGCAGATCCTCAATGACTGAGGACACTGAACCCCCGGCCGTCAGGCGCTGGCCGCACATTCTGCGACTCGCGCTGTTCGTCGCGGTGCTGCTCACGGTCTTCTATCTCGTCGCCGTCTCCCGTGTCATCGACGTCGAACAGGTCCGGGACGCCGTCGCCGCCACCGGGCCGGCAGCGCCGCTGGCCTACCTACTGGTGTCGGCAGTGCTGGCGTCGATCTTCGTTCCCGGTCCGCTGTTGGCCGCCGGTAGCGGGTTTCTGTTCGGCCCGCTGATCGGCACGTTCGTGACGCTGGGTTCGACGGTGACGACGGCGACCATCACCGCTTTCCTCGGACGGCGCGCCGGCCGGGACAGCGCTCGGGCGCTCATCGGAGCCGACTGGGCGCAGCGCATCGACGACCAGATCAAGCGCCGCGGACTGTGGGCTGTCGTCGGCCAGCGCTTCATCCCCGGCATCTCTGACGCCCTGGCGTCCTACGCGTTCGGCGCTTTCGGGATGCCGCTGTGGCAGATGGCAATTGGCGCTCTGATCGGATCAGCCCCACGGGCCTTCGTGTACACCGCACTGGGCGCCTCGGTCTCGGACCTGAACTCACCGTTGGCCTACGCGGCCATCGCGGTGTGGTGCGTCACCGCGATCATCGGGGCATTCGCCGCACACCGGGGCTACCGCAGTTGGCGTGCCCGGGGCCGATAAATGGTGGGGTGGCTGGCCTGCACCCATGAATGCACCCTGGGCCTGGTGACGCCGTCGACCGGTGGGCGACCCCGCACCGTCGACGCGACAACGGGGATCCCACCCCCGGTAGTCGACGCCGACACGATGATCTGCTTATCGCCGACTTGGCGCTGCCCCGCGCGAGCCGAGTCGAAGGACTTTCCTCTCGCTCACGGACGGCATCGGCGAGTCACGATCTTGGGGGCAGTGGAGCGGTGCGAGGCCTCGCCTTCAAGCGCAACCGCACCGCGCATGACGTTGCCACCACCGAACCCATCTGTCACACCAGCAACATAAATAACTTTGACAACATCACCAAATTGACTCTGGCGTAACCGTTGCCAACATGAGGCAATACAGTTATATTGCCTGCTGAGGTGGTTTAATCATGAAGACGAAAATAGCTATTACCCTAGGTCTCTCGGCCATCTTCGGAACACTGTGCTCCCCACTGGCAAACGCAGATGCGCAGCTGGGCTGCGAGAGTGTTCCGTGGGGATTCCTGGCAACCCAAACACGCAGCATCTGCGACGGGCCGCTCCAGCCGGACGGCAGCTGGATCCGATTCCGCATGGTTTGGGTACCTGCACATGCAGTGCCGGTTCGGACAAGTTGCGGTACATACAGCTGCACCACAAGTGGCGGCTATTGGCAGGACGAGCAAGTATTCGAGAAGGTGAAGTACCCGGTTACGCCCGATACCGTCGTGCCGGGCGAACCCGGATGGATGCCGCCGACGTACACCGACGCCGGTGGCTTTACCCCCATCAACTTCGGCTAGATAGCCCAGCCACTGAGGGTCGGGCCGGGCAGGACCCGAACCCCGCGACGATATGACGCCCTGACACCCTACGCATTCGGCGCTTTCGGGATGCCGCTGTGGCAGATGGCGATTGGCGCTCTGATCGGGTCAGCCCCACGGGCCTTCGTGTATACCGCACTGGGCGCCTCGGTCTCGGACCTGAACTCACCGTTGGCCTACACCGGCCATCGCGGTGTGGTGCGTCACCGCGATCATCGGGGCATTCGCCGCACACCGGGGCTACCGCAGTTGGCGTGCCCGGGGCCGATAATGGTGAGGTGCCCGATCGCAATGTGCTTGGTGATGAACTGCAACCCTGCGGCAGCGACCCGCTGACCGGCTTCTACCGCGACGGATGTTGTTCGACCGGGCCCGAGGACATCGGATCGCACACCATCTGCGCGGTGGTCACCGCGGAGTTTCTGGAGCACCAGCGCTCCATCGGCAACGACCTGTCGACGCCGATGCCCCAGTTCCGGTTCCCCGGGCTGGCGCCCGGCGACCGCTGGTGCGTCACCGCCCGCAATTGGCTGCGGGCCCACCAGGACGGCTGCGCGGCGCCTGTCGTCCTGGCCTGCACCCACGAACGCACCCTGGATCTGGTCCCGCTGGAAACGCTGCAGCGCTACGCCGTCGACGTGCCCGACGATCTCGGCGGGCTCTGAGGGGCTCAGGTCGTCTGCGGTGCCAGACCCAACTGGCCGCCGCCTGCCGAATTCCCGAGGTCGTAGACGACGTCGTAGTGGTAGAAGAACTGGATGCCGGAGTTGAGGTAGTACTTCGCCTTGTCGGAGTCGATGTCGGCGGCGGCCTTGTCGTTCTGAAACTTGATCACCTGCGTTGTCTGGTCCTCCTGCTGGCGATCGGTCGTCGTCGTCACAGTGAAGAACGTCTCGTGCTGACCGGCAGTGGTGGTTCCCTTCAGGGAGAACGTCAGGTTGCCGGCCAGAACACCCTTCTTGGCGTCGTCGTGCGACGGCACCAGAATCTGGTCGTAATCGGCTGCCTCGGAACTCTTGTCGGTGTTGTGCACGGTGGTCGCGGCGCCGGTGTCGAGGACCACCTTCACCTTGGAATCGGTGACGACCGGCGTGCTGCCGTCGCTGATGTTGATCTTCGCCTTGATGAGCTGCTGCTTGTAGAAGCGGACATCGCTGTTGGGCACGGTGTTGCCCTTGGCGGACTCGTCGGGATCCATGACGAAGAACGATGTCGACGGGTTCTGGAGGTCGGCTGCCGTCAGGCCGATCTGAACCCACGCCTGCTGGCTCTGGTCGTCGACGTGGACGATGAATCCTGGTGATATCCCGTTGCCGAAAGTGAACTGGGACAACAGGCTGGTGATCCCGTCGGCCTCGTAGTTGGTACCCACTCCGAAGTCGCCGTAGAAGGCCTTCTCGACGGGCGGCGGATCGATACCGCCCGAGATCGTCGTGCCGCTGGGTGTCCAGAGATTGGTGTCGCCGTTGGTGATCAGGTTGGCCTGGCCGACCTGGACGGAGCCGGTGGAGGTCAGCGGCAGCGAATTGCCTTGTGCGAATAGCGATACCGTGGTGTTCGCCGCGACGCCGCTATAGGTGATGCCGCTGTCGTCGCCACGCGAGACCAGGGTGGTCGACCCCTTGACTCCGTTGCCCCACCAGTCGGAGGTATGCGGGTCGTTGGATGCATACGCTGCGAAGAAACCCGAAGCGCCGGTGTCGAATTCGAACAGTTTGGGCTTCGCGCCGTTACCGAGGGTTGCATAGATGCCGAGCTTCTTCGTGTCGGCTGTGCCGTCACCGTCGCTATCGATGGCGGTGAAGTACAGCGGCACCGTGATCGGTGTGGTGATCACACCGACGCTGGCCGGAAACAGCGTCCGTCGAACGAGATACAGCGTGCTCTCGGCGATGTAGGTGATGGGACCCTGCGGCAGCACGGAGAGCAGGTTCGCCACCGAATAGAGCAGGCCGTTCACCGCGTCGGGCAAGGTTTGGGACGACGTGGTCAGCGGGGCCGATAGTGGCGAGGCCTGTTGCCGCTTGGCTGAGCCGACCACGGTGGCCACCGGGCGCGCCGCCACCCGTGCCGCGGAGATGGCGGCGATGGGACGTGAGCGCGTGGCCGCGGCGGGGCGGGCCGATGTCGGTTTGTCTGCCGCGGACCGCGGCTTGTGGTGACCTGCCGAGGACGCACTGTGCGCGCCGGTGCTGTCGTCAGCGTGGGCGGTGCCGGGCGCCGCGGCCAGCGCAATGCCCATTCCGGTTGCCGCCACACCGAACTGAAGCCACCTGACCACCGTCAGCGATCTGTGCGCCGAACCACGCATCGCGACTCCCGTGGGCTATGGACCAGTACTGGCGAAGGAATACCACGCGGCCGCACTCAGCGCCGGGGAATCGGCGTTATCCGGTGGGCGGCCGTACCGCACGCGGTCGCCCGCTCACGCCACTGGAGGACGGGCGGGCTGCGACCGCATGACCCGGTTTGCGGGCGGCGCGCGTAGTGCGAGCCGTGGCGCGGCGGGCCGATCGCGGTGCCGCCGTGGTGGTTACACCGGCCACCGTGGTGGCGGCTAGGGCCGGCGTCGGCGACGGGGTGTACGGCGCCGGCGGGCCATAGGAGTCGATAGCCCCGGTATCCACCGGGGGTCCGCCCACCCCGTACGGGCCCGGCGGAGTGGTGTGGAAGGGCCGGTTCGCCGGGTCGCCGGAGATCAGCGCGATTCCGTTGTCCCATCCGGTCGGGATGGCCTCGAGGAAGTCCACCGTCGTCTTCAGAAGATCCGGGACGTAGAGCCATTTAGCGGGCGTGGGCTGGCCCGGGTTGATGGTGCGGTCGTAGCCCGCCTCGATGAGAACGCGTAGCGGTGGGTCCAGTATTGCTGCCAGCGGCGGGCCGATGAGCGGAATCTGTTCCAGCGGCATCAACAACGGAACGGTCTTGGCCGGCGCCAGGTAGTACGTCGTGTCCTGGTACTGACCCTGCAGCCGGATGTCAGTGGCTGCGAAATACGCCGGCTCGGGGTGTAGGTAGAGGAATCCGAGCAGCACATTGAGATCGGCCAGCAGGTTCAACGGGTTGGTCGGGAAGTCGGCGACCGGCTCATACTGATTGGCCACGTCGACCGTCGTAATGGGATGCGGCTCAGGTGAATTTGTCGTCATCGCACCGTTGAAGGACACGTCGATGATCGGAATGTAGGCACCGACGAAACGTTCCAGGATGCCGCCGTTGGGGCGGTTCGGGTTGGCGTTGACGACGAAACTCACGGTCGTACCCGGCGGCGGGTGCGCGATGAGGTCGTATTTCTCCAGAGCCGCGATGGCGGCGCTTTGCGAATACCCGTAGACCACGTAGGACGTGTCGGTGAGCGTTGCGGTCGCGGTGGACGTGAACGGGGGCTTGGTGACGGTGCATGACGCCTTGCGAAGGCACGCATCGAGATTCGACAGTCCGATCGCCACCGACTCGTCATACGGCATGTCCCACAGTCCCGTATCGAAGCGGAACTGCTCCGGACCGTAGACCGCCACCCGTGAGCAACCCGGGTCTCCCCCGACGCACAAGCCGGAGGGCGCTACATAGACGGCGTCGGCGTCCTCGACGTACTCGGTGATGTACTCGGTGGTGTCTTCGGGGATGCTCAGCGGATGCCCGGTGCCACCCATGAACAAGGCAGTCGCCGTGAGTCCGACGCCCATCGACGTCACGGGTGAGAGCGCCAACAGCGGGGCTGTGCCCAGTGCCAGAGCGGCAACTGCCCACGATAGAGCCGCACTACGCACGGCGGGACCCCCGTCCCTTGCCTCGTCGTTGAATCCGATACAACGGTTAGCCGCCGCCAGTGTTGCAGAATTCGGGCGCCGCGATGCGGCATTTAGGTCACTTCAATCGCGGACCGTCGGCCGCTCAACTCCTGGTGACCACCATCTTCAGTGCGGGTTCCAGCCAGCGATCCGCCGCGTCATCCCAACCGACCGTGGTGGTCGGCACGGCCAGCGGGTCGATTCGCCCGGCGCCGACCAGATCGAGCAACTCGGGGAGATAGCGTCGGGAATCCGCCCGAGAGGTGTGGAAAGTGATTCCGCGCGTGTACATTTCGAGCAACGGCAGCGGAGTTTCCGGGGCGAAGTGGATCGTCACCACCGTGATACGTCCATAAGCTTCCGTGGAGCGGATCGCGCAGTTCAGTCCGTCGAGTTGTAGCGACGCGGCGACGACGATCGGGGCTCGCTCGAGACGCCGCGGGAACTGCCCGCCCACGTCGATCACGTCGGCCCCCAGGTCCGAAGCCGCCGCCAGTCGCTGGGAGTCACTGTCGGCGTAGCGGATCCGCCCGGCGCCCAATGCCCGCGCGCACTGGATCGCGTACAAGCTGATCGAGGTGGCGTCGCCGCCGACGATGAGCACGTCGGATCCGGGCCGTTCACGTAGTCCGTCGACGACGGCGCGGTAGCCGTCGATGACGTTGTCGGGGATGGTGGCCAAGGCGACGTCGCTGATCGACGGCGGGGCCTCCACCAGCAGGTGGTCGGCGTAGGGCACGAGCAGCAGGTCGGCCAGGCCACCGCCGTGACCGCCGCCGGACTCACCGAACCCGAACGCCGCCCCGGCGCGGGCCTGGCTGGGTAGGCAGGCGGCGTAGTGCCGTTCGCCGCACGGCGGGCACGTGCCGCACGACACCTGAAACGGCACGGCGACCCGCTGCCCGGGACGGAATCCAGTCACCCCGGCACCGACGTCGACGACTTCGGCGGCGATCTCATGACCTACTGCGTACGGCCCCGGAAAGAGTCCGAAGCCGGCCATCGCGACATCGAGGTCGCAGCGGGAGACCGCCAGCGGCCGCACCACGGCCTGGCCGGGGCCGGCGACCGGATCCGTGGCGTCCTGCCATGCCAGCACGCCGGGCTCCACGAACACGAGTTGCCTCATAAGGGATGAGTATGCAACTCAGGCCGGACCAGCCACGAGGCCGCGAGGCGAACCTTCCATCAAGACGACAAGATCCCATCAGTAGGCGAATCTCCACTAGTGACCCCGCCAGTCTGCTTGGCTACACAACGGGGTGGGGCTTTCAACGGGGGGGAATTTGATGATGACTGATGACGTGTGCGCCGGCCGTCGGCTAGGCGGTCTCTTTCGGGTCGCACCGGTGGTGACCTTGGGGGCGTTAGCCAGCGCCGGGATGATGTTGATGATCCCGCCGGGGGCGGAGTCGCTCTACCCCGCCGCACCCGTCGCGCAGGTGCAGCTACGGACCGCCAATGTCGAGCTGACCAGTTCCTCGGGTGGTCTCCTGGGGTCCGTCGTCGGCTTTCTGATCGGTAACGGGACACAGACGCATCCGAACGCGGGTGTGCTGATCGGCAGCGGCTACAACTACACCGCGGCGGATGACGTCTACTGCACGTCGCATGTCTGCAATGGCGGCAACGCCGGCCTGCTCTTCGGCAACGGTGGCAGCGGTTGGAGCCCCTTCGCGGGCTCGGGTCTGGCCGCCGGCAACGGCGGAAACGCCGCCTTGCTCCTCGGCAACGCCGGCAATGGCGGCGACGGTGCCGACGCCGCGTACACATTTGCCCAGCCCTTCGTGCGGACTGGGGCCGCCACGGCTGGTGGACGGGGTGGCCGCGCCGGGTTGTTCGGCAACGGTGGCATCGGCGGCAACGGCGGTGAAGATCGTGGTGGCAGGGACCAGACCGATCACTCGGTGGGCGCCAACGGTGGCGCGGGCGGAAGCGGTGGCCTGCTCTGGGGTGACGGCGGCGCAGGCGGCGCAGGTGGTTATGCCGAGAACCGCGTCGCGACTCCCACCCCCACCAACAACAAGGCCACTGGCGGTTCCGGTGGCGAAGGCGGAAGCACCGGCCTGTTCGGCACCGGCGGCGCCGGTGGAGCCGGTGCCAAAGCCCTAGCGGACTCTGGCGTCGCCACTGGCGGCGATGGCGCTGACGGTGGACGCGGCGGCCTCCTGTTGGGCAACGGCGGCGCCGGTGGCAACGGCGGCGGCTATACCCCCAGCACAAATCCGGACGACTGGTACAAGTTCGGGGTTCTCTCCGGCGTCCTGTACGCAGCCGGTGGGAACGGCGGCACCGGCGGCGACGCGACCATCGGCTCCGGCGGTCTGGCCGGCGGCGGCGGCTCGGCGGCGTCAAACGAAGGCACCGCCGGCGGCGGCAACGGCGGCAACGGCGGTAGTGCCCGGTTCGCCGGCCAGGGCCAGTCCGGCGGTACCGGCGGAGGCGCTGTCAGCTTGCTCGGTCTCACTCAGGGCGGGGCAGGCGGCAACGGCGGTGCCAGCTTCCTCAGTCTCATCCGCGCGGCTTCCGGCGGCGCAGGCGGTGACGCCATGACTGCTAACGCTGGTGGCGGGGCCGCCCATGGCGGTAAGGGCGGCACCGGCGGTAAAGGCGGGCTGTTCGCCGTCGGCGGCACCGGCGGGGCCGGCGGTTCGCTCTCGAACCTTCCCATCTGGCATAACGCGGCGAATGGTGAGGCTGGCAACGGCGGCACCGGCGGCAGAGGCGGCCTCTTCGCCAACGGTGGCCGCGGCGGCGGCGGCGGCAACGCCAAGTCGCCGGGCTCCGGGGTGACACCCGGCACGGGCGGCTTCGGCGGACCCGGCGGCTTCGGCGGCCAGCCGGGTCAAACCGGCGCCAACGGCACCACGTAGTCCAGCACAACACAGCGGCGACGCGGACGGCAGTCGGTGTCGCCGTTGTGTAGCTGACCCAGCACACGGGCGCAGTGGAAGTCGACCGAAGAGCCACGAAGTGGATCAATGCGCCGCACCATGGACGGTGGCAGGCGGGCCGCCGAGGAGGGACCAATGGGCGCAGCGCCACGACTCCCCGGCGTTTCCTCGCGTTTCGTCGGTGCCGATGGGCCCCGCCATCCGTGGACGACCGGAGACGTCACGGTCGATCTGCCCGTGATCGTCGACTGGGTGCAGACCGATCCCGTCACCGGCGACGAAGCGATACGGGTCAACGCGCGAGTCGATCTCGTTGACGGTGAGCCGCAGATCGTGCAGATATCCCTGGTTGCTCCTGCCGGACTCGATCTCGCGATGCTGCAGCGCGAGTTTCGGTGGGCCTCGCCCTTGAATGCCGTCACGGGAATACTGCCCCGGCTCATCGCAGCGGGAACCGACCCGTTCGCCGTCGACCTTCCGGTGACCGGATTCCCGGCTGTCGCCGCCCAGCCGCTGCGACATCGAAGGATTCTCACCGACGAGTTCCTGACCACGATCGCCCGCGAGTACCTGGCGCGCGGCCGCGGCTACGCCGCGAGCCTGGCCCAGGAGTACTTCGTGACGTCTCGCACGGTGGTCAGTTGGGTCGAAAAGGCACGTGGCCGAGGCATTCTCACTGCGCCGCCCACCCGTGGGGCCACCGGCGGACACCTGGTCGGCAACCCCACGTCAAGGGATGTCGAGGATCAACCGGATTAGGTCGACGTGTTCATCGAGCCTTGCCCTGGTCGCTGTGCGAAGGCGCGCAGCGCCTCGCGTGCGTCAAGGTCGGGTCTACCCAGATCGAGTTCGAGTAAGGCACATTCGGCGTTGGCGGCAACCCACAACCGCGCCGCAACACTGGGAGACGGCCACCCCAGGGCCACGAAGTCAACGGCCAGCAGAGCCACGATCGCGTCGTTACGTCGGGTTATCTCGGCCTGAATCGGAAGCAGGCCGCGGGCTTCCAGGATGAGTGCGCGCACTCCCCGACTCCGAATGCACGCATCGAGGTAGGTGTTCGACATCACCGAGAGTCGTTCACCACCCGATGCCATGCCCGCTACCGCCTGCTGAACCTCGTCAAGAATGCCGTCGTGGAACCGGCGATGCAGTGCCACAAGGTAGGACGTACGGTCGCCAAAGTGGTGGAAGAAGGTTCCTTTGGCCACTCCCGCCGCCGCTGTGACGGCATTGACGCTCAGAGCCTCCAGACCCGTGGTCTCAGCCAGTGCGAGTCCGGTATCCAACAACGTATCTCGCGTCTTCTCCTTCGCGGCGGCGCGAACGCTTTCAGTCATCGTGAGAGGCAGATCCGTTCATACATGGCATGTAGTTGACCGACCGGTCAGCCCTGCTGAGCATAACTCTCACACGTGCTGAGAACGTCGCCGGCGGGACCGACACCCGGCGCAGCGCCTTGCGCGCGCCCCGGCGCGCAAGTATGTCGCCGTACGTCTCGCACACGTCGATCACGCCGGTGAGCTGATAGGTGATCCAACCCTTGTGCGTCGACGGCAGATTCTTCTCGAAGACAACATGACCCGCGATCTGCAGTGCCCAGCCGCCGAGAAACATCGCCGCCCCGATACGGGGCCTAGCCGCCAGTAGCGGTATCCCCCAGACGATCACCGGTAAGCCAACCAGGTGAGTCAGCTTGACCCCGCGGCTGGTGTGCTGGGTGCGGTAGTACGCCATCTTCTCGGCGAACGGGGCGCCTACAGCAGGTGCAGTCATCGCGATTCCTCTCGTCAGCGGATCGGTGATTCGGTGTTTATTGACCGACCGGACGGTCAATGAGTACCATCCGGTCATGCCTTTTGTCGAGACGCGCGCCGGAACGCTGTGCTATCAAGACCACGGCGACGGACCGCTGATCGTGCTCTTGCACGCAACTCTTCACGACCACCACGACTTCGATGCGCTCGTTGAACGTCTCGAGCCCGACTACAGGCTGGTGACACTCGATTGGCCGGGCTGCGGGCTCTCGGCGCCAGCGACCGAGCCTGCGAAGCTCAGCGCGACGTTGTTCGCCGATGCCCTCGAGGATCTCGTCGACCACCTCGCGGTGCCCTCGCTCTGCATCGTGGGTAACTCGGTAGGCGGCTTCGCCGCGGCGCGGTTGGCCCTCACCCGGCCGCAGCAGGTGGCGGGTCTGGTGTTGGTCGATACGGGCGGGTTCATTCCCATGACCACTCCGACCCGGCTGTTCTGCAAGGCCATGGGAACACCCTGGATCACCCGACTCGCGTTGCCCACCTTCGCCCGGCTCTACATGAAGCCGACGAGTTCCCTGGACCACGAGATCCTGGAACGGGTCGTCAGCCGCGCCCGAACCAGTGCCGGCGTGCAGCAGGCGGCCGCACTCTGGCGCAGCTTCGCACGCGATGACAGCGATTTACGAAGCCGCGCAGCCCAACTCGTCACGCCCACCCTGATCGTGTGGGGACTGCGCGACAGAGCCATTCCGGTGTCTGCCGGACGCGCCACCCACGCGGTCATACCGAATTCTCGGTTCGAGGTGCTCGACACCGGTCACGTGCCATTCGCCTCGGCCCCCGAAGAGTTCCTGGCGCTCGCCGAGCCATTTCTGCGCTCGGTGACCTGAGCAGAGTGGAGTTCGACGTGACCAGACGCTCAGCAGCCCGACTTACCCTGGCCATCGCGATGCTCGTGTTGATAGCGATCGGCCTGGGTGATGTTCCACGCGCACAGGCTTTTTCGAGGCCAGGTCTGCCGGTGGAATACCTGGACGTGCCGTCACCCTCGATGGGGCGTGACATTCGCATCCAGTTCCAGTACGGCGGCCCGCACGCCCTCTACCTGTTGGACGGGCAGCGCGCCCAGGACGATTTCAACGGCTGGGACATCAACACCACTGCGTTCGAGTGGTACGACAACTCCGGTATCTCTGTCGTCATGCCGGTCGGTGGACAGTCGAGTTTCTACACCGATTGGTATCGACCGGCGACGGGCAAGGACGGCATCCATACCTACCGGTGGGAGACCTTTCTCACCGAAGAACTACCGGCCTGGCTGTCGACCAACAAGAACGTGTCTGCGACGGGAAATGCCGCGGTCGGTCTGTCGATGGCCGGCTCGGCATCGCTGAATCTCGCTATCTGGCACCCGGGTGAATTCATCTATGCCGCCGCGCTGTCGGGAGCGCTGAACCCATCAGAAGGGTGGTGGCCCACATTGATCGGAATCGCGATGGGAGACGCCGGAGGTTTCAGCCCCCAAGACATGTGGGGCCCAGCCAGTGATGCGGCGTGGCAACGCAACGACCCCACGGTCAACATCGCCAGATTGGTCGCCAACAACACCCGGGTGTGGATCTACGCCGGCAACGGGATCCCGTCGGACCTGGACACCGGGGCCACAGCCGGCAATCTGGCGGCTGCCCGATTCCTCGAGGGGTTCCTCGGTCGCACCAGCAAGACCTTCCGGGAGAAGTACCTCGCGGCGGGCGGCACGAATGGAGTGTTCAACTTCCCGAGCGACGGCACCCACAGCTGGAACTACTGGGGACAGCAACTCCAGATGATGAAACCCGACCTGCAACGAGTCTTGGGGACGACGGAGACGCCGCGTGGATGAGCGGGCACGCCGGCCGAGGTCATACACAACGCTTGGTAGGGCTGTTCAGAGTCGGTTGATCGTTGACGTTTTAGTGTCGGTTGATCCTTGACACTCGGTGTTGTGTTTTAGGCCCTCAGCCTCATAGCGGGCCAACCACGCGTGCAGCGTCTGCCGCGACACCCCTACCTTCGAGGCGACCTGCGAAATCGACAACCCATCACTGATTAAGGCCAACACGGCCTGATACCGCTGCTCAGCCACGCTCAACTCCCTCATCTAGGGAGTGTCAAGGATCAACCGAAGCAGGTGTAAAGCATCAGCCGAAACACTGTCGCCCATCACCCGACACCGAAACGTCAACCATCAGGCGAGGTCATACAGCGTTTGAGTGGGGCGGGCGGGGCTCGAACCCGCGACCAGAGCATTATGAGTGCCCGGCTCTAACCGACTGAGCTACCGCCCCCGAGGTCGACCAGCGGTATTTTAGCTGGATACGGCCTCCTCACCGGTACGGTACCGGGCAGATGCCGGCGCGCTCTCTATCGCCTTGCTCAGGGCCACGGCGAAGGCGGCGAGATCGTCATCGAACAAATCGGCGTAGGTATCCAGTGTCATGGCTTCTGAGGCGTGGCCAAGGATTCTCTGGAGCACCTTCACGTTCGCCCCGGCCGACACTGCGAGCGAGGGCAAGCGCGGGGTCGTCTCGCGAAAGAATGTTCAACGCGCAGCTCCAATCTGGTGCCTGCCATCCGTCTGTTCCCGCAGGCGGAGGCCTATCTTTGTCAGCAACGGACGCTAAACCGTCACCGCCCGCAGCACAAGCGTGTACCTGCAGCGTGTCGCGGTGAGATTTGGCCCAACCCGCTGTCGTCAGCAAACAAAACAGGGCATCCCAAGCGGAATGCCGCCGGCATCTGCCAGCAAAGTCTTCGGGTCTACAGAGCCATTACTTGGCCCTCGCCTATGGCGCGTAACTCTGGTCCTAACGGGAGGTCGACTCGGAGTCCATTACATGTTGCTGAACGACGACATTCGGGGGCCGAACGGCAATGTCGGGCCTCTTTGCCGGGTGACGAACCCGACGTTCGTAACGACCACTGCCGAGCGGCTCGCCAACGTGACGCGCCAACTGCCGGAGGCGGCCAGCCCCGTAGCGGGGTCGCGTGTCGTGTGGGGTTCTAGCTCTCGCGGAAGCTCGGGTTACAAGCGGAGAGAACGCCAGCCAGATTGCGCCAGCCAGCTGGACGTACTCCAACCTGCCCCGACGGTTGTGACGAAGCGCTCTCTACGAGGTGCGGCCACGCTACATCCCGGAGAGGACAGAGTCAGCGCGAACGACGTTCCACGCCAGACACAACTAGCGAGATTATCCAAATGACAAATGGCGTCGTCAATCCGATTCGGGTGCAGGAGAATTGGGCTTCTCGTTGCCGAGTGGGTTTGCCCAAACGCCAGACTCCTCGAACCCTTTGACCCATTCGTCGTAAAGGCCATGAACGTCTTCCATGCGCTCAACCGCCCGCTTCATTTTGGTCGCAGGTCTTCTCATGTCGCGGCTGAAGGAGGCAAGCTCTTGCATGGAATCGCTTGTAGCGGTAGCACTCTGTACTGCGTCCAGGCCCGCATCCCGCATGGCCCTGATCGAGTTCGCGAGGAATCTGTAGCCCGATTGCTCGTCTGGATCCATGTCTGAATATGACTTGAGATGTATAAGAACGTCGATCCCCGCATTCAGATCAATCGCCTGCTCAGAGTACTTCGTCGAGAGGTCCAAGAACTGCTGGGCTGGACGGTCAAGATTCGCGGCGACCTTCTTTATGACAGCCATCGGGGTCGACATCTTCTGCGACCGAGCTGCCTCTTCGATCTCAGGCTGGCTCGCTGTGGCGATCTCCCCAATCTCGTTGAGACAGGCGGCCATCTCTCCTATCGTGGCATTAAAGAGGGGCATGACCTCCTCGGCGGCTGCGATTCGATCCAACGTGCCTAGGCCGCCCTCATCGCTGTCGGCGTCGTCGCCGCCATCTGGAAAGCGAGCTCCGCCTAAAGCAGCGGGGACTGTGTCGGGCTTATCGGCTACGTCTCGCGAAATCCGCTCGATTTCCACTGCAAGTTTGTGCACTGCGGTCCGATGGTCACTCGAGCGTGAGTCAAGTAATCGCAGTTGGTGCCATGGAACGTATTGCGTGTTCGCTACCAACCGCACCACAGGATCGTCGGCTTCCTTTGACAGGAACGGCACATCTGCATAGAGAATCGGCAGGAAGAGTTCTTTCAATCCGCTGGCTTCTGTTGCCTTCGTGGTGAAGTCGATTACCTCCTGTCGGCATGCCTTGCTCTTGAAGAACCGCGGGGTGATGATCGGGATGAAGAACGTGGTCCCGGCGATGCTCGCAGATATGCGCTTCTCCCACTGCTCGCCCCAAGTTATGTCGGTGTCGACAAACAATGTGAGATCTTCGCCGGTCAGAATCGAATACGCATTCATGATGAGCTGCCGCAGCTCCAAGATGGCCCCGTCGACCGCATCATTATCAGCGTGAACGTAGCTCCAGAAGCCGACAGGACCTTCCACCATGGTCTACATGGTGCCAGCAATTCGCCGCATCCGTGGCAGTAGTTGAGGCCTCTTTGCGCGAGGCGTTCAATGCCGCGTGGCTACGCCAATCATGCACTGGGGTAAGCAGCGAATCATGGCACCCGGCCTCCGCCAGCCACAGGCGAACCCGCCGGCCGGTGGTCACGTTGTCGAGCAAATGAGAAGTCCCTTCGTGGTAAGCCGCGATTTACGTCGCTTCGATGAGCTTGACCGGATCCTTCGGCGTGAAGCTTGGCTCGGGCGAGATTCCGGGAATCATCTGCAAGGTGTGGCGCATTGACCGCCACCAGAAGGCGAGGGGTCACGCTCGTTCTCCTCTGTCGCCGATGTAGAGAAATGTCTCGCCGACCTAGGGGAGGTTCCGCGGTACTGCCTTGGACTAACAGACAACGCCGAAATCACGGTTGCCTATGAGGATGGGCCGTTCACAACGGTTACTGATCGCACCACTGGTGGAGAATTTATTCGGAGAACGTTGGACCTTGAAGCCATTACAACCCTATGCATCCACACAGACGTGCCATCTAGTGTGGGAATTTGGTATCAACAAACAGACTAGCCAATTTCGGCAAGGGTCAGGACTTGGCGCGGCATCCCTCGGCCGAGCCAGCCAGGCTCGAGTCTGGAATGACCAACGCAATAGATTGCGCCTTATTCTATTGTGGTGCAACAAGTTTGAACGTGTGAAGCAGGCGGCGGATCGGTTCCATCGTGTTGGTGGGGACAGTCGAGCGTGTGCCGCTCCTGCTGTCAGATCGGCAGAACGATCTGGCGGCGCATGGCGCGGTAAATTTTTGCTGCTTCACTCTCGGCAACGCCAGCCTCGTCCGCGTATGACATCCAGTTTTCAACGTGAACGTGCATGTCTCGAATGATGTCCTCGGCTTTGGGTCGCTTCAGTCCACAGAAAACACCGAACTCAAGTAGGTCGGATAACTCGAATCGATCCCGCTTGCCGTTGAGGCTCATTTGGTGCTGGTGGGTCCAACTGCCGTCAGGGTTGTATGCGTAGACGACGTCGAAAGCGGGTGATAGACGCCAGTCACCCTTGCGGTTCATTAGGAATGCAATGTTTTTGACGTGATCGTCCTGGTTGCGGATCAAGATGTTTAGCACTGCTCGGCGGAACTGCTGTTCAACGTCATATGCCGGCAGGCCGAGGATGCGGATAGTCTCAATCGCCTGCTCATAGGAATAGGCCCCCGCCGCATTGAAATCGTAGTGACGAAGCGCGGCCAGCGACTGCATGTGTAACTTCTGGCCTCCGGCACTGCGATCGAAGCGCCGCGTCATGAAGTGCGATCGGCCACCTTCGCGGTGAATGCGACAGTCGCTCATATCGATTCCAGCAGCGACAGCAAGAAGGCTAAAGCCATACTCGATCAGGCCGAAGCCTTGCGGGTCCGCCAGTTCCTTGTCGCGATTGTTCGATACTCCGTCAAACTTCATAAGCCAGTAGGTAAAGCCTTCGCCAGCCTTGACTTGGCCAGAGCGGAACTCGCCGGTCTTCTCATTCCACGCGAGGATCGCTTTTGCGCGCGCGCCGCCCGCGGATGTTCCGACCCGGAGGATATCTTCGAGCGCCTCGCGGTCGTCATCGTCGCCCTTGAGTACGCCCGCAAGTTTCCCACGGTTATTGAGGACATCGTCAGCCAGCTGGGTCAGCGCTTCTATCTCAAGGCGGTGCGACTTCTTAGCACCCGGAAGTACAACAGCCGGGTTGAATTCCAGCGCACCCATACCGCGCGTTCCGATGTAGCAGAGGCGTTCGACCGGATTGAACTCCCCAGCCCGCCGCCCCTGCCCTGCGACCCACGCGTCGATCACGGCGTTGCCGAACCTGTCCGGCAACGAGTCAGCCAGCATGCCCGGCAAGCCTTTGAATGCGTCGCGCGGTAAGGCAGGGAATTCAAATGGATCGGGACCAAGCGGCATCATGATTGGCGCCAACTGAATTCCGCTGCTCACGAAGTCTGGCATGTACTGAAATACGCCGACGCCACGGTCGGGGAGCCAGCTGACGGCGCCGATGTCGCTGCCCCACAGCCGGACCGTTGCGTCCGTCATTCTTCGTCCTCTTCACCCCAGGCCCAGTCCGTAGCCCTTGGGACAGTATGACGTTCACGCGCGCGTCGCCGCTCGTGCCCTTCGTGCTTGACCCGCTCGATCGGTCGCACATCTGGATTCGGGAGCGTGCTCGACAGCCGGTCACCCAGATCAAGTGCGACCAAGACACGAATCAACGTATCGAGAGACGTGTTTTCGCCGGCCTCCAGCCGCTTGACGCTCCGCACAGAGGCCCCAGCCTCTTTTGCCAGGGCAGCCTGCGTAAAATTTCGGCCGAGTCGGATCCGGGCTATGCGGGCACCCAGATCTCTTAGTTCGCCTTCGATCGAGTCGACCGACTGCCTCTCATTAGGGGCCATATCTGTCCCTTTAAAGCGGTTATTAAGCTTAAAGGGCATTATATGGCCCCTTAACCGGTTCGTCAACACTGAATTGTAGGTGTGGCAACGAGCACCATAGGCAGCACTCCCTATCATTAGGGGCCATATCTGTCCCCTTAAGGCGGTCACCAGTGCTTAAGGGGCCTTAAATGGCCCCTTAACCGGTTTGTCAACACTGGATCGTAAGTGCGACAACGAGCACCATAGACGACGCCACGCGAACGCCATCGGGTAGCCGAGCCCCGACATCGCCCCAGCGGGGGCGACTACTCATCGCCCCGCCGACGCTTACGCATCCTCATGACCGCTCGGCGCCGGCGGCGCGCGAATCATGACCACAGTGGTCAACGCGCTAGGCAGCGGCGGACGCCACAGGGCTCCAGACACCAACCCACCCAGCAGACTTCACTACCGCCAAATGCCGATAGAAATGCCTTTGGCCCTTGACCACTGCACGCCAACCTGCGCCCAGGCACGCCACGGCTCTAACCGACTGAGCTACCGCCCCCGGTGCGGCAACTATGGTCGCATGCCGACCGTGGTCTGTGCGACTACGTCGTGATCAACCCAGCGCGCTGCCGTCAGCGTCGATGATGCCCTCCACCTTGCCGGCCAGCGCAGAGAGCTGGGCCAGCTCGTCTTCGGTGTAGTCCCGGGCGGTGTTGTCGAGCACGCAGACCGTCCCCACCACGGCACCCGTCCCGTCATGCACCGGCAGCCCCAGGTAGTTGTGCAGACCGAACTCGACCTCGTCCTCGTTGCCGGCGAAGGTGGCGTCTTCACGGGAGTCGCGGACGAACAGCGCGCTGTCGTGGTCGACCACCCGCTCGCAGTACAGCGGCACCCCCGACGCGTCATCGAGGGCCTTCTTGCCCGCCGCGCCGACGGTGTAGTGCTGGGTTGCCTCGCCTGCGGTGGCAGCGACCACCATCGAGTCCGGCTCGGAGCGCATCACCAGCACCGACTTGACCCCCAGCAGTGCCGCGATCTTCTCGAGTTCCCCGGCCAGGGGCGCAAGCCCCGCGGTGGTGTCCGTCTGGTGAGGCTGCGCGCTAGACATACCGACCATTGTCCCGCCGCCGCCACCGGCCGGCCATCGTTTCACTCACCCCGAATGCGGATGTAACGATGAGACCCGTGCCGCACACGTCCGCCGCCTTCGCCTCCGACAACGCCGCCGGGGCCCATCCCGCGGCCATGGCGGCGCTGGTGGCCGCCAACCACGGCTCCGTCGTCTCCTACGGCGCCGACGCGATCACCCGGCGCGCCGCCGACCGGATCAAAGACGCGTTCGACGCACCGGATGCCGACGTGCTGTTCGCGTTCACCGGAACCGGCGCCAACATCATCGCGCTCGCCTCCGCGGTGCGCCCCTGGCACGAGATCCTGTGCAGCGACATCGCACACTCGCTGCTCGACGAAGCCGGTGGCCCGGTCCGCATTTCCGGCGCGAGCCTGGCGCCGCTGCCCAGTGACGACGGCCTCATCGATCCAGCCGAACTGGATCGGCGCATCACCCGCCGCGGCGCGGTACATCACTCCCAGCCGCGGATCGTCACCATCACCCAGTCCACCGAGAACGGCCGCGTCTGGCAGCCCGATGCCCTCGCGGCATTCGTCGACCACGCCCACGATCTCGACCTGCTGGTCCACGTCGACGGTTCACGAATCGCCAACGCCATTGCCGCCCTTGATATCACCCCGGCACAGGCGATCGGCGACGCGGACATCGTCACCGTCGGCGGCACCAAGAGCGGCATGTTGTTCGGCGACGCGATTCTGGTGCGCCGCCCCGAGCATTTCGCCGGTATCGAGTTCGTCCAGAAGCAGATCGGCCACCTGGCAAGCAAGCATCGTTACGTCTCAGCCCAATTCGATGCGATGCTGGCAGACGGCGATTGGCTGCGCTCAGCCGCGCATGCCAACGCTCTGGCGGCCCGGCTCTCAGCCGGAATGGCCGAGCTCGGATTGCGCCTGAGCTCTCCCACCGACGCCAACGAGGTCTTCGTCGACCTCGACGCCGAGGCTCTGGGCGCCGTCCGGGAACACTTCGTCGTGCATGTGCCCGACCCCCACACACCGGCCGTACGGTTCGTCTGCTCCTGGGCGAGCACCGAGGACGACGTCCACGCCGTCCTGGACATCCTCAGGCGAACTGTGTCTGACCGTCGGCGTCGATGAGATAGCGCTCGGTGCCCTGCTCGACTCGGGGAGCGTCGGCGGCCAGGGCGACGGCGATCTTGTTGCTCGCGTTGCGCATGACATCGAGGGTGAGCTCGCGGGCCTGCTCGTCGGAGAAATGCTTGCGCACCCCTGCCGCCACCGCGGGACTGATCCGGGCCGGCGACCAGATCAGGGCGTCGGCGTAGCGCAGGGCCGCCTTGTGCGCGTCACTGAGGAGTTCGGAGGATTCGTAGTGCTCGATGTCCTCGTACAGGCTTTCCGACCCGCCGGCGTCCAGCGCGTTGCCTTCGCGCAGCGACTTGCACAGCCGGCAGTTGTGCTGGACGGCCCCCCGCAGCCGCACCACCTCGGAGGTCACCGGGTCCAGCGCCCGCAGCCTGGCAATTCCGGGTAGCAACCGGTTGAACACCACGTCGGTGGCGTCGACGTCGGCGTCCCAGACCGGCTGCTCGGGCAGCCACGGCACCGCAAGGCCCAGGACCTCCAGTGCGTTGCGGACCCGCGGCAGGAAGTCGGCGACGAACATCTGCGTCGCCACCGCGAACGTCGCGGCCCCCAGCGCACCGGTCAGCGCCGCGCGCTGCGCGTCGGACACTGTCGAGACGTCCACGCTGAACTGCTCGGCGAACTCGGCCACCACCGTCTCGGTGTCCGACTCCGGCTGGGTGACGACGGCTTCGGAGGGCAGCGGTGTGAGTTGCAGCGCCGTCGCGCACGTCGACCGGATCAACCCCACCAGCCGCTGCTGGCCGGCCGGGGACTGCACGACGAGGGAGTTCAGTTCGGCATCGAGATCATCGACCATGCCTGGATTATTGCGCCTGGCTCACCGATGACATGTGGAAGTCCGGGATTCGCAGGGTCGGCATCACCGCGCGGGTGGCCCAGTCACCCCATTCCCGGGGCAGGGTCGCCTCGGGAACACCGGCCTGGCTCGCCCGCCGCAGCAAGTCCAGCGGGCTCTCGTTGAACCGGAAGTTGTTGACCGCCGCGGTGACCTCGCCGTCCTCGATCAGGTACACGCCGTCGCGGGTGAGTCCGGTCAGCAGCAGCGTGGTCGGATCGACGGTACGGATGTACCACAACGTGGTCAGCAGCAGCCCACGCTCGGTGGCGGCCACCATATCGGCCAGATCAGCCGTACCGCCGGTCATCAGCAGGTTGTCGGCGGGCACCGCCGGCTCCACACCGAACTCGCCGGCCGCGGCCCGCGGATACGCCAGCGCGTTGACGGCGCCGTCCCGAATCCAGTCGACGCGGCCGATGTCGATTCCGTTGTCGAACACCGAGATTCGCTCCGAGCTGCTGGTGGCGGCGACGAAGGGTGCACACTCCTGACCGGGTGCGAAGGGATCCGAGTACATCGTCAGCGGCAGGTCGGTGAGCTTCTCCCCCACCCGCGTTCCACCGCCGGGTGCCGACAGCGCGGTGCGGCCCTCCTGAGCGCCACGGCCGTCCATCGACCAGCCGAGGTAGATCATCATGTCGGCGACCGTCGAGGGTGGCATCAGCGTCTCGTATCGCCCGGCGGGCAGGTCCACGGTGCGCGCCGCCCAGCCCAGTCGCATCGCCAGGTCATCGAGCAGAGCGTCGGTCGAGACATCGGCGAACCACGGCGTGCTGACCCCGGCCCACGCGCTGGCGCGAGCGCGCTTGGCATTGACCTCCACCGTCCCGGTGGGCTGGGTGAAGCGCCTGCGCACCCCGGTGGAGGTGGCCAGGAACGTCGTCTCGACCAGGTGGTGGGCGTAGCCGTAGAGCCGATCGGAGCCGGCGAACCCGCGCGTCAACGACTCGGCGACATCGGCGAACACCTCGGCCCCGGTCTCGGGCACCGCATGGCTCCAGTCGTCCGGGTTCCCGGCTCCCGACAGCAGTGCCGCGCTGTCGCGGGCGTCGGGCGCCGCATGTGCGGCCTGCTCGGCGGCGGCCACCAGGGCGCCGATCGAGGCGGGGTCGACGTCGCTGGTGCGGATGGATCCGGTGTGCGAGGTATTGCCTTTACGCACAATGGAAATCACCGTGGTGGATCGGGTGGTCGACACACCGTTGGTGGTCATCGAGTTCCCGGCCCAGCGCAACGAGGCCTCGGCCCGATCGGTGACGATGACGATGGTCTCGTCGACCGTCGCGGCGGCCAGGGCCAGTTCGACGACCTGCTGTGCGGGGATCATGCGCGGCCCGATTCTTCACGCGTGTTGAGTACGTTCACCCCGCGGAACAAGGCCGACGGGCAGCCGTGGCTGACGGCGGCGACCTGCCCGGGCTGGGCCTTACCGCAGTTGAACGCCCCGCCCAGTCGCCAGGTCGACGGTCCACCGACGGCTTCCATTGAGTTCCAGAAGTCCGTCGTGGTGGCCTGATAGGCCACATCGCGCAACTGCCCGTCCAGTTTGCCGTCCCGGATCCGGAAGAACCGCTGTCCGGTGAACTGGAAGTTGTAGCGCTGCATATCGATCGACCACGACTTGTCACCGACGATGTAGATGCCGTCGCGCACCCGGCTGATCAGGTCAGCGGTGGACAGATCTTCGGTTCCCGGTTGCAGCGAGACGTTGGCCATCCGCTGGATCGGCACGTGGTGCGGGGAATCGGCGTACGAGCACCCGTTGGAGCGGGCCTGTCCCAGTCGGGGGGCGAACACCCGGTCGAGCTGGTAGCCGACGAAGACGCCGTCACGCACCAGATCCCAGCTCTGGGCGGCTACCCCTTCGTCGTCGTATCCGATTGTCGCCAAACCGTATTCGACGGTGCGGTCGGCGGTCACGTTCATCAGCGGCGAGCCGTAGCGCATGGTGTTCAGTTTGTCGGGGGTGGCGAACGAGGTACCGGCATAGGCGGCTTCGTAGCCGATGGCGCGGTCATATTCGGTGGCGTGCCCGATCGACTCGTGGATGGTCAGCCACAGGTTGGTGGGGTCGATCACCAGGTCGGTGGGTCCGGCGATCACGCTGGGCGCCTTGGTCTTCTCGGCCAGCAGGGTGGGCAGCTCGGCCAGCTCGGAGGTCCAATCCCAGATCTCGTCACCGGCCACCGCCTCCCAGCCCCGCGCGGTGGGTGGGGCCAAGGTGCGCATCGACTCGAAGCTGCCCGCGGCGGCGTCGACGGCCACCGCCTCCAGCATCGGCATCACCCGCACCCGCTGCTGGGTGATGCTCGAACCAAACGTGTCGGCGTAGAACACCTGCTCTTTGACGGTGTTCACCATCGCCGAGACGTGGTCGACACCGACCCCACCTGTTTTGCTAGCCAGCAGCCGCCCGGAGTACTCCCCCAGCACGGCGATCTTGTCGGCGGTCGAAATGGTGAACGGGTCGACCGCGTAGGTCGACACCCAGGTGGCGTCGGAGTAGACCGGCTCGGCGGCCAACTCGATGCGTTCGGCATTGAGGGCGGCCAGGGTGGTGGCCACCGCGACCGCGCGGCGTGCCGTCACGGCCGCGACTTCGGGTGCCAGCTCGGCATGCGAGGCGAACCCCCAGGTGCCGTCGACGATCACCCGCACCGCCAGGCCGATCTCGCGGTCGGTGACCGCGGTCTCCAGTTCACCGTCGCGCAGCTGCACCACCTCGTTGGTGATCGCGTGAATTCGCAGGTCGGCGTAGCTGGCCCCGGCATCGCGGGCTGCGGTCAGCGCGGCATCGGCCAGCTGGTGGCGCGGCAGGGCGACGAAGTCGGCGTCGACATCACGGAAACTCACCGCTACACCGTAACGGGCGAGCTCGCTCACGGGCTTTAATGACTGACGTGACCATCCGTCGTCAGCGTTCGGGCCTGCTGGGCTACGCACTGCTGGCACCCAGCCTGTTCGGGGTGGTCTGCTTCCTGCTGCTGCCGATGTTGGTGGTGGTCTGGCTCAGCGTGCACCGCTGGGATCTGCTCGGCCCGATCCGCTTTGTGGGACTGGACAATTGGCGTTCGGTGCTGACCGACCCGGGTTTCGGCAACTCGCTGCTGGTGACCCTGGCCTTCATCGCGATCGTGGTTCCGGCTCAGATCGTCCTCGGGTTGGTGGCCGCCTCGCTGCTGGCGCGTGAACTGCCTGGCAGCGGAATGTTCCGCACCCTCTATGTGCTGCCGTGGGTGTGCTCGCCGCTGGCGGTGGCGGTGCTGTGGCATTGGATCCTGGCACCGACCGACGGTGCGGTGAGCACGCTGCTGGGCCGGCCCGTCGAGTGGCTGACCGACCCCGGCTTGGCATTACCGGTGGTCTGCGCGGTGACGGTGTGGACCAACGTCGGCTACGTGACGCTGTTCTTCCTGGCCGGCATCCTGGCCATCCCGCCGCAGATCCAGGCCGCCGCACGCCTGGACGGCGCGACCAACTGGCAGCGGTTCTGGCACGTGACGCTGCCGATGCTGCGACCGACGCTGTTCTTCGTCTCGGTCACCGGCATCGTGAGCGCGGCGCAGGTGTTCGACACCGTCTACGCCCTCACCGGCGGCGGCCCGGCCGGGCGCACCGACCTGGTGGCCCACCGTATCTACGCCGAGGCGTTCGGCGCGGCGGCGATCGGGCGGGCCGCGGTCATGGCCCTGGTGTTGTTCGTGATCCTGGTCGGCGCGACCGTCGTCCAGCACCTCTATTTCCGCCGACGGGTCAGCTATGACGTTACGTAACGCGCTGATCTACCTCGGGCTGCTGGCGGGGGCGGTGATCACTTTGGCGCCGTTCGGGCTGGGCCTGCTGACGTCGTTCACCTCCGCGCAGCAGTTCGCCACCGGTACGCCACTGTCACTGCCGCGCCCACCGACGCTGGCCAACTACGGCGCCCTCGGCGACGCCGGTTTCGGCCGGGCGCTGGCCGTCACCGCGCTGATGACGGCGATCATCACGCTGGCCCAGCTGACGTTCTCGGTGCTGGCCGGTTTCGCGTTCGCACGGCTGGAGTTCACCGGTCGCGATGCGCTGTTCTGGGTGTACATCGCCACTCTCATGGTGCCGGCGACGGTCACGGTCGTCCCGCTGTATCTGATGATGGCCGAACTCGGTCTGCGCAATACGTTCTGGGCGTTGGTGCTGCCGTTCGTGTTCGGCTCGCCGTACGCGATCTTCCTGCTGCGGGAGCACTTTCGGGCCATCCCGGGTGATCTCATCAACGCCGCACGGCTCGACGGCGCGAACACCCTCGACGTGATCGTCCACGTGGTGCTGCCGGCGAGCAAGCCGATCCTGGCGACGCTGACCCTGATCACCGTTGTGAGTCAATGGAATTCGTTCATGTGGCCGCTGGTGATCACCAGCGGCGGCACGTGGCGGGTGCTGACGGTGGCCACCGCGGGCCTGCAGTCGCAGTACAACGCGCAGTGGACTCTGGTGATGGCCGCCACGACGGTCGCGATCGTTCCACTGCTGGTGCTGTTCCTGGCATTCCAGCGGCACATCGTGCGCTCGATCGTGGTGACGGGGCTCAAGTGAGCCGGCCCCGCGTATCGACGCTCATGCTGGCGGCGCTGCTGGCCGTGATGCTGCTGCTCGTGGCCGGGGTGTTGGCGCTGGGCCGCACCGGCGCGCCCAGCGGCAAGACCGTGATCACGGTTCGGCTGTGGGACACTCAGGTCGCCGCCGCCTACCGCGACTCGTTCGCCGAATTCAGCCGCACCCACCCCGATATCGAGGTCCGCACCAACGTCGTCGCCTATGCCGGGTACTTCGACACCCTGCGCACCGACGTCGCAGGCGGCGGCGCCGACGACATCTTCTGGATCAACAACGCCTACTTCGCCGAATACGCCGACAACAACCGCCTGCTGGCCGTTGAACCCAGCCCGGACTGGGACCGCTCGGTGGTCGCCCAGTTCACCCGCAACGGCGTGCTCTGGGGGGTGCCGCAGCTCACCGATGCCGGTATCGCGCTGTACTACAACGCCGACCTGCTGGCCGCCGACGGCGTCGACCCCGCCGACCTGGACACCCTGCGCTGGGATCCCGAACCGGCCGCCGACACGCTGCGGCCGCTGCTCAAGCGCCTCACCCACGGCCGCCAGTGGGCCTACAACGCGGCCAACGACCTGCAGGGCATCTACCTCAACTACATCGGCTCGGCGGGTGGAGTGTTCGCCGCCGACGACCGGTTCGCCTTCGACAATCCGCAGGCCGCCGAGGCGTTGCGCTACGTCGTCGACCTGATCAACACCGACCGGGTGTCCCCACCCGCCGCCGACACCAACGGCAACGGCGACTTCTCCCGCAACCAGTTCCTGTCCGGGCGGATGGCACTGTTCCAATCCGGCACCTACAACCTGGCTGAGATCGCCGAGCAGGCCAGGTTCCGGTGGGGCGTCGCCATGCTTCCGATCGGGCCGGTAGGACGGGTCAGTGTCACCAACGGCATTGCCGCTGCGGGCAATCCGGCCAGCCGCCACCCCGACGCGGTCCGTGAGGTGCTGGCCTGGCTGGGCAGCAGCCGGGGCAACGAGTTCCTCGGCCGGCGCGGCGCGGCGATCCCCGCGGTGTTGCCGGCCCAGCAGGCGTACTTCGACTACTGGTCGGCCAAGGGAGTCGAGGTGGCTCCATTCTTCCGGGTGCTCGACGGACCCCGGATCGCCGCACCCGGCGGGGCGGGATTCGCCGCCGGCTACCAGGCGATTAGGCCGTATTTCGACGAGATGTTCCTGGGCCGGGCCTCGGTCGCTGACACCCTGGCGACCGCCCAGCGCGCAGCCAACGACGCGGCCGCCCGTTAGCCCAGAACGACCAGTTCAATCCCGATCGACAGCACGCACACCGCGGCCGTGGTCGCCAACACCACCCAGTCGGCCCGTCGCGGTCCCGACGGCGCCGCCGCAATCTGGCCGGTGCCGCCGCGGGCGGTGATCGCATCGCCCATCTCGTCGGCGCGGCGCAGTGTCACGGTGATACCCGCGGCCAGTAGGTCGACGATCTCGATGGACCAGCGGCGGCGGCGTGCCCGTCGGCCGGTCAGGACGGGGCTGGGCCGAAGCCGTCGCGCGGCATACATCATCCGGAACTCGTCGAGCAGCATGGGAAAAGCCCGCAGCGCCAACGACAATGCCACCGCCCAGTCGTCGACCGGGATCCGGAGCACCTTGAACGGACGGCCCAGTTTGGCCACCGCGGGCGCGACGTCGGCGACATTCGTCGTCCACGACACCAAACCGGCCAGTCCGATCAGCAGGAAGGAGACCGCGGTGAGCCGCAGGAAATTCAGCAGCCCGTGCAGACCGATCACGATCGGGCCGATGTGGATCTCGGGACTGCCGCCGGCCAGGGCCGCGGTGAAACCACCGAGGAAGATCAACAGCCACAACCACTTCGGGATCGACGGAACCACACCCCAGGTCACACGGGACAGCCAGAGTGCGACGGCGACGAGGACGGTGACAAACGCGATCGGCACCCAGCCCGGGTAGAACGCGAGCAGCGCCGACAGGGCAAGCACCACCACGATCTTGGTGCCCGCCCACAGCTCGTGGATGGTCGAGGTTCCCGGCGTTGGACGTAGCAGGACGACGGGGCGGCGCTGACGGTTTGTCATGCCATCCCTCCCGCGGCCGTGGGAGCCGCAGCAAGCACCCCGTCGTCGAGATGCAGGGTCTGCGGGCAGAGCTCTTCGAGCCCGACGAAATCGTGGGAGATCACCACGACGGTCAGCCCGGTGTTGTGACGCAGGTCGGTCAGCAGCCGCAGCAGCCCGCGCTGGGCGGCGGCGTCCAGACCGGCCAGCGGCTCGTCGAGGATCAGGGCCTGCGGCGAGCGGGCCAGCAGCCCGGCCAGCACCACCCGACGCATCTGGCCGCCGGACAGCTGGTCGATGCGGCGGCGCGCCAGCGAGGCGTCGAGGCCGACGTTGGCAAGGGCCGAGGCCACCCGGGCCTTGTCGTCGGGTGAAAAGCCTGCTGCCGACGCGACTTCCAGATCAACACGGGCGCGCATCAATTGCAGACGGGCCGCCTGGAAGGCGATCGCCACCTCGCCCACATGCTCACCGGCCGGCCGGCCGCGCACCAGGCAGGTACCAGAGGTCGGGGCGACGAGCCCGGCCATGATCCAGGCCAGCGTCGACTTGCCCGAACCGTTACCGCCGTGGATGAGTAGGCCCTCGCCTTCACGGACGGTGAAGCTCACGTCGCGCAGCGCGGACTTGGCCCACGGTGTGCCGCTGGCGTATTCGTGAGAGACGTTGTCCAGCTGCAACACCGGTGCGCCGCCGCGCGGTGCGTGCACACTCGCGGTGGTGGTCGGCGCGTCGGCGCTGTCGACCGTCTCGGCGTTGTCCAGTGACTCGCTGAGATTGACGATCCGGTCGGCGGTGTCAGCCTCGTTGGTGTAGTGCGTGATCTGGACCAGTGCCATCCGGTGGTGCTCGGTCAGGCCCGAGAGCACATTGAGCAGACCCTCCCGGCCTTGTTGGTCGACCATGCTGGTGATCTCGTCGGCGATCAGCATCGCGGGCTGACGGGCCAGCGCGGCGGCCACCGCCAGGCGCTGCAGCTCCCCACCGGACAGTCCGCCGGTGTCACGCTCTTCCATGCCGGTCAGCCCGACCTCGTCGAGCAGCGTGGTCACGTCGGTGTGCGTTCCCGGCGGCAGACCCCACACGATGTCATCGGCGACCCGGGTACCCAGCACCTGGCTTTCGGGGTGCTGCAGGATCACCGCCGTTCCACCGAGCCGACCCAGTCCGACTGCGCCCGGCCGCTCGATCGCGCCCGAGGTCGGTGCGCGTCCCGACAGCAGCAGCATGAGGGTGGTCTTTCCGGAGCCGTTGGCACCGGTGATGGCGACGTGCTCACCGGGCTCGACCGTCATCGACAGCGGCCGTAGCGCGTCGTGGTCGGCGCCCGGGTAGCGGAAGCGCGCGTCAACGAGCCGGACGGGCGCCGGCGCGACGGGGCCCGAGTCGGACGGGGCCTCCAGTTTGTGGACGTCGGGGATGCCCCGCAGCCGCTCCAGCACCCGCGACAACGCCCACCAGCCGACCAGCGTCACGACCATGATCGAGAAGATCGCGTAGACCATGATGATCAGCGGCCAGTACTGCAGTGCGGTACCGAAGAATGCCTTGAAGTCCTGCGCGGCGGGCCGGAACGGATCGAAGCGCGACATCACCGCCACCACGCCGTCGACATTGGCCGTCATCGCATCGAAGGTCAGGGTGCGCAACCGGACCAGAACGGTCAACGCGGCGATGATGAACAGCCCGGAGATCACCCCGGCCACCACCGAGATCGCGATCACCGTCGGTGTGCCCCGCTTGCGGCGCTTGATGATGCCCGTCAGTCCGCCCACGTAGGCGCAGTTGAGCACCACCATGAAACCGGCGATGCCGCCGATGAGGAACGCGATGACGCAGCCGGCGAACGTGGCCGCAATCAGCACCCGCAGCCGGTAGCGGTAGCCGAGCAGGCCCATCGGAACGGTCACCAGCAACGACAGGCCGCCGGCGAACGGGATCACCACCGACAGGATCGACAACGCGGCAGCAAGAGCGGCCATCACCGATGCGTGCGCTATCTCGACCGGGGTCAGCGATCGGCTGGTCGGGTGGTGCGACGCCGAGCCGGGAGGGTCTTGGAGCGCCCCCTGTCGCGTCGCGGTCATCTCCTGATTCTGCCAGCCGGCCGGCCCGGGCCCCCGATTCGACCTGCCTGTGAGGAAACCCACGGCGTGCCACCACTTACAACATAGTGAATCTATGTAAACATGGGGACATGAGTTCGACGCCGCCACAGACCACCGGACTGGGTTCGGACCTGCTGGGCGTCGTCGCCAAGCTCAACCGGCTGGCGACCCAGCGCATCCGGCTACCGTTGCCCTGGGCGCAGGCCAGGCTGCTGAGCACCATCGACGACCAGGGCCACGCCCGGATCTCGGATCTGGCCGAACTCGACCACTGCTCGCAGCCGACGATGACCACCCAGGTACGCCGGCTCGAAGACGCCGGGCTGGTGGCCCGCGCCCCCGATCCCGACGACGCCCGCGCGGTGCGCATTCGCATCACACCCGAGGGCCAGCGCGTGCTGGCTCAGGTCCGGGCGGACCGCGCGGCGGTCATCGACCCGCGCATCGAGCGGCTCTCCGATGAGGACCGCGACATCCTGTCGGCCGCCGTCGGCGCCTTGCACCGACTCCTCGGCGATCTCGACAGCCCTGCCGATTCGTAGCTGACCGCATCGGGATCTGGCCGGCGTCGAGCAAGATGAGTTCGGCGAGACGCCGTCAGGCCCGAGGAGGACGATGCAGTTCTGGTGCGGCACCCCGTTCATGAAGCGACCGGCCGAGGCCCCCGCGGTGGCCCGGATGGTCGACGAGGCCGGCTACGAGGGCATGATCTGCGCCGACCACCTGATCTATCCGCGGGTGCTGCGCTCGCCCTATCCCTCGCCCAGCGGTGAACCCGGCTGGGCGCCCGAGACGCCGTGGCCCGACAGCTGGGTGCTGATTGGTGCGATGGCCGCGGTGACCACGCGGCTGCGGTTCTCCAACGCGATCTACGTCGCACCGGCCCGGCCGCTGCTGGAGGTGGCCAAGCAGGTGGCCACCGCCGCTGCGCTGTCGGAGGGACGGGTGTCACTCGGTGTCGGAATCGGTTGGATGCGTGAGGAATACGAGCTGTTGGGCCAGGACTTTTCCAACCGTGGCAAGCGACTGGACGAGATGATTCCGGCGCTGCGCGCACTGTGGCAGGGCGGCTGGGTGTCGTGGGACGGGACGTACTACCAGGTTCCGGAGATGATGGTCGAACCCCATCCCCCACAACCGGTTCCGATCTGGTGCGGTGGCGAATCCGAGGCGGCGCTGCGCCGCGCGGCGAAGCTGTGTGACGGTTGGATAGGCACGGCCTACAGCTGGGACGGCGCGGTGGCCTACGTCGAGAAGCTCAACGCTCTGCGGCGCGAATTCGGCCGCAGCCGAGAACCTTTCGACATCATGGTGGCGTTACTCGAGCGGCCGTCGCCGGATCTGTACAAACGCGCCGAGGACATCGGCATCACCGCAGTGATGTGTGCCCCCTGGGTCACCGAACCGGATATCGACACCGGCACCGACGTCGAGCGCTTTCGCGCACCGATCGAGCGGTTCGCCCACGCCGTCGTGGCCAAATGCCGGTGAGCTAACGCCACACCATTGCGGTGGCGCTGTCTTGAGGCTGCGCCAGCGGATGCCCGGCGCCGAGCAGGTTGCCGGTGATCAGGGTGCACAGCCGGTACATCGGCAGGTCGAACACGGTGTTGCTCATCGGTTCCTCGATGAAGTGGCCCACCCGTTCGGCGATCACGAAGACCGCCATCACCAGAAATCCGATCACGATGCTGGCGATGTGGTGACTGGCGCCGTCGAGGCGGTTGAACACCATGATCCCGAAGAACCAGGCCATCGCCCGGATGAACAGGTCGTAATGAATCGGCACCGGCTGGTTGCGCACCCGTTCCAGCCCGCTCTGCGCGGTGACTGTTCCGGTGTTGGCCGCCATCAGCATCACCCGGGCCTGATCGTCGATATACCGGCCGGCCCGCAGCTTGTGGATGTCGTCAGCCTGGAAGACGATCAGATCGGTGGCACTGGCGTCGGCGGGGTCTTCCGGGGTGAGCTCGACAACCCCTGGTACCGCGGGGATTCCACGCATTTCGGCGGCGAGCTGCCAGGCGTGGCGGACCTGGCGGCGGCGCATCCGGTTCACGATCGGGGCCATCGCCGCCGCCCCGGTGTCCACAGACTGAAGACCGTTGTGCAGGGCCCTGCTGTTGATGATGATGCCGCCCCACAGCGTCCGCGCCTCCCACCATCTGGCGTAGGCGTTGCTGTTGCGGAAGCCGATGAAGATCGAGGCGGCGATGCCGAGAACCGACAGCACCGCCAGCGCGTTCTCGCTCTGCACGGCGTCGGGGATCGGCATCATCAACGCCGCGACGATCACCACCGCCAGCAGGTCATAGCGCAGCTGCCACACCAGTACCCACGCGACCTTGACCGGTCCGGCCACCCCGACACTTCGGATCATCGCGACAGCGTAAGGGCCAACCCGTCAGAGGACGCGGCCAACAAGCATTCCGACCAGGTACGTGGCGGCGATCGCAACGACCCCGAAGATCAGCTGCCGTCCGGCGCCGAACCACAGCGAGCCCTTGGTGAACCGGGCCGCGACAGCCCCGGCGACCAGCAGGCCCACGCCGCCGAACACCAGCCCGGGCCACAACGATTCGGCACCGAACAGGTACGGCAGCAGCGGGATGATGGCGCCGACGGCGAACAGCAGGAACGACGACACCGCGGCCACCATGGCCGACGGCTTCTCCCGCGGGTCCACACCGAGTTCCTGGGAGAGGTGGAAATGCACGGCCTTGTCCTCGTCGAGGTGGATCTCCTCGGCGGCTGTGCGCGCCGTCGGCTCGGTCATCCCCATGTCCATCAGCATGGCGACGAGTTCGATCTGCTCGGCATGCGGATGACGCTCGAAGGCCAGCCGCTCGGCGCGCACCTCGGAGTCGAGCTGCTCGTTGGCTGTGGTGACCGAGGTGTACTCGCCCAGCGCCATGGAGAACGCCCCGGCCAGCAGTCCGGCGACGCCGCTGAGGACGACAGTTTGCGCGCCGGCGCTCGCGGCGACACCGGCGATCAGTGCGGTGTTGCTCACCAGGCCATCCATCGCGCCGAACGTGGCGGCACGCAGCCAGCCACCAGTGACGTCGGCGTGAGAGTGGTCGATCTCGTGCGGAAGGGCAACCTCAGGCTGCATGTCGCCCCCGGTCTGTTCGGCCATGACGGCTATTCAACGCGGCTCGTCGAGGTCACATCGACTCAGGTTTACCTGTGTTTGCCACAACGGCGTTTGCGCGGACAACGAGCGGGTTACTTTCACGTATGACTACCACTGCTGAGCATCTCCGGAATGCGCTCGATGGTCGCTGGCGCGATGTCAAGAACGAGGTCCGCGCCGAACTGGCGACGGAGGTGTTCCGGCCGCACTACACGCCCAACACCGCGATCGCCCGCGCCAAGGTTGCCGAGCAACTGAAGATCATGGCGGCCGCAGGCGCCGCCGAGGACGGCTTCCGCAAGGAGTACGGCGGCAACGGGGATGTCGGCGCCGCGGTCACCCGCATCGAGATGCTGGCGATGTCCGACCTGTCACTGATGGTCAAAGCCGGTGTGCAGTGGGGCCTGTTCGGCGGGGCGATCGAGAACCTGGGCACCGAACGTCACCACCAGGCCTATGTACAACGGATCATCGACGTGGACCTACTGGGGTGTTTCGCCATGACCGAGACCGGCCATGGCAGCGACGTTCAGTCCATCGAGACCACGGCGACCTACGATCCGGGCACTGGAGAATTCGTCATCAACTCCCCCACCCCATCCTCACGCAAGGACTACATCGGCGGTGCGGCGCAAACCGCAAGGGTGGCCGCTGTTTTCGCCCAGCTGATCACCGGCGGCGAAGGACACGGGGTGCACTGCTTCGTCGTCCCGTTGCGCGACGAGGACGGAAACGACCTGCCCGGCGTCACCACGTCGGACTGCCACTACAAAGGTGGGCTGCCCGGTGTCGACAACGGGCGGATCATGTTCGACCACGTCCGCGTTCCCCGGGAGAACCTGCTCAACAAGTACGCTGACGTGGCACCCGACGGCACATACTCCTCGCCTATCGAGAACCAGAACCGCCGGTTCTTCACGATGCTGGGCACCCTGATCCGCGGGCGGGTCACCGTCGGCGGCAGCGCGGCGGCGGCGGCGCGGGTGGGCTTGGACATCGCGGTGCGGTATGCGTTGCAGCGCAGGCAGTTCAGCGCACCCGACGACGAGGGCGAAGTGCTGATCATGGACTACCTGGCGCACCAGCGCCGGCTGTTCCCCCTGGTCGCGCGCTCCTATGCGCTGCAGTTCGCCCAGAACGAACTGGTCGCCCGGCTGCACGACCTGCAGACCTCCGAGGACCCCGACGCCGAGGAGCAGCGCGAACTGGAGTCAAGGGCGGCCGGACTGAAGGCCGCCAACACCTGGCATGCCAGCGCCGCCATCCAGGAAGCGCGCGAAGCCTGCGGTGGCGCAGGCTATCTCGCCGAGAACCGGCTGATCGCGCTGCGCGCCGACACCGACGTGTTCACCACGTTCGAAGGCGACAACCATGTGCTGACCCAACTGGTCGCCAAGGAACTGCTGACCGCTTACGCCGACGACATCAAGGGCATGAGCCCGGTCGAATGGGTGCGCTTCGCCGCGAACTTCGCCGGCGACCGGGTGCTGAAACGGACTGCGGCAGAGACGATCATGCAGACCATCCTCGACACCCGCCAGGACAACGAGGAGGAGGGCAGCCTGTTCAACCGGGGCACCCAGGTCAAGATGTTCGAGGACCGCGAGCAGTACCTGCTCTCGACGGTGGCCCGGCGCCTGCAGGGCAAGTCCAAGGAGATGCCGGCGTTCGAGGCGTTCAATGCCGTCCAGGACCACGTGCTGCACACCGCGCAGGCCCATATCGACCGGATCGTGCTGGAGGCGTTCGTCGCCGGGATCGACGCCTGCGAGGACGCCGAGGCGCGCCGGGTGCTGGAGATGGTGTGCGACCTCTACGTGCTCACGGTGATCGAGGAGGACAAGGCCTGGTTCATCGAGCACCGGTTCTTGTCCACCGAGCGGTCCAAGGCCGTCACCCGGGGCATCAACGAACGCTGCCGGACGCTGCGGCCCTATGCCGAGGCACTCGTCGACGGCTTCGGGATTCCGGAGCAACTGCGGTACGCCGAGATGCTGCACCCGGAACACTTGGCCTGAGTTTTGACATTTTTGACAAAACGCCGGTGATTTCCCAGTAGCCTCACCGCCGTGGAACTGACGCTGCAGCGAATTGGTGCCTGGTCCGGGACGATCATGTTGATCCTCTACGGGACGTGTATGTCGGGGCTGGCGCGGATGTTCCCGCCGATGTCACCGGTGTGGTCCGCTCAGGAGGTCGCCGACTTCTACGTCGACCACAAGATCTGGATCCGGATCGGTGTCGCGGGGTGCCTGCTGACATCGGTGATCGCCCTGCCGTTCCTGGCGACCATCGTGCTGCGCATCCGCCGCGTCGAGGGTCACTGGGGCATGCTGACGGTCACCCAGCTGTTCGCCGCGGTGATCTTCGTTCCCGCCCTGCTGTTTCCGTTCCTGGTGATGGCGGCCGCGGCGTTCCGGCCGGAGACCAGACCCGCCGAGATCACCATGGCTCTCAACGACGTGTTCTGGCTGATGTTCATCGGCATCGTGGGAACGATCATCATGCAGAACATCGTGCTGGCGATCGCCTCGTTCATCGACAAGACCGATCCGTTGACCTTCCCGCGGTGGTACGGGTACCTCAACCTCTGGGTGGCGCTGCTGTCGCTGCCCGGCTGCGTGGTCGTGGTGTTCAACGACGGACCGCTGTCCTGGTCCGGCGTCTTCGCGTTCTACATCCCCGGCGCGGCCCTGACCGTCTGGATGTTCACCACGACCTACGTGCTGTTGCGCGGGATCAAGGCCCAGCAGCGGGCCGAGGCGCCGTGACCACGGTCGGGGAATCGGCACCGCCGGCCCCCCGTCGCATCCCGGGCGAGCAGGGCACCTGGGTGTTCCTGTTCGGCGACATGGTGGTCTTCGCCGTGTTCTTCGCCACCTTCATGGTCGAAAGATCAAAAGCACCAGTCATTTTCGATTCGGCCCGCAAAACCCTGCACCTCAACATCGGACTGGTCAACACCCTGGTGCTGCTCACCAGTTCGCTGTTCGTGGTCGCCGCGGTGGGGGCGCTGCGCACCGGTGCCCGTACGCTCGCCGCACGCGCCCTGCTGGCCGCGATCGGCTGCGGCGTGACGTTCGTGGTCCTCAAGATCAGCGAGTACGTGATGCTCGCCGGCGACGGGCACAGCCCCGGCGACAACCACTTCTACCTGTACTACTTCATCCTCACCGGGCTGCACCTGCTGCACGTGCTCATCGGCATCGTCGTGCTGGCGCTCATGCTCACCCAGACCCGCCGGGTCGACCTGTCCGCAACCAGGCTGGCCGTCATCGAAGGCGGCGGGTGCTTCTGGCATCTGGTCGACCTGTTGTGGATCGTCCTGTTCCCTCTGCTGTATCTGGTGAGCTGATGCTGTCGCTGATCCCCGTGCGCGCCCGCGTGAGCTGGTTGATCCTGGTGGCTGCCACGTGCGCGTCGTGGGCGCTGGGGGCCGAGCACGGCACCGGCTCGGTGGTCGTGGTGGCCGTGCTGGGTATCGCCGCGGTGAAGGTGCGGTTGGTGGGCCTGGATTTCATGGAGCTGAGGCACGCGCCGATACCGCTGAGGGTGGCCTTCGAGATCTACTGCGTGGCGTTGTGGGCCCTGTTGTCGGGCCTCTATCTGTGGCTGTAGCCACGCTGGGCAATGCTGCTCCCCCGGATGGACTCGAACCATCAACCTGCCGATTAACAGTCGGCTGCTCTGCCAATTGAGCTACAGGGGACTGACTTCCCGGCCAGGCGCGCTTGCGCTGACGCGGACCGGAGAGTGACTCTAGCCTACTGGGGACCCTCGACGCCAAAACGGGTGGACGGGCATCGACCCACCCGCGTCAGGCAGGATGGTGGAGACCAGCCGAGGAAGGGAGCGCAGTGATTCGGTATCTGGCCGTACTGGGCGTGGGCTACGTGTTGGGCACCAAAGCCGGACGACGTCGCTACGAGCAGATCGTGGGTACCTACCGTGCGCTCACCGATAATCCCGCCACCAAGACAGTGCTCGACGCGGGTCGCCGCAAGATTGCCGACCGGGTCTCACCGGACCCGGATCCGAAGATGGTCACGCTGACCGAGATCGACGCGGAAACCACCGTGGTGGAACCACGGCGGCCTGAAGCGAGATAGGGCCGGGAAACTAGCCCAGCGGGATGCTGATGGTCTGGCCCGGCATCAGCGGGCCGGTGGTGATGCCGATACCGCCGCCGTTTCCGCCGTTGGTATCGGGGCCGTACACGCCGAGTTGCGGCGTACCGATGAACGTAGGCGTGCCGTTGGAGTACGAGATGCACTGGCCGTCGGTGCGCGAGCCGACCCAAGCCAGGCAGGTGCCGGTGGCCGAGGTGCTCGAGGTGCTGGCATCGGTCAGCGCCGCCAGGGCCGGCACCGCAGCCGCGGCCACGGCGAGCGCGCCGAAGGCGGCGATACGCCGGGCACGAGTGTTTGCGGTAGTCATATCTGACCTTTCGCCGGAGACAGGCAGCGTGTTAACCATACCGTGATCACAGTTTTCACGCAGTCATGTCGTCGCCGCTGGCCTGCTCGAGCAAACTGCGCCGATACGACTCCAGGGCCACCAGGTCGCCGAACAGTGCGTGATATTCGTCTCCCTGTTCGACCGGCGACATCCGCTGCAACTTGGACTTGACCTCGGCGACCTGCCGACCGACCCAGACCTCCTGCAACCGGGCCAGCACGCCACCGATGTAGCGGGGCAGCTTCTCCTCGTCCTCGACCCGGATCGCCTCCACCCCGAGCTCGGTGATCAGGCCCTGAGCAGCCGGGGAGCCGCTCTGCTCGCGCACCGCGTCGATCCACTGGCCACCGCTGATCCCCGACGACGTCCCCCCGGCGGCCTCGATCGCGACGCGCACCGCCGTGTAACCCGGGTGGGTGAAGCTCTCGGCGGTCAGGGTGTCGAAGACGGGCCCGGCCAGCGCCGGGTACTGCAACGCCGCCTTGAGCGCCTCGCGCTGCGGCCACAGCGTCGGGTCGCGCGGATCGGGCCGCACCGCCCCGGCCTCGGCAGGCGATTTAGGCCGCGCGGGCTGCCGCCGGTTGTCGCCGCGCCCGCCGGGCTTGTGGCCGGCCTCCTCACGAACCCGGGAGATGACCTGGGGCACGTCGTCCCAGCCCACCCAGCCGGCCAGCTGCCGGGCGTACTCGTCGCGCAGGCTCGGGTCCTTGATCTGGGCCACCATCGGCACGCAGCGACGCAACGCCGATACCCGACCCTCGGCGAGCTCGAGGTCGTGCTCGGCCAGTGCGGTGCGGATGGCGAACTCGAACAGCGGTGTGCGGCGGGCTACCAGGTCGCGCAGCGCGCCGTCGCCATGGGCCAGCCGCAGATCGCACGGGTCCATCCCGTCGGCAGCCACGGCCACGAAGCTCTGCCCGGCCAGGTTCTGCTCGCCCTCGAACGCCTTGAGTGCGGCCGCCCGGCCGGCGGCGTCGCCGTCGAAGACGTAGATCAACTCGCCCCGGAAGAACTTGTCGTCCATCATCAGCCGCCGCAGCATCGACAGGTGCTCGTCGCCGAAGGCGGTGCCGCAGGAGGCGACGGCGGTGGCGACGCCGGCCAGGTGCATTGCCATCACGTCGGTGTAGCCCTCGACGACGACCGCCTGGTGCCCCTTGGCGATATCACGCTTGGCCAGGTCGATGCCGAACAGCACGTTGGACTTTTTGTAGAGCACCGTCTCCGGGGTGTTGACGTACTTGGCTTCCATGGTGTCGTCGTCGAAGATGCGGCGCGCCCCGAAGCCGACGGTTTCGCCGCTGGCCGTGCGGATCGGCCACAGCAGCCTGCGGTGGAAGCGGTCCATCGGCCCGCGCCTGCCCTCCCGCGACAGCCCGGCGGCTTCGAGTTCCTTGAATTCGAAGCCCCTGCGGATCAGGTGCTTGGTCAGCGAATCCCAGCCCGACGGCGCGAAGCCGCAACCGAACTGCCGTGCCGCGGCAGCGTCGAAGTTGCGTTCGGTCAAGTACTTTCGCGCCGGCCCGGCCTCGTCGGACTCCAGCGCGGCGGCGTAGAACTCCTGGGCGGCGGCGTTGGCGGCGACCAGCCTGCTGCGGCTTCCGCGGTCGCGCTGCACGCTGGTGCCGCCGCCGCTGTAGGTGACGGTGTAGCCGATGCGGTCGGCCAGCATCTCGACGGCCTCGATGAAGCTGATGTGGTCGATCTTCTGGAGGAAGGCGTAGACGTCACCGCCCTCGCCGCAGCCGAAACAGTGGAAGTGGCCGTGGTTGGGCCGCACGTGGAACGACGGCGACTTCTCGTCGTGGAACGGGCACAGACCCTTCATCGAGTCCGCACCGGCGCGGCGCAGCTGGACGTAGTCGCCGACGACATCCTCGATGCGGACCCGCTCGCGGATGGCGGCGATATCGCGGTCGGAGATGCGACCCTTGCGGTCTCCCCCTGCGCTCACGCCACCGGCCATCGGCACAGTCTAGAGCGCGTCGATGCGCTCGAGTCTGCCCTCGGTGTAGGAGGCGATCTGGTCGACGACGACCCGCATCCGGGCACCGTCGTCGGCGGCCGCATTGAACGCCGGCACGAAGATCGGGTCGAGGGTGGCGGGCGCGCCCTGCAGCAGGAAGTGCGCCACCGCGTGGATGCGATCGCGCTGGCGGGCCTGCAGATCCAGGTGCCGCGGATCGGACATGATGAATTGCAGCGCAAGCGTCTTGAGCACGACGACCTCGGCGCGCACGGTCGCGGGCACCGCAAGGTCGGCCTGGTAGCGGACCAGCGGCTGCGGCCCGGCCGTCTCATGGGTCAGCGCGATCGCGGCCGAGGCGAACCGCCCGACCAACTCACTGGTCAGCCGCTTGAGTGCCACCGACGCGGTCAGCGTGCCGTCGTACTTGCCGACAGCGGCGACCACCGGCAACCGGGACAGCCGCCTGGCGGCCTCCTCCAGATCGTCGGCGGCGAGGGTGTCCGACTCCCCCAGCCGGGCCAGCGTCGCCGCGGCGTCGTCCTCGGCGAGCACCCGCAGGTCGATGCGGCCCGAGACCACGCCGTCCTCGACGTCGTGCACCGAGTACGCCACGTCGTCGGCCCAGTCCATCACCTGCGATTCCAGGCACGGCCGCTGTTCGGGCACGCCGCCGCGCACCCAGTCGGCCAGTTCCCGGTCGTCCTCGTAGAAGCCGAACTTGCGGCCGCGGGTGCCGCGGAACCATGGGTACTTCGTCACGGCGTCCAGCGCCGCGCGGGTGAGGTTGAGCCCGACGCTGCGCCCTTGGGCGTCAAGCACTTTCGGCTCGATACGGGTCAGGATGCGGAAGTTCTGTGCGTTGCCCTCGAAACCGCCGCACGAGGCGGCGAACTCGTCGAGGGCACGTTCGCCGTTGTGCCCGTAGGGCGGGTGCCCGATGTCATGGGCCAGCCCGGCCATGTCGACCAGGTCGGCGTCGCAGCCCAGCGGAATGGCCATTCCCCGGCCGATCTGGGCGACCTCGAGGGAATGGGTCAGCCGGGTGCGCGGGTTCTCGCTCTCCCGCGGACCCACCACCTGGGTCTTGTCGGCCAGCCGGCGCAGTGCGGCGCAGTGCAGCACCCGGGCCCGGTCCCGGGCGAACTCGCTGCGGTGCTCAGCACTGGTCCCGGGCAGCCCCGCCGCCTTGGGCGGTTCGGTCACCACCCGTTCGTGATCGGCCTTGTCGTAGCGGCCCTGCTGATTCGTCGTCACCGAGGCACAGTCTGCCAGCTACATTTGACCCTCATGCGCATCGCTCGTCTGCTCAGCCTGCTCGCCGCCATCATGACGGCCGCGACCCTGGTGGCACCGGCAGCCACAGCCGAGCCGCCGTTCCGGCTGCCCGACTACGTCACCGACAACGCCGGCGTGCTCTCCGACAAGCAGATCTCCGATGTGCAGAAGGCCGTCGACCAGCTCTACACCGACCGGCGGGTGCGGCTGTGGGTGGTCTTCGTGGATTCCTTTGCACCCAAGGGCGCCATGTCCTGGGCGCAGGACACCCGCCGGATCAGCGATCTGGGCGACGAGGACGCCATCCTCGCGGTGGCCACCCAGGACCGGTCGTATTCGTTCCTGGTGCCCTCGGCCGCGGCAGGCGGCAGTTCCACCAAGGTCGACGACATCCGCCGGGACCGCATCGAGCCCGCCCTACGCTCCAACGATTGGGCGGGCTCCGCGATCGCCGCCGCCAACGCCCTGGGCACGCTCGGGGCGGCCGGCGGCGGTGCGACGGCCGCCAGCATCTCGTGGGTGCCGGTGCTGATCATCGCCGCGATTCTGCTGCTGGCCGTGGCGCTGCTGATCCTGTGGAGCCGGCACCGCAAGCGCAAGCGCCACCAAGCCGAGGTCGAGGCCGCCAAGCGGGTGGACCCGACCGATCCCAACGCCCTGGCCGCGGTGCCCGTCGACGCCCTCGACGAGCTGTCCCGCTCGATCGTCGTCGACGTCGACAACGCCGTCCGCACGAGCAGCAACGAACTCGACCTGGCCGTCGAGGAATTCGGGCCGAAAGAGACCGAGCCGTTCGCCACGGCCGTCGAGAACGCCAGGGTCACCCTCAAGCAGGCGTTCAACGTGCGCCAGCAGCTCGACGACGACGTCCCCGAGACCCCTACGCAGCGCCGTGACCTGCTGACCCGGGTGGTCGTCGCCGCGGCCCGGGCCAACCGCGAACTCGACACCCAGACCCAGTCGTTCCACCAGCTGCGCGATCTGGTGATCAACGCGCCGGACCGCCTCGATGCCCTGACCCGGCAGCTGGTCGACGTCACCGCGCGGATCGAACCGTCGCAGCAGAAGCTGACCCAGCTGCACAGCGAGTTCGCCGACTCCGCCCTGGCGTCGGTGGCCCGCAACGTCAACGCGGCCAAGGAGCGGGTGGCCTTCGCCGACGAGTCGATCTCCCGCGGCCGCGAGCTGGTGGCCAAGCCGGTCGCCGGCAAGCAGTCCGAACTGGTCGACTCGGTTCGCGGTGCGGAATCGGCTCTGCAGCAAGCGACGTCGATGCTCGACGCGGTGGACAGCGCGGCCAGCGACATCCGTAAGGCGGTGAGCACACTGCCGGCGGCGATCGCCGACATCCAGAACGGCATCAACCAGGCCGCCACCCAGCTGGCCCAGGGTGAGCTGGCCAACGCCGCCGAGCTGTCCGCTGCGCGCGACACCGCCGTCAAAGCGGTCACCGCGGCGCAGAGCACCGGGGCGGCCGACCCGCTCGGTGCGTTCACCCAGCTGACCGAGGCCGACGCCCAGCTGGACCGGCTGCTGGCCGCGGTGGCCGAGGAACGCGAGGCCGCCGAGCGGCTGAGCCGGTCCTATGACCAGGCCCTGTTCACCGCGCAGTCGCGGGTGCGCTCGGTCTCGGACTACGTCGACACCCGGCGCGGCAGCGTCGGCCCGGAGGCACGGACCCGGCTCAACGAGGCGGTGCGCCAACTGGAGGCCGCCCAGTCCAAGAAGGCCTCCAACATCACCGAGGCCATCGCGCACGCCAACGGCGCGTCGCTACTGGCCGCCCAGGCCCAGCAGCTGGCCAACAGTGACGTGCAGGCCGCCCAGCGCGCCTACATGAATCACCATGGCGGCGTTGGCCGTTCGTCGGACATGGGCGCAGTGATCGGCGGCATCATCCTCGGCAACATTCTGTCCGGCGGTCGCGGCGGCGGCTTCGGTGGCGGCGGCGGTTGGACGTCGACCACCTACGGCGGGTCGCAGGGCGGCGGCGGTGGCGGGATGCTCGGTGGCGGCGGGCGGTTCTAGCCCTTCAGCCGCGAGCGTGCGCGAAGTGCGCTCACCGACGGCGTGTCGCTGTACCGACACGCACGCTCGCGCAGAGGCGCGCTAGCCCTTCAGCCGCGTCGCGAGGTAGTCGACCACCGAGTCGATACCGATGCGCTCCTGGGTCATCTGGTCGCGTTCGCGCACGGTGACCGCATGGTCCTCGAGGGTGTCGAAATCGACTGTGACGCAATAGGGCGTGCCGATCTCGTCCTGGCGGCGGTACCGCCGCCCGATCGCGCCCGCGTCGTCGAACTCGATGTTCCAGTACTTGCGTAACTCGGCGGCCAGGTCCTTGGCCTTGGGCGTCAGGTCGGCGTGCCGGGACAGCGGCAGCACCGCAGCCTTGACCGGCGCCAGCCGCGAATCCAGCCGCAGCACCGTGCGCTTGTCCACCCCGCCCTTGGCGTTGGGCGCCTCGTCCTCGGCGTAGGCGTCGACCAGGAACGCCATGAACGAACGGGTAAGTCCCGCTGCGGGTTCGATGACGTAGGGGACGTAGCGGGTGTCGGCGGCCTGGTCGTAGAACGACAGGTCGGTGCCGGAGTGCTCCGAATGCGTCTTGAGGTCGAAATCGGTGCGGTTGGCGATGCCTTCGAGCTCACCCCACGGGTTGCCCTGGAAGCCGAACTTGTACTCGATGTCGACGGTGCGATCGGAGTAGTGCGACAGCTTCTCCTTGGGATGCTCGAAGAGCCGCAGGTTCTCCGGCTCGATACCGAGGTCGACGTACCACTGCAGCCGGGTGTCGATCCAGTACTGATGCCACTCGCGCGCGGTGTCGGGTTCGACGAAGAACTCCATCTCCATCTGCTCGAACTCGCGGGTGCGGAAGATGAAGTTGCCCGGGGTGATCTCGTTGCGGAAGCTCTTGCCGATCTGGCCGATGCCGAACGGCGGCTTCTTGCGTGAGGTGGTGACCACGTTGGCGAAATTGACGAAGATGCCCTGCGCGGTCTCGGGCCGCAGATAGTGCAGGCCCTCCTCGGTCTCGATCGGGCCGAGGTAGGTCTTGAGCATCATGTTGAAGTCGCGCGGCTCGGTCCACTGCCCCTTGGTGCCGCAGTCCGGGCAGGTGATGTCGGCCATCGGCACCGAATCGGGGTCTGAAAGGCCCTTCTTCTCGGCGTACGCCTCCTGCATGTGGTCCTGGCGGTGCCGCTTGTGGCAGTTCAGGCACTCGACGAGCGGGTCGTTGAAGACCTCGACGTGGCCGGAGGCCACCCACACCTCGCGCGGCAGGATGATCGAGCTGTCCAGGCCGACGACGTCGTCGCGACTGGTGACCACCGAGCGCCACCACTGCCGCTTGATGTTCTCCTTGAGCTCGACGCCCAGCGGGCCGTAGTCCCACGCCGACTTGGTGCCGCCGTAGATCTCGCCGGACTGGTAGACCAGGCCTCGCCGCTTGGCGAGGTTGACGACGCTATCGATCACGGACGCCACGATGGGTGTCACTCCTTTGTCTGTCGGTGGGCAACAGTTCCTTAGCCTAGCGACCCGCAGATGCCGCCCTGTTCGCCCCGCGGCAGAGCACCGTCGTTGAAATGCACAACTGCGCATGTATTCTGGGTCCTATATGAAAACCGTTTCCAATTGGACTGATGTCGACGCGTCGCCGCACCTGCCTGCCGACCTGCTCGATCGCGCCGGTGAGTTGCTGCGCGCGCTGGCCGCGCCGGTGCGCATCGCCATCGTGATGCAGCTGCGCGAATCCCAGCGCTGCGTGCACGAACTCGTCGACGCCCTCGACGTGCCGCAGCCGTTGGTCAGCCAGCACCTGCGAATCCTCAAGGCCGCGGGCGTCGTCGCCGGCGAGCGGTCCGGGCGCGAAGTGATGTACCGGCTCGTCGACCATCACCTGGCCGAGATCGTCGTCGCCGCGATCACCCACTCCGGAGAGGACCACACGTGACCGGGGCGCAGACCCGCACAGCGGGGACCGGAGTACGCGCGACGCGCCAGCGGGCTGCCATCATCGCCCTGCTCGATTCCGTCGAGGAATTCCGCTCGGCCCAGGATCTGCACGACGAGCTTCGCCGCCGCGGCGACAACATCGGCCTGACGACCGTCTATCGCACGCTGCAGTCATTGTCGTCGGCCGACCTGGTGGACATGGTGCGCACCGATACCGGCGAGTCGATGTACCGGCGCTGCTCGGCACCGCATCATCACCACCACCTCGTGTGCAGGCACTGCGGTTCGACGGTGGAAGTCAGCGGCCGTGAGGTCGAGGCCTGGGCCGCCGAAGTTGCCCAGGCGCATGGCTTTTCCGACGTCAACCACACCATCGAGTTGTTCGGCACCTGCGCCGACTGTCTGAGCGCAGCGGCGGCAACCTAGTCGGTAAGGGCTGCCCGCGCGTCGACCCCGCCCGCGAGCACCATCAACACCAGCGTGCTCAGCGCCTGATTCTCCAGGCCCTCGCCGGGGAAGTTGTAGCGCAGCATCACATCACCGCGCCTGCCCGGCTGCTCGACCAGCGTCACCGTCCCCAGCATCGTCGACTGCGCTTGGGCGGCAACACGTTTGCGTAGATCAGCGGTCAGCGGGAGATCCCAGGCCAGCACCTGGGTCACCGACACCATCACGATGTCCTCGGCGATCGTGACCGTCCGCAGTGACGCGAACGTGCCGTCGTGGCGCACCGTCAGCGCGCCGTCCTCCTCGACGTCGACCGGCATGACGTCAGTGAGTGCCTCGGCGAGGCGTTCGGCGAGAGCCACGGGCTAGGCGCGCCCGAAGCGCCGGTTGCGCTCGGCGTATTCCTCGCACGCGGCCCACAGGTCGCGGCGGTCGTAGTCCGGCCACAGCTTGTCCTGGAAGACGTATTCGGCGTACGCGGCCTGCCACAGCATGAAGTTGCTCGACCGCTGCTCCCCCGATGTCCGGATGAACAGGTCGACATCGGGGATGTCGGGACGGTGCAGATGCTGCTCGACCATCGCCTCGTTGACACGCTCCGGGTCGATCCGGCCCGCCGCGGCGTCCCGGGCGATCTGCCTTGCCGCTTCGGCGATCTCGGCCCGCCCGCCGTAGTTGACGCAGTAGTTGACGGTGATGACGTCGTTCTCGGTCGTCATGTTCTCGGCGATGTCGAATTCTTTGATGACGCTGCGCCACATCCGGGCCCTGGAGCCCACCCAGCGCATCTGCACGCCCATGATGTCGAGGTTCTCGCGGCGGCGGCGTACCACCTCGCGGTTGAAGCCCATCAGGAAGCGGACCTCGTCGGCGCTGCGGCGCCAGTTCTCGGTGGAGAACGCGTACACGGTCAGGTGTTTGATGCCGATCTCGATGGCCCCGCAGGTGATGTCGATCAGCACCGCCTCGCCCATCTTGTGGCCCTCGGTGCGGCTCAGCCCGCGCTGGGTGGCCCAGCGACCGTTGCCATCCATGACCACAGCGACGTGCTTGGGCATCTGGTCGGTCGGGATCGCCGGCGGCACCGCCTTGGAGGTGTGCTGCGGCGGCCGACACGGGCCGCCGCCGGGAGCAGGCGGCAATGCCGGGAAGATCACCGGCCAGCTCGAGGTGTCGGGGAACGTCGGGTAGTCGTCGGGCGCCGGGGGCAGCTGGGGGAACTGTTCCTTCCGCCTGCGCTCAGCCCCCCGCCACGAGCTGGTCACCCGGTTCATCGCCATGGGGCACATCCTGCCTGAACATCTCCTTACCGTGGGTAGCGGGCTGCCGGTAGACACGCTCCACCAATGGCAGCGTCCGAAGCTGGCGTTCCAGGTGCCACTGCAGGTGAGCGGCGACCAGGCCGCTGGCATGGCTGCGATGCGACGGCGTCGAGGACTCCGCCACCTGCCAGTCACCGTCGTGCAGTGCCGCCATCAGTTCCAGCACCGCCTGCGGCGGGGTGGTCGACCCGGAGGGCCTGCAGTGCATGCATACGCTGCCACCTGCGCCGATGTGGAAAGCGCGATGCGGGCCCGGTGCCGCGCAGCGGGCACATTCGGTCAGCGCGGGCGCCCAGCCGGCGATCCCCATGGCCCGCAACAGGTAGGCGTCCAGGACCAGTTCGCGGGGATGGGCGCCGTCGGCGACCGCCCGCAACGCCCCGACGGTCAGCCGGTGCAGTGCAGGAGCCGGCGCGTGTTCCTCACCGGCCAGCCGCTCGGCGGTCTCCAACACGGCACACGCGCAGGTGTAGCGGCCGTAGTCGCTGACGATGTCGGTGGCGAACGCGTCGATGGACACCACCTGGGTGACGATGTCGAGGTTGCGGCCGGGATGCAGTTGCACGTCGATATGCGCGAACGGCTCGAGCCGAGAACCGAACTTGCTGCGGGTACGCCGGACACCCTTAGCCACCGCGCGGACCAGACCGTGGTCGCGGGTCAGCAAGGTGACGATGCGATCGGCCTCACCGAGCTTGTGCTGGCGCAGCACGACCGCCCGGTCCCGATACAGCCGCATGAATGCCAGTTTCGCACCGTAATGCGACAACGACAGGGACCCGCGCCGTTAGTCTCGACGTCGCCATGTCTGTGAATGTGAATCCGAGCAGGTCGACACGGTTTCCGACCGTGTCCGAGCAGCTGTACCAGTTGGCCAGCGGTGCGGTGACCTCCGCCGAACTGGTACGGCGGTCCCTGCATGCGATCACCGTCAGCCAGTCGACACTCAATGCCTTCCGGGTAGTGCTCACCGAAAGTGCGCTGGCCGAGGCGGCCGAGGCCGACCGCCGCCGGGCCGCCGGTGAGCAGGCGGCCCTGCTGGGTGTCCCCATCGCCGTCAAGGACGACGTCGACATCGCAGGGGTGCCCACCTCCTTCGGCGCGGCCGGGCGGATCCGCCCCGCCACCGAGGACGCCGAAGTGGTCCGCCGGCTGCGGGCCGCGGGCGCGGTGATCGTCGGCAAGACCAACTGCTGTGAGCTGGGCCAGTGGCCCTTCACCAGCGGCCCGGCCTTCGGCCACACCCGAAACCCGTGGTCACGCAAGCACACCCCGGGCGGGTCCTCGGGCGGTAGCGCCGCCGCGGTGGCCGCAGGCCTGGTGGCCGCCGCCATCGGCTCAGACGGAGCCGGCAGCGTGCGGGTGCCCGCGGCGTGGACACATCTGGTCGGCATCAAGCCGCAGCGTGGCCGCATCTCGACCTCGCCGCTGCGCGAGCCGTTCAACGGCATCACCGTCAACGGTGTGCTGGCGCGTACCGTCGCCGATGCCGCGCTGGTGCTCGACGCCTGCTCGGGCAACGTCCCCGACGATCCGCACCAGCCGCCGCCGGTACGGATCTCCGACCACGTCGGTGTCGCCCCGGGGCCGCTGCGCGTCGCGATGTCCACCCGGTTTCCGTTCACCGTGTTCGGCGCCAAGCTGCATCCCGAGATCCGGGCCGCGCTGCAGACCGTCGGTGAGCAGCTGACGGACCTTGGCCACACCGTGATGGCGGGCAATCCCAACTACGGGCTGCGCCTGCCGCTCAGCTTCCTGCCGCGCTCGACGGCCGGGTTGCTGGACTGGGCCGACCGGCTCGGTGAGGACGTCACTTTCGACCGCCGCACCGAGGCCAATATGCGGATGGGACAACTTCTGTCGGGGTCAATGCTGCGCTGGGCTCGCCGCAGCGAACCGGCGCTGCATCGCCGGGTGGGCGCGATATTCAACGCCGTCGACGTGGTGCTGGCTCCGACCACCGCGCAACCGCCGCCGCCTGCGCGGATGTTCGACGACCTCGGACCGACGGGCACCGACCGGGCGATGATCGCAGCCTGCCCGGTGACTTTCCCGTGGAACGTGCTGGGCTGGCCGTCGATCAGTATCCCGGCCGGCTTCACCGCCGACGGTCTGCCGATCGGTGTGCAGCTGATGGGCCCGGCCAACAGCGAACCGCTGCTGGTCTCGCTGGCCGCCGAGTTGGAGGCCATCAACGGATGGGCCGACAAACAGCCGGCGGTGTGGTGGAACACGCCGACTGTCAAGGATCTAGAAGCCTAGCCGCCCAAGCTGTTTGGGATCGCGCTGCCAGTTCTTGGCGATCTTGACCCGAAGATCCAGGTACACCTTGGTGCCGAGCAGCTTCTCGATCTGCGTGCGCGCGGCGGTGCCGACCTCTTTGAGGCGGGCCCCGCCCTTACCGATCACGATGCCCTTCTGGCTGTCCCGCTCGACATAGAGCACGGCGTGCACGTCGATGAGGTCGTCACGGCCCTCCCGGCGCTCGACCTCCTCGATGACCACGGCCAGCGAGTGCGGCAACTCGTCGCGCACACCTTCGAGGGCGGCCTCGCGAATGAGCTCGGCCATGAGCACCTCTTCGGGCTCGTCGGTGAGTTCACCATCGGGATAGAACGCCGGCCCCGGTGGCAGCTGTGCTGCCAGGACGTCGATGAGGATGTCGACCTGTTCGCCCGTGGCTGCAGATACGGGAACGATCTCGGCGGCGGTATCGCCGACGAGCTCGTATACGGCGATGAGCTGTTCGGCCACTTTCTCTTTGGTGACCTTGTCGATCTTGGTGACGATGACGACGAAGGTGGTCCTGGGCGCGACGGTCCGGATCTGTTCGCAGATCCACCGATCACCGGGGCCGATCGGCTCGTCGGCGGGGATGCACAGGCCGATGACGTCGACTTCGGAGTAGGTGGCGCGCACCAGTTCGTTGAGCCGCTTGCCCAGCAGGGTGCGCGGCCGGTGCAGACCCGGGGTGTCGACCAGCACGATCTGGAAGTCCTCGCGGTGCACGATCCCGCGGATGGTGTGGCGGGTGGTCTGCGGCTGGTCGGCGGTGATCGCCACCTTGGAGCCGACGAGGGCGTTGGTCAGGGTGGACTTGCCGGTGTTGGGCCGTCCGACGAAACAGACGAAGCCGGAATGGAATTCGCTCATTGTGGTGTCCCAGCGCGGTCGGTGACGATGACCGCCGCGTCCGGCGAGAGTTCGCGCACGGCCGCGACTCCGGCGTCGTCAGAGGACCCGCCGATGAGCACCGCGGCCTCCACACCCGTTGCGCCACTGGATACCGCGGCGGCCACTGCCGCCTGCAGGGCGGTCAGCCCGAGCGCGTGCAGGGTGACCGGCGCACCGGCGTAGGTGCGGCCGTCGAGGTCGCGCACCGCCGCTCCCTGGGGGGCTTCGGCACGGCCCATGGCCCCTCGTGCAAGCACCACCAGCTTGGCGTCTTCCGCGTCGAGCTCACTCATCGGTCACCTCGTTCTCCAGTTCCGTCCTGCTGACCAGGACGGTTTCGATCCGCACTCGGCCGCGGTGGTCGCGGCGGCCCTCGGCGCGCAGCCGAAGGCCGTGCGACACCACTTCGGCATCGGGCAGCGGAACACGACCCAATTCCAGGGCGAGCAGCCCACCCACGGTGTCGACGTCGAGGTCCTCTTCGAACTCGATGTCATAGAGCTCGCCGACGTCCTCGATCGGCAGTCGCGCCGATACCCGGAACTTGTTGTCCTCCAACTCCTCGACCGGCGCCACCTCGTCGGTGTCGTACTCGTCGGCGATCTCGCCGACGATCTCCTCGAGGACGTCCTCGATGGTGACCAGTCCGGCGATGGCGCCGTACTCGTCGACCAGCAGGGCCATGTGGTTGCGGTCGCGCTGCATTTCGCGCAGCAGGTCATCGAGCGGCTTGGAGTCCGGTACGAACACGGCGGGGCGCATGACATCGCAGACGGCAGTGTCGTGTCCGCCGTTGGCGGAGTAATAGGTGCGCTGGACAAGGTCTTTGAGGTAGACGACGCCGACGACGTCGTCGACGTTCTCACCGATCACCGGAATCCGGGAGTGCCCGCTGCGCACCGCCAACGATGTGGCTTGCCCGGCGGTCTTATCGGATTCGATCCACACCATCTCGGTCCGCGGGACCATGACCTCGCGGGCCGGGGTGTCACCGAGTTCGAACACCGACTGGATCATCCGCCGTTCGTCGTCGGCCACCACGCCGCGCTGCTGGGCCAGGTCGACCACCTCGCGCAGTTCGATCTCCGAGGCGAACGGCCCGTTGCGGAAACCGCGGCCAGGCGTGACGGCGTTACCGAGCAGGATCAGCAGGCGGCTGATCGGCGTCAGAAGCACCGAAATCGCTTGCAGCGGAACCGCGGACAACAGGGCGATGGTGTAGGCGTTCTGCCGGCCGATGGTGCGCGGTCCCACGCCGATCACCACGAAGCTGGCGACCGTCATGATCGCAGCGGCGCCGACCAAGCCCCATGTCAGACCCAGGTCGTCCCATAGGAAGGCCACCAGCAGCACGGTGGCCGCCGACTCGCAGGCGATCCGCAGCAGCACAACAAGGTTGATGTAGCGCGGCCGTTCGGCCATCACCCGGGCCAGACGCAGCGCCCCGGGCCTCTCGTCGCGCACGAGTTCCTCCACGCGGGCCACCGACACCGTGCTGATGGCGGCGTCGATCGCAGCGAACAGTCCACCCAGCGCGATGAGCGCGATCGCTCCGAGCAGCGGGACGATTCCGGTCACGGTTCGTCGAAATACCGTGACTTGTCGAGCAGTCGCCGGTCCTTCTCGTTCTGGCGCTCGGAGTGATACGACTCGACCTGGTCGGCCACCCACTCCTCGAGCAGCTGACGCTGCAGGGCGAACATCTCTTTTTCCTCGTCCGGTTCGGCGTGGTCGTAGCCGAGCAGATGCAGCACGCCGTGCACGGTGAGTAGCGCCAGCTCCTGACCCAGGGTGTGGCCGGCCGACTCGGCCTGTCCTGCGGCGAACTCCGGGCACAGCACGATGTCACCGAGCATCGCCGGACCTGGCTCCGGCGAGTCGGGCCGGCCGCCGGGTTCGAGCTCGTCCATCGGGAAGCTCATGACGTCGGTGGGCCCGGGCAGGTCCATCCAGCGCATGTGCAGGTCGGCCATGGCGTTGGTGTCCAGCAGCACCATGGACAGCTCGGCGGCCGGGTTGACGTTCATCTTGCGAATGACGAACCGAGCGACACTGATCAGTTCCTCTTCGGAAACGTCGAGGCCGGATTCGTTGGATACCTCGATGCTCATGTTCTCGACCGCCGCCTAACGTCTGGGCGAGCGCCGCTGCGCCCGGTTCATCATGCCCGGCTGCTCGGCTTTCGCGTAGGCGTCGACGATCTCGGAGACCAGCCGGTGGCGCACGACATCGGCGGAGGTGAGCTGCGCGAAGTGGATATCGTCGATCCCGTCGAGGATCTCCGCAGCCGCGCGCAGACCAGAGGTTGCCCCCCCGGGCAGGTCGACCTGCGTAACATCGCCTGTGACAACGATTTTCGAGCCGAATCCCAGCCTGGTGAGGAACATCTTCATCTGCTCGGCGGTGGTGTTCTGCGCCTCGTCGAGGATGATGAACGCATCATTGAGGGTGTTATGCGTGAGGAGGAAGTCCTCCGTGACATACAACGAGTCCTGCGCCGCGACGCGGATGCAGACGGCCTCCTCGGTGCCGGCGGGTTCGATCTGATGGACGAAACGTTTGGGGTGGCCGCCCCCGGTCGCGTCATACTTCGCAGCCTTACGCTGCAAGCGGAATGGTGCGAGACCCTCCGGCAATCGGATGTCCATAACGTGCGCATCGGATCGGTAGTGGACCTCCCTGCCACGAGCAAGGCCGGGTTTGCGGCCCTCCGCTTTTCGCGTGCGGCAATACACGACACCGCCCAGCGACCGGACAAGGAAGGCAACGTCATCGCGCAGACGGTCAGAAACCGTCGTGTATTGAATCCGACAGGTGCGGCCCTCTTGAGTGACGGGACCGCCGTCGGTGTCCAGCAGTCCCTGCAACACCGCTAGCCGCACATCGATCGAGTTGAGCAGATAGTCGTTGGGGACGAACTTGGTGTTCGACCTCCTGCCGTCGAGCCCCAGTCGGCGCATCGCGCCGGTGACCGGATTCTCGATGGTGATGACTTCGCCCGGCTTCCGAATCCTGTTCAGGACGTAGTCGACCTCGGTCTTTCGTCGCGCTTGGACGCCGGGGATGAGATCGGTCAGCGCCTGGGCCAACTCGGGGTCGGTGGTAGCGAAGGTCGGGGTGGCGCGGCTACTGAAGCAGCCATCGCCCAGCAAAAGGCCTAATGCGTATGGGTCCAGCGGCACCGGTCGTGATTCAAAAGCGACGGGTGCATCGAGCAGCGGCAACTCGTACCTGTGCTGGTGGTAGGTCCGCAAATTGCCGATCATCTGCTTGGTTTCGAGAACCCGGGCAGGCCGGTTACGCCGACGATCACTTGCGGTGTAGACCGACCAGAGATGATCTCCCGACGCGAGAGTCGACGAGCCGTCCTGGGTGAAGACCCGATAAATCTCTTTGTAGCCCTGCGGATAGACGCCGAGCACCTCGGTTGGCTGACCGTCGGAGCCGATGACGAAGTCGCCGACCGCCAGCTCACCTATCGGCCGGAAACCGGAGGGCGTCAAGACATTCGTCGACAAGGGCTGAGCCCGGCCACGCATGAAAGCCAGTGGCGCAACCTCGATCACACCTGCCGTCATCAGCTTCGGGATGGCGTCGGGATCCATCATGTCGTGCAGCGCGTCATACAGCGGCCGCAGATACGGGTCGATCTTCTCGTACAGCGTGCCCGGCAAAAAGCCAAGGCGCTCACCGGCTTCCACCGCCGGGCGGGTGAGGATGATCCGGGTGACCTGCTTGGTCTGAAGCGCGCTGACCGCCTTGGCCATCGCGAGATAGGTCTTGCCGGTGCCGGCCGGGCCGATGCCGAACACGATGGTGTTGGCGTCGATGGCGTCGACGTAGCGCTTCTGGTTGAGCGTCTTGGGCCGGATGGTCTTGCCGCGTCGCGACAGGATGTCCAGGCTCAGCACCTCGGCCGGGGACTCGTTGTCCGACCCGGACACCATCGCCACACTGCGGCGCACCGAGTCCGGGGTCAGGCTCTGCCCCCCGGCGACGACCGCGATGAGCTCGGAGATGACGCGCTCGGCCAGCGCCACGTCGGCGGCCTCACCGGCCATCGACACGGTGTTGCCCCGGACGTGCACGTCGGCCGAGAGGCTCTTCTCGATCGCACGCAGATTCTCGTCAGCGGAACCCAGCAGGCCCACGACGAGGTCGGGCGGAACAGTCATGCTGCTGCGCACCTGGCCGCGATCATCAGGGCGAGCAGCGGTCGTCTCGCGGGGCGTCACGTGGTCTTCGAAGCCTGCTTCCTGGGTTCCCTGGTCAAACGTAGTGAATCCCCAGTTTACCGCGTCGTGGTGAACGCCTCGTGGGTCAGCGCCGAGTTCATGAAGTCCCGGAAGTGCAGCCACTTGCCATCCCGCAGCGTGATGATGTGGGCGAACTCCGATTCCCAGGTGTGCCCGGTCGACGGCCGCAGGAACTTCTGCTGGCCCCAGACGGCCAGGTTGTCGCCGTCGGGGATGAAGAGCCAGGGCTCCATGGCGACGATCTCGATGTGTTCGGCCACCGTCGCGAAGAACTCCAGCGCGCGTGCCATGCCCCGGTAGTCGCCGGCGTACGGGATCGCCTCGCTGCCGTAGTAGGTGATCCGGATCTCGGGATCGAGCAGGCTCACCGCGGTGTCCAGGTCACCAGCGGGAACAGCGGTGTAGATCGCCCTGGTGTTGGCGATGTTGCGCTCCTCGGTCATCGGCTCAGCTGCAGCGGTAGCCGGACGAAACCGTGGGTGAGCAGGCTCGCGGTCTGTCGCTCGCCCGGTTCCTCGGACAATCCGATCGTCGAGTACCGGTCGAGCACCGCGTTGACCACCGCGAGCACCTCCAGCCGGGCCAGTGGCGCGCCCAGGCAGAAGTGCAGGCCCTGCCCGAAGGCCATGTGCTGGCGGATGTTGGGCCGGTCCAGATCCAGGCGCTCGGGATCCTCGAACACGGCCGGGTCGTGGTTGGCCGATCCGAAGAACAACGCAACCCAATCGCCTTTGCGGATGCTGGCCCCGTCGATCTCGACGTCGCGGGTGGCGATCCGGAACAGCCGTTGCGGACCGGTGAGCCGTGCGACCTCCTCGATGAACGTGCCGACCAGCGACCGGTCGGCCCGCAGGCGGGCGGCCACTGCTGGTTCGCGCGCCAGTGCGTGCAGGACGCTGCCGATCAGATAGGTCGTGGTCTCGCTGCCCGCCACCACCAGCGTCACGCAGAGCCGCACGATCTGTTCGGGGGTCAGCCGCTGCCCGTCGAGTTCGGCGCGCAGCAGCGCCGAGATCAGATCTTCGGCATCTTCGACGTCCTGCGAATGATCAAGGCGCCCACTGTGTTCGATGACCCGTTCAGTGAACGCCTGCACCATCTCGGCGTTGCTGGCCATCCGCTCCTCGGGTGACATCGTCGAGGACAGCATGAAGGCGTTGGCCCAGTTCTTGAACCGGACGTGGTCACCTTCGGGCAGGCCCAGGAGCCGGACCATGGCCCGAGTGGGTACCTCGTCCGCAAACTGCATCACGTCGCGGTCACCGTCGCCGGTGCGGTCGTCGAAGTCGGCGAGCAGGACCGGCACCAGATCGGTCAGCCAGCCCTCGAGCCGGCGAATGCGCCGCGGCGAGAACGCCTGGCTGACCAGTTTGCGCTCCCCTGTGTGCGCGGGCGGATCGGTGTTGACCAGCATCAGGCTCGGCGCCGAGGAGGCCTCCTGGATGGGATCCCGGGAAGAGAACGTCTCGCTGTCGCGGGCCGCGGCGAAGACCTGGTCGTAGCGGAACAGGGCCCATGCCGTCACCGGCTCATCGGCTCCGGGCACCGTGCCGGGCGGCCAGTCCTGGTATCCGGCGACGGGCGAAACCTCGCGCAGGTGCTCGAAGAGCGGATAGGGGTTGGCAACCCCCTCCGGGGTGGTCAGCTGGTGAAGTGCCGATGTGGTCGTCAGGGTCATGCCACCAGCGTCGCGGCAGCCGCTACGGCGGGTCGATCTCCCAATGGAGGTCAGTTCTGCCCCCGTGCGGGCGGATTTGCCACCGGCGGCGGCGAAGCGGTGCGACGATCGACCCACTGTGAGCATTGCCAGCGAACCTCTGTCCCTCAACGCGCTCGCCGACGGCGACCACCCCGGGTGGGCATCGAAGCCCGCACCCGTGAGTCCGGTGTCGCGTCGCTACGCCGAGGCCTGCCGAGCCGGCACCGTGGAACCCGGCAGCGACCCGATCACCGCGGTCGCCGAAACAGTCGACGCCCAGGCCGCCGTCGTTCGTGACGCACTGGAGGCGGTCGGCGACGAGCGCGCGCTGGCGGCACTGGAAGCCGTACTCGACCTGTCCCTGCTCGAACGCCAGCTGATCGAGGACGGCGCGCGGCGCCGGGCCACGGCTCTGCTGCAGGTTCAGGATGGGTTGAGCAAGTTGCGGGCCGTGGACGACGTTGCGGCCATCGTCGACCGCGCGCCGCGTGAGCTCGTCGAATGTTGCGGCTTCGACCGGGCGGTGCTGTTTCGGGTGCACGACGGCCGCATGGTGATGGAGTCGGCGTACTTCGGCGACGACGTCGAAGGCGCCGAGAAGATGGTGGCCTTCGCCCAGTCGGTGTCACCGCCGCTCGACCATATGTTGTTGGAAACACAGATGATTCGCCGACATGCGCCGGCGATCGTCCGCGACGCCCGCAACGACCCCCGGGTCAACCGCCCGATCATCGACTTCTCCCTGACCCGGTCCTACGTCGCCGCACCGGTGATGCCGACCGGCCGGGTGATCGGATTCCTGCACGCCGACCGGCTGTACAGCGGCCGGACGGTCGACGAGATCGACCGCGACACGGTGTGGGCCTTCGCCGAAGGCTTCGGCTACGCCTTCGAGCGGACCGTCCTGGTCGAGCGGATGCGGCGCCAGCACGCCGAGGTCCGCACCGCGCTGGCCACCGCCGAGAAGGCGGCCCAGGCCGTGCAGGACGCCGACCTGGAACTGCGCAAAGTCGAGCCTGCGGTACGCAGCCCGGCCAGCAGGATGCTGGCCACCATGTCATCGCGGGTCAATCAGATGCTGACCCGGCGCGAGGTCGAGGTCCTGCGGCTGATGGCCGACGGACGCACCAACCAGCAGATCGCCGACGAACTCGTCATCACACCGGGCACGGTGAAGTCCCATGTGAAGCGAGTGCTGCGTAAGTTGCACGCGACCAACCGGGCCGAAGCGGCATCGATCTATGCCCGGTTGGGGAGCGCGCCCGCCGAGTTGTGACCGGTCATGACGACGGTGCCGCCCAGCGCGGTGTGAGCACGCCGAGGGCTCCGAGAGCCACCGCCGCGGCCGTCGAGGTCCGCAGCACCGTCGGACCCAGCCGGACCGTGCGGGCACCCGCAGCCGTGAGGTCGGTGAGCTCGGTGTCGCTGATGCCGCCCTCCGGTCCGATCATCATCATGATCGAATCTGCTTGGGCGACAGGAATTTCGGCCAGTGGCACGTCGGCGGACTCGTGCAGGGCGAGTACCACCGCACCGGCGGCGACCCGGTCGGCGACCAGGGTGGCCAACGCTGCCGTGGCGACCGGTCCGCTGACCTCAGGGATCCACGCCCGGCGGGACTGTCGGGCAGCCGAGCGGGCCACCGCACGCCAGCGCCGCAAACCCTTGTCGGCGCGCTCGCCGTCCCAGCGGGCCACGCAGCGGGCGGCCTGCCAGGCGATGAAGGCATCCGCACCGGCCTCGGTGGCCAGTTCGACCGCCAGCTCCGACCGCTCGGACTTGGGGATGGCCTGCACGATGGTCACCTCGGGGACCGCTCGCGCCGCGGACCACCGCTGGAGCACCGTGGCCGTCAGGCCGCGCTTGGTCGCCGATTCGACCTCGCAGCGGGCCATCTCGCCCGCCCCGTCGGAGAGCACGAGCACTTCCCCGGGCCGGATGCGGCGCACGGTGGCGGCGTGGAAGCCCTCGTCGCCCTCGACGACGGCGCTGGCGCCGACAGCCGGGACGGCGTCGGTGTAGAACAGCGTGTCGGCCAACGCGTCAGCGGCCGCTGAAGGTTTCCCGCAGCCGGCTGAACAGCCCACCGGCGTTGGCGGTCTGCGCGTGTGCGGAACGGACCGCGGCCTCTTCGAGGCTGCGGGTCTTGACCTCGGTCAGCAACTCCTTAGTACGGGCGTCCAGCTTGGTCGGGATGCTGACCTCGATGTGCGCGTGCAGATCGCCGCGGACACCGGAACGAAGGTGCGGCATACCGCGGCCACGCAACGTGGTCACCGAACCGGGCTGGGTACCGGGCGGGATCGTGATCTCGGTCAGCCCGTCGAGGATCGCGTCGACGGTGACCGTGGTGCCCAGCGCCGCATCGGCCATCGGCACCGACACGGTGCAGTGCAGGTCGTCACCGTCGCGCACGAAGATGTCGTGCGGCTGCTCGTGGACCTCGACATAGAGATCGCCTGCAGGACCGCCGCCGGGTCCGACCTCACCCTGGGCGGCCAGCCGCACCCGCATGCCGTCGCCGACGCCGGCCGGGATCTTCACGCTGATGTCGCGGCGGGCCCGCACCCGTCCGTCGCCCCCGCACCGATGGCAGGGATCCGGGATGACCTCACCCACACCGCGGCACTGCGGGCACGGGCGTGACGTCATGACCTGGCCCAGCAGCGATCGCTGAACGGTCTGCACCTCACCGCGCCCACCACAGACGTCACAGGTGACCGGGGTCGAATTGCCGTGGGTGCCCTTGCCCTGGCAGATGTCGCAGAGGACCGCGGTGTCGACGGTGACCTGTTTGGTCACCCCGGTCGCGCACTCGGACAGATCCAGTCGCATCCGCAGCAGCGAATCCGAGCCGGGCCGCACCCGGCCGACCGGACCACGCGATCCGGTGCCACCGCCGAAGAACGCCTCGAACACGTCGCCGAGCCCGCCGAAGCCGCTGAAGCCGTTGGCCGCCGCGCCGTTCTCGAGCGGATCGCCGCCGAGGTCGACGATGCGCCGCTTCTCGGGATCGGACAGCACCTCGTAGGCGGCGCTGATCTCTTTGAACTTGTGCTGGGCTTCTTCGTCGGGGTTGACGTCGGGATGCAGCTCGCGGGCCAGCTTCCGATAGGCGCGCTTGATCTCCTGATCGCTGGCGCCGGTGCTCACCCCGAGCAAGCCGTAGTAGTCGCGTGCCACCCTTGACCTTTCGAAAATCTCGCCGTTAGCCGGCTCCGCTTGGGCCTATCGGCCGCCGAGAACCTCGCCGATATACGTCGCAACCGCCGCGACGTTGGCAATAGTTCCCGGATAGTCCATTCGCGTCGGCCCCAACACACCCATGCCGCCGTACACCGTGTTCGAGCTGCCATAGGTCGTGGTCACCACCGAGGTACCGACCATCTGCTCGGCCTCGGTTTCGTGACCGATACGCACCGTGACTTTACCCGCCTCCTGCTGGGCGGCGAGCAGCCGAAGAACCACCACCTGCTCCTCGAGCGCTTCAAGCACCGTCCGCAGCGACCCGCCGAAATCAGCGGTGTTGCGGGTCAGGTTCGCGGTGCCGCCCATCAACAGCCGCTCCTCGTTGTGCTCGACCAACGACTCCAGGAGCACCGTCGCCGACCGGCCCACCGCGTCGCCCAGGCCGCCGGACCCGTCGAGCCGGGCCGCCAGGTCGGCCACTGCCACCGAGGCCGCCCCGAGTCGCTTGCCGTCGAGCGCCTGGCCCAGAAGTTCCCGCAGCTGCGCAAGCTGATGGTCGTCGATGGCGTCACCGAGTTCGACGATGCGCTGGTCGACTCGGCCCGAGTCGGTGATGACAACCATCAGCAGTCGGGCCGGGGTCAGGGAGACGATCTCGAGGCGGCGGACCGTCGAGCTGGACAGCGTCGGGTACTGCACGATCGCCACCTGCCGGGTCAGCTGGGCCAGCAGCTTCACCGCGCGGCGCAGCACGTCGTCGAGGTCGACCCCGGTCTCCAGGAACTGCAGGATCGCGCGCCGCTCCGACGACGACAACGGCTTGACCTGGTCGAGCCGGTTGACGAACTCCCGATAGCCCTTCTCCGTGGGCACCCGGCCGGAGCTGGTGTGCGGCTGGGCGATGTAGCCCTCGGCTTCCAGCACGGCCATGTCGTTGCGCACCGTGGCACTGGACACGCCGAGGTTGTGGCGGTCGACGAGGGCCTTGGAGCCGATCGGCTCCTGGGTCGCGACGAAGTCGGCGACGATGGCACGAAGCACCTCAAAGCGACGGTCGTCAGCACTTCCCATCTGGTACACCTCCAAGTCGTCTCCATTTTAGGGGCATCATCTGCACAATTAGCACCCAAGCCCGGAGAGTGCCATCCCGCGTCTCAGGGCGTCACAGGTCGGTCACCAGCGCATCGAAGTTCGCCCAGCGCTGGCATTCCGTCGGGCAGCGACTAGCCTTGCTCAGATGGTGACGCCAGGCCTGGGGGTTGCGACGGGGATGGCGCGTCGATGATCTTCAAGGGTGTCCGCGAAGGTAAGCCGTACCCGGACCATGGTTTGACCTACCGCGACTGGTCGCAGATTCCGCCACGACAGATCCGCCTGGACGAGCTCGTGACGACCACCACCGTGCTGGCGCTGGATCGGTTGCTGTCGGAGGACTCGACGTTCTATGGCGACCTGTTCCCGCATGCGGTCAAGTGGCACGGCGTGGTGTACCTCGAAGACGGCCTGCACCGGGCGGTGCGTGCCGCCCTGCGTAACCGCACGGTGCTGCATGCGCGGGTCTACGACATGGACGCCGGACCCAACGGCCAGTACTAGTCGTCGAGCACGTCGCGCACCACGGCATCGGCCAGCAGCCTGCCCCGTGGGGTCAGGATCAGCCGGTCGGCGCCGGCCGTCAGCAGGCCTTCGGCCACCGCTTGCCGTGCCCGTGCCTGCTCGGAGTCGGTGAGAACGTCGAGCGGCAAGCCGCTGCGTAATCGAATACCCAACAGCACATCCTCGACGTGGCGATCGTGGGCATCGAGGAGCTCGAAATCGGCTACCGGCATTCGCTTTTCGCCGAGCAGCTCCGCGTAAGCATTGGGATGCTTGACATTCCACCACCGGGTATCGCCGACAAAACCGTGCGCCCCTGGGCCCACACCCCACCACTGGCCGCCGTTCCAGTAGCCGAGGTTGTGCAGGCACTCACCGCCGGGCTTGCTCCAGTTGGATACCTCGTACCAGTCGAAGCCCGCCGCCGACAGCCACGCGTCGAGGAGTTCGTAGCGCTGCGCCAGCACGTCGTCGTCGGGCCGGGCCACCTCGCCGCGCCGAACCCGCCGGGCCAGCGCGGTCCCCTCCTCCACCACCAGTGCATAGGCCGACACATGGTCAACGTCGGCGGCGAGCACCGCGTCGACCGACTCGCGCAGGTCGTCGTCGGACTCCCCCGGCGTGCCGTAGATCAGATCGAGGTTGAGGTGCTCGAAACCGGCCGCCCGCGCCTGCGCCGCCGCCTGCAGCGCGCGCCCCGGGGAGTGGGTCCGGTCCAGCGTCGCCAAAACGCGGGGCACCGCGGACTGCATGCCCAGCGACACCCGCGTGTAGCCGGCATTGCGGATCTGGTCGAAGAACGCCGCCGAGGTCGACTCGGGGTTCGCCTCGGTGGTGACCTCGGCGTCGGCGGCCAGCGAGAAGTGGGCCCGGATCGCGTCCAGTACCGCCGTCAGGCCGGCGCCGCCCAGCAGGGACGGCGTGCCACCCCCGACGAAGACGGTGTCGATTGTCACGTCGCCGAGCATGTCGGCGGCCATGGCGAGTTCGGCCCGGGCGGCGATGAGCCAGCCCTCCGGCGTGGCACCGCCGAGTTCCCCGGGGGTGTAGGTGTTGAAGTCGCAATACCCGCAGCGGCTGGCACAAAAGGGCACGTGAACGTAGATGCCGAACGCCGTGCCCTGGGCGATGGTGAGCTCGGGCGCAGCGGCCGGAACGGGGCGAACCGACATGCTGCCAGTGTCGCAGACCCTAGTTTTACTCACCGCGAGCACAAATCTGGCCCGGTTGGGGGGATCGCGCGTGTTCGTGGCAGAATGGCCGGCATGGCTGCCCCTCAGACACTGCGCAACGGTGTGCTGGTGGCTCGGCGGCATGTTGATTTCAAGCGCGTCTGTACCTGTTGTTGTCTGGCTTGACGCCGTAGAACCGCCCACCTGTACTTCAGCTGGCCGACGGATCTGCGCCGCCGGAACAGCTCACCGGTGATCAGCGCACTCCCAACGCCGGCTCCTTGACTCCAGGAGCATCGATTCATGACCCAGCCGACCAAAGCGGACCGACCTGCCAAGCGTCCTAAAGGCGAAGGCCAGTGGGCCCTCGGCTACCGGGAACCGCTCAACGCCAACGAGCAGAGCAAGAAGGATGACAACCCGCTCAATGTGCGGGAGCGCATCGAGAACATCTATGCCAAGCAGGGCTTCGACAGCATCGACAAGGGTGACCTGCGCGGCCGCTTCCGCTGGTGGGGCCTCTACACCCAGCGCAAACCCGGCTATGACGGCACCTGGACCGGTGACGAGAACACCGACATGCTCGAGGACGAGTTCTTCATGCTGCGGGTGCGCAGCGACGGCGGCGCACTGACCACCGCAGCGCTGCGCACGCTCGGTGGGATCTCGACCGAGTTCGGCCGCGACACCGCCGACATCAGCGACCGCGAGAACGTGCAGTACCACTGGATCCGCGTCGAGGACATGCCGGAGATCTGGCGCCGGCTCGACGAGGTCGGGCTGCAGACCACCGAGGCCTGCGGCGACTGCCCACGTGTGGTGCTCGGGTCGCCGCTGGCCGGCGAATCCCTCGACGAGGTTCTCGACGGCACTCCCGCGATCGACGAGATCGTCCGCCGCTACGTCGGCAAGAAGGAGTACTCCAACCTCCCGCGCAAGTTCAAGACGGCCATCAGTGGTCTGCAGGACGTGGTGCACGAGGTCAATGACGTGGCGTTCATCGGGGTCAACCACCCCGACCACGGCCCCGGTTTCGATCTGTGGGTCGGCGGCGGCCTGTCGACCAACCCGATGCTGGGCCAGCGAGTGGGCGCCTGGGTTCCCCTCGACGAGGTGCCCGATGTCTGGGAAGCGGTGGTCAGCGTGTTCCGCGACTACGGCTACCGACGGCTGCGCGCGAAGGCCAGGCTGAAGTTCCTGATCAAGGACTGGGGTATTGAGAAATTCAGGGAAGTCCTCGAGACCGAATACCTCAAGCGGCCGCTGATCGACGGGCCGGCACCTGAGCCGGTCGCCCGCCCGATCGACCACGTCGGCGTGCAACGGCTTAAGAACGGTCTCAACGCCGTCGGAGTGGCGCCCATCGCGGGCCGCGTGTCCGGCACGATCCTGACGGCGGTCGCCGACCTGGCGCAGGCCGCAGGCTCCGATCGGGTCCGGTTCACGCCGTACCAGAAGCTGGTCATCCTCGACGTCCCCGACGACAAGCTCGAGGAGCTGCGGGCCGGTCTCGATGCGCTCGGTCTGCCGTCGGCGCCGTCGCACTGGCGGCGCAACCTGATGGCCTGCACCGGAATCGAGTTCTGCAAGCTGAGCTTCGCCGAGACGCGGGTGCGCGCCCAGAGCCTGGTGCCCGACCTGGAGAAGCGCCTCGAGGACATCAACGCCGCGCTGGACGTGCCGGTGACCGTCAACATCAACGGATGCCCCAACTCGTGCGCCCGCATCCAGATCGCCGACATCGGGTTCAAGGGACAGATGGTCGACGAGGGCGACGGACCGGAGGAAGGGTTCCAGGTTCACCTGGGCGGCAGCCTGGGCCTGGACAGCGCCTTCGGCCGCAAGCTGCGTCAGCACAAGGTGCTCTCCAGCGAGCTTGGCGACTACATCGAGCGGGTCGTGCGCAACTTCGTGAAACAAAGACACGACGGCGAGCGTTTCGCCCAGTGGGCGCTGCGCGCTGATGAGGCTGATTTGCGATGACCATTGGGGTGCATGAGATGACCGAGACCGACCTGCGGGCATTGGCAGAGCGCGGTGCCGCCGAGTTGGACGGTGCCAGCGCAACCGAACTGCTGGCCTGGACCGACGAGCATTTCGCCGGTAACTACGTGGTGGCCTCCAATATGCAGGACGCCGTGCTGGTCGACCTTGCCGCCAAAGTGCGCCCCGGGGTCGACGTGCTGTTCCTGGATACCGGCTATCACTTCGCCGAGACCATCGGCACCCGCGACGCCGCCGAAGCCGTCTACGACATCACCGTGGTGAACGTGACCGCCGAGCACAGCGTCGCCGAGCAGGATCGGCTGCTGGGCAAGGATCTGTTCGCCCGCGATCCCAACGAGTGCTGCCGGCTGCGCAAGGTGACACCGTTGCGTAAGGCGCTGCAAGGCTATTCGGCCTGGGCGACCGGTATCCGCCGGGTGGAGTCACCGACCCGGGCCAACGCACCGCTGATCTCCTACGACGAGGCCTTCGGCTTGGTGAAGATCAACCCGCTGGCGGCCTGGACCGACGAGGACATGCAGGCCTACATCGACGCCAACGGTGTGCTGGTGAATCCGCTCGTCGACGAGGGCTACCCGTCGATCGGCTGCGCACCGTGCACGGCCAAGCCGGTCGAGGGTGCCGACCCGCGCAGCGGACGCTGGCTCGGCTCGGCCAAAACCGAATGCGGACTGCACGTTTCGTGAGACTCGTTCTCACCGCGCACGGCAGCGCCGATCCCCGTTCGGCGGCGACCACGCACGCCGTCGCCGACCAGATCAGGCTGCTACGCCCGGCGCTCGACGTGACGGTGGCGTTCTGCGAGAAGAACTCTCCGAACCTTCGCGACGTTCTGTGCACCACCGATGGGCCGGCTGTCGTCACTCCCCTGCTGTTGGCCAGTGCGTACCACGCCCGGGTCGATATTCCGGAGATGATCGCCGACGCCGGCGCCGATGTGCTGCAGGCCGACACGCTCGGTGAGGACCCGCGCCTCGTCCAGGTGATGCGTGAACGCCTGGCGCAGGCCGGTGTCCCCGGTGACGCGCCCGACGTGGGCGTGCTGGTCGTGGCGGTCGGTTCGTCGCAGCCGCAGGCCAACGCCCGCACCGCAACGCTGGGCGACGCACTGGCCGACGGGGCAGGGTGGGCCGGGGTGCAGGTGGCCTACGCCACCGGGCCGCAGCCCTCGGTGCTCGACGGGATCGACCTTCTGCGGGACCGTGGCGCGAGCCGGGTGGTTCTGGCGCCGTGGTTCATCGCGCCGGGCCGCATCACCGACCGGGTAGCCGAGATCGCCAGTGCCGCAGGGATTGTGATGGCAGCGCCGCTGGGCGCGCACCCGTTGCTCGCACAGGCGGTGCTGGACCGGTACGACGTGGCCGTGGCCCAGCGGGCCGCGGCCTAGCCTGCAGCGACCTGCACTTCACCGGCTATCGGCGGCACCCGGGTGGCCCGCACGTAGACGGTGTCACCTTCCTTCAGACCGAGTGCCTCGGCATCGCCGCGGGTGATCTGGGCGATGAACGGCGCGCCGTTTGTGGCACTGGTCAGTTCCACCCGAACCTCGAAGCCGAGGTAGGCCACGCGGTCGATGGTGGCGCGTACGACACCGGTGGATTCCGCGGTGCCATCGCCGGCCGCGATGGCCAAGTCCGGGCTACGGCCCACCCGAATATCGTGCGGGCGCACCAGGATTCCGTTCAGCGCCGACACGGTGCCCAGGAAGGACATGACGAACGCGTTGGCGGGACTGTCGTATACGTCGGTCGGTGAGCCCACCTGCTCGATGCGGCCCTTGTTGAGCACCGCGATCCGGTCGGCCACGTCGAGCGCCTCGGCCTGATCGTGAGTCACCAGCACCGTCGTTACGTGCACTTCGTCGTGCAGGCGGCGCAGCCAGGTCCGCAGATCCTCGCGGACCTTGGCGTCCAGCGCACCGAAGGGCTCGTCGAGCAGGAGCACCTCGGGGTCGACCGCAAGTGCCCGGGCCAGCGCCATCCGCTGCCGCTGGCCGCCGGAAAGCTGGTTTGGGTAACGGGTTTGGAAGCCCGCCAGCCCGACGACCTCGAGAAGGTTGTCCACCTTCTCCTTGATCTCGGCCTTCGGCTTCTTGCGGATCTTGAGTCCGAACGCGACGTTGTCCCGCACGGTCAGGTGCTTGAAGGCGGCGTAGTGCTGGAATACAAAGCCGATCCCCCGCCGCTGTGGCGGCACGTTGGTGACGTCTTTGCCGTTGATGGTGATGGTGCCGGTGTCCGGCTGGTCGAGGCCGGCGATGGCACGCAGCAGTGTGGACTTGCCCGAACCGCTGGGACCCAGCAGGGCCGTCAGCGACCCTGAGGGCACCACGAAGTCGACGTTGTCCAGAGCGACGAAGTCCCCGTAGCGCTTGTTGGCGCCGGCGACGGTGATCGCATTGGTCATGACAGTTCCAATCTTGTCTGGCTCACTCGGCGGTGGCTCCGGTGCGCCGCGCATCGAGCACGACCTGAACCACGAGGACGATGACCGCCACCGCCATCAGCAGTGTCGATACGGCATAGGCGCCGTACTCGGCGCCGCGGGTGTAGCGGTCGGACACCAACAGGGTCAGCGTCTGGGACTTACCGGGCAGGTTGGACGACACCATGATGACGGCGCCGTACTCGCCGAGGGTCCGGGCCACGGTGAGCACGATGCCGTAGGTCAGGCCCCACCGAATCGACGGCAGGGTGATCCGCCAGAACGTCTGCCACCAACTCGATCCCAGTGTCGCGGCGGCCTCTTCCTGGTCGGTCCCGAGTTCATGGAGCACCGGCTCGACTTCCCGGATCACGAACGGCACGGTGACGAAGATGCTCGCGAGCACGATGCCGGGGAAGCCAAAGATGATCTTGAAGCCGAGGCTGTTCTCCACGAAGCCGAACACCCCGGCGGTGCCCCACAGCAGGATCAGGGCCACACCGACGACGACCGGCGACACCGCGAACGGCAAGTCGATGATCGCCTGCAGAGCGGACTTGCCGCGGAATTTGTTGCGCGCCAGCACCAGTGCGGTCGGGACGCCGAAGATGACGTTGAGCGGTACGACGATCGCCACCACCAGCAGCGACACCTGCAACGCCGACAAGGCGGCCGGGGTGGTGATCGATCCGAAGAACGCACCGAAGCCGGGGGCGAAGGTGCGCCACAGGATCAGCCCGACCGGCACGAGCACGAGGATCAGGATGTAGGCGAGCGCCGTGTAGCGGGCCAGGTAGCGCACCAACGGTGAGGGAGTCATGACGCCAAGGCCTCCCGTTTGGCGGCCCGTGACCCGATCGTACGAAGGATGAAGAGCACGACAAACGAGATCAGCAGCAGCACAATCGAAATCGCTGCCGCACCGGTCCGGTCGTCATTCTCGATCAGGGTGCGAATCCACTGTGAGGACACCTCGGTCTCACCCGGCACGGCGCCACCGATGAGCACCACCGAACCGAACTCGCCGATGGCGCGGGAGAACGCCAGTCCGGCACCGGACAGCAACGACGGCAGCAGCGCGGGCAGGATCACCCTGGTGAAGATCACGGAGTTGGTGGCGCCCAATGACGCCGCTGCCTCTTCGACTTCCCGGTCGAGTTCGAGCAGGACCGGCTGAACCGAGCGCACCACGAATGGCAGCGTGACGAACAGCAGGGCGATCCCGACACCCCACTTGGTGTGCTGCAGCTGCAGATCGACGGGACTGTTAGGGCCGTAGAGCGCCAGCATCACCAGGCTCGCGACGATGGTGGGCAGCGCGAACGGTAGGTCGATCACCGCGTCGACCAGGCGCTTGCCGGGGAAGTCGTCGCGGGTCAACACCCAGGCCACCAGCAAGCCGAACACCGCGTTGATCAGCGTCACACCGATCGAGATGGTCAGCGTCACCCGGAACGATTCCACCGCGGCGTTGGAGGTGACCGCGGCCCAGAAGGCGGCCCAGCCACCCTTGGCGGACTGCCAGACGATCGCCGCCAGCGGCAGCAGGACGATGACGCTCAGCCAGATCGACGCGGCACCGACCCGCAGCCGGGTTGTGCCGTGCCGGCGGGACAACAAGCCGGGCGGCCCGCCCGAGCCACCACCGGTGAGCTCGGGTCGGACCACCTGGGGATTCGGCTCGACAGCTGCTGTCATCCAGTGGCCTGCTTGTAGATCTTGGTGATCGAGCCATTCTCCTTGTCGAACAGCGCCGGATCCACCGTCTTCCAGCCGCCCAGGTCGGAGATCGTCCAGAGCTTCTCCGACGGCGCCGGGAAGTCAGCGGCGAAGGCCGCGGCGACCGCCGGGTCGACCGGGCGGAAGCCGGCCTCGGCCCAGATCTTCTGCCCCTCAGGGGTGTACAGGAAGTTCTTCAGCGCGGTCGCCTTGTCCTGATGGGCGCTGGTGGTCACGACAGCCACCGGGTTCTCGATCTTGAAGGTCTGCGGCGGGATGATGTGCTCGACATCCTTGCCCTGACGTTCGACGTTGATGGCCTCGTCCTCGTAGCTCAACAGCACGTCACCGGTGCCCTGCAGGAACACGTCGGTGGCCTCTCGGCCCGAGCCCGGGCGGGTCTTGACGTGCTCGCTGACCAGCTTGCTGACGAAGTCCAGACCGGCCTGCGGGTCCTGGCCGCCGTTGCTCTTGGCCGCGTAGGGCGCGAGCAGGTTCCACTTGGCCGAACCCGAACTCAACGGGCTGGGGGTGACGACCTCGACACCGGGTGCCAGCAGGTCGTCCCAGTTCTTGATGTTCTTCGGGTTGCCCTTGCGGACGACGATGGCCACCACCGACCCGAACGGGATGCCCTTGGTCGCGTCCGCGTTCCAGTCGGCGGCGACCTTGTTCGCTTTCACCAGACGGGTGACGTCAGGCTCGACGGAGAAATTGACGATGTCGGCGGGCTTGCCGTCCACCACCGCGCGTGACTGGTCACCGGACGCGCCGTAGGAGGTGGTGACGCCGACACCCTTGCCCTCAGGGGTGGCCGCGAAGGCCGGGATGATCTTGCTCCAACCGGGTTCGGGCACTGCGTAGGCGACCAGCGTCAGCGTGGTGTCGGCCTTGGTCCCGCCGTCCCCGCCTGCGACGTCACTGGAGCCGCCGCCGCACGCTGCGAGCACGGTCGCGGTGACGGCAAGCGCCGCCGCTGCGCGCCAGCGGCTGGGGATCGAGGTGACTCTCTTCATTGGGGGCCTTTCTCATTGCGGGATCGGAAGGGATCGAACCCGTGCAACGGAATGGCAGGGAATGTCTTTGTGTCATCAGCGAATTGCCGTGACCAAGACCGACACCAGACCGCAGACGGGCAGGGGTGTCAGCGACAACAAGCAACATCAGCAACGGCGCGAGCACCGACGGCAATGAGCGCCAAGATATGGCCCTCGCCGTAACCGGTCGCCGATTGCATGGCGCGAAGCTTAACAGAGTTCTGTTACAGGGCGACTCGGGCGTCAGCGGTTCAAGAACCACACCAGGACGACGAGAATCAGCAGCGCCACTAGGGCCAGAGTCACCCGTGATCGGGGCATCCCGCTCATCGGTGCTGCCCGTCGCCGCGACGGATCCAGTGCAGCGCTTTGATGCCGTTGCCCAGCGCAAAGTCCACTGTGACCGCGATCCCGTAGGCCAGCGCCAGAACCACCGGCATCACGATGATCACCTGCGGGACGAACCCGAGCCCGGAGAGCCACAACTCCACGCCGTCCCACCAACTCAGGATCCCGGTCACGATCACCACCTTATGCCGACGCCGCAAACCCAGTTGCGATCTCCGTGAGCAGCAAAGTTACGGTTCGGCCTACAAGTAGACGCCGGGCGTCTGCGCGGTCGATGATGTCTGGATGGTTCTGCAAGCCCAGCCTGCGGGCGAGGACACGGCCGCGCCGGCCTATCAGACGCCCACGCCGCTGTCCGCCACAGCCCCGGTGCCCTACACGCCGGGAGGGCCGCTGCGTAACCCGTTCCCGCCGATCGCCGACTATGCCTTCCTGTCGGACTGCGAGAACACCTGCCTGATCTCCTCAGCGGGCGCCGTCGAGTGGCTGTGCGTTCCGCGGCCGGACTCCCCCAGCGTCTTCGGCGCCATCCTCGACCGCGGGGCCGGGCATTTTCGGCTCGGGCCCTACGGTGTGTCGGTTCCGGCCGCGCGCCGCTACCTGCCCGGCAGCCTGATCCTGGAAACCACGTGGCAGACCCACACCGGTTGGGTAATCGTGCGCGACGCGCTGGTCATGGGTCCCTGGCATGACATCGACACCCGGTCACGCACGCATCGCCGGACACCGATGGACTGGGACGCCGAGCACATCCTGCTGCGCACCGTGAAGTGCGTCAGCGGGACCGTCGAACTGGTGATGAACTGCGAGCCGTCCTTCGACTACGCCCGGGTCAACGCCACCTGGGAGTACTCGGCCAACGCCTACGGCGAGGCCATCGCCCGGGCCCGCAAGGACCCCGACGCGCACCCGACCCTGCGGTTGACCACCAACCTGCGCATCGGGCTGGAAGGCCGGGAGGCCAGGGCCCGGACGCGGCTCAAAGAAGGCGACAACATCTTCGTCGCGCTGTCCTGGTCCAAGCATCCGTCGCCGCAGACCTACGAAGAGGCCGCCGACAAGATGTGGCAGACCAGCGAGGCCTGGCGGCAGTGGATCAATATCGGCGACTTCCCGGACCACCCGTGGCGCTCATATCTGCAACGCAGTGCGCTCACGCTCAAGGGACTGACCTACTCGCCCACCGGCGCCCTGCTGGCGGCCAGCACCACCTCGTTGCCCGAGACGCCGCAGGGGGAACGCAACTGGGACTACCGGTACGCGTGGGTGCGTGACTCGACGTTCGCGCTGTGGGGGCTCTACACCCTGGGCCTGGACCGCGAGGCCGACGATTTCTTCTCCTTCATCGCCGACGTGTCGGGCGCCAACAACGGCGAACGCCACCCCCTGCAGGTGATGTATGCCGTGGGCGGCGAGCGTGAACTCGTCGAAGAGGAACTCAATCACCTGTCGGGATACGACAACGCCCGGCCCGTGCGCATCGGCAACGGCGCCTACAACCAGCGTCAGCACGATATCTGGGGCACCATGCTCGACTCGGTGTACCTGCACGCCAAGTCGCGCGAGCAGATCTCCGATCAGCTGTGGCCGGTGCTCAAGGAGCAGGTCGAAGAGGCCATCAAGCACTGGAAGGAACCCGATCGGGGCATCTGGGAGGTGCGCGGGGAACCTCAGCACTTCACCTCGTCGAAGGTGATGTGCTGGGTGGCCCTGGACCGCGGGTCCAAGCTGGCCGAACTCGTCGGCGAGAAGAGCTACGCCCAGCAGTGGCGGGCGATCGCCGAGGAGATCAAGGCCGACATCCTGGCCAACGGGGTGGACAAGCGCGGGGTGCTCACCCAGCGCTACGGCGACGATGCCCTCGATGCCTCACTGCTGCTGATCCCGCTGGTGCGGTTCCTGCCGTCCGACGATCCGAGGGTTCGGGCGACAGTGCTGGCGATCGCCGACGAGCTCACCGAAGACGGGCTGGTGCTGCGCTACCGCGTCGAGGAGACCGACGACGGGCTGTCCGGCGAGGAGGGCAGCTTCACCATCTGTTCGTTCTGGCTGGTGTCGGCGCTGGTGGAGATCGGCGAGGTGAGCAGGGCGCGCCATCTGTGCGAGCGGCTGCTGTCCTTCGCCAGCCCCCTGCATCTGTATGCCGAGGAGATCGAGCCGCGAACGGGGCGGCACCTGGGTAACTTCCCGCAGGCGTTCACTCACCTGGCGTTGATCAACGCCGTGGTGCACGTGATTCGCGCCGAGGAGGAAGCCGACAGCACCGGGGTGTTCCAGCCGGCCAACGCGCCGATGTAGTCAGCCCAGGCGGTCGGCCAGCAGCCGCGCCTCGGCGCGGTCCAGCAGGGTCTTGACGGTCGCCACGTCGTGCACGTCGCCACCGAGGGCGACCGCCAGCTGGCGAGCCCACCGGGTACGCAGCCGGGTCAGGTTGTCGGCGGCCAGCGGGGTCGGGAAGAGGTTGACGCCGCGGGCGTCGTGCGCGTCGGCGCGGCGTTCGACGAAACCGCGGCGCTCGAGCCCTTTCAGGGCGGTGCTGAGGTTGCTGCGCTGCAGGCCGGTGAACCTGGCGACATCGCTGGGCGCGGCCCCCGGGTGGTCGTCGATGTAGCGCATGACGTGCGCCTCCGATGGGGTCAGCACCGTGTCGGGTTCCATCCCCATCCGGAGTTCACGGGCGACGACGAGGATCACCTCGGCGAGGTCGGCTAGCTCACTCTCCATGGACAAATCGTACCGGAATTGATTATGATCACATAGTTATTACTTCATAACTACTTGCTTCAAGGATGGATATGCCGACCGCCGTGACCGAGCCGACCCACACCGCCGAGCGCGACGGATCGATACCGCCATGGCTACTTCTGGTGTTGGCGTTGCTGTCGGCCGTCGCCCCGGTGGCGACCGACCTGTACCTGCCCGCGTTCCCGGAAATGACGGTCGAACTGCATGCCAGTGCCACCGCCGTCCAGTTGACGTTGACCGCATTCCTGCTCGGCCTGACCTTCGGACAACTCGCCTTCGGACCGCTCTCGGACCGGATCGGACGCCGCGGTCCGCTGGTCGCCGGCACCCTGTTGTGCGTGGTCGCCAGCGTAGTGGCGGCGATGGCCCCGACCGTCGGCATTCTGGTCGCGGCACGATTCGCGCAGGGGTTCACCGGCGCGGCCGGAATGGTCATCGGCCGGGCCGTCATCTCCGACCTCGCGACCGGCAAGGCGGCGGCACGGGCTTTCAGCCTGATGATGATCGTCGGCGGCGTGGCTCCGGTCGTCGCCCCCTTCGCCGGTGGACTGCTGGTGGGCCCGGTCGGATGGCGCGGAATCCTGTGGGTCGTCGGCGGTATCGCTGTGGCGATGTTCGTCGCGACGGTCGCGCTGGTGCGCGAATCGCACCCCAAGGAACGTCGAGCCGCCCTGAAAGCGACTGCTGTCGAGGGTGTTTCACCGTGGCACCAACTGCGCTCACGCACCTACATCGGCAATACGCTGGCGTTCGGCTTCGGCTTCGCGGTGATGATGGCCTACATCTCGGCCTCGCCGTTCGTCTACCAGGTGATGCTCGGTCTCAGCCCGACGCAGTACGGCATCGCCTTCGCCATCAATGCGCTGGGACTCACCGCGGTGAGCGCACTGTCGGCGCGCCTGACTGCGAGCATCTCCAGCCGAAAGCTGCTCGGCGTGGGCCTCGGCCTGACGCTGGCGGCGACGCTGACCCTGCTGGGCCTGGTGCTCGCAGGCGCGCCCGTGTGGACGATCGCCATCCCGATCTTCGTGGCGGTGTCCTGTCAGGGTCTGATCCTGGGCAACGCCACCGCGCTGGCACTGGCCGCGGTGCCGCAGGCAGCCGGCTCCGGCTCAGCGGGGCTGGGCGCCTTGCAGTTCGGACTCGGAGCGGCCGTCTCTCCGCTCGTCGGTCTCGGCGGCGAGCACACCGCTCTTCCGCTCGCCGTGGTCATGGTGACGCTGTCGGTCCTGGCGTTGGTCGCCTACCTCAGCGGCCGCAAGCTCAGCTGACCAGCGGCCGGCCCAATGGCAGCGCGCGCCCTCCGGTCTCCTCCCACAGGGTTGCCACGTAGAAGTAGACGACGAAGGCCACGAAGGCGAACACGAACCAGCCGCCCGCCCTGGTCGCCACCGCACTGCCGGTCACCGTTCCGATCAGCAGCAGGATCAGCGCGACGTCGACGATCGCGAGCAACAGCGGGTAGGTCCACGGCAGCCGCAGTGTCAGCACGGTGAGCAGACCGATGGTCAGCAACCAGCTGGCCAGCCACAAGGCCGTGGTGTCCTGGACAGCGTCGGCCGGGATGCCGAACCAATCGTGGGTGAATCCCAGGGACAGGACCGAATAGCTTCCGTAGAAGCCGAAGAACACACCGTAGACGGTGGCATTGACGTTCTGCCCCAGTGCCGCCGACCAGATCGTGGTGATCAACAGGCCCACCGTGGTTGCCGACAGCAGGATCGGCACCGCGGCCGAGCCTGCCGTGATGATCCCGGTGTTGGTGAATCCCAGGCCCAGCGCGCCGGCGATGATGAGCGGCAGCCCCAACACGCCGGGATTGCCCTGGGGTTGGCGTGTGATGGTGTCCCCGAGTGCAATTCGCTCGATCTCGGATGCAATGACGGTATCGGTCATGACGACTCTCCTGGTGTCGACCCGGTCAGCCGGCCAGCGCCGGTTCGTGGGCGGCCGAATACTGTTGCCAGGCAACCAGCACCGCCTCCAGCTGCTGCGCCGAGTGCCGCCCGAGACCGCATTCGGTCGACAAGCCGAACTCGGGAAGAAACTCCGCCGCCAGCGCCGCGCGGGCGGCGGCGCCCTGCGCACCATCCTCGGCATGCAGCAGGCCGAGGTAGAACTCGGTGCCCGGTTCCAGTGCGAGGTCGGCCAACGGCTGCCAGTGCGCGCGCTTGGTCCACGCGGCCACGGTCGCGGCCTGGATCGCATCAATGCGGCGCGAAACGTGGCGCGACAGACCGTTAGACACCGCGACGATCGTCGAGGCGTCCCGCGGCAGAATGTGCCGTCCGCCGCGGGCGGCGGCCTCGTCGTTCGGCGGCTCCCCCATGAACGGCGAGGCACCGAACTTCGAGTCGCCGTAGCACAGATGAAAGGTCAGTTCGGCGTCGTCGTGCACCCAGTCCGCCACCCTCGCCGTGGCGGCGAAGATCGGCTCGAATCCGTCGTACGGGTTGTCGAACCAGCCCTCGATCGTCGCCAGTTCCGTCGGCAGATCCCACTGGATCGCCAGGTCCGACGGTGGGATCGCGTCCTGAACGGCATCGACACTGTGCCGCAGCGCCTGTTCATACGCGGCGGCCACCTCGACCCGGTCGTCGAACTCGACAAACGAGTTCACCGCGTTGAAGGGGGTCGGGATCGACACCAGGAACCGCGAACCCTCCTGCAGCACGCCGCTTTCGCGGGCCTGCCGGAACTTCGCATACGACTCCGCGGCGATGCTGTGGTAGTCGACGGGGCCGAAGCTCACCGCGACGCCGGGCCGAACCTTCGCCCGGTCGCCGACCACGTCCAGGGTGGGGTTGTTCAGGAAATGATCCGCCTGGGTGAACACCCAGTTGGCCCGGTCACCGGGCTCCCCGTCGGGAACCCTGCTCACGCCGGGCTGCAGGCGGGAGCCCACGAGACGAAAGGCATCCTCGACGGTCGGGACGTTGATACTGCCGGTGACATAGAACTTGGTCATGAAAACTCCTGTCGGGAAAAGGTTTACAAGAGAACGCCGAGGCGCGGCGGACGGGTGCCGTGCAGCGTGTAATTGCCGAGGTGAACGTATTTCCACCGTGCCGGGTCGTGCAGGGAATGCACACGGACATTGCGCCAGTGCCGATCCAGGGCATGGCGGCGGTCAGTCGCCGAGGCGCCGGCGAGTTCGAACACTCCGCTGGAGATCTCGACGGCAAACTCCTGGGCCAGCGCCTTGGCCGCGGCGACCTGCAGTGAGGCTGCAGCCGCGGAATCCCTGGTCAGCTCCGCCTGCGCCAGCGCGTCGTCGACCAGTCCGGCGCCATGAGCCAACAACGCCTCCAGCGCATACAACCGCGCCGTGAGTTCACCGAACCGCCGGATGACGTGAGGCTCGTCGGCTGCGGAGTCGACCCGGGCCTCGAACCACGGCCGGCTCGTGGTGCGGACGAAGTCGGCACCGTCCTCCAAAGCCGCCCTGGCGATTCCGATGTCCACCGCCGCGTGCAACGCCTGGTCGAATGCACCGAGAACAGACGGTTCGGAGGTGACCGGGTCGGGATCGGGCCCCTCGTCGATCACGAACTGATCGTCGACAACTACACCCTCGAAGACCACCTCGCCACTGGCCGTGCCGCGCTGCCCGAAGGACGACCACTTGTCCAGATGCAGTGCGACACCGGCATCCTCGGGCCGGACGAACACCGTCGCCCCGTGGGCCGGATCGGTGCCGGGAATGCGCGCCGCGACAGCGATCCAGGTCGCACCGAGCGAGCCGGTGGCGTAGTACTTGGTGCCGTCGAGCACCCATCCCCCCTCCGGCCTGCGCCGCACCGTGGTGAGCCTGTCCACCGAGGTGCGGGTGCCGCGCTCCACGCTGGCGTTGCCCAATTGAGCACCGGCCAGCACGTCGGCGAAAATCCTTGGCGCAGGATCACTCTGACCCAGCCCGCGAATCGCTGCCGACAGCACGTAGTGGGACAGCAGCAACTGGCCGACCGCAGAGTCAGCCCGGGACAGGATGCGCAACACCTCGACCGCGGTCGACCGCGGAAGATCGGGCCCGCCGTGTTCGGCAGGCACGATGATGCCCAACAGACCCGAGGTCCCGATCTGGCGGAGTTGCTCGACGGGAAGCACGCCGTCGAGCTCCCGTTGGACAGCACCGGTGCCGATGTCGGCGGCGAGCAGTCGCGCGACCGCTAGGGCCTCGTCGGCCGAGTGCAACACCGGGGCTGAGGTTTGGGCGGTGGTCATGGCAATTCACTCCTGACTAGATATGCGGCGGATGGGTGGGGATGGACATCGGTTGTGCGGGAAAATCATTGGCCACCTACGCGGTTGGGCGATCGGGTTGATGACCAGGAACGCTAGGCGGTGAAATCGCGGAAGCGAGCCGGTGTCAAGCGACGCTGAACGGGTGTGCAGGAATGCTGTACACCTCGTCGGCGGCGAGCCGCGCACCAACCGCCTGGATCAGGGCGACCAGAGCTGCCAGTGCCGTTCCGCGCCCTGGCGGCTCGGCGGTCGCGACCGCGATCCGGCGTACCGGACGCCGGCCGGCGACCCGTCGCACCGCCACGTCCGACCGCGATCCGGCGGCTGCCAGCGAGGGCACCAGAGACACCCCGAAGTTGGCGGCCACCAAACCCTGCACGGTGGCGTAGTCCTCCGCCCGGAATGTCACCGAAGGCGCGAAACCGGCGTGGCGACAGGCATTGTGGAACACCCGGGTATCCGGACAGGTACCGGTCGCCGAGCTCACCACCCACTGATCGGATGCCAGGGCCGGCAGCGGCACTTCAGCTGCCGCGCTGAGTCGATGATCGGACGGCAGGACCACGAAGAACTCGTCGTCGTACACCGGGACGGCGACCACGTGCGGGTACTGACTGCGTTCGCCGGGGACTTCGGTGATGATCGCCGCGTCGACTCCCCCGGCGGCGAGCAGGGCGACGCCGTCATCCGGATCGGCATCGACGATGGCCACGCCGGTGCCGGGATACCGGCTGCGAAACCGCGCCAGGGCGCGGGGCAGGATGGCCGCGGCAGCACTGGTGAACGACGCCACCCGCACGACATCGGGCCCCGCCGTGGCCAGTCGGGCAAGATCACGCTCGGCGGCACCGATGGCATCGAGGATCCGCTCGGCGTGCTCGAGCAGCCTGGTGCCTGCGGCGGTGACCTGAGCGCCCGATGGGCCGCGCACCAACAGGGCGGCTCCGATCTCACGCTCCAGCGCCGAGATCTGTTGTGACACTGCCGAGGTCGTGTAGTTCAGGGTGACCGCGGCGCCGGACAGCGAGCCACACCGCGCAACCTCCTGCAGAACCCGCAGCCGGCGCACATCGAACACCTTGTTCAAGCTAGCGTCGGGGGTGCCACGCGCCCATGGTTGTGATCAACACGAAGAAATCAATATGCCGACGCGGGGCCCGCGGGCTTGATCCCATGGTGCAGTTCGGCGACGTCGGGGTGCGCTCGGGTCCGCGACTTCCAGGCGTTCTCGCCGTAGGTGTTGAAGATGGGATTGTTCGGGTCGGCCTCGACACCTCGGGAACGGGCCGCCAAGTCGGGCGGCAACGCGATGATCGGGACGGTCGCGTCCAGACCGGGGTTGACGAAGTACGGGATGGACACCCGGTCGGTGCCCGGCTGCGGCGCCAGCACCCGGTGGCGGGTGGCGCGTAGATAGCCGCCGGTGGCGACCTCGAGCAATTCCCCGATGTTTACGACGAAGGCGCCGGGGACGGGCGGGACGTCGAGCCACTGGCCATCGGACAGCTCGACCTGTAAGCCGGTGGTTCCTGGTTCCAGGAGCAGCAAGGTCAGCACACCCGAATCTTTGTGCGTACCAACGCCTTGCCGGTAGTCGTCTCTGCCCGGGTAGCGGACCACCTTGATCAGGGTTGCGGGCCGGTCGGCGAACGCCGGATCGAAGGTGTCCTCGGCAGCCCCCAGTGACGCCGCCCAGTGGCGCAACAGCCGCAACCCCAGAGCGGAGAGGCTGGCGTCCCAGGCTTCGAACGCCGCCCGGAAACCCGGCGGCGAGGACGGCCACAGATTGGGGCCCTGCAGCCGCCAGTAGCCGGTCGCACCGTCGATCGCCGGGCGTTGCGGGCCGATGTCGATCTGCTCACGCCAGTCGACCGTTCCATTGGTCAGTTCACCACCGAGGCGCGAGTAGCCCCGGAACTGGGGGCTTTTCAGCTGACTGATCTGAGCCTTGGCCTCGGCCGGCAGCGCGAAGAACTCCCGCGCCAGCGCCAGCACCTGTGCGGCCTGCTCGTCGCCGACGCCATGGCCCACCAGATAGAAGAAGCCGAAGTCGTGAGCGGCCTCGCGCAGCCGCGACCGAAAGGCCTGCGGGTTACTGTCGGCCTGCGTCAGGTCGAGTACGGGGAGCACGTGCGCCATTGTGCGGTACCGGCGGTGAACACCGCCACGGGCTTTCACGACAACTGCACGGGTGTGAAGCAGGTCGACACGGCGGAATCCCCCTCGGATCATCGTGCATCGATCTCTTGTCCCGGGACGGCGGCCACGGCGACGATGAGTCCATGAGCTACCGCTACGTTGACACCTCGCGCCGAGTCATCGATCTGGCGACCGGCATTCTGGTCGGCCTGCGGGGCTGCTCGGAACAGGAGGCGTTCGCCGAACTGGTCGCCGCCGTCCACCGGACCGGGGTCGGTCTCGGCGCGATCGCCCGCGCGCTGGTCGCCATCACGGGGCCCGCGGACCAGTCGGTGCCCCACCAGGCCGAGGCGTTCGACCTGTGGGCCGATCTGCTCGCCGCCCGTACGACGGCGTTCGCCACGCGATAGCTCGACTGGTCAGGCCTTGAGCTGGTCGGACCCGAAGATCACCGCCGACCACACCGACAGGCCGATCGCCAGTGCCCACACCACAGCCAGCGCGGCACCGGCGCTGACATCAGCGTGTCCGAGCAGCCCGATCCGCTCCACCTGCACCAGCCAGAAGACCGGGTTGACCCGGCTCAGCAGATCCCAGACGTGCGGCAGCTGCCGCACCGAATAGAAGACGCCGCCCAGGAAGCCCAGGGGCAGCAGGATGATCGACTCCATCGAATAGACGTGGTCGAGCGACTTGGCCAGGCTCCCGGCGATCACACCGGTCTGGGCCGCGACCACCAGAACCCCCAACGTGCCGATGGCGAAGACCAGCGGGCGGGCCACCCCGGCAATGTGGGTCAGCGGCAGGGCGATCGCCAGAACGGCGGCACCGACGATGGTGCCGCGGGCCAGCCCCCCGGTCACCAGTGCCGCATTGATCTCCCACCATCGCAGTGGGCTGGCGAACACGTCATGGATGTACTTGTCACGACGGGCTTCGAACAGACTCGTTGTGCCGTTGAAGAACCCGACGTTGACGATGGCCTGGGCGAACAGCCCGGGAACGATGAACTGCCCGTAGAGAATTCCGTCGATCCCGTCCACGTGGTTGCCCAAGGCCGAGCCGAACACGATGACGAACAGGATGGTGGACAGTACGGGGCCGACGATCGTGTACTGCCAGATGTTGAGGAAGCGCAGGATTTCCCGCTCGGCCAGCCACAGGAACGGTGCCCGCTCGAATGCCACTCGGGAACTGCTCATCGGGCCCCCTCGCGGCTGATGACCCGGTGGTAGACCTCGGAGATGTCCCGCGCCCGGTGCCGTCGGCGCAGTGTGGCCGCAGAGCCCCGGTCGACGATCCGGCCGGCCACGATCAGGGCGAACTCGTCGCAGAGGGTCTCGGCTTCCTCGAGATAGTGGGTCGTGAGCAGGATGGTGGTGCCGCTTGCGTTGAGTTCCTTTGTCAGTCGCCAGATTTCGGTGCGCAGCGCAACATCGACACCGGCGGTGGGCTCGTCGAGGATCAGCAACCGCGGCCGGTGCATCAATGCGCGCGCCAGCACCAACCTGCGTTGCATGCCGCCGGAGAGTTCGTAGGCCCGCGCGGTGCTCTTGTGCCCCAGTTCGAAGAGCTCCAGTAACTCGTCGGCGCGACGGCGCGCCGACACGCGCCCGATCCCGTGGTAGCCGGCGTGGTAGACCAGCAGTTGGCGGACCGACAGGAACCGGTCGAGGTTGATCTCCTGTTCTGCCAGTCCGATCAGGCGGCGCGCGGCCCGGGTCGTGTGATCGTGACCGAAGACCCGGAGTTGCCCGTCGGTGGGACTGACGATGTTGCAGACCGATCCGATGAGCGTGGTCTTGCCGGCGCCGTTGGGTCCCAGCAGACCGAAGATGGTGCCTTCAGGCAGTTCGAGGTCCAGGCCGTCGACTGCAGTGAAGCCCCCGCGGTAGACCTTTCGCAAGCCCGTGATCGACAGAGCGGCCGGCGCAGGTTGAGCAGATGTCACAGGAGGAAGTGTGCACCGTTGCCCCAGAGAGCGTCGGCTCAGGTCGGCCGATCTAGTTGCCCTGCCCACCCCGGCCCAGTGACGCCAGATCGGCCACCGGGTCGGCACGGTTGATCAGCCAGTCACCGAGGATGCGGGCTTTGTAGACCCGCGGATTGTGCGAAGCCAAGGTCCGCGCGTTACGCCAATGCCGGTCCAGCCCCAGCTGTTCGGACACCGCTGAGGCGCCGAGCGCATCGAAGACGCGTGTGGTGGCCGACAGCGTGGCGGCGATGATGACCAGCTGCGCCTGGTCGACGGCGACCTCGGCGTCGATCAGGCGCTGACGGGCATCGGCGGGGTCACCGCTGATCCTGCCTTCGACGATCCGGTCCAGGGAGCGGCTGCTGCGCGCGAGTGCGGATTCCGCCGCGAACACATCCGCCGAGACCTCCCCGATCACCTGAAGCAGCTGGGGGTCGGCGGCCGGTACCGGCGTCAGGCCCTGCGGATAGTTCCTGATCCGCTCGGTCAATGCCGTCGATCCGTCCCGCAGTGCGGCTTTGGCGATTCCGGTCAGCACCGAGTGCATCGCGTTCTGGTAGAAGTGGCCCTGATAACTGAACCGATCAGTAGCCGGGAACACGTCCCCGCGATCGGCGCGCGCACGGTCGTAGCGTGCCGTACCGCTGGCGGTGGTGCGCTGACCGAAACCCTTCCAGTCGTCGATGAGGGTGACCCCGGTGTCGTCGCTGCGGACCAGTGCCGTCAGCAGCTCACCGTCGTCGCCGCGCCCGAGGACATCGAGCCAGTCCGCGTAAAGGCTGCCTGTCGCATAGTATTTCGCGCCACTGACCAGCCAGTGGTCGTCCTCGGCGGTGATGGTCGTGGTGAGGTTGGCCAGTGGAACATTGTTGGCCTCGGTCCATCCGCCGCCGACGAACTCACCGCCGAGGAAACGTTTGATCCAGGTGTCGTTGCCGTCGGTGACCGAGGCGTTGAGCCTGTCCTCGACGAAGGCCAGATGGTTACGCCAGATGTGGGCGACGTTGGCGTCGGCCTCGGCCAGGTCCGCGAGAAGCAGGAACGTCTGCTCCAGGGACGCACCGAACCCGCCGTTGGCAGCCGGAATACGGATGGTTCCGAAGCCGGCGTCGTTGAGCCAGCGAACCTGCTCGTAGGGAAACACCCGGTCGCGTTCACGTTCGACGTTTGCCTCGGCGATCTTGTCGAAGATCGGGCCGAACACCGAGGACAGCCCGGTATCCGAGGCCGTCGGAACCGCCAGGTAGGTCGTGGATTCGGTCATGACTGCGTCCCCGTGGAATCGATGCGATAGGCCGACTGATGCGACACCGTGGCATAGCCGAGGCGCCGGTAGAGCAGGTGCGCCTTGCTGCGGTTGTTGATATCGGTGCCCAGTGACGCGGCGGTCAGACCGCGCCGCAACGCGGCCAGCCATATCTTGCGCAGCAGAAGTTCGCCGATGCCGTGCTTACGCAGGTCGGGCCGGACTCCGATGTAGTCGGTGTGGGCAGTGCGCTCCTCGCCGGGCGCTGTCCCCGAGGTGTACGTGGAGCCCAGCACATAGCCGACGACCTCGCCGCGGTCGTCGAGGGCGGCATTGCTGAAATCCGGTGCGAATGAGCGGCTGTGAATATGGTGCTGCCAGTCCTCGGGTGTCTTCGACATGTTCCCGAAGTGCTCCAGGAAGGTCAGGTGCTGCAGCTCGCGCACCTGTTCGCCCAGACCGCGGCTGACGATCTCGGGCCAGCCGATCACCGCGATGCCCGGAATGCCGGCCTGCGCCAGCGCATCCCGATCCTCGTTGTGCAGCGGTTTGCGAACACCGACGAACTGAGCCTCCTGCACCGCCCCCCGCCGCTTGAGGGCATCGATCACGTCGGTCTGGTCATCACCGAGGATGACGCGGAAGAACGACCCCGGGATGCCGGGCGCTTCGCGTTCGAAGCGGTGCACCGTCAGACCGACGACGTCGTCGACGATGTCGGAGGGCACCTCGCTGTCGAAGACGAAGTCACCTAGGAGCTCGGGTTGTTCGCCGTGCGGGTGGTGTACGGCGGCATACCCGCGGATCCGGGCGCCACTGTCCCGGACCACGCGCGTCTGGAAGGCCCCGTCCAGCTGCTCGGCCACATCACGGGAGTCGGCGGCGAACTTGCGGCCGCCCAGCCCGGGGGTGGTCGCCAGAAAGTCGGCGATCAGCGGATGGTCGACGGAGGCGACCGGGTCGACCGACCAACTGCCGGTCACCGAGATGTCGAGCAGTGTCATTTCTTACTCCTCGGCGGCGGGACCGAGATACCCACCAACGTTGCTTCGTTGAGCCAGCTCAGCTCGATGCTCTCCGGTTGCGGCACCTCACGCGGAGGCGTTGCGGCAGCGAGCCATCCGGTACGGATAGCGGAGAAGAACAGTCGGGATCTGCCGCCGCTCATGGCGCCACCACCTGCTTGTCGCGGTCGTCGTCCTGCTTAGCCGCCTCGTCCTGCGTGGGTGCCTCCTCGGCGAGCACCTCGAGGATGCCCTCGTCGATCAGCCGCTGCTGTTCGGCCGCCGACAGCGTCTGGATGGTGCCCAGGCGGGCCGCCACCTCGGGGCGGGTCGTGCGCAGGTAGAAGTACCAGAGCAGACCGACCGCGAGCAGACCGAAGAAGACGAACGGCAAGATGTTGAAGGGGAACTCCGGGGCCGGGTAGAAGCTCGAGAAGATCACGTAGCCGATTCCGAGGGTGGCGGCCACCGACACCAGAAGACGGATGGTGGTGAGCGCATTGATCTTTCGTAGCCAGATCGGGGTCGCGATAGCTACCAAGAGATAACTGACCAGGAAGCCCCAGTTGGCCACGTAGGCACCGTAGACGTCGAACACCAGCCGGCCTACCGAGCTGAAAGTGGCGAAGACGGCGAACACCACTGCCAACGCGCTCACGATGGCGATGCCGACCCACGGGGTCTTGTACTTGGGGTGCACCCGGGTCAACGCGCGCGGAAGCGCTCCCTCATGAGCCAGGGTGAACAGCGCACGCGCAGCGGCGGTACTCACCGCCGTGACGAAGACGATATAGGCGATAGCCACTGTCGCACTGACGATGTGGTTCACCCAACCCACGCCGGTGATGCCAGCCAACTGCGGGAGCACCGCCTTGTCACCATCGATCGCGTCGAAGTGCAGGACCTGGGGATAGGTGGTGAACAGGTAGAGCACACCGATCAGCAGCACCACCCGCAGCAGCGAGCGGGCGATGTTCTGGTGTGCGTTCTTCGCTTCCGCGCCCAGCGCTGCGACGCTCTCGAACCCGGCATAGGCGCCGACAGCGGAGACCCCCGCCGCGATGGTCGCTCCCGAACTCAGATGGCTGAGGCTCCACTGCTCGGTGTCGAAACGCCAGCCGTAGCTGACGTAGGACGCCACGATGATCACCAGAATCGACGAGATCGCGATGACCTCGAAGATGAGCTCGTACTTCGCCGCGATGCCGACCCCCCGCAACGGTAGGTAGGTGGCGACAGCCACCACCACGACCACCAGCAGCAGACGGAACCAGCTGGCCTCAGAACCCAGACCGATCGACTCCAGGAACGCATCGAGGTAGAGCACTCCGCCCAGAGTGCCCGTGACGGAGAATCCGATGTAACCGATCAACAGGCTGAATCCTGCGGCGTAGGCGAATCCGGGGCCCAGACCGTTGCCCGCGTAGGTGCCCAAAGATCCGGTCGATACCGTCCGCTTGGCCTGAAAGCTGATGGTGATGGCGATCAGTACGGTCAACCCCAGACCGATCACCACCGCCCACGATGCGCCCTTGCCGGCCAACGCGAACAAGGAGAACGGCACGGAGGCGATCGCGACGCTGGGCGCCGCCGCGGCCAGGCCCTGGGCGAACACGCCCCAGGGGCCCAGGGCTTCTCGTTCCAAGCCGGTGGATTCGGCCGCCGTCAGCGGACGGCCACCGAGTCCGATGTGTGATGTGGACATGATGTTGCCTCTCTGAACCCGGCGTGTATCACCGACGCCACGCAAGCGCCTGGCACGCAAGGGTTTTACTTATTGTTGATGTGACAGTTACGGTGCCGGAAAGACTTCCGGACCGTCAGTTATCGAATCGCCGAGATTCTTTTGCGGTATGCCGAGCCAGGATGGTTATCCGGAAGGTACGCGGATCCTGACGGGAAAATCCTCTGGCGCAACGTTTCTCCAGAATCCGAACCGACCAGACCCCGGCGCCGCAGCTCCGGCACAAGGTACTCGGCGACATCGGCGAAGCTGCCGGGCGTGACGTGGTAGGCCACGTTGAACCCATCGATGCCGGTGCGATCGGCATAGTCCGCAAGGCCGTCTGCAACGGTGCCCGGATCCCCCACAAACAGCGGACCGCCGAAGCCGCCGAGCTTTCCGACATAGTCGCGCAACGTGATTTGCTGACGTAGTGCGGGATTATCCGGGTCGTTGACGGTGGACAGGATCGAGCGACACGCATCGGTGTCGAACTCCTCGATCGGCCGGTCGACACCATAGGTCGACCAGTCCACCCCGGTCAGTGCGGACAACAGCACCAGCCCGCCCTCGAGATCGGTGTAGCGCGACAGCTCGTCAGCCTTGGCCTGCGCGGCCCGTGCCGTGCTGTCGACGACGATCTCGACCGACGTCAGCAACCGCACCGAGTCCGGCGCACGCCCGTGTTCGACCGCCCGGCGCCGGACGTCATCGACACGCGACCGGACGACATCGGGCCGAGGGTCCGACAGGAACACCAACTCGGCGTTGCGGGCGGCGAATTCGCGTCCCGCCGTCGACGAGCCGGCCTGGAAGAGCACCGGCGTGCGCTGCGGTGAGGGCTCGACGAGATGTGCTCCCGGGACGCTGAAGTAGCGGCCCTCGTGCTCGATCGGATGAACCTTGTCGGGGTCGGTGAACACACCGCGCGCGGCATCGCGCACCACCGCTCCGTCCTCCCACGATCCCTCCCACAGCTTGTAGGTGACGTCCAGGAACTCCTGGGCGATGGCATAGCGCTCGTCGTGCGGAATCTGACGCTCGCGGCCGAGGATGTTGCGCGCGGCGCTGTCGAGCAGCGAGGTGACGACGTTCCAGCCGATGCGCCCGCCGGTGAGGTGATCGAGCGTACTGAACTTGCGGGCCAGCAGGTACGGACTCTCATAGGTCGTGGAGACCGTGATGCCAAACCCGAGGCGGGTGGTCGCCGCGGCCATCGCGGAAACCGCGAGCAGCGGATCGGTGACGGGGGTCTGCACCCCGTGGGCCAGCGCGGCCCGCGCACTGCCACCGAACACGTCGAGCTGGCCGACGGCGTCGGCGACGAAGAGCAGATCGAAGCCCCCGGTGTCCAGCAGCCGGGCCAGATCCACCCAGTAGTTCAGGTCGGTGTAGTGCGCGGTGCGATCCGCCGGATGGCGCCACAGGCCAAAGTTTCCGTGCGACACCGTCGACATGGTGAAGGCCGACAACACGAACGGTGCGCGGCTCATGCCGACCTCACCCGGCGCTGAGGTACCGGCAGACCCAGGTGATCACGCAGGGTCGTCCCGCTGTACTCGTGGCGGAACAGTCCACGCTTGCGCAACACCGGCACCACCTGTTCGACGAAATCGGCCAACTGTCCTGGCAATCCGGAATCGGCGAGCACGAAGCCGTCGGCCGCCCGGCCGACGAACCACGCCTCGATCTCGTCGGCGATCTGCTCGGGGGTGCCGGCCACCCGGGCGCCCCACCCGTTGATCGTGCGATACAGGAACTCCCGAACCGATGCAGAGTCGGCGGCCAGTGCCCGATATCCGGCCAGGGCCGTCTGGTGGGTCTCGGTGCTGGCGGGGAACGCGGAGTCGGGAACCGGCCCGTCCAGATCGGCACAGGTGACGTCGACGTCCACTTCGAGCAGCCAGCCCGCCTGGTATTCGGGACTGAAGTAGTCGAACTCCGCCTGCTGCAACCGCCGAACCTCGTCCTCTGTCGAGCCGACGAGGACCCGCAGCGACGGGGTGACGAGCGGCGCCTGGGCGCGACCCTGCCGACGGGCCTCGGCCTGGATCTGCCGGTAGAACTCCTGGCCGCGGGAGATGGTGCCCTGCCCGGTGAAGATCACCTCGGCATGCCGGGCGGCGAACTGACGCCCCCGCGGCGACGAGCCCGCCTGGAAGATGACCGGCTGACCCTGCTCCGAGCGCGCCGCACCCAGCGGGCCACCGACTTGGAAGTGCCGACCGCGGTGATTGGCTACCTGGATTGCGTTGACGTCGTTGAAGATTCCGCTCCGGCGATCTTCGACGATCGTCTCCTCACCCCAGCCGTCCCACAGTTTCTTGACGACCTCGATCGCCTCGTCGGCGATGTCGTAGCGCTCGTCGTGATCCACCACCCCGCGGTCACTGAAGTTGTCTGCCGCGGCGCGGGCGAAGCTGGTGACCAGGTTCCATCCGGCCCGGCCGCCGCTGAGGTGATCCAGTGAGAGCAACTGGCGGGCAAGGTGATACGGGTGGGCGAGAGTAGCCGATCCGGTCACCACCAGGCCGATGCGCTCGGTCACCGACGACAGTGCCGCGGTGGCCGTCAATGGTTCGAAGTCCTCAGTTGTCTTGTAGGCCCAGGTCGCCGGCGGGCCGAAGTTCAGGCCGTCGGGGAAGAAGAGAGCGTCGAAAGTACCCTTCTCCGCGGTGCGAGCACGTTCGATCAGGCCGCGACGGACCGCCGCCGTGCTGTTGTCGATATCAGGATGGCGCCACGGGCCCGCGGAGCGGGTGCTACCGAAAGCCAGCAGGTGCACTTCTCTGGACACCTTGGCAGGTTAGAACCCCTTGGTGCGCAGGCGCATCGGTTAAACCCGCCACGAACTGAACTGTCCGGCAACCACGCGGCTACTTCTTCTTGGCGGCGTTCTGCAGCATCGTGGTGACAATGCTCTTGGCCTCGTCGCCGATCGAGTCGCTGCACGCCCAGGCCTCCACGATCAGATTGGCGCCGGCGGCCATCGCGTGCTGGCAACCCCATCCCCCGGCGTCCTGCTGTTCGGCGCTCTGCGTCAGGACATCGCCACCGGTGTCGGCCGGACCGATGTCCCATGTCGAGTGGACCTCGTCATGGTCGATGTCGATCGAGGTGTTCTCACACGTGCTCCAGGTCGAGCGTGACTGCTCCAGGAACGTCTGCGCTTTGTCCGAGTTCGGGTAGAGCACGGCGATCTGCTCCACCCAGTGTTCGTTGTCACCGGTGGGCTCCTGCAGGACCTCGTCGCGCACCGCGGTCCAGTCGCTGCCCTTGTAGACCAGCTCCTCGGCACCGTAGATGGCCCCCAGGCAGTCCAGATCGGATACCGCGTCGGAGTTGTCGCTCATCTCCTCGGTGGACCCGCCGCCGCGGATGCCCGTGGCACCCATGATGCCGTTGATCTCCCCGTCGCTGAGCAGGACCCGGCCCAGGTCGGACTCCTTCAACTCGGGCAGGTTGGCCGGGGACACCCCGCCGCCTTGCGCCCGTATCGCGGTTCCCTGCACCGTCGAGGCGCATCCGGACAGCAGGGCACCGATGACAAGAGCGGTACACACCGCGGGAACGGGGCGGATCACACCGGCCATTGTCCCCCGGCCGGAGGTTTCCTGTGCGCCTTCCGGGGCGATCCGCGATCAACGAGGACGAACGATGTTTCCCGCGGTCAGTCCGGCGATGTCCGCCGCGCGGTCCCGCGGCGTCTGCTGCGCGGCTCCACCGGCAGTGACTGCGACGTCGACGTCGACGATGCAGTCGGCGGCCACTTCGATCGCCCGTTCCGTGGGGAATTCGGCATCGCCCTGATTGTCGGAGTTGACGATGGTCGCCGTCAGCACGTTGGCGTTCACCCGGACACCGGTGATCTTCTCGTAGAGTTCGGTGCCGTCGGCGTCGCGCAGGAACGTGGTGACCGTCGTGCCCTCGCAGGACTTCCAGCGGGTCACGAAATCGGCGAACATCCGCTGCGCCTCGGCGTCCGAACGGAACCGCACCACCCCGGCATTGACGCTGGAAACCGCCTGCCCGGCGCCGTAGTTGGAGAACGCCTGCCAGGCCGCGCCCACGACATCGCCTTTCTCGTAGACGATGCGCATGAACGGCGAGACCGGCCCCAGGCAGTCGATCGGCCGGGCCGTGTCGTTGTCGCGAATTCCGTTGGGCAGGATATCGATGCCGCCCCGCTGGGGTGCAGAACCGTTGTCGTCCAACGGATTTCCGGCAATCTGGCTGACCTCGGCAGTGCTGGGCAGCACCGCGGCGAGGTCGCGCGCTGCCGTGCCGGGCGCCTGGCGCACCGCGCTGCCGCCGACGGTGGCTGTGCAGCCTGCCAGGACGGCGATGCCGAGAACGGCACCAAGTATCGATCGCCCCCGAACGACACGAGTGTCGTGAGTGATGTGCCCTACTTCCTGGCCTTGTCGGCCGACTTGTCACCGGCGGCGTCGCTCGACAGCGCCGCGACGAACGCCTCCTGCGGAACCTCGACCCGGCCGATGGTCTTCATCCGCTTCTTGCCCTCTTTCTGCTTCTCCAGCAGCTTGCGCTTACGGGTGATGTCACCGCCGTAGCACTTGGCGAGCACATCTTTGCGAATGGCCCGGATGTTCTCGCGGGCAATGATTTTCGCGCCGATGGCGGCCTGCACGGGAACCTCGAACTGCTGGCGCGGAATGAGTTCCTTGAGCTTGGTGGTCATCTTGTTGCCGTAGGCCTGCGCCGAGTCCCTGTGCACGATCGCGCTGAATGCGTCGACCGCCTCACCCTGCAACAAGATGTCGACCTTGACCAGCGCGGCCTCCTGCTCGCCGGCTTCCTCGTAGTCCAGGCTGGCGTAGCCGCGGGTGCGCGACTTCAGCGAGTCGAAGAAGTCGAAGATGATCTCGCCCAGCGGCATCGTGTAGCGCAGCTCGACGCGCTCCGGCGACAGGTAGTCCATGCCACCGAGTTCGCCGCGCCGGGACTGGCACAGCTCCATGATGGTGCCGATGAACTCACTCGGCGCGATCACCGTGGTCTTGACCACCGGCTCGTAGACCTCGCGGACCTTGCCCTCCGGCCAGTCCGACGGGTTGGTGACGATCTTCTCGGTGCCGTCGTCCTGGACGACCCGGTAGACCACGTTGGGCGAGGTGGAGATCAGGTCCAGGTCGAACTCACGCTCGAGACGTTCGCGGGTGATCTCCATGTGCAACAGGCCCAGGAAACCGCAGCGGAAGCCGAAGCCGAGCGCCACCGACGTCTCGGGCTCCCACACCAACGCGGCGTCGTTGAGCTGCAACCGCTCCAGGGCGTCACGCAGGTTCGGGTAGTCCGAGCCGTCGACCGGGTAGAGGCCCGAGTAGACCATCGGCCGCGGCTCGCGGTATCCGGTGAGCGCCTCGGTGGCGCCGTGGCGGGCCGAGGTCACGGTGTCGCCGACCTTCGACTGCCGGACGTCCTTGACCCCGGTGATCAGGTAACCCACCTCGCCGACGCCGAGGCCGTCGGTGGGCTTGGGCTCCGGAGAGACGATGCCCACCTCGAGCAGTTCGTGGGTGGCGCCGGTGGACATCATCTTGATCTTTTCGCGCGGGCTCAGCTTGCCGTCGACCACGCGCACGTAGGTGACCACGCCGCGGTAGATGTCGTAGACCGAGTCGAAGATCATCGCCCGGGCGGGGGCGTCGGCGTCGCCGGTCGGGGCGGGAATCAACCGGACCACTTCATCGAGCAGTTCGCGGACGCCCTCCCCGGTCTTGCCCGACACCCGCAGAACGTCACCGGGTTCGCAGCCGATGATGTGCGCGATCTCACCGGCGTAGCGGTCCGGGTCGGCAGCGGGCAGGTCGATCTTGTTCAGCACGGGGATGATGGTCAGGTCGCGGTCGAGTGCCAGGTACAGGTTGGCCAGGGTCTGGGCCTCGATGCCCTGGGCGGCGTCGACCAGCAGGACCGCGCCCTCGCAGGCCTCCAGCGCGCGCGACACCTCGTAGGTGAAGTCGACGTGGCCCGGGGTGTCGATCAGGTGCAGCACGTAGTCGGTGTCACCGACCTTCCAGGGCAGCCGCACGTTCTGGGCCTTGATGGTGATGCCACGCTCGCGCTCGATGTCCATCCGGTCCAAGTACTGGGCGCGCATGTCCCGGTCAGCAACGACGCCGGTGATGCCCAGCATCCGGTCGGCCAGCGTCGACTTGCCGTGATCGATGTGGGCGATGATGCAGAAGTTTCGAATCTGTGCCGGCGCGGTGAACGTCTTGTCGGCGAAACTGCTGATGGGAATCTCCTGGTCGGGCGGTGTTCGGAGGGCCGTTGGGCAGCTCAAGAGTATCGACACCGGCGCCGTCGAGCACAATCGCGCTCCATCCTCCTCGCCTATGCTGTCGAGAATGGCGTCGCAGTGGAAGACGTTGCAGCGGATTCTGATCGGCACTGAGCACCTCGTGTTCAACGAGGCCCCGAAGCTCATCCGTCAGCTGCAGGGTCCACAGGGGGTGCAGCGGACCATCCAACAGGGCCTCAAGATGGGTCTCGATGTATTGCTCGCGACCGCTCTGGCTCCCGAGCCGCCCGCCGCGATCACTGCGGGCCGCCCGGTGACCAACAACAGCGTCCCGACCGGCCACCGCGCCCGCAAGGTGGCCTATGCCCCCGACCTCGACGGACGTGCCGACCCGGGCGAGATCGTGTGGACCTGGGTGGTGTACGAGGACGACCCCACCCGCGGCAAGGACCGACCGGTTCTCGTAGTCGGCCGCGACCGCCAAATCCTGCTGGGGCTGATGTTGTCCAGCCAGCATCACGGCGAGGACCCGAACTGGATCGGGATCGGTGCCGGCAGCTGGGACTACGAAGGCCGGCCCAGTTGGGTGCGGCTGGACCGGGTGCTCGACGTTCCCGAGGAGGGCATCCGGCGCGAAGGTGCGATCGTCGACGAGGTGACCTTCGAACTTGTCGCCACCCGGCTGCGCGCCCAGTACTCCTGGAGCTGAGCGCTCACACCGCTGCGGCAGCCCGTTCGGCGTCCCGCACCACGGGCAGCACGCCGCTGCCGACATGGGCGATCTCGTCGATCTGGGGATAGCCGGACAGCACGAATTCGCTGATGCCCAGGCGGGCGTACTCCTCGAACAGTGCCGCGACGTCGGCGTAACTGCCCACCGCGGCGGTACCCGCGCCGTCGCGCACCAGACCCGGTCCGGCCCACAACCCGGGGTGCACCTCAAGGCTGCGCGCATCGACAAGCTGCCCGTTGGTCAGGGCGGCCATGCGGCGCTGACCTTCCGACCCCGAGTGCAGGAAGCGCTGATGAGCGGCGCGCACCTGCTCGGCGGTCAGGTCGGCCAGCAGCTCCTCGGCCCGGGTCCAGGCTTCGTCGCGGCTCGGCCGGGCGACGGTGTGCACCCGCAGGCCGTAGCGCAGAGTGCGACCCCGCCGGGCGGCGGCGGTACGGACCTGATCGATCTTCTCGGCGACCTGGTCGGGTGTCTCACCCCAGGTGAGGTAGACGTCGGCATGCTCGGCAGCCACCTCGATGGCCTCCGGTGACGAGCCGCCGAAATAGATGGCCGGCTCCACGGGGACCGGGTAGGCGACCCGGGCCTTCTCCACCTGATAGAACTCGCCGCGAAAGGAGAACTCGCCACCGCGCCAGACGCCGCGCAGGATCGACAAGAACTCCCCGGTCCGCCGGTAACGGGCCGCCTTGTCCAGATGATCGCCGTAGCGGCGCATCTCGAGGTCTTCCCCACCGGTGACGATGTTGAGTGCCAGCCGGTTGCCGGTGAACCGCTGGTAGGTGCTGACCTCCTGGGCGGCCAGGGTCGGCGAGAGCACCCCGGGCCGGAACGCCACCAGAAATTTCAGCTTCTCGCTGTGCTGTGCCAGCGCCGCGGTGGCGAGCCAGGAGTCCTCGCATGCCGAACCGGTGGGAGTCAGCGCGGCCTCGAAGCCGAACTGTTCGGCGGTGCGGACCAGCTTGGTGAGGTTCTCCAGCGTCGGCAGCAGATGGGACTGGGCCCGCAGGTGAAAGTCGGTTTGGTTGTCGGCAATGGTGGTCGTGTCGCCGTGGGTCGGCAGATACCAGTGAAACTTCAGCTGGCCAGTCACACCCACATCAGATGAACGTTCATCAATTCCTTTGCGCTCCAGCATCTTCGAGTGACAGCAACCCCACCCCTCAGTATCTGAGGAACCCGTGTGGCCAGGCCATCTTTCAAACCAGCGTGATTGCATGTGCCCGGCCAGTTTCGATCACAACGATCCGTTGCCTGTCCTGCCCGGACGGCCGCCCATACGGTGAGTTCATTCCCGAGGCGCATGACAGTGCTGTCGCACGCCCACCTCTTGAGATTCTCATCCAGCCCAGAGAGCTGCCGTGATCGAGATCGAAAACCTCACCAAGCGGTTCGGCGACCGGACCGTGCTCGACGACATCTCCCTGTCGGTCGGCAAGGGTGAAATTCTGGCCGTGGTCGGCCCCAGCGGAGCCGGGAAGAGCACCCTGTCGCGATGTGTGAGCTTCCTGGAGAAGCCCAGCAGCGGCACCGTACGAGTGGACGGTAAGGACTTCACCCGACTCGACGGCGAGGAACTGCTCGCGGCCCGCCGCGGCGTCGGCGTGATCTTCCAGACCGCACCGCTGCTTCGCCGCCGTACCGTCGCCCAGAACGTCGCGTTGCCCCTTGAATACCTCGGGGCCACTTCGGCTTCCACCGACAAGCGCGTCGCAGAGCTACTCGACCGCGTCGGCCTGTCCGACCGCAGTGACTATCTCCCGGCTCAGTTGTCGGGTGGCCAGAAGCAACGCGTCGGGATCGCCCGTGCGCTGGCCCTCGGGCCGTCGAATCTGTTGTCCGACGAGGCGACGTCCGGGCTGGACCCGGCGACCACGAAGTCGATCCTGGCGCTGCTGAGCCACCTTCGCGACGAGTACGGCCTGTCGATCATCCTTATCACGCACGAGATGGAGGTGGTCCGGGAGATCGCCGACTCGGTGGCCCGCATCGACGGCGGCCGGATCATCGAGAGCGGCCGGGTCGAGGACATCATCCTGGATCCCGCCTCTGCGCTGGCTCACGAACTGCTCCCGGACCGGCCCAGCGTCGCACTGGACGGTCCCGGCGACATCTGGGAGGTGTCCTACGCCTCCCGCAACGTGCCACTGGATTGGCTCACCTCCATCTCGACGATCCCGGGCATCGCCGCAACCCAGGTGAACGTGCTGTCGGCCAGTGTCGAGGCGATCCGCGGGGTCGCCGTCGGCCGCGCTGTCCTGGCACTCTCCCCCGTCACGCCGCCCGGGTTCGCCGAGCACCTGACTCGCCATGGCCTGCATGTCCGTGCGACGACGGCCGAGGCGGGAGGACGGGCGGCGTGAGTCACCTGGACTACTTGGCGCAGAAGGACTTCAGCACGCCCTGGGACAAGGTGCCCGACCTGTTGCTGCCCGCCTACGGGCAGACCTGGCTGATGGTCGGGATCACCATGGTGCTCGTCATCCTGATCGGCATTCCGCTCGGCATCACGTTGCACAACACCTCCGACTTCGGGCTCTTTCCCGACCCGAAGGTATTCGGCGTGCTCAACACCATCGTCAACATCGGCCGCTCCCTGCCCTTCCTGATCCTGATGGCCGCGATCATCCCGGTGACCCGCTTCCTGGTCGGAACCACGATCGGCATACCGGCAGCCATCGTGCCGATGACGACGGCAGGGGTGCCGTTCTTCGCCCGGCTCGTCCAGAACGCGCTGCGGGACGTCCGATCCGACGTCACCGACATGGGCAAGGTGTCGGGCGGCAACCAACTGCAGGTCATCCGCACCGTCCAGCTGTCAGAAGCACTTCCGGCACTGGCCGGTGCGCTGACGGTCAACACGATCGCCATGATCGACTACTCCGCGATCGCCGGGTCGATCGGCGCGGGCGGCATCGGAAACTTGGCAATCACCTACGGCTACAACCGTTTCGACCACAACATCATGATCGCCACCGCGGTCTCCTTGATCGTGACCATCCAAGCGGTCCAGTTCGTCGGCGACCGCGTCGTCAAAGCCCTCACCCGTTGAAAGGAACCTCGTGACCGAACAGATCGGCTCTCCGGTCGGCAACAACGTCGACATCGAGATCAAGAAGAAGAAGCGCTGGCCGTGGATCGCCCTGGCCGCCGCAATCGTGGTGGCTGTCGCGGGAGGTGTGACCTACGCGAAGTTCTCCCACCGCGACAAGCCGTTCGGGACGACGTTGCCGGTGGCCACCTGGAGCACCGACATCGCCGCCGAACAACTGCTGCGGTACATCGCCACCAATATCGCTCCGTCGCATGGGATCACGATCGAACCGGTCAAGATCGACAACCTCATCGAGATCAACCGCGCGGTGGACGCCGGCACGGTCGCCGGCAACTTCTTCGAGCATCAGCCGTTCCTCAACGACGCCATCGCCGCCAACGGATTCAAGCTGACGCTGGCCGCCCCCACCTTCACCTGGGACCAGGCCACGTATTCCGACAAGTACCGCAGCTGGGATCAGGTGCCCAACGGGGCCAAGATCGCGCTGCGCGACGACCCCGCCGGACAGGCCATCGCACTACTGGACCTCGCGTACGACAAGCAGATCACGCTCAAGCCGGGCAAAGACACTGTCGCCGGATTGCCGCAGTTGTCCGATATCGCGACCAACCCGAAGAACTACCAATTCATCCAGGTTCCGATCGGCCAGTTGGCCCGAAGCCTGGCCGATGTCGACGCCGTCGTCGTGCACATCTCCGACGTGTACGCCGCCGGTCTGACCGAAAGCCAGATCCTGGCCCGCGAACCCGCACCCAAGGGCAGCGAGGGCGGCCTGGTGGTCAGCGACAAGCACCTGAACGATCCCAACGTGCAGAAGCTCATCGCGACCTTCAAGGACCCAGAGATCGCAGAGTTCCTGCAGACCACCGACAACCGGCTGATCCGGGACACCCTGGGCCCGGTTACCGAGACTGCGCCGCAATGACGAAGCGTCCCCTGTATTTCTCGGCGTTCGTGATGAATACCGCATCCCATGTGCTGCATGGACTTTGGCGCTCGCCGGAGGCCGAGAACCACAAGTTCAACTCGCTGCGGCACTGGACCTCGCTGGCGACCCAGGTCGACAAGGCGGGCTATGACCTGTTGTTCTTCGCCGACGTATTCGGACTGCGGGCACCGTGGAACGGCAACTGGCGCAAGTCGGTCGAAGGCGGAATTCAGATTCCGGTCAACGATCCCTCGGTGCTGGCCTCGGCACTCGCCGCTGCCACCGACAACCTGGGCATCGTGTTCACCAGTTCGATCATCCAGGACCACCCGTTCAACTTCGCCCGCCGGATGTCTTCGCTAGACCACTACACGGGCGGGCGGCTCGGGTGGAACATCGTGACGAGCTTCAACGACAACATGTTTCGCAGCTTCGGCCACGAAGGCACACTCCAACACGACCAGCGCTACGAATGGGCCTACGAGTACGTCGACGTCACGTACAAGTTGTGGGAGGGCTCCTGGGACGACGACGGTCTGGTTCAGGACAAAGAGCGCGGTGTCCATTCCGACCCCTCGAAGATCCACAAGATCAACCACGTCGGCAATCGCTACCAGGTTGAGGGCCCGCACTTCGTCTCGCCGTCACCTCAGCGCACCCCGGTGCTGTTCCAGGCCGGTTCGTCGCCGGCCGGTCAGCTCTTCTCGGCCCGAAACGCCGAAGGGGTGTACATCAGCAGCCCCACCCCCGAAGCCGCGTACGGGCTGACCAGCGAAACCCGGGCACTTGCGGCCCAGAACGGCCGCGATCCCTCGGACATCACCTTCGCCCAGGGGCTGTCATTCGTGATCGGTGACAGCCATGCCGACGCGGTTCGACGAAACGACGAGATCAAGCGCTACCTCGATCTGGAGGGTGTGGCGCTGCACGCCCTCGGCGATGCCGGAATCGACGCCGGCAGGCTCCCACTGGACACCCCGATCAGCGAGCTCGGCGAGTTCACCGGCATCAAGAGCTTCATCCGCTGGGCATCGGAGATCTCCGGCAATGACGCGCCGACCATCCGCGATATGGCCTGGGCGCTCGAAGGAGCCAACCGGGTCGTCGGCACGGCCGAGGAGATCGCCGACTACCTCGAGGAATGGCGGGAGGCCGGCGTGGACGGGATCAACGTCTACCACGCCACCGTGCCGGGCTCTTTTCAGGAGATCGCCGACCGGCTCTTCCCGGTTCTGCGGGAGCGTGGACTGATCGCCACCGACAAGTCCGGAACGTTGCGCCACAAACTCCTGGGTCGCGGCGACCGGCTGCCCGACACCCACCCGGCCGCGGCCTACCGCGGGGCGTTCGCGGGCAACGACCTGCTCAACGGTGTGGGCGAGGGTGTGGACGAGCAAGCCCGGGCAGCGGGCTAACCGCCTTGGGTGATGTAGGCCTGCAGTTGCTCGTGCTCGGCCTGCAGTTCCTCCATCCGGTTCTTCACCACGTCGCCGATGCTGACGATGCCAACGAGGCGACCGTCGTGCAGGACTGGGACGTGCCGCACCCGGTTGTTGGTCATCAGGGCGCTCAGATCGTCGATGTGGTCTTCGGGCGTGCAGGTCACCAGCACGCTGCTCATGATGTCGCCGACCCGGCGGTGCAACAGGTCGGGTCCGTGCTCGAGCAGGGTGCGCACCACATCACGTTCCGAGACGATGCCCAGCACTCCGTCGGGGCCGACGACCACCATGGCGCCGATGTTGTGGGCGGCCAGTTCGGTCAGCAGGCCCTTGACTGTGGTCGTCTCGGTGACAGTCGCCACCGCCGAGCCTTTGCTCCGCAAGATGTCCGCGATGCGCATCGTCACTCCTTTGTGATCGACCTCACACCAGGTTAGGGCGTAGCCGGGCGCAGCGGATGCAAACCGCACGTGTTGGGTAGTGATCGAGACGACTACCAGGAGGCTTGACGATGGGCGCACTTCCCGCGACGCAGCTGGGCGATGGTTTGACGGTCAGCGCGATCGGCTTCGGCGCGATGGCGCTGACCCCGGTCTACGGCGAGGTGGACGACACCGAGTCGCTGGCGACGCTGCACCACTGCGTCGACGTCGGTGTCAGCTTCATCGACACCGCCAACGTCTACGGCCTGGGCGCCAACGAGCAGCTGATCGGGCGACTGCTCGCTGATCGCCGTGAGGAGGTCACGCTGGCCACGAAATTCGGCATCGGCGGCGATCCCACCACCGGCACGCTGCGCGCCTTCGGTGGCGCCGACTACGTGCGGCAGTGCCTCGAAGACAGTCTTACGCGTCTGGGCACCGATGTGGTCGACCTGTACTACATGCACCGCCGTGACCTCTCGGTGCCGATCGAGGAGACCGTGGGTGCGATGGCCGAATTGGTCAGCGCGGGCAAGGTGCGCCACCTCGGCCTGTCGGAGGTCACCGCCGACGAACTGCGCGCCGCCGTCGCGGTGCACCCGATCGCCGCGGTTCAGAGTGAGTGGTCGCTGTGGAGTCGCGACGTGGAACGCAATGTCGTACCGGCGGCCGTGGAACTCGGCGTGGGGTTCGTGCCGTACTCACCGCTGGGGCGCGGCTTCCTGGCCGGTGCGATCCGATCAACGGGCGACTTCTCCTCCGAGTGGGACTTCCGCCGTACCATGCCGCGCTTCGCCGAAGGCGCTCTGGACGCCAACCTTGCTGTGGTGCAAGCGGTTTCCGCGGTTGCCGAGGAACTCGGCGGCACGCCTGCGCAGGTGGCGCTGGCCTGGCTTCGGCAGCGTGCCCGGACACTCGGTGTGGCGTCGGTGCCGATTCCGGGAACCCGGCGGGCCGCTCGGGTCGACGAGAACGCGGCCTCGCTGTCGGTCGAGCTGACCGGTGAGCACCTGGCAGCACTGGATACGGCCGCCGCCGCTGTCACCGGTGACCGGTTCACCGACCTCACCTGGGTGTCGGCCGGCCGGGAATGATGATGCGGCTCAGGACTCCTGGCGAGCCCGGAGCGCCATCGCGGCATCGTCGAACTGTGCGGCCTGACTGCTGATTCGCGCGATCTCACTCGGGCGCTTCAGCAGGCCGCGCACGGCGATGACGGCGACCTGCTCGGCGACCCTGATCGCCTCGGCCCCCCGGTCACCCACGTCGGTGTGCAGCCGGGTGCGTTTCTGCGCTCCCTCGTCGAAGTTCAACAGCAGACCCGCAGTCTCCTGCTGATCGCAGTCGATGAACTTGCCTTCGGCGATGCCGGCGCCGATCAGGTCGGCAACCCAGTTCTTCAGTCGCTCGTAATCCGTCCAGAACTGGTGGAACTCGGTGCGCTGGTTGTGGGCGATGCGCTGGATCTCGTTGAAGTCGATCGGCGACAACGCCAGCTGCAGGGTGTCGAACCGCAGCAACCGGTACAACTTCACCGCCGGCGAGCCCGAACCGGCGCCCACCTCGGAGATGAACTTCAGCGGCGCCCGGTTCACCAGCAGTGTCTCGCCCAGCAGCTGTTCCTTGTTGCGAAACCAGTAGTACAGCGAGGACTGCTGTAGGCCCGCGGCCCTCGCGATGTCGCTCATCGTGGTTTGGGCGTAGCCCTTTTCGGAGAACAGCCGTGTCGCAGCGTTGACGATGCCGACCCGCGGCGAGGCCGCACTCACCGATTCGGCATCGTTGCGGGGTCGCCCGATGGAACGGACCTGCGACCCGCTCTCCGATGTCGGCACACGGCGAATTGTAAGGTCGCCGCTCACCCCAGTGGGGGGACCTCGTCGTGGGCGCGTTCGACGACATCGCGGGCCGCGGCCACCACGTCCCGCCACAGCTGCAGACCGAACGCCTTCGATGCCCGCGACGGGTATCCGGTCACCCCGTTGGTGGACACCTGCTGAACGGGATAGCGGAACACCGAACCGGCGGTGCGATCAGGATCGTCGGCGCCGGCCATCGCGTCGATGTCCACCAACTCCGGGCGCACCGCCAGCATGAGCGAGGTTTCAGCGGCATTGGCATGCCAGTCGACGGCATCCTCGGTGGCGCGGCGGGCGATGTCGGGTGTCAGGTCCCACCACTGCATGACCCCGATGCGCCGGTCCGGATGCAGCCGGCGGAACCGGTCGCAGGACAGCCACAGTGGTGCGGCATTGCCGACGTGCCCGTTGACGAACAGGATGCGCCGAACTCCGGAGTCGACGCACGCCTGTGCGACCCGCACCGCCGCGTCGGCGGTGTCCTCGCCGCTGAAGGCGACGGTGCCGGCCAGCTGGGTTCCGTGAAACATGCTCGCGCCGAACGACAGTGCGGGCAGCACCAGCGCCAGGTCGCCGCCAGCGGCCTCGGCCACTGCGGTGGCCATGATGGTGTCGGTGCCGACCGGTAGATGCGGGCCGTGTTGTTCGGTGGCCCCGACCGGGATCAGGGCCACCGTGTCGGGGTCGGCGACCAGGCGCGCGGCGATCTGGACCGAGTTGAGTTCCTCCCAGCGGTGACTGCCCGCATGGTTGCCGCCATCGGCCATCAGAAGAACCTCAGGTAGCGCTCGGATTCCCACGACGACACGTGGGCGTTGTAGGAGTCCCACTCGGCACGCTTCTCGTCGATGAACGAGGCGAACATCGCCTCACCGAAGACGCTGCGGGCCAACGGGTCCGATTCGAGTGCCTCGATGGCTTCGCCGAGCGAGCGCGGTAACCAGGTGATCCCCCGCTCCTGCAACTCAGTATCGGAAAGCCGATAGAGGTTGTCCCGGTTGGGTTCTCCCGGGTCGAGCCCCTCGCGGATCCCCTCCAATCCGGCGGCCAGCATCAGGGCGGCCCCCAGATATGGATTGTTGGCGCTGTCGGCGGCCCGGCACTCGACTCGGCCACCGCCCTTGGGGATTCGCAGCATGTTGGTGCGGTTGTTGTCTCCGTAGCAGGCGAAGATAGGGGCCCAGGTGAGCCCCGACATGCTGCCCTGTTTGACCAGCCGTTTGTAGCTGTTGACGGTGGGGGCGATCACCGCGCAGATCGCCGGCGCGTGCCGGAGCACACCGGCGAGGAACTGGTAGCCCAGTTCCGAGAGACCACACCCGCGGGGGTCGCCGGCAGCGGCGAACAGGTTGGTGCCTGCGGAGTCGGCCAGTGACATGTTGAAGTGCGCACCACTGCCGGTCCGATCGGCAAACGGCTTGGGCATCCACGATGCGAACAGGCCGTGCTTGCGGGCGATCTCACCGACCATCATCCGGAAGAACACGAAGCGGTCGGACATTGTCACCACATCGGTGTAGGTGAAGTCGGTCTCGAACTGACCGTTGCCGTCCTCATGGTCGAACGAGTACACGTCCCAACCCAATTCGTTCATGGCGCTGACAATCTCGTCGACCACGCCGAAGTTGTGCAACATGGTGCGCAGGTCGTAGCAGGGCTTGTCGAGGGTGTCGTCCGGGCTGGCGGGAGCCGGAACGCCGGAGCTGTCCGACAGCAGGAAGAACTCGGTCTCGATCCCCAGGTTGAAGGTGTAGCCGAGGGACGCGGCGTCGGCGGTGACCCGCTTGAGGATCTGCCTGCTGCACGCCTCGAACGGGGTGTCGCCGATCCACAGATCTCCCGGGAACCAGGCGATCTCGCGGTTGAACGGCATGATGATCGCCCTGCCGAGATCCGGGTGGGGTGCCACCTCGTCGTCGTTGACGTCCTGTGGAACACCGTCGAGTGCGGCGCCGGTGAACATCTCCGATCCGTACGCGGCCTGCTCGAGGTGTGCCAGCGGAACCATCTTCGACTTCGGCTTACCGTGCATGTCAACGAAGCTGATCGCGGCGTACCGAACGCCTGCGGTCGCCAACGCCTCGGCGATCTGGCCGACGTCGGAGTCCCGCGCGTGGCCGTTGAGCGTGGTGGTCATCTGATTCCTTTCAGCGGCCGACGCGAAGCCGGCGGCGGTAGAACTCCGACCGTAGGGGCGATCTATTGCCGGGGTGTTTCCGGTTAGTGAATGACCTATTGAAAGAGCAGGCAATGATCGATGGCGAACAGCATCTTTCCCTGCTCCGATGATTACCGGTGATCAATACAGTATTGAAAAGGTCGTGGTGGCGACCCGCACTGGGTGTCGGCCCGGCGTGAATGACGGTCGCAGGGTAGTAATAACGCCATGATTGACATCACCCTGCTCGGCACCGGAAGCCCCATGGTCGACCCGAATCGGGCGGGACCGTCCACCCTCGTGAAGGCCGGCGAGGCGGTCTTTCTGGTGGACTGTGGCCGCGGCGCGCTGATGCGGGCCGCCGCTGTGGGGGTGGGCGCGGCCAATATCAGCGCTCTGTTGCTGACACACCTGCACAGCGACCACATCACCGACCTGTCCGATGTCATCACCACCCGCTGGGTGACGACGTTCGTCCCGACCCCGCTGCCGATCATCGGCCCGCCGGGCACCAAGGCTGTCGTCGAGGCGACGCTGGCCGCGCTGGCACCCGACATCTCCTACCGCATCGGCCATCACCCCGACATCACCGAGCCGCCGTCGATCCAGGTGCACGAGTACACCGAGGGCCAGGTGTGGGATGCCGACGGCGTGCGGATCACCGTCGCCCCGACCGATCACCGGCCGGTCGAGCCGACGATCGCCTTCCGGGTCGAGCACGACGGCACCTCGGTAGTCCTGGCCGGCGACACCGTACCGTGCGCAACGCTCGACGAATTAGCCAGTGGGGCAGATGCTTTGGTGCACACCGTCATCCGGGCCGATCTCGTCGAGCAGATACCCGTGCAGCGGTTGCGCGACATCCTGGACTACCACTCGTCGGTGGAGCAGGCCGGGGCCACCGCGGAGCGCGCCGGCGTCAAGACCCTGGTGCTCACCCACTACGTGCCGCCGCTGGCGCCCGGTCAGGAAGACCAGTGGCGGGCCAAGGCGGCGACCGAGTTCAGCGGTCGTATCGAACTCGGCGACGACCTGCACCAGGTGTCGATCGGCTGATCTTTTTCTCCCAACCCGGGAACTGCAGCACCCCTGCCCCCGACTAAGGCCACGTCTGAGCTGTGGCCACGCTGGCCCGGCCACTGGTCCAAGGGGTGCGATGACGACGACGGAAACAACGAAGCGGCGCGGTGAGGCTGCTGTGCTGCGCCGGATCTGGCGGCTGCACTTCTGGGTCGGGTTGTTCGCGGCGCCGGTGCTGGTGGTGCTGGCCTGCACCGGCCTGATCATCCTGTACAGCCAGCCGCTGGATGCGCTGCTGAACCGGCATCTCTTCGTCGTCGCGCAGGGACCGGCGACAGTCCCGCTGGATCAGCAGATCGCCGTGGCCAAGGAGCATGTCGGGGCCGACTACAGCCTCGAAGCGGTGTCGCCGCCGGACAATCCGGACGGATCGACGCGGGTCGACTTCCTCGCCCCCGACGCGCCCGGATACCCGCAGGCCGAGAAGAACGTCGTCCAGGTTTTCCTCGACCCGTACACCGGCGCCTACCTGGGCCAGCGCAACCAACTCTCCGGCCTGGTGGGCTGGGCCAATCAGATCCACCGGATGTTCGGCAACGACGGCCCGCACGTCCAGCTGCCGTCCCTGGGCCATCTGATCAACCCGTCGGCCTATCCCGAAGCCACCATCCCTGCCGGGATAGGCAACCTGGTGATGGAGCTGACAGCGACGTGGATCCTGGTGCTGCTGGCCAGCGGTATCTACCTGTGGTGGCCCCGAGCGATCGAAGCCGCGAAGCCGTTGCTGAAGGTCAGGTGGAGCAAGGGCGGCCGGATCCGCTGGCGCGATCTACATGCCCTCACCGGCGTGGTCGTCGCGGTCATCCTGATCGGCTACATCCTCTCCGGCATGACCTGGACCCGATACTGGGGCGAGAACTGGCGCGCCGTGACCGCCACGGTCACCCCGTCCACGTCCATCGACGCGCCCTCGACGCCGGCCAAGCTGGGTGATTACGACCGGCTCGGACGCCGCATCGCCTGGGCCGCCACCGACGACCCGATCTACGCCTCCCAGCGGGGCGGTGCCGTGGCGGCGCCGCTGCCGTTCGCCGACATCGACCGAATCGCCAAGGACGAGCACATGGTTCCCGGCTATTCGATCATCCCGCCCTCGAACTCGACCGAGGACGGCACGACGGTCTACGGCAGCTACACCGTGGTCAACCGCTGGCCGCAGCGGGTTTCCGAACAGCGCACCCTGTATCTCGACCAGTTCAGCGGGGCCACCATCGCCAATGCCACCGCCGCCCAGGACGGTGCGCTGTCCCGGCTGACCAGTTTCGGTATCGCCATGCACATGGGCAATCAGTTCGGCGTGCTGACCCGTATCACCGCGACGCTGGCCTGCCTCGGTGTGCTGACCAGCGTGGTGACCGGGTTCCTCATGTGGTGGAAGCGCCGCCCGGCCGGCGGCACCGGACTGCCCGCCCCGGCCAGTGCAGCCACCCGCGCCAACACACCCAAGGGGGCGATGAGCGTGGTGACGGTCGTCGCCGTCGGGCTCGGGGTGCTCTACCCGGTGTTCGGTGTCTCACTGCTTGTGATGCTGGTGGCCGAGGCGGTGGTCGCCGTCCGGCGCCGCGCACCCGAAACGGCGCTGCCGGCAACCGATGACGCGGTCGCCGGCAGCGAGGACGACGAGGTGCCGGTCGGCGCGCAGAACTAGGTGGGGTGCGGATCACCCGCCCGGTCAGGCCAGGCGGGTGATCTCGACCACCACATCCAGGTCGGTGGAGCCCTCACCGGAGTAGATGCCCTTCAACGGTGAGACATCCCCGTAGTTGCGGCCCACGCCGACGCTGATGTACTGCTCGTTAATCGTTGAGTCGTTGGTCGGGTCGTAGTTCCACCAGCCGCCTATCCAGGCCTGGATCCAGGCGTGGCTCTGCCCGTCGACCGTGTCGCCGACGACGGCCTTGCGGTTGGGGTGCAGATAGCCCGAAACGTAGCGTGCCGGAATTCCCATGCCGCGCAACAGAATCAGTGTCAGATGGGCGAAATCCTGGCAGACGCCCTTGCCCTCACGCAGGGCGTCAAGACCCGACGAGTGCACGCCGGTGGTACCGGGAACGTACTGCAACTCGCTGTGCGCCCACCTGGCCGCGGCGACCACGGCGTCGTTCGGGTCGTTCTCCTTCATGATGCGCCTGCCGACGCGCTCGAGCCGCCGGCTGCCCGGGGTGTACTGCGTCGGGGTGAGCACCTCGTCGAAGCGGTCGCGCACCGCCGGGGAGGCGAGTTCCTCCCACGAGACGGACTTCTCCAGCGGCTCGGCTTTGTCGGTTTCGACCACCGAGGAGGACGTCACCTCCAGCTCGGTGTGTGGCGCGTGCAGGTCGAAAGCCGTTACGGCGGTTCCCCAATAGTCGACATAGCGGTAATTGCGGGTCGCGGGAACGGTCTCCACACGGTTGAGGATCACGTTCTGCCGAGAGTCCGACCGCGGGGTGAGCCTGGCCTCGTTATAGGAGGCGGTCACCGGCGACTTGTAGGCGTAGCCTGTCGCGTGCACCACGCGCATCCGCCACATCAGATCTCACCTTCCTCGACAACCAGCGCACCGTTGTGCCCGGCATCCGACCAAGCCACCCACGGCGCGGAGTGGAAGTACTGCAGCGCCACGGCTTCTCCGACGCCGGCGCATGTCTCCTGCAGAGCGGCCAGCCGCTCCTCGAGTGACTCCAGCAGCACGCCGGGCTGGATGAACTCCAACTCACTGCGGGCCCGGCCCAGCAGCCGCTGGGCCTCGGCGGTGGCGCCGATCCGGTTGTGCGCACGGTGCATCAGTTCGTCGAGGCTGTGTTCGGCGAGTTTGAGCGAGTAGTAGATCGAGCGCGGGAAAAGCCGGTCCAGCAACATGAATTCGACGACCCGGTTGGCGTCGAGCACACCGCGGTAGGTCCGCAGGTAGGTGTCGTGCGCGCCCGCCGAGCGCAGCACCGTGACCCAGGCCGGCGAGGAGGCACTGTCCCCGACCCGCGACAGCAGCAGCCGCACGGTCATGTCCACCCGTTCGATGGCCCGCCCCAGCACCAGGAACCGGTAGCCGTCGTCCCGGGACAGAGTCGAGTCGGCCAGCCCGGCGAACATCGCCGCGCGGCCCTCGATGAAGGAGAAGAACTCGTGCGGGCCCAGCCTGCGGGCCGCCCGCTCCCGCTCGGCCAGCGCGTTGTAGGTGGTGTTGAGGCACTCCCACATGTCACTGGAGGTGACTTCCCTTGCGGATCGGGCGTTTTCGCGGGCAGCCGAGATCGCGTCGACGATCGAGCAACCGCCCGGCAGACCCCGGCTGAACGCCACCAGGTCGGTCAGCGACCACAGGTCGAGTTGGTGTTTGGGCGGTTCGATACCGAGCACCTGAAGCAGCACCCGGGAGGTCTGGTCGGGGTCGACGCTGGAATCCTCGAGCAGCTGGTGCACGGTGACGTCGAGAATCCGGGCGGTGTCGTCAGCGCGCTCGACGTAGCGCCCGATCCAGTAGAGCGCCTCGGCATTACGGGCGAGCATCAGTGCATCACCGCCTGCTGCTGCTGTTGCTGTTGTTGGCCCTGCTGTTGCTGACCGGACTGCTCGGGAGCCTTCTCGACCGCGGGCGCCTTGGCCGCCTTGGGAAGCTTGCGCAGGATCTCGGCAGCACCCAGCTCGCGGGCCGCCACCGACGTCCGTGACGCCAGCACCCAGGTGTCCTTGGAGCCACCGCCCTGACTGGAGTTGACTACCAGGGAGCCTTCGGTGAGGGCGACGCGGGTCAGACCGCCCGGCAGCACCCAGACGTCCTCGCCGTCGTTGACGGCGAACGGCCGCAGGTCGACGTGGCGCGGCGCCAGGCTGTCACCGACCTTGGTCGGCACCGTCGAGAGCTGGACCACCGGCTGGGCGATCCAACCCCGCGGGTCACCGAGGATCTTCTTGCGGGTCGCGGCCAGTTCCTTCTCCGAGGCGTCCGGTCCGAAGACGATGCCGTACCCACCCGATCCCTCGACCGGCTTGATGACCAGTTCGTCGATGCGGTCGAGGACCTCTTCGCATTCCTCGTCCAGCCAACACCGGAAGGTGTCGACGTTGGCCAGCAGCGGCTTCTCGCCGAGGTAGTACTCGATGATCGTGGGCACGTAGGTGTAGACCAGCTTGTCGTCGCCGACGCCATTGCCCACCGCGCTGGAGATCACGACGTTTCCGGCGCGGGCGGCGTTGAGCAGCCCGGCCACCCCGAGCACCGAGTCGGGCCGGAACTGCATCGGGTCCAGGTAGTCGTCGTCGATGCGGCGGTAGATGACGTCGACCTGCCGCTCCCCTTCGGTGGTGCGCATGTAGACGGTGTTGTCGCGGCAGAACAGGTCGCGGCCCTCGACGAGTTCGACGCCCATCTGCCGGGCCAGCAGCGAATGCTCGAAGTAGGCCGAGTTGAACGGGCCGGGGGTCAGCACGACCACCGTCGGGTCGGCCTCGTTGGTCGCCGCGGCGTTGCGCAGCGCCCGCAGCAGATGCGAGGAGTAGTCGCCGACCGCGCGTACCCGGTGAGTGGCGAACAGGTTCGGGAACACCCGCGCCATCGTGCGGCGGTTCTCCATCACGTAGGAGACACCCGACGGTGAGCGCAGGTTGTCCTCGAGCACCCGGAAGGTTCCCTGGGCGTCGCGGACCAGGTCGATGCCGGCGACGTGGATGCGCACCCCGTTGGGCGGGTTGATCCCGGCGGCCTGCCGGTGGAAATGCTCACAGGAGGTCACCAAACGGCGTGGGATGACGCCGTCGCGCAGGATCTCCTGGTCGCCGTAGATGTCGTCGAGGTACATCTCCAGCGCCTTCACCCGCTGGGTGATGCCCCGCTCGAGGCGCGACCACTCGGCGGCGGAGATGACGCGCGGCACCAGGTCGAGCGGGAACGGCCGTTCCTGGCCGGACAGCGAGAACGTGATGCCCTGGTCGATGAAGGCGCGGCCCAACGCCTCGGCCCTGGCTTCGAGCTCCTCGGCATCGGACGGGGCGAGCTCGGCGAAGATGCCTTTGTAGGGCCCGCGGACGTTGCCCTGGGCGTCGAACATCTCGTCGAAGGCCTTCGCGTACGAGCCCATCTTGTTGTAACCACCGAAGATGTGGTCGTGTTGTCGGGGCTCACGCGAACCGTTGCGCGAGGACCGGCTGGCTTCGGAGGGCAGGGTTCGAAGGCTCACCCGTCACATGCTGCACCACGTTGGACTTTTCGGCAGGCCAGTACAGGGCCTTGGCCGTCGCTTTTGGGTGATTGTGCCCCGCACTGGTAGCCTGAACAGTCGCTGCCCGAGGGCCTGACGGCCCCGGCAAGACCGACATTCCAGCTTGAGAACGAAGAGGATATATACGCGTGGCCAACATCAAGTCGCAGCAGAAGCGGATTCTCACCAACGAGCGCCGCAGGCTGCGCAACAAGTCGGTGAAGAGCTCGCTCCATACCGCGATCCGCGCGTTCCGTCAGGCTGCCGCCGAGGGCGACAAGGACAAGGCCGGCGATCTGCTGACCGCCACCAGCCGCAAGCTGGACAAGGCCGCCAGCAAGGGCGTGATTCACAAGAATCAGGCGGCCAACAAGAAGTCCGCGCTCGCGCAGGCCTTCCAGAAGATCTGATTTAGTCCCGGCCGCTTCCGGCGGCCAATTGCGCCACTTTGCGCACCGCGTCCTCCAGGACATAGTTGGCGTCGGCCGCTGCGCCCTTGACGTCCGCATTGAGGGTCGCCACCAGGCGGATCGCCGTGGCGATCTTGTCCCGCGACCATCGCCGCGACTGCTTCTGAGCCTTCTGGATACGCCACGGCGGCATGCCCAGCTCTGAGGCCAGGCGGTAAGGGTCGCCCGTGAGCGGACCCACCCTGGCAATCGTGTGGACGGCTTCGGCCAGCGCATCGGCCAGCACAACGTGGGGCATCCCCCGCATCATCGCCCAGCGCAGCGCCTCAGCCGACCCCGCGATGTCACCCACGACCGCCTTGTCGGCGATGTCGAAGCCGGACACCTCCGCCTTACCGCTGTGATAGCGGCGCACCGCCTCCGCGTCGACGAGCCCGCCGGTGTCGGCGACCAGCTGGGAACACGCCGAGGCCAGCTCGCGGATGTCGGAGCCGACCGCGTCGAGAAGCGCGGCGAGAGTGTCGTCGTCGACCTTCACCTTGAGGGCGCGGAACTCAGCGCGGACGAAGTCCGAACGTTCAGCGGCCTTGGCGATCTTGGCGCAGGGATGCACCTCGGCGCCGAGTTTCTTGAGCTGTTCGGCCAGCGCCTTGGCCCGGCCGCCGCCGCTGTGGACGACGACGAGCACCGTGCCCGGCGGCAGGTCCGCCGCGGCCGAGGCGATCAGGTCGACAGCCTCCTTGCCGGCCTCGGCGGCCGACTCCAGAACGACGACCCGCTCGTCGGCGAACAGCGACGGGCTCAGCAGTTCGAGCAGTTCGTTGGTCGACACCTCACCGGCACGCAGCCGGTTCACCGGAACGTCGTCGGTGCCGGCGGCGGCCCGCGCGGCCCGCAGCACCTGGCTGATGGCGCGGTCGACCAGCAGTTCCTCGTCGCCCAGGATCAGATGCAGGCTGGCTACCGTCGCGCTCACGCCCCGATCGTTTCACGCCCACCCGACAGCACCGAATCACCCGCGCCGCGCCCACCACCACAGCCCGGCGCCGAGCGCCGTGACACCGCCGACCGTCACGACCCCGCCCACCCCGGAGGGCACCGTGATCGCCGCACCGGGCACAGCGCCGGCCCAGCGCGCGACGTGCAACAACCACCACAGTTCCGGCCCGGTGAACCTGATCAGCAGCCCCGCGCCCGCGGCCCAGACCGGACACAGTGCCGCCGCAGCCGTCCCCAGCACCGTGATAGGCGGAATCACAACGGCCACAGCGAGATTGGCCAACACCGCGACCAGGCTGAGTTGTCCGGAGATGGCGGCTACCAGCGGTGCGGTGACCAGCTGCGCGGCCACCGCGATACACACCGCATCGGCCAGTGGTTTGGGCCACCCCCGGGCCACCAGCCGGGCCGACCAGACGGGGGCCAGCACCACGAGCGCGGCCGTCGCCGTCACCGACAGGGCAAAGCCCGCGTCGACGGCCAGTTGCGGGGCGGCCACGAGCAGGGCGAGGACCGCGGCCGACAGAACCGGGATGGCCTGCCTGCGGCGGCCGGACAGCACCGCCAGCAGCGCCAGGGCTCCCATCACCGCAGCACGCAGCACACTGGCGCTGGGTTGAACCACGACGACGAAGGCCAGCAACGCCACCGCCGCCAGCCCGGTGGCCGCGCGCGGACCGATCAGCCGCGCCGAGAGCAACACCGTCCCGCACACGATCGTGACGTTGGCGCCGGACACCGCCGTCAGATGAGTGAGGCCCGCCGTACGGAACTCGGCGGCGGTCTCCGGCGTGACCGACGACGTGTCACCCAGTACGAGTCCGGGGAGCATGGCCGCCTGGTCGGCAGGCAGCACCTCGAGCGCCGCGGCGGCGAACCGCGACCGCACGGCAAGCGCAGCCCGCTGCACCGAGGAGGCCTCGCCCACGATCGGTTCCCCGGTGGCGCGCAACACCGCCACCGTCAGATCCCGCCGGGTGGGCCGGCTGATCCGGGCCCGGAACCGGGCCGGCTGACCGGCCGAGACCTCGGCGAACCCGAGCACGGGTGCGAACACGACGACGCGACCCGATGATTCGACGGCATCGAGGCGATCGAGGTTCGCGGCGAACATCAGCCGCCCGTTGCCCAGTGATCTCGGGCTCTCGGTCGGAGTCACCGTCACCGAGTCGGTGCTGCCGAACCGTCCCGTGACGGGGTGCTCGCGCAGCGCGTCAGTGCGTAACGCGACTGCAACGCCGAACCCGGCGCCGACGACGGCGGTACCGATCACCGCGAGCGCGCAGGCCCGGACTGCCGCCGGACCGCAGCGCCACCACACCAGGGCGGTCCACCCGGCGGCGACCACCGCGCAGGTGGCCGCCAGCGCGGCGCCCGCCGACCAGACGATCCCGGCGGCCGTCACCGCCCATGCCGTCAGCGCGGCAGGCACCAGCCGCAGATCCAGCCGGGCTGGGGGTTCGGTGTCCACGGCACTCAGACCCGGACCAGGCTCCGCAGCTTTTCCAGCCGCGCCGTACCGATGCCGTCCACCTCACCCAGTTGGTCGACGCTGGTGAATTTTCCGTTGGTCTCGCGCCAGGCCACGATGGCCGCCGCCATCACCGGCCCGATGCCAGGCAGGGTGTCGAATTGCTCGGCGCTGGCGGTGTTGAGGTCGAGGGGTGCCGCCGGCGCTGCCGTCGTCGGCGCCCCTGAGGTGGCCGGGGCGCCGCTGACCGAGCTGCCCAGGGCGTCGGGCTGGCCCGCGGGCATGGGGATGCCGACGACGACCTGCTCACCGTCGACGAGGTGGCGGGCCAGATTGAGTCCGAGCAGATCAGCGCCGTCGAGTGCGCCACCGGCGGCTGAGACCGCGTCGGCAATCCGCGCATCCGGGGCCAGGGTGACCAGACCGGGCGTGTTCACCAGGCCCACGACACTGACGACGACCGGCCCCTGCGGTGCCGCTGCCCCGGAGCGCGGGGCCTCCGAGGACACCATCTCCACCGGCGGCAGCTTGGCTGACATCACCGGGGCGGAGTCGTCGCGCATCAGGGTGACCACGGTGACGAGCACGGCGATCACCGCGACGACTCCCATGGCGAGCGCGCCGGCCCGACCGGGGTCAGCCCGGATCGCCGCCACCAGCCTGCGCCCACGCTCGGGTCGACCGTCGGGAATCCAGCTGGGCAGGGCGGCGGCGTCCTGGTCCTCATCCTCGCCGGCCTGCTCCTCTGCCACGCCCAGGCGGCGGTGCAGGCTGACCAACGGTGGTTCCGATCCCATGCCGCGACGGTAGGTCTGCCGCCCAACGCAGAACTGCCCGGAAACGGGCCGAACCGGGTGGGCTGTGGATGAATCCGGGACTGTGCACACCGCCGGGCGAACTTGGTGTACAAAGCGACGAGAGTGTCTACAGATGTCCAGGAGGACCGCCCGATGAGCGCACGTACCGACAAGCCGATACGAGTCATCCAATGGACCACCGGCAACATCGGCCGCCGGTCCCTGCACGCCATCATCGGCCGCTCGGACATGGAACTGGTCGGGGTCTACGCGCACGGCGCCGACAAGGTCGGGGTGGACGCGGCCGAGTTGTCCGGCTGGCCACTGGGACCGGGCACACCGACCGGCATCAAGGCCACCAATGACATCGACGCGCTGCTGGCCGCCGAACCGGACGCCTGCTGCTACAACCCGCTGTGGCCCAGCGTCGACGAATTGGTGCGGCTGCTCGAGGCCGGGGTGAACGTCTGTGCGTCAGCCGCGTGGATCACCGGCGGCAAGCAATCTCCGGAGGACCTTGAGAGGATCCGAAAGGCTTGCGAGAAGGGCAATTCCACGATCTTCGGCAGCGGCGCCCATCCCGGTATGACCAACACGGTCGGAATGGTCCTCTCCGGTGCATGTGAACGGGTCGACGAGATCCGCATCACCGAATCGGTGGACTGCTCGACCTACGAGTCGGCAGGCACCCAGAGCGCGATGGGGTTCGGCTGTGATCCCGACACCCCGGGACTGGCCGAGAGCGTGCGCCAGGAAAGCGAAGTGTTCGCCGAGTCGGCGGCCATGATGGCCGATGCGATCGGCGCCGACCTGGACCGGATGACGTTCGACGTCACGTTCACCCCGGCCACAGGAGACTCCGACCTGGGGTTCATGACCATCCCGGCGGGCACCGTCGGCGGCGTCTACGGCTATCACCGCGGCTGGGTCGGGGACCGCAACGTCGTCAGCGTCGGATTCAACTGGATCATGGGCTCGCACGTCACCCCGCCCAAGCCGCTGGAACACGGTCACGTCATCCAGGTCTTCGGTGTGCCCAACATGCGCACGGTACTGCACTGCCTGCCGCCGAAGGACTGGCCGGAACAGGGCTTCATGGGGCTGGGCATGATCTACACGGCGATGCCGGTGACCAACGCGGTACCCGCTGTGGTGGCCGCCGAACCGGGCATCGTGACGCTGGCCGACCTACCGCCGGTGACCGGGCGGTTCGCCGCGCGCTGAGGTCAGGGCTGCGGTTCCTCAACCGCCGCAACGACACCCACCGCACCGCTGCCCACGTGCACGCCGAGCACCGGACCTAGATCGGTGATCACCGCAGGGCCGCAGCCGGGCAGGGCGGCAGCCAGTGTCGCAGCGAGATCGGCTGCGACGTCCGGATTGTCGATGTGGTGCACGGCCAGTCTCGCGCGGTGCTCCCCGACCGTCGCAAGAACCTGCTCCACCATCGCTGCGAGCGCCTTGGAGGCGGTCCTGACCCGTTGGACCAGGACCAGCTGTCCACTTTCGTCGATGCGCAACAGCGGCTTGAGCGCGAGTGCGGTCCCCAGCCACGATGCCGCCGTCCCGATCCGGCCGCTGCGCCGTAGATTCTCCAAGCGGTGCACCACGATATAGCCGTGTACCCGACCGACCGTCGACTCGGCCCGTGCGGCAACGGTATCCAGATCGAGGCCGGCCCGCGCCGCACCGGCGGCAGCCAATGCGACGAATCCGGTGCCCATCGCCGTCGACTTCGAGTCCACCACCCGAACGGATCCACCGAACTCCCCCGCCGCGTACTCGGCGGCGCCCAGCGTGCTCGACAGCGCCCCGGAGATGTGCACGGCCACCACACCGTCGCCACCACTGTCAGCCAGCGCCCGCCGGTAGACCGCGGTCAGCTCGGCAGGCGTGGCACCGGCCGTGGTGACCTGGCCGCGGTGATAGAGATCCGGCGGAATCGCGTCGCTGCCGTCGGGCAGATCGGCACCGTCGACCAGAATGTGAAGTGGCACAACCTGGATACCCCATTGGTCGACTTCCGCGGCGGGAAGCCGAGCTGAGGAGTCGGTCACCACGACGACGGCCATGGGTCAGTCGAGCGATTTCTCGGGGGGCACGCCGACTTCGGTCAGTGCTTTGAGCATCAGTTCGGCGACCCGCTGGTGCGCCTCGAAGTTCCAGTGGATGCCGTCGGGGTTTCCCCGCCCCGCCAACACCTCCTCGGCGACCGCCTCTTTCAAGTCGACCAACGCAATTCCGTGCTGGTCGGCCCATTCGGTGATGGCCTTGACGGTGCCCCGGCGTCCATGGTGGGCGTTGCCGTAGGTGTCGGCGATGTGCACCGACGGCAGCGCCGCCACCACGGGAATGCCGGGCCTGTTGAAATCTATTGCAGCTCGCGTCATTTCAAGATATTCGACGCTCAGATGCGGCGGCAGGGCGGGCCGGGCGATGGGCGACAGCCGGGGCTGTATCCAGCCGTACCCGTCGCGCACCCAGCGCCGCAACACCGCGGGGCGGACGTAGCGGATGAGTTCACGCAGCGCGGTCGGCAGTGGTGACGGCAACGAGTCCATGCCACTGGTGGCAAAGACCACCGCACCGGCACGGGGCAGGGCCGCCCACGCCCGCGGGTCCTGGGTGGCGGCCCACCACACGTCACGCGACGTCCAGCCGATGCGGCCGATCAGCTCGAGATCCCAACCCAGCTGGCCGGCAACGATATTGGGCCAGATCCTCGGGTCGTCGGAGGGCAGACCGCCCTGCGGCCCGTAGTAGGACAGCGAGTCGGCGAAGACCAGCAGGGACCGGCGGGCAGGAGCGGAGCGACCCGGGGATGGACTCCGGCGGGCAGGAGCTTCAGAGGACATCGTTGGCCACCTGGGCCGAGGCGTTCCACACATCCAGGCGCCACCGGATGTCGGTGAACGGCGCGTCATCGGCGCTGTGCCCGGACAGCTGCGCCCAGCTCGCGTTGCCCATGCCACCGAGTATCGGCCAGCTGTCGACGGGCAGATCCAGCAGAGCCGCGCACAGGGCCGCGATCAGACCGCCATGGGCTACCAGAACCACCGGCCGGTCGGGTTCGTCGCGGCCCCATTCCTGCTCGGCGACAACGAGTTCGGCCACCAATGGCCGGCTCCGGTCGGCGACGTCGATGCGGCTCTCGCCACCGTGCGGGGCCCAGGTGGCGTCGTCGCGCCAGGCGATACGCGCTCCCGGTGCGGTGGCGTCGACCTGATGGTGGGTCAGCCCCTGCCAGTCACCGAGGTGGGTTTCGCGCAGCCGGGTGTCGACGTGGACAGGGAGCGCGGTGCGCTCGCTGAGCGCGACGGCGGTGTCGTAGGCACGCCGCAGATCCGAGGAGATGATCAGAAGTGGCTGCCGTTTGGCGAGCACCTCGGCGGCCGCGACCGCCTGGGCCCGGCCGAGGTCGGTCAGGTCGGTGTCGAGCTGGCCCTGCATCCGGCTGCCGGCGTTGTACTCGGTCTGGCCGTGTCGCAACATGACCAGTCGGCGCACCCTCACGGCGCCGCACCGGTCTGCGGGTCGTCGGCTGCCTCATCCAGGTCGACCTTCACCTGTGGGCAGTCCCGCCACAGCCGGTCCAGCGCATAGAAGTTGCGTTCGTCCTGATGCTGGATGTGCACCACGATGTCGACATAGTCCAGCAGCACCCATCGGCCTTCGCGGGTACCTTCGCGGCGGGCGGGCTTGTAGCCGGCCGCCCGCATCTTCTCCTCGACCTCGTCGACGATGGCGCTGACCTGCCGATCGTTGGCGGCCGATGCGATCACGAAGCAGTCGGTGATGACGAGCTGACCCGAGACGTCGATGACGACGATGTCCTGCGCCAGTTTGGCCGCCGCGGCGCGGGCGGCGATGGTGGACATCGCGATGGACTCAGTCGACGCGGTCATGGTGGTTATCCCCTCGGTGGTCACGATAAAGGCCGCGTTTGGCGACGTATTGCACGACGCCGTCGGGCACCAGGTACCAGATGGGCCGGTTCTTGGCGGCGCGGATCCTGCAGTCGGTGGACGAGATCGCCAGCGCCGGCACCTCGACCAGGTTCAGCGCCTCCTCGGGCAGCTGGTCGAACGCCGCGACGATGTGTTGGCCGTTGAGGTCGTAGCCGGGTCTGCTGACGCCGATGAATGTGGCCAGGGCGAACAGCTCCTCCCAGTTCTGCCAGGACAGGATCGAGGCCAACGCGTCGGCGCCGGTGATGAAGTACAGATCGGCGTCCGGGTTCAGGGCGCGCAGGTCCCGCAGCGTGTCAGTGGTGTAGGTGGGGCCGCCCCGGTCGATGTCGACCCGGCTGACCGAGAAACGGGGGTTGGCCGCGGTCGCGATGACCGTCATCAGATAACGGTCCTCGGCCGGGGTCACATCGCGGGACTTCTGCCAGGGCTGGCCGGTGGGTACGAACACCACTTCGTCGAGCTCGAACAGGTCGGCGACCTCACTGGCGGCAACGAGGTGGCCGTTGTGGACGGGATCGAACGTCCCGCCCATCACGCCGAGCCTGCGCCGAGCCGAGGAAACCACGATTGACCAGCTTACGGGAGGCCGCCGAGCTGTTCGCAGCGCTCGCAGCGCTGGCCGGCTGCGGCACGTCAGCAAAGCCGAACCGGCCATGACACCACACCCGCCGGGTTACGATCCGCCTCGGAGAAGGGGGTTATCGGATGTGCGGTTCAACGGTGGCGGCAAAGTGACAACCACGTGGGGCGGCGCGCTGACCGCGGTGACTGCCGCCGTCGCGGCCGCGGTCGTCGGATTGACCCCGACGATGTCGAGCGTTCCCCAACTCGCAGCGGCCACCGTGACCTACCTCCGGGGAACCAATATCGGCTGGACGCCCAGCGAGCAGGAATACCACGCCTTCATCGGGCGGGTGCTCGACGGCACCGGGACGACGGCAGACCCGCCCACCGCGGCGGGCAACGTCGACTACAACGCGGGATTCTGGCCTGTCTCACACGGTTTGATCTTCGACCTGACCTGGAACCGTTCGGTTGCCCAGGGCGTGAGCAACCTGGACGCCCGCAACCCCGACGGCAACGTCGTCTTCGGGCTGTCGCAGGGGGCGGTGGTGGTGTCGCGGTACAAGGCCGAGCACCCCGGCGGCACCGGCAACACCTTCGTCCTCGTCGAGAACCCCAGCCGACCCAACGGCGGCGTGATGGCCAGGTTCGCCGGCCTGCACATTCCGATCCTCGACGTCGACTTCAGCGGCGCCACCCCCGACAACGGCGATCCGACGATCGACGTCGCCCGGCAGTACGACGGCTGGGCCGACTTCCCGACCCACCCGCTGAACCTGCTGGCCACCGCCAATGCAGTCCTGGGCATGATCTACGTCCACGGCTCGACGCAGACCGAGATCACCGCAGCCGACATCGCGGCCGCGAAGGCCAGCGGCGACAGCATGTACTACCAGGAACACGGCACCACGACCTACTACCTGGTCCGCACCCCGCGGCTGCCGTTGTTGATGCCGCTGTCCGGCATCCTGCCGGAGTCGCTCCTCAACGCCTGGGATGCGGGCCTGCGGCCCATCGTCGAACAGGGCTACGACCGCACCGACTACAGCCAGCCGACGCCGGCCACGTGGTCGCTGCCGGCCGGTTCAGCCGCCGTCGCCGACACTCGCACGGTTGCCTCACCGGCTCAGGCGATCCGCAGCGCGCTGCAGCGTGCCCACACTGCCGCAGCCGGCCCGGTCAGGGTCAATGCGACGAAGGCACGCACCGCGAAGTCGGCCGCCGCAGCCTCGAGTGCCCCGGAGGCCGGGTCGCCTCGCCACAGCGCGGGCGCCAGGACCACCGGTCGCAGCGCCAGGGCCGCGGACTAGACCGGCAGGAGCTGGTCGATGACGGCCGCCAGCTGCTTGGCCGACCGGCATTCGTGCATGGTGATGACGTCCTCGTAGCGCCGGACGGCTGAATCGCCGCTGCCCCACAGGTGACGTGGTTCCGGGTTGAGCCAGTGCGCGTGGCGGCTGGCGTTGACCATGTGAGCCAGGACGTCGACGGCGGGGTTGCGGTAGTTGGTGCGGCCGTCGCCGAGCACCAGCAGCGAGCTGCGCGGCGAGAGCACGTTGTGGAAGTTCTCGGTGAACGACACGAACGCGTTGCCGTAGTCGGAGTGTCCGTCGCGGGTGTAGACCCCGGCCTCGCGGGTGATCCGCTGGATGGCCAACGCGAGGTCGGCCTCGGGTCCGAAGAGGTGGGTCACCTCGTCGGTGGTGTCGATGAAGGCGAACACCCGCACCCGGGAGAACTGCTGGCGCAATGCGTGCACCAGCAGCAGGGTGAAGTGGCTGAACCCGGCCACCGAGCCGGACACGTCGCACAGCACCACCAGTTCCGGGCGGGCGGGCCGCGGCTTGCGCAGCACGACGTCGATCGGCACACCGCCGGTCGACATCGACTTACGCAGCGTCTTGCGCAGGTCGATCGACCCGGCGCGGTGACGCCGGCGCTTGGCCGCCAACTTGGTGGCCAGCATGCGGGCCAACGGCTGGACCGTCTTGCGCATCTGGCGCAGCTGATCGCCGGAGGCCCGCAGGAACTCGACGTTCTCGGCCAGCTGCGGGATGCCGTACATCTGCACATGGTCGCGACCGAGTTGTTCGGCGGTACGCCGCTTGGTCTCACCTTCAACCAGTCGGCGAAGCTGCTGAATCTTTTGCGCTGCAAGCGCTTTGGCGATCTGTTCCTGGGTGGGGCTGGGATCGTCGCCGTGCGGGGCAAGCAACCCGGCCAGCAGCCGGCCCTCCAGCTCGTCGAGCCCCATCGCCTTGAGTGCCTGATACGACGAGTACGACGGTCCACGGCTGGAGGTGTAGCGGCCGTAGGCCTCGACGATCTGGGCGATCATGGCGACCAGCCGGTCGTCCATATCGCCGATCTCGGGGTTGTCGGCCAGCAACTGCAGCAGCATGTCGCGCATGGCGTCGACATCCTCGGGGGGCAGCCCGTCCGGTGTGTCCTCGTCGGCGTCCTCGTCGACCAGAACGGTGCGCCCGCCCAGGGCGGCGGGCCACCACAGGTCGAACATCGCGTCGTAGGTCTGGCGGTGGTCGGCCCGGCGCAAGACCGCGCAGGCCAACCCCTCCCGCAGCGCCTGGCGGTCACCGAGGCCCAAGACGGTCAGCACCCGCCCGGCATCGACAGTCTCCGAGGGTCCAACCGAAATACCCTGCGCCCGAAGCGCTTCAACGAACCCAACCAGGTGACCCGGCAGGCCATGCGGCGCCAGCGGTTGTGGGGGGCGGACCCTGCGGACGGCCATCTGCTGACTCCCTAGTTGAGCCGGAGCTCGCCGGCCGCGCGCTGCTGGTCGGACTGGTGTTTGAGGATCACGCCCAGGGTGGCGGCGATCGTGGCGTCGTCGATGGTGTCCATGCCCAGCGCCAGGATGGTGCGGCCCCAGTCGATGGTCTCGGCCACCGATGGCAGCTTCTTGAGCTGCATACCGCGCAGCACACCGATGATGCGCACCAGTTCGGCGGCCAGCGACTCGGGCAGCTCCGGGACGCGGGACAGCAGGATGCGCCGCTCGAGGTCGGGGTCGGGGAAGTCGATGTGCAGGAACAGGCAACGCCGCTTGAGCGCCTCGGACAGTTCGCGGGTGGCGTTGGAGGTCAGCACGACGAACGGGGTGCGCGATGCGGTGATGGTGCCCAGTTCGGGCACGGTGACCGCGAAGTCGGAGAGGACCTCGAGCAGCAGGCCTTCGATCTCGATATCGGCCTTGTCGGTCTCGTCGATCAGCAGCACCGTGGGCTCGGTGCGCCGGATGGCGGTCAGCAGCGGGCGGGACAGCAGGAATTCCTCGCTGAAGATGTCGGTCTTGGCCTGGTCCCAGTCGTTGGCCCCAGACTGCATCCGCAGGATCTGCTTGGCGTGATTCCACTCGTAGAGGGCGCGCGCCTCGTCGACACCCTCGTAGCACTGCAGCCGCACCAGACCCGAACCGGTGCACTGCGCGACCGCACGGGCCAGTTCGGTCTTGCCGACGCCGGCCGGGCCTTCGACCAGCAGCGGCTTGCCGAGCCGGTCGGCGAGGAACACCGCGGTGGCCGTCGCGGTGTCGGGCAGGTAGCCGGTCTCGGCCAGCCGCTTGGAGACATCCTCGATGTCAGCGAACAGCGGGGCCGGGCGTGCCGGAGTTTCAGTCACGGGTTCTCCTGTCGTGGTCAGGCAGGTCGGGTATGACCGTCTCCCCAGACGATCCACTTGGTCGATGTCAGTTCTGGCAGACCCATCGGGCCGCGGGCATGCAGCTTTTGGGTGGAGATGCCGATCTCGGCGCCGAATCCGAATTGCTCACCGTCGGTGAAGGAGGTCGACGCGTTGACCATCACGGCGGCAGCATCCACCTGTTCGGTGAATCGTTGTGCCGCTGCGAGATTGGTGGTGACGATGGCCTCGGTGTGCCCGGTCCCATAGGTGTTGATGTGGTCGATTGCCGCATCCAGGTCCGCGACGACGGCCACCGCGATGTCCATGGAGAGGAACTCGGCGCGCAGCTCGTCCTCGGTCGGGTTGTCGTGCACGGTTACCCCGGCCTGCTGCAGCGCCCCGAGCAGCCGTGGCCTGGCGACCTCAGCGATTCCCGCGTCGATGAGCAGGGTCTCGGCGGCGTTGCAGACGCTGGGGCGACGGGTCTTGGCGTTGAGGATGATTCGCTCGGCGACGTCGAGATCGGCCGCGGAGTGCACGTATACGTGGCAGTTGCCGACGCCGGTCTCGATGGTGGGCACGGTGGCGTCGCGGACGACGGCGTCGATGAGTCCGGCGCCGCCGCGCGGGATGACCACGTCGACCAGGCCGCGGGCCTGGATCAGATGGGTGACGCTGGAGCGGTCGGCGCTGGGCAGTAGTTGAACCGCGTCTTCGGGCAGACCTTCGCCGGCCAGTGCGCCGCGCAGCACGGTGACCAGTTCAGCGTTGGAGTTCGCCGCGGAGGAACTGCCGCGCAGCAGCACGGCGTTCCCGGACTTCAATGTCAGCCCGAAGGCGTCCACGGTGACGTTGGGCCGGCCCTCGTAGACGATGCCGATCACGCCGAGGGGAACGCGCTGCTGGCGCAGTTGCAGGCCGTTGGGCAGGGTCCGCCCGCGCAGCACCTCGCCGACCGGGTCCGGTAGCCCGGCGACCTGGCGCAGTCCGGCGGCGATGCCGTCGACACGCTGAGGGTTCAGCGCCAGCCGGTCCAGCATGGCCTCGGGTGTGCCGGCGGCACGGGCGGCGTCGAGATCCTCGGCGTTGGCGGCGATGATCTGGTGGGTGTGGGCCAGGACGGCGTCAGCGGCGGCGTGCAGCGCCCGGTCTTTGACCGTGGTGTTCAGGGATCCGAGGATGCGCGACGCCACACGGGCGCGCCGGGCCGCCTCATGCACCTGTTCACGAACATCGGGAACCGACGGTGCTCGCACACTCATCGGACCAGGGTATCGGTCTGCCGACCAACCGGCAGGTGGGGGCTGGTTCAGCCGATCGGCGGTTCGGACTCGCTGCGATGGCGCGGGCCGCCCGACCCGTTGATCGACCCGGCGACACCGCCACGGAACAGGGCCCGGGCGGCGTCGGTGATCGAGCCCTGGAACGCGGCGCCGAGCGGCGCATGCACCTTGGCCAGCAGTTCGGTGACCACACCGGCATCCAACCGCACGGACTCCTCGGCGCCGAACTCGACGAAGCCGTCGAAATCGAGTGCGAAGAACGGTCCGGGTTCGAACGGCCGGCGCCGCAGATGACCCGGCAGCATCGTCGCGCCCTCGGTGAACGACGCGAACTGGATCTTGAGGCCACCGCGTCCGCCGAGGTCGAATCCGACGGCCCCCTGGATGCCGGCCGAGGGAACGTGATCGGGGGTGATCGCCATCGGCCCCAGCAGGCTTGCGTCGACCCAGGTGCCCCATTGCCGGGCGTCGGTGACGGGTTGGGCCACCCGGATCTCGTCGATGTAGCGCAGACCCACCCGCTTGAGTTCGGGTGCCACCTGGGCCTGCACCAGCGCCTGGCACGCGGCTCCCATCGCGGTGTGGAGGCTGTCGAACTCGGTGTAGCCGGATGTCTCGTAGGTCAGTGAGCCGGCGGTGATGGTCACGGCTTCGGTGCGCTCGGCATTGCGCAGCAGCACGCCCTGGCGGGATTGCAGCTGTGCCGGCATACCTGGGGCGACAGCGGCGACGCCGACTCCGGTCAGCGGCTCGGTGAACGGGAAACGCCCTTCTAATGCGATCGCGATCGCGTCGAGGGTTTCGTTCTGGCGAAGCCGCGGTGAATCGGTGAAGAGGACCTCGGCGGCGACCACCACCACTGGCGGGTTGGGGAAGGCTTCGCGCTTGGGGTACATGGGCAACCAACTTACGGGCCGCTAGGAGCCGCTCTGGAACAGACCCGACAGCCCGGTTCCGGAGTTGACGAAGCCGGAATTCGCGCCGCCGCCGCTGTTGAGGAAGCCCGACGACGGGGTGGTCGTGGAGTTGAAGAAGCCGGGCTCTTGTTGGATGTCGATGACGTTGAAGACGAACGGCCCCAGGGTTCCGTTGCCCGCGAGGTCGATCGTGTCGGTGTACGCGATCGGCGGCAGTTGGAACGGCCCGAACGTCATGGCGTCGATCGTGATGGGGATATTGCTGTCAACGACCTTGATTGACGCGCCCCAGTTGGTGAAGGAGCAACCGACAAACGGGGCGCATCCCCCGATGCGGTCCCAGGTCCTGACCTGGAACGGGATGTTGATGTCGATGGCGTTGAGCGTCGCCGGGTCGATGGTGGCGCCGATCGGAATGTCGATCGGGATCGTCACGTCGTAGTGGTACTCGATCTCGGAGATCGTGATCGAGTAGGTGAAGCTCAGCAGCCCCTGGTTGTTGCCACGCCAGAAGAGACCGTTGCTGTTGGTGCCCGAGATGAAGGCCCCGGTGTTGGTGTTGCCGGAGTTGGCCAGGCCGGTGTTGGTGTTGCCGGAGTTGGCCCAGCCGGTATTGGTGTTGCCGGCGTTGGCCGATCCGCTGTTGTTGCCGCCGACGTTCACGCTGCCGGAGTTGTGGCTGCCCGCGTTGCCGTAGCCGGTGTTAACGCTGCCGACATTGGAGATGCCGGTGTTACTGCCGCCCACGTTGAACAACCCGGTGTTGAGGTTGCCGGCGTTGCCGATGCCCCAGTTGTTGTTGCCGGAGTTGAAGAATCCGACGTTGCCGTCACCGGAGTTGAAGAACCCGATGTTGTTGTTACCCGAGTTGAACAACCCAAAGTTGCCCGTCCCGGTGTTCCAGGCTCCGAACCCGATCTGATTGTTCCCCGTCAGACCGAACCCGATATTGCCGGTTCCGGTGTTACCGAACCCGATGTTGCCGCTGCCGGTGTTGCCGAACCCGAAGTTGTTGTCTCCCAGGTTGCCCCAGCCGACGTTGAAGTTCCCCAGGTTGCCGATACCGATGTTGACATCGCCGGCGTTGCCGACGCCGATATTGCCGTCACCGGAGTTCCCCGACCCGAGGTTGCCGTCCCCGGCATTGCCGCTGCCGACGTTGTTGTTGCCGTAGTTACCGGATCCGAGGTTCACGTCACCGACGTTGCCGAATCCGGCATTGAGGGAACCGACGTTGCCCAGGCCGAGGTTGAACCTTGTGCCGGTGGCATCGCGGAACAGACCGGCCAATTGCGTGCCGAGGGTCGCCAGGCCCGAAACGTTGGCCGCTGCAGCAAGATCGAGTGTGGAGGTGTTGAACCATCCCGACATGGTGTTGCCGAGGTTGGCCCAACCCGAGAGCAGTGCGCCGTAGTTCTGCAGGCCGGAGAGGCCGTTGCCGGCGTTGGACCAGCCGGAGGAGCCGGCGCCGACGTTGAACAGCCCGGAGCCGCCGCCGGTGCCGGTGTTGAAGAAGCCCGATGTCGGGTTGGTGGTGGAGTTGAAGAAGCCGGGGGCGGCCGGGATGTCGAGCAGCTTGATCTCGACGGGGCCGATGCCGCCGCTGGCGCCGATCTTGATGACGGTGCTCGGTCCACCGATCGTTGCGGTCACGGCCTTGTTGTCGGTGAATCCGAGTTGGATGGGTCCGACGGTGATCGGCCCGAAGTTCGCGCTGACGCCTTCTTGGTTGACAACGCAGCCGATGAAGCAGACCGACTGCCCGAGAACGGCTCCTGGGCCGACCGTGACGGTAGGGATCGTGATGGTGTCGATCGTCAGTGGGGTGACGGTGACGGTGACGGGGATGTCGACGGGGATGTCGACGTCGAAGTGGCCGGTGATCTCGGAGATGGTGATACCCAGGCTCGCCCCGAAGAGGCCCTGGTTGTTGCCGCGCCAGAAGAAGCCGTTGTTGCCGTTGCCGGAGATGAACGCCCCGGTGTTGAGGTTGCCGGTGTTGGCCACACCGGTGTTGGAGTTCCCCGAGTTCGCCCACCCGGTGTTGGTATTGCCCGCGTTGAAGTCGCCGCTGTTGGTGTTGCCGATGTTCAGGCTGCCCGAGTTGTGGCTGCCCTTGTTGCCGTAGCCGGTGTTGACGCTGCCGACATTGGAGACACCGGTATTGGTGTTGCCCACATTGAACAACCCGGTGTTGAGGTTTCCGGCATTGCCGATACCGAAGTTGTTGTCACCAGAGTTGAAGAACCCGATATTGCCATCACCAGAGTTGAAGAAACCGATGTTGTTGTTCCCCGAGTTGAACAACCCGATATTGCCCGTCCCGGTGTTCCAGCCACCGAACCCGATCTGATTGTTACCCGTCAGACCAAACCCGATATTGCCCGTCCCGGTATTCCCGAACCCGATGTTGCCGCTACCGGTATTGCCGAACCCGAAGTTGTTGTCCCCCAGGTTCCCGACACCAACATTGCCCGACCCCGCATTACCCCAACCGACATTGCCGTCACCGGAGTTCCCCGACCCCAGATTGCCGTCCCCCACATTGCCGTCACCGACATTGGTCGCACCCTCGTTACCCGAGCCCAGGTTCCAATCCCCCACATTGCCCGACCCGACATTGCCAAACCCCACATTGCCCAGACCCAGATTCACCTGAGCACCACGCAGCAGACCCGCCACCTGCGAACCCACACTGCCCCAGCCCGAAACATTGGCCGCATCACCAAGATTCAGACTCGAGGAGTTATAGATCCCCGACACCGCCGAACCAAGATTGGCCACCCCCGACGAGGACGACCCATAGTTCAAGAACCCCGACAACCCCGCCGCACCCACCAACTCCAACGGCACCATATTCAACAGACCCGAACTACCCGCACCAAAGTTGAAGAACCCCGAACCACCACCAGCACCCGAATTAAAGAACCCCGACGTCGGCGCCGTCGTCGAGTTGAAGAAGCCGGGGGCGGTGGGGATGTCGAGCAGCGAGATGGTGATCGGGTCGATCGCACCGAGACCGGTGATGTGGATGGTGGTATCCGGTCCGCCGATGAGTGCGGAGACATCGGGCAGGGTGACGGGCACGGTGGGGATGGTGATGCTGGAGACCTGGAAGGAGGTGCCGCCACCGGTGCCGAGTGGCAGCGGCCACAGCGGTGCGTCGATGAGGAAGCCTGGGATGGTGAAGGTTTCGAGGGTGACGTCGGCGAGGTCGACACTGATCGGGATGTCGATGGGGACGTCGATGTTGAGGGTGATGGGGATCTCGGAGATGGTGATACCCAGGCTCGCCCCGAAGAGGCCCTGGTTGTTGCCGCGCCAGAAGAAGCCGTTGTTGCCGTTGCCGGAGATGAACGCCCCGGTGTTGAGGTTGCCGGCATTGGCCACACCGGTGTTGGAGTTCCCCGAGTTCGCCCACCCGGTGTTGGTATTGCCCGCGTTGAACAACCCCGAGTTGGTGTTACCGACGTTCATCCCACCCGAGTTGTGGCTACCGGCATTGCCGTAGCCGGTGTTGACGCTGCCGACATTGGAGACGCCGGTGTTGGTGTTGCCCACATTGAACAACCCGGTGTTGAGGTTTCCGGCATTGCCGATACCGAAGTTGTTGTCACCGGAGTTGAAGAACCCGATGTTCCCGTCACCAGAGTTGAAGAACCCGATGTTGTTGTTCCCCGAGTTGAACAACCCGATATTGCCCGTCCCGGTGTTCCAGCCGCCGAACCCGATCTGATTGTTACCCGTCAGACCAAACCCGATATTGCCCGTCCCGGTATTCCCGAACCCGATGTTGCCGCTACCGGTATTGCCGAACCCGAAGTTGTTGTCCCCCAGGTTCCCGACACCAACATTGCCCGACCCCGCATTACCCCAACCGACATTGCCGTCACCGGAGTTCCCCGACCCCAGATTGCCGTCCCCCACATTGCCGTCACCGACATTGGTCGCACCCTCGTTACCCGAGCCCAGGTTCCAATCCCCCACATTGCCCGACCCGACATTGCCAAACCCCACATTGCCCAGACCCAGATTCACCTGAGCACCACGCAGCAGACCCGCCACCTGCGAACCCACACTGCCCCAGCCCGAAACATTGGCCGCATCACCAAGATTCAGACTCGAGGAGTTATAGATCCCCGACACCGCCGAACCAAGATTGGCCACCCCCGACGAGGACGACCCATAGTTCAAGAACCCCGACAACCCCGCCGCACCCACCAACTCCAACGGCACCATATTCAACAGACCCGAACTACCCGCACCAAAGTTGAAGAACCCCGAACCACCACCAGCACCCGAATTAAAGAACCCCGACGTCGGCGCCGTCGTCGAGTTGAAGAACCCGGGACCCTTCGGAATATCCAACAGCGAAATCACGATGGGTCCGATGCCGCCGGTACCGGTGATGTGGATCGCCGTGCCCTGGCCACCGATCTCAGCGGTGAGGAAGGGATTGTCGGCCGATACCACGATGTTCGGGATGTTGATGGGGCCGATGGTGATGGCGTTGCCGAGGCCGTTGATCTGGGCCTGAATCTGGGGAACGCTGAAGGCCAGGACTGTGACGGTTCCCGGCTGCGGGCCGGCGCCGATGGTGGCCGTGATGGGGACCGCGATCGGAACGTCCGCTTCGAGGGTGATGGGGATTGTCGGGATGGTGATGCCGAGGCTGGCGCCGAACTGGCCCTGATTGTTGCCGCGCCAGAGCAGGCCGTTACTGAAGTTGCCGGCGATGAAGGCCCCGGTGTTGACGTTGCCGGTGTTGGCGACACCGGTGTTGGAGTTCCCCGAGTTCGCCAGCCCCGTATTGGTGTTACCCGCATTGAAGGCACCACTGTTGGTGTTGCCGACGTTCATCCCACCCGAGTTGTGGCTACCGGAATTGCCATACCCCGAGTTCACACTGCCCACATTCGAGACACCGGTGTTGGTGTTGCCCACATTGAACAACCCGGTGTTCAGGTTTCCGGCATTGCCGATCCCGAAGTTGTTGTCACCAGAGTTGAAGAACCCGACATTGCCATCACCAGAGTTGAAGAACCCGATGTTGTTGTTCCCCGAGTTGAACAACCCGATATTGCCCGTCCCGGTGTTCCAGCCACCGAACCCGATCTGATTGTTCCCCGTCAGACCAAACCCGATATTGCCCGTGCCGGTGTTGCCGAACCCGATATTCCCGGTACCGGTATTGCCGAACCCGAAGTTGTTGTCCCCCAGGTTCCCCCAGCCGACATTAAAGTTCCCCCGGTTACCGAACCCGACATTGACGTCGCCGTTGTTGCCCGCGCCGATGTTGCCGTCACCGGAGTTCCCCAACCCCAGATTGCCGTCCCCCACATTGCCGTCACCGACATTCGTCGCACCCTCGTTACCCGAGCCCAAGTTCCAGTTTCCGACGTTGCCCGACCCGACGTTGCCGAACCCCAGATTGCCCAGACCCAGGTTGAAGGTGCTGCCCGTGGCGTCGCGGAACAGCCCGGCCAGCGAGGTGCCCACGGTGGCCAGACCCGAAAGATCCGCGGCGGCATCGAGGTTCAACGTCGAGGTGTTGAACCACCCAGAGATCTGCGAGCCGAGGTTCGCCAGCCCGGAGGACAGCGACCCGTAGTTGAGCAGTCCGGACAGGCCGGAGCCGCCGACGATCTCCAGCGGCACCATGTTCAGCAGACCCGAACTGCCTGCACCGAAGTTGAAGAGCCCCGAACCACCACCGGCACCCGAGTTGAAGAACCCCGACGTCGCTGCGGTGGTGGAGTTGAAGAACCCCGGACCCTTCGGAATATCCAACAGTGAGATGTACACGCCACCGATGCCCGCCGTCGCGGTACCGGTGATCACGGTGTCGGGGCCACCGATGCGGATCTGCGGTGCCGCTGTGGATGTCTCGGCCTCGATGGTCGGAATGGTCACGGAGGTGATCTGGCCGGTGATGCTGAGGATGCTGAGCAGGGTGATCCCGTACGGGATGCTGGGGATGGTGGGCAGGCTGTAGAAGACATCGCCGAGGTTCGTGGTGATCGGGATGTCGATCGGGATGGTCGCGGTGGCGTGGATGGAGTAGACGGGTAGGTAGATCCCGAAGGCTGCGCCGAACTGACCCTGGTTGTCGCCACGCCAGAAGAAGCCGTTGTTGTAATTACCGGAGATGAACGCCCCGGTGTTGACATCGCCCGAATTGGCCAGACCCGTATTGGAATTACCCGAGTTCGCCCACCCGGTGTTGGTGTTGCCCGCGTTGAAGTCGCCGCTGTTGGTGTTGCCGATGTTCAGGCTGCCCGAGTTGTGGCTGCCCTTGTTGCCGTAGCCGGTGTTGACGCTGCCGACATTCGAGATGCCGGTGTTGGTGTTGCCCACATTGAACAACCCGGTGTTGAGGTTTCCGGCATTGCCGATCCCGAAGTTGTTGTCACCGGAGTTGAAGAACCCGACATTGCCATCACCAGAGTTGAAGAACCCGATGTTGTTGTTACCCGAGTTGAACAACCCGATATTGCCCGTCCCGGTGTTCCAGCCGCCGAACCCGATCTGGTTGTTGCCGGTCAGCCCGATCCCGATGTTGCCGGTGCCGGTATTCCCGAACCCGATGTTCCCGCTACCGGTATTGCCGAACCCGAAGTTGTTGTCCCCCAGGTTCCCCCACCCGATATTGGAACTACCGAGATTGCCCGCGCCGACGTTCGCATTACCGGAGTTACCCGAGCCGACGTTGTTGTCTCCGGAGTTACCCGCGCCGAGATTGCTATCGCCCAGGTTGCCGTCACCGACGTTGAGTGTGCCTTCGTTGCCCGAGCCCAGGTTCCAGTCCCCGACGTTGCCGAACCCGGCATTCCACGACCCGACATTGCCCAACCCGAGATTGGGGGCCAATCCCTGCAAGACGCCGGCCACCTGGGAGCCGACGTTGGCCATGCCTGAAACAAACGCCGGGACAGCGAGATCCAGCGTCGAGGTGTTGAACAATCCCGAGATGGTGTTGCCCAGGTTGGCCCACCCGGAGGCCAGTTGGCCGTAGTTCTGCCAGCCGGACAGACCGGTGCCGCCCGGCGCGACCTGATTGGCCCAGCCCGAGGCGCCGGCACCATCGTTGGAGAACCCGGACCCGCCGCCGGTTCCCGAGTTGAAGAAGCCCGACGTGGGGTTGGTCGTCGAGTTGAAGAACCCCGGGGCGGGGTCGATTTTGAGGAAGGTGATGGTGTAGGGATCAGCTTGTCCGGTGATCGTGATGTCGAGCGTCGTCGTCGAGGAACCGACGAAGATCTTGACGCCCGGGGTGTCCAGGATCGACTGCGGGACGATGATCGGCCCGAAGAAGGCCGAGAAACCCGTCGTCGAGTAGGTGAAGGCGGGAACCGTGAGACCAGGAACGTCGACCGCTTGTGTCGGGACGTCGATCTCCTGATTGATCGGGATGCTGAACGTGAAGCTGAACGGGATGGCCGGGATCGTGATCGACAGGTCGATACCGATCCAGCCCTGGTTGTCTCCGGTGACGAAGAATCCGTTGCTGTAGTTGCCGGAGATGAAGGCACCGGTGTTGACGTTGCCCGAATTGGCAAGTCCGGTATTGGAATTGCCGGTGTTGGCCCACCCGGTGTTGGTGTTTCCGACGTTGAACGACCCGGTGTTGGTGCTACCGATGTTGGCCTGGCCGCTGTTGTGGTTGCCGCTGTTGGCGCGGCCGGTGTTGGCGCTACCGACGTTCGACATGCCGGTATTGGCCATGCCGACGTTGAACAGCCCGGTGTTGAAATCGCCGGCGTTGCCGATGCCCCAGTTGCCGTTTCCGGAGTTGAAGAATCCGACATTGCCGTCACCGGAGTTGAAGAACCCGATGTTGTTGTTGCCGGAGTTGAACAACCCGATATTGCCCGTGCCGGTGTTCCAGCCGCCGAATCCGATCTGGTTGTTGCCGGTCAGCCCGATGCCGATGTTGCCGGTGCCGGTGTTGCCGAACCCGATATTCCCGCTACCGGTATTGCCGAACCCGAAGTTGTTGTCCCCCAGGTTCCCCCACCCGATATTGGAACTACCGAGATTGCCCGCGCCCAGGTTCGAGCTGCCGGAGTTTCCGGAGCCGACGTTGTTGCTTCCGGAGTTGCCCGAGCCGAGGTTGCCGTCGCCGACGTTGCCGTCGCCCAGGTTCGAGCTGCCTTTGTTGCCCGATCCCAGGTTGAGATCACCGACGTTGCCGGAGCCGAGGTTGGCCGTACCGACGTTGCCCAGGCCGAGATTGGTCCCCAGCGACGTCAGCAGCGAGGTGAACAGCGGCACTGCCAGGAAATTGCGCAACCGGTCCTGCAACGTGCCGGCGGTGAGCTGGGTGGACAGTGCGGCGACCCAGGCCGTCAGCGCGGCAGAGACGTCGTCGTAGTCGACGACCGCCGCGCTGTTCAGAGGGGTTGTCGCCGCGGCGGCGATCGGAGCGTCGGCCACTGCGGCCGCGGCGGCTTCGGGAGCCTCGAACACAGTGGCGGCCACGGCGTCGGCCACGGCGGCGGTGGTCGCCGGTGGCGGGTCGTCAGCGGGCGTGGGCGCAGCCGCGGCCGCGGCAGGCACCCGGGCGGCGGCGGGCGGCGCGGCACTGGTGGTCGCGGTGGATCCTGCGGTGGCCGTCGACGCCGTGCCGCCGCCGGCGGTCTTGGCGGAGTCGGCGTCGGCGGATCGGGCCGCGCGACCCGACTTCCCGACGCTGCGCGTGGGCGCGGTGGTGGTGGAGGCCGGTGAGTCTTCGGCGCTCGATCGGGCAGCGGTGCTGCGACCTGAACCGCCGTGGGCCGGTGCCGAACTGCCCGCCGTCGATCCGGCGGAGTCCGCGGTATCCGCGTGGGCGATCGCAGGCCCGGCAGCAAATGCGGCGCCGACCGCGACGGTGGCCACGCCCGCGCCCAGCCACGCGTACGGTTCGATGCGGCGCTGGGGCTTGCGACGATGGCGACCGGCTTTGACTTTCGGCGCTTTCTTGGCGCGATGACGGCCGGTCACGGCCATAAATTAACACGCGCGTCGGTACCGTGTTGTGGCTAAAACAAACAGCGCTCAGATTCGCCCCACGAAGTGATTCCGGCCGTTGGCAAACTAGCGTGGACCCATGGCGCGGGTGTGTGTGGTTGGCAGCGTGAACGTCGATCAGTTCTTCTCGGTGGCCGCCCTGCCGCGGCCCGGTGAAACGGTGCTCGCATCCGCTGTGCGCACCGAACCCGGCGGGAAGGGCGGTAACCAAGCGGTGGCCGCCGCCCGGGCCGGCGCCGAGGTCGAATTCGTCGGTGCGGTCGGCGCCGACGCGGCCGGTGCACAACTGCGAAGCCACCTCAGCGCCAACGGAGTCGGTCTCGACGGTCTCGAGGAGCTCTACGCGCCCAGTGGCAGCGCCGTGATCATGGTCGGCGAGGACGGCGACAACCTGATCGTCGTCGCTCCCGGCGCCAACGGCCATCTGACCCTGGCGTCGGCGGCCGCCCGCGCGGCGATCACCGGGTGCGAGGTACTGCTGGTCCAGCTCGAGATACCGGTGGCGACCGCGGTGGCGGCCGCGAGGGTGGCCCGCTCGGTCGGGGCGACCGTCATCGTCAACGCCTCACCGGTGAGCACCGACGCGGCGTTGGCGGACCTGGCCGCGGTGACCGATGTGGTGGTGGTCAATGAAACCGAGGAGCCGCACTGGGACTGGCCGACACCACATCGTGTGGTCACCCGGGGAGCGCGGGGTGCGAGCTATTGCGGACCGGACGGCCCGCTCGAGGTACCGGCGCCGGAGGTCGAAGCGATCGACACCACCGGAGCCGGCGATGTGTTCGCCGGCGTGCTCGCCGCCGACTGGACGACGGGTGCGCAGCGGGCGCTGCGACGGGCGTGCGCGGCGGGGGCGCTGGCGACGCTGGTCGCCGGCGCGGGAGACTGCGCGCCGACCGTCGAGGCGATCGACGATGCGCTACTGAACGATCTACCGTAGAGGCGATAGTCTCATCGTCGATGACGCACACTGATTCGCCCCGCCCGCCCGATGGGGATTGGCTGGGCACGCCGTTCCTGAGGTTCACCCGCGAAGGCGCGTTCGGGGTGTGCACGCTGGATCGCCCCGAGGCGCGCAACGCGATGACACCGGCGATGTACTTCGGCATCAGATACGCCGTCAACCATGTCGGCTCCGATCCGGACTTAGCCGGGCTGCTGATCACCGGCACGGGTGAGGTCTTCGCCCCTGGCGGGGACATGGGCGGCGGCGGCGCCGACAACTGGCTGACCTTCGGCTCGGCACTCGGTTTGGACGTCACCCCGTTCGAGACCCTGCGCCAGTCCAGCAAGCCGGTGGTCGCGGCGGTCAACGGCCTGTGCCAGGGCGGCGGTCTGCAGATCGCGCTGTGCGCCGACATGGCCGTGGTCAGTGAGCGCGCGACGTTCCGGGTGCCCGAGCTGTACCGGGGCATCGCCGATACGTACTACAGCCAGATGCTGACCCGGCTCATCGGCCCGGTCCGCACCCGCGACCTGATGTTCACCGGCCGAACCCTGACTGCCCAGGAAGCCCTGGACTGGGGCATGGTCGCGCGGGTGGTCCCCCACGACGAGCTGGCCGACGCCGCCCGGGAAGTGCTGGCCCAGTGCTGTCGCACCGCGCCCGACGCCCGCTCGGTGGTGAAGTCGACCATCGACAGTTACCTGGGCCTCTACGACCGGATCGGCATGCAGCGCAGTCTCGGATCCCCGGAGTCGATCGAGGGCTTCCTGGCGTTCAAGGAGCGCCGCTCACCGAGCTGGGTGCACCCGGACCTGCGGATCGACGGCAGGCTGTAGGGCCCCGCGATGGTGACGCAAGCCCGGATACGACCGGCAACCCTGCTCGATGTCCCCGCACTGGTTGCGCTCGAAGACCGCTACTTCATCGGCAATCTCAGCGAATCCGAGCGTGCCGGCGGCTTCATCTCCGTTCGGCATTCCCCGGAATGGTTTGCCCGGGCGGTTGACGACGGGGGCGTGCACGTCGCCGTGACCGAGGACGACCGCGTTGGCGGTTTCATCGCCGTGCTCGCCCCACCGGCGGCGACCGACCCGGACCTGCCGCCGATCGTGCGCGGAGTGATCGACCTCGCTCAGACCGTGGAGATGAACGGACGACCAATCGCCATGCAGCGCTACGCATTACGCGGTCCGGTCTGCATCGGCGCGGAACTGAGAGGACAAGGGGTCTACTCATCGTTCAACGCGGTGACCCGCAAGGCCTACCGCGACAAGTTCGACGTCGGCGTGCTCTTCGTCGCCGCCGACAACCCGAGATCACTGCACACGGCGACCGATAAACTCGGGGCGCAATCGCTGGCGACGTTCGAGGTCGACTCCAAGCTGTTTCACTTTCTGGCGTTCAGCTTCTAGCGTTCGGCAGGCTGTAGGGCCGAGGCTCCTCAGTCGTCCTCGGGCCAGAGGATGAAGTCGTCGCAGACGTGCCGCACGGGATGAGGGCCGGCCGTCTCGAGTGCGGCGCGAACGGCATGCAGGTGCGCGACGGACATCTCCAGGGGAGGCTCGTCGGGCTGATAGGTCGTCAGAACGGGATAGTCCACGCCGGGTGCGCAGGTCATCTCGATGTGACAGCCGATCACGTGGCTCACACGGTGCGATTCGGAGAACTCGATGAGCCGGTCGATGCTCTGCGAGAACGCCTGCCAGTCGACAATGTAAAGCCGACCGCGGTACACCGTGTCGCCGGTGAAGAGGATGCCCGTCCACGGGTCGTAGTAGGTCACCGCTGAAGCGTCATGTCCCGGTGTGGCGATAACGTCCAGCACTCGATCGCCGAGGTCGACCGTTCGGGTCGCGTGCAGGTTGTCGGTGAAACCGAAGTATTTCCAAGCGATTTCCTTGTCAGCCGCCACAAGGGTCGTCCCGGGGCGGTCTGTGAACTGAATGTCACCGGCGATGTGATCGCCATGGGAGTGCGTGTGCAGGACCAGCAGGTCATAGGGCCGCTGTGCCTCTGAGTGGCGGCCGAGCCACTCCTCGATCACGCCGTCAACCACTTCACGCAGCGGAAAATACTGCTCCTCAGCAGTGGCGCCGGTGTCCAGCAGAACCGCCCGGTCTCGGCCGAAGAGCAGGAACATGAACGGCGCTTCGTAGTGAATTGCCTTGTTCTGCCGCAAAATCACCGTGTCGTCGTCGTACCAGTGGATCTGCACGTCCGGGTCGGTGTTGTGCTTGGACGACACCGATCCGTGTATCCACCGCACACCCAACAACGTCGGGGCACTTAGGGCGGCGGTGCTGGCAGCGTCGGACATCAACCCTCCAAGGTGCGTCGTCTTGACAAGCCGGGTACGGCGCACATCTCGTCCGGGGATACGCTCAAACGCATCGACAAAGCCGAGGCTAACACCCGACGTCAGCCGCCATCAAGGCACCTTTCGGCCCCGGCCACCGCTCAGGCCTCGGGAATCTCCCGTTCGATCTCGGCGAGCCAGATCCGCGCCGACATGTCCGACGGCGCCCGCCAGTCACCGCGCGGCGACAATGAACCGCCATGGGACACCTTGGGCCCATTGGGCAGTGCCGAGCGCTTGAACTGGCTGAACGAGTAGTACCGCTGCGCGAAAACCGCAAGCCAGTGCCGAATCTCCTTGAGCGAATAGGCTGTTCGCTTGCCCTCCGGATAACCCGGGGGCCAGGTTCCGCTATCGGGATCACTCCAGGCGTGCCAGGCGAGGAACGCGATCTTCGAGGGCCGAAAGCCATAGCGCAGCACCTGGAATAACGAGAAATCCTGCAGAGCGTACGGGCCCACCTTGGCCTCACTGCTCTGGATTTCCTCGTCCTCACCGGTGGGCACGAGTTCGGGGGTGATCTCGGTGTCGAGCACCGACTGCAGGATCTCGTCGACCTCGTCGTTGAACTGACCCGATGATATGACCCACCGAATCAGATGCTGGATAAGGGTTTTCGGCACACCGGCGTTGACGTTGTAGTGGCTCATCTGATCGCCGACACCGTAGGTCGACCAGCCCAGCGCCAATTCGGACAGGTCACCGGTGCCCAGCACGATGCCGCCGCGCTGGTTGGCGATCCGGAACAGGTAATCGGTGCGCAGGCCGGCCTGCACGTTCTCGAAGGTGACGTCGTACACCGGTTCGCCGTGCGAGAACGGGTGGCCGAGCTCGGTGAGCATCAGCGAGGCCGTCGACCGGATGTCGAGCTCTTCGAAGGTGACGCCCAGCGCCCGCGACAGCTTGATGGCGTTGCTCTTGGTGCGCTCACCGGTGGCGAAACCGGGCAGCGTGAACGCCAGAATGTCGCTGCGCGGGCGGCCTTCCCGGTCCATCGCCCGTGCCGCGACGATCAGCGCGTGCGTCGAATCCAGACCGCCGGAGACACCGATGACGACCTTGGGGTAGTTCAGCGCACGCAGCCGCTGCTCGAGGCCGGAGACCTGAATGCTGTAGCCCTCGTAGCAGTCCTGTTCCAGCCGGAGGGGATCGCTGGGCACAAAGGGGAACCGTTCGATCTCGCGCAGCACGCCGATGTCACCCGTCGGCGGATCGAGAACGAAACCGATACGCCGGAACGAGGTCAGCGCGTCCTGGTGGTGGCGGCGATTGTCGTCGAAGGTGCCCATCCGCAACCGCTCCGCGCGCAACAGATCGAGGTCGACATCGGCCACCGAACGGCGTTCACCTTTCGGGAAGCGCTCCGACTCAGCCAGCAGCCTGCCGTTCTCGAAGATCATCGTCTGCCCGTCCCAGGCCAGGTCGGTGCTCGACTCCCCTTCACCCGCCGCGGCGTAGACATAGGCGGCCAGGCAGCGCGCCGACGCCGACCGGGCCAGCAGCTTGCGGTCCTCGGCGCGGCCGATCGTGACCGGGCTTCCCGACAGGTTGGCCAGCACCGTCGCACCCGCCAGTGCGGCGTGCGCACTGGGCGGCACGGGCACGAACATGTCCTCGCAGATCTCGACGTGCAGCACCAGACCGGGGACGTCCTCGGCAGCGAACAGCAGATCCGGACCGAACGGCACGTCAACCGGGGCCCGATGCTCTTCGCGCAAGCGCTCGGCGCCACCAATGCGGATCGTGCCGTGCAGATCGTCACCCGCAGCGAGCTGCCGGCTCTCGTAGAACTCCCGGTAGGTGGGCAGATAGGACTTCGGCGCGACGCCAAGAACCGCGCCGCGGTGAATGACCACCGCGGTGTTGTAGATGCGGTGCAGGTAGCGCAGCGGGGCTCCCACCACGAGCACCGGAAGCAGGTCCGCCGAGGCGGCGACGACGTCGAGCAGGGCGTCCTCGACGGCGTCGAGCAGGCTGTCCTGCAGCAGGATGTCCTCGATCGAATAGCCCGACAGGGTCAGTTCGGGGAACACCGCCACGGCCACCCCGTCGTCGTGGCAGGCGCGAGCGATCCGCACCACCGACTCGGCGTTCGCGGCCGGGTCGGCCAGCACCGTGTGGTGCGTACACGCGGCCACCCGCGCGAACCCGTGCCGGTAGACGGAGTAGAAGTCCATGCCCCATTGTCGCCCGACCAGGTCACGGGCCGGAAACGGGTATGCCCGAAGTAACGATCCACTGTCGCCGCACGATTACGCAGACGACAATTCAGATACTTCCGCGGAGGCCACGTGCGTCGTCGACTCAAAGCTGCAGCCGCTGCTCTCGCCGTCGCCGCCGCGGTAATGGGCGGCGTCGCACCGACACCCGCCCAGGCCGCGCCACCGACATCGGCCAAGGATTTCTCCAGGCCGGCGATCGTGATCCTCGGCTACGGCCTCAACCCGGACGGCAGCATGCGGGCGGTGCTGCGCAACCGGGTGTTCACCGGACTGGCCGTCGCGCAGTTCTTCCCGCAGTCGCCGGTCATCGTCACCGGCGGTAACCCGCGCAACGGGCAGACCGAGGCCGCTCAGATGCGCCGCATGCTGATGATGTTCGGGTTCCCGGACAACCGGATCATCGTGGAGGACAAGGCCAACAGCACCGTGCAGAACGCGCGATTCTCGGTGCCGCTGGCCGAACAGGCCGGAACCTCGGGAATCATCCTCGTCACGTCGTCGACTCATCAGGGCCGTGCCGACGGCGACTTCGTGGACGCCGGCGGCCATCTGCTGTCCACGGTGAGCTTCCCGGACGGCGACGCAACGGTGAACGTGGCCCAGTTCGCCCGCGATGCAGTGAGCCCGTTCATCAACATCGGCTAGCCGCCTATCCTGGTGGCATGGACGCCCCGGAGCTCGTTGCGGCGCTGTCGGGGCGCCGTATCGCGGTGCTCACCGGGGCCGGCCTGTCCACCGACTCGGGCATCCCCGACTACCGCGGACCGGACTCCCCGCCGGCCAATCCGATGACCATCCGCCAGTTCACCTCCAGCCGCGAATACCGGCAGCGGTACTGGGCACGGAATCACCTGGGTTGGCGGCACATGGCCCAGACCCTGCCCAATGCCGGGCACCGGGCGCTGGCCGCCCTGGAGCGGGCCGGGGTGGTCACCGGTGTGATCACCCAGAACGTCGACCTGCTGCACACCAAGGCCGGCAGCCGCAACGTCATCAACCTGCACGGCACCTACGCCCAGGTGGTGTGCCTGGACTGCGGGCACACCATGTCGCGGGCCGCGCTGGCCGAACAACTCGAGGCGGCCAATCCCGGCTTCACCGAACGCGCCGAGCGGGTCGGTGGGCTTGCCGTCGCCCCCGACGCCGACGCCGTGGTGGACGACACCGAGTCCTTTCACTTCGTGGACTGCCCGGCCTGTGCCGGAATGCTCAAACCCGACATCGTCTACTTCGGCGAGAGCGTCAGTAAAGACGTTGTCGCCCAGGCTTATTCGATGGTCGACGACTCCGACGCGCTGCTGGTGGCCGGTTCGTCGCTGACGGTGTTCTCGGGTTACCGGTTCGTGCGGCACGCCGCAGCGCTGGGCATGCCCGTCGCGATCGTCAACCGCGGCGCCACCCGCGGCGACGATCTGGCGACGGTGAAGGTCGACAACGGCTGTTCGGAGATGCTCGTGCTGCTGGCCGACGAACTGGCTGAGACCATGTCGGCATGAAACGCTCCAGGGGCCGGGAGGTCGGCGCACCCACCCAAGAGGACATCGACACCGAAGCCGGCCGGGTTGCCGCACTGCTCAAACGGATGCGACCACCACCCGGGCCGATCACCGAGCGGTGGGCGCTGGGCATCGGCGACATCGTCGCCGACACCACCCGGCTGCCGCAGCGGCTGCGCGGCGCCGTGCTGTTCCTCAACCGCTACGGCGGTCTGGCCATCACGCCGGACACCCTCGAATTCGACGGCGATGACGTCAAGTGGTCGAAGATGACCGAGATCGACACCCGCAACCTCGTCGAGTACCTGCTGTCGGGCGCTGTCGAGAAGCAGGTGGACCGGCTGCCGGTGCCCTGGTTCCCCGGCCGGGGCAGGCTGCTGGGCCTGGCGTCGGCGGCGGTCCTGACGCTGCTGATGGCCACCGCCAGACGGCAGATCGAAGACCACGCCGACGTCCGCATCCCGGCCGAGGTGCACTATCGCGGCGGCCTGTTCCGCCGCGACAAGGTGCTCTCCCCCGGCGTGATCTCCACCCTGATCCTGGCCGACGCCCGGGTCAGCGAGTCGGTGATCGCCACCGCCACGGCCAACGGTGTCACCGTCCGCAAGCGTGACGACGACCCGATGGACGCGGCCGGCGACCGTGCCGAGGTGTTGAAAGCCAAACTGGCTGAGCTGGAAAAAGGGATCCGCGGGCTACTGCATCGCGGGCGGCGCTAGACCGCGACGAGGTCGTCCGCGTGCACGGCGGGCCTGCGCATCTCAGCAGGCAGGTCGGTGGTTGAACGCCCGATCATCGTCGTCAGCTCCGCGGCGTCGTAGGCCACCACACCGCGCGCCACCATCTCCTCGTCGGGGCCGCGCAGCTCCACGACGTCTCCGCCGAAGAACCGGCCCGATACCCCGGTGATCCCGGCGGGCAGCAGTGAACGGCGCTGTTTGACCACCGCCCGGACCGCACCGGCATCAAGCGTCAGCGCCCCGGCGACCTCGGCGGCGTACCGCACCCAGAACCGCCGGGCCGACATCCGGTCTGCGCGCGGCGCGAACACCGTGCCCACCGAGGCGTCCGAGAGGGCGGCGCCGGCGTCAGCGGCGGCGGCCAGCAGAACCGGCACGCCGGCGTCGGCGGCCAGCAGCGCCGAGGACAGTTTCGAGCGCATACCGCCGGTGCCCAGCCGGCTGCCCTGCCCGGCGACGACACCGTCGAGGTCGTCGGGGCCGGCGACCTCGGGGATGAACCGGGCATCACCCTTGCGCGGGTCGGCGTCGTAGAGCCCGTCGATGTCGGAGAGCAGGATCAGCGCGTCGGCACCGACCAGGTGGGCCACCAGGGCCGAGAGCCGGTCGTTGTCGCCGAAGCGGATCTCGTTGGTGGCCACGGTGTCGTTCTCGTTGACGATGGCCACCGCGTGCAGCCCGCGCAACCGGTCCAGGGTGCGTTGGGCGTTGGTGTGCTGGACCCGCATCGCGATGTCGTGCGCGGTCAGCAGCACCTGGCCGACGGTGCGGTCATAGCGGCCGAACGCCGCACTCCAGGCGTTGACCAGCGCAACCTGCCCGACGCTGGCCGCGGCCTGCTTGGTGGCCAGATCGGTAGGTCGCCGGCTCAGGCCCAGCGGCTCGATGCCTGCGGCGATCGCGCCGGACGAGACGATGACGACGTCGGAGCCGGCCCGCATCCGGGCCTCGATGGCGTCGACCAGTTTCGCCAGCCGGCCTGCGTCAAAGAGCCCGGACTTCGTGGTCAGTGCCGTGGTGCCGATCTTGACCACGACACTGCGGGCGCTCCGGATCGCGTCGCGGTACTCGCTCACGTCTCCTCGCCGTGTTCACGGCGCTGGCGGCGCAGTTCCTTCCGCTCGGCGGCGCCGATTCGATCGTTCTGTTCGAGCCGGGCGTCGGTTCCGCGGCCCGTCGGTGTGACATCCACACCGGCCGGTGTCTGCGGCTCCCAGTCGAAGGTCATGTCGCCGATGGTCACCGCACACCCCGCCACCGCACCCCGCTTCAGCAGCTGGTCCTCGACGCCGAGACGGGCCAGTCGGTCACCGAGATAGCCGACCGCTTCGTCGTTGGTGAAGTCGGTCTGCGCCACCCAGCGCTCGGGGCGGGTGCCGCGCACGATGAAGCCACCGGGGTTGGCGGTGTCGGTCTCGACGGTGAAGCCGCTCTGGTCCACCGGGATCGGCCGGATAACCGGCCGGCGCGGAATCACCTCGGGCTGGGCGGCCTGGTAGGCGGCGACCAGATCCCACAGCGCAAAAGTCAACTCCCGCAAGCCTTCCCGGCTGACCGTCGAGACTTCGAACACCGGCCAGCCGCGCTTGGCGATCTCGGGACGGACGAAGTCGGCCAGTTCGCGGGCTTCGGGGACGTCGATCTTGTTCAGCACCACCGCACGGGGCCGGCCTTCGAGGTCCCCGAGCGTCGTATCTCCTTGCAGCGTCGGCTGATAGGCGGCCAGCTCGGCCTCCAGCGCGTCGATGTCGGAGACCGGGTCGCGGCCCGGCTCCAGGGTGGCGCAGTCGACGACGTGCACCAGCACGGCACAGCGTTCGATGTGACGCAGGAAATCCAGACCCAGGCCGCGGCCCTCGGAGGCGCCCGGGATCAGGCCCGGGACGTCGGCGACGGTGAAGGTGTGCTCACCGGCCGAGACGACACCGAGGTTGGGCACAAGCGTGGTGAACGGGTAGTCGGCGATCTTGGGCTTGGCCGCTGAGATGGTCGACACCAGCGACGATTTACCGGCCGACGGGAATCCGATGAGGCCGACGTCGGCTACCGTCTTGAGCTCGAGGGTGAGGTCGCGTTCCTGGCCTTTTTCGCCGAGCAGCGCGAACCCCGGCGCCTTGCGGGCACGGGAGGCCAGCGCGGCGTTGCCGAGTCCGCCTCGGCCACCTTCGGCCGCGATGAAACTGGTGCCGGCGCCCACCAGGTCGGCCAGCAGCCGGCCGTGGTCGTCGAGCACCATGGTGCCGTCGGGAACCTTGACCTCGAGATCGGTGCCGTTGGCCCCGTCCCGGTTGTTGCCCATCCCCTGCTTACCCGAGGGTGCGACAACGTTGGGGTGGAAGTGGAAGTCCAGCAGGGTGTGCACCTGCGGGTCGACGACCAGGATGACGCTGCCGCCATTGCCGCCATTGCCGCCGTCAGGCCCGCCGAGTGGTTTGAACTTCTCGCGGTGCACCGAGGCGCAGCCGTTACCGCCGTTGCCCGCGTGAGTACGAATGACAACGCGGTCGACGAACCGGGGCATCGGAGGGTCCTTTCAATCGTCGAGTGTGAACGTACTGCGAGAAATCGGTCTCAATCTCGCAGTGGACGCACACTCGCGAAATTAAGACCTACTCCGGTCGGGCGACGCGGGTGACGTTGACGGTCTTACGGCCGCGCTTCAGCCCGAACTCCACGGCGCCAGGCGCGGTGGCGAACAGGGTGTCATCCCCGCCACGACCGACGTTGACGCCGGGATGGAAGTGGGTGCCGCGCTGGCGGACGATGATCTCGCCGGCCTTGACGACCTGACCACCGAAACGCTTGACGCCGAGTCGCTGGGCATTGGACTCGCGGCCGTTGCGCGAGCTGGAAGCGCCCTTTTTGTGTGCCATGTCTGTTCGCTCCCTGTCGCTACTTGATCCCGGTGACCTTGAGCACGGTCAGCGGCTGACGGTGACCCTGCCGCTTGTGGTAGCCGGTCTTGTTCTTGAACTTGTGGATGCGGATCTTGGGACCCTTGGTGTGCTCGAGCACCTCACCGGTGACCGCGACCTTCTCCAGAGCCTTGGCGTCGGTGGTCACCGTGGCGCCGTCGACGACGAGCGCGACAGGCAGCGAAACGGAGCTACCGGCCTCGACCTCGAGCTTCTCGACCTTGACGATGTCTCCCACGGCGACCTTGTACTGCTTGCCGCCGGTCTTGACGATTGCGTACGTCGCCATCAGTTCCTCTTCTGCCTTGCTCTGCGGGCGCGCGCTAACCGAAGCTGCGTGCGCGGGTCTGGGGGTGCGGGATCGTAAGCCCGCTGCCACCGGCGTCGGACGCCTGGCGACAACTGCTCAAGGTTACGTGACCAGCACCGGGAGGGTCAAACCGCCTCGCCTAGGCCACGGGTGGCCCGGCCGGACGGGCCGCCGCACGGCGCCGGGGCCGTCTGCCGCCCACCACGGGGACCTCGACCACGGCGGGTTCGTCGACGTCGTCGTCGTACTCGTCGCTGTCCGGCAGGTCCTCGTCCTCGTCGTCCTCGTCAGAGTCGCCGACGTCGAGGGGATCGTCGAGGTCGTCGTCGTCTTCGTCCAGGTCGACGTCGATCTCGTCCTCATCGTCATCGTCGTCGGACTCGTCATCCTCGGACTCGTCGTCGAAGTCCTCATCGTCGAGATCCTCGTCGACGACCTCGTCGGCCACCTGCTCCTCAACGTCGGCCTGCGCCGCCGAGATCGCCTCGCCGTCGAGCTCGTCGACAAACTCCTCGTCGGACTCCTCGGACTCGGGGCCGCCGTTAGCCGCCGCCATCGCCTTGAACATCGGGTGCTCTCCGGGCACGTGCACCGGCACCCGGGCGACCGCCGGCTCCTCGGTGCGGCCCTTCTTGCCACGCTTGCTGCGGCGGCTACTACCCGCCTCGGCCTTGCGTGCGACCGCCTGCGTGGTGTCCACCGGGTCGGCATGCAGCACGATGCCACGCCCGCTGCAATGGCTACAGGTCGTGGAGAAGGCCTCCACCAGCCCGGTGCCGAGCTTCTTGCGGGTCAGCTGCACCAGGCCCAGCGAGGTGACCTCGGAGACCTGGTGACGGGTGCGGTCGCGGCCCAGCGCCTCGGTCAGGCGTCTCAGCACCAGGTCGCGGTTGGACTCCAGCACCATGTCGATGAAGTCGATCACCACGATGCCGCCGATATCGCGCAGCCTCAGCTGGCGCACGATCTCCTCGGCCGCTTCGAGGTTGTTCTTGGTGACCGTCTGCTCCAGGTTGCCGCCGGCACCGGTGAACTTGCCGGTGTTGACGTCGACGACCGTCATCGCCTCGGTGCGGTCGATGACCAGCGTGCCGCCAGAGGGCAGCCAGACCTTGCGGTCCAGCGCCTTGGCCAGCTGCTCGTCGATGCGGTGCACCGCGAACACGTCCGGCCCTTCCGGACCACCGGGCGGATCGTATTTCGTCAGCTTCGGAACAAGCTCGGGCGCAACCGAATTCACGTACTCGTTGATAGTGTCCCAGGCGCTGTCGCCGGAGACGATCAGCCCGGAGAAGTCTTCGTTGAACAGGTCGCGGATCACCTTGACCAGGACGTCGGGCTCCTCGTAGAGCGCCAGCGCGGCGCCGGCCTTGTTGCCCTTGACCCGCTCGGCTTCCTGAGCGATCGCGTTCCAGCGTTCCTGCAGGCGCTCGACGTCGCCGCGGATGTCCTCTTCCTTGACCCCTTCGGAGGCGGTGCGGATGATCACGCCGGCATCAGACGGCACGACCTCGCGCAGGATCTCCTTGAGGCGCTGGCGCTCGGTGTCGGGCAGCTTGCGGCTGATCCCGGTCGACGAGGCACCCGGCACGTAGACCAGGTACCGGCCGGCCAGTGACACCTGAGTGGTCAGCCGGGCGCCCTTGTGTCCCACCGGGTCCTTGCTGACCTGGACGACCACGTAGTCGCCGGGCTTGAGTGCCTGCTCGATCTTGCGCTGCGCGCCGCCGAGTCCGGCGGCCTCCCAGTTGACCTCACCGGCGTAGAGCACGCCGTTGCGGCCACGGCCGATGTCGACGAACGCGGCCTCCATCGACGGGAGCACGTTCTGCACGATGCCCAGGTAGATGTTGCCGACCAGCGACGCCGACGCCGCCGAGGTGACGAAGTGTTCGACGACGACACCGTCCTCGAGCACCGCGATCTGGGTGTAGCGGGCGCCCTCGTGCGGCGGTTCGGTGCGGATCTTGTCGCGGACGACCATGACGCGTTCGACCGCTTCCCGGCGGGCGAGGAACTCGGCCTCGGACAGGATCGGCGGGCGCCGACGACCGGCGTCACGTCCGTCGCGGCGGCGCTGACGCTTGGCCTCGAGCCGGGTGGAGCCGCTGATGCCCTGGATGGCATCCGGGTCACGTTCGGCCTTGCTGCGCGGGGCGCGCTCGTGAACGACAGTGTTGGGCGGATCGTCCTCCGACGCGGGCTCGCCGTCCTCGCCACCGCCACCGCTCTTGCGGCGCCTGCGCCTGCGGCGGCGCCGGGTGGCTGCCTCGCCGGTGCCCGACTCCTCGTCGCCGGCTGCCTCGTCGTTCTCGTCCTCGTCGGCGCCCTCGGAGGCTTCCTCGTCGGAGTCCTCGCCGGTGGCCTCGCCCTGCTCACCGCGACCACGACCGCGGCCACGACGTCCCCGCCGGCGGCGACGGCTGGCCGGCCGCTCGGACTGGTCGTCGTCGGTTTCGGCGCCGGACTCCTCGTCGTCGTCGTCTTCGTCATCGTCGTCGGCGTCGTCGTCGTCGCTCTCGACCGGGACGGCCCGGACCGGCTGCGGGGCGACGAACAACGGCATGTACGCCGACTGCTCGACGGCGGTGGTTTCCAGAATCAACCGCGATTCCGGCTCATCGTCCGGCACGACGTCGACCTCGACGGCCGGCACCTCGACCGGTGCGGCGGGTTGCTCAGCGGCGGGGGCCGGCTCCTGGGCCAGCACGTCACGCACGCGCACTGCATCGGTGCGCTCGACGGTGGACTGCGCGCTGCGCGTGCGGCCGTCGAGCTCGCTCAACGCGTCGAGGACGCGTCGGCTGGTGGTGCCGAGGACTCGCGCGAGGGAGTGCACCCTCAGGCGGTCCGGCAGCTCCTCACCCGCGGGGGCCGCGGGTGGTTCCCACTGGGGCTCACTCGGGAGCTCGCTCGGGGTTTCGGGCAGGTCCTGGTAGTTGTCATCGTCGGCCACGTAGTCTCCTATGGCCCCCGGGCGCGTCCTACGACGCGGCCACGCGAGGGCTTCCGCTATGCGCCCGGGTTACTTCCCCCGGGCTTGTCATGGTCTCGCCCCGAACGGCTCGTAGCGAACGCGCTCGGTGCCTGGCTGAATGACGGCTGTGGACGGTCGGCGCCGCACCACTAATTGCGATGGTCGCGCTCGTCTAAGTCTTCATTCGGATGTGTTTAGGGGCACATCCGCCTCCCAGTATCCCACACCGCAGGGGCAGTTCTGACGTAGTGGCGCCGCATTGGCCACAACGGAGTGTCAGACGGCGGGAAACCACAGCGCGATCTCGCGCTCCGCAGAGTCCGGAGAGTCCGAGCCGTGCACCAGGTTGAACTGGGTCTCGAGCCCGAAATCACCGCGGATCGTGCCGGGGGTGGCCTTTTCGACGGGGTCGGTACCACCGGCGAGCTGGCGGAACGCCGCGACGGCGCGAGGTCCTTCCAGGATCGCCGCCACCACCGGGCCCGAGGTGATGAACTCCAGCAGCGAGCCGAAGAACGGCTTGTCCTCGTGTTCGGCGTAGTGCGCGCGGGCCAGCTCGTCGCTGACCTGCTTGAGTTCGAGGGCCGCGATGGTCAGGCCCTTGCGCTCGATACGGCTGATGATCTCGCCGACCACCTGTCGTTGCACACCATCGGGCTTGATCAGCACAAGAGTCCGCTCAGTCACGGCCGACAGCGTACCCGTCAGTCCGGCGGTCGCTGCTGCCCGGGCAGCAGGCCCCGACGCTGTCTGCGCAGCACCTCGGCGCGCAGGTAGGCGATCACGGCCCAGACCACGACGAACAGCACCCCGATGAATCCGACAGCCGGGTACACGGCAAATCCGGCGACCAGAACGAACTGCACACCGAGGTTCATCCAGATCGCCCACGGCTTGCCCTGCACACCGGCCAGCAGGATCAGCAGCACCGCGAAGCCCACCAGGTATGCGGTCGACCAGGCCGTCAGCCCACCACCGACCGACCCGACCACCGGGAGCGCCAGCAGCACGACGATCGCCTCGAGGATCAGGGTGCCGGCCATGACGCCGCGGAAACTCTTCCAGGGGTCTGGCGGAGCCGCCGGGCCGGCGACATTGGGCTGCGGAGCCGCCGGGCCGGGCGTGTCGTCGGTCATTGCGGGTCCTTCCCGAACAAGGTGCGGGCAGCTCCGGCCGTCACCACCGAGCCGGTGATGACGATGCCGGCACCGGAGAACCCGTCGGACTCGGCGGCGGACTCCTCGACCAGCGCGGTGGCCGTCTCGATGGCGTCGGGCAGCGTCGGGGCGCGCAACACCCGCTCGGGCCCGAAGACCTCCTCGGCCCGTAGAGCCAGCGCGTCGACCTCCAGTGCCCGGGGTGACCCGTTCTGGGTGACGACGAGCTGGTCGAGCACCGGCTCCAGCGCGGCCAAGATACCTGTGACGTCCTTGTCCCCCATCACGCTGAGCACACCGACAAGAAACCGGAAGTCGAACTCGGTGCTGAGCGCGTTCGCCAGCACCGCGGCACCGGCGGGATTGTGCGCGGCGTCGATGAACACCGTCGGCGCGCTGCGCATCCGCTCCAGCCGGCCGGGGCTCGCGGCGGCGGCGAAACCCGCACGCACGGCGTCGATGTCGAGCTGGCGTTGCGCGCCGGCACCGAAGAACGCCTCGACTGCGGCCAGGGCGACGACCGCGTTGTGCGCCTGATGCTCGCCGTGCAGCGGCAGGAACACCTCGGGGTAGAGCCCGCCGAGGCCCTGCAGGTCGAGCACCTGGCCGCCGATGGCGACCTGCCGGCTCAGCACGGCGAACTCGGAATCCTCGCGGGCCACCGCGGCGTCCGCGCGGACCACCTCGGCCAGCACAACCTCCATCGCCGCCGGATCCTGACGGCCGATCACCGCGACGGTGTCGGTCTGCACCAGCTCACCTCGCGGGGCGCTGATGATGCCGGCCTTCTCGGCGGCGATCTCGGCGATGCTCTCACCGAGGTATTCGGTGTGGTCGATACCGATCGGCGTGATCACCGCCACGGGTGCGTCGACGACGTTGGTGGCGTCCCAGCGACCGCCCATCCCGACCTCGACGACGGCGATGTCGACCGGGGCGTCGGCGAAGGCGGCGAACGCCATCGCGGTGACCACCTCGAACTTGCTCATCGCCGGACCTCCCCCAGCCTCGGACTGGGCGTCGACCATCTGCACGAAGGGTTCGATCTCGCGGTAGACCTCGACGTAGCGGGCGGGGCTGATCGGCTGGTTGTCGATGGCGATGCGTTCGACTGCCGACTGCAGGTGTGGGCTGGTGGTGCGCCCGGTGCGCTGGTTCATCGCCGTCAGCAGCGCGTCGATCATCCGCACCACCGAGGTCTTGCCGTTGGTGCCCGCAACGTGGATGCACGGGTAGCTGCGCTGCGGTGAGCCCAGTAGATCCATCAATGCCGAGATACGAGCCGTGCTGGGCTCGAGCTTGGTCTCCGGCCAGCGCTGATCGAGCAGATGCTCGACCTGCAACAGCGCCGCGATCTCGTCCGGTGTGGGCTCATCAGCCGAACCTCGCCAGCCCAGCGGCTCCGTCATGCCAGCGCAGCCAGGCGCGCGGTGATCCGCTCGACTTCCTCGCCGGCCAGCTGCTGCCGACCGCGGATCTTGGCGACGACATCGTCGGGCGCCTTGGCCAGGAACGCCTCGTTGTCGAGTTTTGCTGTGGTGCCTGCCAATTCCTTCTGCGCGGCGGCCAGATCCTTCTCCAGCCGGCGGCGCTCGGCGGCGACGTCGACGGTTCCGGAGGTGTCGAGTTCGACGTCGACGGTGCCGCCGGACAGCCGCACCTCGATGTGCGCGGTCGGGGTGAACTCGGCGGCCGGGCTGGTCAGCCAGGCCAGTGCGGTGACCGGTGCCACGTGAGCACCCAGGCCGGCCTGCTGGACGCCCGACAGCCGGGCGGGCACCTTCTGCCGGTCGGCCAGGCCCTGGTCGCTGCGGAACCGGCGCACCTCGGTCACCAGCTTTTGCACGTCGGCGATGCGTTGGGCGGCAACGGCATCCAACACGAAGCCCGACGGCGCCGGCCAGTCGGCGACGACGAGCGACTCCACCTTTCCCGTCGCTTCGCTCGCCCCAGCCGAGCCCGTGAGCGCCTTCCACAACGTCTCGGTGACAAACGGCATCACCGGGTGCAGCAGCTTGAGTAAGGTGTCGAGTACCAAGGCCAGCACTGCGGTGGTGTGCGAAACCCCTTCGGCGATCTGGACTTTGGCCAACTCCAGATACCAGTCGCAGAACTCGTCCCAGGCGAAGTGGTAGAGGGACTCGCATGCCCGGCTGAATTCGTAGCCATCGAAGGCTGAATCAACTTCGGCCCGAACCTGTTCCAGCCGCCCAAGGATCCAGCGGTCGGCGTCGGTCAGATCCTCGGCGGCGGGCAGCGGCGCCGGGGCGGCGCCGTTCATCAACGCGAACCGGGTGGCGTTGAACAGTTTGGTGGCGAAGTTGCGGGAGGCCCGCGCGGCGTCCTCGCCGATCGACAGGTCGCCGCCCGGGCTGGCGCCGCGGGCCAGGGTGAACCGCAGCGCGTCCGCGCCGAACAGTTCGACCCAGTCCAGCGGGTCGATGCCGTTGCCGCGGGACTTGCTCATCTTGCGGCCGTGCTCGTCGCGGATCAGGCCATGCAGGAAGACGTTGTCGAACGGCACCTGCGGTCCGCGCGCGCCGCCGTCGGTGATCGCGTCGTCGCCCGAGACGAAGGTCCCGAACATCACCATGCGGGCCACCCAGAAGAACAGGATGTCGTAGCCGGTGACCAGAACACTTGTCGGATAGAACTTTTCGAGCTCAGGGGTGCGGTCCGGCCAGCCCATCGTGGAGAACGGCCACAGCGCTGAGGAGAACCAGGTGTCCAGAACGTCGGGGTCCTGCTCCCAGCCCTCCGGCGGGGTCTCGTCGGGACCGACGCACACCGTCTGACCATCCGGCCCGTGCCAGATCGGGATGCGGTGGCCCCACCAGAGCTGACGTGAGATGCACCAGTCGTGCATGTCGTCGACCCAGGCGAACCAGCGCGGCTCCAGGCTCTTGGGGTGAATCACGATGTCACCGTCGCGGACCGCGTCGCCGGCGGCCTTGGCCATCGATTCCACCTTCACCCACCACTGCAGGCTCAGCCGCGGCTCGATCGGCTCCCCGCTGCGCTCGGAGTGCCCGACGCTGTGCAGGTACGGCCGCTTCTCGGCGACGATGCGGCCCTCGGCGGCGAGCGCCTCGCGCACCTTGACGCGCGCCTCGAAGCGGTCCATGCCGTCGAACTGTGTTCCGGTGTCGGCGATCCGGCCCTTGGTGTCCATGATCGACGGCATCGCCAGGTTGTGCCGCAGGCCGATCTCGAAGTCGTTCGGGTCGTGCGCAGGGGTGACTTTCACTGCGCCGGTGCCGAATTCGGGGTCGACGTGCGCGTCGGCGACGATGATGATCTCGCGGTCCAGGAACGGGTGCGGCAGCGTGGTGCCGACCAGGTTCCGGTAGCGGTCGTCGTCGGGGTGCACCGCGATCGCGGTGTCGCCGAGCATCGTCTCGATGCGGGTGGTGGCCACCACCAGGTGTGGCTGCGCGTCGTCCATCGAGCCGTACCGGAAGGACACCAGCTCGCCCTCGATGTCCTCGTACTTCACCTCGAGGTCCGAGATCGCCGTCTCGAGCACCGGCGACCAGTTGACCAATCGCTCGGCCTGATAGATCAGTCCGGCGTCGTAGAGGCGTTTGAAGATGGTGCGCACCGCCCGGGACAGACCCTCGTCCATGGTGAAGCGGTCACGGCTCCAGTCCACGCCGTCGCCGATGCGGCGCATCTGGGCGCCGATCGTCCCGCCCGACTCGTGCTTCCAGTCCCAGACCTTCTCGACGAACAGCTCGCGGCCGAAGTCCTCTTTGGTCTTGCCGTCGACGGCGATCTGCTTTTCCACCACGGACTGGGTGGCGATGCCGGCGTGGTCCATGCCCGGCAACCACAGCACCTCGAAGCCCTGCATGCGCTTACGTCGGGTCAGGGCGTCCATCAGGGTGTGGTCGAGCGCGTGGCCCATGTGCAGGCTGCCGGTGACGTTCGGCGGCGGCAGCACGATGGAGTACGGGGGTTTTGCGCTGGTGGCATCGGCGGTGAAATAGCCGGCATCGACCCAGCCCTGATAGATCTGCTGCTCTACCGCTCCCGGCTCCCACGACTTGGGCAGGGCCTCGGCACGAGAGTCGTCAGTGGTGGTCACCCGTTAATTCTAGGAACGGGCGAACCGGGCCCGACGGGCGGTGCGGACAGCGCCGCGTCCCGCCGGGCCGTTCGCACTACTTCTTGCCGCCCAGCAGCCCGCCCAGGATGCTGCCGATGGCACCGCCCTGCTGGCCGCCGAGCACGCTGCCCAGGATGCTGCCCAGCGCGTTGTTGCCGCCGCCACCGCCACCGGAGGCACCGCCGAGGATGCCGCCCAGCAGGTCACCGAGGCCACCGCCGGAGGAGGCGGCCTGAGTGCTGGCGCCGCCGGCCTGGTTGCCGGCGAACTGCTTGCCGATGTAGGCGATGATGATCGGGGTCAGGATCGGCAGCAGCTTCTTGATCAGGTCTCCGCCGCCGGCGCCGGTTCCGGCCAGTGCCGAGGCCACCTGATTGGTGTCGTTGCCGCCGAAGATGCGCGAGACGATCGCCTCGCCCTGGCCGGTGTCGACCTGGTCGACATTCACCCCGCCGTCGAGCAGGTCGCTGGATGCGGTTTCGGCGATGGTCGACTCGAGCTTGCTGGAGTCGATGTCGTTGGAGACGACGTTGTGTTGGATGCTGCCGAGCAGGGTCGGCACCAGCGTCTGGATGGCCTGGCTCACCTCGCCCTGGTCAGCGCCGAGCTTGCTGGCGATGTCGGCTACCGGAATCTGGTTGTAGAGGTCTTCAAGACCGGCCATGATGAGGTTCCACCTTCGTGATGAATGTTTGCGGAGATCGGAGCCGACATTAGTCGAGCCGACCCCCTGCGGCACTAATTACGCGCAGAGAATAAATCAGTTCAGGCGGGCCGTCTCCAAGGTGATGCCGGCTGCCGGGAACCGGGCCAGCAGTGCGTCGCCCATCGCCGCCGCGGGGGTCAGGACACCGCGCAGATCGGAGAGCTTGTCGCGGTCGAACGCCAGGGCCAGGCCACATTCGCCGAGCATCACCGACGTCGCCTTGTAGCCGGGATCGCCCTGCTGCGCGATGGTGGCGACGTACCGCGCGCCGCCGGTGGTGGCGGTATAGGTCTCGGCGCGGTAGTAGCCCTTCTCGCGGGCTTCGTCGCTGGGCCCGGTGCCCGGCTTGGGGGCAATGCGCTCGACCAGGCGGCGCGGCAGCAGCCGGAAGAATCGGCTGCCCAGTGCCACCACCCCGTTGTTCGCCGCCGTGGCCACCGCGGAGACCGCGGGCGCCAGGATCGACGAGCCGACACTCATGTTCTCCGCGTAGCGGAACCTCGTGCCGTAGGCATAGTCCAGTAAGGCGTTGCTGCGCCGCACAATTCGCGTGTTGTAGAGCGCCATGACGAAGCCGGTGGTCCAGGTGCCCGCCAACTCCGGGGCGATGTCACGCCCCCGGCGCCACGGCAGGTCGGGCTGGGGCCCGAGCTCGGGTTCGGCGGCCCGATCCTGGCTCAGTGTGTAGGGATCCTCGAAGAGCCGGCGTGTGTTGGGGTCGTTGGACGACGCCCGGAACACCTCGATCATCGAGGCCACCGTGCCGCCCGACACCCCGCCGGAGAATCCGCGCAGCACGAAGTTCGTGTCGCCGAGTTCCCCCGCGCCGTCCTGTTGCGCCCGGCGGTAGAGCGCGAAAACGCTCATATCCGAAGGGATCGAATCGAATCCGCACGCATGCACGATGCGCGCCCCGGTGTCGACGGCTTCCTTGTGGTAGTCGTCGATGCTCTGCCGGACGAACATGGCCTCGCCGGTGAGGTCGGCATAGTCGGTGCCCGCAGCCGCGCACGCCGCCACGAGCGGCAGCCCGTAGCGGCTGTAGGGACCGACGGTGGTGACCACCACCCGGGTGCGGGCGGCCATGTCGTTCAGCGACGACGGCGAGGACGCGTCGGCGGTCAGGATCGGCCAGTCTTGCGCCGCTTCGCCGAGGGCGTCCCGGATGGCCAGCAGCCGTTCGGGTGACCGGCCGGCCAGCGCGATGCGGGCTCCGCCGCCGGCGTGGGCCAGGTATTCGGCGGTGAGCCTGCCGACGAAACCGGTGGCTCCGTACAGAACGATGTCGAATTCACGCTGCTCTGCGGTCATGGTCGCCAACTTACCGGGACGCGGCTACCCCAAGGCTTCGGGGAACTGCACACTCTCCCCCAGCACGTACTCGGCCAGGAACGCGGTCACCACCTGATACCAGAGCTTGGCGTGCTGCGGCGAGAGCACCCAATGGTTCTCGGTCGGGAAGTACAGGAAGCGGTGTGGTGAGCTGCCGTCGTCGGCGGCGGGCAGGCGCGATTCGGTCAGCACCTCGTACCACAGCCGCAGCGCCTCGCCGATCGGTACGCGATAGTCCTTGTCCCCGTGGATCACCAGCATCGGTGTATTGATGTTCTCGACGAAACGGTGCGGCGAATTCGCTTGCGCCATTGCCGGTGTCATCTCACGTGCCCAGTAGTACGCGCCGTCGGTGGTGGGCCCGAACTGGTCGAGCGCCCACAGGCTGGCATGGGTGACGATGGCGCGGAATCGGTCGGTGTGCCCGGCCACCCAATTGGCCATGTATCCGCCGAAGGATCCGCCCATCGCCGCGGTGCGCTGCGCATCGATGCGCGGGTCGGTGCAGGCGGCGTCCACGGCGGCCATCAGGTCCTCGTAGGGTGCGCCGCCCCACGCGCCCCAGCCGCGCTGGATGAACTCCTGCCCGTAGCCGGTCGACAGTGCAGGGTCGGGCAGCAGTACCGCGTACCCGCGGGCCGCCATCAGCCACGGGTTCCATCGCCACGACCAGACGTTCCAGCTGTTCAGCGGACCACCGTGGATCCAGAGCAGCAGTGGCGCGGGACCGCTCTGCGCGCGGGGCAACACCAGCCATGACCGCACCTCGACCCCGTCGGCGGTGGTGGCCGTGACCTCGGTCAGTTCGCCGGGCAACTCGGGACGGTCGACGCAGGGCAGCACTGTCACCGCGTCGCCGACGCGGACCGGATGCGGTGGAGCCGCATAGGAGGTCCGCAGGGCGTAGATGACGCCGTCGGGCGCCGCGACGACGTTGATGTAGCTGAAGTCGTCGTCGGTGCGCCGGCGGACGGTCCCGTCGAGCCGGACTTCGAAGATCGGGCAGCGGCCGTTGTCGTCGGCGGTGACCAGAAGGGCTGAGCCGTCGTGCGTCCAGGTGACCGAGGCCGGCCAGCGGTCCCACCCCGTGGCGACCTCGGTCCAGCCCTCTGAGTCCAACACTTTGTGGCACAACGTGATTCGCGGCGCGTGGTACGGAGTCGAGATGGTCTCCCTAGTGAAGGCCAGCGCGGTGCCGTCCGGCGAGATCGCGGGATGTTGCAGGTCGGCGCCGGGATCGTCGGCGATGACGGTGCGCTCACCGGTGGCCAGATCGATCCGCATGAGGATCGACCGCAGCGCGGCACCCGGTGCGGGTATGCGCCAGGTCGCCACGGCGAAGCTGCCGTCGGGGCTGACCGTGACATCCGGTTCACCGCCCAGTGCGGACCCCGGGCGGACGGTCACGTCGGTCACGGCGCCGTCGTGGGCGACGACGAACAGGTGGGTCTGGTCGGGGCCGAGGTCGGAGCCCCAGTGCCGCACCGGGTAGCCGGTGTGCAGGATCGCGGTGACCTTGTTGTCCTTGCGCAACGCGCGCAACCGGCGGTCCTCGTCGACCGATGCGGCCGAGGGCAGCAGTGCACCCGCGGCCACGATCACCGGAGCAGCGGATGCGGTCCACACTCCGCTGAGGCCACCGGGCAGTTCGGCGATCCGGGTCGCTTCTCCCCCGGCGGCCGCAAGCCGCCACAGTGCGGCCGGCGGCTTGTCGTCGTCCTCGGTCGGCCGGACCGCGGCGAACAGCAGGTCGCCCTCGGCGGTGAATGCGGGCGCCGATTCACCCTTGGCCCCGCGGGTCAGCCGACGGGCGGGCTGGACTCCGGCGGGGTCCAGCTCCCACACCGCACTGATGTACTCGGTGTTCTTGGCGTTGAGTTCGGCGATCGTCGTCACGACGCGGGATCCGTCGGGCGACACCGCCAACCCGGACACCCGGGGTAGCGCGATATAGGTGTCGAGATCGTCGAACGGCCCTGAGGTCATGACCCGTTGGTAGCACAGCCGGGGCTAGGGTCGGCTCCATGGCCGACATCGCCGTCGTCGGGGCGGGTATCGCCGGGCTGGCCACCGCTGTCGCGTTACGGCAGCAGGGCCATTCCGTCACAGTGATCGAAGAACGGACCGACACCAGTTCCGGGGCCGGCATCAGCATCTGGCCGAATGCCCTGGCCGCGCTGGACGTGCTGGGGCTCGGCGATCAGGTCCGCCGTGCGGGCGGCCGGGTCACCGCGGGCGCCATCCGCTGGAAGGACGGCAGCTGGCTGCGCAGGCCGGCCGGTCAGCGCATCGTCAGCGCGCTCGGCGAGCCTCTCGTGGTCCTGCAGCGGGTGGCGCTGCGTGACGTTCTGGCCGGCGCGCTGGCGCCGCAGACCGTCGTGAACGGGATCGCGGTGCGCGGGCTGTCGGTCGCCGCGGGCCGGGTCCGGCTGGAACTCTCGGATACCTCACTACTGGAGGTGGACGCCGTCGTCGGCGCCGACGGGACCGGTTCCGTGGTCGCCGGCCACCTGAACGGGCCGCTGGCGCACCGCTACGCCGGCTACACCGCCTGGCGCGGCGTCGCCGCGATGGCGATCCCCGCTGAACTGGCAGGCGAGACGATGGGGTCCGGCACCGAGGTGGGCCACGTGCCGATGGGTGCCGATCGCACCTATTGGTTCGTCACCGAACGGGTGGCCGAGGGCGCCGCGGCCGCCCAGGGCGAGCTGGCCTACCTGCGCGCGAAGCTGGCGTCCTGGGCCGAACCGATTCCCAGCATGCTGGCCGCGACCGACCCGGCGCAGGTGCTGCGCAACGACCTCTACGACCGCAGCCCCGCACGGTGCTGGGCCGCTGGCCCCGTCGCGCTCGTCGGCGACGCGGCCCACCCAATGCGCCCGCACCTCGGCCAGGGCGGCTGTCAGGCGCTGGAGGACGCTGCGGTGCTCGGTGCCTTTGTCGGCCTGCACCCTGATCTGCCGCGCGCATTCGCGTCCTACGCGGCGTTTCGGCGCCACCGGGTGGCGGCCCTGGTGCGCGAGTCACGCACGATCGGACGCATCGTGAATCTGCGGCCCGCCGCCCTCAGCGGCGCGCTGAGCCGCGCGACGGTCCTGCTGCCGGAGTTTCTGGTGACCCGTCACCTCGCCACCATCGCCGGGCGCTCGGCGTTCACGCTCCCCACACACCACGACGCCCAGTCGGCGTAAGCCGGCTGGGCGTCGTTGGCGGGATATCAGCGAAGGCCGAGTGCGTTGGCGATCGCCTTGCCCGGGTCGTGGATGGCCTGGCACATCTTGTTGAAGTCGATCGACTTGAACGGGCCGCTCAGAACGTTCGCGCAGGCGTCCTGGACCGGGGCGCCGCTCGCAGTGGAGCTGGTGGAGACCGGGACGGCGAAACCGGGGGCGGCGGCATTCTTGCCGCAGGTCGGCCATGCGCCGATGCCCTGCTTGCTGACCACGTTCTCGGCGACGCGGATCTGCTCCTCGCGGGAAGCCTGGTGAGGCGAGCCGACACCGCCGTTGGCGGCCCAGGTGGCCGGCTTGAACTGCAGTCCGCCGTAGAAGCCATTGCCGGTGTTGGCCGCCCAGTTGCCGCCCGACTCGCACTGCGCCACCGCGTCCCAGTTGACGCCGCTGTCGGCAGAAGCACTTCCGCAGCTCAGAGCGAATCCGGCCAGAGCAAGTGCTCCGGAGATGACTGCCAGAGTGACGATCCTGCGAATGGTGCTCATCTGTATGCCCTTCCCGACAAGGGGCGCAACTTCTGCGCTGTTGTGAGGTGAATCGCACCTAAAGGGACGGGTGTTACTGGCGTGTCAATTGAATTCTCTGAGATTTCTGATAGAGGAGTTCTTAATGAGACAAGGGTGGCGCCGGACCTATCAGGTCCGGCGCCACCCTTGTTGACGGCTAGATCAGCCGCGACGCCCGCACACCGGCCACGCGCCGATGCCCTGGGTGCGCAGCACGTTCTCGGCCACCCGAATCTGCTCCGAACGCGACGCCATATGCGGCGAGCCGCTGCCACCATTGGAACGCCAGGTGCCGATGGTGAACTGCAGACCGCCGTAGTAGCCGTTCCCGGTGTTGATCGCCCAGTTACCGCCCGACTCGCAGGCCGCGACTGCGTCCCAGTTCACGCCGCTGTCGGCGGAGGCGGTACCGGTAGCCATGGCCATCGGAGCGACGACCAGGGCGCCGCCGATGGCGGCCATCCCGAAGGAGCGGGCAAACGTCTTGCGGAGGTGGTTCAAAATCTATCCTTTCGCCGCGCGCCCGCCGGGGAGACCACCCGCCGTCAGGCAGGGCGTACCTGGCTTTCCAGCCAGGTGTCCTCGGATCGTGCCGTCTCGGTCGGGCACGACAGTGGCGCCGGCTGGCCCCGCCGGGTTCGGTCACCGGCGACAGCAGGAGGTCTCTCGACCTCCCCGGCCCCACTCATACGCAGGGTTCGTACATCTGGAGTTGTTTGCTCCCACTGGGGAACGACTAGGACCGTACGGACCGGCCAGAACGAAGTCACGTCAGCGACACGCCTATCTCGGTTTGATAACAACACGATCACAGTACGAACCTGAGAGTTGTCTGTGCAGGTCAGCGGGGTGTTTTCTGCATACGTCGAATGTTGACGCGCCGGAAAATTAAGTGATGTTTATCACGCAGTTTTTGTGGCATGGGCCACAGGTATTTGGATAACACCAAGCGTTCCCGCGCCGATGAATATCCCGCTTTCGGCGACCAGCGCCCCATGCCAGCCGACGCCACAGTATCGGTCCGCCGCGTGGTTAGCTACGGGCAGACAGCCGAGCCGCTGCGATTTGCGACACGTAATCCACTGTGCGACAACATTTCTCGCGCACTGGCCAGACCCTTCCGAGGCTTGCCGGGTCGATCGGCGACCGGGTCGGCGATGCGCTGATACCACACCGGATACCCACCTGACCATAGGGTTCACCAGACCGGCGCCGCGGCGCGGGAGCAGTCCCCGCCAACCCCCGGCGGCAGGCCGGGGCGTGCCACGCCCGACCCCCGCCCCTGATGCGCAGCGCACCGGTCACACTCGGTGCCATCTCGGCGCCGATGGTGCGAATTACTCGCCGCGGACGTGAGCGCTTACCCGCCGAACGCCGAAAAACCTTCTGCCGCATCAGATTTCCGGCCGTCCGGAAGCACTTCAACGCAGATAACGGGGGCCGGTAGATTACCGATTTGTTATTGGCGGCCCTATAACGACTATTGGTCGGTTTATGTCGACGGTTGCTGAGCCATGTCAGCGGGCGAATTGATGTTTGCCAGCTGGTGCTCGAAGGGGACCACTACGCGCTGAGTCACGACGGTCTCGGCCAGGGCACGCATGCTGCGCTCACCGGCGGCGACCAGTGCGTCGATGTGATCGGCCAGCCCGGTCCGGTAGATGCCGGCGAGGTAGTGGTCCCTGCCATCCCAGGGCAGCACGATGTCGACGCCGTCGTAGTCCACGAGTGCGTCGATGACCTCGGCAGACAGAAAGGGCATGTCGACGGCGGTGACGAAGGCCCGCTCGGAGCCGGCGGCTGCGGCAGCGCGCAGGCCGCGGCCGGTGGCCAGCAGCGGACCGACTCCGCGGACTTCGTCGCGCAGTACCTCAGCGGCCAGGGTTGGTAGAGCTTGCCCGGGTGCGGCGATCACGAACACCGGGGAACAACGGGCGCTGAGCACCTCGAGGGTGTGCTCGACCATGGTGGTCGCCGCGCTGGGGTGCGGCAGGGTGGCCTTGTCGCGGCCCATGCGGCGTGACGCACCGCCCGCCAGTACAACGGCGGCCAGCGGAGCGGTAGCGCCCACGGGTGTCCCGACTATTCCACGGTCCAGGTGTCACGCCCACGCAGCAGTGACTGCAGTGCGTGGCGGTCGTGCGGGGTGGCCTCGCGGGCCGCGCGGACCTGGTCGCGGGCCGCATCGTCGTAGGCGGGACGCTTGACCTGCCGGAAGATGCCCATCACGGTGTGCTCGAGGTTCTGGTCGGACAGCCTCGAGAGCGCAAAGGAGTACGCCGGGTCGTCGATCTGTGCGTCGTGGACAACGATGTCGCTGGCGGACACGTCGGCAGTCTTGGCGACATCCAGGCCGAACCCGGACTTGACGACGCAGTACTCACCGTCGGCACCGAAGGTCACCGGCTCACCCTGGCGGACGTTGATGACCCGCTCCTCAGCACCTTCCTTGCGCAGGACGTCGAAGGAGCCGTCGTTGAAGATCGGGCAGTCCTGCAGGATCTCGACGAGTGCAGCACCCCGGTGTTCAGCCGCGGCGCGCAGCACCTCGGACAGCCCCGCACGGTCGGAGTCCAGAGCCCGCCCGACGAACGTCGCCTCGGCCCCCAGTGCCAGCGACACCGGGTTGAAGGGGTAGTCCAGCGAGCCCATCGGGGTGGACTTCGTGACCTTGCCGACCTCAGAGGTCGGCGAGTACTGACCCTTGGTCAGCCCGTAGATCCGGTTGTTGAACAGCAGGACCGTGATGTTGACGTTGCGGCGCAACGCGTGGATCAGGTGGTTGCCGCCGATCGACAGGGCGTCGCCGTCACCGGTGACCACCCAGACCGACAGATCGGGCCGGGCCAGCGCCAAGCCGGTCGCGACGGTCGGCGCGCGGCCGTGGATCGAGTGGAAGCCGTAGCTCTCCAGGTAATACGGGAAACGGCTCGAGCAGCCGATGCCGCTGACGAACGCGATGTTCTCCCGGCGCAACCCGAGCTCGGGCAGGAAATTGCGGATGGTGTTGAGGATGACGTAGTCGCCACACCCCGGGCACCACCGCACCTCCTGGTCGGTGGTGAAGTCCTTGGCCTTCTGCGGCGCGTCGGTCGTGGGCACCCCGTCCGTCTTCGACGCCGGTGCCAGAAGGTCAGTTCCGATCAGATCGGTCATGCGTTCACTCCCGCGGTAGCTGCCGCCAGCCTGGCGAACTTCGCCTTGTCGCTTTCGGTCTCCCTGAGCGTTCCGTCCAGGGCTCCATCGATGATGCCCTCGACCTCGTCGGCGAGGAAGGCCATGCCCTGCACCTTGGTGACCGACTGGACGTCGACCAGGTACTTGCCGCGCAGCAGCAATGCCAGCTGGCCGAGGTTCATCTCCGGCACGACCACCTTCGGGTAGCGCGCCAGCACCTCACCGAGGTTGGCCGGGAACGGGTTGAGGTAGCGCAGCTGGGCGTGGGCCACCTTGATTCCGCGGCGGCGGGCCCGGCGGCAGGCTTCCCCGATGGGCCCGAACGACGAGCCCCAGCCCAGGAGCAGCAGTTCTGCGTCGCCGCTCGGGTCGTCGACCTCGAGGTCGGGCACGTCGATGCCGTCGATCTTGGCCTGACGCAACCGGACCATCAGATCGTGGTTGGCCGGCTCGTAGGAGATGTTGCCCGAGCCGTTGGCCGACTCCAGGCCACCGATGCGGTGCTCCAGACCGGGAGTTCCGGGGATGGCGAACTGACGCGCCAGGGTCTCCGGGTCACGGTTGTAGGGAGCGAAGTCCTCGGCCGCTGTCGCGAAGTTGGGATCGATCGACGCGAAATCCCCGACGTCGGGGATACGCCACGGTTCCGAACCGTTGGCGATGGCACCGTCGGACAGCAGGATCACCGGCGTGCGATAGGTCAGCGCGATCCGGGCGGCCTCGATGGCGACCTCGAAGCAGTCCGACGGGGACCGCGCGGCCAGCACAGCCACCGGCGACTCGCCGTTGCGGCCGAACATCGCCTGCAGCAGGTCGGACTGCTCGGTCTTGGTGGGCAGGCCGGTCGAGGGCCCGCCGCGTTGCACGTCGATCACCAGCAGCGGCAGTTCGGTCATCACAGCCAGGCCGATGGCCTCCGACTTCAGGGAGATGCCGGGGCCCGACGTGCTGGTGACACCCAGTGCTCCGCCGTAGGACGCGCCGATCGCGGCGCCGATGCCGGCGATCTCGTCCTCAGCCTGGAAGGTCAGCACGTTGAAGTTCTTGTGCTTGGACAGTTCGTGCAGGATGTCCGACGCCGGGGTGATCGGGTAGCTGCCCAGGATCACCTGGACGTCGGCGAGTTGGCCGGCGGCGATGACGCCGTAAGCCAGGGCCGTGTTACCCGAGATCTGCCGGTACTCGCCGGGAGCCAGCTTGGCCGGGGCCACCTCATAGGTGGTGCCGAACGCCTCGGTGGTCTCGCCGTAGTTCCAGCCCGCCTTGAGCGCCAGCACGTTGGCCTCGGCGACATCGGGCTTGCGGGCGAACTTCTCCCGGATGAAGGTCTCGCTGGTCTCGATGGGCCGGCCGTACATCCACGACAGCAGGCCGAGGGCGAACATGTTCTTGGCCCGCTGACCGTCCTTCTTGGACGCGCCGATCTCCTCGACCGCACCGAGGGTCAGGGTCGTCATCGGGATCGCATGCACCACGAACTCCGAGAGTTCGTCGCTCTCCAGCGGGTTGCTCTCGTAGCCCACCTTCGCGAGGTTGCGCTTGGTGAACTCGTCGGAGTTGGCGATCACCAGGCCGCCGCGCGGCAGGTCCTCGAGATTGGCCTTGAGCGCCGCCGGGTTCATCGCGACCAGCACGTCGGGACGGTCACCCGCGGTGAGGATGTCGTAGTCGGCGATCTGGATCTGGAACGACGAAACACCGGGCAGCGTGCCCTGAGGTGCACGGATCTCGGCGGGGTAATTCGGCTGTGTCGCAAGGTCGTTGCCGAAGAGAGCCGCTTCGGTGGTGAACCGGTCACCCGTGAGCTGCATACCGTCGCCGGAGTCACCGGCGAATCGGATGACAACCTTCTCGAGTTTCTGCCGGTTACCCGTAGCCCCGTTGCCGTTCGGACCCACGTGCCCGCCTTTCATTGGTTCTTCTCGGGCCAATTCCGTGTCGCGGTCGAACGACGCGCCAGCGAAATCGGACAGCCGTGTTCAATTGCTGTCACTCGCAGTACCGATTATTGCACTTTCTTAGGCAAGCTATGCCGGCGTGGGACCCTGACACGCCGTCGTCAAGGGCCCAAAGTCACAGCTCACGGCCATGATGTACCACCGAGTGAGACATCGGTGTGTCGTTCGTCACTTTTACGGGCTTGTTAACTCTAAGAGATTTGGCTACTCGCGAGTAGGTCACCTCCGCCGTCGCGGACCCTCCCCCGGCTACGGTGCGTCGCGTCGCCGCTTCTCTAGTTCACCCGCGACGAGTTCACTGGCCGCCTTGGCTGCCCAGGCGGGGTCGGCGCCTGCCGCGCGGTTGGCCACATAGCTCGAGGTGAACATGTCACCGGCACCCGTGGTCTGCACGTTCTCGACACGCCACGCAGCCGGAACCCGCACGCAGCTGCCCTCGGTATAGATGTCGCACCCTTCCGACCCGTAGGTCACCAGAATCTCCGGGACCCCCAACTGTCGCGCCGTGGCCTCGTCGAAGTCGCCGTCGGCGACGATCAGCGCCTCGTCCTCGGCCAGCTTGAGGATGTCGACGTCGGCCAGCAGCTCGCGCGGATAGTGGCGATCGACAACCAGCGGCCCCAATCGGTCGGCCCGCACGAGGCCCTGTCCGTCGTAGGCGATCCGGTGGCCCCGCTTCGCCAGCAGCGCCAGTGTCGAGGCCGGGAAGTCGGTACGCAGCAGCGGCGCCAGATGTAACCACGTGGTGGCCGGGTCGGCGGCCTCGATCTCGCGGGGTCCCCACACCGGACCGATCGCCGTCACCGACATGCGGCGGTGGTCCACGTCGTCGTAGTCGAGGCGAAACGCGCTCGTCCGTTCGGCAGGCAGGATCGTCAGAATCGGGCCGAACCGTTCGGCCAAACCCGTGAACAAGGGCATGTCCCTGGCCGCGGCCAGAGCCACGATCCGACCGTGGCCGCCTGCGGCTTCGATGGCTACGCCTGCGAACGACGCGCACCCGCCGGGAGTGCGGGCACCGCCGTCAATGACGTCGATGGCGAGGTTGCCCAGCACGGTGACGCCCGGAACGGGCTTCGCGGGAGGCTGTGGCATTGGCGACATGCTAGTGCCGCTGCCGGGCTGCCACCTGCACGACGTTGCCCTCCGGGTCGACCGCGTCGACGCGGATCGTGTTCGCCCACGTCCACTCGAAGTCCGGGGGATCCACGACGCCACCGTGTTCGACGATGCGCCGCCGCGCGTCGGCCAGATCGTCGACGGGCACGACGAGCTTGATCGGGGTCTCCTCACGCCGCACCGGCGGGTCGGCAATGACGATCTCGGCAGCGACTTCAGCCGGCACCCGGAGCAGGTGCAGGGTGGACCCGGCAACCGCCACGTCAGCACCGCGGTCGTCGCTGCGCGACAACGTCAGCCCGAGGGCGTGGTGGTAGAACGCAACCATCCGCGGGAGGTCGACCACGTACAACACCGCATCCACCGCCCGATCCTACGTTTCACAGTGCCGAACAGCGGGGCTCGGAATCGGGCACTATGGCATCCGTGCCGCAGGATTTTCCCGACGCCCACTGGGGCAGCGAACGGATGTCGACGCTATTCCGTCCCTTCTACGCCCTGGCGTCATCTCGGGTGGGGTCACGGTTCATCCGGGTACTCGTACCGCTGGACCGGCGTGTCCTGGGGGCGACCAAGGGCAAGTACACGCTCTTCGGGCCCACGTCGCTGCCCGAACTGCTGCTGACCACGACCGGACGCAAGTCAGGCCAGCCCCGAATGTCTGCGCTGAGCTACCTGCGCGACGGTGACCGACTGTTGGTGCTCGGCAGCAACTTCGGCCAGCAGCACCATCCGGCGTGGACGGCGAACCTGCTGGCCCATCCCGAAGCCGTGGTAGCCATCAACGGTATCGAAATCCCGGTAACGGCAACTCTTCTCGCTGGAGAAGACCGGGATCGAGGGTTGCAGCGCTTCCTGGCCTACCCGATGTACCAGTCGTATCGCACCCGTACCAGCCGCGAACTGCGGGTGTTCGCACTGACGCCGCGCTAAACGAAATCGGCGCCCGGCATATCGCCGGGCGCCGATCATCGTCTGTCCACTCAGAGGATGTAGAGCATCTCCTGATAGGTCGGCAGCGGCCAGAGGTCATCGGCCACAACACCTTCCAGCGTGTCGGCAGCCTCCCGGACCGCATCCATCAGCGGCAGCAGGCTCTGTGCATGCTTGGCCTCCTCGGCCGCCGTCTCACCGCCGTGCTCGCCCATCGCCGTCTTGAGCGCAGTCAATGCACTCGTGAGCTCGGAGATCGGCGTGCTGACGGATTGAAGCAGCGTCAGATCGGGCTCCAGCCCCGCCGCCTTGAGCGTCGCGACATTGGAAGCCAGTTCGGTCTGGTAGCGCACGGCGGCAGGCAGAATCACCGTCGAGCCGACTTCCAGGGTGATCTTGGCCTCGACACCGACGGTCAGCGAGTACATCTCGTAGCGGACCTCCTCGCGGCTACGGAGTTCGCGCTCGTTGAACACCCCGTACTTCTCGAAGACCTCGATGGCCTCCGGGGTGACCAGTTCCGGAATGGCATCAATGGTCGTCTTGAGGTTCGGCAGCCCGCGCGCTGCGGCCTCGGTCTGCCAGTTCTCCGAGTAGCCGTCACCGTTGAACACCACGGCGCCGTGCTCCGTGATGATCTCGGTCAGCAGCTTCTGCACGGCCATATCGAATTCTTCGCCGCCCGCCACCGCGTCTTCCAACCACGTCGCCATGTAATCCAGCGAGTCGGCCATGATCGTGTTGATGATGATCATCGGCACGTTGATGGTCTGGCCCGAGCCCGGTGCGCGGAACTCGAATCGGTTGCCGGTGAAGGCAAACGGGCTGGTGCGGTTGCGATCGCCCGGATCGGTCGGAAGCACCGGCAGCGTGTCGACGCCCATGATCATGGTGCCCTTGCCCTTGGACGACGTCGCCGCGCCCTTGGCGATCTGCTCGAACACATCGGCCAGCTGGTCGCCGAGGAAGATCGAGATGATTGCCGGCGGCGCCTCGTTGGCGCCGAGGCGGTGGTCGTTGGTGGCCGAGGCCACCGACACCCGCAGCAGGCCGGCGAACTTGTGCACGGCACGGATCACCGCGGCGCAGAACACCAGGAACTGAGCATTCTCGTGCGGTGTGTCACCGGGCACCAGCAGCGAACCGAACTGCGCGTTACCCAGTGAGAAGTTGACGTGCTTGCCCGATCCGTTGACACCGGCGAACGGCTTCTCGTGCATCAGGCATTCCATGCCGTGCTTCTTGGCGATGGCCTTGAACGTCGTCATCAGCAGTTGCTGGTGGTCGGCGGCGATGTTGGCCCGCTCGAACATCGGGGCGATCTCGAACTGTCCGGGCGCGACCTCGTTGTGGCGGGTCTTGGCCGGAATGCCGAGCTTGAACAGCTCCCGCTCGGTGTCCATCATGAACGCCAGCACCCGGTCGGGAATCGCGCCGAAGTAGTGGTCGTCGAACTCCTGGCCCTTGGGCGGCTTCGCGCCGAACAGCGTGCGACCGGCGTTGATCAGATCCGGGCGCGCCAGGAAGAAGTGACGATCCACCAGGAAGTACTCCTGCTCGGGCCCGCAGAACGACACGATGTGGTCGAAATCCTTGTGCCCGAACAACTTGAGGATTCGCTCGGCCTGAGCGCCCATGGCCTGCTGGCTACGCAGCAGAGGGGTCTTGTAGTCCAGCGCCTCACCGGTCATCGAGACGAACACCGTCGGGATGCACAGCGTGTTTCCGTTCGGGTTCTCCAGGATGTAGGCCGGGCTGGTGACGTCCCAGCCGGTGTAACCGCGCGCCTCGAAGGTGCTGCGCAGGCCACCCGAGGGGAAGCTCGAGCCGTCCGGCTCGCCCTGGATCAGGGTCTTGCCTGCGAACTCGGCGAGCGTGGTTCCGTCGCCGACCGGGTCGAGGAAGCTGTCGTGCTTCTCGGCGGTCAGCCCTGTCATCGGGTAGAAGACATGCGCGTAGTGCGTCGCCCCCTTGGACAGTGCCCAGTCCTTCATCACCGAGGCGACGGCGTCGGCCACGGCCGGGTCGAGCTTGGCGCCCTTCTCGATGGTCGCCACGACGGACTTGTACACCGACTTGGGCAGCCGCAGGCGCATCTCGGCCAGCGTGAAGACGTTGGCGCCGAAGATCTCGCCCGGCGCCTCACCGGGATCGAAGCTGATGGGCGGCGGCTCGTAAGCCTCGACATTGTTGATCGCCGTCAGGCGGACCGCGTTTCCGCTCAAGTGTGTTTCCTCTTCACCCAGGACACCCGCGTCTGCTTCGCGGGTATGCGACCGGCCCACAGTAGGAAGCTCCGGTTCCAAACTTGTTACGTCCGCGTCAACGGCAGAATGCGGCATACGCAGGCCTATCTCCCCGCACCCCATACTCCTAGCAACTCCGCCCGAATGGTTAATGTCGACACAATTCCCCGGCACCCAATTCGGCACAGTTCGGCGGCCCAGGAATATCGGCGTATTGCCCTACCGGAAGCGTCGCATGGCGGCGTCAGTGAGGTTATGGTGATGCCGGGTTGAGTTCGTCAGTCAAAACTCTCAGGGGGGATAATAACCATGCAAACTTCGCGCGCTATCGCGCCCTTCGCCGTCGCGGCCCTGCTCGTGGGGGCAGTTCCGGTCCTGGAGCACAGCCAAGCGGCCACATTCGCATCCGTCGAAATCGCACTCACGAATGCGACCGATCAATTGTCGGCGAGTTATTCGGCCATTACCTCTAACCGCCACGATGACGGCGAGGATTACCACGATGGGTCCCACAATTGGGGTGGCGGTGGCAACGGCTGGCCGAGTTTCGATTTGGGTAGCATCTTCGACACGTTGACCGCCAATGGCGGGGCGATTCTCACGGCTATCCAGACCGCTGTGGGCGTGGTCGTCGCCGACCTGGCCAAGGGATCATCGCTTGCCCAGGCATTCGCCGACGCCGGCCAGCAGGTCGCAACGGCGATCGGCGGCAAGCTCGGCGGCGTCATTCAGACCGGGCTCGAGCGCATCGGGCAGGTGTTGACCGTATTGCCGAATCTGATCGGCGGCGCCCTGACCATCGCCGCGGCGCTCCCGGGTGCCTTCATGCCGGTGGTGACGGCAGTGACCTCAGCTGCCCTTAGCGTGCTGGGTGCGATCGGGTCAGCCGACCTGACCACTGTCGTGCAGACCGGCATCAAGAACGTCACAACCGCCGTCGCTCAGGGCATCGCCACCATCACGGCCGTGGTCAAGCAGGTCCTTACCGGCCAAGCCCCAACCCAAACCGCAGCCGCGGTGGCCCCTGCCGCGGCGCCGTCGGCCCTCAAGGACTCCGCAACCGAGACGACACCGGCCGCGAGTAACGACCCGGCCGACGCTCCGGCGGCCGACACCACTGACGCGCCCGCCAAGGACGACGAGGGATCGGTCGACGACAGCAGCCCGGCCGCACCGGCAAAGGCCGGCAGCGCCCGCGAGAGCAAGACCGTGGTCGCCACACCGACCGGCGCCAAGAAGGATGCCGACTCGGCGGACAGCCCCAGTGCGGGTAGCGAGAAGAGCTCGCCGACGGGCGCTTCCGGCGGGTCAGCCCGGGCATCGGGCAAGCGGGGCGGCCACAAGTCGGCCGACTGAGGTCGGCGTCGGCCGAGGGCGCGTGTCAGTCCTGAGCGAATCCGCCTAGATTTAGAGGCATGGGTGAGTCTCGGGACATCGATGCCGACTACGACGAGCATGCGGTAACCGTCGGAGCGCCCAAAGCCGAGGCTGCCGGTGTCCCGGCCGTCATGGTGGCGCTTCGGCGCGGCCTGGCGGAGATGGGTCCGCTGCGCACCGTCGAAGCGCTCACCCGGCTCAACCAGCGCCACGGGTTCGACTGCCCCGGCTGCGCCTGGCCAGAGGAGCAGGGTGGCCGCAAGCTGGCCGAGTTCTGCGAGAACGGCGCCAAGGCGGTGGCCGAGGAAGCGACGAAGCGTCGCGTCACCCCAGAGTTCTTCGCCCGGCACACCGTGGCCGAGTTGGCCGACAAGCCCGAGTATTGGCTGTCCCAACAGGGCCGGCTCACCCATCCGATGGTGCTGCGCCCGGGTGAGGCGCACTACCGGCCGATCAGCTGGGACCAGGCCTACGCGCTGATCGCCGAACATCTGGGCGCGCTGGCCTCACCTGACGAGGCGGTGTTCTACACCTCGGGCCGCACCAGTAACGAGGCGGCGTTCCTCTATCAGTTGCTGGTGCGCAGCTTCGGCACGAACAACCTGCCGGACTGCTCCAACATGTGCCACGAGTCGTCGGGCACCGCGTTGGTCGACTCGATCGGCATCGGCAAGGGGTCGGTGAGTGTCGAGGACATCGAGCACGCCGACGTCATCGTGATCGCAGGCCAGAACCCCGGCACCAACCATCCACGCATGCTGTCGGTGCTGGAGAAGGCGCGGGCCAACGGCGCCAGGATCATCGCGATCAATCCACTGCCCGAGGCCGGCCTGATCCGGTTCAAGGATCCGCAGAAGGTCCACGGCGTCGTCGGCCACGGGGTGCCGATCGCCGACGAGTTCGTACAGATCCGGATCGGTGGCGACCTGGCTCTGTTCAAGGGGCTGGGCCGGCTGCTCGTCGAAGCCGACGACCGCTCCCCCGGCAGCGTGATCGACCGGGCGTTCGTCGACGAGCACTGCCACGGGTTCGACGACTATCTCGCCGAAGCCCGCAGCGTCGACCTCGACACCGTCGTCGAAGCCACCGGCATCGAACGCGCGCAGCTCGAGCGCGTCGCGGGAATGCTGGCGGGTTCGCAGCGCACCATCGTGTGCTGGGCGATGGGCATCACCCAGCACACGCACGCCGTGGCCACCATCGGCGAGATGACCAATGTCCTGCTGATGCGCGGCATGATCGGCAAGCCGGGTGCCGGGGTGTGCCCGGTGCGCGGACATTCCAATGTTCAGGGCGATCGGACGATGGGCATCTGGGAGAAGGTGCCGGAGGCGTTCCTGGCCGCCCTGGACCGCCAGTTCGGTATCGCCAGCCCCCGCAAGCACGGCTACGACACCGTCGACGCCATCAGGGCGATGCGCGACGGCCGCGCCTCGGTGTTCATCGGCATGGGCGGCAACTTCGCCTCGGCCACCCCGGACACCGCGGTCACCGAGTCGGCCTTGAGTTCATGCGCGCTGACGGTGCAGGTGTCGACCAAACTCAACCGCAGCCACCTCGTCCACGGCCACAGCGCGTTGATCCTGCCGACCCTCGGCCGCACCGACCGTGACCTTGTCGACGGCCGCAAACAGGTTGTCTCCGTTGAGGACTCAATGTCGATGGTGCATCTCTCCAGGGGTTCACTTACCCCGCCGAGCGATCAGGTGCGCAGCGAGGTGGCGATCATCTGCCAGATGGCGCGCGCGGTGCTCGGCGCCGGGCACCCGGTGCCGTGGGAGGGTTTCGCCGCCGACTACGACACCATCCGCGACGCGATCGCGGCCGTCGTACCGGGCTGCGCGGACTACAACAGGCGCGTGCGCCAGCCCGACGGCTTCCAGCTGCCGCATCCCCCGCGCGATGCGCGCGAGTTCCCGACCATCACCGGCAAGGCGAACTTCAGCGTCAACCCGATGCGGTGGGTGCCGGTGCCGCCCGGGCGGCTGGTGTTGCAGACCATGCGCAGCCACGACCAGTACAACACCACGATCTACGGTCTCGACGACCGCTATCGCGGCGTGAAGGGCGGCCGGCGGGTCGTCTTCGTCAACCCTGCCGACATCGTGTCGCTGGGACTGGCCGACGGCGTTCGGGTGGATTTGGTCTCGGAGTTCACAAACGCCCAGGGCGAGGTCCAGGAACGGCGCGCCAAGGACTTTCTCGTCGTGCCCTACCCCACCCCGGAGGGCAACGCCGCCGCCTACTATCCCGAGACCAATCCCCTGGTTCCGCTGGATCACGTTGCGCTGAAATCGAATACGCCGGTGTCCAAGGCGATCATCATTCGGTTGGAACCCGGCGGGCAGGAGCGCTCATGGGGCGGGTGACGGCACGGCGGCGAGCCAGCCACCTGACCAACGGCATCATCACCGAGCGGCCCGAGACACTCGTCGTCGAGGAGCCGTTGGAGATCCGGGTCAATTCCGCGGCGGTGACGGTCACGATGCGCACGCCGGGTTCCGATGTGGAACTGGCCCAAGGCTTTCTGCTCACGGAGGGCGTGATCACCCGCCGCGAGGACGTGCTGACGGTGCAGTACTGCCGCGGCAGCGGCGAGGACGGGGCCAACACCTACAACGTGCTCGACGTAACACTGCACCCCGACGTGCCGCCCCCGGACACCGATGTCACCCGCAACTTCTACACCACCTCGTCGTGCGGCGTGTGCGGGAAAGCCTCGCTGGAAGCAGTCAGGCTGTCCAGCCGGCACTCCCCCGGTGACGATCCGTCCACGGTGTCGACGGCGACCCTGACGGCAATGCCGGCCCAATTGCGTTCGGCGCAGAAGGTTTTCGCCAGCACCGGCGGTGTGCATGCCGCCGCGCTGTTCACCACTGACGGCACGCTGCTGGCCGTTCGGGAGGATATCGGTAGGCACAACGCCGTCGACAAAGTCATCGGGTGGGCACTGGAAGCCAATCGCGTACCGCTGGGCGGCACCGTCCTGCTGGTCAGCGGGCGGGCGTCGTTCGAACTCACCCAGAAAGCGGTGATGGCCGGAATCCCGGTGCTCGCGGCGGTGTCGGCACCGTCGTCGTTGGCGGTAGACCTGGCAACCCAGTCCGGTCTGACTCTGATCGCTTTCTTACGGGGTGACTCAATGAACATCTACAGCCGAGCGGACCGCGTCCCGGGCTGAGACAATACGAGGTAATGCTTGTCACTCACGCTGGGAGGACGCGGTGACAGAGGTTGAAGTACCTATTTCGGTGTATCACGAGAGAACGCGATCGCTGTTCAAGCGTGACTACATCGCCATCACGCGCGCCGACCTGGCCGGAGGCGGGTCGGCCGGCGACGACGTCAACGCGCCGTCGGCGTTCGTCCTGCTCTACCGCCAGTCCCTCGCAACCCGCTGGGACGTCTTCGGACTGGATTTCAGCCAGGATCACATCGATTGGGCCCACGACGTCACCGCCGACGAGCGGGACTCGTTTCTGGGCATCGCCGCAAGCTTCCTGCACGGCGCCAGCCAACTAGAGGCGGATCTGCCGGCGTTCATGATCGGAGCAGCCGAGGAACACAAGCTCCACCTCGCCGCTCAGGTCGAGGCACAGGCCCGCCACACGGTGTTCTTGGGAAGGTTCTTCCGTGAAGCGGTCGGTGTGCAGGTCGCCGACGTCACGGCGATGCTGGACGAGACGTTCCCCCTGGCGCAGGAGACGTTCGTCGGACCATTCGGCCTGCTGGCCTTTCAGGCCGACGAAGTGCGGCGCAATCCGGCCGATGTTCGGGCTCGAGTCCGTTACGCCACAACATGTTTCCTGTGGATCCAGGGTGTATTGGCCACGTCGTTCCTGAGCGTGCTGATGGGGTTTGCGGCGGGCCGCGCCCTGCTACCTACATTCCTCGACGGCGCGTGGGCGACCTATACCGATCACACCCGACACCTGCGGGGTGGGTTGATCTTCCTGCAGGACGCGCTGCGGCGGGACCCCACGGTGGTGAGCGAAATCCACGACACGCTACGCACGATCCTGACGATCAGTGGGGTATCGAGCCGCAGTTACTTCCACGAGCCGCTGGGCTGGAGCGAAGACGAAATGCGGCTCCTGGTGTGCAGCAGTCTGCGGCGCCGATGCGACGAGCTCGGCCTCGCCCTCACCCCCGACCTCGAACGCCTCCTTGTGCCGGTCGAGCAGAAGGCCAGGGGTGGCTGACCGTGGCATCGCCGTTCTTCAGCGACTCGTGGGCCAACGACGTTCGCGCGGCCCTCGACGCCGGGCCTGACGATGTCGCCCTCACCGGCAAGTTGCCGCAGTATTGGGATGTCTACGACGTGGTGCGGGCCCAATACACCGCGTCGTGGGCGCTGGTCGTGCGCAATCTGCCTGCCGAGCTCGGCGGCGGCGACCGTCATCTGTACATCGCGTGGTCGGGGTACTTCGTTCGTGACTGCCGGGTGGTGCCCGGCGCCGAGCCGGTGGACGCGACCTACGTGCTGGCCGCCGACCACGCCGACTGGACGGCGTTGTGCGACGGCTACGACGTCTTGCGGACCATCATCAACCGCCGGATGGCTCTGGAGCGCGGCGAAGTGCTCGAGTTCTTCAAGGCGATCTACTTCTTCGCCGAGTCGCTGGCGCTGATCGCCGCGGTGCCGGCGAAGTTCTAAGCCGGCTGCTCGGCCATGACTTCGCGGTACTTGGTGTAGCCGCTGCCCATCGTCAGAGCGAGCGCGCTGAGCGTCAGGGCGGACAGCACCGCGCCACCGGCTGAGGAGTCGAACGGTCCGGTCTCGTTGTGGAAGAAACTCACCACGATGTAGGCGGCGAGGAACAGCCACACCGCACCGATCGAACGGCCTGCCTCCCCCGCCCGAATCTGCGCCAGGGTGCTGAGATTTCGGGCGTGGAACGCCCACACCGTAGTCAGGTACATGCAGATGGCGTGCATGACGAAGGCCAGCATCAGCATGGCGTCCGGGGCGTCCGGCACACCCTTGAGGTGCATCATCACCATGCCGAACACGATCCATAGGTCGAGGGCGAAGAAGGTGGCCAGCAGCACCCAGCCGGCCTGCTTGTGGATCGCCCAGGCAATCCCCAACACCATCGACCCGAGGAGGGTGACCAGCATGCCCACCGCCGCCAGGACCACCGACCATTGCGTGCACTCGGGACCGCCATCGGCGGCGGTGAGGATGCTGGCGCCGAAGATCAGCAGACCCGCGATGAGCGTCACCGCGGCGGCGACGCGCAGGGCACGCCTGTCGAGCGCCTTGGTGATGCGCGGGCTCGTGTAGCGAGGGACGTCAGTCGGATGCCGCCGCAATACGACGGCCACGATCCAGACCGCCGCCGCAGGGATCAGCAGTTCGCCGGCAAGCTGCACAATGTCCAGCGCCGAACGGATCACCAGCTGTGGCGACCCGCACGAGCCAATCTGCGCCGCGAGTGGAGAAACGACCATCGGCGTGATTGTTCCAGTCGTCGCCGCTCCCGGGGCGAACGCCGAGCTATTGCTCGACGCGCTGGCCGCCCGTGGTCAGTTGTGATCCCCTGGGATCGCAGTAGGTGCGGGAGGAGCCTTCACCGTCGGTGAGAAGCTATTGCCGCCGCCAGGAGTCACAGCCTTTTCCGTCGGCGACGGCGGCGTAACGCTCGAACTGGTTTGAGGCGAGGGCGGCGGCTCCTTCTGGTCAGAGCTGCAGGCTGCCGTCAGGCTGGTTGCCCCGACAGACAGAGCCATGGCGAGCGCAACCGTCAATCGGCGAGCTGATCGCACCATACTTACCTACTTTCATCACGACGGACTTACTAGTGGTGAAACCTCCTAGTGGTAGTACCCCTTCGGAGGCGTTGCCTTCGACCCGGGCGTGGCCGCAATTATTGGGCCGAACGCGTGGTCGGCCTGATAGCCATCAGAATCCAGTGCGCTACCGGTCTGGTCGCTGGTACCAGAGACTGACGCGATGTAGCTCGGATCAAAACTAGAGGGTGGCGGGCAGTAGTGCGGGTTCTGCTTCACGTAGCAGGCATCGCTCACAATGGCGTGGCCACTGCTCGATGCCGTTGTCAGACCCCGACTCGCTCCGTTCGTGCCGTCGCCGTCGAACGAGCCCTGGGTTCCGTCATAGTCGATCGAGCCGCCGGTCTGGGTCGTGAGACCGTCCGCCGACGCCACCGCAGACCCCGCAACCGCGATGGCGAATCCCGCGGCGGCAGCAAACCCGCCTCCTATGACAGCACTTGCAACCTTGCTCAACACCATGACGCACTCCTGACCGTTATCGATTGATTTCGCACCCGCGATACTACCTATGCGGTGCTAGATAGCTATTCATAACTAGCTAACTGAGATAACGATCTAGTAACGATTTGGTCCCATCGGCACTGATTTCATCCGCAAGTACGGCATCTGATCAGCCACTAACAGAGATCGTCAAGCTCTTTATGCCTAGTCAGCACCTGCTAGCCATATCAGCTATGCAGGCAACGAGGTACCTTGCGGAGGATGGCTGAGACGTGGGCGCAGTATGTGCGGCGGGCAACTCAAGGCACCACGCAGGTACAGCTGGCGCTCGTGACCGGCGTCGCGCAAACCGCAATCGGACGGTGGCTACGCGGCGAGACGGCCGCACCGCGCGCGGAGAGTGTCGTCGCTTTCGCCCGGGCGATCGGAAAGCCCCCAGTCGAGGCGTTGGTGGCCGCAGGCTATCTGACGCCCTCAGAGGCCGCCCAGCGTATCGAGGTCAATCAAGCGCTCAGCGAATACAGCACCAACGACCTGCTCGATGAGTTACGTCGGCGCACCGTCGACGGCAGATGAGTGCAGCGCGTGGTGGACGAAGCAGCGCCTCAGTAAGTCGATGAGGGCCAGCCTGTCGTCAACTGACAGCATGGATGGATCGACGTCCCTCAGTTGCTGGCGGAACAGATCGATGTCCATGCAGTAGCCTCCCGTACCGAGATATCGGTGCCTGATGGGTCCGATCTTCTGGTATCAAACACCCTGCTGTCTACGGCACGCACCGTCCGTAGCCGCAATTCGTACGAATGGTCTACAACCGCGTTGAGGCAACGTAGCAGCCCTAAAGAGAAGGCATATACCCTGGTCAGAGCCGGTGAAGCGGCTACCCATTGCGGAGCGCCTCATCAGCTAGGGCATGACACGGCGTGAACTCGGTTCTATCGAAGATGACGACCGAGCGAATCGGCGAACGCTGCTTTGCTCAGGCCGACTTGTCGCGGCGCTCGGGCCGAGCCGGCTTGCGCGGGACGATCGTCGGCAGGACGTTGTCCTGCACGGTCTCCTTGGTCACCACGACCTTGGCGACGTCGTCGCGGCTGGGGATGTCGTACATCACCGGCAGCAGGACTTCTTCCATGATCGCGCGCAGGCCTCGAGCGCCGGTGCCGCGGTGGATGGCCTGATCGGCGATCGCATCCAGGGCGTCCTCGTCGAACTCCAGCTCAACGCCGTCCATCTCGAAGAGCCGGGTGTACTGCTTGACCAGCGCGTTCTTCGGCTCGGAGAGGATCTTGACCAGGGATTCCTTGTCCAGGTTGGTCACCGAGGCGACCACCGGAAGCCGGCCGATGAACTCCGGGATGAGCCCGAACTTGATCAGATCCTCGGGCATGACCTCGGCGAAGTGGTCCTGGGTATCGATCTCGGCCTTGGACTTCACCTCGGCACCGAAGCCCAGGCCGCGCTTGCCGACCCGGTCGGAGACGATCTTCTCCAGGCCCGCGAACGCGCCCGCCACGATGAACAGCACGTTGGTGGTGTCGATCTGGATGAACTCCTGGTGCGGGTGCTTACGCCCGCCCTGCGGCGGCACCGAGGCCTGCGTGCCTTCGAGGATCTTCAGCAGCGCCTGCTGCACACCCTCGCCGGAGACGTCGCGGGTGATCGACGGGTTCTCGCTCTTGCGGGCGATCTTGTCGACCTCGTCGATGTAGATGATGCCGGTCTCGGCGCGCTTGACGTCGTAGTCGGCAGCCTGGATCAGCTTGAGCAGGATGTTCTCGACGTCCTCACCGACGTAGCCGGCCTCGGTCAGCGCGGTGGCGTCAGCGATGGCGAACGGCACGTTGAGCATCTTGGCCAGCGTCTGCGCCAGGTAGGTCTTGCCGCAGCCGGTCGGGCCGAGCATCAAGATGTTGGACTTCGCCAGTTCCACCGGCTCGGCGCGGGAGTCACGGTGCTTCTCCTGCGCCTGGATGCGCTTGTAGTGGTTGTAAACCGCGACGGCCAGGGTGCGCTTGGCGGTGTCCTGCCCGATGACGTAGTTCTCCAGGAAGTCCCGAATCTCGGCGGGCTTGGGAAGCTCATCGAGTTTGACGTCGTCGGCGTCAGCCAACTCCTCTTCGATGATCTCGTTGCAGAGGTCGATGCACTCGTCGCAGATGTAGACACCCGGACCGGCGATGAGCTTCTTCACCTGCTTTTGACTCTTGCCGCAGAACGAGCACTTCAGCAGGTCACCGCCGTCTCCGATGCGCGCCATGGTGGTGGTGTCCTACTTCCTTCGCCGTCGGTGTTCGATCGTTGCCATCGACCCTGTGTGGTGTATGTCCCGACGCTACCCGTTCGCTCCGCTACGGTGCGACTGATAGAGCCGAATAGCGTCGGTGGTATTCGTGCGTGATGGTGAACATATCCCCTGACACCGCTCTCGTCGCTTCGGGACGCGCCGCAGGTTATTGGCGTGTCGCCGCCGTTACCCAACCGATAACCACCGGGCCGGCGAATAACAACGGCAAGTCCCCGGTCACGCCAGTTTCGCGCAGCGCGAACCGATCAGGCGTTCTGAGCCGACAGCTTCCGGTACTCCAGCACGGTGTCGATGATCCCGTACTCCTTGGCATCGGCGGCGGTGAGGATCTTGTCGCGGTCGGTGTCCTTGCGGATGACCGCGGGCTCCTTACCGGTGTGGCGCGCCAGCGTCTCCTCCATGAGGGTCCGCATCCGCTCGATCTCGGCGGCCTGGATCTCCAGGTCCGAGAACTGGCCCTGGATGACACCGCCGAGGGACGGCTGGTGGATCAGGATGCGGGCGTTGGGCAGCGCCAGCCGCTTACCCGGGGTGCCCGCGGCCAGCAGCACCGCCGCGGCCGAGGCAGCCTGCCCCAGGCACACGGTCTGGATGTCGGCGCGCACGTACTGCATGGTGTCGTAGATCGCCATCAGCGAGGTGAACGAGCCGCCCGGTGAGTTGATGTACATGGTGATGTCGCGGTCGGGATCCAGCGACTCCAGGACCAGCAGCTGGGCCATGATGTCGTTGGCCGACGCGTCGTCGACCTGCACGCCGAGGAAGATGATGCGTTCCTCGAACAGCTTGTTGTACGGGTTGGACTCCTTGACGCCCCAGCTGGAGTGCTCGACGAAGGACGGCAGGATGTAGCGCGCCTGGGGTGCGAGCCGCGGATCTGTGTAGTCAGGCATTGGACACTCCGTTGAAGTGGGCGCGGGTGATGATGTGGTCGACGAAGCCATACTCCAGGGCTTCCTGAGCGGTGAACCACCGGTCGCGGTCGGAGTCGGCCTCGATGCGCTCGATCGACTGGCCGGTGAACTCGGCGTTGAGCCGGAACATCTCCTTCTTGATCAGCGCGAACTGCTCGGCCTGGATGGCGATGTCCGCGGCGCCGCCGGTGATACCGCCCAGCGGCTGATGCATCAGGATGCGGGCGTGCGGCAGGGCGTAGCGCTTGCCCTTGGCGCCGGCGGCCAGCAGAAACTCACCCATCGAGGCGGCCATGCCCATGGCGTAGGTGGCGACGTCGCACGGCACGAGGACCATGGTGTCGAAGATCGCCATGCCGGCGCTGATCGAGCCGCCGGGCGAGTTGATGTAGAGCGAGATGTCCTTGGTCGGATCCTCGGCGGCGAGCAGAAGGATCTGCGCGCACAGCCGGTTGGCGATGTCGTCATCGACTTGGGAGCCGAGGAAGATGATGCGCTCGGCGAGCAACCGCTCATATACCGAGTCGGAAAGGTTCAGCCCTGGCATGCCCGAACGCATATGAGTCACGACTTGATACCTGCTTTCTACAGACCTTGAACTAATCGAAGTTCTACCCGACCCTAACCAACCAGCGGCGTACCGCACTCCCAGAGGAGTGTGCTTTCGCTATCGGCGTTATTCGGCCTCGTCAGCCTTCTCTTGCGCGTCCTCGTCGCTAGAATCGCCGGCTTCGCCCTCGACCTCGGCGGACTCGGCACCCGCGGGCGGGCCGAAGAACTCGCTGGTGTCGACGACGTTGCCGTCGGCATCGGTGACGGTGGCCGCCTCGACCACCGCAGCCACGGTCAGGCCGCGGCGCACGTCGGCGAACATTGCCGGCAGCTGGTTGTTCTGCTGCAGGATGCCCAGCAGCTGCTGGGGCTCGATGCCGTACTGGCGCGACATCAGCACCAGGCGCTCGGTCAGGTCGTTCTGGCCGACCTGGATCTCGAGATCGTCGGCGATGGCGTCCATCAGGAGCTGGGTCTTGACGGCCTTCTCGGCCGCTTCGCGGGTGTCGGCGTCGAATTCCTCGCGCGTGCTGCCCTGGGCTTCGAGTGCCTCGGCGAACTTGGCCTCGTCGTGGTCGAGGCCGTGGATGGCGTTGTGGACGGTCTCGTCGACCTGCGCCTGCACGATCGCCTCGGGCAGCGGCACCTCGACCTTCTCGAGCAGCAGCTCGAGGGCGTTGTCGCGGATCTGCTCGGCCTGCTGGATGCGCTTGACGCGGGTGACCTGCTCGACGAGGTTGGCCTTGAGTTCCTCGATGGTGTCGAATTCGCTTGCCAGCTGGGCGAACTCGTCGTCGGCCTCGGGCAGCTCGCGTTCCTTGATGGACTTGACGGTGACGGTCACCTCGGCGTCCTTGCCGGCGTGCTCACCGGCGACGAGCTTGGTGGTGAACACCTTCGACTCGCCCTCGGACAGCCCGACGATCGCGTCGTCGAGGCCGTCGATGAGCTGGCCGGAACCGACCTCGTGGGACAGCCCCTCGGTGGAGGCCTCGGGGACGTCCTCGCCGTCGACGGTGGCCGAGAGGTCGATGGAGACGAAGTCACCCTCGACGGCCGGACGCTCCACACCCTTGAGGGTGCCGAAGCGGGCCCGCAGCGACTGCAGCTCGGTGTCGACGTCCTCATCGGAGACCTCGATCGAGTCCACCGAGATCTTCAGCTCGGACAGGTCGGGCAGGTCGATATCGGGCCGCACGTCGACCTCGGCGGTGAATACCAGCTCCTCGCCGTCCTCGATCTTGGTGATCTCGATGTCGGGCTGGCCCAGCGGGCGCACCTCGGTGGTGGTGACGGCCTCGCTGTAACGGCTGGGCAGTGCGTCGTTGACGACCTGCTCGAGCACTGCGCCGCGGCCGACGCGTGCCTCGAGAAGCTTGGCGGGAGCCTTGCCCGGCCGGAATCCGGGCAACCGGACCTGCTTGGCGAGCTCCTTGTAGGCCCGGTCGAAGTCGGGCTGCAATTCCGTGAAGGGCACCTCCACGTTGATGCGAACCCGGGTGGGGCTCAACTTCTCGACGGTGCTCTTCACTGCGGTGCTCCTCGGTGTAGTTCTTCGTTGACGCGTGGTTGTAGGGCGTGTCGGGGTGACAGGATTTGAACCTGCGGCCTTCCGCTCCCAAAGCGGATGCGCTACCAAGCTGCGCTACACCCCGTGCTGCGTTTATCGCGCCCGCGATCCTACGGCCCCACCGCTGCTCAGCCTCAATCCACCTTGTCGAGAGGGGTTCGACAGGGCCGACTGGATTTGATCTGGGAGCCGCCGGTACATTTGGGCTCGCGCAATGTACGCGGGCGTAGCTCAATGGTAGAGCCTCAGTCTTCCAAACTGATTACGCGGGTTCGATTCCCGTCGCCCGCTCAGATGACGGCCCTGAACTGCACATGCAGTTCAGGGCCTTTTCTGTGTGGCGGAAGCGACTGGTGAGAGGCGATTGCGGCGATCTGAGCGAGCGATATTGCCGGGAAGCCGCTTCGATTCGCCCTCCCCGATGCGAGGATCGATCCCATTCGTGTGACCGCCGACCGAAGGTAACGATGTCCCGACCATCCGAGTGCACGCGTGTTCGTCCGTTCGCCGCCGGCTTGGCTGCCGCCAGTGCCGGCATCGTCACCCTCGGCTTGTTGACCGCGCCACCGACGATCACCGGTGTAGCGGCTCCCCGTGCCGAAAGTCACCTGCTGCAGCTCGCAGGAGTCACGACGGCCGACGTCAGCGCCGCCGCGGTGCGGATTTCTGCCGCGTTCGCCGCGGTGGCTGAGCTGCCCAGCCCGGTGTCCGCCCTGGTGTCCGCGGTGCCCCGACCCGCGACAGCATCGGCCAGTCCGGCAGCCGCGAGCCAAACCTCTGCTTCCCCGACGGCGGCGGACACCTCATCACCGCCCGACCTGCTGGCGCTGGCGGCATCGTTCCTGGACTACCTCAACAGTCTCGGTCTGGGCCCGGTCCCGGGCCTGTTGGCCATCGGCGTGACCGGGGTCGTCGTGACTCTGGGTGCAGTCGTCTACGCCTGGAATGGCTTCGCCGGTCTGGTCAATCCCGTGCTGGACTTCCTGCACATACCCAAAGTGCCGACAATCCCGGTGTGTTTCTTCGGCCAGAATTGCGGCAGCGCAGCGGCCGCGCAGGCCCGGCCCGCAGCCGCCAACACGATCGCCGCCGACTCTGGGGACAGCCCCGTCGAACCAGTCCAGCGAAGTGTGGGGCGAAGCAACCGCGACGGTGGATCCGCTAAGGCCTCCGCCAGGCCGATTCCCACCCCTGCCACCGCACGGCCGGCCGCGACGCGGAACGACACCTCCGCCGACAACACCACGGCCAGGGCAGACCGCGGCGCCAAGAAGTCAACCGGTTCAGCAGCGACCGGCACCAGCAAGCGGGGCAAGAAGACCTCTACCGACTGAGCTTGCTGCTCAGCCCCCAATTCCGTTGTCGAGTCCCCGATGCTCAATGAAATACCAAGGGATGCCGAACCATTGGACCAGCACGACAACACCAAACACAGCGACAGCGGCGATAAGTCCTAGCGTGCGCGCCCGCGCACCGATCGACGCCACGGCCAGATACCCAAAGACCACGACAAGACCCACCTCCGCCCAGATCAGGATCCGTTTGGGCGTCGCGGCCGCGGTGTCGTAGTCGGTCAGGTGTGAATCCGGGAAGCCGGCGAAGTACAGATCGCCGCCGGCGATGACAGCCGACAGCAATGCTGCGACGGCGAAGGCCGCGCAGACCGCACGCGCAAGAGTCGGCGAAAGCTGTCGAGTTCGTGGCATCACATGCTGCGCTGCCATGACCGATAGACCACCCGGGAAACCGTCGCAGGATCGGGTTCGGGCGCGTTGCGCGACGCCGCCAGCCCGTCAATCTCGCCCAGCGCCATCACGTCGCGCAGATGCCGGGCCACGTCGCCGTCGCCGTCACGCTCGGGATGGGCGAAGTACTGGGTCTGCGCGGCGCCGGGGCGCAGTCGCTCGGGCAGATTGCCGGTGACGGCGATCTCGCGGATGCCCGGCCCGAACAACGGGCGCAGCACCCCGCCAAACCAGTCGCCGCGAATGCTGCCGCGCCGCACCGGGAACCACAGGTTGGTCCAGCGAGTCACGGCGAATAGGGACTGCGCGCCCAGCACCGGCCCCGCGCCGAACGAGGTCGGCCCGCCGTCGGCGTCGACCGGCAGCGCCGTGGACCGCGGCGGGCAGGTCAGCACCACGGCCCGTCTGACCATCCGGTCGAACAGTGCGTGACGGGCGTCGGTACGACCCAAGCCGGCCAGGACCGGCGGGCGGGCCACGAACAGGTCGGCGTAAGCCATCGGCGTCCCGATGGTCACGAAATCAGTTGTCCGCCAAGGATTCCCCTGCGCTCGGAGCTCCTGCCACAGCTGGAACTGGGCGTCCTGAAAGTCGTCGATCGGACCACCGGCAGCCTCCTCCGCACGGCTCAGCGACGTCAGCCCGGCGGCCTCCCCCGCGTGCAGTTCATGGGTTTCGGCCCACAGCGTGCTCAGCGCGTCGTAGGCGATGAACCCGCCCAGTCCGTGTCCGACCACGACGATCCGCGCATAACTGCCCTGGTGCAGGGTGTGCAGCAGATCGACGAGGCCGCCCCGGATGGCGCGCCGCGCCGCGTGCGACTCGGGCAGTGGGTCGAAGTAGCGCGCCACGTTGACGAATCCGGTGGTGAGAAAGCTGCGGGTCAATGCCCGCGGCAACATCCGGAACACCGCCACCGCGATGCTCAGCACCACCACGCTGCTGACCACCCCGAGAATCCAGCCCGGAATGCCGGTGTGCAACAGATACCCGCCCACCACGCTCAGCGTGATCAGCACGGCAGCCGGGACCAGCAGAGCCAGCCACACCGCGCGCCAGACGCCGAAGATCTGGTCGGGCACATTGCGCGGGCGCCGCAGGAACACCCGCAGCAACGCGGGGGCGAACCCCGCATAGCGGGTGCTCGTCATCAGGAACGACCAGTCGTACTCGAAGAGGTCGACACCGGCCGACGGCACGGCGTAGCGGCGCGCCTCGTAGGAGTCGGTGACCTCGATGGGCTGCGGGTGGCACTCCCAGTGGCTGTCGTGGCCGGGCAGCACCGTCTTGGCGAAGGCGTCGAGGATGTCGGTGGGCCGGCGTTCCAGCAGACCGTGCACGAAGACCACAGCGGTGTGCACTTCGTTGTCGCCGCTCAAACAAGTCCTCCTCGATACCGCCGTCGTCGTTCGACGTCTGAGTGTGAAGTGCGGCCCGGGCATTCGCTCGGGAAGCACTGAATCTGCTGGTCACGACACGATGTCGGTTCGGCTCCAATCAAGTTCGCAGCATCGGTGGCTATCGTCGGGCGTCGTAGATTCAGGTTCGGTTCCCGACGCCGGTCAGGGATGCCCGACCAGGAGGCGCGTTGAGCAACCCCATCCCCTTCGGCGGCGTATGCGTCGCGGGATTCGACGCGGTGCGCGAGGCCTTCGTCGCGAACTTCAACGACCGTAACGAGGTGGGCGCCGCCGTGGCCGTGTGGGTCGACGGGGACCTCGTGGTCAACCTGTGGGGCGGGTACGCCGACGCGCGCCGGCGCAGGCACTGGCGGGAGAACACCTTGGCCAGTGTGTTCTCCGGAACCAAAGGCCTGACGAGTACGTGTGTTCATCTGCTCGCCGACCGGGGCGAGATCGACCTGTATGCACCGGTGGCCTCCTACTGGCCGGAGTTCGGCCGCAACGGCAAGCAGGACATCACCGTCGCCTCAGTGCTGGGACACCGCTCGGGGGTGATCGGTCCGCGCGCCCGGCTGCATTGGAGCGACACCGCCGACTGGGATCGGGTGTGCGACGAACTCGCCGACGCCGCCCCGTGGTGGACGCCCGACACCGCGCAGGGCTATCACATGGTCAGCTTCGGCTTCATCCTCGGCGAGGTCGTCCGCCGGGTCACCGGCCGCACCATCGGGCAGTACCTGCGCACCGAGATCGCCGAGCCGATGGGTGTCGACGTGCACATCGGGCTGCCCGCCGTCGAGCACTCCCGCTGCGCGGAAATGGTGAACAAGCCACACATCCGTGACGTGCTGAGCCGCGGCCAGGCACCCGGAGACCCGTCATCGTTGGACGAACATCCGATGGCGGGGCTGTCCGTCGCGATGGGATTCGTCCCCGACGACGAACTCGGCTCCAACGAGCTGAGCCGTTGGCGCGCAGCCGAATTCCCCGGCACCAACGGCCATGTCTCGGCACTGGGGCTGGCCACCTTCTACAACGGCCTGGCCCAGGAGAAGCTGCTCAGCCGTGAGCAGATGGAGGTGGCCCGCGTGTCGCAGGGCGGGTTCGACACCGACGTGGTGCTCGGCCCGCGGGTCGCTGACCACGGTTGGGGGCTGGGCTACATGCTCAACCAGCGCGGGGTGGCCGGGCCGAATCTGCGCAGCTTCGGCCACGGCGGATCCGGTGGCTCGTTCGGTTTCGTCGACCTGGAGAACCGGATCGGCTACGCCTACGTGATGAACTATTTCGACGCCACCAAGTGCAACGCCGATCCGCGCAGCACCGCACTGTCCGACGAGGTCTACCGCACCATCGGCGTTCTCTGACAGGCAAACTCTCATCCGCGGGTGCACTCGCGGCGGCTCGGTACTGTGGGTGCCATGAATGGTGTGCTGGTAGTGCTCATCCTGGTGGTAGTCGCCGCGATCGCGCTGGCGGTGTGGAGTTCGTCGCGCGCCTCGGGCAATCGCAATGCGGCCAGCCTCGCCGACGCGAAGGCTGATGCCCGGCGGATCATCGAACGTCTCGGCGGTCAGGTGCTCAACCTCAGCGGCACCAATGACGCCTCCAGCCAGGCGCTGGCCGACGCCTCGGAGCGGTTCACCGCGGCGTCATCCCAGATCGACCAGGCCACCACCGCCAAGCAGGCGCTGTTGGCCAAGGAGAGCGCGCTGGAAGGGCTGTACTACGTGCGCGCCGCGCGCACCGCGATGGGAATGGATCCCGGACCGGAGCTGGAGCTGATCTCCGGTCAGAAGTCGGCGGGCGCGGTGACCGAGGATCGCAAGGTCGAGTTCGAGGGACGCCAGATCGAAGCCTCGCCGATGCCCACGTCCCGCACGCCGAACTATTACCCCGGCGGCCGGGTGGCCGGACGGCCGGTGCCGGCCGGCTGGTATTCCGAGCCGTGGTGGAAGACCGCGCTGGTCGCCGGTGCCTGGGGTGTGGGTTCGGTGCTGTTGTTCGACGCCCTGTTCTCCGGGATGGGCGGTGTCGGCTACGACGCCTCCGGCTTCGAGAACGGCTTCGGGTCGGGCTTCGACCAGGGCTTCGATCAGGGGTACGACCAAGGTCTCGACGCGGGCGGCCAGGACGGTGGCTGGGGCGGCGACGGCGGCGGCTGGGGTGGCGGTGACAGCGGCGGCTGGGCCGACAGCGGTGGCGGCTGGGGCGGCGACGGCGGTGGACTCGGCGACTTCGGCGGCGGCGACTTCGGCGGGTTCGGCGACTTCTAGAGATCCGGCGGGCTGGAGCGAAGCGACCCGGGAATTAGAGTCTGCTCTCCAGCCGCGAGGTCACGCCGGCCTCCTGCAGGTCGAGGCGCTCCAACATCGCCCGTACCGCCTCGTCGTCGATGTTTCCGGCGTCGCGTTCACTGATCAGTGCGGCCCGCTGGGCGGCCAGCACGTCGCGATAGAGCCCGGAGAACACTTCGGCGCGCAGGGTGTGCGCCTCCGGGTCGGGCATCTCGTCGGCATCCTGGGAATGGCGGGCGATGGTGTTGCGGATCTCGACCAGCACCCGGGGGTCGAGTCCTTTGGGCGGGTTGGCCCGGAAATCGGCGAGTACCTCGTCGGCCGCGTCATGAACTGCTCGCTCGGCCTTCAGCGTCTCGTCCCGCTCGTAGTTCTGGTCGTCCTGCTGGCCGGACAGTTCCAGCCAGCGGATCAACGGCGGCAGCGTCGCGCCCTGCAAGAGCAGCGTTCCGACCGCGACGACGAACGCGATCGCCTGGATCGTGGCCCGCTCGGGGAACGGTTCGCCGTTAGCCATGGTCAGCGGAATGCCGGCCGCGGCGGCCAGCGTCACCACCCCACGCATACCCGTCCAGGACACCACGACGCTCTCGCGCCAGCTCAGTGACCGGTTGTCGACCATCGAGCGCCATTTGCCTTGCGGCCTGCCCCGCTTCTTCGTGCCCAGGGCACCGCGGCCGCCGCCGGCCGGGACCGGCACCGACAGGGTGCGATCAACGTGGCGCAGCAGTACGCCGCGGCCGAACATCAAGAACACCGACAGCGGCCGGATCGCCAGGACGATGAACAGCACGATCGCCGACGCGACCGCCACCTCGGCGAGCGATTCGCGCTGTTCCCGCAGATCCTCGAGGACGAAGCGCAGATGCAGCCCGATGTAGGCGAACACGAACGCTTCCAGCAGAACATCGAGCGCATGCCACACGTAGCGTTCCTGCAGGCGGGTCTGGTAGCCGGCGCCCAGCGTTCCGCTGCCGACCACGAACCCCGCGACCACCACGGCCAGCACCCCCGAGGCGTGCAGTTCCTCGGCGGCGATGAACGCGGCGAAGGGCACCACGAGGCCCTGGATGGTTTCCAGACCGGGATTGTTCAGCCGCTTGCGGATCCACAACGTCACGTAGCCCAGTGCCGCGCCGACGACGGGCCCGACCAGCGCGCTGTAGCCGAACAGCAGCAGCGGATTCTCGATGAACGTGTGCGTACCTGCCACCTGGGCGACGGCGACCAAGAACAGCGCCAGGGCGGCGGCATCGTTGATCAGGCTTTCACCGGTCAGGATGGCCATCACCCGTTTGGGCAGGCCCAGTTTGCGGCCCACCGCCACGGCGGTGACCGCGTCGGGAGGCGCCACGATGGCGCCCAGCACCAACGCGGTGGCGAAGGTCAACGGCACCACCACCAGCCAGGCCGAGACCGCCGCGACGGTGAAGGCCGTCACGAGCACCAGACCCACCCCCAGACCGAGGATGGGTTTGATGTTGCGGACGAAGGTCGGGAACGAGAAGTCCAGCGCCGCGGAGTAGAGCAACGGCGGCAGCACCACGGTCAGCAGGATGTGCGAATCGAGTTCGGGCGCTTCGAATCCGGGCAGGAATGACGCCGCGATTCCGACGATGACGATGATCAGCGCGGGTTCAAGACCCCGTTGATGGGCAATCGCAGTGACCACGATCGCACCAACGACCACGAGAATCAGTTCCATGGAGGCATTCTCGCGGCAATGCTCACACCTGGCAGGTCGGACACCAGAACAGGTTGCGGGCCTCCAGTGCGGCGGTCCGGACCGGCGTGCCGCAGACCCGGCACTCCTCCCCCGCACGGCGGTAGACGTAGGTGCGCGGACGGTTGGGCCGATACGACGGCGCGCCGTGGTCGTGTTCGGGACGCACCACCACGATCGTGCCGCGCCGCACCCCGACCTTCATCAGCTCGACCAGGTCCTCCCAGGCGCCGCCGAACTCCTCGGCGGTGACATCGCGGCCGGGTCGGTACGGGTCGATGTGCTGGCGGAACAGCAACTCGCAGCGGTACACGTTGCCAACCCCGGCCATCACGCTCTGGTCCATCAGAAGCGCACCGATCGGCTTGCGCGACTTGGTGATTCGCGCCCAGGCCAGATCGGGATCGGCGTCGCGGCGCAGCGGGTCGGGGCCCAGCCGGGCCACGATGGCCGACACCTGGGCCTCGTCGAGGAGTTCACAGGCCGTCGGGCCGCGCAGGTCGGTGCCGTACTCGCCGCCGACGATGCGCATCCGCACCTGCCCGACCGGCAACGCCATCGGCACCGCGGCTTCGGTGAAGGTGCCATACAGACCTAGGTGCACATGCACGATCGGCCCGCCGTCGTAGTGGTGGAACAGATGCTTGCCCCACACCGAGGCGCGGGTGAACACCCGGCCGTTGACCACCGCTGCATCGCTGAACCGGCCCTGCGGGCTGGACACCGCGACCGGGGCGCCGGCGAACCGGCGGTGGTGCAGCCGGGCCAGCCGGTGCAGCGTATGCCCCTCGGGCACGGCTACTCCTTGAACGTCGGAAAGACCTCAGGCTAACTCTCCCAGCCAACTGCGTGCGAGGCGGTGTAACGCTCGAGCAGCCCCCGGCTCGCCTCGCTTATCCGTTCTATATCGGACTCCACCACGCCAAGGGCGCGCAGGCACGCATCGGCGATTTGCGTCGGCAAGTCATCTCGGTACGGACCCGACTCGGTATGCCATAGGAAGACAAGCGACTCCACCATCCGAAACGGCAATTCCGCCGCCGCCCTACTGATGCCGGTCTCAGCCACGACACTCTGACTCAGATTGAGGTAGTGCCACCGAAGGCGGTCGTGTCCCTGCCAGAACGGCTCCAGACCGGGACTGCGTAGTTCCGGCTGGAGGTACAAAGTTCCGAGGTTCCATCGCCGGTTGAGTAGGCGACCCCCGTCGAAGACGGCTAACGCATGCAGATGACCGGCTGGCGACAACGCCGGCACAGTCCCCAATAGATGGGGAATGAGAGCCAGGGTCGGTGTGACTGTCTGGTTCAACAACGCGCAGGCGATCTCCTCCTTTGTCTTGAAGTGGTGATACAGCGACGGTTGGCGGATCCCGACCGCGTCAGCGATCGCTCTGGTTGACGTCCCCGCATAGCCCAGAACGGTGAAGAGCTCCGCGGCAGCATCGAGGATGAGGGTGCGTGCCTGCGCTCCCAATCGCCGTTGAATGGCCGCCTCCGGCTGACCGGCGTTCGCCCCCATCGTCTCATCGTGCCCGATGCTGGAGCTGCGAGCTAGCACGACGTATCCGATCGAGCGATTGGAACATTCGCAATCAGTCGTTAATCCGCAGATCAGCATCCGTAACACGACGGTCATTGATAGGCCAAAAAGCTCCATAAACTATTGATTGATAGGAAAACTGGGAGTCGCCGTCAGCTCACCGGACAGCGGCTCGCACCACGATCAACTTCAGGAAAGGCAACATGCCGAAGCAACCGCTCCTCGTGGGCAATCCCGTCCTAGTCGTCGTCGACATTCAGCGAAGTGGGGCCATGCCAGCCGACGAGGTCGGCATCGTTCACATGCCTGGTCATGCCGACCGCGTGGCGATTGCGGAGCGGTTAGTCGCCGCGGCGCGCGCCGCGAGGGTGCCCGTGGTGTTCTTTCAAGAGGTACATCGCCCCAGCGGCGTGGACTTCGGGCGTGAACTCGACGGCACCGAAGGGGTCCATTGCGTCGAGGGCCGCCCGGGCACCGATCTGGAACCAAGCCTGCAGCCCCTACCCGGCTACGACGAGTTCCACATCGTCAAGCGTCGATACTCGGGTTTCATCGGGACCGACTTCGAGATCGTGCTGCGCGGACTCAAGGCCTCGACCCTGATATTGGTTGGCGGACTGACCGACGTGTGTGTGCACTACACGTTCGCCGATGCTCATCAACGCGACTTCTATGTGCGAGTGGTCACCGACTGCGTCGGTGGATCGTCGATGTACCGCCATGATGCGGCACTCGATGCCATGGAGTATCTGCAGACGGGCGCGTTGCGCACCTCTGAAGAAATTCTCGGCGCCTTCAAGCAGCTGTCCGAAGCCGGCAACCTCGCACTCCAAGGAGCCGAAAGATGAACCGTCGGTCCTGTGCGCTCACCGCAGTCGGTCTTGCCGCACTAGTCGCACTATCAGGTTGCAGCGCAACGAATTCCGCAGACCGACCCGCCAGCGCGGCACCCACTGACAAGGTGCTGCACCTGTCATTCCTTCAGGACCCGGGCCAGCCACCCGACCCCGACATCTTCTACGCCGGACAAGGCCTGCTGCTGACCACCAACGTGTATGAAGGTTTGTTGCAATACAAAGGCGGTACCGCCACCCCTGTACTGGAACCACTCCTGGCCACCGAGTGGACGAAATCTTCCGACAACAAGGTTTTCACGTTCACCCTCAGAGACGGCGTGAAGTTTCACGACGGCACGCCCTTCACGGCTGCGGCGGTCAAAGCGTCATTCGACCGGCGGCTCGCCGTAAACCAGGGACCGGCATACATGGTTAAAGACGTCGAAACTGTCTCAGCCGAGGACGACCACCACGTCACAATCACCCTGAGGTCGCCCAACTCTGCCTTCCTGGATTACCTGGCGTCGGCCTACGGACCGCGCATGCTCAGCCCCGAGGGCCTCAAGAGCAACTCCGGCACCGACAATGCCGAGAACTACCTCACCGCCCACGATCTGGGGACAGGACCCTTTACGCTGACCGAAGCAAATGTCGGGTCTAAGTACGCGCTCGAGGCCTTCGACGGGTACTGGGGCGCCAAGCCCTATTTCCAGAAGGTCGACATTCCGGTGGTCACCGACACTTCAGCTCAGCAGCTGCAGTTCAACAGCGGCCAGCTTGCGGCCGTCCTGCACGACCTGCCCTCCTCTGCGGTCCAGTCCTATCTCGGCGACACCAAGTTCTCCCACTATTCGCTACCGACGATGGTGTCGAACTACCTGTACGTCAACCCGCGCAGGGCCACGCTGACCGATGCCGCCCACCGCAAGGCGCTTCTCCAGGCAATCGACCTCGACACCCTGGTCACACAGACCTACGCGGGCCGCGGCCGTGTCGCGTCACAGATGTATCCGCCGAACGTCATCGCTCCGGAGTTGGGCAAGCAAAGCATCACCCATGACCCGGCGGCGCTGACCGCCATCACCGCTGGACTGCCTGCCAATCAGAAGTCAATTGTCATCGGGTACGACTCGAGCATGCCGGACAATCAGCTGATCTCGAACCTGCTTCAGACCGAGCTTGCCGCAACGGGTCTCGACGTGAAGGTACAGAGCTACCCGACATCGCAGATCTTCGGTTGGATCGGAACCGACGCCCCGGATGCGCCTGACATCCTCACCTACACCGGCTGGCCCGATGCGGCCTCGCCGTACATGTGGGGACATATTTCCTGGGACGCCGACGGCGCGCTCAACTACTTCGGCTGCTCGGCTCCACCGATCACGTCGGCATTGTCGAAAGGCCTGGAAACCGAGGATTTACAAGCCTTCTCCCAAGCCGCCGCCGGCGCCGCCGACACCGGCTGCTGGCTCAACATGGCCGATGTCAACGACTTCATGGTTGCCCAACCATGGTTGCACGGAGTCGAACAGGCTCACGTGGTCACCAGCCCGCAGACGTTGCGGCTGTCGGCTTTGAGTGCCGGGTGATCGGCGCACCCGCGCCGGCCGCACCGACGATGGCTAGGCGCCGGGCACCGGCGGTGGTACGTGGTCGGCTTCGTACTCGGCGAGGATGTCGATACGACGCTGGTGGCGCGGCGCCTCCGACCATGGGGTGCTGACGAACGCGTCGATGATGGCCAGCGCCTCGGCCTCGGTGTGCATCCGGCCGCCGATACCGATCAGCTGGGCGTTGTTGTGCTCGCGGGCCAGTGACGCGGTCTCGGTGCTCCACGCCAGGGCGCACCGGGCGCCGGGCACCTTGTTGGCCGCGATCTGCTCGCCGTTGCCGGAGCCGCCGAGCACGATGCCCAAGCTGCCGGGGTCCGCGACCGTGCGCAGCGCCGTGGCGATGCAGAAGGCCGGGTAGTCGTCGTCGGCGTCATAGTCGAATGCACCGCAGTCGATCGGCTCGTGGCCGGTCTTCTTCAGATGCTCGATGATGGCCTGCTTGAGTTCGTATCCGGCATGATCGCCGCCGAGGTAGACACGCATGCCGGTAACCCTAACGCCTCCGCTTCCGGAGCCCGCCGGTTGACGGAACCTCGCCGCACTTACTGCTGCTTTATTTGTCTCCTCAACATTCGCCCCGGTTGTTTGGGATCGGTAGTCAGCTGACCGTTGTGAACTCAGCAGGATGTACACCGAAGTAGTCAAAGCCCTTGCCCGACAGTCAAAGGCGCAGCAGCAGACGAAAGCCGCAACGGCCGGCATATCAGGAGCCGCGGAGGGTACCGAATTCGCGCGCGAAGTCAAGGGCGGTGGTGCTATGTTGGCGTCTCCAATCGGCTTCGCCGTGCTCCGGGATTGGGGGAACGAGTGAGCAACACTCTCCTCGCCGCCCCACCGAACTGGGGCGCGGCTTTTTGATTCGTCAGCACTTCGGGTCGGCAGTCCGATGACCCGGCAGGAGGATCGTCGTCGCGCGCCTGGTAACGCGATCGAACACACCGTGGCCGGGATCTTTGCCCACATCCTCGGTCTAGAGGGCGTCGGCGTCGACGACTCGTTCTTCGACCTCGGCGGGGATTCCCTGTCGGCGATGCGCGTGGTCGCGGCGATCAACGCCGCTGTGGGGACCGACATCGCGGTCGGCACGATCTTCACAGCGCCCTCGGCCGCCCAGCTGGCGGCGCGTATCGCCGAACATTCGGGCCGGTCCACGCCGCTGATGGCCGGTGAGCGGCCCCCGGTGGTGCCGCTGTCCTTCGCTCAGAGCCGCTTGTGGTTCATCGACCAGTTGCAGGGTCCGTCACCGGTCTACAACAGGGCGGTTGCCTTGCGGCTGCAGGGGCCTCTCGATGTGCAGGCGTTGAACGCCGCGCTGACCGACGTGGTGGCCCGCCACGAGATCCTACGGACGACCTTCGCGGCAACCGAGGGCATTCCGCGCCAAGTGGTTCACCCGACCGACGACATCGATTTCGGCTGGGAGATCAACGATTCCAGCGGTGTTCCGGCTGACCTGCTGGACGAGGCCATCGAGCAGGCGGTTCGCTACAGCTTCGACCTCGCTACTGAGATCCCGATTAGGGCAACACTTTTCACCCTCTCCGATCAACACCACGTGCTTGTCATCGTCGTGCACCACATCGCCGGCGACGGCTGGTCGGTCGGCGTATTGGCGAGCGATCTGGCTGCGGCGTATACCAACCGGTGCGTCCCGCAGGCCCCCGACTGGCCTGAATTGCCAGTCCAGTACTCAGATTACGCGCTCTGGCAACGGCAGAACCTCGGCGACCCAGCCGACCGCGATAGTCGGCTGGGCGCCCAGGTCGCGTTCTGGGAGCGGACCCTGGCCGGGATGCCCGAGCGGGTGGAGCTGCCCACCGATCGGCCGTATCCCCTCGTCGCCGACCATTGCGGGGCCAGCGTTCCGGTGAAGTGGTCGGCCGAAACACACCGGAAAGTGCGCGATCTGGCCCGCGCTCATGATGCGACCAGTTTCATGGTGATCCAAGCAGCCCTCGCGGTCCTGCTGTCCGGGCTCAGCTCCAGCTCTGATGTGGCGGTTGGCTTTCCGATCGCCGGCCGCAGCGATCCGGCGCTGGATCACCTGGTGGGATTCTTCGTCAACACCCTGATACTGAGGGTGGATCTCAGCGGCGATCCCACCGCCGCCGACGTGCTGGCGCAGGTGCGCGAGCGCAGCGTCGCCGCCTACGAGCATCAGGACGTGCCCTTCGAGGTACTGGTCGAAAGGCTCAATCCGACCCGGTCGATGACCCATCATCCGCTGGTCCAGGTGATGCTGTCCTGGCAGAACAATGCGCCACTCGACCTGGCGTTGGGCGATCTTCAGATCACCGAGATCCCGGTGAGCACACACACTGCCATCGTCGACTTGGCTTTCGCGCTGGGCGAGCAGTTCGACGCCACCGGCTACCCGGCCGGGATTGGCGGGACAGTGGATTTCCGCACCGATGTGTTCGACGGTGCCAGTATCGAGAAGCTCGTCGACCGGCTCGAGCGGGTAATCGACGGCATGGCCGCCGATCCCACTGCCCGGTTGTCGTCGATCGACGTGCTCGACCCCGATGAACGTGCCCGGCTGGACACGTGGGGCAACCGCGCGGTGTTGGCGGAGGCCGGACCGGCCGGGATATCCATTCCCGCGGCGTTCGGCGCCGTAGCCACCCGCTCACCCGACGCGATTGCAATCAGCTGCGGTGAATTGTCCTGGAAGTACCGCGAATTGGACGGCGCCGCGAATCGTCTGGCGAGCGCTCTTGTCGGACGCGGTGCGGGTCCGGGTTCGTGCGTGGCGCTGATGATGGAGCGTTCACCGCACGCCGTCATGGCGATGCTGGCGATCTCGAAAACCGGTGCGGCCTATCTGCCGATCGACCCGGCGCTGCCGGCAACCCGGATCGAGTTCATGCTCACCGATGCCGCACCGATCGCCGTGATCACCACGGCCACTCTTGCCGATCACCTCACCGGCCTCGGCGTGCCGGTGTTCGATATCGACGACGCGATGGCTGACACTGCACCCGCCACGCCGTTGCCGGCCCCGAGCGCCGCGGACATCGCGTACCTCATCTACACCTCGGGCACAACGGGAGTGCCCAAAGGCGTTGCCATCACTCACGGGAACCTCACCCAGCTCATCGGATCCCCCGGGACATCCCTGTCTCCGGGTGCGGAACAGGTGTGGTCGCATTGGCATTCCTACGCGTTCGACTTCTCGGCGTGGGAGATCTGGGGGGCGTTGCTCGCCGGCGGCCGGCTGGCGGTGATCCCGGAATCGCTGACCCGTTCACCGGAGGACTTCCAGGCGTCGCTGATCGATGAGGGTGTCACCGTTCTCACCCAGACACCCTCTGCAGTAAGCATTGTGGCGCCGGATGCCCTTGACGGCGTCGCGCTGCTGATGGGTGGTGAGGCCTGCCCGACGCCAGTGGTTGACCGGTGGGCCCCGGGCCGCGTCATGATCAACGCCTACGGCCCCACCGAGACGACGATCTACACCTCCTCGAGCGCCCCGTTGACGGCGGGATCGGGGCCGGCGCCGATCGGTTCGCCGAGGCCGGGGACCGCCCTGTTCGTCTTGGATGCGCACTTGCGGCCGGTGCCGCCCGGGGTGATGGGCGAGCTGTACGTAGCCGGCGGCGGGGTCGGAACGGGGTATTGGCGCCGAGCGGGGTTGACGGCCTCCCGGTTCGTGGCATGCCCATTCGGTGGTGTCGGTGCGCGGATGTATCGAACCGGGGATCTGGTCCGCTGGCGCGCGGACGGCCAACTGGACTACCTGGGCCGCTCAGATGACCAGGTCAAGGTCCGTGGCTACCGCATCGAACTCGGTGAGATCCAAGCCGCCCTGGCGCAACTGGACGGTGTCGACGAGGCAGTGGTGATCGCACGCGAGGATCACCCTGGCGACACCCGCCTGGTCGGTTACCTCACCGGAACAGCAGATGTGGCCGAGGCGCGGACAGCGCTCGCCGAACGATTGCCCGCCTTCATGGTTCCCGCCGCCCTGGTCGCCGTCGAGACACTGCCGCTGACGATCAACGGAAAGCTCGACGCCGGCGCCCTTCCCCCACCCGACTACCGCGACGCCGACTCCTATCGCGGCCCGGTCACCGTTGTCGAAGAGATCATTGCCGGCATCTACAGCCGGGTGCTGGGCGTCGAGCGGGTCGGGGTCGACGACGCGTTCTTCGATCTGGGTGGGGACTCGCTGTCGGCGATGCGGGTGGTCGCGGCCATCAACGCCGCGCTGGACGCCCGGCTGACGGTGCGCACCCTGTTCGACGCTCCCACCATCGCCGGGCTGGCCGCACGCATCAGCGGGGTCGACGAACACGTCGAGCCACTGGTGGCCGGCGAGCGCCCCGACCTGGTTCCGTTGTCCTTCGCCCAGAGCCGGCTCTGGTTCATCGACCAGTTGCACAGCGGATCGGCCATGTACAACATGGCCGTTGCCCTCGAGCTGCATGGCAGCCTCGACACCGCAGCCCTCGGTGCCGCACTGGCCGACGTGGTGGCCCGCCATGAAAGCCTGCGCACGGTCGTCGCCGCGCCCGACGGCATCCCGCATCAACAGGTCCTGTCTGCCCAGCAGGCCGACATCGGCTGGGACTGCATCGATGCCAGCACCTGGCCGACCGCCGCACTGGACGAAGCCGTCCAGGCCGCGGCGCAACGCCCGTTCGACCTCACCGCCGAGATACCCATCCGGGCGGTTCTCTTCCGCACCGGAGCAGACGAACACCGACTGGTCGTCGTGATCCATCACATCGCCGCCGACGGCTGGTCGGTCGGCGTACTGGCCACCGATCTGGGCACGGCCTACGGCTGCCGGAGCGCGGGACGGCCACCCGGTTGGACCGAATTGCCGATCCAGTACGCCGATTACGCGCTGTGGCAACGTGCACAACTGGGAGAGGTGTCCAACCGCGACAGCCCCATCGGAGCTCAGCTGCAATTCTGGGAAGCCGAGCTGGACGAGATGCCGCAGCGCCTGGAACTTCCGACCGATCGCCCCTACCCGCCGGTGGCCGACTACCGCGGGGCCACTGTGGCGGTGCAGTGGCCGGCGCAGCTACAGCGGCGCATTCGTGACGTCGCCCGTGAACACCACGCCACCAGCTTCATGCTGGTCCACACCGCCCTCGCGTTATTGCTGTCTCAACTGAGCTCCAGTACCGATGTGGCCGTGGGCTTCTCGATCTCCGGGCGGGGTGACCCCGCACTCGATGATCTGGTCGGCTTCTTCGTCAACACCCTGGTGCTGCGGGTAGACGTGACCGGCGATCCGACCGTCGGCGAGCTGCTGACCCAGGTCCGGCAACGCAGCCTGGCCGCCTACGAACATCAAGACGTGCCCTTCGAGGTTCTCGTCGAGCGCCTCAACCCGCCCCGCAGCCTGACCCATCACCCCCTCATCCAGGTGCTGCTGGCCTGGCAGAACCTGCCCGGACACGCCACCGACCCGTCGACCAGCCTGCGCCTGGGCGATCTGCGGGCAACACCGGTACCGCTGGAGACCCACACCGCCCGGATGGACCTCACCATCTCCCTGACCGAGCAGTTCACCGAGGCCGGTGACGACGCCGGCATCGGCGGCACCGTCGAATTCCGCACCGATGTCTACGATGCCGCCACCATCGAGACGTTCGTTGAACGGCTCCACCGAATCCTGCACGCGATCACCACCGACCCCACCGCGCGGCTGTCCTCGATCGATCTGCTCGACACCGACGAACGGGCACAGCTGGACGCCTGGGGCCATCGCGCGGCACTCACGCAGCCCGCCCCCGCGGCGATCTCGATACCGGCCGCCCTGGCGGCCCAGGTCGCGCGGACACCAGAGTCGTTGGCACTCAACGATACCCATGTGTCGATGACCTATCGCCAGTTCGATGACGCCACCAACCGCCTCGCCCACCTGCTGATCGCCCACGGGGTCGGCCCCGGAACCTGCGTCGCCCTGCTCTTTCCCCGTTGCGCGGAAGCTATCGTGGCCATGACGGCCGTCCTCAAGACCGGGGCCGCCTACCTGCCGGTCGACCCGGCGTTGCCGCCGCCCCGGATCAGCTTCATGCTCTCCGATGCCGCCCCGGTCGCCGCCATCTCCACGACCACGCTGGCCGATCGACTCGACAGGCACGACCTTCTGGTCATCGACATCGACGACCCGCGAGTCAGTAGCCAGCCGACAGCGGCGTTGCCGACACCGGCCGCCGACGATCTGGCCTACGTGATCTACACCTCCGGCACCACCGGAACACCCAAAGGTGTTGCCATCACTCACCGCAACGTCACCCAGCTGTTGCGAATCAACGACTACTTCCACACCCGGCCCGACCTCGGTAGCGGCACAGCCCAGTTCACGGCGACCCAGTGGCATTCCCACAGCTTCGACGTCTCGGTGTGGGAGATCTGGGGCACGCTGTTGTCCGGCGGACGACTGGTCGTGGTTCCCGAGTCGGTCGCAGCGGCACCGGACGATTTCCATGCCCTACTGACCGCACACCACGTCACCCTGCTCAGCCAGACACCGTCGGCCGTCGGGGTGCTCAATCCGCAGGGCCTCGAATCAGCGGCAGTGGTGGTCGCCGGCGAGGCGTGCTCGGCCGCGGTGGTCGACCGGTGGGCGCCAGGGCGGGTAATGATCAACGCCTACGGCCCCACCGAAACCACGATCTACGCGTCGATGAGTGCACCGTTGGCACCCGGCTCAGGGCCGGCTCCGATCGGCTCACCGATGCCCGGCGCGGCGCTGTTCGTGCTGGATCGCTGGTTGCGGCCGGTGCCGATGGGGGTCGTCGGCGAGTTGTATATCGCGGGTCGGGGCGTGGGCGTCGGATACTGGCGACGATCCGCCCTGACGTCATCACGTTTCGTCGCATGCCCGTTCGGCGCCCCTGGAACACGGATGTATCGCACCGGGGACCTGGTGTGCTGGGCAGCCGACGGGCAGTTGCGCTACGTCGGGCGGTCCGACGGGCAGGTCAAGATCCGCGGCTACCGCATCGAACTCGGCGAAGTCCAGGCCGCACTGGCCGACCTCGACGACGTGGATCAGGCGGTGGTGCTCGCCCGGGAAGATCGCCCCGGTGACAAACGCCTGGTGGGGTATGTCACCCAATCACGCACCGGGACAATCAATCCGGCCGCGATCCGGGCGGCCCTCGGCGGGCGCCTGCCCTCGTATCTGGTGCCCGCTGCGATCGTCGTGCTCGAGGCGCTGCCGCGGACGGTGAACGGCAAACTCGACATCGCGGCCCTGCCTGCGCCCGAGTACACCGACCTCAGCCACTACCGCGCCCCGCTCTCACCGGTCGAGGAGGTACTGGCGGGGATCTATGCCGAGGTGCTGGGACTGGAGCGGGTGGGCGTCGACGACTCGTTCTTCGAGCTGGGCGGCGACAGCATCATGTCGATGCAGGTGGTGACCAGGGCGCGGGCGGCCGGCGTGCTATGCCGGCCGCGTGATCTGTTCAGCGAGCAGACCGTGGCCGGATTAGCCAGGGTCGCCACGACTCTCAGTTCGGATGGTCCCGTCGACGAGGGCCTCGGGCCGGTGTCGCCCACCCCGATCATGCGCTGGCTGCACGCGGTGCCCGGCGCGGTCGATCAGTTCAACCAAACGGTGGTCGTGCAGGCGCCGGACGGCGTCGGCGAGGCCGACGTGGCAATCCTGTTGCAGGCCTTGCTCGATCGCCACCCGATGCTGAGGCTGCGCGTCGCCGATGACGGCGCCGGAGGCTGGTCGATGACGGTGCCCGAGCCGGGATCGATGCCCGCCACCCGGTGCCTGCGGGTGGTCGAGGTCAGCTCCGATGCCACGCTCGCGTCGATGCGGTCGCAGTTGGATCCGCCGGCCGGCGTAATGCTCAGCGCACTGTGGATCACCACCACCCGGCAGCTGGTGGTGATGATTCACCACCTGGCCGTCGACGGGGTGTCGTGGCGAATTCTGCTGGCGGACGTGAATCTCGCCTGGTCTCAGTACAGCAGCGGACGATCGGTGGAATTGCCACCGGGTGGAACATCATTCGCGAGTTGGGCTGCGGTCCTGAATGACTACGCGCACACCGAGCAGGTGCTGGCGCAAGCGCGGTCCTGGCAACGCGTCTGCGCGGTCCCGGCCGCGTTGCCCGCGATGGATCCCGCCAGGGATACCTATCTGAACGCCGGGCGGCTGTCGGTATCGCTGGACAGCGAGACGACGCGCGCACTGCTGGGTGAGGTGCCCACGGCGTTTCATGCCGGGGTGCACGAGATTCTGTTGATCGCCTTCGGGTTGGCGTGGGCGCACTACCTGGGCGACACCGATTCCCCGATCGGCATCGACGTCGAAAGCCATGGGCGCCGCGATGATCTGGCCGACGGACTCGACCTCTCGCGGACGGTGGGCTGGTTCACCGCACAGCATCCGGTGTCGCTGTCCCTGGGCGGATTGTCCTGGGCCCACATCTCCTCCGGCGACGCCCAACTGGGCGCGGTGGTCAAGGACGCCAAGGAACAGCTGCGGGCCGTGCCGGACGGCCTGACCTACGGACTGTTGCGCTACCTCAACCCCGATGTCGGATTGCCCGAGGCCGGGCCGTCGATCGGGTTCAACTACCTCGGCCGGTTGGACTCGGCCGCAGCTGGCGGGGACGCCTGGCATACCAGCGCGCCAGAGGCGTCGGTGACCGCCGTGACGTCGGCGATCCCGATGGCGTTGATGCACACTGTCGACCTCAATGCCGTGACGGTCGACTCGGGCGACGGCCCACGGCTGCAAGCCAATTGGACCTGGGCGCCCTCGGTGCTGGATGAGACCCAGATCAGCCACGTCAGCAGGCTGTGGTTCGAGGCGTTGGCCGGCCTGTGTGCCCACGTGCGATCCGGCGGAGGCGGCTTCACGCCGTCGGATGTCGCACCGGCACGGCTGACCCAACTCCAGATCGACGAACTCGTCGCCGAGGGCGACGTCGCCGACATCGTGCCGCTGACCCCGATGCAGCAGGGGCTGCTCTTCCATTCCGGGATCGCGCACAGCGGCGACGACGTCTACGCGGTGCAGGTGAGCATCACGGTGACAGGTCCCCTGGATGCCGAGCGGCTGCGTGCGGCGCTCGACACGGTGATCGCCCGCCACCCCAATCTGGCGGCACGGTTCTGCGAACGGTTCGACCAGCCCCTGCAGATCATCCCGGCCGATCCGGTGGCGGCATGGAATTACGTCACGCCGGAGCCCAGCCTCGATGTCGACGAGCAGATCCAGCGGGTGTGCGCCGCCGAACGGCTCGCGGTGTGTGACCTGGCCCGGCCGCCGGCGTTCCGGGTCGCCCTGATCGGTCTCGGCCGGGATCGCCACCGGCTGGTCTTCACCAACCACCACATTGTGCTCGACGGCTGGTCGACCCCGATCCTGCTGCAGGAGGTGTTCGCCGCCTACCACGGGCAGCGGCTACCCGCCCCCGTCCCCTACCGCAGGTTCGTGACCTGGCTGGCCGACCGGGACCTCGACGCGGCCCGCACCGCGTGGCGCGAGACGCTGGCCGGCTTCGACACCCCGACCCTGGTCGGTCCACCGGAACTGCTGAGGCCGGGGCGCCCTGGCGTGGAATCCGCGCGGCTGTCCGCCGCCGCCACCCGCGCCGTCACCGAGCTCGCTCGCACGCACCACACCACCGTCAGCACCGTGCTGCAGGCCGCGTGGGCGGTCCTGTTGACCACGTTGACCGGCCGGCACGACGTCGCGTTCGGCGTGCCGGTGTCCGGGCGACCGACCGAACTCCCCGGCGCTGCCGCCATGGTGGGTCTGCTCATCAATACCGTTCCCGTGCGGGCGAACATCTCTGCGCAGACGTCCACCGCTGACCTGCTCGACCAGCTGCACAGGTCACACAACCAGACCCTCGAGCATCAGCACCTGGCCCTCAGCGACATTCACCGCATCACCGGCCACGAACGCCTCTTCGACACCCTCTTCGTCTACGAGAACTACCCGCTCGACACCGACCTGCTGCGCACTGCAGGCGATCTGGCCATCAGCGAGATCACCACTCGCGACTACACCCACTACCCGTTGACGGTGCAGGCCATGCCAGGCACGGAGCTGGGCTTCGGCGTCGAGTTCGATACCGATGTCTTCGACACCGACGCCATCCGGGCCATCATCGACCGGTTCACCCGGGTACTGACGGCCATGACGGTCGATCCGGCGCGGCCGCTCTCCTCGATCGACCTACTCGACGCCGATGAGCGTCATCGCCTGGGCGACTGGGGTAACCGCGTCGCGGCAACGGCGACCGACACCGCCGCGGTGTCGATTCCCCAGGCATTGGCCGCGCAGGTGGCCCGCACGCCCGACGCGGAAGCCGTGACCTGCGCGGGCACGTCGATGACCTACCGGCAGCTCGATGACACGTCGAATCGGCTGGCACACCTGCTGGCTGACCACGGCGCCGGGCCCGGCGCGAATGTGGCGCTACTGCTTCCCCGCTGCACACAGGCGATTGTGGCCATGACCGCCGTGCTCAAGGCGGGCGCGGCGTATCTGCCGATCGACCCGGAATGGCCCACGGCCCGAGTCGAATTCATGCTGTCCGATGCCGCACCGGTCGCGGTGATCACCACCGCTGCGCTGGTCGACCCGCTCGATGGGTCCGGTCTGCCGGTCATCGACGTCAGTGATCTCGAAGCCCCGCATATCCAGACCCACCCGGGCATCGCCCGTGCCGCGGTGGCTGCCGATGAGATCGCCTACGTCATCTACACATCCGGCACCACGGGCACCCCGAAGGGGGTGTCGGTCCCCCATCGCAACGTCACCCGGATGCTGGACTCACTGCGCACCGCGGTGCCACCGGCTGGGGTGTGGACCCAGTGCCACTCGAATGCCTTCGACTTCTCGGTGTGGGAGATCTGGGGTGCCCTGCTCGGCGGCGGACGGCTGGTGGTGGTCCCGGAGTCCGTCACCCGATCCCCTGATGACCTGCACGCATTACTGATCGCCGAACAGGTCAGCGTGTTGAGTCAGACACCCTCGGCGTTCTACGCACTGCAAGCCGTCGACGCGCTGGCGCCCGAGCCGGGTCGACAGCTGGCCCTCGACGCGGTGGTATTCGGCGGTGAAGCCCTTGAGCCACAGCGCCTTCGGAACTGGCTACACCGCCATCCGGACTCACCCATTCTGCTGAACATGTACGGCACCACCGAAACCACGGTGCACGCATCGTTGCGGGAGATCGCCGCCGACGACCTCGACCGCCGCGGCAGCCCGATCGGGGTTCCGTTGGCGCACCTGTCGTTCTTCGTTCTCGATGGGTGGCTACGCCCGGTACCCGCCGGGGTGGTCGGAGAGTTGTATGTCGCCGGCGCCGGGGCCGGGTACGGGTATGTACGCCGAGCTGGATTGACTGCGTCGCGATTCGTGGCATGCCCGTTCGCGGGCCACGGATCCCGTATGTACCGCACCGGGGACCTCGTGCGGTGGGGCGCCGACGGCCAACTCCAGTACGTCGGCCGCGCCGATGAGCAGGTCAAGATCCGCGGCTACCGCGTCGAGTTGGGTGAGATCGACAACGCCTTGCTGACATGCCCACAAGTCAGTCAGGCCGCCGCCACCGTCTATCGCAACGAGGTCGGGGACGCCCACCTGATCGCCTATGTCACGCTCGACCACGGCGCAGCCGGCATCCGAGACACCGAGCAGGACGCCGACACCGTCGAACAATGGCAACACGTCTACGACGAGCTCTACAGCGCCGAAACGGGATTGCCCGAATTCGGGATGGACTTCCGGGGCTGGAACAGCAGCCTGAGCGGCGATCCGATTCCACTCGAGGAGATGATCCAGTGGCGCGCAGCCACGGTGGATCGCATCCTGGCCCTGCAGCCACGGCGGGTGCTGGAGATCGGCGCGGGCTCGGGACTGCTGCTGTCGCAGATCGCCCCCCACTGCGAACACTATGTCGCCACCGATGTTTCAGCGGTTGCGGTCGCCAACCTGGCCTACTCCCTGGAGCGCTTGGCGATCCCCTGGCGGGACCGCGTCGATCTGCTGACCCAACCGGCGCACGTGAGCACTGGTCTGCCACAGGGTTACTTCGACACGGTCATTCTCAACTCGGTCGTCCAGTACTTCCCGAGTGCGGACTACCTGGCCGACGTCATCAGCACTGCGATGGACCTGGTGGCGCCCGGGGGCAGGGTGTTCATCGGGGATATCCGCAACCACACCCTGCAGGGCGCGTTCCACACCGCTGTCGCCCTCGCGCACACCGCCTCCGACACCGCAGAGCTCCGGCACCGTGCCCGCCGCGCACAGGTCTCCGAATCCGAACTGTTGCTGGCACCAGAGTTCTTCACGCAGTGGGCAGCCGACCACCCCGCGGCGGCCGGGCTCGACATCCAAGTCAAGCGCGGATCGGCAGACAACGAACTCAACCGCTACCGCTATGACGTCGTCGTCCACACGTCGCCCACACCGGTGCGGACGATGGCGACCGCACCGGCCTGGCAGTGGACCCGATGCGGGGATCTGGCCGGACTGCACACCGAGCTGACAAACTGGCGTCCCGACACCGTGCGCGTCACCGGAATCCCCCGCGCCGGACTGATCACCGACGTCCGGATCGAACACGCGCTCGCCGCCGGCCTGCCGCTGACCGATGCACTGGCCCGGGGCGCTGCACCCCCGGATGCCACCACCCCCGAAGACCTCTATCAACTCGGCGACGACACCGGCTACCACGTCGCCGTCACCTGGGGTGCTGCACCCGGCACCCTCGATGCCGTTTTCCTGGATCGAACCGGTTCCGGGCAACGGCCACCGCTGACCGACGTCTATCTGGCACACGCCGGGACTCGCCGGCGAGGCGCCCACGCCAACAGGCCGCACACCGACGCCGAGATCGGCGCGGTACGTGAGCAGTTGCGTGCGCGGTTGCCGGATTACATGGTGCCCAGGCAGATCATCGCGCTCGACGCGTTTCCGTTGACCTCTTCGGGCAAGCTTGATCGAGGTGCGTTGCCGGCGCCCGATTTCGAGGGTTCGGGGCGGTATCGGGCCCCTGGGGACGTGGTTGAGGAGATGCTGGCCGGTATCTACGCCCGGGTGCTGGGTGTGGACCGGGTGGGGGTCGACGACTCGTTCTTCGATCTGGGTGGCGATTCGTTGTCGGCGATGCGGGTGATCGCTGCCGTCAATGCCGCTGTGGGTAGCGGTCTTTCGGTGCGCACGGTATTGGAGTCCCCCACGGTCGCTGAGCTGGCGTTGCGGGTCGGTGCCGATGGGGATCGGCACGAGCCGTTGGTGGCCGGCCCGCGCCCGGCGGTGGTTCCATTGTCGTTCGCGCAGAACCGGTTGTGGTTCCTCGACCAATTGCACGGCCATCTGCCGGTCTACAACATGGCGGTGGCGTTGCGGCTGTGCGGGGAACTCGATGCCGAGGCGTTGGGGTCGGCGCTGCGTGATGTGGTGGGCCGTCACGAGAGTCTGCGCACGGTGTTCTCGGCAGTCGGTGGGGTGCCCCAGCAGGTGGTGGTCCCCACCGAACAGGCCGATCTCGGTTGGCTGGTCATCGATGCCGGCGGCTGGCCGGCGGCCAGGCTGCAACGGGAAATCGACGAGATCACGCACTGCAGCTTCGACCTTGCGAACGATATTCCGCTGCGGGCGAGGCTCATACGGATCAGCGCCAAGGAGTCCGTGCTAATCATCGTGGTACACCACATTGCCGCCGACGGCTGGTCGGTCGGTGTGCTGGCCGGTGATCTGGCGGTCGCGTACACCAACCGGAGCGCCGGACGCGCCCCAGACTGGGCCGCACTGCCCGTCCAGTACGCCGACTACACGCTATGGCAGCGAACCCAATTGGGCGATCTGCACGATCCGGACAGCCTGATTGCCAGGCAGCTCGGCTTCTGGGAGCAGACCCTGGCCGGAATGCCCGAGCGCCTGGCGCTGCCTACCGATCGGCCCTATCCGCCAGTGGCGGATTACCGCGGCGCCAGTGTGACGGTGCAATGGCCGGCACCGTTGCAGCAGCGGATCGCAGAGGTGGCCCGCGAGCACAACGCCACCAGCTTCATGCTCATCCAGACCGCCCTGGCGATTCTGCTGTCCGCAGTGAGCTCCAGTTCCGATGTGGCAGTGGGCTTTCCGATCGCCGGTCGCAGGGACCCCGCGCTCGACGCGTTGGTCGGCTTCTTCGTCAACACCCTGGTGTTGCGGGTGGACCTGGCCGGCGATCCGACCGTCGCCGAGATCCTGGCCCAGGTACGGGCACGCAGCCTCGCAGCCTACGACCACCAGGACGTGCCCTTCGAAACGCTCGTCGAGCGGCTCAACCCGCCGCGCAGTCTGACCCACCATCCGCTCATCCAGGTGATGCTGGCCTGGCAGAACTTCACCCGTCACGACAACGATCCGCACACCGGACCGGCCCTCGGCGATCTCCAGGTGAGCACCCTGCCCCTGCAAAGCCACACCGCCCGGATGGATCTGGCGTTCACCCTGGCCGAACAGTTCACCGATACCGGCTGGCCGGCCGGCATCGGCGGCACCGTCGAGTTCCGCACCGACGTCTACGACGCTGCCACCGTCGAAACGCTCATCGCGCGGCTACACCGGATCCTGCGCGCCATCACCGCCGATGCCAACCAACGACTCTCATCGGTGGATCTGCTCGACGACACCGAACACCCCCGCATCGACCAGTGGACCAACCGCACAGCACTGACCGACCCCGCACCCACCGCCGCCTCGATACCCACTGCACTGGCCGCCCAGACCGCCGCCAACGCCGACGTGGTAGCGCTGGTTCACCCCGACGGATCACTGACCTACGCGGAACTCGACCACGCATCAGATCAACTGGCCCACCGGCTGATCGACCTCGGTGCCGGCCCCGGAACCTACGTGGCCCTGCTCCTGCCGCGCGGCACCCGGGCCGTCGTGGCCATGACCGCAGTCCTCAAGACCGGCGCCGCCTACCTCCCCATCGACCCTGCCCTCCCCCCGGCGCGCGTCACCTTCATGCTCACCGACGCCAGCCCCGTCGCCGTCGTCACCACCACCGACCTACACCCGCAGCTCAGCGGCCACCCCCTGCCGATCATCGACATCGACACCGCCCCGGCCGGCAACTGCCCCACCACCCCCCTGCCGAGTCCGGCGCCCGACGACATCGCCTACCTGATCTACACCTCGGGAACCACCGGGACACCCAAAGGCGTTGCCATCACGCACCGCAACGTCATCGCCCTGCTGGACTCACTGCGAGCCGAGGTGGCGCCGGCACAGGTGTGGTCGCAATGCCATTCGTATGCCTTCGACTACTCCGTCTGGGAGATCTGGGGCGCCCTGCTGTCCGGCGGGCGGCTCGTGATCGTCCCCGAATCGGTGATCACCTCACCACCGGATCTGCATGCCCTGCTGGCGGCCGAACACGTCACCGTTCTCAGCCAGACACCCTCGGCGTTCTATGCGCTGCAACCACACCTGGATGATCAGCTCGCGCTGGAGACGGTGGTGTTCGGCGGTGAGGCACTTGACCCGGCGCGGCTGCGCACCGTGCTGGGTGAACACGGGCGCGCGCCGCGGCTGCTCAACATGTACGGCGCCACCGAGACCACCGTTCACGCCTCGCTGCGCGAGATCGTGGAGCGCGACGCCGAGGGCACCGCCAGCCCGGTTGGCGTGCCGCTGTCTCACCTCGGGCTCTTCGTTCTCGACCGCTTCCTGCGGCCGGTGTCCCCCGGTGTGGTGGGTGAGCTGTACATCGCCGGCGGCGGGGTCGGAGTTGGTTACTGGCGGCGCACCGGCCTGACCGCCACCCGCTTCGTCGCCTGCCCCTTCGGACCGCCCGGATCCCGGATGTACCGCACCGGCGACCTCGTGACCTGGCGCCCCGACGGACAATTGGACTACCACGGCCGCGCCGACGACCAGGTCAAGATCCGCGGGTACCGCATCGAGGTCGGCGAAATCCAGGCCGCCCTCTGCCACATCGACGGAGTCACCGATGCCGTCGTCATCGCCCGCGAGGACCAGCCCGGCGACAAGCGCCTCGTCGCCTACATCACGGGACCAGCCGACTCCACCGCCATCCGCGACGCCCTGTCCGCCCAGCTCCCGTCCTACCTGGTCCCCGCCGCCGTCGTCATACTCGACGCGCTCCCCCGCACCATCAACGGCAAGCTCGACCGGGCTGCGCTGCCGGCACCCGGATACCAGCCACACAGCCACTACCGGGCACCGGTGACTCCGGTCGAGGAGATCCTGGCCGCCATCTATGCCCACGTCCTCGGGCTCGATCTGGTCGGAACCGCCGACTCGTTCTTCGATCTGGGTGGCGATTCGCTATCGGCGATGCGGGTGATCGCGGCGGCCAATACTGCCTTGGGTAGCGGCCTTTCGGTCCGCACGGTGTTGGAGGCCCCCACGGTTGCCGAGCTCGCCTTGCGGATCGGTGCCGATGGCGATCGGCTCGAACCCCTGGTGGCCGGCGAGCGCCCTGCGGTGGTCCCGTTGTCGTTCGCGCAGAGTCGGTTGTGGTTCATCGACCAGTTGCAGGGCCCGTCGCCGGTCTACAACCTGGCGGTGGCGTTGCGGTTGGGTGGTCCGCTCGACACTCAGGCGGTGCACGCGTCACTGGCTGATGTGGTGGCCAGGCACGAAGTGTTGCGCACGATATTCACGATGGTGCAGGGAGTTCCGCGACAGGTGGTGGTTCCGGCCGAGCAGGCTGACGCCGGCTGGGAGATCATCGATGCCGCCGGATGGCCGGTAACCCGCCTGGAGCAGGCCATCAACGACGCGGCCCGCTACAGTTTCGACCTCGCGGCGGAAATCCCCATTCGGACAACGCTGTTCCGGCTCGCCGAGGATGAGCACGTTCTGGTGATCACGGTGCACCACATCGCCGCAGACGGCTGGTCGGTCGGTGTGCTGGCCACCGACCTGGTCACCGCATACTCACGCCGGTGCACCGGCCGGGCCCCGGACTGGAACCCGTTGCCCGTGCAGTACGCCGATTACGCGCTGTGGCAGCGGCACGTTCTCGGCGATCCTGCCGACCCCGGCAGTCGGCGGGCCGCCCAGTTCGGGTTCTGGGAACAGGCGTTGGCCGGGATGCCCGAACGGGTGCAGCTGCCCACCGATCGGCCCTATCCGGCCGTTGCCGATCACCGCGGGGCCAGTGTGCCGGTGGACTGGCCGGCCGACCTGCAGCGGCGGGTGCGTGCAGTGGCCCGCGAGCACAACGCCACCAGCTTCATGGTCATCCAGGCCGCACTGGCGATGCTGTTGTCGCGGCTGAGTGCCAGTTCCGATGTGGCGGTGGGCTTCCCGATCTCCGGGCGCGGCGACCCCGCACTCGATGATCTGGTGGGGTTCTTCGTCAACACCCTGGTGCTGCGGGTGGACCTGGCCGGCGACCCCACCGTTGCCGAGATCCTGGCCCAGGTACGGGCACGCAGCCTGGCCGCCTACGACCACCAGGACGTGCCCTTCGAGGTCCTCGTGGAACGACTCAACCCGCCCCGATCGCTCACCCATCACCCCCTCATCCAGGTCATGCTGGCCTGGCAGAACACCGCAGCGCCCACGGTGGAATCGAGTGATCTGCACATCACCGCCATGCCGTTGCAGACCACCACCGCACGCATGGATCTGTCGTTCTCGTTGGCCGAGCACCTCACCGAAACCGGGGAGCCGGCCGGGATCCGCGGCACGGTGGAGTTCCGCACCGACGTCTACGACGCCGCCAGCATCGAGACACTCACCGCGCGGCTCCAGAGCGTGCTGGCGGCCATCACTGCCGACCCCGGCGCCCGGCTGTCGTCACTGGAGCTGCTCGATACCGACGAACGCGCGCGGCTGACCCACTGGACCAACGCCGAGGAGCTGAGCCGGCCTGCGCCCGCGGCGGATTCGATCCCGGCCGTGCTCGCCGCGCAGGCCGCCCGCACACCCGATGCCGTAGCGCTGACCGAGGACGGACGCTCGTGGACCTACCGCGAACTCGACGAGGCCTCAAACCGGTTGGCACACCTGCTGTCCGGGCAGGGCGCCGGTCCGGGTACGACCGTGGCGCTGCTGTTCGGCCGCGGCAGCGATGCCATCGTGGCGATGACGGCGGTGCTCAAGACCGGGGCGGCCTACCTACCCGTCGATCCCGTGCTGCCCGCCGCCCGCATCGACTTCATGCTGACCGACGCCGCCCCGATCGCCGCCGTCACCACCACGACCCTGGCCCACCATCTTCAGCACCGCGACATCGCGGTCATCAACGTCGACGACCCGCACATCGCCGGCCACACCGCCACGGCGCTGCCGACACCACACCCCGACGCCGTCGCCTATCTGATCTACACCTCGGGGACCACCGGGACACCCAAGGGCGTTGCCATCACGCACCGCAACGTCACAACCTTGCTGGACTCACTACGTGCCGAGGTGGCACCGGGACAGGTGTGGGCGCAATGCCATTCCTACGCCTTCGATTTCTCGGTGTGGGAGATCTGGGGCGCACTGCTGTCCGGCGGACGACTGGTCGTGGTGCCGGAGGCGGTGACGGCCTCACCGGTGGACCTGCACGCACTGCTGGGCGCCGAGCACGTCGAGGTGCTCAGCCAGACCCCGTCGGCTTTCGACGCCTTGCACACCGAACTCGACGATCAGCTGTCGCTACACACGGTGGTGTTCGGCGGCGAAGCACTTGAACCGCAGCGGTTTCGGACCTGGCTCCAGGACCGGCAGCGGCCACCGCGCCTAATCAACATGTACGGCACCACCGAGACGACCGTGCACGCGTCGCTGCGGCCGATCACCATCGCGGACACCCGGTCCCCTGCCAGCCCGATCGGGGTCCCCATGACCCATCTCGGGTTCTTCGTACTGGACAGGTTCCTGCAACCGGTTCCCGCCGGGGTGGTCGGCGAACTCTATATCGCGGGCCATGGCGTCGGACTCGGGTACTGGCAGCGCAGCGGCCTGACCGCAACACGGTTCGTCGCCTGCCCCTTCGCAGCGCCCGGCACCCGGATGTACCGCACCGGAGATCTGGTCTCCTGGCGCCCCGACGGGCAACTCGACTACCACGGCCGCGCCGATGACCAGGTCAAGATCCGCGGCTACCGCATCGAACTCGGCGAAGTCCACACCGCACTCACCGACATCGACGGCGTCGACCAGGCCGTCGTCCTCACCCGCGAGGACCACCCCGGGCACCCCCGACTGGTCGCCTACGTCACCGGCACGGCTGATCCCGCACAGATACGCACCCGACTGGCCCAGCGACTGCCCGCCTACATGGTCCCGTCGGCCGTCGTGGCGGTACCGGCAATCCCGTTGACGCCCAACGGCAAACTCGACCGGCGTGCGCTACCGGCACCGGCGTATCAGCCCGTCGACACCTACCGCGCCCCCGCCACTCCCGTCGAGGAAGTCCTCGCCGACGTCTACGCCCACACCCTGGCACTCGACCGCGTCGGCACCGACGACTCCTTCTTCGACCTCGGTGGCGACTCCCTGTCCGCGATGCGCGTCATCGCGGCCATCAACACCACGCTCAACACCCGGCTAGCCGTCCGCACCCTGTTCGACGCACCGTCGGTCCGAGCCCTGAGCCGTCAGCTGAGCAGCCAATCCGATTGCGGCGAGACGCTCTTCACCTCGGTGCACGGCCGGGACACCGCCCGGCTGCACGCAGCGGACCTCACGCTGGACAAGTTCATCGACGCCCCCACCCTGGCCGGTGCGCCGGAGCTGTCCGGCCCGAGCGGTGAGGTGCGCACAGTGCTGCTGACCGGGGCGACCGGGTTCCTCGGGCGCTACCTTGCCCTGGACTGGCTGCAGCGCATGCAGTCGGTCGGCGGGACACTGATCTGCCTGGTGCGCGGCAAGTCCGACGACGATGCGCACCACCGCCTCGCCTCCGTTTTCGACAGCGGTGACCCAGACCTGCTGCGGCACTTCCAGACGATGGCCGCCGACCATCTCGAGGTGCTCGCCGGAGACAAGGGCGACGCCGGTCTCGGACTGGACCAGCAGACCTGGCAGCGGCTGGCCGACACCGTGGACCTGATCGTCGACTGCGCGGCCCTGGTCAACGGGGTGCTGCCGTACAGCGAATTCTTCGGCCCCAACGTCGTCGGCACCGCCGAGCTGATCCGGCTCGCCCTGACCACCAAGCTCAAGTACGTCAGCTACGTCTCGACAGCCAACGTCGGCGATCAGATCGAACCGTCGCAGTTCACCGAGGACGCCGACATCCGTGTCATCAGCCCCACCCGGACCCTCGACGACACCGCGGCCAACGGATACGGCAACAGCAAGTGGGCGGGCGAGGTGCTGCTGCGCGAGGCACACGACCTGTGCCGGCTTCCCGTGGCCGTCTTCCGCTGCGGCATGATCCTGGCCGACCCGGCCTACACCGGCCAGCTCAACGTGACCGACGGATTCACCCGGGGCGTGCTGAGCGTGGTGGCCACCGGTATCGCACCGGCCTCCTTCTACGCACTCGATGCCGACGGCAATCGCCAGCGCGCCCACTATGACGGGCTACCGGTGACGTTCGTCGCCGAATCGATTGCCACGCTGGGCGCCCCGCAGGGCGGGTTCGAGACCTACCACGTGATGAATCCGCACGACGACGGCATCGGGGTCGACGAGTTCGTCGACTGGCTGGTGGAGGCCGGCTACCCGATCACGCGCATCAGCGACTTCGGGGAGTGGTTGGCGCGGTTCGAGGCCGCCCTGCGCGACCTGCCCGACCGACAGCGCCAGCACTCGGCGCTGCAGCTGGTGCTCTCGCGCGGCGCCGAGACGTTGCAGCCCGCCGAGCCGATCCGCGGCTCCCGCTCGACGACGGAGAAGTTCCGTGCGGCGGTGCCCGATATTCCGCACGTCTCGGCGTCGATGATCGTCAAGTACGTCACCGACCTGCAACTGCTCGGGCTGCTCTGATGGCGCCACCCACCGGCCAGGCCGGGATGCTCACACTGCTTCGCGCTCATCGGGTTTCGATGGCGGCGAGCCTGGGCCTGCTGTGCGTCGCAACCACCCTCACCCTGTTGCAGCCGCTGCTGGCGGGCCATCTCGTCGACCGGGCCTACACGGGTGCGCCGACTCTGATCCCCGCCGTCGTGCTGGTGACCATGCTCGTCGGACAGCTGGCGCTGGATGCAGTGGCCCGCTTCCGGCTGGACCGCACCGGCGAGCAGATCGTGCTGCGGTTGCGCACCATGTTCACCGATCACGTGGTGCACCTGCCGGTCGGAGTGCTGGATCAGGGCCGCACCGGAGAGCTACTGGCCCGCGCGACCAGCGACGCGGGACTGGTGCAGCAGATGCCCCGGGCGGTCGCCGACATCACCTTCGGGACGCTGGCACTGACCGGCGCAAGTATCTTCATGCTCACCATCGATCCGGTCACCGTGGGCGTGGTGGTCGCCGCCATGGCCGCGGGGTTCGCCGCCGGCAGCCCCTTTCTCGCCCGGATTCAGCAGGCATCGTTGAATCGCCAAGCGGCGCTGGGTGATTACACGTCCGGATTGGACCGCGCCCTGGGTGCCGCCCGCACCGTCAAGCTGTTCGGCGCCGAAGCCCGCGAAGCGGAGTCCATCAACGTCAGCGCCCACGGCGCCTACCGGTCGGGCGTGCGCATCGCATCGTTCGCGGCGACCAACGTCGGCCTGGTCCGGTTCGGTGTCTTCGGCGCATTCCTGGCGATCATGGTCATCGACGGGCGGCGCGTGGCGGCCGGCGAGCTGGCCGTGGGCCAGTTCGTCAGCCTGTTCGCCTTCGCCATGTACGCGGTCTTCCCCGTCGTCGCCGGAATCACCGCACTCACCGTGCTGCGCACCTCGGCCGGTGCGTATGAGCACCTCGTCACGACCCTTCGCGATCTCCCCGAGCCGTTGGCGGACGCCGCCGCCGACGGCGTCCTGCGCGCGCCACGTCCTGCTGCCAGCGCAGCGCCGTTGGTGGAGTTCGACGGGGTGTCGTTCTCCTACGGCACCAACCCCGTACTCGACGACGTCTCCTTCACCCTGGGCCATGATCAGGTCACCGCGCTGATCGGACCGTCGGGGGCCGGCAAGTCCACCATCCTGGCGCTGTTGTGCCGCTTCCACGAGCCCGATGCCGGAACGCTGCGCTGGGGCGGTGCGGATTTCCGCACCATCGGGTTGGGTGATCTTCGTCGCCGCCTGGGACTTCTGGAACAGGACGCGCCCGTCCTGCACGGCACGATCCGCGACAATCTGCTCATCGCCGATCCGGAGGCAACCGACGACGAGCTGTGGGTCGTTCTGGGACAGGCGAATATCGCCGACGAAATCCTGGCCCTGCCGCAGCAACTCGACACCCCGGTACTCGAGCGCGGGCGCAGTCTGTCCGGCGGCCAACGTCAGCGGCTGGCACTGGCCCGCGCGTTCCTGTCCCGTTCAGAGCTCATCCTGATGGACGAACCGACCGCACACCTCGATCGCGCCAACGAGTACGACGTGATGAGCAATCTGCGGCAGGCACGCGGCCGGCGCAGTCTGCTGGTGGTGGCCCACCGGTTGTCCACCGTCACCACCGCCGACCAGATCCTGGTGCTGGCGCAGGGCCGGATCCAGGCCACCGGCACCCACACCGAACTGTTGCGACTCCCGGTCTACCGCGAACTCATCGAGCACGAACTCACGTGCTGAACCGCGTTGTTCGGCACGCCGTCGCCGCCCCGCGCCGGACCATCGCCCTGGCCGTGCTGATGCTGATCGGCGTCGCGATCGTCGGCATTCCGGGGATCACCACGCTGTCAGCGGGCGGGGCCCTGGATCCCCGCGCCGAGTCGGCACAGGCGTCGGCACTGCTCTCCCAGAAGTTCGACCAGGGCGACCTCGGCGTGGTCTTCACCGTCACCTCCGCCGGCGGCGTGACAGGACCGCACGCCAGGAAGGTCGGCGCCGATATCGTTGCGCGGCTGCAGAACTCGACCCAGGTCAAGCAGGTGCGCTCGGCGTGGACCGTGCCCCCTGCCGCCGTCCCCGGTTTCGTCAGCAGGGACGGCAGGACGGGCCTGATCGTGGCGGCGATCTCCGGTGGCGAGACCAACGCGCAGATCACCGCCAAGGCCCTGGCCGACGAACTCGCCCACGACCGCGACGGGGTCTCGGTGCGCGCCGGCGGGGAGGCCACCGTCTACTGGCAGGTGAACAGCCAGACCCAGAAGGACCTCTTCGTGATGGAGTCCGTGGCGCTGCCGCTGAGCTTTCTGGTCCTGGTCTGGGTGTTCGGTGGCCTGGTCGCCGCCGCGCTGCCGGTCGCTGTGGGCGTCTTCGCGATTCTCGGCGCACTGGCCGCGCTGCATGCCATCTCGCTGGTGACCACTGTGTCGGTCTTCGCGCTGAACCTCACCGTCGCTATGGGATTGGCGCTGGCCGTCGACTACACATTGTTGATCCTGAGCCGCTTCCGAGATGAGTTGACGCAGGGCCGGTCCCGCGCTGTGGCACTCGACCGCGCGATGGCCACGGCCGGCCGCACGGTGTGCTTTTCGGCGATGACCGTCGGGCTGTCGATGGCGACGCTGATGTTGTTCCCGGGTTACTTCCTCAGATCGTTCGCCTACGCCGGGGTTGCGGTGGTCGTGTTCGCCGCCGCGGCGGCGATCATCGTCACGCCTGCGGCGATCACACTGCTGGGTGAGCGGCTCGATTCGACGAGGATGCGTCCGTTGATGCGCCGGCTGCTCTGGGGGCAGCAGCAGCGATCGGCATTGTTCGAGCAGTGGTCCTGGTACCGATGGACGAAGCTGGTCATGCGGCATGCGGTGCCGATCGCAATCGCCGTGATCGTGTTCCTGCTGCTGCTCGGCGCGCCGTTTCGAGATGCGCGATGGGGCTTCGCCGATGACCGGGTGCTGCCCGCCTCGGCTTCTGCCCGCCAGGTGGGCGATCAGTTGCGCAACGACTTTGCCGGCGGCGGCATCCCGCCCATCACCGTGGTTCTGCCGGACGTGACCGGCCTGCGAGCCGCTGAGGTGGACAGGTACGCCGCAGCCCTCTCCCGGGTGCCGGACGTCTCGTCGGTGTCGTCACCGGGCGGCACCTTCGTCGCCGGGCGACCCACCGGACCACCCACGGCGCCAACCGGATTCAGCGACGGCAGCGCATTCCTGACAGTGGGCAGCACAGCGCCGCTGTACTCGCCCGCATCCTCGGTTCAGCTCGACCGGCTACACGCGGTCGCTGCCCCGGCGGGAAAACCGGTGCAGTTCACCGGTGCCGCGCAGAGCAGCCGCGACAGCATGCACGCGATCGCCGCGCGCCTGCCGCTGGTGCTGGCGTTGATCGCCGTCGTCACCCTGGTGCTGGTGTTCCTGCTGACCGGCAGCGCGGTGTTGCCCGTCAAGGCGGTGGTGATGAGCGCGTTGTCGCTCACCGCGGCGTTCGGCGCACTGGTGTGGATCTTCCAGCAGGGGCATCTGGGCGCACTGGGCACGGCCGTGACCGGGACGCTGGGTGTTCAGCTGCCGATTCTGTTGTTCTGCATCGCTTTCGGTCTCTCGATGGACTACGAGGTGTTCCTGATCTCGCGGATCCGGGAGTACTGGCTGGCATCCGACCGCGGGCCGGAGGCCAACGCCGAGAGTGTCGCTCTCGGTGTCGCCCACACCGGTCGGGTGATCACCGCTGCCGCGCTGATCATGGCGATCTCGTTTTCGGCATTGATGGCCGCGCAGGTGTCGGTGATGCGGTTGTTCGGGGTCGGCCTCACGCTGGCGGTGTTGGTCGACGCCACCCTGGTGCGGATGCTGCTGGTCCCGGCGCTGATGCAGGTGATGGGGCGCCTCAACTGGTGGGCACCACCACCGCTGGCCCGCCTGCATGAGCGGTTCGGACTCAGCGACGACGGCAGCGTCAGCCGACGGTGATCGCGTCGAGGCGTTCCTTGATGAAGGCCGAGCACGTCACCGGCGCCAGACCCGCCACCGTGCCGATCGGCGGGTCCAGTGGTGTGACGAGCGCGTCGTGGTTGGCCTCGTAGAAGTAGATCAGCGAGACCAGGTCCTCTTCGGGGGCGTGTGGCTGCGGTGGCAGCACCCGGTGCCGTCCCGAGGGCCACCGATATCCGCTCCAGTACTCGAGCAGGTCGCCGATGTTGACGGTCAGCGCCGCCGGATCATAGGGCGCGTCGGCCCAACCTTCCGCTTCGGAAAAGACTTGCAGCCCACCGGCTCCCGGCTCGCGGTCGAGGATGGTGACGGTGCCGAAGTCGGTGTGCGGACCGATCCGGAACTGGCCGGGTTCGGGCTCCCCCACCACGCTGATCGGCGGGTAGTGGTTGATGTTCATCGTCCAGGTCGGCCGGTCGGCCAGGGCGACGAACGGGTTCGCCGTCAACCGCAGGGCGTGGGCCATCAACGCCAGCAGGTCGTCGGCCAGGCGGCGCATCGCCGCGGTGTACCGGGTGACCAGGCTGTGCAGTTCGGGCACTTCGCCGGGCCAGACGTTGGGGGCGAACCAGATCCGGTCCACCTCGGGGTCACCGGTGGCGGTCTCGGCGCCCAGGCTGTAGCTCTCCTTGAGATCCGGCGGGGTCTCGGTGCCCTCGGCATAGGCGTTGGCCTCGGCCCCGGGGGCGATCCAGCCGTGGCCGCCGACGCTCACCGAGTAGCGTCCCTTGACCTCGTCGGACAGCGCGAAGAACTCCCGCGCCGCCCCGCGAACGCCTGCGGTCAGCTCCGGGTCGATGCCGTGGCCGGTGACCAGGATGAAACCCGCCTGCTGCAGGCCGGCGTCGAGTTCGGCGGCAACCGCGTCGGCTTCTGCTCCCCCGGCGTGCCAGCGGGAGATGTCGATTGCGGCGATCATTCGGCCACCCCGATGTCCTCGTTCCACAGGTCCGGTTTTGCGGCGATGAAATCGGCCATCATCGCCGCGCAGCGTTCATCATCGAGCAGCGTCACCTCGACACCGTGCTCGGCCAGCCAGCCGTGGCCGCCACTGAAGGTGCGGCTCTCCCCGATGACCACAGCGCCGATGTTGAACTGACGCACCAGCCCGCTGCAATACCAGCACGGCGAGAGCGTGGTGACCATGATCGTCGAGCGGTAGTCGCGCTGGCGGCCCGCGGCCCGGAAGGCCGCCGTCTCAGCGTGCACCGACGGGTCGTCGTCCTGGACGCGACGGTTGTGTCCGCTGCCCAGCAATACCCCGTCGGCGCTGAACAGCGCCGCGCCGATCGGAATTCCGCCCTCCGCGAGGCCTTTTCGGGCCTCCTCGTAGGCGACGTCGAGCATCTCCTGCGGTGTCATACCCCGGCGCGCTCCCCGGCGATCTTCGAACGGCACAACACAAGATAACTGGCACCGGCGATCAGGAAGCCGACGAAGAAGGTGATGTCACCCAGTTGCGGGACACCGCGGGCGATGTAGCCGACGAACTTCTCCTGATTGGAGAACAGCAGCACCGAGATCACCAGGCCGGCGGCGAACGATGCGAAGCCGCCCCAGTTGGCGTAGCTGCGGTCGTACAGGAAGCCCGCGATGGACTGCCCGCGCCGCAGGTACTGGTCGGCGAACACCACGCCAAGCCACGGGCCGATCCAGTAGGCGATGATCAGCAGGAAGGCCTCGTAGCTGGCGGCGGCGTCGGGCAGGGCCCACCACGCCACTCCGAATCCGGCGACGCCGAAGAACACCGTGACCAGTGCGCGGGCGATGTGCTGGGGAAGCTTGACCCCGATCGTCACGAATGCCATTGCGCCGGAATAGATGTTGATGGAGTTCGCGGCGATGGCCCCGATGGCGATGGCCAGCAGGGTGGCCTTGGCCAGCGGCGTGGCCAGCTCACCGGTGAACGCCTGGGTCGGGTTGTCCGACAAGGCGGGTCCGATGGTGACCGACGCGGCGCCGACGACCTCGAGCAGTACACACGACAGGAACAACCCCGCCGAGGCGTAGAGGCCGGTGAGCGCGGTCGAGACGGTGGACGGCAGGTAGCGGGTGTAGTCCGCGGCATACGGTGTCCAGCCGGCCGCGTAGCCGAACGCGGTGCCGACGGTCAGCAGGAAACCGCCCAGCGAGCCGTCGCCGACGATTGGATCCAGGGCCGGCGCGCCGACATTCGACTTCATCAGGATGGCCACCGAGGCGACGGCGAAGATGACCGCGAGCACCGGGAACGACCAGCGCTCGAAGGCCTGCACCAGGTTGTGGCCGAAAAACGCGAACGCCGTCTGCACCAGCACGATGATGACCAGCCCGACCAACGGACCGATGCCGAACAACGCCGCCAGCGCATACGCGCCGCTGACGCTGTTGGTGGCGAACCAGCCCACCCCGGCGGTCACCGACATGAGGACCGCGGGCACGGCATTGCCCTTGAAGCCGAACGCCAGCCGCCCGAGGACCATCTGCGGCACGCCGTGCAGGGGGCCGCGGGCCGACAGCAGGTAGTGCGCGATCGCCCCGAGTCCGGTTCCGAGGACGATGCCGGCGACGGCCTGCCAGAAGCTCATGCCGTAGACGGCCACCGACAGCACGCCGACGAAGATCGTGGCGAACTCGAGGTTGGGCGAGGTCCACGTCCAGAACAGCTGGTGGGGCTTGCCGTGCCGGTCTTCCTCGGCGATGAATTCGTTTCCGCCCGGTTCGACCGCGATGATCCGATCGCGGTAGGTGCCGTCGGTGGTCGGCTCGGCAACTGTCATGGGAAGACTGTGGTGCCGACAGCCCCCGGCTGCAACCCGAACAGAGTCAGTCGAACTGCGGCGGCTCGGTGCGGGTGCGCTTCAGCTCGTAGAAGTGCGGGTAGGACGCGAACGTCACCGAGGCGTCCCAGAGCTTGCCGGCCTCTTCGCCGCGCGGGATGCGGGAGAGCACCGGGCCGAAGAACGCCACCCCGTTGACGTGGATCGTCGGGGTGCCGACATCGTCGCCGACGGCGTCCATGCCGGCGTGGTGGCTTTTGCGCAGCGCGTCGTCATAGCTGGTGTCGGTGGCGGCCTTGGCCAGTTCGGCGGGCAGCCCGGCCTGTTCGAGCGACGTGGTGATCACCTCGTCGAGGTTCTTGTTGTCCTCGTTGTGGATCATGGTCCCCATCGCGGCGTACAGGGGGGCGAGCACCTCATTGCCGTGGGCCTGCTCGGCGGCGATGGCCACCCGCACCGGTCCCCACGCCTTCTTCATCAATTCCTGGTACTGCTCGGAAAGGTCGCGGCCCTCGTTGAGCACGGCGAGGCTCATCACGTGGAAGTTGACGTCGATGTCGCGGACCTTCTCGGCCTCGAGGATCCAGCGGGAGGTGATCCAGCACCACGGGCACAGGGGGTCGAACCAGAAATCGGCGCGGGACTTCTCGGACATGCGGGCTCCTCGGGTGTTCGGATATGACGTCGAGCACAACTCGTCAACGCAGTCGAGTGTTCCCTCTCGCGATAGGTTGGAACACGTGCTTCCCAATCTCACCCGCAATGAGGCCGTCGAGCGCGCCGCGCTGGTCACCGTCGACAACTACCGGATCGTTCTCGACCTGACGGTCTCCGACACGACCTTCAGGTCGACCACCACCGTCGAGTTCGAGGCCCTGCCCGGTGCGGACACCTACATCGACCTGGCGGCCGACGCCGTGCACAGTGCGGTCCTCAACGGACACGCGATCGACGTGTCGGGTTATGACGAGTCCACCGGTATCGCGCTGCGCGGGCTGGCCAAGCAGAACACCCTCGTGGTGGAGGCCGACTGCCGTTACTCGAACACCGGTGAGGGTCTGCACCGCTTCGTCGACCCCGTCGACGGCGAGGTGTACCTGTACTCGCAATTCGAGACCGCCGACGCCAAGCGGATGTTCGCCTGCTTCGACCAGCCCGACATCAAGGCGACCTACGACGTGACGGTCACCGCACCCGCGCACTGGCAGGTGATCTCCAACGGGGCCACCGCCTCCGTCGAGGACACCGGCGAGGCCGGGCAATCTTCTCGGGTGCACACGTTCGTCACCACCCCGCGGATGAGCACCTACCTGGTGGCGCTAATCGCCGGGCCGTACGCGCGCTGGGACGACGTCTACACCGACGAGCACGGCGAGATCCCACTCGGGCTGTTCTGCCGGTCCTCGCTGGCCGAGTTCATGGACGCCGAGCGGTTGTTCACCGAGACCAAGCAGGGTTTCGGCTTCTACCACCGCAACTTCGGGGTGCCCTACGCCTTCGGCAAGTACGACCAGCTGTTCGTGCCGGAGTTCAACGCGGGCGCGATGGAGAACGCCGGCGCGGTGACCTTCCTGGAGGACTACGTCTTCCGGTCCAAGGTGACCCGCTACAGCTACGAGCGCCGCGCCGAGACGGTGCTGCACGAGATGGCGCACATGTGGTTCGGCGACCTGGTCACGATGACCTGGTGGGACGACCTGTGGCTCAACGAGTCGTTCGCGACGTTCGCCTCGGTGCTGTGCCAGGCCGAGGCCACCGAGTACGACCAGGCCTGGACCACGTTCGCCAATGTGGAGAAGTCCTGGGCGTATCGCCAGGACCAGCTGCCGTCCACCCACCCGGTGGCCGCCGACATCCCGGATCTGCACGCGGTCGAGGTGAACTTCGACGGCATCACCTACGCCAAGGGCGCCAGCGTGCTCAAGCAGCTGGTCGCCTACGTCGGGCTGGAGCACTTCCTGGCCGGTCTGCGCGACTACTTCGCCGCCCACGCGTTCGGCAACGCCACCTTCAGCGACCTGCTGGGTGCTCTCGAGAAGGCCTCCGGACGCGACCTGAGCGACTGGGGCCGCCAATGGCTCAAGACCACCGGCCTGAACACGCTGCGCGCCGACTTCGACGTCGACGACGCCGGGCGGTTCACCCGGTTCGCGATCACCCAGGGCGGCGCCGCACCGGGTGCCGGTGAGACCCGGGTGCACCGACTGGCCGTCGGCATCTACGACGACGATCCGGTGACCGGCAAGCTGGTGCGGGTGCATCGCGAGGAACTCGACGTCGCCGGCGAGGTCACCGAAGTGCCTGCGCTGCAAGGTGTCTCACGCGGCAAGCTGATCCTGGTCAATGACGACGACCTGACGTACTGCTCGCTGCGTCTCGACGACGACTCTTTGCAGACCGCGCTGAGCCGCATCGCCGACATCGCCGAACCGCTGCCGCGCACCCTGGTGTGGTCGGCGGCCTGGGAGATGACCCGCGACGCGGAGCTCAAGGCGCGCGACTTCGTGGCGCTGGTGATGAGCGGTGTGCAGGCCGAAACCGAGGTCGGGGTGGCCCAGCGGCTGTTGCTGCAAGCCCAGACCGCACTGAACTCCTACGCCGAGCCGGGCTGGGCGGCCGCCAACGGGTGGCCGGCCTTCGCCGACCGGCTGCTGGACCTGGCCCGCGAGTCGGCGCCCGGGTCAGACCATCAGCTGGCGTTCGTCAACGCACTGTGCACCTCGGTGCTGTCGCGCAACCACGTCGCCGTGCTGGCGACGCTGCTGGACAACGAGCCGGCCGCGGTGAACCTGGCCGGCCTGGTGATCGACACCGACCTGCGCTGGCGCATCGTCACCGCGCTGGCCGCCAGCGGCGATCTGGACGCCGACGGTCCTGAGACGCCGTTCATCGACGCCGAGGCCCAGCGTGACCCGACCGCGGCGGGTAAGCGGCAGGCGGCCGCGGCGGCGGCGGCCCGTCCGCAGGCAGCGGTCAAAGAGCAGGCCTGGCAGCAGGTCGTCGAGGACGACACATTGCCCAACATCACCGCCCGCTCGATCATCGGCGGCTTCGGTCAGCCCGGGCAGGGCGCGCTGCTGGCGCCGTTCGCCACGCGCTACTTCGCGGCGATTCCCGGGGTGTGGGATCGCCGATCCAGCGAGGTCGCCCAGACGGTGGTCGTCGGGCTGTACCCGTCGTGGGACATCAGCACCGACGCACTGGCCGCCGCCGACGAGTTCCTGGGCGGTGAGCTGCCCTCGGCGCTGCGCCGATTGGTGCTCGAGGGGCGCGCCGGCGTGGAGCGCTCGCTCACAGCGCGCGCCTTCGACGCTGGATGACCTCGCGCTGAGAGGATCGGGCCATGGTGGCCCCCAACAGCCGGCGAGCCCGCGCCGCGCGCAGACGCACTCGACGCGTCAAGGCGGTGGTCAACGACCTGACCGAGGAGCAGTGGCTGGCGCTCAAGCAGGCCTGGAACGGCTGCGCCTATTGCGGGGCCACCGGCACACCGCTGCAGCGTGATTGCGTGATGGCGATATCCCGCGGAGGCCGCTACACCGTGGACAACGTGGTGCCAGCCTGCGCGGCCTGCAATGCCAGCAAGTGCAACGACGAGGTCACCAGTTGGATGCGGCGCAAACGCCTCGATGAACGCGCGTTCCTGGAGCGCTACGTCGCCCTCAGGAACACCGGCGCAGCGGTTACGGCCGAGAAGTCCCCGCCGACAGCACCCGCACCGCACTGACCAACCCGTCGATCAGGTTGCCCTCCTTGAACGCTGACGCGGCCGCAGCCACCCCCAGCGGTGCGGACGACTCGATGCCACGGCCGCGAACGTCAGCGCCGTAGACCACCTCGATGGCCCGCTGGTCCGGCGAAACCGCCAGCAGCACAGCGTTGCTCGGGGTCGGGACGTCCTCGAGGAGCTCGCGGGCCCGGGCCGCGGTGTCGGCGCCGAGGTCACCGATGTACACCGCGAAGCGGGCCTTGGCCTGCCTGCTGCCGAACTTCAGGGCGTCGTCGAGGGCGACGAGGTCCTTGGTCGGGAACGGGTAGTTGACTGACAGATGGCCGGGCTCGGTGACGCCGGACAGTCGGCCGCTGGTGGTGACGGCCCAGCCCACCGGCAGGTTCGCCGGGTCGGTCGTCGCCAGTGCGCTCGCGTGGTCACCACTTGCCACTTGCGCCACCTCCCACAATCGTCTCGTTGGAACCGTGACCGTGATGCCCGTCGCCGGGAACGACCTCGTCGACGGCCGCCCATAGGATCGGCGCGTGCGTCCAGGGCTCGGACAGTGTGTAGGTGGCTGGATGGTTGCCCTTGCGGGAGAAGATCATCGCGGCGAGGATCGCCACCACCAGCAGCGGTATCCCGCCCATCAACGAGTGAATGACTGCAGTGCTCACGATGCAAACGGTATCAGCGTCAGGCCGCACCCTCGTCGAGGTAACGCACCCACGCGGGGTCGAGCTCCTTGACCGTGCACAACAGCCGCCAGTGCTGGCCCTTCGGCGGCGACGGCACCAGCCGCAATGTCCAGCCCAGCTCCGCCAGCAGCTTGTCGGCCTTGCGGTGATTGCACCCTGCGCACGCGGCCACGCAGTTCTCCCACGAGTGCTCGCCGCCGCGGCTGCGCGGGATCACATGGTCGACGGTGTCGGCCTTGGACCCGCAGTAGGCGCAGCGGAACCGGTCCCGGTGCATCAGGGCGGCCCTGGTCATCGGAATGCGTGCCCGGTAGGGCACCCGCACATAACTGCGCAGCCGGATCACCGAGGGCACCACGATCACCCGCGTCGCCGAGTGGATCACCGGCCCGGACGGGTCGTCGTGAACCACGTCGGCCTTGCCGCACAAAAGCATGATGACCGCGCGGCGCATCGGCAACGCGGTCAACGGTTCGTAGGTCGAATTCAGCAGCAATACCCGGCGACGCCCCCACACTGACCCGTCAGCCGGGCTGGGTATGTGAGGGTCTTCGTGCAGCCCTGAGCCCGGGAGGGACCCGACGGTCCCCGCCGCGGCGCGGTGACCGCGGTTCCGTTTGCGCTGCGACATGCATCCTCCGCGCTCCAGTGCACCACGGATCGGCCGCGAGCGCACGGTTATTTCGGCTGTGTTCGCTGGTCGAGTCCGTGAACTTCGGGTGACGTCGGCTGCTCCGGGAGCGACGTACACAATGGTGGTGTGTCCCAAGATCCGCAGGCCTTCTACGACGCGGTGGGTGGTGCCGCAACGTTCCGCGCCATCGTGTCCCGGTTCTACGAGCTGGTTCGGGAGGACGAGGTGCTCCTGCCGCTGTATCCCGAAGACGAGCTCGACGCCGCCGAAGACCGGCTGCGGATGTTCCTCGAGCAATACTGGGGCGGCCCGCGCACCTATTCCGACCTGCGCGGACACCCCCGCCTGAGGATGCGTCACGTTCCGTTCAAGATCGGGTTCATCGAGCGCGACGCCTGGCTGCGCTGCATGCATACCGCGGTCGCCTCCATCGACGCCCAGACACTGGACGACGACCATCGCCGCCAACTTATTACGTATCTGGAAATGGCGGCCAATTCGATGGTCAACTCCCCGTTCTGAGCCCGTCACCTGGATACTCTGAGCACCAAGGGTGCGGGGAAAGGGGTCCGGCGATGGGACGTCAAGCCAGGGCTGAGGCCACCAGACGACGGATCATGGACGCCGCCGTCGAGTTGTTCATCGATCTCGGCTACGGCGAGGCGGGGCTAGCCGAGATCTTGGCGCGCGCCGATGTCACCAAAGGCGCGTTCTACTACCACTTCGAGTCCAAGGAAGCCGTCGCGGCGGCCATCATCGACGAGACGTACGTCAAGATCGCGGGCGCGGCGACGACCATCATCGAGTCGTCCGCGCCGGCCGTGGAGAACATCGTGCGGGCCACCTTCGTCGTCGCCGACCTGATGGCCTCCGACCGGACCGTGCAGGCCGGCAAGATGCTTGCCCAGTCATTGACCCAGGTCAGCGATCGCGGGCCGAAGGCGTTTCTCGACTGGACCGCACTGTTCGTCGGGCAGGTCCGCCAGGCGGTCAGCCAGGGCGACCTCTGCGACGATCTCGACCCCGAGGACGTCGGCGAGACCGTGTGGGCCACCGTGCTGGGGACGCACGTGGTGTCCGACGCGGTGGGTGACGACGTGTTCGCCCGGCTGGCCCGGTCGTGGCGGGTGTTGCTCGGCGGGATCGTGCGAGCGGAGTCGCTGCCGTACTTCCGCGATTTCGTGGCCCGGACCTACCAGGCCTACGCGCACGCGCCGCTCACGGCACAATGAGAGAGCGTGACTTCTGAACCGAGTTGGTGGGCGAACGCGATCTTCTATCAGATCTATCCCCGATCGTTTGCCGACAGCGACGGTGACGGCGTCGGCGACCTCGGCGGCGTGGTGGCGCACCTCGACCACCTCAGCACCCTGGGGATCGACGCGATCTGGCTGAACCCGGTGATGGTCTCGCCGATGGCTGATCACGGCTACGACGTCGCCGACCCGCGCGATGTCGATCCGTTGTTCGGCGGGCTGGCGGCACTCGAGCGGCTGATCACCGAGGCGCACGCCCGCGGGATCCGCATCACGATGGATCTGGTGCCCAACCACACCAGCTCCCAGCATGCGTGGTTCCAGGCCGCCCTGGCCGCCGCGCCAGGAAGCACCGAACGTCAGCGCTACATCTTCCGCGACGGCGCCAACGGCGAAGAGCCGCCCAATAACTGGGTGTCGGTCTTCGGCGGCCCGGCGTGGACGCGGGTTGCCGACGGTCAGTGGTATCTGCACCTGTTCGACGCTGAGCAGCCCGACCTCAATTGGGACAACCCCGAGGTGTTCGACGACCTGGAGAAGACGCTGCGGTTCTGGCTGGACCGCGGGGTCGACGGGTTCCGCATCGACGTCGCGCACGGGATGGCCAAGCCGCCCGGACTGCCGGACATGAGCAATCCCGACGTCGAGATGCTGACGTCGCAGGACGACGATCCGCGGTTCAACCACGAAGGGGTTCACGACATCCATCGCGGCATCCGCTCGGTGCTCGACGACTATCCCGACGCGGTGTCGATCGGTGAGATCTGGGTGTTCGACAACGAGGACTTCGCGAAGTATCTGCGGCCCGACGAACTGCATATGGGCTTCAATTTCCGTTTGGTGCGAGCCGATTTCGATGCGGTCAGTGTTCACGACGCGATCGAGAACGCGTTGGCGGCCGCCGCGCTGGCCGATGCGAGCCCGACCTGGACGCTGTCGAATCACGACGTCGAACGGGAGGTCAGCCGTTACGGCGGCGGTGCGCTCGGCCTGTCCCGCGCCAAGGCCATGGCGATGGTGATGCTGGCGCTGCCGGGGGCGGTGTTCCTCTACAACGGCGAGGAACTCGGGCTGCCCAATGTCGATCTGCCCGACGAGGTGCTGCAGGACCCGGTGTGGGAACGCTCAGGACACACCGAACGCGGGCGCGACGGCTGCCGCGTGCCGCTGCCGTGGTCGGGCAGCACCGCACCGTTCGGCTTCTCGTCGAATCCCGACACCTGGCTGCCCATCCCGGAGCAGTGGCGAACGTTGACCGTGGAGCGCCAGGCCGGCGACCCGGACTCGACGCTGACGTTCTTCGGGACCATCCTGCGGCTGCGGCGCAACGCTTTTCACTTCACCGAGAACGACATCGAGTGGGTGCAGCTTGGCCCCGGCGTGCTGGCGTTCTTCTCCGGCGGCGTGCTGTGCGTGCTCAACACCGCCGCCTCGGCGGTCGCCCTGCCTGACGGCACTGTCCTCGCCGCCAGCGCGCCGGTGAAAGACGGCATGCTCCCCGCTGACGCGGCCGCGTGGCTGGTGACGGACTAGCCCGACGAGAGCACGTTGACCACCGAGGCGATGATCATCGTCCCGAACACGAACGACAACAGGGCATGCCCCAGGGCAGTCCGGCGCATCCGCGTCGAGGTGAGGTTGGTGTCGGAGATCGCGAAGCTCATGCCGACCGCGAACGCGATGTAGAAGAAGTCGGAATAGCTGGGCTGATCCTTGCGATTCGGGTCGTTGAAATCGATGCCCCCGCCCCGGCCCGACGCGAAATAGTGCTTGGCGTAGATCAGTGCGAACAGCGTGTGGATGGTGAGCCAGGACAGCACGATGCTGCCGACGGCCATCCACCGTGCGGGGTCGTCGTGGGCCCGGTTCAACAGCACGCCGACACCGACCAGGCTGGACAACGCGCCGCCGAGGATCAGGCTGACGACTGCCGCGTGGCCGGGTTGCTCACGGCCGGCATGGCTGGCGGTCCGGCGGGCGTCGAAGTGCCACAGCGCCAGCCACGTCCACCCGGTGAAGACGCCGGCCACCCCGGTCCAGCCGCCCAGCAGCGCCAGCGATCCGGTGCGCGGCCACAGTATTGCGGTGACCACGGCGCCGACCACGACTCCGACCGCGACGCGCGCTGCCGGGCTGCGCCAGAACGGCAGGCGGTCGGCGTTGCCCGCGCTCACCGCAGCACCAGCGCAGGGTCGCCGCGGCGGCGGAACACCGAGCCGAATCGGGCGTCGATGCGCAGCCACGCCGGCAGCACCCGAACCCGAACGATCTCCTCGCTCGACGGTGACTCCGGCACGAAACCCATTGCGGTCAACGCGAATACGCACCGCATCGGCACACCCGCCACCACGTCGCCCGAGCTGACCTGCAACACGTCCTGATCGAGCAGTGAGGCCGGCGGGCCGTGCGCACTGCCCTGGTCTCTGGCCAGTTCGGCGCCGCGGCGGGCGAGTTCGATCAGCACCGCGGCCGGCACGTCATCGAGATGGGCGAAGCCGGTCTCCGGCGGCAGTACACCGCGCCATGCCGAGTCCATCGGGAAGCCGGTGTCGATGTGCCCGGAGGTGTCGGCGCCCCGCAGCCCGCGGGCCAACGCGTCGGCACCGCAGGACAGGTCGGCGGGGCTCAGCTCACCGGCGACCACTCGCACGGCCAGCACGTCCAGGCCGGTGCCGACCCAGGACGCGAGGTAGCCGTCGCCGCGCCGGCGCAGCCGGACTACCGCCGCCTCGTCGAGCCGCAGGGCCCGTTCGACGAAGGCGGCCAGGTCATTGCGCTGCACAGCGTCGGCAATGGTGAGGCTCATCGCAGGTAGCGCTGCAGGTACTCCCGGTGCGTCGGCGAGAGCCGGACCAGTCGCTGCTCCTCGATGTGCACCGCCGCCAGCTGTGTCTCGGCGATCACCGACGGTCGCGAGTGGGGCTCGGCGCCCACCGAACGGACCTCGTAGCCCAGGGTGAAGTCGACCGCGCGCAGCCGCTTGGTCCACATCGTCACCTGCAGCGGTGAATCCACAAGCCGCAGTTGGCCTTTGTAGAGCACCCGAACCTCGTGGATGAGCAGTCCGATCGTGGTGATGTCGTCGGCGAAGGGCTCCCGCAGGAAGTCGACCCGCGCTTCCTCCAGGATCGTCACCATCGTGGCGTGGTTGATGTGCTGGTACATGTCGATGTCCGACCAGCGAACGTGCACGCCGGTGGTGAATCCGTTAACCACTTGTTCCTGTTCCAGTCGTCCTGGTCATGCTGCGGATCTGCCGTGCCGCCACCGACAGCGTCGCCAGGTCGCGCTCGTCGTCCTCGTAGATCTCGGCCAGGGTGCGCCGGGCCCGCTCCACCCGCGATCCGTTGGTGTGCTCCCACTCGGCGATCTTCTGCTCGCCGGTCTCCTCCGGCTCCCCCACCGCCAGCACGTCGAAACACAGCGACCGCAGCGAGCCGTAGATGTCGTCCCGAATCGCCAAGCGCGCCAACGCATGCCAGCGATCATCGCGGGGCAGTCCGGACACCGCGGTAAGCAGGCCGTCAGTGCCGAGATGATCCATGAGGGCGAAGTAGGTGTCGGCGACCTCGGCCGGGTCACGCTCGACGATGTCGGCAATGTCGATCACGTCGAGCAGGCTGTACTGATAGAGCCCGGCAGCCACGGTGTAGGCCAGATCCTGCGGAGCGCCGTGGGCGGCGAAATCCGCAGCCTCCTTGGTCACGATGGCCTTGTCGTCACCGCGCAGCCACTCCGACATCCGCGGTGTCAGGGCGGCCACGGTGGCGGCGAACCGGTTGATCTCCGCGCCGACGGCCAGCGGCTGCGGGCGATAGTTCAACAGCCACCGCGACGCCCGGTCGAGCAGGCGGCGCAGATCTAGCGTCATCCGGTCGGAGACATTGACCGGCAGCGCCCCGTTCTCGCCGGCGTCGCGGATGCGTCGCCACGTCTCCCCGATCCCGAAGATCGCATCGGTGGCACCGAAAGTGCGCACGGCGTCGACATAGCCGACACCGACGTCCTCGGTGACCCGGTAGGCGAAGGTGATGCCGCCGATGTCGACGACGTTGTTCACCAGCATGGTTGTGACGATCTCCCGGCGCAGCTGGTGACTGCGGATCTCCGGGGCGAAGGTGTCGCGCAGCTGACTCGGGAAGTACCCCGGCAGCCGGGAGGCGAACACGTCCTGGTCGGGCAGGTCGCTGGCCAGCACCTCGTCCTTGAGGGCGAGCTTGACGTGCGCCATCAGCGTCGCCAGTTCCGGGGAGGTCAGTCCGAGCCCGACTTCCTGGCGTCGGCGGATCTCCTTGTTGGACGGCAGCGCCTCGAGCTCACGGTTGAGCGCCCGGCGCTCCTCGAGTTCACGGATCTGGCGGGCGTGGACGTTGAGCAACCCCGCCGCGTTGGCCCGGCTGGTGCCCATCAGATCGTTCTGGTCGATGTTGTCGGTGAGCACCAACTGGCCGACCTCGTCGGTCATCGAGGTGAGCAGTTCGGTGCGCTCCTCGGCGCTGACCTTGCCCGCCGTCACCAGCGAGTCGACCAGGATCTTGATGTTGACCTCGTGGTCGGAGCAGTCCACGCCGGCGGAGTTGTCCATGGCGTCGGTGTTGATGCGCCCGCCGCACAGGTCGAACTCCACTCGGCCCAGCGAGGTGACTCCCAGGTTGCCGCCTTCTCCGACGACCTTGGCGCGCACCTGGTTTCCGTTGACCCGGATGGTGTCGTTGGCGCGGTCGCCCACGTCGGCATCGGACTCTGACTCGGCCTTGATGTAGGTGCCGATGCCACCGTTGAACAACAGGTCGACGGGGGCCTGCAGGATCGCCCGCATCAGGGTCGGCGGGGTCACCTCGGTGACGCCGTCCTCGATGCCCAGGGCGGCGCGCACCTGCGGGCTGACCGGGATCGACTTCTGCTGGCGGCTGAACACGCCGCCGCCCTCGCTGATCAGGCTGGGGTCGTAGTCCTCCCAGCTCGAGCGCGGCAGCTCGAAGAGCCTGCGGCGTTCCTCCCATGACCTGGCCGCATCCGGGTCGGGGTCGACGAAGATGTGCCGGTGGTCGAAGGCCGCGATGAGCCGGATGTGGTGCGAGAGCAGCATGCCGTTGCCGAAGACGTCGCCGCTCATGTCGCCGACGCCGACGACGGTGAAGTCCTCGCTCTGGGTGTCCACACCCATCTCCCGGAAGTGGCGTTTGACCGCCTCCCAGGCGCCCTTGGCGGTGATGCCCATGGCCTTGTGGTCATAGCCCACCGAGCCGCCGGAGGCGAAAGCGTCGCCCAGCCAGAAGCCGTAGGACTTGGCAACCTCGTTGGCGATGTCGGAGAAGGTGGCGGTGCCTTTGTCGGCGGCCACCACCAGGTAGGCGTCGTCACCGTCGCGACGGACCACACCGGGCGGGGTGATGACCTGCCCGGTGGTCCGGTCGACGTTGTCGGTGAGGTCGAGCAGCCCGGCGATGAACAGCCGGTAGCAGGCCACGCCCTCGTTGCGGAAGTTGTCGCGGTCGGCGGCGGCATCTCCCGTGGGCGGCACCGGTTGTTTGACGACGAAGCCGCCCTTCGCGCCCACCGGCACGATGACGGCGTTCTTCACGGCCTGCGCCTTGACCAGGCCCAGGACCTCGGTGCGGAAGTCTTCGCGACGGTCCGACCAGCGCAGGCCGCCACGCGCGACGTGACCGAAGCGCAGGTGCACACCCTCGACCCGCGGTGAGTAGACGAAGATCTCGAACTTAGGCCTCGGCAGCGGCAGTTCGTCGATGAGCTGCGGATTGAGCTTGAGCGACAACACATTCTGGGCGCGCGCCGAACTCGGATCCTCGACGAAGAAATTGGTGCGCAGGGTGGCCTGGATCATGGCGGCGAAGGCCCGCAGCACGCGGTCGGTGTCCAGGCTCACCAGCGCGTCGATATCGGCGGTCACCGCGGTCGCGGCGGCCTGAGCGTCGAGACCCTTGGCGGCCGACTCCGGGTCGAACATCGCCTCGAATAGTGCGACCAACGATGCCGCGGTGCCGGCATTGTCGTTAAGGACGGTTTCGATGTGGCTCTGGCTGTAGGGAAACGCCGACTGCCGCAGATACTTTGCGTAGGCGCGCAGAACAGCGACCTGCTGCCAGGTCAATCCCGCACGCAACACGAGTTCGTTGAACCGGTCGATCTCGGCGCGGCCCTGCCAGATCGCGGTGACCGCGTCGGCGAAGCGTTGCGCGGTGGCGTTCCACTCTTCGGCGGTGCCTGCCTCCGGCATCGAGGCATCCGGCCGGATCTTGAACTGGTAGATCCAGACCTTGAGCCCGTCGGGGCGCACGACGGTGAACGGGCGCTCCTCGAGGACCACCACGCCCATGCACTGCAGCATCGGCAGCAGGTGGCTCAGCGAGGCCGTCGAGCCGCCGAGGTACCAGGTGAGGAACGCCTCGTCGCCCACATCACCCCGCTCGAACTGCAGTTTGACCGAGTTCTCTTGCAGCGCTTCGATGAAGCCGATGTCGGTGATCGCCTCGATCGGGGTGACGGCCTGCTTGAACTCCTCAGGCAGCGCGTCGGCGTAGTGCTCGGCCATCGTCTGATCGATCGAGCCGGTGCGCGCGGCACCGATCAGCCGATCGCCCCAGGTGCGCAGGGCGTCGGTGAGCAGCGCCTGCACCCGGCTTCGGTTGCCAGCCGAGGTGTCGATGGCCTGGCGGGTCGAGGTGTCCGGCAGCCGCACCGTGAAATGCACCACCGCCCAAGGTGATTCGCTGACCCGTGCGGTGTAGTCGATGGATTCACCACCGAACTCGCGGACCAGGATGTCCTGCATGGCCAGCCGCACGACGGTGGTGTAGCGGTCGCGCGGCAGATACACCAGACAGGACACGAAGTGGCCGAGCTGATCGGCCCGCAGGAACAGCAACGCACGCCGGCGCGATCCCAGCTCGATGACGGCGGTGGCCATGGCGAGCATCTGCTCGGCGGTCAGCGAGAACAGCTCCGAGCGCGGGATGGTCTGGATGATGTCCAGCATCAGCTGGCCGGGGTGGCTGGGGTCGCTTTGCGTCATGGCCAGCACCTCACGGGCGCGCCCTGAGATCAACGGGATGTCGAGCACGTTGGCGCTCGTGGCCGCCACCGTGAACAGCCCGACGAACCGGTGCTCGACGTCCCCGGACGGTCTGCTCTCCCGCACCACCACGATGTACGGGTACGCCCCGTAACGCAGGAAGCTCGGCATGGTCGCCTGGGCCAGCACCAGTAGATCACCCGGTTCGGTCAGCTCGGGCAGCACTTCGGTGCGCAGCCGGGCGACGCCGAGCCGGCTGGTCTCGTCGACGGTGGCCTGCCCGTCGGCCACCGCGCACAGCTGCGAACCCAGCAGCACGAAGTGGCCGTCCGCGAGCCAGCGCAGCAGGTCGGCGACGTCGCGGCGATCGGGGCTGGCGAACCGGACTCCGGTGTCGGCGTCGAGTTCGCGGGCCAGGTTCTGCAGCACCTCGCTCAGGGCCACCGAATCCAGCGCCACCTGCCGGGCGTCGGCGACGACCATCGGCAGCAGCCGCTGCGCCTCGGCGAGGGCCTTGCGGTTGACCGAGGGCGCCAGCTGAACGTGGATCCACGACTCGGGGAACCCGTCGGCGGCGGTGGCCGCGGACTGCGGCCGCACGTCGAGCAGTTCACCGCTCGGGCTGCGACGGACCTGGAAGACCGGGTTCATCAGGGCGACGTAGGCCACCCCGAGGCGGTGCAGCAGCACCGTCACCGAGTCCAGCAGCATCGTGGCCTGCTCGGTGACGATCTGCAGGGCGGGCCCGAAGCCGCCCGGGTCGTCACTGCCGTAGACGGCGACGAGCGTTTCCGCGGGGGCCCGGCCGTGCGCCAGCCGCTCCTGAGCGGCGATCAGCGCCGGCGGCACCAGCTCATCGGGGCTGACCTGGATGAGCGGGCCGGTGTCGGAAGCATCGCCGTCGGGCGCTCCGCCGTGCGGGCCGCGATAGGTGGCGAGGTAGGCCGCCCCCATCGCTTTCGTCATCTCGTCGACGGCCGCCTGGCTGAGATGGGTCCACTCGACCGGCAAGTCGAGGCTGGTAGTTCTGGGGTCAACCGTCATACCTGGAACTCCTGATCAGCTTGCGAACCCACGCTGGTCCGCAGCCGATCACATTAGTCGCGTGTGAGCCTGCGGTGGGTGACCCTGTGCGGACGAGCCGCGTCGGCACCCATGCGCTCGATCTTGTTCTCCTCGTAGGCGCCGAAGTTGCCCTCGAACCAGAACCACTTCGCCTCGTTGGTGTCGTCGCCCTCCCACGCCAAAATGTGCGTGCAGGTGCGGTCGAGGAACCAGCGGTCGTGCGAGATCACCACCGCGCAGCCGGGGAAGTTCTCCAGCGCGTTCTCCAGCGACGACAGCGTCTCGACGTCGAGGTCGTTGGTGGGTTCGTCGAGCAGGATCAGGTTGCCGCCCTCTTTGAGCGTCAGCGCCAGGTTGAGCCGGTTGCGCTCACCACCGGAGAGCACCCCGGCGGGCTTCTGCTGATCGGGCCCCTTGAACCCGAAGGCCGAGACGTAGGCACGCGACGGGATCTCGTTGTGGCCGACTTCGATGTAGTCCAGACCGTCGGAGACCACCTGCCAGACGTTCTTCTTCGGGTCGATGCCGCCGCGGTTCTGGTCGACGTAGCTGAGCTTGACGGTGTCGCCGACCCGCACGGTGCCGCTGTCGGCTTGTTCGAGGCCGACGATCGTCTTGAACAGGGTCGTCTTGCCGACGCCGTTGGGGCCGATGACCCCGACGATGCCGTTGCGGGGCAGGGTGAACGACAGGTCCTTGATCAGCGTCCGGCCCTCGAAGCCCTTGTCGAGGTGTTCGACCTCCACCACCACATTGCCCAGCCGCGGCGGAGCCGGGATCTGGATCTCCTCGAAGTCGAGCTTGCGGGTCTTCTCGGCCTCGGCGGCCATCTCCTCATAGCGGCCGAGGCGGGCCTTGTTCTTGGCCTGGCGCGCCTTGGCGCCCGAGCGCACCCAGGCCAGCTCTTCCTTGAGCCGCTTCTGCAGCTTCTGGTCCTTCTTGCCCTGCACCTCGAGGCGGTCTGCCTTCTTCTCGAGGTAGGTCGAGTAGTTGCCCTCGTAGGGGTAGGCCCGGCCGCGGTCGAGTTCGAGGATCCACTCGGCGACGTTGTCCAGGAAGTACCGGTCGTGGGTGACGGCCAGGATGGCGCCCTTGTAGGCGGCCAGATGCTGCTCGAGCCACAGCACGCTCTCGGCGTCGAGGTGGTTGGTGGGCTCGTCGAGCAGCAGCAGGTCGGGCTTGCTCAGTAGCAGTTTGCACAGGGCCACGCGGCGCTTCTCGCCGCCGGAGAGGTGAGTCACCGGCTCGTCGGGCGGCGGGCAGCGCAGGGCGTCCATCGCCTGCTCGAGCTGGGAGTCGATATCCCAGGCGTCGGCGGCGTCGAGCTCCTCCTGGAGCTTGCCCATCTCGTCCATGAGCTCGTCGGTGTAGTCGGTCGCCATCAGTTCGGCGACCTCGTTGTACCGGTTGAGCTTGGCTTTGATCGCCACGCCCTCTTCGACGTTCTCCCGGACCGTCTTGGTCTCGTCGAGCACCGGTTCCTGCATGAGGATGCCGACCGAGGCGCCCGGCGCCAGCAGGGCGTCACCGTTGTTGGCCTGGTCGAGGCCGGCCATGATCCGCAGCACGCTGGACTTGCCTGCGCCGTTGGGGCCGACGACGCCGATCTTGGCTCCGGGCAGGAACGCAAGGGTGACGTCATCGAGGATGACCTTGTCGCCGTGTGCCTTGCGGACCTTCCGCATCGTGTAGATGTATTCGGCCATTGCCGCGGTGTCGCCTTCCGTCTTTTTGCCTGTATTGCTCGCAGACCATCCTAGGCGGGCTGGGCGGCCGCGCCGGGTCTCCCCCGGGCGGCCGCCCACCCTGTCACGCCGACAGCGCCAGATCCGGTGTCTGCTGAGGCTCCTCGACCTCGTCGGGGATCTCGGGCGCCTGGTCGTCGGCGGGGGCCTCCGCGGGCTTGGGCGCGGGCTGCTCGATGCGCACGATGGACCGCGACAGATCCGGGCCCACCGTGGTGGCGCGCATTTCCAGCGACGACCGCTTGAGGCCGTCCTTGTCCTCGTACTCACTGGTGAAGACGTCACCGACGACGATCACCGGGGCACCCTTGTAGAGGGCGGCGCCGACGCCGGTGACCAGCTTTCCCCAGCAGTTGACCGTGATGAACAACGAGTTGCCGGGCTCCCAGGTGCCTTCGCCGTTGCGGCGACGGGAGTTACTCGCGACACGGAAGCTGATCACCTCCTGGTTGTTGACGATCCGGCGGCGAAGGTCGGTGACGATGCGGCCGACGACGGTGAGATGGGTTTCGAACATGGCTGTGGTCCTTTCAATCCGTTGCGATCTGTGACCCCAGTCAGCCCCCGCGCACCGACATCGCGGCCCACCCGGCGATGCAGCAGCGGGCGGCTGTGGATGAACCACGGACTGTGGATGAATCAGCGGTTGACGCCGTCGGTGTCGCGCCGCGCCAGTTCGGTCAGCATCGCGTTGTAGGCCGCCAGATCCGCCTCGTGGTCACGATCAGCCGCCCGATCCATCCGGGTGGCGATGCGCCGGTCGCTTCTGCTCCACTGCACCAGAAGCGCGATCATCACCAGCACCAGTGGAATCTCGCCGGCCGCCCACGCGATCGACCCGCCCAGGTGCTGATCGCCGGCCAGGTCGGTATGCCAGCTCAATTGCAGTGAGCGGTAAAAGCTTTCACCGAGAACGCGCTTCATGCCCATCAACACCACACCGAAGAACGCGTGCAGCGGCAGGGTGGCGAAGACCATCGCGATCTTGGCTACCGGCAGCAATTGGCGCGGCGCGGGATCGATACCGATGACCACCCAATAGAACAGGTAGCCGCTCATCAGGAAGTGCAGGTTCATCAGGACATGCGCCCCGTGGTTGCTCACCGCCGAGTCGAAGATCCCACCGAAGTACAGCGCGTAGAAGCCCGCGACGAACATGACCGTCGCGACCACCGGGTGGGTGAAGAACCGGGACCACCGGCTGTGCAGCCCGATGAGCAGCCACTCCCGGGGCCCGGGCGGGTTGTCCTTGCCCGCGGCGGGCAACGCGCGCAGCGCCAGCGTCATCGGGGCACCCAGCACCAACAGGACCGGAATCAGCATCGACAGCAGCATGTGGGCGGCCATGTGCATGCTGAACATCGCGGGCATGTAGCGCCCCAGGCCCGAGGACGTGGTGAACAACAGCAGCGCACAGCCCAGCAGCCATGCCACCGTCCGGCCCACCGGCCACGCGTCGCCGCGGCGGCGCAGGCGGATCACGCCGCCGATGTAGAGCGCGGCGAGCACGATCGCCGCCGTTCCGTAGACCAGGTCGAAACGCCAGTCGAACAGGATGCGCGCCACCGTCGGCGGGCCGGCGAAGTCGTATCCGATGGCCACCTCGGCGGGCGAGGGGTTGGCATTCAGCGGCGGCGGTGGCGGGGTGCGCCCCAGCCCGACCGCGATCCCGAACGTCAGCCCGAACACCAGGGCCTCGATGCTCGCCAGCCGAATCAATGGCCGCCGGTTGTCGGGGTCGGCCTGAAGGGCGGCCACCGCGCTGCGTCGCTGCCGCCAACCGAGGACGGCCAGCGCGCTCAGCGCGACGATCTTGGCGACGATGAGCCAGCCGTACTCGGTGGTGAACAGGTCGGCGAACCGAATTCTGATGAACGCGTTGATCACACCGGAGCACGCCATCGCGACGAAGCACCATAGCGCCACCGCCGAAAAGCGCCGCGCCGCAAGGTCGGCATGCTCACCGCCGCGGATCGCGTGCGCCAGCACAGCCAGCAACCCGCCGGCCCACAGGGCCCCGGCGATCAGATGGATCATCAGGCTGTTGGTGGCCAGGTCGTGTGCGCCGCCGGCCGACGAGTGCCCGGTGAGCCCGAGCGGCACCAGCGTGAGCAGTGAGCCGGCGAGCAGGAACGGCGTCCAGCCCCACCGCAGCACGGCCGTCCCGGCCAGGGTGACGGCCAGTGCCAGGAACGCCGTCCAGCGCCAGGCACCCGCGGTGTCGACGAGGCTGGTGACCGACCACAGTTGCACCGGGTTGAGGTGGTCGACGAGTGGCTGCCCCGATACGTCGGAGATGGTCAGCGGTACCAGCAGCGCGGCGCACACCGTCCAGATGCCCGAGGCGACGGTACCCAGCCGCACCGCGCGGTAGCCGGCGACGTCGAGCACCCCGCTGTCCTGCGGCGGGACGAAGAACGTCGCCAGCAGAAACGAACCCACGGCGATGACGGCGGCGATCTCACCGGCGGCGCGGGCGAACGGCAGCCCCAGCGAGGTGACCGAACCCGGGTCGGGAAGCCCCGTCGCCGCCAGTGCTTCGGCAAGCGACAGCGCGCCGATGCCGGCCGCGGTGGTGCCGGCGAGTAATGCCACCACCGAGAGCAGGGGCCATACCGGGGTGCGGTCAGCCTGCCTGGTCACGCACCGCCAACTCACGGGCATAGAACTGTTCGGAGGACAGTTCGTGGATTCGGTCCATATCGGCCAGGATCGCACGCAACTCGTGCAGGAAGGCCTGCCGGCGCTCGCGCAGGTCCGGGGCTGCCTCGAGCAGCTTCTGGTCGGCAGCCACCTGCCGAGCCGTCGCGAACAGCAGCGCCGACACGGACTCGTTGCTGCGGATCCGGCCCTGGGCCGCGTACTGGGAGCCGACGCCGAGCGCGATGGTGGACAGCTCCTTCTCGGCGATGTCGGCCGGGGCGCCGCACAGCACGTCGGCGACGATCTCGTACGCCTCGAAGAAGGGGCGCAACATGGCGTGCGCCATGAGCGGCTTCTTGGCGCGCAACAGGTTGTCCACCGCGTCGCCGCCGCCCGCGACCTGGATCTCCCAATCCCCTTGCCAGGCCATCTCCTCGGCAAGGTGCGCGCGGAAAGCTGCGGAATCGGCGAAATAGAAGTCGAACTTCAACAGGTCGCGCAACCGCATGGCCTGGTCCCAGAACACCGCGACCCGGTCGCCGTCGGGGGCGCGTCCCGCATGGGCCATCGCGAGTTCGGCGATCGCGGTCTCCAGGAACGCGTGGATGATCGTGTTGCGATAGAACGCCGCCTCGTGCTCGTGCTCGGGCGCGATCCGCCACACCGGTTCGTGGCCGCCGTCGACCCGGGTCACGGGATGGCCGTTGGACAGCGCGTCGGCGGCCGCACGTACCCCTTCGGGTGTGCGAAGTCGCAAGGCGGAGTTGGTGATCGGGCTCTGCTTGCGCTCCAGGTAGTCCAGCGAGTCCTGCAGGGTGTGATGCAGCTGCTGCAGTGTCAGCGCGCGCCCGCGGGTGGTGAGCAGCAATGCCGAGACCAGGCCGGTGGCGTTGATCGGAGTCGCCTGCAGAATTCGCCAGGCCACCTCGAAGGCCATCTTCTGCAGCGCAAGACGTTTGGTGGCCGGGTCCGATCCGGTCGGCCCGCCCGGTTCGCCGAGGTATTGGCGCATCGACACCGCGCCGGGGAACCGGACGTAGATCTTGCCGTAATTGCGTTCACCCTGGGCCTTGATGAACTTGTACAGCCACTCCGCACCTTCGGGCGTCTTCTCCCCGCCGCGGGCGTACGCCGCGTATTCGGCCGTCTCGTGCAGCTGGTCGAAACTGATCGACACCGGCTGCAGCAGAATGTCCTCGCTGCGGCCGTCCAGATACGCGTCGGCGACGTAGGCGAGCAGACCCAGCTTGGGCGGCAACATCTTTCCGGTGCGTGAGCGGGTGCCCTCGATCGACCAGCTGAGGTTGAACCGCTTCTGCACGATGAACCCGACGAACTGACGCAGGACGTACTTGTAGAGCGGATCGTCGAGCTTGCGACGCAGGAAGATCACGCCCGAGCGGCGCATCAGCGGGCCCATGAATCCGAAGGACAGGTTGATCCCGGCGAAGGTGTGCGCGGGCGGCAGCTTGTTCTCCTGCATCGCCACCGGCACGATCACGCCGTCGAGGTAGGACCGGTGCGACCACAGCAGTACCGCCGGGTGGTCCTCCAGGGCGCGTCGCATGGTCTCGATTTCGACGTCGTCGTAATCGATTCGGGGGTCGAATCCCCTACTGAAGATGGCGCGGCCGAGGTTCGGGATCAGGTCGACGGAGAACCTGCTCCAGCCGGTGGCCAGCTCGTTGAGCATCTCCTCGGCCTTGGCCGGGCTGGCTCCGGGGATCTTCTCCAGGCCGTCGACGAAGCGGGAGGATGCCATCAGTTCGTCGGTGATCAGCCGCGGCGACTTGTACTCCGGACCCAGCAGCCGCAACTCCATGCGCTCGATGGCCAACACGGCCCGGCGCAGGACGAAGCGGGCGAAGTCGCGGGGGCTTTCGGCGACGGTGTTGTCCTGCCACTGCTGGCGCAGCTCGGAGACCTTGGCCGGCTCGCCGGCGACAATGCGTGCACGCGAGGGGTCCTTGCGAAGAATGCTGCGCTGCAACATCTCCGGTGGCCGGTAGGTGTCACGGCCGGAGATCAGGCCGACGACTTTGACCCGGGTCGGCAGGCCGCCGGGTACCCAGAACACCCGGACCGGGACGACCAGCCTGTCCTCGCCGGTGGCGAGTTCCTCGACGAGTTGAGCCACCACTCCGGCAGGCGGATCTCCGGCAGGCAGCTGCAGCACCTCGACCTTGGTGTCGGGGTGCGCCAGTCGCTGGGCATGCAACCAGTCGTGCAGCAGGTCAAACTCGGCCTTCGAGGACACCGAGGCCAGCACCAGAGCGTCGTCGGTGGTGCTGAAGTCGGCCAGGTGATCGCTCGCGGTCATCGCCGGCCCCTGACGGTAGGCGGTTGGGTCTTCTTCGCGGGGGTCTTCTTGGCCACCGCCTTCTTCACCGGAGTCTTGGCCGCCGCTTTCTTCACCGGAGCCTTCTTGGCCGGCGCCTTCTTCGCGGGAGCCGTCTTGGTGGGAGCCTTCTTCGCGGGCGCCTTCTGGTACACCGGGTGCACCGGAACCTTGCCCTCGGGCCAGTCCTTCAACGTATCGAGATAGAGCTGGCGGACCTCGGCGATTCTGTCCGGAAGGTCGTCCAGCGACCAGTCCTGGACCGAAATCGGCGGGTAGACAACCACATCGACGGTGCCCGGACTCATCGTGGAGGAATCACGCGGTGCGATCACCTCGGCGTTGCGGATCACGATCGGGACGATCGGCACACCTGCGGCCATCGCGAGCCGGAACGGGCCCTTCTTGAACGGACCGACGGTGCGGGTGTCCAAGCGGGTGCCTTCGGGGGCGATCATGATCGACAGGCCCTTGCTCACGAGGTCCTCGACGTGCTGCAGCGACTCGACGGCGGCCTTGGGATCGTCGCGGTCGATGAACACGGTGTCGACCAGCTTGCCCAATGTGCCGATGACAGGGTCGCTTTCGAGTTCCTTCTTGCCCACCCCGGTCCAGTTGTCCTTGAGCAGCGCCGCCGAGATCACCGGGTCGAAGTTGTTGCGGTGGTTGAAGATGAACACCGCGGGCCGCTGCTTGGTGAGGTTCTCCTCGCCGAGAACGTTGAGCCGAACACCGTTGGCCGCCAACAGCATATTGGGGAACGCGGTGGTGAAGAAGTTCACGCCGCGACGCCTGCTTCGGGTCAGCAGGCCCCAGCTGATCGCGCCGTAAGCGGCGGGCACCAGCGATCCGACGCCGAGCAGGGTCCGCACCTGGCCCATCAGCCCCCCGCTGCCGCGACTGCTGAACTCCAGGATCGGCCAGCCGCGCCGGCGGGCCACCGCGGCCATCTTGCCCTCTGGGTTCGTCGGACGCGGGTTGCCGACCAGGTACATCAGCGCGACGTCTTCGTCGCCGTCGGCATAGAAGTAGGACTTCTTCAGGTCGATGTCGTTGTCCGCGGCGAACTTCTGCACAGCGTTGGCCTTGCCGGGCCCCCACAGGATCGGCCGGACGACCTCACCGGTGAGCACGTCGTCCTCGTCGACCTCGAACCGGTTGGTCAGGGTGTTGTCGATACCGAGGAAACGCGCCACCGGCTCGACCTGCAGGGTCAGCGCCGACGAGCTGAGCACCACGGTGTGGCCGCGTTCCATGTGTGCGTGGACCAGCTCGCGCATCTCCGGATAGATCCGCTTCTCGATCTTCTGGACGAAGAGTCGCTCACCGATCTCATGCAGGTCACTGAGCGCACGGCCGCGCAATGCCTGCGAGGCTTTGGTGATCAGCTCCTCGAACTCGAGTCGCCCGAGCTGGTGGTTGAGCCCGGCCGCGATCATCGTGATCAGCTCGCCGATGCCCATGTCGCGGCTGCGGAACCGCTCCCTGGTGAGGATCACCGCGGTGAACCCGGCCACCAGGGTGCCGTCGAGGTCGAAGAACGCGCCGATCTTCGGCCCCGGCGGGCTGGCCATAACCTCGGCGACCGAACCGGGCAGCCGCATGTTCTTCTCGCTCATCAGTGGGAAACCGATCCGCTCGCAGGGGTTGCCGCTGAGTCGGCGGCATCGGGGAACGAGGAGGGCACCACGCGCGGCGGCGGATCACCGGCCAGCGCGAGCACCTCGTCGAAGCCGCGTCGCAGGCATTCCGCGAACAGGCTCTCGTTGGTGATCGACGCACGGTCGTAGCGGGTGGTGACGGTGGCGTAGCCACCTCGAGATACCAGCACCACCATCATCGCGACGCCGGGAAGCGGTCCAAGGCCATACTGCCGCAACACTTTTGCGCCGGCGATATAGGTGTCACCGGAATACACCGGGACGTTGCTGGCCTGCACATCCGATGCGACCACCGAACCGGTCATGGCCTCGAGTACGGCGTCGGGTAGCAGGCCCAGCACCGGCGCCACCGAGCCGATCAGGTCGATGGCCGCCTCCTCCCGGCGCGAGGTCATCTGCTTGCGGATCTTCTGAATTCGCAGCGCGGCGTCGGCCACACCGATCGGCGCCGCCAGGTTGACGCCCGCGAAGCGGTTGCCGCCCGCCGGGTCGGCCTCGGCGCGCAGACTCACCGGCACCGCCATCGGCAGGCTGTTGACGGGAACACCGAGTGCTTCGTGGTAGAGCCGCAACGCACCGCACAACCCGGCCAGGTACGCGTCATTGATCGACCCGCCCGCCGCATGGGCACCCGCGCGCAGGTCGGCCAGTCGCATCTCGATGGCCTCGCTGCGCGAGGACAGGCTGCGCCTGCGCAGCAGCGGCGACGGTTCGGCGGCACGGCCCATCACCCGTCGCCCCGAGCGGGCGTAGTCGACCGCGTCGAACACCGCGGTGCCGGGATTGCGCACCACCCGGCTGATCACCGACAGCCCGCCGGCCACCGCGCCGAGGACACCGCCGACCACCGCACCCGGGATCTGGTTGATGCCCTCCCGCATGAGGTCGTTGGGAGTGAGGTCCTGCGGCACCGGCATGGGCGGGGCCGGCCGCGGCGGTGGTTCACGTTCGAGGTCGTAGATCTCGGCGAACATCGCCGTCGCACCCACGCCGTCGGTGACGGCGTGACTCAGGTGCAGCAGGGTGGCGGCCTTACCGCCTTCCAGGCCTTCGACGAGGGTGGCGGTCCACAGCGGCCGGGAGATGTCCAGCGGCGATTGCAGACTCACCTCGGCCAGGTCGAGAACCTGACGTAGTGTGCCCGGTTCGGGAACCCGGACCCGGCGGACATGGAAGTCAAGGTTGAAGTCGGGGTCGACGACCCAGCGGGCTGGGGCGGTCGGCAACGTCGGGACGACCACACGCTGACGCAGCCGCAGCACCTTGCGGGAGGCGTTGTCGAACGCTGAGCGGAATCGGTCCCAGTCGGGCGTGGTGTCGAGGATCTCCAGCGCCATGATCCCGGAGCGGGTCCGCGGGTTGGCTTCGCCACGATGCAGCAGCATGTCGAGGGCGCCCAGTTCGGTGGGCATTCCGTTCGCATCGACGGATCGGCTCATCGATCCCTCCTCACGGACACCAGCGCCCTCCTGTTCCGCAATCTTCAACAATCCGACAGCACCACGCTAGTCGGCACAGGCCGCCCAATTGGGCGGATCGCCGTGACGACGGTCCCAATCCGCGCCACGGCCCGGTTTCACTGCCGGAAAAGCGATATTCACCGTATGGACACCGGGAAGGACCAAGCTTCGTGGTGTGTGCCAGCCCAATTCCCGTCGGACCGCAACTGTCGTCGCGTCGGCCCTTGCACTGATCGTCGCGTCGTGCTCGGCGGCGCCGACAGACATCAGCGTCGCCAGCACGACCACACCGATCCACCACCTCGTGGTGATCTTCGGCGAGAACGTCTCGTTCGACCACTACTTCGGCACCTACCCGCATGCCGCGAACACCGATGGGCAGCCGTTCAGCGCCCAGCCGGACACTCCAGCCGTCGACGGGCTGACACCAGAGCTGCTGACCCGGAACCCGAACACCCACCAGCCGGTGCGACTGGGCGGACCGGATCAGATCGTCACCTGCGATCAGGACCATGACTACACCCCCGAACAGCTGGCCTTCAACGGCGGCGCGATGGACAAGTTCGTCGAACACACCGAGATCGCCAACTGCAAGCCGCCGATCTACTCGGCCCCGGGCATGGTGATGGACTACTACGACGGCAACACCGTGACCGCGTTGTGGAACTACGCCCAGCACTTCGCCATGAGTGACAACTCCTACAACTCCACGTTCGGCCCGTCGACTCCCGGCCACATCAATCTGGTGTCAGGCCAAACTCATGGCGTCACAAAGGAATTCGTTCCCGGCGGCAAGCCGTTCCCCGCCGACCAGGTGATCGAGAACGCCCTCATCGGCGACTCCCAGCCGTTCGGCGACGACTGCTCGAGCCGTGACCAGGTCCAGTTGAGCAGCGCGAACAAGAACATCGGTGACCTGCTCAACGCCAAGAACATCACGTGGGGCTACTTCCAGGGCGGCTTCCGGCCGACGGCGACCAAGCCGGACGGCACCGCGGTGTGCGGTGCCCAGCACAACGTCGGGACGGCGCTGGGAGGCACGGGCACATCCGGCCCGAAGCCGTTCGGCACCAAGAGCGACTACATCCCCCACCACGAACCGTTTCAGTACTACCCGTCGACGGCCAACCCGCACCATCTGCCGCCGGGGTCGGCCGACGAGATCGGGCGCAGCGACCAGGCCAACCACCAGTACGACCTCTCGGACTTCTGGACAGCGGCCGACGCCGGCCACCTGCCTTCAGTGAGTTTTCTGAAGGCGCCGGGTTACCAGGATGGCCACGCCCAGTATTCAGATCCGCTCGACGAGCAACAGTTCGTCGTCGAGACGGTCAATCGTCTCGAACGCCTTCCGGACTGGAAGGACACGGCGATCGTCCTGGCCTACGACGACTCCGACGGCTGGTACGACCACAAGCCCTCCCCCGTCGTATCGGCGTCGACCACTAAGGCCGACGCGCTCACCGGGCCCGGATCCTGCAGTTCCGCGAGCGCACCGCCGATCGTCTACCAGGGACGCTGCGGTTACGGCCCACGCCTGCCACTGCTGGTGGTCTCGCCCTTCACGAAGGCGAACTTCGTCGATCACACCGTGACCGACCAGACCTCGATCCTGCGGTTCATCGAGGACAACTGGTCGACGGGCCGGATCGGTGACGATTCGTTGGACGCCAGGGCCGGGTCGTTGACGGCCTTGTTCGACTTCAGTGGGCCGGTTCGGCCACCGCTGCTCCTTGTCCCGCGCAACGGAGCTGTCGGCTAACTGACAGCCGCCCGCCGAGTGCGCTTGCGGGCGTTGAGATGTCGGCCGTAGACGATGCCGAGGAATGCGGCGACGGCCTCGCTGGCGAGCTGGCAGCGCAGGGTGGCGATGGTGTCGAACGCGTGGTGGGCGTTGGGCAGTTCGGCGTAGGCCACCGACCCGGCACCGGCATCGCGCAGGGCGGTGCAGAAGGCTCTGGCTTGCGAGTTGGGGACGACGGCGTCGTTCTCGCCGTGCAGGACGAAGAACGGTGGCGCGTCGCGGTGGGCGCGGTACATCGGGGAGGCGTCGCGAAACAGCTGCGGATCGTCGGCGAGCCGCTGCTGCATGACCACGTGTTCGAGCAGCGGCATCATCAAGCCGTGCATGTTCTCGACATTGGTCAGGTCGTAGACGCCGTAGTACGGCGCGGCGGCCTGGACGCTGGTGTCGGCGTCTTCGAAGCCGGGCTGCAGCCGGGTGTCGCCCGCGCTCAGCGCCGCCAGCGAGCTCAAGTGGCCGCCGGCTGACCCGCCGGTGATGGCGATGAAGTCGGGATCGCCGCCGTAGTCGGCGATGTTGGCCCGCACCCAGGCGATGGCGCGCTTGACGTCGACGATGTGGGCGGGCCAGGCGTTGCGGGGGCTTCGGCTGTAATTGATCGACACGCAGATCCAACCGAGTTGGGCCATCCGGGTCATCAACGGGTAGCCCTGGCCACGCTTGTCGTTGATGGACCATCCCCCGCCGGGAACGTGAATGAGGACCGGGGCCCGGCCACCCTCGGGAAGGTCGGGCCGACGCCACACGTCGAGCACGTGGTTACGCCCGCCTGGGCCGTAGGAGATGTTGAGGGTCTTCTCTGCGTATAGGCGTCGATGCCGCATCGCTTCGAGAACGGCGGCCAAGTTGGGCCGGCGCGCGGAGTACGGCTCGAGCGGGTGGTGCACCGCGTCGGCGTAGCCCTCGCCGAAGGTCTCCCGCAACGCGGTCTCCAGCACGGTGTCGGCGTGCTGGACGGCCAGTGCCGCGGCCACCTTCTCCAGCGGCGAGGGAATCACCGACAGGGCATGCCCGGTCAGCACCTGCGGGGCGAACTCGGCGGCCATCCAGCCCAGCACCCAGCCGGCAGCGGCTGGTGAGCCGCGCAGCAGCAACGAGCCCGTGTGGAAGGCACGCGTGCACTGCGCTGCCACCTGCTCGATCGGATTGCTCATCCGGGGTCGGACTCCCTTGACACTTAGCCAACCTAAGGCGTTTGCCCAGTTCGGGCGTCTTTCAGGCGGGAATTGCCTGTGCCGCCCGTCACACCATAGCGAATTGTCAGCGCACTCAACGACATTTCATCCATGCACAGGGGGCCTCGCCGCGTCGCCGCAGGCCACAAGCCTGCAGATTCGACACGACCGGAAGTAGCTCGACCGTCCAGCAAAGTGAATTGTTCGTAGACGACTGATGTCGGGCGGCTCGATTGGCAGGAAACACGGAGTGGACGGGGCCAGGCTATGTGGATGCTTCTTCACGATTGGAGTCCGGCCGCGGCAGGCCGCGCTGCATCCGCAGGGCCGGGCCCGCGCAGGTTGGTCGCGGTGGCGCCGCCGTCACACCCCAACGATGCCGCCCAGGCGAGGGTGTTTGCCGAGCTCATGCGCGTGGAGATTGCCGAGTTGGATCACCTCATCGACATCGCGCAGACGCGCTGGGCCGACCGGGTCGATGCCGGTTGGGGAAATGCCCGGACCCCGGAGCCCGTACTGCGACTGAGGACCAAGCGGGCCGAGGTCCAGGGATTCCTAGACCGATTGCAGGCCCGGTTCGCCGCTGACTGAGTTCGGCTCATTCGGATTTGAAGGCGCAACAGCCGTGGGTGCCCCTTCGTGGCAAACCGTCCCGACTAGAATCCTTCTCAGCGCTGCCTCCGTAGCTCAGTCGGATAGAGCGAGGGCCTTCTAATCCCTAGGTCGCAGGTTCGATTCCTGCCGGGGGCGCTGGTCAGAGGTGGTATTTAGCCATACTCACGACACTGCCGTTGGGGCGACGCGGCCACGCTCGCCGCCCGCACGTTCAGCGAAAGCGTCCAGCACGGCGAGAACTTCCGGAGAACGCCACACGCGGTTGCCGAGGTCCGTTGGTTTCGCTGCAGGCCGCCCGACTTGCGGCTCCCACCGAACCTCGTCGTAGGTGATGGGGCGAAGTGAACTCACCAGGCACGTTTAACTTCAGTTATTCAGCTAAATGAAGTTAAGGAACCAGATTGACTTCACCTAGCGCTGGTCTGCACGCTTCTCCCCTTCGCGAAATGAGACCCGATGACCTCCCGGCCTCAGGAGCTTGGACGCGATGCGGATTTATGGTCATACTTATGACTATGACGGAAATCAGTTCACTGGCTGAGACGAAAGCCCACCTGTCGGAGTTGGTGGCGCGGGTCGGAGAGCAACACGAACGGGTGACGGTCACGGTCCACGGGCGTCCTGCCGCGGTCCTTATCGCCGTCGATGATCTGGAGTCACTCGAAGAGACCATTGCGGTGTTGTCCGACTCCGCTGCACTGCGCGCACTGAGTGAGGCTGACGCCGAGCTGGCCGGCGGCGAGGCCGAGAGTGCGGACGATCTTGCCGCGGCGATGCAGGCTCGTCGAGCTGGGAAGTGACCGACCAGCGCTACGAGCTGGTCGTCGCCCCGACCGTGCGACGGCAGTTGGCCGAAACCCTGCCGGAAGCGGTGGCGTTCGCGGCCTATGAGTTCATCTCCGGACCGCTGCTGGACAACCCACACCGAGTCGGCAAGCGATTGCGGCCGCCGCTGGAAGACCGCCACAGTGCCCGCCGGGGCACGTACCGCGTGGTCTACCGCATTGACGACGAGCGCCGGCGCATCACGGTTGTGGGTGTCTTTAGTCGCGCCGACGCCTACCGCAAGCAGTGACGATCGGCCGGCCGCGGCCGGAGGAACCGAAATCCATGCAGGACAGCCACAATCGCTACCAGTTACTCGGCGCGTAGTCCTTCAGGAAGCAGCCGTGCAGATCCTCGCCGGCCTCGCCGCGCACGATCGGGTCGTACACCCGCGCGGCGCCGTCGACCAGATCCAGCGGGGCGTGGAAGCCCTCGTCGGCCAACCGCAGCTTGGTGGGATGCGGCCGCTCATCGGTGATCCAGCCGGTGTCCACGGCGGTCATCAGGATGCCATCGCTCTCCAGCATTTCGCCAGAACTGGTGCGGGTCAACATGTTCAGCGCGGCCTTGGCCATGTTGGTGTGTGGATGCCCTGGCCCCTTGTAGCGCCGGCTGAACTGCCCTTCCATCGCCGACACGTTCACCACATACTTGCGCCGCGCCGGCGAGGCCGCCATGGCCGGGCGGAGCCGGCTCACCAGAATGAACGGCGCGGTCTGATTGCACAGCTGTACCTCGAGCAACTCCATCGCATCGACTTCGTGGACCCGCTGCGTCCAGCTGTTCACCGCGCTGGTGTCGGGCAGCAGCCCCCCGGCGTCGATGGCCGTCCCGGCGGCGATCCGCTCCGGTGAGGCACTGCGGGCCTGCAGCGCCAGCTCGGTGACGGCGTGCGCGTCCGGATGCTCGCCGAGGCTGCCGGCCAACGCATGTGGATGCGCGTCGCTGACGTGGTCGAACGTGATGACGTCCACCAGTTCCGGCGGTGCCGTGCGCTCGGCTTCGACCAGGGCGCTGTACGAGCCCGGCGGCCGGCGGACCGTCTGCGCGGCGTTGTTGATCAGGATGTCCAGCGGTCCCCGGCCGGCGACCTCGTCGGCCAGCGCGACCACCTGGGCGGGGTCGCGCAGATCGATGCCAACGACGCTCAGCCGGTGTAGCCAGTCGGCGCTGTCGTCCATCGCTGCGAACCGGCGGACCGCGTCGTTGGGGAATCGTGTGGTGATCGTGGTGTGCGCGCCGTCGCGCAGCAGCCGCAGCGCGATGTACATGCCGATCTTGGCGCGGCCGCCGGTCAGCAAGGCGGTGCGGCCGGTCAGGTCGGTGCGGGCGTCACGCTTGGCCCGGTTCAGCGCCGCGCAGTCCGGGCAGAGCTGGTGGTAGAAGGCGTCGACGACGGTGTAGTGGTTCTTGCAGATATAGCAGGGCCGGGATCGGATCAGGGTGCCGGCACTGGCGCCGGCGACCGTGGACACCAGCGGCAGACCCTGGGTTTCGTCGTCGATCCGCCCGGGCGCCCCGGTGGCGGTGGCGGCGACGACAGTTCGGTCGGCGGCGGCCACGGCGTCCCGTCTGGCGTGCCGGCGGGCCTGCTTGACCGACTTGAAGATGCCCGCGGTGGCGCGGCGGACCCGCACCGCGTCGGGGTGCTCGGGTGGTAGGGACCGGACCTCTTGGAGCACCTGCAGACAGGTGGCGAGCTTGTCCGGGTCGATCTCAGTCACCGTCAAAGGGTACGGGCCCCTTGCCCCTGTTCCGCACCGCAGCGCAAGGTGGTCCCATGCAGAAATCCGATCGGGTCGCCGAGACCGGCGCCTGGCTCCTCGAAAACGGTCACCGCCTGGTGCTGGCCCTGACCGGCGGACGGTTCCCTCGCACGGTGATGGGAATGCTTCCCGTCGAGTTGCACACCGTGGGCCGCAAATCGGGCAAGCCGTACGCGAACTTGTTGACCAGCCCGATCTACGACGACAAGCGCATCGTCGTCGTCGCCTCCAAGGGCGGGCATCAGGACCATCCCGACTGGTACAAGAACGCCATCGCCAACCCGGACGTGAACGTGACGGTGAACAACACGACGACACCGATGCGAGCGCGCACGGCCACCCCCGAGGAGCGGGCCGAGCTGTGGCCAAAGGTAGTGAAGACCTACAAGGGATATGCGGGATATCAGCTCAATACGCCGCGGGAGATTCCGTTGTTGATTCTGGAGCAATAACGACAGATCACGCGATCGAGATTGCCCGCTACACCGCGGGCTGAGCATCCCCGGCATGCGGCGGCGCCACCACCACTGCCGTCCCGCCGCCGACCCGCTTAGCCCGGTACATCGCCTCATCCGCACGGTGCAGGATCGCGTCGACATCGAAGTCGACGGCGGGCTCCCAGGTGATACCCACGCTGGACCCCAGCGCCACCCCCGCAGGGTCCCGGAGCCTCAACTCGCGGACCCGCATGACAAAGCTGTCGAGATCGTCCTCATCCAAAACTGTTGCGACAAGGACGAATTCGTCACCGCCGAGGCGGCCGGCCAGGTCCTGGGGGCGAATCGCCTCGGTCAGCTGGTTGGCGACCGCGCACAACGTGGCGTCTCCCACGCCATGCCCGTGGTCGTCGTTGAGCTGTTTGAACCCGTCCAGGTCGATGACGACGACCGCGACGACCGCACCGCGCGGACACCGGGCCAGCAGCAGTGCCGTGTCGGCGTAGAGCCCGCGCCGGTTCAGCAACCCGGTCAGCGGATCGCGATTGGCCGCCTGCGCGGTGGCGCTCAGCCCGCGGCGGGTGCCTTCGATGACCATGGCCGCGATCGCCGGCATGATGACCACCGTCGTCAGCGCGGGCAGGAAGTACAGCGACAGGTTCGCCAGCGATTCACCGTCATAGCGGACACCGACCCACGTGAACACCACGATCGTCACCGTCGCGAAGGCGCAATGCAGAAACAACGCCCGATACCCCAGCAGCACCGCCGCGAAGACGCCGATCAGGCACATGTAGACAGTGGCCGACAAGCGCGGCTCGGGCGCAGTGAGTGTGGCGGCAGAGGCCGCCAGCGCGACATCGCCCCACACGGCGAACCCGAGCGCCCGCCGGTGACCCGGCCACGGGGTCGCCAGCCACCAGACACCGATCACCAGCGCCGAAACCAGCAGCGCCAAGTGGATGGACCGGGCTGCCACACCGTGCGGCCCCAGCGGCTGGACGGTGTGGAACTGTTCGATGGCGCTGAGCAGTCCCAGACAGATGCAGGCCACACCGGTGAAAATTCTGATCGCACCCAGGAAGCCGGTGGCGCGCAGCACCGCAGTGGCGATGGCGAACTCGCGCTCCCCCATGCGATTGCCCTCGGATCCTGGACGGTGAGAGTGTGGATGTTACCGGTCGCAACCATCCTCGCAGTAGCCGAAGTCATCGATGCACGAGTGCGACCCGCCTACGATGAACCGACCCATCACACCGGAGGCAACGAAGTGAGCGACCACGAAGTCAAGATGATCATCCTGTCGACCGACGACCTGGATGAATCGATCGCCTTCTACAGCGACACCTTGGGGATGGCGGTGAAGTTTCGCGACGGCACCCATTTCGCCGCGCTCGACGGTGGCGCGGTCACGCTGGCGCTGGCCACCGAGATCGACCATCCCATTCCCGGCCAGGTCGTCGTCGGTATCAAGACCGCCGACGTGGACGCCGCGGCCAAGGCCGTCGAGGAAAGTGGCGGCGGCATCGTCAAGGGCCCGTACGACGACGCCCACGAGCGCCGCGCCGTCGTCTACGACAACAAGGGCAACGGCCTGGTGTTCTACAGCCCGCTCAAGCGCTGAGTGGAGCCGCCGCCCACCACGGTCATGACGAAACACCCTCCGCCGCGGTATAGGCTCGCCAGCCTCCGTGCCGGCTGATCTCACGCTGACCCTCGACCAGAGCCGGCTCACCGAGCACGCCGAGAACCGTTGAGCCGTCGGCAAGATTGACCTTGCCGATCGACAACCCGGGTGGCTCGTTCAACAGAATCCCCGCCAACCCGGCGGCGGGCACCGACCACACCTCCACTGCCACAGCCACTCCCGAGCCGTCGGTCACTCGGATCATGGCGGGGTGGTCGTCGTTGATGGTCCAGATTCGGTACACCGGTTCGGTGGCGGTCTCCTGGACGAACGTGGCACCGGCGGCGGCCATGTTGGGCGAGAGCTTGAGCCCGCGCATCAGGGTGCCGTTGACCGCAAGCAGCACTGCCCCCGAGTCGGGGGGCGCCGCCTGTGGCGCCACAGTGTTCGCACCGACGATCCGAGTACCCGATGTGCCGGCCAGGATCGCGGGGATCTCCTCAGCGGCACCGATGATTCCGGTACCACCGGGGGTGGTGGCGACGAAATCGGCGACGGCTTCGACCTTGGGTTCCATCGACCCCTTGCCGAACTGGCCGGAGGCGATGTACTGCCGGGCCTGCTCGACGGTGATGGTGTCGAGCCACCTCTCCTCCGGCGTGCCGAAACCGATCGCCACGCGCGGCACCCCGGTCGGGATCATCAACAGGTCCGCGCCCAAGTCGTGGGCAAGCAGACCCGAGGCAATGTCCTTGTCCACCACCGCTTCCACGCCGGCGATCGTCCCCTCGGGCGAGACGGTCACCGGGATGCCGCCACCACCCACCGCGACCACGATCGCTCCGTCGTCGAGGAGCTTGCGAATCAGTTCCGTCTCCAGGATCGCCGTCGGTCGTGGCGAGGCGACGGTGCGTCGCCAGCCCCGCCCGGCGTCCTCGGCGATCGTCCAGCCCAGCGCCGCGGCCATCTGCGTGGCTTTGGTCTCGTCGAGGAACGAACCGACCGGCTTGGTCGGGTTGCCGAAGGCCGGATCGTCGAGACTGACCACCGAATGGGTGACCACCGCCACCACCGGGTGCGACAGCCCTCTGCGTGCCAGTTCGTTGCGCAGCGCCTTGACGAACATGTAGCCGATCGCGCCCTGGGTATCGGCGACGGCATAGTCGACGGGCACCGGGTCGACCTCGTCGGAGGCCAACTCCGAGCGGCGCAGGATGAATCCGACCTGCGGCCCGTTGCCGTGGGAGACAACGAGTTTCCAGCCCTGTTCGACCATGTCGATCAGGGGTGGGACGGTCCGGCTGACGGTGTCGTACTGCTGCGGGATGGAGTCGTGCTCGGCGTCGGTGACAAGAGCATTTCCACCGAAGGCGACGATTGCGGTTCCCACACTCACTCCAGTTCCGCCGCCAGCGCGGCCAGCGCGTCGTTGAAACATTCCATCGGCGCGGTGGTGATGCCCGCTCCGATCTGACCCACGCCCGCCTGCCGGTGGGCGATACCGGTGTTGATGATCGGCAGGACGCCGGAGTCGACCACCAGCCGGGCATCGATTCCCGCCGGTGTGCCACCGAAGTTCAACGGCGGCAACGTGAATGCGGGGTTGGCGCCCAGCGTGATGGACAGCATGCGGCGGCTGTTGGCCGTCGCATCCGCGGGTGTGCCGCCGACGAACTGAACGATCGCGGGCGAGGCCGCCATCGCGAATCCACCTAGGCCGTTGGTCTCGGTGATCGCCGAGTCACCCAGGTCGGCGGCCGCGTCGTCGACGGTATAGCCCGGAAAATACAGTCCATCAACAGGATTGGCGGGCGCCTGGAACCACTGATCGCCAGTTCCGCTGAGCTTGATGCCGAAGTTCACGCCGTTGCGCGCCATCACGGTGACCATGCTGCTGCCCGGCACCCCCGCGGCGGCGTCGGTCATCGATTTGCAGGCCGCCATCGAGATATTGAGGAAGAAATGGTCGTTGCCGGCCACGAATTCCAAAGCCCGGCGCACCGCATCCGAGGGCAGATCAGAGCCCAGCAGCGACAGCGTCAGGCGTTTGAACAGCAGCGCCGAGGCGGCGGCATTGCGGTTGTGCAACTCGTCACCCATGTGCAGCGCTTGCGCCATCAGGGGTTTGAGGTCCGGGTCGGCCAGCCCCCGCACCGCGACCTGCATGGTGTCGAAGAAGTCGGTGCCCAGCCAGCGCAGCCGGTCGAGCACCTCCGGGGAGTTGGCACCGAAGCGCAGCACCTTGCCGAGGCCTTCGTTGAGGTTGCAGAACGCCACGTTTCCGGCCGCGGTGTTCTCCACCACCCACACCGGCATCGACGGGCTGATGATGCCGGCCATCGGCCCGACCGCACCGTGCTCGTGGCACGGTTCCAGCGCGACTGCCCCGCTCTCGGCCAACTTCTCGGCGGCGTCGAGATCGTCGGCCCAGCCTTCGTAGAGGATGGCCCCGGCGATGGCGCCGCGCTGCGGGCCGCACATGTCGGGCCAGGCGATCGGCGGCCCCGAGTGCAGGATTCGCCGCTCGTCCGGCCCCAGACCGGGAATCGCCGCACTGGCACGGACGAGGTCGATCAGCCGAGGTTGGGCAGCCAGGTAACGGCCGTAGGCCGTGTGGTTGGCGTCCTCGATCCGCGGATCACCCACCAGGGTGGCCAGCGTCCAGCCCAGTGCCGTATCAGCACTCGCCGGAGGTGCCCACGTCAGATTGGTGACCTGCCCACCCGCCGCGGTGACGTTGTTGGCGAAACCCTGCAGGCCGATGTTGACGACCTTGAGGTCTTCGTCGAAGAGCTTCTTCACGTGGCGACTCCTTCGCGCTCGGCGATCAGCGCCGCCGACCAGACCGCTGCCTCGGCATTGCTCGACGCGACGAGGACACCGGCCGCCTTCAGGCCGGCAACGGCTTTCGCGCGGTCCTGGGGATCCAGATCGGTGCCGCACACATAGCCGATGAACGCGACGGTGCGCCCTTCGGCGCGGGCCTTCGCCTTCGACGTGCCGATGATCGACATCAGTCCGGCGGTCGGATCGTCGGCGGATCCGTACCCGAGCACCACGTCGAACAGCACGACCGCTGTCGTCGGGTCGGCGACCTCGTCGCGGATGCGGGCGTCCTTCTGCGACGGGTCGATCATGGGATGCGGTCTGCCCTGGGTGAATTCGTCGTCACCCATGTCGACGATGGTGTTCTCCAGGCTGGTCCGGATGTCGGCCAGGGCGCTGTTGCCCTTGACCGGGGTGTTGGAGTATGCGGAGATGCCGCGGGCACGGTGCACCAGTTGGGCTTCGTAGCAGAAGGTTCCGCCGGAGAAGATGCCGCGTACATAGCGTTGGCTCGGCGCCATCGATCGCGCCAGATCGCCCAGCAAGCGGCGCATCTCGTTGGAGATGGTGATCTCCCCGGTGTGCGGCTCTTCGCCGCGAGCCAGCTCCACCGCCATGTCCGCGGCCTGCGCGAGGTAGGCGGCCCCGTACACCCCGTTGCCGGTGATCGAGGCCGGGTCCGCGCCGAGGAAGATGACGACGACGGGTTTGTCGCTGGCTTCGGCGGCGGCGAGCACCTTGGCCGCGACATCGGGCGATGGCGGTTTGGAGACCAGCACGATCACCGACGTCCCTGGATCCGCATCCAGAGCGGCCAGGCCGTGCAGCATGGAGATACCACCGATGGCGTCGGCCAGGTCATGCCCGCCGGTGCCCAGCGCCTGGGAAATCCCCGAACCGTTCTGGTGCACCCGGACGGTGACCTCCTGGGTGCCTGTCCCCGAGGCGCCGACGACACCGATCGGGCCGCGGCGCACCACATTGGCGAAGCCGAGCGGGATGCCGTTGACGATCGAGGTGCCGCAGTCGGGGCCCATGACCATCAGGTCGACGTCGCGGGCGTACTGCTTGAGCGCCAGCTCGGCTTCCGGGCTGACGTTGTCGCTGAACACCATCACGTCCAGCCCCAGCCGCAAGGCCTTCATCGCCTCGGCGGCGGCGTAGTCGCCGGGCACCGAGATCAACGCCAGGTTCAGCGCCGGGTCCTTGGCCACGGCCATCTGGATGCTGGTGACCGGAGCGGCCGCAGCGGTGTCGTCACCGCCGCCCCCGGGGGCGGCAGACAGCAGTGAGTCGGCCAGGGCGAGCGCTTCTGCGCAGGCGTCCTCGGTGCCCGAGACCGCGACGACGAGGTCGTTGGGCCGAACCTCGAAGGTACCGAGGCCGGCCTGGGCGAGGTTGTCGACATTGGTGGCCGAGGCCATCACCACCGAGGCGGCGTCGATCCCCGGTACCGAGGTCACCTGCGCCGAGACCGTCATCAAGGACACCGAATCCTTGTAGAGGTTGGGGTAGAACCGGGATCCGGTGCTCATCGGTCAGGACACCGCGGCCAGGAAGCGCTCGGAGTCCGAGACCCAGCCGAAGATGCCGCCCTGGGCCTTGATCATCTCCAGGGCCACACGCTGGAACTCCGGGAAGTAGGAGGCCACGCCGTCGGACAGCACCAGACATTCGTAGCCGCGATCGTTGGCCTCGCGGACGGTGGTGTGCACGCACACCTCGGTGGTCACCCCGCAGACGACGAGGGTTTTGATGCCGCGGTCGGACAGGATCTGGCCGAAGTCGGTGGCGTGGAAGGTGCCCTTGCCGGGCTTGTCGATCACCGGCTCGCCGTCGATCGGATACAGCTCGTCGATGATGTCGTGGCCCTGTTCGCCGCGGATCAGGATGCGGCCCATCGGGCCGGGCTCACCGATGAAGGTTTGCCCGCCGCGGTGCAGCTTGGCCGAGGGACAGTCGGACAGGTCGGGACGGTGTCCCTCGCGGGTGTGGACGACGAGCATTCCGATCTCGCGTGCCCGGGTCAACACCCGCTGAATCGGCTCGACGGCGGCGAGCAGCAGTGAGGTGTCGTTGCCGAGCGCCTCACCGAATCCGCCGGGCAAGACGAAATCCCGTTGCATGTCGATGATGACCAGCGCGGTGCTGTCCACATCGAATTCGAGGGGGAAAGGTTCTGCATCGATCGTGGGCATCGAACGTCCCTTCTGACGGGCACGGGGGCGGGGCCGCTCAATTCAATCGCAACAATCAAATCTGCGCCTCTCGTCGACTTTTGCCTGGGCGTGGCACCACGGCCACGGGGTGGTTGGCGGCGACAATGGGCGCATCCTGCCCCCCGCTTCGACCAGAACGCGACGACGCTCGTCGCGCACTGACTTTCGCCCTGATATCGAGGGTCTGCGGGCTGTCGCCGTGGTCGCCGTGGTGGCATTTCACGCCCACCTGGGGCTGGGCGGCGGGTTCGTCGGCGTCGACGTGTTCTTCGTCATCTCCGGATTCCTCATCACCCGCCTGTTGATGTCGGAGGTGTCGGCCACCGGCGGGGTGGGGCTGTCTCGCTTCTACGCGGCGCGGGCCAGACGGCTGCTGCCGGCGGCGGGCACGGTCCTGGTGATCACGGCGGTGGCGGCGGCCACCCTGTTGCCTCCGCTGCAGGCCCGCTCGGCGTTGGCCGACGCGCTGGCCAGCGCGCTGTATGTGGGCAACTACCGGTTCGCGATCCACGGCACCGACTACCTCGCGGACAATCTGCCGTCGCCGTTCCAGCACTACTGGTCGCTGGGCGTCGAAGAGCAGTTCTATCTGGTGTGGCCGGTGCTCATCCTGGCCACCGCGTGGCTGGTTCGCCGGCGCCGGATCGGTTCGCGGTCGCCGTTTTTCGTGGCACTGCTCGCGGTGGCGGGTTTGTCGCTCGCCCTGGCGCTGATCTGGACGACGGCTGCGCCGCCGTGGGCGTTCTTCGCGCTGCCGTCTCGGGCGTGGGAACTGGCCGCGGGCGGCCTGGTCGCGCTGTCCGTGCGGTTCTGGCGGCGCCTTGCGCCGGGGTCAGCCGCGTTGGCGGGGTTCGGCGGGCTGGCGCTGGTGGTCATCGCGTGCGTGCAGTTCGACGAACGCACGCCCTATCCGGGTACCGCGGCGCTGCTGCCGGTGCTCGGCACCGCGCTGGTGATCGCCGCGGGGTGCGCGACCCCCGTGCGCGGCGTGGGCCGGTGGCTTGCCTCGCCGTGGCTACGGGACCTCGGTCGGCTGTCATATTCGTGGTACCTGTGGCACTGGCCGGTGCTGGTGTTCGCGCCGCTGCTGGTGGGCCACGACCTGGGGCTTGTCGGGCGCGTGCTGGCAGTGGCGGCATCGTTGGCGCTGGCGGTGCTGACCTTGCGCTACGTCGAGCGGCCGGTGCGTTACTCGATTCCGCTGCGCCGGTCTGCGGGCCGCAGCCTGGTGCTCGGCAGCGCGGTAACCGCGGTCGCGGTCAGCGCGGCCCTGCTGTTGCCGATGTTCGTGCCGACCTCGGTCGGGCATGGCAGACCCGCACCCGCGGCGATGACCGAAATGCGCGGTGTCACCGCCGCCGACCCGCTGACCGATACGATCGCGCGGATCGCCGCCGCGGTGGCCGCCTCCGCACAGCGCCACGACGTTCCGTCCAATCTCGCTCCCCCGCTCGCTGATGCCGCCACCGACAAACCAGCGGTGTTCGTCAACGGGTGTGTGCGGTCCTGGCGCGAGGCCGGGGTCCCAGAGTGCGCGTCCGGCGACGTGTCAAGCAAGACCACCGTGGCGCTCGTCGGCGACTCGCATGCTGCGATGTGGCAGCCTGGCTTGGAACAAGCTGCACAGCAACGACATTGGCGACTCGAGACGATGGCCAAGATCACCTGCCCGCTGCAGGACGTGGGCATCACCAGCCCGTACCTGGGCCGCGAGTACACCGAATGTCAGACCTGGCGGACGCAGGTTATGGCCCGACTGCGCACCGAGCGTCCGAAGCTCGTCGTCGTGGACATGTCGCGGCGCTACGGCGCCGATTTCGGGTTCACCGCCTACGACCGGGGGTGGCTGGACAGCCTCAAGACGTTGGTCATGCAACTGCGATCAGCGACGGGTGGCCGTGTTCTGGTGCTGGGGCCGGTGCCCGATCCGCATTCGACTGTCCCGGTGTGTCTGTCCGATCATCTGACCGACACCCGTGACTGCACGCCTGACCGGTCAATAGCCATGAACGCCAAGGGCATTGCGGCCGAGGCGACGGCGGTGCGCTCGGCGGGCGGGCGGTATGCCGACCTGTCGTCGTTGTTCTGCACCGACGCCGTCTGTCCGGTGATCATCGGCAACGACCTGGTGTTCCGCGACGACAACCACGTCACGGTGCCGTATGCGCGCACGCTGGGGCCGGTGCTGGCGATGCTCGCCGACGAGGCGATCTCGCCGCGCAGCTGAGCTGGGCCGCAAGTCGACCACAAGTGCATCGCAAGTGCGGTTACGCATGGTTACCGCATGAAACCGATGAAACCCGTCACAGTCGTCCCCCGCCAACCCGGCGAACCCGATCCAGATGTCCGCGGCCTCGCATTGGCTCACCGGGCGATACTCAACGATGTCGGCCGCCTGACCGATGCGGTCGCCGCCATCCGCGACGGGCAGCCCTGCAGCCCCGGGCGGGCCCGGGCGATCGCCCGCTACACCGAGCTGATGTGCGATTCGATCCACCACCATCACACCGTCGAAGACGAGGTGCTGTGGCCGGTGATCGATGCCAGCGCCGGTGACATGATCGACCTGACTGAGCTGACGGAAGACCACGCGGCGCTGGACCCGAGACTGGACGTCATCCGCAGGCGCGCCAACGGTTTTCGCGTCGCGGGAGGCGACGTTCGCACCGCCAAACTGTTGGCCGCGGAGCTGTCTGATCTGCTGACATTGCTGACCGAGCACATCACCGAGGAGGAGCGCGACATCTTCCCGGTGATCCGCAAGCACCTGTCGGTGGCAAGCTGGCAGGCCGTCGAGGAGACCGCACAACGCACCGGGCGGCTGTCGTTCGATGCACCGCGCACACTGGCTTTGATGACCGACGAAGAACGCCGCACCATGCTCACACAGCTCAGCCCACCGATGCGGGCGGTGATGGGTCTGGTGTGGCGGCGTCACCGCAAGTTCGAGCGGACGGTGTTCGCCTCGGACGCCAGCTTGGGGCGCAGCGCGGCGGCGGCGGCGCGGTAGCGCCGAGCATCCTCGGTGTTGCCGAGCAACTCGGCGACGGCGGCCAAGGCTTCATCGACCGGCCCGGTCAGCAGGCTGCCGTTGTCGAGTCCGGCCATCCGCCCGGAGTACGGTCGGAGTTCCTCAGCGCATTTCGCAGCGGCGTCAGCATCTTCGAGGGCTACAGCGGCGTGAGCGCGCAGCGTGGTGATAGCCAGCCAGTAGTAGGAACGCTCCACCGGCTGGCGGGTCGCCCAGATCTGGCGCGCTTCGTCGGGGCGGCCCGCGTCCAACAGCGCCAGGACCGCGGCGTCGGCGATCGAGGTCGAGACGTAGGCGTGCACGGCCACGAGTTCGTCGGCCATCACAGCGAGATCGCCGCGCGCCAGCCCCGCGGTCAACCGGCCGACCACCGAGATCACACCCCCGTTGGCCGCACCCTGTTGTGCCAACTGGGCTGCCGCGGCATCGTAACGTCGCTCGCCCTCGTCGATATCGCCGCCGAGCACGGTGAGCTGGGCCTTGAACACCTCCAGCACAGTGAGCAACTGCGCGAGCTGTCCGGTGCCTGCTCGCGCCACCGCAAGTTCGACATGCTGTTGAGCGGCAGGCAGATCCGAGCGCCCGGCGGCGGTCAGGAATGCCAGCCAGTGGGCGACGGCCTGATAGTCGACCGCGGCGGCGGCGTCGGCGGCGGCCAGGAACTCGTCGGTGAGCTGCTCACGGTTGTGGGCCTCGTCGGGGCCTAGAGCCCCGTACGCCGCGATGTTGAGAGCCGTACACAAGGTGCGGCCATGGGCGGCTGGATCGTGTTCGTACAACCCACGCGCCAGGGTCAGGCCTTCGACACTGGCTGCGATGGCGGCCGGTGGGTCAGCGCCTTCCAACTCTGCGAACACTGCGGCGAGCAGCCGAACCCGTTGCCCCGGGGTCGGCTCACCCGCCAGTGCCCGTCGGAGCGCGCCGAGGATCTCGATGTCGGGGTTGTCACCTACGCGGGTCCGCCACACCAGGGGCGCGTCCCAGGCCGTCAGAAGACGCGCGGTGCGCTGAGGGGATGGCGCCGCCACCGGCAATGCCTGCTTGAGCGCGTCGCGGGCGGCCACGACGTCGCCGATGCGCGCGGAGGCGGACACCACTCCGCAGTAGGCCTCAACGGTGCGCTCGGCTTCGTCCTCGCCGGACTCGGCCCAGTTGGCCAGCTGCAGCATGCGCACCGCGGCCCGCCACTGTCGTGCTGCTTCAACCGGTGCGCCCACCCGATCGGCGTCGCGGGCGGCCGCCATGGCGAAATCTGCGGCCGCGACTGCACTGGCCGGGGTCGCAGCCGCCACCGCGTGATAGGCCAACGCTGCCGGGTCGGCGGTGTCGCGCTGCTGCAGAAGCTGACCGAGCGCGTTGGCGTGCAGGCGCGAGCGCCGCAGCAGCGAAGTGTCCTCATAGAGGGTGTCGCGGACCAGCGAGTGGGCGAACCGGACCCGACCCGGGGCGGGCTCTTCGAGCAGGCCGACCAGGACAGCAGGCTCCAATGCGTCGAGCAGATCATCGGGCTCGCGATGCGCCAACCCGGCCAGCAGATCGACGTCGACCTCACGGCCCAGCACGGCGGCCTGGCGCAGGGCGGTCACGGTGGCACCGGGCAGTCGGCCGAGACGGCGGCGCAGCACGTCGCCCACGCCCGCAGGCACGGCCACCGTGGACGCATCAAGTCCCTCGGCCGTCGTCAGGCGCGCCAGTTCGCGAACGAACAATGGATTGCCCCCTGTTCGGTCACGCAGCGACCGCAGGGCTTCCCCGGTCAGATGAGGCAGACCACAGTCTGCGGCGAGGGCCGCCGTCGCGGCGTCGTCGAGGCCCCCGACGGCAACATGAGCTGCAGTCTGGGCCGCCAATGCAGCTCGGGCGGAGGCCAATTCGCTGCCCGACTCCGACGGTCGATAGGTGGCGACAACCAGCAGTGGACTGTCCCGCAGTTCGTGTGTCACGAGGCGAAGAAGCTCGAGGGTCAAACCGTCGGTGCGGTGCAGGTCGTCGAGCAGAACGGCGACCGGACCGTCGTTGGCTGCCCGTCCCACCAGCGCGGCCACGGCATGGGCGGTCCAGAACGTGCTGTGCCCGTCCGCCTCCGGGGGGCCGTGGTCATGAAGCAGCGGTGCGAGAGCGTGGCGATCACGCGATTCGGTGGGCACGTACGCGTCGCCGAAATGGCGCAGCACCTCGGTCCAGGCCCACCCGGGTGGCGCGCCGTCAACTTCCGGACAGCGCCCCTCTGCGACTGTCCAGCCGGCGGCCCGCAATCGTGCCGCCGCCGCTGCGGCGATCGTCGTCTTTCCCCAACCGGCTTCGCCGCCTAACCAGACCAGCCGGCTACCGAGGCGGCGCGCCTCCTCGGCGGCCCGGTCAATGGCGGCGAGCTCTCGCGAACGGCCGTGTAGCGATTGAGGTTCCGTGGCGATCACCTGTGACGCCTGCTGGGGGGCGGCAGGCGGGATCGTTGGCCGGCCGGAGTCGAGATGAGGGGCTTGGCCGAGGATGGCATCTTCGAGGTCGCGAATGGCACGGCCCGGCTCGAGTCCCAGCTCATCGGCGAGGTGGCTACGGGTGCGGCGCAAGACATCCAGCGCGTCAGCCTGTCGGTTGGCGCGGTACAGGGCTGTAGCCAGGATCACCGCGGCGCCCTCCCTGGTGGGATGCTCGCGGACGTGCCCCTCCAACTCGCCAACGACCAGTGCGTCGTGATCGAGGGACAAATGGGCTTGCGCACGCAACTCGATTGCGGTGAAGCGCAATTCGGTCAACCGTGCCGCCTCGGCGACTGCCCACCGGGCGTCTGACACCTCGGCGTAGGGATCACCGGCCCAGTGCTCGAGCGCTGATGTCAGCGCAGAGACGCGCCGTGGTGCGTCGTCGTCAGCCTGTGCCCTCCGGACCTGTTCGTCGAAGTGCCAGGCGTCGACGGCGGCGGCGGGCAGTCGCAGGCGGTACCCGGGCGCCTCGCTGAGGATCACTGTTGCCGGAGCCCGCCGTTGCCGGTCCGGCTCGAGCACCCTTCGCAGATGTGAGATATATGCCTGCAGCGCCGAGAGCGCTTTCGGTGGGGGCTCACCTTGCCAGAGGTCCTCGATGAGCCGGTCCACCGAGACGACATGCCCTTGGGCCAGCACCAGGCGGGCCAGCAATGATCGCTGCCGAGGGCCGCCGAGTTCGACTGGGACCGAACCAATCCAGGCCCGAACCGGACCCAGCACCGCGATGCGAACCGAGTGTCCGTGCGGTGCCGTCATAGTGAATCGACCCTAACTGCTAGCCTGCCCTTCGTGGAGGTTCGCAATGTCTGACCTGGTGCTTTACGAGGTGCGCGACCGCGTCGCGCTGATCACCGTCAACGATCCGGATCGCCGCAACGCGGTCACCGATGCGATGTCCGAGCAGCTGCGGGCCGCGGTCGAGGCCGCCGAAGCCGAGGCCCACGCCGTCGTGGTCACCGGCGCCGGCAAGGCGTTCTGCGCCGGAGCGGACCTGTCGGCTCTCGGGGCGGCCGCCCGCGAGGGCCTGGAGCGGATCTACGCCGGCTTCATGGCGGTCGGACGGTGCACGCTGCCGACCATCGCCGCGGTGAACGGCGCCGCCGTGGGGGCAGGCCTGAACCTCGCCCTGGCCGCCGACATCCGCATCGCCGGACCGCATGCCTTGTTCGATCCGCGGTTCCAGAAACTGGGCATCCATCCCGGCGGCGGGGCGACCTGGATGCTGCAGCGCGCTGTCGGCCCTCAGGTGGCACGCGCCGCGCTGCTGTTCGGGATGCGATTCGACGCCGAAGCCGCCGTGCGACACGGGCTGGCCCTGGAGGTCGCCGACGATCCTGTTGCGGCCGCACTCGAACTGGCCGCCGGCCCGGCGTCGGCGCCGCGCGATGTGGTGCTGTCCACCAAGGCGTCGATGCGTGCCACGGCGATTCCCGGATTCCTCGACACCGAGCACCACGAGGCCGCCAAGAACATCGAACTCGGACCGCAGGCAACCTCGATCGAGGCCCCCGAGTTCAAGGCCCGGCTGGCCGCCGCTCAGCGGCGTTGACCGTCAAGCGGCGATGACTTTGAGGAGCTCGCCGTTGAGGTAGATCTCGGCGGAGCTGCGCGGGATCTTCGGTGTGCCGGGTACCGGTGGTGCCACGCAGTGGTAGTGCGTGCCGGTCGGGGTGATGATCTCCACTGTGTGTCTGCCGTTCTCATCGGGTCCGGCAATGACTCGCCAGCCTTGGGCTTCTTTGGTGTAGTTGCAGGCCTCGCACAACCCAGCCCCATTGCCGCCACTGGTGACACCACCAGCCCGATGAGGCTGCACGTGATCGGTGTGGCGGATCGGGGCATCGCAATACGGGGTGCGACACCGTTGATCACGCAGCGCGATGAAGGTGGCCAGGGCTTTAGGGAAGCGCCGGGCCCGCGACTCCATCGCCACCAACGCCCCACTGCCGGGGCGGGCATACAGCCGGCGCAGCGTCGCCCGCGACTTCGGATCACCGACCGCATCCAGGACCATCTTCTGCGCCACCGCCGAGGGCACCGGCCCGTAGCCGGCGATCACCGCCGCCCCCTGCGCCACTCCGAGCAGGGCCTGATCGGAGATCACCACACTGACCGCCACCGGAACCGGTTGATCAGCAGGCCGACCGGTCACCCTCTCCACCAACGCATCAGCCATCACCTGACCCCGCGAACGCCCATCACAACAGACATCGGCCTGGCGTTTGAGGGCCGCGAACACCGAGACGCCCTGGGCCACCGGCAACAACGCCGTCAGATACGTCATGGTGTCCGGTGCCGGCCGGATCGTCACGGTGCGTTCGCCGGGGGCCTTGGCCGCCCGATCGACCACCGCGTGGGGATCCAGTCGATAGGCAATCGCCTTGGCCGCGGCCACCAACGCTGCATCTCCGAGCCCCTCGAGCGTGGCCGGATCGGAACACAACTCGACATCCAGGCGGCGACGATCCTCGAGGTCCAGGCAGGCGGACTCGCGCACCACCAGCGTGGCCCGCCACTCCGAGAGCACCCCGGTCTCCAACGCCGCCAACGTGTGCGGCATCTCCAACACCAGGGCCTTGGCCAACCCCAGATGCCGCCCACCCCGCGCCGGGGAATCCCGCCGCGCCAACGCCACCTCGCTCGCCACACCCCGACCGCGCTTCGCCGCCGGCACCCCCGCCGCCGCCTCCGCCGCACGACGCGAGACATCCAACGCGACCGCCAACCGCGCCTGACCCGCCGCCGCGGCCGCCTTCAACCGCTCCAACTCAGCAATACGCTCCACGAGCGCCGACTCCCCGGCACCGGTGTCGATCTCCAACAATGATTCGCACATGTGTTCGATAGTAAATGACCCGGGTGACAACTTAGAGTCCGCTTGTGACGCAGACCACACCAACCCGTTCTAGCCGCTATATCGGACGGGTCGGGGCGCTCGCCTTCGCACTCGGAGTCGGAGTGGCGATCGCCACCAACACCGGAATCGCGGCCGCCGACACCGGGAGTTCGACGGGACACTCCGCGCGGCAATCCACCAAGGCGTCCGACAACCAGACCTCATCCAAGCGCACGCGCGTCATGCAGGTGACCGCCCGCCCGAGCGCCGCCGTCGCCAGCCCACGCCGCCCCGTCGTCCCAAAGAGTGCGACATCGCTGACCGATCTCGTTGGCTATGCGAGGAGAGAAGTCGAACAGGCCCAGACCACGACCCAACCCAGCCCAAGTATCGGCAACACCTTCTTCGCCCAGACCCCTGTGCTCGCCTACAACGCCGCGCAGAACGTCCAGGCCGCCGACGGGACGATCACCGGAACACTCAACGCCTCTCAGGCCAACGGCTACGCACTCACCTACACCGTGTCCGGCGCCCAGAAGGGCGCCGTCGATATCCATCCCGACGGGACGTTCACCTACTCCCCCGACCCGGACTTCACGACACTCGGTGGAACCGACACGTTCACCGTCGTCGCCGACGACAGACCCGGCAACGCACTGCATTGGCATGGGCTGGCAACGCTTTTCGCGCCCAACGGCGGGGCCACCGCCACCCAGCAGGTGACCGTTCTGCAGAACCCGGGAAGCACACTTCCGACCACTGTGCTCGCCACCACCGATCAGCTGCAGGCTGAGCAGCTCGTCGCCCAGATCGCGAACTCGCCGATCATGCAGTTGGCCAAGGTCATCCTCAAAGCGGGGTGGTGGCTGGCCGCCCAGAAGAACTTCGCCGCTGTGGGCGGCCCGGATCAAGCCAACTTGGACCAGCTGGACCAGGCCGTCAACGAGTACGCCAATCAGGCGGCCATCGAAGTGCTCCTGCTGAACTCGAACAGTCCGAAGGTCCTGCAGCAGGTCAATCCGCCGCACGATTGGTATCTGCAGAGTTTCTCGGGTGCGCGGATCTGGTACGACAACCCCGACACGATCTACCGCTTCGTCGGGGTGAACACCGCCTCGAAGTACGTCATCACCGGGCGCTTCGACGGATCGCTACCGGCCGACACCAACTTCAGCGTGCTCACCGGATTGAGCGGGGCGACCGCGGACAACCTCAACGGCAGAGATCTTGTCCTCGAGCCGGATGGTTCGTTCAGCATCACCGTCGATTCCACGCCCACCGCACCGGGCCAGACCAACCATCTGTACCTGCCGCCCGGCACCACACTCATCACTACCCGAAACACGTTGGCGGACTGGAACACCGAGGAACCGATGAGTCTGTCGATCCTGCGTGTCAGCGGACCACCGGACAGTCTGTTCAGCCAGATCGGCGGCTTCGCCATCCCGGGCATCGGACCATTGGTCTCGTCTAACCCGCTTCTGACACAGTTGGTCTCGCTGATTCCCCCACTTCCTGCACCGCGTCTCCTGCAGTCGGTGGAGGCGGCCACGATCATGCTCCTGCTCGGTATCAGCGGCGAGAACACCTACATGTCGCTGGCGACGACCGATGCGGTCACTGGTCAGCCCAAGCAGCCGAACGTCTTCACCGACCCCTCCCGCCAAGCCTCCTTCCTCGCAACGCAATTGCAGAGCACCGGGTACTTCCAACTCACCGACGACGAGACCCTCGTCCTGACGATTGATCCGGGTCGGGCGCGCTACTTCAGCGTTCCCATCACCAATGACTGGACCATCACCAACAACTATTGGGACGATCAGACCAGCATGAACGTGAGCCAGGCCGTCGCCAACGGCGACGGGACCTACACGATCGTGGTCTCGCCGACCGATCCCGGCTTCGCCAACTGGGTGTCCACCGGCGGGCTGAATCAGGGGACGATCGCGATCCGTTTCCAGGACTTCGATCCCAACAACACCACCGACCCGACGGTGAGCTCAACCGTGGTGCCGATCAGCCAGCTCAACCTGCCGGCGATCCCGTACGACCGGCAGGCTCAGATCGCGGCGCGCCAGCTCGGCTACAGCAAGCGCTATTGGCCGTATCCGCAGGCCTAACAATCCAATAGCGCCGTCTCCGGCGCTTCGATCAGAGCACGCAGGTCGGTCAGGAACGCCGCGACCTGCGCGCCGTCGGCAACCCGATGGTCGAAGGCGCACGTCAACGTCATCGTGGGGCGGGCCACTACCTCGTCGTCGACCACCACCGCACGTGGCCGCAATGAGCCGACACCCACTATCGCGGCCTCGGGATAGTTGATGACCGGCACTCCTTCGTCGAGGCCCAGGGCGCCGAAATTCGACACCGTGAACGTCGAATTGCCCAACTCCGCCGGTGTGAGACGGCCCGTTCGCGCCTTGTCGATGAGCTGTTCGACAGCGCTCGCGAGCTGGCGTGTGGTCAGGGTGTGCGCATCCGCGATCACCGGGACCACCAAGCCACGCTCGGAGGCCACTGCGATCCCCAGCCGGACATCGGGGTGCAGTCGAATCTGCGCGCCACCATCACTGTCCACCCAGGTCGCGTTGAGCAACCGATGTCTACCCAACGCGATGAGCAGCATCCGCAAGGTCAGCACGAACGGCGTCACCTCCAGCCGGTCGCGCAACCGCAGCAGCGCCGCGCAGTCCACCTGCACGCTGGCGTGTGCATCGGGAATCCGGCTGCGCGACAACGACATCTGCGTCGCCATCCGCGCCCGAACACCCTGCACTGCAATATCTTCAGCGCCACTGGCGGCTTCGACGTCGGCACGGGTGACGATCCCGTCGGCACCCGATCCCGGCGCCAGGCTCGTCAGGTCGACGGCCAGATCCGCCGCCAGCTTGCGCACCTTGGGCGCTGCCCGCACCCGCCTGCTGCGATCCATGCCGTTGTCGGTGCCGTAGCCAACGAGGACCGGCGTGCGCGGCTCGGGTGCGCCGGTGTCGATGCGGACCAACAGCGTTCCCACGGCCAGGGTTTCGCCTTCAGCGCCGCCGAGGGCGAGGATGCGGCCCGAGTAGGGGCTGGGTATCTCCACCTCAGCCTTGTTGGTCTCGACGGTGCACAGGGTCTGGTTGAGTTCGACCACATCCCCGACCGACACGGCCCACCCGGTGATCGTGGCGTCCTGCAAGCCTTCGCCGAGGTCGGGTACCAGGAAATCGCTCATGGCCGTCGCATCACTTTCTCGACGCAGTCCAGCAGCCGGTCGACGCCGGGCAGCCACACTTTCTCCATCCGGGCCGGCGGGTACGGGGTGTCGAATCCGGTGGCCCGCAGCACCGGAGCTTCCAGGTCGTAGAACAGTTCCTCGGAGATGCGGGCGGCCAGCTCGGCCCCGAAGCCCAACGTCCGCGGGCCCTCGTGCATGATCACGGCGCGACCCGTCTTGGTCACCGAGGCCGCCACGGTGTCAAAGTCCAACGGGTTCAACGAACGCAGGTCGATCACTTCGAGATCGGGCTCGGCGATCTCCGCGGCACCGAGTGCGGTGGCGACGAGTCCGCCGTAGGTCAGCACCGTGACATCGGCGCCCACCCGGCGGACCGCGGCGCGCCCGATCGGGGGTGCCGGCTCGAGGAGGTCGACGGCTTCGCGGCCCCAGTAGCGGCGTTTGGGTTCCAGGTAGATGACCGGGTCACGCGCCGCGATCGCATGGCGCAGCAGCCAGTAGGCGTCCGATGGCGTGGAGGGCACCACCACTTTCAGCCCCGCCGTGTGCGTCCAATACGTCTCGGTGGACTCCGAGTGGTGTTCCACCGCGCCGATACCGCCGAACGACGGGATGCGCACCGTGACCGGCATGTCCACCGCGCCCCTGGTGCGGGTGCGGTACTTGGCGAGGTGGCTGACCATCTGGTCGAACGCCGGGTAGGAGAAGCCGTCGAACTGGATCTCGGGTACCGGGACGAACCCGCGGATGGCCAGGCCGATTGCCATTCCGATGATCGCCGATTCGGCGAGCGGGGTGTCGAAACACCTTTGTGTTCCGAAGGTTTCGGTCAGGCCCTCGGTGATGCGGAAGACCCCGCCGAGCTGGGCCACGTCCTCGCCGAAGACCAAGACGCGATCGTCGGCGGCCATCGCATCGTGCAGTGCACGGTTGATCGCCTGCGCCATGGTCAGGGTGGTGACCTCGGGCAAGGTGCTGAAGAATGCCGGGGGTTCGATGATCTGGGTCATCTCAGTTCTCCTTCGCCATCTCGGCCAGCAGTTGCGCGCGCTGGGCGGCCATCAGCGGCGTGGGTTCGGCGTAGACGACGTCGAAGAGCTCCCCGACGTCCGGGTCGGGCGCGTCGACCACCGCGGTGCGCAGCTCGGCCCGCAGCCGCGCCGAGCGGGCGGCCACCCGATGTTCCAGCCGCTCATCGAGCAGGCCGAGACGCTCGAGGTAGATGCGGTAGCGGGTGATCGGATCACGGGTCGCCCACAGGGCGAGTTCTTCTTCCGGGCGGTAGCGCGCGGCGTCATCGGAGGTGGTGTGCGGACTCATCCGATAGGTGATGGCCTCGATCAGGGTCGGCCCGCCGCCGGTGCGGGCACGGGCGGCCGCCTCGCTCATCACCTGGTAGCAGGCTAGGACGTCGTTGCCGTCGACGATGACGCCCGGCATCCCGTATCCGGCGGCGCGGTCGGCGATCGACGGGCCGGCATACTGCCTGCTGGCCGGAACCGAGATCGCCCATTGGTTGTTCTGGACGAAGAACACGCACGGCGCGTTCTCGACGGCGGCCAGGTTCATGGCCTCGTGGGTATCGCCTTCGCTGGTGGCGCCGTCACCGAGGAACGCCACCGTGACGGTCGTCTCGCCGAGTCGCTGCGCGGCCATCGCGGCACCGACGGCATGGGGGGCGTGGGTGGCGATGGGGATCGTAATCGGCGCACAGCATTTCGCCGTGAAGTCGAGGCCACCGTGCCAGGATCCTCGCCACACCGCCGCGACCTGCCCCGGTGCGATACCGCGCACCAGGAAGACGCCGAGTTCACGAAATTGCGGGAACAGCCAGTCGGTCTTGCGCAGGCACGCTGCGGCACCGACCTGGGCGGCCTCCTGACCGCGACACGAGGCGTAGAGGGCCAGCTCGCCCTGACGCTGCAGGTTGACGAACTCGCCGTCGAGGTCGCGGGTCAGGACGAGGTGTTCGTAAAGCCAGGCCAAGGTTTCTGGCGGCAGCCGGTAGTCGGAGTCCGCCGTAGCGGTTCCGTCGGGTGCGATGAACTGCACCAACTGACCCATGCCGCCTCCTTGTGGCCACGCGGACGGCATGTTCGGCCGTCACGACCTCAGGTCTGCTCAGTGCGGAGGCGGTCAGAGCAAAATCCGTTGTGGCGGAGTGCCAGCTAACGGCCGGGATCGGGCGAGAGCTGGACGATACGCTCTGCTCGCCGCAGCACCGGGGCATCTACCATTATGCCCTCGTACTGGAACACACCGCGCTCATCGCGCGCCGCCTCCAATACGTGTCGCGCCCAACGTACTTGCTCGGCGGTGGGATGGTAGGCCTTCCGTATCTCGGCAATCTGGCTAGGGTGGATCGCCACCTTCGCATCGAATCCGACGGCGACGGCGTCATCGGCCTCGCCGCGCAGCCCGTCGAGGTTCTTGATGTCGAGGAACACCGAGTCCAGCGCGAGCTTTCCGTAGGCCTTGGCGGCCAGCAGGCTCTGCGAGCGCACGTGGCGGGCCACCTCGCGATAGCTGCCGTCCGGGTAGCGGTTGTCGGTGCCGCCGAGGACCGCGAACAAGTCCTCGGCGCCCCACATCACCGCGTAAGCGTTGTCGACCCGGGCGGTCTCGGTGACTACGAGTGCACCGAGTGGCGTCTCGACGAGGATCACCACGTCAAGCGGGGCCAGCGCGGCGACCTGCTCGGCCGATTCGGTTTTGGCCAGCATCACGGTGGTGTACGGGGTTCGGGCTAGGGCCTCGAGGTCTCGCGCATGATCGGCTGTCGTCGACGGGTTGATGCGCACGACGGTGCGACCCGGGTCCAGCAGGGTGGTCACCAGCGCCTCACGCGCGGCCTCACGGTCCTTGGCCGCGACCCCGTCCTCAAGATCAAGAATGACGACATCGGCTGCAGCCAAGGCTTTTTCGAACCGTTCGGGGCGATCGGCGGGACAGAACAGCCAGGCCGGCCCGGGTTCGGTGAGCGCCATCAGGCGGGCCTCTTACGGACCATCGTCTTGCGGGCAGCCGTCGCGACAACGTCGCCGTGCTGGTTGCGCCCGGTGTGCGCGAAGGTCACGATGCCTTCGCCGGGGCGGCTTTTGGACTCTCGCTTGTCGGTGATGATGGTCTCCGCGTAGAGGGTGTCGCCGTGGAACAGCGGCTTGGGAAAGGCGATCTCGCTGAACCCGAGGTTGCCGACGATGGTGCCCTGCGTCAGCTGCGCCACCGACAGGCCGACGAGGGTCGAGAGCGTGAACATCGAATTGACCAGTCGCTGATGGAACGGCGGCAGCGCATCGGAGAATGCGGCGTCCAGATGCAACGCCTGGGTGTTCATCGTCAGCGTGGTGAACAGCACGTTGTCGGCCTCGGTGATGGTGCGACCGGGGCGATGCAGGTAGCGCACGCCGAGTTCGAATTCCTCGAACCACAGCCCGCGCTGTTCGACGATCCTCTCCTCGGTCATGACACACCCAGTTCCCGGGCGATCAGCATGAGCTGGACTTCGGTTGTGCCTTCGCCGATTTCGAGGATCTTGCTGTCGCGGTAGTGGCGGGCGACGGGATACTCGTTCATGAAGCCGTAGCCGCCATGGATCTGGGTGGCGTCGCGCGCGTTGTCCATCGCGGCCTCACTGGCGACGAGTTTGGCGATGGCGGCTTCCTTCTTGAACGGCTTGCCCGCGAGCATCAGCGCGGCGGCGTCGTAGTAGGCGGTGCGGGCGACGTGGGCGCGCGCCTCCATCCGGGCGATCTTGAATTCGATGGCCTGGTAGCGCCCAATCGGCTGGCCGAAGGCCGAGCGTTCCTTGGCGTACTTGACGCTTTCGTCGACGCATCCCTGCGCCGCACCCGTCGATAGCGCGGCGATCGCGATCCGGCCCTCGTCGAGGATGCGCAGGAAGTTGGCATAGCCGCGGCCGCGTTCACCGAGCAGGTTCTCTTCGGGCACCCGGACGTCCTGGAAGGTCAGCGGATGGGTGTCCGAGGCATTCCAGCCGACCTTGTCGTAGGCCGGTTCGGCGGTGAATCCCGCAGTGGGAACCGGAACCAGGATCGAGGAGATCTCGCGGCGATCACCGACGGTTCCGGTGACCGCGGTGACGGTGACCAGCTTGGTGATGTCGGTGCCCGAGTTGGTGATGAACTGCTTGGAGCCATTAATAACCCAGGTTGACCCATCCAACCGGGCGGTGGTCTTGGTGGCACCGGCATCGGTGCCGCCACCGGCCTCGGTGAGCCCGAATGCACCCAGCGACTGCCCGCTGGTCAACTGCGGCAACCATTCCCGCTTCTGCGCCTCGGTGCCGAACCGGTAGACCGGCATCGCGCCGAGCGACACCCCGGCCTCCAGGGTGATGGCCACGCTCTGATCGACCTTGCCGAGTTCCTCCAGGGCGAGGCACAGGGCGAAGTAGTCGCCGCCCATGCCGCCGTACTCTTCGGGGAACGGCAGGCCGAACAGGCCCATGTCGGCCATCCCGGCGACGACCTCGTAGGGGAAGGAATGTTCGGCGTCGTGTTTGGCCGCCACCGGGGCGACGACATTGCGCGCGAAGTCACGCACCGTCTTGGCCAGTTGCTGATACTCGTCGGGAAGCGTTCCCGTGGACAGGAAGTCACTCATCGGACGTGGCTTTCTCTTGTGTGGTGGCTGTGATCGTGGCGAGCAGCTGACCCACCTTCACCTGGTCGCCGACGGCGACCAGAAGTCCTACGACGCCGTCGACCGGGGCCGTCAGCGAATGCTCCATCTTCATCGCTTCGACGGCGACCACGACCGTCCCCGCGGTCACGGTGTCTCCATCGGAGACGTTCACGGCGACAACGGAACCGGGCATGGGGCTGAGCAGCTCGGCATCCCCGCTGTGGGCATCGTCGGCACGAACCGGCGCTTCGCGAATCTCCTCGAGCATGACGGTCCGGCCCGCACCGGCAAGCCAGATCTGCTGGCCGTCGACGGCGACGGTGTAGGTGGCACGCAGACCGTCGATGGTCACCGTGAGCCCATCGCCGTGCAGTTCGGCTGCCAGTGTGACGCTTTCGCCGCTCTCGACGCGGGCGGTGGCGGCCGTGGGGCTGCCGGTGATGTGCACGTGTTCGGTGCGCGCGCCGCAGCGCAACCGGATGCTGGTGGGTGCCGGCTCCCCCAGGCGCCAGCCGGTCGGCACGTCCCAGAGGTCAGCCCCGGCATCGGACCACAGCCGCAACCACCGATACGCGGCCGCCGCGATGAGGATTTCGTCGCCAGCCGGTTGCACGGTGAACGTCAGCCGATCGATCAGCCCGGTGTCGAGCCGGCCCGCGGCCACGTCGTCGTCGGCCAGCAGGAATCGCAGAAACTCGACGTTGGTGCCCACGCCCAGCACCGCGGTTTCCGATAGGGCCTGATCCAGGGTGTGCAGCGCGGTCGAGCGGTCAGCGCCGTACGCGATCACTTTGGACAGCATCGGGTCGTAGTCGCTGCCGATCGTCATGCCCGGCGCCAGGCCCGAATCCACCCGCACGTGTACGCCGGAAGCTTCCCGCAACCCCAGCACCGGCCCGCCGGTCGGCAGGAAGCCGGCAGCGGGATCCTCGGCGTACACCCGGGCCTCGATGGCGTGGCCGGTCATGGTGATGTCGGCCTGGCGGGCGGGCAGCTTCTGCCCCGCTGCGATGCGGACCTGCCACTCGACCAGATCCCAACCGGTGACGAGTTCAGTCACCGGATGCTCGACCTGCAGCCGGGTGTTCATCTCCAGGAAGAAGAACTCGTCGGGCCGGTCAGCGGAGACAATGAACTCGACAGTGCCGGCGCCGCGGTAGTCGACGCTTCGGGCGGTGTCGCAGGCCGCGGCGCCGATGCGTGCACGGGTGGCCTCGTCCAGCAGTGGCGAGGGGGCTTCCTCGATGACCTTCTGGTGGCGGCGCTGCAGGCTGCACTCCCGTTCACCGAAGTGCAGCACGGTGCCGAAGTTGTCGGCGAGCACCTGAACCTCGATGTGCCTGGGCCGCAACACGAATCGTTCGAGGAACAGGGTGTCGTCGCCGAATGCCGCGGCCGACTCGCGGCGGGAGCCAACCAGCGCGGCGGGCAGGTCGGCGGGATCGTCGACGCGGCGCATCCCCTTGCCGCCGCCGCCCGCGGACGGTTTGACCAGGATCGGAAACCCGATGTCCTGCGCAGCGGCGATGAGGTCGGCATCGGTGAGTCCGGGCCGGGCGATCCCGGGCACCACCGGCACCCCGAACGCCGACACCGCCGCCTTGGACGCGATCTTGTCGCCCATGGTGCCGATGGCGCCGCTGGGCGGCCCGATGAACGTGAGGCCCGCGCGTTCCAGCGCGGCAGCGAAATCGGAATTCTCCGAGAGGAAGCCGTAGCCGGGGTGGACGGCCTGGGCGCCGGTTCGCAGCGCGGCACCGATCACCGCGTCGATGTCCAGATAGCTCTGCCGGGCCGGCGGCGGACCGATGCGGACGGCGATGTCAGCCTCGGCGACATGGCGCGCGCCCGCGTCGGCGTCGCTGTAGACCGCAACCGATTCGATGCCGATGGCCCGCAGGGTGCGCATGACCCGCACGGCGATCTCGCCCCTATTGGCGACAAGGACTCTGGTAAACATCGTCACATCCTGAAGACGCCGTAGGACACCGGTTCGACGGGAGCGTTGGCGGTGACCGAAAGCGCCAGCCCCAGAACAGTTCTGGTGTCAGCCGGATCGATCACACCGTCGTCCCACAATCGGGCGGTCGAATAGTACGGATTGCCCTGGTGCTCGTACTGGTCGCGGATCGGAGCCTTGAAGGCCTCTTCCTCCTCAGGCGTCATCTCACCGCGGACGGTGGCCAGCACCGAGGCTGCCTGCTCGCCGCCCATCACCGAGATGCGGGCGTTCGGCCACATCCACAGGAACCGTGGCGAATACGCGCGCCCGCACATCGAGTAGTTGCCGGCGCCATAGGAGCCGCCGATGACTACGGTGAGCTTGGGTACCCGCGCGCACGCGACCGCGGTGACCATTTTGGCGCCGTGCTTGGCGATGCCGCCGGCCTCGTAGTCGCGGCCGACCATGAAGCCGGTGATGTTCTGCAGGAATACCAGCGGGACCATCCGTTTGTCGCACAGTTCGATGAAATGTGCTCCCTTGACGGCGGATTCACCGAACAGCACGCCGTTGTTGGCGACGATACCCACCGGGTGGCCGTGGATGCGGGCGAAACCGGTCACCAGCGTGGTGCCGTACTCGGCCTTGAACTCGCTGAACTCGCCGCCGTCGACAATGCGAGTGATGACCTCACGCACGTCGTAGGGCACCCGGGCATCGACCGGCACGACGTCGTAGAGCTCGTGTTGGTCGGTGATGGGCTCAACGGTCGGACGGACCTCCCACGGTCGCTGCTCGCGTGGGCCCAATGTGTCGACGATGCGACGCACGATGCGCAGTGCGTCGCGGTCATCGTTGGCGAGATGGTCGGTGACGCCGGAGGTCTTGGAGTGCAGGTCGCCGCCGCCGAGCTCTTCGGCCGTCACCACCTCGCCGGTCGCGGCCTTCACCAGCGGTGGGCCGCCGAGGAAGATCGTGCCTTGGTTGCGCACGATGACGGCCTCGTCGCTCATCGCCGGAACGTAGGCGCCGCCGGCCGTGCACGATCCCAGCACCGCGGCGATCTGGGCGATGCCCGCGGCGCTCATGGTGGCCTGGTTGAAGAAGATGCGCCCGAAGTGGTCGCGGTCGGGGAACACCTCGTCCTGCCGCGGCAGGAACGCTCCGCCGGAGTCCACCAGGTAGATGCAGGGAAGCCGGTTCTGCCATGCGATTTCCTGGGCGCGCAGGTGCTTCTTGACCGTCACCGGGTAGTAGGTGCCGCCTTTGACCGTCGCGTCGTTGGCGACGATCATGCATTCGCGCCCGGCGACCCGGCCGATGCCGGTGATGATCCCGGCGCCCGGACATTCGTCGTCGTACATGCCGTCGGCGGCCAGCGGCGCAATCTCCAGCAGCGAGCTACCTGCGTCGAGCAGGCCGTCGACCCGGTCGCGCGGGAGCAGCTTTCCGCGGGACACATGGCGTTCGCGAGCCCGCTCAGATCCACCGAGCGCGGCAGCGGCCAGCTTGGCGCGCAGCTGCCCGACGAGTTGCGTGTGCGCCTCGCGGTTGGCGGCCGGTGAAGTCATCGTCGAAGTCCCGTCGCAATTGAGTTAATGACGACTAACTCGTGTTAGGTTAGTGAAGATTAACCGAAACGTCCAGACGTGTCCCGGAGGGTCCATGCCCGAGGCGCCAACCCGCCGCAGCAGGCAGAAGTCGGATCGACGCTCGGCCCTGCTGGCGGCCGCGGAACGGCTGATGGCCGAGAAGGGCTTCCTGGCCGTGCGGCTCGAGGACATCGGCTCGGCCGCCGGGGTCAGTGGCCCCGCGATCTACCGGCACTTCCCCAACAAGGAGGCGCTTCTGGTCGAGTTGCTGGTGGGCATCAGCACCCGGCTGCTGGCCGGTGCGCAAGCCGTGGTGGCCGCCGCCGATACCGCGGCGGGGGCGTTGGAGGGTCTGATCGAATTCCATCTCGACTTCGCGTTGGGCGAGTCGGATCTGATCCGAATCCAGGACCGCGATATGGCCAACCTGCCTGCGGCGGCGCAGCGACAGGTGCGCCGGGCCCAGCGCAGCTACGTCGAAGTCTGGGTGTCGGTGCTGCACGAACTCGACCCGGCGCTCGACGAATCCGAGGCGCGCCTGATGGCGCATGCGGTGTTCGGCCTGCTCAACTCGACCCCACACAGCATGAAGCCCCTGGCGGCCAAGGCGGCCGACCCGGGGCGTTCACGCGATGTCCTGCGGGCGATGACGGTCGCCGCGTTGTCGACGACCGGCGACCGTCAGCGCCGCGCAGTAGGTCAATACCAGTAGCGGCGACCCGCAACCGGCCGGCCGACGGCACCCAACACCCACAGCACCGCTCCGACGACGAGCAGGATGATGCCGATGGTCCACAGAATCTGGATCTTCAGCACGAAGCCCAGGATGAGCAGAATCGCTCCGAACACAATCATTGTTTCCTCCAAAACGTTGCTTGCTGAACTTCTTTCGCCCTACTACTGGCTGGGTTGCGGCAGGTTGCAGTCCGACACTTTGGGATTGACGCCGCCGTAGTTCAACGGTCCGGCGACGACAGTCAAAGCGATGGACCCTGCCGTAGCGCAGTTGGCTTCGCTGTTCGAAAAGTAGCCGCGCTGCCAGGTAGCGAATACTCCGATCAACAGCCACACGATCACGATCACTCCCAGGATTCCGCGGCCTGGCATGGTGAGCCTCCCTCGATAGTCCGCACCACTTGGCGGACAGGGGTTTACCCGTCCGACAGTTCCCTAAACATTTGAGTGAAAAGCGCTCTTGAGCCAGTCGGCCACCGCACCTGCCAGGACGGTGTGGTTTTCCCGCCGGGTGATCTCGTGTCCGTCGTCGGCGAACAGCAGATACCGCACCTTTCGGCCGAGTCCGCGCAGCGCCTCGACGATCTGCTCGGACTCGGTGACCGGAACGTTGGTGTCATTGGCCCCGTGTACGACCAGCAACGGTGCCGTCAATGACTGCACTCTGCGCAGCGGGGACAGGGCTTCCAGAAGCGCGCGATCGGCGACCGGGTGCCCGTATTCCGCGTAGGACGCCGCCGCGATCCACGGTTCGGTATTGCGATAGAACGTGCTGAGGTCACTCATGCCGCAGATGCTGACTCCCGCAACGAACAGCGCGGGATGAAACGCCAATGCCGCCATCGTCAGATAGCCGCCGTAGGACCAACCGGCACAGGCGACGGCTTCGGCATGTTGTTGCGAGACAAGGTACTGGGCGCAGTCGGCGACATCGTCGATCGCGGCGAAGCGCTTCTCCCGGTCGTCGGCGTGGCAGAACTCCCGGCCGAAGCCACCGGAGCCCCGCACGTTCACAGCGAACACCGTCACGCCCTCGTCGAGCAGATGCGGGAAGATCTCGCTGTAGCCCGGCCGCGCCTGCCCCTCCGGTCCACCGTGCAGGTAGACGAGCGCCCCGATCCGGTTGACTTGCGGCGCCGGACAATACAGCCAGCCGGACAGCCGCCGGCCGTCGCGAGCAGTCAGTGTGTGCAGTGTCGGTGTGGCCGAGACCGGACCGCTGCTGGGTTTGCGGTCGATGCGCTCCCACTGGCGCGACCGGGGGTCGACGACTTCCACGGTGCGCGGCAGATCGGGCCCTTGGACCGTCATCGCGACCAGCGACCCGCCCGCGCTGATCGACAGTTCGCCGGCCACCATATTGGGTAACGGGATCGGTTCGGTCAGCGTGTTGTCGGCGTACTCGAGGACCTGTAACTCGCTGCAGCCGTTGATGTTCCACAACAGCGCCACCGTGGACAGGTCGTCGCTGACGACGAACTCGTCGAGATCGTGCCCGGCCCGTTCGGCCACCACGTGGTAGGCGACGCCGTCTGGGGTGACGGTGACCTCGAGGAGGCGGGCGTGCCGGGCTCCGTTGTCGCTGCGGATCAGCGCACGCACGTACTCGCCCGGCTGGTACAGGGTGGTCAGTTCCCCGTCGGGACCCGAGCGGAGGCGACGCGGCACATGGTCGTCGAGAATGACACCCGACTCGGTGCTGGATCCGGGATCTGAAGGGAGTAAGGCAATTTCGGTCGTCCCGCGCAGCATGATGAACTCACGGTAGCCGCGTGGACCGACTCTGATCAGCGCCGAGCCGGCCCATGCGTCGATCAACCTGCCACCCGAGCGGCGATCCAGGACGGTCACCGCACCGTCCGCCGGGTCGATCAGCGTGGACTGGCCCACGCCGTCCTCCCCGGTGAGGATCGCGCAGACCCGGGTACCGTCCCAGGCGATCAACTCGGCGGTACCGGTATCCATCCGATCGATGCGGCGGGCCATCCGGTCGTCGGGGTCGGTGGTGACCACCCAGATCTGAGTACGGGTGCCCCCGTCGGGGGCCACCTGGCAGGCCAGCCAATGGCCGTCGGCGGAATGGATCACCTTGGTCACCGGCCCGTCGACGGGCAGATCGACGTCCCGCGAGGCACTGGCATGCCTGCCGCGCAGGAACCGCTGGACCGCGCGCGGGTAGCCGCCGTCGTCGACCAGATGCGCGAAGGCGGTGGCATCGGGTGACACGGACGCGCCGTATGTCGCCCGAACGTCTCGCTCCACGCCACCTCACTCGTCGCTGACCACGCAGTTACCCGGTACCACGTTCCACGCAGCCCACCAGTGGTAAACACGGTGCTGGACTTTCGGGGGAAACGAGGGGCTGCCGAGACTCGGTAGCCTGCAATCATGAGGTGGCAATGAACGATCCGCGCCGAACAGAGTGGTCCGACCCGACGCAGCAAGCGGGTAACGGATATCCGCCGAGCGGCGACCCCGCCTACGCGGGTCAGTACTACGGCTACGGGTCGGGATATGTCCCGCCGGCCACGCAACCCACCGAGCAGCTGCCAACCTATTGGCAGCCGGGTACCGGCTACCCGCCGGCGGACCCGCCGCCTCCCCCGCCACCGCCCAATTCGCCACGCTGGTTGTGGATCCTTGCCGGGGTGGCCGTGCTGCTGGTGGTCGGATTGGTCATCGCGCTGGTGATCGTCACCAGTTCGTCGAGGGAGTCCACGGTTGCGGTGCCGGTGCCCCCGGTGACCGGGACGAGCACCGCGCCGAACGCGACCAGCACGCCCCGCATACCGCTGCCCACCACGTCGCAGTCGACGCTGCCGACACCGAGTGTCGCGCCGACGGCACCGCTGCCCGGCGAGACCACCAGCCCGACCGGCACCGACACCGTCGTCTACAACGTCGACGGTGACGGCCGGGCGATCAACATCACCTACGTCGACACCGGCGGCGTCATGCAGACCGAGTTCAACGTGATGCTGCCGTGGAGCAAAGAGGTCAGCTTGTCCTCACCCGCGCGCGGGTCGGCCAGCGTCGCGGTGGTCAACGTCGGTCGTGACGTGACGTGCAGCGTGTCGGTCAACGGGGTTCAGGTGCGCCAGCGCTCCGGGCGGGGGCTGACCATCTGCACCGGTGCGGCCTAACGGGGAACCTTCACCGCCAGCATCCCGATCAGGCCGGCGGCCAGCACCACGCAGATACCGCCCAGCCCGGCGCGGTCGGCGTTGAAGGCGTCGACGAAGACGAAGAACAGCCACGGGGCCAGGAAGGCCGCCGCCCGCCCGGCCATGGTGAACAGGCCGAAGGCGACCGCCTCCTTGCCGTGACTGGCCATCCGCAGCAGCAGGGTGCGCGACGCCGACTGGATGGGCCCGATGAACAGGCACAGCAGTAGCCCGCACGCCCAGAAGGCCACCGGACCGGACAGGCTCAGCAGAGTCAGCCCGACGACGATCATGGCCGCCAGCGAGCCCACGATCACCCGCTTGCCGCCGATCCGGTCGTCGAGCAGGCCGCCGATCACCGCGCCGGTGGCCGCGACCGTCGAGGCCACCACGCCGAAGATCAGGACGTCGGACTGCGAGACTCCGTAGACGCCGACACCGAGCACCGCGCCGAAGGCGAAGACGCCGGCCAGCCCGTCCCGAAAGATCGCGCTGACGCCGAGGTAGTAGACCAGGTTGCGATCCCGGCGCCACTCCGAATTGAGGTCGCGCCAGAGCTGGCGGTAGCCGCCCAGCAGGCTCACGGGGGCGGTCTCGGGCTCGCCGACCGGGTTGAGTGTGTGCGCGGTCCGCAGTAGCGGCAGAGCCATGATCGCGTAGCAGCCGGCCGTCACGAGCATGGCCGCGCGGATGTTCTGGCCGTCGGCGACCGGGATGCCGAACAGTCCACGGGTGGGCCCGGTGCCGCCGACGAAACCGATGTAGACGATCACCAGCAGCGCCACGCTGCCCAGATAGGCGGCCCCGGCGCCGAAGCCGGAGATGCGCCCGGCGTTCTGCGGGGTGGTCAGCTGCTTGAGCATGGAGTTGTAGGGGACGCTGGCGATGTCCCCGCAGGCGCTGGTGAACGCCAGCAGCAGCAGGCCGGCGGCGAAGTACGCGGGCTGCGCCCGGATCAGACTCAACGCAGCGGTCGACAGCACGACCAGCGTGGTCAGCAGGGTCAGGGCGGCGCGTCGTCGATGTGGGGCCTGAACCAGTACCCCGGTCAGCGGTGCCAGCAGCGCCACGGTGATGCCGGCGATGGTCAGTGAGCGGCCCAGCCAGCTGGCCGCCGAGGTGTCCCCCGGCAGGTCCGCGCCGACCGTGCTGGTCAGGTAAACCGGGAAGACGAACGTGGCCACGATGGCGATCAAGCCGACGGCGCCGAAGTCCCACAGCGCCCACGCCACGATCTTGGACCGCCCGGCGATCGGTGTACCCAGCGCGGGGCTGCTCATGCGGGCCAGAGTAGCCAGCCCCCTACGATGGCCGCATGCCAGTCCCCGCACCCTCACCGGACAGTCGCGCCGTCGTCACCGGAGCCTCCCAGGGCATCGGTGAGGCGCTGGCCACCGAACTCGCCGCCCGCGGCCACAGCCTGATCGTCACGGCCCGCCGCGGCGAGGTGCTCACCGAGCTGGCCGCGCGGCTGACGGATCGCTACGGCGTCACGGTCGAGGTTCGCGCCGTGGACCTCGCCGACCCGGCGGCACGGGGCGCGCTGGCCGACGAGCTGGCCGGCCGCGACATCTCGATCCTGTGCGCCAATGCGGGTACGGCGACGTTCGGTCCGGTCGCCAACCTCGACCCCGAGGGCGAGAAGGCCCAGGTTCAGCTCAACGTGCTGGGTGTGCACGACCTGGTGCTGGCGGTGCTGCCGCGGATGGTCGCCCGCAAGTCCGGCGGCATCCTGATCTCCGGGTCGGCGGCGGGTAACTCCCCCATCCCGAACAACGCGACCTACGCGGCGACCAAGGCGTTCGCCAACACGTTCAGCGAGTCGTTGCGCGGGGAGGTCAAGAGCGCCGGGGTGCACGTCACGGTGCTGGCGCCGGGCCCGGTGCGCACCGAGCTGCCCGACCCGGCCGAACAGTCCTTGGTGGAGCGGTTGATCCCCGACTTCCTGTGGATCGACACCGAGTACACGGCGCGGATCTCACTGGATGGCTTGGAGCGCAACAAGATGCGCGTGGTACCGGGAGTGACGTCGAAGGCGATGTCGGTGGCGTCGGGCTATGCGCCGCGGTCGATCGTTACGCCGATCGTCGGCGCGGTCTACAGGAAGCTGGGCGGCGACTAAGGGTCGTTGGCGCGAGTGGCCACTTACGCCACGGTTCCGCCGCGATTGCGTGACACATCTGGCCACTCGGCGGGCGACTAGCGCCTCCGGCGGCCCGTTCCGAAGATGCTTCGGGTGATCTCGCGGCCGATGACGGTGCCCGCCGAACGCATCGCGCTCTTGAACGCCGGGCTGTTCATCACCTGGTCGAGCACACCGGGCTCGGCCTTCTGGACCGGCGTGGGCATCGGCGGCAGGTCGATGCCGGTCGGCAGGATCGGCGGCAGGTCGGTGCCCACGGTCTCCTCGGGCGGCGGCGCCATCTTGGCCGCCAGCATCTCGTAGGCCGACTCGCGGTCGATGGTCTGGCCGTACTTGAGGAACAGCGGGCTGGCCTGGGCGACAGCCTTGATGTAGTCCGGGCCGATGGTGTCCATCAGCGACTGGGGCGGGCGCAACCGGGTCCACGCCACCGGCGTCGGTGCACCCCGCTCGGAGAGCACGGTGACGATCGCCTCGCCGATGCCCAGCGCGGTCAGGTCGGTCGCCAGATCGTAGAACTGGGTCTTGGGGTAGGTGCGCACGGTCTTGGTCAGCGCGGCCTGGTCGTCGGGGGTGAAGGCCCGCAGCGCGTGCTGGATGCGGGCACCCAGCTGGGAGAGGACGTTGTTGGGGACGTCGGTCGGCAGCTGCGTGCAGAAGAAGACGCCGACGCCCTTGGAGCGGATCAGCTTGACGGTCTGTTCGATCTGCTGCAAGAAGGCCTTGGAGGCGTCGTTGAACAGCAGGTGGGCCTCGTCGAAGAAGAACACCAGCTTGGGCTTGTCGACGTCGCCGACCTCGGGCAGGTAGGTGAACAGGTCGGCCAGCACCCACATCAGGAAGGTGGAGAACATCACCGGCCGGGCCGCCTGGTCGCCCAGTTCGAAGAGCGTGATCACGCCGCGGCCCTGCCCGTCGACCCGCAACAGGTCGGCGGGATCGATGGCGGGCTCACCGAAGAAGGTGTCGCCGCCGTCGGCTTGCAGGTTCACCAGTGCCCGCAGGATGACACCCGCGGTCTGCGCGGACACCCCGCCGATGGTCTTGAGCTGTTCTTTGCCCTCGTCGCTGGTGAGATAGGTGATCACCGAACGCAGGTCCTTCAGGTCCAGCAGGGGCAGGCCCTGCTGGTCGGCCCAATGGAAGATCAGCCCGAGCGTCGACTCCTGGGTTGCGTTGAGCCCCAACACCTTTGAGAGCAAGATCGGACCGAACGCGGAGATCGTCGCACGCACCGGAACTCCGATGCCTTCGGTGCCCAGCGACAGGAACTCCACCGGGAACGGTGTGCCGGCCCAGGTGTCGTCGCCGGTGTCCTTGGCGCGCTGCAGGGTGCGCTCGCTGGCTTCGCCAGGCCGGGACAACCCGGAGAGGTCACCCTTGATGTCGGCCATCACCACCGGCACCCCGGCGGCGGAAAGCTGCTCGGCGATCACTTGCAGCGTCTTGGTCTTGCCGGTGCCGGTGGCCCCGGCGACCAGGCCGTGACGGTTCATCATCGACAGCGGGATGCGGACCTGGGCGGCGGGATCGACGACGCCGTCGACGACGATGGATCCCAGGTCGAGCGTCTGCCCGGTGCTGGCGTAGCCGGCGGCGATCTGCTCGGCAGGTGTCGCTGTCGATTCGCTCGTCATGGCCCGAACCTCCGTCATTTCTTGCGTGTTGGCCGGTAAGACACTACTTGCCGACAGCGCTCCGAGACGGGTGGAACCGCGCCGGGATGCCCCATGGGCTTACTGTGGATCGCTGTGCGTGAAGAATTGGTGTGGATCGACTGTGAGATGACGGGCCTGGACCTGCGAACGGACCGTCTCATCGAGATCGCTGCTCTGGTGACCGACGCCGAGCTCAACGTCTTAGGCGAGGGCGTCGACGTCGTCATCCATGCGGGCGACGAGGCGCTCAACGGGATGGTGGAAGTCGTCGCCAAGATGCACCACCGCTCCGGGCTCACCGAAGAGGTGCGCGCCTCGACCATCGACGTGCCCGCCGCCGAACAGCTGGTGCTCGACTACATCCGCACGCACGTGAAGACGGCCAAAACCGCGCCGCTGGCAGGGAATTCGATCGCCACCGACCGCGGCTTCATCGCCCGGGACATGCCCGCGCTGGACGAGTACCTGCACTACCGGATGATCGACGTCAGCTCCATCAAAGAGCTGTGCCGGCGCTGGTATCCGCGGATCTACTACGGCCAGCCGGAGAAGGGGCTCGCGCATCGCGCGCTGGCCGATATCCGCGAGTCGATCCGTGAGCTCAAGTACTACCGCCGGACCGCCTTCGTGCCGTTGCCGGGGCCGACTACCAGCGAGATCGCCGCAGCGGCGGCCGAGATCGACAAGTCCGGCAATACCGATTCGGCTGTCGGGCCCGAAAGCGGCTAGTATCGACGACGCCGGTTTTCCGGCAATGGTGGCTGTAGTTCAGTTGGTAGAGCACCAGGTTGTGATCCTGGCTGTCGCGGGTTCGAGTCCCGTCAGCCACCCTGCAGGTCAGGCCCCCTTTCGAGGGGGCCTGACTTTTTTCTTGCCACAGCTCGCGTGACCCTAGCGTGACTCTCACGCCCCGGCGAGGCCAACCTCGACACCGAGCTGGGGCGGATGAAGGCTCAGGCAGCCAAGCGTGCTCAAACTCGCGGCGCTGCCGAGCCGATTCAGCCTCCAGCCGGGGAAACATACGAAGAAGGCCCCCGCCGGAGCGGGGGCCCTCTTCATTGAGCGGGGCGTTTTAGAGCACGATCTTGGTGGCCTCAGACCGGCGACCCTTATTCCACTGCTGTACGAGCAGGTTGTAGCACGTCATAACACGGCCACCGGTACCTGAGTGCTGGGTGCCGCCAGCCGAGCTGAGAGCGTGGACCTTCCCGCGCCACCCAGCGGCGTGCCCCGCCTTGGCGATCTTCTTGGCCAGTTCGTCGTCGCTCTCAACCAGGCCACCGTGGCGACCCAGGAACTCGCCGATGCCGCCGAGCAACATTCCGTCCCACGTTTCCGCCGTGCGACCCCAAGCCTTTTCAGCGACCTTCAGCGTGCGGCCGAGGGTGTCGGCCCCATACTTGTCGGTGATACGAAGCACTCCGTTTACCGCGCCGATGGAATTGGCGCTGGTGGTGCCCATCTTGAGGTCGTGCGCCTTCAGCGTCTTCTCGGTGTCGACGAAGAGCGGGATACCTCCGGTGAGCCCAATGACATACTCATCAATCGCAGCGGGCCGTGAGCTCTCACGGTTCTTGATGAGGAACAGAATCGCTTCCTCGGTCTGAGTCAATCCGCGGTGAATCTCGCACATGACCAATTCCCGGCCCAGAAGCTGGCTCGCGCGCCAGCGATGCTGCCCGTCCACGATGTACATCTCGCCGTTGGCGCGCTCGGAAACGATGATCGTCCCGATAGCTTCGGCGATGAACTCGTCGGCCAGTTTCTGCGCCCGCTTCTCGTTAAGCGTGCGCTGGGCCTGAGGATCGATCTTGAGGTCCGCGACCTTCACTTCTTCGCCGTAGTCAACTTTGTGCTCCGGCAGCTTGTACTCGTACTTCGTCGCCATGACGACTCCTATTTTTTCAGTGCGCCTGGGGGAATGCCTATCGGCGGGGGAAGCGGCGCATTTTCAGTGTAGCTGATGCGCAGAGTTGACTGCAACTTTAATGCGTTACCTGATGTCGTAGTTGATGCGCGCCTTAGTGCTCAACTCATGCCGCAGTTGGAACTCGCCATGCCAATCGTGGACAGCAGCGGCGCTGAGGAGGTCGAACACTAACCTTGACTCGACCTGGTGGCAGCCTCCGATCGGTCAGCCAGGTAGTCGATCCAGTGCCGTCGCCACTTGGCCACGTTCGCCCTCTGGTTGCACGGAACGAGGTTGTTCACAACGTGGCCGGGGGTGTTCGGTTGGCTCAGCGGCACGGCGTGGTCGATGTGCCAGCCGTCCTGCAGCGGCTCCCAGGTGTAGACACACCGAGCCGGATCGATGCCTCGGCGTTCCCAGTCTGCGATTAGCTCGTCAGCGGTGATGTGCTTGGCGACCACGCCGGCTCTCTCTGCGCGGAGCCGGCCTCGCCGCAGCCGCTCCTCTAACGGGTGTGTGTCGCGGTGGGTCTTGGCGATGGCGTGCCATCGATCGGGATTGGCGGCCCGCCAATGCTTCTGGCGGCACGCCTGGCGCTCCGGCGTGCGGCGTTGGTAGTCGCGGGTGCCGGCGTTGTCGCAGTCGCGGCACCGGCTGCGTATTCCCATCCAGCCACGCCGATTCGGCTTAAACCGGTCGATAGGCAGCACGCCTTCACATGCTGAGCAGTGCTTTAGGCCGTGCCCATACAGCGCCATGCGGCGTTGTTGTTCATCGCGGGTGATCATCCCCATTGGTCAGACTCCTTTTGATTAGTGGATTCGTGAAAGATCAGCGCACACCGGGGTGGCGTGGCAGTGCGGGTCGATCGGCGAGGGGCTGCTGATCTACCAGCGCCCGCGCCATGCACGGCCGGCATACGACGTATTCACGTCCGGTGCCGGTGTCGATAGCGTTGACCGTCGCGGTGCCGGTGCAGCCGCGCTTCCTGAATTGGCATCTCATCGCCAGATTCCTCTTACTTTCGAGACTGTCAGTCTTAAAACTTGAAAACCCGTACACGATGGCGCGGCCGCATTAACGACCGGTCAAAGTCCCCCCTGGAGGGGTACCCCCCTGGGGTACCCGAGGGCAGGCGACGCCAGCGACGCCCAGGGGCAGGCCCTGCCAGCAGGCAGGGGCAGGGCACGCGGCAGGCAGGCTGGGGCGCAGCACAGGGCACAGGCCACCCACCCACGCCCGCACCCACACCCACCCGACAGGGACAGGGACAGGGACAGGGACAGGGCAGCAGGCCAGGCCAGCGGGCAGGCACGCGCCACAGGCCAGGCCACGCGCTACCCGACGGTGCCCATCGCGGCCTGGGCCGCCCCCGCACCCAGTCATCTGCCGTCGGTGGTCTATTGCCACGAAGCATCCAGCTCTGTCGCACACGAGCGGTAGGGTCTCGCCGCGAGTGTGAGCTTTAGATAGGAGACCAGGTGACGACACCTGCCGAACTCGGCACCCAGGCGATAGGGGCAGCCGGTGAGCTGTTAGTTCAGTACCAGTTGCTTAAGCGCGGGATCGACAGCGCCCGCCTGACTACTGACTCCGGTATCGACCTCGTGATGTACGTCCCGGGTAGCCAAGAAGCCGCAACGGTCCAAGTTAAAGCAAGATTCGGGCCAGCGCCGTCCGGTGGAAAGGGCAAGCTCAGCGTCGGGTTTCCCTTCCCACACAAGTGCCCTGCCCAATGGCTGGCATGCGTTGACCTGTCTCGCGACCTGGTTTGGCTTCTACGCATTGATGAAGCGCGCCAAAAGGCGCAACAGCACCGAACCGATGACAGCCGACTGCTGTACTGGTATGTCGACGAAACCGTGACGAGCGGTGCGCTGGTCGAGAGTCAGATGGCCGAGTACAGACTCGAATCTGTCGCCAACCAACTGCTCGCGAAGGGCAACGCTGAGTAGCCGGTTGACTGCCTCTGCTGGCTAGCTCTGCAAAACACGGCCTCTGTCGGCACAGTTGACGATGCCCATTGTCACAAGAATTGTCGGAACGACCGCATATCGTGTTGATTTCAAGTTTCCGATCAACAGGGGGTTCGATGAACGCCGACGGTGCCGACGACGGGCAGCTGCCCAAGCTTTCCAAAGCACCAACTGGCCGCTATCGCACAGTGTTATTGACGATCCTCGCTGTGTCGGCCGTCGGTGCCGTTGGCTTGCTCGGCGTACTTACCTACTACACAGTGACCGATCACATCAAGGCCGATCAGGCGGCAGCCGAGGCGAAACGGACCGAGGTAGACAAGGCTCAATTGGTCGCCCAAGTAACGAATGGCCTACAGGGCATTGTGGATAAGGACGAATCAACCAAGGACTTCCACATCACAATTCAGGGTGACCTTGCGCTCTTCCAGTTGGTCAAGGGCGGTAGCGAGTACAAGGGTCTGGTTACAGCGAAGACGCAGAAGGGGACAGACGTACCCGTCGAGGTAACCGCCTATGCGGACGGCAGCGGAGCGATCTTCTACCAGATTGAACCGGGGTCAGACATTCGTCTGACTCAAACAGCAAGTGAAGAGAAGCGGGGTTGGAACTAAGGACAGTTGGTAGCCGGGGCCGCCGAGTCCCGTGGGCACTCGCCAGGAAAGGGCCTACCGCACAGATCATTAGGTCCCTACCTCTGGGCCAGGCGTATGAGTCCTGACTTCACCTGTCACGACACCATTCCACTGCTCCCGCTACATCCCACCGTCCGCGTTGATCGTTCCGTTGTCGCCAAGGCCGCTGAGTGCGGCGCGAAGCACTGCCGCACCGTTGAGCGGGATCGGGGTATTGGGATCTCGTTGCCCTGCGATGGCGGCGCTTGCGACGCCGGCAGCGGTCTGCGGTGCATTTCGAGCCTCCTCGTCGGCCTGCCGGTGGGCTTCGCGTTCAGCTTCGACCGCGTGATTCCGGCGGAGGTGCTCGATGGCGAGGTCGTACCACTCGGACTGTCGTTCTTCTGGAAGTCCTGGGACTCGTGTGATGCGCCGGCTTTCGAGGCGGCGTCCCACGGCCTGGCTGAAGCTGTCCGCGATCGCTTGGGGCTTCTCGCCCACCGTCGCTGCGAGGCGACGGCTCAGCAGCTCGGCTGCGCTCGACTTGCGGTTGATGTTGTTCGTCATTGGTATTCCTTAGGTAGTGCACGAGAACGGCCCCCAGCGCGATGCTGAGGGCCGCTCTACGGGGTTGGTGGGTCAGCGAAAGACTGCGGTGTCCTGGCGCGCGAGGTGAACTTCCAAGCGCGCCTTGGTTTCGGCGCATTCGGCCAGGGTGTTGATGCCGAACTCGATACCGCGTCGGGCAGCGGTGAATAGGACGGGATCAATCGCTGCCAGTGTCGGGTTCGCCGGTTTCTGTTGGGCCTCTTCGAGTTTGATGAGGTCGAGCAGAGTCTGGGGCCGAAGAATCCGGATCGCCGGATACCTCTCAGCGGCGGAGGAACCTGACAGCGGTCCGGTGCCGGCGACCCACACGCTGATGCCGTTGAGGTACTGGGCCTCACGCTGGGCCACCTGGTAGCTGCCCACGGCCTCTGGGCCAGCGGACAGGAGGGTGTCTGAGCTGATGTCCTCAGGCAGGGCGGCGACGGCTTCGGCGTAGGCCTCGGCGTGGCGGTTGAACTCGGGGGTCAGCTGGTCGATGACATCGGCGACCGCTTGGCGACCGAGGCTGATGACGCTGCGGGCTGCGGTATCGACGGCGTAGGTCTTGGCTCTTTCGAGCACAGACAAGCCGCCGGCTGGCGCCTGGGCGAGTGCCAGCTCCTCGGCGAGCTGGCGGATCTTGTCCTCGGCGTTGGCTGGTGTGACTGCGGTGATGTCGAACACCGGCTGGTAGCCAACTTCGGTGTAGCGCAACGCCTCGTACACATCGATTGCCTTCGCTAGGTCGTTGGGCAGCGTGACGCCCAGGCTGGTCCAGCGGGTGACGGTGTCGGCGATAGAACTCAGATCGAACATTTGGTGGTGGTTTCCTTCGTGGTTGATTGCGCCTTGCCAATCAGGGCATGGTGACGCGGCCTGTACGGGCCGCTGACGGAACTTCGTTGCACTCGTGGGTAGTTGGGCTACCCCGGTGAGTAACTACTGGCGAGATCGGCAGCGAGCTGCTGCAGATCCACCGGTGGTTCGGAGCGGGTCACGACGACGCCGTGTGCTTCGAGCGCCAACGCAAGTTCCAGCGCGGCACGCTGGCGACTGCGGTAGCCGAGGTTCTTGGCCTGGCGGCATCGCTTGCACCAACCATCGGCGTCGCGATCATGCGCCGTGCGGATTTCGTGGCCGGCTGGGCAGAGTGCGGGGTTCGTGTTGTTCACCTCCTCTCAGGTCTGTTCGAACAGGGAATCGGGCAAAATGAAACCGCCCCAGCACATTGAGGCTGGGGCGGGCGACTGGTCGACGTGCACAAGACAGACCCCGACCTGCCAGGAGGCGCAAGGGTCGGGGCCTGACTCGGAGTGCAGCAATCAACCGGATGAAGGCGGTCTTGCGCCCTCTACTGATTACGGAATACTTCGGCGGCAGGCTCCTAGGCCGCGTTGGACAACACCTTCTTGCCGTCGTGGGTCGATTCCGGTAGCGGCCCGCCGTCGGCGTTCACGCTGGCGATGCTGCCCACCGGATCGGGGTAACTGGTGGTCGATCCTGCACCTATCGGTACCGCACCCGCACGGAAGAACTTCAGCCAGGGATCAGCTGCCCAGAACGGCACCGTCCACGGCACCACCGCGCTCTTGGCTTCCCGCATGTCATGCCGCGCAGGGAAACGCTCTTGAGTGCTGGCAAGCCTGTGGGGGCGTTTGGCAGCAGTGACCGAAGCCCCTCGGTCGGCTGGTTCCGGTGGCGGCTGGTGACCGCTTCTGATCGCACGGGCGACCGCACGCTGCCAACGGCCACGCTCGTTGTCGCGCAACCGAGTGCATTCAGCAGTGCAACACATTCTCGGCTGACCCTTGTTGCGCTCGTATCCGCTCACCACCAGGTGGCGCAGCGTGCACCCTGAACATTGGCAATCGACAAACTCGACATCGAACTCGCACCGGTACTTCGTTGCGGTGACCTTCGGCGTCGGCAGCTCGTCGCCGCAATACGCGCAATGCGTCCGCCGCGCCGTCTTCCACGGCCGGCTGCGCGGATCGCTGACGATGAATCCGTGCCCACCGTCGACAATCTCGCCCGCCGGATTCGTCTTCGGCTTCACCCTGACCGTGTCAACGATGTCCCCCTGCTCGAAGATCTCGAACGTCGCGGTCTTGCCGTTCGTGAGCTTCACCCTGGCGGTTCTGCCGCTGGTACCGACGCGCGTATCCTTCGGCCGCGCGTATACCGGATCGTCATCGCCGTCCGTGCCCATCGCAGGGCCGTGCTCAGATTCGAACGGATTGCGGTCAGCATCCTGGAAATCCCGCCGTTCGTCCTCGCTCTCATCGCTGAGTTCGTCCACCAGGACTTCGCGCCACGGTTCGTGACTCTCCTTATCCATGTCCTGTGATGCCTTCCTGTGATTGGTGATTGGTATAGCTCGACGGGTAGGCGACTCGGTTCGCCTGCTGTCGTTGTTCGATGCGGTCGATCTGGTCGGCCAATGCGCCGGCACAACCCAACTCCTGCGCCAACGGTTCGACAGGCGGCTGGGCTGCTCGAAACCATCGCCGTGGCCGGCCTGCGATGGCCACGGCCATGCAGTTGTCGAACAGCTTCGTCAGGGCGTTATCGACTGTGCGGCGTGACCATCCGGTTTCCGCTGCCAGCTCGTCGGCATACTTGCCGATGCGGTCGACGGCGTCGTCCTCGAACACCGAGGCCGGATCGTCCACCGCGAACACGGCGCAGCCGGGATACTCTGGAAGCGCCGACCAGACCTGTCGTGCGCTCTGGCCCAGCCCGTTTCGCGACCAGAGATCGTGGACAGACAGGTCGATCACGCTGACGTTGTCTGCCAATTGGCAGAAAGACGTCAATGAGTATTTGCTGGTACTCCTTGACTTGTTTATGCCATTTGGTTGTCCCAGGTGGGAGTCCCCAGGACTCCCGGCATGCCAGTACAGGTTGATCCGGTACCTGCTCGTGGACCGGCTCGAAGGACGCCGGTCCGTTCGGTCTTCTTTGTCGAGAAGCCCGAGCTGGACGAGGGCGGTCAGCCCCTTGCCGACCACGTCGGGCGAAAGGCCCGGCGTGTGCTTCGCCAGTTCGTACCGCGACAGCGTCCGGGTGAAGCAGTTGCGATCCCGGCAGTAGCCGACGAACGCCAGCGCCACCGTCTGGTTACGCCGCCCCGCCCTGCCCGGCCAGGCGGCCGAACTGATCCGATCCTCAAGATCAGCCAGGGCATCGTCCAACTCGAACGGCTTGGACTGTGCTGACTTATCCCACGCACTCTCCAAGTGCTTGCCTTGCTCGGTCGCCGAATCGCTCGTGGAGCAGATGTACGAGGTCCACAGCGTGGACGCCTGCACCCAACGGTAGTAGTCGTCTTCGTCGCCGCCCTGGTTGCGAATCCGGTTGGCGATCGGCAACAACTCCCTGCCCACCCATGTGCCGTTCTGGTGTTCAGACCCCAGCAGCCGCAGCGTGGCCGCGTCGGGTTCGAATTCAAGTGCCAGTGCTGTCACTGGGCCGCTGCCAACCGGGCACCGTGCCAGGGCGATGAGATCGCCGTGCCGGCCAGCACGCCGTTTCGAACCGCAGGCGGGACGTACACCGACATCTCGACCCGCCCGAACATCCAGTCGTCCCCATCGCGCACCAGCGGGCTCCGCAGCACCTCGACTCGCTCAGAACCACCGATGGCAATCAGGAAGCACGGCTGCACGACCTCCAAGGGCAAGCAGGCGGTGTTACCCGCCTCCCCGATCCCCGTCACTGGTACGCCACTTCGAGGTCGGCTCCGTGGTCCATCCGCGCCCAGTACCGGAGGCCATCGAGCATTGCGGCGGAACCTGTGTGGGCAGCTGCTTCGCGGGCGCGCCTGCGCCCCTGGCGAACCCAGGCTTCTGGAAGCGCAGCAACGCCGGTTCCACGCCCTTGCGCGTGGTAGCTGATCCTCTCCGGTGCTACACCAAGCAGCAGCGACAAGGCTGCGGTGTCCAGCATTAGCTCACCATCGACATGCCGAACACTGATGACCGTCCTGCTCATATGTTGTTGCCTTCCTTGGCAGTTGAACTCTTGGGTGGCGCTGCCCCTAGTCGCCGCGCCGTCACAACGTCGCCAGCGCGTTCTCGTAGGCGTCCCGCAGCCCTGCCCGTAGATCGATCCCTTGCCGCTCTGCGACATCGAGCACTGGGGCCAGGACGTGGCGCGTCATCATGGACAAGGCGCTGGCCGCGACGTACCCGAAGCTGTCGGGGCCGATCAGGTCCAACCACTGCGCTGCCACTGCGTCGGTCCGGTTGTCGTCACCCGCCGACTGCGCGAACGCGTACATCAGCAATGTGGCATTCGACTCGAGGTCATCGAGATTGATCTCACCCATCAGCTGACCGCCGTCGCCGACGACCTGAACTGTCCTATGTCCACTCATTGCATTGCCTCCTGCGTAACTCGTGGCAGCTCTCCCGCTGCCGTGGGGTGGCCTGTTGACCGTTCGTCGCGCACTACGTAGATGCCGTTGCTCCTGCGGGCTATCGCCGTCGCACATCCGCCGTAGTTGCGTGTGGCCGCTGCTGTCCCTCGTGGTCCGGCCTGCTGAGACTTGTGGCCCCAGCGGTTCCTCGCCTCCGTCGTCATCTGCCCGACTTGATGAAGTATGCATCATGTCATCATGTTCATCAAGATAAACATGATGATGCTATGCATCATGATTAGTCGCCTCGGCGGGCTAAACTTGATGACATGGAGAGAGTTACCGACATCGTGAAGCCATTTCGTGTCCAGCTCGTGCACGATGCGGACGACCGGCTTATCGGCGTCAACATCAGGGCCGGCGACGGCGCGGAGCTGGATCACGACATGGTCAGGGAGGCGACTAGATCGCTTCTTGATCACCTCAAGCGGGATCAACTGAGCGCGGTGAAAGATGCCCGGCACGAGCGTTCGGCCATGCTGGATTCACTAGCCGAGGCGTACCAAGCTGGTGTTACGGATGAATACTTGGCGCGGCTAGCTGTCGCCTACGAGGAGCTGTCGGCTAACGGATACAACCGTGCCACGACCATACTGGCCAGTGCAATTGGCGGGGCTAATACGCTTCCTCGGCCAACAGTCCGCACGCACGTCAAGCGCGCTAGAGACGCGGGATTCCTGACGCAGACGACGCAAGGCAAAGGCGGTGGCCAGGCCACTGACCAGGCGCGAGCACTGCTGGAGAAGCTGGCCGCAGGCAACACCGAGACTTGACACCCACCGAGTGGGGCTAGACCGACTCGCCCACTTCGTCCTCCTGCGGGGGGGCAGCTAAAGCACCTCCGCTTTCGTACTGGCGGATCACTTGCCTGATCTGCTCAGCGGCCACGGTGTAGATGTCCACTACAGAAGCGATGTCACGGCGCGTTCCGTCTTTTCCGCCCTCGAAGGTGGTCACGAACTTGACGCTCTTGCCGTTCAGGTGCAAACGGATGATTGGCTTGCGGTTGTTGTTGTCCAACAGAACGGCGAAGTACGTCTTCCCATCGCGGTGATGGATACGTTCCGGTCCTACCTCTGACACCGCTATCGCGCGAACGATGTTGAAGCCTTCCAGTTCCTCATCGGTGGTCACCACGTCGGGGTCTGTCACTTCGGCTACGCCAACGGGCTCCGCGATTGACGCTTGCCCCGTAGGTGGCTGGGCCGGCGCAGAGGGTACGAGCTCAGTCGAGCGATTGGGGTCTGGCGCATCGTCACCCAAAGCCGTCTTCAACCTGCTGTTGACCTGGTCCCCCACATACTGGTTGAGCGCCTTTGCAACCAGCGGTCGGAACTGGTCAAGGATGCGTTGTGTAGTGCGCCCCTCGTAGATGCGGTTCACAAAGAACCGCACCCACTCCTCGGAGGGTTCTTTAACCTCCGCGGCGATGATTCGGCGGATACCGCCGATGTACTTGAGTTCCTCCGCGGCGCTGACCACGGAGTCGATGTCGAAAGATTCTTTCGAGAACTTCTGAATCTCGGGGACGAGCGTCCTGTCGATGTCGAGTAGATCGAAGATCAGGAATGGCTTTTCATCCATACGATTCGGTAGGTCGCCATCCGTATAGACGTGGTACTGCTGTCCGTTGGTCAATATCGCGATCCGGGCTGAGGTGACCGCGAAGTAGCGGAATAGCTGCGATGCGTAGCGGAGATCGAGTGTGTCGCCGATTCTCTTGCACTCAATCAGAATCTGGACCTTGCCGTCCTTAAAGATCGCGTAGTCGACCTTCTCGCCCCTCTTGACGCCGACATCCGCGATGAACTCGGGCACAACCTCCGAGGGATCGAACACGTCGTAACCGAGCACGTTCGAGATAAACGGCATGATGAACGCATTCTTGGTCGCCTCTTCGGTCTGCACCGAATCCTTGGCGTCACGGATCTTCCTAGCTAGTGCCGCGAGCCCGTCTGAAAAAGCCATCCCCGAAGCCTCCAACGCGATGTCGTACGAACCAGCTAATCCATGTTGCAAAGAACCCTAGATGAACGGGGTGACATTCCACTTGATGATGGAGCGGAAAAATGTCGACCGAAGCGAGAACGCCCCGGTAACCCCTCGCCATCATCGCGCCTTTCGAGACCCTGTAGTTATGCTGTCGACGAGCTGTGAGCGGCACAGCTAACAGAGATTGGGGGTTTCATGACGCAGCCAGCACCGGGTTGGTTTCCCGATCCCGCTGATCCGAGCCGCCAGCGCTACTTCGACGGCACAGCTTGGACGCAGAATTACGCCCCGTTCGGGCCACCAGCACCACTCCCCGCCCCAGTGGCCAAGCCCAAATCCAACGCTGGAAAGACGGCCGTCGCTGTTGGCGGCGGACTGTTAGTACTGCTGGCGGTTGGCAGCGCCATCGGGGACAACGACAAGAAGTCCACCGCGACGGGCTCGAGCACGTCTTCCACCGCCAGGGCGTACAGCACCCAGGCTGCCGACTCATCCGGCCCCTCGGTAGCGCCGGCTGGCAGCTCAGTCCGTGACGGCAAGTTCGAGTTCAGGGTGATCGGCACATCGAGGGGCGGTACCTCGATGGAGGACACCTTCGGCACCGAACACGCCAAGGGCGAGTTCTTCGTAGTCCAACTCCAGGTGACCAACATCGGTGATGACGCCCGGAGCTTCTCGGCCACCAACCAGAAGCTGATCATCAACGGCAACGAGTACAAGGCCACCAGTTTCCTGAACGACAGCTCCTGGAGCGATGACATCAACCCCGGTCTGGGAACGACTGGCAGGGTCGTATTCGACATCCCGAAGGGAGCGGTTCCTACCGAGATCGAGGTCCATGACTCGATGTTCTCGGGCGGGGCGTTGCTCGCCCTCTAACCTTTCCCCACCATCTGCGACATAGCGGCCGCGATCGCGGCGTCACGATCGGCTGCGGCGATCTGATACCGCATCGCCATTCCTGGCGTCGTATGCCCTAGCCGGCTCATCAGCTCTTTGGTGGTCGCACCAGCCTGCGCCGCGAGAGTCGCCCCGACGTGCCTGAGGTCGTGAACTCGCATGTCGCCCTTGCCAACTGCGGCGAATCCTGCCTTAACCGACTTGGTGAAGGCTGTTGTGGACAGCCGCTGCCCGCGTGTCGTCGTGAAGACAAACGACTCAGGCCCATGGCCTGTGCGCTTCCGCATGTGCTCGCGGAGCTGCTCCGCGACGTGGGGCGGGACGGTGACATCACGAATGCCGGCATCCGTCTTCGGCGGTCCGACAACCAATTTGTTGTCGACTCTCGTTGCAGCCCTGCGGATTCTGAGCGTGATGCGCTCACCATCGTCATGCACGTCCTTGCGGCGAAGCTCGATAAGCTCACCAAACCGCAGCCCGCACCAGGCCGCGACGGGCACCGCCACCCTGTATTGCTCCGGTGCCGACTCAGCCACCGTGACCAATTCCGCCGGTGTCAGCGGCTTCACGTCGCGGGGCTTGGGCGGCTTGCCGGCCGCTTTGATCTGACAAGGGTTCTCCGTCGCAGCCTTGTCCTCTAGTGCCGTGTTGTAGATGGCATTGAGCAACTGGTACGCCTGCGTGTTGCTCGTCGGAGTCTTGAGCTTCTTTCCCAACTCAACCCACCATGAACGCACCCTTGCAGGTGTAACTGCTCGCAGGATTTCATTGCCCAGGTCGGGCAGTATCCGGCTGGCCAGGAGCCGCGTGTAAAGCGCGCGGGTCTTCGGGGTCAGGTCTCGCTGTTCCATCCATTGTTCGGCGTACTCCCGAATGGTCACGCCCGCGAGCGCCTGGAGCTTGGTGCGGCTCCCAGGCGTCGTCCACTCCCCCATCTCGATGAGCCGGCGCTCGCCGGCCAGCCAGGCTTCGGCGTCCATCCGGTTGTCATAGGTGTGCGGCGCGTTGTATCGCTGCCCATCCAACGGGCACACATAGGAGGCATGAATTCGGCCTGAGCCGATGACACGCAGTTTTCCCCAACTGCGTCTACTGGCAGTCTTCTTTGGGGGCATGGCCGTGACCCTATCATGACCCTCAGGAGTAATTTTGTGTCTACGAGCAGGCATTTCTGTCCACACAAGGGTCACGTTCACAGCATCAGTAAATGACACTCTAGCTGGCAATATATGGCATATATACCGTCAGGTTGTGATCCTGGCTGTCGCGGGTTCGAGTCCCGTCAGCCACCCAGCAGGTCAGGGGTCCTTTCGAGGGCCCCTGACTTTTTTTGTGACTCGCACGGCAAATTTTTGTGACGCGCCCGACAAATCAGCTCCCCATGGATGGCCGGCGGTAATGTGGTGTCAGCTTGCGTTCGGGGGGGTTTCGACGCCGACTGCAGCGAGAGTTGTCCGCTGAGTTCGTCTTTTGGGGGATTGTTTATGACAAGCGCACCGTGTACACAGCTGTCCAGCGCGGACATCACGAGAATGAGGCGCGAGATCCTGCGCCACCTGTGGTTGCGGGGACGTCCCCCGACCGAGGGCTCGACGTCCACCGAGGAACTGCTGTATCTGGCCAACCTCGTGGAGCGCACCGGCGCGCGGCTCATCGGAGAAATCGGCTTCAACGCCGGCTTCTCGAGCTTCGCGTTCCTCAGCGCGCACCCGGACACCACAGTGGTGTCCTTCGATCTGGGTGAGCACGCCTACAGCCGCACCGCCAAGAAGCTGATCGACAAGAAGTTCCCGGGCCGCCACACGTTGATCAATGGCGATTCGACGAAGACGGTCCCCGACTACCACCGCAAGCATCCCGGTCTGAAATTCGACCTGGTGTTCATCGACGGCGGCCACGACTACGAGGTCGCCAAGGCCGATGTCGCGAACATGCGACTGTTCTGCGGCGAGAAGACCGCAGTGGTCATAGACGACCTCACTCCGTGGCTCAGCTGGGGTGAGGGTCCCTACCGGGCGTGGAGCGAAGCCATTGCGGCGGGCATGATCCGCCAGGAGGAGATGTTCAAGGACGGCGTGCGCGTCGACGCAATGGAGCCGCCCGGCAAGCGAAGCTGGGCCCTGGGCAACTACCTGCCCTGAGCGGCGGCGTGTGAGGGTGATTAGCCCTCGCCGTACATCCGCACGATGCCCTGGTGCGCAGCGCCGTAGTACTTGATGATGCGGTCTGTCACCCATTCCAGAGGATTGGCGAAGGACGCGTACTCCGCTCGCGCCAGCCTAAACAAATCGTCGAATGGAAGGTCGGGTAGTTCGGTAAACCGGGTGAAGACGTGCCACGTCTTTGTCCGCAGGCCAAACCCGTTCGGCGCGCTAACCGGTGCGATCATGCAGTTCACCTCGCCCTCCCTCCGCGAGTCATAGACCTGAATCTTGCAGTCATCCGACCGGAAGTACACGACGTGCTGAGGTCTTCCGCCTTCATCGAGACTGTCGTCGATCTCGTCGACGGCAAAGCCGAGGTCAGCCAACACCGGACCGACGATCGCCTGAACGTCTTCAGAGAAGTGAGACGTCAATCGACAACCTCTCCATCCGATGTGCACGACGGGTCGCACCTCTCACGACGAATGGTCCTCTGGATATTTGGCAAGAATGCCCCGATGGGCATCGTCGTAGTACTTGACGATGCGATCTCTCACCCATTCCAGACGATTCGGGTACGCGTCGAGCTCTGCCCGCGCGAGGTCGACCAACTGCTCCAGAGGAAGGTTGGGCCGTTCGGAAAACGTCCCCAAGAAATGCCACTTCTTTGCCCGCAGACCGAATCCGTTCGGAACGCTCGCCGGGGCGATCATGCAGTTCACCTCGCCCTCCCGCCATGAGTTGTAAATCTGAATCTTGCAGTCGCTTGACCGGTAGTACGCAACGTGCTGAGGCCGTCCGCCTTCATCGGGACTGTCATCAATCTCATCCAAGGTGAAGCCGAGGTCAGCCAACAATGGACCGACGATCGTCTGAACGTCTTCAGAGAAGTGAGACGGCAATCGTCAACCTCTCCATCCGATGTGCACGACGGGTCAGACCTCTCACGACGGATGGCCCTCTGGATATTTGGCAAGAATGCCCCGATGGGCATCGTCGTAGTACTTGAGGATGCGATCTCTCACCCACTCCACCGGATTGGCGTACGAACGGTACTCCGCGGTGGCTAATTTGACCGATTCCGCCGTTGGGGGGCTTCGCCGTTCGGTGAATCTATCCAGGAAATGCCATTCTTTCGCGTTCAGACCGAACTCGTTTGCCGCGTCCAGTGGCGCGATCATGCAGTTGACTTCGCCCTCACGCCTCGAGTTATAGACTTGGATTTTGCAGTCTCGCGAACGGTAGTAGACGATTTGTCGAGGCCGTCCACCTTTATCGGGGCCGTCGTCGATCTCGTCGAGGGTGAAGCCGAGATCAGTCAAAACCGGACCAACGATCGCCTCAACTCCCTCCGCAAATTCGGATGCCACACTTCACCTTTCGATCGCCGGTGTGTCAGGGCCGGGTGCGCCACCCGATGAGATTCATTGACCCTCCGGATATTTGGCCAGAATGCCCTGATGGGCATCGTCGTAGTACTTGATGATGCGATCTCTGACCCACTCCAGGGGATTGGCGTACGACCGGTATTCCGCTCTCGCCATGGCGTAGAGTTCATCGAAAGGGAGATTTGGCCGCTCGGTAAATCGAGTGACGTCTTGCCACTTCTTGGCACGCAGACCGAACTCATTTGGAACGCTCGCTGGCGCAATCATGCAGTTCACTTCGCCCTCACGCTCCGACTTGTAGATCTGAATCTTGCAGTCAGGCGATCGGTAGTAAACGACATGTTGAGAGCGTCCACCTTCATCGGGGCTATCGTCCACACCTTCGACAACAAAACCGCGCTCTGCTAACGACGGGCCAACGATCCTCTGCACATCTGCGGAAAATTCAGACGCCACTATCAGTTCCCTTCGTAGATCCAGCTATCGCCGACGCGCCGATAGCCATGTTCAGCAGCGACCCTGTTGAGAAGGTTGACTTCCATCGCAGAAAACCTCTCGGGGTGACCCAACGCCATTTCTTCCAGAGACGACCACTGGTCATGGTCCAGGAGGTAGTCGATGCGACCGACTGCGCTCTCCATCTGGTTTCGAAGAAACTGCTCATTCACCTGCCACGCAAGTGCTTTCGAATCGGTCTCGCTTAACCCGTGAGTGATGGCATCCCACACCGGACTACCGGTGTCGAAGTAGACTCCGCCGGTCCCACGCGCCTCGCCGATGTAGCCAGCGTCCTGATCCACGTATCGGCCCAACACCACGCGGTCAGGCGCCTCCCCCACGTAGTGCGTCGACAAATCGGCCAGCTGGTTGGCCAGCCCAGTCGTCGGTCCGGCTTGGGTGAAGGCGTGATTGAGATCTGCCGCGGCTTCATCGGCCCACGACGTGTAGGACCCCGGCACGTCCAGACCGATGGCGGCGTGCGAGGACACCACGGGCCCCTTCTCCAGGACGCCGGGCCCGATGTCACCGAGCGCACGCGAGATGGCGGCTCCTTCACCGCCGAACATCAACCCCGGCGCTGCGAACGCGGCGTCGGCAGACTTGCCGCCGAGATAGTAAGCGGCGCTGGGAGAGTCCATCGCATTCTTGACCTCGTCGGCAACAGCGCCGACCGGGTTGGCCACTTGGTCGACGGTGCCCTTGAGTAAGCCCTCCCACGACTCCAGAACCCCGGGAGCTCCCGGACCTCCCTGTCCAACAAGGTTTTTGACGCCCTCTTCGGTGGCGAACCAGCGATCGGCAAACCCCTCCCCGAACCCGGGCGGCGGTGCCGCTTGCGGCTTGGGCGGTACGTAGGGCGGGAGCGGCTGCCGGGCCCGGGCGACCATGTCGTTGAGCCGCTGCTCGATCTGCCCTGCCGGCACCCCGTCGTACAGCAGTGCTTGGCGCGCCAAGCCCTTGAATTCGTCAATGTCCTGTTGCGTCAGGGTCGGCGGCGCTGCGCCTGGGACCGGCTTTTGCAGCCGGTCCAACATCCACGGCAAGCTGCCGGGAGCTTTGTCGGCACCGGCCGCTTCAGCGGGTCCCCCTCCGCCGGTCAGCATGTCTTGCAGCGTCGGCGGTGCACCGGACTCGCGGCGCGGCTCGCCTCGCCCGGCAGGTTCGCCGGCCATCGCTCCGTCGGCCATGTTGATGGCTACCGCCAACTCAGCGTCCACACCGTTGGCCTCGGCGATGATGGCGTAAAGCCTTGCCTGGAGCGGTGCTACGTCGTTAGCCAGGTCTGCGGCCGTCCCCCGGTACCCGGGCCCGGCAACGACCCGATTCGCGGCCGGGTCGATCACCAACCGGAAAGTGTGCGCGTCGTCCTCGAGGCGCCGCAGCTCGGTCCTGACCTGTTCGATGTCTTGGGCCGCCCGTTCGGCCGCGCGAGCGACCGCGGTTGCTTCGTTAGCGTGGGCGTCCAGGTCGACCCGCGTTCGGCCGATCGCTTCGTGCGCCGAGTCGGCTGCGACGCCGCCCCAGGTGGCGAATACCGGAAGACCTTCCAGCGCCAGGGATGCTTCGCTGGCCGAAGCCGCTCGCGCTGTCGCGGCGTGGAAGACTTCCCGAACGGCTTCGGGATCCCACCGTTCGATATCGGCGACGCTAAGCGTCATGTCCGGAACCGGGCCGATAAACGGACATCAACGTGTCCCTATCGTGAGAATCCATCTGCGCAAACGTCATACCGCCGACCCGTAGGGCTTCGCCGTGTTCGTAGAGGCGCACAGCGAGCGCATCGGTCACCGTGGCCCACTTGGCCGCCACGGCCGTCATCGCAGCCTGCGACTGCCCCGTCCAGCTGAACAGCGACGAACCGACCCGCTCATCTGCGGCACTGTGGGTGGCAAAGACGTTCTGCGAATGCTGGTCAACCTGAGCGCCAGATGCGACGAGGGCCTCCGGATCGACATGGAGAGACTCCGACACAGTAAGCCCCCTCGGGATCCTTCACCAGCGTTTATCTTCTCGCTAGCAAACGTAATCACTGAGGTATGGCCCCGCAAGTCACGCGTTGGCGTTGCCGGCCTTCCACTGTGACCATGGGATGTTCCAGTCACCGAGGCCGTCGGTGCCGGGCAGCGTCGAGCCGACGGTGTTGATCACCTCGACGATGTCGCCGCGCTTGGTGTTGTTGAAGAACCACTGCGCGTTGCTCGGGCTGACGTTGAGGCAGCCATGGCTCACGTTCGAGTAGCCCTGGCTGCCCACCGACCACGGCGCGGAATGCACGTAGATGCCGCTGTAGGACATCTGGGTCGCGAAGTCGACCTCGGTGCGATATCCGTTGGGCGAGTTGGACGGAACGCCGTAGGTCGACGAATCCATGATCATGTGGGAGAAGCGGTCACCGACGATGTAGACACCGTTGTTGGTCGGCGTGCTGTTCTTCCCCATCGAGATCGGCATGGTCTTGATGACCTCGCCGTTCTGGCGGATCGTCAGGGTCTTGGTGTTGTCGTCCGCTGTCGCGATCAGCTCGTCGCCGATGGTGAAGTGCGACGTCAGGTTCTCCTGGCCGAACAGACCGTCACCGAGATCCACGCCGTAGGTGTTGACCGCGACGTCGATCTTGGTGCCCGGCTTCCAGTAATTCTCTGGGCGCCAGCGCACCTCACGGTTGTTGAGCCAGTAGAACGCGCCCTCGACGGGCGGGTCGGTGGTCACCTTGATCGCGCGCTCGGCGGCGGCCCGGTTAGGAATGTTCTCGTCGAATCGCACCGCGATCGGCTGGCCCACGCCGACGACTTCGCCGTCACCGGGCAGCAGGTAGGGCATCGTCAGGTTTTCCGGCGACTGGGTCTCGAAGGTGAGTTTTTCGGTGGTGACGCCGCCAAGGCCCAGCGATCGTGCGCTCAGGGTGTAGCTCTTGTTGTAGCCCAATGGTTCCGTGGTCTTCCACGTCACGCCGTCCGGGCTGAGCTGGCCGGCCACCTCGCTGCCCGCCGCGTTGACCATCGTCACCGAGCCCAAGACGCCGCCGGTGGCCGTGATCGTGACCGGCTTGTCCACGGAGACGTCGACCGCCCCGTCCTTGACCGATGCGGCCAGCTGCGGAATGAGGAGGTCGCCGTACGGAGTGCCCTTGTCGGCGATCACCTTGACCGGCGCCGGGGCCGGGTCGCTACCGCACGCGCTGAGCACGAACAGCAGGGCGGGGATCAGAGCCAGCACCACCAGCCGGACTCGCGACCGTTCACGGGTTGCCGAGCCGACCTGCCACATACCGGGGACTACCTCACTAGCTGTGTAAATGCTGGGAATCTTCAGTCTAAGGGCAGCTATGCCCTGGTGGCGACCGCACAGGTCAGCGGTGGTGCGGCCGCAATATGGCCCTCTTCGAGCGGATTTCTCACTACGGCGGCTGGCCTGTTAAAGTCATCGACGCAGTTCACGCGCCGTTAGCTCAGTTGGTAGAGCAGCTGACTCTTAATCAGCGGGTCCGGGGTTCGAAACCCTGACGGCGCACAGGTAGAGGGTGGCTTTTAGCCACCCTCTCTTTTTTGTACATCGGGCTTAGACATCGACGATGACCGCCGCGCGGTCCAGCAGCTCAGCAACCTCGGTATGCGGCCGCCGGGCCGGGCTTTGGACAGCGGCGACTTTTCTCGATACGTCCCCGCGGTCGACCGGACCTGCCTGCCACGGAGGGCAGCGATAGGTGTCGTCGACGATCTGTACAGGCGAATTGCGTTGGCTACGCTGGCCGCCGTGAACCCCAGCCTGCGAATCACTGCCGTCCTCGTGCTGCTGTGCAACGCGCTAATGTGCTGCTCGGCACCGGCCAAGGGGGCGACGTGTAGCCAGGGTGAGGTTGTGGGCTGGGGCGACTCACTGACTTACTCGTTGACGAAAACCGGGGACGGGTGGACGCAGGCCGACCCGACGTGGCTGCAGACCCTCGGCACGGATCTCGGCGTGGCGACGAAAAACTTCGGTGTGATGTCGCAGGGATCAGCGGAGATCGCGGTGCGCCAAGGCGGGTTGAAGCCAACTGTGACGTTGGCCGGCAACCAACTCCCGAAGGGCACCCGTGCCGCAACCCAAGTTACCGATATCAGCCCGAAGGATGGGTGGAGCCAATATCGGCAGGCTGGGGAGTTGACGATGCACGGCGCCCTCGGCGATGTCCCGGGAACCCTGATCCACAACGTGGACGATGGTGTCGACAGTTTCTCATTCACCCCGGACACCGCCCCCGACTGGAACCGCCCGGTGCCCGCCGGAACCACCTTCAGTGGTGACCAGGGCGACGGCTACCGGGATTGCATCCAGATCATCTGGGCGGGCACCAACAACAGCGCCCAGCCGGCCGCGATTGTGCGGGACGTCGCGGAGATGGTGAAGTGGATCCCTGACCCGAAACGGTTCCTGATCGTCGGCGCCAACCCCGAGACCACCGCTGAGCTGAAAGCCAACTATGGCAAGAGGTTCGTGGACCTGCAGGGCTGGCTGAGATCCGACGGGCTAACCGCGGCGGGCATCACCCCCACGGCGGATGACGAGAGCTCGATCGCGGCCGGCGAAGTCCCATCCTCGCTCCGGGTGGACGGCACTCACCTCACACAGGCGGCCTACACGGCTATCGGGCACCATCTCGCCTCGCTAGTTAAATCTGAATATTCAACTAACCCCTGATAGCTTTGGCGGCGGGTTGCCAGGGTAGGGGGTATTTACGGTGTCCGTCCTAGACCGCTACGAGCGGGTTTCCGATCGCCATCGCCGACGCGCCCGCCACGCCCACAAACGCCTCGACATTCAGGGTCTGCGCATGGTGGCGGTGCTGACGGTCTTCGCCGACCATCTGTGGGGATGGCCGAGCGGCGGCTATGTCGGAGTCGATGTGTTCTTTGTGATCTCGGGCTTTTTGATCACCGGCAACCTGCTGCGGATGGCTGAGACCACCGGCAATGTGTCGTTCACCGCGTTCTACTGGAATCGGGTTCGGCGCATCGTGCCTGCCGCGACAGTCACCCTGGCCATGACATGTGTGGCCGCGGTGTTGATCTTCCAGCCGTTCCGGGCGAAACAAGTCGGGCTGGACGCGTTCTACGCGTTCATCTTTATGTCGAACTGGCGCTTCGCAATTCAGGGCACCGACTACTTCAGCCAGGGCATCGCCGTTTCACCGATCCGCCATTTCTGGTCACTGTCAATCGAGGAACAGTTCTATTTCGTCTGGCCCGCCCTCATCTTTGCGATCGGGGTGTTGGTAGCGCGGAAGGCGTGGCCGCATTCCAGGCGCATGTTCATCGCCGGTGTGGTGATGGCCGCGGTCGTGGCGACATCTCTCGGCTGGTCGATCTTCCAAACCGCAACAGCCCCGGCGTGGGCGTATTTCGACACGTTCGCTCGGGTCTGGGAGCTGGGCGCCGGCGCACTACTCGCGACATCAACGGGCTTGTTGGCGACGATCCCGCAGGCTGTGAAGCCGATCCTGTCGTGGGTGGGGCTCGGTTTGATCGCCACCAGCCTGCTCCTGCTGCACGACGCCACCGTCGGCTTCCCCGCGCCGTGGGCATTGCTCCCGGTTGTGGGGTCGGGGTTGGTGATCGCCGCCGGTGTCGGCCGGGAACCCCGCTATCAAGACTTTCTGCGGAACCCGATCAGTACTTACATCGGCGATATCTCTTACTCGCTGTATCTAGTCCACTGGCCGATCATCGTGTTCGCCGGGTCGCTAATGGAGCCTGGCGTCTATTACTCAGTAGTGGTGGTGGCGCTGAGTTTCGCGCTGGCGATCACCTCGTACCATTGCGTGGAAGACCCTCTACGCCGGGTCAATTCAGCGAAAATCCGGCAGACCGTGCGGGACGTGAGGCGGGGCCGCTACAGCCCGGCACGATCCAGCCAGGCGATGATGACCGCCGCGGTAGGCCTGCTGACGGTGGCGACCCTCGCAATTCTGATGCAACCAGTGAGACCTTCGGCTGCACCACCGGATCTAGCAACCGCCGACAACCCACTCACCCAGTCGGGTGGCCATCAGCTTGGGCCGTTGGTGACCGCGCTGCAAAATGACATCGTCGCAGCGTTGAAGGCTGAACAGTGGCCCCAATTCGCCCCACCGGCCGACACAATCATCAACGGCGACATCGCCGAAGCCGACGTGAAAGCTTGCGGAGCACCAACATCCGACAAACCCTGCACGTGGGGCGATCCCGCCGCCCACACCCATGCCGTGTTGATCGGGGACTCCATCGCCATGTCCTATCTCGGCCCGCTGCATGACATCGCAAACACAACCGGTAGTCAAATCCAGGTGCACAACGAGGCTGAATACTTCTGCTATTTCATCGACGCGGCGATCACCGGTCAGGACGAGAAACTGGCCGACGCCTGCCCAGCCCGCAAACAACGCGCCGTGAACTACATCAACGCCAACAAGCCCGACGTGGTGTTCATCTCCCACTCCTACGGCGCGAAACAGATCGCCGGTACCGACCGCAACATCACCGCTCAGGAGTGGGCTCAATCGATGCGTAAGTTCATTGATTCGTTTCGGGGCAGCGTGAAAAAGATTGTGTTCTTAGCTCCACCACCTGCTGACATTGTTATGAGCAAATGCTATGGGGTAGCCGCGAATAAGCCCCCCGACTGTGTAGGCAAAGTGTTGGAAGGCTGGCACCAGATGGCTGAAGCCGAACGGGATCTGGCCACCGCCATCAGCGGAACTTGGGTGGACCCGCGGCTGTGGTTCTGCTTCGAGGAACGCTGCCCCAGCTTCGTCGACACAATCATCACCAAAGCCGACTGGGCACACATGTCCCCGCCCTACGCCAAACACATCACACCGGTGATCGACGAATCACTACGGGCCGCGGGCATCTACTGAAGTAGAAGCTCGCCCCACCGGGCCCGAAGGCCAGCGGGGTGATTGCCCGCGAGGATGTCGGACTACGAGCGGCAAGGCAACGCGCCGCACCGCCCAGTGCGTATCTGGCGTCAAATACGACGCAGTTGTCGATCCATCCCGTGATCACCGGCACCGGCCCGCACTGAGGTCAGCCTGCAACGTGTAGACGCGTTTGGTGTGGCGCGGGGCGTTTCGCGGTGTCAGGAGAGCGTCCATTCCTGGCCGATCGGGCCGCCGCCGCCTTGCGGCCATTGTCGGCCGCACCCGCGATGTTCGCCTGTGCGGCATCGGCAGCCTTAGGCAGGCTGGCAACACGACTTCCGGCCTTCCGGATTGCGGTTGGGTGACCTGGCCTGGTCAGCGTCCGCCGGCCGGTAGTGGCATGAGCCTTCGCGACGGCGGGAATGCTCGAAGCGGATCGGACCGTCCCCGTCGTGGTTGCAGAAGCACTAGGCGCCGCAGAGAGTGCGAAGGCCAGGGGAAGCGGCATGCTGATGAAATTGATCAGGCCGGCTTGGATACCTGCGATTAGCGCGCCTAATGGATTTCCGCGGAACATTGGATTTTTCAGGGTGACGGAAGTCCAAACGATGATGTTGATCGGCAGCGTGATCGGAAAGGCCACGTACCACAGCGGGAGAAGGATCGGCAACAGCGCCAGGTTAAGGAGTGAGGAGGCTGCGGCCCGAGGTGAGCTGGACTGGCGACCCGACGCCGTGATTGGACCCGCCGACGATGGCTCAGCCGACGTGTTTGCGAAGATCGAACCCGAACGGTTCTGGGCGGCCGCCGCCCTTACCTCGGTCGTAGCGAAAACGGCTAACTGGACTGCGGCCCGTTCTCCACGAATTGCACCCTGGTGCTTCGGAACAGGCGGGACTGCGATCAAACCTGCCAACACGACTGCCGCACTCCCCGCCGCGACAAGTGGCGTCTGGCGGGAAAGCCACCAGTCGGAAGGATTCGTCATCTTCAACCTTTCTTTGCGTCTACAAGCAATTTTTGACGTGCACCGGTCCCCCAGATGGAGAAACCCACCGATTCGTCCATACTTCACAGGCAAATCTCAGATGCCGGCTCTGGCGAACCCCATGGCTGCCGTATAACGCACGCTGAAGTGAGTCCGGCGTTCGAACTCCTGAAGACTCCAAACCGACCCTAGATCCGAAATGCAGCCCAAGACAGGCTTGCCATTTGTCCACTTTGGACAAAGCCGGCAAACAATGAAGGCCACAATACGGTCATATGGTAGGAATCTGGCTGAACAGGCCGACCAGTTGCCTGAATGCCAACTTCCCGGGGAGGGAAACACAGGTGACAGCGGTACGTACCAGCAGCAGCCCGCGACCGAACGTCGTCAAGACGACGCTGAAATCGGTGCGCAGTGTCGCCCGATCGGCCTTGGCGATCTTCGTATATGAACCGACGGGCGCCGAGCCCGAGGAATACAACAAGTGGTACTACAACACCTTCGTTTGGCGGAAAACCTCGTGGATGGGCGTGACCACCTGGAAGTCCGTCAGCGACATGTGGAACTACCAAGAAATTCTCTGTGACGTAAAACCTTCCCTCGTTATCGAGTTCGGCAGCAACCAAGGCGGCTCAGCGCTCTTCTTTGCCAGCGTGATGCGCCAAATCGGCAAGCCGTTCAAGGTGTTGTCTGTCGATATCGACCACAAACCGCTGGCTCCCGCCGCCCGCAAGGATCCCGACATCATCTTCGTGGAGTCGTCGTCCACCGACCCGAAGATCGCCGAGCAGATCGAACGCCTCAAGAGCGAATACCCCGGGCCGATCTTCGCCATCCTCGACAGCGACCACACCAAGGATCACGTGCTCGGCGAGATGAAACTCCTTCGTCCGCTGCTGTCCTCGGGTGACTACCTCTTGGTGGAGGATTCGATCGTCAACGGTCACCCGGTCCTCCCCGGCTGGGGCCCGGGACCGTATGAGGCCATCGAGGCCTACGAAGCCGAATTCCCCGACGACTACACCCATGACGTCGAGCGCGAGAACAAGTTCGGCTTCACCTTCGCGCCGAACGGCTTCCTCATCCGCAAGTAACCCGCTCCCGCAGCGACGTCAGTGGCTAATTGACACCCCCGTCAGGCTTGACCGCACCGCCGGGCACTGAAAGCATTGTGACGTTCGTCACTTGACGACGCCGCAGCTCGAGGGGGCAGCCATGACCACAAAAGACCAGTACACCGAGGTCCCCGACCCCTACTTCTGGAAGGTGCCCAGCGCCGGCGACGCTCGCTTCACCTGGGAGTACGACGAGGGACGCGAGCGGCTTCTCTCGCTCTACCAAAAGGGCAAGGACAAGCAGTGGGACGCCCAGTCGCGCATCGACTGGAGCCAGGACGTCGACCCGATGAATCCGGTCGGACTGCCCGACGAGTTCCATCCACTGTTCGGCAGTCCCATGTGGGAATCCGCAAACGACGCGCGTCGCGCCGAGATGCGCCAGCACTCGCAAGCCTGGCAGTTCTCCCAGTTCCTGCACGGCGAGCAGGGCGCGATGGTGTGCGCGGCCAAGATCGTCGAGGTGGTCCCGGACCTGGACGCGAAGTTCTACGCGGCCACCCAGACCATGGATGAGGCCCGGCACGTCGAGGCGTTCTCGCGGTTCCTGCAGGAGAAGGTCGAGTTGGTCTACCCGGTCAACAAGAACCTGACCGCGCTGCTGGAGGACACGTTGCGCGACTCCCGCTGGGACATGCCCTACCTCGGGATGCAGGTGCTCATCGAGGGACTGGCACTGGCCGCCTTCGGCACGCTGCGCGACCTGGCGGCGCCGGACTCGCTGGCCAAGCAGTTGCTGGCCTACGTCATGCAGGACGAGGCACGCCACGTCGCCTTCGGGCGAATTTCCTTGAAGGACTACTACTCCGAGCTCACCGATGCCGAACGCGACGAGCGCGAAGAGTTCGTCGTCGACGCCTGCTACCTGATGCGCGACAGGTTCCGCGGCGAGGAGGTCTTCGACACGCTGGGGCTCGATGTGAAGGCGTGCACCGAGTGGGTGGACACCTCGCCGTTGATGGTCCAGTTCCGCTCACACCTGTTCAGTCGCATCGTGCCGATCGTCAAAGACATCGGCTTGTGGGGCGACAAGGTGCAAAAAGCCTTCCGGGACATGGGTGTTCACGAACTGGGTGGCCTGGACATCGAGGTGTTGATGAAGGCCGACGAGGACCAGGCCGAGGAACTGGACAAGGCACATGCCGAGATGGCGAGCCGCGTACTCGAGGTGGACCAGGTGATCGCCGCGGGCGCCGGCTAGGCCCGATGTCACCATAGCGCGACGGCGCGGCGTCGCGGTCGCTACATTCAGAGACTAATTGCGACTATGGCGGGACCCCCATGACGGAAGTTTCGCCGGACGCGCACGATGCCGACGAGTTGTGCGAAGACTGCGGCTACGAACCCGAACTAGCGCGGACACTCGGATCATTTCAGGTGTTCGCGGTGTCCTTCGCGTTCATCTCGGTGGCGGTGGGAATCTTCGGAACCTACGACAACGTCTTGACCAACTCGGGCCCGGTCGGGATCTGGCTGTGGCCCGTCGTCGCCGTGGGTCAGACGTTGATCGCACTCGTGATCGCCCAATTCGCCGCCCGCATCCCGCTCAGCGGCTCGTCCTACCAATGGGCCTCGCGGCTCGCCAACCCGAAGATCGGCTGGTTCTTCGGCTGGTTGAGCTTCTGCTACTTGGTAATCGGAGTCGTGGCCGTCGACAACGCGTTGGCCAACACCGCACTCATGCCCCTGCTCGGAATGGCCGAAGACCAGACGACCGCCCGCGTGATCACGGTCGCGATGCTGCTTGCTCAGGCCGTCCTGGTCATCGCCTCCACGCGCATCGTCGGGTTGATCACCTCGGCTGCGGTGGGCCTCGAGTTGATCATCGTGGTGGTGCTGACGATCGCCCTGTTCATCGCCGTCGCCGTCACGGGTGGCGGCTCAGCAGGCAACCTCACCTCACGCGGTGTCGCCGAGGGCGCCAGTGACTACTTCGCCATCGGTGGCGGCCTGATGGCCGCGATGATCATGGGCATCGCCACGCTGGTCGGCTTCGACGCCGCGGCCAATATGGCAGAGGAGGCCAAGGACCCCTTCCGCAGCGTCCCGCGTGCGATCGTGGGATCAGTTGTGGCGGCAGGGGTTTTGGGGCTGGTGTTCGCGATAGCGCTCACCATCGCGATCAAGGACATTCCTCGCATCACCGCCACCGAATCGCCTGTCGCAATGATCCTGCGCGATCAACTCGGCGTCGTGATGGAGCGCTCGCTACTCGTCGCGATCGTGATCGCCTTCTTCGGCGCCGGACTGGTGACGCTGGCCACCTGTGCCCGAATGGTCTTCGCGATGGCGCGCGACGACCGCTTCCCCGCACCGCGGCTGATGCAGCGAGTCAACCCGCGAACGCACACCCCGATTCCAGCGACCATCCTGATCGTCGTGCTGGGAGTCGCGTTGATGGCCGCGGTCCCCGGCGACGCCCTCCTCGAACTGCTAACCGTTGGTGGGCTCATCGGGGCGGTTCTCTACGGCGCAATCGTCGTCTTGTACCTGACGGTGCGAAAGCGGTTGGGCCGCCAGGAGGACGCCTTCGACATCGGCCGATTCGAGATGCCGGTCGCCATCGGCGCGCTGGTCTGGTCGGCAATCGTCGTGTTCATCCTGGTCTCGCCGCGGGAGGCCCGCACGGCAGTGTTCCTGGCGATCGGCATCGTTCTCGCCGGCGGTGTGTACTTCGCGTACCTGTTCGTCACCAATCGAGAGGTACTCGACACCGAGCCCGGAGACGTTGATGTCTTCAAGCACTGATGCTCTGACGGGTCGGGTTGTCCGACAGGGTGATTCGGGCTATGACATCGCGCGCACCGGCTGGAACCACCTGTACTCGAGCCACCCCGAGGCGGTCGTGTTCTGCGCCGACACCGCCGACGTGGTCAACGCCCTTGCGTGGGGCCGGCGGCACAACAGGCCGATCCGGGTGCGTAGCGGCCGGCACAGCCTGGAGGGTTGGTCCAACGTCGACGGCGGGCTTGTCATCGACGTGAGCGGTATCAAATCGGCCGAGATCGACGCCACCGCAGGAACGGCCACGGTGGGCGCGGGACTCAATCAGTTGGAGGCGGTGACCGCCCTGGGCCGGGCCGGTCTGGCCGCACCCACCGGCACCGAGGGTGGCGTGGGACTGGTGGGCGCCACGCTGGGCGGCGGTTTCGGGCTTCTGACTCGCAAGCTCGGGATGGCGTCGGACAATCTTCTGGCCGCCGAAGTGGTCGTCGCCCCCGCCGGCGGCGGCGCGGCGGTGGTCGTCGCCGACGCGTCGCACAACACCGACCTGCTATGGGCACTGCGCGGCGCAGGCAACGGCAATTTCGGGATCGTCACGTCACTGACCTACGCGGTGCACCCGTTGTCACAGGCCACCTACATCACCGCAACCTGGCCCGGCCTACACGATCTGCCCGCCGTGTTCGAGGCCTGGCAACGCAGCGCCCCGTACGCCGACCACCGGCTCACCAGCCAGCTGGAAATCCGCCCACACGAGATCATGCTTGTCGGCGCACTCGCTCCCGGGTCGCAGACCGAGGCGATCCAGCTGCTGGACTCGATTCTGTGCGTCGGCGCACCGGTCATCACAGCCCGCGAAGGCGGTTGGGCGGACATCTATGCGGGATTCCAGATCCCCACCGAGAACGAACCGGCGAACTGGAAGTTCCTGTCGCAGTTCATGACCGAACCGTTTCCCGCTGAGGCGATCCGGGTGGTGGGCGACTTCATGTCACGAGCCCCGACCCCGGAGTGCAACTATTTCACCAACGCCTTCGGTGGCGCGGTCACCAGCAGCGAGCCCGCCGGCGGCTCGGTGTTCGCCCACCGCGACGCGCTGTTCTACGCCGAGCCCGGCGCGGCGTGGGGCCAGCGGGGTGGCACCCCGGCATCCTCCGACCCGCTGACGGCACCGTGCCAGGCGTGGATCGCCGAGTTCGGGGAAGCGTTGAGCCCCTTTGCCAATGGCGCTTACGTCAACGTTCCCAATGCCGGTATGCCGCAGTTCGAGGCTGCCTACTGGGGAACGAACGTCGAGCGTCTACGCACGGTCAAGGCGGCCTACGACCCCGACGGCGTCTTCAGCTTCGAGCAAGGATTGACCCTGCCGGCCTGAGGAGCGGACTACGCTGGGCGCACATGGGTGATCTCGCGGCGCAGCTGTCGCACACCGTCGGCCGGTCGCACCTGCTCACCGGGGACGCGATCGCCGAGGACTACTGCCACGACGAAGCGCTCAACCTCGCTCCGCAACGACCGGCCTTCGTTGCCAGACCCGCCACCGCCGAGGAGGTCGCCGACCTGCTGGCGGTGGCCACCGAGCACCGGCTGCCGGTGACCGCCCGGGGGTCGGGCTGCGGACTGTCGGCGGCGGCCAGACCTGTCGCAGGCGGACTGGTGATCTCCTTCGAGCGGATGAACGCCGTCCTGGAGGTCGACGTCGACAACCACGTCGCGGTGGTCCAGCCCGGGGTGACGTTGACCGAGTTGGACGCCCGCACTGCCGACGTGGGCCTGAGCTACACGGTCTATCCCGGCGAGCTGTCCTCCAGTGTGGGCGGCAACGTCGGCACCAACGCCGGCGGCATGCGCGCGGTCAAGTACGGCGTCACCCGTCACAACGTGCTGGGACTACAGGCCGTGCTGGCGACCGGGGAGATCATCCGCACCGGCGGCAAGATGTCGAAGATCTCCAGCGGATACGACCTGACGCAACTGATCATCGGCTCGGAAGGCACTCTGGCGCTGGTAACCGAGGTGACGGTGAAGCTGGTCCCCCGCCTGAAGCACGGCGCCACCGTACTGGCCCCGTTCGGCGATTTCGACCAGGTGATGGCGGCGGTGCCGAAGATCATCTCCAGCGGCCTGGGCCCGAGCATCGTCGAATACATCGACCGCGCGGTGATGGCGGCGATCTCCGCCGCCGAGAACCTGGAACTGGGTATCCCCGAACACATCCGGCAGTCCTGCGAGGCATACCTGGTGGTCGCGCTGGAGAACAATCACAGCGACCGCCTCGACGAGGACGCCGAGCAGCTGTGTCAGGCGCTGAGCGACTGGGGCGCATTAGACGCCTATGTGTTGCAAGGTAATTCGGCCAGACGATTGATCGAGGCACGGGAGAACGTGTTCTGGACGGCTAAAGCGCTGGGCGCCGACGACATCGTCGACGTCGTGGTGCCACGCGGCTTGATGCCGGAGTTCCTGCGGAAGGCACGTGATCTCGCAGTTGCCTCAGGTGCGGCCATGAGCGGTTGCGGGCACGCCGGCGACGGCAATGTCCACGGCGTGCTGTTCTGCAAAGACCCCGAGGTGCGCCGCCGCGTGCTCACCGAAATCTTCGCGATGGGAATGGATCTTGGCGGTGCGATCTCCGGCGAGCACGGGATCGGCCGGGCCAAAGCGAGCTACTTCACCGAGCTGGAGGACCCGGCGAAGCTGGCGCTCCTGCGCCGTATCAAGGACAGTTTCGACCCGGCAGGCATCCTCAACCCGGGTGTGATGCTGCCGGCCTAGCTCCAGCAGGTGGGGTCCAGCGCGGCGCACAATGCCTGCAGCGCCTCGGGGCGGATCCCGATGGACGACGTTCATGCCGCGCCGTTCGGAGCACCAGGCCCGCCTTGCGCAGCTGGCCCGCCGACCAGATCAATCCGGCCGCCGTCGCGGCGATGGCGGAGTTCGGTATCGGCATCACGGCCGCGGCGACACGTATCCCTACTTCCCCGGAGTTTCCTACCGGGACTGGAAGCTCGACGACTCGGCCGGGCACCCGGTCGAGGTGGTCCGGCGTATCCGCGACGACATCGCCGAGCGGATCAAGGCGCTCGTCGATGAACTGACGGGCCCCTGAGGTCTCTCTGCGAGGTCGCTGGACGCTTCGGCGGCAGCCCTCCTGGGCGGCTGGTCGACCAGGATTTATTCGGATTATTCGATAACCGACCGACTGCCGGAAAGTGACTATCCCCGCACTGGGCTGCACTGATACCCGCCGAGGTGTTATAGTCCGAGTTAGCTGTGTAACGCCGGGCAATGGTTCCGGGCCAGCAACCAGGGACGTAGTGAGGAATTTGCCAATGGTCGCGGACGGTTCAGCCCGCCATCCTGAGCGCGATGTCGCCTCGCCGTCTCCTGCGCCCGTGCAGGTGCACAGCTGCAGCAGGCTGGGCCTGCAGGCCAACCCCCCGGGTTTTCGCCGTCCGTTCAGTAGCTGGCTGCGCCGCCGCTAACCGTTCCGGATCCGGCGGACCACCAGGACGACGGTCACCACGCTGACGCCGGCCAGCGTCGCGGTCACCGCAGGTTTCTTCACAAAGCGCAGCAGGGCAGCCTTGACGTCATCGGCCAGGCGCTGGGGATTCGCGCGTTCAGCCAACGAATCGACCGTCAATGCCAGCCGATCGCGCGCCGCGTCGATATCGGCCTTGATGACCTCGGGATCCCGGTCCACCACTTCCGTCCTCCAAACTGCCGCTCTGCCGAACTACCCTAGAGCAGCCCCGGCTAACCGGGCGCATCGGCAACGGTTTTGGAGAAAGGACGCGACGTGACCGACACAGCACGCCTGGAGGTTGGCGACACAGCACCGGCGTTCAGCCTGCTCGACGCCGACGGCAAGACCGTCAAGCTCTCCGACTTCAAAGGCCGCAAGGTGATCGTGTACTTCTACCCGGCCGCGATGACACCGGGCTGCACCAAGCAGGCCTGTGACTTCCGCGACAGCCTTGCCGAGCTGAACGGGGCCGGCATCGACGTCATCGGTATCTCCCCCGACAAGCCCGAGAAGTTGGCCAAGTTCCGCGACCGCGACGAGCTGTCCTTCCCGCTGCTGAGCGACCCGGACAAGACGGTGCTCGGCGCGTGGGGTGCCTTCGGCGAGAAGAAGTTGTACGGCAAGACCGTTCAGGGCGTCATTCGCTCGACGTTCGTCGTCGACGAGAAGGGCAAGATCGAGGTGGCCCAGTACAACGTGAAGGCCACCGGACACGTGGCCAAGCTGCGTCGCGACATCGAGGTCTAGTTCCCCAGCTTGTCCAGGAGCAATGCCTCGGTGGTGGCCGCACGCTCGAGAACGCCCAGGTGCAGGCTCTCGTTGACGCTGTGCGCCTGCGTGCCGGGATCTTCGACGCCGGTCACCAGGATGGTCGCGTTCGGGAAGGCAGCGGCGAACTCGGCGATGAACGGGATCGACCCACCCATCCCCATGTCGACGACGTCGGTGCCCCAGGCCTGCGCGAAGGCGGCGCGGGCGGCGTCGTACACCGGGCCGGTGGCGTCGATGACGTAGGGCTGACCGACGTCACCCGGGGTGACGGTGACCCGGGCGCCCCAGGGTGCGTGCTGTTCGAGGTGACGGCGCAGCGCGTCGAGGTGAGCGGCAGCGTCACCGCCCGGGGCCACGCGCATGCTGACTTTGGCGGCAGCACGTGGGATCAACGTGTTGGACGCCTTGGCGATCGGCGTGGTGTCGATGCCGATCACCGTGATCGCCGGCTTGGCCCACATCCGCTGTGCGACTGTGCCGGAGCCGATTTCGGTGACACCGTCGAGCAGGCCGGACTCGGTGCGCACCCACTGCGGGCCGCGGTCGACGTCGGCGGCGCTGCCCTCGTGTAGGCCGGCGACCGCGACATTGCCGTCGGCGTCGTGCAGGCTGGCCAGCAGGCGCACCAGAACGCTGAGGGCATCGGGCACCACACCGCCCCACAGCCCGGAGTGCAGGCCGTGATCGAGGGTGGCCACTTCCACCACGCAGTCGGCCAGACCGCGCAGGGACACCGTCAGCGCCGGGATGTCCGGTGTCCAGTTGTCGGAATCGGCGATCACGATGACGTCGGCGGCCAGCTTGTCCTTGTGTGCGGCCAGCAGCGCGCCCAGCGACGGGGACCCAGACTCCTCTTCACCTTCGACGAACACGGTGACGCCGACCGGCGGCTTGCCGCCGTGCGCGCGGAAGGCCGCCAGGTGGGTGGCGATACCCGCTTTGTCGTCGGCGCTGCCGCGGCCGTAGAGCCGCCCGTCGCGCTCGACCGGCTCGAAGGGGGCCGAATGCCATTGGGCGGCATCACCTTCGGGCTGCACGTCGTGGTGGGCGTACAGCAGCACGGTGGGGGCACCTTGGGGCGCCGGATGGTGGGCGATCACCGCGGGGGCACCGCCCTCGCTGACGATCTCGACCTTGTCGAAGCCGGCCGCGCTCAGCAGGTCGGCCACCGCCCGCGCGCTGCGGTGCACCTCGTCGCGGCGGGCTGGATCGGCCCACACCGACTGGATGCGGACCAGATCTTCGAGGTCGGCCCGCACCGAGGGCAGCACGGCCTGTACGCGTTCGACGAGATCACTCATGGGCCAACCCTATCGAGGAGAGCAGCTGCTGCTCTGGCTCGGCGTGCATCGATTCTGCGGTGAGAGCGCTAAGTCCTCACGGGAGGACACTCTCACCGCAGAATCGTCGCGCAGAAAATTACAGCGTCTCCAGGATGGCCACCGCGGCGGCGGTGTCACCCTCATGGGTCAGCGAGACGTGGATGGTGACCTCGGCCAGGTGCTCGGCGATCGCACCCGTCAACCGCACCTTGGGCCGGCCCCACATGTCGGTGATGACCTCGATGTCGCGGTGGATGCCCTCCGGCAGCACCGGACGCTGCGCGAACCGGGACCCCGACCACGCCTTGATCACCGCCTCTTTGGCGGCCCACCGAGCGGCGAGATGCCGCGCCGCGACCGAACTCTTGTCGGCCGCGTCGCGGCGCTCACCAGGGGTGAACGTCTCGGCGAACACCGTGCCGGGCTGGTCGACCTGCTCGGCGAATTGCGGGATGGACACCACATCGATACCCACGCCGACTATCGCCACGCCGACAGACCCTACCGCACGTAAATATCGTTATCGCCGAGGCGCGAGGCCGGGTCGAGCAGCATCGCGGCCTCTTGGCGCTTCTCCGGCAGATCGTGATCGAACCGGCGATCCGCGGGCTTCTCGTACATCGGGCGGCCACCGGCGATGGCCGATGCCAGCCGCCGTTGTCCGGCCAGCACACGCTGCTGGGCCCGCTCGAGGTAGTCCGCCCGATCCTGCGCACTGAGCGAGGCCAGGAACGCCTGCGGGTGCACGAGCGCGATCAGACCCGACACGTGGCCGAAGCCCAGGCTGGTGACCAGGCCCGCCTTCAGCGGGAACTTGTCGCCCAGCCGTAGGGCTTCGCGGGCCCACACGAAGTGACCCGAGGTGGCCAGCTCGTCGTCGACACAGTCCAGGCTGCGGTTGGGCGGGATGACGCCCTCACGCAACACCTGGATCAGGCCCATCATCTGGAAGACCGCGGCACCGCCCTTGGCGTGGCCGGTCAGCGTCTTCTGCGACACGATGAACAGCGGCGCACCCGGCGAGCGGCCCATCGAGTCGGCCAGCCGCTCGTGCAGCTCGGTCTCGTTGGGATCGTTGGCCAGCGTCGAGGTGTCGTGCTTGGAGATCACCCCGATGTCGTCGGCTCCGACGCCCAGCTTGGCGAGCGAGCGGGCCAGCACCGAATCCTTGCCGCCGCGGCCGGCACCCAGCGCGCCGAGCCCCGGAGCCGGGATCGAGGTGTGCACGCCGTCGCCGAAGCTCTGCGCGTAACCGACCACGGCCAGCACCGGCAGGCCCATCTTCACCGCCAGGTCACCGCGAGCCAGCAGGATGGTGCCACCACCCTGAGCCTCCAGGAAGCCGAGCCGACGCCGGTCGTTGGCGCGCGAGATCTTGGCGTCGCTGATGCCCTTGGCGCGCATCATCTCGGTGTCAGCGGTGGCCGCCATGTCACCGAAGCCGGTGATGGCATCGGAGGTCATGTCGTCGAAGCCGCCGGCCACCACCAGTTCGGCCTTGCCGAGCCGGATCTTGTCGACGCCTTCCTCGACCGACACCGCCGCGGTGGCGCACGCACCGACCGGGTGGACCATCGCGCCGTAGCCGCCGACGTAGGACTGCATCACATGGGCGGCAACAACATTCGGCAGAACCTCCTGCAGGATGTCGTTCGGCTTGGCGGTGCCCAGCAGGTTGCCGTGGAACATGGTCTGCATGCTGGTCAGGCCGCCGATACCGGTGCCCTGGGTGCTGGCCACCAGGCTGGGGTGCACCCAGCGCATCAGTTCGGTCGGGGTGAAGCCCGAGGACAGGAACGCATCGACCGTGGCCACCATGTTCCACAGCGCCACCCGGTCAGCCGAGCTGACCATGTCGGCGCCGATGCCCCAGACCGTCGGGTCGAACCCGGTGGGAATCTGACCACCGACAGTGCGGGACAGCTTCGCCTTGCGGGGAACCCGAATCTCGGTGCCCGCCTTGCGGATCACCTGCCAGTCACCGGAATCCGGGACCGGACGCACCACCGTGCGCTCGGGGTCGGCCTGCTCGAAGGCTCGCGCCTCGGTCTCGTTGGCCACCACGAAGCTGAAGTCCTTGTCCAGGAAGACACTGACCAGCAGCGGCGGGGAATGGTCGGCTCCGATTGCGCCGTCTTCGACGAATTCGCGGATACCGCAACGCTCGACGACGGTGTCGTGGTAGCGCTCGACCAGTTCGGCCTCGTCGACCAGGTCACCGGAGGCGACGTCGTACCACCCCGGCTTGGGGTCGTCCTCCCACTTGATCAGCCCGGTGGTCCAGGCCAGTTCGAGGACACCGGCGGCCGACAGTTCGTTGTCGACCTCCATCTCGAAGCGGGTACGCGACGAGCCGTACGGGCCGAGTTCGGCACCGCCGACGATGACCACGAGATCGGCCGGGTCGACGTCGATATCGGCCCACTGTGGCGGGGTGCTCGCCTTCAGGCCGCGCGGCGGCGACGGCAGGGCGGCGATGGTGCCGGCCGCCGGTTCGTCATCGGAGTTGGCCGCCTCGGCGGTCATCTCCTCGCGGGCCTTGGCAGCCAGCTCGGCCATGTCCAGCTGAACATCGCCGAGGCCACCGGTCAGGTCGACCTTCAGCGGCGCGTTGGCCGCGGCGACCTTGGAGTCCACCGTGCACAGATCGAGCAGCATCGCGGCCATCTCGGCGGTGGTGTAGGTGGTCACCCCGGCTTCCTCGACCGCATCGACGATGGCGTCGTTGTGGCCCATCAGGCCGGTGCCCTTGGTCCAGCCGATCAGCGCGTGAGCGAAGCTGACCCGCTGCGCCCACGACGATTCGGCGTTCCACCGGTTGACCACCGCGTCCAGCGCGGACTTGGACTCGCCGTAGGCGCCGTCCCCGCCGAACATGCCGCGGTTCGGCGAACCGGGCAGCACGACGTGCAGGCGCGAGGCGATGTCACGCTCGGCACCGATGGACGACAGCCCGCCGATGAGCCGCTCGACGGCCCACAGCAGAACCTTCATCTCCATCTCCGAGCGCGAGCCGGCCTCGGACATGTCCCCGGCCACCCGCGGTGCGGCGAACGGGAACAGCAGTGTCGGAGTCTGCGCGTCCTTGAGGTGAATCGACTGCGGCCCAAGGCTTTCGGTCTGCTCACTGCCGACCCACGACACCAAGGCATCGATGTCGGCGTAGGACGCCATGTTGGCGGGCACGATCCACAGCGCCGCGCCGTAGCGGGCGTGGTCGCGATAGAGATTCTTGTAGAAGTCCAGCCGGTCGTCGTCGAGCTTGGACGTGGTGGCCACCACCGTGGCCCCACCGTCGAGCAGCTGCGCGACCACCGACGCGGCGATCGATCCCTTGGAGGCACCGGTGACCACGGCGATCTCGTCGCTGTAGCGGCCCTTGTCAGGGCTCTCCGCGCCGGCGGCGATACGCCCGAACAGCGAGGCGTGGATGGTCCGCCCGGCAGCCAGGGACCTGCCCTGCCACCAGCTGGCCTGGGTCGCGACCACATGGCCGGCACCCTCGAACCGCTCGGAGAGCTGCGCCCAGTCGGCGTCGATATCACCCTCGTCGGCCAGCCACAGCTTGACCAGATCCTCACGCGCACTGGCCCAGCGGTCGTCGAGCAGCACTGCCTTCTTGCCGTCGAACGCCGGGGCAACCAGGCGGGGCCAGTCCGAGCCGAGCTCGGTGGTCACCAGGTCGATCAGTTCGGCGTCGGTGCTCGCAGACGGCACCGTGACCGGGGTGTCCAGGCCGAGCTGACCGAGCACCATGCGGGCCGCCGAGGCCAGCACACCGTCTCTGCCGGTGACCTTTTCGGCGAACTCGCCGAGCGCGGCCGAGTCGACCACACCGCCGGCGGCACCGCCTGCCGAGGGCAGCGACACGGCAACACCCTTACGCGCGGCCACTGCGGTGACCGCGGCGTCGATGGCCTTGTCGACGGCACCGGCGTCGGCCAGTGCACCTTCGTGCAGGCCGCCGAGCGCGCCGCCGCGCACGCTGCTGCCCTCACGGGTGCCCAGGGCGAGTTCGACGGTGACGTGCTTGGCCCAGCCGTCGCCGAGTTCCCAGGTCTTCTTGACCCGTTCGGCGATGGCCGCCGGCCGCTTGCCGGACGGGCCGAGCACGGTGCGCAGCTGATCGTTGATGGCGTCGGAGAGCACCGGGCCGAACGGCTTGTAGGTGCGGGCCAGCTTGGTGACCTGACCCTTGAGCGACGACAGGTCCGCCTCGGCGGCACCGTCGATCGCGCCGAGGTTCAGCTCGGAGCCGAGGTCGACCAGCAGCTGGTTACGCCGCGAGGACGCACCGTCGGTGATCGACTCGATGGAGTCCAGCGGCTCGATCTGGTCGATGCGCATCTTGGCGCTCAAGGCGATCAGCGCCAGCGTGGCATCGCCGGCGTCGAAGCCGATGTCATCGGGACGGGGTCCACCCGACGGCGCGGCGGCGGGCGCCGCCGCGGCGGGTGCCGCCGCAGCGGGTGCGGCATCGGCGACCGGCGCCTCGGTGACGGGTTCGTCCTCCGGCTCCGGATCGGTGTCGGTGGCGAACAGCACCTGCGCGTCGCGCTCGGTGTTGAGCACCTCGACTGTGCTGTGGGCGAATTCGGGCAACTTCAGGGTGTTGCTCGCCAGGCCCGCGACGGTCGGGGCCGACTTCACGCCGACCTCGACGAACCGTTCCACGCCCAGACCGCCCGCGGCCTCCTCGATGAAGAGCAGGTCCTGGGTCTCGATCCAGCGCACCGGGCTGGCGAACTGCCAGGCCAGCAATTCGGTGACGATCTTGCGGCACAGTTCGCGCGGCTTCTCGTTGCGCCAGGTGTCGTAGTCGGCGAGCACCTCGTCGAGTGGTTCGGCGGGCACCAGGTCGCGAATCTCCTGGACGAAGTCGCGGTCCAGGGTGAACGGCCGCGGCACCAGGTTCGGGATGTAGCGCCCGATCAGCAGATTCGGATCGACGTCGCGCGGCATGACCCGCTCCAGCGAGCGACGGAAGTCGTCGACGCCGACGCGCAGCACGCTGGAGTGGAACGGCACGTCGATACCGGGCACCAGGATGAACGAACGCTTGCCGCCGGTGATCTCGCGGCGCCGCTCGACCTCTTCCTCGAGCGCTTCCAGACCCCGGACCGTGCCGGCGATCGCGTACTGCGAGCCGCGCAGGTTGAAGTTGACGATCTGCAGGAATTCGCCTGTGCGCTCGGCGATCTCGGCAACGAAGTCGTTGACGAGTGCGTCGTCGAGGTCGATCTGCGACGGCCGGATGGCGGCAAGCCGGTAGTCCGAGCGGCCCATCTCGTCACGCGGCACGATGTCGTGCATCTTGCTGCCGCGGTGGAACACCACCTCCAGCAGCGCCTCGAGCGGGTAGACCCCCGACACACACGCCAGTGCGGTGTACTCGCCGACGGAGTGACCGCAGGCGATCGCACCCTCGACGAAGGCACCCTGCTCACGCATCTCGGCGACCTGCGCGGCGGCGACGGTGGCCATCGCGACCTGGGTGAACTGCGTCAGGTAGAGCACACCCTCGGGATGCTGGTAGTGCACACCGGAGGCGATCAGGCTGGTCGGGTTGTCGCGCACCACGTGCAGCACCGAGAAGCCCAGCGTCTCGCGGGTGAACTTGTCGGCGCTGTCCCACACCTTGCGCGCGGCCTTGGACTTGGCACGGACATCCATGCCCATGCCCTTGTACTGAATGCCCTGGCCGGGGAAGGCGTAGACCGTCTTCGGTGCGGCCAACCGAGCGGTGGCGCTCATGACGAGATCAGTACCGACCTTGGCGGTGACCTCCAAAACCTCTGCACCCAAGTCGATTCCGACGCGATCGACACGGAAGTCGATGTCATCGCCCGGCTTGACCATGCCCAGGAAGCGGGCGGTCCAGCCGATCAGCTTGGCCGGCGGGACCGGCTTGCCGTCGGTGGCGGTGACGACGTGCTGAGCCGCAGCCGAGAGCCACATGCCGTGCACGATCGGAGATTCCAGTCCGGCCAGCAGGGCGGCAGCCTGGTCGGTGTGGATCGGGTTGTGATCGCCGGAGACGACCGCGAACGGACGCATGTCGACCGGTGCCGGGATGGCGACGTCGCGGCGACGGCGTCGCGGGGTGTCGGTGGCGTTCTCCGACACCGCTCCCCCGGCCCGAACCGGGTCGGTCAGCTCGACCGGACCGGTGCGCCCGCGGATCGCGAAGCGTTCCTCCAGGACGGCCAGGATGAGTCCGTTGGCGTCGGTGACGTTGACGGTGACCGGGACGACCCGGCCGACCTCGGTGTCGGTGGCCACCGAAGCGGTTGCGGTGACCGTCAATTGGGTCTTGTCCTTGGGCAGCGGCTTGAGCAGCTGCGCGGCATGGTCGAGGTGCACCAGGCTCAGCAGGCCCTCGACGACCGGGAAGCCGGTGTCGGTGGCCGCGCCGCCGATCGCGGCGAACACCGCGGGCCAGCAGCGCCCGACGAGTGCGTCGGGGACGATCGAGAGCGTGGGCGCCAGCGGCGACCCGAACGTGGCAGTGACACCGGTGTGGTCGGCGACCCGCTCGGGATCCCACTCGACCATGACCGTGGTGGACCCGTTGGTCACCGGGGGCAGGGCGTCAGGGCCGTCGACGCCGGCGGCGATGGCCAGCACGGCACGCATCGCGGCTGCGGCGTCCTCGGTGCGCACCACCGGGGCTCCGCCGTCGACCACGGTGGCCGGCAGCGTGTAGGCGATGTCGATCCAGGTGCCCGACAGCGGCACGCTCAGCACCACCCGGTCCGAACCGGTGACTTCCAGTCGCGCACCGGTGGAATGGTTTGTCGCGGAACGATTGTCGTGAACCAGCCACGCCGACGGCGGCGCGATCCGGTGCACCGGGTTGCTGGCGATGCGGCCGGCCCACAGCACGTCGGGCGAATCCAGCACGATGGCCAGCGGCCCGGCAGCGTCGGTGCGGACCTGCAGGCGTGAGGCGACCGGCAGCGGGCTCGCGCCGGCGGCCAGCACCTGGTCGACGGCAGCCTTCTCGAATCGGTCGAGCAGGTCGCCGACCGGCTCGTCGACGCGGGTGATGCCCGCGACGGCCTCGGTGCCGGGGATGACGCACACCTGATCGGCGGTGTAGCGGGCGTCGTGGGCCTGCCACAGCGAGTCACTGCGCCACCAGCGGCGCACGTCCTTGTCGATGACCGGGACGAAGTTGACGGGCTTGCCGGGCGTCTTGCACAGCTGGACGAAGAACGGCACATCGGCCGGGTGCAGCAACACCGTCTCGGCGTCCGGGTAGGCCCCGGTCAGCGCCGCGATGGCCGCGTCGGGGTTCTCCAGCAGTGCCGCGTCGTCGAAGAGCGTCGGGATCGGGCCGCTGTCGGCAGCATTCAGCCGCGCCTCGGCGCGCTGGAGCATCTCGGCGAAGCGGTCACGCCAGGTGCCGTCGAGCCACGGCGAGTCCTCGGCCTTGGTGTCGGCGGTGGAGTTGCCGTCACCGATGGCGAGCTCGACGTAGCGGGCCAGCCACTGCGCGTAGGTCATGTCGGCGACGTCGCCGAAATACGGCTTGGCCGTCGGCGCCATCGCGGCGATGATCTCGTCGCGGCGCTCGGCGACGGCGTCGGCGTCACCGGCGACCTCGTCGAGCAGCCGGCCGCAGCGGGAGGCGGCGTTGTCGATCTCGTGGATGTCCGCACCGAGCTGACTGCGCCCGGATGCCATGCCGTTCAAGGCTTTTCCAGCGCCGACCCACTCATCGGTGCCCACCGTGTCGACCAGCAGCTGCTTGACCGACGGGGACGTGGTGGCCTCCAGGCACGCCATCGCGGCGGTGCCGACCAGGATGCCGTCGACCGGCATCAGCGGGTAGCCGTAGGACTCCGACCACCGGCCGGACAGGTACTCGGCGGCCCGCTCCGGGGTGCCGATGCCGCCGCCGACGCAGACGGTGATGTTCGAGCGGCCGCGCAGCTCCGAATAGGTGCTCAGCAGCAGGTCGTCGAGGTCCTCCCAGGAGTGGTGGCCACCGGCGCGGCCGCCCTCGATGTGGACGATGACGGGCCGGGTCGGCACCTCGGCAGCGATCCGGATGACCGAGCGGATCTGCTCGACGGTGCCGGGCTTGAAGCACACGTGGGTCAGACCGGCATCCTGGAGTTCCTCGATCAGGTCCACGGCCTCGTCGAGTTCGGGGATGCCTGCGCTGATCACCAGGCCGTCGAACGGGGCGCCGGACTGACGTGCCTTCTGCAGCAGCCGCTTCCCGCCGACCTGGAGCTTCCACAGGTAGGGGTCGAGGAACAGAGCGTTGAACTGCACCTCCCGGCCGGGCTCGAGCAGTTCGGTGAGTTCGGTGACGCGGCGCTCGAAGATGGGTTCGGTGACCTGGCCGCCGCCGGCCAGCTCGGCCCAGTGCCCGGCGTTGGCGGCCGCGGCGACGATCTTGGCGTCGACGGTCGTCGGCGTCATCCCGGCGAGCAGGATGGGCGAGCGTCCGGTGAGCCGGGTGAACTTGGTGGCGAGCTTGACCGAGCCGTCGGGCAGGCTGATCACCGACGGGGCGTAGCTCGACCACGGCCGGGCCACCTCGGGCACGGCGCCGACGGTGAACAGGTTGCGCTGGCCGCCGCGGGTGGCGGCGGGCACGATGCCGATGCCCAGACCGCGGATCACCGGGGCGGTGAGCCGGGTCAGGATGTCGCCGGGACCCAGGTCGAGAATCCAGCGCGCGCCGGCGTCGTTGAGCGCGCCGACCTCATCGACCCAGTCCACCTGCTGGACCAGAATCGCCTCGGTCATGGCGCGGGCCAGCTCGACGTCCAGGCCCACGGCCTGCGCCCAGCGGCCGACGATGTCGATGCCGTCGGCCAGCCGCGGGGTGTGGAAGCCGACCTCGACCGCGACCGGGTCGAACACGGGTGAGAAGACAGCTCCGCCGCGCAGCTTGTTCTTGCGCTCAGCGGCCTCGTTCTCGGCGATCTGCTCGCAGTAGAGCTCGAAACGGGACAGCTGTTCGGGCGTCCCGGTGATGACGACCGAGCGCCGTCCGTTGCGGATCGACAGCACCGGGGGCAGCACGGTGCGGACATCCTGAGCAAACTCTTCGAGCAGTTCGTAGATGCGTTCCGGCTCGGCATTGGTGACCGACACCATCGGCGGGCGGTCACCGAGGACCGAAATGCCGCGGCGGCGGGCCACCAGCGTGCCCGCGGCTCCGATCAGCTGGGCCAGCGCCAGCAGCTGGACATCCTTGGCGCCGCCGGCCTTGAGTGCCTCGACGGCCAGGACACCCTGTGAGTGGCCTGCCACCGCCACCGGCGGGGTCGCGGCGAGGTCCATGCCCTGGCGGGCCAGCGCACGCACAGCGGCGATCTGAGTCAGCAGCACGCCGGGCACCGACACCGCGGCGGAGGTCAGCTGCTTGGCCGACGGAACCGGCTCCTCGGCGGCCAGCGCGCGCACCCAGCGCAGCGGCTCGAAGCCGATCGGGCGGACGACCACCAATTCCCTGGCCACCGGCTCCAGCAGCAGCTCAGCCTCACCGGCCAGCGTGGCCAGCTCGGATTCGATGCCTGCCGAGGTCACCAGCTCTTCGAGGGTGTCCAGCCAGGCGGCACCCTGACCACCGAACGCGACGGCGTAGGGCTCGCCGGCGCTGAGCCGGTCGACCAGTGCGTGGGTGGGAGTCTGCTTGGCCTCGCCGCGTCGTGATCCGTCGCCAGTGGACAGCCTGTCGTGTTCGTGGATCGTCACCTTGTCTAATCTCCTCGGTGCTCGTCGTCGCGTCTCGCGCTGCGTTTCGTATGTCTGCGTCTTGGGACCTGCGCTGCCTTGCGAAGGTGTGTCTTGGCGATTCCCCGTCGAATCACGGTGTCCGGCGTGCTCCCCCGACCTGCGCGGGGCGGGGTCTGCGGACATACCGGCTCTACTAAGAGTGGCATAAGAACACGGTCCATTTCTGCGCCCAACTTGGTTACTGATGAGTTCTACGCACGGGTAACCACACGGTCGGTAACGCGGGGCCGAAGTGCCGCCGAGACGAACCGGGACAAACGTCCTGCAAGCGGGTGGTTACGGTGGAGTAGGAACAACTTCCCTGATCAAGGCACGATTGTTATCGAATCGTTATGTAAGGATTTCCTGTCAGTCGCGGCGCACGTCAGCGCTCGGCCAAGCACTTGCTCGGTCACTCAGTCCACAATCGTTCACCAAAATGGCGTTGCGATGTTTGCTGGCAAATCCTTACCGGTCGGTAAGTTTGGCCGAATTTCTCAGTCCCATTGCCCGAAACTCGGCTTCAGCACATCGTTGACGTCGACGCCGATGCCGGCGACCTTGCGCTTGTCGATCTCGACCTGGTGCAGATGCGCAGCCGGATGGGTGTACCCCTTGGGCGAGCCCCAGTTGTGCTGCCAGAACCATGAGCCGATGCCGTCCTGGAGCGCCCAGTCGATGGTCTTGGAGTTCCCGTAGACACCGACCCGCTGGTGGCCGATCACCGACTCCCAGGCGCGCAGATAGGGCACGACCTGTTCCTTGTACTGATCCAGGGTGGGGTCGTCGTCGATCGAGACGTAGATCGGGGCACCCACAGGGCCGCCGGCCGCGGTGTGCAGCTGCCAGCCCCGCTTGGCATGGGTGATACCTGCCTCCTGGCCGCCGAGCCAATCCGCGGTGTCCGCCTTGCCGTACTGGTAGTTCGACACGATCTTCAGGCCCGCCTGATAGAGGTCGCGCGCCTCGGGCAGCTGAATCGGCTTACCCAGCATCCAGTCGCCACCGGGTCGGCGGTCGGAGACGTAACGGATCGCGCCAAGGGCGCCGGAGGCCTTCAGATCGGCGGCGCTGATGACACCGGCGGCGTAGTCGAGTAACACCCCCAGCGGTTCAGCGGAGGCCGGCGCAGGCGTGAGCGCCGACGCCAGCGCTCCCAGACCGAGCGCGGCCGGGGTTACGGCGGCGATTTTCAGCACGTCGCGGCGCGACACGAACACGAGCGCCAGACTACGACAACCGCCCCAATATCCTCACTATCGCCACTGGCCACGTCTGCATCACGTCGCGGTTTCGGTCGCCGAGCAGCATGACCACCGGCGAAAAGAGCAATGGGGCTGCGATCCGACAACGCTATCCGTACGATCCCTGCATGCCACTTGCCTCTCCCCAGATCGAGTTACGTGGGGTGCGGAAGGTATTCGGCGACGTCACCGCGGTCGAAGGCGCCGACCTGAGCGTCGGTGACGGCGAACTGTTCGCGATCCTCGGCCCGTCCGGCTCCGGCAAGACCACGGTGCTGCGCATGATCGCCGGCTTCGAGCAGCCCACTGCGGGCACGATCCACCTCGGCGGAGTCGACGTGACCGCGCTGCCACCGGCCAAGCGCGACACCAACACCGTCTTCCAGGACTACGCGTTGTTCCCGCACATGACGGTGGCGCAGAACGTCGAGTACGGGCTGAAGGTCAAGGGCGTCAACAAGACCGAACGACGTGACCGCACCGGCGCCGCGCTGGAGATGGTGCGGCTGTCCGGGTACGGCGACCGTAAGCCCACCCAGTTGTCGGGCGGCCAGCAGCAGCGTGTCGCACTCGCCCGCGCACTCGTCGGCCGGCCCAAGGTGCTCCTGCTCGACGAACCGCTTGGCGCACTGGATCTCAAGCTGCGCGAGCAGATGCAGGTGGAGCTCAAGGCAATTCAGCGCGAGGTCGGCATCACGTTCGTCATCGTCACCCACGACCAGGACGAAGCGCTGACGTTGTGCGACCGGCTCGCGGTGTTCAACAACGGCCGGATCGAGCAGATCGGCGCCGCCCGGGAGGTATACGAGAATCCGGCCAACCGGTTCGTCGCCGACTTCGTCGGCACCTCCAATGTGTTCACCGGGGCGACCGCGGAGGCTCTCCTGGGCCGGCCGGGCACCTTCGCCATCCGGCCCGAACGCATCCTGCTGCTACAACCCCACGACGCAGTTCCGTCCGGAATGCGCAGCGCCCCAGCCGAAGTCGCCGAGGTCGTCTATGCGGGCCCGATCACCCGGGTGGCCGCCGACGCCGCGGGCGCCCGGCTGACGGCGACACTGCTGTCCGCGGAAGCCTCCAGCGACATCAACCGCGGCGCCCAGGTGGTACTGGCCTGGCCCGACAACGCCGTGCGAGCCCTGTCCGTTCAGTCCACATAGCCCGATCAAGCGATAACAAGGAGCCCACATGTCAACCACCGCGCGCCGCATCGGCGTCGTCTTGGCCGCCTGCGCGGCACTGGTCGCCGGCTGTTCGAGTTCGACCAACTCCAGTGGTGGCAGTTCGACGGCACCACCCAAGATGGAACCACTTGCGGCACTGGGCAATGGCGAGGGTCAGCTGAATCTCGTCGCCTGGCCCGGTTACGCCGAAGACGGCTCCAACGACCCTAAGGTCGACTGGGTGCACCCGTTCGAGGAGAAGACCGGCTGCAAGGTCAACATCAAGATCGGCAACACCTCCGACGAGATGGTGCAGCTGATGCGCACCGGCCAGTACGACGGCGTGTCCGCCTCCGGCGACGCCACCCTGCGGCTGATCTACGCCGGTGATGTCGCACCCGTCAACACCAAGCTGGTGCCGAACTACGACACCATCTCCTCGTTCCTCAAGGACAAGCCGTGGAACGCCGTGAACGGCCAGATGTACGGCATCCCGCACGGCTGGGGCGCCAACCTGCTGATGTACAACACCGACGTGGTCAAGAACGCCCCCGATTCGTGGGCCGCGGTGTTCCCCGGCTCCGAACAGAAGGGCAAGGTCACCGCGTATGACTCCCCCATCTACATCGCCGACGCCGCGCTGTATCTGTCGAAGACGAAACCCGAACTGGGGATCAAGGATCCGTACTCGCTGACCGAAGATCAGCTCAACGCGGCGGTGGACCTGCTCAAGGAGCAGCACGCCAACATCGGCGAGTACTGGTCGGACTACACCAAGGCGGTGCAGGCCTTCGAGTCCGGCACCTCGGTGATCGGCACCAGCTGGCAGGTGATCGCCAACATGCTCACCAGCGACAACAAGGTCAAGATCGCCACCGTGCTGCCCAAGGAGGGGTCCACCGGCTGGTCGGATACCTGGATGGTGTCGTCGAAGGCCAAGAACCCGACCTGCATGTACAAGTGGATGGACTGGATCACCTCCCCGGAGATCAACGCTCAGGTCGCCGAATACTTCGGTGAGGCCCCGGCGCAGACCAAGGCCTGCGAGTTCACCAGCGACAAGAGCTTCTGCGAGACCTACCACGCCACCGACGCCGCCTACGCCGCGAGAATCAGCTACTGGACCACCCCCCAGAAGCAGTGCGTGGACGGCAGCGGCGACAACTGCACGGCCTACAGCGAGTGGGTCGACAAGTGGCAGCAGATCAAGGGTTGACCCACGAGGTGAGCCGGCGGATCCGCCTCGCCTTCCTCCTCGTCCCGCCACTGGGGTGGCTGGTCGTCGCCTACCTGGGTTCGCTTGCGGTCCTGCTTCTTTCGGCCTTCTGGAGCACCGACACCTTCACCGGTGCGGTGGTGCGCAGCTACACCGGTGACAACATCATGCGCGTCCTCACCGACGCGGTGTTCCGCACGGCCACGCTGCGCACGATCGGTATCGCGCTAACGGTCACCGTCATCTGTATCGTGCTCGCCGTCCCACTGGCGCTCTACATGGCCAAGGTGGCCTCGCCGCGGGTCCGGCTGGCGTTGGTGGTCGCGGTGACCACACCGTTGTGGGCGAGCTACCTGGTCAAGGCGTACGCCTGGCGGATGCTGCTGTCCCCGGAAGGCCCACTGCACTGGGTGGCCGGCTATACACCGGGCTACGGGCTGATCGCGACGACGCTGACGTTGGCCTATCTGTGGTTGCCCTACATGGTGATCCCGGTGTTCGCCGCATTCGAGCGGGTACCCAACGCACTGATCGACGCCAGCTCGGATCTGGGCGCCCGGGACACCACGACGCTGCGAACGGTGGTGGCGCCGTTGGTCTTCCCCGGCATCGCCGCCGGATCGATCTTCACGTTCTCGCTGTCGATGGGTGACTACATCGCCGTGACGATCGTCGGCGGCAAGACCCAGATGCTGGGCAACATCATCTACGGACAGCTCGTCACCGCGAACAATCAACCGCTGGCCGCGGCGCTGTCGTTGATCCCGCTCACCGCGATCGTGCTCTACCTGCTGGCCATGCGGCGCACCGGCGCATTGGAGAACGTCTGATGCTGTCGGGTGCAATGCGCCGCCTGGTGCGTGGCTGGACCTGGATGGTTCTGGTATTCCTCTATGCGCCACTGGTTCTGGTGGTGGTCAACGCCTTCAACTCGTCGAAGACGTTCGCCTTCCCGCCGACCGGCTTCACCCTGAAATGGTGGTCCGACGCCTGGGCCAGCAGCGGCATGTGGCACTCACTGGGCAACTCGGTGGTCGTCGGCCTGTGCGCGACGGCCATCGCGCTGGTGCTGGGAACGATGGCGGCCTTCGCGGTGCAGCGCTACAGCTTCTTCGGCAGGCAAACGATCAGTTTCCTTGTGGTACTGCCGATCACCCTGCCCGGCATCGTCACCGGCATCGCGCTGAACGCCACGTTCACCTCGGTGCTGGGCATCACTCTGGGGCTTGCGACGGTGATCATCGGACACGCGACGTTCTGCATCGTCATCGTGTTCAACAACACTCAGGCCCGGCTGCGGCGGCTGGGCACCGGCCTGGAGAGCGCATCGGCCGACCTCGGCGCCTCGACGTGGCAGACGTTCCGGTACGTGACATTCCCGATGATGCGGGGCGCCCTGGTGGCCGGTGCGATCCTGGCCTTCGCGTTGAGCTTCGACGAGATCGTGGTGACGACCTTCACCGCGGGCCCCACCGTGCAGACCCTGCCGATCTGGATCTTCGGCAACCTGTTCCGGCCCAACCAGGCGCCGGTGATCAATGTCGTCGCCGCAGCACTGACCCTGATCGCGGTGATCCCGGTATGGCTCGCCCAGCGATTCGGCGGCGACCCCGCCACGACCCGGGTGTAGGGGTTAGGAGGCTTCGTACTCCGAGAGTTGCTGCGTCACGTGCTCGTCGAACGTCGTCTGCAGACGGCTGAGCAGGGCGCGTTTGGTGATGTGCTCGATACCGTCGCGGTCCGAGCCGGATACCGCACCGCTGCGCAGCACCGCGACGGTACGCAGCGCCAGATCGTCGATGACCTCGCCGGTGGTGTCGAGCACCTCGGTCATCACCCGCAGCCACGATTCGGGGTCGTCGGCGGCCGCCAGTGCGCGGGCGATCGCGGGATCGGTGATCACCACTCGGCCGTCGACCACCCGGCCCAGCCCGTAGCGCACCGCCCGCTTCGCGGCGGTGGAGAGGGCATCGAGCGCCACCTCACCCGCGGCCTCGACGGGCTGTACCCCGAGAACCTCCGAGAGGTCCTGGCCCTGGCGAATGCCGTCGATGAAGGTGGTGATGTGCGCCGAGGTGAATCCCTTGGCCAGGAGCTGATTGATCACCTCGAGCTGAGCGAGATGACGGTCGTCGTAGTAGGCCTCCCGGCCCTGCCTGCGCGGCGGATCCAGCAGACCTCGCTCGCGGTACGCGCGGATGTTGCGCGACGTGACTCCGGACACGCGCGCAAGATCAGCGATTCGATACTCGGTCATGTGAGCAAAGAAGAGGCGGGGTTTTGACGGTACGACATTAGTCGTTATTTCTACCATCTCATCTGCACAAATACCATGTCGTTGGCTGTGAAATTGTCATGGACGTGCAGTTTCAGCCAATAGCGGTGGGCTCGTGATGGCCGGGTACGCCCCGGTCACGGCGGGAATTGATTTGCATCGGCGCGCGATGATGGGTGCGGGAAGTAGCCGTAGCGAGCGGACGAGAGGCAAGGGATCCAGTGCGGGCCTGGGTGGTGTGGTCGACGGGCTTGCTGGCCTACGTCGTGGCCGTCCTGGACCGGACCACCATGGGTGTCTCCGGCCTCGATGCCGCCCACCGGTTCTCGGCCAGCCCGGGCGTTCTGTCGACGTTCGTCGTGCTGCAGGTGATCGTCTATGCCGGCGCGCAGATCCCCGCAGGCCTGTTACTGGACCGCTTCGGCTCCAAGGTGATGATCCTGACAGGCGCATCGCTGATGGTGGTCGGCCAGTTGACGCTGGCCTTCACCGAATCGCTGCCCACGGCGATCGCCGCACGCGCCGTCGTCGGCCTCGGTGACGCGTTCACCTTCATCTCGGTGCTGCGCCTTGTCCCGTACTGGTTTGCGCCGCGCCAGATTCCCCTGGTCACCCAGTTGACGGGCCTGTCCGGCCAACTCGGGCAGGTGCTGTCGGCCGTGCCGTTCCTCGGCCTGCTGGTCGGGTCGGGATGGACGACGGCCTACAGCTCGGTGGCCGCGCTCGGAGTCTTCTCGTTGGTGCTCACCGTGCTGCTGGTTCGCAACGCCCCCAGCGGGGTTGAAGTCACTAAGCAGGTCACCGGGTTACGCGAGACGCTACGCAGCGTCAAAACGGTGTGGATGCGGCCGGGGACCCGACTCGGCTTCTTCACCCACATGGGCACCCAGTTCTCCGTCACGGTCTTCGCCCTCATGTGGGGTGTGCCGTACCTCACTGCGGCACAGGGCCTTTCCCGCAGTGCGGCCGGGACGATGCTGACCATATCGGTGGTTTCGGCCATCGTGTCCGGCATCGTCATCGGCATCTTCAGCGGCCGGCATCCGCACCGCCGCTCACGGGTGGTGCTGGGCATCATCATCTCCAACGCCGCGATCTGGACCGTCGTGCTGGCATTGCCCTCACCGACCCCGCACTGGCTGCTGGTGGTGCTGATCGTGGTGATCTCGGTGGGCGGCCCGGGCTCGATGGTCGGCTTCGACTTTGCGCGCACCTTCAACCCCCAGCCCACCCTGGGGACCGCCCAGGGTGCGGTCAACGTCGGCGGCTTCCTTGCGTCCCTGCTGGTGATGCAGGCGATGGGCCTGATCATCGGCGCGACGGGAGGCTACTCGTTCGAGTCGTTCCGGTTGGCGTGGTGCGTGCAGTACGTGGTGTGGGCGGTGGCCGTGATCGGCATCCTGGTCACCCGCAAGAAAGCGCGTCGCACCATCGGCGACATCGAAGAGAGCAAGTACCTGCTGGAGTTTTTCACCGACTCCGAACTACAGCAGACGACCCGTCGCTAGTCAGCGGTTGCGGCTGGTTTCGCGCCGGTTGGCCTTCTCGATGGCCGAGACCAATTCGTCCTTGCTCATCGACGACCGTCCCGAGATGTCGAGCCTGCGTGCCACGTCCAGCAGGTGCTTCTTGCTGGCGTTGGCGTTGACGCCGCCCGCCGTCTTGCCGGTGGCATCCGGTCCCCCGCTGCGCGCGCGATCATCCGACGGCCCCTTCTCCTCCTTGGCCTCCCAGTGGTCGCCGACCTTCTCATAGCTGTGTTTGAGCGCGCTGTACGCCACCCGGTGGGCGCGTTCACCCTCGCCGTACTCTTCGGCGGCAGAATCGTGGGCTTTGGCGAACGTGCGCTGCGCCTTGGCGTCGGATTTCTGCAACGTGCTCGGAAGTTCGCTCTTCTTGGCGTCGCCGCTCTTGGCCGTCTTGGGCATGGGATCACCTCCATTGAGTACTCGATTGAGTCCTCGATTCGGCTACCCGCCGGACCGGGGCTGAAACGTCGGAGGTAACGCCCGCGGGCCCGGCGTCGATATCCCAGTCAGCCCCGGGCTACCGAGACACCGACTCCTCGGCAGCCCGGGCTTTTCGTGTCAGGGTCAACCCCTAGAACAGCTTTGCCCAGGACAGAATCCCGAGGCTGTCCGCGAAATTCGCCAGCGCGCTGAGCCCGTTGCCGATGACGACGGCGGTGGCGCGGTCGAAACCGATCCCCGCGATGGCGGTGCCGTTGTTGCCCAGAACGGCGGCGAAATTGTGGTCGCCCGAGGTTCCGTTCGCTCCGCCTGCGATGGGTCCATATCCGTAAGGCGCCACGGCACCGTCACCGTTGTTACTGCCCAGCTGGACGGCGACGTTGCCGTTACCCTGGCCGGCCTGCGCTCCTCCGCCGAACTGCTGGGAGGTTCCGCTGTTGGTGTTGTTGCCGATCGTGATGGCGAGGTTGCCGTTGCCGTAGAAGGCGCCGGCCCCGCTGGCCGAACCGGTGTTGCTACCGAGGTTGATCGCGGTATTGAAGTTTCCGCTGAAACCCAAAGCGCCGAGCAGGACACCGCTGTTGTTGCCGATGTCGATGGCCGTGTTGAAGTTGCCGAGGGTGGCGGCAGCACCGTTGAGGCTGCCGGTGTTGTTGCCGATGTTGACCGCCAGGTCGAAGTTGCCGACTCCGTCATTGCCGAGACCGTCCTTGCCGCCAGCACCGGCGGTGCTGTTACTGCCTGCGGCCAACGCGACGTTGAATATGCCACCGACGGCATAGGCGGTGCTGTTGGGCCCGATCGCGATGGCGATACTCCAGTCGCCTGCGACGGCCGTGGCGGTGCCGGACTGAATCAGCGTGTGCCCGAGCAGGGCGACAGCCACGTCCGGTGCGCTACTGACCGAAAGGGCCCGCGGCGCAGATGAACTGGCTGAATTCGACACCGTTGAACCACCGGCCGCGGGGGCTGGGCGGCGAGGCGAGCCGATGGCTGAGGCCGCGTGCGCGGTGGCGTGCTGTGCGGACGCCCGCCCATGGGCGCTGCTGGCCCGTCCCGTCGAGCCGGCGGCTTTCGCCGACGAGGAATGGGAGTCGCTGCCGGCGGTATCCGCGTGCGCGACGCCGGATCCGCCCGCCAACGCAGCACCGACGCCGAGCGTCAGTGCACCGGCTCCCAACCACAGCTGGGCTGCACTGGGACGGCGCGCAGTGCGCGGTGTCGCGCCATGGTGTGCCTGGCTGCTCTCAACGACGGACTCGGTCATGATGGGATTCCTTCTGTTTGTCGCGCCTCGGCGCTGAATCGGTAGTCGCCCAACGGAAATCGTCGGCTGTGCCAATAGACCTCGACGGTGCTGGCGGGCCGCAGTGGAACGTCGCCGTGTTTGTCGAAGTAGTAGCTGTTGGCAAGTCTGCAGCTGTCCTGCCAGAAGATCTGGCGGCGCCGCTTGCGCAGCATCGAGGCGAAGAACCTGTCGCTGGCTTCTCTGGTCACCTCGACGCGGGTCGAGCGCTTGCGCTGGGCCCGCTTCAGACACCGCACGATGTGGTGGGTCTGGGCTTCGATCAACGTGAAGTACGACGAACCGACGAAACCGTACGGCCCGAAAATCGTGAAGAAGTTGGGGAAGCCCGGCACGCTGACACCCTCATAGGCCTGTAGCCGGCTGGTGTTCCAGAACTGCGCGAGCGACCGGCCGCCGGTCCCGATCACGGGATAGGTCGGCAACTCATCGGGATCGAGAACCTTGAACCCGGTGGCCAGGACCAGCACGTCGATGTCGCGGGACCGGCCGTCGGCGGTGACGACTGCTGAGCCGGTGATCTTGTCGATGCGCTCGGTGACCAGTTCGACGTTGTCGCGGTTGAATGTCGACAGATAGGTGTTGTGGAACGCCGGGCGCTTACACCCCACGGCATAACTCGGGGTGAGCTGATCGCGGACCACCGGGTCCTTGACCTGGCGGCGCAGGTAGGCCTTGCCCGCCTCCGCCATGTGCTTGACCGTCGGGTTGACCGTGAAGTAGTGGGTCACCAGCGGGAAGGTGAGTTCGACGTACACCTGGCTGATCAGGCGCTGGACCGACTTCACGCCGGGTATCCCCATGGCCCACCGCTGGCGGGCCGTGAGCGGCCGGTCGGCTTTGGGGAAACACCAGATCGGGGTGCGCTGGAAAACGGTGAGCTGGTCGACGACACGGGCGATCTCGGGAATCAGTTGAACCGCTGACGCGCCGGTTCCGATGACTGCCACCCGTTTGCCTGCCAGATCCTGACTGTGATCCCAGCGCGCGGTATGAAGGGTCACCCCGGCGAACGAGTCCACGCCGTCGATGTCGGGCAGATTGGGCGTGGTCAGGATCCCACTGCCGTTGATCAGGAACCGGCTGGTGAGGACCGCACCGGAGTCGGTCTCGACGCGCCAGACGTCGTGGTCCTCGTCGAACGTCGCGGCCTGCACGACTGTCTGGAGCGCAATCCTGGCACGCAACCCGTACTTGTCGACGCAGTGCTCGGCGTAGGCCCGAAGCTCGCGGCCCGGCGCGTAGGTGCGCGACCATTGCGAACTCTGCTCGAAGGAGAACTGATAGGAGAACGACGGGATATCGACCGCGATACCGGGATACGTGTTCCAGTACCAGGTGCCACCCACACCGTCGGCGGCCTCGAGGATCCGGTAGTCACGCAGGCCCGCCTTGTCGAGCGCGATCGCAGCCCCGATTCCGGAGAACCCCGCACCGATGATCAGCACATCATGGTCAGGTTTCATCGCGGCGACGCTAGCAGTCGAAAGTGCTACGGCGACAGGGCAATCGGCGCATGGAGTGGCCGTTTGTCCCGCGAAGACAAGAAAAAGTCACCGCAGGTCAAGACAGAGTGCCGGTCCGATACCCGCGCGCCGTGGTCCGCAGGCAAGAATCGATGGCGCCTTTATACCTTGACATCTCCACGGCATCGGCTGAGTGTCTCCCCCATGTACGTGATTCGAGGGGCGTCTCTGACCGGGTACCTGAGCCTCGTGCGGCAACTCGGCGGCGACCCGGAGTCCTTACTGCGCGACGTCGGGATCTCCCCCGACCATGCAGGTGACGCCGGCGTCGTGCTCCCTGCGGCCGGCGTCGTCGGCGCCATCGAGTCCGCAGCGGTTGCCACCAACACGGCTGATTTCGGCCGTCGGCTCGCGGATCGACATGCGGCCGAGATCGTCGGCCCGCTGGTGGTTGCCGCCCGGTCGGCCACAACGGCGGCCGACGGGCTCGCTGTTCTGAGCAGGTTCATGGCGGCGCACAGCAATGGGATCTCTCTTGAGCTCATGCCCGGTCCACGCGCCGACCTGCGATTCCTGGCGGTCAACGTGGTCAGGGATCCGGCGAATCCCCAGCATCAGTCGATCGAGGGCTCACTGACCGTCGCATTCCGTGTTCTGCAGGCCGTCATGGGCCAGGACTTCTCCCCCCGCACGGTGCACATCCCGCATCCGCCGTTGACGCCGTCGCCGGACTACGAACGCTTCTTCGGCTGCCGGGTGCTCTTCAGCCAGCCGGTGCCGGGGTTCGTGTTCACCTCGGCCGACCTGATGCGGCCGACGAGTTCCGACGCCCTCGTCCATGACACCGCGGTGCGGTATCTGTCGATGCTCACCGAGAAGCCCGCGTTCAGCGCTGTGCAGAGCGTCAGCGACGTCCTACGCGCGATGCTTCCGCTCGGGACACCACGGATAGCGGCGGTGGCGCGTCATTTCAGCGTCCATCCCAGAGCATTGCAACGCCAGCTCGCAGCGGAGGGCAAGACGTTCGCCGACGTGCTCGACGAACTTCGGCGCGACACCGCAGCGCGGCACCTGAGCGACGACACCATCACCCTCGGCAGCGTTGCCCGCCAGCTGGGATACGCGGACCAGAGCGTGTTGACCCGGGCCTGTCTTCGATGGTTCGGCTTGACTCCGAGTCAGTACCGCAACCGGTATCGGCGGCACGCCGGTTGACCCGCGGTCCTTGCCCCGCCCCGCCGATAAGCCCACCGACCAGGGACTTCCGGCCCTGCCCCGGGTGCAGCCGATAGCCCCACACTGGAATGAGGGCAGACGGAAGGCCGGCGATGACGCACCACTTGACGACGCTGGACGCGGGATTCCTGCAACTGGAAGACGCCGACGAACACGTCAGCCTGGCCATCGGAGGCGCCGCCATCCTGGCCGGACCCGTCCCGGAGTTCGAGGAGCTGCTCCACACCATCGGGGCGCGATGCCTGTCCGACCCGCGGAGCAGCCAGGTGCTGCGGACCCACCCGTTCGATCTCGTCGCACCGGAGTGGGTTGACGACCCGACCTTCGACCTGAGCCGCCACGTGCGCCGCACCGCGCTACCTGCCCCGGGCGACGACGCGGCGTTGCACGCCGAGATCGCCACCATCATGGAGCGACGGCTGGACCGGCATCGTCCGCTGTGGGAATGCTGGGTGATCGAAGGACTGGCACAGAACCGCTGGGCGCTGCTGGTCAAGGTGCACCACGCGCTGGCCGACGGCATCGCTGCGTCGAACCTGCTCATCGGCCTGTGCGACGACACCGGTGTGGCTAGCTTCGCCAGCTCCATCGGGGCCGCCCAGCATCCGGCCCGCCGGCCCTCACTACCGACACCGAGCCTCAATCCCGTTGACTGGATTCAGGATTCGATCGCACTGAGCCGCGGCGTCGGCAAGGTGGCACTGCGGGCGGCCACGGGCGCCGCCGGGCTGGCCGCCGGACTGCTGCAGCCCGCGTCGCGGTCGTCGTTCAACGGCCCGGTGGGCGACCTGCGCCGCTACGGTTCGGCCACGGTATCGATCCACGATGTCGAGCGGATCGCCCACACCTTCGGGGTCACCATCAATGACGTCGCACTGGCGGCCGTCGCCGACAGCTATCGAACCGCACTGTTGCGACGCGGTCTGCAGCCGCACGCGGACTCGCTGCGCACCCTGGTGCCGGTGTCGGTGCGCGGCGCCGACGCGATGGACGTCTCCGACAACCGGGTGTCGCTGATGCTGCCACTGCTGCCGGTCGACATGGCCGATCCGCTGAAGCGACTCCGCACGGTGCACGCCCGCCTGACTGCGGCCAAGTCCAGCGGCCAGCGTCAGGCCGGCAGTCTGCTGATGTGGGCGAGCAACCTGGTGCCGTTCCCGGTGACGGCGTGGACGGTGCGCCTACTCTCCCGGCTGCCCCAACGCTCCGTCGTGACGGTGGTGACCAATGTGCCCGGGCCGCGCACACCGCTGACGTTGATGGGCCACAAGGTGATTCGGCTGTTGCCGATACCGCCGATCGCGGCCGGGTTCCGCACCGGCATCGCCATCTTCAGCTACGCCGACGAACTGGCGTTCGGGCTGCTCGTCGATTTCGACGCGGCCCCCGACATCGACGAACTCGCCGGCGGCATCGAACGCGGCATCGAACGGCTAGTCCGGTTGGCCGCCCCCCGGGGCCGCCCGAAAGGCAAAGGCGGCCTGCGGCTGCTGTCCAACGGCTGACCACACCCGGCCGGTCAGCGCAGGTTCACCTGCGATCACCGTCATGGGACCGCGCCGATTCCAGTAGCAGCCGGCGCTCGGCGGCCGCCACGTTGCGCCGGGTGTGCTGCGCCACGTCGGGGGTCACCGAGATCGACGTGATGCCCATGCGCACAAGGTGTTCGGCGAAGTCGGGCCTGCTCGAGGGAGCCTGGCCGCACAGTGACGCGGTGACACCCAGACGCCGCGCGGTGGTGATGATCTGGCCGATGGCGTCCAGGACGGCGCCGTCGGACTCGTCGTAGAGTTCGGCGCACAGATCGGAATCGCGGTCCACCCCGAGCATCAGCTGGGTCAGATCATTGCTGCCGATCGACACCCCGTCGATACCCATGCCGACGTATTCGGGCAGCCAGTACACCACCGAGGGCACCTCGGCCATCACCCACCGGTGCAGGCCGCGCTGGCGGCCCAGCGGGCTGGCGTCGACCAGCTCGAGGCAGCGCTCCAGCTCCCACTTGGTGCGCACGAATGGAATCATCAAGTGCAGGTTGGGATTCTGTTCACGGACCCGCGCCAACGCCTTGAGTTCGAGGTCGAACAGGTCGGGGTTGCTGACGTATCGGTAGCAGCCCCGGTATCCGATCATCGGGTTGTGCTCTTCGGGCTCGTACTTCTGTCCGCCCTGCAGGTTGCGGAACTCGTTGGTGCGGAAGTCCGACGCCCGGTACACCACCGGGCGCGGTGCGAACGCGGACGCGACGCGCCCGACCGCGGTGGCCAGTGAGTCGACCAGGCTGTCCTGCTCGCCGTTGTCGATCAGGTCGCGGGGGTGCCGATTGCGCAACGCGTCTTCGAGGATCAACTCCGCGCGCAGCAGGCCGACACCGTCGACGTCGAGCTCGGCGGCCTGCTCGGCCTTGTCCGGCATCGCCACGTTGACGTAAATCTTGGTGGCGGTGACCTCGACGGCAGGTGCTGCCGCGGCCGCCACCGGCGCGGTCTGCGCACCGCCGACGTTGTCCTTCTGGACCCGCCCCGCCAGCACCCGGCCGTGAGTGCCATCGACGGTGACCACGATGCCGTCCTTGAGATCCTTGGTCGCGGTGCGGGCACCGACAATGCAGGGCACCCCGAGTTCACGGGCGACGATGGCCGCGTGGCAGGTCATGCCGCCGGTGTCGGTCACCAGCGCCGACGCCCGGCGCATGGTGGGCAGCCAGTCCGGGTTGGTCATCTGAGCGACGAGCACCTCACCGTCCTGCAGACGGCCACCGTCCTTGACGTCGGCCAGGACGCGCACGACACCGGAAGCCTCGCCGGGGACGGCGGGCAGGCCCTGCAACAGCACCTCGTGGGTTTCCGGGACCGGCTTGCCCACACGGTGCAACGTGGTGATCGGACGGGTCTGCACGATCCAGGTCTTCCCGCCGGCGATGGCCCACTCGGTGTCCTGCGGGCAACCGGCGTGGCGTTCGCTGCGGACGGCGATGTCGGCAATGGTGCGCACCTCGTCGTCCTCGAGCACCTGGGCCAGTGCCTCAGCCTCGCTGAGGTCGACGTTCTGATCGGTGCCGTCGGCCCCGCGCACGATCTTGAACTGCTTGTAACCGATTCGCCGGGACAGGATTTCGCCGGTCTCCTTGGACACCACATACGTGTCAGGCTCGACCGAACCGGACACCACCACCTCGCCCTGGCCGAACGCGCCCTCCACGACCACCCGGTCGGTGGCGTCGGTGGTGGGGTCGGCGGTGAACGCCACCCCGGAACGCTCCGAGGCGATCATCTGCTGGACGACCACCGCCATCGCCGGGTCGGCGGAGAAGCCCCGGCTCGCGCGGTACGCGACCACGCGAGCACCGAACAGTGATGCCCAGCACCGCTGCACCGCGTCGATCAACTCGTGCTCACCGGAGATGTTGGTGAACGTCGCATTCATCCCGGCGAACGACGCGTCGGCCCCGTCCTCGCCGGTGGCCGAAGATCGCACGGCGACATTGACATTGGCTCCCATCTTGCGATAGGCGGCCACGATCCTGTCTCGTACCGAGTCGGGTATGCCGGCCTTGAGCACCAGCGCCTGCATCCGCTGGCACAAGTCGTCGAACGTCGTCGGGTCACCGGCCCGCAGCATTGCCTCGCGGTGGGCGATGTTGAGATCGTCGGCCACCCCGGCGGTCGCCATGGATTCCAGGAAGCTGTCGCGCAGGACCACGAATCCAGGTGGCACCGGCAGCCCGGCGGCCACCATCTCCCCCATGTTCGCGCCCTTACCGCCGGCTTCCTCGGCATCGGGCATCCCCAGATCGGCAATGTCTTCGACGTAGCGACTCGGCATCGGGTTCCTCCAATGATCGGACTTCTCAAACGGTCTGGCGGCAGGTCTCCTGCGCCTCGGCAACGGATTCGGCCAGCGGCCGGGTGGTGTCGATTCGGTGGGCACCGGGCCATGTCTGGTCGGCCCGTTCGGCCAGCGCGGTGGCGATCTCGGGTGTTACCTGTGAGGTGGTCTCGGTGCGGGCCTGGATGCGCTGGGTAGCCGCCTCCGACGAGGCGACACAGGCGATCTCGACCAGTCTCGCGGCAGCCTCCTGTGCCACCTGCCGGGCCCTGTCCCGGTGGGCCGGGTCAAGCCAGGTGCCGTCGACGATGACGGTGCGGCCCTCACAGAGGCCCAGATGGGCGCGGCGCAGCACGCCTTCGTAGACGGCGTCGACGTTCGCCCGGGTGTACAGGCCTTCGTCGAGGGTTCCCGGGTCACCGGTGAGTTCACCGCGCCGAACGAGGTCGGCACGCACGTCGTCCGTCGAGACAACCAGGGCGCCAATGCTTTCGGCCAGCGCACGCGCCAGCGTTGTCTTGCCGGTCCCGGGGGCGCCGCCGACCATGACCACACGGACCGCGCCGGACCGCAACCGATCCCGGGCGATCTCGAGGTGGCGCACGGCATCGGCGGCCGCACCGGCCACACCCTGGCCGTGGCAGACGCAATCCACCTTGGCGCGCACCACCGCGCGGTAGGCGATGTAGAAGTCGCGCAGCGAGGCCGGTGCGTCGTCGTCGGCCGTCCGGGCATAGGACTGCAGGAAGTACTCACCGAGTTCGGGCCGGCCCAGGAACTCCAGGTCCATCGCCAGGAACGCGGCGTCGTCGATGGCGTCGACGTAGCGCAGCTGGTCATCGAAGTCCAGGCAATCCAGCAGTTCCGGGCCGCCCTCGAGGCAGAAGATGTCGTCGGCGAGCAGGTCGGCGTGGCCGTCGACGATCCGCCGCGCTGCGATGCGCGCGGCGAACAGCACCGAGCGTCCTGCGATGAAGTCGATTGCCAGTCGCCGGATTTCGGCCACCACATCCGGGTCAACCCCGGGCACCAGCCCGTCGGCGTAGCGCTCGAGCTCACCGAGGTTCTCCTGCCAGCGCGCGGTGACGGCATCCACGCGGGCCATGGCGTCGACGTCGCGACCGCGCACGGTGCTCTCGTGAAAGCGGGACAGCACCAGCGCCACCGCTGTCAGCTGCTCGGTGACGGGTTGACCGCTGCGCACCAGGGTGGCCAGCCGCGTCTCGTCGGGGTGCCGGTGCATCACGATGACCGGCTCGGGCATGCCGCCCGGCGAGGCGAAGTGGGCGAGGCCCAGATAGCTGTTCGGGGCCAGCCTGCAGTTCAGGGCCAACTCGCGCGCGCAGGCGTTCTCGCGGCGGTCGAGGGTGGAGAAGTCGAGAAAGTCGGTGACGACTGGCTTCTTGACCTTGTAGGCGCGGTCGCCGACCAGGAAGACCAGACCGGTGTGGGTCTCGGCGACCCGCGGGCGCACCTCGCCGTCGGAGGGTCCAGGTGCGGCGGAGTTCGTCGGTACCGATCCCATACCACGATCCTCACCCGAGCGGCCCGATCCGCCCAGAGTCCAAAGACCCTCGCCGCTCGGCCCGCAAAACCGATGACTTAGGGCCCCTTTCGCGAGGACAGCAGCGACCTATCGTTGAGAGGAGAACAGAAGGCGGTGTTGGCCGTGGCGAGATCAGCGCTCGATCCCCAGGTAGTGGCGAACGTGGTGGGGTTGGCGTGCCGTGCGCCCTCGGTGCACAACAGCCAACCGTGGCACTGGGTGGCCGAGGGCCCCGAACTCAGGTTGTTCGTCGAGCCGCACCGGGTACCGCACGCCACCGATGTCTCGGGCCGGGAGGCCATCATCAGCTGCGGTGCGGTCCTGGACCACCTGCGGGTGGCCGCCGCGGCCGTCGGTGCCATCGCCGTGGTCGACCGGTTCCCGAACCCCAACGACCTCGACCACCTGGCCACCGTCTCCTTTGCCGCGGCCGAACTCGTCACCGATGCCCACCGGGCCCGTGCCGATGCGATCCTCGACCGGCACACCGACCGGCTGCCGTTCGCGCCGCCGCCGAACTGGGCAGCTTTCGAACCAGTGCTGCGCAGCACCATCGATTCCGACAAGGCGGTGCTGCATGTCCTTCCGGCAGCCGCGCGCGCCGATTTAGCCGAGGCGTCCCGGCTGACCGAGTCGCTGCGCCGCTACGACAGTAGCTATCACGCCGAATTGCAATGGTGGACAGCACCTTACGAAGTATCCGACGGAGTGCCCTACAGCACGTTAGTGTCGGCGTCCGAGCGGGATCGCGTCGACATTGCCCGCGTGTTCCCCGCGGGCGAGCATCCCGACCGCAGGCCGGAAGTCGACCACGACCGATCCACCATCCTGGTGCTGTCGACATACGGCGACACCCGCCGCGACGCGCTGGGCTGTGGCGAGGTGCTCTCCGACGTCCTCTTGGAAGCCACCCTGGCCGGGCTGGCCACATGCACGTTGAGCCACATGACCGAACTCGATGCCAGCCGCAGCATCATCCGCGCCCTCATCGGTGGCGGCTACGACCCGCAGCTGCTGATCCGGGTGGGACTGGTGCCCTCGATCGCCTCGGTACCGCCGGCCACACCGCGCCGTCCGCTGGCCGACGTGCTCGAGGTCCGCGGCTAGCCAGCCCTCAACCGAGGACTTCGGTCCCTACCGGCCAGTGATCGCAGGTGGTCGGATCGAGGGGTAGCAAGGGGGCGATATGACACGGTCCACGGGAATCCGCCGCCACCGACCGCGGCGGGTGTTCAAGGACCGGCATGAGGCCGGTCAGGTGCTGGCTGGATTGCTGCAGGCCTACCGGGGCCGTCCGGATGTGGTGGTGCTCGGCTTGGCCCGCGGCGGTGTTCCGGTCGCCTACGAAGTGGCCCGTTCGCTGGGCGTACCGCTGGATGCGTTCATCGTGCGCAAGCTCGGCGCACCCGGGCACGAGGAGTTCGCCGTCGGAGCGCTGGCCAGTGGCGGTCGCGTGGTCGTCAACGACGACGTGCTGCGGGGCCTGCAGGTCAGCCCGGAGCAGTTACGCGAGATCGCCGAACGCGAGGGCCGCGAACTGACCCGCCGTGAAGCGGCGTACCGGCAGGGCCGGCCACCGATACAGGTCGCCGGCAAGACGGTCATCCTCGTCGACGACGGTCTGGCCACCGGGTCGAGCATGCTGGCCGCGGTGCAGGCGCTGCGCGAGTCCGAGCCCGCCGAGATCGTCGTCGCGGTGCCCGCCGCACCGGAGTCCACCTGCCGGGAGTTCGCCGGCATCGTCGACGACATGGTGTGCGCGTCGATGCCGACACCGTTTCTGGCCGTCGGTGAGTCGTTCTGGGACTTCACCCAGGTCTCCGACGACGAGGTCCGCGACCTGCTGTCGCGCCCCACGACGGGCGTCGCGATGCCGCTGGCCGCGCCGAGTCCGGCCGAGCTGGTGGCCCACGCCGCGATCGACGCACCGGGCGGTGTGCCGCCGGCCGACGTGCTCGACGACCTGATCGGTGACGCCCGGGTGGTGCTGATCGGCGAGAGTTCACACGGTACCCACGAGTTCTATGAGGCCCGCGCCGAGATCACCAAGTGGCTGATCGCCGAGAAGGGCTTCAATGCCGTTGCCGCCGAGGCGGATTGGCCGGACGCCTACCGGGTCAACCGTTATGTCCGCGGCCTGGGCGAGGACCGGACGCCCGAGGAGGCGTTGCGGGGCTTCCAGCGCTTCCCGGCCTGGATGTGGCGCAACACCGTGGTACGCGACTTCGTCGGATGGCTGCGCTGGCACAACGGCCGGTGCGCCGCCGACGACAGGCGCCAGACCGGCTTCTACGGGCTGGACCTCTACAGCCTGCACCGCTCGATGCAGGAGGTCATCGCCTACCTCGACACCGTCGACCCGAAGGCCGCCGAGCGGGCCAGGACCCGGTATGCCTGCTTCGACCACTCCTCGGGCAATGACGGCCAGGCCTACGGTTATGCCGCGGCCTTCGGGGCCGGACCGAACTGCGAACGACAGGCTGTCGAGCAGTTGGTGGAACTACAGCGAAACACCGTGGAATACCTCAGTTCCGACGGGCCGCTGGCGCAAGACGAGCTGTTCTACGCACAGCAGAACGCGCAGACCGTCCGCAACGCCGAGGCCTACTACCGCGGCATGTTCGGCGGCCGGGTCACGTCGTGGAACCTGCGCGACAAGCACATGAGCCAGACCCTCAACGCACTGCTGGCCCATCTCGACGCGCACGGCGCAGGACAACCGGCCCGGATCGTGGTGTGGGCGCACAACTCTCACGTCGGCGACGCCCGCGCCACCGAGGTCTCCGCAGACGGCCAGCTGACGGTCGGCCAGTTGGCCCGAGAGCACTACGGTAAGGACTGCCGCCTGATCGGGTTGTCCACCTACAGCGGTACGGTCACCGCCGCCGGCGACTGGGGCGGTATCGCCGAGCGCAAGGTGGTGCGCCCGGCGCTGGCCGGAAGTATCGAAGAACTCCTTCATGAGGCGCAGCGGCCGTCGTTCGTCCTGCCGATGCACGACCGCTCCCCTGCCGCCGCGGCACTGGACACGGTCCGCCTCGCCCGCGCGATCGGGGTGATCTATCTGCCGGAGACCGAACGTCAGAGTCATTACTTCCACGTCCGCCCGTCGGACCAATTCGACGCCATGATCCACATCGACCACACACGTGCACTGGAACCACTCGAACCGACCAGCATCTGGATCTCCGGGGAGACCCCGGAGACATATCCGAGCGGTCTGTGAGCCGAAAGGGTTGTCGTTGAACGAACCTGCCGTCACCGGACATCGCATCGTCACACTGACGATGAATCCGGCGCTCGACATCACCACAAGTACCGACGTGGTGCACTCGACCGACAAACTGCGTTGCGCGGCCGCCCGTTACGACCCGGGCGGGGGTGGCATCAACGTCGCCCATGTCGCCGATGTGCTCGGCGCATCGACCACGGCGATCTTCCCCGCAGGCGGCCCGGCCGGCGAGATGGTGGACCGGTTGCTGGTTGCCGAGGGGCTCTCCGTGCATCGGATCCCGATCGGTGGGTCGACCCGGGAGAGCATCACCGTCAACGAGCGATCCACCGACAAGCAGTACCGGTTCGTGCTGCCCGGGCCTGAGCTGACTCTGGCCGAGCAGACCGAATGCCTGCTGCGGGTGCGCCGCGCGGCGGCATCGGCGTCGATCGTCGTGGCCAGCGGCAGCCTGCCACCCGGGGTGCCGCCCGACTTCTACCAACAGGTGGCCAACGTGTGCGCCGACATCGGGGCGGTGTTCATCCTCGACACGTCCGGCGGCGGGCTCACCCACGTCAAGTCCGGGGTGTTCCTGCTCAAGCCGAGCCTGCGCGAACTGCGCGAGTGTGTCGGGCGAGCATTGGCCGACGAAGCCGAGCAGCTCGCGGCGGCCCGCGGACTGATCGAGCAGGGCTGCGCCGAGTATGTGCTGGTGTCCCTCGGCGCCCAGGGCGCATTGCTGGCCACGCGCCACGGCGGGCAGCGGTTCGCCCCGGTCGAGGTGCCTGCGGGCAGCGGCGTCGGCGCCGGTGACGCGATGGTGGCCGGGGTCGCCGTCGGGCTCACCCGGGGCTGGCCACTGACCAAGGCGATCCGGCTCGGCAACGCCGCCGGAGCCGCGATGCTGCTCACTCCCGGTACGGCGCCGTGCACCCGGGAAGACACCGAGCGGCTGTTCGAGCAGAGCGACGACCCCGTCGACATCGAACTGGTCAGCGGCTGAGCGGCGGGTGAGGTTACGTTCGAGGCGAAATCCGAGGACTTTCTGCCCTCAGAGTGGGCACACGACAGCGATAACGTCGGCACAATAGATGTCCCACCCCTGGGGGGAGTCCCAAGAAATGCCCGAAGCCATTACAGCCCCGTCGGTCGTCGTCGGCGTCGACGGATCGCGAGGAGCGGTGCGGGCCGCACTGTGGGCCGTCGACGAGGCCGTCAGCCGTGACATCCCACTGCGTTTGATCGCGGTGATCAGCCCCCACGACGGTGACGCGGACGAGGACGCCCGCCTGCTTGCCGGCGCGCAATCAGCGGCACAGCACACGGCCAACGCGATCGAGGCCACCGAGCGGCCGGTCAAGATCGAGGTCGAGATCTTGCACGGCGGGCCGACGGCCACCCTGGTCGAGGCCTCCAGGGCGGCGGCGATGATCTGCGTGGGGGCGGTCGGGATCAAACACTTCGACCACAACCGGATCGGTTCGACCGCGGTCTCGCTGGTCAGCTCCGCACATTGCCCCGTGGCCATCGTCCGCGGCTCCGACCGCACCGCACCGGAAAAGCCCGGCTGGGTCGTCGTCGACCTCGACGAATCACCGGACAGTGCGGCGGTGCTGGCGTGCGCTGTGGAGGAGGCACGGCTGCGCGGCGCCGCACTGCGGGTGCTCGGCTCGTGGCAGTCGCGCTACACCGACGTGCACGACACCCACGCGGTGGCCGACGGCAATCGGATGGTGCGCGCCCAACTGGACCGGCGGATCTCCCGCTGGAAGCATCGCTACCCCGATCTGGACGTCAAGCCGGTGGCCGTGCACGGCAGCGTGCTGAACTATCTGGCCAAGCACGGCCCCGACATTCAGCTTGTGGTGGTCGGTGCCCGCAATGCGGAGAGCATCGAGGAACTGCTCGGCCCGACGGGCTCGGCGGCCCTGCACAACACCGATTGCTCGGTACTGGTCGCCGATCGGCAACGCTTGTTGTGACAATCCGGGCCTATCTGCGGATATCGTTGCCGTAGGGGGTGCGGCACCGGTGCCGCGCCCTGTTGCCGATCCGGAAGGCACACCATGGTCAAGGTGTTTCTCGTCGACGACCACGAAGTGGTCCGCCGTGGTCTGATCGACCTGCTCGGCGCCGACCCTGAACTGGACGTCATCGGCGAGGCCGGTTCGGTGTCGCAGGCGCTGGCCCAGATCCCGGCACTGCGACCCGACGTGGCCGTACTCGACGTGCGACTGCCCGACGGCAACGGCATCGAACTGTGCCGTGACCTGCTGTCCAAGATGCCCGACCTGCGCTGCCTGATGCTGACGTCCTTCACCTCCGACGAGGCGATGCTCGATGCCATCCTGGCCGGGGCCAGCGGCTATGTGGTCAAGGACATCAAAGGTATGGAGTTGGCCAAGGCGATCAAGGACGTCGGGGCCGGACGTTCGCTGCTGGACAACCGCGCGGCCGCCGCGCTGATGGCCAAGCTGCGCGGTGCGGCCGAACGCTCCGACCCGCTGTCCGGGCTGACCGAACAGGAGCGGGTGCTGCTGGGCCTGCTCGGTGAGGGCCTGACCAACAAGCAGATCGCCGCCCGGATGTTCCTCGCCGAGAAGACCGTCAAGAACTATGTGTCGCGGCTGCTGGCCAAGCTGGGAATGGAGCGGCGCACACAGGCCGCGGTGTTCGTCTCCAAGCTCGACCAAGGCCATCACACCGAAGACTGAACCCGCCAGTAACAATCTGGCACGATAGTTGTTGTGACCGACAATGTCGGCTCGGAGGGGGATCGCACGGCTACACCGCCGGTGCGTGACACCCTGTCCCAGCTGCGGCTTCGAGAGCTGCTGGTCGAGGTCCAGGACCGGGTCGAGCAGATCGTCCGGGGCCGCGACCGGCTCGACGGACTCGTCGAAGCCATGCTGATGGTGACCTCCGGCCTCGAGCTCGACCTCACCTTGAAAACCATCGTGGAGACCGCGATCGACTTGGTCGATGCCCGCTATGGCGCTCTCGGCGTCCGCGGTCAGGACCACGAGCTGGTGGAGTTCATCTACGACGGCATCGACGCGCAGACCCGCAAGAGGATCGGCCCGCTGCCCGAGGGCCGTGGCGTACTGGGCCATCTCATCGACGAGCCCAAGCCCATTCGGCTGGACAACATCCTTCAGCACCCGGCCTCGGTCGGCTTTCCGCCGAACCACCCGCCGATGCGGACCTTCCTGGGCGTGCCGGTGCGCATTCGCGACGAGGTGTTCGGCAATCTTTATCTGACCGAGAAGGCCGACGGGCAGCCGTTCAGCGAGGACGACGAGGTTCTGGTCGAGGCGCTGGCCGCCGCGGCGGGCATTGCGATCTCGAATGCCCGGCTCTACGAGGAGTCCCGGGTGCGCCAGTCCTGGATCGAGGCGACCCGAGATATCGGCACCCAACTCCTGGGCGGCGCCGACCCGGCGCAGGTGTTCCGGCTGATCGCCGACCAGGCGCTCGAATTGACCGCAGCCGACGCGGTTCTGGTCGCCGTCCCCGCCGACAGCGAGCTGCCGATCTCGATGGTCACCGAACTCCTCATCGTCGAGACCGCCGGGGCAGTGGTCCCCGCGGGGCGCGCCGACCCAATCCCGTTGGCCGGCACCGTGATCGGCGCCGCCTTCGCCGGACGCGCTGCCCGCCACCTCGATGCCTTCGACGACGCGCTTTCCGTCATGCCGGAAGCGGGCCCGGCTCTCGTGCTGCCGCTGCGCACCACCGAGACCGTGGCCGGCGTTCTGGTGATCCTGCGCCGCCGCGGCGCACGGCGGTTCACCGACGAGCAGCGCGACATGATGGCGGCGTTCGCCGATCAGGCCACGCTGGCCTGGCAGCTGGCCAGCACACAGCGACACCTGCGCGAACTCGACGTGCTCTCCGATCGTGACCGCATCGCCCGCGACCTGCACGACCACGTCATCCAGCGGTTGTTCGCGCTCGGGCTGACGATGCAGGGCACCATTCCGCGCGCGAACTCGGCTGAGGTGCGACACCGGCTGACCGACGCCGTCGACGAATTGCAGGGCGTGATCCAGGAGATCCGCACGGCGATCTTCGACCTGCACGGCGGCGCGGTGGGGACGACCCGGCTCCGCCAGCGCCTCGACGAGGCGATCGGGGCGTTCGCCGGCACGGGACCGCGAACGACGGTGCAGTACGTCGGCCCGCTGTCGGTGGTCGAGGCCGAGCTGGCCGACCACGCCGAAGCGGTGGTCCGCGAGGCGGTCAGCAACGCGGTACGCCACTCCGGCGCGCGGACCCTGGCGGTCACGGTGCGCGTCGAGGACGAGTTGCAGATCGAGGTGGTCGACGACGGGTGCGGCATGCCTGCCGACGTCACCGCCAGTGGGCTGACGAATCTGCGGCGACGGGCCGCCGATGTCGGCGGCGAGTTCAGCGTCGGTGCCGGTCCGGACGGCGGCACGGTGCTGCGCTGGAGCGCACCGCTGCCCTGAGCCCGCTAGGAACTGCGCGCGATGATCACCGGCATCCGGACGCCGTGCAGTACCGCGGTGCTGACCGAACCCAGCAGCATTCCCGCGAACCCGCCGCGGCCGTGGCTGCCGACGACCACCAGTTGCGCGGATTCGGACTGCTCGATGAGCTGTCGTGCGGGCCGGTCGGCGACGACGACCCGGCGCACCGGCACGTCGGGATAACGCTCCTGCCATCCGGCCAGCCGCTCACTGAGGGTTTCCTCACCGAGCGCCTGCATGGTCGACCAGTCCACCCCCGGGAACTCGAAGACACCGGTGTCGCTCCAGGCGTGTACGGCCAGCACGTCGACTCCGCGGAAACTGGCCTCCTCGAACGCAATTGAGGTGGCCAGCTCGGAGGCGGGCGATCCGTCGATTCCCACCACCACGGGCGCCTTCGACGGGTGGGACATCAGTGGGTCCTCGTCGTGGATGACCGCCACCGGGCAGTGCGCATGGTGGGCCAGTCCGGTGCTGACCGAGCCGAGCAGGCTGCGGGCCAGCGCGCCACGGCCGCGGCAGCCGACGACCACCAGCCCGACGTCCTTGGTCTGCTCGACCAGGGTCGGCACGGTGGGGCCTGCCACCATCTCGCTGGTGATCTCGATCGGGTGGTCTCGGGTGGCCTCGGCGGCCGTCCTGACCGCGGCGTCGAGGATCTCCTGACCGGACTCCTCCTGCCACTGCAGATATCCCGGCGGCAACGGAACCTCGGGGAAGGTCATCACCACCGGTGGGTTGAGGATGTGGACCAATTTCAGTGGCGCACGGTGCATCGCCGCGTCGCGGGCGGCCCAATCCACGGCGACCTTGGACTCCGGAGATCCGTCGACGCCGACGAGAATTCCGCGATGAGTTGTCGGAGTTGACATTTCATTCTCCTTCTTCTGCACTGTCTACGACGCTAGATCTACCGGTCCCCGTGATCATGAGGCCTTGGTCCCCTACCGGATGGTCACAAGGCCCTGATCGCACGGGCGCGGGTGTGGCAGGGTCGCAACCATGGGCATCGACAGTGCGGACATCGGCCTGCCGGTGGCAATAGATCCGCGCTACCACGACGCGGTGTTGTTCGACCTCGACGGCGTGATCACCGACACGGCGTCGCTGCATGAACAAGCCTGGGCCGAACTCTTCAGCGACTACGACTTCACCCCCACCGATTATCGGCACTGGATCGACGGTAAGCCGCGTTACGACGGGGTGCGGGACTTTCTGGCTTCTCGCTCGATCACGTTGCCCTGGGGCTCACCGGCCGACGAGGGCGACGACACCATCTGCGGGCTGGGCAATCGCAAGCAGAAGCTCTACCTCGACCGCATCGCCGACGGCGTTCCGACATTCGAGTCCACGGTGGCACTGGTGCGCCGCCTCGATGAACTCGGGGTGGGCACGGCGGTGTACTCGGCGAGCCGCAACTGCGAGCGAGTGCTGGAGGCCGCCGGCATCGGAAGCTATTTCGCGGTCCGGGTCGACGGCATCACCGCCGAGCGGCTGGGACTACCGGGCAAGCCCGACCCGGCCATGCTGCTGGAGACCGCCCGCCGGCTGGGCGCCAGGCCTGGGCGGTGCGTGGTCGTCGAGGACGCCGAGGCCGGGGTGGCGGCGGGGCGCGCTGGCGGGTTCGGGCTCGTGATCGGCGTCGACCGCAGCGGCGAGGCCGCCCAGAATCTGCTGAGCAACGGCGCCGACACGGTGATCGGTGATCTGGCCGATGTCACGGTGCGGGCCATCGACCGGCGGATGACGGCACTGCCCGACGCGCTGCTGTCCTTCGGCCAGATCGCCGGTGTGGTGGCGGCCCGCCGCCCCGCACTGTTCTTCGACTTCGACGGCACCCTGTCGGACATCGTCGACGATCCGGGCGCGGCCACGCTGGTTCCCGGCGCCGACAAGGCACTGCAGTCGCTGGCCGCGCTGTACCCCGTCGCGGTGCTCTCCGGGCGCGGGCTCGACGACATCCGCGACCGGATCGGCATCCCGGGCCTGTGGTACGCCGGCAGTCACGGCTTCGAGATGGTGGGCCCCGACGGGGTGCACCGCGAGAACGGGACCGCCGCGGCGGCCGCACCGCTGCTCGCCCGTGCCGCCGACGAACTGCGGGCCGAACTGGCGGACGTCACCGGGGTTTTCGTGGAGCACAAGCGGTTCGCCGTGGCGGTGCACTACCGCAACGGCGGCGCCGACGCCGAGGCGGTGGCCACCGCCGCGGTACACAGCGCCGGTGTCCGGCACGGCCTGAAGGTGACTTCGGGCCGCAAGGTCGTCGAGTTGCGACCGAACATGGACTGGGACAAGGGCAAGACGCTGGAGTGGATCGTCGACCAGGTGGCCGGCCAGGAACCACTGCTGCCGATCTACATCGGTGACGACCTGACCGACGAGGATGCGTTCGACTCGGTGCTGCACGACGGCATCGGCATCGTGGTGCGTCACTCCGAGGACGGAAATCGTTGCACCGCCGCCCGATACTCCCTCGACGACCCGGCGAACGTCCGCGAGTTCGTCGAGAGACTGGTCGAGCAATGCGACGTCGACCGTCAGATTCTCTCCAGCCCTTGGTCATTCACCTTCGGCGGGTACATCCCCGAGCAGGAGCGGTTGCGTGAGGCGCTGTGCACCGTCGGCAACGGGTATCGCGCCACCAGGGGCAGCGCGCCCGAGGCCGACGCCGGCACATTCCACTACCCGGGCACCTACTCGGCCGGCCTGTACAACCGCCTGACCGACGAGGTGTCCGGGGTTCGCATCGAGAACGAGAGCCTGGTCAATCTGCCGAACTGGCTGTCGCTGAAGTTCCGCATCGATGGCGGTGACTGGTTCGACATCGACTCGGCCACCCTGCTGTCGTACCGGCAGAACATGGATCTGCGCCAGGCCGAGCTGTACCGGGAGTTCCGGTTCCGCGACCCCGCCGGGCGTACCTGTAGGGTCGCGCAGCGACGTATCGCCGCCATGCACTTGCCGCACGCCTGCGCCCTGGAGACCACCGTCTGGGCCGAAGACTGGTCAGGCACAATCGAATTCCTGTCCCTGATCGACGGTGATGTGCGCAACTCCGGTGTGGATCGCTACCGGGATCTCTCCGACGACCATCTCGTCGCCACCACCACCCGCGAGCTGTCCCCCGACTCGGTGCTGCTGGTATGCGAGACGGTGCAGTCCCGCATCCCGATCGCGGTGGCCGCCCGCACCACCGTGTGGCGCGGCGAGGAGGCACTGCGGGTCGACAGCCGCTTCATCGACGAGGAGCGCCGTACCGGTCACGACATGGTGGTGTCGATGTCACCGGGCGAGTCGGTGACCGTGGAGAAGATGGCGACGATCTTCACCGGCCGTGACCATGCCATCTCCGAACCGGGCGAAGCGGCGCAGCGGCTGCTGAGCCAGCTGGGCCGCTACGGCGATCTGCGCGACGGGCACGTCCGCGAATGGGCGCACCTGTGGGAGCGTTTCGACATCGCCTTCGACGACAATCCCGACGCCATGCGGGTAGTGCGTCTGCACCTGCTGCAGCTGCTGCAGACGGTGCCCAACCGGGCCGTGGACCTCGATGCGGGGCTTCCGGCACGTGGCCTGCACGGCGAGGCCTACCGCGGTCACATCTTCTGGGACGAGTTGTTCGTGTTCCCGGTGCTCAACCTGCGCTACCCCGCCATCACCCGCTCGCTGCTGCGCTACCGCTACCGGCGGCTTCCCGAGGCCCGTCGAGCCGCCGCGGAGGCCGGGTACGCCGGCGCGATGTTCCCCTGGCAGTCCGGCAGCGACGGGCGCGAAGAGAGCCAGAAGCTGCACCTCAATCCCAACTCGGGGCACTGGAATCCCGATGCCAGCGCCCGCGCCCACCACATCGGTATCGCGGTGGCCTTCAACGTCTGGCAGTACTACCAGGTCACCGGTGACTTGGAGTATCTGATCGAGAACGGTGCGGAGATGCTCGCCGAGATCGCCCGATTCTGGGTGAGCCGCGCGGAGTATGACGAATCGTTGGGCCGCTACGTCATTCGCGGGGTGATCGGCCCCGACGAGTTCCATTCCGGTTACCCTGACCGGCCCTACGACGGTATCGACAACAACGCCTACACCAACGTGATGGCGGTATGGGTGATCGTGCGTGCGCTCGATGCTCTGGATGCGCTGCCGCTGCGCGACCGTCTGGACCTGATGGAGACCATGGGCATCCACGGCCGCGAACTCGACCGCTGGGACGAGGTCAGCCGGCGGATGTACGTCCCGTTCCATGAGGGCGTCATCAGTCAGTTCCAGGGCTATGACCAACTGGCCGAACTCGATTGGCACGGCTTACGCGAGCGCCACGGCAACATCCAGCGGCTCGACCGCATCCTGGAGGCCCAGAACGACAGCGTCAACCGATACCGCGCCTCCAAGCAGGCCGACGTGCTGATGTTGTTCTACCTGTTGTCCTCCGACGAACTGCGGGACTTGTTTGCACGCATGGGCTACCGGCTCACCCCCGAGCAGATTCCCAAGACGGTCGACTACTACCTGCACCGCACCTCGCACGGTTCGACGCTGAGCGGTGTGGTGCACGCCTGGGTGCTGGCCCGCGGTGACCGCGAACGCGCGATGCGCTACTTCCAGCAGGTGCTGATGTCGGATGTTGCCGACATCCAGGGCGGTACCACGGCCGAAGGAATCCACGTCGCCGCCATGGCCGGAAGCATCGACCTGCTGCAGCGGTGCTTCACCGGGCTGGAGACCCGCGCCGACCGGTTGATCCTGAGCCCGATGTGGCCGGAAAGCCTTGGCGCGCTTCGTCTACCGATCTTCTACCGCGGTTACCGACTGCACCTGACGATCCACGGCCGAAGCGCCGAGGTCAGTGTCGACCCCGCCGACCATCCCGCGATCGAGATCGAATGCCGCGGTCAGGTGCAGACGCTCACACCGGGAACGACGTTGCGCTTCACCTGAGTTCAGTGGTCGGTGCTGGTGCGCCCGCCGCCGTCACCGACCAGGCCGCGCAGTTCGCGGTCCCACTGGGCATGCCTGCGCCGCTCGATGCGGAAGCGCACCAGCCCGGTCAGGGCGGCAACCACGGTCACCACCGACAGCCACAGGACGACACCGGCTACCACGGCATCGCTGACTGCCCGCCGGTGCGGCGTCGGCGGACCGGCATAGTCGCCCGCCTCGTCGACCCAGATCGTCAGCTGCTCACCGGTACTGGCAGGGCGATCCAAGCCGAACACACCTTCGTGCGCACGGCCGCGGTCGCGCCAGCGGGCGTGGACATCGAAGGAGGCGGCGTAGGGCCGAACCGACGAGGTGCTGTCGGCGAGCACCCTCGCCGCCACGGTGTGCCGGGTCCGTACCTGCTCCTGGTACACCGCGCTACGGCTGGCGTGGACGGCGGTGCCGATCGCCCCGGCGACCGGTAGGGCCAGCAGCACGACGACGACAGCGAGGATCGACACCACCGATTCGATGCGGTCACTTCTGCGTACCAGGTCATTGCGGGCGAACAGCCGCCAGAACCACCCGCGGGGACCGGGAACGATGGTGTCCATACCGCGGCGCTACCCGGCCTTACTCACCACGTCAGCACCGACGATGAACGCACCGTCATTGAGCCAGTCGGCCACGTCGGGCAGCGGGCGGCGCGGGGTGGCCGGCAGCGGGTCGGCATTGATTGCCGCCCAGCCGAGCCGCAACAGCATCTGCGGGTGCCCGCTGGTACCGAACACGTCGGCCCGCACCGCGTCGCGGGTCTCGGGGATCTCGAGCGGTTCGGTCACCGGGCAGGTCGCCAGGCCCATCGCGGTCGCGGACAGCAGCACCAGGCTGGTGGCCTCCCCGGCGCGCAGCCGCGCCAGGTCGTCATCGGTCTCGGTGCCCAGGGCCACCATCACGCCGTTGTCCTCGGCCGGCGACGTCAACGCCGGTTGTTTGAGCGCGGGTCCGGCGAAGGCCCGCGCGGGAATCGCGGCGCGGGCATCGACCGCCGGGGCGTTGCGGGCAGGTACCCCGGCCACCGAACCGTGCCGCCCGCTCCACGCGTTGAGCTCGGTGAGGTAGTCGGTGTCGGTGTTATGCCTGGCGACCGACTCAGCCACGATCGCGTTGAGCTGGGGCAGTAGTTCGATCTGGCGCAGCATCACCCCGGCGCGGGCGGCGCGCGCACCCATCAGAGCGATATCGCCGACGGGCACCGGCCAGGAACCGTAGTTGCGGCGGTCGGTGCGCCGCCGGGTGATGGCCGCGGCCAGGGTGACGTCGAGCTCTCCGGGCACTTGCCGGTGCAGCTCGAGGGAGGCGACGTGATTGCGATCGTTCGGATTCGGGAACCGGTGCACTTTGGCCTGCCAGCCCATCGCGGCCAAGGCCACCGTGGCGTGATGCAGCGACGCGCCACAGCTGATGAGCATGTCGCGGCGGTCGGGATCGGCGCTGGGTAGATGCCGACTGGGGTCGGCGTCGAGCTGCATGCTGTGCGGTCCCACGCGCCAATGCCAGGGCTGCGAGTTGTGCACCGAAGGTGCTCGCGTCGCCAGGCTGAGTGCGGCACGAACCGTTTGCGGGTCAGGAAAATGCGCGCTCATGGTTCTCGCCGCCTTCTCTGGTCGATCTCTGTTGACAGAGTCGCTCAGATCGCACCGGCGGGGACAGAGACGTTAGTCCCTTGCTGCGGGGACTTGTGCAGCCGCTATTCGGCGATCGACGCCCGCAGCTGGGGGCTCGGCGGGTTGTCGAACCACAGGTTCTCCTCCCGCATCTGCCTGCTGCGCCAACCGTTTGCGGTACGGACCATCACGTGGTGGTAGTAGCCGCCACACGCGCTGATCGCCGTGGCTCCGGGCAGGATCATCGGGTTGTAGAACATCGCCCGCACGGTGGCGGTATCGCCGTCGACATCGGTCTCGATATTGGTGATGTAGTGCGCAGTCATGGGCAGCAGGGCCAGGCCGCGCTCGAGCCATTCCGATACCTCAATGCGGTTGCCCACGGCGCCGCCGACCGAGCTGTAGTCGATGTGTGCGTCCTCGGTGAACAGCGAACGCCACAGGTCCCAGTCCTTGCCGTCAACGGCGCGGGCGTAGCGGTGTAGCACCGACGCGATCTCCAGTTCGTCGCTGATCCGTTGAAGGTCCATCGTCATCCTCGGTGTAGGAAGCCCCTGCGGCGCTTGGGCTCCGGCGGCCCAGCGGCGTCGATGATGGCGCGAACGGTGTGTTTGCAGCGTCCACATTCCGTTCCGGCGCCACACGCCTTGGCCACCTGTTTTGTGGTGGTCGCCCCCGCCGCGACGGCCTCGGCCACCGTCTGGCTGGTGACGCCGTTGCACAGACAGACGAACATCGCTGGCGCTCAGGCGTTCTCGTCGATGTGCAGCATGTGTTGCAGCCGACCGACGAAGATCGGCGGGTAGGCGCCGACACCCGCACCTGCCATCCATTCGGCAACCGAATCCGGGTGGTCGATCCAGCGGCTGGCGTCCTGCTCGGTGTCGATCTCCTGCAGGATCATCACCTCGTGCTCGTCGTCGAAGGCCCCGAACACCCGCAGATTGCGGATGCCCGCGTGGGCGAATCGAGGAAGTGCCTCGTGGATGCGTGAAATCAGCAACGGCACATCGTCGACGCGGGTGATCGTGGACATGATGACCCCCGGGGTGGCGTCGGGGTCGGCGCCGCCGACGGCGATCTTCTCGACGGTGTCACCGGCGAAGATGGCGGGGATGTCCTGCAAGCCCACGGAGTCGAACCAGCTCAGGAACAGTCCGGACCGCAGTACCTCGAGGATCGGTTCCCTGCTGCGCAACGAGATGGTGACCATGACGCGGCCGGGATCACGCGTGGAGGTGTAGACGAGAACGTAGTGCGCGCCGAGTGTCGCCAGCTCGGCCTGACTGCGCTGCAGCACCGGCCATACCTTGCCCGGGTCCGGCACCCGGTAGTCCATGGCGAGTACCAGCGTGTGCTGCTGGTTGTCTGCCGCGGCACTCATGGCGCCCTGGCTAGTCGCTGGCCGGAAGGGGTTTGGCGGTCTTCTGCTCCAGTGGCGTGGTGCCCACCGACAGGGTGCCCGCGCCGGCCTTGGTGACCAGCACTTCGGCGCCGCTGTCGTCGACGTAGCGCTTCCCCATGACCGCTCCGCCGGCGAAGTTCGGGTCCAGGCTGGCGTCGGCGGCCTTCTCGGCGTCGAGCGGGATCATCGCCACCCCGCCGGCCCGCAGGTCGTCAAGACTGTCCGACGAGCGCACGACGATGACCTGGGTGTCACAGACCTGGCTTTGCAGCCGGGTACCCGTCTTGATCATGGTGGTCCTCCCTGAGATCTAGGTAGTGGGCGTTTTGAGTTCGTCGGCCAGTTGCCGGCGCAGCACCTTGCCGGTCGGAGTGGTGGGCAGTTCGTGGCGGAACACCACCCGGTCCGGGGTGCGCGAGCCCCGCAGGTGCGCACGCACGTGGGCGCGCAACTCCTCGGGGTCGGGCGCGATGTCCGAGACGGGGACCACGACGGCAACCATGATCTGGCCCCATTCGGCGTCCTCGACACCGACGACGGCGACGTCGTGGACGTGGGGATGCTCGACGAGGACGTCCTCGACTTCGGCGGGGGCGATGTTCTCCCCGCCGCGAATGATGGTGTCATCGGAGCGTCCGCCGATGAAGAGGTATCCCTGCGCATCGAGGTAGGCGACGTCCTTGGTGGGAAACCAGCCCTGTTCGTCGAGCACCGAGCCGATTTCGGCGTACTTGCCCGAGACCTGCTCGCCGCGCACGAACAGCTCGCCCACTTCCTCGGGGCCCAGGACGGCGCCGTCCTCGGCGCGGATCTGCACCTCGATGCCCGGTACCGGTTGCCCGACCGAGCCCAGCCGCTTACGGGCGGACTCCTCGGCGGCCGTATGCGCTGCGCGATGGTCGTCGGGCGTGAGAACCGCAATGGTGGAACTGGTTTCGGTCAGTCCGTAGGCGTTGACGAAGCCGACCTCGGGCAGCAGTTCGAGGGCTTTACGTACCAGCGGGAGCCCCACCTTGGATCCGCCGTAGGCCAGGGTCCGCAACGCGGGCAACGGAGTGGGGTCGGATTCCAGCTCACTGATGATCCGGTCCAGCATGGTGGGTACGACGGTCGCGCTGGTGACCGCCTCGGACACGGCCAGCCGGATCCACTCCGTGGCGTCGAACTTGCGCAGATACACCATCTTTCGGCCGGCGTAGAGGTTGGACAGCGCAGCGCCGACACCGGCGATGTGGTAGGGCGGCACGCAGATCAGTGCGGCGTCACCGGGTTCGGCCGAGGCGAACTCGACGGTGCCCGTCACATAGCTGGTGAGGTTGTTGTGGGACAGCTCAACAGCTTTGGGCCGCGAGGTGGTACCCGAGGTGAAGAGCACGACGGCGACGTCGTCGGGGTCGGGGAACTCGGCGACCGGCTCGGCCTGCGCGGCGGCGGCGACGAACTCCTGGGACTCGATGCCGTCGGCACCCACACCGGCCACCACGTCGGCGTACTCGGCGTCGAACACCACCAGCGGCTGCGGGAGCCGGTCGATCAGCTCGGCCAGCGCCTCACCGGACAGGCGATAGTTGAGCGGGGTGAACGGTCGGGCGGCGCGCGCCGAGGCGAAGATGAGCAGCGGCAGCATCACCCCGCCGGTACCCACGTAGACGACGCTGTCTGCACCGGACGCGGCGATGACTCCGGCTCCGCCGTCGGCCAGCGCGTTCAACTCACCGACGGTCAGCCGCTGATCGTCGGAGACCACGCCGATGCGGTCGGCGTCCGAGGCCGCCATCTCCAACAGCAGTGCAACGCTCATCGATTGACTCCTCGTGGCGCCAGATGCCTAGACAGGGTTGAACTCCGAGATCTTCCAGCGGTCCTGTTCCTTGACCAGGGTCACCATCACGCTGCTGGTGGCCAGCGCGGGGTCGGGCCGGTCCTTGCTGGTGGTGACCTGGTTGACGAACACCAGCACCACCGCCTTGCCAGGCTCCATCTGCGAGACGGCCGCGCGCGCGACGGTCGCCTCGGTCTTGACGCCCTTCTGTTTGGCGGCCGGCGCCACGATCTGGTCGGTGAACTGGCTGTAGTACTTGAGGAACTCACCGGTGAGGTGCGACTTGGCGTTGGTCAGGTCCTTGTCCAGGGTGTCCGGCGCATAGGACAGCAGGGCGACGGTGCCCTCGCGTGCAGCCTCGGTGACCTGCTGCTGGGCTTTGGCTCCGGTCTGCTGATCCGGGCGATACATCCACCAGTAGACGCCTCCAGCCGCACCGGCCGAGACGACCAGCAGCGCGGCGAGCAACGCGGCGACCCATCGCCTGCGAAGGCCACCGGCCGCACGGCCCAGCGCACCGGGAGTGCGTTCCTCGGCGACGTCGGCCTCGGTGTCCTCGGGCTTGGCGTCCTCGGTGTCGGTTTCGTCCGCCTCGGCCTTATCGGAGTCCTCTACAGACTCTGTTGTGACGGAGTCCTCAACGGACTCTGCAATCTTGGTGTCTTCGTTGTCACTGCTCATGGCACGAACTCCACATTCGACATCTTCAGTTTGTCCCCGTCACGTGTCACCGTCACACTCATCCGCCACGCCCGCGGATCCTGTTTGGCCCCATTGGCATTGGTCACCTGCGACGACGCCGCAAGCAGGACCACCCCCGAATCACCGGTATCGCCCTCCAACGCGGCGGCGTTGATCTTGCCGACCGTCACCGCCTTGGACTGCTCAGCGGTCTTGACGAAATCCTCTGCGCCTTTGGTGAAGTCGTCCTTGAACGAGCCGGTCGACAAGTCGATCACCCGTTGCACGTCGGCTTTGGCGTGGGTGTAGTCGATCGACAGCAACGCCGTCACACCGTCTTTGGCCGCGGTGACGATCGCGGCCTGATGGGCTCGCTGAGCCTCGACCCGTTGGTGCTGCCAGATCATCAGCCCGGATAACGCCAGCAGGGCACAGATGCCCAGCACGACCAGACCCGCCACGATCTTGGGCCACGGCAGCCGCGACCACCACGGGCGGCCAGGGCCGGCCTCGTCGACCGTGTTGTCTGTTTCGGTGTCGTCTATTTCGGTGTCGTCGGCCTCGGATGCTCCGCGCAGCCGCGCGGCAGTCGCCTTCGCCCGGGCCGCCTCGGCACGCGCCTGCGCCTCGGCCGCCTCGGCCTCCGCCAGCTGAGCCATCACCTCGGAGACGCCGTCGTCTCCGTCCACCGCCGCACCCTTGCGGTTCACGTCAGACGCCATGCCACCTACACATGTCCGAACTCCTCCCTGGACCAAGCATCCAGCCAGCGTACGGGCGCTCGCTGAGCGCTGGCCGTCGGCCGCCGCTCATTGTCTTCCCATCCGCCGCGAGCGCGACGACGCGGCCGAGACCGACGTTGGAGCGAGCAGACCACCGAGTGCGAGAATGACATTATCACTCAGCGGAAATCACGCTATGCAAGGGTTGCCGGTCACGTGCGGCGACGTGCGAAAACAGTCTGCTCATGGCCTCAGCGCAGGCGATCTTTCATGACCTTGCCGGTGGCATTGAGCGGCAGTGCGGCCAGGAACTCGACCGTCCTGGGCACCTTGAACCCGGCCATGCGGTCACGGCTCCAGGCGATCACCTCGTCCGCGGACACCACGGCGCCGCGCTTGAGCACGACAAACGCCTTGCCCACCTGGCCCAAGTGCTCGTCGGGCACCCCGATCACCGCTGCCTGCGCGACTGCCGGGTGCTCCATCAGGAAGCCCTCGATCTCGGCGGGATAGGCGTTGAAGCCGCCGACGATGAACATGTCCTTCTTACGGCCGACGATGCGCAGCCGCCCGCTGTCGGTCAGGCAGCCCAGGTCCCCGGTGTGCAGCCAACCCTCGGCGTCGACGGCCTCGGCGGTGGCCACCGGGTCGTCGAAGTAGCCCTGCATCACGCTGTATCCGCGCACCAGCACCTCGGCGTCGTCGGCCAGCCGCACCTCGACATCGTCGACGGGCAGCCCGGCGGTGGTGGCGATGTCGTCGAACGAGTCCCCGGGCCGCGACATCGTCGCCGTTCCGGCCTCGGTCAGGCCGTAGCCGGTAGCCAGCGTCTGGAACGGAAGCTCCTCGTGGACGCGACGGATGAGTTCGACGGGGATGTCCGCCGCGCCGGTCACACCGGCGCGCAGGGTGGCCAGCTTGCTCTTGTCCTCGACGGCGAGCAGGGAGTGGTAGAGCGTCGGCGGGCCGGGCAGCATCGTGATGCGTTCGGCGGCAATGAGTTCGACCACCCGGTCAAGGTCGAAGACCGCGACCGGGAGCATGGTCGCGCCCCGGATGAACGACGCCAGGCAGCCCGCCTTGTAGCCGAAGGTATGGAAGAACGGATTGACGATCAGGTAGCGGTCGCCACGGCGCAGGTCGGCCAGGTCGCACCACTCCGAGTACATCCGCAGGTTCTGGCGGTGATTCATCATCACGCCCTTGGGCCGGCCGGTCGTGCCGGAGGTGTAGATGATGTCGGCGATGTCGGAGCCGCTGACGGCCCGCTGCAATGGCGCGCCGTCGTCGAGGAAGCCCGACTTCAGATCGAAGCTGGCCACGCCGGCCGGCGTGGTGAAATCCTGCCCCAGGAAACCCTTCTCGACGAGCACGGTTCTGGCGCCGCTGCGGGTGATGATGTCGGCGGCCTCAGCGGTCTTGTAGCGGGTGCTCACCGGGACCACCACGGCCCCTGCGGTGAGGGCACCGAACGCAGCGATCATCCAGTGCGCCGAGTTGGGCGCCCAGATGGCGACCCGGCCACCCTGCTCGACGCCGGACTTCGCGAACGCGCCGGCGGCGCACCGGACCCGGTGGGCGACCTCGGCATAACTGAGGCGCAGCGGACCGTCGACGACGGCTTCGTCGTCGCCGAACCGGTCCGCTGCGCTCAAGACCATCTCGGGGATGGTCTGCGGATGCTGATCCGACCAGGTCACACCGTGATGAGGCGACTCAGGTTGCCGCCCATGATCTTTGCCTGGTCCTCGGCGTTGAGGTGCGAGAGCGCCTCGACGTAGTAGGTCGGCTCCGCCAGGCCTTCCGGGTGCGGCCAGTCCGAGCCGTAGAGCACCTGGTCGACACCGACGAGGTTGACCAGGTCGTCGATGCCGTCCTCGAAGAACGGGCTGACGTGGATGCGGCTCTTGACCATCTCGACCGGGTCGCTCGGGAAGGCTTCCGGGGCCTTGCGGAAGACCTCGGCCAGGCCGTCCAGCAGCGGGGTCATCCACTTCGAGCCGGCCTCGACGATGGCGACCTTCAGCTTCGGGTGGCGGTAGAGCGCACCGTGGATCACCCACGAGCCCACCGAATCCTGGATCGGGCGCCACTCGTTGAGGATGCCCATCGCATTGGTCTGGAACGGCAGCATCTCGGCGCTGGCGCCGTCCCACTCGGAGGTGTACCGGGAGTAGCCACTGTCACTGGAGTGCATGCCGACCAACAGGTCGTACTCCACGACCCGCTCCCAGAACGGATCGAACTCGGGCAGCGCGAACGACCGCGGGCCGCGGAAGCCGGGCACCGGGGCCGGGCGGACCAGGATGCAGCGGGCGCCGCGCTTGACCGCCCACTCCAATTCCTCGATCGCCTTCTCCACGATCGGCAAGGTGATCACCGGGGTGGTGAAGATGCGGTTCTGGTAGTTGAAGCCCCACACCTCGTCGAGCCACTGGTTGAGCGAGTGGACCAGGACGTGAATGGCCACCGGGTCGTCGCGCAGGCGCTCCTCGATCAGGCTGGCCAAAGTCGGGAACATCAGAGTGCGATCGAGCCCCAGCTCGTTCATCACCTCCAGTCGCGGGCCGGGCTCGAAGAACGCCGGGATCGCGCGCATCGGCTCACCGAACAGCTCGCGCTTGGTCTTACCGTCGGGGTTGCCGTACTTGAAGTACTCCTCCCAAGCGCCCGGGCGGGCGACGACCTCGAAGGTCGGGTTCGGGATGTAGTTGCTGATCTGGCCGCGCAGCGCAATCTTGGTACGACCGTTCACCTGCACGTACTGGACGTAGTCCTTGTACTCCTTGGGGAGGTACTTCGTCAGCGCCTCCGGCGGCTCGTACAGGTGGTTGTCCGCGTCGAAAATGGGAAACGGGACGTCGACACGGTGCGACAGCTGGCCCATGAAATCCTCCTTATGCAGTTACAGAGAATCATATTCTCACAGCCGCGCCAAGGCAATACGTTCCCTCCCCCGCCCTCCCACCGTTGCGCACTTTCTTACAAACCAGTAAGTTGGCCGTCATGACAGTCATCAGCCCCGCCGCGATCACCGACCCCAAAGCCGTCGAGGAGTTCTGCCTGCACTGGGCAACCGCATGGAACAACCACGACGGTGACGCGGTCGCCGCACTGTGCGCCGAAGACCTCGTCTACGACGAGCCCGCACTGGGCGCGACGGTGCACGGCCGCGAGCCGATCAGGGCCTTCGTCACCGAGATGGCACGGTCCTTCCCGGACAACACATTTCGCCTCGAGGGCCTGTTCGCCGACGTCCGCCGCCGGGCAGTACTGGTGGCATGGAAGTTCACCGGCACCTTCGCCCGAACCGGGCGAGTGGTCGAATTCCACGGCGACGACCGCCTCGAGTTCGGCGAGGACGGACTGATCACCGCCTACCGGTGCCTCTACGACAACGACCTCGTGAACCGCCAGATCCGCAACACCGATCAGTGACCCAGCGGCCGCCGGCACCCCGGGTGCACAAACCCGCGGCAATCCGCCGCCAGGAGATCATCAGCGCCGCTGCCGCGGAGTTCGCCGAAACTGGCTTGGCAGGAACACGATTGGAGGCGATCGCCGCCCGGGCGGAGATCTCCCATCCCCGCGTCGTGCAGATGTTCGGCTCCAAACGCGGACTATTTCTCGAAGTCGTCGCGTGGGTCTTCGACAGCGTGACCGAGGCGTTCGGTGCCGCGGCCACCCCGACACTGGTGGCGCTCGGGGACGCCTACCGTCGCCTGCTGCAGCGCGACAGGACCGTCGCACTGGTGATGCTGCACGCGTATGCCGCAGCCGGTGACCCGATCGTGCGCGACGAGGTCGCCGACCGGTATCTGACGTTGCAGCACAGGGTCACCGACCTCACCGGCGCCGACGCGATGGGCGTACGAACCTTCTTCGCCACCGGGCTGCTGGTGACGGTCTCGACGGCGCTGGCGCTGCCGGGCAAGCGGGCCGATGCCCAGTGGGGAGCCTGGCTACTGGAGCTCGTCACCCCGGCCGTCACCGAGCGGCCGTAGAGCCCCCGCGCGCCGGCGCCGTGCCGATCACCCCGTCGGCTTCCAGCGCGGCCAACTCGGTGTCGGAGAGTCCGAGTTCGGTCAACACCTCGTTGTTGTGCTGGCCGAGCAGGGGCGCATGCTGCAGATGTAGCCGGTCCGGGCCGTGCGCCAGCCGAAACGGCAACGCCGAGAACCGTGCGAGCGAATTGACGGGGTGCGCAACGGTTTCAAAGAATCCGCGCGCGACAAGCTGCTCGATCTCACCCTGCCGATGCGGCTGCATCACCTTGGCCACCGGTACCCCTGCGGGCCACAGATCGGCGACGACCTCGTCACCGCTGCGCCCGCGGCACCAGTCCGCCAGCTGCGCGTCGATGTAGTCGGCACCGTCTCGGCGTCCCGCCACCGTGGATAGCTCCGGTGCGGCCGCCCACTCCGGCTCACCGAGAGCGGCGCGCAGCGAGGCCCACTGCTCGTCGTTCGCGACGGCGATCGCGACCCAGGAGTCGTCGCGGCCGAACTCGTCGATCTCGTTCGTGCGGTACAGATTCTGCGGTGCGGCCGCCGGCCCGCGGTTACCCTCGCGCTGTAGTAGCGCCCCGTAGGCGCTGTACTCGATCACCTGCTCGGCAGCGATGGCCAGCGCGGCGTCCACCATCGCCGCTTCGACGAGTGCGCCCTTGCCGGTGCGTCTGCGGTGTTCGAGCGCCAACAGCACACCGTTGAGGGCATGCAGGCCGGCGTTGGGATCGCCCACCGAGTACGGTTCGTACGGATTGCGGTCGGGGTAGCCGGTGAGCCAGCTGATGCCGGCCGCCGCTTCGATCACGTAGGCGAATGCGGGGTTGTCCCGCCAGGGGCCGTCCAGGCCGAAGCCCGGCATGCGCAGCATGACCACATCGGGCCGAATGCGCTGTACCGCAGAGTAATCCAGACCGAGCTGGTCTAGGACACGCGGCGTGTAGTTCTCGGCGACCACATCAGCGGTAGCGATGAGCCTGGTGAGCAGCTCGCGGCCCCGCGCGCTGGACAGGTCGAGGGTGATGTCCTTCTTGTTGGTGTTCAGCGCAGCGAAGATAGGCTGCTTCTCCCACCAGTTGTCCTCCGTCACCGGCACACCCGAGATCATCCTGGTGCCGTCGAGGCGACCTGCGGACTCGACGTGGATCACCTCGGCGCCGAGCAGCGCCATCATGTGTGTGCACGACGGACCGGCCCAGAACGTGGTGAGGTCCAGGACCCGTATTCCCTTCAGCGGCAACCGTTCCGTCGGGAAACCGGCTCGCCGCGGAACTCGGTCCGCGTTGCGCTGATGCTCGGTGTGTTCGCCCAGCCGCGGCGCCGGCGCAGGCGGGCGCAACTCGACGCCACTGATCCGGTAGGGGTGCGCCGGCTGACGAAAGCCCGCCGGATTGCCGACGAACGACTCACGCGCACTGAAGTGGTCCAGGGACTCGATCGTGGCGCCGTTGGCGACCGGGGCGTTGGGGATGCGGAACGCCGTCGCCAGATCGCGCACTTCGTCACCGGTGTGTGCGGCCACCCACGCGTAGAGCTCCCCGGCCTTCTCGTTGGCCCGCTCGGTGATCGTCAGTGCTGACGTCTCGTCGATCCACTCCTCGTGGCCGGTCATGGAACACAGGTCGAACCACTGCTGGGCGGTGCCACAACCGATGTCCACCAGACCGTCACTGGCCTTGGCAATACCGGGCACTGTCATCCTGCGGGCATCCCGCCACGGCCGGCCCAGCATGTCGAAGTAGGTGACCGGGAAGTAGGTCAGCCCCATCACATGGCATTCCAGCATCGACAGGTCGATGAGCTCACCACCGGCGCCGCTCAGCACGCGCATCCGCGCCGCAAGGATGGCGGCGCTGGCATACGCCCCGGACAGGTAGTCGCCCACCCGCCCCCCGACGTACACCGGTGCCCGGTCAGGAGCTCCCCGACCCAGCCCGACGATGCCGCCGGACCACGCCTGCAGTGTGAATTCCGTTGCCACTCGGTCGTGCCACGGCCCCTGCAGTCCGAACGCGGTGATGGCGGCGACGATCAGGTGTGGATGGGCCGCGTGCATCGGCGCGGGGCGCAGTCCGTCGACACCGGCCAGGCGGGACTCCGGTGACCACACGACCGCGTCGGCCGAGGCCAGCAGGTCGTCGATCAGGTGCAGGTCGGCCGCGTCCTGGGGGTCGGCCACCACGCTCTGCTTCCCGCCGGCCAGGTAGCCGAACAGCGCGCCGTCCTCCCCCGGGCCGATGGTCGCGCCGGAGGCGGACCATCGGCGCAGCGGATCACCCTCCGGGGCTTCGACTTTGATGACGTCGGCGCCGCCGTCGGCCAACAGCTTGGTGCAGTAGCCGCCGGCGATGCCCGTCGAGAGGTCCACCACGACGAATCCGGTCAGTGGCGGTTCGGGCCGCCCTGGATCCACGGTTCTACTTCTTCTTCTTCGGCTTGGCGTCTTTGCGGCCCGACCTCGACAGCCGCCATTCCGGGGGGAACTTGGCGTCGTTGTCCTTGACCGCACCGGAGAGGCCTTCGTCGAGCGCCTCATGCATGTCCAGATCGCCGTCGTCGTGGGCGATGGCACCACCCATCGACTCGAAGTAGCCGCCGAGCAAGCTGCCCATGTACTCGCCCTGGAACTGCTTCATCACCTCGAAGAAGATCTTCTGCTGGAACACCGTGTCGGTCGGGCGGTTTCGGGCGCAGGCCTGCGCGTACTTGTCGACCTCGGCTTCGAGGTCCTCGCGGGGTACCACGCTGTTGAGGAAGTTGCAGTCGGCCATCTCGGCGGCGGTGAACGGCCGGCCGGTGTAGACCATCTCCTGGAACTTGCGGATGCCCATCATCTGCGCCCACCACCACATGCGGGGTCCCCACCCGTAGTAGCGGAATGACGGGTGCCCGAACAACGCGTCGTCCGAGGAGATCACCAGGTCGGCGTCGGCCGCCTGGTAGAAGTGCCATCCGTAGCAGTAACCCTTGACTTCCAGGATCGAGATCTTCTTGAAGTCCTGCAGCGTCCTGATTCCCGAGTGCGGGCTGGCATACCAGGAACTGATGGTGGCGCCGCGCCGGAAGGAGCCCTTGGGTGGGTACTTGACCTCACCGGCGGCGATGCGGAACTCCGACAGCCGGGGGCCGTCGTCCTCGTCGTCCTGCATCTCCATGAACTCCGGCAGATCCGCTCCGCTGCCCAGGTCGTCGCCGACCCCGCGGATCACCAGGACCTTGACGTCGTCGTCGACGCCGGCCTGGTACAGCAGATCCGAGTACCGCAGCCGCGCAGCGGCGGTCGGCGCGTTGAGGAACTCGGGCCGGTCGAAGGTGATCGTGGCGATCCTGGTCTTCGGGTCCTTCTCGTAGCGGATGATCTCCTCGGCCGGCGGCCGCTTGGCCTTAGCCATTCGCGTCGCCCCACGCTGGGCTCGACGTCAGAACCTCGGCCCCCTCGTCGGTGATCAGCACGGCATCGCGGCGGAACACCGCGCCGACGCCCGGCTCGAACACGTAGCCGGTGACGGCCAGGACCATTCCGGGCTCGAGGTGTTCAGCGGCCGCGGTTGCGGCCAGTTGCGGTGAGACCACCGGCGAGTCGAAGCCGACCCCGAGACCGTGGGCGACCGGGACGACCGGAAGTGCTTCGCCGGCAGCCTCATACGCCGCCAGCAGCCCGGCGTTGGGTGCGCCCGGGCGGCAGGCCGCGATCAGCTCGGCGTGCAGCCGCTGCGAACGCTCGAACAGCTCCCGGCTCGCCGCGGTGACGTCGCCGACGGGCCAGGTGCGGCCCACCTCGCCGATGTAGCCCCGGTCCAGCACTGCGGAGGCGAACGCCACCAGGTCACCGTCGTGGACGCGGTCGTCGCCGCGTGCCCTACGCCACGGATGGTCCTTGGCCGTCACCCACACCGCATCCTGGTGCGCCGGGGTGCTGACTCCCCCGGCGGTCATCGCCTCCAGCAGCACCGCGGTCAGATCCTGCACCGAGGCGCCGGCGCGCACGGTGCTCAGGGCCGCGGCCAGACCGAGTTCGGCAACCCGGATGGCCTCGCGCAGCGCCTCGATCTCCTCGGCGGTCTTGACCTTCCTGGCCGCCTGCATGGCCGCCTCCCCGTCGACCAGCTCGGCGTTGGGAAACGCCAGCGGCAGCAGCTGGGCGAAGCCCGGCGACAGCGCGTCCGAACCCACCCGCCGGGCGCTGGCCGCACCCGGGATCTTCTTCAGGTTCTCGATGGTGTTCAGCGGGTTCCAGGCGATGCCGTAGAGGTTCTCGTGCGGGATGTCCTCCGGCACACCCTCGTCCCAGGTGCTCAACAGATGCACCGCACCGTTGCGCAGCAACACGCACGACGGCGCGAACGGCCGGGTGCCGGCCACCCAGAGTTGCTGGGCACCACTGACATAGCGAATGTTGGACTGCCGGCCCAGCACCAGGACGTCGAGGTCGTGAGCTTCCATCTGGGCCAGTGCGCGAGCCCGCCGCCCGGTGCGGAGAACGCGCTCGTCGCCCAGGACTTCAGTCGCCATAGGGCGAGTACGGGTAGTCGGTCAACTTGATCCAGCCTTCCTCGGTGATGACGATGATCTCCTCGCTGCGGTACCCGCCGGTGCCGTCCTCCCACACCACGGGTTCCAGCACCAGCACCATGCCTGCCTGCAGGACGTAGTTCTCGTCGAACTCGGCACCGAGATCGGTTCCGATCATCGGCATTTCGGCGGCGTTCACACCGATGCCATGGCCCAGATAGAAGTGCGGCAGCCAGGGCTTGGTGCCGTCGTTCGCCGCGATCGCGGCCCGGCCCAGATCTGCTGCCGTCGCACCGGCCCGGGTGACACCCAGCACCGCCGTCATGATGTCCTTCCATCGGCGGTACTGGGCCTGTTGGCGCGCAGTCGGTTCCACACCGACAGTCCAGGTCCGCCCGAAGTCCGAGCAGTACCCGCCGTAGGTGATCGACACGTCGGTCCACAACACGTCACCGGCCCGCAGTTCGCGTTCGGTGGACAGCAGCGGCAGCGCCAGGTCGCCGTGGGTGGTCCACACGCCGTCGGCCTTGGTGCCCGGCATGACCTGCCAGATCGGCTCGAGCATGCTGGCCACCGCACCGAGTTCGAAAGCGCGGCGCAGAAATTCGGCGGACAGGTCGATCTGGCGGATTCCTGGGGCGAGCGCCCGCTGCACGTCGACCATGGCGGTGTCGGTGATCCGGACAGCCTTGTGGATGCAGGCGATCTCGTCGGCCGTCTTGACCGTCTTGGCGGCTCCGACGACCACCGCCGCGTCACCGGGGGCGCCGTCGGGGAACAGCCGGGTCTGGGCGCGGCGCATCGCACCGGTGAGCTCGTCGACGGCGACACTGGTCCCCCGCGGCACCAGATCGCCCAGGGTCGTCGCGAAATGCTCGACACCTTCGTCGAATTCGAGATAGACCGGCCCGTGCACATGGTCGGCGGGCAGCTCGGTCTCCTCGGCTGCCCCCTCCCGGAACGGCAGGAACAGGTGCGGTGCCGGGTCGTCGGCAAGCACCAGCGCCACCGGACGCTCGACATGTGACAAACCGGCGTCACCGAGCGGCCAGCTGGTGCCGGTGGCATAGGTGACGGCGTTGTTGCCCAACAGAACCAGCGCTCCGATACCGCGCTCGGTCATCGCCGCGCGCAGTCGCGCACCGGTCTCGGCACGCATCCGGGTGCGGTCGGGCTGCGTTGGGATATCGGCGAGGGACCGCACCGGTCCCGTCAGTGACGTGGTCATGAGACGCCCAGGAACTTTGTGATGTTGGTGCTGCAGATCTTGACCGCCGCGTCCTGGCCGACGGCGTCGACCACCGACTTGATCGACTTCTGCGAGTAGCCGAACGTGCTCTCGTTGTGCGGATAGTCCGAGGACCACATGACGTTGTCCACGCCGATCTCGTCGAGCAGTCTCAGGCCCAGCGGATCCACCATGAACGACGCACTCATGTGCTTGTTCCAGTAGTACCGGATGTCGTGCTCGACGCGTCGGTTGAACATGTGCTGATAGGAGGCCAGCAGATGTTCGGCGTCCTGCAGCGCGGTGGCGACCCAGGCGATGCCGCCCTCGAACCAGCCGACCCGTAGCGACGGGTGGCGGTCCAGGATGCCCGAGAACAGGTACTTGGAGAACGTCTCGCGGAATCCGTCGACGTTGATCATCATGCCGACGACGACGCTGTTGACCTCGCACGGCGTCTTGGGCGGGGTCTCGCCGATGTGATGGGAGACCGGCAGCCCGGCCGACTCGATCTCGTCCCACACCGGGCTGAACGCAGTGCTGCCGTAGTCGATGATCTCGCCGTCGACACCCTTGCCCGGGTTGAGCGGCAGCAGGAACGTCTTGAGCCCCAACGACTTCACCTCGGCCAGGGTCCGACGGGCACCGTCGGGATCCCACCAGTTGATCAGTCCGACACCGTAGAAGTGGCCGTTGCTACGTTCCTGGACGTCGGCGATGTGCTCGTTGTAGATCCGGAACACCCGCTCGCGCAACTCCATGTTCGGGTAGTGGAACAGCGCCAGAACGGCGTTGGGGAAGGCCAGTTCCTTGTCCACGCCGTCGTCGTGCAGCTCGGCGATGCGGGCCTCGATGTTGACGGTCGCGGCGCCGGCCAGGTCGTCGTACTGCATCAGAACCCGGCTGAAGTCCAGCGGCAGGAAGGTCTGGCCCTTGGCCTTGCCGACCATGTAGGCGCCGTCCTCGTACCAGATGCGGGGCGCCTTCTCCTTGAGCTCGGGCGGGAACTTCTCGTAGAAGATGTCCTCGGACAACGAGATGTGGTTGTCGGCGGAGAACACCTCGGTGCCTGCGGGCAGCCCGTTGTCGTCGGCGGCGTGGGTGTGGCGGTCCTTGGGCGCGCCAAGGCCGCCGCTGGGATAGAGGGTGCTAGTCGGTGCTGACATCGGTGACACTCCAATCGGGCTGTGGGGCAGGGTTACCAAGTAACGGGGACTTCGTAGACCCCGTAGGCGAGGTGGTCTTCCGCGAACGGGACCTCGTCGAACGGGATCGCCAACTTCATGTTGGGCATGCGGCGCAGCACAGTGGGGAACACGATCTGCATCTCGGCACGGGCCAACTGCTGGCCGACGCACTGGTGCCGGCCGTAGCCGAATCCCAGCTGCTGGCTGGCGTCACGGGTCAGATCCAGCTTGTCGGGGTCGGCGTACGTGGCGGGATCCCAGTTCGCCGGGGCGAGGTCCAGGATCACGCCCTCACCGGCCTTGATGGTCTCGCCGGCGATCTCGATGTCCTCGAGGGCCACCCGGCGCTGACCGGTCTGAATGATCGACAGGTAACGCATCAGTTCCTCGACCGCGTTCGCGATGAACTTGGGGTCCTCGGAATCACGCAGCAGCATGGCCTGTTCGGGGTTCTGCAACAACGCCAGCAGACCGAGGCCAATCATGTTGGCGGTCGTCTCGTGCCCGGCGATCAGCAGGCCGGTGCCCAGCTGCGCGGCCTCCTTGACGTCGATCTCACCGGCGTTGACGCGTTCGGCGAGATCGGAGATTGCGTCCTCGGCAGGCTCTTTGCGCTTCTTCTCCACCAGGTCGATCAGGTACTGGTGCAGCGACATCGCACCCTTTTGCATGGCATCGGCCGCGGCGTAGCGGGCAAGCCCGGCGTTGGCGTGCTCTTGGAAGAACTCGTGGTCCGAGTAGGGCACGCCGAGCATGTCGCTGATGACTCGCGTCGGCACCGGCAGGGCGATCTTCGCGACCATGTCGGCGGGTTGCGGTCCGGCCAGGATCTCGTCGATGCACTCGTCGGTGACCTGCTGGATGACACTGCGCAGTGTCTCCACCCGGCGGAAGGTGAACGGCTTGGACAGCATCCGCCGGAAACGGGTGTGCTCCTCGGCATCGGAAGTGAACACCGAACGGGGACGCTTGTCCACGGTGGCGAGCATGTGGGCGTTCCAGTGCGGGAAGCCGGCAATCCGGTCGTCGACGCTGATCCGCGCATCGGCGAACAGCGAACGGGCTGCTTCATAGCCGGTCACCAGCCACGGGGTGCTGCCGTCCCAAATCCGCGCCCGCGACAGCGGCTTGGTCTCGTTCATCTCGAGTAGCTCGGGCGGCGGGGCGAACGGACAGCTCGCGGCACGCGCCATCGGATAGTCCGGGACGGTGGACTCACCGATCGCGTCGGTCAATGTGTCAGACATGGCTCACTCCTCGACGTCGATGGCCTGGGCCGGACATGCCACGGCCGCGCGCCGCACGCTGTCGGCCAGGTCTTCAGCGGGGTTGTCGCTGCGCAGGACCACGACGCCGTCGTCGTCGCGCTGGTCGAACACCTCGGCGGCGTTGAGCACGCACTGACCCGAGGACACACATTTGTTCTGGTCGACGGTGACCTTCATGCTGCTAAACCTGTCGTGTCACGGGGGCCAGCCACAGCCCGACAATTGCGTCGATGAGCCCGGAAGACGCTGCGCGCCAACTATTTACCGGCAGCGGCGAGCCTTCAGCGAGGGCCCGCTCGTATTCGGCGCAGGTGTGCATCAACAGGTTGCGCGCCATCATGTTGCGTTCGATGCGCACGGGGGCAGGCACCTCGGGCAGGCAGCGGTTGATGCCCTCCAGGACAGTGACCAGGGCAGGCAGCGCCAACGCATCGCGGGTGACCGTCTTGTGGTAGGCCGGGTCCGCCATCACCTGGGCAGCGAAGCGGGCGTACCAGGTGGGGTTGCCCAGTGCGGTCAGGTGGTCGGTCAGCGGCAACACCAGGCATTCGACCCAGTCGCGCAGCTCGGCAGACTCCCCCACCTGGGCGACCCGCTGTTCGCGCAGCCGCTCTACCGGGATGGCGTGCTTGTGCTCGATCGCCCGGACCAGATCGGTCTTGGTGCCGAAGTGGTATCCGACCGCGGCATTGTTGCCCTGCCCCGCGGCCTCGCTGACCTGCCGGTTGGACACCGCGAAGACGCCATGCTCGGCGAAGAGCCGCTCGGCGGCGGTCAGGATCGCTTCCCGGGTGAGACTGGCCCGATCGGTGCGGGAATTCCGGGAGGAGGTGGTCACGGTGGTCATCGTCGGCAAGTCAACCCTCCTCCAGCGATTAAGTCAAGCGATTGATTTAAGACTTCCGCTCGGCTTTTCTCTTGGGATTCGGCTTGCCTGCCGCCGTTCCCCCGTCGACCGGAAGCACCGTTCCGGTGATGTAGGGCGAGCGGTCACCGGCCAGGAACAGCGCCGCCTCCGCGACGTCGTCGGCGGTTCCCTCACGCTCCAATGGGCGGTCGGCACGCATCTGCGCCCGGATGCCGGCCTCGAACTTCGCGACCTTCTCCGGGTCCATCCCGGCCGCCGAGGACGCGACGATCGCCGTGCGGATATGGCCCGGCGCCAGGCAGTTCACCCGGATCTCGTGGTCGGCCAATTCGATGGCCGCGCATTTGGTGAAGTGGATGACCGCCGCCTTCGACGCCCGGTAGGTCATCACCCCGCCGCCGGCCTGCATGCCGCCGATCGAGGTGACGTTGATGATCGATCCGCCACCGGTTTCGGCCATGTGCCGGGCGGCATCTCGCGTTCCGGCCATCACGGCCCGGAGGTTGATCGCCATCACGCGATCGAAGTCGGCGAGATCGTCGTCGAGGAAACCGCGGTGCATCTTCCCGGAGATCCCGGCGTTGTTGACCATCACATCCAGACCGCCGCCGCGGTCGACCGCGGCATCGACCAGGCGGGTGATCTGCTCGGGATGCGCGACGTCGGTCGGCAGGAACAGCGCGTTGGCGCCGTGCTGTTCCGCGAGCGCCCGGCCGCGCTCGGCATCGATATCGCCGAAGGCGACGTATGCCCCCTCGGCGAGGAACCGCTCGACGATGCCCGCCCCAAGTCCTGCTGCGCCGCCGGTGACGACTGCGACCTTGCCCGCCAATTCGTTGCCCATGTCGGCGCAGTCAACTCGCAGGCGCAACCGACGTCAAGCGGCTGACTTAAATGCGGCTGTTCAGCAGGCCACTAGGGGGCCAATAACCGAGCGGAGCGAGAACGTAATTCTCTCACTTTGCGCACGTCATTGACACCGTTGAGAACCTACTGTCAGAGTTGCCCGCGTGACAGTCAGCGCCGACAGCGATCTGCACTACGACCCCTACGATGTCGAGCTCAACATCGATCCCTACCCGATGTTCGCCCGGCTGCGCGAGGAAGCGCCGCTGTACTACAACCCCGAGCACGACTTCTACGCCGTCAGCCGCTATGACGATGTCAACAAGGCGCTCATCGACCACGAGACGTTCATCTCCGGACGCGGCGCCCTGCTGGAGATCATCAAGTCGGGCATGGAAATCCCGCCCGGCACATTGATTTTCGAGGATCCGCCGATCCACAACATCCACCGCAACCTGCTCTCCCGGGTCTTCACCCCGCGGAAGGTCACGGCCCTGGAGCCCCAGATCCGCGAGTTCACCCGGCGGTGCCTGGACCCGCTGATGGGCACCGGGCGGTTCGACTTCGTCAACGACCTCGGCGAGCAGATGCCGATGCGGGTGATCGGCATGCTGTTGGGCATCCCCGAGGACCGTCAGCGCCAGATCACCGACCACGGCGAGGCGACCCTGCAGTCGGAGAAGATCGACCTGCTGGCCACCGGCGAAGTGTTCGCCGAGTTCGTCGACTACCGGGTCGAACATCCGTCGGACGACATCATGACCGATCTGCTCAACGCCGAGTTCGAAGACGAGACGGGCAACGTACGCCGGCTGCACCGCGAAGAGCTGCTCCTGTACCTGACAGTGATCGCCACCGCCGGTGCCGAGACCACCACCCGGCTGATCGGCTGGGCCGGAAAGACGCTGGCCGAGCACCCCGAGCAGCGTCGCGAACTCGCGCAGAACCCGGCACTGATCCCGCAGGCGATCGAGGAGATCCTGCGCTGGGAGCCGCCCGCGCTGCAGATCGCCCGCTACGTCACCCGCGACGTCGAGTACTACGGGCAGACGGTGCCCGCCGGCTCGGCGATGCTGATGCTGGTCGGTGCCGCCAACCGCGACCATCGCCGCTTCGCCCCGGACGGCGACGTCTTCGACATCCACCGGGAACAGAAGTCGCACATGACCTTTGGTGCCGGAACCCATTTCTGTATGGGTAGCGCGCTGGCGCGGATGGAGGGGTGCATCGCCCTGGAGGAAATCCTCAAGCGCTTCCCTACCTGGGAGGTCGACTGGCCGAACGCGGTCAAGTCGCCGACCACCGCCGTACGCGGCTGGGAAGCCATGCCGACATTTACTTCCTGAATCCACTACGACAAGAGGATCGACAACCATGGCAGGACGGGTAGAAGGCAAGGTCGCATTCATCACCGGGGCCGCGCGCGGGCAGGGGCGCAGCCACGCGGTGCGGCTGGCCCAGGAGGGCGCCGACATCATCGCGATCGACATCTGCGGGCCGATCCGGCCGGGAACCGAGACCGCCATCCCCGCGTCCACCCCGGAAGATCTGGCCGAGACCGCCGATCTGGTCAAGGCGCAGAACCGCCGGATCGTCACCGCCGAGGTCGACGTGCGTGACTATGACGCGCTGAAGGCCGCCGTGGACAGCGGCGTGGAACAACTCGGCCGGCTCGACATCGTCGTGGCCAACGCCGGTATCGGCAACGGCGGCAACACCCTCGACGAGACCAGCGACGAGGACTGGGACGAGATGATCGACATCAACCTCTCGGGCGTCTGGAAGACCGTGAAAGCTGCTGTGCCGCATATCAAAGCGGGCGGCCAGGGCGGCTCGATCATCCTCACCAGCTCGGTCGGCGGGCTCAAGGCCTACCCGCAGTGCGGCAACTACGTCGCCGCCAAGCATGGTGTGGTGGGCCTGATGCGGACGTTCGCCGTGGAACTGGGCCAGCACATGATCCGGGCGAACTCGGTGCATCCCACTCACGTGGCCACCGACATGTTGCACAACGAGGGGACGTTCAAGATGTTCCGTCCCGACCTGGAGAATCCCGGCCCCGACGATATGGCCCCGATCTGCCAGATGTTCCACATGATGCCGGTGCCGTGGGTGCAGGCCCAGGACATCAGCAACGCGGTGCTGTTCCTGGCCTCCGACGAGGCCCGCTACATCACCGGCGTGACGCTCCCCGTCGACCTGGGTGGCTGCCTGAAGTGATCTGATTGCCGCCGCACTCCGAGGACCTACGGCCGCCGGCACGGGGCCCTAATGCCCTCGTGGTTGTGCGCGGCGCAGTGAAGCATCCCGGCAAGACGCAACGCCGCGTGGGAGGCCACTGCACATGAACGAACCGATCGCGCCACTCGACCTGTCGTGGCTGCTGTTCGAAACCCCGGCCGGTACCACCCATGTGGGTGCGATGCTGCTGTTCAAGAAACCACGTGGCCGGGCAGCCGTCGTCCGCGAGATCGTCGACGCCTACCGCCAGTTTCGCCCCACGCCCCCGTTCAACTTCGTGCCGGAGCTGACGGGCCACGGCACCCCGCATTTCCGCGAGGCCCAGGACTGGGATCCCTACTACCACGTGGGGCACCTGACCCTGCCTGCCGGCAGTTCGTATCAGGACCTGCTGCGGTTGGTGGCAGACCTACACGAACCGATGCTGGATCGGGACCGTTTGCTGTTCCGTTGCTGGGTCATCGACGGAATTCCCGGCGGCCGGTTCGCGATCTACACCAAGACCCACCACAGCATTGTCGACGGGGTCTCCGGACTCAGGATGCTCTACCGGGGGCTGTCCATCACCGACGAGCGGTGCGTCCCCGCACCGGCCTTCGCCCTGACCTCGGCACCCAAAGCGCCGACCGAGCCGACGCCGTTGCTGCACAAGATCACCGACTCGATCCGCGGGTTGGTCGCCCAGGTGGGGACGGCCAACCAGATCTCGATCGGGATGCTGCGCAAGGCCCTCACCACGGCCGTAGGGGCCGACCCGAAGGGCAGCCTGCCGTTTCTGGCCCACCACGCCCCGACCAACCGGCCGCTCAAGCAGGGCCGCAGCGTCGCCACATTGTCGCTGCCGCTGGACGAGATGCACGAGATCGGACACCGATTCGGGGGCACGCTCAACGATGTGGCGGCCGCGATCGTGGACGCCGGTCTGCATGCCTACCTCGCCGACGCCGGCGAGGCATTCCCGCACCGCCTCATCGCCATGGTCCCGGTATCGCTACGGACCGAAGGCGACACCGCGGCGGGCACGCGGGTCTCGGCCTTATTCGTCCGCCTCGGCGAGCCCGAAGCGACTCCCGCGCAACGCATTCAACAGGTCGTCGAGTCGGCGGCCGACGCCAAGCAGGAACTGGCGGGCTGGTCCTCGGACGCCGCCATGACCTACGGGGCCGGCCTGCTCGGGTTGGCCATCCTGGGCGCATCGACCCATGTCGACCAGCTCACCCCGCCGGCGTGCAACCTGGTGATCTCCAATGTGCCCGGGGTGGCCGAGCCGCGGTACCTCAATGGTGCGCCGCTGCTAGGCATCTACCCGGTGTCCGCACTGGCCGCCTCGATCGGTCTGAACGTCACGCTGAGCTCCTACCACGACCATATGGACTTCGGGTTCGTCGCCAACACGGCCGCGATCGCCGACGTCTCGGCACTCGCCGAGCACACCCTGACGGCGTACCGCGAGCTCAAGGCCGCCGCCAAAGCCGCCTAGCCGAGGAAGCCGAGCAGCAACTCGGCGACCGCCCGCGGCTGTTCGATCTGCGGGCAGTGCCCGGCATCGGCGATGACCGCCGACCGGGCCCCGGCGATCTGACCGGCGATCCCGGCCGCCCAGCCCGGTGCGAGCAGCTTGTCCCCCGCTCCCTCGATCACCAGAACCGGGACGGTGATGCGGTCGTAAGCGCGCCTGCTCGACGGGGTGGCCGGTGGCTCGAGTCCGGGTCGGCGAAAGCGGGCCGCCGCCAAGGACTCCCAGGCGCCGGGGGCGATGCTGGATTCGTAGCGGCGCCGCACGTAGTCGTCATCTGCCGGGTAGGCGGGATCGAAGAACAGGGCCGCCACGATGTTGCGCATCGCCTCGACGGTGGCGTCGTACTCGTAGAGCGCGCCCGCGTGCGCGTTCTTCTGGATCTCGCCACCTCCGCAGATGGCGACCGCGCTGCGCACCGGCAGCACCGGGGTGTCCGAGGTGAGGTCGGTCAGTAGGTTGATCGCACCCATCGAGTTGCCGACGAAATGTGCCGAGTCGATGCCGAGGACCTCGCAGAACCGGGCGATGTGCCGGATCCGCATGCCGCGGCCGTCGGTGAAGTCCACAACCTTGGCCGAGCCGCCGAAGCCGAGCATGTCGGGGGCGATCACCCGGTAGCGGGTGGCGAGCGCGGGAATGATGTTCTCCCAGCCGATTTCGGCGCTGGCACCGAACTCGCCGCCGTGCAGCAGCACCACGGGATCACCCTCACCCGCCTCGAGGAAGTGCGTGGCCAGTCCGTCGACGACGATGGTCCGGTGTGCGCTGCTCACTTGATCGCGATGGGGTTGACCGGCGACCCGACGGCTCCGGTGACGGACAGCGGCGGTGCGACAAGCTGGAACTCGTAGCGTCCGTCGGCGGCACAGTCGGCCGCGAGGTCGTTGAGGTTCCAGTACTCGCCGAGCATCAGGCCCATGTCGCGCAGGCACAGCATGTGCATCGGCAGGATCGCGCCGTCGACACCCGACACCGGGTTCTCCACCATGAGGTTGTCGGCGGCCACCGCCGCCACCTGGTGGTCGGCCAGCCACGACGCGCAGGTCCAGTCCAGCCCGGCACCCGGCTCGGCGCCGTCACCGGTTTCCACAAACCGTGCCCACCAACCGGTTTTGACGAGCACGATGTCACCGGGTTCGACAGTCACGCCCTGCGTTCTGGCCGCTTCGTCGAGTTCTGCGGGGGTGATCGGGTCGCCGAGCGCGAGATGGGTGGGCACACCGCGCAGCTTGACGATGTCGAGCAGGACACCGCGCGAGGTGATGCCCTTGCTCACCACCTTGTCGATGCCGAGGTAGTAGGCCCCCAGGCTGGTCACCGAGTCGGCGGGAAAGTCGTTGTACAGCTTGTCCTCGTAGTAGACGTGTGAGAGCGCGTCCCACTGCGTGGCGGCCTGCAACGGCATGATGATCATGTCGTCGTTGAACCGCATCGGTCCGTTGCGGCTGTAGCTGCTCAACTGGACCGCGCCGGGATTCTTCAGCCAGGACGGGCCATACTTCAGCAGCGTCTCGGCGTCGCCGCCGTCGATCGTCATCACATGGGTCGGGTTCTGCCGGTATTTGAACGCGCCCTGCGGCCCCGACGAGCCGAAGTCGACACCCAGCGGGAAGACCTTCCCGTCCGAGACCAAAGATGCGGCCTGCGCGACCTTGTCGGAGTTGATGAAGTTCAGCGTGCCGAGTTCGTCGGCATCACCCCACCGGCCCCAGTTGCGCACGTCGTCGGCGACCCGCCGGAAATCACTCATGCTGGCCACGCTGCTCACCCTTTCGTGAAGTCGGTCGCCTGGCGGGCCGCGAGGTTTCCGCCGTCCACCCAGATGACCTGCCCGGTGATGTATCCCGCTGCCCGGCTGCCCAGGAATGCCAGTACCGCGGCCTGCTCCGCAGCGGTCGACACCCGCCCGAGCGGCTTGGGGATGGTGTCGAGATAGTCCTGACCGTAGGCCGCACGGAGCTGGTCGAGGATGGGTGTCTCGGTGACGCCCGGCGCGCTGCAGTTGATCCGGATTCCCCGGGCGCCCAGCGGGACGGCGTTGGAGATCGTGTAGCCGATGATCGCCTCCTTCGACAGCCGATAGCCGCCGTCGGCCAGCGCCTCGGGGTGCCGGCCGCACCAGTCGACGCCCTCGTCCACCGACGTCGTCGCCAGCAGGCCGGCCACCTGCGGCAGATGATCACGGTAATTGGCCGCAGCCAGCGAGGACACGTAAACGACCGACCCGCCGGGGCGAAGTTGCCCCAGCATCGCCTCGCTGAAATGCCGGGTTCCCAGGAAGTTGATCCGCACGACCAGCAGTGGGTCGCCGATACCCGACGACACCCCCGCGACGTTGAACAGCGAATCGATCTGCCCGTCAACGGCTTCTGCCGCCTGCGTCACCGAAGCGGGGTCGGCGAGGTCGATGCCGACGAACTCGACCAGATCTGCACCGTCGGCCGGACGGTGCAGGTCGAGCCCGACGACCTCAGCCCCGGCGTGCCGCAGTTGCCCGCACAGTGCGGCGCCGATTCCCGATGCGCATCCGGTGACCACCACCCGGCGGCCCTCGTAGCGCACCAGCTCGGCAAGGCCGGTCAACGACCCCACCGCTCAGCTGGAAGCCTGATGCTCACGGGCGTCTTTCTCGGCCTGGGCGGCCTGCACCCGGCCCTCGTTGATCTCGGCCCATGCCTCGGGGATCTCCGAGGCGGTGAACTTGCCGCCCTGACCGGTGGGCAGACCGCCGAAGGCGTAGGTGTCGTCGAAGGCCGGCGCTTCGGACGGGCGGCGGCGGGCCTCCACCTTCTCGATGACCGGTTCGAGGCGCTTGGCCTTGGCGGCCACGGCCTTTTCGTCGCGCTCGATGAACTCCGGCAGGATCTCTTTGCCCATGATCTCGATCGACTCCATGATGCCCTCGTGGGCCCGCGGATTGAGCAGCAGAATGATCTCGTCGACACCGCTGGCCTCGTAGTCGCGCAGGAACTGACGCACGGTCTCCGGTGAGCCGATCGCGCCGCGGCCTGGGCCGTAGGCCAGGGTCGGATCCTCCTTGACCGCCTCCTGGTAGAGCTCCCACACCTTGGTCCTGCCGGGGGTGTGCATACCGGTCAGGTAGTAGTGCATGATGCCGAACGAGAAGAAGCCGCCGCCCACACCGAGCCGCTTGACGGCCTCGTCGTCGGTGCGGGCCACCATCATCGACAGGTCACCGCCGATGGCCAGGATGTTGGGGTTGATCGCCGGGGTGACGGGTGCGCCCTTCTCTTCGAAGTCCTTGTAGTAGGTGTCCACCCGGTCCTTGAGCGGTCCCGGGCCGGTGTAGGCGAAACTCAGTGCCCCGATGGCCTTTTCAGCGGCCATGTTCACCGAGGACGGCCGAGTGCAGGCCACCCACACCGGCGGGTGCGGCTTCTGCAGCGGATGCGGGATGACGTTGCGGGCCGGCATCTCGACGTGCTGGCCCTTGAACCCGGTGAACGGGTCCTCGGTCATACAGCGGATCGAGACCTCCAGGGCCTCCTCCCACATCGTCCGCTTGTCGGCGGGGTCGATGTTGAACCCACCCAGCTCGGCCACCGATGAACCTTCGCCGGTGCCAAACTCCACGCGCCCGTTGGACAGGTGGTCCAGCGTCGAGACCCGCTCGGCGATCCGCGCCGGGTGGTTGATCGGCGGCGGCAGGTGCATGACGCCGAAGCCCAGCCGGATGTTCTTGGTGCGCTGGCTGGCTGCGGCCAGGAACATCTCGGGGGCACTGGAGTGGCAGTACTCCTCGAGGAAGTGGTGCTCGGTGAGCCACACCGTCGAGAAACCGGCCTTGTCGGCGGCCTCCACCTCGGTCAGGCCGTCCTGGAACAGCTGGTGCTCGTCGTCCTCCCCCCACGGCCGCGGCAGCGGGAACTCGTAGAACAGCGAGATCTTCATGAATTACCTCCAATGGAATGGGTTGAATCCTGTTGCTGGTCAGTGGAACTGTTCTGGTCGCCGGCGAGGTGCCTGGCCGCGATGTAACCGAATGTCATGGCCGGCCCGATGGTGGCGCCGGCACCGGCATAGCTGCGGCCCATGACTGCGGCCGAGGTATTGCCGACCGCGTAGAGGCCCTCGATCACGGTGTCGTCGGATCGCAGCACACGGGCGTGCTCGTCGGTGCGCAGACCTCCCGAGGTGCCCAGGTCGCCGAGGATGATCTGGAAGGCCAGATACGGCGGCGTGGTCAGTGGGTACAGGTTCGGGTTGGGTAACGTCGGGTCGCCGTAGTAGTTGTCGTAGGCGCTGTCGCCGCGGTTGAAGTCATCGTCGTGGCCGGTGCGGGCCAGCTCGTTGAAACGCTCTGCTGTGCGCCGTAATTCACCGGGTGGCACACCGATCTGGGACGCGAGTTCATCAAGGGTTGCCGCCGATCGCACGACCCCGGAGTCCAGCCATGCCTGCGGTACCGTGCGCCCGGTGGGCACGGGCGCACCGGGGACTTTGGGTAGCGGCAGGTGACCGGCGACGACGTAGCGACGGAACGACCGGGTGTCAGTGATCAGCCAGCACGGGATGTGGCGGACCCCGCTGCGCTGGCCGGCGATCATGGCGTGCGCGAAGTCCATGTAGGGGGCGGCCTCGTTGATGAACCTCTTTCCGGCGCCGTTGACGACGAACTGCGAGGGCATCATCCGTTCGTTGAGCATGAACTGCAGGCGGCCGTCGGGCCAGCAGATGGCCGGAAACCACCAGGCTTCGTCGAGCAGATCGGTGGAGGCACCGACCTTCTCCGCCGCGCGGATACCGTCGCCTGAGGCTGCGGGGTTGCCGAAGCTCCAGTCGTCGGTGAGTTCGGGCAGATGCTCGCGCCGCCAGGCCATGTCGTGGTCAAAGCCGCCCGCCGCGAGGATGACTCCGCGGCGTGCCCCGATCCGCTGCGCGGTGCCGTCCCGTTCGACGACCGCGCCCACGACCGCGCCGTCGACGTCGGTGATCAGTTCGGTCATCGGCGCGTCCAGCCACAGCGGGATGTCCTGTTCGGTCATCGCCAGCCGCAGCCGCGCGGACAGCGACTGCCCGATGGCGGCGATCCGGTCGCCGAACGCGTGCGCACGGAACTTGCGCCACAGCAGCTTGAGCAGGACGACCTTGCCGCGCCAGTTCTGGCGTACCTGGTAGAACAGCCGCAGATCCTTGGGGCCCAGCCAGATTCCCTTGGGCGCCAGCGCCAGCGGCTTGAGCAGGTTTTGCTCGTCATCGCCGAGGGCGCGCAGGTCGATCGGCGGGACGTTGATGGTGCTGCCGAGCTCCGATCCGCCGGGCACCTCCGGGTAGTAGTCGGCGTATCCGGGCTTCCACACGAATTCGCACCAACTGCTGACGTTTTCGAGGAACTCCATCATCTGCGGCGCGTTGTCGACATAGGCGGCGATGCGCTCGTCGCTGACGAGGCCGTCGGTGATCTGGGCGAGGTAGCGCTTGACGTCCGCGGGGTCCGGGGCGTAGCCCTCACGTTTCTGCGACGGGGCGCCCGGCACCCAGATGCCGCCACCGGACAGTGCGGTGGAACCGCCGAAGTGGCCGGCCTTTTCGACGACCAGCGTGTCCAGGCCAGCGGCGTGGGCCGTCAGGGCCGCGGTCATCCCGCCACCGCCGGAACCCACGACGAGCACGTCGACGGTCATGTCGAACATCTCGAGGTTCATCGGACGGCTCCGGCCGGCAGCGCGGTGCGCACGGCGAACCCGGCGATCAGTTCGGGGGCGGCCCGATAGTAGTGGTCGACCGTCCGGTAGGGCCCTTGGGCGGCGAGCGCGGCGAACGCGGCCACCCAGGTCCGCACCTCGTGCGCGGAATTGCCTGCCTCACCGGCGATCCACGAGTTGGTCCATCCTTCGAGTTCGCCGAAGCGGCCGGTGTCCATCAGGTCCAGGAACGAACGGTCCCACTCGGGGTTGAGCGGCTGGCACCCACTCTCTCCGGCGGCGAACTCCCGGGCCGCGGCGGCGACCGCCTCCTGGCGGGCCCGACGCTGCTCGGGTGTCATGGGTGCGCCGTGGACGATCCGTTCCAGGGCTGCCGGCGGCGCGGTCGTCAGCGTCGGCACCGGCGGATCGTGGGACAGCCCACCGGATCCCACCACAAGCACCCGCCGGTCCAACCCCGCCAGGAACGTTCCCACCGCCGTACCCAGGGCCGCAGCGCGGCGCAGCGGGCCCAGCGGCGTGGCCACGGAGTTGATGAAGATCGGGATCACCGGCACCGCGGTGGCATCGCCGAACAGCTTCTCCAGCGGCTGCACGGTGCCGTGGTCGGCGTCCATCCCCGTCGAAATAGCCACGTCGACACCCGCATCCAGCACGTGCTCGGCCAGTTCGGTGGCCAGTGCCACAGGGACGTCCAGCGGGCCGGCCTGGGTGCCGTAGTCACCGACACCGGCGGCGGCGGTGCCGATGCAGAACGGCGGCATCAACTTGTAGAAGAAGCCGTTGTAGTGGTCCGGCGAGAAGATGACGACCAGTTCCGGGTCGTACTCGCGGACGAAGTTACGTGCGGTGCTCAGTGCGTTCTCCACGTCCTCAAGCAGTTCCGCTGACGGGCCGGGCACGTTCAGCAGCGGGCTGTGCGACATGCAGCAGAGGGCCAGTGCCATCGTTGCCTCCGGGGATCAGGGTCAGGGTGTCGAGAAGGGCTGCGCTCAACTCGGGTGCGCGCTGGGCGATGCAGGCGCCGGCGATGCAGCGGTCCGGACGCAGGAACATGACCGATTCCGCGCGGGCATCGAACCAGGACTTCAGCGCGCCAGTGCGATCGCCCACCACGAGGACGTCGGGATCGTCCTGGTCGGGCCACGACAGCTGGGTCAGCGGACGCAGCGCGACGAAGACCGCGCCGAGCGACTTCCAGGCCGCGAAGCAGTCCTCTCCCAGGATCTTTCGCGGGTTGTTGTTCCAGCACAGCACCGCGAACCACGGGCCGATCACGTCGTCGAGCAGCACGTCGCGCCGATCGCGGGTGTCCACCCGGGGCTGGATGAACAAGGTGCCGACCCCGGGCGAGGGCGGATCGTTGTGGACCACCGCCCCGTGGTCGTAGAACGGCATCGGCTTGAACCGCATCTCGAGGATGTAGCGCTTGAGCGTCGGCACCAGCGAAGCCGCGCGGATCACGACGTCGCGCGCACCGGCGACGCGACGGTTGGTCGGCGAAATCACCTTGCCCACCGTGGTGGACAGGTCGATCATCGCCCGGGCATGCTTGCGGCGCTCGACGTCGTAGGAATCCAGCAGGTCCTCGCGCGCTTGACCTTTGACCACCGCGGCGAGTTTCCAGCCGAGGTTGCCGGCGTCGCGGATACCACTGTTGTAGCCCTGGCCCTGCCACACCGGCATCAAATGGGCGGCGTCCCCGGCGATCAGCAGCCGTCCCTTGCGGAACGACCCGGCGATGCGGGAGTGATGGGTGTAGACCCGCCTGCGGATGATGTCGGCGCGGTCCGGATACGGGATCAGCGTGCCCAACATCCGGGCGACGAACGCCGGGTCCTCGGCCAGTTCGTCGGACTCGTCGGCATGGATCATGAACTCGAAACGCCGGATGCCATGCGCGATCGAGATCGACACGTACGGCCGGGCCGGGTCGGCCCCGACTTCACTGTTGGGATGGCCAAGTGGGTCGTTCGCGACATCGACCACCAGCCACCGGGTCGATGACGTTGTGCCGTCGAACGACACGCCCATCAAACGCCTTGTCGCACTGCGCCCGCCGTCGCAACCCACGACGTAGCGGGCCCGGACCCGTCGCACCCCGGCAGCGGGCGTCAGGTCCACGGTGACGGCGTCGGCCGACTCGGTGATCGAGGTCATCGGATGGGCCCACGCCACCTCGACGTTGTCGAACCGCTCGAGGCCCCTGAGCAGTTCGGCATCGACAAGCGGCTGGACGAAGCCGTTGCGCTTGGGCCAGCCGAACCGCGCGTCGGGCGGAGCCATCTCGGCCAGCAGCCGTCGCCGGCCGTCGAAGAACCGCAGGATCTGGTTGGGCACGGTGTGCGGTAGCACCGCGTCGACCAGCCCGATCCCCTGGAACGTCCGCAGTGCCTCGTCGTCGAGACCGACGCCGCGCGGGTAGTCGATCAGCGCGTCGCGCTCGTCGACGATCAGGGTCTGGACCCCTTGCAGACCAAGCGAATTCGCCAGGGTCAGCCCCACCGGTCCAGCCCCGACGATAACAACGTCGACGTCGTGCGCGGCTGCGCCGCCATTCGCAGATGCGGCCACCCTCACCGCCCCAGGAGGAAGTCGATGTGCAGACGGTCGAACGTCTTGGGATCCTCGTACTGTGGCCAGTGACCGCAGCCCTGCATCACCTCGAACCGTGCGCCGGGGATCATCTCCGAGATCCGCCTGCCCTCGGTGACGTCGGCGGTGGGGTCGTCACTGGTCCACAGCACGAGGGTGGGCGCGGTGATGGCGCCGTAGTCCTGCGGGCGGATCAGGTTGCGCTGCCGGATCTCCGGATCCTGCAGCGCCATGATGTCGCGCATCGCGTCGACGAAGCCGGGCTGCCGGTAGACGCGCTGGCGGCTGGCCACGATGTCGTCGTAGCCCTTGGACTTGTCGGCCATCAGCCACGTGATCCGGGCCTGCACCGTCTCCCAGCTCGGGTCTTCCGCAGCGGCCATCGACAAGGTGATGATCCGTTTCATCACCTCGGGGTCGGCCTGCGACCCGCCTGCGGTGTTGAGCACGAGCCGGTCCACCCGGTCGGGGTGATCGACGGCGAAGCGTGAGGCCACCCATCCGCCCAGGGACTCCCCCGACACGTGTGCCCGCGGCGCATCGATGGCGTCGAGGAACGCCGCCAGGTGACCGACATAGTGGGCGATCTCCAGCGGGCGGCCCGGCTTGTCGGTGTAGCCGTGCCCCAACATGTCGATCGACCAGGTGGAGAAGTGCGCGGCGTGCGCCTCGAGGTTGCGCACGTAGGCCTCGGCGTGACCGCCGGATCCATGCAGCAGCACGAGTACGGGTTTGTCCTGGTCACCGGCATGCAGGTAGCGGGTGCGCACGCCGCCGACGTCCAGGTAGCCCTGCGAGAACGCGACGCCCTGCAGATCGCTCCAGACGCTCTCGAACTCCGACACTGCGTTGCCCCTGTCTTCTGCGATAATGGCATTCTCGCTTTTTGTAAGCGTTATGTGTAATTATTGAACTACGGTGTGCTATAGATAAAGAGCATCACTCTCGCAGTGCCTCCTGTCAAGGAACTGCGGCAGTGTTCGGCTCGCCGTTGGCACGCCCGACACGGAGACCGCATGACACAGATGAAGATCGACCGGCCCGCAGGCGCTGCACCGGGGGCGCAGACACTGGCCCGCGGGCTCACCGCACTACAGCTGGTCGCCGGCGCCCGCGATGGCTTGACCATCCAGCAGGTCGCCGACGCCATCGGTGTGCACCGCACCATCGCCTACCGGCTGCTGAGCACGCTGGCGTCCTACCGGCTGGTCGCCAGGTCCGATGATGGTCGCTTTCGGGTCGCGGCAGGCCTGGCCGCGCTCGGCGCGACGTTCGACAACAACGTTCGCGAACTGAGTTTGCCGATCCTTCGCCAGCTCGCCGACGAACTCGGCAGCACCGTCTCGCTCCTGGTGGCCGAGGGTGATCAGCAGGTCGCGATCGCGGTGATCGTGCCGACCCACGTCTCCTATCAGCTGTCCTTCCACGAGGGCAGCCGTTACCCGCTCGATCGCGGCGCGGCCGGTGTCGCATTGCTCGCGGCCATGCCGCCCCAGCCCGGTGAACGCGGGCTGGTGACCGAGACCCGCGCGAAGGGGTGGGTGATCACCCACGGCGAGATCGAGCCCAACACCTACGGCCTGGCGGTGCCGGTCCACCGGCCGCCGACCTCGCCGCACGCCTGCATCAACCTCATCTCCCACCGCGAGGATGTGGTGCGCCGCGGCAGGGACGCCGTCGTCGACGCGGCGCAACGGCTGTCGGCAGTTCTCAGTTAAGCACCCCGCTGAACTGCGCAGATGCCGTCGCCTCGCTTGACAGCCCGAGAATCGCGTCATTAGCGTGTGATGAACGAACGATCTCGTGCGTTATATGCACACAACGAAAGTTGTTGAGCTGCAACCGCACTGACGAATGGAGTCGACCATGCCAGACGCGGACTCGCCGGGCTGGAATCACGAGGTCGACGTCGTCGTTCTCGGCTCGGGCGGCGCCGGACTGACCGCGGCGCTGACGGCCGCAGCAAACGGTGCCTCGGTCGCGGTCTACGAGAAGGCGCAGACGGTCGGCGGCACCACCGCCGTCTCGGGCGGCATCGTGTGGACTCCGGCCCACCGCCGCTCCCCCGATGTCGACCTGCCCGTGCAGGACGCGCTGGACTATCTGCGCGCCCAGGCCCTGGGTGCGATGGATGAGGAATTGGTGGGAACGTTCGTGCGGACCGGCGCGCCGATGATCGACTTCGTCGAGGGGCACAGTGATGCCCGCTTCGAAATCGCCCCGGGCTACATGGATTACAAGCCTGAGCTGCCAGGCGGCAAGACCGTCGGCGGTCGCTCGCTGAGCCCGATGCCCTACGAGGTGACGCGCCTTGGCGAGTGGGCCGGGCGGATCACCACCTTTCCCGCCGACTGGAGCAATGTCGGCTTCGACGCCGAAACCCGGGCGCGGCTCAACGCCGACGTTGACGACCGCGGTGGCCAGGTCGTGGTCGCCGGCGGCGCGCTGATCGCCGGGCTACTCAAGGGTCTTCTGGATCGCGGCGTGGCCCCGGTCACCGGGGCCAGGGCAACCGAGCTGATCGTCGACTCCGGGTCGGTCGTCGGTGTACGAATCGCTCTGTCGGACAAGATGATCAACGTGCGGGCTCGCCGTGGTGTCGTCCTGGCCACCGGCGGGTTCGAATGGGACGAGAGTCTTGTCGGCGCGTTCCTGCGCGGCCCGATGCGCGGTGCGGTCTCCCCACCGAACAACACCGGGGACGGGCTGCGAATGGCGATGGCCCACGGCGCAGACCTGGCCAACATGGGTGAGGCGTGGTGGGTGCCGATCGTCCGCATCCCCGGTGACACGATCGAGGGCAAGCCGCGCAGCCGCAGTGTGCGCCTGGAACGCACCCGCCCGCGCAGCATCATCGTCAACCGGGCGGGCAAACGATTCGTCAACGAGGCGTGCGATTACAACTCGATGGCCGGCGCGTTCCACTACCTCGACCCGCGTGGCGGTTACGTCAACGACCCGGCCTGGATGGTGTTCGACTCGCTGCACCTCAAGCACTACGGGTTCCTCGGCGTCGAACCCGATGGCCCCGCCCCCGACTGGTTCAATCAGTCGGCCGATCTCGCCGAACTCGGCACCAAGACGGGAATCGACCCCGACGGGCTGGAGCAGACGCTGCAGCGATGGAACGACAACGTCACACGAGAGATCGACCCCGACTTCGGCCGCGGCTCCAGTGCCTACGACGGCTACTGGGGTGACGCCTCGGCGACCACCACAGCCGGAAAGACGTTGGGCCCCATCGATACTGCGCCGTACTACGCGGTGCCGATCTCGGTCGGCTCGATGGGCACCAAGGGTGGCCCGCGAACCGACAAGGACGGTCGGGTCCTGCACGTCAGCGGTAAGCCGATTGCCGGCCTCTACGCGGCGGGCAACGCGATGGCAGGCGTCACCGGCCGCGCCTACGGCGGTGCCGGCGGAACCATCGGCCCCGGCATGGTGTTCGGTTACCGCGCCGGCTATTACGCCGCCACCGGCGAGTCCGTCGAACTTCCGAGTTGACACCGCACTGAGAGCGGCTGTACCTCCGGAGCGTCGCCCTCAGTGCGGTCTCAACTCGGCCTGTGGATGGCTGACGCCAGGGTTGCGCGGTCTTTGACAGGCTCCGCCCTATGTCGCAGGTGTTCATCGGCAGTGAAGCGGTCGCGGTGGGGATGGTCAGTAAGTACGACTTACGGGCCCGCTATCGGCGCGTACTACCGGATGTGTACACGGCAAAGGGTGCGCCGCTGTCGCTGCACGAGCGGATAGTCGCCACGTGGCTGTGGTCGCGGCGCCAGGGCGTCATTTCTGGTATCGCAGCGTCGGCGCTACACGGCGCGAAATGGGTCGACGCCAACACCGTCATCGACGTGAACTGGCCAGGGCGCAAGGCGCCACCCGGGGTTAGGGTCCGCAACGACACCCTCCTCGACGGGGAGATCAAGTGTCGCAACGGCATTGCCGTCACCACCATCGCGCGAACCGCCTTTGACCTGACACGGCAAGGTCCAGCCGGTCAGGCCGTCGAGCGCCTTGACTCATTGGCTTGCGCCACTAACTTCACCGTCGGCGACGTTCTGGACGTCGCGAGAGCCCATCCGCACGTCAAGGGTCTGAGCAGGGTGCAAGGCCTGCTGCAGCAAGTCGATGCGGGCGCGCAGTCACCCCGCGAGACGTGGTTGCGACTCCTGCTGATCGACGCGGGCTTCCCCCGCCCGGAAACCCAGATATCGGTGCCCAGACCGGACGGCTACTCACACTATTTCCTCGACATGGGCTGGCGCGACGTCATGGTCGCCATCGAATACGACGGCGAGCACCATCGCCTCGATCGCAACACTTACCAAGACGACCTGATCCGATCGGAGTACATCGCGCACGTCGGCTGGCGCCGCATCAGGGTGATCGCCGGCCATCGGAGGGCCGACATCGTGCGCCGAGTCCACCAAGCCTGGCCTTGAGATTGCACTGAGAGCGGCTGTACCTCCGGAGCTTCGCCCTCAGTGCGGTCTCAACTCGGCTTCCGGCGCTCGGCAATACTCTTGCGCACCAGGTACTTCTGGACTTTGCCGCTTGCGGTGCGCGGGTAGTCGTCGACCTGGTAGAGCTCCTCCGGCCATTTCTGGCGGGCCGCACCGGCCTGCTCGAAATGGGCGCGCACCTCTTGCAGGGTGGGCATGGTGTGGCCCTCCCGAATCCGCACCACGGCAGCGGCATGCTCGCCGAGCCGTGGTTCCGGCGCGGCCACCACCACCGCCTCGGCCACCGCGGGCATGGTCAGCAACAGCTCTTCGACTTCCAGTGCGCTGATGTTCTCCCCGCCGCGAATGATGAAGTCCGCCTTGCGGTCGGTGATCGTCAGATAGCCGTCCGAGTCGAGCACCCCGATATCGCCGGTGTGGTACCAGCCCTGCTCGTCGAAGGCGTTCGCGGTGAGCTCGTCATCGGTGTAGCCCAGGCACAGATCCGGTCCGCGGGACAGGATTTCGCCCTCCTCGGTCAACCGGATCTCCACACCGGGGCGGACGTTGCCGTCGGTGAACAGTCGTTTGTCCTCCGGGGCGTCCTGTTCGGATCCGGTGATCGACGGATGCTCGGTGCTGCCGTAGGACCGGAACACGTGGATGCCCAGATCGGCGAGCCGGCGGGTGACGGCGGCGGGCACCGTGGACCCGCCGAGGCCGACGTTCGTGATGCGGCTCAGGTGCGCCCCGGTGAAGTCAGGATGGTCGAGCAGGCTGGTCACGAAGTACGGTGGCCCGCCGCCCATCGACATGCCCTCGCGTTCCATGAGTTCCAGGACGCGGCCGGGATCGAACACATCGCAGAGGTCGACGGACACCCCCTCGATCACCGGAATGAGGAAGGCGCCGACCATTCCGATGAAGTGGCCCACCGGGGTGGCGGTGACCTGGCGACCACGACCGGAGGCGTAGTTGGCCAGCAGCTGGCGCGTCTCGAAGCTCAACGTCTGATGGCTGTGGATCACCCCCTTGGGATCGCGGGTGGTACCGGAGGTGAATGCGATGAGCGCCGGCGAGGCGGGATCGGTATGCAGTTCACCGACCATCGGTAGGTCGGCCAGCAGGTCATCGAACCCGGCACCGACGAGTCCCACGATCGGGACGTCGGCGCACAGGTCGGGCGCAAACTCCATGTGCCGAAAGCGTTCGGTGGTGACGAACACCGTCGGCTTGGCCGTCTCGAGGATGTAGCCCAACTCCTTGCGGCCATAGAAGTGCACGATCGGCACGACCACCGCCCCCAGGAACGCCGAGGCCCAGAACGTCGCTGCGGCCTCCACCCAGTTCGGCAGTTGGAATGCGATCACATCACCGGGACCGACACCGCGTGCCCGCAGGCCCGCGGCCAGCCGCCGGGCCATGCCCTCGACGTCGCGGAAGGTACCGGTGAACGGGCGGACCTCGGAATGCACGCAGAATCCGGTGTCAGGGCTGGCCGCCAACCCACGCGCGAGCAGTTCGCCTAGCGTTTCCTGGGTCCACCAGCCCTGTTCCTCGTAGTGTTTCCTGAGCTCAACCGGGATGTTTCGCATCTGACTCTTCTCTTCGCGCACGCGGCTGGTCGCCAGCCTGCCTGCGCCTCGGGGCCGCTGGCGATGCTATTCTCCAAAGCCGAGAATGCCAATACCGGAATCGGAGAACCAAGAATGGTTGACCTCGACTGGAGCGACGACCTGGCCGTTCTCACGATCGACCGGCCGCATGCCCGCAATGCCATCGCCTTGTCCACCATGGGAGAACTCGAGGACGCTCTCGACGCTGCCGCACCCGCCAGAGCACTGGTGATCACCGGTGGCGGTGACCGCGCCTTCGTCTCAGGCGGCGACCTCAAGGAGCTCAGCGCGCTGCGCACCCTGGACGAGGCCGCCGCGATGGCGCGCCGGATGCGCACGATCTGCGACCGGATCGCCGACTTCCCCGCTCCGGTCATCGCCGCGCTCAACGGGCACGCCCTGGGCGGTGGGGCCGAAGTCGCCGTGGCCGCTGACATCCGGGTGGCCGCCGACGACGTCAAGATCGGCTTCAACCAGGTGACACTGGGGATCATGCCGGCCTGGGGCGGCGCCGGACGACTGGCCGAACTGGTCGGCCGGGGACGGGCCCTGATGCTGGCCGGGTCCGGGACCATCCTGAGCGCCGCCGAGGCCCAGCAGCTCGGCCTGATCGACCGGGTAGTGCCGCGGGAATCGTTTGCCGACGAATGGCGTTCGCTGGCAATCTCTTTGGCCAATCGTCCGGCCGGCGAGATCAAGAAGGTGATCGCGGGCGCGACACCGCAGCAGGCCATCGACGCCTTCGCCGGACTATGGGTGTCCGATGAACACTGGGCCGCCGCCGACCGGGTGATGAACCGGGCGAAGTGAGCATGTCCCGATATCTCGGGTTCGCCGGTGAGCGAACCGTTTCAGGCCCTACAATCCGGTAACTGGTTTCGGTGAAGGAGGCGGCGTGCGAGGCTGCGCGATGAGGTTCGTCCGGGTCGGCTCAGCGCTCGTCGTGGCCACTGCCGGAGTCGCCGCCACCGCGGCGACCGCCAGCGCCGAAGACCCGGTTCTGCACCAGGTCACCTACAGCGTCTTCACCGAGCAGCCGTTCGGCGGCGCCCAGATCTACTACCGGGACATCGACCCGCCGAACTGGGCCGACTACAGCCACGACCCCTACCTGTTCAGCCCGAATGTCCAGGCCGACCTCGGGCCGTCGCAGAAGTGGGTCCTCAACGTCTCACTGGCCAACCCCAACGAGTGGGCGATGGTGATGGCCACCAGTGGGCTATCGAAGAATCCGCCCAACTTTCACTGCGTGCTGGCGGTCGACGGTGTGGTCGTCGCCGAGAACTCCGGCGCCAAGGGTGCGCTCTGCTCGCTGCGCCACTGGTGAGCTGAGTCGGCGTCGGGCGCTTGCGGCTCGCCCTCCATCATCGTGAGATAGCGCTCGACGACCTCGATCGTCTCGCGATGCCCGCCGGTGACCCCCAGCGCCTCACCCATCACCAGGACGGTGGACACCCCGGTCATCAGGATCGACCACACCACCGGTGGCACCTCGTCCGGCAGAACCTCGTGACGCTCCAGGGCGGCGACGAACGCTGAGCGCTGCTGCTCGCGGAAGCGCTCAGCGTACTGAGATATCTCGGTACGCAACGCTTTGCGGTGATTGGCCAGCGCCGCCATCTCCATCGTCAGACGACTGGCCGCCGGGTTCAATCCGTGTCGCCACAGCGCCCACAGCGGCTGCGGTGAGCTCAGCGCTCGTTCATGGGCCGCCATGCCCAGATCCGCGTAGCGGCGGAACACCTCCAGGAAGAGGTCGTCCATCGAGCGGAAGTAGTAGTGCACCAACTGGGGCTTGAGCCCGGCCTTCTCGGCGACCCGGCGTGAGGTCACCGCGGCATAGCCCTCTTCGAGCAGCAGGTGTTCGGCGGCGTCGACCAGCGCCACGCGGTTCTTCGCGTCGGGCGCCCCGATCCGCCGCGCCGATGCCATCGCCCCTCCGACTCCCAGAATCAAACACGCCGATCCTACGTGGGCCTTACCCGCCAGCCTTGACCCCGCACTTTACGCCGTGCTAAGCAAGTGCTCAGCATTTTGGCCGCTCGAGGAGGAATTCACCCAATGACCGCTTTCGCCGACGTCGATTTCCTCACCGACCAGACGCTGGTGCCCGACCCGTACCCGTACTACGACTACCTGCGCAATCAGAACCCGGTGCTGCGCCTGGCGCCGCACGGTTTCGTCGCGGTGACCGGCTACGACGAGGCGCTGACGGTCTACAAGAACGTCGACGACTTCTCGTCGATCGTCGCGCTCGGCGGGCCGTTTCCTCCCCTGCCGTTCACCCCCGACGGTGACGACCTCAACGCCCAGATCGACGCGCACCGGACCCAGTTCCCAATGTACGAACACATGGTCACCATGGACCCGCCCGACCACACCAGGGCACGCTCGCTGCTGAGCCGGCTGCTGACACCCAAGCGGCTCAAGGAGAACGAGGACTTCATGTGGCGGCTGGCCGACCGCCAGCTCGACGAGTTCCTCGGCCAGGGCTACGCGGAGTTCCTCGCCGAGTACGCCAAGCCGTTCTCACTGCTGGTGATCGCCGACCTGCTCGGCGTACCCGAGGAGGACCACCAGGAGTTCCGCACGGTGCTCGGCGCCGACCGGCCCGGCGCCCGGGTCGGTTCGCTCGACCACGAATCCGTGGGAACCAACCCGCTGGAGTTCCTCGACGACAAATTCAGCGGCTACCTCGAGGACCGGCGCAGCACGCCCCGCGACGACGTGCTGACCGAGCTGGCCACCGCGAAGTATCCGGACGGTTCCACCCCGGAGATCATCGATGTGGTGCGCACCGCGACGTTCCTGTTCGCCGCCGGCCAGGAGACCACGGCCAAGCTGCTGTCGGGGGCCATCAAGGTACTCGCCGAACGGCCCGACGTGCAGCAGGCACTGCGGTCGGATCGCAGCCTCATCCCGACCTTCATCGAGGAGTCGCTGCGCCTGGAAAGCCCGGTCAAGAGCGACTCCCGGCTGGCACGCCGGTCGACGAAGGTCGGCGATCTCGACGTCGCGGCCGGCACCGTCGTCATGGTGTTGCCCGGGGCGGCCAACCGCGACCCTCGCCGGTTCAGCGATCCCCACGAATTCCAGCTGGGCCGTGCCAACGTGCGTGAGCACATCGCGTTCGGCCGCGGTGTCCACTCCTGCCCCGGCGCGCCCCTGGCCCGGGTCGAGGGCCGGGTCTCACTGGAGCGAATGCTGGACCGGATGGGTGAAATCACGATCGACGCGGACGTGCACGGCCCGGCCGACGAACGCCGCTACAACTACGAACCGACATACATCCTGCGTGGGCTCACCGACATCCACGTCCGGTTCACCCGGTAGCGCCGCACGCCGAGATTGAACCTGCGCAGACCGCTACTCGCACTTCTCCTGCGTGAATTCCATCTCGGCGTCGCAGGCCGCGCTCAGGCGTCGCCGCGCACCCAGATGGACTCGTTGTTCTGGATCCCACAGGTCAGGAAAAGGCCGTCGGGTGCCTGGGCGACCTTGTTCTCGTAGCCGCTGCAGTTGGTGTTGAAGTCCTTGACACCGACCATCGGCGGCGACCGGAAGTAGCGCGGTTCGTAGCGCCGCGGTGAACCGCAGAACACCAGCCGGCCCCAGTTGTTGCGGGTGTCGACGCCGAACACGTAGTAACCGGTGTCGCTGCACGGCGCACCGAGTTCCACCCCGGCGGTGATGCCCGGAGTGCAGAATGCGTCATTGCACTCGGTGGTGTTGACGGGTGCCGCGGCCGGGTCCGCCAACGCCGGGGCCGGCATCAGCAAACCGGCAACCAGGGGCGCGGCCAGAGCTACGACGGTCTTTCGCACCCGACTACTTTCGCACAATCGATAAGCGAATTCTCCCCCTCGGAGAAGAAATCCCGGTCTGTGGAATGCTAGGCGCCAGTACTACGGTCGTGGTCCACCCGACCGCGAAGGACGAGGAGGTCCGATGCCGCCCGGCAAGCGTGAATCCGAAATGCCTGAGGCCGACGACGCCCTCGTGACCGCCGACGAGGCCGACGCTGCCGCTGCCGAGGCCGAGGCGCGCGCTGAGGCCGCCCGCACCCGTGCAGAAGAGCTGCGCCGCAAGCTCGAAGCCGCCGGCGAGTCAGGCAGCGAGCCCGCTACGGCCGAGTCCGATGACAGCGCCGAGGCCGGTGAGACGGCCCCCGAGGCCGAGGCAGTTGCAGTCAGGAAGCGCCGGCTCGGGGTGCCGTCGTGGCGGGCCGTCGCGGCCAGTCTGGTGGCCCTGCTCATCGCCGGCCTGATCGGTGGCACCGGATTCATGCTGTGGGAGCACAAGAAGGCCGCCGACGAGCGTCACCGCACCGCCGAGTACGCCGCCGCAGCCCGCCAGGGTGTGGTCAACCTGATGTCGATGGACTACAACCAGGCCAAGGAGAGCGTGCAGCGCCTCATCGACGACTCGGTGGGCAAGTTCCAGAACAACTTCCAGGAGACCTCCGAGGATCTGATCAAGGCGTTGCAGGACTCCAAGATGATCACCAAGGTGACTGTCAACGATGCCGCAGTCGAGCAGATGGACGACCAGACCGCCGTGGTCCTGGTCGCGGCGACCTCGCATCGCGAAGGGCCCAACGCCCCCAAGGAGGATCAGCAGCCCCGGGTGTGGCGGGTGGTGGTGAGCCTGCAGCGCGATGGCGGCCAGATCAAGATGTCCGACGTCGAATTCTCTTGACGCGCTTGGCCGTTACTGCACGATCCGCTGCAGCCGCACCGGCATCTTGATCACCAGCGGAAGGTTGCGCCCGCAGGCACCGCTGAGCCCGTAGGTCTCGTCGTAGCCCCCGAACATCGAGCCGTCGGACGGATATCGCTGGCCGTTGGCATCGACCACCCAGAACCGGAACTCCTGCTTGCCCGGTGAGGCCGTGCCGTCGGCGCACGGCTCCCAGTTCGCAATGGTGCGCCGGACCACCCAGCGGTCCTCGGTATAGACCATGTCGGCCTCCCAGCCCAGGCTGCTGGTCAGGTGCCCGGTGCACGACGTGGGACTCTCACATGTCGACGTGGTCGTCCACACCTGTCGCACCGTCTGCTCGTCGTGGAACACCTCGTTGGTCTTCGACATACCGCCAACCGAGGTGACCAGGTACTGCCCGGTGAGCTCGATGCCGTAGGGGCCGCTGGCGTGGGCCGGGGCTGCGACACCCGTTGCGGCAACCAGGGTTGCCGCGCAGGCACCGATGGTCACATTGACTGCGCGCATCACGGTATCTCCATTCCGGACCGGCCGCCTACGTCGGCAGCAGGTCCTTCCACGTCTTCGGTGCACCGCCGGCAACCAGACTGGACTGCTGCCGGTACTGACCGTCCGGGGTCAGGTACCGGCCGTTCTGCGGGTCGTAGTACGCGACGGCCAGCTTCGGTGTGCCGGTTGCGTTGGCGCCGTACGAACTCGGCGCGACGGGCACCGCACCGCCATCGGGTGCCGGGGCCGCCGCGGGCCCGGGCAACGGCCCGGCCGGATCAGCCGGGGGCGCCACACCCTCCGGAGCCGGGGGTAGCTGCGCGGCCGCCGGGGCCAACGGCGCCTCGGCGGGTGGGGCCGCCGCAGGGACTGGTCCCGGCGGGCGCGGCGTGCCCTCGAGCGGACCGTAGATGTTGTCGTTGAACGTCACCCGGTCATCCACTGGGATGCCCTGGGACACCAGATTGGGGTCGATGGGATACGGGCCGGTGGCGTGCTGGCGCATCGCCAGCGGCTCGTAGGGCAGGTCGCTCTGGCAGATCTCCACCGTGGGCGCCCGCTTGCCCGGCTTGTCCATGCAGGGGATGTTGCGGGCACCGCGCACCGAAATCGGCGAATCCTGAGGCAGTTTGCAGTAGAGCCCGTCGGGGGTGTCGATATCGGAGAGGTCGGCCGGCGAGCGCCACTGCGACGGCGGCAGGAACCCGACGGTGCACGGCGGCGGGTCGCCGAACATCGCCGAGAACTCGCCCAGCGGCAGTCCGGTGGGGTTGTTCTTCGGCAGGCCGAACGACTGCTGCGCGGCGATGTAGGCAGGCAGGATCACCAGCAGCTGTTCGATACCCGGGTTGTAGGTGACCAGGACCTGACCCACCGTGTTCAGGTTGGCCAGCAGCACCGGCAGCGTCGGCTTGATCTGGTTCAGCAGCGCCGAGGCTTCCGAGACAGCACCCGGTGCGGTCTGCAGGATGTTGCGGATCTGGGGGTCGTTCTTCTGCAGTGTGCCGCTGATGCCGGCGAAGCTGCGAGACCAGATCTTGATCGAGTCGCTGGTCTGAGCCTGGCCGTCCAGCAGTGGTCCGGTGTCGTCGACCAGCGCGCGGGTCTGGTCGGAGATCCCGTTGATGTCGCCGGACAGCTTCGAGGCGGAGTCCAGCAGGGACTGGATGTCGAACCCGGCACCGTTGAAGGCCTTGAACGACTCGTCGAGAAGTTGGGCGATCTTGTTCTGCGGGATGGTGTCGAGCAGCTTGCTGACCTGATCGAGCATCGGCCCGACCGGCTGCGGGATCGAGGCTTCCTTCACCGGGATCACCGAGCCGTCCTGGAGATAGGGCCCGGACTTGGTGCGCGGCACCAGGTCCACGAACTGCTCACCCACCGCGGAGATACTGCGGACGTTGGCCGCCAGGTCGGCCGGAATCTTCGGTGAGGTGTCCAGTGACATCGTGGCAACCGCCCCGGTGTCGGTCAGGTCCACCGACGTCACCTTGCCGATCTGGACGCCGCGATAGGTGACGTTGGAGAACTGGTAGAGCCCGCCGCTGGCGGGCAACTCCAGTTTGACGTTGATCTTGCCCACCCCGAGCAGGGTGGGCACCTGCATATAGGCGAAGAGCATCACCGCCATGCCGATGATCGACGCGATCGTGAAGATGATCAGCTGGTTCCGGACGAAACGCGTCAGCATCAGTGTCCTCCGCTGTAGGGGCCGGCGAAGATCTGATCGACCGCCTCCTGGCTGGGCACCGCGAACAGGCCGCCGAAGGCCGGTGGCACGACCGGCAGGACCGGCCCGTCCACCGGTGGCATCGGCGCTGACGCCGCACTCAGCGGCGCGCCGTCCTCACCCTGCGCCGGCGCCGCGACACCCGCCGACAACGGCTCGTAGGTGTAGTTCAGGTACCACGGATCACCCGGTGCCGGAACGAGTTTCGCATGTTCTTCACCCCACCGGGTACCGAGGAACAGACCGCGCTTGAGCCGTGGCACGGTGAAGTCGAGCACTGCGTACAGATTCATGTAGTCACCGCGCACGGCGCGGTCGATCAGGCCCTGGCTGTACGGGAACGTCGTCGCATAGGCGAGCGCTTTGCCGATGTCGGGTCCGATGTCGGCCAGTCCCTTGAGCGCGGGCTCCAGATTCTTCAGGTTCTGCACCAGGTCGGCCTGCACGTCGTTGACCACCCCGCTCGCGGTGTCGCTGAAGGTGCCGAGCTTGCGCAGCGCGGTGGTCAGCGCGGGGCGCTCCTTGATGAGAACGTCCAGAGCGGGCGGCAATTCGGTCAGTACCCGGTCGATCGCGTCGCTCTGGCCGGCGAACGTACCGGACAACCGGTTCAACGACTTGATGGAGGCGACGATGCTGTCGCGCTGGTCGTCGAGCACACCGACGAAGTTGTCCAGCCGGGTCAGCAGATCCCGGACATCGTCCTCCCGGCCGGACAGCGCGGCGCTGAAGTTGTGGATGATCTCGCTGATCTGGCCCAGCCCACCACCGTTGACCACGGCCGCCACGGCCGAGAGGGTCTGCTCGGTCGACGGGTACTTCGAGGTCTGGCTCAGCGGGATGGTCGCACCGGGAACCAGCCGCCCGCTGGGCTTTTCGCCAAGCGGTGCGTTGAGCGCCACATGCATCGAGCCCAACAGGCTGGTCTGCCCCACGCTCGCGACGGCGTTGGCCGGGATGTCGATATCGGGTTTGACCGAGATCTCGACGTCGGCATGCCAGCCCCGCAGCGACATCTTGCCGACACTGCCGACCACGACGTCGTTCATCAGGACGGGTGAATTGGACTCCAGCGTGCCGACGTTGTCGACCTCGACGTGATAGATGTTCGCGCCGGGGCCGCGGCCGACAGCGCCGGGCAGCGGCAGCGAGTTCAGGCCCTGGAAGGCGCAGCCGGAGGTGAGCATCACCGCGCCTACGGCCACGAGCGTTCCCCGGATCGTCGTTCTACGCATCACGGTGTCCCTTCGGCCGGAAGCGGCGGACCGGGCGGTGCGGCCGGCGCGGCTGCCGCGGGCGGCGGCACGTACGACGGGTCGGGTATCGGCCCGGTCGTCCCCGGCATCAACATTCCCGGCAGGTTCGACACCGTCGGAACCGACTGGCCTGGCAACAGCGCCGGCGACGGATACGCCGGAGCGTGCGCGACGTCAGGTGCGGTCGGCCCGGGCGCGATGGCCGGCGGCTGGCCGTAATTCGGGGGTGCACCCTCGTCGTTGTTCAACCCGGTGTAGGCCGAGACCGCCGGCGGATCCTCCGGACCGCGCGCCGGGCCGGGACCACCCGGGGCCAGCGACGGGTCGGTGTAGACGATGTTGTCCGGGTTGGCCGACTTCATCAGGTACGGGTTGGTCGGGATCGGAATGTAGTTGAAGTTCAGTAGCCGCAGCGCCGGGCCGAGGTACTGCGCGCAGAGCTTGGCCGTCTCCGGCGCGGTGGTGTTCTCCAGCGCTCCGATGGAGCCGCAGATGAATCCGACCGGGCTGGAGAAGTTCGGCAGAGTGAAGCCGCCGCCGAAATCACCGGTGTCCGGGTTGTAGATGTTGTAGCCGTTGGCGAATGCCGTCGGCGAGATGTGCAGCACGTTCTCCAGCGCGGTCTTGTTGTCCACCAGGATCTGGGTGACGTTGCCGAGGCGCTGAATCTGCTCGGAGGTCGGGTCGCGGGTCTCGGAGATGAAGCGCTGCACCTCCCCGATCGCCACGGACAGGTTGGCGATCGCCCCGTCGAGGTCCGAGCTGCTGTCGTTGATGACACTGGTCAGCGTCGCCAACCGATTCTGGAACGCGACGATCTGGACGTTGCTGTCCCGCAGGGTCGTCACGACCGTCTGCAGGTTCTTGATCACGTCGACGATGTTCCCGCTGCCTTCGGCGAGAACCCGGCTGACACTGGAGAATTGGGCGATCGTTTGGCGCAGTTTCTCGCCGTTGCCGTCCAGGGCGTTGGCGGCGCTGTCGATGAACTTGCTGACCGAGGTCGTCGAGACATCACCCTGGGGACCCAAGTCGGTGGCCAGCCGGGTGATCTGGTTCTTGACCTCGTCCCACTCCACCGGAACCGCGGTGCGCTCCTCGGGGATCACGGCGCCGCTGGCCATCTTCTCGCCGCTGTTCTTGCGGTAGGCCGGGGTGAGCTGCAGATAGCGTGCGGCCACCAGGTTCTGCGCCACGATGACGGCTTTGGCATCAGCGGGGATCGGCACGCCGTGATCGATGTTCATCGTGACCCTGGCCTGGGTGCCGTCCGGTTCGATCGAGGTGATCTTGCCGACCTTGACACCCGAGACCCGCACCTCGTCGCCGGCGTAGATGCCGGTGGCGCTCGGGAAGTAGGCGGTGATCTTGGTGGGCGCGAAGTACATCTGCCGCACCAGGAAGGCTGCTCCGGCGAGCAGGAGTACGGCCAGCAGCACCGCTGCCCCGACGGCGAATCGTTTGCGCCTCATGGCTGTCCCCACCGTTCGTTGGGCTGCGGTATGCCGTTGTACGGGAACGGAATCTCGGCGCGCGGTCCGGCGTTGTCCGGCGGCTGGCCGGCGTCGGTGCCGCGGCGGAAGCCGAAGGCGTAGTCGAAGAACGGTTGCAGCAACTGCGCCGGCTGCACGTTGGGCACGAAGGCGTTGTAGTAGAAGCCGCTGGAGACCGTCTCGCCCTGAGTCAGCTCGAACTTGGCCAGACCCGGCAGCGCCTTGGACAGGTTGTCGCGCTGGTTCTCCAGCATCGCCAGCACCGAGTTGAGCCGCTGCAGTGTCGGCGCGAGCGTCTTCTCGTTGTCGTTGACCACCCCGGTGAGCTGCTGGGCCACCGCCGAGGTGTTGGCCAGCAGGCTGGAGATCGCCAGCCGGCGGTCGTTGAGCACCCCGAGGAGGTCATTGCCGTTGAGCAGCAAGGTGTTCAGCTTCTGGCTGCGCTTGCCGAGCACGATACTGACGTCGGCGGCGTTCTTGAGCAGGGAGGCCAGCGAGTCGTTGCGGGCGTTGAGCGACTTGGACAGCCGGGTCACCCCGTCGAAGGTGGGGCCGAGCTGGGGAGCCAGCTGATCGAGGGTGTCCGACAGGGTGTCCAGTGACTGGTTCAACGATGCGGTGTCGGTGCCTGCGGTGTTGGCGGTCAGGTCGCTGACCGCCTCGGTCAGCGAGTAGGGCGAGGATGTCCTGGTGATCGGGATCAGAGTGCGCGGCGCCATCGTGGCGCTGCCCGCCGACTCGAGGGTCAGCACACGCTCGCCGAGCAGGGTGCCGGTGCGGATATGGGCGGTGGTGTCCGAACCGAGCGGCACCTTACCCTTGACCAGGAAGGTGACCAGTGCGTCGCCATTATCGAGGGCAACGTCTTGCACGGTACCGACTTTCATGCCGGAGACCGTGACGTCGTTGCCCGCCAGGATGCCGCCGGCTTCGCTGAACAAGGCCTGGTAGCGGACGTCGGTCGCCGCGGACAGCAGCTTCTCGGGCTGCAGGCCCACCAGGATCACCAGGATGATCAGGGTCGCGCCCACAAAGCCCGCCCTGGCCAGATTCGCTCCGCGGTACTTAAGCATCGGGTTCCGTGCACCTTCCGGTCTCTTGCTTGATCCACGGGAAGACCACTGTCCGGCCCTGCAGGTCGGAGGCCCGCACCGACAGGCCGCAGATGTAGTACTGGATGAAGCTGCCGTAGGCACCCAGGCGCACGAGCTTGCGGTAGTTGCCCGGCATCCGCTTGATCCCGGCCTCCAGGCCGTCCTTGCTGTCGTAGAGAAGCGGCGCAAGGCGATTCGTCTGTTCGACGGCATTGGCCAGCGGTGCCCGCGCCTGGCCGAGCAGACTGGCCAGTGAGGCGGTGCCGTTGTCCAGCGAGGTGATGGCGGTGCCGATCGGGTCGCGGTCGCCGGACAACCCCGAGATCAGCTGCTCCAGCTTGTCGATCGACGCGTCGAACTGTCCGCCGTCCTTGGCCAGCACCCCGACGACCGTGTTGAGGTTGTCGATCAGCTGCGCGATGGTCTGGTCGTTGTCGGCCAGCGCGTTGGAGAACGACGAGGTCTTGGAGAACAGCGACTGCAATGTGCTGCCCTGGCCCTGGAACGCCTGGATCAGAGATGTCGTCAGCGCGTTGACGTCCTGCGGATTAAGGCCCTGGATAACGGGTTTGAGCCCACCGAGCAGCAGGTCGAGATCGAGTGCACCGGCCGTGCGGTCGGCAGGGATCTGGGAGCCTGCGGGCATCACCTTGGTCGACCCGGGGCCGTCGACGAGTTCCAGATAGCGATCGCCGACGAGATTCAGGTACCGGACCGCGGCCTTGGTGCCGGTGGTCAGCACCACGTCGTGGTCGGTGTCGAACGACACCAGCACCGACTTGTCGGGCCGCAACTCGAGGTCATTGACGGTGCCGACCCGGATGCCGGCGATGCGAACCGTGTCGCCGGTCCGCAACCGCGACGCGTCGGCGAACACCGCCGAGTAGCCATTGGTGGAACCGGTCCGGTACTGGCCGAAGATGAAGAACAGCGACGCGGTCAGGATCGACATGATGATGCCGAAGATGACGAACTTGATGAGTGTCCGGTGGCGGCGCATCATCCCGACATTCCCATCTGGGTGGTGTTGCGGGGCGGGCCGTCGATGGGCCCGAACAGAGCCTGCTTGAGCGCGTCGGAGTTCAGCAGGATGCCCTGGTTGCCGTACCGCCAGGGGTTGGCGCCCACATCGGCGACGAGCATCGGCGGCACGTACTCATACGGCACGTTGGGCAATCCCATCTCCTTGCAGATCGGCCGGTCGAGCTTGGCGTTCACCTTGGGGAGGTCCTGCGGCCAGCGGTAGCGCTCGATACCGAGCAGAAAGCTCACCGACACCAGCACGCCGGGTACCGGCAGGGGCGGCGAGGTCGCGAATGGAACGATGCCGCCCAGGCCACACGAGATGTTGTCGTGGTAGCGGGCCAGCAGATCGGTGGTCGGAAGCAGCACGTGGACTGCGCCGGTGAGGCCTTGACGGTTGTCGCCCAGCACTTCGCTGCCCAGATCGGCGAATCCGGCTGCGCTCATCAGTACCGCATCGAGATTCTCCTGCTCGTCGACGATCGACCGGCTGAGCTGTGCGGCGTTGTTGGCGGTGCGCACCAGATCATCGGAGGCATCGGCGTAGGCGTCGGCCACCGCGGGAAAGACCTCGATGTCGTGCTTGAGATTCGGCAGGCTGGGGTCGAGTTTGGCCAGCAGCCGGTCGAAGTCGGTCAGGGTCTGGCCGATCTTCTCCCCACGGCCGCTGAACGCGGTGGACAACGCACCCAGCGTCTCGTTGAGCTTGGCGGGGTCGAGCTTGTTGAGTACCGAAACCAGCTGCTGGAAGACCGTATTGATCTCGACGGTCACATGACCGGCATTGACCACCTGCCCGGGCTGCATCCGCTGCGACGACGGGTCGGCCGGCGCAACGAGTTCGACGAACTTCGAGCCGAACACCGTCGTGGACGCGATGTCGACGAGCACGTTCTCGGGAATGTGGCGCAGCTGGTTGGGATCCATGGCCAGGTGCAGCGCTGCGGTCCCGTCCGGGCGGGCTTCGATCGAGGCCACCTTGCCGACTTGGACGCCACGCATCTTGACCCGTGCGTCGGGGTTCATCACCAGGCCGGCACGATCGGAAATCACAGTCACGGGAACGGTTTTGGTGAAGGAACCACGGAAAAGACCCACCGACACCGCGAAGATCGCGACGATGGCCAGCATGGTGGCCAGCCCCGCAAGCGGACGTGCCGAACTGCGGGAGCCGAAGCTCTGCCCTGGCTTCGCCGCGATGGGCGCTGCGGAGGTTTCGGTTTCGGATCGGTCGACCGGTCCGGGACCCAGATTTCGCGTCACGTCTTCTCCCTATCCGGACAGGTTGAAGTTGCCGTTGGATCCGTAGATGGCCAGCGAGACCAGCAGGGTCACCGAGACCACGACGATCAGCGAGGTCCGCACCGCGTTGCCGACGGCCACTCCCACCCCGGACGGTCCGCCGGTGGCGAAGAAGCCGAAATAGGTGTGGATCAACAGGATTGTGATCGCCATCAACACCGCCTGCAGAAACGACCACAACAAGTCGATCGGATTGAGGAACGTGGTGAAGTAGTGCTCATAGAGTCCACCGGACTGACCGAACAACACCACGGTGGTGAACTGCGAGGCCAGAAAGCTCAAGATCACCGCGATCGAGTACAGCGGCGTGATCGCGATCATCCCGGCCACGATGCGCGTGGAGACCAGATACTCCACCGGCCGGATGCCCATCGACTCCAGCGCGTCGATCTCCTCGTTGATCCGCATCGCCCCGAGCTGAGCCGTGACGCCCGCGCCGAAGGTGGCCGCCAAGCCGATCCCGGCCACCACCGGCGCCGAGATCCGCACATTGATGAACGCCGCCAAAAAGCCGGTCAGCGCCTCGATCCCGATGTTGCCCAACGACGAATAGCCCTGCACCGCCAGCGTCCCGCCGGCCGCCAACGTCAAGAACCCGACGATGACCACCGTGCCACCGATCATCGCCAACGTCCCGGCACCCATCGAGATCTCGGCGATCAACCGAATGATCTCCTTGCGGAAATGGATTGCCGCATGGGGTGTTCCGCCGATGGCGCGGGCGTAGAACAGGGTGTGATCGCCGATGCGGGCAAAGAAGTTGACCGGCCGGTCGATCTGTTTGGCCAGTGTGGGATACGCACCGCGCAGCGTGATCATCGCGTCTCCCGGGTCACCGGCTGGTCATTCGGATGCCGATGGCCGTGACGACCACATTGACCACGAACAACGCCATGAACGCGTACACCACCGTCTCATTGACCGCATTACCCACCGCCTTGGCACCCCCACCGGAAATCGTCAACCCCCGATAACAAGCCACCAACCCCGCGATCAACCCGAACAACGCCGCCTTGACACACGAGATGATCACCTCCGGCACCCCGGTCAACAACGTGATCCCCGCCGCGAACGCCCCCGGATTCACATCCTGAACGAACACCGAAAACACATAGCCACCCAAGATCCCGATGATCACCACCAACGAGTTCAGCAACAACGCCACCAACCCCGACGCCAACATCCGCGGCGTGACCAGACGCTGCACCGGGTTGATCCCCAGCACCTCCATCGCGTCGATCTCCTCACGAATGGTGCGTGACCCCAAATCCGCACACATCGCCGTCGCACCGGCACCGGCCACGATCAACACCGTCACTAACGGGCCCACCTGCGTCACCGCACCAAAGGCCGCACCCGCCCCCGACAGATCCGCCGCGCCCAACTCCCGCAACAAGATATTGAGCGTGAAACTCACCAACACCGTGAACGGAATCGCCACCAACAACGTCGGCGCCAACGACACCCGCGCCACAAACCACGCCTGCTCTAAAAACTCCCGCCACTGAAACGGCTTCCGGAAGATAAACCGCACCGCATCAGCCGACATCGCAAACAACCCACCAATAGCCTGCATCGGCCCGGACACACCACTACGAATAGCGATCCCCGGCGACCACCGATCCGGTCCCTTACCTGCCATCGGCAAACGGTCCTTCCGGGATCTTCGAGATTGCGGCGAAGTCGTCACCTTCATAACTGATTGCCTCACCTGCGGTGAGGGAATGGTGAACTTCAGCAACTTCACCATCGTCCGATGTCAGCCGTGTCATGCTGACCATCGTGTGCGGGGCGCCGTTGCGTCCCGGCCATACCTTCGTGCCGCCGGGGCGCCCGTGCGAAACCCGATCGGGACCGTCCTCGGGGCCCGCCGCATCGTCCACGAAATCTGCTGTTTCCCAGCACGTTTGAGTGTGCGTGTTGGCGCTGTCCCGTCCCGCAGGATCACTGCCCGCGTGCAGGCGCCGAGACCCTTCCGGTTCACTTGAACGCCGCGACACACCACCGGTGTGCGCTATTCGCACACCAGGCGGAGCCACCGCGCTCGCGTGCACATAGCGCTCGACCGGCAAACAATGGACCGGGCCCGGCCGCGGTGTGACCGTCACCGCAGCCCCGGCTGTGCTGCGACGTGGGTCACAGGCCACTGAAGGTAGGTGCGCGCCAGCGGCGATGAGGTTCGACATGGGATCTCCGGCGCTGCCTACGTGACCGCGCCGGCGGTCTTGAGTTCGATGATGCGGTCCCAGTCCAGGCCGATCTCCTCGAGGATCTCGTCGGTCTGTTCGGCGAAAGCAGGAGCCGGCCCGCTGCGTGGTGCCGCGACGTCGAACTGCACCGGGTTGGACACCAACTCCAGTTCGCCTGCCTGCACCAGATACTCGTTGGCCCGGACCTGAGCGTCGGCGGCGGCCTGCAAGGTGTCCTGCACCGGCGCCCACGGGCCGGCCAGGGTGGCGAACCGCGTCGACCACTCGGCCAGGGTGCGGGTGGCCATGGCCTTCCCGAGGATCTCCACCGCGTCGGCGGTGTGGGCGGCGATCTGCTCCGCCGTGCCGAACCGCGGATCGTCGATGTAGTCGGTGATCTCCATGTGGCGGCACACATCCGCCCAGAACTTCGTCGGCTGCATCATCACGAACGAGATGTAGCGCCCGTCGGCGGTTTCGTAGAGACCGACCAGAGGATTGATGGGCGAACCGTGCACGCCGGGCACCGGAGCCACCATCCGCTCCCCCAGATGCTGGGTCAGCGCGATGGTGTGGCCCATCGCCCACAGGCCGCTGCCCAGCAGCGACACGTCGACCACCGACGGCTCGCCGGTGCGTTCCCGCTTGAACAGGGCCGCGGCGATCCCGCCGGCCAGATTCGTGCCGGAGATGGTGTCGCCGTAGGCAGGCCCGGGCGGTCCGATCATGCCTTCGATCCCAGGCGGGGTGATGGTGGCGGCGGTACCGGCTCGGCACCAGAAGGCGGTCATGTCATAGCCGCCCTTCTCTGATTCCTGCCCGCGCGGGCCGAAGGCACTGCCGCGCGCGTAGATGATCTTCGGGTTGACCGCCCGGATGTCGTCGACGTCGATGCCGAACTTGCGGCGATGCCCGGGCAGGAAGCTGGTGAGGAAGACATCCGAACGCCGGACGAGTTCGAGCAGCACCTCCCGGCCACCCGACACCGACATATCCAGCCCGATGCTGCGTTTTCCCCGATTGGCATGTTCCACATTGGGATTCGGGTCACCCTCGACCCGCAGCGGGCCGGTCTGGCGCAGACCGCGTTGCGGGTCGCCGGTCACCGCATGCTCGACCTTGACTACTTCGGCGCCCCACTCACCGAGCACCGCGCCGCACGACGGCACGAAGCCGTACATCGCGACCTCGAGGACCCGCACACCCGCCAGCGGACCGCTCACGCTGTGCCCTCTTCTCTTCGCGCAAGCGGCTCATCGACAACCTCAGCGAGGGTCTTGCCCTCCAGGAATTCCTCGAGGCCGGCCACACCCATCTCGCGGCCGACACCGGACTGCTTGTACCCGCCGAACGGCGTGTCCGGGCCGAAGTAGTTGCCACCGTTGATGCCCATGGTGCCGGTGCGGATGCGCCGGGCGATGGCGCGCGCCCGTTCCTGGGCGCCGAACACCCCGCCGGACAGACCGTAGATGGAGTTGTTGGCGATGCGCACCGCGTCGTCGTCATCGTCGTAGGCGAGCACGGCCAGCACCGGCCCGAAGATCTCCTCCTGGGCGATCTCACTGTCCGGATCGACATTGGTCAGCAGCGTGGGCTCGTAGAAGAAGCCCGGCCCCCCGACCTTGTTGCCGCCGGTGACCAGGGTCGCCCCGGCCGCCACGGCTCGCTTGACGATGCCGTCGACCTTGTCGCGCTGGGTCTCGCTGATCAGCGGTCCCATATAGGTAGCCGGGTCGGTGGGGTCGCCGTAGTTGATCATGCCCATGAAGTTCTTGACCTGCTCGACGATCTCGTCGTGGTGGCTGCGCGGCACCAGCAGTCGGGTGGTGATGGCACAGCCCTGCCCGGCGTGCGAGCAGATCATGAAGGCCGCCATCATCGCGCAGGTGTTGAAGTCGGCGTCGTCGAGCACGATCATCGCCGACTTGCCACCCAGTTCGAGGAACACCTTCTTGATGGTCTCGGCAGCGGCGGCCATGATCTTGCGGCCGGTGGCCGTCGATCCGGTAAACGTCACGACATCCACGTCGGGGCTCGTGGTCAGCGCTGCGCCGACCGCGGCGTCGGTCGAACTGATCACGTTGACCACACCGTCGGGGATGTCGGTGTACTTGGCGATGACCTCGCCGAGCGCCAAGGTGGTCAGCGGCGTGTCCGGCGCAGCTTTGAGCACCACCGTGCACCCGGCGGCAAGCGCCGGACCCAGCTTGGCCAGTGCCAGCTGGTTGGGATAGTTGTAGGCGATGATCGCCGCGACGACACCGGCGGCTTCTTTTTCCACCCACCGGTGGTGACGCTGCCCGCGGCTCTCAATCTCGCCGAGGTCCTCGGTCAGCGGGTAGGTCTTCAACAGGTCCGCGTAGTAGCCGACGATCCTGATGGGGTCGTCGAGCTGGGCGCTTTCGGTGAGGGCGCGGGTGGCGCCGACTTCGGCGATGGTGATGGCACGCAGTTCGTCGCTGTGCTCGAGCAGGGCCGTGTGGAGCTGGTCCATACAGCGGATCCGACGCTCGACGTTGGTCGACCAGTCGGTGGTGTCGAATACCGTGCGGGCGGCGGCGATGGCGCGCTGCGCGTCGGCGAGATCGGCATTGGGTGCGTATCCGACGATGTCACCCGTGGCCGGGTTGAGCGAGGCATAGGTCTGGGCGGCGCCGACCAACTGGCCGTCGATCAGCATGAGCCGGCCGCAAGCCTGGTCACCCTGCGCTGGTTGGCCGCCCGCAACGGTCGCCGTCGTGTCCACAGGAAACCAGCCTCTCCCACGAAATTCTGATAACTCGGTTCTCATCTTCGGCGAATCATACATTCGGGGAACGAGAACTCAAGCCGCCTTGAGCCATCCCGCCCCGACCTGCGGGGGTCGGTTGGATGCCGCGTCGCGCATCCATACCCGCAGTTAGACAGATTGCGCCGATGTGTCTTGCGAAATGCGTCACACCGAGAGTACCGTTCTCATTCCAGAAAGGGAGATTCTTGGACAGTGAGATCGCGTCGGTTCAGCTACACCCTGACCACTGCCGGGTGACCACTGCCGAGCTCACCCCGCTGCACGCCCCGCACTCCTCTATCGCCGGCGTGGCGCGCCTCCCCCGGTCCGCGGTCTGAGCGCACCGGTCAAACAGCCGATCCTCCAGAGCAATTGAAAGGAACACACCGTGGGACGAGTCCAAGGCAAAGTCGCATTCATCACCGGTGCCGCGCGCGGGCAGGGACGTAGCCATGCCCTGCGCCTGGCCGAAGAGGGTGCCGACATCATCGCCATCGACTTGTGCAAGGACGTCGCGACCATCGGGTATCCGATGGCCACCCCCGAAGACCTGGAGGAGACCGCGGAGCTGGTCAAGAAGACCGGCCGCGGCATCGTCACCGCGCAGGCCGACGTCCGGGAGGCCGGCCAGCTCAAGGACGCCCTCGATCGCGGACTGGCCGAGTTCGGCAAGGTCGACATCGTCGTGGCGCAGGCCGGCATCGCCGGGATGAAGGGCGAGCCACCCCTGCAGGCCTGGTGCGACGTGATCAACACCAACCTGATCGGGACCATCAACGCGATCCAGGTGGCGCTGCCGCATCTGGAGGAGGGCGCCTCGATCGTCGCCACCGGCTCCACCGCGGCACTGATGGACGCCCATCAGAAGGACAACCCGGGAGCCGATCCCGGCGGCATGTCCTACATGGTGGCCAAGCGCCTGCTGTCCAACTACGTCCACGATCTGGCGACCGAAGTCGCCGTGCGGGGAATCCGCGCCAACGTCGTGCACCCGACGAACTGCAACACCGACATGCTGCAGAGCGAACCGATGTACCGCTCGTTCCGTCCGGATCTCGAACACCCGACCCGGGCCGACGCCGAGCCCGTATTCGGTGTCCAGCAGGCGATGAAGGTCAACTACGTCGAGCCCCTGGACATCAGCAACGCCGTGCTGTGGCTGGCTTCCGACGAGGCCCGCTACGTCACCGGAATGCAGCTGCGGGTCGATGCCGGCGGCTACCTCAAGTGGTACGACTACCACGTCTGATACGCAGCACGACAGCCGACAACGGAAGGATGAGCCGTGAAGGTTCGGGTAGATCAGGACCGCTGCCAGGGGCACACCCTGTGCGCCATGATCGCTCCAGAGATGTTCGTACTCAGCGACATTGACGGCAGCTCGTCGCCGGTGACCGAAGTGGTCCCGGCTGATCAGGAGGCCCTCGTCCGGGAGGCCGCGCAGTCGTGTCCGGAACAGGCAATCCTCATCGACGAGGACTGACCGAGAACCCACCGCCCTACCAGAAGTCAAGGGAGACAGCGCCTTGAGCGTCGACGACATCACCACAGATGACGAGCGGAAGCAACCTCGCTACCACTTCGACCGGCACACCCCGGAGTACCGGGTGCAGTTCGAGAAGATCACCGAGGAGATGCACGAGAAGTGCCCGATCGCATGGTCGGACAGCTATGGCGGTCACTGGGTGGCGGCAGGCAGCAACGCGGTCTTCGAACTCGCTCGCTGCCCGCACATCTCCAACGACCACGACATCAACGGAGAACGCAGCGGCTACAAGGGGATCTCGATTCCCACCAGCCGGCGGGTGGTGACCCGCGGTGGCATGCTCGAGATGGACGATCCGGAGCACCGCGTCTATCGCAACGTGCTCAACCCCTACCTGTCACCGGCGGCGGTGGCCCGGTGGGAGCCGTTCGTGCATGAGATCGTGCGGGCCAGCATCGACGAGAAGATCGAGACCGGGCGCATCGACTTCATCGACGATCTGGCCAACGTGGTGCCCGCCGTCCTGACGATGGCATTGCTCGGTATCCCACTGAAGAACTGGACCATCTACTGCGAGCCGACCCATGCGGCGATCTACACCCCCGAGCACTCCCCCGACGCCGAACGGGTGGCGCAGCAGCATCGCGAGATGGGCATCGACCTGATCACCCGCATGAACGAGGCGAAGCAGAGTCCACGGCCCGGACTGCTCAATGCGCTGATCAATCTGCGCGTCGACGGCGAACCCGCGCCGGACATGGAGATCCTCGGCATGCTGGGCCTGATCATCGGCGGCGGCTTCGACACCACTACCGCCTTGACCGCCCATGCGCTGGAATGGCTTTCGGAACATCCCGACGAGCGCGAGCGGCTCAGCCGCGAGCGTGACACCCTGCTCGACCCGGCCACCGAAGAGTTCCTCCGGTTCTACACCCCCGCACCCGGCGACGGCCGGACCTTCTCCGACGACGTCGACCTCGAAGGCCACCGGTTCAAGGAGGGTGAGCGGGTGTGGATCTCGTGGGCGATGGCCAACCGCGATCCGGCGGTGTTCCACGACCCGAACGACGTGATCCTGGACCGAAAAGGTAACCGGCACTTCAGCTTCGGCATCGGTGTACACCGCTGCATCGGCTCCAATGTCGCCCGCACGGTGTTCAAGGACATGCTCACCAGCGTCCTGGACCGGATGCCGGACTACACCTGCGACCCCGAAGGCACAGTGCACTACGACACCATCGGGGTGATCCAGGGCATGCGGAAACTGCCCGCGACGTTCACCCCCGGCCGGCGGCTGGGCCCCGGATTGGACGAGACGCTGGAGAAGCTGCAGCGGATCTGCGACGAGCAGGAGCTGGCCCGCCCGATCACCGAGCGCAAGGAGGCCGCGGTCATCGACTGACCGCGGGCGTTGAGTGAGGAACCACGCACAAGAAGTGCGAGTGGAAAGCTGCGAGGTTCCTCACTCAACGAGTGGTGTCATTTACCGCGCGGCAGACCCAGCACCTGCTGGGCGATGATGTTGCGCTGGATCTCCGAGGTGCCGCCGGCGATGGTGCCCGAGAAGCTGCGGGCGTGCCGCTCGAACCAGCTGGCGAAGTAGTGGTCGAGGTTCATGTGTGCGTACGGGCCGGTGGTCGATGGATGGATCAAACCATCGGAACCCGCTGCGGACAAGGCTGTTTCGGATGCCCGCAGCTCCGCCTCGGAGCCGAACAGCTTCAGCACCGACACCGACGCGACGTCGACCTCGCCCCGCGCGGCCTTGGCCAGCCCGGCCGAGCCCATCAGGCGCAGCGCCTGGTAGTCCATGATCATCGACGCGTACTGATCCTTCTCCAGCGGCGTGCGCGGCCGGAAGTCGCCGATCATGTTGGCGATCCGGTCGGCGAAGCCCAGCCACATCATGGTGCGCTCGTGGCCCAGTGAGCCGTTGGCCACTCCCCAGCCGCCGTTGAGCGGTCCCACGAGGTTCTCGGCCGGAACCCGGACATCGGTGAAGAAGACCTCGTTGAAGTCCTTGTCGTCGATCCCGCAGATCGACGGGAACGGCCGGCAGACCACGCCCGGCAGGTCGGTCGGGATGATCAGCACGCTGATCCCCTTGTGCTTGGGGGCGTCTGGGTCGGTGCGCACGAAGGTCAGCAGGAAGTCCGCGTCATGGGCGCCGGAAGTCCAGACCTTCTGCCCGTTGACCACGAAGTCGTCGCCGTCCAAGACGGCCCTGGTGCGCAGCGAGGCCAGATCCGAACCCGCGCTGGGCTCGCTCATACCCAGCGACGCGGTCTTCTCTCCCTTGAGAACGGGAACCGCCCAGCGGTGCTTCTGCTCGTCGGATCCGAACGAAATCAGCGAAGCGGCAACGATATTGACGCCCTGCGGATTGAAGCTGTGGTAGATCCGGCGGCGGCAGAGTTCCTCGAGATGGACGAACTGCTGCAGGATGGTCGCGTTGCGGCCGCCGAACTCCGGCGGCTGGCCGGGCAGCAACCAGCCGTTGTCGAACAACAGCCGCTGCCAGCGCCGCGCCCAGGCCGGCATGTGCGACACCGACCGGGGCCGCTCAAGCGTCTCGGCCTCGTCGGGCAGGTTGGCATCGAGGAAGTCGCTGAACTGCGTGCGGAACTCCTCGACATCGGGATCAAAGGTGAGTTGCATCAGTCCTCCTTGTATTCCTCGGCGATCATCGCGCGGTGTTCGGCTGCGCCGCCGAGCATCAGCTCGCCGACCTTGGCCCTCTTGAGCGCGAATTGGACATCGTTCTCCCAGGTGAATCCCATAGCGCCGAAGAGCTGCAGGCCATGGCGGAACACCACCGACTGGCAGTCCCCCGCGGCGGCCTTGGCCATCGCGGCGGCCAGCCGCCGGCGCGGGTCGTCGGCACTGATCGTCAGCGCCGCGAAGTAGGCCAGCGCACGCGCGCGCTCGATCGCGACGTGCATATCGACGGCCTTGTGCTGGACGGCCTGGAACGACCCGATCGGGACGCCGAACTGGTGGCGGTCGCGGACGTGTTGCAGCGCAAGATCCAGCACCCGCTGACAGGCGCCGACCGTCGTAATCGCGATCCCCATCAGGGCGACATGGCGGGCGCGCTCCGGGTCGGAACGCAGCCGCTCGGCGTCGGCGACCCGCACGTCGGCGAAACCCACGTCGGCCACGTGCAGTACGGGGTCGAAGACCGTGTTGCGGGTGACGGTGATCGCCGACCAGTCGACGAGGAAGACACCACCGTCGGTCACCACCGCGAACTTCTCGGCACGGTCCCCGTCCAGCACGTGGCGGGCGGTTCCGCGCAGTACCCAACCGTCGGCATCGCGGTGGGCGGTGACTCCGTCGTAGACCGCGGCGCCGGCCAACTGTGGGTCGTAGCGATCACCGGCCAGCGGCGCGAACTGCGTCACGGTGGCAAGGAACGGGGTGGGATCGGTTGCCCGGCCGAGTTCCTCGAGGACGATCGCCAACTCGACTGCCGTCCCGGGTTCGTTGAGCTCGGTCCAGCCCTGCTCGACGTAGGAGCCCCACAACGGCGCGGGGTCCACGCCGTTCTCGGCGATGCCGCGGATCAACGAGACCGGACACTGCTTGGCGACGGCGTCACGCACGGTGTCCTGCCACAGACGCTGATCAGCATCGAATTCCAGTAGCACCCAACTTCTCCTGTCCTGCTACCCGACGATGGAAACCCTATTCTCTTTTATCGAGTTGTTGATTCTCGCAATCCGGCATTGCACTCTACCGGGCAATTTCCTTGCTGCCTACCGCTCGGTGAGGCAGAGTGGTAACGAGGTTCTACTCTCCATAGTGAGAACACTATTCTTGCATCGCAAGAACTTGGATTTACACTATGGGGGTTCGGGAACCGCACGCTGCGGCGGGCACCGGGCAGACGGAAGGCGGGTTTGGTGATCGAGCACCACGACGGGACGACGACGCCCCTCATCGACGCGAGTGTGCACATCTTCTTCGGGTCGACGCCCGAGCTCCGGACGGTGATGCGCGAGCCGTTCAAGAGCCGTGGCTTCCCCGACTACGAGATGGACTGGTACGGCGCTCCCGGCGGTGAGTACGTCAAGGGCTCCCGCGGGCCCGACGGCCAATACCCCGGATCCGATCCCGACATCGTCGCCAAGCATCTGTTCGCCGACCGCGGTGTCGACGTCGCGGTGCTGCACCCGATGGGCCGCGGCATCATGCCCGACCGCCATCTGGGCACCGCGATCCTGGCCGCCCACAACGAGATGATGGTCTCGCGCTGGCTGGAGCACCCCGAGCACGGGCCGCGGTTCCGGGGCACCATCCGGGTGAACCCCGACGACATCAGCGGCGCGCTGCGCGAGATCGACAAGTACAAGAACCATCCCCAGGTCGTGCAGATCGGCATCCCGCTGCAATCACGCGAGCTCTACGGCAAGCCCCAGTTCTGGGAACTGTGGGAGGCCGCGGTCGACGCGGGCCTGCCGGTGGCCACTCACATCGAGACGGGCGAGGGCATCGCGTTCCCGCCGACACCGTCGGGACACACCCGCACCTTCGAGCAGTACCTGGGCTTCATGTCGCTCAACTACGTCTACCACCTGCTGAACATGATCGCCGAGGGCGTGTTCGAGCGGTTCCCGGACCTGAAGTTCGTCTGGGCCGACGGCGCCGCCGACATGATCACGCCGTTCATCTGGCGGATGGACTGCTTCGGGCGCCCACACCTGGAACAGACCCCGTGGGCGCCGAAGATGCCCAGCGACTATCTGCCCGGCCACGTCTACTTCATCCACAACAGCCTCGACGGACCCGGTGACGCCGAGTTCGCCGACGAGTGGCTGTCGTTCACCGGCAAGGACGACATGCTGATGTTCGGCTCGAGCTACCCGCACTGGCACTGCGGTGATGCCCGGTCCCTGCCCGCGGCGTGGACCGCCGAGCAGCGGGCGAAGGTCTGCTGGCGCAACGCCGCCGGACTCTATGGCATCGACATCCCGGCCCCCGTCGGAACACGCTGAGTCGCACAGAAGGTACAAGGAGACCACGATGACTGCCATTGAAACCCGGGACCGGGTCACCCCCACCGAACGCGTCGCGGTGCGCTGCGTCGACTCCGACGTCCACCCGGTACCGCGCCGCGGAGTTCTGCAGGACTACATCCCGGAGCCGTTGCGCAGCAAGTACTTCATGAACCACCGGGTCGGCGAACTGATCTACTACGACGCCCCCGACTACGCGCACGCCTACGCCATGCGTCTGGACACCTTCCCCGATGACGGCGAATTCGCCTGCACCGACCCCGATCTGGCCTTCCGTCAGGCGATCATGGAGGCCGGCGCCGACATCGCCGTGCTGGAGCCGACACACGGAACATGCCGGCTTCCGGAGGCCACCGCCGCGCTGTCCTACGCCCACAACGCCTGGCAGGCCGAGAACTGGCTGGACAGCCACAACAACTGGCACGAGCGCTGGCGCGGGTCGATCTGCGTGGCCATCGAGGATCCCGAGGGCGCGGCCCGCGAGATCGAGAAGTGGGCCGGGCACCCCTACATGGTCCAGGCACTGATCAAGGCCGAACCCCGTCCGTCGTGGGGCGATCCGAAATACGACCCGATCTGGCAGGCCGCCACCAAACACGACATCGTCGTGAGCTGCCACCTGTCCCGTGGGGTCTACGAGACCCTGCCGATCCCGCCGGTGGGCTTCCCGAGCTACAACCACGACTTCATGGTGAGCTACTCGCTGACCGCGGCCAATCAGGTGATGAGCCTGATCTTCGACGGCGTCTTCGACCGCTACCCGGGCCTGCGAATCGTGTTCGTGGAACACGCCTTCAACTGGATCCTGCCGCTGATGTGGCGGATGGACGCCATCTACGAAGCCCGCAAGAACTGGGTGGAGATCAAGCGCAAGCCCAGCGAGTACGTCAAAGACCACATCAAGTTCACCACCCAGCCGCTGGACTACCCCGAAGACAAGACCGAGTTGCTGCGGGCCTTCGAATGGATGGAATGCGAGAAGATCCTGCTGTTCTCCTCGGACTACCCGCACTGGACCTACGACGACCCGCGCTGGCTGGTCAAGCACCTACCCGAACACGCCAGGGAGGCGGTCATGTTCCGCAACGGCATCGAGACCTACAAACTCCCCGACACCGTTCCGGCCATCGAAGGCCAGATGCGGGTCTTCTGAGCACATGACGAACTCTGACAAGCAGCCCCGCCTTGCCCAGGGCCGGGAACACGTGGTGGCCAGCGTCGACGAAATCCCGCCCGGCACACACAAGTTGGTACCGATCGGACGGCACGGCGTGGGTGTGTACAACGTCAACGGCACCTTCTATGCCATCGCCAACTACTGCCCCCACGAGGGTGGCCCGCTGTGTTCAGGGCGCCCGCGCGGCCGCAATATCGTCGACGAGAGCGTTCCCGGTGACGCGGTGATGGTCCGCGACATGGAGTTCATCTACTGTCCATGGCACCAGTGGGGGTTCGAACTCGCCACCGGAACCACGGCGGTCAAGCCCGAGTGGAGCATCCGCACCTACCCCGTTCGCGTGGTCGGCGACGATGTGCTCGTGATGGCATGAACGCGCCCCGACTCCGTGATGACGAACATGTCATCGAGATCAACGGCGGCAACGTCGTCTACGAAACCCTCGGCGAGCGCGGCGAATTCATCGCCCTGACCCCCGGCGGGCGGTACAGCAAGGACATCGAGGGCCTGCGTCCGCTCGCCGAGGAACTGGTCAAGGGCGGTTACCGGGTCCTGCTGTGGGACCGGCCCAACTGCGGCAAGTCCGACCTGCAGTTCTACGGGCAGAGCGAATCCCACATGCGCGCCGAGACGCTGCACGGCCTGATCACCGGGCTGGGTATCGGGCCGTGTGTGATCGCCGGCGGCTCGGGCGGTGCCAGGGACTCGATCCTGACCACCATCCTCTACCCGGAGATCGCCACCAAGCTGGTCACCTGGAACATCGTCGGCGGGGTCTACGGGTCGTTCGTCCTGGGCTCCTACTATCTGGTCCCCAGCATCCTGGCTGTCCGCGGCCTGGGCGTCAAAGGCCTTCTGCACGTGGATGAGTGGAAGGAACGGATCGCCGAGAACCCGGCCAACAAAGACCGGATCCTGGCGATGGGCGCCGACGGGTTCCTCCGGGTGATGTTGCGCTGGCTCAACGCCTTCGTGCCCAAGCCCGGCCAGGCGATCCCCGGTGTCGACGACGAACTGTTCGGCGACATCACGGTGCCCACGCTCATCATCCGCGGCGGCGAGAACGACTGGGACCACCCCAAGCGCACATCGCTGGAGGTGAACTGCCTGATCAAGGGCTCGACCCTGATCGACCCGCCGTGGCCCGAAGATGCCTGGGAGCGCGCCGGTGAGGACCGGGCCTCGGGGAAGGTCAAGCACTTCAACATGTTCGACACCTGGGTGCAGGCGGCTCCGGCCATCCTGGACTTCCTCGGCCGATGACAGCCATGTCCCGCTCAGACCGTGCGGATGTGCACCTCACAATTGGTGGACGCCTCCAGCGCGGTATGCACCCGGCTCTCCGGGATACGCGCCATGTCGGCCTTGTGCAGCGTCACATAGATGACGTCATATCCGTCTTCGCCCGCGGTCCGGTCGATCTGACCGCTCAGGCCGAACCCGGCGAGCACCCCGCGGGCATCCTCGTCGGTTCCCCGGCTGACGTAGGTCAGCACGCCCGCAGCGGGCTGCGTGCCGAAAGCGTTGGCGCACAGGGTGATCGCCACCCGCTGAAGCTCGTGCGGATCGGGGCCGGTCATCAGCATCTCGGCCTCGCGGCGGCCCCGCGGCATCGCGGCGATGTTGTTGTCCAACAGGTCGATACCGGATTGCGCCGCCAACGTCCGCAGCGCCGCCACCCCTGCGCTCAGTTGATCCGCGGACAGCTCGCCGGACGGATCGACATCGACGCGAACAACAGCCGTTCTCATGCGCATCAGCCTAGCGATCACGCGCTGTGCGCCCGAATCAGAAGAGGTGACCGATGAACGCGACTGCCCAGGCTGGCACGGCCGTGACCGTCGCCGCCGCCCCCGGCATCACACCCCGGCTGGTGCGGCTACCGGCGACGGTCGAATCCCACAGTGTCTATCTGGCCGGCGGCGGATATGCGTTGCTCGACAACGTCGAGTCACTTCTGGGTGACGTCGAGCGGTCCGGGCTGTTGGGCCGCGGCGGCGCGGCCTTCCCACTGGCCGTCAAACTGCGCACCGTGCGCGCCGCACACCTGCGGGGGCACGCCACCGTGGTGGTGGCCAACGGCGAGGAGGGTGAACCCGCCTCGGTCAAGGACCGCTGGCTGCTGCGGCACCGTCCGCACCTGGTGATCGATGGGGTGCGGCTGGCGGCGCGGGTGGTCGGCGCCCAGCACGCCTACGTCTACGTGTCGGACGCCGCGGCGGCGACCGCGGTCGACGCCGCGCTGACCGAGGTCGGCTTCGACACCCTCGGCGGCCTGGAGATCTCGGTCGTCACCGTCAGCCCCGGCTACGTGGCGGGAGAAGAGACCGCGGCCGTCCGGGTCATCAACGGCGGGCCGGCCAAGCCCACCGACAAACCGCCACGGCCGTTCCAGCACGGTGTCGCCGGCCACCCCACGCTGGTCAGCAATGTCGAGACGCTGGCCAACCTGCCCTACCTGCTCGCTCACGGCGCACCGCAGTTCCGCGCCGCCGGGACCGAAGCCTCCCCCGGGACCTTTCTGGTCACCGTCACCGGCGCCGGGCGTCCCCCGGCCCTCTACGAGATTCCACACGGCCTGCCCTTCACCGAACTCCTCGGATTGCATGGGGTTTCACCGGATTCGGTGCGCGGAGCCTTGATGGGCGGCTACTTCGCCGGACTACTGAACCGGTCGGTGCTCGACACCACCCTGGACCACGAGACCCTGCGCGCACTCGGCAGCGGCCTGGGGTGTGGCGCCATCGCGATACTCACCGACGAGTGCCCGGTGGCGGTTGCCGCATCTGTTCTGGCGTACTTCGACCGGGAGAATGCCGGGCAGTGCGGGTCGTGTTTCAACGGCACGGCGGCGATGGCTGCGGCCTGCGGCGCACTGCGCGACGGCGCGGCCGACGCCGAGGACGTCGCACGTCTGCGTCGGTGGTCGCAGGTTCTCCGGGGCCGTGGTGCGTGCGCGACCCTCGACGGCGCCGCCAACGTCGCCGCCAGCCTGCTGGTGCAGTTCCCCGATCTCGTCGAGCAGCACCTGACCGGCGGGTGCGAGACCTGCCGGACGGGTGCATTCACAGCCCAGCGCCCCTTCGAGGTGGAGACGGTGGCCCGCTCATGAGCAAGAACATGCGAATTCGACTCGACCGCACCCTGTGTGACGGCTTCGGCGTCTGCGGCAAGCACGCGCCGGAGTACTTCTCGCTGGACGACTGGGGCTACGCCTCGCTCATCGGCGACGGCACCGTGGCCGACGGAGATCGCGACAGCGTGCTGCGCGCACTGTTCGATTGCCCGGTGCACGCCATCATCGAGATGAGCAGCGACGAGTTCGACGGCGAACAACCGGCCGCGGGTGCGCCGCCGTCCGACGAAGCCCCGGTGTTCGAGGCCCGCTGGGGCTTCGCTCAGTGAGTGGCGGCGGAACTCGCGCCCCGCTGCCGCAGATCACCGCGGAGAACGAGTTCTTCTGGACGGCCGGCGCCGACGGTGTTCTGCGCATTCAGGAATGCAGGGGCTGCCAGGCATTGATCCATCCGCCGCAGCCGGTGTGCCGCTACTGCCGCAGCCGCGACATGGGGGTGCGGGATGTCAGCGGCGTCGCGGTGCTCTCGGCGTTCACCGTCAACCACCGGTTCGCCATTCCTGGCTTGGCCGCGCCCTACGTCGTCGCACAGGTCGCGATTCGGGAAGATCCGCGAGTCCGGTTGACCACCAACATCATCGACGCCGATCCCGACGAACTCGAAACCGGCCAGCTGGTCGAGGTGGTCTTCGAGAAGAACGACGACGTGTACCTGCCGCTGTTCCGGCCGGTGACACCCACGCAGTTCGGCGAGCAACCGACCGACGAGATCGCGCCGCAGTCCTTCGCGACCCACGTCCGGCCGTCGGTGAGCGCGAGCAAGTTCGAGGAGCGCTCGGCGATCACCGGTATCGGGGCCTCGCGGCTGGGCCGCCGGCTGATGGTGAATCCGCTGTCGTTGACCATCGAGGCCTGCCAGGCCGCCGTGGCCGACGCGGGTCTGACGTTCGATGACATCGACGGGCTGTCCACCTATCCCGGACTCGACATCGCGGGGATGGGCGAGGGTGGTGTGACGGCGCTGGAGGGCGCTCTCGGCCTGCACCCGACCTGGATCAACGGTGGCATGGACACCTTCGGCCCCGGCGGATCGGTGATCGCGGCGATGATGGCGGTCGCGACCGGTATGGCTCGGCACGTGTTGTGCTTTCGGACGTTGTGGGAGGCGACCTTCCAGGAGCTGCTCAAGCAGGGCAAGATGGCCCCGCCCGGCGGTGCCCGCACCAGCAGCTGGCAGATGCCGTTCGGGGCGACCTCGGCGGCCCACACTCTGGCGCTCAACGCCCAGCGCCACTTCCAGCGCTACGGCACCACCCGGGAGACGCTGGGCTGGATCGCGCTGAACCAGCGGGCAAACGCCGCGCTGAACCCGACGGCGATCTACCGTGACCCGATGACCATGGACGACTACCTGTCGGCGCGGCCGATCACCACGCCGTTCGGCCTCTATGACTGCGATGTCCCCTGCGACGGCGCCGTCGCGGTGATCGTCTCGGCGGTCGAGGCCGCCCGCGATATGCCCCGCACGCCGGTGTTGTTCGAGGCGGTCGGCACCCAGATCCTCGAACGCACCGACTGGGACCAGACGACGATGACGCATGAACCGCAGGTGCTGGGCCAGTCTGCCCACCTGTGGTCGCGAACCTCGTTGCGGCCCAGCGACGTCGATGTCGCCGAACTCTACGACGGGTTCACCTTCAACTGTCTGTCCTGGATCGAGGCACTGGGCTTCTGCGGCATCGGCGAGGCCAAGGACTTCCTGGCGGGTGGGACGAACATCGCCCGCGACGGGGTGCTGCCGCTGAATACCCACGGCGGTCAGCTGTCCCACGGCCGCACCCACGGCATGGGCCTGATCCATGAGGCGGTCACCCAGTTGCGCGGCGAGGCCGGTGAGCGTCAGGTCCGCGACGCCAAGGTCGCGGTCGCCAGCAGCGGCGGGCTGACTCCAAGCGGCGTGCTGCTAATGCGGGTGGACTCGTGAGCGAGCTGCCCGCTCCGGTACGCCGGGTGGTGCCGGTCGACGGCATCCCGATGTCGGGGCTGTTCGCCGAGGCCGACGACCCCCGGGCCGTGATCATCGCGCTGCACGGCGGGGCCTCCTCGGCGGCCTACTTCGACTGCCCGGGCCATCCGGATCTGTCGCTGTTGCGGTCGGCCGCAGCAGCGGGTTTCAGCACGGTCGCCCTCGACCGCCCGGGCTACGGCACCAGCGCGTCGTACGCCGACCAGATGTGGGATCCGGCCCGCCGGGTCGAACTGGCCTACGCCGCTGTGGATGCCGTTCTCGGGCAGCGGCCCCGCGGGGCAGGCCTGTTCGTGATGGCCCATTCCAACGGCTGCGAGCTCGCACTGCGGATGGCGGTGGCCGACCGCGGCACCGACGTGCTGGGGATCGAGGTCGCCGGAACCGGTGTGCGCCAATATCCTTCGGCCCGCGAGATTCTCAAGCAGGCCACCGCCACGCACCGCCCCGCCGGGCTGCGTGAACTGATCTGGGCGCCCGCCGAGTTGTATCCGGCCGATGTCGTCAACGCCGTCGGCGGTACCGGTGGGCCGCCCCAGGACGGCGAGATCTCGACGCACTGGGCCCGCCGCGACTTCCCGGAACTCGCGGCCCGGGTGAGCGCCCCGGTGCGCTTCACCGCCGCAGAGCACGAGCGGGTCTGGGACTCGACCCCCGAAGCGCTCGCCGACATCGCCGCACTGTTCACCGCGTCGCCACGCGTCGAGATCAACCAGCAGGCCGGCTGCGGCCACAACCTCAGCCTGGGAGTGGCTGCGGCGCACTACCACTCGGGTGTCCTGTCATTCGTGCAGCAGTGCGTTGACGCCGATGTCAAGGAGGAGGCCGGCTAGTGCGGGTGGGATTCATCGGACTGGGTAGCCAGGGCGCACCGATGGCGCGCCGAATCGTCGACGGCGGCTTTCCGACCACACTGTGGGCGCGCCGTCCGGAGTCGCTCGAGCCGTTCGCCGACACCGCGGCCACCGTGGCGGCCTCGCCGAAAGAGTTGGCCGCGGCCAGCGATCTGGTGTGTCTGTGCGTGGTCGGTGACGCCGATGTGATGGATGTGGCCACCAGGGCCGACGGCGTGCTGGCCGGGCTGCAACCCGGGGGTGTCATCGCCGTACATGCCACCGTGCACCCCGACACCTGCCGCGATCTGGCAACGCGCGCTGCCGCCCAGGGCGTGGCGGTGATCGACGCACCGGTCAGCGGGGGCGGTCCGGCCGCCGAAGCCGGCACGCTGCTGGTCATGGTCGGCGGCGAGGACGCCGTTGTGGAGCGGGTGCGCCCGGTGTTCGCGACGTATGCCGATCCCATCGTGCATCTCGGCGGCCTGGGCTCCGGGCAGGTCACCAAGCTGCTCAACAACCTGTTGTTCACCGCGCATCTGGCCACCGCTGCCAGCACGCTCAAACTGGCCGAGGAGCTGGGGGTATCACCTCAAAAGCTGGCCGAGGTGATCGCCAAGGGAAGTGCCGGAAGCTTCGCGTTGAACGTCGTGGCGGGACGGGGCGGTGATCTCGTCGAGCTCGGGAAGCTCGCGGGGACGCTGCTGCAGAAGGACGTCCGGCTGGTCACTGACCTTGCGGAGAAGGCGGGCGTTCGCCCCGGCGCCGTTCTGGACGCCGCGGACGCCACGCTGAGGATGATGGACCACCCGCGATGAAGGTCGGCTTCGTGGGCGCCGGCCGGATGGGCGCTCCGATGGTGAGCCGCCTGACCGCGGCGGGCCACCACGTCACCGTGCTGGCCCGCAGTCCCGAAAAGCGCGCGGCACTGAGTGATTCGGGGGCATACCCCGTCGGCGACCTGACCGCTGTCGCCGCCGATGCCGAGGTCGTGGTGGTGTGCGTCTTCACCGACGAGCAGGTCCGCCAGGTCTGTCTCGACGACGGACTGATCGCCGCCATGGCGCCGGGTTCGGTGCTGGTGCTGCACACCACCGGCAGCCCCCGCACCGCCGAAGCGCTGGCTGAGCGTGGCCGTGGCGGCGGAGTCGTCGTCGTCGACGCCCCGGTCAGCGGCGGCCCGCACGACATCGCCGCGGGCACAGTGACCCTGTTCGTCGGCGGTGACGAGGACGCGGTGAAACAGGTACGCCCGGTGCTGTCCAGCTACGGCGAGCCCGTGCTTCATGTCGGCCGCCTCGGCGGCGGACAACTGGTGAAGCTGGTCAACAACACGCTGTTCGCCGCCCAGATCGGCATCATCGCCGAAGGCGTGCGCCTGGCCGGCCGGCTCGGTGTGGACGAGTCGACCCTGTTGAGCGCGCTGCCCCACGGCAGCGGTACCAGCCGCGCCCTGACCAGCATCGCCGCGGTCGGCTCAGCAGCCGGGTTCATCGCTGCCGTCGGCGAGTTCATCGGCAAGGACGTCGCCGTCGTCCGAGCAACCGTTGCCCAGCTCGGTGGCGATCTCGGACTGCTCGACGACGTCGTGAACGCCGGTGTACCGAGTCCGAATATCTCATGATTCGACCGTCTCGAGCCCTCCCGTCCGTCACCCTATTAGCGTTACGATCGTCGAAAAATCCGTAACGTCACGACCCCCGCCTCAGAGGAGAACTCAATGTCCCAGGCCGAACTCGTCTTCGACCCCTTCTCGGAGGAGTTCTTCAACAACCCGTTCGACATCTACCGCCGGATGCAGGACGAGGCACCGGTCTACTACCACCCGGAGATGGACTTCTACGCCCTGACCCGGCACGAGGACGTGGCCGAGGGCCTCAAGGATCATGAGACGTTCTCCTCGGCCCGGGGTTGTGACCTGGCCATGGTGAAAGCTCCTGAGCCGCCGCCGAAATCGATCATCTTCATGGATCCGCCCGAGCACCGGCACATGCGCAGCCTGCTGAACAAGGCCTTCACCCCCCGTGCCGTGCAGGAGCAGCGCGAGACCGTCGTCGAGCAGATCGACCGGTTCCTGGCCGCGGTCGATCCGGACAACTTCGATGTGGTGCAGGACTTCTCCGGCCCGTTCCCGGTCGAGGTCATCACGCGGATGGCCGGCGTACCCGAGGAGTACCGCCAGCAGGTTCGCGTCTGGATCGACACCTCATTGCACCGCGAGCCCGGCCAGATGGAGATGGGCGAGGCCGGCATGCAGGCCAATATCGAGACGGCCATGTACTACTTCGGCCTCGTCCAGGAGCGCCGGGAGAACCCGCAGGACGACATGATCAGCCGCCTCATTGCCGCTGAGATGCCCGACGACGACGGCAACCTCCGCAAGCTCGACGATATCGAGATCTGCGGTTTTGCAACACTTCTGGGTGGCGCCGGTGCCGAGACGGTGACCAAACTGCTCGGCAATGCGGCGGTGATCTTCGCCCGCAACCCCGACCAGTGGCAGAAGCTGCTCGACGATCGCAGCAAGGTTCCTGCCGCCGTCGAGGAACTACTGCGCTACGAAGGTCCGGTGCAGTACAACGTGCGGTACTCGTTGAAGGAGAAGACGCTGCACGGCGTCACCATCCCGGCGGGCAAGCCGGTCTTCATGATCGGCGCGGCGGCCAACCGCGACCCGCGGGCCTTCACCGACGCAGACACGTTCGACATCGAACGTGACCGCACCGAGGCGCAGAACCTGGGACTCGGGTATGGCATCCACAGCTGCCTGGGCGCCGCGCTGGCCCGTATGGAGAGTGCGCTCGCGCTGGAACGGCTGCTCGATTTCATGCCGCGCTACGAGGTCCAGTGGGATCGTCTCGAGCGTGTTCACATGCAGAACGTCGCCGGCTGGCACAACGTTCCGGTAAAGGTGTTGCGATGAAGATTGAAGTGGATTTCGGCCTGTGCGAGGCCAACGCGATCTGTATGGGCATCATCCCCGAGGTGTTCCAGGTCGACGACCAGGACTATCTGCACGTGCTGTCCGACGAGGTCACCCCGGACAACGAGGCGCAGATTCGCGACGCGGTCCGGCAGTGCCCCCGGCAGGCGATCTCGATCGTCGAGTGACGCGCTAGCCCGCCGGAACCAGGTCGGCGCCGATCGGCGGGCAGCTCATCGCACCACAGCGGAACTTCTCGACCGGTTCGACGGAGAGGTCGGCCACCTGAGCGGCGGCCAGCGCCTGGGCCTTGAACACTCGGGCGGCCGCACTCAGGCGATGCTGGACGCAATCGACGCCATGGCCCGGCCACTCCGGCTGCGCGTCACCCCACATCGCCACCTCGGTCATGCCGTGCTCCAGTGCGCGCTGCACTCCTTCGCGCACCCGGGCGTCGCGACCGATGAGGTCGGAGGCGACCGCGAGCGCCTGCGGGTGCGGTTGGTCGTCACCGGCGGCGATCACCGACTCGTAGTCGACGGTCTGCGCGCCCAGGATGGACAGCGGGCGGATGTCGTCGGCGTCCGGGATCAGGACGTTGACGTCCCAGCCGGCCATCACCCGATCGAACATCCAGCCGCCGGCATACCGGACCGCCTCAGCCACCGAGGGGGCGACGATGTCGAGCCGGTACCTCATGATTCGGCGACCGGCGCCAACTGACTCGCCAGCGATCGGGAATACTCCCGGAACACATCGGTCAGCGGTATCGAGGGATCGAGTAGCCATGAGGTCTCCATTCCATTAACAAATGCCAGTATCTCCACGGCCTTGACGGCCGGGTTCACGTCTTGTCGGTAGTGCCCGTCGGCCTGGCCGGCCCTGATCCGGTTGGCGATGATCTTCACCGCGTCGCGGTAGCGCGAGACCAGGCGATCGTGCAGGGGGGCGTCGGGAGCGATGTTCTCGGCCATCAACACCGCGAAGGTGCCGACCAGTTCCGGTGAGCGCTCGAAGCGTTCGGCCGCGCTGGCGATCGCCTCGGCCAGGTCGCCGGTATGCAGATCGGCGTGCTCGACGTCGTCGGCGTCGCGGGCGTCCAGCACGGCGTGCAGCAGCTGTTCCTTGGATTCGAAATGGTGCAGCAGACCGGCCGGGGTAACCCCGGCCGCCTTGGCGATCTGAGCCAGCGTGGTGTTACGCCAGCCGTTGCGGGCCAGCAGGCGTTGCGCGACGTCGAGGATCAGCTGCTTGCGGTCCTCGCCCTTGGCCAGAAGGGTGGCGTATGGGCGCTGAGCGCTTGCGCGAAGAGCCGACGATTCTGTCGCGGTCACCGGGCTCCCTTCGCGCCAAAACCAACCTAGTGAACACACAGTAGGTTGGTTTGGCGCGTGTGACAAGGGTCTCAGACAGAGAAAATTCGAGGCGCTTCCTAGAGCCCTAACGACTTGGCGATGATCACCTTCATGACCTCGCTGGTGCCGGCGTAGATGCGGGCCACCCGCGCATCGGTGTACAGCCGGGCGATCGGATACTCCATCATGTAGCCGTAGCCGCCGAACAGTTGCAGGCAGCGGTCCACCACCCGCTGCTGCATCTCGGTGCAGAACAGCTTCACCCGGGCCGCGTCGGCACCGCTCAGATCACCCTCGACGTGCAGGGCCACCGCCCTGTCGAGCATCGCCTGGGCGGCCTCGACCTCCGTCGAGCAGGCCGCGAGTTCGAACTTGGTGTTCTGGAACGAGGCGACCGGAGCGCCGAACGCCTTGCGGTCGCGGGTGTAGTCGATCGCGGCGGCGATGGCCGAGCGGGCCTGGGCCACCGATCCGACGGCGACCGTCAGCCGTTCCTGCGCGAGGTTGTGCCCGAGGTAGGAGAAGGCCTCGCCCTGGGCGCCAAGCACATTCGCCGCGGGCACCCGCACGTCGACGAAGGACAGCTCTGCGGTGTCCTGCACCTTGCAGCCCATCTTCTCCAGCTCGCGGCCGCGGGTGAAGCCCGCCATCCCGTCCTCGACCACCAGCAAGGTCAGCCCCTTACGCCGGTTGTCCGGGTCGGTGGAGGTGCGGGCGACGACGATCACCAGGTCGGCCTGCATGCCGCCGGTGATGAAGGTCTTGGCGCCGTTGAGAACGAAGTGGTCGCCATCCCGAACTGCTGTGGTGCGAACACCGGCAAGGTCGGAGCCGGTGCCCGGCTCGGTCATCGCCACCGCGGTCAACAGGGTTCCGTCGGCCAGACCGGGAAACCAGCGCTGTCGCTGTTCGTCGTTCGCGTAGTGCAGGAAGTACGGCAGGATCACCTCGAGTTGGGTGCGCACCGTCGACAGCGTGACCAGTGCGCGGGCCGCCTCTTCCTGGAGCACGACGTTGTAGCGGTAGTCGGGAATCCCCGCACCGCCGTACTCCTCGGGAATGGCCATCCCGAGCATGCCCAATGCGCCCATCCGCGTGAAGACGTCGCGGGGCATTCGGCCGCCCTTCTCCCACGCGGGATAGTGCGGGACCACCTCCTTCTCGACGAAGTCGCGGGCGAGTTCGCGAAAGGCCTCGTGGTCGGATGTGAACAGATCGCGACGCATCGCTCCCCCGGTCAGTTGATGAGCTCGACGACGGTTGCGTTGGCGGTGCCGCCGCCCTCGCACATCGTCTGCAGGCCGTACCGAATATCGTTGTCGCGCATGTGATGCAGCATGCGGGTCATCAGTACGGCACCGGAGCCGCCCAGCGGGTGGCCCAGCGCGATCGCGCCGCCGAGCGGGTTGAGCCGTGCCGCGTCGGCTCCAGTCTCGGCCAGCCACGCTAGCGGAACCGGCGCGAACGCCTCGTTGACCTCGAAGACGCCGATGTCGCCGATACCCAGCCCGGTCTTGGCCAGGACCTTCTGCGTCGCGGGGATCGGCCCGGTGAGCATCAGAACCGGATTGGCGCCGGCCACCGCGCCCGCGACATAGCGCGCGATCGGCGTCCAGCCTTGTGCGGCAGCATGTTCGGGGGTCGTGACGAGCAGGGCCGCCGCACCGTCGGAGATCTGCGAGGAGTTACCGGCGTGGATCACCCCGTCATCGGTGAAGGCGGGCTTGAGCGCGGCGAGTTTCTCGGCGGTGGTGCCCCGCCGGATCCCCTCGTCAGCGGAGACGGTGCCGCCGTCGGTGGGGACCGCCACGATCTGGTCGCTAAAGGCACCCCGGTCCTGGGCGGCGGCCGCGAGTTCATGGGACCGCGCCGAGTACTCGTCGACGTCGGTGCGTGAAAAGCCCCACTGCTGGGCGATCATCTCCGCCGAGAGGCCCTGGTTGAACGAGAAGTCGTCATACCGGGCAAGCACTTTGGGCCCATAGGGCATTCCGGTGGCGCGAGCCGATCCGAGCGGGACGCGGCTCATCACCTCCACGCCGCCGGCGACCACGACGTCCTGCTGGCCGCTCATCACCGCCTGCGCGGCGAAATCCAATGCCTGCTGGCTGGATCCGCAAGCCCGATTCACCGTGGTACCCGGGATGGACTCGGGCCACCCGGCGGCCAGCACCGAGAACCGGCCGATATTGCTGGACTGGTCGCCCACCTGGGACACACAACCCCACACCACGTCGTCGACGGTCGACGGGTCGAGGCCGGTCCGGTCGACCAGGGCACCCAGCACGACGGCAGACAGGTCGGCGGCATGCACCCCGGACAAACCACCGTTGCGTTTGCCTACCGGCGTGCGCACCGCCTCGACGATCACCGCTTCACGCATGACTGCTCCTCTCTCACGCGATGACTCCCTGCTCGCGCAGTCGGTCGATCTCGTTGCCGGACAGGCCCAATTCGGTCAGTACCGCATCGGTGTGCTCGCCGAGGCCGGGCACCGGGCCCATCGGTTGTTCGTATCCGTCGATAATCGGGGGCGGCAGGATCGCCTGGATCGGGCCTGCCGAGGTCTGCACCGTACGCCAGCGGTCGCGTTCGCTCAGCTGAGGATGGGTGAGCACCTCGCCGGGAAGGTTGTATCGGGCGTTGCCGATGCCGGCGGCGTCGGCCACCTTCTGGATCTGCGCGAGATCACGGGTGGCACACCAGTTCTGGATCGCCTCGTCGAGGACGTCCCGGTTGGCCACCCGATCGGAATTGGAGGCGAACCGCGGGTCGTCGGCGAGGTCGTGCCGGTTGATGATCTCGCGGGCCAGTCGCTGCCACTCCCGGTCATTGGTGGTGCCCAGCACGACGGTCTGGCCGTCGGACGTCTGATAGGCACCGTAGGGAGCCACCGCCGGTGAGCTCATACCGAGGGGCTGCTGGTTGATTCCGGAGTGCTGGGCGTAGGTCAGCGGATAACCCATCAGGTCGGTCATGGTGTCGAACAGGCTCACGTTGACCGCCCCGCCGCGGCGGTCCCGGTTATCCCTGGAGAACAGCAGCGCCATGATCGACAGCGCCGAGTACAGCCCGGTGGAGATGTCGGCGATCGGCGGCCCGGGTTTGGCCGGCATCCCGGGATAGCCGGTCACCGCGCACGACCCGGACTCGGCCTGCGCCAGCAGGTCGTAGGCCCGCTTGTTCGACAGCGGGCCGCCCGAGCCGTAGCCGTCGATCTCGACGGCGATCACATCGGGGTGCCGCTCGCGCAACTGCTGCGGCGAGATGCCGAGCCTGGCGGTCGAACCGGGGGCGAGGTTGGACACCAGGGCATCGGCCCCTTCCAGCAGCCGGTGCAGGATCTCAAGGCCCGCTGCCGATTTCAGGTCCAGCGCCACCGACTCCTTGTTGCGGTTGGCCCATACGAAGTGGGCGGCCAGCCCGCCGGGACCGTTGACGACGTCGTCGTAGTGGCGCGCGAAGTCACCCCCCGCCGGGTTCTCCACCTTGATCACGCGGGCGCCGAAATCGGCGAGGACACGGGTGCACATCGGCGCGGAAACGGCCTGCTCCAAGGCCACGACGGTGACACCGGCGAGTGGGGGCGCCGGTGTGTCAGCAGAAGACATCAGATCACCATACGGTCGGCCGCGGCGACGGCCATCAGTAGCTCCTCGGGAGTCCCAGCACGTGCGACCCGAGGAAGTTGAGGATCATCTCCTGGCTGACGGGGGCAATCTTCATCAGGCGTGCCTCCCGGAAGAACCGGGAGATGTGGTACTCCTCGGAGTACCCCATCCCGCCATGGGTCTGCAGCGCGCGGTCCGCCGCAGCGAAACCGGCGTCGGCGCAAAGGTACTTCGCCATGTTGGCCTCCCGGCCGCACGACTTGCCGTTGTCGTAGAGCCAGGTGGATTTGCGCAGGATCAGTTCGGCCGCGTCGAGGCGCGCCAGCGAGTCGGCCAGCGGGAACTGGATGCCCTGGTTCATCCCGATGGGCCGGTCGAACACGATCCGCTCGTTGGCGTATTTCACCGCACGGTCCAGCGCCACCCGGCCGATGCCGAGGGCCTCGGCGGCGATCAGCATCCGCTCCGGGTTCAGCCCGTGCAGGATGTAGGAGAAGCCTTTGCCCTCCTCACCGATGCGATCGGAGACCGGAATCCGCAAGTCGTCGATGAACACCTCATTGGAGGAGACGGCGTTGCGCCCCATCTTCTTGATAGGCCGGATGTCGATGTGGTCGCGGTCGATGTCGGTGAGGAACAGCGACATCCCGTCGGTCGGCTTGGCCGCCTCGTCGCGGGGTGTCGTGCGGGTCAACAGCAGGATCTTCTCGGACTCCAGCGCCTTGGAGATCCACACCTTGCGCCCGTTGACGACGTAGCTGTCGCCGTCACGGCGGGCGAAGGTCGTGATGCGCGAGGTGTCCAGCCCCGCGCCGGGCTCGGTCACACCGAAGCAGACGTGCAAGTCACCGTTGACGATCCGCGGCAACGTCGCGGCCTTCATCTCCTCGGAACCGAACACCACGACCGGCTGCATGCCGAAGATCGACAGGTGAATGGCGCTGGCGGCGTTCATGCCGCCACCGGAGCGGGCCACCTCCTCGGCCAGGATCGTGGCTTCGGTGATGCCCAGCCCGTGCCCGCCGTATTCCTCCGGGATGGTCATCCCGAGCCAGCCGCCGCCGGCGATGGCGTCGTAGAACTCCTGGGGAAACTCGTGCGCCTGGTCTTTGTCCATCCAGTACTGGTCGTCGAACCGAGATGCCAACTCGCGCACCGACTTACGGATCAGCTCCTGATCCTCGGTCAACTCAAAGCTCATTCCGCCGGTCACGGCGATCCTCACTACTCGGTGCCGCTGTTGGCCTGTGCCGCTTCAAACAGGGCGCTTCCGCCGCGCTCGCCCTTCTTGTGGTGGCTGAGTGCCTGGATGGACACGTCGTGCCCGGTGGCGGACTCACGCAGTGCGCCGACTGTGGCCTGCTCACGCGAGATGTGCTTGAACGGGTCGAACGAGTACCAGCGCATGGCGTTCTCGTACGTCATCTTGTTGATGTCACTGTCGGGTACATCGTTGGCGCTCAACACCTCCCACAGTTCCTCGGGGGCACCCGGCCACATCGAGTCACTGTGCGGGTAGTCGGCCTCCCAAGCGATGTTGTCGATGCCGATGTCGTGGCGAAGTTTGACACCAACCGGGTCGCTGATGAAGCAGGTCAGGAAGTGCTCGCGGAACACGTCCGAGGGCACCTTGTCACCGAAGTCCTGGCCGGTCCACGTCGAGTGCATCTCGTAGGTGCGGTCGGCGCGCTCCAGGAAGTAGGGGATCCAGCCGGTGCCGCCCTCGGACAGCGCGATCTTGAGATCCGGGTACTCCTTGACCGGGCGCGACCACAACAGGTCCGCGGCAGCCTGCACGATGTTCATCGGCTGCAGGGTGATCATCACGTCCATCGGCGCGTCAGGTGCGGTGATGGCCAGTTTGCCCGACGAACCGATGTGGACGTTGAGCACGGTGTTGGTGTCGCACAACGCTTTCCACAGCGGGTTCCAGTACTCGTTGTGGAAGCTCGGGTATCCCATCGCGGCGGGGTTCTCGGTGAAGGTGATGGCGTGCACGCCCTTCTCGGCGACCCGGCGCACTTCCTGGGCGCACAGTTCGGCGTTCCAGATCACCGGGATCGCCATCGGGATGAACCGGGCCGGGTAGGCGCCGCACCACTCGTCGATGTGCCAGTCGTTGTAGGCCTGCACCAGGGCCAGCGAGAACGCCTCGTCCTCGGTGGCGAACAGCCGGCCGGCGAAGCCCGGGAAGGACGGGAAGCAGATCGAGCCCAGGATGCCGCCGGCGTTCATGTCTTTGACCCGCTCGTCGACGTTGTAACAGCCGGGCCGGATCTCGTCGAGGCCTTGGGGCTCCAGGCCGTACTCCTCCTTGGGGCGGCCTGCCACCGCATTGAGTGCCACATTGGGAATCACCACGTCGCGGAATCGCCACATGTCCGAGCCGTCGGGGTTGTGCACCAGGCGCGGCGCGTCGTCGATGTACTTCCTGGGCAGGTGGTTGGCGAACATGTCGGGCGGCTCGACGATGTGGTCGTCGACGCTGATCAGGATCATGTCCTCTTTGCGCATGGCCGTTCCTCTCGTCAGATCCGCTCCCATGAAAACTATCTTCTCCTTCCGCGAGAATCAACACGCGGTAACCGCCTTACCGGGTGCCGTACCAGATCCGGAAGCACCCGGTCTGAACCCAGGGACCTCGGGTTTCCCACCCTGCGCACGCTCGGGGATTGACCTCAGCGCGAGTTCATGAAAATCTATTATCCACAATTGAGAATATGATTCTCTCCAGCGAGAGGGGGCTACTGGTGCGACTGACGCCGCTGCCTGCAGAACAGTGGGACGACGACGTCCGCGCTGCCTTGCGGGGCATGCTGCCGCGCGAGCGTCAGAATCCCGAGCAGGCCGGGACGGCGTTGTCGACGCTGGTGCGCCACCCGGCCCTCGCCAAGGCCTTCCTCGGCCTCAACATGCATCTGCTGTTCAGGTCGTCGCTGCCACCGCGACTGCGCGAGGTGGCGATCCTGCGGATCGCGCACCGGCGCCAGTGCGCCTACGAGTGGGAACACCACGTCGAACTCGCCAGGGCCGAGGGACTCACCGGGGCCGACATCGAGGCCGTCCGCCGCGGTGAGGCCGCCGATGCCCTCGACGGTCTGGTGCTCACCGCAGTCGACGAACTCGACGCGACATCGAACCTGACGGACCAGACGTGGGAGGCGCTCGGTGAACACCTCAGTGACCGCCAGCGGATGGACTTCGTCTTCACCGTCGGCACCTACGCCATGTTGGCCATGGCGTTCAACACTTTCGGCGTACAGCTAGAACAGGAAAGGTAACTACGTTGGCACACTTCCCGAAGCCGGCAGTCGGCAGTTGGACAGAGAACTGGCCGGAGCTGGGCACCGCCCCGGTCGACTACACCGACTCGATCGACCCGCAGCAGTGGAAGCTCGAGCAGCAGGCGATCTTCCGCAAGACCTGGCTGCAGGTCGGGCGCGTCGAGCGACTTCCCAAGAACGGCAGCTACTTCACCCGGGAGATGCCCTCGGTGGGCGCCGGCACGTCCATCATCGTCGTCAGGGACGGCACCGGCCCCGACGGAACCATTCGCGCCTTTTACAACCTGTGCCGCCACCGCGGCAACAAGCTGGTGTGGAACGACTACCCGGGCGAAGAGGTGTCCGGCAACTGCCGCCAGTTCACCTGCAAGTACCACGCCTGGCGCTACGGCCTGGACGGCAAGCTGACGTTCGTCCAGCAGGAAGACGAGTTCTTCGACCTCGACAAGGCCGACTACCCGCTCAAGCCGGTTCGCTGCGAAGTGTGGGAGGGATTCATCTTCGTCAACTTCGACGACGATGCCGAGCCGCTGCGGGACTACCTGGGCGACTTCGCCAAGGGCCTGGAAGGGTATCCCTTCCACGAGATGACCGAGGTCTACAGCTATACCGCCGAGATCAACGCGAACTGGAAGCTGTTCATCGACGCGTTCACCGAGTTCTACCACGCACCTGTGCTGCACATGAAGCAGGCGACCAAGGAGGAGGCCGAGAAGCTGGCCAAGGTCGGCTTCGAAGCTCTGCACTACGACATCAAGGGTCAACACTCGATGATCTCGTCCTGGGGCGGGATGAGCCCGCCCAAGGACCTCAACATGGTCAAGCCGATCGAACGCATCCTGCACAGCGGGCTGTTCGGCCCGTGGGATCGCCCCGACATCAAGGGCATCCTGCCCGACGAGCTGCCCCCGGCGGTCAACCCTGCCCGCCAGAAGACTTGGGGCCAGGACTCTTTCGAGTTCTTCCCGAACTTCACGCTGCTGCTGTGGGCCCCCGGGTGGTACCTCACCTACAACTACTGGCCGACCGACGTCGACAAGCACATCTTCGAGGCGAACCTCTATTTCGTGCCGCCGAAGAACACGCGGCAGCGGTTGTCCCAGGAGCTGGCGGCGGTGACCTTCAAGGAGTACGCCCTGCAGGACGCCAACACCCTGGAAGCCACCCAGACCCAGATCGGCACCCGGGCCGTCACCGATTTCCCGCTGTGCGATCAGGAGATCCTGCTGCGGCATCTGCACCACACCGCACACAAATACGTCGATGACTACAAGGCCGCGCAGAACGGGAGCCTGAAGGGTGCCGCACATGTCTGAGACGACTGCCACCGAGACCGGTTTGCTTCCGACCGAATTCGCCGACCTGGAGCGGTTCAGCGATTGGATCCTGCCCACCGAGCCCGAGCGCTACGCCAAGCGCCTGTCTGCCACGATGGCCGAGATGCAGGATCTCTACGACGTCGGGCTGGCGCGCCTCGAGGAGGTCATGGTCTACCTCGATGCCCGCTTCCCGCTGCACGATATGCCCGAAGACGCCAAGCGGCTCATGCATCTGATGCAGTCTGTGGTGATGGTGTCCTTCCCGGTGGAGGTCTGGAAACAGCCCCGCGTGCTCGACAGCGGCGCGGCCTGGGTCACCATCACCAGGGAGCCGGTGGTTTAGGCGTGCTGACCCTCAAAGCCGCGGGTCTGCTCGACGTCGACGCCGGAGTAATCGTGAGTCCCGGCATCGTCCGTGTCGACGGCGACCGCATCGTCGGGATCGGCGGCGAGCCCAGGTCCAATGTCGGCACCGCCGACGAGGGCGAGCTGATCGACCTCGGGGACAGCATCCTGCTGCCCGGTCTGATGGACATGGAGGTCAACCTCCTGATGGGCGGCCGGGGTGAAAACCCCGGCCTCTCACAGGTTCAGGACGACCCACCGACCCGGGTGCTGCGTGCGGTGGGCAACGCGCGCCGCACCCTGCACGCGGGCTTCACCACGGTGCGTAACCTGGGCCTGTTCGTCAAGACCGGTGGATACCTGCTCGACGTCGCATTGGGCAAGGCCATCGACGGCGGCTTGATCGAAGGTCCTCGCATCGTGCCTGCCGGCCATGCGATCACCCCGACCGGCGGGCACCTCGATCCGACGATGTTCGCCGCGTTCATGCCGGGGGTGCTGGAACTGACCGTCGAAGAGGGCATCGCCAACGGGGTCGACGAGATCCGCAAAGCGGTGCGCTACCAGATCAAGCACGGCGCCCAGCTGATCAAGGTGTGCTGTTCGGGCGGGGTGATGTCGCTCACGGGTTCGGCCGGGGCGCAACACTATTCGGACGAAGAGTTGGCCGCAATCGTCGACGAGGCCCACCGGCGCGGCCTGCGGGTGGCCGCCCACACCCACGGCGCCGAGGCCGTCAAGCACGCCGTCGGCGTCGGCATCGACTGCATCGAGCACGGCTTCCTGATCGACGACGAGGCCATCGCGCTGATGGTCGAGAACGGGACGTTCCTGGTCAGCACCCGCCGCCTGGCCGAGGGAATGGACGTCTCCAAGGCGCCGCCGGAGCTGCAGGCCAAGGCCGCCGAGATGTTCCCGAAGGCGCGTACCTCGATCAAGGCCGCCTACGAGGCCGGGGTGAAGATCGCCGTCGGCACCGATGCCCCGGCAATCCCGCACGGCCGCAACGCCGATGAGCTCGTCACCCTGGCCGAGTGGGGTCTTCCCCCGGCGGCCGTCCTGAAGGCGGCGACGGTGACCGCCGCAGAGCTGATCAACGTGACCGACCGCGGACGGCTGGCCGAGGGACTGCTGGCCGACATCATCGCCGTGCCGGGCGATCCGCTGGCCGACATCACCGTGACCAGGAACGTGAGTTTCGTGATGAAAGGCGGGAAAGTCCATGTCCACAAGACGGACTGACGACATCGTCGAGATCCAGCAGCTACTGGCCCGCTACGCGGTGACCATCACGCAGCTCGACGTCGACGGCCTGGTCACGGTGTTCACCGACGACGGCACCTACAGCGCGTTCGGCGAAACCTATTCGCTGTCCCGGTTTCCGGTTCTGGTCGACGCCGCCCCCAAGGGGCTCTTCATGACCGGCGAGTCGTTGATCGAGTTCGACGAGGACGATCCCGACGCGGCGACCGGCACCCAGCCGTTGTGCTTCATCGAGCACTCTGCCCACGACATGCGGATCGGCTACTACCGCGACACCTACGTGCGCACCGCCGGCAGCTGGCGGCTGCGCACCCGTGCGATGACGTTCATCCGACGCAGCGGGGAACATGATTCGGGCCGCCCGCACGCGATCGGACGGCCCGCCGGCGGATGACGGACGCCATCGTGACCGAATCCCCCATGGCGGTCCGCGAATTCCGCGCCGCACTGCAGGGCTGGCTCGCCGAGCATGACCTCACTCCCGGAGCGGACCATTCGCTGGCCGGACACATCGACCAGATGAGCCGGGTGCGGCGGGAGCTCTACGACGCGGGCTGGATGCGGTACGGCTGGCCCGCCGAGGTCGGCGGCCTCGGCGGCACGGCCGTGATGCGCCTGGTGGTGGCCGAGGAGATCCTCGGCCGCAACCTCGCCGAACCCGGCCCGTACTCGATGATGGAAGTCCTTGTGCCCACGCTGATCTCCTACGCCCGACCCGAACTGGCGGCGGAGATGGTGCCGCGGTACCTGCGCGGCGAGGAACACTGGTGCCAGGGGTTCTCCGAACCGGGGTCCGGCAGCGACCTGGCGTCGCTGACCACCAGGGCCGTCCGCGACGGCGATGACTGGGTGATCAACGGCCAGAAGGTATGGACAAGCTTCGCGCAGTTCTCCAAACGCTGCGTGCTGCTGACCCGCACCGGGACGCCCGATACCCCCAAGCACCAGGGCATCACGGCGTTCTTCGTCGACCTGGACTCCCCCGGCGTCACGGTGCGCCCGCTGCGCACGATGCACGGCGTCGACGAATTCTGCGAGGTGTACTTCGACGACGTCGTCGTACCGGGTGAGCGCATGCTGGGCAACCCGGGCGATGGCTGGCAACTGGCCAATGACCTGCTGCCGTTCGAGCGCTCAACCTGTTTCTGGCAGCGCATCGCCTACCTGTACACCCGCCTCGACCGCCTGGTGGCCCAAGCGCCCGACGCCCCGGACTCCGAGATCGGAGCGGCCTACCTGGCGTTGCACACCGTGCGGTGCAAGTCGGCGGAGACCCAGCGGCGTTTTGCCGAGGGAGCCAAGCTCGGGCCCGAGACCTCGGTGGACAAGGTGCTGCTGGCCGGCGCCGAACAGCGCCTCTACGACACCGCGCGCGATCTGCTGCCCGGCGTCGTGGAGCTCGACGAAAGCCCTTGGCGCCCAGAGTTTCTCTACAGCCGTTCAGCGACGATCTACGGCGGTACCGCCGAGATCCAGCGCAATATCATCGCCCGCCGGCTTCTGGACCTCGGGAAGGAGTGATACGTGGACGACGGCGACCTCGGCATGCTTGCCGACACTCTGCACAAGACCATGACCGCCGCGGCCGATGCCGGACGGCCGAACGTCGAGGGCGCCCTAGCCGAACTCGGCTGGCTCGACATGCTCGCCGAGGTCCCCGCCGAGGCAACTGCTCTGGTGTTCCGCCTGCTCGGTGAGACGGGAACTCACGCCGGTGTCCTCAACGACGTCGTGCTGCACGCCGCAGGAGAGCCCGGCGGCGGTGCCGTGCCGCTTCCGTTCACCGGTGACCGCTGGGTGCTGTGGGAGCGGACGGGCGAGGGCGGCCGGTCCATCGACGGCGAGCTTCCGGTGCGCGCCGTGGCCGACGGCGACGCCGTGCCGATGGCGGCGGGGCGAGTTGCGCTGGGGTGGTGGCTGGCAGGTTCGGCCCGCGCCATGCTGACGCTGGCCCGCCAGCACGCGGTCGACCGGGTCCAGTTCGGCAGGCCGATCGCATCCTTCCAGGCGGTGCGGCACCGGTTGGCCGAGACGCTGGTTGCCGTCGACGGCGCCGAGGCGACACTGCGGGCGGCCGACGACGACCTCGGCTGCCTGTTGGCCAAAGCCGCGGCCGGGCAGGCGGCACTCACCGCGGCCAGGCACTGCCAGCAGGTGATGGGCGGGATCGGGTTCACCGCCGAGCACGACCTGCACCGGCACGTGAAACGGGTCATGCTTCTCGACGGCCTGCTGGGCTCGGCGCGGGACCTGACCAGGCAGGCGGGGGCCGCAGTCCGGGCATCCCGGCATGCGCCGCGACTGGCGAACTTGTGACGCACGTCATGACCTGCGAGGCCTCATTGCCGGTTAGACTCACCGCGCAGTAACAATTTCGCCAGATCTGGCATTGAGAACGTAATTCTCGCGGCTGAGAGTAGTACTCTACTTACCGTGAGGTACACCCGAACCGCCCGCGCTAGCTCGTTTCGAGCCCCGCAGTGAACAGCCCGAGCGAAGAACCCGCCTGGAAGCAGCGCGCCGTCGAACGGTCGATCAGGACCGCCAAGGTGCGCGCCGGCCAGCGTGTGCAGCGGTTCCTCGACGCCGCCCAGGCCATCATCACCGAGAAGGGCAGCACCGACTTCACCGTCCAAGAGGTGGTGGATCGGTCCCGGCAATCGTTGCGCAGCTTCTACCTGCAGTTCGACGGGAAGCATGAGCTGCTCCTGGCCCTGTTCGAAGACGCGCTCAGCCGTGCCGCCGATCAGATCCGCGCCGCCACGTCGGCCCAGAAAGACCCGCTGCAGCGCCTGAAAGTGGCGGTCACGCTGCTCTTCGAACTCTCCCGGCCCGACCCGACCGCCCGCCGGCCGTTGTTCACCGACTTCGCACCGCAGCTCCTGATCTCCCACCCCACCGAGGTCAAGGGCGCCCATGCGCCGCTGGTCGCGCTGTTCACCGAGCTCATGGAAGAAGCGGGCGCGGCAGGCGAACTGCGCGCCGACGCCAACCCCAAGCGGCTCGCGGCGATGACGATGCAGACCATCATGTTCATCGCCCAGTCCAGCGGTGTGCCCGACGACGACAACAATCACAGCCCGATCAACGGTGACGAAGTGTGGGCATTCTGCTCGCAAGGGTTCGCCAAGCACTGAGCCGAGAACGTGATTCGCGCTCCGCGATAGCCGATTTCCGAACTACTTCGCGATGAGCGTCTCCGCGGCGCTGTACGCATCGCAGCGACCGTCGGCGACCGCCTGGGCAAGATCGTCCAGCGCCGGATGGGCCTGCAATCGGCTTTGCGCCAGCGACAGCACCTGAGCGCGGGCCCGGGCAGCGCGCCGGGCCGGAGTGTCGGCCCGCCCGTGCGCCTCGATCGCCTCGACCAGGTCCTGAACTCCCTCGCCCCGGGACGCGATCAGGGTCAGCACCGGAACGTGGGTTTCGAATTTGAGGTCGCGCACGGTCTGGGCGGCGCCCTCGCGGTCCGCCTTGTTCACCACCACCAGATCGGCGACCTCGAGCAGTCCGGCCTTGGCCGCCTGAACGGCGTCACCCGCCCCGGGGTTGAGGATCACGATGGTCGGGTCGGCGAGCGCGGCCACCTCGATCTCGGACTGGCCGACTCCGACCGTCTCCACTAGGACCACGTCGTAGGCCAGCGCGCCGAGCAGACGGATGGCGGCCGGTACCGCCGCAGCCAACCCGCCCAGATGCCCACGCGCGGCCACCGAGCGGATCAGGACGCCGGGATCATTGATGTGGGCCGCCATCCGAATGCGGTCACCCAGCAATGCACCACCGCTGTACGGCGAGGACGGGTCGACTGCCAACACCGCAACCCGTTGTCCCCGTTCACGATATGCCGCGACAAGCACCGCGATCGTCGTCGACTTGCCCGCCCCCGGCGGTCCCGTCACCCCGATCACCGGTAGCGCCACCGAGCCGACTTCGGCGAGCACCTCGTCGCGGCGGCTGCTTTCGACCATGCTCAGCAGCCGGCCCACGGCGCGGGTGTTCCCGGCGCGGGCAGCGGCGATCAGCTCGGCGACCTCCATGACAGGCAACGCTACGGGTTCTCCTAGTCGGTTGACCGATCGCGGCGTCATGAGAATACTATTCTCTCTGATAGAGAGTATTAGTTGCAAGAAGGGAAATCACTATGCAGATCAGTGGCAGCTCCGCGGTCGTCTTCGGCGGTGCGGGCGGTCTGGGTGAGGCGACCGTGCGCCGCCTGCACGGGGCCGGAGCCAAGGTCGTCATCGCCGACCTCGCCGACGAGAAGGGCACGGAACTCGCCGCCGAACTCGGTATCCCCTATGTGCGTACCGACGTCACCGACGACGACGCCGTGAACGCCGCGATCGCCGCGGCCGAAGCCCTTGGGCCGTTCCGCATCTCGGTGGACACCCACGGCGGCCCGGCCGGTGGCGGACGGCTGGTGGGCAAGGACGGCTCGCCGATGGAACTCGAGGCATTCACCAAGACCATCACCTTCTACCTGACCGCGGTGTTCAACGTCATGCGGCACACCGCGGCCGCCATCGCGCGCCAGGAGCCCGATGAGAACGGCGCGCGCGGCGTGATCATCAACACCGCGTCGATCGCAGCGTTCGAGGGGCAGATCGGCCAGCTGCCGTACGCGGCCGCCAAAGGTGGCGTGGTGTCGATGACTCTGGTTGCCGCGCGGGATCTTTCGCCCCTAGGCATCCGGGTGATGTCGATTGCGCCGGGCACCATCAACACCCCGGCCTACGGCACAGCCGCCGACCAGCTGGAGGCCTACTGGGGCCCGCAGGTCCCGTTCCCCAAGCGGATGGGCCGCTCCGACGAGTACGGGCGCCTGGCGCTGTCGATCGCCGAGAACGACTACCTCAACGGTGAGACGATCCGGCTCGACGGCGCACTGCGCTTCCCGCCGAAGTAAGCCGCGCGGGCCTACTTCTTGGCGATCAATCCGTCGACGATCCGGTTGAAGTCGGCGGTGCCGAACGAGACGTACTCGGCGAGGTTGGCGTAGTCCAGCGAGGCCATCACCGCCTTCTCCAGCTGGATGTTCATCAGCCGCTTGGTGGCCTCGACGGCCTGTTGGGGCAGTTCGATGAGCTTCTTCGCGCACGCGATCGCCTCGGGCAGCGGCTCGGCCACAACATGATTCGCCAGGCCAAGCTCGACGGCGCGCTGCGCCTTGATGCGCACACCGGTCAACGCGAACTCCTTGGCCTGCAGCAGGCTGATCTGCGAGCCCCACACCAGCGGGCCCCCGTCGGCAGCGACCAAGCCGATCTGCACGTGCGGGTCGGCGAAGAACGCCGTCTCGGCGATATAGACGACGTCGGACAGCGCGGCCAGGCTGCAACCCAACCCGACGGCCGGTCCGTTGACGGCCGCGATCACCGGGACCCGGCAGCGGAGCATGCCGATCACCAGGTCCCGGCCGTGCTTGATCGTCTTCTGCCGCAACGCTTCATCCTTGCGGAGCTCGTCGAGGTAGTTGAAATCGCCGCCCGCCGAGAACGCCCGCCCGGCACCGGTGATGACGGCGGCGCGCACGGAGGCATCCTCGTTGAGCGCCTCCCAGACCTTGGCCAGCCCCACATGCAGTGGATCGTTGACGGCGTTGAGCTCCTCGGGCCGGTTCAGCGTGATGATGCGCAGCGGGCCGTCGGCCGTGACCTCGATTTCGTCGGGCATGTCGTACATGAGCTAGTTCCCCAATCCCAGGATGCGTCCGGCAATGATGTTCTTCTGAATCTGCGATGTGCCGCCCATGACGCTCTGCGCGCGGCTGTAGAGGTAGGCCCCGAGCAACTCCTCGTCGCCGGTGCCGACGGTGGCCAGTGCGGCATGACCGACGGCCTGCTCCGTCCAGGTCATCAGCAGCTTGTCCAGTGAGCCGTCCGGGCCGTGCGTGAGCCCGTCGAGCTGCTCGGAGAGGCGCCTGCGCACGTGCAGCCGCAGCATCTCGGTCTGCACCCATGCCCAGGACAGTTCGTCAGGCACGTCACCCTCGACGCGGGTGGCCAACTGCCGCACAAGTTTTCCGTAACGTGCGGAGAAGCCCAGGGTCGAGGGCTCGCGCTCGTGGCTGACCACCGTCATCGCCAGCTTCCAGCCGCTGCCGGGTTCGCCCACCATCTGCGAGGCCGGCACCCGGGCACCGTCGAACTCGACCTGACCGAACTCCTTGGTCACACCGCTGATCATCTTCAGCGGCCGCTGGACGATGCCCGGCTGATGCATCGAGACGATGAACGCCGAGATGCCCTTGTGCTTGGCCACATTCTTGTCGGTCCGGGCCAGCACCAGACACCAGTCGGCGACATCGGAGTAACTGGTCCAGACCTTGTGGCCGTTGATGACGTAGTCGTCGCCGTCGAGTGTCGCGGTGGTGGTCAGCGAGGCCAGGTCGGAGCCGGCACCCGGCTCGGAGAACCCCTGGCACCAGCGCTGCGTGCCGTTGATCATCCCGGGCAGGAACCGCTCGCGCAGTTCCTCGCTGCCGTGCGCGCTCAGTCCCACCACGAGGTAACCGAGGCTGGGCCGGGCAGGCGCCCCGGCTTTGGCGATCTCCTCGTCGACGATGACGTCGAACACCGGCGCAAGGTCTTGTCCGCCATACTTGGTGGGCCACGATGTGCCGAAGAAGCCGGCCGCGTAGAGAGCCTGATGCCACTCCCCCGCTTTGGCCCAGTAGGCGTCACCCGAGGTCGGAAACTTGCCCTTCTGTTCGGTCAGCCAGCCGCGCAACCGGTCCCGGAAGGCCGCCTCGTCCGGCGAGTCACGAAAGTCCAATGGTCAGCTCCTTCAGCTTGACTGGCCACGTCTCGGTGGCGACCAGCACCCGGCGCAGGTATACGTGCGCCAGGCATTCCCAGGTATTGCCGATACCGCCATGGACCTGGATCGACGTCTCGCACACCGTCAACGCGGCCCGGGCACAATAGATTTTGGCCACCCGGCCTGCTTCGACCGCATGGGCGGCCGGTAACTCATCGACCGCCCAGGCCGCATGCCGCAGCACGCTGACCGAGCCCTCGATGAGCGCCAGGCCCTCGGCGAGCAGGTGTGCCACCGCCTGATAGGAGCCGATCGCCGCGCCGTACTGCTCGCGAACCTTGGCGTACTCGGTGGCCACGGTGAGCGCACCCCGCGAGGCGCCCACCAACTCCGCCGACGTCACCGCCAGCGCCAGCGCGTACCAGCGGTCGGCATCCTCATCACCGAGTTCGGCGAGCTCGGGCGGCAATTCGATTACCCCGGAGAGACTTCCGGTCAGATCGACGCTGTGACCCTGCGTCTCGGCCTGCCGCGGCACACGGCCGAGCACCCGGTGCAGGTCGTCGGCCAGGACCGGCCCGAGATACGGGACGTCGACCAGACCGCGGGCGAACTCCTCGGCCACGATCGCCACCTCGACGCCGGAAGCCCCGTCGCTGCGCAGCGAACGCCAGCCGGTGGACTCGACGGTCTTGTCCAGCCGCGCCCGCCGGATCTCGTCGTCGAGGTCGGCGACCGAGCCGGGACCGAGGTCGTCGGCCAGCTTGGCCGCGGCGTCACGCAGCTGCTGCTGCTCATCGGTGAGACGAACGTCCATACTGCTCCTTCAGAATTCGCCGCAGCGCCTTACCTGAGGGCAGGCGCGGGATTTCGGGCACAAACACGATGTCGCGGGGGCGCTTGTAGGAGGCCAGCCGTTCGGCGACCAGGGCCGTCAGCTCCTCGGCGGTCACCGGTTGCGCGGTGGCTACGGCGGCGATCACCGCCTCGCCGTCGAGTCCGTCGGCGACGCCGAACACCGCGCAGTCCCGGACCGCGGGATGGCCGTGCAGCACCGCCTCGACCTCGGCGGGCGCGACCTGGAAGCCGCGTACCTTGACCATCTCCTTGAGCCGGTCGGTGATCCGCAGCCAACCGTTGTCGAGGTGGCCGATATCGCCGGTGCGGTACCAGCCGTCGCGCAGCACTGCGGCTGTCTCGCTGTCCGGAAGATAGCCCGCCATAGCCGATTCCGAGCGGACCTCGATTTCACCGGAGTCCGCGATGCGGACGTCGACGCCAGGGACGGGCTGCCCGACGGTGTCCAGCCGCGCCCGGCCGAGTGGGCAGCAGGCGATCACCGGGACCTCACTGGTGCCGTATGCCGAGATCCAGCCGACGCCGGTCCTGGCGGTCACCTCGTCAGCGACGCTGCGGGTGACCGGGGTGGCGCACCACATGATGTAGCGCAGCGAGGACAGGTCGTAGCTCTGCAGGTCCGGGCGCGAGGCGATCGCCAGCGCGATGGGGGCCACCGCCATCTCGATGGTGATCCGGTCCTCGGCGATATGCCGCAACACCGTCTCGACGTCGAACCGTCGATGTAGACGCATCCAGGCCCCGGCGTCGAGGACGGTCAGGATGTTGAGCAGGCCGAGGATGTGCGACGGCGGGGTGACGATCTGCATGCGGTCGCCCGCCGTCATCCCCAGGGCGGTGCGCCAGTGTCCGACAGCGGCGGACAGCGAGCGGTGGGTGTGGCGGACCGCCTTGGGCATGCCGGTGGTGCCCGAGCTGAAGACCAGCACCGCGTCGGAGTCGGGATCGGGCGTCGCAGGCTGCGCCCGGGCCGCGATGACCGGGTCGTCAAGGTGCACCATCGGCATCAGATCAGCGAGTACCGGGTTGTCACCCACTGCGTGGCCGGCTGCGGTCACCGCCAGCGCATGGCCGACCTCGGCGGCCTTCCAGGCCGGGCTGATCAACACCGCGGCAGCTCCCAGCCGCCAGATCGCCGCAACGGCGACGACGAACTCCGGGCGATTCGACGACATCACCGCGACCCGGTCGCCGGCTCGGACACCTCGGCGGGCCAGAGTCCCGGCCAGACCGGCAGATTCGGCGTCGAGCTGGGACCGTGTGTACGTGCGGTCCTCGAACGCCAGTACCGTCGCGTCGGTCATGGTGCGGTCCACTCGCACATGGTTCGGTGCCACTCCATCGAGATATCGGAAACGAGAACATGCTATCGCCAGTAGAGAACTGTATTCTCGTCTGGGTAGAATGACAATGCGCCACGGGAGGAGATCAGGTAGATGACGTCGGACAGCGGAACCCGGAGCGCGGTGTCTGATCCCTCTGACAGCACCCTCGGCACTACGGCGACGATCAGGCTCAACGGCGCCACCGTGACACTGCCGGTGACCGCGGGCGAGACGCTGCTGGAATGCGCCCGCCGCGGCGGCCTCGCGCCGCCGTACAGCTGCGAAGCGGGCAACTGCGGAACCTGCATCGCAACGGTGACCGAAGGCCGGGTGACGATGCGGGTCAACGACGTGCTCGACGACAGCGAAGTGGCCGACGGGCTGGTGCTGACCTGCCAGGGCGTCCCCGAGACGTCGGTGGTCATCGACTACGACGATTGATCGGCGCTGAACTCGTCGAGTGCCGGCGGCGGGCGGTAGGCGGGTCGATACCCGGACACCTTGACCGGGCTGGCGACCAGCCGGTAGTCACCCGCGGAGACGACGGCCTCCGGGGTGGCGTCGAGCGCCTCCGGCAACGAGCGGACCGCCGCCGCAGGGATACCGAGCGGCCGAAGCCGCGCCTCCCATCCCGCCGCGCTGTCGCCGGCCAGTGCGCTGGTGACGATGTCCAAGACCTCGTCGCGCCGGGCCGATCGCTGCGCCATCGTCGGGAATCCCTCGATACCCGCCTCGGCGGCGAACGACTTCCAGAACCCGTCATGGGTGATGAACAACGCCAGATAGCCCTCGGCGGTCGGAAACAGTTGGGCGGGAACATAGAACGAGTGCGCCCCGAACGGATGGCGGCGCGGGTGGACGCCGTCGTTGAGGTAGGCCGCCGCCTTGTAGTTCAGCTGGGAGAGCATCACGTCGCGCAGCGACACCTCGACCTGACCGCCCCGGCCGGAGACGATCATGGCGAGCAAGCCCAGCGCGGCGGTCAGCGCGGTGGAGTTGTCGACCGACGAGTAGCCCGGCAGCACGGGTGGGCCGTCGGGATCGCCGGTCATCGCCGCCACCCCGGTCGCGGCCTGGATGACGTAGTCGAAGGCCGGGTAGTCGCCGCCATCGAGCCCGAATCCGGTGATCGCCACGCAGACGATGCGTTCGTTGTGCCGGCGCAGCGCCTCGTAGGTGAGGCCGAGCTTCGTGATCACCGAAGGCTTCATGTTGGCCAGCAGGGCATGCGAATCCGCGACGAGCTCACCCAGACGTCGTTGTCCGGCTTCGGAACTGAGGTCCAGACAGATGCTGCGCTTGTTGCGGTTGAGGCTGGCGAAATAACTGTCCCCCACCTGGCGGGAGATCTCACCGCCGGGCGCCTCGACCTTGATGATCTCGGCGCCGAGATCGGCGAGCATCATGGTGGCGTACGGTCCGGCCAGCATGCTGCCGACCTCGACGATGCGGATGCCCTCCAATGGTGCGGCGGGCAGGAGCGAAGCGACCCGGGGATTGGGCGGAGTCATCGGATCTCGGCGGCCAGCTGCGAAATCACCTCACGGGTGCGGTATTTCGAGGCAATCAGCTCGTCACGGGTCTCGCCGATCGGCAACAGCCGCACCGACAGGTCCGTCACACCGGCGTCGGCGAAGGACCGAAACCGCGCCAGGATGGCATCCTCGTCACCGGCCGCGGTCAGGTCGCCGACGTCGCGTGCCTCGCCGCGATCGAGCAGCTTCTGATAGTTCGGTGACGTCTCGGCCTCGGCCAGGATGCGGTTGGCCCGCGCCTTGGCAGCGTCGATCTCCGAGTTGGCGCACAGGCACACCGGGATACCGGCGACGATGCGCGGAGCCTTGCGCCCGGCGTTCTCGGCGGCCTTGTTGATCCGCGGGGCGATGTGGTCGCCGATCGCCCGCTCGTCGGCCATCCACAGCACCGTGCCGTCGGTCAGTTCGCCGGCGATCCGCAGCATCACCGGGCCCAATGCGGCCACCAGCACGGGCATCGGCGAATCCGCTCCCAGCACAGTCGGATTGTGCACGTTGAAGGTGTCGTTCTCGACGTCGACGTCACCGGGGCCGGCCAGCGCGGTGTTGAGCACCTCGAGGTAGTCGCGGGTGTAGGCGGCGGGCTTCTCGTAGGGGATGCCCAGCATGTCGTTGACGATCCAGTGGTGCGAGGGCCCTACACCCAGTGCCAGCCGACCGCCGGCACCGGCATGCACCGACAGCGCCTGACGAGCCAGCGCGACCGGGTGCTGGGCCTGCAGTGGCACGACGGCGGTGCCCAGTTCGATCCGGCTGGTCCGGTTGCCCATCAGCGACACCATGGTCAGCGCGTCGAAGTCGTTGGGCACCTGCGGCATCCAGGCCGTATCGAAGCCGGCGGCCTCGGCCCACTCGATGTCCTCGATGAACTTCTTGACCTTGCGGGCCATGTCGCCGCGCTCGGCGCCGATCATCACACCGAGTCTCATACGGATTCTCCGGCCTTCTCGGTCAGCGCCCGCACGTCGCGAACCAGGTCGTCCAGCGACGTCCCGGTCGGAAACACCGCGGCGGCACCGACTTCGGCCAGCTTCGGCACGTCGCTCTGCGGAATCGTCCCGCCGACGATGACGGCGATATCCCCCGCGTCGGCCTCGCGCAGCGCGTCGACGGTCCGCTTGGTCAGCGCGATATGCGCGCCGGACAGGATGGACAGGCCCACGACTGCGACGTCCTCCTGCAGTGCGATCGAGACGATGTCCTCGATGCGCTGCCGGATGCCGGTGTAGATCACCTCGAACCCCGCATCACGCAGGGCCCGCGCCACGATCTTGGCGCCGCGGTCGTGCCCGTCGAGGCCGGGTTTGGCGACGAGAACGCGTGCGCTCATCAGAACACCACCGGTTGCTGGAACTCGCCCCACACTGCTTTGAGTGCCGACACCATCTCGCCCACGGTGCAGTAGGCGTTCGCGCAGTCGATCAGCCGGTGCATCAAATTCTCATCTCCTTCGGCTCCCCGCGACAGCGCGGCCAGTGCGGCCTGCACCGCTGCCGGGTCACGCTCGGCCTTGACCTGCGCGAGGCGCTTGAGTTGCAGGTCTCGGCCCTCGGCGTCGAGTTCGTAGGTGTCGATGTCCGGCGCAGCCTCGTCGGTGACGAACTTGTTCACCCCGACCACCGGACGCTCGCCTGCCTCGACCTCCTGGTGAATCTTGTAGGCCTCGTCGGCGATCAGCCCCTGCAGGTAGCCGTCCTCGATGGCGCGCACCATGCCGCCGTGCTGCTCGAGGTCGGCCATGATCTCGATGATGCGTTCCTCGGTGGCATCGGTGAGCGCCTCGACGAAGTAGGAGCCGCCGAGCGGGTCGGCTACCCGGGTCACCCCGGTCTCGTAGGCGAGGATCTGCTGGGTGCGCAGCGCCAATGTCGCGGACTCCTCACTGGGTAGCGCGAACGGCTCGTCCCAGGCCGCGGTGAACATCGACTGCACGCCGCCGAGCACCGAGGCCAACGCCTCATAGGCAACCCGGACCAGGTTGTTCTGCGCCTGCGGGGCGTACAGCGAGGCCCCGCCGGAGACACAGCCGAAGCGGAACATCGCCGCCTTCTCGGTCTTGGCGCCATACCGCTCGCGCACGATCGTGGCCCAACGGCGCCGTCCCGCGCGGTATTTGGCGATCTCCTCGAAGAAGTCGCCGTGGGTGTAGAAGAAGAACGAGATCTGCGGCGCGAACTGGTCGATGGTCATGCGCCCCCGCTGCACCACGGTGTCGCAGTAGGTGACACCGTCGGCCAGGGTGAAGGACATCTCCTGGACGGCGTTGGCGCCGGCATCGCGGAAGTGCGCGCCGGCCACCGAGATCGCATTGAACCGCGGCACCTCGGCGGCGCAGAACTCGATCGTGTCGGCGATCAGCCGCAGCGAGGGCTCCGGCGGCCAGATCCAGGTGCCACGCGAGGCATACTCCTTGAGGATGTCGTTCTGGATGGTGCCGGTCAGCTTCTCGCGCGGCACACCCTTCTTCTCCGCGGCCGCGACATAGAAGGCCAGCAGAATGGCGGCGGTGCCGTTGATGGTGAAGCTGGTGCTGATCTGATCCAGCGGGATGCTGTCGAACAGGATCTCGGCATCGGCCAAGGTGTCCACGGCGACACCGACCCGGCCGACCTCCTCGCCGTACTCCGGATCGTCGGAGTCATAGCCGCACTGCGTGGGCAGATCCAGCGCCACGGACAGACCCGTTCCGCCCTGGTCAAGCAGGTAGCGGTAGCGCCGGTTCGATTCCTCGGCGGTGCCGAAACCGGAATACTGGCGGAATGTCCACAAGCGCCCGCGGTAGCCGCTCGAGAAGTTGCCCCGGGTGAAGGGGAACTCGCCTGGCACGGGAGGATCGCCGGAACGGTCGGCCGGTCCGTACACCGGCTGCAGCGGGATTCCCGACGATGTATGGGATTGGTAGTCCATCGTCTGGATACCGTACTTGCAGTTTAGGAGAATGCCAATACCGTTTTGGGCAAGCCGTGTGCAGGCTCGGCCAAATCCACTGGTAGAGGCGACGAGAGGAGAGTAGTGCCGCGCACCGACGGGCCCACGGGCACCGAACCGCAGTGGAAAGAGTTCGCCGCCACCACCGCCGCGCGCCACGGCGCACCCGCCGGGGACTACCCGGCGCTGTGGCAATGGTCGGTGGATCACCCGGCCCAGTTCTGGCGCGCCGTCTGGGAGCACTTCGACGTTCGCGCGACCAACGCCCCCCAGCCCGGCGAAGCAGGCGTGCTGGCCGACGCGAGCATGCCCGGCGCCCACTGGTTCCCCGGCGTGACCCTCAACTATGTCGACCAGATCCTGAGGCACACGCCGTCTCGCACCGGAGCGGCCATCGTCGGCATCGACGAGGACGGCAGCCGCACCACGATCGACTGGGCCGAGTTGGCCGGCCGCGTCGGCGCCGTGGCGGCCGAACTGCGCCGTCGTGGCGTCGGCCAGGGCGACACCGTCGCCGGATACCTTCCCGATGTGGCCGAGGCGATGATCGCCTTCCTGGCAACTGCAGCGATCGGTGCGGTGTGGTCGGCGTGCGGTCAGGACTACGCGCCGCAGGGCGCCGCGTCACGGCTGGCGCAACTGAAGCCCAAGGTGTTGTTCAGCACTGACGGGTACCGGCTCAACGGCCGCTGGATCGACAAGCGTTCCGACACCGCCGAACTGCTGGACCTGCTCGAGGGCGCGCACCTGGTTCTACTCGACAGCGATGCGTATCGCGATCTGGTCGCCGAGCCCGTCGATCCCGAGGTGACACCGGTACCGTTCGACCATCCGCTGTGGGTGCTGTTCAGTTCCGGGACCACCGGCCGACCCAAGGGCATCGTCCACGGCCACGGCGGGGTGGTCCTCGAACACCTCAAAGTTGTTGCCCTGCATGCAGACCTGGGTCCCGACGACATCTTCTTCTGGCACACCGCGTTGAGCTGGATGATGTGGAACTTCCGGATCGCGGGGCTGCTCTGCGGCTCCACCGTCGTCTGCTACAGCGGCCACCCGCTGTATCCCGACGCCGACCGGCTGTGGCAGATCCTCGAGGACGAGGCGGTCAGCTACTTCGGGACGAGCCCCGGCCATCTGCTCGCCTGCCGCAAGGCCGGGTTGCATCCCGGCGCCGCACACGACCTGAGTCGGCTGGTCACCATCGGCAGCACCGGATCACCGCTGCCCGCAGATCTTTTCGACTGGGTGCACGACGAGGTGGGCGAGCACATCGCGGTGTCGTCGATCAGTGGTGGCACCGACGTGGTCACCGCCTTCGCCGGCGGCACGGCAGGACTGCCGGTGATCGCAGGCGAGCTGACCACCCGTTACCTCGGCGTGGGCCTGCACAGCTGGTCGCCCACACGCGAGCAACTGATCGGCGAGGTGGGCGAGATGGTGATCACCACCCCGATGCCGTCCATGCCCGTCGGCTTCTGGAACGACGACGACGGATCACGGTATCGGGCCGCATATTTCGACCACCATTGGGCCGACGGCGTCGCACACAACGTATGGCGGCACGGCGACTGGGTGACCGTCACCGACCACGGTTCACTGATCATCCACGGCCGCAGCGACGCGACGTTGAACCGGCACGGCATCCGGATGGGCTCGGCCGACATCTACGAAGTCGTCGAAGCCCTCGATGCCGTCACCGAAGCCTTCGTCCTCGGCGTCGACGGGCCCGACGGCGCGTACTGGATGCCGCTGTTCGTCACCCTGGCCGACGGCCGGGAACTCGACGACGAACTCGTCGGCGCCATCCGCTCGACCGTCCGCACCAGGCTCTCGCCGCGCCATGTCCCCGACGACGTCATCGCCGCGCCCGGTATCCCGCACACCCGCACCGGCAAGAAGCTCGAGGTGCCGGTCACCGCGATCATGGCCGGACACAGCGACGTGTCGCTCGACCCGCGCTCGGTCGACAACCCCGACCTCATCGAGTGGTACGCCGAGCTCGGCCGCGCCCACACCTGGTGAGCTACTACCGGCCCGGAAAGCCGGCCACGATCACCGCGTTGGTGTACGCCGAGGCGTGCCGTAGTTCGCGCGCGGCGCGATAGGCGTCGGAGTCGTACCAGGCTTGGGCGTCCTGCACGGAGTCGAACTCCAGGACCACGGTCTGGTGACCATGCCAGCTGCCCTCCAGCAGTTGGGGATTGGCGTCGACGGCCAGGACCGTGACGTTGCCCATCGCCGCACCCGCGGCCCGGCCGTAGGCCTTCATGCCCTCCGGGTCTTTGATCTCCTCGGTCAAGATGACGTAGCCCTTCGGCATGGCACTCCTTCGTCGTCGTCGGGGTCAGCGCGAGAATAATATTCTCGCAAGAGGAGTTTTGCGTTTCCGGGTGGCGCTGCCCCGGCTGCCACGGATTCCTCACCGGCGCGAGTAGGCGCAAAGTCGCATGAAAAGTGCCGATTCTGTGCGATTTTGCGCCTGCTCGCGGGAATGGCCGACCTCGGGACGTGCGGGTTTCGACTAGATTCGAAGGACCGCCTGCAGGAGGTCCTCGTGATCAGAATCGAACTGCCCTACGTGACCGTCATGGTCGATGACCGGGTGCGCAACCGGGTGGCCCGTGCCGGTGACCGCCTGCGTGTCACGCTGACGGCCTACCTGCGCAATGCCGCCGACGAGGCCGACGGCCTGGGCCGCAAGGCCAGCGTGGCCTGCCAGAGCGCGGCCACCCGCGTCGAGACGGCGATGACCGCGGCCAGCAACCGGATCGCGCCGGAATCCGAGCCCCAGACGCCGACTCTGAAGGTGGTCTGAGGTGTCCGACCAAGCCTCGTCACCGACAGTGTTCATCACCGGCGCCGCGGCCGGGATCGGGCGCGCGACGGCCTTAACGTTCGCCAGGAACGGGTATCGCGTCGGCGGTTACGACGTCGATGTCGCCGGCCTGGAATCGCTGCGCGAGGAGATCGCCGGCTTCGGCGGTGACGTCACGACCGGCCGACTCGACGTCACCGATGCCGATGACTGGTCCGCACAGCTCAGCGCATTCACCGGCCCCTCGGGCCGACTCGACATCCTGGTCAACAATGCCGGTGTGCTCACTGAAGGCCCGTTCGCCGAGGTCCCGCTGGCGACGCACCGGCGGATGATCGACATCAACGTCTTCGGCGCCCTGGCCGGGTTGCACGCGGCGTTCCCCTACCTGCGCGGCACGCCCAATTCCCAGGTGGTCAACATGTGCTCGGCCTCGGCGCTCTACGGCCAACCGGAACTCGCCACCTACTCGGCCACAAAGTTCGCACTCCGTGCCCTCACCGAGGCCCTGGAGCTGGAGTGGCGTCCGCACGGGATCCGGGTCTTCGCGATGTGGCCGCTGTTCGTCCAGACCGCCATGACCGACGGCGTCGAGACCGGCAGCACCAAGTCACTGGGCGTCAACCTCACACCCGACGATGTCGCCAAGGCCGTGTTCTCAGCAACCCAGAGCCGCCGACGACTACTGCCCAAGGTGCACGTCCCGGTCGGCCTGCAGACTCGATTCCTGGCCGGCCTGTCGCAGGTGTCCCCGAACTGGACGCAGCGGCTGATGACCAAGACGCTGACGCGCAGCTAGCCGATCGAGGTGTACGGCTTGCGTGGCGGTTGCTGGTTCTGCCGGAAAGAGCTGCACAGCCCGAGATTGCTTGCCACACAAGGAACCCCGTTGATGGTGGGCGCACTGCCCTGCACGTAACACTGGTTGGTGTACTGGTTGTTGACGTGCCCCGGCGGGCAGGAGTCAGCGCCGGCCGCCGGCGCGGACACGATCAGTCCGGCCGCCAATGCCACCCCCGACAGCGAGGGGACGGCTATTCGCCAGAACCGGGTGGTCATCGTCGTCGCACCTTCTCTCGCCCGAAATCGTACGCTTCGACCAGGTGCCAGCCGGTGTGGTTAGGATCGCGGCCATGCCCGAGCCGACCGTCGAGGACGACGACACCCCCACCGCCCGCCCCGTGCCCGAGACGCCACGAGCGTCCTCCCGGTGGGTGGCCCCGGCCGCCCTGGTGGTCGCTCTGATCGCCGCAGCCGCAGCCGGCTGGGCCGTACTGCGGCCGCCACCGAGCACCGACAAGCCTGCCGCCGAGGCACCCTCTGCGGACGCGAAGGCCAAGGCCTGCAATGCTTTTCGAACAGTGACGGCCGCGGTGGCCATTCAGACGCATGGCAATGCCGGCACCGACCCGGCCGCGATCCAGGCAGTGGCCGCCAACGCCAGGCTCGCGATGGCCGGCGGAGGGACCTACCTGCTGGCCCAGACCGGACCGGGCACGCCCCCCGAACTCGCCGCCGCCATCGGTGACTTCGCCACCAGCTTGCAGGCCATCGCCATCAACGCGCTGGCCGGCGTCACCAACGACAACCCCGAGCAGGCCGGCAGGCTGCGCGACGCCGAGGCCACCAACAGCAAAGTCGCCGCCCTCTGCAAGTAGCCTCCCGACGCCCATTCTGAAAACTTGAGTTCGCTTTGCGTTTGCCCGATGTTCGGCAGCCCGCCGCAAAGCAGCAAGTCCCGGGTAAGGCGGGTCTTCTTGGATCGATGCGCAGTGACAATCCGCCGCACCTACGGCAGCACTTCCTCGAAGGGGATCAAGAAATTGGCCAAACACCGTAAGACGCCGGCTCGCGGCATGGCTGCACCCGCATTCGTCACCACCGGCGTCGCCGGTGCGGCGATGGTGGGAGCCGGCTTCCTGTTCGCGACCACCGATACCTCCGCGCAGGTGGCCGCTCCCGCCATCAAGCTGGCGAGCAGTGAGTGCTCGCTGGGCTCGGCCTTCTGCACCGACCTCGGCAGCGTGTTCGGCTCCGGTTCGGCCACCTCATCAGGTGTGACGGCGTCGGCTACGGCGTCGGCTACCGGCACCGACATCGTCGCGATCTTCATCAGCAACGGCACCGCCGACCATCCCAATGCCGGCCTGCTGTTCGGCAACGGCTACAGCTACAGCGCCTCTGACACCCAGTGCACCTCGTCGGCCTGCAACGGCGGCAATGCCGGATTGTTCGGCAACGGCGGCAACGGCTACAACGGTGGCAACGGCGGCAGCGCCTACGTGTACGGCAACGGCGGCAACGGCGGCAACGCGATCAACGCCACCACCAACGGTGGCAACGGTGGCAACGGTGGCCTGTTCGCCGGATCGTCCAGCAGCGGCGCCCTGTTCGGCGGCGGCGGCGGCAACGGCGGCAACGGCATCAACGGCGGCAACGGCGGAACCGGCGGCAGCGCGGGCGCGTTCGCGGGCAGCGGCGGCGCCGGCGGCAACGGCGGCGCCAGCACCGATCCCACAAAGGCCGGCGGTGCCGGCGGCAACGGCGGTAACGCCGCCAACCTGCCGCTGGTCGGCGGCGGTGCGGGCGGCGCAGGCGGCACGGGCGGCGCGGGCTTCGGTGGCGGCGCCACCGGGACCGACGGCGGCGCAGGCGGAGCGGGCGGCACCGGCGGTTCGTGGGGCAGCGCTTCGGGCGGCGCGGGCGGCACGGGCGGCGCAGGCGGCGCCGGCACAGCCACCGCCGGTAACGGCGGCGACGGCGGCGCAGGCGGTCAAGGTGGGACGGTCGCGGGCAACGGCGGCACCGGTGGAACCGGCGGAACCGGCGGAGTCAGCACCTCTGGCAGCGGCGGCACCGGCGGCGACGGCGGTGCCGGTGGAGTCGGCGGCCTGCTCGGCAACGGTGGCGCCGGTGGTGCCGGCGCCGACGGCGGCCCCGGAGCCACCACGGGCGGCAGCGGCGGCACCGGTGGCGGCGGCGGCAACGGCGGCAACAACGGTGGAGCGGGCGGTTCCGGCGGCAAGGGCGGGACGGGCACCACCAGCGGTGGCACCGGTGGTAACGGCGCAACCGGCGGCTTCGGTGCGATCAGCGGCGGCGCCGGCGGCAATGGCGGCACCGGCGGCAACGGTGGCACCGGCGCCAAGGGCGGCAACGGCGCCGACGGCGGAGTCAGCATCGTCGGCGGCGGCAAGGGCGGCAACGGTGGCACCGGCGGCAAGAGCGGTTCGACCGCCGGCAAGGCCGGGACGCAGGGCACCTCAGGCCTGGGCCCCCAGGCCGGCAAGGGTGGGACCGGCGGAGACCCCGGAACGCCGGCGCCCTAACGGCCAGACGAATTCGGCCCCCCTTCCTCGGAAGGGGGGCCGATTTCGTGTTGTCGAAAGTTGTTGCGGCTCAGGCACGCCCGCCATTGAGCGAACACGCCATCTGAACGTTGGTGGCGTCGGTGTTGAGGTCGGTGGCGGCCGAGTTGAGCGAGTCACCGCCACCACGCAGACCCATGATCAGGATGAGCTTCGTCGCGTGCAACGACCAGGACCGCATCGGGTCGCCGACAGCGGCGGGCAGACCGGGTGTTCCGGCGGCATCCATTGCGGCGCCGGCGGCTTCGCGCAACGCGGTCCGGCCGAGGAGGTTGTACTGCGCGATGCTCGGATCCTGGTAGTTCACCGCATTGCCACTACCTGCAGTGGCGTAGGCGAACTCCTCGTAGTTCGAGGACGCCAGGTCCAGGGCGGCGGCGAACTGCCGGCAGGCCGTCGAGACGGCGCCGACGGTATCCGGCGACATCGGCTCGGCCTGCGAGATCACCTGTTCTGACTGCGGAGCCGGCGGCGCCGCATCGCCGGACACCGGATCCGCGGGGCCCGGATCAGCCGACGCGGCCGGGGCCAGGATCAGGGCTGGCAAGGCCGCTAGGACGGCTGCGCCGACAGCTATCGGAAGGCGAAGTGATTGCTTCATCGGTTCCTCTCGAATCAGTCGTTACCCGACCGGCTCGGCAGACACTACCGCGAAAAACTGAGGTCAAAACCGGCCGGAAACTGACGAAGCCCGTTGGACCGCAACAAGGAACCCAGACTTCGCTATCTGTTTGCCGATTGGACACTTTCGGGCCGAAACATATCGCGCGAGCGACACGATCAGATCTCAATCGAGAGGCCCCACCGCGACATGTTGCACCGATTCGCCGCGCTGCTCAGCGTCTGCCTTGTAACTGCCATCGGAACGGCACCCATCGGGTTGGCCGATCCACCGGCCGACCCGAACGCGGCTCCTGCCGCTGCGGAGGCCGCGCCACCACCGCCCCCGGGCGGACCCGGCGCCGCTCCGATCACCTCGGCGGCACCAGGCACGCTGACCACCCCCGACGGCTGGCAGCTGTCCATCGGCGCCAAGAACGAGTCCCTTGAGCCCGTCGCGTCGCTGACCAACTCACCGTGGTCGCGCGAGTACCTCGTCGACGGAAGCTTCGAGGGAGCGGTCACCGGCTCCGGCAAGACGAAGCTGTCCGGCGGCTCGCTGGAAGCCGGCTACCAGATCGGCTGCGGCATAACCCAAGACGACATCGAGTCGATCACCACGGGTGGCATCACACCCGGCGTGGGCATCCCCTTCGTCAACGGCAGCTTCTTGCCGATCACCCTCGGTCTGTCCGCGTCGGAGCAGATCAAGATCGACCTCAAGCCGGGCACCATCAACATCGTGCCGGTGGGCAAGAAGTCGTTCAAGGGCACCAAGTCCCGGGTGTCGATCACCGGTTTCCGGATCAAGATCGACGGTTGCGCCGGCCAGTCCTTCATTCGGTCCTACGCGACCTTCACCAGCTCCACCGACAACACCGACGACGTTGTCACCTACCTCGGCGTAACGAGGGTCGTCTGATGCGTCGACACGAAACCACCCGGACAACTCGAGAGAGGCGCCACGCCGACATGTTGCTTCGATTCGCCACAGTGACGGCAAGCGTCCTGGTCGCCGTCGGCACCGCCGCACCGGCCATCGCCGACCCCGACCCGGCCGCACCACCCGCCGATCCCGCCGCCGCGGCGGCGCCCCCGGTCAACACCGGAGCGGTGGCGTCCTCGGTACCGGGAATCGCCAAGACCCCGGACGGACGCACCCTGACGGTGGTGGCCAAGGACGAGACCCAACTGCCGGTCGCCCCGTTGACCACGTCGCTGGCCGCCCGAGACTGGCTCGTCGGCGCCACGTTCACCGGCACCACGACCGGTGAAACAGCGGGTGGAACCCTCGAGGTGGGCTACCAGATCGGCTGCGGCGTCGAGATGGACAAGGTCAAGCTCAACGGCTCGGTCGGCGCCAGCCTCGGCAACGCCAGCCTCGGCACCGGCGGCTTGAGTGCCCCGGGCTCCATCTCCTTCCCGATCCAGGGCCAGATCGAGGTCGAGCCGCGCCCCGGCACGGTGACCAACGTGGTCGTCGACAAGAAGTCGTTCAAGGGCACCTCGGCTCGCGTCACCATCCGTGACGTGCACATCAAGGTGGACAACTGCGTGGGTGCGTCATCACTTCGCTCCTACGCCGTGCTGACCAGCTCCAGCAGCGACAACGACGACATCGTCGCGTACTACGGCATCACCCAGGTGTTCTGATCGGCATGGACCGCCCCCTGATCGCCGCCCTGGTGGCGAGCGGGTTCGTTCTTGCGGCGGTGGCCGGAAGTGCCACCGCCGCAGCCGATCCCATCCCTGATCCAGGCCTGCCCATCCCCGTGCCCGGGGGTGAGGCGACCCCGCCGCCACCACCGGATCCGCTCTACACCGCGGCCACCGACACCCGGCAGAACCCGGTGGACGCCATGGCTCAGCTCATCGGGGCGCCGACCTCGACAGTAATGAACCTGGCCCCCACGGCCGGAGGCGCCGATCCGCTCGCTCCGACCGCGACACTGTTCCCGCAGTACTACCGGATGCCGACGCCGGATATGGAATCGCCGTACCTGCTGACCCAGGATGCACCGGCCGGGCCGTTCGCCCGGGTTGATGCGTTCAAGGGTGTGCACGCCCTGCTGCACGGTTCATTGGGTCGCATGCCGGCCGGCGAACTCGGCGAACCGTTGGCGGGCACCGCTCCCCCGCCCGGGACCAACATCCCGGCCGGTCCCGAGCAGTTCCTGCCGCCGCCGCCGCCCGACCCGGTCGCGGTTCCGCCCGCTCCCGCGGGCTGACCGGGATACGCAGACCAGGTATCCCCGCCCGTATTACGGTGTCCTGATGGGGATGCGAAAGACCGGCACAGTTGCACTGGCCGGACTGGGCTTGGCCGCGGCGCTGGCCTGTCCGCCGTCGGCCGCAGCTGACCCGGTCGCGCCGGATCCTGCCGTCACCGACCCGGCGCCCGCCGGCTACGTCCCGCCGCGCTCCGGCATCGGCACCGTTCTGGCACAAAGCGATTCCGCCGCGGCCGGGCCACTGGGCCTACCCGATCTGTCGGCCTACACACCGGGGCTGCTGCTCGGGCAGAACGCGGTGCCCGCGGCGCCCGGCAGCCAGGCTCCCGTCGCCGCACCGGACCTGCGTGCCTTCAATGGCGACTACCTGCTCCCCCAGAACGTCGCCCCGGCAGCGCCGGGTCAAGGCACCACGGCCGAGGGCATCGGTCCGACACCGGACGACCCGGGCACCGGCCGGCTGGCATTCCTGCGGCGTATCCACGGCATGTACTCCGACGGCGATCTGGCCGGTGCACTGCTCGGTCAGGTTCCCAGCGAGCAACTCGGCGAACCGCTTCCCGGCACCGCTCCCGCACCGGGCATCAATCTCGCGCCGGGACTGGGACAGAACCTGCCGGATGCTGCCGCGCCGGCGCCGGCGGGCTGAATCCTTGCGGCGGTAGGCAACATTCACTAACCAGCAAAGCTCTGGTGCTAGCATCCGAAACCTATGCCTGCGACCCCGCCCCGCTTGATCGTCGAACCCGACGACGGTCTCGAACCGGTCCGCGAGTTCATCGAGACCGCGCAATTTTCCCTGCTGATAAAGCAATTCACGTTCACTGAACCCGGCCTCATCGAGGCGGTGATCGACCGAAAGAATGCCGGGGTCAAGGTCCGGGTCATGCTCAACGCCCAGCGCTCGGGCGGCGACCGAGCCAACGACGAGACCTACGAGCAACTCAAGGCCGCCGGCGTCGAGGTGCAATGGTCGAATCCGAAATTCTATGTGACACACGAGAAGTCCATCGTCGTGGACGACAGTGCGGCGATGGTCGCCACCTACAACCTGATGATCAAGTACTTCACCTTGACCCGCGACTACGGGATCATCACCCACGATCCACAACACGTCGCCCAGATCGTCGAGGTGTTCGACGCAGACTGGGAGCACCGCGACTTCACCCCCGCCAACTACGACGGTCTGCTGTGGAGTAACTCGAATTCGCGCTTTCACATGGCCCGCTTCATCGACACGGCTCAAGAACGCCTCTATATCCAGCACCCCAAATACGTCGACGCGGTCATCCTCGACCACATCGCCGCGGCGGCCGACCGCGGTGTGAAGGTGAAGGTCCTTTGCGGCGGCAAACACGGCATCAGCGACTGGGACATCCTGGACACGTTCGCCTCGCTGCGCACCCTGCGCCGGTTCGGGGTCAAGGTGCGCAAGCAGAAGAACCTCCGCGTGCACGCCAAACTCCTGATCGTCGACGACCAGCGGGCCCTCGTCGGTTCAATGAACATCGACCGCAGCGCCTTCGACCTGCGTCGCGAACTCGGCGTCGTCATCGACGACCCAGCCGTGGTGGGCCGCCTCGAGGAGATCTTCAGCAGCGATTGGAAGGTGTCTAACCACTACGAGCCGCCCGATCCACTCGACAACGCCCCGCAGCCCGAAGAGGACTTCCCGCACGACGAGGACCTCGTCCATGAGTGAGCCCGGGGCGACCCTGCACAAGACCTCCCTGCTGGAGATCGCACTCTCGTTCAACCACATCGCACTGGCCTCCTTCGGCGGCGGGCTCTCAGCGTGGTCACGCGAGGTGGTCGTGGTGCAGAAGCAGTGGATGACCGAAGAAGAGTTCCTCTCCGCCATGACGATGTGCCGGATCGTGCCGGGCGCCAACCAGGTGAACCTCGCGGTCTTCGTCGGCACCAAACTCAAGGGCATCGCCGGCGCCGGTGCCGCCCTGATCGGACTGTGCCTGGTCCCCGTCGCCATCATCCTCACGCTCGGTTTCGTCTACTTCACGTTCAAAGAGGTGCCCGCGGTCAAGGGCGCCCTGCACGGGGCCTCGGCCGCCGCGGTCGCGCTGACCTTGGCGATGGTGATCAAGACCGGCCAGAAATGCCTGACGGGCGTGATGCCGGTGGCGCTGTTCCTGGCCGCCTTCGTCCTCAACGGCGTGCTGCGCTGGCCACTGCTGGAGACGTTGGCCATCCTGGCCCCGCTGAGCCTGATCTGGGCCTGGCCCCGCAAGAAGACGCCGGCGTGAAGACCTATCTGGCCCTGATGGGCATGTTCGGGTCGCTGTCGCTGCTGTCGATCGGCGGCGGCAACACCGTGTTGCCCGAGATGCACCTGCGCGCGGTCAGCGGCTATCACTGGTTGACTAACTCACAGTTCGCCGACATCTTCTCGATCTCGCAGGCCGCGCCCGGGCCGAGCATCCTGATCGTGGCGCTGGTGGGGTATGCCGCCGGGCTGGGCGTCGCCGGCGTGGCGGGCGGGATCGCCGGCGGCATACTGGCCACCATCGCGATGGTCGTCCCCGCGGCCACCCTGATGTACCTGATCACGGTGTCCTGGCAGAAGGCCCAGAAGTCGAAGCTGCGCTACGCGGTCGAGAAGGGATTCGCCCCGCTGACCGTCGGTCTGATCCTGGCCACGTCGCTGGTGATGAGCAAGGCGGCCGACCACGACTGGCGGGCGTACCTGATCACCGGGGTGGCCACGCTGATCTTCGTGCGCACCAACACCAACCCGCTGATCATCGTCGGAGCCGCCGCGCTGCTGGGCTACATCGGCTTCGTCTGAGGCTAAGTCGGCTAAGTTTGGCCGCAGCCGCGACGAGGCGGCGCCGAGGCGGGCAGGAAAACCACCAGCGATGCGAGTTGACGGACGCGATATCACCGTGTCGGGTGAGCTGCTGCAACCGCTCACCCGCCGGACCAACGACATCATGCGCCTGGCACTGGCCGGACTGTTCCTGGCCATCGTCATCACCAGTTCCCTGATCACCCGCAACGACTGGGTCGGCCTGGAGAAGTCGGTATCGGGCATCGTCGGCGTGCTCACCCCCACCCAGTCCAACCTGGTCTACCTGGCTTACGGCGTCGCGATTCTGGCGCTGCCGTTCATGATCCTGGTGGGCCTGATCGCCGCCAGGCAGTGGAAGCTGCTCGGTGCATACGGGGCCGCCGGATTCATCGCCGTGCTGGCCCTGTCCATCACCGGCAACGGCATCGCGGCCCCGCGTTGGCACTTCGATCTCTCGGAACGGTTGTCGACCACGCTGTCGCAGTTCCTCGACGACCCGCGCTGGATCGCCATGCTGGCCGCAGTACTGACCGTGTCGGGACCGTGGCTGCCCGCCCGCTGGCGCCGGTGGTGGTGGACGCTGCTGCTGGCCTTCGTGCCGATCCACCTCGTCGTCAGTGCGATCATCCCGGCCCGGTCCCTGCTGGGCCTGGCGGTGGGCTGGTTCGTCGGCGCCTTCGTGGTGTGGGTCGTCGGCACCCCGGCTCTCGAGGTGCCCCTCGACGGCGCGGTCCGGACCCTGTCCAAGCGGGGCTTTCTGGTCAACGCGCTGACCGTCGTCCGGCCGGCCGGCCACGGCCCGCTGGAACTGTCGGCGCACACCGACGCCGGCGCCGAAGCAGTCATCGAGATGTACGGTCCCAACCAGCGCGGCGCGGGGGCACTGCGGCAGTTCTGGCGCTGGCTGATCCTGCGCGACGCGGAGACCGCACCGGTGCAAACGTCGATGCGCCGGGCCGTCGAGCACCGGGCCCTGATGACGATCGCCGTCTGCGACCTCGGCGTGGCCAACACCACGACGATGGCCGTCGCCGCCCTCGACCGGGGCTGGACGCTGTATGCGCACACCCCGCCGCGGGGAACCCCCGTCGCCGATGCACCCGAAGAAGGCCTGGTGACCACCGTCTGGGGCTCGCTGGGAGTCCTTGCCCGCCATCAGATCTCGCACGGCGACCTACGGTTCAGCGAGATCACCGTCGATGCGGGCAAGGCGCTGTTCGGCGGTTTCGGCGCCTCCGAGTACGGCGCATCGGACGAACAGCTGCAGTCCGACATCGCCCAGCTGCTGGTGACGACGACCGACCGGTTCGGCGCCGAGGCTTCGGTGCGAGCAGCCGTCGACGCGCTGGGCAAGGACACCGTGCTCAACGCCTCGCGCCGGCTGACCAAGTCGGCGGTGCCGGCCCGGTTGCGCAAGACGGTCTCCGACCCCAAGGCCGTGATGGCCGCCGCCCGCGACGAAGTGAAGCGCCAGACCGGGGCCAACGAGATCAAGACCGAGACGATCACCCGGTTCACCCGCAAACAGGTCATCCAGCTCGTGCTGCTGGTGGCGCTCGTCTATGTCGCGTACCCGTTCATCAGCACCGTGCCGACCTTCATCAGCGAGCTGCGCAACGCAAACTGGTGGTGGGCGCTGCTGGGCCTGGCCGTCTCGGCGTCCACCTACATCGGCGCGGCGGCGGCACTGTGGGCGTGCGCGTCGGGAGTGGTGAGTTTCCGCAACCTGGTCATCATGCAGTTCGCCAACACCTTCGCCGCGACCACCACCCCGGCCGGTGTCGGCGGGCTGGCGCTGAGTACCCGGTTCCTGCAGAAGGCCGGGCTGGGCGCCATGCGGGCCACCGCCGCAGTGGCGTTGCAGCAGGCCGTGCAGGTGATCACCCACGTGACCCTGCTGATCTTCTTCAGCGTCGCCGCCGGAGCGACGGCCGACCTGGCGCATTTCGTGCCGAGCAGCACGCTGCTGTATCTGATCGGCGGCATCGCCCTCGGGGTGCTCGGGACGTTCCTGTTCGTACCCAAGGCCCGGCGCTGGCTCGACACGGCGATCCGGCCGCAGCTGCAGGAGGTCAGCAGCGAGCTGCTCGATCTGATGCGTGAGCCCAAGCGCCTTGCGGTGATTGTCCTCGGCTGTGCCACAACGACTCTCGGCATGGCACTTGTGCTGTGGGCCAGCATCGAGGCATTCGGCGGGAACACCAACTTCGTGACGGTCACGATCGTCACGATGGTCGGCGGCACACTGGCATCGGCAGCGCCCACCCCGGGCGGTGTCGGCGCGGTGGAGGCCGCACTGATCGGTGGCCTGGCCGCTTTCGGCGTGCCCGCGGCCATCGGCGTGCCGTCGGTGCTGCTCTACCGGGTGTTGACGTGCTGGCTGCCGGTGTTCGCGGGCTGGCCGATCATGCGATGGTTGAGCGCCAGGGAGATGATCTAGCCTCTCGCCGCGGGCCGTCGTCACACGGCGACACATGTCGGTCACGGCCGGACACAGTGGCCGAAATAATCGCGCGGATTTGATTGCTGGCCAGACGATTTGCGGCGCGGCATGGTGACCGAGCCATCCAACTCGCGTTCTGCCAGAGGGCGATCGCGACATCCGGGATGTCAACGACCACCAAGCCGAAAGAGCGCCCCGCGATGCCCTTCTCCGGAACCGCCCGTCGAGGAACGACCCTCCTTGTCCCGTTCGCTGTCACGATGCTGCTCGCCGGCTGCGGTGGATCGACGAATAGCTCGTCATCGGATGCCGCCGGACCACCGGTCCAGGGTGGCTCGATCGTCTACGGCGCCGACCGTGAGCCGGCCTGCCTGGATCCGCACAACAACGGCGATATGCCGCAAACCTATGTGGCCCGTCAGTTCCTCGACTCGCTGGTCTCCGAGCGCCCCGACGGTTCTGTCGTGCCGTGGCTGGCCGACTCCTGGACGGTGTCGCCGGACGGCCTGGTGTACACCTTCAAGCTCAAGCAAGGCGTCAAGTTCCACGACGGTGAACCGTTCGACGCCGCGGCCGTCAAAACAAACTTCGAGCACATGCTCGACCCCAAGACGCAGTCGCTGACCGATGCCGGCTACCTGCGCCCCTACTACAAGGCCTCGCGGGCGGTCGACCCCTCGACGTTCGAACTCACGCTGTCGCAGCCGTATTCGGCTCTGCTTCCGGTGATCTCACAAGCGTTCTTCGGAATCCAGTCGCCGAAGGCGTTGGCGCGTGGGCTCTCCGAGAACTGCCAGGCGCCCGTCGGCACCGGCCCGTTCATCGTCAAGCAGTGGATCCACGGCCAGAGTGTCGAGTTGGACAAGAACCCGAACTACAACTCGGCGCCGGCCAATGCCAAGCATCAGGGTCCCGCCTACCTCGACCACATCAGCTGGAAGTTCCTCGAAGACGGCTCCGTTCGGTTCGGCGCCGTCCAGGGCCAGGGGGCCGATCTGATCTTCAACCCGCCACCGCAGCAGAACGCCGCGCTCAAGGCCGACCCGAACCTGGTATTGCAGGAGTTCAGCCACACCGGTTTGCCGAACGGCTTCGCGCTCAACACAACTCGGGCACCCTTCACCGATGTCGCGGTGCGGCAGGCGTTCATCCACGGTTCCAACGCCGAAGCCGCCGTCAAGAGCGCGTACCTGGGTGTGTTCGATTGGGAACCCGGTCCGCTGTCGTCGACCACGCCCTACTTCGACAAGAACTTGCGCGACTACTACGTCCATGATCCCGACAAGGCCAACCAGCTCCTCGACGCGGCCGGCTGGACACAGCGCGACGGCGACGGCTTCCGCACCAAGGACGGCAAGCAGCTGGCTGCCACCCTGGTGTACTCATCGGACCCCGGTGACAGCCCGCCCACAGACGTCACGCTGTACCAGGACATTCAGGCTGCCGAGAAGGAGATCGGGTTCAACCTCATCCTCAAACCGATCCCCCAGGACCAGTACTTCGCCGCCTTCACCAACAAGGACGCCTACGATGCGCTCGGCGGCGCTTACTGGAACAGCCCGACGCCGCTGGTGTTGTCCATCGTCTACTCGACGGACTCGCTGAATCTCGCACCTGGCAACAACATGTCGTGGGTGTCGAACCCCGCCATCGACGCGCCGTTGCACGAGATCGCCTCGACCACCGATCCGGCCAAGCTGACCGAGCTCTACAACGGCGTGGAGAAGCTGGTCGCCGAGAACGCCTACCACCTCGGTCTCTACCCGCAAACCACGCGACTGGTTGCCAAGAAGCACCTCAAGGATGTGTGGATCGAGCCGTCTGAGGGTGAGCCGGTGCTGTCGGACGCCTGGCTGGCGCGGTGACCCGACCGGTTGTCCTGACTCGGCGCACTCCCATTCGAGTGCGCCGAGTCCTGGGTAGCCTGCTCGGCGTCATCGCGGTGCTGTGGGCGGCCGCGACGCTCACCTTCGGCGCCGAGCATCTGATCCCGACCGACCCGGCGCAGACGATTCTCAGCGGTGCCGGATCCAAGCCGACGCCGGAACAACTCGCCGCGGTCCGGGCGCAGTACGGTTTCAACCGCCCGCTGATCGTGCAGTACGCCGACTACCTCGGGGCACTGGTACGCGGGAACCTCGGCACGTCCTACATCCTCAAGCAGCCGGTCGCGACCATCATCGGCCAGCAGATCGGCTCGACGCTCACTCTGACCACCACGGCACTGGTGGCGGCCTGGATCATCGCGGTGGCCGTGACATTGCTGACCGCCCATCGCCACCGCGTCCTCAACGCGGTCGGTTCGGGGGTGGAGATCGTGCTGGCGGCCCTGCCGCAGTACTGGCTGGGCATCGTGCTGCTGGTGGTGTTCGCCTTTCACCTGCACTGGCTGCCGGTGGTCGGCGACGGGAGCGCGGCCAGTCTGATACTGCCCGCTGCGACCCTGGCGTTGCCGCTGGCCGGATTCCTCGGGCAGGTCACCCGCGACGAGTTCTCCTCAGCGCTGGAGCAGCCCTTCGCCACGTCGGCGCGGGCCCGAGGTATGAGCGAGTTCGGCGTGCGCTGGCGGCACGCGTTGCGCCACGCCGTCCTCCCCGGCTTGACGCTGTCCGGCTGGGCGCTGGGCTCACTGTTCTCCACCGCGGTCATCGTCGAATCGATCTTCGTGCGGCCCGGCCTAGGCAGAATCCTCGTCGACGCGGCCAAGTCGCACGACATGCCGGTGGTAGTCGGAGTGACGCTGTTCGTCGCGGCGGTGTACCTGATCGCCAACCTGCTGGTGCGTCTCGCGTTCGTCCGCGTCGATCCCCGGCTGCGGAGCGCGTGACGATGGTGGTCGACGTTGCCGGTGCCGTCGCGGCCGGCTCGAGCCGTCCGATACCGGGTCGCCGCGCCTTCCGACCGGCGGTCTATCTGGCCGCGCTGTATGTCATCGCGATCCTGGCCTGGGGGATCATCCCGTCAGCCTTCGCCGACGGATCGCCGTACGACACGAATATCGATGCAGCCCTTCAAGGTCCATCGGCACAGTACTGGTTCGGCACCGACGCGTCGGGACGCGACATCTTCACCCGGGTGGTGTACGGCGCACGCAGTTCACTGTTGATCGGCGCCGGTGCCACCGCGCTGGCCCTGGTCGCTGCGGTCCTGTTCGGGTTCGCCGCAGGCCTGGGCGGCCGGTTCACCGACGGCGCGATCAGCAGGTTCCTCGAGGTGGTTCTGGCACTTCCCGGTCTGCTGCTGGCCCTGTTGTTCATCGCGATGTTCGGCCCCGGTGTGGCCACCGAGATCGTGGCGGTGGCCATCGGATCGGCGGCAGGCTATGCGTGGATGATCCGTGGGCAGGTGATCGCGGTGAAGGACTCCGGGTATGTCAGCGCGGCAACAGCTCTCGGGCATTCCCGCAGGAAGATCATCACCGGGCACATCTTCCCCAATGCCATGCGGCCGCTGGTCGTGCTGGCCACAATGGGCATCGGCCAGTCCATCGTCTGGGCGTCCTCGCTGAGTTTCCTGGGCCTCGGCGTAGCCCCTCCGGCCCCAGAGTGGGGCGCCATGCTCGACGCCGGCCGCGACTTCGTCTCGACGGCGTGGTGGCTGGAGCTGTTCCCCGGGCTGGCGATCATCGGCTGCACGCTGTCGGTGACGGTGCTGGGCCGCTACCTGCAGCAGCGACTCGAAGGCAGGCTCACATGACCGCCGCGGCAGGTACCACTGCACTGGTCCACGTCGAAAACCTCTCCGTCGCATTCGAATCGGGCCGATCCCGCCGCGAGGCGGTACGCGGTGTCTCGCTGCGTGTCGCCCCGGGCGAGTGCCTGGCGATCGTCGGTGAATCCGGATCGGGCAAGAGTGTCACCGCTCGCGCATTGCTGGGCCTGACCGGCGCTTCCTCCCGGGTGTCGGCGGACCGTCTCGAACTGCGCGGCCGCTCGGTACTCGACAACCGCGACCGGGACTGGCGCCGGCTTCGCGGCAGCGACGTGGGTTTCGTGCTGCAGGACGCTCTGGTTTCACTCGACCCGCTGCGCACCGTGGGGGCCGAGGTCGCCGAAACATTACGGCTGCACCGGTTCGGCAACCGACGGCGCCGCCGCGAACGGGTGCTGGAGTTGCTCACTTCGGTGGGTGTACCGGAGCCGGAGCTGCGTGCCCGCCAACTGCCGCACGAATTGTCCGGCGGCCAGCGGCAACGCGCCCTGATCGCCTCGGCGATCGCACTCGATCCGCCGCTGCTGATCGCCGACGAACCCACGACCGCACTGGATGTCACCATCCAGGCCCAGATTCTCGACTTGCTGGGGGCGATGAAGCAGCGCGGCACGGGATTGATCCTGATCAGTCACGACTTGTCGGTGGTCAGCCGCCTGGCCGACCGGGTCGCGGTGATGCGGGAGGGCCTGCTGGTGGAACAGGGCACCGTCGCCGACGTGCTGCACTCGCCCAGCCATCCCTACACCCGGGAACTGATCGGCGCGGTACCGACCGCGCACCGCAAGGGCTCCCGGCTCTCGCCGCTGCCGGCCCGTCGGATCCACTCCGGGCAGCGCGACGAGCCGCCCGCCGACGGCGTGCTGCTGAGCGCCGACGGTCTGGTCAAACGTTTCCGCGGCCCCGACGGAGTGGAACGGACTGCGGTCGAGGATGTTTCGTTCGAGGTGCGGGTCGGCGAGACGGTGGGCATCGTCGGCGAATCCGGGTCGGGCAAGACCACCACAGCACGGTTGGCGCTGGCCCTTCTGGAGCCCGACGCCGGAGTGGTGCGGCTGGCCGGCGCCGACTGGAGCGGCATTCCCGAATCCAGACGGCGCCCGCTGCGGCGCCGGATATCGGTGGTGTATCAGGATCCGCTGGGATCCTTCGACCCTCGGTGGACGGTACGCCGCATCGTCGAGGACGCGCTGCCGGCCGAGGCGTATCCGAGCGCCGGGGCACGGCGTGACCGTGCCGCGGAACTCCTGGCTGATGTCGGCCTTGGCGCCGAGCACCTCGACAGACGGCCGCTGCTGCTGTCCGGCGGGCAGCGCCAGCGGGTGGCGATCGCGCGCGCGTTAGCCCCGGAGCCCTGGCTGATCGTCTGCGACGAGCCGGTATCGGCGTTGGATGTGACCATCCAGGCGCAGGTTCTCGACCTGCTGGCCGATCTCCAGCAGCAGCTCGGCCTGAGCTTTCTGTTCATCTCCCATGACCTGGGCGTGATCCACCATGTCGCCGACCGCGTGCTGGTGATGAGCAACGGTCGGGTCGTCGAATCAGGTTCTGCGGCAGAGCTTTTCGAATCACCGCGTGACCCTTACACCCGTCAACTGCTCGCCAGCCTCCCCGCCGCCGAGCACCAACCCGCAAGCGGAGGCCTGCTGTGACCCGCCAGATCCATCTCAACGCGTTCGACATGAACTGCGTGACCCACATCGTGGCGGGCACCTGGCGCCACCCCGAGTCGCAGGCCACCCGGTACAAAGATCTTCGCTACTGGACCGATCTGGCCAAGCTGCTCGAGCGCGGGCTGTTCGACGGTCTCTTCATCGCCGACGTTCTCGGCGTCTACGACGTGTACGGCGGCGGTCCGCAGGCGGCCCTGCGGGCCGGTGCCCAGGTCCCGGTGAACGACCCGCTTCTGTTGGCACCAGCGATGGCCGCCGTCACCGAACATCTCGGGTTCGGGATCACCGCGGCGACCTCATTCGAGCACCCGTACTCGTTCGCCAGGCGGATGTCGACCCTTGACCATCTGACCAACGGGCGAATCGGCTGGAATATCGTCACCGGCTATCTCGAAAGCGCCGCGCTCAACCACGGCCTGGACACCATCACCCCGCACGCCGACCGATACGACATCGCCGACGAGTACACCGAAGTGCTGTACAAGCTGTGGGAAGGGTCGTGGGAGGACGACGCCGTCGGCACCGACCCGTCCCGCCCGCACTACGCCGACCCGGACAAGGTGCACCCGATCGGCCACGATGGCCGCCACTTCCGGGTTCCCGGTATCCACCTGTGCGAGCCCTCGCCCCAGCGCACGCCGGTTCTCTACCAGGCCGGCGCGTCCGACCGTGGCCGCCGGTTCGGCGCGGAGAACGCCGAAGTCATCTTCATCGGAGCGCCCACCAAGGAGGTGCTCAAGGAAGCGGTGGCCGACATCCGGGCCCGAGCCAAGGCCGCCGGCCGCGACCCCTACGACGTGAAGATCGTCAACGGGCACGTGGTGGTGACCGGCGCCACCGAACGCGACGCCCGGGCCCGCCATGACGAGTTCCGGCGCTACATCGACCCCGAAGGCGCGCTGGCCCTGTGGTCGGGCTGGCTGGGCAGCGACCTGTCCCGCTTCGACCTCGACGATCCAGTCGCCATCACCGACAACGAGTACCTCAAGTCGGCGGTGACGATGTTCGGCCAAGGACAGTGGACCTTGCGCGACTTCATCGACGCCCGCGCGATCGGAGTCGAGGGTGGCTTCAGCGTCGGCTCCCCGGCACAGGTTGCCGACGACCTGCAGGAGTGGGTCGAGGAGACGGACGTGGACGGTTTCAACCTGACCAACGTCATCACCCCCGGCACCTTCGCCGACTTCGTCGAATACGTTGTGCCAGAACTGCAGCGGCGCGGTGCTTACAAGACCTCGTACAGCGAGGGGACGCTGCGCAACAAGCTGTTCGGACGTGGGTCTCGACTCCCCGAAACCCACCGGGCAGCCCAGTACCGCCACGTCAGTGAGAAGGTCGCCGGATGACACAGACCGACTCCGTCGTGACCGCCGGATCCGACCGGCTGGCCGCGCTGTTCGCCGAGATCGGGCGCGGCACCCTTGAACGCGAGCGCACCGGCGAACGCCCCTTCGCGGCAATCGATCTCATTCGCCAGCACCGGCTCGGCGCCCTGCGGGTGCCCGCCGAGGACAGCGGCGGTGGCGCCAGCCTGCGCGAGCTGTTCAGCGTCGTGATCAGGCTGGCCGCGGTCGACGTGAACGTCGCGCACATCCTGCGCGGCCACTTCGCCCATGTCGAGGAACGACTCAGACTGGGCGGCCAGGAGCGCCGCCGCGTCATCGACCTGGCGCTGTCGGGTGCGATCGTCGGCAATGCGTCGACTGAACTCGGCTCCACCACCATCGGCGAATTCACCTGGCAGACAACACTGCGCGCCGACGGGGCCAACTTCCGGCTCAACGGGACGAAGTACTTCACCACCGGGACCCTGTACGCCGACTACGCCGAGGTGATCGCCGGCGCTCCCGACGGCTCCACCGTCCTGGCGCTGGTGCCGACCGACCGTACGGGCGTGACCGTGCTCGACGACTGGGACGGTATGGGTCAGCGCGCGACGGGCACCGGGACGGCGCACTTCACCGATGTGGAGGTACGCGCCGAGGAGGTGCTGCGGTTCGCCCCACCCGATGTCGGCAGCGAGCCCCCGCCGATGTATCTGTCCGGCGCGTTCTTTCAGTTGTATGTGACGGCGCTGATCGTGGGTGTGCTGCATGCTGTGCGGGCCGACGCGGTGGCCCACGTGCACCAGCGGACGCGCGGCTTCGCCTGGGCGCCCGCGCCGGTGCCTGCCGACGATCCGTTGCTGCAGCGGGAGATCGGCGAGATCGCCGCCGCTGCGTTCGCCGGCGAGGCGACCGTGCTCGCCGCGGCCGACACCCTCGCGGCCGCGTTCGAGGCCGACGCCGCGGGCTGCGACCCGCAGCTGGATCTGGCTCACGAGGCCTCCCTGCAGGCCGCCGCCGCCAAGGTAGTCGTCGACGCATTGGGGCAGAAGGCGGCAGCGCAGGTGTTCGACGTCGGCGGCGCGTCGGTAGTGCGCCAGGCCCATCTACTGGACCGGCACTGGCGCAACATCCGGACTCTGGCGTCGCACAACCCGACGTCCTACAAGGCGCAGGCGGTCGGCGCCTACCATGTTCGCGGGACGCGGCTCCCGGGTAGCGGATACTTCTGACTCCGGCCCCGGTTGCATCCGGCCGGCGTCGGAAAGGACTGTCGCCGTGGCCGCTTGGCACGACCTCACCGGACACGTCGCACTGGTGACGGGAGGCAACGGCGGAATCGGACTCGGGATGGCGCGCGGGCTGCACGACGCCGGTGCCACCGTCGTCATCTGGGGCACCAACGCCGCCAAGAACGACGCCGCCATTGCCGAACTTGCCGGTGACGGTGCACCGGTGCGCTCGCTCGTCGTCGACGTCAGCGACGAAGGCGCGGTCACCGCCGGTCTCGAGGCCGTCGTGGCCGAATTCGGGCGCCTGGACTCCTGTTTCGCCAATGCCGGGGTGGGACCGAAACCCACGAGCATCGACACGATGTCGACCGAGGAGTGGCGACGGGTGATGGCGGTCAACCTCGACGGCGCCTTCTACACCGTGCGCGCCGCCGCCAGTCACATGAAGACCCGCACCGGCGGCGGCTCGATCGTGGTCACCAGCAGCGTCTCGATCAGCGACGGAATGGCCTACTCCACGCACTACGCCGCGGCTAAGAGCGCGCTGGTGGCGATGGCCCGGGCCCTGGCCGTGGAACTGGCCCGCGACGACATCCGGGTCAATGCGCTGGTGCCCGGCTGGACCAAGGCCGCCATGACCGACGCCCTGCTGGAGTCACCGGCCGCGCAGGCCAAGATCCTGCCCAGAATTCCGTTGCGGCGGTGGGGCACCCCGGCGGACTTCGAAGCCGTAGCGGTGTGGCTCGCCGGCCCGGGCTCGGCGTACTTCACCGGCCAGACCCTGGTCATCGACGGCGGCTACACCGTCTTCTGAGTCACCCCTAGCCCGCCGCCTGGTAACCGATGACCTCGTCGCGCTTGAACAGCATGCGGTTACCGAACTTGTAGTGCGCCGGGCCGGCGCCGGTCTTGATCCTGCGCTGCAACGTGGCGGGCGTGATGCCCAGAAGCTGGGCCGCCTGCTTCACCGTCAGCATCTGCCCCAGGATCGAACCCGGGCTGCGCTGCTGGGCGCGCTCCAGAAAGTTGTACCCGCCTCGGTCGCCTGTCACTGCAATGGTCATGTTGCGCTCGCACCTCTCGACACTCGCGTGGGTGTGGCTGTTTGCCACGTCTGCAACGTAGGACTGGAGCGGGGTGCGGCACTCGTGCGCGAACGCCAAACTTCGCTGTTCCGTTGTGGCCCGAACACAACGCGTTTAGCGTGGTCGCTCATGGATCCCGAGTGGGCCCCGGTGCGGGACGACGCCGCAGCTCAGCGGGTATGGCAGCAGGTGCTGCGGCCGATCGCCGCCGAACTGATCAACGGGTCGGCAGAGCTCGCCCGCGACGTCTTGGACCGGATTCGCACCGAGCAACCGCAGCTGATGCCCGAGAGCCAGTTCCTCGAGGGCCAGCCGGCCGGTATCGAGTCCAGCATTCGCCAGTTCGCCCAGATCGTGGAAGCCGGTGCAGATCCGCGCGGAATGGGCCTGCCGGCCGAGGCGATCGCGCTGGGCCGCGCCCGGATGATGCAGAAGGTGCCTCTGGCGTTCCTGATCCGGTCCTACCGGTTGGGGCAGGACACCCTCTGGGAATGGCTGTTCGGGCGCATCACCAGTTCGGCTTCGAATGCCGGCGAGCAGGCCGCGGCACTGCAGCTGGCCACCAGTTGGCTGTTCGCCTACATCGACAGTGCCCTGGCGCTCACCGAGGAGATCTACGAGGTCCAGCGCGAGGCCTGGTTGCGCAGCGCCGCCGCAGCGCGCACCGCCGCGATCGATGACGTGCTCAACGAGCGGGAACGCGATGCCCAGCGGGCGGCCAAGAAGCTGCGCTACGACCTCAACCGCCACCACGTCTGTGCTGCCATCTGGCTGGAGGCAACTCCCGAAGACGATGACGCCCAACGGCTTCTCGCCGACGTCGCGGCGGTGGTGGGACGGGCGGTATCGGCCGACAGCACGATGGCCCAACCGGTCGGCCCGCTGTCGATCTCGGCCTGGCTGAGCCGCCGGGAGCCGTTCGACCCGGTGGCGCTCGACGTGGCCGGCCTGCCGGCCGGTGTGCGTATCGCGGTGAGCGATCCGGGCTGGGGGCTCAAAGGGTTCCGCAGCAGTCACATCGAAGCGAACCAGGCTCGCCGGGTCGTCTCCTTGAGCGGGCCGCGCGCCGCTACGGTGACCCGCTATCGCGATGTCGCGCTGGCCGCGTTGTCGAGTGTGGATGCCGACCAGGCGGTGGCATTCGTGCACCGGGTGCTCGGGCCGCTGGCCGAGGATGACGAGTCGACCTATCGGGTGGCGATGACGCTTGCGGTGTACCTAGAGGAGAACCGCAGCCCCGCGCGGGCCGCGCAGCGGCTCACCGTGCACCCCAACACCGTCAGCTACCGGGTGAACCAGGCCGAGACCATCCTTGGCCGCGATATCGACACCGATGCACTCGAGCTGTCGATGGCCTTGACACTGCTACCACTGCTGCCGGGGCTGACCGCGGAGCTGTGAGTCTGGTGCGGTTAGGACGCCCGGCAAGCCTCGGATCAAACCCGTCCCCACATCTCCAAACCGATTGAGGCAGAGAGCAATACAACTGCAACAACCTGCCAGCCGAGTGCTACCAAGACAAGAGTTGCTTTCACATCGTTTCCGGCACGCAGGCTCAGCGTGGTGTTCACCTGGCGCTGAACCCACATTCGCGTCGCGGTGTCGTGATCGAGCAGCCAGAACGCATTGCTGGTCAATCCTTGCAGGGTCTTGACTCCCGTGACTGTGTACCTGAATGCATAGCCTTGCACGACGATGGCCAGGACCGCCGAGATGATGAACGAAGCCAGTGCGAACAACAGAAAGATCAGCGCACTGTGGTTGGCGAATACGTGGTCCTTACCCGTCACGACTACCGTAAGCCCGAAGATCAAAGTCAACAGGGTGGCACTCGCGGTGAGGATCACCGCGCCCCTGGCCTCGATGCCCTTGCGTCGGTCGAACTCGGCGCTCATCAACGAGCTGACCATCTCTACATAGACATCACTGGCCACCGGTTGTTTCGGCTCGGCGCCGTCAGGCATGTTCAGGCCTGCCGCTCGGGTTGCGGTCAAGTGTCGGCGCGATACCCCGGGTGTGGTCGTCGTTTCCGGGGTCGTCCCAGTCCTTGCTCTCCAACGGCTTTCGATCGGTGTTCACTTCGGGATCACCCTGATCGGCCTGTCCACCGCTGCTGACATGGGTCATGGGCTCACCTCATACCTGAGGACGTGACGTGGGCAGTTGCCTCTGAAAGGAAGACTAACCTGCTGGTCTCGGCGCCACCAGGGTCAATTTCGGCAACGATCCGCGTTTCAAACTCGTCGCAGTGCACCGCCGCCGAGCGCGACCTAACCGAAGAGCGGCGATGGTGAGGCTGTGAAGCTAGCCAACCACTGCCATACATGGTGCGGGCGGAGGGATTCGAACCCACACGCTCTTTCGAGCACCGGCACCTAAAGCCGGCATGTCTGCCATTTCATCACGCCCGCAAGACTGCCGATCCTATCGCGACGCGCGGGGGCGCCCCAAGTGCTGATCGTCACGGCCTGATGAACCCATAACCCCTGGCACGGTACCGTCGTGGTGTGCCCACGACCCGTCGTCACAGGTTCGCGTTGATCGCCTTGGTGATCCTCGCCGCCTGCGGTTGCCTGGCTCTGGGCTGGTGGCAGTGGACCCGGTACGAGTCGACCTCGGGCTCCTTCCAGAACCTCGGTTACGCCCTGCAGTGGCCCATGTTCGCCGGGTTCTGCGTCTACGCCTACCGCAAGTTCGTCCGCTACGAGCAGGCTCCGCCGCTGCCGCCGTCGTCGACCGACGCCGTCACCGAGATTCCCGCCGGCCTCCTGCCTGAACGTCCCACGGCCTCAACAGAATCCGACGACCCCGTGATGCGCGAATACAATGCCTACCTCGCCGAGCTCGCCGAAGCCGACAAGGCCGAGGACCACCACCAGAACAGGACCGCCACATGAGCGCACCCGACACCCCGGAAGCCCACACCCAGCCGACCGTGCCGATCGAGAAGATCCGCAGCGCGCTCAACGGCTACCGGGCGTTGGCGTGGACGACGGGCATCTGGCTGATCGCGCTGTGCTACGAGATGGTGATGAAGTACGTCGTGAAGGTGGACAACCCGCCGACGTGGATCGGCGTGGTGCACGGCTGGGTCTACTTCATCTACCTGCTGTTCACCGCGAACCTGGCGGTCAAGGTCCGCTGGCCGATCGCCAAGACCATCGGCGTCCTGCTGGCCGGCACCATCCCCTTGCTCGGCATCATCGTCGAGCAGGTTCAGACCCGCGAGCTCAAGAACCGCTTCAACCTCTGACCAAGGGGCCGTCGGTCAACTCGGCCTTCTCGGCCGGCCAGTCGTCGGCGGTCACCTCGGGGTCGGTCGCGCCGGGAATGGTCATCGCGACGACGGCGGCCAGCGCCGCGACACCGGCTGCGATCAGTAGCGCGGTGCGCAGACCGTGCAGCGACGGCATCGTGTGACCGCCGTAGCGGATCGTCATCGTCGCGAGCACCACACCGATCACCGCGCTGGACACCGACGTACCCAATGACCGTGCGAGAGCATTGATCCCGTTGGCTGCGGCGGTTTCCGACATCGGCACGTTGGCATTGATCAGCGCCGGCAGCGACGAGTAGGCGAAGCCCACCCCGAGGCTGATGGCGATGTTGACCGCCATCACCGCCGCGGGACTGCCGATCAGCCACAGCGCACCCAGATAGGCGAGCGCGATGATCGCCGATCCACAGACCAAGGTGAACTTGGGACCGCGACGCCCGGCCATCCGCGCCGCCAGCGGGGAGGCAAGCATCATCGCCAACCCGCCAGGAGCCAGCCACAGGCCTGCCTGCACCATCGATTGGCCCAGGCCGAACCCGGTCCCGGCCGGAAGTTCGAGCACCTGCGGGGCGACCAGGCCGAACGCGAACATCGAGAAACACACCAGCACCGCCGCGATGTTGGTGGTCAGCACCGGCCGCCGCAGCGTGGTCCGCAGGTCGACGATCGGCGACGGGGTGTGGAACTGCCAGCGGGCGAAGACGGCGAACACAACGAACGAGACGACGAACAGAGACAGCGTTGTCGAACTCGTCCAACCCCACGTCGAGCCCTTGGAAATCGGCAGCAGCAGGGCCACCAACGCGACCGCGAGCAGCACCGTGCCGAGCGGGTCGAACTTGTCGGGCGAGCTGGCCGGGATGTCGGGCACCAGGAAGTGAAACAGCACCACCGCCAGGATGCCGAGAACCCCTGCGCCCCAGAACAACGTATGCCAGTCGGCCATCTGGGCCACCACCGCCGACAGCGGCAGCCCCAGGGCGCCGCCGACCCCGAGCGACGAGCTGATCAGTCCCATGGCCGGGCCGACCCGGTCGGCGGGAAGCGCCGAGCGCAGCACACTGATGGCCAGCGGAATGATCGGCAGGCTCATACCCTGCAACCCCCGCCCGATGATGAACGGCACCAACGAGCTGGTCGCCGCGGCCATCAGCGAACCGGCCGCCATGGTGCCCGCACAGATCATCAACATCGGCTTGGGGCCGTGCATGTCGCCCAGGCGGCCGAACACCGGCGTGGCCACCACGGCCGTCAGCAGGGTCACGGTGATGGTCCACGAGGCGTTGGACGGGCTGGTGTTCAGCAATGCCGGCAGCTCGGGGATCAGCGGGATCATCAGGGTTTGTGTCAGCGACACAGTGATGCCGGCGGCCGCCAGAACGGCGATCAGAACACCGGGGTGCGTCACCCGGACCGAGTGACGACCCACGCCAGCATCATGACACATTAGATGCGCTACACAAATTGCTGACGGCGACGTCAGCCGGCGAGTGCGCGCAGGGCAGGCAACAGCAAGGTCAGCGCACGACCGCGGTGGGATACCGCGTCCTTCTCAGTGGGACTCAGCTCGGCCGCACTGCGGGTCTCGCCCTCCGGGACGAATACCGGGTCGTACCCGAATCCGCCTGCGCCGCGGGGCCCGCGGGCGATGACGCCGGGCCACTGACCGCGCACCACCGTGTTGTCGTCCGGCCCGGGGCCGTGCACCAGCGCGCAGGCCGACACGAACGCCGCCGACCGTCGTTCCTCGGGTGTGTCGCGCAACTGTGCCAGCAGCAATTCGTAGTTGGCGACGTCCTCACCGTGCCGCCCGGCCCAGCGCGCCGAGAGCACCCCGGGCATCCCGTTGAGCGCATCGACCTCCAGGCCCGAGTCATCGGCGACGGCCGGCAGACCGGTGGCCGCGAAGGCGTCCCGCGCCTTGGCCAGCGCGTTGTCCTCGAAGGTGGCCCCGGTCTCGGGCGCCTCGTCGAAAGCGGGCACATCGTCGAGGGAGACCAGCGTCAGTCCGGAGACTCCCGCCGCCTCGAGGACCCGGCGCAGTTCGGCCAGCTTCTTGCGGTTGCGGCTGGCGACCAGCAGTACGGTCAGGAGCCGAACGCCTTCTTACCGGCCGGCCCTTCGGGCAGCACCCCGGGATACGGCAGCTCGAGTGCCTCACGCTGTACCGCGAACAGCGTCTCGCAGGCCGCCAGTGCCGCGTCGAGCATCTTGTCCAAAGTCGTGCGCGGGAAGGTCGCGCCCTCGCCGGTGCCCTGAATCTCCACCAGCGTCCCGGTGTCGGTGGCCACCACGTTCATGTCGACCTCGGCGCGCGAATCCTCCTCGTAGGGCAGATCCACCCGCACCCGGCCGTCCACCACGCCGACGCTGATCGCCGAGATGGCGCAGGACAGCGGTTTGGGGTCGGACAGCTTGCCCGCGGCGGCCAGGTAGGTGACGGCATCCGAAAGCGCGACGAAGGCGCCGGTGATCGCCGCGGTACGAGTCCCGCCGTCGGCCTGCAGCACGTCACAGTCGATGGCGATGGTGTTCTCGCCCAACGCTTTCAGGTCGATGCAGGCGCGCAGCGAGCGCCCGATCAGCCGGCTGATCTCCTGAGTACGCCCGCCGAGGCGGCCCTTGACCGACTCGCGGTCCGAGCGGGTGTGGGTGGCGCCGGGCAGCATCGCGTACTCAGCGGTGAGCCAGCCCTCCCCCGAGCCTTTGCGCCAGCGCGGGACACCCTCGGTGACACTGGCCGTGCACATGACGCGGGTTTCGCCGAAGCTGATGAGCACCGAGCCCGCTGGATGGGACGTGAAGCCGCGGGTGATCGTTACCGGGCGCAGCTCGTCGTCAAGCCTGCCGTCTTGTCGTCGTGACACGTGGCAACCCTAGCGCGACACCATCTGTGCGGGCCGCGACGGCCCGAGCGTGCGCGGAGTGCACGCTGCAGCGGCGTGTCGGCGTGCCGACACGCACGCTCGCGGATGGAGCGCCTGTCAGTGCCGGCGGATCTCGATGCTCTCCCCGCAGACCACCGCGTGCACCGGGCCGTCGAACTCGGCCTTGGCCTCGCTGATGACGTCCTCGCGCGACGTCCACGGCGGGATGTGGGTGAGCAGCAACTCCCCGACCCCGGCCGCCTTGGCCATTCGGCCCGCTTCGGTGCCCGACAGGTGCAGATGCGGGGGCCGTTCCGGCGCATGCGTCCACGACGCCTCGCACAAGAAGACATCGGCGCCGGAGGCCAGCTCGACCAGCGAGTCGCACACCCCGGTGTCGCCGCTGTAGACCAGCGTCGCCCCGGACGGGTCGGTGATGCGCATACCGAAGGACTCGGTGGGATGGGTGACCAACCGCGGCAGGACGGTCAGCGCACCGAAGGTCACGGGCGCGCCGTCCTCCCAGTGCCGGATCTCGAAGATGTCGGAGAAATCGTCGAGTTCCCCACCCATCGGCGAGGACGCCGCCGCCAGCCGCGACCAGGTGTCGCTCGGGCCGTACATGAGGCCGCGGCCGCGGGCTGGTGTCGGGTGGTAGCGCCGCCACACGAACAGGCCCGGCAGATCCAGGCAGTGGTCGGCGTGCAGGTGCGACAGCAGGACGTGGACCTCGTTGGGGTCGGCGTACCGCTGCAGCGCACCCATCACGCCGCCGCCGAAGTCCAGGACGAGCGGCGGAGTATCCGGCGCCGTCAGCAGATAACCGGACGCCGGCGAATCAGGCCCGACAACACTGCCGGAGCAACCGAGGACGGTGATTCGCACACCGACAAGCTTGCCATGCCGTGGTGGTCAGAGAGGAAAACATCACCGCATGAAATATCGAGAATCACTTCTCCGCGCCGACGTGACGGGCAACAGGTTCGACGCCGGTGATCGCCGGCCCCAGGAAACGCGACGCCAGCGCCAGGAACGACTCCGGGTCACCGGTGGACTCGAACACCCGCGTCGCGGGCGGCGCGTCATGCGGTCGTAGCAGGTCACGTTCGGTCAGGACGCGCAGCAGATCCTTGGCGGTCTCCTCGGCGCTGGACACCAGCGTCACCTGATCCCCCATCGCCAACTGGATGAGACCCGACAACAGCGGGTAGTGCGTGCATCCCAGGACCAGCGTGTCGACCTGTGCGTGCTGCAGTGGTTCGAGGTAGCCCTCGGCGAGGTTGAGCACCTGGCGGCCGCTGGTGACGCCCCGCTCGACGAAGTCGACGAAGCGCGGGCAGGCCACCGCGGCGACGTCGATGTCGCGGGCCGCGGCGAACGCGTCTTGATAGGCGCCCGACGCAATGGTCGCCTGGGTACCGATGACGCCGATTCGCCCGGTGCGGGTGGTGGCCACCGCGCGCCGCACCGCGGGCAGGATGACTTCGACGACGGGCACGTCGTAGCGCTCCCGCGCGTCGCGCAGGCACGCCGAGGACGCGGTGTTGCACGCGATGACGAGGGCCTTGACTCCGCGGTCGACGAGGTCGTCGGCGATGGCCAGGGCGTGAGCCCGGACCTCGGGGATGGTCAGCGGGCCGTACGGCCCGTTGGCGGTGTCCCCGACGTAGACGATGTCCTCGTCGGGCAGCTGGTCGATGATCGAGCGGGCCACGGTCAACCCGCCTACGCCGGAGTCGAAGATGCCGACCGGCGCGAAGCGGTCGCTCATGAGGTCAGGCCGGGAAGCTGGCCGGCCTTCTTGCGTTGCCGCGCCTTGCGCTCCGGACCGGACAGCCAGTACGCGGCCAGCACCCCGGCGAGCGCCCCACACAGGTGGCCCTGCCAGGACACCCCGCCGCAGCGGTCGAGTTCGGGGACCGCGCCCCACAGCACACCGCCGTAGACGAACAACACCGCGATCGAGGTGACGATCCACCAGAGGTGCCGGGTCAGCCAGCCGAACACCAGCAGGAACGCCAGCCAGCCGAAGATCAGCCCGGAGGCGCCGATGTGATTGGTCTCCAGGTTGCAGCCGAGGTTCCCGATCAGCCAGGTGCCCAGGCCGCCGACCACCCAGATGACGGCCGTCGCCCAGATGAACCGCGACATCCCGGCCAGCGTCACCAGGAAGCCGAGCACCAGGGCGGGCAGCGTGTTGGCAATCAGGTGTGGCCAACCGCCGTGCAGTAACGGCGCGAAGAGAATGCCCCACAGGCCGTCGGTCTCCAACGGCCGGATGCCGTTGCGATCCAGCGAGTGCCCGGAGAGTTGGTCGACGAGTTCGATGACGTAGAGCAGGGCGACGAACGTCAGGATGGTCGCGCCGCCGACCTTCCACGCGGGCGGCTTCTTCGGCTCGGGCGCCGGGGTGATCGGATAACCCAGCGGCTGGTTCATCCGGTACCCGCTCTCATCACGCCTCCGATGTCATGCCCAGAGTTGGCCCTCCAGGGCGTCCTCAGCTTCATCCAGGCTACCGGCGTAGGCACCGGTCGACAGATACTTCCATCCGGCGTCGCACACGGTGAAGGCGATGTCGGCGCGCTCGCCGGCCTTGATCGCCTTGGCCGCCATCCCCAGCGCGGCGTGCAGGATCGCACCGGTCGAGACGCCTGCGAAGATTCCCTCGACCTGCACGAGTTCGCGGGTGCGCCGCAGCGCATCGTGCGAGCCCACCGAATAGCGGGTGGTGAGCACGTCAGGGTCGTAGAGCTCGGGGATGAACCCTTCATCGATGTTGCGCAGCGCGTAGACACCCTCGCCGTAGCGCGGCTCGGCGGCCACGATCTGCACACCAGGGACGTGCTCGCGCAGGAACCGGCCGGTGCCCATCAGGGTTCCGGTGGTGCCCAGCCCGGCGACGAAGTGGGTGATCTCGGGCAGGTCGGCCAGCAGCTCCGGGCCGGTGCTGTAGTAGTGGGCGTCGGCGTTGGCCTGGTTGCCGTACTGGTAGAGCATCACCCACTCGGGGTGTTCGGCGGCGAGCTTCTTGGCGGTGGCCACCGCGGTATTGGAGCCGCCCTCGGCCGGGGAGAAGATGATCTCGGCGCCGTAGAGCTCCAGGATCTGGCGGCGCTCGATCGAGGTGTTCTCCGGCATCACGCAGATCAGCCGGTAGCCCTTGAGCCGGGCAGCCATCGCCAGCGAGATGCCGGTGTTGCCGCTGGTCGGTTCCAGGATCGTGGTCCCCGGTTTCACCAGGCCGTCACGCTCGGCCTGCTCGATCATTCGCAGGGCGGGACGGTCCTTGATGGAACCGGTGGGATTGCGGTCCTCGAGTTTGGCCCACAGCCGCACATGCGGGCCCTCGCTGGTGTCGTCCCAGCGCGGCGACAACCGCGGCAGGCCGACCAGCGGAGTGTGCCCGACCGCCTGGAGCAGCGAGTCGTAGCGGGTCAAGGCGTCCCCACCGCACCGCCTGCGACGGCGGGCAGGATCGTCACCGAGTCGCCGTCAGAGATTTCGGTGGCCAGCCCGCCGGAGAATCGGACGTCTTCGTCGTTGACGTAGATGTTGACGAACCGGTTGAGCTTGCCGCTCTCGACCAGGCGGTCGGAGATGCCGGAGTAGTTCGCTTCCAGGTCGGCGATCACCGCCTGCAGCGTGTCGCCGGCGGCGGTGACGCGCTTCTCCCCGCCGGTGTGGCTGCGCAGGATCGTCGGGATGGACACGGTGACACTCATTGGGGCGCCTTTCTGATGGCTAGTACTGCTCGACGATGGTGACGGGCTCTTCGGTGACGACGCCGTCGACGATCCGGTAGCTGCGCAGTTCGTGCTGCTCGGGGTCACGGGTGGAGACCAGGACGTAGTGCGCGTCGGGTTCGGACGCGAACGAGATGTCGGTGCGGCTCGGGTAGGCCTCGGTCGCGGTGTGCGAATGGTAGATGACGACGGGAACCTCGTCGTTGTCGTCCATCTCGCGCCAGATCTTGAGCTGCTCGCCGGAGTCGAAGCGGTAGAACGTCGGGGACCGCTCGGCGTTGAGCATCGCGACGTGGCGCTCCGGGCGATGCGAGCCCTCCGGTCCGGCCAGCACGCCACAGGCCTCGTCGGGATGGTCGGCGCGGGCGTGGGCGACCATGGCGTCGACGAGGTCGGCACGGATCACCAGCACGGCGGGGCTCCTCCTGAATTGGTCAGCGGTTCGACACAGCGAACGCACCGGGCAACATGGCGCGGTAGGTCGGTATTCCTGCCGCGGTCTGGGCGGCCAGCACGCCGACCATTACCGCGCGCGCCAAACAGTCTGCCCCGGCCGCCCCCAATGCCGCGACCAGCTTGGTCTCCGGCGACATCGCGACCGGGATGTCGGGGTCGGGTTCGACCTCGATGGCGCCGGTGGCCAACGCGAAGACGGTGTCCCCGTCCAGCGGGGTGTGGGCGGGCCGGATCGCGTGCGCCAAACCGTCCTGGGCGGCGACGGCGAACCGGTTGCACGCCATCGGAGTCAGCACCGCGTCGGTGGCGACGACCGCGATGGTGGTGTTGAGCGGACTGGACTCGGCGTCCAGGGCGGCGAAGGCGGCGATCTGCTCGGCAGGCGGCGCGACCAGCCCGAACTCATCGATCAGCCGGGCCATCCACGGCAGGCCCGTGCCGGGGTCGACGACGTTGCCCGCACTGTTCACCACGACGATCGCGCCGACGGTCACCCCGTTGTCCAGCGTGACCGACGCGGTACCCACACCGCCTTTGAGCACGCCGGCCCGCGCGCCGACGCCGGCTCCCACCGTGCCCACGGCGACGTCGGTGCCCGCCGAGTGGGCGGCGGCGAAGCCGAACTCGGCGGTCGGCCGGCACGCCCAGCCACCCACCGGAAGATCGAAAATCACCGCGGTCGGAACTATCGGCACCACCCCGCCGTCCATCTTGACCCCGCGGCCCTGTTCCTCCAGCCACGTCATCACCCCGTCGGCCGCGGCCAGCCCGTAGGCGCTGCCGCCGGTCAGTACGACGGCGTCGACGTGACGGACGCTGTTGGCCGGATCGAGCAGGTCGGTCTCGCGTGTTCCCGGTGCACCGCCGCGGACGTCGACGGCCCCGACGGTTCCCGGCGGGGCGATGACGACGGTGCTCCCGCACGCCCAGCCCGAACCGAGGGTGGCGTCGGGATCGAGGCGGTGGTGCTGGCCGACCAGGATGCCCGCTACATCGGTGATCGAGCCGGGCCTCATCGGATCGGTTTACCCATCAGGCCCAGCACGAGGTACTCCTGCAGCACGGTCAGCCACTGGTAGACGTCGAGGTGCCCGGCCAATGGGTGCTCGGGCGGCAGCCGGTCAAGGCCCTCCGGGCCGATGTCGAGCATGGCGCCCAGCGCCAGCCGAACGTCGTTGACGGCGGCAATCCAGGCGTTCGCGTCGTCGTCAGTGAGTTCAAAGCGCGCGCCGTCATCCGGGAGCGTGTCCAGAACCCGTTGAGCCGCAGCCTTTTTCGCATCGATGATGTCCGGCTCGTGCAGACTGCGCAGTGCGCCGTTGAGGCTTTCCGCCGCGGCCGAACCCGCCGGGTGCTCACGCTGCGGCCGGAAGAAGTCGGGCAGCAGCCGGCGCATGGTCGAGTCCTCGGGAGGCTCATGGTTCCCAGTCCGGATGCCGGTGAGCTCGGCCAGCGGATCCGACGGTGCCGCGGATTCCCGCTCGGAGAGCATGCCGTGCACCGAGCGCACCATGTTCTTCAGCAGCGCCGCCTCATGGGGGGCCAGCGCCGACCGGAAACGGGGGCCATCAGCGGTCTCGACCCGCTTCCATTTGCGCATTCGGACCGGACTCAGCGGTCCTGCTGCATGGTCGCCCACAGACCGGCCGCGTGCAGCTTGGTCACGTCGACCTCCATGGACTCGCGGCTGCCCGAGGACACCACCGCTTTACCTTCGTTGTGCACCTGCATCATCAGCTTGGTCGCCTGCGGCTCGCTGTAGCCGAACAGCTTCTGGAAGATGTAGGTCACGTAGTTCATCAGGTTCACCGGATCATCCCAGACGATGGTGACCCACGGGCGGTCGACGGCCTCAACCGTCTCGGTTGCCTGCTGCCCGCTGGTCCCCGGCCGGGTCGGTGCTGCTGACGCGCCCATGCGAACAAGGATAGCGAGCCACCGCAATAACAACCCAATGGCGTGGCAGCCGATACCGTTGCGCTGTGACCGCCGCGCTGCTGACGGACAAATACGAGCTGACGATGCTGTCGGCGGCCCTGCGGGACGGTACCGCCGGGCGTCGGACCACCTTCGAGGTGTTTGCGCGCCGGCTCCCCGACGGGCGCCGCTACGGCGTGGTAGCCGGTACCGGCCGGTTCCTGGAAGCCTTGGGCGAGTTCGTCTTCGACCAGGCCGCCCTGGATTCGCTGTCGTCCTTCCTGGACCCGGTCACCCTGGACTACCTGGCGGGCTTCCGGTTCGGCGGTGACGTCGACGGCTACGCCGAAGGCGAGCTGTACTTCCCCGGCTCGCCGGTTCTGTCGGTCAGCGGCACGTTCGCCGAGTGTGTGGTGCTCGAGACGCTGGCGCTGTCGATCTTCAATCACGACACCGCGATCGCCTCGGCGGCGGCCCGCATGGTCACCGCCGCGCAGGGCCGGCCGCTGATCGAGATGGGGTCGCGGCGCACGCACGAGCAGGCCGCGGTGGCGGCGGCGCGCGCGGCCTATATCGCCGGGTTCGCCGGCACATCCAACCTGGAAGCCAACCGGCGCTTTCGCGTGCCCGCCCTGGGCACCAGCGCGCACGCGTTCACGATGCTGCACACCACTGCGTCCGGACCTGATGAGCCTGCCGCGTTCCGGGCCCAGGTCGAGGCACTGGGAGTCGACACCACGCTGCTGGTCGACACCTACGACGTGACCGCCGGCGTGGCCAATGCGATCGCCGTCGCGGGCCCCGGCCTGGGGTCGGTACGGATCGACTCCGGCGATCTCGGGGTGCTGGCCCGCCAGGTGCGCGAGCAACTCGACGGACTCGGCGCCACCGGCACCCGGATCGTGGTGTCGGGCGATCTCGACGAGTACTCGATCGCCGCGCTGCGGGCCGATCCCGTCGACAGCTACGGGGTGGGCACCTCGGTGGTCACCGGTTCCGGTGCGCCGACGGCGAGCATGGTCTACAAGCTGGTCGAGGTCGACGGGATCCCGGTGCAGAAGCGCAGCAGCCACAAGGAATCCCACGGTGGCCGCAAAGCCGCGACGCGGCTGTCCCGGCCGAGCGGGACGATCACCGAAGAGGTGGTGCATCCCGTCGACGAGCCACCAGCGGCAGCGGAGCCGTCGCGACAGCTGACCGTTGCGCTGGTGCGCAACGGAAAGCCCTTGGCGACAACGGGTTTGGATGCAGCTCGCGATCTGGTCGCGGCCGGGCTGCGTAGCCTGCCCTGGGAAGGCCTCGCGCTGTCACAGGGTGAGCCGGCGATTCCCACCCGCCAGGTGCCGGTGCGGCATCGGTGAGCGCTGAGGAACTGCCGCCGGTCGCCGAGCTGCTGGAGACCGCGGTGGCCGGACTCGGCGGCAGCCAGCGGCCCGGTCAGGTGCAGATGGCCGAGGCGGTGGCACATGCGCTGGAGTCCGGTGAGCATCTGGCCGTCCAGGCCGGCACCGGCACCGGCAAGTCACTGGCCTATCTGATCCCGGCGATCGCGCGCGCCATCTCCGAGGAGAAGCCGGTGGTGGTGTCCACCGCGACCATCGCCCTGCAACGCCAGCTCGTCGACCGCGATCTGCCCCGCCTCGTCGACTCACTAGCCGGGGTGTTGCCGCGTCGGCCCACGTTCGCACTGCTCAAGGGCCGGCGGAACTACCTGTGCCTGAACAAGATTCACGGCGCCGACGACCGCGACTCCGAAGCCGGTGACGGCCCGCAGGAAGAGTTGTTCGAGCCGCTGGCCGCATCGGCTCTGGGCCGTGACGTGGCGCGGTTGACGGCGTGGGCCTCGAAGACCGAGACCGGCGACCGCGACGAGCTGACGCCGGGGGTTCCCGAACGATCCTGGTCGCAGGTCAGCGTCTCGGCCCGGGAATGCCTCGGGATGGCCCGCTGCCCCTACGGCGCGGACTGTTTCTCGGAGAAGGCGCGCGGTGTGGCCGGCAACGCCGACGTCGTCGTCACCAACCACGCCCTGCTGGCGATCGACGCGATCGCCGAGGCGTCGGTGCTGCCCGAGCACGAGTACGTCATCGTCGACGAGGCGCACGAACTCGTCGACCGGGTGACGTCGGTGGCCACCGGCGAGCTGACGCCGGCCCCGCTCGGTGTTGCGGCACGGCGCATCGGCCGGCTGGTGCGTCCGGAGTTGAGCGAGCGGTTGGAGGCGGCGGTCGCGACGTTCTCCTCGGCCATCCACGACGGCACCCCGGGCCGGATGGATTTCCTCGACGACGAGCTGGCCACCTATCTGACGGCACTGCGTGACGCGGCCAACTCGGCGCGCTCCGATATCGACCCGTCCCCGAAGGATCCGAAGGCGGCTGCCGCCCGCACCGAGGCGATCGCCGCGCTGACCGAGATCGGCGACACCGCGGCACGAGTACTGGACTCGTTCGTCCCGGCGATACCGGACCGCACCGACGTGGTGTGGCTCGATCATGAGGACTTGGCGGCGAGCAGGAGCGGAGCGACCCGGGGATCGGGTGGCGGATCTCTTCGACCGGTCTTGCGGGTGGCCCCGCTGTCGGTGTCGGGCCTGCTGCGCGGCCGGTTGTTCGACACCTCCACCGCGGTCCTGACGTCGGCGACGCTGAGCATCGGCGGATCGTTCGAGGCGATGGCCCGGTCGTGGGGTCTGGCCGACGGCCCCGCCTGGAAGGGCCTGGACGTCGGGTCACCGTTCGAACACGCCAAGTCCGGAATCCTCTACATCGCCGCGCACCTGCCCCCGCCCGGCCGGGAGGGCACCGGCACCGATGCCCAACTCGACGAGATCGCCGGACTCATCGAGGCCGCCGGCGGGCGGACGCTGGGGCTGTTCTCCTCGATGCGCGCGGCCAAAGCCGCCGCCGAGGCGATGCGGGCCCGTCTGGACACCCCGATCCTGTGTCAAGGCGAGGACAACACCGCGGCGCTGGTCGCGAAGTTCACCGCCGATCCGGAGACCTCACTGTTCGGCACGCTGTCGCTGTGGCAGGGGGTCGACGTTCCCGGGCCGTCGCTGTCGCTGGTCCTGATCGACCGGATCCCGTTCCCGCGGCCCGACGATCCGCTGCTGACCGCACGCCAGCGCGCCGTCGCGGCCCGCGGCGGCAACGGCTTCATGGCGGTCGCCGCCGCGCACGCCGCCCTGCTGCTGGCCCAGGGTGCGGGCCGGTTGTTGCGCCGCGCCGAAGACCGCGGTGTGGTCGCGGTGCTGGACTCCCGGATGGCCACCGCCCGTTACGGCGGCTACCTGCGCGCATCGCTGCCGCCGTTCTGGACCACCACCGACCCCGAGCGCGCCAAACAAGCACTTCAACGGTTGCGCGGCGACGTCGCCCGCTGAATTGGGATCGGTAGAGCCCGGCAACCACACTATTGTTGGAGCGAAATTCCCACTGATCCCCGACCCCTGGGAGGGGTGGCCCCATGCGCCGACGACACCTCGCACGCCTGTTCGCCGTTGCAGCCGCCGCGGTCGTCCTGGCCGGTTGCGGTGCCACCATCTCCGGCAAGCCCGTGTCGATCTTCGACGACCCGTTCAAGGTGGCCGGCCTGCAGGCCGCCGACGGCGAGAGCGGCCTGCGGCCCAACGCCGAGGCCCCCAGCCGCAAGGTCGACGGCGGCAACGGCGGCGAGGTCGACGAGATCGCCGCGCAGTCGATCAGCGATCTGGAGACCTTCTGGGACACCGCCTACGGCGAGACTTTCGACGGCCAGTTCACCCCCGTCAAGGCGCTCATCTCGTGGGACTCCGATGACTACGACGGCACCTTCTGCGACGAGTCGACCGCCGGCCTGATCAATGCCGCCTTCTGCGAGGACGACAACACCATCGGCTGGGATCGCGGCGTGCTGATGCCGTCGCTGCGGGCGGCCAACGGGGACATGGCCATCACCATGGTGCTGGCCCACGAGTACGGTCACGCGATCCAGAAGCTGGCCAAGCTGAACAAGAAGGGCACCCCGACCCTGGTCGCCGAACAGCAGGCCGACTGCCTGGCCGGGGTGTACATGCGCTGGGTGGCCGAGGGCAACTCGCCGCGCTTCACCCTGTCCACCGGTGACGGTCTCAACAATCTGCTGGCCGCCATGATCTCCTTCCGCGACCCGCTGCTGAGCCAGGACGACTACTACGACACCGGCGACGAGCACGGCTCGGCGTTCGAGCGGATCTCGGCGTTCCAGTTCGGGTTCACCGACGGGGCGTCGTCGTGCAAGGCGATCGACGCCCAGGAGATCGGTCAGCGCCGCGGTGATCTGCCCGTCGAGCTGCAGTCGGATCAGACCGGCGAGTGGCCGGTCAGCGAGGAGTCCACGAAGGCCATCGTCGATGCGATGAATATCCTGTTCACCCCGAAGAACCCGCCGCAGCTGACCTTCGACACCGGCAAGGCGTCGGCATGCCCGGACGCCCGGCCGAGCCCGCCGGTGTCGTTCTGCCCGTCGACCAACACCATCGCCGTCGACCTGCCGGGCCTGCAGAAGATGGGCACCTCCAACGAGGGTGACGAGACCTCACTGGTGCAGGGCGACAACACCGCCTACTCGGCGCTGGTGTCGCGCTACATGTTGGCGCTGCAGCATCAGCAGGGCGGGCTGGTCCTCGACAACGCCGAGGCGGGGCTGCGCACCGCGTGCCTGACCGGGGTGGCCACCACAAAGCTGTCCAAGGAGGTCACCACACCCGACGGCAACACCGTCGCGCTGACCGCCGGCGATATCGACGAGGCGGTGTCCGGGCTGTTGACCAACGGCCTGGCCGCCAGCGACGTCAACGGCGAGACGGTGCCTGCCGGGTTCTCCCGCATCGACGCGTTCCGCATCGGTGTGCTCGGCGACGAGGACCGCTGCATCAAGCGCTTCCCGTAGGTGCTGGCCACTGTGGGCCCTATGCACGCAAAACGGACCTGCAGCGTGCATAACCCCCACACTCGGGGGTCGCTCAGATCTTTTTGGTAACCCCGTACCAGGACAGGATGGCGTCACCCTCGTCGGTGGATTTGGTCAGCGTCGCATAGGAGCGGATGAAGGACTCCCCCACGCAGCCGTCGATCTTGACGTGGAAGTTGCTGATCGACACCCAGGGCGCGGCGCCCTTGTATTCCTTCTTGGTCACCGGGACGACGTTGATGATGCCGGGCTTGAGGCCCACGGTGATGCCGCCGCCGATGTTGGCGCCGATGCCGGGCAGCAGGCCATCGGGCACCGTGCCGGGGAAGTCGAATCCGGTGTAGCCGATCGACGGGTTGATACCGGCGGTGCCGGTCAGGGAGACGCCGTTGGAGGTGCTCATGTCGATGCCGCAGCCGATCTGATACCCGACCTCGAACACGCCCTTGGGTGTGGATCCGTCGCCGCTGAGCGCGCCGTTGTAGACGCCGCCCACGACGTACTCCCGCGATGAGATCGCCGTGGTCAGCGGAGCCGACGGCATCTGGACCTCATCCTTGGCCGAGACGGTCAGGGTCCAGCCGTCGGGTGATTTGGTGACCGCGGGCGGGGTGGATTCCACCCTGCCGTCGTCGACCGGAGGGGCGGCGGCCGGGTCGGGTGCCGCCGCGGCGACGGGCTGGGCGTCCGGGGCGGCCGGGTCGGGGTCTGCCGAGGCCGGGGCCACCGCAACCGCCAAGAAGCAACCCGCCAGCGCCACCGTTGCCGCACCTCGCACTAACACTGCCCGTCATGCCTTCCCGGGAATCCGCTCGTCCGCCCCGATGCAGGATCGATCGGCACTCCCTGTGGGGAACCTACATGCGGCACCCCTGCACTGCTAACCGGTTGCGGAACCGTCAGCGTTACGCCATCACCACCAGGCCGAGCTCGTTGTCGGCGGCCAGCAGCGGGTTATGCGGCAGCACCCGCACGGTGTAGCCGACCGATCCGGCCACCGGGAGCGGCGTCGTCGTGGAAAACAGCTCGGTGTCGCCGTCGCCTGGCCCGGTATGGGTCATCGGCACACACGTCGGCTCCTGCAGGATGTCGGTGTCATCGACGCGGCCCAGCACCGCCTCGACGACGACCTCGTCGGGCAGCAGGCCGGCGAGGCGCACAGCGGCGGTCAGCGTCAGCTCGGAGCCCAGCAGCGGAGTGTCCGGCAGGCCGGTGCTGTCGACGTCGGTGATGGCGACGTTGGGCCACGCTTCCCGTGCCCGCAGCCGGTAGGCGCTCAGTTCGCGGGCCGCGCCGAACGGCAACCCGTCGACGGACTCGACGGTTCGGCGCCGCGACTGTGCGGCCGGCGCGTAGTACTTCTCGGTGTAGTCGCGCACCATCCGCGAGGCCAGAACTTTGGGGCCCAGCGTCTGCAGGGTGTGGCGGACCATCTCGACCCACCGGGTCGGCACGCCGGCCTCGTCGCGGTCGTAGAACCTGGGCCCCACCGACTGTTCCAACAGGTCGTAGAGGGCGGCGGCTTCCAGGTCGTCACGGCGGCCCTCGTCGGCCAGGCCGTCGGCGGTCGGTATCTCCCAACCGTTTTCGCCGTCGAACCACTCGTCCCACCAGCCGTCGCGGATCGACAGGTTCAACCCGCCGTTGAGTGCGCTCTTCATCCCGGAGGTGCCACACGCCTCCAACGGCCGCAACGGATTGTTCAGCCACACATCGCATCCCCAGTACAGCAACCGCGCCATCGACATGTCGTAGTCGGGCAGGAAGGCGATGCGATGGCGGACCTCGGGCCGGTCGGCGAACTTGACGATCTGCTGGATGAGGGCCTTGCCGGCATCGTCGGCGGGGTGCGACTTGCCTGCGACGATGAGCTGCAGGGGCCGGTCCGGATCGAGCAGCAGGGCCTCGAGGCGCTGCGGGTCACGCAACATCAACGTCAGCCGCTTGTAGGTAGGCACCCGGCGGGCGAAGCCGATGGTGAGCACATCGGGATCGAAAGCCGTTGCTATCCAACCTAGTTCAGCCTCCGATGCGCCCCGCTCGTGCCAGGACCGGCGCAGCCTGCGGCGCACATCCTCGACCAGTGTCGCCCGCAGCTGAGATCGGATCCACCAGATGTGACCGGAGCCGACTTCCTGCAGGCGCTGCCACACCTGGGGCTCGCGCAACGCCTCGGTGGAACCGGCGAGCTCGCGGCCGAGCTGCAGCCACTGCGGCGCCGCCCAGGTCGGTCCGTGCACGCCGTTGGTGATCGACCCGATGGGTACGTCCCCGGGGTCGAACCCCGGCCACAGCTCCTCGAACATCTGCCTGCTGACCCGGCCGTGCAGCAGCGATACCCCGTTGGCCCGCTGCGCCAGCCGCAGACCCATGTGCGCCATGTTGAACTTCGTCGGATCGTCCTCGGCGCCGAAAGCCAGCACCCGGCCCACCGGCACCCCGGGCAGCAGCCCGTCCGGCCCGTCGTCACCGAAGTAGCGCTGCACCATCTCCACCGGGAACCGGTCGATCCCCGCGGGCACCGGGGTGTGCGTGGTGAACACGGTGCCCGCGCGGACGACGGTCAGCGCGGTGTCGAAGTCCAGCCGCTCGGCGGCCATCAACTCCCGGATCCGCTCCACTCCGAGGAACCCGGCGTGGCCCTCGTTCATGTGGAACACATCCGGTGCGGGCAAGCCTTCGACGGCGGTGAACGCGCGGATGGCCCGCACCCCGCCGATACCGGCCAGCAGCTCCTGCTTGATCCGGTGTTCCTGGTCGCCGCCGTAGAGCCGGTCGGTGACGTTGCGCAGGTCGTGCTCGTTCTCGGGGATGTCGGAATCGAGCAGCAGCAGCGGTATCCGGCCGACCTGGGCCACCCAGACCCGCGCCCGCAGCCGCTTGGACTCCGGCATCGCCAGCTCCACCAGAACCGGTGCGCCCGCGGCGTCGGTCAGTAGCCGCAGCGGCAGCCCCTGCGGGTCCAGCGACGGATAGTTCTCGCGCTGCCAGCCGTCGGCGGTCAGCGACTGCCGGAAGTACCCGGAGCGGTAGTACAGGCCCACGGCGATGAGCGGCAGGCCCAGATCCGAGGCCGATTTGAGGTGATCGCCGGCCAGGATGCCCAGACCGCCGGAGTAGTTCGGCAGCACCTCGGCGACCCCGAACTCCATCGAGAAGTAGGCGATGCCGGTCGGCATGGTTGCCGGGTCCTGTTCCTGGTACCACATGGGGCGGGCCAGGTAGTCGTCGAGATCGTCGGCCAGCTGGTCCAGGCCGGCCAGGAAGCCGTCGTCCTTGGCGAGCTCGTCGAGCCGCTTGGGTGATACCGCGCCGAGCAACGCGACCGGGTCCTGACCGGTCCGGGCCCACAGCTGCGGGTCGATGGCGGCGAAGAGGTCCTGCGTCGGTTTGTCCCACGACCAGCGCAGGTTCGTCGACAACCGGCCCAGGGCCGACAGTCGCTCGGGCAGGTGGGCACGGACTGTGAACCTACGCAGCGCCTTCACGTGACCCAACCTTACTGAGGCCGCTGGCCGAGCGTGCGCTTCTTCCCCTCGCACCCACTCGGCCCACTACGGTGTGAACTGGGCGTGATGCGGTTACCCGAGAAGGCACGGACGAGGAGACCGACGGATCCGGCGAGGCGCTGGCTAAGTCGTACAAGGCAGAAGTCGTACAACTCAGAAATAGGAGTGGTTGGGTGCCCGGTCGGATCGAGATCGATGACGTCGCGCCCGTTGTGTCCTGCGGTACCTACCCGGCCAAGGCTGTCGTCGGCGAGGTGGTGCCGGTGTGCGCGTCGGTATGGCGCGAGGGGCATGACGCGGTGGCCGCGACGCTGGTGGTTCGCTACCTGGGCCCGTCCTATCCGCAGCTGGGCCAGAACCCGGCCCGCCGCATCAAGGCCCTCGAGGCCGCCGAGGCGGCATCGACACCCGCAGCCGCAGCCGCCAACCGGGTCAAACCGCAGCTGTACTCCATGACGCTGGGCACCACCCCGGATCTCTACCACGGGCAGTTCGTGCCCGACCGGGTCGGCTTGTGGACGTTCCGGATCGACGGTTGGGGCGACCCGATCACCACGTGGCACCACGCGGTGACCGCCAAGCTCGAGGCCGGGCAGGGCGAGTCCGAACTAGACAACGACCTGCTGGTCGGTGCCCGGCTGCTCGAGCGTGCGGCCACCGGCGTGCCGCGCGACCGGCGTACCCCCCTGCTATACGCGGCGGCCGCGCTACGGCAGCCGGGTGACCCCGTGACTCGCGCCGCACTGGCGCTCTCGCACGAGGTCACCGATCTGCTGGCCGCGTTCCCGCTGCGCGAGCTGGTGACCCGCGGCAGCACCTACGGGGTGTGGGTGGACCGGCCGCTGGCCCGGTGCAGCGCCTGGTACGAGTTCTTCCCGCGCTCGACGGGAGGCTGGGACGATCAGGGCCGCCCGGTCCACGGAACGTTCGCGACGTCGACCGCGGCACTTCCGCGCATCGCCGCGATGGGGTTCAACGTGGTGTACCTGCCGCCGATCCACCCGATCGGGAAGGTGCACCGCAAGGGCCGCAACAACACGGTGACCGCCGAGGCCGATGACGTCGGATCGCCGTGGGCGATCGGTAGCGACGAGGGCGGGCACGACGCCGTCCATCCCGACCTGGGCACCCTCGAGGATTTCGACCGCTTCGTGGCCGCCGTGCGGGACAACGGCATGGAGCTGGCCCTGGATCTGGCGTTGCAGTGCGCCCCGGACCACCCGTGGGCCAAGGATCACCGGCAATGGTTCACCGAACTACCCGACGGGACGATCGCCTACGCGGAGAACCCGCCGAAGAAGTATCAGGACATCTATCCGCTCAACTTCGACAACGACCCCGGTGGTCTCTACGACGAGGTTCTGCGGGTGGTGCGGCACTGGATCGACCACGGCGTCAAGATCTTCCGGGTCGACAATCCGCACACCAAGCCGCCGAACTTCTGGGCGTGGCTGATCAGTCAGGTCAAATCGGTCGACCCCGACGTGCTGTTCCTGGCCGAGGCGTTCACCCGCCCGGCCCGGTTGAACGGTCTGGCGAAACTCGGCTTCACCCAGTCGTATTCGTACTTCACCTGGCGAACCGCCAAGTGGGAGATCGAGCAGTTCGGCCGTCAGATCGCCGAACACGCCGACTACACCCGGCCCAATCTGTTCGTCAACACCCCGGACATCCTGCACGAGAGCCTGCAGGTGGGCGGCCCGGGGATGTTCGCCATCCGTGCGGTGCTCGCCGCCACCCTGGGCACCTCGTGGGGCGTATACGCCGGTTTCGAGCTGTTCGAGCACCTGCCGGTGCGCGAGGGCAGCGAGGAGTACCTGAACTCCGAGAAGTACGAGTTGCGCCCCCGAGACTTCGAGGGTGCCCTGGCGCACGGACATTCGCTGGAGCCCTTCCTCAAGCGGCTCAACGAGATTCGCCGGGTTCATCCGGCGCTGTGCCAGATGCGCACCATCACCTTCCACAACGTCGACAATGACGCGCTGCTGGCCTACAGCAAGTTCGATCCGATCACCGGTGACACGGTGCTGGTGGTGGTCACCCTGAATGCGTTCAGCGCCGAAGAGGGAACGGTGTGGCTGAACATGGCCGCTTTGGGTATGCAGCCCTACGACCGGTTCTGGGTTCGGGACGAAATCTCCGGGGAGGAATACCAGTGGGGCCAGGCGAACTACGTGCGGATCGAGCCGTCACGGGCGGTGGCGCACGTGCTGAACATGCCGCTGATCCCGCACGACCAGCGGGCGACCCTGCTTCGGCGGGACTGACGGCGACGAAAGGAGCCCAGGCGCAGATGACGAGGACAGAGAAGCTCGCCAGCCCATACCTGGCGCCGGATCCCGGCGAGGTGGCCCGCCTGGTGGCCGGGGTGCACCACGATCCACACAGCATCCTGGGCGCCCACGAGTACGACGACCACACGGTGATCCGTGCGCTGCGCCCGCACGCGCAACAGGTGGCCGCGATCGTCGGTGGCCGGCGCCACGACTTCACCCACGTCGATTCCGGCCTGTTCGCGGTGGCGCTGCCGTTCACGAACCTCGCCGACTACCGCCTCGAGGTCAGGTACCCGGCCGGCGACGGTCAGTCGCACACCCTCACCGTCGCCGACGGCTATCGGTTCCTGCCCACGCTGGGCGAGATGGACCTGCACCTGTTCGCCGAGGGCCGCCATGAGCGGCTGTGGGAGATCCTCGGCGCCCACCCGCGGTCGTTCACCACACCTGACGGCGTGGTCGACGGTGTCTCGTTCGCCGTGTGGGCTCCGAATGCCAAGGGCGTCAGCCTGATCGGCGAGTTCAACCACTGGGACGGCAACGACGCCCCGATGCGGGTGCTGGGGTCCTCCGGGGTGTGGGAGCTGTTCTGGCCCGACTTCCCCGTCGACGGTCTCTACAAGTTCCGGGTGCACGGTATCGACGGCTCGGTCACCGACCGCGCCGACCCGTTCGCCTTCGCCACCGAGGTACCGCCGCAGACCGCGTCGAAAGTGAACGTGTCGCACTACACCTGGGACGACACCGACTGGATGACGCAGCGGGCGAACCACAATCCGGTGTTCGAGCCGATGAGTACCTATGAGGTGCATCTGGGCTCGTGGCGCCCGGGACTGAGCTACCGCCAGCTCGCCGAGCAACTGACCGACTATGTTGTCGCCCAGGGCTTCACCCACGTCGAATTGCTGCCGGTCGCCGAGCATCCGTTCGGCGGGTCCTGGGGCTATCAGGTGACGTCCTACTACGCGCCGACGTCGCGGTTCGGCTCCCCCGACGATTTCCGCTTCCTGGTGGACGCGCTGCACCAGGCCGGCATCGGGGTGATCGTCGACTGGGTGCCCGCACACTTCCCGAAGGACGGCTGGGCGCTCGGGCGCTTCGACGGCACCGCGCTCTATGAGCATTCCGACCCGCGCCGTGGTGAGCAACTCGACTGGGGCACTTATGTGTTCGACTTCGGGCGGCCCGAGGTGCGCAACTTCCTGGTGGCCAACGCGCTGTACTGGCTGCAGGAGTACCACATCGACGGCCTGCGGGTGGACGCCGTGGCCTCGATGCTCTACCTGGACTACTCCCGCCCGGCCGACGGCTGGACGCCGAACATCTACGGCGGCCGGGAGAACCTCGAGGCGGTGCAGTTCCTGCAGGAGATGAACGCCACCGTCCACAAGGCAGCACCGGGCATCGTCACGATCGCCGAGGAGTCGACGTCCTGGCCCGGTGTCACCCGACCGACCAACCTTGGCGGCCTTGGCTTTTCGATGAAGTGGAATATGGGGTGGATGCACGACACCCTGGACTACATCAGCCGCGACCCGATCTATCGCACCTATCACCATGGTGAACTGACGTTCTCGTTGCTGTATGCGTTCAGCGAGAACTTCGTCCTGCCGATCAGCCACGACGAGGTGGTGCACGGCAAGGGCACGCTGTGGGGCCGCATGCCGGGCAACGACCACGTCAAGGCGGCCGGGCTGCGCAGTCTGCTCGCCTACCAGTGGGCGCACCCCGGCAAGCAGCTGCTGTTCATGGGCCAGGAGTTCGGCCAGCGCGCCGAGTGGTCCGAGGAACGCGGGCTGGACTGGTATCAACTCGACGAGAACAGCTACTCCGGCGGGGTGCTCAGGTTCGTCACCGACATCAACCAGATTTATCGCAGCCGCCCCGCGCTGTGGAGCCAGGACACCCGGCCTGAGGGCTATTCCTGGATCGACGCCAACGACTCGGCCAACAACGTGCTGAGCTTCCTGCGCTACGGCAGCGACGGGTCGGTGCTGGCTTGCGTGTTCAACTTCTCCGGCGCCGAGCACAGCCGCTACCGGCTGGGTCTGCCGCACGCAGGCAGCTGGCGGGAGGTGCTCAACAGCGACGCGACGATCTACAACGGCGCGGGGGCGGGCAACTTCGGCGCCGTCGAGGCCACCGACGACCCGTGGCACGGTCGCCCGGCCTCTGCGACGCTGGTGCTACCGCCCACGTCGGCGATCTGGCTCGAACCGGCCCCCTGACCTCTCATCGGCGAGTGTGCGGTTTCATCCGCAACACGCCGCGGCCAGCGGATGAGGATGCACAGTCGAGGAGCTAGTACAGCGCGTTGGCGAGGTTGCGCCGGCCCTTGATCACGTCCGGATCGGCGGGGTCGAACAGCTCGAAGAGCTCGATGAGCCGGGTGCGCACCGAGGTGCGCTCGTCGCCGGCTGTTCGCCGCACCAGGGCGATCAGCCGGTCGAAGGCGGCGCCGACATCCTGATTGAGCAGTTCCACGTCGGCCGCGGCGAACGCTGCCTCGATGTCGTCGGGGGCCGCGGCAGCCACCGCGAGGGCGTCGGGCCGTTGCGCGGTGGCGCGCTGCAGAAAGGTGATCTGCCGCAGCGCACCCTTGGCCTCGACGTGGTTGGGGTCGGTGTCGAGGATGGCCTGATAGGCCGCTGCGGCGGCCGGGAAGTCACCGGACTCCAGATGCTCGCGCGCCTGGTCCACCGCGGGGTCGACCGGCTCGGCATCGGATTCGGCTGCACCGGCGAGCTTTCCGGCTGTTGCCGCCAGCAGCGAGTCGACCCACCGCCGCAACTGTTCGGGGGGCTGCGGACCCTGGAAACTGGCCAGCGGCTGACCACCGGCCAGCGCGACCACGGTCGGCACGGCCTCGATGCCGAACATCTGCGCGACCCGCGGCACCACGTCGACGTTGACCGTGGCCAGCGACCACTTTCCGTTGTCGGCGGCGGCCAGGGCGGCGAAGACGTCGATCAGCTCGACGCAGACTTCACTGCGCGGCGACCAGAGCACCACGACCACCGGGAGCTGACCGGAGCGGACCAGCACCTCGGCTTCGAAGTTGGCTTCGGTGATCTCAACACCACCGGCGGGTGCCGCACCGCCAGCAGGTGCCGCGCCGCCGGCAGGCGCCTGGGCCCGTTGCTTGAGTCCCGAAAGGTCGATGGCACCGGCCAAAGCCGGCGAGATCGGGGGGCGTGGACGTGTCACGCCCACAAGTCTGTCATGTCCGCAACGGAGCCGAATCCGACGCCGCTGCAGACCCCTTCCCGGAGTGGTCAGAGGTGGTTTCGGGGCCCAATTTCGCGCTCCGATCCGCCCATATGAGGAAGATCACACTGCCGAGCGGCACAATGCTGCCCAGCAACGCCAGCAACCACGTTCCCAGACGCCAGGAATAGGCGATACCGGCCAGCACCGCGGTGACCACGAACGCGATGAACACCAGCCCGTGAGCCATCCCGAAGATCTTCACGCCAATCTCGGTGCGCGGGCTGCCCAGGTACTTGAAGTACATGCCGATTAGCAGGCCCACCCACGTCAGGGCTTCGGCCAGCGCCACCACGCGGAACCGTCCCGCGGTGCTACGGATATCGAATGTGCTCGTCATGGCGCCATTGTGCCGCAGCGCCGGCCCAGCTACTACGCACCGTCGTTGGTCAGCCGGCGCGGAGGATCAACGCGTCGCCCTGGCCACCGGCACCGCACAGCGCCGCCACCGCATAGCCCGAACCGCGCCGGGACAGCTCCAAGGCGGCGTGCAGGGTGATGCGCGCACCCGACATACCGATCGGATGGCCCAGCGCGATCGCCCCGCCGTTGAGGTTGACCTTGGCCGGGTCGACGCCCAACTCCCGGGTCGATGCCAGCGAGACCGCGGCGAACGCCTCGTTGATCTCGAGGACGTCGAGTTGGTCGACGGTGATGCCTTCCCGGGCCACGGCCTTCTTGATGGCGTTGGCGGGCTGGGACTGCAGGGTGGAATCGGGGCCGGCGACCACACCGTGGGCGCCGATCTCGCAGAGCCAGCTCAGGCCCAGCTCCTGCGCCTTGGTCTTCTTCATCACCACGACAGCGCAACCGCCGTCGGAGATTTGGGAGGCCGATCCGGCGGTGATGGTGCCGTCCTTGCGGAAGGACGGCTTGAGCCCGGACAGCGACTCGGCGGTGGTGTTGGCACGGATGCCCTCGTCTTCGGCGAACTCGATCGGATCACCCTTGCGCTGCGGGATCGATACCGGGACGACCTCGTCGGCGAACACCCCGTCTTTCCAGGCCGCTGCGGCCTTCTGGTGTGAGCTCGCGGCAAACTCGTCCTGCTCGAGACGGGTGAACTTGTCGGCGTCGTTGCGCTGCTCGGTGAGGGCACCCATCGGCTGGTCGGTGAACACGTCGTGCAGGCCGTCGTAGGCCAGATGATCGAGCATCGTGACGTCGCCGTACTTGTAGCCATCGCGGCTGTTCATCAGCAGGTGCGGCGCCCTGGTCATGGACTCCTGGCCGCCGGCCACCACCACGTCGAACTCACCGGCGCGGATCAGCTGGTCAGCCAGTGCGATGGAGTCGATGCCGGACAGGCACATCTTGTTGATGGTCAGCGCGGGCACGTCCCAGCCGATCCCGGCCCCCACCGCCGACTGGCGGGCCGGCATCTGGCCGGCACCGGCGGTCAGCACCTGGCCCATGATCACGTACTCAACCAGCGAGGCGGGGACACCGGCCTTCTCCAGGGCGGCCCTGATGGCGATCGCGCCCAGATCGCTGCCCGAGAAACCCTTGAGCGAACCCGACAGTTTGCCGATCGGTGTACGTGCTCCAGCAACGATCACAGACGTCGTCATTACTACCTCCACGGGCGTTTAGAGCCGCAGGTATGCGGCTAATCACAGATCCCCCGGTGTTGGATCCGATGTCGTTAGGTTACCTTTGCGTTATGACCGCTGAGCAAGTTGATGCCCGTCCAGTTCTGGCCGGCGCACTCGTCACGGCCGTTGACCACATCGGCATCGCAGTGCCAGATCTCGACGCTGCGATCCAGTGGTACCACGAGCATCTCGGGATGATCCTCGTGCACGAGGAGATCAACGAAGACCAAGGCATTCGCGAGGCCATGCTGTCGCTGCGCGGCGCGGGCAGCGAGTGCGCCCAGATCCAGCTGATGGCTCCGCTGGACGAGAACTCGACCATCGCCAAGTTCATCGACAAGCGCGGTCCTGGCATCCAGCAGATGGCCTACCGGGTCAGCGATCTCGACGCCGTCTCCGAGCAGCTGCGCAGCCAGGGTGTGCGGCTGATCTACGAAGCCCCCCGGCGAGGAACCGCCAACTCGCGGATCAACTTCATCCACCCCAAGGACGCCGGTGGCGTGCTGGTGGAACTCGTCGAAAAGGCCGCCGAGCACTAGTCGCTCAGGACCACTTTCGGGTCGGTCCGCGCGAGGCACGGTTGGCCCAGCACGGCGTATGCCAGTGCCGCCTGTCGTCGACGCCGGCTTCTCCGTCCTCAGTTCGCCACACCACCACATGGGCTGTGCCGGAACGGATCTCGTGATCACAACCGGGGCACCGATAGTTCTTGGTGGCGCGGGCGGCCGTGACCGGGCGCACCTCGTAGTCGTAGCCGTCTGCACCGATCTCGATCCGGCGCCGGCTCAGCGGCGGCGGCAGGCCGGTGCCGGTACGACGTTCCGGTCTGCGGCGGGGCATCAGAACAGCCGGAACTCGTCGCTGTCCATACCGCGCATCTTGTCGTAATCCAGTGTCAGACAACGGATTCCGCGATCGGTTGCCAGCGTGCGCGCCTGCGGTTTGATCTGCTGGGCGGCGAACACTCCGCTGACCGGGGCCAGCAGGCTGTCCCGGTTGAGCAGTTCCAGATAGCGAGTGAGCTGCTCGACGCCGTCGATCTCACCGCGGCGTTTGATCTCGATGGCCACCGAGCGGCCCTGTTCGTCACGCGCGAGGATGTCCACCGGGCCGATGGCGGTCATGTACTCCCGGCGCACCAGGGTGTAGCCCTCGCCGAGCAGCTCGATGTGTTCGGCGAGCAGCTCCTGCAGGTGGGCTTCCACCCCGTCCTTGACCAAGCCCGGATCGATGCCCAGCTCGTGGCTGGAATCGTGTTCGATGGCCTCCAGCGTGATGCGCAGCTGTTCGCCCGTCTTGTTCTCCACCACCCAGACGGGCAGCGGGCCGTCGTCGGCCTCGGTCAGCCAGCAGGGCGGGCTCATCCAGTTCAATGGCTTGTACGCACGGTCGTCGGCATGCACGCTGACCGAACCGTCGGCCTTGACGAGCAGCAGTCGCCGCGCGGAAGGCAGATGGGCGGTGAGCCGGCCGATGTAGTCGACGGTGCACTGGGCAATCACGAGGCGCACGGCACAAGCTTAGGGTGTGGCTGCCCCGACGAATTAGGCTGACGCCACCATGAGTGCCAGCCCGAGCATCGCGCAGCGGTTGGGCCGTGTCCTGGAGCGGGTCACCCGGCAGAGTGGACGGCTGGCCAACACCCCGGCGTACGGGTCGTTGCTGCTGGGCAAGGTCACCGAGAGCGGGCCCCGGCGGCGGGTGCGGATCCAGACCCTGCTCACCGTGTTCATGCTGACGGTCAACCTCGTCGGGGTCGCGGTGGCCACGCTGCTGGTGACGGTGGCCTTCCCGGTGCCCAGCGTGTTCACTGACGTGCCCCGCTGGCTGACCTTCATCGTGGCTCCCGCCTACGCTGCTGCGGCGCTGGCCTTCGGCACCTGGTGGATCACCCGCCGCACGGTCAACGATCTGCGCTGGGCGATCGAGGGCCGATCCCCGACCCGCGCCGATCAGCGCAACGCCTTCTTCACGCCGTGGCGCATCGCGATCGCCCAGCTCGCCCTCTGGGCGGTGGGCACGACGGCGTTCACCATCCTCTACGGGATGTACGACCCCAACTTCATTCCCCGGCTGTCGTTCGGGGTCGGAGTGGTTGGGGTGGTTGTGGCCACCAGCGCATATCTGTTCACCGAGTTCGCGCTGCGGCCGGTGGCCGCGCAGGCGCTCGCCGCCGGCCCACCACCACACCGGCTGGCGCCGGGAATCATGGGCCGCACCATGACGGTGTGGATGTTGAGCTCCGGCCTACCCGTGATCGGCATCGGTCTGGTGGCGCTGTTCTCACTGCTGCTGAAGAACCTCACCAAGACTCAGCTGGAGGTCGGCATCCTGATCTCCTCGGTTGCCACGCTGATCTTCGGCTTCCTGCTGACCTGGATTCTGGCCTGGCTCATCGCCACCCCCGTACGGGTCGTGCGCTCGGCGCTCAAGCGCGTCGAGGACGGCGATCTGGACGCCAACCTGGTGGTGTTCGACGGCACCGAACTCGGGGAATTGCAGCGCGGGTTCAACTCGATGGTGAACGGGCTGCGCGAGCGCGAGCGGGTGCGCGATCTGTTCGGCCGCCACGTCGGACGAGAGGTGGCCGCCGCAGCCGAACTGCAACGCCCGACCCTCGGCGGCGAAGAGCGCCATGTCGCAGTCCTTTTCGTCGATATCGTCGGGTCCACCCAGTTCGTCAACACGCTGCCGCCCAAGGACGTCGTCGCACTGCTCAACCGGTTCTTCGCAGTGGTCGTCGAAGAGGTGGACCGCCATCGCGGCATGGTCAACAAATTCGAGGGCGATGCGACGCTGGCGATCTTCGGTGCGCCGGTCACGCTCGACAATCCCGAGGACGATGCGCTGGCCGCAGCCAGGGCGATCGTCGCGCGGCTTGAACGTGAGGTACCCGAGTGCGCGGCGGGCATCGGCGTGGCCGCCGGGCAGGTGGTCGCCGGCAACGTCGGGGCCAACGAACGTTTCGAGTACACGGTGATCGGCGAGCCGGTCAACGAGGCCGCCCGCCTCTCGGAGCTGGCCAAGTCCCGCCCGCACGGGGTGCTGGCCTCGGCGGTCACCATCGAGGCCGCCGGCGGCGACGAACGCCGCCACTGGGAGCCGGCCGAGTCGGTGACGCTGCGCGGCTACGAACAGCCCACCCGGCTGGCCACGCTGGCCCTGCTGAATTAACCAGTCGGTTTTGCGCAGGCCGCCACCGCATCCTCGACGGTGCTGAACACGACGTCGTCGAACCCACGATCGGGCCGGATGACCACCCGGTCGGGGTCGACGACGAACCCCAGCTTGCCGGCGTCACGCAGTTCCTGGCTCATTCCCGCCAGCAGCGCGCGGGCGGAATCGTTGATGTCGTCGGTACGGGTGACGTCGACGATGGCCACCTCGAAGTCGGCGGCCTCACGGTCGACGATCCGGGCGACCTGCTCAGCCCCGGCGAACATCAGGTCGCCGTGCAACTCGTAGACGCGGATCCCCTCGGCGGGTTCATAGATCGCGCGGATGGTCGAACGCGATTCCCGGCTGACCGTCAGGAAGTGCAGGCCCAACCGCTCGGAGAGGCTGCGGCACACTAGGACTCCGCGCACGCTGTTGCCACGGGCATCCAGCAGCGGCGAGTACACGCCGATACCGAGCTGCCCCGGCAGCACCGCGACGATACCGCCGCCCACCCCGCTCTTCGCCGGTAGGCCCACCGCGCTGACCCAGTCGCCTGCGGCGTTGTACATCCCGCAGGTGACCATCACCGACAGCGTTCGTTGCACTACCCGGGTGCTGGTGACCCGCCGCCCGGTCTGCGGGTTGACCCCGCCGCGGGCCAGGGTGGCGCCCATGCGGGCCAGATCGACGCTCGTCACGCGCAGCGAGCACTGCCGGAAGTAGACGTCGAGGACGTCGTCGGGGTCGTCGGCGAGCACCCCGAAGCTCTCCAGCATGTAGGCGATCGCGCGGTTGCGGCTGCCGGTGGCCTTCTCGGATCGGTAGACGGGCTCATCGAGTTCCAGTGGCCGGCCCGCGCACGCGGAGTAGAAATCGCGGATCTTGTCGAACCGCTCGTCGGGGCTGGCCCCGGGCACCAGGGCGACGGCCGCGATCGCCCCCGCGTTGATCATCGCGTTCTTCGGCGTCTTGGTCTTGTCGTCGACGCTGATCTCGTTGAACGCCTCGCCGGAGGGTTCGACGCCGATCTTGGTGTCCACCGCGGTCTCCCCCACCTGGTCGAGGGCCAGCGCGTAGGTGAACGGTTTGGAGATGGATTGGATGGTGAATTCTGTTCGGGCAGAACCCGATTCGTAGACATAACCGTCCGATGAGGACACCGCCAGTCCAAATCCCGACGGGTCGACGTCGCTCAGTTCAGGGATGTAGTCGGCCAGGGCGCCGTCGGTGACTCCGGCATACTCCGCCACCACCTGGTCGAGGTAGCGCTGCACCAGGTGGGCCACGCCTGCGATCTTAGCCAGCGCCCCCACCGCACGGCCGCAGGCGCATCGTGGACCACGTCGGTACGCTCGAATCGAAGACGTCGGGGAGGGCGATCCTGCACCGGGCGACCGGTGCCTTCAAGAGCGGGGAGAGATCCTGAACGGCTGCGAATCGGCGACACGCTCAGCGTGACCTTCGGCCCCACCGACCCGACCTCGCTCGCTATGCGCGGCGATGGCCCCGATGACGATCTGCCTCAGGTTCTCGCCGACACCGTCACCGAGTTCCTGGGCACGCCGCGGGCGCGCGGCTGGATCCATCTCTGCTCGGCGGCCGTCGCGGTCGTCGCCGGCGCGGCCCTGGTGCCGGTCGCCTTCATCGCGGCCTCCCCGCGGGCCGGATGGGCCACCCTGATCTACACCGTCACCATCATCGCCATGTTCGGCGTGAGCGCCACCTACCACCTGCGGCGGTGGGGTTCACCGACGGCCGAGAAATGGATGAAGCGCACCGACCACTCGGTGATCTTCGTCTTCATCGTCGGCAGCTACACCCCGTTTGCGCTGCTGGCGATGCCGCCGAGCACCGGGGCGCACGTGCTGACGATCGTGTGCGCCGGCGCCGCGGCCGGTATCGCTCTGAAGATGATGTGGCCGTCTGCTCCGCGGTGGTTCGGCGTCCCGCTGTACCTGCTGCTCGGATACGCCGCAATCTGGTTCGCCGGCACGCTGTTGCACGGCGCGGGGTTAGCCGTCGTGGTCCTGCTCGTCGCCGGTGGCGTGCTCTACAACATCGGCGCGGTCCTCTACGGGCTGCGCTGGCCCAACCCGTGGCCACAGTCGTTCGGCCACCACGAGTTCTTTCACGCGTTCACCGCGGCGGCGGCCACCTGCCATTACATCGCCGTCTGGCTGCTGATCGTCTAGCGCCGCCGGCTGCTAGAGCGCCGACTTCTCCAGAACGTGGATGCCGCAGGCCGAGCCGAGGCCGATGACGTGCGCCAAGCCGACCTTCGCGCCCTCGATCTGGCGTTCGCCCGCCTCGCCGCGCAGGTGGGTGGCGATCTCCCAGATGTTGGCGATGCCGGTGGCCGAGACCGGATGGCCCTTGGACTCCAGTCCGCCGGAGACGTTGACCGGCATCCTGCCGTCGCGCCACGGGGCACCGGACTTGAAGAAGTCCACCGCGCCACCGGGTTCACACAGCTGCAGATTGTCGTAGTGCACGAGTTCGGCAGTGGCGAAGCAGTCGTGGAGTTCGACCAGGTCCAGATCCTGCGGCCCGATTCCGGCCTGCTCGTAGGCCTGGGTGGCGGCTTGCCGGGTCAACGTGTTGACGTCGGGCAGCATCTGGCAGGCCTCCTGGTAGGGATCGGAGGTCAGGATCGAGGCGCTGATCTTGACGGCGCGACGCTGCTGCTCGAGCGAGAGGGTGCGTAGTTTGGTCTCGCTGACCACGACCGCCGCGGCCGCACCGTCACAGTTGGCCGAGCACATCGGCCGGGTGTTCGGGTAGGCGATCATCAGGTCGTTCATGATCTCGTCGAGGGTGAAGCGCTTCTGGTAGGCCGCCTTGGGGTTCAGTGTCGAATGCGCGTGGTTCTTCTCCGAGATCGAGGCGAACAGCTCGAAGTCCGCGCCGCCGTAGCGGTGGCCGTACTCCAACCCGATCTGGGCGAACACTCCCGGCATGGTTTCGGTGCCGACCCGGCCGTCGAGCGGAGCGACGGCACCGAAGCGGCCCTCGCGCACCCATTGGCCGCCTTCCGCGGCCCGGGCATTGCCGGTGAGCAGGCCCGCACCGGCGAGCTTCTCGACACCGACGGCCAGACCCATGTCGGTTTCACCCGCCTTGATCGCCATCACCGCCACCCGCAGCGCGGTCGCCCCGGTGGCGCAGGCGTTGTTCACGTTGAAGACCGGCACACCCGTCTGGCCGATCTGCTTCTGCAGCGTCTGGCCGAAACCTGGTGCGCCCATGAGGTTTCCGGCACCGATGACGCCGATGTCGGCGATCGACACCCCGGCGTCGGCCAGCGCGCCGAAGGCGGCCTCCGAACCGAGATCGAGGATGTCGGCATCTTTGTGCTTGCCGAACTTGGTCATGTAGATGCCCAGGATCCACACGTTGTCAGCCATGGTGACTCCTACTCCGCCGGCTCGAAGCCGAATCCGACCGCTTCCACACCGGACTGATCCACGCCAACGGGCACAGTGGTCAGCCGCACCTTCATGCCGGTTGTCACGTGCTCGGGGTCCGGCGGCACGTTGACGATGTTGGCGCGCACACTTGTGCCGTCGCAGTCCACGACGCCGGCCACGAACGGCACCTGCACTCCTTCGGCGGCGAAGCTGACGATCGTGAACGTCCGCAGCGTGCCGGTGTCGGAGATCCGCACGTGGCGGAACTCCCGCCCGCTGCAGTTCGCACACCCGCTGCGCCGGTCGAAATAGCGGGCGCCGCAGTTGGTGCATTCATTGGCGACGAGATGGGGTCCGTCCTCGAGCACGAGGTAGTCCACCAGAGGTACGCGCTGCACGGCACTCCTTCGCGCTCGTCGATGAGGGACTCTGATCATATGGCTGCCCGGTCCGCCGCCGGCCGCTGCGTGCAGGCAATCCCCGGAATGGCACTTTCAGCCCTCGTCCACGATGTCGGTTTTCCGCTAGTGCTGTCGGTGCCGGCGTGCAAGGGTCGATCTGTGCACGACGATTTCGACCGCTGCTACCGGGCCGTCCAATCCAGGGACTCCCGGTTCGACGGCTGGTTCGTCACCGCTGTGCTGACGACGGGTATCTACTGCAGGCCCAGTTGTCCGGTACGGCTTCCGCTGGCCCGCAACGTGCGGTTCTATCCCAGTGCGGCTGCCGCGCAGCGGGCCGGGTTCCGGGCCTGCAAAAGGTGCCGGCCCGACGCCTCACCGGGATCGCCGCAGTGGAATGCCCGTGGCGACGCCGTCGCACGGGCCATGCGCCTGATCGGCGACGGGGTTGTCGACCGCGAGGGGGTCACCGGACTGGCGGCGCGGGTGGGCTACACCGCCCGCCAGATGGAACGCATGCTGCAGGCCGAGGTCGGCGCCGGGCCGCTGGCGATGGCCCGGGCGCAGCGGGTTCAGACCGCGCGGGTGCTCATCGAGACCACCGAGATGCCGTTCAGCGACATCGCCTTCGCCGCCGGGTTCGCCAGCATCCGGCAGTTCAACGACACCGTGCGGACTGCCTGCGATATGACGCCAACCCAGTTGCGGCACAACGCCGCCCGCCGTCGGGGACAGGACATCGCACCGGGCGGTCAGGTGCTCAGCCTGCGCTTGCCGGTGCGTGCGCCGTTTGCCTACGAGGGAGTGTTCGGGCATCTGGCGGCCAGCGCTGTGCCCGGGTGCGAAGAGGTGCGTGACGGTGCGTTCCGCCGCACCCTGCGTCTGCCGTCGGGGTACGGCATCGTCAGCCTGAGGCCGCGGCCCGATCATGTCGCGTGCACGCTGGTGCTGGAGAACATCCGCGACCTTGCGACGGCGATCGCCCGCTGCCGCCGGCTGCTGGATCTCGACGCCGACCCCGAGGCCGTGATCGAAGCCCTCAGCACCGACACGGATCTTCGGGACGTGGTCAGCAAGTCCCCGGGGCAGCGGATCCCCCGCACGGTCGACGAGCAGGAGCTGGCGGTGCGGGCGGTGCTCGGCCAACAGGTGTCGACGAAGGCCGCCCGCACCCATGCCGGCCGGCTGGTGTCGGCCTACGGCAGCGCGGTGACCGACCCGGCGGGTGGCCTCACCCACACCTTTCCCACCGTCGACGAGCTCGCCGAGATCGACCCCGATCATCTGGCTGTGCCTGCTGCCCGCCGGCGTTCACTGATCGCCCTTGTCGCGGCGCTGGCAGCCGGTGAGGTGGTTCTGGACCCCGGGTGCGACTGGGAAAGGGCCCGCACACAACTGCTGGCGGTGCCCGGTATCGGGCCCTGGACAGCCGAGATCGTGGCCATGCGGGGACTGGGCGACCCGGATGCGTTTCCGGCCACCGACCTGGGTGTGCGCCTGGCCGCCGAGCAGCTCGGCATCCCCGCCGATGCCCGAGCCCTGTCCGCCCACAGTGTCCGCTGGCGACCATGGCGGGCCTACGCAGCTCAACATCTATGGACCACCCTCGACCATTCGGTCAACCATTGGCCCCCGAAGGAGACGACGCCATGACCAGTTTGCGATTCCGGATCATCGACAGCCCGGTCGGTCCGCTGACGCTGGCCGGCGCCGACTCGACCCTGATGCACCTGCGCATGGTCGACCAGACGCACGAACCCGACCGGTCGAGCTGGGTTGACGCCGACGATGCCGCCTTCCCCGAGGCCGTCGAGCAGCTGGCGGCGTACTTCGCCGGTGAGCTCACCGAGTTCGACGTTGACCTGTATCTGGGCGGCACGGAGTTCCAGCGGAAGGTATGGGCGGCGCTGCGCACCATCCCCTACGGCCAGACCCGCTCGTACGGAGAGATCGCCGAGCAGATCGGATCGCCGGCGGCTTCCCGCGCTGTCGGATTGGCGAACGGGCGCAATCCCATTGGCATCATCGTGCCCTGCCACCGCGTCATCGGCGCCGCCGGAGGGCTGACCGGATACGGGGGCGGGCTGGACCGCAAGCGCCAGCTGTTGGCGTTGGAGCGGGTTCGAGAATCGGCCACCCTGTTCGACTGAGCCGATCGGTCGCCGTGACTCTCTTGGCCGTGCAACTTTCACTCGCCGAGAACAATTCGGCCGCTATCCACATGACACACCGATCCTGCAGTTCACGGCCTGATCAGCGGGGCGCGCGGCCGACCGGGACCGGTCGTTGGATCATCGCGGCGCGGGGCTGCGATGCTACGTTGACGCTGGCCTGTGGCGTGTCGCCGTAGCGATGCAATCGTCGCTGTACGGCTGCAGTTGGAGTGCGACCCGAAGCCGGGAGGCGACGAAACACAATGTGGCACGGATGGTTGCCGCTTCTTGGCGAGCTCACGGCGCTGGCCGCTGTGGTGGCTCTGTCACCCTTCACCGTCCTCCCCGCTGTTGCACTGGTGGTGCACAGCGAACGGCCGCGGCCGGTTGGGCTGGCGTTCATTGCGGGCTGGCTGGCGGGTAAGGCCGCCATCACGGTGGCGTTCCTCCAGGTGCCCCAGCTGGTGCAGAAACTGGAAGGGCCGGCGCCGGCGTGGACGGGCTGGCTGCGGATCGCCTTGGGACTGCTCGCCCTTGGGGGCGCAGTCGTCTATTGGCGCCAATCGCTTACGACGGTCGAAAACCCCCGCTGGGTGAGCCGCATCAAGCGGATCACCCCGCTGAGTGCCGCAGTCACCGGGGTGGCCCTGACGGTGATCAACATCAAAGTCGTTGCGGCATGCGCGGCGGGGGGCTACCTCATCGGTTCAGCGCCCTTGAGTAATGCCGGAATCGCTGCGGCGGTCACGTTCTTCACACTCGCCGGCGGCTCGACTGCGGCGGTGCCGATTCTCGGCTACGCAGTCTGGACCCATCGGATCGACAGTTTCCTGGCGTCATTCCGCGACTGGATGCAGCGACGACAGCGGGTACTGACCGTCGTTGTTCTCGGCCTGGTGGGCGGCGCGTTGGTGTATTCAGGTGCCGGCGCGCTCTGAGAATAGAAATCAAATAGGTATTCATTAGCATTTGGATCGGTCGGCGGCCATTCTCCGCATCACTTAGTGCGCTATCGGAATAGCTTCAGCACGACATATAACACCTCGAATGCACAAATGCCTGGGCCCCCCAATCGAAATTGGGGGGCCCAGGACTTAAATTGTGTTCGGCGGTGTCCTACTTTTCCACCCGGGTTGGGTAGTATCATCGGCGCTGGCAGGCTTAGCTTCCGGGTTCGGGATGGGTCCGGGCGTTTCCCTGCCGCTATGGCCGCCGTAACTTTATTCACTCGTTTGTGAGTGTAAATCTGTGTGTTTTGGTGGTGGGGTGTAGTGGTTTGCGTGGTGTGTGGTTGCGAGGTTTTTCCTACAACAATCGTGGTTTGTTGGTTGTTGTAAGTTTTCGGCCGGTTAGTGCCAGTTCCCTAAACCTATTGCTAGGTGTGCAGGTCTGGTCTATCGATCCCGTGGTCTGCGGGGGGCCTTATCCCACTTAATGGGTGAGAAGCCTGGTCTTGGAGAAGGTTTCCCGCTTAGATGCTTTCAGCGGTTATCCTGTCCGAACGTGGCTATCCAGCGGTGCCACTGGTGTGACAACTGGTGGACCAGAGGTTCGTCCGTCCCGGTCCTCTCGTACTAGGGACAGCTTTCCTCAAGCTTCTGACGCGCGCGGCGGATAGAGACCGAACTGTCTCACGACGTTCTAAACCCAGCTCGCGTGCCGCTTTAATGGGCGAACAGCCCAACCCTTGGGACCTGCTCCAGCCCCAGGATGCGACGAGCCGACATCGAGGTGCCAAACCATCCCGTCGATATGGACTCTTGGGGAAGATCAGCCTGTTATCCCCGGGGTACCTTTTATCCGTTGAGCGACACCCCTTCCACTCGGGGGTGCCGGATCACTAGTCCCGACTTTCGTCCCTGCTTGACATGTACGTCTCGCAGTCAAGCTCCCTTGTGCACTTGCACTCAACACCTGATTGCCGTCCAGGTTGAGGGAACCTTTGGGCGCCTCCGTTACATTTTAGGAGGCAACCGCCCCAGTTAAACTACCCACCAGGCACTGTCCCTGAACCGGATATACGGTTCGAAGTTAGAAGTCCAATACGATCAGAGTGGTATTTCAACAACGACTCCACGATCACTAGCGTGACCGCTTCATAGTCTCCCACCTATCCTACACAAACCGTATCGAACGCCAATACCAAGCTATAGTGAAGGTCCCGGGGTCTTTTCGTCCTGCCGCGCGTAACGAGCATCTTTACTCGTAGTGCAATTTCGCCGAGTCTATGGTTGAGACAGTTGAGAAGTCGTTACGCCATTCGTGCAGGTCGGAACTTACCCGACAAGGAATTTCGCTACCTTAGGATGGTTATAGTTACCACCGCCGTTTACTGGGGCTTAAATTCTCCGCTTCACCCCAAAGGGTTAACGGGTCCTCTTAACCTTCCAGCACCGGGCAGGCGTCAGTCCGTATACATCGTCTTGCGACTTCGCACGGACCTGTGTTTTTAGTAAACAGTCGCTTCTCACTGGTTTGTGCCACCCCCCACCGCTGCCGGCCGCGTGGGCCATGACAGTAGGAGGTCCCCCTTCTCCCGAAGTTACGGGGGTATTTTGCCGAGTTCCTTAACCATAGTTCACTCGTACGCCTTGGTATTCTCTACCTGACCACCTGTGTCGGTTTGGGGTACGGGCCGTGTGTGTGCTCGCTAGAGGCTTTTCTCGGCAGCTGAGGATCACCGAATTCGCCTCACTCGGCTATGCATCACCTCTCAGGCACATGACATCCGGATTTGCCTAGATGTCGCCCTACAGGCTTGCCCCAGTATTACCACTGACTGGTACGGCTACCTTCCTGCGTCACCCCATCGCTTGACTACTACCAGAGAAGGTCCCGCGCAGCCCCGCCAATCCTCACACCCGAAGGTGATCGGTAACGACGGTTTTGGGCGGTTAGTACCTCTGATTCATCATGGGCGCGCACACACGGGTACGGGAATATCAACCCGTTGTCCATCGACTACGCCTGTCGGCCTCGCCTTAGGTCCCGACTCACCCTGGGAGGACTGGCCTGGCCCAGGAACCCTTGGTCTTTCGGCGGGCAAGGTTCTCACTTGCCTTATCGCTACTCATGCCTGCATTCTCACTCCCACACCCTCCACAGCTCCATCACTAGGCTGCTTCACTGGATGCAGGACGCTCCCCTACCCAACGTATAAATACGTTGCCGCGGCTTCGGCGGTGTGCTTGAGCCCCGCTACATTATCGGCGCACAATCACTTGACCAGTGAGCTATTACGCACTCTTTCAAGGGTGGCTGCTTCTAAGCCAACCTCCTGGTTGTCTCTGCGACTGCACATCCTTTTCCACTTAGCACACGCTTAGGGGCCTTAGCCGGCGATCTGGGCTGTTTCCCTCTCGACGCACGGAGCTTATCCCCCGCCGTCTCACTGCCGCGTTCTTGGACTTACCGGCATTCGGAGTTTGGCTGACGTCAGTAACCCTGTGGGGCCCATCGGCCATCCAGTAGCTCTACCTCCGGTAAGAAACACGCGACGCTGCACCTAAATGCATTTCGGGGAGAACCAGCTATCACGGAGTTTGATTGGCCTTTCACCCCTACCCACAACTCATCCCCTCAGTCTTCAACCTAAGTGGGTTCGGGCCTCCACGCGGTCTTACCCGCGCTTCACCCTGGCCATGGGTAGATCACTCCGCTTCGGGTCCAGAACACACCACTACACCACACACTGTTGTGTGGATACGCCCTATTCAGACTCGCTTTCGCTACGGCTACCCCACACGGGTTAACCTCGCGACATGTCCCTGACTCGCAGGCTCATTCTTCAAAAGGCACGCCATCACCCCACGCTTTAACACGAAGGCTCTGACGGATTGTAGGCACACGGTTTCAGGTACTATTTCACTCCCCTCCCGGGGTACTTTTCACCATTCCCTCACGGTACTAATCCGCTATCGGTCACTGGGAAGTATTCAGGCTTACCGGGTGGTCCCGGCAGATTCACAGCAGATTTCACGGGCCCGCTGCTACTCGGGAACCCATCACCACAGAGAACATGTTTTCGTCTACGGGGCTCTCACCCGCTACGGCAGACCATCCCAGGTCACTTCGACTAACACGTTCTTTTCTCACTGCAGCCCAGACCGGCAGATCTGAGAAGATAGGCCCCACAACACCGCACACACAACCCCTGCCGGGTATCACATATGCACGGTTTAGCCATCCTCCGCTTTCGCTCGCCACTACTCACGGAATCACAATTGTTTTCTCTTCCTACGGGTACTGAGATGTTTCACTTCCCCGCGTTCCCCCCCAACGCCTATATATTCAGCGTTGGGTGACACGACATCACTCGTGCCGGGTTTCCCCATTCGGACATCCTCGGATCAACGCTAGGTTGGCAGCTCCCCGAGGCATTTCGCAGCCTCCCACGTCCTTCATCGGCTCCCAGTGCCAAGGCATCCACCATGCGCCCTTAAACACTTACAAACATAAAACCAAAAATGAGATTAGGAAAAATTGCACATCAACACACACCAACGCAACACCCACCCCAAAGGGCCGGCGCCACCATTCGTGCGTGCTAGATGCTCGCAACCACTATCCACAAATCAAACACCACACCCCACCACCAAAGTGAGGCAACAACACTCCGACCCCACCAACGTGAGGCCACCCCGCAACCGGGGCACAGGCTTGTTGTCTCAAAGCCCAACAGTGTGTTTGGCAGCAGCCAGGGTAAAAACCCCGCCCTGAACAACTTTGCTTGTCGTGCACCAGAACCTGAAACCCACTACAGGCCAGGCCCATCCAACGAATCGCTGCACTCACCGAACCCCCACACGATGTGGGCGGGGCGCAGTCTCGTGGTGCTCCTTAGAAAGGAGGTGATCCAGCCGCACCTTCCGGTACGGCTACCTTGTTACGACTTCGTCCCAATCGCCGATCCCACCTTCGACGGCTCCCTCCCTTACGGGTTAGGCCACCGGCTTCGGGTGTTACCGACTTTCATGACGTGACGGGCGGTGTGTACAAGGCCCGGGAACGTATTCACCGCAGCGTTGCTGATCTGCGATTACTAGCGACTCCGACTTCACGGGGTCGAGTTGCAGACCCCGATCCGAACTGAGACCGGCTTTCAAGGGATTCGCTCCACCTCACGGATTCGCAGCCCTTTGTACCGGCCATTGTAGCATGTGTGAAGCCCTGGACATAAGGGGCATGATGACTTGACGTCATCCCCACCTTCCTCCGAGTTGACCCCGGCAGTCTCTTACGAGTCCCCGCCATCACGCGCTGGCAACATAAGATAGGGGTTGCGCTCGTTGCGGGACTTAACCCAACATCTCACGACACGAGCTGACGACAGCCATGCACCACCTGCACACAGGCCACAAGGGAATACCTATCTCTAGGCACGTCCTGTGCATGTCAAACCCAGGTAAGGTTCTTCGCGTTGCATCGAATTAATCCACATGCTCCGCCGCTTGTGCGGGCCCCCGTCAATTTCTTTGAGTTTTAGCCTTGCGGCCGTACTCCCCAGGCGGGGTACTTAATGCGTTAGCTACGGCACGGATCCCAAGGAAGGAAACCCACACCTAGTACCCACCGTTTACGGCGTGGACTACCAGGGTATCTAATCCTGTTCGCTCCCCACGCTTTCGCTCCTCAGCGTCAGTTACTGCCCAGAGACCCGCCTTCGCCACCGGTGTTCCTCCTGATATCTGCGCATTCCACCGCTACACCAGGAATTCCAGTCTCCCCTGCAGTACTCCAGTCTGCCCGTATCGCCCGCACGCCCACAGTTGAGCTGTGAGTTTTCACGAACAACGCGACAAACCACCTACGAGCTCTTTACGCCCAGTAATTCCGGACAACGCTCGGACCCTACGTATTACCGCGGCTGCTGGCACGTAGTTGGCCGGTCCTTCTTCTATAGGTACCGTCACTTGCGCTTCGTCCCTACTGAAAGAGGTTTACAACCCGAAGGCCGTCATCCCTCACGCGGCGTCGCTGCATCAGGCTTGCGCCCATTGTGCAATATTCCCCACTGCTGCCTCCCGTAGGAGTCTGGGCCGTATCTCAGTCCCAGTGTGGCCGGACACCCTCTCAGGCCGGCTACCCGTCGTCGCCTTGGTAGGCCATCACCCCACCAACAAGCTGATAGGCCGCGGGCCCATCCCACACCGCAAAAGCTTTCCCCCACCAGGCCATGCGACCAGCAGGGTGTATTCGGTATTAGACCCAGTTTCCCAGGCTTATCCCAAAGTGCAGGGCAGATCACCCACGTGTTACTCACCCGTTCGCCACTCGTGTACCCCGAAGGGCCTTACCGTTCGACTTGCATGTGTTAAGCACGCCGCCAGCGTTCGTCCTGAGCCAGAATCAAACTCTCCAAACAAAAACAACCCATCCAAAGACAGGTGAATTCGAATCAGAAAAATCTGACCTAACAAAAAGACACCAAAAACTGGCATCAACAAACATCACATCCCAACACGGGGGTGCCAGAACATGACAAAAAACAACAAACAAAAACCACCAAACACACTATTGAGTTCTCAAACAACACACCCGCAATGAAACCCGCGAGCAGGCAACCCTGCCAGCTTACTTCATCTTAGAGTCGGCCGTCAAATTGCTGCTGCTATCCCATTGCTGGGGTCCAGCGCAGCTGGCCGACCGCCTACATTACACGCGTTCGATCTCTCCGCCAAGTCGGACCAGATTCTCGACGAACAACGGGTAGCCGCGGTCGATGTGAAACACGTCGTGAACTTCGGTTTCGCCGTCGGCGACCAGGCCGGCCAGCACCAACCCAGCACCGGCCCGGATATCCGAGCACCACACCGGCGCACTGGAGAGCTGCGGCAGACCGCGCACTACCGCGTGGTGGCCGTCGGTCCGCGCGTCGGCCCCGAGCCGGATCATCTCCTCGACAAACCGGAAGCGCGCCTCGAAGACGTTCTCGGTGATCATCGACGTTCCGTCAGCGATCGACGCCAGCGCGATCGCCATCGGCTGCAGGTCGGTCGGGAAGCCGGGGAACGGCAGTGTCGCCACGTTGCAGGCCTTCGGGCGGTCGTACTGGACGATGCGGAACCCGTCATCGCTCTGCGTGACCGTCGCACCGGTGTCGTGCAACTTGTGCAGCACCAACTGAAGATGGGCCGGATCCACACCGGTGACCGAGATGTCACCGCGGGTCATCGCCGCAGCGATACCCCATGTCGCTGCGACGATCCGGTCACCGATCACCCGATGTTCGGTCGGATGCAGCTTGGGCACCCCGTTGATCGTCAACGTCGAGGTCCCGGCACCCTCGACTTGGGCGCCCATCTGGTTCAGCATCTCGCACAGGTCGACCACGTCGGGTTCCCGCGCGGCATTGTGGATCGTGGTCACGCCCTCCGCGAGGACCGCGGCCATCAGGATGTTCTCGGTGGCACCGACGGACGGAAACTCCAGCTGGATCTCGGCGCCGCGCAGATGGTCGGCCGAGGCGACGACGCAGCCGTGCTCGATGTTGCACTCGGCCCCGAGCTGACGCAGGCCCGACTGGTGCATGTCGAGCGGGCGCGAGCCGATCGCGTCACCGCCGGGCAGCGCCACCCTGGCCCGCTTGCACCGACCCACCAACGGACCAAGCACGCAGACCGACGCGCGGAACTGCCGCACGGCGGCGAAGTCGGCGTCGTACTTGGGCTCGTCGGGAGACGTGATCCGCACGACCGAACCGTCGAGCTCCACATTGGCGCCCAGACCACGCAGGACCTCGGCCATCAGCGGGACGTCGAGAATGTCGGGGCAATTGGTGATCGTCGTGGTGCCCTCGGCCAGCAGGCTGGCGGCCATCAGCTTCAGGACGCTGTTCTTGGCGCCGCCTACCGCGACCTCACCAGACAGCCGGTTGCCGCCGGTCACCACGAAACGTTCGCCCACGTGGCCGAGTTTAGTGGAGCCAACACTGTTGACCGGGACGACCGCCGGTACCGTTGCGCTATGGCAGTTCACCTGACCCGCATCTATACCCGTACCGGTGACGACGGGACGTCCGGGCTGAGTGATTTCTCACGCGTGGAGAAGAGCGATCCGCGCCTGATCGCCTACGCGGACTGCGACGAGGCCAACGCGGCGCTCGGCGTGGCGGTGGCCGTCGGGCAGCCCGACGAAGGTTTGCGCAAGGTCCTGGTGCAGATCCAGAACGACCTGTTCGACGCGGGTGCCGACCTGTCGACGCCGGTCGTCGAGAACCCCGAGTACCCGCCGCTTCGCATCACCGCGCCCTACGTCGAGCGCCTCGAAGCATGGTGCGACCACTACAACGAGGACCTGCCGGCGCTGAACTCGTTCATCCTGCCCGGCGGCACGGCACTCTCAGCCCTGCTGCACGTGGCGCGCACCGTGACACGGCGCGCCGAACGTTCCGCCTGGGTCGCGGTGAAGGCCTACCCCGACACGGTGAGTCCGCTGCCGGCCCGCTATCTCAACCGGCTCTCGGACCTGCTGTTCATCCTGTCGCGGGTGGCCAATCCCGACGGCGACGTGCTCTGGCAGCCGGGTGGGGCCAACGCCGAGCGGCCACAGACGACCTAGCGTCAGACGGCCCGGCGTCTCGACCGCGGCGACGGCCGGGACTCGACCCAGGACAGGAACGCCGTCAACGCGCCCCGGTCCAGGGCAATCTCATAGCCGCGGCGTCGTTCGGCGGTGATGTCGTGGAGTTCGAGCACCACGATCTCTTCGGTCATGATGTCGAACTCGTCGCCGCGCGGCCCACGTCGGGAGATGATCTCCAGCCCGGGGCGGCCCAGCCTGCGGTCCGGCCACCAGCGCAGCGACGACAGCCGATAGAACCGAGCCTCGTCACCGCGATAACGGACCACCCCGTGCCGCCAGCCGTGGCCGCCGACCGCGGGAATGTCGCGCAGGATCGCGGCGGTACCGCCCTGGCGCAGCTTCCACAGCCGGTAGCTCAGTGCGACGACGACGAGCAACAGCACAGTGCTGAGCGCGGCCATGACAATCGTCGGCGCGCTCATCGGTCGCTGGCCCCGGTCTAGTCGAGTTGGCCGACGGCCCGCAGCCGAGCCCTGCCGCGAGCGGCGGTCTCGGGATCGTCGCTGGCGGCATCCGCTTTGGCGGCTTCGGCGTCGATCTCGGACTCGAACTCCGCAGACTCAGCGAGGATGGTCACACCGGCTTCAGTCACCGACAGGTAGCCACCGTCAACGGCAATCCGCAGATCGTCCTCGCCCTCACGCTCGACCCTGACCATCGCGTCGTCGACCAACTGGGCGACCAACGGAATGTGCCGAGGCAGAATGCCGATCTCGCCCGATGTGGTGCGGGTGAAGACGAAACTCGCCTTCCCCGACCAAATCTTGCGCTCAACGGCGACGATGTCGACGTCCAATTCGGCCATCTCACATCACCTTTCGGCTTGCAGTCCCGCTCATCTCGAGCCCGATGTTCTTCGCGCAAGCGCTCATCACAGCTTGGCGCCGAGGCTTTCGGCCTTCTTCGCCAGGTCGTCGAGCCCACCGATGAGGAAGAACGCCTGCTCGGGCAGGTGATCGAACTCGCCCTTGGCCAGCTTGTCGAACGCCTCGATGGTCTCCTTCAGCGGCACCGTCGAGCCGGGCTGACCGGTGAACTGCTCGGCCGCCATCATGTTCTGGCTCAGGAAGCGCTCGATCTTGCGCGCCCGGTAGACCAGCACCTTGTCCTCTTCGGACAACTCGTCGATACCGAGAATCGCGATGATGTCCTGGAGATCCTTGTAGCGCTGCAGGATTCGGATGACTTCCTGGGCGACGCGGTAGTGCTCGTCACCGACGACGCTGGGGTGCAGGATCGTCGAGCTCGACGCCAGCGGGTCCACCGCGGGGAAGATGCCCTTCGAGAACACCGCACGCGAGAGCTCAGTGGTGGCGTCGAGGTGGGCGAAGGTCGTTGCCGGTGCCGGGTCGGTGTAGTCGTCGGCGGGCACGTACACGGCCTGCATCGAGGTGATCGAACGGCCGCGGGTCGAGGTGATGCGCTCCTGGAGCTCGCCCATCTCGTCGGCCAGGGTCGGCTGGTAACCCACCGCGGAGGGCATGCGGCCCAGCAGGGTCGACACCTCCGAGCCGGCCTGGGTGAACCGGAAGATGTTGTCGATGAACAGCAGCACGTCCTGGCCCTGCTCGTCGCGGAAGTACTCGGCCATGGTCAGCGCCGAGAGGGCGACGCGCATACGGGTGCCCGGCGGCTCGTCCATCTGCCCGAATACCAAGGCGGTGTCCTTGAGCACGTTGGCGTCGGCGAGCTCGACCCACAGGTCGTTGCCCTCGCGGGTGCGCTCCCCCACGCCGGCGAACACCGAGGTACCACCGAAGTTGCGGGCGATGCGGTTGATCATCTCCTGGATGAGCACCGTCTTACCCACGCCGGCACCACCGAACAGGGCGATCTTGCCACCGCGCACGTACGGGGTGAGCAGGTCGACGACCTTCAGACCGGTCTCGAGCATCTCGGTACGGGGCTCGAGGTCGGCGAATGCCGGCGGCTTGCGGTGGATCGACCAGTGGTCGAAGTCCTTGCCGTAGCCCGGCTCGTCGAGGCAGTCGCCGAGCGCGTTGAACACGTGGCCCTTGACGCCGTCACCGACCGGCACCGAGATGGAGGCGCCGGTGTCGGTGACCTCCACGCCGCGGACCAGGCCGTCGGTCGGCTGCATCGAGACGCAGCGCACCAGGCTGTCGCCGAGGTGCTGGGCGACCTCCAGTGTCAGGGTCTTGGCCAGCGCGCCGTAGGAAATCTCGGCGTTTAGCGCGTTGAACAGTTCGGGTACCGAGCCACGCGGGAACTCCACGTCCACCACGGGGCCGGTGATGCGGACAACCCGTCCGGCGGTCTTCTCTGCGGTAGCAGTCATTATCCTCTTCGCTTCCCTACGTGGACTATTTCGCGTCGGCCAGCGCGTTGGCGCCACCGACGATTTCGCTGATTTCCTGGGTGATCTGGGCCTGACGTTCGCGGTTGGCCGCCAGCGTGAGCCCCTTGATCAGTTCGTCGGCGTTGTCGGTCGCCGACTTCATGGCCCGGCGCCGAGATGCCGACTCCGACGCGGCCGCCTCCAGCAACGCCGCGTACACGCGTGTCGCGACGTAGCGGGGCAGCAACGAGTCGAACAGCGTCTCGGCGTCCGGTTCGAACGAGTACAGGGTGTGCGGGCCGGTCTCGGCCTCGCCGACGTACTCGACGACCATCGGCGCGATCCGCAAAGCCTGGGCGGTCTGCGAGAGCATCGACCGGAACTCGGTGGACACGATGTGCAGCTCGTCGACACCGAGGATGCCGTCAGCGCCGGCATCGTCGCCGTCGTCGTCGGCACCGGACAAGAACGCCGTCACCAGGGTGTCGGCGATCCGCTTGGCGTCGTCGTAGGTCGGCCGCTCGGAGAAGCCGGCCCACGACTCGATGACCTTGCGCTGCCGGAAGCTGTAGTACCCCAGCGCTTTACGGCCAACGACATAGACGACGGGCGTCTTGCCCTGGTCACGCAGCAGCGCGAACAGCTCCTCCGCCCGGCGCAGCACGTTGGCGTTGTAACCGCCGCACAGACCACGGTCCGAGGACACCACCAGCACACCGGCCCGCTTGGGCTCCGGCCGCTCGACGAGCAGCGGATGATCCAGCGCGCTCGCGCCGGCCAGCTCGGTGAGCATGCTGGTGATCTGGGCGGCGTAGGGCCGGGCCGCATCGACCCGGGCCTGCGCCTTGGCGATCCGCGACGTGGCGATCAGCTCCTGAGCCTTCGTGATCTTCTTGATCGACGAGGCGGATTTGATACGTCCGCGTAGTTCGCGCAGTGTGGCTGCCATTGGTTACCTAGGCCTTCTTGGGCGCCGGCTTGCGGACCTTGACCGATTCCTTCTCCAGGTCCTCCGGATCGAGCGCCTCAGTGGAATCGTCGACCACCACCGAGCTGCCGTCGGTGGTCAGGAAGCCCTTCTTGAAGTCGGCGATCACCGAGACCAGCTTCTCCTCGAGCTCCTCGGAGAGCTTCTTGGTCTCCTTGATGCCGGTCAGGATGTCGGAGTGGCTGGCCTTGACATGCTCCAGGAAATCGGACTCGAAGCGCGAGACATCCTCGGCCGGAACAGAATCCAGGTGGCCCTGGGTGCCGAGGAAGATCGCCACGACCTGATCCTCGACCGCGAGCGGGCTGTACTGCGGCTGCTTGAGCAACTCGACCAGGCGCACACCGCGATCGAGCTGAGCCTTGGAGGCCGCATCCAGATCCGAGGCGAAGGCGGCGAACGCCTCCAGCTCGCGGTACTGCGACAGATCCAGACGCAGACTGCCCGCCACTTCCTTCATCGCCTTGATCTGGGCTGCGCCACCGACGCGCGACACCGACACACCGACGTTGACGGCCGGGCGCACACCCTGGTTGAACAAGTCGGATTCCAGGAAGCACTGACCGTCGGTGATCGAGATGACGTTGGTCGGGATGTAGGCCGAGATGTCGTTGGCCTTGGTCTCGATGATCGGCAGGCCGGTCATCGAACCGCCGCCGAGTTCGTCGGACAGCTTGCCGCAACGCTCCAGCAGGCGCGAGTGCAGGTAGAAGACGTCACCCGGGTACGCCTCGCGGCCCGGCGGGCGACGCAGCAGCAGCGAGATGGCGCGGTACGCCTCGGCCTGCTTGGTCAGGTCGTCGAACACGATCAGCACGTGCTTACCGGCGTACATCCAGTGCTGGCCGATGGCCGAACCCGTGTAGGGCGCCAGCCATTTGAAGCCGGCAGCATCAGATGCCGGGGCGGCGACGATGGTGGTGTACTCCATCGCCCCGCCCTCCTCCAGCGCCCGCTTGACGCTGGCGATGGTCGAGCCCTTCTGGCCGATCGCGACGTACACGCAGCGCACCTGCTGCTTGGGATCGCCTGTCTCCCACGCCTCGCGCTGGTTCAGGATGGTGTCGACACAGACGGCGGTCTTGCCGGTCTTGCGGTCACCGATGATCAGCTGGCGCTGTCCGCGGCCGATGGGCGTCATGGCGTCGATGGCCTTGATACCGGTCTGCAGCGGCTCGCTGACACTCTGGCGCTGCACCACCGAGGGCGCCTGCAGCTCGAGCACGCGCCGGGTCTCGGCCTCGATGTCGCCCTGGGCGTCGATCGGCTGGCCGAGCGGGTTGACGACGCGTCCGAGGAACGCATCACCGACGGGTACCGAGAGCACCTCGCCGGTCCGCTTGACCTGCTGCCCCTCTTCGATCTTCTCGAAGTCTCCGAGGATGACCGCGCCGACGCTGTGCTCGTCGAGGTTGAGCGCCACACCCAGCACGCCGCCGGGGAACTCCAGCAGCTCCTGGGTCATCACCGAGGGCAGGCCCTCGACGTGGGCGATGCCGTCACCGGCATCGATAACGGTGCCGATCTCTTCGCGCCCGGTGTCCGCCTCGAAGCTAGAGACGTAATCCTGGATGGCGCCCTGGATGTCGTCAGCCGAGATTGTCAACTCTGCCATGGCTTTTCGTCTTCCTGCCTTTGTTCTGGGTCTGGGGTGGTCGTGCTAGTCGGGCAGCTTGGTGACTGCTGCGGCCAGCCGCGAGGACAGCGTTCCGTCGATCACCTCGTCGCCGACGGCGACCGAAAGGCCGCCCAGCACGTCGGGATCGATGTTCAGCTGCACCGAAACTGGGTGGTTGTAAATCCGGGTGAGCACCTGGGTGAGGCGGGTGCGCTGGGCATCGCTGAGATCGGTTGCCGCGTTCACCTGAGCGACGATCTCGCCGCGGCGGGCGACCGCCAACTGAGCAAGCCCCAGTACCGCCTCGTCGGCACGCTCGCCGCGAAGTAGACCCACGGTCTGAGTCAGCAATGCCGTCGCGGTCGGGTTGGCGCCGTGCTCCTGGCTCATGAGCGACCGAACCAGGTCGGCACGAGCCTGCGCGGGCTTGGCGAAGTCGCTGAGCAGCGATGTCAGCTGCGGCCGTTCGTCGAGGATGCGGCTGAACCGGAACAGCTGTTCCTCGACATCGTCAGCCTGGTTGTCCCGCTCCGCACGGACCAGCAGGCTCAGCCGTGCGACATGCTCGACGACGTCGACCAAGTCAGAGGTCCGCGACCACCGCACGGACACCGCGGAATCGAGCAAGCCGAGCGTGGTGTCACCGACCTTGCCGGCCAGCAGGCGCGCAAGCAGTTGCTTCTTTGCCTCTACCTCACCGGTTGCCTCGGCGAGGTGCCGAGCCAGGATCGGCTCGGCGACAAGCAGTCCGGCGACCGAAGCCAACTCGTCGGACAACGTCGACAGCGCGTCACCGGACAGCCCGGACGAGACGGCGTCGAACTTCGACACCACCGCGGTCTGCGCATCCCGGCTTGCCGAACGAAGATCCGAGGAGACCTCGGGCGTGAACGCCGCCGGTGCCATCGAATCGAGCTCATCGAGGAAGCGGTCGATGGTCGCCGACTGTGCCTGAGGATCGGCGATGTGAGCACGCACCAGATCGCCCGCACGGCGGATCGACTCGGCACCCAGCTCCGAACGGAGCTGGCGGATCAACTGGGTGCGCAACAGCGCAACCTGCTGTCCACCTTGGACTTTGATCCTCTCGACCTCGACGTCAGCCTGCGCGCGAAGCTGCTCGGCGATGCGCACGGAATCCGTACGCGCCTCTTCGACGATGTGCTTGGCTTCGGCCTTGGCCTCGGCGATCCGCTCCGCGTGATGCTTGTCGGCATCAGCCAGTCGGGTGGCCGCCGTGGCGCTCTCGGCGAGCTGGTTGCGCACCGCGTCCTGCTGGTTGGTCATCATGCGGCGCACCGGCGGCGCCACGTAGCGCCAGATGATCCAGATGATGACCAGGAAGCCGATGAGCTGTCCGATGAAGGTTGACATTCTCCTACCGTCCCGACGCCGTCGACGCCGCCGTAGTGGACACCTCGACACCGAGGACCCGGCTGGCCAGGGTGCTCGAGAGGGCTTCCACCGAGGACCTCAGCTCCGCCGAGATCGCATCGCTTTGCAGCTTGAGCTGCTCGGACGCCTGCGCGAGCGTGCCCGCTGCCTCTTCGCTGGCGCGGCCGCGCATCTCGTCGAGGATCTTGCGACCCTCGGCCCGAGCCTCGTCGCGGATACCCGCGGCCTCGGTACGAGCCGACTGCAACTCCTTCTGGTAGTCGGAGTCGGCGGCGGCTTCCTGCTCGGTGGCCTTGCGGTTGTCCTCGGTGGTCTTGACGACCATCGCCTCGCGCTCACCGAGCACCTTCTGGATCGGCGGTACGACGAACTTGCCGATCACGCCCAGCACGATCAAGAAGATGGCCAGCACGAAGAAGAAGGTGCCGTTGGGGATGAGGAAGTTCGACGTGCCGCCGCCTTCCTCAGCCGCCAACAAGGTGACGCTGTGCTCCCCCATGCCGGCTAGGAGGCGCCGGGGGTGGCGAAGACGAACAACGCCATGAACGCCAGGTTGATGAAGTACGCCGCCTCCACCAGACCAACGGTGATGAAGAACGGGGTGAAGAGGCGGCCCTGGGCCTCAGGCTGGCGGGCGATGCCGGAGATCAGGGCGTTGCCGGCGATGCCGTCACCGATACCGGCGCCGATGGCGCCGCCGCCCAGAATGAGGCCGCCGCCGATGAGGGCGCCCATGACGATTTGGGGGTCTGCCATTCTCTATCCTCCTTGATTGCTGGTAGGACTCCTACCAGGCTGTGGGTGGTTCGGGGGTCGAACACGTCTTTTTAGTGGTGCTCCTCATCCAGTTCCATGGACTGGCTGAAGTACAGGATTGTCAGCAGGGCGAAGATGAACGCCTGGATGAGGCCGACGAAGAGGTCGAACGTTTTCCAGATGGCGTTCGGCGCCCACATGATGTACGGCGGGAACAGCGCGATCAGCGCGACCATGATGCCGCCGGCGAAGATGTTGCCGAAAAGTCGGAGTGACAGCGAGATCGGCTTGGCGATTTCCTCGACCAGGTTGATCGGTGCCAGGAACGCGACGTGGCCCTTGAGCAGCTTGACCGGGTGACCCAGCAGACCGCGGCGCCAGATACCGGCGGCGTGGTAGCAGAGGAACACGAACAGCGCGAGCGCGAGCACGAAGTTGATGTCGGCGGCGGGCGGCTTGAGCAGCTCGTGGGTTCCGCCGTCAGCAGTGCCGTACTGCACCGGCAGCACCGAGATCCAGTTCGCGATGAGGATGAAGACGAACAGCGCGACGGCCAGGGGCAGCACGAACGGCGCGACCTTCATGCCGATGGCCTGCTCGATCTGGCCGCGCATCTGGGTGGTCAGCGCCTCCCAGAACAGCTGGACACCGCTGGGTACACCGGTCGAGGTGACCTTGGCCCGCAGGAAGAACGCCAACGCGATCACGATGACGGCGGCGACCGCGGTGGCCAGGATCGTGTCGACGTTCACCGTCATCCCGAGCCAGGTGGCCTGGGTGTGATGACCGACCTCGATGGCGCCCTCGGCCAGGATCCGTTCACTCATGGTGTGCTCAATCCTTCGATGCTTCTTCGGGGGTGCCCGACCCCGCGGCTACAACGTCACTGTCTTCACCCGTGCGAATCTTCTTCCACACGGGCAGCGCAGTACTCAAAACAAGCAAAACCTGGAACAACGCCAACCCGAACAGCACCCCGAGGCCCGTCGGCCGGAACGAGAACGCGATCGCCAGGCCGATGGCGCTGATGATCAGCAGCCGGGTGGCGGAGTTCAGCGCCATCTTGCGCTTGAGCGGATGGTCGCCTGCGGTGATCGACTCCACCGAACGCTGGACAAGGACGGCGTTGAGCAGACCGAGAGCGAGCCCGACACCGAAGAACACGCCGTACATGATGTGGCCGGTGAGCGCGGCCAGACCGACAGCCAGGACGGTCAGAGCGCAGCAGATCGCAAGCAGCCGAACGGGCCGGAAGGCAACGGACGGAAACACCAACGGCGCATCGTGCGCTGGTGTCGTCACAGGTTCACCTCAATCTTGCGTTGTCGAGAGCTGTCCGAGCGATTCTCAGGTGGCCCGCCGAGCGTATCGGACGGCGATAGGCGCACTGGAATCACCCAAGGGGCAGCTCCCTTTGTCGGTCATGAAGCGGCTCATCGGAGGTGAATCCGACGGGCCGGGGGCCGGCAACCCGCGAGGTTTCTTTCGGGTTCTGCCAGCACCGTACCACATGGTAGACGGCACTAAACACGTCTACTACTCCGCGTCGTAAAGACCGTCGTAGGCGTCGTCTCCGCGGCGCAGCAGCGGGATCAAAGTGACGACGACGGCCACCACGATCGCGGCCAGCATCACCGCCCCGGTGTAGCGCGGATCGAAGAAGATCGTGCTCGCCGCACCGAGGGCGACGATGCCGACCCACAGGTAGATCAACAGCACCACGCGCCGGTGCGAATGGCCGATCTGCAGCAACCGGTGGTGCAGGTGCATCTTGTCGGGACTGAACGGGCTCTGCCCCGCCCTGGTGCGCCGCACGATCGCCAGCAGCATGTCGAGGGCGGGAACGAACATCACCGCCACCACCAACAGGAACGGCGACAACAACGCGAAGACGTCCCGGGCGCCGTATGCACTCTGCGAGATCGGGCCCGCCGCGGTGGTCGACGCGGCGGCGAGCATCAGCCCGATCAGCATCGAGCCGGAGTCGCCCATGAAGATCTTGGCCCGGTAGAAGTTGTGCGGCAGGAAGCCCAGGCAGGCCCCCGCAAGCACCACCGAGATCACGGCGGGCGGATAGAACAGCACATCGCCACCGTGGTCGCGCAGCAGTCCGACGGAGAAGATGCAGATGGCCGAGGCGGTGATCAACCCGAGGCCGGCGGCGAGCCCGTCGAGCCCGTCGACGAAGTTCATCGCATTGACGATCGAGACGGTCAGCGCCAGCGTGAGCAGGATCGACGAGACCTGGTCGAGCACGATGGTGCCCACACCACCGAAGGGGATGTAGAGGACGCTCCACGCCACCCCCATGGTGACGAGCACGCTGGCAGCGGTGATCTGGCCGGCGAACTTGGTCAGCGCGTCCAGACCCCAGCGGTCGTCGATCAGACCGATGACCATGATCAGGCCGCCGGCGACGACCACCGCGGGCATCCCCGACGAATAGATGAAACCGCGCGTCAGCGCGGGCAGCTGGGAGGCGAGGAAGACCGCGGCGACCACGCCGAGGTACATCGCCAGCCCGCCCATCCGGGGAGTCGGCCGGGTGTGGACATCACGCTCGCGGGGATAGGCCAGCGCGCCGGCTCGAGTGGCCAGCGCGCGCACCCACCCGGTCGCGAAATAGGTGATGATCGCCGCTGTCAGGCCGACGAGTGCCAACTCCCGCAACGGGACACCGGCACCGCGGTCCGACAGTGCGAGAAGGACTTCGGTTCCGCTGGACATTTGGACAAACCGTACTGCACCAAGCTGTGGCCGACGACGTGCCGATCAGGCGGTCAGGCGGTCAGGGAGCTGACATCGACACCGAGAACGTCGGCGACGGCCTGGGCGCTGATCGGACCCTCCCGCAGGATGCGCGGAGTCGCGCCGGTGAGGTCGACGATGGTGGACGCGGCCTGCTGCTGCGACGGCCCGGCGTCGAGGTACACCTGGACCAGATCCCCCAGCTGACTTTGGGCCTCGTCGGCCGTGGTGGCCGGCGGGCGCCCGGAGATGTTGGCACTGGAGACGGCCATGGGGCCGGTTTCGCGGAGCAGTTCGATGGCCACCGGGTGCAGCGGCATCCGCAGCATGACGGTGCCGCGGGCGTCGCCGAGGTCCCACTGCAACGACGGGGCCTGCTGGACCACCAGGCTCAGCGCACCGGGCCAGAACGCCCGGATCAGCTCACGCGCGGCGTGCGGAACCGTGTAGACCAGCCCCTCGATGGTGTGCCAGGACCCGACCAGCACACCGACCGGCATGTCACGACCTCGGCCCTTGGCGGCGAGCAGGCCGGCGACGGCGTCGCTGTCGAATGCGTCGGCACCGAGGCCGTACACCGTGTCGGTGGGCATGACGACCAGCCGGCCGCTCTTGACCGCGGCGGCGGCCGCCGAGACAGCCTCAGCGCGCCGGGCACTGTCTGCGCAGTCGAACACCTGGGTCATGGTGACTCCTCCATGTTGGGTCCGCCCCTGCGGGCCGTCACGTAGCGTGGCCGCCCCGCCAAGTCACGGTGCGCCGTGACCGCTGTGAAAAGTCCAGTGCGGCTGATGGTTTCAACCGTCTGCTGCGATGTCGTGTCGTCATGCTCGATGGCCAGCAACCCACCGTGGCGCAACCAACGGCCGGCGAGGCCGACGAGGGGGCCGATCACCGCCATGCCGTCGGGGCCGCCGAACAGCGCGTGGGCCGGGTCGTGCTCGGCGACTTCGGGTTCCAGCACCGCCCCGGCGGGGATGTAAGGGGGGTTGGACACCACGAGGTCGACCGTACCGTCCAGCTCGGGCAACAGCCCGGCCGCGGTGACGTCGGCGCACACCAGTTGCACGGCGGTGGCCTCGGTGTTGCGCCGGGCGTACTCCAGCGCGGCGGGATCGTCGTCGACGGCCACGACCCGGGCACGCGGCCACGCGGCGGCCAGCGCCAGGGCCAGGGCACCCGATCCCGTGCACAGGTCGACGATCACCGGCTCATCCGGCAATCGTTGGGCCACAGCCCATTCCAGCAACGCCTCGGTTTCGGGCCGCGGGATGAACACGCCGGGACCGACCCGCAGCTGCAGCGGCCCGAAGGCCGCGGTACCGGTGAGGTGCTGCACGGGGATGCGCCGGGTGCGCTGGGAGATCACCTGGTCGTAGCGGTGGTAGAAGTCCGGCCCAGGCGGGTCGATGGTGGCCAGCCGGCCACGCTCGGTGCCTGCCAGGTGCGCGGCGAGCAACTCGGCATCGATTCGCGCGGAGTCGATCCCGGCCTCGGCGAGCACAGCGGTGGCCGCATCGATGGCCTGCCGCAGGCGATACCGCTGGGCCGTCACTGCGCCGTCACGCCTGTTGGAGCCGGGCTTGCTTGTCGGCGGCGGCCAGCGCATCGAGCAGGGCATCCATATCGCCGTCGAGCACCTGGTCGAGATTGTGCGCCTTGAAGTTGATCCGGTGGTCGGCGATCCGGTTCTCCGGGAAGTTGTAGGTCCGGATCCGCTCGCTGCGGTCGACGGTGCGGATCTGGCTGGCGCGGTCGGCCGAGGCGTCGGCTTGCGCCTGCTCTTCGGCGAGCGCCTGCAACCGCGCCGCCAGCACCTGCATGGCGCGGGCCTTGTTCTGCAGCTGGGAGCGTTCGTTCTGGCAGGTGACGACGATATTGGTGGGCAGGTGGGTGATGCGCACCGCCGAGTCGGTGGTGTTGACGCCCTGACCGCCCTTGCCGGAGGACCGGTAGACGTCGATGCGCAGATCGGATTCGTCGATCGCGACCTGCTCGACCTCCTCGGGCTCCGGGTAGACCAGTACGCCTGCCGCCGAGGTATGCACCCGGCCCTGCGATTCGGTGACCGGCACCCGCTGCACGCGGTGCACGCCGCCTTCGAACTTCAGTCGTGACCACACACCGTCGGCCGTGTCGGCCTTGCTGCGGATCGACAGGGTCGCGTCCTTGTAGCCACCGAGATCGCTGGTGGTCTCGTCGAGAACCGTCACCGTCCAGCCGTGTCGCTCGGCATAGCGGATGTACATCCGGGCGAGGTCGGCGGCGAACAGCGCCGACTCCTCCCCACCCTCACCGGACTTGACCTCGAGGACGATGTCGTCGGCGTCGTGCGGGTCGCGGGGGGCGAGCAGGTCGGTCAAGTGTGCGTCGAGTTCGGTGACCCGGGCTTCCAGATCGGGGACCTCGGCGGCGAAGGAGGCGTCCTCGGCCGCCAGTTCGCGCGCCGCATCGAGGTCGCCACGGGCGGTTTCGAGCTTGCGGTACGTCGCGACGATCGGGGCCAGCTGCGCGAAGCGGCGCCCGACCCGTCGGGCATTACCGGCGTCGCCGTGCAGTTCGGGATCGGAGAGCTGACGCTCGAGGTCGGCATGTTCGGCGAGGACAGTGTCGATCGCCATCGCGGCTTGCTGAGCCATTCAACCCTCCTTCACCGTCAACTGTGCCCGAACGCAGACCGACGCCCGGCCTCTCGCTGAATACTCGAGAGAGCGGGCGTCGGTAAGGCAGCTAGTTGTCAGCCGACTCGTTCGTCTTGCGCTTGCCGTAGCGCTTCTCGAAGCGGGCCACGCGGCCGCCGCTGTCGAGGATCTTCTGCTTGCCGGTGTAGAAGGGATGGCACTGCGAGCAGACCTCGACCACGATGTGGCCGCCGTCCTTGGTGCTGCGGGTGGTGAAGCTGTTGCCACAGCCGCAGACCACGGTGGTCTCGCCGTAGGCAGGATGAATGCCTGTCTTCATGGTGTCCTCTTCATTCGTAGGTCGCCGGGTCGCCCTCGGGAACTCCCTGGTCAAGCGGGCGTGAACCGGTACCTGAGGTGGTCGACGGTCCAGTATGCCAGGTTGACCGTCACCTGCCCAAACGCCGCTGCGCCCGGGGCTATTCCGGTGCGACGGGACGGTAGGCCTTCTCCCGGGCGCCACGGGTCCACAGCTGCCCGCCCTCCGGGTGGGCGCCGCGGACGATCAGCTCGCGCTTGAGCACCTTGTTGGTGGCCGTCGTCGGCAGCTCGGGCGCGATCCAGACGTGGCGCGGCCAGGCTTTCGGCGACAGGTCGGGCTGGGCGGCGAGGAACTCGCCGAAGTCCTCCGGGGTGAGCTTGGCCTGCTCGCCGAGCAGCAGGGCCACCATCACCTGGTCCCCCACATGTTCGTCCGGCACCGGGTACACGACGGCCTGGCTGATCTCCGGCAGCCGGCCGATGATGCGTTCGATCGGGGCAGCGGCCATGTTCTCGCCGTCGACACGCATCCAGTCCGCGGTCCGGCCGGCCAGGTAGATCCAGCCGTCGGCGTCGCGGTATCCCAGGTCGCCCGACCAGTACATGCCGTGCCGCAGCCGCTCGCCGGTGGCTCCGGCGTCGTTGTAGTAGCCGCCGAACATGCCGCCACCGCTGGTGTTGACGATCTCGCCGATCGCCTCGTCGGGGTTGGCCAGCGCCCCGTTCTCGTCGAACTCCGCGGTCGCGCACTCCTGCAGCGTCTCGGAGTTGTAGATGGCGACCCCGGGGAACCCGCGGCCGACCGACCCCTGCGGGCAGTTGTCCTCGCGGGTGATGATGACCGCGCCCTCGGTGGAACCGAAGCCGTCCCACACCGTGCAGCCGAAGCGCCGGCCGAACTCGGCGATGTCGCGGTCGGTGGCCTCGTTTCCGAAGGCGACCCGCAGCGGGTTGTCGTGATCGTCGGGACGTTCCGGGGTGGCCAGCACGTACGCCAGCGGCTTGCCGACGTAGTTCATGTACGTGACCCCGTAGCGGCGCAGGTCATCGAGCAGGCCGGAGGCACTGAAGCTGGCCGGCGCCATTGCCGCTCCCGCCGACAGGGCCACCGCCCACCCGGCCATCAGCGCGTTGGAGTGGAACAGCGGCATCGATAGGTAGCAGACGTCCGACCCGGTGATCTCGAAGCGGCCGACGAGTGCCACTCCGGCGAACGGGACCATCATGTGGGCCACCTGGACGGCCTTGGGTTCGCCGCTGGTGCCCGAGGTGAAGATCAGCATGAAGGTGTCGGTGGCGGTGACCTCGCGGTGCGGCGTCAGCTCCCCCGCACCGGCCAGCAGCCGCTGCCAGTCCGCGGAGTCGACGTCGATCACCCTGACGCCGGGCAGTTCGACACCGTCGAGCAGGTCGCGGTGCGCGGCGTCGGTCAGCAGGATCTGGCAGTGAGCTTTGGCGATGTCGCGTCCCAGCGCCTCACCGCGGCGGGTGTTGTTGACCCCGCACAGCACATACCCGCCCAGCCCGGCGGCGGCCATCGCGGTCAGCATCGCGGGTGTATTGCCCAGCAGAGTCCCGACGTGCAGCGGGCGGTCGACGTCGGCGAGCGCGATCAGAGCCGCCGCCTGCCGCGATGCCTCGTCGAGGTGGGCCTGCCAGGTCCACACCTGATCGCCGAACTTGACCGCAGGAGTGGTCTCGTGGAGGCGTTCACGAAGCAGCTGCTGGACCGTCTCGGCCATGGAACTCCCGTCGAGTTGATGCTTTACCGCCAATTGCGTGCGGGGTACAGGTCACAATAGAAGCTCAGAGTAAACAGGATTGTGAATCTGTCTACTGAGGCGTCCCGGACGCGGCGGGACCAGGTTTGACAGGATGGCGGAGCACATCGTCACACATGCCGAAGGAGAAGCCGGGGTGACCGCACGCGCCGACGCGGACAGCCGGACCGCCACCAAGACGGTCCAGGAGCGACTGATCGACGCTGCCGAAGTCTGTCTGCGGGCCAAGGGCATCAGGGCAACCACCGTGTCGGAGGTGGCCGAGGCCGCCGGTGTGTCACGCGGCTGGCTCTACCGGCACTACCCCGACAAGGTGGCACTGCTCGGCGCGGCCATCGTCCGGCTCAACGAGGCGTTCTGGGACGAGTCCAACCGGACCCTGGCCGCCATCGCCGGTTTCGAGGAGCAGCTCGCCGTCGGAGTCCGGCTGGGCCGCAGCGCCCACGAAACTCCCGGCGCGCTGGTGATGCAGCTGCGGCGCGACGAGCCCGACGAATTCGCCGCATGTGCCGGTGCGGGTGTCCAGGGGTTGTTGCCCGACCTCGGCCAGTTCTGGCGGCCGTACCTCGAAAGTGCACGTGAGCGCGGCGAGATTCACCCCGATACCGACCTGGACGAGGCCGCCGAATGGGTGGCCCGGGTGCAGATCAGCCTGGGCACGGTTCCCGGCGACACCCTCGACGCCGATGACTACGAAGCGGTGCGCCGCTACATGCGCCGCTACGTGTTGCCCGGCCTGCAGGCCGCACCTGCGCAGTAGTGCTTGGGCACGGCACCCAGGGAAATATCGTGCGTGGACAGCTCTTGCGAAAGAAACTGAGCGCCAAGCGCTATCACCAATCGCGTGCGGGCGTGCTGTAACGACAGCAAATCGCCAACTCATTTCGCTCAGGCGCACACAGCTGCCAGAATGACATCATGAGCTTTGCCGGGCGCCGTATGTTCGTCGTGGCGACGGCGTTGACGGCCGCACTGGTGGCCTGCGGAAACGACACCGAACAGAGCCTGCCGTTGACCTCTTCTGTGACAGCCGCACCGGCACACACAGGACTCTCGAACGGGAAGACCTACACCGTCGACCGATCGATCTCGCAGGGTACGACCACCGAAGGCAACGGCCGCTGGAGTCTGGCCATCGACACCTTGTCCGGCGGTGACCCGCGGGTCAGTGAGGCGTTCAACGACGCCGTGCATCAGGCGGCGCAGCGCCTGCTCGACGACACGGCGGGCATCCGGCCCGAGGGCCAGTGGGCATTCGAGACCTCGCCGCAGATCCGTTTCGCTGCCGCGTCGGTGTCCGCGCTCATCAGCGGCGAGTTCTCCGTCGAGGGCGCCGACCATCCCGTGGGCTCGGTGATCAACGTGGTGATCGACTCGCGCTCGGCCCGGCAGATCACGCTCAAGGAACTCTTCGTCGACGACCAGGAGGGCCTCAACCGGCTGTCCGAGCAGACCAAGCTGCTGTTGCCGCCGGCAATGGGCGTCACCGCCACGCCGATGCCCAACCATCCGGGCAACAAGCCGCTGATGGAGAACTTCGACAGCTGGATTCCCACGCCGGCCGGCCTGGAAATCCACTTCGCCGACCACCAGTTCGACGCCGGCGCTCCGGTGATCACGGTGCCCTGGTCAGCGGTGGACGACCTACTGGCCCCGGGTATGGACGCCCTGCGGCGCCCCTAACCGGCCGAAATCCCAGGTCAGTCGACGTTGTCCTTGTCCATGCCCGGCGCGGTCTTGGAGACCTGCACGAGGAACTCGTAGTTGTTCTTGGTCTTGCGCAGCTGGCTCATCAGCAGATCGATGGCCTGGTGCGAGTCCAGCCCGGACAGCACCCGGCGCAGCTTGTGCACCACCGAGAACTCGTCGGGCGAGAGCAGCAGCTCGTCCTTGCGGGTGCCCGACGGGTTGACGTCGACCGCGGGGAACACCCGGCGCTCGGCGATCTTGCGGTCGAGCTTGAGCTCGGCGTTGCCGGTGCCCTTGAACTCTTCGAAGATCACCGTGTCACCGGTCGAACCGGTCTCCACCATGGCGGTGGCGATGATCGTCAGCGAGCCGCCGTGCTCGATGTTGCGGGCCGCGCCCAGGAACCGCTTGGGCGGGTACAGCGCGGTGGAGTCCACACCACCGGACAGGATGCGCCCCGACGCCGGGGAGGCGTTGTTGTAGGCGCGCCCGAGCCGGGTGATGGAGTCCAGCAGGACGACGACGTCCTTGCCCTGCTCCACCAGGCGCTTGGCCCGCTCGATCGCGAGCTCGGCGGCCTGCGTGTGGTCTGACGGCGGCCGGTCGAAGGTCGAGGCGATGACCTCACCCTTGACCGAGCGCTGCATGTCGGTGACCTCTTCAGGCCGTTCGTCGACCAGCACGACCATCAGGTGGCACTCGGGGTTGTTCTTCGTGATCGCGTTGGCGATGTCCTGCATGATCGTGGTCTTACCGGCCTTCGGCGGGGACACGATCAGGGCACGCTGCCCCTTGCCGATCGGCATGATCAGGTCGATCACGCGGGTGGTGAGCCGCTCGCTGGTGGTCTCCAGACGCAGCCGCTGGTTGGGGTACAGCGGGGTCAGCTTGCTGAACTCGGGGCGATTCTTGGCCGCGTCGACCGGGCCGCCGTTGACGCTGTCGAGGCGGACCAGCGGGTTGAACTTCTGCCGCTGGTTCTGTCCGCCGCTGCTATCGCCTTCTTTGGCCACCCGGACCGCGCCGGTGACCGCGTCGCCGCGGCGCAGGCCGTTCTTGCGAACCATGTTCATCGAGACGTAGACGTCGTTGGGTCCGGCCAGATAACCGGAGGTCCGCACGAAGGCGTAGTTGTCCAGCACGTCGAGGATGCCGGCCACCGGCTGCACGACGTCGTCCTCGCGCAGCTCGGACTCGTTGCCGCCGCTGCCGCCGCCGCTTTCGCCGCCGGTGCGCTCACCGCGGCGCCTGCGGTCCCGGAACCGGCGGCCACGACGGCCGCCACGGTCGTCGTCGCCATCGCCGCCGCCGCGGTTCTGATTGCCGCCGTCGCCACCCTGGTCGTTCGACTCACGGTTGGACTCGCGGTTGGACTGACGGTTGTCGGCCCGGTTCTCATTACGGGACTCGTTGCGGGACTCGGCCCGGTTCTCATTGCGGGACTCGCCCTGGTTATCGGACTTGTTCTCGTTGCGGGACTCGCCCTGGTTATCGGGCTTGTTCTGGGCCGGAGCCTGTGCCTGCTCGGCAGCGGTCTCGGCCGGCTTCTGCTGGTCGGCGCTTTCGGTGGGCGAGCCGGCGCCGCGGTTGGCGGTGCGGCGCTCACGGCGCGGCGGCTCGGGGGCACCGGTGTCGGCCTCGGGGCGGGCTTCGGAGCGAGATTCAGGGGCCGGCTCGGCAGCTGCCTGGGGCGCGCCGTTGGACGGGGTGTGCGAGCCACCGTTCTGGGCTTCGCGGATGGCGGTGATCAGGTCGCCCTTACGCATGCCGGAGGTTCCCTTGACGCCAACACGGTTGGCCAGGGCCCGAAGTTCGGGCAGAACCATCGTCGAAAGCGACCCGGTTGCGCCGGCGTCCGCGGTGCGGGCGGCCTGCTCAGGCTGCGACGAAGGTTGGGTAACCACGGCGGGCGCATCCGGTTGAGGTGCGCTGTCTCCAGCCGTGATGAGGTCCGTATCGGTCACGGATTTCCTTTCTTCCCCCGCGGTTTCATCGTGCGAGGGGTTCTGGCATTCAGCCGATTCGCTGAATGCGAAGTCACACCGTCATCTCAGTGCCAACGGTGACCGTCGGGATGTGCGGCCACATGGCGAACCGCCAGTCAACGACTTGAACACGAGAAGAATTGGTGGTCGTCCTAGTCTCGGCGCAGGGTTAAGACGCTGCGATTACCTGGACGGCACCGAGAATAGCCTTCTTTACGGCCGGAAAGCAAGAATCGCCACCGGCGTGTACTCAAGTCAGCGGTGGACGGCGACACCGGAGCTCCAGCGAACTCCCTCGCCGAGCCCCAGTTCGGTGACGGTGAATCCGTTCGCGATGCCGTATTCGAGCGCCTCGGCCGGCAAGTCCGCGCTGGTGGTCAGCGCCAACACCGACGGTCCGGCGCCCGACAGCACCGCCGGCACTCCACAACGCCGCAGTACCTGCAGAAATTCCGCGGAAGCGGGCATCGCCGGGGCACGCTGCGGCTGGTGCAGGGCGTCCTCGGTCGCGGCCATCAGCAGGTCCGGCCGCTCGGTGAGCGCGACGACTAGAAGCGCGGCCCGGCTCAGATTGAAGCGTGCGGCGGTATGGCTGACATGTTCGGGCAAAAGAACCCGGGTCTCAGCGGTGGACGAGCGCACCTCCGGGATGCCCGAGAACAGCCGGATGTCGGGATGCAGACGCAGCGGTGCGGCGGCATACGTCGGCGGCTGGGTGTGGGTGTCGGTCCACGACACCACCGCCCCACCGAGCACCGAGGCGGACGCATTGTCCGGGTGGCCTTCGAACTCCGAGGCCAGCTGAATCAGCCGGGTTTCACTCAAGGGTTCCAAATCTGCCTGTGCCACAAGGCCATTCGCCGCGGCCAGACCGCCGACCACGGCGGCGGCCGATGAGCCCAGACCCCGCGAGTGCGGGATGGCGTTGCGGCAGCGCACCCGCAGCCCGCGCGCGTCGGCGCCCGCGGCGAGCAGGCCACGGTGCACAGCCCGCACCACCAGATGGTCGTGGCTGTGCGGAACCTGGCCCGCACCCTGTCCTTCCACCTCGATGACCAGACCGTCGTCGGTGGTGTCGACGAGGATCTCGTCGTAGAGGCCCAGCGCAACACCCAGGCTGTCAAAGCCCGGGCCGAGGTTGGCGCTGGACGCGGCGACAGATGCGCTGGCGCTCAGTCCGGCAGGCAGGCTCAGGGTCACCGGCGGTCCGTCCTCAGGCCAGGCCGAGTTCGGCGATGACCGCACCCGGGTCGACGGGGACGGCCCTGACGGTCGGCATCCCGCGCAGCGCGGTGTCGGGGTCTTTGAGACCGTTGCCGGTCACCGTGCACACCACGGTCGAACCCGGCTTGACCCAGCCGTCCTCGACCGACTTGAGCAGCCCGGCGATGCTGGCTGCCGATGCGGGCTCGACGAACACGCCCTCGGCCTGGGCGACCAGGTGATACGCGGCGAGGATCTCGTCGTCGGTGGCGGCGAGGAAGCGGCCGCCGGACTCCTGCTGTGCGGTGACGGCGCCGTCCCACGAGGCCGGTGAGCCGATCCGGATCGCCGTGGCGATGGTCTCGGGGTGGCTGACCGGCTTGCCCAGCACCAGCGGTGCGGCGCCGGCGGCCTGGGTGCCCAGCATGCGCGGGAGCTTGTCGCTGACCCCGTCGCGGTGGTACTCGGTGTAGCCGCGCCAGTAGGCGGTGATGTTGCCGGCGTTGCCGACGGGCAGCGAATGGATGTCGGGGGCGGTGCCCAGGGCGTCGACGATCTCGAACGCCGCGGTCTTCTGACCCTCGATGCGCACCGGGTTGACACTGTTGACCAGCGAGATGGTCGGGTAGTCGGCGGTGAGCTTACGGGCCAGCTCCAGGCAGTCGTCGAAGTTGCCGTCGATCTGAATGATCTTGGCGCCGTGCATGACTGCCTGGGCCAGCTTGCCCATCGCGATCTTGCCCTGCGGAATGAGCACGGCGCAGGTGATGCCCGCGCGTGCGGCATATGCCGCCGCCGACGCCGAGGTGTTACCCGTCGAGGCGCACAGCACCGCCTTCTGCCCGCGCGCGACGGCGTCGGTGACCGCCATCGTCATGCCGCGGTCCTTGAACGAGCCGGTCGGGTTGAGCCCTTCCACCTTCAAATGAACTGTGCAGCCGGTCTTTTCCGACAGCCGAGGCGCGGGGACCAGCGGGGTGCCGCCCTCGAGCAGGGTCACCGGCGTCCAGTCCGCCGCCACCGGCAGCCGGTCGCGGTAGGCCTCGATCAGGCCCGGCCATGGGGTGTGGACCTTCGTCGTGCTCATTCGCTGGTTCCCTCCAATCGCAGCACGCTGTTGATGCTCTGCACGGCTTCGAGATCGGCCAGCGCGGAGACGGTTTCCGACAGCGCGGCATCAGTGGCGCGGTGGGTGACCACCACGATCCGCGCACCGGACGGTTGGCCCTCCTCGTCGGTGAGACCTTCCTGGCGCACCTCGGCGATGCTCACTTCGCGCTTACCGAATTCGTCTGCGACAGAGGCTAGTACGCCCGGCCGGTCGGCGACGGTCATGCTTACGTAGTAGCGGGTCGGGATCACGCCCATCGGGGCGATCGGCAGCTGGGCGTACTTGGATTCCCGCGGTCCGCGGCCGCCCTGGACCCGGTTGCGGGCCGCCATCACGACATCACCCATCACCGACGATGCGGTCGGCGCTCCGCCTGCGCCCTGGCCGTAGAACATCAGCCGGCCGGCAGCCTCAGCCTCGACAACGACGGCGTTGAACGCACCGTTGACAGTGGCCAGCGGATGGGTCAGAGGCACCAGCGCCGGGTAGACGCGTGCCGACACCCGTTCCTGCCCTTCGGGTGTGGTGATCCGCTCGCAGATCGACAGCAGCTTGATGGTGCAGCCGAGCGCCTTGGCAGCCTCGAAGTCGGCGGGGCTCACCTTGGTGATGCCCTCACGGTAGACGTCGTCGGCGGTGACCCGGGTGTGGAACGCGATCGACGCCAGGATCGCCGCCTTGGCCGCGGCGTCGTAGCCCTCGACGTCGGCGGTGGGGTCGGCCTCCGCGTAACCCAGTGCGCTCGCGTCGGCCAGGGCAGAGGAGTAATCGGCTCCGGTCGAGGCCATCTCGGAGAGGATGTAGTTGGTGGTGCCGTTGACGATGCCGGCCACCCGCAACACCGAGTCACCGGCCAGCGACTGGGTCAGCGGCCGGATCACCGGGATGGCACCCGCCACGGCGGCCTCGAAGTAGAGGTCCACGTGCGCGCGCTCGGCGGCCTGCGCCAATTCGCCGGTGGACTGCGCCAGCAGTGCCTTGTTCGCAGTCACCACCGACTTGCCCTGTTCGAGCGCCGACAGGATTGCCTTGCGGGCCGGCTCGACCGGCCCCATCAGCTCGACGACGATGTCGACGTCGTCGCGCGAGACCAGCTCCTCGACGTTGTCGGTGAGCAACCCGACCGGCACGCCGCGGTCATCAGCGACGCGTCGCACCGCCACACCCCGCAACTCCAGTGGGGCACCGATGCGCGCAGCCAGGTCGACCGCGCTCTCCTCGATGATGCGCACGACCTCGCTGCCGACGTTGCCGAGCCCCAATACCGCTATGCCGATAGCTTTTTCGGGTGTATTCATAACTACCTCACTTCCAAACTCAACAAGTCCTCGACGGTCTCCCGGCGCAGGATCAGGCGAGCCCGCCCGTCGCGCACGGCCACCACCGCGGGGCGGCCGATCAGGTTGTACCGACTCGACATCGAATAGCAGTAGGCGCCGGTGGCGGCCACCGCCAGAAGGTCGCCCGGGTGAACGTCCTCCGGCACCCAGGCATCGCGAACGACGATATCGCCGCTCTCGCAGTGCTTTCCTACGATCCTGGCCAGCCTCGGTTGGGCATCGCTGCCCCGAGACACCAGACGGACATCGTATTCGGCCCCGTACAACGACGTGCGGATGTTGTCGCTCATGCCGCCGTCGACGCTGACGTAGCGCCGTGACGCGCCTGAGCTGATCGCCACATCCTTGACGGTGCCCACCTCGTAGAGGGTCACGGTGCCCGGCCCGGCGATGGCACGTCCGGGCTCGACGACCAGTCGCGGTGCCGGCAGGCCGACGGCCGCCGACTCGTTGTGCACGATCGCCCCGAGCTTGGCCGCCAGATCCTGCACCGGAGGCGGATAATCTTGTGCCAGATACGAAATGCCGAGGCCACCGCCGAGGTCGACGGTGGCGATCTGGGCGGTCTTGTCGACGCCGAACTCTGCGACCACGTCACGCAGCAGGCCGATCACCCGGTGGGCGGCGAGTTCGAACCCGGCGACGTCGAAGATCTGCGAGCCGATGTGACTGTGCAAGCCGACCAGCCGCAGATTATCGGCGGCGAACACCTGGCGCACCGCCGTCATGGCGGCGCCACTGGCCAGCGACAGGCCGAACTTCTGGTCCTCGTGGGCGGTGGCGATGAACTCGTGGGTATGGGCTTCCACACCGACGGTGATGCGGATGAGTACGTCCTGCACCACCCCGGCGTCACCGGCGATGATGTCCAGCCGGTCGATCTCGGTCATCGAGTCGAGCACGACATGACCGACACCGGCCTTGACGGCGGCGGTGAGTTCGTCGACCGATTTGTTGTTGCCGTGGAACGCAATTCGGTCGGCGGGGAAGCCCGCGTGAAGAGCCACCGCGAGCTCGCCGCCGCTGGCGACATCCAGGGACAAGCCTTCCTCGGCGACCCAGCGGGCGATCTCGCTGCACAGGAATGCCTTGGCCGCGTAGTGCACGTTGTGACCGTCGCCGAACGCGGCGGCAATCTCCCGACAACGGCTACGGAAGTCGTCCTCGTCGATGACGAACAGTGGGGTGCCGTACTCGGCGGCCAGATCGCTCACCGCCACACCGGCAATGGTCACCTCACCGCCGGATCCGCGAGTCAGGTTGTGGGGCCACACTTTCGGAGCCAACGCCATGGCGTCTGCGGCGCTGACGGGTCGCTGCGGCGCCCCACCGTGGTGGATCTCCTCGGCGTGCCGCGGGCCGGCCGGGTGAGCGTTCACATCCGCTCCGGTGCGGACACACCGAGAATGGCCAGCCCGTTGCCGATCACCTGGCGGGTGGCGTCGCACAGCGCCAACCGGGCGCTATGAAGGCTTCCCGGTGTTTCATCGCCCATCGGCAGCACCCGGCAGGAGTCGTAGAACCGGTGGTAGTCCCCCGCCAGATCCTCGAGGTAGCGGCACACCCGGTGCGGCTCACGCAGCGAGGCCGCGGACTCGAGCACCCGGGAGAACTCACCCAGGTTGCGGATCAGGGTGCCCTCTTTGTCATGGGTGAGCAGGTCCAGATGCGCGGTGTCGGGCGCCAAGCCGAGTTCGGCGGCGTTGCGGGCCAGCGCGGAGAGCCGGGCGTGGGCGTATTGCACGTAATAGACCGGGTTCTCGCTGGACGCCGAGGACCACAGCTGCAGGTCGATGTCGATCGGGCTGTCCACCGAGGAACGGATCAGTGCGTACCGTGCGGCGTCGACTCCGATGGCGTCGACGAGGTCGTCGAGGGTGATCACCGTGCCGGCCCGCTTGCTCATCCGCACGGGTTGCCCGTCACGGACGAGGTTCACCATCTGGCCGATGAGCACCTCGACGGTGTCCGGGTCGTCACCGAGCGCGGCGGCAGCCGCCTTCAAGCGCGCGATGTAACCGTGGTGGTCGGCACCCAGCATGTAGATGCACAGGTCGAAGCCGCGCTGGCGCTTGTCCAGGTAGTAGGCCAAGTCGCCGGCGATATAGGCGGGCTGGCCGTCGCTCTTGATGACGACGCGGTCCTTGTCGTCACCGAATTCCGTTGTGCGAAGCCATGTTGCGCCATCTTTCTCGTAGATGGCGCCGTTCTCGCGCAGCTTGGCGATCGCCTGGTCCACTCGTCCGCTGGTGTGCATGGAGTCTTCGTGGGTGTAGACGTCGAAGTCGGTGCCGAACTCGTGCAGGGACTTCTTGATGTGGTCGAACATCAGGTCCACGCCGATGGATCGGAACGTCTCCTTCTGCTCCTCCCCGGTCAGGCTCAGCGCGTCGGGGGCCTTGGCCAGGATCTGGTCGGCGATGTCGTTGATGTAGGCGCCGGCGTAACCGTCCGCGGGAGCCGGTTCGCCATTGGCGGCGGCGATCAGCGAGTTGGTGAACCGGTCGATCTGCGCGCCGTGGTCGTTGAAGTAGTACTCCCGGACTACGTCACCGCCCTGGGTGGTCAGCAGCCGTCCGAGCGCATCGCCGACGGCGGCCCACCGGGTGCCACCGATGTGGATAGGCCCGGTGGGGTTGGCTGAGACGAACTCGAGGTTGATCTTCTGGCCCTCGAGCAGGCCGGAATGGCCGTAGCCGGCACCGGCGTCGAGGACGTTGCGGACGATCAGCCCCTGTGCCGAGGCCTCGATGCGCAGGTTCACAAAGCCCGGCCCGGCGACCTCGGCCGACGCGATACCGTCGGCTTCGGCGAGCGCAGTGGCCAGCCATCCGGCCAGTTCCCGGGGGTTCGCCCCGACCTTCTTGGCGACCTGCAGCGCCAGGTTCGTCGCGTAGTCGCCATGCTCGGGGTTGCGCGGGCGCTCGACAGTCACGGTCGCGGGAAGCGCGGCGGTGTCGAGGCCATGCGTGGCCAGCACCGCGGCGGCGGTGTTCTTCAGCAGCTCGGCGAGGTCGGCGGGGGTCACGGGGGTCCATCCTATGGTCTGACGTGGTCAGAGCCTGCATCCATATCCCGGCTTGCTGCGCTCCCTGTACGGGCTTTGGTGAGGGAGTGCCGAGATGGGTTAGTCTGTGCAGGCCCAAACGGCGCAGTTGTCATCGATGCGCCCCCGTAGCTCAGGGGATAGAGCGTCTGCCTCCGGAGCAGAAGGCCGCAGGTTCGAATCCTGCCGGGGGCACTCAACTTTGAAACGGCCTCCGTTCGCCGCGGCACCGACTTCCCGGCTACCGACCGCGCGCCCGAGCACCACTGACGCGGTCTTGACTGTGACCGGCGCGCCGCAACCCGCCAGCATGCTGAGACGCTGCAGCTCACCGGCGTGATGTGTGCGCGAGCTATGAATGTGGCAAAGAGTTGGCCGAAACTCTTTCTGCCCCGCGCCGGGGCAAGGTACGGTCCTTACCGGCAAAGACACCGACGAACAATGAGGTACGCCGATGGATCAGGCTCGAGTCAAAGGCGGCGTGTTGCTCGGGGCACTGGTCTCCGGCGCATTGAGCGCCGGGACACTCAGTGCAGCCCCGGCAGCCAACGCCAGTTGTTTCTCGGCCTTCGGGATCGGCAACGGCAACGGCTGCACGAGCAACCTGACGACCTTCGCCATCGGCATCGGCAACGGTGCGACGGCGAGCGCGGGCGGGCTTCTCAACGGGGCGATCGCGATCGGTGACGGCGCGAGCGCAACCACGGTCCTGAGTGCATTCACCTGGGCGGCCGCCCTCGGCGACAGCGCCTCGGCCGGGGCCATCACGTCCTTCTTCTCCACCGCTCTGCAACTCGGGGCGGGCACCGCCTCCAATTGGGGCGCCCTGAACCTTGTCATCAGCCAGAACACCGGTAACGGAAACGCGGAGGCCGGCGCCATCGGCGTCCTCAACTTCGCCTACCAGCTGGGTCACGGCACGTCCTCGACCCTTGGTTTCCTCAATTACGCGGCCGGAGTTAATCCGCTGGGTTCCGGCGGGCAGACCACCGGTGCGGCCGGGCTGCTGAACTTCTCGCTACAGCTGGGGCCGGGCACCACGTCCACGGTCGGCGGCCTGAACATCGCCATCGGCTTCCTGCCCAACAACAACGGGCAACAGACCACCGCAGCCGGTGGAATCGGCTCCGCCGCAATCAACATCTCGGGCGACACCGGCAACAACTACGTCTCCTCGGCGGGAATTCTCACCAGCGCCGTCAACCTCAACGGCAATGACAACACGGTCAGGGCCGGTGGCGGCACTCCCGACTCACTTCTGGTCAGCGCCGTCAACGCCCAGGGCAATGGCAACACCGTCACCGCCGGACCCGGCGCCGCGGCGCTGGCGGGATCGGTCGGCCAGAACGGTGCCACGGTCGCCGCGGGCGGCCCGGGCTTCAACATCAACGGATTCGCTGTCGGCCGGCCATCGGCCGCCAACGGAGCCAACGACACGACGCCCGCCACGAGCGCAGCCGCGGCGAGCACGTCGGCCGACGCCCCCGCAGCCAAGGGTCCCAAGCACGCAGCCAAGACCAGCGGCGGGACTGCCCGGCAAGCCAAGGCCTCCGACTCCTCCTCGGGCTCCACCGGCGGCGGCGGGCGGCACCGGAAGTAGCCGGTGCCGAGACAACCGAGGACTGCCGGGATGGGCACTATGCGCGCCTCCAGCGACGAACACCCAGCTTGCCCGCTCCGGGATACCAGACCGAAGGTCTGTATCGGCACAATGACACTCGGTTTCCAGCAGCCTGAACAGGCATTTGCTGGAGCTGCCAGTTTGCTTTGCTACGATCTGTGACCGGGATAACACAGGGGTCCGGAAAAGAACAGTGACAGCAAAACATCGTGCGGCACGTCAGAAGCGCTCACGCGCACGGCACCGCGCTACCCAGCGGCACGGCGATGTGTCCGCGTGGCTGGGGGCCGGTGCACTCACCGTCGGTGTCTGCGCGTCCCTAGCCGGCGCCACCGGGGTCGCCAACGCCGCCCCCTCGAGCGACGATTCGGCGTCGAGTCACAACACCGCGGGCTCCACCGATTCCTCGGCGTCGGCGTCCACCTCCAAGTCGACGGGCTCGGTCCGCCCACACAGTGGTTCGACAGCGTCAAAGCCCAAGTCTTCCAGCACTTCTCCGTCTGCAGCATCGGCCACTGGTCGGTCGTCGACAACCAAGACGACTGCTACAGACACCACCGCCGCCACTGAGCCGGTCTCGGCAGTCCCTACCAGCGAGACCACCACCACAGAGGCCGCCACCACCGTCTCCCCCGCGGCCGCAGAGACCACGCCGGCAGCTGCCGAGGCGAGCACCACAGCCATACCCGCAGCCGCAGCCGCCACACCTGCCGCGGCTGCCAAGACCACCGTGACGGCCTCGGCGATCCCCGTGCTGCCCACGTTGCCCTCGCTGTTCCCGTGGACCGGGACGCTCAGCGACTTCATGGCGCTGCTGGTCAGCGACGGCACCGCCGCGCATCCTGATGCCGGCCTGCTGATCGGCAACGGCTACAGCTACGGCACGGTCGCCGGTGACTGCACGGCCGCATCCGGCAGCTGCAACGGCGGAAACGGCGGCTATTTCTACGGCAACGGCGGCAGCGGCTGGGGCGGCGGCAACGGCGGCACCTCCGGGATCGTCGGCAATGGCGGCAACGGCGGCAATGGCCAAACCGGCAAGACCGGCGGCAACGGCGGGGCCGCGGTCTGGTTCGGCACCGGCGGAACCGGCGGCAATGGCGGGTCCACCACCGTCGACCTCGAAGCCGGCGGCAACGGCGGTTCGGGCGGCGCGGCAGGACTGTTCACAGGCAACGGTGGCGCAGGCGGGCTCGGCGGCTCGGCGACCACCGGCGTTGGCGGAAACGGCGGAAACGGCGGAAACGGCAGCTATCTCGGTAACGCCGGCATCGGCGGGGACGGCGGCGCCAGCGCGAGCAGCACCGGCGGCAACGGCGGCACAGGCGGATACGACGACCAAGTCGGCGGGGCCGGCGGCACGGGCGGCGCGGGTGTCATCGGCGGCAAGGGCGGCACCGGCGGTATCGCACTGAGCATCGGCTACGGCGACGTGATCGGCGGCGCAGGCGGGGCCGGCGGCGCCGGTACCGTCACCGGCGGCGCAGGCGGAGCGGGCGGGATGGCCATCATGGGCTACTACCCCTTCGGGAGCCCCGGTAATGCCATCGGCGGTGCAGGCGGAGCGGGCGGCACGGGCGGCACGACCGACGGAGCCGACGGAGCCGACGGCATCGCCTACAACTACGGCGCCGGGCTGGCGTTCGGCTCCAACACGACGATGACAGGCGCAACCACCACCGGCTTCTCCGTGGTGGTGTTGGGGACGCTGCTGATCGGCAACGGCGCCAACGGAACAGCGGACAGCCCGGACGGCAAGCCCGGCGGTGTGTTGTTCGGTAACGGCGGCATCGGCTACACCTCCACCACCGCAGGCGTTGCCGGGGGCAACGGCGGCAAGGCCGGTTTGATCGGCAATGGCGGCGACGGCGGGGCCGGCGGTGCGGGTGCCTCCGGCGGCAACGGCGGCGCGGCAGGCTGGTTCGGTAACGGCGGCGATGGCGGAGCCGGCGGCTCGACGACCACCGACCTGCAGGCCGGCGGCAACGGCGGCAACGGCGGGGTGGGCGGATTCTTCGTCGGCAACGGCGGAGTTGGCGGGGTCGGCGGAAACGCGACGACCGGCAAGGGCGGCAACGGCGGCAACGGCGGCGGGGCCAGTGCCGGTCTCCCCGGAATCGCCGGCACCGGAGGCAACGGCGGCAACAGCGCCAGTGGCACCGGCGGCAATGGTGGCACCGGCGGCGGCAGCGTTCTGAACGCAGGGGCCGGCGGTAACGGCGGAAGCGGCGTCATCGGCGGCAACGGCGGAACCGGTGGTGCCGCAATTTCCATCGGCTACGGAAACGTCATCGGCGGCGCCGGCGGGACCGGCGGAATCGGCACTGTCACAGGCGGTTCCGGCGGCCAGGGCGGTATGGCGGTCATGGGGTACTACCTCTTCGGCACCGCGGGCAATGCGATCGGCGGCGCCGGCGGCCAGGGCGGCACGGGCGGCACGACGGGCGGGTCCGGCGGCCAGGGCGGCACCGCCTACAACCTTGTCGGCGGGGTGGCGTTCGGCGGCGACGGTGGCACCGGAGGCGGCGCCACGGGCACCGGTTCAACCGGCGGTGGCGGCGGCGTCGGCGGCAGTGCCTTCGCACTACTCATCGCGAACGCGGTCGCCGGGATCGGCGGCTCAGCCGGAACCGGCCTCGCCGGAACCGGCTCGACCGGATCAGACGGCACCACCGGCACCGCCTAGCCCGCAGCCGGTTTCAGGCGGTCTAGCCGTCCAACCGGGCGAACTGGTCGCGCTGGTAATGCTCGACGCACAGCGAACGCCTGACCTTGCCGCTGGTCGTCACCGGAATCGAACCCTGGTCCACCAGAACGAGATCCGCGACCGCGAGGCGGTGTGAATTCGAAATCGCCGCGGTGACTTCCCGTTTGACGGCGGCGAGGTTCTCCGCGATCTCGGCCTCGGAGTTGCCGCGCTTGCGGACCTCCATGACGACGACGGCCTTCTCCTCGCCGTCGTCGGTGACGGCGATCGCCGCGACCCGGCCGCGGGTGATGTCCTGAACCGTCGCCTCGATGTCGTCGGGGGCGTGGTTCTGGCCGTAGATGATCAGAAGATCCTTGATGCGGCCGACGACGAACAGGTCGCCGTCGGAGAAGAAGCCACGATCCCCGGTCCGCAGCCACCCGGTCTCGGGGGTGTCCCCCGTCGCCCCGACGAGCGTCGCACCGAAGGTGCGCGCCGTCTCCTCTGGCTTCTCCCAGTAGCCTGCGGCGACGTTGTCACCGTGCACCCAGATCTCGCCGAGCTCGCCCGGTGCGCATTCGGTACTGGTCTCATGGTCGACCACCCGCACCAGCGGCGACAGCGCCGAGCGCTGCGAGCCGTAGCTGACCAACGGAGTGCCCGCCTCCGAGCGCTTGGCCTGCCCGCTCGCCAGCACCTCGGAGTCGAAATTCACCACGGTCGGAGCCTTCGCGGGATTCGGCGTCGCCACGTAGAGCGTCGCCTCGGCGAGCCCGTAGGAAGGCTGAATCACGTTGTCGTGCAACCCGAACCGGGTGAACCTGTCCATGAAGCGCTTGACCGTGGCCGGCTGCACCCGTTCGGCACCGCTCTGGATGAGCAGGATCTCGCTGAGGTCCACCCCGGCCATGTCGTCGTCGGAGATCTTGCGGGCCGCCACGTCGAAGGCGAAGTTCGGCGCCGAGGTGAAGGCGCGGGGATGGCCGCCGGCCAGGTGCATCCAGCGGGCCGGCCGCTGCAGGAACGACACGGGGCTGGTCAGCACCGTCGGGAAGCCCGCGACGACGGGCGTGCAGATTCCCATCAGCAGACCCAGGTCGTGATAGAAGGGCAGCCACGACACGATGGTCGGCGGGGCCACCACCCCGCCGTCGGCCAGGAAGTCGGTGCAGATCTGCTGAAGATTGGTCAGCACGTTCTTGTAGGAGATCATCACGCCGGCAGGCGACCGGGTCGACCCGGAGGTGTACTGCAGATACGCCGGGCCCTCGAAGCCGTGGAAATCGCCGTCGTCGGAGTCCGACCGCACTTGGGCGTCCAGGTCCAGCCGGTCCACCTCGATGACCGCAGGCGCGGGCTGTCCTGCGGGCGGGGTCAGGCTGCGGACCACATCGGCGACCACCGAGGAGGTGGTCAGGACCGCGGCAGGCACCGCGTCACGCAGCACCGAGTCGACGCGCTCGTCGGCGACGCCGCCGAACGGGACCGCCAGTGGAGCGGGGATCAATCCGGCCTGCAGGCAGCCCAAGAACGCGACGATGTATTCCAGGCCCTGGGGCGCGACGATCATCGCCCGATCCCCGGGTGACGAGCAGTGGCTGAGCTCGCGGGCCACGTTGAGCGCCCGCCGATACAACTGCGGCCACGTCAGGCTCTCCGGGACACCCGCCCAGTCCTTGTCGTAGTCGACAAACGTCAATGCCGTGTCGTCGGGCTGCAGCAGCGCACGCTCGCGCAGCAACGCCGGAAACGAGGTTTCAACCGCCTGTGTCACGGACCACAGGCTAGCGCAGACGACCCCGTCAATTCCTGTTAGGTCGGAGATAAAGAGGTAGCGGTACAGAATCCGAACAACTAGTAGCTAACCCACAACTGGTTAAGCTGCGAAACGCTTTACCAACATGTAGGTGGGCTGCATAATAACTTCGCCCTGCCATCGCGGCACGTCATCGTGCGTCGACCGACGCCTGACATGGGCACGGCGCCAACCGACCACACACAGCATTCTGGCTGGTCAACGAGGTGTCGGAGCGAGTCAATCAGATGGGATGGTTCCACTCGGTGCGATCGATGATCGGGCAGACCGCTCGGCTTGCGCGAATCCCCCTCCCACGATGACCACCTCGCCCACCACCCCGGTTGCTGTCGTCGGCATGGCCTGCCGGCTGCCCGGCGGCATCACCTCTCCGGAGCAACTCTGGGAGGCGTTGCTGGCAGGCGAGGATCTCGTCACCGAGATTCCCCGCGAACGCTGGGATGTCGACGAGTACTACGACCCCGAACCAGGGGTGCCCGGACGCACGGTGTCCAAATGGGGCGCATTCCTCGACGACGTCGCCGGCTTCGATGCCGAGTTCTTCGGGATCAACGACCGGGAAGCCGCCGCACTCGACCCGCAGCACCGCCTCCTGCTGGAGACGTCGTGGGAGGCGATGGAGCACGCCGGCCTGACACCCGCGGCGATTCGCGACTCGTTGACCGGGGTGTTCATGGGGTTGACCCACCTCGACTACCAGCTGGTCAACGCCGACTCCGAGGAGATGGAAGGCCCGTACGGCTTTGAGGGCAGCACGCTGGCCATGGCCTCCGGGCGGATCTCCTACACACTCGGCGTGCACGGCCCCGCGCTGACCCTCGACACCGCCTGCTCGTCGGGCCTGTTCGCGGTGCACATGGGGTGCCGCAGCCTCAACGACGGGGAAAGCGACCTTGCCCTGGCAGGGGCGTCCTTCGTCCTCCTCGAACCGCGCAAGTACGTCGCCGGAACGGCACAGAGCCACCTGTCCCCCACCGGACGCTGCCGCGCGTTCGACGCCGCCGCCGACGGTTATGTCTGCGGCGAGGCCACCGGCGTGGTCCTGCTCAAGCGACTGCCCGACGCGCTGCGCGACGGCGACCGCATCCTCGCGGTGATCCGGGGCACGGCCGCCAACCAGGACGGTCACACCGTCAACATCTCCACCCCGTCGGCGACCGCGCAGGCCGACCTGTACCGGACAGCGCTGCGCACCGCCGGGGTGGACGCCGCCGGTATCGGCATGATCGAGGCGCACGGACCCGGCACACCGGTGGGTGATCCCATCGAGTTCAGCAGTCTGAGCCAGGTGTACGGCGCCGACGGGCCGTGCGCGCTGGCATCGGCCAAAACCAATTTCGGCCACGCGCAATCCGCCTCAGGCATCCTCGGCCTGATGAAGACAGTGCTGGCGCTGCAGCACGGCGTGATTCCCCGGAATCTGCACTTCAACCGCCTCCCCGACGATCTCGCGCGCATCGACACGCAATTGTTTGTGCCACAAGAGAATACGCAGTGGCCGAGCAGCGGTGCACATCCGCGCCGCGCTGCGGTGTCGTCCTACGGCGTGTCGGGGACCAACGTCCACGCGATCCTCGAGCAGGCGCCCGACCTCACGCCTGCACCGGCGGCGACGGACCCGGCGGCACCGCTGTTGTTCGCGCTGTCGGCCACCTCGGCCGACGAGTTGCGCCGTACCGCAGGCCATTTGGCTGATTGGGTACACACCCACGAGGATGTGACGCTGCCGGATCTGGCGTACACGCTGGCCCGCCGGCGCGCGCACCGCCCGGTGCGCACCGCGGTCATCGGACGCACCCGCCAGGACGTTGCCGACGCGCTACGTAACGTGGCCGACGACGACACCCCGTATCAACCCGCGGTCGGACGTGACGACCGCGGACCGGTGTGGGTGTTCTCCGGGCAGGGCTCCCAGTGGGCGCGAATGGGCGCCGAATTGCTGGACAGGGAACCGGTTTTCGCCGCAACCATCGCGCAACTCGAGCCGTTGATCGCAGCAGAGTCGGGATTCTCCGTCACCGAGGCGCTGTCGGCGCCGGACGTCGTCACCGGCATCGACAGGGTGCAGCCGAGCCTGTTCGCCATGCAGGTGGCGTTGGCCGCGGCGATGAAGGCACACGGTGTCCGCCCGGGCGCGGTGATCGGCCATTCCATGGGCGAGACGGCGGCCGCGGTGGTGGCAGGTGCACTGTCATTGGAGGACGGCGTACGGGTCATCTGCCGGCGCTCCAAGCTGATGGCCACCATCGCCGGGTCCGGTGCGATGGGATCGGTGGAACTGCCTGCCAAACAAGTACTTTCCGAACTCACCATGCGTGGGATCAAGGATGTCGTGGTGGCCGTGGTGGCCTCGCCGCAATCCACCGTGGTCGGCGGTGCCACCGACACGGTCAAGGAACTCATCGCGGCGTGGGAGGAGCGCGACGTGATGGCCCGGCAGGTGGCCGTCGATGTCGCCTCGCATTCGCCACAGGTCGATCCGATCCTCGACGAGCTGGCCAAGGTGCTCGCCGACATCACACCGATGACGCCACAGATCCCGTTCTATTCGGCGACGGGCTTCGACCCGCGCGAGGACCCGATCTGCGACGCCAAGTACTGGGTCAACAATCTGCGCCGGACGGTACGTTTCGCCGCCGCGGTACGTGCCGCCCTGGAGGACGGTTACCGGGTCTTCGCCGAGTTGGCCCCGCACCCGCTGCTCACCCATGCCGTCGAGCAGACCGCCGACAGCCTGGACGTTCCCCTGGCCACCCTGGCTGCCGTGCGCCGGGAACAGGAACTCCCGCAAGGACTTCGCGGGTTCCTCGCCGATCTGCACAGCGCCGGTGCGGCGATCGACTTCGCCGTGCCCTACCCCACCGGGTCGCTGGTGGACGCCCCGCTGCCCACCTGGACCCATCGCCGGCTGTGGTTGAGCCACGACGGCCAGGACGCGTCGTCGCACGGCGGACACACCGTGTCGGTGCACCCACTGCTCGGGCCGCACGTGCGTCTGCAGGAGGAGCCGGAGCGCCACGTGTGGCACGCCGAGATCGGTACGTCCGCACACCCCTGGCTCGGCGAGCACCAGATCCGCAATGTGGCGGTGTTGCCCGGGGCGGCCTATTGCGAGATGGCGCTGGCCGCTGCCCACACCGTGCTCGGTGATGCGGCCGAGGTGCGCGATATCAGCTTCGAGCAGGCACTGCTGCTCGACGAGCACACCTCCGTCGGAGCGTCGACCACGGTGTCCGCCCCCGGCATTCTGGAGTTCGTCGTGGAGTCCGACCAGGGCGGCACGCTGACCCGACAGGCCGCCGCGGTACTGCACGCCGCCGACGGCGATCAGGCGCCGGCGGACTACGACATCGCCGCATTGCTTGCCGCTCACCCGGATTCGACCGAGGGCGACGAGGTGCGCGCCGGGCTGGATCAGCTCGGCGTCCAGTACGGCCCGGCGTTCGCGGGATTGGCTGTGGTGCGCACCGGAGACCAGGCCGGCGGAACGGTGCTGGCCGAGGTGACGCTGCCCAGCCAGATCCGTTCGCAGCAAGGCGCTTACGGCGTCCACCCGGCCCTGCTGGATGCCTGCTTCCAGTCCGTGGTGGCCAGCCCACAGGTTCAGGGCCTCGGCGACAACACCCTGGCCCTGCCCTTGGGGGCGCACCGGCTGCGGACGTATGCCTCCACCCGTGGTGCCCACTACTGCTACACGCGGGTGACCAACGTCGACGCCGCGGGCATCGAAGCCGACATCGACGTGCTCGACAAGAACGGCGCCGTCCTGCTGCGCGTGGAGGGTCTGCGCTGCGGTACCGGAACATCCGAGATCGCCCAGCAGGATCGGGTGCTCGGTGATCGGTTGCTGACCGTCGAATGGCAGCCGCGCCAACTACCCGAGGTGTCCGAGCCCGCGGCCGGCAGCTGGCTGCTGATTGACACCGCGGCGGCCGACACGCTGTCCACCGAACTGGCCGATGCGCTGAAAAGCCATGGTGCACAGCACACCACGATGTCGTGGACGCCTCGCGCTGATCACAGCGCCATCGCCGGCGAGCTCGCCGAGAGCCTGCGTGGCGAGCAGTTGAGCGGCGCGGTCATTCTCACCGAGCCGAGATCGGACGGCTCCGACGATGACGCGCCACAGCTGGGCCTGCAGCAGGTCCAGCACCTGGTGCGCGTCGTACGGGAATTGGCTCAGACCTCCGGGCAGGTGCCGAACCTGTTCGTGGTGACCCGCGCCGCCCAGACCGTCGCGGCCGGGGATGTGGCCAACCTCGAGCAGGGCGGCCTTCGCGGATTGATCCGGGTGATCGCCGCCGAACATCCGCACCTGACCACCACACAGATCGACGTCGACGAGAGCATCGATGCCGAGAACCTCGTCCGGCAGCTGCTCAGCGGGTCCGATGAGGACGAGACCGCATGGCGCAACGGCGAGTGGTACACCGCACGCCTGAGCCCGACGCCGCTGCGCCCGGAGGATCGGTACACCACGGCCGGCTCCTACGAGCACGACGGGATGCGGCTGCAGATCCGCACCCCCGGCGACCTGGAGACGCTGGAATTGGTTTCCTGCGAACGGATTGCGCCCGGGCCGGGACAGATCGAAGTCGCCGTCACCGTCTCCAGCATCAACTTCGCCGACGTCCTGGTCGCGATGGGCCTGTTCCCCGCCCTCGACGGGAACCTGCCGGAGTTGGGTATGGACTTCGCCGGAGTGGTCACCGCTGTCGGGCCCGACGTGACCGAGCACCGCGTCGGCGACCGTGTGGGCGGCTTCTCCCGGCACGGCTGCTGGGGCACGTTCGTCACATGTGACGCCCGCCTGGCGGCCACCTTGTCGCCAGAGCTGACCGACCATCAGGCCGTCGCGGTGGCGACGGCCGCCGCCACCGCCTGGTACGGCCTGCACGATCAGGCCCGCATCACTGCCGGGGACAAGGTCCTGATTCACTCCGCCACCGGCGGCGTCGGACAGGCCGCGATCGGCGTCGCCCGTGCCGCCGGAGCCGAGATCTTCGCCACCGCCGGCAGTGAAGATCGCCGACAGATGTTGCGCGACATGGGAATCAAGCATGTCTACGACTCGCGCAGCACCGACTTCGCCGAGCAGATCCGCAGCGACACCGACGGCTACGGTGTCGACATCGTGCTCAACTCGCTCACCGGCGCCGCCCAGCGGGCCGGGCTGGAGCTGCTGGCCACCGGCGGGCGGTTCGTCGAGATCGGTAAGCGCGATGTCTACGGCAACACCCGGCTGGGGCTGTTCCCGTTCCGGCACAACCTCACGTTCTTCTACGTCGACCTCGCACTGATGTCGCTGACCCATCCGCAGCGCGTCGGCGAGCTGTTGCGCACGGTGTACCAGCTCACCGCCGACGGCGATCTGCCACCGGCCAAGCACACCGACTACCCGCTGGCCGACGCCGCCACCGCGATCCGGGTCATGAGCGCTGCCCAGCACACCGGCAAGCTGCTGCTCGACGTCCCCCGCACCGGGCAGCGCGACGTCGTGGTGCCGCCGCAGCAGGCCCGCCCCTTCCGCGGCGACGGCGCCTACATCGTCACCGGCGGCCTCGGCGGTCTCGGCTTGTTCCTCGCCGAGAAGATGGCGGCCTCGGGGGCCGGCCGGATCGTGCTCAGTTCACGCTCACAGCCGACGCTCAAGGCGCTGGAGACCATCGAACTCATCCGGGCGATGGGCAGCGACGTCGTGGTGCTGTGTGGTGACATCGCCGAGGCGGGCACCGCGCAACAGCTGGTGGCCACCGCGACGGCGACCGGCCTGCCGGTGCGCGGCGTTCTGCATGCCGCCGCGGTGGTCGAGGATGCCACCTTGGCCAACATCACCGACGACCTCGTCGAACGGGACTGGGCACCGAAGGTGTTCGGCGCATGGCACCTGCATCGGGCCCTGGAACAGGCACCCGAGCAGCTGGACTGGTTCTGCTCGTTCTCCTCGGCGGCGGCGCTGGTCGGCTCGCCGGGGCAGGGCGCGTACTCGGCGGCCAACAGCTGGCTGGACGCCTTCACCCGGTGGCGCCGGGCCAACGGCCTACCCGCCACCTCGATCGCCTGGGGCGCCTGGGGCCAGATCGGGCGGGCCACGGAGTTCGCCGAAGGCGCCGGCGCTGCCATCGCCCCCGATGAGGGCGCCTACGCGTTCGAGGCGTTATTGCGCCACAACCGCGACTACACCGGCTACGCCCCGGTCATCGGAGCCGGCTGGTTGACCGCGTTCGCGCAACGCAGCCCGTTCGCCGAAGCATTCCGTTCGATCGGAGAAAACGCCTCGGGGACAAGCAAACTGCGCGCCGAACTCAGCGAGCTGCCGCGCGATGAATGGCCCACCCGATTGCGCCGCCTGATCTCCGACCAGATCAGTCTGATCCTGCGGCGCAGTGTCGACCCCGACCGGCCGCTGTCCGAATACGGCGTGGACTCGCTCGGGGCTCTGGAATTGCGTACCCGCATCGAGGCCGAGACGGGAGTGCGCCTGACAGCCGGTGACCTCGCGGCAGGCACCGTGCGCGGTCTGGCGGATCTGCTGTTCGAAAAGTTGGCTCCCGCGCATACCGTGTGAGGTTCCCCAGCGGGCCCGATCGCGCCCTGACCACTGGTTACGGTCGAATCCTCCATTAGCCGACAGTTAGTCAGTTCCGGTAATTGCACCCTTACTCAGCGATTGTTTCCGTATTCATATATGCGAACAAAAGTTACAAAAGTCCAACTAACGTTGCGATCATGAATTTCCTGCCGCACAATTGCCGATACCGCGTCTTTCAGGCGCGGGATGGGGGGCAAGAATGGACGAGTTCGATTTCCAAGTTGCCGTGGGTGAGGCGGCACAGGACGCGGTGTGGAAGACCCCACATCCGCTGACGCATCAGTTGGCCGACGACGACCCGCTACGGGTCGAGTACCTGCGTGAATACCAGTCGTCGGTAGGCCGTCAGGTGATCGCGTCGATCATGCAACTGATGGCCACCAAGTCATGCACGAAGACCAGGGCGCGCCGCCTTCAGATGCACTGAGAGCTGGGCGGCGCCGGGGTGCCGCCCACCATATTGACACCCTGCGCCAAATCTCCAATACGCGCACATCCGTGGCTGGACGCCGGTATTTTCTAGTCTGCGCCGCAGTCGTGGCTGCCGGCTTGAGGTCTCAAGGATCGCAAGTCGCGGTGACCGCTGTTCGGCGCATGACGTGTGTTTTGAGCGCATCAGTCCGGACGAACCCGTAAGGAGGGGCGGTGCAAACCGTTCTCAAGCTGTTGATAAACGGGCTCACCGAGCCTGTTGTGTTCGGCTTGATCGTGTTTGTGACGGCAGGCACGACCGATTACTGGCAGGCATGGCTTCTGCTGGCGGTCTTCGCCGTCACGACATGGACCTCGAGCATCTATCTGCTTCGCGCCAACCCGGAAGCACTGCAGCGCCGGATGACCGGCGGCCCGGCGGCTGAACCCCGCAGCGTGCAGAAGCGCGTCATGGGCGGGCTGTGGCTGTCGCTGGCGACCATGCTCGTCGTCAGCGCGCTCGATCACCGCTTCGGGTGGTCGCATGTGCCGTCGGCGGTCTCGGTGATCGGCAACGTGCTGGTGGCCGTGGGCCTTGCCGCACCGATGCTCGTGGTGATGCAGAACAATTACGCCGCCTCCACCGTGCGGGTCGAGGCGGGACAGAAACTGGCATCCACCGGCCTGTACGGGCTGGTGCGTCACCCTATGTACACCGGCAACGTGATCATGATGACCGGCATCCCGCTCGCGCTCGGTTCCTACTGGGGGCTGCTGCTGGTGGTGCCGGGCCTGCTGGTGCTGGCCGTGCGCATTCGCGACGAGGAGAAGCTGCTCCGCGCGGAACTCGACGGATACCTCGAGTACACGCAGACGGTTCGCTATCGCCTGGTACCGGGGATGTGGTGATCGGTCTGCGCGGACAGTCACGATGACGCACCTGCATACCCGCAAACTGCGGTTCGGCTTCGCCGACGCTGAGGTTCCGTTCCTGTGGAACCCGTCTGACCCGGCTTTCTCCTGTGCCACCAACGGACTGTCGTTCTTCTTCCTCGCGGTCGAGAAGATGATCACTGCCGCGGTCACCGAGGCCATGCCCCTGATCACCGACCCCGCCGTCGCCGAGGAAGCCCAGGCCTTCGTCCGCCAGGAGGCCCAGCACAGTCTGGCGCACCGCCAGCATGCCAAGGGCCTCATCAAGACTCACCCCGAACTCAAAGAGACCCTCGACGAGGTGATGGCGGCCTATGACCAGCTCACCGCCAGCAAGCCGCTGAATTACCGGCTGGCCTACATCGCCGATCTGGAAGCCACCTTCACCCCGTCGTTCAAGCTGATGCTCGACAACGCCGATACCCTGTTCGCCCCCGGCGACGATCGCGTCGCCTCACTGTTCGTGTGGCACTTCGTCGAAGAAGTTGAGCACCGCAGTTCGGCGTTGATGATCTACAACGCCGTGGTCGACAACCCGTGGTACCGCATGCGGGTGGCGCCGTCGGTGTTCACGCACGCCGAGTCGGTCATGGTCGCGATGGCCGAGAGTTTCAACCGGCACATCCCCACCGAGGTACGACGGGTCGACGCCGGTTCGATGTTCGGGGGCAATCGCTGGAGAATGACTCTCTCACAGCGCTTTCCAACCCTGCAGAAATATCCGTCCTTTGCACCGCCCAAGTACGGGCCGTTCGGCAAGCCCTACCCGAACGTCCGCCGGCGTGAGCTGCTGGCCGCCCTCTACGGAGTTGCACGCAGCCAGATTCCCGGCCACAACCCAGCCCACCAGAAGCTGCCCGCCCTGGCCGCCGAGTGGCTGGCCCGCTACGACGCCGGCTATGACGTAACCCGGTGGTACAGCGCGGCTCGCAACCAGCCGGCGTAACCCCTACAGCTCGCTTGCAGAGACCTCTGCCTGCGGGTTGGCCGGTTCACCCAGTCGCAGACTGAGGGCGCGCACCGACGGTGCCTCCACGAGAGTGGTCGCCGCCAGTGCGGTGCCCAGCGCGGCGTTGACGGCCGCCACCGCACGCATCGCGGACAGCGAATCTCCGCCGAGATCGAAGAATGAGTCGTCCACACCGACAGTCTCGATGCCCAGCGTCTGGGCGTAGATGTCGGCCAGGATCTGCTCCACGAGTGTGCCCGGGCTGTGCTCACCGCCGATGCTGTGGTGGGCGTGCGGGGCCGAAACCGCTTGGGCGTCTGGGATTTCGACTGCCAGCGGCTGGCTGGGATCGGTGATCATGGCCGACAGCACGCGCCTGAATCGCTCGATCAGCGTCTCGATCGCGGCCGGGTCGAAGACGTCGGTGCTGTACTGGAAGCGCAGGTCCAGTTCTGCCCCGGGCACGGCCTGGATCGCCAGCGGGTAGTGGTAGTGGTCGCGGGCGCTGACATCGGTGATCGTCAATCCGTCGGCCCCCGACATCGACGCCGCATCGGTCGGGTAGTTCTCGTAGACGAAGACCGTGTCGAACAGTTGCCGGTGCCCGGTGGCGCGATGGATCTCACCCAGAGCGAGGTGCTCGTGTTCGAAGGTGTGGTTGTGCGCGCCGTGTAGTTGGTCCAGCAGGTCCGCAGCGGTGGTCTCAGCGGTGATCGTCGCCCGCACCGGCACCGTGTTGATCAGTAGGCCGACCATCTGCTCGGCACCGGCGACCTCGACGGGCCGGCCCGACACCACCGCACCGAAGGCGACGTCGCGCTGACCGGTCAGCGACATCAAGACCTGCGCGAAGACCGCCTGCAGCACGGTGCTGACGGTGGTGTGGTGCGAGCGAGCCAACTCACCGAGCGCCTTGGTGCTGTGTTCGGGCACCTTGAGCGAGGCCACATTTCGCGGGGCGGCACCCAGTGGATCGGCAGGGCCGATCAGGGTGGGGGCGTCGAAGCCGTTGAACGCCTGGCGCCAGGCCGCACGGGCGGCGTCACGATCGCGGCTGTTGCGCCAGTCCACGAAGCGGCGGTACGGCACAGGGGTGGGTAGCCGCTGGCCGTAGTAGCCGGCGAAGATCTCCTGCAACAGGATGGGCAGTGACCAACCGTCGAGCAGGATGTGGTGGTTGGTCACCACACAGCGATGGGTGTCATCCGCAACCCGGATGAGTGCCACGCGCAGTGCCGGTTGCCCGGCCAGGTCGTAGACCGCCGCACGCTCGGCGGCGCAGACCCGCTCGATCTGCTCGTCCAGATCGCCTGCGGCGGTGTCGAGTTCGACATACCGCCACGGCACCTCCGGGTCGGCCGGGATCACCTGCACCGGCTCGTCGAACTGTGAGCAGAACCGCGCCATCACGTTGGGGTGGCGGCCCACGGCGGCGCGCACGGCCTCGCGCAGGCGGTACTGGTCGAGGCGCCCGCTCAACGTGACGCTCAGCTGCACCGCGTAGACGTCGGCGGCTCCGCCGCCGGTGCCGGCGTGGAAGAGCAGGCCCTGCTGCAGCGGTGTCAACGGCAGGATGTCGCTGACCCGGTAGGTGGTGCAGAGTTGGTCGATCTGGCTCTGGTTCAGGCGAGCCGGGGCGATATCCGACGGGGTCAGGCCGCCGCCACCGCCACGCACGTGCGCGCAGATCCCGGCCAGCGCATCGAACCACAAGCGACTCAGGCGGCCGACCTGCGCGTCGTCCAAAACCGAAGGGGCCCAGGTCCAGCCGGCCCGCAGTTGCGGGCCGAAGCCGGTGTCGACGGTGCCGGCGTTGAGCTCCACGGTGTGCATGAGCGGCATCGGGATGGCTGCCGCGATACCGGCGGCAGGCCCGCCGTCCTGGCGGATCTCCCAGATGTCCCCGGACGCCTCGGCGCCGCCGAGGCGGCCGAGATAGTTGAACCCGATGGCCGGGTCGGCTCCGCCCAGGTCGACGTCGTCGTTGAGGTAACGCAGCAGGCCGTAGGTCAGCCCGTCGGGCAGCGCCCGCAGCTGTTCCTTGGCGTCTTTGACCAGCGCACCCAAAGCCGCTCCGCCGGAGGTTATCTGGGCCCAGTCGAGGCCGCCGACGTTGACTGCCACCGGATACTTGGTGGTGAACCAGCCGACGGTCCGGGACAGGTCGACGTCGCGGGCCAATTCCTCGTCGCGGCCGTGACCTTCGACGTCGATGGCCACCGGCCCGCCACCTGCCGCGCCAAATTCGGCTACCGCCAAGGCGAATGCGATCAACAGGATCTCGTGGATTCCGGCATGGAACGCCGCCGGAACCTCCCCGAGAAGCATCCGGGTTGTCGTCACGTCGAGGTCCGCCGAGAGGCTGCCGGCGCTGGCGTAGGTGTCGATCTCGGGTTGCACCGCAGGCAACGCCGCGGGGATCTCGGCGATCTGTCGCCAGGTGTCGAGTTGCCGCACCACCTCGGGGCGATGCGCATGCTCGCTGAGCAGGGTGGCCCACCGCTGGAACGACGTCCGCGCCGGCGGCAAGCTCACCGGCCGCCCACCGTGCAGCTGTGCCCAGGCGAGGTTGATGTCCTCCAACAGGATTCGCCAGGACACGCCATCGACGGCAAGGTGGTGGATGATCGCCACCAGGTGACCGGTCGAGGGCTCCCACAGGGCGCTGAGCATCACCCCCGCGGCCGGGTCGAGCCGCGAGCGCGCTGCGACGACCGCCTCGTCGGTGACCACGTCGACGGTGTGAACACACAAGCGCGCGTCCACCGTTCCCGGCTCGGGCACGGTCAGCGTCCACCCGCCTGCGCCGTCGTCGGCGACCCGCAGCCGCAACATGGCGTGGCGATCGAGCAGGGCCTGCAGCACCGTCACCACGTCGTCCTCGGTGACGGCGACCGGAGCCTGCACCACGAGGGTCTGGTTGAACTGGTCGATCGGGCCCTCGACGCTGTTGAGCCACGAGATGATCGGCGTCGCGACAACGGTTCCGACGCCTTCGTCGACCGCTTCCCCGTCGTCGACGGCCACGGCGGCCACCCGCGCCAGCCGGGCCACGGTCTGCTCGACGAAGATGTCACGCGGCCGGAACACCAGTCCCGCGGCGCGGGCGCGGGCGACCACCTGCATCGACAGGATGCTGTCGCCGCCGAGTTCGAAGAACGAGTCGTCGACGCCGACCCGGTCGAGCCCGAGCACCTGGGCATAGATGTCGGCCAGGATCTCCTCGACCGCATCGGCCGGGGCACGGTAGGACTGGTCGTCGCTGTACTCCGGTGCGGGCAGGGCCTTGGTGTCCAGCTTGCCGTTGACGGTCAGCGGCAATGCCGGCAGCGCCACGATGGCGGTCGGCACCATGTAGGACGGCAACCGCTCCGACAGGACGGCCCGCAGCGCCGCGGGATCGGCGTCGCCCACGACATAACCCACGAGCCGCTTGTCGCCGGGACGGTCCTCGCGGACGATCACCGCGGCCTGGCTGACGCCGTCCAGCGCGGCCAGCGCGGCCTGGATTTCGCCGAGTTCGATGCGGTAGCCGCGGATCTTGACCTGCTCGTCGGCCCGCCCGACATAGCGCAACTGGCCGTCGGGACCCCACCACATCAGGTCGCCGGTGCGATACATCCGCTCACCGGGCGCACCGAAGGGGCACGCCACGAATCGTGTCGCGCTCAACCCGGGGCGCCCGACATAGCCGGCCGCCAGACCGGCGCCGGCCACGTACAGCTCCCCCACCACGCCGAGCGGCACCGGTTGCAGGGAGGGATCCAGGACGAAGAAGCCCAGGTGCGACAGCGGTACGCCGATCGGGCTGGCCACGCTGTCGACGTCGGCGGCGGTGATCTCCCGGAACGAGGCGTGCACCGTCGTCTCGGTGATGCCGTAGAGGTTCAGCAGGCGCGGCTTGACCGGGTGGTTGGCGAGCCAGCCCGCAAGACGTTGCGGTTCAAGGGCTTCACCGCCGTACACCACGGCTTCCAGAGACAGTTGGCGCCCCAGCTCGGGCGCCAGCGCCTCGGCGGCCTGCAGCGCGTAGAAGGCCGACGGTGTCTGGCTCAGGACGGTGACCTTTTCGGAGACCAGCAGCGCCAGCAGATCTTCCGGCGAGCGGACGACCGCGTCGGGCACGACGACCACCCGGCCGCCGTAGAGCAGCGCGCCCCAGATCTCCCACACCGAGAAGTCGAAAGCCAGCGAATGGCATTGCGACCACACGTGTCCGGGCAGGCCCATGTCGTTGTCGAGGGTGTTCAGCAGCCGGGTCACGTTGCGGTGCGGAATGGCCACACCCTTGGGGGTTCCGGTGGTTCCCGACGTGTAGATGATGTAGGCGATGTCGTCGGGGCGTGGGCCGGGAAGTGCAGCCGCACCGGTGGATGTGGTGTCGACGACGTCGAGGTCGACGACGGAGAGGTCGCGGCCGGCGAGCCGGTCGGTGAGTTCGGTGATCGTGACGGCGGCGATCGGTGCGGAGTCGTCCAGGACGAAGTTCATCCGCGCCGCCGGCACCGCCGGATCGATCGGAACGTAGGTCGCCCCGGTCTTGACCACCGCGACCATGGCGACGACCGCCTGCACGGTGCGCGGCAGCAGCAGCGCCACTCGCTGCCCGGGGCCCACCCCGCGGTCGACGAGGACGTGCGCCAGCCGGGTGGCCGCGGCGTCGAGTTCCGAGTAGCTCAGTGCCGCACCCTCGCCGCTCACCGCCATCGCATCCGGGGTCTGGGCGACCTGCGCGTCGAACAGGTCCGCAATCGAGACGGGCCGGTCGACCGGAGCGGCCAGCGCCCGCCGGTTTCCCCAATCATCCAGGCGGGCAATTTCTTCGGAGTCACGCACGTCGATCGAGGACAGCCGTCGGGCCGGGTCGGCGGTCATCGCCACCAGGACCCGTTCCAGGCGTTCGACGAGACCTTCGATGGTGTCGGCGTCGAACACGTCGGTGCGGAACTCCACCGCGCCACCGATGCCGGCCGGTTTGCCGCCGTCGTCCCAGCGCTCGGCCAGCGTGAACGACAGGTCCATGCGAGCGGTGTGGGTGTCGACCGGAAGCGGGGTGACCTCCAGGTCACCGAGACTCAGCCCAGCGGCATTGCTGTTCTGCCAGGCGAAGTTCTGCCAGGACAGCAGCACCTGCACCAGCGGGTGATGGGTCAGGCTGCGGGTCGGGTTCAGCCGCTCCACCAACACCTCGAAAGGCACGTCCTGGTGCTCGTAAGCGGCCAGACTGCGCCGGCGCACCTGCCCGAGTACATCCTCAACGGTAGGGTCACCGGCCAGGTCGACGCGCAGCACCAAGGTGTTGACGAAGAAGCCCACCAGCTCGTCGAGCGCGGCGTCACCGCGCCCGGCGATCGGGAAGCCAACGGCCACATCCGAACTCGCGCTCAGCTTGGACAGCAGCACCGACAGCGCGGCTTGGACCACCATGAAGCTGGTCGCGTTGTGCTCACGGGCCACCCGGGTGATCTGTTGCTGGAGTTGCGCCGGCCAGTCAACGCCCACACTCGCGCCGCGGTAGTCGGCAGCCGGCGGGTAGGGCCGGTCGGTGGGCAGTTGCAGATGCTCGGGCATACCGGCCAGCGCATCGTCCCAGTACCCCAGTTGCGCGGCGATGCGGCTGTCGCTGTCGGACAGATCGCCCAACTGCGCGCGCTGCCACAGCGTGTAATCCACGTACTGGACGGCCAGGTCGGCCCAGCCGGGCGCCTGCCCGACGGTCCGCGCGGCGTAGGCAAACCCCAAATCGGAGACCAGCGGGGCGATCGAGGCGCCGTCGGCGGCGATGTGGTGGACCACGGCCACCAGCACATGGTCGTCGTCGGCACGGCGGAACAGCCTGGCCTGCAACGGGATTTCAGCGGCCAGGTCGAAGGCGTGGCCCGCAACGGCCTCGATGGCCTGCTCCAGTTCGGCGTCGCGCCAGCCGGCCGCGTCGATAACGTCCCAGCCGAAGTCGCTCTGCCCGGCGGGCACCACCACCTGGTGCGGTACGCCGTCGGCAGCGGGGAACAAGGTGCGCAGGCTCTGTTGGCGGTCCACCACATCGGCCAGTGCGGCGCCCAACGCATCGGCGGCGAGATAGCCGCTGAACCGCAGGGCGACCGCGATGTTGTAGATCGGTGAGGGCCCTTGCAGCTGATCGATAACCCACAGCCGGTTCTGGGCGAATGAGAGCGGGATCGCCTCCGGGCGCTCGGCGGCAGTCAGCGGGTCCAGGCGCTGGTAGTCGCCGCCGATCCGCGGTGCCAACTGGGCGACGCTGGGCGCTTCAAACAGGGTGCGCACCGAAAGTCCGGTTTCCACAGCGTTGTTCACCGCGGCGACCAGGCGCATCGCCGACAGCGAGTCGCCACCGAGGTCGAAGAACGAGTCGTCCACCCCGACCCGGTCGACGCCCAGCACCTGAGCGAAGATGCCGGCCAGGATTTCCTCGGTGGCCGTCGACGGGGCACGGTAGTGCTCCCCGTCGCGGTACTCCGGTGCCGGCAGCGCACGGGTGTCGAGCTTTCCGTTGACGGTCCGCGGCAGTGCGTCGATGGCCACCACCGCGGCCGGGACCATGTAAGCAGGCAATCGCTCCGCGAGGGCGGCGCGGGCTTTGGCAGGCTCGGCCGTGCCGACTACATAGCCGACCAGACGCTTGTCGCCGGCGCGGTCCTCACGGGCGATCACCACCGCCTGCTCGACACCGTCGAGTGCCGCCAGCGCGGCCTGAACCTCGCCGGGCTCGATGCGGTAGCCGCGGATCTTGACCTGTTCGTCGGCGCGCCCGATGTACTGCAGTTGACCGTCGGTGCGCCAGCGCACCAGGTCACCGGTCCGGTACATCCGGGTGCCGGGGGGCCCGAACGGCGAGGCCACGAACCGCGAGGCGGTCAGACCGCAGCGGCCGAGGTAGCCCATGGCCACCCCGCGCCCGGCTACGTACAGTTCGCCGACCACTCCGGTCGGTACCGGCCGCAACCATTCGTCGAGGACGAACAGTGCTGCCGTCGAGACCGGGGAACCGATTGGGGCAGAACCTGATCCGACGGTCACCGGCGCGCTCATCGAGGCGTATACGGTGGCTTCGGTGGGGCCGTAGGCGTTGATCACGACGCGCCCGGGTGCCCACTGGTCGACCACTTCGGCCGAGCACGCTTCACCGCCGAGCAGCACGGCGACCGACTCCAGGCCCTGCGGGGACAGCGCGGTCACCGCCGACGGTGTCTGGGTCAGGACGTTGACGTGTGTCTGGATCAGCAGGTCGTGGAACTCGTCGGGCGCACCGACGACCGAGTCCGGCACCACCACGAGCCGTCCACCGCCGAGCAGAGCGGCCCAGATCTCCCACACCGAGAAGTCGAAGGCGTACGAGTGGCACTGGGTCCAGACCTGCTGGGCAGGAAGGGCTTCGGGAGTGGAGTCGGCCAGGTGCGCGAGGTTGCGGTGGGTCACGGCGACACCCTTGGGCGTGCCGGTGGTTCCCGAGGTGTAGATCAGGTAGGCGATGTTGCCGGGGTCCGGCGCGGGCGGCGCGGTGACCGGCGCGGCGGCGATGGCCGGGTCGGCAATGTCGATGACGGCCAGCTCGCCACCCAGTCGTGAGCGCAGGTCGGCGTTGGTGATGACGATGGCCGGCGCGGCATCGGCCAGCATGAAGTCGATCCGGCTTTCCGGCAGGGCGGGGTCGATCGCCAGGTACACCGCACCGGTCTTGAGCGCGGCCAGCATGGCGACGACGGCCTGCGCCGACCGTTCCAGCAGCAGACCGACGCACGCGCCCGCCCCGACACCGCGGTCGGATAGCACGTGCGCCAATCTGTTTGCGGCCTCGTCGAGTTCGAGATAGGTCATCGAGGCCGCACCATTGACCAGCGCTACAGCGTGCGGAGCGCGGGCCACCTGCTCGGAGAGCAACTCCGGCACGGATTTGGCGGGCGGTTCGGGCGCGCTGAGCACCGCGCGGTTGCCCACCTCGTCGAGGCGGGCGTGTTCGGTGTCGGTCAGCGGGTCCACCGAGGACAGCCGTCGGCCCGGGTCCGCCGTCATCGAGACCAGCACCCGTTGCAGCCGTTCGATCATCGCTTCGATGGTGGCGGCGTCGAAGACGTCGGTGCGGAACTCCACCAGTCCGCTGATGCCGGTGGGCTCACCCGTCCGGGTCCAGCGCTCGGCCAGCGAGAAGGCCAGATCGACCTTCGCGGTGTGGGTGTCGAGCGCAAGCTGGGTGATCTGCAGATCCCCCAGCGCCATGGTGACCTCGTCGCTGGCCTCTGCCGGCAGGTTGCGCCACGAGAGCATCACCTGGACGAGCGGGTGGTGGGTCAGCGACCGGGCGGGGTTGAGCCGTTCGACGACGACCTCGAACGGCACATCCTGGTGCTCGTAGGCGGCCAGGCTGCGCCCGCGCACCTGGCCCAGCAGCTCGGCGACGGTGGGGTCGCCGGTGACGTCGACCCGCAGCACCAGCGTGTTGATGAAGAAACCGACCAGGTCGTCGAGTGCGGGGTCGCGGCGACCGCCGATCGGGAAGCCAACGGCCACATCCGAAGTCGCGCTGAGCTTGCTCAGCAGCACCGCGAGTGCGGCCTGGATGACCATGAAGCTGGTGGCGTTGTGCTGACGGGCCACCCGGGCGATCTGCTCCTGCAGTTCGGCGGGCCACTCGACGGCGAGGCTGGCGCCGCGCTGGTCGGCCACCGGCGGGTAGGGCCGGTCGGTCGGCAGCTGCACCCGCTCGGGCATACCGGCCAGGGCCTTCTGCCAGTAGGCGAGTTGGCCGGCGATCAGGCTGTCGGGGTCGTCGAGGTCGCCGAACTGGGCGCGTTGCCACAGCGTGTAATCGACGTACTGCACCGGCAACGCCGACCAGAACGGCGGCAGGCCCATGCACCGGCTGACGTAGGCCACACCCAGGTCGCGAACCAGCGGGGCGATGGACAGTCCGTCGGCGGCGATGTGGTGGGCCACCGACACCACTACGTGCTCGTTGTCGCTGACCCGAAAACACCGCGACTGCATGGGGATCTCGGCGGCCAGGTCGAACGGGTGACTGGCCACCGCGTCGATGGCCTCGTCCAGTTGAGCTTCGGTCCAGCCGGTGGCATCGACGACGTCCCAGCCGAAGTCGGCCTGCTCGGCGGGCACTACCAGCTGGCGCGGCACCCCACCGGGTGCCGAGAAGACGGTGCGCAGCGACTCGTGGCGGTCCACCACGTCGGCCAGTGCGGCGCCGAGGGCTTCGAGGTTCACCGGGCCCTGCATGCGCAGGCCGACCGCCATGTTGTAGGCCGGGGAGGCGCCCTGGAGCTGGTCGAGGAACCACAATCGGTTCTGGGAGAACGACAGTGGGACCACGTCGGGCCGCTGCGCGACGGCGGTCAACGGCTGCAGTTCGCTCTCGCCGCCCCGGATGCGGGGTGCCAGCGCGGCGACGGTCGGCGCCTCGAACAAAGTGCGCACCGAAAGCCCGGCATCCAGAGCGGCGTTGACGGCGGCGATCAAGCGCATCGCCGACAGCGAGTCGCCGCCGAGGTCGAAGAACGACTGGTCGCGCCCGACCCGCTCGACGTCGAGCACCTGGGCGTAGATACCGGACAGGATCTCCTCGACCGCGGTGGCCGGGGCGTGGTAGTCCTCGCTGTCCTGGTATTCCGGGGCGGGCAGCGCGCGCTTGTCGAGTTTGCCGTTGACGGTCAGCGGAAGTGCTTGCAGCACAACGATTGCCGAGGGCACCATGTAGGCGGGCAGCTTTTCGCCGAGCCGGGCCCGCAGATCGGCCGCATCCACCGACCCGGTCACATACCCCACCAGGCGCTTGTCGCCGGGGCGGTCCTCGCGGGCGATCACCTCGGCCTGGGTGACCCCGTCGATACCTGCCAGCGCCGCACGTACCTCGCCGAGTTCGATGCGGAAGCCGCGGATCTTGACCTGTTCGTCGGCGCGGCCGACGTAGCGCAGTTCACCGTCGGTACCCCAGTAGACGAGGTCGCCGGTGCGGTACATCCGTGCCCCGACCCCGCCGAACGGGCAGGCCACGAACCGTGCGGACGTCAGCCCGGGCCGCTTCCAATAGCCCAGGCCCGCACCGGAACCGGCCACGTACAGGTCCCCGACCACACCGGGGGCCACCGGGCGCAGCCACGCGTCGAGCACGAAGAAGGCGAGGTGTTCCATCGGCACCCCGATGGGGCTGGCCAGGTTGGCGGTGTCCTCGGCGAAGATCTCCCGGAACGACGCGTGCACCGTGGTCTCGGTGGTGCCGTAGAGGTTGAGCAGGCGCGGCGTGCCCGGGTGGTCGTCCACCCAGGTGCTCAGCCGCTGCGGCTCCAGGGCCTCACCGGCGAAGATGACCGCGGTCAGCGCGAGTTGCCGGGCGATGTCGGGTTGCTGCTCATCGGCGGACTGCAGCGCATAGAACGCCGACGGGGTCTGGCTCAGGACGTTGACCTGCTCGGCGGCCAGCAGCGCGTGGAACTCCTCCGGCGACCGTGCGATCGATTCGGGGACCACGACCAGGCGCCCACCGAAAAGCAGTGCGCCCCAGATCTCGCAGACCGACACGTCGAAGGCCAGCGAGTGCCACTGCGACCACACCTGGCCGGGTGCCAGTTCGGTGTCCAGGGAGTCCAGCAACCCGATCACGTTGCGGTGGGTGATGGCCACACCCTTGGGAACGCCGGTGGTTCCCGAGGTGTAGATGATGTAGGCCATGTCGTCGGGGTCGGGCACCGGCAGCGCGGTGACGGGCTGGTGCTCGACGGCGGGATCGTTGACGTCGATGACGGTCAGGTCGCGCTCGGCCAGCCGCCCGGCGAGGTCGGTGGTGGTGATCGCGGCAGCCGGCTTGCTGTCGTCGAGCATGAACTCCATGCGGGTCGACGGCACCGCGGGGTCGATCGGCACATACGCCGCACCGGTTTTCAGCACGCCGAGAATGGCGACGATCGCCTGAGCCGACCGGGTGAACAGCAGCGCGACCCGCTGCCCGGGGCCTACTCCCTGACCGGCCAGCAGGTGCGCCACCCGGTTGGAGGCCTCGTCGAGTTCGCGGTAGGTCATCGACTGGCCGTCACAGGTCAGCGCGAGCGCCTCGGGTACGTGGGCCGCCTGTGCGGCGAACAACGCCGGGATGGACTGCGGCACCGGCGCGGGGCGGTCCAACACCGCCCGGTTGGTCCACTGGTCGAGGTGGGCATGGCCGGCGGCGTCGAGCACGTCGATCGACGACAGCGGCCGGTTCGGGTCGGCGACCATCGCCGTCAGCAGCCGGGTGAACCGCTCGATGATCGAACCGACATCAGCAGAGCTGAAGACATCGGTGTCGAACTCGACGCGCAGGTTCAGTTCAGCACCCGGAAGTGCTTGGACCGCAAGCGGATAGTGGTTGTACTCGCGGTGGGTGATGTCGATGATCGCCAGCCCGTCCTTGCCGGACAGGCCGGCGGCGTCGAGCGGGTAGTTCTCGTAGACGAAGAAGGTGTCGAACAGGTGATCCTGACCGGTGATCCGGTGAATCTCGTTGAGCGCCAGGTGTTGGTGGTCGAGGGTATGGCTGTATGAGCTCTGCAGCTGCTCGAGCAGGCCGGCGGTGGTGGTGGCGGAGGTGGCCGTGGCCCGCACCGGCACCGTGTTGATGAACAACCCGACCATGGAGTCCGCGCCGAGGACCTCGTCGGGCCGGCCCGAGACCGTGGTGCCGAAGGCGACGTCGTGCTGTCCGGTGAGCGACATCAGCAGCTGCGAGAACCCGGCCTGCAGAACGGTACTGATGGTGGTGTGCTGGGAGCGCGCCAGTTCGCCGAGCGCCTTGGTGGTCTCCTCGGGGACCACGAACGATTCCACCGTGCGGCTGCCGGTTTCCATCCGGTCGGCCGGGCCCACCAGGGTGGGCGTCTCGAAGCCGGACAGCACCTCGCCCCAGGCGGTGCGGGCGGCGTCCAGATCCCGACCGGCCAGCCAGTTGACGAATCGGCGGTACGGGACGGCCGGGGGCAGCCGCTGCCCGTAATAGCCGGCGAAGATCTCACCCAGCAGGATCGGCAGCGACCAGCCGTCGAGCACGATGTGGTGGTTGGTCAGGATCAGCCGATGCTGATCGGGTGCGGTGCGGACCAGCACGGCACGAAACGCCGGCTCGTCGGCGAGTGCACTGACGGCGGCCCGCTCGACGGCACAGATCTGCTCGATCTGGGTCTCGAGATCACCGTCGAGGGAACTCAATTCCAGGAAACGCCAAGGCACTTCGGCATCCCCGGGGATGATCTGCACCGGCACGTCGAACTTGTCGGAGAACCGGGCGGCCAGGTTGGGGTGGCGGGCCACCACCGCGTTGACCGCCTCGTGCAGGCGGGGCTCTTCGAGCAGCCCTTCCAGCGAGATCTGCAACTGCACCGCGTACACGTCGTCGCTTCCCTGCGCCGTGCTGGCGTGGAAAAGCAACCCCTGCTGCAGGGGTGTCAGCGGCAGTACGTCAGCGATCCGCATATTGGCGCTGAAGCTCGTCGATTTGTTTCTGGCTCAGACCCACTGCGATATCCGACGGCGTCAGTCCGCCGCCGCCGCCGAGGACGTGTGAACAGATCCCGCTCAGCGCGTCGAACCACAGCGTGCTCAACCGGGTCACCTGCTTGTCGTTGAGCGCTGACGGCGCCCACGTCCACCCCGCCCGCAGCGCTGGGCCGGCTTCGGTGTCGACGGTTCCGGCGTTGAGTTCCACGGTGTGCACCAACGGCATCGGGATCGACGCGGCGGCGCCGGTGACCGACCAGCCGTCCTGACGCATCTCCCAAAGCTCGCTCGACGCCTCGGCGCCGCCGAGGCGTCCCAGATAGTTGAACCCGATCGCCGGATCGGAACCGTCGAGGTCGACATCGTCGTTGAGGTAGCGAAGCAGTCCATAGGTCAGACCGTCGGGCAGGGCCCGCAGTTGCTCCTTGGCGTCTTTGACCAGAGCACCCAGGCCGGTGCTGCCGGAACGGACCTGCGACCAGTCCAGTGCGTCGAGCGTCAGCGCCACCGGGTACTTGGTGGTGAACCAGCCCACGGTGCGGGACAGGTCGACGTCGGGGACCAGTTCCTCCTCGCGGCCGTGACCCTCCACGTCGATGGTGACGGTTCCGCCGCCGGCGCCGACGAACTCGTCGACCGCCATGGCGAATGCGATCAGCAGGATTTCGTGGATTCCGGCGTGGAACGCCGCGGGCACCTCGCCGAGCAGCTGGCGGGTGGTCTCGACATCGAGATCCATCGACAGCGTCCCGGCCTTGTCGAGGGTGTCGACGTCGGGTTGGACCGGCGGCAGCGCCGCGGGCACCTTGGCGATCTGCTTCCAGGTCCGGGCCTGCGCCACCACGTCATCGTGGTGTGCATGCTCGGAAAGTATTGCCGCCCAACGCTGGAACGACGTGCCCGGATCGGGTAGCACGACATCGCGACCCGCCCGGTGCTGTGCCCAGGCGAGGTTGACGTCCTCGAGCAGGATGCGCCACGACACGCCGTCGACGGCGAGGTGGTGGATGATCAGCACCAGCTGGCGGGTCTCGCTCGCCCACAGTGCGCTGAGCATGACGCCGCGCGCCGGGTTCAGCCGCGACCGTGCCGCGGCCACCGCTTCGTCGGACACCACATCGGTGGTGCTCAGGTGCGACTGCGCGTCGATCGATCCGGCCTCGGGCACCAGCAGCGACCAGTCGTCGCCGACCTGCAGCCGCAGCATGGCGTGCCGGTCGAGCAGCGCCTGGACAACGGCGACCACGTCGGCCTCACCGACACCGGCGGGGGCCTGCAGCACCACGGTCTGGTTGAACTGATCCACCGGGCCGGGAGTCTCCTGCAGCCACCGGATGATCGGGGTGGGCTGGACCGGACCGATGCCCTCGTCGAGCACGTCGGCCGAACCGTCGCTGACCTTGGCCACCCTGGCCAGCCGGGCGACGGTCTGTTCGACGAAGATGTCGCGCGGGCGGCACAGCACACCGGCTGCCCGGGCGCGGGCGACGACCTGCATCGACAGGATGCTGTCGCCGCCGAGTTCGAAGAACGACTCGTCGATGCCGACCCGCTCCAGACCCAGCACCTGGGCGTAGATGTCGGCCAGAATTTCTTCGACGGCGTCTGCGGGCGGGCGGTAATCCTCGGTGTGCTGATACTCGGGGGCGGGCAGGGCCCGCTTGTCGAGCTTGCCGTTGACGGTCAGCGGCATCGCGTCGATGACGACGACCGCGGACGGCACCATGTATTCCGGCAGCCGCTGCGCCAGCGCGGCGCGCACCTCGGCGGGGTCAACGTCGCCGGTGGCGTAGCCGACCAGTCGCTTGTCGCCGGGCCGGTCCTCGCGGACGATCACCTCGGCGTGGCCCACACCGTCCACTGCGTTCAGTGCGGCCTGCACCTCGCCGAGTTCGATGCGGTAGCCGCGGATCTTGACCTGCTCGTCGGCCCGCCCGACGTAGCGAAGCTCGCCGTCGGGACCCCACCACATCAGGTCACCGGTGCGGTACATCCGCTCACCGGGCGCACCGAACGGGCACGCCACGAACCGTGTCGAACTCAGCCCGGGGCGCCCGATGTAGCCGGCCGCCAGCCCGGCGCCGGCCACGTACAGCTCGCCGACGACACCGGCGGGCACCGGCTGCAGCCAGGCGTCGAGCACGAAGAACCCGAGATGGGCCAGCGGCACCCCGATGGGGCTGACCGCGGTGTCCACGTCGGCGGCGGTGATCTCCCGGAACGAGGCATGCACCGTCGTCTCGGTGATGCCGTACATGTTGATCAGGCGCGGCTTCACCGGGTGTTTGTCGAGCCAGCCCCGAAGGCGTTGCGGTTCAAGGGCTTCCCCGCCGAACACCACGGCTTCCAGCGCCAGTTGCCGGCCCAGTTCGGGGGCCAGCGCGTCGGCGGCCTGCAGCGCATAGAACGCCGACGGCGTCTGGCTCAGAACCTGCACCTGCTGGCTGACCAGCAGCGCCAGGAAGTCTTCCGGGGAGCGGACCACCGCGTCGGGCACGACCACCAGGCGGCCGCCGTAGAGCAGCGGGCCCCAGATCTCCCACACCGAGTAGTCGAAGGCCAGCGAGTGGCACTGGCTCCAGGCCAGGCCGGCCAGGGTCATGTCGGCGTCGAGTGTCTCGAGCAAGCAGGTGACGTTGCGATGCGGGATCGCGACACCCTTGGGGGTTCCCGTGGTACCCGACGTGTAGATGATGTAGGCGATGTCCTCGGGCGTCGGCTCGGGCAACGGCGCGCTGTCGTAGCCGACGAGAGCCGGGTCCTCGATGTCGACGACGAGCAGGTTGCGCCCGTCGAGCCGGCCGGCCAGTTCGCTGGTGGTGACGACGGCCAGCGGCGCCGAGTCCTCGAGCACGAAGTCCATCCGCGCGACGGGCACCGCCGGGTCGATCGGCACATAGGCGGCACCGGTTTTCACGATCGCCAGGATCGCGACGAAGGCCTCGGGCGTGCGCGGCAGCAGCAAGGCCACCCGCTGTCCCGGGCCGACCCCGTGGCCGGTCAATGCCCGAGCCAACCGGTTGGAGGCGTCGTCGAGTTCGCGGTAGGTCACCGACCGGTCCTCGGCGGACAGTGCCACCGCGTCGGGGGTGCGCGACGCCTGCGCGGCGAATGCCGCCGCGATCGATACCGGCTCGCTGTGCGGCTGAGTCAGCACCGCGCGGTTGCCGGCGTCGTCGAAACGGGCACGCTCGTCGGCGTCGAGAACCTCGACCGAGGACAGCGGCCTGGCCGGGTCGGCGGCCATGGCGACCAGGACCCGCTCCAGCTTGCGGGTCAGTTCGGGCGCGCCGAACTTGGCGAACAGCCGGCCCGCACCCAGGGTGCCGAGGAACAGCTCGTCGCCGACACCGGAGAAGATCAGACCGAAGTCGCCGACAAATCCGGAGTTGGTCATCGTCGCGGTGGCGTCGATCCCGCCGAAGTCGAGTGCGAACGCATTCGGGAAGAAGTCGACGACGACGCGCTCGGCGGATGCACCCGAGTTGCGCAGGTGCGCTTTGCGGCCAAGAGCCTGCACGGGGAAGCGCTGATGTTCCAATGCCTCCCGAATTCGGGCATCCACGTGGGCGCAGAAGTCGGTGACCGTGGCAGCCGCGCCGATCCGCAACACCAGCGGCACGACACCGGCCACCATGCCCGGCATGGTCTTGGCCTCCGGGGCGACCCGTCGGCTCACCGGGAAGTCGAGGACGATTTCGGATCCTTCGGCACACCACGGCCGCATGAGGATCGCGGATGCGGCGGTGATCACCGAGGACCTCGGCATATTCCAGAGGTCCGAGAGCTGTTGGACGCGACGCAGCACGGCGGGATCCACCGGTTCCGGCGCCGAGCCGAAGTTGGCGTGCTGCTCGTCAGCGGTCGGGGTCGACTGGTTGGCCGAGCTGGTCTCAGCGGGCAGGTTCTCGGTCCAGTAGGCGAGGTCGGCCGCGTAGTCGCCGGAGGCTTCGTAGTTCGACTCGAAGTCGACCAGATCTTTCAGCGATCCGAAGTAGGCGGGCGGGATCGGTTCTCCGGAGACGATCGCGGAGTACACCGACGCCACCCGGTTGCCGAACAGGCCGATGCCGGCCGCGTCCATCACGAGGTGGTGGAAGCAGCCGAAGACGAAGTACTCACACGCCTGGGTCTGGAAGATCGCGTACCGGAACAGCGGCCCGGTGAACGGCATCGGGGTGCGCTGGATCGCCAGCGCCCGCGCCCGCGCCTCGCCGACCGGATCGTCGCATCCCGTCAGGTCGTGGACATCGATGTCGATCTCCGAGTAGTCGACGGGCTGCTGGAACACCTGGCCGTCGACTTCGAAGCAGGTGACGCGCAGCGGCTCGGCCTCCTGCATGACGCGGGTGATCGCCCACTGCAGGGCGTCGAGGTCGACGGCACCCTCGATGTGCACCAGCAGACCGACCTGCCACTCCGTTCCGGAGTGACCCATCTCCTGGTCAAGCCAGATGTCCAGTTGTGCACGCGTCAAAGGCAGCGCACGGTCGTCACGTTCCATGGAAATCCCCGACACCCAGTGACTCAGCGTCCGTTCGCCTGGGCCCCGGCCAACCTTTCTCGTAAGGTCTTGGGCCGGATATCGGTCCAGTTGGTTTCGATGTACTCCAGACATGCGGCGCGGTCGGCTTCACCGAAGACCACCTGCCATCCGGCTGGCAATTCGGCGAAAGCCGGCCAGAGGCTGTGCTGTTCCTCGTCGTTGACCAGGACAAAAAAGCTGCCGCCGTCATCGTCGAACGGATTGATGCTCACCGAGTCTCCCGACCATCACGTCAATAACTAGAACAAGTTCTAAACCATACGTCCTGATGTGACCGCTGTCACGCAGTTGGTTGTGACCCCAGTCACGGTACGCAGCAATGATTAGACCACTGGTTGCCCAGGTTTCCGAAATCGTCCTGAACAGCAGAGATGCCTGCTATACCAGACGGGACCGCTTGGATTGAGCGAAATCCTGAACGTAGTCCGCCGCCACCGCCGCACTCGTGGCCGGTTCGGTGATGTGGGTGGCCAGCTCCCGGGCCCGGGCGACGTAGTCCGGGGCGAGGATGTCGCGCAGGTCGGCGACCAGCGACTCCTCGGTGGCGGTCGAGAATCGCCGGGCGGTTCCCACCTTCAGGCGTTTGACCGCGGCTCCGTAGATCGCGTGCACCATGTCCCAGTACAGGATGAGTTGGGGCACCCCGGCGCGCATGACGATCGGGGTGGTGCTCGAACCGCCGTGGTGGACCACGGCGCGACAGGCCGGGAAGACCGTCGTGTAGTTGAGCACCCCCACCACCTTGACGTGGTCGGGGTGCGGGGCGTCGCTGAAGTCCGTGCCGGCCGCCCCGATCAACGCCCGCTCCCCCAGCTGTGCGCAGGCGCCGGCAATCATGGCGATGGTGTCGGCCGGAGATTCGACGGGAATGCTGCCGAAGCCGAAGAAGATCGGCGGTGTCCCCGCTGCGATCCACGAGGCCACCTCGTCGTCGGTATCCGTCGGCAAGTCCAGGGTCAAGGTGCCGACGAACGGGCGGCTGTTCGACGCTGACCACTCGTCTTTGAGCCCCGGGAAACACGCTTCGTCGTAGGCCTGAACTTCCAGCGCGCCGCTCTCGGCGATCCGCCGCGGCGCCGAACCCGAGGCCACCGGCAGGCCGAGTTCCCGGCGCTGGGTGTCCTCGACCTTCTTCGTCCCCCGCCACGACACCCACCAGAACGCCTGCACCACAGCGCGGCTCAGCTTCGGCGGCAGGAACGGCAGCACCTGGCCGTTGGGGCGCAGCGGGAAATAGTGCAACGTGGCGAACGGGATGCCGTAATGCTCGGCGACGTTCGCAGCGGCGTCTTCGAAGTTGATGCCGGAGAAGATGAGGTCGGCCCCGTCGGCCAGCGTCATCAATGTCGAGCTCATCTCCTGCCAGCCCTGCAGCAGCGGTCCGGCGATGGCGCCGCGCGCCTTGGCCAGGTCCCGGACTTTCCACGGGCTGCGGAAGAACCCGGTCCAGAAGTCCCGGTGGGCATCGAGAATGGCGCGCGAGTTCGGTCCGAATGCCACCGCTTTCGGGCCTGCCGCCGCGGTGAAGTCGACGAGGTCCGGCGGGACCGCCATGACCACCTCATGGCCGCGGCGCACCAGTTCACGGCCGACGGCAAGGCTGGGCTCGACATCGCCGCGACTGCCCCACGTCGCCAGCACGAACTTCATCGCTGAACGTCAGTTGTGCGCAGAACCAGCACCGGCGCTGAGGAATTCGTCGAGGTAGCGCGGCGGCTTGAGGTTGAGCAGCCGCTTGCGGTCGGCCTTGAGGTCGGCGTAGGTCAGTGCCTCGATCTGCTCGACGGAGTACGGCAGGGTGGACTCGGGCGAGCCCTTGCGGACGAAGCCGACGCCCTGGTCGCACTTGAGCACTCCGACGATCAGATCGGGGCGGGTGCTGCGCAGGTGGACGATCGCTTTCCACACGTCGCCGTTCCACAGCCCGATGACCAGCGGGCCGGACTGCCCGGCGATGAAGTCATCCCAGGACTCGGCGCGGCGCCCGGCCAACTCGAACGGCGGGTTGCAGTCGTGCAGGAAGATCACGCCGTCGTCGCGCAGGTACCGCAGGGTGTTCTCGACGTCGCGCACCACCTGCTCGTAGGTGTGCATCCCGTCGATCAGCGCTACGTCGACGGGGCGCTGCGCGAGGAAGTCGGCCTGGGTGGCGAAGAAGTCGTCACTGGTGATCTCGAAGTAGTGCGTCGCCCGTCCTTTGGCGTCGGCGAGCTGCCGGGTGTCGTCGGACAGCCGGAACGCAGGGTCGACGGCGATCTTCTCGTCGGCGCTGATCTGCCGGAACGCCAGGCCCTTCGAGACGCCGATTTCCAGATAGACGGGGTTGGTGCGCGCGTCGAGTGCACGCTGCACCGCTTTGATCCGGTTCACACCGGGCAGGGCATCCACCAGCATGGTGAGCCTGTCGTTGAAGTTCACGGCGACGATCCTGCCCACATAAGGGTGTCGCTGACAAGAGGGTAAATACTCGGGCGGCAACGTCTGGGTCCCCTCCGCTGCGATAAGAATGGAACGCTATGTCTCACTCATTGGACGTGGTGGCCGACTCAGACGCCCGGGTCGAGCAGATCCACGAGGCGTTCGGCCGGGAAGATTACTGGCTGGCGCGGCTGGCCGGCGACGGCAACGCGACGCTGGATTCGCTGGTCGTCGACACCGACGGCACGGTGTCGGTGCGCGTCACCCAGCGCATCGTCGGCCTGACGGGACTGATGGCCAAGGTGGTTCCCGGTGAGTTGAATCTGCTCTACAGCGAAACCTGGAAGCCGGCCGGTGACGGGCAGGTGCGTGGCGAGGTCAAGGTCTCGGCCGTAGGCGGTCTGGGCTCGAGCCTGGCCGATAACCTGCTGGCGCCGGTGGCCACCGGGTCGCAACTGCGTGCGGCGGTGAAGGTCAAAGTGAAAGTGCCGTTGCTCGGCGGGCAGCTGGAAAAGACCATCGGCGCCAGCCTGGCCGCCAGCATTCCGTCGGTTCTGGCGTTCACCACGACGTGGATCGCCGAACAGGGCTGACACCCTGCGCATCGACGCCGCGGTGGCAACGTATCCGTTGTAAACCACCCCGTACTGTGCTGACGGGTGCCAGAATGCCTCGCGTCTAGAACGTGTTCCACTTCCAGGATCGGGTGACTTTGCAGCAGGCCGACAGCGTGAGCGCCGCCGAGGGAGTGGACGGTCGGCGCTCAGCACAGACGAAGTTTCGCCCGGACATCGAGGGCCTTCGCGCCGTCGCGGTACTCGCGGTGGTGCTGTTCCACGCAGCCGTGCCCGGGGTCGGCGGCGGCTACGTCGGCGTCGACGTCTTCTTCGTCATCTCCGGCTTCCTGATCACCGGACTGCTGTGGCGCGAAGCCCACGGCTCGGGCACCGTCAGCTTGCGCAACTTCTACGGTGCGCGCGCCCGTCGGCTTCTGCCCGCATCGGCCTTCGTCGGCATCGTGACGATGGTCGCCGCGGCACTGCTGTTGCCCCCACTGCTGATCCGCAGCGTCCTCGGCGACGGCATCGCCAGCGCCCTGTATGTCAGCAACTACTGGTTCGTGTTGCGCGGCGTCGACTACTTCGCCACCCACGTTCCGCCGTCGCCGTTTCAGCACTACTGGTCACTCGGCGTCGAGGAGCAGTTCTACCTGGTGTGGCCGGCGCTGATCCTCGGCACAGCGTGGTTGATTCGAAAGCTACGGCGGCGCAACAGGACTGAGGCCACCGCGTCGCAGCGCCCGTATCTTGTCATCCTGTCGGTGGTTGTCGTCGTGTCGTTCGCGATGTCGTTCGTGGCCACCTACGTCGCACCGGCCGCGGCGTTCTTCTCACTTCCCACCCGGGCCTGGCAGCTGGCGCTCGGCGGGCTGATCGCCCTCACCGCAGGCAGGTGGCGCCAACTGTCGCCACGGGCCGCGGCGGTGACCGGCTGGGCCGGATTGGCCATGATCCTGGTGGCCTGCACGGTGCTGACCGAGTCGACGCTCTATCCCGGCAGTGCCGCGCTGTTACCCACGCTGGGTGCAGGGTTGGTCATCGGGGCGGGCTGTGCACTGCCCGCCCAGGGTTGCGGACGAGTGCTGGGTCTGGCGCCGATGCGGGCCATGGGCCGGATCTCGTACTCCTGGTACCTGTGGCACTGGCCGGTTCTGGTGCTCGCACCGGTGTTGGTGGGTCACCCCCTGGGGTTGGCCGCACGGCTGACCGCCGCCGCCTTGTCCGGCGTGCTCGCCGTGCTGACGCTGCGGTATCTGGAGAACCCGTTGCGGTTTGCCCCCAAAGTGCGCACGTCCGCATGGCGAAGCCTCGGGCTGGGTGCCGTCGCGACAGCAGCGGCGGTCGCCGTCGGGATGGCGCTGCTGACAGTGATACCGACACCGGTCGGGCGTGGCGCCCCCGCGCAGCCCCTGACTCTCACCGCGACACGAGTTCCGCCGGGTTCGGCGCTGGCCGCCTACAACGAGGCGGTCCGGCAGGCATTCACCCAAGCGCAGGCAGCGGTCTCGGCGTCATCGGACCTCACGTCAGTCCCGTCCAACCTCACCCCCGCTCTCGCCGACGCCCCGGCCGAAAAGTCGGCACTGCTGTTCGACGGCTGTCTGCGCACACCGTTTCAAAGCGGCCAGCCGGAGTGCGCGAGCGGCGACACGTCGTCGGACACGACCGTTGCCCTGGTCGGCGACTCCCACGCCGCAATGTGGCAGCCCGCATTTCAGCAGTTGGCTACGCCGCGCAAGTGGCGACTGGAATTGCTGAGCAAGGGCGCCTGCCCGCTGGTGGATCTTCCCATCGGCAATCCGCTGCGCCAGCTTGCCGAGAAGATGCAGCACTGCCAGCAATGGCGCGCCGAGATCCTGCAGCGGCTACTCAGGGAGAGGCCGAAGCTGGTGGTGCTCAGCCTGTGGCGCGGCTACGGCAACGACGAATCGCTGTCGGGTTACCGGGCCTACGATCCGGTGTGGGTGGACCGGCTGACCCGGGTGGTGCGCACCTTGCGCGACAACGGTTCTCAGGTGCTCGTGCTCGGACCCATCCCGGATCCGCAGTTCGTGGTGCCGATCTGCCTGTCCGGTTATCTCGACGACGTGCAGGCATGCACGCCTGCACGATCGCGCGCGGTGAACTCGTCGGGCATCGCAGCCGAGGCCGCCGCTACCCAAGCCGGCGACGGACAGTACGCCGACCTCACCGAGTTGTTCTGTACCGCCGACCGATGCCCCGTCATCGTCGGCAACACGCTGGTGTACCTCGACGAGAACCACCTGACCCTCGAATACTCCCGCGCATTGGCCCCGGTCATCGGAGCGCTGGCCGACCGTGCGCTCGCCCAAGGATGACACTGTGCGCCAGGCCAATGGCATGAACTCTGCTGAAGGAGTTGAGGATCGGACCGCGCAGCGGTCGAGGTTCCGCCCCGATATCGAGGGCCTGCGCGCGGTCGCGGTGCTCGGTGTGGTGTTGTTCCACGCCTCGGTGCCCGGCATCGGTGGCGGCTACATCGGGGTCGACGTCTTCTTCGTCATCTCCGGTTTCCTGATCACCGGACTGCTGTGGCGCGAAGCCGCCGGCACCGGCACGGTCAAACTGCGCGCGTTCTACGGGGCACGGGCCCGGCGGCTGCTGCCCGCCTCGGCGTTCGTCGGCGTCATCACCATGGTCGCCTCGGTACTGCTGCTGCCACCGCTACGGGTGCCCACAGTCCTCTACGACGGCATCGCCAGCGCCCTCTACGTCGGCAACTACTGGTTCATCCTAGACAACGTCAACTACTTCTCCGACCTGCTGACACCCTCGCCGTTCCTGCACTACTGGTCACTCAGCGTCGAAGAACAGTACTATCTGGTCTGGGCGCCCCTGGTGTTGGGCACCGCCTGGGTCATCCGCGCCATCCACCGGCGGCGCAACACCACACCCGCCACCGCCTCACGGCGCCCGTTCCTGGTAGTCCTCGGCCTGGTCGGCGCCGCATCCTTCGCCCTGTCGCTGGTCATCACCTACGTGATTCCCGCCGCGGCGTTCTTCTCCCTGCCCACCCGCGCCTGGCAGCTGGCCGCCGGCGGCCTGCTCGCCCTGACCGCCGCTGAATGGCAACGCCTTTCACCACGCGCGGCCGTGGTCCTCGGATGGACCGGGCTGGCGATGATCGTGGTCGCCTGCATCTGGTACACCCCGACCACCCCGTTCCCGGGAACCGCCGCACTGCTACCCACCCTCGGCGCCGTGCTGGTCATCGGCGCCGGTTGCGCCACCCCCACCCAGGGCTGCGGCCAACTACTGGGGACCAGCCCGATGCGGGCGATCGGGCGGATCTCCTACTCCTGGTACCTGTGGCACTGGCCGGTACTGGTACTCGCACCCGCCCTGCTGGGACACCCGCTGGGACTCGGTGAACGCCTGGCCGCGGCTCTGCTCTCAGCCGGGCTGGCCTGGCTGACCCTGCGCTACCTGGAAAACCCGCTGCGCTTCAACCCCAAGATCCGCGACTCACCCTGGCGCAGCCTGGCATTGGGCGCAGTGGCCACCCTGGTCGCGGTCTGCGTCGGACTGGGACTGTTCACAGCCGTCCCCGCCGCGATCGGACCCGGCGCACCCGCACAACAAATCGCACTCAACGTTGCAGCCGTGCCCGCCAACGCCGGCCCCGCCGCCTACACCACCGCCGTCGAACAAGCCTTCACCCAAACCCAAACCGCACTGGCCGCCGCCCTACACACCACAGCCGTACCCGCCAACCTCACCCCACCACTGGATAACCTGGCCGCCGAACAGGGTGACTACACCTACGGCGGATGTGTGCTGACCCCGTACCAGAGCGGTCTGCCCACCTGCGCGATGGGCGATACCGCATCACCGACCCGGGTGGCCCTCGTCGGCGACTCGCACGCCGCCATGTGGACCCCGGCCCTCAAAGAGATTGCCAACCAACGACACTGGCGACTCGAGCTGATGGCCAAGGAAGCCTGCCCGATACTGGACATCCATGTCGACGGCCACTTCCGCCGCTTGATCGAGAGTCTTCAGCACTGCGAGCAGTGGCGCGCCGAGGTCATGGCCCGGTTGAAAGCCGAACGCCCCCAACTCGTCGTCGTCAGTGTCTGGCGCGGCTACGGAATCGACGAGACGATGACGGGCTTCAAGGGCTATGACGCCGCCTGGATCGAGAGCATGGCCCGGCTGGTGAAAGACCTACGCGGCACCGGTGCACAGGTATTGGTGCTGGGCCCCATCCCCGCTCCGCACGCCAACGTGCCGATCTGCATATCCGGACACCTCGACGACGCAACAGCCTGCGCACTGACCCGATCCAAAGCCGTCGACCAATCCGGCATCGCCGCCGAAACCGCCGCCACCACAGCCAACGGCGGACAGTACGCCGATCTCACCGACCTGTTCTGCACCGCCGAACGCTGCCCCGTCATCGTCGGCAACAGCTTGGTCTATCTCGACGTGAGCCACCTGACATTGCAGTACTCCCGGGTGCTGACGCCGGCCATGGCGGCGTTGACTGGCCGGGCGATCAACGGTGGCTAGTCGCGGTGTTAGCCCGGCCGAAGCAGTGCACGGGCAACACTCGGACCAGAAACAATTCCGCCCGGATATCGAGGGCCTGCGGGCTGTCGCCGTGCTGGCCGTTGTGCTGTTTCATGCCGAGGTTCCCGGGCTGGGTGGCGGCTACGTCGGCGTCGACGTCTTCTTCGTCATCTCCGGGTTCCTGATCACCGGCCTGCTGTGGCGAGAGGTGGGGACATCCGGCACCGTTGGGCTGAGCCGCTTCTACGGGGCGCGGGCCCGCCGTCTGCTCCCTGCATCGGCCGTGGTCGGCGTTGCCACGATGATCGCCAGCGTTGTCCTCTTGCCGCCGTTACAGATTCCGGCCATCGCCGCTGACGGCATCGCCAGCGCCCTCTACGTCAGCAACTACTGGTTCATCATGCAGGGCGTCGATTACTCCGCACCATTCTTGCCGCCGTCGCCGTTCCAGCAGTTCTGGTCGTTGGGTGTCGAAGAGCAGTTCTATCTGGTGTGGCCGCCGCTAATTATCCTGACGGCGTGGGGAATTCGGCGCCTGAGTCGACGTAAGGCAGGCCGTACGCCGTCGCAACGTCCGTATCTGTTGGTCTTGGCGCTGGTCGCCGCCATCTCGTTCGCCCTGTCCCTGGCGGTGTGTCATTGGGCGCCCTTTGTGGCGTTCTTCTCCTTGCCCACGCGCGCCTGGCAGTTGGCCGTCGGCGGTCTCATCGCCCTCACCGCCGGTCAGTGGCGACGGCTGCCGCCACGAATTGCGGCGTTGGCCGGATGTGCTGGTTTGGGTTCAATCATTCTGGCCTGCAATCTATTCAGTCCAGCGACCCTGTATCCAGGGACGGCCGCGCTGCTGCCGACACTAGGCACCGCACTGGTCATCGGCGCCGGCTGCGCGATACCGAGGCGAGGATGTGGCCGGCTTCTGGGCTTGGCGCCGATGCGCGCAATCGGTCGGATCTCATACTCGTGGTACCTCTGGCACTGGCCGATACTGCTGCTGGCCCCCGTGGCGCTGGGTCATCCGCTGGGGCTGGCCGCCCGGCTGTCCGCCGCGCTGCTCTCCGCCGGACTGGCAGTCGTGACGTGGCGTTTCGTCGAGAGCCCGCTGCGTTTTGCACCTCGGATACGAGATTCTCCCCGGCGCAGTCTGGTACTCGGGGGTGTGGCCACCGCAATTGCGGTAGCTGTGTGTGTGGCGGTCGTGCTCGTGGTACCGAAGCCAGTCGGTACCGGCGCACCGGCCGTGGCGCTGCGAATCACCACGATGCCAGCCGCCGCCTCGGACACTTCGACGGCCGACGTGGCAGTCCAGCACGCATTCACCCAAGTGCAGGCTGCAGTCCAGGCATCGGCTGACCTCACCGCTGTTCCATCGAACCTTGAACCGCCGCTGGCGGAGGCGGCAGCCGAAGACAAGGCCAGCCACCTCGACGGCTGTCTGCGCCTGGCTTTCAGTCGCGGCCAGCTACCTGACTGCGTGACTGGTGATACCGCCTCGAAGACCACGGTGGCTCTGGTTGGCGACTCACACGCGGCGATGTGGCATCCGGCATTCCAGCAGGTTGCCTCAGAACGGCAGTGGCGGTTGGAGTTTGTGGGTATGGCGGGCTGTCCGTTGATAGACGTGCCCGTCACCAACCCCCAACTTCACCGCGAGTACACCGAATGTGACGACTGGCGCAGCCAAGCGATGGCCCGGTTGCAGGAAACCCATCCCCGGCTGGTCGTGGTGAGCATGTGGAGGGGCTACGGATCGGGCAACTTCCTCTCGAGTACGCCGGCCTACGGCCCAGCGTGGCTCGCCAGCCTCACCCGCCTCGTGCAGCAGCTGCGCGCGAACGGTGCGCAGGTGCTGGTTCTGGGGCCGATCCCGGATCCACAATCGGTCGTGCCGATCTGCCTGTCCTCGCACCTCGATGACGCGACAGCATGCGCGCCGTCACGCTCGAGCGCGGTCAATCACGCGGGCATCTCCCGTGAGGCTGCCGCAACCCAGTCCGGCGGCGGCTACTACTCGGACCTCACAAACCTGTTCTGTACCAACAGTCGCTGCCCGGTCATCATCGGCAACGTCTTGGCCTACTTCGACTGGAATCACATGACAGTCGAATACTCCCGAACGTTGGCACCAGTCATGGCGGCACTTGCTGACCGATCCCTGGCGAACACATGACATACGTCGCGCTTAGCCAAGTAACCCGACCCATGACTGATCCGGATCTCGAAAGCCACACTAATTAACGTGCCCGAATGTAAGAATGCCTCGACTCGCGGCCGCTTCTTCTATCAAGTAGGTGAACTTGCGCCAAGCCGACAGCGTTAGCCCTGCCGGCGACCTGCACACGCAGGGCTTGAGCGATTCCGGATTCCGCCCCGACATCGAGGGCTTGCGAGCCGTCGCCGTCGCCGCGGTAGTTCTGTTTCACGCGCAGATCCCCGGCATTGGCGGCGGTTACGTCGGAGTCGACGTCTTTTTCGTCATCTCCGGCTTTTTGATCACCCGGATTCTGTGGCGCGAAGCCCACACCTCGGGCATGGTCCGGCTGGCCAACTTCTATGGCGCCCGCGCCCGCCGGTTGCTGCCCGCCTCTGCCTTCGTCGGCATCGTCACCATGGTCCTTGCGGCGTTTCTATTACCCCCGCTACACGCCCGAACCGTCCTCACCGACGGCATCTACAGCGCCCTCTATGTGAGCAACTATCGCTTCGCATTCCAAGACGTCGACTACCTCGCATCCAACGCGCCGCCCTCGCCTTTCCAGCACTACTGGTCGTTGGGAGTCGAGGAGCAGTTCTATCTGATCTGGCCGGCGCTCATCCTGGGTACCGCATGGGCCATCCGGGCAATCCGCCGCAGCAACAGGACCGCGGCTACTGCCTCGAAGCGTCCCTATCTCATCGTGCTAACGCTGCTCGCGGTGGCGTCATTCGCCTTGTCGCTCGCGGCGACCTACTGGGCACCGCCGGTGGCATTCTTCTCTCTGCCCACGCGGGCCTGGCAGCTCGCCGTGGGCGGACTGGTGGCTCTCACTGCAACCCAATGGCAGCGGCTCTCAGATCAGGTCCTCGCACTCACCGGATGGACGGGACTGGGCATGATCGTCCTGGCCTGCATCTGGCTCGGCCCGACCACCCACTATCCGGGCACCGCGGCGCTGCTACCGACCCTCGGTGCGGCGCTCGTGATCGGCGCCGGCTGCGGACTACCCACCCGAGGCTGCGGCAGTGTCCTGGGACTGGCACCGATGCGTGCGATCGGGCGAATCTCCTACTCGTTGTACCTGTGGCACTGGCCGGTTCTTCTGATGGCGCTGTGGGCAATCGCGCCGGTCACCGGACACACCCTGTTGTTGGGCTTGGCCGGCATCGCACTCTCGGTCGGGCTGGCCGTGCTCACCATGCGGTTCATCGAGAACCCGCTGCGGTTCGCCGCACCGATCCGCGACTCTGCCGGACGCAGCCTTGCATTGGGTGCCGGCGTCACCGCGGCGGCGGTCGCAGTGGGCTTCGCACTTCACATTCCCGACCCGGTCGGTCTCGGCACTCCGGGCCGACCGCTGGCAGTGTCTGCTAAGCCCGTCCCAGCGGGCTCAACCATCGAGGATTACGACCAAGCAGTGCGACAGGCGTCCGCCCAAGTAGAGGCTGCAGTAGCGGCCTCGGCCGGTCTCCGAGCTGTCCCGTCGAACCTCAACCCACCGCTGGCAGACCTGACGTCGCACAGCGGCGATGCCTCCAGTGGGTGCATTCGCACGTTCTTCGAAGTAGCACAACCCGAATGCGCCTCCGGTGACACGGCATCGGGGACCACGGTCGCCCTGGTGGGCGACTCCAATGCAGCGATGTGGGACCCTGCTTTCCACCAGCTGGCCGGACAGCGCAGGTGGCGGCTGGAAACCATGACCAAAGTCAGCTGCCCGATGCTCGATTTGCCCACCATCAACCCGGTGCTGGGCCGGGACTACACCGAGTGCGGGCAGTGGCGCGACGGGGTCATCGCACGACTGCGGGCAGAGCGTCCAAAGCTGGTCGTGCTCAGCGTGATGCGACGCTACGGTGCCCGATATGGCTGGGGTGTCGGCTTCACGTCGTACGAAACGGCGTGGACCGACGGCATGACACGGCTTGTGCATCAGCTGCGAGACACCGGCGCGCAGGTTCTGGTCCTCGGGCCGATTCCGGATCCGCAGTCCGCGGTACCGGACTGCCTCACGCTGCACCTCGACGACGCAACAGCATGCTCGCCGTCAACCCTCAAGGCGGTCAATCGAGACGGCATCAAGGCCGAGGCCGCTGCCACCAAAGCCAGCGACGGACAGTACGCCGACCTCACAGACCTCTTCTGCACCAAGGAGACGTGCCCGGCCATCGTCGGCAATACGTTGGTCTACCTTGACCAAAGCCACCTGACATACCAATACTCCCGAATACTGGCACCCGTCATCGGAGCGTTAGCTGATCGCGCGCTCGCACAACGGTGACGGCCTGGACGCCATCGCAATCAGACCATCGGGGTTACCCCCCACGAGACGACCGGAGGTCGGCTTTGTCCATACCCGTGCTGATTACTGGCGGGGCCGGATTCATCGGCTCAGCACTCGCGCGCCGTCTCGTCGCAGCCGGCTACGAGGTCGCCGTGATGGACATCCTGCATCCGCAGGTGCACGGCGAACACGCGGCGATCGATCTTCCGGCCTCGGTGCGCTTGTTCACCGGGGATGTGACTCACGAGCCCGACGTCGATGCCGTGCTCCGGTTGTTCCGGCCGTCCCAGATCGTGCACCTGGCGGCAGAGACCGGAACGGCGCAATCGCTGTCCGAAGCCAGCCGCCACGGTTCGGTCAACGTGGTGGGGACGACCCAGCTCGTCGACGCGTTGAGCCGCGCGGGCCACGTGCCCGATCAACTTGTGCTGGCATCGTCGCGGGCCGTCTACGGCGAGGGCGCCTGGCAGTCCGGGTCGGAGATCTTCTACCCGGCTCCTCGCAGCCACGCCCAACTGGAGGCCGGCATCTGGGACCCGCAGGGCCCGACGGGCGAACCGGCAGTCCCGTTGGCCAGCAGCGCGGCCCGGACGCAACCCCGGCCCACCAACATCTACGCCGCCACCAAGCTCGCGCAGGAGCACATCCTCGGGGCCTGGGCGTCTGCCCATGACACCAACCTCAGCGTGCTGCGTCTGCAGAACGTCTACGGGCCGGGCCAGTCGCTGACGAATTCGTACACCGGAATCGTCGCGCTGTTCGCGCGGCTGTCGCTGCAGAAGCAGGGATTAGAGGTCTATGAGGACGGCCGAATTCTGCGTGACTTCGTCTACATCGACGATGTCGTCGAAGCGCTGTTCGCCGCGATCGCTCAGCCGGCGTCCCCCGCGCGCTGCGTCGATGTCGGCTCGGGCGTACCGACGACCATCCATGAGCTGGCACAGGCGCTTGCCGGGATCTGCGGCGCGCCTGACCCGGTAGTGGTCGGGAAGTTCCGCGATGGTGACGTGCGGGCGGCGAGGTGCGATGTGGAGGCGACGACGCAGCACCTCGACTGGCATCCGAAATGGTCGCTCGAGGACGGTATGCGGGCGCTGCTCGACTGGATCGGAAGTCAGCCGCACCAGACCGTTTAGCCCGACAATCCCCCGCATCCATCAGCGAGTCAGAAACAGAAGATAACGATGAGATCCACGCCGACGGCGAAGAAGCCGCAACTGCGCCCGAACCGACTGCGCCAACGCTATGGTGTGCATTCGTGATCGAGCTTGACGGGGTAGCGAAGACGTACGGGGGCAATGTACACGCGCTACAGGACGTGAGTTTCTCGGTCGACACGGGAAAAGTCTGCGCATTGCTCGGCCACAACGGCGCCGGCAAGACCACCGCGATCAAGATCCTGTCCACGCTGATCCGGCCCACCGCCGGGCACGCGGTCGTGGCGGGGTTCGACGTGCTCCAAGAAGCCGCCCAGGTTCGGGCCAGTATCGGCATGACCGGCCAGCAGGCCGCGCTCGACTGGCAACTGACCGGCCGAGAGAACTTGGTCATGTTCGGTCGGCTCCGCGGGATGCGACGAAAGGACGCGCATTCGCGGGCCGAGGCACTTATCGAACAGTTCGACATGGGCCACGCGGCCGACAGGCGTGTGATGACGTACTCGGGTGGCATGCGGCGTCGCATCGACATCGCGGTGGCACTTGTGGTGCCCCCGAAAGTGCTCTTCCTCGACGAGCCGACCACCGGGTTGGACCCGCGCAGTCGCCGGGCGGTATGGGACCTGGTGTCCGAGTTGGCATCACAAGGCGTGACGGTCCTGCTGACGACGCAGTACCTCGAAGAGGCCGATGTTCTCAGTGATTCCATCGTCGTCATCGATCAAGGGCGCGTCATCGCGAACGGCACCGCTGATGACCTGAAGCGGCGGGTGGGATCCAGCTACTGCACGGTCAGTCCCGTAGACCCGGCTGATTTGCCCAGAATATTGGCTGCGCTCGCAGATCTCGAGGACGCACAGGCCGATCAGGAGGCCAATAGTGTTTCGGTGCTCGCACCGAACGGTGTTGCGACACTTAGTGAAGTGTTTCGCCGAGTGGAGCAGCTGGACGTTGAACTCGCCGACATCTCGCTGCGCAGGCCGTCACTGGACGAAGTATTTCTTCACCTGACGGGCAGCATCACCGCGTGACTGCACTTGCCGTTCTCACTGAGCGCATGGTGCGAGATACCCTGCGTGACGACTTGCCCTTCGCGATCCTTGCGCCTGCGGGCAACTTCATCGTGTTCAACCTGGCCCTGCGCAATGTGATCGACACCGGCGGAATCGGCTATCCGCAATATCTTTTGCCCGTGATCATCATTCAGGTGACGTTGCTCGGCGCCTTGACGACCGTCGACCGGGCTGCCCGGGATCACCAGTCCGAACTAGGGGTTCGGCTCCGCACGTTGCCGATCCCCACGGTGGCGCCACTGGCGGCCCGCATGTTGTATTGCCTGCTCCGCGGCGCAATCGCGCTGGTCGCCACCATTGCCGTCGGATATGTCTTCGGCTTCCGAATGTTCGGCGGTCCAGTCTATTTGGCCACATTCACCTTCCTCGTTCTGGCGCTCACGTTGGCACTATCGCTTGGGGCTGACGCGACCGGCGTGCGAATCTCGGGGGCGGCCATTGGAAAGACCGGCGCGTCCAGCCAGGTACTACTTGTTCCGCAAATGCTGCTCATCATGCTGTCCACCGGAATGGCACCTGCCGAGTCGTTCCCCCAATGGCTGCATGGGTTCGTGCGCTACCAACCCGTCTCCCAGATCACCGAAACGCTGAGGCAGCTGGCGTCGGGTCATGTGTCAGCCAGCAGCATGGCCGCCAGTCTTGCCTGGTGCCTGGGGATGCTGGCGCTGTTCGGTGTACTTGCAGTGCGGACACAGAGGCGCACATCATGACCGTGAACGCGCCGCCGCGGCGCTCACTGCTGAACGAGACCCTGGTGTTCGCGGGGCAACACTTCACCCATTGGCGGCGCGATCCACTCGTGCCGGTCCAAGCAGTCCTGTTTCCCACTTTTCTGCTGATCACCTATTACCTCTTGGTCGGCAAATCGATCATGCGAATCACCGGCACCGACAGCCTTTACGGCTTGGTACCGACGTGCGCGATCGCGGGTGCGTTCTCCGGTGCCCTCGCGGTCGGCATCACCATCCCCCTGGAACGGGAGTCCGGCTTGCTCAGCCAGATGTGGGTGCTGCCGGTGCACCGTTCGAGCGCGCTGACGGGCAGATTACTGGCAGAGGCGGCCCGAACGCTGGTCAGCACCGCCGTGATCACGGCGGTAGGAATCGGTCTAGGGCTTCGTTTCGAAGGCAACGCCCTCGGTCTGCTGCTCTACCTCCTGGTTCCAGTGATGGTGGTTCTCGTGTTTGCCATGGCGGTCATCGCGATTGCGGTGCGTTCCAAGAACGGCACTGTCCTTATCTGGTTGGGGCTGCCCGCCATCAGCGCGGTGTTCGCCAGCTCGGGTTCCCCGCCTGTGGAGTCGTTGCCGTCGTGGATGTGGCCATTACTCAGACTTCAGCCGATGGCGCCGATCGTGGGGTCGATGAGGGATCTCGCCTTGGGCGGCCTTCCCTGGCTCCCACTGCTTTTCGGCGTTCTGTGGACGGTAGGACTAGCCGTCATCGTCGGCCCGCTAGCCGTGCGCGGGTATCGGGCCGCAGCGGAGTCCGGCGGCTCCGGCGGCTAGGCTTTCAGCGACCGCGCGCGGGCGAAATTCTCCAATAGGTCTGCCGCCGCCGCTACGCTGTCCGAGGACTTCGTCATCCGAGCGGCGAGTTCTTCAGCCCGGATGGCAGCTTCGGGCGCAAGAACCTTGCGAAGATCCGATACCAGCGATTCCTCCGTCGTGGCCGAAAAGCGGCGTCCCGTGCCAACTTTCAATCGCTTGACCCGAGCCCCCCAGCACGCCTGGTCCGGCAGCATCCACAGGATCAGGGTGGGCCGCCCGGAGCGAAGGCCCGCATGGGTGGTGCCGGAGCCGCCATGGTGCACGACCGCCCGGCAGGCGGGAAAGATCTTCGCGTAGTTCATCGCACCCACCACTTTGACGTGGTCGTACTGCGGGGCATTGCTGAAATCAGTCCAGCCGGCGCCGATCAGTGCCCGCTCCCCCAGCGTCGCGCAAGCACTGGCGATCATGGTGAGAGTGTCGGCGGCAGAGTCCACCGGCATGGAGCCGAAGCTGAAGAAGATCGGTGGCGTTCCGCCGGCGATCCAGGACGCGATCTCCTCATCGTCCTGTGCGGCCAACTCCATCGTCAATGCACCGACGAACGGTCGCTTGGGGATCTGCTGGTGGTTCCAGGTGGCCCATTCTTCTGCCAGCCCCGGATAACACACGTCGTCGTAGGCCTGGATTTCCATCGCCCCGAGCTCGGCTATCTGCTGCGGCCATGGAGCGGTTGACTTCGGTAAGCCGAGTACTTGCCGGTCGGCATCGATTTCGCCTTGCTTTGCGCGCCACGAACCCCATTCAAAGGCAGTCATCGCGGCCCGGCCCACCCGCGCAGGCAGGAACGGGACCAGGCGGCCATTGGCTCGCAACGGAAAAATCTGGAGAGTGGCCAGTGGCGTGCGGCAGTACTCTGCGACGTTCATGGCCACGTCTTCGTAATTCATCCCAGTCAGCAGCACGTCCGCGCCGGCGGAAACTGAGATCAGCTTGTCTCGCACGTCCGGCCGGTACTGGCTCAGCGGCTCCGCAACCTCATTCAATAGCCGGTTCAGTTCCTTGATCCGCCACGGTTGCTTGAAGAACGTCATCCAGTATTCGTGGTGCGGGTCGTCGATGGACTGCAGGGTGGGCCCGTAGCCGATCGCCTGAGGCCCCGCGGATTCAGCGAAGCTGACCATCTCGTGCGCGACGACCATCTGCACATCGTGTCCACGGCCGACCAACTCACGGCCGATCGCGGCGAACGGTTCCACCTCGCCGCGAGTCCCCCAGTTCGCCAACACGAACTTCATTGAGAAGGACGCTTACCCTTCCGCTTCGATGCGGAGTTGAGGCTCCAAGCCCACGAAAAACCGTCCCTCCGAAGGCCCTCAGCCTCTCATCGAAAGCCGTCAGGAATTGCCCGCGACGTCAGAAAGATACACATCGTTTGTTTCCAGGACAAGACAATTGCGAACCCTGATCGCTTATTGGATGGTCTCTGTCAGGTACCACGGGTTGGCTCGCGCCCACTCGATCGTGCGGCGGATACCTTCCTCGACGTCGACCTGCAGACGCCAGCCCAACTCCCGCTGGGCCTTGGTGGAGTCCGGAATGCGCCGTGGAATGTCTTCGTAGCGCTGGCCGTATCGCGACACGGTGTCGACCGCTTCCGCACTCGACACCCCGTCGACATCGGCGATCTTGATCGCCAGGTCCACCACGTCGCGCATGGTCGACTCGACCATGCTCCCGATATTGAAGGCCTCACCGATCGCCGCCGGATCACCGGCTGCCAGCAAGGTACCGGCCACCGCGTCGTCGACGAAGGTGAAGCAGCGGGTCTGCTCGCCGGAGTCGAAGAGCAAGGGCTGGCGGCCGTTGAGGATTCGATGCACGCTCTGGGACACCACGAAGATCGGCGCTTGCCGTGGGCCGTAGACGTTGAAGTAGCGCACCACCGTCACCGGCAGCCCATACGCGGTGTGCATCGCGAACACCAGATGCTCGGCCATCGCCTTGCTGGTGCTGTAGCTCCACCGTGCCGTCTTGGTCGACCCGAGCACACGGTCGTCGTCCTCGGCGAACGGCGGGTTGGGATTCTTGCCGAACACCTCCGAGGTGCTGGCGAACACGACGTGAATCCCGTTGCGATGACTCAACTCCAGCACATTGCGGGTGCCGATGACGTTGACGTCGAGGACCTTCAGCGGGTCGTCCATGTAGTTCTTGACACCCACGACCGCCGCCAGATGGAACACGGTGTCGACGTCGGGAGTCAGGGCTTGCGCCAGCGCGGCCGGATCGGTGACATCGCCTTGGATGAACCGGAAGTTGGGGTGCCGGTCGAAGTCGATGCTGGTGTCGCGGGTGTTCTTGGCGAAGTCGAATACGGTGACCGAGTCCCCGCGGTCCAGCAGTGCCGTGACCAGGTGTGACCCAATGAAACCGTAGCCGCCCGTTACGACGACGTTAGACATCTGTGCTCTCTCGTTTCAGGTAGCCGGTTACGGTGGTTGACGCGCGCTTACCGCTCGATTATCGACCGATTCCCTTGTACGCGAAGCCCGCCGCACGTACCGCCGCGGGATCGAAGCTGTTACGTCCGTCGAGGAACACACAGCCGGCGGCGGTGAGGTCCGCGAGGCGTACCAGTGGGATCTGGTGAAACTCTCGATGCCCAGCCAGTACCACCAAGGCATCGGCATCCTTGACCGCAGATTCGATGTCCGCCGTCAGGGGAATCGTGGTCACCGTGTGCGCTTCCTCTTCGGGCACCCACGGATCATGAACGGAGAGCTGACATCCGGAGTCCTCGAGGAACTCCAAGACGTACTTGGTGGGCGTCAGGCGGCAGTCGCCGGTGTTGTTCTTGAAGGCGATACCCAGCACCGCGATCTTGCAGTTCTCGATCGACTTACCCTGCTCGGCGAGCAGCTGGGTCAACAGTCCGTAGGTGTAACCCGGCATCGTGTCGTTGACAGTCCTCGAGGTCCGCGGAATCGACAGTTCCAGCCCCAGCGTTTCGCCCAGGTGGTTGACGAACCACGGATCCTTGGTGAGGCAGTAGCCGCCCACACCCATGCTCGGACGCAGGATATTGGCCAGGCCACCGCCTTTGGGCATGGTGTTGGCGGCCTCGATCACTTGCAGGGCGTCCATGCCGAGACGGTCGCAGACCTTGGCCAACTCGTTGGCCAGTGCGACGTTGAGGTCGACCCACAGGTTGTCGGCGAGCTTGACCATCTCGGCGGTTCGGGGATCGTCGACCAGGACGGACTCGACACCCAGGGCGTGGCGCCACAGCGTGGAACACGCTCGTGCGCTGCGCTCGTCGACCGCGCCGACCACGACGGGGATGGAGGTCAGCTCGCGAATCGCCTGGCCCTCGGCCAATCGCTCCGGGCAGAACGCCAACCCGAAGTCGACACCGGCCTGCAGACCCGAGGCTTCCTCCAGGATCGGGCGAACCAGCTTTTCGGTTGTGTCCGGCGGGACCGTGCTCTTGAGGATGACCAGATGGCCGGCCCGCAGATGCTGGCCGACTGCTTGGGCGGCGGCCTTGATGTCGTCGACGATGGGTTCGAAGTCCGGACCGAGGGGGGTACCGACCGTCACGATGATGAAGTCGTTCTCGGCGATGGCGGCGAAGTCGGTGGTCGCCTTCAACTGGCCGACACGCACGCTGTTGGACACCAACTCGTCGAGCCCGGGTTCGGGCACATGAGACCTGCCCTGGTTGATCTCGTCAACGACATTCTGGCGAACGTCGATCCCGGTGACCGGCCAGCCGCGGTCGGCCAGCACGGCGCCGATCACCGTGCCGATGTAGCCGAATCCGACGACGGCGATGCCCGACTGCATGCCGCGGACCAGAAGATCGATCTCGGCGTCGGTCCGTCCGAACACGCCTTCAGCCATTGCGCTCCTGAGCCCTTCAGTTCCCCGTGCGTGTTCCATGCGAGGGCGCGGGGGGTCGCATCCCCGACTAACCCGGTCGGCAGCTTAGTAGATGAGCCGCGGTGTCGATTTGAAATCGGAAAGTTTGCTCGACTGCACGACGACGCTGATGATTCGGATGTCGCGACGTCGCCATTACGGCTACCTCGCGGATCGGGCGAAGTCTTCGATCAGGCCGGCCGCGGCCGCCGCGCTGTCGGCGGGCGTGGTGATGCGGGGAGCGAGTTCTCGGGCCCGGGCGCGGTAGCGCGGATCCAGGATCCGGCGCAGACCCTTGACCAACGATTTCTCCGTGGTGGTGGCAAACCGGTGCCCGGCACCTACCTTCAGCCGTCTGAGCTGAGCGGCGAAGAACGGTTGATCCGGCAGCGTCCACAGCACGAGCTGCGGCACCCCGGCCCGTAGGCACGCGGCCAGGGTTCCCGCGCCGCCGTGGTGGACGACGGCGCGGCAGGTGGGAAAGATCGTCGCATAGTTGACTTGGCCCACGACCTTGACGTGGTCGAACTGCGCGACGTTGCTGAAATCGGTCCCGCCGGCGCCGATCAGCGCCCGCTCACCGAGCTGGGCGCTGGCCGCGGCAATCATGGCAACCGTCTCCTCGGGCGATCCGATCGGCACGCTGCCGAACCCGAAGAAGATCGGCGGGGTGCCCGCGGCGATCCAGGCGGCGACCTCCTCGTCGGCGGGCGTCGGTGATTGCATCGCGAGCGCCCCGACGAACGGCCGCAGGCCGCCCGACTTCGCCCATTCGGCCCCGAGCCCCGGGAAACACAGCTCGTCGTAGGCCTGGATCTCCAGCGAGCCGCGCTCGGCGATCCGCTGCGGAGCCGGCCCTGGCGCGTCCGGCAAGCCGAGCTCCCGGCGCTGGGCGTCCTCCCCCTCCCTGGTGCCGCGCCAGGCCAGCCAGTCGTTGATCTTCATTCCCGCCCGGCTCAGCACCGCAGGCGCGAACGGCAACAGCTGACCGTGTGCACGGACGGGGAAGTAATGCAATGTCACCAACGGGATGTCGAACCGCTCGGCCACGTTGGCGGCGGGCTGTTCGAAGATCAGCCCGGTCAGCAGGGCGTCAGCGCCGTGCGCCACCGCCGCCAATCCCGTCGTCATCTCCTGCCAGCACCGGGCCGCGAACGCTTCGGTCTCCCGGCTCATCTGACTCAGTTGCCGGACCTTCCACGGCGTGCGGGAGTAAAGCGTGAAGTAGCGGCGCTGCAGTTCCAGAATCGGGGCCGAATCAAGGCCGTAGGCGACTGCCTCGAGTCCGGCGTCCTGCGCGAAGCCGACCAGGTTCGGCGGTACCGCCATCAGCACGTCGTGCCCGCGGTGCTTCAACTCCCTGCCCACGACGACCGCCGGCTCGATGTCGCCGCGGCCCCCGTAGCTGGCGAGGACGAACTTCATCGCGGCGGTGGCCTTTCAGTCGGGCGGTGCGCAGACGGCGCCTGGAGCACCGGCCATTATTACCGGTTGGGCGACCTTCGAAAGAGGGTTCGGGACATCGAGGTCGGCTGATACGATCGCGGATCGCTGCGCCCGGGCCACGCTCTGGGCATCATCCGCTGAGGAGCTTTCATTTTGGCCGACGGCGATCTGGACGCGCGCGAAGCGGAGCGCATCCTGTGGGACGTGATCGTCGTGGGCACCGGCATGGGCGGCGGCACGCTGGGCTACGCCCTGGCGCGCGCCGGCCGCCGCGTGCTGTTCGTGGAGAAGGGCCGCTCCACCCTGCCCGGGGCCCCCGGAGTCATTCGCGCGGCCATGCCGGAACTCGCCGAGCCGCAGGCGTCGCGATCGGCGGACACCTACTTCGATGCGCTCGCGCGCGGCGGCCGGTCCACCGACGAAGTCGAGGACATCAGCGCGCGCTCGCCGAAACGGTTCGTCCCGTTCGTCGGCAGCGGAACGGGCGGATCCTCGGCGCTGTACGGCATGGTCTGCGAACGCTTCTTCGCCCGCGACTTCACCCCACGGCAGAACTTCGCCGACCCCGGCGAGTCCACGGTGCCCGACGCCTGGCCGGTCAGCTACGACGAGATGGCGCCCTGGTACGCCCAAGCCGAGAAGCTGCTCGGTGTTCGCGGCCAGCCCGATCCCCTGCGACCCGAATCCGCCGCAGTGGGTTTGCCTGCGGCGCCGCCGTTTTCGGCCGACAACCAGCCGCTCGTGGACTACTTGCAAGGCCGCGGACTGCACCCCTACCACTTGCCGATGGCCTGCGATTACACCGACGGGTGCACCACCTGTCAGACCTATCTGTGCCCGCAGAATTGCAAGCGCGACTCGGCCCGCAACGGTGTCGAGCCGGCCATCACCGAGTACGGTGCCGCACTGCTGGATCAGTGCCGGGTGGTCCGACTGGACGCCGACCGCTCGGCGGTGCGGCAGGTGATCTGCGAGCACCGCGGCGCAACTCTGGCGCTGCAGGCCAAGGTGGTGGTGCTGGCCGCCGGCGCCCTGGCCACACCGATGCTGTTGCTCAAATCCCGTTCCGGTGACTGGCCGGCCGGGCTGGCCAACGGCTCGGATTATGTGGGGCGCAACCTGATGCGCCATCTGCTCGACCCCATCGAGATCTGGCCGCAGCGCGACAGCAAGATCACCGGTGCCAACAAGGAGATCGGGCTCAACGACTTCTACTACTGGGAAGGCCAGAAGTACGGCACCGTCCAGTCCTTCGGCGCCATACCTCCGATGGAGTGGCTGGCCAACCGCCCCGGGTGGAAGGGCAAGGGCATGCGCCTGATGAACCCCGCGGTGCGTCTGGTCTACGAACGGTTCTTCACCGGCGGTCTGATCCTGGCCGCGATGACCGAGGATCTGCCTTACCTGGACAACCGTGTGCTGCCGTCGGATCGGCCCGGCACCGACGGCCGTCAGCGGATGCGGATGCACTATCGGCTGCACCCCAGCGAGATCGCCCGTCGGGACGTCTTTCTGCGCCAGCTCAAAGAGGTGTTCACACCGTTCCGGACCCTGCCGCTAGGCAGCGGCAAGGACAACACGAACCTCGGACATGTCTGCGGCACATGCCGATTCGGTACCGACCCGGCGACCAGCGTGCTCGACGCGCACAACCGGGCTCACGAAGTGGAGAACCTCTACGTCGTGGACACGTCGTTCTTCCCCTCGAGCGCCGGGCTGAACCCGAGCCTGACGGTGGCGGCCAATGCGTTGCGGGTGGCCGAGCACGTGAGCCTGGCGCACTTCGCCAATTGAATTAAAGATCTTGGCGCCCGGGACACCACGCGTAGTCCAAAACCACATTTTTGCCAGCACTGAGTGCAAGAATGCCTCGACTCGATGGTCGGGTCGCACTAACGAGATCCGATAGGTGACTGTGCGCCAGGCCAATGGCATGAACTCTGCTGAAGGAGTTGAGGATCGGACCGCGCAGCGGTCAACGTTCCGCCCCGATATCGAGGGCCTGCGCGCGGTCGCGGTGCTCGGTGTGGTGTTGTTCCACGCCTCGGTGCCCGGCATCGGTGGCGGCTACATCGGGGTCGACGTCTTCTTCGTCATCTCCGGTTTCCTGATCACCGGACTGCTGTGGCGCGAAGCCGCCGGCACCGGCACGGTCAAACTACGCGCGTTCTACGGGGCACGGGCCCGACGACTACTGCCCGCCTCGGCGTTCGTCGGCGTCATCACCATGGTCGCCTCGGTACTGCTGCTGCCACCACTACGGGTGCCCACAGTCCTCTACGACGGCATCGCCAGCGCCCTCTACGTCGGCAACTACTGGTTCATCCTCGACAACGTCAACTACTTCTCCGACCTGCTGACCCCCTCGCCGTTCCTGCACTACTGGTCGCTGAGCGTCGAAGAACAGTTCTATCTGGTCTGGGCGCCCCTGGTGTTGGGCACCGCCTGGGTCATCCGCGCCATCCACCGGCGGCGCAACACCGCACCCGCCACCGCCTCACGGCGCCCGTTCCTGGTAGTCCTCGGCCTGGTCGGCGCCGCATCCTTCGCCCTGTCGCTGGTCATCACCTACGTGATTCCCGCCGCGGCGTTCTTCTCCCTGCCCACCCGCGCCTGGCAGCTGGCCGCCGGCGGCCTGCTCGCCCTGACCGCCGCTGAATGGCAACGCCTTTCACCACGCGCGGCCGTGGTCCTCGGATGGACCGGGCTGGCGATGATCGTGGTCGCCTGCATCTGGTACACCCCGACCACCCCGTTCCCGGGAACCGCCGCACTGCTACCCACCCTCGGCGCCGTGCTGGTCATCGGCGCCGGATGCGCCACCCCCACCCAGGGCTGCGGCCAACTACTAGCGACCAGCCCGATGCGGGCGATCGGCCGGATCTCCTACTCCTGGTACCTGTGGCACTGGCCGGTACTGGTACTCGCACCCGCCCTGCTGGGACACCCGCTGGGACTCGGTGAACGCCTGGCCGCGGCTCTGCTCTCAGCCGGGCTGGCCTGGCTGACCCTGCGCTACCTGGAAAACCCGCTGCGCTTCAACCCCAAAATCCGCGACTCACCCTGGCGCAGCCTGGCATTGGGCGCAGTAGCCACCCTGATCGCGGTCTGCGTCGGACTGGGACTGTTCACAGCCGTCCCCGCCGCGATCGGACCCGGCGCACCCGCACAACAAATCGCACTCACCATCCCAGCCGTGCCCGCCAACGCCGACCCCGCCGCCTACACCACCGCCGTCGAACAAGCCTTCACCCAAACCCAAACCGCACTGGCCGCCGCCCTACACACCACAGCCGTACCCGCCAACCTCACCCCACCACTGGACAACGCAGCGGCCGAGGAGAAAGCCGTTTATCGCAATGGCTGCATGCTCGATTTCTTCCAGGTCACCCAACCGGACTGCTTTGCAGGCGATACCGCATCACCGACCCGGGTGGCCCTCGTCGGCGACTCGCACGCCGCCATGTGGACCCCGGCCCTCAAAGAGATTGCCAACCAACAACACTGGCGACTCGAGACACTCGCAAAAGCCGGCTGCCCAGTATTGGATCTACCGATCAGCAGCCCGCTCCTCAATAGGGAGTACACCGAGTGCGAGCAGTGGCGCGGCGAAGTCGTCACTCGACTGCGCGCCGAACACAATCAGCTGATCGTTATCAGCATGTGGCGCGGCTACGGTGTCGAAGATTGGCCATCGGGCTTCAGAACCTATGACACCGCCTGGATCGAGAGCATGGCCCGGCTGGTGAAAGACCTACGCGGCAGCGGCGCACAGGTATTGGTGCTGGGCCCCATCCCCGCTCCGCACGCCAACGTGCCGATCTGCATATCCGGACACCTCGACGACGCAACAGCCTGCGCACTGACCCGATCCAAAGCCGTCGACCAATCCGGCATCGCCGCCGAAACCGCCGCCACCACCGCCAACGGCGGACAGTACGCCGATCTCACCGACCTGTTCTGCACCGCCGAACGCTGCCCCGTCATCGTCGGCAACACCCTGGTCTACTTCGACTGGAATCACGCAACCCCTGCATACACCCAAGTGTTGGCGCCGGCAATAGGGACGCTTGTCGATAGAGCGATCACACTAGGCGGATAGAGACGCCGCGTCCTCCAAAAGGCCGACGCTCCAAGGGATCACGGTATTCGATCGCTCCCCGGGATCTGACAGCCAGGTCACGCAGCCGGAAGGTCCCTCTTTACCAAACGAGATTTCAGAGACATTGCGGGCCTCTCCACCACGAACCAACTGAACGCCGCTAGCGGCAAGGTGATGGCAGCTGCAACGATCGCAAATACTGGTGGAGCAAGCAGGCCGAGCCCGCATATGACGAGAAGCTGCTGAATCGGGAAGGCGTAGATGTAAACGCCGTAAGACAGATCCGTCCGCAGCCTCAAGCGGGGGTGGTGAAGTAGCGCACCTGAAACGATGAGGGCATACGCCAGCGGGATTGCACCGATTACTCGATAGTTTGGTAGAAAACTAGCCGCCAGTACGACGACCACACAGCCTGCGACCAGTGACCACCGAGCCGGGATAACATCTCTCAACTGATAGATAAGGGCGCCAGCAAAGAACATCACCGCGAATCGCGCTGCAGCTCCTTGCGCTATCAGCGCTTGGGCTGCGGCATCGATTTCGACGGTCCCGGGCGGCGCTTCAACTAGCCGACTCATAGCGGGCACTCGTGTCGACCAGAACACCGCGAGAGCCAACAGTAGCGGTATTAGCCATCGGCGGCGCAGAAGCCCTGTTACTCCCAGAATCGCAATAGCCAAGTAGCACAACGCTTCCCAGTAGAGCGTCCACAGAGAGCTGTCCCATTCCCCGGGCCGCGGGACACCGAGCGGAGTTCCCGCTATATCGTTCTGCTGAATCAACAGTGCGCTATTGCGCACTACGTACTGAATCGGATCGAGCGACAGCAGTAGCTTGCCCGGTGAGCCGCCCTGAATCGCGGTGGCGATCGGCGCTATGACGAAAGCAATGACGACCAGGCATACCCAGAAACCGGGAAGAATGCGTAGCCCCCGTGCGACGAAGTAATCCCGAAGCCTCGGCCTCCGGAACCAGCTCCACGTTATGAGGAATCCGGACATCGCAAAGAACCCGTCGACCCAAACATCGCGAAGCAACTGATGCGCCGGCTCAAAAGAAATCTGGCGGCCTGTGATAAGCCAAGAGTGCCAAAGAATAACGCCAGTCGCCATAAGCAACCGCCACGCGTTCAAGGCGTTACTCTGAGGATCGAACTCCTCACCGAGAGTGGGAGCAGCACACCGGGGCTTACGCGGCAGGCGACCGACGCTTTCGTCCTCGCCAGCGACACTTGAGTCCGCGATCATCTCATCCCATCCGTGCGTCGGCGCGTTGCCGATAACTAGGGGCCGAACTCAAGCAAAGGAAGTTCGGCAACAGTGGGCCACAGGAGCAAGTCCAGCGCCGGACCGCGACCGCGCGGCGGCGGCACGTTCTGGACTGCTCGAATGCCCGGGATACGATTCGGCAAGTCGGCGATCTCCTTCGCGGACAAACTGAACGGTGTTCGCGGCCATGTCCCACGCAATACCGTCCAGATGCGATGCCTGGCCAGAAATGCTTGAAACTTGTTTGGCAGGTCAAAGATCATCTGACCACCGGGAAACCGGCGCGCACATTCGCGAATCACGCTCAGTGCCTCGTCAGGCTGCAGGTAAGGCAACAAGCCCTCAGCCGTGACGAAGACACCGTTGTGCGGGTCGACCCGATCCATCCAGGTGAAGTCCAACACCGACTGCGCGCAGCTAGATATCCTCGGAGACTGGGGCAACAACCGCTCACGGAAATCGATGATTGTCGGCAGATCCACAGTCAACCAACGGAATTGATGACCCAGGCCCGCATTGTCGAGGCGCCAGAAGCTCGTCTGCATTCCCTCGCCGAGGGCCACGACGGTTGCTGCCGGGTGGTCGGAGAGATAGCGAGCGGCTTTGGCGTCGAACGCGAGAGCGCGCAGGGCGATATCTTGACGATCTGTTGCCAGACTGAATTTACTGAAGTCGTAGTCGATCGAATCCATCAGGCGGATAGCCATCGGATCATCGATGATTCCGTCAGGCCGTCGCGCCTCGTTCGCGCGACTCCACAACGTCAGCAATGCCGTGTCGGGTAGCGTGATCTCCTCGGCCTTGGTCACGTGCAAGACGATACCCCGAGGGTTAGTCATATTTTCGCGGGTTCTGTAACACGTTCTACTCGTTGCTCCGGGCCCCAATGCAAGGAAGCGTGCTGCGTCCAAGGGCGGTCGGCCGCAGACAAGTCCGCTAGTCCTTCGACCTGCCAGACACGCCCACCGCGCCGCGCGCCGCGCCACTCGCGCTACTGGCCGCATCTCCAGCCTTGTCGACTCGCGCGGCGCCAACTCTCGCGGCGCTTGGGGAACCCACTATCGGACCGATGGTCGTGTGTGCCGCTACTAAAGGCTGTCGCGACTTGACCTGCCCCACGGCGCCTCTGGTGACCCGAGTGGTCGTCGATTCTGCGCTGGCGTCGATTGTTGAGCCAGGCTCCACGTTCGAACCAGCCGAGCTGGCTGCAGAGGTGTCAAGGGATACGTATTCGACGTCAGTACCTCCCACCCCATAAGGTCCGGGCCGGTGTGTGCCCAATGGCCGAACGCCGACAATGTCCTCGATGCCGTTATCGAGCCCCGTCGGGACAGCGATGAGGAAGTTGATGGCGGTTTTTATAGGATCGGGAAAGTAGAGCAAATTGAATGGCGTAGAGACGCCCGGGCTTACCGACCGGTCGTAGCCTGCCTCGACTAGCACACGCAGTGGCGCGTCTAGGACATCAGCCAAGATCGAGCCCACCAGTGGAATACGTTGCAGCGGCATCAGCAGGGGAAGCACCGGAGTGGAAACCAGATAATAGGCAGTATCGCCGTGCCGTCCCTGATCGACGACTTCTGAATCCGCAAGACTGTGATCCATGGATTCCTGATGGAGATACACCATCCCGGCATAGGCATTAGCCGCAGCGAACAGATTCAGCGGATTCAACGGAGCATCGACCAACCCGTCGTACTGAACAGCGACATCGACCGTTCGGTACTGCGTGTCGGTCGGCGCAGGATCGGTGATCAACTCGTCAAGCTGACGGCCCAGGAACAGCGCAATGACAACTCCTGCCGTATCGCGCGCGATCAACCCACCGTTCGGCCTCGAATTGCCCAACACTACGAATGCGACGTTGGGGCCCTCTCCCTCGGCGAAAGTGGCTGCCAGCGTGCGCTTTTCTAGCATCGCAATGGCCGCACTCTGCGAGAAGCCAACGACCACGAAGGCATCAGACGGTTCCGGTGGCGACGATCCCACGCCCTCGTTGTAGTCGCATACAGCACTGCGGATACAGCCGTCGAGGTTGGCTAGACCTGCGGAGATCGACTCGAGGAGACTCAGTGCTTCCTGCCCAGAGGCGTCCTCTTCAGGGGTGATCACCGCTACCACGTTGTACGGTCCGGTCGGGATACTAGAAGGGTGTACCGCCATCGACGAGGGAACGACGAAGTTGCTGACCACAGCACTCATGAAGTCTTGAACGAATTGGATCGACTGGGGCGGTGAGGCCAGAGAATTTCCTGTCCCGCCCATAACCAGAACGGTGGTGTTCGCGAACGCGACCAAGGTGAGAAACGGCAGGGACAACGACGAAACACCGATAAGCATCGCCGCGACGAAAACAGTCGCTGCCAGTCCGGTAATCCGTCGCGCCATACCACCAGTCCTTCCCAGCCGTATGACGTCGCGATCTCCGCCAACTCAGCAAACGGTCCGACGTGAGCAAGCGAGACGATAGCACGTCTAATAGTTCCCTTAGGTAGGTTCTGAGCCAGCAGAGAAGACGTACCCGGAGCTCCCCTGAATGCGCTTACCGGACGCCGCAGGCAAGCCTGCCAACGCCGGCCGAGCAGGGCGATTGAATTTCGCATCGACTCCTGCAGAGAACAGCCCTTCGCATAAGCTCTGCGCGATGTCCGCCATCGAAGCCATACGCCGTGCGGCTGGCAGACTTGATCCGATCAGAGTCTTGCGGCGCCGGCCTCCGCTACCGCGCGTGGCTGTCGTGTCGAACGTGAGCAGCTTCGGCGGCGGTGGCGTCGTCGGATTTCGGGAAATCCTCCTGGCGATCCGGGACCAACGCCCAGACCTCGACGTTCTGGCTGTCGTCCCGCGGCAGGGCGCCGTGGCGAAGGACTGCAGTGAGCGCGGAATCCGCACCAGCATCGCCTGGACCCCGTGGTGGGGGTTCGGCAAGTGGTGGCGCTACCGCGGCATTGACCCGCATGCGCTGATCGGCTGGGTTCCCTACGCCCTGTTGCTGATTCCGGGCATCGTGCAGGCAGTGCTCCTGCTGGCACAGGAGCGGCCAACGATGGTGGTCAGCAACACGATGACGATCCCGTCGCACGCTATCGCCGCCAAACTACTCGGAATCCCGCACTACTGGTTCGTCCGAGAGTTCGGCCGAGACGATCACCGCCTCTGGTTCTTACTTGGTTACCGACGGACCATCCGGCTGATCAACCGCCTATCGACGGTCGTGATCTGCAACTCGCACGCAGTCGAACAGGCGATGCTCGCGATAGATCCGACGATGACAACCGCCGTCGTCTACCCCGTCGTCGAAACGCCACTGGGGGTGCCCCCACAACGGCAACCCGGCGAGCGCATGCGAACCGTTCTCGTCGGCTACTTCTCCCTCGGTAAGGGGCAGCACCTGGCGATCGAAGCCATTGCGATCGCCCGGAGAGCCGGCGTCGACATCGAACTGTCACTTGTAGGAACGGGGCGCCATGCGCCCCTTCGCGCACTGGCTCGCCGCGCCGGCGTTGAGGACCTACTGACGATCCACGGTCCCACGAAAGATCTCGGAACACACTGGAGTGCGGCACATGTGGGCCTGATGTGCAGTCAGAGTGAGGCATTCGGCCGCGTTACCGTCGAAGCGATGAGAGCCGGTCTGCCCGTGTGCGGCACCGATTCGGGTGGCACACCCGAGATCATCGAGCACCGCGTCAATGGGCTACTGAGCCCGGCTGGGGATGCGCACGCACTGGCAGCCAACCTGATGATGATCGAATCGGACGAGGGTTTGCGCCGCCGTCTGGCACTCGGCGCGTTGGATTCGGCGCAGCATTTCCAACGCGGCCGCCACGACAAAGAGCTCGCCACAATCCTGCGTCTTCACGACTAGCAGAGACGCCTGTCGCCTACGTACCGCTCCACCACATCGGCCGCGGCCACAGCGCTCTCCGCAGGAGTTGTCATCCGGCTCGCGAAGTCGCGGGCACGCGAGCAGTACGCCGGGGCCAGCACCCTTCTCAGATCAGCCAAGAGGGTCTCCTCGGTCGCCTTCGAGAAGCGCCGACCAGTGCCGACTTTCAGGCGTTTGAGCTGCGTTGTCCGTAGCGCTTGGTCTGGCAGTGTCCACAGTCCGACCTGGGGCACACCCGCCCTCAGACATGCGGCGATCGTGCCCGCACCGCTGTGATGCACTACCGCGCGGCATGCTGGGAAGACCGCCGCGTAGTTCAACTGCCCAGCCACCTTGACGTGATCGGGAAGGGTGGCAGCACTGAAGTCGGTAGAACCGGCTCCGACTAGCGCCCGCTCGCCCAACTGCTCGCACACCGCACTGATCATTGCGATGGTCTCGGCCGGAGAACCGACCGGCACGCTGCCAAATCCGAAGAAAATCGGGGGCGCGCCGCCCGCTATCCACGAGGCGACCTTGTCCTCAGACTCCGTTGGCGACTCCAGCGTCAGCGTGCCGACGAAAGGTCGCCGATCACCCCATTGCGACCATTCAGTAACCAGCCCTGGGACTACAGCGGCGTCGTAAGCCTGGATCTCCAACGATCCACGATCAGCGATTCGCTTCGGCCACGGACTCTCGGCCTCGGGCAGACCAAGGGCACGGCGCTGCTCATCCTCGACTTGCTTCACCGGGCCACTCCAGGAGATCCGCTCCCAGCCCTTCATCACCGCATGCCCCAGTGGCGCCGGCAACAAGGGCAGCACCCTGCCGTTGGCAAGCGTCGGGAAGAAGTGCACCGTCGCCAGCGGGATGTTGTAGTACTCGGCCACGTTCGCAGAAAACTGATCGAAGCCGTAGCCGGCGATGATGAGGTCGGCGCCCTCGGCTAGTGAGGACAGCGTCGCGAAGGCCTCCGAAGTCCAGCACTGAGTGACGATCTCCCCGATTTCACGACCAAGGCGGTCCAGTTCCTTTGGCTTCCAGGGCATTCGGAAAAAGCATGTCCAGTAGTCGCGTTGCGCATCCATCATGACCTGCGAATCCTGGCCCCACGCAACAGCAGTAAGGCCCGCCGCCTCGGCGAAGCCGACGACGTTTGGCGGAACCGCAATGCTGACGTCATGCCCCCTGCGCAGCAACTCGCGACCGATGACGACCGAGGGCTCAACATCACCCCGCACGCCATGGCATGCCAGGACAACCTTCATCGGGATTTAGCCTTTCAGCCCCACACGCTTCGGCAAGGTCAGGAACACCGGTCATTATCACTGGTTCTGCTGAGTCTGACCTTCGTTCCGTGATCTGAATCAAGCCAGTGGCGCACCCACCGGACCGACGCCCAGTACGGTTCACCAGGCATCTCATCGCCTGCCCGTGCCGCCAGCAACAAACTGTTACGATCCCGACCAGCCCAGGTCAGCGCATGCTCTGGGCCATCACGCTGAGGAGCCGATATTGCCTGACGGCGAAGTGGACGCCCGCGAGGCAGAGCGCATTGTGTGGGACGTGATTGTCGTCGGCACCGGTATGGGCGGCGGAACCCTGGGGTATTCGTTGGCGCGCGCCGGGCGCAAGGTGCTGTTTGTCGAGAAGGGCCGCTCGACCTTGCCCGGGACGCAGGGAACAATCCGCGCGGCAATGCCCGAGTTGGCCGAGCCCCAGGCATATCGATCGCAGGAGGCCTACTTCGAGGCATTGACCCGCGGCGGCCGATCGACCGACGAGATCGAGGACATCAGCGGCCGCTTCTCGAAGCGATTCGTCCCGTTCATCGGCAGCGGGACCGGCGGCTCCTCGGCCCTCTACGGCATGGTCTGCGAGCGGTTCTTCGCCGAGGACTTCACGCCGCGCCGACACTTCGCCGATCCCGGCACCTCCAGCGTGCCGGACGCCTGGCCGATCACCTACGACGAGCTGAGGCCGTGGTACGCCCAAGCCGAGAAGCTGATGGGCGTACGCGGCCAGCCCGATCCGCTGCGGCCCGACACCGCCCAGTCCGGATTGCCTGCAGCACCGCCTTTTTCGGCCGACAATCAGCCGCTCGTCGACTATCTGACTGGCCGTGGGCTCCATCCCTACCATCTGCCGATGGCCTGTGACTACACCGAAGGTTGTGGCACGTGCCAGGCCTTCCTCTGCGACAAAGCGTGCAAGAACGACGGGGGCCGAAACGGCGTTCAGCCGGCCATCGCCGAGCACGGGGCGCGGCTGCTGGCGGAGTGTCGAGTCCTGCACCTGGAAGCCGACCGCACCCATGTTCAGAAGGTGGTCTGCGCGCACACCACCGGAACACTGGCATTGCAGGCCAAAGTCGTAGTGCTGGCCGCCGGTGCGCTGGCCACTCCTGTGCTGCTGCTGAATTCCACATCCGGTGACTGGCCGAACGGATTGGCCAACGGATCTGACTATGTGGGTCGCAACCTGATGCGTCACCTCCTGGACTGGATCGAAGTGTGGCCGGAGTCGGGGTCGCGGATCACGGCCGAGAACAAGGAGATTGGGCTCAACGATTTCTACTTCTGGGAGGGCCAGAAGTTCGGCACCGTGCAGTCGGCCGGTTCGATGGCCTCGCTGGCACCGATGGAGATGCTGACGAATCATCCCGGCTTGTTGCCCCGAGCACTGCGCTTGGCCAGCCCGGCAGCGCGGCCGATTTACGAGCGCTTCTTCTCCGGCGGCCTGGTACTCGCAGCGATCATGGAAGATCTGCCGTATCTCGACAACCGCGTTCTTCCGTCGCAGAACCCCGGGTCGGACGGTCGCCAGCGGTTACGGTTGCAGTACCGCATGCACCCCAACGAGGCCGGGCGTCGCCGAATCTTCCTGCGCCAGCTCAAAGAAGTGCTGAAGCCGTATCGCAAACTCACCTTGCGCACGGGCGAGAGCAACACCACTCTCGGCCATGTCTGCGGCACGGTCCGCTTCGGGTCAGATCCCAAAACCAGTGTGCTCAATGCACATAACCGCGCCCACGAGGTTCACAATCTCTACGTCGCGGACGCGTCGTTCTTCCCGTCCAGTACCGGATTGAACCCCAGCTTGACCGTTGCCGCCAATGCGTTACGGATTGCCGAACACATCAACAACGAGCAGTTTGCGAGCTAGCCCATCCCAAAGGCACAGTGCGCCTGCAGTATCAGCGATTCAGCTGGGTTGACGAATGGGTAGCCCCGCCGCGCGATAGATCGCATCGATGACGGTCATTGTTTGGACCGCACCCTCCGGCGTTGTCCGCACGGGCTCGCCTCGCAGCACCGCCGCGGCGAAAGCATCCAGCTGATAGTCGTAGGTGATACGGCGCGGGAAACGCTCCACCCGTTTGCCTTTGGCGGAGCGAATGGTGAGCCGAGGGAAAAGGTGGGGCGCTGCGGGGCTCAGCCATCGCAGTTCACCGGCATCGCCAACCACCTTGGCGGTGGCCCGGAACAGATCGGTCGACCACAGCGACACCCGCAACCGACCGGTGTGGCCCTCGGGGTAGCGCAATTGGGCAGTCATAGCCCTGTCGACACGGGGGTCGCGAAGTTTCGCCTGGGCAGCAATGACTTCCGGCGTCGAACCGCCGAAGGTTCGCAGCATGTTGACCACGTAGCTGCCCGCGTCCATCATCGCCCCGCCGGCGAGATCGTAGTTGTAGCAGTTGCCCGAAAACTTGGGCAGCAGCACGCAAAGAGCGACGTCAACATGCTCGAGCTTGCCCAATTCCCCTGAAGCGATGATCTCCTCGACGCGCAGTGTCAACGGGTGATAGCGCCCCTGGACTGCCTCCATCACTACTCGGTCCGATGTCGCAGCCAGTTCGGCGATCTCTCGCGCTTCGGCCGAATTGGCAGTGAAGGGCTTCTCACACAGCACATGCTTGCCGGCTGCGAGCGCGGCCCGCATCCACTTGCCGTGCATGCTTGTCGGCGCCAATATGTAGACCGCATCGATCTCGGGGTCGTTGACCAGCTCGTCATAGCTGCCGTGCGCCTTGGCGATACCGTGCTTAGTCGCGAATGCTTGGGCACTGGAGACGTCACGGGCCCCGACCGCGGCCACCACGACCTCAGAGCTTCCCCGTGCGGGGTTGATGATGGTCGTCGGCGCGTAACCTGAAGCACCCAATATGCCGATTCGGACGGGGCTCGGACAGTCAGGCACCGCCGAGACGCTACCAGGTGAGCTCTGTAGCAAAACCGACCTGTCCCACCCGACAAAGTGCTTCTCTACCGGCACCCTGGAATCGGTCCGCGCGTCCGCCCGATCAGTTGCTTTAGGCCGGCTTGCGGACCGGCAATCCCGCGGCGCGATAGATCGAATCGATCACGGTCATGTTCTCGACCGCTTCGGCAGGTGTCGTCTTCACTGGCCCTCCGCGCAGCACCGCCGCAGCGAACGCGTCGAGTTGGTAGGAGTAGGTGGGGCGCGACCCGAAGTGCTCGACGCGCTTGCCCGCACTCGTTCGTACCGTCAATCGGTGGAACGCCTGCGGAACCAACGGATTGATTACACGCAACTGGCCGCGGTCACCGACCACTGTGGCAGTGATCCGCAGCAGATCCCGCGACCACATCGAGCAGTGGATGCGGCCAGTGTGCCCATCGACAAACCGCAGATCTGCCGTCATGGCCCGGTCGACATCGGGACCGCGGGTTTTCGCTTGCGCGGAAACGACTTCCGGGGTCGAGCCACCGAAGGTGCGCACCATGTCGACGGCGTAGCAGCCGGCGTCCATGAGTGCACCGCCAGCCAGGGAATAGTTGTAGCGAATGTCGGAGAACCTGGGCAAGGGAAAACAGAATGCCGCCTCGACCCGCTGGAGGGTGCCTAGCTCGCCCGAGGCGATGATCTGCTCGATACGAGCCGTGAGCGGGTGGTAGCGGTAGTGAAAAGCCTCCATCACCACGCGATCCGATGTTGCGGCTAGCTCGGTGATCTCACGAGCCTCGTCGGCGTTGGCTGTCAGCGGCTTCTCGCAGAGGACGTGCTTTCCAGCGGCGATCGCAGCTTTGGTCCACCGGCCGTGCAACCCGTTTGGCAGCGGGTTGTAGATGGCATTGACATCGGAGTCTCCGATCAACGCCTCGTAGCTGTCGTGGACCCGCGCAATCCCGTGCCGTGTCGCGAATTCCTGGGCCCGACCAACATCACGCGCCGCGACGGCTGCCACCACGACTTCGCTTGTCTCCGTTGCCGGCTTCACCAGAGCGGCGGGTGCAATCCGCGCCGCACCCAGGATGCCGATCCGTACAGAGGCCCGACTATCCCCCATCGACGGAGAATAACACCAGATGGTCCGCAGTGCCGTTCCTTGGTGTGTTCTTCGACAGCGCAGATACGATCGTCGCTGTGGACCTGTTCGTGCGTGAATCCGGTCAGGTCGATGCGCCCGCAGTCGTCTTTCTGCACGGCGGGATCGTCAGCGGCTGGTCGTGGGACCCAGTGGTCACCCAGCTGCAGCACTACCGCTGCCTCGTTCCCGATTTGCCGCAGTACGGCAAGAGTTTCGAGCAGGGGCCGTTCAACATGAGTCTGGCGGCCCAGGCGATTGCGGAGTTGATCCGGTCCCCGGCCGGGCCGGGCCGGGCACACATCGTCGGATTCTCGCTAGGGGCCCAGGTTGCGGTGCAACTGATGGCCACCGAGCCTGCGCTTGTCGACAGGGCCGTACTGTCCGGAACGTTCATCAACACCGCACCCGGGGTCGGTGTGACGCGGCGAGTGGTGGGTGTTCTGGCCCGCACGGCATGGTTTAGGTGGCTCGCGATCAACCGCCACTGGCATCGCAACGACGTACCTCCGCCACCAATGGGTGCGGACTACCTCGAAGACGCGCGACTGAACTCGGGTGCACAGCTGGCCCACATCGTCGAAGCCTCGGCGGGATTCACCCTTCCCGAATCAGTACGCGAATCCCAAAGCGCCACTTTGTTTCTCAGTGGCAGCAAGGAGAGCGTCCTGGTGCGCCGCTGGGCGGCGGTACTCGCGCGGTCGATGCCCAACGGAGTCGACCGGGTCGCGAACGGTGTGCGCCACGACTGGCCGCACCGCCACCCAGAGCTGTTCGCCCGAACCGTCGACAACTGGCTGTCCCAGACCCCCTTGCCGCCCGAGATCCGCGTGCCCCCATCTCGGAGGGCCCGCTAGGCCGAGGCCCCTGGGTTCAGGCGGGCTTTCTGGCCGATAAGCCGGCTGCAGAGTAGATCGCGTCGATGACCGTCATGTTCTCGACGGCCTCGGCCGGTGTGGTCTTCACCGGTTCACCGCGCAGTACCGCGGCGGCGAAAGCTTCGAGCTGATCGGCGTAGAGGCTGCGCAAGGCGAAGCGCTCCACCCGTTTACCCTCGCCTGTTCGAACGGTGAACCGCTGGAACGGCGCCAGCGGGTTGAGCCGCAACTCCCCGCGATCGCCGACGATCTTGGCGCTGAAGTGCGGCAGGTCCTTCGACCACAGCGAGCAGCGCAGCCGGCCGGTAAGCCCGCCGGCGAACCGCAATTCGGCCGTCATGGCACGGTCCACTTCGGGACTGCGTAATTGGGCCTGGGCGGAAACCACTTCCGGGGTCGAACCACCGAAGGTGCGCACCAGGTCGACGACGTAACAGCCGAGATCCATCAAGGATCCGCCGCCCATGGAGTATTCGTAGCGGACATTGGAGAACTTCGGGAGCCAAAAACAATTGGCCGCCTCGATGCGTTGCAGGGTGCCCAACTCCCCCGAGGCGATAATCGCATGGACCCGCGCGGCGAACGGGAGATAGCGGTAGTACAACCCCTCCATCACCACCCTGCCCGATGCGCTGGTGAGCTCGGCGATCTCGCGAGCCTCGTCAGCGTTGGCTGTCAGTGGCTTCTCGCACAACACGTGCTTGCCTGCAGACAGTGCGGCGCGTGTCCATTTGCCGTGCAAGGCATTCGGTAGCGGGTTGTAGACGGCATCCACGTCAGGATCGGCGAGCAGAGCCTCGTAGCTGTCGTGTACGCGCGCGATGCCGTACTTGGTCGCGAACTCCTCGGCACGTGACACATCCCGGGCCGCCACCGCGGCAACCACAACGTCGGTGCGCCCCTTGGCGGGTTTGATCACCACTGCGGGCGCGACATGCGCCGCGCCGAGTACGCCGATCCGTACCGGCGTACCACTGTCAGCCATCGGCGATTGCTAGCTCTGGAGCCTGCCTCTTGAGCCGACCGCTACTTGCGCCAGAAGACGCCGGTGCCGTCGATGTTGACGATCTCCCCGGTGATCCCGTGCTTGGTCCGGTAGTCGGTGACCGCCTGCTCGCATGCTTTCACCGCGAGATAGTCATCGACGATGCAGAACCCACCCGGCGACAGCCGCGGGTAGAGCGCGTCGAGTCCCTGGATGGTGGATTCGTAGAGATCGCCGTCCAGCCGGAGCACCGAGATGCTCTCGATTGGGGCATCAGCCAGCGTGTCCTTGAACCAACCGGGCAGGAAGCGCACCTGGTCGTCGAGCAGGCCGTAGCGCTCGAAGTTGGACCGGACCTCGGCTTCGGACACACCCAGAATTCCGGCGGCGAACTCCGCCCGGATGCCCTTATCGGCCTTGTAGTTATCCGGATCCGACTTGGGCACACCCTGGAACGAGTCGGCCAGCCATACCGAGCGAGTGTGGTCGTCGTAGGCCGCGAGCACCGCACGCATGAGGATGCACGCGCCGCCGCGCCAGACCCCGCACTCGATGAGATCGCCGGGGATGTCTTCCTTGATGACGGTCTCGACGGCTTCCTGCAGGTTCGTCAGCCGCTTCATCCCGATCATCGTCTCGGCCTCGGCCGGCCAGTCCAGACCCAGTTCGCGCTGATTGCGGCCACGCGCGTCCGAGCCGGAGAGCCGCGGCAGGACGTTGTTGACCGTCTTGAGCAGCAGCCGGCGCCGCAGCGGCCACTCCGAGGGAATCCGCTCGTGCATCCCGTACCGGGTCAGATTGCGCCGAAGCAGGTCAAGGTACAGAGAACGAACGTCGGGTTGGGTGATGGTCAAGACCTGTTCCTGTCTCACATGCCAGCGTGTCGGCGCTGAGTGTAGAGCCGACGCGACGTTTGCTTAAGAGTTTTCGAAGATTTGACGGTTGAGTTAGCCAAGACGCCCGACGGCAAACTTCTCGACGTGGTCGGCGGCAGCGGCCACGCTGTGCGCCGGCCCGTCCATCTGCGCGGCGATACTGCGGGCTCGAACGGCGTAGTCCGGGGCGAGGATCGTGCGCAGGTCGGCCAGCAAGGTCTTCTCGTTGGCGGTGGAAAAGCGTCGCGCGGTTCCCACCTTGAGCCGTTTGATCGCCGCCCCCCAGATCACCTGGACGTCGGCCATCCACAGGATCAGCGTCGGAACCCCCGCACGCATGCTCGCAGCGGTGGTACCCGCTCCGCCGTGGTGCACGACGGCCCGACAGGCCGGAAAGACCGTCGCGTAGTTCACCGCGCCGACCACCTTGACGTGGTCGAACTGCGGGGCACTGCTGAAGTCGGTCCAGCCGGCACACAGCAAGGCGCGCTCACCGAGCTGCGAGCACACCGACGCGATCATGGCGAGCATCTCGGCCGGTGACTGCACCGGGATGCTCCCGAATCCGAAACAGATGGGCGGGCTGCCCGCCGCGATCCACGAGGCCACGTCGTCGTCGGCGGCGGTGGCCAACTCCAATGTGAGGGTGCCGACGAAGGGGCGCTGCCCGCCCCAGCTCTCCCACTCCGCTGCCAGCCCCGGAAAGCACACGTCGTCATAGGCCTGAATCTCCATCGCACGGCGCTCGGCGATGCGCCGCGATACCGGCCCTTTGACCGGCGGCAGGCGCAACTCCCGGCGTTGGGCGTCCTCGACCTTCTTCAGCCCCAACCACACCAGCCACTCGTAAGCCTTCATCGCGGCACGCGTCACCGGTGCGGGCAGCTTCGGAACGAGATGGCCGTTGACGCGGATCGGGAACCACAGCAGCGTGGCCAGCGGGATGTCGTGATAGTCGGCGACATTGATCGCGAGTTCCTCATAGCTCACCCCGGTGATGATCAGATCGGCGTCCGCGGTCAGCGCCGTGAGCATCGTGCTCATCTCTGCCCACGCCCGGGCGCCTGGTTCGCGCGACTCCTGAAAGTGCTTCTTGACGTCGCGGACCCGCCAGAAGTTGCGGAAGAAGTAGGCCCAGAAGTCACGGGTGTCTTCCAGCCACGCCTGCGTGTCCGGGCCATACGCGACCGCCGAGAGCCCGACGGATTCGACCGACCCGATGAGATCGGGCGGCACCGCCATGCACACCTGGTGGCCACGGCGCATGAGTTCGCGACCCAGCGCGATCCCGGGTTCGACGTCTCCGCGGGTTCCGTAGAAAGCCAGCACAACTTTCATCGCGTGATCGTGGCCCTTCACTTTCGGTGCTCAAGCTGCAGATGAATGTCGGCGGATCGCGTGACGCCGCCCAGCCGCCCCGGAGCGTAACCCGCTCCCCGGATGGTCGACGATGAATCACCACGGATTTGGTCGGGGCAACCGCATAATTAGCCGAGCCGAAGCTTGGGTCGACTACTGTGAGGTGTCGAATGGTTCGATCCCGCGCCGATCACATGTCGTTGTGAGCCTCCGGTCGTCACGGGCGAACCCTTTTTCATCGGAGGCTATTCAGTGGAAGAACGGATACGTCCCGTACGCGTATCCCGAACTCGCCATGAATCAATAGGCCGCGCCGAGCCCGACAATCAACTTGCGTTGCTGGATCAAGCCTTCTTCGAGGGCCATCGCGCCGCCGGCCAGCGGGAGGTCATGCAGGTCGGCTGGCTTTATCAGCACGCCGTCGACTTCGATGAGCTGAAGCGCTTTCACTACAACCTCGGTTACGGGTTGTTGGGACGGCTCATCGAGCGGTCCCCGCTGCCGTTCGGCCGGCACCGGTGGGTCTCGGATCACCGGCCGTCGGAAATCGACATTGCCGAGGCTCCCCGCGACCGCTCTGAGCTCGTCGACTGGTTCGACGAATGCACGCAGGTACCTGTCGATCCGGAGTGGGGGCCGGGCTGGCGGCTGAGCGTCGTCTCGCTCACCGACGGCTCGACCGCGATCAGCCTGGTGCTGTCCCACTACGTGATCGACGGCATCGGCGGCGCCATCGCCGTCACCGAGGCGATCCTCGGCCTGCCCCGCGACCTCGGCTACCCGCCGCCACGGTCGCGCACCCGCCTGCACGCGCTGGTGCAGGACAGCGCCGCATCGGCGCGCGACGCGTTCGCAGTCACCAAGGCGCTGGCCGTCGCGGTCAAAGGGATCCGGAGTCGGGTGGACGACGTCGTTCGCGCGAAGGCATCTCGGCCCGACACCACGCCCGGCGGCGACGCCGACGAACCCGTCACCATGCCCAATGTCTGGATCCGGATCAAGCTGGACGAATGGAATGCGCGCGCCGAGGATCTCGGCGGAACGGCCAGCACGCTTGCCGCAGCGTTCACCGCGCGACTCGACATGCATATGGGCCGCCAACACGGCGACGCTGACGGCGTCACCTTGCTGCTGGTCGTCAACGACCGCACCGAGAACGACGCACGGGCGATCGCAGTGTCGTTCGTCCGCGCCACCATCGATCCCGCAGACGTGACGACAGACCTGCGCGGCGCCCGCACCGCCATCAAAAACGCACTGGCAGCTCACCGGACGGCCCCGGACCAATCCTTACAACTCGCTGCGCTGACACCGTTCACGCCAAATCGGACCTGGCGCTTGCTGATCGACTCGGCGCTGTCCGACCCCGAGCATCCGGCCGTGTGTTCCAACCTCGGCGACACCGGCTCGGCGGCGATCCGTCCCGACGGCACGCTGTGCGACGACGTGTTCGCGCGGGGAGCAAGCCAACACCTGACGAAGCGCTGGCTCGAGCGAATCGGCAGCCAGCTGCATCTCTTCTACGGCACGTCGGTCGAGATCAACCGGGTGGGCATCTACATCAGCGGCTACCAGCCCGGCTCAGTGACCGACAGGGCCGCATTGCGCGATATCGCGACCCGCACGCTGGCGGAGTTCGGCCTCACTGCCGAGATCGACTGACGGAACGCTCGCTCGAAGCTAGGTCCACGTCCCACGACGCCGATGTAGCAGCGCGAGCCCGCCCAATACGAGCTTGATGAGGAACGGCGGCATGGCGCGGTTGATATTGCGATAGCGTCCGTGATCCTCGAACACCATCCGAAATCCTCGTTCGGCGCTCCGGTATTGCTCGAAGACGTGGTCCAACTTTGTTGGGTCCCAAGGCTCGTCGCACGCCGCAGCGCTCATCGACTCGTAGACCGAAGACAGCCAGTCGGTCCCGAACGGTTCCGGCACCGGACCTATCCGCCGATGATGGTGCAGGTCTGAGGTCAGGAACTCGTCGATGACCGGTTCGTCGCGGGCATCGAGATCAACCGAGAGTGCCACGGCTGCCCGTTTCATCTCCCGGCGCCAGTCCTCCAAGAGGTTGGTGTAGTCGAGGAACACTCTGGGGATTCCGCGGGTGTTGCGCTCGGCGAGCAGGGTGAACTTGAGCCACCATGCGCTGGTCAGCGCGGCCGAGTTCCGAACGTAGCGCTGCTGGCTGCTCCGTCTCTCGAGCGATCCGACCACCTCATCCGGGTGTCGTATCGCAATGATGGCCGCGACGTCGAAGCCCGCCAGCCCCGCAGCCTCGAACCACAGGTCCGTCAGCATCGTGATCTTCGGCTCCTTGATCACTACCAGGGGCGCATCCGGCAACGAGGCCAGGTACGCCCTGATCTTGGCGATCCAGGTGGCTCGCTCGCGCTCGTCGAACACACCCTCCTCCTGCATGCGCAGGGTCGGGTCGTAGCCGGAGCTGCCATGGCTACGGAGAATTGATTCGTTGAGATGGATCGCGGCACGTGGTTCGAAGCAGCCGCGCGGATTGTCCGAGGTTGCGCCCAACAGCCCGGCAGGAAGAGTAGCGCCGCACAGCGACAGCACCCGCGCAAGTGCAGAGGTCCCAGAGCGGCCGAAGCCCAGTACGAACAAGAGGACCGGCCGCGATCCCGACTCCCGACTTCCGGTCACAGCGACACAATAGGGTGCGATCATCAGCTCGCAAGAGAATTCTCCGTAAGTCGTCTCATCGGAATCCAACATGCGGGTCGGCTACTCTCTCGTGGTGAATCGGTTCGAGCCCGAAAGGGTCCAGACCGTTCCGCGCGACGTTGCGCCGTCTGACACCGGACTGCGCGCCACACTGCGGCACGGACGAACCCTGTCTCATCGGAGGCTTGTTAGTGGCAGGACGGCTACGCCGCGAGCGTAAGGCGCTCAACGATGGCGCTTCGAAAGACGAAGCACCAGTGGACAATAGACTCGTATTGATGGACCAGGCGTTCTATGCCGGCCATCGCGCCGCCGGCCAGAACGAGGTCATGCAGGTCGCGTGGATATACGAACGCCCCGTCGATATGGTTGCGCTCAAGCGCTTTCACCACGACCTCGCCTACGGCCTATTGGGGCGGCGCATCGAACGCTCCCCGCTGCCATTCGGGCGGTACCGCTGGGTGTGGGACAAGCAACCGACTGAACTGGACATCGCCGACACCCCCCGACCCCGAGGCGAATTGGCCGACTGGCTCGACGAGCGTTCGCAACTGCCGATCGATCCGGAAAGCGGACCCGGCTGGCGACTATCCGTCGTGTCCTTCACCGACGGCACGGCCGCCGCCACCCTGGTGATCTCGCACTATGTCGTGGACGGCATCGGCGCTGTCGTCGGTGTTGCACTGGCGGCCATGGGCGACACCAGCGGCCAGGGCTACCCACCTCCACGATCACGGTCATGGACGCGCGCACTGGTCCAGGACACCGCCGACACGGTGCGGAGTATCCCCGCAGCCACGCGGGCACTGGTCGCGGCGGCCAAGGAAGCCCAGCGGCGACAGACGGACAAGGCGCGAGAGCAGCCGGTCACCGTGCCGGCCCGCGACGCCGGTCTGGATACGCCCGTGACGGTGCCGTCCATGTGGATTCGGATGAACATGGATGAGTGGAACTCCCGTGCGGAGGCTCTCGGTGGCACGAGCAGCACGCTCGCCGTCGCCCTCACCGCGAGAATCGACCAGCTGATGGGGCGCCGACACGGCGATACCGACGACATCAAGATGCTGCTGCTCGTCAACGACCGCACCCTGGGCGATGTGCGAGCGGTCGCGGTGTCGTTTGCGCGCCTCGATATCGACCCGACCGATCTGACGACGGATCTCACCGGCGCCCGAACCGCCGTGAAGCGTGGGCTGAAGGCTCTGAAGGAAACTCGCGACGACTCAATCGACTTTGTCGCGCTCACTCCCTTCACCCCGAAGCGGGCCTGGACTCAGCTCATCGAGTACGCACTCAACGATCCCGATCAACCAGCCGTGTGCTCCAACCTGGGCGACACCGGACCCGCCGTGATCCGTGCAGACGGCCAGCCAAGTGACTCGGCCTTCGCGCGCGGGACGAGCCAACACATGACGCAGCGGTGGCTCGAACGGATCGGCAGTCAGCTGAACCTCTACTTCGGGACTTCTGTCGAGATGAACAAGGTCGGCCTGCATGTCCGCGGCTACCATCCGGGGTCGGTCACCACCAAAGACGAACTGCGGGTCGTCGTGGAACAAGCCTTGGTTGACTTCGGCCTGACGGGCCAGCTCGACTGACCGATCAGCACTACCGCGCGCCGAACTCCTGGCGGTCATCGGAGTCTGATTCGTTCTGGTCCTTCTGGGTCTTCTGAGCGTGGGCCACTTCCTGCGCGGTATAGCCGATCAGGAGTGCGACCCCGATCATCAGGACGACAACGGCACCAAGCCACATGAGGCCATAGGTATAGCCGTGGTCAAGTGCATCCAGCTGCGCGTCATTCATCGCCGTCGTGGGCCCGTTCGTACCACCCAGGCGCATATTGCGCGTCGTGATCATCACCTGGACGGCAACCAGCACCAGCGGACCGCCGAGGCTCTGCAACATCACCGACACGGCCGAGGCAGGCCCGATCCGGTCGGAGCCGACGCTGGCGATCAATGACAACCCGAGCGGAACGTTGATCAAGCCCAGACCGATGGCCCCAACCGTCATGGGTACCAACAGATTGGGGAAGTAAGACAGATCCCGGTTGATCGTTGAGCCGTAGAGGATGGCACCCAGCAGCAGGACGGCGCCGGCGATGACGACCACCCGCGGCGAGAAGCGCATCACCGCCCGCGACGCCGCCGCGGTTCCCACCGCCATGGCGATGGTGAACGGGATGAAGCTGATGCCAGCAGCCAGCGGGGTGTAACCCATGATGTTCTGCACGTAGAGCGCGATGACGACCGTCAAGGTGAAACCGACACCCCGAACCAGAAACATCGACGCGAAGGTGGCCACGCGACTGCGGTCGAGAAACAGGCTCAATGGGACAACCGGGTTGGGCGCCGTCCGCTCGACCATCGCGAACACCAGGAAGCCGACGAGGGCCAGCGCGGCGGAGCCGAGCACCCAGACCGACAACCATCCCTTCTCGGGCCCCATCGACAAGCCGAACACGGTGGCGGTGCAGACCACAGTGGCCAACGCCGCCCCGGCGGCGTCGAGCTTCATCCGTTCTTTCTCGGTTTCCTGCAGCATGGTGCGCCCCAGGTAGATGACCAGCAGGCCGATCGGCACGTTGACCAGGAACGCCAATCGCCACGACACTCCGGTCAGCATGCCGCCGACTACCAGTCCGAGGACCGCGCCGAGACTGGCCATCGCACCGAACACCGCGGCAGCGGCATTGCGGCTCGGCCCCTTGGGAAACGTCGTGGCCACCAGCGCCATACACGTGGGGGCGACGATCGCGGCTGCCGCGCCGTGCAGCAGGCGGGCGACGACCAGGGAGCCGCCATCCCAGGCGATACCGCAGAGCACCGAGGCGGCGGTGAACAGTGCGACCCCGCCGATGAAGGTCCGCCTGCGGCCGATGGTGTCGCCGAGGCGGCCACCCAGCAGGATGAGGCCGCCGAAGGTCAGCATGTAGGCGGTGATCACCCAGCTTCGTCCGGCGTCCGACAGGCCCAGTTCGTTCTGAATTCTCGGCAGTGCGAAAACGACCACCGGGCCGTCCATTGTGGCCATCAGTTGGACGCCGCCGATCGCGGAAACCGCGCCGATGAAGCGTCGGGAACGCATCCACGGTGGGATACGCCGTCCTGCTTCAGGCAGCGTGGCGGGCTCGGCCGGCATCGGGTCGCTCATTCCGCGCGTTGTGTCGTCTACTCAGGAAGATGGCGGCGCCCAACATAGGGAGTCCGCCGTAGCGAGCACGCTAGCAGCAGGGGGGCGCCGCTCAGTCGTCGTTTGGTGAGGAAACTCGCCGTGGTGGGCTACTCGTAGCAAAAGGTGGTCCCCCAGCGCTGCCGATGTTCAATGCCGATTGACAGCCGGCTCCCAGACAAGCTCCGGGACAGCCATTGGTCACATTCGGTTAGCCTGTGAAACAGTTCACATGGCGGCATCGGCATGGTTAACTCTCGTAACGATTGGGTCGGGTTCTTCACAGCGGTGCTGGTCGGCGGTGACCTGAAGCACCACTCACGTGTGACGGTCACCACGGTCGCGGTAGCGTGGTGCTTCGCAACACAACGAGTTGTCGCACGTTGGACCCGGCTGGCACGGCATCGGTGTCGGAAACCGGCGGAAAGGTGGAACGGTGGACGCGGTGGTCGAAGGCGGATTGCCCGACGTGGAGCCACCCCACTCCGATTTCACCGGTACGGACCCCGAGGATGCCAGCAAAGTGGCTAGCCCCACACGCAAATTTGGCCGACGCCCCCGCCAGCCGGCCGCTGAGCAAGCCGCACCGAACACCCGGCCCCGAAATCGCAGAGGCTCGGGGTCGCGTCTGTTTGCAGTGTTGCGGCGGTTGTGGATTCCGCTCGTGGTGCTCGCCGTGGTCGGCGCCGGCGGGTTCACGGTGTCACGGCTGCACGGCATCTTCGGCTCGCAGAAGGAAGTCACGTACGGCGACACCAGGACCGACGCGGCCAAGCCGATCAACCCCAAGTATCTCAAGTACGAGATCTGGGGTCCGCCCGGAACGGTGGCACAGATCAGCTACTTCAACGAGAACGGCGACCCACAGTTCATCCAGGGAGTGAGCCTGCCATGGACGTTCTCCTTCCCCATGGTCGGCGCGGCAGGAATCGGAAGTGTCGCCGCCCAAGGTGACAGTGACAGCATCGGTTGCCGCATCACGGTCGGCGACGAGGTCAAGGCCGAGAAGGTCACCAATCATGAGGTGAGTTCCTTCGTGTCTTGCATGCTGAAGGCCGCATGAGCAACCACCAGCTGCAGAACCGCCAGCCGTTTGTGGCTCGGACGCTCCACCGCTTCGCCGTACCCGTCATCCTGGCGTGGATCGGGCTGGTCTTCGTCTTGGGCCTGACAGTGCCCACCCTCGAGCAGGTTTCGGCCGAACATTCGGTGTCGCTGAATCCCGACGACGCGCCCGCCTTCATCGCCCAGAAACGGATCGCAGAGGCTTTCAAGCAGACCGATCAGGGCAGCATGGCGTTCCTCGTCTTGGAGGGGCAACAGCCCCTCGGCCAGGAAGCCCACGACTATTACGACCGCCTGATTCGTCAGATGGAAGACGATTCGGCGCACGTGAAGCGCATCCAGAACTTCTGGGGAGATGAACTCACCAGGGCCGCGGCGGAAAGCTCGGATGGGAAGGCGGCGTACGCCCAGATATCCGTGGCCGGTAACCCAGGCGAGGCCCAGGCCAACGATTCGATCGCGGCCATCCAGCGCATCGTCGCGCAGACTCCTGCGCCTCCCGGCATCAAGGCCTACGTCACCGGCCCGGCCGCAATCGTCGCCGATATGGCCAAAAGCGGCGACAGCACGGTGCTCCTCGTTACCGCGGTCAGCGTCGGGGTCATCTGCATCACTTTGCTCTTCGTCTATCGCTCGATCCTCACCGTGTTTCTGCTGCTGTTCGTCGTCGGCATCGAGTTGCAAGTGGCCCGCGGGATCGTCGCCTTCCTCGGCCATATCGGAGTCATCGGTCTGACCACGTTCGCCGTGAACCTGTTGGTATCACTGGTGATCGCGGCCGGAACCGACTACGGAATCTTCTTCGTCGGCCGCTATCAGGAGGCGCGCCAGGCCGGTGAGGATCGGGAAGCTGCGTACTACACGGCGTACCACAGCGTCGCCAAGGTGGTGCTGGCCTCGGGATTGACGATCGCCGGAGCGGTGCTCTGCCTGAGCTTGGCCCGGCTGCCGTTCTTCAAGGTCTTGGGTGTGCCATGTGCGGTCGGCATCGTGGTCGCCGTCGCGGTCGCCACGACACTGTTCCCTGCCCTGCTTGCCGCCGGCGGACGGTTCGGCCTTTTCGACCCCAAGCGGATACTCAAGGTCCGTGGCTGGCGACGTGTCGGAACCGCGATCGTCCGTTGGCCGGGACCGATCCTGGTCGCGTCATTGGCCGTCGCCCTCGTCGGCTTACTGACCTTGCCCGGCTTCAAACCGAGCTACAACGATCAGAACTATCTGCCGAGGAACATCCCCGCCACTCTCGGGCTGGAGGCCGCGCAGCGACACTTCCCACCGTCGGCCATGAAGTCCCCTGAGATCCTGATGGTGCAGTCCGATCACGATCTGCGCAATCCCGCCGATTTCCTGATCCTCAACAAGCTGGCCAAGGCGGTTCTCGCCGTACCGGGTATCTCCAAGGTGCAGTCGGTGACCAGGCCTCAGGGAACCCCGATCGCCCACACGACGATTCCCTACCTGCTCAGCATGCAACAGGCCGGCCAGCAGCAATTCATGCAATTTCAGAAAATCCGCATGGACGACCTACTCAAGCAGGCCGACATGCTGGGCGACACCATCACCATCATGGAGCGCATGTTCGCGATCATGCAGCAGTTGGTCGCCACAACGCACAACATGGTGATCAAGACGCATGAAATGCAGGAAATCACCAACGAATTGCGCGATCACATCTCGGATTTCGAAGATTTCTGGCGGCCCATTCGCAATTACTTCTACTGGGAACCGCACTGCTACGACATCCCGCTGTGCTATTCGATCAGATCTATTTTCGACACCCTCGACGGCGTCAGCGCACTCACCGACAAGCTCGGTGAAATGGTCAACGAACTCGACAAACTTGATGCGCTGATGCCGCAGCTTGTCGCGCAGTTCCCCGAGATGCTCACGATCATGAAGAGCATGCGGACCATGCTGCTGACGATGCACAGCACCATGTCCGGTGTCTTCGGCCAGATGGACGATGGCACCAATAATTCAACCGCGATGGGCAAGGCCTTCGATAGCGCCCAGAACGACGATTCGTTCTACCTCCCGCCCGACGTCTTCAAGAACAAAGACTTCAAGCGGGTGATGGACATCTTCATGTCGCCCGACGGCGCCTCATCTCAAATGCTGATTTCGCAGAAAGGCGACCCCTCGACACCCGCGGGCATGGCCCAAGTGGATGCGATCAAGAGCGCGGCCGAGGAGGCCCTCAAGGGCACCCCACTGGAGGGCGCTCAGATATTCCTCACCGGCACCGCGGCGGGGACCAAAGATATCGTCGAAGGCTCGGAATACGACCTGATGATCGCGGTCGTCGCTGCGATCTGCCTGATCTTCATAGTCATGTTGATGATGACGCGAAGCCTGATTGCCGCCCTGGTGATCGTCGGCACCGTATTGATCTCGCTGGGTGCGTCTTTCGGGCTCTCCGTGTTCGTGTGGCAATACCTGCTCGGCGTCCAAATTCACTGGGCAGTGCTGGTGATGTCGGTGATCATCCTGTTGGCGGTGGGATCCGACTACAACCTGTTGTTGGTCGCGCGCATGAAAGAGGAAATCGGCGCCGGTATCAACACCGGAATCATCCGGGCCATGGGCGGTACCGGCAAGGTCGTGACGAATGCGGGCCTGGTGTTCGCCTTCACGATGATGTCCATGCTCGTCAGCGACTTGACCAGCATCGGCCAGGTCGGCACGACCATCGGCCTCGGCCTGCTGTTCGACACCCTGGTGGTGCGCGCCTTCATGACACCGTCCATCGCCGCGCTCTTGGGGCGTTGGTTCTGGTGGCCCCAACAAGTGCGCCCGCGGCCCGCCAGTTCGATGCTCCGATCGACAGGACCACGCCCGCTGGTGCGCGCGTTGCTGACGGGCCAGCAGCAGTAGATGACGGATGTGCAGTCTGCTGGAGGCCGCATGAGCACGGGACGCTCGCGGCCCCCTGCCGTGGCGCGGACCATTCGCCTGCTCGCGATACCGATCATCCTGGTCTGGGTGTCATTGACGGTCGTCGCGACCTTCTGGGGCCCCTGGTTGGAGACGGTCGGTCGTCAGCATTCGGTGCCGCTGGCTCCGCAGGACGCCCCCGCCGTGCAAGCCATGCAGCGCATCGGCGCCGACTTCAAAGAATCGAAGTCGGACAGTTTCGCGATGCTGATCATCGAGGGCCAGCAGCCGCTCGGCGAAGACGCGCACGCCTACTACAACGATCTGGTCCGCCAGCTCAAAGAAGATCCCAAGCATGTCGAGCACATCCAGGATCTGTGGAGTGACCGGCTCACCGCGGCGGGCGTGCAAAGCGCGGACGGCAAAGCCGTCTATGTGCAGCTGAATCTGGCTGGTAATCAAGGCACGACCCTCGGCCAGGATTCCATCGCCGCCGCGCGCCATATCGTCGACAAGACCCCTGCACCACCGGGTGTCCAGGCCTACGTCACCGGCCCAGCCGCACTGTCCAGCGATATGCAGCATGCCGGCGACAGATCGATCCTGAAGATGACCCTGATCGGTGCCGTGATCATCTTCGCGGTGCTGCTGCTGGTCTACCGCTCGATAATCACCGTCATCGCCCTGTTGATCACCGTGGGCACCGAGCTGTTCGCAGCCCGCGCCGTCGTCGCCTTCCTCGCCGACCACAGCGTGTTTTCCCTCTCCACGTTCGCGGTCAATCTTCTTGTCGCCCTTGCGATGGCCGCCGGGACCGACTACGGCATCTTCTTCTTCGGGCGGTATCAGGAGGCCCGCCAGGCCGGCGAGGACGTCGAAACCGCCTACTACAGCACGTTCCGTGGGGTCGCGCCCGTGGTGATGGGCTCCGGTTTGACGATCGCGGGCGCGATGCTGTGCCTCAGCGTCACCCGGTTGCCGATCTTCCAGACCATCGGAGTTCCCTGCGCGATCGGCATGGTTGTCGCCGTCGCGGTCGCCATCACGCTGGTGCCCGCGGTGCTGGCCGCGGGTGGGCGCGTGGGCCTGTTCGACCCGACCCGCAAGATCGGGGTCCGCCGCTGGCGGCGGGTTGGTACGGCCATCGTCCGCTGGCCGGCACCCATCCTGGTCGCGACGCTGGCGGTCGCGTCGCTGGGCCTGATCGCGCTGCCCGGCTATCAGACGAGCTACAACGACCGCCTCTACATCCCCGACGACGTCCCCGCCAACGTGGGATATGCGGCAGCACAACGGCATTTCACCCAGGCTCGCATGCTGCCCGAGATCCTGATGATCGAGTCCGATCGGGACATGCGCAACCCCGCCGACTTCCTGGTGCTGCACAAACTCGCCAAGGCGATCTTCCGTGTTCCCGGCATTTCCCGGGTGCAGGGCATCACCCGGCCCGAAGGCACACCGATCGAACACACGTCGATCCCCTTTCTGATCAGCCTGCAGAGTGCTTCGCAGCAGCAGAGCATGAAGTTCATGCGCGATCAGGTCGACCAGATGGGCAAAATGGCCGGCCTGATGGATAGGCAGATCACTGTTCTGAGGCGCATGTACGACTTTCAGAAGCAGATCACGGTCACTACACACAAAACGATCGAGCTGACCACACAGATGGCCGAGGTCGTCGCGCAGTTGCGCGATGCCGTCTCGATTTTCGACGACTTCTTCAGGCCGATCCGTAACTACCTGTACTGGGAACCGCACTGCTACAACATCCCGATGTGCTTCTCGATACGGAGCATCTTCGACGCACTCGACGGGATCAACACTGCGACCGAGAAGTTGCAGGAACTCCTGCCGACCCTCAACACGATGGATGAACTACAGCAGCAGCTGCTCGCGGAGATGCCCCGGCAGATCGCGATCCTGGAACAGATGCGGGACATGTCGAAGACCATGCACGCCACCATGTCCGGCAGCCTCGACGTGATGGACGAAACGAACAACGACGCCAATGCCATGGGGCAGGCCTACGACGCGGCCAAGGACGACGACACCTTCTGGCTGCCACCGGAAGTGTTCGACAACGCGGACTTCAAGAAGGCGATGAGTTCGTTCCTGTCACCGGACGGGAAATCGGCGCGATTCATCATCTCCCACAAGGGAGATCCGGCCACGCCCGAAGGCATCGCACGTACCGACAAGATTCGTACCGCAGCCGAGGAAGCGCTCAAGACCACGCCCCTGTCCGGCGCGAAGATCTACCTGGCCGGCACCGCCTCGACATTCAAGGACTTCCGCGAAGGGTCGAACTACGACCTGCTGATCGCCGGCGTCGGCGCCCTGTGCCTGATCTTCATCATCATGCTGGTCATCACCCGAAGCCTGATCGCCGCACTCGTGATCGTGGGGACGGTGGCCCTGTCGCTGGGCTCGTCGTTCGGCCTGTCGGTGCTCATCTGGCAGTACATCTTCGGCATCAAGCTGCACTGGATGGTGCTGCCGATGTCCGTAATCGTCCTTCTCGCAGTGGGTTCGGACTACAACCTGCTTCTGGTCGCCCGGATGAAAGAGGAGATCGCCGCCGGTATCAACACCGGCATCATCCGCGCCATGGGCAGCACCGGCAAGGTCGTTACCAACGCGGGCCTGGTGTTCGCCTTCACGATGGCCGCCATGGTGGTCAGCGATCTGCAGATCATCGGCCAGGTCGGCACCACCATCGCCATCGGCCTGCTGTTCGACACCCTGGTGGTGCGCTCGTTCATGACCCCGTCCATCGCGGCGCTCCTGGGACGGTGGTTCTGGTGGCCGCAGGTCGTCCGGCCGCGCCCGGCCAGCCAGATGCTGCGGCCCTACGGCACCCGCCTGACGGTTCGCGAACTGCTGGAGCGAGACGAAGTCCGCTCCGAAGAGCCGGTGACCGCCGAACTCCCCCGGCCGGTTACCTGACGGCGGTCCCGTTGGTCTGGCGGCTCTCCGCCGATACGTAACCCGCCAGTGTCTCATCGGCGTCGGCCGGCACGAAGCCGGTGGACTCGATCTTCGACAGGTCCAGCGCACTGCTCGGCGGCCGCGGCGCCACCGGGCCCACCGCCGCCTTGGCGAAGTACGCCGCGGTGCTCACCCCGGTGACCCGCTCGGGATCATGCCCTGCCAGCGCGAAGGTACGCCGCGCCACGTCGGCCCATGAGCCGACCGCTCCCGAACCACTGACGTTGTAGGTTCCGTACGGCGCACCAGTGTCCGTGAGATGCCGTATCGCCCTGGCGATTTCGGAGGCGAACGTCAGGCGCCCGAACTGGTCGTTGACCACCGACGGGTCGACGCCACGCTCGGCCAGCGACAGCATGGTGCGCACGAAATTTCGGCCCTCGCCGATCACCCAGGAGGTGCGCAGAGTGTAGTGCCGCGGCACGGTGGCCACGATCTGATCACCGGCGGCCTTCGTCTGCCCGTATACGCCCAGCGGTGCGACCGCATCGTCCTCGCGATAGGGCCGCGTCGAGGTGCCGTCGAACACATAGTCACTGGACACGTGCACCACCGTGATGCGGTGCGCGGTGGCGACTCTGGCCAGCTCGGCCACACCGGTGACGTTGGTGGCCCACGCCGCAGCGCGCCCCTGCGGGGTCTCGGCGGTATCGACCGCGGTGTAGGCCGCGGCGTTGATGATCGTGTCGTACTCGCGCCACGGCCGTGCGGTCTCCAGCGACCCCGATGCCAGGTCGATGTCGGCGCGCTCGGCGAACTCGACATACGGTGCGCCGGCGTAGGCCACCCGCAGCGCCTGGCCGAGCTGGCCGCCGGCGCCGAGCACCAGAACCTTGCGGCGCGGAATGGGCGTCACATCCGACAACGGCCCCTGAGCGAGGTCCTTGGCCGACAGTTCGGCACGGTCAAGCGGAATCGGCCACTCGATGCCGAGGGCCGGGTCGCCGGGATGCAGCGACGGGTAGGCGACGCCGGCGGAGTAGTGGTCGTTGACCAGATAGCTGTAGACGGTGTTCGGCTCCAGTGTCTGGAACGAATTGCCCACTCCCCGAGGCACAAACACCGCCCGCGACGGGTCGAGTTCGGCGCTGAACACCGTCCCGAACGTCGGGCCCTCACGCAGGTCCACCCACGCCCCGAAGATCCGGCCGGAGCCCACCGAGATGTACTTGTCCCACGGTTCGGCGTGCACACCGCGTGTGGTGCCCGCCGCGTCGTTGAAGGAGATGTTCTGCTGGACCGGCCCGAAATCAGTCATCCCGGCGGCGATCATCTTCTCGCGCTGCCAGTTCTCCTTGAACCAGCCGCGGTTGTCGCCGTGAACCGGCAACTCCCAGATCGTCAGGCCCGGGATGGGCGTGGCAGTCGCGCGCAGCGTCTTGCCGTACTCCGTCATAGCGTGCGCTCCTTACTTACTGCCCGAGCCGGGCGTAGAACGCTTCGGTGGCGTCCTTGGCGGGCGCCCACCAGTCTTCGTGGTCGCGGTACCACTCGATTGTCGCCGACAGCCCGTGCTCGAAGTCGCAGTAGCGCGGCAACCATCCGAGTTCGGTGCGCAGCTTGGTCGAGTCGATGGCGTAGCGCAAATCGTGGCCACTGCGGTCCGGGACGTTGTCGTAGGCGTCAGCGTCGCGGCCCATCATGGTCAGGATCAACTCCACGACGGTCTTGTTGTCCCGTTCGCCGTTGGCGCCGATCAGGTAGGTCTCCCCGATCCGGCCGTCCTCCAGGATCTTCAGCACCGCCGACGAGTGGTCGTCGGCGTGAATCCAGTCCCGGACATTGCGGCCCTCGCCGTACAGCTTGGGCCGGATGCCCAGCAGGATGTTGGTGATCTGGCGCGGGATGAACTTCTCCACGTGCTGGTAGGGCCCGTAGTTGTTGGAACAGTTCGAGATCGTCGCGGCCACCCGATAGGACCGGATCCATGCCCGCACCAGCATGTCGCTGCCGGCTTTGGTCGAGGAGTACGGCGAGGACGGGTTGTAGGGGCTGGCTTCGGTGAACCTGGCCGGGTCGTCGAGCTCCAGGTCGCCGTACACCTCGTCGGTGGAGATGTGGTGGAACCGCACGCCGTATTTGCGGACCGCCTCCAGCAGCGTGAACGTCCCGATCAAATTGGTCTGCAGAAACGGCTGCGGATCAGACAGCGAGTTGTCGTTGTGCGATTCGGCGGCATAGTGCACCACCGCGTCGGTCGAGGCCACCAGGTCGTCGACGAGTTCGGGATCGGCGACATCACCGTGGACGAAGGTCATCCGGCTGGGCGGCATGTCCGCCAGCGACGCGAGGTTGCCGGCATAGGTGAGCTTGTCGAGCACCGTCACGTGGTGGTCGGTGTGATTGACGACGTGGTGCACGAAGTTGGATCCGATGAAACCGGCGCCACCGGTGACCAGCAGCCGAGCCACTACAAGCCCCTTTCCAGGAGCCCCAGCAGATAGGCGCCGTAGCCCGACTTCACCAGCGTCTCGGCCCGCTCACGCAACTCGTCGTCACCGAGAAAGCCCTGCCGCCAAGCGATTTCCTCGGGCACCCCGATCTTCAGACCCGTGCGTCGTTCCATCGTGCGCACGAAGTCGGCGGCATCGGTCATCTGGTCGAAGGTTCCGGTGTCCAGCCAGGCGGTGCCCCGGGGCAACACCTGCACCCGCAGCCGGTTCTGCTCGAGGTAGGCGCGGTTGACGTCGGTGATCTCGTACTCGCCGCGGTCGCTGGGCTTGAGGTCGCGGGCGATCTCCACGACGTCGTTGTCGTAGAAGTACAACCCGGGCACCGCGTAGTTGCTCTTGGGGACCTTGGGCTTCTCCTCCAGCGACACCACCATGCCGGCGGCGTCGAATTCCACCACACCGTACGCGGACGGCTCGGCCACCCAGTAGGCGAAGATCGCTCCCCCGTCGACGGCCTCGAAGGACTTCAGCTGGGTGCCCAAACCCGGCCCGTACAACAGGTTGTCGCCCAGCACCAGGGCGACCTTGTCGGAGCCGATGAAGTCCGAGCCGATGGTGAAGGCTTGAGCCAGCCCATCCGGCGACGGCTGTTGGGCGAACGTAATCGACACCCCGAACCGCGATCCGTCGCCGAGCAACCGCTCGAAGGACTCGGCGTCGTGCGGCGTGGTGATCACCAGGATGTCGCGGATACCGGCCAGCATCAGCGTCGACAGCGGGTAGTACACCATCGGTTTGTCGTAGACGGGGATCAGCTGTTTGGAGACACCCTGCGTGATCGGATGCAGGCGCGTTCCCGAGCCTCCCGCCAGGATGATTCCCCTCATGGCGTCATGGTATCGGCGGTCATCTGGTTCCGCGCGATCGCTCGACGATCCGCACACCCATTCCCAGCGTTTCGTAGATGCGCAGGTCGTCAACCCAGAACGAGCCCTGGAACACCACCAGCACCCCGCGGTCTTCCCGGGTCACCGACAGGATGTCGACCTCGCTGCGGGTCCGCCTGTTGGTCGGCACCACCTGGCCGCGGAACTTCCAGCTGAACGGCTGTCCCACGGCGACGATCTCGAACTCGCTGTCCTCGCTGCCCAGGCCGGCCAGCTTGGCCGCCGCGCGGGCCGCCTGCTGCATGGCCTCCAGGCCCAGCGATCCGGGTTGCACGGGATCCTGGAAGAAGTGCGCCTTGAAGAACCACGCCTCGGGGTGGACGTCGTACTCGGCGACCAGCCGCCCGAGACCCTCGACTCCCCCGTTGGGCCAGAAGTTCACCCGGTCGATCACCTGTAGCCGGCCCTGCGCCAGCCACGGGTCACCGCGAAGTTCGTCGGCGGTGTAGGGCATGGCGATCGGCGCCTGCTCCGAAAGTGACTCCAGCTGACCGGGTTCCACCTTGAGCCCGACCTGGTTCTTGAGTGCCTCGGGGCTGAAGAAGCCGAACGCCGTCTTCATGGTCATCACTACGTGGTCACCCTGAGTGCAGGTGACGTCGAAGAAGACGATGGTCGAACCGCCGCCCTCTGCGTAGCGCTCCAGCGTCGAGGTGATGCGCAGCGTGCCGACCTCGGCGGGCTTGACCAGCACCACCTCGTTGCCGTCGAGGTTGCGGAACACGACGTCGTCGAGACGGTTGGCGGCGAACCCGTTGTAGGACGACAGCCAGCCACAGGGCTGCAGCAGGATCTCGATGAGCACCGCCATCGGGACGGTCGAGGACTTGCCGTCCTCGAAATACCAGGCGTCGGCGGGGACGTCGTATTCGGCGACAACCGTGCCACCCTTGGTCGGTACCCCGGGCGGGCTGTCGACGCTGACGATCCGCGAGACGAAATGGTAGGGCTCGTCGGGTAGCCGGGGTGCCCGGCGGGCTCCGTCGAACGGCGCGTACAGGGAGCCGAAGGCATCCGAGGGCATACCGCGCCCGCAAGCCAGCAGCGCACCGTGGTCACCACGAACGTCCTTGGTGCCCTCCAGGATTCGGATCGGGCCCGGCGCACCGGCCGGCATCGGCCAGTCCGGGACCAGGCGGATTCCGAAGCGGCGGCAGCCGAACACTTTGAAGCCGTCACTGCGGCACAGCAGCGCCGCGTAGATCGTCGGCGTCGGCCCGTCCACGATCTCCTCGATGAACACCTCGTAATCCAGGTGATGGTCGGCCTCCGGGGTGACCTGCCCGCGGCAGACGAAACGCGCCATCTCGCCGGCCACCGGTTCGAAGCGCCAGCCGTCACGTTCGATGGTGAAGCCGTAGGCGGCCATCGCGAACGACAGCGCCTGGGTGGCCGCATCAGCCATCAGGGTGCCCGGCATGCAAGGGTCGTTCTTGAAATGCCCGTCGTAGAACCAGGCGTCCTTGGGCACCGACGCGGTCGCCCGCAGATACCCGCGCCCCCACGGGCCGCCGTCGGGCTGGAACTCGGCGACCTCGTCGATGAGCCGCAGTTTGCCGCGCGGCGGCTTCGGTGTGCGGGTGTGGGCGGCGGCGCGTTCGAAGCCGGGGCCGAAGCATGCGAAGGCATGTCCGTCGGTGAAGGCGTCGAGGTCGGCACGGTCGAACGAACGCTTCTGGGTGACCCGCGGCGGTTCGTCACGGTGCGCACCCTGGCGCGGCACGTCGTCGGCAGCGTCCCACAACACCCCGTCGGAGTGGCTGAGTTCCTCGTTGGAGAAGAACCCGGCCTGTCCGTTGCGCACCGAGATCATCAGCCGATCACCGATGTAGCAGTCGTAGTGGAAGAAGAACAGCCGGGTGTCGCCGTGCTTGGCGTGACCGTCGATGTGGATGTCGTAGCGCAGCGTCTCGCCACCCTTGGGCAGCTCGCCCATGAACGTCAGATCGCAGCCGAGCAACCGGTAGACCCGCTCGCCGCGATTGTGGAAGTCGGCTCCCAGCCACGAAGCCAGCAACAGGTCGGCCTGACCGGACTCGATCACCACACCGGGTGACATCCGGCCGTTGTGCATGTACCAGGCATCCGGGTCGACGTCGGTCTCGGTGACGATCCGGCCGGTGCCCATCGTGCCGGGCTCGCCCTCGATGCTGATCACCCGATCCGCCAGCAGCAGCGGCGGTTCCGGCATCCGCACCAACCGGTCGTACTTGTCGAGTTCGGCGAACAACGGGCCGAACACTTCCGAAATATTGCCTCCGGCAAGCACTTCGAGCTGCGAGCGGGACCACAACGCCTGCTGCGGCGCCGGGGCGGCCGGCGGCTGAGGTGCGGGAGCCGGCGGCGGGGGCGGCGGGGACACCGGAGCCGCAGGTGCGGCCTGGCTCGGGGACGGCGCCGCGGCTGGCGCCGGGACCACGACCGGGGCGACGGCTGCGCGCGGCGGATTCACCGGTGCGGCAACGGGTTGCGGCGACGATGTCAACGCAACCGGCGACGCCGGTGCGTCCACCGTCACCGGCGAGCGCCGGCCGGCGGCCATCGCCAGCATCTCGCCGCGCATCTTCAGGAACGACTCGTGCGCCTCGGCTTGCTGCTCGACGAACGCCGCATGGGCGTGGCCCACCGACTCGACCAGGCTCAGCGCCGCGGCCGTGCGGCCGCTGACCGCGCCCGGCGCCGCATGCACCCGCGCGGGCACGACCTCGGTCGCGGTGACGACGACCTCCCGCTGCGGAATCACCAGCGGCGTCGGATAAGCCGGTGCCGCCTGCATCGTCTGCAGAGTTCCATGGTCGACTTCCGGCATTGGGGCGCTCCCGTTCTCGGATGCAAGTTGAGCTGGTTCGTGGGCGACCGCGACGACGTCGGGCCAGTGGGCGGGCAACGTCACCTTGCGGGTGATGTCGGCCCCCGCCGTGGCCGATTGCCTGCGCAGTTGGTCAAGGCGCGCGTCGAAGGCGTCCACCCGCACCGACAGGCCGTGCACCCACAGCTTGGACACCGACTCGGCAAGCGCCCGCAGTCCGCGGCGTTCCTGCGGGTCCAGGGCCACCGCCACATGCGGGCGATCGCCGAGGATCTTCGGGATCGCCCCGGTCAGAATGGCGCGCGGGCCGTGCTCGACGAACACCCGCACACCGTCTTCCCAGGCTTGCAGGATCGTCGCGGGGAAGTCGATGGGTTCGACGGCCTGCTGCGTGATCGCCGCCGCGGCAGCCTCACTGGTCGGCACATACGCCCGGTTGGAAGCGTTGGTGTAGAACCGCACCCCCGGCGCGACATGCGCCTGGCGGGTGTGGATCGCCCGCCAGGTGTCGGCGAACGGATCCATCGCACTGCAGTGGATCACCATGTCCAGGCCCAGCGGTATCGCACCCGCGCCCTCGATGGCGTCGATCACCCGTTTGCACGCCGCGGGATCGCCGCCGATCACACAGTCATCGGGCGCCTGCACGATGGTCATGTACGCGCGCGGTTCGCGGTCCAGCGCGGCCTCGACCTGAGCCCGGGGTGCGTTGATGCGCCAGCACTCCCACGCTGCCGCCTGCTCGCCCAGCCCCCAGTCGGTCGCCGCCACCCGGCAGCTGCCGGTCAGCTGCTCGCCGTACATGCCCGAGGCTTCGATCTCGCCGAGCATCTCCTCGAGATCACGCCAGACCCCAAAGGCTAGCAGTGAATTGGTCTCCCCCGACGACAGGCCGATGGCCGCGGTCGGCGCCAGCCCGAGCACTGTGCGGGAGAACTCCGCATGCGCCTGGCAGACCAGGGCGCATCCGGTGAGTTGGGTGCGCGGGTCCAGGGTGGTGATGCCGGCGCCGTACAACGGGCGCGCCAGATCACCGACCCCCGACAGACGCGCCGCCAGCGCGTCGCCGAGTTCGGGCCACGCCAGGAACAGATCTCGCCCCGCTCCCGGGTAGGCCGCCGCCGCCCCGGTGAACATGAACGCCAGTTCTCCGGTGGTCGGTCCCTCGGCGAACGCGACACCGGGAATCACCGGCGACTCGCCGCGCTCGAGGCGTTCGATCGCCGCCGAACGCAGCGTCTCCAGCGAGGTGTCGTTGTCGGCCACCACCGAGCACCGCACCGGGCCAGTTCCGCCCGGCTCGCGGCGCTTCATCCGGCCGATGACCTCGTCGCGGCTCTCGCCGGCGTAGCGCTCGACCTGCGGTACCGCGCCCAGCGCCAGCGGCCGGGGTCGATGGCCGACGGCGGACAACGTGACACCGTCGGCACGGCCGCCGAGCGACTCCAGCCAGATCGAGGTCTGGGTTCCACCGGGAGCGGGTTGTGCCCCGTTCTGGTCCACCCGTACCCGGGCACGCAATGCTTCTGCCCGCGAGGCGATTTCGATCGCCGCGCTGGCCGCATGCGTGCGCCCGAAACGTTCGGCGCCGATATTGGCCTCGGGGGCGACGAACGCCCCGTCGGTGTCGATGACGGCGATGATGTCGTCACCGGCGGCCTCGGCGTCGGCGCGCCGCTTGAGGACGAACGCCACCGCGGCATCGCCGTGCGGTTCCCATCCGCCGGCGCCCACCGCGTCGGCGGCACGCTCGTGTGCTGGCTCGCAACACATGTCCACGGCCCCGGCCACGACGGCGTCGAGTTCACCGCGCCGCAGTGCGCGCACAGCGATCCGCAGAGCGGTGATGGCCGACAGCTCCTCGCTGGAGACGGTGAATCCCCAGCCGCGGAAATCCCGTTGGGCGTGAATGCGATTCGCCGGGATGTTGGGCATGGTGCCGACCACGCCGTCGGCGGTCAGACGGGGGGCCGCATCGCTGTTGGCGGCCAGCCAGTCCTGGTCGTCGGCGTGCAGCACCCGAAGCCGCTGCCGCGCGATGGTGGCGTCGCAACCCATTCCGACGATGACTCCGGTGCGTTCCGGGTCGGTGCCGACCTGGTCGAGCGCCTGCCCGGCCGCGGCCAGCATCGTGGTCTGCTGGCTGAGGCTGGACTTGAGTTCACTGGGCGGAAAGCCAAGGCGCACAAGGTCGAGCTCCACCGTATCCAGCGGGGTCGGTTGGGCCTCGGGTCCAAGGGCCCGGCGCCGGAACGACTCGGCGTCGCGTGCGTCGCCGGTCACCACGCCCAGCCCGCAGATGACGATGTCACCCGACGGCGCCGACGGGCGCTGCGCCGTGCGGCGAGCGGGCACATAGTTGGCGACGATCAGGTGGGCGTTGTTGCCGCCGAAACCGAAGTTGCTGACCGCGGCCCGCTTGATCTCGCCGTCCCACGGCGTCGGGGTGGTCGCCAACGTGAAGGGTGTATCACCCAGCGCTGCAGTGGGTTTCTCGCACAAGGCTGGCGCTATGGTCGAGGCCTGCATGGCCGAGAGCACGTTGATCAGGCTGGCCGCACCGGAGACGGTGATGGTGTGCCCGAGGTTGCCCTTGAGCGCCCCGAGCCGCAACGGCACCTCGCCGTAGGCGGCGAAGATGCTCTGCAGTTCGGTGGCGTCACCCAGCGGTGTGCCGGTGGCGTGACAGTCCAGATAGTCGATATCCGACGGGGTGAGGCCCGCCTGCTCCAAGGCGGCCATCATCGCCCGGGTCTGGCCGCCCACCGCGGGGGCCAGGAAGCCGCTCTGGCGACCGTCGTTGGACAGTCCGACGCCCAGGATCACACCGAGAATCCGGTCCCCGGCCTGCTCGGCGTCCTCGAGGCGTTTGAGGGCGACCAGCGCCGCGCCGGCCGCCGGAACCAGACCGTCGGCATCGGCATGGAAAGGCCGTGACCGGCCCGACGGGCTGAGTGCTTGCAGCGCAGTGAAACCCAGATGCAGGAACAGATCGTCGGCGCCGTTGACGCCACCGGCGAGCATGACGTCGGCCTCGCCGTCGTGCAGCGCGTCGCAGGCGAGCTTGATCGCGTAGAGCGATGACGCGCACGCCGCGTCCAGCGCGAAAGCCGGCCCGGTCAGCCCCATCGCGGCCGCCACCAGGTGCACCGGCAGCCCTGAGGAGAACCGGTTGCGGGGATCGGTGTGGCCGTTACCGTTCCAGACACCCTCGACGAACTCGGTATTGCCCGCCGACGGGTAGGACAGGTTGCCGACGATGAGCCCGGTCCGCGGTGCTGCCGACGGACCACCGAGGGCCTGCTGCCCGCAGTAGGCCAGCCAGTGCGAGATCGGGTCGAGGCGGCCGAAATCGGTGATCCGCTCCGCGATCGCACTGACGTCGGGCGACGCGTCGATGTAGCCACCGGTGGCCGAGGACACCCGAAGGCCGGGCTGATCGCTGGCCAGCAAGGCCGCCGGGTCCACTCCCCGCCAGTGTTCGGGCCGGGTGGGCGTCAGCAGGCAGCGTCCGTTCAGGGTCGCGTCGAACAGCGCCTCCGGCGTGGCGGCACCGGGCAGGATGCAGCTGCGCCCGACGATTGCGACGGGTTCGAAACCACTCACGCCGTCGTATCCGCCCCAGTGCCTGCGACGTAGAACTCCACGCCCTCGAGTTCGGCGACCAGCGTGCCGTCGGCGGTCTCCAGCGCGATGTCGAAGTCGACCCGCTTGTCGTTCACCGGTTTCGCGGCGATGCGGCAGCGCAGGCTGCCGCCGTCACCGGACGACTGATGGAAGACCGCCCGCCCGATCCGCACCGGCAGCACCAGCGGCCGTCCGTGCGCGCTCGCCCACAGGATGCCCAGCTGCAACCCGCCGTCGACGCTGACGGGGTCGATCGCCCAATCACCGCCGGGCCACCCGAGATCGTCAAGGCTGTTGAGGATCGCGCTGGCCCCGGCCGGACCGACGGCGTCGAGCTGCTCGATGGCCGCGAATCGGGGCCCGTGGAACAACGGCCCGCCGTAGATCTCCCCGACACCGAACGGCCACTGCTCACCGCCTGCGTCGGGCACCGAGATGGTTGGCGCAGAAGGCGATTCGGTGTCCAGGACGGCCCGGTAGCGCTTGCGGCCCTCCGGGTCGAGCACGCTGACGGTGTAGGCCGACCCGGTCGGCTCGAAGTCCAGCGTGAGCGGCTGCTGCTCGCCTTCGGCGAAGGTGACCCCGGAGAGCACCTGGAAGTCACGGACCACCGGGGATGCGTCCGGCACCAGTCCGCGCGCCGCACGCAGCATCGCGTCGAGCACGATCACCACCGGGACCACGACGCGTCCGCGCACCTGATGGTCGGTGAGCACCGGCAGGGTGTCGGTCGAGACGTCCCAGTCCAGCCGGGCCGCCCGCAGGCGGGCCTCGGCCGGTGCGGCGACGACGATGGCCGTTGACCCGGAACGCCGCAGGGCGTGCTCGGCGAAGAACTGCGCACCCTCGTCGATCGGGATGACACCCACCCCGGACTCCAGGAATCGGCTCTTCAGCGTGGCGTCGACCATGCCGCCGTCCCACGGACCCCAGCCGAAGGCTCGCACCACGCACGCGTCGCCGCGGCGGGCTGATTCGCGCGCCGCGATGGACTCCAGCACGGCATTGGCCGCGGCGTAGGCGCACTGGCCGGGGTTACCGGCCCGCGCGGCGATGGAGGAGAACAGCGAGATGAACCGCAGGTCGTCCGACGAGGTCGCCGCCAGCAGCGCCTCGGCGCCGATCACCTTGGTGTTGAACACCCGGACGAACTGCTCGTCGTCGAGGTCTTCCAGGCGCCGGTCGGCCAGCACACCGGCCCCGTGCACGACGCCGACGATCGGCCCGACATTGCTGCGCACCTCGTCGAGGACGGTGCGCAGCGACTCGGTGTCGTTGATGTCGGCGGCGAAGTACCTGGCCGGGGTGCCTTGGCGCTCGGCGGCGCTCAAGGTGGCGCGGACTTCGCGTTCGGCGAGCAGACGCTCGGCCTGTGCCCGTGCCTGCGGCAGGCTGAGGGCCTCGCCGCGGGACCGCGCCGAAGCGGCGAGCGAGGTGGCGATCTCGGTGGCGGTGGTACCTGTCGGCTCGTCGGCGGTGACCTCCCGCAGGGCGGTGCGGCCCAGCAGCGCCAGGCGCAGGCCGTGCCGTGCCGCCAGAGCCAGCGCGGACTGCGCGGTTACACCGCGTGCGCCGCCGGTGACCACCACGACGCCGTCGGCCGGAACGCTGATCGTCTCGCCGGTGGGTTCGGCGTCGACGTCCTCGACGACGACCAGCCGGGTGCCGTCGCTACGCAGCGCGACCTCCACCCCGCTGCCGCCGGCGAGCAGTTCGGCCACCAGGCGTTCGGGGTCCAGGGTCTCGATGTCGATGGCCCGCACCGAGGCGTTGGGCCACTCCCATGCCGCGGTCTTGGCGACGCTGGCCACACCGATCGGGGTGTCCGCTTCGGCGAAGCGGGCCCCGGTGGACTGCACGGTGACGAAAAGCCGTGAGCGCGAGGAGCTCTTGGCGACACTGCGGGCGGCGTGGAATGCCCGCAGGTGCGTCTCGACGCAGTCTTGCGGCGAGCCGGCCGGCCCGAGGGCGGCCAGGCTGATGACCGCGGCGGCTTCGTGCGGTACGACGTCGACAGCGCGGGCCTTGATGCCGTGGCTGATCATGACGCGCTCGAGATCCTCGGCGAAGGCCGCGTTCTCCCGGGTGATCAGGACCTCACCGTCGCGCAGACCCGCCATGGCGAAGCCGGTCGGCGGGACTTCCCGCATGGCCGCCTCGGCGCAGTCCAAGCCACCTGAGGGCACTGTTGCCGGGGCCGAATGGTGCACGGGCGCAGCGGGTTCGGAGCCGTCACCGGAGGTTGCACCGGAGACCGAGTCGACGACATCCTGCAGGGTGCGCAGGTTGGCCAGCTCGGAGGCCGGGATCTCCGGTGTGCCGGGGAATTTGGCCTGCAATGCCGCCAGGATCTCGACCTGCTTGATCGAATCGATCCCGAGCTCGGACTCCATCTCCATATCCAGGCCGAGCATGTCGGCGGGATAGCCCGTCTTCTCCGAAACGATCGCCAGCACGACCTCACCGGCATCCTGGGTGGAGACCGGGACTGCCGCGGCAGGGGCCGCTGCCGGGGCGGCGGGCGCGGCGGGGGCGCTCGCACCACCGGAGGCGAAACCGGCGATGGAATCGACCACGTCCTGCAGGGTGCGCAGGTTCGACAACTCCGAAGCCGGAATCTCCGGAGCGCCAGGGAACTTCGCCTGCAACGCCGCCAGGATCTCGACCTGCTTGATCGAATCGATCCCGAGCTCGGACTCCATCTCCATATCCAGGCCGAGCATGTCCGCCGGATAACCCGTCTTCTCCGAAACGATCCCCAGCACCACCTCACCGGCGTTCACCGCGGGAGCGGCCACCGGGGCCGCAGCAGCCGGAGCCGCGGGGGCGGCCGGGGCACCCGCCGAGGCGAAGTCGGCAATCGAATCCACGACGTCCTGCAGGGTGCGCAGGTTCGACAACTCCGAAGCCGGAATCTCCGGAGCGCCAGGGAACTTCGCCTGCAACGCCGCCAGGATCTCGACCTGCTTGATCGAATCGATCCCGAGCTCGGACTCCATCTCCATATCCAGGCCGAGCATGTCCGCCGGATAACCCGTCTTCTCCGAAACGATCCCCAGCACCACCTCACCGGCGTTCACCGCGGGAGCGGCCACCGGGGCCGCAGCAGCCGGAGCCGCGGGGGCGGCCGGGGCACCCGCCGAGGCGAAGTCGGCAATCGAATCCACGACGTCCTGCAGGGTGCGCAGGTTCGACAACTCCGAAGCCGGAATCTCCGGAGCGCCAGGGAACTTCGCCTGCAACGCCGCCAGGATCTCGACCTGCTTGATCGAATCGATCCCGAGCTCGGACTCCATCTCCATATCCAGGCCGAGCATGTCGGCGGGATAACCCGTCTTCTCCGAAACGATCGCCAGCACCACCTCGCCGGCGTTCACGGCCAGCGCCGCCGGGGCAGCAACCGGGGCGGGTGCGGCAGGTGCCGGCGCAGGTGCCGCCGCGGCAGCGGGAGCGGGTGCGGGTGCGGGTGCAGCAACCGGCGCAACCACCGGAGCGGGTGCGGCGACCGCAGCAGGCGGCTCGGCGATGGTGTGCACCGTGTGCACTACCTGCTCGGATGCGTGCACGACCACCGGTGCGGGCGTCAGTGCCTGCTGGGCGCTGGAATGCTCGCCGACGATCTCGGCCATCATCTGCGCCGACATCTCCAGGAACGCCTTGTGGGTGTTGGCCACCGCACCGAGGTAGCGCTCGTGCTGCTGGGCGGTCTCCTGCTGGATGCGGTCGATGATGCTCCAGGCGTCGGTGGACAGCGGAGCCTGGGCGGCGGCCGGAGCCGGAGTTCCGGTGCGCGGCAGAACCGGTGCGGGTGCCGGTGCCGCCTGCACCGCCGGCGCGGCGGCGGGTGCACCGTTGCGCGGCAACACCGGAGCCGGAGCGGGCATCGTCTGGACTGCGGCTGCCGCCGGTGTCGGTGCGGGTGACCCGTTGTGCGCGGCGGCCGGGATGGGCGCCGGTGTAGCGACCACCTGCTGCGGCGCGCTCGCCTGGGGCGCGCTCACGCGAGTGCGCTTAGGCTTGATCGAGACCTTGCCGTCCAAAGGCGGATAAGGCTTTCCAACGTTGGCTCCTCCTACCAGCACCGCGTGCTTGGGCGCCGGCACATGCTTGGCCGGCTCGTCGTAGTCGTCGTACAGGGCGGCCAGGTTCAGCGGCACGCCGTCGGCGGCCAGCGCCGCCAGACCACGATGCCAGCCGCGCAGGCCGCCGGCCTTGGGATCATCGAGTGCGACCGCGAGATGCGGTGTGCCATCGAGGATCTGGTCGACCAGCTTGGTCAGCACGCGACTCGGGCCCACCTCGACGAAGCGGGTGACACCGTCGCGGGCCATCGCTTCGACCATCTCGCGGAACCGCACCGGCTGGCGTACCTGATCGCCGAGCTGCTCGGCAACCCCGCCGGCGTAGGTCTGCGCGGTCGCGTTGGCGTAGACGGGGAACTGCGCCTGACCGAACTCCATCGTCTTGAGGTAGGCCGTCAGCGGCTCGGAGGCCGCGGCCACGATCGGCGAGTGGAACGCCGAGGCCACCGGCAGCCGCACCGACGTCCAGCCCGCCGACTTCGCGGCGGATTCCGCCCACGCGATATCTGCGGCCGGCCCTGCCAGAACCACCTGGCCGGGCGCGTTGTCGTTGGCGATCACCAGCGAGGCGGCCGCCTCGGGCTGGCTGTCGAGCAGGGCCCGGACATCGGCGGCACTGGCGGTCACCGCCAGCATCGCGCCGTCGCGACCCTGTCCGGCCTCGGCCATCAGCACGCCGCGGGTGCGCGCGGTGTCGACGAGCCGCTGCGTCGGCAAGACGCCGGCAGCTGCCAGCGCGGTGACCTCGCCGAAGCTGTGCCCGGCCGCGGCCTCGGGGCGCACGCCGAGCACATCGAGCAGGGCGAGCTGGGCCAGGCTGGTGGTGGCGATCGCCGGCTGGGCGTTCTGCATGGCGGTCAGCTCGGCGCGCTGTGCATCCGAGGTGGCTGTATCGAAGGCCGGCTCGGGGAACACCACCCGGTGCAGATCGACAAGGTCGTCGCCCAGGGAGTCCCACACCGCGACGGCGTCCGGGAAGGCCAGCGCGAGGTCGGCACCCATCCCGACGTACTGGCTGCCCTGACCGGGGAACAGGAAGGCCGTCTTGCCGTCGCGAGCGGGACCGAAGCCGACCGAGATGTTGGCGTCCTTGAGAGTGGCCGCGGTGCCGTCGGCGAGCGCCTTGTGCAGCTTCTCGGCCAGCGCCGCCAGAGCGGTCACATCGGCGGCGACCAGACCGGCACGCGCAGTGTGCGACGCGTCGAAGTCGCGGGCCGAATCGTAGGCGAGGCGGGCCAGGCTCTCCCCGCTGCGCGCCGCGGCCGCGATGTCGGCGGCCCGCGTGGCCAGGTCGGCCTCGGAGGCGGCGCTGAGCACCACCAGTTCGCTGGGCAGTGCGCGCAGCCGCTTGGCACGGTGCTCGCCGGTGTACTCCTCGAGCGTCACGTGGAAGTTGCTGCCGCCGAAGCCGAACGAGCTGACCGCTGCCCGGCGCGGCTGGTCGCCGGAGCGGACCCACGGGCGGGTCTGCGCATTGACGTAGAAGGGGGTTTCCTCCAAGCCCATCGCGGGGTTCGGGCGGCCAACCTTCAGCGTGCCGGGCAGTGTCGAATGCTGCAGCGACAGAATGGCTTTGATGAGTCCTGCGGCGCCGGCCGCCGCTTTGGTGTGGCCGATCTGGGACTTGACCGAGCCGAGTGCGATCCGCGCGGAGGAGTCGGTGAACACCTGCTTGAGTCCTGCGAACTCGGCGACGTCACCGGCTTTGGTAGCGGTGCCGTGGGCTTCGAGGAGCTCGACGGTCTCCGGGGCGTATCCGGCTCGCTCGTAGGCACGGCGCAGCGCCTTGGCCTGGCCTTCCGAGCGCGGCGCATACACGCTGGAGGCACGCCCGTCCGAGGACGACCCGAGGCCGCGGATCACCGCGTGAATATGGTCGCCGTCGCGCTCGGCATCACTGAGGCGCTTGAGCGCCAGCATGCCCACGCCCTCACCGATGATCGTGCCGTCGGCGGCATCGGAGAACGGCCGGCAGTCACCCGTGGGCGAGAACGCCGGCGTCTTGGAGAAGCACATGTACATCATCACGTCGTTGAGCGCGTCGACTCCGCCGGTCAGCACCAGGTCGGACTCGTTGAGGTACAGCCGGTGCAGGGCGGCCTGCAGCGCGGACAGCGAACTGGCGCAGGCGGCGTCGACGACGAAGTTGCTGCCACCGAGATCCAACCGGTTGGCCACCCGGCCGGCGACCACGTTGCCGAGCAGACCGGGGAAGGTGCTCTCCTGCCAGGCGGGGTAGGAGTCGGCGATGTCGCCGCAGATCTCGTCGGCCTCCTCTTCGGACAGCCCGTTCTCCAGCAGCGCCTTGCGCCAGATCGGCCGCTGCATCCGCGAGCCCATCTGAACGACCAGTTCGGTGGTGGAGGCGACGCCGAGGACGATGTCGACGCGGTCGAGGTCGACGTCCACACCGGAACGCATGGCCTCGTCGAGCACCTTGCGCGCGGCGATCAGGGCCAGCAGCTGGGCGGAGTCGGTAGAGGGCAACGCGTTGGGCGGCAAGCCGAATTTCACCGGGTCGAACGGCACCGGCTCGATGAAGCCGCCGCGCTTGCAATAGGTCCGATCGACGGCCTTGGGATCCGCGTCGTAGTAGTCGTCGATCAGCCAATGGCTCGGCGGCACGTCACCGATGGCGTCACGACCACCGGTGATGGTGCGCCAAAAACCTTCCAGTCCCGGCTCTCCCGGATAGATGGCTGTCATACCTACGACGGCGACGGGAATCGAGAGGGGGTTGTGCTGCTGGTCTGTCATGACACCTTTTATCCGGGGGAGGTGGACGAAACTAACCGGGTGAAGAAGCTATCCGAGGGGGCGGGGACGGTAGTCGAACGCGGACGGGGGCATCTGGACGCCGGCGGTGCGCAACTGGCCGGCGCGCGTCACGGTGGCCGCACCCTCGAGCAGGTTGAGCGCGATCTGGCGCACAGTGCGCGCCTGCACCGGTTCCAGGAAACTGCCCCGCACCCATTCGTTGAACCCACCCATCGCCGGGCCGCACCAGATCTGGTAGTCGGCACGCCGCTCGGTGATGCCGTCGCGGGCCCACTGTGAGCCCATGAACAGATACCAGCGGAAGACCAGCGCCATCCGGTGCTTGGGGTCGGTGCGCCCGCGTTCGGCCTGCGCCGGGTCGCTGCGGGAGAAGAAGGCCTCGGTCTCCTGCCAGATGTCGTCGACGGTGCGGCCGAGCACCGCGGTCTCGAGGGTGCGCACCTCGTCGGCGGGGGCTTCCTCGAACGAGGCGTAACGGCGGTAGAAGTCGGACAGCCGCTGGCCGCGCTGGGCGAACATGGTGCCGCGCTTGAGCACCTGCACCGTCACGCCCATCTCGAACATGTCCGAGGCCGGGGCCATCGTCACGTCGGTCGCCTCGGCCTGGGCGAGCAGGCTGCGCGCGTCGGCGGCCAGGCCGCTTTCCACCGCGGACTGATTCACCGACCCGGTCAGGACGTAGGCAGCGCCCGCGGCGAACGCGGCTGCGACCGACGCCGGCGTTCCCAGTCCCCCGGCCGCACCCACCCTGGGCAGAACCGAATAGCCATGGGCTGCGGCAATCTCGTCGCGCAGCGCGATCAGCCCCGGCAGCAGCACCGTCAGCGCGCGGTTGTCGGTGTGCCCACCGGAATCCGCCTCGGCGGTGATGTCCTCGGCGATCGGGATGCCGGCAGCGAGCTGGGCTTCCTCGGCGGTGATGCGGCCCTGGGCGACCAGCGCACTCAGCATGGCCTCCGGCGCGGGAGAAAGGAATTGTCGCGCCACCTCGTCGCGCGACACCTTGCCGAAGATGTGGCCGGCGCGCACGATCTGTCCGTCCGGGCCGCGACGAAGACCCTTCACCGCGTAGTGGACGATCGCCGGGGTGAGCCTCATGAACGCCGAGGCCGACACGTAGCGAACTCCCAGCCGATGGAACAGGTCGACGGTGGCCATCTCCACGCCTTCGTTGTGAAGGTTGTGGATGAGGTTCGCGCCCCAGCCGCCCGCGTCGGGTCCGAGCGCGTCCTGGATTTCCCGCACGCCCGCTTCGATGGTCGGCAGGTCCAACCCGGCACTGCCGTAGAAGGCCATCACTCCGGCCCGCACACCCTCGATGGTCATCCGCGGGGTGGCGATACCGCGTGCCATCTCGCCGATCACATACGGAAAGCGGACACCGTGGGTGGCGGTGAAGCTGCGCTCGCCGAGCCATTCGGGGTAGATAGGCGGCAGGACGGCGAGCACGTCCTGACCCATGATCTCCGGTGTGAGCAAACCCGCGTCGTCGAGCACGACGGCCCGCGGACCCTGAGCCGACCCGACCACTGCCACCGGCCTGCGGATCGCGTCGAGCGCCTCGACGACGTCGTGCCGATCGAGCAAAGAACTGGAAGCGGCGTCCGCAGGACGCGAGTTAGCCAAGGACGCACGCATGGTGTCGCACTTTAACCAATTAACGCGAGCGTGAGGCCGTTTTAGAACACGTTCTTATCCCGGCCCCCCTACTAGCCGGTAACACTGTGAACGAGGATATCCCGTAACTGGAGTTATCCGTTGCTGAAATCGCATGTCGGGGTGATTTTCGTAAGATTTCGCCCCCACCGGGCGCTCCGGAGCCGCGGTTCAGTAGTTCATGCAGGTGTTGGCGACCTTGGTAACTGCCGGGCCGACGGCGGCTGCGAGCATGGCCTCGGTCTGCGGATCCATCGTCGATTGCTGCTGAGCGATCTGCGCCTGACGCTGCTCCACCGGCAGCGCCAGGAACTGCTGCAGATTGGCCTGCATGTCCGGCCGGTACGCAAGCTGCAGACTCAGCGACGGCGCCTGCGCCTTGAGCGCGGCGCTGACCTGGGCGTAGCTACACGGCGTCGTAGCAAGGGCGTCGGTGATCGGGTCGGCATCGGCCGTTGCGGTCATCGCCAACGGAACAGCGGTGATCAGGCCCCCGACGATGACGACACTTCGGAACCAGCGTGCAGGTGTCATCGACACGTGACCTTCCCTATGAGATGCCTTGCGGCGCGGTGGATGCGCGCCAGTTAAACACTGCAGCGAATTCCCGGGACGAGAAATGGCGCGACGGAAAGATTTCACCCCGCACGCGAAACGAGACTGGTAGTTCTAAAAGTCTCGCCGTTGTTCTACCGTCGAACACAGGTCCCCTGACATCGTCACCGAAGGACACCCATGACCGCTTCCGTACAACTGCCGTTTCGCCAGGACCATCCGCTGCGGTCGTCCGAGGAACTGCAGGCCCTGCAGGCCCGCGGTCCGATCCATAAAGTGCTGACCGCTGTCGGCGACGAGGCCTGGCTGGTCACCGGCTACGCCGAAGTACGCAGGCTGATGGACGACGAACACCTGGGGCGGACCCACCGCGACCCCGCCACTGCGCCGCGCAGCCGGACGTCGGCGTTGTTCGGCGGACCGATCGGCGACTTCGACACCGAACTTGCCGACCACGCGCGGATGCGGCAGCTGCTGCAGCCGCACTTCTCCCCCAGACACATGCGGGAACTGCAACCCAAGCTGGAGCAGCAGTGCGCCGCCCTGCTCGACGATATGGAGCGTCACGGCCCGGCCGCCGACCTGCTCACCAGCCTGGCCCAGCCGTTCCCCGTCCTGGTCATCTGCGATCTGCTCGGCGTGCCCTACTCCGACCGGGACCGCTTCCGGCTCTGGGTCGAAGACGCCGCCTTCTCCCCCGACGACGCGGTGTCGGAGAACGGCCTCGTCGCTCTGTTGGGCTACGGCATGGAGCTGGTGGCCGCCAAACGCAGCGACCCCGGCGACGACGTCATCTCCCGGTTGTGCGACGAGCCGGACCTGTCCGATCTCGAGATCGCCACGCTGGGTATGCAGTTGTTGTTCGCCGGGCACGAGACCACGGTGATGCAGATCTGGCTGCAGTCGCTGCTGCTGCTCAGCGATCGCGACCAGTGGCAGCTGCTGCTGGAGTCACCCGAGCTGATCCCCAAGGCCGTCGAGGAGCTGTTGCGAGTCGGGATGCCCGGCGGAATCGGTGTGCCCCGCTACGCGCGCGACGACATCGAAGTGGGCGACGTGACCATCCGGGCCGGCGATCTGGTGCTGCTCGACCCCGGCTCGGCCAACCACGACCCGGCCGCTTTCCCGGACCCGTACCGGGCCGACGTGTTCCGGACCGGGGCCGCCCACGTCGGCTTCGGCTACGGCATGCGCTACTGCGTCGGCGCGGCTTTGGCCAGGATGGAGCTGAAAATTGTTTTCTCCCAGCTGATTCCGAGATTCCCCGATCTTCAGCTGCGCGGTGACGTCTCGGCCATGGGCGCCGGGTTCCATTCGCTGTCGCACGGCTTGGTGCCGCTTCCCGTCAGCTGGTGAACCAGCGTGGGCCGGGCACCCGGCCGACGAATCTACGGGACTGCTGCCAACCACCTGCCGGTGTCCCAAACAACGAGCTTTCCGCCAACGGGCGGGCGCAACCTGGAGATATCCCCTCCACCAAGGAGTCATGCCATGGTCGCTCCCGCCCAACCCATCCCCACCCGATCTGAGGCCCGGATGCTGTTGACCGCTCTGGACCGGATGCGCACCAGGCTGGTCATGCAACGCGCCGAACTAGCCAGACAACTGCGTGAGGTCTCCGAGCGCATCGACGGAACAGACCGCCAACTCGACGATGTACGGATCACCGCGGAATGGCTGTCGGCGGTCTCCCGCCACCCCAGTACCCGCCTGCCCGCCTGAGCTTTTCCTACTCAGGCCCCCACCGGACGCCGTGTCGGATAGCGTGACACCACGGCAATGGAGGGGGTCACATGCAGCGTCACGTGCGCAGGTGGGTCGGGGGTGTCCTCGCACTGGCATCAGTTCCTGTTGCCGCGATCTCCATCGCGGCGCCGAGCCAAGCCGACGACGGCTGCGGCGCAGGCATGTACTTCAACTGGGAGACCAACCAGTGTGAGTACTACGACGACGTGAACGTCTACATCAATCCGTGCTGCTACGTCGGGCCCGCGGGCGTCGGCCCCGTCGGACCAGGCCCCATCGGACCCGGCCCAGTCGGACCAGGCCCCGTCGGACCGGGACCCGTCGGGCCCGGACCATTCGGCCCCGGTCGACGTTGACCTCGAGACCCACGACATGACAACCGACGACGACGACGATGCCCGCCGCAAGAGCTTCGAGGAACGGGAGAAGGCGCGCGCCGAGGCCGAACGCGGTGAGGACGTGGTGTTCCCCGAGGGCTTTCGCAAGATGTGGCGGATGCTGCTTGGGCCGTGGAATCGCCGCTGATCGCATACGATCCCCCCAGCCGCGAGGTTGAAAGCGCCCTAGCCTGAGGAGGGTTTGCCGTGAGCGACCGTCCCCTACGGGCCTCCTCGGACACCGACACGCTGTCCCCGCGCCAGATCGCATTCCTCGTTGCGGCACTGGTTTTCGCGCTCATGTCGTTCTCGCTGAACGCGACCATGATCGCCCCGGCGGTCCGCGATATCAACGAGACGCTGGGCCCCGGTGCGTTCGCGGCCATCTCGACGCCGTTCTATCTGGCCGGGGCGATCGCCAACGTGGTACTGATCCGCTGGAGCGACTACATCGGCCGAAAGCGGGTGTTGATCGGCATTCTCATCATCGTGTGCATCGGCACCGTGCTGTGCCTGAGCACGTCGCTGCCCATCGTGATCGTCGGGCGATTCCTGCAGGGAACCGCGAACATCACCTACGGGTTGGCCTTCCTGATTCTGCGGGCGAGGGTCAGCGGAACGACGTTCGGTCTGTGCTGCGGGGTGATGGCGTCGATCAATGGCGGTGTCGCCGGCGGTGACGCGTTCCTCGGCGGGGTGATGACCGACATGTGGGGCTACCGGTCCATCTTCGTGCTGATCCTGGCCGTCGGCGTCATCGCACTCGGCCTGGTGTGGCGAGCCGTACCCGCCGACCAGTCCGATGATCGCAAGTCCGGCCGGATGGACTGGATCGGCGGGGTGCTGATCGCGATGACCGTCGCCGGCATCACGCTGTTCCTGTCCAACGGCGGGCACGACGGCTGGGACTCCACCCCCGCGGTGGTGTGGCTGGCGATCACGGCCGCCGCCTTCGTGGGACTGCTGGTCTCCACCCGGCGAACCGACGACCCCATCGTGGAGATCGCGTACATGCGTACGCGCGAAGCGTGGCCATTGCTCGTCGTCACCGTGCTGGTGATGGGCTCGTTCATGGTGATCAACGGATTCGTCGTGCCCAGCATGGCCGAGGATCCGGACTCCGGATTCGGCCTTAATGCGACGACGACAGCGCTGTTGTTTCTCACCCCGGGCGCGATCGTGCAGGTGCTCACCGCGCCCTTGATCGGCCGGTTGGCGGTGCGGGTCGGCTTCGTCACGATGTTGCGCGCCGGGGTGGCGGCCTCGACCGTGGTGGTCGCGTTGATGGCGGTGTTCGCCGACCACAAGTACGCGGTCGCGGCACTCATGGTGGTCTTCGGATTCACCTGCTTCGCGGTGACGCTGACGCCGCTGAGTTCACTGGGCGTATTGCAGGCCTCCGAGGAGGAACCGGGTGCGCTGCCCGGTATCGCCAACGCCAGCTACGGGATTGGCTTCTCCCTGGGGTTCGCCTGGGCCGGGCCGATGGTGGGCTCGGGCACGGATTCGACGTACCAGGCGGCGTTCTGGACCTGCGTCGGCATCGGCGTGATCGCCCTGGCGTTCAGTGCGGTGCTGCGGCCGACCGCCGCGTCTAGGGGCTCTGCCGCCCCGGCCGGTTCGACAGCTCCCCGGTCATCGCCTTAACCGAGGGCGGGATCGGGGTGTCGGCGGCACAGTCCGGGGCCCGCTGCGGCTCACCGTAAACCGTTGTCAGCGGGACGATTCCGGCCCACCCGCCCGCAGCGACGTCCTCGTCTTCGTCTTCGGGCCAGCCGTCGCCGATCTTCAGCGACCAGTTGTCCTGGCCGATCGCCATCCGCAGCGCCAGGGTCGCGGCGAGTTCCTTGCGGTTGCTCGGTCGCAACTCAGCCACCCGGCCGGGGATGAAGGTGTCCGTGAGCGTCTCCAGGTAGGTCACCTTGTCCGCCTCGGGCACCACCTCGAACGTCCCGAACAGCACTGCACTGCGGAACTGGAAGGACGACTCGAAACCGCTGCGCGCCACCAGAACTCCGTCCAGCGCGGTGACCGACACCGCCGCGTGCGCACCGTCGGCGAGTTGCCGCAACCAGGGCGAGCCGGTCGAACCGTGGATGACCAGTTCGTCACCGATGCGGGCGCATCCGACGGGGAAGATCACCGGGTGGCCGTCGCGGATCAGTGCGATCGTGGCCAGCGGGGTGGTATCGAGCAGCTCGTCGAGGCGGGCGCGGGAGGTGTTCTGCTTCTCCGCCAGACGGCTGACCTGAGTCGAGGGTTGTGCCATGCCACTACTGTCGCACGGCGCGCAGCGACTCGTGAGTCAGGTCGGCCAGCGTCGGGTAGCCGTCGATCGCCATGATCAGGTCTGCCTCGGCCAGCATCGACCGCAGCACGTGCACGATCCCGTCGGTTCCCGCCAGCGCCGCCCCATAGGCGTAGGGCCGGCCGATCCCGACTGCGCTGGCACCCAGCGCCAGCGCCTTGATGACGTCCGCCCCCGAACGAACCCCGGAGTCGAACAGCACGGGTATCTCACCAGCGGCGGCCACCACGTCGGGCAGGCAGTCGATGGCAGGCACCCCGCCGTTGGCTTGGCGGCCGCCGTGGTTGGAGCAGTAGATGCCGTCGACCCCGGCGTCGATGGCGCGCCGCGCGTCGTCGGGATGGCAGATGCCCTTGAGGATCAGCGGCAGTTTCGTCAGCGACCGCAGCCACGGTAAGTCGTTCCAGGTCAACGAGTTTCCGAACACGCTGACCCAGTGCATGACGGCGTTGCGCGGGTCGGCGTCGATGTCGGCGTCGACCTTGGCACGGAAGTGCGGGTCGCTGATGTAGTTGGCCAGGCACTTGCCGCGCAATTGCGGGAAGTTGGCGGTCGTCAGGTCGCGCGGGCGCCAGCCGGGGATCCAGGTGTCAAGGGTGACCACGATGCCGGCGTAGCCGGCGGCCTCGGCGCGGTGCACGAAGCTTTCGGCGAGCTCCCGGTCGGTGGGGGTGTACAGCTGGAAAAGCCCTGGGGTGTCGCCGAATTCAGCGGCGACGTCTTCCAGCGGATCCATGGTGAGCGTGGAGACGCACAGCGGAACACCGGTGCGGGCGGCGGCGCGCGCCGCGGCGAGGTCACCATGCTGGTCCTGGGTGCACAGCCCGATCACCCCGATGGGAGCCATGAACAGCGGGTTGGGCCAGCGTCGCCCCCACAGCTCGACCGACATGTCGCGCTCGGTGGCGCCGACGAGCATCCGCGGGATCAGGCCCCACTGGTTGAACGCGGTGACGTTGATGTTCTGGGTTCGCTCGTCACCGGCCCCGCCTGCGACATACGACCACACCGACGGCGAAAGTGCTTGCTGCGCGCGGGATTCGAGCTCGGCGAACGTCATCGGCAGACTGGGGAGCACCCCGGTCAGGCCCTGGAAGTAGATCTCGAGCTGGTAGTTGCCATAGGGCTGGGTCATGCGGGTGCCTCGTTTCAGCCGACGTCGGCGACCAGGTCGGCCACCCGACGCAGCTGGTCGATGTCGGTACTGGTGGGGATGAGGTGCACCTCGGTGGTGCCGATCGCGGCGAACCCCTTCAGCGTCGCGACGAGTTCCTCGTCGGTGCCGGCCCAGCCGGTGGTGGGGGCCATCGCGTCGACGTACTCGGCCGGTATCCAGTTCATGTAGTGCCGAAGGTGCTTGTGCACCTGGGCGCGCGGCGCATCTCCCTGCCCGAGGGCGAACCAGAACGATGTCGCCAGGTGGGGTTCGGGCTTGCCCTGTTGAGCCCACGCGGTGCGGGCGACGTCGAACAGTTCGTCCTGCTTGCCCAGGTCGAGATCCAGGGTGATGCCGGCCAGACCTTCGGCCCACGGCGCCGCACTGCGAATCGTCTTGGGCCCGATGGTGCCGACGAGCAGCCGCGGTCCGCCGTGCTGGGCGGGTTGCGGCCCGACCGGCAGCACGGACTCGGTGATCTTCTCCCCCGACCAGATTCGCTGCATCACCGCCACCCGTTCGGCCATCTCACGCATGGTCTGGGTCTTGGGGTCCGCCCCCACTGCGCGGTAGTCCTCCTCGCGGCCGCCGACGCCGATGCCCACCGTCAGCCGTCCACCGCAGAGCATGTCGCCGGTGGCCAGCTGCTTGGCCAGCATCACCGGGTCGTGAAGTTGCGGCACCACCACGGTGGTGACCAGCGGCACCCGGTCGGTCCACGCCGACAGCGCACCCAGCAGGGTCAGTGAGTCGGGATTGCTGAACGCGATGCGCTCGCCCCAGCACAACGAGGAGAACGGACCCTCGTCGACGGCCTTGGCCCAGCGCTTCAAGATGTCTGCGTCGAGGTCCGGCTCCATCACCGGCAGCGTCATGCCAATCTGCACGTTCGCGATTCTGGCACGGCGGCGAGTTCGACGTTTTGGCGCGTCCCACTCGAACTTCCCCGCCCGTTCGTCGGTTTCGGCGACAGCGGGGTCAGGCGACGGGGTCCTTGCTGGCCCGCACCGGGCCGGGATTCGGCGGCGGGCTCAGCAGATTGCCGCGCACACTGCCGCGGGTGGTGCGCACCGCCACCAGCAGCCAGGTGCACAACAACCCGGCGTACGCCAGCACCGCGGCGACCTTGAACGCCGGCAGCGAGGTGTGCACGGCAAGCTGGGTGGTGCCGGTGACGAAGGTGCCCACCGGAAATGTCAGGCTCCACCAGGTCAGCGCGAACGGCATTCCGCGCAGCAGCGTGCGCACCGTCAGCAAGGCCGCCAGGGCGATCCACAGCACGGCGAAGCCCCACACCGGAACACCGAACAGGATCGCGAAAGCGTTGAAGTTGTCGGCCAGGTCAGGGCCGACCGCCAAGCCCGCGTTGATACCCAAAAGCCCTGCCGCCGTGATGGATTGCCCCAGCGGCCCGAGCACGATCCACAGCGTGGGGACCCGCGCGGTGCCCGAGGTGCCGTAGAGCGCGAGCCGGCTCCAGATCATGGAAATGATGATGAATGCCGCCACCAGAGACAGCCCGAACAGCGCGTAGCACCCGTAGAACATGGTGGTCCGCCCGGTGCCCGGTGCCATATGCGGGATCAGCAGCGCACCGGCGGCCGCCGACACCATCGGCGGCACGATCGGCATCAGCCAGCCGCCGAATGCGGCGTCGGGTTCGACGTTGTGCTGGGTGAACATCAGGAACGGAATGCTCACCGCGGTGAACAGTCCGCCGATGGTGCCGGCGGTCCACAGCACCCACGCGAGGTCGACGGCAAGCCGTTGTCCGATGATGGCGTGACCGACCAGCAGCGCACCGGAGCCGACCGTCATCAGCGCCATCGGTGCCGCGCCGTAGAAGTGGGCCATCTGCGGATTGCGGGCGTGGCTGCGCGCCGTTGTCGGATGCCGCAACCAGTGACCACCGACCACCGCGAGCAGGATGGCCAGCAGCACGGCCGCGATCACCCACACCACCTGGGTGAACTCCCGCAGTCCGGGGACCTGGAGGGGAAGCGTGGCCCCGGCGGTCGCCACGATGCCGGTGCCCATCACCGACGCGAACCAGTTCGGTCCGATGTTGCCCAGCTTCTCAACACGCGTTTGAGTGGTCATCAGATTTACGACACCCCGCTGTTGTGGCCGCGCCGGTTCTCCTGCTTGAGATAGTCGCGGGCCATGGTGGTTACGTGCTCGGGAAGCGTCCCGCCGGCCACGTCGGCCAGACTGGTCTCTTCGAGAACCGACCTCATGCTGGCGCGCAGCGCGCGCCAGACATCGGTCAGCGCCTTGGTCGGCCCCGTGTAGGGCAGGTCACCCAGGCCGATATCGCGCACGCTGGCCAACGGGCCGTCGATGCATCGCAATACGTCGGCCACGCTGATCTCTTCTGCCGGGCGGGCCAGTTCGTAGCCGCCGTCGCGGCCGCGATGGCTACGGACCAGCCGATCGGTACGCAGGGCGGACAGAATGTCGACGAGGAACTGGGCGGGAATCCCCTGAGCTCTGGCCAGGTCTTCGGTCTTGACCAGCACTCCGGTCTCCACCGAGGCCAGCTGGGTCATAGCGCGAACGGCGTACTCCGCTTTCGCCGACATTCGCATGCCGCGAATTGTGCCACCGCGGCAGTGACAATCGGCTCAGGTGCTCAGTTGTCGGCTGACGTGGCCGATTCGGCGGTGGCGTGCGGGCTCAGCGCTGTGCCGACCGCGGTACCGAAACGATCTGTCGAGGTCCGGACCGACTGGACCGCCGCGGCGACCTTAGCCCGCAGCGCAGTGGGCACCGACGCCTTGTTGCCGCCGCGGGCACCGGTGGCCGCGACATCGGTGGAACCCGCTGCGGCGGCTGCCGTGATCTCAGCTGCCACGTGGCGACGCAACCCGGCGGCGGTGGTCGGGTGGGGCGCCGGGGCCGCCGACGTTGACGTGTCGGTACCGTCCCGCGTCTGCAGTGCCGAGAGCGGGACGAGACGGTTGCGGACGACGGTGTTGACCGCGTCGGCGACGATCAGCGGTGCCACCACGGGTGCCGACACCGCGGTGATGGCGGTGGCCGCCGCAGTCCGCAGATCCCCGTAACCCAGCGCGGTGATCGTGTCGGCGATGAGTTGGGGTTCCGCGGACACCAGTGCCCCGGCGGCGACCGCGGCGACGACGACCTGCCCACCGACGTAGCCGACGTCACCGGCCAGCGACGTCAGGGCCTGCCGCAGGACCGGATCGATGTCACCGGGGGCCGCGGGCGCAGCGGGAAGACCCGCCGGCCCAGTGCCACTGAGCGGACGGACCGGCGCCGCCTCGGTGGGCAGGGACGCCAGCCAGGCAGCAGTGAGCGTCGGGGTCATTGCGTCGGCGGAGGTCGTGGTGCGGGCGTCGAAGACCTGCTCGACCGCCTTGCCGCCGAGCAGAGTCGCGTGAGTGACCAGTTCGGCGAGCATCCGCTTGAGAGTGCTGGCCGGACCGGTGTCGGAGGGATCGAGGGCGATCGCGTCGATGAAGGCTTGGTCCCGAATGGTCGCCGACGCACTGGCGCCCGCCGACAGTTCAACGGCGGGAACCCGGACGTCGGATTGCGGGACGGAAACGGGGTTGGCGACGACGACGGTAGCGCCAACGAGCGCCACCGCGGTGGTGACGATCGCACCGATACCCCGCCGCACTGACTTCACCACCTTGTTCCGAGCTGAAGCATCAACAATACCTGAGAGGAAACTGAGAGAGTTGTCCGGCACGCGCCTCTTGCTGTGGAAAAGACTTCCGTGCGGGTCTGACAGCAATGTGCCCCTCCTTCCGAGGAAGGAGGGGCACCGCTCGGCCGAGTGAACTACGCGGCCGATTTTCCTGCCGGAGCATGGTGGGCACGCTTGCTGCCGCCGGTGCTCTTGGCGCCACCCTGCGCCGAACCGGTGTCCGGCGAGCCCGCACCGGCAGTGCCGGTGTCACCCGGTGTCGGCCCGGCCTCGGGCTTGGCGACCTCGGTGACCGCGGTGGTGTCAGCAGACTCGGTGCCGGCCTGCGCCGCAGCGCGCAGCGCCGACACCGCCGACGGTGCCGCGGACTTGGCCGCTGCCGCGGGCTGGAACGGGCCGGTCGCCGGGTTATAGGTCGGGTTGTAGAAGCTGTCGGCCAGTTGACGCGTGCCCTGGGTGACCACGGCCCGCAGGCTCGGGATCACCGGATTGCTGGGATCGGTGGTGACGACACCGGGTCCGATGGTGAGCTGCTCCAGGTAGCCGAGGGTGCCGTTGCGTCCCAGGAATCCGTTGACCGCGGTGTCCCACGCCGCTCCGAACTGACCACTGGTCAGCTGCCCGAAGGCGGTGGTCAACGTGGCAATCGCCTGGTTGACGATGTAGGAAGCCCCACCGACGGTCACGCCGACCAGGTTGGTCACCAGCGTCGGGAGGGCGCTGGCCACGATGCCGGCGTTCTCGACGAGATTGCTGACGATGTAGTTGGCGGAGTTCAGGGCCGAGTTGATGCCCTTCTGCAACGGCAGGATGATCTGGCTCTGGATCACGGCCAGCGCCGCGTTCGGATCGCCGGCGATCAACAACTGGGCTGCGTCCACGAGCGCGAACGGCGTGTTCCACACCGCCTGCAGGCTCTTGTTGGCGAAGTCACCGACGCCGCGGATGCCGGCCCAGACGTACCCCGACAGGTTCGTCACGACGGTCTGCGCCAGCGGCAGCGGCCAGAAGGCGAAATCGGGCAGGATGCCCTGATAGCCCGCGTAGGCGTAGTTGCTCAGGGTGGGCAGCGTGTTCCACGGCGCGTCCCACGCCCCGTTGTAGAAGATGTTGGTGTTGACGTCCTCGATGACCTCGGCGACGGCGTTGAGCGGACTGGCCAGCGCGGCGAGTGCGACCGACTGGGTTGCGGCGCGATCGGCGGACGACAGCAGGCTGGGCTGGGTGATCGGCGTGATGGCGATCGCAGTCGCTGCGAGCAGTGTGACCCCGGCGGTCAGTTGCGAGCGCAATGAGATGTCCATGAAGAATCCTCCCCTGGTTTTTTGACGATGTCGTCAGGAGACGAACCTACCTGAGACAAGCCTGAGAAGGCAGCCGGTAATGACGTTTTGGAGTCAAATTCTTTTCTGCGATTGGGCACCGGATTTGTGGGACATTGTGCCCAGGCCCCAGACAGAGAGGTGCCCCTCCTTCCGAGGAAGGAGGGGCACCTGTCAGCCCTGAGATTTACTCGGAGGACTTGCTGGCAGCGGCCTTGTGGGCGGCGCGCGCCGAGCCACCGGTGCTCTTGCTGGCACCCGAGCCCGAGCCTTCGCTCGACCCGGCGGACGAACCACCGTTGTTGTCACCGGCGGTGGCACTGCCACCGGCGGCGTCGTTGGACTTGGTGCTCTCGACAGCCGGCGTCGAGGTCTCAGCAGCCGCGGCACGCAGCGAGGAGGCCGACGGAGCAGCAGGGCTGACCGCGGTCGCCGGCGGCGGTGCCGGGTTAGCCGTGGCCAAGCCGGACTGAACCGCCTTGACGACACTCGAGAGGACCGTGCGGACGCTGGGCACGAATGCCGAGATCGGGGCCGGAGCCGGAACGCCGACACCGATGGTCACGCCGAGCACAGCGCCCGGAATGCCGGTCGGGCCGAGCAGACCGTCGACGACCGCGTTCCAAGCGTTCTCGAACGGGTTGGCCCCGCCGAACGCGGCGACGGTGTTGGTGACGACCTGGACGACGCTGCCGACCACGACCAACGCCTGGTTGATGATGACCTGCGGCAGCGAGCTCAGGATCGGCACCAGGTTGTTGACCACCGCGGTCGCCCGGGTGATGACACCCTGCAACACGTAGTTGCCGGCGGCCAGAGCGTTGGCACCGGCGGCCTGGACCGCGGTCACCAGCGTGCTGATCGCACCGGGAACGTTCAGGGACAGCAGGTCGCCTGCGGCATTCCATACGCCTTCACTCAGCAGCGTCGCGCTGGTGTTGAAGCCGTTGATGGAGTTGTACAGGTAGTCCGAACCGTTGAGCCCGAGCTGCCGGACGACGGGCAGCGCGTCCTTGATGATCTGCGGCAGAACACCCAGCGACGACACCGTGCCGGTGTACGGCGCCGGCAGCGGCACGCCTGGAGTCTGCTCGAAGACGTAGCCATTGAGGGCGCCCAGGGTGCCCAGCAGTTCGGTGATCGGGCTGTCGAAACCAGCCAGCTGAACGGCGGCCGAGGCGGCCGGAGACTGGATGGCCGGCAGCGCCAGATCGTGCTGCGCAACGACGGGGGTCATCGCGATGGCGCTTGCCCCTACGACCGCGGCAGTACCCGCGATCAAGTGTGATCGAAGTGAGATTTGCATGATTTCCTCCCGTAGGTGACTGCACTGTCAATTGACAAGCTACCTGAGAAAAACCTAAGTGGAAGCCAATATTGACGTTTTTTAGGGAAATTCTTTTCTAATCGTCAGAACCCCTATTCTTGGTTAACTCCTTGTAAAGCGGAACATGACATTTCACCAGGACAACGCGCCGGTGATGCGGATCACAGCTAACAAATATGCCGTTGTCCTGAAAATTAAGGACCAAGGACCCACCCCCCGAAGATCCGACGGGAGGTCGGTTTTCTCAGGTTTCTCGGCCGATCCGGCCGCGTCTCACAGGTGACTCACACCTGCCGGCGGGCCCTCAGTCGGGGATGGCGGCGGCGTCAGGAACGACGACGGAGAACAGGTCCGCCAGCGCCGCCAGGCTCGCCGTCTGCAGCGCCTGGGCGCTCACCGGCTCACCGGTGGGGCCGGGCAGAGCTCGGGTGGCGGTGGCCGCCGCGACCACTGTCGGGGCGTAGCCGAGGTTGAAGGCTCCCCTGGTGGTCGAGTTCACGCACATGTGCGTCATGAAGCCGGCAACCACGAGGTTCTGGGCGCCGACGGCCTTGAGCCGCGCGTCGAGATCGGTCTCGACGAAGGAGTTGGGGTAGTTCTTCACCACCACCGGCTCGTCGCCGCGCGGGGCGACCCGCTCGACGATGGCGCCACTGTGTCCGCTGACGTCGTACAGCGAGCCGGGCCCGTCGTCGTGCTGGATGTGAATGACCGGGATTCCCGCCGCACGGGCCCGCTCCAGCAGCGCCGCCGTCTCGTCCAGCGCGGCCTGCACACCCTCGAGTTCCATCACACCTTCGGTATAGGTGTTCTGGCAGTCGATAAGGACGAGCGTCGAGTCGGCGAGGCTCACCGGTTCGAGAGGCAGACCGGCCAGCGCGCGCAAGGTGGTGGGATCACTCATGGCCGCAACGCTACTTCGTGACGGCCAGCACCGCCTGCGCATACTCGGGCCGGCACACCACCAGATCGGGCAGCAGCGGATCGGGCCGGTTGTAGAGCAGCGGGGAGCCGTCGATGCGCGAAGTGTGCAACCCCGCTGCGCGGGCCACCGCGACAGGAGCTGCCGAATCCCACTCGTACTGCCCGCCTGCGTGCACGTAGACATCGGCGCGACCCTGCACCACGGCGGCGACCTTCGCGCCGGCCGAACCCATCTCGACCAGGGTGCCGCCCAGTGCGTCGCGCACCTGAAGGGCGACCGCGGGCGGCCGGGTTCGGGAGACCACCACGCGCGGTGATTGCGGTCCAGCGGGCGGAGCCGCCACCGTGGGGGTGGCCAGCGTGACGCCCTGCGCGGGAAGCGCCACCGCTCCGGCGATCAACTCACCGGCTTGCCACAGCGCGACGTGAACCGCCCAGTCGTCCCGGTCGAGTTCGGAGAACTCCCGGGTACCGTCCAGCGGATCGACGATCCACACCCGCTCGCTGCGCAGCCGTACCGGATCGTCGGCGCCTTCCTCGGACAGCACCGCGTCGGCCGGCCGCGCGTTGGCCAGCGCCTCCATCAGATAGTCATGAGAACGCTTGTCCCCAGCAGCTTTTCGTTCTGCACCGGTGGCCTCAGCCAACTCCACCCGGACCGCGAGCAGCAGCTCACCGGCTTCGGTGGCCAGCGCGGCGGCCAGCTCGTGATCGCTCACCGGGGAGTCTCCAGCAGCTCGACCACCTGATCGGCCAGTTCGTCGGGGCCGTGCTCCGGGGTCAGCCGCAGGTCGGGACTCTTCGGCCGTTGGTAGGGGCTGTCGATACCAGTGAAGTGGCTGATCTCCCCGGCGCGGGCCTTGGCATACAGGCCCTTGGGGTCACGGCGCTCGCAGTCCTCCAGCGGGGTGTCGACGAAGATCTCGAAGAACTCCACGCCGGTGTCGGTGTGCACCTTGCGAGCCAATTCGCGGTGCTCCTCGAGTGGGCTGATCACCGGCACCAGGACCGTCAGGCCGGCATCGGCCATCAGTGTGGCGATGTGGGCCAGCCGGCGCAGGTTCTCGGCACGGTCGGCCATCGAGAAACCGAGATCGGCGTTGAGTCCGTGGCGCAGGTTGTCACCATCGAGAATGTATGCGGGGCAACCGTGTTCGAGCAGCTTCTGCTCCACCAGGACCGCCACCGATGACTTCCCCGAGCCGGACAGCCCGGTGAACCACAACGTACGGCCCTTGGTCAGCCGGTCACCGGCGGAGACCAGCGACTGATGGCGCACCGTGTTCGGCGACGCGGCGCGGGTGGCGACGGGCGCGGTGTCGCGGACCATACCCGCGGCCACGGTCACGTTGTTGTCCGGGTCGATCAGGATGAACGAACCGGTGGCCGCATTTCGTGAGTATTCGTCGAGCAGCAGCGGCACCTGGGTGCGCAACGTGACACGGCCGAGTTCATTGAGCTTCAACGCCGTTGCGCTCTTGTCGCGGTGCAGGGTGTTGACGTCGAGGCGATAGTCCAGTCCTACGACCCGGGCCCGGGTGGTGCGGGTGGTCTGCTTGATGATGTAGTCGCGGCCCGGCTCCAGAGCGGCGTCGTCGGCCATCCAGCACACCGTCGCGTCGAACTCACTGGAAACGATCGGCTGGTTCTGCGGACGGGCCAGCAGGTCGCCCCGGGAGATGTCGATGTCGTCGGCCAGGCTGATCGACACCGCCATCGGCGGGAACGCCTCGTCCACCGGACCGGTCGGACCGTCAATCGTGGTGATGCGACTGGTCTTTCCGCTCGGTAGCACCACGACCTCGTCGCCGGGGCGCAGCACACCGCCAGCCACCGTGCCGGCATAGCTGCGATGGTCGGCGTGCTCGACGGTCTGCGGACGGATCACGTACTGCACCGGGAATCGCACGTCGACCAGGTTTCGATCGCCTGCGACGTAGACCTCTTCGAGGTGGCTCAACAACGGCGGGCCGTCGTACCACGGCGCCTTGTCCGACTTGGTCACCACGTTGTCGCCGTTGAGCGCCGACATCGGGATGGTGGTCACGTCCTTGATGTCCAGGCGGGCGGCGAAGGCGTGGAACTCGTCGCGGATCCACTCGAATCGCTCACGGTCCCAGTTGATCAGGTCCATCTTGTTGACGGCGAGCACCACGTGCTGCACACCGAGCAGCGACGCCAGGAAGGCGTGGCGGCGGGACTGCTCGAGCAGCCCGTGACGGGCGTCGACGAGCACGATCACCAGTTGGGCGGTGGAGGTTCCGGTCACCATGTTGCGGGTGTACTGGATGTGGCCCGGGGTGTCGGCGATGATGAATTTCCGCTTGGGCGTGGCGAAGTAGCGGTAGGCCACGTCGATAGTGATGCCCTGTTCGCGCTCGGAGCGCAGGCCGTCGGTCACCAGGGCGAGGTCGGTGTAATCGTTACCGCGCTCACGCGACGTCCGCTCGACGGCCGCGAGCTGGTCCTCCATCACGGCCTTCGAGTCATACAGCAGACGGCCGATCAGAGTGGACTTGCCGTCGTCGACAGATCCGGCAGTGGCGATCCTCAAAAGCGTTGCCATCAGAAGTAGCCCTCCCGCTTGCGGTCTTCCATACCGGCTTCAGAAATTCGGTCATCGGCGCGGGTGGCGCCACGTTCGGTCAGCCGCGACACGGCCGTCTCGGCGATCACGTCCTCGACGGTCGAGGCCGTCGACTCCACACAACCGGTGCACGTCACGTCACCCACGGTGCGGAATCGCACCGAGGTTTCGAACACCTCTTCGCCGGGGTTCGGCTGCAGGAATTCGTGGACGGCCAACAGCATTCCGTCGCGCTGGAACACCGGACGCGTGTGCGCGTAGTAGATCGCCGGCAGCGGGATGTCCTCGGCGCCGATGTAGGCCCAGATGTCGTATTCGGTCCAGTTCGACAGCGGGAACACCCGGATGTGCTCACCCTTGCGGTGCCGGCCGTTGTAGAGGTTCCACAGTTCGGGGCGCTGCGCCTTCGGGTCCCACTGACCCCATTCGTCGCGGAAGCTGAACACCCGTTCCTTGGCGCGGGCCTTCTCCTCGTCGCGCCGTGCCCCGCCGAAGGCCGCGTCGAACTTGTTCTCGCGGATGGCGCGCAGCAGCGTGACGGTCTGCAGCGGATTGCGCGACGGGCCGTTGTCCACCACCCGTCCGGCGTCGATGTCCTCTTCGACGCTGGCCACCACCAGGCGCACGCCATAGTGCTCGACCAGTTGGTCGCGGGTGGAGAGCACCTCGTCGAAGTTGTGACCGGTGTCGACGTGCATCACCGGGAACGGCAGCCGGCCCGGCGCGAACGCCTTGCTGGCCAGGTGCAGCATGACGATCGAGTCTTTACCGCCGGAGAACAACAGCACCGGCCGCTCGAACTCGGCCGCGACCTCGCGGATGATGTGGATCGCCTCAGCCTCCAGCGACCTCAGATGGCTCAGCTCGTACTGCCCCGGCTTGGGGCGTTCGACCACCGGACTTGCCATAAAGTTTCCTCGTAAAGTTGGTAGGTTTGACCAGAATTACAAAGCTAGTCGGGAATCTAATGAGCGGACAGTGCGAAGTCAAGAGTTCTGCGCGAGTCAACCGCGCCGAGCTGTACCTAGCCCGCGGCGACGTGGTCGGCGCAATCAACCCGCAGATCAGAAACGGCCATCGGGGTGTCGTAGAACAGGCAGCGATAATCGCCCCGTCCCTGCCCTACCCCGAGGTGGGTGCACGTGCTGCACGCCCGGCTCACCGGAACCAGACCCGCCTCGTGCAGCGTGCCCAGCACCGCGATCAAGCTGTCCAGCAGCTGCTCACTGTCGGCCCTGTCCAGCTTCGAGGCGGCGACCTCGGCAGGTGCGGTCCAGCGATGCACCGAGGCGGCGACCTTGCGACCGGCGGCGGTCAGGATCAGCTCATGGCTGCGCCGGTCGGCTGGATCGCGCTGACGGGTGATCAGACCCTTGCGGGCCAGCGTTCCGATCGCGTCGCTGACCGTCGGATCGGACACGTTGAGCTCGCGGGCCAGCGTGGTGCTGCGGGCGGCCGGCGGCGGCCCCACATACAACCAGGTGAGCACCCGCAACTGGGTGCTCGACAGGTCGTTGGCTTCGGCCGCGCGCCGGGCCAGCACATGCAGCGCGTCGCCGATGCGGTCCAGCGCCCCGACGATCTTGGAGTCGAGGCTCGGGTGGCGTTCCTGGCCGTGCCTCAGAGAACGACCTCGTTGAGCTTGCCGGTCGCGACGTCGAAGACGAATCCACGCAGCGACTCGTGCTTGGTGACGAACGGGCTGAGCTCGATGCGCCGCAACGATTGGCGCACATCCTCTTCCACGTCGGGGAACGCTTCGGCGGCCCACTCCGGCTTGATACCCGTCTCGTCCTGCAGGTCGCGCTTGAACACGTCGTCGGTGAAGGTCAGCATGCCGCAGTCGGTGTGGTGGATGAGGATGATCTCCCTGGTGCCCAGCAGCCGCTGGCTGATCGCCAGCGAACGGATCTCGTCATCGGTGACCACCCCGCCGGCATTGCGGATCACGTGGGCCTCGCCGTCGTTGAGGCCCAGAATCCGGTAGACGTCCAGACGCGCATCCATGCACGCGACCACCGCGACATGCTTGCTCGGCGGTAGCGGCAGCGGACCGGTGAAGGTCTTGGCGTACTCGACGTTGTTGGCCAGGTATTCGTCGGTGACGGTCACCGGGTCCTCCTCATTCGGGTTGCACAACAGTTCGGGTGGATCGTAGAACCGGATTCGGCCCGGCATCACCAGTGAGAATCAGCGCGATTTCAATAGTTAGGATTCCTCGGCATCTGGCGCAGCCTACGTCTCATGCCCAAACTTTCCCGCAGCGACTGGTACGACCTGGCTCGCGACACCAACTGGACGTTCCGCTACGTCACCGAGGAGGAGGCGTTCCCCGAGGCACTCTCCGGCTCGCACCGCGTGTCGGCCGAGGGCTGGCTCAAATGGGACGAGCCCTACAAGATCGGCTACCGCGAGTACGTCCACAACCAGGTCACCAAAGACACCACGACCTATTCACTGAAGAACGCCATCGGGCGCTCCAAGCTCTTCGACTCCCTGGACCCGGGCTGGAAGTCGGTGATCGTCGCGCACTACGGGGCGATCACCATGCCCGAGTACCTGGCCTCGATCGGTGAGGCCCGGATGGGCCGGTTCGGCCGGGCCGCGGCCTGGCGCAACACCGCGACCTTCGGCACCCTCGACGAGGTTCGGCACGGACAGATCCAGGCGTTCTTCCCCTACGGCCTGCTCGACAAGGAACCCCGCGGCGACTGGGCGCTCAAGGCGTTTCACACCAACGACTGGATCGTGCTGGCCGTGCGCTATCTGTTCGACGACATGTTCGTCGCCAACGACGCCACCTCGATCGCACTGCAGTTGACGTTCACCCTGGAGACCGGGTTCACCAACCTGCAGTTCCTGGGCATGGCCGCCGACGCGATCGATGTCGGTGACCTGGAGTTCGGCGCGCTGATCTCCTCGATCCAGACTGACGAGGCCCGCCACGCCCAACAGGGCGAGCCCACCATCAAGGTGCTCATCGAGAACGGCGAGAAGGAGTGGGGCCAGTTCCTCATCGACCACATGTTCTGGCGGTCGTGGCGGATCTTCGCGCTGCTCACCGGGTTGTCGATGGACTACTACACCCCGCTGGAGAGCCGGCGGATGAGCTTCAAGGAGTTCATCGAGGACTGGGTGGTCAAGCAGTTCGCCGACCAGTTCCGCGACTTCGGCCTCGACTACCCCTGGTACTGGCAGGAATTCATCGACGAGCTGACCTGGTACCACCACGCGATCCACCTCGGCGTGTGGAACTACCGCCCGACGGTGTGGTGGAACCCCGACGCGGGGGTGTCGGCGCAGGAGCGGTTGTGGCTCGAGGAGAAATACCCCGGCTGGAACCGTGACTTCGGCAAGCACTGGGACGTCATCACCGAGAACGTCCGCAACGGTGACATCGCCGCCACGCTTCCCGAAACGCTGCCGATCACCTGCAACCTGTGCCAGCTGCCGATCGTGCGGGCCGCCGGCGTCATTCGGGGAGCACACACCGACCCCGCCCCGCTGACCCATGTCCACGACGGCCGCAAGTACCTGTTCTGCTCCGAGCCCTGCCGGTGGATCTTCACCCAGCGCCCGGAGCGCTTCGCCGGCCACCAGTCGCTGATCGACCGGGTGCTGTCGGGCGAGATCAGCCCGCCCGATCTTCCGACGGTGCTGGAGTACTTCGGCCTGTCGCCGGAGGAACAGGGCCGCGACGCCGACGACTATGCCTGGGCCAAGAAGACCTAGAGAGGAACTGACATGGCACTTCTGCCCCTGACCGCCCTGTTCGAGGGTGACATCCTGGAACTGCTCATCCCGGTCGACGACGGTGACACCGTGGACTCGGTGAGCCAACAGATCGCCCACCACGTTGTCGGCCGCCGGGTCGCCCGCAAGGACGCCCCGATCCGGTTGCGGCACAACGGTTCCGTGCTGGACCCGACGTTGGTGATCGGCGCTGCCGGAGTAGCGCCGCTGGATCACGTCGAGGCCTTCTATGGGTGAGACGCTGGCCTGGACGCCGGTGGCCACCGTCGATGACCTCTGGGAAGGCGAGGTCGGCGAGTTCTACGCCGGCGACCAACCGATCCTGTTGGCGCACTTGCGTACCGGTGAGATCCGCGCCTACGAGGGCACCTGCCCGCACGCCGGCTTCCCACTGGGCGACGGCGAGGTCGTCGACGACATCCTGACCTGCTCGGCGCACAGCTGGGAGTTCGACCTCACCACCGGCGACGGCGTAAACCCGCCCGGTTGCCGGCTGCGCAGCTATCAGGTGCGCCGCGACGGCGACCAGATCGCAGTACTTCTGAGCGGAGACAACACATGACAAGCACCGAGATCAAGCTCGTCGGCCCGATCGTGCGCGGCTTCGACCCCGACGTGGTCGAGGCGCTGACCGAGGCGATCGCCATCGACAACCCGGACGCCGAGATCACCATCGACGACCACGCCGGCTACGTCCGGATCCACGCACCGTGGTTCCTGCGCGTCACCCGGGCCAGCCTGGAACAGGCTGCCGGACAATCCCTTCCGCTGGCATCCCTGGAGCCGGCCATCGCCGGGTTCGCCGGTCGGATGCGCTACGTCGGCGACGACGAACTGCACTGGTTTCTGGAACGAGAGGACTAGCAATGACTTCCGCCGCACCCCGCCGGCTCAAGACCTGGAGCGTCGTCGGGGACACCCGCCGCAAGCCCACTGAATACGAGGCCGTCACCGGCAACTTCCACTACCACTTCAATCGCACACCGGCGCCGTTCGACCTGGACCCGGGCAGCGAGATCAACCAGTGGTACCTCAAACACCGCGAGGGCTCCCCGCTGCAGGCACCGGACTGGGAGGGTTTCCGCGACCCGGCCGCACTGAACTACCGCCGCTACATCGCCCTGCAGCATGACCGGGAGGTGTACGCCGAGGGCGTCGTCGACCACTACGAGGCACTCGACCACGACGCCAAGCTGGACCCGGCGTGGGTGTCGGTACTCGAGCGCGTGTACCTGCCGGCCCGATTCGCCCTTCACGTCCTGCAGATCACCTCGCTGTACGTGGGCCAGCTTGGACCCTCCGCCTACATCACCAACGCGGCGTTCTTCGGTGCCGCCGACGAGTTGCGGGCCCTGCAGTGGATCGCCTACCGGGCGAAGTCCCTGTCGCTGAGCCACGGCACCCAGCTGGCCAATACCGAAGCCACCCGGCGCATCTGGGAACTCGACGAGGCGTGGCAGCCGGCCCGGGAGGCGCTGGAGCGTTTGCTGCTGGCCTACGACTGGGGCGAGGCGTTCACCGCGCTGAACCTAGTGGTCAAGCCGACGCTGGACGCCCTGCTCAAGGAGGCGTTCGTCGACCTGGCCAGCGCCAACGGTGACGGTCTGACGGCGGCGCTGCTGCAGGAGTCCCGGGTGGACACCACCCGCAACCAGGCCTGGAGCGCCACGCTGGCGCGCTATGCGCTGGCCCAGAACCCGGACAACCGCGGTGTCATCGCGGGGTGGGCCGACGCGTGGCGACCGCTGGCCGACCGCGCGGTCGACGGGCTGGCCGCGACGTTCGCGGACGCGCCGTCGCCGCTGGACGCGGATTCGGTGCGCAACCGAGTGAGCTCGTCGGTGGCTGCGTTCACCGAATCCTGGAGCGGCTGAGGCGTTACGGCGCTTCGGGCGGCTCGGCGGTCACCGGTGGTGAGGCGACCTCGGGTGCCCTGGTCAACTCGGTGGTCGTCACCACGGCGGTGTCGCCGGTCGTCATCTCCGGTACCGCCGGGGAGGTGAACGTTCCCGGGTCCGACACGATGGTGCCGCCGGGGCCGCTGACCACCGACGTGGCCAGCGCTCCCATGACGATGATGGCGCTACCCCCGATGACGGCCGAGGCGGCCTTGATCCGCGAACGCGGTGTGGGCTGATTCGGTTTCATATATGTCGGTTAACCGCGTACCGGGGGCGGCAAACCTGCGGCGTGTCGCGCTCTTGTCGTCGGAATCGGCCACCATCTCCTACCCTGTGCTGCATGCAGTCAGGGCTGGGCACGCGCGCATGACGCGATTCCTGGCGCGCCGCCTGCTCAACTATCTGGTGTTGCTGGCACTGGCCTCGTTCCTGACGTTCACCCTGACGTCGCTGACGTTCGCCCCGCTCAACAGCCTGCTGCAGCGCAATCCGCGCCCGCCGCAGGCGGTCATTGACGCCAAGGCCGCCGAACTCGACCTCGACAAGCCGATTCCGCTGCGTTATGCCCACTGGGTGGCAGGTGCGGTACAGGGCGACTTCGGCACCACCGTCAACGGTCAGCCGGTCTCCGAGGAGTTGTGGCGGCGAATCGGGGTGAGCCTGCGACTGCTGGTGATCGGCTCGGTGCTGGGCACCGTGATCGGTGTGGTGGTCGGAGCCTGGGGTGCGATCCGCCAATACCGATTATCGGATCGCGTCATCACCTTCTTGTCGCTGCTGGTGATCAGCACACCGACGTTCGTGATCGCCAACCTGCTGATCCTGGCGGCCCTCAACGTCAATTCCGTTCTGGGGGTTCAGCTTTTCGAGTACACCGGTGAGACCTCCCCGGACGCCGTCGGCGGGCCGTGGAACCAGTTCGTCGACCGGCTGCAGCACCTGATCCTGCCCACCACCACGCTGGCGCTGACAGCGATCGCCGGATACAGCCGCTACCAACGCAATGCGATGCTCGACGTGCTGGGTCAGGACTTCATCCGCACGGCACGGGCCAAAGGGCTGACCCGCCGGCAGGCGTTGTTCAAGCACGGCCTGCGCACCGCCCTGATCCCGATGGCGACGCTGTTCGCCTACGGTGTCGCGGGGTTGGTCACCGGTGCGGTGTTCGTAGAGAAGATCTTCGGCTGGCACGGCATGGGTGAGTGGGTGGTGCAGGGTATCGCCACCCAGGACACCAACATCGTCGCGGCGATCACCGTGTTCTCCGGCGCGGTGGTGTTGTTGGCGGGCCTGCTGTCCGACGTCATCTACGCGATCCTCGACCCCCGGGTGCGGGTGACATGACCGACACCACCGCGCAAACCGGCGTCAAGCCCGAGGAGTTCGCGTCGCGACGCACCCTGGTGCTGCGCCGCTTCGCGCGCAACCGGCTGGCCATGGCATCCCTGGTGGTGCTCGTGCTGCTGTTCGTCGGCTGCTACGCCCTGCCGCCGCTGCTGCCCTGGTCCTACACCGAGCTGGACTTCTACAACCTGCAATCACCCCCGACCCCCGAGCACTGGTTCGGCACCAACGCCCTCGGCCAGGATCTGCTGGCACAGATCCTGCGCGGTATGCAGAAGTCGATGCTGATCGGCCTGTGCGTGGCGGTGATCTCCACGGCAATCGCCGCGACGGTCGGCTCGATCGCCGGCTACTTCGGCGGCTGGCGCGACCGGGCCCTGATGTGGTTCGTCGACCTGCTGCTGGTGGTGCCCAGTTTCATCCTGATCGCGATCATCACCCCGCGCACCAAGAACTCCGCCAACGTCGCCCTGTTGATCGTGCTGCTCGCCGGGTTCAGCTGGATGGTCAGTTCACGGATGGTGCGCGGCCTGACGATGAGCCTGCGCGAGCGTGAATTCGTTCAGGCGGCGCGGTATATGGGTGTTCCCAGCTGGCGGATTATCACCCGCCACATCGTGCCCAACGTGGCCTCGATCCTGATCATCGACACGGCGCTGAACGTCGGGGTGGCGATCCTGGCCGAAACCGGTTTGAGCTTCCTGGGTTTCGGGGTCCAGCCGCCCGACGTCTCGCTGGGCACCCTGATCGCAGACGGCACCAAGTCGGCTACCACGTTCCCGTGGGTGTTCCTGTTCCCGGCCGGGGTGCTGGTCCTGATCCTGGTGTGCGCCAACCTGACCGGCGACGGCCTGCGCGACGCCCTTGACCCGGGCAGCGCGAACCTGCGGCACCGGAAGAAGAAGCGGACATGACCGAGCCGCTGCTGGAAGTCAGCGACCTGAGCGTACGCTTCCCCACTGACACCGAGGACCTCAAGGCGGTGCGCGGGTTGACCTACCAGGTGGCGGCCGGCGAGGTCGTGGCGATGGTCGGCGAATCCGGCTCGGGCAAGTCGGCGGCGGCCATGGCTGTCATCGGGCTGCTGCCCGAGTACGCCGAGGTGTCCGGTTCGGTGCGTCTAGGCGGCCAGGAACTACTCGGCCTGTCCGACGCCGGCATGTCGCAGATCCGCGGCAAGCGGATCGGCACCGTGTTCCAGGACCCGATGTCGGCACTGACCCCCGTCTACACCGTCGGCGATCAGATCGCCGAGGCGATCCGGGTGCACAACTCCCAGGTGTCCAAGCAGACCGCCCGCACGCGGGCCGTGGAGCTTCTGGAGTTGGTGGGCATCGCCCAGCCCGACCGGCGCGCCCGGGCTTTCCCGCACGAACTGTCCGGCGGGGAACGCCAACGCGTCGTCATCGCGATCGCGATCGCCAACGACCCCGATCTGCTGATCTGCGATGAGCCGACCACCGCCCTCGACGTCACGGTCCAGGCCCAGATTCTCGAGGTGCTCAAGACCGCGCGCGACGTGACCGGTGCCGGGGTGTTGATCATCACCCACGATCTGGGTGTGGTGGCCGAGTTCGCCGACCGCGCACTGGTGATGTACGCCGGACGCGCCGTCGAGGTGGCCGGCGTCGACGACCTCTACCGGGACCGCCGAATGCCCTACACCGCAGGGCTTTTGGGTTCGGTCCCGCGGCTGGATTCACCGCAGGGTTCGCGGCTGGTGCCGATACCGGGCGCTCCCCCGTCACTGGTGCACCTGCCGCCTGGGTGCCCGTTCGCCCCGCGCTGCCCGTTGGCGGTCGACGATTGCCGCAGCGCCGAACCCGCGCTGACCAGCGTCGGCGACGGGCATGCGGCGGCCTGCATCCGCACCGAACTGGTCGAGGGCCGAAGCGCCGCCGATATCTACGGCGTGTCGACCCAGCCCGTTGCCGCCGACGACGACGCCGAACCCGAGATCGTGATCAGCGTGCGCGACCTGACCAAGACCTACCGGCTGACCAAAGGTGTGGTGTTTCGCCGCACCATCGGGGAAGTCCGTGCGGTCGACGGGATCAGCTTCGACCTGCAGCGCGGGCGCACCGTCGGGATCGTCGGCGAATCCGGGTCCGGGAAATCGACCACCCTGCACGAGATCCTGGAACTACAGGCACCGCAGGACGGCACGATCGAGGTCCTCGGCAACAACGTCGCCGAGCTGACCGCCGCCCGTCGCCGTGAGCTCCGCCGCGACCTCCAGGTGGTGTTCCAGGATCCCGTCGCCTCCCTGGACCCGCGGCTACCCGTCTTCGACCTGTTGGCAGAACCCCTGCAGGCCAACGGTTTCGACAAGAGCCACATCGACACCCGGGTGGCCGAATTGCTCGAGATCGTCGGGCTGGGCCGCACCGACGCCAGCCGCTACGCCCAGGAGTTCTCCGGCGGACAGAAGCAGCGCATCGGCATCGCGCGGGCCTTGGCCCTGCAACCCAAGATATTGGCCCTCGACGAACCGGTGTCGGCGCTGGACGTGTCGATCCAGGCCGGCATCATCAACCTGCTGCTGGATCTGCAACGGCAGTTCGACCTGTCGTATCTGTTCGTCTCCCACGACCTGTCGGTGGTCAAGCACCTGGCCCACCGCGTGGCGGTGATGTACCGCGGCGCGATCGTCGAATACGGCGACGCCGACGACATCTTCGGCAACCCGCAGCACGAGTACACCAGGAAGTTGCTGGCCGCTATCCCGCAACCGGATCCGACTCGCCGCTAGCATCGTTCCCGTGACTCACGCGCGAACAGACACAAAATCGCACTCGAACGGCCTGCGGAACGCGATTATGCGTCTGCTCGCGGTGGGGATGGCCCTGACATTGGTGGTGTCCGGCTGCTCGTCCGGCAAGCAGGAGGTCCCGTCCGCGGGCGGCAATGCCGAGGTCGGATCCACCAGCGACATCAACCCGCAGGACCCGGCGACGCTGCGCAACGGCGGCAATCTGCGCCTGGCACTGTCGTCGTTCCCGTCGAACTTCAACACCCTCAACATCGACGGCAACGAGGCCGACACCGGCAGCCTGCTCAAGCCCACCCTGCCCAGGGCGTTCATCATCGCCGCCGACGGGTCGATGAAGGTCAACACCGACTACTTCACCAGCGTCGAATTGACATCCACCAGCCCGCAGGTCGTCACCTACACGATCAACCCGAAGGCGACGTGGTCGGACGGCACGCCGATCACCTGGGAGGACATCGCCTCCCAGATCAACGCCACCAGCGGCAAGGACAAAGCGTTCGCGATCGCGGCCCCCAACGGAAGCGACCGGGTCGGCTCGGTCACCCGCGGTGCCGACGACCGGCAGGCGATCGTCACCTTCGCCAAGCCGTACGCCGAGTGGCGCGGAATGTTCGCCGGCAACACGATGCTCCTGCCGAAGTCCATGACCGCCAGCCCCGAGGTGTTCAACAAGGGTCAGCTCAGCGGTCCGGGACCGTCGGCGGGCCCGTTCGTGGTCTCCACGCTTGACCGCACGGCGCAGCGAATCGTGTTGACCCGCAATCCCAAATGGTGGGGCACGCGGGCGCTACTCGACTCGATCACCTACCTGGTGCTCGATGACGCGGCGCGCATCCCGGCGCTGCAGAACAACACCATCGACGCCACCGGGCTCGGCTCGCTCGACGAGCTGACGATCGCCCGTCGCACCGCGGGGATCTCGGTTCGTCGTACGCCCGGATTGAGCTGGTATCACTTCACCTTCAACGGTGCGCCCGGGGCGATCCTGTCGGACAAGGCGTTGCGGCTGGCCGTCGCCAAGGGCATCGACCGCCAGGCCATCGCCGACGTGACACAGCGCGGACTGGTCGACAAGCCGGTGCCGCTCAACAACCACATCTTCGTCGCCGGGCAGAAGGGCTACCAGGACAACAGCGCCGTCGTGGCCTACGACCCGGAGAAGGCCACGGCCGAACTCGACGCGCTGGGCTGGAAACTCAATGGCCAGTTCCGGGAAAAGGACGGCAAGCAACTGGTGATCCGCGACGTGCTCTACGACTCGCAGACCACCAGGCAGGTCGCGCTGGTCGCGCAGAACAGCCTGGCCCAGATTGGGGTGAAGCTGGAGATCGACGCCAAGCCCGGCAACGGGTTCTTCACCAACTACGTCAACGTCGGGGACTTCGACATCACCCAGTTCTCCTGGGTCGCCGACGCATTCGCGCTGTGCTGCCTCAACCAGATCTACACCACCGGAGCCGAAAGCAACTTCGGCAAGATCAGCAGCCCCGAGATCGACGCCAAGGTCGAGGAAGTGCTCGACGAACTGGATCCCGACAAGGCCCGCACACTGGCCAACGAGGTAGACAAGCTGATCTGGGGCGAGGTGTTCAGCCTGCCGCTGTTCCAGTCCGCCGGCAACGTCGCGGTGCGCAGCAATCTGGCCAACTTCGGGCCGGCCGGCCTCGGCGACCTGAACTACAGCGCGATCGGCTTCACGAAGTAACGCGCTGGGCTTTGCCCACCAGCTTGGGCACCACCTCGGGTAACGCCGCCTCGATACGCGCCGCGGTCCCGATCGCCGAGACCATCAGGCGCAGGGCGGGCCGGGTCGGCATGGCGTCGAGGGCAGTGGCCTGACGGGGCAGGCTGGCCGCCCGACCAGCCGAGACCACCGACACGATGCGCAGCGCCGCCCGCTCCTTGCTGTCGAGAACGCTGTGCCCCGTGGTGGCCAGCCGCACCAGGACCGAACCCGGGATGAGGCCTGCGACTCGGTCGGCGACCGCTGGCGGCGTGGTCAGATCCCGGCCACCGGAGATGACGACGGTGGGCCAGGTGAACCTCGGCATCTCGGCAACGAGGTCGAACGGTTCGGCGACGAATTGGACGTCACCGGAGGCAAAGTCGCGCATCGCCAGCGCGGGGTCCAGCGGCCCGCCGTCGGGGATGCCGGCATAGTTCAGCTCACGGTAGGCGATGCGGCCCACGAGATCGGTTTCGTTGCGGTAGGGCGCTTTTCGGCCGACCATCAGCTCGGCGACCCGGCCCATCCCGCTCCACAACAGGTGGCGTCCCTGCAGCAGCAGGTCGAGCTGGCGGTCCAGCAGCGGCGCCCCGCCGAAGCCGTACACCGCCGCAGCGAGCTGGGCGGCGGCCGGGGTCATGACACCGTCGTCGACAAGTCGGCGCACCTTGCCCGCGAGGTCCTTGGTCTCGGGCTCCTCGCCATGCCACAACACGGTGCGCAGGGCACGGCGCACCACCTCGATGTCGTCCCCGGCCAGCAGCGGCGAGTCCAGGATCATGGCGTGCACCCGGTTCGGGTGACGCACCCCGACCCCGGCGGCGATGTAGGTGCCATACGACGTGCCGTAGATCAGTGCGCTGTCGACCTGGGCGTCGTCGAGGACAGCGGCGACGTCGTCGACAACCTGCTCGACGGTCAGCGCCTCGGGCGGCAGGTCGGCACCGGAGTCGTCGTGGCGCGACATTCCGACGCCACGGTGCTCGATCATGATCACGTCGAGCCCCTCGGCGGCGGCACGCCTGCGCAGGCCGCGGTAGAGCGCGATCGAGGCCGCACCCGGCCCACCAGGGATGATGACGACCGGATGCTTGGTCTTGCGGCCGGTGCGCACGTAGTAGAGGTCGAACTCGTCGGTTCCGGCCGGTGTCACCGGGCGGCGGACCGGTCGTACCCCCGGCAGTGCGGCGAGTTTCTCGTGGGCACGGCGGCGCTTGGAGTTGAGCGTCATCCGTGGCGGCCTCGCATGCCTCGATTCTGCCTTGCCGCGCTGGGGAATGGAATGCGCGGTTCGGTTCGGGGTGATCCAAAGCAGTGCCCCACCGCCTGCCCCGTCGGTACAACGGGGACATGACCACAGTCGAACCCCTCAACCGTCTGCTCCCCGGAACCCCTGAGTTCACCGCACTACTCGCCAATATCCGGTCTGGCGCCAAAGACCGAGATCTCAATGACGAGAACCCTTTTGACCAAGTCGATGCACTGAAGCGCGCCGGATTCGGCACGCTGCGCCTGCCCGCTGAGCTCGGCGGCGCGGATTTTACTGTGCGTCAATTATTTTCCACGATCATCGACGTTGCGGCCGCCGATCCCATTGTGGCGCATATCTTCCGAACTCATTTCTGGTTCGTCGAAGAGCGGCTGCGCACCCTCGGCGGAGGGCAGGAGCGAAGCGACCAGCGGTCACGGCAGTGGCTGGCCAAGGTTGCCGAGGGCAAGATCGTCGGCAACGCGTTCAGCGAGAAGGGGTCCAACGCCGTCGGTAGCCTGGTGTTCAACACCCGGTTGTTGCCGATTCCCGGCGGCTTCCGGCTGACCGGCGAGAAGTACTACAGCACCGGCACGTTGTTCTCCGACTATCTGACGGTCACCGCCACCACCGACCACGACTCGGTGGCCACCGTGATCATTCCGGCCGACCGGGAGGGCGTGCGCCTGGTCGACGACTGGGACGGCTTCGGGCAGCGCCGCACCGGGACCGGCACCACGATCCTGACCAGCGTCGACGTCGCCCCCGATGAGATCCTCTCGGACGCTCAGTACGACGCGCAGCCGCAGCCCACCGTGCAATACGCGTCACTGCAGCTCTACATCCACGCCGTGGTGGCCGGTGTGCTGCAGACCGTGGTCGACGACGGCACCGAGCTGTTGCGGTCGCGGAACCGCAGCTTCAGCCACGCGCTGGCCGAGGCGCCGGTAGACGATCCGCTCTACCAGCGGCTGCTCGGCGAGCTGGCCAGCACGGCCTACGTCGCGCGCGCGGCGGTGCTCGACGCCGCCGCCGCGATCGAGGCGGCCACCGACTCCGAGCGCGACGGGATTCCCGACGCCGACCTGGCGGCCGAGGCACAGCTGAAGGTGGCCAAGGTCAAGGTGCACCTCGACGACGTCGCCCCGGTGGCCGCCACCCGGCTGCTGGAACTCGGCGGGGCGAGCGCCGCGAGCCGTCAGCGCAACCTGGACCGGCATTGGCGCAACGTCCGCACCATCACGCTGCACAACCCGGTGGCCTACAAGGCGCGGGTGATCGGGCAGAACCTGTTGCACGGCACACCTGTGCCTGCCAACGCCTACTTCTGAGCCCACACCTCGCCCAAACCGACGAATGGGCGGGGAATCGCAAGTGGACGCCACCATTTCGTCGATCTCGACATACTTGGAGACCACATGACCCGACAGCTGCACCTGGGCGGATTCCAGATCGCCTCCCAGGTCACCCACTCGCATGCCGCCTGGCGACATCCGGCCAGCGACCCGGCATTCCTGACCCCGGAGTACTACCACCGGATCGGGCGCATCCTGGAACGAGGCAAGTTCGACTTCTTGTTCTTCGCCGATCTGCTGGCCGCACCCGTGCGATACGGCGACGGCATCGCCGAGCCTCTGCGCCGTGGCACGCAGGCCACAGCCACCCTGGACCCGTCCGTCGTGGCGGCCAGCATCGCGGCCGTCACAACCCGGCTGGGTCTTGCAATCACCAAGTCCGCCACCTACTTTCACCCCTACGAATTGGCCCGCATCTTCGCCAGTCTCGACCACATCACCCGCGGACGGGTGGCGTGGAACATCGTGACGTCACTGACCCAGAGCGAGGCGCAGAACTTCGGCCACGACAACCACCTCGACCATGAGTTCCGCTACGAACGCGCCGACGAGTTCGTCCGCACCACCCTGGAACTGTGGTCGAGCTGGGAGCCCGACGCCCTGGTTCAGGACAAGCAGTCCGGGGTGTTCGCCGACCCGGACCGGATCCGGCACGTCGACCACGACGGCCGCTACTTCCGCACCCGCGGGCCGCTCAACGTCCCGCACTCACCGCAGGGCCGCCCGGTGCTGATCCAGGCCGGCTCCTCGAACACCGGCAGGGACTTCGCGGCCCGGTGGGCCGAGGCCATCTTCGAGATCGACCCGACCCCGGAGGGCAGGCGAGCCTACTACGACGACATCAAGTCGCGTGCGGTGAACTTCGGCCGCAATCCCGACACGGTCCTCATCTTCCCGGCGTTCATCCCGTTCATCGGTGAGACCGAGTCGATCGCACGGGAGAAGCAGGCCTACCACAACGAATTAGCCGATCCGATCTCCGGGCTGATCACCCTGTCGGTGCACACCGACCACGACTTCTCCGGCTACGACCTCGACGCCCCGGTCGAGGACGTCCAAGTCAGCGGAACCCAAGGGCTTTTCGACGCGGTGCGCCGGGTGGCCAACCGGGACAGCCTGACGTTGCGCGATGTCGGCGCCTGGTACGCACAGGGGGTGCTGCTGCCGCAGTTCGTCGGCACCGCCGAGCAGGTGGCCGACCAGATCGAGGAGTCGTTCCTGGCCGGCGAGGCCGACGGATTCATGGTGTCGTCCGCCTCGACACCGGGCACGTTCAACGACTTCGTCGACTCGGTGGTGCCGGTGCTGCAACGCAGGGGCCTGTTCCGCACCGAGTACACCGGGACGACGCTGCGCGACCACCTGGGGCTGGGCAGCACCGAGGAGTCCAACGTCGGGCGGCGCCTGCAGGCCGCGGGTTAGTCGAGGCGCCCGCGCCATCGGGCACCTTCGTTAGGGGACAAAGTCCCGAGTTGGCTGCGTGATCTTCTGCGCGGTGCGACCGCCGTCGTACGTTTGTGGCGGAGCACACAATGACTGAATTCATGCGCAACACCGACGCGTTCACCTGGTCGATGGAGTCCGACCCGCGGCTGAGATCCACCGTGGTGACGGTGATACTCCTCGACCGGTCACCGGACTGGGATCTGGTCAGGGAGCGGTTCGACATCGTCAGCCGCAACCTGCCGATGTTCCGCCAGCGGGTGGTCGAGACCCTGCCGCCGGCGCCCCCGCGATGGGAATGGGCACCGGACTTCGATCTGGACTTCCACATGCGCCGGGTATCGGCGCCCCAGCCCGGCACCCTCGACGGCGTGCTGGAGATGGCGCGGCTGGCCGCGATGGACGACTTCGACCGGGCCCGGCCGATGTGGAAAGCCACCCTGATCGACGGGCTCGACGACGGCGGGGCGGCGGTGTTGTGCAAGTTCCACCACGCGCTGACCGACGGTGTCGGCGGCGTGCAGATCGCGATGACGCTGTTCGACCTGACCGAGGAACCGCGAACCATCGACTCGATACCCGACGAGCCCGTGTGGACCTCGCCGCAGCCGCTGGAGGGTTACCGCGACGCCGTGCGCTACGACGCCGGACTTCTCGGCAAGGCTGTCACCGAGACCGCCAAGACCGTTCCCCGCTTGGTGTTCAACACGATTAGGCGTCCGCTGCAGACCGCGACCGCGGCCGGCGAGCTGGCCGCATCGGTGTACCGCACCGTGCGCCCGGTGACCGAGACCGGCTCGGCGCTGATGAAGGACCGCACCCTGGTTCGTAAACTCGGCGTCCACGAGGTGTCGCTGCCGGGGCTACGCGAAGCCGCACACCGCAGCGGCGGCTCACTGAACGACGCGTTCCTGGCCGGGGTGGCCGGCGGGTTGCGCCGCTACCACGAGAAGCACGGCGTGCCGGTGGGCGAACTACACCTGACGATGCCGATCAGCCTGCGCACCGAGGACGACGGCATGGGCGGCAACCGAATCGGGTTGATGCGCTTCGATATTCCGGCGGGGGTGGCCGACCCGGCGCAGCGGATCAGCGAGATCCGGGAGCGCACCTCGAAGGTCCGCACCGAGAAGTCGTTGCCGTACACGCAGTTGATCGCCGGCGCCCTGAACCTGATGCCGCGCTGGTACATCGGCTCGGTGCTGCGACACGTCGACTTCCTGTGCAGCGACGTGCCGGGCGTTCCGGTGCAGGTGTACCTCGGCGGGGCCAAGGTGCGCATGCAGTATGCGTTCGGCCCGACCATCGGCTCGGCGGTCAACGTGACGCTGCTGACCTACGTCGACACCTGCTCGCTGGGCATCGACGTCGACACCGGCGCGATCCCGGACTTCGAGGAGTTCGCCGACTGCCTGGTTGCGGGCTTCGACGAGGTGCTGGCGCTGGCCGACTGACGCTCAGGCACTTGGCGGCTTCCCCTACTGCACGGCTACGCCGAGTTCCTCGGCGAACACCTTGATCATGTGCTGCACACCAATCTCGTTGCGGCCGATGATCATATGGTCGTGTTGGCCGTGGCGGACAGCTTCCCCGCACTGGGGCAGCATCGTAAAGTCTTCGTCACGCACCGCAGCGTGAACGCCCTCGTACACCTGGTCGTAGACCGCGCGCATCTCATCATTTGTCGCCGGTACTCGGCCCATCCAGCTGTGCCGTACGGTGCACCGAGTGGGCTCCCCGGCCGGCAGGATGTCGATGATCTCAACACCGATCGGACTGTTGGCCAGGATGAGGTTCGGGTAGATCCAGTAGATGACGCCCATGTTCTGATGCGGATCCCACGATCCCGACGGATCCTGGTCGAGGTTGGTGACCCAGTTGAATGGAAATCCGATGCGGTGGTGCTTTCCGAACTCGTCGTAGACACCCGTGTTCGGAAGCGTGTTCTGCCCGATCACGCTCTCGCCGTGGACAAAGGGGAAGTGGTAGCCCTCGGCGAAGGCCTCGAGCGCGCCCTTCCACGACACCTGGGACTCGAACTCCCTCTCCACGTGATAGCCGTATCCGCTGTAGTTCATCAATTCCAGATCGGGCCCGACAGCGCCGAGATGAGCGTCGAGGTCGATCGCAAGGCCAGCTGTGAGAACCGCCCAGATGAACCCATAGCGTTCCTCATTGGGTAGCTCAACGAGTCCATAGTCGCCCTTGTCCATCGAATCGAAGCCGGCCTTACCCGGGATGGTGAACAGTTCGCCGGTGTTCTTGTAGGTCCATGCGTGATAGGGGCATACGAACCGAGAAGCATTGCCTGTGCCGCAGGCCGGCATGGCACCGCGGTGCCGGCAGTAATTGAGGAAGACGTGGCTCTTACCGGTGCCGTCGCGGGTAACGAGAAGAGAGTCACCCAGAACGGACCGAACGGCGAAGTCATTGGCATTGGGCAGCTGCGCCGACGGCATCACGGCCAGTGGGACTCGCCGCAACACCTGGGACTCTTCGATTTCGGTGATCTTCGGATCGCGGTAGTAGTGCAGCGGCACCCGCAGCTCCCGATCTGCCATGTCGGTGGTCTTGTTGATCGCGTGACGCAACGCACGACGAGTCAGCTCGATGTCGTGATTGCTGACCGGATGATCTCCCGCAGCTGCCATGTCTACCCTTTCCGAGATTTACGGCTGGACCCTGACCATACATTAATGGCTAACTGTATGGTCCAATGCCGGAAACGTCGGGCTGCCCGCGGACCCACCTCGGGTTAACAGGTGACACGATGTGGTTATGCGACGGCACGGATGGGCGGGCGACGTACCCATCGACGACGAGGAGGCGGTGGGACGGATCATCAGTGCCGCGCGCTCCTCGATCGATGCGCGGGGCACCGTGAGCGTGTCCGAAGTGGCGGCGAAGTTGGGCGTGACCCGACAGACCGTTTACCGATACTTCCCCACCCAGGACGCCTTGCTGGCGGCGACAGCGCTATCGGCCGTCGGTGAATTCCTCGACCGGCTGGCAGACGAACTCGGCACGCTGAGTGACCCGACGACAGCCGTGATCGAGGGGATCGCCTACACACTCGAGCAGCTACCCCATGACCGGTACCTCGGATTGGTGATGCAACCAGGCAAAGCCAGCGCATTTGCCGCGGGCATCACATCCGACCTGTCGATCTCGTTCGGACGCTCCATCCTGGAACGCTTCGACGTCGATTGGGCCGCAACCGGTTTCACCGGACCACATCTCGACGAACTCGTCGAATTCATGCTCCGTACGTTCCAGTCCTTCATCTTGGACCCCATCGACGCGACCCGCCGCGGCGACGAGCTGCGCGCCTACCTTCGGCGTTGGATCGCACCGGCAGTCAACGAACGGTCAAGCAAGCCGATCCCGGCCGGGTAACCCGAGTCAGGCGCTCAGTTCGATGAGGTGCGCCTCCTGCACACCGAGATAGCGCGCCGGCATGCACGTCAGCACGATGACCTGCCCATGGTTGCCGACGGTGTCGAACACCGCGCCCATCTTCGTCAGCCGCTGCGGATCGGTGAAACCGAGTGCGTCGTCGATGATCACTGGCACGGTGTCCTCCTTGGCCACCAGCGCGGCTCCGGCCAGCCGGGCCAGGATGCCCAGCTGCTCCTTGGCGCCGCCGGACAGCGAGTCGTAGGGCACCGTGCAGCCGTCGAGCGTGCGGTTACAGATCCTCAGCGCGCTGTCGACCTCGACTTCGAATGTCGGGCCGAACACCGGCTTACCGAGCCGCTCGATCTCCTTGCGGAACGGTTCGACGTACCGCTGGCGGGTGTTGTCGCGGTGCCGCGTCATCACCGACCGCAACAGATGTGCCGACCGCGCCCGCCGCGAGACCCGGTCATGCTCGGCCCGGGCGTGCTGCAGCGCGGCCTGCGCGGCATCAAGGCTGCCCTGGCGGCCTTCGCTGCCGATGACGCCGAGTTCGACGGTGAGATCGTTGAGCGCGCGCTCGAGCTCGTCGGTGTCGCGCCGCAGTGCCGCGGCAGCACTGCTGGCCGCGGCCTGCTCGGCGGCAACAGTGGCCGGGTCGGCTGCCGCATAGCGTTCGGTCAGCTGCGCGGCCACCGCCTCCGCCGCCCGCTTGGCCTCGGCATCCGCGGCCGCCTGCGCGGCCACCTCGTCGTCTCCCGCCGCTGTCCGCAGTCCGACCAGCCGCTCCTGCAACGTGCCCAGCTCCGCGCTGGCGTCGGCGGCCTTTGCCGCGAGAACCGTTGTGGCAATGGCCTTCTTGACCCGCTGAGCCTCGGCTTCAGCGGCCACCCGGGCATCGGCACCTGCCTGCACCTTCACCGCCGCCAGGGCCTGCTCGGCGGCGGCAAGCGCGGCATGTGCGGTCTCGTGGTCGACCGCAACCGTCGGATCGAACCCGGCCCGCAAGTTAGCCAGCCGGGACCGCAGCTGCTCGAGGTCCTCCCCGCCGAGCAGAGCCGTCACCGTGGCCGAGGCCTGGTCGCGGCTGCTGATCAGGTCACGGCGGCGCCGGTCGATATCGCGGGCGCCGTCCAGATCGGTGGCACCGCCCTGCTGCAGGGCTTCGGTCAGGAGCCGTTGCGCGGCAACAACTTTCTCCTGGATTCCGGCGGTGGTGACACCCGGGTCGACCCGGATACTGAGCAGGCCGGGCAGCTCGACAGTGGTCGCGGCGGACACCGGCGGCGTCCAGCGCTGCCCCGCGGCGAGTCGCACCACCTCACCGTCGACCGTCAGTTCCACCTCGGCCGCCGCGGTGAACTCGACGGTGGTGGCGGTCGAGGCAAGCTGCGCCTCGCAGCGCTGCACCAGAGCCGCCGCCGACTCGATATCGGCCATCACCTCGGCGGTCAACGTGATGCCCGCGAGCTGCGTGTCGATCTGGCCGAGTTCGGCTTGCGCACTGTCGATCCGGGCGATCTGGGCTGCGAGCCGATCGGCCTGCTCACGGTTGGCCAGCGCGGCGACCGCCCGCTGCGCAGTCACCAGCGTGGCCTGTGCCGCGTCCACCTCGGCGGCCGAGCGCACCGCTGCCGCAGACGCGATCTCGGCGACCTCACGTGCCGTCGCCTCGGCGTCGAGCGCAGCGGCGACCTCGGTATCCAACTCCGCGATCCGCGTGGTGCGCGCCTCGACCTCGGTGTGCAACCGTGAGCGCTCAGCCTGCGCGGCAGCCGACGCCGCACTGGTGGCGGCCGCCGCCCTGGCGACCAGGGTGGCGTTGTCAAGTTGGGTTCGAAGTTCGGTCAGCGCCGCGGCCGCGGCTTCGGCGGCCGCGCAGCGCTGTGTGACGACGTCCCGCTGGCCCGACAGGGCCGCGAGCTGCTCCGCCAGCTCGGCGTGGCGGGCCACCCGCTCGTCGACCTCGGCCATCGCGGCCGCGCAGCGGGCCACCTCATCGTTGGCGGCCTTCAATTGGCCGATAGCAGAACCCCATTCACCGGTCGGCTTGCCCGTCGCGGTGAAGTAGCGGGCATACTCGGCGTCGATACGTTCGATGAGCAGCGAATCACCACCCGAGGTGTCGGGGGTCTCGGCGGCATCGCCGGCGGCCACGTCCAGCGCGCGCGACAGTGCGTCACACCCGGACAGATCCACCGCCGACGTCGAGCCGGCCTGCAACACCCGCTGGGCATGCCACAGTTCGGTGTCCACGGTCTCGGCCAGCATCGACCGCACCCGGTCGTGTGCCTCGTCGCCGGTGAGCTGTTCGCGGCGCGGCTCGAGGATGGTCAGCTCGGTCCTGGGCCGCTTGTGGAAGCACTTGGTGTAGACGAATCGGTAAGGGCCCGTGCTGATCTCGGCGGACACCTCGGAGCCGACGTCGGCGTGGGTGGGCTTGACCTGCTTGACGTCCTTCTTGGTCGAGCGGTCCTTGGACTCCAGCAGCAGATCGAGCGCCTCGATCATCGACGTCTTGCCGATCTCGTTGGCCCCGCAGACCACGACGACACCGTGGTCGGGAAAGTCGATCTCGCGGTAGGTGATTCCGCGGTAGTTGCTCAGGACAAGCCGGTGCAGTTTCATGCCGCACTCCCCCCGGCCAATCGCAGCAGCAGTCCGAGCGCGCCCTGGGCGTCCTGGGCCGCGTCCCCCGCATCGCTGCGGGCGGTGTCGAGGAGTTCGCCGAGAGCCGCGGCGGCGAACCCGCCGATGCCGAGGTCGTCGAACTCGCCGTCGGCCGGCATCACGGCGAGGTCGGTATGGCGGTCCCAGGTGCCCAGGTAGGCGAACAGCCGGGAGTACTTGTTCAGGCAGCCGTCCAGCGCCGCGCGGTCGCTGACTGTGAGCGTCCCGGTGAGCCCGAGTTGGACCACCGTGCGGTCCTTGTCGGCCATCAGGTCCAGATTGAGATCCAGGTCCGCGATGTCGCGGCTGTCGTTGACCTGTCGGTGCAGGGTCAGAAACCGCCAGCGTCCGACGTCGCGGGTCTGCACCGTCACGGGGTGGGCGGGGTCGTTCTCGTCGACGTCGACCACCAGCACGTGGCCCGGGTCGGATTCCACGTGGTCGTAGTTGGTGACCTCCGGCGATCCGGAGTACCAGACCCGCCCGCTGTCCCCGACGCAGGTGCGGGAGTGCTTGTCCCCCAACGCCGCATAGTGCACGGCGCCGCGCTCGATGGCGTCAGCCAGACCGGCCATCCGGATCAGCGACGGCCGGGTTGGGTCCGGGTCGAGGATGTCGACGCCGCCGTGGGCGACGACGACCCGGGTGGTTCCGTCGGCAGGCACGTCGGCCAGCACCGCGCCAACGAGGTCGGTGGTCGGCGACTTCGAGCGCCACGGCGCGACGACAAGTTGCACACCGGGGCGCACGTTCCAGAGCCCGGCCCGGTCGAGGACGATGACGTTGTCGGGGCACTCAGCGGTGAACAATGCACTGGTATAGACCGAGGACGCGTCCAGCGGATCGTGGTTGCCAGGCAGCAGGTACACCGGCACGCCGATGGCGCGCATGGCTTCCAGCGACTGGCTGATCACCTTCGGGGCGAGCTGGTTGTGCTCGAACACGTCCCCGGCGACGACGACGAACTCCACGTCGGCCTCCCGCGCCAGCGCGCCGAGGCCGGCCACCGCGTCACGCCGGGCAGCCGAATACCGCGGCTGTGCCTCCCCCTCCAGGAAGTGCCGCGTCATGCCGAGCTGCCAGTCGGCGGTGTGCAGGAAGCGCATGGCGGGCAGTGTATGGCGGGCCGCCGACAAGTCCGGGGACCTCGTCCGGCATGTGCGACGTAGGTTCTCCCACACCCCGCTAGCCTGTCTGCGTGAGCACCCGAACCCTGGTCGTCATGCGTCACGCCAAGTCGGATTACCCCACCGGCGTCGTCGACCATCAGCGGCCGCTGGCTCCGCGCGGCATCCGCGAGGCCGGCCTGGCAGGCGACTGGCTACGCGGCAATGTGCCCTCGATCGAGCGGGTGCTGTGCTCGTCGGCGACCAGGACCCGCCAGACCCTGGACCGCACCGGCATCATCGCACCCGTGGAGTACTCCGACCGGCTCTACGGCGCCACCCCGGGCACGATGATCGAGGAGATCAACGGCGTGCCCGACGAGGTGAACGCACTGCTGGTGGTCGGCCACGAACCGACGGTCTCGCAGGTCGCGCTCGGCCTGGCCGACCCGCAGGAGTCCGATCACGACGCCGCGGCGCAGATCTCGATGAAGTTCCCCACCTCGGGCATCGCGGTGCTGCGCGTGCCGGTCAGCTGGTCAGCGCTGGAACTCAGCGGCGCCGGGCTGATCGCGTTTCATGTTCCCAGGTGACTAGGAGTTCGTGGCGAGCGTCAACTCCATCAGCTTGATCGCCTGGCCGCACGCGTCGATACCGGGCGCCTGCGGGTTGACCCACCACCCGACCACACCGGCGGCGTCGCTGGCCACACCGCAGCCCCCGTTGGGGTCGCTGGTGCGCATCACGATCGACGGCACACCCGCGATCGCGCGGTTCTCGACCTGATACTTCAGGAATCCCGCGACCTGGCGCTCGTTGTCCAGACTGCCCTGCTCGTACCAGAACCGGGTGATGTCGACCAGGCCGGCCGGGTTGGCGGCCTGCCAGCGGCACACCGCGCCGACGAAGGTGCTCTGGATGTCCAGCGGGTCGGCGCCGACGGTCTTGGCCAGGATGTCGGTGGTCAGGACGTCGCATTCCTTGAGCAGGTTGGGGTACTGCTGCGCGGAGTTGTCGTTGCGGTCGACCGGGCCGGAACCAGACTTGGCCGCCGTGCCGTCGACCGTGCGGGCGCAACCGGTCACCACGGCCAGGGCCGAGAGCATCACCACCGCGGCGGCGACCGGACGGCGCCAGCCTGCCGCGCTCATTTGCCGTTCACAATCGTCTGCCGGGTCAGTTCCTTGGCGACGTCGCAGGCCGGCGGGAACGGCTTCTCGGCGAAGCTGACCGACCACTCGATGAAGTCGTCGTTGAACTGAATGCCGATCTCGCACAGGTTGTCCCCCAGAGTCGGATCAGTGCCGACCGCGATGAACCCGCCGTGGCCCTCGATGTTGATGTCCTCGACGCTGGTGCGCGATAACTCCTCGGTCTTGCGTTCGCGCCCGATCGGGCTGCCGCGGTACCAGGTGAAGGAGAAGTGTGGGCCGAGAATGCCGCCACCGGCCAGCCACTGGCAGCCGACCGAGTTCTTCGCGGTGTTGACCAGGCCGGTGACCCGAGTCTGCTCGGCGATGGTCTGATCGGTGATGCCACCGCACTCGGGGAACATCGGGCCGTGCTTGGCGTTGGCCGGCGACGGAGCCGACGGCGCCGACGATTGCGGCCCGGGTCCACTGGAGTCCGAGGAGCATCCGCTCATCGCGGCTGCCGCGACGGCCAGCGCCGCTACGGCCAGTTTGCGCGCCGCTGTCATGCGCACCTGCTGCGTGTCACAGCATGCACTGTAGCGGGCAGCCCTGCGCGCAACCACCGACAGGCCGCTTGACCTGCCGGTTTATCGCCGCGTCGGGCGTTGCGGGCTGACACGGTCCTGACGACGCCGCCGGGCCGGTATGCGACAGTAACGAGATGCTCCTGGCGCTGCTGAGACAGTATGTCCGGCCGTACCGGTGGCTGGTCGCGGCCGTCATGACGCTGCAGATCATCAGCACGCTGGCCTCGCTGTATCTGCCGACGATCAACGCCGCAATCATCGACGACGGAGTGACCAAGGGCGACACCGCCCTGATCACCCGGCTGGGCCTGCTGATGCTGGCGGTGACCGGACTGCAGGGAGTGTGCGCGGTCGGCGCGGTGTACTTCGGGTCGCGCACCGGGATGGGCTTCGGGCGTGACCTGCGCTCGGCGATGTTCCATCACGTCACCACGTTCTCCGAACGCGAGACGTCCCGCTTCGGCGCGGCCACGCTGCTGACCCGCACCACCAACGACGTCCAGCAGATCCAGGTGCTCGTCCAGATGACCGCCACGGTGCTGGTGACCGCGCCGATCATGTGCGTGGGCGGCATCTTCATGGCGATTCACCAGGATGCCGGGCTGTCCTGGCTGCTGCTGGTCAGCGTGCCGGTGCTGGCCGTGTCGAACTACTGGGTGGTCTCGCGGATGCTGCCGATCTTCCGCAGCATGCAGCGCCTGATCGACGGCATCAACCGGGTGATGCGCGAACAGCTCTCCGGCATCCGGGTGATCCGGGCCTTCGCCCGTGAGCCCTTCGAGCGGGAGCGCTTCGCACAGGCCAATGCCGCGGTCTCCGACACCGCACTGGCCGCCGGGCGCTGGCAGGCGCTGATGCTTCCGCTGACCACGCTGACGATCAACATCTCCAGCGTCGCGCTGATCTGGTTCGGCGGCCTGCGCATCGACGCCGGACAGATGCAGGTCGGCTCACTGATCGCGTTCCTGTCCTATTTCATGCAGATCCTGATGGCCGTACTGATGGCGACCCTGCTGCTGCTGATCCTGCCCCGCGCCTCGGTCTGCGCCGAGCGGATCACCGAGGTGCTGGGCACCGAGGCGGCGATCACCAACCCGCTCCTCGCGATTCATCCCAGCGGCGGCATCCGCGGTGAGGTGATCCTCGACGGCGCGACGTTCAGTTATCCGGGCGCTGAACGCCCTGTGCTGGAGGATGTTTCGCTGACCGCACGCGCCGGGACGACGACGGCGATCGTGGGGTGCACCGGCTCGGGCAAGTCGACGCTGATCGCCCTGATCTGCCGGCTGTACGACGTGACCGGCGGCGCGGTCACCGTCGACGGCATCGACGTGCGCGACTATGACACCGAGGAACTCTGGTCGGCAGTGGGGCTGGTGCCGCAGCGCGGCTATCTGTTCTCCGGCACGGTCGCCGACAACCTGCAGATGGGCGCGCCCCCAGGACATGTGGCGAGCGAGGACGAGATGTGGGCGGCGCTGCGTGTGGCGGCCGCCGACGATTTCGTGGCCGCCAACCCCGACGGTCTGGGCATGCGGGTGGCCCAGGGCGGCATCAACTTCTCCGGCGGGCAGCGTCAGCGGCTGGCGATCGCGCGTGCGGTGATCCGCAGACCCGCCATCTACCTGTTCGACGACGCCTTCTCGGCCCTGGACGTGCACACCGACGCCAGGGTGCGCGCCGCGCTGCAGGAGGTGTCGGCCGGATCGACGGTGATCATTGTCTCGCAACGGATTTCGACAGTGATGCACGCCGATCACATTGTCGTGGTCGACGGTGGCCGGGTGGTCGGCGCAGGCACCCACGACGTTCTGCTGGCCGACTGCCCGACCTACGCCGAGTTCGTCGACTCCCAGTCGCTGGGGGCCGGCGTCGGGGGCGGCTCGTGACGGGGCCCGGCATGCGCGGCGGCGGAATGCGCATGCTCAATCAGGACCCCCGCCAGGCCCGGTCCCGGGACTTCAAGGGCTCGGCGCGGCGCCTGCTCGGGCGGCTGACGCCACAGCGCTGGCCCGCGGTGGCCGTCATCGTGCTCACGGTCGGGGGCATCGCGCTCGGGGTGGCCGGTCCGCGGATCCTCGGGCACGCCACCGATCTGTTGTTCAACGGGGTGATCGGCCGGCAGTTGCCTGCCGGCATCACCAAGGAGCAAGCCATCGCCGCGGCCCGGGCCCGCGGCGACGACACCTTCGCCGATCTATTGTCGGGGACGAATGTGGTGCCGGGCCAGGGTGTGGACTTCGCCGCGGTCGGCCGAACGCTGCTGCTGGCGCTGGCGCTGTATGCCGTCGCCGCACTGTTCATCTGGGTGCAGGCCCGGCTGCTCAATGTGATCGTGCAGCGCACGGTGCGGGCGCTGCGTGCCGATGTGGAAGCCAAGGTCCACCGGTTGCCGTTGTCCTACTTCGACTCCCGGCAGCGCGGCGAGCTGCTGAGCCGGGTGACCAATGACGTGGACAACATTCAGCAGTCGGTGTCGATGACCATCAGCCAGCTGGTCACCTCGGTACTGACGGTGTTCGCGGTCCTGGCCATGATGCTGACCATCTCGCCGCTGCTGACGCTCATCACAGTGACGACGGTTCCGTTGTCGCTGTGGGTAACTCGTGCGATCGCCCGCCGGTCGCAGCGGATGTTCATCGCCCAATGGACCAACACCGGCCGGCTCAACGCCCACATCGAGGAGACCTACAGCGGCTTCACCGTGGTCAAGACGTTCGGGCATCGCGCTGCCGCACAGGAGAAGTTCCGCGAGTGCAACGACGACGTCTACGACGCCAGCTTCGGCGCCCAGTTCTTCTCCGGGCTGGTCTCACCGGCGACGACGTTCGTGGGCAACCTCAGTTACGTCGCCGTCGCGGTGGTGGGCGGCTATCAGGTGGCGACCGGCCAGATAACGCTGGGCAGCATCCAGGCGTTCATCCAGTACGTCCGCCAGTTCAACCAGCCGCTCACCCAGGTCGCCGGGATGTACAACACCCTGCAATCTGGGGTTGCCAGTGCCGAGCGGGTCTTCGACTTCCTCGACGAACCCGAGGAAACCCCCGATGCGGCAAGGACATTGCCACGGACCGTCGGCGCACCCGCCGGACGGGTGGAGTTCGAGCATGTCTGGTTCGGCTACCGCGACGACACCCCGGTGATCGAGGACCTGTCGCTGGTCGCCGAGCCGGGCAGCACCGTGGCCATCGTCGGGCCCACCGGGGCGGGCAAGACCACCCTGGTGAACCTGTTGATGCGTTTCTACGACGTCGACTCGGGGCGGATCCTGGTCGACGGTGTCGACATCACCGCCGTGAGCCGGGATTCGCTGCGCTCCCGCATTGGGATGGTGTTGCAGGACACCTGGTTGTTCGGTGGCACCATCGCCGAGAACATCGCCTACGGCAGGCCGGACGCCGGCGAGGACGAGGTCATCGAGGCGGCCCGCGCGGCCTACGTCGACCGCTTCGTCCGGACCCTGCCGGACGGCTACCAGACCCGGGTCAGCGACGACGGCGGCAACATCAGCGCCGGCGAGAAGCAGCTAATCACGATCGCCAGGGCATTCCTGGCCCGCCCGCAGCTGCTGATCCTGGACGAGGCGACCAGTTCAGTGGACACCCGTACTGAGCTCTTGGTGCAGCGGGCAATGACCGAACTGCGCAGGGAAAGAACAAGTTTCATCATCGCCCACCGGCTCTCGACGATTCGCGATGCCGACATGATCCTGGTGATGCAGGCCGGCCGGATCGTCGAGAGCGGCACCCACGCCGAGCTGCTGGCCCGGCGGGGCGCCTACTACGCGATGACGCGGGCCTAACCGACGCCTTCGAGGATGTCGGTCTCGGTTCGGCCGATGCGATCGACGACCTCCGGGCGAGTGCGCTTGATGTGACCAAACCACACCAGCGCGAGCGCCACCGTCGCCAGGAACAGGTACGGAAGCACGTTGAGCGGGAAGGCGGGAACCGGGTAGACGTTGGCGAAGAAGGTGTAGGCCATCGCCACGACGGCTACCACCGCCGCGGTCCACACCATGCGGTTGGGGATGCCCGCGCGCTTGGTGTAGGCCACACAGGCGATGGCGACCAAGGCGTAGGCCACCATGTAGCCGTAGGTTCCGTAGGTGTCCACCCAGACCACGATGTTCATCGGCGCGACGCCGGCAGCGAGCAAGATGATGTCCAGCACGATGGCGGACGGTCCGGCGATCAGCAGGACCCGATGCGGGGTCAGATGTCCCTCGTGGGTGCGGCCGAACCGCTCGGCGACCACGCCCTCCTTGCCCATCACGTAGACGATCCTGCCCACCACGTTGAGCGGCGCGACCACCACGGCGAAGAAGGACGCACCGACGCCGAAGGTCAGAATGGGCGTGAACCACGCTGGCATGCCGATCTTGACGGCGATGTCCTGCAAGGGACTTGCGCTGGTGGCCAGCCCGTCATGCAGCAGCGCGATCTGGGTGTAGGCGGCGAAGACGTAGAGCACGCCGACGACGATGGCGCTCCAGATGATGGCGCGGGGAATGGCGGTGTACGGATTGCGGGCCTCGCGGCCCAGCGCGTCGGCCGAGGAGAACCCGACGAAGCCGAGGATGCCCAGCACCATGCCGACCGCGACGCCCTGCACCGGAACACCGGTGAGTGAGAACTGCGCGGGATCCCACGCCGCCGGACCCGCCCACACCAGGGCCAACACGAGAAGGATGGTGATGATCGTGACCGAGATCAGCTCCAGCACAAGCGAAACCCGCGCGGACAGCCTGATTCCCCGGATGGTGAACAGAGTGGCCAAGCCGCCCAACACGATCGCGAGTGCGATGTGCCAGCCCAGCCCCTGGGCCGGCAACCCGATCAACGTCAGGAAGTCACTGGCGTAGGACACCGCTCCACCGAGTGAGCCTGCGGCGATCCCCCAGCAGCCGATCAGCAGCGATACTCCGGCCAGGTAGGCGCCGAACGGTCCTAGCCCCTTGGCGACATAGGTGTACAGGGATCCGGCCGAGGCATTACGTCGGGCGAAGACCACCACGCAGTAGCCGACGGCCAAGATCACCACCGTGGCCAGCGCAAAGGACAGCACGGTGCCGTTACCGGCGCTGAGGTAGATCGCTGCGGCGGTGAAGGCGATGACCGCGCTCGGCGCGATGTTCGCAATCGCCTGTGCGGCCAGTTCGGGACCTGACATCACCCCCCGGCGCAGTCCGGCATCGGTCGGTGTCACAGTAGTATTCGACATGGTGAGGCTCCAAATACGTTCGGGTTCAGACTGATTCAGGGGATGAGCAGGGTGCGGAGCGCCTCACCGGAGGCCAGGTCGTCGAAGGCCTCGGCCGCCTCGGCCAACGGACGCCGGGCCCAGACCAGAGGATCGAGTTTGAGCTGACCGTCCATGTACCGGTCCACCAGTGCCGGGATGTCGATCGACGGGCGTACGGACCCGTAATTCGAGCCGAGGATGCGCTGGTCCGCCTCGGCAAGTACCAGGGGCTCGAACGACGCCCTCGCGCCGGTCGGCGGCAGACCGACGATCACCGCGGCGCCGCCGAGCCCGAGCATCCGGATGGCCTGCTCGGTGGTCGAGGTGTTGCCGAAAGCGTCGAAGGCGTAGTCGACTCCGTCGGGCACCAGGGCCAGGAGTTGCTCCACGGCGTCACCGCGCGAGGCGTCGATGCGGTCGGTGGCGCCGAACTGCATGGCGAGCTGGGTCTTGTCGGTCATCACGTCGATCGCGACGATCCGTTCGGCCCCTGCGAGTTTTGCGCCCTGAACCACGTTGAGTCCCACACCGCCACAGCCGATCACCGCCACGGTGGCCCCCGGCTCCACCGCGGCGGTGTTCAGCACCGCACCGACTCCGGTTGCGACCGCGCACCCCACGACCGCGATTACGTCCAGTGGCGCGTCATCACGAACCTTGACCGCACCGGAGGCAGGAACGACGACTTCTTCGGCGAACGACGAGACTCCCAGGTAGTGGTGCAGGTGCTCGCCCTCGCGGGACAGTCGCGACGTGCCGTCGAAGAGAACCCCTTTGGGGGCGACGACGGTTGCGACTTTCTGGCACCGCGCCTCGTGCCCGGAGCGGCAATAGCGGCACTCACCGCATGGCGGCACCCATGAGAGCACCACATGGTCGCCGACTGCCAGCGAGGTGACGCCCTCCCCCAGCTCGACGACGATCCCCGAGCCTTCGTGGCCCATCACCAGCGGAGCCGGGGCATCCCACTCCCCGCGTTTGACGTGCAGATCGGAGTGGCAGACCCCCGCCGCGGCGATCTTGACGCGAACCTCACCGGCTTTGGGCCCGGCGAGTTCCACGTCGAGGTGCTCGATGGGCGTGTTCTGGTCCCGAAAGACAATGGCTTTCACTTCAGATTCCTCGCGGCAGACGGCGTAGCTCGAACGCACCGAATGCTAAGGAGCCATTAGCCGATTCGTCACTGTGAAAATATGTGGATTCGAGATCCGGATTCACCACTTCGTACACTCAGGCAATGGCGTATGACGTGCGGACCGTCGCGGCCTCTCTCGGATCCGAACTGGCTCTCGGTGACGTCGACGCCGGCGCGACAGTCAACGATGTGATCCCGCTGGACAAGCTGGTGGTGGCCAGCCAGCCCGGCTTCGCCAGCACCGTCGTCGGCAGCCCCGACGCCTTTGCCGCAGCACTGGCCGACGATGCCCCCGCATCGCACCTGGCAACCTGCATTGCGGTAGTCGCGGGCGCCCCTGCCGGGCCCGGGCTGAAAGCGCGTCTGGCCGACAACGGCATCACCACGATTTACGCACCGGACCACACCGTCGAGCTCGCCCTTCTCACCGTCGCGGCCCGGATCGCCGCCGACCAGGCCGCCGAAGACCGGCGTGTCACGACCGGGACCAAAGTGCTCACCCAGGTCGCTCGCCGCGGCGGCGTGGTGGCAGTGGTGGCCGAGATGGCACACCGAATCGATGGCTGGGCTGTGCTACTCGATGCGCGCGGCGAGGTCATCACGACTGCGGGCGCGGGCAGTCTGCATGTGCGCGACGCCGTTGCTGTTGCGCTCCGCCGTCCGGTCCGGGTACGGCACACCGGCCTGCAGGTCCATCCGGTCGGGCAAGGCGAAGACATCAGCGCCTACCTGGTGATCGGTGCGCGCGGACCGACCAGCCGCAGTCGAGACCTGGCCTCGCAGGCGGCGGCACTGCTGGATCTTCTGTTGCGCACCGCCGACAATCCAGCTACCGAGCGCCTTGGCAGGGAGGTGATGCTGACGACGTTGCTACGCGGTGGACAGGCAGCATCGGCGCTGCTGCGACGCTGGGGCGTTCACGAGACATCGCTGACAGCGTTTGCGGTGGCATCGCGGTCACGAACCATCGATCCCGAGGCGCTCTCGATCCGCTGGCTCGACGATCTGGGAGCCGCTCACGTGCTCGCGAAGCTGGACGCCCACGTGCTGGGGTTCATTCGGGACGATCGTGCGCAGGATCTGGCCGGGATCGTGCAACAACTGAGCACCGACAGTCGGATGCCCCTTCGCCTCGGTCTGGGCTCTCCGGCCAAAACTCAGCTGCTGGCGCGTTCAGCCGCTGAAGCCACGAAGGCACTGGACGTCGCGGTGGTCGACGCGCGGCCCGTGGTTTGGTACCGGTCGTTGGCGACGGTGAGCTACGTGCTCGACCATCTCGACGACGGCTCGACAGCTCGCATCGCCGCCGTCCTCGACCCTCTTCGAGACGAGGAAGGCCGCCACGGCGAGCTACTGCGAACGCTCGAGATCTATCTGGCCGAGCACGGCGTCTGGGGAACGACGGCCACACGGTTGGGCGTGCACCGCCAGACCCTCGCCAGTCGAATCCATCGCATCGAGGAACTCACCGACCTGTCCATGGCGAATCCCGACGACCGCACGACAGCATGGCTGGCGATTCGCGCGCTGCAGAGCACCAGCGCCCAGGCTTAGAGCCCGGGGCCCTCGGCGCGTAGCTCGTCGACCTCGGACATCGCCGAGCGCAGTTTGGTCAGCCACTCCTCGGCGTGCTCACCGACCAGCCGCACACTCCATGCCAGTGCATCCGAACGTGAGCGTGCCACGCCGGCGTCGACGAGGGTGTCGAGCACCTGGCGCTCCGGCTGCTTGAGCCGGGTCATCACCGGAACGGCGATGTGGGTGAACAGGATTCGCTCGCTACCTGCCTCAACACCCCAGGACACCTTGCGGCCGTACTTGTCCTGAGCCTCCTCGGCGATCCGCATGCGTTCGGCGCGGGTGTCTTCGCGGAAGCGCGACGCCCGGCCCGACGCGCGGGCCTCGGATTCGGGTGCGTCGGCGGGCTCGGGCAGCCGGCCGACGACGGTGATCTCTTCGCGGTCGACGACCACGGTGGGGTCGCCGGCGAACCAGCCGTCGGGCAGTCGCCCGGCGAACCATTCGGCGGCATCGGTGGCGTCGGGTTGATCAGCCTGCTGCCAGCCACCGGGGCGGCCGGGACGGCGGTGTGTGTGTTGATGCTTCATGAATTACATGATTACAGTGTTGCATCGGCCGCGCCACTGTTTCACTGCCAGCGAACTGCTCGCCCACGCTCGGCGGAGTTAGAGGTCAGCGCGCCGGGCGCGGAACAGCTTGACCTCGTCCTTGATGCCTTTGAGGCGACGGGCCTTGGCGAATGACCAGGTGAACGCGGTGTCGTCATCGATCTGCTCACGGGCCGCCTCGGCGAGCAGTACCGACCCCGGCCGGGCCGCCGAGGTCACCCGGCTGGCCAGGTTCACCGGACTGCCGAACCAGTCGCCGGCCCGGCTCACCGCCGGCCCGTAGGCGATCCCCACCCGGAGCTGCGGCAGATCCTCGTCGGCCTCGATGGCGTCGCTGAGACTTAGCATGGCGTGCAGCAGTGCCGTCGCATCCTTGGACACCAGCATCACCGCGTCACCAATGGTCTTGATGAACCGCACCGGCGGGATCGCCACATCCCGGGCCGCGTCGGCGAGTTTGTTGGCCAGTTGTTCGAGTTCCTCGGGCGGCACGGTCTCGCCGAGGCGGGTGAAGCCGACCAGATCGCCGAAGGCCACCGCCACCAGCCGCGCACCCGGCAGCGGCGCACCGGCCGCCCGCTCGTTGGCGTTGACGGCCTCGGTCTCCAGCGCGTGACGCAGTTGCAGCATCAGCATGTCCTGGATCATCGGGCCCAGCAGCGGCGCCATCTCCCCCACCAGCGCCTGCGCCGAGCGGGCGATCTCCAGCTCACTGGCGCCGGGATGCATGACTGCGGCCAGCGCCGTGGTGCGCATGACCTCTGCGGCATGCGAAAGCCCATCGGCCAGAACACGAACCACCGTCAACATCAGATCCGGATCGATGCCGCCGTCGATGAACTTCTTGATGTGCACCGCGGTGGCGCCGTCGAGCCGCATGAACACCGCGGCGTCGGGGTCTTCGACATACGGCAGTCCACTGGCCCGCTGGAAGCGGGTGAGCACATCCACGTCCAGCCCGGTCTGCTCGGCGATCTCGCGGGCCGACACATAGGTCCCGTCGTCGCCGAGTGCGCGCCGCGCCGTCAGCAGCATCGGAGCGAACGACGCCCGGATCTCCTCGACGGTGATGCCCTGCTCAAGCAGCCACGGGATCAGTTCGGCGCGTTCGGCGCGGACCTCGTCGGTCAAGCCGTCAAGCAGACCGGACGCTTCGATGTCGCCGTCGTCACTCACCGGTCCAACGTATACGGTCGGAGGCGATGTCAACATCGCCGCTACTGGTGGGACTGGCACCCATCGCCGACACCCACGCCCGCGTGCTGGTGCTCGGCAACATGCCCAGTGCGATGTCGCTGGCTGCGGGGCAGTACTACGGCAACCCACGAAATGTGTTCTGGCCCATCGCCGCCGAGCTGTTCGGCTTCGCCGCCGAGGATCCCTACGACCAGCGCACAGCGGCCCTGCGCCGCAACGCAATCGCGGTGTGGGATGTCCTCAAGCACTGCCGCCGCGTCGGCAGCCTGGATTCGGCCGTGGAGCCGGACAGCATGGTGGCCAACGACTTTGCCGCCTTCTTCGCCGCCCACCCCGGTATCGAGCGGGTGTACTTCAACGGTGCTGCCGCCGAACGCAACTTCGCCAGGCTGGTGAGCGTCGCGCCCGACGTCGACTACGTGCGGCTGCCGTCGACGAGCCCCGCGCACACCATGCGCTACGCCGACAAACTCAGCGCGTGGCGGGTGATCGCCGCGTCATGACACCGGCGGTCGCCGGTTGGCCCAGGGCCGGGCCTTCTCGATCTGACGGCTCAGCGACAGCAGCGTGGCCTCGTCGGACGGGCGGCCGACCAGCTGTACCGACACCGGAATGCCTTCGCCGTCAAGGCCCCACGGGACGACGGCGGCGGGCTGGCCGGTGGCGTTGAAGATCGCATGGAAGGGCACCCGGGACGCCACGAGTGCGAGCGTGCTGACCCCACCGCGGTGCTGGTATTGCCCGATGCGCGACGGGCCGGTAGCGGTGCCCGGGGTGATGAGCACGTCGACGTCGTCGAAGATCGAGCCCACCCGGGCTGCCAACGTCGTTTCGGCGGCGCGGATCTTCGCAATCTGCTGATCCGAGACCAGTCCGCCGAGGCGGGCCAGAGCCCTGGTCCGCGGCTCGAGGCGTTCCGGATGCGGCAAGTGCTGCACGTCGTCGTAGATGCCGCGCCACATCCGGGGCAGCACGTGGCCGTACACCGCCCAGGCCGGGTAGTCCGGGTCGCGCCAGATGACCTCGTGGCCCAAATCGCGCAGTAGCGCCTCGGCACCGTCGAGCGCCTTCTGCTGTGCGCGTCCCACCCGGCCCACCAACGACGGTGGGATCTTGGCGCTCAACGCGATTCGCAGTTTCTTCGGTTTGCGCGCCACCGCGGCCACGAAACCGCCACGAGGGGCGCGCTGGGTGTTGGTCACGTCGAGGAACAGCGCGGCGTCCTCGACGGTACGGGTGATCGGCCCGTTCACGCTCAGCCCCTGCCAGGCGTCGGTGTGCGGGTCGATCGGGACGCGGTCGCGCTGTGGTTTGAGCCCGAACAGCCCGCACCATGTCGACGGGATGCGGATCGACCCGGCGCCGTCTGAACCCAGCGCCATCGGTGCCAGCCCGGCGGCCACCGCGGCGCCGCTGCCGCCGCTGCTGCCGCCCGGCGCGCGGGCCAGGTCCCACGGGTTGTGGGTGGCGCCGAAGGCGACCGTCTCGGTGAACGGCCACAACATCATCTCGGGCACGGCCGTCTTGCCCAGGATCACCGCGCCCGCCTCGCGCAGCCGCCGCACCACCTCGGCGTCCTGGGTCGGCGGCAGGCCGTGGGCGCTGCTGCCGTAACAGGTGAACTCGTCGGCGACGTCGACGTCGTCCTTGATCGCGATCGGCACGCCGAGCAGAGGTAACTGCTCCCCGGCGTCGAGGCGCTGCTGGGCGGCCGCGGCCTCCTTGCGGGCGCGATCGGCGAGCACCACCCGGTAGGCGCGGACCTCCCGGTCGACGCGGGCGATCCGGTCGAGGTAGAGGTCCAGCAGCGCAGGGGCCGTGATCGTGCCGGCGACCAGCATGCGGGCCTGCTCGGCGGCGCCGGCGAACGCGATGTCGGTGAGGTCCACGCCCCGGAGCGTATCGCCGTAACGGTTTGGGTCTCGACCGACACTGCCCTTCTAATGCCGAAACCGTCGCTGATGACATGCTCAGCGCTCGTAGAGCTGCTGAGCGACTACTACTCGGGCTCGCTGGACGCCGCGACCGCCGCCCGGGTACGCCTGCATCTGCTCATCTGCCGGGGCTGTCGCGGCTACCTCGCCCAACTGCGGACCACGGTGGCGACGGTGGGCCGGATCCGCGACGACGACCTGGACCCGGAGTTCCGCAGTCTGCTGGTGGAAGCCTTCCGCGACTGGCGGTGATCCGGCCACCCGCTACGGTGGCGGGATGTCATGTGTGTTCTGCGAGATCGTCGCCGGCACCGCGCCGGCCATCCGCGTCTACGAGGACAACGACCATCTGGGCTTCCTGGACATCCGCCCGTTCACCCGCGGCCACACGCTGGTGGTGCCCAAACGGCACAGCGTCGACCTGACCGACACCCCCGCCGAGACACTGGCCGGTTTGTTGGCGGTGGGCCAGCGCATCGCCCAGGCGACGCGGGTGTCGGGTCTCGGCGCGACCGGCAACAACATCGCCATCAACGACGGCAAGTCCGCGATGCAGACGGTGTTCCACATCCACCTGCACGTGATTCCGCGGCGCGACGGAGACAAGCTGGCCTTCGCCAAGGGCATGCTGCTACGCCGCGACCCCGATCGCGAGACCACCGGCCGAATCCTGCGTCAAGCTCTGGAGTTGATCCCATGACATCAGCGATGGACACGTTCATGCTGAAATTCCTCAAGGTGCACGACGGGCTCTATAAGCGCAGTGGCGGGTGGATCGGACACCGCCTGCCCTTCGCGCCGCGGATGCTGCTGTTGCACACCGTGGGCGCGAAAACCGGCGCAGCGCGGGCGAATTCACTGGCCTACTACCGCGACGGCGCGGACTATCTGATCGTCGCCTCCAACGGCGGCGGCCCGCGCAGCCCGGGCTGGTATCACAATCTGCGGGCGAACCCGCGCGTCGAGATCAACCTCGGGCCGCGCCGGGTGGCCGTCACCGCGCAGGTGGTGCTGCCCGAGGATCCGGACTATCCGCGGCTGTGGAAGATCTGCGACGACGAGAACGGCGGACGCTACAGCGACTATCAGAAGCTGACGACGCGACCCATCCCGGTCGTGCGGCTGACGCCCTAGCTGGTCCCTGCCGGAGGCGGCATGGTTTGTGCCCGCCTCCGAGCGACTCGCGTGCCGCCCACCCGAATAGTCGCTCAGAGGCGGGCACACATCGATGGGGTTAGAACAGCTCCTTGGCGAGCAACTCCAGCGTCACCTCACGGGCCGGCGCCGTGCCCGGGTCGGTGCCGCGATGCGCCGAGGCGACCGGGTTGACCATCACCTCGTCGACGTCGAACTCCGCGGCCACCGCGCGTATCTGATCGGCCGCCTCGGCCGGTGAGCCGACGACGGCCTTGGCACGCCCGGCGGCGATGACGGCCTCGGCCTGTGGGTGCATCGACACCGTCGCGGCGTCTTCGACCAGAGCCAGCGCACCGAGTGGCTGTCCGGTGCGCAGCCGCGCCATCATCTGCAGGTTCGGCAACAGCAGCGCATCGGCCTCCTCGCGCGTCGGCGCGACCACCGCGTTGACCGTCATGAACGTCACCGGCTCGGCCGCCGTGGCCGACGGCCGGAACTCGCTGCGGTAGATCGCCAGCGCCTCGGCGGTGCCGGCGCCCGAGAAGTGGTGGGCGAACACGTACGGCAACCCCTTGGCCGCCGCCAGCCGAGCCGAGTACATCGACGAGCCGAGCAGCCACAGCTGTGGCTCGCTGCGCGCGCTCGGGGTGGCCTTGAGGATGTAGTCCTGGCCGCGGATCGGTATCCGAACCCCGGCCGCGGTCATCAGGGCGGCGACCTCGTCGACGTACTGCGGGAAGTTCTCGACGTCCGAATCGTCGCGGGTGCCACGCAGCATGATCGAGGTCACCGGGTCACTGCCCGGCGCCCGGCCCAGGCCCAGGTCGATACGGCCCGGCGCGGCTGCCTCCAGCAGCGCGAACTGCTCGGCAACCGCCAGCGGCGCGTGGTTGGGCAGCATCACCCCACCGGAGCCCAGCCGCACCTGCGTGGTCTGCGCGGCCAGGTAGGCGATTAGCACCGGCGGGCTGGTGGCCGCGACCGCGGGCATGTTGTGATGCTCGGCCAGCCAGTAGCGGTTAAAGCCGAGCCGGTCGGCGGTCTGTGCCAGCCGCACCGTGGCGGCCAGGGCATCAGTGGTGCTCTGGTCGGTGCGAACGGGAACGAGGTCGAGTACAGAAAGCCGCATAAGTTCCTCAACGCCTCTCGTGGCGAGGTGCTTCCCCACCGGGTAAACCCGCTCTGCTGCGGGCGTCGGTGAACACGTCGTCGAGCATCGCCGGTGTGAGCCGACCGGTGAACATGTTCTGCTGGCTGGGGTGGTAGCACCCGATCAACTGCAGGCCCGACGTCAGTTCCGCAACGACGCCGTGGCCGAACTTCGGCTTGGCCGGGCCGGGCAGGTCGTCGGCCAGCAGTCGCAGCGCCGCCTGCCAGGCGAACCCACCGAGAGCGACGACGACACGCACCGACGGTGCGATCAGTCGCCACTCGGCGGTCAGCCACGGCTCGCACGTCGAGCGCTCCTGCGGGCTGGGCGCATTACCCGGCGGTGCGCAGCGCACCGCCGCAAGAATCCGAATGTCCTTGGTGCCCAACTCATCTGCGGCGTCGACACTGATCGGTGAGTTCACCAGCCCGGCCCGGTGCAGCGCGGCGAACAGCTGATCTCCCGAGCGGTCGCCGGTGAACACCCGGCCGGTGCGGTTACCGCCGTGGGCCGCGGGCGCCAGACCGAGCACCACGATCCGCGGCGTCGTCGACCCCCACCCGATGATCGGCCGCCCCCAGTACGGTTCCAGCGCGAACGAGCGTCGCTTGGCCACCGCTACGTCCTCGCGCCAGGACACCAGGCGCGGGCAGGCCCGGCAGACACTGACCAGCGCATCGAGTTCGGCGACCTCATCCACGCCGGCGGCCAGAGCAGCTACCCGCCGCGGGGTCGTCGCCACCGGCGTTTCGGGGACCGCCGGGTCTCCTGGCCAGCCCGACCCGGGCGGGACCGGGGATTCGAACGGCACTCCGGTGCGGGGATGAGCGTGCGCGGCCACCTGTCTACTGTGCCCGCTTAAGCTTCGCCGGTGAGCACCAAGCGCATCCCCGCGCTGTTGATCCTGTCCTCGGCCTTCCTGGCCGCGGGCGCCAACGGCATCTCGATGGTGGCGTTTCCGTGGCTGGTGCTGCAGCGGACCGGCAGCGCGGTCGACGCGTCGATCGTCGCCGGGGCAGCGACCCTGCCACTGCTGTTCGCCACCCTGATCGCCGGGACGGCCGTGGACTTCATCGGCCGCCGACGCGTCGCGATGCTGGCGGACGCGCTGTCGGCGGCCTCGGTCGCCGCCATCCCGGTGCTGGCCATCAGTTTGGGAATCGGGTCGCTGACCACGGTCGTGCTCGCTGGGCTGGCCGCGCTGGGCTCGCTGTTCGACCCGGCCGGGATGACGGCGCGGCAGTCGATGCTGCCCGAGGCCGCCGAGCGCGCCGGGTGGACGCTGGACCACACCAACAGCGTCTACGAGGCGGTGTTCAACCTGGCCTACATCACCGGCCCGGGTGTCGGCGGCCTGCTGATCGCCACCCTGGGCGGGGTCAACACGATGTGGGTCACCGCGGCGGCATTCGCGCTGTCGATCCTGGCGATGGCCGTGCTGCGGCTCCAGGGAGCGGGCCGGCCCACCCGTGACGAGCGGCCCGACGGGGTGGTGTCCGGGGTGGTCGAGGGGCTGAAGTTCGTCTGGCACAACCGGGTGCTGCGCACGCTTGGCCTCATCGACCTGGCGGTGACCGGGATGTACCTGCCGATGGAAAGCGTGCTCTTCCCCAAGTACTTCACCGACCGCAACGAGCCGGCGCAGCTGGGCTGGGTGCTGATGGCGCTGTCCATCGGCGGTCTGATCGGCGCGCTGAGCTGGACGGTGCTGTCGCGGGTGGCCAGCAAGCGCACCACGGTGCTGATCGCGGTGCTGACGTTCGGGGTGGCGGTCCTGGTGATCGCGTTCCTGCCGCCACTGCCGGTGATCTTGTCCTTCGCGGCGCTGACCGGCCTGGTGTACGGGCCGATCGGGCCGATCTATAACTCGGTGATGCAGACCCGGGCACCCGCGCACATGCGCGGGCGGGTGGTCGGGGTGATGACGTCGATGGCCTATGCCGCCGGCCCGCTGGGCTTCATGCTGGCCGGACCACTGGTCGACGCGTTCGGCCTGAAGGTGACCTTCCTGGTGCTCGCGGTGCCGATCCTGCTCATCGGACTGGCCTGCCCGTGGGTGCCTGCACTGCGCGAACTCGACGACGAACCGGCCGAACCTAGGATGGCCTGATGGCCGTGAGCCCACTGGCGGATCTGGCCGCCGAACTCCCCGACGGTGTGGTCGTCACCGACCCCGACATCCTGGCGTCCTACCGTCACGACCGCGCTGCGGATCCGTCGGCCGGGACCCCGCTGGCCGTCGTCCGGCCCACCCGCACCGAGGAAGTCCAGACGGTGCTGCGCTGGGCCAGCACCCACCGGATCGCCGTGGTGCCGCGCGGCGCGGGCACCGGGCTGTCCGGTGGCGCCACCGCGCTCGACGGCGGCATCGTGCTGTCCACGGAGAAGATGCGCGACATCACCGTCGACCCGGTGACGCGGACCGCGGTGGTTCAGCCCGGCCTGCTCAACGCCGAGGTGAAGAAGGCCGTCGCCGAGCACGGGCTGTGGTACCCGCCCGATCCGTCGTCGTATGAGATCTGCAGCATCGGCGGCAACATCGCCACCAACGCCGGTGGCCTGTGCTGCGTGAAGTACGGCGTCACAACCGATTACGTGCTGGGTATGCAGGTGGTTCTGGCCGACGGCACCGCGGTGCGCCTCGGCGGGCCCCGGCTCAAGGATGTGGCGGGGTTGTCGCTGACCAAGTTGTTCGTCGGCAGCGAGGGCACTCTGGGTGTGGTCACCGAGGTCACCTTGCGACTGCTACCGCCGCAGAATCCGGCGTGCACCGTGGTGGCGACGTTCGACTCGGTGGAGGCCGCCGCCGACGCCGTCGTGACGATCACCGGCAAGATCCGGCCCTCGATGCTGGAGTTCATGGACTCGGTGGCCATCAATGCCGTCGAGGACAAACTTCGCATGGGCCTGGACCGCTCGGCCGCGGCGATGATGGTGGCCGCCTCCGACGACCGCGGCCCCGCCGGCGTCGAGGACGCCGAATACATGGCCCGGGTGTTCACCGAAGCCGGTGCCACCGAATGCTTTTCGACATCCGACCCGGCCGAGGGTGAGGCGTTCGTCGCCGCCCGCCGCTTCGCCATTCCCGCGGTGGAGGCCAAGGGTCCGCTGCTGCTCGAAGATGTCGGTGTGCCATTGCCCGCACTGGCCGAACTCGTCAGCGGGGTGGCCAAGATCGCGGCCGACCGCGACCTGACAATCTCGGTGATCGCCCACGCCGGCGACGGCAACACCCACCCGCTGATCGTCTACAACCCCAGTGACGCCGAGATGACAGAGCGCGCGCACCTCGCCTTCGGCGAGATCATGGATCTGGCCGTCTCGCTGGGCGGCACGATCACCGGCGAGCACGGCGTGGGTCGGCTGAAAAAGCCTTGGCTGGCAGGCCAACTCGGCCCCGAAGCGATGGAGCTGAACCGCCGGATCAAGGCCGCGCTGGACCCGCAGAACATTCTGAACCCGGGCGCGGTGGTCTGACCGCACGCGCGCCGACGGTAACGCCAGGGCGAATATCGGGCCGGATTCCCGCCGTGGCGTTACTGTCGCCGCAACCCGATCCTTGACACAAGGTCCCGCCTGTCGTAATCATAAGACATGACCGCTGTTGTGTCTCACGAGGCGGATGCCCGCTTCGAACTGGCCACCGCTCAGACCTGGGCCGATCCGTGGCCGATGTACCGGGCCCTGCGCGACCACGACCCGCTGCACCACGTCGTCCCGCAGAACCCGAACCAGGACTACTGGGTACTCTCCCGCCACGACGACGTCTGGGCCGCGGCCCGCGATCATCAGACGTTCTCCTCCGCCCAGGGCCTCACCGTCACCTACGGTGAACTGGAACTGATTGGCTTGCAAGATAATCCGCCGATGGTGATGCAGGACCCCCCGGTGCACACCGAGTTCCGCAAGCTGGTGTCGCGGGGGTTCACCCCCCGGCAGGTGGAGGCCGTTGAACCCGCGGTGCGGGAGTTCGTCGTCGAGCGCATCGAGCGGCTTCGCGCGGCGGGCGGCGGTGACATCGTCGCCGACCTCTTCAAACCGCTGCCCTCCATGGTTGTGGCGCACTATCTCGGCGTTCCCGACGAGGATCGCGCCCAGTTCGATGGCTGGACCGAGGCGATCGTGGCGGCCAACACCTCGAGCGAGGGCATCGGTGGCGCGCTGGCCACGGTCGGTGACGCCGTCGGCTCGATGATGGGCTACTTCACCGAACTGATCGACCGGCGCAGGCGCGATCCCGGCGACGACACCGTCTCGCATCTGGTGGCCGCCGGAGTAGGCGCCGACGGCGACATCGCCGGCACCCTGTCGGTGCTGGCCTTCACCTTCACGATGGTCACCGGCGGCAACGACACCACCACCGGGCTGCTCGGCGGCGCCGTGCAACTCCTGCATCAACGACCCGACCAACGGCGGCTGCTCGTCGAGCGCCCCGACCTCATCGCTGACGCCGTCGAGGAGTTCCTGCGACTGACCTCCCCGGTGCAGGGGCTGGCCCGCACGGTCACCCGCGACGTCGAGTTGCACGGGAAGACCATTCCCGCCGGCCGTAAGGTGCTGCTGCTGTACGGGTCGGCCAACCGCGACGAACGCCAGTACGGCGAGGATGCCGGCGAGCTCGACGTGCAGCGCAAGCCGCGCAACATCCTGACGTTCAGCCACGGCGCTCACCATTGCCTGGGTGCGGCGGCCGCGCGCATGCAGGCCCGGGTCGCGCTGACTGAACTTCTGGCCCGTTGCCCGGATTACGAGATCGACACCGCAGGCGTGGTGTGGGCCGGCGGCAGCTACGTGCGACGCCCGCTGTCGGTGCCGTTTAAGACGGCGGCCGATTGATGGCCGGCAAGGACTGGCTGGCCTCCCGGCGCGCCGAGGTCGCCACCGACCGCATTCTCGACGCCGCCAGTGAACTGTTCGCCGGAGCAGACGTCTCTACCGTCGGCATGAACGAGATCGCCCGCGCCGCTGGGTGTTCCAGGGCGACGCTGTACCGGTACTTCGAGAACCGCGAGGCACTGCACACCGCCTACGTACACCGCGAGGCCTACCGGCTCTATCAACAGATCAGCGAGCTGATCGAGGGGATCGCCGACCCGCGTGAGCGGCTGCTGGCCGGCCTGACCTCCTCGATGCGGCTGGTCCGCGAAAGCCCAGCCCTGTCATCGTGGTTCGCCACCAACGACTCGCCCATCGGAGCAGAGATGGCCGAACAGTCCGAGGTCATCCAGGCGCTGAGTTCGGCGTTTCTGCTCTCGCTGCGCCAAGATGATCCCGATGTGGTGCATCGGCGCGCCCGCTGGCTGGTCCGGGTGCTCACCTCACTGCTGATCTTCCCGGGCCACAACCCCGACGACGAACGCGAGATGCTCGAGGAGTTCGTCGTCCCACTGGTGTGTCCTAGCGAAACCCGATCTGACGCCTGACGGGCGGGAAACCTAGCTGCGCACCCGGGTGAACCGGTGCAGCAGCCACGCCACCGGGATCGTCAGCACCAGGGTGACGACGAACAACGCCGGCGCCGACCCGGTGTAGACCGGCCAGCCCAGTACCTCGACCATCGCGATCTCCATCACCACCAGGTGCACCAAGAAGATCTCGTAGGAGATCTCGCCGAGCCACACCATCGGCCGGGTGGCCAGCACACGCGCATACCAACCCCGGTTGCCCAACGCCAGCGGCGCGACCACCAATGTCGCGATCGCGGCGTAGAACCCGGTCTTCACCAACGCCTCACCTAGTCCGGCCGGCGACGTCGTCGCTTCACCGGCGATCGGCGTCGAGACGATGAGGTAGCTGATCACCGCCAGGGGTATCGCCACGAAGCCGTACATGCGAACACCCATGGCTGCCAACACCGCAAGGAGCATGCCGCCCACGAACCAGGCCAGATAACCCGGCAGCCACAGCCGGGCACCATCGGGCAGGAAGTGCGTCGTGTGCACCAGCACCATCCATGCCGGGCTCACCAGGGTCAGCCCGGCCAAGCCCGCCACAAGCAACCACGGCCGCCACCGCCGCCGGCACAGAATCACCAGCAATAGGTAGGCCAGGATCGGCAGCGCCACGTAGAACGACACCTCGACGGCCAGGCTCCACATCTGCGTAAGTCCTTGGTGCAGATAGGAAAACATGTAGTTGTCGGTGTAGATCTGGGTCAGCGTCAGGTTGCGGAACAACCCCATCCAGTTGTGCCCGGGATTGGGCCCGCCCGACCGGAAGTGGTAGATCAGGAACGCCAGCACGACAGTGACGACGTAGGCGGGCATGATGCGCCGCACCCGGTGCCAGGCGTAGCGCCCCACCGACGGCGAGTCCGTCCCGTTCGCCGCGGCCCGCACCCACGGACCGAACAACAGGAAACCGGAGAGAACGAAGAAGATCGGCACGCCGATCTCCATCCGCGAATACACCAGGCCCACAAAGCCGTGGGTGTACTTGCCGGTGGTGTAGGCGGCGTGAGTGCCCAGCACCAGCAGGGCCGCCACAGCACGTACGCCGGTGAGCGACGCCACCCTGTCAACTGTCGAGACCGCCTCCAGCCCGCCCTGGTCGACCTCGCGGGACGCGGTCATGGATGCTTGCGCCGGGGCTTCCCGCCGGAGGGACGCGAGTCGTGGGACGGCCTGCCGCGATCGGGCTTCAGCTCGATCAGCACACCCGAGATCCGGGTGCTCTCAAGGGCCTTCAGCGTCGCCTTGGACAGCGTCGCGGGCAACTCCACCAACGAGTGATCGACCTTGATGGTGATGTGGCCGAAGTCGCTGCGATGCAGACCGCCCTCGTTGGCGATCGCACCCACGATCGAGCCGGGACCGACCTTGTGCCTCTTGCCCACCTCGATGCGGTAGGTGGCCAGGTCGTCACGGGTCCGGCGTGGGGCGCGTTCGCGCTCCTCGTGCTCCGGGCGTTCCCGGCGCTTCTCCGGCGGCGGCTCGGTCATCAGGAACTCCGCGCCGTCGCGTGACTGCAACGCCAGCGCGGCGGCGATGTCGGCCATCGGCACGTCGTGGTCGCGCTCGTAGTCCTCGATGAGCCGACGGAACATGTCGAACCCGGGCGCGTTGAGCGCCTCGGTGATCGAGTCCTGGAACTTCGCGACCCGCTGGGCGTTGACGTCGTCCACGCTGGGCAGCTGGTCTTCGGTGACCGGCTGGCGGGTGACCTTCTCGATCGACTTCAGCAGATGGCGTTCCCGCGGCGAGACGAACAGCAGCGCAGTACCGGATCGCCCGGCTCGCCCGGTGCGCCCGATGCGGTGCACATAGGACTCCGGATCGTGCGGGATGTCGTAGTTCAGCACGTGCGAAATGCGTTCGACGTCAAGGCCTCGCGCCGCGACGTCGGTGGCTACCAGGATGTCGATCGCTCCGCTCTTGAGCGCGGCGATGGTCCGCTCGCGAAGCGCCTGCGGGATATCGCCGTTGATGGCCGATGCGGCGAACCCGCGTGCCCGTAGCTTCTCGGCGACCTCCTCGGTGGCCTGCTTGGTCCGGACGAACACGATCATCGCCTCGAAGGGCTCCACCTCGAGCACCCGGGTCAACGCGTCCATCTTGCGGTTCCCGGCGACCTGGATGTAGCGCTGGGTGATGTTCTCGGCCGTGGCGGTCTTGGACTTGACCGCGACCGTGACGGCGTCATGCAGGTACTTGGTGGTGATCTTGCGGATCGCCGGTGGCATGGTTGCCGAGAACAGGGCGACCTGCTTGTACTCCGGGGTATCGGCCAGGATGCGTTCGACGTCCTCGGCGAAGCCCATCTGCAGCATCTCGTCGGCCTCGTCGAGCACCAGGTAGTCCAGGTGCGACAGGTCCAGGCTGCCCTTCTCGAGGTGGTCGATGACGCGCCCGGGTGTGCCGACCACGACCTGTGCGCCGCGCTTGAGGCCGGCCAGCTGCGGGACGTAGGACGAGCCACCGTAGATCGGCAGCACGTTGATGTTCCGGTGCGCGCCGTAGCGGCTGAACGCCTCGGCGACCTGCAGCGCCAGCTCACGCGTGGGCGCCAGCACCAGCGCCTGGGTGGCGCGGCTGGTCGGGTCGATCTTGGACAGGATCGGGATCGCGAACGCCGCCGTCTTACCGGTGCCGGTCTGCGCCAAACCGACGACGTCGGAGCCCGCGAGCAGCGCAGGGATGGTCGCCGCCTGGATGGCCGAGGGTGTCTCGTAGCCGACATCGGAGACGGCCTGCAGGACAGCGGGGTGAATCTGCAGGTCGGCGAAGGTCTGTGGGGAGCTAACGGCGGCGTCGGTTCCGGCGTCTTCCGGGAGTGTCATTGACCTGCAGTCTAATGCCCGAGCGCGCCGTAGCCCGCTTCTTGCAGCGCAGGCCGGTACCGTCGGCGGGTGTGTGGCATCGGTTGACGGTAGCTACGGCGGCCCTGTCGCTGGCCGCAGTGCTGGCCGGCTGCGGCTCCGGCGACTCCACGGTGGCCAAGACTCCGCAGCCCTCGCAGACCTCGTCCGCGCCCTCGGCGGCTCCCCCGCAGGCCAGCTCAGCGGCACCGCCGCCGTCACCATCGGCACCGGACACTGCCCCGCCGCCGGACCCGTGTGCGGTCAATCTGGCGGCACCCGCGATCGCCCAGGCGGTCTCCGAGTTGCCGCGCGATGCGCGTAGCGGTCAGGGCTGGTATCCCGTTCCCATCGCCGGGAACTTCAACGAATGCGCGCAGCTGTCCGCGGTGATCATCAGGGCCAATACCAATACCGAGAACCCCAACACACGCGCGGTGATGTTCCATCTCGGCAAGTACATCCGATCCGGAGTGCCCGACACGTTCGGCTTCAACGCCGTCGATGCCGCCCAAAGCACCGGTGACACCGTCGCGCTGGTGTACCTCAATCCGCTGGGCCTAGAGAGCGCGGTGAAGTTCCGCTGGAACGGCAACGGCGTCGAACTCATCGGCAACACCGGCTAGCACTCGTCGAACTCCGACCGTTTGCTGGTTTCTCCTGGGCATTCGGCACTGCGCATTAACGGTGGCAAACACCTTTGGTGGCGTAGATTCACGCTTGGATTCATCTGCGGTCCGGGGGCGGGGGTGTCGTGAAGGGCGTCATATTCAATTTGCTGGAAGAGGTCGTGGCCGATACCTACGGCGACAAGACCTGGGACGATTTACTTGAAGCTGCCGAAGTCGACGGCATTTATACTTCGCTGGGCAGTTACGACGACGCCGACATGGTGCGGTTGGTGTCGGCCGCCGGGGCTGCCTTGTCGCTCTCGGACGAGGACGTGCTGCGCTGGTTCGGCCGCCACGCCATCCCCAATATGGTCACCCGATGGCCGGAGTACTTCAGCGCCCACGGGCACACCGTGCCTTTCCTGCGCAGTCTCAATGACGTCATCCACCCCGAGGTCCGCAAGCTCTACGCCGGGGCCTACTGCCCCCACTTCGACTTCAGCTCCCCCGACGACGGATCGCTGCTGATCGGCTACCGCTCACCGCGCAGGCTGTGCGGCCTCGCCCACGGCTTCATCCTCGGGGCCGGCGACCACTACGGCGAATCCGTCACCGTTGGGCACCTGGAATGCATGCACGACGGCGCAGATCGCTGTCTGGTCGCGGTCTCGGTGACGTAGGGACACGTGATGGACAACCGGGGATCGGCCGAACTGGCGGCGCTGGCCGCCGACAACGAGCGGCTGCGCCGCCGGCTGGAACGGGAGACCAAGATCCGGCACGCCGCCGAGGACATCGCCGAGCAGGGCTTGCGCGATCTCTATCAGAAACAGCGTGAACTCGAATTCCTCTCGCAGATCACGATCATGGCCAACCAGGGCGGCTCGGCCCAGGAGGTGCTGAAGACGGCGCTGGAGTACATGTGCCGGTTCACCGGCTGGTCGGCCGCGCACGCCTACATCGTCGCCGGGGACGGGCCGACCCGACGCATGTGGCCGTCCAACATCTGGCATACCTCGCCGGGCCTGGACCTCTCCGAGTTCCAATACGCCACGGCCGGAGCGATTTTCGCAGAGAACGAGGGGCTGGCAGGCCGGGTCTGGGCATCGGCGGCACCGGTGTGGCTCGACGACCTCATGACCGCCCTGTTCACCCGTCGCGAGGCCGCGCTGCGCTGCGGGCTGCGCGCTGGTTTCGCCGTGCCGCTGCTCATCGGTCCGGACGTGGTTGCCGCGCTGGAGTTCTTCGGACCCAATCCGATGCCGGAGGACCCGATACTGACCCGGATGATCCGCCAGGCGGGCACCCAGCTCGGTCGCGTCATCGAACGTGACCGGGCCAACGACCGGTTGCACGACACCCTGCACGACTCCCTGACCGGCCTGCCCAACCGGCTGCACTTCCTGCGCGAGGTCGACGAAGCCCTGCGCGAGTTCTCACTGGACCGCCAGGCCGGGTTCTGCGTCATGTTCATCGACCTCGAACGGTTCAAACTGGTCAACGACAGCCTGGGCCATGCGGCCGGGGATGCCCTGATCACCCAGGTTGGCGCCCGGTTGATGGCCTCGGTCCGGGCGCGGGACTTCACCGGGCGCGCCGCGGACCCCGCGCCCGGGACGCTGCTGGCCCGGATGGGCGGTGACGAGTTCACCATCCTGGTGCGCGGGGTCCACACCAGGGGCGACGCCGTCGCGATCGCCGACCGGATCCACACCGTCTTGGGCAACCCGTTCCGCGTCGAGGGGCACGAGGTGGTCACCAGCGCGAGCATCGGCATCGCGATGAGTACGGCGGAGCCATTCTCAGCCGACGCGCTGGTGCGGCACGCGGATATGGCCATGTACGAGGCGAAGTCACGCGGCAAGGGCCGCACCGAGTTGTATGACGACATGATGCAGACCTCGGCCACCCGCCGCCTCGACCTGCACAGCGAGCTACGCGCCGCGGTGCGTGACGAAGCGTTCGAACTGCACTACCAGCCGGTCGTGTCGTTGACCGACGACGAGATCGTCGGAGTGGAGGCGCTGGTGCGCTGGCGGACGTCGCCCACCACCCTGCGCTACCCGGACGAATTCATCCAGGCCGCCGAGGAGACGGGTCTGATCGTCCCGCTGGGTATGTGGGTCCTGCGGCAGGCCTGCCTGGCGGTGCGCCACTGGAATGCCGGCCGCGCGGGCCGACCGCCGCTGACCGTCAGCGTGAACCTCTCGCCGCGTCAGTTCACCCAGCCCGACCTGGTCGACCAGGTGAGCGCGATCCTCGCCGAGACCGGTGTTCACCCGGCCCAGCTGCGCCTGGAGATCACCGAAACGATGACGATGGACGACGCGGAGTATGCCGCCGACGTCCTGAATCGGTTGCGCCGGTTGGGCATCCAGTTGAGCATGGACGATTTCGGCACCGGCTTCTCGTGTCTGAGCTATCTGCACCGATTCCCGCTGCAGGTGCTCAAGATCGACCGCTCCTTCATCTCCCGGATGGAAAGCAACATGGAGAGCCTGCAGATCGTCAAGACGATCGTGGTGCTGGCCCGCAGCCTCGACATGGAAGTGGTCGCCGAAGGCGCAGAGAATACCGAGGAGATCGCCCGGCTGCGTTCGCTGGGCTGCAACTACTGCCAGGGCAACTACTTCTCGCCGCCCTTGCCGGCCGACGAACTCGAGGCCCTGCTCCTTCGTCCCAAACTCGCCACCCTGGCCATCCCGGCGCACCCCTGAGCTGTCGGACTCCCCGCCTAGAGTGGGGCTGTGTTCGTCATCGACGGAAGCGTCATCTACAGCGCATCCGACCTCGCCGCGGCCGCCCGCTGCGAGTACGCGCTGCTGCGCTCCTTCGACGCGAAACTCGGCCGCGGCCCGAAGGTCTCGTCGGCCGACGAGTTGCTGGCGCGGACGGCCGCCCTCGGTGACGTCCACGAGCAGCGCCACCTCCACCAGCTGCGGGAGCGTGCCGATGTCGCGGTGATCGGGCGGCCCGCGTACTCGCTGGCCGGGCTCACCGCGGCCGCCGACGCCACCCGGCACGCGGTCGAACGCCGGGCACCGGTCATCTATCAGGCTGCGATGTTCGACGGCCGATTCGTCGGGTTCGCCGACTTCCTGATCCTCGACGAGGACCGCTACCGGCTGCGCGACACCAAGCTGGCCCGCTCGGTCAAGGTCGAGGCGCTGCTGCAGCTGGCCGCCTACGCCGAGACGCTGGCCGCCGACGGTGTGCCGGTGCACGACGAGGTGCAGCTGGTTCTCGGCGATCAGACGACCATGACCTACCGGGTCGACGAGCTCCTTCCGGTGTATCGCTCCCGGCGGGCCGGGCTGCAGGACCTCCTGGACCGTCATTACGCGGGCGGCGTGGCCGTCGGCTGGGAGGACCAGAGCATCCGGGCCTGTATGCGCTGCCCGGAATGCGAGGACCAGGTCCGCGCCCACGACGACCTGCTGCTGGTCGCGGGTATGCGGGTGAGCCAGCGGGCCCGCCTGCTCGACGCCGGCATCACCACCATGACCGAGCTGGCCCAACACGAGGGGCCGGTGCCCGAGCTGCCCGCGCGCACGGTGCACGCGCTGCGCGGCCAGGCCCGCCTGCAGATCACACCCCGGGACGGTATGCCGCCGTTCGAGGTCGTCGACGCCCAGCCGTTGATGCTGCTGCCCGACCATGACAAGGGCGATCTGTTCTTCGACTTCGAAGGCGACCCGCTGTGGACCGCCGACGGGCGCGAATGGGGCCTGGAGTACATGTTCGGCGTGCTCAGTGCCCAGGACGAATTCCAGCCATTGTGGGCACACGACCGTGCCGCCGAGCGCGCGGCCCTGCGCGAGTTCCTGGGCCTGGTACGCAAGCGGCGCAAGCGTTTTCCGAAGATGCACATCTACCACTACGCGGCCTACGAGAAGACGGCGCTACTACGACTGGCCGGCCGGTACGGTGACGGTGAGGACGAAGTCGACGAGCTGCTGCGCAATGGCGTGCTGGTTGACCTGTATCCCTTGGTGCGCAAGAGCATTCGGGTCGGCACCGGCAACTACAGCCTCAAGTCGCTGGAGCCGCTGTATATGGGTTCGCAGCTGCGCACCGGTGACGTCACCACGGCGACGGATTCGATCACCATGTACGCCCGCTACTGCGAGTTGCTCGCCGAGGGCCGCGCCGACGAGGCCGCCAACGTGCTCAAGGAGATCGAGGACTACAACCACTACGACTGCCGGTCCACCCGGATGCTGCGAGACTGGTTGCTGCGGCGTGCATTCGAATCCGGTGTGCCCCCGCTGGGGCCCCAGCCCGTGCGCGACAGCGCACAGGTCGAGGTCCACGACGACGTTGCCAAGAAACTGGCGCGCTTCGCCGGCGACGACGTGTCGGCCCGCTCCCCCGAACAGCGGGCCGTCGCGATGATCGCTGCGGCGCGCGGCTACCACCGACGGGAGGACAAGCCGTTCTGGTGGGGACACTTCGACCGGTTGAACAGCCCCGTCGACGAATGGTCGGACAGCGCAGGCGTTTTCCTCATCGACAATCCCCAGATCGACACCGACTGGCACACGCCGCCGCGGGCCCGTAAGCCGCAACGGCGCCTGCTGCTCACCGGGTCGATAGCCGCGGGCGAACTCAGCCGCGACATGTACGCGCTCTACGACCCGCCGAGCCCGGCCGGCCTCTCCGACGACCCAGAGCGGCGCGCCTACGCCTCGGTGACCGTCCTGGAGTGCGACGACCCCGCCGCGCCGACCGAGGTCCTGATGTTCGAGCGTGAACCCAAGACCGGCGGCACCTACGACCGGCTGCCGTTCGCGCTGACCCCGGGTGCGCCATTCTCCACCAAGGCATTACGGGAGTCGATCGACGCCGCCGCCGGGCAGATCGCCGACGGTCTGCCGGCCCTGCCGGCCTCGGCGGTCGTCGACATCCTGCTGCGCCGCCCGCCCCGCACCGGCGGACCACTGCCGCGCACCGGTGACTGCGTCGCCGACATCACCACCGCGCTGCTGTCGCTGGACTGCTCCTACATCGCGGTGCACGGCCCGCCCGGTACCGGCAAGACCCACACCGCTGCCCGGGTGATCGCCACCCTCGTCAACGACCGGCACTGGCGCATCGGCGTGGTCGCACAGTCACATGCCGTTGTGGAGAACCTGTTTCGCGACATCATCGCCGCCGGCGTCGACCCGAACGTCGTCGCCAAGAAGCCCAGTGGCGCCGGCCCGTGGACCGACATCGACGAGGCGGCCTATCCGGCGTTCATCACCGACAACGCGGGTTGCGTGATCGGCGGCACGGCGTGGGATTTCGCCAACCGCAACCGGGTCCCGCCGGGGGCGCTCGACCTGCTGGTGATCGAGGAGGCCGGCCAGTTCTGCCTGGCGAACACCATCGCCGTGGCCTCGTCGGCGGCCAACCTGCTGCTGCTCGGCGACCCACAGCAACTGCCGCAGGTCAGCCAGGGCACCCATCCCGAGCCGGTCGACGCCTCCGCGCTGGGCTGGCTGGTCGACGGCCTGCACACCCTGCCCGAGGAACTCGGCTACTTCCTGGACCGCTCGTACCGGATGCACCCGTCGGTGTGTACCGCGGTGTCACGGCTGAGCTACGACGGGCGGCTGCAGTCGGTCGAGGACACGACCGCCGCGCGGCGGCTCGATGGGATCGAGCCCGGCGTGCACGTGCTGTCCATCGACCACGACGGCAACTCGACCGACAGCAGCGAGGAAGCCGAGGCGATCGTCGCCGAGATCACCCGGCTGCTCGGCTCGCCGTGGACCGACGAGAGCGGTACCCGGCCGTTGACCGCCGCCGACGTCCTGGTGGTCACGCCCTACAACGCCCAGGTGGTGCTGCTGCGCCGCCTGCTCGAGCAGGCGGGGCTGGGCGACGTGCAGGCCGGCACCGTCGACAAGTTCCAGGGCAGGCAGGCCCCGCTGGTGTTCGTGTCGTTGGTGGCGTCGTCGATCGCCGATGTGCCGCGCGGAATCTCGTTCCTGCTCAACCGCAATCGGCTCAATGTCGCGGTGAGCCGGGCCAAGTACGCCGCGGTGATCGTCCGCTCGACGATGCTGACCGAGTATCTGCCGTCGACACCGGCGGGATTGGTGGAGTTGGGGGCGTTCCTGGCGATGTGTGATAGACCCTCGCCATGAGCTCTTCGCTGGCGCAGCGCCTGCAGGCCATTGTGGGCACCGCGCAGGTCGTCACCGACGCCGACGTGCTCGACGGCCGCAGCGTCGACTACACCGGGCGCTACCGGGGGCAGGCCAGCGCCCTGGTACGGCCCGGCTCGGCGGACGAAGTGGCCGCGGTGTTGCGGGAATGCCGCGACGCCGGGGTGTCGGTGACCGTTCAGGGTGGTCGCACCTCGCTGGTGGCAGGCACCGTGCCCGAGCACGACGACGTGCTGCTGTCGACCGAACGGCTGACGGAGATCGGCGAGGTCGATGTCAACGATCGGCGGGTCCGGGTCGGCTCCGGGGTGACGCTGGCCGGCCTGCAGCGCGCCGCTGCGGCGGCGGGTCTGCTGTTCGGGGTGGACCTGGCGGCTCGTGACTCGGCGACGGTAGGCGGGATGGCCTCGACGAATGCCGGCGGCCTGCGGACCGTGCGCTACGGGAACATGGGCGAACAGGTCATCGGCCTGGACGTCGCACTGCCCGACGGTTCGGTGGTGCACCGGCACAGCCAGGTGCGTGCCGACAACACCGGCTACGACCTGGCGGCGCTGTTCGTCGGCGCCGAGGGCACGCTGGGCGTGATCACCGCACTGGACCTTCGCCTGCATCCGGTTCCCGCACACCGGGTCACGGCGGTGTGCGGGTTCGCCAGCCTGGAGGCCTTGGTGGCCACCGGGCGGGTCCTGCGCGACACCGAGTCCGTCGCGGCCTTGGAGATGCTGGACGCCCGGGCCGCCGCGCTGGCCGCTGAACACTTCGACGTGCCGGTGCCCGTCGAGGGCGATTGGCTGTTGCTGGTCGAACTGGCAGGTGAGATCGACCTGACCGAACGGCTGGCCGACGCCCTCGAGCAGGCCGACCTCGCCGGTGAGCCCGCCGTCGGCATCGACGCGGGATCCCAGCAGCGGCTGTGGCAGGTCCGCGAGTCGACGGCCGAGATCGTCGGCCTGTTCGGGCCGCCGCTGAAATTCGATGTCTCGCTGCCACTTACGGCTGTCGCATCGTTTGCGCAGGATTCCGCCGCGCTGGTCGCCGAGCATGCCCCGCAGGCCATTCCGATCCTCTTCGGCCACATCGGCGAGGGCAATCTGCATCTCAACGTGCTGCGCTGCGGCGCCGAGCAGGAAAGCCATCTCTACGCCGCGATGATGAAACTCATTGCCGCCCATGGCGGTAACGTCAGCTCCGAGCATGGCATCGGCAGCCGCAAACGGGCCTACCTGGGGATGTCGCGCGAGCCGGCCGACATCGCCGCGATGCGCACCATCAAGGCGGCCTTCGACCCGACCGGGTATCTGAACCCGGCTGTGCTGTTCGACTGACGTGCGCCGACAGTAACGCCATGGCGGCAGAACCCGGCAGTTAGCGCCCTGGCGTTACTCTCGGTGAACTCGGTGTGCGGACCGACCCGTTTTGTGCCCGCCTCTGAGCGACAATTCGTCCGCACGACAGCGAAAGTCGCTCGGAGGCGGGCACGAGGGGGTGTCCTCTCCCTAGCCTCTCGGCGGCCGCGGACGGACCAGCACTGACTGCTGGATGCTGCCGACGGCTCCGCTGTCGTCGAACAGCGTTCCGACGGTGGTGCCGACGCCGTCCGGGCCGTACATGGTCTCCGAACGGATGCCGACCCATTCCCCGGCCGGCACCCGGTGCACGTGCACCGCGAGATCGGTGTTGAGGAACGTGTACTTGGTGATGTCGATCTTCGAGCCGATTCCGTTGGCGCAGTCGGCAATCGCGAGCAGCCGCTGCACCGGCGACATCTGCTCACCGTGCACCAGGTCCACCCGCGGCCGCAGCCACGACTCCCCCGGCCCGGGGGCAAGCGGCTTGGTCAGCCACAGCCAGTCGGTGCTGTGCACATAGTTCGGATCGAACTTCTCTGCCAGGTTGCGATTGATTCCGGCCTCCCGCGGCGACAGCGGCGACACCGGGGCGCTGCGCAAGTCCGCCGTCGGCACCGTCTGGAACCGCCACCCGCTGGCCTTGGCGACCGGCCGGGGCGCACCGTCGGGCCCCTGCCCGAGCATCACCGCGCTGACCAACTCGATCTGCTTGCCGCCACGCTCGATCGCGGCGCTGACCCACAGATCGCCGTCGGCCGGCACCCCGCCCAGGAGGTCGACCACCACCCGGCTCAGCCGGGTGTCGTCGCGCCGGTCGCACTGCTCCATCGCCCGCACCAACAATGCCGACACCGGCCCGCCGTGCTGGATGTGCGACGACCACGTACTGCGAACCATGTCGGTGGCCCGGAACTTCTCCCCCCGCGGATCGGCGGGGTCGACGAGTTCGTAGTAGCTGTCGGTCATGCTCACCTTTCGATTCCGGGAAAGCCCGCCCCGGGGACCTCGACCCGGACGGTCTGCAGGTGCGAGGTCCGCGTCCCCGCCATCCGTGCCGGGTATGCGTCGGCACTCGACAACAGGAACAGCGTGCGCCGGTCGTGGCCGCCGAGCATGCAGGCGATCGCCGCCCGGTCCCCGACGGCGATCCGGTCGGTGACGCTACCGCCGGCCACCACCCGCTGGAACTGATGGGCCAGCGTCATCGACGTCCACACCCCGCCTCCGGCGTCCAGCGCGATCCCGTCCGGTGGACCGTCGAGACCGTCGGCGAAGATCCGGCGCCCGCTCAGCTCACCGTCGCTGTCGATGTCGAAACAGGTCAGCCGTCTGCCGATCGACTCCGCCACGATCAGCGTGGCGCCGTCGGGCGTGACGGCCATGCCGTTGGGGAAATCCAGGCCGCCGGCCACCACCCGCACCGAATCGTCCGGGTCGAGCCGGACGACGACGCCACCGTCGCGGGCCTGCGACCCCACGTAGGCCCGGCCGTGCCCGTCGACGACCATGTCACCGAGGCTGGCCGGCGTCACCGCCGACAGGTCGGCGACCTCGGTCACCGTCTCCCCGTCGTAGCCCAGGATCACCCGGCGTTCGGTCGAGGCGATGAGCAGGGTGCCGTCAGGCCGGAACCCCAAACCGGACGGGGCGTGGCCGGGCAGCGCGACCGTGGTCACCGACCCGTCGAGGCTGACGGTGTGCACCGCCTCGCCGAGCATGTCCGAGAACCACAGCAATCCCTCGAACCAGCGCGGGCCCTCACCGAAGCAGAACCCTTCGGCCAGTAGGGTTGTCCGGACCGGTTCCGACTCGAGGACACTCATGGCGCACCTTTACAAAACATCGCACGAGTGTCACGCTGCTGGCGTGTCATTGTCAACGACCCGCGCGGCATCGGAGAGCTGACGAGGTGTGGTGTTATCGCCTTGTCGCGCCCTATGCCTTCGAGAAGGTCACGCTCCCCGAACCGTCGGCCGAGCGTCTCGGTGACGGGCAGGTGCTGCTGAAGTTCCTGGCCGCCGGCGTCTGTGGCAGCGACCTGCCAGGCTTCAAGGGTGTCCAGGGCCGGCTGCCCGGCGACACCGGTGCACTGGCCGCCGAGATGGCGGGCTTCCCGATTCACGAGGTCGCCGGCGAGGTGGTCGCCTCCGCGCATCCACGCCACCAGGTGGGCGAGCTGGTGGTGGGCTGGGCCTCCGGGTTCGACGGGTTGATGGAATACGTCGTGTCCGACGGCGACGGGCTGGCGCCCTACGACCCCGCCCTGTCCCCCGCCCATGCCGTCGGCCTGCAACCACTGGCCTGCATCCTCTACGCCGTCGAACAACTTCCGTCGCTGGCCGGTAAGCACGTCGCGGTGATCGGGCAGGGCTCCATCGGCCTGCTGTTCTCGTATGTGGCCAAGGCGTTCGGCGCGGCGAGGGTCACCGGGGTCGACCCGATCTACCGCGACGACATCGGCGCGAAGTTCGGCGTGGACACAGTGGTCCGCTCCACCAGCGACCGGTGGGTGACGCACCTGTCGCCACACGACAAGCCCGACGTGGTGATCGAAGCGGTCGGCCATCAGGTCGCCACCCTGAACAACGCGGTGCAGGCCGCGGCGTTCGGCGGCACCGTGTTCTACTTCGGCGTGCCCGACGACGACAGCTATCCGATCAGCATGCGCACCATGCTGCGCAACAACCTGACGCTGAAAGCCGGTGTCACGCTGGATCGCCGTCGCGTGCTCGACGCCGCCGACGCGTTCGCCCGTGCGCACCCCGACCTGCTCGGCATGTACGTCACCCACACCTTCGGTATCGACGAGGTCCAGGACGCCTTCGAATTCGCCTGCCGCCCAACACCGGGGCGCGTCAAGATCGCGATCGTGAACGCGTGACCGGCAGCAGGCTGCAGCAGGCGCTGGCCGCCAAGGCGCAGGTGTGGGGCGGCTGGATCACCGGGCCGTCGTTCCTCGGACCGGGCGAATTCGCCGGTGCGGGTTACGACTACATCGGATTCGACCTGCAGCACAGCTATCTCGACGACGCCGACGTGGCGGTGCTGCTGCGCCGCATCGAGCACGTTCCGATCGCGACCGCCGTGCGGCTGCCCTCCGCCGACCCCGCACCGATCGGCCGGGTGCTCGACGCCGGAGCCGACGCGATCATCGTGGCGATGGTCGACACCCCGCAACAGGCTGCCGACGCGGTCGCAGCCACCCGCTACGCCCCCGCCGGCGTGCGCAGCTACGGGCCGCTGCGGAGCGATATCGGCCGCGATCCCGCCACCCTGCAGGAGCGGGTCAGTGTGTTCGCCATGATCGAGACCGCACGCGGCCTCGACGCTGTGGCCGAGATCTGCTCGGTGCCTGGACTTTCCGGTGTCTATGTCGGGCCGGCCGATCTTGCCATCTCGCTGGGCGTCGGAGTAGCGGGTGCCACCGCGGACCCGACGGTGCGCGACGCGCTGGCCAGGGTGCAGCAGGCGGCCGTCGCCGCGAACGTGGTGGCGGGTATCCACGCCGGGGACGGGAAGACCGGAAAGGAGCTGGCCGCGTTGGGCTTTCAGATGATCACTCTTGCCGCCGAATCACAGGCGTTACGCCGGGGAGCCGCTGCCCATCTCAATGACGCTGCGGGGCCGCGGTGAGCCGCCGGCGCGTCGCCCTGGTGACAGGGGCGGCCCGCGGACAGGGTGCGGCCATCGTCGCCCGGCTGCGCGCCGACGGGTTCCTGGTCGGCGCCGCAGACCTGCTCGAGTTCACCTCCGAGGACCCCGACGTGCTGGCGGTCGAGCTGGACGTGACCTCCGAACAGCAGTGGGCTGCCGCCGTCGCCGCAGTGGTCGACCGCTTCGGCGGGCTCGACGTCCTGGTCAACAATGCCGGGGCGCTGCACCGTGCACCGCTGGGCGAGGAGAGCGCGCAGGGATTCGAACGCGCCTGGCGAGTCAACACTTTGGGGCCGTTCCTGGGCATCACCGCGTGCCTGGAGCACCTGCGCAGCTCCGAGGGTGCCGCCGTCGTCAACACCTGTAGCACCGGCGCCATCCGGCCGTTCCCGTTCCACGCGGCCTACGGTTCGTCCAAGTGGGCGCTGCGCGGCCTGACCCAGATCGCCGCCGCCGAACTGGCCCGCGACGGTATCCGGGTCAACTCGGTGTTCCCCGGCCCGATCGAGACGCCGATGCTCGACGAGACGGCCCGCGAACGCCTGGCCGCCCGCGCCTACAGCGGCCGCCTCGGTAAACCGGCCGAGATCGCCGACGCGGTGGCGTTCCTGGTCTCCGACGCGGCTTCGTTCATCACCGGATCCGAACTCGTCGTCGACGGTGGTCAATGCCTGCAGATCGGCTGACGTCACAGGCCGACCCCGAGATCGTCCGCAGGCTCGATCCCGCACTGCACCCGTTCGCCGCTGCCCGTACCGACTTGTCGCTGGACACCCTTGCCGCCGTGCGGAATTCACTGAACCAACGCAGGCGCGAGTCGGCCGTGACCGTCGACACCAGCGGCGTGCAGATCAGCGACACGGCGGCCCAGCGCGACGGCGGGCCGCCGGTCCCGGTCCGCATCTATCGCGGCGCACCCGCACCGTCACCGGCGGTGATCTATTGCCACTCCGGGGCATTCGTCCTGGGCAACCTCGACACCGACCACCGCCAGTGCGTCGAGCTCGCCCGCCGCGCCGGCTGCACTGTGCTGTCAGTGGACTACCGCCTGGCTCCCGAGCATCCCTTCCCGGCCGCCCTCGAAGACGCCGGCGCCGTACTGCACTGGGCGTGGGACCAGGCCGACGCCCTTGGCTGCGACCGCGACCGGCTGGCCGTCGCGGGAAGCAGCGCGGGCGGGGCGCTGGCGGCAGGGCTGGCCCAGCGCATTTCCGAGCACACCCCGGTACCCATCGTCGGCGCGCTGTTGCATCAGCCGGTGCTCGACGACCGTCCGACCCCCGCCAAGGCGGAGTTCCTCACCACCCCCGGATTCGACGGACCCGCAGCCGCACTGATGTGGCGTTACTACCTCGGCGACACCGCGTCGACCGGCGCATCGGTGCCGGCGCGCAACCACCGATTGGGCGGTGCACCAAGCACATTCATCACCTGCTCCGAGCTGGATCCACTGCGCGACGAAGCCCTCGACTATGCCCGCGAGTTGATGCGCGCCGGGGTCCGCACCGATGTGCACGTCATCGGCGCGACCTGTCACGGTTTCGACTCCCTGTGCCCGCAGTGGTCGGTCACCGAAGGGCTGCTCGACATGCACGCCGAGGCGCTTCGGCGGTTCTTTGCGCTACCCTGACCTTTACAGAATGACGCCGAAGTGTCACGCTGGACGCGTGTGCGCCGATCGATGGAGGGTCCATGAGAGCTGACGTGTTCGACCTCGACGAGGGCGTCACGACCCGCAGCCAGCGGGCACCACGATGTGCCCGCTACGAGCTGGATGTCCTTGGCACCGATGTCGCCGACGTGGTGGCAGGCGCAGGCGGCTGGCTCTTCGACCGGGTGATGGCGGGCTGGGAGGTCACCGTCGCGGTGCCCGACGGCGTCGACGCGGGCCCACTGCGGATTCTGGGCGTGCACACCGCGGCAGCGCACTCCCTCTACGACGGCAGGCCGGCAGGCCGCGCTCTCGCAGTGTCCGGGCCGCTATGCAATGCCGACGACAGCGTCCGCGACGCGGTGGGTGCGGCGCTACGGTCATCGCGCACCGAGGTCACCCTCTGGGGTGCGCCCTGGGTTCCTGCTCTGGGCAGCCGCGGTGCCGAGGTGCGCCATGAATTGAGTTCGGCGGCAAGAATGTTCAAGGCGCAGGCATTGGCGGCAGCCGGAGCCGGCGCCACGGTGGTGACATCGTTCGAGACGTTCTTCAGCCACGGCCGGCCGGTGCGCACCGACTACCCCGACCTACTGCCGGTCAGCTGACGTCACGCCAGCAGCGAGGCGAGCTCCTCGCGCGGCACCACGACCTGCAGTGGACCCTCGTTCTGGCCGAGTAGCTGATCCTGGTCGAAGTAGAAGACGACGGCTTGGTCGGTGATCGCGAAGTTCTGGTACGTCGCCGGGTCGAGGCCATCGCGCAGCGGCGCCAGAGTCTCTGCACCCCAGGCCTTCTGGAGCTCCCGGCGGACCGCGGGATAGATGACGTCCAACGGTGCCGACCCCGGCCGGAACAGGGTGTCGAACGTGACGGGACGCCGGGTGCCCAGGTCGAAGGTGAAGGTCCTCACCGACGTCACCGGGTGTACCCCGACGTCCTGGCCAACCCACAACACCACGCTGTCAGTGCCCGTCTCGGTTGGCCCGGATCGGTAGACCTTGCTGCTGACGGACAGTTCGTACGGCGCCGCCCGGTCCGGCGCAGCGACGCTCTGGACATAGTCGAGGAACTGGTCGCGCTGGGCGGCCAGGTAGCCGAACAGCGGCTGCGGATCGGGATAGTCGGCCGGGAAACGCATGTCGACCGTGTAGCCGGCTGCAGCGGTGTGCAGGTGGCACGTCTGCCCGGTGTCGAGTGTGGCGCCGAACCCACCACACTGCGGGGCGGCCAGCGCCACAGGGCAGCCGACTACCGCGGCCACCACCGTCGCGCAGACGAGCACAGCCCGCCGCATGCTCAGGAGTCCGCGCTCGGGTAGAGCATCGACTGGCTCACCGATCCGCCGTTGACCGGTGGGCCGAGCAGGACGGTCGCCGTGTTCCTCGCCGGGTCGAAGCTCACCAGCGAGGTGGTTCCGCGGCAGTTCTTCTGATCGCGCAGAACCAGGTGGCCGTTGGCCGCGCCGGTCACGGCGGCGCCGGCGGCCACGTCGGGAACCTTCACGCGGGTGGCATGTCCGTCGGAGGCGAGCCGGGACAGGAATTGGTCGCAGCCCGCGCCCAGCGACTGCAGGAAGACGCCGCTGGGCAGCTTCCAGGCGTCCACGTCCCCGAGATCACCGCCGAAGGCGGGGTCGTCTCCCCGCGCGGAGTTGACCGCGGTGAGCGCGGTGGGTGCGCCGCCGTCCAGCGGCACCTCCCACAACTGGTTGGCCGAGCCTTTCTCGGCGACGCACTGGGCCAGAAGAGTCTGCGGCGTCCACCATTTGACCGGCGCGCACATGGCTTCGGGCATCGGCGCCGCCAGCCGCCGGATCACCGTGCCGTCGTTGCCCAGCACAACCAGGCTGTTGTCGGTCCTCGGTACGAGCTCGTTGCCGAGGTTGGCCGTGCCCAGTACGAGTTGCGTGCCGTCGGGCGACGCCGCGTATTCGCCGCTGAACTGGCCTGCTCCGCCCAGATCCTCGGTCGGGTAGGTGAGCTGCGGATTGCCCTGCAGGTCAACCCTTTTCAGGGTACCCGGCTTCGAGCCGTTGAAGTGCGTCGAGACCAGCAGCGCCAGTCCGTCGGGTCGGGTGTAGCGCGGGAAACCGGACAGCGCGACAGTGCTCTGCGCACCGGTGTGCAGGTCGACCGAGATCGCCGAGGACGGCGTGACCGCCGCCGCGGCGAACAGTGCGTGGCTGCCGTCGCCGGACCAGTCGACGAGTTCGACGTTGGCGCCCGGTTCAAAGGTGGTGATCGCGTAGCGGTGCGCCGCCGGATCCACCAAATACAGTGTCGCACCGGCGTCCTGCGACGCACTCCACTGCGCCAGCACCCAGCCCGGCCCGACCTGCGGCCACGGCACGTCCGTGACCCCACCCTCGGCTGCGGAGCCGGCAGCCGACGTGGCGGTCGTGGCAGTGGTGGCGGCGACCGTCGACGGCGTGCTCGATGCGGTCTCAGCGGTGGGACGGCCACCCGACGGCGAGCACCCGGCCAGCCCGGCCGCTGCGAGCACAGCGACACCGACTCGCAGGTAGGGAAAGCGGTTCATGGCGGCACTCATTTCGATCCTCGGGCAGGCACCCTTGCGATCAGCAGTCAAGGCAGTCCTCGGCACTACCGATCCCACAATGCTGGCGTCAGGCTAACGGCCCGCGAGCACCCGAAAACGCGAAATTGACAGACCCGTCAGTCGCGCAGGGAATGGCGCCCGTGCGTCTCGGTATCGCCGGAATCCTCCCGGTAATGCCGGGCGCGGGGCGGTTCACCGACGTCACTGAGGCGATGGCGCGACAGCGAGTCCGATTCCGGGGTCGCGGCGGTCTCCGGCACCGTCCACAGCCGCGCGTCCTCGGCGATCGTCGCCGGCTCGTCGTCGTCGGCGAACACCTCGGCGAACGTGGAGCGTACGCCGTCCAGCGGTGCGAAGTGATCCTCGTCGACATGAAAGCCGTTGTGGGCGAAGCCGATCGGCTCAACAACGGGCACATGCGGCGGCTCGACCGGGCGTTGCCACACGATCTGCTCGGTTTCGTCGTCGACCACCTCGGGCACCTGGGTGAACACCGGTTCCCGGTCGACCTCGTACTCGAGGTAGTCGTCATCGTCGTAGTAGGCCGGGATCCGGTCGGTCACCTCGTCGGCACCGGAGTGGCTGGGGCCGGCGATGCGCCGCGGGGCGCCACCGAGCATGAACAGGGCCGCGATGATCCCGAACAGCGCCACGAACGCCGGCAACAGCGTCGACTGCGACAGCGCCGCGGCGAACGGCTCGTGCAGGAACGACGGCAGCTTGAGGACCGCCAGCTCACCCGGCGGGGCACCGGCGGGAGCGGCAGGCAACTCGTCGTTGATCCGGGCCGCCATCAGTGCCGCCATGCCTGCGCTGCCCAGTACCGAGCCGACCTGCCGCGTCGCGTTGTACACCCCGGAGCCGGCCCCGGCCAGCCGCGGCGGCAAGTTGCGGGTCGCGGTGGTGGCCAGCGGCGCCCAGATGAACGCCATCCCCACGCCCATCGCCGTCAACGGCAGCACCAGCCGCCAGATCGGGGTCGACGGCGTCATCTCGATCGACAGCCAGGTCAATGCGATCGCCACCACGGAGAACCCGAAACCGATGATCGAACGCGGATGGGTGTTGTCCACGATGCGGCCGACGAACGGCGCCAGCACACCGCTGGTCACCGCCATCGGCGCGACCAGAAGCGCCGAACGGGTGGGCGTCAGCCCGCACACCACCTGGGCGTAGAACATCACCGGCAGCACCATCGCGGTGACCACGAAACCGATGACGGCGACGCCGAGGTTGGACAGGCTGAAGTCGCGGTCGGCGAAGATCTCCAGCGGAATCAGCGGATCGTTGCGGTTGACCGACTGCCAGTAGACGAACGCGACGAAGAACCCGATTCCTGCCACGATGACAGCCCAGATCCAGGCCGCCCAGTGGTGGCTCTGGCCTTCCTGGAGCCCGAACACCACCAGGAACATGCCGATCCCGGACAGCGCGACACCGAGCAGATCGAAGCGCTGCTTGTTGGTCGGCAACGCGGGCACCAGCCACACCGCCAGCGCCAGGCCGATGAGGCCGACCGGCACGTTGACGAAGAAGATCCACTCCCAGCCGAGGTGGTCGACGATCACGCCACCGGCCAGCGGGCCGACCAGGGTCGCCACCCCGGCGGTGGCGCCCCACACGCTCATCGCGACGCCGCGGCGCTGCGCCGGGAAAATCCGGGTGATGGTCGACAACGTCTGCGGCGTCAGCAACGCCGCGCCCAGACCCTGGACGGCGCGCGCGGTGATCAGCGCGTCGATGGACCCGGACAGGCCGCACCACAGCGACGACACCGTGAACAGGGCCAGCCCGACCAGATAGAGGTTCTTCGGTCCGTAGCGGTCACCGAGGCGGCCGGCCAGTAGCAGGGGCACCGCGTAGGCCAGCAGGTAGGAGCTGGTCACCCAGATGACGGTGTCGTAGTCGGTGATCTCCAGCGCGTCCATGATGCTGGGGTTGGCGACCGCCACGATCGTCGAGTCGACCAGGATCATGAAGAAGCCGACCATCATGGCCCACAGCGCGTTCCACGGATTGATCGGCGCCCCGGGCGGCTCGGCCAAGTCCACGTCCGGCTGCTCGCCGGCCATGCTCCTGGTCATCTCCACACACCTCGTTCCGGCTCCGCGCGACGGGGATCGGGCCCCTGGCTGACGTCGTCGTCGTCACAGGGTCTCTTCGCTACCAACCAACTGCGATGCCCGAACGAGACTATCGACCGCCGCTGTGACCACGCCACGGCGGTGGCCCGGCGTAGGTTGGGAATGGACAGCTGTCGGGGGATCTGGTCCCCGTGGAGAACCGACACCGGACCGACAACACAGCTGAGGAGAAGCAATGCTTTCGGAACGTTTTCGCTCGTTGGTGGACGCGAAAGGCCCTTTCGTGTCGCTTTATTTCGACGACTCACACGACACCCAGGACGCCGCCGCCCAACTCGACGCCCGGCTGCGCGATGTGCGTAAGCACCTCGAGGAGCAGTCCGTCGACACCCCGGTGATCGAGGCCATCGACGCCGCAGTGCGCAGTGCACACCCGCCGGTCGGGCGTAGCGGCCGCGCGGTGATCGCCGCGGGCGACGCGATCGTCACCGACGAGCATCTGATCCGGCCACCGACCACCACGATCCTGCGGGTGTCGGAGTTGCCCTATCTGATCCCGATCGTCGAGCACGGTCTGCTGCACACGAACTATCTGGTGGTCTCCGTCGACCACACCGGTGCCGACATCACCGTGCACAGCGCCGGCCGGGTGAGCGACGAGAGCGTCGACGGCGAGGGCCGGCCGGTGCACAAGGCCAAATCGGCCGAGCACCACGAATACGGCACCGCGCAGGGCCGGGTCGAGGAAGCCGTCCGCAAGAACATTCGCGCGGTCGCCGACCGCGTCACCCACCTGGTCGACGACGCCGGCGCCGAGCTGGTGTTCATCGAGGGTGAGGCGGGCGCACGCGCCGAGCTGGCCTCGGCGCTGCCCGAGCGGGCCGCCGACAAGGTGGTCCAACTGCAGGGCGGCGGCCGCGCCGCGGGGACCGACCAGGCCGAGGTGCACCACGAGATCGGTCAGGAATTCCTCAAGCGCCGTTTGGCCACCATCGACGACGCCGCCGCACGCTTCGCGGCCGGCCAAGGTACCGGGCTGGCCGTCGAAGGCCTGGCCGACGTGACGGCCGCACTACGCGACGGCGCGGTAGACACCCTGATCATCGGCGAGATCGGCGACGCGACCGTGGTCGCCGACACCGATCTGGCGATGGTGGCGCCGGACGCCGACACGCTCTCGGGCCTGGGCGGCGCACCCGAGCGGACGCTGCGCGCCGACGAGGCACTGCCGCTGCTGGCGGTGGCGACGGGCGCCGCGCTGGTGCGCACCGACGAGCGACTGAACCCGGCCGACGGGGTGGCGGCGGTGCTGCGCTACGCCGAGAACAGCTCGGCGGGCTAAGCGCCGTCCTCGGCGGAACCGGTGCCGGCGAGGAGTAGCGCCGCCAGGGCGATCGACACACCGGCGGTCATCACCACCGCCAGCGCGATCTCGTCGTTGCCCAGCAGACCGACCACCGGCGCGATGACCGCTCCCACGCCGAACTGCGCCGCGCCCAGCAGCGCGGCGGCGGTGCCCGCGGCGTCGGGGTGCCGTGACAGCGCTACGGCGGGCGCGTTGGGGATGACGAAGCCGAGCATCCCCAACACGGTCCACACCGGCACCACGAATCCGGCCACGCCGCCGGTGTGGGTGGCCGCCAGGGCGATGAACACCGCACCGCCCAGCGTCGCGGCCATCAGCGCGGCGACCATGATGCGCTGCGGGGTGAACCGGCGCAGCAGCACCACGTTGAACTGGGTCGCGCCGATGAGCGCGATCGCGCCCGCACCGAAGATCAGCGCGAAGCTCTGCTGGTCCAGGCCGTGCCGGCCCAGCAGCACGAAGGGCGCCGCCGAGATGTAGGCGAACAGACCCGACATGCCCAGCGCCCCGACCAGAACCAGGATCACGAACCGCAGATCACGGAACAGCTCGGCGTAGGTGGCCAGGATCGAGCGCAGCGCCAGGGGGCGGCGGTGCGACGGCGGCAGCGTCTCGGGCAACGCCAGCACCGCCATCACGAGAAGTCCCGCGGCCAACACGATCAGCGCCGCGAACACCCAATGCCAGCTGGCGTGCAGCAGCACCGCCGCGCCCAGCGACGGGGCCAGCACGGGGGCCACACCGAGCACCAGCATCAGCCGGGACATGACCGTGGCCGCCACCGAGTCGGTGAACAGATCGCCCACCACGGCGACCGCCACCACCATCGCCGCGGCCGCACCCATCCCCTGCAAGCCGCGGGCGATACCGAGCACCGCCATGTTGGGGGCCAGCAAGCACATCAGCGAGGCCACCATGTGCACCCCGATTCCGGCGATCAGCGGCCGGCGCCTGCCCAGCGAATCCGACAGCGGGCCGACGATGAGCTGCCCGAGCGCCAGGCCGGCCAGCGTGCCGGTCAGCGTCAACTGCGCCACCGACGAGGACACCCCGAGTTCCTGGGCGATCCGCGGCAACGCGGGCAGGTACATGTCGATGGTCAGCGGACCCAGCGCCACCAGCGCACCCAGGATCACGATCATCCGGAGCCGGCTGGGCACCGCCGGGGATGCGGCGGCAGGCGACTTGCGCGTGGTGGTCACTGTCCGGGATGTTGCCATGCTCATCGACAGCGCCGCCCTCCGAATATTTGTTCCTCCTGCGCCGATTGACCGCAGTGGTGACGGGGATCACCGCAGGGCACGTTTTCGGCGCGCTCGTTCGTTAGCCTGATGGTCACGCCACAGAGCCGCCCGGCCGGTGACATCAGGCCCCGACAGGAAGGCACCCGCATGAAACTGCGCCGACGGGGCACGTCACCGGAGAACCTGCCGGCCCAGATCGATGACGATCCGGCGATGTCGGCCCGGGTGCTCTCCCAGATCCTCGAACGCGGCACCCGAGCGCAGGCACCCGCGGTCAAGGCCTACGTCGCGCGGCTGCGCCGACTCAATCCCGCGGCCACGCCCGCCGAGATCGTCACCAAGCTCGAGAAGCGCTACCTGGCCGGGGTGATGGCCAGCGGCGCCGCGGTCGGCTCGGCTGCCGCCTTCCCGGGGATCGGAACACTGGCAGCTCTGTCGGCGGTGGCCGGCGAGACGCTGGTGTTCCTCGAGGCCACCGCGGTGTTCGTGCTGGCCGTGGCCGAGGTGCACGGCATCCCACTCGAGGAGCGCGAACGACGCCAGGCGCTGGTGCTGGCCGTCCTCGTCGGCGAGGACAGCAAGGGCGCGATCGCCGAGCTGGTGGGCCCGGGCCGCACCAACGGCGCGTGGCTGGCCGAGGGCGCCGAGATGCTGCCGCTGCCGCTGGTGTCGCAGCTCAACACGCGACTGATGCGCTATTTCGTCAAGCGTTTCACCATCAAGCGCAGCGCGATGGCGCTGGGCAAGATGCTCCCCGTCGGCATCGGTGCCGCGGTAGGTGGCGGCGGCAACCGCATGATGGGCAAGAAGATCGTCAACAACGCCCGCACCGCGTTCGGCCCCGCCCCCGCGCGCTGGCCGGTCACCCTGCATCTGCTGCCCGCGGTGGCTGACGAAAGGTAGCCGGGAGGTAACCGTTCACCGACGGACTGGTGCCGGTTGCCGCACCGCGTCCGGGCATGACCGTGACGTGCTCCGGGAACACCGAAGACGCGTTAGCCTTTTAGGCGACGTTCAGTCGGGCACAACAGTGGGGCGAACCGTCGGAGCGCGGCTGGCCCGGACGACAGGAATCGAGGCGAGTAACTGCCGTGAGCAGTACGAGTTCACCATTCGGCCAGAACGAGTGGCTGGTCGAGGAGATGTACCGCAAGTTCCGCGACGACCCGTCCTCGGTCGACCCGAGTTGGCACGAGTTCCTCGTCGACTACAGCCCGGAACCCACGACCGAGTCGGTGGGTAACGGCAAGGCCGCCCCGGCCGCACCCGCGGAACCCGCTCCGGCCCCACCCCCGGCGGCTGCGGCCCCCGCATCCGCCCCCGCGCCAGCGCCCACTCCCGCCCCTGCTGCGGCGCCCGCGCCGGCAGCCAAGGCACCGGAGAAGCCGGCCGCACCCAAGCCGGCCGGACCCGCCGTGGCCTCCGACGCCGAGACGCAGGTGCTGCGCGGCGCCGCCGCGGCCGTCGTCAAGAACATGAACACCTCGCTGGAGATCCCGACCGCGACCAGCGTGCGGGCCATCCCGGCCAAGTTGATGATCGATAACCGCATCGTCGTCAACAACCACCTCAAGCGCACCCGCGGCGGCAAGGTCTCGTTCACCCACCTGCTGGGCTACGCCATCGTGCAGGCGGTCAAGAAGTTCCCCAACCTCAACCGGCACTACGCCGAGATCGACGGCAAGCCCAACGCCATCACCCCGGCGCATACCAATCTGGGCCTGGCCATCGACCTGCAGACGAAGAACGGCCGGCAGCTGGTCGTGGCGGCCATCAAGAACTGCGAGACCATGCGGTTCGGTCAGTTCATCGCCGCCTACGAGGACATCGTGCGCCGCGCCCGCGACGGCAAGCTCACCGCCGAGGACTTCGCCGGTGTGACGATCTCGCTGACCAACCCCGGCACCATCGGGACCGTGCACTCGGTGCCGCGGTTGATGTCCGGCCAGGGCGCGATCATCGGCGCCGGCGCGATGGAGTACCCGGCGGAATTCCAGGGCGCCAGCGAGGAGCGCATCGCCGAAATCGGAATCGGCAAGCTGATCACGCTGACATCGACCTACGACCACCGCATCATCCAGGGCGCGGAATCCGGCGACTTCCTGCGGACCATCCACGAGCTACTGCTGTCTGATGACTTCTACGACGAGATCTTCTTCGAACTCGGCATCCCGTATGAGCCGGTGCGCTGGCACACCGACAATCCCGACCCGATCGTCGACAAGAACGCCCGGGTGCTGGAGCTGATCGCCGCCTACCGCAACCGTGGCCACCTGATGGCCGACATCGACCCGCTGCGGCTGGACAAGACCCGGTTCCGCAGCCACCCCGACCTCGACGTCAACACCCATGGGCTGACGCTGTGGGACCTCGACCGGGTGTTCAAGGTCGAAGGCTTCGCCGGCAAGGAAACCAAGAAGCTGCGCGACGTGCTCGGCCTGCTGCGCGACGCATACTGCCGGCACATCGGGGTGGAGTACACCCACATCCTCGAGCCCGAGCAGCAGAAGTGGCTGCAGGAGCGCATCGAGGTCAAACACGACAAGCCGACCGTCGCCCAGCAGAAGTACATCCTGAGCAAGCTCAACGCCGCCGAGGCGTTCGAGACGTTCCTTCAGACGAAATATGTTGGGCAGAAACGCTTCTCGCTGGAAGGTGCGGAGACCGTCATCCCGATGATGGACGCGGTGATCGACCAGGCGGCCGAGCACGCGCTCGACGAGGTCGTCATCGGCATGCCGCACCGCGGTCGGCTCAACGTGCTGGCCAACATCGTCGGCAAGCCCTACTCGCAGATCTTCAGCGAGTTCGAGGGCAACCTCAACCCGTCGCAGGCGCACGGCTCCGGTGACGTCAAGTACCACCTCGGGGCCACCGGCAACTACATCCAGATGTTCGGCGAGAACGACATTCAGGTGTCGCTGACGGCCAACCCGTCGCACCTCGAGGCCGTCGACCCGGTGCTCGAGGGTCTGGTGCGCGCCAAGCAGGACCTGCTCGAAGAGCAGTCTGCCGGCGACGCCGAGAACTCCAAGGCATTCACGGTGATGCCGCTGATGCTGCACGGCGACGCCGCGTTCGCCGGGCAGGGTGTGGTGGCCGAGACGCTGAACCTGGCGCTGCTGCGGGGTTACCGCACGGGCGGCACGATCCACATCGTCGTCAACAACCAGATCGGATTCACGACCTCGCCGCACGACTCGCGCTCCAGCGAGTACTGCACCGACGTCGCGAAAATGATTGGCGCACCGATCTTCCACGTCAACGGCGACGACCCCGAGGCCTGTGTGTGGGTGTCGCGGCTGGCGGTCGACTTCCGGCAGAAGTTCAAGAAGGACGTCATCATCGACATGCTGTGCTACCGCCGCCGCGGGCACAACGAGGGTGACGACCCGTCGATGACGCAGCCCTACATGTACGACGTCATCGACACCAAGCGCGGTGTCCGCAAGACCTACACCGAGGCCCTGATCGGCCGCGGTGACATCTCGATGAAAGAGGCCGAGGACGCGCTGCGCGACTACCAGGGCCAGCTCGAGCGCGTCTTCAACGAGGTCCGCGAGCTGGAGAAGGTCGACATCGAGCCCAGCGAGTCGGTGGAAGCCGACCAGATGATCCCGCGCGGGATGACCACCGCGGTGGACAAGTCGCTGCTGGCCCGCATCGGCGATGCGCATCTGGCCTTCCCCGAAGGCTTTTCGGTGCATCCCCGGGTCAAGCCGGTGCTGGAGAAGCGCCGCGAGATGGCCTACGAGGGCAAGGTGGACTGGGCGTTCGGCGAGCTGCTGGCCTTGGGCACCTTCCTGGCCGAGGGCAAGCTGATCCGGTTCACCGGTCAAGACACCCGGCGTGGCACCTTCACCCAGCGCCACGCGGTGGTGATCGACCGCAAGTCCGGCGAGGAGTTCACCCCGCTGGACCTGCTGACCATCAACCAGGACGGCACGCCGACCGGCGGCCGGTTGCTGATCTATGACTCGGCGCTCTCGGAGTATGCGGCCGTGGGCTTCGAATACGGCTATTCCGTCGGCAACCCGGACGCATTGGTGTTGTGGGAGGCGCAGTTCGGCGACTTCGTCAACGGCGCGCAGTCGATCATCGACGAATTCATCAGCTCCGGTGAGGCCAAGTGGGGTCAGTTGTCCGACGTGGTGCTGCTGCTGCCGCACGGCCACGAGGGTCAGGGACCTGATCACACCTCGGGCCGGATCGAGCGGTTCTTGCAACTGTGGGCCGAAGGCTCGATGACGATCGCCATGCCGTCAACCCCGGCGAACTACTTCCATCTGCTGCGCAGGCACGGCCTCGACGGAGTGCACCGGCCGCTGATCGTGTTCACGCCGAAGTCGATGCTGCGCAACAAGGCCGCGGTCAGCGATATCCGCGACTTCACCGAGCAGAAGTTCCGGTCGATCATGGAGGAGCCGACCTACACCGACGGCGAGGGCGACCGCAGCAAGGTCACCCGAATCCTGTTGACCAGCGGCAAGATCTACTACGAGCTGGCTGCCCGCAAGGACAAGGACAAGCGCGAGGACGTCGCGATCGTGCGCGTCGAGCAGCTGGCGCCGCTGCCCAAGCGGCGGCTGTCCAACACCTTGGACAGCTATCCCAACGCCCAGCAGTTCTTCTGGGTACAGGAGGAGCCGGCCAACCAGGGTGCCTGGCCGACATTCGGCCTCACGCTGCCGGAGTTGTTGCCGGAGAAGTTGACCGGGATCAAGCGGATCTCACGACGAGCCATGTCGGCGCCATCGTCCGGGTCGTCGAAGGTGCACGCCGTCGAGCAGCAGGAGATCATCGACGAGGCGTTCGCGTGAGGCGCGCCCGCGTGAGCGCGGACCTCGGGTGAACAGGGCGGCCGCGGCATCCCTCGTCATTGCGGGGATGTCACTGGCCGCCCTCCCAGCAGCCGGCGTCGCGTCGGCTGCGCCGGGCGACGGCGACACCGCAGCGTCGTCGACCGCCCATCCCGGGCGGCCCCAGGCCAAGCACTCCCCCGCCACGCCGAGCGCCGCCCGGCACAGCACCGCGACGTCAGCGCGGGGAGCCGCCAAACCCGTTGTGCACCAATCCTCCACGGCGAGGTCGGCGTCGGTGAACCCGATCGTGGCCGCCTTGTTCAACCGCGCCCCGACGCTCAGGCCCACCCAGGACACCCCCGGGCTCGACGGCATCGTCCACGGGGCACTGAATGCCACCGACCCCGACGGCGACTCCCTGACCTACACCGTGGTGCGCGATCCGGTCCGCGGCCAGATCGCCGTCGACAACGCCGGGAACTTCACCTACACCAGCCAACAACTCAGCTCCACCGACACGTTCACCGTCCGCGTCAGTGACGCTGAGAGCGGGTTGCACCTGCACGGTCTGATGGGCCTGATCAATCTGCTGACCTTCGGCCTGATCGGCTCCGCTGGACACACCACCACCCGGGTCATCACCGTGTCGGTGACCCCCGGGGTGGACACGACTGCCTACATCCTTCCGGTGAAACCCGATGTCAATGTCAAAAGTGTTCTCACCGTTGGCGATTCACCGTCTAGTGGCACCTACCCCATGGTGGGCTCGCCCGACGGCCTGGGCTTGTTCGACAACAGCGACGGCACGTTCACGCTTCTGATGAATCATGAACTGGCGTCCGGCTCCGGCTCGGTACGCGCACACGGGGCCGCCGGGGCGTTCATCTCCCGCTACGTCATCGACAAGGCCACGCTGGACGTCGTGGCCGGGGCCGACCTGATCCAGCAGGTGTTCGGCTGGAACGCCGCCACGCAGAGTTCGGACCTGTCCAGCAGCATCGTGGCGTTCAACCGCTTCTGCTCCGGTGACCTTGCCGCGGTCTCGGCCTACTCCGACAACGGGCTGGGCAGCACCGCGAGGATCTTCCTCACCGGCGAGGAGGGCGGTTCCGGGCGGGCGGTGGCCACCGTGGCCTCCGGTCCTGACGCCGGAAAGAGCTACATTCTGGGCGCTTTCAGCCCGGCCACCAACGGCTCCGGGCTCACCGGCACTGCGAGCTGGGAGAACCTGCTGGCCAACCCCTTCAGCCAGGCCAAGACCGTCGTCATCGGCAACAACGACGGCGGCTCGGGGGTGATGGCCGGCGCGCTGGCCGTCTACGTGGGCACCAAGCAATCCAGCGGGACCGAAGCCGACAAGGCGGGGCTGACCAACGGGGTGCTCAAGTTCGTCACGGTGGCCGGAAACGCTGCGGAGATCGCCGACGCCGCCACCCGATCGACCGGCATCACCAGTGGCACCGCCTTCACCCTCAGTTCAGTCGCATCGACCAGCTTCTCGCGGCCCGAGGACGGCGCCTGGAACCCGTTGAACCCCAACGAGTATTACTTCGCGACCACCGACCGCCTCGACCAGGTCTCCGACGGCGTGGGCGGCCAGGTCGGCCGCAGCCGGCTATGGCGGCTGACGTTCAGCGACATCGCCAACCCGGACGCCGGCGGAACCATCGACCTGCTCGTCGACGGGGACACCGTGGGCGGGGCGAAGGTGAACATGCTCGACAACCTGACGATCGACCGCGCGGGCCGCATCCTGCTCCAGGAGGACACCGGCGGGGCGGCCCACAACGCCAAGATCTGGCAATACGACATCGCCACCGACACGCTGACGCTGCTGGCCCGCCACGACCCCACCCGCTTCGGCGACATCGGAGTGAACGCCACCGCGCCGTTCACCATCGACGAGGAGTCCTCGGGCATCGTCGACGCCCAGGACGTGCTCGGGCCGGGCTGGTTCCTGCTGACGGTGATGGCGCACTACCCGCTGGGCGGCGCACTGGTGGAGGGGGGCCAGCTACTGGCGCTCTACGACGCTCCCGCGACCGCCTGACTGCGCCGACTGGCCAGTTACGACACGTATTGCGCGCGTTTGCGTACGTAAGTGGCCACTCGCGGGCTGGACGCCCTAGAAGCCGAGGTTGTTGAGGAACGGCAGCGGGATGGGCGACTGCCCGTTGGCCAGATCCTGCACCGCGCGCGGGCAGAAGAACGACACCGCGATGCCGGTGAACATCGTGGCCGCACCCAGTGGCCGGCCGATCTGGTCGGCCACGGTAGAGGCGATGTCGGCGGTGTTCTGGCTGCGCTCGGCCAGCAGCGGGCAGATCGACTGACCCATGGCCACCGCCTGCCCGGGATCGATGTTGTCGATACCGGCAGCGCTCAGGGCGCCCAGGAAGTCGTCGGTCGTGGTGTCGGCGTGCGCTGGCGCGGCGAACGCCGCAGCACCGGCGATCAGGCCGGCAGCCAGCCCGGCGGTCGTCATACGGCGGAACCTCATGCACACAGCATCGCTCATCGGCATCCCGCCGTTACCGGCGGTCCGGATACCCGCTAACGTGGGCCGCGTTCGACACACGTCAAACAAGAGGAGCACTCATGCAGGGGTTCGCTGGGAAGGTAGCCGTGGTGACCGGCGCCGGTTCGGGTATCGGCCAGGCACTCGCCGTTGAGCTGGGCCGATCGGGTGCCAGCGTAGCGATCTGCGATATCGATACCGACGGTCTGGCCGTCACCGAGGAGCGCCTCAAGGCCATCGGTGTCAACGTCAAGGCCGACCGCCTCAACGTCACCGAGCGGGAGGCGTTCAGCGCCTACGCCGACGGCGTCAAGGAGCACTTCGGCAAGGTCAACCAGGTGTACAACAACGCGGGCATCGCGTTCTCCGGCGACGTCGAGATCAGCCAGTTCAAGGACATCGAACGGGTGATGGACGTCGACTTCTGGGGTGTCGTGAACGGCACCAAGGTCTTCCTGCCCTACCTGATCGAATCCGGCGACGGCCACGTCATCAACATCTCCAGCATCTTCGGGCTGTTCTCGGTGCCCGGCCAGGCCGCCTACAACTCGGCGAAGTTCGCGGTGCGCGGCTTCACCGAGGCGCTGCGCCAAGAGATGATCCTGGCCAAGCATCCGGTGAAGGTGACCACCGTGCACCCGGGCGGCATCAAGACCGCGATCGCCCGCAATGCCACCGCTGCAGAAGGTCTGGACAAGAACGAACTGGCCGAGGCCTTCGACACCAAGCTGGCCCGGACCTCTCCCGAGCGCGCCGCCCAGATCATCCTCGACGGCGTCGCCAAGAACCGGGCCCGCGTGCTCGTCGGCGCCGACGCCAAGATCCTGGACGCGATCGTGCGTGTGACCGGCTCGGGTTACCAGCGGTTGTTCTCCACGGTGCTGCCGCGGCTGTCGCCGCCGATGCGTTAGCGTCCCAGCGGATTCGCCGAGAGCCACTTCTCGGCCACCGACCGCGGATCGCCGCCCTCGGCGACCTGGCGGCGCATGTCGGCCAGCGATCCGGTGTCGAGCACCCCTGCGACCTCGTTGATCGCCCGCAGCTGCTGCTGGTCGAGTTCGTTGCGCCGATACAGCGGCACGACGTTCTCGGCCTGCACCAGCATCGGCTTGCGGTCGGCGAGAACCGCGACATCACTGGGGACACCAGCATCGGCGGTGCCGGTCCACGCCGCCGCGACCGCGCCTGTACGCAGCGCCTCGAACATGGCTGCGGCATCGGGGAATTCGCGTGCCGGCGGCAGCGTGCAGGTGCCGACCACCGTCGGCAGCCCGCGAACCCCGGCCACCGCAGCGAGCGTCAGCCCCGCGCAGTGCTTCACCAGGGCGGCCAGATCGCGGCTGCCCCACGCCGTCGCGGTGGCATCGGTGACCGCCAGGGCGGGTTTGTCCTCAGCGGAGGTGGCGTAGTCACCGGCGGCCAGACCCTCCGGTAGAGCCCCGATCATCGCTCGGTACACCTGCGCATCCGAGCGTGCCGCCGAGCCGGGTGCGAACGTCTGCAACAGCCGCCCGGTGAAGCCGGGGACGACGCTGACCGCGCCGGAATCCAACGCCGCCAACGGGTCGGCGACGACTTCGACGTGCGCGCCGGTCCCGTAGGAGCGCAACGCGGCGGCGTACACCTGGGCCAACAGGTTGGCCTGCGGATCAGCCGTGGTGCCCACCGCCAGCGAAGGACCCGGCGGTGCACTACCGCAGGCCGCCAGCGCAAGCGCCAGCAGAACCAGCGCTAGCCGCTGAAAGATTTTCGCGCTCAATCCGTTCCGGACGCTGCACCCACCGCGGCCGCGACGGCGGGCCCGACGCGGGGATCCAGCGGGCTCGGCACAATGTAGTCGGGTGCCAGATCGTCGCCGACGACGGAGAAGATGGCCTCGGCGGCAGCCACTTTCATCTTCTCGGTGATGCGGCGTGCACCGGCGTCGAGCGCCCCGCGGAACACACCGGGGAACGCGAGCACGTTGTTGATCTGGTTCGGGAAGTCGCTTCGCCCGGTTGCGACGATCGCGGCGTACTTCTTGGCCACCTCGGGATGAATCTCGGGGTCGGGGTTGGACATCGCGAACACGATGCCGCCCGGGGCCATCGTCGCGATCAGTTCCTCGGGCACGACCCCGGCGGACACCCCCATGAACACGTCCGCACCGGCGAGCGCCTCGATCATGCCACCGGACAGCGCAGCCGGGTTCGTCCGCTGGGCCAGCTCGGCCTTGAACGGGTTGAGGTCGTCACGCCCGGTGTGCACGATGCCCTGGGAGTCCAGCACGGTGATGTGGGTGATACCGCTGGCCAGCAGGATGTTCGCGCACGCGATGCCGGCGGCTCCGGCCCCCGAGATCACCACCTTCAGCGTGCTCATGTCCCGGTCGAGCACCTTGGCCGCGCCCATCAGCGCGGCCAGCACCACGATTGCGGTGCCGTGCTGGTCGTCGTGCATGACCGGGCAGTCCAGCGCCTCGATCAGCCGCCGTTCGATCTCGAAGCAGCGGGGTGCGGAGATGTCCTCGAGGTTGACCGCGCCGAAGGTCGGCCGCAGCCGGATCACGGTCTCGACGATCTCGTCGGGATCCTTGGTGTCGAGCACGATCGGGATGGAGTCCAGCCCGCCGAAGGTCTTGAACAGCGCGGCCTTACCCTCCATCACCGGCAGCGACGCCGCCGGACCGATGTCACCCAGGCCGAGCACCGCGGTGCCGTCGCTGATCACCGCGACCAGGCGGTTGGCCCAGGTATACCGGGCGGCCAGGGTGTGGTCGGCCGCGATAGCGCGACTGACCTGGGCCACGCCCGGGGTGTAGGCGATCGATAGGGCACGCTTGCTGTCCAGCGGCGACTTCAGCTCGACAGAGAGCTTGCCGCCCACGTGAGCGGCAAAGATTTCCTCGTCATCGATGACGAGTCGGGGGGTAGGCACCGTTTCGGTCACGGCGTCAGGGTACTCGCCCCGCCGTCGACGAAGAATGAGGTTCGGTGTCATCGAAGGACGCCCGCCGAACTACCGGCGCGTACGATTTCTGCTCGGGTCCACTTGGGCCGTACCGCGCGTGAGGGGAGGCCCGACCATGGCGTCGTTTCGAGCCCGGCCGCCCTCGATGCTCGGCGTGACACGCACCCCGCCGAGCCCAGACGTCGACGCCAAGCGCATCCACGTCCCGGTGGCCCGGGCGATGGTCGACTGCGCCGTCTATATCGAGGGCGCTCGAATGCCGGGAAAGTACACCCACGCCGCCGCCCTGGAGAGGGTGCACGAACTCGAGGCGGAGGGACAGACGGCGTTCGTGTGGATCGGGCTGCACGAACCCGACGAGCATCAGATGCAGTCGGTGGCCGAGGTCTTCGGACTGCATCCACTGGCGGTCGAAGACGCGGTGCACGCCCACCAGCGCCCGAAGGTCGAGCGCTACGACGACACGCTCTTCCTCGTCCTCAAGACCGTGAACTACGTCCCGCACGAGTCGGTGGCGCTGGCCCGCGAGATCGTGGAGACCGGCGAGATCATGGTCTTCGTCGGATCGGACTTCGTGGTGACGGTGCGCCACGGCGACCACACCGGCCTGGCCGGCCTTCGCCGGCAACTGGAGGAGGAACACCAGCAGCTGGCACTGGGCCCCTACGGGGTGATGCATGCGATCGCCGATCACGTGGTCGATACCTACCGCGAGGTCAGCGAGTTGATGGAGTGCGATATCGACACCGTCGAGTCCGAGACCTTCTCCCCGTTGAGCAAGACCGACATCGAGCCGATCTACATGCTCAAGCGTGAGGTCGTCGAATTACGAAGGGCGGTATCGCCGCTCACCGTCGCGCTGGGGCGGTTCAACACCGACTACAAGGACCTGATGACCAAGGAGCTGCTGCGTTACATGCGCGACGTCCTGGACCATCAGTCCCAGGCCGCCGACCGGATCGCCAGCTACGACGAGATGCTGTCATCTCTGGTGCAGGCCGCGCTGGCCAAGGTCGGTATGCAGCAGAACACCGACATGCGCAAGATCACCGCGTGGGCAGCCATGGCGGCCGTGCCGACGATGATCGCCGGGATCTACGGCATGAACTTCGACGACATGCCCGAATTGCATTGGCGCTGGGGCTATCCCATGGTGGTGCTGACGATGGTCGGCATCTGTAGCTTCCTGTACCGCAACTTCCGCCGCAATCACTGGCTCTGACCCGAGCAAAGTTGCACGCCGCCCGGGCTTCATCAGGTTGGCACACCACCGGAAGCCACGATCCACAGCGACATCACCGAGAACCAGCCCAAACACTCGATGAATATCTTTGCGAAATCACGCAAACCCTCCATGAGGCGCGTCGTATTGTGATTGGCTAACAATACCGTCATATTGTGATCGGGCAACAATAATCGAGTCGTCGTTGGGAATCATGGCCGAATCGTCGGGGAAGTATCAGCAGGTCAAGCGGCGGCGTCAACAGCAGCGGGAATTGCCGGTGCTGCGCTGGCTTCAGGCGGGCGCTGCCGCGACGGCAGTGAGTGCGGCGTTGCTGGCCACGCCGGGAGTCGCGATCGCCGATGACGGGGCTTCGCCGTCGCCCGCCACGCCGGGCGCCAATTCCGCGGATTCGCACCGCACCACCGGTGCGACCCGCGCCCACAGCACCGGGCCCAAGGCCACCGCCAGAAAGACCGGTTCGCCGAATCGTGCGGCCATCACGCAATCCAAGCCGACGGCGACTGCGGCGGTGACGGCACGGACCCCAGACCCCAACAGCTCTGAGACCGAAACAACCTCGCCGACAACACGATCCGCGGCAGACGCCACCTCAACCCCGATACCGACCTCAACTGCGGTATCGGATGAGGCCTCGAAAGCGACAGTGGCAATCCAGTCAAGCCAATACCCGGCCCCGGTGACCGCACCGGTGACGGTACGGGCAATCTTCACCGACACCCTGAAATGGGTGGGGTTGGGCGCGCTCGTCCCGACCGCTCCCATCCCCGACACTCCCGTTCCAGATTTCATCGCCGGCGCCTGGGTCGGTGTACGACGGTTCCACTACACCTTCTTCAACTCCACGCCCACCGTGACGGCTCAGACATACACCAAAGACCCCGAAACCGGGGTGATCAAGGGCAGCGTCACGAGCTATGACGCGGACGGCGACGCGGTCACGTACGTGGTGGCGGGCAAGCCCGTCCACGGCACGGTCGCCGTCGACGCCGACGGCTCCTACACCTACACCCCCGACGCCGCTTACGCCCACGCCGGCGGCGTGGATTCGTTCACCATCACCGCGACCGACGATTCGCTCAATCCGTTCCACTTCGACCCGCTCACCGGATTGGTCCACGCAGTCACCGACGCCCTGACCAAGATCGGAATCCTGCGCAACGCAGCGCCGTACTGGCAATCGGCCACCGTCGCCGTCGCTGTCGGACCGGTCAACCACGCGCCCGTCCTCAGCGCTACCGTCGGCGACGCCGACCCCACCACCGGCACCCGCGTCATCACCCCCACCGCAACCGACCCCGACGGCGACACCGTCACCGTCGCTGTCACCGCCGGACCCGCCCATGGCACCCTCGTCACCAACTCCGACGGCACTTACACCTACACACCCGCGGCATCCTTCGCCCATACCGGCGGCAGCGACATCATCACCTTCAACGCCACCGACGCCTACGGCGCCATTGCCACGACTTCCGTTGTCTTCACCGTGACCGCCAAAAACAACGCCCCCACCGCCACCAACGACGCCTTCAAGACCAACCAGAACACCGCGCGCATCATTACCGCGGCCCAGCTTCTGGGTAACGACAGCGACCCCGACAGCGATCCCCTGACCGTGGTCGCGGTCACTCAGCCAAACCACGGCTCCCTGACCAGCAACGGAGACGGCAGCTACACCTACACCCCTTCCACCGACTTCACCGGCACCGATACCTTCACCTACAAAGTCAGCGACACCGCCGGCGCCACAAGCAGCCCGGCCACCGTCACCGTCACCGTGAAACTTGTCAACACACAACCCACCACTACCCCGATCAGCGGCCTAAACATCCCCTTCGGTATGGCGATCAGCGCCGACGGCTCCATCCTCTACATCCCCAACTACGGCGGCACCACCGTGTCGGTGATCAACACCGCCGACTACACCACCCGCACCACCATCGCCGGCTTCAGAAAGCCGGCCGGATTGGCGTTAAGCCCAGATGGATCGACCCTCTACGTCGCGAACCGCGAGAACACCACCGTGTCGGTCATCAACACCGCCGACAACACCACCCGCGCCACCATCACCGGCCTCATGGGCCCGGTCGCATTGGCGTTAAGCCCAGACGGATCCACCCTCTACGTCAGCAACTACGACACCAACACCGTGTCGGTCATCAACACCGCCAACAACACCACCCGCACCACCATCACTGGCCTACATGCCCCCGGCGGACTGGCGATAAGCCCAGACGGATCCACCCTCTACGTCAGCAACTACGACACCAACACCGTGTCGGTCATCAACACCGCCGACAACACCACCCGCACCACCATCACCGGATTCAGCAACCCGTACGGGGTGGCACTCACGCCCGACGGTTCCACCCTCTACGTCGCCAACGCCGGCGACGGAACGGTGCGGGTCATCGACACCGCCGATAACACCACCGCCACGCCGATCACCGGATTCGGCTACCCGATCTGGGTGGCAGTCACGCCCGACGGAAGCACCCTCTACGTCAACGACTACGACGGCAACAAGGTGTGGTTTCTCAACATCGAGCACGCCGCGACATCCGTTGCCGCAAGCGGACAAACCTAACTCGGCGCGGACGCCCGCCGGGTCGGATCCAGCACGTCGACGCCGTCGTCGAGCCACGCCTGACGCATGGCCTCGGCGCCCTTGAGCCGTACCCACGCCGCCTCCGTCGCGGTGATCGGCACCGCCGAGAGGAACGCCACCGGATCCAGTGGTGCCGCCAGCGCGAGATCGGCAATCGGAGAAGCGCCGAGCAACACCGCGGTGAACGGGGCCGAATCCCACAGAGCCGAATTCCCCAGCGGCCCAGACAGATCGATCAGCGCGTCGGCGACCAGAACCACACCTTCGACGGCCGGCGTAGCGGCCACCACCGCCAGGCTGCGGGCCAGGCCGGGAGTGGGCACGGTTGCCCGCAAGCTCATCACGACCTCTGCCCGCGGCCCGCGCAGCGGATCGGCGGCAAGGTCGGACGGGTCGGTCATCGGGTGGCGCGAACAGCCCAGCGACACATAGTGAGCCACGCCCTCTGCGGGCCCGAACCGCAGCACCTCGATCCGTTCGACACCGAGGAACGTCACGCTCGCCGAGTCCGGATCGGACTCGATGCCGATGCCCGCGAAGTGCCCGCGGACGTGTTCGCGGACCTGCTGTAGCGGTGAGCTCACTTATGCCCGGGGCGCGATGGTGAGGTTGACGCCGGTGTCGGCGTCGAAGATGTGCAGCTTGCCGGTGTCCAGCGCCAACTCGATCGTCTGCCCGGCCCTCGCCTTGGACTCGGCGGAAAGCCTTGCCACGAACTCGTTTTCGCCTGCACCGGACTCGGCGGCCAATTCGGCGAGCTGAGCCGAGCGCGCCCCGTCACCGGTGGTGGCGAAGTAGACGTACTTGTCGGCACCCAGTGACTCGACGAGGTCGACCTTCGTCTCGAAGGTCAGGGCGCGGATGCGTTCGTAGGCGTCGATCAGCGAGGCGTCCTCGATGTGTTCGGGCCGCACGCCCACGATCACATTGGCCGGTGTGGGATGGCTGTGCACCACGTCGAGCACCTCCGGTGCCAGCGTGATCTCACCGAACGGCAGGGCAACCCCGACCTGGGTGAGCGTGGCCGGGAAGAAGTTCATTGCCGGCGAGCCGATGAACCCGGCCACGAACAGGTTGGCCGGCCGTTCGTACAGCTCCTCGGGAGTGCCGATCTGCTGCGCCTCACCGGCCCGCAGCACCACGACGCGGTCACCGAGCGTCATGGCCTCGGTCTGGTCGTGGGTGACGTAGACCGTGGTGGTGCCCAACCGGTTCTGCAGCCGGGCGATCTCGCCGCGCATCTGCACCCGCAGCTTGGCGTCGAGGTTGCTCAGCGGCTCGTCCATCAGGAATGCCTTGGGGTTACGCACGATCGCGCGGCCCATCGCCACCCGCTGGCGCTGCCCACCGGACAGCTGTGCGGGCTTGCGGTCCAGGAAGTCGGTCAGATCGAGGATTTTCGCGGTCTCGTCGACCTTCTGCGCGATCTCGGCCTTCTTCAGCTTGGCCAGCGTCAGGGGGAACGCGATGTTCTGGCGGACCGTCATGTGCGGATAGAGCGCGTAGGACTGGAACACCATGGCGATGTCCCGTTCGCGCGGCGCCTTCTCGTTGACCCGCTGCCCGCCGATGCGCAACTCGCCGGAGCTGATGTCCTCCAGCCCGGCAATCATGTTCAGCGTGGTCGACTTTCCGCAGCCCGACGGTCCCACCAGGATGACGAACTCGCCGTCGGCGATCGTCAGGCTCAGATCCTTCACGGCGACCGAACCGTCGGGGTAACTCTTGTTCACCTGGTCCAAGACGATCTCAGCCATCCCCTACCCCTTCACCGCACCGGAGGTCAGTCCGGCAACAATCCGTCGTTGGAAGATCAGAACAAACACGATGATCGGGATCGTGATCACCATCGCGCCGGCGGCGATCGAACCCGTCGGCTCCTCGAATTGCGAACTGCCGGTGAAGTTCGCAATCGCCACCGGAGCGGTGATCGCGGCGTCCGTCGCCGTCAGCGACAGCGCCAGCAACAGGTCGTTCCAGGCGAAGATGAACACCAAGATCGCCGCGGTGACGATGCCCGGTGCGGCCAGCGGCGCGATCACCCGGCGAAACGCCTGAGCCGGGGTGGCGCCGTCCATCTTGGCGGCCTTTTCCAGATCCCAGGGGATCTCGCGGAAGAACGCCGAGAGCGTGTAGATGGCCAGCGGCAGCGCGAACGTGATGTAGGGGATGATCAGCCCGGGCCAGGTGTCGAACAGGCCAAGCCGGCGTTCGATGTTGAACAGCGGTGTGACAAGCGAGATCTGGGGAAACATCGCGATCAACAGGGCGGCGCCGATCAGCGCCTTCTTACCGGAGAAATCCAGCCGGGCCACCGCGTAGGCCGCCATCCCGCCCACCACGACGGCGATGACGGTGGTGATCAGGCCGATGCCGATCGAGTTGACCAGAGCCGAGCTGAACACGTTGCCGGTGAAGATCGCCTTGTAGTTGTCGAAGGTGATCTGCGACGGAATCAGCTTGCCGTCCTTGACCGTCGAGGTGGGCTTGAGCGACAGGCTCAAAATCCACAGCACCGGGAACAGCGCGTAGACGACGACCAGGACGTCGATGACGACCCAGGTGACGGCCCGCCGCGGAGTGACTCGCTGGGTCATCTCAGCGCACCTCGTTGTCCGTGCCGGGCGCCGATGCGCCGAACAGCTTGATGTAGATGAACGCGATGACCGCCACCGACAAGAACACCAGCACGCTGATCGCCGAACCCAGCCCGAGGTTGAACGCCTTGAACAGGTTGTCGTAGCCCAGGATCGACACCGACGCGGTGTCGTTGGCCCCGCCGGTCAGCACGTAGATGTTGTCGAAGATGCGGAACGCGTCGAGCGTGCGGAACAACAACGCCACCAGGATGGCCGGCTTGATCAGCGGCAGCGTCACCTTGATCAGACGCTTCCACGGCCCGGCGCCGTCCATCTGAGCGGCGCGCAGCAGATCCTCGGGCACCAGTGCCAGACCGGCGAGCAGCAACAGCGCCATGAACGGTGTGGTCTTCCACACCTCGGCCAAGATGATGACGGCCAGCGACGGAAGCTGTTGCGTCAGTGGCGCACTGCCGTCGGGCAGCAGATTGGCCAGATAGCCCGTGCCCGGCGTCCAGGCGTAGTACCAGCTGTAGGACGCCGCAACGGTGACGATGCCGTACGGGATGAGGATCGCGGTGCGCACCACGCCTTTGCCGAAGATGGTGCGGTGCATGACAAGTGCCAGGGCCATGCCGAGCACGAACTCGATGGCCACCGAGACCACCGTGATCACCAGAGTGATGACGAACGCGGTCCACCAGTACTTGTCGGTGAGGATGGTCTGGTAGTTCTCGAACCCGACGAACTTGGTGTCGGCCGGGCTGGCGAGGTTGTAGCGCTGCAGGCTCAGCCACACCGCGTAGCCGATCGGGTAGGCGGTCACCGCGAGCATCAGGATCACCGCGGGGGCGATCAGCAGATAGGCGAGTCTGCGCTGCGAGCGGCGGTCGTCGCTGCGGGCCGCCGCATCGGCTGAGGTGCGAGCCACGGCCGCGGTCATGGGATCAGGCCCTTTCCGTCGATGGCCTTCTGCACCTGCTCGGCGAGTTCGTCGGCGGTCTTCTCCGGGTCGATCGCGGTGATCGGGGCCAACGTGGCCGAGATACGCGTGGAGACGGCCTGGTAGTTCGGTGTGGCCGGGCGCACCGCCGCGGTCGTGAGCTGATCGCGGATGATCGCGTACTGCGGATACTTCTTCTGGAAGTCCGGATCGGAATACAGCGACGTGCGCACCGCGGGCAGACCGCCCTCGATCGAGGTGTACTTCTGGTTCTCCAGATTGCGGATGCAGCGGATCGCCTCGAACGACTCGGCGGGATGGCGGGTGGTCTTGGCGACGGCGATGTTCAGCCCGCCGAGCGTCACCCGGGTCGGCTGCCCGGGAATCACGCCCGGATACGGCGCGAAACCGAACACCTCTTTGGAGGCATCGAATGCGACGGTGAACTGATCATCGGTCGGCGAGAACGTGCCCTCGTCGTTGACGCTTCCGGCCAGTTCCGGCTTCTCGTTGAGCGGCAGGAACGGCACACCACCCTTGACCGCGTTCTCCAGCATCGAGGCGAACACGAAGGGCCAGTTGACCTCCAGGGCCGCCTTACCCTGCTCGAGGGCCAGCCGCGCGGTGCCCTCGTCGGTCTGGGTGACCGACGGGTCGGCGCCGGGCGCGGTGGCGACCGCCTTGATGATCTGCAGCGCCTTGACCGTCGCGGCCCGGTGCTCCGGGGTGTCGGTGAGCGTCACCTGTTTGCCGTCGTCGGAAAGCACCTGTCCCCCAGCGCTTTCCAGCAATGTGTTGAACCAGACGACCAGGCCCTCGTACTGCTTGGCCTGTACCGCGATCCAGCTCGGCTTGCCCTCGGCGTGCAGGCGGGTGGCTTCGGCCACCATGGCGTCCCAGGTGTCCGGCGGCGGCGCGACCAGATCGGCTCGGTACCACAGCAATTGGGTGTTGGTGGTGACCGGTGCGGCAAAGAGCTTGCCCTGCCACTTGGCGGTCTCCAGCGGTCCGGGCAGGGTGTCGGCGGCGGCGTCGGCCTCGGCCTGGCCGGCCGGGTCGTCGGCCAGCGGCAGCGCCCAGCCGGCTTCGGCGAACTCGGCGGTCCACACCACGTCGAGTGCCATCAGATCCAGGGTGCGGTCGTTACCGGTCAGCCGGCGCGCCAGCTGCAACCGCTGATCGTCGGCGCCCTTGGGCAGGCTGCGCTGTTCGATACGGAAGCGGCCGCCCAGCTCCTCGTTGCACCGCTTGGCCACGGCCGTGAAGGTCGCGGTCTCGCTGGCCGGTGTGTACAGGCTGACCACCAGGCCGTCGTCACCGGAACCACATGCCGACACCAGTGACGCGGTGGTCAGCGCGGCAACGGCGGCGGCGCCCACTCGCCGAGCGCGTGCGCCAGGGCTTGCCACGACACCGCCTCCCGTCCGTCTACGGCGGGGATAGTCCCGCGGGCAAACCGTAGAACCCCAGGTGGGTGATGTGCAACACTTCCGCGCCGCATGCGGCGCAATCGTGACCCCGTTAGATCGTCAAGCGCGCCAGCAGGTCCCGGGCCTTCTCGGCGTTGGCGGGGTCGCAGAGCACGTCGTAGCGTCCCGCCACCAATTGCATGGTCGAGCTGAAGTCCCTCGTGCCGCGCGCCATCGCGTAGGGCACCGCGGAGGTGATCAACCCGAAGATCACACCGGCGACCAGGCCGGTGATCAGCGACGCCCACGGGTTGGGACTGAAGAAACCCAGCACCAGGCCGATGAAGATACCGAGCCACGCACCGGTGATGACGCCGCCGCCGAGCACCTTGGGCCACGTCAGGCGGCCAGTGACGCGCTCCACCTGCATCAGGTCGACGCCGACGATGGTCACCTGCTGGACCGGGAATTGCTGGTCGGACAGATAGTCGACGGCCTTCTGCGCCTCGGCGTAGGTGGGATAGGAGCCGATCGGCCAGCCTTTCGGCGGCGTCGGCAAACCGACGGGGCCGCGGCGGGTGCCCGCCGCGGCGCCTGCGGGGGTCACGCCGGGATTCTGTCCGGGCGAGAAGGGGCTGGTCATGAGTCCTCATTCTCCTGTCATGCGGGTGGTCTGTCACATGGTGGCCCTGCGGGCGCCGAGACGCCCGCTAGCTGTTCAACGACGTGCGGCCGACGATGGTGCCCGGCAGGGGGACACCCTGGCGAGCCAGCCACGTTCCACCAGCACATACGCTAGGTTGAACAGCATGACAGCTTCCGGCGGCGACTCCGGCGAAAAGCCGCAGAACGAGGGCGAGCAGGGCCTTTCCGAAGGCACCTACGAGGCCCCGCCCATCGAGGAGAGCCCGGCTTCACCCGGTTTCGACGCCCCGGCTGCGCCGCCTTACACCGGCTTCGAGGCTCCGGGCGGCTACCCGCCCCCGAACTATCCGCCGCCGAACTACCCGCCGCCTGGCTACGCCCCGCAACCGGGCTATCCACCCCCGGGTGGCTACAGCCCGCCGGGTTATCCGCCGCCTCCCCCGCCACCCCAGCAGCCCTACGGCGCCCCGCATTATCCGGGCGGCGGCTACAACCCGTCGGACTATCCCGCCGGCTATCCCGCCCCGCCGACGGGCACCAACACCTTTGCCATCGGCTCGCTGGTCGCATCGGTCGTCGGATTGCTGTGCGGCATCGGGTCGATCATCGGGATCGTGCTCGGGATCGTCGCGCTCAACCAGATCAAGCAGACTCGTCAGGGCGGTCACGGCCTGGCCATCGCCGGCATCGTCGTCGGCGTCGCGTCGCTGATCATCAGCATGATCTGGGGCATCTACGCCCTCCGCTGACCCATGACAAACCCAACCTTCGAGGGCGACGCGCCTGACCCCTACGCCCCGGTGGACTATCCGGCGAACTACCCGCCGATGCCACCCCCGGTGTATCCGCCGCCATACCCACCGCCGTACCCACCTCCCGGCGCCTACCCCTACCCGCCGTATGCCGGCGACCCGTACGACCCGTACCGGCCGCTCAAACCGCCCGGCACCAACGGCAAAGCCATCGCCGCGCTGGTGTGCTCGCTGGCCGGGCTGGTGTTCTGCGGCCTGCCCTCGATCGCCGGGGTGGTGCTGGGCATCATCGCGATGCGGGAAACCAAGCGCACCGGACAGGACGGCTTCGGCCTCGCCGTGGCCGGAGTGGCGATCGGCTCGGCGATCGTGGCCCTGGTGCTGCTCTACATCGTCTTCATGGTGTTCATCGTCGCCAGCAGCAGCACCTATACCAACTATTAGGCCGGCGGGACGAACCTCTCGCCCTGGCGCGTCATCCCGGCGGCGCGACCCTTCCCGGCGATCACCAACGCCATCTTGCGGCTGGCCTCGTCGAGCATCTCCTCGCCGAGCATCACCGCGCCGCGGGCGCCGCCTGCCGACGAGGTGTGCCACTCGTAGGCCTCGAGGATGAGTTCGGCGTGGTCGTACTCCTGCTGGCGCGGCGAGAAGATCTCATTGCCCGCCGCGATCTGGTCGGGATGCAGCACCCATTTACCGTCGTACCCCAGCGCGGCCGAGCGGCCGGCCACCCGGCGGAACGCCTCGACGTCGCGCACCTTCAGATACGGCCCGTCGACCGCGGCCACCCCGGCTGCCCGGGCGGCAATGAGGATCGTCATCAGCACGTGGTGGTAGGCGTCGCCGACGTCGTAGCCCTCCGGTTGCTCCCCGACCACCAACGTGCGCATGTTGAGGCTGGCCATCAGATCGGCCGGGCCGAGCACCAGCGCCTGAACCCGGGGTGCGGCCGCGATCGCGTCGATATTGCGCAGTCCCCTGGCGTCCTCGATCTGGGCGTCGACGCCGATGCGGCCGATGGGCAGACCGTGGGTGCGCTCGAGCTGGGTCAGCAACAGGTCCAGGGCGTGGACATGGCTGGCGTCGGTCACCTTCGGCAACACGATCACGTCCAGGTGCGCACCGGCTGCCGACACCACGTCGATGACATCGGTGTAGGTCCACGGTGTGGTCCAGTCGTTGACCCGGACCCCGCGCAGCTGGCCCGACCAGCCGGGGCCGGCCAGCGCCGCGGCAACCTGGGTGCGGGCCTGCGCCTTGGCATCTGGTGCGACGGCATCCTCGAGGTCCAGGAACACCTCGTCAGCGGCCAACCCCTTGGCCTTCTCGATCATCTTCACGTTGCTCCCCGGAACCGAAAGGCACGTTCTACGGGGTCGATACGCGTTATCCACGCCTACACTCCTACTCTTTCAAGCATGGCGTCGGTGAACAGGGTGTACGCGGCGCGGCTCGCAGGTATGGCGGTCCTCGGCCCGGACGGTGAATCCCTCGGTCGCGTGCGGGATGTCTTGGTCAGCATCAGCATCGTGCGCCAACAACCCCGCGTGCTCGGCCTGGTCGTTGAATTGCTCACGCGCAGAAGGATTTTCGTTCCAATTCTGCGCGTCACCGCGATCGAGCCCAACGCCGTCACGCTCACCACCGGCAACGTGTCGCTACGCCGTTTCGCCCAGCGCCCGGGCGAGGTGCTGGTCCTGGGCCAGGTCCTCGACACCCGGGTCCGGGTCACCGATCCCGAACTGCCGCAGCTGGCCAACGTCGACGTGGTGGTCGTCGACCTGGGCATCGAACAGACCCGCACCCGCGACTGGGTGGTGACCCGAGTCGCGGTGCGCAGCATGCGCCGGCTCGGCCGCCGCTCCACGGTCCATGTGGCGGACTGGCAGAACGTGCAGGGGCTCACCCCATCGGCACTGGCGATGCCCGGCCAGGGCGTTGCCCAGCTGCTGCATCAGTTCGAAGGCCAACGCCCCATCGCGGTGGCCGACGCGATCCGCGACCTGCCTGCCAAGCGCCGCACCGAGGTGATCAACGCCCTCGACGACGAGCGGCTGGCCGACATCCTGCAGGAGCTGCCCGAGGACGACCAGTCCGTGCTGCTGATGCAGCTCGACACCGAGCGCGCCGCCGACGTGCTCGAGGCCATGGACCCCGACGACGCGGCGGACCTTCTGGGTGTGATGAACCCGACCGAGGCCGAGGCGCTGCTGCGCCGGATGGACCCCGAGGACTCCGAGCCGGTGCGCCGGCTGCTGGCCCACTCGCCGGACACCGCGGGTGGTCTGATGACCTCTGAGCCGGTGGTGCTGGCCCCCGACACCACCGTCGCCGAAGCGCTGGCCCGGGTCCGCGACCCCGACCTCACCCCGGCCCTGGCATCGCTGGTGTTCGTGGTGCGTCCGCCGACCGCCACTCCGACCGGGCGCTATCTGGGTTGCGTGCACCTGCAGGCGCTGCTGCGCGAACCGCCTGCCAACCTGGTCAGCGGCATCCTCGACGCCGACCTGCCCAGCCTCACACCGACCACCTCGCTGGGAGCGCTGACCCGCTACTTCGCCGCCTACAACCTGGTGTGCGGTCCCGTGGTCGACGAGGAGAACCACCTGCTCGGCGCCGTCACCGTCGACGACGTCCTCGACCATCTGCTGCCTCATGACTGGCGCGATGACTACGAGGAGCCGCACTTTCCCGATCAGCTGACCGGCTCGGAGCGCCGGACATGAGTGAACTGTCGGCGCGCCAGCGCCTCGACACCCCGCGCACCGGCCGCCGACTGGGCTTCACCGTCGACCCGGAGGCCGTCGGGCGGTTCAGCGAATCGATCGCCCGGTTCCTGGGCACCGGCCGCTACCTGGCCTGGCAGACCATCCTCGTCATCGTCTGGATCGGGCTGAACCTGTTCGCCGTCAGCCTGCGGTGGGACCCCTATCCCTTCATCCTGCTCAATCTCGCCTTCTCCACCCAGGCGGCCTACGCCGCGCCGCTGATCCTGCTGGCGCAGAACCGGCAGGAGAACCGCGACAAGGTGTCGCTGGAAGAAGACCGCCGGCGAGCCCAGCAGACGAAGGCCGACACCGAGTTCCTCGCCCGTGAGCTTGCCGCGCTACGACTCGCGGTCGGCGAAGTGGCCACCCGCGACTACCTCAGGCGCGAACTGGAGGAGATCCGGGAGTTGCTGGAAACGCTGCAGGCGGACAACGGTGGCAAGCTCAAAAAGGACAAAGCGAAGAAAGCCAGGCCGGTAAACGAGTCCGACCACGAGGAACCTGGTTCGTGACCAAGGTGACCATTGGATACCACTGGGGTCACGAAGGTATGTATGGTGACTTGGTTCACAGGCACGGAGATTTTCTGTTTAGGACGGAAGAGTGGGCATAGGCAACCGCGTGGGCCGCATGGTGCGGACCCCCGTTTTCGGTATCGCGATGCTCACGCCGATCGTCCTCGCCGGCGCCGTCGGCGCCGCCCCCGGCCGCCAGAGCGCACCCGTCTACGGCGCCGATGTGACCCCGCTGGCCGCCGTGTCCTCCTCGCAGCAGGACACCTCCGGCGTCACCGTCGTCGCACTGACAAAACAGCCCACCAACTTCCGGGTCGCCGCGGCCACCGTGTCCGCACCGCCGCCGTCGATCGTGGTGAACTCCCCTGGCGCCATGCGGATTCCGGCGGTCGCGCTGGCCGCCTATCGCAATGCCGAGACGATGATGGCCAAGGCCGCGCCCGGCTGCGGCATCAGCTGGAACCTGCTCGCCGGGATCGGCCGCATCGAGTCCATGCACGCCAACGGCGGCGCCACCGATTCGCGCGGCACGGCCGTCACCCCGATCTACGGGCCGGCGCTGGACGGCACGCTGCCCGGCAACGAGGTGATCGTGCAGACCGTGCAGGCCGGGCGGGCGGAGTACGCGCGGGCGATGGGTCCGATGCAGTTCCTGCCGGGCACCTGGTCGCGGTACGCCTCCGACGGCGACGGCGACGGCAAGGCCGACCCGCAGAACGTCTACGACGCCGCCCTTGGCGCAGCCCGCTACCTGTGCAGCGGCGGCCTGAACCTGCGCAACCAGTCGCAGGTGCTGACCGCGATCCTGCGCTACAACAACTCCATGGCCTACGCCCAGAACGTGATGGGCTGGGCCGGCGCGTACGCCACCGGCGTCGAACCTGTAGCCCTGCCGCCGATCGTCGGGCCCGTCCCTGCCCTGGCCGACGCGCACCTGGAGAACCCGGAGGGCCTGGGACCCGGTATGCCGCTCAACGCGATCGGCCTGCCGTCGTCGGATCCGCTGGCCCAGATGCCGCTGGTCAACTTCGGCAACACCGAGACCGCCGGCCAGCTGCTCACCGGCCCGCTGCCCGGACCTGCCGGCATGCTTCCCGGGCAGGCGCCGTGCCAGGTGATCTGCATGGGTTCTGCGATCGCCACCCCGGCGCCGGAAGCAGCCCCACAAGCTCCCGCTGACGCGCCGCCCCCGTGGCAGGCGCCGTGGATGCCGCCACCGCCGCCTGCTGCCGAGCCCGCTCCCGAGCCTGCGGCACCGCTGCCGCCGGCGTACGGGGCGCTGCCCGGACCGGCCGCCTAACCACGGGCTGGTGGCGCGACCGTAGACTCGGCCTCGATGTCTGCAGAACTTGAAACCGCTGTCCGTGCTGCCCTCGGCAAGGTGATCGACCCGGAGCTACGCCGCCCGATCACCGAACTGAACATGGTCAAGAGCGTGACGGCCGGCGCCGACGGCGCGGTCCACGTCGAGATCTACCTGACCACCTCGGCCTGCCCGAAGAAGACCGAGATCACCGAGCAGGTGAGCCGGGCCGTCGCCGACGTGCCGGGTACCGGCGCCGTCACCGTCACCCTCGACGTGATGAACGACGAGCAGCGCACCGAACTGCGCAAGATGCTGCGCGGCGACGCCGCCGAGCCGGTGATCCCGTTCGCCCAGCCGGGCTCGCTGACCCGCGTCTACGCGGTGGCCTCGGGCAAGGGCGGGGTCGGCAAGTCCAGCGTGACGGTCAACCTGGCGGCTGCGATGGCCGCCCGCGGGCTGTCGGTCGGCCTGCTCGACGCCGATATCTACGGCCACTCGGTGCCGCGGATGATGGGCACCACCGACCGCCCGACTCAGGTCGAGTCGATGATCCTGCCGCCGGTCGCCCACGACGTGAAGGTGATCTCGATCGCCCAGTTCACCCAGGGCAACGCGCCGGTGGTGTGGCGCGGGCCGATGCTGCACCGGGCGCTGCAGCAGTTCCTCGCCGACGTGTACTGGGGTGACCTGGATGTGCTGCTGCTGGACCTGCCGCCGGGGACCGGCGACGTGGCGATCTCGGTGGCACAGCTGATCCCGGGTGCAGAGATCGTCGTCGTCACCACCCCGCAACTGGCCGCCGCCGAGGTCGCCGAGCGGGCCGGCGCGATCGCCCTGCAGACCCGCCAGCGCATCGTCGGCGTGGTCGAGAACATGTCCGGGCTCCTACTCCCCGACGGCACCACGATGCAGATCTTCGGCGAGGGCGGCGGCCGTCAGGTCGCCGAGCGGCTGTCCCGCGCGGTCGGCGCGGATGTGCCTCTACTGGGCCAGATTCCGCTCGATCCGGCCCTGGTTACCGCCGGCGACTGCGGTGTGCCGCTGGTCTTGTCGGCGCCGGACTCGGCGGCAGGCAAGGAGCTGCGCGGCGTTGCCGACAAGCTGTCGGCGCGCCGTCGTGGACTGGCCGGGATGTCGCTGGGCCTGGACACCACCCGCCACGGCTGATCGATTCTGCGCACAGCGCGTGATGTCTCGATGATTGGGCGCGCTCACCGCAGAATCGATGCGCTGACCCCAGACTCGGCGGCGCCCTCAGGTGGCGTCGGCGTCGAACGGTGCAGGCGTGCCGGGCGGCAGCGGCTCGGGCCGGGGCGGCATGGCCGCCGGCGGCGGTGCGCTGTGCGGCTTCTCCCCTGACGGGGTCTCGGTCGGCGGCTGGAAGGCCTCGGTGAGCCAGGAGTCGTCGCCATCGAGCAGATGTTTGGTCAGCGCGGCGCGCGGTGTCATTCCGCGCAGCTTCTGCAGCTCACTGAGGGGCTGACGCAGATCGTCGAACTCCGGGCCGAGGTCATCACGCAGCTGGCTGGTGGCTCCGCTGATGTAATCACGGGCCTGGCGCAGCGTGTTCGACGTCCACCGGATGGCATCAGGTAACCGCTCGGGGCCCAGGATCACCAGACCCACGACCACGAGCAGCAGCATCTCGCCCCACCCGACATTGGCGAACATCGCGTCAGTTGTCCGGCGCGGGGTTCACCGTCAGCACGACCTTGCGGCCGTCGCGCATGACCTCGATCGGGGCGTCCTGGCCGATCTTGAGCTGACGCACCGCGACCACGAATTCGTCGGCGTCGGCCACCGTGCGGTTGCCGACCTTGACCACCACGTCGTTCTCCAGGATGCCGGCCTTCTCGGCGGGTCCGCCCGCCTTGACGTTGGCCACCTGGGCACCCTGGGCGAGGTCGTTGCTGACCGAGCGCGCCGACAGGCCCAGCGTCGGGTGAGCGATCTTGCCGTCCTTGATCAGCGTCTCGACGGTCTCCTTGACCTCGTTGACCGGGATGGCGAAGCCCAGGCCACTTGCGCTGTCCGACAACGACTTTCCGGCAGTGTTGATGCCAATCACTTCGGAGTTCATGTCGATCAGCGGGCCACCGGAGTTGCCGTGGTTGATCGACGCGTCGGTCTGGATGGCGTCGATGACGGTATCGGTGTCGGATCCTTCCCCGGACAGCGGGACCGGCCGGTGCAGGGCGCTGATGATGCCGGACGTGACGGTGCTGCGCAGGCCCAGCGGAGCGCCCGCGGCGATCACTTCGTCGCCGACGTGAACCTTGTCGGAGTCACCGAACTTGGCGACGGTGAGGTTGTCGACGTTGTCGACCTTGAGCACGGCCAGGTCGGTCTTGGGGTCGCGTCCCACGAGGTTGGCCGGCACCACCTTGCCGTCGTTGAACACCACCGTCGTCTTGAACTTGCCTGGGTTCTGGGCGGCGTCGGAGATGACGTGGTTGTTGGTGACGATGTAGCCGCGGCCGTCGACGACGACGCCGGAGCCCTGGGCACCCTCGTCGGCGCTGACCGCCTCGATGGTGACGACGGAGTCGGCGACCGACGCGGCCACCTTCGCGAACCGCCCGACCGGCACCTCACTGTTGGCGTCGGTGGACAGGGTGACCTTGGAGGTGGTGAACGCCTCGACGACCTCGGCCGTCTTACGCCCGACCCAGCCGCCGACCAAACCGATCAGCAGGGCGGTGATGCCCAGGATGGCCAACGCGACATAGGACACCCGGCCGCCGAAAAGGACGTCGCGCACCCCGAGCTTGCCGGTCGGGCCGGAGACCGCGACGGGCATCGGCCTGTCGACGGCGGGTGTGCCCAGCGCCGCGGGCGCGTTGGGATCGCGCCACGGATCGTCGGGCTCCTCGGGACCCTCGGGACCGGCGTTGAGCGCCCCGGCGTCGGCGGGATGGCGCTGCAGCGACTCACCGCCGGGATAGGGACGGGAGAACGCCTCCTGCAGGACCGGGTCCGACGACTTGTTCTTCGGCGTGAAATCCACCTCACCGCGGAACTTGGCGGGACGCAGTTCCTCGGCTACGAACGATCCGTCGACACCCTTGGGGCGGCCGAAGGTGCTGGTGGCCTGCGGATCGACCGGAGGACGCGAGATCGGGCGCGGGGCCAGGCGGGGGCTGCTGCCGGAACTGTCCTGATTGGGGCTCAAGTTCAACCTCTATCCAGGCGCTCAGAAGAGAACGCGTGCTACGGGACCGAGCACCTCGCTGCTCGCTGTCACATCCACCCTACCGGCGCTTACGACGGTCACGAGGCGTGCCGTCAGCTAACTGCTCGGCGAGTCCCGGCGGCGGGGCCGGCTCCTCGGGTGCGGAATGCGGAATCTGCGACAGCAGGCCCAACAAGCTGGTGGGAGTGCTGATCGGGCAGGAGTCCCGCAACGCCTCCCGAGCCTGGCTCTGGCCGTCGACCTCGGCGGCGCACTGCGGGCACAGCGACAGGTGATGCGCCGCGCGCAGATACGACTTCATCCGCAGTTCGCCGTCGACGTAGGCGGCGATCGCCTCGGTCGACAGGTGCTCGGTGGAACCGAATTGGCGCGGGGCGCCGACCGGCGCGTCACTCTGCGACGCGAACTGGGCGGGAAGCCAGGAGAAGGCCCGACGGAACATGTGTCCACGGTCGACCATCACCGGCTCCCTTCCTGAGATCGCGTCGAAGTTTCGCGGCGCTAGGTCGAATGTAGCGCGCGAACCCGTGAATGACATGCCGTGACGACCACTTGAGGCGCTAGTCCCGATGGACCGGCGCCGCGGAAGCGTCAAGCCGATTCGGCGGTGAAGTCGCTGATGCTCCGCTGTCCGGAGTGGGTGGCCAGGTAATCCCGCAGCGCTTGGCGTCCGCGGTGGATGCGGCTGCGCACGGTACCGAGCTTCACTCCGAGCGTGGCGCCGATCTCCTCGTAGGACAGACCTTCGATATCGCACAAGACCACGGCGGCACGGAACTCCGGCGGCAGCGAGTCGAGCGCATTCTGCAGGTCGGGACCCAGCCGCGAGTCGTGGTAGATCTCCTCGGGGTTGGGCTCGTCGGCCGGCACCCGGTCGTAGTCCTCGGGCAGCGCCTCCATCCGGATGCGGCCACGGCGACGGACCATGTCCAGGAACAGGTTGGTGGTGATGCGGTGCAGCCAGCCCTCGAAGGTGCCCGGCTGATAGTTCTGAACCGAGCGGAACACCCGGATGAAGGTCTCCTGCGTCAGGTCCTCGGCGTCCTGCTGGTTGCCCGACAGGCGGTAGGCCAGGCGGTAGACCCGATCGGCGTGCTGACGCACCAACTCGTCCCAGGACGGCATGGCCGCCCGATCGCCCGTTGCGTCGAACACCGCGGTGCCCTGCAAGTCCTCGGACGGTTCGACCCACTCAGCATCAGCGAGCTGCTCCAAATGGGCCATGCTCGTCGGGGCCGTCAATGTGGTGGTCGTGGGATCCTCCTGGTAGATCTGCGACAACGGCTGACTGCCATCACACGCATCACGCTGCACAACACGAGCGCCCTCGGGCGTATTCCCCGTCCAGCGTTCCCGGTGTTCCATGCCCGCTACCGTTCCCCATCGCGGTGTGGGGAGGATGTGAGCAAACTGAGCTAGCTCTGAGAAATACTTTCGTTACCTTTTGTGCGCTGGGCCGATGCTTGGGCCTGCGAGGTTCCTGTGCGCTCACCAGCATCGGCGTGTCGGAGATCGCATCAGCGCCGGTCCCCGGGCCGGGCGCGCCTGCCCACGCGGGGCTCGAGTTGGCTCTACGCTGCTGAGAATGGCCACCACCGACGACAATTCAGGCCAGCGGGAGCCGAGCAAGGCCGATCGGATTCTCGCGCATGCCGAGGGATCGATCTCCGAGGACGTCATCGTCGCCGCTGCCCGGGAACGCGCCGTCGACGCCGGCGCGGGTGCGGTGACACCGGCCGTGGGCGCCCTCCTCAGCGTGCTGGCACGGTTGTCGGGCGGCAAAGCCGTCGTGGAGGTGGGCACCGGCGCCGGGGTCAGCGGGCTCTGGCTGCTCTCGGGCATGCGCGAGGACGGCGTGCTCACGACGATCGACATCGAACCCGAGCATCAGCGCATCGCCAAGCAGGCGTTCTCCGAGGGCGGTATCGGCCCGTCGCGCACCCGGTTGATCGCCGGGCGCGCCCAGGACGTGCTGACCAGGCTGGCCGACGGGTCCTACGACCTGGTGTTCATCGACGCCGCCCCGAGCGACCAGGCTGATTTCGTGGTCGAGGGCATCCGGCTGCTGCGCTCCGGCGGCGTGATCGTCCTGCATCGCGCCGCACTGGGCGGCCGGGCCGGTGACCCGGCGGCCAATGACGCCGAAGTGGCCGCGGTACGCGAGGCGGCCCGGCTGATCGCCGAGGACGAGCGGCTCACCCCCGTGCTGGTGCCGTTGGGCGACGGCATTCTCATCGCCGCGCGCGACTGACATTTCCCTTTGCGCCGAGCGTGCATCTGGTGCACGCATCCGCGGCGTGTCACCGTGCCGACACGCACGCTCGCGGCTACCCCCTTGACCGCTGATTGAACAAGTGTTTAGCATACTAAACATGCGTTCAGCGGACCTGACGACGGTGGCCCGGATCCGCGATGCCGCCATCGAGTTGTTCGGCTCGCGCGGGTTCGACGTCGGCGTGCGCGCGATCGCCGAAGCCGCCGGGGTGAGTCCCGGCCTGGTGATCCACCATTTCGGGTCCAAAGACGGGCTGCGCAAGGTCTGTGACGACTACATCGCCGAGGAGATCCGCAGCGACAAGTCACAGGCCATCCAGAGCACCGATGCGGCCAGCTGGCTGGCGCAGGTCGCCGAGATCGAGTCGTATGCGCCGCTGATGGCCTACCTGGTGCGCAGTATGCAGACCGGCGGGGAACTGGCCCGCCACCTGTGGCAGACCATGATCGCCAACGTCGAGAGCTATCTGGAAGACGGGGTCCGGGCCGGGACCATCCGGCCCAGCCGCGACCCCGCCGGGCGCGCCAAATACCTGGCGATGGCCGGCGGCGGGGCGTTCCTGCTGTACCTGCAACTGCACGGCAACCCGGCCGATCTGCGCGCCGTCCTGCGGGACTACAGCAACGACATGATGATGCCCGCCCTGGAGGTATTCACCGAGGGCCTGCTCACCGACTCCACGATGTTGGAAGCCTTTGCCGCACAGGAAGATCTAGTTCCACCCAGCTCAGGAGACAGCCATGGGGACAGCTCGCACTGACACCGCGGCCGTGGAGATCCACGGTCTGGTCAAGACTTTCGGTCGCACCCGGGCACTCGACGGCCTGGACCTGGTGGTCCGGGCCGGCTCGGTCGCCGGATTCCTCGGCCCCAACGGCGCAGGCAAGTCGACGACGATCAGGGTGCTGCTGGGCATGTTGCGCGCCGAGGGCGGCAGCGTGCACCTGCTGGGCCGCGACCCGTGGCGCGACGCTGTCGAACTACACCGGCGGGTCGCCTACGTGCCCGGCGACGTGACCCTGTGGCCCAACCTGACCGGGGCCCAGGCCATCGACTTCCTCTGCGGGCTGCGCGGCGGTGCCGACCCGCGCCGTCGCGACCAGCTGATCGGACGCTTCGAACTCGACCCGCACAAGAAGTCCCGCACCTACTCCAAGGGCAACCGCCAGAAGGTCGCCCTGGTGGCGGCATTCGCCACCGACGCCGACATCTACATCCTCGACGAGCCGACCTCCGGCCTGGACCCGTTGATGGAGCAGGCTTTTGCACACTGCGTCGAGGAGGTCGCCGGGCGCGGCGCCGCAGTCCTGCTGTCCAGTCACATCCTGGCCGAGGTGGAAAAGCTGTGTGACACGGTGACGATCATCCGCGCGGGCCGCACCGTGCAGTCCGGCTCGCTGGCCCAGCTGCGTCACCTGATGCGCACCACCGTGACGGCCCGGACCCGCGGGAACGCCGTGGCGGTACGCGGCTGGCCGGGGGTGCACGGCGCGGAGTTCCGTGACGGGCAGGTGCGGTTCTCGGTCGACCGTGAGCAGTTGGACCCGACGATGGCGGGGCTGACCCGGCTGGGCATCGTCGACCTGACCGTGGCACCCGCCTCCCTGGAAGACCTGTTCCTGCGCGAATATCAAGGCGCGCAACGATGAACGCGCTCACGACCGCCGGCCGCCACCACGCCGCACCGGAATCATCGCTGTCCGGGGTGCGGGCGCTGATCGGCTTCGCCCTGCGCCGCGACCGGGTGCGGCTATCGGTGTGGATCGCGGCGCTGACCCTGTTGATGGTGTACGCGCCCAACGGCATCAAGCTGGCCTACCCCGAAGAGGCCCAACGGCAGGCCCGCGTCAACCTGCTCAAGACCCCGGCCGGAATCATGCTGGGCGGACCCATGTTCGACGGCAACCAGACCGACCTGGGCGTCATGATGGCCAACGAGCTGATGCTGACGCTCATCGTGGCGGCGTCGATCCTGGCCATCCTCACCGTCATCCGGCATACCCGCGCCGAGGAGGACAGCGGTGCCGCCGAGCTGATCGTGTCCTCGGTCGTCGGCCGCCACGCCCGCACCGCCGCAGCGCTGATCCTGGTCGGCGCGGTGAACCTGACACTGGCCGCCACGATGACAGCGGCAATGGCAGCAACGGGGTTCGCCGTCGTCGACACCGCCGCGATGTGCCTCGGTGTCACCGCGGTCGCGATGGTCTTCGGAGCGGCGGCCGCGCTGACCGCCCAGCTGTGGCGCCAGGCCCGCACCGCCACTGCGGCGGCCATGGCGGCGTTGGGCACCGCGGTGCTGGTGCGCGGCGCCGGCGACGTGATCGACAACTCGGGCAGCGCACTGAGCTGGTGTTCCCCCATCGCGTGGGCGCAGCAGATGCGCCCATTCGTGGCCCTGCGGTGGTGGCCGCTGGGCCTCCTGGTGCTGCTGATCGCCGGATTGATCTGTGCCGCCCTGGTATTCGAGGGCCGTCGGCAGTACGACGACGGTGTGCTGGCATCGGTGAGCGAGCATCCCGGTGCCCGGCCGGTCGGCGGAGTGTTCGGCCTGCAGCTGCTGACCCACCGCGGGTTGACGATCGGCTGGTCGGTCGGCCTGCTGGTGGCCGGCGCGGTATTCGGTTCGATGACCAAGTCGTTGCTCGAGGCCGCGCGGGGCAACGAGTTGATCGCCCGGGTGCTCTCCGCGGAGGGCACCGACGGCGTGTATACGACGATGACCCAATTCCTGGCCGCGGCGACGACGGCATACGTGGTGGCGGTGATCGCCGGGCTCAGCCGCGACGAGCAGTCGGGGCTGGGCGAAGCGGTACTGGCCGGTGCGGTGTCGCGCTGGGCGTGGCTGTTGTCGGCGGTGGGCGCGGCTCTCACCGGTGCGGCAGTGCTGCTCGCGTGCGCAGGTCTGGGCAACGGGCTCGGTGCCGACCTCACCCTGGGCGAGCCGCAGACAATCCTGCGGCTGACCCTGGCGGCGCTGGCGTTCCTGCCTGCGATGGCGGTGGTGGCGTCGATCGCTGCACTCGGGGTGGCGCTGCGCCGCCCCGGTCTCGGGTGGATCGCGGTCACCTTCGTGGTGGCGGCCCTGTATCTGGGTGCCCTGCTGCGGCTGCCGCACTGGCTGATCGAGGCCTCCCCGGTGGGGCGGACCACCGCACCGTCCTCGGTTTCCGTTGTGACACTGGGGGTTATGAGCGCGATCGCCGTCGGGATCACGCTGACCGCGGGGTGGCTCTACCGCCGCCGCGACGCGGCATAGGGGGTTGACCATGCCGAATGCACTGCGCGTGACACTGTCGTCGGTGGCCAGCCTGGCCGGGTTCATGGTGTTGCTCTTCGCACCCGCGGGCACGCTGGACTACTGGCAGGGCTGGCTGTTCCTGGGCGTGTTCGCGGTGGTCTCACTGGTTCCGACGCTGTATCTGGGGCGGGTCGATCCGGCCACCGTCGACCGCCGCATGCATGGCGGACCCACAGCCGAGACCCGGACGGTGCAGAAGATCGTGGTGGTGGGGATCATCGTGTGTTTCACCGGAATTCTCGTGCTGTCCAGCACCGACCACCGGTTCGGCTGGTCGAGTGTGCCCGCTGCCCTCTCGGTGCTCGGCGCTGCGATGGTGGCCGTCGGGCTGGGTGGGGCCATGCTGGTCGTCGTCCAAAACCGTTATGCCGCAGCCACGATCACCGTCGAGGACGGCCAGCCACTCGTCACCTCTGGGCTCTACGGCATCGTGCGGCACCCGATGTACTCGGCCAGCGTGGTGATGATGATCGGCATGCCGCTGGCCCTGGGCTCCTACTGGGCGCTGCTGATCGTGCCTGTGGTCCTGGCGCTGTTGGTGATCCGCATCCTCGACGAGGAGACCATGCTGCGTGAGGAGCTGGCCGGCTATGGCGACTACATGGCCAGGGTCCGTTACCGATTGATCCCGCTGGCCTGGTGAGCCGTCTAGGGTGAACCTCGTGACCGGGCAGGCATACACTCCGTGGCGGCGGCCAGGCAGGCTGAGGTACGCGGCCACGCGACTGCACCGCGCGATACGCCCACCGGTCACCGTCACCGACCCTCCCCCCGACATCGTCGTCGAGCGCGACGTCGCCGTGCCGACCCGCGACGGAACCGTGCTGCGCGCCAACGTGTTCCGTCCACCAGGCGACAAACGCCGGCCGGTGTTGCTGTGTGCCCACCCGTACGGCAAGGACAACCTCCCCCACCGCCGGCGCGGGAGGTGGACGTTCTCGCCGCAGTTTCGCGCGCTGCGCCAACCGGGTCCGGTGACCTTCTCGGCGTACACCTCATGGGAAGCACCGGATCCCGCGTGGTGGGTGGCGCAGGGATTCGCGGTGGTCAACGCCGACCTGCGCGGCTGCGGTACCTCCGCAGGCACCGGCACGCTACTGAGCCGGCAGGAGGCCGAGGACACCTACGACATCGTGCAGTGGGCCGCTGGACAATCCTGGAGCGACGGCAAGGTGACGATGTCGGGGGTGTCGTACCTGGCCATCACCCAATACGCCGTGGCCGCGCTGCGCCCGCCCGCACTCAAGGCCATCATCCCGTGGGAGGGATTCACCGACGCCTACCGCGATCTCGCGTTCCCGGGCGGCGTGCGGGAGAAGGGATTCATCCGGATGTGGGCGGCCGGGATCAAGCGCACCACCCGGCAGAGCTACGACATCATCGCGATGGGCGACCAACATCCGCTGCGCGACGAATTCTGGCAGTCCCTGGTGCCTGACCTGTCGGCCATCACCGTGCCGATGCTGGTGTGCGGCAGCTTCTCCGACCACAACCTGCACAGCCGCGGCTCGATCCGCGCCTTCCAACAGACCAGTTCGCGGGTCGCGCATCTCTACACCCACCGCGGCGGCAAGTGGACCACCTACTACTCGGCAACCGCCCGGGCAGCGCAGCTGGCGTTCCTACGTTCCGCACTCGACGGCACCGGATCCGAAAGACCCTCGCGCACAGTGCGATTAGAAGTCCGCGAGGACCGCGACACCGTCGCCTCGGTTCGCGAGGAACTCAGTTGGCCGCTGGCGCGCACGGACTGGCGCCGCCTGCACCTCGCCGGGCCGGGCGCACTGAGCGTCGAAGCGCCCACAGGGCCGGGCAGCGTCGAGTTCACCGTCCGGTCAGGGGCGGCGAGTTTCACCTGGACCGCACCGCAGGACACCGAGATCAGCGGGCCGATGGCGGCGCGGCTGTGGGTGGAGGTCCGCGATGCGCCCGACGCCGACCTGTTCGTCGGCGTCGAAAAGCTGCGAGACGGCCGCGTCGTCGACTTCGAAGGTTCCTACGGGTACGGCCGCGACCGGGTCGCGACCGGCTGGCAGCGGGTGTCGCTGCGGGCGCTGGACCCCCAGCAGTCCCGCCCGTGGCAGCCGGTGCCGGCCTGCACCGAACCGCGGCCCGTCGCGCCCGGCGAGGTCGTCGCCGTCGAGATCGCCCTGGCGGATTCGGCCACCCTGTTTCGGGCCGGCGAGCAGCTGCGGCTGGTGGTGGCCGGTCGCTGGCTGGCACCGCGTAACCCGTTGACCGGACAGTTCCCCGCGAACTACCCCACGTCCAAGCATGGACGCGTCATTCTGCACTGGGGACCGTCCCACGACGCGCACCTGTTGGTGCCGGCCATCCCGGGCTGAGGGGCGGCGCGAATGTCCTTGGATCGCTATTGAATCGGTGAACACGGCGCCGCGTCGAGCAGCACCGCGTCGACCACGACGATGTCGTCGACGTTGAAGCCGGCCATATCGGCGGCGAACTCCGGACTCGCCATGAATTCGTGCGTGATGCGTTCGGGGTCAGCGCCGGACGGGTATCTGACCAATGCGACGAGACGGTGCACCTCGCCGGATCGTTGCGTCCAGACGCCGATGGTTTCCACGCCGAAGGCCGCCAACGACGTCACGTGGCGCGGCCAGTGCACTGTCGCATACTGCTGCACAGCGTCCGGCGACCGCAGTGTGTAGGTCCTGAGTTCGAACATTCGAAAGACCGTTCCTCTGGCGAATACGTGCCACCAACGCTAACCCTGCGCCACAGTTGGTCGAAGACACGTCATCCTGTACGTGTGACCGTTCCGCGACTCGCACCTGCTGGTGCCCGTCATCCCGGCCTGAGGAGGCCCGCGTGGAGCTGATGACCGGATTCGGGCTGGCCAGTGCCGCCGGCCTGAACGCCTACATCCCGCTGCTGGCGATGGGCCTGCTGGGCCGGTTCACCAACCTGGTCAACCTGCCGCACGGCTGGGCCTGGCTGGAGAACGGCTGGGTCATCGGCATCGTCGCGGTGCTGCTGCTGATCGAGATCGTCGCCGACAAGATTCCGGCACTGGACTCGGTCAACGACGCCGTGCAGACCTTCGTGCGGCCCACCGCGGGCGGCATCGTGTTCGGTTCGGGCACCGCGTCGCAGACCGCGGCCGTCACCGACCCGGGCGAGTTCGCCCGCACCGGGCAGTGGGTGCCGATCGCCATCGGTGTCGTCACCGCCTTGGTGGTGCACCTGACCAAGACCGCGGTACGTCCGGCCGCCAACGTCGCCACCGCCGGGGTGGCCGCGCCGGTGCTGAGCACCATCGAGGACGTCACCAGCGTCGGGTTGGTGTTCATCGCGATCCTGCTGCCGGCGCTCGTACTCGTGGTGCTCGTCGCTCTCGCGTGGGGTGCGTTCTCGCTGCTGCGAAAACGGCGGCGCAAGAAGCGCGCCCGCGCCGCGACCGAACCCTGAGCCCGCCCTGCGGTCACAGCCCGAGGTGGATCTGCACCCCGCGCGCCCGAAGCTGCCCGAAGCTGTAACTGAACTCCCCGCGGTGGCCGACCGAGATGACGTAGCGGTCCTGGCCTTCGGTGATGGTGAAGTTGAACGAGAAGGTGCAGGTGGCGGTATCGCCCTTGCCCGGGCCGAGTGCCGTGGTGGCCAGGATCTCGCCCTTGCCGTTCTTCACCGTCACCGCGGTGCTGGCGCCGACATCGGCGTAGCCGCCCGCCCCGGTACACGCACCTCCGTCAGTGCTGATCGCCTGTGTGCCCATGCTGTCGGTGAGCACGAAAACCCCTGGCACCGTGGCGGATTCCAGAACGCGGAAGCCCGTGTTGAATTGGGGGCAGAATGCGTCGACGGCGAGCTTGTCGGCCGGTAGCCCCTGCTGCGGGCCACCATCGTCGAGCGCACGACAGACCGCGTGCCCGTGGGCGACGGCGTTGGCATCGGAGTTGAACTCCTTGCTCAGATCCGCGCTCTTGAGTGCCTCGAGATAACCGACTTCCGGTGGCGGCGGCGAGGTGTGACGACCCGTCCACAGCACCCACTCGACCGCTGCGACCATGACGAGGATCGCGGTGGTCGCTCCGGTCGCCAGCCATGTCGAGCGCACACTGGATCGCGCGGCCGGCAGTTCGACGTAGTCGGGCAGCATCGCGCCGCCGGCCGAGTCCGTCGACTGGGCTCTGCCGTCACGCACCCGGTTGGTCGGCCGGTCGGTGACGTAGTAGCGGCCCTCATGTCGCGCGGTCGGATCCGGCCGCCAGCCGGTCGGCGGCGGGGGCGCTTGCACACCGCCGCAGCGCGCACACGTGCCGCTGACATCCAGCGACGACTGGCAGTACGGACAGGTCGACGGCCCGCCCTCGGCGGGGCGGCGACGGAGCCAGCGGATCATCGAGTACTGCGCTGCCGCAACCGGCTAGATCCAGACGCCCTTGCCGACGGCGACCACCCCGCCGGAGCTGACGGCATACCGCTCACGGTCCTTCTCCAGGTCGACACCGACCATCTCGCCGGGGCCGACGACGACGTTCTTGTCCAGGATCGCCTTGCGGACCACCGCACCACGGCCCACCCGGACGCCCGGCATCAGCACCGAGCCTTCGACGATCGCGCCGTCGTCGATCACGACATTGCTCGAGAGCACCGAGTTGCGTACCGAGGCTGCCGAGATGATGCTGCCCGCCCCGACGACCGACTCCTGCGCGGAGCCGCCGTTGACGAACTTGGCCGGCGCCAGGTTGTCCGACTCACCCCGGATCGGCCAGCGCTTGTTGTACAGGTTGAACACCGGATGCACCGACACCAGATCCATGTGAGCGTCATAGAACGCGTCCAGCGTTCCGACGTCGCGCCAGTAGCCGTGGTCGCGTTCGGTGGCGCCGGGCACCTCGTTGTTGTTGAAGTCGTAGACCGCGGCCATCCCGTCGGACACCAGGCGCGGGATGATGTCGCCGCCCATGTCGTGGTCGGAGTGGTCGTCGTCGGCGTCGGCGCGGATGGCGTCGATGAGCACCTTCGTGGTGAAGATGTAGTTGCCCATCGAGACGAACGTCTGCTCCGGGTCGTCGGGCGTGCCCGGCGGGTCAGCCGGTTTCTCGATGAAGTCCTTGATGCGCCCCGACTCGTCGGCGTCGATGCAGCCGAACGCGTGCGCCTCGGCCCTGGGCACCCGAATGCCGGCAACCGTTGCCCCGGCACCGCTCTCGATGTGGAACTTCAGCATCTGCTCGGGATCCATCCGGTACACGTGGTCGGCACCGAAAACCACGATGTAGTCGGGATCCTCGTCGTAGATGAGGTTCATCGACTGGTAGATCGCGTCGGCGGAGCCGGTGTACCAGCGCGGGCCGAGGCGCTGCTGCGCGGGCACCGGGGTGATGTACTCGCCGGCCAGACCCGACAGCCGCCAGTTCTGCGAGATGTGACGGTCCAGCGAATGCGACTTGTACTGCGTGAGCACACAGATACGCAGGTACCGGGCGTTGACCAGATTCGACAGCACAAAGTCGATCAGGCGGTAGGCGCCGCCGAAGGGAACCGCAGGCTTGGCCCTGTCAGCGGTCAGCGGGTATAGACGCTTGCCCTCTCCGCCGGCCAGGACGATGCCCAGGACATGTGGCAATTCCCTCATGATGCAAACCTAATGGCAGCCGCCGTAGACGGCTAGGCCATTGACACTATTGCGCGCGGGTGTCGCGCTCTGAGAGAGACTTCCGCTCAGCCTCAACCACGTTGACCACAAAGCTGCAATCACGCGCCGGGCCTACTACGGTCGGTTCCATGCGGGTGGCGATGATGACTCGGGAGTACCCACCCGAGGTCTACGGTGGCGCCGGAGTACACGTGACAGAGCTCGTCGCACAGCTGCGGCGGCTCTGCGAGGTCGACGTGCATTGCATGGGAGCGCCTCGCGCAGGGGTTTTCGTGCACCAGCCCGATCCCGCACTCAGGGGCGCCAACCCCGCGCTGTCGACGCTGTCGGCGGATCTGGTGATGGCCAACGCCGCGGCGGAGGCGACGGTGGCCCATTCGCACACCTGGTACACCGGCATGGCCGGGCACATCGCCTCGCTGCTGTACGGGATTCCGCATGTGCTGACCGCACATTCGCTGGAACCACTGCGGCCGTGGAAGGCCGAACAGCTCGGCGGCGGCTACCGGGTTTCACTCTGGGTGGAGCGAACCGCCGTCGAGGCCGCCGACGCCGTGATCGCGGTGAGTTCGGGAATGCGCGAGGACGTGCTGTCGGTGTATCCGGGGCTGGATCCTGCCCGGGTGCACGTGGTCAAGAACGGCATCGACGCAGACGTCTGGTACCCGGCAGCGCCCGAAGGCAGCGACTCGGTGCTCGCCGAACTCGGCGTCGACCCGTCGCGACCCATGGTGGCGTTCGTCGGCCGGATCACCCGCCAGAAGGGTGTGCCGCATCTGATCGCCGCCGCGCACCGCTTCGACCCCGAGATTCAGCTGGTGCTGTGCGCCGGCGCCCCGGACACCCCGGAGATCGCCGCGGAGGTCAGCGGCGCGGTGCAGGAGCTGGCGGCACAGCGCAGCGGCGTGTTCTGGGTGCAGGAGTTCCTGCCGACCCCCAAGATCCGCGAAATACTCTCGGCGGCGACAGCTTTCGTGTGTCCGTCGGTGTATGAACCGCTCGGGATCGTCAACCTCGAGGCGATGGCGTGCGGCACGGCGGTGGTGGCCTCGGATGTCGGCGGCATTCCGGAGGTTGTCGACGACGGCGTGACGGGCACGCTGGTGCACTACGACGCAGCCGATCCGGCCGGCTTCGAGGTCCGCCTCGCCGAGGCGGTCAACACATTGGTCGGCGATCCGCAGCGGGCGAAGCGCTACGGCCAGGTGGGCAGGCAGCGCTGCATCGACGAGTTCTCCTGGGCCCATATCGCCGAGCAGACGCTGGAGATCTACCGCACGGTCTCGGCGTAGGCAGCACAAAACCCCGCGACATCACGCGGGGTTTCGTGGACTGATCAGTTAGCTGGTGACGCCTTTGAGTTCGTCACCGAGCGCGGCGGCTTCGGCCGGCGTCAGCTCGACGACGAGCCGACCACCACCCTCCAGTGGTACCCGCATCACGATGCCGCGCCCCTCCTTGGTTGCCTCCAGCGGACCGTCACCGGTCCGGGGCTTCATCGCCGCCATCGAGTACTCCCTCCAGATTCGAGCCGGCCCGCGAACGCGGACCCGGATCGGTGCCAGACCGCATGGCTGGTGCGTCCCGGCACTGAACTGCCTGTTTTCAGGTTCCATTGTTCCTTATTCGGGCGCATGCGTGTGGAAGACCCGTGCCAGCAAGTGGGATCACCGCCGATTCGGGGCACCGGACGGGGGCACCCAGCACGACTGGACGTGGTCGTCGACCATGCCTGTGGCCTGCATCAACGCGTACGCGGTGGTCGGTCCGACGAACCGGAAACCGCGCTTCTTGAGGTCTTTGGCCATGGCCTGGGACTCCGGGCTCAGCGACGGCACGTCGGCCAGCGTCGTGGGCCGGGGTCGCGCCGGCGGGGCGTAGGACCACAGCAGATCAGACAGGTCGACGTCGAGGTCGGCGGCGACCCGGGCGTTGGCGATGGTGGCCTCGATCTTGGCGCGGTTGCGCACGATGCCGGTGTCGGCCATCAGCCGGGTGACGTCGCGGTCGGTGTAGCGGGCCACGGTCTCGATGTCGAAGCCGTCGAAGGCTGCGCGGAAGGTGTCCCGCTTGCGCAGGATGATCAGCCACGACAACCCGCTCTGGAAGGCCTCCAGGCTCATCCGTTCGAACAGCGCGACCCCGCCGCGCAGCTGCCGTCCCCACTCCTGGTCGTGATAGTCGCGGTAGAGCTGGGTTTGCCCGCCCACCCAGCCGCAGCGGACGAGTCCGTCGTCGTCCGGCTCGCTCACACCGATTCCCCGTCGACGGCGCCGTGGTGGGTCACCGCGGGCTCGTCGAGGCCTGCGACGGCGCGCACGGTGGCCAACTCGGCGCGCAGCTGGTCGAGTTCGGCACCGAGCCGGTCCAGCACCCAGTCCACCTCGCTGGTCTTGTAGCCGCGCAGCACCTGGGTGAACTTGACCGCCTCGACGTCGGCGGCGGTGACCCCGGAGGCCGGCAGCACGGTCGCGGTGGTGGCTCGCGGCAGCGGCGGCAGCTCCTCGCCGCGTCCGAACACCAGGCTGGCCACCCCGAACAGGACGGTGCCGATCAGGATCAGCACCACCAGGTACAGCAGGATCAATGTCACGACACCGATATTGCCCTAACCGGCCGACAGACCGGCACCGAGATTGAACTCTGGCAGGGACCTACTTGAGGTTCTGCTGCGTGGCGTCAATCTCAGCGCAGGGTGTTCATCGGCGGACGGTCGGCTAGCGACACCGACGTGGTGCGCGGCAGGTACTCGTCGCCGTCGGGCAGGAATTGGGTCAGCCCGACGCCGGAGTCGGCGATCCCGCAACGGGACAGCAGAGTGGCGATCACCTGGCGGCTCATCGCCCCCAGATCGGTCAGCGGCCGGTTGCGGTGCGCCCGCACGCCCAGATTGACCTGGGCGATCGCGTCGAGCCCCAGCCGGTCGTAGGTGTCGATCAGGATGCCGATCTCCACGCCGTAGCCCGGCGCGAATGGCACCGACGTCAGCAATTCACGGGTCCCGGCGTATTCGCCGCCCAGCGGCTGCAGTACACAGCCCAACTCGGGGCGCAGCGCCGCCAGCAGCGGGCGGGCGACCAGTTCGGTGACCCGGCCGCCGCCATTGGGGTCCTCACCCTTGCCGACCGTCAGCGGTCGCCGGTAGAACCCCTTGACCAGGTGAATGCCCTCGCCGGTGAGCAACGGGCCGACCAGCCGCGGCACGAACATCGGGTCGGGGTCGATCAGGTCGGAGTCGACGAACACGATGATGTCGCCAGTCGTGGCGGCCAGCGAGCGCCACAGCACCTCACCCTTGCCCGGTTGCGGCTCGATCTCCGGCAGCGCCTGCTCGCGGCTGACCACCCGCGCCCCGGCGGCGATCGCTTCGATCTCGGTGCCGTCGGTGGAGCCCGAGTCCAGCACGATGATCTCGTCGACCAGGCCGCCCAGCAGCGGGCGGACGGTCCCGATCACCGACCCGACCGTCTCCTCCTCGTTGAGCGCGGGAAGGACGACGGAGATGGTGCGGCCCCGTTTGGCGGCCACCAGGTCCTCGATCGTCCAGGTGGGATGCGACCAGCTGTGGTCGGAAAGCCAGGTGTCACCGGGCAAGGTGTCCTTGGCCGCGAGTTCGGTCATGCCAGTCCCCTCACCGTTCGCGTCGGCGGACGATCCCCCCGGATCGATGCGACCATCTCCAGCACGCGCCGGGTGGGCCCCACCTCGTGCACCCGGAACATCCGGGCGCCGTCGGCAGCGGCCAGAGCCGTTGCCGCCAGGGTGCCTTCCAGCCGTTCGGTCAGCTCCACACCTAAAGTCTCCCCGACGAAATCCTTGTTGCTCAGCGCCATCAGGACGGGCCATCCGGTCTTAACGAGATCGTTTACGTGGCGCAACAAAGTAAGGCCGTGATAAGTGTTCTTGCCGAAATCGTGCGTCGGATCGATCAGAATCGCGTCGCGGGCGACCCCGATGGCCACCGCCCGCTCGGCGGCAGCGGTCACTTCGGCGATGACGTCGTCGACCACACCGGTCACGGTGGTCCCATAGTTCACCCGGAACGGCCGGGTCCGCGGAACCGCGCCGCCGGTGTGCGAGCACACCAGGCCAGCCCCGAACTCGGCGGCGACCTCGGGCAGCGCCGGGTCGGCACCGGCCCAGGTGTCGTTGATCAGGTCAGCCCCGGCCGCGCAAGCCTGCTTGGCTACCGAGGCCCGCCAGGTGTCCACGCTGATCAGCTGATCAGGGAATTCGGCGCGCAGCCATTCGATGAACGGGACGACGCGGGCGACTTCTTCGTCGGCGTCGACGACGGTTCCCGGCCCGGCCTTGACCCCGCCGACATCGACGACGTCGGCGCCCTCGGAGATGACGCGGTAGGCCGCGGCCTTGGCGGCCTCGTCGGTGAACGTCGCGCCCCGGTCATAGAACGAGTCGGGGGTGCGGTTGACGATCGCCATGATCAAGGCGCGATCACCGGCCACCGGCCGTCCGCAGAACGTCGACTTCACTCCACCATGGTGCCTGGTCACGCCGAGATCGACGAAATGGTGTGACCTACTCGGAGTTCTTCGCCGAAACCGACGTTTGGGCGGAAAAGTCGGGTCAGCCCTTGGGCCGCTTGCCGGCGGCGACGTCCCCGGGGTACTCGTCGTAGAACGGCACGTAGCCCTCCTCACGGCCGTTGAGCACGTAGAGCGGGTCTTCGACGTCGGAGCCGTAGCCCTGCTTACGCAGGTCGACTTTGCGGCTCTTGAACGTCGAGGTGGTCTCCAGCGACTCGACCACCCGGACGAACAGCGGTGCGGCGTAGCCGGGCAGGTTGGCGTACACGGTCTCGGCCAATGCCTTGCCGTCGAACTCCACCCCGTCGCGCAGGGTGACCGCCGCCATCCCGGCCCGCCCGCCGGTGTCGGGCACCTCGACGCCGAACACGGTGGACTCCTCGATGTTCTTGTCCACCCCCAGCGCACCCTCGACCTGGGTGGTGGCGACGTTCTCGCCCTTCCAGCGGAAGGTGTCGCCGAGGCGGTCGGAGAACGCGGCGTGGCCCATCCCCTGCGGGCTCATCACGTCGCCGGTGTTGAACCAGACGTCGCCCTCTTTGAAGACGTTGCGCACCAGCTTCTTCTCGCTGGCCGCCTTGTCGGTGTAGCCGTCGAAGGGCGCGAGCTTGCTGACCGGGCTCAGCAGCAGGCCCGGTTTGCCCGACGGCACCCTGCGCACCCGGCCGTTGTCGTCACGCACGGGCTCGCCGGTCTCCGGGTCGTACTCGACGTAGGCCAGGGGCAGCGGGCTGATGCCCGTCGTCTTGGGGATGTTGAAGATGTTGATGAAGGCGGCGTTGCCCTCGCTGGCGGCGTAGAACTCGGCCACCCGGTCGATCCCGAAGCGGTGAGTGAACTCCTCCCAGATCTCCGGACGGAGCCCGTTGCCGGCGATCACCCGGATCTTGTGTGCGCGGTCGGTGTCCTTGGGCGGCTGGTTGAGCAGATACCGGCACACCTCGCCGATGTAGATGAAGGCGGTGGCCTCCATCTCGATGACGTCGTCCCAGAATTTCGACGCCGAGAACGACTTGCCCAGCGCCAGTGTGCCGCCCGCGTTGATCACCGACGACACCGCGACCGTCAGCGCGTTGTTGTGATAGAGCGGCAGCGGGCAGTAGAGGGTGTCACCGGACTTGAGCCGCAGCCCCAGCCCGCCGAACGCGGCCAGCGCCCGCAACCAGCGGTGGTGGGTCATCACGCTGGCCTTGGGATGGCCGGTGGTGCCCGAGGTGAAGATGTAGAAGGCGGTGTCCTTGGCCTGTACCTCGGCGGCCGACGCGGGATTGTCGGCAGGCTTGCCGTGCGCCTGCTGGGCCATGTCCTCGATGGTGACCACATTGGCCACCTCCGCACCGCTCTCGGTGATCGCCTCGACGAGATCGGATTCGGCGACGAGCACCTTCGCCTCGAGCAGACCGATGCTGTGCGCCAACACATCTGAGCGCTGGTGGTAGTTCAGCATGCCGGCGACCGCGCCGCACTTGACCGTGGCCAGCATCATCAGCACCGCGTCGGGCGAGTTGCGCAGCATGATGCCCACGACGTCGCCGCGGCGAACACCCTTGTCCGCCAACACCGCCGCGTACCGGTTGGCGGTCTCGTTGGCCTGCCGGTAGGTGACCTTCTGCTCGCCGAAGCGGATGAACACCCGGTCGCCGTAGCGGGCGGCGCGGTCCTGGAACACCTTGCCAATCGAGGCCTTCGACGTCGGCAGCGCCAGCAACCCGGTCAGCGCACCCCGCACGATCACCGGCGCGTCCATCACCACCGCAGGCAACCGGGTCGCCAGGTCGAGCAGTCCGACCGAATGCCTCCGCGATCCTGAGTCCTCACCAGGCACCAGCGTCACCTCTCGTCTGTGGGGTGTGAAAAGCCAGCCTATCCCCGGCCCGCGGCACCCTCGGACGAGCAGAGTGCCAGCGCGGTGTCGACGTCGCCGGCCACCAGAAGCCGGTCGAGTGCCGCCGATGCGACGTAGCCCGTGTCGACCAGGGAAGCCAGCCAGGTGCGCAGGCCGTCGTAGTGGCCGCCGGGGTCGAGCAGCACCACCGGCTTGTCATGCATCCCCAGATACCCAGCCGTCCAGGTTTCGAAAAGCTCCTCCAGCGTGCCGATTCCACCGGGCAGCGCGATGAAGGCGTCGCTGCGGTCCTCCATCACCTGCTTACGCTGCCGCATGGTGTCGGTGACGATCAGTTCGTCGGCATCCACGTCGGCCAGTTCCCGGTGCACCAAGGCCTTGGGGATGACGCCGACGGTGCGGCCGCCGCGCTCACGTGCGGCCTGGGCCACCGCCCCCATCGCCGAGACGTTGCCGCCGCCGGAGACCAGGGTCCACCCGCGCTGCGCGATCCCCTCACCGACCCGGCGGGCCAGGTCGAGCAGGTCGGGATGGCGCGGGCCTGATGCGCAGTACACGCACACCGCCCACTCGTCGGGGGTTTCGGGTTGGGGCTGCACCCGAGAAACCTAGCGCGCAGCATTTCGCCGTGCCCAGCGGCGGCTCGGCCATACACTGCGGCGGTGTCACTGTCGCTGGAAGCCACGCTCGCCAAAGCGCAGGAGCTGGCGTGGCAGGGCCTCGGCCGGGAGGCGGCCGATGTGCTCGCCGGTGTCGACCCCGCCACCCTCACCGAGGCCGAACTGATGGCGTGGGCGCTGCCGCGGGCGGCCAATCAGTTCTGGATGCTCGACGAGCCCGAACGCGCGACGGCATTCCTGCGCACCCTGCGCAACCGGGTCTCCACAGGTCCGTCGGTCGCGACGGTCGACGCGCTGCTGGGCACGTTCGCCATGAACGCGGGCAGTCCCGAACGCGCGATGGAACTGGCCAGTGCAGTTCTCGCGTCCGCCGAGGCCGACGATCAGGCCATCGGCTGGGCGGCCGCGGCGGCCGCACTCTGCGGTGCGCGGATGGGCGCCTTCGCCGACATCGACGGCCTCGCCGACCGGGCCATCGCCGCCGGGCATCCGGGGCTGCTGCGGTTCACCTCCGCATACGGCCAGACGACCGCGCTGGTGCTCGCAGGTGAGCTCGACCGGGCGCAGGCGCTGGCGCAGGAGCTGGTGGACGACGCAGAGCGCGGGCAGCCCGCACACGCGATCGGCACGCTGCTCGTCGCCGACGTGCTGATCGCCCGCGGTGATCCCGCGGCGGCCGCCGACCTGCTCGAGGAGTCGGCCGCCGCGCTGGCCCCGACCGGCTACTCCTGGGGACCGCTGGCCTGGATGCTGCTGGCGCGGGCGCTCGCACAGGCGGGCCGCCTCGTCGACGCCGGCCGGGTCCTCGCGCGGGCGGAATCCAAGCACGGCTTGAAGTCGATGCTGTTCGCGCCGGAGCTCGGGCTTGCCAAGGCGTGGACGGCGGCCGCCCGCCGGGACAGCGCGGAGGCGATCGCCGCGGCGCGCGACGCCGCCAAGACCGCGGAGCGCGGCGGGCAATCGGCCGTCGCGGTGCGCGCACTGATCGACGCGGCGCGCCTCGGCGACACCCGGGCCGCGGACGCCCTCGAGCGGCTCAACGTCGACGCCGTCGTCGCACGTCTCGCCCTCGACTACGCCAGGGCCCTGCGGGCACGTGACGCCGCCGGACTGCGGACGGCGTCGGCGGAGTTCGCCGGAATCGGGATGGCGGGCGTCGCCGCGGACGCCGCCCGGCAGGCTCAGGACCTCGAGGACTAACTAACCCGCCAGATACGCGCGCAGCACCTGGGTGACCGCGGTGATCTGCGCGAGGGCGACCCGTTCGTCACGCCGGTGCGCCAGGTTCGGGTCACCGGGGCCGTAGTTGACCGCCGGGATTCCCAGGGCGGCGAACCGCGCGACGTCGGTCCACCCGTATTTCGCGCGCACCATCCCATCAGCGGCCGCCACCAGGGCCGCGGCGGCCGGATGCTGCAGGCCGGGCAGCGCACCGGCGGCGACGTCGGTCTGCTCGACGGTCACGTCGAGTCCGTCGAACACCTCCTGCACATGGGCCAGCGCGTCCTGCGGCGAACGGTCGGGGGCGAAGCGGAAGTTCACCGTCACCGATGCCGCATCCGGGATGACGTTGCCGGCCACTCCCCCGTCGATCCGCACCGCCGAGAGTCCCTCGCGGTAGGTGCAGCCGTCGATGTCGACGACGCGCGCCTGATAGCCGGCGAGCCGGTCCAGGACGGCACCGAGTTTGTGGATCGCGTTGTCGCCCAACCAGGATCGCGCTGAGTGCGCACGGGTGCCGGTGGCCGAGACGACCACCCGCAGGGTGCCCTGGCAGCCGGCTTCGATATAGCCGCCGGACGGCTCGCCGAGGATAGCGACGTCGGCGGCCAGCCAGTCGGGCAGCTCGCGCTCGATTCGGCCAAGGCCGTTGGCCGAGGCCTCGATCTCCTCGCAGTCGTACATCACCAGCGTGATGTCGTGAGCCGGGTCGGCGATCGTGGCGGCCAGGTGCAGGAAGACGGCGTCGCCGGACTTCATGTCCGAGGTGCCGCAGCCGAAGAGGTGATCACCCTCGATACGGGAGGGCAGGTTGTCGGCGATCGGCACGGTGTCGAGGTGGCCGGCCAGCAGCACCCGCGACGGGCGGCCCAGGTTGGTGCGGGCCAGCACCGCGTCGCCGTTGCGGACGATCTCGAACCCGGAGGTCTGCGCGCGCAGCGCCGCCTCGACCTCGTCGGCGATGCGGGCCTCGTCGCGCGACACGCTGGGGATGTCGACGAGGGCAGCGGTCAGTGCGATCGGATCGGCGCTCAGGTCCAGTACAGGGTTCGGCACAACTTCCCAGGCTAGCGGGCCAACGCAATGGACTAACCTCTAGCACCGTGACTTCTGCTGCAGGCTTCGGACTGGCCACTGTTACCGCCGACGGCACCGTCCTGGACACCTGGTTCCCGGACCCGGAACTGGGCGCCTACAGCCCGGCCGGCACCACCCGGCTCTCGGCGGCCGACGCGCCCGACGAGTTCGCCGCGCTGGCCGGCCCCGACGCCGACCGCGGTGTCGAGGTGGTGGCGGTGCGCACCGTGATCGCCGACCTGGCCGACAAGCCCGCCGACACCTATGACGCCTATCTGCGGCTGCACCTGATCTCGCACCGGCTCGTCGAGCCGCACGGGTGCAACCTCGAGGGCATCTTCGGCGCGCTGACCAATGTGGTGTGGACCAACTACGGCCCGTGTGCCATCGAGGGTTTCGAGGAGACGCGGATGCGGCTGCGCCGCCGCGGACCGGTGACGGTCTTCGGCGTCGACAAGTTCCCGCGGCTGGTCGACTACGTGGTGCCCACCGGAGTGCGCATCGCCGACGCCGACCGGGTGCGGCTGGGTGCGCACCTGGCGCCGGGCACGACGGTGATGCACGAGGGGTTTGTGAACTTCAATGCCGGCACGCTGGGCGCCTCGATGGTGGAGGGCCGGATCTCTGCCGGTGTGGTGGTCGGCGACGGCTCCGACGTCGGCGGTGGCGCCTCGATCATGGGCACGCTGTCCGGCGGTGGCACCGAGGTGATCTCGGTGGGCAAGCGCTGCCTGCTGGGCGCCAACTCGGGTCTGGGTATCTCGCTGGGTGACGACTGCATCGTCGAGGCCGGGCTGTACGTGACGGCGGGGACCAAGGTCACCACCCCGGACGGTACGACGGTCAAGGCGCGCGAGTTCTCGGGCGCGAACAACCTTCTGTTCCGCCGCAATTCGGTGACGGGTGCGGTGGAGGTCGTGGCGCGCGACGGCAAGGGCATCGCGCTCAATGAGGCCTTGCACGCCAACTAGGCACGCAAATTAGCGCTCCACCGCGAGTGTGCGGATTCATCCGCAACACGCCGCTATCCGCGTATCAGAATGCACACTCGCGGGCGCTATTGCGCTGACAGGATGCAGAATTCGTTGCCCTCGGGGTCGGCGAGCACCACCCAGCTCTGCTCCCCCTGACCGATGTCGACCCGCCGGGCTCCGAGCGCGAGCACCCGGTCGACCTCGGCCTGCTGGTCGGTGGGCGTGAAGTCGAAGTGGATCCGGTTCTTGACGACCTTGTCGTCGGGGACTTCGAGAAACAGCCAGTCCGGGCCTGCTCCCGCGGGCGCACGCAACGCCACGTCACCGTCGTCGGTCGGCTCGGCCGGCCAGCCCAGCACACCCGCCCACCACGCGGACAACCCATCGATGTCGTGAGCGTCGATACAGATCTCGCTGAACCTCAATCCCATGACATCAGCTCCTTCTTGACGACCTTGCCCATCGCGTTGCGCGGCAGGGCAGCTACCACTCGAACCTCGCGTGGCCGCTTGTGCGCCGAAAGTTGTTCGGCCACCAATGAAATCAGCACATCCGGGTCGGCGTCACCAACCACGTAGGCGACGATGCGCTGGCCGAGATCGGCGTCGGGCAGACCGACGACAGCGGCCTCCGATACTCCCGGATGGCCCAGCAGCACCGTCTCCACCTCGCCGGCGCCGATCCGGTAGCCACCGGACTTGATCAGGTCGACCGACTCGCGGCCCACGATTCGGTGCATGCCTGCCTCGTCGATCACGGCGGCGTCACCGGTGCGATACCAGCCGTCGGCATCGAAGGCTTCGGCGGTGGCGTCCGGCCGGTTGAGGTAGCCGTCGAACAGTGTCGGAGCCCGAACCGCAAGGCTGCCAATGGTTTCCCCGTCGTGCGGCACCGGCGAACCGTCCTCGGCGTACAGCCTGGTCTGCACCCCGGCCAGCGGCAGGCCCACCCAGCCCGGGCGGCGTTCCCCGTCGGCCCGGGTGGAGATGGTGATCAGCGACTCGGTGCTGCCGTAGCGTTCGACGGGCGCATGCCCGGTCAGTTCGGTCAGCCTGTCGAAGACCGGGACGGGCAACGCCGCCGACCCCGATACCAGCAGCCGCGCGCCAGCCAGTGCCGCGGCGGACGCCGGGTCGGCGACCACCCGCGACCACACCGTCGGCACCCCGAAATACAGCGTTCCGGCTGCGGCCGCGTAGCTTTCCGGCGTCGGTTTCCCGGTGTGCACAAAGCGATTTCCCACTCGCAGCGATCCGAGCAGACCGAGGACGAGGCCGTGGACGTGGAACAGCGGAAGCCCGTGCACCAGGGTGTCCGCCGGAGTCCACTGCCAGGCCTGTGCCAGCGCGTCGATGTCGGCGGCCACCGCGGCGCGGCTGATCAGCACGCCCTTGGGCAGCCCGGTGGTACCCGAGGTGTACATCACCATCGCCGTGCTCTGCGGCGACGGTTCGGGGTAGCGGTGCCAGGACCGCGCGTGCAACCGCACCGGCACGTGCGGCAGCCCCCCGGGGTCGGCGGGCAGCTCGCCCAGCCACGCCTGGGCTCCGGAATCGGTCAGCATGTGGGCCCGTTCGGCCGCGCCGACATCGGCGGGCACCGGTACGAAGGGCACCCCGGCGATCAGGCAGCCGGTGACAGCGAGGACCGTCGCCGCCGTGGGCGTGGCCAGGATCGCGACCCGGTGCGCACCACCGACCCGTTCGGCGACTGAGGTCGCCGCACCGACCAGGTCGCTGCGCGACAGTGTCGCGCCGTCGATGCGCACCGCGTCGCCGAGGTCGGCTCCGGCAGCCACGGCGGCCGGGTTCAGCGAGGCCAGAAGCACAGCAGGCAGGCTACCCGGATACTGACCGGGTGAAGCCCATCACCGCGATCTCCTCCCGCGAGGTCTACCGCAACGCCTGGCTGACGGTGCGCGAAGACGTCGTTCGCCGCCCGGACGGCTCCACCGGCATCTACGGCGTCGTCGACAAGCCGTCCTACGCCCTGATCATCGCCGTCGACGGTGACCGGGTGGCCCTGGTGGAACAGTTCCGCTATCCGCTCGGCGAGCGGCGCTGGGAGTTCCCCCAGGGCACCGCACCCGATCGGGCCGAACTGGAACCCACCGAGCTGGCGGTCCGCGAACTGCGGGAGGAAACCGGGCTGAGCGCCGCATCACTGGCACGGCTGGGCCGCCTCGACATCGCCGCCGGGATGAGCAGCCAGCGCGGCTGGGTCTTCCTGGCCACCGACATCACCGAGGGCGATCCCGACCGTGAACACGAGGAGCAGGACATGCACTTCGCCTGGTTCACCAGGACCCGGGTCGAGGAGATGATGCGCAGCGGTGAGATCACCGACGCGCAGTCGATCGCCGCCTACGCACTGTTGCTGCTCGCCGAGGGGCGGTAACGGTCCGGTCAGGGTTGCGTCACGATCGGGTGTGACACCCGTTGCCGCGCCCCGGGTTCGGTGGTCACTGACGCCTAGGCTGATTTCCGGAGCACGCGACGTTAGAGGGGTTATGGGGACCGGCCAGCGCAGTGTGGGTGTCACGTTCGTCGCCGTGGCGACCGCATGCTCGGCAGGTCTGGTTTGTCCGGCCTCGGCGCACGGCCAGCCGCAGGCGTGGAGTGGGCGCTACCAGATGGTCACCTACGCCTCACAGAAGGCGGGCACCAGCCCGGCGACGCACCAGAAGGAGAACGACTTCGGCGCCGTGTTCACCTTGTCCACGGCCTGTTCCGGCGGTGCATGCGTGGCCACCGTTGTCGACGGCCCGGCGCCGGGAAACCCGACGATCCCGCAGCCGACGCGCTACACCTGGAACGGCTCGGAGTGGACCACCACCTACGACTGGGCCTGGGACTGTTTCCTGGGTGACGGCTACCAGAAGCAGTGGAGCCCGGCGACGTCGTGGGCGTTCTACGCGCCGCAGCCCGACGGCTCACTGCGCGGCACCTGGCACACCGACATCTCGCAGGGCCCGTGCCGCGGCAGTGTCGTGATGCCGGTCGTGGCGGTGCCGGCCTGACTCATGACGGGCACCCGTAACCACGCCGCAGACCTCTACCGGGTCCTCGCCCTGGTGATGGTCGTCATCGGGCACTGGATCACCGCAGCCCTGACCTACAGTGACGGCGCCTTCTACCGGGAGAACCCCCTGGTGGAACTGCCGTGGACGCAATGGCTGACCTGGCTGTTCCAGGTGGTGCCGGTGTTCTTCGTAGTGGCCGGTTACGCCAGCGCGGTGTCGTTTCAGAAGCTGGGCGCCGCCGACTCCAGGCAGACCTGGATCCGCCACCGGCTGACCCGGCCGCTGGGCCCGACGGCGGTGTACGTCCTGATCGTGCTTCTCGTCGTCGCCGGGCTGGCGGCAGCAGGGGTGGCCGGGACCGAGCTGGACTTCGGCGCCTGGGCGGTCGCCATGCACCTATGGTTCCTGGGCATCTACGTGCTGGTGATCGCGCTGACGCCGGTGGCGGTGGCCGCACACCACCGGTGGGGGCTGTGGGTGCCGGCGGTCTTGGTGGTCGCGGTGGCCGCCGTCGACGCGGCGAGCATCGGCGCCCACGTCCCGTACCTGGACTGGCTGAACTATCTGCTGCCGTGGGCGGCGCTCTACCAACTCGGCATCGCCTGGCAGGACGGCACACTGCGGATCCGTCACGAGGTACCACTGGCCTGCGTGTCGGCGGTCGCTCTGGTGCTGCTGGTGACCGTCGGGCCGTATCCGATCAGCATGATCGGCGTGCCCGGCCAGACACTCAACAACACCTCGCCGCCGAACCTGGCGCTGCTGGCCTTGGGGCTCACCCAGACCGGGCTGGCGCTGGCGATCGCGCCGGCCGTGAACCGGGCGCTGAATTCGGTGCGCGCCCAACGCATTCTGGCGGTGGGCAACGACAACGTGATGGCCCTGTACCTGTGGCACATGGTCCCGGTGGTCATCGTCGCGCTGGTCGGCTACCCGACCGGGCTGTTGCCCCAGCCGGAGCTGGGATCCGGTGACTGGTGGTGGTTCCGGCTGGCGTGGGTGGGGATCCTGGCCGTCGTCGCACTGGTGGAGTTGCTGTTGCTGTGGTGGGGGCGGGCATTCTTCGCCGCCCCGGTGCCCGCCGTCGCGGTGCCGATCCCGGCGTGGGCCGGCTGGGCGTCGATGGCCGTCGGCACGCTGGCCGTCGCCGCGGCGCTGACGAAGATCGCGATCGACGGTTTCGCGCCCGGCGGGCACCTGCCGATCGGGACCGCGGCGTGGTTCGCCGCCGGTCTGGTGCTGATCGCCCTTACGCCTGCCGATAGGCGTGCAGACCGAGCTTGACCGCCAGGATCAGACCCGCCAGCCCGATCAGGATCCGCAGCGGCGTGGCCGGGGCGTGCCGCACGACGATCGGGCCCAGCCGGGCGCCGACCAGGCCACCGGCGCCCAGTGCGATCATTGCCGGCCAGTGCACCGGCGCCAGGAACACGAAGAGCGCAGCGGCCACCGTGTTGGCCAGCCCGAGCAGGACGTTCTTGGCCGCGTTGGCGTGCGCCAGGCTGGCCGCTCCGGCGTTGAGCAGCAACGCCAGGAACATCACCCCCGCCGCGGCACCGAAGTAACCGCCGTAGAGAGCAATCCCGAAGATCGCGGCCATCTCCGCACGCACCACCGCGCGCCGGCGCACCGCTGCGAGGTGATCGGTTCCCCTGGGGATCACGATCGCCACCGACGCCACCGCAAGCAGAATCGGCACCAGTTTCTCGAAGGCCCCCGGCGGGGTGGTCAGCAGGAGCACCGCACCGACGCCACCACCCAGCGCGGCGAGCGGGGCGGTGCGCAGCAGGAAGCGGCCCTGCCCGGCCAGTTCCGGCCGGGACCCCCACGCGGATCCGATCCCGTTGAACACCAGGGCCACGGTGTTGGTCACGTTGGCCGTCACCGGCGGCAGGCCGACGGCGAGCAGTGCGGGATAGGTGGCCACCGACGCGAAGCCGGCGATACTGCCCGCCAGACCGCCCAGCACACCGGCGATCAGCAGGGTGACGATGTCCAGTGCGCTCAGCGAAGGCCTTTCTTCCCGCGGAGCCGTCGGACGCCCGCCGAAGTCAGTTCCGGTGGGCCAGTGCTCGCAGGAAGAACATCAGGTTTGCCGGGCGTTCGGCAAGTCGGCGCACGAAATAGCCGTACCACTGCGTGCCGAACGGGATGTACACCCGCACCTGATCGCCGCCTTGGGCGAGTCGGCACTGTTCACCGTCCCGGATGCCGTAGAGCATCTGGTATTCGAATCCGTCTGTGCCACGGCCGAATTCGCGGGCCAGTGACGGCACTGCGGCGATGATCGCCGGGTCGTGCGAGGCCACCATCGGATATCCCGAGCCGGCCATCAACGTCCGGAGGCAGCGCAGGTAGCTCTCGGTGACCTCGCCCGCGTCGCGGTAGGCCACCGACGACGGCTCGTCGTAGGCGCCCTTGCATAGCCGGATACGGGCGCCGGCGGCCGCGAACTCTGCGCAGTCGGCTTCGGTGCGCCGCAGATAGGCCTGCAGGACCGTGCCCAGCCACGGAAAGTCGGTGCGCAGTTCCCGCACGATCGACAGTGTCGAGTCGGTGGTGGTGTGGTCCTCGGCGTCCACGGTGACCCAGGCGCCGACCTGTTGGGCACGTGCGCAGATCGCATGCGCGTTCTCCTGCGCGATCTTGTCACCGTCTTTGGGCAGGGCCTGGCCCAGCGCGGACAGCTTCAGCGATACCTCCAGGGCGCGCACCGGGCCGGCACTGTCGAACCGGGCACCGAGAGCATCGAGCAGGTTCAGGTATGCCGTGACGGTGGCGTCTGCCGCCTCGGCGTCGGTGACGTCCTCGCCGAGGTAGTCGATACTGACCAGCCGATCGGTGTCGCGCAGCACGGTGACCGCCGACAGCGCGTCCTCGACGGTCTCACCGGGGACGAACCGGCGCACGACGTCGCGGGCGACGGGCATGCGTTCAGCGGTGTGGCGCAACCGTTCTGAGCGGCCGGCAGCCAGGATGGCGGGGCGGGCGGCCCGGGTGAAGAGGGCGCTCATGTCACTGCACCTCCATGTGCGGGTAACGGTGCTCGGTGGGCGGGACGAACGTCTCCTTGATCGAGCGGGCCGAGGTCCAGCGCAGCAGGTTCAGCGGTGAGCCGGCCTTGTCGTTGGTGCCCGAGGCCCGCGATCCGCCGAAGGGCTGCTGGCCCACGACCGCACCCGTCGGCTTGTCGTTGACGTAGAAGTTGCCCGCCGCGAACCGAAGTCGGTCGGCGGCTTTGCCGACCGCCGCGCGGTCGTCGGCGATCACCGCACCGGTCAGCGCATAGCGCGAGCCGCCGTCGACCACACCGAGGACGTCGTCGAACTGGTCGTCGGGGTAGACGTGCACGGCCAGGATGGGGCCGAAGTACTCGGTCGAGAACGCCTCGTCGCCCGGGTCGTCGGAGAGCAGCACGGTGGGACGGACGAAATAGCCTTCGCTGTCGTCACATTCACCGCCGACGGCGATGGTGACCCCCGGCGCGCTCTTGGCTCGCTCGATGGCTTGGGAGTTCCTGGCGAACGAGCGGGCGTCGATGACCGCACCGCCGTAGTTGGACAGGTCGGTGATGTCGCCGTAGGTCAGGGCCTCGGTCGCCGCGAGGAACTCGTCACCCATTCGCCGCCACACCGAGCGCGGGACGAACGCCCGCGATGCGGCCGAGCACTTCTGGCCCTGGTAGTCGAAGGCGCCGCGAATCAGGGCGGTGCGCAACACATCCGGATCGGCCGAGCTGTGGGCGAGCACGAAGTCCTTGCCGCCGGTCTCGCCGACCAGCCGCGGGTAGCCGTCGTAGTCGGCGATGCGGGTGCCGACCTCGCGCCACAGATGCTGGAACGTCGCCGTCGAACCGGTGAAGTGGATGCCGGACAGGCGGCGGTCGGCGAGCACCACGTCGGATACCGCGTAGCCGTCACCGGCGACGAGGTTGATGACGCCGGGCGGCAGGCCGGCCGCCTCGAGCAGCTGCATCGTGAGGTAGGCGGCGAACGTCTGGGTGACCGACGGCTTCCACACCACGGTGTTGCCCATCAGGGCCGGCGCGGTGGGCAGGTTGGCGGCGATGGCGGTGAAGTTGAACGGGGTGACGGCGTAGACGAAGCCGTCCAGCGGCCGGTAGTCGGTGCGGTTCCACACCCCGGGGCCGCTGACGGGCTGCTGGGCCAGGATCGAGCGGGCGAAGGCGACGTTGAACCGCCAGAAGTCGACGAGCTCGCACGGCGCGTCGATCTCGGCCTGATAGGCCGTCTTGGACTGGCCGAGCATGGTCGCCGCGGCGATCTTCTCGCGCCACGGTCCGGCCAGCAGGTCGGCGGCGCGCAGGAACACCGCGGCGCGCTCGTCGAACGGGGTGGCGGCCCAGTCGGCTTTGGCGGCCATCGCCGCCTCGACCGCCGCGGCGGCGTCGCCGGCCGTCGCGTTGGACAAGGTGCCCAGCCGGGCGCTGTGCCGGTGGGGCTGAACGACGTCGATGCGTTCCCCGGCACCCATCCCATGCCGACCGCCGATCACGTGCGGCAGGTCGATCGGGGTGGCGGTTAGCTCGTGCAGGGCCGCGGCGAGGCGGATGCGTTCGGCGGAGTGCGGCGCGTAGTCGTGAACCGGCTCGTTGACCGGGGCAGGTACATCGGTGCGGGCGTCCATGGCATAAGGATCACCCGGCAGCCCCGCCAAACTGTTAGCCGATCAGCCAAGGCTGGTGATCAGCACTAGTAGTATCGGACAACATGCGGGCGACCGGTGTCGGGTTGGGACAACTGGTGTTGGCCCTGGATGCGACGGTGGTGCGGCTCGTCGAGGCGCCGCGCGGCTTGGACATCCCGGTGCGGTCGGCCGCCCTGATCGACTCCGATGACGTGCGGCTGGGATTGTCGGTGAGCACTGGGTCGGCCGACGTGTTCTTTCTGCTCGGGATCGGCGAGGCGGATACGGCCCGCTGGATCGACCGGCAGAGCGCCGCTCACGGCGCCCCGGCGGCGATCTTCGTCAAGGAGCCGTCCGATGCGGTGGTCGCCAAGGCTGCCGCGGTCGGCAGCGCCGTGGTCGCCGTCGATCCCAAGGCCCGCTGGGAGCGGCTGTACCGACTGGTCAATCACGTCTTCGAGGCACGGCGGGCCGATCCGCTCTCGGATTCCGGCACCGATTTGTTCGCGCTGGCCCAGTCCGTGGCGGATCGCACCCACGGCATGGTCAGCATCGAGGACGAGGGCTCCCACGTGCTGGCCTACTCGGCGTCCAACGACGAGGCCGACGAGTTGCGCCGGCTGTCCATCCTCGGCCGCGCGGGGCCACCGGAGCATCTGGCGTGGATCGCCCAGTGGGGCATCTTCGACATCCTGCGGGCGGGCAGCGAGGTGGTCAGCGTCGACGAGCGGCCCGCGCTGGGGCTGAGCCCCCGTTTGGCGATCGGCATCCACCGACCGGACGCCCGATTCGTGGGCACCATCTGGGTGCAGCAGGGTTCGCGGCCACTGGCCGACGATGCCGAGGACGTGCTGCGCGGCGCCGCGGTGCTGGCGGCGCGGATCATGGCCCGGCTCGCGGCGCGGCCGTCGGCTCATCTGCTGGCCGTCCAGCAGGTACTCGGCCTGGCCGACTCCGACGCCGACGCCGAGGCACTGGCCCGCGAACTGGGCGTGGCCCCCGACGGGCGGGCGGCGGTGATCGGCTTCGACAGCCACACCGAGCATCAGCGGCTGGTCGATGTTCTGGCGTTGAGCGCCAGCGCTTTTCGGCCCGACGCGCAGGTCGGATCGAACGGCTCACGGGTGTACGTGCTGTTGCCGGATTCCGGGCGGCCCGCGCCGGTTGTGTCGTGGATCCGCGGGACCATCGCCACCCTGCGCACCGAGCTCGGGTTGGAACTGCGGGCGGTGATCGCCGCACCGGTCGCCGGGCTGGCCGGGGCGGCCGGCGCACGCCGCGAGATCGACCGGGTCCTCGACAGTGCCGAGCGGCACCCGGTGGCCATCGGGCAGGTGACCACGCTGGCCGAAGCGCGCACCACAGTGCTGCTCGACGAGATCGTCACCATCGTCGGGGCCAACGACCGGCTGGTCGACCCGCGGGTGCGCAGGCTGCGCGAGCGCGAGCCGGCGCTCGCCGCGACACTCGAGGCCTACCTGGACAGCTTCGGCGACATCGCCGGCGCCGCGGCCGCCCTGCATGTGCACCCCAACACCGTGCGCTACCGGGTGCGTCGGATTGAGCAGGTGATGGCCACCTCGCTGGCCGACCCGGACGTGCGGCTGCTGTTTTCGCTGAGCCTGCGGGCCACCGCCTGAGAGTCCACTGGAGAAAATTTCGCCGGTGTTGGTAACGATGTGGTCAATGGTGCCGATGAGGCCTTTGTCATGTCTGGCTGTGAGCCCGCTCACGCACACCGCCAGTTGTGGCACCACAAGAAACCTCGGTGAACCGGGCCCACCCGACTCGCCGGCGAAGCACTAAGGGGTCAGCATGAAATATATGGGTCGAGTGCTGGTGGCGTTGATCGCCGCCATGGCGGCACTCTTCGTCGGAAACGGCACGTCGAACGCAGGTTTGGACAATCAGCTGAGCTTGGTCGACGGCGGTGGCCGTACGTTGACGATTCAGCAGTGGGACACCTTCCTCGATGGCGTGTTCCCCCTGGACCGCAACCGGCTGACCCGCGAGTGGTTCCACTCCGGCAAGGCGGTCTACAGCGTCGTGGGCTCCGGTGCCGACGACTTCGCGGGCACCTTGGAGCTGGGCTACCAGGTTGGCTTCCCGTGGTCACTCGGTGTGGGTATCAACTTCAGCTACACCACCCCCAACATCCTGCTGGATGACGCGAACATCTCCCCGACGGGTTTCAACCCGCTGGGCTCGGTCATCACCCCGAACCTGTTCCCGGGTGTGTCGATCAGCGCTGACCTGGGCAACGGCCCCGGTATCCAGGAAGTCGCCACCTTCTCGGTGGACGTCGAGGGCCCCAACGGCTCGGTCGCCGTGGCCAACGCCCACGGCACCGTCACCGGTGCGGCCGGCGGCGTGCTGCTGCGCCCCTTCGCCCGCCTGATCTCCAAGGCCGGTGACAGCGTCACCACCTACGGCGAACCCTGGAACATGAACTGACGCAACTGCTCTGACTCCGCTTCGCAGTGGAGCGGCTGGGCCGGGTACGACTACTGGCTCAGCCGCTCCGCAGCGGCGGAGATGCGTTCGTCGGTGGCGGTCAGCGCCACCCGGACGTGCTGTGCCCCCCGCTGACCGTAGAACTCCCCGGGCGCGACGAGGATGCCGCGCTCGGCCAGCCACGCCAGCGTGGCCCGGCAGGGCTCACCCCGGGTGGCCCACAGATACAGGCCCGCCTCGGAATGGTCGACGGTGAAGCCGGCCGACCGGAAGGCCGCCAGCAGGACATCGCGGCGCGCGGCGTAGCGCTCCCGTTGCACGCGCTCGTGGTCGTCGTCGTCGAGGGCGGCCACCATCGCCGCCTGCACCGGGGTCGGCACCATCATCCCGGCGTGCTTGCGCACCGCGAGTAACTCGGCCACCACATCGGGGTCACCGGCGACGAACCCGGCCCGGTACCCGGCCAGCGACGAACTCTTCGACAGCGAGTGCACCGCGAGCAGCCCGGTGTGGTCACCGCCGCTGACGTCGGGATGCAACACCGAGACGGGCTTGTCGTCCCAACCCAGCCCCAGATAGCACTCGTCGGAGACCACCAGGACGCCGCGCTCGCGGGACCACTCGACGACCTTGCGCAGATGATCGCGCCCCAGCACGCGGCCGGTCGGGTTGCTCGGCGAGTTGATGAACACCACCGCCGGTGACTGCGGCCCGAGCTGGGTCAGCGAGTCGGCCGCCAGCACCTGTGCCCCGGCGAGCAACGCACCGACCTCGTAGGTCGGGTAAGCCAGCTCGGGAACCACCACCACGTCATCGGGGCCGAGGCCGAGCAGCGTCGGCAGCCACGCGATGAGTTCCTTGGTGCCGATCACCGGCAGCACGGCGTGCTCGGGCAGACCGGTGATGCCGTAGCGGCGCTGCAGAGCTGCGACCGCGGCGGTCCGCAGGGCCGCGGTGCCGGCAGTCGTCGGATAACCCGGCGCGCCGCTGGCGTGCGCCAGAGCTTCGCGGATGACCGGGGCCACCTCGTCCACGGGGGTGCCGACCGACAGGTCGACGATGCCGCCCGGATGGGCCCGGGCGGTCGCGGTTACGTCAGCCAGGGTGTCCCAGGGAAAGACGGGAAGTCGTCCGGAGACCCGCCGGGCGCGCAAGGGGTTGTGCGCCGTCAGTCTTCTTCCTTGGGCGGCAGGTCCTTGACGACCTGCGGGTCGTTATCAGTCTGGCCGACCTTCGACGCGCCGCCGGGCGAGCCCAGCTCGGCGAAGAAGTCAGCGTTGATCTGGGTGTACCCCGACCACTGATCCGGGACGTCGTCCTCGTAGTAGATCGCCTCGACAGGGCAGACCGGCTCGCAGGCACCGCAGTCGACGCACTCGTCGGGGTGGATGTACAGCATGCGTGCGCCCTCGTAGATGCAGTCGACGGGGCACTCCTCGATACATGCCTTGTCTTTGATGTCGACGCAGGGTTCGGCAATCGTGTACGTCACGAACGTTCTCCTCGGTCCTGTTGGCTGTAGGTCTCTGGCGCGGTACTGAGGGCCCAGTATCCGATGTCGGCACCCGGATCGCTGACTCAGTGTGCCCTAACTTGCGGGTGGTTACTGATACTAGACGTTGCGTATATTAGCCACCCCTGGCCAGGAAGTTCGAGCCGAATACGCCCGCGACTCGCCGGGGACGCAGAAAGGGGACGGATGAGCCAGTCCTACCCAACCCTGTTGTCACCCCTGGACCTGGGCCACACCACCGTGCCCAACCGGGTGGTGATGGGCTCGATGCACACCGGCCTGGAAGACCGCGCCCACCACATCGACCGGCTGGCCCGGTACTTCGCTGATCGGGCGCGTGGCGGCGTCGGACTGATCATCACCGGCGGTTACGCACCCAACCGCACCGGCTGGCTGCTGCCGTTCGCCGCACAGCTGACCAGCCCCGCGCAGGCCCGCCGCCACCGCCGGGTCACCGGCGCCGTGCACGAGGCCGGCGGCAAGATCCTGCTGCAGATCTTGCATGCCGGCCGCTACGCGTATCACCCGTTCTCGGTCAGCGCGTCGGCGATCAAGGCCCCCATCAACCCGTTCCGGCCGCGCGCCCTGTCGCAGCGGGGCGTGCGCCAGACCATCGACGACTTCGTGCGGTGCGCGCGACTGGCCCGTGCGGCCGGATACGACGGCGTCGAGATCATGGGCAGCGAGGGATATCTGCTCAACCAGTTCCTGGCGCCGTGCACCAACCGGCGCACCGACACCTGGGGCGGCACCCCGGCCAACCGCCGCCGGCTCCCGGTCGAGGTCGTCCGGCGAACCCGCGAGGCGGTGGGCCCAGACTTCATCATCTGCTATCGGATGTCGATGGCCGACTATGTGTCCGACGGCCAGAGCTGGGACGAAATCCTCGCGCTGGCAAGCGAAGTCGAGGCCGCCGGAGCCACCATGATCAACTCGGGCTTCGGCTGGCACGAGGCACGGATCCCGACGATCGTCACCTCGGTGCCCGGTGCCGCCTTCGTCGACATCTCCGACGCGGTGGCTCGGCACGTCGGCATCCCGGTGATCGCCAGCAACCGCATCAACATGCCGGAGGCCGCCGAACAGATCGTGGCCGGCACCGCGGTGTCGATGGTCTCGATGGCGCGCCCCCTGCTGGCCGACGCGGACTGGGTCGCCAAGGCCCGGGCCGGCCGGGCCGAGGAGATCAATACCTGCATCGCCTGCAATCAGGCCTGCCTGGACCATGTGTTCGCCCACCGGACGGTGTCGTGCCTGCTCAATCCGCGGGCCTGCCACGAAACCGAGCTGGTGCTCTCCCCTACCCGGCGGGCGCGCTCGGTGGCCGTCGTCGGCGCCGGGCCGGCCGGCCTGGCGGCGGCGGTCAACGCCGCCCAACGCGGTCACCGGGTGACGCTGTTCGAGGCCGCCGGGACGATCGGCGGCCAGTTCGACCTGGCCCGCCGCATCCCGAGCAAGGAGGAATTCAGCCAGACCATCCGGTACTTCACGACGATGCTGGCCGTGCACCACGTCGAGGTCCGCCTCGGCACCCGGGCCGGCGCCGAGGAACTGGCCGGCTTCGACGACGTGGTGCTGGCCACTGGGGTCCGACCGCGGGTTCCGGCGATTCCCGGTATCGACCATCCGATGGTGCTGTCCTATCCCGACGCGATCACCGGCGCCAGACCGGTGGGCAAGCGGGTGGCGTTGATCGGCGCCGGCGGAATCGGTTTCGACGTCGCCGAACTGCTCACCACCGACGAGTCACCGACGCTGAATCTCAAGGACTGGCAAGCAGAGTGGGGTGTCGCCGACCCCGCCGAGGCACGGGGTGCGCTGAGGGCACCCATCGCGGCGGCCCCGGTCCGGGAGGTCTGGCTGTTGCAGCGCGGCAAGGGTCCGCAGGGCCGCGGCCTGGGCAAGACCAGCGGCTGGGTACACCGGGCGTCGCTGCGGGCCAAGGGCGTCCACCAACTGTGCGAGGTGAACTACGAGCGTATCGACGACGCCGGGCTGCACATCAGCTTCGGCGCCGGGCGCCGGCGCCCCCAGGTGCTCGCCGTCGACAACGTGGTGATCTGCGCCGGGCAGGAGTCGGTGTGCGATCTCGCTGATGCTCTGCGCGCCAAAGGGATTGAGCCGAAGGTCATCGGTGGCGCGGCGCTGGCAGCCGAAGTGGACGCCAAACGGGCGATCAAGCAGGGGACCGAGGTGGCGGCGGCCCTGTAGGTACCGGCCCTGCAGGTACCGGCATAGCGACCGCGACGCCGAGTGCGACGACGAACACGACGAACAGCCCCCCACCCAGGACGGTGTTCATCGGCCCGCCCGGTGCGATGAAACTGCCCACCGGTCCGATGATCGTCACCAATTCGACGAACTGCTCGACGGCGAACACCGCGGCGATCACGGCCAGCCACTGCGGAAACCGGCCCTGGCGCGCCGCCCACACGATCGGCCCGGCCAGCATCAGGTCAGCGATCGTCAGCAACGGCCCCGACATGGCCGCGACGTCCAGCATCACCCGCGCTGTGGCCGGCTCCAAGGCCTCGGCATGCAGCGCCAAGCCCGCCGGGAACCACCGCCCGACGCTGATCTGCACGACCATCGCCGCGGCGCCGATGGTGAAGATATGCCCGGCCGGCCCGTCCAGGCGTTGCCGGGCGAACCCGGCGACGACGATCACGCCCAGCAGGCTCAGCGCCACCAGCAGTGCCTGCACCCGGATTGCGGAGCCGTGGGCACTGAGATGTTCGATCACCGCACTGCCCGGCTGATCAACCCCCGGCGCCGGCGGCGACACCAGCAGCGCCGCGACCCACGCGACGGCGAAGGCGATACCCGCCGTCAGTGGCAGCCGATTCATGCCAACAGTGTGCGATACCAGCACGCCCAACCGGTCAGGCGGCACGCGTGGCGTAGGTCGTGGTGCGTTGCCGCGCAGGCCTGCCGATGCCCTCGGCGATGGCGACCAGTTCGGCGACCGTCTTGGCCGAGCCGTACTCGGAGCCGGCCATCCGGGAGATGGTCTCCTCCATCAAGGTGCCGCCCAGGTCATTGGCTCCGCCGCGCAGCATCACCTGGGTGCGCTCGACCCCGAGCTTGACCCAGCTGGTCTGAATCGAGGAGATCCTGCCGTGCAACATGATTCGAGCCAGGGCATGCACCGCACGGTTGTCGCGGTGGGTGGGACCGGGCCGGGAGGCACCGGCGAGATACAGCGGCGAGGACTGGTGCACGAACGGCAGCGGGACGAACTCGGTGAAGCCGCCGGTGCGGTCCTGGATGCCGCGCAGCACGTTGAGGTGACCCACCCAATGCTTAGGGGTGTCGACGTGGCCGTACATCATCGTCGACGAGGACCGCAGCCCCACCTCGTGTGCGGTGCTGACGATCTCCACCCACAGCGAGGTGGGCAGCTTGCCCTTGGTGAGCACCCAGCGCACCTCGTCGTCGAGGATCTCGGCCGCCGTGCCGGGAATGCTGTCCAGGCCGGCCTCCCGCAGGCCGGTCAACCACTCGCGAATGCTCAACCCGCTCTTGGTGACTCCGTTGGCGATCTCCATCGGGGAGAAGGCGTGCACATGCATCGAGGGCACCCGCGCCTTGACCGCACGCACCAGGTCGGCGTATCCGGTGACCGGCAACTCGGGGTCGATACCGCCCTGCATGCACACCTCGGTGGCACCGGCGACGTGGGCTTCCCACGCCCGGTCGGCCACCTCGCTGGTGGACAGCGAGAACGCGTCGGCGTCGCCCTTGCGCTGCGCGAAGGCGCAGAACCGGCAGCCGGTGTAGCAGATGTTGGTGAAGTTGATGTTGCGATTCACCACGAAGGTGACGTCGTCGCCAACGGTATCTTTCCGCAGCGAATCAGCCAGTGCGGCAATGGCATCCAGCGCAGGGCCATCGGCGGTGGCCAGTGCGAGGTATTCGTCGTCGCTGCAGCCGCCGGGGTTGCGCTCGGCGGCCCGCAGCGCGGCGGCCACGTCGGTGTCGATGCGCTCCGGGGCGCGGGCGGCCAGCTCCCCCACCTGAGTGCGGATCGATTCCCAGTCGCCGAACGCGCTCCCCAGATCGCTGCGGGTCTCGGTGCGCCGGCCCTCGCCGTCGATGGCGGTGTGCAGATCGGTGCGGCCCAGCGACTCGGTGCTCTCGTCGGGCTCCTGCCAGGGCCGCCCGACGGGGTTGACGTCGAGTGCGAACCCGGTGTCCGGATCTGCCAGGGCGGCAACGTGAGCGGCCACCCGCGGGTCGATCCAGGCCGCGCCACCCTGGACGTAGCGGGGCTGCGCGGTCAAGCGTTGCACCAGGTCGAACCCGCCCTCGGCAGTCACCTCGGCCAGCTCGTCAAGGGCCGGCCAGGGCCGCTCGGGATTCACGTGGTCGGGGGTCAGCGGTGAGACGCCACCCCAGTCGTCGACGCCGGCGCCGAGCAGGGCCAGGCACTCCGCGCGCGACACCAGATTCGGCGGGGCCTGAATCCGCATGCCGGGCCCGAGCACCAGCCGGCTGACCGCCACCGTCGCGACGAAGTCGTCGAACTCGGCGTCGGGCGCGGCGGCCATCGCCGTGTGGTCCTTGGCCCGGAAGTTCTGCACGATCACTTCCTGGATGTGCCCGAACTCCTTGTGCAGCCTACGAATCGCGTGCAGCGTCTCGGCTCGCTCGGTGAGGTTCTCCCCGATGCCGACCAGCAGGCCGGTGGTGAACGGAATCGACAGCCGCCCCGCGTCGGTCAGCGTGCGCAGCCGCACCTCGGGATCCTTGTCCGGGCTCCCGTAGTGCGCCAGGCCTTTGGTCTCGAAGAGCCGCCGGGACGTCGTCTCCAGCATCATCCCCATCGACGGCGCGACGGGCTTGAGCCGGGACAGCTCCGTCCAGCTCATGACCCCGGGGTTCAGATGCGGCAGCAGGCCGGTCTCCTCGAGCACCCGGATCGCCATCGCACGCACATAATCCAGCGTCGAGTCATAGCCGCGTTCGTCGAGCCACTGACGCGCCTCGGGCCAGCGGGTCTCCGGGCGGTCACCGAGGGTGAACAACGCTTCCTTGCAACCCAATTCAGCCCCGTTGCGGGCGATCTCCAGGATCTCGTCGGGCTCCAGGTACATGCCCCTGCCCTCGGCGCGCAGCTTGCCCGGCACGGTCACGAACGTGCAGTAGTGGCAGGTGTCGCGGCACAGGTGGGTCACCGGGATGAAGACCTTGCGCGAGTACGTCACCGGCAGCCTGCCGCCAGGTCCGCGCCGGCCTGCCGTCTGAAGCCCGGCGTCACGCACGCGGGCCGCGCTGACGCAGAGGTCGGCCAGGTCCTCGCCGCGGGCGGTCATCGCGATCGCCGCCTCGTCGACGTTGAGCGCAACGCCGTCGCGCGCGCGACGGAGCACACGTTTCATCGCGGCTGGTGAGGGTGTGTCAGTCCGCGGCGGAACCGCAGGAATGGGCAGCGGACTGGGGTGCTGCGGGTTCAGGGCCACTCCCCGGTAACCATCGGCAGCAGGGAAATCATCCGCACGTCTCACAATCTGAAATTGGAGCGACTGACATGGTCCACACAGTAGTACCCGCAGCTGCCCCGAGGATTTCCCTACCGGGACTCGGGGTGGAATCTGTAACAACCGGCTGACGACAACGTAAGTTACTGGTGTTCGCTGTACAGATTCTGGGAGTTTGCACCATGACCGTCTCCGTTCGTTCCTACCTGACCGCCGGTATGGCCGCCGTCGCCGTGAGCGCCCTGACCATCGCCCCGATGCAGGTCACGACACCCCAGACGATCTCCGTGGAGAGTCTGCGGCTGAGCGCTGCGGTGCAGCCCCTAGTCCAGCCGATCACGACCGCTGCCGCCGCATTGGGCCTGGTCAGCGAGGCTCCCAAGCCCGCCGCCGCGTCGGCCGCATCCACCCCGCAGGCCTCGGTGACGGCCAACAGCACCGCCGGTGACTGGGTGATCTCGTCGTGGAACTGGATCGACTACTGGGTCAGCTACGCCGCCGACCTGACGCAGTACGTGCTGGGCTGGGTGTGGCCGCTGAGCCTCATCGGCGACCAAGCGCCCCTGCTCTGGAACAACCTCGGCGAACCGATCGGTAACGCCCTGGTCTACGGGCTGATCGTTCCGGTGCTCAACGACCCGCTGAACCTGGCCGTCTGGGGAACCGGATTGTCCATCGTGGTCCAGTCGACGTTCGCCGCGGTGGTGAACACGGTGATCGCGGAGGCCGAGTACTTCATCGGCTGGCTCATCCCGCCGCTACCGCCGCTGCCCTTCCCGCCGTTCCCGGTTGCGGCAGTGGCCACGCCACTGGCCGCCGCGGCCGTCGGCGGCGGCGCGGCCGAAACGCCTGCCGAGAACACCACCCCCGCGCAGACTCCCAAGGCCACCGGGCATTCGGCCCGCGCAACGGCCGTCAAGGACACACCGTCGGTCGCAGCACTGTCCGCCGAGGTTGCCAACGCGACGCCGACGGCACCCGAGTCGACCGACACCCCGGTCAGCTCCCCCGCGGCGCCCAAGGCCGGCGACAACTCCTCGGACAACGGCAACACCGGACAGGGCACCTCCGGCGCCAAAAAGTCGGGTTCGACGGGTGGCTCGGCGCGCGCCCACAAGGCGAAGTCGTCGGGCGAGTAGGCCGGTCCTACCGCGCGCGCTCGCGCCGCCAGAGCAGCCAGCCCGGCGGCAGTGCGCCCAGAACGAGGAACACCAGCACCCCGTAGGCCATCACTCCCGGGCCGCCGAACACGATGTCGCCGCCCGGCCCGCCGAGGGTGAGCGCGGCGACGGTGAACAGCCAGGTGATCAGTGGCAGCGCGGCCAACCGGGTCGAGTCGGTCCAGTACATGGCCGCCCACACCAGCACCGCATTGACCAGGCCGGTGCCCACCGCGCTGATGGGAAACGGCACCGAACCCAGGTAGAGCGGCAGCAGCAGAGCACCCACCAGAGCGGAGATCACCCCGTCGACGGCGAGCAGAGCCAGCACGACGGTGCGGATAGCGGGATCCTCGTCGGCCACGGGCTAGGTCAAGCCGGCCAGCAGATCGGTTTCCCAGCCCCGCTCGTCGGTGGGGCCGGGCTCACCGCGCACCAGCACATAGTGTTCGGAATCCAGTACCGGCAACACCATCTTGTTGGACAGGATGAAGCCGCGGCCGGTGGGCCCGACCAGCATCTGGGTGGCGTGCGCGGCGATCGCGCCGACCTTGGCCGGCAGTTGCTCGGGGGCCTCGATGACGGCGGTGATGCGATCGTCGGTGAAGCCGAACACCAACTCGGCAGGCGGCCAGATCCAGTCAGGCAGGATGTCGTCGTCGCCCAACGCGTCGACGCCGGCCCGAAAAGCATTGGCGCTCATGACAGCCCAGTAAAACTTGGGCACCTGCCAGGATGAGGCGCTCAACGCCGCCGTGGTGATCCGGTGGGTCTGGATGTGGTCGGGGTGTCCGTAGCCGCCATCGGGGTCGTAAGTCACCACGACGTGCGGGCGCAGTTCGGTGATGATCGCCGCGAGTTCGGCGACGGCTTCGTCGGGGTCGGCATCGACGAACCGGAGGTGACGGCGCGGCGGAGTGCCGGGCATTCCCGAATCGCGCCACCGTCCGGCCCCGCCCAGGAAGCGCGGCCCGGCCAGCCCCAGCTTGCCCAGTGCATCGGTGAGCTCGCCGATGCGGTACCCGCCGAGTTGGTCGGACTCCTCGACGCCGAGGCGCAACCAACGCTCGTCGATGATCTCGCCCTCTTCGCCCAGGGTGCAGGTAACGACGGTGACCTCGGCGCCCTGCGCGGCGTACCGGGCGATCGTGACGCCGTTGTTGATGGTCTCGTCGTCGGGATGGGCGTGTACGAACAACAGCCGCGGGGTCTCCTGCATTGCCACGGCGCCACCCTACCGGCCGAATCCGGCTAGATTCGGCCGGTGACCCGGCGCAACCTCGAGTTCGGCTGTGGCGTCGTGCTGGTCGGTCTGCTGGCCGGTGTCGCCGGTGCGGCGACGACGTTGCTTCTGCACTACGTCGAGCACCTGACCTACCACTACAGCTTCGGGAGCTTGCTGGACGGCGTGACGGGCGCCAGCCCGGTGCGCCGCATGCTCGGGCCGATGATCGGCGGGGCGCTGGCCGGCCTGGGCTGGTGGCTGCTGCGGCAACGCGCTCGAATCCCGTCGCTGTCCGCGGCGATCACCGGCCACCAGAGGATTCCCCGGCTGGCGATGTCGCTGGATGCCGGCCTACAGGTGCTGCTGGTCGGGTCGGGGGCGTCGCTGGGCCGGGAGGGTGCCCCTCGGCAATTCGCCGCCGCGCTGGGCGATCTGGGCACCTCACGATGGGCGCTGACGCCGGCCGACCGCGAGATTCTGCTGGGCTGTGCGGCGGGCGCCGGTCTGGCCGCGGTGTACAGCGTGCCCGCCGGCGGTGCGCTGTTCGCGCTGCAGATCGTGCTGCGCACCTGGCGCCTGCGGGCCGTCGGCACGGCGCTGGTCACCTCGGCGCTGGCGACCGCGGTCGCCGCACCCGTCACGCACCTGGCGACGCCGCTGGCGTGGCCCGCCCCGGACCTGTCCTATGCCCTGACCGCGTTCGCGATCGTGCTCGCGCCGATCGCAGTGGTGGTCGGGCGCGGCTTCAACCGGCTGACGGACTATGCCCGGGCCCACCCGGTCGGCGACTCGTGGCTGTTGATCCCGGCGATCGCCGGCGCGGGCCTGCTCGTCGGCGTGTGTTCCCGGTACTGGCCGGAACTGCCGGGCAATGGCAAGAGCGTGCTGACCATCAGCGTGAACAGCAGTCTGACGCTGGCGTCCGCAGTGGCGCTGGTGGTCCTCAAGCCCGTGCTGACCGCGGTGTTCCTGCGGGCGGGGGCGGTCGGCGGCATGCTCACCCCCGCGCTGGCCACCGGCGCCGCCATGGGTTCGGTGGTGGCACTGTGCCTGAACACCTGGACGCCACTGCACGTCAATCTGGCGGCGGCGTCACTGGCGTGCGCGGCGGGCGTGCTGGCCATCACCCAGGGCGCCCCGATCTGGGCGGCACTGTTCGTCTGGGAACTGGCGCGTCCACCGCTGTGGATGCTGATCGTCTTTCTTGCCGCCGCCACCGCGGCGCACCTGCTCGACAAGCAGCTCCACGCCCGCCGGGCAGCCCCCGGGTAAAAGACCTACCTGCAAAGGTCGGCGAGCTGCTTTCGGGCCGAGTCACCTTCGGCCAACCGTGCGGCCTGTCCCGGGTCGCTGTTCTGCACGCCTGCCAGCGCATTGATTCCGATGTCTTGAAGGTCGCGGGCGAAGGCGCTGACCGCATCGGCCAGCTCGGCCGGTGTCGCCGAATCAACCTGACGTAGAAGGTATTCCCCGCCGCCCACGAGTGCGAGTCGGGCATTGCCTGCCACCGCGGCCTGCGCGATGGGATCCGGTCCGAGGTCGTTGTGCGTCTGCAGGGCCACGCCCCGGCTCACCGTCTCGAACGCGTTGCAGACCCGCATCTTCGGATCGCCCGACAATGCGGTCATCGCCGGCTCCTTTGACGCCCCGGCTACCACCGCCCAGATAGACAGCGCGACGGCCACCACCCCGAGCAGAAGCGCCAACGGAACGCCCCAGCGGGCCAGCCGCTGCCAGCCTGTCTGGACGGTGAACACAGGCGCAGAATGGGTTTGGACATCGTCAGTGGTATCCGGCATGAGGCGATACTAGCCGCCGGTAATCGCGAATTGAACGATCCCGCCACATTTGCGCCAGCGAAAATTATTATCCGTCAATGCATTTCATTGCACATGGCTATACATCGGCATTGCTGAGAAGCGGCGGATCCTGCCGCTGACAGTCGCGTTCAGGTCTTCAGCGCAGACCATCGCATCGTCACCAAAGTTTGCCGGACAGTCGATTTGGCTTTTCCCGCAGTTTGTTTGCGCGGATCGAACCTGACAACGGCGCTCGACTGGTGTAGAAGAACTCTGTGGACCCTCAACCGCTCAAAGTGATCCAGACGCCACTGCTCCACGCGGCAATGGCGCGTCGTTTGCACCGGCGTTCGGTTGTCAACGGAGAGATCACGCTGCCGGCCGTACCGGGGCTGATCGACGAGTATGTCGCCATGTGCGCCAAGATCTTCGGCGCTGTTGGCCGTCCGTTCACCGACGACCAGATCGCCCACCTGCGCACGGTTCTCGAAGGCCAGCTGGCCGAGGCGTTCGGCGCCTCGCCGCGGTCGAACATCGTCATCACCTACAACGCCCCGGTCGGCACCGTCCTGAATTATCACGTGACTGCGCAGTGGTTCACCGTCGAGGGAGCCTACGAGAACTGGACTGCCAACCGGCAGCCACCGCTGTTCGGCTCCGAACCCGACGCCCGCGTCCTGGCGCTGGCCGCCGAGGCACTCGACCCCGGTGCGCATCCGGTGCTCGACATCGGCGCGGGCACCGGCCGCAACGCGCTGGCTCTGGCCCGCCGCGGACATCCCGTTGACGCCGTCGAGATGACGATGTCGTTCGCCGACAGCATCCGTGCCGACGCCACGCAGGAGTCGTTGCCTATCAACGTGATCCAGCGCGATATCTTTGCCACGCTCGATGACCTCCGGCGCGACTACCAACTGATCCTGCTGTCCGAGGTGGTCTCCGACTTCCGGTCCGCCCGGCAACTGCGCGGCGTGTTCGAACTTGCCTCGCACTGCCTTGCACCGGGTGGTCGTCTGGTGTTCAACGCTTTCGTGGCTCACCGGGAGTACACGCCCGACGATGCGGCGGTCCAGATGGGACAGCAGTGCTACAGCACCATCTTCACCCAACAGGACATGGCCGGTGCAGTGTCCGGCTTCCCCCTGACGCTGGTGTCGGACGTACCGGTGTACGAATACGAGCAGGCGAACCTGCCCGACGGCGCCTGGCCACCCACCGGGTGGTACTCGGAATGGGTTAGCGGGCAAGACGTTTTCGACGTCCCCCGCGATGATCGGCCCATCGAGATGCGCTGGCTGGTCTACGAGAAGCCGGACCGCATCACGCTCTAGAAGACCACCGTCTGGTTGCCGTAGCGGATGATCCGGTCCTCACAGTGCCAGGAAACCGCCCGCGACAGCACCGCACGCTCGACGTCAGCACCCAGGCGCACCAGGTCCTCGACGCCGTGGCGGTGGTCGACGCGAACCACGTCCTGTTCGATGATGGGCCCCTCGTCCAGGTCATCGGTGACGTAATGTGCCGTCGCGCCAACCAATTTGACGCCGCGCTCCTTGGCCCGCCGGTACGGCGCGGCCCCGATGAATGCCGGCAGGAACGAGTGGTGGATGTTGATCAGCGGACAATCGACCTCGGCCAGGAAGCGCGGTGTGATGATCTGCATGTAGCGGGCCAGCACCACCAGATCCACGTTGCCGCGTAACAGGTCGAGTTGGCGACGCTCGGCCTCGTCGCGAATGTCCTTGGTGGCGGGGATGTGGATAAACGGAACCCCGAACGGCCGCACATGATCGGCCAGGTCGGCGTGGTTGGCGATCACCATCACCACCGTCATGTCCAATTCGCCTCGGCGGTTTCGCCACAACAGGTCCAGTAGGCAGTGATCTTCCTTCGAGGCCAGGATCGCGACCCGTTTGGGTTTGTACGCCTCGGTGAGCCGGAAGTCGATATCGAACGGCTGCGCCACCTGCTCGGCGAAATCACGCTCCAGCGCGTCACGGGCAGCGGCCAGACCGGGGAGGTGAAATATCGTGCGCTGCATGAAGGTTCCACCGGTCTGTGCGGTGGCGTGTTGATCGAGCGAGACGATGTTGGCTCCGGCGCCGGCCAGGAACGCGCTGACCGAGGCGACCAGACCCGGGCGGTCGGCACACCGTAACAGCAGCCGTCCGACGTCTTTGACTGCCAGTGCGTCCGGTCCGTGCGGGTATTCCAGCGTCGACATGCCGTTGATGCTGACTGCTGTCTTGGCGATCATCAACTCTTCCCTCATCTGTCCGGCGGACAAAGCAGGACACCGGGCCCACCGAAGTGGGCCCGGTGCCTGTTGACAGTGCAGTTATTCCGGAACTCCCGGGAGCGCCGGGAACACCGACGCTCCCGGGGCCGATCCAGTTCGAGATTCCTCCCAGACCTCAACCGGATCGAGCGGTGTTAGGCAGCGCCGCCGCCCGTACCCCCGTTGCCGCCGGTTCCGCCGGTTCCACCAGCGGTGGACCCCGGTGCCGGTGCCTTACCGTCAGACCCGGCAGTTCCGCCGGTTCCTGCGGTTCCGGTGCCGCTCAGGCCACCCTTGCCGCCTGCGCCGCCCTTGCCGCCGGTACCCGCGGTGCCGTCTGTGCCGACAGTGCTTCCGGAGCCGCCCTTGCCGGCGCCGCCCCCGTTGCCGCCGGCACCGCCGCCACCGCCGCCGCCACCGATACCCGGGTTACCGGGCGAGGTGAAGAAGGGCAGGAAGCCACCGGCACCCGGTGCACCACCGTTGCCGCCGTCGCCACCCAGGCCGCCGTTGGCACCGTTGCCTCCGTCGCCACCGGGTCCGCCGACGCCGACACCCGTGGTCCCGAGACCACCGGCACCGCCGTCGCCGCCGCGGCCACCGTTGTCGCCGCTGCCACCCTGGCCACCCTGACCGCCGTTGCCACCGCTACCACCGGTGCCGAAGATCAGGCCGCCGGTGCCACCGGCACCGCCGCTGCCACCCTTGCCGCCGTCCAGACCGTTGGCCGTGGACGCAGCACCGTTGCCACCCGCGCCACCGGCTCCGCCGACACCGGCCAGGCCGATGCCACCAACGCCGCCGGTGCCACCGTTGCCGCCGCCGGCAGTGGCGTCACCGCCGTTGCCACCCTGCTGTCCGGTGGGGGCAGGCAGGCCAGCCGCACCGTCGCCACCGTTGCCGCCTGCGGATCCTCCGACCCCGCCGGCCTGAGCCTGGGCGGGCGGAAGGACTGCGCCGGGGATTCCGGGCACGCCGTTGGAGACGTTGACGTCCAGCGGCGAGTTCAGCACGGTCGGGTTCTGGCCATTGAGACCCGGACGACCCGCGCCGCCCTGGCCGCCCTGGCCACCGCTGCCGATGAAGAACGACGCATTGCCGCCGCTGCCACCATTGGTGGCCTCGACTGCCTTGCCGGTGACCGAGTAGCCGCCGCTGACGCCGCTTCCGCCGTTTCCGCCGCTTCCGAAGAAGAGGCCGGCATTGCCACCGTTGCCACCGTTGGTGGAGGTCTGGGTGACCGGGTTGTAGCTGCCGTTGGCGCCGTCTCCGCCGTTACCGGCGAAGAAGCCCGCGTTGTACCCGTCCGGGTGCAGCGCGTTGCCGTTGGCCCCGTTCCCGATGAAGATGTTGAAGATCGGGATGGCACCAGCGATGTCGAGGAACCCGTTCGAGATCTGGTTGAACGGATCGACCGCGACAGCCAGCAGCGCGTTCGGGGACGGTGACGCCGCGCCGGCCCCGAAGATGCTGCCGAAGCTGCCCAGCAGGTCGTCCAGGGGCGCCTGCGGCGCCACGATCGGAGCGGCCTGTGCAGCCGGAGCGAGCAGGAGCCCGGCCGCCGGAGCGCCCAGGATCATTCCGGCGCCGCCGATTGCAGCTGCCGTCGCCATCAGCGGGCGAGCGCGCCGAGAACCGGTACCTCGCTTGCTGATGACTTTCTCTGAATGGATGGACATGTAGGAAGTTCTCCCTTCGGGTGGTGCTCGAATTCCAAGCAGCAGCAACGTAACACCGTGGACTCTGGAGACGCGATATTTTTCGGTGCCAAAAACAGGGATAGTTTCGGTCCGAAAATAGCCGATTGTTTCCGCCGCAAAGATCCGCTGAGAATCGCCCTCTAGAAACCCAACTTCGCTCGCTCACGAGGGATTGCACACTAAAGGCCCAGTTCCAGGCGGTTATCGACGCGATCGTCATCGCGTTGCCATAACCACACCCCTACGGAAAGTAGCGAACTTGCGCAGCCTTTTATCAGCATCTCCTCAGGGAGAAAGGGTCGCTGAGATTCGAATGCGACCCGTGTGGACCCTCGTGTAATCGTTGCGTTCGAACGTCAGCAGGAAAGTCCCGGATAACACGAGGCAAACGGCTCGGTATTAATTGACAATTACGACAAACTATCGCTTATGCCAATTAATTCGGGAAATTACGGATAGTTGCTGGGAGCCCACCACCAGCACCCCGGGGGCCGCCGTACCGACACATATCGGCACGCCAGCACCGCCGCCTGCAGCCGACCGACTGCGCCACCGGCTGGTGCGTTTCTTAGCGACCGCCACGCTGTGGGATCACTCAGCTGACACTCAGTTCCGCACGGAACGATCTCGGGTGCACTGACAAGGCATTTCTCAACACAAGCATCCCCGCCGCGGGCCGCAGAACCGGCCAGATTCTCAGGAACAGAGTGCGTACTTATCAGCCTGCTCTCAGGTATGGTTGCCCGATAGCCGTCCGCGATTGCGGGAGGAGGCGGCGTGCGAAAGGCGATGGGGCCAATCCTGACGACAGGAGTGGCGTTGGTTGCGGCCGCAGTGGTCGTTGCCAACCCCGTCGTACCCCCGATCAGGGACATGCAGATCTCCACCACCCAGCTGTCCACCAGCCCGGAGTCACTCATCCCGTTCGACAAGTCGCTGTTGAACTCGATCTCTCAACAGACAGCGCCGTTCGGTTCGGCGCTCGCTCAGATCCTTGGCGCCCTGGCCGCCGAGGCGGACCGGATCGGCAGCGAGGTCAACTCGGCGACGTACGACGCGGCCCCCGCCCCGGCCGGAGCGCTGGTCCCGCCTGCCTACAACCCCGCCGCCGCAGTGCCGTTCGTCGAGACCAACGGCGCGCCGTCGGCGGCGGCCGCGGCCGCGGCGCTGCCGGCCGCGAGCGTGACCGCCGACGTCCAGCAGGTGGTGACCAACCTCGTCCAGGACACCACCTATCTCGGCAGCAAGGTCGTCGAGGCCGCGTATGCCTACGTCGACGTCCTCGTCAACACACCGAACCTGATCGCCAAAGCCATCCTGGCCCTGGTCAAGGGTGATCTCGTCTCGGCGCTGACGACGATCGTGGAAGCCATCAAGGCCTTCTTCAGCCCCGGCCTGATCCTCATCGGCGGCCTCCAGGACATCATCGACAGCCTGACCGGCCAGAGTTCGATTCCGCTCACGCCGGCGGCTGCCACCAGCCTGACGCCGGGGACCGAAACCGGCAACGCGCCAGCGGGTGCCGGTGGCACCGGAGCGAGCGCGACCGATGAGGAGCCGCCGACTACGGTCGGCCAGAGTGGCCGCAACCGCACTCCCAAGGCGCCGCGTATCAGCGCCCGGGCAGCACAGACCGATCCGGCCACGGACCCGGCCAAGGCCGAAGACAGCACCGACAGCGCCCCGCAACCGGGTTCCACGCCAACGAGCACCTCGGTCGCCGACAGCGCCCGCGGCGCGGCGGGTTCGTCCGCTAGGCCCCAGCCGGTCACCCAGCCCAAGCCGCGCACCACCGGAGCCCCGAAGCCGTCGACGGGCACGGCCAAAGACCAGAGTGCAGGCGGCCAGGGAGCCACGGCGGGCGATTAGCCCCGGCGCGAATTGACGCCGAAGTCACCAACGATCCACGACCAAACCGTGGTGCGCCACTGTCCCCACAATATGTCCTGAACTGGGCCGATGGTCCGATCAGACCACCTATGCCCGCCCTCGACGCTCGTTGCAGCGGCAAACACGTGCGACCACTGATCGATAACTCACCCATTCTCAGGCTGTTCTCAGGTAGCTTCCGCTCGTAAGGATGTCCACGGGCGAAGGAGCTCGAATGTCTGCCGCTGTCACCTCTGTGTTCAAGACCAGCATCGCGCTCGCCGGTGCCGGTGCCATCGCGATGAGCCCGCTCGTTCCCGTACAGGATGTCCGGGTTCCGACGGTCACGATTCCTGCTATCGAACTCACCGGGGCCCTGGCGGTACCGGCGCTCGGGGCCATCCCCTTCCAGATCGGCGTGAATGCCCTGAGCAACCTGCTGGCCGTGGCGCCGATCCTGGTCGGCAGCACCGATCAGTGCACCGTGTGCCTGGGCCCGGTCGGCGCGCCGGCGTTGCCCTTCACCGGGTGGGGTCTGATCGGGATCGGCGCGGGGCTGATCGCCAGCCCGATCGCGTTCGTCAAGACCCTGCAGGGTGACGGCAGCGTCGCCCAGGCGTTCGGCGCCGCGCTGCTGGCCATTCAGACACCGATGACCAACACCTTCTCACTGCTGCTGGCTCCGCGGGCCGTCGGCGGTTACGCCCTGCAGGCTGCACTCGACCGCGCCTTCGCCGCCACCAAGCACGCCGTCGACTACGCCGTCAACATCTTGGCCCAGGCGCTGGTGACCGGACCTCTGACCGTGCTCGGTGGCGCAGTCCAGGGCGCTCAGATCTTCGCCGGAACACTGGCCGTCACAGGCGATTTCAGTACTGCGTTCAACGCCGGCCGGGTCCCGTTCGAGGCGGCCGTCAAGACGTCGATCGACGCACTAGGCGCCGAGGTCGACGAGGCCCGCGCCACGATCTACGCCGATCTGAACGCCGGCCCCGGAGTGGCCACCTCGCCCATCCCGACGGTCACTCCCCCGCCGCTGGCGGCGGCGACGGTCGCCGGCCCGGTGAGCAGGAAGGTCGAGTCGTTCAAGGCGGTGCCTGGCACGACTGCCGGTCCGGCGGCGGCGAGCGCCGACAACGGTTCGGGTGCAAGCGATTCCGACACAGGATCGCCTGCCGCATCGCCGAAGGCCAGCAAGGCCACCGGCGGGTCCAAGCGCCAGCACTCGGCGAACTGAACCCGCTCGGCCGCTACTGGGCGGTCTTGACCCAGCGGCCCGCGTCGCCGACGATGCCGATCGGGACCGCTCCGGTCAGGCTGACGTTCTGCACGCTCGGGCCCGCCGCGACGATCGTCGCGTCCTGCAGGATGGGCAGCACCGTCGACAAGTTCCACAGCCGCGGTTCGACCTGGGCGATCACCGTGTTGATGTCGGCCGAACCATCAAGGGCCGCACTGATACTGGGCTGAATGCTGCGGTCGCAGATCCCGGTGATGTTCGACGGCGCCTGCACCAGCGTGCCGCTGTCCGGAGCCGGCAGCGGTGGCGGCGCCGTGGGGGTCGCGGCAGTGGTGGCCCGAGTGGGTGAAGTGGTCGACGGAGCCGGGCCCGGTGTCGTCGAACTCGGGGTGGTCGAGACCGGGATGGCCTCCAGAGCCGGGCAGCCGTAGCGCGAAGCAAGCAGTGTCGCGAGGTCGCCACCGGCGGCGTGCCAGCCGACGATCGCGTCAACGCTGTTGTTCGCCAACGCATCCGAGTACAGCACCGGCGGGTCGAGGGCCAGCACGGTCGCGGCGATGCCGACGCTGCGCAACTGGTCGGCCGCGGTGTTGGCCACCGCCACCGAGGTCGGGTCATTGGCGGCCACCCCGATCACCAGGGACAGCGTTTCACCGTCCTTGCTGATCCGCCCGCGGGTGATCTCCGGGGGGCCCGGCGGCGCTGACGTGGTGCGCGATCCGGCCGACGGCGGCGGCTGCACCGGCGCCTCGGTCGGTGTGCGGTCGACCTGAAAACCGGCCTGCTCCAACAATTCCAGCGACCGCTCCTTGCCCAGTGCCGGCGGCGCGGTGGGCACGTAGCCGGGGTCGCTGGGGGCCCGGATCTGCGCCTGGGCCAACGTGACGGTGTTGTCGCTGCCCGCTCCGACCGCGGCCAGCAGGCCGACGTCGAGCAGACCGAAGATCGCCTTGCGTACGTGCGGGTCGGCCAGCTTGTCCTCTTGGGCGCGCAACGTCAACTGCATGATCCTGGGCGTGTTGATCCGGTTGGTGCGCACATCGGGTATCGCCGAGAGCTGGGCGAAAGCCGCCGCACCCCCGTGTACCTGGGCCACCTGGGTGTCGCCGTTGCGGATCGAATCGGCCAGTGCGGCAGGCGCACCCGCGCGCCGGAACAGGATCTGGTCCGGCGAGGCCGGCGGGCCCCAGAACCTGTCGTTGCGGGCCAGCAGGATCTCGTCGCGCTGCGGGTCGATGTTGTCGACCCGGAACTGGCCGCCGGTCACCGGCATCGTCCGGGCCAGCCCCGCGGGGAAACCGCCGGGCACGTCCTTAACGATGTGGGCCGGCAGCAGGTCGTTGAACAGTTCACGCCAGGCCGGGTACGGCTGGGCGAAGGTCACCACCGCGGTCTTGCCGCCGTCGATCGACTGCACGCCGGTGATCAGGTCGTAGCCGGCGGGATCGACTACACCGGGCTGGCTGACCATCTGCCGCCACAGGTACCAGAAGTCGTCGGCGGCGATCGGGGCGTTATCGGTCCAGGACGCCTCGGGCCGGATCTTGTAGGTGACGGTGAACGGGTTGTCGTTGGTCACCTCGGCCGACACCAACAACGTCGGGTCCATCTCCCAGCGCGACCCCGTCGGCGTCGCCGGATCCGGAACGGGCCGAAACGAACTGGGCAGCACCAAGGAGGCGATCGCTGCGTTCACCGGCGACTGGTCGGAGAGCAGGTGCGGGTTGAAGCCGGCCCCGATCGAATCGATGCCCATGATGATCTGGGTGGCCTTCGGCGGCGGCGGCGTCAGGGTCTGCGAGGTCTCGGTGCTCTGCGGCGCGGGCGGCGGACTGACCGTGCACGCCCCCGTGAGCAGGACGGACAGCAGCGCCGCGACGGTGTAGAGGCGCTGTGGTCCGGTTGGCACGCCCTTCAGCGTATCCACCCCGGCCGTGGCTTCCCGGTCAGTTGCGAGCCTTGGCCCGCGACTTCGCCCTGGCGCGCAGCGTCGCGTCGAGTTCAACCTTACGAACCCGGACGATCTCCGGGGTCACCTCGACGCACTCGTCCTCCGCGCAGAATTCCATGGCCTGTTCGAGCCCCAGTTCGAGCGGACGGGCCAGGGTTTCCATCACATCGGAGGTCGATTGCCGCATGTTGGTGAGCTTCTTCTCCCGGGTGACGTTGATGTCGAGGTCCTCTGCACGCGGGTTGATGCCCACCACCTGGCCCTCGTAGGTGTCGTCACCGGGTTCGACGAAGAACTGGCCGCGATCGGAGAGCTGGATCATCGCGAACGGGGTGACTGCGCCGGTGCGATCCGACACCAGTGAGCCGGTGTGCCGGGCGCGGATCTCGCCCGCCCAGGGCCGGTAGCCGTCGAACACGGCGTTGGCGATGCCGGTGCCGCGGGTCAGCGTCAGGAAGTCGGTACGGAATCCGATCAGGCCACGGCTGGGCACGATGAAGTCCATCCGCACCCATCCGGCGGCGTGGTTGGCCATGTCTTCCATGCGGCCCTTGCGGGCGGCCATCAGCTGCGTGACGGCGCCGACGAACTCTTCGGGACAGTCGATGGTCATCGCCTCGAACGGCTCGTGCAGCTTGCCGTCGACGGTCTGGGTGACCACCTGCGGCTTGCCCACGGTCAGCTCGAAGCCTTCCCGGCGCATCTGCTCGACCAGCACGGCCAGGGCGAGCTCGCCACGGCCCTGCACCTCCCAGGCGTCGGGCCTGCCGATGTCGACGACCTTGATCGAGACGTTGCCGACGAGTTCCTGGTCCAGCCGCGTCTTGACCATTCGCGCGGTCAGCTTGTGCCCGGAGACCTTGCCCGCCAGCGGCGAGGTGTTGGTGCCGACGGTCACCGAGATGGCCGGCTCGTCGACGGTGATGCGCGGCAGCGCGTGCGCGTGCTCGGTGTCGGCCAGCGTGTCGCCGATCATGATCTCCGGGATACCGGCCACGGCGACGATGTCACCGGCGATCGCCTCATCGGTGGGAGTGCGCTCGACGCCCTCGGTGACCAGAAGTTCGGTGATCTTCGCGTTGGTGATGATGGGGTGCCCGTCGACCTCACGCATCCAGGCGACCTGCTGACCCTTGCGGATGCGGCCCTTGTAGATGCGGATGAGCGCCAGACGGCCCAGGAAGGCCGACGCGTCGAGGTTGGTCACCAGGGCCTGCAGCGGGGCCTCGGGATCGCCCTGCGGCGGCGGGATGTGCTCGAGCAGCACGTCGAACAGCGCATCGAGATTCTCGCCCTCGGGGTTCTCCCCGTTGGCCGGCTCGATGGTGCTGGCGATGCCCGCGCGGCCCGAGGCGTACAGCGTCGGCAGGCCGAGAGCCTCCTCGGCGGCCTTCTGGGCTTCTTCGTCGAGGTCGGAGGCGACGTCGAGCAGCAGGTCGTGGCTCTCCGAGACGACCTCGGCGATGCGGGCGTCGGGGCGGTCGGTCTTGTTCACCACCAGGATCACCGGAAGGTGCGCCGAGAGCGCCTTGCGCAGCACGAAGCGGGTCTGCGGCAGCGGCCCCTCCGAGGCGTCGACCAGCAGCAGCACCCCGTCGACCATGGACAGGCCGCGCTCGACCTCACCACCGAAGTCGGCGTGCCCGGGGGTGTCGATGACGTTGATCACCGTCATCGATCCGTCCGGGTGGTGCCGGTGCACGGCGGTGTTCTTGGCCAGGATCGTGATGCCCTTTTCCTTCTCCAGGTCACCGGAGTCCATCAGCCGTTCGATCGCGTCGTCACCGCGGTGGGTCAGCGCGCCGGACTGCCGCAACATGGCGTCCACCAGAGTCGTCTTGCCGTGATCGACGTGCGCCACGATGGCGACATTGCGGAAATCCTGCGTATTCACGCTGGTGATTGTCGCAGTGAGATGCCCCGATCGCGAAAACGAGCCGATTGGTGCTGCACCGTCACGCTGGGCGGATACGACCCAGCAGTGTGGGCAGGATCTCTTTTGCCGCCGACCCGGACTGCGGCCACGCCGTGTCGTAGGCGACGAGGACCGTCCGGCCGTCGGCGTAGAGGTAGCCGTCGCCCAGTTGCCGGCTGTTGAAGTAGGTGACCGGATACCCGGCGACGGTCTGGGTCTCGATGGCGGTGCCGGGCAGGGCGGCCAGCACGGTGTCGTGGACGAACGCCGCGCCGCTGCCGTCGTTCAGCTCGCCGGCGAAGACGCTCATCACCGTGGTGCCGTCGCGGCTGATCTCACCGGCGGTCACGGCCTTCATGTCGGCGCCGGCGAACGGCGAACCGACGGCGGGACAGCCTTGTTGGACGAGGAAGCCCGGGATGTCGGCGAGCAGGCCGTCGACGCTGCTGGGGCCGAGCGGCTGCACCTGACAATCGGCGGACGCAGACGGCGCTGCACCGAGGGCGATCAGTGCGGCGATCGCGGCGATGGTGACTCTGCCCGACACGAGGGTCCGCGTCAGTGGGTGTAGCCGAAGACGGCGTAGTGGGTGAAGCCGTGCTCGCCGGTGGTGCAGCTGACCGAGCCCTGGAAGCCCACGAGGCACGACGCGTCGCCGTTGACCAGTTGGTGGCCTTCGGGCAGCACGTCGACCTCGCGGGTGAAGCTCAGGGTGTCCGAATGCCGGTAGTAGCCCGGCTGGACGAGAGTGGCGACGGTCTGGTTGGCGTCGGGTGGGACCTCGGTGGGCGGTTCGTCGGAGATCTGCACCGGGTGCGGGACGACGTCGCAGCCCACGACGCCGTCAGGTGAGATGCCGCAGCCGAAGTTCCCGTAACCCGGCGGGCTGATGAAGAACACCCAGCCTGGGTCCTGCGGGCTGGTGTAGTTGCCGTCGGCCATCGGGTAGGGATCGGCGCCGGCGGCCGGTGCACAGCAGGCGGCGAAGATCACCGCGATCGCACAGGCGCGCAGAGCTGTCATGGTGCGCTCCTAGGGGTAGGACAACAGCATCATGACCCGTCCGCCTGGCGGTGGTGGGCCGAACGCGTCAGCTGGTGACCGGAGCCGTCGGGGTGAACTCGACCGGCATGGCCTCCAGCCCGCTGACGAAGTTCGCCGGGCGCAGCGGCAGCTGCGCGCCATCGGCCAGCCGCAGATCGGGCAGTCGCTGCAGCACCCGCCGCGTCATGGTGGTCAGCTCGAGGCGGGCCAGCTGGTTGCCGAGGCAGAAGTGGGTGCCGAAGCCAAATGTCACGTGGTTGTTGGGATTGCGGTCGATGCGGAACACGTCCGGGTCGCCGAAGACGGTCTCGTCGAAGTTGGCCGACTCGAACAACAGCATGATCTTCTCGCCGGCGCGCAACTCGGTGCCGTGAAAGTCGGTGTCCGCGGTCAATGTTCGGCACATGTTCTTGATCGGGGAGGTCCAGCGCAGCATCTCTTCGACGGCGTCGGGCAACAGGGTGGGGTCGGCGCGCACCGCGTCCCACTGGTCGGGGTGGCGGGAGAGTTCGGCGGTCCCGCCGGACAGGGTGTGGCGGGTGGTCTCGTCGCCGCCGATGAGGATCAGCAGGGTTTCGGAGATGATCTGTTCGTCGGTCAGCTGTTCACCGTCGACCTCGGCGCCGATGAGGACACTGACGAGGTCGTCGGTCGGCTGGCGGCGGCGCTTCTCGATGGTGGCCGCCATGAAGTCGTTGTAGGCCAGCAGCGCGTTGACCGACGCGGTCAGGATCTCTTCGGAGGCCGTCGAACTCAGCGCGACGACGAGGTCGTCCGACCACGCGAGCAAGGTCTCACGGTCTTCGGGTGCCACCCCGAGCATGTCGCCGATGACGGCCATCGGCAGCGGTGCGGCCAGATCGCGGACGAAGTCGCATTCGCCGCGTTCGCAGACCGCGTCGATCAACGTGTCACACAGGGCCTCAATGGATTCCGACTTGTCCCTGACCTGCTTGCGGGTAAAGCCGGCGTTGACGAGCTTGCGCCGCAACAGGTGCGCGGGGTCGTCCATGTCGATCATGTGGGGCAGGGCCGGTGTGCTGGGGCGGATACCGCCGGCGTTGGAGAACAGTTCGGGGTTGCGTTCGGCATCGATCACGGCGCGGTAGGTCGCGGCGGCGGCCAGGCCGTTGTTGTCGCGGAACACCGGCTGGTTGGCGCGCATCCAGCGGTAGGCCTCGCGGGCGTCGCCGCCGGCATAGAACCGGCCGTCGGTCAGGTCGATGTCCGGCTTGACTGGCACGCCCAGATCATAGGGCGCAAAGGCTCACCGCCCGAGGCGTTTCGAGAGCTCCGGCAGCCAGGCCCGATCGGCGGGCACCCACGGCAGATCCTCGATGTCGGCAGCGGTCACCCAGCGCAACTCGCCGTGGTCGTGCGGGTGCAGGGTGCCGCCGGTGTGGGTGACGAGGTAGGCGCGCAGGATCAGTGCGTCGCCGATGGGTACGTCCTCGCCCAGCCGTTCGCCGACAGCGACGTCGACACCGAGCTCTTCGCGGAGCTCGCGGGTCAGTGCCTGCGCCTCGGTCTCCCCCGCCGCGACCTTGCCGCCGGGCAGTTCCCACAGACCCGCCAGCTCAGGTGGCCGCCGGCGCTGTGCGACCAGCAGCGCCGGGCCGTCGATCAGCGCACCGGCGACGACGATCTGGGTGGGCACCCGTGTGACGGTACTATCGCCGGCTACTGCGCAACCGGCCCGACGATCGCCAGCTCGTAGTCATTGGCCTGCCATCCATTCATGAACGCGCCGATGGGCACCACTGCGCCCTTGCCGTTTTCGGGACCGCTGTCGTTGAGGTAGACCTTGCCCTTCTTCAGGTCGACCGCGATCACCACCACTGCATGGTCGAGCTCTACCCAGTTGGGAGTTCCGGAGGGCGAATAGCCCTCTGTGGCATTCCAGATGACTGAACTGTTGACCGTCACCATGGCCGCATTGCCCCGGGCCAGAGCCGCCGCCAGGTCGTTGAGAGCCAGCTGGCCCTGCTGCGCGGTTGCCGCTGTGATGGTCTTGCCATTCTCGTCATACGTCCCGTATCTGGTGACGGCCGCGGTGACGTCGTAATACTTCTGGATCATCACCGCGACGTCGGTCAAAGCCGCTCCCTCCTCGATGTTCTGGTCGAGATACATCTTGTGACCAGGGGAGGCGACGCTGTCAGTGACCTTGGCATTGGCAACCACTTCTGCCTCAGACGGCTCGGTTCCGGTGATCTGGCCGACCGCCATGGCCCCCGCCATCAGCGAGCAGTTGTAGTAGCTCTGCTTCGTCCACCACTGCTTGTTGCTCTCGTTGCCGTATACACCTTCTCCGGTGATGGTGAGGGTGACCTGCTCCTGAATGGTGTCCTCGCCGGCGACACCCAACCGGATAGCGAGGGTGTGCAGCGCGTCTTGCACCACACCCAAGAGCCCGGTCTCGGCGGCCGCGGCTCCGTTGTCCACGGTCACGATGAAGTGATCGGTGATGCCGGGTCCGACCAGAGCCGGATCGGGGGTGTAGGTGAATTCGCCCGTGTTCTCGTTGAGCTCGAGGGTGCCGTACTTCGGTCCGCTGCTGACCGAATAGGTCGCCGAGTACCCATTGTTGCTGTTGCCGTTGATGTTTCCGGTAATGACCTTGCCGACATCACTTTGGGCGCTCAGTTCGGGATTCGCAGTCGGAGCTGAGTTGAAAAAGATATAGCTCAGTCGGTGCTCGATATCGGTCCACAGCGTCTGAAGCGTCGTCTGGAGTGTTTCCTGATGCGCCACCGTGCGGGAGCTGACGGCCTGCTGGCCGCCGGTACCGTTGTGCCCCGCGGTACCCCCCGCGCCCTGCTGACCGGGGCCGCCGCCGTTGCTGGCCGTGCCCGCGAGGCCACCGTCACCGCCGGCTCCGCCGAACCCACCTTCTCCGCCGCCGCCACCTAGATCTTCGCCGCCGTCACCGCCGTCACCGCCGGTGCCGCCGTTGCCGCCATTACCGGCGTTCTTGCCGGCCCCGCCAGTACCACCGGTGGCACCGTCGCCGCCCTGGCCACCGTCGGCGCTCGACTGGGTCGCCGATCCCGCTCCGCCGGCTCCGCCCTGCCCACCGGCGCCACCGCGGCCGCCCGTCGCGCCGGTCTCGTTGGTGCCACTGTTGCCGCCGTTGCCACCGAGGCCGCCTTTACCTCCGGCTCCGCCTGCGCCGGCTTCCGCGGCCGTCGTGGCGTTCCCGCCTACACCGCCGACGCCGCCCTGGCCCCCGACACCACCGATTCCGCCGACGTGGTCGGCGTCCCCGGCGTTACCACCCAAGCCTCCGTTTCCGCCGCTTCCGCCGGCCCCACCCGCACCGCTGCTGCCGGCATCGCCGTCGGACGAAACCAGGAAGAAGTACCGGCCAGTGCCCCCGTCGCCACCCCGGACACCGCCGGCACCACCGGCCCCACCGTCGCCGCCGGCACCACCGGCGCCACCGCTGTCACCCACGCTGGCATCTGCCCCCTCGGCGCCTCTGCCACCGTTGCCGCCGTTACCGCCGGCGCCGGCGCTGCCGCCCACACCGCCCACACCGAACAACCAACTTCCGTTGCCGCCGTCACCGCCGCTGCCACCTGCTCCACCGGTCAGCCCGGCGCCGCCGTCCGGTTGCGCAACGGTGCCATTCGTGCCGACTCTGCCGGTCTCGCCGGCGCCGCCGTCGCCGCCCCTGCCGCCTGCGCCGAAGACGGACAGCAACCCGGTGCTACCGCCGTCGCCGCCGTCGCCGCCACCCGCGCCACCGGCTCCGCCGCTGCCGCCATTACCCATCCAGAGTCCCGCGGCGCCGCCGGCTCCGCCTTTGCCACCGGCCGGGCCGGCGCCGCCGGCACCACCGGCACCACCGTTAGCGAACACGGAGAGCACGCCACCGCTGCCCCCGGTACCACCGGTCCCGCCGGTCCACCCCGCCCCGCCGGCGCCACCGGCACCGGCGTCGCCGGAGAGCGATAACACTCCGGTGCCACCGCCCCCGCCGCCGGCTCCACCGGTTGACCCCTCGGGGATCGCATTCCCGCCGTTGCCTCCGCGTCCCCCACGCCCGAGCCACAGCCCACCGCTGCCACCGGCACCACCGGCACCGCCGACACCGGTGGCCGACGTGCCGTTGTAAACCCCTCCGGCACCGGCATTTCCGCCATCGCCGAGCAGTCCGGCCGAGCCGCCATCGCCGCCGCCGGCACCCGCACCGCCAACAGTGGTCTCCGCACCCGCGCCACCGGCACCGCCGTTGCCCGCCACCAGACCGCCAGACCCGCCGTTGCCACCCTTACCGCCGTTGACCCCGGCACCGCCGTCGCCGCCGTCACCGAACCAGCCGGCCGAGCCGCCGTTACCGCCGTTGAAGCCGTTTCCGCCATTTCCGAGGAAGCCGCCGTTGCCCCCCTGGCATGCGGTTGATCCGGTGCATGTCTCGCCCGTCCAGGAATAGCCGTTCCCGACGATGATCCCGCCGTTGGGATGTGCGGCAGTGCCATTGCCGAAGAAGACGCTCACGATGGAATCGAGGCCGACCTGGCCTGCCACAGTTGCCGACCCCGGTGCCGTCGCAACCGATGCGGCGCGAGTGACCGAGACCGTACCGGTGTCGCCGGCCGGACTGGTGGCCCGCTTCGCGCTGGCGGCTTGCCTGACGGCGCCTGCCGACGCGACGGGCTTGTCGGTGTCGAGCTTGGAGCCCGACGCCGACACCGTGCTCGCGGCCCGCGCTCGCGGACCCGCGTGTGATGACTTCGAATGACCCGTCGAGGGCGAGGTGCCACTCGAGGAGGCCGACCCCGCCGATCCTGCCGACCCGGTTGCATCGGCGGATGCCACCGCCGGCACCGAGGCGATGGCAGCGCCGATCCCCAGGAGGATCGCGGACGCACCGACCCACGCGGTGAATCGGGAGTCGGGCTTCGATATCGCCAACCCCCCGAACTCGACGGGCAGCGCTCGTAGCCACCCGGCGGTGGTTACATACCGCGACTTGGCCTTCTCGTCATCGACCGACAGCATCAGTGACCCTCCCGAATTCCACGAACCCACCGTTGCTGCCACATCCCGACCGACTGTGCGACAACCCGTCGATCACCCTAGGGACGGCCGGTCGACGGCGCACAGCAATTAACTGAAATTTCAACAAAATCGTCAACGTCGGTGCCCGATGTTCGCCAGTTCAAGGTTTGGTCCGCGGCTCGATCGGAGACACTGAAGTATGGCTGTGCTGACCGATGAACAAGTAGACGCCGTCACCGAGGATCTCGACGGCTGGCAACGCCTCGACGGCGCGCTACGCCGCTCGGTGACGTTCGACGCCTTCCTCGACGGTATCGAGGCGGTGCGCCGGGTGGCCGAACACGCCGAGCGTGCCGACCATCACCCTGATATCGACATCCGTTGGCGGACTGTCACTTTCGCCCTCGTTACGCATTCCGAGGGCGGGATCACCGACAAGGACGTTCAGCTGGCCCGGGAGATCAACGAGATCCTCGGCGACCGCTAACGGCGATCCAGCCCAGCGTCGCCAGCGTCGCCACCAGGTAGATCAACCCGGCCCAGGCCAGATACCACGGCCGGCTGATCTGCCAGATCGTCGGCTGGGCGAAGCTCAGCAGCCACGGCACACCGATCAGGGTGAGCACCAGCCAGCCCCAGCCCAGCAGCCGCGCGCCGGGGTGATCCCGCCACGGGCCGTGGATGAGCCAGATCATCAAGGGCACCAACCACACCCAGTGATGGGTCCATGAGATCGGCGAGATCAGCAGGCCAAACAGTTGCACCACCAGCAGCGAGCCCAGCCGGTCGCGGTCGCCGTCCACACCCAGGGCCCGCCAGGCCAGCACCGCCAGCACAGCCGTCACCGCGATCGCCGCGAGCACCAGCGGGCCGTAGCCCGCGTCGTGGCCGAGGATGCGGGAGATGCCGCCCCGCCACGACTGGTTGAACGACGTGCCGATGGGTCCGATCCGGCTGGCATCGCCGAGTAGGTCGGTGAAGTAGTAGCGGGCCTGCTGGCCGATCACCAGGATCGACAGTCCGACGGTGGCGAAGAAGACCACCGCCGAGAAGAGCGCCGCGCCCCAGCGGCGCATGCCCAGGAAGTACAGCCCGGTGACCGCCGGGGTGAGCTTGATGCCGGCGGCCAGCCCGACCAGCAGACCCGAAAGCCACCAGCGCGAACTGTAGGCGGCGTACAGCACGCCGAGCACGAGGATGACGTTGACCTGGCCGTAGTCGAAGGTGCTGCGCAGCGGCTCGATCCAGATGGCCACCGCGGTCCACAGCATGGCGGTTCGGTGGCCGTCGGCGATGCCGAGCAGTCGCTGACTCACCCGCACCACGCCGTAGAGCGCAGCGACGATGCCGACCTGCCAGCAGAACGCGACGAGGCCGAACGGCAGCAGGTGCAGCGGGTAGAACAGCAGCGCGGCGAACGGCGGGTAGGTGAACGGCAGCGGGAAGTCAGGGGTCTGGTCGGCGTAGACGTAGGAGTACAGCGTGCCGGGGTGATCGAGCGCGGCCGCACCGCCGATGTAGACGTGTAGGTCGACGAAGTTCGCGCCGTTGGGCACCAGGTAGGTCCAGGCCAGCCGGGCGGCCACCGATACAGCAAGGGCCACGGGGGCAAGCCGGGCCGCCCGGGCCGTCGTGTTCACCCCAAGACTGTAGCCAGTTTCAGATGGCCGTTGACTGCATCGAGTCTGCGGTCAGATCGCACGCTGTCGGCGTGTCGCCGATCTGTGCGCAGAGTCGATTTCCGGCTTTTTCCGACGCCGCGCATCACCGTAGGCAATCACTGCCGTAACGGTTGGATAAACGCCACACGTGTCACTTGAGTAACTCTAGTAACGGACTACCTTCGGGTACAGACCTGCCATCGAAGGATTGGGATCACCATGTCACGTTTCACAAAGCTGTTCGCTGCCAACGCAATTGCGGCCGCCGGACTGTGCTCGGCGGCACTGGCACTGAGCCCCGCCGCGGCCGCCGATCCGGCTGTCTCGCCCGCCATACCCGGCGTGCCGGCGCTCAACATGCTCCAGCAGTTCGCCACCAACCCGGCCAGCGCCGCAGCCCTGCTGCAGACGGCGGCCACCGCCCTGAGCGGGGCGTCGGCCATCACCGGCACGCCTGCGCAGACGGTTCCCGTCTCGCCGATCGGCGGCGCACCGGCCACCGCGCCGCTGCCGGGCATGCCCGCCCCGGCCCCGACCGCCGGAGGCATGGCCGGACCGATCATCCCGCTGCTCAACCAGCTCGGCGTGCCCGGCAACCTGGCCAACCTGACGCCTGACTCGGTGCCGTTCCCGGTGGCCATCGGCAACACGCCGGCCATCGCGAACGCGCCGGTGAACGCGCCGGGCGAGGTGCCGCCGGCCAGTAACCCGCCGATCGCGCCGACCACCCCGGGCGGCGCCGGCCTCGGCCAGCTGCTGCCGCTGTCCGCTCTGCCCTGACCGTCAACAACCCGATAAGGGAGCACACCGTGCTGATTGCCAAGCTGTCCGCCGGCCTGACCGCCGCCGCGCTCGTCGCGGCCTTGAGTCTGGCTCCGGTCGCGACCGCCGACCCGACCATTCCGCTGGATCCCGGCCAGCTGCCCGGACTCGACGCCGTGCAGAGCCTGAGCCCGGTCATCCAGCAGGCCGCCGGCAATCCCTCATCGGCGCAGTCGCTGCTGCTGGCCGCCGCCTCCCAGCTGGCCGGCAATGCCACCACGCCGGCCGGTTCGGCGGCGCTGGCTCAGCAGGTCACCAAGTTCGTGCAGGAGGGCGGGGCCGCGGGCCCGTCGGCCGCGATGCCTGTGGGGGCAACCCCCGCCGCCCAGGCGTTGACCGGCGTCGCACACGGCACCGCGCCGTTGATGACGCCCGGCACCGGCAACGGCCCCGTCCCCCTGCCTGAACACCTGCCCGCACCCGGCGCCGCCTACGGCGGAGAGGCTCACCTGCCGGAGGGCATCGATCCGATGCACGCCGTCGGACCGGCTCCCGACGCGCTGCCCGAGGTACCGACCCCGGTCACCACCGTGGCCCCGGCAGCCCCGGCCGCCGTTCCGGCCGCGAACTCGATTGCGGCACCGGCTCCTGCCGCTGCACCGGCGCCCGCACCTGCCGCTGCCGCACCCAACTACGACCCGGCCGCCCCGCCGACGCAGGACTTCATGTACCCGTCGATCTCCAACGGGTGCCTGAAGGACGGCGGCAACGTGATCGCGACCGCGATTTCGGTCGCCGGTCCGGCCAAGATTCCGACCCCCGGCCCGGGACCCGGCCAGACGGCGTACGTGTTCACCGCGGTGGGCACACCGGCTCCGGCCGCCGAGCAGAAGCTGCCGCTGAACGTCACGTGGGTCAACCTGACCACCGGCAAGTCGGGCAGCGCCACGCTCAAGCCCAATCCGGACATCAACTCCGCCGGACCGACCACGCTGACCGCCATCGCCGACACCGGCTCGGGCAGCATCATGTCGACGGTCTTCGGCCAGGTGACCACTGTCGACAAGCAGTGCACCTTCATGCCGACGATCGGTTCCACCGTCGTGCCGTGATCGGCGAAACACCGCGCTAGGGTTGGCAGTACGCCCAACCCAGGATCGGCCCGCCAATGGAGACGCTCGACCCGATCGACGCCCTGATGCTCACCGGCGAGTTGCTGTCGAGCCCGATGCACGTCGCCGTGGTGATGATCCTGTCCCCGCCTCCAGGCGTCGACAGCCGCCGCTATGTCGAGGCGCTCTACGAGGACAGCCTCAGCTCGACCGCACCGATCGACCCGCGGCTGCGCCGCAGGCCCTACCGGGGTATCGACACCGCCGGGGTGTGGGTGTGGCGCGAGGCCGACGACATCGACCTTCGCCACCACATGCAGCGGCGCACGCTGCCGCACGGGGCGGGCCCGGAGGCGTTGTGGGAGCTGGTATCTCAGCTTCACGCACTGCCGCTGGACCGCTCGGCACCGATGTGGATGTCGTATCTGATCGACGGCCTCGACGACGGGCGCTTCGCCTTCTACATCAAGGTGCACCACATCGTCGTCGACGGGGTGGCTGGCCTGAAGATGATCGGCGACTCCCTGACGGCTGACCCACAGCAGCGCGACATGCCGCCGTTCTATGCCGGCACCGCCGCGCCCGAGAAGCGCACACCAGCCAGGCGGCTGCCCAACCCGCTCTCAGCGGTCAAGGCCGCAGCCGGTGTCGCAGCCTCCGGGCTGAACTTGACCCGGCACGTGGTGGCCGGCGAGCTCGCCAACATTCTCGGCAGCCTCACCACCCCGGCCGTGGCACCGCCGTTTGGCGCCCCGCACACCCGGTTCAACAGCAAGCTCGGAACACAGCGTGCGGTGGCCGCAACCAGCCTGGACCGCAACAGGATTCGGGCTGTCCAGCAGGCCGCGGGGGTGACCGGCAACGACGTCGTCACTGCGTTGATCTCGGGTGTGGTGCGGGATTGGTTGGCCGAGCAGGACGAACTGCCGCACCAGTCACTGGTGGCGATCTGCCCGGTGACGGTGCGTGATCCCGACGCGGCCGACGACGACGAGCACGGCAACCAGTTCGGGCTCGGGCTGTGTCCGCTGGGCACGAACATCTCCGATGCCGGGCAGCGGCTCACCCTCGTGCACTACGCGATGGGCAACGTCAAACATCAGGTGGCGGCCCAGGGACCCGGGGCGATGCTCCTGGTGCTGATGCCCGCGATCGGCCCGACCGTGTTGGCGCCCCAGGTGCCGTTCACGTCGTGGATCCGGCCGAGCTACAACCTGCCGATCTCCAATGTGCCCGGCCCGCAGGGGCAGCGGTACTTCAACGGCTCGCACGTCGACGAGATCTATCCCGTGTCGGTGATCTACGACGGGATGGCGCTCAATGTGACGGTGTGCTCGTACGCCGACCGCATCGGGGTCGGCTACGTGGCAGACCGCGACGTGATCGCCGACATCGACGACCTGGTTCCGCTGACCGAGAAGGCGCTGGCGGACCTGGAGGCCGCCGTCGGTGTGGCCTAATAGGCCCACCCGGTTCGCCCAGATTGACACCACGCAGAGGAAGTACGAGAGAGCCTCTGCGTGGCCTCAATCTCGGTGTGGCCTAGTAGGCCATGAAGAGGATCTCGTCGCGCCCGTAATCCATGCCCGGGTGCGCCGATGCGAGATGCTCCTTGGTGAGCTCGACGAGTTCGTCCTCGTCCTTGCCGCGGATGGCCTCGCCACACGGACAGTTCAGATGGGTCTTCATGGTGCCTCCTGCTCGTGAGCTCAGGCCTTCGCCTTCGCTTCGGCCTTCATCTTCTTCTTGTACGCCCTGACCTGATCCAGCGACCCCTTATCGACCACATCAGCGATCGACATGTGGGTGCCGGCCTTGCCGTAGTCACCGGCGGCGGCCCGCCACCCGCGCGGGGTCACCCCGTACTGCTTGCCCAGCAGCGCCAGGAAGATCTTGGCCTTCTGCTCACCGAACCCGGGCAGTGCCTTCAGGCGGCGCAGCACCTCGGCGCCGTCGGGGTCACCGTCGAGCCACAGCCGGGCGGTGTCCCCGTCGTAGCGGTCGACGATCTCCCGGGCCAGATCCTGCACACGCTTGGCCATCGAGCCCGGAAAACGATGCACCGCAGGAGTTTTAGCAAACTCTGCGGCGAAGTTCTCCGGGTCGTAGTCGGCGATCAGGCGGGGGTCGATGCCGCCGAGACGCTCGAGCAGCTTGCGCGGGCCCGCGAAGGCGACTTCCATCGGAATCTGCTGATCAAGCATCATCCCCAGGAGCAGGGCGAACGGATCCTCGGACAGCAGGCTGTCTGCCGCGGGATCCTGTGTCAGTTGCAACTGCGCCATGGCGACAGTGTAAGTCGCATGACGATGCAGGCTCCGGGGAGCGGGACTTGAGCCGACCCGGCGATACGTGTCGGCCGGATGTGCGATTGTGAGGACCATTCCCGGTGGAAAGGCCTCGAGGAGACGGATATGAGACGGGTCATCGCGCCTGTTGTCGCGGCGGTCGTCACCGCTATTGCCTTGGCCGGCACGGCGCAGGCGATACCGGATCAGGGCACGCCGGAGTTCGACCTTTACATGCAGGGCCTGCAACGCAATGGCTACAACCTGAATCCGGACACCGCCTGGCGCGTCGAACATCAGGCCTGCATCGGCGGCATACCGGGCTACATCGGCTTGGAACTGGCCGCTCAAGGCGTCATCGGCCCCGGTGCACAGGACCGGGTATTCGACGTGGCCCGAAAGTACGCCTGCCCCGTGCAATAAGCAGGAGGCGAGATGTCGGGAGCGGTGACGATCGCGCTGGCGGTTTCGCTGGCCGCTGTCGCGCTGATCATCGGCGTGCTGGCCGTGCTGACCCGCCAGCGGGTCAGCACCCCCGCCGAGCGCGCCGTGCACGCCACCCTGCACACCGCCTCCCTGGCCGCCCGCTCCCTGCGCAAAGGCTTGGACGCCGACTCCGCCCAGGGGGCTGCGCCACACCTGCGCACCCTGACCGGCGCCGACGGGGTGGCGCTCTACGACGGCGAGGGCGCCCTGCTGGCCGCCGACCCGGGCGGCGACCTGTGGGCACCTCCGACCATCGCCGTGTGCCACCAGACCGCGCGTGAAGCCATTGCCGGCCAGCGCCGGGTGCTGGCCCGCGACCAGACCCCCGCGGTGGTGGCCCAGCCGCTGCTCGACGACGACGGCATCGTCATCGGGGTGCTCGTCGCGGTCAACGCGGGAGAACCCGCCCCCGGCATGCTCGGCGCCATCGGCGAGGTCGCCCGCTACGCCGCCAGCCAGCTCGAGCTCGCCGAACTCGCGGCATCGCGCGCCCGCCTGGACCGCGCCGAAGTCCTCGCGCTGCGGGCCCAGATCAGTCCGCACTTCATCTACAACGCGCTGAATACCATCGCCTCGTTCGTCCGCACCGACCCCGACCGTGCCCGCGACCTGATCCTGGAGTTCGCCGACTTCACCCGCTACTCGTTCCGCTCGGCCGGGCCCTACACCGTGCTGGCCGACGAGCTGCGCAACATCGACCGCTATCTGACCCTCGAGCGCGCCCGCTTCGGCACCAACCTCTCGGTCACCCTGCAGATCGCCCCCGAGGTGCTCACCGTGGTGGTGCCGTTCCTGGCGCTGCAGCCGCTGGTCGAGAACGCCGTGCGGCACGGCCTGGCGGGCCGCACCGGCGGCTCGGTCGAAATCGTCGCGCGCAATGAAGGATCCGACTGCGTGATCACCGTCGAGGACGACGGCATCGGGATGGATCCGCAGATCCTGCGCTCCGGGCACGGCGACGTCCTGGCCGACGGCGAGCAGGCCGCCCACGTCGGCTTGACGAATGTCGATCATCGCCTGCGCGCGGCGTTCGGCAACGACTACGGTCTGGTGGTCGAGACAGCCCCGGGGGCGGGTACCAAAGTCATCATGCGGGTGCCCAAGTTCCGGGCGGGCGTACGGGCCTAGAAGCCGAGGGAGATGGGATGGCGCTTTCGGTGCTCGCGGTCGACGACGAAGCCCCCGCCCGCGACGAACTGGCGTATCTGCTGGGCGAACACCCCGACGTCACAGAGGTGGTCGGCGTCGGCGACGCCACCTCCGCGCTGCGCATCCTCAACGAGCGCACCATCGACGCGATCTTCCTCGACATCAACATGCCCGGGCTGTCCGGGCTCGAACTGGCCAGCGTGCTGGGCAACTTCGCGCACCCGCCGTCGGTCGTGTTCGTCACCGCACACGACGACAAGGCCGTGGCCGCGTTCGAGGTCGGGGCTCTGGACTACCTACTCAAGCCGATCCGCAAGGAGCGCCTCGACGAGGCTGTTCGCCGGGTCGTCGCGGCGCGCAGCACCGAACCCGCAGTGCAGCAGGACGAATCGATCGGCGACACCGTGCCGGTCGAACTCGGCGGGGTCACCCAGCTGGTGCGCGCCGACTCCATCGGCTGGGTCGAGGCCGAGGGCGACTACGCCCGGCTGCACGCCGCGTCGGGATCGCATCTGGTCCGAATCCCGTTGACCACCTTGGAAGACCGTTGGCGCAGCCGGGGCTTCCAGCGCGTGCACCGCTCGTATCTGGTGGCGCTGAGCATGGTCACGGGCCTGCGCACCTCGGGTGCCTCGACGTTGGTGCGGTTGCGGGCCAACGGATCCTCACCCCCGGTCGAGCTGCCGGTCAGCCGCCGGCAAGCTCGCGAACTGCGTGACAGGCTGATCCGCGACCCGATGCGGACCTTCCGGCCCGGCGGCGGCGATGACTAGATCCGGCCGCCCGCAACGCGAGCGGGTGGTACTGGCACACCGACGCGGCACCAGGGTGGTGCACACCCGGGTCGAGGTGCAAGAGCAGACCGAGGTCGGCGACGCGCTGGTGCGCGGCCTGATGCGCGCCCAGCTCGGGCTGGCGCTGCGACTGGCCGCGCTGGTCGCCGGCGGGATGGCCGCACTGCCGTTGCTCAATGCCGCCTTCCCGGAACTCGCTGCCGTCACGGTGTTCGGGATGCGGCTGAACTGGCTCATCCTGGCCGTGCTGGTGTACCCGACGATGTACGGGGTGGGCCGGTTGTTCATCCGGCTGGCCGAGCAGGCCGAACGCGACTTCATCGGCGTGGTCGACGATGACGAGCCACCCCGGTGAACACCGCGACCGCCCTGACCGCAGGCGGGCTGCTGGCCTCCGCGGTGGCAACGGTGGCCGTCGGCGCCTACGGGGTGCGGCTGGCCCGGACAACCTCGGACTTCCTGGTGGCCTCGCGCACCGTCGGACCACAGTGGAATGCCGCGGCGATATCGGGTGAATACCTTTCGGCAGCATCGTTTCTCGGTGTCGCCGGGCTGATCGCCAAGTACGGGGCCGACGCACTGTGGTACCCGGTCGGCTTCACCGCGGGCTATCTGGGCCTGCTGCTGTTCGTCGCCGCACCGCTGCGCCGCTCGGGCGCCTACACGGTTCCGGACTTCGCCGAGTTCCGGCTCGGGTCGGTGCGGCTGCGCCGGGTCGCCATGCTGGTGGTGGTCACGGTGTGCATCCTCTACCTGGTTCCGCAATACCAGGGCGCCGGGCTGACGCTGAAAACCCTTCTGGGCGTGCCGGTCTGGATCGGCCCGCTGCTGGTCGGTGCGATCGTGATCGTCAACGTGGTCGGCGGCGGAATGCGTTCGATCACGTTCGTGCAGGCGTTTCAGTTCTGGCTCAAACTCACTGCCATCGCGGTGCCGGCACTGGTGCTGGTTGTCCACTTCGGCAATGAGCACCCGCAGCTGGGCGGCCCACTGCCGCCGACCGTCGACCGGCTGACCACCGTCGCCGTCGACACCGACGTCGTCGTCACCGTCGCCGACCCGGCCGGCGTCACCGCACGCGGCCCGGACCTCAACGGACCGCTGCCCGGACCGGGCCAGTACACCCTGCGGGCGGGGACCACCCTGAGCCTGGCCGCCGGTGCCCAGACGCCGGTGGTCGCCGGGGCACCCCCCACCGGTGAGCAGTGGATTCGCAACGGCGGCGGCCTGGGCGGCAAACATCCGCTCTATCAGGTGTTCTCGATCATGGTGGCCACCTTCCTGGGCGCCATGGGGCTGCCGCATGTGCTGGTGCGCTTCTACACCAACCCCGACGGCCGGGCGGCGCGGCGTACCGCCCTGGCGGTGATCGGGTTGCTGTCGCTGTTCTACCTCTTCCCCACCCTGCTCGGAGTTTTCGCCCGGCTCTACGTCCCGCAGCTGCTGATCACCGGCAAGTCCGACGCGGCGGTGCTGCTGCTGCCGTCGGCCGCGATCGCCGGCCTGCCCGGCGAGCTGATCGGCGCGCTGGTCGCCGCGGGCGCCATCGCCGCATTCCTGGCGACCTCCTCGGGCCTGCTGGTCAGCATCGCCGGCGCGCTGTCCACCGACGTGTTGGGTGGCCGGGTCCGCGACTTCCGGCTGGTGGCCCTGATCGCCGGGTTGATCCCGATTCCGTTGTCGCTCATCGCATCCTCACTGGAGCTGTCCCGCGGGGTCGGGCTGGTGTTCGCCGTGGCCGCCTCCACGCTGTGCCCGCTGCTGGTGCTGGGCATCTGGTGGCGTGGGCTGACCGCCGCGGGTGCGGCGGCGGGCCTGATCCTCGGGGCGCTGTCGTCGGGTTTCGCCGCACTGCTGGCGGTCACGGGCTGGGTCGACGACGACGCCCTGCACGGCTGGCCGGCCACCCTGATCGGGTATCCGGCCGCGGTCACGGTGCCGTTGGCGTTCGCGACGATGGTGATCGTCAGCCGGGTGACCCGCGAGGGCGTCCCACCGGACGTGGCGCGGATTTTCGCCCGCATGCACGTGCCCGAACGCCTCGGCATGGGCGTGGAGCGGCTACCGCACGTCTGACCGCTCGTCGTACCCGGGCAACCGTTGAGCGCAAGCTCCGACAGTTCACCTCCAAGGGGCTAGGACTGTGATCCACCTCTCAATAGCCTGGGGACACCATCGAGATCACAACCACAGGAGCGTGCGGTGCCCTCAACCGATATTCCGCCGGGGGAAACCCAACCCAGCGGTGCGCAATACCTGGCCGTGCAGGCCAGCCCGGAGTTTCAGGAGCTGCGCAGCACTTTGCGCCGCTTCGTGTTTCCCACGACCGCCTTCTTTCTCATCTGGTACGCCAGCTACGTCCTGCTGGGGGCCTTCGCCCACGACTTCATGGCGATCAGGGTCTGGGGCAACGTCAACGTCGGCCTGCTGCTCGGGCTGGGCCAGTTCCTGACGACATTCCTCATCACCGGGCTCTACGTGCGGTTCGCCAGCCGTGAGCTCGACCCACGCGCCGAGAAGATCCGCGACGAAATGCATTGGAGCCAGCAGTGAATCACGTGACCCTTCTGGCCGAGAGCACCAAGATCGGCAACCCGGTCGTCAACATCAGCATCTTCGTGGGCTTCGTGATCATCACGTTGTTCATCGTGATCCGGGCCAGCCGCTCCAATACCAATGCCACCGAGTTCTTCACCGCGGGCCATGCGTTCACCGGCCCGCAGAACGGCATCGCGATCGCCGGTGACTACCTGTCGGCGGCCAGCTTCCTGGGCATCGCGGGCGCGATCGCGGTCTATGGCTACGACGGCTTCCTGTACTCGATCGGCTTCCTGGTCGCCTGGCTGGTGGCTCTGCTGCTGGTGGCCGAATTGCTGCGCAACACAGGCAAATTCACGATGGCCGATGTGCTGAGCTTCCGGCTCAAGCAGCGACCTGTCCGGCTGGCCGCGGCCACCTCGACGATGACGGTGTCGCTGTTCTACCTGCTGGCGCAGATGGCCGGCGCCGGTGGTCTGGTGGCGCTGCTGCTCGACATCCAGGGCCGCACCGCGCAGTCGTTCGTCATCGCCGTCGTCGGCGTGCTGATGATCGTCTACGTCCTCGTCGGCGGCATGAAGGGCACCACCTGGGTGCAGATCATCAAGGCGGTACTGCTGATCGCCGGGGCCGCGGTCATGACGATCATGGTGCTGGCCAAGTTCGGGCTGAACTTCTCCGAGATCCTGGGCTCGGCGCAGAACATGGTGCACCAGGCCACCGCCAAGGGAGTCTCCGGCCGCGACGTGCTGGCCCCGGGGGCGCAGTACGGGACGTCGACCATCTCGAAGATCAACCTGCTGTCGCTGGGCCTGGCTCTGGTGCTGGGCACCGCGGGTCTGCCGCACGTGCTGATGCGCTTCTACACGGTGCCCACCGCCAAGGAAGCACGCCGTTCGGTGGTGTGGGCGATCGCGCTGATCGGCGCCTTCTACCTGTTCACCCTGGTGCTGGGCTACGGTGCCGCGGCACTGGTCGGGCCCGACAAGATCCTGAAGGCACCCGGTGGGCAGAACTCCGCGGCGCCGCTGCTGGCCTTCGAACTCGGCGGGGTGATCCTGCTCGGCGTCATTTCGGCGGTGGCCTTCGCGACGATCCTCGCGGTGGTGGCCGGTCTGACGATCACCGCGTCGGCGTCGTTCGCCCACGACGTCTACGCCAGCGTGCTCAAGAACCACAAGGTGACCGAGGAGGAGCAGGTGCGGGTCTCCCGGATCACCGCGGTGGTGCTCGGTATCGCGGCAATCGGGTTGGGCATTCTGGCCAACGGTCAGAACGTCGCGTTCCTGGTGGCACTGGCGTTCGCGGTGGCGGCCTCGGCCAATCTGCCGACGATCGTCTACTCGCTGTACTGGAAGCGGTTCAACACCCGCGGCGCGCTGTGGAGCATGTACGGCGGCCTGATCAGTTGCATCGTGCTCATCGTCTTCTCCCCCGCGGTGTCGGGGACCAAGACCTCGATGATCCCCGGTGCCAACTTCGACTGGTTCCCGTTGGCCAACCCCGGCATCGTCTCGATCCCGCTGGCCTTCATCCTCGGCATCATCGGAACGCTGACGTCCTCGGACACCGGCGATCCGGAACTCAACGCCGAGATGGAGGTGCGCTCCCTGACCGGTGTCGGCGCCGAGCGGGCCACACATCACTAAATGAGGTGAGAATCTCGCCGGGTGCGGGAATGGTGAAGGCGTGTCGACGACGTTGACTGGGTCATGTCCCCCGGTCGCTCCGCTCCTGCCCCGCCGGATCCCATGACCCCCACCCGGCGAGTGCTCTCGTTCACACTACTGGCCTACGCATTCGCCGCGATCATGGCCGGCACCACCCTGCCCACACCGCTGTACGCGCTGTATTCGCAGCGCATGCACTTTGAAGTGCTGACGACGACAGTCATCTACGCCAGTTATGCCGGTGGCGTGCTGGTGGCGCTGCTGGTGTTCGGTCGGTGGTCGGACGCGGTGGGACGGCGCCCGATACTGCTGGCGGGCACGGCGTGCGCCCTGGCCAGCGCCGCGGTGTTCCTGGCCGCGGATTCGGTTCCGGCACTGCTGGTGGGACGGGTGCTCTCCGGACTGTCGGCTGGGTTGTTCACCGGCACCGCCACCGCCGCCGTCATCGAGGCGGCCCCGCCGGCTTGGCGGGACCGGGCCCCGGCGGTGGCCACCGTCGCCAATATCGGCGGCCTGGGTGCCGGGCCGGTGCTGGCCGGGGTGCTGGCGCAATACGCCCCGGCGCCGCTGCAGCTGACCTTCGTCGTGCACATCGTGCTCGCCGTGTTGGCGACGGTGGCGGTCCTGCTGGTTCCCGAAACCTCGAGCCGGACCGGAACCATTGGTTTCCAACGCCTTTCGGTGCCGCCCGAGGTGCGCTCGGTGTTCGTCCCCGCCGCGCTGGCCGCGTTCGCCGGATTCTCGGTCACCGGGCTGTTCACCTCGGTGGCACCGTCGTTTCTGGCCCATATCGTCGGTATCGACAACCACGCCCTGGCCGGCGTCATCGCCGGCTCGATCTTCGGGGCCTCGGCCGTCGCTCAGATCGCGGCGGCCCGGGTCGCCCCGCAGCGGGCGGTGGCACTCGGCTGCGCCATCCTGGCTGCCGGCATGGCGATTCTGGTTGTCGCCCTGGTGTTCTCTTCGCTGGCCGGCCTGGTCGCGGCGGCCGTGGTGTCCGGAGTCGGGCAGGGCATCAGCTTCAGCCGCGGACTGGCCGCCGTCGCCGAACGCACCCCCGCCGACCGGCGCGCCGAAGTCAGTTCCACCTACTTCGTGGTCGCCTACATCGCGATCTCGGTGCCGGTGATCAGCGAAGGCTTCGCCGCCCAGGCACTCGGCTTGCGCCACAGCGGCATCGCGTTCGCTATCGCTGTCGGCGTGCTGGCGCTGGGCTGCCTGGCCGCGATCCTGCGCCAGGAATCACGCTCCGGAAATCCCTCGGCGGCAACGCTTTCTGCAGACCGCAGCGGCTAACCGCTCTTGCGGCGGAACTCGCGACGGTTCTCCACCGGTCCGTGGGCGCGCGGCTGCTTGCTGGCGCCGTCCTGGTGGCCGGCACTGCCGGCCGACTTCGCCTTCTTACGTTCCAGTGCCTCGCGGAACTTGCGCTTGGTGTCGTCCTGCGGTTCGGACTCTGACTCGGCCATCCTCGCAGCGTAGCGGTTCAGCGTATGCCCGGCGGCATCCCGTACAGGTGGGTGATCGGCAGCCGCAGCAGCACCCGCCGGTCGGTGACCATCGCCCGGCGGTAGTCGTCCCAGTCCGGGTGTTCGCCGGCGACACTGCGGTACAGCGCGATCAACCCCTCGACGGTGTCGTCGTCCGGCGCGGCCGCCGGCGCGCTGAGCACGGCGTCACCCTCAGCGACGGCATACGACCAGCCGTCGTCGGCGGCCACCAGCAGCGATGCTCGCGGGTCACGACGCAGGTTGCGGGTCTTGGCCCGCGGCTCGGTGATCGAGACCTCGACCGTGAGGTCACGCGCGTCGAAGTGATAGGTCACGTTGGACAACTGGGGCCGCCCGTCGCGCTTGATGGTGGCCAGCACGCCCAGCGAGTTACCCGCGATGAGCGCCAGCAGCTTGTCGTCGAACACGTCACGGGACATCCCTCGACACTACGTCGGTAACCTCGGGTTATGACTCGCTACGCGGCTTTCCTGCGCGGGGTCAACGTCGGCGGCGTCACCCTGAAGATGGCCGACGTGGCAGCCGCATTGACCGAGGCCGGATTCGGCGGCGTGCGCACCATCCTCGCCAGCGGCAACGTCGTACTCGACGCGCCCGGCTCGGCGGCCGCGGTCCGAACCACAGCCGAATCGGCGCTGCGCGAAGCGTTCGGCTACGAGGCCTGGGTGCTGGTGTACGACCTCGACACCGTGCGCGCCATCGCCCAGGCCTACCCGTTCGAGCCCGAGGTCGAGGGGCAGCACTCCTATGTCACCTTCGTCAGCGACCCGGCGGTGCTCGACGAACTCGCCGCGCAGGCCGACGATGCCGGTCCGCAGGAGAAGATCGCCCGCGGCGACGGGGTGCTGTACTGGCAGGTGCCCAAGGCGGCGACCCTGGACTCCACCATCGGCAAGACGATGGGCAAGAAGCGCTACAAGTCCTCGACCACCACCCGCAACCTGCGCACGCTGGCCAAAGTCCTGCGCTGAGCCGCGCCGGTAGTGTTTTCAGTGATGAACCAACCTGTCGAACTCACCGGCGTCTCCGAGACCGCACTGCTGACCCTCAACGGCCGCGCCCACCAGGCCGGCCTGCCCGGGGCGATCCTGCACGACCCGATGGCCATCGAACTGCGCGACTCCATCGCCTTCGACTACGCCAAATTCGGGCGCAAAGGCCAGGAAATGGCACTGCGATCGCTGGCGGTGGACAGCTGCGCCATCGACTACCTGCGCGCCCACCCGAAAGCCACCGTCGTCGCGCTGGCCGAGGGCTTCCAGACCAGCTTCTGGCGGCTGACCGAGGCCCTGCCCGACTCCGAGTTCACCTGGGTGTCGGTGGACTTCGCGCCGGTGCTCGAGATCCGCGAGCGCCTGCTGCCGCCGGACCCGCGGATCACCAACCTGGCGCAGTCCGCTCTGGACTACAGCTGGATGGATCAGGTGGACAGCAGCAACGGTGTGTTCATCACCGCCGAAGGGCTGCTGATGTACCTGCAGCCGCACGAGGCGATGGAGCTGATCACCCAGTGCGCCAAGCGTTTTCCCGGCGGCCAGATGTTCTTCGACCTGCCGCCGGTGATGGTCAAAAAGCTCGCCCCCAAGGGGATGCGCTCATCCAAGCACTACCGGGTGCCGCCGATGCCGTTCAGCCTGTCGGTGGACCAGCTGGCCGATCTGGTCAACACGGTGCCCGGCGTCAAGGCCGCACGCGACATTCCGATGCCCGCGGGCCGCGGCTTCTTCTTCGAGAAGGTGTTCCCGGCGATCTGGGGTTTTCACCCGGCCAGGAATCTGCGCGGCGCCTACACCGTGCTGGAATTCGGCTGACGACTCACCCGAAGGCGGTGTCGAGGTAGCGCAGCGCCTCGGGCTTGCCCAGACCCAGCGCCCGGGCCGTCTCGGCGTAGGCGTTGGCCGCGGCCGCCATGGCCGCATCAGCCGGATCGGCCCGTGCCACGAACGTCCCGAACCGTCCTCGGGTTTCGACGATTCCCGCCGTCTCCAGTTCCCGGTAGGCACGGGCGACGGTGTTGACGGCCAGTTCCAGCTGCCCGGCCAACTCGCGCACCGTGGGCAACCGGGTGCCCGGTGGCAACCGGCCGGTGCGGACACCGTCGATGATCTGGGTCCTCAACTGATCAAATAGCGGCTGGGTGGCCTGTGAATCCAGGCGCAGCCACTCCCCCAACTCCGACACCCGCTCAGTATTGCTGAGACCGGCTATTTTGGTGATGTGCGTATCGCGGTGCTCAGCGGGGCGGGGATCTCTGCCGAAAGCGGTGTACCGACGTTCCGGGACGACAAGAACGGTTTGTGGGCCAAGTACGACCCCTACGAACTCTCCAGCACCGAGGGCTGGCAAAGCCACCCCGAACGGGTGTGGGCCTGGTATCTGTGGCGCCACCACCTCGTCGCCGCCGTGCAACCCAACAACGGCCACCGCGCCGTCGCCGCCTGGCAGGACTACGCCGACGTCACCGTCGTCACCCAGAACGTCGACGATCTGCACGAACGGGCCGGTAGCAAGCCGGTGCACCACCTGCACGGCAGCCTGTCCGAGTTCTGGTGCGACACCTGCGGTTCGCGCTACCACGGCCCGCTGCCCGATATGCCGGAGCCGAAGCTGGAGAAGATGCCGCCGACGTGTGAGTGCGGCGGGCTGATCCGGCCCGGCATCGTGTGGTTCGGCGAGCAGTTGCCCGATGCGCCCTGGCAGGCCTCGGTCGAGGCGGTGGCCACCGCAGACGTCCTGGTGGTGGTCGGCACCTCGGGCATCGTCTACCCCGCGGCGGGTCTGCCCGAGGTGGCGCTGGCTCGCGGCGCGATCGTCATCGAGGTCAATCCCGAACCCACACCGCTGTCGGACAACGCGACGCTCACGATCCGCGAGTCGGCCAGCACGGCGCTGCCCACCCTGCTGCAAAGGTTGCCCGAACTCCTAGGGAGCTAACGCCCGGCCCAGCGCGACTTCCTGCACCGGCAGCGGCACCCACGCCGGGAACGTCGCCTCATGCCGGGCGGTCTGGATGGCGAAGCCCGCGCCGGCGATCGCCCGTTCGGTCTCCCGGTGGGTGTGGCAGTTACCTGCCATCCGCGGCCAGATCGTCGCGTCGGCCACCCGCTGCAGCCCGCCACGCCAGCCCGGCTGGGCGATGTGCTCGAAGTAGCGCAGTTCACCACCCGGCTTGAGTACCGACTTCAATTGGCGCAGAACGGCATCCGGGTTGTCCACCGAACACAGCACCAGCGAGCAGACCACCGCGTCGAACGGCTCGGTGGCGGGCATGGTCTCGACCGTCGTTTCGATCACGGTGATCGGAACCTGCGCGGAAGCGGCGGCCGCCCTGGCGTGCGGGGCCAGCCGGGTTTCGGGCTCCAGGGCGACGACCTCGGTGACGGTGGCGGGGTAGAACTCGAAGTTGGTTCCGGTGCCCGCGCCGATCTCGAGCACCCGCCCGCTCAGGCCGGCCAGGTTCTGGGTGCGCATCTTCTTCATCACGCCCGACTCGTGGGCTGACATCACCGTCCAGAACCTTGCGAAGAAGGGGTGGTCGAAAGTCTGTGCCGTCATCGTCGAGGGTCCTTTCGCCGGCTGTTCCTCAACGCTATCCGCCGCCGCGGACCCCGACGGCGGCGGGCACCGGCTCCGGTGGGGCCTCGCTGAAGCCGAAGCGCTCGTGCAGTCGGACCAGCGGTTTGGGCGCCCACCAGTTCCACCGACCCATCACGTGCATGAACGCCGGCAACAGCGCCATCCGCACCAGGGTGGCGTCGACCAGGACGGCCAGGGTCAGCCCCACCCCGAATACCCGCATGAACGACACCTGGGCGGCGATCAGCGCGGCGAAGGCGATGGCCATGATGAGCGCGGCGGCGGTGACCACCCGCCCAGTGCGGGCCAGCCCGAGCGCGACGCTCTCGTCGTTGTCCTCCCGGGTCCGATTGGAGGACAGCCAGTACTCCCGGATCCGGGCCACCAGGAACACCTCGTAGTCCATCGAGATGCCGAAGGCGATGCAGAACAACAGCACCGGCATGTTGGCTTCCATGGTCCCGGTGGGGGTGGTGCCGAAGGCGCCGAGATGGCCCTCCTGGAAGATCCACACCAGCGCACCGAAGGCCGCCGACAGCGATAACACGTTGAGCACCAAGGCTTTCAGCGGCAACACCACGCTGCCGGTGAGCAGGAACAGCAACGCGAACGTGATGACCGCGATCAGCCCGAGCACCAGCGGCACCCGCGAGATGATGGCGTTGACGTTGTCGCGGTTGACCTGTGCGCCGCCGGTGATCAGCACGTCGCGTCCGGCCGGCTCCGGCACGGCGTGCAGCCGGTCGAGCTGGATCTTGGAGGCATCGGAGAACAACGGGGTGGTGCTGCGCACGGTGAGATACGCGCTGCCCTCGGCGATACCTGAGGGCGCCGAGGCCGGGCCCACCTTGTTGCCGTTGACGAACGTCGCGGTCGGCGCCGATACCAGCGCCACATCCGGTACCCGTGACAGGTCGGCGGCGTAGCGTTCCATCTCCACCGGGGCGATGCCGTCGGCGTCGGGGATCACCATGGACACCGCGGTGGAGAAATCACTGGCGAAGTCGTTGCGCAGCTGATCGCCGACCTGATGGGTGGACGCGCTCTTGGGCAGCACCCGGTCATCGGGATTGCCGAACTGGATGTGCAGGAACGGGACGCCGAGCAGAACCAGCAGCGCGACGATGGCGGTGCCGATCGGGATCGCGCGACGCATCACGAATTTCGTTGAGCGGTACCAGAAGTGGAGTTCCAGCGGCTTGTCGACGGGCTCGGGCCGCTTGAAGATCCGGCGCAGCAGCCGGCGGATGTCCAGAGCGTCGAGCCGGTCACCGAGCAGCACGATGGCGGCGGGAGTGACGATCACCGCCGCGGCGGCGGCGAAGGCGACGGTGGCCACGCCGGCGTAGGCGAAGGACTTCAGGAAGTACATCGGGAACAGGATCAGCACCGACATCGACAACGCGACAGTGACGGCCGAGAACAGCACGGTGCGACCGGCGGTGGCCATGGTGCGCAGCAGGGCGCTGTCCCGGTCGGCGCCGCCGGCGAGCTCGTCGCGGTAGCGGCTCAGGATCAGCAGCGTGTAGTCGATCGCCAGCGCAAGACCCAGCGCGGTGGCCAGGTTCAGCCCGAAGATCGACACGTCGGTGACGAACGTGATGAGCCGCAGCACCGACATCGCGCCGAAGATCGCCATCAGCCCGACGGCAATCGGCAGGGCCGCGGCCACCAGGCCGCCGAACACCCAGATCAGCACGAGGAAGCTCAGCGGAACCGCGATCGACTCCATCATCAACAGGTCGCGCTCGGTCTGCTTGGTGATCTGGGAGTAGATCATCGCGGTGCCGCCGGCCCGCACCGTCACGCCGTCCTTACCGTTGCCGATCTGCTTGACCAGGGCGGTGGCGTACTTCTGGGCGTTGTTCTCCCCGCCGTCCAGCACGGCGACGATCAGGCCGGTCTTGCCGTCGCGGCTGAGCAGCTCACCGGCCGCCGCCGGCGGCGAGGTCCACGCGGAACTGATGCGCAGCACGTAGGGCGAGGCCGAGAGCTGGTCGACGATGCCGGTGGCCACCGCGCGGGCGGACGCTCCGGTGGCGCCGTCGGGGGCGGTGACGGTCAACAGCAACTGCTGCTCGCTCTGCCCGAATTTGTCGCTGAGCAGCCGCGATGCCTGGCTGGACTCCGAGGTGGGGTCTCCGAAGCCGCCGGCGGACAGGCTCATCGCAACCGGAACGCCGAAGATCGCGGTGGCGACCATGACGACGGCCGCCACAGCGATGACCCGCCGGGGCGCGCGGAGAGCGAGGTGCGCCAGTTTTTGCAGCACAGTCCCATCTTTACTGCTGTTCACCAGCCAAAATGACCGTATTCGATGACGCAACGATGACTTATGACGTCAGCCGACCTGACTCCCGAGTAAGAGCCGACCTGACTCTGGAGTAAGAATTGCCAGGGTTTTCCGAATCGTGACTCAATGATTCCTTAATGGTGACCCATACGCTCAGTGTCATGTGGATCGACGACACCAGTGCAGATGTCATCAAGGTCGACTTCGACGCGCTGTATCACGGTGATGTTCTTGTAGAGGGCGACACCTCGGAGCAGTTCGAGGATCGTCCCCCGCTGGCAACAGCCAGCTGACCTGAACGCCGAAAGGCGCCAGCACCGCAGTTGACGGTGTGGCGCCCTTCGGGGTTCACGCGTTCCCGCGCTACTCGCGCGGCGTGCCCGCCTGATGATTCAGGCGGGCAATTTTGCGTTCTGGCCGGGGGTAACCATTCCGGCCAGCCGGCCGGTGATGAGGTCCTCAGCCTCGGAGACGATGCGGCTGATGAGTTCCTCGCAGGTCGGGATGTCGTGGATCAGGCCCATCACGGTGCCGACGGTCCAGATCCCGGCGTCGAGGTCACCCTCGTCGAAGACCTTCCGGCCGCGCACACCGGCCACCAGATCCTTGACGTCCTCGAACTGCCCGCCACCCTTGAGGATCTCGACGACCTCACGGGAGACCACGTTGGAGGCCACCCGGGCGGTGTTGTGCAGGCTGCGGAAGATCAGCTCGGTGCCACGCTCATCGCCGTCGACAATCGCCTGCTTGACGTTCTCATGAATGCAGGACTCCACCGTGCACATAAACCGGGTGCCCATGTTGATGCCATCAGCCCCCAGCGCGAGCGCTGCCACCAGACCGCGGGCATCCCCGAAACCGCCGGAGGCGATCATCGGGATCTCGATCTCTTTGGCCGCCGCCGGGATCAGCACCAGACCCGGCACATCGTCCTCACCGGGATGCCCGGCGCATTCGAAGCCGTCGATGCTGATGCCGTCGACACCCAGGCTCTGGGCCTTGACGCCGTGGCGCACCGAGGTGCACTTGTGCAGCACCTTGATGCCGTTGTCGTGGAACATTGGCAGGTGCGGCGCCGGGTTGGAGCCGGCGGTCTCGACGATCTTGACACCGGAGTTGACGATCACCTGGCGGTACTCGTCATAGGGCGGCGGGTTGATCGACGGCAGGATCGTCAGGTTGACCCCGAACGGCTTGTCGGTGAGATCGCGGGTCTTGTCGATCTCGCGCGCCAGATCGGCCGGGGTCGGCTGCGTCAACGCCGTGATGAACCCCAGCCCACCCGCATTAGCCACCGCCGCAACGAGTTCGGCACGGCCGACCCACTGCATACCGCCCTGAGCAATCGGATGCTCGACACCGAAGACCTCGGTGAACTTCGTCGTGAGCGCCATCGCGATGTCCTCGCTCTACCGCGGGGCCATGCGGATGGCGCCGTCGAGGCGGATGACCTCGCCGTTGAGCATTGCGTTCTCGACGATGTGCACGGCCAGCGCGCCGTACTCGTCGGGATCGCCCAGGCGCGCCGGGTGCGGCACCTGCTGGCCGAGTGACTTCTGTGCCTCTTCGGGCAGCGAGCCCAGCAACGGCGTCTTGAACAGGCCGGGGGCGATCGTGACCACGCGGATCAGGCTGCGCGACAGGTCGCGGGCGATGGGCAGGGTCATGCCGACCACGCCGCCCTTGGACGCGGAGTAGGCGGCCTGCCCGATCTGGCCGTCGAACGCCGCGACCGAGGCCGTGTTGATGATGACGCCGCGCTCTTCGCCGATCGGCTCGGTCTTGGCGATGCGCTCGGCAGCCAGGCGCAGCACGTTAAAGGTGCCGATGAGGTTGACCTCGACGACCTTGCGGAAACCGTCCAGCGGGAACGGCCCGTCCTTGCCCAGGGTCTTGATGGCGTTGCCGATGCCGGCACAGTTGACGTTGATCCGCACCGGGCCCAGCGACTCGGCGATGTCGAGCGCCTCGGTCACGGCCGCTTCGTCGGTGACGTTGGCCGCGACGAACTTCGCGCGGTCACCGAGTCCGGCCACGACCTCTTCGCCCTTGAGGTCGATGACGACCACCGACGCGCCGGCGTCGAGCAGCCTCTTGGTGGTGGCCAGGCCCAAGCCTGAGGCGCCGCCGGTCACGACAGCTACCGAGTCCTTGATCAGCACAGATGTGTTCCTTTCAGAATGTCGACCTACTGGTTGGTTGGGACTATACCCAGTCGCGGAGAACGGCCTCGGTGTCGGCTCCCGGTACACCGGGCTCGCGGGGCTTGTCGGGCGACGTGCGGGAGAACCGCGGGGCGGGGGCGGGGAACAGCGAGCCGTTCTCGCTGTAGAAGGTGTCGCGCTCAGTGTTGTGCGCCTCGGTCTCGACTTCGCCGAACGACAGCACCGGGGTGACGCAAGCGTCGCTGCCGGCGAACACCTCAGCCCAGTGGTCGCGGTCATGCTCGGCGAACTTCGCGGTGAGGATGGCACGCAACTCGGGCCAGCGGGTGATGTCGTTCTGGTCGGGCAGATCCGCCGAGTCCAGGCCGAGCTTGCCGATCAGTTCGGCGTAGAACTGCGGCTCGATCGAGCCCACCGCGACGTGGCGGCCGTCGGCGCACTCGTAGGTGTCGTAGTAGGGGGCGCCGGTGTCGAGCATGTTGGTGCCGCGGGTGTCGCCCCACATCCCCATGTGGCGGAAGGCCCACATCATGGTGGCCAGCACGCTCGAGCCGTCGACCATCGCGGCGTCGACCACCTGGCCCTTGCCGGAGCGCTCGCGCTCCCAGAGTGCGGCCAGGATCCCGACGAGCAGGAACATCGACCCGCCACCGAAGTCGCCGACGAGGTTCAACGGCGGAACCGGGCGCTCGTTGACCCGGCCGACGGCGTGCAGCACACCGTTGAGCGAGATGTAGTTGATGTCGTGGCCGGCCTGCTGGCTGCGCGGGCCGGTCTGGCCCCAGCCGGTCATGCGGGCGTAGATCAGGCGGTCGTTGACCTTGGCGCAATCCTCCGGGCCCAGCCCGAGGCGTTCGGTGACACCCGGCCGGTAGCCCTCGATGAGGACGTCGGCCTTGGCGATCAGCCGCAGAACCAGCTCGCGGTCCTCGTCGCCCTTGAGGTTGGCGGCCACCGAACGGCGGTTGCGCAACAGGTAGTCATTGCTGGCCGTGGTCGGGATACCCGGCCCCTTGCCCGGCCGTTCGATGCGGACCACGTCGGCGCCAAGGTCCCCGAGGATCATCGCGGCGTGCGGACCCGGACCGATGCCCGCCAACTCGACGACTCGCAAACCCTGAAGTGGTCCTGCCATTGCCCTACCTTCCAGTTGGTTGATCGCCGAGATAGCGTACTTCTATGACCAGCCCGATCCACCGGTCGGGCCATCCGATCCTGCGACGTTAGGCTGCCGCCCATGACCACGGTCGACGCTCCCCACACCTACTCCGGTCACGCCGAATTGACGGCATCTCTCGAAAACGGCGTTCTCACACTGACACTCAATCGGCCGGACAGCCTCAACGCCCTCAACGCGCCGATGCTGCAGACCCTCGCCGAGAGCCTGGAGCGCGCCGCCGGGGACCCCCGCGTCAAGGTGGTGCGCCTCGGCGGAGCCGGTCGCGGGTTCTGCTCAGGAGCGGGCATCGGCGCCGAGGACCAGTCCAACCGCTCACCGGACACCGACGAGGTGCTGACCCAGGCCAACCGCGCGGTACGCGCCATCTCGAGCCTGCCCAAGCCGGTGGTGGCGGTGGTGCACGGGCCGGCCGCTGGTGTCGGGGTGTCCTTGGCGCTGGCCTCCGACATCGTATTGGCTTCAGAGAAGGCGTTTTTCCTGCTGGCGTTCACCAAGATCGGGCTGATGCCCGACGGTGGCGCATCAGCGTTGGTGGCCGCCGCGATCGGGCGCATCCGCGCGATGCGGATGGCACTTCTGGCTGAACGCATTTCGGCCACCGAGGCCTTCGAGTTCGGCCTGGTGAGCGCGGTGCATCCGGCAGATGAACTGGAGGCGGCGGTGACCACGGTGATCGACACCCTGGCGTCGCGGCCCGCGGTGGCGCTGCGCAAGACCAAGCAGGCCGTCAACGACGCGACACTGACCGAGCTCGAGGCCGCGATCGAACGCGAGGTGGACGGGCAGCGAATCCTGTTGGCGTCCCACGATTTCCGCGAGGGCACCCTGGCGTTCCAGGAAAATCGGGAGCCTAGCTTCACCGACGAGTAGGCCCGCCGCGCGCCCCACTCCCCCGGGCCCAGTGGCCACTTGTGTACGGGTTGAGGCGAAAAGCGTGCCGTAGGTGGCCACTCGACCGATATTCGCTGGACTCGACCCCTTCGGTCGTGGACCATCTACTCCATGGGCACGCCGTGTGAGGTAGACCCGCCGGTGCGCACCACCGGCGGCTGGCGTGTGCTCGCGCCCTTCGGCTACCGCGAATTCCGTCTGCTCATCACGGCGATGTCTATCTCACTGTTTGCCGAAGGCATGTGGACCGTCGTGATGGCCCTGCAGGTCATCGCCCTGGCCAACGACCCCGCGGCGTTGTCGCTGGTGGCCGCCTGCATGGCGGTGGGCATGCTCGCCTTCGTCCTCGTCGGTGGCATCGTGGCCGACCGGGTCAACCAGCGCGCCGTCATCATCGCGGTCGAAACCGCCAATGTGACGGCGACCGGTGCGATCGCCGCCCTGGGCATGACCGGCTCATTGCGCTTGTGGCACATGGCCGTTGCCGCGGCGGTGCTCGGTATCGGCGCAGCGTTCTTCTTTCCCGCCTACAGTGCCTACCTGCCGCGCATCCTGCCCGCCGAGCACCTTTTGGCCGCCAACGGCCTCGAGGGCGCGATCCGGCCGACACTGCAGCAGGCGATCGGCCCGGCGGTGGCGGGCATCATCGTCGGAGCGACCTTCCCGTCGCTCGGCACGGTCACGGTGGCCGTGCTGTTCGCCGTCGGCCTGACCCTGCTGGTGTCCATGCGGCCCAATCGGGGCGAGCACATCGTGTTGGAGGTCGAGCGCGAAAAGCCGCACCCGCTGGCCGATTTGCGCGACGGTCTACGGTTCGTGCTGCGCACACCCTGGCTGCGCTGGACGCTGATGTTCGCCAGCACCTGGGTGTTCCTGGCGCTGGGCCCGATCGACGTGCTGCTGCCGTTCGTCGCCCGCGAACGCTTTGCCCACGGCGAGCAGGTCTACGGCTTCATGTTGGCGGCCTTCGGCCTGGGTAGTGCACTGGGTGCGCTGGTGGTGTCCTCCCGGCTGCTGCCGCGGCGCTACCTGACGGTGATGATGACGATGTGGGGTGCGGGGTCGCTGCCGCTGGCGGTGGTGGGCACGACGTCCTCGCTGCCGGTGATGGTGATCGCGTTGTTCACCGTGGGCGTGGCCGACGGCGTGGGCATGGTCATCTGGGGCACCCTGCTGCAGCGCCGGGTGCCGCCGGAGATGCTGGGCCGGGTCTCGAGCCTGGACTTCTTCGTCTCGCTGGCCTTCATGCCGGTGTCGATGGCCGTCGCCGGCCCGCTGTCGAAGGTGGTGCCGGTGGAGTACATCTTCGCCGCGGCGGGCATCCTGCCGGTGCTGCTGGCCGCGGTCGCCCTCGTCGCGGCGCGGATGCCCCGCGACGAGATCGCCAATCCGCTGCGTTAGAGGCCGAACAGCGGCGGCAGTGCCAGCACCATGATCAGCCCCCACACCACGTGGGTGAGCACGGGTGCCAGCACTCCCCCGGTGGCTCGGCGTTCCCACGCGCACACCGTGCCGAGGATGATCGCGGCGAACCCCAGCATGGGGTTACCGCTCGCCGAGGTCGCCACGGAGTAGAGCAGCGTGGAGATCAGCACCGGGTGGAACGCGCCGAGCGCGCTGTAGAGCGCACCGCGGAAGAACAGTTCCTCGGCGAAGCCGTTGACCAGCGTGATGACGACGATCAGCGTGAGATTGCCGTGGTTGGTGTACTCCAGGACGCGGGTGATGCGTTCGGCGATGAGCGGGATCTCGCGAACCACCAGACCGCCGAGCAGGAACACCACACCCAGCGCGAGCCCGACGGCGACTCCGGTGATGACGGGTCGCTGGTTGCGCCCCTGCCAGCGGATACAGCCGAGGTGCAACGGCCCGGAGAGCACCGCGCCCGCCGTCCACACCGCGGCCAGCACCAGCGTCAGCCAGTAGAAGTTCTCGTCGCCGGGCCGCCGGCTCAGGGAGTATCCGAGCAGGACCGCGCCGAGCACCAGCACGACGCAGACCAGGATCCGCCGGCGGCGCACCACCGAGGGCCATTCCTGACGCGGCACAGCGATATTGGCGGCCACGGCGCGGATCTGCGACAGCACGGTCATCGTGTCGGCACCTTAGCCAATACGAAGTCCAGCCCGCTACGCAGCACCCCGGCGAGCGGGCCGGGCACCGCCGCCAACAATCCCAGCGCGGAGTGCGCCACCGACGGCGTCACCGCGGCAGCGAGGCGTTGCAGTCGCAGGGTGTCACCGCCGGCCCAGACCGGGTCGCTGTCGGCGAGGTGGTGGGGGTCGGCCAGTTCGTCCACCGGTCGCGGCGGCGGACTGGCTACCGCGGCGGCGACGGCGGCGTCGATCTCGGTCAGACCCCCCGGCGGATCCGGCACGTAGTCACCCAACACGGTGCCGGAGGCCGTCATGGAATGGTCCAGCGATGCGATGAGATCAGCGGCCAGTCCGCTCGGCACCGGTACCGCCGCGCCGGCCACCCGGCCGACCAGTGCGTGCGGGAGGACGTCACCGACCGGCAGCCCGCCGCGCACCGCTCCTGTGGCATCGACATAGCTTTCCAGCAGTCCGCGGTACGTGGTGGTCGTCGGCCCGACGATGTCGTAGGCCCCGGCCGGCACGCTGGCCGGATCGGCCGCCAGCAGCAGGTAATAGAGGACGTCGCGGATCGAGATCGGGTCGATGTCGTTATCGGCCCACGGCGGCAACGGGATCAGCCAGAACCGGTCGCCGACATAACGCACCATCTCGAACGACGTCGACCCCGCGCCGAGGATGACGGCCGCCCCCAGCCACACCAGTTCCGGGCCGCCGTCCACGGACAGCGCCGCGGCGACTTCGGCCCGCCCGGCCAGGTGCTCGGACAACACGTCCCCGTCGGGGACGAACCCGCCGAGATAGACGATGCGCCGCACCCCGGCCGCCGCGGCGGCGGCTGCGACGGTGGCCGCGCCCGCGTTGTCGCGGTCCCGGTAGCCCTCGATCCCGATGCCGTGCACGAGGTAGTAGACGACGTCGATCGGCCCGGCCACGGCGAAGGCCGCCTCGACGGTCCCCGGGTCGTCGGCGTCGAGCAGTACCGCGTCGACGCGGTCACACCAGCCGAATCGGCCGAGCTTCGCCGGATCGCGGGTAGCGGCCACCACCTCGTGGCCGTCCCGCAGGAGTGCAGCCACCAGCCGAGAGCCCACATATCCGGTGGCGCCGGTGACCAGGATGCGCATTGCTTCCACGGTACGAAATATCGGCACTAATGAGGTGACGCAAACCTGACGTCGGTGTGAGATCGACCTCTACGTCGCGCTGCGGTGCAGCAGCATCAGGTCCTCGTAGACCGCGGCGTTGATCCGGTTGCCGGCCAGTTCGGCATCGCTGAGTTCGCGGCGGACCTTGCCCGGAACGCCGGCGATCAGCGAACGCGGCGGGACGACCACGCCCTGCGGGACCAGGGCGCCGGCGGCCACGATCGATCCGGCGCCGATCACCGCGCCGTTGAGCACGATCGCACCCATGCCGATCAGGCAGCCGTCCTCGACAGTGCAGCCGTGCAGCACGGCGTTGTGCCCGACGGTGACGCCGCTGCCCAGGCTCAGCGGGTATTCCGGGTCGACGTGCAGGGTCGCGCCGTCCTGGATGTTGGTTCCGGCGCCGACATCGATCGGTTCGGCCTCGGCCCGCAGCGTCGCGGAGTACCAGACACTGGAACGCGCGCCCAGCCGGACCCAGCCGATGAGGCTGGCGTTGGGGGCGACCCAGGCTTCCGGGTGCAGTTCGGGGGTGCGTCCGTGCAGCGAGATGATCAGGGGCTCGGCCATGGGCGACATCGTAGGCGGACCATATGGCGACTCCCTGAACAGGCCCTTTTGGGAGGGCAACCCGAAGGCCAGTACGATGCGTCAGGCGTCGCGGCGACCGGGGATCCCGCGAATCGCCGACTCCGGATGAACAGCTAGGAGCCGTTGTGAGCACTCGTACCAAGAGCCTCGGCGTGGCCGCGGCCATCGCCGCCATCGCCGTCGCGATCCCGACGGCCGTGCAGGCCTACGCCGATCCGACCACCCCGACCACGGATACCGCAGCGCCGACCACCTCGGCGATCCCGGTGCCCACCATGACCCAGCTGCCCGATCCGCAGGGTCCGGGCTGCGACGCCTACAAGAACAAGGTGCCCACCGGGGCCGGTTCGATCACCAGCATGGGCAGCCAGGTCGCCTCGGTCGCGATCGCCAACAACCCGGATCTGAGCACCTTCAGTGCGGCCATCTCCGGCAAGCTGAATCCGGCCGTCAACGTCACCTCGGCCCTCGACGGCGGCCCCTACGTCGTGTTCGCGCCGACCGACGAGGCGTTCGCGAAACTTGACGAGTCCACCCTGGCGACGCTGAAGAGCGATCCGGCGGTGCTGCTGCCGACGGTCTTCTACCACATGGTGCTCGGCTACCTGGGCCCCAACGACGTCGCCGGCAAGATGCCCACCCAGGACGGCCGGCTGATCAGTGTCACCGGCAAGGGTGGCGACATCAAGGTCAACGACACCGCGAAGGTCGTCTGCAGCTACACCGCCAAGGGCGCCTACATCTACATGATCGACACGGTGCTGACCCCGAGCGAGGCGGGCACGACGACGTCGACCACCTCGACCACGGCCACCACCTCCAGTGAGGCGCCGTCGACGACGCCGACCAGCGAAGCACCGGCCAGTACGTCGGCGACGCCGACGACCACCAAGGCTCCTGCCTAGCTAGCGCGCCTTCCACACCGGCGGACGCTTCTCGGCGAAGGCCAGCGGCCCCTCCTTGGCGTCCTCGGACTTCATCAAGGTGCCGATCTCGCGCATGGTGCGCGACCAGCCGACCTCGTCGGCAGTGACGGTGGCCCTGCCGTCTTCAACGTCGACACCCACCGCGATGCGCTTGCTGGCCTGAACAGCCAGCGGCGCGTTGACGGTAATGCGTTGTGCCAGAGCCAAAGCCGCGTCGACCACGGTGGCGTCGGCCACCACCTGGTTGATCAGGCCCCACTGCAGCGCCTCGTCGGCGGTGATGGGTTCACCGGTGAACAGCAGACCCATGGCCACCTTGCGTGGCAGTTGTTCGACGATCCGGAACACCCCGCCCGCGGCGGCCACCAGTCCGCGCTTGACCTCCGGCAGACCGAACGTGGCGCTCTGCGCGGCGACCACGAGATCACTGGCCAGCGCCAGCTCGGTGCCGCCGCCGAGCGCGGTGCCGTTCACGGCGGCGATGGTGGGCTTGTCGATCGCGTGCCGGACGTAACCGGCGAAGCCCCATTCCGGGTGCTGCGGGTGAAAGATGTTCTCCCGCCGCGAGAGTGCTTTAAGGTCGGCACCGGCGCAGAACGACTTGTCGCCGGCGCCGGTGATCACCACCGCCCACACCTCGGCGTCATCCTGCGCCTGCTGCACGGCGTCACCGAGAGCCGTGCTGACCGCGGCGTTAACCGCGTTGCGGGCCTCGGGCCGGTTGATGGTGATCAGCGCGACGTTGCCCCGCCGCTCGTAAAGAGCGGCGGGGGCTTGCACGTCTGACACCTCTAGAGCAGCTCGAGGATGGTGGCGTTGGCCTGGCCGCCGCCCTCGCACATGGTCTGCAGGCCGTATTGAATGTTGTTGTCCCGCATGTGATAAAGCAGCGTGGTCAGGATGCGGGCACCGGAGCCGCCCAGCGGGTGGCCCAGCGCGATCGCGCCACCGTTGGGGTTGAGCCTGGACTCGTCGGCGCCGATGTCCTTGAGCCAGGCCATCGGCACCGGGGCGAAGGCCTCGTTGACCTCGAACGCACCGATCTGGTCGACGGTCAGGCCCGACTTCTTCAACGCCTTCTGCGTAGCCGGGATCGGAGCGGTCAGCATGATGACCGGATCGGCGCCGGCGAGCACCGCGGTGTGCACCTTGGCCAACGGCTTGAGTCCCAGATCCTTGGCCTTCTCGGCCGACATGACCAGCAGCGCGGCCGAACCGTCGGAGATCTGGCTGGAGTTGCCGGCGTGGATCACGCCGTCGTCTTTGAACGCGGGCTTGATCTTGGCCATCGACTCGAGCGTTCCGCCGCGGCGGATACCGCCATCCTCGAGCACCACGGTGTCGTTGCCGTCGGCGTCCTGGGTCTTGATGCCGACGATCTGATCCTTGAATGCGCCGGAATCCTGTGCTGCAGCGGCCTTTTCGTGCGAACGCAGGGAGAACTCGTCGAGCTGGGTGCGGCTGAGGCCCCACTGCTCGGCGATCATCTCGGCGCCGACGCCCTGGTTCGGGGTCTTGGCGTAGCGCGCCTTGAACGACGCACCGTAGGGGTTGCCGCCGTTGGCCAGCGAGGAGCCCATCGGCGTGCGCGACATCGACTCGACGCCACCGGCGACGACGACGTCGTAGTGGCCGGCCACCACTCCGGCGACAGCGAAGTGCAGCGACTGCTGGCTGGAACCGCACTGGCGGTCCACGGTCACACCCGGGACGGACTCGGGCCAGCCGGCACTGAGCAACGCGGTGCGGGCGATGTCGAGCGCCTGCTCACCGGCCTGCATGACGCAGCCCCAGATCACGTCGTCGACGAGAGCCGGGTCGACACCGGCCCGCTCGACCAGGCCGTTGAGCACCTGGGCCGACAACTCGGCGGGGTGCACCCCGGACAGTGCGCCGTTGCGCTTACCGACTGGTGCGCGCACAGCCTCGACAATGACCGCTTCAGCCATCGAGCTTCTCCTTGGGTGAGATGAATAGTTGTCCTCGATTAATAACACGCCTCATCAGACCGACTCCGGGCGGGGCCAACCAACCGTTCGGTTAGTCGGAGTCCGTCAGCCCCCCGCCGAGTCGTGCCGGGCGCTACTTGCCGCTGGTGACGTGCACAGGCAGGTCGTCGTCCCACGGCTGGCGGGTGGCCATGTCGGCGACCGCCACCCAGCCGCGCTCGAACTCGCCGGTCGCGGCGTCGACGAGGCGGTACTCCTGGCGCTGTTTGTGCAGCGGCTGGGCGTCGAGCAGAACCACCCGCACTTCGCCGGGCTCGAATCCGCAGCGCTGCTGCATCGCGTTGATCAGCTGCTCGTTGTGCATGTGGCCGTCGCCGAAGTTCCAGCCGATGGCCATGCTGCATATGCGTTCGCCGTCGGTGATCGAGTAGTCGTCCTCGTTGTACCCGGCCATGGCGCGGTGGGCCAGCGTGAACAACGCCTTGCCGTGGGTGTTGAACGCGCGGAAGGCGTAGCCCATGTAGATCGGGATCTGGGCGGCTTCCTTGCTGCCGTAGAACTTCTCCAACTGGGCGGCGGGCATGTTGGCGATCGCGACCAGGTTCTTGTCGATCTTCGCCTCAGCCGACGGCTTGATGCACCACAGCGTGGTGTCCCAGTTGCCGGCGTAGTAGCGCATGCCGGGCAGGAAGGAGACCTTGCGCGGGACCGTGTTGCCGAGGACGACGAAGGTGGCCAGCACCGCGAACAGCACCACCGGCCACGGGCTGGTCAGGTCGCTGATGCCGACCTGCGCATGCGCGACGAACAGCGACAGCACCGAGAAGATCATGAAGACGTTCCACTCCAGCGGCACCCCCATCGGGATCGCCGAGAGGATGCCGAGGTGGAAGCAGACCATCACGAAAGCCGCAATCGCTGTCGGCCAGCCACCGTGGGAGAAGAACAGCACCAGCGGGATGCCCATCTCGATGGCCGTGCTGACGTGGGCCAGGACATGGGACAAGCGCCCCGGCCGCAGATCCTCGGGGAAGTTCGCGAAGAACATGCGCTTGAGGAAGCGGGGCCGCATCACCGGGCTGTTGGACATCATCGTGGAGATGACGAACGGGAAGTGCCGGGTGAGCTTGGAGGTCGCGGCGCCGATCCAGATCGCCATGCAGACCAGCTTGAGGGCGATGATGACGTCGACCCCGGCGAACAGGAACGCCACCGCGAAGCTGGCGTAGACCTCACCGCGGGCGGCCAGGAAGATCACCTTGTCGCGCAGGCTGGCCAGCGCCAGCAGAACCAGAACGGCCACGATCTGCCAGGTCGGCAGCAGGCCCACCTCGGTGCCCAGTGCGGGGATGGGTCCGGTGCCGTCGGAGAACAGGGCGACCAGGAGCATGACGATGAGCGCCCCGTAGAGCGCGACGTCGACCGGCCCGCGACGATCACCCTTTGTCAGCGGCACCCGGTTCGGCCACGGTGGCAGCCGAATGGTGTTCGGCCGCAACCAGTAGATGATCGAGCCCATCGGGGGGAAGAACCGGTTGTTCAACGGCCCGAAGCCGCAGCCGAGGCCGACGACCTCGAACAGCATCGTGTACAGCACGGCCTTCTCGAAGACGATCGGCTCCGACCACCACTGCCCGATATTGCCCCAGCCGTCAATCCCCTTGGTGGCCAACGCGAACAGGGCGGCGATGAAGATGTAGAGCAGGATCTTGACGACGTAGAACAGATGCAGGATGACCGGCGTGCCGAACCCCACCTCGGCCCAGTGCCGCGCCATCGGCTTGATCTTCTCGGCCCGCGTGCCCTTGCTCCACGTCTCGAAGTCGATGACGGGTACTTCTTGCTTCAGAAATCCCATGCGGGCAAGACTAGAACGTGTTCTAGTCTTGCGGGCGCAGTTGGGACAACGGGCCGCGCCGAGATCGACGTTCTGGCGGGATCCTCTCGCGAAAGTTCGCCCGTTTGTCGGTTTGGGCGACGGGGGGTCAGGCCTTGGCGGGGGGACGGTAGAAGATCGCCAGCTGACCGATGCCGCCGGCGAGCCCTAGCCCCACCGCGATGGCCAACCCCGGCCACCCGTGCAGCAGGTCGTACAGGCTGGTGTTCTTGAACAGGGCGTAGTCCAGGCTGAGCTTGCCCGCCCCGGTCGCGGCGAGCGTGACCGCTGCCGCCGCCAGCACCAGGTTGTACTCCCAGCCCTCCTTGACGATGAAGAAGCCGTTGTGCCGGTGCACCGTCCACGCCGCGACGAGCATCAGCGCCACGAAGCCCGCGGCGGTGACGGGCGTCAGCAGACCGACCGCCAAGCCCAGACCCGCCGCCACCTCGGTGCTCGCGGCCACCCGGGCATGGAAGGTGCCCGGCTTCATGCCGATGCTCTCGAACCAGCCGGCAGTGCCCTTGATGCGGCCGCCGCCGAAGAACTTGTTGTAGCCGTGCGCGGCCATGGTCAGGCCGAGCACCAGCCGCAGGATCAGCAATCCGACGTCGTAGGCAGTCACGCAGGTAAACCTAAGGCATTGCGGCCATCGGCGTTACTCCTCAACGGCCAAACGCGATTCTCAAGCGGTCAAGGTAGTCGTCGACGTCGAGGTTGTCGGGGTCGGCGTGCACGCTGATGGTGACGATGTCGCCGAGGCCGTGCACACCGTGGGTCAGGCTCATCATCGGCGACAGCGCGGAGAACCCGGCGGCGAACAACACCGGGGATCCACCGAAGGACAGATCCGCCGGCCCGCGGTTCACGCTGGACACCACCGTGTTTCCGGTGACCGTCGGCGAACGGGCCGCCGGGTCGAACTGCCGCACACCCCAGCGCAACAACGCCGCGGGGGTTGCGGCGAAGGCGGCGGCCGACGCCCGTAACGCGGGGTGCTCGCCGCGCCGGCGCGCGGCGGCCAGCTCGGCGCCGATCAGCTCGGCCCGCCGGACGCGGTCGGCGTCGGGATGCAGCCGGATGCCGACATTGCGAAAGTTGTTGTGGGCGCTGGAATCCTGCTGTCCGGCCATCGTGACTTCAGCACCCAGTGCCGAGGTGTCCTCGCCCCGTGCGGCGAGATATCCCGCCAGCGCCTCGGACACCGCGACCAGCACGCCGATCGTCACCGTCGGGGTGGCCAGCTCGTCGCGGCCCAACACCAGCGTGCGCACCACCGATCCCGCGTGGGGCCGCCGGTTGATGCTGAGCAGCGGGCACCCCGGCGCGGGCGGCGGCACCAGCCCGGCCTCGGTGTCGCGTACCAGTGCGCGGTGCGCCCGCGCGGCGGCGACTCCACGGGCAGGCAGGAATCCGCGCCTGCCCGGAGCGGGCACCGGTACCGGCTGTTGACGGCCCAGCAGCGCGCCGGCGAGTGCGGTCCCCCGGCTACCGTCGGCGTAGGCATGGCCCAACTGCATCACCACCACCGAGCCCACGCCCGAGCAGCCGGGCAGGTCGCGCACCGCGGGATAAATGTATGCACGCCAGGTCATGTCGTGAAGATCGAGTTGGTCGCCGCGCAGTCGCGCCGCGGCGTCCACACAGTCCTGCCAGTCCAGCGTGGCGCCGGAGTGGACGACGAACTGGCCGGGGTCGACCGCCCCGTGCTGCCATCGCGGGTAGCGCCACCGACCCGCCTCGACCACCCGCAGCCGCAGCTCGTCACACGCCTGCGCCCGCCGCATCAGCTCCTCGACTGCGGCGCCCGGGTCGGCCGGCGAACCGTCGAAGGCATACAGAATGATCTGGTCGCTGGACGTGGCCGCCGACATCCAGAACATCTGCGCGTCCACCGCGGTCATCGCTCTGGTTGCGGGCCTCACGAACGCAGGAAGTCCAGGATCCGCCGGGCCACCGCGTCGGGCTGTTCGAGTTGCAGGAAATGCCCGGCGTTCTCGACGATCGCGACGTCACTGCCCGGCGGCAGCGCGTCACGCACCCAGGGCGTGAATTCCGGTGTCATGCAACCGTCGTCGTTGCCGTGCAGGTACAGCGTGGCCAGCCGCGGGGGCTTGGTCCACCAGCGGTGCAACTCGGCGTAGCGGGCCGGCGGCTTGGTGTTGCGGATGGTCGCGCGGTACGGGCCCAGCGCGGCCCGCCAGTACTGCGGAGCACCGATCGCGGCGTCGACGTGGCGCAGGTCCTCGGCGGCGTTGTACCCCGGCGACCATCGCCGCCACAGCAGCGGCACGATCCACGATTCCGACCGTTCCGGCAGCAGCGGCAGCTGGAAGTAGCTGATGTACCAGCTGCGCGCCACCTGGGCGGGCAGCAGCCGCAGCAGCTTGCCGCGGTTGGGCACCGGGCCGTCGGGAGTGAGCGCGGCCGACGGCGGCACCGACATCACCACGGCCTTGACGAACGGGCTGTCGGGCAGCGCCGCGAGCCCGGTGGCGGTGATGGCGCCCCAGTCGTGGCCGATCACCACGTCGCGGTCGGTCGGGCCGCAGGCTTCGCGCACCTTCAGCGCGTCGTCCATCAACGCGCCGATGTGATAGCTGCCGTCCGACGGGATCGACGACGGCACATACCCACGCATGAACGGTGCGATCACCCGGTAGCCGGCCGCCACCAGCTGCGGGGCGAGCTTTCGGAATCCGTAGGGCGTGTCGGGAAAACCGTGCAGGCACAACGCAATCGGGCCTTCATCGGGTCCCCAGGTCAGCGCCCGCAGCTGCACGGCGGGGGCGGCGACGTCGATCCAGCGCGGCGTGGGCATGGGCCGTTAGATCGGGTCGAAGCCGGAGATCAGCCAGCGGTCACCGACCTTGTCGAGGGTGACCCGGACGCTGGACGCGGTGTTGGTCGGGGCGTCACTGCCCACCACCACGGTCTGGTCGACGAACAGCAGCACCACGGCGTGGCCGGCGTTGGCCGACACCGGCGCCGCGGCGGGCACCGTTGCCAGCGCTGAGATCTTCTTCTCCTTGGCGCCCGGGATCACGACGGTGTTCACCAGTTGGGTGTAGGCGTCCAGGAAGTTTCCGGTCAGCCGGCCGCGGGCGTCGCCGAGGTCCTTCTCGACCGTGTCGGGCTTGTAGCTCAGCAGCGCGACGGTGGAATCCTTGGCTGCGGCCATCGCGGCCTGCGCCGAGCGGTCGGCGTCGTGGCGCGAGAAGTACTCCCACTTCAGGTAACCGGCACCCGCACCCAGCAGCAGTGCCAGCACCGGCAGGATCACGAACGCGACCAGGCGCGACCAGCTGAAGTGCTTCTCCGGCACAACCTGCTCGTCGGCCTCGGCCGCCTCGACATCGTCGATGTCGTCGAAGTCCTCGATGTCGTCGAAGTCCTCGATGTCGTCAAGTTCTTTGGCCGTGGCTTCGGCCTTGTCGTCGGGTGTCGTCACTGCACGAACTCCACTTTCGAGACCTTCGCTTCGTCGGCGCCAGTCTTCTTGACCGTCAGGCGCATCCGCCAGTTGCGCGGTGGCTGGTTCTGGGCGCCGGCGTTCTGGGTCTTGACCGTCACGGCCACCAGGACCTGGCCCTCGGTACCGCTGACCGACTCCAGACCCGCCTCGTTGACGGTGCCTTCGGACTTGGACTTGGCCTGCTTGACGACCTCGACGAACGGCTGGGACCGCTTGGCGAAGTCGTCGTAGAACGCGTCGGTGGCGGAGTCCAGGATGCGCTGCACGTCGGCATCGGCATGCTCGAAGTCGATGGTGGTCAGGTTGATCGCACCCTGGCGGCCCACGCTGACCAGCAGTTCGTCGAGCTGCTGCGCCTGCCGGGCCTGGTAGGCCTGATAGCCGAGCCAGCCGGTGAGGCCCCCGAGTGCGACCACGGTGGCCAGGCCGACGGTCAGCGCGATCTTGACGTGCGACCACGGCCGCCTGGCCTTGGCTTCCGTGACGGGCTCGTCGGCCACATCCGCTGTGGTGTCCTCGACGGCCTCCTCGGCCGCGTCGGTGGTCACCTCGTTATCGGGCACGTCTGGCTCGTCGGCCATGCTTGCTCCCTCCGGCACGTCGGAACGATCGTCCCCGCTGGGGCGCAAGGGTACCGGTAATGCCTGGAGTGACGGTCAGCGGTTGGTGGTCGCGACCTCCAGCTCGCTGATGACGATCTTGCGCATTCCGAGCATCGCCGCCGTGGCTGCGGCCGCGCGGTCGTGGTCGGGATCAGAGAGCAGCTCCAGCAATCGGGTGGGCACCACCTGCCAGCTCACGCCGAACCGATCCTTGAGCCAGCCGCACTGGGATTCCTGACCGCCGTCGAGCAGCGCAGTCCAGTAGTGGTCGACCTCGTCCTGGTCGGTGCACTCGATGAGGAACGAGATCGCCTCGGTGAACGCGAACACCGGCCCGCCGTTGATCCCGGTGAACCGAGTGCCGTCGAGCACGAAACTGGCCGAGACCACCTGGCCCGGGGTGCCCGGCCCGGCCTCGGTGTAGCGGGCCACGTGCTCGACCGACGAGTTGGGAAAGATCGCGGTGTAGAACAGCATCGCCTCCTCCAGGTCGTCGTTGAACCACAGCGAAGGGGTAATGGACGGCATCGGAACTTCTCCTTTATTCGGTCGGCCTCGAACAGATAGACCGCCAGGGCTGGCGAAAGTCATCAACCGGTCCTGGGTAACGTGCTTTCCAGGCTCGGCCGAGAGGATGCCTGTGACCAGCACGACCAGTGGTGCGCAGACCGTGGAGTTCCGCGGTGAGGACAAGCTGACCCTGGTGGGCGACGAGTGGAACCGGGGCGCGAGCGACCGGCCGACCATCCTGATGCTGCACGGCGGGGGCCAAAACCGGTTCTCCTGGAAGAACACCGGGCAGGTGCTGGCCGACCGGGGCCTGCATGTCGTCGCACTCGACGCCCGCGGCCACGGTGACAGCGACCGCGCGCCGAACGGCGTCTACACCGTGAGTGCCCTGTGCGGTGACGTCCTGCGGGTGCTGGACCAGATCGGGCGGCCGGTGGTGTTGATCGGGGCCAGCATGGGCGGGCTGACCGGCATCCTGGTGGCCAAGCTCGCCGGCCCGGAGAAGATCACCAAGCTGGTTCTCGTCGACGTGGTGCCGCGGATCGAGGAGAAGGGCACCTCGCGCATCCACGATTTCATGGCCAGCCACGTGCACGGCTTCGACACCCTCGAGCAGGCGGCCGACGCGATCGCCGCCTACCTGCCACACCGCAGACGGGCCAAGAATCTCGAGGGTCTCAAGAAGAATCTGCGGCAGCGCGACGGCCGCTGGTTCTGGCACTGGGACCCGGCGTTCCTCAAGCCGGTCGAGGCCGAGGAGTTCGTCCGCGTCGAGGAGTTGGAGCAGGCGGCGGCCGAACTGACCATCCCGATCCTGCTCATTCGCGGCAGGCAGTCCGATGTGGTCAGCACCGAGGGGGTGCAGGACTTCCTGGCCAAGGTGCCGCACGCCGAGTTCGTCGAACTCTCCGAGGCCGGCCACACCGCGGCCGGTGACGACAACGACGCGTTCAGCGACGCCGTCGTCGCCTTCGTCACCCCGTGATCGGCAGGTGCAGCTCGGCGGCGACGTAGGAGCGGGCGATGTGCTTGAGCTCCTCGGGGGCCACCGCGCGCACCACCATCTGGGCGCCGAGCCCGTCGATCATGGTCAGCAGCCGTCGCGCGGCCACGTCGGCGTCAGCGACGTGGAACTCCCCGCTGTCGCTGCCGGCACGCACCACGTCGGCGATGCACGTCAGCCACTGATCGGTCAGTGCGGCCGCTTCGGCTGCCAGCGCCGGGTTGGTGCGCCCCAGGCTCCACGCCTCCAGCCATAGCGCGCTGGCTTCCATGCTGGACTCGTCGAGGGTGTAGTCCATCAGGGCGTTGATGCCCGCGGTGGCGGTGGGCTCGGCGGCCAGCAGCTTGCGGGAGTTGTCCAGGTCCTCGGTGGCGGCGGCCCGGAACGCGGCGGTGATCAGCTGCTCGGCCGACGAGAAGTAATGGCTGACCAGACCCGGCGTGACGCCCAGGTCGGCGGCGACTTTGCGCAGCGTGACCGCGCCGAGGCCGTCGGTGCGGCTGATCAGCACCGCCTGGCCCAGCAGCTCGTCATGCCGTTCGGCCGGCATCTTGCGTTTGGCGTCTCGCATCGCCTTCGCGACCACTGTCGTCCTTCCCCTTGACGGATCACCATTCTTATTGAACACTACATCAACACTATTGAAGCACCCATCAACAAGGAGTGTCCGATGGCCACTGCCACCACCGATCGCCTCGGGTCCATCGAAGCCGCCGGCGTCGAGTACCTGCCCGAAGAGGCCAGGGACTCCAGCCCGCGCAACCTGGCCGCGGTGTTCCTGGGCGCCAACCTGACGTGGACCAACGTCGTCTTCGGGGCGTTCGCGATCCTGTTCGGCCTGAGCTTCTGGCAGACGCTGGCCTCGATGGCGGTGGGAATCGCCGTCGGCACGCTCGCCGTGCTGCCGACCGCCGTCATCGGCCCCCGCACCGGCACCAACATGACGGTGTCCAGCGGCGCGTTCTTCGGAATCCGGGGCCGCTTCATCGGATCCGGCCTGGCGCTGGCGATCGCGCTCGGATTCGCGGCGGTCACGGTGTGGACCAGTGGTGACGCTCTGGTGGCCGCGGCCCACCGGATGTTCGGGCTGCCCGAGACCGACGTGGTGCGTGGGGTCGGGTACGCGATCGTCGCCGCCCTGATGGTGACCGTTGCGCTCTACGGCCACGCCACCATCGTGGCGATGCAGAAGATCGTGGTGCCGGTGGTCGGCGCGTTGTTGATCCTGGGTGTCTTCGCGTTCGCAGGCGGATTCACCCCGGGTGCGAGCTCGGGCGAGTACGCACTGGGCGGCTTCTGGCAGACCTGGACGCTGTGCGCGGTGCTCTTCGCCGCGGCGCCGATCTCGTACGGCCCCACCATCGGCGACTACACCCGGCGTATCTCGGCGGTGCGGTTCAGCGACCGACAGATCTGCCTGGCGCTGGGCGCGGGCATGTTCATCGGGGTGCTGCTGCCGAGCATGTTCGGCGCCTACACCGCGATGAGCTTCGCCAACCCGACCGACTCCTATCTCGACGATCTGGTGACCGCGGCCCCGGCCTGGTACGTGCTGCCGATCGTGGTGATCTCGTTGCTGGGCGGCCTGAGCCAGGGCGTGCTGTGCATCTACGCCAGCGGCCTTGACCTGGAAGGCATCGCGCCGAAGCTGAAGCGCACCCAGACCACGATCATCACCGCCGCGATCGCGATCGTCCTGCTCTATGTCGGCGTGTTCGTGTTCGACGCGGTCGGCTCGGTCACCGCCATGACGGTCGTGCTCAATGCCGTGATCACGCCGTGGGTGGCCGTGCTGGCCATCGGCGCGCTGCGCAACCGCAAGGTCGGCTACGACCCGGTGGATCTGCAGGCCTTCGCCCACGGTCGCCGCGGTGGCCGGTACTGGTTCACCGGCGGCTGGAACATCCCGGCGGTGGCAGCCTGGGCGGCCGGTTCGCTGTTCGGAGTGCTAGCGGTCAACACCACGCTCTATGTCGGTCCGCTGGCCGATATCGCCGGCGGCGTGGACCTGAGCACCGTGGGATCGGCGGTGCTGGCGGTGGCCATCTACGTGGTGGCCGGCTGGGCCCTAGGTGACCGGCGTGACCAGTCGCCGGTGGGCCAGCCACTCATCGAGATTGCGTAACGCCAAGCGCGCCATCGCAGTTCGGGCCCGGGCGGTGTTGCTGCCGACATGCGGCAGCAACACGACGTTGTCCAACTCGAGCAGCGGCGCAGGAACCTGCGGCTCGTGGGCGAAGACGTCCAGCCCGGCACCGGCCAGCCCGCCACTGACCAGCAATTCGACCAGCGCCTGCTCATCGACCACGCTGCCGCGGGCGATGTTGATCAGAAAGCCCTGCGGCCCAAGTGCTTCCAGCACGGGCCGGTCGACGAGGCGGGCGGTGTCGGGACCGCCGGCGGTGGCCACGACCAGAACGTCGACGGACCCCGCGAGCTCGGCCGCTGTGGCGCAGTAGCGGTACGGGCTGCCGGGAACCTCGCTTCGGTTGTGATAGGCGATGGCACAGTCGAATCCGGCCAGCCGGGTGGCGATCGCCGAGCCGATGCGACCCAGGCCCAAGATGCCGGCCCGGCTGCCGCTGACGTCGCGGGTGTAGCGGAACGGACCGTGCACCGGCCAGTGTCCGGCGCGCACGTAGCGATCGGCGGCCGACAGTCCGCGCATGGTGTCGATCATCAGGCCGACCGCGGTGTCGGCGACGGTGTCGGTCAGGACATCAGGGGTGTTGCTCACCGCGATGCCGCGGGCGTGGGCGGCCTTCACGTCGATGGCGTCGACACCGGCGCCGAAGTTCACGATCGCCTGCAGGTTCGGCAGTGCCGCGATGAGTCCGGCGTCGACCCCCGGGCGCCCGCAGCACAGGATCACGGTGACGGCCTGCGGATCGTGCACCGGCAACTGCGGTAGTGGGTCACGCCGGGACAGTTCGGCGGCCAGCGACGGTTCGGGCTTGCCCACCTGGAGAACGGTCATGGTGCCAGTCTGCTACGCACCGATCAGGCCAGCAGCGGCACCGCGGTATTGCGGTCATCGGTGAGGATCTCGAACATCGCCCGCCGCGACGCCGTCAGCTCGGTGTCAAGACCCTTGCCGGACAGGGTGATCCGGCAGTCCGCCAGCGCGGAGTTGTAGCAGTACTTGGTGGTGGCGTCGGTGTCGGTATAGGTCAGCCCGATCACGTCGGATTCCCGCGCCCGGATCTCGCCGCGCATCTCGATGCCGTCGACCCGACCGCCGAACGACCAGGCGAACGGCTCATAGGTGCCGCGGCTGTGACGGGCGGCCGCGATCGACCGCACCGCATACTCCCGCCCGGCATGGCGCAAGACGAACAGGGTGGCCGCGGGCAGCCGCAGCGGCCCGAGTGCGGCGTGCGCGGTGACGATCTCCAGGCTGGAGCCCAGGTGCCCGTCGAACCCGCACACCTGGCCGAAGGCGTAGGCCGGGGTGTGCTTGCGGCCCCAGTTGTGGTTGACACTGCCGGTCCAGTTCGTCAGCGACACCTGCTCGCCGAGGGTGACCGCGCCGTCGAAGCGGGCCAGCGGATGACGGACCTGGGTTTTGGCGGTCGGGAACCTCGCCCGGTAGGCGCGGTCGGTGAGCAGTTTGACCGCCGGCTCCTCCCCCGGTGCGATCGCCAGGTCCCACCGGGCACCGTCGATCCTCCCGCCGGCCCGCAGGTCGTCGATCGCGGTGTCGCCGATGCGCGCCGACCACGGGTCGGTGCGGTAGTCAGTAGCGGCGATCGGGTGCGGCCGCTTGAGCGCGCGGTTGCCGGCGCCGTCGGGGTCGAAGACCATCACCCACACGTCGGCGACCGGCTGGCCCGGCCGCGGATAGAGCAGCGTCCAGCGCAGCCACACGGCCTGTGCCCGGCCGGGATGATTGGCGCGGATGAACCGGCTCTCGTAGTACGGGGGCATCATGTGTTCAGGATTGCCGACGGGAGGGCGACGCAGAGGTGGGTTGGACGATCGCGGTGTCGGTTCTGGCCGCGCTGGCGCTCGCCGAGGCGGCGGCGCTGGCGGTGCTGTGGTCGCGCCTGCAGGGCAGCAGGCAGGAGACCGAGGAACTGCGCGCCCGCCTGGACACCCGCAACCTGCTGTGGACCGGCGGGCGCGAGGCGGTCAAGACGGTGTGGCAGACCGCCAACCTGGTGCGCACCCAGGGCTTCGGCGGCGCGGTGCGCAGCTCGATCGAGGAACTCGCCGACTGGGCCGACGTGGAGCGGCCCGACCTGGCCCGGCTCGCACCGGACGGCAACGTCGTCATCATGTTCTCCGACATCGAGGAATCCACCGCGCTCAACGAGCGCATCGGCGACCGGTCCTTCGTCAAGGTCATCGAGGCCCACGACCGGCAGGTGCGCGGGCTGGTCAAGACGAACGACGGCCACGTGGTCAAGAGCCAGGGCGACGGGTTCATGGTGGCCTTCGCCGACCCGGCCGCCGCGGTACGGTGCGGCGTAGCCATGCAACAGGCCTTGGCGCGCGACGCCAAACGGTTGCGCAACAACAGCATTCGCGTGCGGATCGGCATCCACATGGGTAAGTCGGTGCGCCGCGGCGACGATCTGTTCGGCCGCAACGTGGCGATGGCCGCCCGGGTGGCGAGCCAGGCCGACGGCGGTGAAGTCCTGGTCAGCGAGCCGGTACGGCGGGCGGTGGCCGACCGGGATTTCGACTCCGGCCGCGACGCCGAACTCAAGGGATTCGCCGGCACCCACCGGCTCTACGCCGTGGTGGCCTAGTCTCGCGGGTCGGCCTGCTGGGCGGCTTCGGCGTCGGCGAGGCGCTGATGCAGGCGGCTGCGGATCTGGTCGGGCGTGTAGGCCTTGCGGCGGCGTTGATCCCGCGCGACCAGAACACCGCCGGCCATGACACCGGCCGCACCGGCCAGCCCGATCCACTTCCAGATGCTGCGCATGCCGATCACACTAAGCTGCGCTGGTGACCGTGCACACCGTGTCCCTGACACAGGCGCTCAACGAGACCCGTACCGGAGATGTCTGGCTGTTTCGCGGCGGGTCCGGCCCGGACCGGGCGATCCAGACGCTGACCAACTCCCCGATCAACCATGTCGGCATGACGGTGGCGATCGACGACCTGCCACCGCTGATGTGGCACGCCGAACTCGGCCAGAAGCTGACCGACATGTGGACGGGGACCAACCATCGCGGCGTGCAGCTCAACGACGCACGGGAAGCCGTCGAGCAGTGGCTTTTCCATTACGACCAGCGCTGCTGGCTACGCCAGCTGCACCCGCACGCCAGCCGCGAACAGGAAGACCGGCTGCTCAAGGTGATCGCCAGGATGGACGGCACACCGTTCCCGTCCACCGCCAGACTGACCGGCCGCTGGATTCGCGGCCAGATCCCCACGGTCAGCGACTGGACCCGGGGAATTCCGTTCCTGCACAAGAGAGTCCGCGAATCGGCCGAGCGGCGCAAGACCGCCAAACGGGAGAGCGGCCTGGAAACCGCTTACTGCGCGGAGACCGTCGCCATCACCTACGAGGAGATGGGGTTGATCCGCACCGAGAAGAACGAGAACTGGTTCGACCCCGGCCGGTTCTGGAGCGGTGACATTCTGCCGCTGATCGACGGCTACCGGCTGGGCGAGGAGATCGAGGTCGTGGCCGGCTGACTACTGGGCCCAGACGGCGAGCAGCTTGCCGTGCGGGTCGCGCAGCAGGATCGCCGTGACGGTCTTGCCGTTGGGGACGTCGTAGGCCACGTGACCGTCGGTCTGCTGGCCGGCAGGCAGCTGCCCGGAGGTGATCCCCGGGCGGACCGCGCCGACCGCGGGCGCGATCGTCGACCCGTCGGCGGCCTTGGCGACGAAGTAGAACCCGTTGTACGTCGTCGTGCCGGTCTGCGCGGCGATGGTGACATCGACGGCGTACATCGTCCCCTTCGCCGGGATGATCTGCGCGTCGGGCGGAACCTGGCGGAGGTTGGCGACGGTGTAGCGCGCGGTGGCGCCTTCGGAGCTGACGGTCTGCGTGGCACCGAAGGGCACCGCCTGCTGCACCGGCACAGCCGCCGAGGTGTCGGCGACTGTGGCGGTCGGACTCTCAGTGGGGGGTTTCGATTCGGCGCAGCCGGCGCTGAGGACCACTACTGCCATGACCGCGATCGCACCCCGCATTGACGGATCGTAGCCACAGAACACACCCCTGCGGGAGGGAGGGCCCGCAGGGGTGTGTGTTTCTTTCATGGGAGAGGCAAGAAAACGTCTAGGCAGTCACCAGTTCGCCCGCCGGCCGGTACACGGGGATGAGCTGCTCGATCGGGGCGATCCAGGTGCTGGAGATCTCAGCGCCACGGTAGGTGGCCAGGGCGCCCTGGCGGGTGATGATCGTGTTCGGCTTCATGTCATTCAGATTCGCCCATTGCCGACGGTTGCGGTGTCCACCGGCTGGCCGGGATCGGGGTGGAATCCGCTGTCCCCCGATCGGTGGACACCTCAGCTCAGCGACAGCCCGCGGTAGATCTCGTTGAGCGCGGCGGGCAGTATCGCGTTGGCCGTCGTCTGGCCGTCCGGCGATAACGTCAGGTTCGTCCAGATCACCAGCGTCACATCGTGATCCGGGTCGTAGCCCATGAACGAGTTGAAGCCCGGCATTTCCCCGCCGTGGTAGTACATGGCCGCAGTCGGGCCGAACCGCTGATAGGAGATCCCGTAGCCATACTTCTGCCCGTCGGGGGCAGCGGGGTCCTCCGGGCGCAGGCTGTCCAGCCACTGCCGGTGGTGGTCGGCGTCGAACACTTGGCCTGAGACAAGGGCTTTGATCCAGGTGGCCATGTCGTTCGCGGTGGAGATCGCCCCGCCGGCCGCGGTGGCATACGACGGGTTCTGGTCGGTGTAGTCGATCGGTTGCAGTGTCCCGGCCCTCGCGGCGGCCTGCATCTGCGGCGGATACGGGACGTCGGCGAGGGCATAGAAGCTACCGCCGTACATGTAGCCGTGGGAGTAGGGCGCGGGCAGTGCGGTGTCATCTGCGGCAGGCAGCGACGTCTGGGCGAGGCCGAACGGTGTGAACAGCCGCGACTGCAGTTGCTCGGCGAGCGGTGCTGCACCGACCTTTTCGGCGATCAGACCGAGCAGGGCGTAGTTGGTGTTGTTGTAGTCGTAGGCGGTGCCGGGGGCGAACTTCGGCGGATGCCGAAACGCGATGGCGAGGGCGTCCTGCGGGTTCCACGCCTTGGCCGGCTCGGTGTCCATCACATCGGCGAGCGCGGGATCTTCGGTGTAGCCGTAGAGGCCGCTGCGCATGGTGAGCAGATGCGCGATGGTGATGTCGCCTCCGCCAGGCACGTTCGGCACATACGCCGACACCGGGTCGGTGAGCTTGAGCTTGCCGTCTTGGGCCAGCAGCACGATCAGCGCAGCGGTCATGGTCTTGGTGTTGGACGCGATGCGGAAGTGGGTGGCCGGCGTCGGCGGGGTCTGGGTGCCGAGCTGCGTGGTGCCGACGGCGGCGGTGACGGTTCCCTCCGGCGTGCGCAGGAGCACCATCGCGCCGGGCACGAGGAGTTTCTTCGCGGCCGACTCGATCGCGGCGTGAAATGCCTGTGCGTTCAACGGTTTCAGCACACTTGGTGGCGCCGACGTGGTCGAGCAGCCGGCGATGAGCGCGACGGCCAGCGGCACGGCCCACATCCTCGATCGCATGGTGACAGCGTCGCACGACTAACACCAGGATGGGGGCCCTAAGGCCCGCCGTCGCTGCAGCTCTTTGCCGGGGCAACTATGCTGCCTCCGTTCGCCCCCTATGAGAGGAACCCGCCATGCCACGACTGCTCACGACCACGCTGATCGCACCCATTGCCGTGGCCGCGCTGAGCTTGTCCCTATCCGGCTGTGGCGGTTCGCAGTCCTCGTCGACCTCGTCAACGACATCGGCTTCGGCGTCGACCACCTCATCTGCGGCTGAATCGACGTCTGCCAGTGCGGCGGCCACTGCTGAGGCCGGCACGCTGGCGGCGGCCTGTTCCCAGATCGACGCGGTGATGAGTGACAACCCCGACGCCGATCCGGCCGGTACCGCCAAGAAACTCGAAGACATCAAGGCCGAGGTCACCACACCGGATGCCGATCTGATCGAGGCGTTAGTGACGGCCTACACGGCGATCGCCGAGAACCCGGCCGGTCCTGCCGATGACGTGTACAACTCCTCGAAGGCGCTGGGTGCCGCGTGCGAGAGTGCGACGACCGCGCCGAAACCGAACTGATCGCGGGGGATATCAACCCCGCCCTCTTCAGACTATGGCAGACCCCGGGCCTTGCGGCAAGGCCCGGGGTCTGTCGCAGACTGTCCTGTCACAACATCCGACAGGACGGAGACTGCCGTGCCCACAGAACCGAAACCCTTTGTGCCACATGAGTCCGGCGCATACCTGCACGGGACCAAGGCCGACCTCGCGGTGGGCGATCTGCTGATTGCGGGGCGCCGGATGAACCACGACCAGAAGCGCCACGCCAACCACGTGTACGTCACGCAGACGTTGGACGCTGCCACCTGGGGCGCGGAGCTGGCCGTGGGTGAGGGTCGCGGACGGATCTACATCGTGGAACCGACCGGTGCGCTCGAGGACGATCCCAACGTCACCGACAAGCGGCTACCCGGCAACCCCACGCGTTCCTATCGCACCCGGGAGCCGGTACGGGTCGTCGGCGAGATCACCGACTGGGTCGGCCATTCCCCCGACGAGCTGGCGCGGATGCGCGCGGCGTTGGCCGACCTCGCGCGGCGCGGATTGGATGTGGTCTACGACTGAGCGACTGTGGGCGTTATGTACGCATATCGCGCCGATGGCGTACATAACCCACACAGTCGCGGTCGCGTTAAACGTTGCCGAACAACGTCACCCATCGAACAACCGCACCTTGATGTCCACACATGCAGACTGCAATCGCTTGTCCCTTGTCCACAGCTGCGCTCCGCCCACCACCGACACAGCCGCCATCAGGTGAACATCGACTGCACTCAGCCCTCGGCCCCACAACCGACGCTCGTTCGTCAGGTGCAGGACCTCGCGATGATCCATCACCGGAAACTGGTACAGGTTGGCGAGCAGATCGAGAACCACGTCGCGTTGAGCGATCGACCCGAGTGCCATCTCCTCCACCACCAAGGCGTGGCAGCCGACCTGATCAACGGCTAACAGTTCGACGAGACGCGGCTCGGTCGCGTGCAGATGATCGATCCAGATCGCGGTATCAACCAGGATCATTCGGCCGCTCTGCGCCGACGCCGAGGGGCCTCCGCCGCTGGGTCTGTTCCTCCCAGTGCGGCCAGACGCCGGGCGCTCTCCACCCGGATCAGTGTCTGCAATCCCTGCCGGAGCAGTGCGACGTTCTCATGCACCCCGGTCAGTGCGGCGGCTTTGGCCAGCAACTCGTCGTCGATCGTCACCGTTGTCCTCATGAGACACCAACTCTCGCATCATTGATGCACACCATGATGCCACGTTCACGCGCCGGCGGCATTTACAGCCTGGACAAGTGAGAACTTCCGGCGCGAAGCTCTCAGACCGAGATGCGATCGGGTCGCGCTGGCCAGCGCCACTCGTCACAGCACTCAGACGACCTTCTTCACCACGCTCGACTTCAACTGCATCCGCCCGAAGCCCGGCACATTCGCGTCGATGTCGTGATCGCCGACGCCATCGGAGATGAGCCGGATTCCACGGACCTTCGTGCCGGCTTTGATAACCCCGCCACCGCCGCCCTTGACCTTCACGGTCGTCGCGACGATCACCGTGTCTCCGTCAGCGAGGACGTTGCCGACCGAGTCCTTGATCGCGGCACCGGCGTGCGCGGAATCGACATCGGACACCTCATCAGCCGACCACTCGTGCGCACACATCGGGCACACCAGCAGCGGCCCCTGCTCGTAGGTGAACTCACTCGCACACGCCGGACACGGCGGCAGAACGTCAGACATTGAACCGGAACTCCACCACGAACTCATCGCCAATCAACGTCATGACCTACCCTGGGCCTAAGGTCAGCCCGGTTACAACGTCTGCCTGTGCGATCCACCGCGCCAAAAGGCTCCACGCCGCCAGGGTCTCCAGTGCCTCTTGTTCGCTCAGGTCCTCGGCCCCAACATGGTTGAGTGGGTTTCGGACACCAGAGAACAGCCCTTTTCCTAGCGATATGGCACCCACGTGTCGATCCTTGAACAGGGCTGGATTCGTCTCGTCACACAGACGTAGACGCACCTTTCCCGCCTCGGGCGGATTGATACCAAACGCGGCCTCTACCAAGTTCGTCTCACCCAGGTCTGGACGTTGAGCCTTCGCCTTCAGTTGAGTGTTGACATTGATCGCTGCGGCCCAGACGGCAGCGTCGTAGTTGCCGCCCTCCCAATGCGGTCGGGCAGCTTGCCAAACCCAAGGGTGGAGGGCGTCGGCTACTAGAGCTGGTCCGGACGGCGACAGCCCCAGACGCTCACGGACCTCAATCCCCTCTTCCAATTCGAAAATCAACTTTCGTACCCGCGAGGCTTCCAAGCGCCAGCGGTCGTCCCACTTCGGCCAGACGGCCTCAGCTACCCGGTGGACGCGATTGGAGATCGTTTCTCGCTCCGCCAGGGAGCCCCTAATTCGCCCTTTTGGCCCATGCTGCTCGCGCTCGGCTTCGGGGATCGGAACCCGCTCATGCAGTCGAAGCCACTCGTTGCACTGCTCAATGGCCCATTCTTCGTCCATCCCCTGGGGTGCGCCGGTGCTGGCCTTCGCGCCCTCTTTGTCACCGCTCATGCTCGATCACCGCGCCCTGCCCCTTCCTTGTAGACGTTGATCCGTCGGCGGAACCCGACCGAGCTCCGAGACGTACTAGATCCATGTTGCGAGATGGCTAATTGAGGGGGCGCACTCGGGGGTTGGTCGAAGGCGGCAACTCCCAACGGTGGCGTTCGTGGATAGAACGGACAACCGCTTCCGCGTTCGCCTGAAGTTCAGCTAGAACCGTGGCGTTGTGGCCAGTCGAGCGGAAGCGTCGCAGGTTGCTGCTTAGAACGTGCGCCCAGCTCATCAGCGGTTCGAGATTCTTCACTCGCTGCTCTACCGTCTCCCCCTGCTCAGAGACCTCCATCACTTGTCGGCTTATCGTTGCGCCCAGCGTGCGCTCGGCGTCCAACCAAGAGTCGATTCCATCCCAGCCTTCGAGCTGATCGACAAGCGCAATCATCGTGATCCTGAGATTTTGCAGTCGCTCACCAACTGGCTGTGCCATGGGATCGAAACCAATAAGCCGCTGTACGGCTTCCTGGACAGCGAACCACCGAGCGTCCACCGCGGCATCGCGTGACGCAGCAAGCGCCTCGTTGGCGCGCTTGTTCGCCTGGTACGTCCCGATGCCAGCGACTAGCAGTGAAAGACCCGAGATGACCAACGCGACGATTTCCACCATCGAATCGTGTCACCATCCGATGGTGGGGTCCGCCACTTCTCCTACCCCTTGCTTGTAGACGTTGATCCGAACCGGAACTCCACCACGTCGCCGTCGACCATGACGTACTCCTTGCCCTCCATGCGCACCTTGCCCGCGGCCTTGGCCGCGGCCATCGAGCCGGCCTCGACGAGATCGGTGAACGACACGATCTCGGCCTTGATGAAACCCTTCTCGAAGTCGGTGTGGATCACCCCGGCCGCCTTCGGCGCGGTGTCACCGCGGTGAATCGTCCACGCGCGCGCCTCTTTCGGCCCCGCGGTCAGGTAGGTCTGCAGATTCAGGGTGTGAAAACCGGCCCGCGCCAACGCATCCATGCCCCGCTCGGTCTGCCCGATCGACTCCAGCAGCTCGGCGGCCGACTCGTCGTCGAGCTCCTGCAACTCGGCCTCGATCTTGGCGTCCAGGAACACCGCATCAGCCGGTGCCACCAGCGCCCGCAGCTCGGCGATCCGCGCGTCGTCGGTGAGCACCGACTCGTCGGCGTTGAACACATACAGGAACGGCTTGATCGTCATCAGGTTCAGCTCGCGCAGCAGCGACCAGTCCTTGCCGCTGGCGAACAACGTCGTCCCGCCGTTGAGCAGCTCCTGGGCCGCCACCGCCGCCTCGTGCACCGCCTTGCGGTCCTTGTTGTTGCGGGCTTCCTTCTCCAGCCGCGGCACCGCCTTCTCCAGCGTCTGCAGATCGGCCAGGATCAGCTCGGTCTCGATGACCTCGATATCGGACTTCGGGTCCACCTTGCCGTCAACGTGCACCACGTCGTCGTCGGCGAACACCCGCACCACCTGACAGATGGCATCGCACTCACGAATGTTCGCCAGGAACTTGTTCCCCAGGCCCGCGCCCTCGGAGGCGCCCTTCACGATTCCGGCGATATCCACGAACGTCACCGGCGCCGGCAGGATCCGCTCGGAGCCGAAGATTTCCGCCAACTTCACCAGCCGCGGATCGGGCAGCGGGACGACGCCCTCGTTCGGCTCGATCGTGGCAAACGGGTAGTTCGCCGCCAGCACGTTATTGCGGGTCAACGCGTTGAACAGAGTCGATTTACCGACATTGGGCAGACCGACGATTCCTAGGCTGAGGCTCACAGAGAGCACAGTCTACGAGAGGTACGACGCAACCCGGCGCCGCCGACGGCCCACATTCAACTCAAACCGGTACGGTCTACGTGTGTCAGCACAGCGGACCAGGTCGTCAGTTGCGGCCGAAAATCGCTCCGCGCACCCGAATCTCCCGGGGGTGCCGTGGTGGGCAGCTGTCCTCATTGCTGTGACCGCCACCACAATTGGATTCGCGATCGACGCCGGCTCCGGCAACAAGGAACTCGGCGGCATGTTCGCAGCGCTGTACGCGCTGGGCTGCGTAGCCGCGGTGCTCGCCGTGCGACAGTCCGGCCTCTTCACCGCCGTCATCCAGCCGCCACTGCTGTTGTTCGTCGCCGTGCCGGGCGCCTATTTCCTGTTCCACGGCGCCTCGTTCACCAGCCTGAAGGACACCCTGATCAACTGCGGCTATCCGTTGATCGAACGGTTCCCGCTGATGCTGTTCACCTCGGCCGCTGTGCTGTTGATCGGGATGGCGCGCTGGTACTTCGGAATGGCGGGCAAGTCGGCGGCAGCCGCCGCCCCCGCCGGTGACGTGGCCGCCGCACCGAGCAGGTTCGCCGGACTGGCGACAAAGGTCAGCTCACTGTTCGGCGCCTCGGCGCCGGAGGCCGCCGAGGACAAGCCGCAGCGCAAGCACAGCATCGACCGGCCGGCAGCCGCCGAGCGGCGGCCCCGATCGGGTCGCACCACCAAGCGGCCCGCACCAACCCGATCACGCCATGCCCGTCCCCCGCTGGAGGACATCACCGAGGTGCCGCAGGACCGTCCCCGCCGCCAAAGCGCCCGGCGCCGTCCCGAAGATCTCGACCCCGCCGCCGAGGCACCGCGCCGGCGGCCCCGCCCGCCGCGCGACGTCGACCCGCACATGCCGCCGCCGCGCCGCCGGGAACCGCGCGAGCCCCGTGAACCTCGCGAACCTCGTGAACGCCGCGACCCCTACAGCGCGCCGCCGCGCCGCGAGGGCCGCCATGAGCAGTATCCGCCGTATGAGCCGTACCGGCCCTCCTACGAGCCGTACCCGCCGTACGAGCCGTATGAGCCGTATGAGCCGCCAAGGCGCCGTCCGGCACCGGGTGTTCCCACCGGGGACACCAGCCACCACCCGATCTCTCGGGTGCGCTACCGGGATACCGGCGACGACCGCTGACGGCCTAGGTGCGGGCCGGGCGGATCTCCCGCGGTAGCGCGAACACCAATGTCTCGTTGGCTGTCGTCACTGATTGCACTGTGCCGTAACCGAATTCGGCCAACCGATCCAGCACACCGCGCACGAGCACCTCAGGTACCGACGCACCGGACGTGACGCCCACGGTGGTGACACCCTCAAGCCAGGCCGGGTCGATGTCCTCGGCGTAATCCACCAGATGCGAGTCCTTGGCCCCGGCGCCCAGGGCCACCTCGACGAGGCGCACCGAGTTCGACGAGTTCCGCGAACCGACGACGATCACCAGGTCGCACTCGGGCGCCATCGCCTTGACCGCGCCCTGGCGGTTCTGGGTGGCGTAGCAGATGTCGTCGCTGGGCGGGTCCTGCAGCGTCGGGAACTTCTCCCGCAGCCGGCGCACCGTCTCCATGGTCTCGTCAACGCTCAGCGTGGTCTGCGAGAGCCAGATGACCTTGTTCGGGTCGCGCACGGTGACCTTGTCGACGGCATCCGGGTTGTCGACGACCTGGACGTGGTCCGGCGCCTCCCCGGCCGTGCCGACGACCTCCTCGTGGCCTTCGTGGCCGACCAGCAGGATGTCGTAGTCGTCGCGGGCGAAGCGCTTGGCCTCGTTGTGCACCTTGGTGACCAGCGGGCAGGTGGCATCGATCGTCTTCAGATTGCGCGCGGCGGCCTCTTCGTGGACCGTCGGCGCGACACCGTGGGCGGAGAACACGACGATGGCACCCTCGGGCACCTCATCGGTCTGCTCGACGAACACTGCCCCGGCCTTGGCCAGCGTCTCCACGACGTAGCGGTTGTGCACGATCTCGTGGCGCACGTACACCGGGGCGCCGTGCTTCTCCAGCGCGCGCTCCACGGTTTCCACCGCGCGGTCCACCCCGGCGCAGTAGCCGCGCGGCTCGGCCAGCAGGACACGCTTGGTTCCGACTGCACTTCCCCCAGCCGTGCTGGAAGCACCGGGAATCCCCATGTTGACTGTTGGCGGCATGGTTTCAGGGTACGTTCCCGCGCGCCGCACGGGCCAGCCGTAGGCTGTCGCACATGGCAACAGCACCGTACGGGGTCCGCCTGCTGGTAGGGGCGGCCGTGACCGCCATCGAGGAGACCCGCAAGCTGCCCCAGACCATCCTGATGTACCCGATGACGATGGTGAGCACCGTCGCTCAGATGGTGATGAAGGTCCAGCAGGATGTCGCTGACCTGGTCATCAAGGGTGACTCGGCGCTGGAGAGCATCTTCCCGCCCAAGGACGAGCAACCCGAGTGGGCGACCTTCGACGAGGATCTCCCGGCCGACGACGACGGCGCACCAGTCGACGGTGAGCGCCTCACCGAGGGCCGTTTTGCGCTGTATTCGGTGGCCGACGGGGTGGAGCCCAAGAGTCAGGAATCGGTCACCAAAGCCGCCGGCAAGAAGAAGGCGGCGGTCGCCGAACCTCCGGCGATCGCCGGGGAGCTCGACTACGAGTCGCTGACGCTGGCCCAGCTGCGCGCGCGGCTGCAGTCACTGTCGGTGGCCGACCTCGAGGCGCTGCTGGCCTATGAGGAAGCCTCTAAGTCCCGTGCGCCGTTCCAGACGCTGCTGGCCAACAGGATCACCCGCGCGACAGCCAAGTGACCAACGATCAGGGCAGCTCGGCGGAGAACCCGTTCCCGGTTCGGGCTGTCGCCACCCGGGTGGCGGCCTGGATCGACAAGCTCGGCACCGTGTGGGTCGAGGGCCAGCTGACCCAGATCAACGTGCGCAGTTCGACTGCCTACATGGTGCTGCGCGATCCGGCGGCCAACATGTCGCTGGATGTCACCTGTCCGCGTGATCTGGTGGCCTCCGCGCCGGTCAAGCTCACCGAAGGCACCCAGGTCGTCGTCCTGGGCAGACCCAGCTTCTACACCGTTCGCGGCTCGTTCTCGTTGCGGGTCAGCGCAATTCGGGCGGTCGGCGTCGGCGAGCTGCTGGCGCGCATCGAGCGGCTGCGGCGGCTGCTGGAGGCCGAGGGGTTGTTCGACCCGCGACTCAAGCGCCCGCTGCCGTTCCTGCCGTCGACCATCGGGCTGATCACCGGGCGAGCCAGCGCTGCCGAGCGCGACGTCACCACCGTGGCCGCCACGCGCTGGCCTGCGGTGCGCTTCGAGATCCGCAACACCGCGGTGCAGGGCACCAATGCGGTGGCACAGATCGTCGAGGCGCTGCGGGAGCTGGACGCCGACCCCGACGTCGATGTCATCGTGATCGCCCGCGGTGGTGGCGGCGTCGAGGAGCTGTTGCCGTTCTCCGACGAAACGCTGTGCCGGGCGATCGCCGCGTGCACCACCCCGGTGGTCAGCGCGATCGGCCACGAGCCCGACAACCCGCTGTGCGACCTGGTCGCCGACGTGCGCGCGGCCACCCCGACCGACGCCGCCAAGCGGGTCGTGCCCGACGCGGCGGCCGAATCAGCCCTGGTCGGCGAGCTGCGGCTGCGCAGCGCGCAGGCGCTGCGCAGCTGGGTCGGCCGCGAACAGCGCACGGTGGCGCAGTTGCGCAGCCGGCCGGTGCTGGCCGACCCGCTGCGCGGGCTGACCCAGCGCGGCGACGAGATCGACCGGGCCCGCGCCGCGGTGCGCCGTGACATCAACCGCCTGGTGGCCGCCGAGTCCGACCGGGTCGGCCATCTAAGCGCCCGGCTGGCGACGCTGGGACCGGCGGCCACCCTGGCGCGCGGCTACGCCGTGGTGCAGGACGCCGACGGTGCCATCCTGCGGACGACGGCCGACGCGCCGGCCGGAACGCGGCTGCGCATCCGGGTTTCCGACGGCGCGGTAGGCGCCACCAGTACCGGCCCGACGGATGGAGCCGCATGAGTTCTGAAACGAAGCCCATTAGTGCGCTCGGCTACGAGGAGTGCCGTGACGAGCTCATCGAGGTGGTCAGGGCGCTCGAGCAGGGCGGGCTGGACCTCGACGCGTCGCTGAAGCTGTGGGAACGCGGTGAGCAGCTGGCACGACGCTGTGAAGAGCACTTAGCCGGAGCACGTCAGCGCATCGAGGATGCGCTGGGGTCGCGCGAGGTCACCGACGGGTGATCCGCGGGGCCGCCCTGACCTGGGGCACTGGCTAACTAGAACGTGTTTCAGTTAAGCTCCCCGCCATGGGTGATGCCACGCTGACAACCGAGCTGGGCCGCGTTCTGGTCACCGGCGGTGCCGGATTCGTCGGAGCCAACCTGGTGCGCGAGCTACTTGACCGGGGCCACCACGTCCGGGCTTTCGACCGGGCGCCGTCCGCGCTGCCGCCGCACGAACGGCTCGAGATTCTGCAGGGCGACATCTGCGACACCGAGACCGTCGCCGCGGCCGTCGCCGGCGTGGACACCATCTTTCACACCGCGGCGATCATCGACCTGATGGGCGGCGGTTCGGTCACCGAGGAGTACCGCAAGCGCAGCTTCGACGTCAACGTGGGCGGTACCAAGAACCTGGTGCACGCCGCACAGGCCGCGGGCGTCAAGCGGTTCGTCTACACCGCCTCCAACAGTGTGGTGATGGGCGGGCAGCGCATCGCCAACGGCGACGAAAACCTGCCCTACACAACACGGTTCAACGACCTCTACACCGAGACCAAGGTGACCGCCGAGAAGTTCGTACTCAGCTCCAACGACACCGGCGGCCTGCTGACCTGTTCGATCCGGCCCAGCGGCATCTGGGGCCGCGGCGATCAGACCATGTTCCGGATGCTGTTCCAGCGGGTGCTGGCCGGCCATGTCAAGGTGCTGGTCGGCGGCAAGGACGTCAAGCTGGACAACTCCTACATCCACAACCTGGTGCACGGATTCGTCCTTGCCGCAGAGCATCTGGTGCCCGGCGGCAGCGCACCCGGACAGGCGTACTTCGTCAACGACGGCGAGCCGATCAACATGTTCGAGTTCTCCCGCCCCGTCGTGGAGGCCTGCGGCGAGCGTTACCCGACGTTCCGGATTTCCGGGCGGTTCGTGCACGCCGTGATGACCGGCTGGCAGTGGCTGCACTTCAAGTTCGGCCTGCCCCAGCCGCCGCTGGAACCCCTTGCGGTGGAACGGATTTACCTCGACAACTACTTCAGCATCGAGAAGGCCGCGCGCGATCTCGGCTACCAACCGCTCTACACCACCGAGCAGGCTCTGCAGCATTGCCTGCCGTACTACACCGAGCTGTTCGATCAGATGAAGAACGCCGACAAGCAGCCCGTCAACGCCTAGTTCTCGGCCCAGGGCAGCAGAACGGCCTTGCCGGTGCTCTGCCGCGTCTCGATGAGGCGATGGGCCTCGGCCGCACGCGAAAGTGGAAGCTGCAGGCCGATATTGACCTTCAGCTCACCACTGGCGACGTAACTGGTCAACGCGTCCAGCGCTGGTCGTAGCGCCGAGGAGCCCTGCCCTTGATAGGGGTAGAGGCTGAAGAATCCGAGCGTCTGATTGGCGTTGAGCCTGCCCACCTGGAACTGCGCTCCGAAGTCCACGACAGGGCTGGTCTCGTCAGCCGAACCATAGGCGCTGAGACGTCCGAACGGCGCCAGGGCCGCGATGGCCTGATCGAACGCCGAGCCGCCGACGTTGACCAGCGCGGCGTCCACTCCCCTGCCGTCGGTGACGTCCAGGACTGCCGCACTCCACCCGTCGTTGGTGTAATCGATGGTCACATCGGCACCGAGGTCACCAACCCACAGCCGTTTGGCCTGCGTGCTGGCCGCACCGACGATCAGTCCGGCCTTCATGATTTTGGCCAGCTGGACACTCAGTGAGCCCAAACCGCCTGCGGCGGCAAGGATCAGGATCGAGTCGCCGGCACGTAGCCGTACGCCGTCGCGCAAGAGGAAGTACGCCGTCAGGCCTTGCACCAACAGAGCCGTCCCCTCAGCGAACCCGATCTGGTCCGGCAGGGGATGGACGGTGTCACTGTCGGCAACGACGTACTGTGCGTAGCCGCCGGGACGCGCCGGCTGGACGATCCCGAACACCCGCTGCCCGACGCAGACTCCGTCCACGCCATCGCCGAGTTCTTCGACGGTGCCGGCGAACTCGCCTCCGAGAATGTGCGGGAGGGGCGGCTTGACCGGATAGTTGTTGCGCCGCTGTTCGATGTCGGCGAAGTTGACGCCGGCCGCCTCGTTGCGGATGAGTACCTGTCCGGCGGCGGGGCGCGGTTTAGGCAGATCTTCGTACACCAGGGTTTCCGGAGCGCCGTAGCGGTGGATCCGTACGGCTTTCATGGTCTCGATGGACGTTTCGGCGGACATGCTCACTCCTCAAGCGTGGGGCCGGCGGACCGGCGGGCAGCGGTAACGCTAATCCACAAAACGGATAATATATATCCACTTATTCCAGACTCACAGCGCCCTCCTAAGTCCGTGTGATCTAGTACACCCACTGACCAAACGACCAATTTGGTCAGTACAGTCAAGGGTGGCCGGATGCTCACGGCCGCAACGAGCCAGGAGAGGTGGTCGCGGTGTCGCGCGGGGACGAAGTGCAGAGATCGGCGTGGCGACTCGTGTTGAAGACCGGCGCCGACAACGCCCAGCCACTGGTGGACCTTTATCGGCCGTATGTCGAGGGCCTGGACAACCTGCCGGCCGACGGACGATTCCTGCTGGTCGGAAACCACACCGCGATGTCGTTCTTCGAGATCGTGTTCATTCCCTACTTCGTGCGCAAGACGGTCGGTGAGCGGGTTCGCCCGCTGGCGGACCGCCAGTTCGGCAAGATCGGCGGCCCTCAGCGGCACATGATGGACGCCTTCGGCGGCGTCGTCGGTTCGCCGGAGGCCGCCTCGGCGCTGATGGAGGCCAACGAACCGATCCTGGTCTTCCCCGGCGGCGGGCGGGAGATCTCCAAGTTCAAGGGCGAGGAATACCAGCTGCGGTGGGAGAACCGGGCCGGGTTCGCCCGAGTCGCGATCAAGCACGACTACCCGATCGTGACCGCAGCCCTCGTCGGTGGTGACGACGTCTACACCCCCATCACCGAACGGGACAGCTTGTGGGGCAAGGCCAGTGGCTGGCTCGGCAAGAAGCTCGGCGGCCGCGACGACATGGCGATGCCCCTCGTCCGCGGAATCGGACCGACGCTGGTTCCCCGCCCGCAGCGGCTGTACCTGCGTTTCAGTGCGCCGATCGACACCGTCGCGCCGGCCGGTGTGAGCGCAGACGACTGGACACAGCAGGTTAAAGGGCGTGCCCAGTCGCAGCTGGAAGCCGATCTGCGCGACCTGCAGGACATTCGGCGTCGTGACCCGTACCGCAACCTCAACCCGGCAGCCTGGCGCTCAGCAGTGATGCCCGAGATCGCCGCGGCGGTATGACCATGGCCGCGAACAGGACGCTGCCCTGCGACGACGAGGTGCTGGCGCTGACCGAACCCGGCAGGTTCTTCGGCGAGATGCTGGACGTCGGGCGCCCCGAGGCCACCGTCCTGGTCGTCAGGGTGGCCGGCAACTGCGCCATCATCGCCCTCGAAATCTCACCCGCCGCAGTGGAATTCGCGTGCCGCAGAGCCCGTCGCGGAGCCAGCCACTCCGTCAGTCTCGCGATCGCCGAGATCAGCCAGTTCCTCGGGTACGGCAGCCAATGGGCAGCCACCCTGGGTGGGCAGTTGCCGGCGTCGAGCCAGGGCATCGCCCGGTTCGCGGTCGAGTTCGAACCGGAACCGGTACGGGCCGACGCGCTCTCTCCCGCACCCGGCGCGCTACCGGAACTGATCGGCCGACGCTGGCAGATCGACGACGTGCGGCCGGCGCGGATCCGTCGCCAACTGTGGTCGCGGGACATCGAGTTCGAGGCTCCGATCCTCGCCTGGCTGCTTAGCGTGCATCGGCTCTCGACGCCGTAGCCGGCGTACGGTTCAGTGTCCGGCGACGGCCTGCTTCACCACTCGACCGTAGGCCTGCCTCTGCGGCTCGCCTACCGCCGAGCCTAGCGACCGCGTCCGCCACCGATCGAGCCACCGAACGACAACGGACTCGAAACGGACCAAAAGACCAGTGCAGGAGCCACTTCGGCGCCTTGGCCTCACAGCGGGTTGACAGCTTTGCCGCCAGTACACTCGGATCTCGTGCTCATCCGCCGCGCGACTGCACTCCTGAGCGTTGTGGCGCTGTCGCTCGTCGGCTGCAGTAGCGGTATCGCAGATCGATCCGCCGACGCTCACGCGCTCACCGCAAACATTCGGAAGTTGGCCGGTGTGGTCTCTGCCGCCGACGATGTCGCCCACAACGAACCGCAGGGCATGGTGTTCTTTCGCCTCTACGTCGACGTCAACGAGAACATCAACTCCAAGCAGATCGCCGAGATCGTCACCACGTATCTGCGTGGTACCGAGGACGCCAGATACTCCGGATACCGGCTCGAACTTGACCTCCGCCAGGGTTGGAATCTGTTCGCTGTGGACAGCGGCCAACTCCCCATCACCAATCGCGGCCAAGTGATCTCCCAAGCAAGCGATTGGGTCGAACTCAGACGTGATTTCCCATCTGCCACCGTCCGGGTGCGAGCGACGATCAGCCACCCCGATGGCCAAATTCCCGACCAGGATGCCGGGCACTCCAATGTGGCCGCCCTCGACTTGGCCAGCCCCGCGGACTACACCGCCGTTGTTGCGGCTGCACATCACATCGCCGACCGATTCCCACAACTGTCCCAACTGGACTGGGTGATTAATGCGGCAAAAGAACACCCCGCGGAGATCAAGACATCTCGACGGCTGCCTACCCCACCCGAGCTGGCGGTGTTCAGCCGGCTCAACGCCGACCAGTCGATTCCGCACGTCGACCGGCTGCGGATCAATGGTCCGGTGACTCCCCCGGTCTGGTTCTCCGAGCAGACGACCGAATCCCACGACGTCGCGTTGGCGTTGCAGCTGGCCAAGAACCACTTGCCGGTCGTCGCCACGCTGCCGGCGCCGATTCTCTACAGCGCCAGCGACGAGCTGTCGGGACACATCGGCGGTCTCGGTTTCGCCCGTGGCCCGGTGGCGATCACCGTCGGGGGCTGCACCAGGCACGATCCCCTGGTTTACCAGCCGATTCCCGAGGAGCGGCGGTTGATCGCCGAGTATGAAACCTGTGCTTCCTGAGTTCGCAACTTCAATCCGGTCCTGCCCTCACGGTACGGTCCACTAGAACACGTTCTAGGTATAGGGAGTTCAATGTCCGACGCTGTGCTGGTCACCGGTGCTTTCGGGCTGGTCGGAAGCGCCACCGTCAAGCACCTGGCGGCGGCAGGCCGCCGCGTGGTGGCCACCGACCTGGACACCCCCGCCAACCGCAAGGCGGCCACGGCACTGCCGGCAGGCGTCACGGTGCGGTGGGCCGATCTGACCGACCCCAAGGCGGTCGGCGTGCTGATGAGCAGCGTGGCACCGGCGTCGGTGATTCACCTCGCCGCGGTGATCCCGCCGGTCTGCTACAGCAACCCCGCGCTGGCCCGCAGGGTCAACGTCGAGGCAACCGGCACCCTGGTCAACGCCGCAGCCGCCGAGCCCAAGCCGCCGCGATTCGTGCAGGCGTCGTCCATCGCCGTCTACGGGCCGCGCAACCCGCATCACATCAGCGACGTGCTCACCGCCGACACCCCGGTGCGGCCGTTCGACATCTACGGCGGCCACAAGGTGGAGGCCGAGCAACTGGTGCGCGGCTCGGCGCTGGACTGGGTGATCCTGCGGCTGGGTGGCGTCATGACCACCGAGTTCGACCTCGGGATGAGCCCGGACATGTTGTATTTCGAAGGGCTGCTGCCCATCGACGGCCGGCTGCAGACCGTCGACGTCCGCGACGTCGCGCACGCCTTCGCGGCCGCCACCACCGCCGACGCCATCGGGCGAACGCTGCTCATCGGCGGTGACGACACCCACCGCCTGGTCCAGGGCGAGGTATCGTCGGCCATCACCGCGGCGATGGGCCTGGTGGGCGCAACTGCCAAGGGCCGCAAGGGAAATCCGGACGATGATGACGGCTGGTTCGCCACCGACTGGATGGACTCCAGTGCATCCCAGGAGCTGCTCGGCTTCCAGCATCATTCGTGGCCAGACATCCTCAAAGAGACCGCCGACAAGACCGGCTGGAAGCGGCCGCTGTTCCGGTTGGCGGCACCGCTGGCCCATGAGTACCTCAAACGCCAGTCGCCGTACTACCGAAAGCCCGGCGGCTACGCCGATCCGTGGGGGACCGTGAAAAACAAGTGGGGACGATTCGAGGCGGACACAGCATGAGTGCACAACGGGTAGCGGTCATCATCGGCGGAGCGTCCGGGATCGGCTGGGCGACGGCCAAGAAGCTCGCCGGCGAAGGCGCTCGGGTGACGATCGCCGACCGCAACACCGAACTGGCGGCACAGCGGGCCACCGAACTCGGCGAGCCGCACGGGTGGGCCCCGGTGGAAGTGACCGACGAGGCCACCGTAGCCACCCTGTTCGACGACGTGGTGGCGCGCGAGGGCGGCCTGCACGTGGTGGTCAACTGCGCCGGATTCAGCGGATTCGGTGTCATCACCGAGCTGGACGCCGCCGACTTCAGGTCGGTGATCGACGTCTGCCTCAACGGGGCCTTCCTGGTGATCAAGCACGCCGGCAGACACCTCGGTGATGGCGGCACGCTGGTGTCGCTGACCTCGCTGAACGCCCGCCAGCCGGCCATCGGGATGAGTGCGTACTGCTCGGCCAAGGCCGGGTTGTCGATGCTCACCCAGGTGGCCGCACTCGAACTCGGGCCGCGCGGCATCCGGGTCAACGCGGTGGCACCCGGCTTCGTGCACACGCCGCTCACCGAGGGTGCCGCCGCGGTCCCCGGCGTGGTCGAGGAGTACGTCGAGAACACCGCGCTGGGGCGGCCCGGCACACCGGAGGACATCGCCGAGGCGGTGGCGTTCCTGTGCTCGCCCCAGTCGGCGTGGATGACCGGTGAGATCCTCGACCTCAACGGCGGGGCGCACCTCAAGCGGTACCCGGACATCAACGCGCACTTGCAGCGTCTGATGAATTCCTAGCCCTCTCAGGGGCTAGTGTTCACCTCGGTGAACACTGAATTCACGCTCACACAGAAGCGCGCGCTGGCGGTCGTCACGGTGGTGGCGCTGCTGTTCGGTGCGTACTTCCTGCGGCACTATTTCATCCTCGTGGTGATCGCCGCGATCGTCGCCTACCTGTTCACCCCGCTGTACGACCGCTGCCGACGACGCTTCAACACCGGCCTGTCGGCCACGCTGACGGTGCTCGCCGCGCTTGCCATCGTCATCATTCCGGTCGGTGCGCTGATAACGCTTGCGGTGTTGCAGATTTCGCACATGGTGGTGCACGTCGCGGATTGGGTGGAGACCGCCGACCTGTCCACACTGGGTGCCAGGGCCATCGAGTTCGTCAACAACCTGCTGGCCAAGCTGCCGTTCGGGCACTTCACCGTCAGCGCAGAATCGCTGCGCACCAGCATGATCAGCGTCTCGCAGAACGTCGGGCAGTGGCTGCTGCATTCGCTTCAGGGTGCCGCGGGCGGGGCGATCGGCGTGATCACCTCGGCGATCATCTTCCTCTACGTCCTGATCTCGTTGCTGACCAATCAGCAGGAGCTGCTCACCCTGATCCGCAGGCTCAACCCGCTGGGCGAAGAAGCCACCGACCTGTATTTGGCGAAGATGGGCGCCATGGTGAAGGGAACCGTCAAGGGACAGTTCATCATCGCCACCGTCCAGGGTGTGCTCGGAGCGGCGTCGATCTACATCGCCGGCTTCCACAACGGGTTCTTCATCTTCGCGATCTTCCTGACCGCGCTGTCGGTCATTCCGCTGGGCAGCGGCATCGTCACCATCCCGTTCGGCATCGGAATGATGTTGTTCGGCAACATCGCCGGCGGCCTGTTCGTGGTGGCGTTCCACATCCTGGCCATCACCAACATCGACAACTTCCTGCGACCGATCCTGGTGCCGCGAGAGGCCCGCCTCGACCCGGCACTGATGCTGCTGGCGGTGTTCTCGGGCCTCGCGATGTTCGGATTCTGGGGGATCGTGCTCGGCCCGGTGCTGATGATTGTGATCGTCACCACCATCTCGGTGTATCTGGCGGTGTACAAAGGTGTGCCGATGACGGTGCACGAGCCGCCGGAGAAGCGCCGCAAGCTGTTTCGGCGCGGGTAAAACCGACCGAATTCCGGGACTTAGGTCCTTGGCTTTGTTTCGTTGTTTCCTGGACAGGACAACGCGGGGCGAGGATCGTACGATTTGTCATGAGTTCAGGCGCGGGGGCGCCTGACTGGGAGATCGGGGGGATCCATGATGACTTATGTGCGCCCATTTGCGCTGTCCGCGGCCTGTTTGGCCACCGCGGTGACCGTGGCAGTGACCACACCGACGGTCACCGATGCTCATCACAGCGTCGCACTCGCAACGCCGACCGTGACGAGTAGCTATGAACTGCTTGCCGATTCGCAGGCGACCCGCGAAGTCGCGTACGGCGACTGGGGCGGACTGTTCGCCGGCTTCGGCGAAATCCTCGGCGGGCTGGGGCTGATGGGGAACAACTATCTGAACGCCAACCAGGCGAGCGTCCTGGCCTTCACCTCCAAGCTTCCGACACTCATGCTCGGGCCGGTGGCGCTCGGCGGCGGCAGACTCGCCAACGCCTACTACTTCGGCTACAACGGATCACCCGCCGGTAATGCCGGCGTCGGGGCCTACGTCATCAGCCAGATAACGACCAATATGTCCCTGACGAATCTGGTCAAGAACTTCGTACTGGGCCTGACGGGCAATATCCCGAAGTTCTACCTCGGGCCGGTCCAGGTGGGCGGTGGCCTGCTGGCGGATGCCTGGTTCAACGGCTACGGCGGCGGCACGGGACCCGGCGGGGTCTACAACTACATCACCGGCAAGACCGGCCTGCCGGCCTCCGCAGGGAAATCCGCGGCCGCCGCCGAGACGTCGGTGGCAGTGGCGGTGCGGGAAGCCGCCGCGCCGACCGGACATTCGGCGCGCGCAACTCACACCGTCCAGGTGCCCCGCGCAGCTCGCGCCGCAGCCGCCACCGCGTCCTCAGCACACCAGGCCGAGGCCTCGGCGACGCCGAAAGCCGCCACCACGCACGGCGGGTCGAAGCGTCCTGCCGCCTAGAGCGGCAGCAGGATGCCCTTGACGCTCGGGTCGGTGGCCAGGAACTGCTGAACCGCCGGGTCCTTGAACGTCGCGACCAGCTTCTTGATGTTGTCGGCATCGGCCCAGCGGCTGCCGATGGTGAGCTGTCCGGCGAACTCGTCGGGCGCGGGCGGGGCGAAGATCTGTTGCTGGAGCGGCACTTTGGCGGCCAGGTAGTACTCGGTGTAGCCGACGGCGGCGTCAAGATCGGGCAATGAGCGTGACTGCGCCGCGAAGTCGAGCAGCGTGAACTTCAGGTTCTTCGGGTTGCCGACGATGTCCTTGCGGGTGGCGGTCCACTTGTCGACGGCCGGGTTCAGCGTGATCAGGCCCGCGCGTTCCAGCAGCCACAGGCCCTGGGCCTCGTTGGCGGGATCGGAGTACAGCGAGACGTTGGCGCCGTCCGGCAGCTGCGAGACGTCACGGTACTTGTCCGACCAGATTCCGAAGCCCCACCGGAATACCGGGGTGGCGGCCTCTTCCCGGAAGTCGGGGTTAGCCTCGAGCACCTGACCGAGCCACAGCTTGTGCTGATAGATGGTGCCGGCGACTTCGCCGTCACTGACCGCGCGGTTGATGGTGTTGCTGTCGGACAGGCCGCGGAAAGCCACCTTGATACCGTGCTTCGGGGCGACCTCGCGGCTGATGTACTCGATCAGCGCCTGCTCGGCGGCGTTGCCCTCGTTGGTCGCCACCACCAGCGTTGCCCCGGGAATCTCGTTGGCGGACTTGGTGTCTCCGAAGAAGAACAACCGTCCCGCGACAACGGCGACAACGACGACAACCAATCCCGCGGCGATCCACACCCATCGACGTCGTTTCTTGATCTCGAACCCGTGGTTGTCGGGACTTTCGACTTCGACTCCGGTGGCGGTCATGCGGTGACGGTTCCTCTCGAACGGATACGTGCGTGGGGGGTGGTGAAGCGGACAAGGACGTCGCCGATGAACTGCACGGCGGCGACGGTGGCGACGAGGATGACGATGGTGGCGAGCATGACGCCCTGGTCGAAGCGCTGGTAGCCGTATGTCACTGCGACATAGCCGATTCCACCGGCACCGATGGTCCCGGCGATCGCGGAGTACTCGATCATCGCGATGATGTTGATCGTCAGGCCGCCGAGAATCGACGGGATCGCCTCGTCGAGCTGGGCGGTGCGGATGATCTGCAGACGCGAGGCTCCCGATGCCCGGGCCACCTTCACCACCGACGGCGGAACGGACCGAAGTGCGTTCTCGACGATGCGGGTGAAGAAGGCGATGCCGGCCAGCGACATCGGCACTACCGCGGCCGCGATGCCGATGTTGGTTCCGGTGATGAAGCGGGTGAACGGCATGATCGCGGCCATCAGGATCAGGAACGGCAGTGACCGCCCGATGCTGATGATCCAGCTCAAAATCGTATGCAGTGCCGGGTTTTCGAACAGTCCACCGGGAGCCAGGTTGTGGATCAACGCCCCGAGGGGCACGCCGACGGTCACCACGATGGTCATGACGATGCCCACCATGATGAGGGTGTCGAGCAGGGCAGGGATCAGCAGGCCGGGCAGTTCGTTGACGGGGACTTTGGCGCTGGCGAGCAGGGTCGCGGTCACGCAGCACCCCGCAGCGCGTGTTCGCCGGTGGCAAGGCCGTAGCGGGCAAGCACATCGGCGGCGCGCCCGGCCACGTCGGCCGGGATGCCGAGGGTGGCCGATCCCACGGTGACACCGTGCACCTCTTGCACGAAGGCGCCGAGCACCGAGATTGGTGCGCCGAGCTCTCCGGAGGCCCGCGCGATCCAGTCGGCGGGCACGTCAGACGCGTAGACGACTCGCCACACCTGTTGGCCGGCATCAGCGTTACGGGCCTGACCCTGTGGCCGCAGAGCGGCGCCGAGTTCGGAGTGCGGATCGGTGAGAAGGTCGACGAGCCGCCCGGATTCGACGATGGTGCCGCGATCCAGTCGGGCAACGGAGTCGGCGATCTCGACCACGGTGTCCATCTCGTGGGTGATGAACACGATGGACAGGTCGAGGTCGTCGCGCAGTTCGCGCAGCAGTCCGACGACCGAGGCGGTGGTGATCGGGTCCAGGCCCGCAGTGGCCTCGTCGGACAACAACACCGACGGTCGCAGCGCCAGTGCCCGGGCGATGCCCACCCGCTGCTTCTGGCCTCCGGACAGCTGGAAGGGGTAGTGATCGGCGCGCGACGACAGCCCCACCCGGTCGAGTAGCTCGGCGACCCGCTTGTGTGACTCCTGCGCGGTCACGCCCAGGTATTGCAATGGGAGCGCGACGTTTTCAGCTGCGGTACGCCGTTCCAGCAGACCAGCTGACTGGAAGATGGTACCGATGCGGCGCCGCGCGACCCGCAGCTTGCTCGACGACAGCGTGGTCAGGTCCTCGCCGTTGACGACGACCGAACCCGACGTCGGCGCGGTGAGTAGGTTGATGCATTCAGCCAGCGTGCTTTTGCCCGCCCCGCTGGGGCCGACGACGGCGAGGATCTCCCCCGCGGCCACACGAAAACTGATGCGGTCCAACACGACGGAACGGTGGGTGCCGTGGCCGTAGACCTTGGTCAGCTCGGTAAGTTCGATCATAGGAAGGCAACAGTGCCCTACGGCACGCGGCACAGGTCACCCTTAGGCTCAGGATGAATCGATGGTGCGACAAGGATTCCGGTTGCCGCTGCTGCGCCGGTCCCCGCAGTCCATGATGGACGTCATGGAATCGACCCGGGTGGACCGGTGGTTATGGGCGGTGCGGTTGACCAAGACCCGCCCGGATGCCGCGGCCGCATGCCGCGGCGGACACGTCCGGGTCAACGACCGGCTGGCCAAACCCTCGACGATGGTCTCCCCCGGCGATCACATCCGCGCCCGGGTCGGCGACACCACCCGGATCGTCGAGGTGCTGCGGGTGATCCAGAAGCGGGTCGGCGCCGCCGACGCGGTGACGTGCTACCTCGATCGAACGCCTGCCCCACCCCCGGTCTTGGCGGTGCCGGTGGCAGCCCGGGACCGCGGCGCCGGCCGGCCGACCAAACGGGATCGTCGCGTTCTGGACAAGTGGCGAGCCGGCCAACTGTGACGGATTCCGGGAGTTTCGCCCTCGAACACGGATAGCGCGCGCCAACGCACCAGTCGTTGCTAGGTTCGCACTGCTCGGTACGGTGACACCTCGAGGGAGTAGCCGATGGACACGGCCGTTCGCACGGCAGAGACCCGGCTGAATCGGTGGGCACGCGCCGCTGCTGCCGCAGTACTGGTGGTCGCGCTGCTGGACCTGTCCGGCTGGGTCAGCGACATCGACGAACTCAAGTCGTTCACCCCGCTGTGGCTGGCCGGGATGGCGGTGGCGGTTCTGCTGCAGACCGGGCGGCCCCCGCAGTGGCGGGTGTGGTGCGCACGGGCACTGGCGGTAGCGATCGGCGTCCACGCCGCGGCCGTGGTGTTCGAGCACCTCGCCGGTCACCCGTTCGGCCCGACCCCGCGGACGGCGGCGTCGGTGCTGTACCTGTCGGTCGCCGTCGTCGTCATGCGAATGGACCGCCGTCGCACCGGATTGCTCTGGGGAGCATTCCTGGTGGGGGCAATAGCCGCACCTGTCATCACGGTGATCGGGCATCTTTTCCGGCTGGTCTCGGCGGTGCGGATAACGGAGTCGACCGGCCAGGGCATCACCACGGCTGTCGGCGTGCTGCTGCTCGTCGCCGCCGCGGTGCTGGCCCGCCCGGACCGTAACCCGAGCGCCTGGCTGCTGGCCCGGGGCGACCGGTGGGCGCTGCTGCGGTTGACCGGCGTGCTGGCCGGGCTGCCCCTGGTGGTGAGTCTGGCCCGGCTGCCCTTCCTGGAGCTGGGGCTGGGCTCGGAAGCGGCCTGGATTCTGGCGACGACGATCTCGACCACCATCGTCGGCGTGGTCGCGTTCTACTTCAGCCAGCGAGAGCAGAAGCTTCTGATCGGGCGCGCCGACGCCGAACGGCGCTACCACATCCTGGCCGACAACGCCGTCGACGTCGTCTTCCACCTGCACGACGGGCAGGTCAGTTGGGTGTCGCCGTCCGTGCAACCCGCCTTCGGTGACCCACCCGCGCGGTGGGCCGGCTCGGACCTGAGTGACCGCATCGACCCCGAGGACCTGCCGGCGGTGACCACAGCCGTTCGTGAAATGCGCACGGGCACCATCGGTTCGGCACGGTTTCGGGTCCGTACGACCGAGGGTGGCTACCACTGGGTCGACGGCAACGCCAAACCCTATATCGACGAGGACGGCAACACCGACGGGATGATCACGGCGTTGCGGATCGTCGACGACAAGGTCGAGGCCGAGCGGCGACTGGACCGGTTGGCCCGATTCGACATCCTGACCGGATTGCCCAACCGGGCCGAGGTCATCACCCGCCTGGAGTCCGCACTCGACCAACCTCGTTCCCCAGGATCACAATTGGGCATCCTGTTCTGCGACGTCGACCACTTCAAGACCATCAACGACACCCTGGGCCACGCCGCAGGCGACGTGGTGCTGTCCACCATCGCGGCGCGCATCAGTGACAGCGTCCGCAGCGGGGACACGGTGGGGCGGATGGGCGGCGACGAGATGGTGGTCCTGCTGCCCGGGGTCCACAGCCTCGACGAGGCCGTCCAGATCGCGGAGAAGATCCGTTGTCGCGCAGCCGAACCCATTGATCATGACGGCACGGCGATCAGCGCCACACTGAGCATCGGGGCGACGGTGTCGGCGCCGGGCGAGTCGTCCAGCGCGGTCACCGCCCGCGCCGATGCCGCGATGTATCAGGCCAAGCAGGCCCGTCGCAACACCGTGGTCCGAATCTAGGTCAGGCGTTCCTTGAGGAACTCCACCATCCGCTTGCGGGCCTCGTAGGCCTGCTGACCCTCCTCCTCGCGGACCTCCAGCGTCAGCACCGAGTGCGCCATCCGGCCGAAGCCGCCGGCATTTCCCGGCGAGGAATCGAGTTCGATGACCTCGAAGGCGTCGCCGAGGCGGTCCTTGAGTGTCTGGAACCGCTCCCGCGGCGCCATCGGGTCGCCGCTGAACCGCAGCCCCAACGCGCACAGTCCCTCTTCGGCGGCACGCTTCTCGATGATCTTGAGCTCAGCCTCGGACAATCCGGGGTCACGCTTCTGCTTGGGGGTCAACGGGATCGGCACCGACGGCTGGCTGAGCACCGGAGCCAGCACGCTGTCGTCGACGGCCGCGGCCAGGGCGAAGCCACCCGAGAAGCACTGCCCGATCACCCCGACACCCTTGCTGCCGGTCTTCTCCTTGAGGTCGCGCGCCAGCGCCCGCAGGTAATGCGAGACCGGTCGCTCCTTGTTCGTCGCGAACGCCGCAAACTCCTTGGTCACACACCCGCGCACAAGCACCGGCACCATCCCCGGACGGATCCCCGGCGCCCCGGGCGTCCCGTACAACGACGGGATCGCGACCGTGAACCCGTTGTCCACCAGATGGTTTCCGAGCGCCAGCACACCCGGGTGTACACCCGGCATCTCCGGGATGAGCACCACACCGGGGCCCGCCCCCTTGCGGTACACGTCGTGGGTGAAACCGGCGGCGCTGAAGGGCTCGCACGCCCATCCGGTCAGATCTGCTTCGGGTCCGGGCATTGCGTCTCCCTTTATCGGCCGGGAACGATCGGCTGCTGCGACTGTGTCGCGAGGGCCAGCGTACGGAAGTCATCGGCGCTGCCGGCACCGGTTATGGCAAGCTGCGCCGGGCCCCGCGAGCTGTCCAGCCGCGTCGTCCACACCGGCTCGGTGCCCTCGCCGCCTTCGTAGACCACCCACTTCACCCCGCCGACGTCCTGGGCGCCGGTCGGCACCATCGATCGGTGGATGGACGAGACCAGGGCCACCTCGTCGGCGTTGCTCTGGGTCAGGCTGACGAACATCTTCGACGGGGCGAGGTAGCCGACCTTCGAGGTGACCGCACGCTGGCGCTGGCCGGTCGTGGGGTCAGTGCGGCCTGCGTCGATGCCGGCACGGGCACCGGAGTTGGCCTGCCAGCCCGCGGGCAGCGCAGGCAGCCGGATCGGAATGCCCAGCGTGTCGGCGTCGGCCTTGAGCGCAGCGGGGGCGTCATAGGCCGGGGCCATGCCGTCCTCGGGGCCGTTGGGACGGAACGAACACATGCCGACCAGGCCTGCCAGCACGATGCACGCCACCACCAAGGGCGCGAGCGACCAGAACATGTCGCGGCCGTCCTGGAGCAGGCGCGGCTTGGCCTCCTTCGGCGCCGGAGCCGCCGGGCCGGCGACATTGGCAGCCGAGGCGGCGACATGTGGGTCGGTCACGCCTGCCAGTATCCCAGGTCTGGACTGCTCACCCTCTTCTGGGACAATCTCAGCCATGCCTGAAGCCCGCCGCCGCGAAGCACCCGATCGAAACCTCGCCATGGAGTTGGTGAGAGTCACCGAAGCCGGCGCCATGGCGGCCGGCCGGTGGGTCGGCCGTGGTGACAAGGAAGGCGGCGACGGCGCGGCCGTCGATGCCATGCGTGAACTCGTCAACTCGGTCTCGATGCGCGGGGTGGTGGTGATCGGCGAGGGCGAGAAGGACAACGCCCCGATGCTCTACAACGGCGAAGAGGTCGGCAACGGCGACGGGCCGGACTGCGACTTCGCCGTCGACCCGGTCGACGGCACCACGCTGATGAGCAAGGGCATGCCGAACGCGATCTCGGTGCTGGCGGTGGCCGAACGCGGCGCGATGTTCGACCCGTCGGCGGTGTTTTACATGAACAAGATCGCCGCCGGGCCCGATGTCGCCGACTTCATCGACATCACCTCACCGATCGCGGCCAACATCCAGCGCCTGGCCAAGGTGCGCAAGGCGTCGGCCTCCGACATCACCGTCTGCATCCTGGACCGGCCCCGGCACACCAAGCTGATGGCCGAGGTGCGCGAGGCCGGCGCCCGCATCCGGCTGATCTCCGACGGCGACGTCGCAGGCGCGATCTCGGCCTGCCGGCCCGACTCCGGCACCGACATGCTCGCCGGAATCGGCGGCACCCCCGAGGGCATCATCACCGCCGCCGCGATCCGCTGCATGGGCGGTGAGATCCAGGCCATGCTGGCACCCACCGACGACGAGGAGCGCCAGAAAGCGATCGACCGGGGCCACGACCTCGACCGAGTGCTGACCACCCGGGATCTGGTCGCCGGGGAGAACGTCTTCTTCTGCGCCACCGGCGTCACCGACGGTGACCTGCTCAAGGGTGTCCGCTACTTCGGTGGCGGCTGTACGACGCAGTCGATCGTGATGCGCTCGAAGTCCGGCACAGTCCGGATGATCGACGCCTACCACCGGCTTTCCAAGCTCAACGAATACTCCGCGGTGGACTTCACCGGGGACACGTCCGCGGCCCACCCGCTCCCCTAAGAAAGGCAACAATGACCGACAGCGCTGTCGAAACGAACGCAGCCGAGGGCGAATACCGCATCGAGCACGACACGATGGGCGAGGTCCGGGTTCCGGCCAAGGCCCTGTGGCGCGCCCAGACCCAGCGGGCCGTCGAGAACTTCCCGATCTCCTTCCGCGGGCTGGACCGCAACCAGATCCGTGCCATGGCACTGCTGAAGGCCGCCTGCGCGCAGGTCAACAAGGACCTCGGCCTGTTGTCGGCAGAGAAAGCCGACGCCATCATCTCCGCCGCCGGCGAGATCGCCGACGGACTGCACGACGACCAGTTCCCCATCGACGTCTTCCAGACCGGCTCGGGCACCAGCTCCAACATGAACGCCAACGAGGTGATCGCCTCGATCGCGGCCCGCAACGGCGTGACCGTTCACCCCAACGACGACGTCAACATGTCGCAGAGCTCCAACGACACGTTCCCCACCTCCACCCACATCGCGGCTACCGAAGCTGCTGTGCGCCAGCTGATTCCGGCCCTGGAGATTCTGCACGAGTCGCTGGCCAACAAGGCCCGCCAGTGGCGCACTGTCGTGAAGTCCGGCCGCACCCACCTGATGGACGCCGTCCCGGTCACCCTGGGTCAGGAGTTCGGCGGCTACGCCCGCCAGATCGAGGCCGGCATCGAGCGGGTCAAAGCGACGCTGCCCCGCCTGGGTGAGCTGGCCATCGGCGGCACCGCCGTCGGCACCGGCCTCAATGCCCCCGACGGCTTCGGCGCCAAGGTGGTCGCCGTGCTGGTCGAGCAGACCGGTCTGCCCGAATTGCGCACGGCCAAGGACTCTTTCGAGGCTCAGGCCGCCCGCGACGGTCTGGTCGAGGCATCCGGTGCGCTCAAGACCATCGCCGCCTCGCTGACCAAGATCGCCAACGACATCCGGTGGATGGGCTCGGGCCCGCTGACCGGGCTGGGCGAGCTGGCGCTGCCCGACCTGCAGCCGGGCAGCTCGATCATGCCGGGCAAGGTCAACCCCGTCATCCCCGAAGCCGTCACCCAGGTGGCGGCCCAGGTCATCGGCAACGACGCCGCCATCACCGTCGGCGGCCTGTCCGGCGCGTTCGAGCTGAACGTCTACATCCCGATGATGGCGCGCAACCTGCTCGAGTCGTTCACGCTGCTGGCCAACGTGTCGAAGTTGTTCGCCGCCAAGTGCATTGACGGCCTGATCGCCCACGAGGCGCACCTGCGCGAGCTGGCCGAGTCGTCCCCGTCGATCGTCACCCCGCTGAACTCGGCGATCGGCTACGAGGAGGCCGCCAAAGTGGCCAAGCAGGCGCTCAAGGAGAAGAAGACCATCCGGCAGACGGTCATCGACCGCGGCCTGATCGGCGAGAAGCTCTCGGAGGCCGAACTCGACAAGCGCCTCGACGTGCTGGCGATGGCGAAGGTCAAGGACGGCGACTAGCGGCAAACCGGCGGATGCCGAGCGGGGCGGTCAGGCTGTGTACCAGCAGGCTGATCGTCACCGCGACGACGACGACCTGCGAGATGAGGTCGGACTCCTCGATCTGACCGCGCTCCAGCACGATCAGGCCGAGCACCACGGTGCCGATGCCGCGCGGGCCGAACCAGCCGATGAACACCCGGCTGTACATCGGTAGGTCGCAGCGGATCAGCGCGAGCAACACGGCGACCATGCGCACCGCGAACACGGCGAGCACCGCGAACAGCACCACCCGCCAGCTCGCGTACTGCCAGCCCTCGCGGACCGCGAACGCGCCGAACATGGCGAACACCAACAGCTCCAGCAGCTGACCGGCCGCGTCGGACACCTGCGTGGGGACCTGCTCGTCGTGGCGGCGCGCCACCACCGCCGAGACCAGGCCACCGGCGAACGCGGCGACAAACCCGCTGCCGTGCAACCCCTCCCCCGCCTCGAAGCACAGCAGCGCCACCGCGACCGTCGCCAACTGCGCCCAGGTGTCGCTCATCCACCCGCGCTTCCAGGACGTCGCGATCGCCCAGCCGCCCACGACCCCGATGACCGCACCGGCCACCAGCGAGACGACCTCGGTGCGGAACGCGAACCACGCCCAGCGACCCGGATGGGCGTCGTTGCTCGCCGAGGCCAGGGCCACCGCGGCCAGCAGCGCGGCCAGGGCGAACCCGTCGTAGAACCCGCTCTCCACCGACAGTGCGTGGCGGACCCGCTCGGGGATGCGTTCGTCGTCGAGCAGCGCGTCGATCAGCGCCACCTCGGTGGGCGCCACGATCGCCGCCAGGCACACCGCCTCCCACCACGGCAGCACCGGCAGCAACAGCACCGCCGTGAGCGCGCCGAGGCCCAGCGTCAGCGGGATGCCCACGAAAAGCAGGCGGAACGTGACGTGGCCGCGCCGGACGACGCTGCGCAGGTCGAGGCGGGCGGCCTGGTTGAACAGGATGACCGTCAGCGCCAGCTGGGCCAGCACGGTGAAACTGCCGGCCTGCGGGCTCGCGTCGATCAGGTGCAGCCCCGACGGGCCGAGCAGCATGCCCAGCGCGATGAAGATCAGCGCCGGAGCCACATACCAGCGGCTGACCAGCGCCGAGACGACCGCGTAGCCGAGGACAAGCAGGGTCAGAACGAGCGAGGTGTTGGTGTGCACGTCGGCTAGGCGCCGTTGTTCGCCCCGCCGGAGTTGGCCCCGGGGATGTCGGTGATCGGGATGTTCGGCATCGGCTTGGGTGACGGGGTGGCCGGCAGCGTCGGGATGTCGGCGGGCGCGATGTCCTGCAGCGCATTGACCGGCGGGCCGTTGTCCCGTGAGCCGTAGACGCTGCCCGGAGCGCGCGGTCCCAGCATCTGGCTGACCGTCACCAGGTGGTAGCCGTTGGCCTTGAGGACCGGGATGAACTGGTACACCAGGTCCACGGTCGAGGAGTAGGTGTCGTGGAACAGCACCACCGAGCCCGGCTTGATCTGGCTCATCAGCATGTAGCGGGTGGCCGCGGTGTTGGAGTCGTTGATCCAGTCGAACGGGATGACGTCCCACAGGATGGCGGCCACGCCGTACTGGGCGGCGACCTTGTTGACCGCGTCGTCGGTGAGCCCGCCGGCCGGGCGCCACAACGTCGGGGTCTGGCCGGTGGCGGCCTTGATCGCATCGTTGGCCTTGCTGAACTGGGCCGGGACGTCCTCGACGGGGATCGCCGTCATGTTCGGGTGCTCCCAGGTGTGCGAGCCGATCTCCATGCCCGCGTCGGCCACCCGCTTGGCCCCGGCCGGGTTGGCCGCCACCTTGTTGCCGATCATGAAGAACGTCGCCTTGGCGTCGGCGTCGCCCAGGATGCCCAGCAGCCGGTCGGTGTAGGGCGTCGGCCCGTCGTCGAAGGTCAGCGCCACACACTTGACCACCGCGCAGTCCACCGCGTCGGCTTTCGCCACCTTGACGTGCCCGGTGAAGCCGCCGATGACGACGACAGCCACACCGGCGCACACGCCGATCACGGTCCGCAGATAGGACCAGGACGGGCTGTCAGGACGGCGTCGCACCCGGAAAGTTTACCGGGCACGCCTGGACGGTCCCTGTTACGCGCTCAGGGCAGGGCGCCGGGGGTGATCTCCTCGAGCATCTCGGTGACAAGCGCCGCGATCGGCGAACGTTCGCTGCGCATCAGCGTGATGTGGGCGAACAGCGGATGCCCCTTGAGCTTCTCGATGACCGCGGCCACCCCGTCGTGGCGCCCGACGCGCAGGTTGTCGCGCTGGGCCACGTCGTGGGTGAGCACCACCCGCGAGCCCGCACCCAGTCGCGACAGCACGGTCAGCAGCACGTTGCGTTCCAGCGACTGCGCCTCGTCGACGATGACGAACGAGTCGTGCAACGAACGCCCGCGGATGTGGGTCAGCGGCAGCACCTCGAGCATCCCGCGGGAGAGCACCTCTTCGAGCACCGCCGGGCTGGCGAGACCTTCCAGGGTGTCGAACACCGCTTGGGCCCACGGGCCCATCTTGTCGCTCTCGCTGCCCGGCAGATAGCCGAGCTCCTGGCCGCCGACGGCGTACAGCGGACGGAACACCACGACCTTGCGCTGGGTGCGCCGTTCGAGGACCGCTTCCAGGCCGGCGCACAGCGCCAGAGCCGACTTGCCGGTGCCCGCCTTGCCGCCGAGGGAGACGATGCCCACCGACTCGTCGAGCAGCAGATCGAGGGCGACGCGTTGTTCGGCTGACCTTCCCCGGAGGCCGAACACTTCGCGATCGCCGCGGACCAACTGGACCTTCTTGTCGGCGTTGACCCGGCCCAGTGCGTGCGAGCTGCCGCCAAGCAGCCGAACACCGGTGTGGCAGGGCAGGTTCCGCGCGTCGACGAGGTCGATCTCGCCCTCGGCGAAGAGCGTATCGATATCCTCGGGAGCCACGTCGAGCTCGCTCATCCCGGTCCAGCCGGAGGTGATGACGTCCTGCGCGTGGTACTCGTCGGCCGGCAGGCCGACGGCGCCGGCCTTCACCCGAAGCGGGATGTCCTTGGAGACCAGGGTGACTCGCTTGCCCTCGGCGGCGAGATTGGCCGCGCAGGTGAGGATCCGGGCGTCGTTGGTGTCGGTGCGGAAGCCCAGCGGCAGTACCGTGGGGTCGCTGTGGTTCAGTTCAACCTGCAGCGTACCGCCTTGTGTCCCAACGGGAATCGGCTGATCGAGGCGACCGTGCTCGATGCGAAGGTCGTCGAACAATCGAAGCGCCTGCCGGGCGAACCAGCCCAGCTCGTGGTGATGACGCTTGGCTTCCAATTCACTGATGACCACGAGTGGTACCACCACTTCGTGTTCGGCGAACCGGTTGCACGCCCACGGATCGGAGAGCAAGACGGAGGTGTCGAGCACATATGTCCGACGTTCGGGCGACGACGATTGGGTCACTGGGCGCTCCTTTGAGCAAACAGCCGGTCCGCGCGGCCCCGCACGAACCTTCCGAGGGGCACAGCAGCACCAGGACCGGAGCCGGTCCTTTCGTCGAAACGATTGGTACCGCCCGGATAGCAGAGCATGTCGCTAGCCATCAACGGCGACGCTACTCCGATGCGAGCCCGCGCGCCGGGCAGGCGCGCCGCGTCATATGGCTGTTACGCGAGGACGAATGTGCGCACGACCGGCTCGTCGCTCAGACCCCAGTGCTTGATGGTGTCGGAGACCACGGTGCGCGCCGCAGCAAGGTCGAAAATGCCGGCCGCAGCGACGTTGGCGACCTTGTCCTGGTACTCGATGATGTCGCCGCCGACGACGCCGAAGGCACCGGCCCGGCGGGCGATCGAGCTCAGCGTGGAGTCGCGGCTGACCTCTTCGAGGCAGTAGTTCACCAGGTTGCGGAAGAACTCGGTGTGGCGTTCCTCGTCGGTGGCGATCCGGCCGATCAGACCCTTGAGCACCGGCTCGGTGATCTTTGCTTCCAGGTTGCGCAAGTACACCGCGTAGGCGCCCTCGAGGAAAGCCATGAACACCAGCGTCTCGATCTGGGTCAGCTTGTCGCCGCGGTAGCCGCGCATGACGTGCGCGACGCGGACCTGCTCGTCGGCGGCCGGGTCGAAGTTACGGGTGACCACCAGGTACTCGCGCAGCGCGATGGCATGCAGGTTCTCCTCGGCGGTCCAGCGGCCCAGCCAGCGGCCCCACTTGTCCTCGAGGATGAAGTGCTCGACGAGCTCGCGGTGGTATCCGGCGAGGTTGTCCTTGGTGATCAGCATGATCTCGCAGGCGTCGACGACGTCCTTGGGCAGCGTGACCTGGGACTGATCCCAGTCCTTTCCGCCCAGGAAGGCGAAGTTCTCGCCCTGGTCGAACGGGACGTAGTCGTGGGCGTACCACTCCTGTGCCGTCTCCAGGAAGCGGGCCAGATTGTCGGCGACAACCGGCTCAAGTTCGAGGGTCAGCGAGTTCGCGACAGGTTTCTGTGCCATGCGGTTACTGTAACTCACCGACACGGCTGTCAAAAAATCGCGCCGCCCGCGTTTCGCGAGTTTTTAGAGGGTCAGGCCGGGATACAGCGGGTTGGCGTCCAGCAGCTCCGCGGACGCGGCGTGCACCCGGTCGGCCGTGCCGTCGGCCAGCACATACTTGGCCTTCGACGGTCCGGCGCTGGCCGGGGCCGGCTGAGTATTGGACAGCACCTCGACCACCAGCTCGGCCACCCGGTCGAATTCGGCCGGGCCGAAACCACGCGTGGTCAGCGCCGGGGTACCGAACCGGATACCGGAGGTGTACCAGGCGCCGTTGGGGTCCGCCGGAATCGAGTTGCGGTTGGTGACGATGCCCGAGTCGAGCAGCGCCGACTCGGCCTGCCGGCCGGTGAGCCCGAAGCCCTGCACGTCGAGCAGCACGATGTGGTTGTCGGTGCCGCCGGTGACCAGACGGGCGCCGCGCTTGAGCAACCCGTCGGCGAACGCCTGGGCATTGTCGGCGACCCGCTGGGCGTAGGCCTGGAACGACGGCTGGCGCGCCTCGGCGAACGCGACGGCCTTGGCCGCCATCACGTGCGACAGCGGACCGCCCAGGACCATTGGGCAGCCCTTGTCGACGGCGTCGGAGTACTCGGCGGTGGCCAGCACCATGCCGCCGCGCGGACCGCGCAGCGACTTGTGCGTGGTGGTGGTGACGACGTGGGCGTGCGGCACCGGATCCTCGTCGCCGGTGAACACCTTGCCCGCCACCAGACCGGCGAAGTGCGCCATGTCGACCATCAGGGTGGCGCCGACCTCGTCGGCGATCTCGCGCATCTTGGCGAAGTTGACCCGCCGCGGGTAGGCGGAGTACCCGGCGACCAGGATCAGCGGCTTGAACTCGCGGGCGGTGGCGGCGACGGCGTCGTAGTCGATCAGACCGGTCTCCGCGTTGGTGCCGTAGCTGCGCTGGTGGAACATCTTGCCGGAGATGTTGGGCCGGAAGCCGTGGGTGAGGTGCCCACCCGCGTCCAGCGACATGCCCAGCAGGCGTTGGCTGCCGAGCTTGGCGCGCAGCCGCTCCCACTCCGCCTCAGACAGGTCGTTGACGTTCTTGACGCCGAGATCGGCCAGCGCGGGCGCCTCGATCCGGGTGGCCAGGATGGCCCAGAACGCCACCAGGTTGGCGTCGATGCCGGAGTGCGGCTGGACGTAGGCGTACGGGGCGCCGAACAGTTCGCGGGCATGCTCGGCCGCAATGGACTCGATGTCGTCGACGTTCTGGCAGCCGGCGTAGAACCGGTGCCCGACGGTGCCCTCGGCGTACTTGTCCGACAGCCAGGTGCTCATGGTCAGCAGCACCGCCGGGGAGGCGTAGTTCTCGCTGGCGATCAGCTTGAGCGACGCGCGCTGGTCGGCAAGCTCCTTGCGAGTGGCCGCAGCGATGCGCGGTTCGACGGACTCGATGACCTCAAGGGCGCTGCGGTAGGCCTCGCTGGCGGTGGCGGCGTAGTCGGTGGCGCCGGACAGAATCGCGTCGGTGGACATGCCAAGAGCGTAGTCGGCGCGCCCATGGCCGGAGTGGCCTACCCGATCACCACCGGCGCCGAGAACTGCGAGGTGTTGGGGGCCCCGGCGGTCGGCGTCGCGAGCACGGTGATCCAGTCACCGGCCGCCAGTGCCGTGGCGTCGACCTCGACGCTGAAATCCGACGGGCTCGAGGGCACCGTTGCGAGCAGCCGCCTGCCCTCGACGTTGCCCGCGTCGCCCGCCGGGCTGCTGTACACCTGCAGCTGGAACGGCCCGGTGCCGGCGACCGATCCGGTGACCCGCACCGTCGAAACACCCTGCAGTGTCGCCGATTGCACCACCGGGGCGGGCTGACCGCCGTTGCCGCCGTTGGTCAGCGCGATACCGAGACCGGTGTTGGCGTAGATGGAGTTCGCGGTGAGCGCGTTGCCGATCGATGTCTGGCCGTTCACCGTCACCCCGTTGCCGGCGTTCGCGGTGATGGTGTTGCCCTCGACGGACAGATTCGTGACACCGCCGGGAATCTTGAAGTTCGGGTAGTAGGCCGCCTCGAAGGTGCCCCCGGCACTGGCGAACGCCGTCGACTGCTGCGGGTTGGTCACCGGGTCGGCGGGCGTGTAGAGCCCCTCGTAACCGCCTGCGGCGTCGTACAGGTAATTCATCCCGGCCACAACCCGCATTCCGGTGTTGAAGAACTGCTGGCTCATCTGCGGCATGTTCTGCGTGTACGCACCGGCCAGCGGGCTGAAGAACGACACCGAAGTCGCCGTCATCTGATTGGTGGTGTCGGTGGGATCGACCGTGTAGCCGACCTTTCCGCCGGAGTTGAGCAGATCAACCGTCAGCTGACCGGTGAACACCGACGACGCGGTGTACCCGGGCAGGGTGAGGATTCCGCTGGGGATGCCGAGGTCGATCACGACCGTCCCCAAGTCGGAGGTCTGCGACTGGTAGGTGACGCGGCCGGTGGCCGGCTGCCAGTCCGGTGCGCTCTGGCCGCCTTGGGACAAACCGGACGGTGCGAGATCGGTGTAGGCGTAGGGGGTGCCGGACGTGACCGTGCTGTCCAGGCCCAGCGTGACGCCGTCGGCGGTGATGACGTAGCCCGGGCGCATCGTGCCGTCCTGCATCTCGGCCAGGTTGAGGAAGGTGTTGTACGCCTGATTGCGCCCGTTGGCGGTGGGGTCGGTTCCCAGTCCGGTGCGGTCGAACCCGACGCCGAAGTTCGACACCGGGGCCAGCACACCCGGGTTGGCATCGTAGGTCGCCCACCACCCGCCCGGGATCGTCACGGTGCCGGCGCCGCCCGTGCCGGCGGTGATGGCCACCTGCTGGGTGCTGCTGCCGTTGGTGATCGTGACGGTGCCCGCATCGGTTTTGGTGGCGAAGGTGGCACTCGCGGCGGTGGTACCCGGCTGCGGCGTCATCGACGCCCCGACGGCGCTGACCACCAGGACCGGGGCGTAGGCCGTCGCGACCTTCTGGTCGGCGGTGATCTCGGACCAGGTCGCCTGCGGGAAGGTGATCTCGGGGTTGACCCAGGTGCCGAAGAACAGCCGATTCGAGCTGTTGAGATAGACGTAACCCTTGGTGCCCTGCGAGGTGTCGAGATAGGGCACGAGGTCCTGGCCGAAGTACAGCCCGCGCGAGCCGGTATCGAGGTAGACCGCGATGGACTGTTCTCCGTTGAGGGACACCATGACCTGCGGACCGGTGGGGATCGGCTCGTCGTAGAAGCCGGGGTCGTTGGCATACGGCAGCACGTAGTGGCCCAGGACATACGGGTTCTGGTCGGCCGGGTTGCCGGGATTGTTGTCGGTATAGCCGCTCAGGGGATTGCCGAAATCGTTGAGCGCCTGGCCGATTCCGGCGCCCAGGAGAATCCCGTCACCGCCGTTACCGGTGATGATGTTGCCTTTGACGGTCGTCCCGGTGAAGTCGCCGCCGGTGAACTCGATGCCGTTGCCCTGGTTGTAGCGCAGCGTGTTGCCGGAGATGGTCAGGCCCTCGACGCCGCCGGGTGCGGTGATCGCGTCACGCCGGTTGTACTGAATCGTGTTGTCCGCGATGACCGTTCCGGTGTAGTCGCCCGCCGCCAGCACGATGCCGTGGGCATTCGGGCCGCCGGAGGTGTAGCCCCACGGGTTGGTCTGCCCCTTGATGCCGATGGTGTTGTTGCGGATCGTCAGGCCAGTGGTCGCTTGCAGGGTTTCGATGCCGAAGCCCGAGTTCCCGAAGATGGTGTTGTAGCTGATGGTGGTGTTCGCGTAGTTCTGACCGGCGAACTGGATGCCGTCATAGACGTTGCCGGAGATGGTGAAACCGGTGAGCACCGAGGACGGCGAGTCGCCGTTGAAGACCACACCGGAGTTCGTGAAGCCGGTGATGGACCCGCCGCGGGCGAACGTGGCCGTCACGTTGCCGCCGATGAACAACCCGACTCCCTGGGAGTTGGGCAGGCTGCCACTGAGGGTGACCGGGCCGTTGGCGGTGACGGCCGCGGAGTTCGTGACCACCAAGCCGCCCAGCGGGTTACGCGCTCCGACCCGTCCGTTGAAAGTAACGGTGTTGCCGGCCGCCGAGACCGACAGCACATGACCGGCGCCGGCAGCCGAATCCACGTCGCCGCCGAAGGTGATCGCGGCGTTGGTGGTCTGCACCGAGGTGGGACCGGCGACCGTCGTCGCGCCGCCCACGGTGAACGCACCACTGGCGGCGACGTAGGCGCCGTTGAGGGTGAGGTCGTCGCCGTAGGACTGTGCGCCCGTGGTGGCGACGGCCGCGGTGACGGTCGATCCGCCGCGGTCGGTGCCCAGCGCCGCTAGCGGCACGTCGCCGCCCACGGCCCGCACGAAGGTGGTGGTGCCGCGCGAATTGACCTGCAGCGACTGCACTCCGGCGTTCGCGGCGTCCACGGTGCCGGAGAACGTCACGTCACCCCGGGCGTCGACGGTGGTGTCGCCGGTCACCTGCGTCACGCCAGCCACCGAGAATGTGCCGCCGGCGGTGTAGGTGCCGTCGAGTTCGGCGTTCTGGCCGTAGGACTGCGCACCCCGGGTGGTCACCGAATGCAGGTTGACTGTCGACTGGCCGCCGTTGGGCCGCAACCAGATCACCTGTTCGGCGACGTCGTACATGACGTCGAAGTCATTGAACATGTTCAGGCCGGTGTTGACGTTGGGGACGTCGATGGCCGCGCCGGTCTCGTTGACGTAGCCGACGAGATTCACCGAGGCGATGTTGCCTGCCGTGGTCTGCCAGACCAGCGGAGCCAGCCCCTTGGTGGTGGGGAACACGGCGACGAGGGTGGCACCGGCGGTGAGGTTGCCGTCCGCGTCCTCCCCCGGCTTGGGCAGGTCGGGCAGCCGCAGACCGGTCGAGCCGGCGCCGCTGTCGATCAGGCTGGGCAGCGGCCCGTCGCCCACCGGCACCGGGAACGGATTGCCCACGATGTACTGGGGGCTGAAGCCGAACTGCTGGAGCAGCGGATACCCGGAGATCGGGTAACTGCCCGCGGACTCCGGGTAGTTGGGGTCGGGATTGAGGATCTCTGAAATCGGTACGGCATAAGTGAATTGGGCCCGCAGCGCATCGGTGACCCCGACGGTCAGCGATGGCGTCGTGCCGATCGGGCCGAGCTGGGCGAGGTAGCCGCTGGAGAGGTTGCCGGGCAGCTGGAACAGCGGGCTGGTGATGAACGACCCCGGCGCGTAGAGCACCTGGCCGTTGATCTGCTGGACGCCGAACGCACCGCCGAAGTCACCGGCGAAGGGGCCGCCGAACGGCGCGCTCACCGGAATCGGGGCACCGCTGCCGTTGGTCGCGCTGACCACCGCCGAGATGTCCACCGGCTGAGCCGTCGACACGGTGTGGGAACCGGAGCCGATGGTGATGGTCGCGGCGGTGACGAGACCGTTGAGAGTCTGGCCGCTGGTGTAGGTGATGTCGGCCTGTTCGGTGCCGGGCACCACGCCGGTGAAGTAGGCCGGGTCGTACCCGGCGAAGAACCCGTTGCCGCCGGTGTCGAACAGGTACTGCCGTGACGGGTTGTTGCCGATCGCGACGTCGATGCCGTACTTCACCGTGACGCCGCCCGCACCCGCGACCGGCACGAAGCTCAGCGGGATGGTCTTCGAATCTGCCGACTGCTCGATCTGCAGGGGTGCGATACCCCGTGTGGTGAGGGTGCCCAGCGGCGTGTAGGAACCAATGTCGCCACCGAACGTTGTTGTCCCCAAAGCGGTTACGGTCAGCGATTGGCCGCCGAACCAGCCCCGCCCGTCGACCGTCGAGGCGAATGCCGCGTTACCGGTCCCGGCGTCGATCTCGGTGTCGCGGGCCAGGATCACCGGCGCGTTCAGTGACACGCCGAGCAGTCCGCGCACCCCGTCGGCGACCGTCACCGGGCCCGGCACCGAGGTGACGTCCACCCAGCCGGTGAACGCCGCCGCCGACTCGAAACGCAGCGAGTCGATACCGGCGGTGGTGAAGTCGGTGGCCGCAGTTCCCCCGGTGAACACGAACCCGGCGCAGCCGGCGTTACTGGCGCCGTTGGCGCTGACGTGGCTGACCGTGGATGCGCTGAACTGCGCGGCGTTTCCGAAGCCCGGATCGCCGGACACCTCGATGGTGTCGCCGGTGGTGCGGAAGTAGGCGACGCTTCCGGTATTCACGTCGACGGTCAGCGAGTTGCCGGTCTGGGTGGCGGTCACCCCGGTCGGCACGAAGCCGAACATGCTGCGCCGGACCAGCAGCAGTCCGCCTTCGACGAGGTCGGTGATCGGGTTGGCGGGCAATGTCGACACCCCGTCGAAGGCGTCGTTGAACGCGTGGTTGACGGCCGTGACGACGCCCTGCTGGATCGTGGGCGCGGTGAAGCCCCAGCACGCCGCGCAGGACGTATTTCCCGCCCGGCGCGGGGTGGTGGTTTTCGCCGCGCTGGTCGAGGCGGCCGGGCGACGGGATGCACCGGTTGCCGTGGCGCGGGGGGTGTTCGGCGTGTGCCCGGAGACCCGCTTGGGATGGTCGCGCGCACCGCCGGCATGCGACGGGGAACCGGTCGTCCCGCTGTCGGCGGCGGCCACGCCGATCGGCGGGCCGAGCAGGGACAGGCCCAGCACGAAAGCAGCAGCACCGACATGGGTCGCCCCCCGCGAAAACGACATGTCGTGAACCGTATAACCGCGGACGCGGTCTAGCAGTGCGTTACTTCAAGGACGACGGAATCAGTGGCTCGTCCAGCAGCCGCCCGAAACGCTCGGTGAGTCCCACCCCGGCGGGGCGTTCATCGAGCCAAGTCCGCAGCAACCGGTAGCCCTCCACATAGGTGCTCGTGTAGGCCCGCCACAGCGGCGAGGACAGAAACCGCAGCGACTGCCGCGCCCGGGTGTCGTCGATCAGCAGCCAGCGCTGCAGGAAGGCGGCGACGTCGTCGGCGTCGCGGTGTTCGTCGTGCAGCATCAGCGCCGCGTCCTGGCGCACGTCGGCCAGGGCGGCTGAGGCCTCCGAAAGCGCTTCGGCGCGTTCGCCGTCGAAGCGCAGACCGAGATCGGCGTAGATGTCGGTGGCCCAACTCCCCCAGCCCGGGCCGACCGCGGCGTAGAGCGCCAGGTCGGCAAGGCCTTCGGCCATCAGACACTGCGGGGTATTGACCAGGAAGATCGTCTGCTCCTGCTGGTCCTGCCCGGCGACCAGGCCGGCCTCCTTGCGGCAGTGCTCGGTGTGATGGCCGGGGTAGGACTCGTGGGCGACCAGCCGCGGCAGGTTGGCCATCTGCTGCTTGAGGTCGGCGTTGACCGCCACCGTCGAGCGGTAGTCGCCGTCGTAGTAGTTGAACCCCGACCACGGTTTGTCGGTAACGACCTCGTAGACGATGGTCTCGGCGTCGGGCAGCGGGTAGGTGGCCCTGACCTTGTCGCGCAGCGCGCTGGAGAAGGCGTGGATGCACTCCTCGAGGCGCTGCGGCGGGATCTCGTCGGAACTGCGGTGAGCGGCCATCCGCTCGACCAGTGGCCCGCTACCCCCGAGCACCTCGTCGATGCGGGCGTGGGCGGCGCGGTAGCGGTCCTCGTCACCGCGGCTGATCCGCACATCGAAGTAGGCCTGTACTTCGTCGACGAACCCGACCGGTTCACCGGCGAACTTGCGGGCCGAGAAGGCCAGGGCACGCAGGTGGGCGCCGATGAAGTCGGCGCGCTGGTCGGTGAAGCTGTCGGTGCGCGCAACCTGCGGCAGAGCCCCCAGCAGGCGCTGCGCCTCGCGGGCCAGCTCGGCGGGCTGCGGGGCGGACTCGTCGGCCACGGCACGGCGCAGCGCCGGGTCGCCGGTGAACGAGTCGACGTAGCCTTCCTCGATGCGGTCGAAACGCAAACCGAGCATGAGGTAGTCGCGGATGAGGGTGCCGGGCTGCATGCCGTCCACGCTAACTGCAAGACTGTGCCCATGGCGCGGCTGAGCGAACCCAGCCCCTACGTGGAGTTCAACCGGACTGAGTGGCGCGGACTGCGCATGTCGACCCCGTTGAAGCTCACCGAGGACGAGCTGACCGGGCTGCGCGGTATGGGCGAGCAGATCGACCTGCTCGAGGTCGAAGAGGTCTATCTGCCGCTGGCCCGATTGATCCATCTGCAGGTTGCCGCGCGCCAGCGGTTGTTCGCCGCAACCGCGGAGTTCCTCGGCGAGCCGCAGCAGAATCCCGACCGGCCGGTGCCGTTCGTGATCGGCGTGGCGGGCAGCGTGGCCGTCGGCAAATCGACCACCGCACGCGTGCTGCAGGCGCTGCTAGCTCGCTGGGAGGACCACTCCCGCGTCGACCTGGTCACCACCGACGGATTCCTCTACCCCAACGCCGAGTTGGGCCGTCGAAACCTGATGCACCGCAAGGGTTTTCCAGAAAGCTACAATCGACGCTCACTGATGCGTTTCGTGACGTCGGTGAAATCCGGTGCCGATCAGGTGTGCGCGCCGGTGTACTCGCACCTGATCTACGACATCGTGCCGGGCGAGAAGCACGTCGTCACCCATCCGGACATCCTCATCCTGGAGGGGCTCAACGTCCTGCAGACCGGTCCCACGCTGATGGTCTCGGACCTGTTCGACTTCTCGGTGTACGTCGATGCCCGCATCGAGGACATCGAGCACTGGTACATCGAGCGGTTCCTGGCGTTGCGCAGCGGCGCATTCGCCAACCCCGCGTCGCACTTTCATCACTATGCGGGGTTGTCCGACAACCAGGCCGTCGCGGCCGCCCGCGACATCTGGAGTTCGATCAACCGGCCGAACCTCATCGAGAACATCCTGCCGACCCGGCCGCGCGCGACGCTGGTGTTGCGCAAGGATGCCGATCACGCGATCAACCGGCTGCGGCTGCGCAAGCTCTAATTGGCGGTACCGGTCAGCGGGTTGAGCCGCAGTACGGGCAGCGGGAAGGCCACTTCAGCTTCGCCCTCGGGGTCCTCGTACAAGCCGACGGTGTACACGCCCGCGAAGTACACCGAGATCGACAGATAGTGCGCGAAGACCCGGAACTTGACCGGCGTGCCCGGGTTGTCGGGCCACTGCCAGGCGAAGTCGAGCAGGCCCATCCGCTCGCCCTCAGGCGATTTGGCGATGATGAATCGCCGCATCTCGTAGTCGGTACCACCGGTGGTGTGCACGCCGAGGACCAGCGGGATGGTGATCTGGGTGGGGAAGCTCTCCACCAGGCAGCTGGTCATCGGGAAACCTTCGGCGGTCACGCCGCCGGCTTCCTCTAGGACTGCCCTTCGGGATGCCGCGAATACGTCGACCTGCATGACAGCAAACCCTAGTCGGGGTTTGTCCTCGGCGCGGCAAGCCGGTGGATATGCCGGGTGAACTCCTCAGGTCCTTTTGATCGCAAACGGCCGCTTCACAGCTCACCCATAGCTACAGTTCGATCTGCGCTGAGGTCGGGTTCAGCAGATAAGCCTTCCCTCCGTGTGCCCATCCGTCAGGCAGTACGCACCCCCGGAGGACCTCGCGATGACTTCAACCGTTCCTCAATCCGGTTCTGCCGCCTGCTGGGTGGGCCGTGTCGGGGGGCTTGCGGTGGCGTTGGGGGTCGGGGTCGGGATTGCGTGGGCGGCCGGCAGCGCGCAGGCCGATACCGGGTCCTCGTCGACCGGATCGTCGGCGCGGCAGCAGTCTTCGCACTCGGCGTCGTCGTCGAAGGCCGGGACGCGGACAACGGCCGTGCACCCCTCGGCGGCCGTGACCGGCCCAGTCGCCACGGTCACCCACACGCCCACCGTCACCTCCCGCGCGGCGGCATCGACCGCCAGGACCGCGGTCACCGCCCCGAGCGTTCCCGTCGCCTCGATCAGCGCGTCGTCCACCGGCAACCCGATCGCCGACTTCGTCGCCATCTTCGTCAGCGACGGCACCGCCGACCATCCCAACGCCGGCCTGCTCGTCGGCAACGGCTACAGCTACACCACCGCCACCTGCGCCAGCCTGTCGTGTGCGGGCGGGCGCGGCGGCCTGCTGTACGGCAACGGCGGCAACGGTGCCAAAGGCGGCCCCGGCGGCGTCGCCATCTTGTTCGGCAACGGCGGAAACGGTGGCGACGGCATCGCCGGCGTCAACGACGGCCGTGGCGGCGACGGCGCTTCCGGCGGACTGTTCAGCGGCCGGGGCGGCGACGGCGGTCACGGCATCGACGGCGTCGCCGGAGTCAACAACGGCGCCGGAACAGCCGGTGGAAATGGCGGCGGCACAGGACTTTTCGCGGTATCGAGCACTGCGGGTAACGGTGGCACCGGCGGCAACGGAGCCAACGGCGGCAACGGGGCTGCGGGCATCGGCGCAGGGGCCAACGGCGGCAGCGGCATTACGGGCGGCGCCGGCGGCGCGGGCGGAAACGGCGGCAGCGCCGGGCTGTTCGCCCTCTTCAGTGTCGGCGGCAACGGTGGCGAAGGCGGCAACGGCGCCAAGGGCGGCAGCGGGGGCAGTGGCGTCACCGGGTCCGACGGCGGGGCCGGGCAGGCGGGCCAGGCCGGCGGAAACGGCGGAGCGGGCGGTACCGGCGGCGCCGGCGGCGTCGGCGGCACAGCCGGTCGCGGCTCGATTTTGTTGGGGCGCACGGGCGCTAACGGCGACGGCGGCAACGGCGGCAACGGCGGCGATGCGGGCACCCCAGGCGACGGCGGCGACGGCGGCGACGGAACAGCCGCCGCACTCGACGGCGGCAACGGCGGGGCCGGCGGGCAGGCGGGTGCCTTGGGTCTGGGCGGTGCGGCAGGCGCGGCCGGAGGCAGCGTCGGAAACGGCGGCACGCCGGGCGCCGCCGGGACGGCGGGCACCGGCATCAGTGGCCTGTTCGGTTCAGGCGGCGACGGCGGCGACGGCTTCAGCCCCACCACGCACGGAACCGACGGCGGCAAGGGCGGAAACGGCGGCGATGGCGGCACCAACGGCAACGGCGGCAAGGGTGGCAACGGCGGCAACGGATTCGCCGGTGCAGCAGGTGACACCCCGAGCAGCCCCGGCCAGTCGGGCCTGACCGGTCAGACCGGCGGTAAGGGCGGCGCGGGCGGCAACGGCGGAACCGGCGGTTCGGTCATCGGTAACGGTGGCGCCGGCGGCACGGGCGGAAACGGCGCGCGGGGCGGAAACGGCGGCGCCGGGTCCAACGGCGCGGACGGCACCGATCCCGGCCAGAACGGCGGAGACGGCGGTAGCGGCGGCAACGGCGCTAGCGGCGGTGCGGGCGGCGCCGGCGGGAACGGTGGCGGCGTGGCCGTCGGCGGCTCGGGCACCAAGGGCGCCAACGGTGACGGCGGCAGCGGTGGCGACGGCGGCAACGCCGGGGCGGCCGGTGACGGCGGCGACGGCAAGAACGGCGACGCGTCCTCCCCCGACGGCGGCAACGGCGGAAAGGGCGGCGATACCGGATTCCGCGGCCAGGGCGGAGCGCGCGGACTGGCCGGTACCGGCGGCACAGGCGGCACCGCCGGCTCCAACGGAACGGCAGGCACCCTGGTGTCCGGGGTCTCGGGCAACGGCGGCGACGGTGGTGACGGCTGGGATGCCACCACCCCCGCAACCAACGGCGGCAACGCGGGCAGCGGCGGAAACGGTGGCAGCAACGGCAACGGCGGCAAGGGCGGAACCGGCGGTGACGCCTCCGACGGAGACGGCGGCAATGGCGGCAACGGGGGCAGCTCGTCGGTGACCGATGGCACCGGTGACCGCACCGGCGGCAACGGCGGCGCGGGCGGAAACGGCAGCGACAACGGCGGAAACGGCGGCAACGGCGGCTCGGTGTTCAACTCCGGGACCGGTAGCGCCACCGGCGGCAACGCCGGCTCGGGCGGCACCGGGACCACCGGTGCCGGCGGCACCGGTGGCAATGCCGGAAACGCCAAGATCCTCAACACCGGCTCGTCGGCCGCCGCCACCGCAGGTGCAGCCGGCAATGGCGGGAACGGAGCCGGCGGCGGCAACGGCGGCACCGGGGGCAGCGCCGAGACCGCGGGAACCGGATCCGTCACCGCGACCGCGGGTGGGGTGGGCCGTGACGGTAGCGCGGGACCAGGTGGAAGCGGCGGTGATGGCGGCGACGCCATCATCACCAATACGTCGTCGACCGAAAACGCGGTCGGCGGTGCCGGCGGTGCGTCAGGGACCGGAACGGTCGGCGGCAATGGCGGCGCGGGTGGCAATGCCTCCAACCGTGGCAGCGGCGACGCCAGTGGCGGAAGCGGCGCATCCGGCCAGGACGGAACCATCACCGGCGGCAAGGGTGGGCGTGGCGGCAGCGCGGTGACCGAGGGCGGCGGACGGTCGACCGGCGGCAACGGCGGCTACGGCGGCGCGGGCGGAACAGGCACCGGCGGCGACGGTGGTCAGGGCGGTGCCGGCCTCGTGACCAGCCTCAGTTCCGGCATTGTGGTGGGCGGCGACGGCGGACAGGGCGGAGACGGTGCGACCGTCGGCGGCATCGGCGGCGCCGGCGGTACCGCATTGACCAACGGAACCGGGGACGCGTTCGGCGGCGCCGGCGGATGGGCTGGTAGCTCGTTCGGTGGTGCGGGCTCCAGCGGCGGACTCGGCGGCAGCGCCATCATCGTCAACTCGACCTCTGACGGGTCGGCGTACGGCGGCAAGGGTGGCATCGGTGGTCTCGGCACCACGACGGGCGGCACCGGCGGCGGTGGCGGCGCAGCCAGCACCTCAGGCACGGGATACGCCAGCGGCGGCAACGGCGGCCAAGGCGGTCTGGGCATCTCCGGCGCCAACGGCGGCAACGGCGGAAATGGCGGAGACGCGTTGTCCCCCAACGATAATGCGACCGGAGGCACCGGCGGACCCGGCGGCGGCGCGTTTCCTCCCGGCACGGCCGGATCCGACGGCGCGAACGGCACTCCCTAGCCCTTGATCCGTCGTACCCCGAGGTACTGCAGGTCGGCGAACACCAGGGTGTACACGCCGCCGGCGATCACCGCGACCACACCGGCGGTGGTCAGGTCGACCGGGCGCGCCAGCACCACGACCACGGCAGCGACGGTGAACAATAGATTGGCGATCGCGGTGATGATGCCCGCGGTGCGCACGCGTTCGAGTCCGGCGCCCAGGAACACCGCCGTGGCATAGACGAGGAAGGTAGCGCCGATGGCGTACTCGGCGGCGGTCGGTAGTCCGGTGAGCGTGGATATCGGCCCGGCCGCCACGATCAGGGCAAGACCGCACAGCCCGGAGCACACGGCGTCGACCCGCATGGCCATCCGCAGCAACGAGTCGGAACGAGTAGCAGTGGTCAGAGTCGTCATGAATCTTCCTTTCTCAGTGGGGAATTGAAGGTCTCAGTGGGGAATTGAAAGCCGGTGCGGGGCGGCCCGCCGAAACCTCTACGGCGGCGCCCCACACCGGCGGGGCGGGAGTCACGCCAGACGGCGCACTCCGAGGTACTGCAGGACCGCGAACACCGCGGTGTAGGCCGAGCAGGCCAGGGTCACGGCCACCCCGGCCGAGGTCAGGGGCAGCACACCCGACATCGCGATAGCGACGATGCCGGCCGTGCCCACGGTGTTGAACACCGCCAGGGCGATGCCGACCCGTCGCACGTCGGGCATGGCGGCCAGGGCGTAGACCCCGAGGCCGTAGAGCACGAACATCGCGCCGATGACGTACTCCTGGACGGCGGTCAGGCCGGTGAGCCGGGCCATCGGATCAGCCATGGCCGCGATGCCCAATCCGAGGAACCCGGTGAGCGTGGCATCGAGCCGCAGGGCGAACCGCAGCAGTGAATCAGTGGAATCCGAGAGTGGTCGGGTAGCGATGGCGGTCATGACAACGGCTCCTCGATGAGCGGTGGTTCGGACACCTTCGAGGCTGCTGCGCAGTCACTGCCAGATCGAGGCCTCACACTGCCAACTACTGCCAAGCGCAGGTCAGCGACGATGCGGGCGAGGAACGAGCCCGAGGAGGAGCTGACCAATCAGGTCAGTGTCAGGGCTGCGACACCGCCACCTGCGCGCGCAGGTCGGCGGCGATCAACCGGGCCGCCGCGTTCTGCCAGTTGTGCAAAGAGCGCTGCGGCACCTCGGTGACGAACCACTGCCAGGCCTGGCGGGCCACCGGGTCCAGGCCTGCCGCCGTGGCGTTCTGGGCGTAGGCCCGCACGCCGACGACGTACGGGAAGTACAGCGAGTTGTAGTAGCGCCAGTGTTCGGTGGTGCCGAACTCGCCACCGTCGCGTGGCTTGAGCCGGGCGATGTGATCGGCCAACACGGCACGTAATTCGTTGGCCCGTTCCAGCGGCTGGTCGGGTGCGCCGCGCGCAGCCAGCCGCTCGTCGATCACCGGGAGCTGGGTGAGCGGACTCGCGACGAGTTTGGACAGATCGCCGTAGTGGCCCAAAGCGCGCCGGGTCAGCCGGGCGAAGGTGTCCTCGGCTACCCCGTCGAGCGGGTTGGGCGACACCAACGGCAGCGCCGCCTCGGTACTGCGTAGCGCGGCGCGCTGGGCGGCAAGTCGCGGCGAGCGGGAGAACGCCAGCCGGTCGAGCAGCCCGGCCAGCGGGTCGGCGAGCACGTTGATCGCGATCGCGATCGCCAGGCTGGTGAACAGCAGCACGGTCAGCGCCGTCCGTTCCGGCCCGCCACCGCCGACCACGGCCATGCCGATCAACGCCTGTCCGCCGAACAGCACCGCCACCACCGACGTTCCGACGAAGGACCGCAGCATGTCGGCGCGCAAGGCCTGGCCCTCGTCGAAGGCGTCCCACAATGCGACCGCCACACCCAGCAGTAGCACGTCAAAACCGGTGGAGGCCAACGCAAGCCAGCTCGGCAGCAAACCCAGCGGGATCACCAGGATCGCATTGCCCAGCGCGAAGAACAGCGTCGCGACGACCACCACCCCGGCCACCCGCACCGGCTGGGACGGCCGGCGCACGGCGGCGACCATCGCCCCGAGCGTGGAGGCCGAGATCACCGCGAACATCACCCAATGACCGGCCCGCAGTGGGCCTTCGACGCTGCCCGCCATCCCGGAGCCGACCAGCGCCAGCGCGGCGACCACCGTGATCAGCGTCAGTTCGGTGGCCCGGCTGCGCCAGGTGTCCGACGGGCGGGCCAATTCGAGTACGACCGCGAACCATGCCACCCCGGGAACGGCCACCAGATATATCTCGATCTGGCTGAGGAGCTCGGAGTGGGTGACGCTGACCAGACGCACAGCGTCCAGCGCCACCACCGCGGCGAAACCGCACAGGCCGACGGCCGCCAAGGCCAGCACCGGCTTTCGCGAATCCCGTGCCAGCAAGTACAAGCCCAGCCACCAGCTCAGGGTGAAGACCACCGCCGAGAGCGCAGCCATGGATTCAGTGTCGCACGCGCTACTGCCCGAAGCGCCGGTGTCGGCGGCTGTAATCCCGCAGCGCGCGCAGAAAGTCGACCCGCCGGAACGCCGGCCAGTGCGCGTCGGTGAACCACATCTCCGAGTAGGCGCTCTGCCACAGCAGGAATCCGGACAGCCGCTGCTCGCCGGAGGTCCTGATCACCAGATCGGGGTCGGGCTGCCCGGAGGTGTAGAGGTTCTCCGAGATGCCATCAATGGTGACGGCCTCGATCAGCTGCTCGGCGGTGGCGCCATTGGCCAGTTCCTTGCTCAGCAGCGCGCGCACGGCGTCGACGATCTCCTGCCGGCCGCCGTAGCCGACAGCGACGTTGACATGGAACGAGGACGGCGGAAGGCCGGCGGTGGAGTCCACCGCGTCACGCAGCCGGCGGGCGGGTTCCTCGCCGAGCAACTCCAGATCACCGACGGTCCGGACGCTCCAGCGGTTGGTCGGCGCGCAGATCTCCTCGACGACGTCGGTGATGATCTCGATGAGGGCGGCCAGCTCGCCCGGGTCGCGCTGCAGGTTCTCGGTGGACAGCAGGTACACGGTGGCCATCTCGATGCCGGCGTCGGCGCACCAGCGCAGCATCTCGGCGATCTTCGCCGCGCCCATCCGGTAGCCGATGCTGACGTCGTCGTGACCAGCGTCACGAGCCCAGCGCCGGTTGCCGTCGCACAGCACGGCGATATGCCGCGGTAGCTCGGACTTCGAGCGCGCGAGCTCCTGGCGCAGCCGCATCTCGTAGAGCCGGTAAGCCGGTTCTTTGAGGCGAGGCGGAATGATGTCCACGACCAACCAGACTACTGTGAGCAGCACGTGCCCCCGCGCGCAATGGAGGTGACATGACCGCAGGAGTCGACACCACCGATCCCCGCCGTTCCCAATCGTCGGACGCCGAGGACTTCCCCGAAGCCGTCGTCGACGCCGCCGTCGAATTCCTCGGAAAGCCGCGATTACGCGGCTGGATTCACGTCTACGCCGCCGTGATCGCGGCGATCGCCGGCGCAGCCCTGGTCTCGGTGTCGTGGTCGTTGGAGTCCACCCGCGCGGGCGTCGCCACGCTGATCTACACGCTGACGATCGTGGCGATGTTCACCGTCAGCGGCACGTATCACCGGGTGAACTGGACTTCACCGAACGCGCGCAAGTGGATGAAGCGCCTCGACCATTCGATGATCTTCATCTTCATCGCCGGCAGCTACACACCGTTTGCCATGCTGGCGTTGCCGGAACGCAGCGGCGCCGTTCTGCTCACGATCGTGTGGAGCGGGGCGGCGGCCGGTGTGCTGCTGAAGTGCTTCTGGCCCTCGGCCCCGCGGTGGGTCGGGGTTCCGCTCTACCTGCTGCTGGGCTGGGTCGCGGTCTGGTTCATCGTGCCGATCATGAACGGTGCCGGGGTCACGGCGATGGTGCTGCTGATCGTCGGCGGCGCCCTGTACAGCATCGGCGGTGTGCTCTACGCACTGAAGTGGCCCAACCCGTGGCCGACGACGTTCGGCCACCACGAGTTCTTCCACGCCTGCACCGCGGTGGCGGCGATCTGCCACTACATCGCGATGTGGTTCGCCGTCTTCTAACTAACTGGTGCTGATGTTCTCCGGGCCCCAGTAGGCCTTCATCGAGGCGATCTTGGCCTCGGCGTCGAACGTCATCACGCTGATGATGCTGATCTTCATGCCGTGGATGGCCAACGTCCAGTAGAACGCCGCCTCATGGCCGAGCACCCGCAGCGTCTCGATATCGGCTTGGCTGCTGGCGTTTTCGACCGCGGTGTAGAAGGCGCGGATGGCCTGGCGGCCGATGTGCACCTCGCCGCCGACCGGATCCTCGACGGTGGCATCCGCGGCGTACAGCGTCGCGATGGTGTCGGCGTCGCCCTTGGCGACGGCATCGAGGTACTGATGGACGGTCTGGGTGATCTGCTCGGCACTCGGCATGGCCGGAACGCTACACGGACACGCCCAGCGCTTCGGACAGATCCCGGGCAGTTGTCACCGGTAGATCGCACACCCTGCCGCGGCACACATAGGCCGCGTCGGCGCCGCGCACCCGGTCCCGTCCGGCCAGCAGCGGCGACGAGTCCACCGCACCGCCGACGACGATCGTCCCGCCGGGTGCGACCTGCCGGGCGGCGGCCAGCAGAGCCGAATCCGGCGACTCACACGAGACGGCCACCTGCAACGGACCGCGCACGGCCGCCTCGGCCACAGCCAGCCAGTGCCCGGCCGAGCGGGGCGCCTTGGCCAGCAGCGGCGAGTGCGCCAGCAGTGTGCCCGCGGCGGCGTCGCCGTAGCGGGCCGCCCAGTCGCCGTCGACCATGTGCCCGATGGTCAGCAGCGCCTCGGCGATCAACGACGCCCCCGCAGGTGTCGCACCGTCGAGCGGGTCGGCGGGACGCACCATCAGCGCCTCGGCGTCATCGGCGCTGTCGAACCAGCGGCCCGGCCGGTCCGGGTCGGCGAAATGCCGCAGCGCCAGGCTGATCAGCTCCGCGGCGGTCGTCAGCCAGGACTGGTCGGCGGTCAGCTGGTAGAGGCTCAGCAGCCCGGCCGCCAGCGCGGCATGGTCTTCGAGGATGGCCGCGCTGTCACCGGCCACGCCGCCCAGGCTGGCCCGCCGCAGCCGCCCGTCGACGATGTGCAGGTCCACGATCGCCTCAGCACACCGCAGTGCGGCCTCCAGCAGGCTCGGATCATCAAGGGCCACACTGGCTTCGGCCAACGCGGTGATCGCAAGACCGTTCCAGGCCGTCACGATCTTGTCGTCGCGCGGCGGCTGCACCCGGCTCGCCCGCGCGGCCAGCAGGGCGGCGCGCACCCGGTCGAAGCGATCGACGTCGTCGGGATCCGACAGCAGCTGCAGCACCGACGCGCCATGCTCGAACGTCCCCTGCTCGGTAACGTTGAAAACCGTTGCAGCCCAAGCTCCGTCGTCCGCACCGAGCACCTCGGCCAGCTGTGCAGGCGTCCACACGTAAGTGGAGCCTTCCGAGCCCGCGGCATCGGCGTCCAGCGACGAGGTGAACATGTCGCCCTCGGCCAGGTCGTTGATCAGGAACGCTGCCGTCTGCGCCGTGACCCGGCGGGCTAGCGGGTCACCCGTGCGTCGCGCCCAATGCGCGTAGGCGCGCAGCAGCAGCGCGTTGTCGTAGAGCATCTTCTCGAAGTGCGGCACCACCCAGTCGGGGTCCACGCTGTAGCGCGCGAAGCCGCCGGCCAGCTGGTCGTAGATCCCGCCGCGCGCCATAGCCACCGCGGTGCGGGCCACCGCAGCCAGTGCTTCCGGCGAACCGGTGCGCTCGTGGTTGCGCAGCAGCGCCTCGAGCAGCGCCGAGGGCGGGAATTTCGGCGCCTGCCCGAAGCCGCCGCGGTCGACGTCCTCGTCGCGCAGGATCACCTCGACGGCGTGGTCGCACAGCGCCGGGTTGATGTCCGGACCGCCGCCGGGCAGGCCTGCGGCCATCCGCCGCAGTTCACCGGCGACCTGATCAGAGGCCTGCTCGACGTCGTCGCGCTGGGTGCGCCAGGTATCGGCGACCGCGGCCAGCAGCTGCAGGAACTGCGCCTTGGGGTAGTAGGTGCCGCAGAAGAACGGCCTGCCGTCCGGGGTCAGGAAACACGTCATCGGCCAGCCACCCTGACCGGTCATGGCCATGGTGGCGTTCATGTACACCGCGTCGAGGTCGGGACGTTCCTCGCGGTCGACCTTGATGCAGACGAAGTCGGCGTTGGCCGCCGCGGCCACCTCGTGGTCCTCGAAGGACTCATGGGCCATCACGTGGCACCAGTGGCAGGCGGCATAACCGATGGACAGCAGGATCGGAACGTCGCGGCGGGCGGCGTCCTCGAGGGCCTCGGGGCCCCACTGCTGCCAGTGCACCGGATTGTCGGCGTGCTGGCGCAGGTAGGGGCTGGTGGCCCCACCCAGGGTGTTACCCGCTGGACTCACTGGCGGACTTCCCGGTCTCTGCCTGCGCCTCGGGTTCGGCGTCCTCGGCTGCCGACTCCACCGGCTCATCGTCGAAGCTCTTCGGCAGCTTCTTGAGGTGCCGGTTCATCGACCAGACCAGGATGAACACGCCGATCAGCAGCAACACCACGACCAGCAGACCCAGCGGACTGGCCTTGCCGAAATCCGGCCCGGAGTTCTTCGGCGGATCGGCGAGCACCGATACCGCCGTGGTCAACAGGTCAATCACTCGAATATCTCGATTCCGGCGAACAGGTCTTCCTCGGGCAGGGTCGCGGGCACCCGTGAGCGAGCCAGTTCGAACTCCTCGGTGGGCCACAACCGCTGCTGCCACTCTATGGGTGTCGCGAAGAAGAACCCGGAGGGGTCGATCTGGGTGGCGTGCGCCTTGAGCGCCTCGTCGCGGACGTGGAAGTAGTCCGAGCATGGAACGCGGGTGGTCACCCGCCCGGCGTGCACGTCGATCTCCGGGTCCCAGCTCTCCAGCCACTTCGCGAACGGGCCCTCCTGGCCGTTCTTGGCGAACTCGTCCTGCAACATCTGCAGGCGCGCACGCAGGAAGCCGTGGTTGTAGTACAGCTTGCTGACACTCCACGGATCCCCGGCGTCGGGATGCAACCGGTGATCGGCCGCCGCCTCGTAGGCGGCGACCGAAACCTGGTGGCAGCGAATGTGATCCGGGTGCGGATAGCCACCGTTCTCGTCATAGGTGGTCATGACGTGGGGGCGGAAGTCCCTGATGAGCTTGACCAGCTCGGCAACGGGTTCTTCCAGCGGCACATCCGCGAAGCAGCCCTCCGGCAGCGGCGGCAGCGGGTCGCCCTCGGGAAGTCCGGAGTCGACGAATCCCAACCACCGGTGCTCGACGCCGAGAATCTCGGCGGCCTTGGCCATCTCGTCGCGGCGGACGTCGGCGATGCGGCCACGCACCTCCGGCAGATCCATCGCCGGGTTGAGGATGTCGCCGCGCTCCCCGCCAGTCAGCGTCACCACCAGCACCCGGTGGCCTTCATTTGCGTAGCGCGCCAAGGTCGCCGCACCCTTGCTGGACTCGTCGTCCGGGTGGGCGTGAACGGCCATCAACCGCAGTTCGGTCACGTCTCCCTCGATTTGCTCTCGCGTACTGCTGCACCCTGCGTACTGCTGCAACACCGACAGCACGCCCTATAGTCCAATAGTTCCATCCGGGGCATGCATACCCGTAATCAAGCCCGCTGACGAGAGTTGCACTCGACACCATGACCGAGAGCCGCACCAAGCTGGAGTCGAGGTACGGCCGGCAGCGGATGGCACCCGGCACGCGGCGCTGGCTGGCCATTGTGCTGGGCGTGGTGGCCCTGGCCCTGGGAATCGTCGTCGCGGCCGTCGGCTACCAGCGCTTCGAGGGCAATGACGTCGAGGGCACCATGGCGGCCTACGAGGTCCTGGACAGCCAAACGGTGTCGGTCACGATCAGCGTGACTCGAAAGGACCCGTCGCGGCCCGCGCACTGCATCGTGCGGGTGCGTTCGCGCGACGGTTCCGAAACCGGCCGGCGCGAAATCCTGGTGGCGCCGTCGGAGCAGAAGACGGTGCAGGTGACGGCCACGGTCAGGTCCTACAAGCCGCCGTACGTCGGCGACATCTACGGCTGCGGCATGGACGTGCCGTCCTACCTGGTCAGCCCGTAGGTTCTCCTGGTCGAGGCGTCGCGCCGATGGCTTGCGCGCTAACGGCGAACTGCGAATTTTTGAAAGCTGTGAGTCGCCTCGGTGGTAGACTTGGTCGATACACGGTTCCTGCTGGGAGCCGTGTATTGCTTCATTAGCGCGTTTATACGCAGCTCTTCGGAGGCAATACACGCGGGACTGCCCGCATGTTCCCGGCAGCGACAGACAGACTGCACCGCTAGCCGCGGAAATAACGAATGAGGAGCACGACGAGATGACCGATACCCAGGTGACCTGGCTGACTCAGGAGTCATACGACCGGCTCAAGGGCGAGCTCGATCAGCTGATCGCCAATCGTCCGATCATCGCCGCCGAGATCAACGACCGGCGCGAAGAGGGCGACCTGCGCGAGAACGGCGGCTACCACGCTGCCCGCGAGCAGCAGGGCCAGGAAGAGGCGCGCATCCGCCAGCTGCAGGAGCTGCTGACGACGGCCAAGGTGGGCGAGGCCCCCAAGGTGTCCGGCGTGGCCCTGCCCGGCTCGGTCGTCACGGTCTATTACAACGGCGACGAGTCCGACACCGAGACCTTCCTGATCGCCACCCGCCAGGATGGCATCGATCACGACAAGCTCGAGGTCTACTCCCCCAACTCTCCGCTGGGCGCCTCGCTGCTCAACGCCAAGGTCGGCGAGACGCGGTCCTACACCGTGCCCAACGGCAACATCGTCAAGGTGTCGCTGGTCAGCGCGGAGCCCTACCAGGGCTAGTTCGCCGACGCGTGGCACGCATCGCCGAAGACCTGCTGCTGCTGCTTCTCGACAACGCCGCAGCCCAGCCCGCAATCGAACGCGGCACTCTGCAGCGGCTGATGGCCGCCGCGGTACTGCTGGATTTGGCCTACGAGTGCCGGATCCGGCCCGCGTTGCCGCAGGAGCCGGTGGACTCCGATCGGCTGGTCGCGCTGGCCGGCCCTCCCCCTGCGGATCCGGTGGTGCGCCCGGCCCTGTCACTGCTGCTGCAGGCGCCGATGACCCCAGCCCAGGCGATCGCCAAGCTCCGCAAGCGCGCCGAGGACGATGTGCTCGACCAACTGCTGCGCACCGGGCAGCTGCATCAGGTGCAGCTGTCCTCACATCGGTTCCGCCGCAACGACTATGCCTGGCCGATGGCCAACCGTGCCCGGGTGGACCGGGCGCGCTCGGCCCTGTTGGCGGCGCTGTTCGACGGGCAGCGGCCCGATCCGCAGACCGCGAGCATCATCTCGCTGTTGCATACGGTGAACGCACTGGGCGGCCTGCTGTCCCTCAACGAGCGCGGCTGGCAGTGGGTTGTCGGCCGGGCAAGCGAAATCGCCAGCGGCACATGGGTTGACGACGCTCAGATGGCCGACGTCAATCTTGCGGTGACGACGGCCGCGATCCGGGCCGCGTTAGCTTAGGGCCTGTTCGAGGTCGCCCAGCAGATCGGCCGGGTCTTCGATGCCGACCGAGAGCCGGACGAGGTCGTCGGGCACCTCCAGTTGCGAGCCCGCCGTCGAGGCGTGGGTCATCGCACCCGGATGCTCGATCAGCGACTCGACCCCACCGAGGGATTCCGCGAGGATGAAAACCTCTGTGCGCGAGCACAACCGGCGTGCCGCATCGGCACCGCCACGCATCCGTACCGAGACCATGCCGCCGAATCCACGCATCTGTCGGGCGGCGACCTCGTGGCCCGGATGGCTCGGCAGGCCCGGGTAGAGCACCTGACTCACCGCGGCATGGCCGACGAGGAATTCGGCGACCTGCGCGGCGTTCGCGCTGTGCCGCTGCATCCGCAGTTCCAACGTCTTGAGGCCGCGCATGGTCAGGTAGGCGTCGAACGGGCCCGGCACACCGCCGGCGCCGTTCTGCAGGAACGCGAACTTGGTGTCCAGTTCCTCGTCGTTGGTCACCAGTGCGCCACCGACCACGTCGGAGTGCCCGCCGATGTACTTCGTCGTCGAGTGCAGCACGATGTCGGCGCCCAGGGACAGCGGCTGCTGCAGCGCGGGGGACGCAAAGGTGTTGTCCACCAACACCTTCAACCCAGCGGCAGAGGCGATCTGGGCGATCCCGGCGATGTCGGCGATCGACAGCAGCGGGTTGGTCGGTGTCTCCACCCAGATCAGGCGGGTCCGGCTGGTGATCGCCGCGCGCACCGCGTCGAGATCCGACAGCGGCACCGGCGTGTGCTCGACGCCCCACTGGCTGAACACCTTGTCGATGAGCCGGAACGTGCCGCCGTAGGCGTCGTCGGGGATCACCAGGTGGTCACCGGGTCGCAGGACAGCGCGCAGGGCACAGTCGGTGGCGGCCATGCCGGAACTGAACGCGCGCCCGAAGGTGCCGTCCTCGACCGCAGCCAGCACCGCCTCCAGCGCGGCGCGGGTGGGGTTGCCGGTGCGGGCGTATTCGAACCCGCCGCGCAGGCCGCCCACACCGTCCTGGGCGAAGGTGCTGCTGGCGTAGATCGGCGCATTGACCGCACCGGTCGCGGGGTCCGGCCGGTAACCGGCGTGGATGGCTTTGGTCGCGAAACCCTGTGCCCTGTGCCGGTCGGCGGCGCTGCGCTGCTCACTCATCGCCATGGAGCCTATCGGCATGAGAAAAGGCGCTCACCGCGGGCGGTGAGCGCCTTTTCCGTTCAGACCTCAGATGGCTACGCCGGAACCGGTGCGACCTCGCCGCCGGTCAGCCGCCGGTAGACGAAGATCTCGAAGAGATACGCCACCGGAACTGCGACGATCAAACCGATACCGCACAACAGTGCCCCGACCAGGGTGATGGCGATGGCGACGAGCCACGCCAGGATCGCCGGTCCGAAGTTGGACTTGACGATGTCGAAGCTGAATTTGATCCCGTTGATCGCAGAGAGGTTGCGGTCGACGACCGCCACGATCGCGAACATCGTGAAGACCGACACGATCAGGCCGGGGATGACGCACAGGAAGTTGCCGATCGCCGACAGGATTCCCACGATCACGGTGGTCAGGACCACGTTGGCGACATTGCGCGGCTTGAAGAACGAGCCGACGCTCACCTTGTGCCCGTTGGCGATGTCCAGCAGGCCGCCGACATACGCCGACGCGATCGCGCCCGCCACGACCAGGAGTGCGATGCCCCCGATGATGAGCACGACGGTGCCGCCGGCACCCAACTCCATGCCGGACGAGTAACTGAAGCTCGAACCGTCGGACTCATAGACCGTGGCGGTGTCGGGCGACATGGCACTGAGGACAGCCGACAGGATGCCGCTCAGGCCGCCGACGATGACACCGAGCACCAGCGTGGCGACCAGCAGCGGGACAGCGTTCTTGGAGAACTGGCCCCAGGCCCACGAGAAGGCCTCACCGATGCTCACCTGCGGCCCGGTGGGCGGTCCGTAACCGGGCGGCGGCGGCGCGTAGTTCCCGGGCGGCGGCGGCGGATAGTTGCCCGGCGGAGGTGGCGGGTAACTCCCCGGCGGTGGGTAGCTGCCGGGCTGTTGCGGCGGCGGGTAGCCCCCAGGCGGGGGGTAGTTCCCCGGCGGCGGGTAATTCCCGGGCTGCTGCGGCGGCGGGTAGCCACCGGGCTGCTGCGGCGGCGGGTAGCCCCCAGGCGGCGGGGGGAAGTTCCCGGGCGGTTCAGGCGGTTGCGTCATCGTGTCCTTCGGTTATAGGGGTAGACAAACGGTGGTCATGATCTTGTCGGCAAGTGTCTGCCGCTTAGCGTCCCACAGCGGGAACAGGTAACCGATGTAGCAGATGATCGCGTCGACGATATGTGCCAGCTGCCGCACGATCGACAGACCGAAGCCGATCGGTTGACCGGTCTTCTCGCTGACCACCTTGAACTTCATGATCGACTTGCCGATGCTCGAACCGGTGGTGCCCTGCTTGTATCCGTAGTTCCACAACAGGTACGCGAGGCCGACGAGCACGCTCAGACTGAACGCCGCGACGCCCAGCGTCGAATTTCCCGTGGCACAGAACTCCCCGAGGTTGTACTCGGAGCTGTCGGTGACGCACGCAGTCTCCTGAGTGGCGGCCTCGATGCCGTAGCCGATACCCACGACGATCATGTACGGGATGTAGTCGATGATCCACGCCACAGCTCGGGTGACCCACGACGTGTAGGCGGTCTGCGGCAGTTGACCCAGGGGTTGCCCTGGCAGCGGCGGCGCTCCGAACCCGGCACCGGGAGGCGGGGGTGCGTACCCACCCTGCGGCGGCGGAGGAGGCGGATAGCCACCACCCGGCGGTGGTGGCGGATAGCCACCACCGGACGGCGGCGGGAAGCCCCCAGGGGGCGGCGGAGGAGGCGGATAGTTCCCAGGCGGGGGGCCAGGTGGTTGTTCGGTCATGGCGCCTTCCAGCAGAGGTATTAGCTGAGGTAAAGCGGCAACGAATCTACCTGAGAAGTTGCTGCGCATCCCCTCAAAGCGCAATGTTCATCTGCGGGCTACACAGCAGGTCAGCGGCGGCGCGGGCCCTCCGAAAGGAAGCCCAGAAGGTCGTGGCGGGTGATGACGCCGACGGGCTTGCCCTCCTCGACGACCATCAACGCGTCCCATTCCCGAAGCGACTTGGCCGCCGCGCTCACCAGCTCGCCGCCGCCGATGAGGGGCAGCGGCGGGCCCATGTGCAATGCCACCGCGTCGGCCAGCTTGGCCCGGCCCTCGAACACCGCCGAGAGCAGCTCGCGCTCGGACACGCTGCCGGCGACCTCCCCGGCCATCACCGGCGGTTCGGCGCCGACGACGGGCATCTGGGAGACGCCGTACTCGCGCAGGATCCCGATCGCGTCGCGCACCGTCTCCGACGGGTGGGTGTGCACCAGGTCGGGCAGCTCCCCGGACTTCCCGCGCAGCACATCGGCGACGACGGGTTCGGGTACCGACTCGTCCAGCGGCGTGCGCAGGAAGCCGTAGGACGACATCCACGCGTCGTTGAATATCTTGGACAGGTAGCCACGTCCGCCGTCGGGCAGCAAGACCACCACGAGTGAATCGGGCCCGGCCTCCTTGGCCACCTTCAGTGCGGCGACCACCGCCATACCGCACGAGCCGCCGACCAGCAGCGCCTCCTCGCGGGCGAGCCGGCGCGTCATGTCGAACGAATCGGCATCAGAGACGGCGATGATCTCGTCGGCGACCGCCGGGTCATAGGCCGACGGCCAGAAATCCTCGCCCACGCCCTCGACCAGGTAGGGCCGCCCGGTGCCGCCGGAGTACACCGATCCCTCGGGGTCGGCGCCGATGATCTTGACCTTCCCGCCGGACACCTCCTTGAGGTAGCGGCCGGTGCCGGTGATGGTGCCGCCGGTGCCTACGCCCGCCACGAAGTGGGTGATCTTGCCGTCGGTGTCCGCCCAGATCTCCGGACCGGTGGTCTCGTAGTGGCTGGCCGGCCCGTTGGGGTTGGAGTACTGATCGGGCTTCCAGGCGCCCTCGATCTCGGTGACCAACCGGTTGGAGACGCTGTAGTAGCTGTCCGGGTGGTCCGGTGCCACCGCGGTGGGGCAGACGACGACGTCGGCGCCATAGGCGCGCAGGACGTTGCGCTTGTCCTCACTGACCTTGTCCGGGCAAACAAACACGCACTTGTAGCCGCGGCGCTGCGCGACCAGCGCCAGGCCGACGCCGGTGTTGCCGGAGGTGGGTTCGACGATGGTGCCGCCAGGCTTGAGCTCGCCGCTGGCCTCGGCGGCGTCGATCATCTTGACCGCAATGCGGTCCTTGGAACTGGACCCCGGGTTGAGGTATTCGATCTTGGCCGCGACCAATCCCGACCCCTCGGGCACAACGGAGTTGAGTCGAACCAGCGGGGTGTTGCCGATCAGCTCGCTGATGTGCGGCGCGATACGCATACCTACATGGTGTCAGGCCCGCACCGAAGTGCGCTCAGCCGGTGGCCTCGCGGATGTATTCACCGATCTGGCGCAGCGATCGCGTCGCCTCCGGAATCAGCGGGGCGGCGAGTTGGAAGTCGTGGATCTGGCCGGGCCACACCCGCACCTCGGTCGGCACGCCCGCGGCGGCCAACGCGCGCGCCGCCAGCCGGGCATCGTGCAGCAGCACCTCGGAGCCCGAGACGTGAATGAGGGTGCGGGGCAGGCCGGGCTCGATGTGATCGAGCGGTTCGTAGGCGCCCTCGGGTTCGCCGTCGACGATGTTCTTCGCGGCTGCGCGGGCCACCAGGGCCACCAGAGCGTCAAATGCCTTGGGCGGGAACATCGCATCGGTGTGGATGTTCGGATGGCTGAGCTTGGGACCGTGGTCGAGTTGAAGCAGCGGCGAGATCGCGACGAGCGCGGCGGGCTCCTCCCCCTCGGCCTGCAACCGCTGCGCCAGCGCCAGCGACAGGTACCCACCGGCGGAGTCGCCGGCGAGCACGATCTGGTCCGGCTCGTAGCCGCGCAGCCGCAGCCACTGGTAGGCGTCGTAGCAGTCGTCGAGGGCGTTGCCGATGGAGTGCTTGGGAATGAGCCGGTAGTCGACCACCAGCACCGGCGAATCGGCGTACTTGGACAACGACGTTGAAATCCGGCTGTGCGAATTGACACCGCACGTGAGGAACGCCCCGCCGTGCATGTAGAGCACGATGCGGCGACGGCCGTCGGCGGGCAGCACACCGGGGGCACGGACCAGTTGCGCCGAGGCATTGGGCAGGCCGACGGTGGCGCGCACGGTGCCCGGCGTCGGCAGGACCGCGCGGGCGACGAAATCCACCAGACCGAACGGCCACGGCCAGTGCGGCACGTGGCTCAGCACAGCCAAGGTGGGCCACATCGTGGCGCGGGTGCCCATGGACACCAGCCGCGCGGCGATGCTCGGGCCGTCCTCGACGACCTCGACGGGTGCGCCGTCGGAAACCGGATAGCGGCGCGGGCGCTGCACTGTGTCAGGCCCGCTACCGGCATGAGTTCGATGGGGCGAAGAAGCCCGGACCTTACTGGGTGCGGTCATCGTCAACACTCCCTACGCCGTTGTAGATACGTGTCCCCGGGACCCACCAGCGAACCCCGGTAACTTAGCTTGACAGCTTCGATAGATACAACAACTAACGATTTGTTTTCTTACCGGAAGTGATACCTGTCCGTAATCGCGGGGCCACTGTCAGGACCGGTTTGCGGGGGTGTCGGCACCTAAACTGGCCGGGTGGACATGCGCGGGCCGCGTCGGTCAACGGTGGTGTTGGGGGTGGCGGGAGTACTCGCCTCCACCGGCACAGCTGTGCTAGGTGCCCGGACTCTGCTCAATGAACAGGCAGCCCAGGCTCGAACCGTGATCCCGAAGGCCTGGGACGTCCCGCCGCGCGCAGACGGCGTCTACGCCCCCGGCGGTGGGCCGGTCCGCAAGTGGGACCGCGATGTCCCCTATGACCTGCACATGATGGTGTTCGGCGACTCGACGGCCACCGGTTACGGCTGCCGCGACGCCGACGAGGTGCCCGGCGTGCTGATCGCGCGGGGGCTGGCCGAGGAGTCCGGCAAGCTGATCCGATTGTCGACTAAGGCCATCGTCGGCGCGACGTCCAAGGGGCTGTCGGGTCAGGTGGACGCCATGTTCGTGGCCGGTCCCCCGCCGGATGCCGCGGTGATCATGATCGGCGCCAATGACATCACCGCACTCAACGGCATCGGGCCATCAGCCAACCGGCTCGGTGCCGCGGTCAAGCGGCTGCGCGCCTCCGGCGCGGTCGTCGTCGTCGGCACCTGCCCGGACTTCGGCGTCATCACCGCCATTCCGCAGCCGCTGCGCTACACCGCGCGATCCCGCGGACTGCACCTGGCCCGCGTGCAGGCCACCGCGGTGCGGGCCGCGGGCGGTGTGCCGGTGCCGCTAGCCGATCTGCTGACGCCGAACTTCCTCGAGACTCCGGAGTTGATGTTCTCCGACGACAAGTTCCACCCGTCGGCGGCCGGCTACGCGTTGGCGGCCAACCAGTTGCTGCCCGCCCTGTGCCACGAACTCGGCGAGTGGACGGGCGCGACCGTGCCGGACCTGCCGTGGATCACGCCCTCGCAGAGCTGGAATGTCAGTACCCGTCTGGCGCCGATCACCCGGCTGTTCCGCCGGCGTACCACCGGGGTGCCCGCACCGATCGTGGTACCCGCGAGCTAAGTTCGTGTGCAGTTGCCGCACTCCCAAGGAGCCTTGTCATGCCCGAAGCCGTCATCGTTTCCACTGCCCGCTCGCCGATCGGCCGCGCGATGAAGGGCTCGTTGGTCGATATCCGACCCGACGATCTTGCCGCCCAGATGGTGCGCGCCGCCCTGGACAAGGTGCCTTCGCTGGATCCGAAGGAGATCGACGACCTGATCATGGGTTGCGGTCAGCCCGGCGGCGAGTCCGGCTTCAATATCGGCCGCGCCGTGGCCGTGGAGCTGGGCTACGACTTTATGCCGGGCACCACGGTCAACCGGTATTGCTCGTCGTCGCTGCAGACCACTCGGATGGCATTCCACGCGATCAAGGCCGGCGAGGGCCATGCGTTCATCTCGGCGGGTGTGGAGACCGTGTCGCGGTTCGTCAAGGGCAACGCCGACGGGTGGCCGGACACCAAGAACGCGCTGTTCGCTGACGCTCAGGCACGCTCGGAGGCCGCCGCGGCCGGTGCCGACGAGTGGCACGATCCGCGTGCCGACGGCCTGATTCCTGACGTCTACATCGCGATGGGCCAGACCGCCGAGAACGTCGCACTCTTCACCGGGATCAGCCGGGAGGACCAGGACCACTGGGGTGTGCGGTCGCAGAACCGTGCCGAGGAGGCCATCAAGAGCGGCTTCTTCGAGCGCGAGATCGTGCCCGTCACGCTGCCCGACGGGACCGTCGTCTCGACCGATGACGGTCCCCGCGCGGGGACCAGCTACGAGAAGATCAGCCAGCTCAAGCCGGTGTTCCGGCCCAACGGCACGATCACCGCAGGCAACGCGTGCCCGCTCAACGACGGCGCGGCCGCGCTGGTCATCGTCTCCGACACCAAGGCCAAGGAGCTGGGCCTGACCCCGCTGGCGCGCGTGGTGTCCACCGGTGTTTCCGGCCTCTCGCCGGAGATCATGGGCCTGGGCCCGATCGAGGCCGTCAAGAAGGCGCTGGCCAATGCGAAGCTGTCGATCTCCGATATCGACCTTTACGAGATCAACGAGGCGTTCGCCGTTCAGGTGCTCGGCTCGGCTCGGGCGCTGGGGATGGATGAAGACAAGCTCAACGTCTCCGGCGGCGCGATCGCGCTGGGGCATCCGTTCGGTATGACGGGCGCCCGGATCACCGCCACGCTGCTGAACAACCTGCAGACCTACGACAAGACGTACGGCATCGAGACGATGTGCGTCGGCGGCGGCCAGGGTATGGCCATGGTCATCGAGCGGCTCTCCTAGGAACCCCCAACGATTCTGCGGTGAGAGCGTCCTTTTCCGAGGATTTCGCGCTCTCACCGCAGAATCGATGCACGCCGGGCCAGGGCAGCGCGCACCCGCCGCACGATGTCGGCTGCCGTGTCGCCGACGAGTACACGGATCACGATCCAGCCCAGCGACTCCAGTTCCTCCTTGCGGCGCGAGTCCTTTGCGTATTGACGGCGGTCGGTGCGGTGATGCTCGCCGTCGTATTCGACCGCGACTTTCATGTCCTCCCAGCCCATGTCGAGGTAATAGCTTGACCAGCCTCCTTCTGGGCGCCGCACCGGGATCTGCGTACGAGGACGAGGCAGCCCGGCTTCGACCAGAATCATGCGAAGCCAGCTCTCCTTTGGTGACTGCGCACCGGGGTCTACCCATCTCAAGACTGTCTCGAGCTGTCTTAGGCCCGGCGCGCCCCGGTGTTTCCCAGCAACGGCTGCCACCTCCTCGACACTGACACCGGTGGCCCTGAACAGGGCATCCATCCGCGCGACGGCTACGCGTGCTGGACGACGGCGCCCGATGTCGAAGGCTGTGCGCGCGGGAGTTGTGACAAGCAGGTTGTCCATCTCGACGTACTCGTCACAGTGCATGCGGAGGTAGTGCGTTGTGATGCCTTGGGGTGGACGGGCATTGAGCCACATCAGCTCGACGGGTAGATCGTCATCAAGCCACTGGCTGCCATGCAGTCCCGCCGCCGTCAGCCCCATCACAATCCCCTGCCGGTGCGACCACAGCCATGCCGCCTTCGCACGCTCGCGCAACGTCAGCTCAACACCTTTGGGCGCATAGACGTCGGGAAATACGGCGGTGTACCGGGTTCGTAGCAGATGTTTGCCGACCAGCCCGGCGTCGACGGCCTCACTTCCGATGAATGGCGCAGTGCTCGTCACCGGCCCACCATCGCGCGGACCGGTCATCCGTTCTGCTCACAGAGCGACCTGCTGGGGACAAAACCCGATCTGTGAGCAGAACCGATGAGCCCGCGCCCACCTACGACAAAGCCCCAGCCTCTATAGAAGGGGCCGGGGCTTTGTGCGTGGGCAAAGCTAGCGCTGCTGGAAGTAACTGAGCAGACGCAGGATCTCCAAGTACAGCCACACCAGCGTGACGGTCAGGCCGAGGGCCACACCCCAGGCCGCCTTCTCCGGTGCGCCGGCGCGGATCATCTGATCAGCGGCGTCGAAGTCGAGCAGGAAGCTGAAGGCCGCCAGCGCGATGCACACCAGGGAGAAGATGATCGCGATCGTGCCGCCGGAGCGCAGGCCCATGCCGTCGCCGCCACCGACGCCGAACATCGACAGGACGAAGTTGCCGAGCATGAGCACCAGCACGCCGACCATGCCCGCGACGAGCATGCGGGTGAACTTCGGGGTGACGCGGATGGCACCGGTCTTGTAGACGACGAGCATGCCGAAGAAGACGCCGATCGTGCCCAGGATGGCCTGACCGATCAGTGCACCGGCGTTGGCGCCAGACACCACGACGTTGGCCAGCACGAATGAGATCGCGCCGAGGAACAGGCCCTCGAGCGCGGCGTAGCTCAGCACGATGGCCGGGTTGTCCTGCTTGCGGCCGAAGGTCGCCACCAGCACCAGGGCCAGGCCGCCGAGCGAGCCGATCAGGGTGAACGGCATCGCCAGCGCCAGGTTGGACGCCACCAGGAAGTACGAGACGACGGCGACGATCGACAGCACGCCGAGGGTGATGCCGGTCTTGGTGACGACGTCATCGATCGTCATGGGCCGCGAGACACCGGTCTGCGGCGGATGCTGCGTGGTGTAGGGGTCGGCCTGGTAAGCCACCTGCTGGGCACCGGCTACGCCGCTACCGAACTGTGCATATCCGCCCTGCTGCTTGGGCAGCGAGCGAAATATCGGGTTGCTGGTCTCCCGCACCGTCGGATCCTCTCCTGGAAATCGAGTGAACGCACCGTCAACGAACGGCGCGACGGCCAGGTTCCCAGAAATCTTTCGAACTTCCCGACGTATCCCGACCGTACAAAGCCCGACCTTACCTGTGAGGCGACTGTGGTGGGGTCTCGATCTGGATCCGACTGGGCTGGGTGGTAAAACTAGGACATCCAACCTTTCGACCTTTCGACGACAAGGACCGCGCTGCCGTGACGGCTGTTTCCGACGAGATCCTCACCAGGGTCGACGGCCGCGTCGGCCGCGTGACGCTCAATCGCCCCAAGGCCATCAACTCCCTGACCCACCACATGGTCACCGTGCTCGACACGGTGCTCACCGACTGGGCGGGCGATCCGGCGATCACCGCCGTGGTGCTCGACGGCGCAGGTGAGCGCGGGCTGTGTGCCGGCGGTGACGTGGTGGCGGTCTACGAGAGCGCCAAGGCCGGCGGCGCCGAGGTGCGGCAGTTCTGGTGGGACGAGTACCGGCTCAACGCCAAGATCGGCAGCTACCCCAAGCCGTACGTCGCGATCATGGACGGCATCGTGATGGGCGGTGGCGTCGGGGTATCGGCCCACGGCAACGTCCGCGTCGTCACCGATCGGTCCAAGATCGCGATGCCCGAGGTCGGCATCGGCCTCATCCCTGATGTCGGCGGCACCTACATCTTGTCGCGGGCACCGGGCTTGCTGGGGCTGCACGCCGCACTCAGCGGCGCACCCTTCACCGGGGCCGACGCCATCGCCACCGGCTTCGCCGACCACTACGTCCCACACGAGGCGCTCGAGGCCTTCACCGCCGCCGTAGCCGGGGCGGGCGTGGAGGGCGCGATCGAGGCCTTCGCTATCGAGCCTCCCCCGAGTCACCTTCTGGCGCAGCGGGAGTGGATCGACGCATGCTATGCCGGTGAGACGGTCGCCGATATCGTCGCGGCTTTGCGGGAACACGACGACGCCGCCGCCAGGGACACGGCCGACCTGATCGCCTCCCGCTCGCCGATCGCGGCCTCGGTCGCGCTGGAGGCGATCCGCCGCGCCGCCCAGTTGCCGACGCTGGAGGACGTCTTGATCCAGGAGTACCGGACGTCGTCCGCATCGAGTCGGTCCCACGACCTCGTGGAGGGCATCCGGGCCCAGATCATCGACAAGGACCGCAACCCGAAATGGTCCCCCTCGTCGCTGGCCGCGGTGACCGAGGAGGATGTGCAGGACTACTTCGCCCCGGCCGACCCCGACCTGACCTTCGAGGAGGACAAGTGAGCCCTAAATCGAGCTTTGAAACCATCCTGGTGGACCGCGACGAGCGCGTCGGCACCATCACGCTGAACCGCCCGCAGGCGCTCAATGCCCTCAACACCCAGGTCATGAACGAAGTGACCACGGCCGCAGCGGAATTCGATGCTGACCCGGGTATCGGGGCGATCATCGTCACCGGCAACGAGAAGGCCTTCGCCGCAGGCGCCGACATCAAGGAGATGGCCTCGCTGTCGTTCTCCGAGGTGTTCGACGCCGATTTCTTCGCCGCTTGGGCCAAGCTGGCCGCGGTGCGCACCCCGACCATCGCCGCGGTCGCCGGTTACGCGCTCGGCGGTGGCTGCGAGCTGGCCATGATGTGCGATGTCCTGATCGCCGCCGACTCCGCGAAGTTCGGCCAGCCCGAGATCAAGCTCGGCGTGCTGCCCGGCATGGGCGGCTCGCAGCGGCTGACCCGCGCGATCGGCAAGGCCAAGGCGATGGACCTGATCCTGACCGGCCGCACCATCGGGGCCGAGGAGGCCGACCGCGCCGGCCTGGTCTCCCGGGTGGTGCCGGCCGCCGATCTGCTCACCGAGGCCAAGGCCGTCGCGACGACGATCTCGCAGATGTCACGCTCGGCCGCCCGGATGGCCAAGGAGGCCGTCAACCGTTCCTTCGAGTCCACTCTGACCGAGGGTCTGCTCTACGAGCGCCGGCTCTTCCATTCGGCGTTCGCCACCGACGACCAGACCGAGGGCATGGCTGCGTTCACCGAGAAGCGCGCTGCGAACTTCACGCACCGATAAAGTGCTGCAGGTGAGCGAAGCCGAGGTCGAGACCGCCGAACCTGCCCCGCCCACCACTGAAGTGCCGAAACCGGACTGGTGGCAGCGCCGTTACACCTTCACCGGGACCGCGGTCGGCATGGTGTTCCTCTGGTTGTCGCTGACGCCGTCGCTGCTGCCGCGTGGACCGCTGTTCCAGGGTCTGGTCAGCGGTGCTGCCGGCGCCATCGGATACGGGCTCGGCGTCTTCGGCGTGTGGCTGGTGCGATTCATGCTCTCGCGGCCCGCCAGCCCCCGGGCGCCCCGCTGGGCCTGGCCGATCCTGATGATCGCGGCGGTCATCGGGCTGGCGTTCTCCATCTTCTGGTTCCACCTCTGGCAGGACGAGGTTCGCGACCTGATGGGCGTGCCGCGGCTGAAGTGGTTCAACTACCCGCAGGCCGCGATCATCTCGGTGATCGTCCTGTTCGTCTTCGTCGAGCTGGGCCAGCTCATCGGCAGGCTCATCAGATTCCTGGTCGGCCGGCTCAATCGCTTTGCCCCACCGCGTGTTTCATTCATCGTCGTGGTGGCCCTGCTGCTCAGCCTGTCGATCTCACTGCTCAACGGCGTGGTGGTCAAAGGCGGTATGGCCTTCCTGAACAAGACCTTCGCCTCGGTCAACGACGAGATGGACGCGGACAACCCCGCGCCGACCACCCCGCTGCGCTCCGGCGGCCCTGGATCGCTGGTCAGCTGGAACACCCTGGGCCATCAGGGCCGCATCTTCGTCGCGGGCGGCCCGTCCGTCGAGAAACTGACCACGTTCAACGGCACCCCGGCCGTCGAACCCATCCGCGCCTACGCGGGCAAGAACTCCGCACCCGACATCCGGGCCACCGCCGACCTCGCCGCCCGTGAACTCGAGCGCGCGGGGGGTTTCAAGCGCAAGGTGATCGCGGTCGCGACGACGACCGGGACGGGCTGGATCAACGACGCCGAGGCCTCGGCGCTGGAGTACATGTTCAACGGCGACACCGCGATCGTGTCGATGCAGTACTCGTTCCTGCCCAGCTGGCTGTCCTTCCTGGTGGACAAGGAGAACGCCCGCCAGGCCGGCCAGGCGCTGTTCGAGGCGGTCGACGAAAGACTGCGTGCCATCCCGGAGGCGCAGCGGCCCAAGATCGTGGTGTTCGGTGAAAGCCTGGGCTCCTTCGGCGGTGAGGCGCCGTTCCTGAGCCCGAACAACATCATCGCCCGCACCAACGGCGCTCTGTTCAGCGGTCCGACGTTCAACAACACGATGTGGGAGGACGTCACCGCCAACCGCGACGAGGGCACGCCGATGTGGCTGCCGACCTTCGACGACGGCGCCAACATCCGATTCGCCGCGCGCCCGGACAATCTCGGCCGCCCGGACAAGCCGTGGGGCAACCCGCGCATCGTCTACCTCCAGCACGCGTCGGACCCCATCACATGGTGGAATCCGGATCTGCTGTTCGCCGAACCGGATTGGCTGCGCGAGCCCCGCGGTTACGACGTCTCCCCCGACATGAACTGGATTCCGGTGGTGACGTTCCTGCAGGTGTCCGCGGACATGGCCGTCGCCATCGACGTGCCCGACGGTCACGGCCACCGCTATGTGCGCGACGTGGTCAACGCCTGGGCGGCGATCACGCAGCCGCCGGGGTGGACGCCGGAGAAGACCGAGCGGTTGCGCGGGATCGTCAACGCGCCGGAGTAGCCAGCCCCAGTTCGGCCAGCCCAAGTTCGGCCAGCCCAAGTTCGGCCAGCGCCTCGAATCCGCCGACGACGTCGGTGGCGCGGTGCAGGCCGAGGTCCTGCAGGGCCGCCGCGGCCAGGCTCGAGGTGTAGCCCTGCGAGCACAGCACCACCCATTCGACGTCGTCGCCGACCGCCTGCGGCAGCCGGGCATCGCTGGTGGGGTCGCAGCGCCACTCCAGCACGTTGCGTTCGATCACCAGCGCGCCGGGCACCTCGCCTTCGGCGGCGCGTTGGGCAGCGGGCCGGATGTCGACCAGAATCGCACCCCGGCCCAGCGCAGCGGGAACCTCGGCGGCCTCGAGCCGGCGCAGCCGCGCCCTCGCGGCCGCCAGCGTGGCGTCGATGCGGCTCACGACCCTTCCGGCCCGTCGGTCAGTTCGGTGCGGGTCCGCCGAAGCGTATTGCGCTCGGTGACTTCGTAATACGACATCGCAGTCAGCGGCGGCGAATACGCGTGCACACTCAGCGTCGCAGTATCCGGGTCGGCCAGGGCCGGTGCCCCCACCACGTCGTGCACCCAGCCCAGCGGGAAGGCCGCCTGGTCGCCGGCGTCGAGGCGACGGCGGCGCAGATCTTGCCCATCCCAACGGTATTCGTGCAGGGCACCCGACAGCACGGTGAGCGCCCCGAGGGACCCGCCGTGGTCGTGCAGTTCGGTGGTGTGGCCGGGCACCCAGCTGATCAGCCAGACGTCGAGTTCGTCGTCGGCGTGCAGCCGGGTGTACCACCGTCCGTCGGTCGGCGGACCGCCCGCTGGCATCAGCGCGTCGTGCTCGCCGCGCAACACGGCATCGGCGAACAGGTCGGTCGTGTGCAGAAGGTCCGGTAACCGCAGCCGGGTGGGCGCGGACACCGCGGGAAGCACTGACGGGAAGTGGGTGACGGCACGAGCTGAGCTCGATAACGACATGAGGAGAAACTCCGGATTGCAGGGACGGATCGGGGGCAGGGCTAAACCCGACAACACTCCCGAGAACCGGCACGCTCCGTCATGGCCGCCAGTGTTGCATAGATTGACACCATGCGCCGGGACCGATGTCGTTCACTGACTGCTGCCGCCATCGTGGTGGTGGCCCTCAACGCCGCCTTGATGGCGTGTTCGTCGGGGGGCGGCGGCAATGCCACGTCCAAGGCCCCGGTGCCGTCGAGTCCAGCCGAGGAGCAGGGCGCACCGGCCGAGCCGATCGGGGTGTCACCTAACGGGGTGACCACCCGGATCGACGTCCCCGCCGAATCCACCGAGGAGCAGTACGCGCAGGCCTGCATGGCCACCAAGAGCTGGATGGAATCCCACGGCGGTGATCCCACGACATTGGTGGAGACGAAGCTCAAGGAGTTGCAGGCCAGCACCGAGCCGAGTCCGCAGACGTTCAACAGCACCTGGGCCCAGCTGTCCACCGCGCAGCAGGCCGCGGTGATCATCGCGGTACGGGCCGCCTCGCAGGGCGGGTGTTGACGGTCACATCCGGTTCGGATCACGGGTAGCAAAAGTCGTCCCGGACACCTGATTGCTGCCAACGGGCGATCACTTCCTGCCACCGGAATTAATACCCTGAGCTGGTGGTTTTCACCTCCGTAAAGGAGGCAACAAAGATGACGAAATTCGGATTCGCGGCACTGGTCGGTAGCGCCCTGAGCGCTGCCCTGATCGGTCTGGCCGCCCCGGCGGTCGCCGCACCGAGCGCCGACCATCAGCACACCACCACCGTCGACTCGCTGGGCTACACCGTGGGCAGCGACAGCGGAACAGTCGACGCGGTCCAGCGCGACTGATACCGGCGAGCAGAATGGAGTGATGGCGAGGGGACGGGTTGCGCTGGCACTCGGGAGCGGAGGTGCGCGGGGTTACGCGCACATCGGCGTCATCGACGAACTACAGGCCCGCGGCTACGACATTGTCGGAGTCGCGGGCTCGTCGATGGGGGCGCTGGTCGGCGGATTACACGCCGCCGGTTCGCTCGACGAATTCGCCGACTGGGCAAAGACTTTGACCCAGCGCGCGGTTCTGCGCCTGCTCGACCCGTCCATCACCGCCGCAGGCGTGTTGCGGGCGGAGAAGATCCTGGACGCGGTGCGCGACATCCTCGGCGAGGCCACCATCGAGAACCTGCCGATCCCGTTCACGGCGGTGGCGACCGACCTGATCACCGGCAAGTCGGTGTGGTTGCAGCGCGGGCCTGTCGATGCCGCGATCCGGGCCTCGATCGCGATCCCCGGTGTCATCGCACCCCATGTGCTCGACGGCCGGCTGCTGGCCGACGGCGGCATCCTCGATCCGGTGCCGATGGCGCCGATCGCCGCGGTCAACGCGGATCTGACCATCGCCGTCAGTCTCAACGGGGGTCGGTCCGACGCACCGGCCGACCAGAGCGCCAGTCCGGAGACCCGGGGCACCACCGAGTGGCTCAACCGGCTGCTGCGCAGCACCTCGGCACTGCTGGACACCGCGCCGGCGAAGTCGGTGCGCAACCGGTTCGGCAGTACTGACGATCCCGGTGACGACGCCGACGACAGCTCCGACGAGCTGGTCGACAGCTCACGGGAGGCCGGTCTGCCCAAGCTGGGCAGCTTCGCGGTGATGAACCGCACCATCGACATCGCGCAGTCCGCGCTGGCCCGCCACCAGCTGGCGACCTACCCGCCCGACCTGTTGATCGAGGTGCCCCGCACGGCGTGCCGGAGCCTGGATTTCCACCGGGCCGCCGAGGTCATCGACCTCGGCCGCGAACTCACCGCCCGGGCGCTTGACCAAGAAAATCTGTGACGGCCGCGGCCACCCGGCGGCCCTGCTCCCGTCCAGCCCGCGCCGACGGCACCCGGCACACCGGGTCCAGCGGGTTGGGCCCGAACGCGGCAAGAGACTCCTCGTCGGCGTACACCGTGAAACTGCGTGCCCCGAACCCGGCGATCTCGGCGGCGGTGCCGTCGCTGAACGGCGAGGGTGCGAACTCCGACGCCGGGACCAGTAGCACCGCGGTGTCGCAATCGGCGGCCACCCCGGTGTGCACCGAGCTGCTGACCCCGCCGTCCATGTAGCGCCGCCCGGAGATGGTGACCGGCGGCCACGTCGCCGGCACCGCACAGCTTGCGGCGACCGCGTCCACCAGCGACACCCCCGACGACGAGTCGAAGACCACCAGCTCGCCGGTGGCGATGTCGATGGCGGTGATGCGTAGTTCGGCATCGGGCCAGTCGTGGCTGGGCAGGCGCGCTTCGATCACCCGACGCCGCACGGGTTCGGCGACGGTGGCTGCCTCGGCGGCCACGGCTCCGATGCGGCGCAGCTTCTCCGGCAACCCGCCGGGTTCGGCCATCGCATTCAGAAAGAGTTCGGCGATGGTGTCGATGTCGACGCCGGGATCCAATTCGCTTGACGTCGGCGCGATCTGGCGTTCGTAGAGCTCGTCGAGCGGCATCGGGCTGCTGATCTGGGCGGCCACCGTGGAACCGGCAGAGGTGCCGACCAGGACGTCGGAGGCCAGCAGTGCGCGGGCGGTGTCAGGCGATTCGTCGGCGATGCCGCGCAGCACGCCGGTTTCCCAGGCGATGCCGGCCAGGCCGCCGCCGGCCAGGATCAAGGCTCTTCTCGTCACAGCCTGGCAGTGTGCCAGGCCGTGCTCAGCGCGTGCCGGTGTAGGCCCGTGCAACCCGGGTGACGAACTGGTAGACCCCGTCCTCGTCGGGTGCCAGCGGGCCCGGCCGGGAGTGCGGGGAACTGAGTCCGCGTTGCACCGACTCGCAGGCAGTCCAGTCCTGACGGTTGGTCAGGTCCCAGAAGTCGACCGCGTACGACGGGTCGAAATCGGGCGCCTCGAGTGCCTCCCTGGGAAACGCCCACGCGCATTCGACGTGCGTGCGGTCGACGCCCAACGGCGTCATGATGTGCGTCATCACGTAGTCCGGGTGCAGGCTGACCAGCAGGTTGGGGAAGCCCACCAGGTACATGACGGTGCGCAGTTCATGCTCGGAGAGGCCCTTGATCGCCACGCCGCCGCTCGCACCGGACAGCGACATCGTCTGTGCGCCATCGATGATCGACATCCAGCCGCCCATCCACTCACCGGGCAGGTCGATGTTCTCGCCGCTGGTCGGCGGGGAGATCCGGGACAGCTCGGGGTGGATCATCTGGCAGTGGTAGCACTCCTGGTAGTTCTCGACGATCACCTTCCAGTTGGTGTCCAGCACGTAGGAGTGCCGGTCCACCACGGTCAGGTCCTCGGGCCGGTAGGGGCCGATGATGTCCTCCAGGCCCGCGACGTGCTGGTCGAACTCGCCGTCCTCGCCGCTGGGGTCGACGAACAGGTAGCCGTGCCAGTTCACCAGCCGCAGTTCGGTGAGCCCGAATTGGCTTGTCTCGAACTGGAATCCGTCGGCGTCGTCGAAGCCCGGCGCATTGCGCAGTTCGCCGTTGAGCTTGTAGGACCATGCGTGGTACGGGCACACGATGCCGCGGCGTTTGGCGCTGGACCCGCAGGCAAGCATTTCGTGGCCGCGGTGCCGGCACACGTTGGCGAAGGCCCGCACCTGGCCGTCGTCGCCGCGCACCAGCAGGATGCTGTTCTTGCCGGAGCCGACGGCCTTCTGCGCACCAACGCCGTCGAGGTCGCTGGCGTGGCCCACACAGTGCCAGCCGGAGAAGATGCTCTCCTTCTCCCACTCGAAGACCTGCGGGTCGACGTAGGCCTCCCGCGGCAGCATCCGCGACTGCCCGAAGGGGGCGAGCGCGGCGGCCAGATCGTCGGCGGGAACCGGAGCGGGCTGTTGTTTGAACATACAGTCAGACTAGTCTGTCGCGCGGTTCCGGTCCAGAGATGGACGCAGACTCAGGCCTCGCCCGCGAAGGCCGCGATCCCCTTGCCGGTGGTCGCATCACCGCGAGTCATCCTCCGGTACAGCAGGTATCCGACGGTGACCGCCAGCAGCGCGAAGACCAGCAGCAGGGTGGCCAGCGCATTGAGCGCAGGCGTCGGTGCGGCACGCGCGGTGTTGTAGATCTTCACCGACACCGGTTCGGTCGAGGAATCCCCGGACAGGTAGCGCACCAGCACGAAGTTGTCGATCACGTCGGCGAACACCAGCACCGTGCTGGCGAAGATCGCCGGGAACAGCATCGGCACGGTGACCCGGCGCAGCGCCTGCATCGGCGATGCCCCCAAATCCATTGCCGCTTCTTCGTATTGGTTGCCGATCGTGGCGAGCCTGGCCCGCACCAGCACGGCCGGATACGCGATCTGGAAGGTGATCAGGCCGACCACCTGTGCCGAGGTGCCCAGCCCGATCGGCAGTGCCAGCGAGGTGATGGCGAACAGCAGCGCCACCGCCAGCAACACCTCGGGGATGACGAACGAGACCAGCATCAGCATGTTGGCCCCGGCAGGCAACCGGCCGCGCCAGCGGTCGATGCCGATCGCGAACAGCACCCCGAGCGGGACGGTGATCAGTGTGGCGATCACGCCGAGTTTCAGGGTCTGCAGCAGTGCCTGGTGCAGGGTCGCGTCATGCCACACCGATCGGGTCTGGTCGCCCCAGTACCAGCGGAACGAGAAACCCTGCCAGTTGGTGCGCGACTTGCCGTCGTTGAAGGAGAAGGCCACCGCGATCAGGACGGGCAGCAGTGACCACACCAGGTACCCGACAGTGACCGCCACCAGAACCCGCGGCGGCCGCCAGGGATCGTTCCACCACGCCAGCGGCCCCCTCATGTGGACACCTCGTCACCGCGGGCGGTGACGCGCACGTAGTAGAACATCGGCAGCACGGTGGCCAGCAGCACCAGCATCACGAACGCACCGGCCTGCCCGGTCTGTCCCGGCGACTGCACGGAGTCGTTGATCAGGTTGCCCACCATCGCGGTCTTCGGCGAGGCCGACAGCATGTCGGAGGTGAAGTAGTCGCCGAGCATGGGCAGACAGGTGAGTAGCACCGCGGCCACGATGGTCGGCCGGCACATCGGCAACGTCACCCGCCAGAACGACGCGACCCGGTTGGCGCCGAGGTCGCGGGCGGCCTCGAGGGTGGCCTGGGGCAGGCGGTCCAGCCCGGCGTAGAGCGGCAGGATCATGTAGGGCACATAGCCGTACACCAGGCCGAGCACCACCACCACGGGTTGGCCGGTGAGCCAGTGCACGTGCACATCGAACAGGCCGCCGAAGCTGGCGATCCGGTTGACCAGTCCGTCGTCCTGAAGCAGGTTGACCCAGGCCAACATTCGCATCATGTAGCTGATCCAGAACGGGGCGATCAGCGCGGCGAGCAGAATGCCCGCCCACCGCCCGGACAGCCGGGCCACGTAGTAGGCCACCGGGAAAGCGATCAGCAGGCACAGCACGCTGGCGATCACCACGTAGACCGCCGTGCGGATCAGCGCCGGGCCGTAGGCGCCGCTCGGCCCGATCCTGGAGAGCACATAGGTGAACTGGGTCGGGTCCCACTGCAGCGGGTTCCACACCGGAACGGGGGTGCGGAAGATCGGGTCCACCTGGCCGAAGACGATGGCCAGCACGACGTACATCGGCGCCAGGAAGAACACCAGTAGCCAGATGACTCCCGGCATGGCCAGCGCGGGCCACAGCGAGTTGGCCCGGTTGCGCCGAGACGTCTTCGCGGGTTGCGCTGGCGCCTCGGCCGTCTCCGTGGTCAGGATCCCCCGGCCTTGAATGTGCGCCAAACATTGTGCCAGGCAGCATCATTGGCAGGATCGAGCTCAAGAGTCCGGTAGCCGGTGTCGAAGTACTCGGGCTTGACGATCGCCGTGCGCAGGTTCTCCGGAATGAAGCCGTCGGCGACCAGGGTGTCGGGGTTGATCGACACCTGCGGCGGCTGATAGCCGATCGCGGAGAAGTTCTGCTTGGCCACGTCGGGCTCGAGCATGTGGTTGATGAACAGGTGCGCGAGCACCGGGTTCTTGCCTCCGCGCAGCGACACCATCAGGTCATTGTCCACCAGACCCTTGCCGTCCGCAGGGAACCAGTAGCGCAGGATGTCCACGCCGGTGCCCTCGGGCAGGTAGTTCTGGGCGTTGATGATGTCACCGGACCACATCTGCGACAGGCCGATCTGCCCGGCGGGCAGGTCGCTGTACATGGTGATGGTGACCTTGGGCGAGGTGGCGGACACCAGCGCCGACAACTGCTCGCCGACCTTCTTCAGGTCGTCGGCCGAGGAGGTGTTGACGTCGGTGATCCCGAGTTTGAGCAGCACCATGGCCATCGCGGTATGCCAGTCGTCGATGACGGCGGTCTTGTTCTTGTAGGCCGGATCCCACAGCGACTCATAGGGATTCTTCAGCGCGCCGATGTCGGCGGGCACCTGATCGGCACGCCAGCCCAGGCCGGTGGTGTACACGGTGTAGGGCACGCTGTAGCGCCATTCCCCGTCGTACCAGGGGTTGGCGAAGAACGGCCAGACGTTCTTGATGTTGGGGATGTAGCTGTGGTTGAGCGGACGCACCAGCCCGCCGGTGACCAGCCGGCCGATCTGGTCGTAGCTGGGGAAGAAGATGTCGTAGTCGACGTTGCCGCCGCGGATCTTGGTCAGGGCCTCGTCGGTGTCGTTGAATGTCGAGACCTGCACCTTGACGCCGTACTTGTCCTCGAAGGACTTGACCGCTTCGGGCGCCATGTAGTCGGCGTAGCTGTAGAGCTGCAGCGTGGCGCCCTTCTCCGGCCCGAGGCTGTCGGCGATGGCCTTGTTGTCCGCGGGGATGTCCCAGGTGACGGGGTTACCGGGCGAGGCGATCTTCAGACTGGGAGCCGAAGTCGATTGTCCGCCTTTGGAACACGCGTCCAGGAAGGCCACCAGTGCCGGAGTTCCGGCGGCCAGCAGCGCAGCCCGGGTCAGGAACTGGCGGCGGTTCGGACCGGGTCGATTGGGAACAGGCATCCGCACCTCCGTGAGTTTTCGGGCTTGTAGCTAACTGGACTCTGACATAGACTGAACGCTCAGTCAATAGCTGGCGCGGTGCTTTTACGCAGGTCCGCACAGCATTCGAGCGGAGGTTTTCCCGTGGCTTCGTCGATTATCGAGAGCCCGGTTGCAGACGCGGTCGACCAATTGATCGCCGACGAGGAGAGAGTGTTCCTGGCGCGCCAGCCGCGCAGCACCGAAATGATCGCTCTCGCACGGGAACACCTCGCCGGCGGCGCGACGTCCAACTGGCAGATCGCCCAGCCGCAGGCGGTCTGGATGAGCCACGGCGCGGGGTCCAAGGTCTACGACGTCGACGGCACCGAGTACGTCGACATGCACGGCGGCTACGGGGCGTCCATCGCCGGTCACGCGCATCCCGCGATCGTCGAGGCGGTCAGCAGGCAGGTCCGCCGCGGGACGCATTTCGCCCAGCCCACCGAGGACGCCATCTGGATCGCCGGGGAACTGGCCCGCCGGTTCGACCTGCCGCTGTGGCGCTTCGCGAACTCCGGCACCGAGGCCACCATGGACGCCGTCCACCTCGCCCGTTCGGTGACCGGGCGCGACCTGATCATCAAGGTCGAGGGCTGCTATCACGGCCACCACGACTCGGTGGAGGTCTCGGTGCTGCCCGAGGCCGACGAGGTCGGGCCCCGCGATCATCCGATCGGCGTCCCGGGCAACAGCGGCATCCCGGCCGCGATTCGCGACCTGGTGGTCGTCGTGCCGTTCAACGATCCCGAGGCGGTGGCCCGCGCGCTCGCCGAGCACCGCGGCCAGGTCGCCGCGATGATCGTGGAACCGGTGATGATGAACGCCGGCATCATCCCGCCCGCCGACGGATATCTGGCCGCGATCCGCGACCTGCTCCACGCCGAGGGCGCGCTGCTGATCTACGACGAGGTCAAGACCGGCTTCACCACCGGCCCGGGCGGAGTCACCGCCATCTCCGGTGTGGTACCCGATTTGATCTGTCTGGCAAAGGCTTTGGGCGGCGGTATCTCGGTGGCCGCGATCGGCGGGACCGCACAGGTGATGGCGGCGATCGCCGACGGGCGCTACGAGCAGGTCGGCACGTTCAACGGCAACCCGCTGGCGATGGCCGCCACCAGAGCCACCCTGTCGGAGGTGCTCACCGGTGATGCCTACCGGCGGATGGATCGCCTGGCGGCACGGTTGCGCGACTCTTTGGACGCGACAATCGCCGAATACGGTTACGGTTGGCACGTGGTCAGCGTCGGGGCCAAGGGCTGTGTGACGTTCAAGAGTGAGCCGGTGCGCGAGTTCCGGGACTTCCTCACGATCGACGACCGCCTGGGCCACCTGCACTGGCTCATGCAACACAACGGCGGTGTTTTCCTGCCGCCCTGGGGCAAGGTGGAGCAATGGTTGCTATCCGTCCAGCACGACGAGGCCGATGTCGACCGCTTCGCCGCGAACTTCGCCCGGCTGTCCAGGGCGGTGGCGGGCTGATCGGCTGCTGTCGGGACGGCCGTCGGTGACCGGCGGCGCGATCCGGCTGCACCAGCTGGCCAAGGCATTCGACGGCGTTCCCGCCGTCACCGGAATCGACCTGGATATCCCCGCCGGCCAGTTCTATTCGCTGCTGGGCGCATCCGGCTGCGGTAAGACCACCACGCTGCGGATGATCGCCGGCTTCGAGAAGCCCGACTCCGGCCGCATCGAACTCGACGGCCGTGACGTCGTGGCAGACCCCCCGCACAAGCGGCCGGTCAACACGGTGTTCCAGACCTATGCCCTGTTCCCGTTCATGACGGTGGCCGAGAACGTCGCGTTCGGGTTGCGCTACCAGAAGGTGTCCAAGGACGAGACGCGACGCCGGGTCGGCGAAGCACTCGAGATGGTCCGGATGAACGAGTTCGCCAAACGCCGGCCCACTCAGCTCTCCGGCGGCCAGCAGCAGCGTGTCGCGCTGGCCCGGGCGCTGGTGCTGCAGCCACGGGTGCTGCTGCTCGACGAGCCGCTGGGCGCCCTGGATGCCAAGCTGCGCAGGCAACTTCAGCTCGAGCTGCGCTCGGTGCAGCGCGAGGTCGAGATCACCTTCGTCTACGTCACCCACGACCAGGACGAGGCGCTGACCATGAGCGACCAGATCGCGGTGCTGGCCGAGGGCCGGGTCGAGCAGGTCGGCCCGCCCCAGGAGATCTATTCCGCCCCGGCCACCACGTATGTGGCCGGATTCCTCGGTGCGGCAAACATTTTCGACGCCGACGTGGTGGAATGCGGCGACGGTTCGGCTGTCTGCTCGGCGCTGGCGACCCGTCTCGGCGCTGCCGTCGACAACGCCTGCAGGCCAGGGCCGGCCGCGATCGTGATCCGGCCCGAACGGATCACCCTGACCGATCCGGGCGAGCCGGTGCCTGTCGGGCACAACGCCGTCAGCGGCACAGTGGCCCAGGTCGTCTACCACGGCGCGACCACCCAGGTACACGTCGACGTCGGGCAGTCCACGGCACTGATCGTCGACGTGCCGAACCAGTTCGGGCCACAGTCGGTCGGCTATGCGCCGGGCATGGCGGTCACCTGCGTGTGCACCTCCGACGCCGTGCGGGTGCTCACCCGCAGCGCGGCCACCTTGGTGGTCGACCCGGCAGCGCAGTTGGTGGCCAATCCGGTGGAGTCGCTGAGCGTGTGACTCAGCGGCGGCGTCGACCCGCCGCCACCGGACGCTTGGTCTCGGCGGGCAGGTTCAGCTCGCGCTCGGCGAACCGCATCGCGATGTCGTAGGCCACATTCGAGTCGACTTCGGGGTCTTCCAGCGCAACCTGGATCGACAGACCGTCGAGAAGGGCCGAGAACTCCAGGGCGAACATCCGCGCGTCGATGTGGGAACCCAGCTCGGCGGACTCCACCGCATCGACGATCATCCGGCGCCACCGCGCGTCGAGTTCAACACGGCCGGCCTTGACCTCGTCGTGCCGGAACGCCTGGGCCCACAGGTCGAACCACAGTCCCCAGGCACCCGGGATCTCATTGTCGGCGTTGGGAACACAGGTCCACTGGGTCAGCAGCGAAAGCCGTTCGCGCAGTGAGGGGATCTCCGCCAGCATCCGTTCGGCGGCTTCGTAGAACGACTCCTCCGAATAGCGCAGCGCATCGACGAGCAGCCGGTCGCGGGTTCCGAAGTAGTAGATGACCAGAGCGGAGCTCACGCCGGCACGCTTGGCCACGTCGGAGATCCGGGTTTCGGCGAACCCGCGTTCACAGATGAGCTCCGCTGCGGCACGCAGCATCTGGATGCGGCGACCCTCGTTGTTCTCGGTGGCGGGCGCGGGTTCGGCCATTCGTCAACTCCCATCGGCAGTACCGGCATTGGCACTTGTCCAAAGCCTAACACTTGGTTAGATTGAACAGTCAGTCAAAGATGCCCATCGGGCGAACGAAAGTGGGGCGCCATGTCGAACACCTACGACGCCATCGTCATCGGCGGCGGACACAATGGGCTGGTTTCGGCCGCTTATCTCGCCCGCTCCGGCGCCAAGACCGTCGTCCTAGAGGCCCGCAGCTCCCTCGGCGGCGCGGCCACCACGGAGGCGCCGTGGGAAGACGCGCCGCACCTGCGGGTGACCCGGCTGTCCTACGTCATGAGCCTCATGCCGCCGACCATCGTCAACGACCTGTCCCTGGAGCGCCACGGCTACAAGGTGCATCCGATGGGCCCCTACTACCAGGCGTTTCCCGAGGGCGGCTCGCTGACCATCTACGAGGACGACCCGGCGCGCACCTACGAGCAGATCGCCAAGTGGTCGAAGAAGGATGCCGACGCCTGGCCGAAGTGGAACGCCTGGCTCGAGGGCATCGCCGACGTGATGGGCCCGCTGCTCACCCAGGTGCCGCCCAACATCGGCTCACACAAGCCCTCGGATCTGTTCGAGCTCGCGAAGCTGGGCTGGAGCCAGCGCGGGATGACCACCCGGATGATGGGCGACGTCACCCGCCTGCTCACCATGAGCATCTCCGATCTGCTCGACGACTGGTTCGAATCACCGCAAATCAAAGGCGCGCTGGCAGTCAACGGCGTGATCGGCACGTGGGCCGGGCCCTGCGAGCCGGGCACCGCCTACGTCATGGCGCACCACTCGATCGGTGACGTCGGCGACGGACAGCTCGGCAGCTGGGGCTACCCCGAGGGCGGCATGGGTGCGGTGTCCGAGGCCATCGCCCGCTCGGCGCGCAGCTTCGGTGCGGAGATCCGCACCAACGCCCGGGTGTCGAAGATGATCGTGCGCAACGGCCGCATCCAGGGCGTGGCCCTGGAGAACGGCGACGAACTGCGGGCCCCGCTGGTGGTCACGACCCTGCACCCGCGCACCGCGTTCCTGGACCAGACCCCGCGGGGCGAGCTGCCCCCGGACTTCGTCTCCGACATCGAGCACTGGAAGACCCGCAGCGGCGTGGTGAAGATCAACCTCGCGCTGTCCGAGTTGCCGAACTTCACCGCCGACCCGAGCAACGGCCTCGCCGAGCATCACACCGGCTCGGTGGAGATGGCCCCGACCATCGACTACATCGAGACCGCCTTCCAAGACGCCCGTGCGGGCCGCCCGGCCCTGGCACCGTTCAGCGACAGCGTCATCCCGACCACGCTGGACAAGACGCTGAATCCTGATGGCACGCACATCATGTCGCTGTTCACCCAGTGGGTGCCCGCGGAGTGGGCCAACGAGCCGCACACCGAGGAGCTCGAGGCCTACACCGACCGGCTGATCGACCTCTACGACCAGGTGGCCCCCGGTTTCAAGGGTTCGATCATGTACCGCGACATCGTCGGCCCGCACGAGATGGAGGTCGAGTACGGGTTGATCGGCGGCAACATCTTCCACGGCGAGCTGTCACTGGAGCAGCTGTTCCACATGCGTCCCTCCCCCGGCTTCGCCGACTACCGCACCCCGATCGCCGGTCTGTACAACGGCAGTTCGGCCACCCACGCCGGTGGCGGTGTCTGCGGCATTCCGGGGTGGCAGGCCGTCCGCGCCGCACTGGCTGACAAGAAGCGCGGCGAACGCCGGCTGTTCGGACGGGGCAAGGCCTCCTGACCGAGACCATGCCCGTACGGGCCATGCTCGAGGCCCGGTCGGTGGCGCTGGTCGGTGCCAGCGCCCGCCCGGGCAGCTTCGGTGAGCGGATGATCATCGAGGCACGTCGCAGTTCCGCGCGGATGCATCTGGTCAACCCACGCTACGACAGCATCGACGGCATCCCCTGCGCCCCATCGCTGGACGCGCTCGACGAACAGGTCGACCTGGTGCTGCTGGGCGTGCCCGACGCAGCGCTGCTCGGCGAACTCAAGACCGCCGCCGCCGTCGGTGCCCGTTCAGCGGTCATCTTCGGCTCCGCGCACGGCGCCGAACTCCGCCAAGCCGTCACCGACACCGCCACCGAAGCCGGGATGGCGGTGTGCGGCGGTGGCTGCATGGGCTTCGTCAACAACGCCACCGGCCTGCGGGCGCTCGGTTACCTGGAGCCTGATCCGCTTGCAGCGGGCGGGGTTTCGCTGATCACCCACTCCGGGTCGGCATTCTCAACGATCCTGCGCTCGCGCCGTGGGTTCGGCTTCCGACTGGCGGTGTCCTCCGGTCAGGAGCTGGTGACCAACACCGCCGACTACGTCGAATACATCCTGGAAGATCCCGGCACCTCGTTGATCGCGCTGCTGCTGGAGACACCGCGGGCGGTGGGCCGGCTGCGCGCCGGTCTGCGCCGGGCGGCCGAGGGTGACATCCCGGTGGTGATCCTGCCGGTCGGCCACTCACCGCGTGGCCGCGCCATGGTCGCCGCCCACTCCGGCGCACTGGCCGGTGACGCGGCGGGCTGGCAGGCCTTCTGCGCCGACACCGGCGCCATCCAGGTCAGCGACATCGCCGAATTCAACGACACCATCGAGCTTTTCGAGGCCAAGCGGCGCCCACGGGCCGGTGCCCACGGCATCGCGACCGTGCACGATTCGGGTGCCGAGCGAGCGCTGTGCGTCGACCTCGCCCACGATCTCGGGGTTACGTTCGCCGACCTGACATCACCCACGGTGGACCGCATCGGCGAGCTGCTCGATGACGGCCTGGAGGCCACCAACCCCCTCGACGTGTGGGGCACCGGAGCCGACACCCGGGAACTATTCGGCGGATGCTTGCGCGCAATGGTCGACGACGCGCACGTGGCCGTCACCGCCCTGGCCATCGATCTGGTCACCGAGTTCGACGGCGACACCGCCTACGCCGACGCCGCCATCGACATCGCCGCCGCATCCGATGCACCGCTGGCCGTGCTGGCCTCGGTCGGCTCGGCGGTCGACCCGCCGACCGCAGAGCGGCTGCGCGCCAACGGTATACCCGTTCTGGAGAACGCCCGCAGCGGTATCGCGGCGCTGGGCCACCTCGCGACCTGGCCCCGCACTCTGGTCCCGGCGCAGGCAGACCTGGACGCCGAACGACAGCAGCGGTGGACCGCCCGCCTGGCGCAGCCGGGCTGGGACGCCCCCACCGCGTTCGACCTGCTGGCCGACTACGGCATCCCGGTGGCCCGGTCCCGCGCCGCAGGCGACCTGGCCGGGGCGCTGGCCGCCGCCGACGCCGTCGGCTACCCGGTCGCGCTGAAAACCCTTGGCGCCGCACACAAGAGCGACGTCGGTGGCGTGATCCTGAACCTCGCCGACGCGGCCGCGCTGCAGGCGGCCTACCTGCGGATGGCGAACGTGTTGGGACCGCAGGTCAGCGTCGACGCGATGGCGCCCGCCGGGGTGGAGATCTCCGTCGGTGTGGTCCGTGACGCCAACTTCGGTCCGCTGGTGATCGTCGCGGCGGGCGGCACGCTGGTCGAGTTGCTGGCCGATCGGGCGGTGGCCTGCCCGCCGGTTACCCGCGAGTCCGCCACCGTTCTGCTGCGATCACTGCGTACCGCGCCACTGCTGGCCGGCTGGCGTGGTGCACCGCCGGTCGACATCGACGCGCTCGCCGATGTGGTCGTCGGATTCTCCCAGCTGGCAATCGAATTGGGTGAGCACATCGATGCGGTGGAGGCCAACCCGGTGATCGCCTCGCCCGGTGGTGCGGTGGCCGTCGACGCTCTCGTCGTGCCGCGGCACTGACCACCCTCCCGCGAGATTGAACTCACGCAGGGCGCTTCTCGCACTTCTCCTGCGTGAGTTCAATCTCGGCGGTGCAGACGAATCAGAAGATTGCGTAGGCCTTACGCAGCGTCTCGTGGATCACCCAGGTACCGGTCCAGCCCAGCGGGAACACCGCCAGATCACCGGCACCGACCTCGCTGGGCTCACCGCCGTCGGGGGTCACGGTCATCCGGCCCGACACCACGTAGATGACCTCATTGGTCTCCAGTGTCCAGTGCGACGGCCCCGGCTCGCACTGCCAGATCCCGCCCGACTTGTCGCCGTCGGCCCAGACCTCCAGGCCATAGGTGGCCATCGGGTCGCCGGTGGCCTCATCGAGCGGACCCCAGTCCTCCAGTTCGGCGTCGGCGGCGTTGGCGAGGACGGTGGTCAGCACTGCAGCGGTCATGATGGGAAAACCTTTCGTTGTCAGGCGTGTTCGGGGAACGGCAGGGAGATCGGTTCGGGCGCCACGCGGCTGTTGCCGTTGGCGTCGAAGCGGTCCAGGCCGAGATCGGCGAGGTCGAGCCAGGTGCATTCGCCGGTTAGGGTCAGGTCGGTGGCCACTTCGGCCACCGCCGGGCCCCACATCATGCCGTGGCCGGCCGGGCTGGCCACCACGGTGCCGTTGATCGGCCCGTCGTCGGTCAGCAGCGGCCCGACGATCGGCAGATGGTCATTGGTGTAGTCGATCGTGGCCGCCCAGGTGCGGCGCAGACCCAGTCCGCGTACCGGTGGGAACAGCTCCTCGATGCGGGACTTCGCTTTCTCGTAGTAGGCCCAGTCGAACTCAAGTGCCACGCCCGCCGGCTCCTCGGGGTTGCTCATCCCCCACAGCACTCCACCGAATTCTCCTGGCCGCCAATAGATTCCTTCACTGACGTCGAAGACCATCGGCAGGTCGTCGATGTTCGCGCCGCGCAGCGGTTCGGTGACGACCACCTGGTGGCGGGTACCGCCGGCCGGGATTCGCCCGCCGGCGCGTACGCCGACCTCGCCGAGGTGCGGGCCGCCGGTCAGCACGACGCGCGGGGTGTCGATCGGTCCGGCCGAGGTGTCCACACCGACCACCCGGCCACCGGAGACCCGCAGCCCGGTGAAGGTGGTCCGCTCCCGGACGTCGACGCGGTGGGCGGTCAGCGCGGCGGTGTACGCCAGCACATTGCGCGGTGCGTTGATGTAGCCGTCGCCGGGGGCATACGAGCCGCCCAGGGTGACGCCGGGCGCCATTCCGGTGTCGCGGCCGTCGATGTCGGTGGGCGACAGCCACTCGACGTCCAGACCCAGCTGATGCTGCAGGGCGATCCGGTCGTGGGCCTGGGCGACCTCGGTCTCGGTGAAGCACGGCATCAGATAGCCCTGCCGGACGAATCCGCAGTCCAGTGGGAAGCGGTCACCGCTGGCGGCATAGAACTCCTGGCTGCGCAGCCCCAGCTTGATGGCGGTTTCGGTGCCGCCCTGGGCGCGCACCATCCCGGAGGCGCGGCTGCTCGCGCCGTCGCCGAGGGTCTGCATCTCCAGGAGCACGACATGGCCGGCCCCGCGTTCGGCGAGCTGGACCGCCGTCCACGCCCCGACGGTGCCGCCACCGATCACCACGACGTCCGCACTCTGACTGCTGGTCATACCTCAAGACCGTGACATAGACTGAACGCTCAGTCAATAGGTGCAACGAGCGGAGAGCAGACCGAATGTACGGGTTGTCAGCCGAAGACCTACGGATCCGGGATACCGCCCGCGACTTCGTCGAAACTCTGATCCCCTACGAGGCCGAAGCCGAAGCGGCGGGCGGTCAGCTTCCCAAGGAGATCACCGCCGCACACCACGCCCGCGCCATCGAACTGGGCCTGTATGCCACCAATATGCCCACCTCGGTGGGGGGCCCGGGATTCACTGCCCTGCAACAGGTTCTGGTGCAGGAGCAGGTCGGCCGGGTGACCAATGCGATCGCCTGGGTGGCGCACACCCCGCCGCAGTGGTGGGCCGGGGTCGCCACCGATTACCAGAAGGAACGCTGGCTGCTCCCGGCCGTGCGCGGTGAGAAGCACGAGGCCTACGCCATCACCGAGGAGTTCGCCGGATCCGACGTCTCGGCCCTGGAGACCACCGCGCGCCGCGACGGCGACGAATACGTCATCAACGGCGTCAAGTGGCATGTGACATCGTTCAACCTGGCCGAATACTGCTTCGTGCAGGCCGTGCTCACCGACGGCCCGCACGAGGGCGACCATGTGCTGCTGGTCGTCGATCTGCCCTGGCCGGGGGTGGAAGTGGTTCGCACACCGCACTATTCGCATAACATCCCCGACGAGCACCCGATCGTGTCGTTCACCGACGTCCGGGTTCCGGTCAGCCACCTGGTCGGCGCCGAGGGTGAGGGCATGCAGTTCACCCAGGACTGGTTCCGCTTCGAGCGCATCATGGTCGCATCCCGGTGCGTCGGCGCGGCCCAGCGACTGGTCGACGAGGTGACGGCGTTCGCGAAAGACCGGATCGTCGACGGCAAGCCGCTCGGCGAGCATCAACTGGTCGCGGGCATGCTCGCCGACAGCGCCACCGAACTGTTCGCCGCGCGCAGCCTGCTCTACGAGGTAGCCCGCGGTATCGACGCCGGCCTGGATCGCAAGGCCCTGCACGGCCAGGCGTCGATGGCCAAGCTGTACTGCTCGGAGATGGCCGGGCGAGTCGCTGACCGGGCGGTACAGATCTTCGGCGGGCGCGGCTACATGCGCGAGAACGTCGCCGAGCGGATGTTCCGCGAGCTTCGTGTTGAGCGGATCTGGGAGGGCGCCAGCGAGATTCAGCGCATCATCATCGGCCGCCAGCTGATGCTGCGCGGCCCGCAGGCGGTTCTCGAACCGCGCTGAGCGGCCCGGAGATCACGCCTGCTGCAGCAGGTGTCGCGGCGGGTTCGGGAACGCCAGCCGACTGGTGATATTCAGGTCTGCATCGACGTGCACCAGCTCGCCCGGGTCCAACAGCCGCCACCCCGGGTTGTCGTCCATCCGTTCGCTGGCGAAGACCACCGACCGCTGCCCGGCCAGATGGTCGGACCGGGCCCGGATCCGGTCGGTGCGCAGTTCGAAGGCACCCGTCTGCCCGCGCCTGTCGAGCACGTAGAGGTCGTGGGTGTCCGGGTAGCGCAGCGCCCACATGTCGGTGGCCGTGCTCAGCAGAATGTTGACCGCGTACAGCGGCAGGTTCTCGGCCACCCACCCGATCGCGTCGATGAGCCCGGCGGCCACATCTCCGTTGTGCGCGTAGATGTTCGCGGTGATCAGCGCGAACACCCGCTCGGAATCGGTCTGCCCCTTGACCAGCTCGCGCGCCCCGAGCGCGGTCAGGCGTTCGTCGAGGTGGTCAAGTCCGTCGACCACCCCGTTGTGCGCGAACAGCCGACCGTCCTGCAGGAACGGGTGGGTGTTGACGACGTCGAGGGCGCCGGTGGTCGCGTACCGCACGTGGGCCAGGAAGGTGGTGCCGGTCATCTCGTGTGCCTCGCACGCGAAATCGCGGTCGTGCCAGGCCGCCATCGGCTGCTTGGCGAGTTCGGGGGTGCCGTTGGCGCCGAACACGCCTAGCCCGGTGCCGTCCGGATTGCGCCGACTCTGTGCGGCCAGGTTGTCGGGTGCGTCCAGCAACCAGAACGTCGCGGTGACCAGGTTGCGGCCGGCGTGCAGGCCGAAGAGGCGACACATTGTCGTTAGCGCAGCAGCTGATCCGACAGCGTTTCCAGCGCCTGCTTGGCATACCCGCGCCAGATCAGCGCGAACACCGGCAGCGCCCGCGCGCTGAGCGCCGACTTGGGGTGCAGCGTCCAGCGCCAGGTCACCTTGGTGCCGGTGCCGTGCGGGGCGAAAATCCACTCCCCCTCGACATGGTCGATCAGCGGTGCCATCGCGCCGCGGATGTCGGCCAGGGTGTAGCCGAACGAGTGCGGCGGATCGACGCTCGTCAGCGTCTCGCGCATACCCCCGCCGCCGACCAGCGCGACGTCGCGGGTCTGTCCGGCGGTGGCCCACTCACCGACCTGACCGTGCACGGCCTTGATCGGCGGGATCGGCCCGTACCAGCGCGGGAACAACACCGGCAGCGGGATCGGCAGCGTCTTCTCGAACGCATCCTCCGGCGTGACCGGGATTGCCCTGGACTGTTCGACGACGACGGGATGAGCCATGCGCCGATGCTAGTGAAGTTTCAGCGGCTCAGATAGGGAGCAGCGCGCCCGGTGATCGGCGGCAGGTCGAAGAACCCGGCGATGCCGGGCTGCGCCGCGCAGGTCGCCTGAATGGAGTTGACGCAGTGCGCGGCGGTGCCCACCACGCCCGGGTTGCTCTTCAGGCCTTCCTCGACGCTCTCGGGCTGCCAGCCCTTGATGGTCACGAAGGTGTTGGGGTTGCCCCGCACCTCGATCTCGTAGCGTTCCCCGGCGGGGCCGAAAGTCCATGCGGGGTCGAGGTTTTCCTCACCCATCATCCAGTTGACGGTGATCCGCACGACCAGCTTCTGGGTCACCACGGCATCCCAGTGGAACCGCCGGCCGGCCACCTGTCCCGGTTCGATGACACCCAGCGGGCTGTCGATCGGGGCCGTCGCGACGGCGATCTCCTGATGGGTGCGGATCATCGGCTCGGCCGCGAAGCCCAGCCGGTCGACGATCAGGCGCACCGATTGGAAGAAGCCGCCATTGAGCAGCTTCTGCATGGGTCCGCTCAGCGCGCTCTCGGGGCTGCCGCCGAATCCCATCACGTGGCGCAGCACATCGGGGGCGCCGTAGGTGCGCAGATCGGAGAACTCCTCGGCGCGCACGAACGTCACCCCGGTGGACATCACCGACAGCAGCAGCGGGAACAGTTCGGTGGCCGCGCCCGGCCCGATCCCGGCGCCGTGCAGGGTGACGCCGCCCTCGCGGGCCGCCGCCTCCAGCGGTGCGGCCTCGTTCTCGCTGGGATAGAACCAGCCCAGCGGGCTCACGACGTTCTTGCCCGAGCGCAGCAGGGCGGTGACCTCGTCGACGTTGGGCAGCAGCGGGGCGTAGATCACCGCGTCGGCGTCCAGCGCAAGGATGTCGTCGATGCTGCCGGTGGCGGTGACACCGAGAGGATCGGTGCCGATGATGTCGCCGACGTCCTTGCCGGCTTTGTCCTTGGAATGCACCCAGCAGCCGACGAGTTCGAGATCGGGGTGCTCGAGCACGCCCTTGATCGCCGCCACCCCGACCGAACCGGTTGCCCATTGGATAACTCGCAACGCCACGGGCGCCACCTCCCAAAACTAGAACGTGTTACAACTACATGTACACGACCTGCCCGCGAGCAGGCGCAAACTCGCACGATTCCGGCCTCCGGTATGCGATTTTGCGGCTGCTCGGCGCGCAGTGGGTCCCGGAGAAAGTTAGGAATCACGCCATGCCGAACAAGGTCTACGTCGTCGGGGTCGGAATGACCAAGTTCGAGAAGCCGGGCAGCCGGGCCGGCTGGGACTACCCGGACATGGCCCGCGAGTCGGGAACCAAGGCGCTGGCCGACGCCGGTATCGACTACGGCCTGATCGAACAGGGCTTCGTCGGCTACTGCTCGGGTGACTCCACCTCCGGTCAGCGCGCCCTCTACGAACTCGGCATGACGGGCATTCCGATCGTCAACGTCAACAACAACTGCTCGACGGGGTCGACCGCGCTGTTCCTCGGTGCGCAGGCCATCCGCGGCGGGTTGTCCGACTGCGTGCTGGCCCTCGGCTTCGAGAAGATGAAGCCGGGGTCCCTCGGCGGCGGCTCGGATGACCGCGAGACACCGCTGGGCCGCCACGTCAAGGCGCTCGCCGAGATCGACGAGTTCGCCTTTCCCGTCGCACCCTGGATGTTCGGTGCGGCCGGCCGCGAATACATGCGCGAATACGGCGCCACCGCAGAGCATTTCGCCAAGATCGGGTACAAGAACCACAAGCATTCGGTGAACAACCCGTACGCCCAGTTCCAGGACGAGTACAGCCTCGAGGACATCCTGTCGGCCAAGATGATCTCCGATCCGCTGACCAAGCTGCAGTGCTCGCCGACCTCGGACGGCTCGGGTGCGGTGGTGCTGGCCTCGGAGCGCTTCGTCGAGGATCACGGGCTGGCCGGCCAGGCCGTGGAGATCGTCGGGCAGGCGATGACCACCGACTTCGCGTCGACCTTCGACGGCTCGGCCAAGAACATCATCGGCCACGACATGAATGTCCAAGCGGCGCGCCAGGTTTACGACCAGAGCGGGCTGGGCCCGGAGGACTTCCAGGTCATCGAGTTGCACGACTGCTTCTCGGCCAACGAACTGCTGCTGTATGAAGCCCTGGGCCTGTGCGGCGAAGGCGAGGCGCCCAAGCTGATCGACGCCGGCGACACCACCTATGGCGGGCGCTGGGTAGTCAACCCGTCGGGCGGGCTGATCTCCAAGGGCCATCCACTGGGCGCGACGGGCCTGGCCCAGTGCACCGAGCTCACCTGGCAGCTGCGCGGCACCGCCGACAAGCGGCAGGTGGACGGCGTCACCGCCGCACTGCAGCACAACATCGGGCTGGGCGGAGCAGCGGTCGTCACCGCCTACCAGCGCGCCGAACGCTAGAGCGTCACGACCTCGTAGGCGTTCTCGGCGTGCCGCGAGCGGATGGTCTTCTTGTCGTACTTGCCCACACTGGTGCGCGGGATCTCGTCGACGAACGTCCACCGCTCCGGCAGCCACCACCGAACGACCCTGTCTGCCAGGTAATCCCGCAACTCGGCGGGGCTCACCTGGGCATCATCCTGTAGGACGACGGCGGCCAGCGGCCGCTCCTGCCAGCGGTCGTCGGGAACCCCGACCACCGCGGCCTCCCGTACGGCCGGATGCCCGATGAGGTGGTTCTCCAGTTCCACCGAGGAGATCCACTCACCGCCGGACTTGATGACGTCCTTGGCGCGGTCGGTCAGCGTGATGTAGCCCTGCCGGTCGATGCGGCCGACGTCGCCGGTGCGCAGCCAGCCGGACTCGAACTTCGAATCGTCGGTGTTGCGGTAGTAGGACCCGGTGATCCACGGCCCGCGAACCTCCAGTTCGCCGACGGCCTCGCCGTCGTTCGGCAGTGCACCGCCCTCGTCGTCGACGATGCGGGCCTCCACGCCACACATCGGCCTGCCCTGCGTGCCGCGGATCTCCCACACCTTGTCCTCGGGGGTGCCCGGCGCCGGCCAGGCCAGGGTGGCCATCGGCGACGTCTCGGTCATCCCCCACAACTGGCGGATCTGCACACCGTATTTCTCCTCGAAGGTCTGCATCAGCGACACCGGCACCGCCGATCCGCCGCAGGCGACCAGCCGAAGCGACGAAATGTCATGTCCGGACTCGCGATCCAGGTAGTTCATCACGTCGTTCCAGATCGTCGGAACGGCGCCGGCGACGGTGGGCCGCTGCGTCTCGATGAGGTTCACCAACGACTTGGCGTCCATGAACCGGTCCGGCAGGACCATGTCCGCACCGGCCATCAGCGCCGCGTACGGCAGGCCCCAGGCATTGGCGTGGAACATCGGCACGATCGGGAACGCCTTGTCCGAGAAGCTCAATGCCATACCGTTGCCGCTGCATACCGCCATCGAGTGCAGATAGCTCGAGCGGTGGCCGTACACCACCCCCTTGGGATGGCCGGTGGTGCCGCTGGTGTAACACATTGCCGCAGCGGAGTTCTCATCGACATCGGGCCAGTCGAAGTCGTCGGACTCGGCGGCGGTGATGTCTTCGTAGCGGACGACTCTCTTGCCGGAGCGTTCGAAGGGCTCGAGATCTCCCGCCCCCACCGCGATCACGGTGTGCACGGTCTCCATCTTCGGCAGGACCGGGGCCAGGATGGGGGCCAGCGACAAATCGGCGATGACGACCTTGTCCTCGGCCTCGTAGGCGACGAATTCGATCTGCTCCGGGAACAACCGGATGTTGAGGGTGTGCAGCACCGCGCCCATCGACGGCACCGCGACGTAGGCCTCCAGATGTTCCTGGTTGTTCCACATGAAGGTGGCCACCCGGTCGTCACCCTCGACGCCCAGCCTGCGCAGCGCATTGGCCAGCCTCGCGGCCTGACTGCCGACCTCGCGGTAGGTGGCATGGCGGTAACCGCCGTCGCCGGTGGCTGTCGTGACCGTCCGGTCGCCGTGCACGCTGACGGCGTAGCGCAGGATGGCCGAGACGGTCAACGAGAACTGCTGCATGGTGCTGTCCATGGCGCCAAGGCTAGTGGCGCGATTCGGCCGGCACCCCGGGATCCCCCGAGATGCGATGCTGACGTCATGACCGTCGCCAAGTCGATCCTGTTGTTCGTCGCCGCGGCGCTGCTCGAGATCGGGGGCGCCTGGCTGGTGTGGCAGGGGGTGCGCGAGCACCGCGGTTGGCTGTGGATGGGCTTCGGCGTCATCGCGCTGGGCGCCTACGGGTTCGTCGCCACCCTGCAACCGGACGCGAATTTCGGCCGGATCCTCGCCGCCTACGGCGGGGTGTTCGTGGCCGGGTCGCTGCTGTGGGGCATGGCCGCCGACGGCTTCCGGCCCGACCGCTGGGATGTCATGGGATCGGCAGTGTGCCTGGCCGGGGTCGGCCTGATCATGTACGCACCCCGGGGATGACAACGAGCCCGGCCATACTTCCGGCCGGGCCCGCTATCGCCACAGGTCTACTGGTGGGACTTCTGGCGCTGCTCTTCGGTTTTCGCTTCAGCGCGCGCCTTCTCCGCTTCGGCCTCTTTCGCTGCCGCGTCCCGCTGGGCGTCGGCCTTGTCCTGCTGGGCCTTGCCCTCTTCGGTCAGGTCGTCGCGGCCGGTGACCGTTCCCACGGCCTCCTTGGCCTTGCCCTTGACGTCTTCGACGACGCCCTTGATGCCCTCTTCGGGTCCACTGTTGTTGTCTGCCATAGGTTCCTCCTCGATTGTGAAGGATGTGCTGGATGAGGCGCCTGTGTCGTCGTTGACCGTCAACCGCCCATACCGTGTCTTCCCGGTGCGGGCGTCGCTAAACGGGCTGCAACATTTCGGTCCGCACTAGCGATACAGGAAGAGGATCATTGGGGGTCGTCAGAAGGAGGATGTGCGAATGCGCACAACATGGATGCTTGCCGCCATCGCGGCAGCAGGCGCAATCGTCGCCGGACCTGCGGCGGCCGCGTGGGCGGACGACACCTCGGCACAGCAGACCATCAGTCAACTGCAGCAGCAGGGCTACACCGTCAACATCGACCGGATCGGCACCGGGCCGATGTCACAGTGCGTGGTCACCAACGTCCGCAATCCGCAGACGGTGACGCAGTGGGTTCCCTACGTCGGGCCGACGATCGGCAGGGGCAACGCCAACGTGCTGGTGCCGGTGATCACCAGCCAGACAATCTCGGTGTCGCTGGACTGCACCGCCCGCAACTAGTGATGTCGGCGCGGTTGTCGTCGCCCAGCGACGACAACCGCGCCGAATTCGCTGAAATCAGGAGGCGAGCAGCGCCGCGTCCGTGGTGGCACCGACCTGCAGCGCGGTGATCGCGCCGGCGTAGTCGGCCGCATAGAGCCGGCCGTCCGGGCCGGAAGCCAGGCAAGCCAGCGCGCCGCCGACGGCGATGTGGTCGACGATCTCGTGCGTGACGGTGCACATCGCGGCGATCTCGTCGCGGTCGGCGAAGTAGGCCAGCTCACCGTTGTGTCCGAGCACCAGCGAGGTGGGGATTCCGTGCACGGCGACGGTATCGACCACCCGGCCCGCGGCCACGTCGATCACGTTGATGACACTGCCCAACTCGACGTCCCAACCGGTGGCGAAAACCATGCGCCCGTTGGGATGTGCAGCGATCTCGCCGATGGATCCGCCGAGGGCGACGGTGCGCAGCACCGAGCAACGTTTGGTGTCGACGACGACGAGGCTGCCGCCCGACACGGTGGTCAGGCCCACGAACAGGCGCGTGCCGTCGGCACTGAGGTGAAGAGCTTCGACCGACGCACCCCCGACGGCCGAGACAGCGACGGTGCGCAGCGCACCGGTCTCGACGTCGACGACGGCGACATCAGCCCGGTCGTCACCGATGCGGGCAACGTAGAGCACGTCGCCTGCCGGGCTGACGGCCAGACCGCGTGCGGCCATCTCGAGGTTCTTCGCGGCGAAGGGGACGGCCGTGGCGGTGTCGATCGCCACGATCGCGTCATCCTCGGTGGATGCCGAGGTGACGTAGGCGCGGTCGGCCACCACCACCGAGTACGGCTCGGTGACGCCGCGGACGGTGGCGGTCACCGACATGCTGGCGGTGTCGATGATCGACACCACGTCGGCGCCGTAGTGCGCGACGACCAGACGACGGCCATCGGGGCTGACCGCCATATCGCTCACCGGGCCGTTGGCGGCGGCGACGGTTCCGGCCGCGCTGACCATCGGGGCGGTGACGGGCTCGAGGAGAGCCTCGTCGAACAACGCGGGAAGCAGATCGCCGGAGGGTGCGCGCCGAATCGTCGGCAGCGACGACAGCCAGAGGGAATGCGCTGCGGCGACCCGCTCGGCCACTGCTGACGTGTTTGCCATGATCTCGTTCCTCCGACAGCCTCGTTCAGGCTGAATTTCGTAGTGAGCGTGCGTATGACGCCAGGCGGCGTCGGCTTGTGATCAGTCTACCGAGATTGTTAACCCAGAATTTCCTTTACTTCGTTCCCAATTCACACCCGTCGCGATGGTCTCAGGTGCCGTTAAGCCAGCGATCGTTATCGATTTGTTGTAAAGCGTGAATTATCTTCAGAAATTGCTTCTGATCAGCACTGATATTCCGGGCAATTCATTCACCGGTGGCCATCGACTAAGTCGCCAGCTAAGAAATTCTCACCGGCCTTCGGGCAAAAGTTGCCAACATCACAATGCCTCAGTGGTGTCTAAATTCTTAAGGGAAGTCCTTAATAATTGCGACCGTTTCGGGGTGCGCTACGCCACAATGGCCGCGAACGCGCCGGCGGAAATACCGGAAGTTCGCTGCTCGCGAGGGTTGACGCGCAGGGCTTGACACTTCGCTAGTGGCGCAGATCACAGTGCCTGCTCGACGGTCTCCCGGCTGCGGACGGGATCGCCGCCCAGGACGCACCCGGGCTTCGGTGTAGTCGACGGTAACGCCGTCAGCGGCCCGGCGCTGCGCAGGCCGGAACTCCGGTAGCTGACCCATCGCCACGCGCCCGTGGCGGTTCGCCGGGCGAGATCTCTGCGGTGGTACCGGAGTGCGGCTCAGCTCCCAGCGGGGCTGATCACCGCGCACGCCACCCGCTTGCCGGCGTCACCGGTGGCCATCGTCTGCTCGTCGGGGCCGGGCTTGCCGTCGACGGTGTAGCGCGGCGGGATGTTGGCGAAGTTGTCCGCACCCTCGTGGATGATCAGGGCCGTGCCCTGCGGGCCGGTCAGATCAGCCTTGGTGAAGGCCTCAGTGGTGGTGGTCAGCTTGGCCGAACCGTCGGGGCGAACCTGAAGCGAGGTCAGGTCGCCGCTGGCCGGGTGACTGGTGTGGCCACTGACCTGGAAGTGCCCGCCCGCCGAGAGGAAGTTGCCCGGCTCGCCGCCGCTCGGTGCCACCGAGTTCGGCTCGCACTTGCCCACCGAGTGGATGTGCAGTCCGTGGAAGCCGGGTGCCAGGATGCCGCCTGCGACGGTCTCCACCGTGACCGTGGCGAAGCCGTCGGCGAAGTCGAAGGTGGCCTTGGCCACCGGCTTGCCGTCCGGCGTCTTCAGTTCGGTCACAATGCTGTCCGCGCCTGCCGCCGCCGTACCGGAGGTGGTCGACGAACTCCCCTGGTTGGTGGACTCATTCGACGAGCAGGCGGTCACGAACGCGATGGGGAGGAGTAACGCGGCAGCGCCGACGCGCATAGGTGTCAACATCTGCCGAGCCTACCCGCGGCGGCACGGCCACAAACTGGGAAAATGCCGTCAACCACGCCCCGACGGTGCAGCGAAGACCGCGGCGACACCGGCGACGATGTTGAGCACCAGGATGGTGAGGATCGGGCCGACCACCGCGGCGTTCTGGGCGACGGCCCCGAGCGCCGCACCCAGGACGACTAGGCAAACTTTCGAAAAGCTATGCCTGGTCGGCCCCGGCCGCGGGTGGGTTGGCTGAGCTGGGTGGGCATTTCGTTGCTCACGGCAGAGAAAGCAACACGACGCCCACCTGCCCGGCGCACGTCCGGTGTGACGAACCTGTCGCCGACACGCGGCGGTGGCAATTCACCGATCGTTTGCGGTCTTGGTCTCGAAACGGTAAACACTCATCATGGCCTCACCGGCGTCCTCTTCTGCCGCGGTGGTCCCCCATTGGCGAGATCGCAAGCGTTACCTGTGGCTGTTCAGCACGATCATGCCCGGGATGGTCGGCCTGTCCTGGCTGTGCGTGTACTTCATCGGCACCCCGGCCTTCTGGTGGTTGGGCCTGGTACTGGTGTTCGCGATCGGCCCGGTGATCGATTACCTCGGCGGCTCCGACAGCGAGGGGCCGTCCGACGGCGCGCTGCTGTCGCTGGAGAAAGATCGGTTCTACCGCTGGGCGACGTATCTCTATCTGCCCTGCCAATATCTGTCGCTGGCGTTCGCGTGCTGGCTGTGGGCGGGCGGCGGCTGGCTGTCGATGAGTTGGGCGGACAAGCTGGGACTGATGCTGGCGGTCGGCATCGTCGGCGGGTGCGCCATCAACGTCGCCCACGAGATCGGGCACACCAGCGAGCGCACTGAGAAGCGGCTGAGCAAGATCGCGCTCGCGCAATGCTGGTACGGCCACTTCCCCGTCGAGCACAACCACGGCCATCACGTGCGGGTCGCGACTCCCGAGGATCCGACCAGTTCGTGGTTCGGCGAAAGCTTCTACCGGTTCCTGCCCCGGTCGGTGCTCGGCCGAGTGCAGACGGCATGGCGGCTGGAGGCCAAGCGGCTGGCCCGCCGCGGCCAATCGCGGTGGTCCTGGCACAACGAGGTGCTGAGCGCCTGGCCGATGAGCGCGGTGCTCTATGCGGGCTTGGCAGTCTGGTTCGGACCCGTCGTGCTGCCGTGGCTGATCGGTCAGGCCGTGGTGGGGATCTGCCTGCTCGAAATGGTCAACTACATGGAGCATTACGGTCTGCGCAGGCAGAAGCTGGCCGACGGCCGCTACGAACGGGTGCGGCCCGCGCACAGCTGGAACAGCAACAGCGTGCTGTCCAACGTCTTCCTGTTCCACCTGCCGCGGCACTCCGACCACCACGCCAACCCGATGCGCCCCTACCAGGCACTGCGCCACTTCGACGAGGCGCCGGAACTGCCCGCGGGTTACGCGGCGATGCTCCCGCTGACGCTGGTGCCGCCGCTGTGGCGGCGGGTGATGGACCACCGCGTGATCGCGCACTACGGCGGTGACATCCGCCTGGCGGCTTTGCCGCCGAATCATCCCCTGATGGCTCACAATGAGGCCTCAGAGGAGCGGCAGCTGGCCGCTCACGCGCTCGACAGTTGAGGCCATGAACCCAGAGGACGATCCCGAGAAGCGGATTCAGGAACTCGAGCGCCCGTCGACCGGTGGGCCGGGCCCGGTCGAACTGGGCACCACGCCGATGGGTCAACAGCCTCCCGCCTGGGCTCCCCCGCCGATGCCACCGCCCCCGCCGCCGGGGTACTACGGCCCACCGATCCCGACACCGCCCGTTCAGCCGCCGTCGTCGGCCGGTATGAAGGTGGGCTGGATTGTGTTGGGGCTGTTGGTGGTTGGGCTGCTGATCGGCGGTGGCGTCATCGCCATGACCTCGCTGTTCGCGACCAAGACCGTCACGTCGACGCCCACGACACCGCGTATCTCCGGGGGTGGCGGCCCGTTCAGCCCGACCACCCGGCCCGAAAACCCCACTCTGACCGCCCGGCCCGTCGAGCCGGTAACGCCCACCACCGCCGGCACGGTCGAGACCGCGGCGCCCGGGGAAACCGTCACCATCTCCGGTATCGAGGAGAACAAGGCCATCGCGTGCAATGACAACCCGGTCACCATCAGCGGGGTGGAGAACACCGTGGAGATCACCGGGCACTGCACGCGGGTGGAAGTGTCCGGGATGAACAACACCGTGACGGTCGAGTCGACGGATGTCATCAGCGCATCCGGGATCGAGAACAAGGTCACCTATCGCACCGGCTCGCCCACCGTGGACAAGTCCGGCCTCGACAACGTCGTCGAACAGGGCTGAAAAGCACTGGCGGCCAGGACTATCTGGCGCCCCAGGCGGGACGACCTCGACGAGGCGACCACCTTTATTGACGCTTCCGTAGAACTTCAGTGTTGCCGTTACACAGCAGGACTTCCCAGCGGCTACTAGCGTGAACCGCGCCGAAACACGCAGACACAGGGAGGCCAACATATGGGAGCCGACACGTTACGGCGGGGTCTGAGCCGATGTAGAACAAGACGGGCCCACGCCATCACCGCACTGGCGGCAGTCCTGTTCGTCACCCTGTTCGGCAGCGCACTGCTAGCGCCGGGCAAAGCCTCGGCCGACGGCGAGACGTATCTGGTCGCCACCGACACCACCTTCGCCCCCTTCGAATTCCAGGACAAGCAGGGCAAATTCGTCGGAATCGACATGGATTTGATCCGCGCCATCGCCGAGGATCAGAAGTTCACGGTCGATATCAAACCCCTGGGTTTCGACGCCGCACTGCAAGCCGTCCAGGCCAATCAGGTCGACGGCGTCATCGCCGGCATGTCCATCACCGACAAGCGCAAGCAGGTCTTCGACTTCTCCGAGCCGTACTTCGAGTCCGGCATCCAGATGGCGGTGCTCAAGACCAACGACAACATCAAGTCCTACGACGATCTGCGCGGCAAGAAGGTGGCGGTCAAGAACGGCACCCAAGGTGCCACCTTCGCCAACTCCATCAAGGACAAGTACGGCTTCGAGGTCGTCTCGTTCGCGGACTCCTCGTCGATGTTCGACGAGGTGAAGACCGGCAACTCGCAGGCGGTCTTCGAGGACTATCCGGTGTTGTTGTACAACATCGCGCAGGGCAGCGGGTTCAAGACCGTGGGGCCCAAGCAGGACCCCACCGGTTACGGGTTCGCCGTGAACAAGGGACGCAACGCCGACCTGCTCAAGAAGTTCAACGCCGGCCTGGACAACCTCAAGAAGTCCGGCCGCTACGACGAGATCGTCAACACCTACCTCGGCGAGAAGGCCAACACCGACGACACCTCGTACCTCGGCCTGATCAAGAGCACCTACCCCTTGCTCCTGCAGGGGCTGAAGATGACGGTCATCCTGACGGTCGTCTCGATCGCGATCGCCCTGGTGCTCGGCATCATCTTCGGCCTGTTCCGGGTGTCGCGGTCGATCTGGCTGCGCGCGATCGGCACCACGTTCGTCGACATCTTCCGCGGCACACCTCTGCTGGTGCAGGCGTTCTTCATCTACTTCGGCATTCCCTCAGCGCTGGGCTTCCAGATGAGTGCGCTGACGGCGGGCATCATCACCCTGTCGCTCAACGCCGGTGCCTATATGACCGAGATCGTGCGCGGCGGTATCCAGTCCGTTGACAAGGGGCAGATGGAGGCCGCCCGTAGCCTCGGCATCGGCTATCTGCCGACGATGCGGAAAGTGATTCTGCCACAAGCGATCCGGACGATGATTCCGTCCTACATCAACCAGTTCGTGATCACCTTGAAGGACACCTCGATCCTGTCGGTGATCGGTATCGCCGAGCTGACCCAGACCGGGCGGATCATCATCGCGGGCAACTACAAGTCGTTTGAGATGTGGCTGATCATCGGCATCATCTACTTCATCGTCATCATGGCGTTGACCAAGCTCTCGGATCGCCTCGAGAAAAGGATCGTGAAATGAGCGAACTCGTCCCCGAGGCCGCGGCCGCCGAGCCGGCCGGCACCGTCAAGATTCAGATCGAGAACCTCAAGAAGGCATTCGGTGAGCTGGTGGTGCTCGACGGCATCACCACCGACATCAAGGCGGGCGAGGTGGTGTGCGTCATCGGGCCGTCGGGCTCGGGCAAGTCGACGTTCCTGCGCTGCCTGAACAAGCTGGAGGACATCACCGCGGGCACGGTGCGGGTCGACCAGTTCGACCTCACCGACTCCAAGGTCGATCTGGACAAGGTACGTCAGCACATCGGCATGGTGTTCCAGCACTTCAACCTGTTCCCGCACATGACGGTGCTACAGAACGTCACCCTGGCACCGCTGTTGACCAAGAAGATGGACAAGGCCGCCGCCGAGAAGAAGGCGATGGAGCTGCTCGGTCAGGTCGGGCTGGCCGAGAAGGCAGGCGTCAAGCCGGCCACCCTGTCCGGCGGGCAGAAGCAGCGCGTGGCGATCGCCCGCGCGTTGGCGATGGACCCGTCCATCATGTTGTTCGACGAGGCCACCAGCGCGCTGGACCCGGAGATGGTCGGTGACGTGCTGGAGGTGTTGCGCCAGCTGGCCCAGGGCGGCATGACAATGGTGGTGGTCACCCACGAGATGGGCTTCGCCCGTGAGGTCGCCTCCCGGGTGCTCTTCATGGCCGACGGCAACATCGTTGAGGACGACACCCCCGACGAGGTCTTCGGCAACCCGAAAAGCGAGCGGCTGCAGGAGTTCCTGTCCAAGGTGCTCTAGAGCGGGCGCGCCCCGTGGCCGAGGTTCAGCACGTAGGCCGGTGACACCGGCAGCCGTTGCGGCAGCCGCACTCGCAGCATGCCGTGGGTCGTCGTCGCCTCGATCGGCTCGTCGAGACCCAGCATCCGCGCCTCGGTGGCCTCGATGCCGCGGATCCCGAATTCGCGTGCGGACACGTCAAGCAGGATCGCGTACACCGACCCGTCGCGCTGGGTGAACCGCACCTCGCCGCCCTCGGTGGTGGTGGTCTGCGCGAGATGCCACGGCCGGCTGCCGAAGATGGCCTCTCCGTTGATGGTCAGCCACTGCCCCAGCCCGCGCAGGGGTGCGAGTTGCTCCTCGGGGAACCTGCCGTCCTGGTCGGGCCCGATGCCGATCAGCAGGTTGCCGTTCTTCGCGACGATGTCGGTGAACGAGCGGACCAGCTCGGTGGCCGTGACGATGTCCTCGGGACGCTCATTGCGGTTGGCCCCGAACGAATGCCCGACACCGCGGGTGGACTCCCACTTCTTGGCCTGGATCGTGTCGAACTGCGCGTACTCGGGGGTGCGGATGTCGTAGTGATGGCTCGCCGGGAAGGTCAGCGACTTGCGCTCCTCCGGAATGATCGACCAGAACCGTTGCACCAGAGAGCCTCCGATGCGGGCGAGCCTGTCGGAGACGGCGCCGCGGTGGGCGGGCGGCTCGATCCAGCGGTCGTTGATCACCCCGTCGGGCACCGCGGTGTAGTACTCGGCGAACAGCGCGGCGAGGTCGCCGCCGGCGGGCCAGCCGATGTCGTTCCACAGCACCGACGGCTGGTAGCGGTCGATGAGATCACGCACGTGCGCGGTGGCGTAGCGCACGTAGTCGGGGGTGTGCGGGATGGCCAGGAAGCTGTCGGCGGGGTTGGCCAGCAGCGCGTCGTTATACGGCCAGTCGTAGCCGCCCGAGTAGTACAGCCCCATCCGCATGCCGGCCGCGAGCACGGCCGCGCGCAGGTCGCCGACGATGTCGCGCTTGGCGTGGTAGTGGCCCTTGCGGGGATGCACCAGTTCGGTAGGCCACAGGCAGAAGCCGTCGTGGTGCTTGGTGGTGAGCACCACGTAGCGCGCGCCGGCGTCGCGGCAGGTCGCGGCGATAGCTGCCATGTCAGCGGTGGCGGTGCCCTCGTCGAAGACCGGGACGAAGTCGTCGTAGTCGGCGGCCGGTCCGTAGATGTCGCGCTGGTGATACCAGGTGGGGCTGCCCTCGATCCGGCTGGTGTTGAGATACCACTCGGCATAGGGGTTGTCCCGCAACATCTCTGCGGGCCCGCTGTCCTTGAGCAGCTGCTGGATGTCGGGGACCTGTGGCGCCCATCCGGGTACCGAGTACAAGCCCCAGTGCAGGAAGACACCGAGTTTGGCGTCGTCATACCAGTCCGGGAGCGGATGCGAGCCGACGGACTCCCAGGTCGCTGCGTACATGCGCCGAAGGCTACGCCGCGCCCGACGCCGTCGGCGACGATTGCCAATCCGACACATTACATTGTGCACAACTGAATTGTGTCCTATAGTTATCGGCGTGACCGCTCCACGCCTCGACGATCAACTGTGCTTCGCGCTGTATTCGGCGTCTCGCGCGGTGACAGCGGCTTACCGGCCGCTGCTGGCTGAGCTCAACCTCACCTATCCGCAGTACCTGGTTCTGCTGGTGCTGTGGGAGGAGGGCCACGCCAACGTCAGCCGGCTGTGCGAACGGCTACACCTCGATTCGGGCACCCTCTCGCCGTTACTCAAACGGCTGGAGTCCATCGGATACCTCACCCGGCAACGGTCCGCCGAGGACGAGCGTCGTGTCGACGTCGTGCTGACGCCGGCCGGAAAGCGGCTGCGGCACAAGGCGGCCTGCATACCCGAGCGGCTGATGGCGGCCTCCGATATGAGCCCCGACGAGATTGTCGCGCTCCGCGACGCAGTGCTGCGCCTGTCCGAGGCAGTGCTTTCCAATGAATCAGAAGGGATATGACGTGAAGGTTCTCTACACCGCTGAAGCGCTGGCCACCGGCGAAGGCCGCGATGGACACGGCCGCACCTCCGACGGCAAGGTCGATGTCGCTCTGAGCATCCCGAAGGAAATGGGCGGTTCCGGGGTGGGCACCAACCCCGAGCAGCTGTTCGCCGTCGGCTACGCCGCCTGCTACCACTCTGCCCTGCGCCTGGTTGCCCGCCAGGAGAAGGCCGACGTCTCGGATTCCTCAGTCGGAGCTCGGGTTTCGCTCGGCGCCAATGACGCGGGCGGCTTCACGCTGGCCGTCGAGCTCGAGATCACCCTGCCGAATGTCGACCACGAGACCGCGGTGGCACTCGCCGAGAAGGCTCACCAGGTGTGCCCGTACTCCAATGCCACCCGCGGCAACATCGACGTCGCGCTGACCGTCACCGACGACTGAGGCGGTTACTGCGCGTAGTAGTCGTTGCCCCGTGAGAATTCGATGAAGGTGCAGGCCTGATTGCCGACGCTCCAGGCGTCATGCCCCGGCGGCAACAGCATGACGTCCCCGGCGGCGAAGACCTCCTCGGAGCCGTCGGCCATCCGGACCGCGAGGGCGCCGCTGGTCACCACGGCAACATGGGGCAGCTCGCACAATTCGGTGCCGGCATAGTCCTTGAGATCGTTGGACCAGCGCGCGCCCTCGTGGAACGTCACCTCGGTGACCGACACGCCGTCGAGCTCGGCCGTCCGCTTCGAGATGAGTCCGTGCACATCGGACTCGATATCGGTGAGTCGGGCCTTCTGCATGACGGGGCTATAGCTGGACATCGCGCGTCTCCTCGGTTCGGGGTCGACCATTGGACCCCAAACCGGCAGGCGGCACCAGATATCGGATCAGGGTGATCTGATCCGGCTGGTCAGCGCCGGACGTCAGGCCGTGCGGTGACCGGGGTTCCGGCGGCGATCACCGCCCGATTACGTTCGGCGACAACCGGTATCGGCATCTTGACCACCCATCGGTCGTAACTCAGCAAGCCGTTGACCTCGTTCTCAACGTCGGTGGTCTGGGTGTAGATGGCACCGGAGAGCCCGCCACGGCGGACCTCCGCCTCCAGCGCCCGGCTGAGTTCGACGTAGCGGTCCGTCAGGCTCTCGGGTCGCCGCGCCATCTCGTAGGACTCGGGCCGTCCCGGCCACCGATTGCGGTCGAGGGCCAGACCCAGGCCGCCGTACTCGCCGTCGACGCGCACCCGGTGATCTCCGGGCACCGTCGTGCGCCCGGGCCCGACGTAGGTGTGGTCGTCGTAGATGTCACCGGCCCGGCTGTCGCGCCGGGATTTGCAGCAGTTGACTCCGCTGTTGGCGTCGACCATGCGAGTCGGGTCGGCCGCCTTGACCAGGTTGGCGATCCTGGCGGTGTCGAACTCGCCCCAGCCCTCGTTGAACGGCACCCAGCCGACGATCGACGTCACGCTGCGCAACTGGTCGACCATCGCCAGCAGTTCGCGCTCGAAGTTCACCTTCGCGGCGCGCGACGGGTCCGGTGCGGGACCGACCGGGATATCCAGCGAGACGTCCAGCGATGGCATGTCCTGCCACACCAGCAATCCCAGCGTGTCAGCCCAGTAGTACCAGCGCGCCGGCTCGACCTTGGCGTGCTTGCGCACGAAGTTCATGCCGAAGTCCTTGATGCGCTGCAGGTCCGACTTCAGCGCCTCGTCGGTGGGTGCGGTGTAGATGCCGTCGGGCCAGTAACCCTGGTCCAGCGGACCGTGCAGGAAGGTGATGGCGCCGTTGAGCACGATCCGCGGCCGGCCCTTGGCGTCCCGCACGGTCCCGATGGTGCGCAGGCCGGCATAGCTGGACACCGCATCGAGCACCTTGCCCGCCGGACTCACCAGCGCGACCGTCAGGCTGTAGAGGTAAGGGTCGTCGGGGGTCCACAGCCGCGGTGCCGGTACCGCGACGCGAAGTGGCCGCCCCGCTGGTGCGGACGCGGTCGCCACCACCCGCCCGCCGCGTTCGGACACCATCGCCACCGAGCGTTCGTCGGTGGTCCCCGAGACCCGGGAGGTGACGGTCAGGCCGGTGAGGTCGGTGGTGATGTCGAGCTTGTCGATGTGGGCGGCGCGCACCGGCTCCAGCCACGCCGTCTGCCAGATGCCCGAGGCGCCGGTATAGAACAGGCCCTTGGGCTTGGTGCGCTGTTTGCCGACCGGAAACGGGTTGGCTTCGTTGCGATCCTGGGCACGCACCACGATCTCGTGCGAGCCGGTGCGCTGCAGCGCGCGGGTGATGTCGGCGCTGAACTCGGTGTAGCCGCCCTCGTGGTGGGCCACCTGCTGACCGTTGACCCACACCGTGGCGATCTGGTCGACGGCACCGAAGTGCAGCAGCACGTGGCGGCCCCGCCAACTGGTGGGCAGCGTGAACACCTTGCGGTACCACATCTCGTCGTCGTGGCGGGCGATGCCGGACAGCGCCGACTCCGGCGGATAGGGCACCAGGATCTGCTCGCGGTATGCGCCCGGCGGCGGTGGCGCCGGCAGTGCGGCGCGCGCCGACCGCCCGGTGTAACCCCACACTCCGTTGAGGTTGAGCCACGCGCTTCGTGCCATCTGCGGTCGCGGATAGTCAGGCAGCGCGTTGTCGGGCCCGACGAGTTTCGTCCACGGAGTGGGCAGCAGGACGGGCTTGGGGTGGAACATCACCGCCGCGTTCGCCGGTGCAGACCCGGTCACGACGACCGCGAGCACCACCACCGCCACGGCCGCGACACGGCCGATCCAGGACAGCACGACGCCACCGGGCATGACTGCTTCCCCCACACTGAAGAACCGTGCGGAGCACCCCCACCGCCACCGGATCGGATTGTCGTTGGGACTGTAGCCCCCGTCGGACCTGATTTTCACAGATTGCGAAATATGGCTTCGCACAGTGGCTTTTCGGCGTCTCCCGGTCGCGCGTTACTCTCGCGGGCATGGCGATTCCGGTCATCGCGCTCACCGGCTATCTCGGCGCGGGCAAGACGACACTACTGAACCACGTGCTGTCCACCCCGCGTGCCCGGGTCGGTGTCGTGATCAACGACTTCGGCGAGATCAACGTCGACGCGGCGTTGATCAGCGGTCAGATCGACGAACCCGCGTCAATCGCCGGCGGCTGCATCTGCTGCCTGCCCGAGGACGGCCAGCTCGATGCGGCACTGGCCCGGCTGGCCGACCCGAGGCTGCGGCTCGACGCGATCATCGTCGAGGCGAGCGGACTGGCCGACCCGGCGGCGCTGGCCCGCATCATCGGGTTCAGCGAGATCGGCGGTGTGCGCGACGGGGGTGTCGTCGACGTCGTGGACGCGGCACGGCACTTCGAGACCGTCGACTGCGGTGGCGCCGCCCCGGCCCGTTACGGCGCGGCGACGCTGGTGGTGGTGAACAAGCTCGACCAGCTTCCCGAGGACGAGCGCGCCGCGACGCTGCGGCGTATCGAAGACCGCGTGCGGGAACGCAACTCGCGAGTCCAGGTCGTCGGGGTCACCGGGGGCCGCATCGACCCCGCGCTGCTCTACGACGTCGCCGCCGCCACCGACGAGGGCGGTCAGCTGTCGTTCCGCGACGCATTCGTCGACGAACCGGTCCATCACCATGTGCACGCCGATGCGGTGACGGTGACCGCCGAGCTGCCGGTGGACGCCGAGCGGCTGCTCGACCTGCTCGAGAACCCGCCCGCCGGGGTGTACCGGATCAAGGGCCCGGTCGCGGTGCGGCAGCGTTCGGCGGTGCGCACCGTCGTCGTCAACGTCGTCGGACCCTCGGTGCACATCGCGCGCGGGGCCTCGTCGGGCGCCCGCACCGAACTGGTGGCGATCGGCATGCACCTCGACGTCGATGCCGTGCGCGCCCGGCTGATCGATGCGCTGGCGCCCGCCGCCGGGCCACCGTCGAGCGCTGCGGCGCGACGCCTGCAACGGCACCTGAGCGTGGGCTGATCCGCTAAGCCGTGCGGCGTTGCCGCGCAGGTGAAATCATCCGGTCGTGGACACAGACAAACCGCAGATCGCCTACCCCTCTCCCGGCTCGCGGCCCCGCCGCCGTGAGCAGGAGCCGCTGGCTCCGCATGTCATCGTTCTGTTCGGCGCCACCGGCGACCTGGCCAAGCGCAAGCTGCTGCCCGGTATGGCGTATCTGGTGAAGTCGGCGCTGGCGCCGTCGATCCAGGTGGTGGGGACCTCATTGGAGGACTTCTCCGTCGAGGAGTTCCGGGCGATCGCCCGCGAGGCCATCGACGACTTCGGCAGCCACAAGCTCAGCGACGACGAATGGGCGGAGTTCGCCAGCAGGGTGACCTACGTGCCGCAGAGCGCCGGGCCCGAGGCCCTGGCCGCCGCGGTGGCCAAGGCCGAAGAGTCACTGGGACCCAACGTCCGGCGGCTGCACTACCTCTCAGTGCCGCCCAAGGCCGCCCAGGCCGTCATCACCATGCTCAAGGAGGCCGACCTGGTCGCCCGCTCCCGGGTGGTCATGGAAAAGCCGTTCGGCACCGACCTGGCGAGCGCGATCGAACTCAACGACTTCGTCCACCGGACGTTCCGGGAGTCGCAGATCTTCCGCATCGACCACTTCCTGGGCAAGGAGGCCGCCCAGAACATCCTGGCGTTCCGGTTCGCCAACGGCCTGTTCGAGCCGATCTGGAACCGCAACTTCATCGACCACATCCAGATCGACATCCCCGAGAAGCTCGGCCTGGATCACCGCGCGAACTTCTACGAGAGCACCGGCGCCTACAAGGACATGGTGGTCACCCATCTGTTCCAGGTGATGGCATTCGTGGTGATGGAGCCGCCGACCGCGCTGGAGCCACGCGCGATCAGCGAGGAGAAGAACAAGGTATTCCGCTCCATGCTGCCCATCGACAACGCCAACGTGGTGCGCGGGCAGTACACCGGGTACCGCGAGGAGGACGGCGTGGCCCGTGACTCCGACACCGAGACGTTCATCGCGCTCAAGGTCGGGATCGACAACTGGCGCTGGGCCGGGGTGCCGATCTATCTGCGCACCGGCAAGCGGATGGCCGAGGGCCAGCGGATCATCTCGATCGCCTTCCGGGAGGCGCCACGCACGATGTTCCCGGCCGGCTCGGGCGTCGGGTCCCAGGGGCCAGACCATCTGACGTTCGACCTGGCCGACGCGTCGAAGGTCTCGCTGTCGTTCTACGGCAAGCGGCCCGGACCGGGGATGAAGCTGGAGAAGCTGTCGATGCAGTTCTCCACCCAGGAGACCGACTACTCCGACGACGTGCTGGAGGCCTACGAGCGGCTGATCCTGGACGCGATGCGCGGCGACCACACGCTGTTCACCACGGCCGAGGGCATCGAATCGCTGTGGGAGCGTTCGGCGGATCTGCTGGAGGATCCCCCCGCGGTGAAGATGTACGCCCAGGACACCTGGGGCCCCAACGCGATCCACCAGCTGATCGCACCCAATAGTTGGCGGCTGCCGTTCGAGCGGGTGTGGCGGGAGAAGAAGCAGTAGCCGACATGTAGGCCCTCGCCGGGCGTGCACCGACTGCGGCAGCACGCTCGGCGGCAAGGCCGGCTTGTGGGGCTTATTGAAAATGATTATCGTTATGCCTATGACTCAGGCGCTCCCCCACCGACCCCCCGTCACCGTGCTGTCCGGCTTCCTCGGAGCGGGCAAGACAACCCTGCTCAACCACATCCTGGCCAACCGGGAGGGGCGCAAGGTCGCCGTCATCGTCAACGACATGAGCGAGGTCAACATCGACGCCGCACTCGTCGCCGGGCAGGGCCACCTGGACCGCACCGAGGAGAAACTCGTCGAACTCACCAACGGCTGCATCTGCTGCACGCTGCGTGAGGACCTGATCACCTCGGTGCGAGAACTGGCCGAGCAGAACCGTTTTGACCAGATCGTCATCGAGTCGACGGGCATCTCCGAACCCATGCCGGTGGCCGCGACCTTCAGTTGGGAATTCGACGACGGCTTCAGCCTCGATCAGGTGGCCCGACTCGACACCCTGGTGACCGTGGTCGACGCCTCGACGTTCCTCACCGAAATCGCTCGCGGTGACGCACTTGCCGGCCGCGACATGGCCGCCGGGCAGGACGACGGCCGAAGCATCGCCGATCTCCTGATCGACCAGGTCGAGTTCGCCGACGTCATCCTGATCAACAAGACCGATCTGGTACCCGAGCAGACCTGTGGTGCCGTCGAGGCGATGGTGCGCAGGATGAATCCGTCGGCGACGATCTCGCGGACCGACCACGGCATAGTTACGCTCGCGACCGTGTTGGACACCGGCCGGTTCGACCCCATCGCAGCCGAGAACGCCCCGGGCTGGGAAGAGGAACTCGCCGCAGGCCACACTCCGGAGACCGAGGAGTACGGCATCAGCAGCACCACCTTTCGCGCCGAGCGGCCGTTCCATCCGCAGCGGTTGAGCGACGCGCTCGCCCAGCTTCGTAGAGTGTTGCGCAGCAAGGGATTCTGCTGGATCGCCAGCAGGCCGTCGATCGCCGCGATCTGGTCACAAGCCGGCCCCAACCTGGTAATCGAACCGGCGCAGTACTGGTCGGCCACCGAGCTGGAACCCGGTCAGGAGATCGTCTTCATCGGGGTGCGCCTGGACCACGACGAGGTGCACGCCCTGCTGGGATCGGCGTTGCTGACCGATGCCGAACTCAGCGCCGGTGAGGCGGCTTGGACGACCTACCCCGATCCCCTACCCGGCTGGGGCATCACCCACAGCCACCACTGACGCGATGGACTGCGACCATCTTGATGAGATGTGCTGCGGGACAGTCTCATTGACGGTACCCACGGTCGACGACGTCATCCAGGTCGGCATCAGCGGCACGACCGACACCGCGACGATCCTGGTGACCAGGACGCCGACCACACTGGAGGTCCGGCGAACCGACGGCGCACCGCTGCGAGCACAGATCCTCTACGACGAGCCGCCCATCCGCCGTGACGTCTTCGGCGAGCCGATACGCCGGCTCGTGGTGTCCCGGACCGGTGGTGACGGCTGGGGGCACTGGCGGTGCGACGTACTGCAGACCCGCGGGCATCGTGACGAGGTGAACCAGTTCGTGCGGACCGTCGCCTCATTCGCGGCCGCCAAACAACTGCGCGCGGCGCAGGTGTGAAACCCGCAGGGAATCTGGCACCATTTCGGCGGTGACGCGATCGTCCTATCCCGAGGTACTGGCCACGCTGTCGCTGCGCCGCGTTGACGAGGGGTCCTTCACCGGCGACCAGCTGGCCGCTCCGTTCAATCACATCCTGGGTGGCCACGTCGCGGCGCAGGCGTTGATCGCGGCGGCGCACACCGCCCCGGGACGCACCCCACACAGCATGCACGTCTATTTCCTGCGCGCCGGTGATGCGCGCAGGCCGGTGGACTTCGAGGTGGTCGAACTTCAGGAGGGCCGTACCTTCTCGGCACGCCGCGTCACCGCCCGCCAGGACGGCCGGGTGCTCCTGGAGACGATGACGTCCTTCACCGTGGTTGCCGACGCACCCGACGGTGTCGAGTACCAGCCGGCGATGCCGCAAGTTCCTGCGCCAGAGGGCTTGCCGGAGCCGGCTCCGCACTTCGCCGAGGGGTACGAGGGCGGCTGGGCCAGCCTGAAATGGTTCGACCGCAAGGTCGTCGACGCCGGGACGGAGGCACCCGCGAGGTCGCGGATCTGGTGGCGACCCCGCGGTGCGGTGCCCGACGATCCGGCGCTGATCGCCGCGATGGTGGTGTACTTGTCGGCGGTGACGCTGGCCGAGCCGGTCAATGTGCCGCGCGGCCAGGTCGGCGAGTCGGCCCAGCGGGGCCATTCGGTGTTGTTCCACCGTCCGGCCGATATGCAGGACTGGTTGCTCTACGACCAGTGGACGCCGAGCAGCACGGGTGCCCTGGCGTTGGCCAGCGGGCAGATGTTCAACCGCACGGGCGAGTTGGTGTGCACCGTCGAACAGGAGACGTACTTCCCGCCGTCGGGCTGACGCATTGCGCGGTGCCATAGGGTTGACCCGATGACCGGATGGATCGTCAGCCACACCCCGCCCGGGCTGTTGCTTGCCGCCTTGATCGTCCTGATCTCGGGCGGCGCGATTCTCCTCGCCGCGCTGGTGCGGCGCTGGTTTCCCACTCTGAGCGGCGACGAGCACAACGACGTCACCAAATTCACCTACGGCTTCATCGGCTTCATCTACGCGTTCTTCATCGGATTCGTGGTCTCCTCGATGTGGGGGCAGACCAATGCTGCCGACGCGAACGCCCGGGCCGAGGGCGCGGCTGCGGTCGAAATGGCAAGAAGCCTCGATGTTTTCGCGAAGGCCGACAGCGACCGCATCCACACCGGCCTGCTGAGGTACGAGCAGGCCGCCATCGCCGAGTGGGATGCGGGCACCGGGATCCGCTCACCGGAAGCCGACGCCGCCCTGGCGCAGTTGACCGCCGCCTACCGGCAGGCGGGCGCGTCAACCGACCCCCAGAAGGCCGTGCTGGCGTCATCGCTGACCAATCTGGACAAGGTCAGTCAGGCGCGCACGGTCCGACTGCTCACCGCGCGGGAGGACACCGGGCCGCCCTGGCCGCTGTGGGCGGTCATCTTCCTGACAAGCGCCTTGGTGGTCGGTACCGCCATCGTCTACGGGGTCGAGAAGCCGGGGATGCACTACCCAATGGTCGCGATCGTCGGGCTGGTCGTCGCGGCCAATCTGTTTCTCATCCTCGAGCTGTCCCATCCCTTCCTGGGCGGCATCGCGACAACGTCCGATCCGCTGTACGAGGTCGTGTCGGTACTCGGCCAGCCGGGTCGCTGAAGCCTGGTCCCAGCTCGCTGGCAGGGCATTCACAGCAACCAAGCTAGTGGATTTAATAAAACTGACCCATTTTGATAAAACAGACCCTTAGTACGCTTACTTCGAAGTAACCTTACGCGTCAGTAAGTTACCGACAAGGTTAGGGGATCTGCTGTGCAGGCATTACTACGTTCCAAAGTCACCGAAGGCGCGGCCCTGCTGACGGCGGGCGCCATCGCCCTGTCGCCGGTCATGGTCACGCCGGTCGCCGACCACTTGCCGGCGTTGCGCATGTCCAGTGTCGCGACGACGCTGACGGGGTCGGCCAACCCCATCACCGAGTGGGTTAACGTCCTGAACACCACTTTTGACAATATCGCGAAGCTCGGCGGCGTCGTTCAGGCTGACCCGAGCCCGATCCTGAGCCAGCTGATCACGAACCAGCTCGCCTATGCGCAGACCATCTCTACTGCCCTGTCCCAAGCCGGCGGCGGCCTCGTCGCCGGGATCACCTCGATTCCGCAGGCGTTGCTGACGGCGGGCGAGCAGCTGGCCGCCGGCCAGATCAGTGCCGCCACCCAGACCATTTTTCAGGCTGGATTGGGCCTGGTCCTGGCTCCGGTGATCAGCTTGCTGCCGGTATTTAACATCCCCGGGCAAATCGCACAGAACTTCGCCAACGTGCTCAACGCCTTGCCGAATGCGCTGCTCCCGCTCGGGTTGGCGGCGATCTCGCCGATTGCCGGAGTGGTCACAGCGGTCGGTGATACCGGCCAGGCCATTTACGACGCACTGTCCACCGGGAACATCACCGCCGCGCTCACTGCGATCGTCAACGCACCCGCCGTCATCACCAACGCCTTCCTCAATGGGTACCCGCCCAGCTTTAGCACCGGCATCTTGAGCGTGGGCACTGACTTCGCGGCCGGCTTGGTCAACGCGCTGCTGAACGTGCGCGACACCATCGCGAAAGCCATCGCACCGGCCCCTCCGCTCGCTGGGGCAGCACGCGCGGCGGCCACCCCGGCACCGGAGTCCTCAGCGTCCACGGTGACGGTGACGACGACCGCCCCCACGGCGGTTGCTGAGACCCAGACCGAAGCCACTGAGGCGCCGGTGACGTCGAGTGGTGGGACGAAGACCCGCGCGGCGACGACGGATCCGGCGGACACCACCGACGAGTCACCCGCAGTGACAACGCCCAAGAGCGTTGGCGGCGTGAACCGTTCGCGTGGTGAAGCACGCGGGACCCACGACGCCAGCGGGTCTTCCGCGAAGACCGCGCATGCGGGCGCAGCGGGCGGCAGCGGCCGCAGCAGCAGCAGCGCCGGCGAGTAGTCGAACAGATAGCATCGGGTGGGGCCTCACGGCGGGGTCCCACCCGATGTGCTGTCAGGATGCGGCCAGCGAATTACTCTCTCGCACAGCAGGTTCGACACTTCGCGGGCGCAGGCCGTAGTCGTCCGGGCGCAGCGAGAGGTCCGAGTAGTTGGCGGGGTCTTCCTCTGTGCCCAACGTCAGTTCGACGGCGGTCTTGGCCTGGAAGAGGGAAATCACCGCCTGCTGATGGTGTTCGGTGCCGAACGAGGTCAACGCCGTCGTGAGCTTCCGGTCGACATAGGTCAGCGAGCGCATCAGCTCGGACTCGGCCGGCTCGGTGGCCTGCCCACGGGACTCGGCCGCCCCCAGTCCGCTGTACCAGCGGTATCCGAGAGCACCCAGGATCGCGGCGCACCCCGGGATGACGACGACCGTGCAGACCAGGCCCAGGGTGCTGTGCAACGCGATGGCGCCGACGACGCCGAGGAGCATCAGCACGGCCGAGCCGAAGAACAGCTGCAGGGCGGGCGGCACGGCTTGGGCGGCGTGCCATATCCGCCGGATCACGCGGCCACCGGCGCGGGCGACGCCGGCGATGGACCGACCGATCGTCGCGACGGCCCCGATGGCGGCGCGGCCGAGCTGGTCGGCCTGGGTGCGGGTGACCGGGGACTTCGGCATCGACCAGGAGCGCGGCTGCGCCGGGGTTTCGACGAGTTGCTCGTCAGGCTTGGCCGCCGTCGACTCAGCCTCAGTCACATTGGTATCAGCAGTCACATCCGTATCATCGCGTCAAACAGCTGGATCACAGCCCTGGCGCGCCGAGAGACTGCGATTAACCGGCGGCCGCGGCGGCGATGTCGGCGGCGCTGATGCCGGACAGGTCGGGCACGTTCTGCATGAGTTCGATGCGGGTGCCGTCCGGGTCGGTCAGGTAGATGAACCGGCCCGACGTGGGGTCCTCGACGTCGCCGAGCACGGTGCGCGTCGACTCCACCAACTGCCCGCCGGCGGCCACGATGGCCTCGGTGAGCCCGTCGACGTCCTCGACCCGGAACGACAGATGGGTGAAGCCGAGCTCGGTCATCGGCTTGCGCTGACCGGAGCCGGTGGTCTCGACGTCGACCCACTGCAGCAGTTCGATCCGGATGTCGTCGCGGATGAGCATCGCCGAGCGGAACGTGCCCTCCTGCTCCATGGTGGCCGCGACTTCGTTGTTCTCGAAGTCGAGTTGGTAGAGCACGACGAAGCCGAACACCCCGGTATAGAAGGCGATCGACCGGTCGAGGTCACTGACGCAGATGCCGATGTGGGAGAAGCCCTGGATCATCAGCGCAGTGTGACAGAGCGCAAGCGCCTAGCGGGGGTGTGTATCGATCACCGGGAGTCCGGACCGACTACTTCGCCAAGGTGAACTGACAGACATCGATCAAGCCGACGCGGAACAGGTGCGGGCAGCCGGTCAGGTACTTCATGTAGCGGTCGTAGACCTCCTGGGACTGGATGGCGATGGCCTCGTCCTCATGGGCCTTCAACGCCTCGGCCCAGAAGTCGAGTGTCGTCGGGTAGTACGGCTGAAGAGACTGCACCCGCTTGACGTCGAACCCCACCTTTCCGGCATGCTCCTCGACCATCGGGATCGACGGCAGCCGGCCGCCGGGGAAGATCTCGGTGATCATGAACTTGCAGAACCGGGCCAGCTCGAAGGTCAGCTTGATGCCCTTCTCGAAGACGTCCTCGGGACGCAGACCAAGGATGGTGTGCAGCAGCATGACGCCGTCGGCAGGCATCGCGTTGTAGGCGAAGCTGAAGAAGTCGTCATAACGGTCGAAGCCGAAGTGCTCGAAAGCGCCGATGGACACGATCCGGTCGACGGGCTCGTCGAACTGCTCCCAGCCCTGCAGCAGGACTCGCTTGGAGCGGGTGTTCTCGGACTCGTCGAACAGGCGCTGGACGTGATCGGCTTGATTCTTGCTCAGCGTGAGCCCGACGACATTCACGTCGTACTTGTCCAAAGCCCGCATCATGGTCCCGCCCCAGCCACAGCCGACGTCCAACAACGTCATTCCGGGTTGCAGGCCCAGCTTGCCCAGTGCCAGGTCCATTTTGGCGATCTGGGCCTCTTCCAGTGTCATGTCGTCGCGCTCGAAGTACGCGCAGCTGTAGGTCTGCGTCGGGTCGAGGAACAACCGGAAGAAGTCATCGGACAGGTCGTAATGGGCCTGGACGTCGTCGAAATGGGGAGTTAAGCGCTTTGCCATAGGGGCGATGCCTTTCAGCTTGTCAGCGGCGCGAGTCGTCAGAGAGCGACAGCGAGATAGCCTGTGCGGGAAAACAACCCGCACGGCTTGGCCGAAGGAGACGGAACTCTTCGGAAGACTTCTCTCTTCGATCACGCTAAATTCGTTGAGCTGCAGCATCACTCGGGTGATGCGGGTCGCGATTGGCAGGCAATAAGACAGAGTTGCTGCGCTCTAGACAGTTGTGATGAACATCTGGGCGGTGATCAACAATCCAGTGCCCCGGCCCCGAGGGGCGGCGACACCGGCCCCAGGCCGGCTAGTTTCTTAACCAGCCCATCAAACCGCCCTCTGCGGCGCCATGTCAAACACCGTGAGCAGTCATTCTTCGTGACGGACGCGTCAGATAAACACTGGTTTGGTGGGCTTCGCGGTACTGGGACTTTCGTTGCCCGCGTTGGCCTTTCCGGCGGCAAACATCTGTGCGGCGCGCAACGCAGGCTTCGGCCGTGCAGGCAGCGGCGGAGACGGCGGCGACACCGGCGGTGACGGCCGCGGTGGCAAAGGCGGCGGCAGCACCGGCGGCGCCATCACGGGCGACCCGGGTAGCCCCGGCGGACCTCCAAACGGCAACCTCGGCAGACCGGGCGGTGCGGTGGGATGGAGGAATCTGAGACAGGCTAACTGTCAAGACCGGGTGGCGAGCACACTGAAACGTCACTGTTTCGTCGGCGTTGCCGGTTGCCAAGTGAGCCGAAGCCGCCGAATATATTCGTGCGGCAAGAAGTGCCGCTGCTCCACCAGGGGGGAGGCGCTGCGTTGGACCGGCCCCGGACCCCCCTGCGTGTGGTGCTGGTGCGGACCAGTCGCGCCGCCGCGGTCGTGGTCCTGGTCATTGCCGCGCTGGACTGGGTGGGCTGGGCCACCGGAACCGAATACCTGACCCGGATCAGCCCGTCCTGGCCGCCGATGATGCCGTGGATCGCCCTGTCGCTGGCCGCGCTGGCAGTTTCGGTGCTCCTGCAATCAGGTCAGCCGGGACGTGGCCGGGTGTGGGCCGGCCGCGCCATCGCCACCGCGGTGGCAGGTCTGGCGGTCGCCATCCTGCTGGAGTACGCCACCGGCAGATCGTTCGGCTTCGACCGGATGTGGTTCACCGACGAGGTGTGGACGACCGCATGGCCCTGGCCGGGACGCCCGAGTTGGCAGGCCGCGGCATCGCTGCTGCCGCTCACCGTGGGTGCCGCGACGATCCGGCTGGACCGCCGCGGAACCTTCACCCTGTGGGCGGGGTGCGTCATCGGGGGTGCACTCATCCCGCTGCTGTCGGTGATGGCCTACCTGTTCGGCGCGGCAACGCTGGTGTTCGACGGCCCGAAGACCGGCGTGGCGATGGCGACCGCCGTGGCCATGCTGGTCCTTCTGGTGGCGCTGTTGACGGTGCGCCCGGACCGGCCGCCGCTGGTGTGGCTGATCACCCGTCCCGACCGGGCGGCGCTCGTACCGCTTTTCGGTTTGGGGATCGGCTTCCCGATTGTCGTGGCGTTGCTGCGGCTGACATTCCTGGCTCTGGGCCGCAGTGAACAAGCAGCCTTCGCCTTGTCGGTGCTGATCACCACGGTCCTCACCATGGTCATCGGATTCCGCCTGCGCCGCAGCGAGCAGGACATGTTGATCAGGAGCGAGCAGTTGGCCCGGGAACGCGCCGAGGCCGAGAAGCGCTATCGGATCCTGGCCGACAACGCGGTCGACATCATCGTCCACGTGCGGGGCAACCAGATCGACTGGGTGTCACCGTCGGTGAAGGCCGCGCTGGGATACCGGATGGACGAGTTGATCGGCGCGGAGCTCGCCAGTCAGATCCATCCCGACGACCTTCCCGACGTCATGGCCGTGCTGCAGCAGATCAGCACCGGTGGTCCCGTCACCCAGCGGTTACGGGTCCTCGGGGCCGATGGGGACTACCGCTGGGTCGACGGTCACGCAAAGCCCTACGTCGACGGAGACGGGCAGGCCGACGGAGTGATCGCCGCGCTGCGCATCGTGGACGACCGGGTCAAGGTCGAGCAGCAGCTCGAGCAGCTGGCGCGGTTCGACACGCTGACCGGGCTGGCCAACCGACGCGAGGCAATCAGCCGGCTGGAGTCCGCCCTCGAGCACCCGCCGGCTTTCGGTGTGCACCTGGGCATCCTGTTCTGCGATGTCGATCGCTTCAAGGACATCAACGACACCTGGGGGCACGGCTTCGGCGACACGGTGCTGTCGACGCTGGCGGCCCGAATCCGCGACTGTGTCCGGCAGTGCGACACGGTCGGGCGCACAGGCGGTGACGAGATCCTCGTGGTGCTGCCCGGGCTGAGCAGCACCGAGCAGCTGGCCCACATCAGCGAGAAGATCCGCAGTCATGCCGCCGAGCCGATCAGCGAGTACGGCAAGACGATCCGCGCCACGCTGAGTATTGGTGCGACCCTTGCCATTCCGGGTGAGACCGTCTCCTCGGTGATGGCACGCGCCGATGCCGCGATGTACCAGGCCAAGGCCGGTGACCGAAACACCGTCGTCTTGGTGCAGTCACAGGCGGCGGGCCAGCAGTGAGGCTCGCTACCAGATCCGGATCCAGTCGACGAGCATCGACACCGGGAAGTTGGTCAGGGCGGGGTCACCGCCGCCGGGCCCGCCGATGGCGAGGTTGAACATCGGCGAGAGCCAATACCCGGGATTGTTGAACGGCCAACGCAAGTCGGTGGGGTTGCCGTGGACCGGAATGGGCTTGGGCGGCACCGAGAAGTAGGGCGCCGTGCCGTCGACATAGTCCCGCCAGAACTTGAATCCGTCTGCGTCCCAGCGCATCCGCCAGGTGTGCCAGGCACCGTCGACCAACCCGGCAATCGACTTGCTCTCCCACGTCTTACCGTTCGATGCGGCGTGCACCGTGGTTCCCGGGGGCCAACTCATGTTGCCGTAGTACTCCATGACGTCGACCTCGCCGTCCGGCAGCGGATCTTCGTTGACGGCCCAGTAGGCGGGCCACGCTCCGGCAACGATGCAGTCGAGCTTGACCCGTGCTTCCCAGGTGTGGCCCATGGGGACTCGCCAGTTCCCCCGGACCTTGCCGCTGTAGTACGTGTCGTCGGCTTTGGTGGCGCGGATGACGAGGTTGGAGTTGCCGTCGACGAAGACGTTCTGCCGGTCGTCGCGGTACTGGCTGGCCACCGGTGGCCACACGTCGTCCTGCCAGTTCTGCACCGTCCAGTTCCCCCCATTGGGGGCTGATCCCGCCGGTCCGTCGAACTCGTCGACGAACAGGTAGCCGCCCGGCGGCGCTTCCGGCAGCGGCGATGGCGTCGCCTGGGCGCTCGGGAGCGGGACCGCGGCGGCCAACAGCCCCAGGCCCGACATCAACAACATGTTTCGGCGATCAAACTCAGGCACGGCTAAACCATAAGGTGATTGACCGTCTCCCGAGCGCCAACGCACCGAATTTATTGCGCCACTACGTGTTGTCGACGGCGTCGTACGTCTTCAGGGCATCGTCATCGGGGCTGCCGCGTCGGACTCGAGCACGGTCATCGGCATCGCGCCCGGCGGGAGCGTGAAGTTGTCGATCAGCCGGGCGTCGTCGGTGCCCAGGTTCACCGCGGTCATCGCGACGTCGGGGGGCATGTAGTAGCAGGTGCCTGCCGGAAATGTTCTGGGCGGCTGGCCTTCGACGTAATCGGTCAGGACGCCGGTCAGGACGCAGGTGTATCCGCCGTAGTCATGGACGTGGATGACAGAGCGGGTTCCGGCCCGGCGGGTGCCCTGCACGACGAGCAGCCGATTGCCGTCCGGGGTGATCGTGTCCATCATCGTCGTGACGTCGGCAAGTGGCTGCAGGACTCCGGGCGGCGGGCTGCCGTTGATGGTGGTCACCGGCTCCGCCGCAGCGGTTCCCGGCCACACCACCGCCGGCACGGCGAGGCAGGGCAGCGCCAGTCCCACGGTGATGGCGAACCGCGGTCGCCTGCGCGCGTCGACTCCCGATCTCAAAACAGGCTGCGGCTGTCGATGTAGAGGGGAAAGCAGAACTCCCACAGCAGCACGCAGGCAAGGAACCACGCTATCGGCGTTTTGATCTCTACCGAGCCCACCGAGGAGACAATCGGGTGGCCGCGCCCGGCGGAAGCCTTGGCGTCTGTGTAAACCCATGCCGCGGTGGCCAATACGATGGCCACCAATCCGAAGATCGGTATCAGCATGCTGCCCGCGGTACTCACCGCCGGAAATGCGATCAGCATGCGCAGCCTCTCCCCGTTCGATGACGTTCAGCCGTCATCACGATCGTCACCTTCAGGATGTGGCGCTAGGGCCGAAAGCCCCGGATCCACTAGTCGCGGTCAGCATACGTTTCCCTCCGTCAATTCTTTGGTTTCACGCGACGGATTGGTGGGAAGTCCCGGTCGGTAGCACGCCGTTTCGCGAGGAGGCGACCATGGCATCACCCACCGAGGCCGACGGAACGATCCGCAGCCTGATTCCGGCGCGGATCGACCGGCTCCCATGGTCGTCCTTCCATACCCGGATGGTCGTGGCGTTGGGGGTGGCCTGGATTCTCGACGGCCTCGAGATCACCGTGGCCAGCGCCGTCGCGGACACGTTGAGCCAGCCCGAGACGCTCGGCCTCTCGTCGGCCGCGGTGGGCTTGCTCGCCACCGTCTACCTGGCCGGCGAAGTGGTCGGGGCGCTGTTCTTCGGCCGCCTGTCGGACAAGCTCGGGCGGCGCAATCTGTTCATGGTGACCCTCGGTGTCTACCTGGTCGGCAGCGGTTTGACCGCCCTGACCCTCGGCAACGGCGCCGGCTGGGTCGCGTTCCTCTATGTCACCCGGTTCATCGCCGGGATGGGCATCGGTGGCGAATACGCGGCGATCAACTCGGCGATCGACGAATTGATTCCGGCACGCTATCGCGGGCGGGTCGACATCGCGGTGAACGGAACCTACTGGGCCGGTGCGGTACTCGGCACGCTGGGCACGTTCGTGTTCCTCAAGTCGATGGATATCAGCCTGGGGTGGCGGCTGGCTTTCCTGCTGGGCCCGGTGCTCGGCCTGGTGATCCTGGTGGTGCGGCGACACCTTCCGGAGAGCCCGCGCTGGCAGGTGATGAACGGCCGGGAGTCGGCCGCTGAAGAGTCGATCGACTACATCGAGCGTGAGGTGAAAGCCACCGGCGTGACGCTGCCCGAGGTCGACAAGAGCAAGGCCATCGAGCTGAGGCCCACCGAGAAGATCGGCTATGTCGCTCTGACGCGGGTGTTGTTCCGCGAGTACCCGAGTCGCTCCGTTCTGGGCGCCTCGCTGATGATCAGCCAGTCGTTCCTCTACAACGCGATCTTCTTCACCTACACGTTGGTGCTGGGCAAGTTCTACGGCGTCGCCTCGGAGACGACGCCGCTGTACCTGATCGCCTTCGCCGTCGGTAACCTCGCCGGGCCGCTAACCATCGGGCACTTCTTCGACACCATCGGTCGCCGGAAGATGATCTCGGGGACCTACATCATGTCCGGTGTGCTGCTGGCCATCAGTGCCGTGCTGTTCAACGCCGGTCTGCTCAACGCCCTCACCCAGACCATCGCCTGGTGCGTCATCTTCTACTTCGCCTCCGCCGGTGCGAGTTCGGCCTACCTCACGGTGAGCGAGATCTTCCCGCTCGAGGTTCGCGCCAAGGCGATCGCCGTCTTCTTCGCGATCGCCCAGTGCTTCGGCGCGCTGGGTCCGGTCATCTACGGGGCGCTGATCGGTGACGGCTCCCAGCCGTTCAAGCTGTTCCTCGGCTATCTGCTGGGGGCGGCGATCATGATCGGAGGCGGCCTGGTCGCGTGGTTCCTCGCCGTCGACGCCGAAGGCCGGTCGCTGGAGGACATCGCAACTCCGCTCTCGGCGGCCGGTGCGGCTGCGCGTCGCGGGTCGGTGCGCGCCGAGGGTGCTCAGCTGCCGCGCTCACCGTGAGCGGTTTCCCGGCCACCGTTCGTGGGCATGAGGAAGCCCATGATCAATCTGGCCCGGGTTCGGCGCGCCGAGACGCGGATCGTGAAGTATCAGCGACGGGTATGGCTGGCTCAAGTACTGATGTGGCCGACGATCGTCATCGGTGCAGTGGCGGCAGTGGGTGCGCTGGTGTGGTTCCGTCAGAGCCGGTCGCCGGGCGGGCGGCACGAGATGCCAGACCTGCCTGGAGTACACGAGGCTGCTGAGAGCTAAGAACCGAGGGCAGAGCGCGGACTACGGCGCGACCAGTTCCGGGTGGAAGGTGGCCGCCATCCGGCGCATGCCGTCACGCCAGTCGACGTGGGTGGTGCCGATCAGCTCGTGCATCTTGGTGACGTCCAACGGATTTCCACGCAGCGCCTGATCGCTGTCCTCGAATACCGGCTCCTTGCCGACGAGTGAGCCGAGGTAGGTGCACCACTCCTGGATGCTGACGAACTGGTCGCCGCCCCAGTTGACGGTGGTGACCGGAACTGACGCCACCGCAAGGAGTTTCGGGATCATCGCGATGATGTCGTCTTCGTGTATCAGGTTGTAGACGGCGGGTCCGCCGGGCGGGACCGGGATAGAGATGCCGGCGAGCAGCATCTCGAACTGGAACAGCGGCCACCCGCCGTTGTCGCCGTAGGGGACGTTGAGGCGTGCGATGGTGGCCGGCACGTTCAGGGCGCGCGCCATCGTGGCGACGACGACCTCGCCGGCGATCTTGGAGATGGAGTAGGTGGGCAGCAGGGGCTTGTGGTTGTCGCCGTGAACGGTGCGTTCGGTGCGGGGTTGGTCATCCGGCGGGTCGTAGACGGCACCGGAGGAACAATGCAGGAAGGCCTTGACGCCGCGACAGTGCGCCATCAGCAGGCCTGCCGATTCGGCGTTGACCGCCAGGTCCTTGTCCCACCGGCCACTCTTGGCCACCGCCAGGTTGATGACGTAGTCGAAGTCAGTCGGCAGACCGGTGAAGTCGCCGGCCGCCATGTTGACGGTGTGGCAGCGGACGCCGGCCTTCTCGAGGCGCTCTCGCACGGCGGGGTCGGTGAAGCGGGCGGCGCCCCACACCTCGTTGTCGGCCGCGAAGGCCATGGCGACGGGGACGGCGACCTGGCCGGTCACTCCGGTGATAAGGATTTTCGATCCGCGCATCGGCTGATGGTAGGCAGATGCCGCGGTTGGGACGGTGGTTTGTCTCAGTGCCCGACCTCACCCGCTGAGCCTGCGGTTTCAACTATCGCGCGGCGGGTATGTGAGCAACACTTGAACGGGCCGCTAACTCTGGTGGAACGACGAGTGTGCTGAACTCGCTCGAACCGATCGGATCGCGGCCCCACGCACGAGGCCACACGCACGTCGGGAACGGAGCACGAGTTGATCGCCCGCATTTGTTCGGTACTGTCTGCCACGCTGCTGGCTACGGCGCTGGTGTTCGCGTCCGCGCCCTCGGCTGAGGCGATCCCCGAGGCCTCGGCTGAGGCAATCCCCGGAGCAGAGGACGCCATCGCCAAGGCCGAAAGTGCGCTCGGGTCAGACATGTTCGGCCCGTACGGATGCGAGGCGTTCGTGGCCTATGCCTATAACGTGTCGCAGGCCCAGTACGGCTGGGACGGCGCCGCCGAAACCATGTACCAGACCCTTCTTCGGCAAGGTCAACTACACACGGACATGAATGCCCCGCGCGGCGCCCTCGTCTTCAGCAAGAGCCCCTTCGGCGCCCACATCGACATTGCCCGTGGTGACGGGACGTATGTCTCCGGCGGTGTCCAAGGACTCAAGCGAGGGTATGGCAACGGGCACAACATCCAGATCCTGCCGAGTCCCCATGTGGGCAATGGCTGGGTTTACCGGGGCTGGAGTCTGGGCTACCCGTAGTGAGTCGCGGCTCTTGATGGTGCCCCCAGTCGGACTCGAACCGACACTGTGCGGATTTTAAGTCCGCTGCCTCTGCCAATTGGGCTATGGGGGCCGTGCTGGCAAAAGGGTATTCGATGGTCTCTTCGCGTGGTCGCAGACGTCGGTAGCGTGGACTGATCACCCAAGCCCACCGCGAGGAGCGCCGATGCCCGTCACCTTGATCAACCCCGACGGGCTGCCCGACGCCGGCATCTACCAGCAGGTGGCCGTGGCCAGCGGAACGCGGCTGGTGTTCATCGCCGGCCAGGTCGCGCTCAGCGCCGACGGCACCAAGGTGGGCGAGGGTAATCTGGCCGCCCAGGTCGAGCAGTGCTATCGCAACATCGGCACCGCGCTGGCCGCCGCCGGCGCCACCTTCGACGACGTCGTGAAACTGACTGTCTACCTGGTGGATTGGACTCCGGACAAGATGGAGCCGTTCATGCAGGGCGCCGCGCGCGCCTTCGAGGCCATGGGCATCCCCGCGGCCACTCCCCCGCTGACCGGCATCGGCGTCGACGCCCTGGCCGAACCCGACCTACTGGTCGAGATCGAAGCCACCGCCGTCATCGACTGAGAGTCGCTCGGAGCGCCGCACTCACATTGAGTGAGTATCCAGGACGGGATTTCGCGGCGATTCTCGTCCTGAGCGCTCACTCGATGGCGACGCGTCGACAAACGCGCGACGACTCCGCTCAGTTATTGCTGTTCGGGCACGACAGCGTCAGGAACACCGTGGTGGAAGACGGCGGGTTGGCGCCCTTGTACCCGTCGACCGAGGTGATCCTGCACGCCGAGAGCACGCTGTTGCCCGAGTAGCCGCCACCGTTGTTGATCTGCACCAGATAGCCCTGGCTCTCCAGTGCCAGCATGGCGTCGGCGGCATTCTGGTTCTGGTTGAACGCCTTCGGCGGCATGTTGATGACGCCCTTTTCAACGGGCGACGGCGCGGCCGCCGAGGACGACGTGGTGCTCGACGGTGCCGGCTCCTTGACGTCGCGCGAGCATCCCACCGCGCCGCCGACTGCGACCAGCGTCGCACCGCCGGCCACGACGGTGATCAAACGAGTCCATCCGGTGCCGCTCATCTCGTCCCCTCGTTCTGCTCACGCCAGGCCGCGCGATGCTGCAACGAAGGCTAGCCAACGTCGACGCCGCTGTATTTCGTATTCGCCAACTGTTCACCCACACAGCACGACACCCCGGGGAAAATCGACCCGGGGTGTCGTGAGCCAAGCACTCAGACGGCCACGGTCTCCTTCTTCGCGACATCGTCCGAATCCGCGTCGAGCATCGTCTGCTCGTCGAACGGATCCCGCCCGGAGAGCACATTGTCGACCTTGGCCATGTCGACGGTCTTCGTCCACGACCCGACCAGCATGGTCGCCACCGCATTGCCGGAGAAGTTGGTGACCGCGCGAGCCTCGGACATGAACCGGTCGATGCCGACGATCAGGCCCACTCCGTCGAGCAGGTCGGGCCGGTGCGCCTGAAGACCGCCGGCCAACGTCGCCAGGCCCGCGCCGCTGACACCCGCTGCACCCTTGGAGGCGATGATCATGAACACCAGCAAGCCGATCTGCTGACCGACCGACAGCGGGCTTCCCATCGCATCGGCGATGAACAGCGAGGCCATCGTCAGATAGATGGCGGTGCCGTCCAGATTGAACGAATACCCTGTCGGTACAACCACTCCCACGGTGCTCTGCTGCACGCCGAGGTGCTCCATCTTGGCGATCAGGCGCGGCAGCGCCGACTCCGACGACGAGGTCGCGAAGATCAGCAGGTACTCCCGGGCCAGGTAGCGCACCAGCTTGAAGATCGACACCCCGGACACCGTGCGCAGCAGCACCCCGAGCACGCCGAAGACGAACACGATGCAGGTGATGTAGAAGCCGAGCATCAGCGTCAGCAGTTGGGTGACGGCACTCCACCCGGTTTGGCCCACCACGTTGGCGATCGCCCCGAACGCACCGATCGGCGCCAGCCACAGCACCATCGCCAGAATCTTGAACACCAACCGCTGCAGGTGCTCGACGCCACGCAGGATGGGCTCGCCCTTGGAACCCATCGCCTGGATCGCGAAGCCGACGAGCAGCGCCACGAACAGCGCCTGCAACACATTGCCTGCGGTCAGCGCCGAGAACAGCGAGTCCGGGATGATGTGCTGGATGAACTGCATGATCCCGCCGGACTCGTGCGCCGTCTCGGCCAGCTCGGCCCCCTTGCCGGCCGTCGACTCGGTGATGTTCAGGCCATCGCCGGGGTGCAGCAGGTTGCCGACCACCAGGCCGATGGCCAGCGCGACCGTCGACATCACCATGAAGTACAGGAACGCCAAGCCACCGACCTTGCCCACCGTGGCGGCTTTGCGTACCGACCCGATGCCCAGCACGATCGTGCAGAAGATCACCGGCGTGATCATCATCTTGATCAGGCTGACGAACATGGTGCCGAGAACGCCGACCTGCTTGCCAACCCCCGGGGCAAGCAGGCCGACGATCACGCCACCGATCACCGCCGCGATGACCGCCAGGTAGAGCCAATGGGTGCGGTCGCGACGCTTCTCGGGTACGGGGTGGTTTCCGTCGTCGCGGGGGATGGCTTCGGTGGTCATAGTGGTGTTCCTTCCAGGCCATATGCAGGGGGTCTGCAAGGATGGTTACCCATAACGTGACCCAGGTCACGCTTTAGTTCATTTCGTTCATTCCCGGAGGTAGCAATGGCGGTGCTGCCCCGCTCGCTGGCCGGGCAAGCCTTCGCCCTGCAGGCAGCGGTCATCGCGCTGGTGGTGCTGGCCGGTAGCGCAATGGCCCTCTACGACGCCAAGCGCGACGGTGACCGAGCCGCCCGCGAACAGGTGACCGCCATCGCCGTCGCGCTCGCCGATGCGCCTTCGACCGCCCAGGCGATCGAAAACCACGATGCGACAACGGTTTTACAGCCCATGACCGAGGCGGTCCGCAAGGGCACCGACATCGCCTTCATCACGATCATGGCCCCCGACCGCACCCGCTTCACCCACACCAACCCCGCCGTCATCGGCGAGAAGTACATCGGCAACATCGAACCCGCTCTGCGCGGTGAAACCTTCACCGAGGTCTACACCGGCACGCTGGGCCCCTCGATCCGTACTGTGGCCCCGGTACGCAACGCGAGCGGCCAGGTCATCGGACTGGTCGCCGCCGGCATCACCGAACGCAGCCTGGCCCAACGCTGGCGCGCCCAGTGGCCCGCCATCGTCGGGATCGGCCTTGGTGCACTGGCACTTTCGTTCATCGGCGTCGCGGCCATCCGGCGCCGCATTCTGCGTCAGACCCGCGGCCTGGCCCCTGATGAACTGCGGGTGATGTATGACCACCACGACGCGATCCTGCACTCAATCTCCGAAGGTCTGATCGTGCTCGACCGCGACGGCGTGGCCCTGGTCAACGACGAGGCCCGCCGGCTGCTGAGCCTTCCCCCCGGCCCCATCAAACGCCCCGACCTGCCGGAATTCCTGCGCGGCAACGATCCCGGAGTGCGCGACGAGGTTCGCGTCACCGACGAACGCGTGCTGGTGGTGAACCGCTCGGCGGTCAGCGTCTCGGACTCCGAGGTGGTCACCATCCGCGACCGCACCGAACTGCAGGGGGCCCTCGGCGAACTGAGCGCCCTGCAGATGTTCAGCGACTCGCTGCGCGCCCAGGCACACGAGTCGGCCAACAAACTGCACACCGTTATCACGCTGGTCGAAATGGGCCGACCCGACGACGCCGTAAAGTTCGCGACCAAGGACCTGGCACTGTCCCAGCAACTCGTCGACCGGCTCTCCGACTCCGTCGGCGAACCCGCGCTGATGGCCCTGCTGCTCGGCAAGACCGCCGAAGCCGACGAACGCGGCATCGCGCTGACCGTCACCGAGGAAACCCACCTGCCCTCCGACGCCGACAATCTGGTGCTCACCGGCCAGGAGATGGTCACCGTCCTGGGCAACCTCATCGACAACGCGATGGACGCCTGCGACCGCGATGACCCGTGGATCGAGGTCACCGTCAACCAGGACCACGAGCGGCTGCTGATCCAGGTCGCCGACAGCGGCCCCGGTATGGACGCCGCGACGTTCGGTCGCGCCATGCAGCGCGGCTACTCCACCAAGGCCGGTAACGGGGCCGGCACGGACGCCGGCCATCAGGGCCTGGGCCTGGCGCTGATCGCCCAGATCGTCAAACGCCACGGCGGCACGCTCAGCGCGGACCTCACCTACGGGTCTGTGGTGACGGTGAGCATCGAGAAGGCCCGCTCGTGATCACCGTGCTGATCGTCGAGGACGAGCCACTGATCGCCGAAGCCCACCGGACGTATCTGGAACGCCTGGAAGGCTTTTCCCTGGCCGGGGCGGCGGCCACCGCACGCGACGCGATGCGCATCGCGTCGGAGGCCTCGGCGACCGACACTCCCGTCGACCTGGTGCTACTCGACCTCGGGTTGCCCGACGCCAGCGGGATCGCCCTGGCGTCAGCACTCTCCGGGCTGCGCCCGGCGCCCGACATCATCGCGATCACCTCCGAACGCGACCTGGAAATGGTGCGCGCGGCGGTGTCCCACGGCGCATTGGCCTACCTGCTCAAGCCCTTCACCTTCGCGGCGTTCCGCGACCGGCTGGAACGCTACCGCCGCTACCGAACCGCCCTGCCCGCCGGCACCGAAGCCGCCAGCCAGGCCGAAGTCGACCGCGCCCTGGCGGAGTTGCGCAGTACCGACAGATCGGCCGCACCGAAAGGTGCCGCACCGGCGACCAACGACGAAATCGCCCGGGCCGTCCGCGACCGGGCCGGTGGCGTCACCGCCGACGAGATCGCCAAACACGTCGGGGTGTCACGCGTCACCGCCTGGCGCTACCTGGAACGACTGGCCGACGAGGGCATCGTCACGCGGCAGACTGAATACGGCAAGACCGGGCGGCCCAGTACCCGCTATCTGTGGCGCTGAGCGCCGGCGCAGTCGGAATCCGTCAAGACGCCACCACCGCCCCGTAAAGAAAACGTCAAAGCCGACGATCGCGGCTCCCCGGACTCCTAGCGTCGTTTCGTTCCCGCAGAACGGAGACAGACATGGGAGTCGTCATATTCATCGTGCTGACTGTGGCGATCTTCGCCCTGCTCGGCCTGGTGCAGAAGCTGGTCGAGCGACTGTGAGCTACGAAAACGTCGTCGGTTTGGTGTTGTCGGTGCTGTTGGCGCTCTTCGTGGCCGCCGCACTGCTGTTCCCGGAGAGGTTCTAGTGACTACGACATCGGCGGGGATCGTCTTCCTCGTCCTGCTCATCGCCGCCCTGGCGGCCGTGCACGTGCCACTGGGCGACTACATGTACCGCGTTTACAGCTCGGAAAAGGACAACCGCGTCGAGCGGGTCGTCTACCGGCTGATCGGCGCCGACCCCAAATCGGAGCAGACCTGGGGCGCCTACGCGCGCAGTGTGCTGGCCTTCTCAGCGATCAGCGTCCTGGTCCTGTTCGTCTTCCAACTGGTCCAGGGCAAGCTGCCCCTGCACCTCAACGACCCGGCGACCCCGATGACGCCGGCGCTGGCGTGGAACACCGCCATCAGCTTCGTCACCAACACGAACTGGCAGGCCTACTCCGGCGAGTCGACCCAGGGCCACCTGGTGCAGATGGCCGGCCTGGCCGTGCAGAACTTCGTCTCCGCCGCGGTCGGTATGGCGGTGGCCGTCGCGCTGGTGCGCGGCTTCGCCCGCCGCAATACCGCTGAGCTCGGCAACTTCTGGGTGGACCTGGTGCGTGGCACGCTGCGCATCCTGTTGCCGATTTCCGTTGTCGCAGCGATCATCCTGATCGCCGGTGGCGCCATCCAGAACTTCCACCTGCACGACCAGGTGGTCAACACCCTGGCCGGCGCCCAGCAGACCATCACCGGCGGACCCGTCGCCAGCCAGGAAGCCATCAAGGAACTCGGCACCAACGGCGGCGGCTTCTACAACGCCAACTCGGCGCACCCCTTCGAGAACCCCACCACGTGGACCAACTGGATCGAGATCTTCCTGCTGCTGGTGATCAGCTTCTCACTGCCGCGCACGTTCGGCCGCATGGTGGACAGCAAGAAACAGGGTTACGCGATCGCCGCCGTGATGGGCACGCTGGCCGTCATCAGCTGCTCACTGATGCTGCAGTTCCAGTTGCAGGCTCACGGCACCGTTCCGACGGCAGTCGGCTCGGCAATGGAAGGCGTCGAACAACGTTTCGGCGTAGCGGATTCGGCGATCTTCGCAGACGCCACCACGCTGACTTCCACCGGCGCGGTGGACTCGTTCCACGACTCCTACACCAGCCTTGGCGGCATGATGAACCTGTTCAACATGCAGCTCGGCGAAGTAGCCCCCGGTGGCACCGGCTCCGGCCTCTACGGCATGCTGATCCTCGCGGTGATCACCGTCTTCGTCGCCGGCCTGATGGTCGGGCGCACCCCGGAGTACCTGGGTAAGAAGATCACGCCGCGCGAAATCAAGCTCGCGGCAAGCTATTTCCTGGTCACCCCGCTGCTGGTGCTCACAGGGACGGCGGTCGCCATGGCGATGCCCGGCCAGCGGGCCGGCATGCTCAACACCGGGCCGCACGGCCTGTCCGAGGTGCTCTACGCATTCACCTCGGCGGCCAACAACAACGGCTCCGCCTTCGCCGGGATCACCGTCAACACCGACTGGTACAACACCGCACTCGGACTGGCGATGGTATTCGGCCGGTTCCTGCCGATCATCTTGGTGCTGGCCCTGGCGGGTTCTCTTGCCCGCCAAGGCCACACACCGGAATCCATCGGTACGCTGCCCACCCACCGGCCCCAGTTCGTCGGGATGGTCGTCGGAGTGACGCTCATCCTGGTGGCCCTGACGTTCCTGCCCGCACTCGCGCTCGGGCCCCTCGCAGAAGGAATCCACTGATGAGCACCACCACCATCGACGCGCCGCACCCGGCGGGCGAGAAGAAGAAGACCCAAGGTGGCCTGCTCGACCCCAAGTTACTGTGGAAGTCGCTGCCGGATGCCCTGCGCAAGGTCGATCCGCGCACGCTGTGGCGTAACCCCGTCATGTTCATCGTCGAGATCGGCGCGGTCTGGAGCACGATCCTGGCGATCATCAGCCCCAGTTGGTTCGCATGGCTGATCGTGTTCTGGCTGTGGCTGACAGTGGTGTTCGCCAATCTCGCCGAGGCCGTCGCCGAAGGACGCGGCAAGGCCCAGGCCGAGAGTCTGCGAAAGACCAAGGCCGACACCATGGCCCGTCGGCTCAACGGCTGGTCACCGGGTACACCCGGCACCGAGGAGGAGATCGCCGCGCCGCTGCTGGCCCAAGGCGACGTGGTCGTCGTGGAAGCCGGGCAGGTGATCCCCGGCGACGGTGACGTCGTCGAAGGGATTGCGTCGGTAGACGAATCGGCCATCACGGGTGAATCCGCTCCGGTCATCCGGGAGTCCGGCGGTGACCGCTCGGCAGTCACCGGCGGCACCACGGTGCTCTCGGACCGCATCGTCGTCAAGATCACCCAGAAGCCCGGCGAGAGCTTCATCGATCGGATGATCGCCCTCGTCGAGGGCGCGAATCGGCAGAAGACGCCGAACGAGATCGCACTGAACATCCTGCTCGCGGCGTTGACGATCATCTTCATCTTCGCCGTCGCCACCCTGCAGCCGCTGGCGATCTTCTCCAAGGCCAACAACCCCGGCGTCCCGGACTCGTTGGCGCTGAATGGAAACGGCGTGTCGGGCATCGTCATGGTGGCACTACTGGTCTGCTTGATCCCGACCACCATCGGAGCGCTGCTGTCGGCGATCGGTATCGCCGGGATGGACAGACTGGTGCAGCGCAACGTGCTGGCCATGTCGGGCCGTGCGGTCGAAGCCGCCGGCGACGTCAACACGCTGTTGCTGGACAAGACCGGCACCATCACGCTGGGCAACCGGCAGGCCTCAGACTTCGTCCCGCTGCCCGGCGTTTCTGCCGAGCAACTCGCCGACGCCGCTCAGCTGTCCAGCCTCTCCGACGAAACCCCCGAGGGTCGTTCCATCGTGGTCTTCGCCAAGACGGAGTACGGACTGCGAGCCCGCACCCCGGGCGAGCTGACCGGGGCGACCTGGGTGGAGTTCACCGCCACGACACGGATGTCGGGCGTCGACCTAGACAACGGCCACCTGCTGCGCAAGGGCGCGGCGAGTTCGGTCGCCCAGTGGGTCCGCGACCAAGGCGGCGTCATTCCCCCTGACCTCGGCACCATCGTCGACGGCATCTCGGCCGCCGGCGGTACGCCGTTGGTCGTCGGCCAGGTCGTTGCAGAAGGAGGCGACACGAAGGCCGAGGTGCTGGGTGTGATCCACCTCAAGGACGTCGTCAAGCAGGGCATGCGGGAGCGCTTCGACGAGATGCGCAAGATGGGCATCCGCACGGTGATGATCACCGGCGACAACCCGTTGACCGCCAAGGCAATTGCCGACGAGGCCGGCGTGGACGACTTCCTGGCCGAGGCCACCCCCGAGGACAAGCTCGCGCTGATCAAGAGTGAACAGGCCGGCGGCAAGCTGGTCGCGATGACCGGCGACGGCACCAACGACGCACCCGCGCTGGCTCAAGCAGACGTCGGCGTGGCGATGAACACCGGTACCTCGGCGGCCAAAGAGGCCGGCAACATGGTCGACCTGGACTCCGACCCGACGAAACTCATCGAGATCGTCGAGATCGGTAAGCAGTTGTTGATCACCCGCGGTGCACTGACGACGTTCTCGATCGCCAACGACATCGCCAAGTACTTCGCGATCATTCCCGCGATGTTCGTCGCGTTGTTCCCCGGCCTGGATCTGCTGAACGTCATGCGGCTGCACAGCCCGCAGTCGGCGATCCTGTCGGCGGTGATCTTCAACGCGATCATCATCATCGCGCTGATTCCGTTGTCGCTGCGCGGTGTTCGCTATACCCCGAGCAGTGCGTCGAAGTTGCTCAGCCGCAACCTCTACGTCTACGGGCTGGGCGGCATCATCGCCCCCTTCATCGGGATCAAACTCATCGATCTCGTCATTCAATTCTTGCCAGGGATGTGACCATGAACTTCTCCACGCTTGTTCGCCTGCACTGGGCGGCGCTGCGCGCACTGCTGGTGCTCACCGTCATCGTCGGTATCGGCTATCCGCTGTTCATCTGGCTGGTGGCGCAGATACCGGGGCTCAAGGACAACGCCGACGGGTCGATCGTGGACGTCGGTGGAAAGCCGGTGGCCAGTCGCCTGATCGGTCAGTCGTTCACCGACGCCGACGGCAAAGTCCTCCCGCAGTACTTCCAGAGCCGGCCGTCGGCCGCCGGTGCCGGGTACGACCCGCTGGCCACCAGCGCGTCGAACCTGGGCCCGGAAAGCATCGTCGACACGCCGGCCGACCCGTCGCTGCCGGCGGCTGACAACGGCTACAAGGCCAGCCTGCTGACCCTGGTGTGCTCGCGCAGCAAGGCGGTGGGCGAGCTGGAGGGCGTCGATGGAAAGCGCCCGTTCTGCACCGGCGACGGCGTGGGCGCAGTGCTGTCGGTCATCGGCCCGCGCGACGCCCGCGGCAACGTGGTCAGCCCGACGAAGGTGGTCAGCATCAACGAACCGTGCCAGAGCACCGCGCGGCCGTTCCTGGATACCTACGAGGGTGTGCGGGTGGAGTGCGCCAAGTTCGGCGAGGACTACGCGATCGGTCAGATCGTGCCGATCAAGGGCGCGGTGTCGGATCCGGCCGTGCCCGCCGACGCGGTCACCGCAAGCGGCAGCGGCCTGGACCCGAACATCTCACCGGCCTACGCCGACCTGCAGATCGCCCGGGTCGCCAAGGCCCGCGGCGTCAGCGCCGAGTACATCCGACAGGCCGTCGCCGACCACACCGATGGCCGCACGCTCGGCATCTTCGGTGAGCCGCGGGTCAACGTGGTCGAGCTCAACATTGCGCTGGACCAGAAATTCCCGATGAAGAGCTGACGGACGTGGAAGATAAGCGTGTGGACACCGTCCAACCGCCTCGTGTGACATCCGGCGGCGAACCGCCGCCGGAGACGCTATCGGAAAGTGATGGGCAGCCCGCCTCTTCCGGCGCGAAGCGGAAGCGAGGCGAGCTGCGCATCTACCTTGGTGCGGCACCCGGTGTCGGCAAGACCTTCGCCATGCTCGGCGAAGCTCATCGCCGGATCGAACGCGGCACCGATCTGGTGGCGGCGGTGGTCGAGACGCACGGCCGTAAGAAGACCGCCGAGTTGCTCGAGGGCGTCGAGATCGTCCCCCCGCGTTACATCGAGTACCGCGGCAGCCGTTTCCCCGAGCTCGACGTGCCCGCGGTGCTGGCCCGCCGTCCCGAGGTCGTCCTGGTCGACGAGCTGGCCCACACCAACACTCCCGGCAGCAAGAACCCCAAACGGTGGATGGATATCGAGGAGTTGCTCGACGCCGGTATCACGGTGCTGTCCACCGTCAACGTCCAGCATCTGGAAAGCCTCAACGACGTCGTCGCGCAGATCACCGGCATTGAGCAGCAGGAGACGGTGCCCGACGAGATCGTGCGCCAGGCGTCCCAGATCGAACTGGTCGATATCACCCCGGAAGCGTTGCGCCGCAGGCTTTCCCACGGCAACGTCTACGCACCGGAGAAGGTCGACGCCGCGCTGTCGAATTACTTCCGCCGGGGCAACCTGACGGCACTGCGTGAGCTGGCGCTGCTGTGGCTAGCCGACCAGGTCGATGCCGCGCTGGCCAAGTACCGCGCCGAGAACAAGATCACCGCGACGTGGGAGGCGCGCGAGCGGCTGGTTGTGGCGGTGACCGGCGGCGCCGAATCGGAGACCCTGGTGCGCCGGGCATCCCGGATCGCCTCCAAATCCAGCGCCGAGCTGATGATCGTGCACGTGGTGCGCGGCGACGGCCTGTCCGGTGTGTCGGCTCCGCTGATGGGCAAGGTGCGCGAGCTGGCCGCCAGCCTGGGCGCGACGGTGCACACCGTCATCGGCGACGACGTGCCAAAAGCGTTGCTGGACTTCGCCCGCGAGATGAACGCCACCCAGCTGGTGATCGGCACGTCGCGGCGGTCCCGGTGGGCGCGCATCTTCGACGAGGGTATCGGCGCGGCGATCGTGCAGAACTCCGGCAAGATCGACGTCCACATGGTCACCCACGAGGAGGCCAAACGCGGATTCTCGGTGCGCTCGGCGACCCCGCGGGAACGCCGCGCGCTGTCCTGGGTGGCCGCGGTGGTGGTGCCGTCGCTGATCTGTGCGGTCAACGTCGTGTTCCTGGACAAGTACTTCAACATCGCCGGCGAGAGCGCCCTGTTCTTCGTCGGCATTCTGGTGGTGGCACTGCTCGGCGGCGTGGTACCCGCCGTCGTGTCCGCGGTGCTGTCCGGGCTGCTGCTCAACTACTTCCTGACCGCGCCGCGGCACACCTTCACCATCGCCGAACCCGATGCCGCCATCACCCAGTTCGTGATGCTGGCGGTGGCGGTGGCGGTGGCCGCACTGGTCGACAGTGCGGCCAGCCGCCAGCGCGAGGCCCGGCAGGCCTCCCGGGAGGCCGAGTTGCTGACCCTGTTCTCCGGGTCGGTGCTGCGCGGCGCCGACCTGGACACCCTGCTGGAGCGGGTTCGCGAGACCTACTCCCAGCGCGCTGTCAGCATGCTGCGGGTATTCGGCGACGACGAGCAGATCGTCGCCTGCGTCGGCGAGAATCCCTGTGTGACCGTCGATTCCGCTGACACCGCGATCGAGGTCGGCGACGACGAGTTCTGGATGCTAATGGCCGGGCGCAAGCTGCCCGCCCGCGACCGCCGGGTGCTGACCTCGGTGGCCAAACAGGCTGCCGGCCTGGTGCGCCAGCGCGAGCTGACCGAGGAGGCCGGCAAGGCCGCCGCCATCGAGAAGGCCGACGAACTGCGCCGCTCGCTGCTCTCGGCGGTCAGCCACGACCTGCGCACCCCACTGGCCGGCGCCAAGGCCGCGGTGTCGAGCCTGCGCTCCGACGATATCGACTTCTCCGCGGAGGACACCGCCGAACTACTGGCCACCGTCGAGGAGTCGGTCGACCAGCTCACCGCGTTGGTGGACAACCTGCTGGACTCCTCCCGGCTGGCCGCCGAGGTGGTGCGCCCCGAACTCAAGCGGGTCTACCTCGAGGAGGTGGTGCAGCGGGCCCTGCTGTCGATCGGCCGCGGCGCCACCGGGTTCGGGCGCAGTGGGCTGGACCGGATCAAGGTCGACGTAGGTGACGCGGTGGCGATGGCCGACGCGGGCCTGCTCGAGCGGGTGCTGGCCAACCTGATCGACAACTCGCTGCGCTACGCACCGGACAGCATCGTGCGGGTTAACGCCGGGCGAGTCGGGATGCGGATCCTGATCAACGTCGTCGACGAAGGACCCGGCGTGCCGCGCGGCACCGAGGACCAGATGTTCGAGGCGTTCCAGCGGCTCGGCGACCGGAACAACAAGTACGGTGTCGGACTTGGCCTTTCGGTGGCCAGGGGGTTCGTCGAGGCGATGGGCGGCACCATCGCTGCCACCGACACCCCCGGCGGCGGGCTCACCGTGATCGTCGACCTGGCGGCGCCATGAACAAGATCAAGGTGCTGGTGATCGACGACGAGCCGCAGATCCTGCGGGCGTTGCGGATCAACCTCAGCGTGCGCGGGTACGAGGTGATCACCGCGGCCACCGGTGCGGCAGCGCTCAAAGCCGCCGCCGAGCAGCGCCCGGACGTGGTGGTGCTCGACCTGGGCCTGCCCGATATGGACGGCATCGAGGTGCTCGGCGGACTGCGTGGCTGGCTGACCGCGCCGGTGATCGTGCTCTCGGCGCGTACCGACTCCGCCGAGAAGGTCGAGGCGCTCGACGCCGGGGCCGACGACTACGTGACCAAGCCGTTCGGGATGGACGAGTTCCTGGCCCGGTTGCGCGCCGCGGTCCGCCGTGGGGCCGCGGCCTCGGAGACCGACGAGCCGGTGGTCGAAACCGACTCGTTCACAGTCGATCTGGCCGCCAAGAAAGTGGTGCGCAACGGCTCCGAGGTGCACCTGACGCCCACCGAGTGGGGCATGCTGGAGATGCTGGTGCGCAACCGCGGCAAGCTCGTCGGCCGCGAGGAGTTGCTCAAAGAGGTGTGGGGTCCGGCCTATGCCAAGGAAACCCACTATCTGCGGGTGTACCTGGCGCAGTTGCGGCGCAAGCTCGAGGACGACCCGTCGCACCCGCGTCATCTACTGACCGAAGCCGGGATGGGATATCGCTTCGAGGCCTGAGCGGCCGCCGACAGTAACGCCACGGCGGGAAATCGGCCATCCGACCGCCGTGAGGTTACTGTCGCGAGGCTGTTTGCGAATGTGATGCCCCGCGCGTTCGGCTGACACATCCGTCGGCGGGGAACTATCGTGACATCGTCATATGTTGATACGTGCGCGCAGCGCCCGCCCGGCGGGCCCGCGGAGGAGATGATCTGACATGCAGGTTTCGGAAATCAAGCACACCGGTGGTTGTACCTGTCGCTGTAATGCCTGCGACGGTGGCCATCACTGCCACAACATCGGTAGCGGCTGCCGCGTCAAGCCGTAACTCTCGAATACTGCGATCAGAGCGCCGGGTGACTGACGGCGCTCTGATTGTTTTATCTGGGCTGATCGGCGATTGACGGCGGCGTAGCAGGGGTATCCGCGAACCATGCGGACCACCAAGTCCGGCAGGCTTCACCAGTCGGTCGGAATGCTCGCCGTCCAAGGTGCCGCGGTGCTCGTCGCCGCGGCATTCCTGGCTGTCGCGATCGCCGGGTTCATCCCCGGCCTGACGAGCCGCGTGGACCAGTTGCAGTGGTACGGCATGGATTCGCGCGCCCAACTCTTCGGTGTATTCGGCATCTCGGTGCTGCATAACCTGCTGCACCTGGCGTTCGGGGTGGTCGGCCTGCTATTGGCGACCAGCTACGCCAGGGCCCGGGCGTACCTCATCGGCGGGGGCGTGATCTTCCTGGGCCTGTGGCTGGCCGGGCTGTTGGCCGATCAACTCCGAAGCATGCTGCCGCTCAATCACGCTGACAGTTGGCTGCACTTCTCCATCGGTGTGGTGATGGTGCTGCTCGGTTTGACCCTGGCCGGTGCCCGGGTGCCCACCGGGGCCGGTGGTGAACCGTTGATCGACGAGGACTAGAACCTCAGCTGATCGACAGGGCAATCCCGTCGAGGATGTCGTGCTCGCTGACGATCAGGTGGTCGATGCCGGCCCGCCGCCCCAGCGCGTCGGCCAGTTCCTCGACGACGATCGAGCCGCCGCCGATGACGTCGACGCGGCCCTCGTGCATCGGCCCGAGTGCGGCCCGCTGCTTGCGCGTCATCCCGATCAGCTGATCGCACACCGGCAGCAGTTGGTCGAACGACACCCGCGACAGATGGATGGCATCGGAGTCGTAGGTGGTCATGTTCTGGGCCAGCGCGGCCAGCGTGGTGAACGTCCCGGCCACCCCCACCCAGGTCTTGGCCTGCTCCACGGGCACCACCCGCAGCGCCTCGCCCAGCCGCTCGCGCACCACCTCACGCGCCGCGGCCACCTCGGCGGGCGTGGGCGGATCGGAGTGCAGACACCGTTCGGTCAATCGCACACATCCGATATCGGCCGAGAACGAGGCCTGCACCCCGCCTGCGTCGCCCAGCACCACTTCCGTCGAACCGCCGCCGAGGTCGACGACGACGAAAGGTGCTGCCGCCGAATCCAGCTCGCCCACCGCGCCGTTGAACGACAGCGCAGCTTCCTCAGTTCCGGTGATCACCTCGGCGATGGCGCCGGGCACCACTTTGCCCAGCACCTCGGCCGTCATCTGAAAGAACACGTCGCGGTTGGCCGCATCGCGGGTCGCCGAGGTCGCCACCATCCGCACCTTGCCGACCTCGAAACGCTCCAGCAGCGCGGCGTAATCCAGCAGCGCAGCACGGGTTCTCGCCAGCGCGTCGGTGGCGAACTGCCCGGTCGCGTCGACACCCTGGCCGAGCCGCACGATCCGCATCTCACGGTGCAGGTCGTGCAACCCGCCCTCGCCGCGGTCGGCGATCAGCAACCGGATCGAGTTGGTGCCGCAGTCGATCGCCGCCACGCGCGTCACGTCCACTCCTCTTTCGCCAGGATTCCCGCCATTGCCGGCTCGGCAGCCAACACCGCCAGTGCCTCGTCACCAAAGGGGTTGAGCCCGCGGCCTTTTGCCAGCGAATGCGCGATCAGCACGTGCAGACACTTGACCCGGTCCGGCATACCGCCACCGGTGAACTCCGTCCCCAGCGATTCGATCGCATCCCGCTCGGCCAGATACGACTCGTGGGCGCGCCGGTAGGCCGCGGCGATCGCCGGATCGTCAGCCAGCTTCTCGGTCATCGAACGCATCAGCCCTTCGGACTCCAGCCTGCTGGCCGCGGCCGTCAGCGCCGGATGCGTCAGGTAGTACAGCGTCGGGAACGGCGTCCCGTCCGGCAGCCGCGGCGCCGTCTTCACCACTGCCGGTTCACCATTGGGGCATCGGTATGCGACCTCGAGCACACCGCGCGGCTCCCGCCCCAGCTGCTGGGCCACTGCGTCGAGGTCTGCGGGATCAACCACCGGGCGGCACCGGGACCGGCTCCGGCGGAGGCGGCAGCGGAAGATTCGGATCGGTGGGCGCGACCGGCGCAGGCGGCGGACCGTGCGGTGCGTCGGCGATGGTGTGCCACAGCGCGGTGTACCAGGGGTCGTTGCTGCGGACGGCCTCGGTCTGCGGCGCCGCCCCCGGGGCGGGCACCGCTCCCGGCGGTAGCTGCACCTGATAGGGAATGTCGCCGGGCATCACGAAACCCAGGCGCTCGCGGGCCTGGGCAGCGATGTAGACCGGGTCGGCCAGCTTCTGCTTCTGCGACTCCAGGTCGGAGATCTGCTGGCGCAGCGCCGCCTCGCTCGCCGCGAGCTGCTTCATCTCGGTGCGCTGGGCGAAGTAGGTGCGCACCGGGCCGGCGATCGTCAGCGTCAGCACGCAGACCACCGCGGCCAGGATCGCGGCACGGCGGGCGGTGAACCCCAGCCGCTGTTCGTTGCGCTGCTCGGTCGACGCGGCGATCGAACGACGCATCGGCTCGGTGACGCTGTGCGCGGTGGGCTCGGCCTGCGGCCGCGGCTCACGCTTGGCGGCGGGGGTGGTGCGAGGGCGGGCCCGACTCGACGCCCCCGGCCGGGAGGCCGGGGAGCGTCGCTTCGGATCAGGCCGCTTGCTTTCCGCCACAGTCTCTTTCGAGTCCTACTCGCCTGTCACGAACCGCGGGAAGGCCAGGTCGCCTGCATAGCGGGCGGCATCACCGAGGGCTTCCTCGATGCGCAGCAGTTGGTTGTACTTGGCCACCCGCTCGCTGCGGGCCGGCGCGCCGGTCTTGATCTGGCCGCTGCCGACGGCGACCGCGAGGTCGGCGATCGTGGTGTCCTCGGTCTCGCCGCTGCGGTGGCTCATCATCGTCCGGTAGCCGCTGTTGTGGGCCAGTGCGACCGCGTCCAACGTCTCGGTGAGCGTGCCGATCTGGTTGACCTTCACCAGCAGAGCGTTGGCCGCACCGCGCTCGATGCCCTCTTCCAGCCGCTCGGGGTTGGTGACGAACAGGTCGTCACCGACAATCTGCACCCGGTCGCCGATCGCGGTGGTCAGCTCGACCCAGCCGTCCCAGTCGTCCTCCGACAGCGGGTCCTCGATGGACACCAATGGGTACGCATCGAGCAGTTCGGCGTAGAACGCCGTCATCTGCTCGGCGGTGCGGGTCTCCTTCTCGAAGCTGTACCCGGTGCCCTTGGTGTAGAACTCGGTGGCCGCGACGTCGAGCGCCAGCGCCACGTCGGTGCCGAGCTTGAACCCGGCCCCGTCGATCGCCGAGCTGATCAGGTCAAGGGCCGCCCGGGTGCCGGCGATGTCGGGGGCAAACCCACCCTCGTCGCCCAGGCCGGTCGACAAACCCTGCTTCTTGAGCACCGACTTGAGCGAGTGGTAGACCTCCGCGCCCCAGCGCAGCGCTTCCTTGAAGCTGGGCGCACCGATCGGGGCGACCATGAACTCCTGGACGTCGACGCCGGTGTCGGCGTGCGCGCCGCCGTTGACGATGTTCATCATCGGCACCGGCAGGATGTGGGCGTTCGGCCCGCCCAGGTAGCGGAACAGCGGAAGACCGGCGCTGTCGGCGGCGGCCTTGGCCACCGCGAGCGAGACGCCGAGGATGGCGTTGGCGCCCAGCCGCGACTTGTCCGGGGTGCCGTCGAGGTCCAGCAACGCCTGGTCGATGAGGCGCTGATCGTCGGCGTTGAGCCCGATGACGGCCGGGGCGATCTCGTCGAGCACCGCCTCGACGGCCTTCTCGACACCCTTGCCGCCGTAGCGGGCGGCGCCGTCACGCAGTTCGACGGCCTCGTGCTCACCGGTGGAGGCACCCGACGGGACCGCGGCACGGGCGAAGGTGCCGTCGATCAGGGCCACTTCGACCTCGACGGTCGGATTACCGCGTGAGTCGAGGATCTCGCGGGCCGCAACCTGCTCGATGATGGGCACTGGCTTCTCCTTGCGTCGTGGTGTGCGGCGAACGTCGTCCGGCTGGGGGCTGATGGCCCGCTGACGGGTCATAGCCTAGATGGTCAGTGAACACCGCGGAGGTTGTGAGTAGCGCTGTTAGAGCGGGTGTCCTTGCGCGTAGGCCGTGGCCCAGTCCCGCACGGTGCGGGCGTACTGGTCGGAGTGGTTGTAGGCATGCAGGGCATTCATCCAGCCGCGGGGTGTGGCCAGGTCTTTCCCGCGGAAGCAGAGGTACCCGGCTGCCGATAGTGCGGCGTCATCGATGTTGTCCGGGTTGATCGCCCCGTCGTTGTTGGCGTCGACGCCGTAGAGCCGCCAGGTCTCCGGGATGAACTGCATGGGACCCATCGCCCGGGCGTACACCGGGTCGCCGTCCAGCGCCTCCTCGGAATCGACGATCTCGAGGTTGCCGTTGGTGCCGTCGAGGCGCACTCCGCGGATCGGCGGGCTGACGTCGCCGTTGGGGGCGATCGTCGCGCCGCGGTAGGTGCCGTGGTGACTTTCCACCATCCCGATACCGGCCAGCGTCGTCCACGCCAGATGGCAGTTGGGGTTCTCCACCTCGGCCACCCGCGCGGCGTAGGCGTACGCCTCCAGGGCCTTGACCGGGATATCGAGTGCCGCCGCACGCTCGAGCGCCCACTGGTGCAGTTGATCGGCGGGCCTGCCCTTGGCGTGGGTGTCGACCGCAGGCACCGGATCGCCGGCGGGCGGCGGCACGCCTTCGGGGATGGGTGTGCCCAGCTGCCATGAACAACTCGCGGCCAGCAGCACGGCGGCTGTCGCGACGACGGCGCCAGCCCGCACCCAACGCGATGACGACACAACACTCCTCGAACCGATTTACAGCTCCCACATCGTCCCATGGGTTTAGGGCCGTTGGTCCCTAGCAAAGGCAAAGATCGCGACGGTAACTTGCTTACCGCCCACCTGCTAAGGTAAGCCCAACCTTCATTTGGTAAGCCTTAGCTGCCCAACCAGAAAGTCATGAGGACCTGCCGATGAACACGTCTTTCGCCGCCGCGGCCCCGACAGTTCCCGCGCAGCTGTTCGGCAGTGGCCTGATCGGGCTGCGAGAGGGCCTCGAGGCCGGAATCGTCGTCATGGTCCTGGTGGCGTTCCTGGTGAAATCGCAGCGCCGGGACGCCCTCAAATGGGTGTGGCTGGGCGTCGCCGCCGCCCTCGCGATGACCGTCGGCGTGTTCCTGGTGATCCAGTACGGCACGTACACGATCAAGGATCTGGCCGCCGAGGCGATCGCCGGCGTCGCATCGCTGGTGGCCGTCGCCATCGTCACGTCGATGGTGCTGTGGATGCGCAAGGCCTCCGCCGGACTGTCCGGTGAACTGCGGGCCGGCATGTCGCGCGCGCTGGAAACCGGTGCGGCCGCGGTCTTCATGCTGGCCTTCCTCGCCGTCGGCCGGGAGGGCTTCGAGACCGCGCTGTTCATGGTCGGCTACGCCGAGGCCGAGACCGCCTGGCCGCTGCTGGGCCTGCTCGTCGGAGTCGCCGTCGCGGCCGCGATCGCCTGCGGCATGTACGCGGGCGCCGTCCGGATCAACCTGGCCAAGTTCTTCAAATACACCGGCGCGTTCCTGATCGTCGTCGCGGCGGGCATCCTGTCCTACGGCGTCGGCGCCTTGCAGACCGTCGGCTGGCTGCCCGGTCTGGGCACCAAGGCCTTCGACATCACGTCGTGGTTCAACTGGTCGTCCTGGTACGGCGAAATCATCCAGGGCGTCTTCAACGTCACGCCCACCCCGACGGTGCTGCAGCTCATCGCCTGGCTCGCCTATCTGGCGCTCGTGCTGACCGTTTTTCTGCGTCCCGTGACCGCCGCACCGGCGGCCCCGGCCCCGACGTCCGCCAATGCCGAACCCAGCTCCGACCCCTCGGAGCAAACCCCTCAACCCGAAAGGTCCGCTTCGTGATCCTGCCCGCCGTCCCCCTCAAGTCCGGTCTCGCCGCGACCGCCGCGCTCCTCGCCGGTGTGTCGTTGGCCGGCTGCACCGCCAAGGAAGCCAGCACCGCCGAGTCCGGCTCCACGGCCAAGCAGATCACCGTCGACGCCTCCGACAGCGCGTGCACGCTGTCGAGCACCGAGGCCGCGACGGGGCCGAGCACCTTCGTGATCACCAACAACGGCACCAAGGTCACCGAGTTTTACGTCTACGGCGAGGGCGAGCGGGTGATGGGCGAAGTGGAGAACATCTCCCCCGGCCTGCAGCGCAAGCTCATCGTGCAGCTCAGCCAGCCCGGCACCTACCAGACCGCCTGCAAGCCCGGCATGATCGGCGACGGCATCCGCAGCGACTTCAAGGTCACCGGCGACGCGGTGCAGGTCGACACCGAAGGCAAGTTCAAGGAAGCCTCGGACAACTACAAGCGCTACGTAACCAGCCAGACCGAGGCCCTGGTCCCGGCGACCGAGGCGTTCGCCGCGGCGATCAAGGCAGGCGATATCGCCAAGGCCAAGTCGCTGTACCCCACCACGCGCACCTACTACGAGCGCATCGAACCGGTGGCCGAGTCGTTCCCCGACGATCTGGACCCCCGCATCGATCTGCGCGAGGCCGACCTGGAACCCGGCCAGAAGTGGACCGGCTTCCACCGCCTCGAGAAGGACCTGTGGGTCAGCGGCCTGCAGCCCGACACCAATGCGATCGCCGACCAGCTGGTGGCCGACATCAAGGAACTCAACGACGGCGTCAAGGCGCCGGCCTGGACCATCGACTCGACCCAGATCGCCGGTGGCGCACAGGGTCTGCTCGACGAGGTCGCCGCCAGCAAGATCAGCGGTGAAGAGGACATCTTCAGCCACACCGACCTGTGGGACTTCCAGGCCAACGTCGTCGGCTCACAGACCGCGGTGGCCTCGGTGCGCCCGATCCTCGACGAGCGCGACGCCGAGCTGGGCAAGCGCGTCGACAAGGGCTTCGGCGACGTCGAGGCGCTGCTGGCCAAGTACCGCAAGGGCGACGGCTTCGTGTACTACGACACCGTCACCGAGCCGCAGCGTCAGGAACTGTCCCGCGCGATCGACGCGCTCGGCAAGGAGGTAAGTCAGGTGCAGGGTGTCATCGCTCCCCAGTAACCCCGAGACGACCGCCCCCGAGCAGTCGCAGCGCTCAGGCCTGTCCCGGCGCAAGTTGTTCGGCGCCGCCGGTGTGACCGCAGCGGTGGTCGGCGCGGCCGGCGCCGGGGCGCTGGCCGGGCGGGCCTCGGCCGCCGACGTCGCCACCGGTGGGCTGGACAAACCGGTTCCGTTCCGCGGTGAACACCAGGCCGGCATCGTCACCCCCGCGCAGGACCGGATGCACTTCGCGACCTTCGACGTCACCACCGACTCGCGAGCCGACGTGGTCGCGATGCTCAAAGAGTGGACCGGCATGGCCGAGCGGATGACCGCCGGCGAGGAAGCCGTCCACGACGGCGCCATCGGGCTCAATCCCTATGCGCCACCGTCGGATACCGGCGAGGCGCTGGGGTTGCCGGCTTCCCAGCTGACGCTGACCATCGGCTTCGGGCCGTCGTTCTTCGTCAAGGACGGCAAGGACCGCTTCGGCATCGCCGGCCAGAAGCCCGCGCTGCTGGAGAATCTGCCGAAGTTCCCGAACGAGACGATGGACCCGGCGCGCTGCGGCGGTGACATCGTGGTGCAGGCGTGCGCCAACGACCCACAGGTCGCGGTGCACGCCATCCGCAACCTGGCCCGCGTCGGGTTCGGCACGGTGGCCGTGCGCTACTCCCAGCTCGGTTTCGGCCGCACCTCGTCGACCACCCGCGAACAGTCGACACCGCGAAATCTGTTCGGGTTCAAGGACGGAACCGCGAACATCAAGGCCGAGGACACCGACACCCTCAACCAGCAGGTGTGGGTGGCCAAGGGAGACGGCCCGGACTGGATGACCGGCGGCAGCTATATGGTCAGCCGGCGGATCCGGATGCGCATCGAAGCCTGGGACCGGACAACGCTTCTCGAGCAGGAGCGGGTGATCGGCAGGCAGAAGGGCACCGGCGCACCCAACGGGCTCACCCAGGAGTTCGAGGAGCTCAACTTCGACATCGTCGACAACAAGAACGAGCCGCTGATCGATCGCAATGCCCATGTGCGGCTGGCGTCCCAGCAGCACCTGGGCGGTATCCAGATCCTGCGCCGCGGCTACAACTTCACCGACGGCTCCGACGGGTTCGGGCACCTCGATGCCGGGCTGTTCTTCGTCGCGTTCATGCGCAACCCGGCGACCCAGTTCATCCCCATGCAGACCGAGCTGGCCCGCCACGACGCGCTCAACGAGTACATCACCCACACCGGCAGTGCGATCTTCGCCGTACCGCCGGGGCTGCGCGACGGCGATTACTGGGGTTCGACGCTGCTGGGCTGAGCTAGGCCGACGGCCAGTGTGCCCGCCACTGGTCCTCGGCCGCGGCACCGGCCGACCCGCCGAGCTCGCCGCTCCCGGCCGCGATGGCCCGCTCGACATCGCGAACGGTGTCCATGAAATCGAGTACGGCGGTGCGCAATTCGTTCTCGGCGTCGGTGTCGGCGGCCACCGTCACGGTGGTGATCGACGCCGGGATCAGATCAGCGGGCAGCCCGGCGTTGCGCACCCTCGCGATCACCTTCTGCGCCAGCAGCAATGCCGGGGCGGCCGTCGGGATGTCGTCCACGCAGGATTCGCGGGCACTCTTCTCCAGGGCCTTGCGCTGCTCCCACTGTGCCAGCTGGTCCTCCAACGAGATGGACTCACCGGCCAGCACCGCGGGCACCCGGTTGCCGAGTTTGCGGACCAGCGCGTCGGCCACGTCGTCGATCGAGAATGCCTGCGCTGAAGCCTCTTCGGCGATCCGCGCATGGAACAGCACCTGCAAGAGAATGTCGCCGAGCTCGTCGCGCAGCTCCCCGAGATCACCGCCGCGCACGGCGTCGAACAGCTCGTAGGTCTCCTCCAGCAGATAGCGGCGCAGCGAGTCGTGCGTCTGCTCGCTCTCCCACGGCCCCGTGGTGCGCAGCCGGTCCATCACCGCCACCGCATCGACCAGACGTTCACCGCGCTGGGGTTCGGCGACGGCGATCAGCTGCTCACCGGCGGCCAGCCGAGCCCGCACGGCGGGGTGTTCGCGGTCCGAGGACAGCAGCACCGGCGCGTTCTCGCCGGTGAGCACCGGCCGCGCCGCCGGCAGCGACCACGGCACCTTGATCGGCAGTTCCTCGGTGTATTGCACGTCCCCGCTGAGTAATTCGACCGCCTCGACGGGAACCAGCGCCGGACGCCGCGGGTCCACCAGGATGACGGTCACCGCTGCCCGGCCCCGTCCGGCGCGAACGTCGTGATGTCGACTTCGCCCTGGGGGCGGCCGTCAAGCGCGAGCAACAGGTCGGCGACCATCTGCACCAACTCCAGATCACGGATCCGCGGCGAACCCACACCGCTGCCCGCACGCGGAATCGGCACCTGCACCGTCGACGTCGTGGCCCGGTAGTTCGCGCCGGGATACACCCGCTTGAGCCGCAGCTGTGCCGAATCGAGCAGGGTCAGCGGCGACACCCGAAGCGTTGTCGCAGAGCCGGTTCCGGTGGCCGCGACCTCGGTGACGCCATATTGGCGGCACAGCAGCCGCAGCCGTGCGACGGCCACCAGGCGCTGCGCGGGCTCGGGCAGCGGACCGTAGCGGTCGATCAGTTCCTCGATCACCGCGGCCACCGCGGCCTCGTCGCCGGCGCCCGCCAGCCTGCGGTAGGCCTCCAGCCGCAACCGGTCGCTGGCGATGTATTCCGGCGGCAGGTTCGCGTCGACCGGCAGATCGAGCCGGACATCCTTGGGCTCCTCGGCGGTGGTCACCGTCTTGCCGTCGGCTGCCGCGCGGTAGGCCTCGACGGCCTCGCCCACCAGCCGCACATACAGATCGAATCCCACCCCGGCGACGTGCCCGGACTGCTCGGCGCCCAGCACGTTACCCGCGCCGCGAATCTCCAAGTCCTTCATCGCAACTGCCATACCCGCGCCGAGTTCGTTGTTCTGTGCGATGGTGGCCAGCCGGTCGTAGGCCGTCTCGGTGAGCGGCGTCTCCCTGGGGTACAGGAAGTAGGCGTAGCCGCGCTCGCGACTGCGGCCCACCCGCCCGCGCAGCTGGTGCAGCTGGGACAGCCCGAAGGTGTCGGCGCGCTCGACGATCAGCGTGTTCGCGTTCGAGATGTCCAGGCCGGTCTCGACGATGGTCGTGCAGACCAGGATGTCGAACTCGCGGTTCCAGAACCCTTCGACGGTGCGCTCGAGTTGTTCCTCGGGCATCTGGCCGTGGGCCACCACCACCCGCGCCTCGGGCACCAGTTCCTTGACCCGCGCGGCCGCCGCGTCGATGCTGCTGACCCGGTTGTGAATGTAGAACGCCTGCCCGTCGCGCAGCAGTTCGCGGCGCAGCGCGGCGGCCACCTGCTTGTCGTCGTGCTGGCCGACATAGGTGAGCACCGGGTAGCGCTCCTCGGGCGGGGTCAGGATGGTCGACATCTCGCGGATGCCGGCCAGGCTCATCTCCAGCGTCCGCGGAATCGGGGTCGCGCTCATCGTCAGCACGTCGACGTGGGTGCGCAGGCTCTTGATGTGCTCCTTGTGCTCGACACCGAAGCGCTGTTCCTCGTCGACCACCACCAGGCCGAGGTCCTTCCAGCGCACCGCGGTCTGCAGCAGCCGGTGGGTACCGATGACGACGTCGACGCTGCCGTCGGCCATGCCCTCGATGACCTTGCGCGACTCGGCCGGGTCGGTGAACCGCGAAAGCCCTTTGACCGTCACGGGAAAACCGGCCATCCGTTGGGTGAACGTCTGCAGATGCTGGTCGGCCAGCAGTGTGGTGGGCACCAGTACCGCCACCTGCTTTCCGTCCTGGATGGCCTTGAACGCCGCCCGCACCGCGATCTCGGTCTTGCCGTAGCCGACGTCACCGCAGATCACCCGGTCCATCGGGACCGGCTTCTCCATATCGTTCTTGACCTCCTGGATGGCGGTCAACTGATCGATGGTCTCGGTGAACCCGAAGGCGTCCTCCATCTCGGCCTGCCACGGTGTGTCCGGCCCGAACGCGTGCCCGGGTGCGGCCTGCCGTTTGGCGTAGAGGGTGACGAGCTCGCTGGCGATCTCGCGAACCGCCTTGCGCGCCTTGGTTTTCGTGTTGGTCCAGTCGCTGCCGCCGAGCCGGCTCAGGCTGGGTTCCTGGCCGCCGACGTAGCGCGACAGCTGATCGAGGGAGTCCATCGGGACATAGAGCCGGTCGGCGGCCTGGCCGCGCTTGCTCGAGGCGTACTCGAGCACCAGGTACTCGCGACGGGCGCCGCCGACGGTGCGTTCGACCATCTCCACGAACCGGCCGATGCCGTGCTGATCGTGAACCACCAGATCGCCGGCGGTCAGCGCCAGCGGGTCGACGGTGTTGCGCCGCTTGGCCGCCAGCCGTTTACCGTCGGTGGCGTTGACGCGGTTGCCGGTCAGATCGGTCTCGGTGATCACCACCAGGTTGGCACCGGACACCACGATGCCGTCGTGCAGCGGGCCCCGCAGCACACCCACCACACCGGCCTTGGGCGCCTCGCCCGGCTCGAGCATGCCCGCCGGGATATCGCGCTCGGCGAGCTGTTCGACGACGCGGTGGGCGGTGCCGGTACCCGGTGCGACGACGGAGGCGAACCCGCCGGTGAGCACGTGGGCGCGCAGCATCGCGAAGATCTCGTCAACGTTGCTCTGCTGCCCGCGCGCGGTCGGCGAGGCCCGCACGTCGAGCTCGACAGCCTGCTCGTCGGCCAGCTGGCTCAACGTCCACCACGGATGACCGCCGGCCGCGGCCGCCTCGCGGACCTCGGCGAGCTCGCGGAAACCCGAGCCGCCCAGCTGCTCGAGGTCGATCGGCGCGTCACCGCCGATGGCGGCGACCGACCACGCCGCCTCCAGGAACTCCCGGCCCGTCTTGATCAGGTCGGCCCCGCGGGTGCGCACCTTCTCCGGGTCACACACCAGCAGCGGCGTGCCCTTCGGCAGATGGTCGATGAGCAGGGTCAGCTCGTCGGGGCGCAGCACCGGCTGCAACGCCTCCATGCCGTCGACGGCGATGCCCTCGGCCAGCTTGGCCAGCATGTCCCCGACGCTGCCGTTGACCCGGTTGTCGTCGCCGCGCGGCCGGCCCTCGACGAGCTTGGCCGCCCGGGCCTGCACCTCGTCGGTGAGCAGCAACTCGCGACACGGCACCGCGACCACGGTGTCGACGTCGATCTCGGGGATCGAGCGCTGGTCGGCCACCGAGAACATCCGGATCTCGCTGACCTCGTCGCCCCAGAACTCGACGCGCACCGGGTGCTCGGCGGTTGGCGGGAACAGGTCGAGGATGCCGCCGCGGACCGCGAACTCGCCGCGCTTGCCGACCATGTCGACGCGGGTGTAGGCCAGCCCCACCAGGCGTGCCACCAGCGCGTCGAAGTCCAGCTCCGCACCCGCTCGCAGCACAACCGGCTCGATCTCGGTGACATCCGGGGCCATCGGCTGCAGCAGCGAACGCACCGTGGTCACCACCACCCGCAGCGGGGGGCCCAGCCGGGCGTCGTCGGGGTGGGCCAGCCGGCGCAGCAGCATCAGCCGGGCGCCGACGGTGTCGACGCCGGGCGAGAGCCGTTCGTGCGGAAGCGTCTCCCACGACGGGAACAAGGCCGCCGAGGCGCCGTAGACCCCACGCAGCTCGGCGGTCAGGTCGTCGGCCTCGCGGCCGGTCGCTGTCACCACCAGAAGCGGGCCGCCGCGGGCCAGCGCGCACGCGGTGTAGAGCTTGGCACTGGCCGGGCCGACCATCGCGAGTTCGGCGGGACGCTCGACGGCGCGCTGGGCCAGATCGGTGAAGTCCGGCGCGCTGAGCGCCAATTCGACCAGACCCGCGATCGGGGTCTGGACATACTGGTGCCCCGGTGCGGTCATGATGTCGACCATTCTATGTGGTCGCACCGAAGACGTTGCGGCGGGCCTTGATTCGATTAGTCGGCTTCCAACTGCGGGTCGGCCTCGAGGTGAGTCAGCCCGTTCCACATCAGGTTGACCAGATGGGCGGCCACGACTTCCTTCTTCGGTTCACGGGTGTTGAGCCACCACTGGGCGGTCATCGACACCGAGCCGACGAGCGCCTGGGCGTACAGCGGCGCCAGTTCGGGGTCCAGGCCGCGGCGGGAGAAGTCGCCGGCCAGGATTGAGGACACCTGGTTGACGGCATCGTTGAGCAGGCTCGAGTAGGTGCCCGAACTGATCGCCGCAGGCGAGTCCCGGATCAGGATCCGGAATCCGTCGGTGCGCTCCTCGACATAGGTCAGCAACGCCAATGCCACCCGCTCGACGCGCACCCGGGAGCGGTTGTTGGTCAGCGACGAGGTGATCCCGTCCAGCAGAGCCGACATCTCACGGTCGACGACCACCGCGTACAGGCCCTCTTTGCCGCCGAAATGTTCGTAGACCACCGGCTTGGAGACGTTGGCCCGCTGGGCGATCTCCTCGATGGAGGTGCCCTCGTAGCCGCGCTCGGCAAACAGCGACCGGGCGATGTCGATCAGCTGACGACGCCGCTCGGTGCCGGTCATCCGCGCCCGTGGTGCGCGGGGCTCCTTCTCCGGTGCTGCCACGGCCCCACTCTCTTTTCCCGCGTCGCTGCTGCCCGCCGCTCCACCCTACGGCCTTGCACTAGAGTCTCTAGGCGAACAAAACAGCCAGTCCGTCGTGGTGTAATCGGCAGCACCTCTGATTTTGGTTCAGATAGTTCAGGTTCGAGTCCTGGCGACGGAGCAAACGGGAGGTCTGCGTGACCACACACATCCAGGCAGCCGTCCTCGTCCTGGCGGCCGGGGCCGGAACCCGCATGAAGTCGGACACCCCCAAGGTTCTGCACACCCTGGGTGGGCGCAGCATGCTCGCGCACGCACTGCACACGGCGGCCAAGCTCGCACCCGAGCAGATCGTCGTGGTGCTCGGCAAGGACCGCGAGCGCATCGGCCCGGTGGTCGGCGACCTGGCCACCACCCTGGACCGGCGGATCGAGGTGGCCGTCCAGGAACAGCAGCTGGGCACCGGGCACGCCGCCATGTGCGGACTGGCCGCGCTGCCCGAGGACTTCAGCGGCGTGGTTCTGGTCACCTCCGGTGACGTCCCGCTGCTCGACGCCGACACGCTGGCCGCCCTGATCGACAGCCATCGCGGTGAGCGCGCCGCAATCACGGTCCTGACCACCACCGTGCCCGACGCGACCGGCTACGGCCGCATCCTGCGCACGCAGGACGGCGAGGTCATCGCCATCGTCGAGGAGACCGACGCCACCCCGCAGCAGCGGGCCATCCGCGAGGTCAACGCCGGCATCTACGCATTCGACATCGCCGCGCTGCGCTCCGGCCTGAGCCGGCTGTCGGCCGACAACGCCCAGCACGAGCTCTACCTCACCGACCTGATCTCGATCGTGCGGGCCGACGGCCAGATCGTGCACGGCAACCACGTCGACGACCACGCCCTGGTGGCCGGCGTCAACGACCGGGTGCAGCTGTCCGACCTGGCCGCCGAGCTCAACCGGCGGATCGTCGCCGGCCACCAGCGGGCGGGCGTGACCGTCGTCGACCCGAAGACCACCTGGATCGACGTCGACGTCACCATCGGCCGCGACACCGTGGTCCAGCCCGGCACGCAGCTGCTCGGCACCACCGAGATCGGCGCAGGCTGCGAGATCGGGCCCGACACCACACTGACCGACGTCGAGGTGGGCGACCGCGCATCGGTGGTGCGCACCCACGGACAGCTCGCCGTAATCGGCGAGGAGGCGACCGTCGGCCCGTTTACCTACCTGCGCCCCGGCACCGAACTCGGTGCGCAGGGCAAGCTCGGCGCGTTCGTCGAGACCAAGAACGCCGTCATCGGCACCGGCACCAAGGTGCCGCACCTGACCTACGTCGGCGACGCCGACATCGGCGAGCACTCCAACATCGGCGCCTCGAGCGTCTTCGTCAACTACGACGGCGAGACGAAGCGCCGCACCACCATCGGCTCCCACGTGCGGACCGGCTCGGACACCATGTTCGTGGCCCCGGTCACCGTCGGCGACGGCGCCTACACCGGCGCGGGCACCGTGCTGCGCGACGACGTCCCGCCCGGTGCGCTGGCCGTCTCGGCAGGACCGCAGCGCAACATCGAGGACTGGGTGCTCGAGAAGCGACCGCACAGCGCGTCGGCCGAGGCCGCCCGCAAGGCCAAGGCCGCCGACACCCAAGGGTGATCCGCGTCGCCAGATGTTGCCTTTTTGGTAACCCGGCGCACCGGCACCGTACGATTGCCCCGTATCGATCCCCGACCGGCAAGGGCAGCACATAGTGGGCACGGACTGGACCGACAACCGCAAGAATCTGATGCTCTTCTCCGGCCGGGCGCACCCCGAACTGGCCGAGCAGGTCGCCAAAGAACTCAATGTCCAGGTCACCGCACAGACCGCACGAGACTTCGCCAACGGTGAGATCTTCGTTCGTTTCGACGAATCGGTGCGCGGCTGCGACGCCTTCGTCCTGCAATCCCATCCCGCGCCGCTGAACAAGTGGCTGATGGAACAGCTGTTGATGATCGACGCGCTCAAGCGGGGCAGCGCCAAGCGGATCACCGCAATCCTGCCGTTCTACCCCTACGCCCGCCAGGACAAGAAGCACCGCGGCCGCGAGCCGATCTCGGCCCGGCTGGTCGCCGACCTGCTCAAGACCGCAGGAGCGGACCGCATCGTGTCCGTCGACCTGCACACCGACCAGATCCAGGGCTTCTTCGACGGCCCGGTGGACCACATGCGGGCCCAGCCGCTGCTGACCGGCTACATCCGGGACAACTACAACTGCGAGAACGTGGTCGTGGTGTCGCCGGACTCCGGCCGTGTGCGCGTCGCCGAGAAGTGGGCCGACGCGCTCGGCGGCACCCCGCTGGCGTTCATCCACAAGACCCGCGATCCGCGGGTGCCCAACCAGGTGGTGTCCAACCGGGTCGTCGGTGAGGTCGAAGGCAAGACCTGCGTGCTGACCGACGACATGATCGACACCGGTGGCACCATCGCCGGCGCGGTCAAGTTGCTGCGCAACGACGGGGCCAAGGACGTCATCATCGCCGCCACCCACGGTGTGCTGTCGGACCCGGCGGCCGAGCGGCTGGCCGAGAGTGGCGCCCGCGAGGTGATCGTCACCAACACGCTGCCGATCGAGGACTCCAAGCGCTTCCCGCAGCTGACCGTGCTGTCCATCGCCCCGCTGCTGGGCAGCACCATTCGGGCGGTGTTCGAAAACGGTTCGGTAACAGGACTTTTCGACGGGGACGCATAGGGAGATCCGGTGCCAAGCACGGCAGTCATCTATCACAATCCGCGGTGCAGCACCTCGCGCAAGACGCTGGAACTGCTGCGCGACAACGGTATCGAGCCGCAGATCGTCGAGTACCTGAAGACGCCGCCGTCGCGGGCCGAGATCGCCACCCTGATCTCCGATGCCGGCATCGACGTTCGCACCGCCGTCCGCAAGCGTGAGTCCGTCTACGGCGAACTCAATCTCGCCGACGCCGACGACGACGCCCTGCTCGATGCCATGGCGGCCAACCCGATCCTCATCGAGCGTCCATTCGTGGTGACCGCCAAGGGCACTCGGCTGGCCCGGCCGATCGACGCCGTACACGAGATTCTGTGAGAGCACGCGCGGCGGCCGCAGCCCTGGCCCTGGCCATGACGGTGACGGCCTGCGGGACGAATCCGCCGGACTACTCCTCGGTGTGGTCGTCGACGCCGACGACCACGACCACCACCGCGAGCTCCGACAAGCCCCAGCCGCTGGCCGAATACCTCTACGGGCTCGGGGTCACCGGCGAGCAGATCCCGCTGGACAAGCTCACCGACATCACCGTGACGCTGCCGCGCCCGCCCGGCTGGACCAAGTACGCCAACCCGAACTTCTCGCCGGGCACCGAGATGATCGCCAAGAACAACACCTACCCGACGGCGATGGTGGTGGTGTTCAAGCTGACCGGCAACTTCGACGTCGGCGAGGCGCTCAAGCACGCCAGCGTGGACGCCGAGATGTCGAAGAACTTCACCAAGCTCAACTCGTCCTCCGAGGATTTTCGCGGCTTTCCGTCGTCGATGATCGAAGGCAGCTACGACGGCGCGGACGGCAGGCGGCTGCACTCCTACAACCGGGTGGTGATCCCGGTGACGGCCGGCCCGGCGTTCCAGCGCTATCTGGTGCAGCTCACCGTCACGACGCTGGCCAATCAGGCCGCCGCCCAGGCCGAGGGCGTCGAGGCGATCATCGCCGGCTTCACCATCGCGCTGAAGTAGCTCCCGGGCCACCTACAGTGTTCGCATGAGTTGGACCGCAGCAGACTTGCCTTCCTTCGCCGGGCGCACCGTCATCGTCACCGGCGCCAACAGCGGACTGGGCCTGGTGACCGCGCGCGAACTGGCCCGGGCCGGCGGCACCGTGATCCTGGCCTGCCGCAATACCGCCAAGGGCGAGCAGGCCGCCGCCACCATGTCCGGCAACGTCGAGGTCCGCGCGCTCGATCTGCAGGACCTGGCCTCGGTGCGGGAGTTCGCCGACGGTGTCGAGCGGGTCGATGTGCTGATCAACAACGCCGGCATCATGGCCGTGCCGTACGCCCTGACCACGGACGGCTTCGAGAGCCAGATCGGCACCAACCACCTCGGCCACTTCGCGCTGACCAATCTGCTGCTGCCCAAGGTCACCGACCGCGTCGTCACGGTGTCGTCGATCATGCACCTGCTGGGCAAGATCAGCCTCAAGGACCTCAACTGGAAAGCCCGGCCCTACTCGGCATGGCTGGCCTACGGCCAGTCCAAGCTGGCCAACCTGCTGTTCACCAGCGAGCTGCAGAGGCGCCTCGACGCCGCCGGCTCACTGCTGAAGGCCCATTCGGCGCACCCGGGCTATTCGGCGACCAACCTGCAGGGTCACACCGGCAACCCGCTCGGCACCCGGTTCTGGAACACCGCGACCAGCCTGGTCGGCACCAGCGCCGATTTCGGCGCCCGCCAGACGCTGTACGCCGCATCTGCGGACCTGCCGGATAACAGTTTCATCGGCCCCAAGTTCGCGATGCGGGGGCCGACGGGGCAGTCGCCGCGCAGCCCGCTGGCCACCGACGCCAAGACCGCCAGGGCGCTGTGGACCCTGTCCGAGCAGCTCACGGGCACCGAATTTCCGCTCTGAGCCGCCCATCGGCTACCCTGAGTTTCGCGTCACGGCGAGGGTGGTCTGGCCACCGTTATCGACGAGGCTTCGCGTAAGCGATCTGGTGCCTTGCCTTTGCCGTGCGGACTGACCCACGACAGGCAACACAGGAGCACCGACATGGCGAAGAATCCCGTCAACAAACTCAGCGTCACCGTGCGCAGCAAGACCGGCAAGGGCGAGTCGCGCCGTGCGCGCCGCGACGGCCTGGTCCCGGTGGTGCTGTACGGCCACGGCGAAGCCCCGCAGCACCTGACGCTCAACGCCCGCGAGTTCGCGACCGTGCTGCGGCACGCCGGCACCAACGCGGTGCTGACCCTCGACATCGAGGGCAAGGAGCAGCTGGCGCTGACCAAGGCCATCACCGTGCACCCGATCCGTCGCAACCTGCAGCACGCCGACCTGCTGGTCGTGCGCCGCGGCGAGAAGGTCACCGTCGAGGTGAACGTCGTCCTCGAGGGCGAGGCCGCCTCCGGCACCCTGGTCACCCAGGACGCCAGCACCATCGAAATCGAGGCCGACGCGCTGTCGATTCCGCAGCAGCTGACCCTGTCGATCGAGGGCGCCGAGGAAGGCACCCAGATCACCGCCGGTCAGGTCGAGCTGCCCAGCGGCGTCACTCTGATCAGCGACCCCGAGCTGCTGGTCGTCAACATCGTCACCGCGCCGACCGCCGAGGACCTCGAGTCCGAGGGCGGCGGCGAGGAGGCCGCGGCGGCTCCTGCACAGGCCGAGGGCGGCGAGGCCGAGGGCGAGTCGGCCGAGGCCGAGTAAGCCCGGGGCATGGCCGAGCCTCTCCTGGTCGTCGGCTTGGGCAATCCCGGACCGCAATACGCCAAGACCCGGCACAACATCGGGTTCATGGTGGCCGACCTGCTGGCCGCCCGAATGGGCGCGACGTTCAAGGTGCACAAGCGCTCCGGCGCCGAGATCGTCACCGGCCGGCTCGGCCACCGGCCCGTCGTGCTGGCCAAGCCGCGGACCTTCATGAACGAGTCCGGGCGCCAGGTCGGGCCGCTGGCCAAGTTCTACTCGGTGATGCCCACCGACCTGATCGTCATCCACGACGAGCTCGACATCGAGTTCGGCCAGATACGGCTCAAGCTCGGTGGCGGCGAGGGCGGGCACAACGGGCTGCGGTCCATCGCTACTGCGCTGGGCACCAAGAACTTTCAGCGCGTTCGGGTCGGGATCGGCCGCCCACCCGGGCGCAAGGATCCCGCGGCGTTCGTGCTGGAGAACTTCTCGGCCACCGAACGCACCGAGGTGCCGACGCTGTGCGAGCTGGCCGCCGACGCCGCCGAGCTGCTGGTCGACGTGGGCCTGGAGCCCGCGCAGAACCAGGTGCACGCCTGGTAACAGGGAGCCGTCAAAACCCGCTCCCCCGGCGTCAGGATTCCGTATAGATCACCCTCGGCGGCTGCCCGCAGGCGTAAACCTCGATAGGTGAATACTTCAGGTATTTGGGGCTCCTTCACCGTCTACCCGGCCCGCTTCGGCGTGACCCGCTACCGGCTGGTGGTGTTCCCGCCGGGTATCAGCGACGGGCAGCGACGGATCCTTCGGTTGTGGCGGGCCTGGCCGATGTGGGGTGCGGCCCTGTGGGTGGCCCTGCAGATCGGCGGCTCGCTGGCCGGTATGCCGGAGACCGCGCTGATCGGCGGCACCATGCTCGTGATCGCTTCGGGAGCAATGACATTCGTCCTCGCCGGTGATCCGCGTTGGCAGGTTCGCACCCTGTGGGCGGTGTCGATGGCCGGCTACAGCCACGACGAGGGCGACGAGCGCTACCGCACACTCAAGGCGATGGCGCGCACCCTGGATCTGGCCGACCTGGCCCTCGAGGAGGGCCGTATCTCAGCCGTCGAACACGAGGCGCGCTGGTGGCAGGTCTACGACGCCCTGGACGCCACGGTCGAGACGGCGGCGCTCGAGCCCCGCGTCAGCCACAGTCCGAGCGCAATCAATGCCGCCACCTCGAATCCAGCGATCCCCCGTTCCACAAGGCCGAGCGGGATCAGCCTCCACCACGATTGATCGGTGAGCATGCCGACCGCGATAGCGCCGAACAGCACTGCCAGCCAACCCATTCCGATCACAGCGAGCCACCTGGCGGCGCGGGCGGCGCCGCTGTGGCCACGGGCGATCAGCAGCACCGCCACCGGCAGCGCGACGAATGCGACCAGGGTCGCGACGCGGTGCACGGTGCCGGAAGTACTCGGCCCGGCGACCCAGTCGTGCTTGGGAAACGCGACCACCGCCAGCAGGCCCACCACCCACAACGTCATCAACACCGAACCGGCTGAGCGCCACCGCACCCGGCCGGCCCGGATCAGGCCCATCAGCAGGGCTGCCGACGTCGCAGCCAGCGTCAGCACCGCGACAACGAAAGCCCAACTGCCCGAGGTATAGACGTATTCGGAGATCGTCGCTCTGCGCAGCTCCCGGCCCCGGACCTGCTGCCCACCGAGGGTGCCATCGAGCGCGAGCACCGCTGCGATCGACCCGACCGCACCGGCTACCCCGATCCAGCCGAGCGCACGCACCATGCAACCAGCCTACGCACGACCCCGGATTCCGCTGTCGACAACTTTGACCGGTTTATGGGGATAGCGGCGCTCGGCGTGTTCCTTGGCCTCGGAATTCGGTAGCACGTAGAGCGTTTCGACCTTCTCCTGCAGCGGCCGCAGAACCAGGTCCATGAATCCCTTGCGGTCGTCGAGGTAGGGCTCGATGACGTCTTCACCGGCCGGGCATACCGCCAGACAGTAGGCGGCCTTGTAGTTGGCCTTGAAGGACAGGCTCTGCCACATCGACGCGTTCTCCGAATCGGTGACCCTGTTGCGGAAGTCGGCGGCGTCGTCACTGTCGGCGATCGTCTGCGCCCAGTCGGTGAAACCGCCCATGAACTCGCGATAGTTGTGCACCGAGCAGGCCACGAAGTCGAACGCACCGTCCTTCTTGATGGCACCCACCGGGCAGGCCGCCACGCACAGCTTGCACTCCAGGCACGGCGAATAGTCCAGCGGCTCACCGTAACTGCTGATCGGCGTATCGACCAGAATGGTGGCCAGCAGGACGAAGTTGCCGAACTTGGGGTGAATGACGTTGCGGTGGATGCCCATCACGCCGAGGCCGGCGGCCACCGCGACGGGTTTGTGCGCGACCACCCAGATCCGGCCCGGATAGCGGTCCATCTCCATCGGGAAGGTGGCTGAGGGGTTGAGTGCCCGGTGACCGGCATCCTCGAGCGCACGGGTGATCCGGTGGGCGGCCTCGTTGATGACCTCGCCGCTGCGATGGAACTCCTGGTTGGCCACGCTGCGCGCGACGGAGCGCACGTTGTCCCGATTCATCCGGACCACCAGGGAGATGTAGCTTCTCGTCCCCGGCAGGGCCGCCTCGACGTGCTCACGCTCGGAGGCCAGCGCGGGGTTCTCGACGCTGGCGAAGGCCACATCGTCGGCGCCGGCCTCCAGGCACAGCGCGCGCAGCCACTGCGCGTCGATGACGTGGGCCGGTTCGCTGCGCTGCCGGGCCCGGACCGCTTTCACCGTGGGGTGCTCGTCCAGACGTCGCGGGGTAGCCATGCTGGGTATAGTACACAATACTTAGCGATGTGGCGGTACGGTCGGAGCCATGAACACGCTGCGCGATCCGAAGGTGGCCTCGACCCTCGAGCGCATGTACGCCGAGTCCGCTCAGCAGCTGGCGCAGCTGCACACCCTCGACTGGCACCGGCTGAGTTCGGCGACCGCCCAGGAACGCGCCGACGCGCTGGGCGACTACTACCTTCCGGTGACACCCGAATCCGGCCAGCTGCTCTACACCCTGGTGCGCGCATCGCGGCCACAGACCGTCGTCGAGTTCGGAATGTCGTTGGGGCTGTCCACTATTCACCTCGCCGCAGCCGTGCGCGGCAACGGCGCGGGGCGCGTGATCACCTCGGAGCTCAGCGCTGCCAAGGTCACCGCGGCCACGGCAACGTTCGCCGAGGTGGGCCTGAGTGACGTGATCACCGTCGAGGAGGGCGACGCCCTGCGGACGCTGGGCGCACTCGACGGCCCGGTGAACTTCGTATTGCTCGACGGCTGGAAAGAGCTCTACCTGCCGGTGCTGCAGCTCCTCGAGCCGACGCTGAGCAGCGGGGCACTCGTCGTCGCCGACAACACCGGGATGTCCGATACGCAGCCCTACCTGGACTACGTGCGCGACCCCGCCAACGGCTTCGTCAGCGTGGCGTTCCCGGTACGCGACGGCAGCGACGCGATGGAGATCAGCTGCCGCGCCTAGGTGACCAGCGCGACCGAGTTGGCGCGACGCAGCTTGCCCGACGGGGTCTTCGGGATGGTGCCCGGACCCAGGACCACGACGTTGCGCGGCCGGACGTCGACCTCGGCGACCACCTCGTGGGCCACCTGATGCTCGATGCGGCGCACCTCGACCGGATCCTGCCAGGCGTTGGATTCCACGGCGACCGCGAAGGACTCCCGCGAATGCCCGGCATCCAGGCGGACAGCGACGGCGCAGCCGGGCCGCACACCCTCGACGCGGCCCGCGGCTCGCTCGATGTCGGTCGGGTAGATGTTGCGCCCGGCCATGATGATGACGTCCTTGACGCGACCGCACACGACGACGTGGCCGTTGTCGGTCAGGTAGCCGAGGTCACCGGCGTCGAGCCAGCCGTGCTCGTCCTGCGCGGGCACGAAGCCGCCCATCGTGATGTAGCCCGGGGTCAGCGACTCGCCGCGCAGTTCGATGATGCCGACACCGCGGGCCGGCAGCACATTGCCGTCCTCGTCGACGATGCGGGCCTCGATGCCGGTCAGCAGCGGACCGAGGGTGGCCAGCCGGCGGGTGTTGCCCTTGGTGGCGGGCACGGCGCGGCGCAGTGCGGCCAGCAGGTCGGCGTCGACCTCATCGACCACCAGACCGGCGCCGCACTCCGAGAACGACACCGCCAGGGTGGTCTCGGCCATGCCGTACGCGGGCAGGATCGCCTCGGGCTGCAGCCCGAACGGCCGGCCCGCGTCGAGCAGGTCCTCGACGTCGGCGGGCTCCACCGGCTCGGCGCCGGACAGCGCGAACCGCAGGCTGGACAGGTCGTACTCGCCAGGCTTGGCCTGCCGGCGCAACCGCTTGGCGAACAGCGCGTACGCAAAGTTCGGCGCCGCGGTCATGGTGCCCTTGTACTTGTCGATGAGCTTGGCCCACAGCAGGGTGTCCCGCAGGAAGTCCATCGGGGTGACCTTGACCAGCTCGGCCCCGAAGTACATCGGGATGGTCAGGAAGCCGACCATGCCCATGTCGTGGAAGCACGGCAGCCAGCTGACCATGACGTCGGTGTCGATGTCGTACTTGGCGCCGATGAACATCGCCTCGGCGTTGGAGTGGATGTTGCGGTGGGTGATGATGACGGCCTTGGGCGAACCCGTGGATCCCGACGTCAGCTGCATCAGCGCGACATCGTCCTCGGAGGTCTCGACCGGGTCGATCGGCTCGGCTTTCAGCAGATCCTCGACGGTGAGCACCTTGACACCGGCCTCTTCGAGGACCGGGATGGCGATCAGGAACGGGTCGGACACGATGACCGCTTTGGCCTCGATCATGGCGATGACGTTGGCGGTGTCCTTGGCCCACTGCTCCAGGTCGGTGCGCGGGGTGGGCTGGTGCAGCATGGTCAGGCTGGCGCCACGCATCCACAGGCCCTGGGCCGTCGGAGCGATCTCGACAGGCGCGCCGGCGAGCACACCGATGGCGTCCCCGAGGCCGATGTCGGCGGCGGCCAGGCCACCGGCGATGCGGCGGGCTCGCTCGTGCACCTCCCGCCAGGTGTGCCGAACCGGTTCGACGGGCTCGCCGGTGACCATCCCTTTGGAGCTGGTCATGGCGTTGTGGAACATCTTGTCGGTAAAACGGCTCACGATGACCTCCTCGGCACCCGGAGCTGGCTGTCATACGTCGCTATGCACGCCGTAAAAGCCCGGATTTTCATGCTCCACCTGGTAGAACGTGCCGCAAAGGAGGCACGCCAATACGAGTCGGGAGCTTTTCGGTCTCGAAACGGTGATGAGTCGGCGTCGCCCGGCCATCGCCCGCCCCTGATCGGGGTGGGCGATCCGCACATATGCAGTGCCGGGCCGCTAGTCATCACCGTCGATCATCTTAAACTTCCCTTAAGTTACCGCCAAGTTTTAGTTGCAATTGAGGGACGCGTCACACAACAGAAGGCGACTATGGCGACAGGCCCGGGACGACGCGCGCCCCGTGAACCGGGCCGCTGGCCACCCTGACCGTCCGGCACACCCCGGCCCCGGCCAGTTCCGTGCCCACGTCGAGGGCGGCCGCGGCCGACTCACACAGGAACGCGCACGTGGGGCCCGATCCGGACACGATGCCCGCCAGCGCCCCGGCTTCGGTGCCAGCACGCAACGTCCGGCGCAGGTCCGGGTGCAGGCTCAGCGCCGCCGGCTGCAGGTCGTTGCCCAGCAGTGGCGCCAGTTCCCGGGGGTCTCCCCCGGCCAGCGCCCCGAGCAGCGGTTCGGGGTCATCGAGGCGGGGCGGCTCGCCGCCCTCGCGCAACCGGTCGATCTCGTTGTAGACCGCGGCCGTCGACAGGCCGCCTGCGCCGAACGCCAGCACCCAGTGAAACGTGCTGCGGGCCAGCACCGTGGCCAGTTCCTCGCCGCGCCCGGTCCCCAGGGCGGTGCCGCCGTGCAGGGCGAACGGGACGTCGCTGCCCAGTTCGGCCGCCAGCGCGTGCAGGTCGCGCCGCGGCACCCCGAGCTCCCACAGCGTGTTGATGGCCACCAGCACAGCGGCGGCGTCGGCGCTGCCGCCCGCCATTCCGCCGGCCACGGGGATCGACTTGTCGATCACGATCTCGACATCCGGGGCGCGCCCGACGTGCTCGGCCATGAGTTCGGCGGCCTGCCAGGCCAGGTTGCGGTCATCGGCGGGCACCACCTCGGCGCCCTCGCCAACCGTCTGCAAGGAGAGCACGTCGGCATTGCGGACCGTCACCTCGTCGACCAGGGACACGGCATGGAAGACGGTGGTCAGCTCGTGATAGCCGTCGTCGCGGCGGTCACCGACGCCGAGAAACAGGTTCACCTTGCCGGGCACCCGCACGGTCACCGAGCCGGTCGGCACCCATTCCGGAGCGATCGAGCCGTTGGACCGAGACACCGCACGAGACTATCGCGCCGCGGGCCATTCGCCCGACGTCGTGCGAAGGCGAATCTAGGGTCGAAGGGTGGCGCAACCCGGGCAGCTGTTCGAGGGCTACCTCGTCGGGGAACTGCTCGGCCGCGGCGGGCAGGCGGCCGTGTACCGGGCCCAGGGTTCCGAAGCGGCCCATCGGGTCGTCGCACTGAAGGTTCTCGACGACCAGCACCGCGATCCCGCCAGCACTGCCCGACTGGCCCGCGAGTTCCGTATCGCGGCCAGCCTGCACCATCGGCACATCGTGCCGGTATTCACCCACGGTGCGTTCTGGATGACGATGCACTACCTCGACGGCGGCAGCGCGGCCGCTCTGCCGACGGTGCAGACCAGGCTCGAGGCCCTCGACCAGATTGCCTCGGCACTCGATCACGCCCACCATCACGGCATCGTGCACACCGACGTCAAGCCCGCCAATATCCTTGTGCACCAGGACTTTTCACAGTTCGGCGCGATGCTCATAGATTTCGGCGTGGCGCATGTCCTCGCCGAGGACGTCTGGCACCGGGCAACTCAGGTGCTCGCCTCGCTGCCGTATGCGGCACCGGAGCTGTTGCAGGGCAGGTTGCCGCAAGCCGCCACCGACGAATACGCCCTGGCCTGCACGGCGGTGGAGATGCTGACCGGTCACACCCCGTTCACCGGTGACAATGCGATGGCACTGATGGACGCACACCTGCACGTGGCGCCACCGGAGATGTCCCGTCGCGTCCCGTGGCTGTCACGGTCATTCGACCGCGTGCTGGCGCGCGCGATCGCCAAGGATCCAGACCGGCGCTACGAGTCGTGCGCGGAGATGATGCGTCACATCAGTGACGCGGTGTCCCGAAGGGCTCAGTAGACCCGGATGGGCCGTGAGGTGCTCTCGTCGGCGGTGTCGGCGGCCGGCGCGAAATCCCCGGAGCGCTGATAGAGCCGGACGAAGTCGGCGATGCCCAGCGTCTCGCCCCGGCGGGCGGGGTCGATGCTGGCGGCCAGCAGCCGTTCGGCGGACTCGTTGCCGGTGCCCGCCCACTCCAGGAAGGCGTTGCGGACGGTCTTGCGCCGCTGGGCGAACGCGATGTCGATCAGCTCGAAGACCCGCGACCGGAAGCCGTCGTCGGTCGGCCACGGCGACGTCTCGTGCCGGTCGATGCGGACCAGACCCGAGTACACCCGCGGGATCGGCCAGAACACCGTCGGCGAGACCATGCCGTAGCGGCGCACCTTGCCGAAGAACCGGACCTTGACGCTGGGCACCCCGTAGTCCTTGCCACCGGGCTCGGCGGCGAGACGCTCGGCGACCTCGGCCTGGACCATCACCATCACGGTGCGGATCGACGGGAACTCCGACAGCAGGTGCAGCAGCGCCGGCACGGCGATGTTGTACGGCAGGTTGGCCACCACCGCGGTGGGCAGTTCGTCCAGGTCAGCGCGCCGGAGGGCGAGAATGTCCTGGTTAAGGACGGTCAGCCGGTGAATCTCGCTGTGCGAGTGCTCGGCGACGGTCTTGGGCAGCCGCTGCGCGAGCACCGGATCGATCTCGATGGCACTGACCGTCGCACCGCGATCGAGCAGGGCCAGAGTCAGCGATCCCAGACCGGGGCCGACCTCGAGCACATGATCGTGCTTGTTGATACCCGAGGCGGACACGATGCGGCGCACGGTGTTGGCGTCGTGAACGAAATTCTGACCAAGCGATTTACGCGGCCGAAAGTCGAGTTCTTTGGCCAAGTTCCGGATCTCGGTACGTCCGAGAAGACGAATTGTCATGATGCTCCCCTACCGCACACCGGCCACGCTCCCCATCCTTGTCGTGCCCGAGTAACTTCAGCAATTGCTATTTGTTCTTCTCTGGTAGCCAGATCAGCTCGGCCAGCATACCTCAGACCACCGTTTCTTTCCCAGGTGTTTTGATCAAACTGCACACCGCCGTAGTACCCGTTGCCTGTGTTGATCGCCCAGTTGCCGCCGGCTTCGCACCGAGAAATCGCATCCCAAATAGCGCCATTACTTACCGGGGGAACTTCTGTTCCCGGTTTTGCTCCGATACGGACAACCGATTCACGCGCCGCCACGATAACGGTGTTGGCAACGGGCAGCCGTCCGGTTTCCACACCGTTGACCTTCGCGACAGCAAAAGTTACGTCTTGCAACCCGGGTGTTCCCGGGTCGTCGACAACCTGACGGCTCATATTCAGCGTCGGGTCTTCGATGCGCTTGGCCGGCGGCAGCAGCGGCACCTGCTGGGTCACCTTCTCGATGCGGGTCCGGGTGACCTGGATCTGCATTCCGGCGATCACCGGGGAGGACGCGGTGGGCACGACGGTGTCGGCCTGTTCCAGCGGAACGCCGGCCGCGGCCAGCAGTGCGCCGACATTCGGGGCGGCCAGGTGGACCGTGCTGATCTGCCCACCGTCGTTGATCTGCACCGTTTTTGCGCTGACCACCGGCAGGGCCATGCCTTCGAGCGGCAGGCGGCTGCCGCGCGAGGCGGCGGCCGGGGCGGTGTCGGTCATCCGCAGCTGGTCGAGCGCCTCGTCGACCGTCGACGCCGTGGTCCACACCTGCTTGGTGTCCTGGCCGTCCAGCGAGATCTGCAGCGGGCGGCTGCGACGCAGCACGATGGTCTCGGCGTCGTGGACGGCCTGGCCGGCCGCCGGGAACAGGTCGTCACGGTCGGCGACGGAGTAGCCGCTCTCCTCGACGATGTCGATCACCCGCGACTTCATGGTGGTGACTTTGGTCTGGGTGCCGTCGACCTCGAGGGTCACGGTCTTGTGGGCGGTCACCGCGAAGACTCCGGCGCCGGCCAGCGTCAGCAGCAGGGCGGCGACGACCAGGCGTAGGGCGGGTGACGGCGACTGGTGGAGCTTGGTCAACGCATTCAAGAGTTTCTGATCCCGCCTCGACAACAAACGAACAGGGGCCCAGACGAGCAGCCCCTTCGATCACAAGACGGTAACGAACGCGGCGACGAACAGGCAACTTGGCTGCCGGGGTCTCAACAAGCCCTTAGAGACCGTAGACCCGCCGCGCGGTGGCCGTGGTCTGCTCGGCGAGCAGCTCAGCAGGCCGGTCGACGACCTCGGCCAGCGCCCGCACGGTGTAGGGCAGGCAATACGGCTCGTTGGGCGCACCACGGTAGGGGTGCGGGGTCAGGAACGGCGCATCGGTTTCGACCAGCAGCTGCCCGGGCGGGATAAGCGTCGCGGCCTCCCGCAGCTCGCGCGCGTTCTTGAAGCTCACGGTTCCCGACAGGCTCAGCACCCAGCCGGCGTCGACGCAGGTTCGCGCCATCTGCGGCCCGGACGAGAAGCAATGGAAGATGACAGTCTCCGGTGCCCCCTCGGCCGCCAGTACGTCGAGCACCTCGGCATCGGCGTCGCGGTTGTGGATCATCAGCGGCTTGCCGGTGCGCTTGGCCAGGTCGATGTGCCAGGCGAACGACTCCCGCTGCACCGCGGGGTCAGCGCAGCCGTCCAGCTTGCCGGGCCAGTACAGGTCCATTCCGGTCTCGCCGATCGCGACCACCCGCTGGTGGGCGGCCAGCTGCTCCAGTTCGGCGCGGGCGGCCTCGGTCAGCGCTGCGGCCCGGGTCGGGTGCAACGCCACCGCGGCGTAGACCCTGGGGTCCCAGGTGGCGGCCTGCGCCGCCCAGCGGGCGGCGTCCAGGTCGTCGGCGATGGTCACCGCCGCGAGCACTCCGACCGATTCGGCACGGTCGAGCACCGCGCGCACGTCGTCGGCGTCGCGGGCGCCGCACGCGTCCAGGTGGGTGTGGGCATCAATGAGCGGGTTCAGCGGTGCCGGCATCGGCGGCGGCTCAGCACTCCTTCTCTGGGAACTCACCGCCAACACCTTAGGGTGAACCTCAAATGAGCGAGCCCTTCTACATCACCACGGCGATCGACTATCCCAACGGTGCGCCCCACATCGGGCACGCCTACGAGAAGATCGCGACCGACGCGATCGCACGCTTCAAGCGACTCGACGGCTTCGACGTCCGCTTCCTCACCGGCACCGACGTGCACGGCCTGAAGATGGCGGAGACCGCGGCGGCCCAGGGCATCCCCACCGCGGAGCTGGCGCGGCGCAACTCCGACGTCTTCCAGGAGATGCAGCAGCGGCTGAACATCTCCTTCGACCGGTTCATCCGGACCAGCGACGCCGATCACTACGAGGCGTCCAAGGCCATCTGGCAGCGGATGAACGAGTCCGGCGACATCTACCTGGGCAGCTACCAGGGCTGGTATTCGGTGCGCGACGAACGCTTCTTCACCGAGGACGAGACCGAGGTCCGCGACGACGGCGCGCGCTACGCGGTCGAAACCGGCACCCCGGTCACCTGGACCGAGGAGCAGACGTACTTCTTCCGGCTCTCGGCCTACACCGATCGGCTGCTGGACCTCTATAAGGCCAACCCCGACTTCATCGGGCCCGACGTCCGGCGCAACGAGGTCGTCAGCTTCGTCTCCGGCGGCCTGCGCGACCTGTCCATCTCCCGGACCACCTTCGACTGGGGGGTTCCGGTCCCCGACCATCCCGAGCACGTGATGTACGTCTGGGTGGACGCGTTGACCAACTACCTGACCGGGGTCGGTTTCCCCGACACCGACTCCGCGGCGTTCCAGCGCTACTGGCCGGCCGATCTACACGTGATCGGCAAGGACATCGTCCGGTTCCACACGGTGTACTGGCCGGCGTTCCTGATGTCGGCGGGTATCGAGCTGCCCAAGCGGGTGTTCGCCCACGGGTTCATCAACGTCAAGGGCGAGAAGATGAGCAAGTCGGTGGGCAACGTGATCGACCCGATCGCGCTGGTCGACGAGTTCGGCGTCGACCAGGTGCGCTACTTCTTCCTGCGTGAGGTGCCGTTCGGACAGGACGGCAGCTACAGCGAGGACGCCATCATCGGCAGAATCAACGCCGACCTGGCCAACGAGTTCGGCAACCTGGCGCAGCGCTCGCTGTCGATGGTCAACAAGAACCTCGGCGCGGCGGTGCCCACACCGGGTGAGTTCACCGCCGAGGACACCGAGCTGCTGGCGCTGGCCGACGGGCTGCTGGACCGGGTGCGGGCGGCGTTCGACGAGCAGCAGATGCACCTCGCGCTGGAGGCCATCTGGCTGATGCTGGGCGCGGCCAACCGGTACTTCTCCGCGCAGGAGCCCTGGGTGTTGCGCAAGTCGGAGACTGCCGCCGACCAGGGCCGGTTCCGCACCGTGCTGTACGTGACGCTGGAGGTGGTGCGGATCGCCGCGCTGCTCGTCCAGCCGGTGATGCCGTCGTCGGCGGCCACCCTGCTCGACCTGCTGGGCCAGCCGGAGTCGCAGCGGGACTTCACCGCTGTGAGGGTGCGGATCGTCCCCGAGACCGCGCTGCCCGCCCCGAGCGGGGTGTTCCCGCGCTACCAATCTGAGTGATCTGGGTCACGTAGAGTCACAGTCAGGACAGCAGGGGTGTCTTGAGGTCATGACTGAAAACAACGCACAACCGGATGCACACCAGAACACCCGCGTCGTCGTCATCGGCGGCGGATACGCCGGCGTCATCGCGGCCAACCGGCTGCGGCAGCGACCCGGCATCGACATCGCCTTGGTCAATCCCCGCCCGGAGTTCGTCGAACGAATTCGGCTGCACCAGTTGGTCGCCGGATCCGACGACGCCGTCGTCGATTACGCCGACATCCTGGGCCCCGGCATCGAACTGGTCGTCGACGCCGCCACCCGCATCGACACCGCCGCCCGCCAGGTTGAACTGTTCAGCGGCGCACCGCTGCCCTACGACTACCTGATCTACGCGGTCGGCAGCGGATCGGGCGGCCCGAAAGTGCCCGGAGCCGACGAATTCGCTTATCCCATCAGCGATCTCGAGGAGGCCAAGCGGCTGGCCGCCGCTCTGGACGAGGTGCACTACGGCGCCCCGGTCTGCGTGGTCGGGGCCGGGCCCACCGGTATCGAGACCGCCGCCGAACTCGCCGAGCAGGGCCGCACTGTCGCGCTGGTATGCGGGCCGGTGCTCGGCCCCTACCTGAGCACGCCCGGGCGCCGGTCGGTGACCAAGCGGCTGCGCAAGCTCGGCGTCGAGATCGTCGACGGGCCCGGCGCCACGGTCGGGGCCGTCGAGTCCGACGCGGTGGTGCTCGACGGCGGCAGGCGCCTGCCCAGTGCGGTGACGATCTGGACGGCTGGCTTCGGCGTCCCGGATCTGGCCACGCGGTCGGGTCTGCGCACCGACGCGATCGGCCGACTGCTCTCCGACGAGACGCTGACGAGCATCGACGACGCGCGGATCGTGGCCGCCGGCGACTGCGCCGCGCCCAGCGGTGAGCCGCTGCGGATGAGCTGCCAGGCCGCGCTGCCGCTGGGCGCCCAGGCCGCCAACACCGTGCTGGCCCGCATCGCCGGGGAGCCGCCGGCAGCGATCCGGCAGGCGTTCACCGGGCAGTGCATCAGCCTGGGACGCGGCGCGGGCACCATCCAGATCGCCCGCCCCGACGACACCGCACTGCCGCTGTACATCGGTGGCTGGACCGCTGCGAAGATCAAGGAAGCGATCTGCAACGCCACCGTCAGTGGGCTGCGCCGGGAGGCCCGCAAGCCCGGGTCCTACGTCTGGATCAAGGGTGGCGGGCGGACGGCCGCCGAAGCCGCGCCGGTTCGATGAGCACCGCCGACGAGCACGCCGAGCGGTTCACGGTACTGCGGCCGCTGCTGTTCACCATCGCCTACGAGATCCTGGGTTCGGCGACCGAGGCCGACGACGTGCTGCAGGACGGCTACCTGCGCTGGGCCGGCGTGGATCTGGCCGAGGTGCGCGACACCAAGGCCTATCTGGCCCAGCTGGTCACCCGGCAGGCCCTGAACACGCTGCGCAGCCAGGCCCGCAGGCGTGAGGACTATGTGGGGCCGTGGCTGCCCGAGCCGCTGCTGCTCGACGACACCGATGCGTCCTCGGACGTGGTGCTCGCCGAGTCGGTGTCGATGGCGATGCTGGTGGTGCTCGAGACACTGAGCCCCGACGAGCGCGCGGTGTTCGTGCTGCGCGAGGTGTTCGGCTTCAGCCACGACGACATCGCTTCTGCGGTAGGCAAATCCACGGCTGCAGTACGCCAGATGGCGCACCGCGCCCGCGAGCACGTGCACTCCCGGCGCAAGCGCTTCGAGCCCGTCGACTCCGGAAAGTCCGAGCAGATCACCACCGCGTTCCTGGTCGCGGCTGCCACCGGCGATCTCGACGGACTCATCGCGATGCTGGCCCCGGATGTGGTGTTCACCTCCGACAGCGACGGCAAGGTCAGTGCGGCACGGCGGCCGGTGCTGGGCGCCGAGAAGGTCGCCAGGCTGCTGATCGGCCTGATGAGCCGAGCCGGGTCGGAGTACCGGGTGCAGATCGCGTCGTACAACAGCGCGCCGGCGGCGATCGTCTACTACAACGACCGCCCGGACAGTGTGTTCATGATCGAGGTGATCGACGGCAAGATCACCAACTTCTACGCGATGCGCAACCCGGAGAAGTTGGCATCAGTGACCGTCCCCCGCGAGATCAGCCGGTAGCCGCGCGACTTTGCGTCTGATCGGCGGAGCCGTCAGTCTTAGGCGATGCGCATCGAGCGGCTCGGCGACATCGGCACCGCCGCCGACGTGCTGCGCGCACTGGCCACCGCCGCCGCCCGCCGCGGACTGCCACCGCCCGCGGCGTTCACCGGTGACTGGTTCGGCGCCGCGGCGGTGATCGCGCCGAGCGTGGCGATACTGCCGGTCGATCCGGCCGACGTCTTCGCTGTCACGCCCGGCGAGCGCACCGACGCGATCGGCGGCGGGTGGATCGGATATCTGTCCTATCCCGACGACGCGGCCGACGGGCGCGGACCGAGGGTTCCCGAGGCGGCCGGCGGCTGGACCGACTGCGTGCTGCGGCTGGACCACGATGGCTGCTGGTGGCACGAAAGCCTCACCGGCGCAACGGTACAACCCTGGGTCAGCGCGGCCATCACGTCCCCGAAGCCATCGGAAGACTGCGAAATACTCTGGGGGGCAGCCGATTTCGATGCCCATCAAGCCGGTGTCCAGGAGTGCCTGTCGGCGATCGCCGCGGGCGAGGTCTACCAGGCGTGCGTCTGCACCCAGTTCACCGGCACGGTGAGCGGCTCGCCGCTGGACTTCTTCGCCGAAGCGGTCACCCGAACCACCCCCGCGCGCGCGGCGTATCTGGCCGGCGACTGGGGTGCGGTGGCGTCACTGTCACCGGAACTGTTCCTACGCCGCTCCGGTGACGACGTCACGTCCAGTCCGATCAAGGGGACGTTGCCGTTGCACGCCGACCCGGCGCTGCTGCGGGCCTCGGTCAAGGACGTCGCCGAGAACATCATGATCGTCGACCTGGTGCGCAACGACCTCGGCCGGGTGGCCGACGTCGGCACCGTCACCGTGCCCGAACTGCTCGCCGTGCACCGTGCGCCAGGGGTGTGGCATCTGGTCTCGACGGTGGCCGCGCGGGTGCCTGCCGCGGTGCCGACATCGGCGGTGCTGGCCGCGGCGTTCCCGCCCGCGTCTGTCACAGGGACACCGAAAACCCGCGCGCGTCAACTTCTTTCGATCTGGGAGCCGCGGCGGCGGGGCGTCTACTGCGGCACCATCGGATTCGCGTCACCGATTGCGGGCTGCGAGCTCAACGTCGCGATCCGCACGGTGGAGTTCGACGCGCACGGCTGCGCGGTGCTGGGCGTCGGCGGCGGCATCACCGCCGACTCCGATCCGGTCGCGGAGTGGCAGGAGTGCCTGCACAAGGCGGCTCCGATCCTGACGCCCGTCGTCGTCTAGTTGCGAGACCGCAGCACCGCGTCGTAGAGATCGCGGCGCGACGGTGCGCCGGGGTGCGCGTCGATCACCTGCGCGCAGGCGTCCTTGACCCGCATGCCCTCGTCGACCAGGGCGGTGACCTCGGCGACCAAGGTCGCCACGTCGGCCACCGGCCGGGCGCCGTCCAGCACCACGGTGATCTCGCCGAGCACCTTGTCGTCAGCCCAGTCGGCCAGTTCGGCCAGCGACCCGCGCAGCACTTCTTCGTGAATCTTCGTCAGCTCCCGGCACACCACCGCGCGGCGCTGCCCGCCGAGCTCAGCGACCGCGTCGCGCAACGTGTCGGCCAGCCGCCGCGGCGACTCGAAGAACACCACGGTTCGCGGCTCGGCGGTCAGGCCGGCCAGCCAGGCGCGGCGCGCGGATTGCTTGCGCGGGGCGAAGCCCTCGAAACAGAACCGGTCCGACGGCAGGCCGGAGACGGCCAGCGCGGTGGTCACCGCGGACGGCCCGGGCAGGCAGGTCACCGGCAGGCCAGCCTCGACAGCGGCGGTCACCATCCGGTAGCCGGGGTCGTTGATCAGCGGCATGCCGGCGTCGCTGACCACCAGCACGGTGGCGCCGGCCTTGATGTCGTCGATCAGCCCGGGCACCCGGGCCGCCTCGTTCTGGTCGAACAGGCTGACCACCCGGCCGCCGATCGTCACCCCCAGCGACTGAGCCAGCGTGCGTACCCGCCGGGTGTCCTCGGCGGCCACGATATCGGCGCTGGCCAGCGCGTCGACCAGCCGCTTCGATGCGTCGGCGGGCTGTCCCAGCGGTGTGGCCCCCAGGATCAGTCGGCCGGTTGTCATGAACGGCGGGCAGGAGCGTAGCGACTCGGGGATCTCACGGGGAGAGCTTACGATCGACACCGATGACCACCACCGCCGATGACCTGGCCGCGCACCAGCGCGCCGTCCCCGTCATCAGCCCGGGGCCGCTGGTGCCCATCGCCGACTTCGGTCCGCTCGACCGGATCGAGGGCTGGGCGGCCACCGCCGTCGTCACCGCACTGGCCGCGCTGACCCGGTTCACCAACCTCGGCTCCCCCACCGATGCCGGCACCCCGATCTTCGACGAGAAGCATTACGCGCCGCAGGCCTGGCAGATGCTGCACAACTACGGCGTCGAGGACAACCCCGGCTTCGGCCTGGTGGTGCACCCGCCGGTCGGCAAGCAGCTCATCGCGATCGGCGAGGCGCTGTTCGGTTACAACGGCGTGGGCTGGCGGTTCACCAGCGCGGTGCTCGGCGTGATCCTGGTGGCGCTGGTCGTGCGGATCGTGCGGCGGATCAGCCGCTCCACCATGATCGGCGCGATGGCCGGGCTGCTGGTGGTCGCCGACGGCGTCAGCTTCGTGGCGGCCCGCTCCTCGCTGCTCGACGGGTTCCTGACGTTCTTCGTGGTCGCGGCGTTCGGCGCGCTGATCGTCGACCGCGACCAGATGCGCGAGCGGATGCACAACGCGCTGCTGGAGGGTCGCATCGCGGAGACGCCGTGGGGTCCGCGGCTCGGTGTGCGGTGGTGGCGATTCGGTGCGGGCGTCCTGCTGGGCCTGGCGTTCGCGACCAAGTGGTCCGGTCTGTATTTCATCGTGTTCTTCGGCGCGATGTCGCTGGCGTTCGACGTCGCGGCGCGGCGGGCCTACCGGGTGCCGCGGCCGTGGTTCGGGGTGATCCGGCGCGACCTGGGCCCGACGGCATACGTCTTCCTGCTGATCCCGTTCGCGGTGTACCTGGCGTCGTACGGGCCGTGGTTCTCCTCGGAGACCGCGGTCAACCGCTACGAGGTCGGCGAGTCGATCGGTGAACGGCAGTGGTTCCAGCCGCCGGACGCGATCCGCTCGCTGTGGCACTACACCTACAAGGCGTATCACTTCCATTCGACGCTGACCAACGCCAACGGCAACCATCACCCGTGGGAGTCCAAGCCGTGGACGTGGCCGATGTCGCTGCGGCCGGTGCTGTATGCGATCGACAACCAGAACGTGCCGGGCTGCGGTGCCACGTCGTGCGTCAAGGCCGTCATGCTGGTCGGCACGCCGGCGATGTGGTGGCTGGCGGTGCCGGTGCTGTTCTACGCGGCCTGGCGGGCCTTCGTCCGCCGCGACTGGCGCTATGGCGTGGTACTCACCGGCTACTGCGCCGGCTTCCTGCCGTGGTTCGCCGACATCGACCGGCAGATGTACTTCTTCTATGCGGTGCCGATGGCCCCGTTCCTGGCGATGGCCATCGCGCTGATACTCGGCGACATCCTGCACGCCCCGAACCAGAACGCCGAACGCCGAACGCTCGGGCTGATCGTGGTCAGCGGCTACCTCGCGTTGGTGATCACGAATTTCGCGTGGCTTTACCCGATCCTGACCGGGATCCCGATCTCGCAGTCGACGTGGAACATGGAGATCTGGCTGCCCAGCTGGCGCTAGCTTCGGTGACGCCCGCCAGTGTGGGCCCTATGCACACAAATCCGGCGAATTCTGTACACAGCGCCCACAGTCGACGGTGCCGCACCCGTAGTGTCGTGGGGCATGAGGAGCCGCGCCGCCGTCGTCCGGGACATCGGCGGCGCCTGGTCGGTGGAGGACTTCGAACTCGATCCACCGCGAGCCGGTGAAGTATTGATCCGGATGGCCGCGGCCGGGCTGTGCCATTCCGACGATCACATCCGCAACGGCTTCATGTCCCCGCCGGGTGTACCCACGACCCGGCCAGCGACGATCGGCGGCCACGAGGGCTCCGGCGTGGTCGTCGAGGTCGGCGACGGCGTGACGGGCCTGGCACCCGGCGACCACGTGGTGACCTCCTTCGTCGCGGTGTGCGGCCACTGCCGCTGGTGCTCCTCGGGCATGCAGTACCTGTGCGACAAGGGGGCCGGGGTGCTCACACCCGGCATGCCGACCGACGGCACCTTCCGCCATCACACCCTCGACGGGCACGACCTGGGCCACACGTCCAAGATTGGCGCCTTCGCCGAACACACTGTGGTAGCGGCCGATTCGCTGGTGAGGATCGACGCGGCCGTCCCGCTGCTGTCCGCGGCGCTGCTGTCGTGTGCGGTGCCCACCGGTTACGGGTCGGCCGCCCACCGGGCCAATATCCGCGGCGGTGACACCTGTGTAGTCATCGGCGTGGGCGGTATCGGCACCGCCGCGGTGCAGGGCGCGCGGATCAACGGCGCCACCACGATCGTCGCCGTCGATCCCCGGGAGGCGCGGCTGAAATCGGCCCTCGGCTTCGGTGCCACCCACACCGCGACGTCGGCCGACGACGCCACCGATTTGGTCCGTGAGCTGACCCGCGGCGTGATGGCCGACGCCGTCATCGTCGCGCCCTCGGACATCACCGGCGAGGACGTCCGCACCGCGCTGGCACTGACCCGCAAGGGTGGGACGTGCGTGCTGACCGGTATGGCGCCGGCCGGCCCCCAGCCGCTCCGGCTCGACGTGCAAGATCTCGTGCTGATGAACAAGAACCTCTGCGGCACGGTGTTCGGGTCGTGCAATCCGCGATCGGAGATTCCGCACCTGGCGGCCATGTACACCGCCGGCCAACTGCTGCTCGACGAGATGATCACCCGCACCTACCGGCTCGACGACATCAACGAGGCCTTCGAGGACCTCCTGCGTGGCGAGCTCGTCCGCGGCGTCATCGACTTCGGGATCGCCTGAGCCGCATGACTTCTCCCCTGTCAGGTCTGCGCGTGGTCGAGATCGGCGACCGGCTGGCCACCGCCTACAGCGGCAAGCTGCTGCGCGACGCGGGCGCCGACGTGGTGATGGTGGAACCACCGGCGGGCCACCGCCTGCGGCGCTACCGGCCCGCCGGAGTGCCCCCGCAGGAGCGCGAAAGCCCGTTCTTCGCCTTCCTCGCCGGCGGCAAGCACAGCGTCAGCGCGCAGTCGGTCCCGGCCGAGTTGCTCGCCGGGGCGGACATCGTGATCCTGGGTGCAACGCCAGATCAGGCCGAGGCACTCGGCCTTGGCGAGGACGAAATCAGTTCCCTTGCAGAACATTGCGCGGTCGTCACCGTGTCGGACTTCGGCTGGACCGGACCGTGGACCAACCGGCCGGCCACCGAGTTCACCCTGCAGGCGTGGTGCGGGTCGACGGGGTCGCGCGGCGAACCGGAACGCCCACCCGTCGCCGTGGCGGGTGATCTCGGCGAGTTCGTCGCGGGCAGCTACGCCGCGTTCTTCGGGGTGACCGCCCACCTCGGCGGCGGCGGCCGCTACGACGTCTCGGTGTTGGAGGCCATGGCCACCTCGATGCAGGTGTTCTCCTGGCTGCGCAAGGAACTGATGCTGCTCGAGGTGGTCGGGCGGTCCACCGAGGTGCCATCGGTGGAACGAGCCAAGGACGGCTACGTCGGCATCTCGATGGCCACCGGCCAGCAGTGGCAGGACTTCTGCGCGATGGTCGAATGCCCCGACCTCGCCGACGTTCCGGAGTTGCGGTTCCAGGTGGGCCGTTGGGAGCAAAGGGATCTGGTCCGAGCCCGCACCGGTGAGTGGTTCGCCTCACGCACCGTCGAGGAGATCGTGGAACTGGCCGCGCTGTTCCGCATTCCGATGGCCGCGATCGGCAACGGCGAAACGCTGCCCGGCATGGACCATTTCGTGCAGCGCGGCTCCTTCGACAACCACCCCGCGGGATTTCGCGCGCCGCGCCCGCCATGGCGGATGAGCGAATGCGCCCCGCTGCCCGCGGCGCTGCCGCCACGGATCGGCGACACCGGCCCTAGCCCGCAGCCCCGTCGCCGGCCAAACCCGACCACACCCGGCTTGCCCCTGCAGGGCGTCAGGATTATCGACCTCACGGCGTTCTGGGCCGGCCCGTCGGCCACTCATCTGCTGGCGATGCTCGGTGCGGACGTGATCAAGATCGAGTCGGTGCAACGCCCGGACGGGATGCGCTTCGCGGGCGGGTTCCGCGCCGACGTCGAACGCTGGTGGGAGTACAGCTGGGTGTTCCAGGGCGTCAACTCCGGCAAGCGGTCGATCACCCTCGACCTCGAATCAGATTCCGGCAAAGCGCTTCTGGGCCGTCTCGTTGCCGGCGCCGACGTGGTGATCGAGAACTTCACCCCGCGGGTCATGGAGAACTTCGGGCTCGGCTACGACGTGCTCAAGGGTTTCAACGAGGCGATCATCGAAGTCCGCATGCCCGGGTTCGGACTCGACGGGCCCTGGCGCGACCGTGTCGGCTTCGCCATGACCATGGAGCAGCTTGCGGGGTTGGCCTGGCTCACCGGATATCCCGATGGGCTGCCGACCGCCCCGCGCGGGGCGTGCGATCCGCTGGCCGGTGTGCACGCGGCCTTCCTGACCGTCGCGGCCCTCGAGCACCGCAGGCGCACCGGCCACGGCCAACTCGTCGAGCTACCGATGATCGACGTGGTGCTCAACGCCAGCGCTCTGCAGGTCATCGAGTGCGACTGCACCGGTGTGGTGCTCAACCGCCGCGGCAACCGGGGCCACGAGTTCGCCGTCCAGAACGTCTACCGGTGCGCCGGGGACGACCAGTGGATTGCGGTCAGCATCCGCGACGAGGCCGACTGGACGGGCGTTAAAGACGTTCTGGGACAGCCACAGTGGAGCCGTGTCGTCGATTACACCGAGAACAACGCGGTACTGATCGACGCCCGGCTGGCCGACTGGCTGGCCGGGCAGCCACTGCAGCAGGCAGTCGATGCACTGCTGGCTGCCGGTGTGCCCGCCGCCCCGGTGGTGCAGCCACCCGAGGTCATCGACAACCCCGCCCTGGGTGCCCGCGGCTTCTTCCAGCCGCAGGACCATCCGCTGTGCGGGACGCTGCCCTACCCGCGGCCACCGGTGACCGGTCAGTTCGTCACCACCGCCGCGCCACTACTCGGTCAGCACAACGCCGAGATACTCGGCGGCGAGCTGGGATTGACGAATCAGGAGCTCGCCGAGCTGGAAGCCGAGCGCGTCATCGGCTTCTGGCCGTCGGGCTTGTAGTGGATCCAGTCGCGCGAGCGCAGCCGCCGGGTACGGCGGGCATAGTCGAGTTCCTTGTAGGGCCACTGGGTGACGATCCGGCCGCTCGGTGAGCGAAAGTAGCTGCCGCACTGGGTCCAGACCGTGCGTTCCAGCTCCGCGCCGATCTCGTCGTTGAACTCCTTCTCGGCCTGCGGGCGCACCTGCAGAACACCGCCGCGCCGCGCGAGCCGGGCCACCGCGTCGGCGACCAGCCGGGCACCGGCCTCCAGCACGTAGACGATGGAGTTGCCTGCCTGATTGGTGTTGGGCCCGTACAGCATGAAGAAGTTGGGGAACCCGCTGACGGCGACGCCGAGGTAGGCGCTCGGGTCTTCACCCCACCGCTCGTGCAGCGAGCACCCACCCGGCCCGATCACCTCGATGCCGGACAGGTAGTGGTTGGTCTGGAAGCCGGTGGCCAACACGATTACGTCGGCGTCGACCGAGCCGGCGTCAGTGCGCACCGCCGTCTCGGTGATCGCCCGGATCGGGTCGGTGACCAGGGTGACGTTGTCGCGCTGCAGCGCAGCGTAGTAGTCGGCGCCGAGCAGTACGCGCTTGCACCGGAACGGATAGTCCGGGGTGAGGGCGGTGCGCAGTTCCTCGTCCTGCACGGTGCGGCGCAGGAAGTTCTCGGCGATGCCCTGCCGTCCGACCACCAGCGGATCGTCGGCGCGGGTTGCGGTGTTGTCGTGCTGCTCTTTCCACAGCCGGTACCGCTCCCGCCGGGCTGCCCAGGGGCTGCGCCGGAACCGGGTGATCTCGGTGGCGGTGAACAGGCGGTCGTCCTTGGGCACCATCCAGGGCGGCGTGCGCTGGAAGACGGTCACGTGGGCGGCCGTGGGCGCCAGTTCGGGAACCAGTTGCACCGCACTGGCTCCGGTGCCGATCACCGCCACCCGCTGGCCGTCGAACTCCACGCGGGAATCCCAGCGCGAGGTGTGTAGCAACCGGCCGCCGAACTCCCCCAAGCCCTCGATATCGGGGGCTTTGGGCTCGCCGAACAAGCCCACTGCGCTGACCACCACGTCGACGGGGAGGCCGAAACCTGAACCGGTGGAGACTGATTCGAGGTCGAGATCCCACTGCTGGACCTTGTCGTTCCAGCGGATGCCGGTCACCCGGGTGCCGGTCAGCAGGTGGCGCCGGAGATCGAACTCGTCAGCCACCGACTCCAGGTACGCCAGGATCTCCGGCTGGTGGGCGTAGGTGCGGGTCCAGTTGCGGTTGGGCGCGAAGGAGAACGAGTACAGATGGCTCTGGATATCGCAGGCCGCCCCGGGATAGGTGTTCACCCGCCAGGTTCCGCCGACACCGTCACTGCGTTCGATGATGAAGATGTCCCCGACGCCGATCTTGCGCAAGGCGACGGCGGCGGCCAATCCGCCGAAGCCGGCACCGATGATCGCGACGCGGGGCTGGCGGCCCCGGCGCAGCGCTGCCCGGATACGGCCGATCCGGTATGTCACCGGCGACCACCCCGGCTGGTGTCGAAGCCGTCCAGGTCGCCCCGGTCGCGCCAGCGCGCCAGGATGTCGGCGTATTCGGTTGGGCCGCCGTAGAAGAAGCTGCCCTGCCGGGTCTTCGCGTTGGCCTGCCCCTCCCGGTTGTAGTACCCCGGTGTGCAGGCCCGGGCCCGGTCGGCGGTCCCGGCCGCACGCTCGACAACGGTCGATATCCAGTCGTCCTCGGCAGCAGCCGTCGCCTCCAGTTCGGTGACGTCATGGCCCAGCGCCCAGGCGATGATCCACGCGACGTGGGAGGCCTGGACGTCGAGCAGGTAGGGGAAGTTCACCGTGAAACCGGACTGGGCGATGCTCTCCACGAACAGGTTCGGGAAGCCCGACACCGCCAGCCCGTGCAGGGTGCGGACCCCGTCGGCCCACGTACCGGTGAGCGTCACACCATCGCGGCCCACCACTTCGAAGCCTGTGCGCCTGGCGTATTCGGTGCCCACCTCGAAACCGGTGGCGAAGATCAGGCAGTCGAGTTCGTACTCGACCCCGTCGACCACCACACCGCGTTCGGTGATGGCCTGCACGCCGCGGCCGTGGGTGTCGACGAGAGTCACGCCTGCGCGGTTGAACGTCGCCAGGTAGTCGTCGTGGAAGCATGGCCGCTTGCAGAAGTAGCCGTACCAGGGTTTGAGCGCCTCGGCGGTGGCGGGGTCGGCCACGACAGCGTCGACCCGGGCGCGGACCTCCTCCATCTTGGCGAAGTCGGCCAGCTCGCCGTCCTGCATCACCAGCAGGGTCTTGACGATGGATGTCCACGCGTCGGCGACCAGATCCTCCTCGGCGTCCCCGCCCGCGGTGAGGTGCTGGAAGTTCTCGATGCGCCTGCGCTGCCAGCCGGGGCTCAGCGAGGCCGCCCAGTCCTGATCGGTGGGCCTGTTGTCGCGGACGTCGACCGATGACGGGGTGCGCTGGAAGACCAACAGCTGCTGGGCGGCACGGCCCAGGTGCGGCACACATTGCACTGCCGTCGCCCCGGTGCCGATGATGCCGATTCGCTTGTCCGCCAGTCGCTCCAGGCCGGCCCCGGTGTAGTCGTAATCCCAGCGGCTGGTGTGGAAGGTGTGGCCGCGAAACGAGGAGATCCCGGCAATGCCGGGCAGCTTGGGCTTCTGCAGGTAGCCGTTGGCCATCGACACGAACCGCGCCCGGATGGCATCGCCGCGATCGGTGTGCACGATCCAGCGCGAAGATTGCGCGTCCCAACAGATCTCGCGGACCTCGGTGCGCAGGCAGGCGTCTCGGTACAGGTCGTAGTGGTGCGCGATGCGCCGGCAGTGCTCGAAGATCTCGGGGCCCTTGGCGTACTTCTCGGTCGGCAGGTAGCCGACCTCCTCGAGAAGCGGCATGTAGACGTAGGACTCGACATCGCAGGCGATGCCCGGATACCGGTTCCAGTACCAGGTGCCGCCGACGTCGGCGGCCTTGTCGATCAGCCGGATGCTGGCGACGCCGAGCTCGCGCAGCCGCGCCCCGGTCAGCAGCCCGCCGAAGCCGGCGCCGATGACGGCCACATCGACCTCGTCGGTCAGCGGCGCCCGGTCCGGCGGCGGACCGGCCCACGGGTCCTCGGCGAACCCGGCGAACTCCCCTGCCACCTCGACGTACTGGCCGATGCCGTCGGGCCGCAGCCGCCGGTCGCGCTCCTGCGCGTAGCGGGCGCGCAGGGCATCGGGGTCGAAGGGCAGAGACGTCACGGTGACCGCACTATAAATGCACAGCGGTCGCGATCAGCTTGGTCTCCAGGTATTCCTCGAAACCGGCGAGCCCCATCTCGCGGCCGACACCGGATTGCTTATAGCCACCGAAGGGTGTGTCGGCGCTGTACCAGACACCGCCGTTGACGTTGACCGTTCCGGTCCGCAGGCGCGCGGCGACGCGGGCGGCACGCTCGGGTGCTCCCCACACCGTGGCCGACAGCCCGTACGGGGAGTCGTTGGCGATGCGGACCGCGTCGTCGTCGCCGTCGTGGGCCAGCACCACCAGGACCGGTCCGAAGATTTCCTCGCGGGCCACCCGGGCGTCGTTGGTCAATCCGCTGATCACCGTCGGCTCGACGAAGTATCCCGGGCTCTCGAGGCGGGCACCCCCGCAAGCGAACGAACCCCCCTCGGCCAGTGCCAGATCCAGGTAACTGCACACCCGGTCACGTTGGCGCGCCGAGATCAGCGGTCCGCACACGGTGGCCGGGTCGGTGGGGTCGCCCACCGGGACGGCGGCCATCGCCTCGGCCGCCGCAGCCACGGCCTCGTCGTAACGGGCCAGCGGCACCACCAGGCGGGTGGTGAACGCACACCCCTGCCCGGCGTGCCGGGACACCGCTGTGGCCGCCGCGGCGCAGGCCCGGGACAGGTCGGCGTCATCGAGAACCAGGAACGCCGACTTGCCGCCGAGTTCGAGGAACACCTTCTTGATGGTGTGCGCGGCGGATGTCATGACGGCGGCGCCGGTGGCGGTGGACCCGGTGAACGACACCATGTCGACCCTGGCGTCCTCGCCGAGAAGGGCGCCGAGGTGCCGGTCGCTGGAGGTGACGACGTTGACGACGCCGGGTGGAAAGTCTGTGTGCTCGGCGATAATTCGGCCGACGTGCGCGGCGCACCAGGGTGTCTCCGGTGCCGGCTTGAGGACGACGGTGTTGCCCGCGGCCAGCGCCGAGCCGAGCTTGGCGAGGTTGAGCTGATGCGGGAAGTTGAACGGTGTGATGGCCCCGACGACCCCGTAGGGCTCGCGGAACAGGCGCCGGTGCGACGGAATGCCCATCGGGCTGGCCACCCCGAGAGCGGTTGTCCACGAATAGTTCTCGGCGGTGCGGGCCGGGAAGTCCAGGTCATCGACGGGGCCCTGCAGGTGCGGGCCATGGGTGAAGGCGACCGGTGCGCCGACCTCGGCGACGGTGACGGCACGCAGGTCCTCGATCTCGGCGTTCAGCGCCTCGCGCAACTGGCGCAGGCAGTGCACCCGCAGCGCGACGTCACGCGACCAGTCGGTGCGGTCGAACGCGGTGCGGGCCGCCACGATCGCCCGGTCCATGTCGGCGGCGTCGGCGTCCGCGGCGTTACCGAGGATCTCCTCGGTCGCCGGGTTGACCGTCGCGAAGGTTCCCGAGCCGCCGCCGCGCAGCGTCCCGCCGATGAGCAGTTCGGTCACAGCGGATCGCGGGCGACCGGGCAGGACATGCAGCGCGGCCCACCCCGCCCGGTGCCGAGTTCGGCGGCTGCGATGGGCAGCACCTCGATGCCTGAATCAGCCAGGCGCGCATTGGTTTCGGCGTTGCGCTCGTATGCGACCACGACACCGGGCGCCAAGGCCAGCGTGTTGTTCCCGTCGTCCCACTGTTCGCGCTCGGCGGTGACCGGGTCCAGCCCGGTGTCGATCACCCGGAGCCGCTCGATGCCCATCGCGTCGGCGGCCGCCTTCACGAACGGCGCCTCGTCGTGGATCCGCACGCCGGTCGGGGTGCGGGTGATCGTGAACGCCGACAACGAATCCTGGATCGCCGGGTACATCACCACGGCGTCGACGTCGACCATGGTGCACACGGTGTCGAGGTGCATCTGGGCGCGTTCCTGGGCGATCGGGACCGCCAGCACGGTGTGGGCGAGGTCGTCGTCGAACAGGCTGCGCGCCAACGCCTCCGCACCTGCAGGGGTGGTCCGTTCACCCACCCCGACGGCGACCACGCCGGGTGCCAGCAGCAGCACGTCGCCGCCTTCGACCGGGGCGGTGTGGGATTCGTAGGCCCGGCGCACCCCGAGGAACCGCGGGTGATGGGCGTAGATCATGTCGGTGAGCGAGGTTTCCCGTGCCCGGGCCGGCAGCGCCAGCGACGTGATCGCCACCCGGGGGCCGATCCAGAACGACGAGTCCCGGGTGAACAGCAGGTTGGGCAGCGGTTCGATGACGAAATCACCGCCGTGATGCATGCGCCGCACCAGCGAGGTGTCCGCGCTCGCACTGCCCGGCAGTTCGGTGAACGTCATGCCCGCAGTCAGGACGTGGGCCAGGTCGGCGGGTTCTAGGCCGCGCAGGTAGGCCGAAAGCTCTTGCGCCAGAGGGTGGCCCAGTCGCCGCGAGTCGACGGCGGCGGCGATGCCCTGCATCCGGGCGGCGCCACTGGCCAGCGCCTCGGTCAGCAGGTCCGACATCAGCAGCACTTCCACCCCACGGGAGCGCAGCAGTTCGGCGAACGCGTCGTGCTCCTCCTGGGCGCGCGACACCCACGGCAGACCGTCGAACAACAGCTTGTCGTTGTTGCGCGGTGTCAGCCGTTGTAGCTCGGCGCCGGGGCGGTGCAGGATGACGACCCGCAGCGTCCCGACCTCGGAGTTGGAGCCCAGCGCGGTGGAAGTCACAGCTAGCACCGTAACAAGCCCGGCGATCACCTCAACTATCGTTGAGCTGTGACCGAGCAGGAGCTGACGCCCGGCGAGCTGGCCGGCCGGGCCGGCGTGGCGATCTCGGCACTGCACTTCTACGAGCGCGAAGGGCTGATCCGCAGCCGTCGAACCTCGGGCAATCAACGCCGCTATACCCGCGAGACCCTGCGCCGGGTGGCCTTCATCAGAATGTCTCAGCGGCTGGGCATTCCGCTGGCCCGGGTGCGCGAGGCACTGGCGACACTGCCGACCGACCGGGTACCGACCAGCCGGGACTGGGCCCGCCTGTCGGCGGGCTGGCGGGCCGACCTCGACGAGCGGATCGGGCACCTACAACGTCTGCGCGACAACCTGGCCGACTGCATCGGATGTGGCTGCCTGAGCCTGCGCAGCTGTGCGCTGTCCAACCCGGAGGACGTGTTGGCCGCCGACGGTCCGGGGGCGGCCAAGCTCTAGCGTTTTCGAACAGACGTGCGATAGCCTTGGGGGCGTGTCTGTGTCTGTTCAGGGCGCCTTGTTCGAGCACAGCCAGCGCCGCGACCTCGGCGCCGGCGCGTGGCTTGACGCCCGCTCGTCGTGGGTGGACGACGACACCCTGTTCGAGCATCTGCTGACGTCGGTGCCGTGGCGGGCCGAACGCAGGCAGATGTACGACCGCGTGCTCGACGTGCCGCGGCTGGTCAGCTTCCACGACCTCACCGCCGCACCCCCACCGCATCCGGCGATCACCCGCCTGCGTCGCCGGCTCAACGACATCTACGCCCGCGAACTCGGCGAACCGTTCACCACCGCGGGGTTGTGCCTGTATCGCGACGGTTCGGACAGCGTCGCCTGGCACGGGGACACCGTGGGCCGCAGTAGCTCCGAGGACACCATGGTCGCGATCGTCAGCCTCGGCGCAACCCGGGTGTTCGCCCTGCGCCCACGCGGCGGGGGCCCCTCCCTGCGGCTGCCGCAGCATCATGGCGACCTGCTGGTGATGGGTGGTTCGTGTCAGCGCACCTGGGAGCACGCCGTGCCCAAGACCGCACTGCCGAAGGGTCCCCGGATCAGCATCCAGTTCCGGCCGCGCGACGTGCGCTGACCCTCAGCCACGAATGGCGTTGACGCCGGCGACCAGCAGATCGCCCGCGCGCTTGGTGTCCACCGGCGCGACCGGCTTGTCCGGCAGCACCAGCGGGTTGGCGGTGACGATCACCTGGTAGTCGCCGAAGTGGGCGGAGTAGTTGTACACCTCGCCGGTGCGGGGCTGGTTGTTGATGACGGTCTGCAGCACCCGGTGCACACCGAGGGTCTGTACGCCGTTGATCGCGGGAGCGTCGACGGCCTCGACGGTCCCGCGCAGTGCACCCCCGCTGAACGACACCTTCTTGCAGTCGGCCCCCGGTTCGGTCACCGGCACCGGCTCGTTGGTCTCGACGGCGATAATGATGAAGCGGTTGCCCTGGCCTTCGGCCGACACCGCCGCCATATTGCCCTTGGTGCCCGGCGGCACCAGTTGCCCGGTGGCAAACGTCGCGCACCCGGGCGGATCGAACTTCAGACCGTCGGGCAGTTTCTGGCCGGCGAGCAGTTTGGGGTCGATACCCGTCTTGGGTACATCGGTGACTTTGAACTCGGGGCCGAAGCCGGACTTCAGGTTCGACACCTTGGCGATGTCGGCGCCCTGCGGGCCGCCACCGGATCCACATGCGGTCAACAGTGCGGCGCACACCACGGCGACCACGGCTCTCGGGTTCGACATCGCCGCCAATGTACCCAACGGGGCGGTGCTCAGCCGCGCAAGGCGGTCACGGTTTGGGCCAGCAGGTCGTCGACGAACCGGGTGTCCAGCGGCGGGTGCGACGACCCCGGATCGGTGACGAGCGTGACGATGACGACGTAGCCGTCGAGGTAGGCCTGCGCGGTCGACGCCTGCCCGTTGGTTTCGGAGCCGGACTCGACGACGGTGCGGGTGGCGGTCGTCATCGCCACCGTGTCGGCGCCGTCGACGCGCGGCGGTTCGGCCAGCGTCACCGTCCCGCTGGTGTGGGCGAAGGTCATGGTCCACTGGCCGCAGTCGTCGAGCAGCCCGCCGGCAGGTGCGCCGGCCGCGGCGACGACGACGTAGACCGTCCCGCCGCGCCCGGACGCCGAGTACCCGCGTGCGCCGGCATCGGCCGCGGCCGGGTCGGCCAGCGTCGCGCACGGCGCCGGGTCGGCGGTGAAGCCCGGTCCGAAACCCCACTGCCCGGCGATGCTGACCGGCGCGACGACGTCGGCGATCTCGTAGTCGGGGGGCAACAGCGGGCGGACCCGTTTGATGTTGGCGGGATCGACGGCCCGCGACACCGACGGACTCGGCGTGGTCGACGGCGTGGTCGACGGGTGGCTCGCGCACGAGGTCAGCCCGAGCACCAGGCCTACGCCGAGGGTCAGCCGCCTCACGCCGTCTTGATACCACTGTTCGTTTCGCCGGTGGGCGCGCCTCGCGGGCATACCCTGTCGGCATGTGCACTCGCGTCTTGTGGAACACCAACGATCTCGCCGTCCTGACCGGCCGGACCATGGACTGGCCGGAGTCGACGCAGCCGTTGCTCGTCGGCTTTCCCCGCGGCCGGGAACGCAGCGGGATCGCACCCGCCGGCCTGATCGACGACCCGAACCCGCTGCGCTGGACCAGCCGCTACTCGAGTCTGGTGACGACGATCTACGGCATGGGCACCGTGGACGGCGTCAACGAGGCGGGCCTGGCCGGTCACGGCCTGTACCTGGAGGCCACCGACTTCGGTGTGCGGGACCCGCAGAAACCCGCGCTGCAGGCCGGACTGTGGTTGCAGTACCTGCTGGATCAGGCCGCCACCGTGGCCGAGGCGCTGGTGTTGATGGAGGACTTCCAACTGGTCCAGGTCGAGGTCCGCGGCCACCAGGCGAACCTTCATGTCGCACTGGAGGACACCGGCGGCGATTCGGCGATCATCGAGTTCGCGCAGGGCCGCCCGGTGATCCACCACGGCAGGCAGTTCACCTTGATGACGAACGACCCTACCTATGACGAGCAATTGAAACTTCTTGGTGCCCAGGATTTTTCGCATCCGAGCCGGGAGATGCCGCTGCCCGGAAACGTCAACGCCGTCGACCGGTTCCAGCGCGCCGCCTACTACTCGGCGCTGCTGCCCAAGCCGAACTCGGAGCGCGAGGCGATCGCGGGCGTCATGGCGATCATGCGCAACGTCTCCGTTCCGTTCGGTGCCCCGTACGCCGAATTCGGCGTCTACAACACCGAGTACCGCACGGTCACCGATCTGACCAACCGGATGTACTTCTTCGAACTGACCACCAGCCCGAGCATCATCTGGACCGACTTCGGCCGGCTCAAGCTCGACGAGGCAACCGGTTCGGTGGCCGTCGACCCGTACGACGACTCGCTCGTCGGTGATGTCACCGACCACTTCCGCCCGGTCGAGTTGCCGTTCTAGCGGTTACGCCGCCAGATCTCGAAGGACAGCAGTGTCGCGAACGAGCACCACAGCGGGTAGGGCGCCAGCGCGGCCCCCAGCTTGGGATCGGCAGCGCCGGCCCGCCGCGCCAGGTCGGCGCTGCTGATCGCCAGCGCGCCCGCGCCGAGCACCGCAGGCCCGAGCTTGCGCTTGCCGAAGAACACCCAGCTCCAGCCGGCATTGAGGACCAGGTTCGCCCCCAACGCGCCGATGTACGCATTGGCTTTCGAATCCTGGCTGTCGGCACGCAACCGGTCGATGGTCGCGGCGGAGGTCACGGCGATATCGGCATACAACGTCGTCCACGCGATCGGGAACGCCACGTTGGGCGGGTTGAAGGGTGGCTTACGCAGGGTCGGGTACCAGGTCTCCACGCCTTTACGGCTGGAGATGCTGCCCACGACTGCTGCCGCGGCGGTGGCAAGGGCTGTTCCCACGATCGTCTTACGCATTCCGCCAACGTACCCGAGGCCGCGGTGGCTTAATCCGTCCTCAGGCACGCCCCCGGTGCCCGCCGACGGTGCGCCGCGGTGCGTTCGTCGTCGCCGAGGACTCCGGTCGCGAAGTGGCGCGGCTCGCCGAAGGACGCGGTTTGGTCCGGGCGGTGGCCTTCGGTCGCACCGATGGCGGCCGCGGGTTCGACGACGGCGGGACGGCGCCGGCCGGTGCGGTCGACGGGGCCGTCGGTCCCCCGACACCGAACATGCCCGGATGGGCGGTGCCGAAGGGGCGGCCGAAGCCGGCTTCCTGCAGCCCGTCGTCCAGACCCGTCGGGATGGCGGCGAGAAGGTTGCGAAAGCCGGTGACCGGATCCGCCAAGACGCTCGGTTGCATGGGGGTGGGCACACCGGGATTGGTGGCCCGGTCGTAGGCCCATTCGACGATGACCCGCAGCGGGGCGTCGAGCACAGCCAGGATCGGTGCGGGTACACCGAGCTGCTGCAGCGGCATGAGCAGCGGCAGCAGGTGCGTCGGGGCCATGTAGTAGCTCGTGTCGCCGGTAGTGCCCTGATACATCGAATCGGTGACAGGCGCGTCGTAGAAGAGATGCAGATAGGCGATGCCGAGAAGCGCGTTGAGGTCGGCCACGAGGTTGAGCTGGCGCACCGGAGCGTCGGCCCATCCGTCGTACTGGCGCGCGATATCGGCAGTCGGGAAACGGCAGTTCGTGCCGTCGGAATCGCAGGAGTCGGTCGGGGACGCGCCGTCGAAGGTGATGCCCAGTTGCGAGATGTACGAGCCGTTGAAGCGTTGCAGGAAACCGCCATTGGGGCGGTTCGGATTGCCGATCACCACGAACGACACGTGCAACGGGGCGCCGTTGGAGTCGACGAGGGGAAGCCAGCTGCCGTCGGCATTGCGGTAGGTGTCGATGAGGTCGCGCTTGGCGATGCTGGCGATCCGGGCGCTCTGGGAGTATCCGAACGCCACATAGTCCGACGTCAGTTCTGGGGCATTGTCGAAGTAATGGCCCTTGCACGACAACCGTCCCTGCAGGCAGTTCGACAGGTTGGCCACCCCCGCGGCCACCGAGGCGTCGAAACCCAGCGTGCCGTAGAGGGGCCAGAACTCCTCCGGCGTCGCAAGCGCGACCACGTTGTACCCACCTGGGTCGGTGGCGCCTCCCCTGGTGCCGCCGGTCGGAGCGACGAACAAGTCCATGGCTTGGTTGATGATGCCGGCGACCACGGGGGCGGGTTCGGCGAGTGGATAGGACACCAACTGGCCGAGCGGATTCTGCGACGAGCCGCCGAGCGTGGAACTGACCAAAGGATGCATCGTCCCGCCCATTATCAGCGCGGTAGTGGCCGTCAAATGAACGCCTATTGCGAACGGCGACAACAGAAAGTAACCGGCTAACGCGATCGTTGCTACTGCAGCCGTCGAGAGTCGGGGAAGACCGAAACGCACAGCGCTCCTTTGCCCTATGCGTAACACCTGCTGGTGGCTTCGCCTGACCCACCGCCGCGACCCGCGTTACGTCTGCATCTTCGCAGCCCATCTGCATCGTGCTCCAACCGCGGTCGGGCCGGGCAAAATCGGCCCTATTAACCAGCCGCGTGTCGCGAACGTCAGATTCTGCCGACTTCTCCTGCGTATCAATTCCGCGGGATTCGAGTGGCAAAACGTTTCCTGAGCACTAAGCTCCCTATCGAATTCGGTCGCTGCCAGCGGTCGGCCCAGGAAATAAGGAGACGTTCGTCCGATGCAGAAAATCACGGCGGTTGCGACAGCCGGGCTGGCCGCCATTTCATTGAGTGTCGCGCTCGTTGGCTGCGGCTCGAAGACCGAGACCAAGCCGGCGACGTCCACGTCGACGTCGACGTCCACCTCGACGGCGACGTCCACCAGCACCAAGGCATCACCGAGCCCGGCCGAGTCGACCGGCAAGAACCAGACCATCCAGGATTACCTGAAGGAGAACCAGATTCAGGAGACGGCGGTTCACCGCGGCGATCCGGGTTCCCCGACCATCGACTTGCCGTTCCCGACCGACTGGTCGGATGCCGGCCCCCAGACCCCGGAGTGGGCCTACGGCGCCATCGTCTACGACAAGCCGGAAACGCCGGACGATCCGCCGAGCATCATCGCGATCGTGTCCAAGCTGACCGGCAACGTCGACCCCGCGAAGATCCTTGAACTCGCGCCGGGCGAGCTGAAGAACCTCCCCGACTACGAGCCCCTCGGTGACGACAACAAGAGCACGCTGAGCGGGTTCGACGCGGTGCAGCTCGGCGGCAACTACGTCAAGGACGGCAAGAAGCGCATCATCGCGCAGAAGACCGTCGTGATTCCGACCGCCGACGGCCTCTTCGTTCTGCAGTTGAATGCCGATGCCCTCGACGGGCAAGAGGGTGTCCTGATGGACGCCACCAGCGTGATCGACGAGAAGACGACGATCACTCCCTGATCGGAGTTCGCGGCGGCCGGCACAAGAGCGCCGGCCGCCGCGGTCCCGGTCTCCGGGTTCCGGGAGGCTTGAGATGAGTTCTGCACAACCGCCGTATCCCGACGAGCCGGCAGCCCCGGCCCGCGGACTGACCCGCGAAGAGCGGGGACCCGACGTGAGTCAGGCTCAGGCGGAGGCCGAAGCCGAGACCTCAGCGGGCAAGCGTCTACTGAAGTCGATGAGCCCCCGCCTCGTCTGGTCCATGGCCGACGGCTATCCGGTGGTCCTCAAGCAGTTCATTCAGTTCTGTCTGATCCTGATCTATCCGGCGTGGGTCTTCGCCGTCCTGGCCGGGGCGGCCATCTACTACCCGGTGTACGGGGTACTGTGGGTTGTCTTCTCTCCGATTCGGTTGTGGATGAAGAAGAATCGGCCGGAGGAGTACGCCGCGAGCCAGAGGAAGTAGTGGGTCTGTTCAGCCGCGATAAGGCACTCGAGATCAGCGTCACCCCCGCAGTCGTTGTCCCGCGCCAGACCGTGACGGCGGCGATCACGGGTTCGGCCGACAAAGTCCGCTCGGCCAAGGTCGACTGGGGTTACACGAACTTCTTCCGGTATCACTGGGCGGGCCATGCCGATTCGGCGGCGGCCCAGGTGAACGACGACCTGTGGCTCGCCGGCCAGGTGGGTACCAACTACGGCGGCGATCGTGACACCGACGAGTGGGTGAGCGTCGTAGTGGTCGACGTCCCCATCGCGGCGGGCGAATTCACCGGTGGTTCTTACGATTTCAGGATTCCATCGTGGGCGCCGCCCTCGTCTGAGGAGATCGCCCGCTGGTCGTGCCGGTTGAGCGTCGACCGCGAGGGCCGCGACGTTGCGACGCGTGGTGATTTCACCGTCGTCGTTCGCCCGGAGGACGCCTACGCCGGGGACGAGCCCACCGAGCGCTACTCCGGAGCGGCCGAGACGGTGATCGACATCGCGTTGTCGTCTGCGATCTATGCCGCCGGCGAGATGGTGCGGGGGCAGCTCACGTTGACGCCGACGATCGACCTGCCCGACGGCGATCTCAGGGTGCGCTGGCAGCGTCACCGCGAGTCGCATCCGTTGACTCGAAACCCTTGTGCGACAGGCCCTGTCGACGGGCCGGCAGTCAAGTTGGGCAAGGGCATTCCGCTGCGTGCAGGAAGTCCGCTGACCGTACCGTTCGAGTTTCCGCTGCCTGCCGATGCGGCACCGACGGCCGCCGCGGTGCACTCGTCGATGTCGTGGGCGATCGCCGCGGAGTTGTTCTACGCCGGGTTCACCGGCCACCTGGCCGAGCGGGTGCGCAAGACGATCGTCGTGGTGAACGCGCCGCTGTAATCCACAGTCCCGGGTTCGTCCCCAGGGTGGGTTCGGGGGCCGGTTCTTGTCGGTGGGTCGGGGTAGCGTTTCGAACATGAGTTCGATCGTTGAGGCGCTGGACGCACTCGATGCAGCGGTCGAACTGCTGGGCGCGACCGATATCGAGGAACGGCCCGCCCATCAACGCTTCGCGGTCCTCGAACGGCTGGAAACCTCGCTGCGCCGCCAGGTGGCGATCTCCCATGAGCAGATCACTCATCTGGAGCAGTACGAGGGCTGCCCGCCGGTGCACATTGTGTTGGCCGATGTGCTGCGGATCAGCCGTCGCGAGGCCAAACGCCGCATCCGTGACGCCGAGCACCTGGCCCCACGGTTGGCGCTGACCGGCCAACCGCTGGCCCCGCTGTTGCCGGCCACCGCCAAGGCCTGGGATGCCGGGCTGCTCGACGGCGAGCATGTCCGGGTCATCCAGAAGTTCTTCCGCGAACTACCCGACCACGTCGCACCGGCCGAGATCATCAGAGCCGAGCGCTCCTTGGCCGAGCACGCCCAACATCTGCGACCCGACCAGCTGGAGAAGATCGCCGCCCGGCTGGCCACCCACCTCAACCCCGACGGCACCTTCTCCGATGTCGACCGGGCCCGCAAACGCCGCTTCGTATGGTGCGGCGGACAACGCCCCGACGGGATGAGCATCGGCAAGCTCACCGCCACCCCGGAACTGCGCGCCATGCTCGATGCCCTGTTCGCCAAACTCGCCGCCCCCGGCATGTGCACCCCCGACAGCACCGACGCCGAGCGCGACGCACGCGGGCACGGCCAACGCCAGCACGACGCCCTCGTCGACCTGACCCGACGCCACCTCGGCGATCCGAAGCTCGGCCAGCACAACGGGCTTCCCGTCACCGTCATCGTCACCACCACCCTGCAGGACCTGCAGGCCGCATCCGGACACGGAGTCACCGCCGGCGGCACCCTGCTCCCCATGACCGATGTCATCCGGCTGGCATCCCATGCCTACAACTACCTGGCCGTCTTCGACGGTGTCACCGGCACGTCACTGTGGCTGGGCCGCACCAAACGCCTCGCCTCAGCAGAGCAGCGAATCATGCTGTTGTCCAAGGAGCGTGGCTGCACCGCACCCGGATGCACCGTGCGCGGCTACGACTGCCAAGTCCACCACGCGGTGCGCGACTGGAAAGACGGCGGCACCACCGACATCGACGACCTCACCCTGGCCTGCAAACGCGACAACCTGCACGCCGAAAACGACGGCTGGGACACCCGAAAACTCCCCAACGGGCAAACCGAATGGATCCCGCCACCCAACGTTCCACTCATCGGCGGCACCAACACCTACCACCACCCCGAACGGCTACTACCCCGCGACGACGAAGACGAAGCCCAACCGCCCTAAGCCCTGCTGAACTCCGAGGCGGCCGCCACCTGCTCAGCGGACGGACGAATACCGGTGTAGCGCTCGAACTGTTCGGCGGCCTGCAGCGCGATCACCTCCGCGCCGGTGATCACCTGCTTGCCCGCCGCCCGCGCGGCCACGATCAGCGGCGTCTCCGACGGCAACGCCACGACATCGAAAACTGTGTGCGCCGAATCGATCACGTCGTCGTCGAAAGCAGGCTCACGGGCCTCCGGGCCGCCGGACATGCCGATCGGTGTGACGTTCACAATCACCGCCGCCCGCAGGTCCCCGACCTCGGGGCGCCAGTCGTAGCCCAGTCGCTCGGCAAGTTCGGGCCCTGTCTGATCGTTGCGGGCCACGATCGTACCTGCGCCGAAACCGCCGTCCCGGAACGCCGTTGCCACCGCGCTGGCCATCCCACCACTGCCGCGGATCAGCACCCGCTGCCCTGGGTCCAGACCGTAGGAGTCGATCAGCCGCTGCACCGCGATGTAGTCGGTGTTGCTCGCGGTGAGCACGCCGTCGTCGTTGACGATCGTATTGACCGCGGTGATGGCGCGCGCCGACTCTTCGACGTGGTCGACCAGTGCCAGCACGTCCTGCTTGAAGGGCATCGACACCGAGCACCCCCGGATGCCCAGAGCACGCACACCCCCGACCGCGGCCGCGATATCGGTTGTGGTGCAAGCCTTGTAGAGGAAGTCCAGGCCCAGTTGGTCGTAGAGGTAGTTGTGGAACCGGGTGCCGATATTGCTCGGGCGGGCAGCCAGCGAAATGCACATCCGGGTGTCCTTGTTCAGCGCTGGCCTGTCCACCTCAGCTCACCGCCTGGATCACCTGGCGGGCAACATCGCGAATCTCGAGCGCCAGCGCCGGATCGATCTGCAGCGCATCGAGTTTCGGCACATCGAACACGGTGGTCACCACGCCCGGCTCGTCGCGCTCCCAGTGCGCGCCGAAGCGATCCAGGATCGTGCGCATCGGCAGGTTGTCGGACAGCACCCGCGCCGAGAACCGCTTGACTCCCCCGACGTGTGCGGCGATGGTCAGCGCATCCATCAGGAAATTGCCGATACCCCTGCCCTGGTAGGCATCACCGACGATGAACGCGATCTCGGCGCTCGACATGTCGCCCTCGTCGCGGACGAATCGCACGTCGGCGACCACCGGACCGTCCACCCCGTCGACCAGAACCCACACGAAGTGGTCCACATAGTCCACCTGGAACAGATAGTTCATCAGCGCCACACTCGGCGCGCGCATGGACATGAACCGGCGGTAGAGCGTCTCCGACGAGAACTCGACCGGCCCGTGCGAGGTGCGCACGCTGTCCCCGGGCAGGACGGGACGCAGGACCAATTCGGTGCCGTCCTTGAGGACCACCGGGACCGGCGAGACGAACGCCGCCAACCGCTGCCGCGCGGTGCGCACCATCCGTTCGGTGATCCCCGGCAACTCGGCCATGACCGCGAAGGCCACGTCGTCACCGATATAACCGACCAGTGGTTCGGTGGTGACGACCGTCGCCGTGCGTGGTTTGTCGCGCAGCAGCGCGATTTCGCCGACGATGGCCCCTGCCGACACCTCGCCGAGGATCACCACCCCGTCCTCGCCGACGTGGCGCACCTCCGCCTTGCCGGACTGGATTAACAGGAACGACACCGCCTGCTCGCCCTGGCGCATCAGCACCCGGTCGGCCGGTGCCTGCAAGGGACGCAGAAGAGCGGCCAGCACCTGCAAGTCCGACGCCGGGCAGCCGTCGAACACGTCCATCTCGGCCAGCGCCTCAGCGCGCAGTGCGATCACCTCGGCTGTGGCGCCCAACGCCGACGCCAGGCCGCGATCGCCGCCCTCCGCCGTCATGCGACCTCCATAGTCATTGCCACCGAGGGTACCCAGGGCCACGAAACACCAGGGGGTGTTTCACCGCACAGCCCACCGGCCGGCATTACTGTCAGATCGACGAAAAGCAATGGCAGGGGGGAGTTGCGATGTCCGTTCGCTTCACGCGAGCCGTGAGCACCGGCACAGCGATCGTGGTGAGCGCCGCGGCTCTCATACCCTGCGCGCTCGCCCCGAGTGCCGGACCGCTGCCCCACGGCCCGGTTCAGGTCCCGGTCGTGCTCACCGCCGCGATCGCCGACTCGTCGACGACACTGGGCATCTCCGACCCGAACCTGTTCAACCTGTCGGCGGCGGATATCGCCAAGACCCTGGATGAGCTGAAAGCGCTGGGCGTCACCGACATCCGGATCGCCGTGCCCTGGGCCGGTGTGCAGCCCTACAACGCCACCGACTACGACTGGTCGAGGGTCGACGCGGTGGTGGAGGCGGCCACCGCCCGCGATATGGGCATCCTCGGCGTGATCAACGGCACCCCGGCGTGGGCCGGCTCCCTGCTCGTCGGCCACCCCGATCCCGCCGTCTACGCCGACTTCGCCGCGGCCGTCGCATCCCGCTACCAGGGCAAGATCTCTGCCTACGAGGTCTGGAACGAACCCAACGGCGTCACCTTCTGGTCTCCCCCGGACCCGCAGTCCTACACCGAGCTCCTCAAAGCCGCCTATCCCGCGATCAAGGCCGCCGACCCGGACGCCCAGGTGATCGCCGGCGTCCTCGGCGCGGTGGGTACCCTGCCGGGCGTCACGCTCAGCCCGGTCACCTTCGTCGCGCAGATGTACGCCGACGGCGCGCACGGGTACTTCGACGCGCTGTCCTACCACCCCTACCAGTACACGACGCCGTTCTCCCTGGGCACGGTCACCGACTCGCCGCTGCTGCAGACCGAGGCCATCCGGGCATTGATGGCCGCCGCCGGAGACGGAACGCTGAAACTGTGGGCTACCGAGTACGGCCTACCCACCACCTGGGGTATATCGCAGACCCAGCAGGCGGCCTTCATCCACGATTTCGTGGTGGCCTGGCAGCAGGTCGAGGGCGCGGGCCCGATGTTCATCCACACCACCCGAGACACCGCCACCGGAGCGTTCGGCGCGGAGGACAACTTCGGCATCTTCACGACAAACTGGACCGAGAAGCCCGCCGTCGACACCATCGCGGCACTGATCGCCGACCTGGCCGACGGCACGGTCAGCCCGTTCGACGTCACGCCGTACCTGCCGCAGAACGCCTTCCTGCAAGCCCTCGGTATCTTCGCCGGTCAGCTCATCGAGCAGTTGCTGGTCGTCCCCAAACTCGTCGTCCAGATCGTCACCGACCTGGTCAAGTCGGTGATCAAGGTGCTCACCGGGCAGAATTCCGCGGCAGCCGCGGCGACGGTCCGCTCGACGACCGTCAGTAGCGCCGCCGAGCCGACCCCCACGGAATCGACGGGACGCTCGGCCCGTAAAGTCGCCAGACCCGCTGCGGCACAAGCACTCCGGTCGGATGTCGCGACCCCCACGCCGGCTGCCTCGGCGCGAAAGCACGCGACGGCCGCCAAGAGCACCGACAGTCCCCGTACGACCAAGCGCAGCGGTCAGGGAGCAACCGGCCGCTCCGGGCGCTGAGGCTAGAGGTGCTTGGATCGGTTGACGAACCGTCCGGCTCGGGGTGAAAACATCCATCCGCCACCGGCTTTGGTTCCGCCGTCGACCGGGATATTGTGCCCGGTGACGAACGCCGACTGCTCGGATGCCAGGAACAGCGCGACCCGGGCCTGATCGGCCGGCCGACCCACCCGCCCCACCGGCGCCCACGACTGCCAGAGATGCTCGGCGTCGGAGTACCCGGTCAGATAATCCACCTGCGGTGTCTGGGTGAGATCGGTACCGATGCCGTTGACCCGCACACCATAGCGCCCGACGTCGACCGCAAGGCACGTAGTGAAGTGTGCAACAGCAGCTTTCATCGCTCCGTACACCGGATCGCGGGGGAATCCGCGCATACCTTCGACGGAGTGGATGTTGACGATGCTGCCCGCGTGCGCCGCGATCATCGCCGGCAGGAAAGCCCGGGTCACCGCGAAGACGTGACGAAGGTTGATGTCGTACATCTGCTGCCAGGTGTCCGGCGTGGACTCCTCGAACGCCACCAGCGGGCGGTAGTCCCCGACATTGTTGACCAGCACGTCGACACGCCCGTGCGCGGCGAGTACCGCGTCGGCCAGGCCGGTGACGGCGTCGTCGTCGGTGACGTCGACGACATGGCTGCGGATCGCGCCGTCAGCCGCGATCTGCGCGGCGCGATCCCGGTCGATCTCGGCGACCTCCACCGTCGCGCCGTGCTCTGCGAACAGCGTCGCGACCGCCGCGCCGATACCCGCCCCGCCACCGGTGACCACCGCAACCCGGCCGTCCAGCAGGCGATTCCAGTCCGCGATGGGCGGTACGCCGGGCATCTCGCTCATAGCGGCGCAGCCTACGCCGGTCAGTACGCCAGCTGGTTGACAATCCCGGCGAACACCGACGGCAGTGCAACGGCCGCGGGCACGATGCGCGATCGCACCGGCTTGAACTCACTGGCATGCAGCAGACCGGCCGTCAACACGCGGTAGCGCCGCGACATGTGCCGCCACTGGCGGTCGTAGTCCTGCGGCCGGTCGGCCACCACACAGTTGGCCAGCAGCTCGGCCCCGCCGAAGGCGATCCCCAGACCTTCACCGGTCAGCGCGTCGACGTAGCCGGCCGCGTCACCGACCAGCATGACCCGGCCGGATCGCCTGGCTGAAACCCGTTGCTGCAGAGGGCCCGCGGCGCGGTCTCGGCCGTGCGCCAGGCTGCCCACCCGGTCCCGCAGGCTGGGGAACTCGGCCAGGTGGTCCTCGAACGAACCCTGCCGTGAGGTCAGGATCGCGATGCCGACGCAGTCGTCGGCGACCGGAGTGACATACGCTTCGGCACCCTCACCCCAGTAGACCTCGACGGTGTCGCTCCACGGCGCGGTGTGGACATGTCGCCGCACACCCCACCGCCGCGGGCCACGGCTGGGCCGGGACAGGCCCAGGGCCCGGCGGATCGGTGAGTGCAGCCCGTCGGCAGCGGCCAGGTAGCGGGCGCGGAACTCACCGCAGTACACAGCGTCGGCGTCCTGGCGCACCGCACCGATGTCGCCGGTGACCACCCGCACACCAGCGGCCGACACGGCGTCACGCAGCGCGCTGTGCAGCGCGGTGCGCCGCACACCCAGACCGGAACCGGACTTGAACGGTGCCTCGATACGCCGGCGTGTGTCGAGGTAGGCGATACCCCGAAAGGGCTTGCCGTGCACCGCAACACCCAACTTCGCCAGTTGTCCGACGGTGTGGGGCATCAGACCCTCGCCGCAGGCTTTGTCGATGACGCCGGGACGGCGTTCGACGACGGTGACAGCCAGACCGGCCTGAGCGGCATACAGGGCGGTGGCCAGTCCGGCCGGACCGCCGCCGGCCACCACGAGGTCGATCACGTCAGGCTCGCCAGTGCGGTGTTCTCGGTGTGGATGCGGGTGCGCAGCAGCGCGGCGTTGAGAACGGTGAACACCAGCGCGGTGACCCAGGCGCTGTGCACCAACGGCAGGGCGACACCTTCGGCGACGACGGCCACGTAGTTGGGGTGCGAGAAGTACCGGTACGGGCCGCCGGTGACGCGCGGCGCACCGGGCACCACCACGACCCTGGTGTTCCACTGCGGTCCCAGTGTGGTGATGCACCACCACCGAAGCCCCTGGGCGGCAATCACTATCGCCAGCATCGGCCAGCCGAGTGCGGGCAGGAACGGCCGGTGGGCGACGAGAACCTCCACGAGGCAGCCGAGTAGCAGCCCGGTGTGCAACACCACCATCACCGGGTAGTGGCTCGCACCGAACTCGACTCCGCCGCGCTCGCGGCTCCACGCCAGGTTGCGCCGGGAGACCACCAGCTCGGCGACCCGCTCGAGTGCGACGGCGGCCAGCAGCAGTACGTACCAGGTCATCAATGCCAGCGCAGCAGCAACAGTTCGGAGCAGAACCCCGGGCCCATGGCCATCATGACGCCCGGGCTGCCACTCGGCGGCCTCTTGGCGATGGTGTCGCGCAGGACATGCAGCACCGACGACGAGGACACGTTGCCGATCTCGGCCAGCGAGCGCCAGGTCAGCTCCAGTGCATCCTCGGGCAGGTCGAGACTGGACACGATCGCCTCGATGATCTTCGGGCCGCCGGGATGGCTCACCCACGCACCGATGTCGTCCATCGTATGGCCATGAGCACCAAGGAAATCGGTGACATCGGCGGGCAGGTAGCGCTCGATGGTCTCGGGAAGATCCGCCGACAGCACAAGCTCCAGACCGGATGCGCCGACGTCCCATCCCATGGTGCGCAAGGAATCCGGATACAGATGGCTGCGGGAGTCCAGCACGTCGGGACCCGATGCCCCGATCTCGTCTGCTTTGCGCTCACCGACCGCGACGACCGCCGCCGCGCCGTCGGCGAACAGGGCGCTGCCGACCAGGCTCGCCATCGCGGGCTTGGCGCCCGGGAACGTCAACGAGCACAGTTCCACCGACACCAGCACCGCCACCCCGTCCGGGGTGCCACGCAGATAGTCGTGCATGCGCGCCACACCGGCCGCGCCGGCCACGCAGCCCAGGCCGAAGAGCGGCACCCGCTTCACATCGGGCCGCATCCCCAGCCGGCCGGCGATCCTGGCATCCAGCGACGGCACCACAACGCCGGTCACCGTGGTCGAGATGATCAGGTCGACGTCCTCGGGACGCAGGCCGGCTTCCTCGAGCGCACCGGAGACGGCCGCGGCGCCGAGCTCCACCGCGTGCTCGATGAACAGCGTGTTCGCCTCACCGAAATCGGTCAGCGAGGAATAGCGCTCCAGCGGCAGCACGAAATGCCGGTTGTTGACCTTGGCACTGCGGTGCAGGCTGCGAACGATCTCGTCGAACTCGCTGTACCCAGGGAGTTCCAGGAACGCTTCGGTGATCTCTGCCTGGCTGTAACGAAGGGGAGGGAGTTCGCCGCGGACTCCGGCGATAACAGACTTGGGGGCCATGTCTTAACCACGATCCTGGGAGCGGAGTGGTTCAGCTGTCTGGCGAAGGGACCGATTGTTGGACACCCTCAACAGTATTGTCAGCCGCACCGCCCTTTGCTGCGGGCAGGACGGCTCCGTCATGTATCTGTAAGCGCTGATGGACCTTGACCAGCGGTTTTGGCGCCCACCAGTTCCATCTGCCCATCACATGCATGAACGCCGGCACCAGGATCAGGCGCACCAGAGTCGCGTCGGCGAGCACCGCCAGGGTCAACCCCAGCCCGAACATCCGCATAAATGACACGTGCGCGGCGATCAGCGCGGCGAACGAGATCGCCATGATCAGAGCCGCTGCGGTGATCACCCGGCCGGTGTGGGCCACCCCGAGGGCCACGCTTTCGTCGTTGTCCGCGCTGGTCTGCGGGGATGCCAGCCAGAACTCCCGGATGCGGGAGACCAGGAACACCTCGTAGTCCATCGACAGCCCGAAGGCGATGCAGAACAGCAGCACCGGCATATTCGCCACCAGGGTGCCGGTGGAGGTGGTCCCGAGCGCCCCGAGATTGCCGTCCTGGAAGATCCACACCATCGCGCCGAAGGCGGCCGACAGCGACAGGATGTTGAGCAACAGCGCCTTGATCGGCAGCACCACGCTGCCGGTCAGCAGGAACAGCAGCACCAGCATGATCGCGCCGATGAGGCCGAGTACCAGCGGCAGCCGCGAGGCGATCGCCTGCACGCTGTCGCGGTTGGTCTGGGCGATGCCGGTGAACTCGACGCCTCGTCCGCCGGGGGCGGCCACGGCGTGCAACATGTCGAGCTGGTGCTCGGAGGCCTCGGAGAACAGCGGGGCCTTGCTGTCCACGGTCAGCAGCGTGCTGCCCGACGCCTGTCCGGTCGCCGCCGTCGGCGGTCCCGCCAGTTGCCCGTCGACGAACGCCCCCGTCGGCGAGGACACCGACACCACATCGGGCACCCTGGACAGGTCGGCCGCGTAGCGGGATACCTCCCCGGCGGACAGTCCGTCGGAATCCACGATGACGACCGGCACCGCCGTCTCGAAGTTGTTGGTGAAGTCGCGGCGCAGCTGATCGCCCACCTGGTGCGCGGACGCCGATTGCGGCAACACCCGGTCATCGGGGAAGCCGGGACGCACCCCCAGGAACGGCGTGCCGAGAATCAGCAACAGCGCCACGCCCGCCAACCCGATCGGGATGGCCCGCTTCATCACGAATGTGGTTGAGCGATACCAGAATTGCTCCTGCACAGGCTTTACCGCAGGTTCGGCGCGCTTGAAGATGCGGCGGAACAGCCGCCGGACGTCCAGCGAGTCGAGCCGGTCACCGAGCAGCATGATCGCCGCAGGAGTGATGACGATGGCGGCCAGCACGGCGAACGCGACGGTGGCGACACCGGCGTAGGCGAACGAGCGCAGGAAGTTCATCGGGAACACGACCATGACCGCCATGGACAGCGCCACCGTCGTCGCCGAGAACAGCACCGTGCGCCCCGCCGACATCATCGTCCTGGTCAGCGCCAGTTCGCGGGGCGACCCTTCGGCCAGCTCGTCGCGGTAGCGGCTGATCATCAGCAGGGTGTAGTCGATGGCCAGCGCGAGGCCCATCGCGGTGGTCAGGTTGAGCGCGAAGATCGAGACGTCGGTGAAGAACGTGGTGACACGGAGCACGGCCAGCGATCCCAGGATCGCCATCAGTCCGACGGCGACGGGCAGCGCGGCGGCGAACATCCCGCCGAACACCCACACCAGCACCAGGAAGCTCAGCGGTACCACGATCGATTCCATCAACAACAGGTCGTGCTGCGACTGCTCGGTGACCTGGAGGTTGACCATCGCGGTCCCCCCGGAGCGGACCACCATGCCGTCGGAGTCGCGGGCGATGTCCTCGGAGAGCGTCTTGGTGTAGCCCTGCAGCTTGTCTTCGTCGCCGACGACGCCGGTGACGATGAGCCCGGACTTCTTGTCGGCGCTGACCAGGGCGGCGGCGGCCTGCGGCGGCGAGGTCCACGGCGAGGTGATGGCGGCGACGTGCCCGGAGCGCTGCAGGCGGTCGATGACGTCGGTGGCGGCCGTACGGGCCTGCGGGCTGTCGAAGCGGTCCGGCGCGGTGATCACGACGAGGAGCTGGACGTCACCCTGATCGAACTTCTCGGTCAGCAGCTGGGCCGCCCGTGCCGACTCCGAGGTCGGGTCCTGGAAGCCGCCCGGGGACAGGTGCGTGGCCACCGGGACCCCGAAGATTCCGACGGCGACCATGACGAGCACCGCGACAACGATCACTCGCCGCGGGGCCGCGATGGCCAGCCGGGCGATCGCTTGCAGCAATGTTTCGTCCTTCGGTTATCGGTGACGTCTTGAAGCTGACACGTACATCATGGCGCTCCGGTTCATCAAAGCTACGGGGGGTTCAGCGCCGCTTTCGCGGCAATGGCAGCCAGTAGGGCACGGCGCTGGCGTACTCGTCGAATGCCGCACCGTGTATCCGCCGGAACCGCGCCTCCTTGAACAGCGGAGCCACCAGGCAATACCCGGTCAATGTCAGGGCGACGACCAGCTGGTCGGGCGTCCACGTCGGCACCGTCCACAGCGTCAGGGCGAACGCCACGTAGATCGGCTGGCGGGTGAGCCGGAACAGGCCCGTGGTGGGCATCGGCGGGTAGACCGGCTTTCGTCCGCGCAGCAGCGCCGTCCACCCCAGACTGCCGGTCTGCACCGACAGGCCCGCGTCGGCCATCGCCTTGCCCAGCAGCAACCAGGATGCGGCGTAGAGCGCAATGAGGACCCACAGGGCGGCGCCGCCGGCCTGCCACCAGATGATGCCGGTGGGCGACCACAGGGCGAACAAGGCCAACACCTGCAGCGCGGCAATAGTGGCGTACGTCGTCGTCACGAGCGTGCCGCCGGTGCCCCGGGGGGCCAGCCGTACCAGCACGGCCCTGCCGGAGCCGGTGAGCAACAGGGAGTGGGCCACGGGAAACTGCACCAGCAGTGCGGCGTTGGCGACCCAACTCCACGGCGCGCTCAACGTGCCCAGGGAGCGGCTCATGCCGAAGAACATCGCCACCATCATGGCGCCCACACCGAGGACGAAGACGACATGACAGATCACGCCGTAACACAGCGCCACAGCTGTCCGGTCCCCGCTTGACTGCACAAAACCTCCGGGTGGCACCCCCGGGCACAACGTAGCGTGAGGTCATGAAGCTTCGCCAGCGTCTGCCCCTGTTGCGATGGTCGGTTCTGCGGACCGGGATCGGCATCCGTAACTTCAACAAGACCGGGCAGATCGGCGACGGCCGGGAAGCCGCCGCTGCGGACTACGTCGAAGCCAATGCCCGCCAGGGTGACATCGACGATGTGCTGGCCAAACTCGACGAGTACGCCTACGCCAAATCGTTCCTGGTCAACATCGGCGACGAGAAGGGCGAATTGCTCGACGCCGCGGTCCGGGCCGCAGATCCGCGGGTCGCGGTGGAACTGGGCACCTACTGCGGGTACAGCGCGCTGCGGATCGCCCGGTGCGCGCCGCAGGCACGGGTGTTGTCGGTGGAACTCTCCGAGGCCAATGCTGAAGTAGCCAAACGCATTTGGACTCACGCCGGGGCGGCGGACCGGATCACCTGCGTGGTCGGGACGATCGGTGACAACGGCCGCACCCTCGACAGGCTGCGCGACGAACACGGTGTGATGCCCGGCTCTGTCGACTTTCTGTTCATCGACCACGACAAGAACGCCTACCTGGCCGACCTGCTCAGCATCGCCGCGCGCGGCTGGTTGCATCCCGGCACTGTCGCGGTCGCCGACAATGTCGGCTTCCCGGGCTCGCCGAAGTACCGGGCCTACATGCGCGAGCAACAGGGCCGCGGCTGGAAGACCGTCGAACACCGCACCCACATGGAGTACCAGAAACTGGTGCCGGATCTGGTGCTGGAGTCGGTGTACCTCGGCTGAACGCGAATCGGCCCCCTCCGGTGTGGAGGGGGCCGATGTCGCGAGCGGGGAGAGTCAGGCAGCGTCCTTCTCGCTGGCGCGCTTGCTGCCGCCCGTGGACTTCTTGGCCGAGCCGCCGGAGGTGCCGGCCGACGAGCTGTCGTCAGCCTTGTCCGACACCGACTGCAGCGAACCCGCATGCCGGGCCGAGCCGGACTTGCCCGGCTCGACCTTGTTGCCGTCGCTGAGATCGGTTGCGCCGTTGCCGCTTTCGGAGGCCGCCGGGGCGGTATCCGAGGAGTCCTTGACCGGCTCGGTTGCCGGCTCGGTTCCCGAAACCAGCGACGTGGTCGCCGGCGACGCGGACTTGACGGCCGCGGCCTTGGTCGCCGCGGCGGTGGCCTGCGCCCCACCCGGCAGCGCGCCGACGATCGCGTTGACGATGTCGGTCACCGAGTCCTTGACGAAGTCGACGCCGGCCTTGGCGACCAGCGCCACGCCGCCGGCGATCGCGTTGATGATCGTCGGCAGGTCCAGGGTCTTGACCGCCTGGACGACGTTGTAGATGGCGGTCTGCGGAGCGACGATCAGATTGCGGGTGTTCACGAAGAGCTGGGTGCCCAGGCCCGGAGTCTGGCTGACCGGGATGCCGGCGTAGCTGACCAGCGTCCAGCCGTCCTCCGGATTGCCGGTGATGACGACCTGCTCCGCGTTGCCCAGCGGATGGCTCAGCAGCAGCGGAATATCCGGGTTGTCGACGTTCATCATCGTCCAGATCATGATGGTCGCGCCGTGCGAGAAGATCACCGGATCGGTGCCGCCGTTGGCGATGACGGAGGCCAGCGCGCCATTGACGCGCGCCTCGAACTCGTTTCCGCCCTCACCGAGCGGGATGGGCACCGAACGCAGGCCCAGGGTCCAGGTCAGCGGGATCAGGAAGTAGAAGATGCGCCCGAGGCCGCTGTCGATGGGAGCGCCCTCGAAGATGCCGGCGCTGATCTCGTTGAAGCCCGCATTTGCGGTCGCCGTCTGATGGGTGATGCCCAGCATCGGCGCCGCTGTCTGCGCGGTGCGGACCATGGTGGAGGTGTAGACGCTGGAGTAGCCGGCGTTGGCCAGGCTCTGGGCGATGCCTTGAGCCTGCTGCACGCCCAGCGTGGTGAGGTTCGGGCCGGGTACCTGCGTGTCGATGCCGGCGCCGGGCACGTTGCCTTCGGACTGCGCATGGCGGACGAAAGTCACGGTGACCGAGTCGGCCGCCCACGCCGGCAACGCCGACGTGACGAAGAGGGCGACGGCCGCCAGGACCGTCATGACCGCGTTGAAGGCTCGGCGCGGCATCAGCGCGCCGCCTGTCTGATCTCGCATCCAAACTCCATCTGTGACCCCCCGCTGTGTGGTTGCTCACACCCATCTCTGAATGTGCGCTCCGACACTGTACAAGAACGGAAAACTGTCTACCGATGATTATCGAACGACGCGTCGGTCGCGTTCGGCACCGCGCCGGGTATCGGGACACTAACGATCTCGTACTTTCTCGGCATCGACCCTCGTAACCGGAGCTCACCCATGGTGTCGTGGATGGAGTGATGTCATCTGTGTGGGTCCGTACCGCCCGAGTCGCGGCGGTCGCGGCCGTGTCGTCCATGTTCGTCATCGGCCTGCCGTCGGCGGCCGCTGCGCCCTCCTACGACTCCCTGGGCTACATCGATTCCACGGCTCGCTGCTCCGCTTCGGAGACCGCCGTGCTGTTCGGCAGCACCGAGACCTCCCGCGTGGCGATCTGCAAGGACTCGGGCGGACAGTACGAGTACCGCGGCGTGCGAGTGCGCGACGGCGCCAAGCTGATCCTGTCGGCCTCGGCCTATGGCAGCGGCGCCTACGACGCCGAGAACGACGGCATCACCTATCTGGTCGACTCGAAGTCGCTGACGGTGAACTCCGGCGGCAAGACCATCCGCAGTGAGTCATGGGTGGACTTCCACGGGCCCCAGGCTCCGAAGTCGACGACGGACAGCTCCGCCCCGAGCACGTCCGGGACGGCCACGCCCACGACGTCGGCCAAGCCCAGCCCCACCACACCCACCTCGACCACGCCGTTGCCGCCGCCGTTGCCCGCCGAGGTGGGCGGCAGCCGCTAGGCCAGTCAGGATCTGAGCGCGTCGATCATCTGCCGCACCCCGTCTCGGGTGGCCCGCAGTCGCCTCGCGCCCAGCGCCTCGGCCAGTCGCTGGTTGTCGTGCGCCGCCTGCTCGGTGATCGCGGCCAGGGTGTGCCGGCCGGAACGGGTCAGCACCAACAGCGCCGACGTCTGGTGGTCGGGGTTGTCCCGAAACTCGATCAGCCGTTCGGTTGCCAGATCGTTGGCCACCCGCTGAATGCCCTGACGGGTGATCCCCAGTCGGCGGGCCGCCTGCGGCACGGTGAGCGCCTCGTCGCCGATCACGCTGAGCAATTGCCAGCGCGCCTGGGTCTGCCCTTCGCGGGCAGCCACCGCATCACCGCTGCGCCGCAGCAGGCCGGCGAGTTCGAACACGTCGGCCACCAATAGAGCCACCTCATCAGGCATCCGCACACCTTCCTATTTGACAATATATTGTCATATTGGTTGCATGTTGTCATGACTTCCGATGCCGTCGTCGTACTCGATGCTGCACTGCGCGAGGGTGCGGCCCGCCGTCCGGCTGTCGCAGGCTTCCCACATTTCGCAGAGGCCCTGCACCGCAACGGCGTTCACCAGTTCACCTACTGGCTGCCCGCGATGCAGTGCCTCTACCGGACCGACCTGGGCGCCGTGCTCACCCAGGACGCACCCCTGCGCCAGGGCATGCACGATGTGCCGGAGTTCGACGAGGCTGCGCTCGTCGGTGCGCTACGCGCCGACCAGGCGGGCAAGACCGATTTCCCGGAGTTCGCCGAGGCGGCGTGGCGCGCCGGCGTCGTGCACTTCGTCGTCGACCTCGACGAGCGCACCTGTACCTACACCGGCCTGGATGAGCAGAGCTACGTCGAGCACTTTCCGGCCGTGACCGTGTGCGGTGAGCTCCCGCGCGACTGAACACTCAGCGGATGCTTTGCGCCGGATGCGGTCGTACTCGGTGCCGGCGCAGCACTCCTGGGCGCCGCCGGATCCGCGTTGCCGGTCGATGATGCCGGCCAGTAGCCACCCCGCCTCTGGCCAGCGCCTCTTCTGTCGGACATGCTTGACGACATGACGACCAGAGAATCCGATGAGGTGTCGACGCCCGACGGCACCGTCGAGCCTCAGGCGGTCTTCGCGAACCTGGCCGACATCGTCTACCAGGGGTCGGGCTTGGACGACGTTCATCCGGCCATCTGCGTTGCCGCGACCATGATCGTCCCCGGCTGCGACCACGCCAGCATCCTGCTCAAACGCAAGGGCGACTACGTGACCGTGGCTGCCACCGATGAGGTCGCGCGGCGGGTGGACGACCTAGAGCGCGAGATCGGCGAAGGCCCATGCGTGGATGCCATCGAGGATGAGTCGGCGCAGGTGGAGCCGGATCTGCACGTCTCCAGTCAGTGGCCGACGCTGGCGCAGCGAGTGCTGGCGGAGACGCCGGTGCGCTCGATGATGGCGTTTCGTTTGATGGTCGACGAGCACAAGGTGGGCGCGCTCAACCTGTTCTCCGACACCCCGGGCGCATTCGACTCCTATGCGGCCGGCCGGGCGATCGTCATGGCGTCATTCGCCAGCGTCGCGGCCGCCGCGGCGGCCCGCGGGGAAGACGCCGACGGTCTGCGGTCCGCGCTGTTGAGCAACCGGGAGATCGGCAAGGCCGTCGGCATGCTCATGGTGCTCAACGACATCGACGAACCGCGGGCATTCGAGGTACTGCGCCGCAGTTCGCAGGACTTCAACATCAAGCTGACCGATGTCGCCAAGGCCGTGATCGCCAGCCGGGGCAAGCCCCCCGCCAGCTGAGGCCGCCCGCGGTCAGGGGTGGTCGTGGTGGTCGCCGCCGGTATGCAGCCCCATGTTCGTGACCGGTTCCGCGTGCGGGGTATGCGCCGGTTCGGCGGGCGCGGCCGGTGCCGCCGGTGTGGCCAGCGGCGGTAGGTCGTGGCGGTGGCCCTGCAATCCGGACGCCAGGCCGACCGTGACGGCGAGCGCCATCACCGAATTGGCGCCGACGAGGACGAGCACTCGTCCCTTACCGGAAACCTGTTGTGCCCGAGAGCTTCTCAGCCAGGTCCACAATGCGCCCATGATCACGTAGCACTGCAGCAGAAGCACGCAGATGCCGGCCGCTTCCACCGCTTCGGGCTGACCGGCGTGCGGACCGAAGGGTGCGCCTGCGGTCCGGGACATGACCCACAGGCCCACGCAACCCGCGTTGACCGCGACCCCTGCCCCGAGCGCCAGCGCCGTCGGCCGCGACCAGGCCACGAATCCCCAGATCAGTTGGAACACCGCGATGGCGGCGAAGAACACCCCGGAGACCGCCCAGTCCTGCCAGTGCGCAGGCGCGACGCCGAGATGGATGACGGCTGCGCCGATCGACGCGACCGCCGCACAGCGCGCGGACAGCCTGTTGTCGATCCTCATCGGATCCATGAATGCCACGGGATCGACAGTGACACGGCCCGGGTGGTCACGACGAGCAGGAACTCATAACGTTCGGGTGCCAGATCGACAACACAGGTCCGGGCGCCGGGGGTCAGCTGTCGCGGTGACGGCGGTAATGACGGGCCACCCGCGTGCGGTTGGCGCAGATGTTCTGGGTGCAGAACTTCCGGCGCGCGTCGGAGGCGACGAACAGCATGCTGCAGGCGGGATTCTGGCACCTGCGCAGGCGCCCGAGGCCGGGCCCGGTCAGCAGGTCGATGAGGCTGTCGGCGACCACCGCCAGTGCGATGTCATAGGGCCCGTCGGCGGGAGACCGCCACGTCGTGGCGGCGGTCCACCCCGCAGCGGAGTGCTCGAGACGCCGGACCGCGGTCGCCTGGGCCCTGGTGTTGTTGACCACCGCGACGGCGGCCAGGTCCGGGGTTGCGCCGGTCAGCTGGGCGTCGAGGATGTTCCGGACGGCGTGGCGCAACTCGACGGTGGGCCCACGTGGCGGTGCCGTGGCCCCCTCCGGCAGGCGGTCGGCCTGCAGGTCCCACCACCGCCGGCATGCGGTTTCATCAGGCAGAAGGTCGACCGGCGGGTCTTGCACGGTGATGAGTGTGTCCGCGAGATCCACGGCCAGCGGCTCCCCGGCGACGAAGAAGCCAGCCGCCTGGGCGTCGGCGAGCCGTGACTCGGTATCCATCAGACTAACGATAGCAGTGACTTGACAACGTTAGAAGGTTCTGCGCATGCTTACTAACGGCAAGATCGATCAACTACCGTTAGTACGTCAGAAAAGGATCCCCGATGAACTCGCTCGACCTCCTGCACAGCGCCGACCGGCGACTCCTGGCCCTGACCGCCGCGCTCGCTGCGCCGGATCTCGACCTGCCCAGCCCCTGCACGGGCTGGAACGTGCGCTCGCTGCTGAGCCACACCGTCGCCTCGATCGACGCCTTCGCCCACGGCATCGACGGACAGGGCGGGCCGACCGAGGAAGAGCTCTTCAGCGGCGCGGACATTCTCGGTGCCGCACCGCTTGCGGTGGCCGAGCATTCGGTGCAGCGTTCACACCATGCGTGGGCGACTGTGACCGACTGGCAGTCCCCGATCTCGACGGTCCTCGGTGTGATGGCCGCCGAGCAGGCCGTCGGCATCATCACCTACTCCACGCTGATCCACAGTTGGGATCTCGCTGTCGCCCTCGACCAGACCGTGGAGTTCGACGCCGCCGAGGCCGAGTTGGCCGAAGCCGTCGGCGCTCAACTCGTCCCGGCCCTGCGGCCGCAGAACCTCTTCGGTCCGGCGATTGCGACGGAGACTGCAGCCACGCCAACACAGCGCGTCATCGCGTTCGCCGGCAGGCACCCGCTGTGACGAGCAACGGAAACGGGGACGCCGCTGTGGGATTCCACAGCGGCGAACTCGCCGTACAGACCCAGGCGGGAGTTAGTGCGCAAGCCGAGCGGCTGGCCCCCATGCTCGCCCGCGGTCATCTCCGCGGCAGCAGCACCGCCCTGCTGGCCAGTGCCCGGCTGGCCGTCCTGACCGCCCGCGACGCGGAAGGCCGACTGTGGACGTCGCCGGTGTTCGGTGATCCGGGCTTCCTCGCGGCCGTCAACCCGACGACCCTGCATGTCGATGCCCGCATTCCCGACGCCGACCCGCTGCACGACATGCCGGCGGGGCAGCCCGCCGGCGCGATCGTCATCGACTTCGCCACCCGGCGTCGCTGGCGCATCAACGGGGTGGTGAGCCCGAGTCCGTCGGGGCTCACGATCGAGGTCGACCAGTCCTACGGCAATTGCCCGAAGTACATCCACACCTCGAATACTCCCGATGGTGCGGCCGGTGCAGATCGCGAGCCGGTGTTCACCGGGGAGGCCCTGCGCGAAGAGGACCGCCGGCTGATCCAGCGCGCCGACACGTTCTTCTTGGGTACGACGCATCCGGTGTCGGGAGCCGACGCGTCACACCGTGGTGGCCCAGCCGGTTTCGTGATCGCCGCCCATGACCGGCTGTGGTTCCCCGACTATCCCGGCAACAACCTGTTCAACAGCCTGGGCAACATCGCCATCGATCCGAGCGCAGCCCTGCTGTTCATCGACTTCGACACGGGGACAACGCTTCAGCTCTCCGGGCGGGCCGCACTGACGTGGGATGACAGCGCCCCTGCCGACGGCGTGCACACCGGCCGCGGCGTGAGCTTCACGCCCGAGCGGGTGGTGGTGGCGAGACTGCCGCGATAGCGGGCCTGCCGGTACAAACTGAGTGGAATTAGCAGGACAACTCTCGAACTCGGCACCGTTGACTGGACAGTCCATCTGGCCAGAGCAGGACGTTGGATCGGGTCAGTCAACCGTATGCGACCACGTGGCGGTTACGCGACTGCGCATCAGAGCTGTTCGCCGATGTCGGGAAGCAGCGCAATGTCTTCGGGCTGACCGTTGCGGAACATCGCGGCCGTTTCGCGTACATTGCGCTTGGCCCATTCGGGGTTGAGGCGACTGAGAACCTCGTACTCGAAATGGAACCGCTGTGCACGGTCTCCTATAGGGCGGGCCAATGTGTGGGTGACCACGCCCTGGCAGTACCAGTACAGAACATCGTCGAAGCCGCCTGCACGATCGAATCCGAGCTGCCCGCGCTCATAGAAAGTGTAATGATACAAACCATCATCGGCGACGAAGATGTTCAACCCATCATTGGTCAACAATCCAACGGGCGGGGGGCTGACCCCCAATTGCACTGCAAGCCGACCCATCTCGGTTTGCAGCTCACTCGACCTAGCGTCCAAGGGGCGGCCCACAGTCGTCAAAGATACCCCTACGCCACAATTCATATGCGCTGACCTTAACCCCGGGGGGACCGACGAGCATATATTGGGGGACCCCAGGGTTCGGCGTTTGCCCGAACCACGGTTGTATCGGCCCCTCGACAATCTGCCACCCTTCAGGAAGCGGCTTACCGGTGAGCATGTAACGGTTGTACTCCCCGCCAGCACTTTCCGGCATTATCGCCCGGCCGCCAAAAGGAGTGCCGTCCGGAGCGAAATAGCGCCCATCCATGGATCCGATTCTGTCGATGATCGTCCCCGCCGGTAGATGGGCGGGTTGCGGGACATAGCCTGGCGGAAATCCGTTGTTGTCGGGGAAAACCCGAGCCCCCGCCCCGCCGAACTGATTGTCAAACTCTGTTGGGTGCATGCCTCCCAACGGATCCCACCCACGCATGGCCGACAATGGGATGCCACCTTCGGTAACCAGCTCGGCCGGCAGGCCAGCACGCACCGCAGCGCCCTCCAACCCGAACGGGGCAGTCGCCGCGACGGAGGCGAAATCGAAGGTCTTCTCCCCCGCGTAGTAAGCCGCGCTGGGTGAATCCGCGGCGTGTTGGATCTCTCCGACGACCGCGCCCACCGGATTGGTCACGGTGTCGGAAATCCCCGTGGCGATGTCTTTCCAAGACTCCAGCACACCCGGGGCCCCCGGGCCACCTTGCCCCAAGAGATTCTTGATGCCCTGCTCGGTATTACGCCACGCATCGCCAAAACCCTCACCGAACCCCGGCGCAGGCATACGAACCGGCTCCGGCGGGTGGTAATCCGGAAAATCCCACCCCATCGCCTGTGCGCGCGCCACCATGCCGTCCAATGCCGACTCGATCTGCTCCGCTGACATGCCCTCACTTGCCAAAGCCCTGCGCGCGGTAGCCTTGAAACCCTCGATCTCCTTGGCAGAGAACACCACTGGCTTCGCCACCCTGACAGGCGCCGGAACACCCGCTATCCGATCCAGCGTCTGGTTCACATCGGCGGGCTGACCACCTGCATCAGGACGGCCCGCCCCGGTAAGCAAGTCCTGCACGCTTGGCGTGGGATCCGCCGCACGCCCCCCGTTCAACTGATCGTGATTCTCAGGCCACGACGGACGATGCGTCGACGGCACACCGGGGCCGTCGATGCGCGTTAATGGCGGAATCGGCACCTTGCCGCCGGCCATGTTGATGGCGTTGGCCAGGGCCATATCGATCAAGTTGGCTTCGGCGACGATCTTGTCCAACCGCGGCTGCAGTTGCGCCTGTTTGAGTTCGGCCTCCATCGGGTTGCGCACCTTGGGACCGGGCAGCACAGTGCCCGCAACAGGATCGATCTCCATACCCAGCGATTCGGCGTCGGCTCTCAGACTCGCCAGCTCCAACTTGATCCGCTCGATTTCGTCCGCTGCACTACCGGCCGCATTCGCGACCGCCAGCGCTTCATTGCCAGCGGCGTCCAGATCTCTTCGCGTCTGGCCGATTGCCTCCTTGGCAGCCTCGGCGGCCTGGCCGCCCCACGTCTCGAACGCCGGAAGCGTCGCCAACCCGTCGGCAGCTTCCATGGCCGCCTGGGCGCGGCTGGTGGCCGCATGGAACACCTCACGCACATCACCGGCATTCCAGCGCTCGATATCCAGAACGGTCAGGGTCATCGCGGCTCAGAGATCGGTCGGGCCAGCAATCGTGTTGGCGGCCTGCGCCGACTCCTGCAAGGCTTGGTTGTTTCGCTACTCCATCTCGGCGAACCCCTGAAGCACGGGCCTTGAAGCCCCAAGGCGCGGTCGTTCAAGCGGAACAGCGGCGCGGCAGTCGTGACCAACCACTGCTCGGACAGGCCAGCCAATGCCAGAGCGGACACCCCCTGCCAGCCGACCTGCGCAGCTGCCATGCCGCCATCGTCCGCAGCATGCGTCGTCGCCAAGTCCTCACCATGACCAGCGGCCGCCGAATGCGACGCGGCCAGATCCTCGACATTGACCCGAAGCGACATCCAGTCCCCCATAAGACCTGCTGGTCCATGAATTCCAGCAAAGGGTAACAACGCGCCAACAACCCATCAATTCAGAACTGCGAAACATGCGCTTCGTAAGCACGAAAGACAAACTCCGAGCGCATAACAGCTCGGCGCACATCGCACTGGTGCCAGCCAGAAGCCACCGGCACGCAGTAAGAGCGATTCAGCCCCTTGCCGACATTCCTGTCGGGGGCGGGCCTGCCGGCACAAACAGAGTGGAGCTAAGGGGAATCGAACCCCTGACCTTCTCGATGCGAACGAGACGCGCTACCAACTGCGCTATAGCCCCTTGGTCGGTAGCAGGTTACCAGTCCAAGGCACACCGGCCGAAACCGGCGGGCTACTGGCCGGCCGCACGCGGCAGGTCGTAATGCCGCGCGAACGGCACCTCGTCGAGGTGCTCGAAGATCGGGTCCTCGTCGTCGATGTCGAGCACGGCGGCACCCGGTCGGCGCAGCCGTGAGGGCACCACGTCGTAGTCGCGATCCTCGGTGTTCTCCACCCCGAGCCGCGAGCGCGCCATCCGCTGTTGACGACGGCGGCGCACCTGCTCCTCGATACGGGTCTGGCGGCGCAGGTAACCCAGGTACAGGATCGTGACCACGGCAGTGCTGGCACATGCCCACCACAGGTCGCGGCTGACGGTGAACGCCAGCACGGCGGTGAGGATCATGGTGGCCGACATGGCCGTCAACACCCGCCTGCGGAACCGGTACTTTCGTGCAGTTACCGCCGCAGCGGTGCTGGACTCCAGCCGCCGCGAGCGTCCCACCCTGGGCGTGGCCGCGGTCGCCGGCTCGTCCTCGGTTTCCAAACCCGAGGTGTCGTCGACATATTCGTAGTCGTCGGCGGTGCCGTCCTGCGGGTCGTCGTCGGTGACGGCGTCGAACTCCTGGGTGGCGTCCAGCTCGGCGACGGGCTCGGGAGCGGGTTCGGGCTGGGGCTTGGCGACTGGCTCTGCCGCCTCGTCGAACAGCGTCGGTTGTGCGGTCTGGGCGCGCACAGCGCCGCCGCCGACCGGCAGTGCGCCGGAATCCTCGTCGACCACGTCGACGTCGAGATAGTCCTGGTCGAGCCGCACCTCTTCGGCGACCGCGGCGACAACGACCACGGCGCGGGTGCGCACCGGTTCGGCTAGGTCTTGGGCGGACTCGTCCGACTCGGACTCGTCGTAGTCGTCGAACTCGTCTTCGTCGCGCTGCCAATCGGGATCGTGGTGGTGACCGGCGGCCGGTCGGCCCTTGCGCCGTAACAGTCGGGACTTGTCGTCGCCGTTGAGGACTCTGGTGGCCAGCGCGACGTCGCTCGTGCGACGAACAGTGTCGCGCTTACTGATGAGCATCGGCACCAACACGAACAACCAGAGCACCACAAGTGAGATCCAGAGCAATGACTGGGGGATGCTTGGCATGGTGGCCTGCTCCTTTCCCGTTCAGGCTAGGTCCGTGACCTACGCAACCCGAGACGGCGCGCCGCAGACAATTACACACGTGTAATTAGGCCATGACAAGCACCAACAGCCACAAATGTCACATTAGTAACAGGTGACGTGGGCGTCAGCTCCAGCGGGCGAGTCCTCGGTCGACCAGACGGGCCGCCACCGAGCCGTCCACCTCCTCGACCGTCATGGCCACCAGAAGGTGGTCACGCCACGCCCCGTCGACGTCGAGATAGCGCCTCAGAAGGCCCTCCTCGCGGAACCCAGCCTTGGCCAGCACCGCCCGGCTCGCCGCGTTCTCCGGCCGTACCGTGGCCTCCACCCGGTGCAGAGTCACCGGCCCGAAGCAGTGGTCCAGTCCCAGCGCGAGCGCGCCGGTAGCTATCCCCCGCCCGGTCACCGCACTGGACACCCAATAGCCGATCCAGGCCGACCGCAACGCCCCGTGCGTCACATTCCCGATCGTCAGCTGACCACAGAGGTGCCCGTCGAGCTCGATCACATACGGCAGCATCCTGCCCTTGCGTGCCTCGCCCCGAAGACCCGAACATATCGGCGGCCATGACGAAACAGCATGGCGCACAGCCCAATCCACCTCAGCCGTCGGCTCCCAGGGCTCCAGCCTCGACTGGTCGGCCATCCGGATCCGGCTCCATTGCGCGGCATCACGCATCCGCACCGGGCGCAGCCGGATCAGCCCGGCAGGCACCCGCAGCGGACCGACGGTCATCGGCCAGCCAGGATGCAGCGAGCTACTACGCCAGAGGTTCACCGGGCTCAGCCGCGCTGAGCCAGGAAGGCCACGTCGACGACCTCGCCGGTGCGCACCTGCTCGGTCTCGGTGGGCACCACAACCAGGCAGTTGGCCTCGGCCAGCGTGGCCAGCAGATGCGATGAGGCACCGGGTGCACCGCCGAGCGCCTGCACCAGGTAATCGCCGGTGTCCTGGTCGCGCATCAGCTGCCCGCGCAGGAAGCCTTTGCGTCCCGCGACCGACGTGATCGGGGACAGCGCGCGGGCCTGCACGACACGCCGCATGGGCGATCGCTTGCCCAACGACAGCCGGATCAGCGGGCGCACCATCACCTCGAAGACCACCAGGGCGCTCACCGGATTGGCCGGCAGCAGGAACGTCGGCACCGCGTCGCGGCCGAGCTGACCGAAGCCCTGCACCGAACCGGGATGCATCGCGATCCGGCTGACCTCCATCTCGCCCAGCTGGGACAGCACGGTGCGTACGCCTTCGGCCGCTGCGCCGCCGACCGCGCCGGCGATGATGACGACCTCGGCGCGACTGAGCTGGCCCTCGACCACCTCACGCAGTTCCTTGGGTTCGGTGGTGACGATCCCGATCCGGTTCACCTCGGCACCGGCATCGCGGGCGGCCGCGGCCAACGCGTAGGAGTTGACGTCGTAGACCTGGCCATTGCCGGGAGTGCGGCTGATGTCGACGAGCTCGCCGCCCACGCTCATCACCGTCACCCGCGGCCGGGGATGCACCAGCACCCGTTCGCGTCCCACCGCGGCCAGCAGGCCGACCTGTGCGGCGCCGATGATCGCGCCGGCGCGCACCGCGACGTCACCGGGCTGTACGTCGTCACCGGTGTGCCGGACGTAGGCACCCGACCGGACCCCACGCAGCACCCGCACCCGGGTCTGACCGCCGTCGGTCCAGCGCAGCGGCAGCACCGCGTCGGCCAGTGTCGGCATCGGGGCGCCGGTCTGGACCCGAGCGGCCTGCTTGGGTTGCAGCCGGCTCGGCGTACGGGTACCTGCCTCGATGACGCCCATGACGGGAAGGCTGATCTCACCGCCCTGCTCGTCATCATCACCGACGGCCAGCACGTCGACGCTGCGCACCGCGTAGCCGTCGATGGCGGCCTGGTCGAATCCGGGCAGCGGATGTTCGGTGATGACTTCCTCGGCGCACATCAGTCCCTGCGCCTCGGCGATCGCAACCCGAACCGGGCGGGGCGCCACAGCGGCAGCCGCCACCCTGGCCTGCTGTTCTTCTACCGAGCGCACAGTGCGCCTTTCTGCCTCGAGCCCCGATCGCGCGGGCCCGCCGCAGCCCCTACTGTTCGGTCTTTTCGGCCAGGCCCAGTCGCGCGACCAACCATTGCCGCAAGTCCGGGCCATAGTCGTCACGATCCAAGGCAAAGTCAACCGCAGCCTTGAGGTAGCCGCCGGGATTTCCCAAGTCGTGTCGAGACCCGCGATGGACCACCACGTGCACCGGATGGCCCTCTTTGATCAACAACTCGATGGCATCGGTGAGCTGAATCTCGCCGCCCACCCCACGCTCCACCCGGCGCAGAGCGTCGAAGATCGCCCGGTCCAGCAGGTAGCGCCCGGCCGCGGCGAACTGCGACGGCGCATCCTCGGGTTTGGGCTTTTCCACCATGCCCTTGACCCGCAACACGTTCGGGTTGGTTGCATCGGGCACCGTCTCGACGTCGAAGACGCCGTAGGAGCTGACCTCGGCCGGCGAGACCTCGATGGCGCACAACACCGTGCCGCCCCGTTTGGCGCGCACCTTGGCCATCGTCTCGAGCACACCCGTGGGCAGCACGAGGTCATCGGGCAGGAGCACCGACACCGCATCCTCGTCGTCGGAGAGCACCGGCTCCACGCAGCTGACCGCATGGCCCAGACCCAGCGGCTCGTGCTGGATCACCGATTCGACCTTGATCAGCGCCGGGGCCCGGCGCACCTTGGCCAGCATCGCCTTCTTGCCGCGGGCCTCGAGCGTGCCCTCGAGCACCAGGTCCTCGACGAAGTGGGCGACCACCCCGTCCTTACCCTCGGAGGTGACGATCACCAGCCGTTCGGCACCGGCCTCGGCGGCCTCCGCGGCGACCAACTCGATACCCGGAGTGTCGACGACCGGCAGCAGCTCCTTGGGGACCGTCTTGGTCGCCGGCAAAAACCGCGTACCCAGGCCCGCCGCAGGCACAATCGCCGTGCGCGGAATCGGAACCTCTGGCGGCGTCATCGTTCACACCCTATCCGCATCCCCTGGCCTTCCCTATGGCGCAATTGATGCGCTCGCTGACATGGTGGACGTCGTGCTTGCCGGATCGAAAGCTCAACACAGGGCCGCCCTGCTGGCCGCGCGCCGCGCCGTTCCCGACCAGGTCCGTGAGACCGAGGCGCAAGCACTGAGCAGCCACCTGGCGGCTGTCGCCCGGCCCGGCGACACGGTCTGCGCCTACGTGCCGGCCGGCGCCGAACCGGGCTCGCCGGAGCTGTTGGACCGACTGCGCGAGCTGGGTGCCCGGGTGCTGCTGCCGGTGACCCGCCCCGGCGACCCGGAGGCGTTGCTGTGGGGCGAGTACGAGCCCGGGAAGTTGGCGGCCGGCAGGTTCGGCCTGCTCGAACCGGCCGGGCCGCGGCTGGATGAGACGGCGGTGGCCCAGGCTTGCGTCGTGCTGGTGCCGGCGTTGGCGGTGGACCGCCGTGGCGTGCGGCTGGGCCGCGGCGGCGGGTATTACGACCGCTCGCTGGGGCTGTGCGCACCGGGCGCGCGGCTGGTGGCGGTGGTCCGCGACGAGGAAGTCCTCGCGGAATTGCCCAGCGAGGCGCACGACATCCGGATGACGCATGCGCTGACCCCGCATCGGGGTCTGGTCGCTCTCGGCGACGGCTATTGACGCCACGGAAACACCTTGCACCGCCGGACTCCCCTTGAAACCGCTTTCGTGGCATTTTCGGCCCACCGCTCCCCGTGTGCGGCGTGAGGGGAATGATACCCACCAGATGGCGGTTCTAGCACTTGGCACGGTAGAGTGCTAACAAGTTTTGTTCCCTTCCGGAGGTTCATGTGCCGACCTACAGCTATGCGTGCACCGAGTGCGACAACCGCTTCGATGCTGTGCAGGCCTTCACGGAGGATGCACTGACCACCTGCCCCCAGTGCTCTGGTCGGCTGCGCAAGCTGTTCAACTCGGTGGGCGTGGTCTTCAAGGGCAGCGGCTTCTACCGCACCGACAGCCGGGACGCCTCGAAGAGCACCGCCAAGGCGGAGTCGTCGACGTCCTCGAGTTCGGAGAAGTCGAGTTCGGAGAAGTCGTCGAGCACCAGCGACTCGTCGTCGTCCTCGTCGAGCACGGGTTCGAGTTCGTCTACTCCTGCTGCAGCAGCCTCCAGCTAGTTATCCACAGGCCCGCCGCCCGCCCGACGGCTCGGACTCCATCGGTCACCTAGCGTGGCGGCATGGGCGAATCGCTCAATCCGACTCTGCTGAACCGTCTTTCGCGTGCCCTGCGACCGGACTTCGCCCGCACCATACTGGCGCGACGCGTCGCCGCCGCCGGTCTGGTCATTCTCGCCGGGGTCGCAGCGCTGCGTCCGGATCCCGGCGATGCCCGTAACGACGTCGTGGTCGCCACCCGCGACCTCAGCCCCGGTGTCACGCTGACGGCTGACGACATCCGGGTGGAACATCGTTCTGCGGCAACACTTCCCGACGGCTACCAACATGCCACCGCGCAGATCGTCGGCGCGACCCTGGCCGGGCCGGCTCGCCGCGGGGAGATCCTGACCGATGTCCGCGTGCTGGGCTCGCGGCTGGCCGGGCTGGCGGCAGGACCGGACGCACGGGTGGTGCCGCTACATCTGGCCGATGCCGCCCTGTTGGACCTGATCCGCCCCGGCGACGTCGTGGACGTGCTCGGCGCAGTCTCGGCCGAACCGGACGCCCAACCGCGCGTGGTCGCCGCCAATGCCATCGTGGTGCTGGTGTCGGCCAAACCGAAGGCAGTGGGATCCGGCGACGACCGGGTGGTCCTGGTGGCCCTGCCCGCCTCGGCGGCCAACTCGCTAGCCGGCGCGACCCTGGTGCAGACCGTCACGCTGACGATCCACTAGCCGCCCGAACTGGACCTTTGGTCTGCTTTGGCGGGAGCTGACAGGTATTACCCTTCGAGGTCTCTGCGAATCAATCTCGCCACCAGAAAGGGCAAAGCTCGTGTTAAAAGGCTTCAAGGAGTTCCTCTCCCGCGGCAACATCGTGGACCTGTCGGTCGCGGTGGTCATCGGCACCGCGTTCACCGCGCTCGTCACCAAGTTCACTGACAGCATTCTCCAGCCGCTGATCAACCGCATCGGGGCCGACAAAAACACCGAGTACGGCATCCTGCAGATCGACATCGGCGGCGGCCAGACCATCGACCTCAACGTCGTGCTGTCGGCGTTCATCAACTTCATCCTGGTCGCCGCGGTGGTCTACTTCCTGGTCGTCATGCCCTACAACCGGCTGCGCAAGAAGGGCGAGGTCGAGCAGGCCGACGACACCGAACTGGCGATCCTGACCGAGATCCGTGACCTGCTCGCCGACGCCAGCGGCACGGCCAAGCAGGTGACCGGCCCCGGCACCGGCCCGAGTCCTGACACCGCCAAGCACACCAGCGGCGATCGGGACTGATCCCACACACACAAAACGGCCCCCGGCGTGAGCCGGGGGCCGTTTTGTCTGACGTGCAGGGAGTTAGTTCATGTTCCAGGGTTCGCCGTAGGTGGTGACGCTGTCACCGGCCTTGGAGATCAGGCGAGCGAAGGGGCGCAGCAGCACGCCGCCGGCCGCACCGGTGACGGTGCCGTGGGCATTCGCCACGGCCACCGAGCCGTTAGGGCCCTCGACGTCCACCGAGAAGGTGGCGACTTCCTGGATACCGGGGCCGTTGCCCAGGTCAGCGCTGATCGACACACCCGGGAACAGGTTCGGGGTGATGACCGAGCCCAGCGGGTTGAAACCCGTCGGGGAGATGTTCGCGTCATCCAGCAGGATGTTGGGGGTGGTGTAGCTGAAGTTGATACCCACACCCAGCGACCACGGGAAGCCAACCTGGTAGCCCAGCTCCAAGGTGCCCGCGAAGTCGTCGGCACCGGAGCCCACGACGCTGTAGACCGCCTTGCCGGAGTGGAACCACTCACGGGTCAGCCGGTTGCGGTCCAGGGGGAACACGCCATCGAGGAAGGTGTCCCACTGCTGAATCGTCAACGTACGGCCACCGCCGTCGACCAGACTCAACTGATTGTCCAAACCTGCGTGAGAGGTACCTGTCCCGACGAACATCGCCGCGACGGCGGCGACGAGGGCCACCAGTACCCGACCGATTACCTTCATGTTCTCCCTAGCTATGTCGTCGGTGATCCCGGAGGAGGATCACCGAATTTGGTCCGTGCTCGGGTCCCAACATGCTGACACCGCACACTGCGTAGTGCAGATCAAATGAGAGTCCTCACACTCTGCTCTTACGCTTTGCTCATCGTTGACACGAGGAACATAACGGCACCGCATCGAGGCGGCAACGCATAGAGATGAGGTGCGCCGGATCGATGCTTGCAAGGCAAAGTTTGCTGGCGGGCGGTCCACGTCTCACAGGAATCCGCAGGCCCGAAGGCCAGCGGCAGTCGCCGGCAATGTGCTCGGATGACCTTCACGCGCGGCCCGCGACTCAAAATGGGGCGGCCGGGTCACCTGCCACCACCTGCAAGGCATTAATGGTGGTGTGGCGGAACGTTATCCCGCAGCCAGTCGTCACGGTCCGAGTCTTCGCCCCCGCCGTTCGGATCCCGTTCATCGGAGGACGCCTGCGGGAGTTCGGTACCGAAGATCTTGTTAACTGTGTTGCGGTCGTGGCGCTTGGCGTCCATCACACCCCGTCCAAATTGTGACTAAGATCACATTTGCTGCATTTGCCCAGTTCACAGACTTGTAACACAAGGGCTCCCAGCCGTATTACAACAACCTTAAGAAACGGTACGCCGAACGAACGGCGACCGCGGAATGACCAGAGAAGGCCGGTCAGATCTCCAGACTCGATAACTGACCGATGACATGGGCGGCCAGCGGATTCAACGTCGCCATGCCGTCGCGAACGGCGTAGCGCGACCCGGCGATGTTCACCACGAGCGTGCTGCCCGAGATCCCCACCAGCCCGCGGGACAGCCCGGCGTCGGTGATGCCGGCCGACAGGCCCGAGGCCCGCAGCGCCTCGGCGATGCCGAGCAGTTCGCGGTCGAGGATCGTGCGGGTGGCCTCCGGGGTCACGTCGCGCGGTGTCACCCCGGTGCCACCGACCGAAACCACCAGGTCAACGCCCCCGATGACGGCGGTGTTGAGCGCATTGCGGATCTCGATCTCGTCGGCCGAGACCACGACGACTCCGTCGACCACAAAGCCCGCCTCAGCGAGCAGTTCGGTGACCAACGGCCCACTGTGGTCCTGCTCGTCGCCGTGCGCTGTGCGGTCGTCGACAACGACGACGAGGGCACGGCCCACCAGCTCCCCTGGCTGTTCCATGGATCTCACCGTATATCCGGCGACCGACATCGCGGCAGTCGCATCGGCCCGTGTCACGGGAAGTTCACCCACGACGCGGATCACTGGGCGGCCTTGCCGAGCGTGACCTGCACCGTCTTGTCCCCGCCGGCGGGCGCGATGTAGGTCAGCGTGACCTTGTCACCGGGAGCCCGCGACCGGACGGCGGCGACCAGCGCATCGGCACTGCCGATGACCCGGTCGTCGACCTTGGTGACGACCACCCCGCTGGGCAGGCCGGCGGTATCGGCTGCACCCCCCTTGGTGACGTCGACGATCTTGGCGCCGTGGGTGGTGGTGTCGTTGCTGACCTGCACGCCCAGGGACGCGTGCGAGGCGGTGCCGGTACTGATCAGCTCGTCGGCGATGCGCTTGGCCTGGTCCACCGGGATGGCGAAGCCCAGACCGATCGAACCACTCTGGGCGTCCGGCGAGTCGCCGCCGATGGTGGCGATCGCCGAGTTCACGCCGACGAGCTCACCGGCCATGTTCACCAGCGCTCCGCCGGAGTTACCGGGGTTGATCGCCGCATCCGTCTGGATGGCGTCGAGCACGGTGTTCTGGTTCTTGACGTCACCGCCGGTGGCCACCGGGCGGTTCAGCGCGCTCACGATGCCGGTGGTGACGGTGCCTTCCAGGCCCAGCGGCGAGCCGATCGCCACCACGTCCTGGCCGACCCGCAGGTTGGCCGACGAACCCAGGGTGATGGGGGTCAGCCCGGAGATGCCCTGAACGCGCACGACGGCGATATCGCTGGCGGGATCGGTGCCCACCACGGTGAACGGCGCGGTGCGGCCGTCGGCGAAGGTGACCGTCGTGGTCGGGGCGCCACCTGGGGCCGCGCCACCGGGTCCACCGGGTCCGCCGGGCCCGCCAGGGGCACCGGGGGCTCCGGGGGCTCCGGGCAGACCCGGGATGATCGGCGGTGCGGCAGGCGCGCCGCCCGGGCCTTTGTCCATCGCCGCGGCAACGACGTGGTTATTGGTCAGGATCAGCCCGTCGGAGGACAGGATGATGCCCGAGCCCTCCTCGGACTGGCGGCCGAACTCGGTCTCGAGCTTGACCACACTGGGCACCACCTTGGCGGCGACCTGCTCCACCGAGCCGACCGGAAGGTTGGCGGCCGGCACGTTGGCCGGGCCGTTGGGCGCCGCGCCGGTGACGCTGGTGACCGGCTGGTGGTCCGGGTGGGCCAGCAGCACCACGGTGCCGCCGATACCCGCCGACACCACGGCGATCGCGAGCGCACCCGCGGTCAGGGCGCCCGCACGCGAGCGCTGCCGGGCGGGCTGCAGCACCGGCCCGGTAGCCGGATTACCTTGGCGGAGAGCGGCATACGGGTCGTAGGGCTGCCGATACTGCGGCTGCTGCTGCTGAGTGGCGTAGCGCCAGTCGTACTGCTGCTGATAACCGGCCTGAGGGTGCTGGGAATACCCCGGCGCCGCATGCGGATTCGGCGTCGTGTGGCCGGGCTGCTGCGGCGGCGTGTACCTCGAGTGGTCGGTCATGGTGTCAGGTCGCTCTTTCCCTGGACGAGATGCGTGAAACGTTGGTTCTAGCTTGCCTTGGGCTTCTGAGAATCGTCTGAGATATCACCCGGCGCGTCTGGTGGGTTCACGCCTGATGAGCCGATGTCCCCGTGTCTCTTCGGCATTCGGGTAGTTATTTCGCTCTCAGCCGAATCCGAATACGAGTACGCCGACGGCGCGATCGGCTGGCCGGGCAACAGGACGAAGAACGAGGTGCCGGGCGGCTGGCCGCCGGGGATCGTATCGCCGATGCGGATCATGCCGCCGTGCTTGACCACGACCTGCTTGACGATTGCCAACCCCAGACCCGAGCCGGGCATCGCGCGGGCCGATGCCGACCGGTAGAACCGCTCGAACACCAGACCCCTTTCCTGAGGCGGAATTCCGGGCCCCTGGTCGGATACGACGAGTTCGGCGTGCGCGGCGTCGACCTGGCGCAGCCGCACCCCGACATGCCCGCCGGACGGGCTCCACTTGGCCGCGTTGTCGAGCAGGTTGAGCACTGCCCGCGACAGGCCCGCGACATCGCCGAACACTTCCCAGCCGATCACGTCGACGTCGAACTGAACGTCGTTGCGGCGCCTGCGGGCGCGCTCGAGGCTGCGGTCGACGACCTCGCTCACGTCGATGGCCTCGTGGACGACGCCACCGGCATCGTCACGGGTGAGATCGACGAGATCGCCCACCAGCGTTGACAATTCCTCGATCTGGGCGACGACGTCGGTGCGCAGTTCGGCCATCTCACTGTCCGGCAGCTGCGGGGCGCCCGGTGTCGAGGACGCGATCAGAAGCTCGACGTTGGTGCGCATCGAGGTCAACGGCGTGCGCAACTCGTGCCCGGCGTCGGCGACCAGGCGGGCCTGACGCTCCCGGGACTCCGCCAGCGCACGCAGCATCGTGTTGAACGTTTCGGTGAGCCGGGCCAGCTCGTCGCTGCCGAACACCGGGATGGGGCGCAGGTCGTCGGTGCGGGCCACCCGTTCGGCGGCCTCGGTGAGCCGCCCGACCGGTCTCAGCCCCGTGCGGGCCACCGTGCCACCGGCGATTGCAGCCACCACCACACCGATCCCGCCGACCGCGAGCAGCACCCACTTCAGCTTCGTCATCACCGCGTTGGTAGGCGCCAGGCTCTTGGAGATCAGCAGTGAGCTGCCGTTAGGCAGGTGCACCGCCAGTACCCGCTGGTTGGACACCGTGCGCCGGGACATGAACAGCTCACCGCGGATCACTGCTTTTTCCGGCTGCCCGACGGGAAGCGTCTGGCCCTGCTGGTTGGCGGTGTAAATCGAGCGGCCCGGGTTGACCAGCATCGCGTTGACGTCGGAGTAGGCCGTGCCCTCGATGGCCTTGCCCGGGTCGGCGGCCAGCGAGCCGCTGGCGATCAGCAGCTGCGCCCGGCTCTGCAGCTGGTTGTCGATATCGGTGTAGAGAGCAGCCGAGACCACCGCGTAGACGGCGAGCGCCATCAAAACCACGACCATCGCCACCATCGACATGGCCAGCAACATCACGCGCCATCGCAAGGACAGCGAAGTTGACGGTTCTTCTGGCGCCCGCGGTTCCCGCGAACGCCGCCACATCGGCGACATCAGGGCGGTGTCTCACGCAGCACGTAACCCACACCTCGAACGGTGTGAATCAGCCGCGGTTCTCCTTCCGCTTCGGTCTTCCGGCGCAGATAGCCGACGTATACCTCCAGCGCATTGCCTGAGGTGGGGAAGTCGAAACCCCACACCTCCTCCAGGATGCGGCTGCGGGTGAGCACTCGGCGGGGGTTCGCGATGAGCATCTCCAGCAGCGCGAACTCGGTGCGGGTGAGGCTGATCGCGCGTTTGCCGCGATGGACCTCGCGGGTCACCGGGTCCAGCGTCAGATCGGAGAACGCCATGATCGCCGAATCGGACTGGTCGTCGGGGGTGGTGCGACGCAGCAGTGCCCTCATGCGGGCCAGCAGTTCCTCGAGGGCGAACGGCTTGGGCAGATAGTCGTCGGCGCCGGCATCCAGGCCGGCCACCCGCTCGGACACCGAGTCACGGGCGGTTAGCACCAGGATCGGCAGATCGTCGCCGGTGCTGCGGAGCTGACGGCAGACCTCGAGCCCGTCCAGCCGCGGCATCATCACGTCGAGAACGACCGCATCAGGGCGTTCGTTGGCGATCGCGTCGAGCGCTTCCACCCCGTCCTGGGCCAGATCGACGGAGTAGCCATTGAACGACAGGGACCGGCGCAACGATTCGCGCACAGCGCGATCATCGTCCACCACAAGGATTCGCACGGCCACAAGTGTTAACCCAACGCCTGAGATTGGGCTGAGAGGCACGCCGTGCTAGCAGGCAATTCGCTGCCGGCGAACGGTGTCAGCGCTTGTCGAGGTCGATCAGACCGAGGCGGGCAGCCTTCAGCAGCCGACGCGGAACCTTGTGCGCGCGACCGGCGACGGACACGTTGACCAAGCCGGTGGCTTCGGTCTTCCACTGCGAACGCCGACTGCGGGTGTTCGAGCGCGACATTCTGCGCTTGGGCACAGCCATGACGTACATCTCCTTGATCAGGGGTGTCGCCGCGCAGAGACATGAATGCCGGCGGCCAACAGTTGCGCTTCAGGATAGCCGCTCACCTCTGCGGGGTCCAAAACGTCTCCCGGCAACCGGCCACGGCAGCATCCCGGGCGATTCGCCTGTGATGCGGGACACCCCTTGACGGGGCGCCGATACCGACCAGTAACCTACCGGTTGGTTGGGTATCGAAGGGGATATAGCGCGTGACGAATGCGGTGCGCATCGGCAACTGCTCCGGCTTCTACGGCGATCGCATCGCGGCCATGCACGAAATGCTCACCGGCGGCGAGCTGGATTACCTCACCGGCGACTACCTCGCCGAGCTCACCATGCTCATCCTCGGCCGCGACAAGATGAAAAGCCCGGAGCGTGGCTACGCCAAGACGTTCCTGACCCAACTCGAACAGTGTCTGGGCCTCGCACATGACCGCGGGGTGCGCATCGTCGCCAATGCCGGTGGCCTCAATCCGGCAGGCTTGGCCGACGCGGTGCGCGGCCTGGCCGAGCGCCTCGGCGTCCCGGCGACGGTGGCCCACGTGGAGGGCGACGACCTGCTGCCCCGCGCGGCCGAACTGCAGTTGGGTTCGCCGCTGACAGCCAACGCCTACCTGGGCGCGTGGGGTATCGCGGATTGCGTGCACGCCGGGGCCGACATCGTCATCACCGGACGGGTGACCGACGCGTCGGTGGTGGTCGGTCCCGCCGCGGCGCATTTTGGATGGTCCCGCCATGACTACGACCGGCTGGCCGGTGCGGTGGTGGCAGGCCACGTCATCGAATGCGGCACCCAGGCCACCGGCGGAAACTATTCGTTCTTCACCGAGATCGACGACCTGGCGCACCCCGGGTTCCCCCTGGCCGAGGTCTACGACGACGGCTCGTCGGTGATCACCAAACATCCGGGGACCGGTGGACAGGTCAGCATCGGCACGGTCACCGCGCAGCTGCTCTACGAGATCGGCGGGGCCCGCTACGCCAATCCGGATGCCACGGCCCGGTTCGACACCATCACGCTGCGCGACGACGGTCCCGACCGGGTGCGCATCAGCGGGATACGGGGCGAGGCGCCACCACCGACGCTGAAGGTCTCGCTCAACAGCATCGGCGGTTTCCGCAACGCGGCGAGCTTCGTGCTGACCGGCCTGGACATCGACGCCAAAGCCGCGCTGGTGCGCGGGCAACTCGATGCCGCACTCACCGACACGCCCGCCGAACTGGAGTGGACGCTGAGCCGAACCGACCACGCCGATGCCGACACCGAGCAGGCGGCCAGCGCGCTGTTGACGTGCGTGGTGCGCGATCCGGACGCCAAGAAGGTCGGCCGCCAATTCACCTCGGCCGCAGTCGAACTCGCTCTCGGTAGCTATCCCGGCTTCCACACCACCGCCCCACCGGGTGACGGGCAGGTGTACGGGGTGTTCACCCCCGGCTATGTGCTCGCCGACGAGGTCAAGCATGTCGCCGTGCACCCCGACGGCCACCGCGTCGTCATCGCTTCGGCCACCGAGACCGTCGAACTCGCCGAGACCGAATCACCGCACCTGCCCGAACCGTTGGCAGCGGGGCCCACCCGGCGTCTGCCGCTGGGCACGATCGCCGGCGCCCGCAGCGGTGACAAGGGCGGCGCGGCCAACATCGGCGTCTGGGTGCGCACCGACGAGCAGTGGCGCTGGCTGGCCCACCAGCTGACCGCCGACGCGCTGCGCGAACTGCTGCCCGAGACAAAGGATCTGCCGATCACGCGCCATCTTTTCCCCGCACTGCGTGCGGTGAACTTCGTCATCGACGGAATCCTCGGCGAGGGCGTCGCCTACAACGCCCGGTTCGACCCCCAGGCCAAGGGCCTTGGTGAATGGCTGCGCAGCCGCCACATCGACATCCCGGAGGCGATCCTTTCGTGAGTATCTGGACCACCCCCGAGCGCCGGCAGCTGCGCCAGACCGTGCACAGCTTCGCCGAGCGCGAGATCCTGCCGTACGCCGACGACTGGGAGCGCGCCGGTGAGCTCCCCCGCGATCTGCATCGCCGGGCCGCCGCAGCCGGACTGCTGGGCACCGAGTTTCCGGAGTCGGTCGGCGGCGGCGGTGGCGACGCCGTCGATTCGGTGCTCATCTGCGAGGGGCTGCACGAAGCCGGCACGCCCGGTGGCGTTTTCGCCTCGCTGTTCACCTGCGGGATCGCCGTGCCGCATATGGTCGCCTCCGGCGACGAGTACCTCATCGAGAAGTTCGTGCGCCCCACCTTGGGCGGTGAGCTGATCGGATCGCTGGCCATCACCGAACCCGGCGGCGGTTCGGATGTCGGGCATCTGCGGACCACCGCGGTGCGCGACGGCGACCACTACGTGGTCAACGGCGCCAAGACCTTCATCACCTCCGGGGTGCGGGCCGACTACGTCGTCACCGCCGTGCGCACCGGCGGTCCCGGCGCAGCCGGGGTGTCGCTTCTCGTCGTCGAGAAGGGCACACCGGGATTCGAGGTGAGCCGCAAGCTGGACAAGATGGGCTGGCGATCCTCGGACACCGCAGAGTTGTCCTACACCGATGCCCGCGTGCCGGTCGCCAACCTGGTGGGCGCCGAGAACAGCGGTTTCGCCCAGATCGCCGGGGCCTTCGTCTCGGAGCGGATCGGGCTTGCCGCGCAGGCATATTCGTCTGCTCAGCGGTGTCTGGACCTCACTGTGCAGTGGTGCCGGGATCGCGAGACGTTCGGCCGTCCGCTGATCTCGCGGCAGGCGGTGCAGAACACCCTGGCCGAGATGGCCCGTCGCATCGACGTGGCGCGGGTGTACTCGCGCAATGTCGTCGAGCGGCAACTGTCGGGCGGAGCCGCTGGGTCGGCGACATCAGACTCGAGCACCAATCTGATCGCCGAGGTGTGCTTCGCCAAGAACACCGCGGTCGAAGCCGGTGAATGGGTGGCACATCAGGCCGTCCAACTCTTCGGCGGGATGGGTTACATGACCGAATCCGAAGTCGAACGCCAATACCGCGATATGCGCATCATCGGCATCGGCGGCGGCACCACCGAGATCCTCACCGGTTTGGCCGCAAAAGCGTTGGGATATCAGCCATGACCGCTCTGCACAGCATCGTCGACCCGACCGCGCCCACCTACACCGAGGCCGCCGAGGTGATGGCAGCCAAGCTCGCCGAGATCGACGGCGAGCTGGCCAAGGCGCTCGGCGGGGGCGGCCCGAAGTACATCGAGCGCCACCACGCCCGCGGCAAGCTCACCGCCCGTGAACGCATCGAGTTGCTGGTGGACCCCGACGCGGCCTTCCTCGAACTGTGCCCACTGGCCGGCTACGGCACCGACTTCGCGGTCGGGGCCAGCGTGGTCACCGGCATCGGCGTGGTCGAGGGTGTCGAATGCATGCTGGTCGCCAATGACCCGACGGTCAAGGGCGGCACCAGCAATCCGTGGACACTGAAGAAGATTCTGCGCGCCAACCAGATTGCCCTGGAGAACCGCCTGCCGATGATCTCCCTGGTGGAGTCCGGCGGCGCGGACCTGCCGACGCAGAAGGACATCTTCATCCCCGGTGGCCGGATGTTCCGGGACCTGACCCGGCTGTCGGCGGCGGGGATCCCGACCGTCGCCCTGGTGTTCGGCAACTCCACGGCCGGCGGTGCCTATATCCCCGGGATGTCCGACCATGTGGTGATGATCAAGGAACGCTCGAAGGTGTTCCTCGCCGGGCCGCCCCTGGTCAAAATGGCCACCGGTGAGGAGTCCGACGACGAATCCCTGGGCGGGGCCGAAATGCATGCTCGGGTATCGGGTTTGGCCGACTACTTCGCCATCGACGAGCTCGACGCGATCCGCATCGGTCGGCGCGTCGTGGCCCGGCTCAACTGGGTCAAGCGCGGCCCGGCGGCCAAACCCGTCGTGGCGCCACTGGCCGACCCCGAGGAACTGCTGGGCATCGTGTCGGCCGACCTGCGTATCCCGTTCGACCCCCGCGAGATCATCGCCCGCATCGTCGACGGGTCCGATTTCGACGAGTTCAAGCCGATGTACGGGTCGTCACTGGTCACGGGATGGGCCACCCTGCATGGCTACCCGCTGGGCATCCTGGCCAACGCCCGCGGAGTGCTGTTCAGCGAGGAGTCGCAGAAAGCCACGCAGTTCATCCAGCTGGCCAACCGCTCCAATACGCCATTGCTGTTCCTGCACAACACAACCGGATACATGGTCGGCAAGGCCTACGAGGAAGGCGGGATGGTCAAGCACGGCTCGATGATGATCAACGCCGTATCCAACTCAGGAGTCCCGCACATCTCGCTGCTGATCGGCGCCTCCTACGGGGCGGGCCACTACGGCATGTGCGGCCGGGCCTATGACCCACGCTTCCTGTTCGCCTGGCCCAGCGCCAAATCCGCGGTGATGGGCGGCGCGCAACTGGCCGGTGTGCTCTCGATCGTGAACCGCGCGGCCACCGAGGCCCGCGGCGGCACCGTCGATGAGGAGGCCGACGCCGCCCTGCGGGCAGCCGTCGAAGCCCAGATCGAAGCGGAGTCGCTACCGATGTTCCTGTCCGGCCGGCTCTACGACGACGGGGTGATCGATCCGCGCGACACCCGCACGGTGCTGGGAATCTGCCTGTCCGCCATCGCCAACGGACCGATCGAGGGGACGTCGAACTTCGGCGTCTTCCGGATGTGAGCCGCATGATCACTCGAGTTCTGGTCGCCAACCGCGGTGAGATCGCCCGCCGCGTGTTCGCCACCTGCCGCCGGCTCGGCATCAGCACCGTCGCGGTCTACACCGACCCCGACGTCGGGTCACCCCATGTGGCCGAGGCCGACGTCCGGGTGCGACTGGACGATACTCGATCCGATGTCGCCGGCCGAGCGGCTCCGACCGGCTATCTCGACGCCGCCCAGTTGATCGCCGCCGCCATCGCATCCGGTGCCGACGCCATCCACCCCGGCTACGGATTCCTCTCGGAGAACGCCGAATTCGCGGCCGCCGTCCTCGACGCCGGGCTCACCTGGATTGGGCCGCCCGTTGCGGCGGTGCGGGCGATGGGCTCCAAGATCGAGGCCAAGAAGATGATGGCGAGCGCCGGTGTGCCGGTGCTGGCCGAACTGGACCCGGCCACCGTCACCGACGCCCAGCTGCCGGTTCTGGTGAAGGCATCCGCCGGGGGCGGCGGCCGCGGCATGCGGGTGGTGACCGACCTGGCCGAGCTGACCGGCCAGGTCGCGGCCGCACAACGTGAGGCCCAGTCCGCCTTCGGCGATCCGACGGTGTTCTGCGAGCGCTACCTGGCAGGAGGCCACCACGTCGAGGTGCAGGTGCTCGCCGACCAGCACGGCACCGTGTGGGCGGTCGGCGAGCGGGAGTGCTCGATTCAGCGCCGCCACCAGAAGATCATCGAAGAGGCCCCCTCTCCCCTGGTGGAACGGATCCCCGGGATGCGGGAACGGCTCTTCGAAGCCGCCCGGCTGGCCGCCGATGCCATCGGATACACCGGGGCGGGCACCGTCGAGTTCCTGGCCGACGATGACGGCGAGTTCTACTTCCTGGAGATGAACACCCGCCTGCAAGTGGAGCACCCGGTCACCGAACTCACCACCGGCCTGGATCTGGTGGAGCTGCAGCTGCTGGCCGCCGATGGTGAGGCACTGCCCGCCGATCCACCGAGGGCCCGCGGACACTCTATCGAGGCACGGATCTACGCCGAGGACCCGGCCCGCAACTGGCAGCCGCAGGCAGGTCGCATTCATCGCTTCGACGTACCAGGTGTGGCAACACAATTCGGCCGCATCCATGGCACCGGAATCCGGCTGGACTCCGGTGTCACCGACGGCACCACCGTGTCGATCCACTACGACCCGATGCTGGCCAAGGTCATCTCCTACGCCCCGACCCGCCGACGCGCCGCGCAGGTACTCGCCGACGCGCTGGCCCGCACCCGGGTGCACGGTGTCCGGACCAACCGCGACCTGCTGGTCAATGTGCTGCGACACAACGGGTTCCTCGACGGCGCCACCGACACGGCGTTCTTCGATACCCACGGACTCGCCGAACTGGCCAGCCCACTGGCCGGCTCCCCCACGGTTCGGCTGTCCGCGGTGGCTGCCGCACTGGCCGAGGCCGCCCACAACCGCGCCGGTGCGACGGTGCTGGCCGAGATTCCCAGCGGCTGGCGCAATCTGGTATCGAGCAACCAGCACAAGAGCTATCGGGATGCTGGCGGCGACGAACACGAGGTGGCCTACCGGTTCACCCGTAGCGGTGTGCTGCTGCCCGACGACCACGAGGTACGAGTGGTGTCGTCGGCATCCGAGGAGGTCGTGCTGGCCGACGCGAACGGTGTCGCGACCCCGTTCGCGGTGCAACGCTACGGTACCGAGGTCTTCGTCGACTCCCCCATGGGCGCAGTCGCTTTCACGGTGGTCCCCCGGTTCCCGGAGCCCGGTTCGGTCGTGGAGCAGGGTTCGCTGCTGGCACCCATGCCCGGCTCGGTGATCCGGCTCGGCGCGAGTCTCGGCGACACCGTGACGCTCGGCCAGCCACTGGTGTGGCTGGAGGCGATGAAGATGGAGCACACCATCACCGCGCCGTCCGACGGTGTGCTCACCCAACTCGATGTCAGCGTCGGTCAGCAGGTCGACGTGGGAACTGTTCTGGCCCGGGTGGAAAGCCCCGCATCCGAAGAAGGAGAAGCATGACCGACACCAGCTTCATCGAAAGCGAGGAGCGGCTGGCATTACGCAAAGCCGTCACAGCCCTCGGTGCGAACTACGGCCCGGAGTACTACCTGGAGAAGGCCCGCTCCGGTGGGCACACCACCGAATTGTGGCGGGAGGCAGGCGAACTCGGCTTCATCGGGGTGAACCTGCCCGAAGAGTATGGTGGCGGCGGCGCCGGCATGTACGAGCTGTCGCTGGTGATGGAGGAACTGTCCGCGGCGGGCTGCCCGCTGCTGATGATGGTGGTCTCCCCGGCGATCAACGGCACCATCATCGCCAAGTTCGGCACCGACGAGCAGAAGAAGCGCTGGGTGCCCGGGATCGCCGACGGCTCGATCACCATGGCGTTCGCCATCACCGAGCCCGATGCCGGATCGAACTCGCACCGCATCACCACCACCGCGCGCCGCGACGGCAGCGACTGGATCCTGTCCGGACAGAAGGTGTGGATCTCCGGGGTGGATCAGGCCCAGGCGCTGCTGGTCGTCGGCCGCACCGAGGAAGCGAAAACCGGCAACCTGCGCCCGGCACTGTTCGTCGTGCCCATCGACACCCCCGGGCTCAGCTACACCAAGATCCCGATGGAACTCGTCATGCCGGAGAGCCAGTTCCAGGTGTTCCTCGACGAGGTGCGGCTTCCCGCCGACGCTCTGGTCGGCGCCGAGGACGCCGCGATCGCGCAGTTGTTCGCGGGCCTGAACCCGGAACGGATCATGGGTGCGGCCAGCGCGGTCGGCATGGGCCGGCTCGCGCTGACCAAGGCCGCCGAATACGTCAAGACCCGCCAGGTGTGGAAGACCCCGATCGGCGCGCACCAAGGTATCGCGCACCCGTTGGCGGCGGCCCACATCGAACTCGAGCTGGCCAAGCTGATGATGCAGAAGGCGGCCGCCCTCTACGACGCCGGCGACGACGCCGGGGCGGCCGAGGCGGCGAACATGGCGAAGTACGCCGCGGGTGAATCCTCCACCCGCGCTGTCGACCAGGCTGTGCAGTCCCACGGCGGCAACGGGCTGAGCCAGGAGTACGGCATCGCGGCGATGCTCACCGCCTCAAGGCTGTCGCGCATCGCGCCGGTCAGCCGGGAGATGATCCTCAACTTCGTGGCGCAGACCTCGCTGGGCCTGCCGCGGTCGTACTGATCCGCCCGTGGACACCCTCGTTGCCTACGCGGGACCCGATGAGACAGGCGGGCACGTCGCCCGGCTGACGTTGGACTCGCCGCACAACCGCAATGCGTTGTCGGCGCGACTGGTCGAGCAGCTGCACGACGGGTTACGCAATGCCGCTGACGACCCGGCGGTGCGCGTGGTGGTGCTCGGCCACACCGGTGGCACGTTCTGCGCCGGCGCGGACCTGAGCGAGGCTTCTGGCGGCGATCCGTTCGAGACCACCGCCGCACGGGCCCACGAGCTGGCCGCGGTGCTGCGCGCGATCGTCGAGTCGCCGCGGCCGGTGGTGGCTGCCGTCGACGGTCACGTCCGGGCCGGCGGTATGGGGCTGGTCGGGGCGTGCGATATCGCCGTCGCAGGCCCACGGGCCACGTTCGCCCTGACCGAGGCGCGCATCGGCGTGGCACCGGCGATCATCTCGCTGACCCTGCTGCCGAAACTGTCGGCGCGGGCGGCCGCCCGGTACTACCTGACGGGTGAGACGTTCACCGCCGCGCAGGCCGCCGAGATCGGGCTCGTCACCGTCGCGGCGGACGACGTCGAGGCGGCCGTCGCCGGACTGGTTGCGGATCTGGCCAAGGGCTCGCCACAGGGTCTGGCCGCGTCGAAGGCGTTGATCACGGCCGAAGTCCTGGCCGGTTTCGACCGCGACGCACAGCGGCTGGCAACGGAATCAGCGCGGCTGTTCGTCTCCGACGAAGCTCGCGAGGGGATGCTGGCGTTCCTGCAGAAGCGCCCGCCGCGCTGGCTGCAATAGAACGCTCCTATGACAGTTGGGCGAACACTCTTGCGGTTGTGAAGCAGAGTCGTACCCTCGTATGCGATGAGCAACTCGACACCGCGGGACGCATCGACGCGTGCCGCCGACGCTGACCGCATCCAGGTCGCGCAGTTGCTCGGCGACGCCGCAGCCCAGGGCCGTCTCGATATCACCGAATACGAGCGCAGGCTGGCCCAGGCCTACGCCGCGACGACGTACGAAGACCTCGAACGGCTCACCGACGACCTGCCCGGCGCGCCCGAATCCTCACGACGGCCCGGTTCGGGCCGGCCGGCCCCCTCGACTCTGCTGCTGGCGATCCTCAGCGGGTTCGAACGGCGCGGCCGGTGGAACGTGCCCGGCCGGATGACGACCTTCACGCTGTTCGGCGGCGGTGTGGTCGATCTGCGGTATGCCGACTTCACCTCGACCGATGTTGAGATCCACGCCTACTCGATCATGGGCGGACAGACGATCCTGCTGCCGCCGGAGGTCAACGTCGAAGTTCGTGGCGTCGGGGTGATGGGCGGCTTCGACCACAACGTCGAGGAGCACGGCACACCCGGGGCACCGAAGGTCACCATCCGCGGCTTCTCACTGTGGGGCGGGGTCGGCGTCAAGCGCAAGAACCGCAAGACCGGAACATCCGACCCGACGGCCACCTAGCCACACACACAGCTAGCCACACACAACGACGGCCCCTTCCAACCGGAAGGGGCCGTCGTTGTTGTGCTGGTTGTCAGCCCTTGGCGCTGCCGCCGGCCGAGCCGGAGCCGCCGCTGCCCGAATCGCTCGAGGAGCTGGAATCCGACTTCGATTCCTTCTTGCCCGAGATCGCATCGGAGATCTTCTGGCCGATCTTGGCCAGCGGGTTCTCCGACTTGGCCGTCTTCGGGGCCTTGACCGTCGGGGTCGCCTTCGGCAGTGTGCCGGTGCTGGCGTCCGTGGTGTCGGTCGTGGTGGTGGTGGTGTCGGTCGACGTGGTGGTGTCGGTCGACGGTGCTGCCTCGGTAGTGGCCTCGGTGGTGGCGGCCGCGGTAGCGACCGAGTCGGTGGTCGCCGCCTCGGTCTCCTTCTTGAAGCCGCCGGTGGCCTTCGGGGCCGCCTCGGTGGCGGTCTCGGCCTCGGTGGTCGTCTCCGCCGACTTGGTGTCACCGGTGGTCGCGGTCTCCGTGGTGGCCGTTGCCGACAGCGCGGTGGCGGTCTTGGTGGCCGCCGCAGTCGTGGCAGCCGCTGACGGCAGAGCGTCGCTGATCGAGGTGACGATGTAGCTCAGCACCGCCGACAGGCCCGGAGTCCCGTAGTCGAAGCTGCCATCCGGGGTGGCACCGTAGAGGAACAGACCCGCCAGGATGCCGGCGCCGACGGTGATCGGTCCCAGCGTGATCTTCGGCAACGCCTGGGCAGCCGAGTAGAGCAGCGAGTTGACGACGTTGGTCACGCCGTACTTGAAGATCGAGTCGGCGAGCAGGCCGGGGACGGAGCCCACGCCGAAGACCTTGTTGACCGCCACGTCGAGAACTGCGGGCAGGCCGCCGGCCTCGAAGAAGTAGTTGTCCAGGGTCAGGCCGCTGCTGCCCTCGTTGCTCGTGCAGGTATTCGAGGTCGCGCAGTCGATGGCGTAGTAGAGGACACCCGACAGGCCGCTGACGTAGATGGGGCTGCTGGTGTCGTAACCGTAGGGATCACCGGTCGCGGGAAGGAAGCCGCCCCAGCCGAACCAGTAGGCATCGTTGATGCCCTGCAGCGTGATCTCGCTGATCGAGGTCAGCTCGTATTTCGCTGTCGAAAGCGCGAGCGGTGCGGGTGACGATGATGCCACCGCGACATCGTGAGAAGGAACGATCGCCGGCACTGCGGCGACGACGGCCGCGGCGCTGGCGAGCGCGACTCCCGTCATGACGATTGGCCGAGTTCGTGACGCCATTGCTGATTCCCCTTGCTGTGCGGGTTCGCCAAGGTCGTGACGAACTCGATGCTTTGCTGATACGAAACTTAGAAGATCCTGATGAATACTAAGGGGCTGTTTGCCGTCTAGCAAGCGGAACCAGGGAAATGGGTAGCAGGCAAGTTTCTCACCCGTCACAGCAATTACATAGGTTCGACACCCCGCGCGTTGCCGAACGACTTCCTTGGTACCGTGCCCCAACCAGCACGTCCCACGTGTTCGCTAGAATTGCATGCCATCGAACAGTGGCGTTAATAACCTCGATGTTTGCCACGCTCTCCGCGACCCGCTGTGACGGGTGGAAACACGGCGAAACAATCACGTTGTTTGCTGAGCGACTGTTCGAGCCAGCTCAGCGGCGCCGTCTACGCGACCGTAGATAGTCGCCGACAACCGCAGCACCGAGCCCATCAAGATCGGGTTCGACCACCCTGCCCTCGACTCGGCGAGCAACCTGATCGATGAAACGGGCCAGCCCGGGATCGTTCCCCAACCTGAAAATTGTCACCTGCGCGCCGAGCCGGGCGACCTCGTCGAACCCGCGCACAGTGTGGGCGATGGTCCGCGGGTGCGGCGGGTAGTCAAAGAACACCGACGACCCGCGGCCGTCGAAGTCTTCGAGGTGCGCGGTCGGCTCACCGTCGGTGACCACGAGCACTACCGGCTGAGCGTTCGGGTGCCTGCGCAGATGTCGGACCGCCAGCGCCAGCGCATGGTGCAGGTTGGTGCCCTGCTCGTAGACGCCTTCCAGTCCGGTCAGCTCGGCAGCGGTGACGGTTCTGGCGTGGCGGCCGAAGGCGATGATCTGCAGCGCGTCGGACCGGAACCGGGTGCTGACGAGATGGTTGAGGGCCAGCGCAGTCTGCTTCATCGGCAGCCACCGGTTCTCCATCACCATCGAGAACGAGGTGTCGACCAGCAGTGCGACCGCGGCCTGGGTGCGGGTTTCGGTCTCCGACACCTCGACGTCGTCGACGGCGATGCGCAGCGGCCCGCCGACGACGCCGGCGCTAATTCCCCGGTCGCTTCGCTCCTGCCCTCCGGTGCCGGCCCGGCGCAGCACCGCGTTGGTCAGCGTCCGTGTCACGTTCCACGGCTCGGTGTCACCGAACGCCCACGGCCGGGTGGCACCGGTGAGCTCACCGGCCGCACCGGCCCGGCGGGTGGCCCGATCGCCATGGCGCCCGGAAAGCTGCTGTGCCACATCCCGAAGCGCGGCCTGGCCCAGCTGACGCATCGCCTTCGGCGACAGCCGCCACTGCCCGTCCGAGCCGCGGTCCAGGAAGCCCTGGTTCATCAGTGCGCGTTCGAGGTCGGCCAGCGTGCGGGCGTCGATGGCGGCCTGGTCGCCGAGCTGGCGGGCCAGCGCGTCGAGGTCGACGTCGTCCATGGTTGCCCCGGCGTAGCTCTGCGACAGCTGCTCGGCGAGCTGCTCGAGTTCGGCGATATCGGAGAGCGCCTGCGCACCCTCCCCCATGCCCAGCGGGTTCTCGCCGGAGAACTCCGAGGAGCCGTTCCAGTCCTCGCCCGGCCGAGCGGCCTGCAGATGGCCGTCGAGCCGGTTGAGCGCGTTCATCAGCTGCGGTGAGCCGAATGCCTGCTGGGCCAGGGCATCCAGTTCGGCGCGCTGATCAGGGGTCAGGCTGTTGCGGAACCGCTGAGCCGCCGCGGCGCGCTTGGCCAGTGAGTCCAGCAGCTCCTCGACATTCTTCGGATTCTCCGGGAAGTACTGGCCATGCTTGCTCATGAAGTTCTGAAAATCTTCGGGGCCGTCTTCCCCGCGAGAGTGCTTGTCCAGCAAGTCATTCAGGTCGTCGAGCATCTCGTTGACGGCTTGGCGGTCCTCGTCGGTGGCGTTCTCCAGCGCCTCCTTCATGCCGGCGAACCGCTGGTCGAGCATCTCGCGGCCGAGCAGATCCTTGATCTGCTCGTACTTCTGGCGGGCCTCGGGGCTGCGCCAGTCGTAGTCGGACAGCTCCTGTACCGCCTTGGCCGGCGACGGGGACAGCGATTCGATCTGCAGCTCGGAGAACCTGGCGTCGTCGTCGAGTGCCCGCGCGAGTTCTTTGCGCTCGGCTAGCACGGCCTCGTCGAGCAGTTTCTTGATCTCCTGCAACGTCCCGTCAAGGTTGTTGCGGTTCAACAACTCTCGCCGCCGACGGTTGGCCTCGGCGGCCAGCCGGTCGGCGCCGCGCATGTTCGGGGTCCCGCGACGCAGCAGCTCGGACAGCGCACGGCGCGGCGAGGTGCCCTCCATGACGTCCTGGCCGATCTGTTCGAGCGCCTCACGCAGGTCCACCGGCGGGGCCAGCGGATCGGGGCCCCCGGTGTACGGCGAGTACCGGGAGTCGTGCCCGTGCCGGGGTTTAGCCATAGACGGTTTCACCCTCGCCGGTCACCTTGTCGATGCGCTTGGCCAGATACAGCGCCTCGAGCGCCAATTCGAGGGCGGCGGCGCGCTGACCGTCGGATTCGGCACCGAGCCGCTCGGCGATCGCTTCGATGACCGGCAGATCGGGAAGCGCGGCCAGCACGTCCTTGGCCGACACCAGCTCACCGGTGGTCACCGCTGAACCGCCCTCGACCGCCGACACCAGCGGGCCGACGTCGATGCCGCCGAGCGCCCGCTGGGCGGTGTCGGCGGTCGCGCGGCGCAGCAGGTGCTCGAGAACCGCCTGTTCGCGGCCCTCCTCGCCGGACTCGAATTCGAGCTTGCCGCGCAGCACGTCGATGATCGTGCCCAGATCGACCACCCGGGCCACCGGGTCGTCCTCGCCGAGCACCGCGCCGCGGTGCCGTGCCGAGGCGGCGACCGTCTCGGCGGCCGCGATGGCAAAGCGCGCCGAGACCCCGGAGCGCTGGTCGACGGAGTTGGACTCGCGAAGGTACCGGGCGAAGCGCGCAACGATTTGCATCAGGTAGGCCGGAACCTGCGCCGAGAGGTGCGCTTCCTGGGTGATGACGCCGACTTCGGCGTCCAGCTCACGCGGATAGTGGGTACGGATCTCGGCACCGAACCGGTCCTTGAGCGGAGTGATGATGCGCCCGCGGTTGGTGTAGTCCTCCGGGTTGGCGCTGGCGACGACGAGCACGTCCAGCGGCAGCCGCAGGGTGTAGCCGCGGACCTGGATGTCGCGCTCCTCCATCACGTTGAGCATCGAGACCTGGATGCGCTCGGCGAGGTCGGGCAGCTCGTTGACGGCGACGATGCCGCGGTGTGACCGCGGGATCAGGCCGAACGCGATGGTCTCCGGGTCGCCCAGCGTGCGGCCTTCGGCAACCTTGATCGGGTCGATGTCGCCGACCAGGTCGGCCACGCTGGTGTCCGGGGTGGCCAGCTTCTCGGTGTAGCGCTCGCTGCGATGACGCCAGGTCACCGGCAGGTCGTCGCCGGAGTCCGCGGCACGGCGGATCGATTCCGGGGTGATCGGCGAATAGGGGTGCTCGCCGAGCTCGGCGCCGGCGATCACCGGCGTCCACTCGTCGAGCAGGTTGACCAGCGAGCGCAGGATGCGCGTCTTGCCCTGACCCCGCTCGCCGAGCATCACGAAGTCGTGCCCGGCGATCAGCGCCCGCTCGAGCTGCGGGATGACGGTGTCCTCGAAGCCGAAAATGCCTGGCCAGATGTCGTGGCCTTCGGCCAGCGCAGCAAGCAGGTTCTCCCGGAGTTCCTCCTTGACGCTGCGCTCACGATGGCCGGAGGCACGCAGTTCACCAAGGGTGCGGGGCAGGTTGTCAGGTGACGTCACGCCTCCACGCTACGACTGCCGTCGCCCGCAGGCACCTGCTACCTCCTTACCCGTGCGTGACGGTTGGCCTGCTAAGCGGGCGAGAGCATCTGGAATCCGGTCAGGATCGTCTCGGCATCACGCTGATATGTGGGGTTGCCGGGGTCTGCGCTCTGCACGGTCAGTGTCATGGCAAAGGTCCGGCCGTCGGTCTGCAGCACCGCACACAGCACCCGCGCCGGGTGGGGTGGCAGGCCGCCCACCGAGGGCATCTCGTAGTCGACCATCTCGGCGGGCAGACCGCACAGCGTGGTCTTGGCCGACTGCATGTCCCGGGCGCCGATACCGGAGCGCAGACCCTTGCGCTGCGCGTCGAACACGTCGTTGGGCTCGATCAAACCGGGTCTGCTCTCCAAGGTGACCACCGCCGTCGGCGCGAAGCCGGCACTGACCAGATCGGTGTTGCGCATGGTGTAGCGGATCAGCTCGGAGTCCATCATCCGCACGCGCTCCCAGCCGGCCGGCTGCGGGACCTTGAGCACCGGCTCGTCCCGATCCTGGCTGGGAATCGTGGTCAGCGGGACGTCGACCGAGGTGCAGTCGGCGGCCGTGGCACCAGCGCTGCCCATGTTCGGCGCAGCGAACCCGCGGGCGTCGTCGACCACCCGGGTGCACGAGGTGAGCAGCACCAGGGCCGTCGCCGCGACCAGCACCACCCGCGGGGTCATCAGCCGGATCTCAGTGCGCGAAATGCCGGGCGCCGGTGAGATACAACGTGATTCCCGCCTTGGCGGCGGCCTCGGTGACCAGTTCGTCGCGCATCGAGCCGCCGGGATGGACGATCGCCTTGACCCCGGCTGCGGTCAGCGTCTCCAGTCCGTCGGGGAACGGGAAGAAGGCGTCGCTGGCCGCGACAGCGCCGCGTACCCGGTCCCCGCCGCGCTCGACGGCCAACCGGGCCGCATCGACCCGGTTGACCTGGCCCATGCCCACGCCGACCGTGGCGCCGTCGGCGGCGATGACGATCGCGTTGGACTTGACCGCGCGGCAGGTACGCCAGGCGAATGCCAGATCGGAGAGAGTCGGCGCATCCGCCACGGTGCCGGTGGCCAGCGTCCAGTTGGCCGGGTCGTCACCCGGGGCGTTGATGCTGTCGCGCTCCTGCATCAGCAGCCCGCCGCTGATCTGGCGGATCTCCACCCCGTCGACGGGCGGCTCGGCGGCGACCAGGACGCGAATGTTCTTCTTGCGCGCCAGCACCTCCACCGCACCGGGCTCGTAGGCCGGCGCGATGATGACCTCGGTGAAGATCTCCGAGACGAACTCGGCCATCTCCACCGTCACTTCGGTGTTGGCCGCGATCACCCCGCCGAACGCGGACAGTGGATCACACTCGTGGGCCTTGCGGTGGGCGTCGGCCACCGACGTGTGCGAGATCGCGATACCGCACGGGTTGGCGTGCTTGATGATCGCCACGCAGATCTGCTCGTGGTCGAAGGCGGCTCGCCACGCGGCGTCGGCGTCGGTGAAGTTGTTGTAGGACATCTCTTTTCCGTGCAACTGCTCGGCCTGGGCCAGGCCGGGCCAGCCGACGTCGTCGCTGTAGAGCGCGGCCTGCTGATGCGGGTTCTCGCCGTAGCGCAGCAGCGAGGTGCGGCGCCAGGTGCGGCCGAACCACGGCGGCAGGAACGGCGGTGCGTCGCCCTCCTCGGGGGCCAGGGTGAACCCCATCCAGCTGGCGACCGCGACGTCGTACTCGGCGGTGTGCCGGAAGGCCAGTGACGCCAGCTTCTTGCGCTCGGTCAGGGTGAAGCCACCGGCGCGCACTGCCGCCAGCACCCCGTCGTAGCCGAGGGGGTCGACCACGACGGCAACACTGGCGTGGTTCTTGGCGGCCGCGCGGACCATCGACGGCCCGCCGATGTCGATCTGCTCGACGCATTCGTCGATCTCGGCCCCGGAGTCGACCGTCTCGCTGAACGGGTAGAGGTTGACCACGACGAGGTCGAACGGCTCGATGTTGAGCTTCTCCAGCGCCTGCACGTGCTCGGCGTTGCGGGTGTCGGCGAGCAGGCCGGCGTGGATATGCGGGTGCAGGGTCTTGACCCGGCCGTCGAGCACCTCGGGGAAACCGGTGACCGTCTCGACCGGGGTGACCGGAATGCCCTTGCTGGCAATAGTTTTCGCTGTCGAACCGGTGGAAACGATGTCCACGCCTGCCTCGTGCAGACCCTGCGCCAGCGGGATCAGCCCGCTCTTGTCGTACACGCTGATCAGCGCGCGCCGGATCGGTCTCTTGCCGATCAATGTCCCCGACGTCATCCTATGGTCGCCTTTCTGCCAATCCAGGTCACACCGCGGGTTGCCACCGCGGCCAGCACGTCCACCAGCAATCGTCGTTCGACGATCTTGATGCGTTCGTGCAACGTGTCTTCATCGTCGCTGTCGAGAACCTCGACCGCCTCCTGAGCCAGGATCGGCCCAGTGTCCATGCCGGCGTCCACCAGATGCACGGTGCACCCGGTGACCCTGACCCCGTAGTTCAGCGCATCCGGCACGGCGTGCGCACCGGGGAAAGCGGGCAGCAACGCGGGGTGGGTATTGACCACCCGGCCGATGAATCGCGAAAGAAATTCGGGGCCAAGGATTTTCATGAATCCCGCCGACACGATGAGGTCGGGCTGGTGGGCGGCGGTGGCATCGGCGATCGCGGCGTCCCAGCTAGAGCGGTCCGGGTGGTCGCCGAGGCGTTCGCAGTAGGCGGGGATCCCGGCGGCCTGCGCGATCTGCACGGCACGGCAGTCGCGGTCGACGCCGACCGCCACGATGCGGGCCGGGTAGTCCCCGACCGCGGAGTCCAGCAGGGACTGCAGCAGCGTCCCGGTCCCGGAGGCCAGGACAACGACGCGAGCCGGCGCGCTGGCCGGGATGCGAAGGGGATGCTGCACGGCGATGAGCCTAACGGTGATGGGCCACCGACGAGACCGGGCACCCGGCTGATCACCGCGAGATTGACGTCACGCAGGCCGCTACTCGCACGTTGTCGGCGTGAGCTCAGTCTCGCGGGGGCCGGGGCTCGTCGGCCTCGAGATCGTCGTCGACGACCATCAGGTCCTCGACGTCTTCCAGGTCGGGGGCGGGGCGCACCGGCCGCGCCGGCACAGCCGGCTCCCGCTCGGGCTCGGGTTCGGGTTCGGGCGCGGCCTCGACCTCGGGTTCCGGTTCGAACCCTCCGTCCACGTCGTCAGGGAGCAGCGCCAGGTCCTCGACGTCGGCGGGCTCGCCGAACACGATCGGCTCCGTCATCGGCTCACTGGCCGGATCACCCGCCAGCTCACCTTCCGGCACGGCAATCGGCACCGGCGGCGCGACGCGCCTGGGCCGCCGGATCACACCGCCGGACATCACGACGGTCAGGCCACCGACGAGGAAGAACCAGAAGAACACTCCGGGGCCGAACGTCGACTGGTCGACACCGACATCGCCGAAGTTGCCCAGCTTGCCGCCGCCGGCGTAGCCGAGCAGCGCCATCGTCACCGCCGACAGCACCGCGGCCACCGCCAGCTTGCCCAGCGCCGCAGGCAGCGGCAACGGCCGGCGGGCACACTGCTGTCCCACCGCGACACCGGCAGCGGCACCGACGATCAGCAACGCCACCCACACCGGTCCCAGCGGCGGGGTGGGTACCGCGGCCAGGATCGGCACCGCCGGAATGTCACCGCCGAACACCGTGAAGGAACTGAACGTCGCGAAGCCGATGTGTGCGCTGGAGCCGACGGCCACCGCCGAGGTCCCGACGATCACATTGGGCGCGTACAGCACGGACAGCACCGTCAGACTCAGCTGGCCGAACACCGAATCGGTGATCGCGAACAGTTCGTGCATGGTGCCCCAATGCACCACCAGTGATGCGGCCGTCACCGCCGCCGATAGGCCGAACAGCGCGAGGATCCCGGCAAGCGCGGCACGGACGGTGTCGCCCAGCCACATCGGCAGCCCGGCCGATCGCAGCGCCCGCCAGCCCACCTGCGAGCCCACCCCGATCAGCGCGCCGACAGCGTGCACCGCCAGTACCCCGGAGAACGCCCGCAACGCGCTCGGCGTCTGCAGGTCGGTGATCACCGAGGAGGCGTCGTGGATGACTGCCAGGGCGATCGCAGCGATCAGCAGGGGCCCGCCGAGCGCGGAGGCGGCGATCCAGCGGATCACGAACCATGACGCCCGCGGCGAGGTCGCCTGGGCAGTCGTGCGCGCGGTACCCCACACCATCAGCAGCACCGGCAGCAGCGGGAGCATCCCGATCTGATGACCGGCGATCGAGATCGGCACCTGGTGCACGGCCAGCCACATACTGGCCACCGCACCCAGCGTGCCGGTCATATCGCTGTTGGCGATGACGAGTTGCATCAAGGTCACCGCGGTGATGACCACCAGGGCGACCACCGACGGCCCGAATGCGACCCGAACCAGGTCACGCGCCTGGCGCGCGCCGACGGGCCGCTGGTCTTCCATTCGCGTCACTGGTCGCGCTGGTTATCCGGAGCGCGCGAGGCGCACCCGGTTAGGACGGTGTCGGGCCCGATGACGGCGACGATGACGGCGCCTGTGACTGCTGACCGGGCTGCCCGGGCGCCGGCTGCTGCTGACCTGACCCGACCGACGGCGGCGGGCTGAAACTGGGGAATCCGGTGGGCGGGGTGGGCGGACCATTCTGCGGTCCGGGCCCGGAGAAACCGCCGGTCGGCGGTCCCGACGGGTATCCGCTGCCGTACTGCGGCGGGTAGGGACGCTGCGCGGGTCCCTGCGGGCCGGGCTGGCCGTAGTAGCCACCGGGGGGCGGACCGTACTGGCCGTACTGCTCGTAGCGGGGCCGCGGCGCCGGCGCGGTGATGACCCCGGCCTCGAGCAGGAGCGCGGCTACTGCGGCAATGGCCTCGAGAATGGTGAAGGCGAGCACCAGCCACAGTGCCCAGCCGATCGAGAAACCGCTCGGCTTGCTGACCACCTGGGCGATCACCAGCAGCACGGCGAGAACCGATACCGCCGCGACGACCGCGGTGTAGGGCTTGGCCTTGGGCACCAGGCTGACCGCAGCCAGCAAGGCGGCCAGGACCGCCGCGATGACCGGATAGCCACCGCCGCTTCCGGTGAGTTCGGCTCCGCCGAACGGGCCGAGTTCGGCGGTGACGGTGAACACCGGGCCGAAGCTGGCCAAGTAGGCGGCCAGCCCGGCGACAACTACGGCGATCGTCAGATAGAACGGCAGCTTGCTGGGTCCGGGCTCGCCCTGCGCGAACGACGGCCCGGTCACCCCGTACGCGCCTTGCGGCTGCGTGGGCGGGTAGCCCGGGTTGTTGGGCGGGTAAGTCATGGCCTCTCCTCCAGCCTTGTCACGCCGCGCTCCCCTGCGGCGCTGCGTCGGTTGTGGCACTCGAACCGGCCCGGGGGCCAGTCCGATCATCAACGCTAGCGCACAGCGCCGCGGGGGCGGCGACCATCGGCGTGTCACACAGGCAGTTGGCAAACTGCCCGCAGGACTCAGGCGGAGGCCAGCAACGGGGCCCCCACCGAATCGCTCTCGGCTGCTTCGATTTCGCGGACCAGGGGCAGCACCTTGGCGCCGAAGTACTCGATCTCTTCCTGGAAGTGCAGGAAGCCGCCGAGGATGAGGTCGACACCGCGTTTGCGGTAGGCGGCGATGCGTTCGGCGATCTGTTCGGGGGTACCGATCAGCTGGGTGCGGAAGCCGTCGTTGTACTGCACGAGGTCTTCGAAGCTGGAGTCGGCCCACATCCCACGCTTGTCACCGGTGGAGCTGCCGGCTTGCTGAACAGCCGACTTGAAGCCTTCGACGGCGGGTTTGTTGGCCTTGGCAATGATCTCGCGCAGCGTCTCCTTGGCTTCTTTCTCGGTGTCGCGGGCGATGATGAAGCCGTTGAGACCGAAGCGGACCTCCCGGCCGGCGTCGCGGGCGTGGTCACGGACCTCGACGACCTGCTCGGTGACGCCGTCGAAGTCCTTGCCGTTGGAGAAGTACCAGTCGGAGTAGTAGCCGCCGTTGCGTCGCGCCGCGGTGGAGTTGCCGCCTTGGAACAGTTCAGGATTGGGACGCGCCTCGGTGTTGAGCGGCTTGGGCTTGAGGGTGAAGTCGTGGATGCGGTAGAAGTCGCCGCGGAAGTCGACGTTGTCCTCGGTCCAGATCTTGCGGATCACCTGCAGGAATTCCGCGCTGCGCCGGTAGCGCTCGTCATGCTCGAGCCACGGCTCACCCAAGTGGGTGAACTCGTCTTTGAACCAGCCCGAGACCACGTTGATGGCGAAGCGTCCACCGGAGAGGTGATCGGCGGTCGCACCGAGCTTGGCCAGCACGGCTGGATGCCACAATCCCGGGTGCACTGCGGCGATGACCTTGAGCCGCTGGGTCGCCAACAGCAGCGCCAGGCTGAAGCTGGTCGACTCGTGCTGGAACTCCGCGCCGTAACTCGCCTCGTAGCGCACCTGGCTCAACGCGTACTCGAAGCCGTTGTTCTCCGCGGTCTGCGCCAGCTTCGCGTTGTACTCGTAGTTCCAGTCGGTGCGCTGCTCGATATCACTGGTCACCAGCCCACCACTGACGTTGGGCACCCAGTAGGCGAATTTCACTTGGTCTGCAATACGTTCGGTCGTCACGGTGTGCCATGTTCGCCACGCTGCCCGAACCCGTCACCGGTTTAACTCTCCCAGAGTTCAGTGTCGCGATCGGGACCCGGCCTTGCCCCGACGATTGGAACTCGTTCTAATTCTCGGCATGGATTACGGGCTTGTGCTGTTCACCAGCGACCGCGGCATCACCCCGGCCGCGGCCGCCAAACTCGCCGATGACCACGGCTTCCAGACGTTCTACGTACCGGAGCACACCCACATCCCGGTCAAACGGGAGGCCGCGCACCCGAGCACCGGTGACGAGACGCTGCCCGACGACCGCTACATGCGCACGCTGGATCCGTGGGTGAGCCTGGGCACCGCGGCCGCGGTGACCTCCAGGGTCCGGCTGTCCACCGCCGTCGCACTGCCCGTCGAGCACGACCCGATCACACTGGCGAAATCGATTGCCACACTTGATCATCTGTCGGGCGGACGGGTGAGCCTCGGTGTCGGCTTCGGCTGGAACACCGACGAGTTGCTCGATCACCACGTGCCGCCCAACCGCAGGCGCACGGTGCTGCGCGAGTACATCGAGGCCATGCGCGCGCTGTGGACCCAGGAAGAGGCGTCCTACGAGGGCGAGTTCGTGAACTTCGGACCGAGCTGGGCGTGGCCCAAGCCGGTGCAGTCGCACATCCCGGTTCTGGTGGGCGCCGGCGGCACCGAGAACACCTTCAAGTGGATCTCCCGCCACGCTGACGGCTGGATCACCACCCCGCGCGACTTCGACATCGACGCCCCGGTGCAGCTGCTGCATGACACCTGGGCCGCCGCCGGGCGCGATGGTGCCCCGCAGATCGTGGCGCTGGACTACAAGCCGGTTCCCGAGAAGCTCGAGCACTGGCGCGAGATCGGCGTGACCGAGGTGCTGTTCGGACTGCCGGACAAATCCGCCGACGAGGTGAGTGCGTACGTCGAGCGGCTGGCGGGCAAGCTCAGCGCGCTCGCCTAACCCAGCACGGCCCGGTTCACCCCGTCCGCACCGGACGTGACGGTGATGGCCGCACCCAGCGGGTCACCGTCTGACATCAGTGCCACCAGGTCCGCGTCGGTGGTCAGGGCCATGAACCGGCTGTCGTCGGCTCCAAGCCGGCCGATGATGACGCCGGTGCGTTCGGGCCAGTCGTACCGCACCGAGTATGTCTCGATGACGCCGGGACCGTCGGCGTTGCGGGTGACGGCCACCGTCGGCAGCGCGGCGATGTCTGCCTGCAACGCCTTGCTGCGATCGGGCGTCCAGTCGACGGGCGAGGTCGAGTACACACCGGTGGAGTACTTGCTCATCACGCCGCCATTGGCACCCACCAAGCCGAACGCGCCTGGCTTGTCCCGCATTTCGGCGACCGTCTCGGCGATTGCATGCAACGAGTAGCTGTTGCCGGGACCGCCGAAGAACGGCAGACCGCCAGTGAGGGTGAACCCACGCGGGTCGTCGGTTGCCAATCCGAACGCATCACACACCGCGAAGACCGGGAAGGGGAAGCAGCTGTAGAGGTCGAAGGTGCTGACCTCGTCGATACCGATTCCGGCGACCCGAAGTGCTTCTGCCACCGACTGTTTCGCCGCGTTACTGATGCTGACGTCGACGCGGTCCAGCAGATCCTGCTCGGTCTGGTCTGCGTGCCCGTGCAGATAGACCCACTTCTCCTCGGGCACCCCGAGACGGCGGGCCGCATCCACCGACATGATCAGCGCGGCGGCGCCCTGGTTCACCTGGTCACGAGCCACCATCAACCGGGGGTAGGGGTCGCAGATCATTCGGTTCTGTTCGGTGACAGTGATCAGCTCGGTGACCGAGCGCTCCACCGGTGAGAACGAAAACGGGTTCTTGGCAGCGACTTTCGAGAACGGCGCGAACAGCTCGGCCATGTCGAGGCGGTAGTCGGCGACACCGCGTCCGAGACGGGCCCGCCTGGCGTTGTCGAGCAATCCGTACTGGACGGGCGCGCCGGTCAACCCGTGGTTGGCGGTGTATTCGCTCATGTACTGCTCGTAGCCGTACCCGCGATCCTCGAGTTGGCCGCCGACCGTCTCGGTGAAGTCCGGCTTGTCGTCGCGGTTCGCGTAGTACTTCTCGGTGGAACCCGGCTCGGAACCGAGGAGCAACGCCACTTCGATGTCACCGGCGGCGATCAAGCCGGCGAACTCTGTCATCAGCTTCTGGGGGCTGTTGCCGCCGATCGACTCCAGCACCGCACGGGCGGGATCCGCGCCGACGCGACGAGCCACCGAGCGCACGTAGTTGTCCGAGCATCCGAAGGCGGGTTTGGTGAAGGGCGAGCAGATCTCGAACTGCCGCAGCCCGGCAAACACCTCGATCGCCTTGGCCACTGCGGCGACGTCTGCGCCGGTGTCAGCGAGCGCGGCGCGAACCGCCTCGGTGGCCAGTTCCACCGACGACATGCCGCGGTAGGCGGGGTCGTCGACTCGCTCGGTGAACTGACCGACGCCGACGATGACGGGTGTGCGCGGATCGACCATAGTTCGACAGGCTAATAGAACACGTTCCTGTTGCGCCAACCCGCGACTTCCTTGACCGCCTTGTCACTTAGTGACAGTGTGGTGGTGTCACTAAGTGACAGGGACGGGGAGAAGGGGCGAAGCCATCGGCGGCAAGCCTTCGCAGGCGCGACTGGACGTGTCGCGCAAGGCGGCAGCGTTGTTCTGGGATCGTGGCGTCTCCGCGACGAGCGGCGACGACATCGCCGCCGCGGCGGGGTTGTCCACGAGGACGATCTGGCGCTACTTCCGGACGAAGGAGAGCTGCGTCGAGCCATTGCTCGCCAAGACGGCCGAACGATTTCTGGCCTCGGCGCGACGCTGGCCGCACGAGCTGTCCCTGATCGAGCACCTCGTCGCGGACGCGGTCACATACCCGCTGTCGGCACAGGACATCGAGGACGAGATCGCCGCGTTGCGGATCGGCACGCTCTCGGCGACCGAACCGGCACTGCGCACGGCCTATCTGATGGTGCACGACGAGATGGAACGCGGGCTCCTACCGGTGATCGCCGATCGCCTGGGCCTGCCCGCTGACGATCTGACCGTACGACTCTGTGCGGCCACCGTCACCGGGGCGTTCCGCGTCATCGACGAGGACGTCGGCAGAACCGTCATCGTCGAGGGCAAACCGGTCACCCAAGCCGAAGCGCTGGGGCTGATCGATCGGGCCATCACCGAGGCGACCAACGGCCGCCTCGGCGGCCCGGTGACCCGCTGACCCCATATCGCCACTCCCCCAACCCAATACAGATCGCGAGCCTCAGCAGCGCAGGCCCGTCGACCACGCACGTCGTAATCATGGGGAAGGGATTCCAGTGCTACCCGAATTCATCACCGTCGAAGACTTCTTCAGCCCACCCGAACGCGCCGGCGCGACCATCTCGCCGGACGGGACCCGGATCGCCTACCTGGCGCCCTGGCGCAACCGGCTCAACGTGTGGGTACAAGACATCGAGGCCACCGAACCGGCGCGATGTGTCACCGCCGACGACACCCGCAGCGTGTACATCTACCGCTGGACCCACGACTCGCGCTGGCTGCTCTACATGCAGGACGGCGGCGGTGATGAGAACTGGCACGTGTTCCGCGTCGACCTCGCCGACCCGGCCGCGCCGGCCGTTGACCTCACCCCGTTCCCCGGCGCCAGAGCCGATTTCACGCTCCTCAAAGGACGTCCGGGCAAGGCCGTCGTCCAGCTCAACAACCGCAACCCCGAACTCTTCGACGCCTACGAACTCGACATCGCCTCGGGCGAACTGACTCTGCTGGCACAGAATCCGGGCACCGTCGTGCAGTGGCTCTGCAGCCAGAACGGTGAGTTGTTCACCTCGGTGCTGAACGCCGAGGGCGATGTCGAGCTGTCGCAGTGGCAGCACGACACGAAGTCGTTGCGCACCATCAGGGTTTACGACGGCGCCGACTACCCCGTCGGCATGTACCCCGTCGTCGTCACCCCGGACGGTACCGGGATGTGGCTGGGATCCAGTCAGGGCAGTGATCGAACACGACTGGTGCGCGTCGATGTGGCGACGGGCCAGGAGACTGAGGTTGATCAGCACCCGAGTTTCGATCTGGCCGCGCAGGCGGTGCTGCCCTCCCCGCTGATCGTCAGTGGATCCACCGGTGACCTGATCGGTGCCCGCTACTACGGCGAGCGTCAGGTGATCCACCCGCTGGATCCGGAATTCGCCGCCGTGCTGGGCAATCTGGCCGCGCTCTCGGATGGTGATCTCGCCGGGTTGTCCACCGACGCCACCGGGCAACGGTGGGTGGTGAGCTTCACCCACGACCGAGACCCGTGGGCCACCTACTTCTACGATCACTCCACCGGTGCGAGCCGGCTGCTGTTCCGGCCCTATCCGCGCCTGGATCCCGAGGCACTGGCGCCCATGCAACCGGTCACCATCACCTCACGCGACGGGCTGGACCTGCACTCGTATCTGACCCTGCCGGTGGGTGTCGATCCGGTCGGACTGCCGATGGTCCTGCTGGTGCACGGCGGCCCGTGGGCACGCGACTGCTGGGGTTTCCAACCCGATGTCCAGTTCCTGGCCAACCGCGGATATGCCGTGCTGCAGGTCAACTTTCGCGGATCCACCGGGTACGGCAAGTCGTTCACCACGGCGGCGATCGGTGAGTTCGCCGGCACGATGCATGACGATCTGATCGACGCCGTCGACTGGGCGGTGAGCCAGGGCGTCGCAGACCGGGACCGGGTGGCGATCTTCGGCGGCTCCTACGGCGGCTACGCGGCGCTGGTCGGTGTGACCTTCACCCCGGACGTCTTCGCCGCGGCCATCGACTACGTCGGCATCTCGAGTCTGGCGAACTTCATGCGGACACTACCCACGGTCGCCCGGCCGTTCCTGGCCAACAACTGGCATCGCTACGTCGGCGATCCGTCCGACCCGGCGCAAGAGGCCGACATGCTCGCCCGTTCGCCGATCACCCGGGTCGACCAGATCCGAACCCCGCTGCTGGTTATCCAGGGCGCCAACGACTCTCGGGTGGTGAAGGCCGAATCCGACAACATGGTCGACGCGCTGCGCGAGCGCGGGGTCGAGGTGGAGTACCTGGTCAAGGACGACGAGGGACACGGATTCGTCAACCCGGACAACCAAATCGACATGTACCACGCCGTCGAACGCTTCCTGGCCCAGCACCTGGGCGGTCGCGTCTGAGTCGCGGCTGGCGCCGAAATCGACATCAGGGCTGTGATCCGATGAGGATCACAGCCCTGATGTGGAACTCGCGGTGGAGGATCCCCGCCGATTACAGGCTGTTGAGGATTTCCCGGGCCAGAGTGGCAGTCTCCGACGGCGTCTTGCCGACCTTGACCCCGGCCGCCTCGAGGGCTTCCTTCTTGCCCTGGGCGGTGCCGGCACCGTCGGACACGATGGCACCGGCGTGGCCCATCGTCTTGCCCTCCGGAGCGGTGAAGCCCGCGACGTAGCCGACGACCGGCTTGGAGACGTTGGCCTTGATGTAGGCGCCCGCCTTCTCTTCGGCGTCGCCGCCGATCTCGCCGATCATCACGATGATCTTGGTCTCCGGATCTTCCTCGAAGGCCTTGATCGCGTCGATGTGGGTGGTGCCGATGACCGGGTCGCCGCCGATGCCGATCGCGGTGGAGAAACCGAGGTCGCGCAGCTCGTACATCATCTGGTAGGTCAGCGTGCCGGACTTCGACACCAGACCGATCGGGCCCTTGCCGGTGATGTTGTTCGGCGTGATGCCGACCAGCGACTCACCGGGGGTGATGATGCCGGGACAGTTCGGGCCGATGATCCGGGTCTTCTCGCCCTTGTCGACGTTGTAGGCCCACGCATAGGCGCTGTCCTGCACCGGAATTCCCTCGGTGATGACCACCAGCAGCGGGATCTCGGCGTCGATGGCCTCGATGATGGCGTCCTTGGAGAACGCCGGCGGCACGAAGGCGATCGACACGTCGGCGCCGGTCTCCTTGATGGCCTCGGCGACGCTGCCGAACACCGGCAGTTCGATGTCGTTGCCGTCCTTGTCGACATGCGACACGGTGGTGCCGGCCTTGCGCGCGTTGACGCCACCGACGACCTGGGTACCGGCCTTGAGCATCAGCTTGGTGTGCTTGGTGCCCTCACCGCCGGTGATGCCCTGGACGATGACCTTGCTGTCTTTGTTCAGGAAGATAGACATTGTGGTTGGCTCCCTTACTTGTTGGCCAGCTCGGCGGCCTTGTCGGCGCCAGCGTCCATGGTCTCGGCCTGGATCACCAGGGGATGGTTGGCCTCATTGAGGATGCGGCGACCCTCTTCGACATTGTTGCCGTCGAGGCGTACGACGAGCGGCTTGTTGGCACTGTCGCCGAGCTTCTTGAGCGCACCGACGATGCCGTTCGCCACCGCGTCGCAAGCGGTGATGCCACCGAACACGTTGACGAACACGCTCTTGACCTGGCTGTCGCCGAGGATGACGTCGAGGCCGTTGGCCATCACCTCGGCCGACGCGCCGCCGCCGATGTCGAGGAAGTTGGCGGGCTTGACGCCGCCGTGCTTCTCACCGGCGTAGGCCACCACGTCCAGGGTGGACATGACCAGGCCGGCGCCGTTACCGATGATGCCGACCGCGCCGTCGAGCTTGACGTAGTTGAGGTCGTTCTCCTTGGCCTTGAGCTCCAGCGGGTCGGTGGCGTCGCGGTCCTCGAACTCGGCGTGGCCGGGCTGGCGGAAGTCGGCGTTGGCGTCGAGAGTGACCTTGCCGTCCAGCGCCAGGATCTGATCGTCGGGCGTGCGCACCAGCGGATTGACCTCGACCAGGGTGGCGTCCTCGCCGACGAAGACCTCCCACAACTTCTGGATGGTCACTGCCGCGGCGTCGAGCACCTCAGCGGGCAGATGGCCCTGCTCGGCGATCGAACGGGCGAACGCCAGGTCGACACCCTTGACGGCGTCGACGGGCACCTTGGCGAGGCGCTCGGGCTTGGTGGCGGCGACCTCTTCGATCTCCATGCCGCCCTCGACCGAGCACATCGCCAGGTAGGTCCGGTTGGAGCGGTCGAGCAGGAAGGAGATGTAGTACTCCTCGGCGATGTCGCTGGCCTCGGCGACCAGCAACTTCTTCACCACGTGGCCCTTGATGTCCAGGCCGAGAATGTTCTGTGCGTGGGTGAAGGCGTCCTCGGGGGTGGCGGCGTACTTGACGCCACCGGCCTTACCACGGCCACCCACCTTGACCTGGGCCTTGACCATCACGGGCTTACCGATTTCCTCGGCGATGGCCTTGGCGTCCGCCGGGGAGTCGGTGACCCGGCCCGGGGTGGTGGGAACGTTGTGCTTGGCGAACAATTCCTTCGCCTGATATTCGAAGAGATCCATGTGCTCACTGTCTGGTCGGCGCTGACAATTTGGTGATGTTGCGTGGGGGAAGTCGCTCCGGGGGAACTGTATCGACACGCGCGAAAGGCGCTAGCCCCGCCTACCACTCATGTGGCACATCTCACCGACGAGCCCAAGTGATTCAACTCACAATCTCCTGAGGAATAGCCGCATCGGTTGCCACCCGCATTGGAGATTGGTTAACGTCTCTGGGGTCTAGATAACGCTTTGGTTACGGTACGAGGGGTATTCAGTTTTGCGGCAGCATCGGACGGATCCAGGTCTCCCCGGGGATGATCGGGCCGCAGACGCCGCGACCAGGGCTTTTGATCCCGAACGGGTCGACGTCACCGACATAATCCCCTTTAACGAGTTCGGTGACCTCTGCGACGTAGACTTCCGCGAGCACTCCGCCTTCGACACCGAGTCGCAAGTGGTGCACTCCCCGGAACTTGATGACATGCATGACGCTGACGACCTGACCCCGCTGCGACTCGTGGTTCCCACCGATTTCGCCACCACACGGGACCGCGACCGCGCCGAGCAGCCGATGTTCACCAACACCGAGATCACCGACATCCTGCCGCGCACGCCGCAGCACCGCCGCCAGCCGACCAGCGCCGCCAAGGGCCGCGTGATGATCGCTGCGATGGCTGCCGGCGCCGCCGCTGCCGCCGCCTACACCGCGGTGCAGCCGGCGACGGAGACGACCACTCAGACCGTGCTGGCCGCCGACAAGACCCCGATCGAGGGCGGCGTCACCACACCGCGCGGGATGCAGCTCATCGCCGTGGCGCCGGTCGCTGACGCATCCGTGCACAGCGAGGAACTGTCCAAGGGCGCGGCGTTCGCCCAGGAACGCGCAGAGCGCGAGGCCCGGCTTCAGCGGCCGCTGTTCGTGATGCCGACCAAGGGCGTGTTCACCTCGGGCTTCGGCTACCGCTGGGGTGCACTGCACGCCGGTATCGACCTCGCGGGCCCGATCGGCACCCCGATCTACGCCGCGGGCGACGGCGTCGTCGTCGACGCGGGACCGACCGCCGGATACGGCGCGTGGGTCAAGATCCGCCACTCGGACGGCTCAGTGACGCTCTACGGCCACGTCAACACCTGGAACGTGCAGATCGGTCAGCGGGTGTTCGCGGGCGATCAGATCGCCACCATCGGCAACCGCGGCAACTCCACCGGGCCGCACTTGCACTTCTCGGTTCTGCAGAACGGCACGAACTTCATCGACCCGGTGCCGTGGCTCGCCGCCCGGGGCATATCGCTCGGGCCCTACGTCGGCTGAGCGTGGCTCACCCGAACGACCCACGTTCCACCTCGCCGATCATCCGGCGCCAGCCCTCCGGGCCCATTCCCCCGCCCGACGACACCCGCACCGGCATCATCCGCCGCGCGCCGACGGGTCCGATCCCGCCGATCGCCGAAGGGCGCACGACGCACATTCCCCGGCCGGCCGGCGAGGATGCCCCCACCGGCCTGATCCGCCGCGCGGAGCCGGTGACGGTTGCGCCGCGCGCCGCGGCGGTCATCGACATCTCGACCGGCCGGACCGCGATCGCCGCCAGCGCGGTGAGCATCGTCAGCGGCTGGGCGACGTCAGTGGTGGCCACTGATCTGATAACCGGGTGGTGGCACACCGACCGATTATTCTGTGTCGCAGTCGGTTTCCTCACGCTGCTGTTCGCGGCGACCACGACCTCGGGTGTGATCCTGGTTCTGCTGCGACGGGTGGTGGGCTGCTATCTGATTACCTTCGGCGCCGTGGTGGCCCTGCTGACGTTCGGCAGTGTGTTCCTCGCCGGCGCCCACATCCCCTGGCCGGTGTACCTGATCCCGGTGCTGCCAGTGGCCAGTATTGTTCTGGCACTGCACTCTTCGACCAAGCGCTGGTGCCGCGTCCGCTAGCCGGGTACGCGGGAGCGGGTGCTTTCCCACCATGACGCGACCGCGATCACCGCACCGGCCCAGGCCGCACCCAGCAGCCATCCCGCCAGCACGTCGCTGACGAAGTGCACGCCCAGGTAGACCCTGGAGAAGCCGACCGCTCCGGTGACCCCGACGGCGATAGCCCACACCACGACTCGCCCCGCCCACGACGTGATCACCCACCGGCTCACCATCCACGCGCACAGCAGGGCCACCGCGGCGGTGCCCGTCGCGTGACCGGACGGGAAGGAGTAGCCGTCCTCCGGCAGCAGCGCGAACCGCGGAGCGGGCCGGCTTCGGCCGACGACCCATTTGGCGGTGACGATGACCAATCCGATCCCGGCGACGCCGACCAGCCCGACAACGGCCGGAAACCACGTACCGGAGCGCCACACCGCGACGGCGGTCACCAGCACCGCAATCGCGGCGATGGTCGGCGAATCACCAATGATCGTCACGACTTTCAGGGCTGCGGTCAGCCACTGCTCACGGTGACCGGCCAGCCATTCGGCGGCCGGCCCGTCGACGCCGTTGACCCCGTCGCCGACGAGGACGTCCTCGAGGATCTCGGTGAAAGCCGCCGCGAATCCCGCGACGACGACGAATCCGGCGACCAGCGCCAGGCCGGCGGCCACGGTGAGTGACGATTTCTTCGCGAGCGCAGCCGCCGCCTCGCCGAAGTGCCGGTCCGCCCAGGCCACCACCGCCGAGCCGCGGACGCGGGCCAGCAGCCGGGGCACCAGCTGTGAATGGCGGGCAAGCCAGAACACCGCGACGACGAAGGCTGTCAGCAGCCCCACGGCCAGCGCTCCAACCCACCCGAAGCCGGCGGCTCCGGATCCGTACGCCTGCACCGCTAGAGCTTGCTGACCGGGGCGTGGTTGTGCATCAGCTTCACGCGGCCTGCGCTGCCGAAGTCGATCAGCGACATCGCCGACTCCCCCATTCCGGAGACCTCTTCGACGCGGCCGAGACCGTACTTGTCGTGAGTGACCCGGTCGCCGGGTTCGAGCACCAGCAGCGGGCGCTTGCTGCCACCGGACGGCCGCATCGGTGACGGGCGCGGGGTGCCGAATCGGCCGGCGCCGCTGATCGGCGCGCTGTAGGACGGCGCGGGATCGGTGCGCCGCCAATCCAGCAGATGCTCGGGAATCTCACGCAGAAAACGGGATTCGGGGTTGAGCATCGGCTGCCCCCACGACGAGCGCACCTTGGCGCGGGTGAGGTAGAGCCGCTGACGCGCCCGGGTGATCCCGACGTAGGCCAACCGGCGTTCCTCGGACAGCTCGGTCGGATCGCCCAGCGCCCGCATGTGCGGGAACATGCCGTCCTCCCAGCCGGTCACGAACACCATGGGGAACTCCAGTCCCTTGGCGGTGTGCAGGGTCATCATGGTGACCACGCCGGAGTCGTGCTCCGGCAGCTCGTCGGAGTCGGCGACCAGCGATACCCGCTCCAAGAACTCAGCGAGTATGCCGGTCTGGGGAACATCCTCGTCGGCCTCATCGGCCCCGTCAGCATTGTCAGCCTCGTCGGCCAGCGCGGCTGCGTTGGCCCGGTCGGTGCTGAATTCGTGTGCGACGCTGACCAATTCGTTGAGGTTGTCCAGGCGGGCCAGGTCCTGCGGATCACTGGAGGACTCGAGATCGTTGCGGTAGCCGGTGCGGTCGAGGACGGCCTCCACCAGATCGCCGAGTTCGTCGTCGAGGCGGCCGCGCAGGTCGTCGAGCAGGTTGACGAAACTGGCGATCGCCTTCTCCGAACGGGTGTTCAGCATCGGCACCTTGCCCTGCGCGGCGGCGGCCAGCGCATCGGCGAACGTCGAACCGGTGTTCTCGGCGTAGACCGCGACGCAGGCCTCGGCCCGGTCGCCGATGCCGCGGCGCGGGGTGTTGAGGATGCGCCGCAGGCTGACGGCGTCACCGGGGTTGTCGAGCACGCGCAGGTAGGCGACGATGTCGCGAATCTCCTTGCGCTCGTAGAACCGAACGCCACCGACCACCTTGTAGGGAATGCCGGCGCGGATGAACACCTCTTCGAGGGCGCGCGAGGAGTTGTTGGTCCGGTAGAACACCGCGACGTCGTTGTACGTGATATCGCCGCGGTCGGCCAGCGCGTCGATCTCCCCCGCGACGAACCTGGCCTCGTCGTGTTCGTTGTCGGCGACGTAGCCGACGATCATCTCGCCGTCACCGGCGTCGGTCCACAGCCGCTTCTCGCGGCGGCCCGCGTTGCGGGAGATCACCGAGTTGGCCGCCGTCAGGATGTTCTGGGTGGAGCGGTAGTTCTGTTCGAGCAGGATCGTGGTGGCGTCCGGGAAGTCGCGCTCGAAGTCTTCGATGTTGCGGATCGTGGCGCCGCGGAAGGCATAGATCGACTGGTCGGCGTCACCGACCACGCACAGCTCACTGGGCGGCACCTCGTCGGCGCCGACGGCACCATGACCGGCGAGCTCGCGGACCAGAACGTACTGCGCGTGGTTGGTGTCCTGATACTCGTCGACCAGGACATGGCGGAACCGCCTGCGGTAGTACTGGGCGATCTGCGGGAACGCCTGCAGCACAGCGACCGTCTCGCCGATCAGGTCGTCGAAGTCGAGCGCATTGGCTGACCGCAGCCGCCGCTGGTATTCGCCGTAGACGCTGGCGACGGTGCGGGCCAGGTCGTCGGCGCCCGGCTCCAGGGCGGCCACCGCGTCCTCGGGGCTGATGAGTTCGTTCTTGAGGTTGGAGATTCCGTTGGACAGCAGCCGCGGTGAGTACCGCTTGACGTCCAGGCCCATGTCCTTGCCGATCATCAGCAGCAGCCGGCGCGAGTCGTCGGCGTCGTAGATCGAGAAGTTGGAGTTCAGGCCCGGCAGCAGCGAGGCCTGGTTGCGCAGGATTCGCACACAGGTCGAGTGGAACGTCGACACCCACATGTTGCGGGCCCGCGGGCCGACCAGGGCGACCACCCGTTCCCGCATCTCGGCGGCGGCCTTGTTGGTGAACGTGATCGCCAGGATCTGGCCCGGGCCGACGTCGCGGGCAGCCAGCAGGTAGGCGATCCGCCGGGTGAGCACAGCCGTCTTGCCCGATCCCGCGCCGGCGACGATGAGCAACGGGGCACCCTCGTGCAGCACCGCCTGACGCTGCTGCGGGTTGAGGCCGTCGAGAAGCTCGGCTGCGTCGGCAGGGGGTTTGAACTGGGTCACGTGCACGCTCATGTCTGACCCAACTTACCGCTGTTAGGCGACAGTTTTTTGCACAGGACCGGCGCGTGGTGGCACACTTCTTGAGTGCTCACTGCACGGCGGCGATTTTTCTACGGGTACCGGAGCGCGGTACCCGTGGAGGCTTAGCTGTTCGAAACCCGAGAGCCCCGCGGTCCGCATCCGGATCCGGGGCTCGTCTCTTGTGTGAGGTCCGGACCGCGATGAGACCAGCAGCTTCACACGAGGAGAAACGAAGCGATGACTGTAGAAGCAGAACAGATGCCTGACATCGACGCATTGCGGATCGAGATCGACCGGCTGGACGCCGAGATCCTGGCCGCCGTCAAGCGCCGCACCGAGGTCTCCCAGGAGATCGGCCGCGCCCGGATGGCCTCCGGCGGAACCCGGCTGGTGCACAGCCGCGAGATGAAGGTGATCGAGCGCTACAGCGAGCTCGGTCCCGACGGCAAGGACATGGCGATGCTGCTGCTGCGTATGGGCAGGGGCCGACTCGGGCACTGAGCCCGAGGCGGCGCCCAGCCGCCACTACTTGGTCAGCGCGATGTATTTGGTGTCGAGGTATTCCTCGATGCCCTCGTAGCCGCCTTCGCGGCCGAACCCGGACTCCTTGACCCCGCCAAACGGCGCGGCCGGATCGGAGATCACACCGCGGTTCACGCCGACCATGCCGGATTCGAGGGCCTCGGCCACCCGAAGCGCCCGGTCCAGCGACTCGGTGTAGATGTAGGACGCCAGCCCGTACTCGGTGTCGTTCGCGGCGGCGATGCCTTCTTCTTCGGTGTCGAAGCCAATGATCGGGGCGACGGGCCCGAAGACCTCTTCCTTGAGGATGCGGGCGTTCGCCGGGACGTCGGTCAGCACGGTCGCCGGGTAGAAGCAGCCCGGGCCGCCGGGGGCCTGGCCGCCCAGGGCCACGGTGGCACCCTTCTCCACGGCGTCGTCGACCAGGTCCTGGACCGTGGACACCTGCTTGGCGTTGACCAGCGGGCCGAGCTTGGCGCTCGGGTCCAGGCCGTTACCGAGGTTGACCTCGGCCATCCGCTTGACGAACTTGTCGGTGAACTCGTCGATGACCGCGTTGGAGACGTGCAGGCGGTTGGCCGCCGTGCAGGCCTCACCGCCGTTGCGCATCTTGGCGAGCATGGCGCCCTCGACGGCCGCGTCGACGTCGGCGTCGTCGAACACCACGAACGGGGCGTTGCCGCCAAGTTCCATCGAGGTGCGCAGCAGCGCGTCGGCGGATTGCTTCACCAGCGCCTTGCCCACCCCGGTCGAGCCGGTGAAGGTCAGCTTGCGCAGCCGGCCGTCGTCGATCAGCGCGGTGGTGACCTCCCGCGGCTGGTTGGTCGGCAGCACCGAGAGCACACCCTTGGGTAGGCCGGCCTCGCCGATGAGCTTGGCCAGCAGCAGCATGCTCAGCGGCGTCTCCTGGGCGGGCTTGACGATCATCGTGCAGCCGGCGGCCAGCGCCGGACCGATCTTGCGGGTTCCCATGGCCAGCGGGAAGTTCCACGGCGTGATGGCGTAGCACGGCCCGACGGGCGCCTTGGTGACGATGATGCGCCCGGTGCCGGCCGGCGCCTGGGTGTAGCGGCCGCCGATGCGGACCGCCTCCTCGGCGAACCAGCGGAAGAACTCCGCTCCGTAGCGCACCTCGCCCTGACTCTCGGCGAACACCTTGCCCATTTCCAGGGTCATCAGGGTGGCGATCTCGTCGGTGCGCTCGATGATCGTCTCGAACACCGTGCGCAGGATCTCGCCGCGCTCGCGCGGCGGGGTGGCGGCCCACTGCGCCTGCACCGCGCAGGCCGCGTCGAGTGCGGCGAGCGCGTCGTCGGCCGTCGCGTTGCCCACCGTGGTCAAGACCTCGTCGTTGGACGGGTCGAGCACGTCGTAAGTCGACGAGGCCTTTCGCTCCTCGCCGCCGATCCACAATCCGGTCGGAACCGACGTCAACAGTCGTTCAATGTCTGGAGTGCTCATACCCTCCATCATCTACTCCCTCGGACACTTCTCCGCACTAGGGTTCGTGGAATGACCGCCGACATTTCCGCCACCCCGCAATGGAACGCACTGCGCCGCAACTACGACGAGATCGCCGGCAAACACCTTCGTGAGCTCTTCGCCGAGGACCCCGACCGCGGCCGTGAGCTGACCATGACCGTCGGGGACCTGTACATCGACTACAGCAAACACCGCGTGACGCGGGAGACGCTGTCGCTGCTCGTCGACCTGGCCCGGGCTGCCGACCTCGAGGGACGGCGCGACGCGATGCTGTCCGGGGTGCACATCAACACCTCGGAGGACCGCGCGGTGTTGCACACCGCGCTGCGGTTGCCGCGCGATGCCGCCTTGACCGTCGACGGGCAGGACGTGGTCGCCGACGTGCACGAGGTGCTCGACGCGATGGGCGCGTTCACCGACCGGCTGCGCAACGGCGACTGGACCGGCGCCACCGGCGAGCGCATCAAGACGGTGGTCAACATCGGCATCGGCGGCTCGGATCTGGGCCCGGTGATGGTCTATCAGGCGTTGCGGCACTACGCCGACGCCGGCATCTCTGCACGGTTCGTTTCCAACGTCGACCCGGCTGATCTGGTGGCCAAACTCGACGGGCTTGACCCTGCCACAACGCTTTTCATCGTCGCCTCCAAGACGTTCTCGACGCTGGAGACGCTGACGAACGCCACCGCAGCGCGCCGCTGGCTGACCGATGCGCTCGGTGATGCGGCGGTGTCCAAGCACTTCGTGGCGGTGTCGACGAACGCCAAGCTGGTCGACGGGTTCGGGATCGACACCGCCAACATGTTCGGTTTCTGGGACTGGGTGGGCGGCCGTTATTCGGTGGACTCCGCGATCGGCCTGTCGGTGATGGCGGTGATCGGCAAGGAGGCGTTCGCCGACTTCCTCTCCGGATTCCACGTCGTGGACCGGCATTTCGCCACCGCGCCGCTGGAGCAGAATGCGCCGGCGCTGCTGGGCCTGATCGGCTTGTGGTACTCGGATTTCTTCGGCGCCGAAACCCGTGCGGTGCTGCCGTACTCCAATGACCTGTCGCGCTTCGCGGCCTATCTGCAGCAGCTGACGATGGAGTCCAACGGCAAGTCGGTCCAGGCCGACGGCACCCCGGTGACGACGTCGACGGGTGAGATCTTCTGGGGCGAACCGGGCACCAACGGTCAGCACGCGTTCTATCAGCTGCTGCACCAGGGCACCCGGCTGGTGCCCGCCGACTTCATCGGGTTCAGCGAGCCCACTGACGACCTGCCGACAGCCGACGGCGGCGGCAGCATGCACGACCTGCTGATGAGCAACTTCTTCGCCCAGACCCAGGTGCTGGCGTTCGGCAAGACCGCCGAGGAGATCGCCGCCGAGGGAACCCCGCCGAATGTGGTGCCGCACAAGGTGATGCCGGGCAACCGGCCGACGACGTCGATCCTGGCGCAGCGGTTGACACCGTCGGTGGTCGGCCAGTTGATCGCACTCTACGAGCACCAGGTGTTCACCGAAGGCGTGATCTGGGGCATCGACTCGTTCGACCAGTGGGGTGTCGAACTGGGCAAGACCCAGGCCAAGGCCCTGCTCGGGGTGATCACCAGCGACGGGTCCCCGGCGAAGCAGACCGACAGCTCGACCGATGAGCTGGTGCGCCGCTACCGCGAGGAGAGGGGCCGGGTTCGCTGAGCTAGCAGGTCGTCAGCCGACGCCGATCTCATCGCAGATCGGCGGGATGATGATCAGCGACCCTCGCGGGCTGCAGAACGGCGTGCCCGGGGGCGGTCCCGGCGGCGGCGGTATCGGGGTCGGGAACTGGTTGGGCCCCTCCCAGTAGTTGGCGGCCGAGTGGGTGAACACGTCCCAGTCGTAGTAGTACGTGTGGCAGACGCTCATGTCCCAGTTCAGCTGGCCGTCCGGCCGGGGTGGATCGTTGGGTAGGGCGTCGCCGGGACACCATTGGAACGGCCCATAGGTGTAGGCCTGCGCCGGTCCGGATCCGATGGCGACGGCGGCCACGCTGAACCCAGCGAACATCGCCGCGGCCGCCGCCACTCGTGCGATATTTACCTTCATCTGCGGATACTAAGACCGCTGCACGCGGCTGCACGGCGATTTGGCAATTCAGATCGGCGAACCGACATCAGCCGAACGCCTTGGTGAACCGCGGCGGCAACAACCGCAGCAGCGTGACCAGCGGCACCCACGGCCAGGCGGGCACGATCGCCCGTCCGGTCTCGCGTTCGACGGCCTTCACGATCTGCCGCACACCGGTCTCGTTGTCGACCATCAGCATGGTGGAGTTCGACTTGGCCGTCATCTCCGACTCGATGTACCCCGGCTCGATGACGGTGACTGTGATTGGGCCGGAAGCATATTCGCCGCGCAGCGACTCTCCGAGGGAGGACACCCCGGCCTTGCTGGCGCAGTAGGCCGCCTTCACGCCGGGTACGCCCTTGTTGCCCAGCACGCTGGAGATCAGCACCAGGTGCCCGGAGCCGGCCTTCTTGAAGATCTCCAGGGCCGTCTCGACCTGCACCAGCGCGGAGACGAGGTTAGTTTCGATGGTGGCCTTGTTGGCCCACACCTTGCCGGTGCCCAGCGGGGCACCCTTGCCGATGCCGGCGTTGACGATGACGCGGTCGAGTCCGCCGAGTTCGTCGGCGAGCTGGGCGAATACCACGGGCACCTGCTCGTGGTCGTTGACGTCGAGGGCGGCTACGGCGACGGTGATGCCGGGGTGGCGGGCGGTCAGCTCGGCCTTGAGTTCGTCGAGCCTGTCGACGCGACGCGCGCACAACGCCAGATCGCGTCCTTTGGCGGCGAACTCGCGGGCCATACCCGCGCCGAGACCGGAACTCGCGCCGGTGATGAGGATCTTCTGCCTGGTCATCGCGCCAGCCTAACGATCACTTCAGCAGCCGCGACATCCGGCGGTCGGCCAGCACCTTGCCCCCGGTCTGGCATGTCGCGCAGTACTGAAAAGACTTGTCGGCGAACGATACTTCCCGCACCGTGTCCCCACAGACCGGGCACGGCAGACCGGTGCGGGCGTGCACCCGCAGGCCGGATCGCTTCTCCCCCTTGAGCGTCGCGGCCTGCTGTCCCACGGATCGTTGTACCGCGTCGGTCAGCACCGACGTCATGGCGTCGTACAGCGCGCCGCGCTGGGCCTCGGTGAGTTTGGCGGCGGTCGCAAAGGGCGAGAGCTTGGCGACGTGCAGGATCTCGTCGCTGTAGGCGTTGCCGATCCCGGCGATGACCTTCTGATCGGTGATGACGGTCTTGATCCGCCCGGACTGTCCGGCAAGGATCTGGGCGAGGTGTTCGGCCGTGAGGTCCAGGGCGTCCGGTCCGAGCGTCGCGATGCCGGGCACCTCCGCCGGGTCGCGCACGATCCATACCGCCAGGCGCTTCTGGGTACCGGCCTCGGTCAGGTCGAAACCTGGTGCTTCACCGGGCGTTCCGAGGTGTACCCGCAGCGCGATCGGGCTCTTGCCCGGTTTCAGCGGCACTGCGGCCAGCTTGTCCGACCAGCGCAGCCAGCCGGCCCGCGACAGGTGGGTGATCAGGTAGATGTCGCCGGCCTGCAGGCCCAGGTACTTGCCCCATCGATGCGCACCGGTGACGGTCTGGCCGTGCAGGGCGGTGGGCGGCGGGTCGAAGGTCTTGAGCACCGACAGCGCGCCGACGTCGATGCGCCCGACCGTGGTGCCGATGGCATGCCGGCGCAGGTGGTCGGCAAGCGCCTCGACTTCCGGCAGTTCGGGCATAGCTCCAGGCTAGCGACTCGCGGCTAGATCCGTTCGGCGCTGCGCAGCGGCAGCGAGAACAGCCAGCCGACGAAGGAGAGCACGATCGCCGCCCAGATGGCGGTCCACCAGAACTGGTTGATCTGCAGTCCCCAGTGGGTGGTGTTCTCGGTGATCCAGGCGGTGATCCACAACATCAGGGCGTTGATGACGACGTGGATCAACCCCAGCGTCAGGATGTACAGCGGGATCGAGACGATCTGCACGATCGGCTTGATGATCGCGTTGACGACGCCGAAGATCACCGCGACGACCAGGACGATGCCGACCCGTTGCAGGGTGGTGTCGCCGCCGACGAAGCTGATGCCCGGCACGACGAGTGTGACGACCCACAACGCCAGTCCGGTGACCGCGGCGCGCAGGAGAAATGACCCCATGCGTGGAATCCTCCCACGGCGGTGCCGAGCTAGCTGCGAAGAAGGTAGATGTCCATGATCCAGCCGTGCCGGGCACGGGCGTCGGCTCGCACGGAGGCGATCTGGTTGCCGACCTCGCCGACCGTGCCGGCCACCAGGATCTCGTCCGGTGTGCCGAGGTAGGCGCCCCACCAGATCCGCGTCTGCGGCGGACAGCCCAGAAACGAGCATTCGCCGTCGAGCATCACCACTGCCGAACCGGCCAGCCCACTGCCCCGCAACTGCCGTCCGGTGGTGATGAGCACGGGCTCGCCGACGTCGTTGAGCGGGATGCGGTGCCGGGCGGTCAGTGCCTGCACCGCGGTGATGCCGGGGATCACGTCGTAGTCGAACTCCACATGCTCGGCGACCTGGTCGAGGATGCGCAGCGTGGAGTCGTACAGCGACGGGTCACCCCAGGCCAGAAAGGCACCGACACCGTCGGGCCCGAGCTCGGTCTCGATGGCCTGCGCCCACATCCGGGCCCGGGCGGTGTGCCACTCGGCGACGGCCCGGGTGTACTCCGCATCGGCGGCACGCTTGGGATCGGGCAGTTCGACGAACCGGTAGTCCGGCCGGGTGATGAAGCGCCGGCAGATCTCGCGCCGCAACTCCACGAGGTCGCTCTTGGCCTCGCCCTTGTCCATCGCGAAGAACACCTCGGTGTCGTTGAGCGCGCGAACCGCCTGCGCCGTCACGTAGTCGGGATCGCCGGCGCCGATGCCGATGACGTGGATGCGACGCATACCGGCGAGCCTAACGAGTGCGGCGCACCAGCCACGGCACCAGGAGCACTGCCGCGAAGCACGCCCCGGCCACGCCGGACACCAGCAGCGGCAGCCGCCCGTCGGCGCCCCACAGCAGGCCGGCCCACACCCCGGCCACCAGGATGGCCAGACCACTGGCCCCCTGGAACACCCCTTGGGCGCTGGCCTGCCGGTCATCGGGCACCAGCGAGGAGATCCAGGCCTTGCCCACCCCGTCGGTGCAAGCGGTGAACAACCCGTAGGCACCCAGGAGCAGTGACGCGGTGAGCAGGTCGGTCGTCATCCCCAGACCGATGTAGCCGATGGCGAAGAACACCAGCCCGACACCGAACACCGCGGAGCGGGGCAGCCGGTCGGCGAGCGCCCCGGCGGGGAAGCTGGCCAGCGCATAGACCAGGTTGTAGCCGACATAGGCCAGGATCACCCCGACGACCCCGAAGCCGATCTCGTTGAGCCGCAACAGCAAGAGCGCGTCGGGGAAGTTGACGATGCCGAAGCCAACCACCACAGCGGTCACCCGCCAGAAGCCGCTAGGTAGGTCCCGCAGCCCGCGGAAGATCGGTTGCCGTGGCGGCCGCGGGCCGTCGCGGCGCTGCTCACGCACGAAGACGATCAGCAGAACCGACAGCACGGCGGGCACGATCGCGATATAGAGCAGCGGCGCAATCTGATGGTCCAGCAGTTCATAACCTGCCAGCCCGATCAGCGGGCCGACCACTGCGCCGAGGGTGTCCATCGCGCGGTGAAAGCCGAAAACCCTTCCGCGGGATGATTTTTCGATGCCCTCGACCAGCAATGCGTCGCGGGGCGCGCCGCGGACGCCTTTGCCCAGCCGGTCGACGACCCGCCCGGCCAGCACTCCGGGCCAGGCCGCCGCGATGGCAATGATCACCTTGCCCAATGCCGCCATGCCGTAACCGGTTGCGATCAGCGGGCGTTTGGCGAACCGGTCGCCGAGTGGGCCCACAGCCAGTTTGGTCAGCGACGCCGCCCCCTCGGCGGCACCCTCGATGGCCCCCACCACCGATGGCGGCGCGCCCAGCACGGCGGTGAGGTAGATGGGCAGTAGTGGATAGAGCAACTCGCTGGCGGCGTCCTGCAGGAAGGACACCGCCGAGAGCACCCGCACATTGCGGGTCAGCCAACTCTGTTGTGTCACGGGGTGCTGCGCGCTTCTGCGGGCAGCGCCCAGCGAGTCGCGTCGTTCACAGAACTCATGATCCCCCTACCGGGCGTAGTATCCGCCGCGTGTCGACGTTTAACGGACTTCCCGCGCACGTGCTGTTCGTGCACTTCATCGTGGTGCTCGCGCCGCTGACCGCCATCCTGGCGATCGTGTGCGCGCTGTGGCCTGCTGCTCGTCAGCGGCTGGTGTGGCTGGTGTTGATCCTGGCCGGTGTCGTCGCTGTGCTCACGCCGCTGACCACGGAGGCCGGCGAGTACCTGGAGCACCGCGTCGAGCGCACGCCGTTGCTGCACACCCACGCCGAACTGGGCGACACCATGATCTTCTTCGCGGGCGGGCTGCTCGTCGCGGCGGTGCTGCTCGCCGTTCTGCATCTACGCGCCGGCCGGGGCAAGTCGGTCTCGACGGTGCTCAGCGCGGTGGTGGCCGTCGTCGTGCTGCTCGTCGGCGTGGGCACGGTCGTGCAGGTGTACCGGATCGGGGACTCCGGCGCGAAGGCGACGTGGAGTGAAATCCCGTTGACGCCGTCCGCCGGTGAGGGCGGCGAATAGCCTCAGCCGCGCAGCGTCACGCTGGGTGCCTGGCCGAATTCGGCGCGGTAGGCCTGGCTGAACCGGCCGGTGTGCGCGAAGCCCCAGCGGACGGCGATGGCGGCGACGGTGTCCTTGGCCGGGTCGGCCGCCATCAGGTCGCGGTGGGCGCGGCGCAGCCGGATTCGGCGTAGATAGGTCATCGGGCTGACGTCGAGGTGCCGCCGGAACAGATACTGCACTGCCCGCGGGGTGACGTTGAGCGCTCGCGCCACGTCGGTCATGCCGATATCGCGGGCACAGTTGGCATGCATGAATTCGACGGACCGGCGCAGCATCGGCGGCCAGGTATCCATCGTGTCGACGGAAACGTCGCCGGCGTCGGCGAAGGTATTGGGGAAGACCTGCAGCATCGTGGCGGCCAGCAGCCGAACCGCCCCCGCGGCGACCTGTTCGTAGCCGCCAGCCCCGACCCGGTCGGCCAGGGTTGTCGCGACGTAGTCGACCGCGGTCTGCCACTGCGCGGCCGCGGGTGCCGAGCGGGGTCGCCCGGAGGTGAATCGCACCGGACCCCGGTCCAGATCACCGGTGATCTCGGCCAGCACGTCCGGGGTCAGCGCGGTCAGCGACACCTCGGCGTCGACGAGTCGGGCCTGGCAGGTCCGGCCGGGGCGGATAGCCAGCACCGTGTCACCGGCCCGGCAGACCTCGGTGTGTGTGTCCGCACCCAGATGCATGCTGCCGGCCACGACGTGGGCGACGACGAAGCACGGCCCCGGCGCGGCTTCGAACGACAATTCGCCGGGGATGCGCACCGTGCACAGGCTGATCGGGCCCATCACCACATGCGACAACGTGATCGGACGATCGCTGCGAAGACCCTCGACGCGGCCACATATCCCGTGCGCGCTGGCGATGAAGTCCGCGACGGCGCCGGGGTCGGCGGTCGTGCACGTGGTCTTCTGCGGAGGAGGTGACTCGAGGACTGCGGTCATCCGTGGGCTCCTGACTCATGCCGGGGTCATCAACCACCGCCACGGCAGAGCTGTCGGATGTGTCGTCGCATGAGAACCTCGGCGACCGAACCGCCAGTGGCAGGGTTGCGGTGCACACGCCCCCCAACTGAGGAGGCGTCTCGAGCATTGTTCTCAACTCTGGGCAGACAATACCTCGGTATCGGCCGATCTGACAGCATCTCCGAACGAGAATTAGAACACGTTCTACTATCGGGTTATGCGATTCACATACGCCGAGGCGATGACCGACCCGTCGTTCTATATTCCGTTGGCCAAGGCCGCCGAGGCCGCGGGCTACGACGCGATGACGATCCCCGACAGCGTCGCCTACCCCTTCGAGTCCGACTCGAAGTATCCGTACACCCCCGACGGCAATCGCGAGTTTCTCGACGGCAAGTCGTTCATCGAGACCTTTGTCATCACCGCAGCCCTCGGCGCGGTCACCACGACACTGAAGTTCAACTTCTTTGTACTCAAGCTCCCGATCCGCCCGCCCGCCCTGGTGGCCAAGCAGGCCGGCTCGCTGACGGCGCTCATCGGCAACCGCGTCGGGCTCGGCGTCGGCACCAGCCCCTGGCCGGAAGACTACGAACTCATGGGTGTGCCGTTCGCCAGGCGCGGCAAGCGGATGGACGAGTGCATCGACATCATCCGCGGCCTCACCAGTGGGGACTACTTCGAATACCACGGCGAGTTCTACGACATCCCGAAGACGAAGATGACCCCGGCGCCGACCGAGCCCATCCCGATCCTCATCGGCGGCCACGCCGATGCGGCGCTGCGCCGCGCGGCCCGCAACGACGGCTGGATGCACGGAGGTGGCGAGGAAGATCTCGACGAACTGCTGGCCAAGCTGAACCGCTACCGCGAGGAAGAGGGCACGGCCGACAAGGACTTCCAGGTCCATGTCATCTCGATCGACGGGTTCACCGTCGACGGCGTGAAGCGGCTCGAGGACAAGGGCGTCACCGACGTCATCGTCGGCTTCCGCATCCCCTACATCAAGGGGCCCGACACCGAGCCGCTGGATGCCAAGCTGCGCAACCTGGAGTGGTTCGCCGAGAACGTCATCGCCAAGGTCTAACCCTTACAGCGGATCCCACTGCGGGGCCCGCTTCTCCCGGTGCGCCATCGCGGCCTCCATCGGGTTGTTGGTGAAGCCTGTCAGCACCTGCGTGCGGTTCTCGATCTCCTTGGCATGCCGAAGGCTTGGGGCATCCAGCGCCGCGTTGAGCCCGGTCTTGGTCTGCCACACGCCAAAAGCGTTGTTGGCGGCGATGGTTCGGGCCATCTCGAGCGCGGCGTCGGCGAGCTTGTCCTGGGGCACGACCTCGTGCACCAGCCCGATCCGGTACGCCTCGGGCGCGTCGATGATCCGGCCGGTGAGCATCAGTTCGCGGGCCGCTCCCGCCCCGACGATCTTGGGCAGCAGGTAACTGGTGCCCATGTCCATCGAGGAGAAGCCGGCCTTGATGAACACCGACCCGAATCGGGCCGTCTCCGAGGCGATCCGGACGTCGCAGTGCAGCGCGTAGGCCAGCCCGCCGCCGACGGCGACCCCGTTGACGGCGGCGACCACCGGGATGGGCAGCTCGTAGAGGCGGGTCATCTGATCGGCCAAGCGCACCTGCGAGTCATAGGTGGTCTTGAACGGGGCGCCGGCCGGCGGCGTCCACGGCCGCCCGGTTCCGCTGAGGTCGGCCCCCGCGCAGAACCCGCGACCCGCTCCGGTGAGCACGGCCACCCGGTAATTCCACGAACTGAGCTTGCCCAGGGCGTCGTCGATGCCGTCGAGCAACGCGCCGTCGATCGCGTTGAGCAGGTCGGGCCGGTTCAGCGTGACACCGGCGATGCCGTCTTCGAGTTCGGTGAATTCCACAGCGGACATGCGTGCACGTTAGCGCCGGGGTGGCATCGGGTATAGGCGGGCCATGGCAACTGTCGACGTGTCGGTGCCCTCCGACGTGAACCCGCAGCGGGCGTGGGCGCTGGCGTCGGACCTGCAGCGGTTCGACGAGTGGATGACCATCTTCGCCGGCTGGCGTAGCCCGGTGCCGGATCAGATCAGCGAGGGCACCTGCGTGTCGTCGCTGATCAAGCTGAAGGGATTCCGCAACACCATCCGGTGGTGCGTGACCGGATACGACGAACCGCACTCGATCGAGTTGGTCGGCACCGGCAAGCCCGGCATCACGATCGGCATCACCATGAAGGTCGTCGACGACTCACAGCGCACCTGGTTTCATCTGATCGCCGACCTGTCCGGCGGCTTGCTCAGCGGGCCGGTCGGCCGGCTGGTCGCCCGGGTACTGGAATCCGATGTCCGCCGGTCGGTGACCAACCTCGCCGCGCTGGCCTGACCCGCCGCTCGGCGCAGAACTCGATGCGTTCGGCGACAAATCGGCCGCCGATGAGACCTGCGACACCACACCGCGCTACGGTGCATGCACCCAACGACGGGAGGAGCCGGTATGGGCGCATATCGCGAGTTGTTCGACGCCAGTGTCGCCGACCCGGCGACGTTCTGGGCGCAGGCCGCCCGCGCGGTGACGTGGACGCGTGAGCCGCAGCGGATCCTCGACGACACCAATCCGCCGTTCTACCGGTGGTTCCCCGACGCGGAGCTCAACACGTGCGCCAACGCGCTGGACCGGCACGTCGCCGGTGGTCGCGCCGAGCAGCCGGCACTGATCTACGACTCCCCTGTCACCGGCACCAAGCGGGTCTTCACCTACCGCGAATTGCTCGATGAGACAGCACGTTTCGCTGGCGCCCTACGTTCACTCGGCGTCGGCAAGGGTGACCGCGTGGTGCTCTACATGCCGATGATCCCCGAGGCTGTGATCGCGATGCTGGCGTGCGCGCGGCTCGGCGCGGTGCATTCGGTGGTGTTCGGCGGATTCGCCGCACACGAACTGGCCACCCGCATCGATGACGCGCAGCCCGTGGTGATCGTGTCGGCGTCGTGCGGGATCGAGCCGACCCGCGTCGTCGAATACAAGCCGATGCTCGACCACGCCCTCGAGTTGGCGTCGCACAAGCCGGGTGCGTGTGTGATCGTGCAGCGCGACAGGCTGCGCTGCGACCTGGTCGACGGCCGGGATCTGGACTGGGCCGAGGTGACGGCTTCGGCGTCCCCGGTGGATCCCGTGCCGGTAGCGGCCACCGATCCGCTCTACGTGCTGTACACCTCGGGAACCACCGGCAAGCCGAAAGGCATCGTGCGCGACAACGGCGGCCACGCCGTCGCCCTGTTGTGGAGCATGCGCCACATTTACGACATCGACCCGGGTGACGTGTTCTGGGCGGCCTCCGACGTCGGCTGGGTGGTCGGCCACTCCTACATCGTCTACGGCCCGCTGCTGGCCGGCGCGACGACGGTGCTCTACGAGGGAAAGCCCATCGGCACACCGGATCCCGGCGCGTTCTGGCGGGTGGCCGCCGAGTACGGGGTCAAAGCGTTGTTCACCGCGCCGACCGCGATCCGGGCGATCCGCAAGGAGGACCCTGAGGGTTCGCACATCGACAGCTACGATCTGTCGTCGCTGAAGTACCTGTTCCAGGCCGGTGAGCGGCTGGACCCCGACACCTATGCGTGGGCGACGGCGAAGCTGGGTGTGCCGGTGGTCGATCACTGGTGGCAGACCGAGACCGGCTGGGCAATCGCGGCCAATCCTGTTGGTATCGAGCAACTTGCGCTCAAGCCAGGCTCGCCGACGGTGCCGATGCCCGGGTACGACGTGCAGATTCTGCAGGTCGACGGATCGCCGTGCGCACCGGGCGAAGAGGGTGCGATCTGCATCAGCCTGCCCTTGCCGCCCGGCACGCTGCCCACGCTGTGGGGCGACGACGCCCGCTACGAGGCGTCGTATCTGTGCGAGCATCCCGGCTTCTACCTGACCGGTGACGGCGGGTACATCGACGACGACGGCTACCTGTTCGTGATGGGACGCATCGACGACGTGATCAACGTTGCGGGACACCGGTTGTCGACGGGCTCGATCGAAGCGGTGCTGGCCGCACACCCGGCGGTCGCCGAGTGTGCGGTGATCGGGGTGGCCGACGAGATCAAGGGCCAGGTGCCGCGCGGGTTCGTCGTCCTCAAGTCCGGCGCGACGGCCGAGGGCCTTGCCAAGGAATTGGTGGCGTCGGTGCGCGACGAGATCGGCGCGGTGGCGTGTTTCCGATTGGTCGACGTGGTGCCGGCGCTGCCGAAGACCCGCTCGGGCAAGATCCTGCGCAAGACGATGCGCGGTATCGCCCACGGTAAGGACGAGCCGATGCCCTCGACCATCGAGGACCCGGCGGTGCTGGAGACCTTGCGGCCGATCCTGCAGGGCTAGTCGGCGACCGGACGGTGGTTGCGTCGGTACTCGCGTGGACTCACGCCGTAGGTCCGGCGGAAGGCGCGGGTGAAGTTGGCTTGGTCGGGAAAGCCCCAAGTGGAGGCAATTTCGGCGATACTCGGCGGCTTCGCCAGTGGCCGCACCAAGTCGTCAGCGGCCCCGCTGAGCCGCTGCGAACGGATCCAGTCCGCCGGGCTGATGCCTTGGCGCGACAGGATCAGATAGGTGTAGCGCTCCGAGATTCCATGCTCACGCGCGAGCCGGCCGATGGTGAGGTCCGGGTCGCGCAGGTGTGCCCTGAGGTACTGAACCAGCCTGACATCCAACGAATTGTGCAGTGAGTCGCGGGCGAGGTCCTCGTCTCCCGCAGTCGTGGTGAACAGCGCGCGGAGCAGTTCGAGCGTCGGCCGTTCGAGGGCATGACGTTCGGCGTCAGGCAGGTGCACCCGACTTCGAGCTGAATCTCGCGGACCGCATCACCGCTCGACACTGAGGCGGATCGAGCAGGGCACAGACGGATTCCGTCATACCCTGATCCGCAGTGACCGACATCGACACCACGAGGGCTGTGCTGGCTGCTGGGGCCGTGATCCTCGGCAGCGGCGCAGCGATCGGTCGTGGCCGCCTGGCGTTGGCCATGCTGGCTGCCGCATTGTTCACCGTCCTGGCATTTCTGGCGGTGGAGATCAATTCCGGGTGGATGACATCGCTCGACGACTCCGCCTGGAACTGGTTCTACCGGCATCGATTCCACAGGTTGCGAGTCGATTCGCAGGGCCTTTTCAGCTATATCGGTCAGCCGGTCCCCTTCACCACCGCCGGCGTGCTCAGCGGCACATTGCTTGCCCTACAGGCTCGATCGGCGATGCGGGCTGTCGTTGTGATCGGCGGGGTCGGGGTTGGTGTGGCCGCCGAGGAGACGCTCAAGGCTGTGGTGAGCCGGACGCCCTCAACCCTCGCGACGTTGCACGACGGGTCGCTACTGGAGTACACGCATTCGTTCCCGTCCGGCCACGTCACCGCGTGCGGGACGCTGCTCGGGATGATCGCGGTATGCCTCGGCATCGGACGTAGTCGAGTCGCGCAAGCAGCGCTGGCAGTTCCTGCTGTGACCGGAGTCTTGTTCGTCGCCGTCCTGGCATTGCACAGCCGCGCCCACATCTTCACCGACGTCCTGGGCGGCATGGTTCTTGCCGCGGCCATCGTTGCCGCGGGCGCGTCCGCTCTGGGCCCACCGAAGCCCGGTCGCGTGCGGGCATAGCTGTCAAAGCTGCTCTGTGCGAGAACTTTCCACAGATCCTCATTGATCCACAGGGCGCCGATTCTTGTCGGTGGCCGGAGGTAGTCTTTCGAACATGCGTTCGATCATGGCGGTTCTCGACGACCTCGACACCCTGGTCGCCGAACTCGCCGCCGCCGACCTCGACGCAGTGGAGGCGGTTCAGCGCTACCACGTCCTGGACCGCCTCGAAACCGCCCGACGCCGCCAGATCGCGATCACCCACGATCATGTTGCCCGGCTCGAACACATCCCCGGTTGCCCACCACCACCGATCAGCCTGGCCGACATGCTGCGCATCAGCCGCACCGAAGCCCGCCGCCGCCTACGCGACGCCGAGCAGCTCGAGGCGCGCACCACCCTGACCGGCCAGCCACTACCGCCACTGCTGCCCGCCACCGCGACGGCCTGGCACGACGGCCTACTCGACGCCGAACACCTCCGCGTCATCCAGAAGTTCTTCCGCGACCTACCAGACCACGTCGGGCCCACCCAGATCGAGAAAGCCGAAGCCTCGTTGGCTGAACACGCCACGAGCCTGCGCCCCGACCAGCTCGAGAAAGTCGCAGCCCGCCTGGCGATGACCCTCAACCCCGACGGCACCTTCTCCGACGACGACCGCGCCCGCAAACGCGGATTCAGCTGGTGCGGCGGACAACGCCCCGACGGCATGAGCGTCGGCAAACTCATCGCCAACCCCGAACTCCGCGCCATGCTCGACGCCTGGTTCGCCAAGTTCGCCGGCCCCGGCATGTGCAACCCCGCCGACCAAACCCCCACCGTCACCACCGAACCCAGCGCCGAGGTCGCCGAACGGGATGCCCGCAGCGTGCCCCAACGCCGGCACGACGCGTTAACCGCGCTGGTGCGCGGACAACTCGGCGATCCGAAACTCGGCCAACACAACGGACTACCGGTGACCGTCATCGTCTCCACCACACTGCAGGACATTCAGGCCAAGACCGGACAAGCCGTCACCGCCGGCGGCACCCTCATCCCAATGTCCGACGTGATCCGCATGGCCACCCACGCCTACCACTACCTCGCCCTGTTCGACGGGGTCACCGGCCAAGCCCTCTGGTTGGGCCGCACCAAGCGTCTGGCCACCGGTGACCAACGAATCATGTTGCACAACAAGGACCGTGGCTGTACCCGGCCCGGCTGCGACGCCCCCGGCTACCGCACAGAAGTCCACCACATCGACGAATGGGCCAAAGGTGGTCTGACCAACATCGACAAACTCACCCAAGCCTGCCCACCCGACCACAAACTGCTCGACGAAGGCTGGAGCGTACGAAAACGCGCCGACGGCACCACCGAATGGATCCCACCACCACAACTGCCCTTCCCCGGCGCCGGCATCAACACCTACCACCACCCCGAACGACTGCTCGACGACCGCGAAGGGCCCTGAGCCTTTCCCAGTGTGATGATGGTCGGCATGGCAGTCAGCGTCGATGAGCTCTTGGTCGCCGACCCGGCGGACGCGTGGCGAGCCGCGGGATTCGAGGTCGACGCTGATGGCGTGTGCCGGGTCGGCGGGGTTCGCATCCGCTTGGTCGGGCGCGACCGCGGCGCCGGCATCGTCGGGTGGTCGTTGCGTGGCGTCGATCGGACCGGCGACCTCGACGGCATCCCGACCACGGCCTCCGACACAGCACCCGCCGTCGCGGGCACGCACCCCAACGGCGTCACCGGGATCGACCACGTCGTGCTGCTCTCCCCCAATCTGGCCCGCACGGTCGAGTCGCTGGCCACGATCGGGGTGCTGCCCCGGCGGGAACGCGACGCGGAGATGGGCGGGCGGCCGATGCGGCAGATCTTCTTCCGGCTCGGTGAGGTGATCGTCGAGGTCGTCGGCTCGCCGGACACGGCGGGTGAAGGCCCGTCCAGCCTGTGGGGCATCACCTACGTCGTCGACGACATCGACGCGACGGCCGAGTTCTTCGGGGACAAGACCCTGCCGGTGAAGGATGCCGTGCAGCCCGGGCGCCGGATCACCACCCTGCGCCACGCTGACCTCGGGATCTCGGTGCGCTCGGCGATGATCTCGGCGCGCCGGTGAGCGACGCACCGCAGTTGGTGCCTATTCTCGCGGGCATGCAAGACGACATCGTCGTCATCCACACCGACGGTGGATGCCGCCCCAACCCGGGCCCGGGAGGCTGGGGCGCGGTGCTGCGCATGCGTGAGCACGTCCGGGAGATGTGCGGCGGCGAACCCAGCCAGACCAGCAACAACCGCATGGAGCTGACGGCGCCGATCATGGCCCTCGAAGCGCTCACCCGCACCGTGAGCGTGCACCTCTATACCGACAGCACCTACGTCCGCAACGGCATCACCAAGTGGGTGCATGGCTGGGAGCGCAACGGCTGGCTGACCTCCGCCAAGGAGCCGGTGAAGAACGTCGACCTGTGGCAGCGGCTGCAGCTCGCCTGCGCGCGCCACCAGGTCGAGTGGTTCTGGGTCAAGGGGCACTCCGGTGTCGGCGACAACGAGTTGGCCGACTCACTGGCGACCCGCGGTCTGCAGGAAGCCGTGGCATTGAGTTCCACTGGCATCCAAGGCTTCTGACGCTACTTTTCGACTACCACCTCGGCCGGCTCCTTGTCCGAGCGCAGACCCCGCCAGCTCGGGTGCCGCAGCCGCCCGTCGGAGGTCCACTCGCCGTAGCGCACTTCCCCGACCAACTCGGGACGCACGTAGGTGACGCCCTTGGTTTCCAGCCGTGGCAGCGGCGGGTCGAACGGTGACTCGTCGGTGTGCAGCGGCGCCAGAATGTCCTTGAGGCGGGCCAGTTCCTTGTCGGAGAAGCCGGTGCCGACCCGACCCACGAACCGCAGGCCGCCGTCTTCCGGTATGCCCATCAACAGCGCGCCAATTCCGCTGGAGCGCCCGCCGTTGCCTTCGCGCCAGCCGCCGATCACGATCTCCTGGGTGTTCCAGTTCTTGTCCTTGATCCATGCCGCGGACCGTCGTCCGGGTTGGTAGGTGGCGTCCCATTTCTTGGCGACGACACCTTCCCATTTCTTGCTTCGGGAGTACTCCAGCGCCGCCGGACCGTCACCGTGCAGCAGCGGTGGGACGATGAGATCGGTTCCCTGGGCGAAGGTTTCGAGGATCTTACGGCGGTCGCGGTAGGTGGCGCGCAGCAGCGAGCGCCCGTCGAGACGCAGGATGTCAAACGCCCAGAACTCGATGCGGGTAGCCCGCACCCGGTTCTGCATCTCGCCGAAGTTCGGCACACCATCGGCATCCAGGGCCACCACTTCACCGTCGAGGATCACGTCATGCTCGGCGAGATCGGCTGCCAGTGAGGCTAATTGGGGATACTCGCCGGTGACGTCGCGCCCGCTGCGCGATTGCAGCCGCAACCGGCCGTGGTCGACTTCCACCAGCAGCCGGTAGCCGTCGAACTTGCCCTCGAACGCGTACTGGGCTTCGGTCAGCTTGTCGACCGAGCCGAGGGTGGCCAGCATCGGCTCGTAGTCCTGTAGGCGCGGGTCGGGTTGCTCCTTCATCCGGTGCGCCAGCCACTGGTCACCCTTGGTCTGAATCAGGGCATAGCGTCCCGAGATCCGCTGCCCGTAGAGGTCGACGATCACCTCCCCACCCTTGTCGACGCCGTCCCGGAACTTCTCCGCCGCATAGGTGCCGGAGTCCCAGATGATGACCTTGCCGCCGCCGTACTCCCCCTTCGGAATGTCACCGGAGAACGTGGCGTACTCCAGCGGGTGATCCTCGGTGTGCACGGCCAGATGGTTGACCGCCGGGGTGTCGGGCAGGTTCTTGGGAATCGCCCACGACACCAGCACGCCGTCGCGTTCCAATCGGAAGTCGTAGTGCAGCCGCCGGGCGTGGTGCTCCTGGATGACGAACCTGTTGTTCTCGCCCGCCGGAGCCGCCGGGCCGGCGACATTGGGCACGGCTGGTTCCGCCTTGGGCACCGGCTCCGGCGTCTTGGCCGAATCGCGCATGCTGCGATAGGTCGTCAGCCGGTCCTCCCGCGGCACATCGCCGTCGAGGCCGGCCAGCAGGTCGCCGTGCTCGGCCACCCTGGCGAGCACCTCGGTGTAGTCCAGGTGGCGCAACGCGGGATCACCGATCTCGTCCCAGGTGCGCGGCGCCGCCACGGTGGGGTGCCCGCGGCCACGCAGCGAATACGGCGCGATGGTCGTCTTGGCGGCGTTGTTCTGGCTCCAGTCCAGAAACACCTTGCCGGCCCGCAGGCTCTTGGTCATGGTGGCGGTGACCAGCGCGGGCATGCTCTGCTCCAGCTGTTGGGCCACCCGGCGGGCGAGCACCGCCGCGCCACTGCTGCTCACCGGTTCGGCCAGCGGCGCATACAGGTGCAGACCCTTGCTGCCGCTGGTGAGCGGGTAGACCGTCAGCCCGATGTCGTCCATCAGATCGCGCACGGCGTTGGCCACCTCGCACAGCTGCGGCATGGTGACACCCTCGCCGGGGTCGAGGTCGAAGACCAAACGCGTTGCCGGGCCTGGCTTTCCGGCCGAGGTAAATCGCCACTGCGGCACATGGACTTCGAGGGCAGCCTGCTGGGCGATCCAGGCCAGACCCGTCGATGTGTCGATGATCGGGTAGGTGGTGGCACCGGAGCGGTGCACCACGGTCCCGCGGTCCAGCCAGTCCGGTGCCGAACTGGCGAGCTGCTTTTCGAAGAACGACGGCTCGTCGACGCCGTTGGGCCATCTCTTGCGGGTCACCGGCCGGCCGGCAATGTGCGGCAACATCACCTCGGCGATGGCGGTGTAGTAGCCGAAGATATCGGCCTTGGTGGTGCCGGTGGTCGGGTAGAGCACCTTGTCGGCGTTGCTCAGCGCGACGCGCGGACCTTCCGTCGCGTCCGGCGGCCACACCTGATTCACCACCTCAACGTATTACCCGCTGCTACCGTGGACCAATGACCAGGTGGGGCATCGGCGCGTTGCTGGTGGCAGCGGCGCTGTTCGGCGCAGCCCCGGCGAGCGCCGACCCGGAGATTCTGGTGCCCGCGTGCTCCGGCGATCAGACGCCGACGAACAGCAACTGCCAGTACGCGCCCGGCGGCCAGGGCTACATGGACAGCGCTCCCGGTGCGAACCCCGACGTACCGCTCGGACTGACACCGGGCACAGAGCCCGCGGTCTGACCCCTCAGGCCACCCTTAGGGCTGCATACTGGATGTATGCGTTCCATCTGGAAAGGCTCGATCGCCTTCGGTCTGGTGAACGTCCCCGTCAAGGTGTACAGCGCCACCGAAGACCACGATCTGAAGTTCCACCAGGTGCACGCCAAGGACAACGGGCGCATCCGCTACAAGCGGGTCTGCGAGGTGTGCGGTGAGGTGGTCGAGTACCGCGACATCGCCAAGGCCTTCGAGTCCGACAACGGCCAGACAGTGATCATCACCGACGACGACATCGCCACCCTGCCCGAGGAACGCAGCCACGAGATCGAAGTGGTCGAGTTCGTGCCGGCCAGCGAGATTGACCCACTGATGTACGACCGCAGTTATTTCCTCGAGCCCGACGGGAAATCGCCGAAGTCCTATGTGCTGTTGGCCAAAACGCTCGCCGACACCGACCGGGTGGCCATCGTGCACTTCGCGCTGCGCAACAAGACCCGGCTAGCGGCGCTGCGGGTGAAGGACTTCTCCAAACGCGACGTCATGGTGGTGCACACCTTGTTGTGGCCCGACGAGATCCGCGACCCCGACTTCCCGGTGCTCGACCAGAAGGTCGAGATCAAACCGGCCGAGCTGAAGATGGCGGGTCAGGTCGTGGAGTCGATGACCGACGACTTCCATCCCGAGAACTTCCAGGACACCTACCAGGAGCAGCTGCGCGAACTCGTCGAGGCCAAGTTGGACGGCGGCGAGGCGTTCTCCACCGAAGAGCAACCCGCCCAGCTCGACGAGGCCGAGGACGTCTCGGATCTGCTCGCCAAGCTCGAGGCCAGTGTCAAACGCCGCCGCGAGCAGTCCGGTGATTCCGGCGCAGCCGAGAAGGCCCCCGCCAAGAAAGCTCCGGCCAAGAAAGCCGCCGCCAAGAAAGCTCCCGCCAAGAAGTAGCGCCACAACCTCGTCTTCGATACGGCTGATTACGAAACTAGAACGTGTTTCAATTGCGTTCGGAATTCGCGGCCAGCCGACGCCGCGATCTTGTTACGGTGTTCGCGGACAAGGGAAGAGAGACACGTGATCCTCGATAGTTTTCGCCTTGATGGTCAAGTTGCAGTAGTCACCGGCGCCGGCCGCGGGCTGGGCGCCGCCATCGCGGTCGCCTTCGCCGAAGTCGGCGCAGATGTCGTCATCGGTTCGCGCACCGAGTCGGAACTCGAGTCCGTCGCCGCGCAGATCGAGGCCCTCGGACGCCGCGCGCACATCGTCGTCGGCGATCTCTCCCACCCCGAGACGACGGCCGAGCTGGCCGGCAAGGCCGTCGAGGCGTTCGGCAAGCTGGACATCGTCGTCAACAATGTCGGCGGCACCATGCCGAACGCGCTTATGGCCACCAGCGTCAAGGCGATGAAGGATGCCTTCACCTTCAACGTTCTGACCGCGCACGCGCTGACCGTGGCCGCGGTGCCGCTGATGCTGGAGCACTCCGGCGGCGGCAACATCATCAACATCACCTCGACGATGGGCCGGACCGCCGGCCGCGGGTTCGCCGCTTACAGCACCGCCAAGGCCGCGCTGGCCCAGTACACCCGGCTGACCGCCCTGGACCTGTGCCCCAAGATCCGGGTCAACGCCATCGCGCCGGGTTCCATCCTGACCTCCGCGTTGGAGATCGTGGCCTCCAGCGACGAACTGCGCGACCCGATGGAAAAGGCCACCCCGATGCGTCGCCTCGGCGACCCCGCCGACATCGCCGCCGCGGCGGTCTACCTCGCCTCGCCCGCAGCCAGCTACCTCACCGGCAAGACGCTGGAGGTCGACGGCGGGCTCAACATGCCGAACCTGGATCTCCCGATCCCTGACCTGTAAGGATTCCCATGGCCATCCGCGTCGCACAGATCGGCACCGGCAACGTCGGCGTCCATTCGCTCACCGCGCTGATCAACAACCCCGAATTCGAGCTCACCGGCGTCTGGGTGTCCTCGGAGTCCAAGGCCGGCAAGGACGCCGCCGAACTCGCCGGGCTCGACGGGACGACGGGGGTGACGGCCACTACCGACCTCGACGCGGTGCTGGCCACCAAGCCGCAGTGCGTGGTCTACAACGCGATGGCCGACAACCGGCTCGTCGAGGCACTCGAGGACTACCGCCGCATCCTGGCCGCCGGGGTCAACGTCGTCGGCAGCGGGCCGGTGTTCCTGCAGTGGCCGTGGCAGGTGATCCCTGACGAGATGATCAATCCGCTCGAAGATGCTGCACGCGAAGGTAATTCGAGCCTGTTCGTCAACGGCATCGACCCCGGGTTCGCCAACGACCTGCTTCCCCTGGCGCTGGCCGGGACCTGTCAGAGCATCGAGCAACTGCGCTGTATGGAGATCGTGAACTACGCGACCTACGACAGCGCGACGGTGATGTTCGACGTGATGGGCTTCGGTAAGCCGATGGACGAGATCCCGATGTTGTTGCAGCCCGGGGTGCTGAGCATCGGGTGGGGTTCGGTGGTGCGGCAACTCGCCGCCGGCCTGGGCCTGGAACTCGACGGACTCGAGGAGATCTACGTCCGCGAGCCCGCACCCGAGGACTTCGAGATCGCCAGCGGACATATCGCCAAGGGCACCGCCGCCGCTCTCCGATTCGAAGTGATCGGCTTGGTCGACGGGGCACCGGCGGTGGTCCTCGAGCACGTGACCCGGCTGCGCGACGACCTGTGCCCGGAGTGGCCGCAACCCGCCCAGGAGGGCGGCAACTACCGCATCGAGATCACCGGCGAACCCTGCTACGCCGTGGACGTCTGCCTGTCGAGCCCCAACGGCGACCACAACCACGCCGGGGTGCTGGCCACCGCGATGCGCATCGTCAACGCGATACCCGCCGTCATCGCCGCACCCCCAGGCATCTGCACCACACTGGACCTGCCCCTGGTGACTGGAAAAGGGTTGTACGCTGCTGGATAGGCCAACCTGTAAGGAGGCCCATCATGCGGATCACCACTCGTGTCGCCGCCGCCGGAGTCGCAATGCTCGCGAGCCTGTTGCTCGCGATTCCCGCCGCTGCCGCACCGCAGTGCACCGACACCGGTCCGAACACCACCATCTGCCAGACCCCCGGTCATGCGCAGATCACCACCTCCCCCAATCCGGCGTTGACCAACCCCTATCCGGGTTGGGGCTTCGGTGGAATCGGCATCGGCCTCGGCGGACTCTGGATTGGTCTGTGAGCTAGCAGGCGTCTAACATCGCCGCCGGTGGCCGGTTGAGTAGTCCCGGGCCCCCTCCAGACGCCGCATAGAGAGCTCGACGGTTGGCAGAACAAGCCCGGGTCGCCAAAGCCGGTTGGTATCTGCTCGGGCCCGCCTTCGTCGCCGCCATCGCCTACGTCGACCCGGGCAACGTCGCGGCCAACATCAGCGCCGGTGCACAGTTCGGTTTCCTGCTGGTCTGGGTGATCGTTCTGGCCAATGCGATGGCCGGGCTGGTGCAGTACCTGTCGGCCAAGCTCGGCCTGGTCACCGGCCGCACCCTGCCCGAGGCCGTACGTGACCACACCCGCACCTCGACCCGCATCGGCTATTGGGTTCAGGCCGAGCTGGTGGCTGTCGCGACCGACCTGGCCGAGGTCGTGGGCGGCGCGATCGCGCTGCAGCTGCTGTTCGATCTGCCGCTGCTGCTCGGCGGCGTGATCACCGGCTTCGTGTCGCTTCTTCTGCTGGTGATCCAGGACCGTCGCGGCCAACGGGTCTTCGAGCGGGTCATCACCGGGCTGCTGATGGTGATCGCGATCGGGTTCCTGTCGAGCCTGTTCGTGAACGCCCCGCCCGCAGGGGAGGTCGCGGCCGGGCTGGTGCCCAGGTTCGAGGGCACCGAATCCGTTCTGCTCGCCACCGCGATGCTCGGCGCTACCGTCATGCCGCACGCTGTCTATCTGCATTCCGGCCTGGCCCGTGATCGCCACGGCCACCCACCGGCCGGCCCAGCGCGCAAACTGCTGTTGCGGGCCACCCGCTGGGATGTCGGCATCGCCATGCTGGTGGCCGGCGCGGTCAACATGGCCATGTTGCTGGTCGCGGCGACCAACCTGCAGGGCCGCGCCGACACCGATTCCATCGAGGGCGCGCATGCCGCCGTCGGCGACACCCTCGGCCCGACTGTCGCGCTGTTCTTCGCCATCGGCCTGCTCGCCTCCGGTCTGGCCTCGGCCTCGGTCGGGGCCTACGCCGGCGCCATGATCATGCAGGGCTTGTTGCGAAAGTCCTTCCCGCTGTTGCTCAGACGCCTCGTCACGCTCATCCCCGCCCTGGTGGTGCTGGCCATCGGCGTGGATCCCAGCCGCGTCCTGGTCATCTCCCAGGTGGTGTTGTCGTTCGGGATCCCGTTCGCGCTCATCCCTTTGGTGCGGCTGACGAGCCACCCGAATCTGATGGGCGACGACACCAACCACCGACTGGTTTCGATGCTCGGGTGGACAGTCGCTGCAGTGATTACGCTGCTCAACGTGGTTCTGATCTACCTGACGCTCACCCGGTAATGCCGGTAATGGTTGGGCACGCTTACTTCGCCTACGGGTCGAACCTGTGCATCCAGCAGATGGCGCTGCGCTGCCCGGAGGCCACCGATCCGCGCCCGGCGACGTTGGCCGACCACGACTGGCTGATCAACGAACGCGGCGTGGCCACCGTCGAACCGTTCATCGGCTCTGTGGTGCACGGGGTGCTGTGGTGGGTGTCCGACCGGGATCTGGCCACCCTCGACAGCGCCGAGGGCGTCCCGTCGCGATACCGCCGCGACCGGCTCACCGTGCAGACCGCCGACGGCCCGGCGCCGGCGTGGGTCTACATCGATCACCGCACCGAGCCCGGGCCGCCCCGCCCCGGATACCTGGAACGCGTCATCGACGGCGCCCGCCACCACGGCCTGCCGCAACGCTGGATCGACTTCCTGCACCGGTGGGACCCGGCGCACTGGCCCAAATCCTTGTCGTCGAAAAGCGATGGTCCGCAATCGCTTTCGGAGCTCCTCACCGATCCGGCCGTCATCGAGGTGTGCCGGCTGCGCTCACGGTTCGGCTTCCTGGCCATTCACGGCGGCGGGCTCGAGCAGATGACCGACGTCATCGCCGAGCGGGCCGCCGACGCGGCCGGGGCGTCGGTGTACCTGCTGCGGCACCCCGAGGGCTACCCGCACCACCTGCCGTCGGCGCGCTACCTCGCCTCGGAGTCGGAGCGCCTCGCCGCATTCCTCGACCACGCCGAGGTGGCGGTGTCACTGCACGGCTACGGGCGCATCGGGCGCAGCACCCAGTTGCTGGCCGGCGGGCGCAACCGTGCGCTGGCCGAGCATCTGGCCGGCCACATCGCGGTCCCGGGCTATCAGGTGATCACCGACCTCGACGCGATCCCCGCCGAACTACGCGGCCTGCACCGCGACAACCCGGTGAACCGGGTCCGCGGCGGGGGCGCCCAACTGGAGCTCTCGACGAGGGTGCGCGGGGTCAGCCCGCGCAGCCAGCCGCCGGACTCAGACGGTCTGACCCCCGCGACCTCGGCGTTGGTGCAGGGACTGGTGGCCGCCGCGCATTCCTGGCCCGCCTGAAAATTTGGTTAGCAATCGGACCCATCCGCGCCATGCGGTGCTCCGAATAGTGGGTGTGAAACCGATGAGCACCCAGGTAGACCATCAGACGCTGACTCCCGCGCTGTACCGCACTCGGATCACTCACCTGCGCCGATCACCGGTACACCACTACGGCGAGCACCGCAGCTACAGCTGGTACGTCGATGTGGACAACCTGCCCAAGCTGCCGTTGTGGCTGCGGCCGTTCGCCCGGTTCGAGGCCGTCGACCACTTCACCGGCACCGACAACGACACGTTGCGCCAGCGGGTCGACGGATTCCTCGCCGAGCACGGCATCTATCTGCCCGGCGGGCGGACCACGGCGCTGCTGATGCCGCGGGTCCTCGGGCGTGCCTTCAACCCGTTGAGCCTGTTCTGGTGCCACGACGCCGACGGCGTGCTGCGCTGCGTCATCGCCGAGATGCACAACGCCCACGGGGAACGGCACGCCTACCTGCTGCCGCCCGACCAGGAAACCCCGGCGATGGTGACCAAGACCTTCTATACCTCGCCGTTCAACGGTGTCGACGGCTACTACCTGATGCGGGCGCCCCGGCCGGAAGAGAAGCTGGACCTGACGCTGTCGCTGCACCGCGAGAACGAGCCCGCCCTGGTGGCGACCGTTCGCGGCGACCGGCGGCGGGCCAGCACCGGGCAGGTGCTGCGGCTGCAGTTCAGTGCGCCGCTGGCCCCGCAGATGGCCGCCCTCAACATCAGGGTGCAGAACCTGATGCTGCGGCTGCGCGGCGTGCCGGTGATCCCGCGCCCGGAGACCCACGAGCGCCTGCCGCAGGCGGTGAGCATGCAATCGGCGACGGCTGGCTGGACGGCAACGAATCGTTCCTGGATGCCGTCGTGACGAGCCTGCTTGACCCGCCCGTTAGGCTACGGCTCAATGCCAGCGACAAAAAGCGGACGGCGATCGTGACCGCGACGACTGACCTCGACGGACTGCTGCGCCGGGTCGCACAGCGTGACGCCGATGCATTCGCCGCGTTCTACGACGCCACCCGTGCACGGGTCTACGGTCTGGTGACACGCGTGTTGCGCGACCGTGGCTACAGCGAAGAGACCACCCAGGACGTCTACCTGCAGGTGTGGCGTACCGCGGAAAGCTACGACCCCGCCTCGGGCACTGCGCTGGCGTGGCTGCTCACCCTGGCGCACCGCCGCGCGGTGGACCGGGTGCGATCCGAGCAGGCTGCCTCGGTCCGCGAGTCGCGCTACGGTTCTGCGACGGTGGAGACACCGGGCGACCACGTCAGTGACGCCGTGGTGGCCAGCGATGAGCGACGTCAGGTCGTTGCCTGTCTAGACGGGCTGACCGAGGTCCAGCGCGAGTGCATCGAGATGGCCTATTACCAGGGAATGACGTACGTGCAGGTTTCCGAGCGGCTGTCGGCGAATTTGGCGACGATCAAATCGCGTATGCGCGACGCGCTGCGGGGCTTGCGTAATTGTTTGGGTGTGCGATGAGGGTGCTGCGATGACTCAACCTCACGATGGGTTCGCGGACGGCGACCTGTTGGACCTCGCCGTCCCGTATGCACTGCATGCGCTGCCTGACGACGAGCGTGACGATATCGAGAGCAGGCTGGCTCGCGCCGGTCTGCAGGTGGCCGACGCCTTCTACGACGAGGTGCGCGCGGTCCGCGAGACCATGGCCGTGGTGTCGGCGGTCAGCGCCGAGGAGCCACCGGCCGCGCTGCGTGACCGGCTGCTGGCCACGGTGGCCGACGACAATGTGCGCATTCTGCCGTCCGCGCCCAAGGAGTCCGGAAAGCGCTGGCGCGCAACAGTACTGACCGCCGCAGCAGCGGTGGTCGTCGGCCTGGGGGCCGTCGCCGTCGTGCAGTCGATGCGGCCAGGGCCCGCCCAGCCGTCGACCGCGCAGCAGGTGTTCGCCGCGCCCGACGTGCACACCATCTCCGGTGACATTCCCGGCGGCGGGACCGCGACGGTCGTCTTCTCCCGCGACAAGAACGCCGGCGTCCTGGTGATGAACGACGTTCCGAAACCCAAGCCGGGCACCGTGTATCAGATGTGGTTGGTCAGCGACAGCGGTGCCACCTCGGCGGGAACCATGGACGACAAGGCGGTGTCCCCGTCGACCACAGCGGTGCTGCCCGACCTCGGCAACTCCAAGGCGCTGAAGTTCACCGTCGAGCCGGGCACCGGTTCCACCCAGCCGACCGGCCAGGTGGTCGCTGAACTTCCGCTGGTCTGACTCAGACATCGAGTCCCCTGACCGTTGCGGCGGCGGCTTCGGCGATGACGTCGGCAATCTCACCGCGGCACCGCCAGGCGTGACGCTGCCGCATGGCACCATTGCCGTCCTGCAGCAGCCGGGCGACGTCGGCGCGCACCCACTCCTCGTCACCGATTTCCTGCAGCGCCGGCGCCAGCATGGTCAGCCACTGGCCGAGTACGCGCGCGGTCGGGGCTGTCGCCCAGCCGTCGAGCACATCGATGGCCTGACCGTCGAGGCCGTCGTGCGCCGACTTCCAGTAGGCGGCCCGCAGGGTGTGGTCGCTGACCCGAGGTGCCGGCACCCCGCGGTCCCGCTCGTCGAGCGCCGTCATCACCGCCGCACGGATCAGGGTGGCCAGCAGAACGGTTTCGGCCACCGTGGCCGGCACGTCGGCCACCCGCACCTCCACCGTCGGGAACTTCGTCGACGGCCGCACATCCCAATAGACCATGCCGTCGTCGAGCATCGCGCCAGAGTCGATCATCATCGCCACCACCGCGTCGAAGTGCTCGGCGGATTCGAAGAACGGCGGCGGCCCGGAACTGGGCCAGCGGCCCCACAGCACGCTGCGCCAGCTGGCATGGCCGCTGTCGGAGCTGCGATAGATGGCCGAGTTGGCGGTGAGCGCCAACAACAGTGGCAGCCACGGCCGCAGCCGGTTGCCGACGTCGACCGCGGCCTCCCGGTCGGGCACCTCGACATGGACGTGGCAGCCGCAGATGCCCTGCTCGGTGGCGATCATGCCGAAGCGTTCGGCGATCTGCCGGTAGCGCGGGGTGTCGGTGATCGGGAACGCGTGCGGCACCGTCGGCGGCAACCCCACCGCGAGCAGCGTGGCTCCGGCTTCCTGCGCGGCCGCTGCGGCGGCCAGGCGCTGATTCGTAAGTTGTTGGCGCAGTTCGGCACTCGTCTGGGCCACCTCGGTGGCGGTCTCCACCTGACAGGTGGTGAGTTCGAGCTGCAGGTCGACACCGCGGCGCGCGGCGTTGCTCGCGACGGCGGAGTTGCGTGCCACCGGTTCGCCGGTGTGTGGGTCGACGAGTAGGAACTCCTCCTCCACACCGACGCTCGGGGCGCTCATGATGGGTGGTGTGTGCCCGAAATGCACATCGGCCAAACGCAGGTGCGACGTAGCATGACCGGGTGCCCAGGGATTTTCGTTTCGGTATCGGTGTGCGGTCGGTCAAGTCAGCAGCGAAGCTCCTCGACACCGTGAAACGCTTTGCCGACTTGGGCTTCGACGTCCTGCACGTGCCGGACCATCTCGGCCGGTTCGGCGTTCCAGCACCGTTCCCCACCATGATCGCCGCCGCGCAGGCCGCACCGACGATGCGGGTGGGCACCTTCGTCCTCAATACCGCCTTCTATAAGCCTGCGCTGCTGGCGCGCGACGCGATCGCCGTCGACGTGCTCAGCGAAGGCCGCCTCGACCTCGGCCTGGGCACCGGGTACGTGCGCGAGGAGTTCGAGGCCGCCGAGATGCCCTATCCGACCGCCGGTGAACGCGTCGACCATCTCCGGCACACCACCAAGCACCTCAAGGAGGTCGCGCCGACGATCCCGATCCTGATCGCCGGCAACGGCGACCGGGTGTTGCGGATCGCCGCGCAGCACGCAGACATCATCGGACTGACCGGTGGCGGTATCCCCCGCTCCCCCGACCACGACCCGCTGGCCGAGCGGATCGAGTTCGTCCGCGCCGCGGCCGGCGACCGATTCGACAGCCTGGAACTGAACATCGCGATCACCGGGGTCCCGACGGATGCCTCCGGGGTGCCCGATCTGCGGCTGACTCGTGGCTACGAGCCCGAGGCCACCGACGAACAACTCCTGGCCCTGCCGACCGTGCTGAGCGGGACGACGCGCGACATCGCCGACACATTGCGCGAGCGCCGCGACCGCTACGGGATCACGTACTTCACCGTGCAGGACTACCACGCCGAGTACTTCGCCAAGGTCATCGCCGAACTGCGCTGAGCCACCGTGGTTTGTCACCCCTGATCGCGGGGAATGGCTGCTGCGGGGAGGCAGGACATGACAGTGCTACACGACTTTCGTATGCGGCAGCTCAACGGGGACCCCGAGGAAACACGGCAGCGGGCCGAAGGGGTGCTCGTCGCGCTCAAAAGGTGCACTCTGGATGTGGCAGCCGGCGAGATCACCAGGGCGTCACACCGGCACCATCTCGACAGCAACCGGGTCGCCCGGGCCCTGGTCCGGCTGGCCCAGAACATCGAACCGGAGGCCGACAGCAACGCGACGGCCGTCGCGCGCTTCGAGTGGGGCGCGCTAATGCCGCACCGGAGGTGACCATGGTCCGCAATAGTCTCGGCGCGGTGGCGTCGACACCCCGTCGCCTGGCCGGCTGGATTCGCAGGGACTACCCCAAAGCCGCACCTCAGCGCGGACACTGCGCCCTGATCGCTCTGTGCGGAGTTGAAACCCCGGCACGGTAAGCTGCCAGCCGGGTCCGCCCCCGTAGCTCAGGGGATAGAGCACGGCTCTCCTAAAGCCGGTGTCGCAGGTTCGAATCCTGCCGGGGGCACTTTTTGCGTGTATGACCTCGCCTGATGGTTGACGTTTCGGTGTCGGGTGATGGGCGACAGTGTTTCGGCTGGTGCTTTACACGTGCTTCGGTTGATCCTTGACACTCCCTAGATGAGGGAGTTGAGCCTTGGGTAACCACACCGCGCCGGTTGGTGTTCGAAGCTCGACAAACGCTCGGACAAGGGGAAACACTGGGACGCGGCACGCCTCATCGTGGCTCCCATCCCTGCGGCCCCGGATCAGTCGTCGCCGTCGATCGGCATGCTCTCGACGAATACTGCCAACGCGGATACGTCGCGGTGCCCGTCGTACGCGCGAAGCAACTCAACGTACGCGTGCTTGTCGAGATCCCAGTCGTACCTCAACTCGGCAGGATCCTGCGCCGCGGCAAACACCAGATCGGCAAGAAACCGTGTCGTGCGACCGTTTCCATCGACGAACGGGTGGATCCGCACAGTCTCGGCGTGCACCGCAATACCCAGATCATGAGCCGACCAGTCGTCGGCGTGTTCCCACCGGTAGGCGATGGTGCCCAGCGCCTCCCGCAACTCGACCGCGATCATCTCCGGCGCGACCCCGATGTTGAGCTCCAACCTGCGCCAGTTCCCCGCCCACTCCCAGATCGGGCCGTACATGCGGGCATGCAGGTCTCGGAGGAAGTAGTCGGTCAACAGCTCGTCAAGTGGCAACGATCCGTTGATCGCCGCCACCAAGAACTCCTCTTCGAGTTGACCCTGCAAGGCCTGCTCCAGGTCATAGACATCCGCGCGCGTCACCGGCTCGCCGAGGACTTCGACGACCGCGGGTAGTAATGCACTCAGTTCGTCGTGCGGAAGAGGAGTCTCGCCGTAACCAGGGGAGAGCGGCATCAGCGCTGCGGCGGCTGCTGCTTTGCGAGGTATGCCTTCACTGCGGCCGATCGCTGGTGGCCTGACGGAACAACCCGACCCTCCAACTTGGCCGACGCCTTCACAGCGCGCGCCGAAGAGCGTTTCACCGCAGCCTTCGACACCACCACCTTCTTTGGTGTTTTACGTTCCACGGGACACCCCCTTGACGACTCGAACAGCGAATTCGATGCTACCGGCCATGAGGGTGCCCGGCCTACATCGGTCATCGCAGCGATCAGAAGACGGACACACGTCACCCATGATGCGCGCAAGATCGGTGGTTCCATGCTTGCATCCGTGATGAAGCCCCTGGTGCATGTTGGCATGAGTCAAACGCGCGTGGCTGTCATGTTCATCTCGAGTGTTCCCTGACAGGCTCCGCCGGTGATGTCGGTGCGCATGGTGCCGGACAGTGTCCCGTCGGGCTGGGGTGTGTAGCGCACCTCGGCGCGGGCCGGATTCCATTGAGTCGTGCCGTCGTCCATCCTGCATTCCCACTGAAAGCTGTTCACCTGCGTCCAGGACGATCCGTCCCAGGTGAATTGAACGGGTTGCGGCACCGTGGGGTTTCTCGGCGCAGGGCCGCCGATGATCGTGGCGGTGCACGGTGCGCCGGCGCAGCTCGACTGGAATGTATAGATGTCGGAGTACTGCGACTCGGGTTGACCGGCCGCCATACTCGTCCCGGCCTTGGGACCGACGATGAACGTGATCTCATACTGGCCGTTCCAGGTCGGAGAATCGGCGGCGGCACTGGGGATCATCGGCACGACTATTGCCAGCGGCCCAGCACACACACTCACGAATATGCGCAGACGGCCTCGAGTCATCGGATTCTCCTTGGGCATCGATTCCGCTGGCTAGAGCGCCGCTTCGGCAGGCGCCGCCGCCGGCGTCACCGTCAGCAGCGGTGCACCCACGGCGATGTCCCCGGCTGCGGCCGGCTCGACCGAACCGAACTTCTTGCCGTTGAGCACCACGATCGGCGTGATCAGGGGATAGCCGGCGGCCTCGATGACCTTGCGGTCGAAGGTCACCAGAGGCGTTCCGGCAGTGACCTTCTGGCCCTTGGTGACCTTGACGTCGAAGCCTTCGCCCTTGAGCGCCACGGTGTCGATGCCGATGTGGATGAGGACCTCGACGCCACCGTCGAGCACCAGACCGAAGGCATGCCCCGACGCCGGGACAGCCACCACGACACCGGATCCCGGCGCATAGGCCGTGTCACCTGAGGGCAGCACTGCCACACCCGGACCCATGGTGCCCTTGCTGAACACCGGATCGGGCACGTCGGCCAGCGGGACGACCGTGCCGGCCAGCGGGGAGAGCATCTCGATGCCCACACCGGCCTGGTCGGCGGCCTTGGTCTCGGCAGCCGCCACCAAGGTGTCGGCACTGGCCGCCGCCCGCGGGCTCTCCAGGTCGGCGACCGACACACCGGCGGCCACCGCCGCGGCGGCCTCTTCCGGCGAGCGGTATCCGGACAGGATCACCAGGATCATCGCGGTGAGGAAGGCCGCGCTGACGGCCAGGGCGTACAGCGCCATATTGCTGAACGCCGGGATGGTCAGCAGCGAGGTGAACACGAAGGCCTTGGTGGTCACGCCGCCACCGATGCCGATGATCACGCCGCCGACCAGACAGCCGACGAGCATGCGCGGATAGATCCGTTTGAACCGCAGATGGATGCCATACAGCGACGGCTCGGAGATACCGCCGAGCAGGCCCGCGGCCAGCGCGCCGATCGCGGTCTGGCGCATCTGGGCGTCGCGCTCCCGCCAGGCCAGGAACAGCACCCCGGCCGTCGCACCGAAGCAGGCGAAGTTCCAGGCACCCATCGGGCCCTGGATGAAGTCGTAGCCCAGGGTCTGAATGTTGATGAGCATGATCGCGTTGATCGGCCAGTGCAGACCCAGCGGCACCATGAACGGGTACGCCAGTGGGATGAGGATGGCGAAAATCAGCGGCGAGAAGTCGTTGACCGACTTCAGGAAACTGCCCAGCCCGGCACCGGTGTAGACACCGATCGGCCCGATCAGGAACGCCGTCAACGGAATCATGATCAGCATCGACAGGAACGGCACGAAGATCAGCTGGACGTTGTCCGGGATGATCCGCTTGAGGAACTTGTACAGCGGGCCCAGCACGGCGGCCATCAGCAGCGGCGGGAACACCTGCGAGCTGTAGTTGAAGATCGTCAGCGGCACCCCGAAGATGTGCACGATGTCGACCTGCGAGCCGAACACCGCTACCGACTGGCTGGACTCCTTGAGCGCGGTGAACCCGGGCAGCATGACCACGGCCATGATCGCGAACCCGACCCACGGGTCGGCGTCGAGTTTCTTCGAGGCGTTGTAGGCGATCATCAGCGGCAGAAAGACGAACACGCTCTGCCAGCACAGGTTGATGAACTGCCACGACGGCGACAGCTCGGTGCGCGGGTCGGCCCAGTTGGGGATGACGTGCAGCGTGCTCATCAACGCCATGAACGTGATGAACAGCGAGGCACCCAGCAGTGCGCCCAGGATCGGGCGGAACGAGTCGGACAGGAATTCGAAGAACGAGTCGAGCCAGGTGAACCTGCCCCGCGGGCCCTGGGCGCGGGCGGCGGCCTTGATCGCATCGGCGTCCGGAGCGGCGGCGCCGCTCATGCCGGGCAGCGCCATGATGTCGTTGTAGACGCTCTGGACGGCGCCGCCGATGACGACCTGGTAGCGATCGCCGGCCTGCGGGACGGCCCCGAGAACTCCGGGCACCGCCTCGATGCCGGACTGGGTGACGCCCGAGGCGTCACGCAACTGGAATCGCAGTCGGGTGGCGCAATGCGACAGGCCCGCGATGTTCGCGGCGCCCCCAACGCTTCTGACGATCTCGGCAGCGGTGTTCGACGACATCAGACCCGAACCTTTCCCGGGGACAACCCTGTGACCGTGGCCACGGTCGAGTGATCGTATCGACGCGGTGGCACGTCGGTACGGGGATTGGCTGCGATCCGATTCGACTAGGCGTCGCGGGTGTCGATGACCCGGGTCGCGATGTCGATGAGCCTGGTGTTGCTGGTCTGCGACAGCTCGCGCAGCATCTCGAAGGCGCGGATCGCGTCGACGTTGAACCGTTCCATGATGACGCCCTTGGCCTGCCCGATCGTGTCCCGGGTGTTCAACGCCGCCTCCAGCTGCTCGCCGTGCCTGCTGGCCAGAATCGCCGCGGCCGCGTGCGCGGCGAGCACCGCGCCGATCGCCTCGGACTCGCCGTTGAAGGCATGCTCCTTGAGGCCGAACAGGTTCAGTGCGCCAGCCGTGCTGGAGCCGGTGTACAGCTTGAACGACAGCCCGCTGCGCACCCCGAGTTCGGTGACGGCCCGGCTGTAGGTCGGCCAGCGTTGCTCGTGGGAGAAGTCGTCGGTCCGCACGATCAGTTCATCGACCGCGGCACTGATGCACGGGCCCTCCCCGTACAGCTCCTGCAGCGCGTCGAGTTCGTAGATCAGATCCGAGGTTCCGAACAGCGACTCGTACTTGCCGCCCTTGCCGATCAACAACACCCCACAGGTGTCGGTGCCGGGAATCATCTCGACGGCGGCCTTGGTCATACTCGCCAGCACCTGGTCGACAGTGCTGGGCGGCGCCGTGGCGCGCGCCAACTCCGCCATCCGCAGGGCAAGGTCGTGGTTTGGCGAATTCATGGGAGCAGAGTTCCCATTCCGCCCGGAATTTACGTCCGTCCAGGCGATCTGGTTACGTTTGTTAATTACCTGGCAGGGCAATGCAGGCTGGAAGCGGACGTAGTCGTCGACAACTACGACCGCGAGGTCCTGTCGGTTCAGACCACGAGCCGGCAGGGCCGCCTCGGTTGGGTTGCCCTGACTGGCCATTCCGGCCCGCTACTCTCTTAGCTGTAGTAGCTTCGGCGCTGTGACAGGCGATGTGTGGATCCTCGGCGGCTACCAGAGCGACTTCGCGCGAAACCTCAGCCGTGAGGGCCGGGATTTCGCGGCATTGACCACCGAAGTCGTCGACCTCACCTTGGCCGAGTCGATGATCGACGCCGCCGATATCGAGGTGGTGCACGTCGCCAACGCCTTCGGCGAGTTGTTCGCCGGGCAGGGCCACCTCGGCGCAATGCCCGCCACGGTTCACCCAGGACTGTGGAACATTCCGGCAAGCCGCCACGAAGCAGCCTGCGCCTCGGGCAGTATCGCCATCCTGTCGGCGATGGCCGACCTGCGCGCCGGCAACTATCGCACCGCACTGGTGGTCGGCGTGGAACTGGAGAAGACGGTGCCCGGCGACACCGGCGCCCAGCATCTGGGCGCGGCGGCATGGATCGGCCACGAGGGCCAGGACGCGAAATTCATGTGGCCGTCTATGTTCTCCGACGTCGCCGACGAGTACGACCGCCGATTCGGTATCGACGAAGCCCACCTGCATGCCATCGCCACGGTGAACCTCGGCAATGCCAAGCGCAATCCCAACGCCCAGACCCGGGACTGGGAGGTGCCGGATCTGATCGGCCGGGGCGGCGAGGACGCCGTCAACCCGCCTGTCGAAGGCCGCATCCGCCGCTACGACTGCAGCCAGATGACCGACGGCGGCTCCGGTGTCGTCCTGGTCAGCGACGACTTCCTGCGCGAGCATCCGGGAGTGCGGCCGATCGGCCGCATCGAGGGCTGGGGCCATCACACCGTCGGGCTGGGCCTGCAGCAGAAGTTCGACCGCGACGCCGGCAACCCCTACGTCATGCCCCACCTGCGCGCCACCGTGCAGGATGCGCTGTCCCGGGCCCAGACCGACCTCGACGGTCTCGACGGCTTCGAAGTGCACGACTGCTTCACCCCCAGCGAGTACCTCGCCATCGACCACATCGGCCTGACCGGGCCCGGGGAGTCCTGGAAAGCCATCGAGAACGGCGACATCGAGATCGGTGGACGGCTGCCGATCAACCCCAGCGGCGGGCTGATCGGAGGCGGCCACCCCGTGGGCGCCACCGGCATCCGGATGGTGCTCGACGCCGCCAAACAGGTCAGCGGACTCGCCGGTGACTATCAGGTCGAGGGCGCACGCCGATTCGCCACGCTGAACCTCGGTGGCAGCACCGCCACCACAGTCAGCTTCGTGATCGGTTCGGGAGAGGCCGCCTGATGGACGTCTCCGTCGTCGGCAAGTTCCTGTCCACGCTTCCCGAAGACGACGACCACCCGTACCGAACCGGCCCGTGGCGGCCGCAGAACACCGAGTGGCGTTCCGACGGTCCGACCGTCGTCGACGGCGAGATCCCCACCGACCTCGACGGCATCTACCTGCGCAACACCGAGAACCCGTTGCATCCGGCGCTCAAGTCCTATCACCCGTTCGACGGCGACGGCATGCTGCACATCGTCGGCTTTCGGGATGGAAAAGCGTTCTACCGCAACCGCTTTGTCCGCACCGACGGCTTCGAGGCCGAGAACGCCGCGGGCGGCCCGCTGTGGCCTGGACTGGCCGAGCCGCTGTCGTTGGCCAAGGTCGATTACGGGTGGGGTGCGCGCACCCTGCTCAAGGACGCCTCGAGCACCGATGTGGTGGTGCACCGCGGCACCGCCTTGACCAGCTTCTACCAGTGCGGTGACCTCTACCGCGTCGATCCGCGCAGTGGCGACACCCTCGGCAAGGAGACCTGGGGCGGCGCCTTCCCCGCCGAGGGGGTCTCGGCGCATCCCAAGGTCGACGAGCGCACCGACGAGATGATGTTCTTCAACTACTCGAAGAGCGCGCCCTTCATGCACTACGGAGTGGTCGACCGCAACAACGAACTGGTGCACTACACCGACGTTCCGCTGCCGGGTCCGCGACTTCCGCACGATATGGCGTTCACCCGGAACTACGTCATTCTCAACGACTTTCCGCTGTTCTGGGATCCTGAGATGCTCGAACGCAACGTGCACATGGCGCGCTTCCACCGCGACATGCCGTCGCGGTTCGCCGTCGTGCCGCGCCACGGCGGCTCCACCTCTCTCCCGGGTCGCTCCGCTCCTGCCCTCCGGAGCGAAATCCAGTGGTTCGAGGCCGAGCCGACCTTCGTCCTGCACTTCGTCAACGCCTACGAAGACGGCGACGAGATCGTGCTGGACGGATTCTTCCAGGGCGATCCCGAACCCGCCGACAACGGCACCGGCACCAAGTGGCAGCGGGCGTTCCGGTTCCTGGCGCTGGACCGCATGCAGGCCCGGCTGCACCGCTGGCGGCTCAATCTCGTCACGGGCGGCCTCACCGAAGAACCGTTGTCGGAGAACATCTCCGAGTTCGGCATGATCAACGCGGGATACGGCGGCGAACCGTACCGTTACACGTACGCGGCTACTGGGAAGCCGGGCTGGTTCCTGTTCGACGGGCTGATCCGCCACGACGTGATGACCGGCACCGAGCAGCGGATCAGCTTCGGCGACGGTGTCTACGGCAGCGAGACGGCGATGGCTCCGCGGGTCGGCAGTAACTCCGAGGACGACGGCTACCTGGTCACCCTGACCACCGATATGAACGCCGACGCCTCCTACTGCCTGGTGTTCGACGCGGCCCGCATCGAAGACGGACCGGTCTGCAAACTTCAGCTGCCCGAACGGATTTCCAGCGGAACGCATTCGACATGGGTGCCGGGACACTCGGTGCAACGCTGGCATTCCGCCGAGTCCGCCGCTGAAGCGGTCGGTCTGTAAGTGTCCGATCTCATCGACGCCGATGCCCCGGTAGTCCTGACCTCCGAGGGCACCAACGCCATCGGGCGGATGCTCGGACTGCTGGGCGACGAATGGAACCTGCTGATCATCCAGCAGGCGCTGATGGGCGCCACCCGTTACAGCCACTTCATGGCGCGGCTGCCGATCTCGAATTCCGTTCTGACCAGCCGTCTTCGGACGCTCGTCCAGGATGGCCTGCTGGCGCGCCACGAACACGCCTCCACCCGGGCCCGCACCGAGTACCTCGTCACGGCGCGAAGCCGCTCGTTATGGCCTGCCCTGCTGTCGATCTGGGAGTGGGAGCGCAACTGGGTGGCCGAGCACCGCGAAACCCTGCCGGCCATGCATCACCAGATCTGCGGCCAGCCGTTCACGCCCGTGCTGCGCTGCGACTCCTGTCATTCGGCGGCAGGCACCAGCGATGTCACGCTCTCGCTGGGGCCCAGCGGAAACTGGGAACGGTCGGCACCCGCCGCGGCAACCCGCAGGCGATCGGAATCCGACTCCACCGGTCGGCAAGCCGGCATGTTTCCCGAGACCATGAGCGTGCTCGGAAACCGTTGGGCCGCAGCGCTGTTACTGGCAGCTTTTCTGGGCACTACCCGCTTTACCGACTTCCAGGCCCAGCTCGGAGCACCGCCGAGCCTACTGGCCGAGCGGTTGCAGACTTTCTGCGGTATCGGCGTGTTCACCAGCTCCCCCGCTGAGCGCAGCGGTGCCGAGCGCGCCGCCTACCTTCTCACCGAGAAGGGCCGCGCATTCTTTCCGGTCCTGGTGGCGGCCGTGCAGTGGGCGCAGTGGTGGTTCCAGGCCCCCGAGGGTCCGGCGCTGGTGATGCATCACCGCGACTGCGGGTCGCCGTTCACCGGCGAACTGGCCTGCGACCAGTGCGCCGACCGCCTGACCGGCGCGCAGGTCCGCATCGCCGTCACTTAGGCGGAAGGATCTGGAAGCCCTTGATGATCGCGGCCGAATCGGCGGCATAGGTCGGGTTGTCCGCCTTGATGCTCTGCACGGTGACGGTGGCGATGTAGTTGACGTCACCGGACTGGTACACCGCCGCCAGCGAGGTGGCCTTGCGGGCGGGGATCTTGCCCATCGCCGGCGCGGTGTAGGTGGTGGCCTGCGCCGGTGAGCCGCAGACCTGACCCGGCGTGGACGTCATGTCTTTGACCTTCAGCTTCACCTTCAGCTGCTGGTTCTGGGCATCGAGAATCTGCTGCGGCTTGCCGATATCGGAGCCGACCTTCTGCAGCGTGACGACAGCGTTCGGGGTGAAGCCGTCGGCCGTCAGCGCCGGGTTACGCAGTGCGTATCGGATGGTCTCGGAATCGAGCTTGTCGGTCCGCTCCCATCCCTGCGGTTGCGGGATGCGTAGCCGGGGCTCCTGGTCGGTCCTCGTCGGGACGTCGGTCATCGGCAGCGACACCGAGTCGCACTTGGCCGCCGTCGGCTTCTCGTCCTCCGAGCAGCCCGCGACCGCCAACGCCAGTGCGGTCGCCAGAACGGCCGCCACAGGTCCTACTACTTTGCGCAATCTGATCCCCTTCGAAACCCGCCACAGCCTACCCGTGGCACCACGCCAAACGACGAATTTGTGTTAGCACTCGCCGATGCCGAGTGCTAATCTCGGGGATGCACAGTGATGGCTGCCCGCCAGGGTGGCGGGCTTCCGTGAAGACATACAGGAGGTGATGTGCTGTGCTGCGCTTCGATCCGTTCAGTGACCTTGACTCCGTGACCCGGGGCTTGCTGAGCAGCCAAACCGGAAGCGACCGCAGTCCCCGATTCATGCCCATGGATCTCTACAAGGTCGACGACCACTACGTCTTGACCGCCGACCTGCCCGGGGTCGATCCCGGATCGGTCGACGTCAGCGTCGACCACGGCACCCTGACCCTGACGGCCCATCGCTCGTCCCGTTCCGAGGACGCGGTGCAGTGGCTGGCCAGCGAGAGATTCTTCGGCACCTACCGCCGCCAGCTCTCACTCGGCGACGGTATCGACACGACGAGAATCAGCGCCACCTACGAAAACGGTGTCCTGACCGTCACGATCCCCCTGGCCGAACGGGCCAAGCCGCGCCGCATCGAGGTCTCCCATGCCGCCGGCAGCAGGCCGATCGAGCCCACCACCGTCGAATCATCCTAAATGACAGCAGGTTCCGGCTCGGCCGTCATTCGTGGCGGCTGAGCCGGAACGTCAGATTGTTCCGCACCGCGGGCCACTCGATGTCGAGGATCGAGTAGACGACGGTGTCGCGCCGCGACCCGTCAGGCAGCAGTTGATGGCTGCGCAGAATGCCGTCGAGCTTCGCACCGAGACGTTCGATGGCAGCGCGGCTGTCCTGGTTGAAGAAGTGGGTGCGGAACTCGACGGCCACGCAGCCCAGTTGTTCGAACGCGTGGGTGAGCAGGACGAGCTTGGTCTCGGTGTTCACCCCGCTGCGCCGCGCTGACGCGGAGTACCAGGTATAGCCGATCTCCAGCCGGCGGTTCGCGGCGTCGACGTGGAACAGGCTGGTGGAGCCGACGACCACGCCGTCAGTGCGCCGACGCACCACGTAGGTGACGCCCTCGTCGGCTTCCTGCAGGTCATGCATCTTGGCCGCCCAGGCGGCGGCGGTGTCCGGCGAGGGCGCGGCGGTGAACCACAGCGCGCCGACATCCCCGTCGGCGGCAGCAGCCGCGATCTCGTCAATGTGGTTGTCCCCCAGGGGCTCCAGCGTCACCCACGACGGCCCGGTCAGGATGACCGGTTCCACGAAACGGCTCAACGTCGCGAACCTCCACGCAGCAGCGCCGCAATCAATGCCCACACCGAACAGACCAGCGCCCCGGCGGCGCTCGCGGCGCCGATGTAGAAGCCGTACCCGGCGGCGACCGGCGAGCTGACATTGAGGTGGTAGTACCACCACGTCAGCGCGCCGATCAGGGCAGCGATCACCACCGCCGCGCTCGCAGCCAGCCGCGGCGAGAGGTCCCGGGCGACCATCGCACCCGCCACGATCAGCATCGAGGACAACAGGACGATGAGCTGACCGGCACCGAACCGCGGCGGCAACGCGATGCTGCCCACGGTGCCCCCGATCGCGCTGGCCCGTCCCCCGCCGGCCGCCGACGTCGTGAGCCAGGGCAGCCACGCGCTCACCGCGAGCACCGCCGCACACAACACCACAAACCATCCGGTGCGTAGGGATGCCATGGTCAGACCCTAACCCGCATCGGTCAGTACGCCGGGCATCCGCATCGACAGCGTCCCGGTGAGATCGAGCCGGCCCAGGAAGTCGTCGTCGTGGCTGACCACGAGTACCGCGCCCCGGTAGGAGCGCACCGCGTCGACGAGCTGATCGACGCTGCTGATGTCGAGGTTGTTCGTCGGCTCGTCGAGGATCAGCAGTTGCGGCGGAGGCTCGGCGAGCAGGAGGCGGGCCAGCGTCACCCGGAACCGCTCGCCGCCGGACAGGGTGGCCACCGGGCGGTGCACCGCGTCGCCGCGCAGTAGGAAGCGGGCCAGCCGGGTGCGCACCAGCGCCGGATCGGTGCCCGGCGCGACGGCGCTGACGATCTCGAGCACGCTGAGACGCTCGTCGAGGCCGTCGAGACGCTGACGCAGGTAGCCCACCCGGTCGGTCAGCAACCGGCCCGCACGCCCGGCAAGCAGGTCTTCCAGCAAGGCCGTCTTACCGATGCCGTTGGGGCCGACGATCGCGAGGCGCTCCGGACCCTGGATGACGAAAGAACCTTGCGCTCCCGGCAATTCGGCGATTCGACGCTTGTCGGACACATCCGGATCGGGCAGGTCGATGCGAATGTGGTCATCGTCCCGCACCCTGGCCTGTGCTGCCTGCAGCGTGTCCCGGGCCGCGGTCACCTTGGCGTCCAGTCCAGTTCGCAGCTTGCCCGCCGCAACCTGCGCGGACATCGCCCAGGTGTTCATCACGATCTTGGGGGCCCGCTTGTTGGTGTAGTCCTTCTGCGCCTTACGGTTTCGGTGGGCCAGCTTGGTCTCGGCCTCGACACGCTGGCGCTCCTCCACCCGCACGGTGTGATCGGCCGCCGACACCGCTTGGGCGGCGGCGTCCTGCTCCCGCTCGAGATGACTGCGCCACTGCCGGTACGGGCCGCCGTAGGTGGTGAGCCGATGGCCATACAGTTCCGCGGTGTTGTCCATCCGGTCCAGCAGGGCGACGTCGTGGCTGACCACCAGCAGCGTTCCCGGCCACTGGGCGAGCAGAGCCGACAGTCGCTCGCGGGCGTCACGGTCGAGGTTGTTAGTGGGCTCGTCGAGCAGGGTGATCGGCGCGCGGCGCATCCGCAGCGCAGTCACGGCGACCAGCATGGCCTCCCCTCCGGACACCTGCCCGACCGTACGGTCCAGGGCCTCGACACCGAAGCCGATGTGGGACAGCGCTTCAGAGGCCCGTTGCTCGACGTCCCAATCCTCACCGAGCACGGCGAAATGGTGCTCGTTGGTGCTGCCCGATTCGATGGCGCGCAGCGCCGAGAGTGTGTCGGCGACACCGAGTATCTCGGCGATCGAGGTGTGCACATCCAGGGTCAGGGTTTGCGGCAGGTAGCTGACGTCACCTGCGGTGAGGACGCGGCCGGTCGAAGCGACGAGTTCACCGGCGATCAGCCGCAGCAACGTCGACTTGCCGCTGCCGTTGTCGCCCACCAGACCGGTACTGCCGGTGGTGAACACGGCGTCGAGGTGTTCAAGTGCGACGGTTCCGTCCGGCCAGACGAAACCGAGGTCGATCAGTGTGATGGCAGATTCAGTAGGCATGGGTCTCCGTCGTGGTGGGCAGCGGGCGTGGGGCCGATGCGCAGATCCACGACGAAGACCGTCCGTTCTACTCGATGAGTGGTTGCCGACTCCGGCCACGCTAGCGAGCGAAGATCTTCGCGGGCAACCGATTTATCTCTACGCTGGTGCGAACATCGACCGAGGACGGCATATGACGGAACTCCCCGACTGGGTGAAGCAACTGGACATGACTCCCCATCCGGAGGGCGGCTTCTTCAAGGAGACCTGGCGCAGCGATCTGGTGCTGGCCGAGTCGGTGCTGCCCGCGGACTACACCGGCCCGCGCAATGCCGGCACCGCGATCCTGTTCGTCCTGCTATCCGGGCAGGAGTCGGCCTGGCACACGGTGCGCAGCGCCGAATTGTGGTTCCACCACCGCGGCAGCCCGCTGCTGCTGGAGTTTGGCCCCGAAAAAGGTAGCGCCACAACGCATGTGCTGGGGCCCGACATCGCCGCCGGGCAGCATCCGCAGCTGCTGGTGCCGCCCGGTTACTGGCAGCGAGCCGAACCCCGGGACGGGGAGGCGACCCTGGTGAGTTGTGTAGTGGTGCCCGGCTTCGACTTCGCCGACTTCGCGCTCAGTTCCTGAGCGCGCCGAGGATCTGCACCGCGGCTTCGACGAGCTCGGCATTACCCGGCGCCGGCGACCCGTCGGGCAGCAGCACGGTGTCCTCAAGGCCGATGCGGGTCTGCAGTCCGCGCACACCGGCGTGCCGCAGCAGCGGCCAGCAGCTGTCGTCGAGCCCGTGCAGCAGCACCGGCGCCGGAGACTCGGCCTGGTGGATCCGGGCCAGCAGGTCGTCGGCGGTCTCGGTGTCGCCGTCGGCCCCCAGTTCGATCATCACCCGCAGGCAGTGCGGCGCGACGGCGGAACGTGCCCACGACTCGGCGGCCTCGGCGTGAAAGATGCCGACCTCGACGCCGAGCCCCCGGCTCAGCAGCAGTTCGGCAAGCTCTTCAGAACCCGGCTCGTGCCAGTTCACCGACGCGAAGTCGGGCAGCACGTCCCAGGACTGGACCGCGCGCAGCCGCTGCTCGGCGTCGGGCAGGGCCCAGAAACCCGTCGTCACCCCAAGCGGCAGCCCCGGCACCGCGTGCCGCACCGCACTGACCGCCGCGCCGACGGTGTCGGCCAGCAGGGAGTCCACCCCGTCGGCGGTCTTGGGGTGCAGGTGCACCGCCTGCGCTCCGCAGCGGTGTGCGGCGACTGCGGCATCGGCGAGCTGCTGCGGGCTCACCGGAAGGCCGGAATGCTGCTCGGGGGTGCGGGCGCCGTTGATACACGCCTTGACGTAGGGACGCGAGGAATTGGGCATCCCTCATCTTGACCCGTCATGGCGAAGGTTTCCGAAGTAGCGTTTCCCCATGCACGGCCACACCATCGTCTGCGGAGATGATGCGCTCGCGATGCGGATCATCGACGAGCTGAACAATGCCGAGCTCAGCGTGGTCACCCTGCAGTCCCCCGACGGTCTGGAGGCGGCCGGGATCGGCACCGCCGATGCGATCATCTGCGCCGCCGACGACGATGCGTTGAACCTGGAGATCGCGCTGCTGGCGCGGCAGGCCAACCCGCGGGTGCGGGTGGTGACCCGGCTGGCCAACACCGTGCTGCGCAAGGCCATGGCCGACGACGGCGGCCCCGGTGCCGTCCTCGACATCGCCGACCTGGCCGCCCCGTCGGTGGTCGAGGCCCTGCTGGAGCGCACCACCCACACGATCACGGCCGCCGGCGTCGACTTCGTGGTGTCCGGCGCAACGGCCAAGCATGAGGGCACCCTGCGCGAGATGTACGGGGACCTGGCACCGGTGGCCATCATCCGCGGCGAGAGCTCCGAGCACCCCGGCGCCGTGATCGCCTGCCCCGGCCGCGACCAACACGTGCATCCCGGCGACTGGACCGCCATGATCGGCACCGCCGACGAGCTGACCGAGCGGGGCATCAAGATCGCCAAGCCCATTCCGTCGGCGCCGCGGGAACGGCCGCTGGTGGTTCGCGTCGCCGATGCGGTCCGGGCCTTCCGCGACGACCTCAACCCGATGTTCTACAAAGCGCTGGCGGTGGCGGGCGCATTGCTGGTGGGCTCGACGGTCATGCTGCGCTTCGCCTACAACCAACCCGGCATGGGGTGGGTGGACGCGCTGTACTTCTCGGCAGAGACCATCGCGACGGTGGGCTACGGCGACTTCAACTTCCTCCAGCAGCCCACCTGGCTTCGGTTGTGGGGCGTGGGGATGATGTTCGCCGGGGTGGCCACCACCGCCATCGTGGTGGCCTTCGTCGCCGACGTGCTGCTGTCCCGGCGGTTGTCGCAGGCGGCCAGCCGGCAGAAGATCCGGCACCTGCACCGCCACGTCGTGATCGTCGGCCTCGGCTCGTTCGGCATCCGGGTGGCCGGCGTTCTCAAGGCGGCCGGGCACGACGTCGCGGTGATCGAGCGCAACGAGGACAACCGCTATCTCGCGGCGGCCGCCGAACTGGAACTTCCGGTGATCTTCGGCGACGCCACGCTGCGCCAGACTCTCGATGCCGCGCGCCTCGACGACGCCCGCGCCATCGCGGTGCTCACCCAGGACGACATGGTCAACATCGAGACCGGCATCGTGCTGCGCGAGATGCTCGGCCCGCGCACCGCCCCGGATCTGCATCGCCCCGACGTCCCGATCGTGTTGCGCATCTACGACCGCGCGCTGGGCTCGGCGGTGGGTCACCGGTTCGGCTTCGCCTACGTCCGCTCCACCGTGGACCTGGCCACCCCGTGGTTCATCGGCGCCGCGATGGGCCTCGACGTGCTCGGCACCTTCTCGGTGGGACAGAGTTCGTTCATGGTCGGCGGGGTGCGGGTGCTTCCCGGCAGCGAACTCGACGGGATCCGGATGTTCGAGTTGTCCACCCAGACCCGGGTGATCGCCATCGAACGCGACGGCGTACCCCTGCGACTTCATCCGCGCCGCGACACCCAACTTGTCGCCGGGGACACCGCCTACCTCGTCGGGCCCTACCGCGAACTGATCGACACGATGCGCAAGGGCCAGCGGGCGTCGCAGCCCGGCAAGGTCACACCGGTGAACTGGACCGGCTGATAGCGCGGCCGGACCTCATCGCGACAACCCCAGCACCCGCACCGCGTTGTCCTTGAGGATCAGCGCCAGGACCTCGGCATCGACACCGAGCGCATCGAAGTCGCGCCGCCAGCGCTGCAGCGAGATGTAGGGATGGTCGGTGCCGAACAGGGCCTTGGTGCGCAGTTGGCGCCCGATCGCGGCGACCAGTTGAGGCGGGAAGTACTTCGGTGACCACCCGGAAAGATCGATATAGACGTTGGCCTTGTGCGAGGCGATGGCGATCTGCGCATCGACCCACGGCACCGCGGGGTGGGCCATCACCACGGTCAGCTCGGGGAAGTCGGCGGCGACGTCGTCGAGCAGCATCGGATCGGAGTAACGCAACTTGATCCCGTGCCCGCCGGGCAGCGCCGAACCGAGCCCGGTCTGGCCGGTGTGGAACAGGGCGGGCACCCCCGCGGCGGTGATCGCCTCATAGATCGGGTAGAGCCGGCGGTCGTTGGGTTCGAAGGCCTGCAGGCTGGGATGGAACTTGAATCCCTTGGCGCCCAGGTCGATCAGCTGATGCACGCGCGACACCGCCGCGTCGTCCCACGGGTCGACGGTGCCGAACGGGATCAGCACATCGTTGTTGCGGGCGGCACCCTCGATGAGATCCTCGACCGAGTTGGGTCGATGCCCCGACACCGTGTGGGCGTCGACGGTGAACACCACTGCCGCCGTGTTGTTCTCGCGGTACTGCTCGGCGAGGTCGTCGACCCGGGAGAAATAGTCGTCGCCGAGCTTGAAATAGCGTCCGGTGGCCCTGGCCAGTTCCGCGTCATAGGCGCAGTGGCCGGCGGCGTCGATCTCGACGTGGGTGTGGAAGTCGATGGCGTCGACGGCCGCGATGTCGATGCCGTACTCGTAGGTGGCGCTCACCGACGCAGTCTAGAAAGAGCGAGCCGGCGGACGGGGGAGAACTCCGTCCGCCGGCTCAAGGCGCGCGCCGTGGGGTGCTAGTAACGACGCGCGACAATCAGGGGGGTGGTGACGGTGTGGGCCAGCGCGGTGCTGACGGAGCCGAGCAGCATGCCGGCGAACCCGCCCCGGCCGTGACTGCCCACCACCAGAAGCTGCGCACTCTGGGCCTGCTCGGCCAGATAGCGCGCCGGCTGGTCGCGCACCACCACGCGATGAACGGTCACGTCCGGATAGTCCTCGGACATTCCGGCCAACCGCTGGGACAAGATCTCCTCTTCGCCCACCACGACCGCAGCCCAGTCCACGCCGGGCACAGCGAACAGGCTGTCGTCGCTCCAGGCGTGTACGGCGACGAGGTCGACGCCCAACCGCGACGCCTCGGCGAAGGCGAGTGCGGTGGCCTCGACCGATGCCGGTGAGCCGTCGACACCGACCACGACAGGCAGGTCCGCTGACGGCGTGGGGCCGTCGTGGATCACGGCCACCGGGCAGTGTGCGTGATGGATCAGTCCGGTGCTTGCCGAGCCGAGCAGCGTGCGACGGAACGCACCCATTCCTCGACTGCCGACGACGATCATCTCGGCGCCCTTGGACAGATCGATCAGGGTGGGAACCGGTGCGGCGTGGTAGATGTCGGTATCGGCGATGCGTGCCGACACCCCGGTTTCGGCGCTGATCTGCGCCACCAACTCGGTTGCCTCGCGCAGGACCTCGCGGGCCTGGGTGTCCTGCCACGCTTCGAACTCGGTCGGCACCGCAGGCATCACGTTGGTGATGGACGGCGCCGCGGCCACGTGCACCAGCCGAAGCGGCGCGTTACGTCGGCCGGCCTGCGCGGTGGCCCACCGGACCGCGGCATTCGATGATGCCGAACCGTCCACTCCGACGACGATCTCACCGGGAGCCGACGGGTTGTGCACCATCTGTGTCCTCCCCGCTCGCCGTGGCCCTAGCCGACCATGTCGATAACGACAATCCCTGCTCACCGGTGCCGGCCGCCAGTCAAGTTAGACCCCTCCTGACAAGGCGTTGGTCAGGTGTTTTTGGGACCAAAGTCCCTACCAGCCGGGGACGCTTCCAGGCTCTACTGCGGTGTGATCAAGGTGTTCCTGGTCGACGACCACGAAGTGGTGCGTCGCGGCTTGGCCGAACTCCTCGGCAGCGATCCCGACATCAGCGTCGTGGGTGAGGCAGGCACGGTGACCGAGACACTGGCCCGCATTCCCGCCGCACGTCCCGACGTCGCGGTGCTCGATATCCGGTTGCCCGACGGCAGCGGGATCGATCTGTGCCGGGAACTGCTGGCCACCAACGACGAGTTGCGCTGCCTGATCCTGACCTCGTTCACCGACGAGCAGACGATGCTGGACGCGATCCTGGCCGGCGCCAGCGGCTACGTCGTCAAAGACATCCGCGGGATGGAACTGGCCCAGGCCATCAAGGCGGTGGGCTCAGGAAAGTCGTTGCTGGACAACCGCGCTGCGGCCGTGCTGATGTCGCGGCTGCGCCGTGACACCGAGAAGGACGAAAGGCTGCGCGACCTGTCGGCCACCGAACGCACCCTGTTGCAGTTGCTCGGCGAAGGCCTGACCAACCGGGAGATCGGCCAGCGGATGTTCCTGGCGGAGAAGACGGTCAAGAACTACGTATCGCGCCTACTGACCAAGCTGGGCATGAGCGGACGAACCCAGGCTGCGTTGTTCGCCGCAGAGACATTGCGCCGCAGCGATGTTTGAGACCGACGTCCGCGACGGACTCATCGACGCGATGCTCGCGGTGGCCTCCGGGCTGGAACTCGAGCGCAAGCTGCACACCATCGTCCACACGGCCATGGGATTGGTGAATGCCCGCTACGGCGCACTCGGCGTGATCGGCACCGACCCCCAGCCGGTGCTGGAACGGTTCGTCTTCGAGGGAATCGACCAGGCCAGCGCCGAGCGGATCGGACCGCTGCCCACCGGCCACGGCATGCTGGGGGTTCTCTTCAATAGCCCGAAAGTTATTCGGGTCGATGATCTTTCGATGCACCCGTCGTCGATCGGCTTTCCCGCCAACCACCCGCCGATGCGTAGCTTCCTCGGCGTTCCGATCCGGATCCGCGAGCAGGTGTTCGGCAACCTGTATCTGACCGAGAAGGCCGACGGCGCCACCTTCACCGAAGCCGACGAGCTCCTGGTGCTGGCGCTGGCCGGGGCGGCAGGCATCGCCATCGACAACGCCCGCCTCTATCAGGCCGCCAACACCCAGCAGCTGTGGATCGAGGCCACCCGCGACATCAGCACCCAACTGCTGGCCGGCCACGATCCCGACGAGGTGCACCGCGAGATCACCGTGAAGGCGGTGGCTTTGACGGGCAGCGAGTTCAGCTTCCGCGTGACACCCGACGAGTCCGGCGACCTGGTGATCATCGACTCGACCAGACAAGACCTGCTGGGCCGCCGGGTCGCCAAGTCAGGGACGACGGTCGGGCTGGCGTTCTCCGACTGTATCGCCATGCGGGTCAACGACTTTCGTGACATCGGCGAGCCTAGCGGTTCAGCCCTGGTCCTTCCGATGTGCGAGCCGAGCACCGCGACCAGCGTGCTGGTGTGCGTCGCGCCGCCGGGCAGGAACTTCACCGAGAGCGAGCTGGACATGGCGGGGGCCTACGCGTCGCAGGCGGGCCTGGCACTGCACCTGGCCAACGCCCAGCGGCGGATGCGCGAACTCGACGTGCTCACCGACCGGGACCGCATCGCCAGGGATCTGCACGACCACGTCATCCAGCGGCTGTTCGCCGTGGGACTGTCCCTGCAGGGTGCGCTGGGCGCCGACGCGGCCGACGGAACCCGTCGGGTCACCGGTGCCCTGGACGACCTCCAAGAGGTGGTCCAGGAGATCAGGACCGCGATCTTCGACCTGCACGGTGGCTCGGTGACCCGGTTGCGCCAGCGCATCGAGCAGGCGGTCACCCGGATGACCGCGGACTCACCCGTGCGCCCGGCGGTGCACATCAGCGGGCCACTGTCGGTGGTCGACGGGTCGCTCGCCGACCATGCCGAGGCGGTGGTGCATGAGGCCATCTCCAACGTCGTGCGTCACGCCGGCGCCCGGTCGGCGACGGTGTCGGTGACCGTCGACGACGACCTGACCATCAGCGTGACCGACGATGGTGTCGGCATCGGCGCGGACATCACCCGCAGCGGCCTGGCCAACCTGGCCGCCCGCGCTCACGACTGCGGCGGGCAGTTCCGCATCACCGACCAGCCGGGCGGTGGGACCCGCCTGGTGTGGTCAGCCCCACTTCCCTGACCGGTTCAGGCCGAGATCTCAACGACGGGTTGCTGCGCGAACTGCGCGCGGCAGTACCGCTCGACGAACAGCGGGACGAACTCGCGGATGCGTGCCCCCTCGAAACGGCGGTGAGCGGCCTCGACGGTCTCGGTGATGACGTGGTCGGGGGTGTAGGGAAACTCCTCGGCCAGACGCACGACCACCTGTGCCATCTGGCGTTGCTCTTCGCCACCGTCCACACCGGACATCATCGATCGGAATATACCGATTGCGCAACCGTCGAAAGGTGATCTCGGCGACAAAAAGGTGACAGGTCCGTTAACGGAAGGTGCCGGTGGCTCAACCGGTCCCGTCCGGTGCGCAGCCGTCAGCAGGGTCGGTTACAGTTCGCCCGTGACCCCACTGAGGAGCCGCGACGCCAGCGTCGAACCGCTTTCTGAATCGGCGAATCGGCAACAGGCCGAACATTTGCGAGAGATGCTGCTGGCACAGTGTCAGGAGCTCAACGCCGACCTCCTCACCTACGGCGCGGCGCTGGAGCGCTACCAGCGCCGCGGCGAACAGACCCAGGCCCGCCGGATCCGGGGCATGATCCGGACCGCCGAACGTGAGCGCAGCGCCGTCCAGGATCTCATCGCCGGACTGGAGAAACGGTTTCTCGACAGCGCAGCCGTGCGGCCGCAACCGGCGGCAGGCCCGGTGCGACACCCGGTCAACCGGGTGCATCCCTATCCGAGTCCGCACCGGGTGATCCGGGCCGCCCGCTAGGCCGGGGAGAACACCGCCACGAACCTGTCCAGCGACTCCTTGATGTCGCTGCGCAGCGCGCCGGCCACCAGCATGCCGATCGGCCCGAACAGAGCCGCACCGCCCAGGTGGACATCCATCGTCACCACCGAGGAGTCGGCGTCCTTGTCGTGCGGCCGCACCTTGCCCATCAGTTTGACCTTCACGCCGCCGACACCGGTCCCGTTGAGCGTCATCGCCTCCGGCGGCTTGAAGTGGACGATGGTCCACTTGACCCGGTTGGGCATGCCCTTGACCTCGACAATGGACTCCACCTCGGTGCCCTTGTCGAGAGTTTCAGGCAGCTTGGAGCGCCACACCCGGTGAATGGTCAGCCATTCTTTGTACCGGCTCAGGTCCGAGGCATGCTCCCAGGCCTGCTCGGGCGGTAACGGAACGTCTACGGATACAGAGAGTTTCGCCATATATCAGGTCTGCTGGTCGCCTTTGTCGGTCACATTCTTGGCAGCCTCCGAGGTCTTGTCGACGACGTTCTTCGCGGTTTCCTGAACCTTGTCGACGGCCTCTTTGAACTTGCCTTGCGTCTTCTCGTCGATGAGGTCGCCGGCCTTGTCGATCGCCGCTTCAACCTTGTCGGCGTTCTCGCTCAAGACTTCCTTGGCTTTGTCGAGGAATCCCATTGGTCAGCCTTTCATCCATCACCAGGGTGCACCCCTGGTCAATCTTGCACGGTAGGCCCGGATCGCCACAAAATCCGCGGTTCGGCCAGCACGCGGCCCTGAATCCACCACAGCGCCTCGATGATTCCCGCCGCGAGCAGGCCGATCCCCACCGCAGTCGAGGTGACAGCCACATTCGACGGGTCCAGCATGAACTTCTCCCGGGCCAGCGGTATGGCGAAGATCACCACGTAGGACAGGCCCGAGAGCACGACCAGGGCGACCCGCCACCACGAGTACGGACGGGCGACAACGGCGAGCACCCACACCGCCCCGATCAGCAGGGTGATCAGTGCGGCGGTGGAGGCCTGGGTCTGCTCGACGGTGGTGGCGCTGTCGCGGTAGGCGATCACGTAGGACACGAAGGTGGCGAGCCCGATCACCACCCCGGACGGCAGGGCCGAGGCCATCACCCGCTTGACGAACCCGGTGTGCGCGCGTTCGTTGTTGGGTGCCAGCGACAGGATGAAGGCCGGGATCCCGATGGTGAACCAGGCCGCGATGGTCACATGGATGGGCTGGAACGGGTACAGCAGCGGGTCGGTGCCGAACAGCTTGGACGACAAGCCTGCCAGCCCGACGAGAAGCGCCAGCAGCACCGAGTAGACCGTCTTGGTGAGGAACAGGTTGGAGACCCGCTCGATGTTGCCGATCACCCGCCTGCCCTCCCCCACGACATAGGGCAGGGTGGCGAACTTGTTGTCCAGCAACACGATCTGGGCGACGGCACGCGAGGCCGGGCTGCCGGAACCCATGGCCACGCCGATGTCGGCGTCCTTGAGCGCGAGGACGTCGTTGACACCGTCGCCGGTCATCGCCACGGTGTGATCGCGGGACTGCAGTGCATGCACCATGGCCCGCTTCTGGTCGGGGCGCACCCGCCCGAAGGTGGTGTACTCGGCCATGGTGTCGGCCAGTTCGTCCGGCTCCGATGGCAGGTGCCGGGCGTCCATCGTCTCGCCCTGCAGGCCGAGCGAACCGGCCACCGCCCCGACCGAGACCGCGTTGTCTCCGGAGATCACCTTCACCGAAACCTGCTGGGAGGCGAAGTAATCCAAGGTCTCGCGGGCATCGGGCCGGACCCGCTGCTCCAGGACCACCAGCGCGACGGGAGTGACACGCCCGGGCGCTTCGGGGCTGTCGACGCGCAGATCGCTGGAGCCGAGCAGCAGCACGCGAAGTCCGCGCGAACCGATCTCCTCGGCTTGCGCGGCGGCGGGCGAGTGCGGGTCGAGCAGCACGTCGGGCGCACCGATCAGCCAGTTGCCGTGCTCGCCGTAGGAGGCTCCGCTCCACTTCGTCGCGGACTTGAACGGCGCCGTGGCGGTGGCGGTCCAGCCCGGCGGATCGGGATACGCCTCGCCGATGGCCAGCATGCTGGCATTCGGCTTCGGGTCGTCGGCAACAAGGGCGCCAAGCACTTTCGCGACGATTTCGGGCTTCACGTCGTCGGTCACCGATGTCACGTCGGACAGCCGCATCCCGTTCTCGGTGAGCGTGCCCGTCTTGTCCGCACAGACGACGTCAACGCGGGCCAGCCCCTCGATGGCGGGCAGTTCCTGCACCAGGCACTGGCGTCGCCCGAGCCGGACCACCCCGACGGCGAACGCGATCGACGTCATCAGCACCAGACCTTCGGGCACCATCGGCACCAGCGCGCCCACCATGCGCAGCACCGACTCCCGCCAGCCGACTCCTGTGGTGAACAGCTGGGTGTAGATGGTCAGCAGGCCGGCCGGCCACAGCAGATAGGTGATGAACTGCAGGATCTTGTTGATACCGGAGCGCAGTTCGGACTTCACCAGGGTGAACTTGCTGGCCTCCTCGGCCAGGCGGGCGGCGTAGGCCTCGCGGCCGACCTTGGTGGCACGGTATGCGCCGGTGCCGGCAACGACGAAGCTGCCCGACATCACCGCCGCCCCGACGTCTTTGGCGATCGGATCGGCCTCGCCGGTCAGCAGTGACTCGTCGATCTCCAGTGTCGAGGCCTCGAGAAGCTCACCGTCTACCACGATCTGGTCGCCTGGCCCGAGTTCGATGACGTCGTCGAGGACCACCTCGTTGGGCGCCAACGCGGCGGTGCCCGACTGGCGGCGAACGGTGGGTTTGGCCTGCCCGACGATGGCCAGGCTGTCCAGTGTCTGCTTGGCCCGCAATTCCTGGATGATGCCGATGCCGCTGTTGGCGATGATGAGCAGCCCGAACAACCCGTTGATCAGGGAGCCGGTGGCCAGCACGATGAGCAGCAGCACGCCGAGAATGGCGTTGATGCGGGTGAAGACGTTGGCCCGGACGATCTCGCTGACGCTGCGCGACGCGCGGCCGGGTACGTCGTTGGTCTTGCCTTCGGCGACCCGGGCGGCGACCTCGGCGTCGCTCAGCCCGGCGGTGATGCTGACACTCATCGCTGCCCACTCTCTTCGCGCAAGCGGCTCATCGCTGCCCATTCTCTTCGCGCAAGCGGCTCATCGGACCCACGTCCCCATCTTCTCGTCGTCGTAGTACTCCAACGTGAGCTTGTCGCCGTCGAACCGTGCCGCGGAAACGCTTCCCGGCGGGGAGTTTTCGTCGACGAAGCTCAGGGCGAACACGTCACCGTCCCAGTGCTTGAGCTCGTAGGTCTGCGGTTTCGGGCCCAGTGAGATGGTGAGCTTGCCGTCCTTCTCGGCGACGACGGCCGGGCCCCAGAAACTGTTGGCGTAGCTGCCCGCGTAGCCGGCCAGGGGTTTGGCCGGTGCCGGATTGGCCGGGGGTTGCTTACCCGACAGCGAGCCCACCGGTTTGTCCATCTCGGCGAAGGCGTCGCCGTAGAGCTTGCGCCAGTCTTCGCGCACCTCGCCGAACTGGACGAGGTCGGCGAACTCGGCCGTCAGCGTCTCGGCGACACCGGTCGGGGTGGCATTGGTCAGTGCCACGATCGCGACGTCAGCCGAAGGGATGATGACGAAGTTGGTTCCCGTCCCGAGTTCGAAGGCCCCCGAGTGGCTGATCTGGGTCCGCGCCGCCGACGTCGTGCCCACATTGAACCCGTAGCCGTAGAACCCCGAGCGCATGGCGGGCTCGCTGGGCGGACTGGAGACGATCTGCGGGGTGACCGCGGGCAGAAGGGCCTCGGGGGCGACGATCTGCTGACCGTTGTAGGTGCCGTTGCCCAGCATCATGGCCAGCCAGTGCGTCAGATCGTTGACCGAGGAGCTGACGCCTCCGGCAGGTGCCTCGGGATCGGCGTCGCGCTTGTAGCGCGGCGCGTAGCTGCCGTCGATGCGGATGTGGCCCAGCGCCTTGTCGCCGCGGGCTTCGAAGTCGGCGAAGCGCGAGCTGGTCGAGGCCATGCCCAGCGGGCGGTAGAGCACCTCGTCGCTGAGATCCTCCCAGGACTTGCCCGACGCGACGGCGACGGCCTCGGCCGCGGCCGTGAGCCCGAAGTTGGTGTAGGCGTAGGAAATTCGGAACGGATCCAGCGGGTAGTCGCGCAGCCGCTCGAGGACGTAGCGGCGGTCGTAGCCGAGGTCCTCGAGTTTGTCACCGGCATGGTCGGGCAGGCCGGACCGATGCGAGTACAGGTCGCTGACGGCCACCATCTTGGTGACCGCGGGGTCCGAGAGCGCAAACCAGGGCAGCTTGTCGACCACCGGGGTGTCCCACGTGATCACCTTTTTGCCGACCTGGTGAGCCACCACGGTGGAACCGATCGACTTGGACACCGACGCCAGCTGGAACACGGTGTCCGGGTCCACCTTGTTCGCCGGGTCGTCGGCGGGCCTGGTGGCGTCCTTGACGCCGAAACCCTTGGCGTAGATCGTCTTTCCGCCGTGCACGACGGCGACGGCCAGTCCCGGGATTCCCGACGACTTCAGGAGGTCGGCGGCGATGCCGTCGAGCTTGGCGACGGCGTTGTCGACGGCGTTGTCCGGCAGCGCCATTGCCGGCACCAGCGGCGGCGGCACGTCCGACGGAACCTTGCTTGCCTCCGGCTTGGTGGGGTTGCTGCTACACGCGGTCAGCGCGACCAGTAAGACGACGAGCGCGGCACGCCTTGCCAGTGCGGTCATGGCTTGCACCGTAGTGCGTTAAGGCCGCCACCACTGTTCTATCGCCGGTGACGTCGCCGGGAGCACTCGTCCGCCCGGCTTGGGAACCGCCACCTCGACCCCGGCGCCGTCGGCGGCCGCCAACAGCCGTTCGACCGGCTCGGCCCAGGGGTGTGGTGCGAGCCGGAACGTGCACCAGTGGATGGGGACGAGCAGGCCGGCGTCGGTGACGTCGCGGTGGGCCTGCACGGCCTCTTCGGGGTTCATGTGGATGTCGGGCCAGGACTTGTTGTAGGCGCCGATCGGCATCAGCGTCAGGTCGAACGGTCCGTGGGCGGCCCCGATGTCGGCGAAGCTGCGGGTGTAGCCGGTGTCGCCGCCGAAGTAGGCGCGGTGGCGCGGCCCGATGATCGCCCACGACGACCAGAGCGTGGTGTTACGGGTCAGGAACCGGCCGGAGAAGTGCCGTGCCGGGGTGCAGACCAGGGTGAGCTCACCAATTCGGGTGTCCTCGTTCCAGTCCAATTCGATGACCCGGTCAGCGGGGATGCCCCACTGCCGGAGGTGGGCGCCGACGCCGAGCGGCACCACGAACGGTGCCCGCTGGGTGCGGGCCAGCGCCAGGCAGGTGTCCATGTCGAGGTGGTCATAGTGGTCGTGGCTGACCACCACCGCGTCGAGGGCGGGCAGCGCTTCCAGGGGCGCAGGTACCGGGTGCAGCCGCTGCGGGCCGACGCTGCGCGACGGCGAGCACCGGTCACTCCAGATCGGGTCGGTGAGCACCCGGTACCCGTCGATCTCGACCAGGGCGGTGGAGTGGCCCAGCCAGCTGACTGCCAGCTCCTCGGCGGGTAGCGGAGCAGGCGGGTCATCGAGCGGGATCGTGGTCTGCGGGCGGCTGGCCGCGCGGCTGGAGAGCATGTCGAACAGGACCAGGCGGTTCTCTTCGGCGTCCAGGCGCATCGGCGAGGCGGGGTCGATGTTGTGGAACACCCCGTCGCGGTAGTGCGGCGAGCGGTCGCCGACCGCCCGGATGGCGCCGGGACCGGCACCCAGCGAGGCGGGGGCGTCGTTCAGCGCGCGCAGGACGAATCCGCCGGTGGCCAGCGACGCGGTACCGGCGGCCAGCTTCAGCGCCGCCTTTCCGGAGGGCAGGAGCGACGCGACCCGGGGCAGGCCGGGCACAGCTAGGCCCCCTGGAACTTGGGGGCACGCTTCTCGATGCGTGCCACCTGGGCCTCGATCACATCCTGACTCCCCCACGCCTTGTCGAACAGCTCCTTGTGGACCGGACCCTGCTCTTCGTAGGCGCCGTCGTCGTTGAGCACCCGCTTGGACCACTGCACCGACAACGGGGCCAGCCCGGCGATCTCGGCGGCCCAAGCCTGGGCGTCGGCGAGGTCGCCGATCCGGTTGGCCATACCGGTCATCAGCGCGGTCGGCGCGTCGAGTTTCTCGGCGGCCAGCAGCATGCCGCGGGCGCGCCCGTGCCCGACCAGCGAGCTCAGCCGGCGCACGCTCCAGTTATCCAGGGCCAGACCGTATTTGGCGATCGGAAAGTGGAAGTAGGCATCCGGCGCCACCACCCGCAGGTCGCAGATCATCGCCAGCTGCACACCGGCGCCGATGGCGGGGCCGTTGATCGCGGCGATCACCGGGACCGGTACCGCGTCGATGGCCTTGTTCAGGGCGATCGCCTTGTCCGGGAAGTCAGCGGCGAAAACGTCGCCCGAGAGATCAGCACCCGCACAGAACACCGTGCCCTGCCCGGTCAGCACGATGGCCCGCACGTCGTCGGCCGCCGCCTTCTCCACCGCCTCGCGCAGTGCGTCGCCGAGCTCGGAGTTGAGCGCATTGCGGCGCTCGGGGCGCTGCAACTCGATGGTCGTTACATCACCCACGCGGTTGACACCGATCATGGATCCCAGACTACTGGCCCGTTAACCTGCCCTTGTGAGCCGGATTGGGGCTACGGAACTGCGTGACGCCGTGCTGGACGGCGGGTCGTTCCAGAGCTGGGACCACGCGCCGCTGGCGGTGCCCACCGACGACGAATACGCCGCCGAGCTCGCCCAGGCGCGCGCGGCCACCGGGCTCGACGAGTCGGTGCTGACCGGTGAGGGCACCGTGTTCGGGCGCCGGGTTGCGGTCGTGGCCTGCGAGTTCGACTTCCTGGCCGGCTCGATCGGGGTGGCAGCGGCCGAGCGGATCACCGCCGCGGTCGAACGGGCGACCGCCGAAGGATTGCCGCTGCTGGCATCGCCGAGTTCCGGCGGCACACGGATGCAGGAGGGGACGGTCGCCTTTCTGCAGATGGTCAAGATCGCCGCCGCCGTCACCCGGCACAAGCAGGCCCATCTGCCGTACCTGGTGTATCTACGCCATCCCACCACCGGCGGAGTGTTCGCCTCGTGGGGGTCGCTGGGCCACATCACGGTCGCCGAACCCGGGGCGCTGATCGGCTTCCTGGGACCCAGGGTGTACGAGCACCTGTACGGCGAGCCGTTCCCGTCCGGTGTGCAGACCGCCGAGAACCTGCTGCGCCATGGCGTCATCGACGGTGTTGTGGGCATCGAGGCGCTGCGGCCCACCCTTGATCGTGCGTTGAGCGTCATCACCGACACCCCGGGCCAGCCGCCCGATGCCGTGGCGACGCCGCCTGTTGCGGACGTCCCCGCGTGGGATTCGGTCGTGGCCTCGCGCCGCCCGGACCGGCCCGGCGTGACCTGGCTGCTACGTCAGGGCGCCACCGACCGGGTGCTGCTGTCGGGCACGCACGGCGAGGCGGCCACCACGGTGCTGGCGCTGGCCCGCTTCGGTGGCCAGCCCGCCGTCGTCGTCGGCCAGCGTCGGATAGTCGGCGGTGTCGTCGGCCCCGCCGCCCTGGCCGAGGCCCGCCGCGGCATGGCGCTGGCCGCGAGCCTGCAACTGCCGCTGGTGCTGGTGATCGACACCGCGGGCCCGGCGCTGTCCGCCGACGCCGAACAGAACGGCCTGGCCGGGGAGATCGCCCGCTGCCTGTCCGATCTCGTAACGCTGGACACCCCGACGGTCTCGGTGCTGCTCGGTCAGGGCAGCGGCGGACCCGCGCTGGCGATGGTTCCCGCGGACCGGGTGCTGGCCGCCCAGCACGGCTGGCTGGCGCCGCTGCCACCCGAGGGCGCCAGCGCGATCGTCTTCCGCGACACCGAACATGCACCGGAACTGGCTGCGGCGCAAGGTATTCGGTCGGCCGATCTGCTTCGCAACGGGATCGTGGACGAAATCGTGCCGGAATATCCCGACGCCGCCGACGAACCCGCGGAGTTCGCCCGCAGGATGGCTGCGGCCATCGCCCGCGAACTGCACATGCTGCGGGCGCGACCTGCCGGCGACCGGTATGCCGAGCGGCTGGCCCGGTATCGCCGAATCGGCCTGCCGAGTTAGCGCCACCTCAGAGCGAGGACTCTGCTCGGCGCCGAGCGGTGAGTCGGGCTGGCGAATCGTTGCACCCGCCGAGTATCCAACCGCGGTGTAACGCTTTCACGCCAGACCTGCACCACCGACGTACGCGCCAAGAGGAGCACAGATGAACGAACGCGCCGGAAAGACCCGATGATCCGACCCGCCACCGCCCACGATGTCTCAGCGATCGCCGAGATCGCAGTTGAATCAACTCTTTTCGCCGCCGGCGACGTGGGAATCGTGTCCGCGATGATGACAGAGTATTTCGGGGGGAACATGGCGCAATCCCACGGCTGCGTTGTGGCAGACACCGGCGACGGACCACACGCGGTCGTCTACTTCCGGCCGGCGGAGGAAACCGACCGGACGTGGTATTTGACAATGATCGCGGTGCGGCGGGGCAGGCAACGAACGGGACTTGGAGCGGCTCTCATGCAGCATGTGGAAGGCGTGCTGCGCCGCGGCGGAGAACGGCTGCTCCTAGTGGAGACCTCAGCCACGGCAACCTTTGACGGAACGCGGGCTTTCTACCGCAGACTCGGCTACGCAGAGGAGGCTCGGGTGCGCGACTACTACGCCGAGGGCGACGATATGGTCCTGTTCCGCAAAGCGCTCGCCAGCGTGTGAGCAGTTCCACAACACCCCGAATGCCCAGGCGACTTACGCCAGCGACTCGATCCAGGCCCGGTGCAGGGCGGCGTAGCGGCCCTCGCCATCCCCGATGAGCTCGGCAGGCGTGCCGTCCTCGAGGATGCGGCCGTGCTCGAGGACGAGCACCCGGTCGGCGACCTCCACGGTCGACAGCCGGTGGGCGATGATCAGCGCCGTCCGGTCGGCCAGCACCGTGCGCAGCGCGCGCTGCACCAGCCGCTCGCTGGGAATGTCGAGCGACGACGTCGCTTCGTCGAGGATCAGCACCGCCGGGTCCGCCAGGAACGCGCGGGCGAATGCAATCAACTGCCGCTGTCCGGCCGAGAGCCGTCCCCCGCGCTTGGCCACATCGGTGTCGTAGCCGTCGGGCAGCGCGTCGACGAAGGTGTCGGCTCCGACCGCCGCCGCGGCAGCACGTACCTCCTCATCGGTGGCCGACGGCCGGCCGAACCGGATGTTGTCGGCGACGGTTCCCGAGAACAGGAAGTTCTCCTGGGTGACCATCACCACGTGGCGGCGCAGGTCGCTCTGGGAGACGTCGCGCAGGTCGACGCCATCCAGGGTGACCGCACCCGCGGTGGGGTCGTAGAACCGCGCGATGAGCTTGGCAATGGTGGTCTTGCCCGCGCCGGTGGTGCCCACGAGAGCGACGGTCTGCCCCGGCGGGATGGTGAGGTTGAGCCCCGGCAATACCGGGCGGTCCGCGACGTAGCTGAACTGCACATCACGCAACTCGACGCCGCCACGGACGCGGTCCAGCGTCACCGGATCGGCGGGGTCGGCGATCCCGGGCTTCTCGGCCAGCACCCCGGCGAGCTTCTCCAGGGCCGAGGTGGCCGACTGGAACGTGTTGAAGAACTGGGAGATCTCCTGCATCGGTTCGAAGAACATCCGCAGGTACAGCAGGAACGCGGCGAGCGTCCCGATCGTCATCTCCCCGTTCAGCGCCCGGTAGCCGCCGTAGAGCAGCACCACGCCGGTGGTGAGGTTGCCGACCAGCTTGACCCCGGGCATGAACACCGCCAGCAGCTGGAAGGTCCGTTCGTTGACCTCCCGGTACTGATCGGCGACGTCGTCGAAGATCTCCTGGTTGCGCGGCTCCCGGCGGTAGGCCTGCACAGCCTTGATACCGGTCATCGTCTCGACGAACTGCACGATCACCAATGCCGCGCTCTCGCGCACCTTGCGGTAGGTCTTCGCCGACTCAGCCGAGAACCACCACACCAGGCCGACCAGAATCGGGAAGGCAGCCAGGCACATCAGGCCGAGCCGGACATCAAGGGCCACAAGCAGTATCGCGGTGCCGAACAACGTCAGCACAGCGGTGATCAGGCTGTCGAACCCGGTCTCCAACATGTCCTGGATGGCCTCGACGTCGTTGGTCAGCCTGGCGACCACCCGCCCCGAGGTATAGCGGTCGTGGAAGGCCACGTCGAGGCGCTGAAAGTGGCGGAACACCCGGCGGCGCATCTCGAGCAGCACCCGCTGGCCGATGCGCCCCGACCGGCTCAGGAAGATCAGCCGGCTGACCGCCTGCAGCACCACCACACCGCAGAGCGTAGCGACGACGATGACCAGTTCACGCGACGAGCCGCCGGCCAGTAGCGGCGGGATCGCGTGGTCGATGCCGCGCTGAACGAGCAGCGGGACCGACAGCCGGGCAGCGTTTTCCACGATGACCACCAGGGCGAGCAATCCGACCGTGGCACGGTAGGGCCGCAGCAGGGAGCCGAGTAGCGCGCGGGCCTCGCGCCGGCGCGGCACCGCCTCGTCGATCGGCAGGTCGTCGGGCTCTTCGTCGAGCTTTCCCCGCCACTCGGTGGCCGTCATCGCTTGCCGCCTTCGGAGGCGACGTAATCGACTGGAAAGCGCGATGATTCACGTTCACCGCGCGACTCGTCGTAAGCGTGGCCCAACCGCTGGCGGTCGTCGTCGCCCTCCCAGTCGGGTTGCGGTTCGCAGCCGTCGTCGAGTTCGTCGTCGGCGGCCAGCAGGTAGCGGTAACGGGGCACGCTCGCCAGCAGTTCGGCGTGGGTGCCGACATGGGTGATGGTTCCCCGATCCAGCAGGGCCACCTTGTCGGCCAGCAGCACAGTCGACGCGCGGTGGGCCACCACCACTGCGGTCACCCCACCCAGCACCCGCTGCAGAGCCTCGGTGACCGCGGCCTCGGTGTGCACGTCGAGCGCGGACAGGGTGTCGTCGAGTACCAGGATGCGCGGTGCGGCCAGGATCGCCCGTGCCAGCGAAAGTCGTTGCCGCTGACCGCCCGACAGGCTCATCCCCTGCTCGCCGATCCGGGTCTGCAGGCCGAACGGCAGGTCGTAGACGAAGCCGGCCGCCGCGATGTCGATGGCCCGGGCCAGCTGGTCGTCGGTCGCCTCGGGCCTGCCCAGCCGCAGGTTCTCGGCCACCGACATCGAGAACAGCGTCGGGTCCTCGAAGGCGGTGGCGACCACCGCCCGCAACACCGGCAGGGGCAGCTCCCGCACGTCGATGCCGTCGATGCGGATCGAGCCCTCGGTGACGTCGTAGAGCCGGGGCAGCAGCGCCGCCAGCACCGACTTGCCCGAACCGGTGGCGCCCACCAGCGCCAGCGTCTCACCGGGTTCGACCGTCACACTGACGTGCCGCAGCGCCCAGGTCTCGGAGTCGGACCCAGACTCGGGGAAGCGGAAGCCGACGTCGACGAGTTCCAGCCGGCCTCCCTGCGGTACGTCGGAGCGGGCGCCGTCGGTGATCTCGCGTGGGGCGTCGAAGATCTCGGCGATCCGGTTGGCCGCCGTCATCGACTCCTGCGTCATCGACAGCAGGAATCCCAGCGAGGCGATCGGCCACACCAGCGACAGCATCATCGTGATGAACGCGACCAACGTGCCGAGGGTGACCAGTCCGTGGCCGGCGGCATAGGCGCCGAATCCCAGCACGACGATCAGCGTGAGGTTGGGGATGACCTCGAGCATGGTCCAGAACTTCGCCGAGACGGCGACCTTGCGGACCTGGGTGTCATAGAGCATGCCGGCTTGCTCGTCGAAGCGGTCGAAGACGTAGTCCTCACGGCCGAACGATTTCACCGCACGCAGACCCAGGGCCGACTCCTCGACGTGGGTGGCGACGTGGCCGGCCTGGTCCTGGGCCAGCCGGGACAGCCGGGTGAAGGAGCGCTCGAAGTGCAGAACGATCAGGGTGATGGGCACGATCGAGACCAGCACGACCACACCCAGCGGCCAGTACATCGCCAGCAGAATGCCGGTGACGACGGTGATCTGCATGATGTTGAGCATCAGGAACACCAGGCCGAATGACAGCAGCCGCCGAATCGTGCTCAGGTCGTTCATCATTCGCGACAACAGCTGACCCGACTGCCAGCGCCCGTGGAACGACATCGGCAGGACCTGCAGACGTGCGTAGAGGTCCTTGCGGATATCGGCTTCCACGCCCATCGTGGCCCGGCCGACCAGCCAGCGGCGGACGAACCACAGCACCGCCTCGGAGATCCCGACGGCCATCGCCGCCGCCCCCAGCACCCACAGGCCGTGCCGATCCTGGTGCCGCACCGGACCGTCGATCACCGCCTTGGTCATCAGCGGGATCGCCACGGTGGCCCCCAGGCTGGTGATCGCGACGACGATCATCGCGATCCAGCGGGTGCGGTAGGGCATCAGATACGGCATCAGCCGCAACAGATCGGAGACTGCGCGCGGATGCGGACGGGCAGCGGCGATCGCCGGGACCGGACGCGCAGCACCCGGTTCCTGGGTCAGATCGCCCAACAGTCCGTCTCCCTCGTCATCGACCGCCGCTGAACCCGGCGCGTCTGGCAACAACGCCGCGGTCGACCCCCTCATTCCGATGATCCCACGGCGTGCAATCCGATATCGGCTGCCACATGGGCCACGCTAGAACCTCAACCACCGTTGAGGTCAACCGCGGTCCTGGACTCGCACCGTGTCAGTGTCCGGCCTCCCACGCCGACGGGCGGCCATCAGGCAAGATGGGTTCATGGACAGTAGTTCGGCCTCACCGCGGGTACTCGTCGTCGACGACGACCCCGACGTGCTCGCATCCCTGGAGCGCGGGCTGCGACTCTCGGGATTCGAGGTGTCCACCGCCGTCGACGGCGCCGAGGCGTTGCGGTCGGCGACCGAGACGCGGCCCGATGCGATCGTGCTCGACATCAACATGCCCGTGCTCGACGGGGTGAGCGTCGTGACGGCGCTGCGCGCCATGGACAACGACGTGCCAGTCTGTGTGCTCTCGGCCCGCAGTTCGGTCGACGACCGGGTGGCCGGCCTGGAGGCCGGGGCCGACGACTACCTGGTCAAGCCCTTCCAGTTGGCCGAGTTGGTGGCCCGGGTGAAGGCCCTGCTGCGCAGGCGCGGGGCCACCGCCACGTTCTCGTCGGAGACCATCCAGGTCGGGCCGCTCGAGGTCGACATCCCGGGCCGGCGCGCTCGGGTCAACGGCGTGGACGTCGACCTGACGAAGCGGGAGTTCGACCTTCTGGCCGTGCTCGCCGAGCACAAGACCGCCGTGCTGAGCCGGGCCCAGCTGCTCGAGCTGGTCTGGGGATACGACTTCGCCGCCGATACCAACGTCGTCGACGTGTTCATCGGCTACCTGCGCCGCAAACTCGAGGCCGGCGGCGCGCCCCGACTGCTGCACACCGTGCGCGGGGTGGGCTTCGTTCTGCGAACCCAGTGACCTGAAACCGACGTGACGCTCGCGCGCATCTTCCGTCGCACCCCGTCCCTGCGCACCAGGGTGGCGTTCGCGACGGCGATCGGCGCGGCGATCGTGGTGACCATCGTCGGCACCATCGTGTGGATCGGCATCACCAACGACCGGCTCGAGCGCCTCGACCGACGGTTGGACGAAGCCGCCGGATTCGCGGTCCCGTTCGTGCCGCGCGGCCTGGAACAGATTCCGCCGTCACCCAACGACCAGGACGTCGTGATCACCGTCCGCCGCGGCGACCAGGTGAAGTCGAACTCCCCAGTCGTGCTGCCCAAGCTCACCGGCGACTACGCCACCACCTACATCGACGGCATCAAATACCGGGTGCGCACCGTGGAACTGCCGTATCCGGTTGCCACCACCCTGGCCGTCGGCGCCACCTATGACGACACCATCGCCGACACCAACAACCTGCACCGGCGGGTGCTGATCATCTGTGCGTTCGCCATCGGCGCGGCGGGACTGCTCGGCTGGTTGCTGGCCACCTTCGCGGTGCGCCCGTTCCGGCGGCTGGCCCAGCAGACCCGCCAGATCGACGCCGGCGACGTCGCCCCCGACATCGACGTCAGCGGCGCCAGCGAGGCGATCGAGATCGGCGAGGCGCTCACCGGGCTGCTCGGGCGGGTCCGGGCCGAGCAGGACCGCACCAGGGCCGCGCTAGCGTCGGCACGCGACTTCGCCGCGGTGTCCGCCCACGAGTTGCGCACCCCGCTGACCGCGATGCGCACCAACCTCGAGGTGCTCGCCACCCTGGACATGCCCGAGGAGCAGCGCAAAGAGGTGCTCGGGGACGTGGTGCGCACCGAAGCCCGGGTGGAGGCGACGCTGGGCGCGCTGGAGCGGCTGGCCCAGGGCGAGTTGTCCACCGCGGCCGACCAGGTGCCCGTCGACATCACCGAATTGCTCGACCGCGCCGCGCACGATGCGATGCGGGTTTATCCCGATCTGTCGGTGTCGCTGGTGCCGTCGCCGACGTGCATCATCATCGGGCTGCCTGCGGGCTTGCGGCTGGCGGTGGACAACGCCATCGCCAATGCGGTCAAACACGGTGGCGCCACTCGGGTTCAGCTGTCGGCGGTCAGCTCGCGCGACGGCGTGGAGATCGCCGTGGACGACGACGGCAGCGGGGTACCCGAGGCAGAACGCCGCGCTGTGTTCGAGCGGTTCATCCGCGGCTCGACGGCATCGGTGTCCGGCTCCGGGCTGGGCCTGGCGCTGGTGGCGCAGCAGGCCGAGATCCACGGTGGCACAGCGTCGCTGGAGACCAGCCCGCTGGGTGGGGCGCGGCTGATCCTGCGGCTGCCACCACCCCGCTAGGGCTTGCCTGCCCGCAGCGACAGTAACGCCACGGCGGTTTCAGAGCACATTCACCACCGTGGCGTTACTGTCGGCGATCAGTGAGAGTTCTTGTCCCACCGGTCAAATCCGGCGGCCTTGGCGGTCTCCTCGTCGAAGAACCACAACTCGGCGATCGTCTGCTCGTAGGAGGGGCTGTCCACCGTGTGGTACAGCATCGAATCCTCGTTGCCCTTGATCAGCCAACCGACTGGTCCGCTGCCACCGTCACCGGCCTTGGCCGAACCCTTGCCGTACGGGCCGGCGGGCACGTCGGCGAGCGAAGCAATCTTGACGCCCTCGTCGTTGTGGTCCCAGCGGGTGAACCCGGCGGCCTGCGCGGTGGGCTCGTCGACGAACCACAACTCGGCGATCGTCTGTGTGTACCAAGGGCTTTCGACCGTGTGGTAGAGCATCGAATCTTCGTTGCCCTTGATGTCGAAACCGGACGGCGCGGCGGCGCCCGCGGCAAGCCGGATCGACCCCTTGCCGTAGGGCTCCTCGACGTCACCCGAGGCGAACTTCGCAGCGGCCGCACCGGCTGCCACTGCCCCCGCACCCGCCGCGGACAGCTTGACGTCCGGGGCGTGCACGTCGACATCGGGCAGATCCACATGGGGAAGATCCACGTCGGGACCCTTGAGGCCACTGGCCCCGACCCCGGCGGACACCGAATGCTTGACCGGCACCTCACGAGTGACCCGGCCGATCACCAGCACCAGGGTCAGGACCAAGCCCAGCGCGAAGGCCAGGGCCATCAGCCACCAGTTGACGTCATGCATCAGCGGGCTCCAATCTCACGTGAGCCGGGCAGGTCGGCGATGGCTTCTTCTTCGCTCGTCCGTTTGACCGTCGCGATGGCGATCAGCCATGCGACCACCGAACCGGCGACGAACGCCAGCAGATACCACAGCCATTGAATGACGAATCCCATGTCGGTTCTCCTAGCTGACCGTGATCTCGACGCGACGGTTCTGCGCACGACCCGCCGCGGTGTCGTTACCGGCGATCGGGTTCGCCGCACCCAGGCCACTGGTAGTGACCTCACCGGCCGAAACTCCTTGCGAAACAAGGTAATCACCGACCGACTTGGCCCGATTCCCGCTCAGCGGGATGTTGATCGAGTCGTTGCCGGTGTTGTCGGTGTAGCCGGTCACCGCGATCTTGGCCGCCGGGCACGCCTTGATCTTGGCGGCCACCGCGGTAAGCATCTGCTGGGTCGCCGGCGTCAGCGTGAAGCCGTCGGTCTCGAAGTTGATCGGGGCGTTGAGAGCAGCCGTGACATCGGACTGCAGCGAACCACACCCCGCACCGCCGGCCGGCGCACTGGGCATCGCCGCGGTGGTGGTGGGCGCCGGGCCCTTCACAGTGATGTTGTTGACGATCGTCACGTTCGGCCACGCCGCCGTGGCGGCGGCCTCGACAGCGGCCTTTACCTCGTCTGACGGCGCCGTGCCGGTGAGCGTCACGGTGTCACCGGACAGATCGAAGTTGAAGTCCGGGATGTCCAGTGCGGCCTTGAAGAGCCCACCCAGGCCCGAGAAGTCCGGCGCGCTGACCCCGGCCTTGATGTTGAGCTTGTCGATCAGGTTCACCCCGGAACCCAGCGCCGCTTTGAGGCTGTCGAACAGCGACGTCTTGACGGACAGGTCCGGAAGGTCTCCGGAGAGGGTGAAGTCGTTTCCGTTGCGGATGATCGACAGCGGCGCGAAGTTCAGCGACGGCACCGACAGACTGGGTGCGGTGATGCTGACGCTGGGGGTGCTGACGCTGACCTTGGGCTTGCCGAGCGTTCCCCAGCCGATCAGGCCGAGCAGCAACGGGATCAGCAGTAGACCCAGCAGCCAGCCCAGGCCGGGCGAACGGCGGTAGAACCGCGATTCGCGCCGCCACTCAGTTGCCGTTGCGCTGACCCGCGCATCATCGGGACCCGTCATCGGTTGGCTCCTCCGCCATTACTGGCGCGTCAATTATCCGAACCGCTGCACGGTACGACGACCGAGTGCCGGTTTGGAAGCGAACGGACGAATATTAACTGAATCGTCAGAGGACGCCACGGCAAAGATTCAACTCTTCGCCGGACCGAGTGAAGTAAGGACTCAGCGAGTGGCGAGCAGGTCGATCACGAAGATGAGCGTCTTGCCCGACAACTGGTGTCCCGATCCCGCCGGTCCGTAGGCCTGCTCCGGGGGAATGGTCAGCTGGCGGCGCCCACCGACCCGCATACCGGGGATACCGTCCTGCCAGCCCTGGATCAGGCCGCGCAGGGGGAAGGAGATGGACTCGCCCCGATTCCACGAGCTGTCGAACTCTTCACCGGTGTCGTACTCGACACCTAGGTAGTGCACATCGACCACCGCGCCGGGGGTGGCTTCGTCGCCATCGCCCACCACGAGGTCTTTGATGACCAGGTCCGTGGGTGCCGGGCCGTCGGGGAATTCGATTACGGGTTTCGTCACCCCCCTACCTTAATAGGCCCGGGTCGGACGTTTTGGCGTCTTTCGGTCAGGCACCCGGGGGCTGGAGCCACTCGATCGGGCGCAGCAGGACGATCTCGGGCACGATACAGCTTCTCGACACCCGGATGGTCATCCTGATGGCTTCGGCGATGTCACCCGGAGCGATCATCTCCGCCGGGCTCACGGTGTCGCGGTAGCTGTCGGCCATCGGGGTATCCACCAAGCCCGGACATATCGCGGTGGCCTTGATGCCGGAGGTGGACAGTTCGTCGTGCAGCGACTCGGTGAACCCGACGACCGCGAACTTGGTGGCCGAGTACGCCGACAGACCGGCCTCGCCGCGCTTTCCGGCGTTGGAGGCGATGTTGACCACCTGTGCCGATTTCCGTTGCTGTACCGACTCTTTGAGCAGCGGAAGGCATTTGCCAGTCAGCAGAATCACCGCGCGGACGTTGACCGCGAGTTGCTCGTCAAGGAAGTCGGCGGTGACATCGCCGACCGGCCGGTCGCCGGCCACCCCGGCATTGTTGACCAGAAGATCCAGCGATCCGTGGCGCCGATCGTGCTCGGCGACGATGGTGTCCAGGAACGTCTCGGCGGCCAGCGATCCGGCCAGGACCTCGACTGGCGGGCCGGGCACTCGCGCCAGCCCGGCTGCCACCGCCTCCAGCTTGCCCGGGTCGCGACCGACCAGAGTGAGGGCGAATCCCTCCTCGTGCAGCATCGCGGCGATGGCCGACCCGATTCCGCCGGATGCTCCTGTGACGATCGCAGTGCGTGTTGGGTTTCCCACCAACGAATTACACACGCCGGCGGCCGACCTTGCTCGGTGAGCGGGGATCGGCGGTTCAGGCGCTGCTGACGGAACGCTCGACTCTGCCGTCGGTGCCGCGCCGTTCCCGGGAGGTCACCGTGGAGGTGGTCGCCGTGAGCCGCACGCGGTCGGCGCGGAAGAGGTCGTAGGCGTACTCGAACGGCCGGTCGGATGCGTCGTGGGTGACGCGCGTGATCGCCACCAGTGGCCGCCTGCTGGGGATCGCCAGCCACTCGGCCTCCCGCGGGGAGGCGCTAACCACCTCGATCATCTCCGACGACGTCGCCGGGGACAGCCCGTAGCGGACGGCGAGCAACTCGTAGATGGAACCGCCGAGAGGTTGCTCGAGAAGGTCGACGACCTGTCCCGCGATGAAGCAGGAGAAGTCGACCGACAACGGCACACCATCGGCGAACCGCAACCGCCGGATAGCGAAAACCTCGTCGCGCGTGGAGATCTCGAGTGCCGCGGCTTCGGTCGGGGTGGCGGGTCTGCGGTCGGTGGCCAGCACGCGGGTGGCACTGGTATGCCCACCGCTGCGCAGTCGGGCAGGCAGCCCGGCCAGTTCGGCGGCGTTGCGCTCGACGACGTCGGCGCGCACGAAGGTTCCGCCGTTGCGGCCGGTGCGCCGCTCGAGCACACCTGCCCGGCTCAACGGCAGCAGGGCACTGCGCAGCGTCGATCGCGACACCGCGAACTGTTCGGCCATCTCACGTTCGGTACCCAACCGAGATCCGGGCCGCAACGCACCTTGCGCCAACATCGACAGGATGCGGCGGCGTACGTCCTCGGCGATCGGCCCGCCCTCGGACTCCTCCATCGCTACCGGCTCACGGCGTCCGGGGACTCGGGAAGCACCTGACCACCATCGACGGCGATGGCCTGACCGGTGATGTACCCGGCCTCCTTGGTGGCCAGGAAGGCGGCGAGATGACCGATGTCCTCCGGGGTACCCAACGCGCCGGCCGGGATCGCCCTGGTCATTCCCGCGATGTACTCCTCCCCCATGTCAGCGAGGCCTTCGGTGAGGATGTTGCCCGGCAGGACCGCGTTGACGGTGATGCGGTGCGGCGCCAATTCGATTGCCGCAGTTCGCATGAAGCCCAACTGCGCAGCCTTGGAGGCACCGTAGTGTGACCAGCCCGGGAAGCCGGTGATCGGCCCGGTGATCGACGAGGTCAGGATCACCCGTCCGCGACCGGAGGCGATGAGCGCATCCAGACAGGACTGCACCGTGTAGATGGTGCCCTTGACGTTGATGTCGAGCACCTCGCCCAGTTGGGCGGGTGTCATCGAGGCCAGTGGCGCTTCGGGGAAGATGCCGGCATTCGCGCACACCACGTCGATGCCGCCGAACGTCTCACGCACCGTCTCGGCGAGGTTGGCGCACGACATCGGGTCGGCGACGTCGGCTTGAACACCGAGCACCTTGCCCGACCCGAGGTCGTCCAATTCGGCCACGACGGCGTCGATGCCGGTCGACGAGCGGGCGGCGATGGCCACGTTGGCACCCGCCGAGGCGAACACCGACGCGATTCCGCGGCCGATCCCCTTGCTCCCACCCGTCACCAGAACCGACGTCGACTGAAGGTCGAACATGACATTCCTTTCTGCCGCAGGGTCGTCAGACCCTGGATCCGAAGATCGCGTCCTGTAGCCAGGTGCGGTCCTCCAGGTAACGCTGCGCCAGCCGGGCGGTGTCCGGGGCGAACTGCTCACCGAGGCCGATCGCGGCGTCGGCGTCGTAATGCGAGGCGATCCACGCGGTGAGGTTGATCCGCCGCATCATCACGAATGAAGGGATCAACTCGAGGTGGGCTGCGGGGATGGACCCGACCTGGAAGTAGCCGGTGAGCCAGTCGGCGATGATGCGCTCGCTGGCCGGGGTGTCCTCGATGAACGACACCGCCGCACCCAGATCAGCCAGATACCAGGACCATCCGCAGTCGTCGAAGTCGATCACGGTGATGCCCGTCCCGGCGACAGCGGGATCGACCATCAGGTTGGCCAGTCGCAGGTCGGCATGGACCAGGCCGAAACGGTCTGGTGCGCAGCCGAACTCGGTGAGCTTGGCGGTGATGTCGTCGGAGGCGCGCTGAATCCACTCTGTGTCGGCCCCGGTCAGGCCCGGGGCCAGCCGCCAGTTACCCCAGCGGGCGTCCGGGCCCAGGGTGGTCTCCAGGTCCCAGCGGAACCGGGTGAAGCCACTGGGCGGCGTCCACCGGCGGGCATGGTCGTGCATGACCGCCGTGATCCGACCGAGTTCGTCGAATCCCACTGCCTCGGGATCCTCTTCGGCAGTGCAACCTGCCACGAAGGTGACGGCGTCGACATGCAGCGCAGTCCCGTCCGCCTCGGCGAGCACCACATCGGAACCGTCGCGGGCGGGGACCAACTCAGGCGCGGTGACCGCGGTCTCGGTGCGCAGCGCCTTCATCCACGCCAGTTCGGACTGGATCGCGGCAAGTGAGTGATAGCCGGGCCGGTGCACGCGCAGCACGATCGGCTGGTCGTCCTCGACCAGGTAGGTGGCGTTTTCCGACAGGCTCAGTAGCCGCAATTCCGCGTCGGCGGCGCGCCCGTATGCCGGAAGTGCTGCGCGCGCGAACAACTCATGGGTCGGCGGCAGTCCCGGCATGTCGACCAGTGTGGACCATTAACCCTCGCAAAGCAGACCAAATCGGCACATTTAACGTCAGCGTTTCGCAGCTGGGGCATTCGGAAACATCACCGAAACACTTCGGCGCATCTCCCGACTCTTCCTGTTGACCAGGCGATCTGGGAGGGGTAACAATGTCCGCGTCGTACCACAACGTCGTCTTCGACATCACCCTCGCTCCCCAGACGCAACCGCATCTCGGGCCAAACCAGACCAAATATCCTGCGCGACCGCCGGTCGTGTTCGAGACGGGAATCAACACAATGAGCGACATCATCGACCCGCCTGCCCCGGAGGCAGCCACGGGCGACGCCGTCCAGCGGCTCAAGCCCAACGCCGTCGGCCTGATGGGCGTCCTGTTCATGGCGGTCGCGACCGCGGCGCCGATCACCGCCATGGTGGGCAACGTGCCGATCGCGGTCGGGTTCGGTAACGGCGCCTACGCCCCGGCCGGCTACTTCGTCGCCACGATCGTGCTCACCCTGTTCGCCATCGGGTACGCCGCGATGAGCAAGCACATCACCGCGACCGGGGCCTTCTACGGTTACATCTCCCACGGCCTCGGCCGCATCGTGGGACTGGGCGCAGGGTTCCTGACGACGATGGCCTACATGGTCTTCGAGGCATCGCTGATCGGGATCTTCGCGTTCTTCGCCAACGACACCTTCAACAGCCTCTTCCACGTCAACATCTCGTGGGTCGTGTTCGCCCTTGCCATGCTGGTGGTGAACCTGGTGCTGACCTACTTCGACATCAACCTGGCCGCCAAGGTGCTGGGCGTGTTCCTCATCACCGAGATCCTGATGCTGTCACTGATGGGGGCCTCGGTGCTGTTCACCGGCGGCGGCCCGCAGGGCTGGTCCTGGGGATCGCTGAACCCGCTCAACGGCTTCAAGAGCCTGTCAGGCACGGTCGCGGGCCCCGACGGCGGCGCGCTGGCAGTGGCCGGCTCGGCAGGTATCGGGCTGTTCTTCGCCTTCTGGTCATGGGTCGGATTCGAGTCCAGCGCGATGTACGGCGAGGAGTCCAAGAACCCGAAGAAGATCATCCCGATCGCAGTGATCGGCTCCGTCATCGGCATCGGTGTGTTCTACGTCCTGATCTCGTGGCTGGCCATCGTCGGTACCGGACCGCAGAATGCCATTGCGCTGGCGCAGGATTCGAAGACCGCCGGTGACATCTTCTTCGGCCCGGTCGACAAGAACCTGGGCACCTGGGCAGTCGACATGTTCAAGATCCTGTTGATGACCGGATCGTTCGCCTGCGGTATGGCGTTCCACAACTGCGCGGCGCGCTACATCTACGCCCTCGGCCGGGACAACGTCATCCCCGGGATGCGCAAGACCCTGGGCGCCACCCACGCGGTGCACGGCTCGCCGCACATCGCCGGCCTGGTTCAGACCATCTTCGCCACCGTCGTCGTGCTGTTCTTCGCCATCACCGGTCGCGACCCCTACACCGGCCTGTACGGGCTGATGGCACTGCTGGGCACCACCGCGATCCTGATCGTGCAGGCACTGGCAGCGTTCGCGGTGATCGCCTACTTCCACGTCGGCAAGAACCACCCCGAGACCGCCAACTGGTTCCGGACATTCCTGGCACCGCTGCTGGGCGGGCTCGGCATGCTCTACGTCATCTACCTACTCGGTAAGAACGCATCGTTCGCGGCCGGGACGGCGTCTACGGACTGGGTATTCACCATCATCCCCTACGTCGTCGGCGTGGTCGGGCTCAGCGGCGTGCTGCTGGCGGTGTACCTGAAGGCCAAGGCCCCGCAGCGGTATTCGGACCTGGGCCGGATCGTCCTCGAGGAGGCGCACGAACGCTGAGCGCACGGGCCGCGACCAACGAAAGACGACAAGGAGTAGCGACATGGGTTTCTCGAACATCATGGATTCCAACAGCTACTCCCCGGATCAACCACTCGATCCGGCTACCGAATCGTTGGTCGCGGCCCGCGACCGCATGCTCGGCCCGGCCTACCGGCTGTTCTACGAGCGGCCCGTGCACCTGGTCCGCGGCGAGGGCACCCGCCTGTATGACGCGGACGGCGCGTGTTATCTCGACGCGTACAACAACGTCGCCAGCGTCGGGCACTGCCACCCGCACGTCGTCGAGGCCGTCAGCCGCCAGTTGGCCACCCTGAACACCCACACCCGCTATCTGCACGGCACGATCGTCGACTACAGCGAGCGTCTGCTGGCGACCATGCCCGACGAGGTCGACCAGGTGATGTACGCCTGCACCGGTTCGGAGGTCAACGACCTCGCCCTGCGGGTGGCCGAAATGTACACCGGCGCAAAAGGTGTCATCATCACAACCGACGCTTACCACGGCAACACCGCGGCCGTGACCGCGATCTCGCCGTCGATCGGCGGATCGACCGCGCTCGGAGAGCACGTGCGTGCCATCGCACCGCCGGACAGTTACCGGATCCCGGCAGACGAACTGGCGGGCCGGTTCGCTGCCGACGTCAGCGCGGCGATCGACGACCTCCAGGCCGCCGGTACTGGAGTGAGTTGTCTGATCGTCGACACCATCTTCTCCTCCGACGGCATCTATCCCGACCCGTCGGTGCTCGCGCCTGCGGTGGCGGCGGTGCGCGCCGCGGGCGGGGTGTTCATCGCCGACGAGGTGCAACCCGGGTTCGCCCGCACCGGTGAGGCCATGTGGGGCTTCCAGCGCCACGGCGTGGTGCCCGATCTGGTGACGACGGGCAAGCCCATGGGCAACGGCCTGCCGATCGCGGCCATGGCCGCGCGCGCCGGCGTGCTGGAGTCATTCGCCCGCGGGGTGCCCTACTTCAACACCTTCGGTGGCAACCCGGTCACCATGGCGGCGGCCACGGCCGTGCTCGACGTCATCGAGGACGAGAAGCTGATGGCCAACGCGGCGGACGTCGGGACCGCGTTGCGTACCGAGCTGACGGCATTGGGCCGCGACCATCCGTGCATCGGTGAAGTACGGGGCGCCGGACTCTACATCGGTGTCGAAATCGTCACTGAGACAGGCGAACCCGATCGTGCCGGTGCCAAGAAGATCGTCAACGCGATGCGTGAGCACCGGGTGCTGATCTCGGTATGCGGGCACGGCGGCAACGTGCTGAAGGTCCGCCCGCCGCTGGTGTTCTCCGAATCCGACGTCGACTGGTTCTGCACCGCATTCGCCGACGTTCTACATTCCTCGTTTTGACCCGCTGCCTACGGGCACACTGGAGCCGTGGCACACGAATCCAAACCGGGCGACCGGGACACCCTCGCACGAATTCACGACCTGGTCGCCCAGGAGCGGGAACTGCGCGAGCAGCTCATCCATCAGGAGATCGACCCGTCCGAAGAGCACCAGCGGCTGCGCGCGATCGAAACCGAACTCGACCAGTGCTGGGATCTGCTGCGGCAGCGCCGGGCCCTGCGCGAGACCGGCGGCGATCCGGGTCAGGCCGCGGTTCGCCCGCCCGACGAAGTCGAGGGCTATCTCAGCTGAGCATCCGGGCCAGAACCGCCTGCAGGGTGCGGAGGTCCTCGTCGCCGAGCGCGGCAAGGCGATCGGGTGCCGGATCCTCGGTGGCGTCCAGGACGGCGACCATCTGATGCCCGGCCTCGGTCAGCGAGACCAGCTTGCAGCGGCGGTTGTGCGGGTCGATCTCCCGGGTCACCAGGCCGCGGGCTTCCAAGTCGTTGACCGCTACCGTCGCCGCCGGGGCGTCGATGGTCGCCATCTCGGCAACCTGCTTCACCGTCATCGGCCGCTTGGCAAGCCGCTTGAGGATGCGAATCCGGCTGAACGGCAGCCCCGTTCGCTCGACAACGGCGCGCCGCCAGCCGTCTTTGTTGTCAAGAACCAACGCCGACAGTGTGCGCCACACCTCGTCAGCCAGGGGGTTAGACATGGGCGGCCCCCACTCGCTGCTGCTCGATGAGCGGTGCCAGCCGCTCGGCGGACAGGTTGGCCCGGGTGGACGTCGACGTGATGGCCAGTACGGCGATGATGAGGCCCAGCGCGATGTTGATGAACCACAGCGGCTGTGCCGCCGAGGTGAAGTCAGCGCCCATGCCGGCCAGTGCCGGACCCGCGACCGAACCACACAGCGCCACACCGATACTCACACCGACCTGACGTGAGGTCGATGTCACCGCGGACGCAGCGCCCGCGCGGTCCTTGGGCATGCCGCTGACCGCTGCATTGGTGATCGGTGCGTTGACCATGCCGAATCCGATGCCGTACACCGCGAAGATCACCAGCAGCGCCCACACCGGCGTCGTCGGCGTCAGGAACGTCAGCATCACCGAGGCGATCACCATCAGAACGCCCGAGATCAGCAGTGAGGGGCGGGCGCCGTAGCGGCCGACCAGCCGACCGGACAACGGCGAGAAGAACAGCGCGCCGACGGCGATCGGCAGGTAGATCAGACCGGTGTGCGCCGCCGAATAGCCGCGCTCCCCTTGCAGATACAGCGACATCATGAACAGGAACGCTCCCCAGCCGGCAAAGGCACACACGGCGGTCACCGTAGCCGACGAGAACGGGATACTGCGGAAGAACCGCAGATCGATGAAGGGGTCGTGACGGCGCGACTCGTACCGCAGGAATCCCACGAAGGCGACGGCCGCGACCACGACGATCGCGATGATGGCGGGATTGGTCCAGCCCAGGCCGGGTCCTTCGATCAGGACGAACACCAATCCGAACAGGGTGAGCACGGCCAGCAGCTGGCCGATCGGATCGATACCGCGCATGGTCGCCGACTTGGTCTCCGGCACGAAGATCGCCGTCAGCACGATTGCGGCCGCACAGATCGGCAGGTTGATCCAGAACACGGCGCGCCACCCGACCACCTCGATGAGCAGGCCGCCGACGATCGGGCCGAGCGCCATCGAGATGCCGACCACCGCCCCCCAGAAGCCCACTGCCCGCGCACGCTCGACCCGTCCGACGAAGATCTGCGAAATGATGGACAGCGCAACAGGGTTGAGCATCGAGCCGCCGACAGCCTGAATCAGCCGCGCGCCGATGAGCATGGTGATGGTGGGGGCGACGCTGCACAACAGCGAGCCGACGGCGAAGGTGACCAGGCCGATCTGGAAGACGCGGCGCCGGCCGAAGCGGTCGCCCGTTGCACCGGCGAGCATGAGCAGCGAGGCCAGCACCAGGGTGTAGATGTCGACTACCCACTGCATCTGGGCGGGTGAGGCGTGCAGATCGGCGCGGATCGACGGGATCGCGACATTGACGATGGTGGCGTCCATCGACACGATCAGCAGACTCAGACAGCAGGACGCCAGAACGATGGTCTTGCGACGCGCGCTGAGATCGCTGACAGTTGTATTCACACAACTATTGTTAAACTACAACTGTCTTGCGGTCAAGTGCCGATGCGACGCCGAGATCGACGAAATGGCGAAGAGCACTCGAACTTGTCCGCCCGAATGTCGGGTTGGGCGGTGCAGGAAAAGCTAGCGCCCGGCGATGGTGATGTAGTCGCGTTCGGTGTAGCCGGTGTAGATCTGGCGCGGACGGCCGATCTTGCTGCTGCCCTCGTCGTGCATCTCACGCCAGTGCGCGATCCAGCCGGGCAGCCGGCCGAGTGCGAACAGCACGGTGAACATCCGGGTCGGGAAGCCCATCGCGCGGTAGATCACGCCGGTGTAGTAGTCGACGTTCGGATAGAGCTTGCGCTCGATGAAGAAGTCGTCGGTGAGCGCGATCTCTTCGAGCTGCTTGGCGATGTCGAGCAGCTCGTCGTCGCCGCCGAGCTTGCCCAGGATCTTGTCGGCCTGCTCCTTGACGATCCGAGCGCGCGGGTCGTAGTTCTTGTAGACCCGGTGCCCGAAGCCCATCAGCTTCACGCCGTCTTCCTTGTTCTTGACCTTCTTGACGAACGTCTTGACGTCGTCTTCGCCGAGGCGGATCTTCTCGAGCATCTCCAGCACGGCCTGGTTGGCGCCGCCGTGCAGCGGGCCCCACAGCGCGTTGATTCCGCCGGAGATCGAGGTGAACAGGTTGGCCTGCGACGAGCCGACCAGCCGCACCGTCGACGTCGAGCAGTTCTGCTCATGGTCGGCGTGCAGGATCAGCAGCATGTCCAGCGCCCGGACGATCTCGGGATCCACCTCGTAGGGCTCGGCAGGCAGGCCGAACGTCATGCGCAGGAAGTTCTCGACGAGGGTCAGGGTGTTGTCCGGGTACAGGAACGGCTGGCCGACGGACTTCTTGTAGGCGTAGGCGGCGATGGTGGGCAGCTTGGCCAGCAGCCGGATGGTCGACAACTCGACCTGCTTGTTGTCCAGCGGGTCCAGCGAGTCCTGGTAGTAGGCGCTCAGCGCGTTGACGGCGCTGGAGAGCACCGGCATCGGGTGGGCGTTGCGCGGGAAGCCGTCGAAGAACCGCTTGAGGTCTTCGTGCAGCAGCGTATGGCGCTGAATCTGGGTGGTGAACGCCTCCAGCTGTTCAGTGCTGGGGAGCTCACCGTAGATGAGCAGGTAGCTCACCTCGATGAAGGTCGACTTCTCGGCGAGCTGCTCGATCGGGTAGCCGCGGTAGCGCAGAATCCCTGCGTCACCGTCGATGTAGGTGATGGCGCTCTTGGTTGACGCGGTGTTCACGAAGCCCGAGTCGAAGGTCGTGTACCCGGTCTTGGACAGCAGCGACCCCAGTGCGATTCCGTCGGACCCCTCCGTCGCGTGGACGATGTCCAGGTCGAGCTCGCCCCCCGGGTACTTCAGGGTGGCGGTGTCGTCGGTTGCGGCCACAAGAACCCCTTCTGCGCTTTTCGACGCCTGCTAAGGCTGTCCGTACTTAGGTGAAGGTAGTCGCTATTGTGCCGACTCGCCCGCGGGGGGCTGGCCCGGGGTATGCCATGGGGTCCACAACCGGGCGAACAGAGCGTAAGTCGACTCGATGCGCTCGCACAGAACGTCCGGTTGGATCGGTGGTGCGCCGGGTGCGCCCAGGCCCGCGCAGGCGACACCCATGAGCACCGCCCAGGTGTCGAAGACGATCCGCAACGCCGGATCGGTGACCTCCACCCGCATCCGACACGCGGCGGCGGCGAAGACCGGATGCTGGGGTCCGTCCGGCCGGTAGGAGAAGGCCGACAGGCCGATCGCCGGCGCGCTGCCGAGGATCCTGAGCAACAGCGTCATCCGGTCGAAGAAGACGGGATCGTGCTCGCCGCCCGGGCGACCGCGGAACGTCTCGACGCTGGCCCGCATGAGGGCCTCGTGTTCGGTGATGTCCAGCGGTTGGCGGGCGATCGCGGCGGCCACCCCGTCGGCGACGTCGGCGACGACCGCAACGACGACCGCCTCCTTGCTCGGGAAGTAGCGGCTGAAGGTCCGGGCCGAGACGTCGGCGGCGGCGGCGATCTGGTCGACGGTGGTGTTGTCGTAGCCCTGCTCGACGCACAACTTCGCCGCCACGTCGATCAACGTGGCGCGCGTGCGTTGTTTCTTACGTTCCCGGAGTCCGGAAGCGCCGTTGTTGATGTCCCCGGCCACGCCAGACCAGCCCCTCGCCTCACAGCGTCCTTTAAGTCCGCTGGTCGAGGGTATTCCGCAGTTCGTGCAGATGGAAGCAATATCACCGTATTGATCGACGCCGGCGAATCCGCCGGACTACCGGGATATCGGCGGTTCAACGCGATAGCGCACGAAGGCCGGAACCGCCGCCGAGGCCAGCAGCACGCCGACCACGACGAGCCCTCCCCCGCCGGCCGCGGCGATCGTGGTGCCCACGGCTGCGGCTGCGGCACCGTGCACCGCGTCAGCCAGCCGGGGACCACCCGCGACCACGACCAGGAACACCCCCTGCAGCCGGCCCCGCAGGTCGTCGGATGCCACCTCCTGCAGAATCGTCGACCGGAACGCCGCTGACACCATGTCGGCTGCCCCGCCAATTGCCAAGAACGCCAACGCAATCCACAGCACATGACCGGCGCGACCACCAGCCAGGCCACCCGCCACCCCGAACCCGGCCATCGCGACACCCCACACCACGATGGCGACGATGACCGCCAGCCCCTGGCGGCGAACCCGCGGGAACCAGCCGGAGAACACCCCACCGGCGACGGCGCCGAACGACATCGCGGCAGCCAGCAGGGCCATGGTCGTACCGCCCGCGACCGGCCCACCGAAGCTCTCGTGCGCCATCTGCGGGAACAGCGCCCGCGGCATCCCGAAGATCATCGCGATCAGGTCGACGACGAACGACATCAGCACCACCCGGTTTCCGGCCAGATAGCGGAATCCCTCGAGCACCGCACCGATGCCCCAGCGGGAGGACCCGTCGGGACCGGCCGCCTCGGTGGCGGGCATGGGGGCGAGCCGGAACGTCGCCCAGATGGGCAGCAAACAGGTGATGGCGTCGATCAGATACAACGTCGACAGATCGATCCAGCGCAGCAGCAGACCGGCGAGCAGCGGACCGACGATCGCCCCGAACTGCTGCACCGTCATGTTCAGCGAATTCGCCGCCGGCAGCTGGTCGATCGGGAGCATGCGGGGAATCGCGGCACCCCGGGTCGGTGAGTTGATGGCGAAGAACGCCTGCTGCACCGACAGCAGCACGAGCACCAGCCAGACGTTGTTGCACTGCAGAGCGGCCTGCACCCACAGCAGGACGGAGGCTACCGCCAGGCCGCAGGAGGCGATGATCAGCAGCAGGCGCCGGTCCATCGCGTCGGCCCAGGCCCCGCCGAGCAGACCGAACACGATCAACGGCACGAGCGCGAACAGACCTGCGAGGCCCACGTAAGCGGAGTTCTGGGTCAGGACGTAGAGCTGCACGGGCACCGCGAAGATCGTGAGGTTGCCCCCGATCACCGTGACGATGCCGGCCAGCCACAGCCGCCGGAAATCCGGCGTTCGCAGCGGTGTGGTGTCGGCGAAAAGCCTTCGCACGACTAGGGCTGAAGCCGCTCGATGACGTCGTCCGGGCCTGATGTCGCCGGCCCAGCGGCTCCCGTCACCCGAATTCGGTTGTGAATCCTGTTCTCCCGGCCTTGCCAGAACTCGACGACCTCCGGCGCGATGCGGTAACCGCCCCAGTGCGGGGGCACCGGCACCTGCTCGTCACCGGCGAAGCGCGCGGTCACCTCGGCCAGCTGGCCGAGCAGATCCGAGCGCGACCCGATCGGCCGGGACTGCGCCGACGCCCACGCGCCGAGCTGCGAGCCACTAGGGCGTTTGGACCAGTACTCGGCGGTCTCCTGGCTACTGACCTTGGTGACCGAGCCGCGGAGGTGAACCTGACGACCCAGCGCGTACCAGGGGAACGTCACCGACGCATACGGGGTGGCGGCCAGGTCGTCACCCTTGGCGGAGTCGTAGTTGGTGTAGAAGGTGATGCCGGCCTCGTCCACGCTCTTGCACAGCACGCTTCGGCTGACCGGCCTGCCGTCGGAGACCGTGGCCAGCACCATCGCGTTGGGTTCGGCGACCCCGGCCGCTTCGGCGTCGGCAATCCACCTGTGCAACAACGCAAGCCAGCCGTCGGCCAGCCAGTCCACGTCGAGGTCGGTGCTGCCGTCCTTCTCGACCGAGCCGTACTCCACCCGCATCGCCGCCAGGCGATCACCCGCTGGAAATTCCACGGTCATACGGTACGCCGCCGGCGGCGGGACGATTGTTACCGGCCGGTAGCGACAGGGCCGTGGGCGAGTGGAACAATCCCCCTATGACCCTGGTACCGGAAGGCTTCGCACCCGGCCTGGAAGGCGTGGTGGCGTTCACCACCGAGATCGCCGAACCCGACAAGGATGGCGGTGCGCTGCGGTACCGCGGCGTCGACATCGACGATCTGGTGAACAACCACGTCACCTTCGGCGACGTCTGGGGGCTGCTCGTCGACGGCCGATTCGGCGACGGACTGCCGCCTGCCGAACCCTTCCCGCTGCCCATTCACACCGGCGACGTCCGCGTCGACGTGCAGGCGGGTCTGGCCATGCTGGCGCCGATCTGGGGCTACCGGCCACTGCTTGACATCGACGGCGAGACGGCCCGCGAGCATCTCGCGCGCGCCTCCGTGATGGCCCTGTCCTACGTCGCCCAGTCGGCGCGCGGCATCTACCAGCCAGCCGTGCCGCAACGTGTCATCGACGAATGCTCCACCGTCACAGAACGATTCATGACCCGCTGGCAAGGCGAGCCGGACCCGCGGCATATCGCGGCGATCGACGCCTACTGGGTGTCGGCGGCCGAGCACGGGATGAACGCCTCCACTTTCACCGCGCGGGTGATCGCCTCCACCGGAGCCGACGTCGCCGCCGCGCTCTCGGGTGCGATCGGTGCGATGAGTGGACCGCTGCACGGCGGCGCACCCGCCCGGGTGATCCCCATGATCGAGGACGTCGAGCGCACCGGCGACGCCCGGGCCGTGGTCAGGAACATCCTCGACAGCAAAGAGAAGCTGATGGGCTTCGGTCACCGGGTGTACCGGGCCGAGGATCCGCGGGCGCGGGTGCTGCGGGCGACGGCCAAGCGGTTGGCGGCGCCCCGCTACGAGGTGGCCGCGGCCCTGGAGCAGGCCGCACTGGCCGAGCTGCGGGAGCGCCGCCCGGACCGGGCGATCGAGACCAACGTCGAGTTCTGGGCGGCGGTGATCCTCGACTTCGCCAAGGTGCCCGCCAAGATGATGCCTGCGATGTTCACCTGCGGCCGCACCGCCGGCTGGTGCGCCCACATTCTCGAGCAGAAGACGCTGGGCAAGTTGGTGCGCCCGTCGGCGATCTACATCGGCCCGGCGCCCCGTTCGGCGGAATCGGTCGAAGGCTGGGACCAGATTTCACACCTGCCCAGCTAGCCGGCGCAGCCGCTCACGACCCGAATGCCGAGCCCCGCTCTCGATCCAGATACGTATCAGCCTTGTTGCGCAGGCAGAAGACGTAGATCACCAGCGACACAGCGATGCAGACCGTCACATATCCGATGAACAGCGGCACCTGGCCCTGCGCCTTGGCCGCCTGGTAGATCAGCGGCGCCGTCCCACCGAAGATCGAGTTCGCCAGCGCATAGCCGACCCCCACCCCGAGTGCGCGTAGCTGCGCCGGAAACAGCTCCGACTTCACCAGCGCGTTGATCGACGTGTATCCCGTCAGGATCACATAGCTCACCGCAACTAGCGCGAAAGATGCCAGTGGCGAGCGTGTCTCAGGCAGAAAAGTGATGAGCACATAGGTCCACACCACGCCGCCGATACCGAAGAACACGAGCATCGGCTTACGCCCGATCCGGTCGCTGATGAGCCCGCCCACCGGCTGCAGCAACATCAACAAGATCAGCCCGCTCAGGTTGATCCATGTCGCCGTCATGCCCTCGCCCTTGTAGGCGGTTTTGACGATCGCCGGCGCGTTGACGCTGTAGGTGTAGAAAGCCACGGTCCCACCCAGCGTGATCAGGAAACACAGCAGCAGTGGCCGCCAGTAGTGGGTGAACAGCGCTCGCATCGATCCCGCCGCACGGTCCTTTCCCTCCTTGGTGGCCTCGATGACCTCCGGGGACAGTGACTCGTCCATCGTGCGGCGTAGCCAGAACACCACCACCGCCGCCACGCCGCCCACGGCAAACGCGATGCGCCAACCGAATTCACGCAACTGCTCATCGGTGAGGACCGACTGCAGGATCAGCAGCGTGAACTGCGCCAGCACGTGCCCACCGACCAGCGTCACGTACTGGAACGACGAGAAGAACCCGCGCCGCTCCCGGGTCGCCGCTTCCGACATGTAGGTCGCCGATGTGCCGTATTCACCGCCGGTCGCGAAACCCTGAACCAGCCGGGTCACGATCAGGATGATCGGCGCCGCCATTCCGATCAGCGTCTGCGACGGCACCAGCGCAATCACCAGCGAGCACAGCGCCATCAGCGACACGCTCACCGTCAGCGCCGCCCGCCGGCCCCGCCGGTCGGCGAACCGGCCGAAGAACCACGCCCCGACGGGCCGCATCACGAAGGTGATCGCGAATATCGCGTACACGTAAACCGTCGAGTTCTTCTCGGACTCGTCGAAGAACTGGCCCTCGAAATACGTTGCGAAGACCGTGTAGACGTAGACGTCGTACCACTCGACCAGGTTGCCCGACGACCCCCGGATCGTGTTCCAGATCGCCCGCCGGGTCTCGGCGGCGCTCGACCGCGACATTGTCGTGGTGGTCATCGTCGGCCTCCCTGTATCAAGCCCCGAACGGTACTTCAATGCGGGCTGTGGATCGCGCGTGAGCTTCTCACCGACAGGAGAATCCCCATGCCGATCGATGTTCAACCCGCAGACAGGGGCCGCCCGTCTCAGCGCCGCAGGCCGGCGAGTAGCCGCGCGGCCACCGACGGTGCCGGGGCCGCAGCCGCCACCGCGACCATGTCGGCCACCGCGGTGAACTTGGCGCGTGGCCGTCCCTCGGCCTGACCGCGGCGGATCTCGGCGTCGTCGATCGCCTGCCACCCGGCCGCGTCGATGACCTCGGGGCGCCGGGTTCGGACCAACCGCGCCACAGTGTTGCTCCGCCCGGCCGGATCGGTGAGCACCCCGGAGTTGAAGTCCTCGACAAGTCGCGACACGGTCTGCATGGCGCACGACTTGTTGGTCCCGATGAAGCCGGTGGGCCCGCGCTTGATCCAGCCGGCCACATACGACCCGGGCACCGGCCGGCCGGAGTCCGGGTCGACAACGCGGCCGCCGTCATTGGGCACCACACCCGCCGCGCTGTCGAACGGAAGTCCCGGCACAGGCTTGCCGCGATAGCCGATCGACGTGAGCACCAGACCCGCGTCGAGATGGACGGTGTCCTCGGTTCCGGTGCGGCGGAACTCGATACCCGTCACCCGATCGGTACCCACGACGCGGTGCGGAGTCAGCCGGTAGGCCAACCGGATTCGCGGCCGCGAGGCCGGGGCCGAGGCCACCGGCAGCTTGGCCAGAATCTCCAGTTTCGCCGCGGTGAGTGCGTCGTCGACGGTAGCGAGGTCGCGCCGCACGAGGTCGTGGTCCTCGGCGCCGAGCACCACGTCGGCGGCCGACGTCAGCCCGATCAGCTCCGGCAGGGTGAAGGCGGAGTCGGCGGGATCTCGCCGGGCGGCGATGACGACCTCACGCACCCCCGAGCCCCGTAACGCCTGCAGTGCCGCACCCGAGATGTCGGTGCGCGCCAAGGCATCCGGGTCGGCGGTCAGAATCCGGGCTACGTCCAGGGCGACGTTGCCGTTGCCGACGATCACCGCCTGCTCGTGGCTCAGCTCGACGGCGCGCCCGGCGAAGTCGGGATGGCCGTTGACCCACGCCACCGTCTCGGTCGCGGTGCCGGTACCAGCCAGGTCCATCCCCGGGATGTCGAGCCTGCGGTCGTCAGGCGCACCGACCGCGTACAGCACCGCATGGTGGTGCTCGAGCAGCTCGACATGCGAAAGATGCTTTCCCACTTCGACATTGAGGAAGAAGGTGAACCCACGCCGACGGCTGATCCGGTCGAAGAGCGCGGTGACACCCTTGGTGCTCTGGTGGTCCGGCGCTACACCGGCGCGCACCAGTCCGTAGGGCGTGGGCAGCTTCTCGAAGACGTTGACCGCGACCCCGTGCTGGGTGAGCAGTTCGTCGGCGGCGTACATCGCAGCCGGTCCTGACCCGACGATCGCCACGGTCAGCGGCGCGGCGCCCCGCCGGACCACCGGGGCAGGCAGCACCGGGGCCAGCTTGGACGTCGGCGGCAGCTTCTCATCGCCGGGCCGCGGCGGGTAGAACGCGGCGTTGAGTTCGACGAAGGGCAGCTGACGTTCGGACAGCCGGGTGTCGGCGGCGATGGCGCCGACCGGACACGCGCTGACGCAGGCGCCGCAGTCGACGCAGGCCACCGGATCGATGTAGAGCATCTCGGCGGTGGCGAAACCCGGCTCATCCGGACTCGGATGGATGCAGTTCACCGGGCAGGCATAGACACAGGACCCGTCGCTGCAACACGACTGGGTGATGACGTGGGGCATGAGCGTTCCGCGCCGCCTCAGGCGGCGGAGACCACGTGCCCGCGCTGCGGCTCGCTGCGGAACCTGCTCGGCGGACCGTCGATCTTGCAGATGCGCCACATCAGCTTTGCTGGCGGATTCATCAAACCGGTGTCGTGGCACAGCATCCGCACGTCGGCGAACATGTCCCGCAGCATCTGTCGCGACTCGGGAGACTTGAAGAACACTTCCTTGCGCACCTCGCGGGGAATGCCGAACTCGCGGAAGAAACTGCGTGGCGGGACGAGAATCGCCTGGCACAGCACCCGCATGATGATCGGCACGTTCAGTGACAGCCAGAACCGCTGGGTTCGCCGCAGATGTGGCAGACGCTTGCGCAGGTACTCGTGAGCAAACGAGATGTGCCGCGCCTCCTCGGCGACGTGAATGGCCATGACCCGCTCCATGATCGGATGCAGGGCCTTCCCTTCACGCAACACGTTCTTCTGGGTGTGGTCGATCGGTTCCTCGCCGGCGAGCACCCCGAAGAAGAACGGGATCGGCAACGGACCGGCGATCAGCGGCACCAGCGGCGACAGCCAGCGCAGCAGCCGCGGCATGCCGGGCACGTCGGCGCCGATGCGGTTCACCATCTCCTGGAACATCAGGGTGTGGTTGCACTCTTCGACCGATTCGTGCAGGCAGTACCGGTACTCCGGGGAGCCGTTGGGCACCCAGAACGCATAGTTCATCAGTCCGCGGACCAGCATCGACTCGAAGTGCAGGCCCACTTTGGCGACGTTGGCCTGGCGCCACTTACCGATCTCGATCTGCTTGGCGACCGGCTGCGCGCGGTACCACCGATGGTGGCCCAGCGGGTCGGAGTCGGGCAGGATCCAGCGCTCGTCGTTGTCGATGACAGCGAACTCCGGTGAATCCCAGTGAATGTCGGTGTACGGATTGAAGTTACGCCGGACCGACCCCTCGGAGAGGGTGGCCAACGTCTCCACATACTCGGCGTCGTCGCCGACATCCATGTTCTTGCGCCAGCGCCTGACGATCTTGGTCCTAGCCATGACGTCCTCCCGAGAGGTTTACATAGGGCCGCTTGTTGTCCAGACGGTACCGCAGGTACCGCCTAACTGTCTATACCCGTTCCAGGGTTTGCTGAACGCCTGGATTTCGCAGGCCCACCGGCGACTCCTAGGCTTGAGGCATGGCTGACCACCTCACGATCCCGGAAAACCTCAAGCCCGCCGACGGCCGCTTCGGGTGCGGTCCGTCCAAGGTGCGTCCCGAACAACTGCAGGCGCTGACCACCACGGCGGCAGGCCTGTTCGGAACCTCGCACCGGCAGGCGCCGGTGAAGAACCTGGTCGGCCGGGTTCGCGACGGCCTGCGCGAGCTGTTCTCCCTGCCCGACGGCTACGAGGTGATCCTGGGCAACGGTGGGGCCACCGCGTTCTGGGATGCCGCCGCATTCGGCCTCATCAACAAGAAGTCGCTGCACCTGACCTACGGTGAGTTCTCCGCCAAGTTCGCCTCGGCGGTGGCCGCCAACCCGTTCGTCGGGGATCCGATCGTGATCAAGGCCGACGCTGGCAGCGCGCCCGAGCCGACCTCCGATCCGTCGGTCGACGCGATCGCCTGGGCGCACAACGAAACCTCGACCGGGGTCGCCCTGCCCGTCACCCGCCCCGCCGGTTCGGGCGACGCCCTGGTTCTCATCGATGCCACCTCCGGAGCCGGCGGCCTGCCCGTCGACATCAACGACGTCGACGCCTACTACTTCGCGCCGCAGAAGAACTTCGCCAGCGACGGTGGGCTGTGGCTGGCACTGCTGTCACCGGCCGCGCTGGCCCGCGTCGAGTCCATCGGCGCCTCGGGGCGCTGGGTACCGGAGTTCCTGTCGCTGCCGATCGCGGTCGACAACAGCCTGAAGAACCAGACCTACAACACCCCGGCGATCGGCACGCTGGTGTTGATGGCCGAGCAGGTCGACTGGATGAACGGCAACGGTGGCCTGGACTGGGCGGTCAAGCGCACCGCCGACTCCTCGCAGCGGCTCTATTCGTGGGCCGAGGCGTCGTCGTACGCCACCCCGTTCGTCGCGGATCCCGCGCTGCGGAGCCAGGTGGTGGGCACCATCGACTTCTCCGATGACGTCGACGCCGCGGCCGTCGCCAAGATCCTGCGGGCCAACGGGATCGTCGACACCGAGCCGTACCGCAAGCTGGGCCGCAACCAGCTGCGGGTCGCGATGTTCCCCGCGGTCGAACCCGATGACGTCAGTGCGCTGACCCAGTGTGTCGACTGGGTGGTCGAGCGGCTCTGACCCGGGGCCGTAACTCCAGCGTGTCCTAACCGTTATTTTCGGCACGCCGCGTTAGAGTCCGGACAAAGGAGGTCGGCATGCGTGAGCTCAAGGTGATCGGACTCGATGTCGACGGCAAAGCCATCATCTGTGAAGGTCGCGACCCGTCCGACAAGTTCCTCTTGCCAGTTGACGACAGGCTGCGTGCCGCCGTGCGCGGCGACCGGTCGTTGGGTCAGACCCTGAGGGACATCGAGGTCAAAGGCGTGTTGCGTCCCAGAGATATTCAGTCCCGCATTCGAGCGGGTGCCTCCGTCGAGCAGCTGGCCGAAGCATCGGGCATGGATGTCAGCAAGATCGAGCGCTTTGCACATCCCGTTCTGCTGGAGCGCCAGCGCGCCGCCGAGCTGGCCACCGCCGCCCATCCGGTGCTGGCCGACGGTCCGGCGGTCGTGACGCTGCTGGAAGCCATCAGTGCTTCCCTGGCCGGCCGCGGCCTCAGCTCAGAAGCCACCACGTGGGATGCCTGGCGCAACGACGACGGCCGCTGGACCGTACAGATGGAGTGGCAGGCCGGCCTTTCCGACAATGTGGCCCACTTCCGCTTCTCCCCCGGCGCGCACGGCGGCACCGTGACGGCGGTCGACGACGCGGCCAGCGAACTGATCGACCCGAGCTTCGAGCGCACGTTGCGGCCAGTCGCCCCGGTCGCGCTGGTGGAATTCGACGATGAGCCGGAACCGGAGCAGGCCCCTGTCGAGACCGAGCCCGCACCGCCGGTCCCGCCCGTGCGCGCGAAGCGCACGAAGGCCAAGCCCACCGTGCCGGCCTGGGAAGACGTTCTGCTCGGGGTTCGCTCCAGCGGCCAGCGCTGACCGCTACCTCGCGGCGAGCGCAAGCAGGATGATCCACCCGCCTGCCACGCCCACAGCGGCCCCCAGCACGAACCACCGTCGCACCGGCATCTGACGCCAGCCCCACAGCGTGGGCGCCAGCCCGCCGACCGCGATCAGGTTCAGCGTGACCGCCACGGCCGGGTGCACGCGGACCATCCCAAGGCTCAGGACGACGATCGCCGCGCCCACGATCGCTGCGACGAACGCGGCGACGGTCAGCCCGGTGCCCCACGGGGTCGACTCTTCGGTCATGGCTGGCCTCCTTCGCCGAGTCGGCAGAAGCTTATCCGGCCGACCTGACCCGCTCGTAGAACGCCAACGCGGCGGCCGTGGCCACATTGAGCGAATCGGTGCCCCTCGACATCGGGATGCGCACCCGCACATCACTGGCCCGCATCGCTGTTTCGGTCAGCCCCGGCCCTTCGGCGCCGACGAGCACCGCGACCTTCTGCCCCACCAGCTCGTCCATCGCAGTGCCCAACGTCTGCGCCTGCGGGTTGGGGGTCATGGCCAGCAGCCGAAACCCTTGCTGCCGTAGGTCATTGAGGTCGGCGGGCCAGTGCTGGGCCTTGGCGAAGGGCACCAGCAGCGCATGGCCCATCGACACCCGCACGGCGCGTCGGTAGAGCGGGTCGGCACAGCCCGTTCCGAAGAGGACCGCGTCGACACCAAGCCCGGCCGCATTGCGAAAGATCGAGCCGAGGTTCTCGTGGTCGTTGACGCCCTCCAGGACGGCCACCGTGCGAGCCCCCTCGACGACGTCGCCGACCGTCAGCTCGGGTGCTCGGCGGGCGGCTCCCAGGACACCGCGGTTGAGGTGAAAACCCACCACCTCGGCCATCACCTCGGCACTGGCCCGGTAGTACGGGACACCCACACCGGCCAGATCGCCGGCCAGCTCGGCGAGGCGGCGCTCGGTGCCCAGGAACGCGTGCGGGCAAAAGCGCGACGCCAGCATGCGCTGGGCGACCAGAACACCCTCGGCGATCACCAGGCCCTTACCGGTTGGCAGGTCGGGTCTGCGGTCGATGCTGTTGAGGTCACGGAAATCGTCGACCCTCGGGTCGGCGGGATCTGTGATGTCGATGACGTCGAACGCGCCGAAACCCTTGTCGCTCACGCGTCTTCGTCGACGAGCGTGGTCATCAGATCCGCCGCGCGCAGCAGAGTGTCGCGGTCGTCGGCGGCCAGGGTGGCCAGCCGCTTGCCCAGCCACTCCTGACTGGCCCGGCGTTCGCTGTCGACCAGCTCCGCTCCGATCGGCGAGACGGCGACAAGGACCTGGCGGCCGTCGGCCGGATGCGCGGTGCGCTCGACCAGGCCCAGCTCGGTCAGCGTTCCGACGATGCGGGTCATCGATGGAGGCCGGACCCGCTCGCGCGCGGCGAGCGCACCGGGTGTCATCGCACCCTGCTTCGCCAGGGTGGTCAGCGCGGACAGTTGGGACAGCGTGACCGTCGACTCGACCCGCCGGAAGCGGAGTTGCCGGGCCAGACGGACGACAGCCAGGGACAGATCACCGGCCAGCCGCACATCCCCATCCTTCACATCGCAAACATACGACACAACAGCCCCGAAACCTCTCAACCTGCGCGTAATCGATCTGGGCACCTTACCGGCCACCCGATCGGTTAGTTTGGACCGCAATGCCTTCCGATCCGCGCGAGCCCAACCCGGCGCCGGTGGCCGACCCCGAGCCGCCGGCACTACCGCCGGGTCTGCTCGACCCCTGGCCCGTCATCGTCACCGGGGCGATCCTGTGGGCGCTGGCGACGATCGCCGCGTTCGCGGTTCCCGCCCTGCAGACGTGGCGACCGATTACCGTGGCCGGTCTCGGCGTCGCCGTCATCGGCACCTCGATCTTCCTCTGGCAGCGCGCGGCCGCCCGGCGCGGCGCCAGGGGGGCACAGACGGGTATCGAACCGCGCCGACCGTAGACCGACCACCATCGCGTGACAGCAAGGAGACATCATCATGGCAGCGCCACTGTTGCAAGCAGAGATCGAGATCAACGCGCCGGTGAACACGGTGTGGAACCTGATCTCCGACTTGGGCAACATGCCCAAGTGGAGCCCGCAGTGCCGGGTGATGAGGTCGCTCGGTCCGCTACGGCCCGGCACACGCACACTGAACCTGAACCGGCGCAACAACCTGTTCTGGCCGACGACGTCGACCATCACCGAGGTGATCCCGGAACGCAAGCTCGCCTTCCGGGTCAACGCCAACAACACCGTGTGGAGCTATGAGCTCGAGCCCACCGCGACGGGCACTCGGGTGGTGGAGACCCGGCACGCCGAGAACGGCGTCAAGGCGATCTCGACGATGACCGTCAATGCCGTGCTGGGGGGCGTGCCGGGCTTCGAGAAGGAACTCGTGGCCGGGATGAACACCTCGCTGGCCCGCATCAAGGCGGCCGCCGAAGGTTAGTCGGCGAGGACCGCCTGGTCGGCCTGCTCCGGCTCGTCGATCGCCTCGGCGGTCTCGACCTGCGCTTCGTCGACAGGCACTTCGTCGACCGGCGCTTCGTCGATCGGCGTTTCGTCGACAGGCGTTTCGTCGACAGGCGGCGTCTCTGGCGTCTCCTCGGCGGGCCGCTCAACCACATCGAGCACCCCGTCGTCGAACGGGTCGAACATCGGTGAACCAGTGCCGGGCGCCGGCGGAGTATCGGAATGCGCGCCGCAGCCGTACTCGAAGTCGACCACGTGGCCATCGGCGGCCAGCTCGTTGCAGCACACCCCGAACATCACGCCGAGCGCACCGTCGAGCCGAATCATGAAACCGCAGTCCCGGCAGGCGCGCTTGGTCGACCGCGCCATCGGCGCGTCGGGCCCATGATCGCCGTCGTGCCAGCGCTGGGCGGCCAGGTCCCTGCCGAAGGCACTGAGTACCTGCCGGCGGCCGAAGCCGATCTCGACAGCGGTGTCGTCGATGAGGGGGTCACCGGTCGCGGTGTAGCCGGGCGCCAGCCTCAGGTCGTTGACCGGCGGAGCAAGCAGATCACCGGGGCTCAGGTCGCCCGGCCTGACCCGGTCCTCCCAGGGCACCCAGGCCGGCGCGAGTAGCGCGGTCGGTCCGGGGACCAGCACGACTTCACTGACCGTGGCGTGATCGGCGCCCGGATAGGCAGCCACCACCACCGCCCACTGCCAGCCCTGATAGCCCGGCATGTTCGCCAAGAATCGGTGTGTGGCGGCGGTCTCGTCCTCGTGGGCGACGCCCAGGTACTCCCCGACCGTTTCGCCACTGAATTCGATAATCGCCTGACGAGCCAGGTCCATGGCGCCGTCCAATACGGCGGCGACCGCTTCGGACGGCTCGCCCCGGTGGAGCGGAGCCGCGGATTCTGCGGAGTCGATCTGGCTGTCCATCGACACCAATCTTGCCTCACGACCGCTTGGTACAGCCACACCGGTCGCGTCTGCGTCCGACCACGGCGGGATGGGGGAGAATCGTGACGTGTCTGGAAGGCGGCGCGACCACCCGAGCGCGGAACCGGTGACCGGTCCCGTGCGCCGCTATCCGGCCGCCGGAACCGGCGAGCATCCGGGCATGGCCAACTACCCCAGCGACGAGGGTGCCGGCTACGCCAGCGCCTCCAGACGCCGCCCGGATCCGACGCCGAGCGCCAACCGGTACCTGCCGCCGCTGGACTCCGAACGGGTCCACGACGCCGGGTCCGAGATGCCGCCGCGCTCCAGGGGCGTCGGTGACGGCGCCGGCGAGCGCATCACGGTCACCCGGGCGGCGGCCATGCGCAGCCGCGAAATGGGCGAGCGGATGTACTCGATGGTCCACCGCGCGGCCACCGCCGACGGTGCGGACAAGTCCGGCCTGACCGCACTGACGTGGCCGGTGATGGCGAACTTCGCGGTCGACTCGGCGATGGCCGTGGCGTTGGCCAATACGTTGTTCTTCGCGGCCGCCTCGGGTGAGAGCAAGGGCAAGGTGGCCCTGTACCTGCTCATCACGATCGCGCCGTTCGCGGTGATCGCGCCGCTGATCGGCCCGGCGCTCGACCGGGTGCAGCACGGACGCCGCGCCGCGCTGGCGATGTCGTTCATGCTGCGCACGGTGCTGGCGATCGTGTTGATCATGAACTACGACGGCGCGGCGGGCAGCTACCCGTCCTGGGTCCTCTATCCCTGCGCGCTGGGAATGATGGTGCTGTCCAAGTCATTCAGCGTGCTGCGCAGTGCCGTGACGCCGCGGGTAATGCCACCGACCATCGACCTGGTTCGGGTCAATTCGCGGTTGACCGTGTTCGGCTTGATCGGCGGCACCATCGTGGGCGGCGGCATCGCCGCCGGCGTCGAGTACACCTTCACCACGCTGTTCGGGCTGCCGGGTGCGTTGTTCGTGGTCGTGTTCGTCACCCTTGCCGGAGCGTCGTTGTCGATGCGGATTCCGCGCTGGGTCGAGGTGACCGAGGGCGAGGTGCCCACCACACTGACCTATCACGGCCGCAGCGGCCCACTGGGCGGATGGCCCGGCGAGGCCGTGACCGAGCCCATCAGCTCGCCGCGACAGCCGTTGGGCCGCAACATCATCACCTCGCTGTGGGGCAACTGCACGATCAAGGCGATGGTCGGGTTCCTGTTTCTGTATCCCGCGTTCGTGGCCAAGGCGCACCAGGCCAGCGGTTGGGTGCAGCTGGGCATCCTGGGCACCATCGGGGCAGCGGCCGGCATCGGTAACTTCGCGGGTAATTTCGCTGCGGCCCGCCTGCGGCTGGGGCGGCCCGCGCTTCTGGTGGTACGCGCCGCGATCGCGGTCACGGTGGTGGCGCTGGCCGCGGCGGTGACCGGCAGCCTGATCGTCGCGGCGTTCGCCACACTGGTCACCTCGGGTTCCAGCGCGATCGCCAAGGCTTCACTGGATGCCTCGTTGCAGGACGACCTGCCCGAGGAGTCCCGCGCCTCGGCGTTCGGCAGGTCCGAGTCGGTGCTGCAGCTTGCGTGGGTGATGGGTGGGGCGCTCGGGGTGCTGGTGTATACCGAACTGTGGGTCGGGTTCACCGCGATCAGTGCGCTGTTGATCCTCGGACTGGCCCAGACCGTGGTCAGCAATCGCGGTGCCTCGCTGATACCGGGCTTCGGTGGTAACCGCCCGGTCTTGGCCGAACAGGAAGGTAAGTCGGCGGTGACCAACCGGTGAGACGTTGGCTTCGTTGGGTTCTCGTCGTCGCGGTGGTCCTGGTGTCGGCCGGTGCGGGTATCGGCGCGTGGCTGCTGACCCGCGGCACCCACGAGGCACTGCCTGAGGTCAGTGCCTACTCGCACGGGAACTCGATACGCGTCGGGCCCTACGTTTACTGCAATGTGACGAACCTCAACGAGTGCCAGAACCCGAAGACCCAGGGGGACCTGGCCGTTGACGAGCGCTATCCCGTTCAGCTGTCGGTGCCCACCACGATCGGCCGGGCACCGTGGCGGCTGCTGAAGGTCTACGAAGACGAGGACAACTCGACCACAACCGTCTTTCGGCCCAATTCCACTCTGGCCGTGACCATTCCGACGGTGGATCCGCAACGCGGCAAACTGACCGGAATCGTGGTACAGCTGCTCACGCTGGTGACGGACCCGCAAGGTCAACTACGCGATGTCCCGCACGCGGAATGGTCCGTGCGCCTGGCGTGGCGCTAGCCCGCGAACTGGTCGGGTACCCGTTCACCCTCGCGGGTCGGCCCCGGCGGTGTGCCGTCGCCGAAAGGCCTGCCGCCCAGGGCCTCTCGCCCGTGTGATGTGAGCCAGTTCGACAGCTCAGGCCCCTTCGGGACAATCCGGGTGGGATTGATGTCGGCGTGCACGATGTAGTAGTGCTGCTTGATCTGGGCGAAGTCGGTGGTGTCGCCGAAGCCGGGCGTCTGGAACAGGTCGCGGGCATAAGCCCAGAGCACCGGCATCTCGGCGAGCTTGGCGCGGTTGCATTTGAAGTGGCCGTGATAGACCGGGTCGAAGCGGGCCAACGTGGTGAACAACCGCACGTCGGCCTCGGTGATGGTGTCGCCCACCAGGTATCGCCGGTCGGCCAGCCGCTCGGAGAGCCAGTCCAATGTGGTGAACAACCGGTCATAGGCCTTGTCGTAGGCGCCTTGTGAGCCGGCGAAACCACAGCGGTAGACGCCGTTGTTGACCTCGGTGTAGATGCGCTGGGCCACCTCGTCGATCTCGGCGCGCAGCGGTTCGGGGTACAGCTGCGGGGCACCGTCGCGGTGGTGGGCGGTCCACTCGCCTGCGAAGTCGAGCGTCATCTGCGCAAAGTCGTTCGTGACCACCTTGCCGGTCGCGATTTCGACGATCGCCGGCACCGTGATGCCCTTCGGATACTGAGGGTCGCGGGCGAAGTACGCATCCTGCAGCCGCGGAATCTTCAGCACCGGATCCACCCCGCCGGGATCGAGGTCGAACGTCCAGCTGCGCTCGTCGTGCGTGGGCCCGCAGAAGCCGATCGACAGCGCATCCTCGAGGCCCAACAGGCGGCGCACGATGATCGTCCGATTGGCCCACGGGCACGCGCGGGCGACGATCAGCCGGTACCGGCCCGCCTCAACGGGATAGCCGTCGGCCCCGTCCGCGGTGATCCGCGTGGTGATGTAGTTGGTATCGCGCTTGAATTCGCCGCCGCCGGCTACGTAGGCACCCACACGACCAGTGTTCCCCAAAATCGGCGAACGAACAGACCCGCTACGCGTCGAGCTCGCTCGCGACCGCCTTGACCACCTCGGAGACCCGGCGGGCCACCTTGCGGTCGGGGTATCGCCCCTTGCGCAGCTCAGGCTGTACGACGCCTTCCAGCAGCGTGATCATGTCCTCGACCATGCCGTGCAGTTCGTCCGGCGAGTGCTTGCGCTCGACGACAGCGGCCTCGCGACGGGTGCGGGTGATGCTCGGCGGCGGGTCAATCAGCTTGACGCTCAACGCCTGCGGACCGCGACGACCGGAGGCCACCCCGAACTCCACCTTCTGGCCGGGCTTGAGACCTTCGACGCCTTCTGGGAGCGCCGAGGCACGCACGTAGACGTCTTCGCCCTCCTCCTGGGAGAGGAAACCGAAACCCTTCTCGGCGTCGTACCACTTCACCTTGCCGGTCGGCACTGGTCTCACCTGCTCTGTCTAACGGGTCCGTGACAACATGAAGCGTCCCGCGGGTGCAGGACGCGTGTCGGTGATCCTACTCGGGGAACAGTCGACCGAGCATCCCCGTTTAGTTCGGTAGGCTGGCCAAACCCCTGGAGGAGACATGCGCCTAGTCCTGAACATCATCTGGCTGCTGTTCGGCGGGCTGTGGTTGGCTCTCGGTTACGCACTCGCCGCGGTGGTCTGCTTCCTCCTGATCATCACCATTCCGTTCGGGTTCGCCGCGCTGCGGATCGCCTCCTACGCGCTGTGGCCGTTCGGCCGGACCATCGTCGAGAAACCCGGCCCGCGGCCTGGCGCACTCATCGGCAACGTCATCTGGATCCTGCTGTTCGGCCTGTGGCTGGCGATCGGCCACATCGTCAGTGCGGCCGCGATGGCAATCACGATCGTGGGTATCCCGCTGGCCTTGGCGAACCTCAAACTCGTTCCGGTGTCGCTGGTGCCGCTCGGCAAGGAGATCGTGCCCGTCGACCAGGTGCAGGCGGCCGCATGACCGACACCATGCTCGGCCTGCCCTCGGTACGCCGCGACGACGCCGCTCCCGCCGAGGGCAGGCCGGTCGCGGGGCCGCTGGTCGACACGTTCGGCCGGGTGGCCACCGACCTGCGGGTATCGCTGACCGATCGATGCAATCTGCGCTGTACCTATTGCATGCCCGCCGAGGGGCTGGACTGGCTGCCCGGTGACGATCTACTCACCCGCGACGAGTTGACCCGGCTGCTCGCCGTGGCAGTCGGCAGGCTCGGCATCACCAACATCCGCTTCACCGGCGGCGAACCCCTGCTTTACAAAGGCCTCGAGGACATCGTGGCCGCCACCGCGGCGCTACGCCCGCGCCCGGAGATCGCACTGACCACCAACGGCGTCGGGCTGGCCCGCCGCGCCGAAGGCCTCGCCGCCGCCGGACTGGACCGGGTCAACGTCTCGCTCGACACCGTCGACGCCGAGCGGTTCTCCGCCATCACCCGCCGCGACCGCCTCACCGATGTGCTCGACGGGCTGGCCGCCGCGGCAGCCGCCGGACTGCGGCCGGTGAAGGTCAACGCCGTCCTGGACCCGGTATCGGGTCTCGACGACGCCGTGCAACTGCTGACCTACTGCCTTCGGTTTGGATACCAGCTGCGCATCATCGAGCAGATGCCGCTGGACGCCGGCCACAGCTGGCGACGCGATACAACCCTGACCGCCGACCAGATCTTCGCGGCCCTGGCCGCACGGTTCGACCTGACCCCGGACCCCGCACCGCGCGGGTCCGCGCCCGCCCAGCTGTGGCAGGTCGACGGCGGCCCGGCCACCGTGGGCGTCATCGCGTCGGTGTCGCACGCCTTCTGCTCGGCGTGTGATCGGACGCGGCTCACCGCCGACGGTCAGGTCCGCAGCTGCCTGTTCGCCGCCGAGGAGACCGACCTGCGCGCGTTGCTGCGTAACGGCGCCGACGACGACGCACTGGAGCAGGCTTGGCGCGCCGCAATGTGGCGCAAGGCGGCCGGCCACGGCATCAACGACCCCGACTTCGTGCAGCCCCAGCGCCCGATGAGTGCGATCGGCGGGTGAGATGGCTGAGGTATCCGAACCAGTCGAGGTGACGGTTCGTTTCTTTGCCGCGGCGCGGGCAGCCGCCGGGACGGACACCGATGAGCTGACCTTGACTGCCGGTGCCACTGTGGCCGATGTGGTCAGTGAACTGTGTTGCCGCAGTGACGAATTAGCACGTGTGTTACAGCGGTGCTCGTACCTGTGCGACGGGGTTGCGGTCCGAGATCGGGCGGTCAACCTGCGATCTGGCCAGATAGTGGACGTATTACCCCCGTTTGCCGGCGGATGATCGTGATTTGCGTCACATAACGATCAGGTCACGAGATGGCCAAGGCGTGGTGGGTCGCCAGGTTTACCAGGGACAACGTCCGGATGTCTTGGGCATTTAGAGGTCTTTTAAGATTTGCCGCTAGCAGAAACGCCAGTTTTTGCAAAAGGTGACGACTCTCTCTGCAGCCATTACCGTCACTCAACAGGTCAGCCCCCTCAACCAGGGCAGGCCCTTTCCGCTCCTAGCGCCAAACTCCATCCAAGGAGCGGAGAGACCAACGAGAACCCATGGATGGGGGCGGGGGACCCAACCGGTCCACCGAGATCGGACCCGGAGCCGCCAGCGGCTCCTTGGGGTGAAGCCGACGTCGTTCCACCCGGAACGGCACGGCCGGGCAACCTCTCCAGCCCGAACCCGACAGCTGACCTCGCAGGCGTTGTAGAGAGGATTAAACCGACCTATGAGTGGACGGCATCGTAAGCCCACCTCCTCGTCCATCAGCGTCGCCAAGATCGCCTTCACCGGAGCCGTCATCGGCGGCGGCAGCATTGCGCTTGCCGGCCAGGCCCAAGCGGCCCCCGACAGTGAATGGGATCAGGTAGCGCGCTGCGAGTCCGGCGGCAACTGGGCCATCAATACCGGCAACGGTTACCACGGTGGCCTGCAGTTCTCCCCCGGCACCTGGGCCTCCCACGGTGGCACCCAGTACGCGCCGGTGGCCTACATGGCCTCCAAGGACGAGCAGATCGCCGTCGCCGAGCAGGTGCTGGCCACCCAGGGCAAGGGCGCATGGCCGGTCTGCGGTCGCGGCCTGTCCGGTGCCACGCCTCGCAACGTGGTGAATGAGCCGGCGCCCGAAGCCCCGGCCCCGGCCCCGGCCCCGGCCGCGCCGCTCGACGCACCGCTGCCCGACGCTCCTGTCGATGCCGTCGCGCTGGACGCACCGCTGCCCGAAGCTCCCGTTCCCGCCCCCGAGGCCCCCGCTCCCGCTCCGGAAGCGCCCGTCCTCGAGGCCCCGGCTCCCGAAGCACCGGCACCGGCCCCCCAGCTCGACATCGTCGAGGTGGCCCAGGAGCAGATTGCGCCGGCTCCCGATGCAATCGCCGCAGAGCCAGTCATCAACACCGCTCTGCAGACTCCCGCCCCGCAGGCCCCCGCGAACCCCGACGAGCAGACCATCGTCGTCCAGGCCGCGTCGTTCCACGCCCTGCCGCAGGCTCCCGCGCCGGCCGATCCGGCCGTTCCGCCGGTGCTGCCGGCCACACCGGTACCCGCGCCCGCTGATCCTGCCGCGCCACCGGCCGGCGGCACCAACGTCGTCGCCGCTGCGCCGGCCGCCGATGGGACGATCCAGCTGCCCGACGGTGTCCAGCACCTGTCGAGCCCGGACAACCCGCCGCCGGGAACCACCGCCGAGCCGACCGGCCCGCAGCAGGGTCCGAACGTGTCATACCTCAAAGAGCTGTGGCACGCGGTCCAGACCCAGCAGATCAGCGGCGGCGACGCACTGCTGGGCTTGGCGCAGCGCCCGATGACCACGCCGGTGACCAACGATCCCAACATGGGCACCGCGCCGGCTGATCCGAACGCTCCGATTCTCGCCCCGGCCGCCCCGGCCCCGGTCGAGCCCGCCCCGGGTCAGTAGGGCTTCAGGCCGAGTTCACCCATTCGTCGGTTCCGTCGGCGAAGAACTGGTGCTTCCACACCGGTAGCCGCTCCTTGATGGTGTCGACGAGCAACGAGCACGTCGCGAACGCCGCCCCCCGGTGATCTGCCGCCACGGCAGCCACCAGGGCGGCGTCACCGATGTGCAGGCTGCCGATCCGATGGCTGGCCGCGATCGCGCGCACGCCGGTGGCCGTGGCCGCCACCTCGGCGAGCACCTCGAACAGTGTCTGTTCGGCCAGCGGATGTGCCGAGTACTCCAGCCGCACCACGTTTCGGCCACCATCGTGATTGCGGACCACGCCGGAGAACGCGACGACCGCGCCCGCCGCGTCGTGGGCGACGAGTTCCTCGTGTTCGGTCAGCGAGATCGGTCCGTCGACAAGGGCCGCCCGCAGAATGCGTGTCATCGGCTGTGGTCTCCTCCGGCCAGTTGGTCGAGCGCGTGATCGAGGACGTCCGCGAGCACCGAAAGCCCATCGCGCACACCGCCTGTCGACCCCGGCAGGTTGACCACCAGGGTGCGTCCGGCCACCCCGCACACCCCGCGGGACAGGATCGATGTCGGCACCTTGGGCAACCCGGACCGCCGGATCGCGTCGGCCAGGCCGGGAATCTGATAGTCGAGTACGCCCACGGTGGCCTCAGGGGTGGCGTCCGTCGGCGATATCCCGGTGCCACCCGAGGTGATCACGACGTCGACACCGTCGGCGATCGCCGCCCGCAACGCGTCACCGACGGCGCTGCCGTCGACGACGACGACGGCGGCCGGAACCTCGTATCCGCGTCCGGCAAGCCAGTCGACGACGATGGGTCCGCAGCGGTCTTCGTAGACCCCGGTTGCGGCCCGGGTGGAGGCGATGACGACGCGTGCGCGGCGACTCACGTCGTGGGTGTCCAGACGCCCGTCTTGCCGCCGTCCTTGCGCAGCACCCGGATGTCGTCGAGGCGCGCGGCCGGGTCGACGGCCTTGATCATGTCGAAAATCGTGAGCGCGGCGACGCTGACAGCGGTCAGCGCCTCCATCTCCACGCCGGTGCGGTCGGTGGTGCGCACCGAGGCGGTCAGCCCGATCTCGCTGTCGCCGATCGAGAAGTCGACGTCGATGCCGGTCAGGGCCAGCGGGTGGCACAGCGGGATGAGGTCACTGGTGCGCTTGGCGGCCAGGATGCCGGCCACCCGTGCGGTGGCAAGCGCATCGCCCTTGGGCAATCCGCCTGCGGTAATCAGCGAGATCACTTCAGCGGTGGTGTGAACGGTGCCTGCTGCCACCGCCGTGCGGGCGGTGGCGGCCTTCGCGGTGACGTCGACCATGTGCGCCGCACCGCGCTCGTCGAGGTGCGAGAGGCGGCGCTGCGGTCCGCTGGTCACCGCTATCGGTTGACGACTGTGACCGGGTGCAGGTAGGGCAGGTCAGAGGCAGGCAGCGGGAATGTGGTGTCGCCGAACGGGGACAACGCACCCACCCGGTCGGCAGCCAATTCGCTCACTGCGTGGTCCTCGGGGTCCCGCGTCGGCCAGCCGTTGTCGACATACCTGGTTTTGGTCTTCTCAGCCACGGCACCATTCTGACACTCCTGACGCCGGGGTGTGCACATAGCCACCTGATTTAGGCTGGTCACCAATGACAGAACCTTCCGCTCCGGCAGCCCCGCCGCTGGGCGCCTGGCTGGCCGGGCTGTCCGACGAGCGGGTGATCCGCCTGTTGGAGCTGCGTCCGGACCTCGCGCAACCGGCACCGGGCAGCATCGCAGCGCTGGCTGCCCGCGCTGCGGCCCGTCAGTCGGTGAAGGCTGCCACCGACGAGTTGGACTTCCTGCACCTCGCGGTTCTCGACGCCTTGCTCGTGCTGCATGCCGATGCCGCGGCGGTGCCGGTGACCAAGCTGGTCGCCCTGATCGGCGCGCGGGCCGCCGAGCCGGACGTGCTGGCCACGCTCGACGACTTGCGGGAGCGCGCGCTGGTGTGGGGTGATGCCGCGGTGCGGGTCTCCCCGGAGGCTTCGGCGGGCCTGCCCTGGTATCCCGGACAGGTCATCCTCGAAGACACCGCCCGATCCCCCGCCGACATCGGCGCCGCCCTCGACGGACTCGACGAGCCACAGCGCGATCTGTTGGACCGGCTGGTGGCCGGCTCGCCGATCGGCCGCACCCGTGACGCCGCCCCGGGCGCGCCACCGGACCGCCCGGTGCCTCGGCTGCTGGCCGCCGGGTTGCTGCGCCAGATCGACGAGGAGACCGTGATCCTGCCGCGCCAGGTCGGCCAGGTGCTGCGCGGCGAGCAGCCCGGACCGCTGCATCTGGTGGCGCCGGACCCCGTGGTCACCACCACCACGGCCGCCGACGCCGACGCGTCCGCGGCCGGTGCCGTCCTGGACCTGGTCCGTGAGATCGAACTGGTCCTGGAAACACTGTCGGCCGCGCCGGTTCCCGAACTGCGCAGCGGCGGGTTGGGCGTGCGTGAAGCCAAACGGCTGACCAAGCTCACCGGTATCGACGAGGCGCGGCTGGGCCTGATTCTCGAGCTGTCCGCAGCGGCCGGGCTCATCGCCAGCGGCACCCCGGATCCCGAGCCGCCGGACTCCGCGGGTCTGTACTGGGCCCCGACGGTGGCTGCCGACCGCTTCCTGGAAACCCCGAGCGCGGCGCGCTGGTATCTGTTGGCCAGCACCTGGCTGGACCTGCCGGCCCGTCCCGGCCTGATCGGCAGCCGAGGACAGGACGGCAAACCCTATGCCGCACTGTCGGATTCGCTGTACTCCACCGCCGCACCGCTGGATCGCCGGCTTCTGCTCGGCGTGCTCGCCGAGCTGCCGCCGGGCGCCGGTGTCGACGCTGGCCACGTCTCGCAGGCGCTGATCTGGCGGCGGCCACGGTGGGCCGCCCGCCTGCAACCCGACCCGGTCGCACACCTGCTCGACGAGGCCCACTCGCTGGGCCTGGTCGGCCGCGGCGCCTTGAGCACACCGGCGCGGGCACTGCTGGGCGAGGGCGAACCGGCCGCCGTCGCAGCGATGACCAAGGCGCTGCCCGCACCGATCGACCACTTCCTGGTGCAGGCGGACCTGACCGTGGTGGTCCCGGGACCGCTGCAACGCGATCTGGCCGACGAACTGGCGGCGGTGGCCACGGTGGAGTCGGCGGGTGCGGCGATGGTCTACCGGGTCAGCGAACAGTCGATCCGGCATGCGCTCGATACCGGGCGCACCGCGGGCGCACTGCACACGTTCTTCGAGAAGTATTCCAAAACACCTGTCCCACAAGGACTTACCTACCTGATCAACGATGTGGCCCGTCGGCACGGCCAGTTGCGGGTGGGGATGGCATCGTCGTTCCTCCGATGCGAGGACCCCGCACTACTGGCCAGCGCGGTGGCCTCTCCGGCTCTGGAACACCTCGAAGTGCGGCTGCTGGCGCCGACGGTTGCGGTGTCGCAGGCACCGATCGGCGAGGTACTGGCCGGGTTGCGTGCGGCGGGCTTCGTCCCCGCCGCGGAGGACTCCACCGGCGCGATCGTGGACATCCGTCAGCGCGGTGCCCGGGTGCCCGCGCCGCAGCAGCGCCGGGCGTTCCGGTCGCTGCCGAAGCCCAGCGGGGAGACCCTGGCGGCGGTGGTCGCGATGTTGCGAAGGGTGGACTCCCTGCCGTTTGCCAATGTGCGCCTGGACCCGGCGGTGGCGATGGCGCTGCTGCAGCAGGCAGCCGTCGAACACAAGGATGTGGTGATCGGCTACGTCGACGCCGCCGGGGTTGCGACCCAGCGGGTGGTGCGGCCACTGGGGGTCAACGGCGGCCAGTTGGTGGCCTGGGACGAGACCCAGGGCCGGCCGCGCGAGTTCGCTGTGCATCGGGTCACGTCGGTGATGTCAGCCGACGCCGGATAATGGAGCTATGACAACCACGGCGCCGCATGACTGACGGCCCATTGATCGTGCAGTCCGATAAGACCGTCCTGCTCGAGGTAGACCACGAGCAGGCCGGGGCGGCCCGGGCCGCGATCGCCCCGTTCGCCGAACTGGAGCGCGCTCCCGAGCACATCCACACCTATCGCATCACCCCGCTGGCCTTGTGGAATGCGCGCGCCGCGGGCCACGACGCAGAGCAGGTGGTCGACGCGCTGGTCAGCTTCTCCCGCTACGCCGTACCGCAGCCACTGCTGGTCGACATCGTCGACACGATGGCCCGCTACGGCCGTCTGCAGCTGGTCAAACACCCCGCGCACGGGCTGACACTGGTCAGTTTCGACCGCGCGGTGCTCGAAGAGGTTCTGCGCAACAAGAAGATCGCGCCCATGCTGGGCGCCCGCCTCGACGACGACACGGTCGTCGTGCACCCGAGCGAGCGCGGCCGGGTCAAGCAGATGCTGCTCAAGATCGGCTGGCCTGCCGAGGACCTCGCCGGATACGTCAACGGTGAAGCACACCCGATCAGCCTCGAACAGGACGACTGGGAACTTCGCGACTACCAGGAGATGGCGGTCGACTCGTTCTGGGCCGGCGGCTCGGGGGTCGTGGTCCTGCCGTGCGGTGCGGGCAAGACGTTGGTCGGTGCCGCGGCGATGGCCAAGGCGGGTGCGACCACCCTGATCCTGGTCACCAATACCGTGGCCGGACGGCAGTGGAAGCGCGAGCTGATCGCCAGGACCTCGCTCACCGAGGAGGAGATCGGCGAATACTCCGGTGAGCGCAAGGAGATCCGCCCGGTCACCATCGCCACCTACCAGGTGATCACCCGCCGCACCAAGGGCGAGTACCGGCATCTGGAGTTGTTCGACAGCCGCGACTGGGGGCTGATCATCTACGACGAGGTGCATCTGCTGCCCGCCCCGGTGTTCCGGATGACGGCCGATCTGCAGTCCCGGCGCCGGCTCGGCCTCACGGCCACCCTGATCCGGGAGGACGGCCGCGAAGGCGACGTCTTCAGCCTGATCGGCCCGAAGCGCTACGACGCACCGTGGAAGGACATCGAGGCGCAGGGCTGGATCGCTCCCGCGGAATGCATCGAGGTCCGGGTGACGATGACCGACAACGAGCGGATGCTCTACGCGGTCGCCGAACCCGACGAGCGCTACAAGTTGTGCTCGACGGCGCGCTCGAAGATCGCCGTGGTCAAGTCGATCCTGGCCCGCCATCCCCACGAGCCGACGTTGGTGATCGGCGCCTACCTCGACCAGCTCGACGAGTTGGGGGCCGAGCTGGACGCGCCGGTGATCCAGGGGTCGACGAAGAACGCCGAGCGCGAGGCGCTCTTCGACGCATTCCGGCGCGGCGAGGTCCGCACCCTGGTGGTCTCCAAGGTGGCCAACTTCTCCATCGACCTACCGGAAGCTTCGGTGGCCGTCCAGGTTTCGGGAACGTTCGGCTCGCGCCAGGAGGAAGCGCAGCGACTCGGCCGGCTGTTGCGCCCCAAGCACGACGGCGGCGGCGCGGTGTTCTACTCCGTAGTATCCCGTGACAGCCTCGACGCCGAGTACGCCGCACACCGGCAGCGCTTCCTGGCCGAGCAGGGCTACGGCTACGTCATCAGGGACGCTGACGACCTGCTGGGTCCCGCCATCTGAGCACAGTCTCGGGTCACCCACGACGAATCGACCGGGGACGCGTTAGTCTTCGCCACAGTCCAGTGGTCTCCGTCGGTGGGGGGTTCGGTGCGCGCAGCGAGTGTGGTCGGTCGGGTCGGTGGTCTCGCGGTTGCCCTAGGGATAGGTGCGGCCGCGTTCGGCTCGGCGGTGGCCTGGGCGGACAGCCCGTCGTCGGACGCGTCATCGACCCACGGAAGCTCGGCTCGCTCGGCGACCAGCGGTAGTAATCACAGCAGCACCTCCGCCAACCGGGGTCCCGCCGCGGTGTCCGCGGCATCGGCCCGCTCGGCGAAGTTGGCACCCGTTCCGCTGACTATCTCGACTCGGGTGACCGAGGTCGACACCAGCGCCGCCGAGGCGAGCACCGTGGCGACCGCGACCCAGCCGGTGGCGCCGAGCGCTCCGAGCGTTCCGGCCGATTCGCAGCTGGGCTTTGCGCTGGTGGACTTCAACCGGCGCACCGTCGCCACGACCGCGCGTGCGGCCGTCCCGGCTCCGGCCGCCGCCGACACCGGTCTGGTGATGGGTCCCAGCGGGGTGCCGATCCCCTCCGAGGAGTACATCGAGTCGGTCTACAACCTCTACATCAAGTCGAACAACCCCGGCGCCGTGCCGATCGGTCTGTTCACCCCGGAGGGGCTGTACCCGATCACCGGCGTGAAGAGCCTGCCGCTGAATACCTCGGTGGACCAAGGGATCACGATCCTCAAGGATGCGATCAACAGCCAGCTCGCCCTGGGCAATACGCTGACGGTGTTCGGCTACTCGCAGAGCGCCATCATCTCCTCGCTGGTGATGAGCCAGCTGCCCGCCGACACCCCGATCAACTTCGTGCTGGTCGGCAACGAGATGAACCCCGACGGCGGGCTGCTGTCGCGGTTCCCCGGCCTGAGCATGCCCAGCCTGGGCCTCGACTTCTACGGTGCCACACCGGAAGACGCCTTCCCCACCACCAACTACACCCTGGAATACGACGGGTTCGCCGACTTCCCGAAGTACCCGCTGAACTTCCTGTCGGTGCTCAACGCAGGCCTCGGCATCGTGTTCGTCCACACCCAGTACGCCAAGCTCACCCAGGACCAGGTCGACAACGCCATCGCGCTACCGACCACGTCGGCGACACAGCAGTACTACATCATTCCGACCAAGAACCTGCCACTGCTCGAGCCGCTTCGCCTGATTCCGTTGATCGGCAATCCGCTGGCCGACCTGGTGCAGCCGGCGCTGCGGGTGATCGTCAATCTCGGCTACGGCGACCCGAATTACGGCTGGTCAACCACTGGCGACGCCAATGTCGAAGCGCCCTTTGAGTTTCTGCCGAACGTCGACCTCGGCGAGGTCGTCGGTCTGCTGGCCGCCGGGGTGGCCCAGGGCATCAACGACTTCGTCAGCGATTTCGCACCCGGCGGGTCGTTCTGGCAGGAACTCAATTCGATCCACCTGCCCACGCCGGGTCCGATCGCCCTGCCCACCACCCCGGACAGCATCATCACCGCGATCCAGAACGTGACCACCACGGTCGCCGCCGTGATCTCGAACGCCGCCGCCTCGATCTACGCCGCACTGTTGCCGACCGCCGACATCGTCAACGCCATCGTGACCATGCTGCCGGCCTACAACGTCACGCTGTTCCTCGACGGCATCTCCCAGGCCATCCACGGCGACCCGATCGGCGGACTGATCAACGCGATCGGGCGGCCACTGGCCGCCAACGTCGGACTGGTCACCACCGCCGCGTTGATCGAGGTTCTGGTGATCCTGCAGGCGGTTCAGGGCGTGTTCACCATCCCGACCACCACCGCCGGGTAGAGCTACAGCGAAAGTATTGTGGCCGAAGCAGTTCCGGGTGCGCCGTACACCTGGGCCAGCCCGACGCGCGGGCTGCCCGGCACCTGACGATCACCGGCCTCACCGCGCAGCTGGCGCACCAACTCGTGCATCTGGCGCAGGCCAGAGGCCCCGATCGGCTCGCCGTTGGCGATCAGACCGCCGTCGGTGTTGATCGGCAACGAGCCGTGGATCTCGGTTGCGCCGTCGGCCAGCAGCTTCTCCTGCTCGCCGTCGGCACACAGACCCGTCTCGGCCATGTGGATGACTTCGGCACCGGCGTCGGTGTCCTGCAACTGGGCGATGTCGACGTCCTCGGGCCCGATGCCGGCCGCCTCGTAGGCCGCCTTCGCGGCGTAGACGGTCGGCGAGACGTCCTCGTCGAGCGGGGCCGAGGTGCCGTGCACCTCGTAGGCGCCATAGGTGCGGGTACGAATCTCACTGGCCCGCACATAAACCGGCTTGTCGGTGTAGCGGTGGGCGATATCGGCCCGGCACATGATGACTGCGGCCGCGCCTTCGTCGGGAGCACAGAACATGTACTGGCGCAGCGGATAGTTCAGCACCGGTGAGGCCATGATCTCCTCGACCGAGATCTCCTTGCGGCGAAACGCATTGGGGTTCAGCACACCGTTGCGGAAGTTCTTGTTGGCCACCCGCGCCAGCGTCTCCTCGGAGATGTTGTGGTCGTGGAGGTAGCGGTTGGCCTTGATGCCGAAGAACTTCGTGGTGACGAACTGACCGTTCTCGGCATACCACTGCGGCAGTGCAAGTTTGGCCGGATCGTCGGTGAACGCGCCGCGCGGATGCTTGTCGAGCCCGATGGCGATACCGATGTCGTACTTACCGAGCCGAATCGTGTCGGCGGTCTGCTGGATGGCGCTGGCCGCGGTGGCGCACGCGTTGAAGACGTTGGTGAACGTGATTCCGGTCAGGCCCACCAGGCGGGTGACCGCATCCGGATTGGACACCTCGTAGCTACCGCCGAAGCCGAACTGGATGTCCTTCCACTGCACACCGGCGTCGGTGAGGGCGGCCTGGATGGCCTCGGCGCCCATCTGCATGGCGGTCTTGTCGAACCGGCCGAACGGGTGCAGGCCCACGCCGATGATGGCGACGTCGTTGGTCATGACTTGAGTTCCTCTCGGCTCAGACCGGCTGGAAGGCGAAGGTGACGATCTCGTTGCCGTCGGCGTCGGTGGCGAACGGGATCATGGTCAACTCGACGTCCATCCCCCACTGGAGCTTGGCGGGGTCGTTCTCGGTCAGCCGGCCCTCGACACGCACCACGGCTTCTTCCCCAAGGCCGAGTTGGACCAGGCCGACCCCGAACGGGACGAAGTCCTTACCGGTGGGGCCGATGTAGGGCGCACCGGGGGCGAAGCCCTGCGTGGTCCAGGCCACCAGAGTCCCCTGCCGCGGCAGCATGACCTCGGCCATGTCGCCGGCACTGCACTGCGGGCAGCGCTCCTGGCGGGGGAAGACCACCGCGGCGCAACTCCCGCATTTACTGCCGATGAGCTGCGGGTTCTCCTGTGGCCATGTGGAGATTTCGGGGGCCAGGGCCTTCTGCATAGCTGCGATCCTCCGTCGACTCGGTAGGCGGATCGTACAACACAGTTAGCGCTTTATGGAAACCCCATTCTCATTTGCGTGCATGTGCTTCTCACGCAAGCGCGGGGATGACCTCGCGCTCGAAGAGCTCGATGCCGGACCGGTCGTAAGCGGCCTCCGGGAAGTAGCAGATGACGTACTCGCAGCCCAGCTCCCGCAGCGTCGTCAGGCTCTCCACCACCTGCTCGGGGGTGCCCGCCGCCGAGCCGGGCGCGCTGAACATGGACAGCATCGCATCGGCCGCATCGTCCCCGCAGACACCGGCCAGCCGCTCACGCACCCGCTGGATCCGCTGCGCGACGTCGGCATCGCTGCTGCCCAGGATCGCGTTGACGTTCGCCGACCGTACGATCGCGCCGAAATCGGTGCCGACCTCGCCGCAGTGTTCGGCGAGCACCTGCGACTTGTGCCGGAATCCGTCGGGATCGGAGGTGAAATTGGTGTACTGCGCGTACTTGGCGGCGATCTTGAGCGTCACCTTCTCACCGCCACCGGCGATCCACAATGGAATCCCGTCCTGCTGCAAAGGCTTTGGGGCCACGATCGCGCCGTCGACCTGATAGTGCTTGCCGGTGAAGCTCACCCGCCCGTCTCGCCACGCGTCGCGCATGATCTGCACGCCTTCGTCGAGGCGGGCCAGTCGCGCACCGGCCGAAGGGAATCCGTATCCATAGGCACGCCATTCGTGCTCGTACCAGCCGCCACCGATGCCCATCTGCACGCGACCGCTGGAGATGATGTCGGTGGTGGCCGCGACCTTGGCCAGGTACGCCGGGTTGCGGTAGCTCATCGCCGTGCACATCTGGCCGAGCTTGATCCGCGATGTGGTCGCGGCGTAGGCGGCCATCAGCGTCCACGCCTCATGGGTGGCCTCGTCGGTGGGGACGGGCACGGTGTGGAAGTGGTCGTAGACCCACAACGAGTCCCATGGGCCGTTGTCCGCATGCGTGGCCAGGTCGCTCATGACCTGCCAGTGCTTGTCGGTGGGAATGCCGACCAGGTCCAGCCGCCAGCCCTGTGGGATGAAGAGTCCGAAGCGCATAGCCTTCGACTCTACGGGCGCCGCCGGATTGGGCAACCCTCAGTGTGAGTACAGCGCCGCCACGTCGCGAAGGCTCACTTTGAGCGACTGAGTGCGGGGCAGTTCTCCGACGACGGCGACGCCGACCGGCACGCAGTGTTTGGGCAACTGCTCGCGCACCAGCGCCATCAGCTCCTCCGGTGACGGTGCCGCGGCACCCGGCAGGGTCTCCACCGCGGCGAAGGGCACCTCACCCAGCCGGCCATCGGGCACGCCGACCACCGCGGCATCGCGCACGCCGGGGTGCGAAACCAGCACGTGCCGAACGATTTCCGGCAGAACTTTGAAGCCGCCCCGGTTGATGGCGCCGTCGGCGCGGCCGTGCAGGGTGATGAAGCCGTCGGCGTCGATCGAGGCGAGGTCGTTGGTCCGGATCCAGTCGGGGCTGATGGTCGCGATCCGCGCTTCCAACACACCCTGTTCGCCGGTCGGCACCGCGGCCGCCGTCTGCGGGTCGATGATGCGCACCTCGGTGTCGGGCAGCACCCGCCCCGAGCTGGCCCGCTTGAGCGCACCGAACTCGCGATACAGCTCAGGCGTCCACGTGCACACGGAACCCGCGAATTCCGTTGCGCCATAAGCTAGTAGAACCGGAACGCCGTACCGCTGTTCGAAGGCGTCCCGGGTCTCGGCGTCCAGCGGCCCCGACGCACTCACCACGTAGTCGAGCGTGGCGAGGTCCTCGCGCGGCAGGTCGGCCTCCACCAGCATCCGCACCGCTGCCGGTTGCAGCCCGCTGCGCCGGATGCCGTACGCCTTGACCACCCTGACCCATTCGGTCACCGAGAACTTCTCCAGCAGGGCGATGCGCTTACCGATGTAGGCCCCGGTGATCAGTTGGCAGACTCCACCGATGCCGCCCAGCGGCCAGTACATGAGCTCCGGCGGATCGTCGGCGGACGCGGTCGGGCCTGCCACGCTGTAGACCGTGTGTTCCAGCACCGACGCCGGAATGTCATGTCGCTTGGGCGGTCCGGTGGTGCCGCTGGTGAGCACCCGCAGCCCGGCCGACCCGTCGCGCCCGGCGTCGGCCAGCTCAGCGCTGACCCGTTCGAGGCCGGTCACACGGTCGACGGCGGGCGGGTGCAGCGACACCGCGATACCGGCGGTTCCCGTCCGCCGGGCGGCCTCGACGACCGGTTCGGTCCAGTCCTCGCGGTCGGCGATGATGGCGGCCGGACGAAGCTGCTCGATGTCTCGGCCGATGCCGTGCGGAGTTTGGTAGGAGTAGACCATCGACACCCAGCGCCCGGCGGCGAGCAGGCCGACCACTGCCGCGGCGTGCGGCGGCCGGTTGCGCGCCACCACCGCGACCGTGGCACCGTCGGCGACTCCCGCGTCGCGCAGCGCCCCGCCGATGCTGTCGATATAGGCGCTGATCTCGTCACCGCGCCACCAGCGGCCCTCGAACTCGATGCAGGGGGCGTCACGGTATCCGGCCAGGCTGGCGGCGAGCGCGCTACGGAATTCGCCGGCGCCGTCGCTCATGCCGCCACGCTAACCCGATACGCACCGCGCAACGCAAAGGTCCCCGAAACAGGACTGTTTCGGGGACCTTGCGTCTCGTGCCTAGAGCAGGGAGGCCGGCGGGTTGAAGCGGTCGCCGTACTTGGCGGCCAACTCCTTGGCCCGCGCCACGAACCCGGCCTTACCGCCATGCGGGTAGCCGACGATCAGCTGCGCAGCACCACCGGTCCACGGCGGGAAGCCGATGCCCATGATGGAGCCGATGTTGGCGTCGGCGGTCGTGGTGATCACGCCCTCGTCGAAGCACTTCTGGGTTTCCAGCGCCTCGGCGAACAGCATCCGGTCGATCATGTCCTGCAGCGGCGGCTGCGAGCTGCCGGAGTTGAACGTCTCCCGCAGCCCGGGCCACAGCTGGGTCCGCTTGCCGTCGACGTACTCGTAGAAACCGGCACCGGAAAGCCGTGAGGGACGGCCGGCCTCGATCATCTTCTCGACGACTGCCTCGGCCGGGTGCGGCGCGTAGGTGCCGCCCGCCTCTTCGACAGCCTTGCGGGTGGCGGCGGCGATCTTGTGCATGAGCTCCAGGTTGAGCTCGTCGGACAGCTGCAGCGGCGGGGCCGGGTACCCGGCTTGGGAACCCGCGTGCTCGATCGACGCCGGCTCGACGCCCTCGCCGAGCATCGCCAGCGCTTCGTTGACGAAGGTGCCGATGACGCGGCTGGTGTAGAAGCCGCGGCTGTCGTTGACGACGATCGGGGTCTTGCCGATGGCCAGGGTGTAGTCGAACACCCGGGCCAGCGCCTCGTCAGAGGTCTTCTCGCCCTTGATGATCTCCACCAGCGGCATCTTGTCGACCGGTGAGAAGAAGTGGATGCCGATGAAATCGTCTTGGCGCTTCACCCCCGTCGCCAGCTCGGTGATGGGCAGCGTCGAGGTGTTCGAGCCCAGCAGCGCGTTGGGTTCGACGATGTCCTCGATCTCCTGGAACACCTTGTGCTTGAGCTCGACCGACTCGAACACGGCCTCGATGACGAAGTCGACGCCCTTGAAGTCGGCGGCATCCGCCGTCGGGGTGATCCTTGCCAGCAGCGCGTCGGAGCGCTCCTTGCTGGTCTTGCCACGCTCGAGTGCCTTGGCCTCGATCTTCTCGGAGTAGGCCTTGCCCTTCTGCGCGGCCTCGATCGTGACGTCCTTGAGCACGACGTCGAAACCGGCCTTGGCCGAGACATAGGCGATGCCCGCGCCCATCATGCCGGCGCCCAGGACGCCGATCTTGGTGATCGGGGTCTTGCCGATGCCCTCGGGCCGCGAGCCACCGGAGTTGATGGCCTGCAGGTCGAAGAAGAACGCCTGGATCATGTTCTTGGCGATCGGGCCGGTGACCAGCTCGGTGAAGTAGCGGCTCTCGACGCGGGTCGCGGTCTCGAAGTCCACCTGCGCACCCTCGACGGCCGCGGCCAGGATGTTGCGCGGGGCGGGCATCGGTGCACCCTTGAGCTGCTTGCGCAGCAGCGACGGGAACGACGGCAGGATCGCCGCGAGCGCCGGGCTGCTCGGGAGGCCGCCGGGCATCTTGTAACCCTTGGCATCCCACGGCTGGGTGTGGGCATCGGGGTTGGCCTTGATCCACGCCTTGGCGGCCGGGATCAGTTCCTCCACGCTGCCGACCAGCTCGTCGACCAGACCGTTGTCCTTGGCGGCGGCCGGCTTGAACCGGGTGCCCTGGCTCAGGACGTTGACGAACGCGTTCTGGATGCCCAGCATCCGGACCGTGCGGGCCACGCCGCCGCCACCGGGCAGCAGACCCAGGGTGACCTCGGGCAGGCCGATCTGCACACCCTTGACGTCGGCGACGATGCGGTGATGGGTGGCCAGTGCGATCTCCAGGCCACCACCCAGGGCGGCGCCGTTGATAGCCGCGACGACCGGGACGCCCAGGGTCTCCAGCGCACGCAGGTCGCGCTTGATGTCCTCGACCTCGTCAAAGATCTCACCGGCGTTCTCCGGGCCGGCATTGATCATGCTCTTGAGGTCACCGCCCGCGAAGAAGGTCTTCTTGCCGCTGGTGATCACCACACCGGTGATCGAATCCTTCTCCGCAACAAGGCGTTCGACAGCCTTGTGCATGGATTCCTTGTAATGCTCGTTCATCACGTTGGCCGAACCTGTCGGGTCGTCCAGCGTCAGCGTGACGATGCCGTCGGCATCCTTGTCCCACGCAATTGTGTTCTCTGCCATAAGTTTTCCTTACACTCGCTCGATGATGGTGGCCACGCCCATGCCGCCGCCGATGCACAACGTGATCAGCGCGCGCTTGGCGCCGCGGCGCTCCAGCTCGTCGACCATGGTGCCGGTGATCATGGCGCCGGTGGCGCCCAGCGGGTGACCCATCGCGATGGCGCCGCCGTTGACATTGAGCTTCTCGCTGGGGATGTTCAGGTCCTTCTGGAACTTCAGCACCACCGAGGCGAACGCCTCGTTGAGCTCGAACAGGTCGATGTCGTCGACGGTCAGGCCGGCGCGGGCCAGAACCTTCTCGGTGGCCGGGGTGGGCCCGGTGAGCATGATGGTCGCGTCGGCGCCGGTGGTCGCGGTGGCCACCACGCGGGCACGCGGGGTCAGGCCCTGGGACTTGCCCGCACTTTCCGAACCGATGAGCACGAGGGCGGCGCCGTCGACGATGCCCGAGCTGTTGCCGCCGGTGTGCACGTGGTTGATCTTCTCGACCCAGTGGTACTTCTGCAGCGCCACATCGTCGAAGCCGGCCATGGCGGCCAGGCCCTCGAACGCGGACTTCAGCTTGCCGAGGCTCTCCACCGTGGTGCCGGGGCGCATGTGCTCGTCGTGGTCGAGGATCACCAGGCCGTTCTGGTCGCGGACCGGGACCACCGACTTGGCGAAGTAGCCACCGGACCACGCCGCAGCGGCGCGTTCCTGGGACTGGGCGGCGTAGGCGTCGACGTCCTCGCGGGAGAAGCCCTCGATGGTGGCGATCAGGTCTGCGCCGATGCCCTGGGGGGCGATGTAGTTGTCGAAGGTGAAGGGGATGTCGGTGAACATCGCGCCGCCGTCAGACCCCATCGGGATGCGGCTCATCGACTCGACACCACCGGCGAGCACCAGGTCGTCCCAGCCAGAGCGCACCTTCTGTGCGGCGGTGTTGACGGCCTCCAGGCCCGAGGCGCAGAACCGGTTGAGCTGCACGCCACCGACGGTGTCTGGCATGCCGGCCGCCAGCACCGCGGTGCGCGCGATGTCGCCGCCCTGATCGCCCACCGGCGAGACGCAGCCCAGGATGACGTCGCTGATCAGGCTCTCGTCGAGGTCGGGGAATCGCGAGCGCAGCTCCTCAATCAGACCGACGACCAGGTTGAGCGGCTTGACCTCGGTCAGCGAGCCGCCCCGCTGCTTGCCGCGAGGCGTGCGAATGGCCTCGTAGATGAAGGCTTCTTCGGACATGGTTGTTGCCCCTTCTGTCCTTTTCGGAGTGTTTGGATCCGGCTCCTCGGAGCCTAGACCTCTGTACTGGCACCCTAACAGGCCGTTCGGCCAACCTGTTGGTTGGGACTCTGAGCTGGGGTTAGCCCCCTGGGGCCGCGGTCGGCACGCTTAGGCTCAGCGCATGACGGATCCCCATGCCGCCGGCCCGGCGACGGTCCAGCGGCTGCAGCCCTATGCGGTCAATATCTTCGCCGCGATGTCGGCGCTTGCCGCGCGCCTCGACGCGGTGAACCTCGGTCAGGGCTTCCCCGACGAGGACGGCCCGATCGGAATGCTCGAAGCCGCCCAGAAGGCCATCGCCGACGGCGTGAACCAGTACCCGCCCGGTGCCGGCATCCTGCCGTTGCGGCAAGCCGTCGCCGCGCAGCGCAAGCGCCGATACGGCATGGAGTTCGACCCGGAGAACGGCGTGCTCATCACCGTCGGCGCCTCCGAGGCGATCGCCGCCTCGGTGCTCGGCCTCGTCGAGCCGGGCTCCGACGTCCTGGTGATCGAGCCTGCTTTCGACACCTACGCGCCCGTCATCGCGATGGCCGGGTGCAATCGGGTCACCGTTCCGCTGGCACCGCACGGTCGCGGCTTCGCACTCGACGTCGATGCCCTGCGGGCCGCCCTCACTCCCCGAACCCGGGCGGTGATCGTCAACTCGCCACACAACCCGACCGGCATGGTGCTCTCCGACCGCGACCTGCGCGCATTGGCCGGGTTCGCGGTCGAGGCTGATCTGCTGGTGATCAGCGACGAGGTCTACGAGCACCTGGTGTACGACGGCACGCGGCACCTACCGATCGCCACCTATCCCGGCATGGCCGAGCGCACCGTGACGATCTCCAGTGCGGCGAAGATGTTCAACTGCACCGGCTGGAAGATCGGCTGGGCGTGCGGCGCGCCGGAACTGATCGCCGGGGTGCGGGCGGCCAAGCAGTACCTCTCCTATGTCGGCGGTGCGCCGTTTCAGCCCGCGGTGGCCTACGCGCTCAACGCCGAGGACGCCTGGGTCGACGCCTTGCGCGACTCGCTTGAAGCCAAACGGGACCGGCTCGCCGGCGCCCTGGCCGATCTCGGCTTTGCCGTGCACGACAGCGCGGGTACCTACTTCCTGTGTGCCGACCCGCGGCCGCTGGGCTATTCCGACAGTGCCGCGTTCTGCGCCGAGTTGCCGGCCCGCGCCGGTGTGGCAGCGATCCCGATGTCAGCATTCTGCGATCCGCACTCCGGGCATGCCGACCAGTGGAATCACCTGGTGCGCTTCGCATTCTGCAAACGCGATGCCACGTTGGACGAGGCGATCAGGCGTCTGGGTGTGCTGCGCGCATAACGTGCGCACGCAGACCCTCGGTCGCCGCCTGAAGGACCGTCTTCTTGGCACGCTTGACCAGAAACTCCGGCAACGGCGCCGAGGGTTCCATCGTGATATCGAAACGCACCCGGGTCCGGCCGGCTTCGGGATGAAGCGTGTACTCGACGTGCTGGGCATGCTGTTGGGCGGTGCGGTCGGCGTCCCAGACCACCCAGTCGCGACCCCAGTGGTATTCGAGCATCTCGTGGTCGACCAGCCCGAGAATCTTGACGGTGACCCGGACGTGGTGCGGGCGCCCGTCGGCGTAGCGGTCCACCACGTGGGCGTGCTTGTGCACCGACGACCACGTCGGCACGGCCTCGACGTCGGCAAGCGCGTCGAGGATGGTCTCCGGCGCGGCGTCGATCACGATCTCTCGCGATGCTCGAACCGCCACAGGGCCAATCTAGCCAGCCCGCGGTGCGCCCGGTGAGCTTTGCCGGAAGGGTCTGTCTACCAACCTATTTCGTCGATCGGGGTGGAGTCCCGAGGGGGTGAGCCGACCGGACCGGGCCGGCTCCTGGAGAACCGTGGTGCTGGCGCGGCCTGGGTGGTTCCGCCGACGTCGACCAGGGTGCCGCGCTCGCGCAAGTGCGCGCTGGCGGCGGCTTCGGTCCAGTCGAGAACCGGCGTGACACACGCGTCGGTCCCGGCGAAGATCGCGGCCCATTCGTCGCGGGTCTTGGCGGCGAAGCGCTCGGTGAAGATCCGCGCCATCTCCGGCCGACCAGCGATGTCAGACTGGGCCGGCACCTCATCAGCTGAAAGACCAAGCCCGGCAATCAGTTCGGCGAAGAACTGCGGTTCGATCGAACCGACGGCCATGTACTCGCCGTCGGCCGTCCGGTAGGTGCGGTAGTACGGACAGCTGCCGTCGAGCATGAACGATTCGCGTTCGTCGGACAGCCGGCCCGTCGACTTGATCGTCCACATGGCCTGGGCCAGCACGCTGACACCGTCGACCATCGCCGCGTCGACCACCTGACCCTGACCCGAGCGCTCCCGCTCGTAGAGCGCGGCGACGATACCCAGCAGCACCAGCATCGAGCCGCCACCGAAATCGGCAACCAGGTTCAGCGGCACCACCGGAGGGCGGTCGCGGTATCCGATCGCGTTCAGCGCGCCGGTCTGCGAGAGGTAGTTGATGTCGTGGCCGGCCGTCGAGGCCAGCGGACCGTCCTGACCCCACCCGGTCATGCGGGCGAAGATCAGCCGCGGGTTGACGGCCGCACACTGTTCGGGGCCGATTCCCAGCCGCTCGCAGGTGCCGGGGCGAAAGCAGTCCAGCAGCACGTCGGCCTTGGCCACCAGATCCAGCAGCGCCTGCCGCTGCGACTTCATGTCCAGGTCGACGACGCGCTTGCCGCGGTGGAACAGGTCGATATGTTCGGCGGGCATGGCCATTCCCCCTCTGGGCCTGCGCACCCGCACCACGTCGGCGCCAAGGTCGGACAACACCATCGCGGCGTGCGGTCCCGGCCCGATCCCGCCCAGCTCGACAACTCTCACCCCGGCGAGGGGCCCGGAACCAGTCACGCGATCAAGTTAACTCAGCCGTCCTTCTTCACCTTCAGGACCTGCTTGCGCAAGCCGTCGGTGGCGGTCTCCATCGCACCCTTGATCGTGCGCTTGACCACGAAGCCGGGCAGCGGAACGGACAGGTCGATGCTGAGGTCGAACCGCACCTTGGTCTTGTCCCCGGCCGGCGTCAGCGTGTACGAGGCGTCCTGGGAGCGCAACTGCCCGGCCTTGATCAGCGTCCAGCTCGCACTGCTGTCGGTCCAGCTGTATTCGACGATCTGCTCGTCGGTCAGGCCCGCGGCCTTGATCTTCATCTTGACCTGGCGGGGCCTGCCGTCGTCGTAGGCGTCGAGCACCTCGGCACTCTGGTACTGCGGCGACCAGGTCGGTGTCGACTCGACGTCGGCGATCACGTCGAGGATCTCCTCGGGTGTCGCTTCGATGACCACTTCGCGGGAATCTTTGACTGCCATGGCGTGACCATAGCGAGGCGGCTGCGCCGGTGGACCGGATTGGCCATCGACGTCCGGCGCCCCGACTAGGACGGCGGGGTCAGCATCGACTGCCAGGTCTTGTTCTGCGGGTGGGCCAGGTCAGCCTGGGTGTACTGCTTGCCGTCCGGGCCGACGTAGGTGCCGGTGGCGGGATCGTAGGGAACGTAGGCCACCGGTGGTGCGGTGCCGGTGCCCTGCGGCGGCGCCACCCGCGGGTCGGCGCCCGGCGGGTACTGCGGCACACCCTGGCCGGAGAACGTCGCGTTGGGGTCACCCTTCCAGTTGAAGCCGTCATTGAGCGGCACGTAGTTCTCGTCGCTCTCGCACATCTCGATCGTCGGCGCCCGCTTCCAGGGCTTGGTCTCGCACGGGATGTTGCGCACGCCACGGACATTCATGTCGGAGTCCTGCGGGATCCGGCAGTACAGATCGCCGGCCGGACGTTCGGGATAGTCGACGTCCGACGCCGAGCGCTGCTGGTCCACCGGCAGGAACCCGGTGTTGCATGGCGGCGGCAGGTTGAGGTTGAGATTGAAATCGAGATAGATGCCCCGGTAGGACTGCTTGACTCCGGAGTCCGCCACGGCGATCGCCGACATCACGGCCGTGCCCTGCGGGAAGAGCACCAGAAGTTGCTCGAGGTCGTTGCGATAGGTGACCGCGATGTCACCGAGGCTCACCAGGTTGGCCAGCAGCACGGGCAACGTCGGTGCCACCCTGTCGAACAGCGCGCGGCCCTCGTCAAGTCCTGGACCACCGACCCGCAGCAGGTCGGCGAACGCCGCGTCCTGATCTTTGAACTGCCCGGTGATCGAGGCCATCCGGGCCGCCCAGACGGCGATCGAGTCCGATGTGCGGACTTGGGATTCGAGCACCGGCGGCGACTGGTCGATCAACTGGGTCAGCGGCCCGACGGTCTTGCCGCCCTCGATCGCGAGCGCGGTCGACCCGTCGACGATGCGGGCCAACTCGGGACCCAGCCCGCCGACGGCTTTGGCGGCCTCGTCGACGACGGTGCGCAGGTTTTCCTGCGGGATCGCCTGCAGCGCCGTGTTGGTGGCATCGAGCAGCTTGCCGATATCGGGTGGGGTCTGCACTTCGGCAGCCGGTATGACGTCACCGTCGCGCAGCTTCGGCCCGGCACCGGCCTTGGGGGTCAGTTCGAGGAACTGCTCGCCGACGGCTGAGCGGCTGTGTACGGCCGCCTCGATTGGGGTGGGGATCGGCGTAGCGGAGTCCAGGTCGAGCACGGCACGCACACCGTCGCCGGTGACGTCGATCGACTCGACCCGGCCCACCTCGGTGCCGCGATAGGTGACCACCGAAGTCGGGTACAGCCCACCGGATTTCGGAAGGTCGACGGTGACCGTGTACCGGCCGATGCCCAGCAGAGCGGGCACCTTGATGAACCCGAACGCCATGATGCTGACCGATATCACCGTGATGGTCGCGAGGACTCCCAGCTGGATCCACACCGGGCGGGGCAGACGCAGCATGTCAGTACCCCCCGAAGTGGTAGGGCGCGATCAACGGGTTCCCGCCGGTGTAGGGGCTGGGCATCTGACCGATGGTGCGGCCCCACTGCATCTCGAGTTCGGTGAGGTCGCCCTCCCACCTGGTTCCGGTGAACAGGCCGCTGTCGATCCGACTCAACGTGAGGTCGATGACGAGGGTGATGTTCGCGAAGTCGCCCCGGAACCAGTTGGGGATGGTGCTCTTCACCCACGGGTAGGTCGACAAGAAGTCCAGGCCCCTGGTCAGTGCGGGTCCGGCGTTGGCCAGTTCCCGCAACACCGGCGCGATGTTGCGCAGGTTGTCGACCAGTGATTGCTTGGTCTGGTTGACGGTGTCGGTTGCGATGGCGCTGAACTTGCCGAGCGCGTCGATCGCGTTGGCCAGCTTGGTGCGCGAGTCGGCCAGCACTGCCAGCGCCTGCGGGATGGTGGTCAGCGCCTTGTCGACGGCCTGGTCCTTGGCGGCGACCTGACCGGCCAGCGAGTTGAGCTTCTCGGTGGCGGTGATGATGTCGTCGGTCTGGACGTTGAGCTGGGAGATGAACGTATCCAATTGGACTAGAAGGCTTTTCATATCGTCTTCGCGTCCGGTCAGCGCCGTGGCGAACGCCTGGTTGATCTCCTGGAGTTGGCCCAGCCCGCCGCCGTTGAGCAGTACCGACACCGAGGCCAGCGTCTGCTCGGTGGTCGGGTAGGTGCCGGACCGCGACAGCGGTATCAGCGCACCGTTCTTGAGCTCACCCTGTGGCGCCTCGTCGGTGGGCGGGGCCAGCTCGATGTGCTGGGATCCCAGCAGGCTGGTCTGCCCGACCTTGGCGGTGGCGTTCGCGGGCAGATGCACATCGCCGTTGATACGCATCGTCACCAGCGCATGCCAGTCCTGGACCGCAATCTTGGTGACGTTGCCGACGTTGACGTCGGCCACCCGCACCCGGGTGTTCTCCTGAATGGTCACCACGTCGGGCAGTTCGGCCTGGATGGTGTAGGAGCCGTCACCGGTTCCGGTGGTGCCCGGCAGGCTCAGCGAATTGAGGCCCCGCCATTGGCAACCCGAGACACCCAACAGGCAGGCGACGACCAGCGCCGCGGCGCCAAGCCGCCTCATGGCGGACCCTCCGGAACCATCAGACCTTCCAGCCCGGCACCGGGGTCGGTCGGCGTGGCGGGCGGGACCTCGGCGGCCAGCGCCGAGGCGGCGTCGGTCGGTGGGGCGGTATCGGCCGGTGGCAGGTGGGGGTTGAGCCGGTCCTCGCTGTAGGTGATCTCGTTGGGCCGCGCGACGGTGCCGACGAACGGGTTACCGCCAATCGGAAAGGTGTTGTATTGGCGGTTCTTGATGATCGGCGCCAGGTACTGCGTGCACAGCTTCGAGGACTGCTGCCAGCCTTCGCGCGACGCCGCCTGGATTGAGCTGCAAATGAATTGGACGGTGTCGGCGAAGTTGACTGGGGCCAGGATGCCTGTGATCGCGCTCTGCGCCGGCTGGTAGATGTTGGTGAAGTTGGAGAACACCGTAGGCGCGATGTGCAGCGCCTGCTTGACGTCGCCGCTGCTGTCGTTGAGCGCGGTGGTGATCGCGTTGAGATGGTCGAAGGTGGTTCCGAGACCTTCCCGGTTCTCGGCGACGAAGCCACGCAGATCGTTGACGGCCCCGTCCAGGCCCTGTGTCGCGCCGGCGATTTCGTCGGGGGTGTTGGACAGCACGGTGGTGACGTCGGCCAGGTTGGTGTTGAACGACGCCAGCAGGTCGCTGCTCGATGACAGCGCCGAGACCAGCAGCTGCAGGTTCTTGACGGTGCCGAAGATGTCTCCTGCGTGGTCACCCAGTGCCGAGGCGGCCTGGGAGAGCTTGAGCACCGTGTCACGCGCGGTGTCGCCCTGGCCGCGCAGGTTGTCTGCGGCGGTGTTGATGAACTCGCCGAGCGCGCTGGGGCCGCCCGGTGTGGTGGGCTGCAGTGATCCGGTGAGTTTCTCGAGTTGCCTTCGCAGGTCGTCCCATTCGAGGGGCACCGCGGTCCGCTCGATCGGGATGGTCGCTCCGTCGGCGAGTTCCGGGCCGCCGGAGTAGGCCGGAATCAGTTGCACCGCCCGGGCGGAGACCAGCGAGGGCGACAGGATCGCCGCCTTCACGTCGGCGGGCACCTGGTACTTGCGGTCGACGGAGAACGTGACCATGGCCGCGGTGGGTTGCGGCTCGATCTTCTCCACGGTGCCGACCGCGACGCCCAGAATGCGGATCTCGTCGCCGGTGTAGAGGCCGTTGGTGTTGGCGAAGTAGGCGACGTAGGTGTTCTGCGCGACGTGACGCCACCACGGGGTGGCCACCACGGTGACCGCCACCGCCAGGATGGCCAACAGGCTGATGCCCGTGGCGATCTGGGTCGCGCGCCGATGCGTCGTGAGCATCAGTTCCTCCCGTCGGCCGGCGGCACCGGCGGGATCGACGGTGGCGGTAGCTCACCGGGTGCCGGAGCCAGGGCGGGCGGGCCCGGTGGTGGACCGCCGGGCGGCGGTGCCGGCAGCGGCTCGCGGTAGGGGTAGCGCGGGTCGCCGGGGTTACCGGTGATGGCGTCGGGCAGGGTCAGGTTCGGCTCGCCGCCCTGTCCGGTCCGCGGGTAGGGCACCGGCAGCGGCGGGGTGGCCGGCTGTCCGACGCCGGGCTCGACGAGTTGGGAGGGCACCTTCACGTTCGGGTCCAGACCGAGGTCGGAGAACGCCGCGTCGATGAACGGCTGGGAGAACTGGCCGGGTACGAGGTTGACCACCGACGCCTTGAAGAACGGTCCCGAACCCAGCACCTCACCGAACGACATGGCGTAGCGCCGGAACAGATACAGCGTGCGCTGCAATTCCTTCTTGCGGTTGTCCAGGATTGCCAGCACCCCGTTGAGTTTGTCGACGGCCGGCTTGAGCTGGGTGCGGTTGTCGGCGACCACCGCGGAGATCTGCTGCGACACCGCGCTGATGTTGCCCATCAATGCGTCCACCGAGTCACGCTGGGAGACAAGCTCGACCAGTAGCGCGTTGGCGTTGGCGACCAGCTGGGCGATCTGTTCGCTGCGCTTGGCCAGCACGCCGGTGACCTTGTTGGCATCGGCCAGCAGCTGGCGGAGCTTGGCATCGCGCGTGTTGAGGGTGTCGGAGAACTGGGCCACACCCTCGAGAGCGATCTTCAGGTCGGGCGGGGTGTCCTTGAACGTGTCCGCGATAGTGGTCAGCGACGACGACAACTGGGCGGTGTCCAGACCGCTGATCGTCGTCGTGAGGTCACCGAGGGCGTCGGTGAGGTCGTAGGGCGAGCGGGTGCGTTCCAGTGGGATGGGTCCGCTCAGCGTGCCGTCACCGCGCGGTGTCAGCTCGAGATACTTTGTGCCGAGCACTGTTTCGGTCTTGATCGCGACCTCGGTGCGGTCACCGAGGTCCACCCCGTCGCGAACCGTGAAGTCCACCAGCACCTTGGTGCCCTCCAGGCTGATGCCGGAGACCCGGCCGACACCGAGACCCGACACCCGCACGTCGCTACCAGTCTTGATACCGCCGGCTTCCGCGAAGTAGGCGGAGTGGTCCGTCGTCCCTTTGATGAAGGGGATCTTGTCGTAGGAGAACACCGCGGCCACCAGGGCGACGACGACGGCGACACCGACGAGGCCGACGGTCAGCCGGTTACGGTCGGCCAGCGGCGTGAAGTGTGGTCGCTTGATCGTGAGTCGGCTCATTTGGGTGTGCACCGTCCGGTGTCCTGTCCGGCGAGTTTGACGAACACGGGCTGACCGCCCTTTCCGTTGACCTTGAGGATCGCGTCGCAGAGGTAGAAGCCGAAGTAATCCCCGTACAAGCCATTTCGGGCCAGTACCTGGTAGGCGTCCGGAAGTGTCTTGACCAGGTCGTCGACGAAGTCGTGGTCGGCCATCACCTGGCCGGCGAACCGGTCGGTCTGGGTGACGGTGTCCTTGATCGGCTGGCGTGCCGCGGTCAGGAGGTCGGCGACCGACCCGGCCGCGGCGTTGATGTAGGCCAGCCCGGTGCCGATGTCGGTCCTGCGGTCGGCCAGGCCCGCCACGAGCTGGGACAGCTTGTCCAGCCCCGTGCCGAACTGGTCGTCGCGGGCGGCGAACGTCCCGAGCACGGTGTTGAGGTTGGTGATCACCTCACCGATCAGCTGGTCGCGCCCGGCCAGCGTGGTGGTCAGCGCCGAGGTCTGGGCGAGCACCGAGGAGATCGTGCCGCCCTGACCCTGGAACACCCGCAGCAGCTGACCCGACAGGGCGTTGACCTGGTCGGGGTCCAATGCGCGGAACAGCGGCCGGAAGCCGCCGATGAGCGCGTCGACGTCGAGGGCCGGCGCGGTCCGGGTCAACGGAATCGTTTGCCCGGGAGAGAGTTTGCGCACCGAACCCGCACCCTCCTCGAGCGACAGGTAGCGGTCTCCGATCAGGTTCTCGTAGCGCACCACGGCGCGGGTGCCCTCGGTGAGTTGCAGTTGCTTGTCGACGGCGAAGTCGACGGTGACAGTGCCGTCCTTGTGCAGGGTCATGTCCTTGACCTTGCCGACCTCCACCCCGGCGATGCGGACGAAGTTGCCGCCCTTGAGACCCGAGACGTTGGAGAACACCGCACTGTACGACGCCCGCGAGTCGAAGCGGAACTGGCCGAACACGGTGACCAGGACGAACATGAAGATCAGGCACATCACGGTGAACAGCGCCACGAGGGTGGCGGTACGGGCGGTTCTCGATCTCACGGCTGTCCTCCCGGTGGCGGTGGGTACAGCGGTGTGCCGTCCGGTGCGAATTCCGGTGCGCCGTAGGCCGGTCCGCCGGGATAGGGCGGCGGCGGGCCGGGAGCCGGGCCCCCGGGATAACGGATCCGCGGTTCCTCCGGCACGCCCTTGGTGGCCGGGAAGTAGTTGGCGAAGCCGGGGAACCCAATACCCGGGTTCGGCCGCACGTCGAGGCCGGTTCCGAAGCCGGTGTCGGTGACGAGGTACTTCACCGGGAAGTTCTTGCTGGCGTCGGGCAGCGAGCCGCAACTCGGCTTTCCGCCGGGACCGCCCTTGGCGTTGACGATCGGCAGATTGTCGGGGTAGCGGTAGGGGTCGTCGCCGGCCAGGAGAGCGGCGTCCATGATCACCGACTTGCCGTTGCCGCCGAGGGCATCCCGGCCACCGTTCTCGAGGAACCACTGGGCGCCCTGGAACAGGCAGGTGTAGGTCGGCGAGTACTTTCCGAACAGCGCGGTGGTCGGGTCCAGGATGTTCATCGCCCGCACCAGGTTCGGCTGATTGGCGCCGATCGTGTTGATGCCGGACTGGGAGAACCCGACCGCCGACAGCAGCAGGCTGTCCAGGGCGCCGGCGTTGGCGGTGATCGTCGCGCTGGTGGTGGTGAAGTTGTCCAGGATGGCCAGAATGTTCTGCGCCGCATCGGAATAGGCCTGGGCGGTCTGGCCGAACAACTGCCAGTCTCGCTGCACTCCTGGCATCCGCGGGTTGACCGCCAGCAGCACCTTGTTGGCGTCGGTGATCGACTCACCGATCCGTTGGCCCTTGCCGCGCACCGCGTCGGCGACCGCGGTGAACACCGAATTGAGCTTGGCCGGGTCGATGGAGCGCACCACCGACTGCAGGTTCTGGAAGACCGTGTTCACCTCGACGGTGACATTGCGGGAGCGCAGCACCGCGCCGGGGGCAAGGCGCCCGCTCGCACCGTCGGACGGGACGATGAGGTCGACGTACTTGGCGCCGAATGCGGTGCTCGACTTGATCTCCGCCTCGACGTTGCCCGGCAGGTACTGGAACGGCCCGGGGTCGATCTTGAGTTTCAGAGCGGAGAGGTTCTGCCCACCGGCGTGCTCAGCGCCGATCGAGCTGACCTGGCCGATCTGCACGCCGCGCAGTTTGACCTTGGCGCCGTCCTCCATGACGAGTCCGGCACGGTCCGAAACCACCGTCAGCGGAACGGTTTTGCGCAGCGATCCGGAGAACAGCAGTGCGGTCAGCGCGGTGAGGGCGGCGATCACGAGGATCAGCACCGGGGCCCACCAGATCGGATCGATCTTCTCGCGTCGGGAGGAGTTCGCCACGCCTACCCCGACAGGTGGAAGTTGCCGGACTGTCCGTACACGGACAGTGTGATGGTCAAGAGGATGAACACGCCCGCGGTGATGGAGGTGCGCACCGCGCGGCCGACGGCTTCACCCACGCCGGCCGGCCCGCCGGTGGCGGTGTAGCCGTAGTAGGTGTGGATAGCCATCACGACGGCGGCCATCGCCAGCGCTTCGATGAACGACCACATCAGGTCGCTGGGATGAAGGAAGCTCGAGAAGTAGTGGTCGTAGACACCGCGGGACTGGCCGTAGATGACGGTGGTGCCGAACCGGGTGGCCAGAAACGACATCAACACGGCGACGGTGTAGATCGGGATGACCGCCAGCACGCCCGCCACGATGCGGGTCGAGGCCAGGTAGGTGACGGCGCGGATACCCATCACTTCTAGGGCGTCGATCTCCTCGTTGATCCGCATCGCGCCGAGCTGCGCGGTGGCGCCCGCCCCGATGGTCGCGGCCAGCGCCACGCCCGCGGTCGCCGGCGCGATGAACCGGACGTTGAGGAAGGCGCCCAGGAATCCGGTCAAGGCCTCGATACCGACGTTCGACAGTGTGTTGTAGCCCTGCACGGCGATCAGCGCGCCGGTGGACAGCGTCAGGAAGCCGACGATGACAACGGTGCCGCCGATGACGGCCAGCGCGCCGGTGCCCATCCCCATGACGGCGATGAGTCGCAGCACCTCGGCGGGATAACGCCGCACTGCGTACGGCGTGGCCGCCAGGGCGCTTCCGTAGAACGCCGTCTGCTCCCCCAGCTTCCGGGTCGCGCCGACCAGCCGATTGGTATCGGTGTCGCTCACGGCGCCACCTTGACGCCGAACGCGGTGGCCAGAATGTTGATCAGGAACAACGCCATGAACGCGAACACCACGGTTTCGTTGACGGCATTGCCGACCGCGGTGGGCCCGCCGCCGACCGACAGCCCCTTGTAGCAGGCGATCAAACCGGCCGACAGGCCGAACAGCAGCGCCTTGACCAGAGACACGATCACCTGGGGCAGGCCGGTCAGCAGCGTCATGCCGGCGACGAACGCCCCGGGCGTGACGTGCTGAATGAACACGACGAAGAAGTAGCTTCCGGCCAGGCCGACGACGGCGACCACCGAATACAGCATCAGCGCAACGAAAGTCGCGGCGATGACCCGTGGGACCACGAGGGCTTGGATGGGGTTGACGCCGATCACCTTCATCGCGTCGATCTCTTCGCGGATCGTGCGGGCACCCAGGTCGGCGCACATGGCGGTCGAGCCGGCCCCGGAGACCACGATGGCCGTCACGACAGGGCCCACCTGGGTGACCGAGGCCAGCGCCGCCCCGGCGCCGGAGAGATCACCCGCGCCGACCTCGAGCAGCACGATGTTGAGGGTGAAGACGATCAGCACCGTGTAGGGAATCGAGAGCACCACCGTGGGCACGATGGACACCCGGGCGACGAACCAGATCTGGTCGAGCAGTTCACGCCAGGCGAACGGGCGGCGGAACATGGCCGCGAAGGTTTCGCCCACGAGAACGACGAAGTCGCCGATGGAGAACACGGGCTTGGACCAGGCGGCAGCTTTCACCGTCGGCCGCCGAGGAAACGCGGGCGGAGCGAGGGCAACGGCGGCATTACAGCCGCCGGGCGCCAGCACCCCTCTGCGGATCCCACATGCAGTCCTCTCCATCGTCAGGCTTGGGCCGGACGCTAAGAGAGTCCCGATTAGCTGTCAACGCACGCCTGCGCAGAAGTCCAAGCGTCAATGGGCACTATCGGCAGGTCGCCGCAAAGCATTTGGTTTCGCTCAGACCGATCGGATCGTCGCGATTTAAAGTGTTGTCCGCGGCGTGCTAGAGCCCGTGCGTAGGCTGGGCTGGTGGCTGAAGCGGTCGACCCGTCCATCCCACCGAGCGGCACGGGCTGCGTCGAATGTGACGCCTCGGGCGGCTGGTGGGTGCACCTGCGCCGCTGCGCCGCCTGCGGACACATCGGCTGCTGCGATGACTCCCCGATGCGTCACGCGTCCGCGCATTGGCGGCAGTCAGGTCACCCGATCATCCGCTCCTTCGAGCCGGGCGAGGACTGGTTCTGGGACTACCAGGACAACCAGTACTACGACGGACCGCGACTGGCGCCACCGGAGAGCCGGCCCGCTGACGAGACGGTGCCCGGTCCCCGCGGGCGGGTGCCCAGCGACTGGGCCGAGATCCTGGGAAGGCGCGCGGACTGAATCACCGCGTCGGGACCGCCGCGACGACGCAGACACACTGTGGCGTAGACGTTGTCGACCTGAGTGATCGCGTCGTCGTTGACCACCACGCGCTTCTTGCGCAACACCGACGGCGTGCAGGCGATGAACGGCACCGGCCTCGCACAGTGGTCGTCGCAGACCTGGACGCTGTCGTCGAATCGCATCCCGAGCTCGGACTGGTCGAAGTACACCGTGTAGCGGATGGTGAACAGCCAGGTGGCGTCGGCACGTTGTTCGGCGCGAACGATCAGAGAGTCGTCACCGATCCTCGCCATGGGTCCGATGGTCCTCCGCGCAGCCGCTCAAGTGTGGGAGCACACGCCGTGTCAATCCGAAAGACCAGACCTCTGCATCTCTTTGGCGAATTCCTCGCTCATCCGCTCGGCGAACGCGTTGACCGCTTTGAGCGGACGCAGCATCACGGTGAACTCGTCGATAAGCCCGTCGGGCCGGGTGTGCAGGAAGTCGCAGCCGTTGATGTCGAGGTCGCCGACCTTGGCGGTGAAGACCAGCGCGTGGTCGGGAGCGTCTTGCGCACCGATCTCGCGGACGTAGGTGAGATCGGCGAACACCCGCGAGACGGCGCGCAGGATCACGCCGACGGCGTCGCGGCCGTGGTACGGCTTGTGCGCGATGGGGCTGCGGAAGACGACGTCCTCAGCGAACAGCGCGGGCAGGGCATCGAAGTCGCCGGCTTCCACGGCAGCGCGAAATGCATGCATGACCGAGAGCATGCCACTACTCGGTGATGACGCCGCCGCGCAACAGCTCCAGCGCGGTGCGGCACAGCCGCTGCAATTCCGCCAGCGACGGGTCGTCGCCGACCATCCACATCTCCATCGCACCGAAAACGGCGGCCGCGATGCAGCGGGCCGTGACCATGACGCGCAGCCGATCGTCGACCGTCGCGTGCCCGGCGCTGTCGGAGAGCTGGGCAGCCACCGCGTCGGCGAACTCGGCCTCCACCTGGCGGGTGTGCCGCAGGATGCTGCCGGGGTCGAGTTCTTTGGCGCGCAGAGCCGCGATCTGGGCGACGGCCTCCGGGTCATAGGGCGAGGCGTCGATGGCCGATTGCACCGACTCCAGGATCGGTTCCTCCGGCGAACGCGCCTGCAGCGCGGCGCGGAACCATTCCAGGCCGGCGTCATAGTCGGCGAACAGCAGGTCGTGTTTGGAGGTGAAGTGGCGATAGAACGTGCGCAGCGAGACCCCGGCATCGGCGGCGATCTGATCGGCCGAGGTGTCCTCGACACCTTGGGCGAGGAACCGCACCATGGCCGCGCGCCGCAACGCGTCGCGGGTGCGCTCACTGCGCGCCGTCTGAGCAGGCCGAATCACGCAGGACAACCTACCGCACGACCATTTGTCAAAATTGACAAAACATCGAAGTGATTGATCTACATTGACCAACCATGACGCTTCTCGTGCATGCAGTGCTCGCCGTACTCGTGATCGCCTGGGTCATTCAGTCCAACCCCACGATCTTCCGCAAGCCTGCCAACGGACCCGCTCTCAGCGCCCTGGAGGTGGCCTACTACGTGGCGGGCATCGCCTCGATCGCGCTCGGCTGGTACTTCAACATCAAGTTCGTCCACCAGTACGCCGACGGCAGCGGCAATGTGTTCACCGGGAGCGGAAGCTGGTGGCAGTTCATCACTTTGGGCTATGACAACCCAGCGGCCGCCTCAGCCAGCCAGGATTACACGATCGGCAATGTCATCCTGCTGCCGTTGTTCACCATCGTCGACGGCTACCGCCGTGGCATCCGCAGGCCGTGGCTGTTCTTCGTGTCCAGCCTGTTCACCAGCTTCGCGTTCGCCTGGGCGTTCTACCTGGCGACCGCCGAGCGTCAGCGCCGCCACGAGAAGGCGGCGGCTCAGACGATCGGCGCCAGCGTCGGGTAGTCGGTGTAACCCGCCGATCCCGGTGAGTAGAACGTCGCGACGTCGGGTTCATTGAGCTCGGCGCCGGCACGCAGCCGGTCGATGAGGTCGGGGTTGGCCAGAAACGCCCGGCCGACGGTGGCGGCGCTGATGACGCCCCAGTCGGCGAGGTTCTCCAGCTGGCAGAAACTGGTTTCGACCTCGCGACCGGTGTTGAGGACGAAAGTCCCCGGCCACAGTGCGCGGATGGTTCCGAAATCGTCGGCGTCGGGGTCGATGAGCGCATGCAGGTATGCCAGGCCGAGCGTTGAAATGCGCTGCAGCAGGGCCTCATACGCTGATATGGTGTCGATCTCGTGGACGTCTCCGGCGTTGTTTCCGGGCGAGATGCGCACCCCGACCCGGTCGGGGCCGATCTCCTCGGCGACGGCTTCGATGACCTCGGCGGCCAGCCGCGCACGGTTCTGCGCAGATTCACCGTAGTGGTCGGTGCGCCGATTGGTGGCATCGGCCAGGAACTGGTGCAGCAGATAGCCATTGGCCGAATGGATCTCGACACCGTCCATACCGGCGTCGACCGCGCGGCGGGCCGCGGTGCGGAATTGCGCTATCACGCCGGGGATTTCGTCGGTGTCGAGAGCACGCGGAACGGGCAGCGGCTTCTTGCCGGCGGGGGTGTGCGCGAGCATGTCGGCAGCGATCGCTGACGGCGCCACCGACTCGGTACCGCTGATGTCGGGGTGCCCCATCCGGCCGACATGCCAGATCTGCATGAAGATCAGCCCGTCACGTTCGTGGACGGCCTGGGCGACCTGCGCCCACTTCTGCTCGTGTGCGTCGGTGTAGATGCCCGGGGTATTGCCGTAGGCACCGTTGCCGGCCTGAGAGACCGCGGTGGCCTCGGTGATGATCAGACCCGCCGAGGCACGTTGCGCGTAGTACTCGACCTGCAGGTCAGACGGTGTGCCGTCATCCTGGGCCCGGCTGCGCGTCAACGGCGCCATGAAGATCCGGTTGCGGGCCGTCACACTGCCGACGGTGATCGGCTGGAGCAGGGCTGCGTCGTCGGCCAGGGTGTAGGTCATGCCTGCCTCAAGTACGGGCGGGCCCTGATTCATTCCCGCCGCGGATAGATTCACCGAGCCTGTCGTTGTCGCGAGGAAGTGCGACGAGTGGACATGTCGCCAACTACAGGCTGGGAGCGCGGACCTCATCCAGGAATGTGCGGACGGTGGACTCCGGCGTGCCGGCCGGCAGCCCCACCATCACCCGGTCGATGATGCCGTCACAGCGGGCCCGCAGCGCGCCGGCCAACTCCTCCACCGGCGCGACGACGGCGAAGGTCTCCAGTATCTCGTCGTCGATGAGGGTGCCCATCGTGTCCCACTGGCCCGCCATCGACAGCCGGTGCAATTCGGTTTGCAACTCACCCCAGCCATGCAGTTCGAGCACCTTGCGATACGCCGGGGTCGAGGCATAAAACGCGATCTGCTTGCGTGAAGCCGCTGCCGCCGCGGCCATTTCCGCCTCGTCGGCACCGGTCACCACGAACACCGGCGCGAACATCTGGAAGTCGTCGCGGCTGCGGCCGGACTTGGCCATCCCGCGCTCCACCGCCGGGATGGTCACTTCGTCGAAGTAGCGTTTGGTGGTGAACGCGTGCGCGATCATCCCGTCGGCGACCTCGCCGCACGTCTCCGTCATCAACTCGCCCACCGCCGCGATGAGGACTTTCGGCGAACCGTAGGGCTGGGGCTCCGGAGTGAACATCGGCGTCATCAGGCGGTGGGTGTAGAAGTCTCCGTCGAAGCTCAGCTTGGTGCCGTTGTGCCAGCAGTCCCAGATGGCGCGCAACGCGACAACGAACTCGCCCATCCGCTTCGCAGGCTGACTCCACGGCATGCTGAACCGCTTCTCGATGTGCGGTTTGATCTGAGTGCCCAGGCCCAGCAGCAGCCGGCCTTCGGAGTACTCCTGGAGATCCCACCCGACATTGGCGACGGTCATCGGGTTACGTGCGAATGCCACCGCGATGCTCGTGCCCAACTCGATCTGCGAGGTGTGCTCGGCAGCCAGGGTCAGCGGCAGGAACGGGTCGTGATTGATCTCCGCGGTCCAGCAGCCGTCATAACCGAGCCGCTCCAGATCCCGGGCTGCGTCGGCGACCTCGGCGAGCCTGCTCATGACACCGCGATCGACCTTGAGACAACCGCCCGACGCCATGCTGGCAGAGGCTACAGTAAGCAATTCAGTATGGTCAACGCGCGCACGGTTAGGACACCTCGATGAGCAACGCGCAGGACTGGCAGGACACACTGCACGACCTGAGCCGGCGGCGTCAGCATGCACATGCGATGGGCGGCGACGAGCGGCTGGCCAAACACCACGACAAGGGCAAACTCGACGCCCGGGCACGCATCGACCACCTCCTCGACCCCGGCACCTTCCAGGAGTTCGGCACCCTGGTCGGCGGCGAGATCGCCGCGGACGGCATCGTCACGGGAGCCGGACGCGTCGGCGGCACGCCGGTGATGATCGGCGCCGAAGACTTCACCACCCTGGCAGGCACGATCGGCCCCGGCGGCAACGCGAAGCGCTACCGGCTGGCCGAACTGGCGCTACGCAACAAGGTGCCGCTGGTAATGCTGTTGGAAGGGGCCGGATTTCGGCCGAGCGGGGAACACTATGGCCGCAGCCCCACCGACCTCATCGCGCAGGCACAGTGTTCCGGCAAGGTGCCCACTGTCTCGGCCGTGCTGGGCCCGTCGGCCGGCCACGGCGCACTGGTGGCGCCGGTGTGCGACTTCAGCATCATGAGCGGTCAGGGCGCCATCTTCACCGCGGGACCGCCGGTGGTGAAAGAGTCCACCGGAGAGGACATCTCGAAGGAGGACCTGGGCGGCCCCGACGTCGCCCTTGCCAGCGGCGTGATCCACAACGTCGCCGAGACCGACGAAGCGGTGCTCGACGAGGTTCGTCGCTACCTGTCCTACTTCCCCTCCAGCGCCTGGTCCTATCCCCCGACCCGGCTCTACGACGACTCGGCGGAACTGCGCCACACCCCCGAACTGCTGGACATCATCTCCCGGGACAACCGACGCATCTACGACATGCGCACCGTCCTCGACGTGGTGTTCGACGAGCCGGACTGGTTCGAGGTGCAACCGAAGTTCGGCCCGGCGATCATCTGTGCGCTGGCCCACCTGGGTGGCTATCCGGTGGCAGTCGTCGCCAATCAGCCGACCAAGCTCGCCGGGTCGATCGACGCCGACGCTGCCGACAAGGCAGCACATTTCATCATGGTGGCCGACTCATTCCACCTGCCGATCGTTTTTCTGGCCGACAATCCCGGCATGCTGCCTGGTAGTCAGTCCGAACGCAGTGGTGTGCTGCGCTCCGGGGCCCGGATGTTCGCCGCCCAGACGGCGGCCACCACGATCAAACTGCATGTGACACTGCGCAAGGCGTTCGGCTTCGGTTCGATGGTCATGTCGCTGTTGGGTTTCGACAGCCAGGTGGCCACCTTCGCCTTCCCGGGCGCCACCATGGGCGCGATGAGCGCGGCGGCGCTGAGCCGGGCGTCGCACGCCGACGAGGACGTCACCGAAGTCCTCAAGAACATGGAGCTCGAGGCGTCGTACCGCTCGGCGAACAACCTCGGGTTCGACGAACTGATCTCGCCGGAAGAAACCCGCAACGCCCTGCTGCTGGCGCTACAGCGCGGTGTCTACAGCCGCCAGCAGGTCGCAGAACCGGTGTCGCGCACCGTCATCACACCGTAGCGCGATAGGTCTGCACGACCGGCTCGAGCTCGTCCGGGGTGGCACCGTGCAGGATCACCGCGTCGGCGCCATAGTCGAACTCCTTGCGAATACGGTCGACACACTGCTGCGCCGAACCGGTGGCCGATGGTTCGAGCCACTCGTCGGGGATCAGCGTCGCGATGTGCTCGATCTGCTCGGCGGTTCCCTTGTGGTCGATGCCACCACCGATGGACTGCACCACCGAATCCGCCCGGAACCGTTCCAGCACAGCGGGATCCCAGCCATTGGTGTTCACCAGCAGATCGCCGTACCCCTGGAGGTAGGTCGCCAGGCGGGCCACCGTCTTCTTGAGCCGCAACTCTTCGGGCAGGTGATCACCGACGGTGGCGAAGCAGGACCACACCCGCACGCTGTCCGGGTCGCGGCCGGCCTGCTCGGCGGCGTCCTTGACCGTCTTGACGCAGCGCTGCAGGGTTTCCGGGGTGAAGTAGGTGTGCAGGATGACGTCGTCGAACGCGCGGCCACCGAGCTTGAGGGTGTTCGGCCCGAATGCCACCAGCGCCAGCCGGATGTCCTCCCGGAAGTCCGGATCGAGGAACAGAATCTGGTACTTCCCGAGCGGGCCGTCATGGTTGAAGATGATCTCGCCCTGCCACAGCCGGCGCATCACCTGGGCGAAGTCCTCCATCTGCGCGGTGGTGACCGCCGGGATGCCGAACGCCGAGTAGATGGCGCCGATTCCGCGTCCGATCCCCAGGGTGAACCGGCCACCGGACAGGCGGTGCATGGTGGTGGCCCACGACCCGGTGATCAGCGGATGCCGAGTGTTGTGATTGGTTGCCGCCGTGGCGATCTGCATCCGGGTGGTCACCGCGCAGGCCGCACCCACCAGTGACGAGGCCTCCTTGACGTTCCAGCGCTCAGAGATGAAGGCCGTGCCGAAGCCGAGTTCCTCACCTCGGCGGGCCTCGTCCATCAACGTGGCGGGCCCTTCACCGCCGGCGCCTGCCAGCAGGTAGTAGCCGAGTTCGTCCAACGGTTGTCCGCTCACTGCCACTCTCCTTGTTTGTAGCCACAATTCCAGACTTCGGTGATCCGGCCGTCGACGACACGGAAGATCTCCATGCTGCCGATACAGATCTCGGACCCGTCCTTGAGCGTCATCGGCGACTGGTAGACCAGCGCCACGTGCTCGTCGTCATCCCCGGCGACGATCAGGTTCAGATCGAACCGGATCTCGTCGAACATCTCCCAGGTGTCGACCACTCGTTTGACAGCCTCATCGTGGGTGAGCACATGAGACTCCCCCACCTCGTGGCGAATCACGCTGTCCCCCAGCAGTTCCTCGGCCAGAGCGAAGTCCCGCGTGTTCCAGACCACGAGGTTGTAGAGCTCGACCACCTCACGCGCGGTCCTGCCCACCGGCGCTGACGTCATTCCAGGCAACTTAGTTGTCGTGTGTTTAATATGCAAGGGTGCCCACTCCCGAACGCGGCTTGACGCAAGCGGAGCGGGTCGAGACCTCTCGACGCCGCCTGATGGAGGCTGCCGCCGCGCTCATCGTCGAGAAGGGCTGGGAGGCAACGACCGCTGCGGAGATCGGCCGCCGTGCCGGGTACAGCCGCACGATGGTGCACGCCCGCTACGGCGGCAAGGACGCCATCCTGGACGACTTCCTGCAGGTGTACATGAGCCGCCTCAACCCGGACCCAGATCCGGGCGCGACGGGCATGGAGCAGGTGCTGGCCCACATCGACCGGATCCGTGAGCTCTACGCCCGGGAGCCCGACGTGTTCCACGCGATGTACGTGGCCACCTTCGAAGCGGTCAAGACCACCTCGCCGCTGCGCGACCGGATAGCCGGCGACCTGTCCAACGCAGCGCACAAGATCGGTACGAGCCTTCGACGCGGTGTCCGCGACAAGTCGGTTCGCCGCGATGTCGACGTCGACAAAGCGGTCGGCGACATCACCGCGGCGACCTTCGGTGCGGTGTTCGTCTGGATTACCCTGCCGCGAACCTTCGACATCGGCCGCGAACTGACCCACACCCGCGAACGGATCATCCACGACTACGGAACCTGAGGGCGCGTGTGCCGCCGGCTCACGAGAAGCGCAGCAGCGTTCGGGTGAGATGCAAGGACGTGATTCGCCAACCGCCGTCGCGCTTGGCGTAGGTCTCGCGGTAGTGACCCGCCCCGTGCATGTGGGTTCCGTCGGGAAAGAACAACATGTCCTCCATCGCCCAAATGCCGGTCGCGGTCGTCGGCGAATCCAGGGTGAGCTCCGGGGTGTGGCAGTGGTGAACGGTGGCCACCCCCTCCAGCGTTGCCAACACCATCGGGACGAAGTTGTCGACGCCCTCGATCGGTGGACCGGTCTGCGGATCCACCCCGCCGGTCGATACGGCACCGTCGAGCAGCACGGTGAGATCCTCGGCGAAGACAGCACGCCAGCCCTCGACATCCTTGGTATCCAGGTACCGGCAGTATCGGGCCTTCAGCTGCCGAATCGCCTCCAGTTCATCGGACATCGATGTCACCGCACACCCTTCGTTCACCGGGACGAGAAGAACTCTCATCACAGCAACAAGACCCGGGCACACGTGCCCATATCGCTATAGTCGCAGCATGCCGGCCCTGCCGCTGATCGCGTGGCTCGTCGATTCTGATCCGGCGCTGCGTTGGCAAGTGGAGCGCGATCTGGTCGGTGAGCCGGCGGCGGTCTGGGAAGCAACTCGATCACGGGTCGCAACCGAAGGATTCGGTGCGCGTCTTCTCGCGGCGCAGGACAGCGATGGCCAGTGGGCGGGCGGCGCATTCTTCCCGGCCGATTTCGACTTCGACGGCCCCGAGGCCGACGACGGCGCGGGGCAGCCCTGGACCGCGACGACCTGGACGCTCAACTCGCTGCGGGAGTGGGGCCTTGACGCCAGTGTCCTGCGCGAGCGCCGCACTGTTGAGCTTCTCGCACAGAACAGCCGGTGGGAGTACGAGGACCTGCCCTACTGGGGCGGGGAAGTCGACTGTTGCATCAACGCCTGGACGGTCGCCAACGGGGCGTGGCTCGGTGCAGATATCTCCGGCATCGTCACCTGGTTCCTCGAGCATCAACTACCTGACGGCGGGTGGAACTGCGAATGGGTGGAGGGGTCGACGCGATCCTCGTTCCACTCGACGCTCAACGCACTGCAGGGCCTCCTCGCCTACGACACGGTGACCGGGGGCAGCGACGCGACCCGTTCAGCCCGGCACGCCGGGCAGGAATACCTGCTGCGGCGCGGGCTTTTTCGCCGTCTGACGACCGGCGATCCGGTCGCACCCTGGGTGGACGCCTTCTCCTACCCATTCCGATGGCGATACAACGTGCTCAGCGCAGCCGAGTACTTCCGCCAAGCGTCGTTGCTCGATGGTTCACCGCCCGACCCGCGCATGGCGGACGCGATCGACCTCATCCGTGCCGCCAGGCAACCGGACGGCACCTGGCGCCAAGGCGCTCATCATCCAGGACGGGTGTGGTTCGAGGTGGATGTACCCGAGGGACAGCCGTCGAAGTGGCTGACTCTGTTCGCAATTCGAGTGCTCGCCTGGTGGGACGGGAGCCCGTGAGATTCACCGGTTGCTGCTGCGCCGCCGCGCCCGGCGCCGTGCATCCGCAACGCCGCCCCTCCAACCAACTGTAATTGTTACAGTAAATTCCACAGATAGAAGGAGGCGCCGCGGTGACCAAAGTGATGGATGGCTTCCGGGTACTGGAGGTCGCGCAGTTCACCTTCGTTCCCGCCGCGGGTGCGATTCTGGCCGACTGGGGTGCCGACGTCATCAAGGTCGAACACCCGGTGCGCGGCGACACCCAGCGCGGCTTCCTCTACATGGGCGGATTTCAGCTCAATCCGGACCGCCACCCGCTCATGGAACATCCCAACCGTGGCAAACGCAGCGTCGGCATCGACATCTCGACACCCGAGGGTCAGGAGGTGCTCTACGAGATCGCCAAGACCGCGGATGTGTTCCTGACCAACTACATGCCCGGCGTACGGCAGCGGAACAAGATCGACGTCGAGCACATCCGCGCGGTCAACCCGAACATCATCTACGCACGCGGCAGCGCATACGGCGACAAGGGGCCGCAGCGCGACGTCGGCGGCTACGACGGGACGGCATTCTGGACCCGCAGTGGGATCGGTTACGCGCTGTCACCGGCTGAGCTGGGAGGCATGCTGGCCCAGGGCATTCCCGCGTTCGGCGACTCGATCGGCGGCATGAACATCGCCGGCGGCATCTCAGCGGCGCTGCTGCACCGCGAGCGGACCGGCGAGGCACTCGAAGTCGACGTATCGCTGATGAGCACCGCCTGGTGGGCGGCAGGCGCCAGCGTGACCCAGGGCATGGACACCGGCGAGTGCATGCGTGCCGAGATGCCCAAATCCGGCGGATCGCAGTTCAATCCGTTCCTGGGTAACTACGTCGCTTCCGATGGCGGGACGATCAACCTCTGCATCGTCAGCCCGACCGGTCTCATCCGGGACACCTTCGAACATCTCGGCATCCCGGAGGCTGCCGACGACCCGCGGTTCGCCGACGTCATGCCACTCATCGAAAATGCCGAGGCGGCAAGCGAGTTGATCGCCGCCGCTGTCGGAGCCAAACCGTTCGACTACTGGCGTGAGCAGCTCAAGACCATGCGCGGGCAGTGGGCGCCCTATCAGAGCCTGGTCGACCTGGCCGCCGACGAGCAGGCGCTCGCCAACGACATGATCGCCGAAGTGGAAGCCGCCGACGGCGGGGCACCCTTCAAGGTGGTGCGCGGTCCCGTGCAGTTCAACCACGAACCACTCGAAACCACCCGTGCGCCACAGGCTTCTGAGCACACCGAAACCGTATTGATGGAGATCGGTCTGGACTGGGATCGCATAGAAGCCCTCAAGGAGTCCGGGGCCATCGCCTAGGCCCGGTATGGCCGCGATGTTCGGTAACGCCTACTATAGGCTTTACAGTAACTCGATGAATCGGCCCGGGAGCCAGTTTCAACGGAAGGTGGTCCTGCAGTGGCCAAGCCAGCGACGGTGGCGAAGCGCCCGCGGCGCGAGCGCGGGTCGATCAATCCGGACGACATCATCGCCGGCGCCTTCGCACTGGCGGAGCAGGTGTCGATCGACAACTTGAGCATGCCACAGCTGGGCAGGCACCTCGGTGTTGGCGTCACGAGCATCTATTGGTACTTCCGCAAGAAGGACGACCTGCTCAACGCGATGACCGATCGCGCGCTGCGGCAGTGCGAGTTCGCCACTCCCTACGTGGCGGCCGACGACTGGCGACGGACACTGGCCAACCACGCCAGGACGACACGTGCGACGTTCCTGGCAAACCCAATCCTGTGTGATCTCATCCTGATCCGCTCGGCCCTGAGTCCACGGGCGGTGCGCGCCGGTGAACAGGAAGTCGAGAAGGCCATCGCCAACCTGGCCGATGCCGGCCTGTCCGCCCAGGACGCGTTCGACGTCTACTCAGCGGTGTCGGTGCATGTGCGGGGTTCGGTTGTGCTGCATCGTCTTCACGAGAAGAACCAAGCCGCCAACGCGGATGCGCACGCACTCGAAGACACCATCCGCATTGGTGCGGCCGACGATCACAACTTCGAGTACGGGCTGCAGTGCATCCTCGAGCACGCCGAGCGCTTGATCGACGAGGGCAAGAAGGCCGGCCCGAAGGCGCGCCGCAAGAGCTGAGGGCCGGGCTGTCCCCTAGACCTCGATGATGACTGCGCCGCCCTGACCGCCGCCGGCGCACATCGCCGCCATACCGATACCGCCGCCGCGACGGCGAAGCTCGTAGATGAGAGTGGTGACCATCCGGGCACCGGATGCCGCGATGGGATGCCCCAGGCTGCAGCCACTGCCGGAGAAGTTCACCAGCTCCTCGTCAAGACCGTACTTGCGGGTGGCCGCGATCGGCACCGACGCGAAGGCCTCGTTGATCTCCCACAGGGCGATGTCCGACGGTTTGAGCCCGGCGCGGTCGAGGACCTTGCCGATCACCTCGACGCCGCCCAGCCCGGTGTCGCGCGGCCGCACGCCAACCGCACCCCAGGCCTTGACCGTCGCCAGGATGTCGAGGTCGTCGGCCGCGGCGTAGGCACGGTCGACCAGTGCCACCGCGGCGCACGCGTCGTTGGTGCCGCTGGCATTGCCCGCGGTGATCGAGAAGCCCTCGATCTCGGGGTGAAGCACCTTGAGCTGAGCCAATTTCTCGGCGGTGGAGTCGCGGCGGGGCTGCTCGTCGACGCTGAAGTCGATCACCGAACCGTCGAGCTGTGCGACCTTGAGCGGCAGGATCTCGTCGAGGAACTTTCCGGCGTCGATCGCGGCGACGGCGCGCTGGTGTGAGCGGGCCGCCCAGGCGTCCATCTCCTCGCGGCTGATGCCTGCCGCCTGTGCGGTGTTCCAGCCGACCGTGATCGACATGTCCTTGGTGGGGGCGTCGGGCGTCTCGACGTGGGTGGGCGGCATCCAGCGCTCCTCGAACTTCAGTTCGGGGCCGATGATGCGCTGGCTCGTCAGCGGGGTCATCGACAGCGACTGCGTACCGCCCGCGATCAGTACGCGCTCCATACCGGAGCCGATCTGCGCCGAGGCGTTGCCGATCGCGGTCAGGCTACCCGCGCAGTGCCGGTTGACCGACTGCCCGGGAACATGCTCGAGGCCGCATGCGTCGGCCGCGTACCGAGCGAGGTCGCCACCGCCGTAATGGGATTCGGCGAAGATCATGTCGTCGATGTCGGCCGGGTCGATGCCGGCGCGGCGGATCACCTCGGGGACGATGGCCGTGATCAGAGTTTCCGGCGGGGTGTTGACCAGCGTGCCCTTGAACGAGCGACCGATCGCGGTCCGCACAGCGCCGACGATGACTGCTTCGGGCATAGTTCTCCACCTCAGGATTGATGCGTCAAGAGCGTTACAAAAGTAGCAGATAATGTATCGGCGCCGGCGGTGGGTGCCAGACGGCACCGACTGGCTCTTTACCACCGCGCCCGGATTCGATGGAATGCACACCATGACCACCACCGGAGAACTGATCGAGATCTATCGCGTCGCCGGTGAGCATGCGCTGGCACTGGTTGCCGCGGTGCCTGCGGACCGCTGGCAGGCTCCCGCGCTCGGATCGTGGACGGTGCGGACGCTGGTCGGCCATCTCGGCCGCTCGTTCACCACTGTCACCGATTATCTGGCGAAGCCGGCGGCCGACCGCGACGTCCACACCGTCGCGGACTACTACATCGTCGCCCTGCAACAGACCGATGCGGCGGCGATCGACGCCCGCGCCGAGCAGGCCGCACGCGCACTCGGCGACGATCCGCTGACGGCGCTGCGGTCCTTCCGGGACGCGGCTCTCGCCGCCCTGGGCGGCGCTGGCGATCCGCTGATCTCCACCGTGGCCGGCGGGATGCGGCTGTCGGATTATCTGCCGACCCGGATCTTCGAGTTGGCGGTGCACAGCCTGGACCTGGCCCGGGCCACCGGTCAACCGGAGACGCTGCCGGATGAGGTGTGCGGCAGTGCAACGGAATTGGCTGCGGCGATCGCGGTCCGGCGGGGCCACGGCGAATTGGTGCTGTCGGCCCTGACCGGGCGTGCCCCACTGGCGACGGGATTCTCGGTGGTGTGAGTCTTAGGGGCCGGCGACGCGCCGGGCCACACCCTGCTTCACGAGGTGCTCGATCAGCGGGGTGGCCCCCGCCGCCAGATGCTCGGACATCGCGGCGCGCGCCCCGTCCTCGTCATGGGCCTGCAGCGCGGCCACGATGCGGTGGTGGTCGGCGATCGACCTGTCCGGCCAGCCGTCGATGGTCGGGAACACCGATTCCGGTGCGTACCTGGTGATCTGCGACATCAGCTGGGCGAGTTTCGGCGAGTCCGCGGCCACGTTGATCGCCCGGTGGAACTCATGGTTGAGCCGCACCGCGCGGTCGCCGTCGTTGGCGGCGTAGGCGTCGGTCAGCTCCGAGTGGATGGCGGTGAGTTCCTGCAGCTGTTCATCGGTGATGTTGGCAGCCGCCCTGGCCGCGAGCAGACCTCCGACGTGGGCCTGCAGGTTCGACACGTCGGTGATGTCGCGGTCGGTGAACGGCAGCACCACGAAGCCGCGCCGGGGCAACTGGTCCAGCAACCCTTCCCCGCGCAGTTCGAACAGCGCCTCGCGTACCGGGGTCACGCTGATTCCGAGTTCGGCGGCGAGTTGGTCGAGCCGGATGTACTCCCCGGCGGGATAGGTGCCGTTGAAGATTCGCTGTCGCACAAAGCGCGCGACATCCTCGGCCAACTGTGGCCGCGGTGCGAAATCCGGTGCGCTCATGTCAGATCCGGTAGTCGGCCAGTAGCCGCTTGCTGATGATGTTCTTCTGGATTTCGCTGGTGCCCTCGCCGATGAGCAGGAAGGGGGCGTCGCGCATCAGCCGCTCGATCTCGTACTCCTTGGAGTACCCGTAGCCGCCGTGAATCCGGAAGCTCTGCTGGGTGACCTCCGAGCAGAACTCGCTCGCCAGATACTTCGCCATCCCGGCCGCGACGTCGTTGCGTTCCCCGGAATCCTTGAGTCGGGCGGCGTTGACCATCATCAGATGTGCGGCTTCGACCTTCGTGGCCATCTCCGCGAGCTGGAAGGCGATGGCCTGGTGCTCGGCGATCGGCTTGCCGAACGTGCTGCGCTGCTGGGCGTAGCGGATCGCGAGCTCGAACGCCCGCAACCCGACCCCGCAGGCGCGGGCGGCGACGTTGACGCGGCCGACCTCCACACCGTCCATCATCTGGAAGAAGCCTTGTCCCGGCTTGGCGCCGAGGACGTTCTCGGCGCCGGTGACGTAGCCGTCGAAGATCAGCTCGGTGGTGTCGATGCCCTTGTACCCCAGCTTGTCGATCTTGCCCGGGATCGTCAGACCGGGCGCGACTTCGCCGAAGCCGGAGGGCTTTTCGATCAGGAACGCGGTCAGGTTCCGGTGCGGCTTGTCGGCGCCTTCGTCGGTTTTCACCAGCGTCGCGACCAGGGTCGAGCTGCCGCCGTTGGTCAGCCACATCTTCTGACCGTCGATGGTGTAGGTGCCGTCGCCGTTGTCGCGGGCCCGGGTGCGGATCGCGGCGACGTCGGAACCGAGTTCGGGCTCGGACATCGAGAAGGCGCCGCGGGTCTCGCCGGTGGCCATCCGGGGCAGGAAACGCTGCTTCTGTTCGTCGGTGCCGTGCTGGCGGATCATGTAGGCGACGATGAAATGGGTGTTGATGACCCCGGAGATGCTCATCCAGCCGCGGGCCAGTTCTTCGACGCACAGTGCGTAGGTGAGCAGCGACTCGCCGAGCCCGCCGTACTCCTCGGGCACCATCAGGCCGAACAGCCCCATGTCGCGCATCTGGTCGACGATGGCCTGCGGGTAGGTGTCGGAGTGCTCGAGGTCCTGGGCGTTGGGGATGATCTCCTTGTCGACGAATTGCCGCACGGTGGAGATGATTTCGGCCTGCACTTCGGTCAGCCCGAGGGTTTGCGCGAGTTTGGTCATGTCACCCTTTCGAACACCGCCGCCAGGCCCTGCCCGCCGCCGATACACATCGTCTCCAGCCCGTAGCGCGCGTCGCGCAGGTGTAGTTCGCGGGCCAGCGTGGCGAGCATGCGACCGCCCGTGGCGCCCACGGGGTGGCCCAGCGAGATGCCCGATCCGCGCACGTTGGTGCGCTCGAGATCGGAGTCGGTGAACTTCCACTCCCGCATGACCGCCAGCGCCTGCGCGGCGAAGGCTTCGTTGAGTTCGATCACGTCGATGTCACCGAGGTGCAGGCCTGCCTTGTGTAGCGCGACGGCGGTGGCCGGCACCGGACCGATGCCCATGATCTCAGGACCCACCCCGGCCGAGGCCCAGCACACCAGCCGGACGAGTGGCCGCAGACCCAGTTCGGCGGCTTTCTCGGCGGTGGTGACCAAGCATGCCGACGCGGCGTCGTTCTGGCCGCTGGAGTTTCCGGCTGTCACGGTCGCGTCGGGATCCTGTTTGGCCAGAACGGGTTTGAGCTTGGCCAGCGACTCGATCGTGGTGTCGGCACGCGGATGCTCGTCGGTGTCGATGAGCTGGTCACCACCGCGGGTGGACACCGCGACGGGGATTATCTCCTCGGCCAGGACACCGCTGTTCTGCGCGGCGACCGCCCGCTGATGCGAGGTGACCGCCAACTCGTCCTGCTCCAGACGGGAGATGCCGTACTGACGGCGCAGGTTCTCGGCGGTCTCGAGCATGCCGCCGGGCACCGGATGAAGCTTGCCGCCTGCGGTCGTGCGGCCACGCGCCAGCCCGTCATGCACCGTGACTCCGTGCCGGGCACCACCCCACCGCATGTCGGTGGAGTAGAAGGCGACGTTGCTCATGCTCTCCGCACCGCCTGCGACGACGAGATCGTTGTCACCCGAGGCGACTTGGAGGCAGGCCTGGATCACGGCCTGCAGTCCCGACCCGCAGCGGCGGTCGACCTGCATGCCCGGCACGGTGACCGGCAGGCCGGCGTCGAGTGCGACCACCCGGCCGATCGCGGGCGCTTCGCTGTTGGGGTAGCAGTGCCCGAAGATGACGTCCTGGATGGCGTCCGGGGACACGCCGGTGCGTTCCAGCAGTCCCTTCAGCGCAGCGACTCCCAGCTCGACGGCGCTCAGCGAGGCGAACATCCCGCCGTAGCGGCCGATGGGTGTGCGAACCGGCTCGCAGATGACCGCGGTCGGCATCAGAGGTGCCGTCCCCCGGTGACCTCAAGGACCGTCCCCGTCATGTACGACGACAGGTCGGAGGCCAGGAACAGCGCCACCTTGGCGACCTCGCTCGGCTCACCGGCGCGCCCCATCGGGACCTCGGCGACCTTGGAGTCCCAAATACGTTGCGGCATAGCCTCGGTCATGGCGGAACGGATCAGCCCTGGCTGGATGGCGTTGACGCGCACACCGAGATGGGCCAGTTCCTTGGAGGCCGCCTTCGTCATTCCCACGATCCCGGCCTTGGCCGCCGAGTAGTTGGTCTGCCCGATCATGCCGACCTTGCCGGAGATCGACGACATGTTCACGATCGCGCCACTGCCCTGCTCACGCATGACCGAGGCGGCCTTCTTCAGGCCGTTCCAGGTGCCCTTCAGGTGCACCGAGATGACCTGGTCGAACTCGTCCTCGGTCATCTTGCGCAGGGTGGCGTCCCGGGTGATGCCGGCGTTGTTGACCATCACGTCGAAGCGCCCGAACTGCTCGACTGCGGCATCGACCAGAGCGTCGACGTCGGCATAGGACGTCACATTGCATTTCACGGCCCGGGCCACCTCGGCACCGCCGAGTTTCTCCGCCGCCGCCTCGGTGGCCTCGAGGTTGATGTCCCCGATGACCACCCGGGCACCCTCGGCGATGAACTGCTCGGCGATCGCAAAGCCCAGGCCCTGCGCTCCACCGGTGATGACAGCCGTCTGGCCGGCCAGCAACGACATCTGATCTCCCTTTTCCAGGCTGCGAACGCGAAACTTCGCAGAATCATATTTCATATATGATCGCCACCGATACGTGCCCCCACTCACAAGGAGCTCTGATGAGCCCAGTTGCTGCTGTCAGCGACGACGACTTCCGCGAGATCCTGGCTCAGACCCGCCACTTCGTCCGCACGGCCGTCGTGCCGCGGGAGTCGGAGATCGTCGCCGAGGACAAGGTTCCTGACGACCTGCGTGACCAGGCCATGAAGATGGGCCTGTTCGGTTACGCGATCCCGCAGCAGTGGGGCGGCCTCGGCCTGGACATCACCCAGGATGTCGAACTGGCCATGGAACTGGGCTACACCTGCCTGGCGCTGAGGTCGATGTTCGGCACCAATAACGGCATCGCCGGTCAGGTGCTCGTGGGCTTCGGCACCGACGAGCAGCGGACTCGCTGGCTGGAACCCATCGCCACCGGCGAGGTCGTCGCCTCCTTCGCGCTGACCGAGCCCGGCGCGGGGTCCAATCCGTCCGGCTTGAAGACCAAAGCCGTTCGCGACGAGGGCGATTGGGTGATCAACGGGAGCAAGCAGTACATCACCAACGCGCCAGTGGCGGATCTGTTCATCGTGTTCGCCCGCACCAGGCCCGCCGACAACAAGGGTGCGGGCATCGCGGTGTTCCTGGTGCCGGCCGGCACCCCCGGCGTCGAGGTGGGGGTCAAGGACGCCAAGATGGGCCAGGAGGGCGCCTGGACCGCGGACGTGACCTTCACCGATGTCCGCGTCGGCGACGACGCCTTGATCGGCGGCAGCGAGGACCACGGATACCGCGCGGCGATGACGTCGCTGGCGCGCGGGCGCATTCACATCGCAGCACTGGCGGTCGGCGCCGCCCAACGCGCGCTGGACGAGTCGGTGGCCTACGCCGCGACCGCCACCCAGGGCGGCACCGCGATCGGCACCTTCCAACTGGTGCAGGCGATGCTGGCCGACCAGCAGGCCGGTGTGATGGCGGGCCGCGCATTGGCGCGCGATGCCGCGCGCAAGTGGCTGCACGACGAGGACCGTCGGATAGCGCCGTCGGTGGCCAAGCTTTTCTGCACCGAGATGGCGGGCAAGGTCGCCGACCTTGCCGTCCAGGTACACGGCGGCGCCGGATACATGCGAGGTGTCCCGGTCGAACGGATCTACCGAGAGGTGCGCTTGTTGCGGCTTTACGAGGGCACCAGCGAGATTCAGCGCCTGATCATCGGTGGCGGACTAGTCAAGGAAGCGCAGCGCAAAGCATGACAGGAAAGCTCAGCGGCAAGGTCGCGTTCATCACCGGAGCCGCCCGCGGCCAGGGCCGCGCGCACGCGGTGAAGATGGCGAGCGAGGGTGCCGACATCATCGCCGTCGACATCGCGGGCAAGCTGCCGGACTGCGTGCCGTACAACCCGGCCACCCCGGAGGATCTGGCCGAGACCGTGCGCCTGGTCGAGGCGGCCGGCGGGCGGATCGTGCCAGCCGTCGTAGACGTCCGCGATCACGCCGGTCTCAAGGACGCTGTCGCGGACGGCGTAGCAAAACTGGGCAGGCTGGACATCATCGTCGCCAACGCGGGCATCACGTCACCATCGGCGTGGGACGAGATCACGCCGGAAGCTTTCCGGGATGTCATGGACGTCAACGTGACTGGAACCTGGAACACCGTGATGGCAGGCGCTCCGGCGATAGTCGATGGCGGGCGCGGAGGGTCGGTGATCCTGATCAGCTCGGCGGCCGGCATCAAGATGCAGCCGTTCATGGTGCACTACACCGCCAGCAAGCATGCCGTCACCGGCATGGCCAGGGCATTCGCCGCCGAACTCGGCAAGCACAACATCAGGGTGAACAGCGTGCACCCCGGACCGGTCAACACCGACATGGGTACCGGCGACATGGTGGCCGAGCTGGGCAAGGCGATGGAAACCAACCCGGCGCTGAACAACATGATGCTGCCGTTCCTGCCGATTTACATCGCCGAGCCGGAGGACATCGCCGACACGGTGTGCTTCCTGGCCAGCGACGACGCCAAACTGATTACCGCTGAGGCGATTTCAGTCGATCAGGGCTCGACGAAGTACTGAAGGCGCGGGTCAGGAACGCCACCTGATCGTCGGCGGCCCGGTCGAACCACGCGTGACCGGGCCAGACGTCGAAGTGGTCACACGGGTAGTGGTGGACCTGTCCCCTGGCCAGCACTGCGGTGTCGGCCACCGAGTCGGCGGGAACATAGCGGTCGAAGTCGGCGATCTGGAACAGCGCCGGGCAGCGTAACTGCTTGGCGGCCTGCGCTGTTCGGATGCCGGCGAGTTGAAGTCCCGCGGCCGCGTCGACCTCGTTGCGCCACGTCGGACCGGCCAGCGCGGTGTAGCTCTCGTACGCGCCGTCGAGCGTCAGCCCGCCGGGCTCGCCGGGGTGGGCCACCAGAGGCATCATCGTGGGGCGGCGGCCGCGGGTCACGTCGACGCGGCTCTTGAACCCGATCGCCGTCCACTTCAACGCCGTTCCGACGTCGCGGTGCGCCACCGCGGCGCGACTGGCCGCCAGGCCACTGGTCAGCGGTGTCATGGCGATGACGGCCGCGATGTCGGGCCGCCCGGCGGCTACCTGCAGCACGTGGCCACCCGACATCGACGACCCCCACAGCACGATCCGGTTCGGGTCGACGTCGGGCAGTCGCTTGGCCGCCGCGACCGCCGATCGGAAGTCGGTTACCTGGGCCGCCACCGAGACCGTCTGGCGCGGTGATCCTTCCGAGGCGCCGAACCCGCGGTAGTCGAAGGCCAGCACGTCGATGCCCGCGTGGCTGATCCGCTCGGCGAAGGGGGCCAGCCCGGAGTCCTTGGTACCGCCGAAGCCGTGACCCATCACCACCACCGGCCTGCCCGCGGGCCCAAAGAAGCGATCACCCTCGCCGGCGAAATGCCATCCGCTGCAGAGCACTCCGGCCGAGTCGAAGGATATGTCGGTGGGCGTCATACGGCTTCCTTGGTTCGCAGGCGTCGAAGTTCGGCGCGCTTGAGGCCGGCGGGCAACTCGCGAGTGCGGATGTCGTGCTCGTAGTGGACGTAGTCGACCTGCTGGGTGTGGCGTGGGCGGTCGACGCAGTGCCCGACGTACTTCCTCTGATCGGCGTCGATCACCCGCTCCATCTCCGCGACCGGCGGCAGGGCGTAGCGGCCGATGGCGTAGGCGGCCAGCAGCTTGGCCTGGCATTCGATAAACGGGAACAACGTGGGGATGGCCTGGGCGAAACCGATGAACACCAGATTGTCGATGCCGGGGGCGAACATTCGCTTGTAGAGCCGGATGTCGTTGCCGGGCGCGCTGATGAAGTCGGGGTCGAAGAACGGGAAGGTGATGTTGTAGCCGGTGGCGTAGACGATGGCGTCGAACACCGCGCTGGTGCCGTCCTCGAAGTGGACGGTGTCGCCGTCGAGCCGTGCGACGTTCGGCTTGGGGACGACGTCCCCGGAGCCAAGGCGCAGGGGCAGCTCCACCGACTGCGTCGGATGCGCTTCGAACAGTTTGTGATTCGGCGCCGGAAGGCCGTAGAGCTGCGGGTCGACACCCATGAACGGGGCCATCAACTGAATCGCCTTGCGCTGCCAGGACAGCGGGATGTGTGGCGAGGTACGCGCGAGGCTGTCGGCGGGGCGCCCGGCGATGTACTTGGGCACGATCCACGCGCTGGAGCGCGTCGAGAGGGTGACGGTGTTCTGCAGAGTCTTCGACGACAGTTCGACGGTGATGTCGGCGGCACTGTTGCCGATGCCGACCACCAGGATGCGCTTGCCGGTGAGGTTCAGCGGCGTGTGCGGGTCGATGTAGTGGTGGGAATGGATCGTCTCGCCGGTGAATTCGCCCGGGAAGTTCGGGTAGCGGGCGTCCCAGTGATGTCCGTTGCCGATCACCAGCAGGTCGAACTCGCGGGTGTCGCCGTGCTGGTCGGTGATGTCCCAGCGGCCGTCGGCTCGCCGGGCGGCATGCGCGACGCCGTTTCTGAATTCGATGTTGTCCAGCAATCCGAACGCCTCGGCATAGGAGTCGAGATAGGTCTTGATGTCGCTGTGGTGCGGGAAGGACGGGAAGTGCTCAGGAATCGGAAAGTCCTTGAACGACAGCTGCTGCTTGGAGGTGTCGATATGCAGCGACCGGTATGCGCTGGAGAGTCCGTTGGGGTTGCCGAATGCCCAGTTGCCACCGATGCGGTCGGAGAGTTCGAAGGTGGTGTACGGGACCCCGTAGTCCTTGAGCATCTTGCCCGACGTGAGTCCACTGATGCCCGCACCGATGATCGCGGTGCGGGGCAGGGCATCACCCATGTCTGCTCCTATTCGGCTTCGATGAGATCGAGGGTCCCCAGGTCGCGGATGGCCTGACAGCCACGGCGCAACATCGCTGCCATCATGTCGTCGCCGCGCTCGGTTTCGATCGAGAATGCGCAACCCAGGGCGGAGATCAGCGGCACCTGGATCATGCCGAGCAGGTAGTCCTGCCAGCAGGTCGCCAGGTCGTAGTCCTCGACTCCCTGCTCGAGCAGTGCCTGGTGGTATTCGGCGACCAGGTCCTTCTCCACCGCCGCCCGGACGTCGGGCTCCAGACTCGTCCCGGTGAAGTAGGCGAGGTCGCGACCGGCGAGGCCGACGCCGAGGGTCTGCCAGTCGACGACGGTGACGCGGTCGCCGTCGAAGAGCAGGTTGTCCAGCCGGTAGTCGCCGTGCAGCAGCGCGAAACGATCAGGTGCCTGCAGCAGCCACGGTGTGACCGCAGCCATCGACGCGGAGAGGGTTTCGGCGTCGGCGTCACTGAGCTTGCCTGCGAGCTTGCCCCTGGTGATGTCGGCGGCCATCTTGGAGATCTCACCCATGCCCCGGATGGCATCTTCGCCGTTGGTCGACATGACCAAACCCTCGAAAGCGTGCCAGTGCGGGTCACACCAGGTGGGGCCGTGCAGCCCGGCCAGGGCGCGGACGGCCAGCCGGGCCTCCTCGACACCGCAGCCGGCGATCTGGTCGCCCTGCACCGCGGGTGCCTGGTCTGCCAGCAGCAGGGCGAAACTGGACCCGTCGTCGGTGACCTCGCAATGGAAGCATTGCGGGATCGGGATGCTGACCCGGTCGGCGACGGACTGATAGAAGGCGCTCTCGCTGCGATAGCCCAATGCCACGCGATCGCGTACTGCGTCGTCACTGGAGGGCAGTTTGAGGATGAACGTCTGCGGCACGCCGTGCGGATTGGCGGCGTAGGTCGCGCTCACCCGGAAGGTGGCGCCGGTCTGCCCGGTGCCGACAGGGCGCACGTCCACCGAGGTGACCTCGGTTGCCGTACCTCGACCTGCCAGGACCTCGGCGAGCCAGCCGGGCGTTACATCGGAGGGGTACCGCGGGATGGTAGACACATCGCTCATAGTGTCATCGACCGTTCGTCAGCGGAACGCTGCCGGGACACGAATCGGGCCCCCATCCGGTTGGGCAGTCCGGGAGCCGGGCGGGCGAAGAGCCCAGGCACCATGGCCCGGCGAGGCCTGACCAGCAGCGCTTTGTCAGCCGTGATGGCGCGCAAAGTGTCGGCGGCCAACCGGCCCGGGCTGCAGAATCGCGTGGCGTAGTCGCATCCGGTAGAGGTCGCGGCGGTTCGGTGCCGACGCCTCATGTGAGCCCGAAGTTGTTCAACAGCAAGTGGTTTCGGCCAAGTCAGCGCAATAGCGCGTGCGAAACGGCAGTGGACGCCGTCGCGAAGGTGTGCCTGACCAGCGGCGCACCCGGCCAATGTGACGTGCCACCGACAGCCGGCACAATGTGAACCTTGACACTAATTTTCGCCTGTCGTACGCTCAGCGAACCTCTAATCAACTAGCTAGCCATCAAACAAGCGAGAAAGACTGGCCATCTACGGCAACCGTTCTTTCTCAATGCGCTAGCCGGAAAGGGAAATCAACAGTGGCCGATATTGATACATCGAAATCTGGCGCCCATAGCGAAGGCGCCGTTCTGCGATATCCGAATGACAAATCCCCAGAATACGAGGCCCGGTTGAAAGGCGTACGCATGTTTGTATGGTCGTATTCTCTGGTGATGCTCGCGCTCCTGACGATCGCCATCCTCGTGAGCTTGGGCCCCGGCCCGGCCAAACCATTCTGAGCGTCCAAACCCGGCGACGATAGGACCTGTACAAAGATGTTTCGACTCGCGGATCTCGGCAACTACGGACTGCTGATCATTTTCGACAGCGCAGTTGTGTTCTTTTGGTGGAAGCTCATGGCATTGCTCGGAGACCGCCGCATGCTCCCTTCGCCGGAGGCGGAGATGGCCGCCGGCACGACCAACGGCGACTTGTATGCCGACACCGATGGAAATGGCGGACAAGACGGAAGTTGGAAGAATTTCCCAACAATCGTCAAGGTGACACTGATACTTGCCCTCATCGTCAGCTTCGGAATTCTGCTCGAGGGTGCCTTGCTGATGCCCCTAGGCGTTTGGGCTTGGGGCTGGCAGACGCCATGACCGACGACGCCCGTCTCATCTCAAATCGGAAGGCCGGACGACCTCGGACGCCGGCGAACTTTGCCTCAGAGCGAACGGAATATTAAAATGTCGAAGCCCTATGTTGCGACCAATACCCCTAGCGAGCGAGATTTAGCGGGGCCGCTGGATAGTGCCAAACTCCAACGGAATCACCGAAAAGGAGAACTACTTTTCTTTTGGGGCGTTTTGTTGACCAGCACTATATTCCTTGGCCCCATTGGCTTTCCGCTAATGATCTGGGGGCAGCTCATCAGTCGTAAAGCCGAGCGCCAGGGCGCGATAGCGAGCGTTCCATGGCATGTGGCTCTGGTCGGGGGCTTTGCCATCGGGGATTCGGCAGCGAACTTCATCGGTTGGTCCATTGATTTGTTCGCCGGGCGGGCCGCTATCACCGCGACCGCCGAGTACATCTACGGGAGGGTGTTTGACGGCGGATACCTCCACGGCGTCAATGCCGGCCACCTGGGTGATGTTGTCCTCGGGGGCGTGAGCAGCCCAGGTGAGAAGGCCTTGATCGTCGCGGCAGTATTGGTGGTATGGCCGTGTCGCCTCGCCGCATCGTGGGGCTTCATGAAGGGGAAGCCCTGGGGCCTCGGCTGGATGATCACCTCGACGTGGATGATGGTGGTCTTTTGGGTTATCTGGGTCACCAACGCTGTGATGGATACGGACAACCGGTTCGACGGCTCCACCGGGGTGATCGGCATGTTTTTGTTCAATGGCGTCTTCATCGTTGGGCCGCTGCTGATGATCCCTTACCTCTACCTCGTTGACCAACGGCCCTGGCTTCGTAAATCGCACGCCCTTAGCGGCCAGTTCGCCCCTAAGAGCATGGGCTGACCCGCGATATACATTTCGGAACACGGCGCCGTGCCGATGTCCTCGGTCGCCACGCGACCGGGGACATCGACCTGGGGCGGATAGTTCTTCTCACGCTAGTTGCCAGGTAGTGGCGTTCGAGATCGGTTGAGGAAGAAGTCTTTATGGCCGGCAAGAGGGAAGCCCAGCGCGAGAACGCGATCGACTTGATGTGCCAGGTCGCCACCCAGGCGATTGGCAGAGGCGGATACGCCGCCATGACATTGGCTGAGGTCGGCGAGCTTGCCGGCTACAGCCGCGGCCTGGCCACCCACCATTTCGGCTCGAAAGCAGGTCTGTTGACGGCAATCCTCGACCGGGTGCTCGCAAAGAATGCGGATGAGTTTCGCAAGGCCACGACGGACAAGGCTGGCCTTGCGAGGCTCGCTGCGATCGCCGATTGCACACTGCACCGCTGCATCCAAACGCCAGACGAAGCGCGTGCCTATCTGATGCTCGCACTGGAGCCCTCGGCCAGATGGGCGGCAGTGCAAGTGAGGGAGCAGACCGCAGCGCTGCGCCGACAAGCCGAGGATGCGGCGCGCGATGCTGTCGCCCTCGGTGAGCTCTCGCCCCAGTTCGAACCTGCCGAGATTGCGAGCATCACATTGGCGCTGACACGCGGATACGCCTACGAATGGGCGGCGGATCCGAGCACCGATTTGAGCGCGGCGCGGCGGCGTATTGCGAGTTACATCGACTCTTTGGCAATGGGCCCAGGACGCCAAGACGTGGCGATGTAGCGACCTTTTCGGTTCGCCCTGCCTATTCGGTCCGCCCCACTTGCTAGGAGCTGCAGTGTCAATTCATTCCGCCGCGATCCACCACCAAGACCGCGCTTCGGCGCGCTACCTGGGTCAACGGATCGCATCAGTGACGGGTTTCTGGCTGAGCGACGTGATCCGTCGACGCCCGGTGGTTGGCACTCTTCCGGACATCCCCACTCGTCCCGAGCAGCTCACCTGCAGTTGGCTCACCGAGGCACTCCGAAAGGATGTGCCCGGCGCGGAAGTCATCGCTTTCAGCTGCCCGCAGCGCCACGGCGGAACCACGATGCGGTTCTCGCTATGTGTGCAGTGGAATGACAAGGGACAGCAGGCCGGCTTACCTACCCAGATGTTCGTCAAGACCACCGATTCATGGCAACAGCGGCTCATGCTCGGCCTCACCGGGATGCTCAGCGGGGAGTCGACCTTCTATTCGCGGCTTCGACCCGAACTCGACATAGAGGCGCCGAACGGTTATTACGGCGCCTATGACGAACGGTCGTGCCGGTCGATTACCGTCATGGAGGACGTCGCCGCGACTCGCGGCGCACGATTCCTCACCCCGGTAGATGCTTCGGATCGTGCCGGCATGGAGGACGTACTGGGCGACCTTGCAGCCATGCATGGGCGTTTTTGGGCCGGTCCCGAGTTGGCCTCGAACGGATTGCGAGACTCGTTCGGCCTCATCAGCTGGACTGATAGCCTCGTCAACTTCAGATCCAGATCACACGTGGGCGTCAAGCGTGCAAACCGCGTAATACCCGACGAGATCGCTGGTCGCACCGACGAAATCTACGACGCCAACCTACGCACCATTGAGATCGACCGGGTTATGGCCTCAACGCTGCTGCATGGCGACGGCCACGCCGGCCAGCGATACCGGACCAACGCAGGGCGTACTGGGTTGTCCGACTGGCAGGTTATCCACCGCGGCCATTGGGCTTGGGATGTCGCGTACACCATGATCACAGCACTATCGGTAGAAGACCGTCGCGCGTGGGAGCGGGATCTGATCGCCCATTACCTGGAGCGGCTCGCCCAGGCCGGCGGCGATGCACCCGATTTCGACCAAGCGTGGCTCGAGTACAGACGGCACTGCTTCCAGCCCTACATCGCGTGGGTGTTCACGTTGGGCCGTGCCGCCTACCACCCGAATTGGCAGCCCGACGAATACTGCCTAGCGATCATTGAACGCGCAGGGCAGGCAATCGTGGATCTGGACGGCTTCGGCGCGCTGGCTTCGGCCGCCGATCGTTGACACCGCGGGTTCGCCGGTTGGTAGACGACGGTGTCGACGTCACGTTGTGGCCTGTTGATCCCCAATAAAGCGATACCCCAAGAGCTCAGAAGAGAGTGCCCCCGCCGTGACAGGTCACCGAGGGGCGTCCGGGGCTTGATAGGAGCGATGTGGTCCGCTCCATGGGGATGGCGCCGGTCAGTTGACCGTCTCCGCGGGGCAGCACGTCGAGTTCTTTCTCACCGAGCGGGCCCTTGGTCTTGATCGCCGCCTCGGTCCCCCATACGGATGTTCTTGGGCACCTCAACGGTGACCATTGCTGGGGTGCCGCCCAGTTCGATCGGGGACACCCGTCCTTGTCTGCCGCGCCCGGCTCCTAGCCCGCAGCCCTTCCCCGGTGCGCCGCCTGCGGTGCGGCCTCGTACGGACCGGGCGGGGCCCCGTATGACCGGTGCACCACCGGCGTGTCCGGCCGACCATCTGACGCCGCATCGGCCGAGGGAGGAATCCCGTGACCGGTTATCTCATTGCTTTGGCCATCACGATGGTGGGTCTTCGCTCAGTTGCGATTCGGCGGTTTACCCGGGGGGTGTCGTCGTCGTTCCTTCAGCGGTCATCTGAACGCCGAGCGCGCCAAGACGAGGCGTGGGATCTGGTACGCCTTCGAAGATCTGGGCGACGGTGGCGGCACGGCTAAACGCTTTGGATGCCGACGAGCTGGCGCACACTGCCCAGCATGCGCTGGCGCCAGACGACCATGGGCCACGCCTTGATCACGGTGACTGCTCGCGTTATGCCGACCTCTACGACGACGGACTGGACGACGTCACGTAGGTCTGAGAATTCGGCCGCACGAACGACCAGAAGCTCTGATTTCGAGATCTTATCTGCGCTGATTGGGCGTTGATCATCAACGTTCAAAGTGGCCAGGGCCGGGATCGAACCGGCGACCTTCCGCTTTTCAGGCGGACGCTCGTACCAACTGAGCTACCTGGCCGGAAGGCACCGTCTTCAACGCTAAGTGCCTCACCACATACATGGCGACCCTGACGGGACTCGAACCCGCGACCTCCGCCGTGACAGGGCGGCGCGCTAACCAACTGCGCCACAGGGCCTTGCTTTCCTGCGTGTACTGCGTACCCCCAACGGGATTCGAACCCGTGCTACCGCCGTGAAAGGGCGGCGTCCTAGGCCACTAGACGATGGGGGCCCGGCCGAATCTCTTCGGGGTTACTCGCAACGAGTCAACGTTGGAGCGTCGTTAGCTTAGGGCACCGACAGCCCAATCCCAAAACCAGGACCCCTTCCCCGAGGCAGTATTCTGTCCGACGCGCCCCTATAGCTCAGTCGGTAGAGCTACGGACTTTTAATCCGCAGGTCCCAGGTTCGAGCCCTGGTGGGGGCACCAGCAGCTCCGCCGTCGTCGTCTCCGCCGCCATCGCGACCGGAGACCGAGCGGAAGAACGTCGCAGGATGGACGCCCAGCACATCGGCGACACGCTCGAGTTCGTCGACCGTAAAGGCGTCTCGCTCACTCGCCGGCTTCAGGCGCCGATTCAGTGTCGACTGCGAGATTCCGGAAGCCGACGCAAGCGCGGATTCCTTCATTCCGATGCGCGCCATTTCGACACGAACCTCGGTCGCCACCTTCGCGCGGGCAGCCGACCGATCCGACATGTAGATGACCTTGCTCATGACAGCCGATAGTAGATCCATCCGTGCACAAAATCACCCACAACTGGGTGAAAAACTCACGTGGGTTTTGGGCTCCCACCGACGACACGCCTGACGGCTCTTGACTTTCACCCACGCATGGGTAAATTACTCTTTCATGGTCGATTCGCCGACAGGTGGGATAGCAGCCGAGGTGCGCGCCATCATGGCCCGTAACCGGATTTCACAGCAGGAAGCGGCTGACGCAGCGGGCATCTCGCAGTCCTCCATGTCGCGTCGCCTCGCCGGGGTCGCGCCGTTCACCGTGAATGAGATCTACCGAATCGCATCTCTCTGCGGCGTCGATCCGACTGACCTGCTGCCTACGAAGGCCAGCGCGTGAACAGCGCGCTGGTGACAGCCCTGTTCATCCTCATGTTGGCGGGTGGGATCGGCTTCGGCGCATCTTTAAGTCTGCAGAAGGCAAAGTCACCGCCACGTTCGGCAGACGACCGCGACATCGACGATTGGTATGACGATCTGTGGTGGACGCAATGACACACCTGTCGGCACCAGATCGCGCGATCACCCCCCTTGATCCGCTCGACTCTCTGGACGGGTTGAGCAGCTGTCCGCTTGGCTCCAGTGACCTTGCCAGCCCGGACGACATGTGCGGGTGGCGCCTGGAACTCCGAAGCGAGTGCCAACAGCAGCCAGGCAGGCCCTTCTTCCCCACCTGAAAAAAGCTGGAGGGCCGCCATGCCCGGCGACCCTCCGAATGACACCGGAACCCAAGGTGAAAGGAACCCGATGTCGTATTCCACGGTAGCCCAGGAGCCCTTTGAGATCCGCGAGGGACTCACTGGAACACCGGGTAGCACGGTCTCCCACCCGTTCATTGACGGTATGGTCGGCGGCCAGGCGGTGATAACCGCGTTCGAATCACTGGCACAACGCCACGACGACGGGTCGCCGCAGTGGTTCCTGGTGACCTTCCCCGACATCGCGCACTTTGCCGGTGTCGATCACCCCGCAACCGTGGCGATCACCGACGAAAGCCAAGCCCGCCAGTGGGTTTCGTTCATCGCTGCGCTGTACGCCAAAGCCGCCTCGGCGGTGTCATCGTGACGCGCCGGCAGAACCGCGCAGCCTGCGCCGCACATGGCACCTAACGCTCCGGCTCCGCTCGTACGCCGCATGTTCGCGCTCTTCCGTGAAGGTGGGGTCGAACGCCGTCCGCACAGGTTGGCGGTCTGTTCGTTCATCACCTGGCGCTCAATCGGCTCGACCAACGACCTCACCGAGCGCGACGTTCGCGCGATCGGCGCCACGCTCGAGTACTGGAAAGCCTGCGGCGTAATCGAATACCGGTGCCGCCGCATCGCTAACACCTTGCAGGAGGCCGTGCCGAATGCCTGAGCGGATGACTATCACGCCCGAGCAGCGCCGACAGTGGGTGCGTCGGGTGATCGGCTGTGAGGACCTCACCGCCGCACAGAAAACTGTTGTGCTGGCTCTGGAGACGTTCTCTGACTACCGCGACGGGACCAACGCCCACCCCGGGGAAGCGAACCTGGCCGAAATGTGCTCTATCACAACGCGTGCAGTCCGCAGCGCGCTGGAGCGCGGCCGCACCATCGGACTTATCGAGCAAACCGCTCCAGCAAACCCGCGAGCCGCCCGAGCAGCCGTCTATCGCATCGTCGTACCCACTTTGATCACCGGAACGGCTGTTCCTGTTGGCAACCCCATCACCGGAACGACGCATCCTGTGAACAACTCCACCGCCGGAACGTACAAGTCGCTATCACCGGAACAGCCGTTCCTCCCACCAGAGTCATTCACCAAAACTACTGGTGTGTCACGTAACTCGGGTACGTCACCACGGGCCCACATTGACGCACACATCGACGGGCCGCCATCACGATTCTGTGACAACCATCCGTACGGGACCAGGCTCAAGTGCTCCGACTGCGCCAATGCCCGAACAGCTTTCGACGCGTGGCAAACACATCGCCTCGAGCACAACGACGCTCTGGCCGCTGCCAACGATTTCGAACGGCGTCGGCGGCAGCGACTCATCGACAACTGCCCGCTGGGCTGTGACGACTTTGGACGGATCAGCGGTGTGGACTACGCCGGCAACGAAACTCTCGGGCCTTGCGATCACGGGCTATCGCTAGTGGTGGCTGCTGATGGCTGACCGTCAGGATACTGCCGAAACTCGAGCCCAATCACCATGTGAGGGAAGATGACTGCCACGACGCCGGGACGACGCCCCAACCTCCCCGCCGCCGTCCACAGGCTCCGCAGCGCTATCGACCGGCTCATCACACCGACCACGGGCTACCAGAACAACGCCTACATTGAGGCCCCCGGGCTCTACACCCAACTCAAGGACGCCGTCGAACTCGGTCAACAGAGCAACACCGGTAGCGGCCGAGGATCGAAATCGCGCCCGCCGTTCTGGACCGACGCGGCCGTCCAGCTCCACAACATCGACCTCATGATCAAGGTCTGGTGTCGATCCGCCGGCACCACCGTCGTCAAACTTCGCACACTGTCTGCCAAGACATGGACCGTCGAAGATACCGACGAAGTCCGCCGCAAGGCCGGCATCATCAACGCCTGGGCTGATGACATCGACACCCTGCTCAACCAGAGCCACGTCCAATACATCTCCGCGGCCTGCCCGTGCTGTGGCGCTGCCACCGCCCAAAAACGAGACAGCGCAGGAGAACTCATCCGATCACCAGCGCTTCAAGTGATCGCCGAATACGGCTGCACCTGCCAACAATGCGGCTACTTCTGGGCACCCGATAAGTACATCGACCTCTGCCAGCAACTGGGCCTCCCGCTCCCGGCCGGCGTCCTCGAGTAGGTCTTGAGAGTGTACGACGACAAAACGGTGCGCTGACCGAACCGCTACAGACGGCTTTGGCTCAAGCTAAGATCCGCATCTCCCAGCCTCTCGGCGAGGAGGCCGATTTCGTGAGTTCAGATTCTGTCACTGCCGCGACGAAGGTCCGGCGAGGTGGACTACGTCGGCGGTGTCGAAGGTTCGGAGCACTTTGCCCCGGCCACTTCGAAGCCATGGGGGTCAGGATCGGTGGCGGTTCCGTTGGCCGCATCCTGGATGGCGCTGTTCAGGTCGGGACCACGACCACCGCTGAAGGACCCGCTCCGGTGGTTAATCACGACGGCCACGCAGCCGTATTCGGTCGTGGACCCGACGTAACATGGATAGCCAGAGCTGCCTTTGTTGCAGAAGTCCATGGCGATCCGCACAGCTTCGTCCTGTGTCCCCGCAATACCGAACTTCGTCGGCGTTCCCGGCGCGAACGGGGCGATCGCGAGTGCCACCCAATCGTTGCCATACGGGTCTTCGGGACTGGCGTGCGCAACCGGGGTCGCGACGTTCCACATCATCGCGGCTGACGCCAGTACGCCAAAATTTGCTGCGGCAATCCTGTGCATGACCCGATAGCTTAACCTCGATCCTCCACTGAGTACTTTTTGTTCGGGTGTTGATATGACGAGAATGCTTCTGAGCTGCGATGATTGGTGTTCCTTACGCAACAATCGGCCCGAGTTCAGAAAGGCACTTCCGGCGCAATTGTCTTATAACTTCAATGCCACGTCGGGGGTGTCCGACGGAGACCATCTGGTGTTGTGTGCCAGGCTGGTCTTGGTGATGGCGCTGGCCGCCCAGATCGGGTTACCAGGGCTGCTGGCCGACAAGATCCATATCGCTGAACCCGGGGCAGTACCTAGCGATAATATTCGCCGGTAATACGACGAAGACACCTTCGTTAACCTTCTCACCACTTACCCGGAGGACAAACCATGATTTGTCGCTCGGCGATCACCACCGCAGTGGTTGCGTCCAGCTTTCTCGTCGCGCCAACGGCTCAGTCGAGTCCGCTCGTCGCCGCGCCTGAGTGCCCGCCGGGAACGCACGTGAACCCCGATGATCTGAGTTCATGCCTACCAAACACACCAGGCAATGACTACGTGGCCTTTGCAGTCGCGAACAATGGTTACGCATACGCAGGCAAAGGAATCAGCGAACGGGAATCGACCCGTATCGCGATGGCCGGGTGTGTTGCGACGACCAACTCTGCTTGTGAAATCGTCGCAAGCACGCATAACAACTGCGTCGCAATCGCAACTGACATGACTACCGGCGCAGTTCAAGCAGGTGTCGGCACCACCCCAGATGCTGCTTCAGCCAACGCGTTGGCGACCCTAAGCAATGGGCAGGTGTACGCCACCGAATGTCCCGAGCCCTGATCATCCACCGCCGACTCGATTTGGCCCCTTCGCGCCAACCGGCGCTGATCCATTGGATGAGTCGAATAGCCCTCGACACCTTCGCCAGCCCGGCCATTTCAAACCACCAGAGGGCAAAAGGTCTGCCGCACGATCAGATAAGGGTGTCACCCATTCGTGCAGCAGACTCTGGGTTGGATCGATGTCGTTGACCTCATCTCCGAGTATCAGTTCACGCATGCGCGGCGCTACGGGAACCAGCGGATCGACTCTGAACGGGTCAAGCCGACGAATGCGCTGTGCTCGGCGCTGCTCGGAGACAGGCGTGTAGATACGTCTCGTCGCCAGGTTCTGGTGGCGTATAAGCGTTTCCACCACACTCACATCCACGCCCGCCTCTACACCCAACTCAAGGAGGCCGTCGAACTCGGTCAGCAGAGCAACACCGGTAGCGGCCGAGGATCGAAGTCGCGCCCGCCCTTCTGGACCGACGCGGCCGTCCAGCTCCACAACATCGACCTCATGATCAAAGTACGAACCGTATCTCTACGCCGGGCTCCGGAGTTGGGGTAAAACCCGCGGGCGAGTCAAGATCGCCCCCGGGCCTTCAGTAGGGGGCGAGTTCAGACCATCTGGGGCCGGACTACTGGACGCCAGATAAATTCTTCGGGCAGTAGGCCATTGCCGAGGCGACCATAAAGGGGGTCGCCTGATCAATGTTGAAACCAGCATCGAGCATCCACTGCAAGGTGCCAACCTTGCCGACGGTATCGAACTTATTGCACACCATGTGTGCCGACTCGAACAGGCTGCCGCGCTCCACGGTGGAAAAGAATGACCATTGTGACGACGACTGCAGCTGGGCTAGGAACACCCGGTCTTGGTCGGTGATGTCGCCGGGCCGTGTTGTGGACGTCGGCGCGACGGTCGCTGCCTCGGTGGCCGACGGACTGCTGGACGCAACCGTGACCGTCGACACCGTCGCAGGATGTTGCTCGGTTGTCGTCCCGCAACCGACCAAGCTCACTGCCGTGGCTCCGATACCGCACCACAACGCGCCTATACGCTTTCCCATACCCCGTCCCAGACATGCTGCTGACAATTAACTGTGAGCAGGTGACGATGGCAAAACGGCACGGCATGGATTATCCGCCGACATGTTAATGCAAGGTCCAGCGAAGGGATCACTGTCCTGTTGCCGAAATCCGGTCGAAGGTTATGCTTATGAGCCGGAGCAATTGAGGTCGTATACCTGTCCACCGTGTAGGCGGGCCACGGCATCGGCCGAGGCGGCATCCGCGGAGGGGCCGACCCCCGCCTCGCTCGGAATCACACCCTCACTGTTTGGCAGGTCGCCGGACGCAATTGCAATGCAGCCATTCCTCGTATGCGCGATGAGATCGCACGCAGAGTTGGTGGAGGCAGCACATTCGACCATCGCGCTAGTGTCCGCTTCGCGTTCGCTGGCTCCCGTGCCCCAGAACGTTCGATTGGCGCTGACAGAGACGGCGTATGCCAAATAGTCATTGCCAGGTGTGTTTGACAAGCAGGGTCCACTTATATCGTTGAGATTGACGTAGGTCCCTGGTGGACAGGGAGGTCCGGCGACCAGTGGAGTCGCGTGAGCCGCTGGTGCGACGACAAGGCTAAGAGCAACCAATGCGGTGGCGATGACAAAGCGAAAATTCATGGCTTGTCCTGTCAGGGCGTTTCGATCGAGAGGGTCGGCGAAGGTTCCATCGCCCTAGTCATCACCGAATATTAGCGGTGGCTGGCGGATCTGTGAAGGTAGCCTAATCCATCAGGTGACGTTGCTGGGATCGCTGTTGGGCGCTTGTTGGCGTGGTTGCCATCCGAGTGGGTGAACTACTGAGGCGGCGTCAACGGTATCGAGCACTGGACCCCGGCCACGTTGAAGCCTTCTGGGTCAGCGTCGAGTAGCCTTCTATCCGCCGCTTCCTGTATTGCACTGGTCTCGTCGGGGCCGCGCCCGCCGGTAAACGCCCCGGTCCGTTCGTTGATTGCCGCGGCCACGCAGCCGTATTCGATAGTGGACACCACGTAACAAGGATGACCTGCACTGCCCTTAGTGCAAAGATCCATGGCGATACCAACAGCCTCTTCCTGAGTCCCTGCAAGGCCGTAACTCATCGGTGTACCCGGCGCGGTCGGAGCGACCGCCATGGCAACCCAATCATTGCCATACGGATCCTCGGGACTGGCGTGCGCGAACGGGGGCGCGACGCTCCACATCATCACGACCGACGCCGGTGCACCAAACTTTGCTGCGACAATCCTGTGCATGACCTGACGGCCTAAACCATCCCATGGCTTTGCTGTGATCGAAGTGGTTGACCTCATCTCCGAGTATCAGCTCACTCAGCGTTACGGGCACCAGAGGCTCGGTTCTGAACGGGTCAAGCAGTCAAAGGGCTTGCGCTCGACGCGGCCCGGAACGCGCGTGTATATCTCTGTCGTCGGCAGGTTCTGGTAGCACATCAGCGTTTGTACGACGCGCACCCCCACGCCGCCCTTGAGTAGCCCCGTCCCGAACCAGTGTCAAAGTGAATGGCACAAGCCTGCTTCTCCCGCGGGCCATCGCGTCGTCGACCGACGAAGTCCGCCGCAAGGCCGGGATCATCAACGCCTGGGCTGACGACATCAACACCCTGTGCCACCATAGCCACCCCCCGTACTTTCCCGCGGCGAGCTCCACATGCTGTGCCGCTGATGCCCAACACTGTTACAGCGCAGTCGAACTCATTCGATCACCAGCACTCTAAGTGATCAGGGACTACGGCTGCACCTGCCAACAGCGCGGCCACTCCCGGGCACCAGACAAACACGTCGACCTCCGCGAGCAACTCGGTCTCCCGCCCCCAGCTAGCGTCCTCGAGTAGAGCAAAGCGTGCAGCCGACATGCCGCGCTGACCGAGCCGCTATTGACGCAGCCAGAATTTCGTGCAGACTAGGGGGGCGCGCTACACGTGTGCCCATAGCCCGGTAGACGCAAATCCCCCAGAATTTGGCAGCACAACGCTGGCCTGGGGTATGGCGATTCAGCGAGCGATTCTGGCGGGTCGCCAGAACTGCTCCACCACAAACACTCTCAGCCCTCGCAAGCGTCTCTAGGGCGCGCCAATCGACGGTTCCACCACGGCGAGATGCTGGGAAACGGACGGCTCCAGGAGGGCTACCGCCGATGTCTGACAACAGACCGACGCCACACCGCTGATGGCCATCACCTATCCCGCCGACTACCAGGGCGGGTATCCGAACATCGAACTCCTGCTGAAGGGTTTGTTCACCGACGCGGGCCTCGGCGGAGTGCACCAGTGCTACTGGCTGCCTGACGCTGACACTATCGCGGGGATCTTGGGTACGGGGCAGGGGATCCTGCGGATCTACCGAACCGGTGGCTACGTCAATCCTAAAGCGAACCGCGATGAGCCCCGCGTCCAAATCGCGGCGTTCACCCAGTCTCGCGAGGAATCTTGGGAGCTGATCGAGTTCACTCGCCAGGTCCTCGGCGTGTACATCGACGCGGTCGGGGTCGTCCCTGGAACCGTGCACAAGCTGGGGTGTGTGGGTGAACTTGTTTGCCCGCAATGGATCCCGGAACGGATCAGGGACGAACGACTCGTCCCTGTGACCTTCAAGCTTCATACCTGGAAGCCGGGGGGTCTCGGAAATTACCGCGAGGCATTCGGCCTCTAACTCATCCGAAAGGAACCCATCACACATGAGTATCATTTGGCAGCCTGGACAATCCGATCTCGAACTCGCGCAGTGCGACGGCCGAGTGCTGTTGGCGCCGCGTACTTCACCGGCGTTGCTCAACATCGAAGATGCCGCCGCCGGTGGCATCGACCTAGCGAAGGTCGGCGTCGCATCCCAGTTCCAGACGGTCGGCAACTACGAGAAGAAGGCCGGCGTCAAGCTCGCGAACAAGCCCACCATCAACGACATCATGTCGTCGGGCAAGGGATCTGCGACACGCAAGCTCGCCTCGGAGTCGAAGAAGAGCATCACCTACACGCCGCAGGAGATCAAGCTCCTCAATCTGCAGAACTCCTGGGGATTCACGCCATCGGCGGTTTCCTCGGTCTCGGACAAGGGCGGCTTCACGATCGGCATTCCTGAGCTGCCGGCCCGCACCCAGTGGCGCTGCGTCTACATCGCCTGGGACTCGTTCCAGGGCCAGGACGTCTTCCTGTACTGGATCGCCAACCTGGCCGAGGTCGGCGATCGCACCGACATCACCGGCACCGACTCCAACGTCTTCGAGCACGGTGTGACACTGGAGTTCCAGACCGATCCGGCAGTCGGTCTGCCGGTGATCTTCGGTATGTGCGGCGCCGGCGTCCCGTTGCTGGCGGCGGCGGTTGCCGACGGCAGCCTCTACAAGAGCGCCACCGGCATCACCGTGACACCCGCGACTGCCACCGTCACCGTCACTGCCGGTGCGACCCACACCAAGCAGCTGTTGGTGAAGGACTCCAACGGCGTGGACCGCACGGCATCGGCGACCTTCACCTCCGACACCCCGGCGAAGGCGACTGTCTCCTCGACCGGTTTGATCACCGCTGTGGCCACCGGAAGCGCGAACGTCACGGCATCTTGGAACGGCTTCACCGCGCAGACTGCAGTCACCGTCAGCGCATAGCCCCCACACCGACCGTCCCCCGCCCCCTCCCCAAGGCGGGGGACGGTCCCGGTCGACCATTCTTTTGCACGAAAGGCGGATATGGCTACACCGAAGGCGCGCAAGGGATCCACTGCACTGTCCGCGCGGCTACTCGAGCTGGCCGCCCAGACGAACGATCCGCAGCCGTATCCGGTGACCGAGACCATCGTCGTTCAGCCCCCGACTCGCACCCGACGCACCGCGATGCACAACGCCGAGCAGAAGATCTACGTGTTCCGTTCGTTACTGGCATCCGCCATCGACCGTGCCACCCTGGGTAGCCCAAGCCTTCCCGAGGACCCAACCGACGAGCAACGCGCTGCCAACGAAGCCGCTCACGCCGAGTGGAAGTCGATGACAGAAGCCGCCCAGGAACAGGTCAGCAACCTCAACGGCGAAATTGCTTCGGCGACAGCGGATTACGAGCGTGCATTTTTCGGGGACGCCTATGAGGCTGTCATCGACTACTTCGAAGACAAGCCGAGCCTGTGGGACGTGTTCATCCCCGACATCAAGGCGGAGTTCCTTCCGCCCGCCCCCGATAACGGAGTGTGCCCCAGTTGCGGTCGCATCGATGACGAGGAGGCGGCCGAGCGCGCCCCAAAATCCTTGACCTCGTCGACAACTACTGGGACGACATCGAACGAGACCTAGCCAACCGCGGATTCGACGCCCGCGACTGGGTCCGCGGCCGCAAACCGTGGGAACAGTTCTACAACTACTGCGAGATGCTCTCCAACACGGAGGGCACCTGGCTGCAAGCCGCCAAAGCACAGGACAAACGACATCTGGGGCGCTGGCAGCAGCTCTGGGAAGAGATGCAGCACGGAACGCGCAAGCCTCGCCCGCAAGCTGCCGGCTTCGACGGACTTCGCACCGAAATCCATGGTCTGCGCAACGACATTCGCATTGTGAACGGGCTACCGATCCTCGACGGACCGCCGACGCCGATCGACGAAATCAAAGACAACAAGAAGGTGATCGCCGACCGCCGTATGGATGCGGCGCTGGGATACACCGACGACGACCCTGGAGGTGACTGACCAAAATGCCTACGGACAACACAGGTGAGGCCCGTGTCACGGTCGTACCGGACGTCAGCGAGTTCAAACGCAAACTCGATGCAGACATGAGCAATCTCCGTCTAGACCTCGCGCTGAACGTCACCGCTGACAATGCGCAGGCACGTGCTGAGATTGAGCACTTCCGGGAACAGCAGCAGCGCAACGGGATAACTCTCGGCGTGGATGTCGCCCTGGGTAGGGCGCAGGCGCAGATGGATGCGTGGCGTGCCCGGCAGCGGGCCGAGGGATTGACGATCGTTGTCGACGCCGACACCGGGCCTGCGCGCCTGCGGCTAGAGGCTCTGGCCAAGCAAATCCCTGGTGCGGGACTCGCGTGTGCGTGTCCGCCAGCGTCATACGCGCCGGCGTCAGGAGGCGCGCCAGCTCCGCAGAAGATTCACAGCGAGGTCGCCCCGGCTGTGCAGCAGCTGCCGCCGGCGTCCCCCGCGAAAGCAAGCCCGGCTCCGCTTGTCGTGCCCGACTTTACCCGTCTGAAAGACGCGATGGATGCCGTAATCGCATCTGATCCTCAACCCACCAAGAAGGCCGATGGGTTGATGGACAGTCTGAAGACCGCGTTGGACTGGTACCAGAAGTCGGAGGAGATCACTTCAGAATTGGGCGATTTCGCCTCCTTGTTCGGCGATCGCAGCGGCAACGACAGCACCCCCGGGGACCGGTCCCGCGGAGGTGGGAGCAAGGGCAGCGGCGGCCTCGCGAGCGTGTTGGGCAAGCTCGGTGACCCCCGGCTGCTGAAGGGGATTGATCTAACAGCCGCCGGTCTCGGTGCAGCACATAGCGAAAACGGCTGGGGGCAGCTGCTGGGCATCCTGACATCAGCCGGCGGTGGTGCTGTTGCCGGGTCGATTCTCGGGCCTTGGGGCACCGCTGGGGGTGCGCTGCTCGGTGGTGGTTCCGCATTGATCGCTCGCGAGTTCGGCGAGGAGGACCGTGAAAGCCAACGGATCCAGGAGTCTGCAGCTAGGTACCAGTTGCAGGTTGGCCGTGCCCGCGCTGCGGCGGCGGGAACGGAGTCCGGCCAGCACTCGCTCAACGACTCACTACTGGCATTCGGCGGAAACATCGACATCGGTGCGGTCACCTCGGTTGATCAGCTGCTCGCGCAGATTCCCAATTCACTGAGCGGCCGTGGCTATGACACCGCGAGGGTCAAAAGCATCGTGGGGTCGATACAACCCGGATCCCCAGCAATGCACGGAATGAGCGAAGGGCAGTTCGCCTCCATCCTGAGCCGCGGGGGGCCCGTGGCAGATGCCCTGATATCGGGCCTCCGCAGCCAGGGAGGCGACGCGGCTCTGGCCGCCCAAGAGCTCGTGCCGATACGCAAGGATATTGACGAGGCGCGCCAGCGAGGTGCGGTTGCAGGCCCGACATTGCAGCAGCTCGCAGCGAATCGCGGCATCGACATCGGAACGGCGCGAGCCGAGCTGTACACCGTGGCCGACGCGGTGCCGAAGAACGCGCCGATCAACATGGAAACCACCCAGAACGCTCAGGCCCTCTACGACCTTCTGAAGGATCTCAACGTCGAAGTCGCGACGAACAACGAGAAGAACATCGTGATCAAGGCGCCCATGTTGCAGTCGACGATCGACGGCCTGCATGCACTCGGTGTTGAGATCAAGGCCAATCAGGACTCGACGGTCAGCATCGACGTCGATCACTGGAAAGTCGCAGACGTAACGGGTCAGCTGGGCTCGACCGCTAAGCAGCACATGGGGATGGTCACTTTATTTGACGGGTTAACTAATTCGTGACGGTGCTGACGCTCGCTCGTTGCGTTTTCAAGTTTACTCCCTGCGCGCAACGGCCGTAGTGAGCACGGCCGCCTCTGGGCTCACGCCGCCTTGCCTAACGGAGGGACGATAAAGAGCCCATCGGACGGACTTATAATCCGCAGGTCCCAGGTTCGAGCCCTGGTGGGGGCACCACCGCCGGAAGGCGACACCGCTCGGCAGCCAGTGCGGCGCCGAGCCGCGCCGGAGAATCCGTTTCCGACGACTTCTCCAATCACCGCTACTCGGGGTTAGCCGGATCGATTTCCACCGCTGCCAGCTAAATTTCCTTCGGGAAGAATTCGACTCGTCACCGAGCGCGGAAGCGGGCACCGCCAAGCATCCCGAGAATTTCCCAAATTCAGCGCCACTACCCCAAAAACCAAGTGCAGCAGGCCACTAACACCTTTGCGAGGTACACACGCGTCAATTAAATACCGCCGGCGCCAACTGGAAATGACGATTCTGCGCACGTATGTGTGAAGTTTCTCAGCAACGGGTAACCACACCCAGAACTTCCGGTCGGGGACGGTCAGGAGAGCGCTATGAACAGCCCATGGGTCACCTCGACCGATGTCGTGCGCTACGCGATCGCCGATACCGTCCGAAAACTCGGGGGCGACGAGGAAGCGATCGACGACATCGCCGTTGCCGCCACCTACGCGATGTGGTGTACGGCCTTCTCGGACGGACAGCGCTGAGCCTCTCAGCGTGACCGTTACTTCTACGGCGCCTTCTGGACGGGACAGGTCGCGCCCAAGTAATGGATTCCGTTGTCCCGGTGATCGACCGGCGGGAGATTCCGATCGGGCGTGTGCAGCAGCGGCGCGTCGGCCGGGATTCGACCCGTCGCGCGGTCCCACCCGGCCCGTGCGCGCGGGTGCATCCGACGGCGCACCGGGACCAACGTGAACGCCAGATTCACCGTTCGGCCGAAGAGCCGGTGCAGGCGCTCATCACGCTTCGACCAGGTGTAGCCCATCAACTCCCGCACCGGTTGGTCGTAGAGCCCGACCGTCAACCACACCGCGAACGGTCCCATCACCTTCAGGTATGCCGACCACACCGCATCCGGAATCCAATGCAGTGAAGGATGCTTCGGCATCGTCGAGAGGTCGAGGACCTCACGGGTCGCCCAGTTGTTCTCCAGTACGTTTCGGCACATGTGGTCCCAGTAGGCCTGGAAGTCTTCCCACGTCGCGGGCACCGGCCGCATGCTCATCCCGTACATCCGGTACCAGGTGACGTGCTCGTCGAACAGCTGGCGTTTCTGGTCCTCGGTGAGCCCGCCGCCGAAATGCTCGGCGGTCAAGACGGTGCCCATGAAGAAGGTCGCGTGCGCCCAGTAGAAAACCTCGGGGTTCAACGCGCTGTAGCGCCTGCCCTGCTCGTCGACACCCTTGATCGGGATGTGATAGTCGCGGATCTCCGCACCCGTCACGGGCGCACGGTCACCGTCGAACACCACGCCGCCGATCGGGTACAGCGAGCGCAGCAGGCGCGGCAGCCGCTCGAGGAAGAAGATCGAATGGTCCTGGACCGCCGCACCAAGCTGGGGGTGCATGTTCTGCATCGAGCCCGCCCACGGACCCTGCAGGAGTCCACGCCAGTCGCCGAAGTACTTCCAGGTCAGCGAATCGGGTCCGAGCGCAGCGGGTGGAGCGTCGTAGGCGCCGGCGGTCACCGGGCAGCCCGACGCCACGGGTTCATCGCCGGTGGTGTCCGGGTGCGCCTCGGACGTATCTTGACTCAACTGATGACCTTCACAATCTGACTACGTACGTTGTCATCACGAGCTTAGGAGCCATGTGACGTCGGGTCAACGACGGGGACGCTGGTCGGGCGTGCCGCTGCAGGATCGCCAGGCATTGCGTCGCGACGAACTCATCGCCGCCGGCGTGACGCTGCTCGGCGATGCGGGCGGGCCGGCACTGACCGTCCGGGCCGTCTGCCGGCAGTCCGGCCTCACCGAGCGCTACTTCTACGAGAGTTTCAGTGACCGAGACGATTTCGTTCGCGCCGTGTACGACGACGTGTGCAGCCGGGCGATGGCGACGCTGATGACGGCAACCACCCCACGCGAAGCCGTGGAGCGCTTCGTCGCACTGATGGTCGACGACCCGGTTCGCGGACGCGTGCTGCTGCTGGCACCCGAGGTCGAACCGGTGCTCATCCATTCCGGAGCCGAGTGGATGCCCAGTTTCATCAAGCTTCTGCAGGGCAAGCTCACCGAGATCGACGACCCGGCGCTGCAGAACATGGTCGCCACCGGATTGATCGGTGCTTTGACGGCACTGTTCACCGCCTACCTCGACGGTCGGCTGAGCGCCTCGCGCGAGCAGTTCATCGACTACTGCGTGGAACTGCTGCTCAGTCGCGCAGCGGGTTAACCGCCGGCGACCTGCCCGGCCTCACCCGGAACCTGACCGTCCTGCAGCAGCTCGGACGACGAGCTCTGCTGCGCCTCGGCCTGCTGCTCGGCAAGCTTCTCCTCGTAGTCCGAGCGCGCCTGGCGGCCCTCGGGACTGCCGATCGAGTTACCCGGCACGCCAGCGGCGGCGAAGCTGTTGTTGCAGTTCAGGTACAGCAGCACCTGCCCACCGGAGCTGGTTCCGCTGGAGTCGAGGAAGTTGGCGCTGCGCGAGCCAGTGACCGTGCACTGGTCGGTCGGCAGGAAGCTGCCCACCCGAGTTGCGATGGTGGCGGACTGACCGGAATCGCTGATGGCCTGAGCTGCGTCGGCGTAGGTCTGTCCGGCGTACTCGTTGACCGCTGAGGCGACACCCGAGCCGAAGACCGCGAACGATGCTGCCGCAACACCAACGGCGCCGACGCCGAGGACCAAGGGCTTCTTCACGTCTGAACGACCTCCGACTTGAGGGTTACTGTGCGTTTACTAGAGAAACGCTTGTGGCTTCAGAAACGGAAGAGTACTCCACTCGCGCGGACCTCGCAGGGGCACCGGACCAGGGATTTGCGCGCTGGGGGCCGCAGGCTATGGAATCTGGCCCGGCACTGTAGGCACCTCGCCGGACTGCAACAGTTCATCGCCCTGGTTCTGCTCGGCTTCAGCCTGCCGTTGGGCCTGTTGATCTTCCTGGGCCTGACGGTCCCCGGGGCTGGCCGCCGAGTTACCGGGGTTGCCTTGAGAGGCCAGGTCGGTATTGCAGTTCAGGTCGAGCAAAACTCGTCCGCCAGGATTGCTTCCGCTGGCGTCCAGGAAACTGGCGCTCCGCGAGCCGGTAACCCGGCACTGGGAAGTCGGCAGCTGATCTCCGACGACCGTGGCGATCGTGTCGGCTCCGCCGCTCTGCTGGATCGTCTGCGATGCGTCGCCGTAGGTCTGGCCGGCGTACTCGTTGTCAGCGTGGGCGGCAGGCTGGCATATGCCGAGGAACGATCCGATAGTGATGGCGACGACCACAACGGCCGCTGCTCGAACCATCTGACCTCCAACCTGATGAATACGATCTACCGGTACGTGACCTGATAACGGGTACTCGGCGAGGCGCGATCGATCTGAACGCACGCGGTCGTCGACCACTAGCCGATGGTTTGAAGGACCTCGTCGGAGCACCCTCCGGCCTTGTCACACATCTCTTTACAGTCAGCGGCATTGGCAGTGCAGTACGCAGGATGCGCATTGAGGTACCTCACGTTTGCCGCATCCCGCTCCTGCTGCTGCTTCGCCTTCTGCCCGCCCGGAGAAGCCGCGGAATTGCCCGGCTTGCCGGGGGCGGCGAGCGCCTGATTGCAGTTCAGGTGAAGCAAGATCTCGCTGCCACGGGACCTTCCGCTCGAATCGAGATTGGTGGCCTTCGAAGAAGATTCGACCATGCAGTCGTCCGTCGAAAGCTGGTCGCCGACGACGCTCGCGATGACCGGCGTAGAGCCGCCTCTGGATATCTGTTTGGAGGCGTCTGCGTAGGTTTGGCCCGAATAGTCGGGTCCTGCGGCATTGGCAGCGCCGACTCCCAGAGCCGCCGCCGCGAACAGCACACACGCGACTGCAGATCTTTCGACCAGCAAAAACAGCCTCATGTTCCCCCCTGAGATGAGCACTGGTCGGTCCCCAACCGACTCAAGCGAGACTCTACCGCCGGCACCCGATCGCTACGCCAGAAACGACTCACCGGCGTCAGCAACTTGAATGTCACCGGGATACACAGATATATTGATGCAACTACTGGAAACAGATAACTGGAGGGTTCATGTCGCAAGACCTGACCGACCTCGAACTGCTTCGCGAGCTCGAGCCCGTGGCGGAGAAGCTGATCAACCGCCACATGTCGATGTTCAAGGACTGGAACCCACACGACTACATCCCGTGGTCGGACGGCAAGAACTACTACGCCCTCGGCGGCCAGGACTGGCATCCCGACCAGGCTCAGCTGTCCGAAGTCGCCCGCACCGCGATGGTGCAGAACCTCCTGACCGAGGACAACCTGCCCGCCTACCACCGCGAAATCGCGATGAACTTTTCCACCGACGGCCCGTGGGGCTACTGGGTGAACCGGTGGACCGCCGAAGAGAACCGGCACGGTATCTCGATCCGCGACTACCTGGTGGTCACCCGCAACTGTGATCCGATCGAGCTCGAAGAGCTGCGCGTGGAGCAAATGACCCGCGGTTTCTCGCCGGGCCAGAACCAGCAGGGTGACCTGTTCGCCGAGAGCCTCTTCGACTCGGTGATGTACGTCAGCTTCCAGGAGCTGGCCACCCGCGTCTCGCACCGCAACACCGGCAAGGCCTGCCAGGAGCCTGTCGCCGAGCAGCTGTTGGCGCGGATCTCCAACGACGAGAACCTGCACATGATCTTCTACCGCGACGTCAGCGAAGCCAGCTTCGCCATCGCGCCGAACCAGGCGATGCACTCTCTGCACCGGGTACTGCGCAACTTCAGGATGCCCGGCTACACGGTGCCGGACTTCCGCCGCAAGGCCGTCATCATCGCGATGGGTGGCGTCTACGACCCGCGTATCCATCTCGACGACGTCGTGATGCCGGTGCTGAAGAAATGGCGCATCTTCGAGCGCGAGGACTTCACCGGCGAAGCCGCCAGGATGCGCGACGACCTCGCCGAGCTGATCAAGGAACTCGAAGAGACCTGCGACAAGTTCGAGGACGCGAAAGCCCGCAAGCTGGAGCGCGACGCGCGGCTGGCTGAGAAGCGCGCTGCCAAGACACTGGCCGGGGCGGCAACATAGTCGACACCTCACCAGCCACCACCGGGCTGCGGATCGGGCCTTTCGCCCTCCGTAGCCCGGTCGTCTTGGCGCCTATGGCCGGAGTCACCAACGTCGCCTTCCGCACGCTGTGCCGCGAGCTGGAAGAGACCAGAGCCGGCACTGTCAGCGGTCTCTACGTCTGCGAGATGGTCACCGCCCGCGCCCTGGTCGAGCGTCACCCCGTGACCATGCACATGACGACGTTCGCGCCCCAGGAATCCCCGCGCTCACTGCAGCTCTACACCGTCGACCCGGCCACCACCTATGAGGCGGCCCGGATGATCGTCGAAGATGACCTTGCCGACCACATCGACATGAACTTCGGCTGCCCTGTGCCCAAAGTCACACGCCGCGGCGGCGGGGCCGCCCTGCCGTACAAGCGGCGGCTGTTCGGCCAGATCGTGGCAGCCGCCGTCCGCGCAACCGAGGGCACCTCGGTCCCGGTGACGGTGAAGTTCCGCATCGGCATCGACGACACCCACCACACCCACCTCGACGCCGGTCGCATCGCCGAGCAGGAGGGCGCCGCCGCCGTTGCCCTGCACGCCCGCACCGCAGCTCAGCGGTATTCCGGTACGGCAGACTGGGAACAGATCGGACGCCTCAAAGAGGCCGTGCACTCGATCCCGGTGCTGGGCAACGGGGACATCTTCGAGGCCAACGACGCACTGGCGATGATGGCCGCAACCGGGTGTGACGGAGTCGTCATCGGCCGAGGCTGCCTGGGCAGGCCCTGGTTGTTCGCCGAACTGTCCGCGGCGTTCACCGGCTCACCCACGCCCACCCCGCCCACTCTCGGTGAGGTGGCCGACATCATGCGCCGTCACGGCCGGCTCCTGGCCGAGCATTTCGGCGAGGACAAAGGTATGCGCGATATGCGCAAGCACATCGCGTGGTATCTGCACGGCTTTCCGGCAGGCGCCGACTTGCGCCGGGCATTGGCGCTGGTCAAGACCCTCGACGAGCTCGACGGGCTGCTCGAGCAACTCGACCGCGAGGTGCCGTTCCCGGCGGCGGCGACCGGACCCCGGGGCCGTCAGGGCTCGGCCGCGTCGGTGTCGCTTCCCGAACGCTGGCTCGACGATCCGGACGACTGCACGGTGCCCGCGGGCGCCGATGTCATGAACTCGGGTGGCTGATTCGAGACGGTCCCGACATCTGGGCGAGCTAGCGGTCCCACACGTTGTCTCAGTACGATAGGGATCTTGTCGTGTGCCGCCGGACTGGCGGACCCGCGGCGAATGCTGCTAGAAGACAGAGGACGGTTGTGGCGCCGCACAGCGGCGATCCTCACCCAGGTGCCGAGACACGTGCACCACGGCTGTGTACGCGCGACGACGCGCAAGACCCCCCAGAGTCGGAGGCGACTGGAACATGAGTGACGGCGATAACGCCACTCCTGGCCAGCACCGCGGTTCTGAGCCCGAGGGCAACGAGCGCATCACCCGCACACCGAGACCAGCGCAGAGCCGCACACCCTGGGAGCGCGCCGCCGCCTCACACCGTGCCCCCGAGGCGCCGAAGACCGGCCCTGCCCCGTCCGGTAACCACACCGAAGGCGTCCCAGTCGCGGACCTGATCGCCAAGGTGGCCGGGGCGTCTGCGCCTGGTGGTCCCGCCCGGCGCCGGGCAGAGCAGCCCGCCGGACCGCCCGACAACTCCGCGGACCGCACCGAGCCCATCCCGGTCCTAGCGGCGGCCTACGCCGACGAATTGCCCGACCTCGAAGCGCTCAACCGCGCCCGTGGGACGCTGGCCGCCGACCCCAGCCCGGCGCCCGCCGCACCGCCACCTCCTGCCACTGTGCAGGGCAAGACGGGCAAGACGGCCAAGGCACGCTCAGCGAAAAAGACGAAGAAGACCACGTCACGCAAGCCGGTGATACTGGCCGGCCGGTCAGCAGCGGCGCTGTTCGCGGTGGCCGCCCTGGCATTGACCGGTGGAGCCTGGCAGTGGCAGTCAGCCAAGAACGATCTACTGCGCAATGTGGCCGCCCTGGATCCGAATTCGCACGACATCCTCGACCCCAACGCCCAGTTCGGCGACGAGAACTTCCTGATCGTCGGCGTCGACACCCGCACCGGCGCCAACGGCGAGATGGGCGCCGGCAGCACGGCCGACGCCGAAGGTGCCCGCTCGGACACGATCATGCTGGTGAACATCCCAGCGGACCGAAAACGCGTGGTGGCGGTGTCGTTCCCCCGCGATCTGGCGATCACCCCGATGAAATGTCAGGCCTGGAACTCCGAAACCGGCGAGTACGGCCCGGTGTACGACCAGAACACCGGCGAGTGGAGCGACGACTGGCGCTACACCGAGACCAAGATCAACTCGGCATATGCCCTGGGCGGCCCGAAGTGCCTGGTCAAGGTCATTCAAAAGATGTCCGGCCTGTCGATCAACCGATTCATGGCTGTGGACTTCGCCGGGTTCTCCAAGATGGTCGACGCCCTGGGCGGTGTCGAGGTGTGCAGCACCACGCCGCTGGAGGACTACGAACTCGGGACCGTCCTGGCCAGCGCCGGGCGCCAGACCCTCGACGGGCACACCGCGCTGAACTACGTACGGGCGCGCCAAGTCACCACCGAGGTCAATGGCGACTACGGGCGCATCAAGCGCCAACAGCTGTTCCTGTCCTCGCTGCTGCGCTCGATGATCTCCAAGGACACGTTGTTCAGCCTCAGCAAGCTGAACAACGTCGTCAACATGTTCATCGACGACACCTACGTCGACAACGTCCGGACCAAGGACCTCGTTGACCTGGGCCAGTCGCTGCAGGGCATCAACGCGGGCCGGATCACCTTCGTCACCGTGCCGACCACCGGCATCACCGACGCCGACGGCAACGAGGAGCCCCGCACCGAGGACATCCGGGCGCTCTTCGACGCGATCATCAACGACGATCCGCTGCCCGGCGAGAACGACACCAACGCAACCACCAGCCCGATGACGGCGGCCAAAAAGGCCGAGGAGGCCGCGCCGAGCGCCACCGCGGAAAAGCCCGTCGAGACGACACAGACCGAGCTGGTCAACGCCGTGACGACCAACCCCACAGACGTGACCGTGCAGGTGTCCAACGCCACCGGCCAGGAAGGGCTCGGCGCCAATGCCGCGGCGGCGCTGCAGGAGCACGGGTTCAACGTGCTCGAACCCGACGACTACGACGGCACCGTCAGCGGCACCACCGTGATGTTCTCGGCGGGCAACGAAGAGGCCGCCGCGACCGTCGCCGCTGCCTTCCCGAACGCGGCGATGGAGCGGGTCGACGGCCTTGGTCAGACGGTTCAGGTGGTGCTCGGTTCGAACTTCGATACCGTCGCCGCGCCCCCGCCGAGCGGCTCCGCGGTGAGCGTGCAGGTCAGCCACGACTCCAGCAGCACCCCCACCCAGCTGCCCGAGGACCTCACCGTCACCAACGGCGCGGACGTCACCTGCGAATAGCCGCGCAGACCGCGTGTGCTTCCATTCACCGTTCGTTCACCGACTCGGGCCATACTGGGTGACCGTCTGAAAGTAGGGTGGACCGTATGCGGACCGCTTACCACGAGCAACTCGATGCTCTGAACAACCAGCTGGCCGAGATGTGTCGGATGGCCGGCGTGGCGATGGAGCGCGCCACCCAGGCGCTGTTGCAGGCCGACCTGGTGCTGGCCGAACAGGTCATCACCGACCACGAGCAGATCTCGGCGGCCAGTGCCCGCGCCGAGGAAGCGGCCTTCGTACTGCTCGCCCTGCAGGCGCCGGTGGCCGGTGACCTGCGTGCGATCGTCAGTTCTATCCAGATCGTCGCCGATGTCGACCGGATGGGCGCGCTGGCTCTGCACGTCGCCAAGATCTCCCGCCGGCGGCACCCGCAACACACGCTTCCCGAAGAGGTCAACGGCTACTTCGCCGAAATGGGCCGTGTGGCAGTTGAATTGGGCAACAGTGCCCGCGAGGTACTGCTGTCACGCGACCCTGAGAAGGCCCGCCGCATCCGCGAAGAAGACGATGCGATGGACGACCTGCACCGCCACCTGTTCACCGTGATGATGGACCGGGAATGGAAGCACGGCGTCGCCGCGGCGGTCGACGTGACCCTGCTCGGGCGGTTCTACGAGCGCTTCGCCGACCATGCGGTGGAGATCGCCCGCCGGGTGATCTTCCAGGTGACCGGCCGGCTGCCCGAGGAAGAAGAGATCCCGACGTACTGAGCTACACCGAAAAGAAGGGCTGCCGCATTCCGCGGCAGCCCTTCTTTCATTGTGTGGCAGTGGCTAACCGAAGCGGCCGGAGATGTAATCCTCAGTGGCCTTCTGGCTCGGGTTGGAGAAGATCTTCTCGGTGTTGTCGACCTCGACGAGCTTGCCCGGCTTGCCGGTGGCCTCGAGGTTGAAGAATGCCGTCTGGTCGCTGACCCGCGCGGCCTGCTGCATGTTGTGCGTGACGATCACGATCGTGAAGTCCTGCTTGAGTTCGGCGATCAGGTCCTCGATGGCCAGCGTCGAGATCGGGTCCAGCGCCGAGCACGGCTCGTCCATCAGCAGCACGTCAGGTTGCACGGCGATCGCACGGGCGATGCACAGCCGCTGCTGCTGACCGCCCGACAGACCGCCGCCGGGCTTGTCGAGCCGGTCTTTGACCTCGTTCCACAGATTGGCACCCTTGAGTGAACGCTCCGCGGTCTCATCGAGCACCTTGCGGTTGCGCACGCCCTGCAGCTTGAGTCCGGCCACCACGTTGTCGCGAATCGACATGGTGGGGAACGGGTTCGGGCGCTGGAAGACCATACCGATGGTCTTGCGAACACCCACCGGGTCGACGCCGGAGCCGTAGATGTCCTCACCGTCGAGAAGCACTGAGCCCTTGACGTATGCGCCGGGGATGACCTCGTGCATGCGGTTGAGGCAGCGCAACACCGTGGATTTGCCACAGCCGGAGGGCCCGATGAATGCGGTGACGCTGCGCGGCGGAACCGCTAGCGACACGTCGGCGACGGCGTGGAACGCACCGTAGTAGATGTTGACGTCTTTGAGATCAAGCCGCTTGGCCATCAGGTATTCCTACACCTTCTTGGGAGAGAAGAACTTTGAGATGAAACGCGCGCCGATGTTCAGGATCGCGATCAGCAGGACCAGCGTGAGGGCCGCGCCCCAAAGCCGATCAGTGGGAACCGGGTTGGCACCCGCTCCGGCCGAGGTCTGGTCATACATCATGCCGGGCAGCGACCCCATGAAGCCGCCGAACATGTCGAAGTTCATCGCCTGCGAGTAGCCGACCAGGATCAGTAGTGGCGCGGTCTCGCCCATCACGCGGGCCAAGGCCAGCATGATGCCGGTGACGATGCCCGACAACGCCGTCGGAATAACAATGCGCGCAATGGTTTTCCACTTCGGCACACCGAGGGCGTAACTGGCCTCGCGCAGATCCATCGGCACGATGCGCAGCATCTCCTCGGTGGAGCGGACGATCACTGGGATCATCAGCAACACCAGTGCCAGCGACACCGCGAAGCCGGAGCGCGGGAAGCCGAGCGTTGCCACCCAGAGGGCGTAGATGAACAGCGCCGCCACGATCGAGGGCACACCGGTGAGGATGTCCACCATGAACGTGGTGATCTTGCCCAGCCTGGTGCCGCCGCCGTACTCGACGAGATAGATACCGGTGAACACGCCGATGGGGATCGAGATGACAGCGCAGACCAGACCTTGCAGCAGCGTGCCGATAAGCGCGTGGTACACGCCACCGCCGGCTGCGAACGCCGTCATACCCGCCTGGGAGTTGGACCACCAGGTGCTGTCGAGAACGACTTTGTAGCCCTTGGAGATCACCGCGTACAGCACCCACAGCAGCGGCACCACAGCAACAGCCACCGACGCCGACACCAGCACCGTGGCGGTGTTGTTGACCACCTTGCGGCGCAAGCTCACACCTTGGAACGTGGGCGCCTTGACCGGTCGGTCCAGTGTGGAGGTCATCGGGCACCCCTTCCGGCAACCGCGGCACGGGCCAGCGAGTTGACGACAAACGTCAGGATGAACAGAACCAAGCCCGCTGCGATATAGGCGCCGGCCTTGTACTGGTCATTGAATTCCGAAGCGGCCGAGGCGATCTTGCTGGCGAACGTGTAGCCGGCGTCGAACAGCGACCAGCCGAACGCTTTCTGGGTTCCACGCAGGATGATCAACAGTGCGATCGTCTCACCGAGTGCGCGGCCGAGGCCCAGCATCGCGCCGCTGATGTAACCGGACAGCCCGAACGGCAGCACGGTCGTCCGTACGACTTCCCAGCGAGTGGCGCCCAGCGCCAGCGCCGCCTCGATCTGGCCACGAGGTGTCTGGACGAACACCTCCCGGGCGACCGCGGTGATGATCGGCAGGATCATCACCGCCAGCACGATGCCGGCGGTGAAGATCGTGCCGCCACCGGCCACTGACGCGTTCCCTGTCTGAAACAGGAACAGCCACCCGAGGTTTCCGTTCAACCACATCGCCAAGGGCTTGATCACCGGGGCCAGCACGTAGATGCCCCAGACGCCGTAGATGATCGACGGCACCGCAGCAAGCAGATCCACCATGTAGCCCAGCGGCCCGGCCACCCGCCGCGGAGCGTACTGCGTCAAGAAGATCGCAATACCCAACGCGACGGGCATGGCCAGGACAAGAGCGAACAGCGAGACGAACACCGTGACCTGGATCAGGTCGAAGATGCCGAAGGTCATCTTCGAGGTGTCGGTGGTGATCCAGTTCCCGCCGTAGGTGAAGAAGTTCACCTCGTTGCGCTGCAACGCCGGCACCGCACGCCAGACGAGGAAGAAGCCGATCGCGGCGATCATGACGATGATCAGGATGCCCGCGCCCTCCGAGAGGCCTCGGAAGATCGCGTCCCCGGGCCGCACCTTGGAGTGACCCGAAGGATCCGTCGGCACCGCGGGCTTCTCGGGTATCGGCGCCGCGACGACCTCACCCGAACCCGCATCTGCCGGATTAGGTGTGGTCACGTCTACCCCATCGCTCACTGATCTCTCCATCGTCACCGCAATCGACCTACCTCGCCAGCGCTACTACTGGATTGCGGTGACTGCGGTCAGCAGACGCTGCTTGAACGCATCAGGCAGCGGCACGTAGCCGGCGGCCGGGAGACCGTCCTGGCCGTAGTTGGCGGCCACCGTCAGGAACGACTTCACCGCGGCAGCAGTGTCGGCGTCGTAGCCCTTGGAGCAGACGATCTCGTAGGTCGCCAGGATCAGCGGGTAGGCGCCCGCCTCCTTGGTGGCGTAGATCGAATCCAGATCGAGCACGAGGTCGTTGCCCTCGGCCTTGAACTTCGCGGAGTCGATGGCCTTCTTCGCGGTGTCGTCGGTCAGTTCCACCGGACCTGAACCGGTGTCGATCTGCGCCACGGCAGCACCGGCCTGGGTGGCGAAGCCCTTCTCGACGTAGCCGATCGACCCGGGGGTGGCCTGCACGGCCTGGATCACACCGGCGGACTTCTGGGCGCCCTCGCCCGCGCCGCCCTGGAACTCCTTGCCCGCGCCCTTGGTCCAGCTCTGCGGAGCGGCAGCGGTCAGGTACTTCTGGAAGTTGTCGGTGGTACCCGAGGAATCCGAGCGGTAGATCGGGGTGATCTTCTGGTCCGGCAGGGTCGCGCCGGCGTTCAATGCGGCGATGGCCGGGTCGTTCCAGTTGGTGATGCCACCGCTGAAGATCTTGGCCAGCACGTCGCCGTTGACGACGACCTTGTCCACACCGGGCAGGTTGTAGGCCAGCGCGACGGGACCGAAGACCAGCGGCAGGTTCCACGCCGGGTTTCCGCCGCAGCGCTTGGCGGCCTGGTCCGGCTGATCCTTCGACAGCGCCGAGTCCGAGCCGGCGAAATCGACCTGGCCAGCGATGAACTGGGTGACGCCCGCACCGGAGCCGGTCGGGTTGTAGGACAGGTTCTTGCCCGGGCACTTCTGGCCCCAGACCTGGTTGAACACCGCGATCGCGTTCTGCTGGGCGGTCGAGCCCTCGGCGGTCAGCGAGTTCTTGCCGCCGCAATCAGCGGAGGAGGCCGACGATCCCGACGCGGCGGTCGAGGAGGACGACCCGGCGTTGTTGTCGCTTCCGCATGCGGTGAGCGTCAACCCGGTGATGGCCGTCGCAGACACGGTTACGAAGAACGCCTTGCCAAACCTGTTCAGATTCACCTATCCCACTTTCTCGAGGTAGCTCGGTCCGCCCCGGACAGGGGCGCACGCGTCATTCCGGAAGTTATGCGCCGGTGGTGGACGGAACCCGTTGAGAAGATGAACGCGGGGTGAACAGGTTGGTGAACGTAGCGTTGCGCGCAGCCGCGCATCAGCTGTGAGTGTCGCCGCCGTCGATTCGGGCGGTCGAGGCCGGTGCGTAGGCGGTGTCGACGTTGCTCACGACGAAGCCGAGCCGCTCGTAGGTTGTCACCGCCGCGGTGTTGTCGGCCTCGACGTAGAGCATCACCGAGGGGTCGCCATGCCCGCCGAGGCGCCGCGCCAGATGCCCGATGCCGACCAGCGTCAGCGTGCGGCCCAAGCCGCGTCCCTGCGCGGCCGGATCCACCCCCACGACGTACACCTCGCCGAGACCGGGATGCTCGGCGTGCACCTTTGTCCAGTGGAAGCCCAGGAGCGCTCCGGTGGCGTCGTCGAACGCCAGGAACAGACCCTCGGGGTCGAACCAGGCCTCGGCGCGGCGCCCACTGATCTCGGCCTCACCCCAGCCGCCCTGCTCCGGATGCCAGGAGAAGGCGGCATTGTTCACCCGCAACAGTTCGGGATCGTCGGCCGGGCCGGCGTAGGTCCGGATGGTGACGCCGTCGGCAACGACGGCGTCGGGCACGTCACGCAGCGTTCGGCCCATCTGCATCAGCTCGCGGACCGCAGTCATCCCCTGTGCCTCGGCGACCGCCTTGGCCCCAGCCAGGGTGCCATGCGCCCAGTACCGCACCCGGCCGCCGGTGCGTTCGGTGGCGAGGTTCAGCAGAGCCGATCCGACACCGCGGCGGCGGACCCGAGGGTGCACGACCAGCTCCCCCATCGCCTCGGCGTCGTCACGGCCCGGTGCGAGGTTCAGATAGCCGACGACGGCGTCTGCGTCGGTCGCCAGCAGGTGCCCGGTGCGCTCATACGGCAACTCACGCAGAACCTGCTCACCGACGGGGGCGACGCCGTCGGCCCGGGTGGCGGCGTCGATCAGCTCGCGGACCTGTTGTTGATCACCTGCTGACAGGCTGGTCCGCCACTGCGGTCCGGTCACTGGCTTCGCAGGGGGTGCAGTGCCTCGCGCACGGAGTCGGCGACATCCTCGCCGTCAAAGCCGTCGGCGTCGTCGTCCTCGATGTAGTCGGACTCCACGGCTGCCGGCCGGCCCCGGGCGGGACGAACAGCCTTGTAACCGACGTTGCGGACCGTTCCGATCAGCGATTCATACTCCGGGCCCAGCTTGGCGCGCAGCCGCCGGACGTGGACGTCGACGGTCCGGGTGCCGCCGAAGAAGTCGTAACCCCACACCTCCTGCAGCAGCTGTGCCCGGGTGAACACCCGTCCGGCGTGCTGTGCGAGGTATTTGAGCAGCTCGAATTCCTTGTACGTGAGGTCCAGCGGACGCCCGCGCAGCCGCGCCGTATAGGTGCCTTCGTCGATGACCAGTTCCCCGAGGCTGACCTTGCCCGCGCTCTCCTGGCTGGCCGCCCCGCCGCGTCGACCGACGAGCAGGCGAAGCCGGGCGTCGATCTCGGCGGGTCCGGTGCTCGGTAGCAGGATCTCGTCCAGGCCCCAGTCGACGTTGACCGCGACCAGACCGCCCTCGTTGACGACCGCCACCACGGGGACCGAGGTGCCCGTGGTGCCGAGCAGCCGGCACAGTCCCCGCGCGGCGGCCAGATCGGTGCGTGCGTCGACGATGGCCACGTCCGCGCTGCCTGCCTCCAGCAGCGACGAAACCTCCGTCGGGGCCGACCGCACGGTGTGTGCGAGCAGCGCCAAGGACGGCAGCACCGACTCCGGATGCGGGTCGACGGTCAGAAGCAGCAGGTCCAACAGATTTCTCCAATGCTCTGGATGGGCCAACATCGACAGCACCGTCGCGGTGACCTACCAGACTCATGGGCGACATATGGTCGTTACGACCATGGGTCGACTAACTTTAACCCGCGACCTGCCATTTAGCCGATCTGAGCTAATCAGTCGACGGGTATCCGCTCCCGGTAGGCCAGAATGTGCAGGTGCGGAAGCTGCTGATAGCCCTCGGTACCACGCTCCTTGCGGTGGTCATCGGGGCGGTCGGCGCCGACTTCGGCGCGACGATCTACGCCGAGTACCGGCTGGCCAGGACGGTTCGCAGCGTCGCCGGGCTGTCCTTCGACCCGTCGGTGGCGATTCTGGGTTTCCCGTTCATCCGCCAGGCCATGCGGCACCACTACGACGAGATCGAGATCAAGGCCAACGGGGTGGACCACGCCGTCACGGGCAAAGCCTCCCTGGAAGCGACCTTGCACGACATCAACCTCACCGACGCGTCCTGGCTGATCAGGCCGGACGCCGATCTTCCGGTCGGCAAGCTGGAGAGCCGGATCATCATCGATTCCTCGCATCTGGGCCGCTTCATCGGCATGAAGGACCTGATGGTCGAAGCTCCGTCGAGAGAGACCAATGACGCCACCGGCGGCACCACCGAGTCGGGCATCTCCGGCAACAAGGGCCTGGTGTTCACCGGAACCCCGAAGAAGGCCGGATTCGACAAGACGGTCAGCGTGGCCGTCGACCTGTCCATCGCCGGCGACGAGCAGACCACATTGGTGTTCACCGCAACGGGCCTGCAGATGGGCCCCGGCTCCGCGGATCAGGACGTCCCCGAGGACAAGCGAGCCGCGGTGCTGGCGGCGTTCAGTGGCAGCCTGCCCGGTCAGAAGCTCCCGTTCGGGGTTCGCCCCACTACCGAAGGTGCCCGCGGCTCGGACATCATCATCGAAGGCATCGCCGAGGGAGTAACCATCCGCCTGGACGGGTTCACACAACCATGACCTCTTCACTCGTCACCGTGGTCGCGGCGATCGCGGCCGCACTGGGCGTCGCCGCCATCGCAGGCGTGCTGCACCGCCGCCGCTCCGGCGTGCTGCGCCACAACGCCGATCCGGACGTCATCGACACCAGCGACCTGGGTCTGTCGCGCACCGGGCCGACCATCGTGCACTTCAGTGCGGTGTGGTGCGGTCCGTGCGCCGGGGTGCGTCGGGTGGTCAACCAGGTGAGCGCCGAGATGCGTGACGTAGCTCACGTCGAGATCGATATGGACGCCAACCCGGCTGCCGCGCGCAAGCTTTCGGTGCTGTCATTGCCGACGACGTTCATCTTCGACGCCGAGGGCCGCCAGCGGTACCGCACATCGGGAGTGCCCAAGGTGGCTGACCTGCGGTCGGCCCTCGAGCCTCTATTGGCTTAAGACCGGTGTCATTGGGTAGCATGACTGCCGTGTCCGCCCGCCTCGAGCTCATGCTCACCAAGCGCCGTGCAGTGGATCTGTGCCGCGTCGCGGGTTGTTGCTGTTGTTGTTGTAGCTGCTGAGTAGCCGCGCCTTTTCGCGTCGCCGCTCGGAGCAGGCCCCTAGTGGCATGTCTCCACCCAGCCCATCCCAGCAACAGGAGTAGACCCATGTCGACCACGATCACCACCAACACCGGTCCCGCCCAGGTGGACGTCCGCGGTCCGCGATTCGCGGCGTGGGTGACCACCGCAGTGCTCATCGCGGTACTCGTGGTGTCGGCAGTCAGCTCTGTCGCCGCGGCGATTCTGCTCGGCCTTCAGGCCGTCGTGTTCGCCATCGGGGCGGTGGGCGGCCCCCGCAAGCATCCCTACGGCCGGATCTTCGCCACGCTCGTGGCGCCCCGGCTCAGTCCGGTCACCGAACGGGAACCGGTGCCGCCCTTGAAGTTTGCCCAACTTGTGGGTCTGGTCTTCGCCGTCGCGGGTGTCGCCGGATTCGCCCTCGGCGCTCCCCTGCTCGGTGTGATCGCCACTGCCTTCGCACTTTTCGCCGCGTTCCTCAACGCGGCGTTCGGCATCTGCCTCGGCTGCCAGCTCTACCCGCTGGCGGCCCGACTGCGCCGCACTCCCGCATAAGCCTGCACGACACCAAAGAACCGAAAGGATCCACTTCATGGCTCGCTCCGACGTCCTGGTCTCCGCCGACTGGGCCGAGAGCAATCTCGATACCCCCAAGGTCGTCTTCGTCGAGGTCGACGAAGACGCCAGCGCCTACGACACCGGGCATATCGCCGGTGCGGTCAAGCTGGACTGGAAGCAAGATCTCCAGGATCCCGTCAAGCGCGATTTCGTTGACGCCCAGCAGTTCTCGAAGCTGCTGAGCGATCGCGGCATCGGCAACGACGACACTGTCGTGCTCTACGGCGGCAACAACAACTGGTTCGCGGCCTACGCATACTGGTACTTCAAGCTCTACGGCCACGAGGACGTCAAGCTGCTCGACGGCGGACGCAAGAAGTGGGAGCTCGACGGCCGCCCGCTGTCGGCCGACGCTGTCGCGCGGCCCGCCACCAGCTACTCGGCCAAGGCCCCCGACAACACCATCCGCGCTTTCCGCGAGGAAGTGATCTCGGCGATCGGCACCAAGAATCTCGTCGACGTCCGCTCCCCTGACGAGTTCTCGGGCAAGATCCTGGCCCCGGCTCACCTGCCGCAGGAACAGAGCCAGCGTCCCGGCCACATCCCCGGCGCCATCAACGTGCCGTGGAGCAAGGCCGCCAACGAGGACGGAACCTTCAAGTCCGACGAGGCCCTGGCCGCGCTCTACGCCGAGGCCGGCCTGGACGGCGAGAAGGAGACCATCGCCTACTGCCGCATCGGTGAGCGCTCGTCGCACACCTGGTTCGTGCTGCAGGAACTGTTGGGCCACAAGAACGTCAAGAATTACGACGGCAGTTGGACGGAATACGGCTCCCTCGTTGGAGCCCCAATCGAGTTGGGAAATTGATCATGTGCTCTGCACCCAAACAAGGACAGACCCTGCCCGCCGGTGTCGACCTGGAGAAGGAGACGGTGATCACCGGTCGCGTTGTCGACGGCTCCGGGCAGACCGTGGGTGGCGCCTTCGTCCGTCTGCTGGACTCCAGCGACGAGTTCACCGCCGAGGTCGTCGCCTCGGCAACCGGGGACTTCCGGTTCTTCGCCGCGCCGGGCACCTGGAAGGTGCGGGCGCTGTCGAAGCTGGGCAACGGTGACGTGACCGTCGCCCCCACCGGCGCCGGCATCCACGAAGTCGACATCAAAGTCGCCTGAGCCGGCTCACGCTGACATAACGCTGACAGGACTCGGGTGGCGACGCCGCCCGAGTCCTGCGCGGTTAGAATTCCACCGTGGTTCTGTTCTACGAGATCCTGCTGGTCGCCAACGTCGTGTTGATCACGTGGTTCGCGCTGTACGCGCTCTACCGACTGATCACCGACGAGTCGTGACCTCTGACGACATCGCCGGCAGCGGCGATCGCGCCCTCGCGGCCGCAGCCGAGCGTGCCAGGGAGACGGCGGGCCGCAACATTCCGGTGTTCGACGACCTTCCGCTGCCTGCCGACACCGCCAATCTGCGCCTCGGCGCCGACCTGCACGCCGCGTTGCTCGCGTTGCTGCCGCTGGTCGGGGTGTGGCGAGGCGAGGGCGAGGGGCGTGGCCCGCAGGGCGATTACCGGTTCGGCCAGCAGATCATCGTCTCCCATGACGGCGGCGACTACCTGAACTGGGAAGCCCGCTCGTGGCGGCTGGACGAGGACGGCGGCTATGACTCCCCCGGCCTGCGCGAGACCGGCTTCTGGCGGTTCGTCGACGATCCCGATGACCCGGGTGAGTCGCAGGCCATCGAACTGCTGCTGGCCCACTCGGCCGGCTACGTCGAGCTGTTCTACGGACAGCCTCGCACCCAGTCGTCGTGGGAGCTGGTTACCGACGCGCTGGCACGCAGTAAATCCGGTGTTCTGGTCGGCGGCGCCAAGCGGCTGTACGGCATCGTCGAGAACGGTGACCTGGCCTACGTGGAGGAGCGGGTCGACGCCGACGGCGGCTTGGTGCCCCATCTGTCCGCACGACTCTCGCGGCACGTCGGCTGATGCGTCGGCTGCTCCTCGTCTCGGTGAGTGTCGCGCTGCTCGCGGCGTGCTCGTCGAGCCCGACCCCGTCCGGACCGCCGACCACGATCAGCCCGGCGCCGACCGAAGCGACCATCACCCCTGCCGAGCACGGATCGCTGGCGCATTGCCTCCAGCAGCACGGGGTCTCGGAATCCGGGGGCTCGGTCGTGCTCGGGCCGCCCGCCGGCGTCGACCCGAAGACCTGGGACGACGCGATGAGGGCGTGTTCACCGCTGGGTCCCGGCCCGGCGGGCTAATCACCCCTGATGCTGGTGACCCGACGCAGGAACTGCTGGGTCCGTTCATGCTGCGGATTGTTCAAAACCTGTTCAGCAGAACCTGATTCGATGATCTTGCCGCCGTCGAGGAAGCACACGGTGTCGGCCACCTGCCGCGCGAACCCCATCTCGTGGGTGGCCATGACGATCGTGCGCCCGGATGTCGCCAGTTCCCCGACCAGATCGAGCACCTCGCCGACGAGTTCGGGATCCAGCGCACTGGTGATCTCATCGAGGAGGAGCAACCGGGGGTCGTAGGCCAGTGCGCGCGCGATGGCCACGCGCTGCTGCTGACCGCCGGACAGCTTGTCCGGATAGGCGTCGGCCTTGTCCGCCAGCCCAACCCGGGCCAGCAGTTCCCGGCCGCGCTCCTGTGCTTCCCGCCGACCGCGGCCGTGCACGACCCGGGGCGCCAGGGTGACGTTGTCGAGCACTTTCATGTGCGGGAACAGGTTGAACGACTGGAACACCATGCCGATGGGTCGGCGGGCGGCGTCGGCGTCCACGCGTGGGTCGCTGATATCGCGCCCGTCCAGGAAGATCTGGCCCTCGTCGATGTCCTCGAGCAGGTCCACACACCGCAACAACGTCGACTTGCCTGATCCCGACGCTCCGATGAGGACCACCACCTGGTGTTCGGCGACGTCGAGGTCGACACCGTCGAGAACGTTGCGGTCGCCGTAGCTCTTGACCAGGCCCCGGACCGACAGGACCTCGGTCACAGCGCGCCCTGGCGGGTCGCGGCGCGACGCGACGCCCAGTCGGCCAGCCTGGCCGACGGCACGGCCAGCGCGACGAAGAGCAGTCCGGCCACCACGTACGGCGTGAAGTTGTAACTCGTGGCCACCTGGATTTGCGCGGCGCGCACTGCGTCGACCGCGCCCAGGACCGAGATAAGGCCGCAATCCTTTTGCAGCGCAACGAAATCGTTGAGCAGGGCCGGAGTGACCCGGCGCACCGCCTGAGGCAGGACCACTAGGCGCATCGTTTTCCGGTAGTTCAGTCCCAACGACTTCGCCGCCGCCAACTGCGACGGATGGACCGACTCAATGCCGGCTCTGAACACCTCGGCGACGTAGGCGGAGTACACCAGGACCAGTGCCAGCCCGCCCAGCAACACCGGGTTGTTGGGAATTCCGCCTAAGCGCAGACCCGGGAGTCCGAACCCGACGAGATAGAGGCAGATGATCAGGGGCAATCCCCGGAACAGGTCGACGTAGCCGGTGGCCAGTGCGCGCACCGGGAACCACACCGGCCCGCGCAGGGTGCGCACCGCGGCCAGGCCCAACCCGAAGGCCAGGATCAGGATCTGGCAGACCACCAGCACGCGGACGTTGAGCCACAGACCGTCGAGCACGGCAGGCAGGCTGTCCCAGCCCACGCGGAGGTTGAAGAACGACTCCCGCACCCGCGGCCAGCCCGGCGACGACATCGTCGCCAGCGCGGCCACCGCGGCGAACACCACGGTGGAGACCAGGGCGACCAGCGTGGAACGCCGTGCCCTCGACCGCCGATACGCCTGGCGCTCGACGGCCAGGACGGTCACTTCAGGACCGGCGCGCTGCCGGCTTCGGCCAGCCACTGCTGCTGCAGTTTGGCCAGCGTCCCGTCACTCTGCAGCGCGTCGACCGCCTCCGAGACGCACGGGGTTAGCTTGCTGCCCTTGTCCAGCACAATCCCGAACTGCTCGGGTTTGTCTGTCCCCGAAGGCAATTGGCCCACGATCACACCATCGGTCAACTCGCTCTGCACTTGGAAAGCCGTCGGCAGGTCGAGCACCAGCGCGTCGATCTGGCCGTTCGTCAACGCCGCTTTGGCGTCGTCGTTGTTGTTGTAGACGGCGATCGGGGCCGTGCTGCCCAGCGCCTTGGCGGCGTTGTAACTGGTGGTTCCGACCTGGGCGCCCAGGCGCAAGTCGCGCAGGCCGCCCAGCGCGGTGACCTTGGCCGCCGGCGACGACTTGATGGTCACGACGGCCTGGGTGACGTCGTAGTACGGCGAGGAGAAGTCGACTGCGTTCTTGCGCTCCTCGGTGATGGAGAACTCGTTGAGGTTGGCGTCAAAGGTTTTCGGGCCCGGCGCGATCGCGGCGTTGAACGGGACCCGCACCCATTGCACGTCCTTGGTGTCGTAGCCGAGCTTGCCCGCCACCGCGTAGGCGACCGCGGACTCGAATCCCTTGCCGTTGGACGGGTCGTCGTCGACGAACCACGGCGGGTAGGCGGGTTGATCGGTGCCGAACGTCAGCACACCGGATTTGAGGGTGGCCAGCGCACCCTTGTCGCACTTCTCACCGCCGGTCGCCGTCGTCGATTTCTCGTCGGCGGGTGCACAACCCGCCAACACCAGCAGTGCCGTCGACGCCGCGACGGTGATCATGACCAAGCCTGTACGCATCGCGGCATCATCGCGCACCGCGGGCCGCGGCGCCACCAATCCGGTCATCGTGTTTGTACGGGGCCGTGCGGCCTCACAGCGATGCCATAGCGAGGTGCTAATCGCCGCCTACCTGAGGGCCATACGGTCGGCGGAGTTCGTTCCCCAACCAAGGAGAGATGACATGACTCTGCGACCGCGACACGCCACCGCCATGGCCGTTCTCGGGGCGGCTCTGGTCGGCGGTCTGGTGGGCTGCTCGGCCCCGAGCGAAGCCGCGCCCGCCGGTCCCGGTGGAGCAGGTGACCCGTTCATCCAGTGCATGACAGACAACGGTGTGCCGGCGCCGCCACAGGGCGGACCCGGCGGACCCGGCGCACCGGCCGGGCAGCCGCCGCAGGGCGGACCTGGCGGACTCGGCGGACCCGGCGGTCAAGGTGGGCAGCCGCCGGCGCCTCCGGGCGTGGATCAGGGAGTCTGGGACAAGGGGCTGCAGGCCTGCGCCTCGCTGGCGCCGCAGCCGCCCCAGCAGCGCTAGCGGCCCCAGATATGGGTCGGCCCCCGAGCCGTTATTCCTGGTTGGACAAAACCAGGGGCTCGGGGGCCGGGTAGCTGCCTGGAATTCGCCAGCGCGCTCAGGGCGAAGGTGATTCCGGCACCTGGTGCTGCTAGCGGGCAGCCACCTCACATGTCCTAGAAGTACTACTCAAAATTCCGGACCACCTCCTTCCTTGTGTACGGCCGACGGTACCCGCGGCGCGCCAGGGGAGGCAACAGTTTTTCGCGCTCAGCGATCGCTGAGGATCGCCGCGTCGACCAACTCGGAGATCTCGGCGGCCAGCGGCGCCGGCTTCAGGTGGCGGCCGTCCAGGGTGTGCACACGCGCCGCAAGCGTGATGCTCGATACCAGCCAAACACCCTGTGCGGCAAACAAATCGGCAGGACGAAGAGCGCGGTAGTCGCAGTCGTATCCCTTTGCGCGGGCCACGTCGAACAAGGCCTGCTGGGTGGTGCCGCGCAGAATCGGATACCAGGGCGGCGGGGTGTAGAGACAGACCCGCCCCGAGGCGTCCGCACTGTCGGCGATCACCACCGTCGAGCGCGGGCCTTCGAGGATGAACCCATCGGAGCTGACGAAGATCACGTCACCGGCGTCCTTGGCTGCGGCATGCCGCAGGGCGGCCATGTTCACCGCGTAGGACAGCGTCTTGGCCCCGGCCACCAGCCAGGGCATCGCGTCCACTCCGGAGGCCGGCAGTCCGCGTTCGAGCACGACCGCGGCCAGACCGTTGCTCCGGGTGGCCGCCACCCGTTCCGCGACAGGGTTGACCGTCAGGTATGCGGTTGGCGCCGAGCCGCTCTCCCGGCCGCGGCTGTAGACCAGACGCAAGGCGCCTTCGGTGGGCGTAGCCGCGATCCACTGGCCGACAGCGACGCCGATGGCATGCCGCCAGGCGGGCAGGTCCGGCTCCGGTAGCTCCATGGCCTTGGCCGACTGGACCAACCGATGCAGGTGCGCCTCCACGAGGCAGGCCCTGCCGTCGCGCACGAGCAGTGTCTCGAAGACCCCGTCGCCGCGCACGGCAGCCAGGTCGTCGGCGAACAGCAGAGGCGCGCCCGGATCGCGCACCTGCCCGTCGAGGGTGACGACAACCGACAGGCCACTGGGCATTCCAGGCATGAAGTCACAGCGTACTGGCAGGCTCCGTAGAGTTGATCTGTGTCCGCAGTCGCCGCCCCCGCCAACTCACCCGATGCCGGGGCGGTGTGGCACTACGGTGACCCGCTCGGCGAACAACGCACCGCCGAGCGCGAGGCCGTCGTCATCGACCGCTCGCACCGCGCGGTCATCACCCTCACCGGAGCCGACCGGCGCAGCTGGTTGCATTCGATCTCCTCGCAGCACGTCAGCGAGCTGCCGGACGGCGCGGTGACCGAAAACCTCAGCCTCGACGGCCAGGGCCGTGTCGAGGATCACTGGGTGCAGACCGACCTTGGCGGCGTCACCTATATCGACACCGAATCCTGGCGCGGCGAGCCGTTGCTGGCCTACCTCAGCAAGATGGTGTTCTGGTCCGACGTGGCACCGGCAGCGGCCGATCTGGCGGTCTTGTCGCTGCTCGGGCCGCATCTGGCCGACGCCGACGTGCTGGCCGCGCTCGGCGTGCAGCGGTTGCCCGAGGAGTGGACCGCTGTCACGTTGCCCACAGGAGGCTTCGTCCGCCGTCTGCCCGCGGCCGGCCAGATCGAACTTGACCTGGTGGTTCCCCGCTCGGAGAAGGCCGGCTGGCTGGAGCGGCTGCGGGCTGTCGGGGTGCACCCGGCCGGGGTGTGGGCCTACGAGGCGCACCGTGTCGCCGACCAGCGCCCCCGGCTCGGCGTCGATACCGACGAACGCACCATCCCGCACGAGGTGGGCTGGATCGGTCGGGCCGTGCACCTCGACAAGGGCTGCTACCGCGGGCAGGAGACCGTCGCGCGCGTCCACAACCTGGGTAAACCGCCCCGGATTCTGGTTCTGGTGCACCTGGACGGGTCCGGCGACCGGCCCGCCACCGGCGATCCGCTGCTCGCGGAGGGCCGCACCGTCGGCAGGCTGGGCACTGTGGTCGACCACGTCGACCACGGCCCGATCGCGTTGGCTCTGGTCAAACGGGGTATTCCGGCCGGCACTGCGCTGACCACGGGCGGCGAACACCAGGTCGCTGCCGAAATCGATCCGGACTCCCTGCCGACGACCGAGACCGTGGGCGCGGGGCGGCTGGCTGTCGAGCGCCTCAAGGGCGGCGGCAAGTGACGTTCGTGTCCGGCCGAACGGGCCTGCCAGCACATCGGAGCGGGGCACGGTAAAGTGTTGGCAGGACAATAACCAACACACAGATCGGAGCCGCCTGAATTCGGGCCGCTCCGTTATTGCGCGAGGGGGTTCCCCCATGGGCCGCGGCCGGGCTAAGGCGAAGCAGACCAAGGTTGCTAGAGAGCTTAAGTACAGCTCTCCGCAGATCGATGTCGATCGGCTCCGTAAGGAGCTGGCCGGTTCGGGCGCGGGCGAACCCGAAAGGTCCGAGAACGGGTTCGTCGAGGACTCGTGGACCGATGAGGACGACTGGCGGCCCTGAGCCGCCCTCCCTCTTCTAAAACCGTGGGTGCTGGCCCACGAGCGTTGCTCGTGGGCCATCTTTACCCTTGGCGACCGTTCCCAGCGTCCAGCAATTCAGGTGCCGGGCGGTCAGGATGGCCAGCGCGCGATCGGTGTCCTCCGGAGCGACGATGGCAACCATGCCGACGCCCATATTGAAGGTCTTCTCCATCTCGGGGCGGTCGATCCGTCCGCGCTGAGCGATCATCGTGAAAACCGGGGCGGGAGTCCACGTTCCGCGGTCCAACTCGGCGACCAGACCGTGCGGGATGACCCGCTCGAGGTTGCCCGCCAAACCGCCGCCGGTGACGTGGCAGAACGTGCGGACCTGAGTCTCGGCGGCCAGCGCCAGACAGTCCTTGGCGTAGATGCGGGTGGGCTCGAGTAGCTCTTCGCCCAATGTGCGCCCGAATTCCTCGACGTGGCCGGCCAGGTTCATCCGGTCGATCTCCAGAAGCACCTTGCGGGCCAGCGAATAGCCGTTGGAGTGCAGTCCCGACGAACCCATCGCGATGATGACGTCGCCTGGACGCACCCGGTCGGGACCCAGTACGTCGTCGGCCTCCACCACACCGACGCCGGTGGCCGAGATGTCGTAGTGGTCGGGATCCATCAGCCCGGGATGTTCGGCCGTCTCGCCGCCCAGCAGGGCGCACCCGGCCAGCACACAACCCTCGGCGATGCCGGCGACGATCGCGGCGACCCGCTCGGGAACGGTGCGGCCGACCGCGATGTAGTCCTGCAGGAACAGCGGCTCGGCACCGCACACCACGAGGTCGTCGACCACCATGGCGACCAGATCCAGTCCGACGGTGTCGTGCTTGTCCATCGCCTGCGCGACGGCCAGCTTGGTGCCGACGCCGTCGGTCGAGGCGGCCAGCAGCGGCTCACGGTAGCCGCCGCGCAGCGCGAACAATCCGGCGAACCCGCCCAAACCGCCACGCACCTCGGGCCTACTGGCCCGCTTGGCCAGCGGTTTGAACAGCTCGACGGCGCGGTCACCGGCCTCGATGTCAACCCCGGCCGATGCGTAGGAGATCTGGCTGTCTTCCTCGCGATCAGTCATCGGGCATAAGGCTACCGGTCGTGGACCGGCGCCGTAACGTGCCGGGGTTCACCCAACCTGCCGGGCGATCCACTCGTTGAGCGGCACCCCGGCGCGCAGCGTGGTCACCGCGCGCTCTTTGGCCTTCTTGGTGCCCAGCCACGCGCCGACCGGCCAGGTCTTCATCATGGCGATGCCCTTGTGGCGCAGCAGCTCGATCCGGGGATGTTCCTTGGGATATCCCTTGGGTGCGGTCTTGAGCACGTCGTGGGCCATGATCTCGTAGCCGGCCGCCCGCAGATCCGCGACGATCGCGGCGAGCTCGGCACCGGACTTCTGCTTATCCACGGCCTCGCGGTAGCGCGCCAGTGTCTTGGGATCGGGCATGTACAGCCCGCCGCCCACCGACAGACCGTCGGCGGAGAACGACACATACCCCGACCCGATCGTCGCCGCGCAGTTGGTCTTGTAGGGGGTCTTGTCGGCGCTGAACCGGACGTCGCGGTAGGGCCGAAAAATCTTGCCAGCGCCGAACTCATCGGCCAGCTCGATCAGCAGCTGCTCCATCGGCGCCTTCACGTGGCGGTCGTAGACCGCTTTGTGCTCGGTCCAGTAGACCTTGGAGTTGTCGGCCTCCAGGCCTTCGTAGAACTCGACCGCCTCGATGGGCCAACCGGTAAACGCCATGGCAGCCATTGTGGAGGCAGTCGGCGCGCGTCGTGCACTATCGGCCCGGTCGCCTGTTGCCGCCCACGACCGGTGCCGGCATGACACGCTTGCCGACATGACGGCATGGCGGTGGCTGGCGCTGACAGCAGCCCTGGGAGTGGTGGTCGCGCCGGGCTCGGCCTCCGCCAGCCCCGGTGAAGGTGTGGAAGCGGTGACGATGTCGCAGGCATCGCTGAACGGCAAGGACTACATCAGCAAGGAGATCACCATCGCGCCGGGCGGCACCACCGGCTGGCACTACCACCCGGGTCAGCTGTTCGGGGTCGTCAAGGCCGGCACGCTGACCCACTACGACAGCGGCTGCACGATCGACGGCGTGTACGACGCGGGTGATCCGATCACCGAGCGCAGCGGCCCCGGCTACATCCACGAAGGCCGCAACGAAGGCGCGGTCCCGCTCGTCCTGTGGGTGCTCTACATCGATCCGGCCGGCAGCCCGCCCGCCGTCGACATGCCCGACCCGGGGTGCCCGTTCTGAGTTCGGCGCGGGCTGCCGCGCGCTGACAGATGTGACCGGGTCGGCATAACTGGCGCCGGTGGGGGCAATCCGGAAGGGCGTCGGCTCCGAATAAGAGTCGACGGATGGGAGGGTTTCGGTGTCGGCTGAGCAGATGAGGTGCCTGGTCACGGGTGCGACGGGCTACATCGGGGGCCGCCTGGTGCCACGACTTCTCGAAAGCGGCTTCACGGTGCGGGCGCTGGCGCGCAATCCGGACAAGCTGGCCAACGTGCCGTGGCGCAACAAGGCCGAAGTGGCCCGCGGCGACCTGAACGACGTCGCCTCGCTCGAGGAGGCCTTCGCCGACGTCGACGTCGTCTACTACCTGGTGCACTCGATGGGCCTGGAGAAGGATTTCGCCACCGAGGAGCGCCGCGCCGCACAGAACGTCGTGACGGCCGCTCGCACCGCCGGCGTGCGGCGCATCGTCTACCTCAGCGGGTTGCATCCCGAAGGTGTCGGTCTCTCAACACATTTGACGTCACGCACCACGGTCGGCGAGATCCTGATCGCCTCGGGGATCGAGTCCATCGTGCTCCAGGCAGGCGTCGTGGTGGGCTCGGGTTCGGCGTCGTTCGAGATGATCCGGCACCTCACCGACGTGCTGCCGGTGATGACCACGCCGAAGTGGGTGCACAACAAGATCCAGCCGATCGCCATCCGCGACGTGTTGCACTACCTCGTTGCGGCCGCCACCGCCGTGGTGCCGAAGTCGCGAACCTGGGACATCGGCGGACCCGACGTCCTCGAATACGGCGACATGATGCAGATCTACGCCGAAGTGGCCGGACTGGGACGGCGGCACATGCTGGTGCTGCCGGTGCTCACCCCGCGGATCGCCGCGCTCTGGGTGGGATTGGTGACGCCGATCCCGTCCGGCCTGGCCCGCCCACTGGTGGAGTCGCTGCACTGCGACGCGGTGATGAACAACCACGACATCGACACGGTCATCCCGCCGCCTCCCGGTGGCTTGACCCCGTATCGCCGGTCGGTGTCGCTGGCGTTGGCCCGTATCGCCCGCGGCGAGGTGGAGACGACGTGGAACACCGGCACCGCCGCCCAACTGCCCAGCGATCCGGACTGGGCCGGCGAGGTGGTCTATACCGACACCCGGTCGCGGCACACCGCCGCGAGCCCGGACCGGCTGTGGAAGGCCGTCGAGCGCAGCGTGCCGGATCGATGGACGGTCGAGGAGCGCGAGCTCGGGAAGGTGCTGCGGCTGCGGGCCGCGAACACCGCACTCGGCGATCGATGGCTGGAAATGCGCATCACCCCGGAAGGCGACGGCAGCCGCTACGAGCAGCGGGCGATCTTCTATCCGCGTGGGCTGTTCGGGCGGCTGTACTGGTACGCCGGCCGTCCGGTGCAGGCGATGAGACTTGATGCCCGGGTCCGCAGGGTGACCACGGCGGCGGGCTGAGGTCTGCCGCTAGGGCCGGCGTAACGCCGAGACGTTGTCGTTGTCGGATTGGACCGTACGCCGGGGATCGGCCTCCACGATCGGTAGGCCGGTGCGGGCGGCGGTGGCCAGCATGTGTTCGACGACGTTCTTGCCGAGCTGGGTCTCGCCGGGCAACTCGATCGGGTAACTGCCGTCGAAGCAGGCGCAGCACAGCCGGGACGCGGGTTGTTCGGTGGCGGCGATCATGCCCTGCTGAGAGATGTAGCCCAGCGAGTCGGCGCCGATCGCGTGCCGCACCGCTTCGAGCATCTCGTCCTCGTTGTCCACCGCGTTGGCGATCAGTTCGGCCGGGGTGGCGAAATCGATGCCGTAGAAGCACGGCCACCGCACCGGCGGGGAGGCGATGCGCACGTGCACCTCGACCGCTCCGGCCTCGCGCAGCATCCGCAACAGGGCGCGCTGGGTGTTGCCGCGGACGATCGAGTCGTCGACGACGATGAGCCGCTTACCGCGGATCACCTCTTTGAGCGGGTTCAGCTTGAGCCGGATACCGAGCTGACGGATGGTCTGCGACGGCTGGATGAAGGTGCGCCCGACGTAGGCGTTCTTCATCAGGCCCTGACCGAACGGAATCCCGGACTCCTGGGCGTAGCCGACCGCGGCCGGGGTGCCCGACTCGGGAACACCGATCACCAGATCGGCCTCGACCGGCTTCTCGCGGGCCAGCCGGCGGCCGATGTCCACCCGAGCGCCGTGTACCGAGCGGCCGGCCAGGGTGCTGTCAGGGCGGGCGAGATAGACGTACTCGAAGACGCAGCCCTTCGGCGTCGGGTTGGCGAACCGGCTGGAGCGCACGCCGTCGGCGTCGATGGCCAGCAGTTCACCGGGTTCGATGTCGCGTACGAAGGAGGCGCCGACGATGTCGAGGGCCGCCGTCTCGGAGGCGACCACCCAGCCGCGGTCCAGCCGGCCGAGCGACAACGGCCGCACCCCGAACGGGTCGCGGGCGGCGTAGAGGGTGTTCTCGTCCATGAAGGTCAGGCAGAACGCGCCGCGCACCGTCGGCAGCAGTTCGAGGGCAGCCTGTTCCAGCGTGGAGTCCGCCGCGCCGTGAGCCAGTAGCGCTCCGAGGATGTCGGAGTCGGTGGTCGCCGCCCCCGGCATGTTGGGGTTGATCAGGCCGGCTTCCCGGGCGCGCCGTGCCATATCGGTGGTGTTGACCAGATTTCCGTTGTGCCCCAAGGCAACTCCGGTACCCGCCGCAGTGTTGCGGAATACCGGCTGGGCGTTCTCCCAGGTGGTGGAGCCGGTGGTGGAGTAACGGCAGTGGCCGATGGCGACGTGGCCCGGCATCGCGGCCAGTGTCTGCTCGTCGAACACCTGGCTGACGAGACCCAGATCTTTGAAGACCAGCACCTGTGATCCGTCGGCGACGGCGATGCCGGCCGCCTCCTGGCCCCTGTGTTGTAGGGCATAGAGGCCGTAGTAAGTGAGTTTGGCAACATCTTCACCCGGAGCCCAGACTCCAAAGACGCCGCACTCTTCGCGAGGCTCGTTTTCCAGTTGGCCGGTCACGATATGGGCTGCTCCCTGGCGGAGGTAGTTGGCGTGAGCCCAGTCTACGGTGATCGGCGCAAAACGCGGAATTGAACGGCGAGTGTCGCCGGCGGGCTCAGTCCGGTTTCACCAATGGCAGAAACTGGCCCACCTCGGCGGCACGCGATCCGGACAGTCGCAGTCTCCCGTCGCGTGCGGCCTCGGCAAGTTCGAGATGACCGGTCGCCAGTCGCAGCCAGGTTCGCGGGTCGGTCTCGACGACGTTGGGTGGCGTACCGCGGGTGTGCCGGGGACCGTCGATGCACTGGACGGCCGCGAACGGCGGGATGCGCACTTCGACGCTGGCGCCGGGAGCCAGGGCGGCCAGGGTACGGGCGGTCAACCGGACGGCCACCGCGATCGCGGATCGGTCTGGGGCGACGGCGTTCTCGTCGCCGAGCCAGTCCGCCACCGCGCGGACCGCGGCACGCGTCGCCTCCGGGTCTGCGGTGCGGCGGGATGTCATCCGCTCAGTATTTCAGCACCGGGTCCGGCATTGACATCAACCATAGTTGAGGTCCTAGCGTGCAGGCATGTCCTTCACACCGCACGAACTCGCCTATCTGAACAAGGCCGATCTCGGCAGGCTCGCCACCATCCAGTCGAACGGCACGCTGCAGAACAGCCCCGTCGGCTTCCAGTACAACGACGATCTGGGCACGATCGACGTGTACGGCTACAACTTGGCCAAGAGCCAAAAGTTCCGCAATATCGCCACCAACAACACGGTGGCGTTCGTGGTCGATGACATCTTCTCGCACGATCCGTGGCGGGTGCGCTGCCTGGAGATCCGCGGCAGCGCCCAACAGGCCGAGAACGCCGACGGCGAGCCGCTGATCCGGATCACCCCGAAGCGCATCATCAGCTTCGGCATCGCCGACACCGATACCGAAGCGCACGACCTGGTGCCGGACAGCCGCGACGTGCCGACCACGGCGAGCTAACGCCCCCGGACCGCCAACGCCGCGATCGCACCGGCCTCGTTGACCGCCAGGTGCGCCAGCATCGGGGCCACCACGCTGCCCGACCGTTCGGCCAGCCAGCCGAACCCCCACCCCGCCAGCCCCGTCACCAGCACGGTGCCGACCACCGACTCACCGGCCCTGCGGGCGTCTGGGATATGCCAGAGGCCGAACGCGCCGGCCTGCACGAGCCGTCCGATCGCCGGACCGAACCCGCGGCCAGCGACGCTCGCCAGCGCACCGCGAAACAGCGCCTCTTCGAACACCACTGTGCCCAAGGGGATTTCGAACGCCAGCCAGCGTCGCGCGCTGTCGGGGACAGCCCGCTCGCGCATCGCCGTCCGCACCGACGGCACCAACGTCGTGGCCGCCACCCCGGCGGCGACCGCTACCGCTGCCGCGCCACCGTGCCGCAGCCCCGACCACAGTTGCGGCGGCCGAAGGCCCAGCGGCGCACCCACGGCCAGTGCCACGGCGGTGCCCGCTGTCGCCCGCAGGACCGGACGCCAGGTCATTGGAATTCCGGGCCGCCAGCCGCCATGGCCTTGTCCAGGAACTGACGGATGCGGTCGGTGTCCCGGGCGGTCCAGCCCGAGGGCGCGGCCACGGCGACCCAGCCGTCGAGCTGGCCGTCGCCGTAGTTGTGGCCGTGTCCGATCGGCGAAGCCTGGGAGCTGGTGACGTTGCCTGCCATGTCGGCGCTGACTTGCCAGAACGTGACGATCGGATACCAGCGCATCAAGGCGCTGCGGTCGAAGCCCGGCGGTTCGGCCAACCAGTCCGGCTTCTTGAACAGCAGATCCGTTGTCCACCACACGACCGGATCCGACGGGTGCTGCAGATACAGCACCCGGGTGCCGCGCCACGGCGGGTCGGCGGCCACCCGGGCGACCTCGGCGGGACCGGCCCCCTGGGCGAAGCGCACCGTGCGACCGTTGTCGTAGCGAGGCTGCACCTCGGGCGTTCCCGGATCACGCCTGGCGGTCAACGCTTTCCACAGTGCACTGGCATTCGGTGGGCCCACCCACAGCACGGCCCTGAAATCCATGTCCACCACGTCGGGCAGATACCCGAACGCACCCTGGCCGGCCATCGAGCCGAGACTCTCGCCGTACAAGGCTAATTCGGGCCGCCGGTCGGCGGGCCATTGCTGCCAGCGTTCGTGGATGGCATTGACCATCGCCTTGCCGGCCTGCACCGACTTCTGCTGATCGGCGAGAAACGAGATCCAGCTCGGCAGATACGAGTACTGCATGGCGACCAGGGCGGTGTCGCCGTTGTACATCGCTTCGATGGCGCGCGCTGCGACGGGATCGACCCAGCCGGTGCCGGTGGTCGGAATGATCACCAGGAGTTTGCGTTCGTAGGCCTTGGTGCGCTGGAGTTCGGAGAGTAGGACGGCGACTCGGCCCTCGTCGGTGTCGGCGGACTGCAGGCCCGCATAGATGCGGATGGGTTCTTTGGCGGGACGGCCGTTGAGCTCGGTCAGTTCGCGGGCGTCCGGCCCGGTGCCGACGAAGTTACGACCCTGGAATCCCAGCGTGTCCCACTTCGCGAATGAGCCTGGGCTGCCGGATCTTTCGGGGCTCACCGGTTGCTCGATGCCGGGTCGGGTAGTGGTGTTCTGCGGCTGGAACACCGCGCGGGCTCCGCCGATGAAGCCGCGCACAAGCACACCGTTGACCAGGGTGATGACCAGCACGACCACGATCGCGGTGCCGATGAACATCGCGACCTCGTCGTTGATGTCCCAGCGCCGGATCATCACCCGTGCCAGCAGCTTGATCGCATCCTTGACCACCCTGGCCACCGCAACCAGCAGTCCTCCCGCCACAACGGCGACAACCAGGATGCGCAGATAGCCCAGGGTGTCCGGACCCTCGATGCCCATCACCGCCGCCAGTTGCCGCTGCCAGGCCGCAGCGGGGATGACCATTCCCACGCTCGCCGCGATCGCTGCCACGACGGTGGCCGCCTTGAGGCCGTACGAGATCTTGGGCTTCGGTGGCCACCAGTCGCGGTGCGAGAGGAACAGCCGGCGAAACACCTTGCCTACCAATACGCCGATGCCGTAACCGATCGCGGCATTGATGCCGCCGATGAGACCGCCGGTCGCCCAGTCCCGCGGCAGCAGCGACGGGGTCAGGGACAGACAGAAGAACAGCGCGCCGAATGCGACTCCGACGAAGTCCAGACGGACCAGGCTCCAGGCCCACGCCGCAAGCGATTCCCGGTGCCGCCGCCGCCCAGGTGAGGCCGCGGCCTCACCCTTGACGTCGTCGACCGCACTGGTCATCCGAACAGCCCGGGCAACACTTTCTCAGAGGTGGAACGCAGCTCGTCCAGTGACACGGTGAACAACCCTTGGACCTCAACGGAATCCGAACCGGTATCGGAGACGCCGATACGCGTGATCGGCAGGGCGCGCGCCTCGCACATCGCCCGGAACCGGCTCTCCTCGGTCCGCGGCACCGCTACCAATGCCCGGCCCGCGGACTCGGAGAACAGGAACACGAACGGGTCAACGCCTTCGGGAAGCAGTATGCGGCAGCCGGTTTCGCCGGCCAGCGAAGCCTCGACGATGGTCTGGATCAAGCCGCCTTCGGACAGGTCGTGCGCCGCTGAGGCCAGCCCGTCGCGCGAGGCTGCCGACAGCACCTCGGCCAGCAGCTTCTCGCGGTCGAGGTCGACCGACGGCGGCACACCACCGAGGTGGTCCCCGGTGACCTGGGCCCAGATGGAGCCGTCGAACTCGTCGCGGGTGTCGCCGAGCAGGAACAGCGTCTCACCGGGCTCGTTGCCCAGGCCGGTGGGCAACCGCCGGCTCACGTCGTCGATCACGCCGAGCACGCCGACCACCGGGGTCGGCAGGATGGCCGTCGCACCGGTTTGGTTGTAGAAGCTGACGTTGCCGCCGGTAACCGGAATGCCAAGGGCCGCACAGCCATCCGCGAGCCCGCGGACCGCCTGAGCGAACTGCCACATCACACCGGGGTCCTCCGGTGAGCCGAAGTTCAGGCAGTTCGTCACCGCGATCGGGGTGGCCCCGGTGACCGCGACGTTGCGATACGCCTCGGCCAGTGCAAGCTGCGCGCCGGTGTAGGGGTCGAGTTGGGTGTAGCGGCCCGAGGCGTCGGTCGACACCGCGATACCCCGGCCGGTGGCTTCGTCGATGCGCAGGACACCACCGTCGGCATGCTCGGCCAGCACGGTGTTGCCGCGCACGTAGCGGTCGTACTGCTCGGTGATGAACGCCCGGCTGCACAGGTGCGGGCTGCCCACCAGGGCCAGCAGGGTGCTACGCAACTCCTCGCCGCTGCTGGGGCGCGGCAACGTCGCCGAGGTGTCGGCGATCAGCGCGTCCTGCCATTCGGGCCTGGCCACTGGGCGCTCGTAGACCGGACCTTCGTGGGCCACCGTGCGCGGCGGCACGTCCACGACACACTCGCCGTGCCAGCTGATCTGCAGCCGGTCGCCGTCGGTGACCTCGCCGATCACCGTCGCCAGGACTTCCCACTTGCGGCAGACGGCCATGAACTTCTCGACGTTCTCCGGCGAGACGACCGCACACATGCGTTCCTGCGACTCGCTGGACAGGATCTCCGCCGGGGTCATGTTCGCGGCGCGCAGCGGAACCTTGTCCAGCTCGATCGCCATACCGCCGTCACCGGCGGACGCCAGTTCTGATGTGGCACAGGACAATCCGGCACCACCGAGGTCCTGGATACCGATGACCAGGCCGGCCGAGTACAGCTCGAGACAGCACTCGATGAGCACCTTCTCCATGAACGGGTCGCCGACCTGGACACTGGGCAGCTTCTTGCGTCCCGGCCCGGAGCCTTCGTCACCACCGAAGGTGTCGCTGGCCAGCACCGACACGCCGCCGATGCCGTCCAGACCGGTGCGGGCACCGAACAGGATGATCTTGTTGCCGGCGCCGGATGCGAACGCCAGGTGCAGGTCTTCTTTACGCAGCACCCCGACGCACAGTGCGTTGACCAACGGGTTGCCGGCGTAGGACGGGTCGAAGACCGTCTCCCCGCCGATGTTCGGCAGACCCAGCGAGTTGCCGTAGCCGCCGACGCCGCGCACCACGCCGTCGAGGACGCGGCGGGTGTCGGGGGCGTCGGCCGCACCGAACCGCAACTGGTCCATCACCGCAACCGGCCGCGCGCCCATGGCCATGATGTCGCGCACGATGCCGCCGACGCCGGTGGCCGCGCCCTGGTACGGCTCGACGTAGGACGGGTGGTTGTGCGATTCGACCTTGAAGGTGACCGCCCAGCCGTCGCCGATGTCGACCACACCGGCGTTCTCGCCGATCCCGGCCAGCATCGCGGCCTTCATCTCGTCGGTGGTGGTCTCACCGAAGTAGCGCAGATGCACCTTCGAGGACTTGTAGGAGCAGTGCTCGCTCCACATCACCGAGTACATCGCCAACTCGGCATCGGTGGGCCGCCGGCCCAGGATGTCACGTATCCGCTGGTACTCGTCCTCCTTGAGGCCGAGTTCGCGGAACGGTTGCGGGTTGTCGGGGGTGGCTGCCGCGTTCCCGACGGTGTCGACTGCTCCAGTGAGCCCAGATGTCACCGCATCAGTCTAGTGAGCGTCACTGGATGGCGGCGGCCACACAGAACGCGTTGCCCTCCGGGTCGGCCAGGACCACCCAGCTGAACGCGTCCCCGAACGAGTGCCGGGCCGTCTCGGTGGCACCGTGGGCGACCAGTCGCCGGACCTCCGCCTCGACGTCGGACGCGGAGAAGTCGACGTGTACCCGGTTCTTGCCGGGCGTCGGGTCATCGACCCGCTGGAAGCCCAGCCGTGGCCCGTCGGGCTGGGAGACGACCACGAACTCACCGGGCATCACCGCGGCGGTGCTGCCTCCGACAGCCACGGCCCACCAGTCGGCCAGCCCGTCGGGGTCGCCGCAGTCGAAAGTGATCATCTCCACGCCCAGCGCCATGCGGCCAGCGTAGGTCAGGCCGGGTTCCCAGCCGGACAGATCACCCGCCGGCCGTGAGGGCGGCATCCACCAGCGAGCGGATCATCCATCGGCGTACGTCCCCGGCGTTCGACGGATCGAGTTGCAGCACGTCGCTGAACGCCACCATCGACTCGGTCCCCATCACCACCGCCAGCGCACTGGTCAGCCGCTGCAGCGCCGCGGGATCGAATCGGTCCCGGGCCGGTGCCAGGGCAGCCTCGATCAACGCCGTCCGGCGGTTCTGCCGGACCGGATAGTCCGTGGCATCCTGGCTGCGCTGCAGGGTCTGGGCCAGCATGATCCGGAACGCCGGCCGGTTGGCCGCCAGGACCTCCTCCAGCGCCGCATCGACGCGTTCCAACCGCTCGACGGGATCGTCGGTGGCGCCGGCCAGGAGGCTGTCGGCGTCGGGCATCGCCCAGTCCAGTGTCGTCTCGACGATCAGCAGTTCGGCGCTGGGGAAATACCGGTACGCCGTGGCCCTGGACACCTTCGCCTCGACGGCCACGTCGTCGACGGTCGGCGTGCGTCCCTGCTTCAGCAGTCGAGAAGCCGCATCCAGCAAGTCTTTTCGGGTACGCGCCCGCTGGTTGGGTCGCCCTGCCTCCGTCACGTCAAGCCTGGGGCAGCTGGCTGATGATCGCCGCCAAGTCCACCCACACGTTCTCCCGCCGGATGTCGCCGTCGGCGGCGAACTCGACGACGTGCAGGAGCCGGAACTGAAGCGGCCGGTGCTTGCCCTCGAGCCCGAACGGGGTCCCGGATGCCGTTCCACGCCATACGGATTCGTCGACGAGGAAGTCCTCGCCATACAGTCGCCGGACGGTATGCATGCTGCCGTCGGACAGGTCGGAGAACAACCTTTCGTAGAACGAGCGCGCCCCGTCGTGCCCCAGTGTCGGCCCCGCCGGGGAGCCAACGATGTCGTGTTCGACGTCGGGCGCGAGTGTGGCGAGCACTCCTTCGACGTCGTCGTTGGCTTCGAACCTGAAGTGATCGTCGATCGAGCGGTCCATCTGGGCGCGCGTCAGTGCCATGCGCAGAACCTTATTGAGACACCAGTCTCATGTCAATACGCGAGTCTCGCCGAGCTAGGACGGCTGGGGCGCCCGCGCCACCTGGCGGTCCACCGATACGCGCCGCACGAGAGCCGGCCCGACGACACCGTGGATCACCACGCTGCCGAGGACCACGATGACCATGACGGTGAGCAGGGTCTCGGCCGGCTCGTCGGGCAGCACGCTGTAGGCCAGCAGACCCAGCGCGATGCTCGCGGTGCCGCTGGGTCCGAGCCCGGCCAGCAGAGTCCGCTCGGGCCGGGACAATCCCGAGCCCAGCAGTGCCAGGGTGACCGGGACGGCGCGGACAACCGTCAGCACCAGCAGTCCGAACACCACCTGCTTGAGTTCGACCCCGTCTTCGAGGACATACCAGGCGACCGCACCGAAGGAGAACCACACCACCGCGGTGAGTAGGAAGTTGACGTCGTGGATGAAGTCCTGCTCCCGGCTGTCGTCGATGTAGCGGCGCACGCTGTTGTAGGCGATGCCGCAGACGAACGCGGCGACGAACCCGTTGCCGTGCAGACCCACGTTCACGACGTACGTCAGCACCGGAGCACCGACCACGAGAACACGCCGGGACTGCTCGGTCATCAGGGAACGGCGGTCGGCGGCGTTGGCGAGCCACGCCAAACCGGCCCCGACCACCAGGCCCAGCGCCACTGCGACAGCAAGGTGCGGCAGTCCCTGGCGCAGCGCGCCCGCCACGCTCTCTCCGGTGGTGCGCTGGCCGCTGGCAAGCGACAGCGCGAAGAGGAAGACCGGGGCGACGACCCCGTCCGCGTATCCCTCCTCGACGTTGAACAACTGCCGTACCCGCAACGGAATTCGCTCGTCGTGAAGGAACGACACCACCGGGGCGAAGTCGATGGGGACCACTACGCACGCCATCACCAGCAGCATCGGCCACGCCAATCCGGGCAGCAGACCAAGCCCGATGACGACGGCCAGGGCCAGGCTCATCGGCAAGGCGACGAACAGCATCCGCAGCGCAAGCTTGCCCTGACCGCCGAAGAAGCCGCCGCGGATCGAAGCGGCGTGCTCGAAAAGCACTACCGCGAGGATCGTTTCGATGACGGGTTCGACGGCGTGCGCGTCGATGGCGATGGCGAACGAGTCATCGGTGGCGAAACCAACCAGACCACCGGCGAACACCAGGGTCATCACCGGAGTGATTCCCCACCGTTGGAGGCGGCGGGCTACCAGCGACCAGGCCACGACCGTGGCGGCGATCCCGGCGACGGTCCACAGCACGGGAGTGATTATTGCCCGCGCGACGTCGCAGTGCGACACGGAGCACGCCGGAACACCACCCCCGCGCGTTTACTCCGGGGACAGAAACGCCTGCAGCGCAGCGGCATAGGAGACCACGTCGGCGGCACCCATGAGTTCGCGCGCCGAGTGCATGGCCAGCTGCGCCGCACCGACGTCGACGGTCGGGATGCCGGTGCGCGCCGAGGTCATCGGTCCGATCGTCGAGCCACACGGCAGGTCGGCACGGTGTTCGTAGCGCTGCAGCGGCACCCCCGCCTGACGGCAGGCGAGTTCGAACGCCGCGGCCGTGCGGCCGTCAGTGGCATAGCGCAGGTTGGGCTGGACCTTGAGCACCGGTCCGCCGTCGACCGCGATCAGGTGACCCGGCTCATGGCGGTCCGGGTAGTTGGGGTGGGTGGCATGGGCCATGTCACCGGAGGCCACCATCGACGCGGTCAGCCGGCGCAGGAAGTCCTCCCGGTCGCCGCCGGCGCTCAATACGATGCGTTCGAGTGTGGTGAGCAACAGATCGGACTGGGCACCATGGTCCGATGTCGAGCCGACTTCCTCATGGTCGAACAGCGCCAGCACCGGCAGGTAGCCGCGCGGCTCGGCGGCCAGGAACGCTTCGAGCCCCGCGTAGCAGGTGCCCTGGTTGTCCAGCCGCGGTGCGCTGACGAACTCGCCGCCGGCCCCGATCAGCGCCGACGGGGCCAGATCGTGGGTCATGAGATCGGCCGAGAGCAGGTCGGCGGGGTCCACACCGGCCCACTGCGCGGCGTAGTCGAGGAACGAGCGCGGGGCGGCGCCCAGCCCCCACACCGCGTTGACGTGCCGCTGCGGGTCGAGCTTGACCGCGGCCCGGTCCTCGGACAGGTGGATGGCCAGCTGCGGAACCCGCAGGATCGGCTCGTCGATGAGCACCAGCAGATGAGAGACGCCGCCGTCGGCATCGGGGTCGCGCACCGACAGCCGGCCGCTGACGCCCAGGTCGCGGTCCAGCCAGGAGTTCAGCCACGCCCCGCCATACGGCTCCAGGGCCACCACCTGCCAGCCCGCCACCGCGCGGTCGGGATGCTGCTTGACCCGAAGGTTCGGGCTGTCGGTGTGCCCGCCGACGATGCGGAACGGCCGATTGTCGCTGCTGTGCTCAGGACTTGTCCAGGCGACCAGCGAGCCGGCCCGCACCGTGTAGTAGCGCCCCTTGCGCTCCGGCCAGCGGTCGGTCTCGGACAGTTCGGAGTAACCCGCGGCGTCCAGCCGACGCGCGGCCGTCTGGCAGACATGGAACGGCGACGGCGACGCGTCGATGAATTCGCACAGCCCGTGCGCACTGGCCCCGGTCGACATGTTCACCATCATGTCCGACCGCGCAGCCATTAGGGTCAAACGGTGCCCTCCCCGCAGCCACAACCGGTACTGGCGCCGCTGACACCGGCGGCCATCTTCCTGGTGGCCACGATCGACGATGGCGGTGAGGCGGTGGTGCACGACGCGCTGGCCGACCTTTCCGGTCTGGTTCGCGCGATCGGCTTCCGCGATCCGTCCAAACACCTGTCGTTGGTGACGTCGATCGGGTCAGGGGCGTGGGATCGGTTGTTCGCCGGTCCGCGCCCGGCCGAGCTACACCCCTTCATCGAGGTGCACGGGGGCCGTCACCACGCCCCGTCGACACCGGGCGATCTGTTGTTCCACATCCGCGCCGAAGTGCTCGACGTCTGCTTCGAGCTGGCCGGCCGGATCGCCAAGGCGATGGCGGGGGCGATCACGATCGTCGACGAGGTGCACGGCTTCAAGTTCTTCGACAACCGCGACCTGCTCGGCTTCGTCGACGGCACCGAGAACCCCGACGGCCAGCTCGCGCTGGCCGCCAGCCAGATCGGCGAGGAGGATCCCGACTTCACCGGTGGCTGTTATGTGCACGTGCAGAAGTACGTCCACGACATGGGGTCGTGGGAGTCGCTGTCGGTCGAAGAACAGGAGCGGGTGATCGGCCGCACCAAGCTCGACGACATCGAGTTCCCCGACGATATCAAACCGGCCAATTCCCATGTGGCACTGAACGTCATCGAAGATGCCGACGGCAACCAGCTGCAGATCGTCCGGGCAAACATGCCGTTCGGCGAGGTCGGCAAGGGCGAGTACGGCACCTACTACATCGGCTACTCGCGCAGCCCGGCGGTCACCGAGAAGATGCTGGAGAACATGTTCATCGGCAGCCCACCGGGCAACACCGACCGCATCCTGGACTTCTCGACCGCGCTCACCGGCGGCCTGTTCTTCACCCCGGTCGCCGATTTCCTCGACGACCCCCCACCCCTGCCCGGCGCCGAGACGCCGGCGGCCCAGACGGCCCCTGCCCCTACTCATGACGGCTCACTGGCAATCGGCAGCCTGAAAGGACAGCCCCAATGAACAACCTCTACCGCGAACTCGCCCCGGTCACCGAATCCGCCTGGGAGGAGATCGAACTGGAGGCGACGCGCACCTTCAAGCGGCACATCGCCGGCCGGCGCGTCGTCGACGTCAGCGGTCCGGGCGGACCGGTCACCGCGGCGGTGAGCACCGGACACCTGCGCGATGTGACCGCACCCGCCGACGGCGTCGTCGCACATCTTCGCGAGGCCAAACCACTTGTGCGGCTGCGGGTTCCCTTCACCGTGTCGCGCGACGCGATCGACGACGTCGAGCGCGGATCACAGGACTCGGACTGGGATTCGGTGAAGGAGGCCGCCAAGAAGCTGGCCTTCGTCGAGGACCGGGCGATCTTCGAGGGCTACGGCGCCGCATCCATCGACGGTATCCGCAGCTGCAGCTCCAATCCGGCGCTGGCGCTGCCCGCCGACCCCCGCGAGTACCCCGACGTCGTCGCGCAGGCGCTCTCCGAGCTGCGGCTGGCCGGCGTCGACGGGCCGTATTCGGTGCTGCTGTCGGCGGAGGCATACACCAAGGTCAGCGAGACCACCGAGCACGGCTATCCCATTCGCGAGCACCTCAACCGGCTCGTCGACGGCGAGATCATCTGGGCTCCGGCCATCGACGGCGCGTTCGTGCTGAGCACCCGCGGCGGTGACTTCGATCTTCAGCTGGGCACCGATGTGTCGATCGGCTACCTGAGCCACGACGCCGAGACCGTTCAGCTGTACCTGCAGGAGACGCTGACGTTCCTGTGCTACACCGCCGAGGCGTCGGTCGCCCTGACGCCATAACTGCCACGAGCGTGCGTGTCGGTACCGCGACACGCCGCCACCGGTGTACCGGAGCGCACGCTCGGCGCAGGAGACCTCAGACCAGGACGGCGTCCAGCGCGGAGTAGAACAGCCCGAGGCCGTCGTCGGACGGCCCGGTCAGCGCTTCGGTCGCATGCTCGGGGTGCGGCATCAACCCGACGACGCGCCCGTTGGCCGAGCTGATGCCGGCGATACCGCGCATCGAGCCGTTGGGGTTGTCGGCGTAGCGGAACACCACGCGCCCCTCCCCCTCCAGCTCGTCGAGCACGGCCTCGCTGGCCACGTAGCGGCCCTCACCGGACTTCAGCGGCACCAGCAGCTCAGCACCCCACTCGTAGCGCGACGTCCAGGCCGTGGTGATGGAGTCGACCTTGAGCCAGACGTCGCGGCAGACGAAATGCAGGCCGGCGTTGCGGGTCAGCGCGCCGGGCAGCAGGCCGGCCTCACAGAGCACCTGAAAGCCGTTGCAGATGCCCAGGACGGGCATGCCCCGGCCGGCTGCCGCCACCACTTCGCCCATGACCGGGGCGAACTTGGCGATGGCCCCGCAGCGCAGGTAGTCGCCGTAGGAGAAACCACCGGGGACGACGACGGCGTCGACGCCCTTGAGATCGGCGTCGGCGTGCCAGAGGCTGACGGCCTCGGCGCCGGCCAGCCGGACCGCACGGGCGGCGTCGACATCGTCGAGCGTGCCCGGGAAGGTGATGACCCCGACGCGCGCGCTCACGACGGCTCCCGGGTGACCGACCAGTCCTCGATCACGGTGTTCGCGAGCAGTGACTCGGCGATCTCGGCGAGCTGCGCGTCGGTGACCGACTCGTCGACTTCGAGCTCGAACCGCTTGCCCTGCCGGACATCTGAGATGCCGGCGTGCCCGAGCCGGCCCAGCGCGCCGACGATGGCCTGGCCCTGCGGGTCCAGAATCTCGGCCTTGGGCATCACATTGACAACCACCCGGGGCACTGCAGCTCCTCGCTGACGTCGGTGAACGGTGCGGCTCAACTGTACCGGCGCGCTACGGACAGGACCCGATATAGGCGGTGCACAGCGGCGCGCCGAGGGTATCGAGCACGGTTTGGTCAGCCAGCGGGGGCCACGGGGTCTGCGGCGGGGCGCTCGACCACAGCGCCAATTCGGTGATCGTGCTGTTGGCCGGGTTCGCCACCAGGTATTGGTGCAGGATCACCGGTCCGCTGACCACGGCGGCCATCCGGTCCGGCTCGAGGATGGTCAGCGACGGCGACTGTGCGGGGTTGGTCCGCTGGCAGGCCTGCAGCGCGGCGACGGCGCTGTTGAAGGCATCCTCGGCCAGTGCCCCACCCCGCCAGGTCTCACCGCGCCAGTGCACCACCTGGGCTTGCAGCTGCCACTGGCCGGCGGGGTTGACGACGGCGGCGCGCTCGGCGACGGCATAGGAGCGGGGGTCGGCGGCCACCGGCGGGCTGCCGCACAGTTCCTCGAACCGGAATCGCGGCGCGACGGCGGTGACCGCCAGGGCGGGCAGCTGCGGCCACCCGTAGCGGGCGTTGAGCGGGATCGCCCACGGCGGGATCCAGGCTGAGTCGGGGATGCGATCACAGGCCGGCGGACAGTTCTGCGGGTCGGCGGCAGCCGGGGACGCGAAGACCAGCCCGCAGGCCGCCAGCACGGTAGCCAGGACCATCCGCATGATGACGCCTCCCCTGAGCGCACAATCGTAAGCATGGAATTGACGCATTTCGGCCATTCATGCCTTCTCGCCGAGCTCGGCGGCGCCACATTGTTGTTCGATCCCGGCACCTTCTCGCACGGCTTCGAGGGCGTCACCGGTCTGTCGGCGATTCTGATCACCCATCAGCACCCCGACCATGCCGACCGGGAGCGGCTACCCGCGCTGGCGGAGGCCAACCCCGGTGCCGCGCTGTATGCCGACCCGGCCACCGCTGCCGAACTCGGCGGACGGTGGCAGGCGGTGCACGTCGGCGACGAGCTGGCCGTCGACGGCCTGACCATCCGCGGGGTGGGCGGCCGGCACGCCGTGATCCACCCCGAGATTCCGATAATCGACAACATCTCCTATCTTGTCGGCGACGACGAGCACCCGGCCCGGCTGATGCACCCCGGCGACGCGTTGTTCGTCCCCGGCGAGCCGGTGGACGTGCTGGCCACCCCGGCGGCCGCGCCGTGGATGAAGATCTCCGAGGCCGTCGACTATTTGCGCGCGGTGGCTCCCGCGCATGCCGTGCCGATCCATCAGGGCATCATCGCCCCAGAGGGGCGCGGTATCTACTACGGTCGACTCACGGAGATGACCGATACCGACTTCCGGGTGCTGCCCGAGGAGAACTCGGTGCGGTTCTAGAGGACGGGCAGTTCCGGCGATGTTCGACAAGTGGCGGCTGAGACGACACGGAGAGCGTTGCACGGCAACGGTTCTGCATGTGCAGCAGGCCACGAAGATCGCGACGAACGACTACCGCAAGTACGACTTCGTCGTCGACGTCCATCCAGCTGGCGGTGCACCGGCCCGAATCGAGATCACCGACACCTTCACCGTCATGGGACTCAAGCCCGGGCCGGGTGACGTCGTGCCGGTGATCTGGGACAGCGCCGGGCAGCGGGCTGTCTTCGACCTGGCCGGTGACCCCCGATTCGACATGAAAGCGCTTCGCGTACAACAGGATGCAGAGCGGCAGACGCTTCTCGGCCTGCCGCCGAACGGAATCGAGGAGACATGAGCGCTGCTGATCTGACCGCGTTGTTCGGCTTGTCCGGGAAGACGGCGCTGGTGACCGGCGGCACCCGCGGAATCGGCATGATGATCGCCCGCGGCCTGTTGCAGGCGGGGGCGCGGGTGATCGTCAGCTCCCGCAAGGCAGACGCCTGCGAGCAGGCGGTCGAGGCGCTGTCGGCGTTCGGGGACGTACGGGGCATCCCGGCCGACCTGTCCAGCCAGCAGGAATGCAAGCGGCTGGCCGCCGAGGTGCTCGCCGATACCGACGCGCTGCACATCCTGGTCAACAACGCCGGTGCGACATGGGGCGAGCCACTCGAGACGTTCCCCGCCTCAGGGTGGGACAAGGTGCTCGACCTCAACGTCAAGTCGCCCTTCTGGATGGTGCAGGAGTTGGTGCCCGCGCTGCGCAAGGCCGGCACCCAGGACGACCCCGCGCGGGTGATCAATATCGGCAGCATCGACGGCATCCACGTGCCGGTGCTGGCCGTCTACTCGTACTCGGCCAGCAAGGCCGCCCTGCACCAGCTCACCCGAGTTCTCGCGAAAGAGCTTGGACCACAACATATCACCGTCAACGCGGTGGCGCCGGGGCCGTTCCCGTCGAAGATGATGGCCGCCACGCTGGACGCCTTCGGCGACGCCATCGCAGCGTCGGCTCCGATGCGGCGAATCGGCCGTGACGACGATATGGCCGGTATCGCGATCTTCCTGGCGAGCCGGGCGGGTTCGTATGTGAACGGCGCGATCATCCCGGTCGACGGCGGGATCGCGACGACCGCTTCGGGCTCTGGTTCAAGCCGCTGACGATGCGGGCCGGTCGAATTCCCACCGGTAGACCGTCGGTGCGCAGCCGTGCATCAGGGCGAGGTTGACGACGTCGAGCATTGCTTGGCGCGGGCCGGGCTTGCGGAGTTGTCGCGCCGCGACGCCCACCCGGACCAGTCCGCCGCGCCGCGCCGTCCGCTCGGCGGACAGCACCAGGGTGCGGCACCACCACGGTTCGGACAGGAAACCCTCGCCGATCCCGAGCACTCGGCCCCGCACGGTCGATCCGCTCACCAGGTCGGTCAAGCCATGAAGGTCGGCGAGCATGCGGAAGCCGTTGCGCGGCAATGCAGTCACGGTTCCCGATGACACCGTCCAGCCGGGTGCGGCGAACAGCCTGGTCCGCAATCCTACGTGCTCGAGCACCCGGTCGGCGCCCATCAGGCGCAGGTTCGCCTCGTGCGCCGGCAAGGTGGCGAACTCGCCCCGGCGCTTCTTGGTGGCGGCCTCGTCGAAGCCGTGCAGCACCACCGCGTCACCGGCAGACCGGCGACGCCCGAGCCAGTCGACTGTCACGGGGTCGGCTTCCAGCCGGTAGCCGTCTTTCAGACGGGGTGCCACGAGCAGCGACACCGGCACACCCTGACTGTCGAGCACCGAGCAGAACTCGTCGACATCGCTGAGCGTGCGCTCACAGATCCCGGACACCGACACGATGAGTCGTCCAGCCATGGGTGGATTCTGACAACTCCAGGTGTCCAGATGGTGTCGTCAGTCGAGATGTCAGACGACCATCCGGATCAGTTCGGCAGGACGGCCTCGATCGCGGCGACCACCTCGGGGGCATCCGGTTCGGTGGGAGGACGGAACCGGCTGACCACCTCGCCACCGGGGGCGATCACGAACTTCTCGAAGTTCCACTGGATGTCGCCGGCCTGACCATCAGCATCGGCGGTCTTGGTCAGTTCGGCGTACAGGGGATGGCGGGCCTCGCCGTTGACGTCGGTCTTGGCCAGCAACGGGAACGTCACCCCGTAGGTGGTCGAGCAGAAGGTGGCGATCTCCTCGGGGGTGCCCGGTTCCTGGCCCATGAACTGGTTACACGGCACACCGATCACGGTCAGGCCGCGGTCGGCGTAGTCGCGCGCCAGCTGCTCGAGCGCACCGTATTGCGGGGTGAGCCCGCATTTGGAGGCGACGTTCACCAGCAGGATGGCGCGGTCGGCGTAGTCGGCCAGCGAGGTCGACCTGCCATCGAGGGTGGTCAGCGAGATGTCAGTCAGGGCCATGACGGTGACCGTACCCGGCCGCGTAGTCGCGCGCCCCGCCGGTCGCGCCCTGCCCGGCGTCTGCTACTGAGATGGATGGCATTTTCACGACACCGACGGAGTGACCAGTGACGCAGACTTCCCCGGCACAGCAGCTTCGCATCCCAGCGGCGGACCTGGAGCTATGCGCCGATGCTTACGGTGACCCCGCCGACCATCCCGTGGTGCTGCTGCACGGCGGCGGGCAGACCCGGCACTCCTGGACCAAGACCGCTGCCGACCTGGGCGGGCAGAACTGGTACGCGTTGACCGTCGACCTGCGCGGGCACGGTGACAGCGGGTGGTCCCCCGACGGCGTCTACTCCCTGGACCGGTTCGCCGACGACGTCGTCCGGATCACCGAATTCCTCGGGCGCCCGCCCGTGCTCGTGGGGGCGTCGTTGGGCGGCATCTCCTCGCTGGCCGCGCTGGGGTTGCGGCCCGACCTCGCGCTCGGCCTGGTACTGGTCGACGTCTCCCCTTTCCTGCAGCCCAAGGGGACCAGCAGGATTCGTGACTTCATGATGGGGCGCGCCAAGGAGGGCTTCGCCTCGCTGGAGGAGGCCGGCGACTACGTGGCGGCCTACCTGTCGCACCGGCCCCGGCCCAGAAGTCTCGACGGCCTCAAGCGCAACCTGCGCGAGATCGACGGCCGGTGGTACTGGCACTGGGATCCGGCCTTCCTTGCCTCACCGGAAGACCAAGCGGTGCAACGCAACACCTTGACCGACCCGGCGTGGCTCGGGGCGGCGGCGGGCACCTTGCGGATTCCGACCCTGTTGGTTCGGGGCGGCAAGTCCGACGTGCTGAGCATTGAGGACTCGGTGCGATTCCTGCACCTCGTTCCCCATGCCGAGTTCGCGTCGGTCGCCGACGCGCACCACATGGTCGCCGGTGACGACAACGCGGTCTTCGAGCAGGTGCTCTGGGACTTCCTGGATCGCCGGGTGCGTTCCCGGCTGGCGCTGCTCGATGGCTGACAGCCCCTAAGCCTGCGGCCCGTAGTGCTCGCGGTCGGCGGTGGCCAGCAGCCAGGAGTACTGGAACGCCGCCTCTTTCCAGCGCTCATAGCGGCCGCTGATTCCGCCGTGGCCTGCGGACATCTGGGTCTTGAGCAGAACCGGATGATCGTCGGTCTTCGTGTGTCGCAGTGCAGCAACCCATTTGGCCGGTTCCACGTAGAGCACCCGGGTGTCGTTGAGCGATGTCATCGCCAGGATGGCCGGGTAGTCCTTGGCATCGACGTTCTCATACGGCGAGTAGGACTTCATATAGAAGTAGACGTCCTTGTTCTCCAGCGGGTTTCCCCACTCGTCCCACTCCGTCACCGTCAAGGGCAGCGACGGATCCAGGATGCTGGTGAGCGGATCGACGAACGGGACCTGGGCGAGGATTCCGGCGAACAGGTGCGGCGCCAGATTGGCGACCGCGCCCATCAGCAGCCCGCCCGCGCTACCGCCGAGGGCGACGAGGTTCTGCGGCCGGGTCAGACCGCTGTCGATCAGATGCTCGGCGACGGCGATGAAGTCGGTGAAGGTGTTGCGCTTCTCGAGCAGCTTGCCACGCTCGTACCAGAGCCGGCCCATCTCTCCGCCGCCGCGAATGTGGGCGATGGCGAACACCATCCCCCGGTCCAGCAGCGACAGCCGGGCCACCGAGAATCGCGGGTCCTCGGAGGACTCGTAGGCGCCGTACCCGTACAGGACTGTGGGAGCGGGTGTTTCGATACCGGCGCGGTACACCAGCGAGATGGGCACCCGGGTGCCGTCGTCGGCGACGGCCCAGTCCCGGCGTTCGACGTAGTCCTCCCGGCGGTAGCCGCCCAGGACGGGTTGCTCACGCAGCAGAGTGCGTTCACCGGTGGCCAGGTCCAGGTCGTAGATCCGCAGCGGGGTGATGAAGGACGTGGTGCCGACCCGCAGTTTGGGGGCGACCCAGTTGGGGTTGCCCGCGAGGCCGGCCGACGTCAGTTCCGAGTCGAAGGTGATCTCCTCGGGCGTCCCGTAACCATCGGGCCCGATAGGCCATAGCTGGATGCGGGGCAACGCTTCTCGGCGATAGCTGACCACGAGGTGATCGCCGAACGCGTCGACACCGTCGAGGCGGACGTCGTCATGTCCGGCGATCAGCGTGCGCTGGGCGGCGGGGTCGGCGACCGGCGCCTCCACGAGGGTGAAGTTCACGGCACCGTCGTTGTGCAGGATCAGGAAGCGGTCCTCGCCGTCGACCACGGCGTGCTCCACCGAGTACTCGACGCCGTCACGGCGCGGCAGGATCGAGACGAATGTTGCTGCCGGGTCGGCGGCGTCGGCGACGAACACCTCCGAGGTGATCGCCGAGCCGGCGGCGATCATCACGTATGTGTTGCTGCGGGTGCGGCCGACCCCGATCCAGAATCGTTCGTCGGGCTCGTGGAACACCTGCTCGTCGGACCCGCTGGAGCCCAGACGGTGCCGCCACACGGTGTCGGGGCGCCACGCGTCGTCGACCGTCGTGAAGTAGACGGTTGCGTTGTCGGCTGCCCAGGTCACGCCGGAGGAGATTCCGGCGATCTCGTCGGGATAGAGCTCACCGGTGCGTAAGTCCTTGAACCGCAGCGTGTATCGCTCGTCGCCCACGACGTCGACGGAATACGCCAGCAGGTTGCCGTCCAGACTCACACTGCTGGCGCCGAGCGCGAAGAAGTCGTGCCCGTCGGCCAGATCGTTCTCGTCGAGCAGAATCTGCTCGCCGGGGACGTCGGTGTGCTCGTCGAACACCGGCGGGTTCCAGTCATCGGGATCGGACAGCGGGCACCGGCAGTGCACCCCGTACTGCTTGCCCTCGAAACTGCGCCCGTAGTACCACCAGTCACCCCGGCGGGTCGGTACCGAGAGGTCGGTCTCCTTGGTGCGCGACTTGATCTCGTCGAAGATCTTCTGCCGCAGCGGTTCCAGATACCCGGTCGCCTGGTCGGCATAGGAGTTCTCGGCCTCGAGATGGGCGATGACCTCGGGATCGGACTTCTCCCGCAGCCACTCGTAGGGGTCGACGAACACGTCGTCGTGGTGGACGCGGCGGGTGTCAACGCGCTTGGCGACGGGCGGGTTCATACGGTGGGTCCGATCCAGTCGGCGAACGAGAGTCCCGAAATTCGTTCGTAGGCTTCGATGTAGCGGGCCCGGGTGGCCTCGATGATGTCGTCGGGAAGCGGCGGCGGGGGTGCGGATCCGTAGCGGTCCCAGCCCGATTCCGGCCCGGTGAGCCAGTTGCGGACGAATTGTTTGTCGAAGCTGGGCTGCACGACACCTTGGGTGTAGGTGTCGGCGGGCCAGTACCGCGAGGAGTCCGGGGTGAACACCTCGTCGGCCAGCACCACCCGGTCATCGGCGTCGACGCCGAACTCGAACTTGGTGTCGGCGATGATGATGCCCTTGGTCAGGGCGTGGTCGGCGGCCTGGGTGTAGATCTGCAGCGTCCGCTCCTCGAGCTGGTTGGCCCGCACCGCGCCCACCAGTTCGATGACCTGAGCGAACGAGATGTTCTCGTCGTGCTCGCCGAACTCGGCCTTGGTCGCCGGGGTGAACAGCGGGGTCTCGAACTTGCTAGCCTCCCCCAGGCCCGGCGGCAGCGGGATGCCACAGACCGATCCGGTGCGCTGGTAGTCCAGCAGCCCCGATCCGGTGAGGTAGCCGCGGGCGACGCACTCGACGGGCACCATCTCCAAGCGCCGGACCACCAGTGCCCGGCCCAGCACCTCGCCGGGGATGCGCGGGTCGTCGGGTGGGCCGGCCAGATGGTTGGGGGCGTCTATGTAGTCGAAGAAGAAGACGCTCATCGCGGTGAGGATGCGGCCCTTGTCGGGGATGAGGCTGTCCAGGATGTAGTCGAACGCCGAGATCCGATCACTGGCGACGAAGAGCAGGTGCTCGTCGTCGATCCGGTAGATCTCGCGTACCTTGCCGCTGGCCAGATGTTGATAGTCGCTCAGAGCGGGGCGCATCGGGTCAGCCTATCGGCCGCTCAGCGGACCCGACTGTGCTGGGATCGAGCCATGAGATCGCGGTATCTGCCCTATGCCACCACACCGGGTCGACTGCTGGTGCAGTTGGTCACCGATCTGCTGGTCATCCTGTGGGCCGTCCTGTGGGTCACGGTGGGTCTGGGCGTCCATTCCGCCATCGCGACCATCTCGAGTGTGGGACGCCAGGTCAACGACAGCGCCAACGGGCTCTCCGACAGCCTTCATTCGGCCGGCGACAGTGTGCACGGCGTCCCACTGATCGGCGACACCATGTCCAAACCGCTGCGCGCGGCCGGCGAGGCGGCGCTCGATCTGGCCGGGGCCGGCCACGAGCTGGACACCACGGCGGCGTGGCTGGCGGTGCTGCTGGCGATCGCGGTCGCCGCCCCGCCGATCCTGGCGGTAGGCATGCCGTGGTTGTTCCTGCGGATCCGGTTCTTCCGGCGCAAGTTGACGGTGGTCGCGCTGGCCAGGACGAACGCCGGGGTGCAGCTGCTGGCGCTGCGGGCCCTGGCCAACCGTCCGCTACGCAAGCTGACCGAGATCAGCCTCGATCCGGTCGGGGCGTGGCGGCATGACGATCCGATGGCGGTCCGGGGGCTTGCCGCCCTGGAACTGCGGTCGGCGGGCGTCGGGCCGCCGCGGTACTGGCGAAGCCCCGGGGCCTAGTTCTGCAGGGATCCGGGCGGCCAGTCGACGCCGATCTCGTCGCAGATCGGCGGAATGATGATGAGCGATCCGCGCGGGCTGCAGAACGGCGTGCCCGGCGGCGGCCCCGAGGGTGCCGGTGGGGCGTTGCGGACCGGCGGTGTATTTCCGGCGTAGATGAAGCTGCCCAGCGGATTGCCCTTGAGGTCGACCATCGTCACATTGCCCGTGCCGGGCGGCACGTAGTACCAGGTGTGGCAGGTGTTCATGTCCCAGCGGATGTTGTCGAACGGCAATGTCTGACCCGGGCACCAGCCGTTGCCCTGCTCAGGAACTGCCTGTGCGGTGCCGGTGCCCACTGCTGCGAGCGCAGCGATCGCCGCTCCGGCCGCGACGGCTACCGCTGCGTGCCGCGAAATTGATGCCATTACTTCGTTCCCATCATCTGGTGCTCTGTCGACATCCAGTTCACCGGCGCATCGGTGCTACCGATCCCAACAAATTGTCTACAGCGTCAATCGGCGGACGAAGGGCTTTCGTTAGGCCGTCAGAACTTCAGCATCGCGCCGGCGTCGACCTTGAACTGGCTGCCGGTGATGTAGCGCGACTCGTCGGAGGCCAGAAAGCACACCACCGCGGAGATGTCCTCGGGCTCGACATACGGCACCGGCATGGCCTGCATCATGGGGAACACCAGCAGGGCGTCGTCGCGGGTCGGGTTGTCCAGGTCGGGCCGGAACTGCTTGTACATCGGGTCGCTGTTGAGCATGTTGGTGTTGCAGTTGGTCGGGTGAATCACGTTGGCCCGGATCGACATTGGCGCCAGCTGCCCGGCGAGCTGCTTGGTGTAGGAGTCCACCAACTGCTTGGCGTAGCTGTATCCCGCACCGCCGGGGCCGCCCGGCCCGCCTGCCCCGGCGGGTTGGCTGTTGGCGATCAAGGCAGCGATCGAGCCGGTGGTGATGATCGATGCGCCCGCCTTCAGATATGGCAGCGCGGCATGGACGGTGTTGACCACACCGACGAAGTCGACGTCGAAGGCATCGGCGAACGCAGTGATCGGCAGCCCGTCGCCCAGCGGGCAGATGCCGGCGTTCGCGACGACGATGTCCAGACTGCCGCCGAGTTCGGCCACCGCATTGGCCAGTTCGACGGCCACTGCCGCTCGATCGCGGACGTCGACTTGCGCCGTCACCGCCCGCCGGCCGGTCTTTTCGACTTCCAGGCCCGCCTCTTCGAGGTCATGGGGTGTAGCCAGCGGATAGCCGTTGGTCTCGATGTCCCGGCAGATGTCGAAGAGGATGACGTCGGCGCCTTCTTCGGCCAGCTTGACCGCGTGACTGCGGCCCTGCCCACGGGCCGCACCGGTCACCAGAGCGACTTTGCCCTGCACTCGTCCCATATCGATGCCTTTCGGGTTACCGGCCAGCGGCGTAGCACTGGGCATGCCCGACGCATTTGGCTTGATCCAAGCGAACGCACATGCGGCACAACCTTTCTGACAGGTGTGAGGCGTCCATCTCCCATTCCGGGGCTGGCGCCCAGGTGGGTGGTAATCAGCTTACCGACAGAGCCCGTCGCGCCGACGGGGTTTTGACCGATCGATCCGACGTTGACCCCGCGGGGGCTGCACAACGACATGCCCTGCGGCCGCCCCGGCGACGAGGGCGCGGGCGCCAGTAGAGGCGGGGTGTCCCCGGCGTAGCTCAGCCTTGACAGCAGTGCGGCCTAGCCCGCATCATAAATCAATCAAGCGATCGATTAAATGAGTGCTCGACCGTCTGCTGTGCATCGTTTCCACGGAACCGCCTGTCACAGAGTCGCTTTGGGATACAGGAGGTTCACCATGACCGCGACCGCCCTACCCGGAGAGTGGGTCAAGAACGCCCCCGGTCTCGACGACCTGGCAGGCGAGTACAACCTGCGAATCTCCACCGACCGCTACCGCTCGCAGGAGTACGCCGAGCGCGAACGCGAGGCGATCTGGATGAAGACCTGGCAAGTCGCCGGCCGCGCCGACGAGCTGCCCAAGGTGGGTGACTGGAAGGTTCACGCGATCCTCGATCAGTCCTTCATCATCGTGCGGGGCAAGGACGAGAAACTCCGCGGATTCGTCAATGCCTGCCGGCACCGCGGCAACATGTTGTGCCAGGGCACCGGCAACGCCAAGCGCGGTTTCCTGTGCCAGTACCACCTGTGGTCCTACGACCTCGAGGGCAAGCTCAAAGGCCTGCTGCGCGAAGCCGAGGCCGGCCCGCTCGACAAGAGCGAGAACGGGTTGATCGAGGTGCCGGTGGACACGTTCGGCGGGTTCGTCTTCCTCAACCCGGACCCCGCGGCCCCGCCGCTGGCCGAGTGGCTCGGCCACGAGGCGATGTCCACGCTCGAGCCGTACCACCTCGAGCAGATGTCGACGGTCATGAACGTCCGCGAGGCGCTGGACTGCAACTGGAAAGTCGTCATGGACGCCTTCAACGAGGGCTACCACGTCAACGGTGTCCACCCACAGCTGCTGGCGGTCCTCAACATCCAGCCGGAGACCACGCGTTACAAGTTCTTCGAGAACCACACCATCGCCATGGCGCCCTTCGAGGTCGTCGGCGCGACGCCGGAGAAGCAGGTGGAGGGGACACTCGCCCTTCCCGAGACCTTCCCTGGGACGGTCGCGGTGATCCCGCGCTTTCAGGAACTCGTCAAGGAGTACACCGGCGATGACGGGTCCATCGCCTTCCCCGAGGGCGTCACAGCGCGCACGCTGCTCCAGAACGCCACCCGCGCGCATCTGAACGAGATGGGCCTGGACGTCAGCGGCCTGACCGACGACCAGATGAGCGACAACCACGGCTGGTTTCTGTTCCCCAACTTCATGATGACCATCCGGGCCGGTGAGTGTCACGTGATCCTGTCGATGCCGCACCCCGACGGTGACCCCAACCGGTGCATCTGGCATGTCGCCAGCTACATGTACCTGCCTGCGGAGATGGCCGACGCCTTCACGGCGGATCTGATCGAGGTCGACACACCCGGCAGCTACAAGTATTTCGAAGCGCTGCAACAGGATTACGAACAGATGCAGCGCCAGCAGGCAGGATTGCGCAACCAGAGTCTCGATCACCTCACACTGGTGACCGAAGAAGTCGTCGTCGCCAAATTCCACGACACCCTGGATCGCTGGATGGCCGGAAAGGGAACACGATGAACCTCGAGGATCGGATCTCACTGCATAACCGGATGGCCCGCGCCTACGGCGACGCCTATCTGCGCCAGGGTGTGCAGGACGGCGAGAAGTTCGTCGACGTGTGGAAGTTCCACCCGGACTGCATGTACGCCTCGCCGTACTTCACCGGTGACGAAGCCTTCAAGCTCAGCGAGTTCCCTGAGGAGTCGGCCCGCGCATCCACGATGGAGGCCAAGGTCTATTCACTGCGGTTCCCGGACTGGAAGCCGGTCGACTTCCGGCATTGGCCCGCCGACAACGGTTTCGTGATGAAGACCCGCTGGCAGGGCACCAATTCCGACACCGGCGAGGTCATGGGCTTCTACTCCTACAGCTTCGTCGACACCGACGACGACGGTGAGGTGACGCGCTGGGAGACCCACGTCAACAGCGAGTACAGCGACTTCCTCGATGTCGCGATCGGTGTGCACGGCCCGTTCCACGGCACCCACGAGTACACCGACGCGCTGGAACGCCGACTGGCCGAAGAGGGAGTGACGGTGTGATGCGCGATGTCGCCGATGTCATCGACGACTACACCGGGCGCTCGCGGACGATCCTGGAGTACAGCCTGCTGATGAAGCGGCTCGTGGATGACGCCAAGCAACCGGGCTTCAGCCCCGAGTCCTGGGCGCCGCTGGCCGAGCTGATCGACACCGCGGACTTCGTGCGGGTCGGGAACTTCAAAGAGGTGATGAACTGGGACTCTTACGTCGGCTTCCTGACCGACTGGGCCGGCTCGTCGGAGTGGGACTGCTCATTCAAGCGGGTCACCGAGGCCGGGGGCGTGGTGTTCCTGGAGCTCGAAGAGCGCAGCAGGATAGGGGATTTCAGCAACTCGGTGAACTCGCTGTCGGTCTACGAGTTCACCGCAGCGGGCAAGATCGCCCGCATCGAGGTGTACCTGCAGATGGCCCTGCCCGATCCGGCGATACTCGCGAGTTACTCGAACGTCGAGATCTGAACCGCTGGCCGGTGTGCAATGGACACCGTGGTCCAACATGACGTCTTCGACGCGCACTTCCACATCGTCGACCTGCGCTTCCCGCTGGTCGCCAACAACGGCTATCTGCCCGGGCCGTTCACCGCGGGCGACTATCTCGCCCGGGTAGGCGCACTGAACGTCACCGGCGGTGCCGTGGTCAGCGGATCATTTCAGGCCTTCGACCAGAGCTATCTGAAAGAGGCTCTGGCACAGCTGGGATCGTCGTTCGTGGGTGTCACACAATTGCCCGCCGAGGTCAGTGACGCGCAGATACTCGATCTGGACGAGGCCGGCGTGCGGGCAGTGCGGTTCAATCTCTACCGCGGTGGATCGGCGGCCCTGGCCGACGTCGACACGCTCGGGCGCCGGGTTCACGAGGTGGCCGGCTGGCATTCGGAGTTCTACCTCGACGCAGCCGATCTCGGTGAGCTCGAGCCCATTCTCGCCGCGCTTCCACAGATCAGCATCGACCATCTCGGCATGTCCGACGACGACAGCGGGGCCCTGCTCGGGCTCGCCGAGGCGGGGGCTGTCGTCAAGGCGACCGGGTTCGGCCGGATGTCCGTGAGCGATCCGGAGTCGTTGATGCGCAATATCATTCGCGCCAACCCGGCAAGTTTGGTGTTCGGGAGCGATCTTCCGTCGACACGGGCCGCGACGCCGTTCCAGGACAGCGATATCGACCGGGTGGCCGACGCCGTCGGCCCCGAGAATGCCGGCGCGGTGCTGAACGGCAATGCCCGCCGCCTGTACCGGCTTACCGCTGGTGAATGAAGAGCTGGCCCCGCAGCAGCTTTTTCAGTCCTGCCACGGTGGCGGTGTACTCCCCTGTCGGCGGTGAGCCCGCCGCGTACTCGTTGAGACCGCGGAAGATCAGGTAGACGGCGTTGGCCGCGCTGTCGACGTCGACGCCTGCGCCGAGTTCCTTGTCGCGCGCACCTTGCTCGAGGATGCTGCGGATCAGACCGCGCAAGGCGACGAAGCGGGTGTCACTGTTCTCGGCCAGGTGCAGTTCCCGGGGACTCTCGGCCCGGATGGCCCGATCGAAGGCGACCGCCAGTGGGTAGTCGCGCATCACTTGGACGCTCTCGTCGAGCACGGCCATCAGCTTGTCGAGGGTTGAGGCGTTACGGTCGGCGGCGTGCGCCAGCCGGGGCACCGCGATGGTGGCCACCTCGTCGAAGGTGGCCTTGACCAGTTCGGCTTTGTTCGGAAAGTAGTGGTAGAGACTGCCGCTGGTCATCTGGGCCCGGCGGGCGATCTCGCGGATGGTGGCCCTGGAATAGCCGACCTCGGCGACACAGCGCATCGTCGCATCGAGAATCCGCCTGCGCGTCTCCTCACTGTTGGCGCCGACCGGCCTGCCGAGGAGCGATGAACTGGCCGGTGCTCCGCCTTTGGATTTCGCCATCGTCGTTCGAAGCTTCTCACAGCTGCGGGGCCATGGCCGTCACCTCACCCCACAATCAATCATCCGATCAATACTGTTAGGGTCCGCAGATGGCAGAACTCACAGGCAGCGTCGCAGTGATCACCGGCGCGGCCCGCGGTCAGGGTCGAAGTCACGCAGTGGCGCTGGCCGCCGAGGGTGCCGACATCATCGCGATCGACCGCTGCGCCGACATCGACTCGATCCCCTATCCGCTGGGCACCAAGGCCGACCTCGACGAGACCGTGGCGGCAATCGAGGCCCTCGGCCGCCGGGCAGTGTCGGTCATCGCCGACGTGCGCGATCTCGATGCTCTGACGGCCGGAGTGCACAGCGGCATCGACCAACTCGGCGAGGTCGACATCGTCATCGCCAACGCCGGGGTGGTCGCGATCGGAATCAAGGACCCGCTGGATGCACAGCTGTACAAGGACATCGTCGACACCAACCTGACCGGTGTCTGGCACACCATCGTCGCGACGGTGCCGTCCATCATCCGCAAGGGCCAGGGCGGGTCGATCGTGCTGACCAGCTCTGCACAGGGGTTGGTGGGCCGCGGCGGAGACGGCAGCGCGGCGATGTTCGCCTATGCCGCAGCCAAGCACGGCGTCGTAGGCCTGATGCGCTCTGCGGCGAATGCCTATGCGCAGCACAAGATCCGGGTCAATTCGGTGCATCCGACAGGCGTGGCGACGCCGATGATCATGAACGAGTTCGTCGCGAAGCGGATCCAGGAGAACCCCAACGCATCGGCACTATCCGCCAACCTGCTTCCGGTTCCCTACGTGGAATCCGAGGACGTCACCAACGCCATCATGTGGCTGGTCAGCCCCAAGGCTCGCAACGTCACCGGCGTGACGTTGCCGGTCGACGCCGGCCACGCGGTCATGTGAGCAGGCCGGCTCAGCCGAACTCGACGTAGAGATGCCGGATGCCGGTGTGCCGGTTACTACGTGCCCACTCCACCGGCTTGGTCACGTTGATCTCGTCGAACCGGCCGAGCAGCTCCTCGTAGAGCACCCGTAGCTCCAGCCGGGCCAGGTTGGCTCCCAGGCAGTAATGCACGCCCTGACCGAAACCCAAGTGCGGGTTACGCTTCCGCCCGACATCGAAGGTGTCGGGATTCTCAAACACCGCCGCGTCGCGGTTGGCCGAGCCCTCCCACACCAGCACCTTGTCTCCGGCGCGGATCGCCTGCCCACCCAGTTCGGTGTCGCGGGTTGCGGTGCGCCGCTTCGACGGTGACGGGGAGGTCCAGCGGATCATCTCCTCGATCGCCGTCGGTAAGAGCTCCGGATCGTCCTGGAGGCGCCGGTATTGGTCGGGGTTCTGCGCCAGCGCCAGCAGACCGCCGGCCACCCCGTTGCGGGTGGTCTCCGCGCCGGCGCTGAACAGCAGGGAAAAGAACATGTACAGCTCGAGGTCGGACAGCGACGGCGCCTCGGCGTCGTCGACTGTCGCGTTGGCCACCACTGAGAGCATGTCGTCGGTGGGCTGCGCGCGCTTCGCGGCGATCAACTCGGTGCCGTAGGCGAACATCCGCGAGCCGGCGTCCTCCACCGACCCTGCCTTTTCGAACGAGTGCGGTCCCACTTCGCCGCGGCGCGAGTCGCCGAAGTCGAAGGTCGGCTCGATGGCCTGGAACAGCCAATGCCGCTCTGTCTCAGGGACTCCCAGCAGGATGCAGATCATCTGCATCGGCAGCTCGGCGGCGACGTCGACGAGGAAGTCGAACGCCACCCCGGGCTGCACGCCGTCGAGCAACGCCCTGGCCCGGTGCCGCAGGTCGTCCTCGACCCGGCGGATCATCCGCGGTGTCAGACCGGAGCTGACCAGCCGCCGGATGTAGGTGTGGCGCGGGTCGTCCATCATGTTGAGCACCTGACCGGCGACGGGCAGGTCCTGCAGCAGGGTACCGCCGTACGGCCGCGCTCCCCCGGTCACCGAGGAGAACGTCTCCGCATCACGAAGCACCGCAAGGGTTTCCGCGTGGGTAGCCACCGACCAGAAGCCCTCGCCGTCCGGGGTGTGCTCGGTCGGCTCGTGCCAGTACACCGGGGCCTCGCGGCGGTGGACTTCGAACAGGTGGTGCGGGAAGCCGTCGGCGAAGTTGTCGAGGTCGGTGAAGTCGATGTCCCTGAGCGACATGGGATTACAGGATCGCGCCGGGGGTGTACTTGGCGGCGTCAGGGTAGGCGCTGACCAAGTCGTCGACTGCGGCGATCACCTGGTCGACCTGACTGGCGGCCGCGCCGGTGAACGCCTTCCTGTCGGCCAGGGCGGCATCGAGTGCCGCCCGGTCCAGCGGCAGCCGATCATCGGCGGCCAGGCGGTCGAGCAGGTCGGGCTCTTGACCCTTCTCCCGCATCGCCAGTGCGACCGCAACGGCATGTTCCTTGATGACCTCGTGCGCGGTCTCGCGTCCCACCCCGGCGCGCACCGCGGCAATCAGCACCTTGGTGGTGGCCAGGAACGGCAGGTAGCGATCGAGCTCGCGCTGGATCACCGCCGGGTAGGCGCCGAACTCGTCGAGCACCGTCAGGAAGGTCTCGATCTGCCCGTCAACGGCGAAGAAGGCGTCCGGTAGCGCGACCCGGCGCACCACCGAGCAGAACACGTCGCCTTCATTCCATTGCGCCCCAGCCAGTTCCGCAGCCATCGACCCGTACCCGCGCAGGATCACCTGCAGTCCGTTGACCCGCTCGCAGCTGCGGGTGTTCATCTTGTGCGGCATGGCCGACGAACCGACCTGCCCCTGCGCGAAGCCCTCGGTCACCAGTTCGTGGCCGGCCATCAACCGCACGGTGTGCGCGAACGACGACGGACCCGCACCGAGTTGCACCAGCGCTGAGACCACGTCGTGGTCCAGTGAACGGGGATACACCTGGCCGACGCTGGCGAAAACCGCTGAGAAGCCGAGGAATTCGGCAACCCGGCGTTCCAACTCGGCGAGCCGGTCGGCGTCGCCGTCGAACAGATCCAGCATGTCCTGTGCGGTACCCATCGGCCCCTTGATGCCGCGCAGCGGGTAGCGGTCGATCAGCTCGCGGATGCGGGTCAACGCGATCAGGGTCTCCTCGGCCGCCGAGGCGAACCGCTTGCCCAGCGTGGTGGCCTGGGCGGCGACGTTGTGGCTGCGCCCGGCCATCACCAGATCCCGGTAGGTGGCGGCGCGCTCGCCGAGCCGAGCCACCACCGCCACACCGTGAGCGTGCACGAGTTCCAGTGATCGCCGGATTTGCAGCTGCTCGACGTTCTCGGTCAGGTCGCGGCTGGTCATGCCCTTGTGCACATGCTCGTGGCCGGCCAGGGCGTTGAACTCCTCGATGCGGGCTTTCACATCGTGGCGGGTGACCCGTTCGCGGGCGGCGATCGAACCGAGGTCGACCTGGTCGAGCACCCGCTCGTAGTCCTCGAGGACGCCGTCGGGCACGTCCACGCCCAGTTCCTTCTGCGCGCGCAGCACCGCCAGCCACAGCCGTCGTTCGGCCAGGATCTTGGCCTCCGGCGACCAAATCGCCACCATCTCGGCGCTTGCATACCGGGTGGCCAGGACATTCGGGATCGTCACAACCGATTAGCTTACGGTTTGCGATATGCACTTCGTCGGGGTCGACCTCGCGTGGGGGTTGCGGAATCCGACGGGCCTGGCCGTCGTGGACGCAGCGGGGGCGCTCGTGCATGTCAGCGCCGCCGGTGACGACGACGACGTGCTGGCCCAGCTGGCACCCTATGTCGCCGGGCCGTGTGTGGTGGCGATCGACGCCCCACTCGTGGTCGTCAACCCGACCGGCACCCGACCGTGCGAGACCGCGCTGAACCGGGACTTCCGTCGCTTCGACGCCGGAGCTCATCCCGCCAACACCGGTCTGGCCTGGTTCGCCGACGGCGGCCGCGGCGCACGGTTGTGCCGAACGCTGAATCTCGATCTCGACCCGCGCTCGGCGTCAGTGCGGCGGGCGCTCGAGGTGTATCCGCACGCCGCCGCCGTGGTGCTCTTCGGGCTCGACCGCACCCTGAAGTACAAGCAGAAGCAGGGCCGGGACTTCGCTCTGCTGCAGTCCGAGCTGGGCAGGCTCGTCGACTACATCGAGGGTTTGCCGGATCTGGGCCTGGATCACCCCGGATGGCAGGCCCTCGTCACCTCGGTGCGCTCGGCGACGACCAAGGCCCAGTTGCGACGGGCCGAGGACCCGGTCGATGCGGTGCTGTGCGCCTACGTCGCGCGGCTGGTCGCCGAACGACCCGAGGACGTGACGATCTATGGGGAACCAGCCACCGGGTGCATCGTCACACCCACGCCGAGATCGACGTAATGGTGCTGTGCACTTGACCTTTCGCGCCCGTTTGTCGGTGTGGGCGCAGTGGGGTCAGGCGCGCAGGCCGGTCCAGGCCTCCGCGGTACCCGTGAGCCTGCTGACCTGTTCGAGGAAGCGGCGTACCTTGGCCGGGTTCTCGTGGCGCTGCCAGCCGAACGTCGTCGGCCGCTGCACCCGGTCGTGCCAGAAGTGTCCCGGCGTGGACTCCGGCCGGGTGGCCACCAGCCATATCGCGGTGTCGGCGCCCGCGGCAACATCGCGCAGCAGCGGCTTGGTGATCACCCGGAAGCGCGGCAGGTACTCGGCCACGCCGGGGGTGTCCACCCAGCCGGGGTGCATGCTTTCCACGCGGACGTCGGTGCCCGCCAGCCGGCGGGCCCACGAGTCGGCGAGCACCACCTGCATCTTCTTGGTGCGGGCATAGGCCCGCACCCCGTTGTAGCCGTTGCAGTACTCCAGGTCCTCGACCACCAGCGGCGAGCTGTACATGCCGCCCGAGGACACGAACACCACCGACGAACCACGGGCCGCCCGCAGCAGCGGCAACAGCTGCTCGGTCATCAGGTGCGGTCCGAGCACGTGGGTCGCCAACTGCACCTCGTGGCCCTGCGCGGTGAGCATGCGGTCCTTGGGCATCAGCCCGGCGTTGTGCACCAGCCCGTCGAGTGCCGGCACCCGATCGGAGAACGCCGCCGTCCACTCCCGCACCGCGTCGAGGTCGGAGACGTCGCACACCTCCTCGACGATGTCGGCGCCGGGCACCGTCTGCCGGATCTCCGTCACGCACCGGTGGACCTTCTGCTCGTCGCGGCCCAGCAGATGGACCGTGGCGCCCAACTCGGCGAAACCCTGGGCCATCGCGAACCCGATACCGGCCGTCGACCCGGTGACCACCACCCGCTTACCGGTCATCGATCCGGCCTGCGCGTCGGCAGGCCACCACAACCGGCGCAGACCCGAGCCGATCTTGGTGTAGCCCAGCACCAGGGCGCGGTCCATCACACCGTCGATCAGTTCGGTCGCCGGCCGGGTGAGCGCGGAGAAGTCCATCCCTCGAACGTAACCGCTCAGGCTCGCATGCTGCGTTCGTCAATGGGAGCGAGCACGTCGAGCAGGTCGACCAGCGTCGTGCGGGCGACCTCGCGTGGCCCGTCACCGTCACCGACGAGTGCGGAGACCACCGCCCCGTCGACCGCGCACACCAGCGCGGTGAGCAGGTCCATCCGCACGTAGCGGCCGGAGCGCTCAATGGCCTCCACCACGGCACCGACCCGCAGTTGCAGCAGCCGCCGCTGGATACCCCGCAAGGCGGGCTGCCGGGCGCAGGCAATGTAGCGCTCGTAGCGGGAGATCAAATGTTCGCTGACCGGCACGTCGGCCGGCTCCCCGATCAACAGGTCCACCAGGACATCGGCGGTCGCTTCAGCGCCGCGCCGCCGACGCGGCAGGTCGTCGACCCGGGATCGCAACTGCGCGGCCTCCGCGGTGCCGATGAACTCGACGGCGTTTTGCACCAGATCGTCCAACGACGAGAAGTAGTACGTGGTCGAGGCCAGCGGCAGGCCTGCCCGGGAAGCCACCGCCCGGTGTCGGACCGCCTCGAAGCCCCCCTCGCACAGCAGCTCGGCGGCTGCGCTGACCAGCGCATACCGCCGTCGTTCTCCCTTGGGAGTAACCGCTGCGATCACGTTTGTGAATGCTGCCAGCAGGCAGCACTGCGACATCGGCCTTTCACCGAATCATTAACCTTGGCGTTAAGACGACGTCTGGACCGCCAAGGCCGGTTCTAGCTGCCGGAACCGATGTAGTCGGCGACGAGCTGCTGGTCGATCGGGAAGTGGAACAGCTTCTCGGCGTTCTCGTGGGTGATCTTGTCCACCTCGTCCTGCGGCACCCCGTCGAAGACCTCTTTGGCCGACATCTGGGTCTTGGGGAACGGGGTGTCGGCGTGCGGGTAGTCGGACTCCCACAAGATGTTGTCGATCTCGAAGTCGTACCGGTACTTGATGCCGATCGGCTCCTCGATCATGCAGAAATACATGCTGCGCCGGGCCACCGTGGACGGCAGGATGTCCGCGTTCTCCACGTGTGACCAGTACTGGTGGCGCAACCATTGCCGGTCGGCGCGCTCCAGAGCGGCCGGGATCCAGCCGATCCCGCCCTCCGACCACACCACCTTGGCATCGGGATACTTGCGCAGCAGCGGGCTGACCATGAGGTTGCATGACGAGCGGGCGGCCATCGCGAACGCGGCGGCGATCTCCGTCATCGGGTTGGGCATCTCGCCGCCGACGACATTGATCTTCGACAGATCGATGGCGGCGCCGCCGGAACCGATGTGCATGCAGATCGGGGTCTGATCGGCCTGGGCAGCGGCGAACAGCGGCTCCCAGTAGCCGCCGTGGAAGCTGGGCAGCTCCACGACATACGGGTCCTCGATGAAGCAGATCGCCTTGCTGCCCTTGGCCACCATCCGCTCGTGTTCCTTGAGAGCCAGCTCGATGTCCCACACCGGCAGGATGTGCATCGGCACGAACACGTCGCGTCCGGCGCCACACCACTCGTCGATCATGTAGTCGTTCCAGGCCTGCACACACACCAGCGCCAGTTCCTTGTCGGGCCAGGTGGCGAACTTGCGGCCACCGAACCCGGGCAGGGTCGGGAACGACACCGACGCGAAGATGCCGTTGGACAGCAGGTCCTTGCGGCGCTCCACCGGGTCGTAGCAGCCGGGGATCATGTCCTCGAATCGGGCCGGCTCCATACCCCACTCCTCGCGCGGCTTGCCGGCCACGGCATTGAGGCCCATGGTCAGTTCGCGACCGCCGTCCCACTCCCAGATCTGGCGGCCATCGACCTCGACGACGTGCGGCACCCGGTCCTTGAACTTGGCCGGCACGCGGTCGGTCCACACATGGGCAGGCTCGACAATATGGTCGTCGACGCTGAACAAGGTAAACATTGTTGAAGACTCGCTTCCCTAATCATTGCGGTGTAACGGCGGTCACCCTGAAACTCATGATGGCACCGGCGCAACACGATGTGGAGGCCCGAACGGGAAACGCCGTTTCCACTTGATCGGCCCAGAGCGCCTTCCTCCCGCAGGTGAATTCTCATACGCTGCAGGCACGTCCGCCGACGACGATGCTCGTGCACCACCCGGCGATGGAGTCCCCGACTCATCCTCTGACAGCAGGAGATTCAGCAGTGCGCTCCGACACCACTCCCGCGCCGGAACGAGATCTGGCGGCCATTTGGGAGGCGACCCTCGAGCGCGTCGACGTATTGCTCCGTTCGTTGCCCGATGGCTGCGGAAACGAACCCCTGCCCACAGTTCCCGGCGCAACGGTGCGTGACGGGGTGGCGCATCTGGCCCGCGCGCTCGCCGCACTCGGGTCTGCGCCGCTGACTCTTCCCAGCCCGGGAACGGCACAGTCGGCACTGACCGATCTAATCGCCGACGTCGACGCCGCCGCCGACTCAGCACGGCCGTATCTCAGGGACCCCTCTGTGGCGTCCGCCCTGGTCACGGCTATCACGATGGCCGAGCACGACCTGCGAACAGTCGTGAACACGCCGGGGGCGCGTGACGACGTGGCTATCAAAGTGGCACTCGACGAGTTGGCCGGCCGATTCTCCGACCGGGTTTCCGCCGCCGGCCTGCCGGCGTTGCGCGTCACGGTCGAGCAGTGGGGCACCATCGCCGGCAACGGCCGCGCCACCTCATGCGTGGTGGCCGACCGCTTCGAATTCGTACGCGCCATGGCGGGCCGCCGGTCCGCTTCGGAAATCCGGCGATGGAACTGGGGCGTGGAGCCGGATATCTACCTACCGGTGATGTCCGAGGTGGGATTGCCCCACAACGAGATTCGGGAACGCGACCCTCGGATCCCCGAACACATGCAGGACCGCGAGTTCGTGCTCTGAAAGGATTTCCATGGGATTGCTCAGCGGCATCAGAGTTGTCGAGTCGGCTCAGCTGTTCAACGGTGACACTCTCGGTGCCCTGCTCGGCGACTTGGGCGCCGACGTCATCAAGGTCGAAAGCCCTTTCCGCGGTGACTATCTGCGCGATTTCCTGGGGCAGGTCACACCACACAACAGCCCCGCACACATGCAGATCAACAAGAACAAGCGCAGCGTGGCCCTGGACCTCCGCAAAGACGAGGGGCGAGCGGTGTTCTGGAAGTTGTTGGACACCGCCGACGTGTTCGTGGACGGCAACTCCGCTGACGCCCTGGATCAGTTGGGCGTCGGATACCAGGCTCAGCGTGAGCGGCGCCCGGCGATCATCTACTGCCAGTACACCGGATACGGTGCGACCGGGCCGTACTCGACGATTCCGACCCACGGCCAAATGATGAACGCCGCCGCCGGTGCCACCTTGCTGGATATCGACGCGGACGGCTTCGTGCGGCCCGCGCAGCGGCCGCTGGAGTTCGGCGGCATCCAATCAGGTGGTGAGGGAACGTCCACCGGTGCGACCTTCGCGGCGCTGCACGTGGCGGCCGCTCTGGTCAGCCGGGACCGCACCGGCGAGGGCTGTTACATCGACGTCGCCGCGTCTGAGGCGGTGATCTCCAGCGCGTGGATCGCCGCCACCTACGAGTTGAACAATGATCGGATCGCCGACCGCCGTTCGCTTCCGGCCGCGATCGACCCGAAGGGCACCAATAGCGCCAAGTACCAGTTCTATCAGACGTCCGATGACCGGTTTGTGCTGTTCTGCTGCATCGAGCCGAAGTTCTGGGAGAACTTCTGCCGAATCGCCGGCCGCGACGATCTCATCGGTGAATCAGGAAGCGGTCCAGTCGATTTCGCCGTCACCGGCGACAGTGAGCAAACACTTCGCCGCGAGATCCAGAAGATCATTGCAACCCGCACCCAGAAGGAATGGGTTGCGCTGGCCGCCGAGCATGACCTGGCGATCGGCCCTGCGCTGCAGGAGAACCAGTTACGCGACGATCCGCAGCTCGCCGCCCGCGGCACCTTCATCGAGTCGGTGCACCCCGTCGCGGGGCCCTTCACCCATGTAACGCTGCCCGCGCTGGTGAACGGCAAACGCTCCACCGAGATTCGGCACCACGCGCCGGCCCTGGGCGAGCAGACCACCGAGATCCTGACCGAACTCGGCATCTCTGCCGACCGCCTGGCCGCGCTGCGCGAGGCGAAGGTGATCGGCGGCCCGGCTACCTGATCGAGCCGCGGGCCCTCAATTCGGCGATCTTCTCGGCGCTGTAGCCGTGGTCGAGCAACACCTCGTCGGTGTGTTGTCCGAGTGCAGGTGCAAGGCGATGCGGCGCCGGCCTGGCATCGCTGACCCGCACCATGACGGCCGACTCGCGCACCATGCTGCCGTCGGCGGCGGGCACCTCGGCGACGCGACCGATGGCCTGGTTGACCGGATCGCGGTGGAAGCCCTGATTGTTGTTCTGCGCCTTGGGAACAATGGCGGCCACGCCCGCTGAGCGCAGCGCGTCGACCCAGTCCGCACTGTCCCGCTGGATCAGTACGTCGGAGACCAGTTCTTCGAGTTCGTAGCGGTTCTCCATGCGCGCGTCATGGCTGGCGAACCGGGGGTCGTCGAGGATCGTGACACCCAGGACCGACTCGAGCCTGCTGATCTCGGAATCGCTGAGCGCCACCACGCACACCCAGCCGTCCCGGGTCTCGTAGAGCCGGTCCAGCGGGCCGATGCCGGTCTGCAGTGGATCGAGCCGCTGCGCGCCGAGGACGGTGCCGTCGCCCTGGCGGATGATGTGTGCGGCATGGGTCATCGCCGCGTTCAGCTGCGGGTTCTCCACATAGCAGCCGCGGCCACCGCGGTTTCGGTACAGCAGGGCGGCCAGGATTCCGATGGCTCCGGTCAGGCCGTTGCCCGGGTCCTCGTTGCCGATGGGCCACATCGGCGGGTTGTACTGTCCGGCAACCTCGTAACCGAGCCCGACGTAGCCGGACATCAACGGCGCGAACGACTGCCGAAGCTTGTCGGGGCCGGAGGAACCCCATCCCGGGGCGTACAGGTACACGGCGTCCGGATTGAGGTCACGCACCTGCTCGTAGCCGAGACCGACGCGGTCCGCGGCACCCGGGCGCATGTTGTGCAGCAGCACATCGGCCCACTTGACGAGCTCGTCACGCGCCGGGTGCAGCTCGGAATCCTTGAGGTTCAACGAGATTGCACGCTTACCGGCCGAGGCCGCCCGGAACGGGCGTTGGATTCCGCGAAGCTGGTCGCCCAGCGTGGTTTCCAGCTTGATCACGTCGGCGCCGAGATCGGCGAGCAGCCGCGAGCTGAACGGGCCCGCGTAGTAGGCACCGGCGTCGAGGATTCGCAGCCCCTCCAGCAGGTACTGGTCGCCGGTGTCCGCTGCCGCTTCTCCCGTGCCGTCCGAGGGCGCCGCCGCCCACTGACCGTCGTGCGCGCCCACTGTCGGCGCACCCGATTCCGGACGGTGGTCGAGTCCGCCGAACCGGATGGCGGGCGCCACCTGCTCCACCGTGCCGAACCGCGGGTCCTCGACAGTCACCACCATGCCGTTGTGGCGCACCTGAGGCTGGTCGAAGATCTCCCCCGGATGCAGCTCGGGGATGACCGCGACGTCGGCGTCGATCAGCCGTTTGACCCACACATCCCTGGGCTGGGTCTCGAAGATCGCCGGAACATCTTCGAGGAGAATCTTGCGCTCGTCTTCGTTGAGGGGGATGCCCATGTCCGAGCCGTCCGTGGAGACTTGCAGCCGGTCGGCGAGGCCGAGCTCACGGATCAGCCGACCGAACGCCCCCACCGCACCGGTGTGCACGCCCACGTACTCGTCGTCGGCGCACCGGAAGGATCTCGACACCAGCCTGATGGTGCCGGGCACGATCTGCGGCGCCGCGCCGGCGTTGTCGGCGTCTCCCCACATCATGCCCATGTAGCTGAGAGCACCGTCGACAAGTGAGGTCTGGACCAGCCGGCCACGGTGGTCGGCGTCGCGCCGATACAGCGCCGCCAGCGAGCCGATCACTGCCAGGTTGGCCGCACCGATACTGGCGAACGGCACACCTTCGTAGATCGGCGCGGGCCGCAGGCCGACCTGTTCGGCGGTGACGCCCACGTAGGACTGCACCACTGCCTCATGCCCGGGCACGTCCGCGAGGGTGCCGTCCTCACCGAATCCGGTGATCGAGGTGTACACCAGGCTCGGAACCGCGTCGTGGATACGAGCCCAGTCGACGCCGAGCCGCTCGGCCACCCCCGGTCGCCAGCTGGTGACGAAGAGATCCGCCGACCCCAGCATGGCGAAGAGCCGGGCACGGTCGGCCTCGTTCTTGAGGTCGAGCTCGACGCTCTTCTTGCCACGGTTGAAGACTGCGTACTCCGTTGCCAGCACGTCGCGCAGCGGGTCGCCGCCGAGGGGCTCCACCCACCAGACCTCAGCACCGTAGTCGGCGAGCATCCCGGTGGCCCGCGGGCCGGCCAGCCCTCGGGTGCAGTCGATCACCCTGATTCCGTCGAGCGGACCGCTCACCGAACTACCTCCACATCGCTGGTTGTACCGAAGCCAATGTAGGAAGTCGGCACCCGCAGCAGCACCGTCGACGGTGGAAACGTCGATTTCAATTCTGCCCATTGCCGCTGGGAATCGCGGCAGCCAAAGATGATCCACATCACATGGCTCCTTCACTGGCCAGCCACCACGTAGACACGGACGGGAAACGTGACGATCACCCTGCCAGAACACCTGCCATCCCCGCGGCTCATCATCGGTTCGGAGGAGCCGACCTCAGCCAGCGGCGGCGAGTACGAGCACCACTACCCGCCGACCGGAGAGGTGCAGGCCGCCGTTCCGCTGGCCGGTCCCGCCGAAGTCGACGCCGCGGTCGCCGCGGCACGAGCCGCCTTCCCCGCCTGGCGCGACCTCGACCTCAACCGCCGCCGCGACATCCTTCTCGAGATCGCACGCCAGCTGACGGCCGACCAGACCCGGCTGGCGGCCATCGCCACCCACGAGATCGGGATGCCCAACATGATGGCCGGGGTGGGTGCGGTCCTCGCCGCGGACTGGTTCACCTACTACGCCGGGTGGATCGGCAAGTCAGGCGGCGAGGTCATTCCGGTCCCGGCCGGAGACGCGCTGGACTACGTCCGCGACGAGCCACTCGGCGTGATCGGCGCGATCATCCCGTGGAACGGTCCGCTCGTCTCGATCGGGATGAAGATCGCACCGGCGTTGGCCGCCGGTAACTGCGTCGTGCTCAAGCCGCCGGAGAACGCACCGTTCACCGCGCTGCGTTTCGCCGAAATCGCCGCGGCTGCAGGGCTTCCGCCAGGAGTGCTCAATGTCATCGCCGGCACCGGCGAGGCGGGCTCCGCGCTGTGTTCGCACCCGGACATCGACAAGATCACCTTCACCGGTGGCGGCGAGACCGCACGCAAGGTGCTGACCGCGGCGGCCCAGGCGCTGACGCCGGTGATCCTGGAGCTCGGCGGCAAGTCCGCCAACATCGTGTTCCCGGACGCCAATCTCGACAACGCCGCGATGATGGCGGTGACCGGAAGCCTGATGATGCTGTCCGGCCAGGGCTGCATGCTGCCGACACGGCTGTTGGTGCACAACGATGTCTACGACGAGGTGGTGGCGCGGGTGGTGGCCGGCGCTCAGTCGCTCAGCGTCGGGGATCCCTGGGAGCCGACCACCATGATGGGGCCGCTGGCGACCGCTGCCCAGTTCGGCCGGGTCGGTGGCGCCGTGGACCGTGCCGTCACCGACAAGTCCGGCACGCTGCTCACCGGCGGCGCCGCGCCCAACGGGCTGGGCGGCGGCTACTACTACCAGCCGACGGTGTTCGGCGATGTCGACCCGGCCAGCGATCTGGCCCAGAAGGAGATCTTCGGCCCGGTGCTCAGCGTGCTGCGGTTCGGCACCGACGACGAAGCGTTGGAACTCGCCAACAACACGCACTACGGCCTGGCGGCCTACGTGCACACCCGCGATCTTCGCCGGGCGCATGTGCTTTCGGCCGCCCTGGACGCCGGCGGCGTAGCGGTCAACGGATTTCCCGTCGTCCCGCCGGGCGCGCCGTTCGGTGGCACCCGGCAGAGCGGTTTCGGCCGCGAGGGTGGCATCTGGGGGCTACGCGAATTCCAGCGCACCAAGAACGTCTACATCGGACTCGGATAGGAAAACTTGCAATGGGCAGGATTCAGGACAAGGTCGTCTTCATCACCGGCGCCGGAGCCGGGCAGGGCCGCGCACATGCGGTATACCTCGCCAAAGAAGGTGCTGACATCATCGCATTGGACGTGTGCCGGCAAGTCAGCGACAAGATCAACTATCCCTATGCCAGCGAAGCCGACCTGGACGGAACCCGCAAACTGGTCGAGGACACCGGTCGGCGCTGCCTGTCCGTCGTGGCCGACGTCCGAGACACCGCGGCCATGAAAGATGCTGCGGCTCAGGCTGTTGGGGAGTTCGGTCGCATCGATGCCGTGCTGGCGAACGCCGGCGTCAACACCTTCCACCCGGACGGCTCACTGAGTATCGGCGAGGAACTGTTCGACCTCATCGTCGACACCAACCTCAAGGGCGTGTGGAACACCATCCAGGCGACCGCGCCGCACCTGATCGACGCAGGCGGCGGTTCGATCATCATCACGTCGTCGGCAGCCGGTATCCGCGGTCAGGTGCCGTACGCGCACTACGTGGCCAGTAAGCACGGCGTGGTCGGCTTGATGAAGGCCTTCGCGAACGAGCTCGCACCACACCGCATCCGGGTGAACACCATCCACCCCACCGGGGTGCTGACCGCCATGGCCACCGACCCCAACGCCTTCGCATCGGCCGAGACCTACCCGATGTTTCTCTCCGGTGCGGCCAACGCCCTGCCGGACCTGGATTCACCTGCCGACCAACCCTATTCACCGGTGCCGGTCCTCGCCCCGGAAGAGATCTCCAAGACGGTCCTGTTCCTGCTGTCCGACGACGCCCGCTACATCACCGGCGTCCAGTTGCCGGTCGATGCCGGCAATGTCAACAAGCCCTAACGGAAAGAGCCAGCCATGACGACGCTCGATCGCCGTACTGATATCGAATTCGACCACCACTCAGAGCAATACGCACAGGCGTATCCCGAGATCTATGCCGAGCTGCGGACGAAGTGCCCGGTGGCACATACCTCGGCGCACGGCGGCTACTGGGTCGTCACCCGTTACGAGGATGTCGTCGCCGCAGCCAAGGACGACGCCACCTTCGCGTCCGGGCATGAGGTGGACGGTGTCAAACCGCTCGGGGTCATCATCCCGCCGGCGCCGCTGCCGCAGTATCCGATCGAGATGGACCCGCCCGAGTACACCGGCTACCGCAAGGTTCTCAACCCGCTGTTCTCCCCTGGGGTGAGCAAGGCGTGGGAGCCGCGTGTCCGCCGCTGGGTGGACGTCTGCCTGGACCAGGTCATCGAAACGGGTTCGTTCGACCTCATCGGCGACCTCGCCAACCCTGTCCCGTCGTTGTTCACCTGCGAGTTCGTCGGTCTGCCGATCGAGAACTGGCGGGAGTACGCCGACGTGATGCACGAGATCATCTACACGCCGCCTGCCGAGCAGGAGGACATTCTGCGCCGCTATCTGGAAATGATGGGCGGCGTCTGGCACTACATCGACGAACGGCGCAAGGGCGAGCCGCGCGACGACATGTTGGGCGCCCTGCTGTCCGCCGATGTCGACGGCGAGCCGTTGTCGGACGAGATGGTGTTCTCGATCGTGAATCTGATCATGGCGGGTGGCTTCGACACCACGACCGCGGTGACCGCCAGCGCCCTGATCTATCTGGCCGACCACCCCGAGCAACGCCAGCGACTCATCGACGATCCGGACCTGATTCCGCAGGCGTGTGAGGAATTCCTGCGGTATTTCACGCCGCAGCAGGGTCTTGCCCGCACCGTCACCAAGCCGGTGTCGATCGGGGGCGCCGACATCGCACCCGGCGAGCGGGTGCTGCTGAGCTGGGCCTCGGCGAACCGTGACGAGACCGTCTTCGACCGTCCCGACGACGTCATCCTGGACCGGTTCCCCAACCGGCACACCACGTTCGGCATCGGCATACACCGCTGCCTCGGCTCGCACATCGCCCGCCTCGAGCTCATCACCATGGTCAGTCAGGTGCTCGAGCGCATGCCTGACTACAAGGTCGACCACAACAGGGCCACGCAGTATCCCACCATCGGCATCATCAACGGTTGGGTGAATGCACCGGCCACCTTCACCCCGGGCACCCGGGTCACTGACGAGTCGCTGCCGGGCTGAGGCTATTTCGCGGTGAACCCGCCGTCGAACGGGATCACCGCACCGGTCAGTGATCTGCCGTTGGGTCCGGCCAGGGTGAGCAGGAGCTGGGCGACCTCGTCGACGTGAGCCACCCGGTTGATCAGGGGGCCACCCGCCAGGGCGACAGCCTGGTGTAGCAGGGCGAGCTGCTCGTCGGTGAGGTTGCCGTACTCCACCGGCGCCATGCCGCCGGGGCACACGCAGTTGGCCCGAATCCCATACTGCGCGTAGTCGACAGCAGTGGTGCGCGTCAGCGACACCAGGCCACCCTTGGCCGCGGCGTAGGCGCTGCTGCCCTTGAAACCGACCAGCGCCACCATCGATCCGATGTTGAGGACCGCACCACCGCCACGCTCCATCATGGATGGCAGCACCGCCTTGCTGAACAGGAACGGTCCGGTGAGGTCGATGTCGAGGAAGGCCTGCCACTCGTCGAGCGGCGTCTCGTGCAGAGGGTATGGGGTGGCGTGAATCCCGGCATTGTTCACCAGGATGTCGATACCGCCGAACTCCCGGATCGATTCCGCCGCGGCACGGTCGGCCGTGTCGGGTCGGGCCACGTCGCCGGCCACCACCAGGGCACGTCCACCCGCGGACTCGATGGAGCGCGCCACGTGTTCGAGCTTGTCGGCACGACGGCCCACCACGGTGACCGCCGCGCCCTCGGCTGCGAACAAGGCGGCCGTCGCGGCACCCAATCCCGTTCCCGCACCGGTGATGACCGCTACTGCACCGTCGAGCTGTCCCATTTCGTGTCCTTCCCAGAGGTCTCGGCACCGGCTGTCAGCGTTCCCTTGACCACCTTGCCCATGGCGTTTCGAGGCAGCGGACCGATGACGAAGTCGTCCGGCACCTTGCCGTGCGACACCATCTCGCGGGCACGGCCGCGCAGGAAGTCCGCGTCCAGCGTCACATCCTGGGCCGGTTCGACGAATGCGACGATGCGTTGTCCCAACCGGGCATCGGTCCGGCCGACGACGGCGATGTCGCGCACCTGCGGGATCTGACCGAGGATGCTCTCCACTTCGGCGGCATTGATGTTCACCCCGCCGCGGACGATCACGTCACTCCGGCGCCCACTGACCTGCACCGTGCCGTCGTCATCGACGGAGCCGAAATCACCAGTCGCCAAGAAGCTCTCGTCGTCGCGAAGCACCGGGCCGTCGGCGGTCCACACTCCGAGGGAGGGGCGGTAGAGCCGTGCCCACCGTCCCGAGTCGGCGGCACGCACCACCAGTTCGCCGTCGCACCCCGGCGGTAGCACCCGGCCGTCCGCGGCACACGCAACCACGCTGACATGCGGCAGGGGGCGGCCGCAGGCACCTGGCGCATGCGGCAGGGCCGGATCCTCCAGGCACACCGCGCCCGGCGCCTCGGTCATCCCGTAGCTACCCACCACCGGCACCCCGAACTTGCGCTCGAACGCTGCGCGCAATTCCTCGGCCAACCCGGCCGCGCCACTGCCGGCCAACCGCAGCGAGGACAACGCGTCCGCGGCGATCGCGTCATCGTGCACCAGGTCGTAGATGGTGGCCGGCACCAGGGCGCTGAGCATGGTGAGCCGCCGATCCCGGCAGGCCGCCGCAACTGCCCCGGCATTCATCCGCTCGACGGCCACGCAGGTGGCACCGGCGAACAACGTCGCCATCGCCCCGACGACCATCACGTTGTGGATACTCATCGGCAGGATCACCCCGACCCGGTCGCCCCGTTCGAGGTTCGCACCGGCCAGCGCCGCGGCGGCCAGCGAGACCCCGGCGCGGCTGTGCACGTGCGCCTTCGGAGTGCCGGTCGTCCCGCTCGAGAAGGCGATCGCGACCGGAGCCGACCGGTCAGGCACCGCGCCGTCGAACGGTTCCGAGCGGTCCTCGAGCACCCCGGCGAGCTCGGCGGATCGCAGCACCAGCCGTGGCGTGACAAGATCCAGCTGGCGGTGCTGTTCAGCCTGCGGCGCAACAGGATTGATACCTACCCAGACTGCGCCGAGCAGCGCGCATCCCAGATACAACTCAACGGAGGCGGTGCTGTTGGTGGCGACCACAGCCACCCGGTCGCCGCGGCGCACACCGCGGCGCGCGAGCGCAACGGCGATGGCCCGCGCGGAGGGCCCCAGCTGTGCGTAGGTCACCCGGTGGGCGGCATCCTCCAGCGCGATATCGGCCCCGTGTTCGCCATCGAGGAGGCCCAGGATGTCGGGGACCACGGCGGTCAGCTGCCGCACCACTCGGGTGGGCGCTTCTCGGCGAAGGCGCGGACACCCTCCTGGAAGTCGGGATGCTGCCAGTGTGTCTTCACCAGTCCGTAGCCGTATTCGATGGCCTGGGTGTACGGCATCTCCAGTGAACTCCAGATCGCCTGCTGTGACAGTGAGACGGCGTGCGGCGAGTTCGCGGCGATATCGGCGGCGATCTGCCGCGCGGTGGTCAGCAGGTCTCCTGGTTCGGTCAGCTCGTCCACCAGACCCAAGGCGTACGCCCGCTCAGCCGACAGCCGGAAATTGCGTCCCTGCAATGTCATTCGCAGCGCAGTGCCCAACGGGAGCCGCTTGGCCAGACCAATGTTCTCCACCCCGCCGACCATGCCGACATTGACATGGCTGTCGAGAAACACCGCCTTGGTGGAGGCGACGACGATGTCGGAGTCCACCACGAAGTGCAGGCCGGCCCCGGTGACCGTGCCGTTGACCGCGCAGACTGTGGGTTTCCAGACCCGGTTCTGGCGGGAGGTCAGCATCAGTTCCTGGTCGGCCCGGCCTAGGCCCACCCCCACCGAGCCGCGCTCGTTGACGCCGGAAAGGTCAGCCCCCGTGCAGAAGTGGCGCTCGCCGGCGGCGGTGATCACCACGCACCGGATATCGGGATCCTCCTCGATGCGCCGCCAGGTCTGGCGGAACCACCCCATGAGCGCTGGGGTCAGCGAGTTACCGTGGGCGGGGCGGTTCAGGGTGATCTGCGCGATGTGATCGGCAACCTCGAACAGTGCTTCGTCTGCCATCGAAACCTCCATGGTGACCTACGCCAGCGCCTGGTCAACCAGCCGGGCGGCGTCGGCCATATCCGGGATTTCGCAGGCCGCCACATACTCTCGACGCAACCGGGTGACGAGTTCGCCGACCGAGGGGATGTCCTCGATGAGGTCGATGCCCTGCCCCGCCGACCACAGGTTCTTCCACGGCTTCACTCCACTGGGCAGGTGCGCGTGGCTGAGCTTGCCCACCTCCGGCTTCGGCAGGTCGGCGGGGTCGAGCCCGACCGCCACCATGGACTCCACCATCCAGTTGGCGGCGACACCGGCGATGTCCGGGGTGTACATCAGCTCTGCGGAGGATCCCCGCAGCAGCATGGCCTTGTACTCGTCGGCCGCACGGGATTCCTGGGTGGCGATGAAACGTGTTCCCAGATAGGACAAATCGGCGCCGAGGATTTCGGCGGCACGGATCGCCGCACCGGTGCTGACGGCACCTGCCATCACGATCACGCCATCGAAGATGCTGCGAATCTTCGGAATCAACACCAGATGACTGATCGTGCCGGAATGCCCGCCTCCTCCGGCACCGATGCAGTTCAGTCCGTCGACACCGGCCTCGATCGCCTTCTCGGCGAACCTCACAGTGGTGACATCGTGGTAGATCACGCCACCCCAGTCGTGCACCCGGCGGGCGAGCGCAGCGGGATTACCTTGTGCCGAGATGATGATCTCGGCGCCGTAGCGCTCACACAGAGCCAGGTGTGCGGCAAGGTCGTCATCGTCGAAGCGGGTGGCCAGGTTCACCGCCAACGGCCCGATCCGCGCACCCGGATTGGCGTCGGCGTGGGCGTCCAGCGCCGAACGGATCTCGCGCAGCCATTCCTCGAACTGTTCGATGGTGCGCGCGTTCTGGCGGGGTAGTGCACCGATCAGACCTGCCGTGCAGGCCGCGGTCACCAGTTCCGGACCGGACACCAGAAACATCGGGGCGCAGATGGCGGGAAGGGTCAGCTTTCTGCGGACGGTGTCGTCGAGTGCCACCAGATCAGCTCCCAGAATCGTTCCACCGGACGCGAATTCGCGGCCTCCTCGGCTACGTTATCGGCGGCCCTGAGCGCTCAGATAGCACCGTTGCTGAAAACGCGACTTCACCCGTTCCCCGCAGACGAGCCGATTGGTCATCTGGCACCGTGGCGCGGGACTACCGTGGTTGGCTGGTGTCCTATGGAGGGAGAACGATGGACCCCGCGAACAGTTCCCGACCGCAGCCGGAATCGACGACGACTGCGGCAGAGAGAACTGACAACGAACGCAGCCGGTTGCTACGCGCCGCGATGGACGTCCTGCAGCGCAATGGCTGGTGGGGATTCAAGGTCGAGAGCGTACTGCGCCAGGCCGGCCTGTCGACACGCAGTTTCTATCGGCATTTCGACAAGAAGAGCGACCTGCTGCTGGCGCTGCTGGAGTACGAGCTCGGCGGTGCTGCGGTCAATCTGCGGCGGGTGACTGCGGCGGCGGCGACGCCCTCGGACAAGGTCCGGGCATATGTCGCCGCGACCATGGACATGGCCTACCGGGAAGACCTCGTCAAGCCGTCGTCGCTGTTCGCCTCGCACTGGCGGGAGATGCTGCCGGAGTACCCCGACGCCTTCGACCGCTGTGTCGCCGAGATGATGGCGCCCCTCGTCGAGGCCATCCGGGAGGGTATCGCCAACGGTGAGTTCACCTCGGAGGATCCCGAGGCGGATGCCGTCGCGGTGTTCTATCTGGTGGCTGGGGTCACCGCCGACCAGGCAACCCTGGGCGGCGTGACGCCGCGGGAGCAACTCGAGCACGTCGTGATGCCGTTCATCCAGCGGGCGATCGGCCTGCGCTAGAGGCCGACCTGCGCTGCCATCCGCTCCCGCTGCCAGGCCGGCTCACCGAACAGGATCTCCGAGGACTTCGCGCGCTTGAAGTACAGCTGGGCCGGGTGTTCCCAGGTGAACCCGATGCCACCGTGGACCTGGATGTTGTCCGAGGCCACCTTCGCATACGCGTTGCCGCAGTAGGCCTTCGCCAGTGCCGCCGCAGCCAACGGGTCGGCATCGTCGTCGTCGAGTGCCGCTGCGGCCCAGTACGCGGCCGAGCGCGCCGACTCCACCTCCAGCAGCATGTCGGCACACATGTGCTTGATCGCCTGGAAGCTGCCGATCGGCTTGCCGAACTGGACCCGGATCTTGGCGTATTCCACAGCCATATCCAGGCACCGTTGGGCGCCGCCGACCGCGTCGGCCGACCACAGCACCGCGGCGGTAGCCAATACCCGTTCGGCACGGGGGCCTGCTACGCCGAGCGGTCGTGCGGGGGCGTCGGCGAATTCGACGCGGGCCTGCGCCCGGGTGAGGTCGAGCGGGCTCAATGCGGTGACGGACACCTCGGGGCATGTCGCGTCCACCGCGTAGAAGTCGACGACGCCCTGCGAGGAACGTGCCGAAACGATGAGAACATCGGCGTGTTGTCCGTCGACGACGTACATCTTGACCCCGGCCAGCACGATGTCACCGTCAGCACCCGGGGTGGCGGTGGTCTGGGTGTCGGCGAGGTCCCACGACCCGGACTGCTCTGCCACGGCGAGCGTGCCGATCTGCTCACCGGAGGCCAACCCGGGCAGATAGTCGGCCTTGAGCTTCTCGTCGGCGGACAGGGTCAGCGCTGCCGCAGCGCTGACCGTCGCCAGGAGTGGCGCCACCAGCAGCGCTGCCCCGGCCGCTTCGGCCACCAGCGCCACGTCCCCGAACCCGAAACCGCCTCCGCCGTAGGCTTCGGCAATCACCAATCCGGCCACGCCGAGCTGACCGGCCAGCTGCGACCAGACCGCCGGGTCGGCCGCGCCGCCCTGTTCCATCAGCGTGCGCACCGCCTCCTCGGCGGAGTGCTTCTCCAGGAATCCATTGACGGCAGCCAACAGCTCCCGCTGTTCCTCGCTGAGGACGAAAGTCATGGTTATCGGTGTCCTCAGTTTCCGGTGAAGGCCGGTTCGCGACGCTCGGCGAACGCGCGCAAGCCTTCCTTGAAGTCGGTACTGCGGAGGGTGGCCTCCACCGACTTGGCCTCTTGCACCAAGGCGGCATCCAGGCCACCGGTGATCGGGTCGTTGATCAGCGCCTTGGTGTGTCCCAGGGAGAAGGTGGGCCCGGCAGCGAGTTCGGCGGCCAGGTCGACGCCTGCGGCATCGAGGCCGTCAGGCGCGACCACCTCGTCGATCAGCCCCCACTCGGCAGCGGTCGGCGCGGCTACCGGGCGCCCGCGCAGCAGCATCTGGCGGGCCCGACGGATCCCGATCAGTGTGGGCAGCAGGAAGGAACCGCCGCTGTCGACCGAAAACCCGCGCTTGCAGAACGGCTCGGCGAAACTCGCGTCGTCGGCGGCCAGGGTGAAGTCGGCGGCCACCGCCAGATGCAGGCCCAAGCCCAGTGCCTTACCGTGCACCACGCTCACGGTGGGGACGGGACAGTTCCACACCGCCGAGACCAGCCGGTGGGCACCGGCGGCCAACGCACGGCTCAGGTGGCCGGTGCGCGGCTTGCCGTCGGTGGCGTTTGCCGACACCAGATCCGCGCCGAGACAGAAGTTCCGGCCGTGCGCCCGGATCAGGATCGCCCGGATGCCACCACCGCCGTCGACGGCCTCGATCTGGTCGATCAAGGCGACACAATCCTGGTGCCGCAACGCGTTTCCCTTGTCGGGGCGGTCCAGCGTCAGCGTCAGCACCGAACCGGTCACCGCAGCGGTGACCCCGGCGTCGGCCCCGGGCTCGGTCACTTGCCGGCCGCCAGCAACTCGCCGTGGCGCTCGAACATGCGCAACGCGTCACGCTGCAGCTCCTTGGGCACATCGGGCAGCATCGCCGCGCCGTGCTCGCGACTGGGCAGGCTGATGGTGGCGTCGGCCTGTGCGGTGGTCTCACCCCGCTGGTTACGCACCTCGACCGCGACGTCGACAAGATGCAGGCCGTCCTCCTGCCGCTTGCCGTCCACCTTGCCGGTGAGGTACTGAATGTCGCCCTCGTAGTTGAACTTTCGGATCTCGTCGTGCTGGCGCACCACGAACGCTCCGTCACCCATCCAGTCGGTCAGGAAGTGGTGAATCCAGCACTCCCGCAGCACACCGTAGTCATAGGCACGTGGGTTACCGATCGCCTTGGCCCACTCCGAATCCCAGTGCACCCGCTGGGCCACATCCGGGACGCCGAAGGCGTTGTCGATGTAGAAGGCCGGGATGCGCTGGCGGTTCTGGTAGGCCAGCCGTCCGCTCTTGAGGCCGTAGGGAACGAACCCGTAGCCGCCGGCGTGGAACACGATGATGTCGGTGGTGGTGAGCGGGCCCTTGGCCATCGTGCCCATGTCCGCACCGACGACGACGTCCTCCCAGTACCGAGGTTCGGAGCCACGCAGCTTCTCGGCGGCGTAGATCTTGTCGAGTTCCTCGATGTCGGCCTTGGTGTATGCCGGGTCCTCGATGGTGCTGTACTTGCCGCGCTCACGCGCCTTCTTGCGTTCGGTGTAGATCACCAGTGTCCGGTAGACGCCGACGACCTCGCCACGCTGATTGATCTTGACGTCCCGCAACACCCGGATGACCGAACGGCCGGCGAACTCGGAGGCCTTCTCCTCGACCGACTCCAGTCCGGTGAAGCTGTACAGCGTGTCGCCGGGGTATACCGGCCGGTACCACTCCCAGGTGCCGCCGGAGACGAAGGCGTGGATTCCGCGGTAGCTTCCGCCACGAAGTTCCTTGGGCAGCTTGTCGCCCCGCAATGGCGCGTTGAGCACGGCGGCCATGATCTGGGGTGCGACTTGGCCACCCCACCGGGTGGCCTGGCCGTACGCCGGATCGGTGTAGAGCGGGTTGTCGTCACCGTAGCCGTAGGCGAAGTTGCGGATGGTCTCCGGAGTGGCGGTGGAGACGAGCTCCTGTCCACGAGCGGCCGACCAAACACCCAGGGCTGCGCGGTCTTTTGCCAGATCGGCGTCGTCGATCTCGGCGGCCGTTGCTTCCTTGAACTTGTCGGAAGTGGTGTCGGCGGTCTGGGTCATAGTGCCCTCCTTCTTGAGGATCGGTTTAGGGGTGTTCTCACAAGGCGGCCGAGAAGTTCGGCAATACTGCCGTTCCCGAGTCCTGCAACGCTGATCGGACTGATAGCGCTCGACGTAGGTGGAGATGGACGTCCAACTCCCAGGAGTAGCCCATGCCGCCGTGCAGGTGGATGGCGTCCTCGAGGACGCCGATCGCCGAGCGTGGCAACCATCGGGCTACGGAGGCGACCGAAGCCGACGCGGCCCCAGATTCCTGCACGCACTCGAGGGCCGCGAACTGTACGGCAGCTCTGGCCTGTTCGGTGACGGCATAGAAGTCCGCGAGCCGGTGCTTGACTGCCTGGAAACTACCGATGGGACGACCGAACTGCTCACGGGCCTTGACGTACTCGACGGTCTGGGTGAGGACCTTCTGCATACCGCCCACAAGTTCGGCAAGCGTGAGCAGGGTGAATTCACACCGGACTCGTTCACAGTCGCTGTCAGTCAGGCGCAGCACATCGCGCGGCTCGACACGCTCGAGTACGACGGCTGCGCTGGGACGGGTGGGGTCTATTTCGTTGCGGCTCAACGGTTGCGGCAACGTAGCGATGTCGAGGACGACGATGGCGGCCTCGCCGGTGTAGTCGTCCCGGGCCGGGACGGCCACGGCGTCGATCGGGGTGCCGTCGGGAATGGTGATGCGTCCGCTGACCTCGCCGGCGGCGGACAACACCGCCGTGTCGAACCCAGTGAGCACCGTGACTCGAGAACCTGCCGCCAGTTCGCGCACAAATGCCGCCCCATCCTGGTGCGCACTCCAGGCAGCGGCCAGCACGATCGTTGCGGTGGCCGGCTCGGGCAACAGAACCGCACCGAACGTCTCCGCGACGGCCGTCGCCTCCAGCAGTCCGGCGCCGATACCGTCCGGCTCGGGCAACCGCAGAACCGGAAGCCCCAATCCACACAGGGCCGTCCAGCGCCGCCGGTCGAACGCCTGCGAGCGGCCCGCTGCCCCGGCAATCGCTTCCGCATCACCGCGCCGTTCGAAGAAGTCCGCGATGGAATCGACGAGGGGGACCACGTCGTCGTCGAGAGCGAAGTTCACGACTACCAGAGAACTCGGTCAGACGAACCTGACGCAACAGCTGTCAGGCCTTTTGCAGGCAAATGGCATTCTCGCCCATTCGTCCGGCGAAAACTCCACTTTCGCTCTCGGCCGGTTCCAATCCGCTGGCCGGCTCGTACGGTCGTCAATGCCAGCAGCCTGCGATCGACAAGGAGGACGACCATGAACGCTGCCCCGATGTCAGGGCGGACCGGTATGCAGGACCTCCTTACCCGCTCCCGGATCTCGGCCCCCTCGGCCACGGGACTGATCGTTGACGGTGCGGAGTACACCTTCGAGCAGTTGGCCACGGCCGCCGAGGCCCTTGCCGAGAAGCTGCCCCACCGAACGCGAGTGGTCGTTGTGCTGGCGAACAACGCCGCCTCCGTTGTCGCCGCCCAGGCCGTCTGGCTGGCGGGCTGCTCGATAGTGGCTGCCAGCCCGATGGTGCCCGAGGCGGAGGTACGGCGCCGCGCCGAGGTGACCGCGGCATCGGCCTACCTGGTTCCAGCCGCCGGTGACAGTCTGGACGTCGAGATCCGTTCAACCGGGCGTCAGGAAACCGCGCCCACCGGCGAAGCGCTGGTGATGTTCACCTCCGGGACCACAGGCACACCGAAGGGGGCGTCGTTGACGTTCTCGGCGCTGCGCGGCAGCGTCGCCGGAATCGCCGCCGGCAACGGGCTCCCCGACGGCGGCCGCCCGCCTGCCGAACCGGCTCGCGACCCGCGGATCGTGCTGGTGCCGATCGCACATATGGGCGGCTTCCTGGGTGTGCTGACCGCATGGTGGTTGGGAAAGCCGGCCCTGCTGGTCGAAAAGTTCACCGCACAAAGGGTTTTCGATATCGCCCAACGCTGGCGGCTCGGCGTGCTGGGCCTTACCCCTGCGATGGTGTGGGAGCTGGCCCAAACTGAGCAGGACGGCTCCCTGCCCGGCGTCGACAGCGTCATCGTGGGAACCGCGGCGATTCCCGAGGCCACCCGCCTGGCCTTCGAAGCCAAATATGATGTGCCGGTTCTGCGGAACTACGGCCAGACCGAGTTCGCGGGGGCGATCGCCTTCGAACGCCCCGGCGACGTGGCCGCAGGTAAGCGCCCCGAAGGTACGGTCGGCCGGGTGGCACCCGGGGTCGAGGTCGTCATCGTCGACCCGGAGGGCAGCGCCGTGGCCACCGGTGGGGTGGGCGAGATACTGGCACGTGCCGCCTCGGCGATGACCGGCTACCTCGGCGACGACGGCCGGCCCGCCGGCTCGGATGAATGGCTGCACACCGGCGATCTCGGCAGGCTCGACGACGACGGATTCCTCTTCGTGGTCGGACGGGTTCGCGACATGGTCGTGTGCGGTGGATTCAATGTCTATCCCGCCCAGGTCGAAACGGCACTGAACGATCTGCCCGAAGTCGCCGACTCCGCGGTTGCCGGGCTGCCCGACGAGCGACTCGGTGAAGTGCCGGTCGCCGCTGTCGTCCTCAACAAGGGCGCACGGGCCGACGCCGAGAGTCTCCGCCAGGCTCTGCGATCCCGGCTGGCCCCCTACGAACTTCCCCGGCGACTGGTGTTCGTCGACGCGATTCCCCGCCATGACACCGGAAAGGTCAATCGTGACGAGATCGCTCGGATTGTGAAGACCCCATGACCATGACCACCCGGACCTTCGACTCCACGAAGCTCACCGACGCCGAGTTCCGCGGACAACTGCAGAAGTGGTTCGCCGACAACCCAGCACCGCAACTGCCTCCGCTTGCCGCAGTCGGTGATGACGATTCCACGGAATACCTTGCTGCCCAGCGCCAATGGCAACACCGCTTGGCCGACGCCGGCCTGGCCGGGATCGCGTGGCCCCGGGAGTACGGCGGGCAGGGCGCCTCACCGATGCGACAGCTGATCTTCCACGAGGAGCATCAACGTGCGGGCGGCCAAGGAGGGGAACCATTCTTCGTCGGTGTGTCACACGCTGGTCCCACGATCATCTCCCACGGGACAGACGAGCAGCGTCGCCAATGGTTGCCGGGAATTCTCAACGGTGATCTGCTCTTCGCGCAGTGCTTCTCCGAGCCTGGTGCCGGATCCGACCTCGCATCGATCGCCACGCGTGGGGTCATCAACGGCGAACACCTGGTGGTCACCGGCCAGAAGTGTTGGAACACCAGGGCTCACCAGGCCGACCTGTGTGAACTTCTGGTTCGCACCGACGCCTCGGATCGCTACGGCGGGCTGACCTACCTCATCGCCGACATGCGCATTCCGGGCATCACGATTCGCCCTATCACCACGATCACCGGCCGCACCGAGTTCTGCGAGGTGTTCTTCGACGATGCCCGGATTCCGCTGACAAGTGTGCTGGGCAACGTCGGGGACGGCTGGGCCGTCGCCACGGCCACCCTGCTGTTCGAGCGCAGCACGGCCTTCGCCGGGATGATCGTCGGACTGCAGCGGGTCGTGGTGGAGATCTCGCGGAACTGCGGCCGCGACCCGGTGCAACTCCATCGGTTGCAGGAACTGTCCGACGACGTGTTCGCGGTTCGAGCGCTGCTGTACAAGAGCGTCTCCGAGCAGGAGAACGGCGGCGAGCCCGGACCCGCCAGCAGCGCACTGAAGCTGGTTGCCACCGAATTGAACTATGCCTTGCGGAAATTCGCGGCCCTGCTTGACTCGGCTGAGTTCGAGCGGTACTTCGAATCGTTCGGGCTGCGGATCGGCGGCGGTACCTCGGAAGTCCAGCGCAACATCCTCGCCGAGCGCGTCCTCGGTCTGCCCCGGGAGCCACGCCGATGAGCGGACCCGATCAGACGGTCCTCGCAGAGCTGACCGAGTTCTTCGACGTCGAGTTGCCGCGGTTCCAGGCGGACTTTGCCGACAGCACGGGGTTTGAGGCGCGCCGGGAATGGCAGCGACGACTCGACACCGGCGGCTGGGTCGGGCTGAACTGGCCCACCCAGCACGGCGGCCGTGCGCTTGATCTTGCCACGCAGGTGGCGTGCGAGACGGCCATGAACAGTTCCGGAGCGCCTCAGATCGCCGGCTTCATCGGCGTCAATACGGTGGCGTCCGCGATCATGCACTTCGGGTCCGACCAGCACAAGCAGTACCTGCCCGGTATCCGCAGCGGTGCGCTCATCTTCTGCCAGAGCTTCAGCGAGCCCGAGGCCGGCAGCGATCTGGCCAGCCTGCGAACCCGGGCAGAGGCCACCGCCGATGGGTTTGTGCTCAACGGCCAGAAGGTGTGGACGTCGAACGCTACGGAGGGTGACCAGACCCTGGTCTTGGTCCGCACCACGGCCATCGAGTCGGGCGGTCGGTCACACCGGGGCCTGTCGTTGCTCCTGGTGCCCCTGGATCTGCCCGGCGTCACGGTGACTGGGATCCGACAACTCAACGGGGACAACGAGTTCGCCGAGATCTTCTTCGACGATGCCGCACTACCGGAGTCGGCACTGGTGGGACCTGTTGACGAAGGCTGGCGGGTGGCGATGAGCACGCTGGCACATGAACGGGCTGCGGCCATGATGCTGGCCATGCGTACCCGTGCCCTGGTCCGCAACGCTGCCCGGCGTGAGGCGGCCACCGTGCCACCGTCCCGCCGCGACGATCTGCTGCGCCTCTACCTGCGCTCGGAGGTGCTGGGGCTGTTGGCCGAACGCTCTGTCGCCGAGCTGGGCTCCGGAAATCCCGGCCCGGCCCAGTCAGTGGTGAAGCTCGCCTGGAGTCAGGTGGATCAGAGCTTCGCCGACCTGATGTTCAGCCTCCGGGGCGCGGCTGCCACCGCCGGACTGGCGCCGCAGGAGACCGAGGCGCTGCTCTTCAGCCGCTCGAGCACCATCGCCGCCGGCACCACGGAAGTAATGCGGAACATTCTCGCCGAGCAGGTGCTCGGTCTTCCCCGCGCCTGACCCTGCATCGTGACCGTGCCCGAAGGAAGTTGGAGGATGACGTGTCGTTGACATTGAGCGTCGAGCAGGAGGAACTGCGGACCGCGGTGCGCCGACTGCTGGAGACGAAAGCCACCAGTGCGGCGGTGCGCAACCATATGGAGACCGAGGCGGGCCACGATCCGGCGCTGTGGCAGCAGATGGCCGACCAGATGGGACTGCACGGTCTGGCGATTCCCGAGGAGTACGGCGGGTCCGGCTTCACGCTGTCCGAACTGGCGATCGTGGCCGAGGAACTCGGCAGGGCGTTGGTACCGTCGCCCTTCTTCGCGACCGTCGGTCTGGCCGCGCAGTTCTTGCTCGCCAGCGGAGACGACGATGCGTGCCAGCGTTGGCTGCCCAGCATCGCCGACGGCTCGCTGACCGCCACGGTCGCAGTGTGCGACGAAGCCGGGTTGTGGGACCTGGGCGCGATCCGCACGACGGCGACGGCACACGCTCAGGGGTGGTCGGTCTCGGGGACCAAGATGTTCGTGGTCGACGGTGATTCCGCCGGTCTGGTACTCGTGATCGCACGGGATAGCGACGGACTCGGCTTGTTTGCGGTGGAATCGTCCGACGACGCTGTCCGGCAGAGCCGGCTCGACGCACTCGATCCGACCCGTCGACTCGGGCGCATCGAGTTGGACAACGCGCAGGCCCGCCGCATCGCTCGGCCCGGGGATTCCAGCGGATTCCTGCAGCAGGCGCTCGACCTCGCGGTGGTGGTACTGGCGGCCGAGCAGATCGGTGGTGCGCAAGCGTGTCTGGACGACGCGGTGGCTTACTCCAAGGTGCGGGTGCAGTTCGACCGGCCGATCGGTTCCTTCCAGGCGATCAAGCACAAGTGCGCCGACATCCTGCTGCATATCGAATCAGCCAGGGCGGCAGTGCTGTACGCGGTGTCGCGGGCTGCCGATCCCGCCGAGGCCGAGTTCGGTGTCTGCGCCGCGGCCGCGGCCTCTTACTGCAGCCTCGCGTACTCGCATGCGGCCAAGGAGAACATCCAGATTCACGGCGGGATCGGCTTCACCTGGGAGCACGACTCCCACCTTCATCTGAAACGGGCCAAGACTTCCGAACTGCTCTTCGGGACACCGGCTGCACACCGTGCGCGGGTGGCCGAACTGACCGGAATCTGAGGAAGGAGTCACGATGAGCGACGCGACGACCACTCTGCCTGGTATCCGAGCAGCCGAAGCCGACACCGACGAGGAGTTCCGCACCGCGCTACGGACATGGTTGGCCGACAACCACCCCGGCCGGCGTCCGAAGGATCCTGCCGAGCGGCTGGCATGGCAGAAGCACTGGCTGGCAATGCTGTACGACGCCGGTTTCGCCGGTCCGAGCTGGCCGAGGGAGTTCGGGGGAATGGACCTGCCCTTCACCCGCCAGGTCATCTACCAGGAGGAGTACGGTCGTGCGCACCTGCCCGGGGCACTTGCCACCGGGTTGGGTATCGCCGGCCCGACCCTGATCGCCTACGGCACCGAGGAACAGAAGCGACGGTTCCTGCCCGCGATGTTGCGTGGGGATCAGGTCTGGGCACAAGGGTATTCGGAGCCCGAGGCCGGATCCGACCTCCCTGCGCTTCGCACCACGGCACGGCGAGACGGAGACGAGTACGTCGTGAACGGCCAGAAGGTGTGGAACACCGGGGCCGACCTCGCGGACATCATCTTCACGCTGGTCCGGACGGGAACACAGGAGTCCCGGCAGAAGGGCATCACGTACCTGCTGATCGACGCCCACGCCCCCGGAGTGACGATCCGCCCGCTACGTGACATCACCGGCGGCGCAGACTTTTCGGAGATATTCCTCGAGGACGTCCGCGTCCCGGTCGAGAACAGGGTCGGCGAGGAGAACGACGGCTGGCGGCTGGCGCGTACCAGCCTGGGCCACGAACGTGCCGCGTCGACCATGAATCAGGCGGCGATGTACCGCAGGGTGGTCGACGAGCTCATCGAACTGGCCCGTGAGCGGGGCGCAACGGCTGACCCTCTCGTTCGAGACCGGTTGGCCGATTTTGAAATTCGGGTGCGGATCATGCGCTACCAGGGCATGCGAACCATCGAATCGATCATCGCCAGAGGTGAACCGGGGCCGGGCGCCTCGACATCGCGGCTGTACATCAGCGGCTTCGAACAGGACCTCCACGAGTTCGCTCTCGAGCTACTCGGCAGCTACGCCACCTTGGGCAGGTCCGACCGGCACGCCGTTCAGCGGGGACGTTGGGTGTGGGGGTTCCTCAAGACCCGGGCTTCGACCATCGGCGCCGGAACCTCGGAGATCCAAAGGAATACGATCGCCGAGCAGGTCCTCGACATGCCGCGCGACCCGTCGATGCCGGCTCGGTGACCCTCAGCACGCGACGTTGATGCGGAAGGTTCCGGAGGTACGCGCGCTGGGGCTTGCGGCGTTGAAGCCGAACGCTTCGCCCTTGACATCCAAAGTGGACCCGATGGGGCGGATCTCGGCGCTTCCGTCGAGGCCTTGCCAGTAGCTGCCGGTGAAGCCGCCAATGTTGCGGATGCTCACGGATTTGGCGGCCAGACCACGTCCGTTGTCGACGACCATCGTCGTGCCAGCCTTTGAGTCACCGGTGGTGATCGTGGTCAGGTTGCCGTCCCGGACACAGGCGACTGCCGTGGTCGTGCCGGCATCCTGCCCGTTCACCGTGACAGAGGCCGTCCCGACGGCCAATTCCCCCGGCTTCAGGGGCGGTTCGACGGGGCCTTTGGAGCAGGCCGACAGTGCAGCGATGGCTACGGTTGCGCAAACGATGACGGCGAGGCGTTCTTTCACCGGCTCCACGTTACGAGCGGACCGGCCCCCGAGAACACCTTTCGGCCTGCTGCAAATGCGGTTCCCGATTCTGAGGCCCCAATGCGGTTCCCGTTCATCGCGCGGGAGAACACACTGAAGGTATGGCAGAGACAATCGGCATCGGTCAGCTCCGAGCGGATACCCGGGCGTATCTGCACCGCGTTGCCGGCGGGGACACGCTGGAGTTGGTCCGCCGTGGCCGACTGACCGCTCGGATTGAACCAGTCCCCCAGTATCCGGCGTCAGGACCGCCACCAGGTGGCCGCTCGACAGCAGGGGTGATCACGGTCGCCCTGTCGGGCTTCCGCTCGCAGGCGTCGCGCTACCTCGATCAGGTCGGGTCCGGCTGCACCGTGCATGTCTACCATCAGGGGCAACCATTGGCGCAGATTCGCGCGGCTGCCCAGTAGTGCTGCGCGGCAGGCTGATCGTGACGGACTCCCCAGCGCCCCGCGCGGCCGCAAGCAGCCGGCTGCAAGCCGACGCCGAACGCGAGCGGCTGCTGGCGGCCGCCATGCAGGTGCTCGAACGCAGCGGATGGTGGGGGTTCAAGGTCGAGAGCGTCCTCAAGGAGGCCGATCTCTCGACCCGGAGCTTCTATCGGCACTTCGGCAAGAAGGCCGATTTGTTGGTAGCACTGCTGGAAGAGCAGATGGCCGACAATGCCGGGTGGCTGCGTCAGCACACCGATTCGGTGACCACGCCGTACGCGAAAGTGTTCGCCTACGTCGCGGCACTGCTCGACATGGGCTACCTCGAGGACAAACGCAGGCCAACCTCGTTGTTCGGGTCGCATTGGCGCGAATTGATACCCGACTACCCCGAGGAACTCGAGCGTTGCATCGAGTTCGTGATCGCGCCACTGGCAGAGGCGATCACCGAGGGCACAGCATCAGGGGATTTCGACTGCGACGATCCCGTTGCGGACGCCCGCGCGATCTACTTCCTGGTCGCCAGTGTGACAGCCGATCAGGCGACGTTGTGCCCGGCTACGCCCCGCGACGAGATCGAACACATGTTGTTGCCGTTCATCGACAGGATGATTGGTCCGCACTAGCGTTCAGCGGCTAGGATCTTCACCCTTTCCATAGACTGCAACCACCACGCTGCGGTCGAAGCTGTTCTCCGACCACACTCCGATATCGACATTGCTGCAGTCGGTCATGATCTTGTAGTAGTCGGCCCGGTAGTACCACTGGTTAAGGATCTCAAGATTGTTGATCGCTAGGGCGGGATTGATAGCGACCGTCTCCGACACAGTTCCGCTGTAGCCGGCATTCCTGGCCCGGTCCTGCGCAGTCGACCCGTCGGAGCCGATATCGCCGTCGAGGGCGTGGTTGTTCAACACGTCCTCGGTCTGCCACTGCGCAGCAAGCCGCAGTTTGGGATTGATCCTGACCGTCGACTGGCAGCCGGCCTGCTGATGCAGCGTAACCACATTGGCGAAAACACTCTTGTTCAACCGGGCGTTGTCGGCCTGTGCGACCGGCATTGTCGGTAGCACTGCCACCGACAACACCGCACACGCGGCGACAGCGATACGCCTCGGATATCGTGTACTCACGCAGCTGTGCCCTTCATATCAGATCGGCTCAAAGCCCGAGATCAACCACCGATCGGCAACCTTGTCCAAGGTGACCCGCACGCTTGATGAGCTTTCGGCTGGAGCTTCGTTACCGATGGTGGTCGTTTGATCAACGAAAACTATTACTACAGAGTGGCTTTCGCTCGAAGAAACCGATCCTGCGACGGGTACCGTCGCGACGACCGAGACATTCTTCTGCTTCGATCCCGGGATGACGACGTCGTTGATCAGCTTGCTGTACTGGTCCCGGAACGATCCGGTCAGGCGGCCCCGCGCGGCGTCCAGATCTTTGTCCACCGTGGTCGGCTGATAGGTCAAGAGGGCGACGGTGCCGTCTCGGGCTGCCGCGACCGAATCTGTTGCCGCCTTGGCCGCATCGCGAGCCGAAGAGTCCTGCCATCGAAGAAATCCCGCCCCCAGCGCCAACAGCAGCGCGATGACCGGCAACACCAGGTAGCCGATCACGCGAACCCAGGCGCCCCGGTTGCTACGGCGTACATCCGGAGTTGTGTCGGCCAGCTCGTCGTTCGGCAACGGACTGCACGCGGCGCTGCCCTTCGAGAGTTCCTCGACAGGAGCCGCGGTCACCGGATGAACTCCACGTTGGCGACCTTGATCGTCTGCCCCACTCGCTGGACGTCGATTCGCATCCGCCAGCCCTTAACCTCGCCGGTATTGGGGTCGTTCGGACTTGTGGTCTTGACCTTCACCGCGACAACGACTTTCGCCGAGTCATCGGCGACGGACTCTAGCCCGGCCTCGGCAATCGATCCGACCGAGATGGATTGGGTTCTTTTGATCACTTCCACCAATGGTTGGGAACGCTGCTGGAAGTCGTCGTGGAATTTGCCCGTGGCCGAACCGAGCACACGGGCGACGTCGACATCCACCTTGGTGTAGTCCATGCTGGTCAGATCCACCGCAGCTTGCCGGCCTGCCTGCAGGAAGGCCTCCCGCTGTTGCTCGTCGTCGCGAGACCCGTTCGCGCGGTAGCCAAGCCAGCAGACCAACCCGAGAAGTACCGCGACTGTGACCGCTCCAGCCAACAGCGCCTGGCGCGCCGGCCGTAGCCCCGGCACTTCCTGCATACCGGGGGATGGACTGTCCGAGTCAACTACCTCAACCTCGGCATGGGCCAGGTCAGTCACTTCGGCGCTGGTGGTGTCAGCATCGACTCCCACGTCTTCTCCTGCGGTGCGTTCTGCGCCAAATCGGCCTGTGTGTACACCTTCCCGTCGGGAGCGATGTAGGACCCGGTCGCCTGGTCGTATTGCGCGACGGCAAGCGCCGGATTCGGCGGGGGTCCCGCCTCCGGAGCGGTCGCTTTGACTGGGTTGGGAATCAGGAACTCCCGCTGCGGAACGTCCTGGCCGGAGTTCGTCGCATTGGGATCGCCCTTCCAGTTCGCGCCGTCGTTGAGCGGTACGTAATCCTTATCGCTCTCGCACATCTTCGCCGTCGGCGCGCGCTTGCCGGGCCGGGTCTCACACGGCAGGTTCCGTACTCCGCGCACATCCTGCTGGGCATCCTGAGGGATCCGGCAGTACATGTCGCCTTCGATTCGTTCCGGTGCGTCGGTGAGAGCCGGGCTACGCCGCTGGGAAGCGGGTAGGTAGCCGGTGGTGCATGGCGGCGGCAGGTTCACGTCGAGGTTGAAGTCCAGAAAGCCTTCGGGATGGCCCGGATTGGACTTGTTGGCAACAAAGCTGGCAGCCCCCAGTGCGGTCGTTTGCGGCACCAGCACAAGGAGTTGTTCCAGACCGTCCTGGTAGGTAATCGCGACACGTCCGACGCTGACCAGATTGGCGAGGATGACCGGCAACGTGGGCTGTACCCGCTCGAACAACTGGCGTGCCTCGTCAACCGCGGGACCGGCATTGTTGAGCACACCACTGACCGAGCGGTCATTGTCCCGCAACTGTGCCGTGACGTCGGCGAGATGCGCTGCCCACGCCTGCACCTCACTGCCGGTGTCGGCTTGCGAGTTGAGGAGCGGCGCCGACTGATCAATGAGCGTGGTCAACGAGTCGAGATTGGCCCGGCCGTCGATCGCGAGGCTCGTCGACCCCTTGACCAGTCGCGAGAACTCCGGGCCCAATCCGCCCAGTGCGGTGTAGGACTCGTCGATCGCCGTCTTCAGGCTGTCATGCGGTATCGCCTTGAGCCCGCGGTTGGTGGCATCGAGCACCGTGTCGATAGCCGGCGGAACAGCAGTGTCCTTGAGTGGGATCACCGCGCCGTTCTTCAGCGGCGGCGAGGTGTCATCTTTGGGCAGAAGGGCCACGTACTGCTCGCCCAAGGCCGACTGACTGTGCACCTCGGCTTCGAGATTGGAAGGAATCTGCACACCGTCGTAGATCGACAGCACCGCTTTGACATGACCGTTCTCGGTCAGGCCGACGGATTCAACCTTACCCACCTGGGTGCCGCGATAGGTGACGTTGCCGGACGGGTACAGCCCGGCCGAGCGGGGCAGTTCCATGGTGACGCTGTAGCGCCCCACCCCGAACATCGCCGGGAGCTTGATGTAGCCGAAGACGAGAACGAGTCCGAAGACCAAGGCGACGACGGTAAAGATCGCCAGCTGAATCTTGATGCTCCTGCTCAAATGCATGTCACGGTCCCTGGTCGAGATGATAGGGCGCCACCAACGGATTGGCGGAGGTGTAGGGGCTGGGCAACTGGCCGATGGTGCGACCCCACTGCATCTCCAACTGGGTCAGGTCACCTTCGAACCGGGTCCCGACGAAGTACGAGGAATCGATGCGGCTCAACGTGAGATCGATTATTGCACTGAGGTTTCCGTAGTCGCCACGGAACCAGTTATCCAGCGTCTCGTTGGGGAACGGGTAGGTGAGCAGGCTGCTGAACGATCGGGTCAGCGCAGGGCCGGCATCAGCCATTGACTTGATCACCGGGCTGAGCTCACGCAGTTCCTTGACCAGATTCTCTTTGGTCTGCTTCACCGAATCCGCCGCGATGGCACTGAACTGGCCGATCTTGACCAGCGCGTCGGCGAGGTTTAAGCGCTCCTGCTTGAGCACCGCCAGCGCATTCGGAATGGTGGTAAGTGCTTTGTCCAGCACCGGCTTCTGCGCAGCGAACTTACCCACCAACCGGTTGAGGCTGTCCGTCGCGCTAATGATGTCCGTGGTCTGGCCATCGATATTCGCCACGAACCTGTCGAGTTGCTCGATGAGACTGCGAAGGTCTTGTTCGCGGCCCCGTAGCGCGGTGCTGAAGGTCTGAACCACGTCCTGGATCTGGCCGACGCCACCGGAGTTCAGCAGCAGCGACACCGCGGACAACGTCTGTTCGGTGGTCGGATACGCCCCCGCGCTGGCGAGCGGAATCAGGGACCCTTCGTGCAGGCGCCCCTCCAGAGGGACGTTCGTCGGCGGTGCCAGTTCGATGTGGGCGGACCCCAGCAGGCTGGTCTGGCCTATCTTGGCCGTCGCGTTGGCGGGCAGTTGGACGTCGCCATCGAGCCGCAGGGTCAGCAGCGCGTGCCAGCTCTGCCGTTCGATCTCCGTCACGGTGCCTACGTTGACGTCGGCCACCCGGACTCGGGCGTTCGGCTGGATGTTGACCACATCGGGCATCTGCACCTGGATCAGGTACGAACCCGGTCCGCCGCCTTTGGTGCCCGGTAGCGGTATCGAGTTCAAGCCTCGCCACCCACAGCCCGAAACCGCAGCCATGATCACTGTTGCCGCCAATAGTGCCGTGGCGCTTCGTGATACGACACGATTCATGATCCCGCTCCTCCCGGCAGCATCATGCCGGTCAGCCCAGCGCTCGGGTTCGTCGCGACCGGATCGGAAGGGCCGGGAGCTTCGGCAGGCAGCGCCGGTTGCGTTCCTGCCGGCGTGGGTGCTTGCGCCGCAGTATCCGCCGGCGCAGGGGCAGCCGGAGGCACGTAGTCCGGTCGCATCCAATCCTCGCTGTAGGTGACTTCGTTGGGCCGCGCTGCCGCCCCGACCAAGGGATTCATCCCGACGGGTCCGAGGAAGTTGTACTGGCGGTTCTTGACGATCGGCGCCAGGTATTGCACGCACAACTTTGCCGACTGGTCGGCGTTGAGCCGCGATGCGGCCTGAACGGCCGAGCAGATGAACTGGATCGGATTTGCGAAGTTGGATCCCGCGATGGCCCCGGTGGGCGCGTCGCCTTGAGCCGGCTGATAGATGTTGGCGTAGTTCTGGATCGAGTTGGGGAACATGTGCAGTGCCTGCTTGATGTCATCCAGACTTCCACCCAACGCCGCCGCGATCTGGGCGAGCTTGTCGGAGCTGGTGCCCAGCGGTTCTTTGTTGTCGGCCACGAAGCCACGTACGTCGGTCAGTGCGGTGTTGAGGTCGGAGACTGCTCTGCCGACCGCACCGGGATCATCGGCGAGCAATGCGGTGACGGCGGCGAAGTTCGTATTCAGCTGCCGCATGAGATCGGTACTGTCGTGCAAGGCCGAGACCAGGATCGCCAGGTTCTTGACTGTGCCGAAGATGTCGCCGGAGTGATCGCCGAGGATGGACAGCGACTGTGACAGCTTGATCACGGTCTGCCGGATGTCGGCTCCCTGGCCCCGCAGGTTGTCGGCGATCGTGTTGACGAAGCTTCCCATCGTGGAAACTCCGCCGGGCTCCGTCGGCTGCAATGTCTGGCTCAACTTGTCCAGCTGTGTGCGCAGATCGTCCCACTCGACCGGAACCGCAGTGCGCTCGCGGGGAATGACGGCATGGTCGGACAGCGCAGGGCCGCCGGAGTAGGCAGGGGTCAACTGAATCGCACGTGCAGACACCACGGACGGCGACAGGATCACCGCCTTGGCGTCAGCCGGGACCTTGTACTGGTCGTCCACCCAGAACGTGACCTTGGCCTGGCGTGGCTGCGGTTCGATGGTGGCGACCTCGCCCACCGGCACCCCGAGAATCCGAACCTCGTCACCCGGGTAGATGCCGTTGCTGTTCTCGAAGTACGCAGTCAGTTCCGTTCTCCCGGCGCCGGTCGTCGATCGGACCGCGACCACCACACCGGCAACCAACGCGACCGCGAGCAATGCCGCCAACGCGATCCGCTTCAGCCGCGGACTCATGAGCCGGACTCCGCGGTCGGGGCAACCTCACCAGGCGCCGGAAGCTGCACCGCGGTCGGCGTAGGCGCCGGGACGGGCGGCCCGCCCGGCAGCACGGCCGGCGGACCAGGAGGTGGCCCGCCTGGTGGCGGCGCCGGCAACGGCTCACGATACGGGTACCGGGGATCGCCAGGATTTCCGGTGATGGCATCGGGCAGATTCAGATTCGGCTCGCCACCCTGCCCGGTCCGCGGGAACGGTATGGGCAACGCGGGTGTGGCGGGCTGGCCGGTGTGGGGATCGGAAAGCTGACTGGGCAGCAACACACTCGGATCGAGCCCCAGATCGGAGAACGCCGCGTCGATGAACGGTTGCACGAACTGACCAGGCATCAGGTTGGCGATGTAGGCACTGAACCAGGGCCCGGACGACACCGACTCACCGAGTGCTAGCGCGTAGGAGTTCAAGCGGTGCAATGAGAGCTGAATCCGCTCCTTGCGGTTCGCAAGAATGCCCAGAACACCGTTGAGCCGATCGATCGTCGGGCGGAACGTCTCACGGTTCTCGCCTACAAACCCGGACAGTTGCTTGGAGACCGCCGACAGGTTGCCGGCGATCTGGTCCAATGCGGCGCTCTCGTTGCGCAACTGGCCGAGCAGGGCGTTGCTGTCCGAGATCAGGCTCACTACCTGATCGCTGCGTGCCGCAAGGACTTTGGTTGCCTTGTTCGCATTGGCCAGCAATGTGCGCAGCTGCTCGTCGCGATTATTCAGCGACGTCGAGAATCGAGCCAAACCCTGCACCGCCACCTGCAACTCCGGCGGTGTCTTGGAGAAAGTGTCCGCCAGCGTCGACAACGAGGTGGACAGTTGGTCGGTGTTGATTGCCTCGACCGTCGAACTCAGATCACCGAGGGCATCGGCCAACTGATACGGCGGCGTGGTGCGATCCAGCGGGATCGGTCCGGACAGGTTACCGTCGCCGCGCGGAACGACTTCCAGGATCTTGCTCCCCAGCAGGCTCTTGGTCTTGATGATCGCCTCGGTTCGGTCGCCCAGCCGAATCGACTTGTCCACCTTGAAGTTCACCACAACCCGATTGCCATCGAGTTTCACACTGGAGACCTCACCGACCTTGTAACCGGAGACCTGCACGGCGGAATTGGTGCTCAGCCCGCCCGCCTCCGAGAAGTACGCCGTGTACTGCTTGTCGGAATGCACGAACGGCAGGTTGCGGTACTGCAGTGCAACCAACACCGCGAGCAGCGTCAGGCCCAAGCCGATGGCGCCCACCACTATGGGATTGCGTTCGGAGAACGATTTCACTTTGGCGCACACCGTCCTGTGGTCTGACCGGCAACCTTGATATACACCGGCTGACCACCCTTGCCATTGACTTTCAGAGTGATGTCACACAGATAGAAACTGAAATAGTCCCCGTAGAGTCCCTGCCGGCCGAGCAACCGGTACTTCTCCGGCAGATTGTTGATCAGGTTGTCCACGTAATCGTGGTCCGCAACGACCAGTGTCGAGGCCCGATCCGTCTGCTTCAGAACATCTTTCAACGGCGACCGCGACTGTTCGAGTAGGTCAGCAAAGGTACCGGTGGCGTCATTGGTGTAGGCCAAGCCGGCAGCGATCTCCGAGCGGCGATCCGCGAGCCCCTTGACCAAATCTGACAATGACGTGATCGCCTTGTCGAACTGATCGGTCTGGTCGCCCAGTGATCCGAGCACCGTATTCAGATTGGAGATAACCTGGCCGATCAACTCATCGCGGTCGGCCAGCGTGTTGGTCACCGATGCGGTCTGGGTCAAGAACGAACCAATGGTGTCGCCCTGACCCTGGAACGCGGATATCAGTTGACCGGTGAGCTCATTGACCTGGTCGGGGTTCAGCGCGCGGAACAACGGCCGGAAGCCACCGATCAGCGAGTCGAGATCCAGCGCAGGCGCGGTATTCGACAACGCAATGGTGCCGCCCGGTGGCAGGACCTTGGTTCCCCCGGCGCCTTCCTCCAACGCCAGATAGCGGCCGCCGGCAAGATTGTCGTACCGGATCACTGCTCGACTTCCCTCGGTCAGCACTACCGACGGATCGGCCGAGAACTCAACGTCGACAACTGCGTCCGGCTGAACCGTAATGCTCTTCACCTTGCCGACCTCGACACCACCGATACGGACGAAGTTGCCACCGGCGAGTCCTGTGACATTGGTGAAGAGCGCCCGGTAGGTCTTGCCCTCGTCGAAGCGGAGCTGTCCGAAGATGGCAAACAACGCGAACATCCCGAACAGGCAGGCGGAGGCGAAGATACCGAGACGCCATAGGGTCCCCGTCAGACTGGCTCTCACAACGTCATTCCTTCGTTGGCCGGGCGCATCACGGCGTAGGGGTTGAACTGTCAGGCGCTGCAGGCTGGCCTGGCGGCGGCGGCGCGGAGAACACAGCTGGTGCCTCACCCGGTGGGATCTTCCCCGGCGCGACCGGTGTTCCCGGAACCGGGACCGGAGGCGGGGTACCAGCCGGTGGGATGCCGGGCCACAGCGGGACACCGCCGGGTCCGTACAGTGCAGCACCGTATGGCGGCATGCCAGGTGCGGTCACCGGTCCCGGCGCAGGGCCTGGCAGGCACTTGCGAATGCTGGGCGGCTGCGGAACCGCCCGTGTCGCAGGCAGATAGTCCACCCAGCACGGATGCCCAAGGCCGGGGTTGGGGCGCCAGTCAAGGCCGGTTCCGAAGCCGGTGTTGGTGATCAATTGGCGTACCGGGAACATCTTGGTGACGTCCGGCAGCGAACCGCAGCCAGGCTTCCCACCGGGTCCGCCCTTGGCCTTCACGATCGGCAGGTTGTCCGGATATTGGTAGGGATCGTCACCCAGGAGGATGGCAGAGTCCGTGATCTGCGAGTATCCGTTTCCACCGGTGGAGGCCATGAAGTCCGGTAAGCCGTTGTAGGCGCCAACCAGCGTGCAGGTGATCTCCGGGTCGTACTTGAGTAGCAATGCGGTCGTCGGCTCAAGTGTGTTGATCGCATCGATGAAGTTCTGCTTGTTCGATCCCAGAACGTTGATCCCAACGTCTGCGAACCCAATGGTACTGAGCAACAGAGAATCCAGCGCGGTGGCGTGGCCCGCGATAGTCGCACTCGTGGTGCTGGCAGCGTCTAGGACGCGGACGATGTTGTCGGCTGCTCCGCCATAGGCGTCACTGAAGCCTTTGAGAGCCTGCCAATCCTGCCTGACGGTCTCGCTACGCGGATTGAGTTGTAGCAGAAGCTGGTTGCCGTCAGTAATGGCCTGGCCAATTCGTTCACCCTGGCCGCGGAAGCCATCCGAAAGGGTGGTCAACACCGCATTGAGCTTCGAGGAATCCACCTGATCCAACAGCCCGACTAGATTCTGGAAGACGGTGTTGACCTCGGTGGTGACGTTGCTCGAACGCAGCACCGCGCCAGCCGCCAGTCGCTTCGCACTGGGGTCATCCGGATAGACGAGGTCGACGAACTTCGATCCGAAGGCGGTGGTGGCCCGGATCTGTGCGCCCACATTGGCCGGAATGAACTTGATCTGGTCGGCTGCAATATTGAGCTTGAGATCGACGCTCTTGGAGCCACCTTGGACGTCGGCCACCTGACCGACCTGTATACCGTTGAGCATCACCTTGCCGCCCGGCTCCATGACCAAGCCAGCGCGGTCAGAGGTCAACGTCACTGGCACAACGGAATTGAATGATCCACGATAGAGCGCTACGGTCAGCGCCACTGCGGCCACCAGGGCCACCACGAGGATGAGCGTCCACCACCCTGACTTGAGGGTGCGTTCTCCGGGTCTGGGTTCCATGGCGCTACGAAGCCAGGTGGAAGTTGCCGGACTGGCCGTAGATGGCCAGCGAGGTCAACAGATTGACGAAGACCAGCGACACCAACGAGGCGCGGACCGCCCGGCCTACGGCCTCGCCGACGCCGGCCGGTCCGCCGGAAGCCGTGTAGCCGTAGTAGGTATGAATCAGCATGATCACGATCGCCATGATGATGACCTGAGCGAAGGACCACATCAGGTCGGCGGGGATGAGGAAGGTGTTGAAGTAGTGGTCGTAGACACCGGTCGACTGGCCGTAGACCATGGTGGTCCCCAACCGGGCCGCCAAGAATGACATCACCACCGCCACGCAGTACAGCGGGATCACCACGATCACCCCAGTGAAGACCCGGGTGGAAGCCAGGTAGGCAATCGATCGCACCCCCATCACTTCGAGGGCGTCGATCTCCTCGGAGATGCGCATCGCTCCCAGCTGAGCAGTGGCACCGGCCCCGATGGTGGCGGCGAGCGCGATGCCTGCCGTCACCGGAGCGATCAGGCGGACGTTGGCGTAGGCAGAGATGAATCCCGTCAACGCCTCGACACCGATTCCGGACAACTGGTTGTAGCCCTGAACCGCGATCAGCGCACCGGCGGACAGAGTGAGGAAGCCGATGACCACTACCGTGCCACCGACAAGAGCTAGGGCTCCGGTGCCCATACTCATCTGCGCGATCAACCGGACGATCTCAGACTTGTAGTGGATCAGCGCATCACCGATCGACCGCAAGGTCTTGCCGTAGAACGCTGTTTGGGTGCCGATCCGATTCCAGGTGCCGACAACCGGGGCGACCATGCGGCGGACCCGGACGAATGTCGCGGAGGGAACGCTTGCCTGGCTACTCACTGCGGTCCTCCGAACTGCACTGCTGTGATCAGTACGTTGATGACGTACAGCGAGATGAACGAATACACGACGGTCTCGTTGACGGCATTGCCCACGCCAGCCGGTCCGCCGCCCACCGAGATGCCCTTGTAGCAGCCGATGAGGCTGGCCGCCAGGCCGAACAGTGCCGCTTTGATGAACGCGACGGCGATGTCCGTTGCGCCGGTGATGACGGTCAGTCCAGCGGCATAGGCGCCGGGCGTGACGTTCTGAACGAACACGGCGAACCAGAAGGACCCGGCCAACGTGGCCACCGAAACGATGGCCGCCAGCAGCGTCGCCACCACAGTGGCCGCCAAAACCCTTGGAACGACCAATGATTGAATCGGATTGATTCCGAGAACACGCAGCGCATCGAGCTCCTCGCGGATGGTCCGTGACCCGAGATCGGCGCAGATGGCGGTCGAGGCCGCTCCTGCCACGACCAGGACGGTCACGATCGGACCGAGCTGAGCCAGCGTGATACCCGTTGCGGCGCCTGCGAAGTCGGACGCACCGAAGTCGACGAGTAGGACGTTGAGGGTGAACGAGGACAGGACCGTGAACGGAAGCGCGAGCAGCAGCGATGGGGCCAGCGAGACTCGGGCGATGAACCAGCACTGGGTGATGAATTCGTGCAGCGCGAACGGACGTCGCGGAATCATCATCAGGGTGTCCAATGTCATCGCATAGAACTCGCCGATGCCGCGCATCGGCTTGACCAGCCCACTCGGCACAGTCACAGATTCCCCTCCAACTGTTTGCTCGCTGGCGGTGACACGGACAACACGATCCTCCTGAAAGCCTAGGTTCCCGATTACCCTAGGGGTGCTGCTGTGCTTTGTGTCACCCCTAGGGCTCAGAACCGCGTTTTCGTTCACCGGATACCGGTCGGCTCGCCGTGGAGTCGCCAGGAACGGGGCAGCATGGCCTGCCCGTCAGGTTGCGGTCCGTCGACAGAGTGGTCTGACCTGCATCATCGGAGGCGGAACGACCGCGGCCAGCCGACAAGCGGCCGAACGGGCGGGCAATCGCTTCATGCGCGATACAGATCGCGCTCTCGTGTCTCATCCAGCCGATCAGCGTCGTCCGCCAGCACACGATCGCAGCGCCTTCGCGGTCACGCCCCGGCTCAGCGCGCTCCGGCCGGACGATTTGCTCATCAGTGCGCCTCAAGCGCAAATGGGGTTCTGGCGAGGAGTTGGGCGAATCGCCATTGGGGCATCACCGAACCGCTATGTTGACCCCATGATGCGGCGAACCATACCGGCGGTGACCGCCATCGCCCTGTGCTGGCCACTGGTCGCAACGGCTGGCTCCGCGCAGGCCGACGCGGTCGGCTACCTGGTCAACGTCACCGTTCGGCCGGGATACGACTTTCCGAACGCCGACCAAGCTCTCGCCTACGGCAACGGAATCTGCGACAAGGTCTCTGCCGGTGAGCCTTTCAATCAGCTCGTCGGCGATATCAAGGCCGACTTCAACACCCAGGACGAGTTCCAGGCCACCTACCTGATCAGCCAGGCGGCGCAGGAGTTGTGTCCGGGCGCGATCTGGCAGCTCCGTCAGTCTGCTGCCCACTATCGTCCGGTCGGCTCATGATCCGGCCCAGCCGCAAGGCTTCGTTCATCTCGACCCTGCCGGTACTGGCGGTGCTCAGTGCCGCAACAGCATTGGCCGCTCCCGACGGCACCGGTACGCCAGACAGCTGCCAGTTCGGCGTGACCAAGCCAGCGCTGACACTGCTGACCGGGGGCGCTCAGGCAGTGGTGGCGACCGCGGTGCCGACGTCATGCACAGGCCTCGCGCGGCCGACGTCGACAACCGTGTGCGTGTCGACGCCAGACGCCAACGGCTACTGCGACTCTCGGAACGGCTTCACTACAGCACAAGCTGCCTTCCCGGCGGCTACGGCGCCCAGGGGCGAATACATCGCCAAGGCGCGGGGGTGCTACTCCACTCCCGGCCAGTCGCAGCCGCTGTGCACTTCACAAGTGCTCAGCACCGTCTTTTGACACCCCGGATCAGGCCAGGCTAAGTGATCGATCCACGAACCGCCGCACCGTGCGCTCCACCTCGACCCGCCGGGCAGACGATGCCGGCTGATCGAACAGCAGAGCAACGATGAGACTGAAGACGGCCTTGGCGTCGGCCGCCGGGTCGGGACTGTGGACGGTGCCATCGGCGGCGCCTTCGGCCAGTGCCGTCACGAGCGAACTCAGGAAATCCTCGACGCAGCGGTCGGTCAGATGACGGAAATGCGGCAGCAGGGCTCGCCAGTACATCGCGAACAGCGCCATCGGCTTGTCCAGGCGGCGGTCATATCCGAACGCGAGCATCGCGTCGACGTGAGCGCGGACGCGCATCACCGGGGGTAACCCGGGGTCGATCATCCGGGACAAGTAACCGGCGGCCACTCGGAACTGCTTCTCGAGCATCGCCGCGAGAAGGTCGTCCTTGTTCTCGAACACCTCGTAGAAACAATGCGTTGACAGGCCCGCCCGCCGACACACCTCTCGGATCTTGAACTTGGCGAACCCGTCGGTCACCAATACCCAGTCGGCCGCGGCAACGAATCTGCCCCGTAAATCCACCTCGGATCGCACGACATGAGGTGGCGCGTTCGAGCAGTCTGTCGATTCAACACGTGAGGACCGATCCTCGATCACCGAGTACGCCGGCATGTCACCTCCTAAGCTTGCCTGTCATCTAAACTATATAACTATATAAAATGTGAGGGAAATCGCAATTCCGCGCCCGGATCATTACCGGGGATGTCCTCACAGCACTTGATCAGCGACGGAGTTTGGGCCGAGTTCCTGCCCGAATGGCAAGATGACCGCTATGTCGAACCTGAGCCGGCGGACGATTCTGCGACTCGGCGCCGGAGCAGCCGCCGGAGCCGCAGGGGCATTTGCGGTCGGCACGGTGCTCGAGTCGGCAACCCGCCTCGTGGGCCCCGACGTCTCGATGACCGGCGTGGGTGCGCCGCTGTTGCCGCCCGCCCCGCTGGAGCCGCCGCCCGTCGGGGCGGCCGCCCCGACGATGGTGACGGGCTCGTTCGTGTCCGCGGCCCGCGGTGGCATCCAGACCAACTGGGCGATCGCCCGCCCACCCGGCCAGACGGCACCGCTGCGGCCCGTCATCGCGTTACACGGCCGGTGGAGTGATGCCGCGACGGTGATGGCCGGCGGCGTCGAGCAGGGATTGGCCCAGGCGGTCAACGCCGGGCTCCCGCCGTTCGCGGTGGTCTCGGTCGACGGCGGAGAGGCGTACTGGCACGACCGTGCCTCCGGTGACCATGCCGGTTCGATGGTGCTCGACGAACTCATCCCCATGCTCGCCGACAAGGGCCTGGACACCTCGCGGGTGGCGTTCCTCGGCTGGTCGATGGGTGGGTACGGGGCGCTGCTGCTCGGCGCCCGGCTGGGCCCGGCGCGCACCGCGGCGATCACCGCCGTCAGTCCGGCGCTGTGGCTGTCCTCGGGGGAGGCCGCGTCCGGGGCCTTCGACGGGCCCGGCGATTTTGCCGCCAACAGTGTGTTCGGGCTGCCGGCATTGGCGTCGATCCCGATCCGCATCGACTGCGGCACCAGCGATCCGTTCTACGCGGCCACCAAGCAGTTCATCGCGCAGTTGCCGAATCCGCCCGCCGGTGGCTTCTCCCCCGGCGGCCACGACGCCGGCTTCTGGAGTGCACAGCTGCCCGCCGAACTCGCCTGGATGGCACCGCTTCTGACGGCGTGAGCCTCAGACGATGTTGACGGCGTCGAGGAAAGACTCGGCGTAGTCGCAGTCCCCGGTGATGTTCACGTCACGGTCTCGCCAGCTGGCCCGCCGAGTTCCCCACTGCGGGAACTCGAGGGCAACCCCGGTGATCTGCGCCGCGGTGGAGCCTGCGGCATCGCTGCTCACCGAGCCGTCGGGCGTCACCTGCCAGACGCCACCGCCGGGTCCGGTCAGGGTGATCGACAGCGGCCGATCCAGGAACGGAAGCGGTTGCGCTCGAAGCTGATTGGACAGCACCGCCATCATCCACTCCAGGACGACGGCCATCCGGTTGGCGTCGGTACCCGGCGCGGGACGCCCCAAAGCCGGCGCCATGTCATAACGCAGATGGGTGTGCTGGTCGAAGACCAGCGCGCTGAGGAACAGCCGTGCGGGGAACTTCCCCAGCTCGGCCAGTGGCGCCCGCACCCCGCCCAGCGGTGTGCGGTCCAGCCGGCTGAACACCGCACCGAACGCCCGGCTCCAGCGCCGGTACTCAGCCAGCACATCGGTCGACGACCAATCCCGGCGGGAGTCGACCATCACGTCGTTGGCCCGCTCGATGTCGTTGCCCCGCATCAGTTTCAATGCGGCCGGGCTGAGCACAGCGTGAAACCCGGCGCCCATGTGAGCGACGACGTCCTGGACACGCCAGCCCTCGGCACGGCTGTTCATCCGCCATTCAGCCGGGGCGAGAGTGGCGCAGAAGGCCAGCACCTCGGCACGCTCGGCGGTGAACGCGGCGCCGCGGTCGACTGTCATCGAGGCAACGCGATCCGGCCCTCGGCCGCGGCGAGGCCGATGTCGGAGCGAAAGTGGCTGCCCGGCAACTTGATCGACGACATCACGGCGTAGGCAGCCTGACGCGCGGCCGGCAGATCGACGCCGGTTCCGACCACCGAGAGCACCCGGCCTCCGGAGGAGACGACGGCCCCGTCGTCGCGGCGCGCGGTACCGGCGTGCAGCACGCCGGGCGCCTCCGACCCGGCGATCGCATCCCCGACCCGCGGCCGGCCCGGATAGTTCTCGGCGGCCAGCACGACCGCGACGGCATAGCCGTCGCGCCATTGCAGGGGGCCGAACTCGGCCAGCGTTCCGGTTGCCGTGGCGTGCAGCACCTGGCCCAGCGGGGAGTCCAGCAGCGCCAGCACCGCCTGGGTCTCCGGATCGCCGAAACGGCAGTTGAATTCCACGACGGCGGGACCGTTGGACGTGATCGCCAGACCGGCGTAGAGCAGACCGGAGAACGGGCAGCCGCGGCGAACCAGTTCGGCGGCGACGGGTTCGACGACCTCGCTGACGATGCCGGCCCGCACCTCGTCAGGAAGCCACGGCAGCGGCGAATAGGCGCCCATCCCACCGGTATTGGGCCCGGCGTCGTTGTCGCCGACCCGTTTGAAGTCCTGGGCGGGCAACAGCGGAACCACCGTCGCACCGTCGACGAGGCAGAACAGCGAGACCTCCGGGCCGTCCAGGAAGGACTCCAGCAGTACCGGATGCCCGGACTCGAGCAGCTCAGCGGCATGGGCGCGCGCCGCGTCGCGGTCGGCGCTGACCACCACACCCTTGCCCGCCGCCAGACCGTCGTCCTTGACCACCCAGGCCGGCTGCCCGACTGCGGGACCGAACCGGTCGAGCGCACCGTCGAGATGCGCGGGGTTGTCGACGGTCTCGCTGGTGGCGGTGCGGACCCCCGCCGCGGCCATCACGTCTTTGGCGAATGCTTTGGAGCCTTCGATGCGGGCGGCATCCTTGGACGGCCCGAAGCAGGCGACGCCCGCGGCGCGCACGGCGTCGGCCACGCCGAGCACCAGCGGCACCTCGGGACCGACGACCACCAGATCGACGGCGAGTTTCTGCGCCAGCGCGGTGACCGCTTCGGCTGAGGTGATGTCGACGTCATGTTGCTCGGCGACCGCGGCAGTGCCCGCGTTACCCGGCGCAACGGCCAGAAACTCCACCTGCGGGTCTCTTCGGAGGCCCAACAGGAGAGCATGTTCGCGGGCACCGGATCCGATCACGAGGACGCGCACACGCACACCCTAGATCACCAGGTGTCGACGAACCGGCGCAGCGGCGGCAGTTCGCCCCGCGCGCTGGCGGCGGCCAGGGTCGCGGCGATCAGACCGCGGGTGTCGGCGGGGTCGATGACGTCGTCGATCTCGAAGATCGCCGCGGCGTTGAGCGCCTTGGCGTTGTCCTGGGCAGCGGCGGTGGCCTGGCGCACCCGCTCCTCACGCTCGGCATCGTCGGCGATGGCCTCCAGCTCCTTGCGCATCCCCAGCCGCACCGCGCCCTCGAGCCCCATCGGGCCGAGGTGCGCGCCGGCCCAGGCCACCGACAGCAGCGGTTCACGCAGGCTGCCGCCGGTCATGGCCTGCGCGCCGAGCCCGTAGCCGCGGCGCAGCACCACCGCCACCATCGGCACCCGCAACGCGGCACCGGCGACCAGCAGCCGGGAGGCCCGCCGCACCAGCGCCTCGGATTCGGCCGCCGGCCCCACCATGTAGCCGGGGCAGTCGATGAGCGAGACGATCGGGATGCCGAACGTGTCGCACAACTGCAGGAACCGGGCCGCCTTGTCGGCCGCCGCGGCGGTGATCGCACCCGCCATCACCATGGTGTTGTTGGCGATGACCCCGACCGGCCGGCCGTCGATGCGCGCCAGCGCCGTCACCATCTCGGGCGCGAACTTCTCCCGAAGGAACGTCACCGAATCCTGGTCGGCGATCGTCTGGATCACCGGAGCGACCGGGTAAGCCCGGCGGGCCCGCTCGGGAACGATTGTGCGCAAAGCGGTCTGGTCCGCCGCGGCGCCCGGACGGGGCTCGGTCGCTCCCTGGAAGTAACCCAGCAACCGTTTGGTGACCGCGACGGCTTCGGCCTCGTCGGCGACGACGACGTCGAGGACACCGTTGGGCGCCTGCACCGAGATCGGTCCCACCGCGTCGGGGGCGACGTCACCCAGGCCGCCGCCCGCGATCATTGCCGGGCCACCCATGCCGATCGAGGTGTCGGCGGTGGCCACAATCAGATCCGAGCACCCGGCGATGACCGCGTTGCCGGCGAAGCAGCGGCCCTTGACGATCGCGATGCGCGGCACCACCCCCGACAACGCCGCCCACAGCTTGAACGCCCGAACCTCCAGTGAGGACACCGTCGGATGGTCGGTGTCGCCGGGCCGTCCACCGCCGCCTTCGGCGAAGAACACCGTGGGCAGCCGCAGGCGCTCGATGATCTCGAAGAGGCGGTCCTTCTTGAGGTGCCCGTACACCCCTGGGTGCCGGCCAGCACGGTGTAGTCGTAGGACAGCACGGCGCACGGCTGACCGTCGATCTGCGCCGTGCCGGCCACCAGCCCGTCGGCGGGCGTCCGTGCGATCAGGTCCTCGACGTCGCGGCGCTGGCGCTGCGCCGCGATGGCGAAGCGCCCGTACTCGACGAAAGTCCCCTCGTCGACCAGGTCAGCGATGTTCTCCCGGGCCGTGCGCCCGCCGGCGGCATGCCTGCGAGCTACCGCGTCAGGTCGCGCCGCATCCTCGGTCAACGCGCGTCGCGCCAGCAGTTCGTCGAGTTCTGGACGGTCGGCCATCAGCCGAACCTACCCGCGGGCGCGTCGACTCCACGGCCACCTTGGGCATACACACTCCGCAGCAGTGTATGGTCTAATGAAGTGCCCTACATCACACGAACGGCGAGGTAAGCCATGACCGCAGGTGTCTGCCCATTCGGCCCGGGCTTTGATTTCACCGACCCCGACGTCCTCCTCGAGGGGATGCCGGTCACCCAGCTCGCGCAGCTGCGCAAGACCGCGCCGGTGTGGTGGAACGAGCAGCCCGCGGGTACGAACGTCTTCGACGACGGCGGCTACTGGGTGATCAGCAAGCACCGCGATATCAAGGCCATCTCCCGCGACAGCCACCTGTGGTCCACCAACGCCCAGGGCGTCATCATGCGGTTCCCTGAAGGCACCCCCAAAGAAGGCCTCGAGCTCACCAAGGCATTGCTGATCAATCACGACGCCCCCGAACACACCCGGCTGCGCAAGCTGGTGTCGCGACTGTTCACCCCGCGCTCGGTGGCCGCCCTGGAGGAAAAGCTAGCGGTCGCGGCCCGCGACATCGTGGCTGCCGCCGCCGAGAAGGGCTCCGGGAACTTCGTCGACGACATCGCGATGCCGTTGCCGCTCATGGCGATTGCCGACCTGATCGGGGTTCCCGAAGAGGACCGGCAGAAGCTGTTCCACTGGACCAACAGCATCATGAACAGCGAAGACCCCGACTTCGACAACGACCCGACGGTGTCGAACGCCGAATTGATGGGCTACGCCTACACGATGGCCGAGCAACGGCGGCAATGCCCGGCCGACGATATCGTCACCCGCCTCGTCCAGGCCGACTTGGAAGACGGGGGCGGCGAGGCCTTAACCGAGGTCGAGTTCGCGTTCTTCGTCATCCTGCTCGCGGTGGCCGGCAATGAGACGACCCGAAATGCCATGACGCACGGCATCAATGCGTTCTTCGACAACCCCGATCAATGGGAGCTGTTCACCCGTGAGCGCCCGGCGACCGCGGTCGACGAGATCATCCGCTGGGCCACGCCGATCCATTGCTTCCAGCGCACCGCGCTCACCGACGTGGAACTCGGTGGCGTGACGATCAGCAAGGGCCAGCGCGCCGGCCTGTTCTACAGTTCGGCCAACTACGACGAGGACGTGTTCGAGGACCCCTTCCGGTTCAACATCCTGCGCGACCCCAATCCGCATATGAGCTTCGGCGGCAATGGCGCCCACTTCTGCGTCGGGGCGAACCTGGCGCGCATGGAGATCAAGCTGATCTTCGACGAGATCGCCAACCAGATCCCCGACATCAGCAAGCTCGGGGAGCCCGAACGGCTGCGGTCGGGATTCGTCAACGGCGTCAAGGATCTGCCTGTCTCGTATCACTGAGGTCCGCTCGCCGATACGATGCCCGGTCATGGGCTATCCCGGCTATCCGCCTCCTCCCGGTTACCCGCCGTACCCGGGGTATCCCCCGCCTGCCGCGCCGCAACGGTCCACCACAGACGTGACGATCTCGATCATCGTCATGGTGGTCACGATCCTGATGGGCGCGGCGGCGGTGTTTCTCGGGATCTTCTCGCTGGCCTTCCTCGACTACTGCCCGCCGGCGACGTGCAGCGCAGAAGGCGCCGTCACGGCCGTGGTGACGGCGCTCGGCGTGGCCGCCGTGGTCGGCCTGGCCGGCATGATCGTGACCATCATCGCGCTCACCCGGCGCAAGCGCGCCTGGCCGTTCGCCGTGGGAACCCTTGGCTTGTGCATCCTCGTGCTGTTCTTCGGCGTGGTGGGCTACTCGGCGGCAGTGGGCGGCTGAGGTGCGCACCCACGGCTGGTCCGGATCGGCACCGGCCACCGATGACGAGGCCGTCGCGCGGATCCTGGCGGCCGCGAACAAGGCCATCGACACCCACGGCGCCGATCTGAGCATCGCCGACGTCGCACGCACCCTGGGCGTCACCCGCCAAACCGTGTACCGCTACTTCCCCAGCACCGACGCGCTGCTGCAGGCCGCGGCCATGCAGGCCACCACCGGATTCCTGGACCGGATCGCAGCATGCGTGGCCGGCATGACCGATCCGGCCGAGGCGGTGACCGAAGCGATTGCGACGGCGGTGGAGGCACTGCCCCAGGACAAGCACATGGGCCTGCTGCTGGGGCCCGAACGCGCGGGTGCGTTCAGCGCGGAGATCACCTCCGACATCGCACTGGCATTCGGTGTGTCGATGCTGGGCCGTTTCGACGTCGATTGGGCCGCAGCGGGATTCGGCGATGAGGATCTGACTGAACTGGCCGAGCATCTGCTCAGGACCATCCAGTCGTTCACCCTCGATCCCGGGCGCCCGCCTCGCCACGGCGCGCAGTTGCGGCGATACCTGCGCCGCTGGATCGGCGGGGCATTGACCCGCGGCGCGTCTACGGCTGCGGTAGTGGGGCGGAACTCGGCGTCGTCGCGTTGACGGTGGCCGGGTGCGACGGCGCCGACTCTGCGGGCCACATCAACACGGCGAAGATGACCGCCGCGGTGGCCACCAGCGGATAGGACATCCGGACCGTGGTGTCGACGAAGCCGACCCAGTTCGACACGCGCTGAACGACATTGGAACGCTTGGTGGGTGGCTCTTCCCAGAGGCTGAGCATGGTCGGGCAAGTCCACGAGTCATACGCCAGTGAAGTCATCCGCCACTCCTACCGTCACGAGACCGGATAGGTCTCCATTTCACTTTGGTAACAGTGGTCTACAGATGTCACATTTAGGACACGGCCCGATAAAGGTTTGCGATCTGGGCGTTTCCTTACCGTTGCCTTAACCGACGTGGTGTTATCTAACGTCGGTCTCAGTCCTCGAGATTCTTGCCGCTGTGCATCTTGACCGCGGCGTTGACGTTGGCCTTCTTGTTCTCGCCCTCGCCCTTTTCGGCGGCCTTGGCGCGCTTGGCAACGACGCGGCCCACCGCCCCGTCGAACTTCGAGCCCAGCGGGAAGCCGAGGTAGTGGGTCAAGAAGATCGCCATCTCCTTGAGTTCGTCGGCGGTGAGTTCGTCGTTGTGCAACGCGGCGTTGGACTGGATCTCGGCGAGATCGTCGATGCCCAGGGCGGCCACCGCGGTCAGCGTCATGATCCGCTTGTCGCGCATCGACAGACCCGGTCGCGTCCAGATACTTCCGAAGAGATGCTCAACGGTCAGGTCGAAGTACGGGTTGCCCTCGATATCGGGCATCTCCCAGCCGTAGACCTCGTTCATCTTCTCCAGGCCCTTGCGGCGCAATTCGTCCATCGTCACTCCTTCGGGTGGGGGACGCCGAGCCCGGCGGCCAGGTCTCGTAGCGCGGTCTCGGCCAGCGGCAGTTCCACGCCGGTGGCTTCGCCCAGGCCGAGGGCCAACTTCAGATCCTTCTCGGCCAGCCCGCGGGTGTGGATGAACATGTTGTAGATGAAGTGATCGGACTCCAGCGGTGCGGTGTCGTCGCGGACCATGATGGCGCCGGGCCCGCCGCTCTGGGCGTCGCTGTGCCGGACCACCCGGCCGAGCTTCTGCAGGTCGATCCCGGAAGCCTCGGCGAGCCTGGACGCCTCGCAGGCAGCGGCGAATCCGATGAAGGTCAGCATGTTGCGGGCCAGCTTCATCCGAGTGCCGGCTCCCGGCTCACCGGCGCGGACCACCAGTGAGGCCCACTGTTTGAAGACCGGCTTGACGAGTTCGTACGCGTCGTCGTCCGCGCCGACCATGACGGCCAGCTCACCCTTGTCGGCGGCCCCTGCCCCGCCGCTGACCGGAGCGTCGACGATGTGAATGCCCCTGGGCCGCAGCTGCTCAGCGAGCTCGGCAGCCGTATTCGGCTCGATCGTGGAGTGGATGGCGATGACGGTTCCAGGCTTGGCGTGCTCGGCAAGCTGGGCCACCACATCGCGCACCTGGTCGTCATTGAGCACGGTCACCTCGATGACGTCGGCCTTCCCGACGTCAGCGATGCTGTCGGCAAGCGTGGCCCCGAGTTCGGCCAGCGGCGTCATGGCCTCGGTCCGCACGTCGAAGACGATGAGCCCGCCCGGCCACCCGGCGAGCCGTTTGGCCATCGGTGCGCCCTGGTTTCCCAACCCGATGTAGCCGACCTTGAGGTCACTCACACTGCTCACGAGCGCCGCCCGATACTCTTCGCGCAAGCGCTCATCGGAAGATCTGTCCGCCGTCGACATTGAAGATCTGGCCGGTGATCCACTTGGCCTGATCGGACAGCAGGAACAGACACATGCCCACCAGGTCGTCGACTTCACCCATGCGCGACAACGGAATTCCCTTGACGATGTCGGCGACCATCTCCTGCGGCGTGGTGGTGCGGTTGGCCTCGGTGTTGATCGGGCCAGGCGCGATCGCGTTGATCCGGATGTTCTGGCCGCCGAGTTCGGTGGCCAGCTGCTGGGTGAGGCTGTTGACCCCGGCCTTGGCCAGCCCGTAGAAGTTCGAGTACAGCCATGCCGCCGTCGAGGACTGGTTGATGATCGCGCCGCCGCCGCGCTTGGCCATCTTGCGGTAGACCGCACGGGTGCACACCAGCGCGCCGTCGAGGTTCACGCTCATGAACTTCTTGTAGTAGTCCCAGTCGACGGTGATGAGGAAGTCCAGCTTCATCCCACCGAAGATCGCGGCATTGTTGACCAGGTAGTCGATGCCGCCGAACTCGGCCAGCGTCGCATCGGCCATCGCCTTGGCCGAGACCGGGTCACTGACATCGACAGGCAGGGCCAGCGCCGTACCGCCCTCGCCCTTGATGCCGTCGGCCACCTTCTGCGCGCCTTCGGTGTTGATGTCGGCGACCACAACGGCCGCACCCTCGCGGGCGAGCGCCTCGGCGTAGGCCTGGCCGATACCGCCGCCTGCTCCGGTGACGATGGCCACCTTCTGGTCGAACTGTCCCATGGTGTTCCTCTCTCGGTTCGAGTGGCCAATTGGCGCACGCATCAAGCGGATTCGCGTGCCACAAGTGGCCGGTCGGCGTAACTAGACCGCTGTGGCGATGACCTTCAGTTCGAGGTACTCCTCGAAACCGGCCAATCCCATCTCCCGGCCGACGCCGGACTGCTTGTAACCGCCGAATGGCGCGTCGGCGGAGTACCACACCCCGCCGTTGACGTTGACGGTGCCGACCCGCAGCCGGGCAGCAGCCGCCTGGGCACGCTCGGGGTCGGCGCTGAACACCGTTCCCGACAGGCCGAACGGCGAGTCGTTGGCGATCCGGATGGCGTCGTCGTCGCCGTCGTGAGCGATCACCGTCAGCACCGGCCCGAAGATCTCCTCGCGCGCCACCCGGGCATTGTTGTCCAGTCCGGCGATGACCGTGGGCTCGATGAAGAAGCCCCTGTCCCGGCCGGCAGGGCGGCCGCCACCACAGGCGAATCGGCCACCCTCTTGGATCGCCAGATCGAGGTAGGACTGCACCCGGTCGCGCTGTCGCTCGGAAATGACCGGGCCGCAGATGGTTCCGGGATCATTGGGATCGCCGGGAGCCAGGCCGGCCATGGTCGCGGCGGCGGCCTCGACGGCCTCGTCGTAGCGGGCCCGCGGGACGACCAGGCGGGTGGTGATCGCGCAGCCCTGCCCGGCGTGCATCGAGGCCGTGAATGCCGACATCGAGCACGCCCCGGCCAGATCGGCGTCGTCGAGTACCAGGAACGCCGACTTGCCGCCGAGTTCCAGGAACACCTTCTTGATGGTGGCCGCGCCGGCGGCCATCACGGCGCGGCCGGTGTTGGTGGATCCGGTGAACGACACCATGTCCACCCGCGGGTCGCTGGACAGCAGCGCGCCCACTGAGTGGTCGTTGGAGGTGACGATGTTGACCACGCCGGGCGGTATGTCGGTGTGCTCGGCGATCAGCTCACCGAGAACCGCTGCGCACCAGGGGGTATCGGGTGCGGGCTTGAGAACGATGGTGTTGCCCGCCGCCAGTGCGGGGCCCAGCTTGGCCAGGTTGATCTGGTGCGGGAAGTTCCACGGCGTGATCGCACCGACGACGCCAACGGCCTCACGGGCAATGGTGCGCTGGGTCTTGATGCCCATCGGGGCGGCGACCCCGAGATCCTGGCGCCATTCGTAGGCCTCGGCGGTATCGGCGCTGAACGACAGGTCCTCGACCGGGCCCTCCAACTGGGCCATCGAGGTCAGCATCCGCGGGGCGCCCACCTCGGCGATCGTCAGCTCACGTACCTGCTCGATGTTGGCCTTGAGCGCATCGCGCAACTGCCGGATGCCACGCACCCTCAGCTCGGTGTTGATCGACCAGTCGGTGGTGTCGAAGGCGCGGCGCGCGGCGTCGATGGCCCGGCTCATGTCCTCGGCGTCGGCGTCAGCGGCCGTGCCCAGCACCTCTTCGGTGGCCGGGTTGATGGTCGGATACCTGCCGTTGCCGCCCGCGACAAACTTCCCGTCGATGAAGAGATCGCTGCTGTTGTCGGCCGCTATCGCCATCCGCGACTCCCGCCTTTTCGTTGGACACATGTCCGAGATTTTGTCAGTCGAACCTTAGTCGCACACCCCGTCGCGGTGCAAGGTCCTTAGCGCCAAAGCCGATATGTGCACCGTGAACAGGTAGTTCATCCCCCGCGCTTGCGTATCCCCCGGCTGGACGGATATCTTGGACATGTGTCCAGCGATGCCGTGGTAGCCGTCACACCGGACGGTGCTGACGTTCCGCGCAATCGCCGCCAGGAAGAGACATTTCGCAAGGTGCTGCGCGCCGGCGTCGAGATGCTGCGGGAAACGTCCTACTCCGACCTGACCGTGCGTGCGGTCGCGGCGCGGGCCAAGGTCGCACCGGCAACCGCCTACACCTACTTCTCGTCGAAGAACCACCTGATCGCCGAGGTGTACCTCGACCTGGTCAAGCAGGCGCCGTACTTCACCGATGTCAATGACACCAGACTCAGCCGGGTCGAACAGGCGCTGCGCAGCCTGGCTCTGGTGATCGCCGACGAACCCGAGGTGGCGGTCGCGTGCACCACCGCCGTGCTGTCCAACGAAGCCGGGGTGCGCCCGGCGCGTGACCGTATCGGCGCCGAGATCCACAAACGGATCAAGTCCGCGCTCGGCCCGGACTCCGATCCGCGGATCGTCTCGGCGCTGGAGATGACGTACTACGGCGCGCTGGTGCACGCCGGCAGCGGCACCCTGACCTATCACCAAGTTGCCGACCGGATGTCGTATGTGGTCGGCTTGATTCTGGGAGACCACAACTGATGCCCGCTGCGACCGGAGAACGACCCGTCGAGCTGGTCCTCGACCCGTACGACTACGACTTCCACGAGGACCCGTATCCGTACTACAAGCGGCTGCGTGATGAGGCGCCGCTGTACCGCAACGACGAACGCAACTTCTGGGCACTGACTCGGCATGCCGACGTGCACAAAGCTTTTCGTGAGACAGCCGCGCTGTCGAACAAGCTCGGAGTGTCGCTGGACCCGATCTCGCGCACGCCCGAGGCGCACCGCACCATGTCGTTTCTGGCCATGGACGATCCCGCCCATCTGCGCCTGCGCACACTGGTGTCGAAAGGGTTCACACCGCGGCGCATCCGCGAGCTCGAGCCCCGGGTGCTGCAGCTGACCACCGAGCACCTCGACGCCGCCCTGGAGAACGAAAGCTTCGACTTCATCACCGAATTCGCCGGCAAGCTGCCGATGGACGTGATCTCGGAGCTGGTCGGCGTGCCCAAGGAGGACCGTCAGCACCTGCGCGCGCTGGCCGACGGCGTGATGCACCGCGACGACGGGGTGGCCGACGTCCCCCCCGCCGCGATCGAGGCCTCGATCAACCTGTTCGTCTACTACGCCGACATGGTGGCCCAGCGCCGCAAGAAGCCGCACGACGATCTGACGACCGCCCTGATCGAAGCCGAGATCGACGGCGACCGACTCACCGACGACGAGATCATGGCGTTCCTGTTCCTGATGGTCGTCGCCGGCAACGAGACGACCACCAAACTGCTTGGCAACGCCGCCTTCTGGGGCGCGAAGAATCCCGACCAGCTGGCAGGCGTCCACGCCGACCACTCGCGGGTTCCGCTGTGGGTCGAGGAGACACTGCGCTACGACACCTCTAGCCAGATCCTGGCCCGCACGGTTGTCAAGGACATCGAGTACTACGGCACCACACTGCATGACGGTGACGTGCTGCTGCTGGTGCCGGGTGCCGCCCATCGTGACGAGCGGGTGTTCGACGAGCCCGACGCCTTCCAGATCGGCCGCGACATCGGTTCCAAGCTGCTCAGTTTCGGGTCCGGCGCGCACTTCTGCCTCGGGGCGCATCTGGCCCGGATGGAGGCCCGGATGGCGCTGGAGGAGTTCTTCAAACGCATCCGCTCCTATGAGATCGACGAAGCCAACGCCGTCCGTGTCCACTCCAGCAACGTCCGCGGATTCGCGAACCTGCCCATCACCGTGAAGAAGGCCTGATGCCCCGTTTCGAACCGAACCCAGCCCGCCGGCCCGCGCTCGTCGCCGGTGCGTCGTCCGGCATCGGCGCGGCGACCGCGCTCGAGTTGGCCTCGCGTGGCTTCCCCGTCGCCCTCGGCGCCCGCCGCGTCGAGAAGTGCCAGGAGCTCGTCGAGCAGATCCGCTCGAATGGCGGTGAGGCCGTGGCGCTTCCGCTCGACGTCACCGATGCCGACTCTGTCAAGGGATTCGTCCACGGGGCCACCGAGGCACTCGGTGACATCGAACTGCTCGTGGCCGGCGCCGGTGACACCTACTTCGGCCGGCTCTACGAGATCAGCCCCGACGACTTCGACTCCCAGCTGCAGATCCACCTCGTCGGCGCCTTCCGGCTGGCGAACGCGGTGCTGCCCGGCATGATCGAGCGGCAGCGCGGTGACGTCATCTTCGTGGGTTCCGACGTGTCGCTGCGGCAGCGCCCGCACATGGGCGCCTACGGCGCGGCCAAGGCCGGCCTGGTGGCGATGGTCACCAACCTGCAGATGGAACTGGAGGGCACCGGCGTTCGCGCGTCGATCGTGCACCCCGGCCCGACCAAGACCTCGATGGGCTGGAGCCTTCCCGGCGAGCTGATCGGCCCGGCCTTGGAGGACTGGGCCAAGTGGGGCCAGGCCCGCCACGACTATTTCCTGCGCGCAGCCGATCTGGCCCGCGCGATCTCGTTCGTCGCCGAGACCCCGCGCGGCGGGTTCATCGTGTCCATCGAAGTGCAACCGGAGGCGCCGTTGTCCGACGCGCCCAAGGAACGTCAACAGCTGAAGTACTCGGAGGAATCGTGACCAGCAGCTCTCTTAAGGAAGTTCCCCGCGTTTCGGGTGGCGAGGAGGAACACGGCCATCTCGAGGAGTTCCGCACCGACCCGATCGGCCTGATGAAGCGGATCCGTGAGGAGTGCGGGGATGTCGGCTGGTTCCAGTTGGCCGGCAAGAAGGTCATCCTGCTGACCGGTGCCGAGGCCAACGAGTTCTTCTTCCGGTCCTCCGACGAGGATCTCGACCAGGCCGAGGCCTACCCGTTCATGACGCCGATCTTCGGTGAGGGCGTCGTGTTCGACGCCAGCCCCGAGCGGCGTGCGGAGATGCTGCACAACACCGCACTGCGCGGTGACCACATGAAGGGCCACGCCGTCACGATCGAGCGCGAAGTGCGCAAGATGATCGAAAACTGGGGCGACTCCGGCGAAATCGACCTGCTGGAGTTCTTCGCGGAGCTGACCATCTACACCTCCACGGCCTGCCTCATCGGCCCCAAGTTCCGCAACCAGCTGGACTCGCGCTTCGCCAACTACTACCACCTGCTCGAGCGAGGCACCGACCCGCTCTGCTACGTCGACCCGTACCTGGACATCGAGAGCTTCCGCATCCGCGACGAGGCCCGCGCGGGACTGGTCGAGCTGGTGCAGGGCGTGATGGACCAGCGGATCGCCAACCCGCCCAAGGACAAGAGCGACCGTGACCTGCTCGACGTCCTGGTGTCGATCAAGGACAGCGACGGCAACGCCCAGTTCACGGCGAACGAGATCACCGGCATGTTCATCTCGCTGATGTTCGCCGGGCACCACACCAGCTCGGGAACCTCGTCGTGGACGCTGATCGAGCTGCTGCGCCACCCCGAGGTGTACGGCCAGGTACAGCAGGAACTCGACGACCTCTACTCCGACGGTCAAGAGGTGAGTTTCCATGCGCTGCGCCAGATTCCCAAGCTGGAGAACGTGCTCAAGGAGACACTGCGGCTGCACCCCCCGCTGATCATCCTGATGCGGGTGGCCAAGGGCGAGTTCGAGGTCGAGGGCTATCCGATCCACCAGGGTGACCTGGTGGCGGCCTCACCGTCCATCTCGAACCGGATCCCGGAGGACTTTCCCGATCCGGACGGCTTCGACCCGACCCGCTACGACAAGCCGATGGAGGCCGACGTCCTGCACCGCTGGACGTGGATTCCATTCGGCGCCGGTAGGCACCGCTGTGTCGGTGCGGCATTCGCGCAGATGCAGATCAAGGCGATCTTCTCGGTCCTGTTGCGCGAGTACGAGTTCGAGATGGCGCAGGACGCGGACAGCTACCAGAACGATCACTCCAAGATGGTGGTCCAGCTGGCCCGCCCGGCCCGCGTCCGCTACCGCAAGCGCACCTCCTAGGAGTCAGACGATGGGCAGTTACCGCGTGGAACTCGATGAGGACCTGTGCCAGGGGCATGCGATGTGTGAGCTGGAAGCACCCGACTACTTCCGGGTGCCCAAGCGCGGCCCGGTCGAGATCCTCGACAACGAACCCCCCGACGAGGCACGCGCGCAGATCGAGCTTGCCGTCGAAATGTGTCCCACCCGTGCACTATCCATTCGAGAGAAGGACTGACAATGCCGTCATTGCCCCGTGAGGTGCTGGAAGATTTCATCGAGCGCTGGCTCGAGGCCAACCGCGTTGCCGAGGAAAAGGGCGACTGGACCGGCCTGGCTGACTTCTACACCGCCGACGCCACCTACGGCTGGAACATCGGCCCGAAGGAAGACGTGATGTGCGTCGGTCTCGACGAGATCCGCGACATCGCATTGGGTCTGGAGATGTTCGGCCTGGACGGCTGGAGTTATCCGTATCAGAAGGTGATCATCGACGACAAGATCGGCGAGGTCGTCGGCTTCTGGAAGCAGGTCGCCACAGACGCCGATGGCAACTCCTCGGAGATCTACGGCATCGGCGGAAGCTGGTTCCGGCTCGACGCCCAGGGCAAGATCGAATGGCAGCGCGACTTCTTCGACTTCGGCCACGTGCAGAAGCTGTATTTGAAGCTGATGCAGGACGGCAAGCTGTCCAAGGGAATGTCCGAGCGCATCGAGCGCAGCCTGGCCGGCGAGAAGCTCCCGGGCTATTACCCGATCGGCGAGGCTCCCGTCCCGATCTGGTAATTTTCTCGACACCTGTCAAGTATCCCGACCCGCGGTACACCGCGGGCGTGACACAGGTCATAATGGACCGCAGAACAGGAACACGTTCTAACTTGTCCTTGATTGACCATCCGGCCACGCCGGCATCCTCGGAATTCACCGGGATGGGTTTGCGAGTGGAGGTTCGCAGTGAAGACAAAAGGTGCACTCATCCGTGAGTTCAACCAGCCATGGGCGATCGAGGAAATCGAGATCGGTGACCCGGCTAAAGGCGAGGTCAAGATCCAGATGGAAGCCTCGGGCATGTGCCACTCCGATCACCATCTGGTGACCGGCGGCATCCCGATGTTCGGCTTCCCGGTGCTCGGCGGCCATGAGGGCGCCGGCGTCGTCGTCGAGGTCGGCGAGGGTGTCGAGGACGTCGCCGTGGGCGACCACGTCGTGCTGTCCTTCATCCCGTCCTGCGGCAAATGCCCGTCGTGTCAGGCCGGGCTGCGCAACCTGTGCGACCTGGGTGCGGGCCTGCTGGCCGGCACGGCCATCTCAGACGGCACCCACCGCATCCACACCGCCGACGGTCTGCCGGTCTTCCCGATGACGCTGCTGGGCACGTTCTCGCCCTACATGGTGGTGCACGAGTCCTCGGTGGTGAAGATCGATCCCTCGATCCCGTTCGAGGTGGCCTGCCTGGTGGGCTGCGGCGTCACCACGGGCTACGGTTCGGCCACCCACACCGCACAGATCAAGCCCGGCGAAGACGTCGCGGTCATCGGTGTCGGCGGCGTCGGCATGTCGGCGCTGCAGGGCGCGGTCGTCAGCGGTGCCCGCCACATCTTCGTCATCGACCCGGTGGAATGGAAGCGCGATCAGGCGCTGAAGTTCGGCGCCACCCACGTCTACCCCGACATCGAGTCGGCCATGGGCGGGATCGCCGACGTCACCCAGGGCTTCATGGCCAAGAAGGTGATCGTCACGGTCGGTGAGGTGCACGGCGCCGACGTCGACAACTACATGAACATCACCGCCAAGTCCGGCACCTGCGTGATGACGGCGATCGGCAGCATGCTCGACACCAACGTCACCCTGAACCTGGCGATGCTGACCCTGATGCAGAAGAACCTGCAGGGCACCATCTTCGGTGGCGGCAACCCGCACTACGACATCCCGCAGATCCTGTCGATGTACAAGGCGGGCAGGATCAACCTCGACGACATGGTGACCCGGCAGTACCGCCTGGAGCAGATCAACGAGGGCTACCAGGACATGCTGGAGGGCCGCAACATCCGCGGCGTCATCCGCTACACCGACGAAGATCGCTGATCCGAGTAGCCATGTCGCAGAAGACATCTGACGTTTCTCCGGCTCTGGCGGCATCCCAGGCCTCGTGGCGCTGCGTTCAGTCGCACGACCGCGAGGGCTGGCTGGCGCTGATGGCCCAGGACGTGGTGATCGAGGATCCGATCGGCCAGGCCATCACCAACCCCGATGGCCTGGGCGTTCGCGGCAAGGAGGCCGTCGCGGCGTTCTACGACGCCAACATCGCAGTGAACAACCTGCGGGTCACCTGCGAGGAGACGTTCCCGTCGAGTTCGCCGCAGGAGGTCGCGCACATCCTGGTGCTGCGCAGCCTGTTCGAGGGTGGTCTGACCAGCACGGTGCGCGGGGTGTTCACCTACCGCGTCAACGACGAGGGTCTGATCGCCAATATGCGCGGCTACTGGAACATGGACGGAATGCAGTTCGGTCAGGCCCCCGCTGACGGTGAGTGACGGGCCGCTAGCCGGCTTCGGTGTCGTCGTCGCCGGTGGGTCACGCGGGATCGGCGCCGCCATCTCGGCCAAGCTCGCCGAGTGCGGTGCCGGTGTCGTGGTCAACGGCCGCGACACCGACGCCGTGGCCACCACCGTGGCGGCCATCACCGAAGCCGGCGGCCGGGCCGTCGCCCACGCCGGATCCGCCTCGGACGGTTCGGTGGCCGAACATCTCATCGCCCTGTGCGAGAACGAGTTCGGCGCGATCGATGCTCTGGTGAACTGCGCGGGGACCGCGGAGCCACCGGGTTCGTCGATCCTCGACGTGACACCCGAGCAGTTCCGCGACCTCATCGATGTACACCTGGGCACTGTGTTCGCCACCTGCCGGGCCGCCGCGCCGAAGATGGTCGCACGCGGCCGCGGATCGATCGTGAACACCAGTTCGTTCGCGTTCCTCGGCGACTACGGCGGTACCGGCTACCCGGCGGGTAAGGGTGCGGTGAACGCCCTGACCGTGGCGATCGCCGCCGAGCTGGCCGAGCACGGCGTGCGCGCCAATGTGGTGTGCCCGGGAGCCAAGACCCGGCTGTCCACCGGAGCCGAGTACGAGGAGCAGATCGCCACCCTCCGCCGGCGCGGCATGCTCGACGAGGTCAGCGCACAAGGGGCACTCGACGCCGCACCGCCGGAGTATGTGGCACCGATGTACGCCTATCTGTGCAGCGATCTAGCGGCCGCGGTGACGGGTCAGATCTTCATCGCCGCAGGCGGTTTCGTCGGCCGGTTCGACCGGCCGTCACCGAGCCTGCTGGGCTACCGCGACCACCACGACTCGCCGCCATGGTCGCTCGACGAGATCGCCGCGATGCTCACCTGACCTAGCGGGTCAGGTCATAGATCTCCACGCGCCCCACCCGCATCGGGGTGAAATTGCGCTGAACCCATTGCTGGATCAGGGCATTGGTGTCGAGGTGACCCCATTTGTCCTCGTGGATCGGGTTGGTGATGATGAAGTAGTGGATCCGCTTGGACAGCGCCAACCGGAGGAACTGATCCGGTGCCGGGGCCGGGTCGGTGCCGTTGAATCCGCCGATCGGCATGACCGGGTGCCCGGTGGACAGCTGATAGCCTGCGGCACAGGTTGATCCGACGGTGGCCGCGACCCAGGTGTAGGCCTCGGCGTGCGCGTTGAGGAGTCCGACGATCTGCGGATCGGGCACACCGGAATCCAGCAGCGAGCAGCCCACCAGATGAGTGGTGGTGTGCCCCGGAACCCCGGCGGGCAGCAGAAAGCCGGGTCCCTTGGCGGCGGTGATCTCGGCACGCGCAGCAGGGCCGACACCCTTGGTCATCGCGGTCACGAAATGCGGCACCGGCCCGGCGATCGGCAGGGCACCGGAGTTGCCGTGCGCGACCGTCGTGACGCTGAAGGCGACGGGGCCGCCAAGGGCGACCACGGCGGCCAGTGCCGGCATCACGTATCGCAGCACCGGCCGGCCGGTGCCCCGGGCGCCGCCCGCCAACCAGCACACCACGGCGACACCACCGGCGAGGATCAGCCACCGCAGCCACGGAAGATAATCGGGGTACCCGGCGAGTGTCACGTACGCCGTGAGTGCGTTCAGTCCGGCGACGACTGCCAATGTGACTGCAGCCCAGCGCCTCTGACGGTTCTGCCAGCACACCGACGTGCCGATGCCGACGATCGCTGCGATCGACGGGGCCAGCGCCACGGTGTAGTACGGATGGAAGATTCCGGCCATGAAACTGAACACCGTCGCGGTGGTCACCATCCACAGCGTCCACACCAGGACCTCGGCGCGGGCAAGGTCGCGGCGGGGTGCACGGGCCCGCCAGATCAGCATCGCTGCCGCGAGAACAAGGGCGGCGGGCAGCAGCCATCCGATACCGCCGATCTGGGCCTGCTCGAAGAGCCGGCCGATGCCCGGCTGGCCCCACGGATGGGCCGCGGTTCGCCCGCCGAGGTGGATCGGCGAGCTCACGCCGAGCGCCCGGACGCTGCCGGGCTCGTCGCCGTTGAGGCGACCGATACCGTTGTAGCCCAACGTCAGTTCGAGGATGGAGTTGTGCTGCGTGCCACCGATCCACGGCCGGTCACCGGCTGGCCACAGCTCCACCAACAGCACCCACCACCCCGCCGCAACGACGGCCGCTCCCAGCGCGGCAACCAGGTGTCCGACCCGGATCAGCAGCGACCGCGGCCCGGCGCCCAGGTAGCCGATTGCCAACGCCGGCAACACCAGCGCGACTTCGAGTTGCTTGGTGAGATACCCCAGACCCACGCACCCGCCGCACAGCAGCAGCCAGCGCAACCGGCCGTCGTCGAGCGCACGCAGCATCGCCCATACGGCGGTGAGCATCAGCAGGACGAGCAGCGCGTCAGGGTTGTTGAAGCGGAAGATCGAGACGGCCACGGGCGTGAGCGCCAGCACCAGACCGGCCGTCAGCCCGGCTGTCTCACCGAAGCGGCGGCGGACCGCATCCCACAGCAGCGCCACCGACGCGACACCCATCAACGCCTGCGGAACCAGGATGCTCCACGAGTTGAGCCCGAACGCGCGTACGGCCAGCGAAGGCAGCCACAGCGACAACGGTGGCTTGTCGACGGTGATCGAGTTCGCGGCATCCGACGACCCGAACAGAAAGGCCTTCCACGACACCGAACCGGCCTGCACTGCAGCCGAATAGAACGCATTGGCCCAACCGGAGCGGTCCAGGTCCCACACATAGAGCACCGCGGTACCCGCCAGCAACAGCACCAGCGCCCACCGCTGCCAGGGCACCCGGGCACGCTCGACGGGCTCCTCGGCGTCCGTCAGGTGTGCCGGCTCGGCGGTGACGGTCACCGGGACCGCCCGAACACCTGACGCAAAGCCAGGAACCGGGCGACGGTCGCGATGAGGTTGGCGACCACGAGCACCGACAGTTCGACGACCTTGTCCACGGTGGGGTCGAACCGATGCAGTAGGTATAGCGAGCCACTGGTGATCGCCAGCCCGAATCCGAACACCAGCAGCCCGTGCAGATGATGGCGGGCGGCACCGGCCCGGCCCCGGATGCCGAAGGTGAAGGCCCGGTTGGCGGCGGTGTTGACCAGGGCCGTCAGCAGCAGCGCCGTGAGGTTGGCGGCTTGGGCCTTGAGCTCTTCGTGCAGCGAAAGATACAGCAGCGCATAGGCGATGGTGCTGGCGATGCCGATCAGTCCGAACCGCAGCAGCTGGCCGACCATGCCTCGGGGCACCCCGGGCACCAGGGGTTCGCGGCCCAGCGCATGCTGCAGCTCGCGCAGCGGCAGCGCACCGCAGGCCAACGCACGCCCGACCCGCCAACAGCCGCGGAGGTCTTCGACCGCCGTGCCCACGATGTCCACCCGGGAGTCCGCATCGTCCACCCAGTCGACGGGCACCTCGTGGATGCGCAGCCCGGCGCGCTCGGCGATCACCAGCAGTTCGGTGTCGAAGAACCAGCCGGTGTCGACCACCAGCGGCAGCAGCCGGCGCGCGACCTCGGAGCGCATGGCTTTGAACCCGCACTGGGCGTCGGAGAACCGGGCGCCCAAAGCCCCGCGGAGCAGCAAGTTGTATCCGCGGGAGATGAATTCGCGTTTGATGCCGCGCACCACCCGTGACGAAGCCGCCAGCCGCGAGCCGATCGCGATGTCGGAGTGGCCGGAGACCAGCGGTGCCACCAACGGCATCAGTGCCGACAGATCCGTTGACAGGTCGACGTCCATGTACGCCACCACATCGGCTGGCGAGGACTGCCACGCCGCCGCCAGCGCACCACCGCGTCCTTTGGCGTCCAGGTGCAGCACGGCGACATCGGCAAGCTCGGCGGCCAGTCGATGCGCCACCGCCAGGGTGGAGTCGGTACTTGCGTTGTCCGCGATGAGAATTCGCGCCCGGTAGGGCACCTGGGCGGCCAGGTAGTCGTGCAACCGGTGCACGCATGCCGGCAGATCGTGTTCCTCGTTGTAGACGGGGATGACGATATCGAGGACGTAGTGGACGGATTCGCCCCCTGCGGGGCGGTTTTGAGCAGTCGTCAACTCACCCGGCAGGGTGTCGGTCATGTCGACGATGCTGTCGCCCCCAGCTGCCACCACACTGGGCCCCATCTGAGGACTTGCTGTGAGCCAGCCGTGCGCTCCCCGGCAGACACCTCGGTGCTCTCTCCTATGCTGGGCGCCATGGCGTCGGTCTTCAGCATGATCATCAACCGCGAACTGCCCGGACGTTTCGTCTACGAGGACGACGACGTCGTCGCCTTCCTGACGATCGAACCGATGACCCACGGGCACACCCTGGTGGTGCCGCGCGCCGAGGTCGACCAGTGGCAGGACCTCGAACCGGCCGTATTCAACTCGGTGATGGCGGTGTCGCAGAAGATCGGCAAGGCCGTGTGCTCAGCCTTCGGAGCGCAGCGCGCCGGGCTGATCATCGCCGGCCTGGAAGTGCCGCACCTGCACGTGCACGTGTTCCCCGCCCGTGACCTCGCCGACTTCGGGTTCGCCCACGTCGACCGCAATCCGTCGCCGGAGTCGCTGGACGAGGCGCAGGCCAGGATCAAGGCGGCACTCGCCGAACTGGGTTAGCTCCTCACCCGATCGGTGCGGGTACGTCGGCGATACGCGGCAGACTCACCCGGAAGCAACAACCCTGGCCGGGGGCGGTGGTCACGGTGACCCGGCCGCCGTGGGCGTACACCAGCGAGTCGACGATCGACAGGCCCAGCCCGGTGCCACCGCTGGCCCGGGCGCGCGATGAGTCGGTGCGGTAGAACCGCTCGAAGACCCGCTGAGCGTCCTCCTGCGTCATACCGGGGCCCTCGTCGGCGACCTCGAGCACCGCATCGTCGTCGGCGGTACCGACCCGCACGGTGATCCGCGCCGACTCGGGAGTGTGCTGCAGGGCGTTGGCCATCAGGTTGCCCAGAACCTGGCGCAGCCGGGCCTCGTCGCCGAGCACCTCCGGTATGCCGGGGCCGTCGAAGACCTCCATCGTGATGGTGCGCTTTGGGGCGATGGACTGCGCGTCGTGCACGGCGTCGCTGGCCAGTGCCAGCAGATCGACGCGGCGGCGTTCCAGCGGCCGCTGGGCATCCAGGCGTGCCAGCAGCAACAGATCGTCGACGAGCAGACCCATCCGGCGGGATTCACTTTCGATCCGCGACATCAGCATCTCGACGTCCTTGGCCGCGCCCTGGCGGTACAGCTCGGCAAAGCCACGGATCGTGGTCAGCGGTGTGCGCAACTCGTGACTGGCGTCGGTGATGAACCGCCGCATCCGTTCCTCGGACATGCGTGCGTGGTCGGCCGAGGCCGCCGAGGACGCCATCGCGCTCTGGATCTGAGCCAGCATGCCGTTGAGCGCCAACGACAGCCGGCCAACTTCGGTTCGCGGATCCCGTTCTGGCACACGGCGATCCAGCTCTCCGGCGGCGATCGCCGCGGCAGTACGCTCGACCTCCACCAGCGGACGCAGGCTGCGGTGCACCACCCAGTAGCCCACCACGCCGAGAATCACCAGCACAGCCGTGCCGATGGCGACCTGTGACCAGGCCAGCGAACGGACGGTGGACTGCACGTCGGACAGGTCGATCGCGACGGTGGTCAGCTCGCCGCTGGGCCCGCGAACGGACACCGCGCGCCACTGCACTGCCGAGCCGTCCAGCGAGCCGATGGTCACCGGAACGGGCCCGACGTTGTTGTCGTCGGGCAGTGCGGGTTCGGCGTCACGGTCGTTGACGGCCATCCACACGTTGCCGTCGGCGTCGACGCCGCGGACGTAGAAGTTCGACGGCGGGCGAGCCGGGTTGGGGCCTTCGTCGGGGGGCGGCATGTTGCGCCGCGGGGCCTGTGCCCAGCCGCGGGAGGCGTCGATCAGCGTCTGGTCGGCGCGGTCGATGAGGTCGTGACGCAACGTGGAGGTGACCGCGACGCCGGAGGCCAACAATCCGAGGCCGACCAACAGCAGCATCGCCGCGACCAGGCTGACCCTCAGTGGCAGCGCTCGGCGATAGGCGGACGGCATCGTCGTATTGTCGGCGCGCGGTAGCGCGCTGCGCCGGATTATCGCGGCTCCCGCAGGACGTATCCCACGCCACGCAGCGTGTGCAGCAGCCGCTTGTCGCCGGTGTCGATCTTGCGGCGCAGGTAGGACACGTAAGACTCGACGACGTTGACGTCGCCACCGAAGTCGTAGCGCCAGACGTGGTCGAGAATCTTCGGCTTGCTCAACACGGTGCCGGCGTTGATGACGAAGTAGCGCAGCAAGGTGAACTCGGTCGGCGACAGCGAGACGGGTTCGCCGGCCTTCCACACCTCGTGGGTGTCCTCGTCGAGTTCGATGTCGGCGAACACCAGCCGGGAGTTTCGCGGCTCCTCCACACCCTTGCCTGCCCGGCGCAGGATGACCCGCAACCGGGCGACGACCTCTTCGAGGCTGAAGGGCTTGGTGACGTAATCGTCGCCGCCGAGGGTGAGCCCGGCGATCTTGTCCTGCAGGCTGTCGCGTGCAGTGAGAAACAGCGCCGGTGCGTCGATGCCGTCGGCCCGCAGTCGCCGCAGCACACCGAAGCCGTCCATGCCGGGCATCATCACGTCGAGGATCACCGCGTCGGGGCGGACCTCTCGCGCGCGGTCCAGCGCGGCGGGCCCGCTGGAGGCGGTGTGGACCTCGAAGCCCTGGAACTTCAGGCTCACCGAGAGCAGTTCGACGATGTTCGTCTCGTCGTCGACTACGAGGACTCGTGCCTCGGGCTTGCTGTCAGGTAATGCGGGAGCGGCCATGCTGTCAATTTCCTCCTACGATGATGAATTCAAGCTGCCAGGGCACTGTGAGCTTCCTGTGAGTCGTGTCGCGGGCACTTCCGCGATACCGCCGGTAACGCCATCCGGACGCCCATACACTTGCCTGATGGACCTGGCGAAGGCGCTGGTTGGGATGGCTACCACTCCGGTTCGGGTCGGCCTGGCCGCCGCGGAGGCCGGGCTGGACGTCGCCAGGGCCGGCCTTGACCTCACCAGACGCACTCTGGGCGAGGCGGGCATGCCGGCCTCCCCGAACTCGGTGGCCCAGATGTTCGGGCTCGAGGACGCGGTGTCCCGCGCCAACAAGATCGCGCAGCTGCTCGATGACGACGCTCCCCTGGGTCGCGCCCTGGCACCCGACGGTCCGTTAGACCGGCTGATGCGCCCGGGCGGGCTGATCGACCGGATCACGGCCCCGGACGGTGTCCTGGACCGGTTGACCGCCGAGGGCGGTGGCCTCGAGCGGGCGCTGGCGCCCGGCGGCCTGGTGGACCAGCTTCTCGACGAGGACGGCCTGTTCGAGCGGGTGCTGGGCGAGGAGGGGTTGGCCGACCGGCTGCTGGCCGAGGACGGGCTCATCGACAAGCTGACCGCCCGCAACGGGCCGCTGGAGCAGCTGGCCGACGTCGCCGACACCCTCAACCGGCTGACCCCCGGACTGGAGGCGCTGGCGCCGACCATCGAGACGCTGCGCGAGGCGGTGACCACGCTGAGCCTGGTGGTCAACCCGTTGAGCAACATCGCCGATCGGATCCCGATCCCGGGTCGCCGGCGCTATAGCCCGCCGCGCCCGGTGTCCTCAGAACGCGTCCGCAGCGACCGCTTGGTCCACGACGACGACGAGTCGTGACCCGATAGTCTGTTAGGCGGCGCGGGGCCAACTGGGCCCGCCACGCCTCCTTAGCTCAGTGGTAGAGCAACGCTCTTGTAAAGCGTAGGTCGTCAGTTCAATCCTGACAGGGGGCTCCGACCTCCAGCAGTTTCCGGCCGTCAAGTGTGCGGACCGCACGGCCGAGCTTCTCCAGAAGCGGCAGCGATTTGTACACACCACCGTTGAGGCCGTCGCGGTGACTGGTGCACAGCGCCAGTGCGGCCTCGGCCATCGCCTCAACCGGTTCGAGCACGCCTTCCGCGGCTACGGCGTCGCGCGCGATCGTCGCCTTGACCCCTTCGGTGAGCACAGCCTTGCGCGGCGCCAGCGCATTGACCACGATCGAGTCCGCGTAATACTCCGACGCAAGCCCCTCGCTGAGGCGATTCAGTGCCGCCTTCGAGGGTCCGTAGGCAGTGCCCTGCAGGTGATAGATCGGATCGGGCGGGGGTGTCGTCGGGATATCCCCGGACAGCGAGGTGAGGTTCAGGATGGTGCCCCCGCCCCGCTCCTGCATCGCCGGAATCACCCTCTGACAGAGGTCGAATGGGGCGACGAAGTTGATCGTCATGATCAGCCCCAGCCGTTTCTCGGAGATGGTGGTGAACGGGGCGAACAGCGACGTGGCCGCGTTGTTGACCAGGACGTCGACGGGCCCCAGCTCGGCAACGACACGTTCGTGCATCTCGGCCCGCGACTCCGGGGAGGTGAGGTCCACCCGATAGGCCGCCGCGCGTCCGCCGGCCGCCTCGATCTGAGCGACCGTCTGCGCAAGTGTGCCCCCCACATCGCCCTGCGCGGGCTCGTCCAGACTGCGCGCGGCGACGGCGACGGTGGCGCCCTCGGCGGCGAACCTCCTGGCGATGGCGGCCCCGATCCCCCGGCTCGCACCGGTCACCAGGGCCACCTTGCCCGAAAGCGGTTGTGCCGGCACTACCTCTCCAGTGGCTTCTGGGTGATGTAGCGGCCCGCGGCGACCGGTGGCGGCCACAGCGTCGACGGCAGATCCGCGTAGTTGTAGCGGCCCGGCATGTCCATCATGGGGATACCGATCCGGTCCAGGAACGGCTTGGGTGCCTTGCCGGACTTGGCGACCGCGATGAAGGTATGGGCGGTCGACCCGAGATCGAACCAGTCGCGCTGCCACTCGATGCGGATCTTGCCGTCCGTCTTGTCGCGGGCCACGCCGAACCAACTGCCGCCGATGCCGCGGATCTCGTACTCCTTGCCGTCCTCGTCGGGGACACCGGACATCTGCCGCCAGAAGCCGACGATCATGGCGTTCTCCTCGTCCATCACGGTCGCCATGTAGTCGTAATGCCAGCCGTCCAGGCCCGACATCTCGGTCCCGAGCGCCCATTTTCGGATCTCGTCACGACCGATGGCCATGAAGTGTTCGTCGGGGGTGAACATCCAGCCGTAGGTGGCGTCTTCGAGGTAGAGGTCAGCCATGCCGCCCCAGTCACCGGCCCGCTCGGCTTCCCGGTTGGCCTCCAGCCACTCCGCCCAGAAACCCTTGATCTCGGCCCGGGTGAACGTCTCGCTCATCATCTTCCTTTCATCTGCGGAAACTGTTGATATTCAGTTGTTTTTAGTACTGCCGGTATCGGCGCTGGACATGTTCGGCACGAATGCGAATCTGTTCGCGGCGCTCATCGGGTGACACCCGCGGGGTCGACGCGGGTAGGTGCTCGCCGAGTTCGCCGAACGGCAGCTTGTGCACCGCTACCGCCGGAAGTCGTTGCGTGGGAGCGGGATAAGTCCAGCGCATGGTCATGAAGCCGATCGGCAGCCCGGTGGTGTCCAGCCAGTTGGGCACACCGGGGTCGCGGTGGGCGACGACGTAGCGATAGTGACCGTCCTGGTCGCGGCGGGCCTGAACGCCGTTGAGACTGCTGACGTGGTTGGCGTAGTCGTGCGATTCGCCCCAGAGGTTGGCAAGGTGAAAACCCATGTAGGCCGGTGGCTCGAACACCTCGGTGTCCACGAGCAGTACCTCGTCGGGCCCCAGGTCGTACATGCCGCCGGAGTAGACGTTGGTGCTCTGCCCGCCTCCGGTGGCCAGCGACGCCCCGGCTGGCGCGTTGAAATCGTTGCGCGGCATGAACGTCTGGCCGTCACCGTTGCTGTCGCCGTGCGCCTCCAACACCACGTCGTAGAACGTGTTCCAGAACCTGGTCTGGTTGTCGACGATCTCACCGACGCGGCGCAGAGCGTTCGCCGCTGTCGTGGCATCCAGTGCCGGCGGGTGCGCGCCGATCTTGTCGAGGCGCGCGATCAAAAGTTCGGGGGCCTGCTCGCGCTCCCAATCGTGATACAGCGCTCGCGCAGTGACGAATTCCGCGTGGAAGGTCTTGCCGCTGCGCTGGGACACACGTCGGGTGGAGATGAAATTGCCAGTGAAGTCCACCGGCCGCTCGGGAGCCAGGATGATCTCGAACCGGCCGTCCTCCCCGACCGCCAACTCAGCGGAGTCCAGCTTGCCGGTGTTGCCCCGAACGCCCGGCTGCAACTCGGCCAGGTCGCCGCTGTCACCGGCGTAACCGGTATGGGCTTCGACGATGAGGTATTGCGGCGCAATGGGACCCGACGGCGCCGACGGCCCGCCACCCCAGTGGCGGCTGTCGGCCACCCGGCCGGTGATCCGGTAGGTGAAGCGGCCGTCGATGGGGGCCGAGAGGTACATCGCGTCGGCGTTGTCGATGGTGGCCTTGTCCAGCACCTGGATACTGCGGCGGAAGTAGGGGAACTCGGGGTCACCGAAGAACGCCCGCTCGACCGCCGAGTGCACGAAGCCGAGCAGGTAGCGGTACCCCTCGGCCAGATCGCGCGGCCCGGACTGCGGCGGGGCATGCAACTCCGGCGCCTCGAGGGCATCCCGGGCCCGGCCCAGCCGTTCGATCATGTCATCCCATGCCGCACGCAACTCCCCCGACGGATCAGCCGACACGGTCTGCCTCCCAACCGAACCGATCAAACAGCGGTGCCAGGCGGGTCCGGATCCCGTCGGCTTGGAGTCCGAATTCCTCGAGGCTGTAGGTGTGCCCCGACCGGTACTCGCGGCCCTTCTCGTTGGCCAGCGCCCTGGCCTGCTCGGGCACCATGTCGAGTCCGATCTCGTCGTACAGCCGCCGCATCGTTGCGGCGGGATCGGTCACTAGATCGGCGTAGTTCAGGATCACACTGGGCACCTCCGGATGAGCGTCCAGGACGTCCAGCGGATGTTGGTAGTAGTGATAGGACGACTCGACGAACGACGCGAACGACTCCCGCATGTCGGCCTCCGAACGCTTGCGCGCCGACCAGGCGAACTGCATGAGCTTGAGGAAGCTGGGAATCGTCTCGTACGGATTACGCACCGGAACCACGAATCTGGCGTCCGGGAAGGTGTCGATGAGGCTCTGCACCCTGCCGCAGTGAATCGGCGCCTTCGACAGGTGAATGACGTCAGGGCCGTTGAGGACCAGTTGACGGCGCACACACTCCCGGTAGAACTGCAGGGCCCGCCGGCGCTTGCGGTCGGGCCAGCGGTCGTCGACGTAGTAGAAGTCCAGATGCTGGGCTTGCGGATACTGCAACACCCAGAATCCCGAGGCGCACGACGTCGTCAGCAGGAATTCGTCCTCCTCCGGGGCGAACAACCCGGACTCGTGGACGGTGTTGCTCTTGGCGAACATCCGCGCATCGACGATGTCGAGGCGCTTGCGCAGGTGACCGCCGAGACGCCGATCCCACTGCAGGACGGCCCGCAGCACCTTCTTCTCGATGAGCGAGGGAAAGAACATCTCCCACAACAGCACGTAGGAGAAGCGGGGGTCGTTGGCCATCATCCGGTGCAGATAAGTGGTGCCGCTTCGGGCGTGACCCACCACGAAGACGGGTGTGCGAATCTCGCTGCGGCGCAGAGCCGGAAAGACGATCGGGTCGAGCGCGAACGTCACCGTGTGCAGCACCGCCAGCGCCGGTACGACGAGGCACAGCGTGCGGTACTGCTTACGACGACGCCCGGCGTCGGGTTCCTCGCGGATCAGCCGGACCAGCGTCCACCAGCTGCGCCAGTCGAAATAGAAGACGTTCTTCATGACGTCCCTCAAGAGCGGACCTTGCTGATGACCTCGTCAGCGAATCGTCGCAACCGGGCCAGCTTGTCCTCCAGCGGTTGCCGATCCTCACCCGTGATGTAGGGGTTGCGGAAGCCGACGATGACGTCGGTGACACCCATGTCCGCCAGCCGCTTGCACCCGTCGACGGTGCGGCCGTCGGGGCTGGCTGCGTGAATCTCGAAGGGCTCGTGAGATTTTCCCGCCTCGGCCCGATAGGCCTGCAGTTTGCCCAGGATCGCCGCCAGGACGTCGTTGGGGCCGCCTGCGTGCATCCATCCGTTGGCCTTGGTGGCGGCCCGGCGCAGCGCGGCGTCGGAATGACCACCGATCAGCAATGGGATCGGGGTGGTCGGCACCGGGCAGACCTTCATCGATGGGACGTCATAGAACCGGCCGTGGTGGGAGAAGAACGCCCCGGACTCCAGCCCGCGGAAGACCTCGATCGCCTCGTCGAGCCGGGCGCCCTTATGGGCCGGGTCGACACCGGCCATCAGATAGTCGTCGGGGTAGGGGCTGCTGCCGATGCCGATGCCCAAGCCCAGTCGGTTGCCGGTCAGTGCGGCGACCGAGAACGCCTCCTTTGCGGCGAGTACCGGGGAGCGCACCGGGAACTTCACCACGAAGGTGTTGAACCTGATGCGTTCGGTGAGCGCGCCCAGATAGCCCGCGAGCACGAAGGGTTCGATGAACTCCTTGCCTTCGAGGAAGCTGCGGTCGCCGTCAGCCGTGTAGGGGTAGACCGCGTCGGACCGCTCGGGGTAGCCGATCGAGTCCGGGATCGCGAATCCGTCATAGCCGGCCGCCTCGGCCGCTACCGCGAGTCGCGGCAGGTATTCCGTCCGCGTCATCGAATCCGAGAAGGTGAAGCGCATCAAACCCACTTGTCTACGTCGACGTGTGCCACGATGCGTTTTCCGGACACTTGTTCAGATTAGCGGTGTCCCACGAGCTGGGCAAGGGTCCTATCCCGACGCAATGACGAACCGGCAGGAGCATGAATCCGCACAGATGTCCGGCTCGGCACGCACCGCTTTGCCGACCACCTCGGTGGCCTGCAGTTGGCCGTTGGATGAACACCTCGTCGCTGCCCTGACGCACCGGCGGCCACGCCCAGACAATGGCTCTTGTGAGCACCGGTCTGGTCATGGGCATTACCGCCGTAGTAATGGCGGCCGCCCTCATCGGGCTGCGTTAGCCACCGTTATCGCAGTCTTGGTCAGGTTTGCTGGCTCGGCACCCTAAAATCAACGCCACCGCAGATATCGGTCTGCGCGGATTCGGGGGAAGGCGGGTACTGCGATGTCGACACCCCGGGTCAGCGCGCGATTCGGCGCAGCTGCGTTCGTCGTTGGTTTGTCACTGGCCGGGCCCCAGTCCCTGGGCATCGCCTGGGCCGACGGACCCGACCAAGGTTCCAGCTCCGCCTCGGACGCACCGGCGAAGTCCGGTACCGCGTCGACCGGCCGGTCGGCACGATCGGCCCACACCGGTATAGCGACGTCGCCGAGCGGGGCGGCGAGCACCGCGGCGGCCGGCTCCGGCAGCGCCCAGTCGGCACGCACCACCTCGACGACCGTCAGCGCCCGCACCGTGGTCGGCAGCCTGCCGGCCACCGGCCACACCCGCCGCACGCCGGTCACCGTCACGGCCGTCACCGACCCCACGGCGGACCTGCAATCCGTGGTGACCCGTTTGAGCACCGCACCGGACAGTTCCACGAGCGTCGTCACGATCTCCTCGACTCCGACAGCCGCCGTCGTCGCCGCAACTCCGGACGACATCAATGCCCTGCGGGTGCCGGCCGCCGACGCATCGGCGTCGGCGATCACCGACGTCTTCACGAATCTGCTGAACTCGGTGGGCTCCTTCTTCGAGGGCATCGGACTCCTGGTGCGTCGCACATTCTTCAACCAGGCACCGACCGTCGCACCGGTGCAGACCACCGGCCAGAGCAGTGGAGTGATCAGCGGCAGCCTCAACGCGGTCGATCCCGAGGGCGACCCGATCGTCTACAGCGTGACCCAGAATCCCCACTACGGCAGCGTGACAGTCGATTCCGCAGGCAACTACACCTACACGCCGGGCAGCGGATTCGACGGGGTCGACGCTTTCACCATTGCAGCCGCCGACACTGGTCTTCACATCAACCTGCTGGACCCGCTGCGGTCGGCGAGCACGGGCGCTCTGGTCTCGGTGACGCAGAATGACACCGCAATCCGGGTGGCCTTCAACTTCATCTTCGGCTCAGGTGCGCAGTACTGGTCCAGTGCCGCCCGCGCAGCACTGCAGTCGACGGCGATCTACCTGTCGTCCTACATCAACGCCCCGGCGGCGGTGACCATCACCTACGACGTCACCGGTGAGTATTCGTTCTTCACCTCGACGCTGGCGTCGGCGGGAAGCGACCTCGTCTCTACCGATCCCGGCTTCTACAACACCGTGGTGCAGAAGAAGATCCAGACCGGCGTAGACAGCAACGGCGCGGCCGCCGACGGCCAGATCACCTGGAACTTCAAGTACTCCTGGGCCTTTGGCGATTCGGTGGCCGCCGGCCAGTACGACTTCCAGTCCACCGCGTTGCACGAACTGGTGCACACCCTGGGGTTCCTGTCTGTCATCGACAGCGCCGGCAACAACACCGGCAACAACTGGACCACCTTCGACGGCTTCGTGGTGACATCGACCGGCACGCACCCGATCAACGGCAGCTACAACTGGCTCTCGAGCTACGACTCCAACTTGACCGGCGGCGGCCTGGGCCTGTACTTCGGCGGCACGAACGCGATGGCCGCCAACAACGGCCATCCGGTGCCCCTGTTCACCCCCAACCCGTGGCAATCAGGTAGCTCGATGTCGCATCTGGACGACACGAAGTTCACCGGCTCGAACGCCAAACTGATGAACGCCTCGACCGACACGGGCCTCGGCGTCCGGACGTTGAGCGCCATCGAGATCGGCATTCTCAAGGACCTCGGCTACGACGCGTCCGTTCCGCCCCAGAACGTGGCGCTGTTCGTCATCGGTTTCGTGTTCATCCGGCGCCGCAAGCGCGTCGACAGCCTCGTCTCGCAGTCCTGATGAGCGGCAGCACCCTGGCCTACGAACGCCGGGACGCGGTCGCCGTCGTGTCCATCGACGCGGCTCCGCACAACGCGATGAACCTCGCGTTCATGGACGCATTCGAGCCGCTCGTGACCGACATCGCGGCCGACCCGGGCGTACGTGCTGTCGTCTTGACCGCCGCCGGTGAGCAGAACTTTTCGGTGGGCATGAACCTCAAGGAACTCGTCGCCAATCTGGGTGATCCCGCCAGGGTCGACGCGATCCTCGACCAGCGCCTGCGTGTGCTGGCCGCTGTGGAGAACATGGACAAGCCCTGGATCGCAACACTTTTCGGAAACTGTCTCGGCGGCGGTCTGGAACTCCCCCTGGCCTGTCACTTCCGGCTCGCCGCCGAGGAGGGTGCCCGCATCGGGCTGCCCGAGTTGCACCTCGGTTCGGTGCCGGCGTGGGGTGGGAGCGCACGGCTGGCCCGGCGCATCGGCCGCGACCGGGCCGTCGACCTCATTCTGCGCGCCAAGACGCTGACCGGTCCCCAGGCGCTGGCCCTCGGCCTCGTCAACGAGGTCTGGCCCCTCGCGGAACTCAAAGGCCGCGCCGTCGACCTCGCGCAGGAACTGGCCGCCATGCCGCGCACCGCGGTGGCATCGATTCTTCGCTGCCTGGTGACCGGCGAGGAGAAGACGCTCGAGGAGTCCTTGCGCGACGAGCGCGCCGCCTTCCACGCCACGCTGGGCACTCCCGATATGGCCGAGGGGTTGCAGGCCTTCCTCGAGAAACGTCCGCCGGTGTTCAACCGCGGCTGACTACTCCGTGGGGCTGTTGTTGCTGGGCGGGCAGGACATATCGACATAGACCGTCTGGAACTGCCCGCTGGGCAGCGGGCCCGGCGGGTGAGTGCCAGACGAGAGGGCGGCGACTCAGTCCTCGTCAGCGGTGCCGGATCGCGGACGATTGTCGCCGAACAGCGGTCGGCGCAGCGGCTGATGGCCGTGCACGCCTTCGGCGTAGGCGGTCTCGGCGTGCTGGGTGAAGTCCACGCCGGCCATCTCATCCTCGGGACTGAGCCGAAAGCCCATGATCCGGTCGATCAGCTTGGCCAGACCGAAGGACATCGCGAAGGCGTACGCGGCGACGACCACCATCGCCAGCGCCTGTTTGCCCAGTTGCGCCAAGCCGCCGCCGAAGAACAGCCCTTCGGGACCGCCCGTCATTACCGCGGTGGCCAGGAAACCGATCAGCAGCACACCGACCACGCCACCGACGAAGTGCACGCCGACCACGTCGAGAGAGTCGTCATAGCCGAACCGGAACTTCAGCCCGATCGCGAACGAGCAGACGATGCCGGCTGCGACTCCGACCACGGCGGCGCCGAGGGTGTTCACCGTTCCACAGGACGGGGTGATGGCCACCAGGCCCGCCACGACTCCCGAGGCCGCGCCGAACGTCGTCGGCCTGCCGTCGCGGATCTGCTCAACCGACAACCAGCCCAGCATCCCGAGACATCCCGCCACCAGCGTGTTGAGGAAGATGGCGGCCGCCGCGCCGTTGGCCGCCAGGGCGGACCCGGCGTTGAAACCGAACCATCCGAACCACAGCAACCCGACGCCGAGCAAGACGAACGGGAGATTGTGCGGGCGCATTGCGTCGACTTTGAACCCGATGCGCGGGCCGAGTACCAGCGCCAGGGCCAGCGCCGAGGCCCCGGAGACGATTTCGACCACGAGGCCACCGGCATAGTCGAGGACCCCAAGCTTGAACAACCAGCCGCCGGGGGCCCAGACCCAATGGGCCACAACCGAATACACCAATACCGCCCAGAGCGGGACGAACACCATCCAGGCGGCGAACCTGGCCCGGTCGGCTATCGCACCGCTGACCAGGGCTGCGGTGATGATCGCGAAGCTGAGCTGGAATGTGGCGTAGAGCAGCTCAGGGACCGAGCCGTGGACGGTGTCTGGGCCGATCCCGGCCATCCCGATGTGGGAGAGGTCGCCGATCACGCCGCCGAGGCTGTTGCCGGAGAACGCCAGCGAATAGCCCACGAGCAACCAGGTGACCGTCACCAGTGGGATGGCGATGAAGCTCATCATGATCATGTTGAGCACGCCGGTGGTCCGGACCATGCCGCCGTAGAAGATGGCGAGCCCGGGTGTCATCAAGAGAACCAGTGCGGTGCTGGTCAGCAGCCACGCGGTGGCGGCGGGATCGATCGAATCCAAGTCCGGCTCCTTCGACGGTCCCGACGAGGATGTCGGCGCGGTGTTTCCAACACGCGGCATTCATGTTTCTGCCATGTTTCAGACCGCGCGGGCGATCACCAGCCCATTGAGCCGGGGATGCCCTTGAAGGGGCCGACGACCCGGCTGGTGATCCAGCCTCCGTAGAAGCCGCCGGGCTGCGGAAGCACCGTCTCCCCGTTGACGGTGCAGCGGTCGACCTGGGCGGCCATAACGGCGATCGCGCCCGCGATCGGTTCGAATCCCCGGGTGGGGCTCGGATAGGTCCAGGCGGCCTTCGGTGCGATCGTGGTCTGGCTCACCAGGTCGTAGTAGCGGGCCTGCCCCTTCCATTCACACCACGACGAGCCGGGCGCATCCCGCAACGACCCGTCGGCGAACGCCTCGGGCGGCAGGTAGTAGGTCGGCGGGTGACTGGTCTCCAGCACCCGCCAGCCGCTGTCGGTCGAGGCGATCACCTGGCCGCCGAGTTCGACGGTGATCCTGCCGTCGAACGCCTCCAGCCGGGGCGGCCGGGGGTAATCCCACACCGACTCCTGACCTGTGCCGGGTTTCTCTGGTGTCGGCCGTACGCTCATCACTCGACGATACGAGGACGGGCGGCGTGGCCGAGCAGTGGTGGATGATCCCGGTCGGGATCGCCGCGGCGCTGGTGTTCATCTGGCTGGCGCTCGGGGTGACGCTGTGGATCGCCAAACCCGACGACGTCGGCATCCAGGACATGCTGCGGCTGCTGCCCGACGTGCTGCGCCTGCTCAAACGGCTGGCCACCGATCCGCACCTGCCCCGGCGTATCCGCATCGTGCTGATCGTGTTGCTCGCCTTCATCGCGTCGCCGATCGACCTGATCCCCGACTTCATCCCCGTCCTCGGCTACGCCGACGACGTCATCATCACCGCCCTGGTGTTGCGGTGGGTCTCACGCACCGCGGGGGGCGACGCACTCGCCGAACACTGGCCGGGAACCCCCGACGGCCTGGCGGCGCTGCGCCGGCTGTGCGGGCTGACCGACGCCGCCTGACCAGTCCGGTGCGATCGCGCCGCACCGTTCGGTACGCTCTGCTGTGCGACTGCTTAGCATGGGCCGCCCGCCCCCGAGGTATTGGAGTCATCGCCATGGCCGCACCTGTCGCCCGGTACGCGGGTACCCGGGTCCCGCGGGTCGAGGACAGCCGCCTGCTCACCGGGCACGGCACGTTCGTCGACGACGTCACACGCCCCGGCATGTTGCACGCCTGCTTCGTTCGCAGCCCGTTCGCTCACGCCCGGATCAACAGCATCGACACCTCGGCCGCCCTGGCCCTGCCCGGCGTCCACGCCGTCTTCACCGCCGGCGACCTCAACCCCGAGGTGAAAGAGGCCTGGCACGCGGTGGCCGGCAAGGACATTGCCGACACCCCGCGCCCGCCCATGGCCGAGGGGACGGTGAAGTTCGTCGGCGACCCGGTGGCCCTGGTCGTGGCCGAGAACCGCTACATCGCAGAAGATGCCATCGAGCTCGTCGACGTCGACTACGACCCGCTGCCGGCCATCGCAGATGTCACCCGGGCGATCGGCTGCGAGGCCGTGGTGCACGACGCCTACCCCGATAACGTCGCCGGCGGCCTGGCCGGGGCACCACCGGACGAGGCCGTCTTCGCCGCGTCGGCCTTGGTGGTCGCCGAGCACGTCTATCAGCAGACCCACGTACCCGTGCCGATCGAGACCCGCGGCCTGGTGGTCGAATGGGTCGCTGCCGCACAGGAATTGACGTTGTGGGCGTCCACCCAGACCCCGCACGAACTGCGCGCGTTCGCAGCCCGGCTGCTCGGCATCCCAGCGCAGCGAGTGCGCGTCATCGCCCGCGACACCGGCGGTGGCTTCGGCCAGAAGGTGGTGCCGATGCGTGAGGACATGGCCATCCTGCTGGCTGCCCGCAAGGTGCCCGCCGCACTGAAGTGGATCGAGGACCGCCGGGAGAACCTGATGTCGGCGGGGCAGGCCCGCCACGTCGACGGCACCGCCAGGATGGCCTTCGACACCGCCGGGTCCATCACCGCCGTCGACATCGACTTCATCCAGGATGTCGGCGCCTACCCCACGCCGTACCCGGTGTTGACCACCGCTGCTATCGGCATGTTCTTCCCTGGCCCCTACCGGGTGCCCAAGGCCAGCTTCAGCTACAAGACGGTGTTCACCAACACCAGCGGCCTGGCCGCCTATCGCGGACCGTGGCAGTACGAAACCCTCACCCGCGAAATACTTCTCGACATCGCCGCGCGCGCAATGGGTGTTGATCCGGTCGATCTGCGCCGCAAGAATCTGTTGCGCCGTGACGAGATGCCGTACTTCAACCCCAACGGCATGCCGTACGACCACGTCGCGCCGATGGAGACCTTCGAGCAGGCCGTAAAAATCCTTGACCACGAAGGATTCCGGAAGGAGCAGGCCGAGGCCCTGGCACAGGGCCGCTACATCGGGCTGGGCTTCTCGGCCTACATCGAACCGACGGGGGCGGCCACCGGACACCTGGCCACCGAGGGCGCGACGATCCGGATCGAGCCGACCGGCAAGATCAACGTCTACGTCAACGGGGGCTCGAGCGGCAACAGCATCGAGACCACGGTGGTGCAACTCACCGCCGACGCACTCGGCGCGGACATCGACGACGTCGCCACGATCCAGGGCGACACCGCCGTCACCCCGTACGGCGCGGGCACCCAGGGCAGCCGCAGCGGACCGATGACCGCCGGTGCCGTCGACGAGGCCGCAACGATCCTGCGGCAACGACTCGTCGCGATGGCCGCACACATTCTGGGCGTCGACGCCGAGCGCATCGCGCTATCCGGTTCTCGCGCAAGCTCAGTCGACGACCCCACCAAGAGCATCACGTTCGCCGATCTGGCGTACCGCGCCCACTACGAACCCCAGCAGTTGCCGCCGGGCATGTCGGCCACCCTGGAGGCGACGACCCGCTTCACCTCGCAGACCCCGATCCACTGGGCCAACGCCACCCACGCCTGCACCTGCGAGGTGGACATCACCACCGGACGGGTGACATTGACCCGCTACATCGTCAGCGAGGACGTCGGCCCGATGATCAACCCGAACGTCGTCGAGGGTCAGATCGCCGGCGGCACCGTGCAGGGCATCGGCGGGGCACTGCTCGAACACCTCGTCTACGACGACGATGGAAATCCCTTGTCCACCACGTTCGTCGACTACCTGCTGCCAACCGCGACCGACGTGCCGCCCATCGAGTACGGCCACGTGGAGGTACCGGGTCCCGGCGTCGGCGGCTACAAGGGCTGTGGCGAGGGTGGTGCCATCGGCTCGACGCCGGCAGTGATCAACGCGATCAACGACGCCCTGGCACCGCTGGGGGTGACGATCACCACGCTACCTGCCACACCGGCCCGGATCGTCGCGCTGATCGAGGAAGCTGCCCGGTCCTAGGACGTCGATTCTGACGAATTCGACGCCAGCCGAACGGCATTGACGATGCCCTGATAGCCCGTGCAACGGCAGAAGTTACCGGAGAGTCCCTCCCGGATCTCCTCGTCGCTGGGGTGCGAGTTGTCACGCAACAGCGCCGTGATCGACATGACGAACCCCGGCGTGCAGAAGCCGCACTGCAGTCCGTGGCAGTCGCGCAGCGCCGCCTGCACGGCCGACAGCTCACCGTCGGCCCCGGCGACACCTTCGACGGTCGCGACGTCGGCGCCGTCAGCCTGGACGGCGAACACCAGGCAGGACCGCACCGCGGCGCCGTCCAGCAGCACCGTGCACGCACCGCACACCCCGTGTTCACAACCGAGGTGGGTACCGGTGAGTCCGCACCGTTCGCGCAGAAAGTCCGCAAGTGTCATCCGCGGCTCGACGATCGCCTCGGTGGGAGTTCCGTTGACAGACAACCGAACCGGATGTTCATGCATCGAGTGCCTCCTTTACTGCAGCCTTCCACGCTTGTGCCACCATCGCCGCGCCGACCCGTCGCCGGTAGTCCGCCGAGCCCTGGAGGTCGGCGGGCACATCGTCGAGACCGGCCATCGCGAGCTCACCGAGTTCCTCGGGGCTGACGTCAGCGACCGACCGCCCCGCGACTGCGGCTTCGGCTGCGGCGGCCCGCCGCGGCGTCGCGCTGAGCGCCAGCAGTCCGATCGCGCAGCGCCGGATCACGTCGTCACCGCCGAGTTCGACTCCCACGACCGCACCGGCGATCGCGAAGTCTCCATGACGGCGTGCGAACTCCTGCACGGCGAAGCCGCACCGGCCCGACCACACCGGGAACCGCACCCCGACCAGGACTTCGTCGGGCATCATGGTCGTCTCCCACACACCGTTGAAGAATTCGGCGGCCGCGATAGTCCGGACACCGGACGGCGAGAGGGCCTCCATCTCGGCATCCAGCGCCAGCGCGACGGCGGGATACTCGGCCGCCGGGTCGGCGTGGGCGATCGACCCGCCCAACGTTCCCCGGCTGCGGATCTGGAAGTGCCCGATCAACGGTGTGGCGCGGGTGAGCAGCGGGACCGCCGACCGGACCTGCTGGTCGGAGCCGACCACGGCGTGGGTGGTGCCGCCGCCGATCCAGAGCTGGTCGCCGTCGCGCCGGATGCCCTTCATCTCCTCGAGCCGGGAGATGTCGATCAGGTGGTCGAAGAACGCCAGCCGCATGGCGAGCATCGGCACCAGACTCTGGCCGCCACCGAGCAGCTTCGCGTCGTCACCGAAGTCGGCGAGCATCTGGGCGGCCTCGGCCGCACTGTCGGGCCGGTGGTAGTCGAAGGGTGCCGGCTTCACCGGTGCACGCCTTGGCACGTCATGCTAAGCACACGCTCAGCATAGCGGGATGTCCGATCAGTTCGACCGCGGTGTGGGCCGGTTCGGCCCGTTGTTCCAGCCACCGCCGGAATTGACGCATTCGGCCTGGGCCGGTGTCGCTGCGACCAGGCCCGCGGTGGCCAGTGCACCGGTGAGCAATCCCACTGTCCAGCGCACCACGCCGGGTCTCATAGCTGCGCCTTCCCGTCGTCCGCAACGCGATGATCTGGGCTGGAGCGTGCATCAGAGGCACACCCGCGGCGGGCGTTCCCGCCCGCGGGCACCCAGGACCGGCTGGGCCACGTACAGCAAATGACCGCATACTGACGATCATGAATCCGACGCCCCCCGCGCCGGCGACCGCTGCGGAAATCCGCCACGGCCGCCACCGGGGGCGACCGCAACGAGCCCGGCGCGCGGCCCGCATCCTGCGCCGGACGCTGGTTGGGCTGGTGTCGGTCCTCGTCGTCATGGCCACCGGTGTCGCCTACTCGCAGGCGCACGGACTGCTTGGCGGGATCACCATCTCGCGGGCGCTGGGCTCCGACGAGCCGAGGTCCAGCGGCGGTGCGATGAACATCCTGCTGATCGGTCTGGACTCCCGCAAAGATCAGGACGGCAATGAGCTGCCCGACGAGGTGCTCGACAAGTTGCACGCCGGCGACTCCGAGGCGGGCGGCTACAACACCAACACGCTGATTCTCGTGCACATCGGTGCCGACGATCGGGTGGTCGCGTTCTCCATTCCCCGTGACGACTACGTCGCCGTCAGCGGAATCAAGGGCTACGACCACATCAAGATCAAAGAGGCCTACGGGCTGACCAAGTTCGAGACCGAGCAGAAACTCGTCGACGCAGGTGTCAGTGACCGGGCCGAGTTGGAGAAGGCGGGCCGGGAGGCCGGCCGCAAGGCCACGCTGCGGGCGGTGCGCAACCTCACCGGCCAACCCATCGACTATTTCGCCGAGGTGAACCTCGCAGGCTTCTACGACCTTGCCGAAAGCCTTGGTGGCGTGGAGGTTTGCCTGAACCATGCCGTGCACGACGACTATTCGGGTGCGGATTTCCCGGCCGGGCGCCAGCGCCTCGATGCCGCACAGGCGCTGGCCTTCGTCCGGCAACGGCACGGCCTGGAGAACGGTGACCTCGACCGCACACACCGCCAGCAGGCTTTCCTGTTGTCGGTGATGCACGAACTGCAGCAGTCGGGCTCGTTCACCGATATCGCCAAGTTCCGCCGATTGATGGACGTGGCCCGCAAGGACATCGTGCTGTCCGAGGGCTGGGGCGAGGACCAGTTCCGCCGGATGGCCGCACTGGCGGGCGGAGACGTCGAGTTCCGCACTCTGCCTGTGGTCCGCTACGACAACATCAACGGCCAAGACGTCAACATCATCGATCCGGCGAAGATTCGCGCCGAGATCGCGAGCGCGATCGGTACCGGTACGACAACCACCACGGTCGCGACGAGCACTGCGGCACAGCCACTTCCGCCGATGAACCCGCTGACCGCTATTACGGTGGTCAACGCCAGCGAGACCGGCGGCCTGGCATCGCAGGCGGCAGCCGTGCTGGGCAGGAAGGACTTCACCGTCGAGGAGGTCCGCGACCGGGAGTCCGGCGAGCCGGTCGACACCGTCATCACCTACGGATCGGGAGCCCAGACCGACGCGCAGTCAGTGGCCACACTGCTGGGCATCGACAACGCGCCGCAGGCCAACATCGCACTGCCCGCCGGCCACATCCGGGTCATCCTCGGCGACGGATATGACGTGCCGACCGAGCAGCCCGCAACCGAGGAGGTCGTCGAAACCACGCCGGCGCAAGGCTGGTACGGCATGACGACGACTCCGACACCTGATCAGGGCAAGCCGATCGACGGCGGCGGGATTCCCTGCGTCAACTAGTGACGACGCCGCGCAATCCGTCCGCGCCGAAGGCGGGTTCCAGCATGGCTGAGTAATCGGGGCCGCGCCGCAGGCTTTGCCCACCGTCGACCCCGATGATCTGCCCGGTGACCCACTGGGCGGCATCACTGAGCAGGAACAGCGCGGTGTTGGCGACATCGTCGACCTCACCGGGCCGCGGCAGCGGCGTGCACTCGGCGTAGTCCCCGCTGATTTCGGGTGAGTCGAGCACCATCTGAACCAGCTCGGTTCGGATCAGTCCGGGTCGAATGCCGTTGACCCGCACCCAGGATGGGCCGAGCTCGTCGGCGGCCAGCTGCACGAGGTGATCCAGGCCGGCTTTGGTGACGCCGTACGGCCCGAACCAGCGGTGGGTGTTACTGGAGGCGATCGAGGAGATGGCGACGAACGAGCCCCCGCCGCCACGGACCATTTCGCGGGCCGAGTGCTTCAGCACGTACATCGAGCCGTTGATGTTGAGGTCGACGGTGGCGCGCCACCCGTCGGAATCCATCTGGGTGATCGGTCCGATGGTCTGCGATCCGCCCGCACAGTGCACGACACCGTGCAGGCGGCCGTTCCACGCCGTGGCAGCGTCCACGACGGCGGCGACCTGGTCCTCGTTGGTCACGTCGGCGGGTTCGTACCGGACGTCACCGGCCGGGGCGGCGGCCTTGATCTCGTCGACGGTCGCGGCCAACCGGTCGGCACCGCGGCCGACGATGACGACGCGGGCGCCCGCCTTGGCCAAACCCTCCGCGACCCCCTTGCCGATTCCGCTACCACCACCGGTGACCAGGTAAGTCCGGTCCTCGAACGAGAGCTGCACGCCGCACTCCTCACACAAAACTGAAACAGGTTCTACGTATAGAACCACGGCGGGCCGTCGACGCAAAGGGCCGGTTCCGGTCACGAGACCCGGCACCTGCACCAGGGGCACACGCGGGAATCCAGTGCCGGCCACGGGCCGCCGCACCGGCGGTCTTAATCGCCCACAGCGAACATCCCTGAGCGCCCAACAGCCCGGCCCCAACAGTCCCTCCGGCCACCTTCACATCGAGAGTCACACCCCGGAAATGGCGCCGCAAATGGCGCCGCCTAAACATTTCTCCATAGCAGCAGACACAATTGGACCGTCACACAAGAACAGCGATTGATGGACAGTCGGAGCCTTTGATCCAGGTCAGCCTGGCTTGGGACGGGCGTAAAGCCCGCTCGACAATGGCTGCATAATTGATTGACTCCGGTGTAACGCACGGCAGGTTACGGGCGATAAAACTCCCGAACAACTGCGGTCGGGGGAAGGCAGCCATACACTGCGTTCACACAGCCGCTCAGCAAACCGAGTAGAAAGCACCATCATGGCTAGTTTGAAGAATTCGGCGCGACGTCTGGCCTTGGCCGGCGGTTTCGCGCTCGCAGTTGCGGCCGCGCCTGCGGTGGCCGCTTTCACCGTTCCGTCCACCGGGGCTGCCCCGGCTGTCGCCGAATGCGCCCCCGGGGAGGTCGTGAACACCGAGGGCGTCGGCTGCCTGCCCGCGCCGGTCGAGACCAACCCGGGCGAGACCTCCTTCTCCACTCCGGGCGACCCGGGCAGTGTTCCCGAGGTTCAGGGCATACCTTGCACAGGCGCAAACACCGGTCAGTGCATAGGATTGCAGGAAGAGCAGCAGGCTCCGCTTGTGGAGCCCCACTCGACCATCTCGTCCAGTCCGTAGTGCGGAGTGCCGGCAGCGGTGCTCCGTCGTCCTTCTCTAGGAAGTGTGAAGTATGGCGAACTCCCCCTCTGTCGGCCGACGCATCCTCCTCGCGGGAGGGTTGAGCATCGCGATCGCAGCCGCCCCGGCGGCTGCGTTCGTGGCTCTGCCTTCGCACCCGGCAGGTCCGGCGCTGGCGTGCCCCGCCGGCGAGGTCGAGGACATCTACATCGGTGAGTGCACGCCCGAGTTGGTGCCGAACGCACCTGGCGGCAACTACCCCACACCCACTAGCAGTGGCGGCGGCGTCTCCTTCTCGACCCCGGGCGATCCCGGCAGTGTGCCTGAGGTCCAAGGCATTCCGTGCACCGGCGCCAACAGCGGCCAGTGCATCGGCCTGGAAGAGGATCAGCCTGCCCCGGTCGTCCAGCCTCGCACGAGCATTTCGTCCAGCCCGTAAGACCGGTCGGACCAGGAGGGCAACGATGCCGATCCATTCCAGTCACACAGTCAAGCTGCTGACCGCGGGCGCGTTCGCGCTCGCGGTCGCACTGGCGCCTGCCGCCGGGCTTCTCTACGCCGCGCCGCAGGCACTGGCTGAAGGCGAGGGCGGCGTGCCCGACCCGCAGCCGGTGCCGGTTCCGGCACCCGTGGCCGATCAGCCGGGCAACTCGGCGGGCTGCCAGTCCGGCGAATCCCTGGACGCCTCGACCGGTAACTGCGTGCCGACCATGACGCCGCTGGAATCGACCCAGGGTGACCAGCCGCAACCCGACGCTGCCCCGCCGCCGCAGACCGGCGCCGAGACCAGCAGCGAGGTCACCGGTGATCCCGCCAACCTGGTGCCCAACATCAACGGCTATCCGTGCACCGGCTACTGGGAGTCCGCTGCCTGCTACGCGGTCAGCCAAACCGAGGGTCCACCCGTCGAACCGAAATCGACGATCTCCTCCAGCCCGTAACCACCGATCAGACCTTCACCTAGAGTTGAGTTATGCCTGCTAAATCAGACCCCGCGGACATCGACGACGTGGAACCCCTGGCCGACAGCACAGCCCGCCAGGCCCGCCGTGTCGTCGCCGCCTACGCCACTGACGCCGATGAGTGCCGCGTCTTCCTGTCGATGCTCGGTATTGGACCGTCAAAGCTCGAGGCCTAGACGGTGTCCGGAGGCAAGAAGACCAGCTCCGGAAACTCTGAGTTCGTCGTTGTCGCCAACCGCCTCCCGATCGACATGGAGCGGTTGCCGGACGGCACTGTCGCCTGGAAGCGCAGTCCAGGAGGCCTGGTCACCGCGCTGGAACCGCTGCTGCGCCGCCATCGCGGCGCCTGGATCGGATGGCCGGGCGTCGTCGACGGCCCCGAGGACCCGATCGTCGAAGACGGTCTGCAGCTCTACCCGGTGCGGCTGAGCGCCGAGGAGTTCGCCGAGTATTACGAGGGCTTCTCCAACGCCACCCTGTGGCCGCTGTACCACGACGTGATCGTCAAGCCGATCTATCACCGCGAGTGGTGGGATCGCTACGTCGACGTCAACCGCCGCTTCGCCGAGGCGACCTCACGTGCGGCCGCCGAGGGTGCCACCGTCTGGGTGCAGGACTACCAGCTGCAACTGGTGCCCAAGATGCTGCGCCTGCTGCGCCCCGATCTGACCATCGGCTTCTTTCTGCACATCCCCTTCCCGCCGGTCGAACTGTTCATGCAGATGCCCTGGCGCACCGAGATCATCGAAGGACTGCTGGGCGCCGATCTGGTCGGTTTCCACCTGCCTGGTGGGGCACAGAACTTCCTGTTCCTGTCGCGAAGACTGGTGGGCGCCAACACTTCCCGCGCCTCGGTCGGTGTCCGGTCCCGGTTCGGTGAGGTTCAGCTCGGCCTGCGGACGGTCAAGGTGGGCGCGTTCCCCATCTCGATCGACTCCGCCGACCTCGACCGCACCGCCCGCGGCCGGGAGATCCGGCGCCGCGCCCGCGAGATCCGCGCCGAACTCGGCAACCCGCGCAAAATCCTGCTCGGGGTGGACCGGCTGGACTACACCAAAGGTATCGACGTTCGGCTCAGAGCGTTCTCGGACCTACTCGCCGAGGGGCGCGCCAAACGCGACGACACCGTCCTGGTCCAGCTGGCGACACCGAGCCGCGAGCGCGTCGAGAGCTACCGCATCCTGCGCAACGAGATCGAACAGCAGGTCGGCCACATCAACGGCGAGTACGGCGAGGTGGGCCACCCGGTGGTGCACTATCTGCATCGCCCGGTGCCGCGCGACGAGCTGATCGCGTTCTTCGTGGCCGCCGACGTCATGCTCGTCACCCCGCTGCGGGACGGGATGAACCTGGTGGCCAAGGAATACGTCGCCTGCCGCAGTGATCTCGGCGGCGCGCTGGTACTCAGCGAGTTCACCGGTGCGGCAGCCGAATTGAGGCAGGCGTATCTGACCAACCCGCACGACCTCGAAGGCGTCAAGGACACCATCGAGGCAGCTCTCAGTCAGACTCCGGAAGAAGGCCGGCGGCGTATGCGTGCACTACGGCGTCAGGTTCTGGCTCACGATGTCGACCGCTGGGCGCGGTCATTCCTCGAAGCATTGGCCGATGCCAAGTCCGGCACCGACAGCGGGTCCGCGATCGACTGATCGGTTGCCGCCGTGACTCAGTCGCCCATCAGTCCCATCACGCCGAACGTGCGCTCCGGGTCGCGATCAGCGAAATAGCCGCTCATGGAGGCGCTGAGCGCGGACGGATCCCACGCGGCGCCCTCGGCGTGGAAACGGTGCTCTGCGGTCGGTGCGGCAACCAGTGTCACCGTGGGCCCGTAGACGATGAAGATCTGCCCACTGACCTTCTGCGACGCCGGGGACGCGAGGTAGCGCACCAGGGTGACCACGTGGTCGGGTGAGAGCGGATCGGTCTCACCCTCGGGGGGTGCTTCACCGAACACACCGGCGGTCATCGCGGTGCGAGCCCGCGGGGCGATCGCATTGGCCGTCACCCCGTAGCGTCCCAGCGCCCGCGAGGCGGTGAGGGTCAGCGCGGTGATGCCGGCCTTGGCGGCACCGTAATTCGCCTGGCCGACCGGACCGGACAGGCCGGCCTCCGAGGAGGTGTTGATGATCCGGCCGTAGACCGATCCATCGTTGTCCTTGGCCTTGTTACGCCAGTACGTCGCCGCGTTGCGGGTCAGCAGGAAGTGGCCTCGCAGGTGGACGGCGATCACCGCGTCCCAGTCCTCGTCGCTCATGTTGAACAACATCCGGTCCCGGGTGATGCCGGCGTTGTTCACAACGATGCTCAGCCCGCCCAGTCCGTCGGCGCACTCGACCAGTTCGTCGGCTGTCGAGCGTGCGCTGATGTCACCGGCGACGGCGACACCCTTGGAACCGGCAGCGCTGATCTCGTCCAGCACGTCGGAGGCGTCCAGGGCTTTGTGCATGTCATTGACGACCACCGTCGCTCCGGCCTTCGCCAGGCCGATAGCCTCGGCCCGGCCCAGGCCCGCGGCGGCGCCCGTCACCACCGCGACGCGCCCGGAGAGATCGATCGAGTCAGACCCGTCTTGTGCAGTCAACTTATGAATACCTCTAACGTTCGGTCAGTCGCGGCGGGTCAACGCTGCGCGCGGGCACTCGGCGATGGCCTGTTCGGCCAACTCCTCCTGGTCGGCAGGGATGGGATCCTTCGTCACGTAGACGTAGTCCTCGTCGTCGAGTTCGAACAGGTCCGGCGCGATTCCCACGCAGACAGCGTTACCTTCACAACGATCACGGTCGACTTCAACACGCATGACAACCTCCTTGCCCGACAGACCCCGACACCCCGGGGTACTAGCAGCACCACGATAGGCCAGATCAACTATTACCCGGCTCTTACGGGCGCTGGACCCCAAGACTAGAACGTGTTACAACGAGGAGTGTCGGCGGGTTGCCGACACTGCCGAAAATCGAGCTGAAGGACCAGCGCATGCGGATCAGTTACACCCCTGAACAAGAGGAGCTGCGCCGCGAGCTCCGGGCCTATTTCACCAAGTTGATGACCCCCGAGCGGCAGGAAGCGCTCAGCTCGACCGCCGGTGGTGGCGAAATCGGCACCGGCACCATCTACCGCGACACCGTCTCCCAGATGGGCAAGGACGGCTGGCTGACGCTGAACTGGCCCAAGGAGTACGGCGGCCAGGATCGCTCCCCGATGGATTCGCTGATCTTCACCGACGAGGCGGCCATCGCAGGCGCGCCCGTGCCGTTCCTGACGATCAACAGCGTCGCGCCGACGATCATGGCGTACGGCACCGAGGAGCAGAAGAAGTTCTTCCTGCCCAAGATCGCCGCCGGTGACCTGCACTTCTCGATCGGCTACTCCGAGCCTGGCGCCGGTACCGACCTGGCCGCGCTGCGGACCACCGCCGTCCGCGACGGTGACGACTACGTCGTCAACGGCCAGAAGATGTGGACCAGCCTGATCCAGTACGCCGACTACGTGTGGCTGGCGGTGCGCACGAACACCGAAGCCAAGAAACACCGCGGCATCTCGGTGCTGATCGTGCCGACCACCGCCGAAGGCTTCTCCTGGACTCCCGTCCACACGATGGCCGGCGTGGGCACCAGCGCCACCTACTACCAGGACGTGCGGGTTCCGGTCTCCAGCCGGGTCGGTGAGGAGAACGGGGGCTGGAAGCTGGTGACCAACCAGCTCAACCACGAGCGCGTCGCCTTGGTCTCCTCGCAGCCGATTTTTGTGGCGCTCAACCAAGTTCGGGAGTGGGCGCAGAACACCAAGGACGCCCGCGGGGCGCGCCTGATCGACTCCGAGTGGGTGCAGCTCAACCTGGCGCGGGTGCACGCCAAGGCGGAGTACCTCAAGCTGATCAACTGGGAGTTGGCCTCGGCCAAGGAGGGGGAGCTGAACCCCGCCGACGCCTCGGCGGCCAAGGTCTTCGGTACCGAGCTGGCCACCGAGGCCTACCGGCTGCTGATGGAGATCCTCGGCCCCTCGGCAACGCTGCGCCAGGATTCGCACGGCGTCCTGCTGCGCGGCCGGGTGGAGCGGATGCACCGCGCCGCTCTGATCCTGACCTTCGGTGGCGGCACCAACGAGATCCAACGCGACATCATCGGCATGGTGGCCCTGGGCCTGCCCCGAGTCAACCGCTAGACCACCCGAGACCTGAGAGAATTTAGACTGACATGGATTTCACCAGAACAGAAGCTGCACAGGATCTTTCGGGCCTGGTCGGCACGATCGTCGACTCGGTGTGCACCCCGCAGCACCAGCGCGAGCTCGACGGCCTCGACCAGCGCCTGGACACCGAGCTGTGGCGCAAGCTGATCGACGCCGACATCTTGAGCACTGCCGCACCGGAATCGGTGGGCGGCGGCGGGTTCGGAGTGCTGGAGCAGACCGCCATCCTGACCGCGCTGGGCCGTCAGATCGCGGCGGTGCCGTTCCTGGAGTCGGTGGTGCTGGCGGCCGGAGCGCTGGCCCGTTTCGGGTCAGCGGAGCTGCAGCAGCAGTGGGCGGTTCCGGCAGTGTCCGGTGAGAAGATCCTCACCGTGGCACTCGACGGTGAGTTCGGCCAGGGACCGGTCCAGGCGACAGCCGCCGGCGACGGATTCCGCCTGACCGGGGCTCGCACCCTGGTGCCCTTCGCACCGGTGGCTGACGCGTTCCTCGTTCCCGCTGAAACCGACTCCGGCACAAAGGTCTTCCTCGTCGCTGCCGGTGAGCCGGGGGTGACGGTGACCCCGCTGCTGACCACCGGCAAGAACAGCTCAGGTGAGCTGGACCTGTCCGGTGTCGAGGTGGGCGCCGACCGGGTGGTCGGCGACGCGGAGGCACTGGCCTGGTTGGCGATCCACAAGACGTTGGGCTACAGCGCGTTTCAGCTCGGTGTGCTCGAACGCGCGCTCGAGCTGACCGCCGAGTACGCCCGGACCCGCGAACAGTTCGACCGTCCGATCGGCAGCTTCCAGGCCGTCTCCGCGCGGCTGGCCGACGACTACATCGACATCAAGGGTCTGCGGCTGGCACTCGTCCAGGCCGCCTGGCGGCTGTCGGAGGATCTGCCCGCCGACATCGAGGTCGCCACCGCGGCGTTCTGGGCTGCCGAGGCCGGCCACCGGGTCGCCCACACCACCGTGCACGTGCACGGCGGTGTCGGCATCGACATGGACCACCAGGTGCACCGCTACTTCATCACCGCCAAGGAAGTCGAGTTCGCCCTCGGCGGTGCCACCGCACAGTTGCGCCAGATCGGCCGCGAACTGGCCGAGACCCCGGCCTGACCGGCTTCGTGAGCGGTGAGCCGACCGTCACCAGCCTGCTGGTGACGCTGGCCGACGTCGACGATCGCGGTATCAGCGCCGACGACGGCTCGCACTCGACCTGGCGCGAGCACGTCCAGGACGCCGCCGACCTGGCTGCGGCGCTGAAGGCGCGTCTCGACCCCGACAAGCCGCCGCACGTCGGCGTGCTGCTGGGCAATACGCCGTTCTTCTCGCGGATGCTGGTCGCCGCCGGACTGAGCGGACTGGTCACCGTCGGACTCAACCCGACCCGTCGCGGTGCGGCGCTGCGGCGCGACATCGAACACGCCGACTGTCAGCTGGTTCTCGCCGACGACATGGCCACCGGATACGGCGAGGGCTTCGCCCCGGAGACCACGACGGTCCTCGACGTCACCTCGGCCGGGTGGGCGGACGAACTCGCATCGTACGGCGGGTCCCCGATCACGTTCACCGACAGCGGTTTCGACGATCTGTTCATGCTCATCTTCACCTCCGGGACCAGTGGCGAGCCCAAGGCGGTCCGGTGCACCCACGAGAAGGTCGCCGGACCCGGGGTGATGCTCGCCGAGCGGTTCGGCTTGGGCGCGACGGATGTGTGCTACCTGTCGATGCCGTTGTTCCACTCCAATGCGGTGATGGCGGGCTGGTCGCCCGCCGTGGCCGCCGGCGCGTCGATTGCGTTGCGCCGCAGGTTCTCGGCGTCGCAGTTCTTCCCCGATGTCCGCCGCTACAACGCCACCTACGCCAACTACGTCGGCAAACCGATGTCCTACATCCTGGCCACCCCGCCCAAGCCCGACGATGCCGATAATCCGCTGCGCATCGTCTACGGCAACGAGGCCGCGCCGCGCGATATCACCAGGTTCGCCACCCGGTTCGGGGTCACCGTGGTCGACGGGTTCGGCTCCACCGAGGGCGGGGTGAACATCGCGCGTACTCCCGACACTCCGGAAGGCGCGCTCGGCCCGCTGCCCGAGGGTCTCGGCGTCATCGACGTCGACACCGGCCTGCCCTGCCCACCCGGTGTGGTCGGCGAACTGGTGAACCTCAACGGGGCGGGCAACTTTCGGGGCTACTACAAGGATCCCGACGCCGAGTCCGAGCGGATGGCAGGCGGCGTCTACCACAGTGGTGACCTCGCGTTCCTGGACGAGGCCGGCTACGTCCACTTCGCCGGACGGCTCGGCGACTGGATGCGGGTCGACGGGGAGAATTTGGGCACTGCCCCGATCGAGCGGGTGCTGATGCGGTATCCGGACGTCACCGAGGCGGCGGTCTATGCCATCCCGGACCCGGACGTCGGCGACCGGGTGATGGCGGCCCTGGTGCTGCCGGACACCGCGAGGTTCGACCCGATCAAGTTCCGGGAGTTCCTCGCCGACCAGCCCGACCTCGGACCTAAGCAATGGCCCCGGTTCGTGCGGGTCGGTATCAGCCTGCCGCGCACCGAGACGTTCAAGATCATCAAGCGGCGGCTCTCGGCCGAAGCCCTCGACTGCAGCGATCCGGTGTTTGAAATCGCGCGGTGATGGCTACCGCTTTTCAGTGAAACTCCCGAACGTGCTCTTCGCGGTCGCGGCCGCCGCATCGGCCCTACTCGTCGCGCCCCAAGCCCAGGCCGCCGACTGCCCCGACATCAACGTGGTCTTCGCCCGCGGCACCTGGGAGCCGCCCGGCGTCGGCAACATCGGCCAGGCCTTCGTCGACGCGGTGACCTCGGACGCTGCCGGGAAATCTGTCAGCGTCTACCCGGTCAACTACCCGGCGAGCACCGACTTTCAGCGGGCCGTCGACGGAGTGATGGACGCCAGCAACCACATTCGCGCGATGGCACTGGACTGCCCGAAGACGAAGATGGTTCTCGGCGGCTACTCGCAGGGCGCGGCGGTGATGGGCTTCGTGACGGCCAACGCGGTACCCGACGGGTTCGTCGCGCCGGCGGGGCTGACCGGCCCGATGCCCAACGACATCGCCGACCACGTCGCCGCCATCGCCCTGTTCGGGAAACCGTCCACAGGGTTCTTGAACACGATCGGTGCACCGCCGATCGCCATCGGTCCGCTGTATGCGGCCAAGACGATCGACATGTGCCTGACCGACGATCCGATCTGCTCGGACGGCGGTGGCAACGGCGCCGCGCACGGCATGTATGCGGCCAACGGCATGGTCGGTCAGGCCGCCCAGTTCGCGGTCAAACAGGCGGTAGCCGTCTAACCCGCGATCGAGGGCATGATCGCCTCGATCAGGTGCGGGCCCGGTTCCCCGAAGGCCCACTCCAGCGCCTCGGCGAGTTCCTCGGCGGTGCTCACCCGCCGCGCCGGCACGCCCATCCCCGCGGCGATCTGCACGAAATCCAATGTGGGACGGGTCAAGTCCAGAAGTGACTCGGCCTTCGGTCCCGGACCGTCGGCCGCCGATCCGGTCTGGGCGCCGACACGCTGCAATTCGATGCGCAAGATGTCGTAGGCCCGGTTGGCGTAGACGACGGTGGTGATGTCGAGATGCTCGCGGGCCTGGGTCCACAGCGCGGAGATGGTGTACATCGCCGAGCCGTCGGACTCCAGGCACAGCACCGGCCGCTCGGGTGCGGCCAGAGCCGCACCGATCGACACCGGCAGCGCGTATCCGATCGCCCCACCGGTCAGGGTGAGCCAGTCGTGCGCCGGGGCTCCGGAAGTCGCCTGGGGCAGAAGGAATCCCGACGTGTTCGACTCATCGACCACGATCGCCTGTTCGGGCAGCAGTGCGCCGATCACGTCGGCCGACGTCTGGACCGTCAACGGACCGGTGGGCAGCGCCGGACGCGACAGGGGTGCCGTCGCGGCGATCTCGTTGCTGGCCAGCCGGTCGGCCAATTCACTCAGCGCCCCAACCGCTCCCACCGGCCCGGACAGGGTGTGCACCGCAGCGCCCTCGGGCACCAGGTCGCTGGGTTTGTCCGGATAGGCGAAGAACGACACCGGGTGCGGCGCGCCGGCGAGGATGATGTGGCGGGCGCCCTCGAGTTGTGCCGTGGCCGCTTCGGCGAAGTAGGCCAGCCGCTCGACCGCGGGTAGCCCGGCGCCACGTTCGAGGCGCGTCGGGAACGTCTCGCAGATGACCCGGGTGCCGCACGCTTGTGCAAGCCGGACCGCGGCGGCCAGGCCGGGCGCACGGGTCGCGTCCCCACCGATCAGGAGCACCGTCGGCTCACCGGAGGCCAACACCGCCGCAACCTCGTCGAGGCCGGCCGAACCCGGGGACTGCTGCGTCACAGCGGGTTTCGCCAGTTCCGCACCGTCACCCCAGGAGACGTCGGCCGGCAGGATCAGCGTCGAGATGTGGCGGTGGGCGCGCGCCGAGGCGATAGCCTCGGTGGCGTCGGCGGCCACGTCGGCGACCGCGCCGGTGCGCCGCAGCCAGCCCGATACCGTTCCGGCAACCGAATCGATGTCGGACTCCAGCGGAGCGTCGTACTTCTTGTGGTAGGTGGCGTGATCACCGATGACCACCAGCATCGGCACGACCGCGCGCCGCGCGTTGTGCAGGTTGGCCAGCCCGTTGCCCAATCCCGGTCCCAGGTGCAGCAGGACCGCGGCCGGGTCGCCGGAGATGCGGGCATACCCGTCGGCGGCGCCGGTGGCGACACCCTCGAACAGGGTGAGCACACCACGCATCTGCGGCACCGTGTCCAGTGCCGCCACGAAGTGCATCTCCGAAGTACCCGGGTTGGCGAAACAGATCCGCACACCGTCGGAGACCAGTGTGGTGATCAGTGCCTGCGCGCCGTTCATGCCGATCGTCATCGCGTACGACTGTAGACGCGGCTCGTGCTCAGCTGTCGCGAATGTCGTCCAGTGCGCGGGTCGCCGCTTCGAAGCCGGCTACCAACTCGGCGACGATGTCGGCCACCGGCCGGATCTCGTTCATCTGGCCCACGATCTGCCCGACCGGCATGGCGACGGCGGTGGGGTCCGCCGAGATGTTCATCCGCTGATGCGCCTCGGCGACGAGAACGTTCTGCAGCGGCATCGGCAGCGGATCCGGTGCACCCTCGGTATCCCACGCCTCGGTCCAGCGGCTCTTGAGCAGCCGAGCCGGCTTGCCCGAGTAGATCCGCCGGCGCACGGTGTCACTCGACGTCGCCGCGAGCAGACCTTTCTGGATGACCGACGGCCCGCCGTCCTGGCGCACCCCGAGGTCGTATTCGGCGGCGGTGAGCCATGCCGATCCCATCCACACGCCCGCGGCACCGAGTGCCAGCGCGGCGGCCATCTGCCGCCCGGTTCCGATGCCACCGGCCGCCAGGACCGAGGCGGTGTCACCGACAGCGTCGACGATCTCCGGCCACAGCACCACCGAGCCGATCTCCCCGGTGTGCCCGCCTGCTTCGTGACCCTGCGCGATGACGATGTCGACGCCGTTGTCCACATGCCGCCGAGCGTGCTTGGCCGAACCGGCCAGCGCAGCCACCGCGACACCGGCCGCATGCGACTGGTCGATGACGTCCTTGGGCGGCGAGCCCAACGCGTTGGCGATCAGCTTGATGGGGTGCTTGAGGGCGACGTCGACGTGCGAGCGGGCCACCGAATGCAGCCACCCCAGCGTGCCCTCGTTGCGGGCGAGGTCGGCGGGCAGTGGCGGCACACCGAGGTCGGCAAGGGTCTTGTCGACGAATTCGCGGTGCGCCTGCGGGATGAGCTTGTCGATGTCGACGGCCGTGCCCTCGGTGGGGATCTTGGCCGGCATCACGATGTCCACGCCGTAGGGCTTGCCAAGAGTGTTCTCGTCCATCCACTGCAGGGTGGCCTCGAGCTCATCGGGGTGGTTGAACCGGACGCAGCCGAGCACGCCCATGCCACCGGCCCGGGTGACCGCCGCGGCGACCTTCTCCGAGGGGGTGAAGGCGAAGATCGGGTAGTCGATGCCGAACCGGTCGCACAGCTCGGTACGCATCAGCTGGTGGCCCCCGCATGCTTGGCGTGCACATCGTCAGCCGGACGCAGCTCGGTCTGCTCCTTGGCCCATTTGTAATCGGGCTTGCCTGCCGGAGAACGCTTCACCTGATCGACGAGCCACAGGCTGCGCGGCACCTTGTAACCGGCGATCTCCTTGCGCACGAACGCATCCAGATCCGACAGGGTCGGCCGGGAACCCTCGCGGGGCGCGACCACCGCGGCGACGTGATTTCCGAACCGGGCATCGGGCACGCCGACCACCAGTGCGTCGAACACGTCCGGGTGGCCCTTGAGTGCGGCCTCGACCTCTTCGGGGTAGACCTTCTCGCCGCCGGTATTGATCGACACCGAGCCGCGGCCCAGCATCGTCACCGTGCCGTCTTCCTCGACGGTGGCGTAGTCGCCCGGGATCGCGTAGCGCACGCCGTTGATGGTGCGGAACGTCTCGGCGGTCTTCTTCTCGTCCTTGTAGTAACCGAGCGGGATGTGGCCGCTCTTGGCGATGATGCCGCGCACGCCCGATCCCGGCTTGACCTCGTTGCCCTCCTCGTCGAGCACCTTCACGTTCTTGTCGATGGTCACCCGCGGGCCGCTGGCATGGGACTCGCCCTTTGCCACCACGCTGCTGCCGCCGAAGCCGGTCTCCGAGGAGCCGATCGAGTCGGTGATGATGCGGTTGGGCAGCAGCTCGAGGAACTTCTCCTTGAGGCTCGGCGAGAACAGCGCGGCCGTGCTGGCCAGCAGGAACAGCGACGACAGGTCACGGTCGCCCACACTGGTCTCCAGTGCGTCCAGCAGCGGCCGGCCCATCGCGTCGCCGGTGAAGAACAACAGGTTCGCCTTGTGCTTCTCGATGATGTTCCAGACTTCTTCGGCGTCGAACTCCGGAGCCAGGATGGTCGTCGAGCCGGTGAACAACGCGCCCCAGGTCGCCGACTGGGTGGCGCCGTGGATCATCGGCGGGATCGGGAAGCGGATCAGTGGCGGACCGGCGGCGGCCTGCTTGGACAGGTCGAACTCGTCCTTGATGTACTCGCCGGTGGCAAAGTCGGTGCCGCCCAGCAACACTCGATAGATATCCTCGTGGCGCCACATCACGCCCTTGGGGAAGCCGGTGGTGCCGCCGGTGTAGAGCAGGTAGACGTCGTCGGCGCTGCGCTCGGGGAAGTCCCGCTCGGGCGAGCCCTGCGCGATGGCCTCGGAGAACTCCACGCCGCCGTAGCGGGTGAAGTCCTTATCCGTCCCATCCTCGACTACTAGAACCGTCTTGACGTTGGGGGTCTCGGGCAGCACGTTGGCCACCCGGTCGGCGTACTGGCGCTCATGCACCAGGGCAACCATGTCGGAGTTCTCGAACATGTACTTCAACTCCGCCTCGACGTAGCGGAAGTTGATGTTCACCATGACCGCACCGGCCTTGATGATGCCCAGCATCGCGATGACGATCTCGATGCGGTTGCGGCAGTACAGCCCGACCTTGTCGTCCTTCTTCACACCATGGTCGATGAGGTAGTGGGCGAAACGATTCGCCTTCTCCTCCAACTCGGCGTACGTGATCTGCTCGTCGCCACAGATGAGGGCGACGCGGTCAGGTACGGCGTCAATGGCATGCTCGGCTAGATCAGCTATGTTCAGGGCCACAGACCCAAATTAGAACCTGTTACATTTCCACACAAGTCTGTGGTCTCGACGAAGAAAGGCAGGCATCTGTGAGCGAGCCCGCGAAAGGCCCCGACGCCCTCATTGAGCAGCGCGGACACACCCTGATCGTCACGCTCAACCGGCCCGAGGCGCGAAACGCGCTTTCCACCGAGATGCTCTCGATCATGGTCGAGGCGTGGGACCGCGTCGACAACGATCCCGACATCCGGGTGTGCATCCTGACCGGTGCCGGTGGCTACTTCTGCGCCGGGATGGACCTCAAGGCCGCGACCAAGGCACCGCCGGGAGACTCGTTCAAGAGTGGCGGCTACGACCCGACCCGAATCGACGGTCTACTCAAGGGCCGGCGGCTCACCAAGCCGCTGATCGCCGCCGTGGAGGGCCCGGCGATCGCGGGCGGCACTGAGATCCTGCAGGGCACCGATATCCGGGTGGCCGGCGAGAGCGCGAAATTCGGTATTTCCGAAGCGAAGTGGAGCCTCTACCCGATGGGCGGCTCCGCGGTGCGGCTGGTTCGCCAGATTCCTTACACCATCGCCTGCGACCTGCTGCTGACCGGACGCCACATCACCGCGGCCGAGGCCTTGGAGTACGGGCTGATCGGATACGTCGTACCGGACGGCACCGCGCTGGAGAAAGCTCTCGAGATCGCCGAGGTGATCTCCAACAACGGGCCGCTGGCGGTGCAGGCCATCCTGCGTTCGATCCACGAGACCGAGGGCCTGCACGAGAACGATGCGTTCAAGATCGACACCAAGATCGGTATCGAGGTGTTCTTGAGCGAGGACGCCAAGGAAGGGCCGCTGGCCTTCAAGGAGAAGCGCGCACCGCAGTTCAAGATGCGCTGACTCACCGCCGAGCGGCGTCTAGTCCAGTACCCGCTTGGTCGGGGTGAACACCACCGGCATGGCCTCCGGGCCGCTGACGAAGTTCGCCGGCCGCAACGGCACCGTCACACCATCGGCCAGCCGCAGATCGGGCAGCCGCGTCAGCAGCTTGCGCAGCATGGTGCTCAGCTCCAGGCGGGCCAGCTGATTGCCGAGGCAGAAGTGGGTTCCGAAGCCGAATGCCAAGTGGCTGTTCGGGTTACGGTCGATCCGGAAGCTCTCCGGGTCGCCGAACACCGCCTCGTCGAAGTTGGCCGACTCGAACATCAGCAGCATCTTCTCGCCCTGGCGCAGCTCGGTGCCGTGGAACTCGACGTCACGCATCGCAGTCCTGGCCATGTTCTTCACCGGCGAGGTCCAGCGCAGCATCTCCTCGATCGCCCCGGCCACCTTGGCGTCATCGGCGATCAGCTGCTCCCACTGATCCTCATGGCGCAGAAGCTGTTCCGTCCCGCCCGACAGGGTGTGCCGAGTGGTCTCGTCACCGCCGATGAGGATCAGCAGCGTCTCCATGATGATTTCCTGGTCGTCCATCCGCTGGCCCTCGACCTCGGAGTTGACCAGGATCGAGAACAGGTCGTCGGTGGGCTCGGTGCGCCGCTTGGCGATCGTCTCGATGGCGTAGGCGGAGTATCCGGCGAACGCGTCCATCACCGCCTGCAGGGTCTCTTCGTCGGCGGCCGAGTTCAACCCGCACACCAGGTCGTCGGACCACTTCAGCAGAGTCGCGCGTTCGGCCGGAAGCACTCCGAGCATGTCGCCGATGACGGCCATCGGCAGCGGCGCGGCGATGTCGCGGACGAAATCGCACTCACCCTGCTCGCACACCGCATCGATCAGCGAGTCGCACAGAACATCGATGCCGGCCAGCTTGTCCATCACCCGCTTGCGGGTGAAGCCCGCGTTGACAAGCTTGCGGCGCAACAGATGTGACGGGTCATCCATGTCGATCATGTACGGCATACCGGGCTGGTCCGGTCGGATCCCGCCGGTGTTGGAGAACGTCTCCGGGTCGCGCTCCGCGTCGATGACGGCCTGATACGTTGCCGCAGCAGCCAACCCGTTGCGGTCGCGGAACACCGGCTCGTTCGCCCGCATCCAGCTGTACACCTCGTGGGCGTTACGGTCGGAGTAGAAGTTGCCGTTGGTGAGATCAACGTCCGGCTTGGTGCCGGCCAAAGTGCCCGTCATTTCTTACCTTCCACATTTCCGTTACTGCGGATTACAGTGACCGCATGTCTGATTCGCAGCACACCATCGCCGGCACGGTTCTGACCATGCCCGTACGTATTCGCAAAGCCGACGTCCACAATGCGATGTTCTCGGTGCCTGCCGAGGCCGCCCAGAAGCTCATTGACTACAGCGGGCTTCAGGTCTGCCAGTTCCGTCCCGGCCGCGCCATGGTCAACTTGATGCTCGCCCGCTACATCGACGGCGACCTGGGCAAGTACCACGAGTTCGGCACGAGCGTGATGGTCAACCCACCCGGCTCGAACGCTCATGGCCTCAAGGCGCTCGGCGACGCCGCGGCGTTCATCCACCACCTGCCGGTCGACCAGTCCTTCACTTTGGAAGCAGGCCGGACGATTTGGGGCTATCCGAAGATCATGGCCGAGTTCAAGGTGCGCGACGCCAACCCGTTCTCCTTCGAGGTCAGCGAAGGCGGATCGCTGATCGCCGCAATGGAGTTCAGCCGCGGACTGCCGATCCCGTCGTTCCGCCAGCGCGCCCAGGCGTTGACGTCCTACACCTCCAGCAACGGCACGCTGCGTGAAGTGCACTCGGAGATGACCAACTCCGGGCTGCGGATGCGCCCGGCCGGAGTCCGTCTCACGCTCGGCGACCACCCCTACGCCAAGGAGCTGGCGTCGCTGGACCTGCCCAAGCGGGCGATGATGGCCACGTCGGTGGCCAACGTCGCGATGGTCTTCGGCGACGCAACCATCCTCAGCTGAGCCGCCGGTCGTCATCCGGACAATCTAGGGCGCGGGGTATACACCTTGCAAGAAGTGTCTACAGCAGGGCGGCGGCTTCCGTGATCTGCTCGACGCTGCGGGCGCCGATGACCATCATCGTCACGCCACTGGCTTCCCACAGCGGGATCTGCTTGCGGACGTAGTCGATGTCGCCGACGATCGCGGAGTCGTCGACGAGTTCGTCGGGGATGGCCTTGGCCGCTTCGTCCTTGCGGTCGCTGCGGAACAGGCGGGTGACGTCGTCGACGACCTCGGAGTACCCCATCCGCCGGTAGACGTCGGCGTGGAAGTTGGTGTCCTCAGCACCCATGCCACCCATGTAGAGCGCCAGGTGCGGCTTCATCAGCTCCATGACCGCCGGGCGGTCCTCGGTGACGATCAGCTGAGCGGTGGCGCAGATTTCGAAGTCCTCCCGGGAGCGCCGCGCCCCTGGCCGGGCGAAGCCCTCGTCGAGCCACTCGTTGTACATGCTGGCGATGCGAGGCGAGTAGAAGATCGGCAGCCAGCCGTCGCAGATCTCGGCGGCCAGGGCCACGTTCTTGGGCCCTTCGGCACCGAGCATGATCGGGATGTCAGCACGTAGCGGGTGCACGATCGGCTTGAGCGGCTTGCCCAGCCCGGTGGTGCCCTCCCCGGTCAGCGGCAGCGGGTAGTGCGGGCCGTCGCTGGTGACGGGGCCCTGGCGCGCCCACACCTGGCGCACGATGTCGATGTACTCGCGCGTGCGCGCCAGCGGCTTGGGGAACTTCTGGCCGTACCAGCCTTCGACGACCTGCGGTCCGGAGACGCCCAGCCCCAGGATGTGGCGGCCGCCGGAGAGGTGGTCGATGGTCAGCGAGGCCATCGCGCATGCGGTGGGGGTGCGCGCCGAGAGCTGCACGACCGAGGTACCCAGGCGCATGCGCGTGGTTTCCCGGCCCCACCAGGCCAGCGGGGTGAACGCATCCGAACCCCATGCCTCTGCCGTGAATACCGTGTCGAAACCGGCTTCCTCGGCGGCGGCCACGAGTTCGGCGTGGTTCGTTGGGGGCTGAGCGCTCCAATACCCGAGCTGAAGTCCGAGCTTCATCGGTGCCGCCTTTCTGTCCGGGACAGGATCCTTGCCACGATTCTTAGAACCTGTTCTACTCGATGGTGTGACAGCCAGCCAAAGCAGCCCTGCCTTGACCGATTCGCACGAGCCGCCCCTTTCGGCGCCGCTGGAACTGTCGTTCGACTACACCCGTTCAGTCGGAACGACCCTCAGCGCCTTCTTCACCGCACTCCGCGAGCGCCGCATCGTCGGTGTACGCGGGTCCGATGGACGGGTACTCGTGCCGGCCGCCGAATACGACCCGGTCACCTACGAGCCGCTGACGGAGATCGTACCGGTGGCGAGTGTCGGAACCGTGGTGTCCTGGACGTGGCAGCCGGAACCTCTCGACGGCCAGCCGCTCGACCGGCCGTTCGCCTTTGCACTGATCAAACTCGACGGCGCCGACACCGCCCTGCTGCACGCCGTCGACGGCCGGATCAAGACCGGTGACCGCGTGCACGCGCACTGGGTCGACGAGCCGACCGGATCGATCACCGACATCGCCTACTTCGTACCCGGCGAGGAGCCCGAGGACACCCCCGAGGTCGACGACGACCGGGACCCGGTGACCATGCTGGTGGTTCCGACCCGCATCGAGATCCAGCACACGGCCTCTGCCCCGGAGAGCGCGTACCTGCGTGCGCTGCAGGCCGGCAAGTTGCTCGGCGGCCGCACCGGCGAGAACGGCAAGGTGTACTTCCCGCCGCGTGAAGCCGACCCGGCCACCGGCAAGGAACTCGACACCTTCGCCGAACTGCCTGACAAGGGCACGGTGACGACGTTCGCGATCATCAACATCCCGTTCGCCGGGCAGCGCATCAAGCCGCCCTACGTCGCGGCCTACATCCTGCTCGACGGGGCCGATATCCCGTTCCTGCACCTGGTTTCGGATATCGATGCCGCCGACGTCCGGATGGGCATGCGGGTCGAGGCGGTGTGGAAGCCCCAGGAGGAATGGGGCCTGGGCATCGACAACATCGAGTACTTCCGGCCAACCGGTGAACCGGACGCCGAATACGACACCTACAAGCACCACCTGTAAAGGGACAACGACATCCATGTCTGACCGCGATGTAGCTGTCGTCGGGTTCGCACACGCACCACACGTGCGGCGCACCGACGGCACCACCAACGGCGTCGAAATGCTGATGCCATGCTTCGCCCAGCTCTACGACGAGCTCGGGCTCAAGCAGACCGACATCGGCTTCTGGTGCTCGGGATCCTCCGATTACCTTGCCGGACGTGCCTTTTCGTTCATCTCGGCGATCGACTCGATCGGCGCAGTGCCGCCGATCAACGAGTCGCACGTTGAGATGGACGCGGCGTGGGCGCTCTACGAGGCCTACATCAAGCTGCTGACCGGCGAGATCGACACCGCGCTGGTGTACGGCTTCGGCAAGTCCTCGGCAGGCACCTTGCGCCGCGTGCTCGCGCTGCAGACCGACCCCTACACGGTCGCGCCGCTGTGGCCGGACTCGGTGTCGATGGCCGGGCTGCAGGCGCGGTTCGGTCTCGATGCCGGCAAGTGGACCGAAGAGCAGATGGCGCAGGTTGCGCTCGATGCGCTGGCCGCCGCCCCGCGCACGGATGCCGAGAAGCCCGCGACCAGCATCGAGGAACTGCTGTCGCGCCCGTACTTCGCTGATCCGTTGCGCAAGCACGACATTGCGCCGATCACCGACGGCGCCTCGGCCATCGTGTTGGCTAGAGGTGACCGCGCGAAGGAACTGCGCGAAAGGCCGGCCTGGATCACCGGTTTCGAGCACCGCATCGAAACCCCGGTGCTCGGGGCACGCGACCTGACCACCTCCCCATCGACGGCCGCGTCGGCCAAGGCGGCCACCAATGGTGATGCCGGGTCGATCGAGGTCGCCGAGATCTACGCGCCGTTCAGCCACCAGCAGCTGATCCTCACCGAAGCGATCGGATTGCCGGACTCGACCAAGATCAACCCGTCCGGCGGTGCGCTGGCAGCCAACCCGATGTTCTCGGCGGGGCTGGAACGCATCGGCTTCGCTGCCCGGCACATTTTCGAGGGGTCGGCGCAGCGGGTGCTGGCACACGCCACCAGTGGGCCTGCGCTGCAACAGAACCTGGTGGCCGTGCTCGAAGGGAAGGACGCCTGATGGCCGGCAAGCATCTGGCCGCGGTGCTAGGCACCGGGCAGACCAAGTACGTCGCCAAGCGCAAAGACGTGTCGATGAACGGCCTGGTGCGCGAAGCCATTGACCGCGCTCTCGCCGACTCCGGCTCGACGTTCGACGACATCGACGCCGTGGTCGTCGGCAAGGCACCCGACTTCTTCGAGGGCGTCATGATGCCCGAGCTGTTCATGGCCGACGCCGTGGGCGCGACGGGCAAGCCGCTGATCCGCGTGCACACCGCCGGTTCGGTGGGCGGATCGACCGCGATCGTGGCCGCCAGCCTGGTGCAGTCCGGCAAGTACCGGCGCGTGCTGGCGATGGCCTGGGAGAAGCAGTCTGAGTCGAATGCCATGTGGGGGCTGTCGATTCCGGTGCCGTTCACCAAGCCGGTCGGCGCCGGTGCCGGCGGCTACTTCGCGCCGCACGTCCGCGCCTATATCAACCGCTCCGGCGCACCCAAGCACATCGGCGCGATCGTCGCGGTCAAGGACCGGCTCAACGGCGCGAAGAATCCGCTTGCGCATCTGCATCAGCCCGACATCACCGTCGAGAAGGTGATGGAGTCGCCGATGCTGTGGGATCCGATCCGCTACGACGAGACGTGCCCGTCCTCCGACGGCGCGTGCGCGATCGTGATCGGCAACGAGGAGATCGCCGACCAGTGGGTGGCCGAGGGCAACACCGTCGCCTGGGTGCACGCCACCGCGCTGCGCACCGAACCGCTGGCCTACGCAGGCCGTGACCAGGTCAGCCCGCAGGCGGGCCGCGACGCCGCGGCAGCCCTGTGGAAAGCCGCCGGCATCACGAGTCCGATCGACGAGATCGACGTCGCCGAGATCTACGTGCCGTTCTCCTGGTTCGAGCCGATGTGGTTGGAGAACCTCGGGTTTGCCGCCGAAGGCGAGGGCTGGAAGCTCACCGAGGCCGGCGAGACGGCGATCGGCGGCAAGCTGCCGGTCAACGCCTCCGGTGGTGTGCTCTCGTCGAACCCGATCGGCGCCTCGGGCATGATCCGCTTCGCCGAGTCGGCGATCCAGGTGATGGGCAAGGCCGGCGATCATCAGGTCAAGAACGCCCGTAAGGCGCTCGGCCACGCGTACGGCGGTGGGTCGCAGTACTACTCGATGTGGGTGGTCGGCAGCGACAAACCCGCCAAGCAGTGACGCGGATGAAGTACACGGTCAGCATCGCATTCAGCCCACTGGATCAGCTGATCGAGATCGCCAAGGCGGCAGAGGAGCTCGGGTTCGACAGCATCGCGCTGCCGGACTCGATCTTCTATTTCGAGAAGCAGTCCGTTGACTATCCCTACACCGCCGACGGCAAGCGGATGTTCGACGAGACCTCGCCGTGGGTGGATCCGCTCATCCTCGCCGGTGCGATGGGGGCGGTGACGTCGAAGATCCGCTTCTACACCAACGTGATGAAGTTGGGCTCCCGCAATCCGCTGCTGCTGGCGCGTCAGGTCGGCTCGGTCGCCAATCTGACCAACAACCGGTTCGGCTTCGGCGTGGGAATCGGTTGGGCTCCTGAAGAGTTCGAGTGGTGCGGGGTTCCCTACGCCAAGCGCGGCAAGCGCGTCGACGAGATGATCGACGTCATCAAGCTGGTGCTGGCCGGCGGCATGGTGGAGTTCCACGGTGAGTTCTACGATTTCGAGCGGCTGCAGATGAGCCCGGCGCCGTCCACGCCGGTGCCGTTCTACGTCGGCGGGCACACCGACGTGGCACTCAAACGCGCCGCACGCGTCAGCGACGGCTGGACCAGCGCCATGATGACCTGTGACCAGTTGGCCGAGACCATCAGCACGCTCAAGCGGCTGCTGGCCGACAATGGCCGCGCCGGTGATCCTTTCGAATACCAGGCGGTCTGTATCGACAAGTTCGGTGTCGACGGGCATCGCGACCTGGTGGCGGCTGGAGTCACGGACTACATCGGTATCCCGTGGGTGTTCGAAGGCCTCGCCTTCGACGCCCCGGTGGACAAGAAGATCGACTCGATGAAGCGTTTCGCCGAGACCTACATCCATTCCGGCTGGCAGGAGCAGTGAGCACCCCGGCGCACGAGGCGGGCCGACGCTCCCGCGAGGCGGCCATGGCGCGGGACAAAGAGGCCTGGCTCGCGGTATTCGCCGATGACGCGATCATCGAGGACCCGATCGGTCCGTCGCACTTCGATCCTGAGGGCAAGGGACACCGGGGCAAGGAGGCGATCGCGAAGTTCTACGACATGGCGATCGCGCCCAGCAAGCTCGCCTTCCATTTCGAGAAGACCTATCAGTGCGGCAACGAAGAGGCCAACGTCGGCCACATCGTGATCGAGTCCGCGGGATACCGGGTGTTGGCCGAGGGCGTATTCACCTACAAGGTGAACGACGAGGGCAAAATGGTTGCGCTGCGCGCCTTTTGGGAACTCGACCAGGCCGCCAAGAGCGCCGAGAAGCTCTGAGGTAGCTGCTCGGCGAGTGGCCACTTACGCACGCCACATCGCCGGCCGATTCGCGTGTCACAAGTGGCCATTCGGCGCCGAAGTCAGATCTCCTCGAAGCCGGTCAGATAGCGCTGCGCCAGATCCTGGTAGGCCTTCGGGTTGAGGTTCACCCACACCTCGGCGCCGGTTCCGGCGATCGGGCCCTTGACCTTCGCCGGCGCACCCGTGACCAGCACCTCGTCGGGTATGTGGGTGCCGCCGACCACCAGCGAGTGTGCGGCGATCATGCTGCGGGCCCCGATCACCGCGCCGTCGAGGACCGTGCAGTGGTTGGCGATCAGTGCCTCCGCGCCGATGTGGGCGCCGTGGATGGTGCACATGTGCGCGATCGTCGCGCCGGGTCCGAGGTCGACCGGGATTCCCGGCGGTGCGTGCAGCACCGAACCGTCCTGCACATTGGCGCCCTCGCGGATGACGATGGGCGCGAAGTCGCCACGCAGGACGGCGTTGAACCACACCGATGCGCCGGCCTCCACGGTCACGTCACCAATCAGGACCGCGGTGGGCGCCACGAACGCGGTGGGGTCCACCTTTGGTGACCGGCCTTCGAACGAGTACATCGGCATCGTCCAGATATACCCCATGTCATTCGGGTAATCCGCAGCTAGCTGCATTGATATTGCAAGAGCCGCCCGAGAAACTGTAACGTGTTCTAGTTAGAGACTAGAAGTGGAGGCACCTGGTGACAAGCGGCGTTCGCGAGATCGACACCGGAACCCTGCCGGACCGGTATGCCAGAGGATGGCACTGCCTTGGCCCGGTCAGAGATTACCTGGACGGCAAGCCGCACGCGATCAACGCGTTCGGCACCAAACTGGTGGTCTTCGCCGACGATTCCGGCGCGGTGCACGTGCTGGACGCCTACTGCCGCCACCTCGGTGGTGACCTGTCGCAGGGCACCGTCAAGGGTGATGCGATCGCCTGCCCGTTCCACGACTGGCGCTGGGGTGGCGACGGCCGCTGCCGGCTGGTGCCCTACGCCAAGCGCACCCCGCGGCTGGCCCGCACCCGGTCCTGGGAGACCGACGTGCGCAGCGGGCTGCTGTTCGTCTGGCACGACCATGAGGGCAATCCGCCGCAGCCCGAGGTCCGCATCCCGGAGATCCCCGAGTGGGCGGGCGGCGAGTGGACCGACTGGAAGTGGAACTCGATGCTGATCGAGGGCTCGAACTGCCGCGAGATCGTGGACAACGTCACCGACATGGCGCACTTCTACTACATCCACTTCGGCCTGCCGACGTACTTCAAGAACGTCTTCGAAGGCCATATCGCCTCGCAGTACCTGCACAACGTCGGGCGCCCCGACATCAACGACATGGGCACGGCCTACGTTGAGTCCCATCTCGATTCGGAGGCGTCGTACTTCGGTCCGTCGTTCATGATCAACTGGCTGCACAACGTCTACGGCGGCTTCAAGGCCGAGTCGATCCTGATCAACTGCCACTACCCAGTGACGCAGGACTCGTTCATGCTCCAGTGGGGTGTGATCGTCGAGAAGCCTAAGGGCCTCGACGAGAAGATGAGCGACAAGCTCTCCGACGCGATGGTCACCGGTGTCAGCAAGGGCTTCCTGCAGGACGTGGAGATCTGGAAGCACAAGACGCGCATCGAGAATCCGTTGCTGGTCGAGGAGGACGGCGCGGTCTACCAGATGCGCCGCTGGTATCAGCAGTTCTACGTCGACGTCGCCGACGTCAGCCCCGACATGGTCGACCGCTTCGAACTCGAGATCGACACCACCCCGGCCAACGAGAAGTGGAAGGTCGAAGTCGAGGAGAACCTCAAGCGCCAGGCCGACCAGGCAGGGCAGCCGGCGACATGACCGCAGGGGACCAACCGCCTGACGTCGACGACCTGGCGCGGTCCATGATGGATCTGCTCGGCGTGCACGAGCACGACGAGCCGCACCCCGTCGACGACGGGAGCACTCCCACGTCGTGGGCGAAGGCACCTGATTTCGCCGGCGACCCGCAGCGCGCGGCGGCAATCCACGAGGCAACCCGCTTGGACCGCGAGCGCTATCTGTCGGCCGGGCTGGCTGAGGTGGACTGCCGGTTCTGCCACGTCTCGGTGCGGGTGAAGAAGCTCGGCGCCGCACACACGCTGGTGCAGTGGAACACCGAGGCCCAGCAGCGGTGTGCCTACTTCGCCGAAGTACGCGCCGGCGGCGGTAGTAGCGCGCGAACCCGCGGCTGCCAGAAGATGTCCGACAGCATCAAACACGCTGTCGCGGAGGGCTGCCTGGAGGAGTACTCCAGCGCCCCCGCCCCCGGCGACGGCTGAGCCCTGACACCCAGGACTACAGCCCCTTGAAGCGCTCCTTGACCTGTTCCTCGGTCAACCCGTAGTCCGACAGCGAGTAGGTGTGCTTGGGGGCTCGCGGCCCCTGCTTGCTCTCCTCGTCGGTGGCCTGGATCGCCGCGCGCGCATCGTCGGTCATCTCGATACCGAAGTGCGAGTAGATGTTCTCCACCGTACGGATCGGCTCGCGGATGAGCTGGAAGTAGTCGACGTCATAGAACTGCGCCTCGTCGTGTTCGCGGCGCACGGCGTTGAACCGCTCCAGCCCGCGCGACCACGTCTCGAGCGCGTCAGCACCGATGACGTCACCCGTGAACGTGTTCGACCAGCCATCGGTGGTGTGCTGGGCCAGCGAGCACATCGAGGCCATGATCGTCTCGGCCGGCCGGTGGCACTGCAGGATCAGCGCATCGGGGTAGGCCGCGAACACCGCATCGAGCGCGAACAGGTGGCTGGGATTCTTGAGCACCCAACGCTTCTCGGGTTCGTTGAGCCCGATCAGTTGCAGGTTCTTGCGATGCCGGAGGTAGGACTTGGTCCAGTCCTGGCGGGCCAGCCACTGCGCATATGTCGGCACATGCGCCAGCGTCTCGTAGGACACCGAGTGCAGCGACTGGCGCAGCAACTGCCAGCACTCCTCCACCTCGTCGGCGGTCATGTAGTGCAGGCCGGTGTAGTCGGGATTCTCGTCGTGGGCCTTCTTGAACCGGGCATCGAGCTCAGCGAAAACCGGGTTCTGCGGCCAGGTTTCGCGCGGCGGCCTGGGCTGCGGGAACTCCGCCAGCCACAGCTCCAATCCCTGGTGACGGGGATCGCCGCACAACAGTCGGTGCAGGGCGGTGGTACCGGTGCGCGGCAGCCCGGTGACGAAGATCGGCCGCTCGATCGGCACGTCCACGTGCTGCGGGTACTGCTTGAAAGCGGACTCGGACAGGAGCCTGGCCACCAACGCATTGCGCACGAAGAACCGCTGCATCTTGCTGCCGAGTTCGGTGAGGTCGGCCTCGCTGCGGAACGCTTCGAGCAGCACCCCCAGCGCTTCTCGGTAGTTGTCGTCGTCGACGCCGAAGTCGTCCATCCCGGTGGCTTTAGTGGCCGAGGCGAGCAGGCTCTCGACGCTCAGGAAATCGCTCATCAGTTGTGGTACTCCCCGCAGTTGACGTCGAGGGTCTGGCCGGTGATGCCGTTCGACAGATCGCTGGCCATGAACAGGATGGCCGAGGCGACCTCGTCCTCGGTGGGCAGCCGCTTGAGATCGGAGTTCACCGCAGCCGCCTTGTAGATCTCATCGACGGTGGTTCCGTACTTGCTGGCCTGGTGCTCGAAGTAGCCCTGCAGCGTTCCACCCCAGATGTAGCCAGGCAGAACGGAATTCACCCGGATACCCTGCCCTCCGAGCTCACTGGCCAGCGACTCCGACATAGCCAGCAGCGCAGCCTTGGCCATCTTGTAGGCGCCCTGCTTGGGGTCGGAATGGCGGACGACCATCGAGTTGACGTTCACGATGGACCCCTTGGCCTCGGTCAGCGCCGGGGTGAAGCCCTGGATCAGCCGCAGCGCACCGAGCACGGTGAGCTCCAATGTCTCGCGGATGTGCTCGAACGTGGTGTTGGCGAACGGCTTCATCGACGGGACCTTGAACGCATTGTTGACCAGGACGTCGACTTTGCCGTAGGTGTCCAGGGTCTGCTTGACCAGGTTGTCAACCTGCTCGTCGTCGGTGATGTCGGTGCCGACCGACAACGCGCGACGGCCGAGTGCGGTGACTTCCTTGGCGACATCGTCGAGCCGCCCGACGGTGCGCGCCGCCAGGACCACGTCCGCGCCGGCCTCGGCACATCGGCGTGCCAGCGTGGTGCCCAGTGCGGGACCCACACCGCTGATCACCACGACTTTGTTCTCGAGTAAGCCCGCCATGACCTATCCCACCATCCTGTTGCCAATGAGTTTCTGGCGCAGTGCGATTCGCTCCCGCCAGCCGTCTTCGGAGATCTTGTTGTGCTCGTAGTAAGGCAGCTTGCCCGCAACCTCGTCGAGGTCGACCAGTTCCAGGGTGGGGCCGTCGGCAGCAGTCAGCTCACGCGAGACGCGCTGCCAGCGGAACTGCAGGTAGCCCTTGCCGTGGCCGAGTGTCTCGACCCAGTTGGTCACTCCCGGGCTGCGGTCGGAGACGACGATCCGGATCTTGCCGTCCGGATCAGCCTGTGCCTGAGCGCCGTTGAGCGAGGTCTGGTGGTTGATGTAGTCCAGCGAGATGTACCAGAGGCTGCCGAGTTGGAACCCGAGGTAGGGCGCATCGGAGACCGGCAGGGTGAGGATCAGCGCCTGGTCGGAGGTGATGTCATAGTGGCCCACCGACGAATACTGGGTGGCCAGTCCACCGGGGGTGAGCCGCGGGGCGGTCAGTGTGTTGACCGGCAGGTTGTCGTAGAACCACTTCGGGAACTGCAGCCAGGTTTTGACCCGCTGAACCAGCTGCTTGCCCGCGGTCGCATAGCGCTTTTCGATCAGCTCTTTGGTCAGCGCCGGCGGCGCGGTGCCCTCGGTGTCGGTTCGGGCGATCGCAAAGCTGCCGCGCTGGGCGGCCCAGTCGTTATAGACCTCGCGAATCACCAGCTGCGCGTTGGTGTCCGGGGTGAAGCGCCATTCGAAGGTGCCGTCGGCGGCGATGTCGAGCTTGCGGTCGTCGAACGCGGTCTCGCTGTCGGGGACGACTGCGTCGGTGTACTCGCCACCGAGCAACTGGAAGCTGACGTCGGTGGTGGTGCCGCGCGTCCCGGTGACGACGTATTCCTGGCCGGCCACCACGCGGGTGCCGAAGTACATAGTGTCGGGATTGTCCAGGCCCATCTTGGTGAACGGCCCGGTTCCGGAGTGCAGGAAGGGATGATCGCGATCGTAGTCGAAGGCGACGTGCGTGCAGGCCGCGATGCAGCCGGCCAGATACTGCAGGCCCTCCAGAAGGTCGGCCTCGCTCTCGATGAAGTCGGCTTCCGTGACGAGGCGCTCGGCCTCGGCAATGGCGTCCGCCAGAGGTTGTGTGTACATCGACTGCCCTCGCGTTTCAATATTCGACCGCACCGGTACGTCTGCTGGACCGACACTAGAACGTGTTCTACATCGAGTCAACCTGTTTCTCGGTCCATATCTGGAACGAGAAGGTACGATTCTGCAATGGTCAACGGTGAGTCGTCCAGTCGCTCCTCTCCCCCGACGCAGCGCGTGGTGGCGATTCTCGACTTCCTCGCCAAGCACCCGCACGACCAATTCGGCCTGTCGCAGCTGGCCCGTCGGCTCGATCTGTCGAAGCCGACGTGTCTGGGCATCGTCACCACGCTGACCGAGGCCGGCTACCTGGTGCGCGACCCCAAGGACAAGACCTACCGGCTGGGGCCCAGCCTGATCACCCTGGGTCAGATCGCGCAGGAGTCGATGCGGGTCAATCCGGCGGCCCGTGCCGAACTGGGCCGGCTGTCGAGGACGTTCAACACGACGGCGGCGCTGGCCGGTGTGGTCGACGACCGCATCACCCTGCTGGAACTCGTGGGCCCACCCGGTTCGGACGTCGGAGTGCGCGTCGGCGAGAGCTACCCGTTCGCGCCCCCGGTCGGTCTGATGTTCGTGCTGTGGGACGACGACGCGATGCGGGCCTGGTTGGCCAAGACGCCCACCATTCCGCTGCGCACCGACAGCCGCCGGCTCGAACGCGTCATCGCGGAGTGCCGCACGTCGGGCTACCTCGTCGAGCGGCTCACCCCGGCAGGGCGACGCCTCTACGCCCTGATGGCCGGCATGTCGAGCACGCTGCCCGACGAATTGCGAGCCCTGTTGGGCGAACTGATCTCCGACGTCGGCGAGCGGGTGCACCTGCGGGGCGAGCCCGGGACATCAGGCCCGCGCCAGCGCCACGACGTGAGTGTCATCTCCGCACCCGTCTACGACCAGCACCACCGGCAGGCGATGACGGTGTCACTGCAGATCGGGCGTGCGCTGACCGACACCGAGATCGCCAAGCATGCCCGTGGCGTCGTCGCCAGCGCCGACGCGCTCACCGCACAGCTCGGCGGGTCCAAACCGCTCTGGTGAGCACAGCGCGCCGTCAGCTGGTGGCCGCGAGCGCAAGCGGCAACACCGCCTGCGCACCGGCGTGGCGCACCACCCGCGCGGCCATCGTCAACGTCCACCCCGTGTCGGTCAGATCATCGACGAGCAGCACCGGTCCACCCGCGGCAGCGATGGCAGACGGATCCGGCGCCGACCACGATCCGTCAAGGGCGGCAACGCGATAGGCGGAGTTGGCCGCGCTGACCGGCCGCCGCCCGGCGGCGTATCGCAGCACCCCGAGATCGGTCAGTCTGCCGAGCCGGGCCACTTCACGCGCAAAGGAGGCGATCAGGACCGGATGGGAATCCGAATCCAGCGCCAGTACGGCGCTCGGACGGGTGGCCCAGCCCCAGGCGGCGAGCACCTTGACTGCCGCCTGCACCACGTCCTGGGGCACTTCGCCGTCGGGCTCGTCGAGCAGGCGGCGCAGGCGCGGGCCCCAGCCCAGGTCGGTCAGTCGCCCGATCGCGCGGCCCGGCTCCGGGCCGTCACCGATGCGGCCACTGAGGGTGACGCCCAGCTTGCCCAGCCCCGACGGCCACTGCTTGCGCGGGGTGATCTCCACGCCGGGACGCATCAGCCGCTCCTGGACCAGCGCCGTCGCGTCCTCGTTCACCGCGGCACCGAAGTGGGCGCCCGCGCAGTTGTCGCACCGGCCGCACCGCTCGCCGTCGGCGAGGTCCGGATCGTCGAGTTGCCTGCGCAGGAACGTCATTCGGCACTCGTCGGTGCTCTGGTAGTCGAGCATCGCCTGCTGCTCACGGCGGCGGGCCTCGTCGAGCTGGCGGTAACGGGCCTCGTCGTAGTCCCACGGTTGGCCGGTGCCCACCCACCCGCCTTTGACCCGCCGCACCGCGCCGTCGACGTCGAGCACCTTCAGCACCATCTCCAGCCGGGTGCGGCCGAGATCCACCTGCGGCTCCAGGGCGGGCGTCGACTGTGGGCGATCAGGCTCCAACGCACCAATCACGTTGCGCACCATGGCCTCCGAGGGGAATGCCACCGATGCGAAATAACGCCAGACGTCCTGGTCTTCACGTCCGGGCAACAGCACCACCTCGGCGCTGTCCGTCGAGCGGCCCGCGCGACCGACCTGCTGGTAGTACGCGATCGGCGAGGACGGCGCACCGAGGTGCACGACGAAGCCGAGATCCGGCTTGTCGAATCCCATCCCCAGCGCCGAGGTGGCGATCAGCGCTTTCACCCGGTTGCCCAGGAGATCCGCCTCGAGTTGTTCGCGTTCAGCGGTGTCCGTCGACCCGGTGTAGGCGGCCACCTCGTGGCCGCGCTCGCGCAGCAACGCCGCCACGTCGTGCGCCTGGGCGACGGTCAGCGTGTAGACGATCCCCGAACCCGGCAGCGAATCCAGGTGTTCGGCCAGCCAGGCCGTGCGCTGCGCCCCGCCGCCGGCCTGGACCACCGACAACCGCAACGACTCGCGGTCGAGCCCGCCGCGCAGCACCAGTGTGTCCCGCCCACCGACGCCCAGCTGGGCCGCGACGTCGTTGACGACACGATCGTTGGCGGTGGCGGTGGTCGCCAAAACCGGTACGTCCGAACCGAGTTCGGCGATCAAGGTGCGGATCCGCCGGTAGTCGGGCCGAAAGTCGTGACCCCAGTCCGAGACGCAGTGCGCCTCGTCGACCACCACGAGCCCGGCACCGGCGGCCAGCGCGGGTAGCACGGTGTCGCGAAATTCCGGGTTGTTCAGCCGTTCCGGGCTGACCAGCAGGACGTCGAGGTCGCCGCCGTTGATCCGCTGGTGGATCTCGTCCCACTCGGTGACATTGCCGGAGTTGATGGTGGCCGCACGAACGCCCGCGCGTTGCGCGGCGGCGACCTGGTTGCGCATCAGCGCCAGCAGCGGCGAGACGATGACCGTCGCACCGTGCCCGCGTTCGCGCAGCAGCTTGGCGGCGATGAAGTACACCGCCGACTTGCCCCAGCCGGTGCGCTGCACAACCAGGGCCTGGCGGCGCTGCACCACCAGCGCTTCGATGGCCGTCCACTGGTCGTCGCGCAACACAGCGGTAGGGCCTGCCAACTGCTCCAGGATGGCCTGGGCCTGCTCACGGGTCGCCACCGGCTGGGTCATGGGCACCATGGTGCCCTGTGGCCCCGACAGCGCGCCGGCTGCCTAACCGGCCGCCGCCGCTTCCTGCTCGCGCTTGATCTCCAGCGCGATGTCGATCAGCTGGTCCTCCTGGCCGCCGATCAGCTTGCGCTGCCCGGCCCGGTGCAGCAGCTGGTGCGCAGGCACGCCGTAGCGCTCCGACTGGCGGATGGCGTGCTTGAGGAAGCTGGAGTACACCCCCGAGTAGCCCATGATCAGCGCATTGCGATCCAGCAGGCATTCGGCGGGCATCGCCGGTGCGACGACCTCTTCGGCGGCGTCGGCGATCTCGAAGAAGTCGATGCCGGTCTTGACACCGATCTTGTCGAAGACCCCGATCAGCGCCTCGACGGGCGCATTACCGGCCCCGGCGCCGAACCGGCGGCAGGAGCCGTCGATCTGCTTGGCGCCGGCGCGCACGGCCTCGATCGAGTTGGCCACGCCGAGGCCGAGGTTCTCGTGGCCATGGAAGCCCACCTGCGCGTCGTCACCGAGCTCGGCGACCAGCGCCGCCACCCGGTCGGCCACGCCTTCGAGAACCAGCGCGCCCGCCGAGTCGACGACGTAGACGCACTGGCAGCCCGCGTCGGCCATGATCCGGGCCTGTTTGGCCAGCTTCTCCGGGCTGATGGTGTGGCTCATCATCAGGAAGCCAACGGTCTCCAGACCCAGTTCCCGGGCCAGCCCGAAGTGCTGGATCGAGACGTCGGCCTCGGTGCAGTGGGTGGCGATCCGGCAGATCGAGCCGCCGTTGTTCTGGGCTTCCTTGATGTCTTCCTTGGTGCCCACGCCCGGCAGCATCAGGAAGGCGATCTTGGCTTCCTTGGCCGTCTGGGCGGCCAGCTTGATCAGCTCCTGCTCGGGAGTCTTGGAGAACCCGTAGTTGAAGCTCGAGCCGCCCAGCCCGTCGCCGTGGGTCACCTCGATGACCGGGACGCCCGCGGTGTCGAGCGCAGCGACGATAGCGCCGACTTCTTCCTTGGTGAACTGATGGCGCTTGTGGTGGCTGCCGTCACGCAGGGAGGTGTCCGTCATCCGGACGTCCCACATCGGGTTGAAGTAGATCTCGTCAGTGCTCATGCCTGCGCTCCTCCGGATGAAGACACGGAACCCGCGCCCAGCATCTCTCTGGCGATTTCTTCGCCGACCTTGGTGGCCGCCGCGGTCATGATGTCCAGATTTCCAGCGTAGGGCGGCAGGTAGTCGCCCGCACCCTCCACTTCCACGAACGTGGTGACGAGGTGGTTGCCACCGTTGTAGACCGTCGGCTCGTCGAACTGCGGCTCGTTGAGCAACCGGTAGCCGGGCACATAGGTCTGCACCTCGGCGACGACATCCTTGATCGACTGCGTGATCGCGTCGTGGTCGGCGTCCTCGGGAATGGCGCAGAAGATGGTGTCGCGCATGATCATCGGCGGATCGGCCGGGTTCAGGATGATGATCGCCTTGCCGCGCTTGGCGCCACCGATGACCTCGACGCCGGCGCTGGTTGTCTTGGTGAACTCGTCGATGTTGGCCCGGGTGCCCGGACCGGCCGACGCCGACGACACCGAGGCGACGATCTCCGCGTACGGCACGTCCACGACGCGGCTCACCGCGTAGACCATCGGGATGGTGGCCTGGCCACCGCAGGTGACCATGTTGACGTTGGGGGCATCCAGGTGCGCGCGCAGATTCGCCGGCGGGATGACACCGGGGCCGACGGCGGCCGGCGTCAGGTCGATCGCCCGGATGCCGGCCTCGGCGTAGCGCGGCGCGGCGGCCTTGTGCACGTAGGCACTGGTGGCCTCGAACACCAGATCCGGCTTCTCCGACTGGGCGAGCAGCCAGTCGACACCTTCGTGGCTGGTCTCCAGCCCGAGCTTGCGGGCCCGCGCCAGGCCTTCGCTGTCCGGGTCGATGCCGATCATCCACCGCGGCTCGAGCCACTCCGAGCGAAGGAGCTTGTACAGCAGATCGGTGCTGATATTGCCTGACCCGACGATGGCTACCGAGCTTTTCTGGCCCATGTGGACGCTCCTCTTACTCGAATGACAGCCGGACTGAACCCAGCCCAGCGAAGTCGGCGACGAACTGGTCGCCAGGGCGGCAGTCGATGGCCCTGGTGCACGATCCCGGCAACACGATGTCGCCGGCTTTGAGGCGCACGCCGAAGCTGTCGACCTTGCGGGCCAGCCACGCCACGGCGGTGACCGGGTTGCCGAGAACGGCATCGCTGCGGCCCTCGGCCACCACCTCACCATTGCGGGTGAGCACCGCGTCGATGCCCTGAATATCGATGTCCTTGGGCGAGACGCGCCCCTTGCCGAGCACGAAACCGGCCGAGGACGCGTTGTCGGCGATCGTGTCGCACAGGGCGATCTTCCAGTCCTTGATCCGGGTGTCGATCAGTTCGATGGACGGGGCGAACGCCGCGGTGGCGGCCAGCACATCGTCCTCCGTGCACCCCTCACCGGGCAGGTCGTCGGCGAGGATGAACCCGACCTCGACCTCGACGCGCGGGAACAGGAAGCGTCCGGCCGGCACCGGCTTGTCCTCGAAGACCTCCATGTCGGCGAGCAGATGGCCGTAGTCCGGCTCGTCGACGCCCATCATCTTCTGCATCGCCTCCGAGGAGAGGCCCACCTTGTGGCCGACCACCCGGGCGCCCTCGGCGATGCGCTGGCGGATGTTGATGAGCTGGATCTCGTAGGCGTCGACGACGTCGATATCGGGGTGATTGGCGGTCAGTGGTGTCATCGGCACACGGCTGCGCTCCGCCTCGGCCAGCTCTGCGGCAAGTTCTGCGCGCGTGGCAACACTCAGCATTCCCGGCTGTCCCCTCATTGGTATGACCGGGGCGAACGACGCCCGGTGCAGGCGATTCTAGTGCCGTCCGGAACCCCATGGGCTAAGCGTTCCGCTGACCGGAAAGGCGGGGTCAGTAGCGCCCGGACGGGGCAATTCTATAACGTGTTCTAGTATGACAGCTCAGGAGTTCGACGTCGTCGTCGTCGGAAGCGGTGCCGCCGGCATGGTGGCCGCCCTTACCGCGGCCCACCAGGGACTATCCACGGTCCTCGTGGAGAAGGCCGCACACTTCGGTGGCTCAACCGCGCGCTCGGGCGGCGGGGTGTGGATTCCGAACAACGAGATCCTCAAGCGTGACGGCGTGACCGATACGCGAGAAGCTGCCCGCACCTACCTGCACCACATCATCGGTGACGTGGTCGAGCCCGAGCGCATCGATACGTACCTGGATCGCGGTCCGGAGATGATGTCGTTCGTGCTCAAGCACACCCCGCTCAAGATGTGCTGGGTGCCGGGCTACTCGGACTACTACCCCGAGGCCCCGGGAGGACGCCCGGGTGGACGCTCGATCGAGCCCAAGCCCTTCGATGCCAAGAAGCTCGGCGCCGACGAGAAGTTACTGGAGCCGGCGTACGGCAAGGTGCCCCTCAACGTCGTTGTCATGCAACAGGATTATGTCCGCCTCAATCAGCTCAAGCGCCATCCCCGCGGCGTGCTGCGCAGTCTGAAGGTCGGTGCGCGCACCATGTGGGCCTCGGCGCGTGGCAAGAACCTCGTGGGCATGGGCCGGGCACTGATCGCACCGCTGCGGATCGGTCTGCAGAAAGCCGGCGTGCCGGTTCTGCTGAACACCGCCCTGACCGACCTCTACGTCGAGGACGGCGTGGTCCGGGGTATCTATGTCCGCGACATGACCGGGCCGGAAGCCGCTGACCCGCAGCTGATCCGGGCCCGCCGCGCGGTCATCCTGGGCAGCGGCGGCTTCGAGCACAACGAGCAGATGCGCATCAAGTACCAGCGCGCGCCGATCACCACGGAATGGACCGTCGGCGCGGTCGCCAACACCGGCGACGGCATCGCTGCCGCCGAGAAGCTCGGCGCCGCACTGGAATTGATGGAAGACGCCTGGTGGGGGCCGACGGTTCCGCTGGTCGGCTCCCCCTGGTTCGCACTCTCGGAACGCAACTCCCCCGGTTCGATCATCGTCAACCTGTCGGGCAAGCGGTTCATGAACGAGTCGATGCCCTACGTCGAGGCCTGCCATCACATGTACGGCGGCGAGTACGGCCAGGGAGCCGGCCCCGGCGAGAACGTCCCGGCGTGGCTGGTGTTCGACCAGCAGTACCGCGATCGGTTCATCTTCGCCGGACTGCAACCCGGACAGCGCATTCCGAAGAAGTGGATGGAATCGGGTGTGATCGTCAAGGCCGACACCCTCGCTGAGCTGGCCGAGAAGACCGGCCTGCCGGCCGATTCGTTCCTGGGCACGGTCGAGCGGTTCAACGGCTTCGCCCGCTCCGGCGTCGACGAGGACTTCCACCGCGGCGAGAGCGCCTACGACCGCTACTACGGCGACCCGACCAACAAGCCCAATCCGAACCTGGGTGAGATCAAGCACGGACCGTTCTACGCGGCGAAGATGGTGCCCGGCGATCTGGGCACCAAGGGCGGTATCCGCACCGACGTCAACGGCCGTGCGTTGCGAGACGACGGCTCGGTCATCGAAGGCCTCTATGCTGCCGGTAATGTCAGCTCGCCGGTGATGGGTCACACCTATCCCGGCCCGGGTGGCACCATCGGTCCCGCGATGACCTTCGGCTACCTGGCCGCACTCGACATTGCCGGAGCCGCCGGGCCGGCGACATCGGGCACAAGAAAGGGCTGACATGCCAATCGATCTCGACGTGGCGCTCGGCGCCGAGCTGGACCCCATCGAGTTCTCCTGGACGAGCAGCGACGTGCAGCTCTATCACCTCGGCCTGGGCGCGGGCTCCGATCCGATGGACCCGCGCGAGTTGCGCTATCTGACCGACGGCACCCCGCAGGTGCTGCCGACGTTCAGCAGTGTGGCGGCCAGCTTCCACATGACCGAGGCGCCGACGGTGAAGTTCCCCGGTATCGACATCGAGCTGAGCAAGGTGCTGCACGCCAGCGAGGCGGTGACGGTGGCAGCTCCGATTCCGCCGAGTGGCACCGGTCGGTCGGTGCAGAAGTTCACCGAGATCTGGGACAAGGGCAAGGCCGCGGTCATCGTCAGCGAGATGACGGTGACCGACCCGGCGGGCAGTCTGCTGTGGACCAGCAAGCGGTCGATCTTCGCCCGCGGCGAGGGCGGGTTTGGCGGCGAGCGCGGACCGTCGACGTCGGTGGCCGCACCGGATCGTGCACCGGACTACGAGATCTCGATCCCGGTGTCGCCGCAGCAGGCGCTGCTGTACCGGATGTGTGGCGATCGCAATCCGCTGCACTCCGACCCCGAATTCGCCGCGGCCGCAGGCTTTCCGCGGCCTATCCTGCACGGACTGTGCACCTACGGCATGACCTGCAAGGCGCTGGTCGACACGCTCGTGGACGGTGACGCGACCCAGGTGAAGACCTATGGGGCCCGCTTCGCCGGCGTGGTGTTGCCGGGCGAGACCATCAAGGCCAGCATCTGGAAAGAGGACGGCCGCTTCGTCGGTGTCGTCACCGTTCCGTCGCGCGATGATGCCGTGGCGCTCTCCGACGTGGAGTTCGTCCCGGTTTAGTGGGCGTCGCCGCCGAGCGTTCCGGGTAGCGGAACGATCGCCCGGCCACCTACCGCGGCTTGCCAGAGTTTTGGGATGGCAGACGATGTTGTCCACCGCGTCTCCGTTGCCGGCACCGACACGTGCTTCGAGGTCCTCGAGGGCGAGCGAATTCTGGGCGCGGCACTACGAGCCGGGGTCTGGGTTCCGTTCGAGTGCGGCTGGGGAAGCTGCGGCACCTGCAAGATGACCCTCGTCGAGGGCGAGGCCGAGACGCTGTTCAGCGAAGCCCCCTCGATCAGTCCGCGCGATGCGCGGCGATCCCGGATCCTGGCCTGCCAGAGCACCGCAAAGTCCGACCTGGTGGTCAAGCCGACGTGGGTCGAGACCAGCCCCCGCAAGGGACGCGAGACCGGGCGCCACGCGGCCGTGCTCACCGATCGCGACGAGATCGGCCCCGCGATCTTCCGCCTCCGGTTCACCACCGACCGGCCGGTGGCATTCCACGAAGGCCAGCACGCCGTGATCGACGTCGGGAATAGCCTGCGCCGTTGTTACTCGATGTCGAACCGACCGGGCTCACAGCAGGTCGAGTTCATCATGAAGCGTTACGCCGGACGCGCCGGCAGCGAAGCAGTCTCCGCGCTGCCGACGGGAGCGGTGGTGCAACTCGAAATGCCATACGGCGACATGTGGATTCGCGACTCCACGGCTCCGGCGTGTTTGGTCGCCGGAGGCACCGGGATCGCACCGATTCTGGGCATGTTGCGCCGCCTGGCCGCCGATCACGACAGCCGGCCGGTGCGGGTGGTGTACGGCGCCAGCATCCGCGACGAACTGGTGTGCTGGCAGGAGCTGGCCGATCTGGTTCTCGAACTTCCCGACGCCGAACTGATCGGTGCACTGACGACCGCTCACCAGGGGTGGTCAGGCGTCGAGGGACTGGTGACCCACGCGCTCGAGCCGATGCTCGAGGGTCTGTCCAACGCCGACTTCTACGTCGCAGGGCCCCCGGTGATGACCAACGCCGTCACCGGCCAGCTCAAGGCGGCCGGCGTCCAGCTCGACCGGATCCGGTACGACAGCTTCGGCTGACCTGACGCCTATCCGGCGTCGGTGTCGATTTGCATGACAACCGCCTTGGGTTCGGTGAAGAACTCCCGGCTGAAGTTTCCGCCCTCGCGTCCGATACCGGAATCTCCGACCCCGCCGAACGGGGCACGCAGGTCGCGGATGAAAAAGCAGTTCACCCAGACGGTTCCGGCGCTCAGCTGGGCCGACACCCGGTGCGCACGGTTGAGGTTCTCGGTGAAGATCATCGCGTTGAGACCGTAGTGGGTGCTGTTGGCGCGGGCGACGGCCTCGCGTTCGGTGTCGAACGGCAACACCGCCACGACGGGGCCGAAGATCTCTTCACAGACCAGCCGCGAAGTGTCGGTGAGGTCGGTCACGACGGTCGGCTTGACCACCCAGCCCTCGCCGCGGCCACCGGTCCGGATCTTGCCGCCCTCGCTCTCCACCAGGTCCAGGTAGCGGCAGACCTTCGTGTAATGCTCCTCGGAGGCAAGCGGTCCGAACTCGGTGCCGTCGTCGGCCGGGTCGCCGATCACCATCTTCTCGGCGGCCCCGACGTAGCGCTCGAGGAACTCGTCGTAGATGTCGCGGTGCACGAACAGCCGGCTGCCGGCCAGACAGACCTGACCGGCATTGCGGAAGATCGCCTGAATCGACCAGGACACGGCGTTGTCGATGTCTGCGTCGGCGAACACGATGTTGGCACCCTTGCCGCCGAGTTCCAGACTGATCGGAATCAGATTGGTGGCAGCAGCTTTGGCGATGATGCGCCCAGTGCCCGACTCGCCGGTGAAGGTGATCCGGTTGACGTCCGGGTTCTCGGTGAGCGCCTGCCCGGCCGAGTCCGGCCCGAACCCGTGCACCACATTGAGCACGCCGGGGGGCAGCCCGGCCTCCTGTGCCAACCGGGCCATGATCGTCGCCGAGGCGGGGGTGTCCTCGGCCGGTTTGAGGACGACGGTGTTCCCCCATGCCAGCGCCGGGGCGATCTTCCAGGTCTCCAGCATCAGCGGGAAGTTCCACGGCGCGATGGCCGACACCACACCGGCCGGCTCGAAGCGGGTGTAACTGTGGTGGCCCGAATCCATCGGCAGAGTCTCCCCGGTGGAGAGCCGCGCGTGGTCGGCGAAGAACCGGAAGTTCATTGCCGAACGCGCGACGTCGTGGCGGGCCTGGGTGACAGGCTTGCCCATATCGCGGGAGTCGGCCAGGGCAAGCTCGTCGGTGTGCTCTTCGAGCAGGTCGGCAAGCCGGTTGAGCAGTCGTCCCCGCTGCGCGAAACCCATATGGGGCCAGGGGCCTTCGTCGAAGGCGCGGCGGGCGGCGGCCACGGCGGCGTCAGCCTCCGGCCTACCCCCCAGGGCGATGTGAGCCCATGGCTTACGTGTCCAGGGATTGATGGAGTCGAAATACTCCCCGGCGTCCGGTGAGGATTCGACGCCGTCGATCACATGGCCGAAGAACGGCAGATCCGTCATGACTTCTCCTGGTTCGCGCGCTCCTGCAACGTCACATCGCCTGCCGCCCAATGGGTCTTGGGCACCTCGTAGAGCACGACGCGGATGTTCTGTTGCGGCGCGTCGACCGCCTCTGACACTGCGGCGGTGATCTTGCTGATCAATGCCCGAAGCTGCTCAGGGCTTCTGCCCTGCGCCAAGGTGACCTGCACGAGTGGCATCACTGTCCTCCGGAGATGAAGATTGAACCCAGCGTGGTGAAGTGGAATGCCGTGCGGCTCCCCGGACCGGCGGGCAGCGCGTCGGTCATCCCCCCGGTCAGCACAATCTGCCCCGGCTCGATGGCCTTGCCGCGGCGGCCAAGGTCATTGGCAGCCAGGGCGAGTGCTTCGGCCGGATGGTTCTGTACCGCAGCGCCGGTCGCCGAATCGACCACCTTGCCATCAGCTTCCACGAGGACAGCTTCCAAAGCCAGGTCGATGTCGTACGGGTCACGGGCTACAGGACCGAGGATGAAGGCGCCCGACGAGGCATTGTCGGCGATGACATCGGTGAGGGTGAAGCGGAAATCCCGGTAACGCGAGTCGATGACCTCCGCGCCGGCGTAGACCGCCTCGACCGCCGTCAGTGCCTGCGCCGCGGTCACACCCGGCCCGCTGAGCCGGCTCTTCATGACGAAGACGATCTCGGGCTCGACCCGCGGGTGTATCAGCAGATCCTGCCGAACCGGCTCCCCCGCAGGCAGAATCATCGCGTCGGTCAGCCAGGCGACCAGCGGCGCGTCGACGTTCATCCGACGCTGCTTAGCCCGGCTGGTCAGCCCGAGCTTCACACCGATCAGTTTCTCGCCGCGCGCCTCGCGCCGGCGCAGGGTCTCGTTCTGGATGGCGTAGGCGGTGCCGACGTCTAGGTCGGGCCACTCGTCGGTGATCGGATCGCGATCGAACCGGCCGTCCTCGGCGGCCAACAGTTCGGCTGCGGCCCGCTCGACCGACCACGCTGTGGTCACGACTGCTCCCCATCTGCGGCGATGACCGCGGTGACCGAGCCCAGACCGGCCAACGTCGCGGTGATGACATCGCCAGGTTGGAACGGAATGGACGCCGTGATAGACCCGGGCAGGATCACTTGGCCGGCGTGCAGGGCCTCGCCTCGTTCGCCGAGCGTATTGGCCAGCCAGGCAAGGGAGTTCAGCGGTGAACCCAACACCGCACCGCCGGCCCCGGTTCCGGCGATTTCACCGTTGCGGTGCAGGACACACCCTCCCAGCCGCAAGTCAACCTCCCCGATTCGGCGAGCTGTACTACCCAGCACCACGCCGCCACTCGAGGCGTTGTCGGAGATGGTGTCGACGATTCCGATCTGCCACTCGGCGATTCGCGAGTCGATGATCTCGAGCGCGGGCAGCGCGAAAGCGACAGCCGCAGCGGCGGCCGCCACGGTCACCCCCGGCCCGGCTAGGTCGCGGCCGAGCACGAAAGCGACCTCAGGTTCAGCCCGAGGCTGCAGAAAACGGGCGGCGGGAATCGGGACGTGCTCGGGGAAGAACATGTCATCCATCAGATGCCCGAAATCCGGCTGTGCCACGTTCATCTGGGTCTGCATGGCCGGGCTGGTCAGCCCCACCTTGCGGCCCAGCACTCGACGACCCCCACCCACCCAGACAGCGACCTGGGCCAGCTGGATCCGGTAGGCGTCGTCGATGGTCAGCCCGGGGAAGCTCGACACGAGCGGGGCGACAGGCTCACCGGTTCGGTAGGCCGCCAACAGGGCTCGAACCGATTCGTCGATGGCCTCGGCTGTGCCGGGGACGAGCCCGGTTCCGGCGTACTGCACGCAACGGACTCTATGCAGCCCGCAGGCCACCCAGGCGACGTGTTCCGAGCCGCGGAACGCTCGCCCTACTCGCTCAGGCCGACCTGAACGCGTATCGGGCCGCGTATTCCGCGGGGTCCCACAACGGGGCACCGGTGACCGGTAGCGCGGTGATCGAGCGCCACTGCACGATCCACACCCGGGCCGAGTCGTCGAGGACCCATTCGCAATCGACCGGCTGGCCGGCCAAGTCCGCGACGGCACGCACCCGATCCGCCAGCGCGACGGCCTCATCGGTGGTCAGGGCCGCGGTCAGCGCTTGGTCAGCGGGCAACTCGACGTGTTGCATCCGCCGGTCTTCGCTGTACACCAGGGCGATCTTCTTGTCGCCGGTCTCGTAGCGCAGAACGCGGCCATCATCGGCAATTTCGATCCGGTCCGGATTGACCACACCCTGAACCACGGGCTCCCCGAAGCCCCAGCTGCCTTCGATGACCAACCGGTCGTCACGACCGGTGACGGGGTCGACGGTGAACGCGACCCCCGAGCTGCGGGCAGGCACCATCAGCATCACCCCGACGGCCATCGACGGATTCGGGTGATTCGCGCCCAGCCGCTCACGGTAGGCCACCGCACGTTCACTGTGCAGACCCGACCAGCACGCCTCTACCGTGGCCACGACCTGATCAGCACCCCGCACCCCCAGGAAGCTCTCGTAGATCCCGGCGAAGCTGGCCTTGGCCCCGTCCTCGTCGACCGCTGAACTGCGGACAACCACAGGCCTGTCGGTCCCACCGCACAATCCCTCATAGGCGGCGGCGATCTCGGCGGCCAGGCTCTCACCCACTCCGTCGGAGCTGCCCTCGTATGCCGACGGAGTCACCACGAATCCCGGCGGCACGTCGATGCCTTGCCGGATGAGCTCCCCCAGCCTGCCCATCTTCGGTCCGGCGTTGTCGGTGTTGGCCTGCGCGAGGTTGATAACGGTGCTCATTGCGCGCCCCTCAGGATTGTGACGGTGCCCGTCGCACCGTCGACTTGAACGTCGTCGCCATCTCGGATGGTGGAAGTGGCCACGCCGCACGCGGTCACGGTCGGCACGCCGTATTCGCGGCCGACGATTGCCGCATGCGACAGGGTGCCGCCGCTGTCGCATACACACCCGGCAATCCAGCTGAACGCCAATGTCCAACTAGCCGAGGTTGATTCACAGACCAGGATGTCACCTGAACTGAGCTTGTCGAGATCACCCGCTTCACGGATGACCTTGGCACGGCCGCGTGCGGTGCCCCGCGCGGCGGGTATGCCGTGCAACGTGGTGACCCGCACACCGGCGGCCTCGGCCCGCACTGCCTCCATGTAACCGCGATCCAGTCCATAGATTTCGATCAACAGCGGGTCATCGATGGCTTCGGGCACCGCGCCCAGCATCTTCGGCATCTCCGCACGACGGCCATGCCAGTGGTCGAAGTACTGCCTGCGCGCCTCGATCGTCTTCTGCATCCCGTAGTAGCCGCGCTGCCGTTCGGCGATGTCGAGTAACTCCGGCCAGAACAGGAACATCGTGTCGTCGTAGCAATCGGTGCCCAACCGCTCGGCCAGTTCCAGCGCCACCCAGCGCACCGGAAGAGAAGCACGCAGGTCGATGTAGTAGTTGTGGTCGTCCTGCCACCACGGAAAGTTCGCATGCTGCACCGAGATCAAGCCGGCGTCGAACACCTGCTGCTCCCGGCGGGTCAGCCGGCCACGCGCCTCGTCGATCGCGGTCTCGCGTTCCTCCACAGCAGCCGCATGCGCGGCGTCGAAGTCGTGGGGATGATCCTGGCGCAAGAACTCCGCGACAGTGCCCAGCACCGGCGTCGGGTCTTCCATCCAGCTCGGCAGAGCGACATCAGCGGTGCCTGCCGTGCGGTAACCGTAGACACCGAGGAAATCGGAGAGCCGGCCCAGCCAAGCTCGCCCGGCGTCGGAACGTCCGAGCGCGACGGCCAACCCGTCGGGCGGGGTCGCGGCGAACACCATGTCCAACCCACCGGACCGGGCGTCAGCCGCGAGTTGCCACAGCGCCCTGTCGGTTTCGCTGATCTTGGTTTCGTAGCCCTGTAGGAACCTGGCGACGGTACCCGCGTCGAAACCAAGCTCGCGGCACACACCGCGGAACCCGAGATAATTGGACAGCAGGGGGTACATCATCTCGAAATGGATCTCGAAGAGGCGCCGGTAGTAGCAGCGCGCCTCCACCAGCATCATCGCGAGTTCGTCGTCGGAGAGCGCCGATATGTCGCGGGAAGCCATTGACTGCCAACCTATTTCGATCTCAGCGCGCCGCTGACGCCAGATCAGGTCGAATCGGTCCAGAAAGCCCGGCAGGTAGGCCCGCATGCGCCGGTCCCTGGCGGCGATCTCCCGCTTGTTGCGAACCGGCACGACCGCGGCGTAGGTGTGGGTGCCCGCGATCCGCTGTGTCATCCCGCGGCCCTGCGGCAAGGGCATCTGCTCAGCCGCCCACTGAGTGCCCCAGGAATAGCCGTCCTCGTTCCAGATCATCCCGAGCGGCGTGAGGCCGCGCGCCCAGTGAAAGTCAAGGAACCAGAATCGGTCCTTGTCGGCGGCGGTGAAGCTGCGGAACGGTTCGACGATGTAGGGCGAGTGGCCGAATGACGGGGTGAAGCCCGGATACCACTCGTCGGTGAAGAAGTCCTCGATGCTCAACATGGCGACGTCGACTCGCGCCTAGGTCCCCCACGGCACGAGGCGGCCCAATCGGCGCGCGGCCTCCACCACCAGGCGGGTGAACTGTTGCTCGCAGCGGTCCATCACCTCGGTGCGGCCCACGATCGACAGCGCGGCCCGGGCCCGCCCGGTGCCGTCGTAGATCGGGGCCGCCACCGACATGGCGCCGCTGGCGACCTCGTCACGGTTGATGGCCACCCCAGCCCGCCGGATCTTGGCCAGCGTGGCGTCCCACTCCTCGACGCTGCGGACCGAGTTGGGTGTGATCGGCGGGAACGAGGCACGGCGCCGCGCCTCGGCGACGGCGGGGTCAAAGGCCGCCAGCACCTTGCCCGTGGCCGAGCAATGCGTGGGGAACCGACGCTCGGGCAGGGTGTCGAAGATGTCGAGGCCCTCGCGGGACTGCAGGCGTTCCAGGTGAACCACATCGCAGCCGTCGGCGATACCGAGGTGGATGGTGTGGCCGGTGCGCTGCCGCAAGTCCTCCATGATCGGCAGGGCGGCCTGGCGCAGTCGGCTGCGGCTCACCGAGAGCTGGCCGAGCTCATAGAGATGCAGGCCCAGCCGGTAGCGGCCGGTGTCGGGGTTCTGCTCGACGAACCCGCGGCCGGCCAAGGTGGACAGCATCCGGTGGGCGCTGCTCTTGGCGACTCCCAGGCTGCGCGCCAATTCGGACACGCCGAGCTCGTCGTCGCTCATGAAGCAGTCGAGTACGTCGAGCGCGTTGGCAACCGACTTCAGAGCATCGTCACGATGCCGGGGGGTCACCAGCGGTCCGGGCCGAGCTCGGTCGGCAATGCTCATACCTGCTCCCGTCGCGTGACTTGCGTGCAAAGTATGAACCACGTGAATTACCTCCATACGGGTTTGGCGTTGATCGCTCACGGAACTCGGGACAGGAAGTCCGCCACCAGCGCGGCAAACGGTCCCGACCGCTCGATCTGGGTCCAGTGGCCGCACCGGCCGAACACGTGCAGCTCGGAGTCATCGATCAGTTCATGCAGCCGCAGCGAAGTCGCCAGCGGAATGACCTTGTCGTCGCGACCGTGCACGATCAGAGTCGGCAACGTCAGCGCGGCGATCTGCTCCTGCGGGGTGCTCAGCGCGTCCACCCAGCGCTGCCGGGGAGCGGGGAACATCGCGGCGAACGACTCCTGGAATCCCGGCCGGATACTGGCCTCGTAGCGCACCTGGGCCAACTCGTCGGTGACGAGTTCACGGGAGTAGGCGAAGTAGTCGAGCATCCGGCGCATGGCGTCCGGCGACGGCTGGTAGCCCCATACCGCCTCCAGCGCTTCGGTGATGGGGAACGCAACGCCGACGCTGCCCATCAGGACCAGACGCTTGACCCGCTCCGGGTGGGTTACCGCCAGCCGGAGCGCCACCGCCCCGCCGAAGCTGTTTCCAACGACTGACACGTTCTCGAGCCCGAGGGCGTCGAGAAAGCCCGCCAGTTGGTCGACCCAGTTCTGCAGGGTGTAGCTGAACCCGACGGGACGGTCGGTGAACCCGAAGCCGACCATGTCGGGGGCATAACAGTGGAACCGGTCGGCCAGGGCGGAAAGCGTCTGTCGCCAGTTGGCGTAGGCCGTCACACCAGGCCCGGAGCCGTGGACGAACACCACGGGTTCGCCGGTGCCGACTTCCAGGTAGTTCGTCGAAATGCCGTTCGCGACAACGGCTTTTCCGATCTCCGGTGCCGCGAGCATGGTCACGAGGTCCTCAGCAGGGGGCTGCGTATGCCGCCGCCGGACTTGTCGGAGCTGTCGAAGAAGTCCTCGCGGTAGATGTCACGGGGAAACAGCCGCTTACCCATCAGCATCTTCAGGGCCGCTTCCACCATCGGTGGCGGCCCACACAGATAGGCGACATGGCCCGCGCAGGTCTCGAAGTCGACGTCGACCGCCTCGGTCACGTTACCGTGTCGGATACCGTGCACCTCCTCCTGCGACAGCACCGGCCGATAGCTGAACTGCCCGCCGGAGCCTGCCGCCAGCTCGGTGAAGTAGTCGACGTCGTAGAGGTCGGCCTGGGTCCGGGCGCCGTGATAGAGGTACAAGCGCTGCGGGGCACCGGTTTCCAGAACGTGGCGCACCATGGCCTTCAGCGGCGCGAGACCGGTACCGCCGCCGATCAGGATGGCCGGTTCGGCGCGCTGCTCGCGCAGGAAGAATCGGCCGTACGGCCCGGACAGTGTGACCTCGTCGCCCTCGGCGAGCCCTGCGAACACCCAGCCGTCGGTGGCCAGCCCACCGGCCGTACGCCGGATGTGGAGTTCGAGCTTGTCCTTGCTCGCCGGCGGTGTGGCCACCGACCAGCTGCGGGTCACCGCATGCCCCGGGATCCGTACCTGGACGTACTGACCGGGGTTGAGCTCGATTGTGCCGTCGAGTGCAAGTTCGACGCGGCGAATGTCGTTGGCGCAGTCCTCGAGCAGCGTGACAGTCGCGTTGAAGTCGCGCACCGAGTGGAAGACCACACCGTCTTCCTCTTCGACATCGGCCTCGATGGTGACGTCGCTCTTGGGGCGTGCGGTGCAGATCAGCGCCTTACCCTCGGCGCGCTCGGAGTCCAGCAGCGCGAACGCCGACGCTTCGCCGAGATCGACGTCTCCTTCGACGACCTCGACCTTGCAGGTGGCGCAGGTGCCGTGGGTACAGGCGTGGGGCAGGTTGACCCCCTGGCGCAGGCACGCCTCGAGGATGGATTGGTCCTCCCGGCAGGACACCTCGACTCCGAGCGGTTCGACGGTGATCGTGTGGGTGTGGGTCACCTCACGATCGTCCGGCCGGACCGGCCTGGCTCATAGCAGCGTTCCGCTATACGGACCGGGCTCCGAAAGCCCTAGTGAAGTGCGGCTGCGCCGGACTCGGCGATGGCGCGGTCCTGCTCTGCACTTCCACCGCTGACCCCGACCGCACCGGCGAGGAGGCCGCCCGAGCGCACCGGGACACCGCCGGCAAAGACGATCAGCCGGTCGGTCTTGACGATGCCGTGCAGCAGCGCCGGCTCGTCCTCGATCACGCTGAACCACTCATGGGTGGCCAGGCCGCCGAATGCCGCCACCGTGTAGGCCTTGTCCTGCGCGATGGACACCGACAACAGGGCCGCGCCGTCCATCCGGGCGAAAGCAAGTAGATGACCCGCCCGGTCGGTGACGGCCACGCACACCGCCACTGCGAGTTCGTCGGCCGCCCTCAGGCTTGCGTCGAGCACCCGCTGTGCGCCGGACAGAGTGAGTGTTGGGACAGCGACGACGGCTGCCGCATCGACGGCCACGCTCTAGGTGACCACGGTGGTGAAGCGCTCGTTGATCTCGCGGCCGTGATAGAAGATTCCTTTTTCGGCGTTGGTCCAGGTGATCGTCGGGAAGTCCGGGTAGGTCAGATAGCCGCCCGCGAAGACCTCATTGCGATTGCCAGAGGGATCGAAGAAGTAGATCGTCTGGCCGCGGGTGATGCCGTGCCGAGTCGGCCCCATGTCGACCGACACGTCGTCCATCGAGAACAGGTCGCCGGCCCGCAGAATCTCATTCCAATCGCCCAACTGGAAGGCGAAGTGGTGGAGCTTGCTGTTCGGCCCCTTGATGATGGCGATGTCATGCGGGGTGTTCGAGCAGAACAGCCACGTGCCGAGCAGCTGGCCATCGTCGGAGTGGTCGGTCAACCACCGCTCCGCGGGCCGGAAGTCGAGCACCTCTTTGAAGAAGCGCTCGACGGTGTCGGGCTCCTCGGCAGTCAGCAGAGCGTGGTCGATCCGGGGAACACCGACACCGACGAGGTCGCGCGGCCAGGCCTCCGGATTGAGGACCCCGGTGGCGGTGCCGGTTTGTTCGGCCTCGTGATACAGCTCCACAACGTGGTCGGACGGCAGCACGATACGCAATCCGTCACTGACAGCGAGGTTCTCGCCCTTGCTCATCCGTTCGGTGATGACCCCGAACGCCTGGGCGCGCTTCTCATAGATCTCGATGTCCTCGGGGCGTTCGACCTTGTAGCCGAGCTTGACCAAGCCGACGCCGCCGTCCTCGAGGACCACCGAGTGATGGTCGTACTCGTCCCAGGCCTTCAGGAACACCTTCCCGGGCTGCTCGGCGACTTTCTGCATGCCCAAGGTGTGGCAGTAATGACTGAGTGCGTCGTCCATATCGGTGACTCGGGCATGGACATATCCCAGACGCATGACGCTCATTGGACTGTGGTTCCTTTCACTGACCTGGTGCTGACTTGATTCCGCTGAGGAATGGCAGGATTCCGACTCGGCGAAGTTGGTCCTCGGCGTCGAGTCGGATGACAACGTCGGTGACGGGAACTGCCCGGCAGCTCAGACACACACCGCCGTCTCGATCGCTATCAGGGAGAACGGTTTCGGCTACGGTCTTGGGGTAGGCCACCTCGCCCGAGACGAGGTGCACTTTGCACACCCCGCAGCCTCCGCGCCGGCAGCCGAACTTGTAGGTGTAACCCCGCCGACAGAGAGCTCCGAGAATGGGCTCACCCGGGCGGGTCTCGACCTCCACGTCGTAGCCCTCGACCGACACCGCAGGCACGTCAGCCGACCTGAAACGACACGGTGTGTTTGTGGCCGATACCGAGTTCGGTCAACGACGCATCGGCACGGACCCGCACCGGGTTGTCGTCGATGAACCAGTCACGTTCGGAGCCCGGTTCGAAATCGGGATCGGATGCGGCCCAGGGCTCCACGACGCCGGTGACGAACTCGCCGAACGGCATCGCCTTGGGAACCCGGAAGGTCGCGGCCGATGCGAGGAAGGTGTTGTCACGCCACCAGACGTGGACAAGTTGGTCGTCGCCATACAACTCGGCGCGTGAGCGCGACGGGAACTTGTATTCACCGATTGCCCGCACACTCATGTCAGCCAACCACTTTCGCGGTCTCGACACCGGAACCGCTGTGCCAGCCGACCCAGTTCTGGTTGTCGACGGAACCCAGATACTCGCCGCCGTCCCCGTCTTGGAGGCCGTACCACTCGAGGACCTCCGGGACGCTCGGACCGCCGCAATTACCTTGGAATATCTGGTGAACCGGCAACCAGGCCTGAACGTACTTCTCCGGCTCTCGCTCGAAGATCCACTGGCAACCGTCCGAGCAGAAGTTGTAATGCTCACCCTCGAAGTCGCTGCCGCGCTGGCACACCTTGTTCGGATCACCGGGCTCGGTCATGAACATCGGGAGTTGGCACACCTGGCACAGTTGCGGCAATCCCTGGAAGAAGAACCGGCCGCCGTCCTCTGCGATGCGAGCGGCCTTCTCCCACTTGGGCCGGTAGATGGAATCAAACGTTCCCGGGTACTGCTCGGAGAACCACGCCATCTCCTCGGGTTCGGGGATGGTGGTCGTGAACGCAGCTGCGAAGGAGAACTGATAGAGCGTCCAGTACACCTGATGGCTGTAGATGTCCTTCTCCGCGATCGCGTGCTCGACGTGGCGGGGCGGCTTGATGCCGTAGTACGCCAGATCCGGGAAAAGCCCGTTCAACATTTGCTTTTCGAAGTACAGCTCGAAGGCCTCTTTCCAGCTGATGACCTTCTTGGGCAGCATGTAATCCATCATTCCGGCGATCAGCGACGTCAGCCGATACCCGCGCCAGAACCACTTGTCGATCCAGGCCTGGACAATAGGCACGTTGGCTTCGTCCTGCTCGAGCAGGAACTTGATGGCCTCCAAACCGAATGTCATGTGCCGGCTCTCGTCGCTCTGCGCGGAGAAGCCGAATGTCATGGTCGACAGGTCACCATTGAAGCTCGCGCCGCTCATGAACGGGACGAACAACAAGTTGGTCAGCAGGTACTCGAACGAGAACCCGATGGCGATCAAGAACTCGAACGGCCCGGCCGTGACGGCATCCTCGAAGAACGACTTGGGCACCGACAGGTACCAGACGCGGTCGAACTGCTCGAAGGCGTTATGCAGTCCGCTGTAGTACTTGTTGTAGTTCGATAGCGTGTGGATCTGGGTTTGGGCGTGCCGCATCTCGTCGAGCGACTGGCACAGCGCCGCGAAACGCGGTCCCGCACCGTTGAGTTCGCGTCCGAGGTAGGCGAAGTGCCGATGCGCGGTGTACTCCAGCGAGGTCACGCCCTGGAGGAACAGCTTCATCGCGTTGAGGTAGCGGGCGTCGGTCAGGCTCAGGTGCCCCTGCGACTGGGCGAACCCGTCGAGCACAGCGTAGAGCCGCTTGTCCTTCTCGGCCTGGTACTTGAAATAGGAGTCCACCGTGAGGCGGAACGGATCCTCCCACTTCGACCAGTCGTGAACCTTGATGCCCTCAAAGGTTGTGTGCGGGAACATGTCGTCCTCGCCCACGTAGGTGGGATCCCATGACAGATCGCGGGTCAGCGCCGAGTATCGCGCCTTCATTGACATCTTTGCCATCACTATGTCCTTCGAGATTCGTTGAATAGGTTGGTCATTGGTGCCTAGTGATCCCAGCTGATGACGATCTCGTCGTCGTCGTAGTCGCTGATGTTGCCGTAGTAGGAGACAATCGACAGCTGGAACTCGTGGGTCTCCCACTCGCGGCCCAGTTCGTCCTCGATGGTCTCCCGCTTGATCACGAGTTTGCCCGGCGAGTTCACCTTGATCAGCCCGGGAAGATGTGTCACCCGCATGCCGGGGTTGTCCTTCTCGATGGCCCCCACCATGCGCCGGACGTCCTCGCCGGACTCCTGCAAGTCGACGCCGACCTCACGCGCAGTGGTCACGTCACGCCTCAATTCCGCTGGCGCGCAGCGTCTCATTGACGGAGTCGACAGTGCTGGCGACGAACTTCTCGGCCCCCACATCGGCGATGGAGTCCATCTCTTGGGCCAGGTCGATGACGGCGGCGGCGATCTGCGGCAGGCGCTTGGCGACCGTCGCCTGCAGCACCTCGGTGTTGGACTTGCCGTACTCGGGATCGTTGACCCATGCGCTGATCAACGGATCGAGCCACTTGCGCTGGTCTTTCCACCAGACACCGAACTGCTGGATCAGCAGGCTGTAGGCGCCGGCGCCGCCCAACAGGGCCGCCTCGTCGAGATGCGCAGTGAGCAAGGGGAAGATCAACCGGTCGGCCAGATCCAGGCCGACGTTCGACAGCGCCCAGTCCGGCTCGACCAGCAGCTCCTCGATCAACCGGCGCAGGCCCTGCAGGCTGGCGTCGTCGATCCATGCGGGCTTGGTGGTGGCCAGCACCGTATCGGAGTTCTCGCCGAGCGCGATGCCGATCCGGCTGAGGATCTGGGCGTTGCCGATCCGATCGAACGAGGCGTAGGTGAAGACCTGTTCGATGGTGGTGCCGTAGGCGAACCGGCCGCCCTCGACATTGAGCAGCTGTGCGCCCGACTCGTAATAGCGCAGTGGCAGAATCGTTTTCGTGACGAGGTCCTGCCACGACTGCGGCATTTTGGTGAGCAGTTCGCGGTCCACGACATAGCTCAGATTGCGGCCGAACGCCTCGTGCAGCGTGGCACGGTTCACCACATACGGTGTGTAGTAGAACTGCCGCGGGTCGGTGTAGGCGTCCGGGTCGGCGAGCTTGAGCGCCGAGTAGTCGGCGTCGTAGATGTCATGCTGCGGATCCCACAACGGCCGGTAATGGAAGTGCTCGGTGGACTGAATGCCGACCGAACCTTCCTCGTAGCGGGTTGCCGGTCGATCGCCGTAGCGCTTGATCAAGGGTGTGAACGTCTGGCGGACAGGCTCGATGACCTGCTGGCGAAGCTCGAACTGCACGAACGGCCTCCGGTTCCTAGTGGTGGCTCGGGTGGATTAGCAAAAGAATGTCGATGCGACGGCGATCACAGTGCCAACGTTCCGGGTTCCGGAACGGCCACGTCATCGGCGTCTTCCCGGCCGTCTCCGATGAGCAGCAGGATCAGCTTCTCCACCTGGTCCGCACCGGTGAGCTCGACGTTGCCCAGATGCCGTGAGCCGATCCCGTAGAGGTGACCGACGGCGACGTCGTGACCGATGTTGGTGACGATCCGGGCCTCGCGCTGCCCATAGGACATGGAGAAGGAGAGCTGTCCGACGTTCACGTCGTCGGTCAGCTCGATGCGCTCGCGGTCGTTGGCCGTCAGCACCACGTTGGCCTCGCACACCAGTTGCTCTGCCAATGAACGGCATTCGACGTGGTCATTGGCGCCGAGCGCGGCCGGCTGTTGCCGACTGGCCTGAATGTCAGGCAGGTCGATATCGAAGGGAAGGTCGATTGCCTCGCCCACCAGCAGCATAAAGGGGGTCATTCGCTGATTCTGTGGTGATCCAGGACACTGCCCGGCGGCGGTTCCGTGTTGCGGAACGTCGGTTTCCGACCTTGCCGGGACCACTCATCTGTTCCTCCAGCCGGAACGTTTGTCGGTTCTCGAGATGTGGCTGAAATAGTCCCGATCACGAACTGTGATCCGAACCACCATGCGGGTCGCCGACGCGGCGAGCAGCAGAAACACACAGGAAGGCAGTAACGATGCCCCAATTAGCCCGATCCGATTGGTACGACCTGACGCGGGATATGAACTGGAATCTGTCCTACGTCACCGACGAGCAGGTCTTCCCGCAGGAGATGTCGGAGAGCTTCGGCGTGCCCAAGGAATCCTGGTGGACGTGGGACGAGCCCTACAAGATCACCTACCCGGAGTACGTGCACATCCAGGCCGGCAAGGACACCAGTGTGTACGCCATCAACTCGGTGGTGAACCGCTCCAAGCTCTATGAGCAGCTCGACCCGGGCTGGAAGTCGGCGATCCTGGCGCACTACGGCGCCATCGCGGTGGCCGAGTACACCGCCGGCATGGGCGAAGCCCGGATGGGGCGTTTCGGCCGGGCGGCCGCGTGGCGCAACATGGCGATGTACGGGACTTTGGACGAGACCCGGCACGGCCAGATCCAGACCTACTTCCCCTACACGCTGCTGGCCAAGGAGCCCAAGGCGGACTGGGCGCACAAGGCTTACCACACCAATGAGTGGGGCGTGCTCGCCGCGCGGTCGCTCTTCGACGACATGTTCGCCGGCAACGACGCGGTGTCCACTGCCATCCAGCTCACCTTCTGCTTCGAAACCGGCTTCACCAATCTCCAGTTCCTGGGGATGGCCGCAGACGCGATGGGCGTTGGCGACATCGAGTTCAGCTCGTTGATCTCCTCGATCCAAACCGACGAGGCCCGCCACGCCCAGCAGGGCGAGCCGACGATGAAGATCCTCATCGAGAACGGCCGCAAGGACGTCGCCCAGAAGCTGATCGACCACATGTTCTGGCGCTCGTGGAAGATCTTCGCCCTGTTGACCGGGTTGTCGATGGACTACTACACCCCGCTCGAGCACCGCAGGCATTCCTTCAAGGAGTTCATGGCCGAGTGGATCAACAAGCAGTTCGTTGACCAGTTCACCGATTTCGGGCTCGAGCTGCCCTGGTACTGGAATGACCACTACCAGAAGGAAATCGACTGGCTGCACCACGCCTATCACCTCGGTGTCTGGTTCTGGCGTCCGACCGTGTGGTGGAACCCCGACGCAGGCGTCTCGCCCCAGGAGCGGGATTGGCTGGAGGAGAAGTACCCCGGCTGGAATGACTCCTTCGGCAAGTACTGGGACGTCATCACCGAGAATGCCCGCTCCGGCAACATCGCGATGACCTACCCGGAGACCCTGCCGATGGTGTGCAACATCTGCCACGTGCCGGTCTGCACCCCGGCCGGCTTCAACGCCGGGTATCTGGACAGTCCGGCACCGTTGATCCACGACCACAACGGTCGGCGCTACACCTTCTGCTCGGAACCATGCAAGTGGATCTTCACCGAGAGCCCGCACCGCTTCCAGGGTCACCTCGGCATCGTCGACCGATTCCTGGCGGGAATGATCCAGCCGCCGGACCTCAACGGAGCGCTGGCCTACATGGGCATCTCGCCCGAAGAGGCCGGCGTGGACGCGACGGACTTCGCGTGGGCCCACCAGCCGGCGCCACTGATCATCACTCGGTAAGAAGGGATTTCGGAAATGGCATTGATGCCAGTACAGGGCCAGGTGCTGGGTGACTTCGTCATCAACCTGGTGCCTATCGACAGTGAAGACACCATGGCCGTGGTGGCCGAGAAGATCGCCTACCACTCGGTGAATCGACGTGTCGCCAAGCAGGACAAGTCATTACGAGTACGTCACCACGGGCGCGTTCTGCCCGCGGATGCCACCCCGGAAACCGCCGGGGTGGCGCCGCTGGACTACCTCGAGGCGTTTTACTTCGACGGTGCCCCGTGAGCGAGGCCGACCTGCGCTGGTACGACGTCGCCGACGCCGACGAGGTGTGGGAGGGCGAGGTCCTCGACTTCGAGGTCGGCGGCGAGGAGGTGATGGTCGCTCATCTGCTCGGTGGTGACCTGCGGGCCTTCCAAGGGATGTGCCCACACCAGGAGATCTCGCTGCTCGACGGCGAATGGGACGCCGATACAAGCGAATTGACCTGCGGCGGGCATGCCTGGGTGTTCGATCTGCGGACCGGCAAGGGTGTCAACCCCGCCGGTTGCCAGCTGTTCCAGTACGCCGTGCGCGTTGCCGACGACAAGATCCAGGTCGGTGTCCCGCAAGACGGCCGACGCCACTACAACCGAGACACCGTCAACACCACCAGCGCTCGCGAGGAGAGCCAATGACAACGACCGATGAACACGTGAAACGGGTCGGACCCATCATGCGTGGCGTCGACGGCGAGTTGTGCGACGCTGTGATCAACGCGATCGAGGACGACAACCCCGATTCCGATGTCGAGGTCGACGATCAGGTCGGCTACGTCAAGATCACCACTCCGTGGCACTGCCGGCTGACCCGTGAGTCACTCGAGCGCGAACTCGGTCGACCATTCCGGCTGGCCGACATCGAAATCAACCTGGCCGGGTTCGCCGGCCGAATCCTCGTCGGCGACGACGAGATCGTCTGGCATCTGGATAGAGAGGCATGATCGTGGCCACCAACACCGGCAGGAACCGGCGCGCTACCAAAACCTGGAGTCTGCTCGGCGACGTCAAGCGCAAGCCGAGCCCCTATGAGGCGGTCACCGCCAAGTTCCACTACCACTTTCGGCGCGACCCCGCCCCATTCGAGATGGATCCGGAAACCCCGATCAACAAGTGGTATCTGCGTCACCGCGAGGGTTCGCCGTTGCAGGTCGACGACTGGGAGCAGTTCCGGGATCCGCACAAGCTGACCTACAAGGATTACGTCGCCACTCAGAAGGACCGGGAGACGTTTGTCGACGGGCTCATCGACCAGGCAGAGGCGGCGCATGTCGCCAGCCAGCTGAGCCCCGGCTGGATCGCCACACTGCGGGACATCCTTGTCCCGCTGCGGTTCCCGCTGCATGTACTGCAGATGACCGCGCTCTACGTCGGGCAGGTGGCGCCGTCGTCGTTCATCACCAACTGCGCCTACTTCCAGGCCTCCGACGAGCTGCGCCGCATTCAGCGACTCGCCTACTGGACCAAGGTGCTGTCGATCTCCCACGGCGACGGACTGGCTGAGACCGCGACCGCTCGTGGGCCGTGGGAATCGGCGCCGCACTGGCAGCCGCTGCGAAAAGCACTCGAGGAGATGCTGATCGCCTACGACTGGGGCGAGGCGTTCACAGCACTGAACCTCACCGTCAAGCCGATGATCGACGCGCTGGTGAACGAACAGCTCGCGAGTCTGGCAGCGGCCAACTCAGATGCGTTCCTGTCGTCGCTGCTCACCGAGTTCGAACTCGACAGCAGGCGCAGCCAGGACTGGACGCAGGCGTTGGTGGCCTACTCGGTCGACCGCGACACTGCCCTGCACGATGTCCTCGATGGGTGGCTGGCCCGCTGGCAGCCCGCGGCCAAGGCCGGGATCGACGCGCTGGCACCGCTGTTCGGCGGTGCACCCAACCCACTGGCCCCGCAGACGGTGTCGGACAACGTGGCGAACCGCTACACGAATTTCGTCGATGAGTGCGGGTTGACCGTCCACACCCAGACACCGGCCTGACCCCGACGCCGGGGAGAAAGTGAGTAAGTCTGTGACCCGAACGCTCCACGACGCGCGACGCGCCTCACGGGCGGTGCTGCGGCTGCTGACCGCGGCGCTGGCCGTCGCGCTGGTGCTGCCGGCCATCGTGCCCCAGCCATCGGCGTCGGCCGACGAGACCAAGTACCTGGCGTTCTACACGCCACCGGACCCGCTGCCCGCGGGTAAGCCGGGTGACGTGGTCAGGTCCGAGCCGATGAACCTGGTGTACGAGCCGTCGGGTCAGCTCGGCAGCTGGGTCGCGACCGGGACGCGGATCATGTATCGCACCACCAACGCCAAGGGGCAGCCGGTGGTCGCGACCGGGGTGTACCTGGAGCCGGACAACCCCTGGCCCGGGAAGGGGCCGCGCCCGCTGATCGCCTACGCACCGGGTCCGTATGGCATCGGCGAGCAGTGTGCACCGTCGCGGCTGATGGATCAGGGCATCCACTTCTCCCAAGGCTTCGACCTGACGTTCAACTACGAGGAGACCTTCCTGGCCACGATGGTCGCCCGCGGGTACGCCGTCGTCATCGCTGACGGCGTCGGCATGGGGGTGCACATTCCGGGCGGGCCGGAGTTCGCGAACCGTCTCTCGGCCGGCACCGGACTCCTGGACGCGGCGCGTGCAGCCATGCAGTTGCCGGGTACGTCTCTGGATCCCCACGGGCCGGTGGCCTTCTGGGGCTGGCTCACCGGCGGACAGGCCGCGGGTTCTGCAGTGGAACAGGCGGCGGCGTACGCCCCCGAGCTCAACATCGTCGGCGCGGCGCTGAACACCCCGGTAGCCAATCTCTCATTGATGCCTCCGTTCCTCGACGGCAACCTGCTGGTCGGCGCGCTGGGTTACGTGCTCAACGGCATCGTGAACGCCTACCCCGAAACCGCACAGCTGTTGATGGGCACGCTGACCGATCGGGGTATGCACTTCGTGCAGTGGTCGAGCTACATCTGCCTGGTGCAGTCGGTGGCCGACTTCGGGTTCCGGCATTTCTACTTCCCGGACAACACCGGGTGGTTCAACGTGAACCCGGCCGATCTGTTCGGCAACGATCCGGTCAAGAGCCTGCTGCTGGCACAGAATTTGGGATCACTGAAACCGACTGGACCGGTGTATATCTCGACGAACAGGTTCGACACCTTCAACCCGTACCAGGCCTCGGTGGACGTAGCCAACCAATGGTGCTCGCTTGGTGGCGACGTGCAGCTGTGGACAAACGAGGAGCCACCATTCCTCAACAAGGTCTCGGTGAACACGCTGCTGCCGTACTTCGTCGACGGGGAACGCTCCATGCAGTGGGTGGCCGACCGGTTCAACGGCGTACCGACCACACCGAACTGCGGACACGTGGACTCCAACTGACCGGTCGTCTGGGTTGGCGGGCCGGCCGAGAGACGCCCGCCAACCCAGACGGCGAGCAGGACTACCGACGCACCATCACCGCTGATGTGTGCCCGTCGTGGCGAAACACCGCACTGACGCGGTGCCCAGGGTCGATTGGAACTGCCCTGGTGAGACCGCCGGTCAACACGATGTCTCCACCACGTAGCGACTCGCCGAGAGCGGCGAGTTGGTATGCGAGCCAGGCGATCCCGCCACTCGGATCGCCATCCGCCGCTTCTCCGGTGGCAGCTGCCACGAAGCTGTCGTCGTGAGCCAGCCTCACCTCGACTGCGGGGAGATCGCGGGTGGCTATCTCCCCACCCAGCACGAAGAAGGCCGCCGACGATCCGTCGGCCGTGTTGTCTTCTATCCTGAACCGCCGGCCGGCCCATATCGGATCGACGATCTCCAGACAGGAGTGGGCCGATTTGATTACCGCACGAACCGCATCAGGGGTGAACGGCGGTACCGGAGCATCCGACAGCACCACCGCAATTTCGGGTTCAACCATTGGCTGCACAGTGGTTGCAGGTACTTGGGAGTTGTTGGCCAACAGCATCGAGTCCGTCAATGGGCCAAAGTTCATCTCGCTGATGCCCATCTGCTCTCGCATAGCGCGGGAGGTATACCCGAGCTTCCAGCCGATGACCTTCTGTCCCGCCGCGATGCGGTGGGCTGTGACGGCCGCCTGAACCTCGTACGCCTGCCGCATTGTCATCGAAAAGCTGTCGGTGATAGGTGGGAGTGGCTGTCGGCGGGCGCGCGCGGACAGGATAGCGGCGGCGATCTGATCAGTGTCCATCGTTGCAGTTCCTCGTGTTGCGTGGACGATACTGCAGTGTCCTCGCAGGTTCGCCGACTGTACGTCGGTTCCAGCAACTCAGTGCACTCCATCGGAGGGAACGGGCGAGTCAACTCCCGCCGTCAAGCCGTTGTCACCTCACCGGACGGATCGAAGGCGCAACCCGCGGAACTGGCGTCCGCCTGTACGGCCAGTTGGAGGTCAGCCCAGGATCAGACCTGAGGTCGGTACGCCGGTGCCGGCGGTGACGAGCACATGCTCGACATCGGGCACCTGGTTCACCGAAGTGCCGCGCAGCTGGCGCACACCCTCAGCAATGCCGTTCATCCCGTGGATGTAGGCCTCGCCCAACTGTCCGCCGTGGGTGTTGATCGGCAACCGTCCGCCGATCTCGATCGCGCCGTCGGCGATGAAGTCCTTGGCCTCACCCCAGCCGCAGAACCCCAACTCCTCCAGCTGGATCAGCGTGAACGGAGTGAAGTGGTCATAGAGGATGGCCGTCTGGATATCGGTCGGCTTCAGACCGGACTGCGACCACAGCTGCTTGCCGACCAGACCCATCTCCGGCAGGCCGTCCAACTCCGGGCGGTAGTAGCTCACCATCGAGTACTGGTTCGGGCTCGAGCCCTGCGCGGCAGCTTCGATGACGGCCGGACGATGCTTGAGATCGCGTGCTCTCTCTGCTGAAACAACCACGATCGCCACGCCGCCGTCGGTCTCCTGGCAGCAGTCCAGCAGCCGCAGCGGCTCGGCGATCCACCGCGAATTCTGGTGATCCTCGATGGTGATCGGCTTGCCGTAGAAGTAGGCCTTCGGGTTGTTGGCCGCATGCTTGCGGTCGGCCACCGAAATCGCACCGAAGTCACGGCTGGTGGCACCGGAGAGGTGCATGTAGCGCTTGGCGATCATCGCCACCTGCGCGGCCGGCGTCGACAACCCGTGCGGGTAGGAGAACGAGTTGTCCACGCTGGTGGAGTCCGCACCCTGGATCAGCCGCAGCTGAACCTGACCGAACCGCATACCCGAGCGCTCGTTGAAAGCGCGATATGCCACAACACAATCCGCGACACCGGTCGCCACCGCGATGGCCGCCTGCTGGACGGTTGCACACGCCGCGCCGCCACCATGGTGGATCTTGGAGAAGAACTTCAGATCCCCGATACCGGTAGCCCGCGCTACGGCCACCTCGGTGTTGGTGTCCATCGTGAACGTCACCATGCCGTCGACGTCAGCGGGTGTCAGACCCGCGTCGTCAAGGGCGGCTGTTACCGCCTCGGCTGCCAAGCGGAGCTCGCTGCGTCCGGAATCCTTGGAGAAGTCCGTGGCACCGATACCTGCGATGGCTGCTTTTCCCGAGAGCTCACCGGGCATCAGGCGTTTCCTCCGAGGGTCTGTGATGAGCGCTCGCGCGAAGAACCGATGGTCAGGGTCGACGTCGCGATCACATGGTCGCCGAGACTATTGCTGCCAACAACTTTCACGGTGATCAGACCGTCCTCGACAGCGGTCACCTCACCTCTGAAGGTCACCGTGTCGTAGGCGTACCACGGCACTCCCAGGCGCAGCCCGATCGTCTTGATGACCGCGTTGGGCCCCGCCCAGTCGGTGACGTAGCGCTGCACCAGACCGGTGTCGGTGAGGATGTTGACGAAGATGTCCTTGGACCCCTTGGCCTGCGCCTTGTCCCGGTCGTGGTGCACGTCCTGGTAGTCGCGCGTCGCGATGGCGGTCGAGACGATGAACGTCGGATCGCCATAGAGGGCGAGTTCAGGCAGCTTGGTGCCCACCTCGACAGTCGGTGCACTCATGCTTGCGGCTCCCATGCGTACAGGGTCCAGGCCGGCCCGTCTTCACCATCAGGAAAGTCGATATAGGTTGCCTGAACCGGCATTCCGATCTCCACGGCCGCCGGGTCGACGCCACGCAGCTCGCCGAGCATCCGTACGCCTTCGTCGAGTTCGACGAGCGCGATCACGAACGGCAGCGTACGGCCGGGCACCTTCGGCGCATGGTGCACGACGAAGCTGAACACCGTGCCCTTGCCGCTGGCGACCACGTACTCGGTCGGCAGTTGTTTGTCCTGCCACAGTGCGGGTACCGGTGGGTGCTGCAGCGTCCCGTCCGGCCGCTTCTGCAGCCGCAACTCGTGGGCGTTGACGCCGTCCCAGAAGAACTGGGTGTCTCTCGACGGCGCCGGCCGCATCATGAATGCCGGGTCCAGATCGTCCGGAACCGAAGATGGCGCCGCCTGCGATTGATCGGCAGGCTTGAATTTCATGATGCGCCACATCATTTCGGCGACATCCTCGTCGCCGACCGACCAGGTGATCTTCTGTGTGATGAAGAACCCTTCACCCAGCGCTGTCAGCTTGGGTCCGATGACGTCAGTCAGCTCGGCACTGACACTGACGTCCTCGCCCTCGCGCAGGTAACGGTGGTAGGTCTGCTCGCAGTTCGTCGCGACCACGCCGATGTAGCCGGCCTCGTCGAACAAGGTGATGATCTTGCCCAGCGGGTCGTCGTCAGGTCGGACACCGCCGAGCCCCATCATCGTCCACACCTGGATCATGGCCGGCGGCGCAACCTTGCCGGGATGGCCGGCATCCTTGGCTGCGGCCTCGTCCACGTAGATCGGGTTCTGGTCGCCGAGCGCATCCAGCCAGTGGTCGACCATCGGCTGGTTGACCGGATGGCGACCGGTGCGCGGCTTGCTCTTTCCCTCGGACTTGACCTTCTCCGCGGCTGTCCGGATGTCGTCGATACTCACCTGGGCACCCTCGGCACCTTCAGGCCCGACGCTGCAACCTGTTCGCGCATGACCTCGTTGACACCACCGCCGAAGGTGATGACGAGGTTGCGCTTGGTCTGCGAGTCCAGCCAGTCCAGCAGTTCGGCGGTCTGCGGCTCGCCCGGGTTGCCGTACTTGCCGACGATCTCCTCGGCCAGCCGGCCGATCCGCTGAATGCGCTCGGTCGAAAAGACTTTGGTGGCAGCGGCATCGGCGATGTCGATGACCTCGCCGGAGGCCGCGACCTGCCAGTTGAGCAGCTCGTTGATCCGCCAGATTGCCTTGATCTCGCCGAGCAGGCGACGCACGTCGTCGTGGTCGAGCGGGGTCACACCGTTGCCGCCCGGCTTCGACGCCCATTCGTGCACTCGGTCGTAAAGCCCGGCGATCTTGCCCGCCGGTCCGAGCATCACCCGCTCGTGATTGAGCTGGGTGGTGATGAGCCGCCAGCCGGCGTTCTCCTCGCCGACCAGCATGTCGGCGGGAACCCGAACGTCGTTGTAGTACGTCGCGTTCGTGTGATGCGCACCGTCGGACAGGATGATCGGCGTCCACGAGTAACCCGGATCGGTGGTGTCCACGATGAGGATCGAGATCCCCTTGTGCTTCACCGCATCCGGATCGGTGCGGCAGGCCAGCCACACATAGTCGGCGTCGTGGCCGCCGGTGGTCCAGATCTTCTGACCGTTGATGATGTACTCGTCACCGTGGCGCACCGCGGAGGTGCGCAACGAGGCGAGGTCGGTCCCGGCCTCTGGCTCGGAGTACCCGATCGCGAAGTGGACTTCACCAGCCAGGATCGCGGGCAGGAACTTCTTCTTCTGCACCTCGGTGCCGTACACCTGCAGCGTGGGGCCGACCGTCTGCAACGTCACCGCGGGCAGCGGCACGTCGGCGCGCGCGGCCTCGTTGACGAAGATCGACTGCTCGATCGGTCCGAAGCCATGGCCACCGAACTCTTTTGGCCAACCCACACCGAGCTTGCCGTCGGAGCCCATCCGCTTGATGATCGCCCGGTAGGCCTTGCCGTGTCGATCGATCTCCATCTCGGCGCGTTCCTCGGGCGAGATGAGATTGGCAAAGTACTGCCGCATTTCGGCTTGTAAGTGCCGCTGCTCGGGGGTCAGTTCGATGAACATTGCGCTCCCACCAGGTCGAGTCGATAAGAGGGGCCACCCAGCAACCGGGTGAGGTCCTTGATCGTGGAGTAGTAGCGGTGCATCGGGTAGGTGATGTCCATACCCATGCCGCCATGCAGGTGATGACAGGTCTGCATCGCCGGCGGCGCCTGGGCCGTCAGCCAGTAGCCGAGCACGTCGATGTCGTCATCGGCGTCCCGCCCTTCGGCGAGACGCCAGATCACCGAGTTCGCCGCCAACGCCAGTGTGCGCGAAGCGATGTAGACCTCGGCCAGCTGTGCGGCCACGGTCTGGAAGGTGGACAGCGGCCTGCCGAACTGCTCCCGGCTGGCCACGTAGCCCGCCGTCAGGGTCAGCGCACCAGCCACCAGTCCCGCAGCGAATGCACCGATAGCCGCCGATGCCAGCTGATTGACCCGGTGCGAGGTCGCGCCGTCGAGCACATCGTCGGGCTCGACGGCGACGTCTGTGAAGGTGACGGCATATTCGTCACCGCCGGTGGAGGCGGGCGTCTTGGTCAACTGCACGCCCTCGGCATTGGGCGAGACCACCACTACCGCGGTGTCCGCCGTGACGATCAGCCAGTCAGCCTGCTCCGCGTAGGGCACCGCGACCTTGGTGCCGTTGAGCTTTCCGCCGGCCACCGTGGTCGCCGGGCGATCGGGCAGCGACGCGCCCGGCTCGTTGAGTGCGGCCGAGAGGATCGCGCCCTTGGCGACACCAGCGAGGAAGCGGTCCTGCTGGGCCTCCGAGGCGAGATCGAGCAACGGAATCAGGCCGAGACCTAACGTCGCCAACGCGGGCGAGATTGTCCCGTGCCGACCGATCTCGGTCAGCGCCGTCGTGATCTCGGACAGTCCGACACCGTCTCCCCCGAGCCGCTCGGGAACGCCCAGTGCCGTGACACCGCCCGAAACCAAGGCGTCCCAACTGTTGTCGCGATCCAGGACCGAGGTCACCACATCGGCGACAGCCTGCTGTTCCGGGTCCGGAGTGAAATCCACCCGAATCCTCCTTGGTGTTGTGGTTGAGACGGAAGCGTCAGGTTTAGTTCGCCGACGTGCCGGCGTAGTCGACCTGCCAGTGCTTGATTCCGTTGAGCCACCCCGAACGTAGCCGCTCGGGTGTGCCCACCGACGTGAGATCGGGCATGTGGTCAGCGATCGCATTGAACATGAGGTTGATGGTCATCCTGGCCAGGTTCGCCCCGATGCAGTAGTGCACCCCGGTGCCGCCGAAGCCGACGTGCGGGTTGGGGTCGCGCAGGATGTTGAAGGAGTGCGGATCGTCGAACACTTCTTCGTCGAAGTTGGCCGAGCGATAGAAGATCGCCACTCGCTGGCCCTTCTTGATCGGCACGCCACCGAGCTCGACGTCCTCGAGCGCGGTGCGCTGGAACGCCGTGACCGGGGTCGCCCACCGGACGATCTCGTCCGCAGCGGTTTCGGGACGGTCCTTCTTGTACAACTCCCACTGATCGGGATTGTTGGCGAAGGCGATCATTCCGTGGGTGATCGAGTTGCGGGTGGTCTCGTTGCCGGCGACGGCCAGCATCATCACGAAGAAGCCGAACTCGTCCTCGGAGAGCTTCTCGCCGTCGATGTCGGCGTTGACCAGTGCGGTGACGATGTCGTCGCCGGGGTTCGCGGTCTTGACCGCCGCCATGTGCATCGAGTAGGCCAGCACCTCCATCGACGACTGCTTGGGGTCGACGTCAGCGAACTCCGGATCCTCCCCACCGGTCATCTCGTTGGACCAGCGGAACAGCTTCTCGCGATCCTCCTGGGGCACCCCGAGCAGACCGGCGATCGCCTGCAGCGGAAGCTCGCACGACACCTGCTCGACGAAGTCGCCGGACCCCTCCGCGGCGGCTGCCTTGGCGATGGCCTGGGCGCGCTCGGTGAGCTCATCCTTCAACCGGCCCACCGCTCGCGGCGTGAAGCCCTTGGAGATGATGCGGCGCAGCCGGTCGTGGTGCTCGCCGTCCATGTTGAGCATGACGAAGCGCTGCAGATCGATGTCATCGCGCGACATGTCGTCGGGGAACTGCGGGATGGCGCCGTTCTCCCAGCTGGAGAAGACGTCGTTGCGACGCGAGACCTCTTTGACGTCCTTGTGCTTGGTGACGACCCAATAACCGCCGTCGTTGAATCCGCCCTTGCCGATAGGCTGCTCGCACCACCAGATCGGCGCTACCTCGCGGAGCTCAGCGAGCTCCTCGACCGGCAATTTTCGGACGTTGCGGTCCGGATCCAGGAAGTCGAATCCGTGCGGCAGGTTGGGGCTTGGCATGTTCATGCGCTCCTCGACTATAACGTGTTCTAGTGCCAGTAAAACACGGCTCCACCGCAGACAAAAGGCACTAAGGCATCCTCGCTTGTCAGAGTAATGAAACGTGTTCTAGCCTGACCGCATGGGTAATCCTGTCATCGTCGAAGCCACCCGCAGCCCGATCGGAAAGCGGGGCGGCTGGTTGTCCGGTCTGCACGCCACCGAACTGCTGGGCGCGGTCCAGCGAGCTGTAGTGGAGAAAGCCGGTATCGACCCGAACGAGGTCGAGCAGGCCATCGGTGGTTGCGTCACCCAGTACGGCGAGCAGTCCAACAACATCACCCGGGTGGCCTGGCTGACGGCCGGCCTGCCCGAGCAGATCGGCGCGACGACGGTGGACTGCCAGTGCGGCAGCGCCCAGCAGGCCAACCACCTCATCGCCGGCCTGATCTCAGTCGGGGCCATCGATGTCGGTATCGCCTGCGGGATCGAGGCGATGAGCCGCGTCGGCCTGGGCGCCAACGCCGGCCCGGACCGCTCCAAGATCCGCGCCGCCTCGTGGGACATCGACATGCCCGACCAGTTCACCGCCGCTGAGCGCATCGCCAAGCGCCGCGGCATCACCCGCGAAGACCTCGACCATCTTGGCTTCATCTCCCAGCAAAAAGCCAAGCGCGCCTGGGACGAGGGCCGCTTCGACCGCGAGATCTCCCCGATCGAGGCACCCGTTCTCGACGAGAACAAGCAACCCACCTCTGAGCGGCATCTGGTCAGCCGCGACCAAGGTCTGCGGGAGACCACCATGGAGGGGCTCGCCGGCCTCAAGCCGGTGATGGAAGGCGCCATGCACACCGCAGGCACCTCGTCGCAGATCTCCGACGGCGCCGCCGCGGTGCTGTGGATGGACGAAGACAAAGCCAAGGCACTCGGTTTGAAGCCGCGGGCCCGCATCGTCAGCCAGGCTCTTGTCGGCTCCGAGACCTACTACCACCTCGACGGCCCGGTGCAGTCCACTGCCCGCGTGCTGGAGAAGGCGGGCATGAAGCTGGGCGACATCGACCTGGTGGAGATCAACGAGGCGTTCGCGTCGGTGGTCCTGTCCTGGGCTCAGGTCCACGGCGCCGACATGGACAAGGTGAACGTCAACGGCGGCGCCATCGCGTTGGGCCACCCGGTCGGCAGCACCGGTAGCCGGTTGATCACCACCGCGCTGCATGAACTCGAGCGCACCGACCAGAGCACCGCGCTCATCACGATGTGCGCCGGCGGTGCGCTGTCGACCGGCACCATCATCGAGCGGATCTAGTGACCGGCGGGCAGGAGCGCAGCGACCTGGGGAAAACCGGGCGGTGACCCAACCTGTGTCGGACGACGCCCGGATCGCGGCGGCCCAGGCCTACATCAGCGCACTGGCCAGTCACCAGGCTGACCAGGTGCCGTTCGCGCCGGGCTGCACCCGCATCGAGGTCGGCCTCAAGACCGGCTTCTCCGGAGATCACTTGCGCCGCAGCCTCAATCGCGGCCCGCAATACCGCATCATCTCCGCGACGACGGCACCGGAGTTCAGCGTGGACGGCGACGAGATCCGGGCCCGATTCGACGTCATCACCAAACCGTCGCTGGGCGGTGCGAAGGTGTGCGCCCACGTCGACGAGACGTTCCTGATCCCCGTCGTCGATGGCAAGATCCATCACATCCGGGCCCACATCCGCCCGTTCATCAAGCGCTAGCCCGAGGAGCTTGTCTTGCCCAAACCGCGCCCCAAGGGCCTCGACACACCGACGACGAAGTTCATCATCAAGTGGATGTCAAAAGCACAGACCGCGGTCTACAAGGCCAGCAAGGGCAAGCTCGGCGGCAGTTTCCTCGAGGGCGCGCCGGTGGCGCTGCTGACGACGATCGGACGCAAGAGCGGTGAGCCGCGGGTCGCGCCGCTGCTGTTCCTGCGCGAAGGCAATCGGATTGTGCTGGTCGCTTCCCAGGGCGGCAGCGACAAGCACCCGTTGTGGTATCTCAACCTCAAGGCGAACCCGAAGGTGAAGGTCCAGATCAAGGACGAGGTCCTCGAGCTGACCGCGCGCGATGCCACCGAGGCCGAGCGCGCCGAGTACTGGCCCAAGATGACGGCGTTCTACACCGGTTTCGAGGACTACAAGTCGTGGACCGACCGCGTCATCCCCATTGTGATTTGCGACCCGTAAAGCGGGCTATTCATGGGCTGTGTCCGAAACAGCCCACCCCGTCCGCAATTCCGGCCTCCTGAGAGTTGCGCTCAAGCGGTTCGCCCGCATGCACATCTGGCTGTATCGCCGCACCGGTGGCCGCCTCGGCGCCAAGCTGCTGTGGTTTCCCGCCGCGCTGGTCACCACCACGGGTCGCCGGACGGGCCAACCGAGAACCACCCCGACGTTGTATCTGCGCGACGGTCAGCGCATCGTGCTGCCTGCGTCCTACGGCGGACGTGACAGTCATCCGGCGTGGTACCTGAATCTGGCGGCCGACCCGCAGGTACGCGTTCAGATTCGCGAACACGTGATGGAGATGACCGCACGTGACGCGACCGACGACGAGCGACGGCTGTACTGGCGCAAGCTGACGCGAATCTACCCGCCCTACAAGGGATATCAGGATGCCGCCGATCGGCGCATCCCCTTGGTGGTGTGCGAGCCGGTAGCCGGAACCTAGGCGCCGAACACCGGCATCGGTTCGCGGGACTTGGCCAGCAGATCGGTGACGACGGGCCCCAACTCGGCGGGATCCCACCGCTCGCCCTTGTCGATCTCCGCGCCGCGCGCCCAACCCTCGGCAACCCGCACGATGCCGCCCTCGACCTCGAATACCCGGCCGGTGACGTCGCGCGACTCGACACTGCCAAGCCACACCACCAGCGGCGAGACGTTCTCCGGTGCCATCGCGTCGAAATCCTTACCCTGCGTTGACATCATGTCGGCGAAGACGGTCTCGGTCATCCGGGTACGCGCCGACGGAGCGATCGCGTTGACGGTCACACCGATGCGGCTCATCTCGGCCGAGGCCACCAGGGTCAGCGCGGCGATACCCGCCTTGGCTGCGCTGTAGTTGGCCTGCCCGACGCTGCCCTGAAGTCCTGCGCCCGAGCTGGTGTTGATGATGCGGGCATCGACGGCCTCGCCCGCCTTGGACTTGGCCCGCCAGTACGCGCCGGCATGTTTCATGGTGGCGAAGTGGCCCTTGAGGTGGACGGCGATGACGGCGTCGAACTCCTCTTCGGAGGTGTTGACGAACATCCGGTCGCGCACGATGCCGGCATTGTTCACCAGGACGTCGAGCCCGCCGAAGGAGTCCACGGCAGTCTGGATGAGTTCGGCGGCCTGACCCCAGTCGGCGACGTTGGATCCGTTGGCGACGGCTTCCCCACCGGCTGCGGTGATTTCGTCGACCACCGACTGCGCCGCGCTACCACCGCCGGCGGGAGATCCGTCGAGCCCGACACCGATGTCGTTGACCACCACACGTGCACCTTCGGCGGCGAACGCTAGTGCGTGCGCACGCCCAATGCCGCCACCGGCACCCGTGACGATGACCACCCGGCCGTCGAGCAAACCCATTGACTTGTCTCCTTACTTGTTTGCACTCGATGCGGACAGATACGCAGGCGGCTCTCCGCCACCGTGCACCGCCATCTTCGCCCCACTGATGTATGAGGCTGCGTCAGATGCCAGAAATGCCGCAGCCCAACCGATATCGGCTGGCTTGGCCAGCCGGCCCAGCGGCACGGTGGCCGCGACGGCCGCTTGCGACTCGGCGTCGCCGTAGAACAGTTCGACCTGTTCGGTTTCGACCATGCCGACGATGAGGGCATTGACCCGGACCTTGGGCGCCCATTCCACCGCCAGTGTGGTGGTCAGGCTCTCGACTCCCGCTTTGGCCGCACTGTAGGCGGCGGTGCCGGGCGATGGGCGACCCGCGCTCACCGACGAGATCGACACGATGGAGCCGCCTTGCGGCTGATTCTGCATCACCGCGTTCGCGGCCTGTGAGACATGAAGCATGCCAAGCAAATTCAGCTCGATAATCTTCTGGTGGAACTTCGGCGAAGCCTCGGCGGCCAGCGCGTACGGTGAGCCACCGGCGTTGTTGACCACCACGTCCAGGCGGCCGTGCTTGTCGACGATCGCGTCGATCAGGGCGGCGACGGCTTCCGGGTCGCGGACGTCGCAGCTGTGAAATTCGTAGGGCAGTCCCTCGACGGGGCGCCGGGCGCAGGTGATGACGGTGGCGCCCTGCTCGGCGAACACCGCACTGATTCCCGCGCCGACTCCTCGAACACCACCGGTCACGAGGACTACACGACCTCGTAGGCCCAGGTCCAGCGTCCCGGGAGTGTCAGCCGCCTCAATCACTGTGCTAGCGTACCAAGCAAGTGCTTGCTTAGGTATTCGCCCCGTCAGGAAGTGGCCCAGGAACTGAAGATGACCATCACGTCACGCACCGTCGAACCCGGCATCGTCGCTGTCACGGTGGACCACCCGCCAGTCAACGCACTGCCCTCCCGCGGCTGGTTCGAACTCGCCGACACCATCACCGCCGCCGGGCGCGATATGACGACCCACGTGGTCATCCTGCGGGCCGAGGGCCGCGGCTTCAACGCCGGCGTGGACATCAAGGAGATGCAGAATACCGAGGGTTTCACCGCCCTCATCGACGCCAACCGGGGCTGCTTTGCCGCGTTCAAGGCGGTCTACGAGTGCGAGGTGCCGGTGGTTGCCGCGGTCAACGGCTTCTGCGTCGGCGGCGGCATCGGCCTGGTCGGCAACGCCGACGTGATCGTCGCCTCCGACGATGCGAAGTTCGGGCTGCCCGAGGTCGAACGCGGCGCACTCGGTGCGGCCACCCACCTGTCCCGGTTGGTGCCTCAGCACATGATGCGGCGGCTGTTCTACACCGCGGCAACGGTCGACGCCGAGACGCTGCACCACTTCGGGTCGGTGCACGAGGTGGTGCCCCGAGCCGACCTCGACGAGGCGGCACTGCGGGTGGCCCGCAATATCGCCAACAAAGACACCCGGGTGATCCGCGCCGCCAAGGAAGCGCTGAACCTCATCGACGTCCAGCGCGTCAACTCCAGTTACCGCATGGAGCAGGGCTTCACATTCGAGTTGAACCTCTCCGGGGTCGCCGACGAGCACCGCGACGCCTTTGCGGGCACCGCGAAGGGCGAGAAGGCGGCGAAATGACCGACGGGGCGAAGATGAGAGACAAGCGAACGACACTCGACGAGGCAGTCGCCGGCATCGAGAGCGGCATGACCATCGGCATCGCCGGCTGGGGATCGCGACGTAAGCCGATGGCCTTCGTGCGCGCACTGCTGCGCACCGACGTCACCGACCTGACGGTGGTCACCTACGGTGGGCCCGACCTCGGGCTGCTGTGCTCAGCGGGCAAGGTCAGCAAGGTCTACTACGGCTTCGTCTCGCTGGACTCCCCGCCGTTCTACGACCCGTGGTTCTCCAAGGCCCGCACGACCGGAGCCATCATCGCCCGCGAGATGGACGAGGGCATGCTGCGGTGCGGTTTGCAGGCCGCCGCGCAACGGTTGCCGTTCCTGCCGATCCGCGCCGGACTGGGCAGTTCGGTCATCGACTTCTGGGATGGTGAGCTCAAGACCGTCCGCTCGCCCTACCCGAGCGGGGATCACCACGAGGAGCTCGTCGCGATGCCGGCCCTGCGCCTGGACGCCGCCTTCGCGCACCTGAATCTCGGTGACAAGCACGGTAATGCCGCCTACACCGGTATCGACCCGTACTTCGACGACCTGTTCCTGATGGCCGCCGATCGCCGCTACCTGTCGGTCGAAAAGGTGGTATCCACCGAGGAGCTGGTGAAATCCGTTCCGTCACAGGCACTGTTGGTCAATCGCATGATGGTCGACCAGGTGGTCGAAGCGCCCAACGGGGCGCACTTCACCACCGCCGAGCCGGACTACCCGCGCGACGAGAAGTTCCAGCGCCACTACGCCGCGGCGGCCGCCGAGGATGCCACGTGGCAGGAGTTCGTCGACACCTACCTGTCGGGCAGTGAAGCCGACTACCAAGCCGCAGTGCGTCGCTTCTCAGAGCAGGAGGCCAAATGATCCAGGTCAGCCGTGCCGAGGTGTGCGTCATCGCCTGTGCCGAACTGTTCCGCGATGCCGGCGAGATCATGGTCAGCCCCATGACGAACGTCGTCTCCATCGGCGCCCGTCTCGCGCGTTTGACCTTCGCGCCCGACATCCTGCTCACCGACGGCGAGGCCCGATTACTCGCCGACACACCGGCGATCGGGGCCCAGGGAACGATCGAGGGCTGGATGCCCTTCGGCCGCGTCTTCGAGACGCTGGCCTGGGGACGGCGCCATGTCGTGATGGGCGCCAACCAGATCGACCGTCACGGCAATCAGAACCTGTCGGCCTTCGGCCCGCTGCAACACCCCACCCGGCAGATGTTCGGGGTCCGCGGCGCACCCGGCAACACCATCAACCACGCCACCAGCTACTGGGTGGGCAACCACTCCAAGCGGGTGTTCTGCGACGCCGTCGACATCGTCTCCGGAATCGGCTGGGACAAGGTCGATCCGGACAATCCGGCGTACCGCTTCGTCAACGTCTACCGCGTGGTCACCAACCTCGGCGTGTTCGACTTCGGCGGACCCGACCGCACCATGCGGGCGTTGTCGCTGCATCCCGGTGTCGAGCCCGACGAGGTCCGGGAGAACACCGCCTTCGAGGTCCATGGGCTCGACGACGCCGACCGGACCCGACTGCCCAGCGGTGAGGAGCAGACGCTCATCCGCGAGCGAATCGACCCGAAAGGGCTGCGCGACAAGGAAGTAAAAGCATGAGGCTGCGTACGCCGCTGACCGAACTGGTCGGCATCGAGCACCCGGTGGTCCAGACCGGCATGGGCTGGGTCGCCGGTGCCAGGCTGGTCTCGGCCACCTCCAACGCCGGCGGCCTTGGCATCCTGGCCTCGGCGACGATGACCATCGACGAGCTCGCCACCGCGATCGCCAAGGTGAAGTCCGCCACCGACAAGCCGTTCGGGGTGAACATCCGCGCCGATGCAGCCGATGCCGGTGACCGCGTGGATCTGATGATCCGCGAGGGAGTCAAGGTGGCCTCGTTCGCGCTGGCCCCCAAGCAGGAGCTGATCGCACGCCTCAAAGAGGCAGGCTCCGTTGTGGTTCCGTCGGTGGGTGCGGCCAAGCATGCCCGCAAGGTGGCCGGCTGGGGTGCCGATGCGGTGATCGTTCAGGGCGGCGAGGGCGGCGGACACACCGGCCCGGTGGCCACCACGCTGCTGTTGCCCTCGGTTCTCGACGCGGTCGACATCCCCGTCATCGCAGCCGGTGGATTCTTCGACGGCCGCGGTCTTGCCGCCGCACTGTCCTACGGTGCGGCCGGCGTTGCGATGGGCACCCGGTTCCTGCTGACGTCTGATTCCACGGTGCCCGACGAGATCAAGCAGCGTTATCTGCAAGCCGCGCTCGACGGCACCGTGGTGTCCACCCGGGTGGATGGCATGCCGCACCGGGTTCTGCGCACCGGTCTGGTCGAGAAGCTGGAAAGCGGCTCCCGCCTCAGGGGATTCACGGCGGCTGTCGGCAATGCCGCGAAATTCAAGAAGATGTCGCAGATGAGCTGGGCATCGATGATCCGCGACGGCCTGGCGATGCGGCACGGCAAGGACCTCACCTGGTCGCAGGTTCTGATGGCGGCCAACACCCCGATGCTGCTCAAGGCCGGTCTGGTCGAGGGCAACACCAACGCCGGTGTGCTGGCCTCGGGTCAGGTGGCCGGCATCATCGAGGATCTGCCGTCATGCGCAGAGCTGGTCGAGACCATCGTCGGCGACGCCATCAAGCACCTGCAGGCAGCCGCCGCGCTCGTCGAATGATGCGTACCCTGGGCTAGTAAGCCTGATTCCGGGGGGAAGCGATGGCACTGGCACCAGACAGTTGGCCGCGGCAGTTCCGCGATCTGATCCGGCTGTCCAACAAATATCTGCTGAATCCGGCCATGCTGCGCCTGGCCGGAACGAAGTACTGGTACGCCTCGGTGATCCGGCACACCGGGCGCCGGTCCGGAAAGCACTATGCGACGCCGGTCGTCGCGGACCGGGTCGGTGACCGCTTCATCGTCCCGCTGCCCTACGGCACCCAGGTGGACTGGCTGCGCAATGTCCTGTCCGCAGGCCGAGCCCGCATCTCCAGCCGGGGTGAAACCTACGAGGTCGTCGCGCCGACGATCATCGACGCTACCGAAGCGCTGCCCCTGTTGCCCCGCGACCGGCGGCGGACCTTCGAGCGGACCGGCATCGAGCACTTCCTGCAGGTCCGGATCACATAGTTAAGCGCTAGACTGCATTACTAACAAATGAAGCTATAATCTTCATATGTCTGGTATGAAGTCAATATCTTCATCACGGGCGACGATGATCGGCGATGTCGTCGGCTCCCGGCAGACGCCTGACCGCGCGCGCCTGCACCGCCGGGTGACCCGCGCTCTCGACGATGTCGCCTCGACCGCCATCGACCCGCCCGCGTTCACGGTCGGTGACGAATTCCAGGGCAGCTACCCCACTGTCGGTGCGGCGATCGACGCCGCGTTGTGGGTGCGGTTGGCACTGGTGCCCGACGTCGACGTCCGCTTCGGCATCGGCTGGGGCGAAGTCACCATCCTCGACCCGGGCACCGGCATCCAGGACGGGGCCGGCTGGTGGTCGGCGAGAGAGTCCATCGAGTGGATCGCCGGCGCCCAACAACAACCCGGCCTGGCCCACGTCCGCACCGCCTACCGCCGCGCCGACACCGACGGCCCCGATCCGGATGCCGTCAACGCCGCCCTGTTGTGTCGGGACCACCTGCTTGGATCGATGGATGCACGATCCCTGCGGCTGTTGCAGGGGCTCCTCGAGCACAAGACGAAGAAGGATCTGGCGGTAATGGAAGGCATCAGCGCCTCGGCGGTGTCCCAGCGGGCGGCACGCGACGGACTCGATCTACTGGTCCTGGCCAGCGGGCAACTGCGGGCCATCTGATGACCGGTGTCGCCATCTTCCTGATCGCCGTGGGATGCGCCGACATCGTGCGGCGGCTGTCGTCACGGGCCTGGCTCGCGGTACTGGCCGGCCCCCTGATCGCGACGGGAGCCGCTGCGCTGTGCGGGTTGTGGCACCTCGGCGACCTCGTCCTGGTCGGGATCGCCGCCGCCGCGGCGGCGGCCTGGGAACTGGCCTGTACCCGCGCCGAGCGCGTCGGTGGCCGCTGGCAGATCTGGCCGCTTGTGTTGCTCGGGGTGGCTGTCCTGGTTCTGATCCTGCTGTCCGGGCTGGGCTCCCCGGTGGGCGGTCCGGTGGCGGCCTGGGTCAACTGGGCTGTGCTGCCCGGACTGCACAGCGTGGATCCCGGCCGTCTCGTCATGGTGATCGGTGTGGTGCTGCTGCAACTGGTGACCGGAAACCAATTGGTGCGGCTGCTGCTCGGGTCGGTCGGCTCGGTCAAACCGGCCGGCCAGCCGCAGGCGTCCGATCGCCTCAAGGGCGGCCGGCTCCTTGGCCCGATGGAGCGGCTGCTCATCGTCGGACTCAGCCTCGCCGGTCAGCTCGCCGCGGCGACCGCGGTGGTGGCAGCCAAGAGCATCATCCGATTCCCCGAGATCAATGCCCAGAAGGTCCGGGAGAACGGTGGCATCGGCATCGACGACGTCACCGAGTACTTCCTGGTCGGCAGCTTCGCCAGCTGGATCGTCGCGCTCGGCGGCCTCGCACTCGCCCAGTAGTCCGCTGTCTCACGTCCTGCACGACCACTGACTGCTCGCCGAATGTGCGATCTCATACGCCCGCGACGGCGCGTCGCGGATGAAACCGCACACTCGACGAGAATCGAAGCCGCTCAGAGCCTTTCGATGATGGTGACGTTGGCGGTACCGCCACCCTCACACATCGTCTGCAGGCCGTAGCGGCCGCCGGTGCGCTCAAGCTCGTTGAGCAGCGTGGTGAACAGTTTGGCCCCGGTGGCGCCCAACGGGTGGCCGAGCGCGATCCCGCCGCCGTTCGGGTTGACCCTCGCCGGGTCGGCCTTCGTCTCCTTGAGCCAGGCGAGCACGACTGACGCGAACGCCTCGTTGATCTCCACGACGTCGATGTCGTCGATTGTCAGACCCGCTTTGTCCAGTGCGTACTTGGTGGCCGGAATCGGGCCGGTCAGCATGATCACGGGATCGTCGCCGCGGGCGCTGATGTGGTGGATGCGGGCCCGCGGAGTCAGATTGTGATCCTTGACCGCCTGCTCGGAAGCCAGCAGCACCGCGCTTGCGCCGTCGCAGATCTGGCTCGCCATGGCGGCGGTCAGCCGACCGCCTTCCACCAGCGTCTTGAGGCCGGCCATCTTCTCCAGGGTGGTCTCGCGCGGGCACTCGTCGACGGCGAAGCCGTCGATCGGCAGGATCTCGTTGTCGAAGTGCCCGCCACGGATCGCGGCGAACGCGCGCTCATTGCTGGCCAGTGCGAACCGTTCCATCTCCTCGCGGGTGATCCCCCACCGTTCGGCGATCATCTCCGCGCCACGAAACTGTGAAACCTCCTGGTCGCCATAGCGTTTCAGCCACGCCTTCGACTCGTTCGTGGGCGAGGTGAAGCCGAACTGCTCGCCGACGATCATCGCCGAGGAGATCGGGATCTGGCTCATGTTCTGCACGCCACCGGCCACGATGAGGTCCGCGGTGCCGGCCATGATGGCCTGCGCCCCGAACGAAATCGCCTGCTGGCTCGACCCGCACTGACGATCCACGGTCACTCCGGGCACGGCTTCGGAATACCCGGCGGCCAACCACGACAGCCGTCCGATGTTGCCTGCCTGCCCACCGATCGCGTCGACACACCCGGCGATCACGTCATCGACGGCGTCCGGGTCGACATCCTGGCGGCCCAGCAGCCCCTGCCAGGCGGCGGCACCCAGGTCGATCGGGTGCATGCCGGCCAGCGATCCGTTGCGCTTGCCCACCGCGGTGCGCACGGCGTCGATGACGTAGGCCTGTGAGGCGGGAGCCATGTCGATCTCCTTACTTTGGGGCGGCTATTCCGCCGAGGACGATGGAAAGGTATTGGCGGCCAACCTCTTCAGCTGTCAGCGGTCCGCCGGGCTGATACCAGCGCACGGAAACCCAGGTGGTATCCCGGATGAAGCGGTAGACCACGTCGACGTCGATATCAGGCCGGAAGCAGCCCTGCTCGATGCCCTCGTTGAGCAGATCAAGCCACATCTTGCGCTGCTCTTTGTTGCGGGTGTCGACGAAGCCGAACTGCGGCAGCGAGGAGAGCCGCTTGGCCTCGTCCTGGTAGATGACCACCTGGGCGTGCCGGTCCTCGATGGCTTCGAACGATGTCATGAACAGCCCCTTGAGCCGTTCCAGCGGATTGGGTTCGGACTCGACGATTTCCTGGTAGCGGCCGAACAGCCAGTCCAGGAAGTCGCGCAATACCTCCTCGACCATCTGCTCTTTGCTCTTGAAGTGGTGATAGAGGCTGCCGGACAGGATGCCCGCCGAATCAGCGATGTCGCGCACGGTGGTTGCGCGCAACCCGCGTTCGGCGAACATCGTCGCGGCGAGATCGAGAAGCTCGTCGCGACGGCTGACCGGCTGTTCTGTCATGGGTGCTGGCTCGATACCGAAATCACTTCGCCGGTGAGGTAACTGGAGTAGTCACTGGCCAGGAAGGCGATCGTCGAGGCGATCTCCCACGGCTCGGCCGCCCGACCGAACGCCTCGCCCTCCGACAGCCGATCCAGTAGGTCGGTCGAGCTGACCTTCTCGAGGAACTTGTGCCGGGCGATGCTCGGGGACACCGCGTTGATCCGTACTCCGAATTCGACGGCTTCGATTGCGCTGCAACGGGTCAAGGCCATCACACCGGCCTTGGCCGCCGCGTAGTGCGACTGCGAGTGCTGCGCGCGCCAGCCCAGCACGCTGGCGTTGTTGACGATCGCGCCGCCGTGCCCGGCCTCGCGGAAGTACCGCAATGCCGCCCGCGTCGCCCGCATCACCGAGGTCAGGGTGACGTTGAGAACCCGGTCCCACTCTTCGTCGGTCATGTCGACCACCGGGGTCTCGCCACCGAGGCCGGCGTTGTTGACCAGCACGTCGAGTCGCCCCAGCCGGGCGGTGGTCGAGGCGATCAGGGCATCCACCTGGGCGGTCGACGTGACGTCGCACACGACGCTCTCCACCCGGCCGAGGCCGAGTTCAGCGAGCTGGTCGCGGGTTTCACCGAGGCGGCGTTCGTGGTGATCGGAGATGACGACGTCGGCGCCCTCGGCCAGCGCGCGCCGCGCCGTCGCCGAACCGATTCCGGTGCCGGCCGCCGCGGTGACCACGACCACCTTGCCGGTCAGCAGACCGTGGCCGGCGACCTCCTGCGGTACATCCGCCAATGAGCCCACTAGCCCTTCGCCTCCCGGGGTAGGCCGAGCACCCGCTCGGCGATGATGTTGCGCTGGATCTCGTTGGAGCCGCCGTAAATGGTATCGGCGCGGGAGAACAGGAACAGCCGCTGCCACTCGTCGAACTCGTCGTCGTGCTTGAGCAGCCCGGATTTGCCCTGGATGTCCATGGCGAGTTCGCCGAGGTCGCGGTGCCAGTTGGCCCAGAGCAGCTTGGACACGTTGTCCTGGCCCGGTTGCTCCACATCCATGGTCGCCAACGCGTAGGACCGCATTGTCTGCAGACCCGCCCAGGCCCGGGTGAGCCGCTCCCGGATCAGCGGATCGTCGATCGCTCCGTTGGCCTTGGCCAACTCGACGACACCGGAAAGCTCACGCGCATAACGGATCTGCTGGCCCAGCGTCGAGACACCGCGCTCGAACGTCAGCACCCCCATGGCCACCCGCCAGCCGTCGCCCGGCTCGCCGACCACCAGGCCGGCGTCGGCGCGGGCATCGGTGAAGAACACCTCGTTGAACTCCGAGTCGCCGGTGAGCTGGATGATCGGGCGGATCTCCACGCCGGGCTGATCGAGCGGCACCAGCAGGAAGGACAGACCGGCGTGCCGCTTGGAGCCCTTCTCGGTGCGGGCCACCACGAAACACCATTGCGCCCAGTGCGCCAGCGACGTCCACACCTTCTGGCCGTTGATGACCCAGTGATCGCCGTCGAGCACCGCCGACGTCGCGACATTGGCCAGGTCGCTACCCGCGCCGGGCTCGGAGTAGCCCTGTGACCACAGTTCGGTGACATCGAGGATGTGCGGCAGGAACCGCTGCTGCTGCTCGGGCGTGCCGAAGGCGATCAGGGTGGGCCCGAGCAGTTCCTCACCCAGGTGGTTCACCTTGTCCGGGGCGTCGGCCTTGGCGTACTCCTCGTAGAAGGCGACGCGGTGCGCCACCGACAGACCGCGGCCGCCGTGCTCGACGGGCCAGCCCAGACAGGTCAGGCCGGCAGCCGCCAGATGGCGGTTCCAGGCCAGTCGCTCTTCGAAGGCTTCGTGCTCGCGCCCGGGGCCACCGAGACCCTTGAGTGCGGCGTATTCGCCGACCAGGTTGTCGGCCAGCCACCCGCGGACCTCGGCCCGGAACTCCTCGACCGTTATCACCCCTGTAGGCTAACCTACCAAGCACTTGCTTTGTTAGCCCGGTCGGTGATGACGGCGCGAGACCCTTGTGAGCAAGACCAAAGGAGCATCGATGGAGCGCAGCGACCCGCGCACGACGCCCGCGGTGCTGGACCGGATGGCCCGCGAACTGGGCGACCGTGAGGCGTTGATAACCGAGGAGCGCACCTTCACCTTCGCCGAACTGCGCGAGGAAGTGCGCCGCGCCGCCGCGGCAATGATCGGGCTCGGGGTCGACGTCGGCGACCGGGTGGCGATCTGGTCGCCGAACACGTGGCACTGGGTGGTTGCCTGCCTGGCCACCCATTACGCCGGCGCCGTGGTGGTTCCGCTGAACACCCGCTACACCGCCGCGGAAGCGTCCGACATCCTGGCCCGCACTCAGGCCCCGCTGCTGATCGCGATGGGACGTTTCCTGGACACCGACCGGGTGGCCGACCTCGACCGCGCCGCGCTGCCCGATCTGCGGGACATCGTCCGGGTCCCCCTCGATACCGACGACGGAACGTGGGACGACTTCATGGCGGGCCCCACGGCGCCGCCGTCGGAGGTCGACAGCCGAGCCGCAGCGCTGTCCGGCGACGACGTCTCCGACATCCTGTTCACCTCGGGCACCACGGGCCGCAGCAAAGGTGTCCTGTGCGCGCATCGGCAGTCGCTGGCGGCACCGGCCGCGTGGGCGGCGTGCGGTCAGCTCACCCGCTCCGACCGCTATCTGTGCATCAACCCGTTCTTCCATAACTTCGGCTTCAAGGCCGCCATCCTGGCCTGCCTGCAGACCGGCGCCGCGCTGATCCCGCAGCTGACCTTCGACCCGGAGCAGGCCTTCCGGATCGTCGAAGAACACCGGGTGACGGTGCTGCCCGGGCCGCCGACAATCTTCCAGACACTGCTCGACCACCCGGCCCGCAAGGATTACGACCTGAGCTCACTACGGTTTGCGGTCACCGGCGCGGCAACCGTCCCGGTGGTGCTCATCGAACGCATGCAGGCCGAACTCGACTTCGACATCGTGCTGACCGCCTACGGCCTCACGGAGGCAAGCGGATTCGGCACCATGTGCCGCGCCGACGACGACGCGGTGACCGTGGCGACCACCTGCGGACGCCCGATCGCCGACTTCGAGCTACGGATCGACTCCCCTGAGCAGACCGGAGCCGGCGAGGTGCTGCTGCGCGGGCCCAACGTCATGCTCGGCTACCTCGACGATCCGGCCGCCACCGACGCCGCCATCGACGCCGACGGCTGGCTGCACACCGGCGATATCGGAACAGTCGACGCCGCAGGCAATCTGCGCATCACCGACCGCCTCAAGGACATGTACATCTGCGGCGGCTTCAACGTCTACCCCGCCGAGATCGAGCAGGTGCTGGCCCGCCTCGACGGTGTCGCCGACGCCGCGGTGATCGGAGTACCCGACGAGCGGCTCGGCGAGGTCGGTAGGGCGTTCATCGTGCGGCGGCCCGACAGCGACCTCGATGAGCAGGCCGTCATCGACTACACCCGACAGCATCTGGCGAACTTCAAGGCACCACGCTCGGTGGTGTTCCTGGCAGCACTGCCCCGCAACCCCGGCGGAAAAGTGGTCAAACCCACACTGCGAGAGATGGTCTGATGGATCTCAGTTACGACGACGCCACCCGAGAATTCCGCGACGAGGTGCGCGACTTCCTGGAAGCCAACAAGGCGTCGCTGCCGACCAAGTCCTATGACACCGCAGAGGGTTTCAAGCAGCACCGGCAATGGGACCGGGTGCTGTTCGACGCCGGGCTGTCGGTGATCACCTGGCCGAAGAAATACGGCGGCCGCGACGCGAGCCTGCTGCAATGGGTGGTCTACGAGGAGGAATACTTCCGCGCCGGAGCCCCAGGGCGCGCCAGCGCCAACGGCACCTCCATGCTGGCGCCGACGCTGTTCGCGCACGGCTCTGAGGAGCAGCTGGACCGCGTTTTGCCGAAAATGGCCAGCGGCGAGGAGATCTGGGCCCAGGCCTGGTCCGAGCCGGAGTCCGGCAGCGACCTGGCCTCGCTGCGCTCGACCGCGACCCAGACCGACGGCGGCTGGCTGCTCAACGGCCAGAAGATCTGGAGCAGCCGGGCGCCGTTCGGCGACCGCGGATTCGGGTTGTTCCGGTCCGACCCGACCGCCGAGCGCCACCGCGGGCTGACCTACTTCATGTTCGACCTCAAGGCCGACGGCGTGACGGTGCGCCCGATCGCGCAGCTGGGCGGCGACACCGGGTTCGGCGAGATCTTCCTGGACAACGTGTTCGTGCCCGACCATGACGTGATCGGCTCGGTACACGAAGGCTGGCGGGCGGCGATGAGCACCACCAGCAACGAGCGCGGCATGTCGTTGCGCAGCCCGGCGCGCTTCCTGGCGCCGGCCGAGCGGCTGGTTCAGGCGTGGACGTCACACGGCTCCGACCCCGCCTACGCCGACCGGGTGGCCGACGCCTGGATCAAGGCGCAGGCATATCGACTGCACACGTTCGGGACCGTGACCAGGCTCTCCGAGGGCGGCGAGCTGGGCGCCGAGTCATCGGTCACCAAGGTGTTCTGGTCGGATCTCGACGTGGCACTCCACCAGACCGCCCTGGAGCTTCGCGGCGCGGACGCCGAACTCGCGGGCTCATGGACTGACGGTCTGCTGTTCGCGCTGGGCGGCCCGATCTACGCCGGCACCAACGAGATTCAGCGCAACATCATCGCCGAGCGACTGCTCGGGCTGCCCAAGGAACCCTCCGCGAGCTCCGGGAAGACGAAATGAAATTCGCACTCGACGAACAGCAGCATGACTTCGCGGCGAGCATCGACGCCGCCCTGGGGGCCGCCGACGTACCCAGCGCGGTGCGGGCCTGGGCGCAGGGCGACACCGCCCCGGGCCGCAAGGTCTGGGCGACGCTGACCGACCTCGGCGTCACCGCCCTGGCCGTTGCGGAGAAGTTCGACGGCATCGAGGCCCACCCGGTGGACCTGGTGGTGGCGCTGGAGGCACTGGGCCGCTGGGCCGTGCCGGGCCCGGTGGCCGAATCCATCGCGGTCGCACCGGTTCTGCTTGCTGACGACGAGCGGTCTGCGGCGCTGGCCGCCGGTGAGCTCATCGCCACGGTGGCACTGCCGCCGGTGGTGCCCCGCGCCGCGGACGCCGACTTCGCCGGACTCGTGCTGCTGGCTCACGACGGCAAAGTCGCCGACGCCACCGCCGGTGGTGCCCACGAGTCCGTCGACCCGTCCCGAAAGTTGTTCGACGTCACCGGAACAGGCGACCAGAGAGCCGCCGACGTGGCGAAGGCGTTCGAGTACGGGGCGTTGGCCACCGCCGCTCAGCTGGTCGGAGCGGGCCAGGCGATGCTGGACCTGTCGGTCCAGTACGCCAAGCAGCGCAGCCAGTTCGGCCGCATCATCGGCAGCTACCAGGCCATCAAGCACAAGCTGGCCGACGTGCACATCGCCCTGGAACTCGCCCGTCCGCTGGTCTACGGAGCCGCCCTGTCGCTGGCCGACGGATCAGCCGATACCGCCCGCGACGTCAGCGCGGCCAAAGCGGCCGCCTCCGAGGCCGCCCTGCTGGCCGCGCGCTCGTCGCTGCAGACCCACGGTGCCATCGGGTTCACCTCCGAACACGACCTGTCGCTGTGGCTGCTGCGGGTACAGGCGCTGCATTCAGCCTGGGGCGACCCCACCACCCACCGCCGTCGCGTACTGGAGGCACTGGCATGACGTCGCTGGAAGAACGGCAGATGCTGCGCGACACCGTCGTAGCCCTGATCGACAAGCACGCATCGTCGGCTGCAGTGCGTGAGGCGATGCAGTCACCCCGCGGGTACGACGAGTCGCTGTGGACGCTGCTGTGCGAGCAGGTCGGTGTCGCCGCGCTTGTGGTGCCCGAGGAGCTCGGCGGTGCTGGCGGTGAATTGGCCGACGCAGCAGCGGTTCTCGAGGAACTGGGCCGCGCCCTGGTGCCGACACCACTGCTGGGGACCACACTGGCCGAGCTCGCACTGTTGGCGGCCGACGAACCCGACGGCGAGCTGCTCGAACAACTGGCCGCAGGCGCGGCGATCGGCGCCGTCGCGCTCGATCCCGACTTTGTGGTCAACGGCGATATCGCCGACGTGGTGGTGGGCTTGGAAACGGACACAGCGGGCGCCCGCCTGGAACGCTGGAACGACGTCACCGCCGAGGTGACACCGACCGTCGATCCGACGCGCCGGCTGGCCCGGGTCACCCCCGGATCGACCGAGCCGATCGGCAACGATCCCGGCCTGGCCGACATCGCCGCGATCCTGCTGGCCGCCGAACAGGTCGGCGCGGCCGCGCGCTGTCTGGAGCTGACGGTGGCCTACACCAAGGAGCGGGTGCAGTTCGGCAGGCCGATCGGCAGTTTCCAGGCGCTCAAGCACCGGATGGCCGACCTGTACGTGTTGGTGCAATCGGCACGGGCACTGGTCGGTGACGCGGTTGCCGACCCCACGCCGGTGTCGGCGGCCCTGGCCCGGTTGTCGGCGAGCGAGGCGTTCACCACGGTCGCCGGCGAGGCCATCCAGTTGCACGGCGGCATCGCCATCACCTGGGAGCACGACATCCAGCTGTACTTCAAGCGGGCGCACGGCAGCGCCCAGCTGTTCGGGCCACCGCGCGACCAATTGCGCAGGCTCGAATCCGAGGTGTTCTAGCCTGACTTAGGTGAAGTCCACCGCGGTGAACCTGCCCCGTCCGATCGGGTACGTCCTCGGCGGGGGTGGCAGCCTGGGGGCGGTCCAGGTCGGCATGCTGCAGGCGCTCAGCGAGCGAGACATCGATCCCGACCTGGTGGCCGGTACCTCGGTCGGATCGATCAATGGGGCCGTGCTGGCGTCCGACCCGGTCGGGGCCGCCCACCGGTTGTCCCACGCGTGGGCAAGGATGACACGGGAGGAAGTGTTTCCCGGCGGTCTGATCGCCCAGGCGCTGCTGTTGCAGCGGGTCAAGACCCACCTGTTCCCCAACACCGGACTCGCCGCCGTCATCGCCGACTTTCTCGGTCCAACAACGGATTTCGCTGATCTAGTGCTGCCGTTCGCGGCCGTCACCGTTGATGTCGCCACCGCGCAGCCCTATGTACTCCAAGAAGGCCCGCTGCTGCCCGCGCTGCTGGCCAGCGCCGCCATCCCGGGCATCTATCCACCCGTCGACCACGCTGGGCATCGTCTCTACGACGGCGGCGTGGTGGCCAACGTGCCGATGCGCCAGGCAGTCGCGATGGGCGCCCGCTCGCTGGTGGTGCTGGACTGCTTCTTTCCCGGTCAGCTGCCGAGCTCGACCGACACCATCGCCGACATCATCCTGTACACCGCACTGGTGACCATGCATTCGCAATCGGTGTCCGAGGCGACGCTGCTGGCGGAGAGCATGCCGGTGGTGTACCTGCCCGGTCCCGCGCCGCGGCTGGTCTCGCCGCTGGACTTCACCCACACCGCCGAGCTGATCGAGGACGCGTACCTGTCGGCGCGGCGGTTCCTCGACGAGCTTCGCGTCGACGGACCCGGGCTGTACCGTCAGCCTCTGCCGGAGAAGGGTGCTCTAGCGTGAATCCGGTGAACGATCGCGTTGCGCTCCGGGCCGGAATTCCGCCGTTCTACGTCATGGACGTGTGGCTGGCCGCCGCCGAGCGACAGCGCACCCACGGCGATCTGGTCAACCTGTCGGCCGGCCAGCCGAAGGCGGGCGCTCCGGAGCCGGTTCGCGCAGCCGCAATGGCTGCACTGCAAGCCAATCAGCTCGGCTACACCGTCGCGCTGGGGATCCCTGAACTGCGCGAGGCCATCGCCGGCTCCTACGCCGACCGTTACGGCATCGACGTCAGCCTCGACGACGTGGTGCTGACCACCGGCTCCTCGGGTGGATTCCTGTTGGCGTTCCTGGCCTGTTTCGACGTCGGCGACCGGGTCGCGATCGCCAGCCCCGGCTACCCCTGCTACCGCAACATCCTGTCGGCCCTGGGGTGCGAGGTGGTCGAGATCGCCTGCGGTCCCGAGACTCGCTTCCAGCCGACCGCGCAGATGCTCGCCGAACTCGACCCGCCGGTGCAGGGTGTGATCGTGGCCAGCCCGGCCAACCCGACCGGGACGGTCATCGACCCCTCGGAACTGGCCGCGATCGCGACGTGGTGTGACCAGACCGGAGTGCGGCTGATCAGCGACGAGGTGTATCACGGTCTGGTCTACCCGGGTGCCCCGCCGACCTCGTGCGCCTGGCAGACCTCCCGCAATGCCATTGTGGCGAACAGCTTTTCGAAGTACTTCGCGATGACGGGATGGCGGCTGGGCTGGCTACTGGTGCCCGCCGAGCTGCGCCGGGCAGTGGACTGCCTGACGGGCAATTTCACCATCTGCCCGCCGGTGCTGCCGCAGTACGCCGCGGTGGCCGCGTTCACCCCGGAGGCCATCGCCGAGGCGCAGGGGCACCTGAACCAGTACGCCCTCAACCGCGAGACCCTGCTCAGTGGGCTACGCCAGATCGGCATCACCCGGCTGGCTCCGACCGATGGTGCGTTCTACGTCTACGCCGACGTCTCGGACTTCACCTCGGACTCGCTGAGGTTCTGCGAGAAGCTTTTGGCTGATACCGGTTTGGCGATCGCACCGGGGGTTGACTTCGACACCGTCAGCGGCAACTCGTTCGTCCGGCTGTCCTTCGCCGGCCCGGCCACCGATATCGACGAGGCACTGCGCCGGTTGGGGCCGTGGCTGGCCGGTTAGGCCGGAACCCGCGCATTCACAGCAAGCCCAGCACCTTGGCCGCGCGGTCGGCAGCCTGCGCGCCGCCCAACTGCCGCATGAGCAGCACACCGTCGATCAGGACCAGCGTGGCCTCCGCCTCGGCACGGCGCTGCTTGGGGGTGCCGCGGAAGAACCCGGACAGCCAGCCGACCCACCCGTCGACCAGTGCTGCGGCCAGCTCCTGGAACGGTTGCACGCCCGCCGCCGCCAGCCCGCAGGCCTCGAAGTAGACGGCGAAGATGGCATCGGTGTCCTCATCGGCCAGAACCGCGTAGGCGGTCTTCGCCAGCTGGCGGTGGCCCGCTGCCGGTCCGGTGAACGCGGTGGCCAGTACTGCCTGCAGGCGGTTGCCGATCTCGATCAGAACGTCGCTGACAAGCGTTGTCTTGCTGGGAAAGTAGTAGACGACAACGCGGTCGCTGGTTGCCATCCGTTTGGCGAGTCGCCCGAAGGTCAGCGCACCCAGTCCGTCGGTCAATGCCAGTCCTACGGCGCCTTCGAGAAGCTGCTCGCGCGTGAATTTGTGCCCCATCAGGGTCTTGATTGTAGTAGTAACTACATTTATGGTTCGTAGTAACCACTACAAACCACTGGAAGGTGGGCCATGACCGCACTGTCGACAGCACCTCAGAAACACCCCGGCGCAACTGCCATGTCGGTCATCCGGATGTTCGCCGGCGCGATCAGCTGGGTCAGCCCCGCGCTGTCGTCACGCGCATTCGGCCTCGGACCGATCGCAGCCGGCGGCAGCCCCGGATTGGTGGCCCGGCTCTTCGGGATCCGCGACTTCGTCCTGGGCGCGGCGGTACACCATCCGGACCCCAGCGTGCGCAAAGCCGTCCTGCAGGCCGGGATCGTTTGCGACTCCGCTGACGTCGTCGCCTCCCTGATCGCAGTGCGGGCCGGCGCGCCCAAGACCACGCTGCTCGGCGCTACGGCGGGCGCTGCTCTGTTTGTTGCGCTTGGCGCGAGTGCCCTCAAAAGCTCACGCTGAATAGCAATCTCAGCCGGGTGCTCCACCCACCGTCCATGGTGTAGGACACGGCGAGCACCAGCGCTATAGATTGCGGTTCGGGTGTTGTCGCTCTCCGGCGGAGGGTCGAGGCAGTTCGAGGAGGGATAGGGCGTGCGTTCCCAACTGACGATCGGCGAGTTCGCCACGGTGACACACCTGAGTGTGCGGACGCTGCGGCGCTACCACGAGGCCGGACTACTCGAGCCGGCATCGGTCGACTCGATCTCGGGCTACCGGTACTACTCGCCCGAGCAGATTCCCACCGCTCAGGTGATCCACCAACTCCGCCGGCTTGATCTGCCACTAGCCGAGGTCCGGTCGATCCTCTCCACCGACGATCCGCAGGAACGGGCTGAGGTGATCGCGGGTCACTTGCAGCGACTGGAGGCCGAGTTGACCCGCACCCAGGCGGCCGTCGTGTCGCTGCGACGGCTGCTGCGCCCGGACCCGGCCGAAGTTCACGTCGAGCTGCGCTCAGTGCCTGCCCGCACCGTCGCCGCGATCACCGATCAAGTGCGCGTTGGTGATTCGCTGCGCTGGTACGACGCTGCGATGGCCGAGCTGGATGAGGCCTTCCCACCCGGGGAACGCACCGGACCGCCCGGTGGGCACTACGCGAATGCGCTGTTCACCCACGGCGCCGGAGCGATGACGGTTTTCCGGTCGGTGCATACCCCGCGGCGATCCGGCCGCATCGACGTCGTCGAACTTCCGGCGGCGGACCTCGCCGTCGCCGTCCATCCGGGATCGCACGACGACATCGACGTGACCTACGGCCGCCTCGGCGCGTGGGTCGTCAGCCACGCGTTGGCCGTCGACGGACCGATTCACGAGACCTACGCAGTCGGGCCTCGTGACACCGAAGACTCGACCAGCTGGCGGACCGAGATCGGCTGGCCGGTGTTTCAACTCGCCCCCGCACCGGGGTAGTTCCAGGTCAGTTCGCCGACGGGAAGTCCGCGGCGCGGGACAGCGCCTCGTTGGCGCGGACCTCTGCGAGCGAACTCTCGAGCATTGCGACGACCGCGTCGACCCCGCTGCTGCCGAGGACCAGCCGTCGAGGAGCCGGATCCTGTGCCATGGCGGCGATCACCGCACGAACCCCGCGCTGCGGGTCACCGGGCTGAGTGCCGTCCTGCTCCACCATCGCCGAGCGGACCTGCTCCAACATCGGCCGGTAGGCGGCGATGGATTCGGCGATCGGCTCGTCGGCGAAGCCGGCGTAGGCCTGGGTGCGGAAGGCTCCCGGCTCGACCGCGATCACCTGAATACCGAGCGGCGCGACCTCGTCGCGGAGTACCTCGGTGACGGCCTCGACGGCGAACTTGGTCGCACTGTAGTAGCCGAATCCGGTGACGCCACTACGCCCCGCCACCGAGGACATATTGACGATCCACCCGTTTCTGCGGGCGCGCATACCCGGAAGCACAGTCCGGATGACGGCGAGCAGCGCGAAGAAATTCAGCTCGAACATCGCGCGGACATCGGTGTCCGCCATGCCTTCGATCGACCCGTACTGCCCGCGTCCGGCGTTATTGACCAGCACGTCGATGCCGCCGAAGTGCTGCTCGGCAGTTCCGACCGCGGTCTGCACCTGCCCTGCATCGGTGACGTCGAGCGGCACAACCAACACCCGGTCGCCGTATGCCCCGGCCCAGCCTTCCAGTTCCGCGGGCCGCCGTGCCGTGAGCACCACCCGGTCGCCGATCTCCAGTGCGGCCTCGGCGTAGGCCATCCCGAATCCACCCGGGGTGCCGCCGGTGATGAACCAGTTCTTCGTCATCGTTCAGGGCTCGATGACGAGTCGGGTGATGAGGTCGTCTTCCAGCGTGAACCGGTAGTGCAGGTCGGCGACCCCGCCGGGGAAGTTTCCAACCAGGCGCTGGAGCGCGTCGATGTGTGCGGCATCCGTCGCGGTGGCTCCGGTGAACTCGGTCGTGAAGGTGTACTCGCTGCCCGCACTACCCAGCCACTTCTCGATCGCCTCGCGGCCATGCTCGGTGTGGCCTTCGTCGGTTACTGCGGCGTCGGTTGTGAAGGTGTCGATCGCTGCGGCGACGTCACCGGACCGGTGTGCGGTGAGGTACGTCCTGACCACAGCGGGAAGCGCGTTCCAGGCCATGGTGCTTTCGGTGTTGTCCGTTGTCATACCGCCACCCTGCGCCTTCCCCCAGGGAGAGGGTCAAGCCGTCGAGGCGATCACGATTCGGATGGCTGACATGGCCGGCGCCCTGGCTGGAAACCGGCGCGCGCTGAGCGAAAATGTTGCGGTGCACCGCCTCAGCTGGTGCAGTCATCACATGCCCTTCATCGAGCACAACGGCGAGCGCATCTACTACCGGCATTGGGCCGCGGCCGATCCGCGGGCCGCGGTGATCTTCCTGCACGGCTTCGGTGAACACACCGGCCTCTACCACCGCTACGGCTTCGCCCTCAACGCCGCCGGGATCGACCTGTGGGCGGTCGACCAGATCGGCCACGGCCTGTCCCCCGGCCCCCGCGGCAACTTCGGCACCATCGAGGACAGCTCGGCACTCGCCGAGTCGCTCACCGAGTTGGCCGAGCAGTCCACCCCCGGCATACCGCTTGTCGCTCAAGGACATTCGTTCGGATCGATCGTCACGTTGTTCCGGCTCCTGGAGCAGCCGAACCGCTACCGGGCCGGCGTGATCTCCGGCGCGCCGGTGGTAGCGGTTCCCGAGCTGCTCGACACCGACTCCTCGTTCGAACTCGATCCGAGCTGGCTGTCCAGCGACCCGTTCTACGTCGACTCGCTGGAGAACGACCCGCTGGCATTCGTGGAGTCCGACGGTACGGCGCTGACCAGGGAGCTGGACCGGGCCTGGGACCGGTTCGGCGCCGAACTGCCCGCCCTGACCGTCCCGACGCTGGCGGTGCACGGGTCCAACGATCCAATCGCCCCGATCGGAGCGGTCCGCGCGTACTCCGAGCAGATACCGGCCCTGCGACTGGCCGAGTTCGCCGAGGCGCGCCACGATGTCCTCAACGAATCGGTGCACCGGGCGGTGGCGTCGACGATCGTCGAATTCATCGACGAGCAGACGCGGGCCTAGAGCCAGGTGTCGTTGGTGGTGGTGGTCAGGAAGGCCTCGAGGTCATCGCGCCACTGTGCGGGGGTGTTCTTGTCCGGCTCGATGCCGGTGTACTCGCCGCGATAGAACAGCAGCGGACGCGGTTTGACCTTCGGCACCTCAGACAGCGAGTGCACCAGACCGAAGACCACGAAATGGTCGCCCCCGTCGTGCACCGAATGCACAGTGCAGTCGATGTGGGCCAGCGAGTTGTCCAGCACCGGGGAACCGAGTTTGGACAGATGCCAATCCACCCCGGCGAACTTGTCCGGCTCCCGGGATCCGAACCGCGCGCAGGTGTCTCGCTGCTTTTCGGTCAGCACGTTGACGCAGAACTTGCCGCTGGCCTCGATGGCCTGCCACGACCGCGACACCTTGGTCGGGCAGAACAACACCAGCGGCGGTTCCAGCGACAGCGCCGCAAACGATTGGCACGCAAAGCCGTTGGGCACATCGTCGTGCATCGTGGTGATGATGGTGATGCCAGTACAGAACTGGCCGAGCACGTGCCGGAACGTGCGCGGGTCGATCTCGGTGGCGGACATCGCTACTTGAAGCCCACCGAGAAGTCGTGCCCCCACAGGCTGACAGCTGTGCTCTCCCGGGCGACCCAGCCCTGATCTTCGACTTGCAAACCCTCACAGCCGAATTCGATGTCGAAGCCACCCGGAGTCTTGATGTAGAAGGACAGCATCTTGTCATTGGTGTGCCTGCCGAGCGTCGCCGACATCTTCACCTTGCGGCGCAGCGCACGGTCCAGGCACAGGCCGACGTCGTCGGAGTTCTCGACCTCGACCATCAGGTGCACAATGCCGGTCGGGTTGGGCATCGGCATGAAGGCCAGCGCGTGGTGGCGCGGGTTGCAGCCGTAGAACCGCAGCCAGACCGGATCACCGTCGGCCGGGCGCCCGGCGATCTGGGGCGGCAGGCTCATCGAATCCCGCAACCGGAAGCCCAGCACATCCTGATAGAAGGCCTGCGCGGCGGCATCGTCGTCACAGGTGAGCACGACGTGCCCAAGGCCCTGTTCGGCGGTGACGAACTTGTGCCCGTACGGGCTGACGAAGCGGCGGCCCAGGTACTGCGCACCGTGGAACGCCTCGAGAACGTTGCCGGCCGGATCGGAGAACCGGATCAGCCCCTCGACGCGTCGTTCCGACTTGTCCTCGCGAGTGCCTTCGACGAAGTCGACACCGGCCTTGGCCAAGGTTTCCCGCAGACCCTGCAGCGCGGTCGCATCGGCGACCTCCCAGCCCGAGACCAGCAACCGGTCCTGCTCGCCGGGCACGATCACCAGGCGGGCCGCGAAGTCGTCCATGCGCAGATAGAGAGCATCGGGGGTGGCCCCGTCGCCTTCCACCATGCCGAGAACCTTGAGCGCGAATTCACGCCAGGCCGCCACGTCGGTGGCCTCGATTCGCATGTAGCCGAGTGCCTTGATGCTCACGGGTGCGCCCCTCCGAGGAAGTCGATTTGTCGAACTTGTCGAACTCGCCGAACCGCTGCGACCGGCTACACCATGGTGTCGCCGAGAGGCAGACCGAACTCCTGGTTGCCGAACATCACGTAGGCCCGCTCGGCATCGTTGGCGGCGTGCACCCGGCCGGCGTGCGCATCACGCCAGAACCGCTGCAGCGCAGTCTCGGTCTGCAGGGCGGTGGCGCCGGCTGCCTCGAAGAGTCGGTCGATCGCCGCGATCGCACGCTGGCTGGCACGCACCTGATCGCGGCGAGCCTTGGCGCGAAGCTCCAGCGGAACTTCCTTGCCCGCCAGCAGCAGGGCGTACTCGTCGGCGAGGTTGCCCTTCAGCTGGAGCCAGGCCGCGTCGATATCGCTTCCCGCCTCGGCGATCCGGACCTTGGCGAACGGGTCGTCCTTGGCCTTCTCGCCGGCGTAGGCGGCACGCAACCGCTTGCCCTGGTGCTCGATGTGAGCGTCGTAGGCGCCGAAGGCCATACCGACGATCGGAGTCGAGATGGTGGTGGGATGCATTGTGCCCCACGGCATCTTGTACACCGGCGCGGTATTGGTCTTGAGGCCGGGCGCGGTGCCGTCGCTCATTGCTTTGAACGACTGGAAGCGGTGCCGTGGCACGAAGACGTCCTTGATTTCCAACGTCTTGGAACCGGTGCCCTTGAGCCCGACCACATACCAGTCGTCGATGATCTTGTAGTCACTGATCGGAATCAGGAAGCTGCCGAAGTCGACGGGCCGGCCGTCCTTGATCACCGGGCCACCGACGAACGTCCAGCTGGCGTGATCGCATCCCGACGACCAGCGCCAGGCGCCGTTGACGATGTAGCCATCGCCGGACTCGGTCACCACGCCGGCGCCCATCGGGGCGTAGGACGACGAGATCCGCACGGTCGGATCGTCACCCCAGACGTCCTCCTGGGCCTGCTGCTCGAACTGGGCCAGGTGCCAGTTGTGTACACCGAGGATGCCCATCGCCCAGCCGGTGGACCCACAGGCGCTGGCCAACCGGCGCACCGCCTCGAAGAACAGCGTCGGGTCGGCCTGCAGGCCGCCCCACTGTTCGGGCTGTACCAGCTTGAAGAACCCGACCTCGTCGAGTTCGGCGACCGTCGCGTCGGTTACCCGGCGCAAATCCTCGGTCGCCTCGGCCCGCCCCCGCAGCCTCGGGAGCAACTCGTCGATACCGGCTAGGACCGATTGCGCGTCACGCTGTTGAATGGACGTCACTGCATGCCTCCCAGAAATGCGTTACTGCACCCAGACTAGAACACGTTACGATTTGTGTCGAGCAGGCCGGTACTGGGGCTGGTGGCGGTATGGATGGTCATTTCTGTAACCTGTTCTAGTTCTGCGAAAGGGAAGGCTAAGCAACGTGACGCAGGTGCCGCCGGACGAGCCCTTGGGCAGCCACGTCCTCGAACTGGAAGTGACCGACGTCGTCGCCGAGACAAGCGACGCGCGCTCGCTGGTGTTCGGCGTGCCTGCGGGTGCCGACGTTCCCGCCGAGCGGCTGCGCTACGCACCCGGCCAGTTCCTGACGTTGCGTATCCCCAGCGACCGCACCGGTTCGGTGGCCCGTTGCTATTCGCTGTCCAGCTCGCCGTTCACCGACGACGCCCTGACCGTGACGGTCAAGCGCACCGTCGACGGATACGCCTCGAACTGGTTGTGCGACCACGCACACAAGGGCATGCGGATTCATGTGCTGGCGCCGTCCGGAACCTTCGTGCCCAAGACGCTCGACGATGACTTCCTGCTGATCGCCGCCGGCAGCGGCATCACCCCCATGCTGGCGATCTGCAAGTCGGCACTCTCACAGGGTGGCGGCCAGGTCACGCTGCTCTATGCCAACCGCGACGAGAACAACGTCATCTTCGCCGCCGCGCTGCGCGAGCTCGCCGCCAAGTACCCCGACCGGTTGACGGTCGTGCACTGGCTGGAGTCCGTTCAGGGACTGCCGAGCACGCCCGCGCTGAGCAAGCTGATGTCGCCGTACACCGACCGGCAGGCCTTCATCTGTGGTCCCGGTCCGTTCATGCAGGCCGCCCAGGACGCACTGGAGTCGCTGAAGGTCCCCGCCAAACAGGTGCACGTCGAGGTGTTCCGGTCGCTGGACACCGACCCGTTCGCCGCCGTCAAGATCACCGACGAGGGCGACGAGCCGCCGGCGACCGCGGTTGTCGAACTCGACGGGAAGACGCACACCGTGTCGTGGCCGCGCAGCGCCAAACTGCTCGACGTCCTCATCGACAAGGGGCTCGACGTGCCGTTCTCGTGCCGCGAAGGCCATTGCGGCGCATGCGCGGTGGTGATGCGTTCCGGCGACGTGGAGATGGACATCAACGACGTCCTGGAGCCCGATGACATCGCCGACGGCCTGATCCTGGCCTGCCAGGCACTGCCGAAGACCGATTCGGTCGAAGTCACCTACGACGAGTAGCCCGTCCGGTCAGCGGGGCAGGCCGAGTAGCCGTTCACCGGCCATGGTGAGCAGGATCTGCTCGGTACCGCCGGCGATGGACAGGCACCGGGTGTTGAGGAAGTCGTGCACTCGCTTGTCGACGACGGCACCTGCGGACTCGGACAGTTCCATCCGGAATTCAGCCAGCTCCTGGCGGTGCCGAACACCGATCAGCTTGCGGGCACTGGCTTCTGCACCGGTGTCCTTACCGCCGACCGCAAGCTGGGCGATGCGCTGATCCAGCAGTGAACCGGCCTGCGCGGACAGGATGAGCTCAGCCACCCGGTCCTGCAGTGCGGTGTCGAGTTCGCTCTGCGCCACCGCCCGCAACATCTCCTCCACCGGGTTGCCCAGGGCGGTGCCACCGGCCATCGCGACACGCTCGTTGGCCAGAGTGGTGCGGGCCAGCCGCCAGCCGTCGTTGACCGCGCCGACCACCAGCTCGTCGGGCACGAACACGTCGTCGAAGAAGACCTCGTTGAACAGTTCATCGCCGGTGATCTCACGCAGCGGGCGCACCACGATGCCCGGGGTCTTCATGTCGACGATGAAGTAGGTGATGCCCTTGTGCTTGGGCGCGTCCGGGTCCGTTCTGGCCAGGCACACCCCGTAATGCGCCTTCTGCGCAGCGGAGTTCCACACCTTCTGTCCGGTCAGGCGCCAACCCCCCTCGGCCCGAACAGCTTTCATTCGCAGCGCGGCGAGGTCCGAGCCTGCGCCCGGCTCGCTGAACAGCTGACACCAGATGAGCTCGCCACGCAGCGTCGGCGACACGAACCGCTCGATCTGTTCGGCGGTGCCGGCGTCGAGGACGGTCGGAAGCGCCCACCAGCCGATCACCAGATCGGGGCGTTGCACACCCGCGGCAGCCAATTCCTGGTCGATCAACAGCTGCTCGGCCGGAGAAGCGTTGCGGCCGTAGGGCTTCGGCCAGTGCGGGGCGAGCAGGCCACTGCCTGCCAACGCCGGCTGGCGCTGCTCGAGCGGCAACGCCGCCACCTCGGCGACGGCGGCGGCGATCTCGGGCTGCAGGTGCGCCACCGACTCCAGATCGACGTGCAGTTCGCGGCGCACCCCCTGCAGCGTCAGCGCGGCGACGCGGCGCAGCCATGCCGGCCGGCCACCCAGGAAATGCCCGATGCCGTAGGCGCGCCGCAGATAGAGGTGAGCGTCGTGCTCCCAGGTGATCCCGATGCCACCGAGCACCTGGATGCAGTCTTTGGCATTGGTCTGGGCCGAGCCGATTCCGATGGCCGCGGCGATGGCGGCGGCGATCGCAAGCTGGTCCTCGTCATCGGCGCTTGACGCTGCCACCGCCGCGTCGGTTGCGGCCACCGCGGCCTGCTGCGAGCGCAGCAGCATCTCGGCGCACATGTGCTTGATCGCCTGGAAGCTGCCGATCGGCTTGCCGAACTGCTCCCGCACCTTGGCGTATTCGGTGGCGGTCTCCAGGGCCCATTGCGCCACCCCGGCCGCCTCGGCCGCCAACAGCGTCGCAGCCAGATCCTCGAACCGCCTGCGCGAGACCGGCAGGGTGGTGGCCGGGGCAGAGGTCAACGACACCCTGGCCAGCGGACGGGAGAAGTCGGTGGCCTCCAGTAGCTCGACCGCCACACCGTCACCGGCGGCGTCGACCAGGACGACAGCGTCACCGACCGGCAGCAGCAGCACACCAGCCGCGTCGGCACCCAGCACCGCCTCGACGGTGCCCGACACCCGCCCACCCTCGTCGCGCAGATCGGCGCGCAGCGCCGCGCCGGCCGTCCGTTGTCCCGAGGCGAGGGCGTCGAGCAGTTCCGGGTCGGTCACCACCAAGGTGGCCAGAGCAGTCGTCACCACGGGTCCGGGGATCAGCGCACGGGCCGCCTCCTCGACCATGGCGGTCAAATCCTGAAGCGATCCGCCGGCGCCGCCGGCCTCCTCGGGTACCGCCACTCCGAACAGCCCGAGCTCGGCCAGCCCCGAGTAGACCGGCCGCCAGGCGTCGGGACTGCCCTGCTCGACCTCCCGCACCGCGGCGTGCGCTGTCGCTGACGAGGCCCAGCTGCGAACCAACTCGCGGGCGGCAAACTGTTCGTCGGTGATGGTCGCTGACACCGTCGGCTCCTAGGTTTGACAAAGAAGGGCCGCTGAATAACTTCTCGGCCCACTAGAACGTGTTCTAATAGTGCCAGCGATCAACCGTCAAGTCGACCGCCTAACCAGCAGGACACGCGGCCGACGTGGGGGATGAACAGAAGCGCCGCGCACCGTAGCAATGCGTATCGTTTCTCCACGACCGCGCACGGAAGGAGCCGTCCAGCCATGTCATCGCCCGCGCAAAAATCCTCGGCCGGATCCGGGTCGCAGCCGCGTGAGGTGATGCCGGTGTCGGTGCTCGCCGAATCGGAGCTCGGCTCCGAGGCGCAGCGCGAGCGTCGCAAGCGCATCCTCGACGCCACCATGGCGATCGCCTCCAAGGGCGGTTACGAGGCCGTGCAGATGCGCGCGGTCGCCGACCGCGCCGACGTGGCCGTCGGAACGCTCTACCGCTACTTCCCGTCGAAGGTGCATCTGCTCGTGTCGGCCCTGGCCCGCGAGTTCGAGCGCATCGACGCCAAGACCGACCGGTCCACCGTCTCCGGTGGCACGCCCTTCCACCGGCTGAATTTCATGGTGGGCAAGCTCAACCGGGCGATGCAGCGCAACCCGCTGCTGACCGAGGCGATGACCCGGGCCTACGTGTTCGCCGACGCCTCGGCGGCCGGTGAAGTTGATCACGTCGAGAAGATCATCGACAGCATGTTCGCCAGGGCGATGAGCGATGGCGAACCGACCGAAGACCAGTACCACATCGCCCGCGTCATCTCCGATGTGTGGTTGTCGAACCTGCTCGCCTGGCTGACGCGGCGCGCCTCGGCCACCGACGTCAGCAAACGTCTGGATCTCGCGGTGCGGCTGTTGATCGGCGACGAGGGCGCGCCCTAGAGCCGGTGGCCGTCCCCGACGATCTGCACCGTGCGCTGACCGACGTCGCGCGGGTTCCCCGACTCTTGGTGGCGTCCGACTTCGACGGCACCATCGCACCGATCGTGTCCAACCCCGCCGATGCGCGTGCCATCCCGGCTGCAGCACAAGCCTTGGCAGCGCTGGCCACCCTGCGGGCGACCTCGGCCGCGCTGATCTCCGGTCGGGCGCGCCGCGACCTGGCCGTGCTCTCCGGCGCACCGTCGGACGTGCACCTGGTGGGCAGCCATGGTTCGGAGTTCGACGCCGACTTCCTCGACGCCGTCGACGATTCGGCCAAGGCGCTGCTGGTCGACCTCGAGCAGACGATGGCCGCCGTCGTCGCCCGGTATCCGGGCGCGACCCTCGAGACCAAGCCCGTCAGCGTCGCCTTCCACGTCCGAAACGCGGCTCCTGAACACGCCCAGCAGGCGCTCGACGCCGCGCTGGCAGCTGTCGAGGGCTGGGACGTCCACGTCACCGAGGGAAAGGCGGTCCGGGAGTTCGCGGTGATCGACACCGATAAGGGCGAGGCGCTGGAGTTGCTGCGGCGGCGCGGCGAGGCCGACGCGACCGTGTTCTTCGGCGACGACGTCACCGACGAGAAGGCCTTCAGCCGGCTGGGCGGAACCGACGTCGGGGTCAAGGTGGGCCCGGGCGACACCCGCGCCGGGTACCGGGTCGAGACGCCCGACGACGTGGCGCTGGCCTTGCAGGTGTTACACGAGATCCGCCGCGACTGGCTGGTGGGTTAGGCCGCCGGTCCGGCGGTGCGGCCGCGGACCAGTTCGGTCGGCAGCACGTCGATGACGGGCAGCCCGTCGCGCGGTGGGCTGTGCAGCAGGCGCCCGGCGCGCTTGCCCTTCTCCAGGCTGGGCTGTGACACCGTGGTCAACCCCCGGTTCAGAGCGTCGGGAATTCCGTCGAAGCCTGTCACGGTCATCTGGCCGGGGACGTAAATGCCATGGGCGCGTAGGTAATCCATCGCCGAGATGGCCAGCACGTCCGTGGTGCACATCAGTGCGGACAGGTGCGGGTTCGCCTGCAGAGCGCGTTCGGCGGCCGCGGCGCCGGAGGCCGGTAGGTGTTCGTAGCTCTCGACGATCGTCAGGGTTCCCGGATCCAGACCCGCCGACGCCATGGCGTCGAGAACCCCGGCGATACGCTCGCTCTGAACGTGAAAGTGTGAATGCCGCAACCGATCCGGAGTCACCAGTCCGATTCCCTGGCCGTCCGGGCCGGGCTCCCTGCCCAGTCGCATTGTCAGCAGACCGATCTCATGGTGACCCAGGCCGATCACATACTCGGCCATCCCGCGCATCGCGGCCCGGTCGTCGATGCACACGCGCGACGCCCCCGGGACGTCCTTGGGTTGATCGACGACGACGAGCGGCAGGTGCCGTTGCAACACGGTCTGCAGGTAGGGGTCGTCGTCGGAGGCGGCATAGATGACGAACCCGTCCACTCCTGCCGACAACACCGCATTGGTGCCGTCGGTGACACTGCGGCCCGGACCGGCCGCGACCAGAAGCAGGCCCTGCCCAACCTCTTCGCACGATTCTGCCAGTCCGGCAACGAAATTGAGTGCCGCCGGGTCGTTGAACGAGTACGTCAGAGGTTCGGTGATCAGCAACCCCACCGCGCCGGCCTTACGGGTTCGCAGTGAGCGCGCCACCGGGTCGGGGCCGGGATAGCCGAGGCGCTTGGCGGTGTCCAGCACACGCTCGCGCAGATCGGCCGACAACTGGTCGGGACGGTTGTAGGCATTGGAGATCGTGGTGCGCGAAACCTTGAGTTCGGCGGCCAATGAAGCCAACGTCGCCCGGCGCCGCGGCGCAGGACTTCTGGACATGCTCTGTGAGGCTAGCGGATCGACTTGCGCTAACCCCGCATCGGTACTCTAGACTTTATTGGAAACGGTTTTCATTTGTATTAGAAGGAGTGATCGTGCGCGCAGGTGCGGTTGTCGCAGTGTCGGCGTTGGTGTTGTCAATCGGGCTGAGCGCGTGCGGCGGTGACAAGAACACCGGCGGGGCAGAAGCCAAGTCCGCGACCCCGACCGTCGTCGCCTCGACCAACGTGTGGGGCAGCGTCGCGCAGGCCGTCGCCGGAGACCACGCCAAGGTGAGCTCGATCATCACCGACCCGGCAGCCGATCCGCATTCCTTCGAGGCCAGCCCGTCGGATGCGGCCTCGATCGTCGATGCCTCCCTGGTGGTCTACAACGGCGGCGGCTACGACCACTGGGTCGACGATGTGCTGGTCGGCCATCCCGGCGTCGCCTCGATCGACGCCTACAAACTGCTCAGCGCCACCGGTGAACCCAACCCCGCCAACGAACACGTCTTCTACGACCTCGGCACCGTCAAAGCGGTGGCCACCTCGATCGGCGACAAGCTCGCGCAGGACGACCCGGCACACGCCGCCGACTACAAGACCAACGTCGCGAACTTCAACCGCGACGCCGACGCCATCGAACAGACCGAGAAGTCGATCCGCACCACCCACCCCGGCGCGGCCGTGGTGGCCACCGAACCCGTCGCGCACTACCTGCTGGAGGCCGCCGGGCTGACCGACAAGACGCCGGAGGGATTCGCCAGCGCCGTCGAGCAGGACACCGACCCGGCTCCCGTCGACGTCGCCGCCATGCTCGACCTGATCAACAACCGCCAGGTCGCTGCCGTGGTGTTCAACGAACAGACCATCACCCCGGTAACCAAGCAGGTCCAGGCGGCCGCCCAGAGCGCCGGAGTGCCGATCGTGGGGGTCACCGAGACCCTGCCCGCAGGCAGCACTTATCTGTCCTGGCAGCGCGATACCGCCAACCGGTTGGCGGGCGCATTGCAGCAGAACCGATAATCACTGCTTGTGGCTGCCGAGGTCGTGTCGTTGAGCGGTGCCCGGTTGGCCTTCGGCGACCGGGTGCTGTGGGATCACCTCGACCTGACGGTGTCCGCCGGTGAATTCATCGCGGTCCTCGGGCCGAACGGAACCGGCAAGACGTCGCTGCTCAAGGTTCTGCTCGGCCAGCTGCCGCTGTCGGCAGGCACCGCGACGATCCAGGGCCGCCCCGTCGAGGCCGGAAGCGAGAAGATCGGGTACGTGCCCCAGCACCGTGCCGTCGACCGCGGGCTGAGCCTGCGCGGCCGTGACCTCGTCGGCCTCGGTATCGACGGACACCGCTGGGGCGTAGCGCCGCTGAATCGCGCCGCACGGCACCATCGCCGCGAGGCCGTCGACCGGGCGCTGGCCCAGGTGCACGCGCTGAAGCTGGCGAAGGTGGCGGTCGGGGTGATGTCCGGAGGTGAATTGCAGCGGGTCCGGGTCGCCCAGGCGTTGGCCAGCGACCCGGTGCTGCTGCTGTGCGACGAGCCGCTGCTCAACCTCGACCCGGCCAACGCCCGGCTGGTCGCCCAGCTCATCGACCGGCGCCGGCAGTTCGGTACTGCGGTGCTGTTCGTCACCCACGAGGTCAACCCGGTGCTGCCCTACGTCGACCGGGTCATCTATCTGGTCGACGGCCGGTTCCGGATCGGCACCGTGGCCGAGGTGATGACCTCCGAGACGCTCTCAGAGCTCTACCGCGCCGACATTCAGGTGGTCCAGGTCGGCAATCGTTACGTGGTCGTCGGCGAACACTTCGACCACTCCGGGCACACCCAGGGCCACACCCATGAGTGACGAGCTCTCCCACCTGCTGGGCCACCTGTTCGCGTTCGACGTGACCGCGGACCTCATCGGCCGCGACTTCGTCCAGCAGGCCCTGATCGCGGCCGCACTGCTGGCCTTGGTGGCCGGACTGATCGGCCCGTTCATCGTGATGCGCCAGATGTCGTTCGCGGTACACGGGTCCAGTGAGCTGTCACTGACCGGCGCGGCCTTCGCACTGCTGGCCGGCTTCAACGTCGGCCTCGGCGCACTGCTGGGCTGCGGGCTGGCGGCGATCCTGTTCGGGGTGCTGGGCCAGCGAGCCCGCGAGCGGGACTCCGCGATCGGTGTGGTGCTGGCCTTCGGCCTCGGTCTGGCGGTGTTGTTCATCCACCTCTACCCGGGCCGGACCGGAACCAGCTTCGCGCTGCTGACGGGCCAGATCGTGGGGGTCGGCTATTCCGGGCTCGCGCTGTTGGTGGGTGTGACGGTGGCGGTGATCGTGGTGTTGGCGGTCAGCTACCGCCCGCTGCTGTTCGCGACGGCCGACCCCGAGGTGGCCGCGGCGCGGGGCGTGCCGGTACGGGCGCTGGGCATCGTGTTCGCCGCGCTGGTCGGGGTGGTCGCCGCCCAGGGCGTGCAGATCGTCGGTGCCCTGCTGGTGATGTCGCTGCTGATCACCCCGGCGGCTGCCGCGGCGCGGGTGTTCAGCTCACCGGTGGCGGTGATCGCGGCCTCGGTGGTCTTCGCCGAAGTCTCGGCGGTCGCGGGCATCGTGTTATCGCTGGCGCCCGGCGTTCCGGTGTCGGTGTTCGTCACGACGATCTCGTTCGTGATCTACCTGGTGTGCTGGGCGATCAGCCGGCGCCAGCATGACCCGGCGGCGGCGTAGGCGCTTTCCGGTGCCACCCGGCGACCCATAGGCTGGGCTGGTGCCATCGGTGGATCTCAATGCAGACCTGGGTGAGGGCTTCGGCGTCTGGGAACTCGGCGACGACGACGCCATGCTCGGCATCGTCACCAGCGCGAACCTCGCGTGCGGCTTCCACGCGGGCAATCCGGTGCGCCTGGCCCGCACGTGTGAGTCGGCGGCGCGGTCCGGTGTGCGGATCGGGGCACAGGTCGGCTACTTCGACCTGGCCGGCTTCGGCCGCCGCTACATCGACGTCGAGCCCGCCGAGCTGACCGCCGACATCATCTACCAGATCGGTGCGCTCCGGGCCCTGGCCCAGGCCGCGGGGGCAAGCGTCGGCTACGTCAAACCTCATGGCGCGCTGTACAACACGATCGTCAACGACCGCGGGCAGGCCCGCGCCGTCGCGCAGGCAGTCCACGCCGTCGACCCAGGTCTTCCGGTGCTCGGTCTGGCCGGGTCGGTGTTCTTCGAAGAAGCACGCACACTGGGCCTCCGCACCGTCGCCGAGGCTTTCGCCGATCGCGCATACCAGCCCGACGGCCAGCTGGTGTCCCGGCGCGACACGGGCGCGGTACTGCGTGACCCGGTTCAGATCGCCGACCGTGTCTCCACGATGGTCACCGCCGGGCAGGTCACGGCGATAGACGGGACCACGATCAACGTCGAGGTGGAATCTGTTTGTGTACATGGCGATTCACCGGGTGCGGTGGGAATCGCCACGGCGGTTCGGGAACGCCTGCTTGCCGCGGGCGTCGAGTTGACGGCATTCGCCTGATGCGACTCAAGCTCGGCCGTCCCGACATCGGCGACTACCGCGGCCGTTTCGACCTGACCGCCGCCGAACCGGATGCAGCACTGGCCATCACCTGGCTGGGCGTGTCGACGCTACTGGTCGACGACGGCACGACCGCGGTGCTCACCGACGGCTTCTTCTCCCGCCCGAGCCTGCTCGAGGTGGGATTGCGGCGGCTCACCCCGTCGGAGTCGCGGATTGACTACTGCCTGAACCGGGCCAAGATCACCCGGCTTGCCGCGGTGCTGCCCGTGCACACCCACTTCGACCACGTCATGGACTCCGCGGTGGTCGCCCAGCGGACCGGGGCACAGCTGATCGGCGGCGAGTCAGCCGCCAATGTCGCTCGCGGACAGGGTCTTTCCTCGGGCAGCGTTGTCGTCGCCCATCCCGGTGAGCCGATGAGCATCGGACCCTACGACATCACGCTGATCGAATCGCACCACTGCCCACCGGATCGCTTCCCCGGTGAGATCACCGAACCCGTCGTCCCGCCGGCCAAGGCCTCGGCGTACCGCTGCGGAGAGGCGTGGTCCACGCTCATCCACCACGCAGCCAGCGACCGCAGGCTTCTGATCCAGGGCAGCGCCGGATTCGTGCCCGGGGCACTCGAGGGCCGGCGTGCCGAGGTGGTCTACCTCGGCATCGGTCAGCTCGGCGTGCAACCCGAGGACTACATCACCGAGTACTGGCAGCACACGGTCGGAGCCGTTGGTGCACAACAAGTTATCCTGATCCACTGGGACGACTTCTTCCGGCCACTGTCCGAGCCGCTTCGGGCGCTGCCCTACGCCGCGGACGATCTCGATGTCACGATGCGGGTGCTGTCACGCCTGGCCGACCGTGACGGCGTGGGATTGCACCTGCCGACGGTGTGGCAACGCACCGATCCGTGGGCCTGAGCCTTGACCGACCTGATCATCTCGCTGCTGCTGTTGGCGGTCGTATTGGTGTTCGCGATCGCGCGGCCGGCCGGGTGGTCGGAGGCGGTGGTGGCGATTCCGGCGGCGGCCATCGTCATCGGTATCGGCGCGGTGACACCGCACGACGCGCTCACCGAGATGAGCCGGATGCTCCCGGTGGTGGCGTTCCTGGCCGCCGTGCTTGCACTGGCCAGCCTCTGTGACGACGAGGGCCTGTTCGAGGCCGCCGGGTCGTGGATGGCGCGCACCAGCACGGGCAGGCCGCGCCGCCTTTTGGGCCAGGTGTTCGTGGTCGCTGCGGCGACGACGGCGATTCTGAGCCTCGACGCCACGGTGGTGCTGTTGACACCGGTCGTGCTGGCGACCGTGCGGATGCTGCGGGTGCCGGCACGCCCCCACCTGTACGCCACCGCACACCTGTCCAACACCGCCTCGCTGCTGCTGCCGGTCTCCAACCTGACCAATCTGCTGGCGTTCAGCGCGGCGGGGCTGTCGTTCACCCGGTTCAGCGCGCTGATGGCGGCACCGTGGCTGGTGGCGGTGGCCGCCGAGTACGCGGTGCTGCGCCTGGTGTTCCGCCGCGACCTTGCCGAGTTGCCCGCCGTCGAGGCTCCCGAGCCCGCGGCGCGCCCGGTGTTCGTGTTGGTGGTGCTGGGATTGACCCTGGTGGGTTTCGCCGTGACGTCGTTCGCCGGACTGTCTCCGGCCTGGGCCGCACTCGCCGGCATACTGGTGCTGGGTATACGGTCACTTGCTCAGCGGCGCAGCTCAATTGGCGGCATTGTCCGCTCGCTGAACCTGCCGTTCTGTGTATTCGTCCTCGCGCTGGCCGTGGTGGTCAAGGCTGTCATGGTCAACGGACTGGATACCGCCGCCGGCGATCTGCTGCCGTCGGGGGACGGCCTGGCGGCACTGCTCGGTATCGCGGTGCTGGCCGCGGTGCTGTCCAATGTCGTGAACAACCTTCCCGCGGTCCTGGTGCTGCTTCCCCTGGTGAGTGGCCCGGCCGCGGTGCTCGCGGTGCTGATCGGGGTCAACATCGGACCGAACCTGACCTATGTGGGCTCGCTGGCCAACCTGCTGTGGCGACGGATTCTGCACCAGCATGGCGAGCCGACCGGCGTGCGGGAGTTCACCTGGCTGGGACTGCTGACCGTGCCCCTGTGCCTTGTCCTCGCCGTGGTGGCACTCTGGGCGGGAATTCGGTTGATCGGCGCGTGATCGTCAGCCGCGCCCCGGCGCGCGGGCCCTAGCGGCGGCGGCGCTGACGGGCCACTTCGGCGAGCACCACACCGGCGGCGACCGAAGCGTTCAACGACTCCATCGGCCCCGCCATCGGGATGGACACCACTGCATGGCAGGTCTGCCGCACCAGCCGCGACAGACCCTTGCCTTCGGATCCAACCACCACGACCAACGGGCCGGCGGCATCGAACTCGTCCAGTTCGGTGTCACCCTCGGCGTCGAGGCCGACCACCTGCAGGCCCGCGTCCGCCCACTCTTTGAGCGTGCGGGTGAGGTTGGTGGCCCGGGCGACCGGAACCCGCGCTGCTGCACCGGCACTGGTACGCCATGCCACCGCCGTCACCGACGCCGAACGCCGTTGCGGGATGAGCACACCGTGTCCGGCGAACGCCGCCACCGAGCGCACGATCGCACCCAGGTTGCGCGGGTCGGAGATGTTGTCGAGCGCGACCAGCAGAGCCGGTTCGACGTCTCGCGTCGCCGAGGCCAGCAGGTCATCGGGATGGGTGTAGCGGTAGGGCGGCACCTGAAGAGCGATGCCCTGATGCAGGCCGTTGGAGCTCATCCGGTCCAGGTCGGTGCGCGGCACCTCGAGGATCGGGATGCCGCGGTCGGCGGCCAGGGTCACCGACTCGGTCAGGCGCTCGTCGGCCTCGGCGCCCAACGCGACGTACAGCGCGTTCGCCGGGGCATCTGCCCGCAGGCATTCGACGACCGGGTTTCGGCCGAGGACCATTTCGGTTTCGTCAGTGGGCTTGGTGGCCGGCTTCCGCGCCGGTTTGGCGGCGCGCTTGTTGGCCGGATGACCCGGACGCATGTGCGCCGGCGGCGTGGCGCCACGCCCTTCGAGCCCGCGCCTGCGCTGGCCACCGGAGCCGACGGTCGGCCCCTTCTTGCTGCCCGCCTTGCGAATTGCGCCGCGGCGCTGGGAGTTACCCGCCATCTGCTTTGCTGCCTTCGTCGCGCAGCGCCCATTGCGGGCCGTCTGCAGTGTCGGTGACTTCGATTCCGGCCTCTTTGAGGCGGTCCCGGATTTCGTCGGCTTGCGCCCAGTCGCGGGTCTGGCGGGCGTCGTCGCGGCGGTGCAGTTCCGCACGCACCAGGACGTCGACCGCGCCGAGTGCGGCCGTCGTCTCGTCGCGCGTCTCCCACCGCTCGTCGAGCGGGTCGCAGCCGAGAATGCCCATCATGGATCGGATTTCGCTGGCCTTGACCATCGCGGTCTCGTGGTCGCCGGACTCGAGCGCCCGGTTTCCGTCGGCACGCGCGTTGTGCACCTCCGAGAGTGCAACAGGAACGGCGAGGTCGTCGTCGAGTGCGGCGCCGAACTTCTCGGTCCAAGTTCCCGGCACCACGGTTCCGACCCGAATACGCACCCGGTGCAGGAAATCCTCGATGCCGGTGTACGCCTTGACGGCATCCTGAAGAGCGTTCTCGGAAAACTCCAGCATCGACCGGTAGTGCGCGCTGCCCAGGTAGTAACGCAGCTCGGCGGGCCGAACCCGTTGCAGCACAGCGGGAATCGCGAGCACGTTGCCCAGCGACTTGCTCATCTTCTCCCCGCCCATGGTGACCCAGCCATTGTGCAGCCAGTACCTGGCGAAGCCGTCGCCGGCGGCGCGCGCCTGGGCGATCTCGTTCTCGTGGTGCGGGAACACCAGATCCATTCCACCGCAGTGGATATCAAACTCGGCACCAAGGTATTCGTGGGCCATGGCCACGCACTCGGAATGCCAGCCGGGCCGGCCGCGACCCCACGGCGTGGGCCACGACGGCTCGCCGGGCTTGGCGCCCTTCCACAACGTGAAGTCGCGCTGGTCGCGTTTACCCTCGCCGGCCCCCTCGCCCTGGTGCACGTCGTCGATGCGGTGCCCGGACAGCTTGCCGTATTCGGGGAAGCTGACGACGTCGAAGTAGACGTCGCCGGATCCGGTGTAGGCGTGGCCGGTGTCGATCAGGCGCTCGATGAGCTCGACGATCTGGGTGATGTGTCCGGTCGCCCGCGGCTCGGCCGAGGGCGGCAACACTCCCAGCGCGTCATACGCGGCAGAGAATTCGCGCTCGTGGGTCGCCGCCCACTCCCACCACGGCCGGCCCGCGTCGGCAGCCTTGGTGAGGATCTTGTCGTCGATGTCGGTCACGTTGCGGATGAAGGCGACGTCGAAACCCTTGGCCATCAGCCAGCGCCGAAGGACGTCGAAGGCAACGCCGCTGCGGACGTGCCCGATGTGGGGCAGGCCCTGCACCGTCGCACCGCACAGATAGATCGAGGCATGACCGGGGCGAATAGGCACGAATTCGCGCACGGCACCCGTATAGGTGTCGTGCAATCGCAAACTGGTGCTGGTCACGACGCGCCAGCTTACCGGCCTAATCGGCGTTATCTGGCACCGAGGCGGAACCGGCCACCACCAGAGCGGTCGCCACGGCCGCCAGCCCCTCACCGCGACCCGTCAGGCCCAACCCGTCGGTCGTCGTCGCCGATACCGACACCGGCGCGCCGAGCAGTTCGGTGAGCAGCCGCTGAGCCTCCTGGCGACGCGGCCCGATTTTGGGCCGATTGCCGATCACCTGCACCGCAGCGTTGCCGACCACGAAACCGGCCTCGGCCACCAGCTCACGGACGTGCGCCAGCATCTGGGCGCCGGTGACGCCCCGCCACTGCGGCTGGTCGACACCGAATACCGCCCCCAGGTCGCCCAGCCCGGCCGCCGACAGGAGTGCGTCGCACAACGCGTGCACGGCGACGTCGCCGTCGGAATGCCCTGAGCAGCCGTCGGCGCCGTCGAACAACAGGCCGAGCAGCCAACAGGGCCGGCCGGCTTCGATCGGGTGAACGTCGGTGCCCAGCCCGACCCGAGGAATCGTCATGCGCCCAGCACCGCCTGAGCGAGCCGCAGATCCAGCGGTGTGGTGATCTTGAAGGCCAGCGTGTCGCCGGCAACGGTGTGTACCGGGGTCCCCAGAAACTCCACCAGCGAGGCGTCGTCGGTGACGACCGCCGTGCCTGCCCCGCCGTACGCGCGGCGCAGCAGTTCGGTTTCGAAGCCTTGTGGGGTCTGTACTGCGCGAAGTCCGGCGCGTTCGGGTGTCCCCAGAACCACGCCGTTGGCGTCGACGGCCTTGATGGTGTCGATGACGGGGAGCACCGGGACCACGGCGCGAAGTCCGTCGCGCAGTGCGGCAACCACCCGCTGGATCTGCCCGACCGGGGTCAGCGGACGGGCAGCGTCGTGGACGAGGACGAAGTCCGGATCTCCTACCGCGGCCAGCGCTCGGCGCACGGTCTCCGGACGTTCCGGACCGCCGGCCACCACGGTGGCCCGATCACCCAGAATGAGTTTGGTCGCGTCGACCCGGTCTTCGGGCGCGGCCACGACGACCCGATCGACGACACCGGAGTCGAGAAGCCCGTCCACGGCGCGTTCGAGCATGGTGCGCCCGCCGAGATCGACGAAAGCTTTAGGAATGCCTGCGCCGAGTCGCTCACCGGAACCCGCGGCGGTAACGACCGCGACAGTCTCCGACACTGATCCCCTCAGGGCAGTCAGGACGCGGCGGCCAGGACCTCGTCGAGAATGATCGACGCCTTGGCGTCGTCGGTGTTCTCAGCCAGAGCGAGCTCACCGACGAGGATCTGACGGGCCTTGGCCAGCATCCGCTTCTCACCGGCGGACAGGCCGCGCTCCTGGTCCCGGCGCCACAGATCGCGAACCACTTCGGCAACCTTGTTGACGTCGCCGGAGGCGAGCTTCTCAAGGTTGGCCTTGTAGCGGCGCGACCAGTTGGTGGGCTCTTCGGTGTGCGGTGCACGCAACACCTGGAAGACCTTGTCCAGGCCCTCCTGGCCAACCACGTCACGCACGCCGACGTACTCTGCGTTATCGGCTGGTACTCGAACGGTCAGGTCTCCCTGGGCGACCTTCAAGACGAGGTATTCCCTCTGTTCGCCTTTGATGGTCCGGGTTTCGATCGCTTCGATCAATGCAGCACCGTGGTGTGGATAGACAACGGTGTCTCCGACCTTGAAAATCATCAGATTCGAGCCCCTTTCACTCCTCAATACTAGCACGGCGCTGAATAGCGTGCGGATCAACGGTGCAGGTCAGGGGCACCGCAGGTGAAGACGGGGGGTTGACACGGTGACGAAAGCGTGCAACGAGCGGGCCTATTCGCGCCCCCTCTGGCAACGGTTTGGGACGTTGCCGACGAGGTAGAACAACCCTTGGCTACCGCCCGGCCGCAGTACCTACTACGCTACATAGTCGAACCGCGGCGGCGAGATCCTGCCGACCGCACCGGCCAAGCAGGAGGCTGCTGTGAACCGCTTGTCTAACCGCCTTGTGGTGGCAACCGCGGCCCTGGCCGCCGGCGGCCTGCTCCTCACCGGCTGCGGATCGGGTCAGATCTCGCAGACCGCAAGCCAGGAGTCCGCGGTCAACGGCAGTACCGCCAACGTCAAGAACATCTCGCTGCGCAATGTTCACCTGCAGGCTGTGCAGACCGGCGACTTCCTCAAGCCCGGCCGCACGGTTCAGCTGATCTTCCTGGCAGCGAACAACTCTCCCGATGTCAACGACAAACTGGTGGGCATCACCAGCGACGTGGGTTCGGTCGAGGTGAGCGGTCCGACCGCGATCCCGGCGTCCTCGCGGCTGCTCGTCGGTGTGGCCGACGGTCAGGATGAGGTCACCGCGCTGAGCAGTGCACAGGCCACCACCGCAGAGGTGACCCTGAGCGAGCCGATCACCAACGGACTGACGTACAAATTCACCTTCGAATTCGAGAAGGCCGGCCAGGCCACGGTCGCCGTGCCGATCTCGGCGGGCGAGGCTCCTCGCCGCGACGAAGTGGGCAGCGGCGGCGGGCACGGCTGAGCCCGGCCGATCAGCCCGGCGGGTTGATCAGGTTCTGTCGTACCCACCCGATAGCGTCACAGGGTGGCCAAGGCGCGAGTGCAGTATCGATGCTCGGAATGCCGTCATGTCACCGGTAAATGGGTCGGCCGCTGCACCGAATGCGGAACCTGGGGAACAGTCGAGGAACTAGCCGCGCCGCCACTTGCGAGTGGGACGTCGCAGCGCGCCGTGGTGCCGTCGTCGCCCGCGGTGCCGATCAGTTCGATCAACCCCGACCACACCCGGCACTTCCCCACCGGAGTGAGTGAACTCGACCGGGTCCTGGGCGGCGGTGTGGTTCCCGGCTCGGTGAGCCTGCTCGCCGGTGATCCGGGGGTCGGCAAGTCGACGCTGCTGCTCGACGTGGTCAACCGGTGGGCCGAGGCCGGCCGGCGCGCGCTGTACGTGTCCGCCGAGGAGTCCGCGGGGCAGATCAGGATGCGCGCCGAGCGCACCGGATGTACCCACGACGAGGTCTTCCTGGCCGCCGAATCGGACGTCAACACCGTGCTCGGGCATATCGATGCGGTGCAGCCCAGCCTGGTGGTCGTCGACTCCGTGCAGACGATGAGCGCCGGTGACACCGACGGCGTGGTCGGCGGGGTCACCCAGGTTCGCGCGGTGACCACCGCCCTGACCGCGACCGCCAAGTCCACCGGTGTCGCGATGATGCTCGTCGGGCATGTCACCAAGGACGGGGCGATCGCCGGGCCGCGTTCCCTGGAACATCTGGTCGACGTGGTCCTGCACTTCGAAGGTGACCGCAACTCGGCTCTGCGCATGGTGCGCGGCGTCAAGAACAGGTTCGGCGCCGCTGACGAGGTCGGCTGTTTCCTGTTGCACGACAACGGAATCGAGGGAGTTGCCGACCCGTCGGGGTTGTTCCTCGACGAGCGTCCCGCCCCTGTCTCGGGTACCGCGGTGACGGTGACACTCGACGGTAAGCGTCCGCTGATCGGGGAAATCCAGGCACTGCTGGCGGTGCGGGGCGAACATGCGCAGCCGCGGCGCGCGGTCAGCGGCATCGACAACTCCCGGGCGGCGATGATCGCCGCGGTGCTCGAGCGGCGAGCCGGGCTCAAGGTCAGCGCGACCGACATCTACCTGTCGACCGTCGGCGGTATGCGGCTGATGGACCCGTCCTCGGATCTCGCCGTGGCGATGGCCATGGCCTCGGCCTACGCCGACACACCGCTGCCCAGCACCACCGTGGTGATCGGCGAAGTGGGCCTGGCCGGGGACCTGCGCAAGGTCACCGGGATGGACCGCAGACTGGCCGAGGCGGCCCGCCTCGGCTTCACCACCGCGCTGGTCCCGGTCGGCTGCGGAACGGTGCCAAAGGGATTTCGGGCGATCGAATCGGCAACGATCGGCGACGCGCTGCGCTCGATGCTGACCATGGCGAAATCGCAGTACGACAACGTCGTCACGCAGATTCGGCGGGACAGGTCGAGTAACGACGGCGACGCAGTGGACAATAAGTGGCTGTGAGCACCGTCAACCGGTCGAATGGATCGGCACCGCCGACGGTCGCCACGCTGCGCGAGACGCTCGGGCGGCTGGCGCCCGGTACCGCCCTGCGCGACGGCCTGGAACGCATTCTGCGCGGCCGGACCGGCGCGCTGATCGTGCTGGGCTACGACGAACGGGTCGAGGCCATCTGCGACGGCGGCTTCTCGCTGGACGTCCGGTTTGCGCCGACCCGGCTCCGGGAGCTGTCGAAGATGGACGGTGCGGTGGTGCTGTCGACCGACGGCAGCCGCATCGTGCGGGCGAACGTGCAGGTGGTGCCGGATCCGACGATTCCGACGGATGAGTCGGGAACCCGGCATCGCTCCGCGGAACGCACGGCCATCCAGACCGGCTATCCGGTGATCTCGGTCAGCCATTCGATGAACATCGTCACCGTCTACGTCGCTGGCGAGCGCCACGTGGTCGCCGACTCGGCCACCATCCTGTCGCGCGCCAACCAGGCGATCGCCACGCTGGAGCGCTACAAGGCCCGCCTCGACGAGGTGTCCCGGCAGCTGTCGACCGCCGAGATCGAGGACTTCGTCACGCTGCGCGACGTGATGACCGTGGTGCAGCGGCTGGAGATGGTGCGCCGGATCGGGCTGGAGATCGACGCGGACGCGGTGGAACTCGGCACCGACGGCCGCCAGCTGCGGTTGCAGCTCGAAGAACTGCTTGGCGGCAATGACACGGCCCGTGAGCTGGTGGTGCTCGACTACCACGCCAACCCGGATCCCCCGACGAAGGCTCAGGTCAGCGCAACCCTGTCCGAACTCGACGGGCTGTCGGACACCGAGCTGCTGGACTTCACCGCGCTCTCGCGGGTGTTCGGGTATCCCTCCACCGCGGAGGCGCAGGATTCGGCGCTCAGCGCACGGGGGTACCGCGCGATGGCCGGAATTCCCCGACTGCAGTTCGCCCATGTCGACCTGCTCGTGCGGAACTTCGGTTCACTGCAGGGCCTGCTCGCTGCCAGCGCGACGGATCTTCAGTCAGTCGACGGCATCGGCGCCATGTGGGCACGCCACGTCCGTGAAGGACTGTCTCAACTGGCGGAGTCGACGATCGCCGACCGGCTGGTCTAGCCGCCGGGAGCCGGCGGGGCCTCGGCCGGAACCGGGGCCGCGGGCTCGGCACCTGGCGGCGGGGCTTCGGCGAGGATGAATGGCACCGACGCCGAGCGCAGGTTGCCCAGCTGGACCACCAGGTTGTAGGTACCGGGTCCGATGGGCTGACGAGGCAGCGGGCACTGCGGCGCGGAACCCATGCCCGTCCAGGTGACTTCAGTGGTCACCTGTTCGCCCGGGTTGAACGTCTTGACCAGCGTCTCGTTGGACGGCGCGCAGTCGAGGTTGGACCACAGCCGCTTGTTGTCCAGCGAGTACACGTAGGCGGCCAGCACAGCGGCGCCCACGTCGCGCTTGCAGGCGACCAGGCCGATATTGGTGACGACCATGGTGAACTTCGGCTGGTCGCCGATGACGTACTGGGGCGCGTTGGTGATGCCCTTGACCGCCAGCGTCGAGTCGGGGCAGTCGTCACCTTCTGCCAGCACCGGCGGTGGTACCACGGCTTCGGTCGGCGTCGGGGTCGGCGGCGGGGCCGACTCGGACGGCGGCGGCGCCACGACGGGGGTCTTGTTCTCCGGCTGCGGGTTCTGCGACTGCGAGGCTGCGGTCTTGACCGAGCTCTTGGAGTCCGAGCCGCCGCCGAACACCGCGAAGGCCACCCCGATGACGATGGCCAGAACCAGCGCCCCGATGCCGATCGCCAGTCCACGGCGTCGCCAGTAGATTTGCGAGGGCAGAGGTCCACGCGGTTCTAGATCCAACACGTTCTCACGGTAAGCCCAGGTCACCGCGAGCTGTCCGACCTCACTCGGCGTGTCGCCTTGTTCGCCAGCCGGATCGGTGATTACTCGCCGATATCACCGATGTGTTTGCGGAGCGCGACCACGCCGTCAGCGAGGTGGTAAGTGAGCCCGACGATGGCCAGCGATCCGTCGTTGATCTTGTCGGCGATGGCCGACGACCGCGACATCAGCTGTGCGGCGGTCTCGGTGACGTGGCGGGCCTCGAACTCATCGACCCGGGTCAGGCCGTCGCGACGGCCCAGCAGGATCGACGGCGTCACCCGTTCGACGACGTCCCGGACGAACCCGGGCGGAACCTGTCCTTCGTCGAGTGCGGCCAGGGTGGCCTTGACCGCGCCGCAGCTGTCATGGCCGAGCACGGCGATCAGCGGCACGCTCAGCACGGTGACGGCGTATTCGATCGAGCCGAGCACAGCGGAGTCGATGACATGGCCCGCGGTGCGCACCACGAACATGTCCCCGAGGCCCTGGTCGAAGATGATCTCGGCGGCGACCCGGCTGTCAGCGCACCCGAACACCACGGCGGTCGGCCGCTGCTCCTCCGCCAGGCTGGCGCGATACTCGATGCTCTGGCTGGGATGCTCGGGCTCACCAGCGACGAAACGCTCGTTACCCTCCTTGAGTGCCTTCCACGCTGTCACCGGGGTGCTGTTTGGCATGGCGCCCATTCTGCACTGCGCACGAGCAGGGCACGCCGTGAGCATCTCCTCGAGGGAACTCCTCGACTGGTTCGGCGTGGCTCGCCGCGAGCTTCCCTGGCGTGATCCCGAGGTGACGGCCTGGCAGATTCTGGTCAGCGAGTTCATGCTCCAGCAGACCCCGGTGGCGCGGGTGGCGCCGATCTGGCTGGACTGGGTGGCGCGCTGGCCCACCCCGTCGGCGACCGCGGCTGCCGGTGCCGCCGACGTATTGCGGGCGTGGGGAAAGCTGGGCTACCCGCGGCGCGCCAAGCGTCTGCACGAGTGCGCCACAGTGATCGCGACCGACCACGGCGATGTGGTGCCCGACGACGTCGACGTGCTGCTGACTCTGCCGGGCGTAGGTGCCTACACGGCGCGGGCGGTGGCGTGCTTCGCCTATCGCAAGCGGGTGCCGGTCGTGGACACCAATGTGCGTCGGGTGGTCGCGCGGGCGGTGCACGGCCTGGCCGACGCCGGGAGCCCGTCGGCGACCCGCGATATGGCCGACGTCGAGGCGCTGTTGCCCGACGATCCCAGTGCCGCAACGTTTTCCGCGGCGCTCATGGAGCTGGGCGCCACGGTATGCACGGCGCGATCACCGAAGTGCGGCATCTGCCCGCTGAGCGTCTGCGCGTGGCGGGCGGCCGGTTTCCCGGCCGGCACCGGCCCGGCCCGGCCCACACAGCGCTACGCAGGCACCGACCGGCAGGTCCGCGGCCGGCTTATGGATGTGTTGCGGGCCAGTGCCTCGCCGGTGGAACGGGCCCGGCTCGACGTGGTGTGGCTGACCGATCCCGCCCAGCGCGACCGCGCGCTGGACTCACTGCTGGTCGATGGATTGGTGGAGCAGACGGCTGACGGCCGGTTCGCCCTGGCGGGCGAAGGCGACGATGCGGGAGCGTAGCGACTAGGAGGCGCGGGCGAAGCGGCGCCGGTAGTCCGAGGGCGTGACTCCGACAATCCGGCGGAAGTGGTGGCGCAGCAGGGTCGCGTTACCGAAGCCGGCCCGCTCGGCGATGCGGTCGACGTCGAGGTCGGTTTCCTCGAGCATCCGGCGCGCGTAGAGCACCCGCTGGTCGGTCACCCACTGCATGGGCGTGGTGCCGGTTTCCTCGACGAAGCGGCGGGCGAACGTGCGGGCCGACATGCTCGCACGGCGCGCCAGGCTGGCAACCGTATGGGGTGCACCGAGGTTGGAGAGTATCCAATCCAGTTGCGGGGCAAAACCTTCCGAACATCGCGCCGGTATCGGCTGGTCGATGTACTGACGCTGGCCGCCGTCGCGTTGCGGGGGAACCACCATCCGGCGGGCGATCAGGTTGGTGACCGCGCTGCCGAGCTCACGCCGCACCAGGTGCAGGCTGGCGTCGATGCCCGCAGCGGTGCCTGCGCTGGTGACCAGATCGCCGTCGTCGACGAAGAGGACGTTGCGGTCGACGATGGCAGAGGGGAACTGCCGGGCTAGTTCGTCGGCGTGCATCCAGTGCGTCGTCACCCGGCGGCCGTCGATGAGACCCGCGGCACCGGCGACGAACACCCCCGAGCAGACCGTCAGCACCGTCGAGCCGGCCGCGTGTGCGGCGCGCAACGCTTCGAGAGCCTCGGGCGGGTAGTTCTCCGGCGGGCCGCCGACCGCGGGAACCGCCACGACGTCGACACCCATCAGGTCGTCGAGCCCGTGATCGGGAATCAGCTGCGCGCCAACGCTGGTGCGCAGGGTCTTACCGGCCTCCGGCCCGCAGACCTTGAAATCGAAGTTCGGCACGCCGTCGGCGGAGCGGTCGATGCCGAAGACCTCGCAGATCACCCCGAACTCGAATGGCGCGACGCCGTCGAGGACGAGGGCCGAGACGCTGCGCAGTGCCATGGCAGCATTTTATCTCATATGGTCAGTACTGCCACTGTTGGCTGGATATAACCGTGCAAAGAATTACTGCCATGACCGCAATCATCGTCTTCCTGCTCCTGACAGTGCTTCTGCTCGCACCATTCGGCATCATCGCCGCCGTCGCAGTGGTGTCGCACCGCGACGGCACCCTGGGTTGGCACGGCGCAGACTTCATGGTCGCCGCCCCTCTGGTCGGCCGGCTCTACCACGACGATCACGACGCCGACGCCCGCCGCATCAACCACGACCTCGATGCCATCCGCACCCGCTTCGAGGAGCACCCGGTGTGGCCGTCACCCGGCGTGCTCGGCGAGCGCCGCTAGAAACCTCTCGACGGCGTCGCGGTATCGGTCAGGGGCGTCGTCGTGCACCAGATGTCCCGCGCCAGTTACGTGGACGTACGTCGAGCGGTCCCCCGCCAGTTCGTGCATCCGCAGCATCTGGCCAGGCGGCGCCACGGAATCACCCGCCTCGACCAACAGCACGGGTGCACGAACCGATCGCCACTGATCCCAGTAGTCGCGGGTGCCCCACTCGGCAGCGATCTCGATCCAGCGGGCCGGTTGCCCGTGCAGTCGCCAGCCGGTGGCGGTGCGGTCGAACGCCTCCAGGAAGTATCGCCCGGCCACCGGACCGAACTCCTCGAAAACCTGCTCCGCCGAGCCATATTCGACGGGCAACGCGTGCACCCAGGGCTCCCAGGGTCCTGTGGTGCGGCCGACGAAGTCCGGCGCCATGTCCTCAACCACCAGCGCACTGACCAGATCGGGCCGCTGCGCGGCCAGGCACCAGGAATGCAGGCCTCCCATCGAGTGCCCGATCAGGATCGCCGGGCAGCCCAGCCCGTCGACCGCCTCACCCAACTCTTCGACGAACCGCTCGGTGCTGACCTCGGCCACGTCCTCGACATCGCGGCCGCGGTGCCAGGGGGCGTCATAGGTGTAGACGGCGCCGAAGCGGGAGAGCCACGACACCTGCCGAGACCAGGTACTGCCGCGGCCCATCAGGCCGTGTACCAACACCAGCGGGCGGCCCGCTCCACCGCGGTGGGTCAGCAGCTCGGAGTTCACCGCTTCATCTTGCGCGGTGGGCCACCGACTCAGGTGCGCGCGGTAGCCTTGCGCCATGTCCGTGGTGAAGATCAATGCAATCGAGATACCCCCGGGTGCCGGCCCAGAATTGGAGAAGCGGTTCGCCAACCGCGCGCACGCCGTCGACAATCAGCCGGGCTTTCTCGGGTTCCAATTGCTGCGACCGGTCAAGGGTGAGGACCGCTATTTCGTGGTGACCACATGGGAGAGCGAAGAGGCCTTCCAGGCCTGGGCCAGCGGCCCCGCGATCCACGCCCACGCCGGGGAACGGGCCAACCCGGTGGCCAAGGGTGCTCACCTGCTGGAGTTCGAGGTTGTGCTGGACGTTGCCGGGACCGGCACCCAGGCGTAGCGCACGCCGGGCGGCCCGGCGCACGGTGGCCAGCGCACTCAGCCTGACCACCGCGATCCTCTGCGCCGCTGCCCTGGCGACAAGTTGCGCACCGGCACCTGCGCCACCGGCCAACGCCGGTGCAGGTGTCCGCATCGAGATCAACACCCCGCAGGGGGTGCGCGCCCAGCAGGTCATGGACATGCTCAATTCCGACTGGCCCATCGGAACAGCCAGCGTCAAGACCCTCGCCGCGCCTGACATGGTCAACGCGGTCGCCGCCACCATGGACTCGCTGTGGTGGGACCGGCCCTACACCCTGGCCGGAGTGGACATCGGCGCCGGCGTGGCCACGCTGCACCTGCTCACGTCCTACGGTGCCCGCCAGGACATCGAATTGCGCACCGGCGACGACACTTTCGTCCGCCGCTTCGAGGTGACAACCGAGAAGCCCGTCATCAACTCGTGGCAGGACGTCGACACCGCGCTCAGCCGCACAGGTGCGCGCTACTCGTGGCAGGTCTCGAAGGTCCGCGACGGGCAGTGCGACAAGGTCGCAGGCACCAACACCTCCCAATCCTTGCCGCTGGCATCGATTTTCAAGACCTATGTCCTGTTCGCGGTGGAGACTGCGGTGCGGGCCGGCACCCTGACGTGGGACGACACGCTGACCATCACCGCCGAGGGCAAGAAGCTGGGCTCCTCCGGGTTCGACAAGCTGCCACCGGGATCGCAGATCACCGTGCGGCAGGCGGCCGGCAAGATGATCTCGACCAGCGACAATATGGCCACCGACATGCTGATCAACCGCCTGGGCACGCACGCCATCGAGCAGGCACTGGTCGACGCCGGTCACCACGACCCCGCCAGCATGGTGCCGTTCCCGACCATGCGGGAGATCTTCGCCGTCGGGTGGGGCAACCCCGACGTCCGCGACCAGTGGAAGACGGCCACCCCGCAGCGCCGGGCAATCCTGTTGCAGGAAGCCAATTCCCGGCCCTACGAACCGGATCCACAGCGTACCCACGCACCGGGTTCGGCATACGGCGCGGAGTGGTACGGCAGCGCGGAGGACATCTGCCGCGTGCACGCCGCCCTGCAGCACAACGCCGTCGGGCCCGCGGCCCCGGTCAAGGACATCATGTCGGAGATCGCCGGTATCGACCTCGACCGCACCGAGTGGCCATATATCGGAGCGAAGGCCGGTAACCTGCCCGGCGACTACACGTTCAGCTGGTACGCCGTAGACCGGACCGGGCAGGCGTGGGTGGTCAGCTTTCAGCTGAACTGGCCGCGCTACCACAGCCCGAACGCCGGCGGCTGGGTGATGACGATCATCAAGCAGGTGTTCGGGCTGCTGCCCCGCTACCGCTGACCCCAGCGCACGGTCCACCGGCCGCGAAAGTGCATCAGCGTACGGCTGGCCGGGGCAATATCGATGCGCCAGAACGACTCCGGCGGGGCGTCAAGGGCGACCAGGATCGCCGCGCGCACCACGGCCGGATGGGTGACGGCAGCCAGCCGCACCGGTGTGCCGCTGATGTCGTCCATCCAGTCGCCCACCCGGGCGATCAGTGCCTCGACGGACTCGCCTCCGTGTGGCGCGCCGTCCGGCCGGCTCAGCCAGGTGGCGAGGTCGGCGGGCGGCGGGTCACTGAGCTGACAGCCCCGCCAGCGCCCGACATCGAGGTCGGCGAGCCGGCCGTCCACCGTTGGGTTCAGACCGAACCCTTCGGCGGTCTGACGGGCTCGTACCTCCGGCCCGCTGAGCGCCACATCGACCGGGCCGATATCTGCGGCGGCGTCAATCTGGTTGTAGCCCAGTGCGTTCAGCGGCTCGTCGGCGGCGAATCGTCCGGCTGCCATGGCATCGGTCATGGCGTGGGATACCAGAGTCAGCCGAACGATGTCACTCACACCGGGATGGCTTCCTTCTCCTTGCTGTCAAGCAACCGAGAGAACATGGACGCACCGAGCAGGCCGATCGTCGTCCAGACAATCACCTGCGTGCCCAAGGCGTACAACCGGAACTCATAGAGGTCCGCCGCGGGAAAGCCGGGGAACACGATCATGCCGGCGTCGTTGACGATCGGACCCGGCGTCTCGTTGATGGTCGGCAGGATGAGCATCACGACGACGACCGCGACGATATAGGCGCCGCCTGCCGCGAGAGTCGCATTCCAGGTGCCCAGTTTCGGGTGAAGCTGGAAGGCCAGGTAGACCGCCGCGACCATCAGAAGTGCGGACAGCGCGACCATCAGCAGGTACAGCAGTGCACGTTGCTTGATGGTCTCCTCCAGGCTCGTAGCCGGCGGATTGGGCGGGTACTTGAGTGCGGGCACCACCCACAGGGCAAGGAGCATCGCGGCGGCGACTATAACTGCCAACTTTCGGGCCGAGACGTGATCGATCCGGCTGTAAGCGACGCAGAACACCACTGCGAACAACGCCCCGAGAGCGACGCTGAACGCAAAGACACCAAGGCCCATACCGATATTCGACTGCACGGTGCGGGTGAAGAGCTCCACACCGCCGCCGTGGCCGTGGCCGTGGCCGTCTGCCATCTCCATGGCCTCATGAGCTGCGGAGGTACCGTCCTCGAAATCGATAGCCCGGCCGACGATCGGCTCGATGAAGATCTTCGACCAGATGAACGCGAACACGCCAGCGGCGGCGCCGGCAAGTATGCCGCGCCAGATTATTTTCTTTTCCATGTGCTTAGTCGGGTCCCGTTGCCTCAGTGGCAGGGGAAGCCGAGCAGATGGCGGGCGTCGTGCACGAACTCATGGATGTACATGTTGTCGCCGAAGACCGACGTGGCACCCTGATCCACTCCCACGAAATACAACACCAGTAGCGCAAAGAAGGCCGTTGCGGACAACCACACCACGGCCTTGGCCGCCGAGAGATCGACGGCGCGAGTGGACTTGCGTGCCTCGGGAGACGTCATATCAGTCCTTTCCCGGAATCTTCGCGTCCCGGATAGGTCGATGACGAGCGTCGGGTCTGACTGTCAACAGTGGCGCGACCGTTCTGGACTCTCACCAGATTCCTCGACTCGTCTATTACATCGAGAATCGTAAACCCCTGAGCCGGATTAGCCCGACCCGTACCCCAATTGTTGAGCGGTGTACTTCGCAGCCTCGGTGATGGGCGCGGCCTGAACCGCGGTGCCGTAGGCACAGATCTCGGTCCAGACGTCGCCGAGCTCGGTGGTGTCGAACCGCATCGCGACGATCGCGTTGCCGCCCCGGTTGCGGGCTTCGGTGATCAGCCTGGCCATGGCCTCGTTGCGGCTCTCGGCCAGATTCTTCGTCATGCCCTGCAGTTCCCCGCCGAACATGCTCTTGAAGCCGGCGCCCATCTGCGCGAAGGCGTTGCGCGAGCGGACGGTCAGTCCGAAGACCTCGCCGCACACCCGCTGAATCTCCCAGCCCGGGAGGTCGTTCGTTGTCACTACAAGCATGAGCAGAGGTTAGCGCTCGCGAGTGTGCGCGTGGATACGCAAGCCGCGGCGAGTCCCGTACGAAACGGCACGCTCGCCGTGGGGCCGCAACCGCCGGCGGACATACGAAAGGCCCCCCGGCAGGTGCCGGGGGGCCTTCGCCTGAAACTTCTACTCGCTGGCCGTGCCTGCGCTGGCCAGGTCGGGCTCAGCCGACTCGGGCCGCTTGGGCCCACCGACGAAGGTGAACACCGCATCCTCGCCGGCGCCCTCGCCGTCCCAGTTGTCCACGTCGACGGTGACCATCTGGCCGGGACCGACCTCCTCGAAGAGGATCTTCTCGCTCAAGGCGTCCTCGATCTCGCGCTGAATGGTCCGGCGCAGCGGCCGGGCACCCAGTACCGGATCGAAGCCGCGCTTGGCCAGCAGAGACTTGGCCTTGTCGGTCAGCTCCATCGTCATGTCCTTGGCCTTGAGCTGCTTGGACACCCGGCCCACCATCAGGTCGACCATCGTGATGATCTCTTCGCGGGTGAGCTGGTGGAAGACGATGATGTCGTCGATGCGGTTGAGGAACTCCGGGCGGAAGTGCTTCTTGAGCTCGTCGTTGACCTTCTGCTTCATCCGCTCGTAGTTGTTCTCGCCGCCACCCTGGGTGAAGCCCAGGCCGACCGCCTTGGAGATGTCGGAGGTACCCAGGTTCGAGGTGAAGATCAGCACGGTGTTCTTGAAGTCGACCGTGCGTCCCTGGCCGTCGGTCAGACGGCCGTCCTCGAGGACCTGCAACAGGGTGTTGTAGATCTCCTGGTGTGCCTTCTCGATCTCGTCGAACAGCACCACCGAGAACGGCTTGCGCCGCACCTTTTCCGTGAGCTGGCCGCCCTCTTCGTAGCCGACGTATCCGGGCGGCGCGCCGAAGAGCCGCGATGCGGTGAACCGGTCGTGGAACTCGCCCATGTCGATCTGGATGAGCGCGTCGTCGTCGCCGAACAGGAACTCCGCCAACGCCTTGGACAGCTCGGTCTTACCGACACCGGACGGGCCGGCGAAGATGAACGAACCCGACGGGCGCTTGGGGTCCTTCAGGCCGGCACGGGTGCGGCGGATGGCCTTGGAGACGGCGCGAACGGCGTCTTCCTGCCCGATGATCCGCTTGTGCAGCTCATCCTCCATGCGCAGCAGCCGAGTGGTCTCCTCCTCGGTCAGCTTGAACACGGGGATACCGGTCCAGTTGCCGAGAACCTCGGCGATCTGCTCGTCGTCGACCTCAGCCACGACATCGAGATCACCTGACCGCCACTGCTTTTCACGCTCGGCACGCTGGGCGACCAGCTGCTTCTCGCGATCGCGCAACGATGCCGCCTTCTCGAAGTCCTGCGCGTCGATGGCGCTTTCCTTCTCCCGGCGTGCGTCGGCGATCTTCTCGTCGAACTCACGCAGGTCTGGCGGAGCGGTCATCCGGCGGATGCGCATCCGGGCACCGGCCTCGTCGATCAGGTCGATCGCCTTGTCCGGCAGGAACCGGTCGTTGATGTAGCGGTCGGCCAGGGTCGCCGCAGCCACCACGGCGGCGTCGGTGATCGACACCCGGTGATGGGCCTCGTACCGGTCGCGCAGACCCTTGAGGATCTCGATGGTGTGCGCCACCGTCGGCTCACCGACCTGGACCGGCTGGAACCGGCGCTCCAGGGCGGCATCCTTCTCGATGTACTTGCGGTACTCGTCGAGCGTGGTCGCACCGATCGTCTGCAACTCACCGCGGGCCAACTTGGGCTTGAGGATCGAGGCGGCGTCGATCGCACCTTCGGCGGCTCCTGCGCCGACGAGCGTGTGCAGCTCGTCGATGAACAGGATGATGTCGCCGCGGGTGTTGATCTCCTTGAGCACCTTCTTGAGGCGTTCCTCGAAGTCACCGCGGTAGCGGCTACCTGCGACCAGTGAACCTAGGTCGAGGGTGTAGAGCTGCTTGTCCTTCAGCGTCTCGGGGACCTCGCCGTGCACGATGGCCTGGGCCAGGCCCTCGACGACGGCGGTCTTGCCGACGCCGGGCTCGCCGATCAGCACCGGGTTGTTCTTGGTGCGCCGGCTCAGCACCTGCATGACCCGCTCGATTTCCTTCTCCCGGCCGATGACCGGGTCGAGCTTGCCCTCCATGGCGGCGGCGGTCAGGTTGCGGCCGAACTGGTCGAGGACCAGCGAGGTGGACGGGTTGCCGGACTCGCCGCCGCGGCCGCCGGTGCCGGCTTCCGCGGTTTCCTTGCCCTGGTAGCCCGACAGCAGCTGGATCACCTGCTGGCGCACGCGTGTGAGCTCGGCGCCCAGCTTGACCAGCACCTGGGCCGCGACGCCTTCGCCCTCACGGATGAGGCCGAGCAGGATGTGCTCGGTGCCGATGTAGTTGTGGCCGAGCTGCAGCGCTTCGCGCAGGGACAGCTCGAGAACCTTCTTGGCACGAGGGGTGAACGGGATGTGTCCCGAGGGCGCCTGCTGGCCCTGGCCGATGATCTCCTCGACCTGGCTGCGGACACCCTCGAGGGAAATGCCCAGCGACTCCAGGGACTTGGCGGCTACGCCTTCACCCTCGTGAATAAGACCCAACAGGATGTGCTCGGTCCCGATGTAGTTGTGGTTGAGCATCCGGGCTTCTTCTTGCGCCAGGACGACGACCCTGCGGGCACGGTCGGTAAATCTCTCGAACATCGGTGGTTACCTGCTCTCCATCACGATTAGGTACGACGGTAGGCACCGCGCGCCTGTCGTCCACTCTAATGGGCGGCTCCAGGAGGTGCCCTCCCTTGCCCACCCATTCCGCATCACAGCGGTAGACACAGCACATCAACGCAGGAGAACGCCGATTCGTTTCCGGTAATCAGCGGCCTTGGCTTCGCCGCGAGCGAAAGTGGCTGACGAGACGATGACGGGGGCCGACCGGCTCCCCGATAAAGGTCGCCGTTTCAGGTCGCCGCGTGGAACGCGTCGATGATGTCGGCCGGAATACGGCCGCGGGTCGACACCTTGTGGCCGTTGCGGCGGGCCCAGTCGCGAATGGCAGCGCTCTGCTCGCGATCGATGGACGCGCGGCCCCGTCCCGGCGGGCCGGAGCGGCCACGACGGCGGCCACCGACACGGCGGCCCGCCTCGAGCCACGGCTTCAGCTCGTTGCGAAGTTTCTGCGCATTCTTGGCGGAAAGATCGATCTCATAGCTCACGCCGTCGAGCGAGAATTCAACTGTTTCGTCGGCCGCACCTTCACCGTCGAAATCATCGACGAGGGTGACGGTAACTTTCTTGGCCATCAGCTCACGTGGTCCTTCTGCTTGTTCACTACAAGCGATTGATGAAACGCCTCCCCTTGCCAACTAATGTGCCACATTGCCGCAGGGCATTCAACCGGCTTGCGTGTCAGGCCACTTCAGTTGCCGTGCCGACGAACAATCGGGAACAATACCGTCTCCCGAATTGACAATCCTGTGAGAACCATTAGCAATCGATCGATACCCATTCCGGTTCCGGTGGTCGGTGGCATCGCGTACTCCATCGCCGCCAGGAAATCCTCGTCGAGGGCCATCGCCTCGTCATCGCCGGCGGCGGCCGCCCTGGCCTGGGCCTCGAAGCGTTCCCGCTGGATGACCGGGTCGACCAGTTCGGAGTACCCGGTGGCCAGTTCCACTCCGCGCACGTAGAGATCCCATTTTTCGGTGACGCCCGGGATGCTGCGGTGCTGCCGGGTCAGCGGTGTGGTCTCCACCGGAAAATCCCTCACGAATGTCGGAGCCCACAAAGTGTCACCGACTGTGTGTTCCCACAGTTCTTCGACGAGCTTGCCGTGTCCGTAGCCGCGATCACGCGGGATCTCGACTTCGAGCCGGTCGGCAATAGCGAGTAGGTAATCCAGCGATGTGTCGGGCGTGATCTCTTCGCCGAGAGCTTCCGACAGCGATGGATACATTTGAATCGAGGGCCATTCCCCGTCAAGATCAAAGATTGTGCCATCAGGCAATGGCACCTGACGCGTACCGACCGCCTCGTCAGCGACTTCCTGAATAAGTTCCCTGGTGACGACCGCGGAATCGTCGTAGGTTCCCCACGCCTGATATGTCTCCAACATGGCGAATTCCGGCGAATGTGTCGAATCCGCACCTTCGTTACGGAAGTTGCGATTGAGCTCGAAAACTTTCTCGAGACCACCCACCACACAGCGCTTGAGGAACAATTCCGGCGCGATTCGCAGGTAGAGGTCGGTGTCGAGCGCATTGGAATGCGTGACGAATGGCCGGGCTGCCGCTCCCCCGGCCAGCGTCTGCAGCATCGGCGTCTCCACCTCGAGGAAGCCGCGCCGGTCCAGGGCGTTGCGCACCGCCCGCACCACCGCGATGCGCTGGCGGGCCACTGTGCGCGCCTGCGGGCGCACGATCAGGTCGACGTACCGCTGGCGGACCCGCGATTCCTCGCTCATCTCCTTGTGCGCGACGGGCAGCGGGCGCAGCGCCTTGGCCGCCATCAGCCAGGAATCGGCAAGCACCGACAGCTCACCGCGGCGCGAGCTGATCACCTCACCGCGCACGAACACGATGTCGCCGAGGTCGACATCGGCCTTCCACTGCTCGAGGGCTTCCTCGCCGACACCGGCCAGGCTGATCATCGCCTGCAGCTGGGTGCCGTCACCCTCCTGCAGCGTGGCGAAGCACAACTTGCCCGAGTTGCGGGCGAAGACCACCCGGCCGGTGACGCCGACGATGTCACCGGTGGTGGCATCGGCGGGCAGGTCCGGGTAGGCGGCCCTGATCTCGGCCAGCGAATGGGTGCGGGGCACCGCCACCGGGTACGGGTCCTTGCCCTCGGCCAGCAGGCGTTCTCGCTTGCCCTGCCGGATGCGGAACTGCTCGGGGACCTCAGATCCCTCAGTCTCGAGGTGTAGGTCATCGTCCGGGGCATCAGCAGAGCTCACGACGTGCCAGCTTAAATGAGTCCATGACGCCACTCATCAACGCCGCAGCTGTAGCAGCCCTGGCCGACGAGGCGGTGGACTGGCGCTTCAAGGGACTGCCGGCATCGTGGTCGGGTCGGACCCCGGCTCAGATCCGCGCACAACGGCCCGATCTGTTCGCCGCGGGGCCCCTGGGCCCGGTGTGCGTGCTGCGCGCCGACGCGCTCGACCACAACCTGTCGACGATGGCCCGCTGGTGTACCCGGCACGGCGTCGAACTCGCCCCGCACGGCAAGACGCACATGGCACCGCAGCTGGTGGCACGCCAGTTCGACGCCGGGGCGTGCGCGGTGACGGCCGCGACGATCAGCCAGGTGCGGACCTTCCGTGCGTTCGGCATCCGCGAGGTGGTGCTGGCCAACGAGCTGGTGGATGCGGCCGGGCTGGCCTGGCTGGCCGGTGACCTCGACGCCGACCCGGACTTCCGGCTGATCTGCTGGGCCGACTCGGTCCGCGGTGTGGAGTTGATGACCGAAGCGCTCGACGCCGCCGGAGCCCGCCGGCCGGTCGACGTGTGCGTGGAACTCGGTGCGCCCGGGACGAGAACGGGCTGCCGTGACGACACCGTCGCCGACGCGGTGGCCGGCGCGGTGGTGGCCAGCCCGCGACTGCGGCTGGCCGGGGTGGCCGGCTACGAGGCCGCACTGGGCCACGACATCTCGGCCACCGCGGTAGCCCCGGTGCGGGCATACCTCACCAGACTCAGGAACACCGCGCAACGGCTGGCAGCACTGTGCGAAACGGGCGACATGATCGTGACCGCAGGCGGCAGTACACATTTCGACCTGGTGGCCGAGGAACTCACCGGCGACTGGCGCACGATCGTGCGCAGCGGGGCGTACCTGACCAACGACGACGGGCTCTACCTGCGAACCTCGCCACTGACAAGGCCCGGCGCGCCCGCGGACGGCTTCCTGGCGGCGCTACACGTGTGGGCCCAGGTGTGTTCACGACCCGAGCCGGGGCTGGCGCTGTTGACGATGGGCCGCCGCGACGTGTCCTTCGATCAGGATATGCCTGTGCCGCAACGCCTTCGGCAGGGTGCGGGCTGGCGCAGTGACGTGCTGACGGGCTGCGAGGTCACCAAGCTCAACGACCAGCACGCCTTCGTTGCGCTGACCCCCGCGGCCGACGGGGCCGTGGAGGTCGGCGACTGGATCGAGCTCGGGGTGTCGCATCCGTGCACCGTGTTCGACAAGTGGCAGCTGATCCCGGTGCTCGACGAGGACGATCGGGTGGTCGATCTGGTCCGGACGTTCTTCTAGCTGGTTGGCGTCGAATCTCAGGAGAGTGGGGAGATGGAACCATCGCAGCTGGTGGCCCCGAATATGTTCGACGCCATTGCCGAGCCTGATGTGTTGCTGCCATTGGTGATGGCCAACGCCATGTCACCCCGACTGTGGCGGCTGGGACGAAAGGTGGCCGCCGCCCCCGATCCGCTGGAAGCCGCCCGCCGAGTGGTGGATACGTCCTTCACCCACGCGCTTCCCGATCGCGTGGCAGAAGTGAGCGGCGTACTGGACCTCGATGCCGAGCGTGGGCGCCTCGGCGCCGCAGTGATCGACCAGGCCATCGCCGATATCAACCACGGTTGGGACGATCGGCGACGCGCCGGACTGCTGGCGCCGGATGACGATCTGCAGGAGTCGATCGCGGCCGGCCGGTTCCCCGCATACGCCTATGCCAATGTCGACGTGATCAATGCAGCGCGGCGGACTACTTCCGGGGGCGCCCAGCGCCCACGCGGACTTACGTCATGCCTCGATGAGGCCGGGTTGTTCGCCGCTCTGGTGATGACGGCGCCCGCGCTGACCGCCGCGCTCGATGGGATCGCCATACTGGCATCGAGCCTGCACTACACCGTGTTCGGATGGACTGGTGGCCAGCCGTGGTGGTTCTGGAGCAAACGAAATCTCTATACGCGAGAGTTGTTCCGCGAGAAGGTCATCCACCAGCACGGTGGAGACCCCGGCGCCGCCGTCACATCGGTGATGGCGGCCCCCTTCCGGCGCTTGATCAGTCGGCGTGGGCACGTCGACTTTCGCACCGGGGTGAGTTCCTTGCCTCCCGAGGAGATCGAGCGCACCTTGGCGATGATCGTGGACTTCTTCGGCCACCTCCCGCACGGGTTCGAGGCTTCGCCTGGCGACTTGCAGTTCGTCGCACCCTCACCGCACGACATCCTCTTCGATGAGGCGGTCCGGTGCGCATCGGCGGCCGAGGTACAGCAGGTGGTGCGCAGCCACGTGACGGCGGCCGGGGGGACGGTCTCGGCTGCCACACAGGCGTTGCTGGCATTCCGATCACTGGAGGTCGACGACCTCATGCCCTACCTGGCTGCGGCCCGGCGGGGTCCCCTGGTGACCGCGCGGGCCGCCGGGCTGCGATCGGTGGACGACGCGCTGGCCTTGGCGGGCGGGCCGGCGGACGCGCCGGCGCTCGGTGACCCCTCGCGGCTTGCACTGCCCGACGAGGTGCTGGGGCGCGGGTGCTGCTCGCCGGCAGAGCGCGGCCTACTTCTGCACGTGCTGTTGGAGAACCTGGGCTGCGCGCCGGTACACACTGAGCTGATCGACGGTGACGCCATCACCCGCACACCCGACTTTTCCGTGCGGGCCTCAGACTTGGCCCGGCTCCCAGGAGCGGCCGCCCCCGTCGAGGGCTCCGCGTTCGCCCATGGTGCGGCGCCTGGTCCGGGTCAGCTGTAGCCCGGCGGCGACTGCCAGCGCCAGCAGCGCAACAGCGCCCACCCAGTACCCCAAGGTGAGCCCCGCGTCCAGCGTCGGAGCCGAGGCCACGGCCGAGGCGATGGCTGCCACGCCCACGGCGCCGCCCGCGAACCTGGCGATCACCGACAGCGCACTCGACGTGCCCAGGGCACGGTCAGGTAATGCGTTGAGCACTGCGGCCGCAGCCACCGGCACCAGCAGGCCGTTGCCAATGCCCATCAGGACAAGAGCGGGCAGGGTCCACGGCACGGTGTTCGGCGCCAACGCCGGAATCGTGAACGCGGCGACTGTCGCGGCCAGGCCCCACCCGATCGCATGCCGTGCGCCTCCGGCACGTGCAACGCGCGCGCCCACCCGCGACATCAGCCAGTACGCGGCCGACATGGGAACCAGGACGAGACCGTAGCGGACCGGGCCGAGACCCGCGATGTCCTGCAGCTCGATAGTGACGAGGAACAGCACGCCCATAAATGAGACGTAGGAGGCGAATAGCAGTAGCGACGCCCCGGCCACTGCTGGCCGACTGAACACCCGGACGTCGAACGCCGGCGCAGGCACGCGCCGTTCATAGAACACGAACAGTGCCAGCAGCGCCGCGCCGAGCGCGAGCAGTCCGACTGTCCACGGGCTGGACCATCCCAGGATGGGCGCCTCGATGAGACCTGCCACCAACGGCGGCAAGGCAACCAGCGCCAGCACCGTTCCCCAGCCGTCGAGGGCAATACCATCGGGCCCGCGGCCACGGGGTAGTGCCATCGTCCCGATCGCCAGTCCGACCACCAGAACCGGCACCGGCAGCAGGAACGCCCATCGCCAGCCCAACGCACCGACGACCAAACCTCCCACTACCGGGCCGAGCGCCATACCCAGCGCTCCAGCCGAGGCCCACACGGCCAGTGCGCGGGGGCGATCAGCTGCAGGAAAGGACATCGCGGTGATCGCCATCGCCGGTGCCAGCATCATGCCGGCCCCGATACCCATCAGCGCGCGCGCCGCGAGCAGGAGAGGAAGCGATTCCGCCAGCCCGCCTGCCAGTGATGCCGCGGCGAAAAAGCCCATGCCGCAGATGAATACCGCCTTGCGGCCGAACCGCTCGGCCACCGCGGCCCCGGGGATCAGAAGGCTCGTAAGCGCCACGGTATAGGCGTCCACGACCCAGGCCAGATCGGGCGCGGACGCGTGGAATTGCCGCCCGATATCCGGGAGCGCGACATTGACGAACGTCAGGTCGATGGACAGGAAGAAGGCCGCCATCGTGACGACGGACAGGACCAGACGGGGATTCCTGACCGCCGGGTTCACGAACTCATGCTAGCCCCGGCGTTAGCGCGCGGGCTTGAGCTTGCCGCGCTGGTTGTCCCGGTTTCGTTCGTAGACCATCCGCAGCCCGTCGAGGGTCAGGTGCTTGTCGTAGTGGGCGACCGTACGCAGGTCGGGCAGCAGCAGCGGGGCGGTGTGACCGGTGGCCACGACCGAGACGTCATCGCCACCGAATCCGTCGACGTCCTCACGGATTCGGGCCACCAGACCGTCGACCAGACCGGCGAACCCGAACACCGCACCGGCCTGCATGCACTCGACGGTGTTCTTGCCGATCACCGACCGCGGCCGCGTCATCTCCACCCGCCGCAGCGCCGCTGATCTGGCCGCTGCTGCATCGGAGGACACCTGGACGCCGGGGGCTATTGCGCCGCCGAGGAATTCGCCCTTGGCCGATACCACGTCGACACATATCGACGAGCCGAAGTCCACCACGATGGCCGGCGATGCGAACTTGGCGTAGGCGGCCAGGCAGTTCACGATGCGATCGGCGCCAACCTCTTTGGGATTGTCGACGAGCAGCGGAATGCCGGTGCGCACCCCCGGTTCGATGAGCACATGCGGCACTGTCGGCCAGTACTGCTCGAGCATCAGCCGAACCTCGTGCAGCACCGACGGCACCGTGGACAGGCCGGTGGCTCCGGTCAGCAGCTCGGAGTCATCACCGATGAGCCCTTCGATGGTCAGCGCCAGCTCGTCGGCGGTGACCTCGGACTCCGTTCGGATTCGCCACTGCTGAGACACTTTCGCGTGGTCACCCGAGCCGGAGATCAACCCGACGACGGTGTGGGTGTTGCGGACGTCGATAGCGAGCAGCACGACTACCGCACAGCCCGCGGCGACAGCAGACCGGTGACGTCGTCGGGAATGTGCGCCGGGTCGTCACCGAGGTCGATCTGCCGATTTTCGGCGTCGACGAACACGATGCGCGGCCGGTACTCGCGGGCCTGTGCGTCGTCCATGGTTCCGTAGGCGATCAGGATGACGAGATCGCCGGGATGTACGAGATGAGCTGCCGCACCGTTGATTCCGATGACCCCTGAGCCGCGCTGACCGGTGATGGCGTAGGTGACCAGACGGTTGCCGTTGTCGATGTCGACGATGGTGACCTGCTCACCCTCCAGCAGGTCGGCCGCCTCCATCAGGTCGGCGTCGATGGTCACCGAGCCCACATAGTGCAGATCGGCATGCGTCACCGTCGCCCGGTGGATCTTGGACTTCAACATCGTCCGGAACATCAATTTCTCCAACTGATTTCGTTGTTCTCATCGTGACCGACACCGGGCGGGGCCGCGTTGGTCGACAGGTCGATGGCGATGTTGTCCAGCAGCCGGGTGCCGCCGAGGCGGGCGGCGATCAGCATGCGGGCCGGGCCGTACAACGGCGCGGGCTCCAGCTGCGGACCGCGCACCTCGAGGTAGTCGACCTCGATGGCAGGCACTTCGTCGAGCACCGCGCGTGCGGCATCCAGTGCCGGCTCGACCCCACCCGATGCGGCGTACATACCGGCCAACAGTGCCGAGGATAATGCGCAAGCCTGTTCGCGCTCTTCGGGATTCAGATAGCGGTTGCGCGACGACATCGCCAAACCGTCGGCTTCCCGCACGGTCGGCACCCCGACGATGCGTACATCGACGTTGAGGTCGGCGACCATCTGCCGGATGAGAACCAGTTGCTGGTAGTCCTTCTCGCCGAAGAACGCCCGGTCCGGACGCACGATCTGCAGCAGTTTGAGTACCACGGTGAGCATTCCGGCGAAATGTGTCGGGCGTACCGCGCCTTCCAGTTCCGCCCCGAGCGGGCCGGGATGGACGGTGGTGCGTTGCCCGTCGGGATACATCGCCGACGCGGCCGGTGCGAACACCACCTCGACGTCTTCGCCGCGCAGCAAGTCCAGATCGGAGTCCAGGGTGCGCGGATAGGCGTCGAGATCCTCGTTGGCGCCGAACTGCAAGGGGTTGACGAAGATCGACACCACCACGACGGCACCGGGCACCCGCTTGGCGGCCCGGACCAGAGCCAGATGACCGTCGTGCAGCGCGCCCATGGTCGGTACGAACATCACCCGCCGTCCGGTGTGCCGCAGCGCCCGGGTGACGTCGGCAATCGACTGCGGAGTCGGATAGACGTTGAGTTGCCCGGCGCTGAACTGCGGCCCCGCCTTGATCACTGTGCCCGTCCTTGACCGGCCGACCAGTCCGTCAACACCTCAATGACCTCCTTGGGAGCCCGCGCCCGCTGGGCGGTACGCAGGGAGTTCGCGCAATAGGCTTGCGCCAGTTGGGAGTCCACCTCGTTGAGCGCGACGAGGTGACCGGCGACAGCGGACGCGTCACCGCGGGCCACCGGCCCGGTCAGCGCCGACTGGCCGCGTCGCAGGGTGTTCTCCAGCGCGGCCCGGGCCAGCGGGCCCACGATCCGCTCGGCCAGCCCGCCGGGTGTGGTGCCGACGAGTTCCTGTCCGAGCAGCTCCTGCCCGGCCAGCGCGGCGCGCAGCGCATCGAGTGCGTCGGCTACCACGGTGACGATGTGGTTGCTCGCATGCGCCAGGGCCGCGTGATAGAGCGTGCGCGCATCCTCGCTGACCCGGAACGGCTCACCGCCGATCTCCAGGACCAGCGACTGGCCGATGGCGTAGCCGATCTCGTCGGCGGCGGTGATTCCGAAGCAGGTCTCACCCAGACGTACCACGTCTTCGTCGGAACCGGTGAACGTCATCGCCGGGTGGATGGCCAGCGGAACGCACCCCTGCGCGGTCAGCGGGGCGAGCACGCCGATGCCGTTGGCACCCGAGGTGTGCACGACGATGGTTCCGCGCCGCACCGCCCCCGTGGCGGCCAGGCCCTTGACCAGTCCGGCGAGCTCCGAGTCAGGCACGGTGAGCAGCAACAGCTCTGCATTGTCGGCCACATCGGGGACCGGCAGCACCGGGGTGTCGGGGAGCCGCCGCTCCGCCAGCCGCAGGGATGCGTTCGAGATCGCGCTGCAGGCGACGACGACGTGTTCGGCGCGCTCGAGTGCCAATCCGAGCGCGGTGCCTACCCGTCCGGCCGAGACGACGCCCACTTTGAGGCGTGCCGGGCGCAAGCCGTTGGGGGTCCCCACCTGGACGACCTCGCTGACGTCGTTGGATTTCGTTCCGGTCCTGCGCTGCCGGTACCGGACGGTCGGGTCAACTTTACCCGGCAGGCCGGGCCCTAGTCCTCGCGCCTGCGGCGCCGGCCGCCGCCCTTGTTGCCGTTGGCCTCCAGCCGCGCCAGTAACTCGGCGACGGACTGGCCGCCGGTGTGCTGGCCCCTCGGGCCCTCCGGCTGATCGTCCTCGGCGTCGTCGCCGCGATGCCTTGAGGCAGGCTCGGGCGGCGGCGGGGTGGACATGGCCGGCGGGGCCTGGCCGGAGGACGCGGGCTCGACGGAATGCCGGGCGCGCGGGGTCGCTGGTTCGGGGGCCGGCTGCATCGCCGGCTCAGGGCGGGGCTGCGGAGTTGGCTGGGCTTCCGGCGCCTGCGGCCCGGTCCAGTGCCTGCCCCGGGCGGCCTCGTCGCCCGGCGGCAGCCAGCGGCCGTCGGCTTCCACCGGCTTCCACTCGGAGTGCTCGGCGGGGGGCACCGGCGCGGGCTCGGGCGGCGCGGGCTCGGGCGGCGGCGGCGTGAACGGTCGCTGGGGAGCCGGTGCCGGGCGGGCACCGTTGTCCGACGGCCTGCGGTGCGATCCGCGGTAGTCGTCGGGAACCTGGGGTTCCTCCTGGCGGCGCCGCGGAGGTGGCGGCGCATACGGTGGCTGCTGCTGGGGCGCCGGGGCGACCAGAGGTTCCTCCGGTACGTCGATGATCGGGTTCTCAGTGGTGCGGCTGGCGGCTTCCTCGGCGTTGACCGGCATGATGCGGCTGCTCTGCACCCGGCCCGGGGTGGGCGGCAATGTGGTGGTGTCGCGGGTCCAATCGCCGTAGCCGGCAGCGGCGCGATCGCCCTCCAGCGCGGGCCGGTCGCCGAGATCGGCGTCGAACAGGACCTCGAGGTTGGCGCGCAGCGCGGTCAGTTCGGCCCGCAGGGCCGCGACCTCGTCGGCGGCCTGGGCGCGCAACTCGGTGGCCAGTTCGCGGCGCAGATGCGACTCGACGCTCAGCTCGTACTCACGGCGCGCGGAGATCTCCCGGTCGAGTTGCAGGTCGTAGACCAGCTTCAGATCGCGGGCCCGGGCGGCATCGACATCGCTCTGGCGGCGGTAGATGACCGAGACGAAGGCGGCGACGACAGCCGCCCACAGCGACAGCACGACCGCCAGCTTGAGCAGCTCGATGCGGTTGGTGAAGACCAAAGCAGAACTGGCGATGATGGCCAGGACTAGCAACGTCGTCAAGAGCAGCCAACCCGGCCTGCGGCCGCCGCGCCGATTACGGCTGCCGCGGGACAGAACGGTCATGGGGTGACTGTACCTGGGCAATGTCCGTGCACGTGTCCGCAAGCTGCGGCGATTCGCCCCGGCGGCTACTCGGCTACGCGGTCGGGATCGTCGGTCGGCTCGCCGGGCGACTTGCAGCAATTCTGGAGCCACAACGCCGCGATCACGAGTGCCACGGCGCTGATCGCCGCCACCACCACGCCCGGGATGTCCGCCCGCGCATGGTCGGTGCGGATGATCAACAGATAGACCAGCACGCCGATCCACCACCCCGCGACCGTCGCACCAACCCAGGCGGAGGCCTTCGCGATCACCAGACTGCGGGCGACGGCCAGCGGATGCAGCCGGCCACCGCCGACGCCGATCTGACCGTCCCGGATCCTGCTTCGTACCGACCAGCCCCAGACCGCTTCGGCCGCGGCGACCGCCAACAGCGACAGCCCGGTCCATACCGTGATCGGCGGGAAGTAGCTGTAGAGGATGCGCAGCAGTAGGCAGGCCAGGATCGCAACGCCGACGATCGCGGCCAGCAGGTCGCGTTTACGTGTCAGACCCATCAGTGGCCGGCGGCTTCGTCGGGCGGCAGGTTCAGGATGAGGTCGGTCAGCCGCACCCCGTCGCGCTCGACGGGATCCAGCTCCTCGAGCAGCCGCCGGACCGGCTGCCGCTCGCCGGCCACGGTCAGCGTCGCCGCGGGGTCCACCGCCAGCCACGGGATCATGACGAACGCCCGCAGGTGCGCCATCGGATGCGGCAGGGTCAGCCCCTCGTCGCGGGAGAAGATCTCGGTGTCACCAGCAGGCGAGGTGTGATGGCAGCAGACCAGGTCGACGTCGAGGGTGCGCGGACCCCACCTCTGCTCGCGGACCCGCTCGTTGGCCTGTTCCAGCGCCTGGGCCCGGGCCAGCCAGCCGTGGCCGTCGAGCCCGTCGTCGTCGGCGACGACGATGGCGTTGAGGAACGGGCCCTGCTCGACACCACCCCACGCAGCGGTTTCGTAGATGGGCGACAGTGCCCGCACCGAGGTGCCGAGCCCGTCGACGGCAGACTGCAGTCGGGCCATCCGGTCACCGAGGTTCGAGCCGATCGACAGCACCACCCGGGTCATGTCACATCCCCGGCGGGAACGATCTGGCCCCGGCCACCGCGCCGGGATCGGCGGGCGACGACGGCCACATCGGCGAAGGCCAACGGGATCGGCGCATGTGGCTTGTGGAGCACAACCTCGACGGCGTGCACCCGCGGGTCGGTCATGACGTCCTCGGCGATCTCGGCGGAGACGGTCTCGATGAGGTTGCGTGCCGGGCCACCGATCACGGCGGCCGCCCGCTGGGCCAGTACGCCGTAATCGAAGGTGTCGGCCAGGTCGTCGCTGGCGGCGGCGTCGGCCAGGTCGATCCACACCGTGATGTCGACGACGAAGTCCTGCCCGTCGCGCCGCTCATGGTCGAAGACGCCGTGATTGCCACGAACGGTCAACCCGCGCAATTCGATTCGGTCAGCCACCGCCACCCTCCCACGCATCAAGGACGGCGAGCGCGTCCACGCTCGCCCGCACGTCGTGCACCCGGACCCCCCACGCACCGTGCACGCCGGCCAGTGCCGAGATCACAGCGGTGGCGGTTTCGCGGCCGTTCGGGGGGCGGGGGGTGCCGTCCCGGTCGGCCAGCAGCGCGCCGAGAAAACGCTTCCGGGAGGCTCCGACGAGAACCGGGATGCCGGTCGCGACGAACTCGGGCAGTGCGTTCAGCAGAGCCCAATTATGTTGTGCCGTCTTTGCGAAACCGAGCCCGGGATCGATGATCAGATTGGCGGTCTCCACACCCGCGGCGACGGCGGCGTCCACGCTGGCCAGCAGTTCGTCGCGCACCTCGGCCACCACGTCGCGGTAGTCGGGTGCCTCGTGTGGGCGTTGGGCGCCCACCGAGCGCCAATGCATCAGCACCCATGGCACTTTCGCGTCGGCGAGCAAGGGCGCCATCGCCGGGTCGGCTCGTCCGCCCGAGACGTCGTTGACGATACTGGCGCCGGCCTCCAGGGCGGCAGCGGCGACCGCCGCATGCATGGTGTCGATGCTCACGGTGATCCCTTGGGCGGCAAGTCCTTTGACCACCGGAACCACTCTGGCGGTCTCGACTGCCGCGTCGATTCGCACCGCGCCTGGACGGGTCGACTCGCCACCGACATCCACGATCGCCGCACCCTGGGCGGCCAGTTGAATCCCATGCTCGACGGCACGACCTGGATCGAGGTAGCGTCCGCCGTCGGAGAAGGAGTCATCGGTGACGTTGACGACTCCCATCACCTGCACGGGGCCGGCGGGCACGAGCGCAGCGACCCGGGGAGGGAATCTGTTCACTTCCGCAGGATGAGTTCCAGCGCCTCTGCTCGGGATGCTTTGTCGGTCTTGAACTGTCCGCGCACGGCCGACGTCGTGGTGGTGGCGCCGGGCTTGCGGACTCCGCGCATCGCCATGCAGAGATGCTCGGCCTCGATCACCACGATGACCCCGCGCGGCTTCAGCTTCCGCATGATCCCGTCGGCGACCTGTGTGGTGAGCCGCTCCTGCACCTGAGGACGCTTGGCATAGAGGTCGACCACCCGGGCCAGTTTCGACAGCCCGGTCACCCGGCCGTCGTCGCCGGGGATGTAGCCGACGTGCGCGACACCGTGGAACGCCACCAGGTGGTGCTCGCAGGTCGAGTACATCGGGATGTTCTTGACCAGGACGAGTTCGTCGTGCTGCTCGTCGAAGGTGGTCTCCAGCACGGCGTCGGGGTCGGTGTAGAGGCCGGCGAACATCTCCCGGAAGGCCCGCGCAACGCGGGCCGGGGTGTCGAGCAGACCTGGTCGCTCGGGATCCTCCCCGACCGCAAGCAGCAGTTCACGCACTGCCGCCTCGGCACGCTCTTGGTCAAAAACCGGCGTCTCGAGAGTTATCGAGGTCGGTTGCGCCATTGGGGCTCCGTTCGTCAATCAACCGTTAGCCGGCGGGTTGGGCCGGTTGCCGTCGTCACCGGCGTCGTCCTGCGGAGCCGACCCGGGCCCGGCATGGCTGGGCGCAGGGTAGGGCTGATACGGCGGGTATGGCTGCCCGTGTTGCTGCGGCGGCTGTCCCCATCCGGGCGGCGGCGGATACCAGTAGCCACCGCCACCCTGCTGGCCTGGCGGAGGCCAGCCGGGAGCGTGCCAGCCGGCGGGCGCACCGTAATCCGGCTGATTGGTACCGGGCTGCTGCGGCGGTGCACCGTGGTGGGCGCCGTTGCCGTTGCCGCCGTTGGGCTGGGCCTGGGCGGCCGCTGACGCTTGCGCCGAGGCCTGCGCGATCGCCTTCTTGAAGGCCGGCTCGGGCATCGGCTTGGGCCACGGCTCGCCGCGTTCGATGGCCAGCTCACCCGGGGTCTTGATCGGGGGCTTGTCAGACGGGATGCGGCCGCCGAAGTCATCGAACACCGTCAACCGGGGGCGCTTCTTCACATCACCGAAGATCGCTTCCAGCTCCTTGCGGTGCAGGGTTTCCTTCTCCAGCAGCTCACCGGCGAGGATGTCGAGCACGTCGCGGTACTCGGTGAGGATCGTCCAGGCCTCGGTGTGTGCCGCCTCGATCAGCTTGCGGACCTCGTCGTCGATGTCGCGGGCGACCTCGTGGCTGTAGTCCGACTGGGTGCCCATGGTGCGGCCCAGGAACGGGTCGCCGTGCTCGGTGCCGTACTTGACCGCGCCGAGCTTGGAGCTCATGCCGTACTCGGTGACCATCGCACGGGCGATCTTGGTGGCCTGGTCGATGTCGGAGACCGCACCGGTGGTCGGCTCGCGGAACACCAGTTCCTCGGCGGCGCGACCACCCATCGCGAACACCAGCCGGGAGATCATCTCCGAGCGGGTCATCAGGCCCTTGTCGTCCTCGGGCACCGAGACGGCATGGCCGCCGGTACGTCCGCGCGCCAGGATCGTGACCTTGTAGATCGGCTCGATGTCGGGCATCGCCCACGCCGCCAGCGTGTGACCGCCTTCGTGGTAGGCGGTGATCTTCTTTTCCAGCTCGCTGATGACGCGGCCCTTGCGGCGCGGGCCGCCGATCACCCGGTCGACGGCCTCTTCCATGGCCGCGGCGGTGATGACGGTGCCGTTCTCGCGGGCGGTGAGCAGCGCGGCCTCGTTGATGACGTTGGCCAGGTCGGCACCGGACATGCCGACGGTGCGCTTGGCCAGACCGTCGAGATCGGCGTCGGGGGCCATCGGCTTGCCCGCCGAGTGCACCCTCAGCACGGCCTTGCGGCCGGCCAGGTCGGGGCTGGTGACCGGGATCTGGCGGTCGAAGCGGCCGGGGCGCAGCAGCGCCGGGTCGAGGATGTCGGGCCGGTTGGTGGCCGCGATCAGAATGACGCCCTGGCGTTCGCCGAAACCGTCCATCTCGACGAGGAGCTGGTTGAGCGTCTGCTCGCGTTCGTCGTGGCCGCCGCCCAGGCCGGCGCCGCGCTGGCGGCCGACGGCGTCGATCTCGTCGACGAAGATGATGCAGGGGCTGTTCTGCTTGGCCTGTTCGAACAGGTCACGCACCCGGGATGCGCCGACGCCGACGAACATCTCTACGAAGTCCGAACCCGAGATGGTGAAGAACGGGACCCCGGCCTCGCCGGCGACGGCGCGGGCCAACAGCGTCTTGCCGGTGCCGGGCGGCCCGTAGAGCAGCACGCCCTTCGGGATCTTGGCGCCGAGCGCCTGATACCGCGACGGATTCTGCAGGAAGTCCTTGATCTCGTAGAGCTCTTCGACGGCCTCGTCGACGCCGGCCACGTCGGCGAACGTCGTCTTCGGCATGTCCTTGGAGAGCTGTTTGGCCTTCGACTTACCGAAGCCGAAGCCCATCCGCCCGCCGGTCTGCATCCTGGAGAACAGCACGAACAGGCCGACGAGAAGCAGCAGCGGCAGCATGTAGACCAGCAGCGAGCCCAGGACGCTGCCCTGGTTGACCACAGTGTTGGTCTTGACGTTCTTGGCCTGAAGCGCGTTGAACAGGTCGACGCCGTACCCGGTCGGGTACTTGGCGATGACCTTGTTGGAGTTCTCGGTGTCGCCGTTGCCGTTCTTGAGCTCCAGGCGCAGCTGCTGTTCGCGGTCGTCGATCTGGGCGCTCTTGACGTTCTCGCCGTTGATCTGGGCCATCGCCACCGAGGTGTCGACGGGTTTGAAGCCACGGGTGTCGTCACTGAAATAGAAGAACGACCAGCCGAGCAGCAACACCACGGCCACCACCGTCAGTGTGCGGATCACGTTTTTCCGGTTCATCTACATAGGCCGTGTCCGGCCAGATCCTTCCGATATGCGCAGCTGGAATAGTTCAGGCTACCGCTACACCAACGTAGGGAAGTGCCCCGGCGGTTTCCGTCAGGGATTGGTTCGTGTTCACCCGTGAGCGAACACGCCTCTTCCGACGGACTGGCTGCTGTGCTTGGCTACCACGGTGGCCGCCTCAACCGAACGGTTAGTTGACGTCAACGGTGTTCGGTTACGGGTGGTCGAGGCGGGTGAGCGGGGTGCCCCGGTGGTGGTCCTGACCCATGGTTTCCCCGAGCTGGCCTACTCCTGGCGCCACCAGATCCCGGTGCTGGCGCAGGCGGGATACCACGTGCTGGCGCCCGACCAGCGCGGGTATGGCGGATCGTCGCGCCCCGGCGCGATCGAGGACTACGACATCGCCGCACTGACCGGCGACGTGGCCGCACTGCTCGACGACGTGGGCGCACAGCGCGCCGCGATCGTCGGGCACGACTTCGGCGCCGTGGTGGCCTGGAACATGCCGCTGCTGCACCCCGATCGGGTCGCTGGGGTCGCCGGTCTGTCGGTGCCGCCGATACCGCGGCCGCAGACACCGCCGACCGAGGCGTTCCGGCGGATCTTCGGCGACAACTTCTTCTACATCCTCTACTTCCAGCAGCCCGGCCCCGCCGACGCCGAACTGGCCAGAGATCCGCTGCGGACCATGCGCCTGCTGCTGGGCGGCATGCGCACACCCAGGAGCGAGGACGCCGCACAGCGGATGCTGACACCGGGGCCCGAGGGCTTCCTCGACCGGCTGGCCCAGCCCGAGGGACTGCCGGACTGGCTGGACGCCGAGGAAGTGCAGCACTATGCCGCCGAGTTCGGTCGCACCGGGTTCACCGGGGCGCTCAACTGGTATCGCTGTTTCGACCGCAACTGGCACATCCTGGGCCGGCCGGTGAGCGAAACCATCACTGTCCCAGCGCTGTTCGTCGGCGGCACCGACGATCCCACGCTCGGCTTCACCCGCGTCGACCGGGCGACCGAGGTGGTCAAAGGCCCGTACCGGCAGGTGCTGCTAGATGGCGCCGGGCACTGGATTCAGCAGGAACGACCCGACGAGATCAACCGCGAGCTAGTGGATTTCCTATCCGGATTGGAGTGGTGACAATGCGACCCCTCAACTTCGGCGTGTTCGTCACGCCGTTTCACCCTGTCGGCCAATCCCCCACTGTCGCACTCGAATACGATCTTGAACGGACCGTGGCGCTGGATCGCCTTGGCTACGACGAGGTGTGGTTCGGCGAGCACCACTCGGGCGGCTACGAGCTGATCGCCTGCCCCGAGGTGTTCATCGCCGCAGCCGCCGAGCGCACCAAACACATCCGGCTGGGCACCGGCGTGGTCTCGCTGCCCTATCACCACCCGTTGATGGTCGCCGACCGATGGGTGCTGCTCGACCACCTGACCCGGGGCCGGGTGATGTTCGGGACCGGTCCCGGCGCGCTGCCTTCGGACGCTTACATGATGGGCATCGACCCGGTCGAGCAGCGACAGATGATGCAGGAGTCGCTGGAGGCGATCCTCGCCCTGTTCCGGGCGGGCCCCGACGAACGCATCAGCAGGCACTGCGACTGGTTCACCCTGCGCGACGCGCAGTTGCACATCCGGCCGTACACCTGGCCGTATCCCGAAATATCAACGGCAGCAATGGTTTCCCCATCGGGTCCGCGGCTGGCCGGGACGCTGGGAACCTCGCTGCTGTCGCTGTCGATGTCGGTTCCCGGCGGGTACGCGGCGCTGGACAATGCCTGGCAGATCGTGGTGGACAAGGCCAACGAGGCCGGCCGTGCCGAACCCGACCGGGCCAACTGGCGGGTGCTGGGTATCGTGCACCTGGCCGACACCCGCGAGCAGGCCATCGACGACTGCACCTACGGGCTGCAGGACTTCGCGAACTACTTCGGCGCTGCCGGGTTCGTGCCGCTGTCCAACGATGTCTCCGAACCCGCGAAGACACCGCGCGAGTTCGTGGCCGACTATGCGGCGCAGGGCAACTGCTGCATCGGCACCCCCGACGACGCGATCGCCTACATCACCGATCTCCTGGAAAAGTCCGGCGGGTTCGGCACATTCCTGATGCTCGGCCACGACTGGGCCGACCCAAAGGCCACCTATCACTCCTACGACCTGTTCGCCCGTAAGGTCATCCCGCACTTCAAAGGCCAGCTCCGCGCGGCCGAGGCCTCGCACGAATGGGCCCGGGACATGCGCGGTGACCTGTTCGGCCGAGTGGGCGAGGCGATCGTCAAGGCGATCGGCGAGCACACCGGCGGCCGGGCCTAGACCTCGGTAGGCGCGCCCGGGGCCAGCCAGCGGATGCGGTCACTCACGTCCGAGTCCGACAGTGTTTGACGCATAACGCTTTCCGGCTCGCGGAAGTGGGTCCACCCGCCGTAGTGCACGGGCACCGCGACATCGGGCCGCATGAGCCGGATCAGTTCGACGGCCTCTGCGGCCGTCATCGTGAAGCGCACCGGGCCGGTGAACCAGAACCGCACGCCACCCAGGTGCAGCAGCGCCACGTCGACCGGAAACCGTTGAGCCACTTGGCGTAGACCGTCATAGAGGACCGAGTCACCGGACATCCACAGCGCTGCGGCCTGCTCACCTTCGCGGTGCAGGGCGAAGCCGATCACCTTTCCGGCGATGGGCCTACTGAACTTCGGGCCGTGCCGGGCCGGAGTGGCGGTGATGGTCAGCGGCGCCCGGCCAGGGGCGGTCAGCGTCGTCGACTCCCAGTCGGCCAGACCACGCACGTCTGGCGCGGCGCCAGAGAGCCGCCGCGCGCCCGGCACGGTGGTGAGCACCGTTGTCGCCTGGCGCAGCAGCCCGCGGCCGGAGTCGTCGAGGTTGTCGGCGTGATGGTCGTGGCTGAGCAGCACGGCATCGACCGGGAACACGTCGGCCGGCGGTTGCGCCGGGCCGGCGATCTTGCGCGAGGAGGTACCCCATCCGAAGGTGTACCGCCGCCCGGGCGGGTCGAAGGTCGGGTCGGTGAGGATGCGCCAACCGTCGAGCTCGATCAGAGTGGTGGGACCGCCGAGGTGGGTGAGCCGGGGCCGAGGCATCCAACGACTGTAGTGCCGCCGGTACGGTGGCAGGATGCCGATCGCCGGACGTCGACTCACTGGTCTCGTAGCCGCTGCGGGTGTCACTGCCGCGGTTCTCAGCGGCTGCGACGCCGCGGGCAGCGCACCTGCCGGCGGCAGCCCGCGACAGGTGACGGTCGTCGGCTCCGGTGAAGTCAAGGGCGTTCCCGACACGCTGACCGCCGATGTCACCATCGAGGCGAGCGCCCCGGACGTGACCACCGCGATGAACCAGACCAACGACCGGCAAAAAGCGGTGCTCAACGCGCTGAACGCCAGCGGTGTCGACGCCAAGGACATCAGCACCACACAGGTCAGCCTGGCGCCGCAGTACAGCGACAATTCGGTGATCTCCGGCTACCGGGCCAGCAATTCGATCCAGATCAAGATCCGCAAGCTCGACACCGCGTCGCAGGTGCTGGCCAACGTCGTCAGCGCCGGCGGGGACGCCACCAGGATCAACTCGGTGAGCTACTCGATCGAGGACGACTCGAAGCTGGTCAACGATGCCCGGGCGCGCGCGTTCAACAACGCCAAGGAGCGTGCGCAGCAGTACGCGGATTTGTCCGGGTTGTCGTTGGGCACGATCATCTCGATCAGCGAGGCGCCGGGTAGCCCGGCCCCGCCTCAGCCGATGCCGGCACCGATGCCGCGCGGGGCGATGGCCTCCGAGGTGCCGCTGCAGCCGGGCGAACAGACCGTCGGCTTCGCGGTGACGGCGGTCTGGGAACTCGGCTGAGGCTCGCGCTCAGTCGTCGCCGAAATCTTCGTGGCAGTCGACATCGGCCGTGCCGTCGTTGTCGGAATCCCGGTCGATCACCTTTCCGTTGACGGTGATGGTGCACAACACCTGCGAGCCGGTGGATCGGGCCGTCACGCCGTAGGACGGATTGATCTGCTGTCCCACGAACGTCGTCGTCCAGGGCGCTGAAACGTTGTTGAGCTGCTGGCGATTTCCGTCCGCATCGAGATAGGTGACGTTCGACAACGTTCCGTCGCTGGTGACCGAGTAGACGACCACATCCCCGTCAGCCACGGCGTCCGGCGCCACGACGAGCCCAGCACCGAATATGACGGTCGCCGCGAGCGCGACGCGCCCCCAGGTGGCTTGCGGCAGCCGGCGCGTCATCGAAGTCATGAGTCCCCATCTCAGTCAGGCGTGTATAGAAGCGAGGACACTACCTGTGATCAGTGAATTTCGCGGATGGGCAGCTCAGTGCTGATAGACCTTCGGGTCCAGCGTGCCGATGTAGGGCAGGTCGCGGTACCGCTCGGCGTAGTCCAGCCCGTAGCCGACGACGAACTCGTTGGGGATGTCGAAGCCGACGTAGGAGATCTCGACGTCGGCGCGCACGGCGTCGGGCTTGCGCAGCAGCGTGCATACCCGCAGCGACTTGGGGTGGCGGGAGGCCAGATTGCGCAGCAGCCAGGACAGCGTCAGGCCCGAGTCGACGATGTCCTCGACGATGAGCACGTCACGGTCGTGGATATCGCGGTCGAGATCCTTGAGGATTCGCACCACACCGGACGACGACGTGGACGACCCGTACGAGCTGACGGCCATGAACTCCAGCTGGGTGGGCAGCGGGATCGCCCGCGCCAGGTCGGTGACGAACATGACCGCGCCCTTGAGGACGGTGACCAGTAACAGGTCCTGACCGTCGAGCGAATCGCCGTAGTCCTTGGCGACCAGGGCCGCCAGCTCCCCGGTTCGGACATGAATCTGGTCTTGGGACAACAGGACCGATTTGATGTCCCCGGGATATAGGTCGTGGTCCGACACGAGCACACTGTCCCACGCTCAGGCCCCCACAACCAATTAGACGGGCTGGACGTACAACACGAGCCCGCCGTCACGGCGGCCCGCGAACAGTCTCTGGTGGCGCAGATCCGAGCCGACGGCCACCCCGCCCTGGCCCCGCCACGCGGTGACCAGCGCGTCTACCGCGCGAATCTGCTTGTCGGTGAGTCCGCTGGCTCCGCCGCGCAGCAGCCACCCGCGGATCACCCGCCGCCGGACCGCCGCCGGTAGATCCGTCAGCGCCGCCACCGGCAGGGCGTCACCGCCGCCGGCTTCGGCCAGCGCGGCCTCGGCCAGCGCGTCGAGTGCCTCGGTGTCCTCGCGCAGTGCCGCCGCGGTACGCGCCAGCGCCTCGGCAACACCGCCGCCGAGGACGTCTTCGAGTAGCGGGAGCACCTCGCCGCGCAGCCGGACACGGGTGTACCGCGAGTCGTGGTTGTGCGGGTCGTCCCATGCGGCAAGGCCGAGTTCGGCGCACGCCGCGTGGGTGAGGCTGCGGCGTTCGCCGAGCAGGGGCCGATACCAGGGTGGGTCGCAGGCCCGCATCCCGGCGATGGACCGCGCACCGGATCCGCGGCCCAGACCGAGCAGGACGGTCTCGGCCTGATCGTCGAGGGTGTGGGCGAGCAGCACCGGGGCCTGCGCCCGGGCAGCGTCCAGGGCGGTGTAGCGGGCGGTGCGGGCGGCGGCCTCGGGCCCGCCTTCGGTGCCGACCCGGACCGCGAGCACCGTGGCGTCGACGCAGCCCAGTTGCAGTGCCTGAACCCGCGCCGCCTCGGCCACGTCCGCCGAGCCGGGTTGTAGTTGGTGGTCGACGATCAACGCGGTGGTCGGCAGCGTCGCGGCGGCGGCCGCGGTCAGGGCCAGCGAGTCGGGCCCGCCGGACAGCGCCACGCACCAACCGGCCGCGGCGGGCAGGTGATCCGCCGCGAACCCGGCCAGGGTGGCCCGCAGCCGGACTACAGCACCCGGTCGATCCACCGCTGCGGATCTTCGATCTCGTCGGGCAGCGGCAGGGTGTCGGGGCCTGACCACACGGTGTTGAACCGGTCCATGCCGACCTTGGTCACGACGTGGTCGACGAACGCCTTGCCGCGGGTGTACTGGCTCATCTTGGCGTCCAGTCCGAGTAGCGCACGCAGCAGGCGTTGCAGCGGCGGCTGGTGCCGTTGCCGGCGTTGGTCGAAGCGGTTGCGGATGGTGTGTACCGACGGCACGACGGCCGGGCCCACGGCGTCCATCACGTGATCGGCGTGGCCCTCCAGCAGAGTGCCCAGGACGAGCAGTTGATCCATCGCCTGACGCTGCGGCTCGGACTGCACCGCGCGCATGAAGCCGAGGATGCCCTCGCTGTTGGGGTCGGGCGGCTTGCTGCCCGAGCGCCGGTCCTTGACGAACTCGGCCAGCCGGGCCACCACGGTCGCGACGTCGTCACCCGCGTCCGACGTCAGTACGCCGAGCGCGCGTGACATGTGTTGCGCCAGCCAGGGATTGGCGTTGAACTGCACGCGGTGTGTCACTTCGTGCAGGCATACCCAGAGCCGGAAGTCCGAGGGCGAAACCCGAAGTTGGCGTTCGACGGCGATGACGTTGGGGTAGACCAGCAGCAGCTGCCCGCCGGCCTGCGCCCCGACGGCGAACGGGTCGAACTGGCCGAGGATGCCCGAGGAGACGAACGCCAGCACCGCGCCGGTCTGCGCTCCGGTGATGCGGCCGGTGATCGGGTTGGCCGCCTTGTCCGTGCCGCCCGTCATCACCCGCATCGAGTCGGCCGCGGCGCGGATCCACTGCTCGCGGTCCACGATTCGGGCGTCGGGTACGGCCGCATCTGTGCCCAGATGGGTGACGTCACGCACCGGCCCTTCAGCCGCGCGTGATGCGCTGGCCAGCTCGTCGATGGCCTGACGGCGGGTGTAGTCGGTGGCCGGCGGTCCGGGCCGGGTCAGCCAGGCGCCGACGGTTCCGGCGAACTGCCAGTCCACGGCCCGACCGACGGTCAGGTCATCCGGTGTTTTGCTCATGCGCCGCACCCGCAGGTGCGCAGCGTCGCGGCCAGGGTGTCGATCGCAACCCGGCCCATCGGGCCGGCGTCGTTGGAGATGAACGCGAAGGTGAGGACCTTGCCGCCGGCGTCGGTGACGATCCCGGCCAGCGAGTTGGTTCCGGTCAGCGAGCCGGTCTTGGCGCGTAGCCAGCCAGCCGACGATGTCCTCGGATCACCGCCCAGGAAACGATCCGACAGGGTGCCGCTGCCGCCGGCGATCGGCAGCAGATCCACCAGGGGCCGCAGCGCGGGATGGTCGCGGCCGGCGGCCACGCCGACCACCTCGTCGAGGGTCGTGGCGGTCAGCCGGTCGAACACCGACAACCCGCTGGAATCGAACAGGGTGGCGCCGGTCATGTCGACGCCCGCCGAGGCCAGGGTGCTGGTGACGGCGTCGACGCCGCCGGCGAAGCTGAGCGGACGGCCGGTCGCTTTGGCCACTTCACGGGCGATCGTTTCGGCCATCACGTTGTCCGAGGCGTTCATCATCTGCCGGAGCCGTTCGATCAGCGGCGCCGACTGCACCGCGGCCAGCTGACGTCCGGTCGGCGCGGTGGCCGCGAAGGTGACGGTCGCCGGGTCGACGCCCAGCGCCGCGGCCAGCGCCCTCCCGGCATCCAGCGCCGGTGTGGTGGAGCGCCGCGACTCGACCGTGGTCGGTTGGGTGCGGCCGGCGTCGACCATCACCGCCTGCAGGGGTGCGATATCGCCGCCGGCGATGTCGGCGGGATCCCAGCCCGGCGCGAAGTCGGGTCCGCTGAACAGCGATCCGTCCACCTGCACGGCGCTCACGCTGATGCCGCTCTTGCGGACCTGGTCGGCCAGGTCGCTGATGCGGGCGGCACCGCGATACCAGGTGTCCTCGTCGGCCGGGGCCGCCGACAGCGTGGCGTCACCGCCGCCGACGAGCACCACTACGCCGGGCTGGCGGGTCTGGTCGGCGGCGACCACGGTGGTGGTGACCCGCTCGTCGCGGTCCAGGGTGAGCAGTGCGGCACCGGCGGTGAGCACCTTGTTGGTCGATGCCGGCTGCATCGGAACCCCGGATCGCTGCTCCCAGAGCTGCTCGCCGGTGTCGGCGTCGGTGATCCGTCCGGTGATGTTGCCCAGGTTGGGGTCGGCGACGGGCGCGGCGAGGGCGGCGGCCAGGCCCGCCGTGGTGGGCGCACCCGCCGAGTCCGACACCGGCACGACCGCCGGGTTCGCGGTGGCCGGCGGTGGCGCGGCGGGCAGCTGCGCGGTACTGCTGTCCGCGCCCGTGGTCAGGAAAGCCACGGCCGCGACGACCACGGCGACCAGCGCGATGACCGCCGCGGCGACCATCGCGTGGGTGGAGCGCCGCCACCGCGAGGGATTCATGACTTTCCTGACTGCATTGGCTTCATTGTGCCCAACCACCCTGTAGACCGCGGTATCGGTGGCGTTAGGGTTAGGCGCCGTCGGCGGCGCCGGCGGGCAGGAACGAAGCGACCCGGGATCAGCTCGGGCGAGCAGAACCATCGAAAAAAGGAGTCGCGCGGTGGAATTCGACGTCACGATCGAGATCCCCAAGGGCCAGCGCAACAAGTACGAGGTCGACCACGAAACCGGCCGGGTGCGGCTCGATCGCTACCTCTACACCCCGATGGCCTACCCCGCGGACTACGGCTTCATCGAGGACACCCTCGGCGAAGACGGCGATCCGCTCGACGCCCTGGTGCTGCTGCCGCAGTCGGTGTTCCCCGGAGTGATCGTCGAGGCCCGCCCGGTCGGCATGTTCAAGATGGTCGACGAGGCCGGCGGCGACGACAAGGTGCTCTGCGTGCCCGCCGGCGACCCGCGCTGGGACCACATCCAGGACATCGGCGACGTGTCGAGCTTCGAACTGGAGTCGATCAAGCACTTCTTCGTGCACTACAAGGACCTCGAGCCCGGCAAGTACGTCAAGGCCGCCGACTTCGTCGGCCGCGCCGAGGCCGAGGCCGAGGTGGAACGCTCACGGGAGCGGTTCGCCGCCGAAGGTCACTGATTGAGAGCGCGGTGCAGGATTTAGCCTGCCCGTAACATCCGGTAACCCGGTTGTGGTTTGGGTTTCCCATGATGAACACGTGTTGTTGCATCAGGGCATCGGTCTGCAGGCTTTCAACGAGCTGCCGGATCGCAAGGCCGTGCACGCTCTCTACGAGTGCTGCAACAGCGTGACGCTGGCCAGGGATTTGGCCAGGGGACGCCCGTATGCCGACCACAATGCGTTGTTCCGGCGTGCCGACGCGCTGCTGTTCTCGCTCTCGGAGACCTCGATCGACGACATCCTGCAGGCCTATCCGCATGTCGGCAGCCGGCCGCGCAGCACCAAGTCGCAGGCCGAGCACTGCTCGGTGTGGGATGAGCGCCCCGAGGTGATGGCGGAACTCAACGCCGTGGTGCAGGACTACTCCGAACGCTTCGGCTACGACTTCGTCATGCACGTCGGCGGGCTGGCACCTGACTGCTGCGCCGAGTCGGTCATTGGCATGGTCCGCGACCGGATGCACCACGATCCCGAGACGGAGCGCAAAGTGGTGCGCAACGAGTTGGCCCGGATCAACCGCAGCCGCCTCGAGCGGATGCTGGGCCCCGAGGGCGGCTACGACAACTGGGGCTGACACCCCAACGCCGTCCGTCCGGCCGAGATGCGGCCCGACACTTAGGCTTGCCCGGTGACCGGCGCCGCGACCCCACAATTTCTGTCGTTTCCCGATCTGGCGGCGCGCCCGGCCGGCGGTTCGGTGGTGTGGGCCAACGACGACCTGTTCGCCGAGCGGGAGAACCTGATCAAGCCGCAGCCGGCGGAGTTCCGCCCGGCGACCTTCGGCCACAAGGGCCAGATCTACGACGGCTGGGAGACCCGCAGGCGCCGGGGAGTCACGGCCGACGACTGTGATCAGGCGATCGTGCGCCTCGGCGTGCCGGCCGTCGTGCACGGCGTCGTGATCGACACGGCCTGGTTCACCGGAAACTATCCCCCGCAGATCTCCGTCGAAGCCGCCTTCGTCGAGGGCTACCCCGGCGTCGGGGAGTTGCTCGAGGTGACCCCGTGGACCACCGTCGTCGAGCGCACAGGTGTCAACGGCGACACCCGAAACCCCTTCAAGGTCAACTCATCTCGCCGCTGGACGCACGTCCGGCTATCGATCTACCCCGACGGCGGCGTGGCGCGATTTCGGGTGCACGGCGAGGCGCTACTGGACCCCCGCTTCGCCCAGGGCACCCCGCTGGATCTCGCCGCGCTGGAGAACGGCGGCCGAGTCACCGCCTGCTCCAACATGTTCTACGGCTCGCCGAACAACCTGCTGCTGCCCGGCACAGCGCGCACGATGGGCGACGGCTGGGAGACCTCGCGGCGACGTGACGCCGGAAACGACTGGGTGCAGGTGCGATTGGCCGGGCAGGGCGTGCTCACCGGCGCCGAACTGGACACCTCGTACTTTCTGGGCAACAGCCCCGGACAGGGACGGCTGATGGGCCGCGACGGCTCCGGTGACTGGTTCGAGGTGCTGCCCGTGACGGACCTGCGGCCCGATACCCGGCACCGTTTCCTGCTCGACGACGCACCCCCGGTCACCGACGCCCGCCTGGACATCTACCCCGACGGCGGGATGGCCCGGCTGCGACTCTTCGGTCGGTTGACCGACGACGGGCTGCGCACGGTGCACCACAGGTGGGACGCCAGCGCCTAGATTGGCGATCGTGGCCCTATCGATGGATCCTCAAGTCCTCGGTTTCCTGCAGCCCTTGATGGAAGCCGCCGCCCAGCTCGAGCCGCCCGCCGTGGGGGACGTCGCCACCCGCCGGGAACGCGCTGTGCCGTTCTTCGAGGTGCTCGCCGCGGGCCGCCCACCGGTCAGTGGCGTGCAGGCCCACCACTACACCGTCACCGCCTCCGACGGTGCCGAGCTGCCGCTGACCTGGTACGTCCCGGACTCCGCCCCGCCGGGCAGCGCGGTTCTCTACCTGCACGGCGGCGGCATGATCTACAGCCTGGCCGAAACCTCGCCGGCCTACGACACCGGCGTGCGCGCCTACGTCGCCGCCTCCGGGGTGCCGATGCTGATGGTGGATTACCGTGTGGCACCTGAACATTCGGGCCTAACGCCGGTCGAGGACTGCTACGCCGCGCTGTGCTGGCTGGCCGAGCACGCCGGTGAGCTCGGTGTCGACCCGTCCCGGCTGGGGGTGGCCGGCGACAGCGCAGGTGGCGGGCTGGCCGCCGGGGTGAGCCTGCTGGCCCGCGACCGCGGCGGCCCGAACCTGGCGCTGCAGCTGCTGATCTACCCGATGCTCGACGACCGCACCACTACGCCGGATCCTGCACTGCCCCCGGAATTTCTGACCTGGACCTACGAAGACAACGTCACCGGCTGGGGTGCGCTGCTCGGCGACGCGGCCGGTGGTGCCGAGGTGTCGGCCTACTGTGCGCCCGCACGGGCGCAGGACCTGGCCGGCCTGCCACCGACCTACCTCGACACCGGCGATCTGGACATCTTCCGCGACGAGGATGTTCGCTATGCGCAGCGGCTCTTAGCGGCCGGGGTGCCCACCGAACTACATGTGCACCCGGGCTGCCCGCACGCCTTCGAGGCGCTGGCACCCGCGGCTGATGTGTCCCAGCGGGTGATCGCCGACCGGGTGCGCCGGCTGCGGGCGCTGTAGGCGTTGCAGACGCGGTCAGGCAGCCGAGATGCGAAGCCGGCTACGGATCCGGCGCAGCGCATCCTGAGCCTGGGGCCGCAGGTCCTCCTGCGGTGACAGCGGGATCAGCGTCACCCCGTCGGCCACCCCGGCGACGAACAGGTCGGCGACCATTCCGGCCAGGCCGTCCACCGTGCCCGCGTAGTGCACCGTCGACTCACCGGCATGTCCGGAGATCGCGGTGAGCGCGATGCGGGAGTCCTCGGCGACCGCGACGGCGACGTCGAGGACCACCGGGACGTCGGCGGGCAGCCGGCGGCGGCGGCGCTGGGCCTCTTGGAGATTGGCTGCTCGCAGGCGCACCACCGGGTGACCGCCTGCGGTGAGCTCCGTCCACTCCCCCACCGCGTCGGTGATGAACACCCGTGGACTGCGCCCGCGTGATTCCGGCATAGTCGCCACGCTAGGGACGCCGGTCCGGTCCGCCAACGGTTGCACTCAGCCGGACGCGAAAGAACCTCAGCCCTTGTTGGTTGCCCGGGTCTTGAGCAGGCTGGCCACCATCGTCAGGAACAACGTCAAGATGATGACCGCCAGGCTCAGCAGGGTCGGAATCTCGGGCACGTTGACGTGCTCGCCGCCGTTGATGAACGGCACGGTGTTCTCGTGCAATGCGTGCAGCACCAGCTTGACGCCGATGAAGAACAGGATGAACGCCAGGCCCTGCGACAGGTACACCAGGCGGTTCAGCAGGTCGCCGAGCAGGAAGTACAGCTGGCGCAACCCCATCAGCGCGAACAGGTTGGCGGTGAACACCAGATACGGCTCGCTGGTCAGCCCGTAGATCGCCGGGATCGAGTCGAGCGCGAACAACAGATCGGTGGTGCCCAACGCGACGATGACCAGAAACATCGGGGTCATCAGGCGCTTGCCGCCGTCCTTGATGTACAGCTTGAGTCCGTCCCACTTGTCAGTGGTGTTGAGGTAGGTCCGGGCGAAGCGCACCACCGCGTTCTCGGCGTCGTCGTCGTGGTCGGTGTCACGGACCAGCTTGACCGCGGTGACCACCAGGAACGCGCCGAAGATGTAGAAGATCCACGAAAACTTCGTGATCGCAACGGCTCCCAGCGCGATGAAGATGCCGCGGAACACCAGTGCGAGCACGATGCCGACCAGCAGCGCCTGCTGCTGGTACACCTTGGGCACGCCGAAGCTGGCCATGATGATGATGAAGATGAACAGGTTGTCCACCGACAGGCTGTACTCGGTGAGCCAGCCCGCGAAGAACTCCAGGCCGAACTGGCTGCCGTGGAAGTTCCACACCCAGATCCCGAACGCGATGGCCAGGCCCACGTAGAACGACAGATAGATGGCGCATTCGCGCATGGTCGGCTCGTGCGGCCGGCGGGCGATGACGATCACGTCGAACAGCAGGATGGCCACCGTCACCCCGAGGGTGATCAGCCACTCGAGCTGGGAAACATTCACAACAGACCTCCGGGCGTCACAAAACGTCCGAGGTCTCTTCCGCCGCATACAACTCGCGGCCCGCGGCACCGGACGGCCGATGACGGCCGCCGTGGTGACGACACCGCGACGAAGGAATACTCCCCTCTGCGAGCAGTCTGTCAGTAGTCACAGGACAGCACAAACCGACCGCGTCGGACGCTCTCCCGTAATCAGGGACGCCTAGTATCCACAGTCGTGGCGACGCCGGAAATTCCCGCTCAGTACCTGCTATCCGACCGTGCACCGGCGCCGCGCACCCTGATCGACATCCTCTACGACACCGCCGCCCGCTACCCCGACGCCGCGGCCCTCGACGACGGTGAGGTGGTGCTCACCTATTCGGAGCTGATCGCCGACATCGAGGACAGTGTGGAATGGCTCGGCGCGCGCGGCATCGGCCGCGGCGACCGCATCGGGATCCGGATGCCGTCGGGCAGCTACGCGCTGTACGTGGCGATCCTGTCGACCCTGGCCGCAGGTGCGGCGTATGTGCCGGTGGACGCCGACGATCCCGAGGAACGGGCGCATCTGGTGTTCGGTGAGGCCGAGGTCGTCGGCGTCATCACCGAGGCAGGGCTGACCCGCGGCCACGGTTCGTCTCGCGGCTGGCGCGCGACCGCCCCGCTGGGCCGCGACGATGCCTGGATCATCTTCACCTCCGGGTCCACCGGAACCCCCAAAGGCGTAGCCGTCACGCACCGCAACGCCGCCGCATTCGTCGACGCCGAAGCGCAGATGTTCCTGCAGGACAATCCCATTGGGCCCGGCGATCGGGTGCTGGCCGGACTGTCGGTGGCTTTCGACGCCTCGTGCGAGGAGATGTGGCTGGCGTGGCGCCACGGCGCCTGCCTGGTGCCCGCACCGCGCGCCCTGGTGCGCAGCGGCATGGACCTGGGCCCGTGGCTGGTGGCCCGCGACATCACCGTGGTCTCGACGGTGCCCACCCTGGCCTCGCTGTGGCCCGCCGAAGCGCTCGAGGCGGTGCGGCTGCTGATCTTCGGCGGCGAGGCCTGCCCTCCGGAGCTCGCCGAGCGCCTGGCGGTGGAGGGTCGCGAGGTGTGGAACACCTACGGGCCCACCGAGGCGACCGTGGTGGCCAGCGCCGCCAAGCTGGACGGGCACAGCCCGGTCAGCATCGGGCGCCCGCTGCCCGGCTGGGATCTGGCGGTAGTCGACGCCGAGGGCAACCCGGTGCCCCTCGGAAGTGTGGGTGAGCTGGTCATCGGGGGCGTCGGGCTGGCCCGCTACCTCGACCCGGACAAGGACGCCGAAAAGTACGCGCCGATGCCGTCGCTGGACTGGGCGCGGGCCTACCGCAGCGGAGACCTGGTGCGGCTGGAAGCCGATGGGCTGTACTTCCAGGGCCGCGCCGACGACCAGGTGAAGGTCGGCGGGCGGCGCATCGAACTCGGCGAGGTGGACTCCGCGCTGGTGCATCTCCCCGGGGTCAGCGGCGGCGCAGCGGCCGTGCGGCGCACCGCCAGCGGCACCCCGATGCTGGTCGGCTACATCGCGAGCGCCAATCCGGACTTCGATCTGACCGCTGCCCGCGCCCACCTGGCGCAGGCGCTGCCCGCCGCGCTGGTGCCCCGGCTGGTGCTGCTCGATGAATTGCCCACCCGCACCTCCGGGAAGGTGGACCGCAACGCACTGCCCTGGCCGCCGCCGGGATATCAGGAGTCCGAACCCGACCTCGGCGGCACGATGGGCTGGCTGGCCGGGTTGTGGCGCGACGTCCTCGGCGCGGTCGTCGACGGGCCGGAAGCCGACTTCTTCGCCCTGGGCGGCGGGTCGCTGTCCGCGGCCCAGCTGGTGGCAGCACTGCGCGATCGCTTCCCGCAGCTGACAGTCGCCCAGCTCTACGACCATCCGCGGCTGGGGTCGCTGGCCGAGTTCCTCGACGAGCAGGCGCCCGCGGTCGCGGTGACTCCGCGCGTCGTCAAGCCCACCCCGGTCAGCACCCAGATCGCCCAGGTCCTGCTGTCGGTTCCGCTGGCCACACTGACCGGACTGCAATGGCTGACCTGGCTGATGTTGATCAACAACATCACCGCCGCCGTACACCCACTGCCGTGGCTGGCGCCGGTGAGCTGGTGGGTGGTGGCGGTGGCCTTCGTCGCGTTCATCACCCCGATCGGACGGATGGGCATCGCGGTGCTGGGCGCGCGCATGCTGCTGTCCGGACTGCAACCCGGCACCTACCGCCGCGGCGGGCCCGAACACCTGCGGGTGTGGCTGGCGGAGCGACTGGCCGACGCCAGTGGTGCGGAGAACCTGGCCGGGGCGCCGTGGCTGGTGTACTACGCCCGCGCGCTGGGTAACACCGTCGGCAAAGGCGTGGACCTGCATTCGGCGCCTCCGGTGACCGGGATGCTCAAGCTGGGTCACCGCTGCTCCATCGAGCCGGAGGTGGACCTGACCGGGCACTGGATCGACGGCGACCTGTTCCACGTCGGACCGATCACCGTCGGCAACGACGCGACGATCGGGGCACGCACCACCCTGTTTCCCGGGTCGGTGATCGGCAAGGACGCCGACGTCGCGCCCGGCTCCGGGGTGGTCGGCAAGGTCAAGAACGGCCAGTACTGGAAGGGTTCACCGGCGGTGAAGTCCGGCAAGGCCCGTCATCCGTGGCCGCAGCATCGGCCGCCGCGGGCCCTGCAGTGGGTGGCGATCTACGGGCTGACCTCGATCCTGCTCAGTGCCCTGCCGCTGGCCGCGCTGGCCGCCGGCCTTGCCGTCCCGGCCTGGAAGGCCCGACACGCCGCGACGTTGGAGTCCGCGATTGTGATTGCCGCGCCGTGGATTCCGGTGGCAGCCCTGGTCGCGATGGCCGTGTACGCACTGCTGACCGTCATCAAGGTGCGGGTGCTCTCCCTCGGCCTGCGAGAGGGCTACCACCCGGTCCGCAGCCGCACCGGCTGGCAGATGTGGGCCACCGAGCGGTTGATGGACGCCGCCCGCAACTACCTGTTCCCGATTTATGCCAGCCTGCTCACCCCGTGGTGGCTGCGCGCGCTGGGTGCGAAAGTCGGCCGCAATACCGAGATTTCGACCGCCCTGCTGACACCGAAGTTCACCGTCATCGAGGACGGCGCGTTCCTGGCCGACGACACCATGGTGGCGTCCTACGAACTCGGTGGCGGGTGGATCCACGCCGCCAAGGCCACTGTCGGCAAGCGGGCGTTCCTGGGCAACTCCGGTATCACCCAGCCGGGACGGCGAGTCCCCGACGACGGCCTGGTGGCGGTGCTGTCCGCCGCGCCGCACAAGGCCAAGGCCGGTTCGTCGTGGCTTGGAAGTCCACCGATCCGGTTGCGCCGGCACGCCGACCAGGCCGACGCCGCACTGACCTACCAGCCGCCGATGCGGTTGAAGATCATGCGTTCCGCCGTCGAGACGTGCCGGCTGATTCCGGTCGTGGTGACGTTCGCGATCGGGGTGGCCGTGCTGGTGACCCTGCAGGCTCTGGCGCTGCGTTTCGGCTACGGCTGGGCCGCGCTGGCGTGCGGGGTCATCCTGCTGGTGGCCGGCGCGGTCGCCGGTGGAACAGCAGTGGCCGCCAAATGGCTTGTGGTTGGCCGTATCCGGGCCGTCGAGTACCCGCTGTGGTCGTCGTTCGTCTGGCGCAACGAGGTGTCGGACACCTTCGTCGAGACGGTGGCCGCACCGTGGTTTGCCCGCGCCGCGAGCGGCACACCGGTGATGAACCTGTGGCTGCGGGCACTGGGCGCCAAGATCGGCCGCGGCGTGTGGTGCGAAACCTATTGGCTACCCGAGGCGGACCTGGTGACCTTGCAGCGCGGCAGCACCGTCAACCGCGGATGCGTGGTGCAGACCCACCTGTTCCACGACCGGATCATGCGGATGGACACGGTGATTCTCGCCGAGGGCGCGACACTGGGCCCGCATTGCGTCGCCTTGCCCGCCGCCAAACTGGGCGCCGGGGCGACCGTCGGTCCCGCCTCCCTGGTCATGCGCGGCGACGAGGTTCCCCCGTCCAGCCGCTGGCAGGGCAATCCCATTGCACCATGGGTTGTTTCACGCAAGAAGTCCCGAGACCGGCAGTCGGGGGACGCGGCGGCATGAAACGGCCCGCCAAGAAAGCCGCCAAGAAAGGCGGTGTCCCTGTGATCGACCCTTACCTGCCCAACAACGGCAACTTCGGCTACCGGGTGTCGCGTTACGAACTCGAACTGGAGTACAAGGTCGCCATCAACCGGCTGACCGGAACCGCCACCATCACCGCCGCCACGCTGGCGTCGTTGAAGACGTTCACACTCGACCTGGCCGCCACGCTGTCGGTCACCAAGGTGACGGTCAACGGGCGCAGGCCGGCGAACTTCCGAACCTCGGGCGGCAAGCTGCACATCACCCTGGGCGCCGCGTTGCCCGCCGGGGCCGCGATGTCCATCGAGGTGCGCTACGGCGGATCACCGCGCCCCATCCGAACCTATTGGGGTGAAGTCGGTTTCGAGGAGCTGTCCAACGGAGTGCTAGTCGCCGGTCAGCCCAACGGTGCCGCATCGTGGTTCCCGTGTGACGACCACCCCAGCGCCAAGGCCAGCTACCGCATCCAGATCAGCACCGACACCCCGTACCGGGCGCTGGCCAACGGCGAGTTGGTGTCGCGGCGGGTTCGGGCGGCGCACACGGTGTGGACCTACGACCAGCCCGAGCCGACGTCGACCTACCTGGTGACCCTGCAGATCGGCATGTACGGCGTGCAGAAGTTCCCCAAGGCGCCGGTACAGATGCAGGCGCTGCTGCCGGATCGGTTGCGGGCCAACTTCGATCACGACTTCGGCCGCCAGCCGCAGATGATGAAGCTGTTCGTCAAACTGTTCGGCCCCTATCCGCTGGCCAACGGCTACACCGTCGTCGTCACCGACGATGATCTTGAGATTCCCCTTGAAGCCCAGGGTATTTCGATCTTCGGTGCCAACCACTGCGACGGTTCCCGCGGCTCGGAACGGCTGATCGCTCACGAGCTGGCACACCAGTGGTTCGGCAACAGCGTGACCGCGCGCCGCTGGCGCGACATCTGGCTGCACGAGGGATTCGCCTGTTACGCCGAATGGTTGTGGTCGGAACACTCCGGCGGTCTGACCGCCGATCAGTGGGCCCGGCACTACCACCAGAAGCTGGCCGCATCCCCGCAGAATCTGCTGCTGGCCGACCCCGGCCCACGGGACATGTTCGACGACCGCGTCTACAAGCGCGGGGCGTTGACGTTGCACGTACTGCGCACCACCATCGGCGACGAGAAGTTCTTCGCACTGCTGCGGGACTGGACCACCCGGCACCGGCACGCGACCGTGGTCACCGACGATTTCACCGGCCTGGCCGCCAACTACGCCGACGTATCACTGCGCCCGCTGTGGAGTGCGTGGCTGTTCTCGACCGAAGTACCGCGGCTATGACCGACGCCGGCGCGTCGTTCGACGCGCTGAGCGCGGCAGGACCGGACCAGGTGCGTTCCGCGGCGATCAGCCGAGGCAGCGTCGCCCGCGTCGGGGTGGCCACGGCGATCTCCGCGCTGTGCGGCTACGCCGTGCTGTACCTGGCCGCCCGCGACCTCGACCCGGCCGGTTTCTCGGTGTTCGGGGTGTTCTGGGGTGCCTTCGGCCTGGTGGGCGGCGCGGCCTACGGGCTGCTGCAGGAGGCGACCCGGGAAGTCCGGACCGCCGGTTACATCGACGTCGCCGAGGGGCCGCGCACCCACCCGATGCGGGTCAGTGCCGGGCTCGGGGTGGCCGGGGCGCTGCTGATGGCGGCGACGTCGCCGCTGTGGGCTCCGCACGTCTTCAGCGAGGCCGGCACGCTGTCGGTGGCGCTGCTGAGCGCCGGGCTGGCCGGCTTCTGCCTGCACGCCACGCTGCTCGGACTGCTCGCCGGGATCGGGCAGTGGGGTCAGTACGGCGCGCTGATGGTCGCCGATGCCGTCATCCGGGTAGCGGTGGCCGGTGCGGCGTTCCTGTTCGGCTGGGGTCTGGTGGGGTTCCTGTGGGCGACCGTCGGCGGCGCGGTGGGCTGGCTGCTGCTGTTGACGGTGTCGCCGACCGCGCGCGAGGCGGCCAAGCTTCGCACCCCGGGCGGGACGTCGACCTTCCTGCGCGGCGCGGCGCATTCGATCGCCGCCGCGGGCGCCAGCGCGATCCTGGTGATGGGTTTCCCGGTCCTGCTGAAGGCGACCTCCGGTGAGCTGGGTGCCGCAGGCGGGGTGGTGATCCTGGCGGTGACGCTGACCCGTGCGCCGCTGCTGGTGCCGCTGACCGCGATGCAGGGCAACCTGATCGCCCACTTCGTCGACCACCGCGGCCACCGCCTCAAGTCGCTGATCGCCCCGGCCGCGGCGGTGCTGGCGCTGGGCACCGTCGGTGTGCTGGGGGCCTGGCTGGCCGGACCATGGCTGATCCGGGTCGCCTTCGGTGACGAGTACACCCCGGGCGGGGCGCTACTCGGCTGGCTGACCGCGGGCGCGGTGGCGATCGCCCTGCTGACGCTGACCGGTGCCGCGACGGTGGCCGCTGCCCTGCACCGGGCCTACTCGATCGGCTGGGTCGGGGCCACGGTGGCCTCAGGTCTGCTGCTGACACTGCCGCTGAATTTGGAGGATCGCACCGTGATCGCCCTGCTGTGCGGTCCGCTGGTCGGCATCGCCGTCCACCTGGCCGCACTGTCTCGCGCCGGACACTGAACCGGCCAGAATCAGCGTGTACGTTGTGGGCATCGAAACGCCCTGCCCCGACGCCTGGATCATCGTCCCGGCGTTCAACGAAGCGAAGGTCATCGGCGACGTCATCACCGACCTGCGCCAGACCTTCGCTCACGTCGTGTGCGTCGACGACGGCAGTCGTGACGACACCGCCGAGATCGCGCTGCGCGCCGGTGCCCACGTGGTGCGCCACCCGGTCAACCTCGGCCAGGGAGCGGCCATCCAGACCGGCGTGGAGTACGCCCGCCGTCAGCCCGGGGCGGCGGTGTTCGTCACGTTCGACGCCGACGGCCAGCACCGGGTCAAGGATGTCCTGGCGATGATCGAGCGGCTGTCCGCCGGTGACGTCGACGTCGTCGTCGGAACCCGGTTCTCCGGGTCCACGGTCAGCCACACCCCGCCGCTGAAGAAGCTGATCCTGCGTACGGCGGCGTTGCTCAGTCCCAGCAGCCGTCGACTCGGGCTCACCGACGCCCACAACGGGCTGCGGGTGTTCAACAAAACGGTGGCCGACAACCTGAACCTGACGATGAACGGGATGAGCCATGCCAGCGAGTTCGTCCAGCTCATCGTCGAGAACGACTGGCGAGTGGCCGAGGAGCCGGTTGAGATCCTCTACACCGACTACTCGATGTCGAAGGGCCAGCCGCTGCTCAACGGGGTGAACATCGTCTTCGACGGTTTCCTGCGCGGAAGGATGCGCCGATGAACTGGATTCAGGTGCTGCTGATCGCGGCCGTCATCGCGCTGCTGGTGTACCTGCTGCGCTCCCGCACCAACGCCAAGGCGAAAGCCTGGGTGAAGGTCGGCTACGTGGTGTTCGTGATCGCAGCGGTCTACGCCATCCTGCGACCCGATGACACGACTGTGCTGGCCAATTGGCTCGGTGTGCGGCGCGGCGCCGACCTGATCACCTATGCGTTGATCATCGCCTTCGTGTTCACGACGCTGAGCACGTATCTGCGGTTCAAGGAACTCGAGCTGCGCTATGCCCGGCTGGCCCGGGCGGTAGCCCTCGACGGCGCCCGCGTCCCGGACGCCTAGCCCAGTTTTCGGAAGTACTCGACGGTGCGCTGGACGCCCTCGTCGAGGTGCACCTGCGGATGCCAGCCGAGCACCATCTGGGCCTTGCGGACATCCAGGCACGACCGGCTCAGATCACCCAGCCGCGCGGGTGCCGTCTCGGGTGCGTCGGGGGCGCCGACGGCCTTGGCGACCGCGGTGTGCAACGCGCGGTCGGACGTCTCGACACCGGTGCCGATGTTGAACCGCTGGCCGCCGCCCGCCGCACCGGAGGCCCGCACGAAGGCGTCGACCACGTCGTCGACGAAGACGTAGTCGCGGGTGTTGGACCCGCCGAACACCTTGGTGGGCCGGCCCTCCAGGAGCGCGGTGGCGAAGATCGCGACCACCCCGGCCTCACCGTGCGGATTCTGCCGCGGGCCGTAGACATTGGACGGTGCGATGTGCGAGCACTCCAGACCGTAGAGGTGGCGGAACGTGTTGAGATAGGTTTCCCCGGCGACTTTGCTTGCCGCATAGGGTGATTCGGGATTGGTGGGCGCGGTCTCGTTGGTCGGGTAGTTCTTGGGCACACCGTAGACGGAGCCGCCCGAGGAGGTGAACACCACTTTGCGCACCCCGGCGCGCCGCGCCGCCTCCGCCAGGCGCACGGTGCCGATGACGTTGACAGTCGCGTCGAACTGGGGGTCGGCGACCGAACGCCGGACGTCGATCTGGGCGGCCAGGTGGTAGACCACCTCGGGCTTGTGCTCGTCGAGCAGGGCCGCCAGATCGGCCGTGACGATGTCGGTCTCAACGAAGTGCAGACCGCCGTGCGCGTGGGCGTCGTCGAGGTTGGCGGCCCGGCCGGAACTCAGATCGTCGATGCCGACGACGGTGTGGCCGTCGGCAAGCAGCCGATCCACCAGCGCCGATCCGATGAACCCGGCAGCTCCGGTGACTAGTACCTGCATTCCTGCCAGCCTACCGAGAGGACGTACAGTCGAGGCGATGGCAGTTCCGGCACAGGTGGCGCGTGTGTCACCGGTCGCAGTGGCGGCCGTCGTTCTGATCGCGCTGCAGCTGGTGGTACGCGCCGTGCTCGCGGTCGAAGGCTATTTCTACTGGGACGACCTGATCCTGGTGGGACGGGCCGGGACACAGGGCCTGCTGTCGCCGTCGTACCTCTTCGACGACCACGACGGTCACGTGATGCCCGGGGCCTTCCTGGTGGCCGGGCTGATCACCCGGTTGGCCCCACTGGTGTGGACGTGGCCGGCGGTGAGCCTGATCGTGTTGCAACTGCTGGTGTCGCTGTCGTTACTACGGGCTCTGCACGTGATCCTGGGCTGGCGCCCAGTGCTGCTGGTCCCGCTGACCTTTGCACTGTTCACCCCGCTGGGCGTGCCGGGTTTCGCCTGGTGGGCTGCCGCACTGAACTCACTGCCGATGCTGGCGGCGCTGGCATGGGTCTGCGGTGACGCAATCTTGTTGGTGCGCACCGGAAATCGGCGGTACGCGGTCAGCGGTGTGCTGGTGTTCTTCGGCGGTCTGCTGTTCTTCGAGAAGGCCGCTGTGATTCCGTACGTGGCCTTCATCATGGTCGCTTTGCTGTTGCACGTTGCGGGTGATCCGCTCGCAATACGCACGGCGTGGCGCGGTGGTGTGCGGCTGTGGGCACCGGCGCTGGCGCTGACCGCGGCGTGGATCGGGGTCTATCTGCTCGTGGTGGATCAACAGCGGTGGAGTTCGGACCTGGCGATGACGTGGGATCTGTTGCGCCGCTCCTTCACTCACGGGATCGTGCCTGGGCTGGCCGGCGGCCCGTGGCAGTGGCAGCGGTGGGCGCCCGCCTCGCCGTGGGGGGTGCCGCCGACGTCGGTGATGATCCTCGGTTGGCTGGCGCTGGCCGCGACGCTCTCCGTGACGCTGGCGCGCAAACAGCGCCTCGGCCCGGTGTGGCTGGTGGCGCTGGCCTATGCGGTGGCCTGCCAGATTCCGATCTATCTGATGCGCTCCTCGCGATTCACCGCTTTGGAGTTGGCCCAAACCCTGCGCTATTTCCCCGATCTCGTCGTCGTGCTGGCACTACTGGCCGCGGTCGGCCTGTGCGCACCGAACCGGCCGTCCTCGGGCTGGCTGGACGCGTCGCTCGCGCGCACCGTGGTGGTGGCCGGAGTCGCGGTGGCGTTCCTGGCCAGCAGCCTGTACTCGACGTCGACGTTCCTGACCAGCTGGAAGGACAACCCGGCGCAGCCCTACCTGCGCAACGCAATCCGCGGACTGGCTGACGCCCGAGCGTCCTCGTCGGCCCCCCTGCTGGATCAGGAGGTGGACCCGCTGGTGTTGCAGCGCGTCGCCTACCCCGAGAATTTGGCAAGCCACATGTTCGCGCTCATCCGGGATCGGCCCGAATTCGCCTCATCAACAACTCAATTGCGAATGCTGGACACCAGCGGTCGGTTGGTCGACGCCAATGTGACGTGGGTGCGCACGATCACACCAGGACCCCAGGCGGGTTGCGGCTATTTCGTCCAGCCGGGCGTCCCGGTACGGATGCCGCTGGACGGGCCGATGCTGCCCGCGGACTGGACGGCCGAGATCAACTATCTGGCCAACAGCGACGGTTCGATGACGATGGCGCTCTCCGAGGGTCCGGAGACCAAGGTGACGGTGCATCCCGGCCTCAACCGGGTGTTCGTCCGGTTGCCCGGTGCCGGTGACGCGATCACGGTGCGAGCGACGACGGCCGCGCTGTCGCTGTGCCTGGCCTCAGGCCCGGTGGGCTATCTAGCGCCCAGCCGGTAAGCCCCCTCGGGGTGTGGGAAAGTAGTTTGCATGTCTAAGTTGCGTGAGGATGGCCTGCAGGTGATGCGGGAGATGCTGCCGGGCGTGATACCCGACGGTGACGTCGACTTCAGCGGCGGGTTCGCCGGTGAGTTCATGGATATCGGCCTGGAGAACGTGTTCGGCCAGCTGTGGACCCGCGAGGGGCTCAGCCGCCGCGACCGCAGCCTGGTCACCCTGGGCATCCTGATCGCGCTGCGCGCGAGCGACGAGCTCAAGGCGCACTTCAAGATCGCCCGGCAGAACGGCCTGTCTGATGACGAGCTGGCTGAGGTGATCTACCACGCCAGCGGCTACGCAGGATTCCCGGCGGCGTCCACCGCCAAGAACATCGCGATCGAGGCGCTCTTCCCGGGCTGACGGTCACCGCACCCTCGCCGAGTGGCCAGTTATGACACGTGATCGGGTCGAATGCGTGTCATAGGTGGCCACTCGCCGGAAACAGTTTCACCCGGTCCCGCACCGTGACAATATGGCGATATTGGAATGCGGAGCGAGGCGGGGATCAGGTGACCATGCAAAGAAATGCCCGGGGCATCGGCAATGCGCTGATGAGCGGGTCTGCGCTGCGGGCCTGATGACTCTCGCTGCGGCCGCTGCGTCCTGGCTCGTCCTAGCAATGTGGGCGTACGCCCGCTATCGACGCGACCGTGACAACGACCCGGTCGATTTTGACGACACCATTTGGTAGTCGTGCGACTTCCCGGAACGCCCGGGCAGCGGTGTTGGGGTGAACATGGAGCCGCCTGGGGGAATCGAACCCCCGACCTATTCATTACGAGTGAATCGCTCTACCGACTGAGCTAAGGCGGCGTGGCCGTGGCGATGAGCGCTTGCGCGAAGAGCATCCCGTCACGGACCGAGCAGTGAGTCTACAGGTCCGAGCGCAACGCCTGACCCACGGTGGCCACCAGGGCATCGACGGCGAACTTGGGCTTGACGTTCATCGCGAGCGCCTCCCGGCACTCGAGCACCGCCTCGATGCAGCGCAGTAACCGTTCTGGGGAGGCGTGCGCGGCCATGGCCGCGACTTTGTCGGCCATATCGGGGTGATTCGGCGCGACCGTAGCGCCCTCGGCCAGCAACAGCGCATCGCGGAAGTAGGTCGCGAGGTCGATCAGCGCGCGGTCCAGGGCGTCCCGCGATGCCCGGGTCTGCCGGGACTTCTGGCGACGCTCGAGGTCCTTGATCGCCCCCGCAGACCCCCGCAACGCGCCTGCCGTGCCCTTGCCGGTGCCGCCGGCCCCCAGTGCCGTGCGCAACTCCTCGGCTTCGGCTTCATCGCGCCCGCCGGTAAGGGCACGGGACTCAGCCTCTGCGGTGGCCACCAACTCCTCGGCGGCGGCATACGCCCGCGACGGCGTCGCCGCGTCCCGCGCCAGGCTCAGTGCGCGGGTCCGGCGCTCCCGCGCCTCTGAATCAGTGGCCAAGCGACGGGCCCGCCCGACATGGCCGCCACTGACCGAGGCCGCCCACTGTGCATCCTCGGGGTCCAGGCCGTCGGTGTCGATGAGAACCTGCGCGATCGCCGCCGTCGGGGGCGTCACCAACGGCACATGCCGGCACCGCGACCGCAGGGTGATCGCGATGTCCTCGGGGTCCACCGACGGCGCACAGAGCAGAAAGACCGTCGACGGCGGCGGCTCCTCGACCACTTTCAGCAGCGCGTTCGCCGCGCCTTCAGTGAGCCGGTCGGCATCTTCGACCACGACGATCTGCCATCGCCCGGTGCTGGGCCGCCGCGAGGCGATCTGAACGATGGCCCGCATCTCGTCGACGCCGATCGAAAGGCCCTCGGGGATGATGCGACGCACGTCACCGTGGGTTCCGGCCATCGTCGTCGTGCACGCCCGGCACTCGCCGCATCCCGGCGTGCCCTCGGACGTGCACTGCAGCGCCGCGGCGAAACACAGCGCCGCGATTGACCGGCCCGAACCGGGCGGGCCGGTGATCAGCCAGGCATGTGTCATGGTGCCGGTCGCGGAGACATCGTGAGCGGAATCACCCCGGGCAGCGCGGGCCGTGGCGACCAGCTCGGCTTCCACCGCAGTTTGGCCCACCAGCCGCGTAAATACCCCGGACATCACCTCCAGACCCTAGTGCGCAGCCACGACACATCCGTTCCGCGGTGGCTCCTTAAGGTGCAGATCCGTCGCTCTGGACCGATACGGTGGGTGCGTGAGCACCGCGCCGACCAGCACCGGGCGAATCAGCGGATTCATCCGCTGGGTCGCCCGCACGCCGTGGCCGGTGTTCTCGCTGGGCATGCTGCAGGCCGACATCATCGGCGCGCTGCTCGTGCTGGGGTTCCTCCGGTTCGGGTTGCCGCCTGCGGATCGCATCATGCTCCAGGACCTTCCGACGGTGAACCTGGCGATCTTCCTGAGCTATCTGTTCATCTCGTTCGGGGTTGGCGCCTTCGTGAGCCTCAAGCTGCTGGTGCCGGTGTTCCGCTGGCAACGGCGTGACGCCCTGCTGGCCGACGAGGACCCGGAGACGACGGAGGCGGCCCGGCTGCGCGCGCTGCGGATGCCGGTCTACCGCTCGATGATCAGCATGACGAACTGGGTGCTGGGCGCGATCGTGTTCATCGCGGCCAGTTGGCCGGTGGCCAGTCACGCGGCCCCCGTGATGGCGGTCGCCACCCTGCTCGGCGCAGCCGCCACCTCGATCATCGGTTATCTGCAGGCCGAGCGGGTGCTGCGGCCGGTCGCCGTGGCGGCCCTGCGCGGCGGACCGCCGGAGAAGTTCCGCAGGCCGGGCGTCATCCTGCGCCTGCTGTTGACCTGGCTGCTGTCCACCGGTGTGCCCCTGCTGGCCATCGTGCTGTCGGTGGTGGCCGCCAAGTTCTCGCTGCTACAGGCATCCGCCGACCAGCTGTTCACCCCGATCCTGTTGATGGCGATCGCCGCTCTGGTCATCGGACTGGCCGGCAATCTGCTGGCTGCGATGTCGATCGCCGACCCGCTACGCCAGCTGCGCTGGGCGCTCGGGGAAGTCCAGCGCGGTAACTACAACGCCCATATGCAGATCTACGACGCCAGCGAGCTCGGCCTGCTGCAAGCCGGCTTCAACGACATGGTCCGGGACCTCTCCGAGCGGCAGCGGCTGCGCGACCTGTTCGGCCGTTACGTCGGCGAGGACGTGGCCCGCCGCGCCCTGGAACGGGGCACCGAACTCGGCGGCCAGGAACGCGACGTCGCGGTGCTGTTCGTCGACCTGGTCGGCTCGACCCAGCTGGCGTCCACCCGGCCGCCCAGCGAGGTCGTCGGCCTGCTCAACGAGTTCTTCCGGGTCGTTGTCGACACGGTCAAGAAACACGGCGGGTTCGTCAACAAGTTCCAGGGCGACGCGGCACTATGCATCTTCGGCGCCCCCATCGAGCACCCGGACGCCTCTGGAGCGGCGCTGGCCGCCTCCCGCGAATTGCACGACGAACTCGTCGAGGTACTCGGCCAGACCGAATTTGGCATCGGGGTATCGGCCGGGCGGGCGATCGCCGGCCACATCGGTGCCCAAGCCCGCTTCGAGTACACCGTGATCGGCGATCCGGTCAACGAGGCGGCCCGGCTCACCGAGCTGGCCAAGCTGGAGAACGGCCACGTGCTCGCCTCGGCGATCGCGGTCAGCGGCGCCCTGGACGCCGAGGCGCTGTGCTGGAACGTCGGCGAGATCGTCGAACTGCGTGGCCGCACGGCACCGACTCAGCTGGCCCGACCGGCCAAGCTGGCCGTGCCGGCGCAACGGCCGGAACTCACCAGCGACGTGGCGGGCTAGCTCCACTCGCCGAGATCGACGAAAAGGTGTGCCGCACCTGATTTTTCACGCCCATTTGTCGGTTTGGGCGATAGCGGGCTCAGGCTTTTTTGGCGGCCTTCTTGGCCGGCGCCTTCTTGGCCGGAGCCTTCTTCGCCGGAGCCTTCTTGCGGGCCACCTTCTTCACCGGCCCGCGGGCACGGCGGTCCGCGAGCAGTTCAGAGGCGCGCTCGTCGGTGATGCTCAGAACGTCGTCGCCCTTGCGCAGGCTGGCGTTGGTCTCACCGTCGGTGACGTAGGGACCGAACCGGCCGTCCTTGATGACCATCGGCTTGCCCGACGCGGTATCGGTGCCCAGCTCGCGCAGCGGCGGGGCAGCGGCACCTTGCCCGCCGCGACGTTTGGGCTCGGCGTAGATCTTCAACGCCTCGTCCAGGGTGATGTCGAAGATCTGATCCTCGGTGGCCAACGAGCGAGAATCTGTGCCCCGCTTCAGATATGGGCCGTAGCGCCCATTCTGCGAGGTGATCTCCTCGTTCGTGGCGGGGTCCACTCCGACCAGGCGGGGTAGCGACAGCAGCTTGAGAGCGTCCTCGAGGGTGACGGTCTGCAGGTCCATCGACCGGAACAGTGACCCGGTGCGCGGCTTGGGGCCGGTCGGCTTCTTGCCCTTCTTGGCGGTGACGCCACCGTCCTCCTCGGGGGGCGGCGGCAGCACCTCGGTGACATAGGGGCCGTAGCGGCCGTCGCGGGCGACGATCTCGTGCCCGCTCTCCGGGTCGACACCGAGCACCCGGCCCTCCTGCGGTGTCGCATAGAGGGTTTCGGCGAGCTCCAACGTCAACTCGTCCGGGGTGATCTCGTCGCTCAGGTTGGCCCGCTGCGGGGTGGGCTCACCGTCGTCGCCGGTGATCATCCGCTCCAGGTACGGGCCATTCTTGCCGACGCGCACCACGATCGGACGGCCCTGGTCGTCGTCAAAAAGCTTGATGGAGTTGACTTCTCGGGCATCGATGCCCTCAAGGTTGACCCCGACCAGTTTCTTGAGGCCGCCGGCGCGGGCGATCGAGTCGGCGACCCCGTGCTCACCGCCGAAGTAGAAATTGGACAGCCAGTTGGTGCGGCGTTCGTTGCCGGAGGCGATCTCGTCGAGCTCGTCTTCCATGGCCGCGGTGAAGTCATAGTCCACCAGCCGGCCGAAATGCTGTTCGAGCAGGCCGGTCACCGCGAACGCCACCCAGGACGGCACCAGCGCGCTGCCCTTCTTGTGGACGTAGCCGCGGTCCTGGATCGTCTTGATGATCGAGGAATACGTTGAAGGACGGCCGATTCCGAGCTCTTCGAGCGCCTTGATCAGTGAGGCCTCGGTGTAGCGGGCCGGCGGGTTGGTGTTGTGCCCGTCGGGGGTCAGCGCGGTGGCGTCCACCCGCTGGCCCTGCCGCAGCTGCGGCAGGCGGCTCTCGGCGTCATCGGCCTCACCGCCGGCGAGCTCGTCGACGGTCTCGACGTACGCCTTCATGAACCCGGGGAAGGTGATGGTGCGCCCGCTGGCGCTGAACACCACCTCGCGGCCGTCGGGCTCAGTGCCGGCGATCCGCAGGCTCAGCGTGGTTCCCCGCGCATCGGCCATCTGCGAGGCCACCGTCCGCTGCCAGATCAGCTCGTAGAGGCGGAACTCGTCGCCGTCGAGTTCACGGTGCAGCGCACCCGGGGTGGCGAAGGTGTCACCGGCGGGGCGGATCGCCTCGTGCGCCTCCTGGGCGTTCTTGACCTTGCGGGTGTACTGCCGCGGCGACGGGTGCACGTACTCGTCGCCGTAGAGCTGGCGCGCCTGGTTACGGGCGGCGTTGATAGCCGACTCCGACAGCGTGGTCGAGTCGGTACGCATGTAGGTGATGTGGCCGTTTTCGTACAACCGCTGGGCGACGCTCATCGTGCGCTCCGAGGTGAAGCGCAGCTTGCGCCCGGCCTCCTGCTGCAACGTAGAGGTCATGAAAGGCGGGTATGGCCGCCGGGTGTAGGGCTTGTCCTCCACGGACGCCACCGACAGGCTGGCGCCCCGGAGCCCGGTAGCCAGCGAGCCGGCCGAGGCCTCGTCGAGCACGACAACCTCGTCGGGCTTGCGAACCACACCCAGCGAGTCGAAGTCGCGGCCGGCGGCCACCCGCTTGCCGTCCACACTGACCAGGCGGGCGGTGAAGCGCGGCGGCGCGGCATTCGGGTCGGACACGCTGGCGTCGAGCTCGGCCAGCACGTCCCAGTAGGACGCGCTGCGGAACGCCATCCGGTCGCGTTCCCGCTGCACGATGATCCGCGTGGCCACCGACTGGACACGGCCGGCCGACAGTCGCGGCGCGACCTTCTTCCACAGCACCGGGCTGACCTCGTAGCCATACAGCCGGTCCAGGATGCGGCGGGTCTCCTGCGCGTCGACCAGGTCGTTGTCCAGGTCGCGGGGATGTTCGGCGGCCGCGCGAATGGCCGGTTCGGTGATCTCGTGGAAGACCATCCGCTTGACCGGCACGCGTGGTTTGAGGGTTTCCAGCAGATGCCAGGCGATAGCCTCGCCTTCGCGGTCACCGTCAGTGGCCAGATAGAGCTCGTCGACGTTCTTCAGCAGGTCCTTGAGCTCGCTGACGGTGCTCTTCTTCTCCGGGCTGATGATGTAGAGCGGCTCGAAGTTCTCCTCGACATTGACCCCGAGCCGGGCCCACGGCTCGGATTTGTACTTGGCGGGCACGTCAGCAGCGTTGCGCGGCAGGTCACGGATGTGCCCGCGGGACGACTCGACAATGTAATTGGAGCCCAGGTAGCCCGCGATTTTGCGCGCTTTTGTCGGCGACTCGACGATGACGAGCCGTCGGACGCGACCATTGCCGCCGCCGCTGTCGCGGGTTTCGTCGTCAGCCAACTGCGCTTACGCTCCACTTCTGTCTTGCCCACAGGTACCCCCGGCCATGCGGGCAACTGACAATTTCGCACTCCGGACGGGCCGACGCAAACCGGCCCCCCACACGGAATGTGTCAGATCCTTGGCCACGCTGACAACGCTTCGGTGTCATCCGGCGGTTCCCCCACGTTCTCTACCAGGCGTGATAACCGCCTGCGGCCACTGATTCGCAACGCCGGCCGAGACCCTCTGGTCCCGATCAATGTCGGTGCGATTCCCACCCTCATCAACGCCGACGCGAGCGGCGAATGGGTATCCGGTGCGTGCGGGTCTAGACCAAGAAGATAGCGGTCGGCCTCGGGTATGCCCGCAGCCAGCGTCCAGGCCCTCAGTTCCCGCGGCCCGGGCAACCACTGCGGCGGCACCGTCTTGACCGCCCCACGCGTCCAGTCGGAGGCGATATTCACCAACCGAACGTCGACTGCGGTACGCACCAGAGGGGTCTCCTCCTCGGTGCGGGTGATCTCGGGCTCCAGCCTCGCCTCGGTCATCATCTCGGCGAGGGCCGTCGCCCGCCACAGATCCTCGACCACCACCGATAGCCGGGCGCCGCCCCCGACCATCACCACCTGACCGCCTGCTGCGAGCACCCCGGTGAGGTCGGCGACCGCAGGCGGCACCGACTCAGCCGAGAAGAACGACAGCTGGCTCACGACTCGACACTAGGGCAGTTGGCGGAAAGCGCGATGCAGCCGAGCCGTATGGGGCCAGAAAACGAAGCACCCCCGGCGGTGCCCGTCACCGGGACGCACGGGGGTGATTCCTGTATGTCGCTGTTGATCAGATAGAGCGCACGCCTGTGGCCTGCGGTCCCTTGGGGCTCTGACCGACCTCGAACTCGACCCTCTGGTTCTCCTCAAGGGTGCGGAAGCCCGACCCCTGAATTTCCGTGTAGTGGACGAACACATCCGCCGAACCGTCCTCGGGTGCAATGAACCCGAAGCCCTTTTCCGCGTTGAACCACTTCACAGTTCCCTGTGGCATCTTTCGTACTTTCCTTTACTTGCTACCGGGTGCGGCCGGCCGAGTTTTCGGCAGACCGGGCCCGTTCCGACCGCCATCCTTCGTGGAGTTGTCGGAACTCACCCGACCTACAGACCCTCGCAGGAACCGCGATCGCAACGTCGATCCTGCGATGTGAAGACACGAACACAGAAGCTGCGACCGCCCTTATCCAATCACGTTCAGCGCACTTGCGACAGTCTCGGTGCTACCAACTGATGAACAATTCGATACAAGCGTTACGTCGCGGAGTCGCGAAACCGGAAAGGGGGTCGGGAGATGACGAGCTTCGGGAGCGAGCTCCTGGCCGCGGCCGTCGCGGGCGCCGAATCCTCGCCGGAGGCACTACGGCACGTCGCGGACATCGCCGCCCGCGGCGCCGTCACCGCCGCATGGCCGGCCTGGGTAGAGCCAGATGTGCTCCGCGCGTTCCATGATCACGGCATCACCACCCCGTGGTCTCATCAGGTTCGTGCCGCCGACCTGGCCCATGCCGGTCGTCACGTCGTCGTCAGCACCGGCACTGCCTCCGGCAAATCGATGGCGTTCCAGCTGCCGATCATGGATGCTCTATCCCGCGATCCGCGAGCCCGGGCACTGTATTTATCGCCGACGAAAGCGCTTGGCCACGACCAGTTGCGGGCCGCCCACTCGCTGACCACCGCGGTGCCGGCACTGGCTGATGTAGCACCCACCTCCTATGACGGCGACACCCCGACCGAGGTCCGCAGATTCGCCCGCGAACGCTCGAGGTGGCTGTTCTCCAACCCGGACATGATTCATCTGTCCCTGCTGCGCAACCACGCCCGGTGGGCGGTATTCCTGCGCGGCCTGCGCTACATCGTGGTCGACGAATGCCATTACTACCGTGGAATTTTCGGTTCGAACGTGGCGATGGTCCTGCGCCGGCTGCTTCGCCTGTGCGAGCGTTACGCACCGGCGTCGGGACCGGGGGTCTGGACAAGCCCCACCGTGATCTTCGCCAGTGCCACCACGGCAGCCCCCGGGGAGACGGCATCCCAGTTGATCGGGCAGACCGTCGAGGCGGTCACCGAGGACGGTTCACCGCACGGCGCGCGCACCGTGGCGCTGTGGGAGCCGGAGTTGCGTGCGGATCTGCTCGGCGAGAACGGCGCGCCGGTGCGACGTTCCGCGGGAGCCGAGGCGGCGCGGATGATGGCCGACCTGGTCGCCGAGGGAGCCCGGACGCTGACGTTCGTGCGATCACGTCGCGGGGCGGAACTGACGGCACTGGGGGCACGGGCACGCCTGGAGGACATCGCGCCGCAACTGGTCGACACGGTGGCGTCCTACCGGGCTGGTTACCTGGCCGAGGACCGGCGGGCACTCGAGCAGGCCCTGGCCGACGGTGAATTACGCGGTCTGGCAACGACGAACGCCTTGGAGTTGGGCATCGACATCGCCGGCCTGGACGCGGTCCTGCTGGCCGGCTTTCCCGGCACGGTCGCGTCGTTCTGGCAACAGGCCGGACGATCCGGGCGTCGCGGCCAAGGTGCGCTGGTGGTGCTGATCGCGCGCGACGACCCGCTGGACACCTACCTGGTGCACCATCCCGCCGCCCTGCTGGACAAGCCCGTCGAGCGGGTGGTCATCGACCCCACCAACCCGTATGTTCTTGGCCCTCAATTACTCTGTGCGGCAACCGAAATGCCGTTAGACGAGGCCGAGGTGCGGCGGTGGGAGGCCGAGCCGGTGGCAGCGGAACTGGTCGACGACGGGCTGTTGCGGCGCCGCTCCGGCCGGTACTTCCCGGCAGCCGGGCTGGACCCGCATCCGGCCGTCGACATCCGCGGGTCGGCGGGCGGGCAGGTGGCCATCGTCGAGGAGGACACCGGCCGCATGCTCGGCAGCACCGGGGCCGGGCAGGCACCGGCCACCGTTCACCCCGGCGCGGTGTATTTGCATCAGGGTGAGAGTTATGTCGTGGACTCCCTCCGCCTCGAGGACGGCGTTGCATTCGTCCATGCCGAGGATCCGGGGTATTCGACCTATGCCCGCGAGATCACCGACATCACTGTGACCGGAACAGGCGAGCGGGTGCGCTTGGATGCGGTGGAACTGGGCCTGGTGCCGGTGTCGGTGACCCACCGGGTGATCGGTTACCTGCGCCGCCGCTTCTCCGGTGAGGTCATCGACTTCGTCGAACTCGATATGCCCGAGCAGTCGCTGCCCACCACCGCGGTGATGTACACGATCCGACCAGAAGCATTGCTGGACAGTGGAATCGCGCTAACCAGGATACCCGGATCGCTGCATGCCGCGGAGCACGCTGCAATCGGGCTGCTGCCGCTGGTCGCCAGCTGCGATCGGGGCGACATCGGCGGCCTGTCGACCGCCATCGGGGAGGGGGGCCTGCCCACGGTGTTCGTCTATGACGGTCACCCTGGTGGCGCAGGTTTCGCCGAGCAGGGCTACCGGATGGCGGCTACCTGGCTGGGCGCCACGGTGGAGGCGATCGAATCGTGCGAGTGCCCGCAGGGCTGCCCGTCGTGTGTGCAGTCCCCGAAGTGTGGAAGTGGCAACGATCCGCTGGACAAAGCGGGCGCGGTGAGGGTGCTCAGACTCGTGCTGGCCGAGCTTGCCGCCGGCCACATGTGATGGTCGGTCGCCGACCGACCCCTCAAACGGTCGACCACCGAGAATCGGCCACATCACGCCACAAGGTGGTCCGCGCCCCGCTTTGCTGGAGGCCCAGGGCGATACGAATCGCCTATGAAAGACGGTCGGACAACTCGATCCGCTCTCAGGTCCGACGGAATCGGACGTAGCCGAAAAGTACCCAAATAGCCCGGTCGGCGCAAGGAATTCAGCAGGTAGACCACGCCTCGCCACCCTGGCGTGTCGCGCTCACCTGCAGTTTCCTGTGAGCCGCGCCCCGGGTGCACCGTTAAACTCCCAGCCATGAACCACGACTGGCTGCTGGTGGAGACACTCGGCTCCGAGCCCGTCGTCGTCGCGCAGGGCCGCCAGATGAAGAACCTCGTGCCGATCACCGCGTTTCTGCGACGGAACCCGCACCTCGCCGCGATCCAGACCGCCATCACCGAGACGGTCTCCACCGGCACGAGCCTTGCGAGCATCACCCCGAAGAGCGACCGGGTCATCCGCACCGAGGCTGTCCAGATGTCCGACGGCAAGGTGCACGGCGTGCACGTGTGGATCGGACCGGCTGATGCCGAGCCCCCGGAACGGCCGATTCCCGGACCGCTGAAGTGGGACATGACCACCGGGGAGGCGACTGACACCGTCGAGTCGCTGACCAACGCCGGAATGGACCCGTCCGAGGAACGCACCCACGGGCGGGCGTTCGTCGAGGATCTGCCCAGCCGAGATCTCAACCGGGACGAAGCCCGTGTGCTGGCGCTGGCGGTCGACCCCGGCCCCGGCCGTACGTATTGCACCAGCTGGGATTTCACCGACAAACAGGGCGGCCGCCGGCGGGTCGGATTCGTCGCTCGCACTGCCATGGAACCCACTGAAGACGGCGCCGAGCACCTTATCGCCAGGGCCATGAACCTCGTCGGGGAACTCGACCCGTCGGAGGCGCCGACCGATCTGCTGGCCCAGCGGATCCTCAAGGGTCTCTCGCAGCCGGGGGTGTACCGGGCGATCGTCGACCTCGGCAGCTGGAATCTACTGAAGTGGCTCGATGACCCGTGCCCGCACTACGACTGGCGCCAGGGTGTCCAGTTCCACCCTGCCGATAAAGGGCAGCTGGAACCGATGGCCAAGGAATTCGAAACCGGTTCGACCAGTAGGGTTTTGCGGCTTCCAGGTGTGGAAGAGGGTTGGGTGCCGATGCACGTCAGCGTCAACCGCGTCGAGTTGGACAACGGCATATTTGCCGGCCTCATCACGCTGCGGTTGCCCACCGATGCCGAACTGAGCGAGGCCAAGCTGCTGACCGCGGACGACGTCACTACATAACCGGCCCTGCCCGCGCCACGGCCCGCGCCCGCCCGAGGCCCACCGTGAGGACCACGTCGAGATGGTCGACGCCGCAGCCCTGCAGCACCGCACCCATCGCACCGGTCACGGCGAGCGCCTGTCTGCATGCGGCGGCAGGTCCCTCCGGTAGTGCGGCCGCCGCTGCCAGGGCGGCGAGGTCGGCCGCCGCCTGGGCCCGGTGCCTGGCCACCACGGCGCCGCCCAGTTGCACCCCCGCGAGCGCGATCACCACCAGCACGGCGATCAGCAATGCGCCCAAAACCGTTGCAGACCCGGCTTCGTCAGTGATCGGGTTCGGCCGCCGCCAGAGCACCGGCCGAGATGACGATGCCCGGCAGAAGGCGCGATCGGGTGCTGACCCTGACCTCGACGAAGTCGCCACTCCTGCGGAACTCCACCGCCGCACCCGGGGGCGCGACGCCACGGGCCACCGCATCAGCGCCCGCCGTGTCCCCGCGCGCGGCCAACCTGGCCGCCTCCCTGGCGGCGTCGACACAGCGGACCTGTGCGGAGACCGCCGTGAGGCCACCGACGCAGACCGCGAGCACCACCACCAGAGCCGAGATGGCCAGCGCGGCTTCGACGGTGCTGAACCCGGCATCGGCTACACGTTCGTGTTCAGTGCCCGGTTGATGATGTTGGTCAGCGCGCCGACGATCGAGTCGCCGGTGACCACGCTGTAGAGGATGGCGCCGAATGCCGCCGCTGCGATGGTCCCGATTGCGTATTCGACGGTGGACATGCCTGCCTCGTCGACCGCCATCACCGCCAACCGTAGCCGGATCTCTCGAAACAGTCTGGTAGCCAATTGTTTTCCTTTCACTCACAGTATTCCCGTCGAGAACACGTCACCGGCCAGGCCGGCCACCACAGGCACGATGCCCAGGCAGATGAATGCGGGCAGGAAGCACAGACCCAGCGGGCCGGCGATCAGCACCGAAGCCCGTTCGGCAGCGGCCGCAGCGGCATGGGTGGCGTCCTGGCGGGACTGCTCAGCCAGTTCTGCGACCCCCTGGGCCAGTGCACTGCCGGAGGCCGCCGACCGCCGGGCAAGTCGCGCCAACGAGTCACCCACACCGTCAGACGCACCCTTCGGGATCGACCACGCCACATCGGCCCCCGCGCCGAGTGCGAGAAGGTCGGCGGCACGGCGCAGGACCGCGGCGAGTTGAGGAGGCGCCGACGGTGCGGTGGCCACGGCAGCGGCAGGAACCGACATGCCCGCCGCGAGGCACACCGCCAGTACGTCCAGCGCCGAGGCGGCAGCGAGCGGATCACGGCCCCGGTCGCGACGCCGGAGGCGCCTGCGGCGTTCGACGGGCAATCCTGCGCGGTGCCGGACCAGCAGCGGGCCCGCTCCGGTCAGCAGTGCCGCTGCCAGAAGCATTGCCGCGGTGATCATGTCAGCGTCCGTTCGGTGATGCGATCTGCCCACAACAGACCGAGGCAGATCAGCACGACGCCGGCTACCAGGAGCAGGCCGCCGACCCCACCGCCGGCCAGGAAGGCGATGGGCTGCGCCCCGATCAGCTGACCCAGCAGCATGCCGAGGACCGGTAGCCCGGCAAGGATGACTGCGGTGGCGCGGGCTCCGGCCAATCCCGCCTCGACGCGCGCGGTGAACCGCTGCCGCTCGACGATGTCGCGTTGGGCCGCCCGCATCAGCGCTGACATCGCCAGCCCGTGCTCGGCAGCGAGCTGCCAGCACACCGCGAGCCGGCCCCACTGCTCGGCGACCGTTGACTGCGCCGCCACCGCGCGCATCCCGCCGGCGACGTCAGCGCCCAGGCCCGCCCGGGCCGCGACCGCGCGCAGCGATCCACCGATCGCACCGTCGCACTCGGACGCCGCGACGGCGAGGGCGCGCACCGGATGCGCGCCGACACGCAGTTCGCCGACGAGGACCTCCAGGGCCGCGGCCAGCGCCTGCCCGTCATGGTGGCGTTGCCGTGCCCGGAGCAGCCGCCGCCGACGTGCGACCACCGTTGCCGCCAGGATGGCGGTGGCCAGCACCACCGCGGGCGGCAGCAGGAGCACCGCGACGCCGACGAGGGCGGCGAGCAACGGGAGTTTCACGGCCACGCGCGCACTCGACAGGCCGATCCGACTGCGCGCCGGTGCGGGTGCAGTCACCAGTGCCGCCGCCAAGAGCATGGCCGCGGCGGCGCTCACCGCAACCCTCGATCGGCGATAGCCTGGTGTAATTCGTCTGCTCCGCAACCGAATCCGCGGTCTATGTGCCATGCCGACCGCACGTGGACCCGGCCGTCCTCGGCGCGCTGCAATACCGCGATCTCGCTGAGCCTGCGTGTGCCGTCACGGCCTCGGCTGACATGCATCACCACCTGAACGGCTGCGGCGAGCTGGCTGTGCAGCGCGGCACGGTCGAGGCCGCCGAGGGCGGCCAGTGCCTCGAGCCGGGCAGGCACCTCGGCGGGACTGTTGGCATGAACTGTTCCTGCCCCGCCGTCGTGGCCGGTGTTGAGGGCGGCGAGCAGGTCGACTACCTCGGCCCCGCGCACCTCGCCGACGACGATGCGATCCGGCCGCATTCGCAAGGCCTGGCGCACGAGTTGTCGCAGAGTGATTTCGCCGATGCCCTCGACGTTGGCGCCGCGGGCCACCAGGCGCACCAGATGAGGGTGGCGCGGGGCCAGTTCGGGTGCGTCCTCGACGCACACGATCCGTTCGTTGCCGCTGACCGCACCCAGCGCAGCAGCCAACAGGGTTGTCTTTCCGGCGCCGGTGCCGCCCGACACCAGGAACGCCAGCCGCGCACTGATGATGCCGGCGAGCAGCCGGCCGGCCTGCTCGTCGATCGCGCCGGATGCAGTCAGTGCCGCCAGGTCTTGGGTAGCCGGGCGGAGCACGCGCAGCGACACGCACGTGCCGGCCACCGCCACCGGCGGCAGCACGGCATGCAAACGCACCGTGTACTGGCCGGTGCCCAGCCCTGTCAGTTGACCGTCCACCCAGGGTTGGGCGTCGTCGAGACGACGGCCGGCGGCCACCGCAAGACGCTGGGCCAGCCGGCGGACAGCAGGCTCGTCGGCGAAACGCACGGCGCTGCGGCGCAATCCGGCTCCGTCGTCGACCCACACCTCGTCGGGCGCGGTGACCAGGACGTCGGTGGTGCCGGGCGCCCGCAGCAACGGCTCCAGGACACCGGCACCGGTCAGTTCGGTCTGCAGCACACGCAGATTGGTCAGCACTTCGGTGTCGCCGAGCACACCGCCGGATTCGGCTCGGATCGCGGCGGCGACCGTCGCCGGGCGCAGGGTGGCCGACTCGGCGGCCAACCGCTCGCGGACCCGCTCGATCAGCGAGGCGCTCATGCCGCCCGCACTCCCGGACCGCGGCGCAATGCCTCGAGCACGTGGCGAGCGGCGGCGGCAAGCGGTGAACGCCGGCCCAGCCGGAGCCCACCGTTCTCGAGACGCTCGGCCAGCATCGGCTCGGGACGCATCGCTGCCAGCAGCGGTAGCCGGGTGACCTCGGCGACCTCGGCGGCCCGCAAGCCACCCGGGGACGGACCCCGGACCACCAGGCCGACATTCGGATTGGCCGCGCGCAGTATCGCCGCCCGCGCCGACATCGCGGCAACACCGCGCACATCGCAGGTGGTGACCGCTAGCACGAGGTCGGCGCATTCCATGGCCGAGGTGGCCGCCGGGGTCGTCCGGCGCGGAACGTCGCAGACCACGGTGACTCCGCCGCGCCGGCCGGCGTCGAGTACCGCTTCGACCGGTCCGGCATCCATGTCGTGGCCCGACCGGTTCCCGGACAGCAGGGTGACACCCCGCTGGGTGGGCAGCGCGTCGCGCACCGCCGCCCAACTCAACCGACCGCTCTGCAGGCTCAGATCGGGCCAGCGCAGTCCGGTGGCGGACTCAGCCCCCAGCAGCAGATCGATACCGCCGCTCCATGGATCGAGGTCTACCAGCAGCGCCTCGGCGGCGACGAGGGCAAGGGTGGCAGCGAAGATCGAAGCACCGGCCCCGCCCCGGCCGCCGGTCACCGCGATCAACCGGCCGCCCGCAGGGTTCTCCTGCTCGGCCTCCGCAGCTTCGGAGAGGTGGCGCACCAGCTGGTCCTCCTGGGCGGGAAGTGCACACAGGTGCTGTGCCCCCACGCCCATGGCCGCCGTCCAGGTGGAGGGCAGCGGGTCGCCGGCGGCGACCAGGATGATCGCGGCGCGACGCGGCAGCCCCGCCCGCTCGCAGCGGCGCGCGGCGTCTTCGTCGAGTACGACAGCCCTCGCGGCCAGCCAGGTCTTGCGGGTGACCGAGGCCGACGGCTGCACGGCCCGCAAGCCCGCCGCGGCTGCGGCCCGGGCGCAGAGCTCGCGCATCTCGATGTCATCGAGCAGGGTCAGCACCACATCGGAGTTGGACGTCACCAGACCACCATGTCGGCCCAGCGATCACTGTGACAGCAGCGCAAGACCGAACTGTGGATCAATCCGGGAGTGGGGATGACGGGGCAGGCCCGTCCAACGGGAAGCCGATCACCAGCGCGCCCGGGATGTGCGGGTGCCGCCAGATCTGGATGTGGATGCGCCGCAGCAGGTCGCGGTCGAGATCACGCACAACCCAGATGCGGGCGGACGGATCGAACGGAATGACTTGCTGCTCCCAGCGCTGTCGGAAGTCCGGATTCTCGAGATTGCGCCGCAGCGTGTAGGCCAACATCGGATCGTGGCTATCCTGCGCCATGCGCAAACGCCCCGCCGACACCCACCAGTCGGCGACTTCTTCCCAGTTGTGGATGATCTGCCGGGCCACGGGGTTGTTGAAGTGCCAGTTCGCGATGTCCTGGTGACGTTCGGACTCCTTGAAGAGGCGGCGCCACTCTGCATTCCAGTAGCAGCTGCCTTCGGGCGAGATCCATGAAGCGGGCTCCGACAGCCGCTCGACGTACTCGCCCAACGGCTGGCTGCCGAAGCCGGCCGCCGGCGGCGGCTGCAGTTCCGCGAGCATGAACAGGTACCGCATCTCCCACGGCGACAAATCGCATGCGGTCGAAATGGCCTCCAGCGCAGCGGCGGTAGGGGTGGCTCGCTGACCGTTCTCGAGCCGGTACAACCAGGTCAGGCTGTGACTGATCGCATCGGCGAGCTCCGCGCCGGACAACCTGGCGCGCAGTCGCGCCGCTCTGACGAATTCCCCGAGACTCTTCGCGTCCATCCCACACCCCAAAAACAAGCAATACGTCCAAATTGGACCGACGCCAACACTAGACACGCCCACTGACACCCGGGAAGCTGGCAGGCCAGAGATAGCCGACCCGTGGGAGTTCTGCCTAGAAGACGAGCACGACGCCGAGTACCTGAATGTGGTGAGAAGAGGCCGGCGCGAGACCGTGGCAACGTTTCGCGAGTTAGCCAGAAGGCTTCGGAAACTACCCCACAAAAGGGACGACCCCCGCCAGGGGGGGAGGAGGCGGAGGTCGTCGTGTATCAGCCCCGGGGGGTCGGGCTGATGCACACCCGGCATAAGCCGAGTAATGCTCACTATACACACGACGATGTGGAGTCGCGCAAGTCTTCGGGGGGCGAAAAAACCAATGATTTTGCTGTGAAAATGCAGTTCGCGACAGGTGGCGTGAACTGCCATTTTCCGCCCCACCCTGATATTGCCCAACGGCGCACCTATCCTGGGCCTGTGACCGACGCTCCGCGGGCCGCCACCCAGCTAACACCCGCACAGCGCAGCACCAGGCCGGGCATCGCACCCCGCACCGCGGCGTTCTTCGATCTCGACAAGACCGTGATTGCCAAGTCAAGCACGCTCGCTTTCAGCAAACCCTTCTTCAATCAAGGACTGCTCAACCGGCGTGCCGTCCTCACATCCAGCTACGCCCAGTTTCTGTTCCTGATGTCGGGTGCCGACCACGACCAGATGGACCGGATGCGCTCCTATGTGACCAGCATGTGCGCCGGCTGGGACGTCGAGCAGGTGAAGGCGATCGTCAACGAGACGCTGCACGACATCGTCGACCCGCTGGTTTTCGCCGAGGCAGCCGAGCTGATCGCCGACCATCGGCACTGCGGGCGCGACGTCGTGATCGTGTCAGCCTCCGGTGAGGAGATCGTCGCCCCGATCGCCCGCGCCCTTGGGGCCACCCACGCGATGGCCACCCGGATGGTGGTGCAGGACGGCAAGTACACCGGCGAGGTCGCGTTCTACTGCTACGGCGACGCCAAGGCCGCTGCGATCCGCGAACTGGCCGCCCTGGAGGGCTACCCCCTGGAGCACTGCTACGCGTACTCCGACTCGTCCACCGACCTGCCCATGCTCGACGAGGTGGGCCACCCGCATGCGGTGAACCCCGATCGCGCGCTGCGCAAGGAGGCCGCGGCCCGGGACTGGCCGGTGCTCACGTTCTCCCGGCCGGTGCCCTTGCGGGACCGGATCTCGGCGCCGTCGGGTGCGGCCGTCGCCACGTCGGCGGCTCTGGGGATCAGCGCGCTGGCCGCCGGCGCCCTCACGTACTCGGTGTTACGGCGCTTGACGTTCTAGCGTCCAAACCGTTGCCTGCGAAGTGCTTGATGTGACGGTCGTCACGGAGTACAAAGGAAGCACGGTCGCATGGAGAGGCCAAGGTAGCGCCGGAAGAGAAGGCACTATCTCCCGAACCAAGCGGCCCAGCACGGTACCCGGCACCCACGCGGAGCATGCCGCGATAGGGCAGAAGTGTTGCGGGCCTGCGTAATTGCGAAAAGCGGACGAACACGACGATCCTTTGGGTGGGATCGCTTACGTAGCGCAGCGCAAGACCGCCGAGGCCAACCCACGCAACCGACACCGCACGCTTGGTAACCGGGTAACCGTGCTAGCGGGCGGCGAGCCGAACTCTTCTCGGGTCGTCGCCCGCTGTCGTGCGCCGGCCTACTTCGTAGCGGCCTCGGCGATCGACAATGCTTCTCGCGCACCGTCTTCCAGCGCCGCGCAGCTCATCAGCAGCCAGTCGGCCACACCCTCGTGGCTGCCGGAACTGAACGCGTGCGCCGCCGAACGGTAGTCCTCGGCGCGGCGCATCCAGTACACCTCGGGCACCCCGAGACCGTGTGGGTCGAGCCCGGTGGCGATGGTGACCAGCCGCGACACCGCGCGGGCGATGACGCCGTCAGCACTGCCGAACGGGGCCAGCGCCAACAGCTCGCCGTGGACCACGGCCGCGAGTACCGGCGCCGGGGCGCCGCTGGCTCCGGTGACCAGTCGCGTGACGAGGTCGAGGCGGGCGGCCACCTCGGGGTCCTGTCGTGGCCTGCCGAGGCGGTCGGAGTCGGTCAGGTCTGCGGCGGCCAGCGCGTGCAGGCGTGCCAGCGCCTGCAACGGTGCGCGCTGCCACACCCCGACCAGTGTGGTGGTCCCGCCCTCCAGTGCCTGACCGACCCGCAGGGCACCGGCCAGCACCGGATCGTTGGGCTCGACGCCGGAGCCGTCCAACTGCACGGCGCCACCGTCGAGAGCCGACGAGGAGCGCGCGCCGCGGATCGCCGATTCGGCGGCCGTCACCGGCCAGTTCCGCAGATTCGTGCGATGCCGATGGGCTTTGGCCAGCGCCTCGCGGGCGGCCTCGGCGGCGTCGGCCACCCCCGGCAGGTCGAGCAGTGGCGCAAGCAGGTCAGTCACGTTCTGCCACGCTATCGGCGACACGGACGCAGGCGTGCGCTGGGTCGTGATTCGACCGTTCGCCGCGTGGCACACACCGCCCGCCGACGAATGTGACTCCCCAACGCCGATGCAACGGTGAGTGACTACGCTCACAACCATGACCGAGGCGCACACCGAAGTTCTGTCTTACTACCCGCCCGCTGCGGAGTTCTCCGACAAGGCCAATGCCACAGCCGATCTCTACGACGAGGCCGAGGCCGACCGGCTCGCCTTCTGGGCCACGCAGGCCAATCGGTTGTCGTGGGACACGCCGTTCACCGAGGTCCTCGACTGGTCCGACGCACCCTTCGCCAAGTGGTTCGTCGGCGGCAAGCTCAACGTGGCCTACAACTGTGTCGACCGGCATGTCGAGGCGGGCAACGGTGACCGGGTCGCCATCCATTGGGAGGGTGAGCCGGTCGGTGACGCCCGGACCATCACCTACGCCGAGCTCAAGGACGAGGTCTGCAAGGCGGCCAACACACTCACCGATCTTGGCCTGGTGACAGGCGACCGGGTCGCCATCTACATGCCGATGGTGCCCGAGGCGATCGTGGCCATGCTGGCGTGTGCACGCCTCGGCCTGATGCACAGCGTCGTTTTCGCCGGGTTCTCCGCGTCGGCGTTGCGCGCCAGAATCGAAGACGCCGAAGCCAAGCTCGTGATCACTACCGACGGCCAGTACCGACGCGGGGCGCCGGTGTCGCTCAAGGACGCTGTCGACGAGGCGGTCAAAGGCCAGCCTTCGGTCGAGCACGTACTTGTGGTGCAGCGCACCGGCATTGACGTGAACTGGACCGACGGCCTCGACCTGTGGTGGCACGACACCGTGGCCAATGCCTCACCGGAGCACACCCCCGAGGCCTTCGACGCCGAACAGCCGCTGTTTCTGCTCTACACCTCCGGGACCACCGGTAAGCCCAAGGGCATCATTCACACCTCCGGCGGCTACCTGACGCAGGCCTCCTACACCCACTACAACGTCTTCGACATCAAGCCGGACAGCGACGTCTATTGGTGCACAGCCGATATCGGCTGGGTTACCGGCCACACCTACATCGTCTACGGTCCGCTGTCCAACGGTGCGACTCAGGTGGTCTACGAGGGCACCCCGGCCTCCCCCGATGAACACCGCCACTTCCAGGTGATCGAAAAGTACGGTGTGACAATCTATTACACTGCGCCGACACTGATCCGGACCTTCATGAAGTGGGGTCGCGAGCTGGCCTTCCAGCACGATCTGTCCAGCCTGCGCCTACTCGGCTCGGTCGGTGAGCCCATCAACCCCGAAGCCTGGCGCTGGTACCGATTGGTGTTCGGCGGCGACGCAGCACCGATCGTCGACACCTGGTGGCAGACCGAGACAGGTGCGGCGATGATCTCGCCGCTGCCCGGCGTGACCACCTGCAAGCCCGGTTCGGCGATGCGTCCACTGCCGGGAATCTCGGCCAAGATCGTCGACGACGACGGCAACGACCTTGCGCCGGCAACCGATCAGGGCGAGCACGTCACCGGCTATCTGGTGCTGGACAAGCCGTGGCCGGCGATGCTGCGCGGCATCTGGAAAGACCCGGAGCGCTTCAAAGAGACGTACTGGTCGCGGTTCGGCGAGCGCGGCTGGTACTTCGCCGGTGACGGTGCGCGCTTCGGCAGCGACGGCGAAGTGTGGGTGCTGGGCCGCATCGACGACGTGATGAACGTGTCAGGACACCGCATTTCGACGGCCGAGGTCGAGTCGGCTCTGGTCGGTCACTCCGGTGTCGCGGAGGCCGCCGTCGTCGGCGCCAGCGACGACACCACCGGTCAGGCCATCTGCGCGTTCGTCATCCTCAAGGCGCACCACGCCGACACCCCGACCGAGCAGATGGTCGACGAGTTGCGGGCCGAGGTGTCCAAGGAGATTTCGCCGATCGCCAAGCCACGCGAAATCCACGTCGTACCAGAGCTTCCCAAGACTCGCAGCGGCAAGATCATGCGGCGGCTGCTTCGCGACGTCGCCGAGGGCCGCGAACTCGGCGACACCTCGACGCTGGTCGACCCGACGGTGTTCGAAGCGATCCGGGCCAGTAAGGCCAACTAGTCAGGCGGCCGGTGCCGGCGCCATGTTCGGCGTCGGCACGAAGCCGGCACCTGGACGATCCTTGGCCGCGATGTCGCCGAGGACCGAGTTGATCGACATGGTGACCGCCGGGGTGTGCAGCGGGATGTACTTGATGACGCATGTCGGCAGCGCATCGCTGAACGCGCCGTGGATCATGCCGACGAGCTTGTTGTTGACCGTCACCGGTGCGCCGGAGTCACCGGGCTGACCGCACACCTGGTTGAGGATGGTGCCGGGGTCCTGGCCCGGCCCCCAGGTGACACCGCAGGAGTAGCCGGTGGTGCGACCGAGCTTGCAGGCCACCTGACCGAAATCGGGGTCGGGCCCGATGCCGTCGATCAGGAATCCGTTGTAGTTGGCCACCGGTGTGACCTTGGCGGGGTCGAATCGGATCACGGCGTAGTCGAGGCCGTCGTTGCCGGCGACCATGGTGCCGATCACCCCGCTGCCCTCGCTGGCTTCGGAGGTCACCTGTGCACCGGGTCCGCCGCAGTGCGCGGAGGTGAAGCCGATCAGGGCGCCGCTCTTGTCGTTACCGATCGCGGTCAATGTGCAGTAGGTGTCGCCGTTGACGACGATGCCCGCACCGCCACCGATCGGGACTTTGTCGTCGGCGCCTGCAGTGGACGCGGGGCTGACGAACAGTGCGCCGACGGCCAGGACCGCAGCCCCCGCCATCACCCGCTTGCGTGCGGTCGTCACTGTTGGCAAACCTCCATCCACACCCACCCTGACTAGCGAGTCTACCCGTATCACTCCAGTAACTTGCGTAACAGCTCAGTGGGTATCCCGCCGCGGACCGGGCATGGCAACATGAACCGCGACGACCGCGACAGTTGGAGGACGACCGTGAGCAATGGCGATCGCAAGAACGGGGTTCCCGCCACCGTGACCTCGATCCCACTGGTGGACCCGAACGCGATACCGGCCAACCCCTCCATCGGCGACCTGGTCAAGGAGGCCACCGCGCAGGTGTCCACCCTGGTGCGCGCCGAGGTCGAGCTGGCCAAATCGGAGATCACCCGCGACGTCAAGAAGGGCCTCACCGGCAGCGTTTTCTTTATCCTGGCGCTGGTCGTGCTGTTCTACTCGACCTTCTTTTTCTTCTTCTTCCTCGCCGAACTTCTCGACACCTGGCTGTGGCGGTGGGTGGCGTTCCTGATCGTGTTCGCCCTCATGGTGGTCACCACGGCGGTCTTCGCCCTACTGGGTTATCTGAAGGTGCGTCGCATCCGCGGGCCCCAGCAGACCATCGAATCGGTCAAGGAGACCAGGGAGGCACTGACTCCCGGCGCCGATCGCACACCTGCCAAGACGGTGGCCCAGACCAACGGCAACGCCGCCGCACCGCCCACCGACCCGTCGGGCTGGTAATGCCACAGCCGGACCCGTCGGTCACCCGCATCGCGGGGCCGTGGCGTCATCTCGACGTGCACGCCAACGGAATCCGGTTCCACTGCGTCGAGGCGCTCTCCGACGACAGCACGCCCGCCACGGCCCGGCCGCTGGTGATCCTGCTGCATGGATTCGGGTCGTTCTGGTGGTCCTGGCGCCATCAGCTGCAGGGCCTGCCGGGAGTCCGCGTCGTCGCGGTCGATCTGCGCGGCTACGGCGGCAGCGACAAACCTCCGCGCGGTTACGACGGCTGGACGCTCGCCGGTGACACCGCCGGCCTGGTTCGGGCGCTGGGCCACAGCTCGGCCACCCTCGTCGGCCACGCCGACGGCGGGTTGGTCTGCTGGGCCACCTCGGTACTGCACTCGCGAGTGGTGCGCGGCATCGCACTGGTGAGCTCACCGCACCCTGCCGCGCTGCGGGCATCCGCGCTGACCCGCCGCGACCAGGGCCGCGCCCTGCTGCCAACCCTGCTTCGCTACCAGGTGCCTGTGCTGCCCGAGCGCGCCCTCACCGCCCACAACGCCGATCAGCTCGAGCACCTCGTCCGCAGCCGATCCTGCGGCAAATGGCTTGCCTCCGAGGACTTTTCCGAAACCATCGCGCATATGCGCAGGGCCATCCAGATTCCGTCCGCGGCGCACTGCGCCATGGAGTATCAACGCTGGGCGGTCCGCAGCCAGCTGCGATCAGAAGGATGGCGGTTCATGAAGTTGATGAATCGCCAGCTCGACGTGCCCGTGCTGCATCTGCGCGGCGAAGCCGACCCCTATGTGCTCGCCGACCCGGTGGACCGGACCCAGCGCTACGCCCCGCGCGGCCGGTTCGTGGCGCTGGCCGGCGTCGGCCACTACGCGCACGAGGAAGCCCCCGCGGAGGTCAACGACCACCTGCGCCGGTTCCTGGATCAGGTGTACGGCCCGGCTAGGTGACGCAGGCGCCGGTGGGCACCTTCTCGGTATTGCCGATCTTGGCCAGCTGACGCGACACCTCGTTCGCCGTCAGGACGAAACCGGTGTCATTGTCGTCGACCGCGGCACCGAACACCACGCCGAGCACCTGGCCCGCGCGGTTGATCATCGGACCACCCGAATTGCCTTGCCGCACAGTACCTCTGATGGTGTAAACCTCGCGGTTGACCGTCGTGGTGCGGTAGATGTCCGGCCCGGAGAGCTCAATGGTTTCGCGGATCCGCGCCGGGGTGGCGGCGAACTCGCCACCGCCCGGGTAACCGAGCACCACCGCGTCGGTACCCGACTTGGCGGGCTGTTCGGCGAACACCAGCGGTCGCTGCGGCAGGTTAGGCACGTCGAGGATGGAGATGTCGGCGTTGGGGTCATAGGAGACGACCGTGGCGTCATAGGTCTGGCCCTCGGCGTCCACCGTGACACTGTCGGACCCGGCGACCACGTGGGCGTTGGACATCACCCGGTTGGGGGCGATCACGAAACCGGTTCCCTCGAGCACCTTCTGGCAGCCCGGCGCGACACCGCGGATCTTGACGACACTGGGCCGCGAGCTCGCGACCACCAAGCTGTCGGCCAGCGAGGCGTCCGGGGCCTCGACCGCCTGGATCGGGGTACGCCCGAAGGGTTGCAGGACGTCGGGCAGCCCGGAGGTGCTCAGGAGCGTCGACATCCGCTTGGGCACCGACTTGAGCCACTCCGGCGCGTACTTGTCCACTTGGGCAAGGACCTTGGAACCGCGTACGGCGGCGGCAAGGTTGGGCTGATCCGACGAGGTGAGCGGGCTGGCCAGCAGCCAGGCCGCCACCATCACCACCACCAGCTGCAGCGCCACACCGATGATCGAGTCGACGGTGCGCACCCCGCGGTTGCGAATGGCACTGCGCACGGCGCGCCCGAGCACCACACCGGCGACCTCGCCGATGACCACGAGCGCCAGGATGAGGAACAGCGCAGCGAACAGCTTGGCCCGCGGCGAATGGATGTGGCTGACGATATGCGGGGCCAGCATCACTCCGGCGATGGCGCCCAGCACCACACCGACGAAGGACATCAACGAGCCCAACGCACCGGAGCGCCAACCGGATATCGCGGCGACGAACGCCACCACCAGCACGGCGATGTCCAGCCATTGCGAACTCGTCACAGCGGCCCCTTACTGTTGTCGCCGACGAGCGCCATGGCCTCGTCCAACTCTCGGATGTCTTCGGTCTCCCACGGTTGTGACCAACCGGCCACATCGAGCATCGCCGAGATTACGTGACCGGTGAACCCCCACACCAACATCTCGTTGAGCAGAAACGCCGGTCCGGCGAAACGCGGGCCCGCACCGGTGCGGTACACCATCAGCCGGTTCTCAGGATTGACGAAGGCGCGCAGCGGAACCCGTGCGACGACGGCCGTCTCCGCTTCGTTGACCACAGCCACCGGTCCGGGGTCCGGTGAATACGCCAGCACGGGAACGACGTGAAAGCCCGAGGGCGGGATGAACATTCGCTCGAGTGTGGCCAGGGGATGCAGACGATTCGGGTCGATCCCCGTCTCCTCCTGGGCTTCCCGCAGTGCGGTCGCCACCGGTCCGGCGTCACCGGGATCGGCCGCCCCGCCCGGGAAGGCCGCCTGGCCGGCGTGGTGACGCAATGTGCTGGCGCGCACGGTCAGCAGAAGATCGGCGTCGTCGGGGACCTGTCCGGCCGGGTGATCGGACGGCGGGCCGGAAAACAACACCAGGACCGCGGCATCGCGTCCGGCGGTTCCGGCGCCGGTCACAGCGGCCAGCAGTTCAGGCGGAACCTTGCGGCGATAGGCATGCGGCACGAGGTCGACGTTTTCCACCAATGGGGCCAGCCAGGGCGGCCTCACGTCGGGAGTGAGCGGTATCCCACCCGTCACCCGCGCCACCTCGCTCGTCGTCATTGCAGAGCATTCTTCACCGCGGCGGCGATTTCATCGGCACTGGTGAACGCGCGCGGCAGGATCTGGGCAACGGTACCGTCCGCGCGCAGCACGACCGTCGCGGGCATGACGTTGGGCACACCCAGGGCAGCGGCCACCCGACGCTGGCCGTCCTGCAGCGTGGGCAGCCGCACCTTCAGGTCGGCCAGGCGCAGCAGTGCCGCCGCCTCGTTCTCGTCCTGGTGGACGGTGACCACGCGGACGTCACCACTCACCCGGCGCTGATACTCGGCCAGAGCGGGCAGTTCCTCGGCGCACGGCGCGCACCAATAGGCCCACAGGTTCAGTACCGCCGGACGACCGGCCAGTGCCCGCGCCACGTCGACCGGTGCGCCGTCAGCCGCGCACTCGATGACGATGCCGCGCAGCTTCTCCGGACCGGGTTCCTGCCCGCCAGCCGGACAGGGCGGCAGGTCGGCCTGCTGGCGCGGGCCCGCCAGCGCCTCGGGCGTGTCGGCGTCGCGGTGGGCGCGGGCCACCTGGGTGGCGGGGGTTCCGTCGCCCTCGCCGGGGTCACCACCGATCTCGACCACCAGCGCACCGATCAGCACGGCGACCGCGGCCAGCACCACCACGGTCCAGCGGGTGGATCTGGTCATCGGCGGGCCGCGAGGCGGGCGCTCACAGCCCGGCCAGGGCGAGCAGATGCTCGGTCTCGGGACCTTTCACCAGCGCTGCGGCCACCGGCGGCTCCGTGGGACCGATCCCGAACGATGGGCAGTCCTTGGCCAGCACGCACACCCCGCAGGCGGGCTTGCGGGCGTGGCAGACCCGGCGGCCATGAAATATGACGCGATGACTCAGCAGAGTCCACTCACTGCGTTCGATCAACTCGCCGACCGCATGCTCGACCTTGACCGGATCCTCCAGGGCTGTCCAGCGCCAGCGCCGGACGAGCCTGCCGAAATGGGTGTCGACGGTGATGCCGGGGATGTCGAAGGCGTTTCCCAGGATGACGTTGGCGGTCTTGCGCCCGACACCGGGCAGGGTCACCAACTCGTCCAATGTCTGCGGAACCTCCCCGTCGAAACGCTCGACAAGTTCCTGGCCCAGCCGGATCAGCGACGTGGTCTTGTTGCGGTAGAAACCGGTGGGCCGGATCAGTTCTTCGAGTTCGGTGCGGTCGGCCTGGGCGTAGTCCAGCGCGGTGCGGTACCTCGTGAACAGCGCCGGAGTGGTCAGGTTGACCCGTTTGTCGGTGGACTGGGCCGACAGGATCGTGGCGACCGCGAGTTCGAGCGGGTTGGTGAAATCGAGCTCGCAGTACACATGCGGGAATGCGACGGCCAGGGTCCGGTTCATCCGGCGGGCACGGCGCACCAGGCCAAGGTGGGTTTCGGCGTCCCACTTCTTGGAGTCAGGTTTCTTGGCGGCCGCAGGCACGCTGACAAGGGTACTGACGAGCCGCGACAAGCAGCGACGACCTGCGGACATACCGGTGACAATTCGTGATCTCGCCGAGACCTTGCCCGTGTTTACTTGCCCGGGTGACCTGGTTGCTCGCGGTGTGTGTCCCCGGGCTGATGATGCTCGCGACGTTCGGATTGCAGCGTGTCGAAAGCTGGCTGCACACCGACCAGCCGGGCACCGAAGAGGTCGACGAACTGCTCAAGCAGGTCGAGGAGGCCCGTAAGCAGGCGCCACCGCGGCCGGCACCCGAGGAATCCCGGCCGGTCGACGTTCGGTACTTGCTGGACGCCGACGAGCCCGGCCTGCCGACCCGGTCCTATGCCCACGCACGGCCGAATCCGCAGTTTCACCGGACTCCGTACGCCAATCGTGTGTAGCGTTGGCACGTTGCTAGACCGGCTGGCACTAGACTGACCTTCGCGTAATGCTGGCCTGAGCGTGACAAATAATCGATGACCTAAGAGGGGCAACGTGGACGAGATCCTGGCGAGGGCCGGAATCTTCCAGGGGGTTGAACCCAGCGCCGTTTCCGCGCTGACCAAGCAACTGCAGCCGGTTGATTTCCCGCGGGGACACACTGTCTTCGCCGAAGGCGAGCCTGGTGACCGGCTCTACATCATCATTTCCGGCAAGGTGAAGATCGGCCGGCGGTCCCCGGATGGCCGGGAGAACCTGCTGACGATCATGGGCCCGTCGGACATGTTCGGCGAGCTGTCGATCTTCGACCCCGGTCCCCGGACGTCCAGCGCCACCACGATCACCGAGGTGCGCGCGGTCTCGATGGACCGTGACGCGCTGCGGGCGTGGATCGCCGACCGCCCCGAGATCGCCGAGCAACTGCTGCGCGTGCTGGCCCGCCGACTGCGGCGCACGAACAACAACCTGGCCGACCTCATCTTCACTGACGTCCCGGGCCGGGTTGCCAAGCAGCTGCTGCAGCTGGCCCAGCGCTTCGGCACCCAGGAGGGTGGCGCGCTGCGCGTCACTCACGACCTGACGCAGGAAGAGATCGCTCAGCTGGTGGGCGCCTCCCGCGAGACGGTGAACAAGGCGCTGGCCGACTTCGCCCACCGCGGGTGGATCCGCCTGGAAGGCAAGAGCGTGCTGATCAGCGATTCCGAGCGGCTGGCGCGCCGAGCGAGGTAAGCGCGGGCGGAGCTTGCGGAGCCCGCGCGCAACCGAGCGAGTATCGGCTCAGCGCGAGGTAAGCGCGGGCGGAGCTTGCGGAGGCCCGGGCGCTAGTCGGCCCGCAGGTAGTCGAGCTGGGCGCGCACGGACTTCTCCGCGGCGTCCCACAGCTTCTCGTCGACATCGGTATAGACGTGCTCGACGACTTGGCGTGCCGTCGCATCCTCACCGAGCGCGCGTAACGCCGCCCGAACCTGCTCGAGGCGCTCCTCACGGTGCGCCAGGTACATGGCGCTCACAGCGGCCAGGTCATCGAGTTCAGGACCGTGGCCGGGCAGGACCCTGCGCCGTCCCAAACCTTGCAGCCGCCGCAGCGAGTCGAGGTATTGGGTCAGGCTGCCGTCTTCGTCGTCGATCACAGTGGTGCCGCGGCCGAGCACGGTGTCGGCGGTGAGCACCGCGTCGTCGATCAGGAAGGACAGTGAGTCGGCGGTATGGCCCGGGGTGGCCATCACGGTGATGCGCAGCCCGGCGGCGTCAATGACCTCGCCGTCGGTCAGCGGCCCGCCGAGACCGCGCAGGAAACCACTGCCGACCGATCGGACGGTGGCGCCCGTCATGTCCACGAGTTTGTCGATGCCGCCGGTGTGGTCCTCGTGCTTGTGGCTGATGAGCACCAGCGCGATGGTGCCGAGGCCGGCGAGTGTGGCCAGGTGCTGGTCATCGTCGGGGCCGGGGTCGACGATCACCATCTCGTCGCTGCCGCGCCCGCGCAGCACCCAGGTGTTGGTGCCCTCCAGCGTCATGACGTTCGGGTTGTTGCACAGCAGCACCGACGCTATTTCGGTGACGGGCCGCAGGACGCCGTAGGAGGGATGGGTCACCCCACCTCCACGATGAGCTCCACCTCGACCGGGGCGTCCAGCGGCAGTTCAGAGACGCCGACGGCGGAGCGGGCGTGCGCGCCCGCCTCACCGAACACCTCGCCCAGGAGTTCGGAGGCCCCGTTGATGACACCGGGCTGCCCGGTGAATCCGGGCGCAGAGGCGACGAACCCGACGACCTTGACGACCTTGGTGATGTTGTCGAGGCCGACCACCGCGTCGATGGCTGCCAGGGCGTTCAGCGCGCACAGCCTTGCGGCGGCCTTAGCCCGTTCCGGGCTGACCTCGGCGCCGACCTTGCCAGTGTCGGTGAGCTCACCGGCCGCCAGCGGGAGCTGACCTGCGGTGTAGACCAGGTTGCCGGTGCGCACCGCGGGTACGTAGGCCGCCAGCGGCTTGGCAGGCGTTGGCAGCGCCAGGCCCAGTTCGGCGAGCCGTTGTGAAGCTGTCACTTCGGGCGTTTGAGGTAGGCGACGTGCTGTTCGCCCGTCGGGCCGGGCAATACGGCCACCAGTTCCCAGCCGTCGGCGCCCCACTGGTCGAGGATCTGTTTAGTCGCATGGGTCAGCAACGGGATGGTGGCGTATTCCCATGTCGTCGGTTCGCTCATGGCCGAAGCCTATCGCTGAACACGGCAATCGCTGAGGGGCCCGGTACGGCCTTGGCTAGCATGCACTGATGGCGACCACTTCAAGCGACGGCAGCGCCGTCGGCTGGCCCTCCCGCCTGACCAAAGCCCGTCTGCACTTCGTGACGGGCAAAGGCGGGACCGGCAAGACCACCGTCGCCGCGGCGTTGGCGTTGACCCTGGCGGCCGGCGGGCGACGGGTACTGCTCGTGGAAGTCGAAGGGCGCCAAGGCATTGCGCAGCTGTTCGACGTGCCGCCGCTGCCCTACGAGGAGTCCAAGATCGCCACCGCCGACGGCGGCGGGCACGTGAACGCATTGGCCATCGACATCGAGGCCGCGTTCCTGGAGTACCTCGACATGTTCTACAACCTCGGCATCGCCGGGCGGGCGATGCGCCGGATCGGTGCCATCGAGTTCGCCACCACCATCGCACCAGGGCTGCGTGACGTCCTGCTCACCGGCAAGATCAAGGAATCGGTGGTGCGGGTGGACCGCAATAAGAAGCCGGTCTACGACGCGATCGTCGTCGACTCTCCCCCGACCGGGCGCATCGCACGCTTCCTGGACGTCACCAAGGCCGTGTCTGACCTGGCCAAGGGCGGGCCGGTGCACTCCCAGGCCGAGGGGGTGGTCAAGCTGCTGCACTCGGAGCAGACCGCCATCCACCTCGTCACCCTGCTGGAGGCGCTGCCCATCCAGGAGACCATCGAGGCCATCGAGGAACTCGAGGATCTGGGCCTGCCCATCGGCAGCGTGATCGTGAACCGCAACATCCCGCCGTTCCTGCCCCCCGCCGACCTGGCGAAGGCCGCCGAGGGCGATATCGACGCCGACGCCGTGCGGGCCGGGCTCGACAAGGCCGGCATCACGCTGGAGGACGGCGACTTCGCCGGGCTGCTGACCGAGACCATCGAGCACGCCACCCGGATCCGGGCCAGATCGGAAAGTGCCGAACAGCTCGACCGTTTGAAGGTGCCACGGCTGGAACTGCCCACCATCGCCGACGGTGTCGATCTCGGCAGCCTGTACGAACTCGCCGAAACGCTTGCGCAGCAAGGAGTCAGGTAAATGAGTGGCGCACCTGCAACGCTCGATATGAAGTCGATCCTCACCGACAGGTCCAACCGTGTCGTGGTGTGCTGCGGCGCCGGCGGCGTCGGCAAGACCACCACCGCGGCGGCGATGGCGGTGCGGGCCGCCGAGTACGGCCGCACCGTGGTGGTGCTGACCATCGACCCGGCCAAGCGGCTGGCGCAGGCCCTGGGCATCAGGGAGCTCGGCAACGAGCCGCAGCGGGTTCCGTTGGCTCCCGAGGTGACCGGCGAACTGCACGCGATGATGCTCGACATGCGTCGCACATTCGACGACATGGTGGTCGAACACTCGGGACCCGAACGCGCACAAGCGATTCTGGACAACCAGTTCTATCAGACCGTGGCGACGTCCTTGGCCGGCACGCAGGAGTACATGGCCATGGAGAAGCTCGGGCAACTGCTCGGGCAGGACCGCTGGGATCTGGTGGTGGTGGACACCCCGCCGTCGCGCAACGCCCTGGACTTCCTGGACGCCCCGAAGCGGCTGGGCAGTTTCATGGACGGCCGGCTGTGGCGGCTGCTGCTGGCTCCCGGCAAGGGCATCGGGCGCCTCGTCACCGGCGTGGTGGGCTTGGCGATGAAGGCGATGTCGACGATCCTCGGCTCACAGATGCTCTCCGACGCCTCGGCGTTCGTGCAGTCGCTCGATTCGACCTTCGGCGGCTTCCGTGAGAAGGCGGACCGCACCTACGAACTGCTCAAGCGCCGCGGCACCCAGTTCGTGGTGGTCTCGGCCGCCGAACCGGACGCGCTGCGGGAGGCGTCGTTCTTCGTCGACCGGCTCTCCGAGGAAGGAATGCCGCTGGCCGGGCTGGTTCTCAACCGGACCCACCCGACGTTGTGCTCGCTGACGGTGGAGCGCGCCGTCGACGGCGCCGAGGAGTTGAAGAGCGGCGGGGCCAAGAACGGTGATCTGCTGGCCGCGGCGGTGCTGGACATCCACGCCGACCGGGCGCAGACCGCCAAACGGGAGGTGCGGCTGCTGTCGCGTTTCACCGGGGCCAACCCGCACGTGCCGTGGATCGGGGTGCCGTCCCTGCCGTTCGACGTCTCCGACCTCGACGCTTTGCAGGCCATCGCCGATCAGATCACCGGCGAGACGGCGTGACTGTTCGCGTTTGACGCGGACGAATATTTGCTTGGGGCGCTCGCCCCGGAAGAGCTACAAATTAGCTAACGCTGCGGTGCTTGCGCTGGGCAGAAAAGAACTCCGACCAGGACACCACCTCGGGATGCTGCTTGAGCAGAGCGCGACGCTGACGTTCGGTCATACCGCCCCACACGCCGAATTCCACCCGGTTGTCCAGGGCGTCGGCACCACACTCGGCCATGACCGGGCAATGCCGGCAGATGACCGCGGCCTTGCGCTGGGCAGCACCACGAACGAAGAGCTCATCGGGATCAGTCGAGCGGCACAGAGCCCTGGAAACCCAGGCGATGCGGGCTTCACCCTCCGCACCGTGGATGGAAGCGTGTACCGAAACTGCGCTGGTCCTGCGGGCAGCGGGCCGAGTAGCTGACACCGGCGATCCCCTTCGTCCGGGCCGCCACTGGGCGGCTCACTCTTCAGGAGTAGAACGTCATTGCGATCTACGCCACATTGCGATCCTGAGTGTTACCTGAATCGCACTGTCTGTTTAAGTTAGGTGGTCAGGTATCGTTTGCGCAACAGTTAGATCACAGGTTTTTTGGGACGATCGTCCAGGCCCAGCCAAAATGTGGCGTGAGCTGCCATTTCTGACTCCCCCGTAAATTCCCCGCCGCCATCATTGCCCCCGATGGGACGGCACGCAAGACCCAAAAGACCCTCAGTACTCTGTACCCATGTCGGAACGCCCCCCGGCCGGCGCCACAATCATCAAGTTGGCCTGGTGCTGCCTATTGGCCAGTGTGATCATGGCGGCGCTCCTGTTCCCGGTGGTCGGCGGGCTGGGTCTGGTGTCCAACCGGGCCTCCGACGTCGTGGCCAACGGATCGGCCCAATTGGTCGAGGGCGAGGTGCCCGCGGTGACGACGATGGTCGACGCCAAGGGCAACACCATCGCGTGGCTGTATTCCCAGCGCCGCTTCGAGGTCACCAGCGACAAAATCGCCGACACCATGAAACTGGCAATCGTCTCGATCGAGGACAAGAGGTTTGCCGAGCACAACGGTGTCGACTGGAAAGGCACCCTGACCGGCCTGGCCGGGTATGCCTCCGGGGATCTCGACACCCGCGGCGGGTCGACCATCGAGCAGCAGTACGTCAAGAACTACCAACTGCTGGTGATCGCCCAGACCGACGCCGAGAAGCGTGCCGCCATCGAGACCACGCCGGCCCGCAAGCTGCGTGAGATCCGGATGGCACTCACGCTGGACAAGACGTTCACCAAGCCGGAGATCCTGACCCGCTACCTCAATCTGGTCTCGTTCGGCAACGGCGCCTTCGGAATCCAGGACGCCGCGCAGACCTACTTCGGCGTCGACGCCTCCGCTCTGAACTGGCAACAGGCGGCGCTGCTGGCGGGCTTGGTCCAGTCGACGAGCGCGCTGAACCCCTACACCAACCCCGACGGTGCGCTGGCCCGCCGAAACCTGGTGCTCGACACCATGATCGAGAACCTCCCGGACAAAGCTGACGAGTTGCGCGCCGCCAAGGAGCAGCCGCTGGGCATCCTGCCGCAGCCCAACGAGCTGCCCCGCGGCTGCATCGCGGCAGGCGATCGCGCCTTCTTCTGCGACTACGTGCAGGAATACCTGGCCCGCGCAGGCATCAGCAAGGAACAGCTGTCCAAGGGCGGCTACCTGATCAAGACCACGCTGGACCCCGACGTGCAGAACTCGGCCAAACAAGCCGTCGACTCGCTGGCGCCCCCGGACGTCCAGGGCATCGCGAGCGTGATGAGCGTCGTGCTGCCCGGCAAGACGGCTCACCCGGTGGTGGCCATGGTCAGCAACCGCACCTACGGGTTGAACACCGCGGCCGGCGAAACCATGCAGCCACAGCCGTTCTCCCTCGTCGGCGACGGCGCGGGGTCGATCTTCAAGATCTTCACCACCGCCGCTGCTCTCGACATGGGCCTGGGCATCAACGCCAACCTCGATGCGCCGGTGCGTTTCGAGGCCAAGGGCCTGGGCAGCGGCGGCGCCAAGGGCTGCCCCCGCGACACCTGGTGTGTGCAGAACGCCGGTAATTACCGCGGCTCGATGAGCGTGACCGACGCGCTGGCAACCTCGCCGAACACGGCGTTCGCCAAGCTCATCTCGCAGGTGGGTGTGCAGCGCACCGTCGACATGGCCGTCAAGCTGGGTCTGCGGTCCTACGCCGAACCGGGTACGGCCCGCCCGTATGACCCCGAGACCAACGAGAGCCTGGCCGACTTCGTCAAGCGGCAGAACCTGGGTTCGTTCACCCTGGGCCCGATCGAGGTCAACGCACTCGAACTGTCCAACGTCGCGGCCACGCTGGCCTCCGGGGGCGTGTGGTGCCCGCCCAACCCGATCGACAAGCTCTACGACCGGCACGGCAACGAGGTCGCCGTCACCACCGAGACGTGCGACCAGGTGGTGCCCGAAGGTTTGGCCAACACCTTGTCCAACGCCCTGAGCAAGGACGACACCAGCGGCACGGCCGCCAACTCGGCCGGCTCGGTCGGCTGGAACCTGCCGGCCTCCGGCAAGACCGGCACCACCGAGGCGCACCGGTCCTCCGGATTCCTGGGCTACACCAACCGCTATGCGGCGGCCAACTACATCTACGACGACTCCCCGAACCCGTCGGATCTGTGCTCCTGGCCGCTGCGGCAGTGCGGTGACGGCAATCTCTACGGCGGTAACGAGCCCGCCAAGACGTGGTTCACCGCGATGATGCCGATCGCCCAGAGCTTCGGCGACGTCACCATGCCGCCGACAGATCCGCGCTACGTCGACGGGGCACCGGGGTCCCGGGTGCCCAGCGTGGCCGGCCTGACCGTGGACAGCGCCCGGGAACGGCTCAAGGACGCCGGTTTCCAGGTGGCCGACCAGGCCACGCCGGTCAACAGCGCAGCCCCGGCCGGCAGCGTGGTCGGCACATCGCCGGGCGGACAGACCGTGCCCGGCTCGATCGTGACGATCCAGACCAGCAACGGCATCCCGCCGGCCCCGCCCCCGCCCCCGCCGGGCGCACTGCCGCCGGGTCTCGACGGGCTCCCGCCGCCGGCGGTCACCGTGGTGGAGATTCCGGGCCTGCCGCCGATCACGATCCCGCTGTTGGCGCCGCCCCCGCCGCCGTGACGTCTGTCTGACGTGGGGGCGCTTGAAGCGGCCTCGACCCGCTGACCATTGCCTGTTGGCAGTACTCTGACACCTATGGCTGTGCCTTCAGCAGTGAAATCCTCCGCCCTCGTGGCCGCAGGATCGGCCGCGCTCGCGGTCGGCTATGCCACGGTGATCGAGCGCAACGCGTTCGTCGTGCGCGAGGTGACCATGCCGGTGCTCACACCCGGCTCCACACCGTTGCGGGTGCTGCACCTCAGCGACATCCACATGCGCCCCACCCAGCGTCACAAGCAGGCCTGGCTGCGTGAACTGGCCCGCTGGGAACCCGATCTGGTCGTCAACACCGGAGACAACCTGTCGCACCCCAAGGCCGTCCCGTCGGTGGTGCAGTCCATCGGGGATTTGTTGTCGTTCCCCGGGGTTTTCGTCTTCGGCAGCAACGACTATTTCGCCCCGCGGCTGAAGAACCCGGCCAAGTACCTCACCGACCCCGACCATCGCGTGCTGGGCAAGCCGCTGCCCTGGCAGGACCTGCGGGCAGCGTTCACCGAGCGCGGCTGGCTCGACCTGACCCACACCCGCCGCGAGTTCGAGGTGGCGGGCCTGACGATCGCGGCGGCCGGTGTCGACGACGCCCATCTGGAGCGGGACCGCTACGACACCGTGGCCGGTGCGCCCAACCCGATCGCCAATCTGAGCCTGGCCGTGACGCACGCCCCCTACACGCGGGTGCTGGACCGCTTCGCCGCCGACGGCTACCAGCTGATCATGGCCGGACACACCCACGGCGGTCAGCTGTGCCTGCCGTTCTACGGCGCGCTGGCCACCAACTGCGACCTGGACCGGACCCGCGCCAAAGGCGCGTCGCGCTGGGGCGTCGACACCGCGCTGCACGTGTCGGCCGGCATCGGCACCTCGCCGTTCGCACCGTTCCGATTCTGCTGCCGACCGGAGGCCACTCTGCTGACGCTGGTGGCAGCACCGACGGGCGGGCATGACCAGTCCCGCAACGCGGTGCGCTCCAGCCCCACCGCTTCCGTCCGCTGAAAGCCCACGGGCGATGAGTGCAGTCGCCGTCCACAACCAGCCCCGGCGCTGGGTCGACAATGCGATCCGGTTGATCGAAGCCGACGCACGCCGCAGTGCCGACACCCACCTGTTGCGCTATCCGCTGCCGTCTTCATGGTGTGAGCGGGTTGACGTCCAGCTCTATCTCAAAGACGAGTCCACGCATATCACCGGCAGCCTCAAGCACCGGCTCGCGCGTTCACTGTTTTTGTACGGCCTGTGCAACGGCTGGATCGGTGAGCACACCACAGTGGTGGAGGCGTCGTCGGGATCCACCGCGGTGTCGGAGGCCTATTTCGCCGCGCTGCTCGGCCTGCCGTTCGTCGCGGTCATGCCCGCCTCGACGAGCCCGAGCAAGACCGCGCTCATCGAATCTCAGGGTGGCCGTTGCCATTTCGTGGACCATCCGGGCGAGGTATACGCCGAAGCCCAGCGCATCGCCCATGAGACGGGTGGCCACTATCTGGACCAGTTCACCAACGCCGAGCGGGCCACCGACTGGCGCGGTAACAACAACATCGCCGAGTCGATCTACGAGCAGATGCGCGACGAACCGCACCCGATTCCGTCCTGGATCGTGGTCGGCGCCGGCACCGGCGGCACCAGTGCCACGATCGGGCGCTACATCCGCTATCGCCGCTACAGCACCCGACTGTGCGTCGTGGACCCGGAGAACTCCGCGTTCTTCCCGTCCTACGCCGAAGGCCGGCGCGACGTCGTCGTTGCGGCGTCCTCACGCATTGAGGGCATCGGCAGACCTCGGGTGGAGCCGTCGTTTCTGCCCGATGTCGTCGACCGGATGGAACGGGTCCCCGACGCCGCGTCCGTCGCCGCGGCCCATCACGTATCGCGGGTACTGGGCCGCCGGGTGGGACCCTCGACGGGCACGAACGTGTGGGGCGCCTTCAGCCTGCTGTGCGAGATGGTCGCCGCGGGCACCAGCGGATCGGTGGTCACTCTGATCGCCGACAGCGGCGACCGGTACGCCGACACCTACTACGACCCCGAGTGGCTAACCGCTCACAACCTGGACCCGAGCGAGCACGCCGGCGCGCTTGCCGAGTTCGAACGCTCCTGCGGCTGGTCGCCGGAGGCGTCGTCGACGGCGTCGTAGTCGCCGGTCACCACCAGCCACAGCGCAGCAAGCAGGAAGAATCCCCCGTACACCACGGCCCCCAAAGCGGTCATCATCCGCCCCACCTTTCGCCTGCCGGCGTTGTCGTCGCGCCGTTAGTGTGCACAACGCCACCGACAAGCCAGATGCTTCCCGTCATCCGCTGCCGGTTGCGCCGGGGTGTGCCCTGACGAGCCGTTTGGCTTCCCGTGGGGCCGGTGCGATACGCTGTCGTGGCTTCACGCGGGGTGTGGCGCAGCTTGGTAGCGTGCTTCGTTCGGGACGAAGAGGTCGTGGGTTCGAATCCCGCCACCCCGACAGTGAGAGCAACGCCCTGACCGCAGGTTTGCGGTCAGGGCGTTGTCTTTTCGGCCGCTGTCAGCGGCAGCCGAACGTCAGCCCATGGGCATGTCGGGTACCGGCGCATCGCAGCGATCACGGAAATCCGCCGCCGGCTGCCGTATCGCCTGGATCTCGTTCTGCACCTGAGGATTTGCCTGGGCGTAATCCGCGATAGCAGTCCGAATCTCGTCCCGGGACTTCCCTTTGAGACTGGTGAAGAATGCGTTGACGTCCGGATGGGTGAACAGGTAGGCCGACATCCCGGCGTTCACGCCGGACATGACCCCGGCCAGATCGGCCGCCGAACAGTTCGGCGGGTCGGCGACCGCGGTGGCTGCGGTACCCATCAGAGTCGCGCCGGCGATCACCCCGGCGCTGATCAGGATTCGGAAAGACATTGATGGCTCCTTGAACGATGAGTGGACGGGTCAGAACGAGAAAGTCAGCGCGGCCCGATACCGCCTCCGCCGCCACCGGGCCGACCGGGTCCGCCGGGCCGTGGTGGCCTCGGAAGAGAGAGGTCGAGATCCCAGCCGTCATCGCAATACCAGGGATCGGCACAGTACGACGGGTAGACCGGCCCGGCCACCGGAGCGGTGGGCCCGCCACCGCGAACCTCGCCCTGCGCACACACGGTTGCTGCTCCCGCACTGGTGCAATCCGCCGAGGCGACCGGAGCGACCAACCCGCTGAGCGGCAGCGCCGCAACGACTAAGCCAACGAATAGGTACCGCTGCCGACCCATGCGAACCCCCTGGTGAAGTCGATGCTGGCGACGCTACTCGGAGGACCAACCATAGGTGGGGTTTCGGCCGCCTCTTGTAACTAGAGCTCCTTGTAAGGCGGGTTCAGTACGACGGGGCCACGGCGACCGAGGGCGCGGGCGACGGGGTGCGCGGGGAATTCGGTTGGGCCGGTAGATATCCCTGGTCGATGATCGGCCGAAGCGTGCGGTCGATACCGTCGACCGTCGCCGCGCCAACTCCTATCTCACGCAACGGAGTGGTCAGTGGCAGATTTTTGGTGGGGACGCCGTAGACGATGTTGATGCCGCCCTGAGTGTTTCGGGTGACGGTGATGTTCTGCGCCGGGACGGCCGACAGATCTGATTTCTGGGCCACGGTATGCACGGTTGCAATGGCGATCAGCGCGTTCAGGACAGTCAGGTGGTTCGAGGTCTGGGCGATCGGAACGGCGAAGCCGTCGTACTGGTTGACCACCTCGATCTGCCGGAAGCGGGTCTGCGGAAGACGAATGGGCGTGTAGTCGAACTGCGGCAGATACCTGTCGACCTCGGTGGTGAACGCGCCGAAATTGGGGTCGGCGATCAGGATGAAGGTGGTGTCCGACGGCACGCTCGGGTCGGTGTTCAAGTCGGCGGCCACCTGCTGGACGACCATGGCTCCCTGCGATGTTCCGACGACCGACAGCGGTGTTCGGCTTCGCGCCAGCGAGGCTCGAATGGCGGCCTTGGTCTCCGCGACACCGGTCCGGATCGATGCGCCCAGGCTCGGATCGAGAATCCCGGTGAAGGGCCAGATCGACGCGGGGTAGTCGACCGTGGTCACGGTGTCCCCGCGATACACGCCGCCCAGCAGATCCTCCGCGACGTCGGAGGTGTTACCACCCAGCAGCCTGCCCAGAGTGCCGCTGGTACCTCCGACCCACACCACCTCATCAGCCTGGGCCGGTGCTGCCGTGGCGATGCCGAGGAGGACTGCCGCTACCCAGCAGAAGCGTTCGACGGAGAAGCCGGACATGCCAGGCAGATTATTGACAGCGCAACCACACTGCAGGGTGGGCACGGTGTCTCATAGCCAACTCATTGCAAGTCACAGGCTCCCCACATGCAACTTCAGTCACACGCAGAGTGGGCAATCGGCGCTAGCGCCGAATCAGAACAGCTTCGGCAGGCAGAAGATGATGCACGGCAGCGAGGGAAGCCCGATCGGCGGGGGCGGCGGCAACTCCGGCAGCCCGATCGGCGGAAGCTGCGGCAGCCCAATGGGCGGGGGCGGCGGCAACTGCGGCAGCCCAATGGGCGGGAACTGCGGCAGACCGATCGGCGGGGGCGGCGGCAACTGCGGCAGACCAATGGCCGGGAACTGCGGCAGACCGATGGCCGGCGGCGGCGGGAGCTGCGGCAGCCCGACCGGCATCGCCGGCGCACTGAAGGCAGGTAACGAGAACGCCGACGCGGCGGGCAACGAGAAGGTCGGGGCGGCCGGCATCGCGAAGGTCGAGGCGGCCGGCAACGCGAAGGTCGACGCTGAGGCCGCCGAGTTGTTCCCGATGTTCTGCGCAAGCAGGTAGAACAGGCCCGACGCCGCTCCCGATGCCGCACCTGACACCACACCGGCAGCACCGTTGGCGATCGGGGTCGCGACGCTGACCGCGATGTTGGAGTTGGCCTGCTGGACCGCTGTCTCGCGCGCGGCGTCCAACTGCCGCCCGAAGCTGTCATTCCAGGACTGGGTCAGGCTGTTGAGCAAACCTTGCAGGTCAGAGTTGGCCTTCGGGGCCGCGGCGGACTGACCCTCGGCCGGAAGAATCGTGTCGTCGTCGCCGGGAGCCGCAAGGGCCGGACCACTGAGGGTCAGCAACGCCCCGACGCACAGCGACGCGGCGGCCGCCATGCGGGCTGAGGTATGCCGAAGGCCCATGATCACTCCTTTTCCGGGGATGCGACTAATAGTATCCGGCATACCCGGCCCAAGACAGCAATCGTTATCAACGCAAACGTCTACTCAGCTAAGACGGCGAGCGCCTCCGCTGCCGCAGGACGACAGCCTCAGCCCCCACAAAGACCAGCAGCGATGCGATCACCGCGGCGATGATCGCCGGATAGCGGCTGTCCAAGCCGCCGGCGGACACCTGGCGGATCAGGATTCCGGTGAACGCCCAGATCAGCACCAGCCCGTAGGCGACGTCACGGTTACGCAGCATCGTGGCCGTGCCGATCAGCATGGCCACCAACACGATGATCGTCGCCCACACCGCGGCGCTGATCCCGAAGCCATCCCAGTTCAGACTGACCAGCAGCACCGTGATGTTCGCGACGGTGGCCACCGTGGTCCAGCCGAAGTAGACACTGAACGGTATTGCGACGAAACACTTTTCGCGGCTAGTGAGATTCGCCACCCGTAGGGTGTCGGCGATCAGGATCAGGCAGACGAGGATCACCAGGATCAGGACGGCCGACAGCGGGATGACGTCGTAATGCCAGGCGAACACCCAGGCGGTGTTGGCCAGCGAGGAGATCGAGAACAGCACTCCGACCCGATTGAGAAGGGGGGTGCGGCCGACGTCGGGGGCGTCCTCGCGGAACAGTCCGAGCTGGTAGAGCACGTGCAGCCCGAGCAACAGGTAGATGACACTCCAGATCGAGAACGTGATCCCCGCCGGGGTGAACAGGCTCGGATAGGCATCAGACACCTCGCCGGTGTTGCGGCCGTTGAGCGGTAGCGCATTGGCCAGCACGTTCATGGTGATCATCGCCAAGTACGTGACGACCACGAGCGCCTTGATCGGGCCCCGTCCGGTGGTTGCGGTCATATCGGTCACCTCCTGGCGTCAGCCTGTCATCACCGAACCTGCTGTCAGGCGATTGAATCGGCGCTGTCAGTAACTGGTAAGACTCAACCGAACGGCTACACGGAATCGGCGGCGGCGCGACCGGCTGCTCGGCCGGAAAACAGGCAGCCGCCGAGGAATGTGCCCTCCAGCGCGTTGTACCCGTGGACGCCGCCGCCACCGAAACCGGCCACCTCACCGGCGGCATAGAGCCCACCGATGGGGTTTCCGTCCAGGCCGAGCGCCCGCGACGACAGGTCGGTCTGAATTCCGCCCAGTGTCTTTCGGGTCAGAATGTGCAGTTTGACGCCGATCAGCGGCCCGGCATCGGGGTCGAGGATCCGGTGCGGGGCGGCCGTCCGGCCGATCCGGTCACCGATGTAGCGGCGCGAGTTCCGAATCCCTTGCACCTGAGCATCTTTGGCGTACGGGTTCGCCATCTGCAGGTCGCGTGCCTCGATCTGGGACCGGATGGTGGCCGCCTCGAGCAGCGGTTCGTCGGTCAGGGTGTTCATCTTGGCGACGAGTTCCTCGAGAGTGCCGGCGACGACGAAGTCGGCGCCGTGCTGCTTGAACGCCTCGACCGGGGCCGGTGCCCCCTTGGTCAGCAGCCTCTCTTTGAGGAATCCGCTGCGGTCGGAGTTGGTGATGTCGGGGTTCTGCTCGGAGCCCGACAATGCGAACTCCCGCTCGATGATCTTCTGCGTCAGGATGAACCAGCTGTGGTCGTAGCCGGCGATGTCGGGAGTCGTCCGCAGGTAGCGCAGTGTGCCCAGGGTGTCGTAGCCGGGCAGATACGGCTGCGGCAGCCGCCTGCCGAGGGCGTCGAACCACATCGAGGAGGGCCCCGGCAGGATGCGGATGGCGTGCTTGGGCCAGATCGGGTCCCAGTTCTGGATGCCCTCGGTGTAATGCCACATCCGGTCCCGGTTGACCAGCCGAACCCCGGAGCCCGCGGCGATGTCGAGCATCCTGCCGTCGACGTAGGCGGGCACGCCGGTGATCATCGACTCGGGGGCGGTGCCCATCCGCGCGGGCCAGTACCTGCGCACGATGTCGTGGTTGGCACCGATACCGCCGGTGGTGACGATGACAGCCTGGGCGTTGATTTCGAAGTCGCCCAACGGATCCCGGTTGCTCGGCGCACCGCGCGGTGCGTCGTCGGGCGCGAGTACCGTGCCGCGCACACCGGTCGCGACGCCGTTACTGATGACCAGTTCGTCGACCCGGTGACGGTGATGGAACCTGACCAGCCCGCGGTCGGCGGCGGCGAGTGCGGAGTTGACGAACGGCTCGACGACACCGGTGCCGGTGCCCCATGCGACGTGGAAGCGCGGCACCGAGTTGCCGTGACCGTCGGCGCGCAGGTCGCCTCGCTCCGCCCAGCCGACCGTCGGCAGGAAGCTGATCCCGTGCCCGCGTAACCAGGACCGCTTCTCGCCGGCCGCGAACTCGACATAGGCGCGGGCCCACTTCACTGCCCAGGTGTCCTCGTCGTCGAGCCGGTCGAATTGGGCACTGCCGCGCCAATCGTTCCAGGCCAGCTCGAAGGAGTCCTTGACCCCGAGGCGCCGCTGCTCGGGGGTGTCGACGATGAACAGCCCACCGAACGACCAGAACGCCTGCCCACCGAGATTGGCGGCGTTCTCCTGGTCCACCAGCGCCACCGTCTTGCCGCGGCTGGTCAGTTCGTGCGTGGCGACCAGGCCGGCCAGACCGGCGCCGACGACGACGACGTCTGCGTCCATGACACCCTCCCGACTCGGAGCAGCCCTCACCGTACCGCCGCCTGAGCGGGACCGATGTGACGCACGGGGTTTAGCGATGTGCTGAGCGGGAAAACCTGAGGGGTGACACTCGCTCCCCTGACCCTGCAGCCCTTCCTTCCGGCACCGAGGGGACCGTTGTCCATGGCGGTTCTCGATCTCCTCACCGAGCGGGCACCGCGGGCGCACCTCAATCGCGTCGAGGCCTCCGTCGGCGACTCCGATCCCTACGGCATCGACGTTCAGCTGAGCCTCTACGTGTGTTACGAACTGCACTACCGCGGGTTCGCCGGCGTCGACGACGGCTGGGAGTGGAACCCCGGGTTGCTGCATCTGCGGGCCCGTCTTGAAGAGACCTTCCTCGCGGCGGTGAGCCAGGACGTCGGCGACATCGGCGCCGGCGAGACCGCGGCCGCCGAGATGGAGCGCCTGACGGTCGAACCCGTCGACGGATCGGGTCCGTCGTACTTCCTGCGCGACAAGGGAACCTGGGAGCAGATGCAGGAGTACTTCGTGCACCGCTCGCTGTATCACCTCAAGGAGGGCGATCCGCACGCCTGGGCCATCCCCCGGCTCACCGGTCAGGCGAAAGCCGCATTCGTGGCCGTCGAGTACGACGAGTTCGGTGGCGGTCGCGCTGACCAGGTTCACCAGCAGCTGTTCGCCGACCTGATGGTCGCCGCCGGGCTCGACGCCGACTACCTCGGCTACATCGACGCCGTGCCCGCCGAGTCGCTGGCGGTGGTCAACCTGATGTCGATGTTCGGCCTGCACCGCGAGCATCGCGGCAGCGCCATCGGGCATTTCGCATCCACCGAGATCACGTCCTCACCCGGTTCGCGCCGACTCGTCGAAGCACTCGAACGGCTCGGCGCCCCCGACACCTGCGTGGCGTTCTACCGGGAGCATGTCGAGGCCGATGCCGTGCACGAGCAGGTGGTGCGGACCGACGTCGTCGGCGATCTGGTCGGGCGCGAACCCGAGTTGGAGCGCGACGTCGTGTTCGGGATCCGGGCGCATGAAGCGGTCGAGGATCGCCTGGCCCGTCACCTGATGGCGAGCTGGACCACCGGCGAGAGCTCGCTACGCAGGCCGATCGGCTGACGCCGCGTCACCGTGACGGCGGCGACGCCGGTGGCTGGTGTCGCACAGCGGATAGGTCTTGCTGCGCTTGCACGTACAGATCGCGACCATGAAGCGGTCGGATTCAACGACGGTTCCGTCCGCCAGTTCGATGCGCACCGGTCCCTGCACCATCATGGGCCCCGACGACACGATGCGGACCAGGCGCGGCTGCACCTCGGTCATGCTGCTTTCACCGCTCTGATCACGACGAGTTCCTCCTCGCGCCTGCCGACCGGGATCATGCCGATCTGCTCCATCCAGTGCGCCCGGGCGTTGAGCACCGGACCGAACGGAATGAGTTGCGTCATAATAATTTCGGCGTGCAGGCCACCACGGCGGAGCCGTCGCAGGGTGCGCCCGGCACCGGCGAGTTCGGACTGCACGATCAGCATCGTGCCCCTGTCGGCCAGCAACATCGGCGCCGAATCGCACAGCGGGTCGAGCACCATCCGGCCGTCCGGACCGGCGTCCCACGCACTCGAGGGACCGACGTCCGGCGAGATCTGCTCCAGATGCGAGTCGGGACCTGTTGGCACATAAGGAGGATTGGAGACGACGATGTCGTACGGTCCAGTGTCGGCTGCGCCGGTCACATCACCGAGCCGGGCGTCGACCGTCACACCGGCACGCGCGGCGTTGGCTTGGACACACCGCACGGCGCGGGGGCTGATGTCAACGGCACAGACACTGCGCGCACCGAGTTGGGCCGCCGCGATGGCGATCACACCGCTTCCGGTGCAGACGTCGAGAACGCGCCGCCCTGCCATGTCGGCGGCAACTGTCATCGCGTCGATGAGCAGCATCGAATCATGCTGCGGTGCATAGACGCCCGTTGTCGCGGCAACCGAATCCTGCACGTCGGGATAGAGGATGGTCAACGTCGGCCTTTCGAGATCGAAGCCGTTGTGGTGCCACGGCATAGATGCATATAGATGCCCGATTACCGTTGTGTTAAACCACGCGGGATCGGACCGACCCGCCGCCGACCACCTAGGGACGTTTCCTAATCGGGTGTTTCGAAGTCGGGGCCGTCGTCGACGTCGGGAGTGCGGTCACCGTCTCGCCGGTCGGGCAGGTCAGTTCGGCGTTCTTCCTGGTGGTCGTCGGTGTAGTCGGCGAGATCGTCCTCGTCGGAAGTCCGGTCGGTCATGGCCGTGGGGATAACCCATCCACCGCCGTTTCAACCCGTTGCGGGCTATGCGACCAAACACGTTTCCCGACAACAGATGTAGGGGTTCAGTTCGCTGCCTCGCGCAGGGCCGCCAGCAATGGTTCGGCAGCCTTGGCGAGGAAGGCCTCCTGCCCGTCGTCGCCGATCTGAACCAGCGCGATGTCGGTGAACCCGGCCTTCCAATACGCGCTGACCGACTCGACGATGGCGTCCAGATCCGGCCCGCACGGAATGTTCTCGGCTACGGCGTCCGGGGTGACGAACTGGGTGGCGCCGGCGAAGCCGGCCGGTGTGGGCAGGTCGGCATTGACGGCCCAGCCACCGCTGAACCAGCGGAACTGCTCGTGGGCCCGCTGGATCGCCGCGTCGCGGTCCGGGTCCCAGCAGATCGGGATCTGTCCGATCACCCGTCCACCGCCGGGCAGCCCGGTCGCCTGGCGGGCACTGTGCCAGCCGTCGACGAGCTTGCCGTCGGGTTCGACGGCGATCAGGTGATCGCCCGCGGTGGCGAAGGCGTCCAGCGAGCGCTCCCCGGATACGGCGACGCCGATGGTCACCGGCACCTCGGGGACGTCCCAGATCCGCGCCGAATCCACCTGGAAGTACTCGCCCTTGTGGTCGACCAGTTCGCCGCTGAGCAGCCGCCGGATGATGACGATCGCCTCACGCAGCATGTCGTGGCGTCGCGCTACCGCCGGCCAGCCGCGTCCGATGACATGCTCGTTGAGGTTCTCCCCGGAGCCCAGTCCCAGCGTGAAGCGGCCGTCGGCGAGTATCTGCAATGTCGCCGCCTGCTGAGCGACGACAGCCGGGTGGTAGCGCATCGTCGGACAGGTCACGTAGGTGTAGAGGTCGACTGTCTCGGTGGCGTGCGCGACCGCGCCAAGGAGCGTCCAGGCGTTCGGGGCGTGGCCCTGCGACACCAGCCACGGTGAGAAGTGGTCACTGCAGACCTCGAAGTCGAAACCTGCCTGCTCAGCTGACATCGCATAGCGGACAAGCTCTTTGGGTCCGCTCTGCTCGGTCATGAGGGTGTATCCGAAGCGCGTCATGGCCGACGGGTACCCGCACGTCAGCGGGCGAAACGAGCTAGAGCCGGTCCTTGACCGCCGCCGAGAGCCTTGAGCCGTCCGCCTTGCCCGCCGCGATCGCGGTGGCCGCCTTCATCACCAGGCCCATCTGCTTGATCGAGGGGCGTTCGCCGATCTCCTCGGCGATCTGGGCGATCGCGGTGTCCACCACGTCGGCGACTTCGGCCTCGGTCAGCGGGGTGGGCAGATACTCATCGATGACGCGCGCTTCGGCATGTTCCTCAGCGGCCAGCTCGCCGCGGCCGTTCTGGGTGTAGATCTCGGCGGCCTCGCTGCGCTTGCGGGACTCGCGGGCCAGCACCTTGAGCACGTCGTCGTCGGACAGCTCCCGGGCCTGCTTGCCGGACACCTCCTCGGTCTGAATCGCCGCAAGCAGCATCCGCAATGTCGCGGTCCGTAGCTTGTCCTTGGCCTTCATCGCGTCGGTGAGGTCCGATCTCAGCTGGTCTTTGAGCTCCGCCATGGCGCAAACGCTACGCGCACGGAGTGGGAGGACGTTGAGAATTACCCGGCCTGTCGACAGGATGGGGTGATGAGCAACGACGTCGGGGGCGTTGTCCGGTGACCACACCACCCCACGGCCAGGGCGGTCCACCGCAGGGCTGGCCAGGTCAACCGGCGTTCCCGCCGCCCGGTTACCCCCAGGCGGGTTACCCACCGCCCGGCTATCCACCACCGGGCTATACCCCGCCCGGTTATCCACCACCGGGCTATCCCCCGCCGGGCTACCCCCCGCCGGGCTACCCACCACCCGGTTACCTGCCGCCGGGCTACGGGGGCCTTCCCGCGATGGCCCTCAAGCCAGGCGTCATCCCGCTGCGTCCGCTGTCGCTCAGCGACATCTTCAACGGCGCGGTCGGCTATATCCGGGCCAATCCCAAGGCGACCCTCGGCCTGACGGCTGTGGTGGTCGTCATCACCCAGATCCTGGCGCTGCTGCTGCAAGCGGGACCGCTGGCCTACGTCGGGCGGATCAGCGCTGAGGGTGACGGCGAGCTGTCCACCCCCGTGCTGGTCGGCACCCTCGCCTCAAGCGCCGCCGGTGGTATCGCCACCGCGCTGTCGGCGATCCTGCTGTCGGGCATGCTGACGGTCGTGGTGGGCCGGGCGGTGTTCGGTTCGACGATCACCATCGGTGAGGCCTGGCGACGGGTGCGCGGTCGACTGCTTGCGCTGATCGGCCTCAGTGCCCTGGAAGTCGTTGCGGCAGTTGTGCTCATCGGTGCCGTCGCGCTGGCGATCCTGGGGATCAGCCTCGCCGCCAACACCGGGATCGCGGTGCTTGTCGGGATACCACTGGTGCTGGCGGCCGTGGCGGTATTGCTCTACCTGTACACCGCGCTCGCGTTCGCTCCGGTGGCGATCGTGCTGGAGCGAAAGTCCGTGATGGACTCCATCAACCGGTCATTCGCCCTGGTGCGCAACCACTTCTGGCGCGTCCTGGGTATCCGGCTGCTGGCCTCGCTGGTGGCCGCCGTGGTCGCGGGAGCGGTCGCCGTCCCGTTCAGCATCGCCGGGCAGATCGTCGCCTTCAGTGCCGATAGTTCCGGGCCCTTCATCCTGGCCACCGCGATCGCCGCCGTCGGCAGCGCGATCGGGCAGATCGTCACCGCGCCGTTCAATGCCGGGGTGGTCGTGCTGCTCTACACCGACATCCGCATCCGTGCCGAGGCCTTCGACCTCGTCCTGCAGACCGGTGCCACCACGAGCACCGCCGATGTCGAGGCCGCCGACGCGCTGTGGCGCACCCCGGCGCGCTGAGGGCCCAACAACCATGCCCACCATCGATATCGACCGCGAGACCGCCCATGAGGCAGCGCAGCGCGAGTTGGCCAAACCGATCTACCCCCGAGCCTCGCTGACCGACCGGATCAGCGAGTGGCTCGACGACCTCATCAACCGCCTGATCCTCAAGGGCGGCTCGATCCCGGGCGGCTGGTTCACCATCGCGGTGCTGGCGATTCTCGTCGTGGTGGCGTTCGTCGTCGCCGTGCGCATCGCGCGGCGGACCATGCGGACCAACCGGGGAACCGGGGCAGGATTGTTCGGCGCCCATGAACTCTCGGCAGCCGAGCATCGTTCGACTGCCGAAGGCTATGCAGCCCAGGGAAATTGGGCCGCGGCGATTCGCCATCGACTTCGAGCTGTGGCACGCCAACTGGAGGAGTCGGGCACACTGAACCCGGTCGCCGGACGCACCGCCACTGAGCTCGCCCAGGACGCCGGTGAACTGCTGCCCGGCTTCGCCACAGACCTACGGCGTGCGGCAACAACATTCAACGATGTCACCTACGGCGAGCAACCCGGCACCGAGCCGAACTACCGGATGATCGCCGGCCTTGACGATGCCCTGCGCCAGCACGCGGCACCCACCGGCGCCGACGTCACGGCCACCACGATCGCCGACACCTGGACCCCGCTGCGGTGAGCACGACTATCGGACAACGCTGGCGCACCGGACGCTGGCTCGCCCTGGGCCTGATCGTGATCTCGGCAGTGGCCGCAGTCAGTGCCTATCTCACCGCGCCGCGCCCCGGCGGGCGGATGGATCCGCAGTCGACGTCCTCGGAAGGCGCGCACGCGCTGGTGACCCTGCTGCGGGATCGCGGTGTGGATGTCCTTGTGGCCGAGGATGTCGCCGGGGTGGAACGCGCCGCGGGCCCGGACACCCTGCTGCTGGCAGCCGAGACCTACCAGACCCGCGGAGCGGACTTACTGAACAGGCTGGCCGCGGTTCCCGGTGACCGACTGCTGCTCGAACCCACCGCCCGGGTCCGCGACGCCCTGGCTCCCGGTATCCGGACCGGCGGGGCGAGCGTCCTGGGCGATGAGCCGGATTGTGATCTGCCCGAGGCCAATCACGCCGGCGTCGTACAACTGGGCCCGACCGACACCTACGAGAAGGTCGGCGATGTCGACCTCACCCGCTGCTACGGCGGTGCACTGGTGCGCTACCGCGCCGACGGGCGCACGATCACCGTCGCCGGCAGTTCGGAGTTCATGACCAACGGCGCACTACTGACAGAAGGCAACGCCGCGCTGGCGATGAACCTCGCCGGGCAACGCCCACGGCTGATCTGGTACGCCCCACAGCAAGCCGAGGGCGACGTCAGCGGCGGCGCCGAGATCGGTGACCTCATCCCCGACGCGGTGAGCTGGATCGTCTGGCAGCTGTGCCTGACGGTGGTCCTGCTGGCCCTGTGGCAGGGCCGCCGACTGGGCCCGCTGGTGGCCGAGAAGCTTCCCGTGGTGGTCCGCGCGTCGGAGACCGTCGAGGGCCGGGCCCGGCTCTACCGGTCCCGGCGCGCCCGCGACCAGGCGGCCGAGGCACTGCGTACCGCCACCGTCCAGCGGCTGACACCCCGGCTCGGTCTGGGCGCCAACGCTTCTCATGCCGCCATCGCCTCGGCTGTCGCGCAGCGCTACAGCGGCGACACCACCACCGTGGCACACATCCTGTTCGGTCCGGTACCAGCCACCGACGCCGACCTCCTCCAGCTGGCCCACGCTCTCGACGACATCGAAAGGCAGGTCACGAAGTCGTGACTCAATTCGCGCCATCCCCTCAACACGACGAGGCACGCAACGCATTGCTGGCTCTTCGCCACGAGATCGCCAAAGCCGTTGTCGGGCAGGACGCCGTCGTCAGCGGTCTGGTGATCGCACTGCTGTGCCGCGGGCACGTCCTGCTCGAAGGTGTGCCCGGCGTAGCCAAGACCTTGTTGGTCCGCGCGATGGCCGCCGCCCTGCAGTTGGAGTTCAAGCGGGTGCAGTTCACCCCGGACCTGATGCCTGGCGACATCACCGGTTCACTGATCTACGACGCGCGCACCGCGGCCTTCGTGTTCCGGGAGGGCCCGGTGTTCACCAATCTGCTGCTGGCCGACGAGATCAACCGCACCCCACCGAAGACTCAGGCCGCACTGCTGGAGGCCATGGAGGAACGACAGGTCAGCGTCGACGGCGATCCGAAGCCGCTGCCGGATCCGTTCATCGTGGTCGCCACTCAGAACCCGATCGAATACGAGGGCACCTATCAGCTGCCCGAAGCGCAGCTGGATCGCTTCCTGCTCAAGCTCAATGTGCCGCTGCCGCCGCGGGATCAGGAGATCGCGATTCTCGGACGGCACGCCCAGGGGTTTGATCCCCGCGACCTGAGCGCCCTGCGGGCGGTGGCCGGTCCCGCTGAACTGGCCGCGGGCCGCGCCGCGGTGAAGCAGGTTCTGATCGCCGATGAGGTACTGGGCTACATCGTCGACATCGTGGGCGCCACAAGGAATTCCCCGTCACTGCAGCTGGGTGTGTCACCGCGTGGCGCGACCGCCCTGCTGGGCACGGCGCGGTCGTGGGCGTGGCTGTCGGGCCGCAATTACGTCACTCCGGACGACGTCAAGGCCATGGCGCGCCCGACCTTGCGACACCGGATCGGGCTGCGCCCGGAGGCCGAACTCGAGGGAGCCACCCCCGACGGGGTGCTCGACGGCATCCTGGCCGCCGTGCCGGTGCCACGGTAGTGACGCTCACCGGCCGCACCGGGCTGATCGCCCTGCTGTGTGTGCTGCCGATCGCACTGTCACCCTGGCCGGCAACGGCTTTCGTGGTAGCACTGCTGGCGCTGGCCGCCGCGGTAGCCGTCGACGTCGCACTCGCCGGCAGCCCCCGGGCCCTGCGCTTCGAGCGCGACGGCGCCGCCTCGGCCCGCCTCGGCCAGCAGGTCGACGCGGTGCTGCGGGTTCACAACGCCGGTACCCGGCGGTTTCGCGGAGCGCTGCGCGACGCCTGGCCGCCGAGTGCCTGCGCACAACCCCGCACGCACGCCCTGGCGATACGGCCGGGCCACACCGAGACGATCGCGACCACGCTGCAGCCGCGCAGACGGGGCGATCAGCGCTCACAGGTGATCACGGCCCGGTCCACCGGACCACTCGGTCTTGCCGGCCGGCAACGGTCGCACGACGTCGCGGGTCAGATCCGGATCCTGCCGCCGTTCCTGTCCCGCAAGCACCTTCCGTCGCGGCTGGCCAAGCTGCGCGAGATCGACGGGCTGCTGCCGGTGCTGATCCGCGGCCACGGAACGGAATTCGACTCGTTGCGGGAGTATGTCGTCGGCGACGACGTCCGTTCCATCGACTGGCGGGCCACCGCACGCCGCGCGGACGTGGTCGTTCGCACCTGGCGCCCGGAGCGCGACCGCCGGGTGGTGATCGTGCTCGACACCGGCCGGACCTCGGCGGGCCGGGTCGGGGTTGACCCGACCGCACGCGATCCCGGCGGCTGGCCGCGACTGGACTGGTCGATGGACGCCGCGCTGCTGCTGGCCGCGCTGGCTTCCCGCGCCGGTGACCACGTCGACTTCCTGGCGCACGACCGGGTGACGCGGACGGGCGTCTTCGGCGCCTCGCGCACCGAACTGCTCGCCCAGTTGGTGGATGCGATGGCTCCGCTCGAGCCGGCGTTGATCGAGTCCGACGCCGCCGCGATGGTGGCCTCGGTGCTGCGGCGGGTGCGCCGCCGGGCCCTGGTGGTCCTGCTCACCGACCTCAACGCCTCGGCACTCGACGAGGGGTTGCTGCCGGTGCTGCCGCAGCTGTCGGCCAAGCATCAGGTGATCGTGGCCTCGGTGTCCGATCCGCGCGTCGATCAGCTGGCGGCCGGGCGCGCCGACGCGGCTCAGGTGTACGACGCCGCCGCCGCGGAGCGGGCCCGCAACGACCGTCGGCTCATCGCATCGCGGTTGCGGCACAAGGGAATTGAAGTTGTCGATGCCGCGCCGGAGGATCTGGCGCCGGCGTTGGCCGACCGGTACCTGGCGATGAAGGCCACCGGCCGGCTGTAGGCCGCCGAGCCTCTACCCGGTCGGCACCACGTCGGGCGCGTCCTGCAGGTCACCGGTCTCACCGGCCAGGCTGGCACGCCGCCCGAAGTAGACGACGTAGGCCAGGAATGCCGCTTCGGCGAAAACGCCGATGCCGATGCGCACGAATGTCGGCAGCGGGGACGGTGTCACCAACGCCTCGATGAGACCCGACACCAGCAGCACCACGGCCAGGCCCACTGCCGCGGCGACCACTGCCCGGCCCTGTTCGGCCAGTGCCTGCCCGCGGGGCCGGTCGCCCGGCGAGATCACCGTCCAGCCCAGCCGCATACCGACCGCCCCGGCCAGGAACACCGCCGTCAGCTCCAGCAGGCCGTGCGGGATGAGCAGCCCGAACAGCACGTCACCCTTGCCGGCGTGCATCATCAGGCCGCCGGTGACGCCGAGGTTCGCGGCGTTCTGGAACAGCACCCACGGAATCGGGATGCCCAGCAGGATCGCGAACGCGATGCACTGCGCAGCCACCCACGAGTTGTTCAGCCACACCCGCAGTGCGAACGAGCCCGCGGGGTTCTCGCTGTAGTAGTTGGCGAAGTCGTGGTTGACCAGGTGGTCGATCTCCGCGGGCGTGCTGAGCGCGGACTGCACCTCGTGGTTGCCCGCCACCCACATGCCGATGATCACCACCACGACGAAGAACGCGACGGCGGTGGCCAGCCACCACCGCCAGGCACGGTAGGCCACCACCGGGAACGACACGGTCCAGAACCGGGCGAACTCGCTCCACAGCGGGGCGTGCGCACCGGTGACCGCCGAGCGGGCCCGGGCGACGAGGGTCGACAGCCGGCCGACCAGGACGCTGTCCGAGGACGCGGACCGCACCATCGACAGGTGGGTGGAAACCCGCTGGTAGAGGTCGACGAGTTCGTCGACCTCGGGGCCCGTCAGACGACGGCGCCTCTTGACCAGCTGCTCGAGCCGGTTCCAGGTGTCCTGGTGAGCCAGGACGAATGCGTCGACGTCCACCGGGCCGAGACTAGTACCGTTGGTCGGCATGATGCCGGTGCCCGAGACGGTGGTGACCGGGGACGCGGTCGTCCTCGACGTCCAGATCGCGCAGTTACCGGTTCGCGCCGTCGGCGCATTGATCGACATCTGCGTCGTGATGATCGCCTACCTGATCGGGATGATGCTGTGGGTGGCCACCGCGCTCCAGTTCGACGAGGCCCTGAGCGCCGCGATCATGATCATCTTCACGGTGCTGGCTCTGGTGGGTTATCCGATCATCTTCGAGACCGCGACCCGCGGCCGCTCGATCGGCAAGATGGTGATGGGCCTGCGGGTGGTGTCCGAGGACGGCGGCCCGGAACGCTTCCGGCAGGCGCTGTTTCGTTCGCTGGCCGGGTTCGTCGAGATCTGGACGCTCTTCGGTGGGCCGGCGGTGATCTGCAGCCTTGCCTCCCCGAAGGGCAAGCGCATCGGTGACGTGTTCGCCGGCACGGTGGTGATCAGCGAACGCGGCCCCAAACTCGCTCCCCCACCAGTCATGCCACCTGCGTTGGCGTGGTGGGCGGCATCGTTGGAGCTGTCTGGGCTCGGACCCGAGCAGGCCGAGATGGCCCGCCAGTTCCTCTCCCGTGCAACACAATTGGATCCGCAGATCCGCGACCAGATGGCGTACCGGATCACCTCGGAGGTGGTCGCGCGGATCTCGCCGCCACCGCCGCCCGGCACGCCGCCGCACTATGTGCTGGCGGCCGTGCTCGCCGAACGGCATCGCCGCGAACTGGCGCGGCTGCGTCCGGCCGTTGCGCCCCCGATGTACCCGTCGTACCCTCCGGCACCCCCGGGCCCGCCGGTGGCCGCACCGCCGGTGGCTCCGGGCGCGGGTCCCGGCGGGTTCGTGCCGCCGGGCTAACGCAGCTGCATCCCGATCACCAGCGGCGCGTCACCGGCTGAGCCGACTACGACGAGAACGTCGCCACCAGCACGGCGACGTCGACGACGATGACCACCCAGGCGAGCAGCGGAACCAGGAAGCCACGGCGGTACCCGGCGGTGAGGAACGACAGCAGGATCGCCACCACCGCCACGACAGGCGGCGTGTAGATGAGCAACCCGTAGACGAACCCGGTCGGCTTAGGGCAGTTCGGCTCACCGCATGCTGCGGTGCTCATCACGGCGCCCATGGCGAGCACCTGCACGGCGGCGGCGCCGAGGATGGTCGACAGCGCGAGCAGCCAGTTGACCCACAGCCGTGTGCGGTGTGCCCGGCCGGAGTCTGTTTCGGTGGCATTCGATGCGGTCATGGCGACCGGCTACCCGAACCGGGCACCGCACAACCCTGGATCAGGCTTGCGGCTGCGCGCGCTGGCGCCGGGCTGCCACCACGCCGGCCGCGGAGGTCACCGCGATCGTCAAGAGCGCTCCGAGCATCAGCGCCGACGGTTCGCCCGGGGAGAGCAGGTGGTTCTGGGTGCCCAGGGTGGCCGCGGCCACCGGCACCCCGAGCTGGGCGGCGGCCAGCGCCCCCAACGCCAGCGGCTGACCCGTCAGACGGCACGTCAGGTGGGCCAGGACCGCCCCGACGCCCAGGGCGAGGCCCAGCAGGACGTAGGCGGGCCGGTCGCCCAGTTCGCGCACCTGCAGCGACGCACCGAGCCAGACGAAGAACAACGGGCTGAAGAAACCCTCGGTGATGCCGAACAACTGCCGGGCCAACCGGCGCGGCTCGCCGGTTGCCTTGACCACCAGGCCGAGCGCGAACCCGGCCAGCATGATCGACACATGGGTGCTGGCTGCCAGCGCTGCGAGGGCGAACAGCACGATCAGGCTGATCCGCAGTTCGAGGGCAATTCTGTTGGTCTCGGAGTAACGGTGCAGACGCTTGCGGAGTCCGCGGCGCTCCAAGGTCGACAGCGCCACGAACAGCACGACCGAGCACACCCCGATGACGGCCGCGCCGAGGGCTGCCGAGATCGCCCGGTGCGGGTCGATCACCAAGGGCAGCAACACAATCGAAGCGGAGTCTGCGATGGCGATCTGGGCGGTGACACCCAGCACCTGGGGACCCGCCAGGCCCAGGGACTGAATGACCGGCAGCGCCAGCGCCGCGGACGACGACGCCATCAGCACGGCGTACACCGCGGCGTGGCCGGTGTGGAACACCTGCGCCAGACCCAACCCCAGCCCGGTGGCGACCGCGCCGACGAGGACGGCGCGCAGAACAGCGGTACCGGCCGACGAGCGCAGCGTGGTGTCGCGGATCGGGACGTGGGTGCCGACCACGAACATCACCAGCGCGAAGCCGATGTCGGCCAGCAGGCGGAAGGTCGGGTCACCCGCATCGACGATGCCGAATCCCGTTCTGCCGATGATCAATCCGGCAGCGAGCTCCCCGATCACCACGGGGATCCGCAGGCCCGGCACCGACGCCAGCAGCGGGCCGACCATGCCGACCACCGCGACCAGCGCCAGGGTGCTGAAGCCGAAACCACTCAATGCGTGGCCCATGACGCGAGCCGGCACGGGATCGCCGTGTTCTCGTCGGTCAGGTAACTGGCACACACACGGTGGTAACCGTCGGCGATCTGCAGGGCATCGGCTGCGCTGCCGCGCACCAGCAGGATCGGTGACAGCTTCTTGCCGCGACCGATCTTGTCCAGGTCTGACCGCACGTGGGGGTTATCAGCTGACAGCAGGTTCAGACGCGCGGCCCGCAGAATGTCCTTGGCCTTGCGGTACACCGGTTTCGCCGTGCGCAGGGCAGCCACTGTGGCGGTGACAGTGGCCGGCTCGGCCAGCAGACTCAGATAGTCGGCCGCCGCGTCGTAGTCGTGGTCTTCAGGGTCGTCAAGCCATTTCACCGCCATGGTGTGCTGAGGCTACTCGCCTGTGGGGCCCCGAACCTCAACTCGGACCGTAACGTCTCCTGAGAACGTGCAGCGGGTCGTCGGCGTCGCGCCGGCCGCGGGGGCCCGGCTTTTCCGCGGGAATGAACGTCTCGCGCCGGGTCCATTCCCGGGCCGCCCAGCGCTCCGCGATCGCCCATCGGCCGTCGCGGCGTTCCATGAGGTCGACGTAGCGCACGCCGCTGGTGAAGTTCAGCCTGTCGGGGTCCTCGGGACGGCCCCAATGCGTTGCCGTGCAGTAGGTTTCACTGATTGCACGGTCTGTGCCGATGAACTCGACATGATGGTTGCCCATCAGGTGCATCGACCCGGCGAGGTACTCGAGGCTCTTGCCGAGCCAGCGTACGAAGTCATCCGCACTGCCGTCGAACCCGGTGTGGTGGTCGACGGCGTCGTGGTGGTAGGCCTGCCGCACCAGGTCGAGGTCGAGTCGGTCGACGCCACGGCAGTACATCGCCACGACGTCGCGGATCGCCTGGAGGTCAGTCAGCCGCTCGAGTGCATCAGACACCGTAACCTCCGTCTACGTCGAGCTTCTGGCCGGTGATGAAGCCGGCCCGCGGCGAGGCCAGGAAGCACACCGCCTCGGCCACGTCGGCGGCGCAACCGAATCTACCCAGCGGGGTGTTGTCGCGGGCGGCCTGCAGCGCGCGGTCGTCGAGGTCCCCGTCGGCGATCAGCCGTTCGGCGTTGCCGTCGACGAGCATGCCGGGACCCACGCAGTTGGCGCGCACCCCGAATCGACCCTCCTCGGCCGCGATGCCGCGGATCAGCGCCTCGATGGCCGCCTTGGGGGCGACCGACAGTCCGTCGCGCACCGCGAAGCGCCGCGTCGCCGCGGTGGTCACGGCCACCAGGCTGCCGCGTGCGGCCCGCAAGTGCGGCAGGCAGGCGGCGATGAGAGTGAAGAAGCCGCCGGTGTCGGTGGCGATCTGGCGCCCGAACTGGTCGGGCTCGATCCTGCTGAGGTGACGCATCGGCACGTGCAGCCCGGCCGTGTAGACCACGGTGTGCAGGCCGCCGGCGTAATCGGCGACCGACGCTACGACGCCCTGCACGCCGGCGGCATCGGCCAGGTCCAGTCGGTGCGCGCTGACGCCCAGGCCGTCGGTCAGCTGTGCCGCCTTGTCCTCGTTGCCGTGATAGGTCAGCGCCACCCGCGACCCGCGCGACACCAGCGTCCGAACGATCTCGGACCCGATGCCGCCGGTACCACCGACGACCAAGGCGGTCCCAGGCAACGCACTGAAGTCGTCCATGCCCCGGAAGGCTAGGCGCTGATCCAGTTCCCGTGGAATCCGTACGGGACCCGGCGCGGCAGCGCGATCCTGGCGACCGGGTCACCACCGAAATCCGACGCGTCCAGGATCACCAGATCGCTGCCATCGCGGGCGGCGTCGTAGACGTAGCCGATGTACCAGCCGTTGCTCTCGTCGGCCGGACCCGACGGCGACGGCACGAAGACCGCCTCCCCCGGCCCACCCGGCACCAAACCCGTGCCGAAGGTGTGCTCGACGGCGTCGCCGGTGTTCAGGTCGTAGCGGACCAGTTTTGCGTCGCCGACCGACACCGAGTAGCGGGCGGGCAACCCGGCCAGCCGGTCGTCGATACGGGGGAACTCGACCGCCCGGTCGTCGAGCTGGCGTTCGCTGACCGTGCCGGTCTTGAGGTCGATCGTCCAGCTCCACAGCACCGCACTGGCTTCGAAGCCGCCGTTGTCACGCCAGAGCTCGGGGTACCGAACTGCTTGCAGCACAATCGAATCGCCGGATTCGTAGGCGTTGGCGACGTGGAAGACATAGCAGGGATCGATGTCGAACCAGCGAACCTCGCCGAACGGGTCGTCACGGCTCAGAACACCCAGGCGCGCACCGTAGTTGTCGTCCCATCGGTAGGGCATGTCGCCCTTGCCTTCGATGGCGATGTCGAGATTGAACACGATCGGCAGGTCCATGAAGATGACGTGCCCCGAGGTCATCGCGAAGTCGTGCATCATCGTCAGCGCCTTGACGTCGAGCGGGCGGTTGACGGTGAGCTCGCCGTTGGCGTCGGCACGGTGGTAGGTGACGTGCGGCTCGAAGATGTTGCCGTAGCCGAAGAAGTGCAGTTCCCCGGTGGTGGGGCAGATCTTCGGGTGCGCGGTCATCGCGTCGTTGAGCTTGCCGCCGAAGTCGTAGCAGCCGACGGTCTCGAGATCGTTGGTGATCTCGTAGGGCAGTGAGGACTCGACGAGCGCGAGCGTCTTGCCGGCGTGATTGACGACGTGGGTGTTGGCGACCGAGGCGTTCAAGCTGCGGGTGCCGTCGTCGTTGTAGAGCGGGAAGGGGTCGGTGAAACTGTCGGTGCGGATCCAGCGGTTGCGGTACCACTTGGCCGCCCCGCCCTCGATCCGCACGCCGTGGATCATCCCGTCGCCGGTGAACCAGTGCCCGGTGGGCTGGCGCGGGTTGGGGCCGTTGCGCAGGTACCAGCCGTCGAGTTCGGGCGGAATGGCACCCTCGACGGGCAGGTCATAGTCGGTGAGTTCGTCCGGCACGGGCGCGTAGTTGCCGCGCTGGAAGAACTGGCCTTCGGTGGGCAGGTTGGCGGAGTCTGCTGTGACGTCGGTCATGGCGTCCACTCTGACAGTCCATAGATGACATGTCAACAGTGAACGGTTATCCAGATTGGGCGTATCCGCCTCACAAAAAAACAGACCGGATGCCGGATTCGGTGAGTACATTTCTCGGGCATGTCGACCGAAGCGGCGGGCGAGGTCACCGACCCGTCCGACACCGTGGGGTGGACCCGTTTCTACTTCGCCGATGAGTCGTGGGAATGGTCGCCGGTGGTGGCGCGCCTGCACGGTTACAAGCCCGGGGCCGTCACGCCGACCACCGATCTGGTGATGTCCCACAAGCACCCCGACGACCTGCCGATAGTGCGCGCGGTGCTGGCCACAGTGCGCGAATCGCAACAGCCGTGGAGCAGCCGGCACCGCATCATCGACACCAGCGGCGAGGTGCGCGAAGTCGTGGTCGTCGGGTCTCACCTGCGCGATGAGACAGGTCGGATCGTCGGCACCGAAGGCCACTACGTCGACGTCACGCCGATCCATCGGGAAGCCGACGAGGAACTGGCTGCCGCGGTGGCCGAGGTGGCCTCCAACCGGGCCACCATCGAGCAGGCCAAGGGCATGCTGATGCTGGTGTACCGGGTCGATGCCGACCGCGCCTTCGAGATTCTGCGGTGGCGATCAGGCAGAACCAACACCAAGCTGCGGCTACTGGCCGAGCAGATCGTCATCGACGTCTGTGCCCTGAGCTTCGACGAGCGACTCCCGGCCCGGTCGGTGTACGACCACGTGCTGCTGACCGCACACACCAGAATCAGTCGTCCGCACTAGGCGTGGCGCAGCCGTGACATTCCACTTCTGACATGTCGCGCTCTACGATGATCGGGTGAGTCTTCGGTACGCGGCACTGGGCCTGCTGGCCCAACAGCCCGGCAGCGGCTATGACCTGCTCAAACGGTTCGAGTATTCAATGGCCAACGTGTGGCCGGCCACCCAGAGCCAGCTCTACGGCGAGTTGAACAAGCTGGCCGATTCCGGGCTGATCGAGGTCAGCGACATCGGTCCCCGTGGCCGCAAGGAGTACCGGGTCACCGAGGCAGGCCGCGAGGACCTGCTGCGCTGGATGGCCAACGCGCAGGACGATCCGCCTTACCGCAGCGCCGAATTGTTGCGGGTCTTCCTGCTCGGCGAGATGCCGCCAGGGCAGGCCCGCGACCACATCCAGACGGTCGCCGAACAAGCCGATACCGAGCACAAACGCTATGAGCAGCTGCGCGATTCGGTCGACTGGGATGACAGCGACGCCGACTTCTACGGCCGGGCGGCACTGGAGTACGGACTGCGCGCACAGGCCATGGAAGCCGACTGGGCACGCTGGCTGATCACGGAGATCGACCGCCGCTCGGCACATTGACCGTTGCATCGCGATAGTTTCCGATATATCGTTGACGTATCGGAAGCGCATTCGGCGTTTCCCGTCGAGAAAAGAGAGCTCCTATGAGCACCCCATTCCCCCAGTGCGACGGCCCTGACTCGGGCCGCCCCGGTCCCGGCGGCTTCGGCCCCGGCTTCCGCCCGGGCTTCGGTCCCGGCTTCGGTTTTGCGCCGCCAGGACCCGCACGCCGGCATGCCCGCCGGCATTTCCGTGAGCACCTCCGCGAACAGATGGCCGGCGGTGACGGCCCGGGCGGTTTCGGTCCCCGCGGCGGCTTCGGCCCCGGTTTCGGGTTCGGTCCGGGCTTCGGCCCTGGCTTCGGCTTCGGACCCGGCGGCGGACGCCGTGGCCACGGTCGCAGCCGGGGCAGGCGAGGTGACGTCCGCGTCGCCATCCTGGCCCTGCTGGCCGAACGGCCGATGCACGGCTACGAGATGATCCAGGAGATCGCCGAGCGCACCAACGGTGTGTGGAAGCCCAGCCCCGGCTCGGTCTACCCCACCCTGCAGTTGCTCGTCGACGAAGGCGTCATCGTCGGCACCGAAACCGACGGCAGCAAGAAGCTTTTCGAGCTGACCGAGGACGGGCGGACCGCCGCGGAGAAGATCACCACCCCGCCGTGGGAGGAGATCAACGAGGACATCGAGCCCGGCCAGGTCAACCTGCGCGCCGCGATGGGCCAGCTGTTCGGGGCGGTCGCGCAGTCCGCGCACACCGCCAGCCCCGAACAGCAGCAGCGCATCGTCGACATCGTCAACGCTGCGCGCCGCGAGGTCTACCAGATCCTCGGCGAGTCCGAGTAGCGATTTCGGCGCGGTTATCGTCGCCCAGCGGCGATAACCGCGCCCGAATCACGACACGTCGACCCAATCGAGGGTGCGCTGCACCGCCTTATGCCAGCCCGCATAGCCGGCGGCACGCTGTTCCTCACTCCAGGCCGGCGACCAACGCCGGTCCTCATGCCAATTGGCACGCAGGTCGTCGGGGTCAGCCCAGAAGCCGGTCGCCAGCCCGGCGGCATACGCCGCACCCAGCGCCGTGGTCTCGGCGACCACCGGACGCACCACGTCCACACCCAGCACGTCGGCCTGGATCTGCATGCACAACTCGTTGAGCGTCACCCCGCCGTCGACCTTGAGCACCTCCAGGTGCACACCCGAGTCCGCCTCCATCGCATCCACGACGTCGCGGCTCTGGTAGCAGATCGCCTCCAGCGTCGCGCGGGCGACGTGCGCGTTGGAGTTGAACCGGGACAGCCCCACGATCGCGCCCCGGGCATCCGAGCGCCAGTACGGCGCGAACAGCCCGGAGAACGCCGGCACGAAGTACACCCCACCGTTGTCGGCGACCTGGGAGGCCAGTGTCTCGCTGTCCGCGGCGCCGCTGATGATGCCCAGCTGGTCGCGTAGCCACTGCACCGCCGAACCCGTCACCGCAATCGAACCCTCAAGGGCGTAAACAGGTTTCGCGTCACCGAACTGATAACACACCGTGGTCAGCAGGCCGTTGGAGCTGCGCACGATCTTCTCGCCGGTATTGAGCAGCAGGAAGTTGCCGGTGCCGTAGGTGTTCTTGGCCTCCCCCGGCGCCAGGCACACCTGACCCACCATCGCCGCCTGCTGATCACCCAGGCTTGCGGTGACCGGTACCTCGCCGCCGGTGGGCCCACCGGGATGGGTCATGCCGTAGGGCTCCGGTGAGGACGACGGACGGATATCCGGCAGCATCACCCGGGGAATCCCGAAGAACGACAACAGTTCATCGTCCCAATCCAGCGTCTCCAGATTCATCAGCATGGTCCGGCTGGCGTTGGTCACGTCGGTGACGTGCACCCCGCCGGCCGCGCCGCCGGTGAGGTTCCACAGCACCCACGTGTCAGGCGTGCCGAACAGCGCATCACCGCGTTCGGCGGCCGCGCGCACACCGTCGACGTTCTCCAGAATCCACTGCAGCTTGCCGCCGGAGAAGTAGGTCGCCGGGGGCAGACCGGCCTTGTGCCGGATCACGTCCCCGCGCCCGTCACGATCGAGCGCGGTGGCGATGCGATCGGTGCGGGTGTCCTGCCAGACGATCGCGTTGTAGTACGGCCGGCCGGTCTTGCGATTCCACACCAGCGTGGTCTCGCGCTGGTTGGTGATACCCAGCGCGGCGAGGTCACCGGCGGACAGCTTGGTGGTGTTCAGCGCGGACTGGACGACGGTCTTGGTGCGCTCCCAGATCTCCACCGGGTTGTGCTCGACCCAGCCCGCCTTCGGCAGGATCTGCTCGTGCTCGAGCTGGTGGCGGCCCACCTCGATGCCGTTGTGGTCGAAGATCATGCAACGGGTGCTGGTGGTGCCCTGGTCAATCGATGCGACGAAGTCGGCCAACAGTGCTCCTAGAAACGTGGCGGTGCATCGTCCATGATGGCCTACGTGGCAAAACCAGTGGCAGACATCGCCGACATGCCCAGGGGCGGGCCGGACGCGTCGTGGCTGGACCGCCTCCTGCAGACCGACCGCCCCGAGTACCTCGACCGCGACGACGTCGACGACGACGTCAAACGCGGCGTGATCCGCGCCCTCGACGTGATGGGCTCGATGTTCAACGAGCACGAACGCAATGCGCAGCTGGTGCTGCGCGAGGTCGCCGACGTCGCCGACCCCAAGATCCTCGAACTCGGGGCCGGGCACGGCGCGCTGTCGCGCATCGTGCTCGAGCAGCACCCCACCGCCGAGGTGACGGTCACCGATATCAACCCCGAGTCGGTGGCGGCGATGGCGGCCTCCGGTCTGGGCCAGGATCCGCGGGCCACCGTGCGCGTCGTCGACGCCACCGCCATCGACGCCCCCGACGACTCCTTCGACCTGGCGGTGTTCGCCCTGTCGTTCCATCACCTGCCGCCGCAACAGGCGGCACAGGTCTTCGCCGAAGCCACCCGGGTGGCCACCACGCTGCTCGTCATCGACCTCCCCCGGATGCCGTCGGTTCTGCACATCGCGAAGCTGGCGGTGTTCGCCCCGTTCGCGTTGTGGTGGCCGTTCGCCCACGACGGGTTCATCAGTTCACTGCGCGCCTACAGCCCGTCGGCGCTGCGCGCGCTGGGCGACTACGCGGGCGTTGACGTCGAGGTGAGTAGCTCAGGTTTCGACCGCCAAACGGTACTGGCCAGCCGCAAGAGCTGATCTGCGCCATTCGCTTGCGCGCCCGGCACCGAACCGGTTGCATGGCCCCGTGGGCGAAGAGGTCAAGCACGCCAGCTACACCCGGGCGCACCGGCAGGAGTACCGGCGCAAGGTACAGCTCTGCCTGGACGTGTTCGAAACCATGCTCGCCCAGTCCAGCTTCGATTTCGACCGGCCACTGACCGGGATGGAGATCGAGTGCAACCTGGTCAACGCCGACTACCAGCCGGCGATGTCCAACCAGGAGGTGCTCGCGGCGATCGCCGATCCGGCCTACCAGACCGAATTGGGCGCCTACAACATCGAGTTCAACGTGCCGCCGCGACGGCTGCCGGGCCGAACCGCACTGGAGCTGGAAGACGAGATCCGCGCCAGCCTCAACGCCGCGGAGACCAAGGCCAACACCGACGGCGCGCACATCGTGATGATCGGCATCCTGCCGACGTTGATGCAGGAGCATCTGACGGGCCACTGGATGAGCCCGTCGATGCGCTACCAGGCGCTCAACGACTCGATCTTCACCGCCCGCGGCGAGGACATCCTGATTGACATCGCCGGCCCCGAACGGCTCAGCGTGCACGCGGAGTCCATCGCGCCCGAATCTGCTTGCACCAGTATGCAATTGCACCTGCAGGTGTCACCCGCCGACTTCGCCAACAATTGGAACGCCGCACAGGTGCTGGCCGGCCCGCAGTTGGCGCTGGGCGCGAATTCGCCGTACTTCTTCGGCCATCACCTGTGGTCCGAGACGCGCATCGAGCTGTTCGCCCAGGCCACCGACACCCGGCCTGAGGAGCTGAAGACCCAGGGGGTGCGCCCGCGGGTGTGGTTCGGCGAGCGCTGGATCACCTCCATCTTCGACCTGTTCGAGGAGAACGTCCGCTACTTCCCGTCGCTGCTGCCCGAGCTGTCCGACGAGGACCCGGTGGCCGAACTCGCCGCCGGGCGCACTCCTCATCTGCCGGAACTGCGTTTGCACAACGGCACGGTGTACCGCTGGAACCGGCCGGTCTACGACGTCGTCAACGGCAGGCCGCATCTGCGGGTGGAGAACCGCGTGTTGCCTGCCGGCCCGACCGTCGTCGACATGATGGCCAACTCGGCGTTCTACTACGGCGCGCTGCGCTACCTCTCGGAAGAGGACCGTCCGCTGTGGACGAAGATGAGTTTTACTGCCGCACATGACAATTTCCTCGACGCCGCCCGCCACGGCCTGGACGCCCGGCTGTACTGGCCGGGTTTCGGCGAAGTGACCGCCGACGAGTTGGTGCTGCGGACGCTGTTGCCGATGGCCGATGAGGGTTTGCGCCGCTGGCAGGTCGCACCCGAGGTACGTGATCGCTACCTCGGGGTGATCGAGGGACGCGCCAAAACGGGCCGCAACGGGTCGGTCTGGCAGGTGGCGACGGTGCAGGCGCTCCAGGAGAAGGGTCTGGCCAGACCGCAGGCGCTAGCCGAGATGCTCAGGCGCTATTGCGAATTGATGCATTCCAACTCCCCGGTGCACACCTGGGAGCTTCCCTGACCGTTGAGGACCCGGTGCCGACCGGCGTACGGTTGGGTGCATGGCTTCTGAGGTTATGGATTGGGACAGCGCCTACAAGCAGGAGGGGTCCTTCCCGGGCCCGCCTCCGTGGAACATCGGCGAGCCGCAGCCGGAGCTGGCGGCCCTGATCCGCGACGGAAAGGTCACCGGCGAGGTACTCGACGCCGGGTGCGGGCACGCCGAGTTGTCGTTGGCGTTGGCGGCGCAGGGCTACACCGTGGTCGGGATCGACGTCTCACCGACCGCGATCGCCGCGGCCACCAAAGCCTCTGCGGACCGCGACCTGCCCGGCACGACGTTCGTGTGCGACGACATCACCGCGTTCACCGGCTTCGACGGCCGGTTCGCGACGATCATCGACAGCACGCTGTTCCATTCACTGCCGGTCGAACTCCGTGACGGTTACCTGCAGTCGGTGCACCGGGCGGCTGCGCCGGGCGCGCGCTACTACATCCTGGTGTTCGCCAAGGGCGCGTTCCCCGCTGAGTGGGAGACCAAGCCGAACGAGGTCGACGAGGACGAGTTGCGCACGGCGGTTTCGAAGTACTTCGTGGTTGACGAGATCCGCCCGGCCAAGATTCACGCGCACGAGCCCGAACACCCGGACCTGCCCGGCCGTCCGATGCCCGTGGACACCGACGAGAAGGGCCGCACGATGATGCCGGCCTTCCTGCTCAGCGCCCACAAAGAGCACTGACGTCTCAGGCGTTGGTCACCGCCGTCAACGCGGCGGCGAAGGTCTCGATGTCCTCGCCGCTGTTGTCGACATGCGGTGACACCCGCAGCACCGGTGTCTGCATTTCCAGCGGTGCCCGCTCAGTGCCGGCGGCGGTCGTGACGATGTTGTGCTCGGCGATCAGGCGCGCCCGCACGGCCGCCGGATCCGCTCCGGAGGTCGGCGTCAGGGTGGTGATCGCGGTGGGCTCGTCGACGGGTTCCACGACGCGCCAGCCGGGGATGTCGGCGAGCACCTTCCGTGTCATCCCCGCCAGGGCGACGAGCGCGGCCCGCACCGCCTCCGGTCCGGCAGCGAGGTACTCCCCCACCGCAACCGAAAATCCCACTCGGGCAGCGATATTGGCCTCGCCGAACTCCAGGCACTGCAAGGCCGACAGCGAGCCGGCCCACTCCGGGCAGCGCAACAGGTCGGCCAGCGCCGGGCGGACCGCCAGCACCCCGATACCCCGGGGGCCGGCGATCCACTTGCGTGACGACGAGTAGACGGCGTCGACGTCGGCCACGCAGTCGATCTGCCCCAGCGCCTGCGCGGCGTCGACGACCAGCGGCACCCCGAGGTCGCGGCACACCGCGGCCAGCGCCGAAACCGGTTGCACCACACCGCGGTGGCTGCCGACCGCCGTCAGGTGCACCATCGCGGGGGGCTCAGCACGCAGTGCCGCCGCGGCGGCGTCGGGATCCACCCGGCCGGCACCGTCCACCGGCAGGATCGAGCGGGTGAAACCGTGGGCCGCGAACTGGGCGAGGTTGGGTCCGTACTCCCCGGGCAGGTGGGCAACCGTCGTGGCCAGCGGCCACGCCCCGAGCAGCAATTCCAGCGAGTTCCCCGAGCCGGTCGTGAAAATGACGTCAGCAGGCGACATTCCGGTCAGCGCGGCGACACCGGCGCGCCCGGCGTCGAGCACGGGTGCTGCCGCTTCGGCGGCGACGTATCCGCCGACCTCGGATTCGTGGCGGGCGTGTGCCGCGGCCGCCTCGATCGCGGCCAGCGTTTGGCGTGAGCAGGCGGCGCTGTCGAGATGTACACCGGCCGAGGGCAGCCGGGCCTGACGCCAGCGGTCCCTCAGGGTGCTCACTTGAGCGCCAGCGACAGGCCGAAATCACCTGCCGGGTCAGTCCACCAGTGGGTCCGTCGCAGGCCTGCCTCGGAGAGTTCCCGGCTGACCGCGTCCGGCCGGAACTTGCACGACACCTCGGTGAGCATCTCCTCACCCTTGCCGAAGTCGACGGTGAGGTCCAGCGCCGCGATGTGAACGTGTTGTGCGTCGTCGGCGCGCAGCCACATCTCGATGCGTTCCGCCTCGGCGTTCCAGCGGGCGACGTGAGCGAACGCCTCGACGTCGAAATCTGCGTTGAGCTCCCGGTTCACCACGGCCAGCACGTTGCGGTTGAACCGCGCTGTCACGCCCGCGCTGTCGTCGTAGGCGCGCACCAGCCGGTCGGCGTCCTTGACCAGATCGGTGCCGAGCAGCAACGAGTCGCCGGGCTCCAGGACGTCGGCCAGCGAGGACAGGAACTCCGCGCGCGGCCCGGGCGTGAGGTTGCCGATGGTGGATCCGAGGAAGACGAACAACCGCCGCCCGCCGCCGGGGATCTTGGCCAGGTGTTCCTCGAAATCCCCACACACGGCGTCGATCTCGAGATCGGGGAACTCGCCCTGTAACGCCTCCCCCGCGGACTCCAGCACGCCCGCGTCGACGTCGAACGGGACGAACCGGCGCAGCGCTCCGTGCTCGCGCATGGCGGCCAGCAGCATCCTGGTCTTCTCCGAGGTGCCGCTGCCGAGTTCGACGAGAGTGTCGGCACCGCTGGCCTGCGCGATGCCGGCTGACTGGGCACCCAGGATGGCCGCCTCCGCCCTGGTCGGGTAGTACTCGGGCAGCCGGGTGATCTGGTCGAACAGCTCGCTACCTACGGCGTCGTAAAACCACTTGGGCGGCAAGGACTTCGGGCTCTGCTGCAGCCCGCTGCGCACGTCGTCGCGTAGCGCCTGCGCCGCCGAGTCGGCGGCCAGGAAGTTGGACAGCGTGAACGTCACGACGATCCTTTCAGCGGTGTCCACGTCACCCGGCCTTCGGTGACCTCGACGAGGTGGCGGTCGGGAACGTCATGCCAGCCCGGGTGGTCGTCATAGGGTTCGCTCGCCAGCACCACCCCGTCGGCCCGCTCGAGCACCGACAACGTATCCCCCCAGGTTGTCGCCAGCAGCCGGGAACCGTTGGCCGCCAGGATGTTCAGCCGTGCGCCGGGGTCGGCGGCGGCGACTTCGACGACGGTGTCGCCGAGGTTGTCCAGTCCACGCTCGAAGATCAGGGCGGCCAGGATGGCGCTGTCGACGGTCGACTCGGCCGCCGAGGTGACCGGCAGCACGGCGCGGTCGACGATCCCGTTGTGCGACAACAACCAGCGGCCGTCGGTGAAGGGTGCCGATGCGCTGGGTTCGATCGGCATCCCGACGGTGGCCGAGCGGACCGCGGCGATCACACACCCGCTGAGCAGCGCCGGCGATACCGAGGCGAATGACACGTCACCCCACAACGGTGATGCGCTGCGCCAGCGTCGCACCTGCCCGCCGGGGCCGGTCCCGTCGAAGAACCCGACGCCCCAGCCATCGGCGTTGAGCAGTCCGTGTTTCTGGCGGCGCGGGGCGTAGGACTGCACCCGTAGACCCGACGGCGGGTCCAACACGAGTGAGGCCACCGACACCGGCTCGCCCAGCCACCCCAGATGACGGCACATCAGGCGTCCCAGGCCAGTCGGACACCGGAGAAGATCTGCCGCCGGATCGGATGGTCCCAGTTGCGGAAACTCGGCCGCAGGATGTCGGCGGCCACCGCCCACGACCCGCCGCGCAAAACCTTGTAGTCCCCGCCGAAGAAGGGCTCGGAGTAGCGCTGGTAGATCATCGGGGTGAATCCCGGCCACGGCCGCAGCTCCGAGGTGGTCCACTCCCACACGTCACCGAGCATCTGCTCGGCGCCGTAGGCCGAGGCGCCCTGCGGGTAGGCCCCGACCGGAGCGGGGCGTAGTGCGTCGGCGCCGAGGTTGGCCAGGCGCGCGGTCGGCTCGCCGTCCCCCCACGGGTAGCGGCGGCGCTTGCCGGACAACGGGTCCCACGCGCAGGCCTTCTCCCATTCGATCTCGGTGGGCAGCCGTGCGCCCGCCCATGCCGCATACGCCTCGGCTTCGAAGAACGTCACATGCTGGACGGGTTCGTCGGCGGGAATCTCCTCGACGTAGCCGAACCGGGTGCGGCTGCCGTCAGGGTTCCAGAACTGCGGCGCGCTCAGGCCGGCCTGCATCCGATGCTCCCAGCCGCGTGCCGACCACCACTGCCGCTGGGTGTAGCCGCCGTCGTCGATGAACTGCCGCCACTCACCGTTGGTGACGGGCACCCGCCCGATCCGAAACGACGGCACCTCGACCCAGTGGGCGGGCCGCTCGTTGTCCAGGGACAGCGGCTCGTCCCCGGCGTCGACACCGAGCACGAACTCACCGCCGGCGACGAGCACCGATGTTCCCGCCACCCCGGGACGGCCGGGCGGCAGGGCGGCGGGCGAGGTGAGGATCGGGGCGCCCGCGCGCAGGTTGAGCGCCTGCAACATGGTTTCGTCGTGCTGGTTCTCGTGACTGATCACCAGACCGAAGCGGAAAGCGAGTTCACCGTCGTGCTCGGGCGCAGCGTCGAGGGCGTCGAGCACCGCGGCGCGCACGGTGCCGCAGTAGGCACGGGACTGGGCTGGGGACAACAACGGCAGCTCGACCCGGCTGGCCCGGGTGTGGACGAAGGCGTCGTAGAGACCTTCGATGTTGGTGGGCAGCATGCCCGGCCGGTCCGGGTTGCCGTCACGCAGGAGCCACAGCTCTTCTTGCTGACCGATGTGGGCGAGGTCCCACACCAGCGGGCTCATCAACGGGTTGTACTGGCGGTGCAGTTCGGCGTCGTCGAAGTCGGTGAGCACCAGCGTCCGCTGCCGCGCCCGCTCGAGGTTGCGCGCCAATACCTCGCGGGAGATCACAGCTGGCCTCGGGCAAGCCGGCGAACCGCAGGCACGATTCCGCTCTCGATGACCCGGTCGGCGACGTCGTCGGCGGGGCTTCGGCCGGCTTCCACGTTGTGCACCAACCGCTGCATGGACTCCGATAATTCCGCGGGCGCCCGATCCGCCACCGCAGCGACGCATTGGTTCGCGGCGACGTAGAGCCGCTTGTCGGCCAAACCCACGCGGGCCGCCAGGTCCCAGGCCGTCGACACCGGTTCGACCGCTTCGGCGGCCACCTGCGCCGCCCGAGGGTCATCGAGCAGAGTCACCAGCAGGAACGCCAGGGCCGGCCACAGTGCGTCGGGCACGCTGTCGAGGTAGCGGATCTCCAGCCAGCCTCGCGGACGCACCGGGGGAAACAGCGTCGTCAGGTGGTAGTCGAGGTCGGCGATGGTGGGCTGCCGGTCACCGAGGCGGACCAGGTCGTCAGCCCAGTCGGCGAACGGTACGTGGGTGCTCACCGGCACCGCGTCCGGGGTGTGCACCAGCATCACCGGCGCCTTGAGCGCATACCGGGCCCAGTCGGTGCACGGATCGTCGGCACTGGCGCCGAGGATGGGCCCGCAGCGCGCGGAATCCAACTGGCCCCAGACCTGTTGCCGGGTGGACTGCCAGCCGGTGAACTTGCCGGACAGCAGCGGCGAGTTCGCCGCGATGGCGATCATCGTGGGGCCCAGCGCATGGGCCAGGCGCACCCGCTCGGCCCAGCCGCTCTGGGGGCCGGCCTCGAGATTGATCTGCATCGAGGCCGTCGACGTCATCATCGCCGCCGCCGCCCGCTCGGTTCCGCTGCCGGCGAAGTAGCTCTCCATCGCCTGATACCTGTCGCCGGGGTTGATGCGCTGCGCGCGCCGCAACGGGTCGGCGCCCAGCAACACCAGGCCCAGCCCGGCGTCGTCGAACACCGACCGAATGGCGTCGCGGTCGGCGGTCATCGCGGTGATCGCCGCGAGCGGGCCGTCCAGCGGCGGCCCCGACAGTTCGACCGCCCCACCCGGCTCGACGGTGATGGCGCTGCCTCCGGCGAGACGGGGCACCGAGGCGATCACCTCACGCAGCTCGGCCCAGCCGGGGCGGCGGTGCGGATCGTCGAGGTCGAAGCAGTGCGCCTCGAGTTCCAGGCCGACCCGTCCGATCGGGCCGTCGCGCAGACAAGCCCCGGCGATGTGGGCAGCGGCCGCGTTGGCATCGGCCAGAACGCGCTCGTCAACCCCCGGCCCGCGCTGCGCTCGGCCCGGTTGGGACGTGACGACGAACGTCATGAGCTCCATCTTCCAGCCCGCACCGACAAAACTCCCCGCTGATCGAGCAACACGTCTGTGACGTGTACCCAAACTCCGGCGCCGTTACTGCTATTGACCCAGCGTGTTCTGCATCGCTCCGGCGAGCACATTGACCGCAGGACCGCCGTTGCCGGACTGACAGACCTTGGCCTGGAGCAGCACGTTCTCCCGCAGCCTGGTCTGGGTGAAACAGCGCCGATCGACACCGGCTTCCTGCTTGACCCAGACCGCGTCGGTGGCGCTCGGCGCCGCTCCGCTGAACGACCACACCTCGGCGGTGCCGTCCTCGAGGTGCATGGCCGTGGTCTGACCCGAGCAACCGACGGTGCGGTCGACGACACGGTGGTAGGCGCGACCGGCGGCCTCAGGGGTGGCGAACACCCCGATCGCCTGCTTGACCAGATGGTTCTGGTCGGTGGCCGAGGTCTGGGTCACCGCGCCGTTGAACGAGGCGAGATCCGGGTCGTAGAACACCTCGGGCAGGCCGATGTCGGCCCAGTTGTTGCAGACCGGCAGGTCCACCCAGTACGCCTGGACCGGATCGGTGAACACCGACTCCCACGTCATCGGCGCGCCGACGATATTGCCGACCGACCCCTTGCCGAGCACCGCGTAGGACACCACTCCCGGGTCTGACGGGCGGGCCGGCGCCGGTGCGGCCAGCGCGAGCGCGGCCGCCAGCGCGACGACCGCCGCGGCGGTGTGGCTGACCTCCTGGCGCATGCAGTCGATCATGCCAGCAATCGTCGGCGTGCCCTACTCGCCGAGGTTCGCGCGCACACCCTCCTCGACGGCCTTACCCAGATCCGGGTCGACGTTGCGCCAGTACTCAAACACCCGCGACAGCACCGGCTCCTTCACGCCCTTGCAGACGTGGCCGATGATGTTGTGCGCCAGACGTTCTCGGGCCGCATCGTCGAGCACCTCACGAACAAGTGAGCCGGCCTGGCCCCAGTCGTCGTCCTCTTGACGCAAGGCGTATGCAATTCGCACCATGTCCCCGTCGGAGGCCCAGTGCACCTCGGCCGCACGCGCCGGATCGGCCTGCGGCCCACCCATCGAGTTCGGCGCGTAGACGGGGTCGGTGACGTTGGCGATCCGCATCGCCCCGTCCTTGGAGTAGCTGTGCACCTCCACCTTCGGCGTGTTCACCGGAATCTGCTTGTAGTTCACCCCGAGCCGGTGCCGGTGAGCGTCGCTGTAGGAGAATCCCCGGGCCAGCAGCATCTTGTCGGGGCTCAGACCGGTCCCGGGCACGATGTTGTTCGGTTCGAAGGCGGCCTGCTCGATCTGCGCGTGATAGTCGGTGACGTTGCGGTTCAACGTCATCCGGCCTACCTCGTGCAGCGGGTAGTCGCTGTGCGGCCACACCTTGGTCAGGTCGAAGGGGTTGAACCGGTAGGTCTTGGCATCCTCGAACGGCATGATCTGGACGTGCAGGGTCCAGCTCGGGAAATCACCGCTTTCGATGGTGTCGAACAGGTCCCGCTGATGAGCGTCGCCGTCGGTGCCGGCCATCTGGTCGCCCTCCTCCTGCGTGAGGTGGTCGACCCCTTGGTCACTCTTGAAGTGGTACTTCACCCAGAACAGCTCACCGGCGCGGTTGACCCAGCTGTAGGTGTGGCTGGAGTAGCCGTTCATGTGCCGCCAGGTCTTGGGGATTCCCCGGTCCCCCATCAGCCAGGTGACCTGGTGGGCGGATTCCGGTGACAGCGTCCAGAAGTCCCACTGCATGTGGTGGTCGCGAAGATTGCTGGACTGCAACCGCTTTTGCGATCGGATGAAGTTCTGGAACTTCATCGGGTCGCGGATGAAGAACACCGGCGTGTTGTTGCCCACCATGTCGAAGTTGCCTTCTGAGGTGTAGAACTTCAGCGAGAAGCCGCGCGGGTCCCGCCAGGTGTCTGGGCTGCCGCGCTCGCCGGCGACCGTCGAGAACCGGGCCACCATCTCGGTCTTGGTGCCGGGGGCGAACACCGCGGCCCGGGTGAACGCCGTGACGTCCTGGGTCACCTCGAAGTGGCCGAACGCCCCACCGCCCTTGGCGTGCGGCTGACGCTCGGCGATGCGCTCCCGGTTGAAGTTGGCCATCTGCTCGATGAGGTAGTGGTCCTGCAGCAGGATCGGGCCGTCGGACCCGACGGTCAGGGAGTGTTCGAAGCTGGGCACCGGAGCGCCGGCGTCGGTGGTTGCGTACTTCTCAGTCATGTCCGTGGGTGTACCCACTTCGGCAGGTTCTGCCCCAGACAGCGACGAGAGCCCAGCGCGGCGCACTGGGCTCTCGTCGGTATCAGGTCAGGGGCGAGGTGCCGGGGTCGCGGTGGCTCCCGGGCCGCCGCCACCGGGCATCATCGGTCCGAAGCCGGGGCCGCCCGGGCCGCCGGGCCCGGGTCCGAAGCCTGGGCCGCCGAAACCACCGGGGCCGCCCGGGCCCATCGGACCCATCGGACCCATCGGCATGGGGAACATCGGCGGGCCGCCGCGATCGCGGAACTCGGAGTTGCCGTGGTGGCGCCAGCCACCGTCGTATCCGCTGTGCCTGCCGAGCGCGAATCCGGTGAAGAAGACCGCACCGACGATGAAGATGACGCCCGCGACGATCGCGACCCAGGCGGCCACCTGATAGAGCCGGTTGGGCCGGTCGTTGCGCGCCGGCTCGACGTAGACCGGTGGCGGGGGTGGGGGCAGGGTGGCTACGGGGCCGGTGGCGGGTTCGTCGACCCGCTCTGGTGTATCGGTCATCCTTCGATCATGCGAGCCGCGCACCCAGTGCGCCGTAGGAAGCGGCTTTGAAAAGGATGTGAATGACGGATCCAGGCCTGCGCGGCCGTTCCGGCACGCAACCGGTTCCCGACGCGCTATGAAGCATGGATGACCAAGCTGCTCACCTCCCTGACCGAGGCCGAGTTCCTGTTGATCCGTGAGACCGAGCCAGCCGAGCTGACCGACCTCGACGAGGACGCGCTGCTGGAACTGCACCGCAGGATTCGGCGTGCCCGCAACAAGTACGTCGGGCTTTACCGCCGAAAGGGTGCGGCCAAGGTGTCGTCGAAAGGCGCGCGTGGCGCGGCCCGATCCGCCAACGAGCGCAACGGCACGAAGGCCGAGATCTTCGAAGGCGCGCTGGGGCGGGTGAGCAAGCAGCTCGGTATCGCCGCCACCCGCAGCGCCCGCGAGCTCAAAGCGGAGCGGCTGGCCCGGGCGCGTCAGGAAAGCTCAGCTCCGGCGCCGCCCGCCAAGGGCGCAGGCAAGGTGAAGTCGCTCGGGCGGGCCCGGGTGGACGAAACCCGTAAGTCCCCGGGCCGCAAGAAGCGCGAGGCCGGGTCGAAAGCGGCGGGCGCGCGACGGCAGGCCAAGCGCGACAGCCGCTGAGTTCAGCGGGAGGTGTGCGTCCACGGCCCCAACAGCTCGGGCGCCCACACGCCCAGGGCCAGGTGTGCAGCCTCGAGGACCAGAACCAGGACCAGAAGCCGGAACACCCATTTGGCAGCGTGCGGCCCCAGCGCCAGACGAGCGCCCAGGAAGGCACCGACGACACTGCCGACCGCGAGCAGAACTGCTACCCGCCAGTCGATCTCACCCTTGTCCGAGAAGACGACGAGCGATACGAGCGCGGCGATGCCCAGCGCGGTCACCTTGATCGCGTTGGCTTCGCGGATGGGAAAGCGGCCGGCCAACACCAGCACGGCCAGGGCGTAGGTTCCGGAATCCACGGCGATGAGCCCCGCCCACAGCCCGACGAAACCCATCAGGCCCAGCACGAGCGGTCCCCGGTTGGGGGGTCGATCGGTGCGATCGGCGGACAGCCATTTCGCGGGGTTGGCGAACAGCAGCAGCAGCGCCACGACGACCGCGACGATCACGAGGTTCGTGGTGCGGACGTCGTCGAACATCGAGGCCAGGGATGCTCCCAGCAGAGCCCCCACGGCCACCGGGACTGCGAACCTGATTGCGTCCCGCCACGGCAGATGCCCGGCACGGTGGAATGCCCATGCGGCCGTTGCACATCCGATGACGATCGAAAGCCGGTTGGAGGCATTGGCGATGACCGGTTCGACACCGAGCATGATCATGACCGGGATGGACACCGCTGATCCGCTGGACGCCGCGGTATTGAGGAACGCCGCCACGACGCCCGTCAGGATCAGGATCACGGCATCGGTCACGAGCGGAACCGCTCGCCGGAAACCATGGTCTTTATTAACACACTCGTCAAACACGGGTGTGGCGTTGTCGGTGACGGTTCTCAGTTGTCCCAGGGTTTGACCGGGTTCACCGCGAACTGCAGCACCCGATACGGCGCGCGGTCGCGCGGCGCGGTATTCCACTGGCTGACGAACACCCGCACCTCCTCCAGCGTGGACCCCGGCGAGATGTAGCCGCCGTAGGGCTGCGCCAGCTGGTTGTCGCCGGATGCCGGCAGGGCGTCTGCCGGCTCGGGCCACTGCCCCGCCCGCACCACCGTGGTCACCGGTGCGCTGCCCAGCCCGGTCGGGTCGTAGGCGACTCGGACCTCCATGTTGCCGGTGCTGGCGTTGAAGTAGGACAGGACCGTCTTGCCGTCGATCTGGCGGATGCTCATCTCCCCCACCCGGTCCGGCCACAGCGGTGTCGGGGGCTTGTTCCAGCCGGCCCCTGCCGCCCAGCCCTGCCAGCGGCTCCTGTCCGTGAACGATTGCGGCACAACCCGATAGAGCACCGCCGGTCCGGTGCGCTAAGTTGTTGGCGACGATGTAGACCCAGCCGGTCTGGGAGTCCGGCGCGGGGATCGGGTCGTAGTAGCCGCTGATCTGGGTCTGACGGCCGTCGGCGTAATCCGCCTTGCGTACCGATCCCGGCACCGTCTGCCACCCTGCCCGGCCCGCTTCGGCTTTCACCAGGCGAGAGGTTTGCGGCACCAGGTTCTTGGTGGTGGTCACCAAAAGATAGTTCTGCCGGTTGATCGAGACGACGCCCGCGGGCAGTTGTGAGGATCCCGGCGCGGCGGCATCGGCCAGCAGTGGCGTGTCCACCCCGGTGACACCGGTGTAGCGCACGCCGTCCGGGTCGTCGACGGAGTCACCGGCCACCCGCAGCGCCACCGGCGAGAACCAGCCGCCGAAGCCGACTCCCTGACCGGCGAAGCTGTCACCGCAGATCTGCAGCAATTCGGTTGGGAATTCCATGAATTCGCACAGATCGGTGGCGCCGATACCGTAGTCGCGCGTCGGTGTACCGGTACCCGCGGTCGGACCGATGAGCACCACCTGACCCAGCCCCAGCGGCGGCAGCACCGGACCCGGCACCGGGCTCGGCGGATCGGCGGCCGCGACGGCAGATGGAACCAGTATCGAGATCGACGAAATGGCGCATGCCACTCGCAGTTTCACGCCCAAACTCCCGTTTCGGCGTGCGGGGGTCAAAGCTGTGCGGCCAGCAGCTCGGCGATCTGGATGGTGTTGAGCGCCGCACCTTTTCGCAGGTTGTCCCCGGAGAGGAACAGCGCGAGGCCACGACCGTCGGCAACACCGGGATCGCGGCGGATCCGGCCCACCAGGGTGTCGTCCACTCCCGCGGCGGCCAGCGGCGTCGGCACGTCGACCAGCGTCACACCCGGCGCGTCGGCCAGCAGCTCGGCGGCGCGCTCCGGTGAGATCGGTTGGGCGAACTCGGCGTTGATCGACAGCGAGTGACCGGTGAACACCGGAACCCGCACACACGTGCCGCTGACGGCAAGGTCGGGGATGCCGAGGATCTTGCGGCTCTCGTTGCGCAGCTTCTGATCCTCGTCGGTCTCACCCGAGCCGTCGTCGACCAGCGCACCGGCCAACGGAACCACGTTGAAGGCGATCGGGGCGACGTACTTGCTCGGCGGCGGGAAATCCAGCGCGGAGCCATCGTGCACCAACTCCTCGACGCCGTCGATGACCGCACGGGCCTGCGAGGCAAGCTCTTCCACCCCGGCCAGCCCACTGCCCGAAACCGCCTGGTACGTCGCGGCGATCATGCGGACCAGTTGGGCTTCGTCGTGCAGCACCTTGAGCACCGGCATCGCGGCCATGGTGGTGCAGTTCGGGTTGGCGATGATGCCCTTGGGCCGATTAGCCGCATCCCTGTCGAAGTTGACCTCGGAGACCACCAACGGAACGTCCGGGTCCTTGCGCCACGCCGAGGAGTTGTCGATCACGACCACACCGGCGGCGGCGAACCGCGGCGCCTGCACCCGCGACATCGTCGCGCCAGCCGAAAACAGCGCGATGTCAAGGCCACTGGGGTCAGCGGTCTCGGCGTCCTCGACCTCGATCTCCTGGCCGCGGAACGGCAGCTTCTTGCCCGCCGAGCGCGACGAGGCGAAGAACCGCACGCTGGTCACCGGGAAGTCGCGTTCCTCGAGCAGAGCGCGCATGACCTGACCGACCTGGCCGGTCGCTCCGACAACTCCGAGATTCACCATTACCGCCCCGTCCCGCCGTAGACGACGGCTTCTTCCGCGCCGCCGAGTCCGAACGCCTCATGCAGTGCCGCGACGGCCTTGTCTAGTTCGGAATCCTTGACCAGCACCGAGATTCGGATCTCGGAGGTGGAGATCAGCTCGATGTTGACGCCGACTTCGGCCAGTGCCTCACAGAACGTGGCGGTGACGCCGGGGTGGCTGCGCATACCCGCGCCGACCAGCGACACCTTGCCGATGTGGTCGTCGTAGAGCACCTTGGTGAAGCCGATCTCGCTCTGCAGCGAGGCGAGCTTCTCCACCGCCGTCGGCCCGACGTCGCGCGAGCAGGTGAAGGTGATGTCGGTCTTGCCGTCCTCGACCTTGGAGATGTTCTGCAACACCATGTCGATGTTGACGTCGGCGTCGGCGACGGCGCGGAACACCCGGGCTGCGTAGCCGGGCACGTCGGGCAGGCCGACGACGGTGACCTTGGCCTCACTGCGATCGTGGGCTACTCCGGTCAGGATGGCGTCTTCCATGGGGATGTCCTCGATAGATCCGGTGACGATCGTGCCGGGCTTGTCGGAGTACGACGACCGGACATGAATCGGAACGTGGTAGCGGCGGGCGTATTCCACGCACCGCAGCATGAGCACCTTGGCGCCGCATGCCGCCATCTCGAGCATTTCCTCGAAGCTGACGGTGTCCAGCCGGCGGGCGTTGGGCACGATGCGGGGGTCGGCGGTGAAGATGCCGTCGACATCGGTGTAGATCTCGCAGACATCGGCGTGCAGTGCGGCGGCCAGGGCGACCGCGGTGGTATCCGACCCGCCCCGGCCCAGCGTGGTGACGTCCTTGCTGTCCTGGCTGACGCCCTGGAAGCCCGCGACGAGGACGATCTGCCCTTCGTCGAGCGCGGCGCGCAGCCGGCCCGGGGTGACGTCGATGATCTTGGCGTTGCCATGGGTGCCGGTGGTGATCACGCCGGCCTGCGATCCGGTGAAGGAGCGGGCGTGCGCACCGAGTGACTCGATGGCCATGGCGACCAGGGCATTCGAGATCCGCTCGCCGGCGGTGAGCAGCATGTCCAGCTCGCGCGGTGGCGGCGCCGGGCAGACCTGGCGAGCCAGATCGAGCAGTTCGTCGGTGGTGTCGCCCATCGCGGAAACCACGACGACGACGTCGTTGCCCTGCTTCTTCGTCTCGACGATGCGCTCGGCCACCCGACGAATCCGCTCGGCGGAGGCCACCGAGGATCCGCCGTACTTCTGCACGACGAGCGCCACTGTCTGCCCTTTCTGAAAGCGTGGGTTCGCCCATAAGGATAAGGGGTACGCACACCTGCTTTTCCCGCCGAGATCGGCGGTAACGTCCCAGCGGTGCCCGATCAACCCTCCGACCGCCACGCTCACACCCGGGTGCCGGTGCACCCGCCGATCGCAGCCCGGTGGAGTCCCCGGGCCTTCGACCCCGACGCCGTCGTCACCGACGAGCAGCTGACCGCCCTGCTGGAGGCTGCCCGGTGGGCTGCGACCTGGGGAAATCGCCAGCCGGTGCGGTTCGTGGTCGGCCGGCGGGGAGATGAGGCGTGTCAAGCACTGTCGGGCCTACTGAGACGGGGCAACAGCTACGCGAAGGCGGCCGGTGCCCTGATCCTGCTGTGCGCCGACGAGGGCGAGGACGAGCGCACCGCGCTGTACTCCGCGGTCGATGCCGGAGCGGCAGCGGCCAACCTGGCGATCGAGGCGGTGTCCCAGGGGTTGATCGCCCATCCGATGGCCGGTTTCGATGTGGAGGCCGCCGCCTCGGTGTTCGGGCTGTCCGACGGGGTGCGGCCGCTGATCATGGTCGCTGTCGGCGCACTCGGTGACTATGACGCGATGGCGCCGGAGATCCTCGACCGTGACTCCCGGCCCCGCGAGCGGCTGGAGTTGGAGGATGTGGTGCTCAACTGGTCAGGAACAGGTCTTTGACAGCTGGTTGGTCACGTCGGTGATCTGATCGCTGAGCGCCGACATCTGGAAGACGATCACCGGCGCCGGGGCACCCGGGGCCCGGTTGTCTTTCTCGGCCCGCACCTTGGGCAGATCCGAGACGAACTCGTTGATCAACTGCGCCAGTTGGGTGGCCTGGGCCGCCAATCCGGGGTCGTTGACCTTCTGGGATCGCTCGGCCATCCCGTCGGCCCACTGCTGATAGAGGATGTCCTCAGCGGCGGTGGGCACGCCGGAGCCGCCTTTGGATTGGATGAGCTCGGACTGGCTCTTGTTGAAACTCAGCATGTCGATCACCGGCTTGCACTTCTCCGGCGGCTTGTCGAAGTACGTCCAGGCGGCGAACCCGGCCGCGATCACGAGCACGATGACGGTGAGGGTCCAGCGGGGCGGGCGGCGCATGACCGTTGAGCGTAGCCGCGGGGTGAATCGTTAACCCGGCGGCAACACCGCGCGGAAGTCTACGTAACAGAAACATTGTTCACTGCTAGTGAACGGCCCTACGTGCACGGGCCGCCCACCTCGCAGGAGATTCAATGGATACAGGGACCACGGCATTCATGCTGTGTTGCATCATCGGGCTGACGATGATGATCCCGGGCCTCGCGCTGTTCTACGGCGGCATGGTCTCGGTCAAGAGCTCGACCAACATGATGATGATGACGTTTGGCGCCGTGGCCATCGTCGGCGTGCTCTGGGTGCTGTTCGGCTTCTCCATGACGTTCGGCAACACCTACGGCGGATTCGTCGGCAGTGTCACCGAATTCGCCGGCATGAAGGATCTGCTGGAGCCGCAGACCACCATCTCCGGGCTGCCGGTCAGTTTGTTCGCGTTGTTCCAGGCGCTGTTCGCCGCGATCACCGTGGCGCTGATCTCCGGTGCGGCCGCCGACCGGATGAAGTTCGCGGCCTGGATGGTGTTCGCGACCGTGTGGGCGGTTCTGGTCTACTTCCCCGTCGCGCACTGGGTGTTCGCCTTCAACGGTGTCGTCACTCCCGACTCGGTCGGCGGCTGGATTGCCAACAACCTCAAGGCAATTGACTTCGCGGGCGGTACCGCAGTGCACATCAACGCCGGTGCAGCCGCGCTGGCGGTGGCCATCGTGCTCGGCAAGGGCGCCAGCTGGGGCAAGCTGCGCAAGCCGCACAACGTCCCGCTGACGCTGCTCGGTGCCGGGCTGCTGTGGGCCGGCTGGTATGCGTTCAACGGCGGTTCGGCGCTGGCCGCGGGCAACTCGGCCGCCATCGTCATGGTCACCACGTTCGTCGCCACCTGTGCTGCCACCCTGGCCTGGCTGGCGGTGGAGAAGATCAAGGACGGCCACGTCACCGGTGTGGGCGCCGCCGCGGGTGCCATCACCGGCTTGGTCGCCATCACCCCGGCCTGTGGTTCGGTGACCCCGGTCGGTGCGATCATCCTCGGCCTGGTCGCCGGCGCGATCTGCCCCTACGCCGTGGGACTCAAGGAGAAGTTCGGCTACGACGACTCCCTCGATGTCGTCGGCGTACACCTCGTCGGTGGTGTCATCGGGACCTTGCTGATCGGGTTCCTGGCCAGTGACAGCATGCCGAACAAGGTCAACGGCGTGTTCTACGGCGGCGGCTTCGACCAGCTGTGGCGCCAGGCGGTCGCTGCAGGCGCGGTGATGGTCTATTCGTTCACGATCGCTTTCGCCATCGCATGGGTCATCAAGAAGACCATGGGTATCCGGATCTCCTCCGAGGTCGAGGAGAAGGGTATCGACGCCCACGTGCATCGCGATCCGGCGTACGAGCTCGAGTACGCCTGAGGACCCGAGCCGGGCGCGCACCTTCACCCAGCGCGCCCGGCTCGTCCCTCCCCCACTGACACCCCGAACGAAGTTGTTGGAGAACATGTCCCCCACCACCCTTGCCGAGCTGGCCGAGTCATCGGCAACCAAGTTCATCCTCGCGCTGTTCGTCGATCTGCGTGGAAAGCCCTGCGCCAAGCTGGTTCCGGTGGAAGCAGTCGAGCTGCTGGCCACCGAGGGAGTCGGATTCGCGGGATACGCGGTCGGAGCGATGGGCCAGGAGCCCAAAGACCCGGACATCATGGCGATCCCCGACGTCGCCTCGTTCACCCCGATCCCCTTCATCAAGGAGGGGCTGGCCATCGTGCACTGCGATCCGCACGTCGAGGGCAACCCGTGGCCGTATGCCCCGCGGGTCATCCTGAAGTCTCTGATCCAGCGCGCCGCCGACGCCGGGTACGAACCCTGGGTGGGAGCCGAGGTCGAGTACTTCCTGCTGACCCGTGGCGCCGACGGAGCTCTGGCGACCGCCGACGTCGCGGACACCGCCGCCCAGCCCTGCTATGACGCGCGCGGCGTGACCCGCATGTACGACCACCTCACCGCGATCTCGACGGCCATGAACACCCTCGGCTGGTCGAACTACGCCAACGACCACGAGGACGGCAACGGCCAGTTCGAGCAGAACTTCCAGTTCGCCGACGCACTGACCACGGCCGATCGCGTGGTGACCCTGCGCTACCTGCTATCGATGATCGCCGCCGAGCGCGGCATGATCGCCACCTTCATGCCCAAGCCGTTCGCCGACCGCACCGGCAGCGGCATGCACCTGCACCTGTCACTGACCAGTGCCGGCACGCCGGTGTTCCCCGAGGACGGCGACGACCGCGGCCTCGGCCTGTCGGCGACCGCCTATGCGTTCATCGGGGGCATCCTCGACCACGCCTGCGCGCTGCAGGCCATCGTCGGCCCAACAGTGAACTCCTACAAGCGAACCGGTGCTATGACGACCGCATCGGGCGCCTCGTGGGCACCCAGGCTGCCCACCTACGGCGGCAACGACCGGACCCACTACATCCGGGTACCGGACTCCCAGCGCATCGAGTTGCGTGGCGGCGACGGATCGGCCAATCCCTACCTGGCCATCGCCGCCGCCCTGGGGGCGGGTATCGACGGCATCAAACGCAGTCTGGATCCCGGTGCCATCGGCAACGGTGACGGCCGCTCCGCGCTGCCACCGACGCTGCTGCATGCCGTCGACGAGTTGGTCGGCGACCCGGTGGTCACAGGTGTTCTCGACACCGTCGGTGACGGCGTGGCCGCCTACTTCGCGGGCATCAAACGCGACGAGTTCTTCGCCTACCACAGTGCCGTGAGCACGTGGGAAGTCGACCAGTACCTGACCGCTTTCTAAAGGCGAGAGCGAGAAAGGACACGCTATGTGCGGAATCGTGGGTCTTCACCTTCGCAACCCTGGGCTCTATCCCCGGCTCGGGGAGCTGCTGACAGGGATGCTGTGCGAAATGTCCGGCCGCGGAAGTGATTCAGCCGGGGTAGCCGTCTACGGCGACCCCCGGTGGTCACCGCCGGGGCAGAGCACGGTTTCGGTCCTCGATATCGAGGACGGTACCGAAGACGTCACCGCGGCACTGCGGGCCGCCCTGGCCACCGCGGTGTCCGCGCACCGGGTAGACGAGACGCTACTGGTCTCGGCAGAGGTCGAAGCGGAGACGTTGCGCGCCGCCGTGACCGCGCACTACCCGAATGCTCTGGTCGCCGGTTTCGGCCGGGATCTGGCTGTATTCAAGGGAGTCGGGCATCCGCGAGCCCTCGCCGACGCCTGGACACTGGCCGGTGCTCAGGGCTGGCAGGGCGTGGGGCACACCAGGATGGCCACCGAATCCGCGGTCATACCGGCCGGCGCCCATCCGTATGCCGTGGGCCCCGGGCAGTGTTTGGTGCACAACGGCTCGTTCGCCAACCACGCCACGATCCGCCGGGACCTGATCGCCCGCGGTGTCGCCTTCGACAGCGAGAACGACACCGAGGTCGGCGCCCGGTTCGTCGCCGAGCAGCTGGCCGCGGGCCGCGACGTCGAGACCGCCTTGAAGGAACTCTGCACCACCTTCGACGGGTTCTACACGCTGCTGGTGTCCAACCATGACTCGTTCGCCGTCGTGCGCGACGCGATCGCCTGCAAGCCCGCCGTCATCGCCGAGACCGACGACTGGGTGGCCATGGCCAGTGAGTACCGCGCGCTGGCGGGCCTGCCCGGTGTCGAGAAGGCGGCGATCTGGGAGCCCGAACCGGAGGTGGTCTACGCATGGACACGGTGACGACCTTCGATCTGGGGTCCGTACCGCTGCGCGCGGTGAACTCCGCCCTGCATGCACCGGACGTCTCCGGCGAGTTCCGCATCGCCAACCCGGCCGGCGCCCACAACGTCGCGGTGGGCCTCGACGCACCGTTGCGGGTCACCGTTGACGGCCATGTCGGCTACTACGCGGCCGGAATGAACCAGCAGGCCGAGGTCATCGTCAACGGCAACGCCGGGACCGGAGTGGCCGAGAACATGATGAGCGGCACCGTCTGGGTCAAGGGCAACGCGTCGCAATCGGCCGGGGCGACCGCACACGGTGGGCTGCTGGTGATCGAAGGCAATGCCGCGGCACGGTGCGGCATCTCCATGAAGGGGGTCGACATCGTCGTCGGCGGCAACGTCGGACACATGAGCGCGTTCATGGCCCAGGCCGGCCGGCTGGTGATCCGGGGCGACGCCGGCGAAGCTCTCGGCGACTCGATCTACGAAGCGCGGCTGTACGTCCGCGGCGAGATCGCCTCTCTCGGAGCGGATTGCATCGCCAAGGAGATGCGCGCCGAACACCACGAAGAACTCGCCCGCTTACTCAAGGCCGCCGGATACGACGACGACGACACCTCCTCATACTCGCGCTACGGCTCGGCCCGCACCCTCTACCACTTCCACATCGACAACGCATCGGTTTATTGATGACATACACCTACGATGACCGGGCCCGGCTGGGCCTGCGCGAATCCGCCACCTTCGACCGCGCCACGATCGCCGCCATCCAACGGGCGGCCGAGACCGGCATCTACGACATCCGCGGCTGGGGCGCCAAACGCCCCCTGCCCCATTTCGACGACCTGTTGTTCCTCGGTGCATCGATGTCCCGGTATCCACTCGAGGGCTACCGGGAGCGTTGCGACACCGACGTCGTCCTGGGCGACCGGCACGCCAAACATCCCCTGCACCTCGACATCCCGGTCACCATTGCCGGGATGTCCTTCGGCGCGCTGTCCGGCCCGGCCAAGGAGGCACTCGGCCGCGGTGCCAGTGAGGTCGGAACGTCGACCACAACCGGCGACGGCGGCATGACCACCGAGGAACGCGGTCAGTCGAAGTACCTTGTCTACCAGTATCTTCCGTCGCGGTACGGGATGAATCCCGATGACCTGCGTAAGGCCGACGCCATCGAGGTCGTGCTGGGCCAGGGTGCCAAGCCCGGGGGCGGCGGAATGCTGCTGGGCCAGAAGATCTCTGAGCGGGTCGCGTCGATGCGCACGCTGCCCGAGGGGATCGACCAGCGCTCGGCCTGCCGGCACCCGGACTGGACCGGACCCGACGACCTGACCATCAAGATCAACGAGCTGCGTGAGCTCACCGACTGGGAGAAGCCCATCTACGTCAAGGTCGGTGCCACCCGCACCTACTACGACGTGAAGCTGGCGGTGGCCGCCGGTGCCGACGTCGTGGTCGTCGACGGCATGCAGGGCGGCACGGCCGCTACTCAGGACGTCTTCATCGAGCACGTCGGTATCCCCACCCTGGCCGCGCTGCCGCAGGCGGTTCAGGCGCTGACCGAACTCGGTGTGCACCGTACCGGGGCGAGCGGAGCGACGGGGAAGAAGGGAGTCCAGCTGATCGTCTCCGGCGGGATCCGCAGCGGCGCCGACGTCGCCAAGGCGATGGCCCTGGGAGCCGATGCCGTCGCAATCGGCACCGCGGCGTTGATCGCGCTGGGCGACAATCACCCCCGGTATGCGGCCGAGTACGAAAAGCTCGGCAGCGCAGCCGGTTTCTACGACGACTTCCAGGACGGCCGTGATCCGGCCGGTATCAGCACCCAGGACCCCGAACTGGCTTCGCGGCTGGATCCAGTGGAGGGCGGGCGCCGGCTGGCCAACTATCTGCGTGTGCTGACGATGGAGGCCCAGACGATTGCCCGGGCCTGCGGCAAGGCCCACCTTCGGCATCTGGAACCCGAGGATCTGGTGGCGGTCACCATCGAGGCCGCCGCGATGGCCCGGGTCCCGCTGGCGGGCACGTCCTGGATTCCCGGAGCGGGGCTGTGAGCGACACGGCCGACATCGTCATCGTGGGCGGCGGTATCGAGGGGTGCGCCGCCGCGTGGGCGCTCAGCCAGCGCGGCATCACCGATGTGGTTGTGCTCGAACGCAACACGGTCGGCTCCGGCATGACGGGCAAGTCCAGCGGAATCGTGCGCTGCCACTACGGGGTGAGCTCGCTGGCCGCCATGGCGACGATCGGGCTGGAGGTGTTCGAGAAGGCGCAGGAGATCTTCGGCACCGACATCGGCTTCCGGCAGACCGGCTACGTCGTCGGCGTCGGCGAACCCAACGTCGAATCACTGCGCAAAAGCCTTGCCGCCCAACGTGCCGTCGGTGTGCAGACCGAGGAGATCGACTCCGCCGAGGTGGCCCGGCTGTGGCCGTTCGCCGACCTGTCGCCGTTCGCCGCATTCGGCTGGGAAGCCCGCGGCGGCTACGGGGACGCCTACCAGACCGCCCAGGCGTTCGCGGTGGCGGCGCGCGCCGCCGGCGTGCGGATCCGGCAGGGGGCCACGGTGAGCGGCCTGCTCACCGACGGCGACACGGTCACCGGTGTGCAACTGGCCGACGGCAGTCAGATCATCGCGGGCACCGTCGTCGTCGCGACCGGGGTGTGGACGAGTGCGTTCCTGGCGCCCTACGGCGTGGACGTTCCGATCCGGGTGGTCCGCGAACAGATCGTCATGATCTCCCCCGGGGTGGAGCTGGGACCGGTGCCGGTGTTCTCCGACCTGGTGTCGCTGCAGTACGTGCGCCCGGAGGTCGGCGGGGATGTCCTGTTCGGCAACAGCGACCTGTCCGACGTCGCAACGGCGGACCCCGACAACTACCTCAACCGGGCCACCGAGGACTTCGTCGACCTCACCGTCGACAAGGTGGGCACCCGCTTCCCCGGGTTCACCGACGCGTCCATCGCCACCAGCTACGCCGGCTGTTATGACGTCACACCCGACTGGAACCCGGTGATCTCGCCGGGCGGCCCGGACGGTCTGTTCGTGGCGGCCGGGTTCAGCGGCCACGGTTTCAAGATCGCGCCGGCGGTCGGGCTGCTGGTCGCCGACCTGGTGGTCGACGGGCACAGCAGTGATCCACGGGTCCCGGAATCCGACTTCCGACTGTCCCGCTTCGCCGAGGGTGAGCTGCTGAAGAGCCCGTACCCCTATGTGGGTGCCGGCCAGATGCGATAGACACTCTTAGTGACGGATCTGCTCCGCAACCAGTCAGGAACCGCTCGCGACCGCGAACCCAACGAGCCGGTCGCGGAACTCGAGTTCGAGGCGGCGATCGCACGCAACGTGCGTCAGCTCCGGCAACAGCTGGGGTTGTCGGTTGCCGACATGGCGGCCCGGGTGGGCATCTCCAAGGCGATGATGTCGAAGATCGAGAACGCCCAGACCTCACCGAGCCTGTCCACCCTGGCGTTGTTGGCCAGGGGTTTGGATGTGCCGGTGACCAGTTTGTTCCGCGGCGCCGACGTCGAGCGGCCGGCCGCATTTGTCAAGGCCGGTACCGGTGCCCGCATCGTGCGCAACGGCAGCAGGGAGGGCCACGAGTACGAGCTTCTCGGCTCCCTGCGGGGTGAGCACAAGCGGCTGGAATGCCTGCTGGTGACGCTGTCGGAGAAGAGCCAGACCTATCCGTTGTTCCAGCACCCCGGCACCGAGTTCATCTACGCGCTCTCCGGTGTCATGGATTACGCGCACAGCCGCTCGGTGTACCGGTTGCACCCGGGTGACTCGCTACAACTCGACGGTGAGGGGGCCCACGGGCCGGTGGACCTGATCGAGGTGCCGATCCGGTTCCTGTCGGTCATCGCCTTCCCCGACTCGCAGGTCTGAGGCGGCTACAGCGCCTGCCACGTGTGCCCGTCGGACAGCAGCTCCACGGCGTCGCCCGGCGCCAACGTCACGCCCGCGACTGCGATGTCGCCGTCACTGACGTTCTTGCACGTGTAGCGGCTCGTATTACCTTGGGCAGCAGGCATTTTCGGCCGCGCTCCGGCCGCCAGGAAGTACACGTAGTCGGTGCCCGGGGCGCAGGCCAGGGTGAGCGGGCCGGCGACGGTGGCCACCACCCGTGCCCCGGTATTGGCCGAGGTGTTGCCGGCGATGGCCAGGTTGCGCCCTGTGCCGCGTACCGCGGCGGTGGCGAATCCGTGGTCGTCCCATTGGTTTCCGGAGATCGACAGGTCATCGACGTGTTCGGCGGCCACTGCGTGCGACCAGCCGGCACCGTCGTCCTCGCAGGCGAACAGGTTGCCGGTGATGTTGAACCCGCGGACACGGTGCTCGGCGTCGCGGGCGTAGATACCGATGGCCGGATAGGCCTCCGGTGATCCTTTGCCGCCGTTGGTGATGTTGTTGCCTACGATCTGCACGTGCGGTGCGTCCGAGTCGAGCCACGCCGGCATGGTGTAGATGATGGCCTCGCGGCGCGACCCCTCACAGATGTTGGCGACGATGGTGAGGTTCTTGTTGCCGCGCAATTCGATGTTGTGCGTGGGGGTTCCGTTGAGGTGGTTGCCGATGATGCGCAGCGGGCCGCTCTCCACGGACAGGTTCGGCCCGGTGGAGCCGACGTTGTTGTTGACGATCCACGAGTCGTAGAAGTGGTGGGTGGTGTGGATGCCGTATCCGGTGCCCTGTTCGACGAAGTTGTCGTCGATCCAGTTCAGCAGCCCGTCGGTGGTCGGGTTGAGCCGTATCCCGAACTGTGTCCAGCCCTTGATGAGGCAGTGCCGAAGGTAGCTCTTGTCCATCTCGACGACCAGGCCCGGGGAGCCGTGGCGGCCGGCGTCGATGACGAGGTTCTCGATCCGGGACTGCGACCACACCCCGGCGATGGGCGCGATGTCGGCGGTGGCCCTGATCGTCGAGGCGCGCTCGCCGTCGCCGGTCAGGCAGACCCGGGCCAGCCCACTGGCCTGTCCCAGCGATGCCGAGACGCAGTACACCCCGGCGGGCAGGAAGACGGTGGCGCCGCCGCCGTCGTGGGCGGCGCGCAGGGCGGACGCGATGGCCGCGGTGTCGTCGGCGCGGCCGTCACCGGCGGCGCCGTAGGACCGGACGTCGATCACGCCGTCACGCTAGCGGTAGAGCCGTCCGAAAAACCCGGGCTTTGGCCTGGTGACGCATCGGGAGTACAGTACGTCCTTGTGCAGCGGGTGCTCCTCCTCGGACGCCGCGACGGGGTCTGATCCAGACTGGCTTCCCGTCGCGGGTGTTTGCGATGCGCCGGTCTGAAGTCCACACCAGAACTCCCGGAGCCCAATCGTGACCACCCACATTTCTTCCGATTCCCTGGATGCCTACGTATCCGCTCGGACCATCAAAACCCCAGCCGGACCGCGCCAAGACGGCCAACCGGCGTACAACACCCAGCGCAACAGCGCGATGCCGGTATTCCGCTACCGCCCGTTCGCGCAGGAAGTCGAATCCGTCGCTCTGCCCGACCGCACCTGGCCGGACAAGGTGATCGACCGCGCCCCGCTGTGGTGTGCGGTCGATCTGCGCGACGGTAACCAGGCCCTGATCGATCCGATGAGCCCGGCCCGCAAGCGCCGCATGTTCGAGCTGCTGGTCAAGATGGGCTACAAGGAGATCGAGGTCGGCTTCCCGTCGGCCAGCCAGACCGATTTCGATTTCGTCCGCGAGATCATCGAGCAGGGCGCGATCCCCGACGACGTCACCATCCAGGTGCTGACGCAGTGCCGCCCCGAGCTGATCGAGCGGACCTTCGAGGCCTGTCACGGCGCACCGAACGTCATCGTGCACTTCTACAACTCGACGTCGATCCTGCAGCGCCGGGTGGTGTTCCGCGCCGACCGCGACGAGATCAAGAAGATCGCCACCGACGGGGCCCGCAAGTGCCTGGAGGAGGCGGCCAAGCACCCGGGCACGCGCTGGCGCTACGAGTACTCCCCGGAGTCCTACACCGGCACCGAGCTGTCCTACGCCAAAGAGGTGTGCGACGCGGTCTCCGAGATCATCGAGCCCACCCCCGACTGGCCGCTGATCGTCAACCTGCCGGCCACCGTCGAGATGGCCACCCCGAACGTCTACGCCGATTCGATCGAGTGGATGAGCCGCAACCTGAACCGGCGCGACTCGATCATCCTGAGCCTGCATCCGCACAACGACCGCGGAACCGCTGTTGCCGCAGCCGAATTGGGCTATCAGGCGGGTGCGGACCGCATCGAGGGCTGCCTGTTCGGAAACGGTGAGCGCACCGGCAACGTCTGCCTGGTGACGCTGGGGCTGAACCTGTTCTCCCGTGGCGTGGACCCGCAGATCGACTTCTCCAACATCGACGAGATCCGCCGCACCGTGGAGTACTGCAACCAGCTGGCCGTACCCGAGCGCCACCCCTACGGCGGCGACTTGGTCTACACCGCGTTCTCCGGCAGCCACCAGGACGCCATCAACAAGGGCCTGGACGCGATGAAGATCGCCGCCGACGAAGCAGACTCCGACGTCGACGACATCCTGTGGCAGGTGCCGTACCTGCCGATCGACCCCAAGGACGTCGGGCGCACCTACGAGGCCGTGATCCGCGTCAACTCGCAGTCCGGCAAGGGCGGCGTGGCCTACATCATGAAGGCCGACCACGGTCTGGTGCTGCCCCGGCGGCTGCAGATCGAGTTCAGCAAGGCGATCCAGCAGATCACCGACGGTGAGGGCGGCGAGGTGTCGCCCAAGGAGATGTGGGACGCGTTCGCCGACGAGTACCTGGCCCCGATCACGCCGCTGGAGCGCATCAAGCAGAAGGTGATCGGCTCCGAGGTCGACGGCGGTATCGACGTCATCGAGGCCACCGTGAAGATCGACGGCGTCGAGACCGAGATCCGCGGCGAGGGCAACGGCCCGCTGGCCGCGTTCGTCGACGCGCTGAGCGCGGTCGGATTCGACGTCAGCGTGCTGGACTACTCCGAGCACGCCATGTCCGCCGGTGAGGAGGCCGCCGCGGCGGCCTACGTCGAGGTCTCCGTCGGTGGGCGCACCGTGTGGGGTGTCGGAATCGCCACGTCGATCACCACCGCGTCACTGCGCGCCGTGGTCTCGGCCGTCAACCGGGCAGCCAGGCAGGGTTAGCGGCCCGGCAGGGCTAAGCTGGCGCGGCGCACATGCGCACCGCATTTAGCTGAGGAGTAGGCCATGGACTGGGGATCGACCTGGGATTTTCTCTGGCATTTCTTGATCATCTTCGCCTGGATCGCCTACCTGCTGGTGCTGTTCCAGATCCTGACCGACCTGTTCTGGCGCGACCACAAGACCTCAGGCTGGATCAAGGCGGTGTGGACGATCTTCCTGATCGTCTTCCCGTGGATCACCGCGCTGATCTACCTGATCGCGCGCGGTCAGGGCATGACGGAGCGCGCTCGGGAAGCCGCCCAGCAGGCCAAGAGCCAGACCGACGCCTACATCCGGGAGGCCGCGGGCCGCTCACCGGCTCAGGAGATCGAGCACGCCAAGCAGCTGCTGGATTCGGGTGCCATCAGCGCTGCCGAGTTCGAATCGCTCAAGGCCAAGGCACTCGCCTAGGCCATTGGCCCGGGACACGCCGGGTGTCGGCAACACGCCGTGCCCGGGCGATCGGTGGCGCCGCCGTCGCCTATCTTTGACGGGCCGATGACTACTCGCGGAAGGTAAGGAGACGGCCCAGGTGGACGACGTCGCCCTGTCCATCGCCGAGCTCGCACAATCCAACCGGGACATCCAGGCCTCACCCACCATCCGGCTGCTGGCCGCGCTCAACATGAGCATGTACGCCACCCTGATGGAGCGCCATCTCAGTGGCGGTGTGGCGGTGGAGACCGAACTGGTGGTCGCGCTCGAGCGTGACCTCGACGACCTCGACCGTCCCGAGGGTTTGTCGGGCCTGGCCCTGATCAAGGTGTGGGCGAGCCAGGGCTGGCTGCACCGGGTCGCCGACACCCGCAGCGGCTACGAGCGCAATCTGTGCTACCTGACTCAGGAAGCCCGCCGGGCGCTGGACTTCCTGCGCGGCATCCGCCGGCAGGACACCATCGCCACCGGCGGGTCCATCAACGGCATCGCCTCCCGGCTCAAGCAGGTCGCGATCCGCGTCGGAAACGACCCGGATCGTATTCGCGCCGGGATCCAGGCGCAGATCGCCGCGTTGCAGGCCGAGCTCGACGACCTGGACCAGGGCGTCACCCGGGTGCATGACGACGTCAGCGACTCCTACGACGAAGCCCATGCGATCGCGCTGCAGATGGAGCGCATGATCACCGACATCGGCCAGTACGGGACGATGATCGAGCAGGCCACCGCGGCCCTCGACGAGCCGATCGACACCAACCTCGAGTACCGCGACCGGCAGCGCCAGATGTACGCCGACTACCAGGCGGCCTGGGACTCCCAGGGCCGTGACTCGCACCGCGCGTTCCTGGCGATGGTCAACGACCCCGATCAGCGCGCCGAGTTCGAGTCCGACGTGGCCGCGGTCGCCGACGCGTTGCCGTCGCTTGATCCGGCGCTGCGCAAGGTGATGACCGGGTTCTTCGAGCTGGTCGGCCAGCAGATCGACGAGGTGGAGCGCATTCAGCAGCGCTGTGCCCAGCGCGTGAAACGGTTCACCGCGTTCGGCACCCTGGAACAGAGCCGCGGGGTGGCCCGTCAGCTCAACACCGCCATCGCCGCCGCGCGGACGCTGCTCAAGGAGTCGCTGACCGATTCCCGGCTGGACCTCGAACTGCCGCTGGCCCGGCACACCATCAGCTCCGTGGGGGCGCTGAGCTTCCGGATCAGCGACCTGTCGGCGCCCAAGCCGGCGCAGGCCGCCGACAGCACCGTCGACCTGGCCAGCTTCGCCGCGCTGACCACCCAGGTCGACGCTCCCGGCATGTCGGAGATGATCAACTCCGCCGTCTCCCGCGGGCCGCTGTCGCTGCCCGACGCGGTGTCCATGCTCGACTCGGCCTATCTCGGCCACGTGATCGTGTTGTGGTCGTGGGCGCTCAAGCAACCGCGCACCGACGGCGCCGACGCGTCGACGACAGTCCGCTTCCAGTCCCTCGACGGGCGTGACCGCGAGATCGAGGTCCCGCTGCTGATGTTCACCGAACCGATCTCCACCCTGCAGGGAGCCGCGCAGTGACCACCGAACCTGCCATCGACTTCTCGTCGCTGCCCCAGGTCAACAAGACCTCCCGGGTGCCGCAGGAGCGCAGGCCGCGGTTCGACGGCGACGTCGGCGAGCTGCCCGACCGGGCGTGCTGGGCGTTGCAGAACCTGCTGACCCGCCGCTACATCAGCGCCGAATCGGACCGCGAGCTCTACGGCTGGGTGGTCGAATACCGCGACCAGCTCAGTGTCCGGCTGTCCGAGCTGGATCTGCTGCTGCGTATCGTCGAGGCTGTCGAGGTCGCCTTCATCGAACAGGCTCGCTACGAATCGGCAAGGGGCGTCAAGCTTTTGCGTCGCGAGCCGCTCGGCACCTACGACTCGATCCTGGCGCTGCACCTGGCGCAGATGATGCGTGCGGCAAGCGACCATACCGTGCTGATCTCCCGCGACGAGATGCACGGGCTGTTCGCCGGGGTGCTCAACGACACCGACCGCGACACCGTCACCTTCGCCGCCCGCGTCGACGGCGCGATCGCCCGTTTGGCGTCGCTGGAGATCCTGCGGCGCAGCCGCGACGACGAGGACAGCTACACCATCAGTCCGGTGATCACCGCGGTGATGACCGCATCGGTGATCACCGAGTTGCAGCAGCAGTTCGAACTGCTGCTCAGTGGTGGCGCGCCGCAAGAGCAGGAAGAGGTCGACGTCGATGCCTGAGCAGTTCCACCTGGCCCGCCTTCAGATCGTCAACTGGGGTGTGTTCGACGGATACCACGACATCGCGTTCACCGAAGGCGGTGCGCTGATCGCAGGCGCATCCGGAAGTGGCAAATCCTCACTGCTGGATGCCATTTCGTTGGGTTTCCTACCGTTCAACCGCCGCAACTTCAATGCCTCCGGTGACCATTCGGCCGCCGGGTCCAATGCCGGGCGGCGCACCGTCGACAAGTACGTGCGCGGCGCCTGGGGCGAGCGCACCGACGGCGGCACCAGCCGGGTGATGTACCTCCGCGGCGAGGGCACGGCGTGGTCGGCGGTCGCGGTGACCTATGCCAGCAACACCGGCCGCAGCGTCACGGGACTGGTGCTCAAGTGGCTGGTCGGCGAGTCCCGCTCGGACTCCTCAAGCCGGTTCGTCCTCGCCGACGGCGACCGGGACATCGAAGAGGTATGCAACCGCTGGGCCGCAGGACGTTTCGACAGCAATGTGTTCAAGGACGACAACTGGCGCTTCTCCACCAAGGTCGAGTCCCAGTACCTCGCCCAGCTGTACGCCACCATCGGCATCCGCGCCTCCGACGCCGCCCAGCAGCTGCTCGGCAAGGCCAAGTCGCTGAAAAGCGTTGGTGGACTTGAACAGTTCGTTCGCGAGTTCATGCTCGACGAACCGGAGAGCCTGGCCCGCCTGCCCGAGGCACTCAAGCAGATCGACCCGCTCGTCGAGGCCCGCGAACTGCTGGCCGTCGCACAGCGCAAGCGCAAGATCCTCGGCGATATCGAGGCCATCCAGCAGCGCTACGCCTCGGAGTCCTCGGATCTGGGCATCATCGACCTCGTCGACCTGCCGATGGTGCGGGCGTACTCCGACCACGTACGCCTGGCGCAGTGCCCGGCGCAGATCGAGGCGCTCGATGGCACCATCGACCAGCTGGGCAACGAGTACGAAGACGTCACCCGTGCACTGAATCTTGCCAAGGCGGAATCGGATTCGCTCAACGCACAGATCAACGGGTCGAGTTCGACCGTCGGGCCGCTGCAGTCGCAGGTCGCTGGCGCCGAGGCACAGGCCGAGGAGGTGTCGCGACGCTGGGCCGCCTACGAGTCGATGGTCGAGGCCCAGGACCTCGACGTCCCCGACACCGCCGACGACTTCTGGAACCTGCGCGACGATCTGACCAAGCAGGCCACCGAACTGCTGGCCCGGCTCGACCGCGGCCGCGAAGCGTCCACCGACGCCGAGTACGCCCAGAAGGTCGCGCGCATGGCCCGTGACGAGGCCGCCAAGGAACTGCGCCGCGTCGAGCACGTCGGCTCGGCCCTGCCGGAGTCGGCCATCACGATGCGCGAAGAGATCTGCGCCGCAGCCGGTGTCGACCCCGCCGAGCTGCCCTACATCGCCGAGTTGCTGGACTTGCGGCCCGAGCAGAGCCGCTGGCGAGTCGCCGTCGAGAAGGTGCTGCGCGGCGTCGGGCTGCGGCTGCTGGTACCCGACCAGCACTACGCCGCGGTGCTGCGCTTCGTCAACGAGACCAACATGCGGGGCCGGCTGCAGTTGCACCATGTCCGGGCCTCGGCCAGTGGCCGCGAAGCGGAGCCGAACACGTTGGCGGGCAAGCTTTTCATCGTCGATCCCACCCATCCGTGCGCCGCGGAAGCCGCCGACGTCATCGCCGCAGCAGGTGACCACATCTGCGTCGACACCCCCGACGTGTTCCCGCGATTCCGGCGGGCGGTCACCGACACCGGGCTCTACAAGGACTCCGAACGGCTGGCCATCAAGGACGACCGGCGTGCGCTGCGGCCCTCGGAGTACATCTATCAGGGCGACGTCGGGACCAAGATCGACGCTCTGACAGTCGATCTCAGCACCGCCGAGGAGGACTACCGGCAGGCCCGCCGGGTCGCCGATGACATCGCGGCTGAACGCCAGCAGTGCCGTGACCGGGCGGCCGCCTACAAAGCGATCTGCGAGCAGTTCCCGCAGTGGAGCCACATCGACACCGAGACCGCCGACAAGCACGCCGACCGGCTGCGCGAGCAGTTCGAGATCCTGCTGGCCGACCATCCCAACATCGAGGCCCTCTCGGAGCGGGCCGAAGAGTGCTGGACCGAGATCCAGACTCTGATGACCCGCCGCGGGGCCATCCAGACCCGACGCGACGACCTCGACATGCGACGCACCCGGCTGCTGGAGTTGCAGGAACGCCTGACTCCGGCGTTCGTCAGCGAGCCGTTGACGGAGTTGCTGGACCGCTACTCGGCGGATCTGCCGGTGGCGCTGGAGCTTCTCGACCCCGAACCGCACCGCGAGGCGTTGTTCACCGCGATCCGCCGGGAGCGCGAGCAGCTGCGGGAGAGCCGGCGCCGCTCGTACGACGAGCTGGCCCGGATTCTCAACACGTTCGACACCGCGTTCCCCGATGCGATCCCCAATGACAGCGACGTGTTCGACGAGCGGGTGCACGACTATGTGGCGCTGTGCCGGCACATCGACGAGCGCGAACTACCCGAGGCCTACGAGCGGATGATGCGTCTGGTCACCGAGCAGGCACCCGATGCGATCCTGACCCTGCACCGGGTGGCCGAGCAGGCGGCCCGCCGGATCAGCGATCAGATCACCAGGGTGAACACCGGTTTGGGTTCGGTGGAGTTCAACCGCGGCACCCGGCTGACGCTGCGCGCCACGCCACGGCAGCTGGCCGCGGTGTCCGAGCTGACCGCGGTCGTCAAGGCCATCTCGGGTCGTATCGCCGAGGTGGGTCTCGGTGACAACCAGGCGATCCTGGACCAGTACGCTGACATCATCCGGCTGCGAAACCGGTTGGCGTCCAACACTCCTGAGGATCGGGCGTGGACGCGTGACGCGCTGGACGTGCGTAACCGGTTCACCTTCGACTGCGCCGAATGGGACATCCACAGCGACGAACTGATCAGGACGCACAGCAACGCCGGGGACAACTCCGGCGGTGAGCAGGAGAAGCTGATGGCGTTCTGTTTGGCGGGCGCGCTGAGCTTCAACCTGGCCAGCCCCGACAGTGTGGACAACCGGCCGATCTTCGCGCAGCTGATGCTGGATGAGGCGTTCTCGAAGTCGGACCCGCAGTTCGCCCAGCAGGCGCTGCAGGCGTTCCGCAAGTTCGGGTTCCAGCTCATCATCGTGGCCACCGTGCAGAACGCCACGACGATCCAGCCCTACATCGACAGCGTGGTGATGGTGTCCAAGACCGACGCGAACGGCCGCAACGCCCGGCCGGTGGCCACAGTGGCGACCAAGACGATCGCCGAGTTCTCCACGCTGCGCAAGCAGATGAGTTCGTCGACGCCCGCGGGCAAGGTTCCGGTCGAGGTCTGACGCGGCTCAGAACAGGGCGAACTGCTGGCCCTGGTCGACCGACGGCTCGAACGCGTCGATCCCGGTGCCGTTGGCCACCGATGTCACCGAGTCCATGAACTGGCGGTCGGAGACGGTCGGGACGCCCAGCTCGCGCGCCTGGTAGCCCTTGCCCTGTTCGGGCCGGGACTCATTGCAGATCACCAGTGACGTCTCGGGGTCGACCGCGTCGGTGTAGGCCAGGCCGGCGTGCAGGATGCGCTCGACGAGTTCTTCGTGCGTGCGGTTGACCTCGGCCGACAGCGCCACCCGCATGCCCTGCACCAATCGCCTGCCGTCGTAGCGGCCGGGGTTGAGGTACGGGCACGGCATCCGGGAGGCCAGCATCTTCAGCGGGCGCAGTTCTTCGTGGGTGATGCGGCCGTTCGGCCAGCGCCTGCGGTTGGCCGGCCGCACCGGCAGCCAGACGCCGTTGTCACGGGCACGCTGCAGCGCCGGGGTGAGCACCCGGGAGAGCACCAGCGCGTCGTCGAACGCGTCGTGGGCGCGGGTCTGGGCGACGTCCCAGTGCCGGGCCAGGGTCTCCAGCCGCAGGTTCTCCAGGCCCAGATCTAGCCGTCGGGCCAGTTCGACCGTGCACATGACGGTGTCGATCGGCAGCGCGGTGTCGGCCATCTCGGCCTCGGTGGTCAGGAATGCGTAGTCGAAGGCCACGTTGTGGGCCACCAGGGTGCGGCCGTGCAGCAGGTCGACGACGTCAGCCGCGATATCGCCGAAGGTGGGCTGGTCCTCGAGCATCTCGGCGGTCAGGCCGTGGATGTGGGTGGGGCCGGGGTCGACGCCGGGGTTGAGCAGGCTGACCACCGAGTGTTCGACCCGGCCCTCGGGGTCCAGCGCGAGGGCGGCGAGGCTGATAACCCGGGCGTGACCTGGCCGAAAGCCGGTGGTCTCGACGTCGACGACGACCCAACCATCCCCCGGCTCGTGGGCTGGTCTGCCCCAGGTGTGGCTCACACAGTCAGGATGGCACGCACCCCCGACAGCACCGGGTACATCGAACCGTGTCGGGCCGCACACGTGCGCGCCGCATAAACTGCGTCCGATGCCCAGGCCGACGATGACGATCCGGGGGCGCACCGCGCTTGCCGCAGGCGCCGCCGCGCGCTGGGCGTCCCGGGTCACCGGCCGCGGGGCCGGCGCCATGATCGGCGGCCTGGTCGCGATGACCATGGACAAGTCGATCCTCGGGCAGCTCGGGGTGGGACGACGCTCCGTCGTCGTCACCGGCACCAACGGCAAGTCGACGACCACCCGGATGACGGCCGCCGCGCTGGGCACGCTGGGACAGGTCGCGACCAACGCCGAGGGCGCGAACATGGACGCCGGGTTGATCGCGGCGCTGGCGGGCGCACCGGGTGCGACCCTGGCCGCTCTCGAAGTCGACGAGATGCACGTGCCGCACGTCTCGGACGCGGTGCATCCGGCGGTGATCGTGCTGCTGAATCTCTCGCGCGACCAGTTGGATCGCGTCGGGGAGATCAACCACATCGAGCGCACCCTGCGCGCCGGGCTGGCCCGTCATCCCGATGCGGTGGTGGTGGCCAACTGCGACGACGTACTGATCACGTCGGCGGCCTACGACTGCCCGAACGTGGTGTGGGTGGCCGCGGGCGCCGGCTGGGCCAACGACTCGGTGAGCTGCCCGCGCAGCGGCGAGGTGATCGTGCGCGACGGTTCGCACTGGCACTCCACCGGGACTGACTTCGCGAGGCCCAGCCCGCAGTGGTGGTACGACGAGACGAACCTCTATGGGCCATCCGGTCTCGAGCTGCCGATGCGACTCTCGCTGCCCGGCCGGGTCAACCGGGGCAACGCCGCGCAGGCAGTCGCGGCCGCGGTGGCCCTCGGTGCCGATCCGGCCGCCGCGGTGGCCGCGGTGTCGACGGTCGACGAAGTCGCTGGGCGGTATCAGACCGTGCCGGTGGGTGAGCACACCGCACGAATCCTGTTGGCCAAGAACCCGGCCGGCTGGCAGGAGGCACTGTCGATGGTCGACACCAGTGCGCAGGGCGTGGTGATCGCCGTCAACGGTCAGGTGCCCGACGGGGAGGACCTGTCGTGGCTGTGGGACGTCAACTTCGAGCATTTCGAAGGCGTGCCGGTGGTGGCAGCCGGCGAACGCGGCACCGATCTGGCGGTGCGGCTGGGGTATGCCTCGGTGCCGCATACCTTGGTGCACAACACTATTGATGCGATCGCGGCGTGCCCGAAGGGTCATGTCGAGGTGGTGGCCAACTACACGGCATTCCTGCAGTTGTCCCGGGCGCTGGGGCGGATGGGAAAGCACGATGGCTGACACCGTGCAGATCGGGCTGGTGCTGCCCGATGTGATGGGAACCTACGGCGATGGTGGCAATGCCGTGGTGTTGCGGCAGCGGTTGCGGCTTCGCGGTATTGCGGCGGAGATCGTCGAGATCACGTTGGCCGACCCGGTGCCCGACTCCCTGGACCTCTACACCCTGGGCGGCGCCGAGGACTACGCGCAGCGGCTGGCCACCAAACATCTTCTGACACATCAGGGTTTACAACGGGCGGCGTCCCGCGGCGCGCCGGTCCTGGCGATCTGCGCGGCAATCCAGGTGCTGGGCCACTGGTATGAGACCTCGGCCGGCGAACGGGTCGAAGGGGTTGGGCTGCTGGACGTGACCACCTCACCGCAGCAGGCGCGCACGATCGGCGAGGTGGTGTCCAACCCGGTGGTAGAGGGCTTGTCCCAGCCGCTGACCGGCTTCGAGAACCACCGCGGCGGAACGGTTTTGGGCCCGGATGCGCGGCCCTTGGCCACGGTTGTCAAGGGTGCGGGCAATCGTGACGGCGACGGGTACGACGGCGCCGTGCAGGGCAGCGTGGTCGCGACCTATCTGCACGGGCCGTGCCTGGCGCGTAACCCGGAGCTGGCAGACCTGCTGCTCTCCCGGGTGGTCGGGCCGCTGCCGCCGCTGAGCCTGCCCGAGGTGGACGAACTGCGCCGGGAACGCCTAGCCGCCCCCCGCCGCGTCTAACTTTCCCTTTTTCCTTTCGCCCAAACCGACGTTACGCAGCGAAAGTTCGAGTAGATCGCGCCATTTCGTCGATCTCGGCGCCGCCTCGGCGGAGGTACGCCTCCTTGGCGCGCAGCAACACCTCGGCTGGTCGATCTTCTGCGATCACGCGAATCACTTCCCAGCCCCGCCTTTCCACCATGGGCAGACGTCGCAGATCCTTGACGTACTGTCGCCGATCGCTGCGGTGTTGGTCTCCGTCGTACTCGAAGGCCAACCCGATACCGCGGTAGCCCATGTCGAGATACGCAACAGGGATGCCCCCGTCGAGCACCGGAATCTGCGTTTCGGGGATCGGCAGTCCGCCGTCGATCAGCAAGAGGCGAAGCCAGCTCTCCTTGGGAGACTCGGCACCCGCATCCACCAACGGCAGTAAGTCCCGCAGCTGACGGACGCCCCTGACGGGCCCATAACGCCGCATGAGCAACTCAACGTCGGCTGCCGCGAACGGCGCGGCCCGCATGAGTGCGTCGAGTCGCGCCAGCGCAGCCGTCCGTTTCTGGTATCTGCCCAGTTCAAACGCGGTGCGCGCTGGCGTGGTGACCGGAAGTCCATCGATCTCGGTGACCTCGTCATCGGATCGACGGTCCATCCGCACGAGCAATCCAGGCTGCCGACGTCGTTCGTCGACGAGGACCTCGATCGGCTCATCGTCACCGACCCACCGCGCACCGTGTAGCGCAGAAGCTGCCACGCCGGCAATGACACCCGTGCGGTCCGTGGTGAGCCACGCGCCCAGTGCACGGTCGGCCACCGTCGGCGCGGCAAACTTCGGGATGTACACGCCCCTGAACATCTGCCGATACCAACGCCGCAAGTCATGGCGCGACATTCCAGCGCCTAACGCTTCCCTGCCGAGAAATACTTCAGCCATGGCGGCATGTTCGTCCACGGGTCTGACAACTCGCCGAGATCGACGAAATGGCGCGATCTACTCGCACTTCTCCGCCCGTTTGTCGGTTTCGGCGAAAGCGGGAAACCAGCTAAACCATTTGGCGGCGGCCGGACAGGGCTCGGCCCAGGGTCAGCTCGTCGGCGAACTCCAGGTCACCACCCATCGGCAGTCCGGAGGCGATCCGCGACACGGTCAACCCCGGGATGTCGCGCAGGATCCGCACCAAATACGTTGCGGTGGCTTCACCTTCAGTGTTCGGGTCGGTGGCGATGATCACCTCGGTGATGTCCACCCCGTCGATTCGTTCACCGATCCTGTTGAGCAGCTGGCGAATTCGCAGCTGATCCGGCCCCACCCCGGACAGCGGATCCAGTGCACCGCCCAGCACGTGATAGCGCCCACGGAATTCGCGGGTGCGCTCGACAGCCTGCACATCCTTGGGTTCCTCGACCACACACACCTGCGTGCCGTCGCGGCGGGCATCGCTGCAGATCCGGCAGCGCTCAGCGTCGGACACATTGCCGCACACCTCGCAGAACTGCACACCGTCGCGGACCCGCGCCAATACCGCGGTCAGCCGGTCGATATCCGGGGGTTCCACCGACAGCAGGTGGAACGCGATCCGCTGGGCGCTCTTGGGACCGATACCGGGCAGCTTGCCGAGCTCGTCGATCAGATCCTGGACAGGTCCTTCAAACATCAGGCAGCGTCAGACCTGCGGGAGCCCGGGTGTACCGAGCCCGCCGACGCCCGGAATACCGGGCGGAGTCTGGTTCGCCAGCGGCCCCAGATGGGTTTGGGCCAGGATGGTGAACTGCCGGGAGGCGTCGCCGATGGCGCCCACCACGAGGTCCTGCAGCGTCTCGATGTCATTGGGGTCGACGACCTTGGGGTCGATGCGAACGCCGACCACCTGCCCGCTGCCCTTCATGGTCACCTGCACCAGCCCGCCACCGGCCTGCCCGTGCACCTCCGCGGCGGCCAGCTTCTCCTGGGCTTCCATCAGCTTCTGCTGCAACTCCTGCGCCTGGGCCAGCGCGGCCTGCAGTCCCGGCATCAGCTGGTCGCGCATCTGCTCAGCCGTTTCACGCAAGCCCTCGAGGTTGGGCACTTCACCGGGCTGCATGACAGTCTCCTTGCGTATTGGTCTCGACTTGGTTGCGCCTGTGGATTACAGCGCTTACCGACTTCAAGCCTAGACGCCGAAGAGTTACGGTGACGCGCGTGCTTATGTCCGTTCCCAGGCGTGTCGCGACCGCAGTCTGCGCCAGCATTCTGATCGCGGCCTACCCGCTGGCGACCCCGGTGACCCAGGCCGCGCCCGGGAACATCGCGGGAATGATCGTGTTCCTCGACCCCGGCCACAACGGCGCCAACGACGCCTCGCTGACCAAACAGGTGCCCACCGGCCGCGGCGGGACGAAAGACTGCCAGACCAGTGGCACCGCCACCGACGACGGTTTCCCCGAGCACACCTTCAATTGGGACACCGTGCTGCTGATCCGCCAGGCGTTGACCCAACTGGGCGTACGCACCGCGATGTCCCGCGGCAACGACGACCAGGTGGGTCCCTGCGTGGACGAACGCGCCGCGATGGCCAACTCGTTCGCACCCAACGCCATCGTGTCGATCCACGCCGACGGCGGCCCGGCCAACGGCCGCGGCTTCCATGTCCTGTACTCCAGCCCGCCGCTCAATCAGGCTCAGGCCGGCCCGTCGGTCCAGTTCGCCCGCATCATGCGCGACAACCTGGCCGCCTCGGGCATCCCGCCGTCCACCTACATCGGCAGCGAGGGACTCAACCCGCGCGCCGACATCGCCGGGCTCAACCTGGCGCAGTACCCGTCGATCCTGGTCGAGATGGGCAACATGAAGAACCCGGTCGACTCGGCGTTGATGGAAAGCCCGGAAGGCCGCCAGAAATACGCGGCTGCCGTGGTGCAGGGCATCGCGGCGTTCCTGGCCACCCAACCGCCCCGCACCAGTTAGAGCCCAGTTAGGCGCTCTCGACGGCCTTCTTCAGGTTGGCCAGCACCTCGCCCTGAATCCGGCGCAGGCCCAGCGGTGCGAACGTCTTCTCGAAGAAGCCCTTGACGCCTCCGGCTCCGGTCCAGGTGGTCTTGACCGTGACGCTGGAGCCCGGGCCCGCCGGGGCGACGGTCCAGTTGGTGACCATCGACGAGTTGGCGTCCTTCTCGATGACGGTGTGACCGGCCACATCGACGTTGGCCTGCACCTCGCGCACCCGCGATTTGGTGGCCTGCAGCTTCCACTTGGCTACGGTGCCCTGGCCCTGGCCGCCCTGCAGCACCTGGTAGTCGCTGTACTGGGGCGAGAGGATCTTCGGGCGCACGCCCTGGTAGTCCGCGATCGCATCGAGCACGGCGGCGGGTTCGGCGTCGATCAGAATGGTGCTGTCCGCGCTGACCTGTCCCATCAGGAAAAACTCCTCTAGTGGCGGTGCTATACCGGTGTGTTGATCAGTCGTGCGGTCGCATCGACTGGGGCTGGCGACTAGCGTAGTCGTGTGGCTGTTAACGCAGCACCGACCACTCACGGGCGTGGAGTTGACCGGCTCCTTGCCAGCTACCGCGCTATCCCCGCCGCCGCGTCGGTGCGGCTGGCCAAGCCGACGTCCAACCTGTTCCGGGCCCGCGCCAAGCGCGACGCACCGGGCCTGGACACCTCCGGGTTGACCGGGGTCATCAGTGTCGACCCCGACAGCAAGACCGCCGACGTGGCCGGCATGTGCAGCTACGAGGACCTCGTCGCGGCGACACTTCCCTACGGCCTGTCCCCACTGGTCGTCCCCCAACTCAAGACCATCACCCTCGGTGGTGCGGTGACGGGTCTGGGTATCGAGTCGGCCTCGTTCCGCAATGGCCTGCCCCATGAGTCGGTGCTGGAGATGGACATCCTCACCGGGTCCGGCGAGGTGCTCACCGCAAGCCCCGAGCAGCACACCGACCTCTTCCGAGCCTTTCCGAATTCCTATGGGACGCTGGGCTATTCAGTTCGTCTGCGGATCGAGCTCGAGACGGTCAAACCGTTCGTCAGCCTGCAGCACATCCGGTTCCACACGCTGGCCGACCTGGTCGCCGAGATGGACCGCATCGTCGACACCGGCGGATACAACGGGCAGCCGGTGGACTACCTCGACGGTGTGGTGTTCAGCGCCGACGAGAGCTACCTGTGCCTGGGCACTCAGACCACGACGCCGGGCCCGGTCAGTGACTACACGGGATCCGACATCTACTACCGGTCGATCCAGCACGCCGCCGGAGTCAAGGACGACCGGCTGACGATCCACGACTACCTGTGGCGTTGGGACACCGACTGGTTCTGGTGCTCAAGGGCTTTCGGCGCGCAGAACCCGACCATCCGCCGGCTGTGGCCCCGGCGTTACCGCCGCAGCAGCGTCTACTGGAAGTTGATCGGCTACGACCAGAAGTTCAACATCGCCGACCGCATCGAAGCGCGGCACGGCCGGCCACCGCGGGAACGAGTGGTGCAGGACGTGGAGGTACCGATCGAGGGCATCGAGGAGTTCCTGTCCTGGTTCCTCGACAACGTCCCGATCGAACCGATCTGGCTGTGCCCGTTGCGGCTGCGCGACCAGGGCGGCTGGCCGCTGTACCCGCTGCGCGCCCACCACACCTATGTCAATGCCGGTTTCTGGTCGTCGGTGCCGGTCGGCCCATCCGAGGGGTACACCAATCGACTCATCGAGGGCAAAATCAGTGACCTGCACGGCCACAAGTCGCTGTACTCAGATTCTTTTTATAGCCGGGAGGAGTTTGACGAGCTCTACGGCGGAGAAACCTACAGGACCGTGAAGAAGATCTACGACCCCGATTCGCGGCTGCTGGACCTGTATGCAAAGGCGGTGCAACGACAATGACGACCTTCAGCGACGACCCCACCGAAGCCCCGGGAAAGCTCAGCCTGGCCGAGATCATCGAGATCTTCACCACCGGTAGGGAACTGCCGCTGAAGTTCAGCGCCTACGACGGCAGTAGCGCTGGCCCCGAGGACGCCCAGTTGGGCCTGGAACTTCTCACTCCGCGCGGCACCACCTACCTGGCCACCGCACCGGGTGACCTCGGCCTCGCACGCGCCTACGTCGCCGGTGACCTGGGTGTGCAGGGTGTGCACCCCGGTGACCCCTACGAATTGCTCAAGGCCCTCGGCCAATCGATGGACTTCAAGCTCCCGCCGGCCCGCGTGCTGGTCGAGATCGTCCGGTCCATCGGGATCGAGCATCTCAAGCCGATCGCACCACCACCGCAGGAGGCGTTGCCGCGCTGGCGCCGCATCGCAGAGGGCTTGCGGCACAGCAAGAAACGCGACGCCGAGGCCATCCACCACCACTACGACGTGTCCAACGCGTTCTACGAGTGGGTACTTGGGCCGTCGATGACCTACACCTGCGCGTGCTACCCGAACCCCGAGGCGACGCTGGAAGAGGCGCAGGACAACAAGTACCGGCTGTTGTTCGAGAAGCTCAACCTCAAGGCCGGTGACCGGCTGCTCGACGTGGGCTGCGGCTGGGGCAGCATGGTCCGCCACGCTGCGCGGCACGGGGTGAAAGCCACCGGCGTGACGCTGTCCCGGGAACAGGCGGCGTGGGCGCAGAAAGCGATCGCCGACGAGGGCCTGGCCGACTTGGCCGAGGTCCGGCACTGCGACTACCGCGACGTCCTGGAAAGCGAGTTCGACGCGGTGTCCTCGATCGGGCTGACCGAACACATTGGGGTGGCCAACTACCCGTCCTACTTCGGCTTCCTGAAGTCCAAGCTGCGCACCGGCGGGTTGCTGCTGAACCACTGCATCACCCGCCACGACAACCGCAGCGGGCCGACCGCAGGCGGCTTCATCGACCGCTACGTCTTCCCCGACGGGGAACTCACGGGTTCGGGCCGCATCATCACCGCGGTGCAGAACACCGGTCTGGAGGTCATCCACGAAGAGAACCTGCGCCACCACTACGCGCTGACCCTGCGGGACTGGTGCCGCAACCTCGTGGAGCACTGGGACGAGGCGGTCGACGAGGTCGGACTGCCCACCGCCAAGGTGTGGGGTCTGTACATGGCCGGGTCGCGGCTGGGGTTCGAGACCAATGTGGTTCAGCTGCACCAGGTTCTGGCCGTCAAACTGGACGAGAGCGGCGGCGACGGCGGCCTGCCGCTGCGGCCGTGGTGGAACGCCTAGCCCGACGCCTCGGGCACGGGTGCGGTGAGATCGTCCACCGGCCGGCGGGTGCGGCCCGCCGCGGTCTCGATCGACAATCCTTCGCGCGCCCAGTATTCGAACCCGCCGATCAGCTCACGCACCCGGGTGTAGCCCAATTCGGTGAGCAGCAGTGCCGCGCGGGTCGAGCCGTTGCAGCCCGGCCCCCAGCAGTAGACGACGATGTCGGCGTCGCGATCCGGCAGTTCACCGCCAGCCCGCTGCCGCAGCTCGGCACCCGGGATGTGCAGCGCTCCGGGGATGTGGCCCTGCCCCCAGGCGATCGCTGAGCGGGTGTCGACGACAACCGGGCACTGCCCGGCCTGACGGGCTGCGGCCAGGTCGGCGGGGTCGGTTTCGAAGGCGAGCTTGGCGGCGAAGAAGTCGCGGGCAGTCAGTGTCTTATCCCCAGTCATCCTGTAATCGAACAACGGCCCGCACCCTCACGGAAGGGCAGATCAACGTGAATCGGTGAGAATCCCCGTGGAATCGATGGCATCATTCGCCCTATGCCGAACGATCGACGGGTGACGCTTGATCGCACCGACGAGCTGATCCTGGACACACTGCAGTCAGACGGCCGGGTGAGCATGGCCGATCTGGCCCGGACGGTCGCGCTGTCGCCCAGTTCGGCCGCCGACCGAGTTCGGCGGTTGGTCGACGCCGGCATCATCACCGGCTACGCCGCCACCGTGGACGCCGACGCGCTGGGCTACCCCATCACGGCCTTCGTCCGGCTGGCGTTTCCGTCCGGTAACTACAAGCCTGTCCACGACCTGCTCGAGGTTGTGCCGGAAGTCGTTGAGGCACATCACGTCACAGGCAACGACTGCTTCATCATGAAGGTGTTGGCCCGGTCGATGACCGACCTCGAACGCATCGCCGGAAAGCTCGCCACGCTCGGCAGCATCACGACCAGCGTCGTGTACTCCAGTCCGCTGCCCAGGCGGCGGATCACGCCGGCATGAGCGCTCAGATCGGACCGGGCGCGCCCGCGTCCCCGCAGCGAGTCTTGATGTCCAGCAACGGTTGTCGGATCCCGGCGATGTCGGTCTTCACCTGCGGATTGTCCGCCATATAGGTCTTCACCCGCGCCAGAACGTCGGCACGGGGCAGCCCGCCGAGACTGCTGAAGAAGGCGTTCACATCGGGGTGGGTGAACAGGTATGCAGAGGTCGCGAACTGCACACCGGTGCGCACACCTTCGAGGTCGGCGGCAGTGCAGTTGGGCGGCGGGTCGGCGGAGGCGGCCGGTGCCACACCCACCAGCGTCACCGTGAGCGCGCCGAACGCCGCAGCCGTCAGTCGCCGGGTCAGAAGAGTCCTGGGCATCGCCGATTCATTCCGTTCTGCGTCAACGAGCGGCCCGGGCCGGACCGCATGTGAGGTCGACAGTAAGGGGCGTGGGGCTGTTCCGCACGCCGGAGACGGCCAATCCCAGCGACTACACAGCGAATTCGTCCGACTCAGCCCTCGATGCGGCGGGCGCCCAGCTCGGTCTGCAGCAGTTCCAACGCGACCTCTTCGGGGTCGCGGCGCGGTGCAGCGTCCTCGTCGCGGCCGACCTCGGCGATCATGCTGTCTTCCTCGGCGCGTTGCGCCTCAACTGGATCGGGTGCCGGCTCGGGCGGCAGCGGCTCCGCGGCGGCGACGGGCTGGCCCGCACCGACCTCGCAGCGGATTCGCCAGTCGACCCCGAGGGCGTCCTTGAGCGCGTCGCGGATGACGTCGGCATTGCGCTGCTCGCCCAACCGCTTTGCCAGCGGGCCCGACGGGTGCGCCAGCACCAGGGTGTCGCCATCGACTGCCAGAACGATCGCGGCATCCAGCATCGCGTAGAGGGGCTTGCTGCGATCGCGGACCTTCTCGCGCACCGTCGACCACATGCTGCGCACCGCCGCGGCCCCGGGCTCACCGGCGACCGCAGCCGGGGCGACCGGCTCCGGCTTCGCGACGGGCGCCGGCGGCGGGGCCACCGGCGCGGGCTCAGGCTCAGGCTCAACAACCGGCTCAGGCTGCGCGACGGGTTCCGGCTGCGCAACGGGTTCTGGCTTGGCTACGGGTTCCGGCTCAGCAACAGGCTCCGGCTTCGCAACGGGCTCAACCACCGGCTCCGGCTTGGCGACGGGAGGCGGCGCGGGCGCCGGTGTCGCGGGGGCGGGCGCCGGATCAACAGCAGGTGCCTGCGTCTTGCGCACGTATTGTCTGGCCGGGGCCGGCGCCTGTGAGCTCAATGCCGCTTCGCCCGCCGGAATGGAGATGTCCATCCGGGTTTCGATCCGCTCGATGCGCTGCAGCAGTGCCGACTCGGTATCGCTGGCCGACGGCAGCAGCAGCCGGGCGCACACCACCTCCAGCAGCAGCCGCGGTGCCGTCGCCCCGCGCATCTCCCCCAGCCCGGCATGCACCACCTCGGCGTAGCGGGCCAGCGTCGCCGGGCCGACCCGCGCGGCCTGATCGCGCATCCGTTCCAGGACGTCGTCGGGGGCGTCCACCACGCCGCGGCTGGCCGCATCCGGAACCGCTTGCAGCACAATCAAATCGCGAAAACGCTCGAGCAGATCGACGGCGAACCGGCGTGGGTCGTGGCCGGCGTCAATGACCGACTCGACAGCACCGAACAGGGCGGCTGCGTCACCGGCCGACAGCGCGTCCACCGCGTCGTCGATCAGCGCTACGTCGGTGGCACCGAGCAGCCCCAGCGCCCGCTGGTAGTGCACCCGGTTGTCCTGGGCCCCGGCCAGCAGCTGGTCGAGTACCGAGAGGGTGTCGCGCGGGGACCCACCGCCCGCCCGAATCACGAGCGGGAAGACGGCGTCGTCGACTTCGACATCCTCGGAGGCCAGGATGCGCTCGATCAACGACCGCATGGTGCGGGGCGCCAGAAGCCGGAACGGGTAGTGGTGGGTCCGCGACCGGATCGTCGGCAGCACCTTCTCCGGTTCGGTGGTGGCGAACACGAAGATCAGATGCTCGGGTGGCTCCTCGACGATCTTGAGCAGCGCATTGAAACCGGCGTTGGTGACCATGTGCGCTTCGTCGATGATGAAGATGCGGTAGCGCGACTGTGCGGGCGCGTAGAACGCCCGGTCGCGCAGTTCGCGGGTGTCATCCACACCGCCGTGGCTGGCGGCGTCGAGTTCGGTGACGTCCACGCTGCCGCCGCCGTTGGGGGCGAGTGCCACACACGAGTCGCACACCCCGCACGGCGTCGGCGTCGGGCCCTGCTCGCAGTTCAGTGAGCGGGCGAGGATGCGCGCCGAGGACGTCTTACCGCAGCCGCGCGGACCGGAGAACAGATACGCGTGGTTGATGCGATGCGCCGACAACGCGATCGACAGCGGTTCGGTGACGTGCTCCTGCCCAACCACCTCGGCGAAGGTTGCCGGCCGGTACTTGCGGTAGAGCGCCACGGGAGAAGGCTACCGACCGTCGGTGACAGAGTCCGACCGCAGTAGCGCCTCGGTGCCGGCCAGCAACGCACAGGTTGCCAGGCCGTCGATCGCATCGGTCAGGTCAGACGTGGGAGGGAACGTCGGAGCGATGCGGATGTTCTTGTCGTCCGGATCTTTTCGGTACGGGAACGACGCCCCGGCCTCGGTCACGGCGATACCGGCATCCTTGGCCAGTGCCACCGTGCGCTTGGCCGTTCCGGGCAGCACGTCGAGGCTGATGAAGTAACCGCCCTTGGGGTCGGTCCACGACGCGATCTTGGAGTCCGAGAGCCGCTTGTCGAGGATCTCCAGCGCCAGCGCGAACTTGGGGGCGATCAGCTGCTGGTGACGCAGCATCTGCAGCCGCACTCCGTCGGCGTCCTTAAAGAACCGCAGGTGCCGCAGTTGGTTGACCTTGTCCGGGCCGATCGACTTCTTCCCCGCGTGCTGCAGGTACCAGGCGATGTTGCCCAGCGAGCCGCCGAAGAAGCTCACCCCGGCGCCCGCGAAGGTGATCTTCGACGTCGAGGCGAACACGAACGGCCGGTTGGGGTGGCCGGCCTTCTCGGCCAGGCCCAGGATGTCCACCTGGCGCGGGAAGTCCAGCGTCAAGGTGTGCACCGCGTAGGCGTTATCCCAGAACAACCGGAAATCCGGTGCTGCCGTGTGCATTTGGACCAGACGGCGAGTCGACTCCCACGAGTAGGTGGCGCCGGTGGGGTTGGAGAACACCGGCACGCACCACATGCCCTTGATGGCCGGGTCCGCGGCGACCAGTTCCTCGATGAGGTCGACGTCGGGGCCGTCCTCGAGCATCGGGACGTTGATCATCTCGATGCCGTAGGTCTCGGTGATCGCGAAGTGACGGTCGTAGCCCGGCGACGGGCACAAGAACTTGATCCCTGCGCTCTCCTGGATCCAGGGCCGGGGCGAATCGACCCCGCCGTGCAGCAACGAGAAGACCACGGCGTCGTGCATCATCTCCAGGCTGGCGTTGTTGCCGGCGATGAGGTTGGGCACCGGGACACCGAGCAGCTCGCCGAAGATGGCCCGCAGCGCGGGCAGCCCGTGCAGGCCGCCGTAGTTGCGGGTGTCGGTGCCCTCGTCGTCGCGGTAGTCGTCGGCGCCAGGCAGGCCGAGCAGGGCGTTGGACAGGTCCAGCTGCTCGCTGGACGGCTTGCCGCGGGTCAGGTCCAGGGCCAGCTTCTTGGCCTGCAGATCGGCGTAGTTCTGCAGCTGGGTCTCATGCTGTGCAGCCAACTCGGCAGGGCTCAGGGAGTGGAACGACACCATGCGCCTTTCGACCGTCAACGCCGTGATCACCGGGTGGAGATGTACCCGACAAATAGGGGACCCCGCGCACCCGCCAGAGCCCATTGACCCTTGCTGCCTTCCGGCCCTGGGGGAGTTCACAGGATAGACGCCGCGCGGGGTCCACAGCGAGTCTAATACCCGCGCCAACCCGGCCTGTCAGCCAGCCGGATCCGAGCGCCTTTCAAGTCGGCTACCATTGCCGACGGAGGATTCGCCTAGTGGCCTATGGCGCTCGCCTGGAACGCGGGTTGGGTTAATAGCCCTCAGGGGTTCAAATCCCCTATCCTCCGCACCTGATCCGAGGTGCGATCGGGGGTGAGTCACCACCGATCGCACCTCGGATTCACAGCATTAGGAGGGGTATGGGTCGCTTCACCACGACGGCAGTGCACCTGACGGTGTGGCTGATCGGGGGCGTCCTGTATTTCCTGTTCGTCCTGCCGCGGTGGTGGGAGCTCATGGGCGATACGTCGCACACGCTCGGGACGGTGCTGCGCATTGTCACCGGGTTGTTGTTCGCGGTGGCCGCGCTGCCGGTGCTGCTGACTCTGCAGCGCACCCGCGAGCCGGCGCTGGGCACACCCGCCCTCGCCCTGCGGCTGCGGCTGTGGTCGCTGATCCTGCACCTGGTCGCCGCTGCGCTGATCGTGAGCACGGCGATCGCCGAGATCTGGGTGAGCCTGCAGACCGCCGGGCCGTGGCTGTTCGGCGTCTACGGTGCCGCCGCTGCGGTGGCGGTCCTGGCCTTGGCCGCGTTCTACCTCTCCTTTGTCGCCGAGCAGGCGCCCAAGCCGCCCAAGGAGAAGAAGCCGAAGCGTAAGCGCGGCAAGCAAGCCGAGGCCGAGGCCGAAGCGGAAGAGGCCGAAGAAGCCGAGACGACGGAGCCCGAGGCAGACGCGGCAGAGGAAACCGAGGCCGAGGAGCCGGAGGAGGCCGAAGCCGAGGAGGCCGAGGCGACGGAGCCCGAGGCAGAGGCAGAAGCGCCCGAAGCCGAACCCGAATCCGGTGCCCTTCTCAACAAGCGGCCGACCGGGAAGACCAAGCATCGCCTGCGGCGCAGCAGCCGCGGCACCATCGCCCCCGAAGACTGATCGCCCCGCCGAGATCGACGCAATGGCGCGATCTCAACGACCGTGTTCTCCTATGCTGAGCGAGTGCACAACATTGCCCCGTATCGAGTCGTCCAGTGGACGACCGGCAACGTCGGAAAAAGCTCGGTGGCGGCCATCGCGGCCAACCCCACCCTCGAACTCGTCGGCTGCTACGCCTGGTCGCCGGACAAGACCGGCCGTGACGTCGGCGAACTGGCCGGGATCGAGCCGCTCGGCGTAACAGCCACCAATGACGTCGACGCGCTGCTGGCACTCAAGCCGGACTGCGTGGTCTACAACCCGATGTGGAACGACGTCGACGAACTGGTCCGCATTCTGTCGGCCGGGGTCAACGTCGTCGCCTCGGCATCCTTCGTCACCGGCCACAACCTCGGCGAGGATCGTGCCCGCATCGTGCAGGCCTGCCTAGCGGGCGGCTCGACGATGTTTGGCTCAGGTGTCAGTCCGGGCTTCGCCGAGCTACTCGCGATCGTCGCCACCACCGCCTGCGACCGCGTCGACAAGGTCACCATCGCCGAATCCGCCGACACCACGCTCTACGACTCCCCCGACACCGAGCGGCCGTGCGGGTTCGGGATGCACATCGACGATCCCGAGTTGCCGGGCAAAGCCGCCGAGGGCACCGCGATCTTCGCCGAAGCCGTCCAATTGGTGGCCGACTCCCTCGGCGTGGACCTCGACGAGATCGTGTGCGAAGCCGAGTACGCGCAGACCACCGAGGACCTCGTGATGGCGTCCTGGACCATCCCCGCCGGCCATGTCGCCGGGGTGTTCGCCAGCTGGCAGGGCCGGGTCGACGGCACCACCGTCATCGACCTCAACGTGCGGTGGCGCAAGGGCCAGACGCTGGACCCGGACTGGAAACTGGACGGCGACGGCTGGAAGATCACCATCGACGGCCGCCCGACGGTCACCATGACCGTCGGCTTCCTGCCGCCGCCGGACCTGATCGAGAACGCCAAGTCCATCGAGGACTTCTTCGTCCTCGGCCACATCATGACGGCGATGCCGCCGATCCATGCCATCCCGGCCGTTGTCGCGGCTGCCCCGGGTATCGCGACCTACAACGACCTACCGCTGCCCAACGCCCGCGGCGTGGCAGCGGTAGGCCGAAAGCGCTAGCCGCCCAGCCCTTTTACGGTGACGGCGTGATCGTCGCCGGGGTCGGCAACGTCAGGTCGATGTTGGAGATATTGACCACGCCGAACGAGGTGAAGCTCCAGTACGCCGTGGTCGCGCTGGTGATCTGCAGCGTCAGGTTGTCGACGTTCGGATTGGCGACGGTGTAGACGATGTTCTCCATGTTGACGGTGGCGGTGTGGGTCTGGCCGTCCATCGTCACGGCGACCGGAGTGATCAGGTTGCCGACCACCAGGCCGGTGGCGTTGTCGACCAGCTGGGCGTAGACGAAGCGGTTGGTGCCCAGACCCTGGTAGTCGAAGCTGAGCGTGGGTGCCCCGACGATCTGGTTGATCCCGGTGGTGTTGACCGCAACGTTGATCGCGTTCTGGGCCTTCGAGGCCAGTCCCAACGAATACGGCAGCGTCGCCTGATAGGGCGGGGTGCCCGATCCCGGCCCGGAACCGCCGAGGAACGGCACGATCCCCAGCACTCCGCCGGCAGCGTTGTTGAGCACCTGAACCGGGGTGCCGAAGAACGGGCTGCCCGACACCGGAAGGTTGGTGGCCGTGTACCAGTTGCCCTTCTGGTCGGTGTACTCGAACGTCGGGATCTCCGTGCCGACCGGGGGCACGATCCCCTTCAGCTGCTGGTTGAGGAACGTGATGGTGTCGGCGATGTTCGGGTTCGGCGATGTGGGCCCGGTCAGGCACACGCCGTGGCCGCCGCAGAACCAGACCATCTTCAGGTCGGTGTTGCCGTTGGCCAGCACGGTCTCGGCGTTGTCGATGGCCTGCTGCAGCGTGAACAGCACGTCGACGGTGCCCTGGAGGAACAGCACCGGGATGTCGAGGTTGTTCAGCAGCGAGGTCGGACCACTGCTGCTCAACACCGCCTGCGCCGTCTGGCTCAAGTAGCCGATCAGGTCACCGGAGAGCACGCCGAGGTAGATCTGGTTGTTGATCCGGGCGCCGCTGGTGATCAGCGACAGCAGCAGCAGCGAGCCGTAGGCCGTCTTGAACGCACCGTCGGGGTACAGCGAGTTGTTCAGCGAGTTCCAGGCGATGCCCGGGACGATGGCGTCGATCCGGGGATCGGTGGCAGCGGTGGTCAGCTGGATGCCGCCACCGTAGGAGCCGCCGACCATGCCGACGACGGGATCGCCTGCGCTGTCGAGCTTGGATGCGGACAGCCCGGCGACCCAGCTGACGATCGCCGAGACGTCACGGCCCTCGAAGAAGGGGTTGTCCAGCTGCAGGACGCCACCGGAGGCGAACTCGCCGCGCGGATCCCAGGTGACGACGTTGAAGCCGGCCTCGCGCAGCTGGGCCACACCCGCGGTGAGGCCGGAGATGCCGTAGAGCTGATACGGGTCGGTCTGGCCGGCGGTGGCCAGACCCGGGCCGTCAAGCACCGTCTGCTGCTGATCAACGGACGTGAGGTTCTTGGCGGGGAACCAGTTGACACTGATCAGGGTGCCGTCGAACGACGGCATCTTGTAGGTGTAGGCCACCGGGGCGGTGCTCGGCAGCACGGTGTTGGAGTTGAACGTCGCGAAGCTGGCGTAGCCGATGATCGGTGCCAGCAAGTCACCGAGGATCGGGGCCTGGTGCAGGGCGTTGATGAGCGGGGTGGCCAGTGACCCGAGGATCGGGATGCCGCCCAGGAACTGGTCGAAGGCGGTGCTCTGGGCCACCATGATGGTGAACTTCTCGTTGACGGCGCCGGTCAGCACGGACTGATCGGGCAGGTAACTGAAGTTGCCCAGGACGTAGTTGGGATCGGTGGTCGCCGAGAAGGTGACCTTGCCGCCCTTGTCCGGCGAACCGACCAGCGTGTAGACGAGAGTCGTGCCCACCGGCGCGGTGACGTAGTTCTGGCCGACGACGATTCCGTTGTTGATGGCCAGGGCCGGGGTGACGACGATCGGGTTGCTGCCGATGGTCAGCGACGCGGTGGTCTGCGCGGCGACGTTGGCGGTGCTGAGCGTGCTGGAAGCCTCGCGGCGGGTGAATGCGGCCAGCGCCAGGGCCAGCGGCGAGTCGACCGGCACCGCCGGGTCGCCGGTCGCCGGGGTGGCCGTCGCCGGCGCGATGGGATTCACCGAACCGACCGTCGAGGTCGAGGGTGCGGCGATGGTGGACACCGCCGTGGTCGTCGTGGCTTCAGCCGATCCGCCGGTGGCTGTCGACGCCGCCGCCGGCGTCGTCAGCGTGACGCTGCTCGAGTGCTTGGAGCTGCTCTGCGCGCCGCCGCTGCTGCTCACCTTGCCGGTGTCGGACGACACCCGCCGGGTGCCGCCGGTGGTCTTGGCGTGCGAGCCAGACGAGCCGGCGTTGGCCGAGCTGGAGTTGTCAGTGCCGGAGCTGGCCGCTCCTCCGGTGGAGTCGTCCGCCCATGCCAGACCGCATCCGGAGGACAACAGGGCGGCGCCCACCCCCAGGGACACCGCTAATCCGCCGACCCGACCCACAAACCGCGAAGCACCCATTTTGTTCTTCCTCCTGAGGACTGGCGAACGCCACCTCAGCGGAGATTAGTCCCACCACGGGCTGGGATCTCCGAAATTCCCAAATCGTCAATTGTGGGTTTGCTGCTGTCGGCAACTACTACCCGAATTTCCTTGCGGCGCAATGCCTCAGGCGTAGTCGAAATCCGTCGAGCCGATGCGGTCCGGCGCGGCGTAGTTGATGTACACCGGGCCCTGCTGGAAGGCGAAATAGCCGGTGTTGATCAGGCCGGTCGAGATCACCGTCGGGCTGCCGTAGGACGTGGTGGTGTAGGAGTACAGCAGCGTGCTGCCGTCGGCGGTGTACACCGAGATCTTGGTGCCGGCCGGCACCGTGGAACCGACGGCCCCACCGGAGATCGACTGCAGAATCGTCCCGTACACACCACCGGAGTCGATGATCGACCCCACCGTCGTCTTGGCGCCGTTGCCGACCTGAACCTGCACGTAGGCGGTCGGCGCGCCGGGCACCGAGGTGCGCACCGGCATCGGGTTCTGGCCGACGATCATCAGCCCGGCGAACCCGAAGAACAGCCCCTGGTAGAGGAACACGCCGTCCTTGAGCTCACCCGGCAGCGCCGCCGTCGGCACGTTCGGGGCGAAGCCGGCCGCGTTCGCCCCGATGCCCAGGATGCCGTCGGCACCCCAGCTGAGGAAGTTCTCGAACGCCGCTGAGTCGGCCTGGTCGACGATGTGGACCGTCGTCGGGTCGGTGACGATGCCGTTCCCGAAGTCCACCGTGGTCGTGTAGTCGGTGTAGTGGTAGGTCTCGGTCACCGCTCCGCTGTAGGTCGCCGAGCCGGTGCCGGTCGCGCTGCCGAGGCCGCTGGTGTTCACGGCGTTACGGGAGATCACCAGGCCCGAGGACCCGGTGTCGACGAGCACCGGCACGCTGGGGCCGCCGTTGACCGAGATGTAGACGACCGGCTCGGTGGTGGCCTTCATGGAGACCGGCACGAATCCGTAGACGCGACTGTTCGAGATCGATGCGCTCAGGCTGTTGGTCACCGGATCGAGCGCGGTGCCGCCGGTGAACACCCCAACCAGCGGCAGGAAGAACGCCGCGGCGTTCATCTCCGCCCCGGCCAGCGATGGCAACAGGATGTTGATCAGCAGATTGCCACCGGCCAGCTGGTGGATGATCGGGATGTCCGCGGTGGTGGCGAAGAAGCCCTGCGCACCGGAATTGGTCGCCGAGTAGAAGTTCAGGGTGGCCGATGCGCTGGACAGCAGCAGCTGCGGCACGATCGCGGCCAGGCCGCCGGCGATGTTCCCACTGCCCCAGGTGACCGCGTTCAGCTCGGTCTGCGCGTCGGCGAGCTGCTGTTTGCCGAGCGAGAGCGCCACACCGGGGACGATCGGGTCCGTCGGCAGGTACGAGTTCATGCTCGGTGCCGGGTCGGCAGCCGGCAGTGCCGTCGCCGCACCCGACGATGACGTCGTCGTCTCGGTGCTGGCGGTCACCCTGGCCGAATGCGCGACCGTCGTCGCCTTCGCCGTGGTGGCCTCGGTGGCGGAAGTGGCCTCGGTGGAGGACAGGGTGGAGGACACGGTGGAGGAAGTGGTCACCGAGGGCTCGGTTGTGACCGCTGCCGCGGCCGTGGCGGTGCCCGAAGAATCCTTCGCGCTGGTATTGCCGCCCGACGAGGACACCTTGCTGCTGCGCGCCGAGTGAGCGGTGGCCTTCTTAGCCGTGGTGGACGAATCGTTGGACGTGGAGTCAGACGAACCGCTGTCCGAACTGGCCGACGCGCTCTTGGCGCTGCCGCCGGAGGCGCCGTCCTCGGCGTAGGCCACAGCGGTTCCACCGGTCAGTGCCATCCCGACACCGAGAGTCACAGCCCCGGCACCCAGCCAGGCATAGGGCTGTAGCCGCCGCCTCGCGCGATGCTTGCCGCCTCGGCCGTTCTTGCTGTCGGTTTGCCTCATAGCTTCCCCTTGCCTGGAAGGCTCGTCACAGCGCGCTGTCGCAGGCGCTAGTTTGCTGAGTTTGTCTATCACAGTGCCAATGGGCGGCGATAGCCAACGCGCGCGGCTCACAGCTGGCACCTAAGCAGCACGGGTGGAAGTCACTGGCGTATTTGCCAGCCGACGGCCGGGTCAACCAGGATGCCCGACAGGTCGACCACGTCGAAAGCACTCATCGGCACCTGGTTGAGCTCTGCCTGAGCCGTCAGATGCTCCGTGCCGGCCCACCCGTTGCTCATTGCCAGGAGCTTGGCACCGTCCTGGCCCGCCACCGTCGAGTCGTAGATGACCGCGCCGTGTTCCTGCAGCGCCTTGAGGACCACCTGGGTCGACGCCGAGTAGCCGGACATGTCGAAGTCGGCGCGCAGCCGAAGCACGCTGCCCATCGGAACGCCGTTGGTGCCGTTGCCGTCGCCGGAGCCGGCCGGCCAGCTGAATCCGGTCCCGCGGTCCTTGGAGATCACGATGCCGAGCATGTGGTCGATGCTGCCGCGGGCCAGGTCGTCGGGGCGCAGGATCATCGGCAGGTAGGGCAGTCGCGCGGCGTTCGCCCACCCGGTGGTCGGGTAGTACGGCGAGCTCATGTCGTAGTGGACGCCTGCTTCGGCCACCCAGGACGATCCGTACATCGCCCGGTAGACGGCGTTACCGAGCGCGTCGAGCAGGCTGTTGGCAGGCAACTCGACGCCGTTGGCGACGTTGTAGAGCTCCTGGGAGATGCAGGTTCCCTCCTGGAAGACCAGCAGGTGGCGGTCCCACGCCGGCGCCGAGGGCATGCCTTCGACGATGGGCCGGTCCGGGATCGCATACGGCCTGCTGTCGATGCTCGGCCCGCTGGTGGCGTAACCGCGGTTGAAGATCACCTTCTCGGTGCGGGCGGTCGCGCCGATCACGTTGACCGGCATTCCGGCGGTGGCGTTCTGCCAGGTGTAGCCCCAGTTGGCTTTCAGCGTGGCGCCGCGGCTCGCGCCGAGGACGTTCATCCACGCCCCCGACTGGGCCTTGACCGGGAGGGCACGGACGTCGGCGTGGAAGATCGTGTCGGTCGGCATCAGCGTGCACCCGCAGAAGGTGGTCTGCCCGTTGGCGGCGATGGTGTTACTCGGGCTGATGGTGATGTTCACCGGTACGGCGACCGTGCCGCCGTGCCCGTCGGCGACGTTGACCGAGAAGGTGTCCACCTTGTCGGCGAGTGGCCCGGTGAAGGCCGCGGCCTTGTCGCGGGCGGCCGCGGTCGGTGTGTAGGTGAAGCTGCCGTCGGCTCTCAGCGCGAAGGTGCCCTTGGCCGTGGTGGCTGGCCCGGCGTAGGTCATGGTGTCGCCGTCGACGTCTGAGCCGACGACGAATCCGGTGACCACACCGGAGTTCACGTCGCGGGGTCCGATGGTGGTCTTACCGGTCGGCGCAACGTTTTTCGGGCTGATCGCCACCGTGACGGTCACGGCCAGCGGTGCGCCGTGACCGTCGTCGACGGTGACGACGAACGAGTCGGTCTTGTCGGCGAGGGTGGCGCTCAGAGCCGACGCGTTGTGCCTGGCGGCCGCGGTGGGCGTGTAGGCGAAGGCTCCCCCGCCGTTGACGGTGACGGTGCCGCCCTTGGCGGTGGTGGGGTTGACGCTGTAGATCAGCAGGTCCCTGTCGGCGTCGACTCCGGCGACCTTGCCGCCGACGTATCCGTTGCCGGTGTTGGGGGCGTTGACGGTGGTCTGGGCGGTGGGCCCGGCGTTCTTCGCCGTGATCGGCACGGTCACCGTCGTGACGGCCTTGGCGCCGGCGGGGTCGGTGACGGTGACGGTGACGGCGTCTGCGGTCAGCAGGGCATCGGCGGTTGTCAGTGCCGCGTCGTGGCGGGCCTTGGCCGTCGGGGTGTAGGTGAACACGCCGGCGGTGGTGATGGCGACCGTCCCCTTGCCCGACGTCGTTGCGCGGTAGGTGAGTTTGTCACCGTTGGGATCGCTAGCGGTGACGGTGGCGGTGACGGCACCGGTCGATACGCTCGGCGCACCCACTGCCACACCGGTTATCACCGGGGCGCTGTTGACCACCACGGCCGCCACCGTCGGCTGCGCACTGGGCGCGACTTGGGGTTGCCCGATTTGCCTTCGCGCGGCGGCCAACACGGCCCACGACAGTGGCGACTCCGCGGGCACGGCGGGGTTGTCTCCCAACAGCTTGACCAGTCGTGTCGATGTCGATGCAGCCGAAATAGGCTTGACAGCAACCACTTTCGTGGATTCTACGGACCGGACTGCCGCGGTATCCGGCTTGGCGGCCTTGCTTGCCCGTTGGGTCGCCGAGTGCCGCGCCGAGGAGCCCGTGGAGTCACCCGAGTCCGCCCACGCCACTGCGGAACCGCCGGTCGCGATCGCCACCCCTACCCCGAGGGCGACCGCCAGTCCACCAACTCGCCCTATACACGCTGCCGCTGCCATATCGAACCCCTCCGAGTGCGGATCTCAAAGGTAGCCATCCGCGGGGGTGTTTCCGGCGCAAATCGCAAAAATTGACGGTGCCGTCGCGACGCCCGAAAACGCGACTTTAATTGACCGCGAGGGCAATTCCGCGCTCGGTTCAGGTCTCGTCGGCCTTGCGATCGGTATCCCGGCTCGGCTGCACCCGCTTGGGTTCGCCCGGCATCTTCGGGTAGTTCGGCGGGTAGGGCAGGTCGGCGAGGCCGCGTTCCTCGTCGGCGGCGACCATCGCCAGCAGCGGATTGATCGACTGCGCCAACGAATCCAGCCCGGCCATCGGATCGCCGCGTTGGGCGACCAACGCGGGCACGGTGGCCATCGTGTAGTCGTCGGGGTCGGCGTCGGCCAGCTCGTCCCAGGTCAGCGGCGTCGACACCGTGGCGATCGGGGTGGCGCGCACCGCATACGCGGCGGCGAACGTGCGATCGCGCGCGTTCTGGTTGTAGTCGATGAAGACCCGCGTGCCGCGTTCCTCCTTCCACCACGAGGTGGTCACCAAATCCTCTGCGCGCCTTTCGACTTCACGTGCCAACGCGATACCGGCCCGGCGCACCGCGATGAAGTCCCACTGCGGTGCGATGCGCAGGAACACGTGTATCCCGCGCCCGCCGGACGTCTTGGGGTAGCCGATCAGACCGAGTTCGTCGAGCAACGGCTTGAGGATGTCGACGGCGATGGTGCGCGCCTCGGCGAATCCGGTGCCCGGCTGAGGATCGAGGTCCACCCGCAGTTCGTCGGGATGGTCGGTGTCCGGGCAGCGAACCTGCCACGGGTGAAACGTCACGGTGCCCATCTGGGCAGCCCATACCACCGCCGACGGGTGCGTCACCTTCAGCGCATCGGCGGTGCGGCCGGACGGGAATGTCACCCGGCAGGTCTGCAGATAGTCGGGATGCTTTTCGGGAACCCGCTTCTGGTAGATCTCCTCGCCTTCGATCCCGTCCGGGAAGCGCTGCAGATGGGTAGGGCGATCGCGCAGTGCCGTCAGCAGTGGGCCGCTGCAGGCCAGCGTGCGGTAGTACTCGACGAGCGTGCCCTTGGTCCCGGCCGACCCGAGCTTGGGAAAATAGATCTTGTCCCGGTTGGTGAGCCGCACCGCGACACCGTCGACGTCGAGTTCCTCGGCTTTGGTCGCCACTCTTCGAAATTACGCCTATAGAGGTCGGCACAATGGGGACATGGACTTGCCTGTGCTGCCGCCGGTGTCTCCCATGCTGGCCAAGTCGGTGACGTCCTTCCCCGGTGAGGCCTCCTACGAACCGAAGTGGGACGGCTTCCGGTCGATCTGCTTTCGGGACGGCGACGAGGTCGAACTGGGTAGCCGCAACGAGCGGCCGTTGACGCGCTACTTCCCCGAACTGGTCGAGGCCGCCCGATCCGAACTGCCGGCGCGGTGCGTGCTCGACGGCGAGATCATCATCGCCACCGCGGACGGGCTGGATTTCGATGCGCTGCAGCAGCGCATCCATCCCGCCGACTCGCGGGTGCGGATGCTCGCCGAACAGACGCCCGCCGCCTTCATCGCGTTCGACCTGCTGGCCCTCGACGACGAGGACTTCACCGGCCGCCCGTTCAGCGAACGCCGCGCCGCGCTGCTGGCCGCCCTCGCCGCCGCCGGCCCCGCCTTCCACGTCACCCCCGCGACCACTGATCTGGCGACCGCACAACGCTGGTTCTCCGAGTTCGAAGGCGCCGGCCTCGACGGCATCATCGCCAAACCGCTGACCGTCACCTATCAACCCGACAAGCGGGTGATGTTCAAGATCAAGCACGAGCGCACCGCCGATTGTGTGGTCGCCGGCTACCGCGTGCACAAGTCGGGTGCCGACGCGATCGGCTCGCTGCTGCTCGGGTTGTACAGGCCCGACGGCGCGCTGGCCTCCGTCGGCGTCATCGGCGCCTTCCCGATGGCCAAGCGGCGCGAGCTGTTCGCCGAACTGCAGCCGCTCGTCACCGATTTCGAGGGGCACCCGTGGAACTGGGCCGCCCACCAGGCCGGTGACCGCACCCCCCGCAAGAACGAAGGCTCACGCTGGAACGCCGGCAAGGATCTGTCCTTCACGCCGCTACGCCCCGAGCTGGTGGTCGAGGTCCGCTACGACCACATGGAGGGCGACCGGTTCCGGCACACCGCGCAGTTCAACCGCTGGCGCCCCGACCGCGACCCGCGCTCGTGCACCTACGAGCAGCTCGACGAACCGGTGCGGTTCCGGCTCGGCGACATCGTTCCGGGGCTGGGCGGGTGAGCGGCGCGGGCCGGTTCGCACCCAGCCCGTCGGCCGATCTGCACACCGGAAATCTGCGCACGGCAGTGTTGGCATGGCTGTTCGCCCGATCGACGGGCAGGCGGTTCCTGGTGCGCGTCGAGGACCTCGACGACCGCACCCACGACGACATCGCGCAGCGCCAACTCGCCGACCTTGCCGCCATCGGGATCACCTGGGACTCCGAACCGCAGTGGCAGTCCGCACACCGCAGCCGCTACGACGCTGTCGTGGACCACCTGGCCGCAGCCGGTCTTGTGTACGAATGTTATTGCAGTCGAAGGGATATCCTCAGCGCACCGCGCGCGCCGCACGCCCCGGAAGGGGCCTATCCCGGCACCTGCCGCGAGCTGTCCGACGACGACCGCGCCGCTAAACGCGCCGCCCGGCCGCCGGCGCTGCGGTTGCGGGCTGACACAACCGAATACACGGTGACTGATCTGGTGCACGGCGCCTACACCGGTGTGGTCGACGATTTCGTCCTGCGCCGCGGCGACGGTGTGCCCGCCTACAACCTCGCCGTGGTGGTCGACGACGCACAAAGCGGTATCGACCAGGTGGTCCGCGGCGACGACCTCCTGGCGTCCGCGCCGCGGCAGGCCTACCTCGGCGCACTACTGGGCTATCCGCAGCCGGTCTATGCCCACGTGCCGCTGGTGCTCAATGCCGGCGGCAAACGACTGGCCAAGCGCGACGGTGCGGTGACCCTGGCCGAAATCGGCACGGACGCCGCCCTGGCGCAGATCGCGCAGTCGCTGGGTTTCGCTGCGACGACGACGCAGGGGATGCTCGCGGAATTCGATCCGGAACGCCTGCCGCGCGGGCCGTGGATATACCGGCCGCGCTGATCGGAACTCTTGGGCGGCGCTGCGGGGATTGTTAGCGTGCGAAGGTGCCCCGCTATGTCCGCAGAGCCCTGCTCGCGCTCGTCCTGTTAGCCGCGCTGGTGAGCGCGGCCTGCGGATCGAGTGACACCGGCGCCGACCGCATCTCGTCGTCGGGTGTCCTGCGAGTGGGTACCGAAGGTACCTACGCACCGTTCAGTTACCAGGATCCCGCGACCGGACAGCTCGCCGGCTACGACGTGGACGTCGCCAACGCGGTCGGCGAGCGGCTCGGTAAGAAGGTCCAGTTCGTTCAGACGCCATGGGATTCCATCTTCGCCGCGCTCGAAGCCAACCGATTCGACGTGGTGGCCAATGAGGTCACCATCACCCCCGAGCGAAAGAGCAAATACGACCTGTCCGAGCCGTACTCGGTGGGCGAAGGTGTCGTCATCACCCGGGCCAACGACAACTCGATCACGTCGGTCGACGATCTCAAGGGCAAGACGGTCGGTGCGACGGTCACCAGCAACTGGGCCCAGGTGTCCCGTGACGCCGGCGCGAAGCTGGAACCGGTGGAGGGTTTCACCCAGGCGATCACCCTGCTCAACCAGGGCCGGGTGGACGCTGTGGTCAACGACAGCATCGCCTTCCACGCCTACCAGGCCGAGACCAACGACCAGTCGGTCAAGATCGGCGCCACCATCGGGGAGAAGAGCGAGCAGGGCTTCGCGGCCCGAAAGAACAGCGGCCTGCTGCCCGAGTTGAACAGGGCACTCGATGAACTGAAAGCCGACGGCACACTGGCGGCGATCTCGCAGAAGTACCTGAAGGCCAATGTCACCGGAGACCCGACAGCCGGCGGTGCCGACCCCGGACACCGCTCGGTGTGGAAGCTGATCGCCGACAACCTGTGGCCCCTGGCCAAGGCCGCGATCACGGTGACGATTCCGCTGACCGTCATCAGCTTCGTCATCGGCCTGGTGATCGCGCTGGCGGTCGCGCTGGGCCGGTTGTCGAAGAACGTCGTCGTGTCGAATGTCGCCCGGTTCTACATCTCGATCATTCGCGGCACTCCGCTGCTGGTGCAGTTGTTCATCATCTTCTTCGCGCTCCCGCAGATCGGGATCAAACTCGAGCCGTTCCTCGCCGCGGTGATCGCGTTCAGCCTCAACGTCGGCGGCTATGCGGCGGAGATCATCCGATCGGCGATCCAGAGCATCCCGAAGGGCCAGTGGGAGGCCGCCGAGACCATCGGCTACCACTACACCGGTGCGCTGCGGCGGATCATCCTCCCGCAGGCCGCCCGGGTGGCGGTGCCGCCCCTGTCGAATACCCTGATATCGCTGGTGAAAGACACGTCGCTGGCCTCGACGATCCTGGTCACCGAGCTGCTGCGCACCGCACAGGTGGCCGCCGCACCGACCTTCGAATTCTTCGCGCTCTACGGCACGGCGGCGGTGTACTACTGGATCATCTGCCTGGTGCTCTCGTTCGGCCAGAGCCGCCTTGAGCACCGGCTGGAAAGGTATGTGGCGCGATGACCGGCAACGAGAAGACCGGGGACGTCGAGTATCGCGTCACCGCCGAGGGTGTCGAGAAGGCGTTCGGGGACAACAAGGTACTCAGAGGCGTGTCGTTCAAGGTGCGGAAGGGCACGGCGACCACGATCATCGGGCCGTCCGGTTCCGGAAAGACCACCTTGTTGCGCACCCTCAACGCGCTCGATCGGGCCGACGCCGGCGTGATCCGGGTCGACGATATCGAGCTCGACTTCTCCCAGCCGGTGCCCAAGCCGGAGGTCCGCAGGTTCCAGTCGCGCAGCGGCTTCGTGTTCCAGGGGCACAACTTGTTCCCGCACAAGACCGTTCTGGAGAACGTCATCGAGGGCCCGCTGATCGTGCAGAAGCGCCCCAAGGACGAGGTGATCGCCGAGGCCCTCGCACTGCTCGACCAGGTCGGGCTGGCCGAGAAACGGGACCAATACCCGTACGAACTCTCCGGAGGTCAGCAGCAGCGAGTGGGCATCGCGCGGGCGCTGGCACTCAAGCCCAAACTAGTGCTCTTCGACGAGCCGACCTCGGCCCTGGATCCCGAACTCGTCGGCGAGGTGCTCTCGGTGATCAAGGACCTCGCGGTCGAGGGCTGGACCTTGGTGATCGTGACGCACGAGATCCAGTTCGCCAGGCAGGTTTCCGATCAGGTGCTGTTCACCGACCAGGGAATCATCCTCGAGCAGGGTCCGCCGTCGGAGGTCCTCGGCAACCCGAAAGAGGCCCGGACCCGGCAATTCCTGGAACGGGTGCTCAACCCCCTCTAGATTGTCCCCATGGCAACCAGCACCCCCCGTAAAGCCGACGTCATCATTGTCGGCGCAGGCCTGTCCGGAATGATCGCCGCCCGCACGGTGCTCGCAGCCGGGCTGCAGCCCCTTGTTCTGGAGGCCGACGAGCGGGTCGGGGGCCGGATCCTCACCGAGGAGGCCTTGCCGGGTTTGCCGGTGGAGCTCGGCGCGCAGTGGATCGGCGACACTCACCACCGGATGTTCGCGCTCGCCGAGGAACTCGGCGTGCAGACCTACCCACAGTTCGACGAGGGGCAGACGTCCTACGAACTGGTGGGCTCAGGAGTGCTGGGCGAGAACGACTTCCATACCCGCTTCGCCGACGAGCTGGCCGAGTTGGAGCGCGTGCTGCGCCGCCTCGACGAGCTGGCGACGGAGGTTCCGCCGGAAGCGCCGTGGCTGGCCCCACACGCCGAAGAGTGGGATGTCATCACGGCGGCAGACTGGTACGACGCGCAGGGCCTGGCGCCGGTGGCCCGCACGCTGCTGGAGATCTGCACCGTCGGCATTCTCGCGGTGCCCACCGTCGAGGTCTCGTTCCTGCATCTGCTGTTCACCATCCAAACCTGCGGTGTCACAGCAGAATTGTTCGCCGAGTCCGAGGGAGGCGCACAGACGACGCGGTTCGTCGGCGGCACCGCCGAGATCCCCAACCGGCTGGCCGCACTGATCTCCGAGCACATCGTGCTCAAATCTCCGGTGCTGCTGATCGAGCACGCCGCCGATCACGTCACCGTGCACTGCCGCGGCGGACTGGTGGCCCAGGGCCGGCGCGTCATCGTCGCGATCTCGCCGACGCTGGCCGGGCGGATCATGTACGACCCGCCGCTGTCCGGTGTCCGCGACCAACTCACCCAGCGGATGCCCAACGGCTCGTCCATGAAGGCATTCTTCGTCTACGACGAACCGTTCTGGCGCTCAGAGGGTTTCAATGGCCAGCTGATCTCCGATATCGGGCCGGCCCGGATGTCCAACGACACCTGCCTGCCCGACGACGACCACGGCGTGATCCTGATGTTCCTCGAGGGCGAACAGGCCCGCGACTACTCCCGTTGGTCGCAGGAGGATCGGCGCGAGGCCCTGACCGCCGAACTTGTCCGCCACTATGGCAGCAAGGCCGCCAAGCCGGAGTTCTACGTCGACGGCGAGTGGTCCGACCGGCAATGGACCCGCGGCTGCTACAACGCCAATCACGGCCCCCACGTGTGGACCACCTACGGGTCGGCGCTCAGCGCTCCGATCGGGACCATACACTGGGCCTCAACCGACACCGCCACGTTCTGGAGTGCCTACATGGAGGGTGCGGTCGAGGCCGGCGAGCGTGCTGCCGCGGAAGTCATTGCCGCACTGGGCAACTAGCCGCATTTCACGGCCAGCGCCGCCCACCCAGGAGAGGAGTGCGCGTGGGTAGCCGATCCATTCTCAAGGCCGCCTCGATCATCACGATGGACCCCGCGCAACCCAGGGCGCAAGCCGTGGCGGTCGACGTCGACTCCGGGACCATCACCGCGGTGGGCTCACTCGCACACTGCCGGGGTGCGGCGCCGGACGCCTCGATCGAAGACCTCGGGCCGGCCGTGCTGATGCCGGGGTTCATCCAGGCACACGACCACCCCGTTCCCGCCGCAGTGCTCTGCCAGCAGCCGGCGCACTGGATCGCCCCGTTCGTGGGCTTTCCCACCTGGTCCGAACTGGAGGCGCTCTTCGACCGCCTCCGCAAGCAGACGCCGACCGGCCAACCGCTGTTGTTCAATGGCCTCGACCGGCTCCTGCTGTCGATCCCGATGCCGGACCGGACAAGCCTGGACCGCTACTTCCCGGACCACCCGGTGCTGATCTTCGACATCACCGGCCACGCTTTGTATTTCAACTCGCGTGCCACCCACTTGTTCGGCTGGAAGAACGCCATACCCCCGGCCGACACCCCGGACGCGCGGTGGAGCCGTCGGCCTGATGGGACGGCGGGAGGAGTCGGGTTCGAAACCCAGGCAACGTTGATGGCGCTCAGCGCCTTCCTACCCGGGGTTGTCCCGTCGCCGCTGTTCAATCTCGGCGCGTGGTATTCCACGTTGGCGCGCAACGGTTTCACCGCCGTCGGCGATCTGGGATTCGTGAGCAGGCTGCGTGCGCCGATGGAGGCCCTGGCCGCGCTGCCCGGCTGTCCCGTGCGCTACTCGCTGTATCAGACCACCTACGACCCGGCGGCGCACTCGGACATGGACTTCGGTGAGCTGTCTCCCATGATCCGCCGCGTCGGCTACAAGATCTGGATGGATGGCAGCCCCTCCATCGGAACAGCCGCCATCAGTGTGCCGTATCTGGACTCTGCCCGCGCCCGCATCGCCGATGTTCCCGTGGGCTCCGCTCCCGGCTTGTCGGTGCTGAACTACTCGCTGGATCAGTTCCTCGCCCTGGTAAGCCGGTTCGGCGACAAGGACTTTCAGATCGCGACCCACATCAATGGCGACGCAGGCATCGACGTGGTCCTCGACGGCTACGAGCAGGCGCTGAGCCACCTTGGGCTCACCGGCGGCGACCACCGCTGGCGCGTCGAGCATTTCGCCACTCCCAGCAGGGAGCAGTGCCTGCGAGCCGGCGAGCTCGGGGTCACCGCCTCGATGTCACCGTTCCAGGCGCTCTACTGGGGCGACCTGTATGACGGCGTGATCTTCGAGCCGTCCTACGGAGCCCGCTGGCAGCCGTATCGGGACGCCTACGACGGCGGGGTGAGACCCACCTTCCACAACGACGGCTACCTGTCACCGCCCCTGCCCTGGCTCAACATCCAGAACGCGGTCACCCGACGAAGTGCGTCCGGGACGGTTCATGCACCCGAGCAATCCCTCACCCTCGACGAAGCGCTACAGGCGCACACGATCAACGCGGCGTGGCAACAGAAGCGAGAGCACGAGATCGGCTCGATCGAGACGGGCAAGCTCGCGGACTTCGTGCTGCTCAGCGCCGACCCCTATACCGTCGACCCGGCCCGGCTCCAGGACACCATCCGCACGCTGGGCACCTGGGTGTCGGCCCGCCGCGTCGACCTCGACAGCTTCATGGAGTCGGTCAAAGGTATTGCGCCGCGCTACGACCAGGCGCTGATCTCGGGGGCGCCACCTCACCAGTGCTGAGCGGGGTCACACAGCGACGTCGAGGCGGGTCACTCCTCGCAGCGTGACGTTCGGCTTGTACTCGGGTTCGCCGGCCAGTCGCGCGTTCGGGAAGCGTTTGGTCACCGCCGTCAACGCCGCGGTGGCCTCGAGCCGCGCCAGTGGCGCACCGAGGCAGAAGTGCGGCCCCTTGGCGAATGCCAGGTGGCGCAAGGGTTCCCGGGTGGGGTCGAACTCGTCGGGCCGTTCGTTGGCCGACGGGTCGCGGTGGGCCGCGGCCAGCAGCAGCATCATGTTGTCGCCCTTGGGAATATCGACGCCGCCGATCGTCATGTCCTCCCCGGCGACCCGGCCGACAAGCTGGACCGGCGGGTCGTGGCGCAGCGTCTCCTCGATGATGCCCGCGGCCAGCTCGGCGTCGGCGCTCAGCGCCCGCCAGTGTTGCGGGTGGCGCAGCATGGCCAGGATCGCGTTGGCGATCAGGTTGACCGTGGTCTCGTGCCCGGCGATCAGCAGCAGGTTGCAGGTGGCGACGATCTCGTCCTCGGTGAGCTGGTCGCCGGATTCCTCGACGGCGATCAGTCCGGAGATCAGGTCGTCGGCGGGCTCAGCGCGCCGCTTCTCCATCAGCTCGCGCAGATAGCCGCGCAGCCACAGCCCGGCCTCCAGACGCTCTTCGAAGCCCTGGGCCTGACCGGTGAAGGCGATGAACGGATCCAGCCCCTGGGCCAGCAGTGCCGAGGCCCAGCTGAACTTGGGCTCGTCCTCGATCGGCACGCCGAGGAGCCGGCAGATCACCGCGACGGGAAGGGGGTAGGCCAGGTCTTCGATCGCCTCGAATTCGCCTTTGGCGGCCACCTTGTCGAGCAGGTCGTCGACCATGACCGCGATATCGGGTTCCAGCGACTTCACGACCTTGGGCGAGAACGCCTTGCTGACCAGCCGGCGCAGCCGGGTGTGATCGGGGGGATCGAGGAACAGGAAACCCGGGGTTCCGAAGGGCCGAAGCTGCTGGCCGGCTGCCATGGCGCGCTGGGCGACGGTCGACTTCGTGCGGTCGCTGCACGAGGCCGGATGGCGCAGTATCTCGTCGCAGTCGGCGAAGCCGGAGAAGACGTGCAGATCGTTGTCGGGCACCGCCAGGACGCCGCTCTCACGGATCCGGCGGTACACCGGGTAGGGATTGGCCCGGTGTGCCGGATCGAGGAGTTCGACGAGCAGCGCCTGCGAGGGTGCCGGAGCGGTCATCCCCCTATTGTCCACACGTTCAGTAGTAGCGGCCCAGGACGTCCGCACGCAGGTCGTCGAACTCACCGGCGGCGATGGAGTCGCGGATCCGGTCGACGAGCCGGACGATGAAGCGCTCGTTGTGGATCGTGCACAGCGTCGCCGACAGCATCTCCTTGGCCTTGAACAGGTGATGCAGGTACGCCCGGGTGTAGTGAGCGCAGGTGTAGCAGTCGCACTCGTCGTCGATCGGGGTGAAGTCACGCCGGAACCGGGCAGTGTTGATGTTGAACCGGCCCGCCGGCGAGTACACCGCGGCGTTGCGCGCGACCCGTGAAGGTGACACACAGTCGAAGGTGTCCGCGCCCGCCTCGATCGCCGCGAACAGGTCGTCGGGCTCACTGATCCCGAGCAGGTGGCGCGGCTTGTCGTCGGGCAGCTCATCGGTGCACCAGCCGACGATGGTGGCCAGGTTCTGTTTCTCCAGCGCGCCGCCGATGCCGTACCCGTCGAACCCGCGCCCGTCGGTGTCGACGATCGCGGCCAGGTCCCGCGAGGCCTGCCGGCGCAGATCCTCGTACTGCGCCCCCTGCACCACGCCGAACAGCGCCTGGCTGGGGCGTTCCGGACGCTCGGCGGTCAGCCGCCGATGTTCGGTCAGGCAGCGCACCGCCCACGCCTGCGTGCGAGCCACCGAATCCTCTTGGTAGCCGCGGGTATTCACCAGGGTCGTCAGCTCGTCGAACGCGAAGATGATGTCCGCGCCGAGCTGGTGCTGAATCTGCATCGACACCTCCGGGGTGAACCGGTGCGTCGAACCGTCCAGATGCGAGATGAACGTCACGCCGTCGTCGTCGACATGAGCCAACCGCTGCTTGCCCTCGGCGATGACGTCGTCGGCCTGGACCCGGTCGGCGTCCATCGACAGGACCTTGCGGAAACCGGCGCCCAGCGAAAGCACCTGGAACCCGCCGCTGTCGGTGAACGTCGGCCCCGGCCAGTTCATGAACGCGCCGAGGCCACCGGCGGCGTCGACGATGTCGGGGCCGGGCTGCAGGTACAGGTGGTAGGCGTTGGCCAACACCGCCTGCGCACCGAGTTCGCGCATCGTCTCCGGCAGCACAGCCTTGACGGTGGCCTTGGTGCCGACCGCGACGAAGGCCGGGGTGTGGATGTCGCCATGCGGGGTGTGGATGACCCCGCTGCGTCCCCGCCGGCCGGCTAGCTCCGCGTCGACGGTGAAGAAAGGCACGTCGACATCTAACCAGCGTGAAACTAGCCCAAGAAATTCACGATGTGCTCGGCAAGCTCTTCGCCGGCATCCTCCTGCAGGAAGTGACCGGCGTCGTGGACCGTCGGGTGCTCGATGCCCTGGGCGCCGCGCATCTGTGAAGTGAAGATCGGGCCCATCGCGCCGGTGATCGGATCGCCGTCGCTGAACGCGACCAGCATCGGCGTCGGGCTCTGCGAGAGCACGGCCCAGGCCCGGCGGTTGGCGTCTGACGCCGGGTCGTCCGGGCGCGTCGGCACCAGGGTGGGCATCGCCCGCGGGCCCGCACAGTAGGCGTCGTCGGGGAACGGTGCGTCGTAGCCGGCTCGCACCTCGGGGCTGACCGGGCGCCGGCAGCCGCTGATGACGAACAGGCCGACGTCCACGCTCGGGGCCGCCTCGATGGCCTTGCGGAACTGCCACCAGATCTCGGGCATGTCGAAGTCCCCGGTCGGCAGGCCGGTGTTGGCGACCACGATGCGGCTGAACCGGTCGGGGTTCTCGGCAGCCAACCGCAGACCGATCAACCCACCCCAGTCCTGGCCGACCAGCGTCACCCGCTGCAGGTCGAGAACGTCGAACGCCAGCGCCCGCATCCACTCGACGTGGCGGGCGTAGGTGTGGTCCTCCCGCTCGATCGGCTTGTCGGAGCGGCCGAATCCGACCAGATCGGGACAGATCACCCGGTGTCCGGCGGCGGCAAGGATCGGGATCATCTTGCGGTAGAGGAACGACCAGGTCGGTTCCCCGTGCAGCATGAGGATCGGGTCAGCGTCGGCGGGGCCGTGTTCGACCCAGGCGACCCGCAGTGTCCCGCCTTCGTCGTCATCGAGTTCGGCATAGTGCGGCCGATAGGCAAAATCGGGAAGCTCAGCGAATCTTTCGTCGGGAGTACGCAGTGTCTGCACGGTGCCTGACGATACCGATGTTGAAGTGGGAAGAAGTTCGTTACTGCCGGGAATGCCGGTCGAATGCCCGCCGACGACTTCGTTCATTCAGGACATCGCTGGCAAAGCGCGGACCATAATCTTCCCCGATGGTCCGTCACTGTCGACGGCTCACGTCAACAAAGGAGAAATCGGTGAATCGTGGCTTTGTGGTAGCCGTAGCCGGCGCCGCAGTTCTGGTCGCCGGCCTGTCCGGCTGTTCCAAGGATGACAAGAAGGCAGAGTCGACGTCGAGTGCGTCTTCGTCTGCGGCGGCGAGTGCATCGTCGGGTGCCGAAACCCCGAGCGCCAGTGCCGGTGCCAGCACTGCCAAGGTGACCATCGACGGTCAGCCCCAGACCATCAACGGGCAGGTCGTCTGCGCGACCGCCGGCGGGAACTACAACATCGCCATCGGTGAGGCCACGACCGGCATCGCGGTTGTGATGAGTGAGGATGCGTCGTCGGTCAAGTCGGTCGGCCTGGGCAACGTCAACGGCGTGACCCTGGGCTACACCGAGGGTGTGCCCGGTGGCGCAGCCGCCACGGCGACCAAGGACGGCAAAAACATCAAGATCAGCGGTACTGCTACGGGTGTCGACATGGCCAACCCGATGCAGCCGGTGAACAAGCCCTTCGAGATCGAGGTCACCTGCCCCTAGCGGCAGGCGTGGACTGGGCGGCGGCGACCCGAGGGGTCGTCGCCGCCTTTCGTTGGCTAGACCCGTCGACTCGACTAGACCCCGTGCGCCTCTTCGAGTCCGGTCAGCGAATCCTCGAGGTGGCCGAGCAACCGCTGAAGATGCGGGACGCTGCGCCGGCAGCCGACGAGTCCGAAATCGAGGTTGTCGGCGTTGTTGGACAGGGTGATGTTGAGCGCCTGGCCGTCGAGCGCGATCGACATCGGGTAGTTGCCGTCGAGTTTGGCGCCGTGCCAGTACAACGGCTCGCGCGACCCGGGCACGTTGGAGATGACGATGTTGAACGGCGGCTGCGCGGCCGCGGCCAGCGCCGGCAGCAGGGACAGCGCCAGCGGTGCGATGTTGAACGCCGACAGGGCCAGCTGCTGCATCCTGGGCAGCTGGGTGAACACCTCTTTGTTGCCGCGTATCGAGGCGTGGATGGTGTCGAGACGGTGTGCCGGATCCTCGACGTCGGTGGCCAGGCTGCACAGCACGGCCCCCACCTGATTGCCGCCGCTGGACGTGTCGTCCTCGGAGCGCAGGTTCACCGGCACCATGGCAATCAGCGGCCGGTCCGGCAGGGCGTTCTGCTCGATGAGGTAGGCCCGCAGCGCCCCCGCGCACATCGCCAGGATGACATCGTTGACGGTGACCCCGGCAGCGTCTTTGACCGCGATGACACGTTTGAGTGGCCACGACTGCGCTGCGCACCGCCGCGCACCGCCGATCGCAACGTTGAACATCGTCTTCGGCGCGCCGAACGGCAGGGTGAGTTGCTGCTCGAGCAACGCCGACCGGGCCAGCGTGAACGCTGAAGGGCCAAGGCCCGCAACCGATCCCGCAGCTCTGGCCAGCCCGGCCAACCGCGAGGACCGCGGCCGGTCCCTGCCGCGCTCACGCGGCCCGATAGTCCACGGGGCCCGCAACTCGGAGTCCAGCGGATCCTCCGACAGCGACCGGCGCATCAGCTTCATCGCCGAAACACCGTCAAGGAGCGCATGGTGCACCTTGGTGTAGACGGCGAAGCGGCCGTCGTCGAGCCCCTCGACGAGGTGCGTCTCCCACAGCGGACGGTGCCGGTCGAGCAGTGTGCCGTGCAGTCGGGAGGTCAGCGCGAGTAGCTCGCGGACACGCCCGGGTGACGGGAGCGCCGAGCGCCGCAGGTGGTATTCGAGGTCGATGTCCCGGTCGAACGACCACGCCAGGTTGGCGATCCCGCCGAACAACTCGCCGGGATGTTTACGGAAGGTCGGCTGGACGTCCTCGTGGGTCAGCAGCGTCGAGAAGATGTCCTGGATGAATTCCAGGCCCGCACCCTCGGGCGGCTCGAACAGCTGCAGCCCGCCGACATGCATCGGATGCTCGCGGGACTCGGCCAGCAGGAACATCGAATCGGTCGGTGAAATCAGTTCCATTACTTGCCTCCGCGTCCGAAGCTACTAGTGCTCAATAGCATTCCGGTCATACCCCTTTTCGGGTCGAAAGACCCTGTCTGTCCGGGCCCGCAACGGCGCACCGTGAGAGCCATGGTGGCCAATCGCCGCATGCGGGCAGCGGTGACCGTGCTCGTCGGGGCCACGCTGGTCGGGGCGGGGCTGCTGGTGATCGCGCTCATCGGCATGACCCGCCACCCCGTGGACAGGGCCGAGTCGCGGTCGACGACGGGTGCGACAACGTCGAGTGCGCCGTCGGACCTGGCGGTGGCGGTGCGCGCGTGGGAAGTCCGCGCCGGTGACCACTTCAAAGAATCCGCCCGAGCCCTCGAGCAGGTGTCCGAAGCCACCGCAGGCGACGACGAAGCGGGCGTCCGCTCGGGTTGCCAGCGCCTGCACGACACCAACGCCGTCGGGTTGCAGGCCGATCTGCCCACACCGGATCCCGCGCTGACGGCCGAATTGCAGAGCATGATCGATGACGTCAACACCGCCGCGCACGGGTGCTTGCGGTTCACCGCCTCGCGGCATCCCGAGGACGCAACGACGTATCAGACCTACCTCGCCAGAGCGATCGATCACCTGACGACGGCCAAGGGCATCCTCGACGATGACCTCGGTCAGCGATGACCGCCGCCACCGCCACCGCCGCCACCGCCACCGTTGAAGCCGGGCTCGGCAACCTCGGCTTCGGTGAGCTGGTCGCTGGTGTCGGGGATGACCGTCGGGGCGCAGTTCATCGAGAAACTGTCCTCGGTGTCGGTGTCCTGGCATTGCGCCAGGACGTGTGGCGCTTGCGCGCCTGATGCGGCGAACGCCGCCGGGGTCAGCGCGATCGCGATGCCCACGGCACCGTAGATCAGCCGTCGGCCCCCGAGTGAATTGGTCGCCATGCTCACAACCCCCTTGTCGATGAAGCCAGGGTAGGTCAGCTTCCTGGGAACGAATTCAACACGAGCGTCAATTGCGTGGGAAATACCGCAGGTTTTGCTGCGTGCGGCGTTAGATGTCGCGAAGACGCAGCCAACGGTGGCCGCCGAGCAAAGGGGGGTCACATGTCCTCACACACAGCAACCCACAACCGCGTCCGCCAGGGCGGCGCGCTCGTCTTGGGGGCGGCGGCGGCGCTGACACTGGCGGTGAGCACACCGGCACCGGCGAAGGCAGTCGACGCGTGCTTCTCCGCCGGCTCGCTCAATCTGCACACCGGCTCGGCGAGCTGCTCGTCCACGGGTCTGCTGGGGCTCGCGGTGGCCTTCGGACCGGGATCCACGGCCACTGCAGCGGGCCTGTTCGGAATGGCTTTCGCGGTCGGAACGGGCGCCAACGCCATTGCCGGCAGCGGTGCAAACGACGTCTTCAACACCGCATTCGCCGTCGGTGACAGTTCCTCGGCCGGGGCCTTCACCGGCGTCGGCAACCTCGCGATCGCTCAGAACGGCGGCGAGGCGCTCGCGTCGTTCGGCAATTTCAACATTGCCAGCGCGCGCGACACCAACGCCACGGCAAACGCCCGAAACGGCAACTTCAACGTCGCCACCGCGATGGGCGACAACAACCAGGCCTGGGCCGGTGGACAGGTGGGCACCGGCAACTTCAATGTGGCCAGTGCGATCGGCGAGGACAACACCGCCTCGGCCGCCGACGGTGACTTCAACCGTGCCACCGCGACCGGCCGGAGCAACTCCGCCTACGCAGGCACCGGCAACCGCGGCCGCGTCACCGTGTTCGGCAAAGGCAACACCGTGAAGGTGACCTTCGGCGACGGCAACGACGCCACCGTCATCGGCGCATCCAACGTCGTCAACGCCGGCGGCGGAAACCGCAACGGCGCGTTCGTGCTCGGCGAGAACAACACCGTCAACGTGGGTGATCCGACGAACCCCGCGGGCACGTCGAACCACAACTCGGCGGCGGTGGTCGGCGGGGACAACACGGTGACCGCCGGTCCGGGGAGCCGCAACCGCGTCCGGATCTCCGGCGACGGGATCACCGCGCACAAGCCCTGAGCCCGCCGGTGGACCGCAGACACAGAAACCGGCTCTCCCGCGAAGGGAGAGCCGGTTTCGTATGGCGGTGGCGGAGGGATTTGAACCCTCGGACGGGGGTTACCCGTCACACGCTTTCGAGGCGTGCTCCTTAGGCCGCTCGGACACGCCACCGTCGGCAAGCTTACGGTCCCTGCCCGGGCTAACCCAAATCGCGTTGACGGGCGAAAAAGCCCTCCAGCAGCGCGGCGCACTCGTCGGCCAGCACTCCCCCGCGCACCTGCGGGCGGTGCGTCAGCCGCCGATCGCGCACCACATCCCACAGCGAACCCACCGCGCCGGTCTTCGGCTCCCACGCCCCGAACACCACGGCGGCCACCCGCGCCATCACCAGCGCGCCCGCGCACATCGTGCAGGGTTCGACGGTCACCGCGATCGTGGCGCCCTCCAGCCGCCACCCGTCGCCATACACCCGGGCAGCCGCGCGCAGCGCCAGGATCTCGGCGTGCGCGGTCGGATCGCCGAGTTCTTCACGGGCATTGGCGGCTCGGGCCAGCTCACGACCGTCGGGGCCGAACACCACCGCACCGATCGGCACGTCATCGGGGCCGGCCGCACCGGCGGCCGCAATCGCTGCGCGAATCAGCGACGCATCAGAGCTCACCGCTCGAGGCGGTCCAGAACTGCCGCCAACTCGTCGGCGAAACCCATTTCCCTGGCGATCCGGCCGAGTTGTTCGTCGGCGTAGAGGTCCGTCTCGGCCAGGATCACGCCCAGCACCGCCTCGGGCAGACCGATGTCGGCGAGCACCCCGAGGTCGCCCTCCTCGAACGGGTCAGAATCCTCGAGGTCTTCGGCGGAAATGTCGGCGTCGAGGGTCTCCAGCGCCTCCGCGGCGATGTCGTAGTCCAGCGCGGCGGTGGCGTCCGAGAGCAGCAGCCGGGTGCCCGACGGCGCCGGACGCACGATCAGGAAGAACTCGTCGTCGATGTCGAGCAGCCCGAACACCGCTCCGGCACTGCGCAATTCACGCAACTCGGTCTCGGCCGCGTTCAAGCTCGTCAGCACCTTCGCGCTCAACGGCGAACACCGCCACTTGCCTTCTTCGCGAACCACAGCCACGCCGAAGCCGTCCGGGGTGTCCGCCGACCCCGGTGCTGACGCTCGCTGTGCTTCCATGGCCGCATACGCTAGTCGCTGAGCAGGCCTTTTGACCAGGCAATCGGTGGCGCCCCCGGCCGATGTGCCAACCTGGAAGATGTGACGAAGACTCCCGTATGCGTGCTCGGGCTGGGCCTGATCGGCGGATCGGTGATGCGCGCGGCGGTGACGGCCGGGCGCGCGGCCTTCGGATACAACCGGTCGGTCGAGGGCGCCGACGCGGCCAAGGTGGACGGCTTCGACGCCACCACCGACCTCACCGAGGCATTGTCCTGGGCAGTTGAACGCGAGGCCCTGATCGTCCTTGCCGTGCCGATGCCCGCGGTGTCACTGATGCTCAGCCACATCAAGGATGTCGCCGCCGAATGCCCGCTGACCGACGTCATCAGCGTCAAAGGCGCGGTCCTCGACGAGGTGCGCTCGGCCGGTCTGGTGGACCGCTACGTCGGCGGGCATCCGATGGCAGGCACCGCGCACTCCGGCTGGGCCGCCGGGGATGCCCGGTTGTTCACGGGGGCGCCGTGGGTGCTGTCGGTCGACGAGCACGTCGATGCCCGGGTGTGGGCGCAGGTGATGTACCTGGCCCTGGACTGCGGTGCCGTCGTGGTTCCCGCGAAGTCCGACGAGCACGACGCCGCGGCGGCCAGCATCTCGCACCTGCCGCACCTGCTGGCCGAGGCGCTGGCGATCACCGCAGGCGAAGTGCCGCTGGCCTTCTCGCTGGCGGCCGGCTCCTTCCGGGACGGCACCCGGGTGGCGGCCACCTCGCCGGATCTGGTGCGGGCGATGTGCGAGGCCAACGCCGAGCAGCTTCTGCCCCTGCTCGACCGCGCCCTGGAGCTGCTGACCCACACCCGGGCGTCACTGGCCGACAAGGGCTCGGTGGCCGAACTGGTCGAGGCCGGGCACGCCGCGCGCGCCCGCTATGACAGTTTCTCGCGCCCGCAGATCATCACGACCGCCCTCGGCGGGGAGAACTGGCGTGAGGAACTCGCCGCGGCCGGCCGGGCCGGCGCGGTGATCAGATCCGCTCTGCCAGGCCCGGGTAGTCGAGGATGAACCCGTCGGAGTCGACGGTGATGGTGGTTTCGGCCACCGGCGAATGCAGTTTGATGCCCTCACCGCTGTCCGCCCCGGAACTGCTGTAGCTGATCGACGCCTGGCTGACGGTGAGGTCGGGCAGGTTGACGTAGACCACCGGCAGGTTCACCGCATCCACCCGGCGGTAGAGCCCGGTGCGCCGGATCGGCAGCGCGTTGAAGAACGGACTGAAGACGACGTCGACGTCGAGGGCACCCTCGTAAGAGCCCCGCGACTGGCCCTGGTGGTCGGTGATCAGCCACATGTTCTCGTCGTCGCGGGCGATCGACAGCTGGCGGTCCCGTTCGGCCAGGGTGATGCTGAGCGACAACCGTTTGGTTGCCCCGCTCTCGTCGGTGACCAGGTCATATGAGGCGCTGAAGGCGGGGTGCGTACCAGCGGCCGCGGCCACGATGCGGCCGTAGGCTTTGATCCGATTACCGGAGAGCTGGACGCGGGTCGATTCCATCCGCGAAGCGTCGTACGCGCGCCAGGTCAGGGTCGCCGGCCAAGCGCTTTCAGTCGCATCTTTGGCTGCACTCACCCGTCTACCGTAAGCGACGGGTCGCCACGTTCGTAGCCAGGTCGCCAAGTGCGGCCCTTCTGTGACGTGGGTGCTTTCGCGTCGACGCTGACCTCGTCGTCGAGCAGGGGTTGCGGCATCCGCCGGAACCGGCCGGCGCCGGGCACCGAGGACCACACCGCCAGGGCCAGCAACGCATCAAGCGCCAGCGCCAGCACCGTGACGAGCAGCGCACCGACCAACGCAATGTGGAACTGGCGGATCTTGATGCCGTCGATCAGGTAGCGGCCCAGCCCACCCAGGCTGGCGTAGGCGGCCACCGTGGCCGTGGCCACCACCTGCAACGTCGCGGTGCGTAGCCCGCCGAGGATGAGCGGCAGCGCGTTGGGCACCTCGACGCGGGTGAGCACCTGCGTCTCGGTCATCCCCATCGACCGGGCCGCGTCGACGATTTTCGGATCGACGTTGGCCACCCCGGCGTAGGTACCTGCCAGCAGGGGCGGGATGCCCAGCAACATCAGCGCGATGGTCGGCGGCAGTAGACCGAGGCCCCACAGCAGTACGCCGAGCAGCAGCACGCCCAGGGTCGGCAGAGCCCGCAGCGCGTTGACCCCGGTGACCACCAGGAAGGTGCCGCGCCCGGTGTGCCCGATCAGCAGGCCGACCGGGATGGCGATCAGCGCGGAGACGACGACGGCGATCGCGGTGTACTGCAGGTGCTCGAGGATGCGCGCGCCGATGCCGGACTTACCTTCCCAGTTGGCCGCGGTGAAGATGAAGCTCAGCGCCTGGTTCAGGAAGTTCATGCCGCCGCCTTCGCCCGCGCCCACGGCGTGATGGCCCGCCCGGCCAGCAGGATGAGGACGTCGATGACGATCGCCAGTACGAAGATCGCGATGATCCCGGCGACGATCTGATCGCTCTTGTCGGCCTGATAGCCCTCGGTGAACCAGGTGCCCAGCCCACCGATGCCGATCACCGAGCCGACCGAGACCATCGAGATATTGGTCACCGCAACCACTCTCAAGCCCGCGATGAGAACCGGAATCGACAGCGGCAGTTCAACTTTGAGCATCCGGGCAAGTCCGGTGTAGCCGACTGCGGTGGCGGCGTCACGCACCTGGCCCGGGACGGCGTCGAGCGCTTCGGGCACCGCCCGAACCAGCAGCGCGGTGGTGTAGAGGGTGAGCGCGATGATGACGTTGGCCTCGTCGAGGATTCGGGTGGGGATGATCAGCGGCAGCACCACGAACAACGCGAGCGACGGGATGGTGAAGATGATGCTGGCCGTCACAGTGGTGAGCCGTCGCAACGCCGTGGTCCGCCACACGTAAGCACCCAGCGGCACCGCGATCAGCAGGCCGAGCACCACCGGGATCAGCGACAGCCGCAGATGGATGACCGTCAGCGCCCAGGCTTTGTCGAGGTGGGTGAGCAGGTAATTCATCGGCTCACCCGCCGCTGTCCAGGGCGGCCAGCACGTCGGCGGCCTTCACTCCGCCGATCACCTGCCCGTCGCCGTCGACGGCCACCCCGAGGCCGGACGGTGAGGACAGTGCCGCGTCCAACGCCAGCCGCAGGGTGCCGTCCGGGCCGAACAGCGATCCGCCGGCGATCGTGCTGTCGTACAACGCACTGCCGCCGCGGTGCAGCGCCACCCCGTCGGCGTTGATCCACGCGTACGGCCGGCCGTCATCCCTGGTGACCAGGCGCCAGTCACCGGGCGCCAGCGACAACGCGTCGATGTCGGCTTCGGTCACCGTCGCGACGTCGTGCAACGGCAGCCCGGTGGCGGCCCGGAACTGCAGCCCGCGGTAGCCGCGGTCCGCTCCGATGAAACCCGCCACGAAGTCGTTGGCCGGATTGGACAGCAGCCGCGACGGCTCATCGTACTGCTGCAGTGTGCCCCCGGGCCCGAAGACCGCGACCCGGTCGCCGAGGGTGATCGCCTCGTCGATGTCGTGGGTGACGAAGACGATGGTCTTACGCAATTCGCTTTGCAGACGCAGGATTTCGACCTGCAACTCGTCGCGGACCACCGGGTCGACCGCCGAGAAGGGTTCGTCCATCAGCAGGATCGGCGGGTCGGCGGCCAAAGCCCTCGCCACGCCGACACGCTGTTGCTGGCCACCGGAGAGCTGAGCCGGGTAGCGGTCGCCCAGTTTCGGGTCCAGCCCCACCCGCTCCAGCACCGCGTAGGCGGCCTTGCGGGCTTCCCTGCGGGACTGGCCCTTGAGCACCGGAACGGTCGCAACGTTGTCGACCACCCGTTGGTGCGGCATCAACCCGCCGCTCTGGATGACGTAGCCGATGCCCAGCCGGAGCTTGACGGGGTTGACGTCGGCGATGTCACGGCCGTCGACGGTGACGGTGCCCGACGTGGGCTCGATCATCCGGTTGATCATCCGCATCGAGGTGGTCTTGCCACACCCCGAGGGGCCGACGAACACCGCCAGCGTTCCCGTCGGCACTTCGATGGTGAGGTCGTCGACGGCGACAGTTCCGTCGGGGTACGTCTTGGTGACGTTGGCGAAGGTGATCATCTATTTCCCGATCGGCTTGTCGAACCCGTTGTCGCTGATCCACTTTCGGGCGGCTTCGTCGGGGTCGACGCCGGAGTTGCCCGACACCGCGGTGTTCAGTTCGATCAGCCCCTGCGTGGTGAGCTTGGCTGAGACCGCGTCGAGCACCCGCTTGAGTTCCTCGGACTTCTTCTGTGAGCTCACCAGGGGAACGACGTTGGCCGCCAGAAAGTTGTTCTTCGGATCCTCGAGCACGACCAGATTGTTCTGCGGTATCGCCGGGGAGGTGCTGAAGATGTCGGCCGCCGTGACGGTGCCGTCCATCAATGCGCGCACCGTGGCCGGGCCACCGCCGTCGCTGATCGACACGAAGTTGTCCGGCTTGATGTCCAGCCCGTACTTGGCCTTCAGACCGGGCAGTCCCTCAGTGCGGCTCTGGAACTCCGAAGGAGCACCGAACTTCACCTCGGGGGAATGCGCGGCGAGATCGCCGATTGTCTTGAGGTTCCACTTCTGCGCGGTCTCCTGCGTGACCGCCACGGTGTCGGTGTCGTTCGCCGGCGACGGCGTCAGAATCGACAAGTCCCCCGGCAGGGCCCGAATCAACGCCAGCTCGACCTGATCAGGGGTGGTCACGTTGGCTTTGGGATTGAAGTACTGCAGCAGGTTTCCGGTGTACTCGGGCACCAGGTCGATCGAGTGGTCGCGCACCGCCGGGACATAGGTCTCCCGGCTGCCGATGCCGAACTGCCTGCCCGCGGTGAAACCGTTGGCCTCCAGGGCTTGTGCGTAGATCTCGGCGACGATCTTCGACTCGGGAAAGTCCGCGGAGCCGACGACCAGCGTCTTGAGATCGCCCGACGCCGATCCACCGCCGAGCGGGTTCGAACTGCCGCAGCCTGCGGCCATCGGCGCGACGAGCGCAACCAACAGCGCCACCAACCACATTCGCTTCGGTCGACACGACGCGATCATTGAGCGTCCTTTCCACCCCGGGCCCTCAACCGACCCTAGCCACCCCGAGCCGCCGACGCCCCGATTTGGATCACTGTGGATGTCAGCGTCTCGTTGCCTCGCCGGTGGTTTCTTTCTGGCCCCGAACGGGCAATGATGACCTCATGAGCAGCGAACCGCAGGTATCGCCCGCCGATCCGACGCCGCCGGGCCCACCGGTGCCTTCGCCACCGCCCGCACCGCCGAAGACGCAGGTCGGACCGGTCGACGAGGTCAAGCTGACCAAGGCGGCGGCCCTGTGGATGTCGTTGATCGCCGGCTTCCTGATCCTGATCGTGCTGCTGGTGTTCATCGCACAGAACACCGAATCCGCGTCGTTCGCCTTCTTCGGCTGGCACTGGACGCTGCCCCTGGGGGTGGCGATCCTGCTCGCCGCTGTGTGCGGCGGATTGCTGACGGTGTTTGTCGGCGCCGCGCGAATCTTCCAGCTGCGCAGAGCCGCGAAGAAGAACCTCAAGGCCGCGCGAAAGGTCTAGCCACGGGCTAGCCCAAAGCGCTCAGCCCGCCGCTGACGAGGACGGCTACGGCCTCACCCAGCATCGCGCCGGCCTTCGGGTCGTCCTCACCGCCGGCCGCCATCCGCCGCCGGTAGTCGATGCCGGCAACAATGATGCCCAGTTTGAAGTAGCCCAGGGCCATCTGGAAGTTCCAGTGCGCCAGAGGATTACCCGAGACCACCGAGTACCGGTGGGCAAGTTCGTCCGGTGACGGCATGGTCGGGGCCGACCATGCCATCTCCTCGCCGAAGATCAGGTTCAGTGCGGGGTCGCGATGCACGCACATCAGCGCCGCATCCGACAGTGGGTCGCCGAGCGTCGAGAGCTCCCAATCCAGCACGGCCCGAACAACTGTCGAATCCTGGTTGTCGAGCATGGTGTTGTCGATCCGGTAGTCACCATGGACGATCGACGTACGACTCTGTGCCGGAACAGATTCGGCGAGTTTGGTGTGCAGCCGCCGCACGTCGGCATCACGCGGGTCGTCGGGCAGTCGCACCAGATCCCACTGCGAACCCCACCGCCGCACCTGGCGCTCGAGGTAGCCGGTGGGTTTACCGAAGTCGGACAGGCCCACCGCGTCGGGGTCCACCTCATGCAGGTCGACGAGGACCTTGATCAGGCTGTCCACCGACGCACTCACCACATCCGGGCCGCCGAGCGCCTCGAGTTCCGCGCGGGTGCGCACCACCCGGCCGTCCACGTACTCCACCATCTGGAACGGCGCACCCAGCACCGAGTCGTCGTCGCGCATCGTCACCGCGGGGGCGACCGGGACGGCACTTCCGGCCAGTGCCGCCACCACCCGGTACTCCCGTGCCATGTCATGGGCCGACGGCGTCAGGCCGTGCAGCGGCGGCCGGCGCAGCACCCACTTGGTGGCGTCGTCGTAGACCAGGAACGTCAGATTCGACCGGCCACCGGAGAGCAGTTCCCCCCGCAGTTCCCCGCTGCGCGGAATGCCCACCGCGCGCAAATGGGCGTCCAGCGCCGTCAGATCGAGGCCGTCGAGTCCAGTCACCCGCTATGTATAACCGATGTGCCTCAGCGCCTGTTGCGGGGCAGAAGATCCCAGACGTGTTCGGTGCCGTTGACCGACGCCACGGTGGCCTGACCGGTGCGCGCGAACAACACCCTGGTCACCGACACGTAGTCGATCGGGAACGACAGCAGCCGAGCCGTGCCGAGCAGTTCGTGCAGCACCACGTTGATCACCCCGCCGTGGCTGAACACCGCCACCGTGTCGTCGTGGTCGCAGCCGGCGACCAGATCGGACACCGCAGCCATCACCCGTCCGATGAACTCGTCCTCGTCGACGCTGCTCGGCAGATGACCCGCGGCCATCCGGGCCCACTCCTCGGGACGTTCGGCACGCACCTGCTCGATGGGCACGTAGTGCGACAGGCCGCGGTCGTACTCGGCAAGCCGATCGTCGATATCGACGCTCAGACCCCGGCTCTGCGCCACCGGCTCGGCGGTCTGCATCGCGCGACGCTGCGGACTGCTGACCAGCCGGGTCAGCGGGAAACGGGCCAGCGCGTCAGGCAGTCGATCGGCTTGCTGCCAGCCCTCCTGCGACAGTTCGGGATCAGAACCCTCACCGGCCTCGGTCCGAAACGGCAAAGCGTGCCTGACGAACAGCAGCTGCATGGGTGAGGTGGTCCTTAAGTGTCTGTGGCGGAGAGCAATTCAGCATACGATGCCTCGATCGCATCGGCGAGACGGGTGATGTCGGGCAGCGCGTTGGGATCGGTGCACAAGCCGATACCCATCTCACCGGCACAGGAGATCGCCGTGATGCGCAGCGCGTGGTGGGCGGCCGGCTCGGACGAGGAAAACAGATTCTGCACCCGCCGTCCGGACACACTCACCGGCTCGCGTGGTCCGGGAACGTTCGATATCGACAGGCTGAATTCGCGCGCGCTGCCGGCCAGACGTTGCGCGGCCGAGCCGAGGTGGCCGACCCGCCCCAGCGCGTGGAACAGGTCGTACATCTCGTCGGCGTCGTCGAGGCGCTTGCGGCGGCGGGTCTCGGCGCTGATGCGGTCCAGGCGGATCAGCGGATCGGGTTCGTGGATCGGTAGATCGATGTTGAGAAACGAATCCTGGTTGCCCGCGACGGCTGCCGACTCGTCGCGATGGTGCAGGCTCACCGGCACCTGTGCGCGAAGCTGGTGCGCCGCGGACGTGCCGACCCACCTGCGCAGCCCACCGGCGATGGTGGCGAGCAGGACGTCGTTGACCGTCGCGGGGTCGGGCCGTGCGGCGCCGATGGCCTTGAACTGCGCCAGCGGGGCGACGACGAAGGCTAGTTCGCGGGCGACGGTGATCGGCCGGTCGAACGGCGAATGCCCGCCGGGATGACCCAGCTCGCGGAGCACCGCGCCGGGAAGTCGACGCGCTTCGGCCAGCCGGGAGGGCTTGGGCGCCTCGCGCAGACCGGGCTGACTCGCCGCGGCGCCGGCTTCGGCGCGGGGGTCGAAGAGCAGGGAATCGAGGAAGTGGACCCCGGCGATCCCGTCGGCCATCGCGTGATGGATGCGCGCGGCGATCGCCTCCCGGCCGTCGGACAGCGGGCCGATCACGTCGAACGTCCACAGCGGCTTGGTGCGGTCGAGATGCTCGGACATCAGCCCGCCGACGATCCGCCACAGGTCGGCCCTGGAGACACACTGCGGGTCGGTCCGGCGCCGGATGTGCGCACCGATGTCGAAATCCTCCGCCGGTACCCAGCGCGGGTCCGCACCTGAGGTGTCCACCCGGTGGGTCGCGCGCGGCTGGGAGTCGAGTCGCTCGGCCACGGCGGCCTGCAATGTCTCGAGATCGAGTGGCCCGGCGCCGGGTTCGAGGATCATCAGTTTGAGGGTGTGCCCGGTGATCGACGTCGACTCCAGATTGAGGATGCGGCCGTCATCCTCGGAGAGACGGTCGGGATCGTCGGGCGGCATGTGGCACACAGTACGGCTGACTGGTCGTCTGCACTGCGGTCTTGCAGCCCGGCGGACGTGCAACGATGAGGTCTATGCGCGCCTTCGCCTGCCCGGTGTGCCACAACTTTGTTCTGTTCGAGCGTGATCGCTGCCCGTCGTGCGGCACCGCCGTGGGTCTGCATCTGCCGAGCCGGACGATGGTCGCCCTGTCCGACGGCGCCGCGCTCATCGAGGGGGCCGCATGGGTGCGCTGCACGCAGGCCGAGCCGCTCGGGTGCAACTGGCTGGTGCCCGACAGCGTGCCCGCCGGGCAACGGGGCCGCTGCCTCGCCGATTCGTTGATCCGCCGCGAACCCGAATCCGACGACACGATCGCCCTGGAGAAGCTGGTGCCCACCACGGTGGCGCTGCGCAGGCTGGTCTACCAACTCGACGATCTGCGCCTGCCGATCGAGCCGTGGTGGAGCCGAGATGGCGGCCTGGCGTTCGATCTGCTGTCCAGCTACAGCACCGGTGAGCGCATCATGATCGGGCATGCCGACGGTGTGATCACCATCGACCTGGTGGAATCCCTTGACGCATACCGGGAGTCGCTGCGGGTGCGGCTCGGCGAACCGTATCGCACCATGCTCGGCCACTTCCGCCACGAGGTCGGGCACTACTACCAGAACATTCTCGTCGAGACCGGGCCCGGCGCAGCGCACCATCTGGCCCGCTGCCGCGAACTGTTCGGCGACGAGCGCGCCAGCTACTCCGAGGCCATCGCACGGCACTACGAGTTCGGGGCGCCGGCGGACTGGACCGACTCGTTCATCTCCGAATACGCGACCATGCACCCGTGGGAGGACTTCGCCGAGTGCTTCGCCCACTATCTGCACATCACCGACACCATCGACACCGCCCGCGAGGGGGGCCTGGTGCTGCACAAGGACCGGGTCCGCTTCGCCTGGCCGCGTGACATCGTCCCGCTGGAGTCCTACGCCGACGCGTCGATCGACCAGCTGCTGTTCGACTGGAAGTGGATCTCACTGTTCTTCAACCGGGTGAACACCGCGATGGGCAAGAACCCCTTGTACCCGTTCGAAATCAGCGCGCCGGTGGCCACCAAGCTGGGCTTCGTGCACGCCGTCGTACAGCAGTCAGCTACTGCGTAGTTCGGCCAGGATCTCCTCGGTGTGCTCACCAAGGAGCGGTGCCACCGACCGCGGCGCCCAGGGGGTGCCGTGGAAGTCGACCGGGGTGGCGATCATCGGGACCGACGAGTCGCCGTCAGGCACGTCGACGAGTCCGCCGCCGGCATAGAACTGTTCGTCGCCGAGGATGTCCTCCATCGAGTTCACCGGCGACCAGAACAGCTCCGGTTCGGCCTCGAAGATCTCCGCCCACTCGTCGAGGGTCTTGGTGGCGAAAATGTCGTCGAGAGCGACGATGAGGTCGCGTGCGTTCTTCGCACGGCCACGCGCGGTGCCGAATCTGCTGTCTTCCAACCATTGCGGCCGGTTCACCGCGCGGCACAGCGGCGGCCAGTGCCGGTCGGCCTCCAAACCGACGAGCCAGAACCGCCGCCCATCGGCGGCCACGTAGTTGTTCATGCAGGGGTTGCCCATCGACTCACGCTGGCCGATCGAGATCGGCGACCCGCTCAACAGGAACGTGTTGAGGTCGAAGCTGACGGTGTAGGTGCCCTGGCGGTAGAGCGAGGTCGTGACCAGTTGGCCCGATCCCGATCGCGAGCGGGCCACCAGCGCGGCATTGACCGCGGCGGCCAGCGTCATGCCGGTCAGGTGATCGCCCATGCCGCCGCGCTGGAAGGGCGGGGTGTCGCCGGGTCTGGTCAGCAATCCGGCCACCCCGCCGCGGGCCCAGAACGCGGCGATGTCGTAGGCGGGCCGGTTGGCGTCGGGACCGGTCTCTCCGTAGCCGGTGATCAACCCGTAGACCAGTTCCGGGTTGCGCTGCGCAAGCGCCGGATAGTCCAGACCGAGGCGAAGCAGCGCGTCCGGTCGGACATTGGTGATGAAAACGTCTGCGCGGGAGATCAACTCGTGGGCGACGGCCCGGTGCTCCTCGGTGGTCAGGTCCAGCACGATGCTGCGCTTGGAGCGGTTGTCCATCTCGAACGGCGGGCTGCTGCCGTCCTCGATGCCGAGCATCCGTCCGAACATCCGGGCGGGGTCGCCTGCGGGCGGTTCGATCTTGACGACGTCGGCGCCCCAATCCGCGAGGATGCCCCCGGCGGCCGGGCCGGCCACCCACACTCCGAGCTCGACGACTGTGATCCCGTCCAACGGTCCTGGCATTCCCGGAACACTACTGGCGCAGCGACCAGAGAATGCTATTCTCCAAATGGAGATCAAGGAGTTCCATGACGAGAACCGAGAGTTCCGAGGACCTCGACAGCGGCGCGCTGGGTCGTTGGCTGGACACCCAGGACGCGCCGGGTGACGGCGAGGAGCCGATCGTCGAGATCCTCAAAGGCGGGTCGCAGAACCTGCTCTACCGGGTCAGCCGCGGCGGCCAGGGCATGGTCTTGCGGATGCCCGGACCACGCGCCGACGAGCGGCGGCTGGGCGAACTGCTGCGGGAGATTCGGCTGGAACGCGCGCTCAAAGGCACCGACGTCCCGCATGCCGAACTCGTGGCCTCCGACGAGAGCGGCGCGGTGCTGGGAAAGCCGTTCTACCTGATGAAGGAGATCGACGGGTGGAGCCCGATGGACGGCGGGTGGGAGACGCCGTTCGACACCGATCTCGACGCGCGCCGCGGCCTGGCGCTCCAGCTCATCGAAGGGGCCGCCAAGCTGGGCAGGCTGGACTGGAAAGCGCAGGGCCTCGCGGGCTTCGGTAAGCCCGAGGGTTTCCACGATCGCCAGGTGGACCGCTGGCTGGCGTTCCTGTCGGCCTACCAGGTCCGCGAACTACCCGGACTGGACGTGGCCGCAGAGTGGTTGCGCGCCAACCGGCCCGCCCATTTCACGCCGGGCATCATGCACGGCGACTACCAGTTCGCCAACGTCATGTACGCCCACGGCGCGCCGGCCCGGCTGGCGGCGATCGTGGACTGGGAGATGACGACGATCGGGGATCCCCTGCTCGACGTAGCCTGGGCGCTGCTGGGCTACGACGGGGAGATGCCCAAGGAGCAGGGCTTCTACCTGCCGATGGACGGTATGCCCACCCGCAGCGAGTTGCTCTCCCATTACGAGAAGGTCAGCGGACTGTCCACCGAGAACATCCACTACTACCTGGTGCTGGCGAACTGGAAGCTTGGCATCGTTCTGGAGAAGACCTACGCCTCAGCAGTCAACGGCGGTAAGGCGGACCCGAAGGTCGTCGAGGCGTTCGCGACGATGGTGCCCGACCTGATCACGACGGCGGCCAGACTGGCCCAGTCCGGAGAGGACATCTGAAATGGGTTATGCCGAAAATCTTTTCGACCTGACCGACCGCGTCGTGCTGATCACCGGCGGCAGCCGGGGATTGGGCCGGGAGATGGCGTTCGCCGCGGCACGCTGCGGGGCCGACGTGGTCATCGCGAGCCGCAAGTACGACACCTGTGTTCAGACCGCCGAGGAGATCGAGGCCCAAACCGGCCGCACCGCAATGCCGTACGGCGTTCACGTGGGCCGCTGGGATCAGCTCGACGGTTTGGTCGACGCCGTCTACGACCGGTTCGGCAAGGTCGACGTCCTGGTCAACAACGCCGGCATGTCGCCGACCTACGACAAGCTGTCCGACGTCAGCGAGAAGCTGTTCGACGCGGTGATGAACCTCAACCTGAAGGGGCCCTTCCGGCTCTCGGCGCTCGTCGGTGAGCGGATGGTCGCCGAGGGTGGCGGGGCGATCATCAACGTCAGCACACACGGATCGCTGCGCCCGCATCCGTCGTTCATTCCCTACGCGGCGTCCAAGGCCGGGCTGAACGCGATGACCGAAGGGCTGGCCCAGGCTTTCGGGCCCACGGTGCGGGTCAACACGCTCATGCCCGGACCCTTCCTCACCGACATCAGCAAGGCGTGGGATTTCGGCGTGGACAACCCGTTCAGCCGACATGCCCTGCAGCGTGCCGGGAAGCCGGACGAAATCATCGGCGCCGCATTGTTTTTGATGTCCGACGCATCCAGCTTCACCACCGGCTCGATCCTGCGCGCCGACGGCGGCATTCCCTAAAGGAGACTGACATGGCCTTCGACTTCTCCGTCGAGCCCGAGTTCGAAGAGAAGCTCGCCTGGATTCGCGAGTTCGTCCGCGAGGAGGTCGAGCCGCTCGAGGTGGTCTTCCCCAGCTGCGAGTTCCTGCCGCTGAACGACGAGCGCCGCAGGATCGTCGATCCGCTCAAGCAGAAGGTTCGCGACCAGGGGCTGTGGGCGCCACACCTGGGCCCCGACCTCGGCGGCCAGGGGTTCGGTGCGGTCAAACTGACCCTGATCAACGAGATCCTCGGCCGGGCGACGTGGTCGTCGATCGTCTTCGGCACCCAGGCGCCCGACACCGGAAATGCCGAGATCATCGCCCGCTTCGGCACCCAGGAACAGAAGGACACCTATCTCGCGGGGTTGTTGTCCGGGGAGATCTTCTCCACCTTCTCGATGACCGAGCCGCAGGGTGGTTCGGACCCGCGGGTCTTCACCACCCGCGCGGTGCGCGACGGGGACGACTGGGTGATCAACGGTCTCAAGTACTGGTCGTCCAACGCGTCCGTGGCGTCCTTCTTCATCGTCGTGGCCATCACCAACCCGGACGTCCCGGTGCACACCGGCGCGTCGACCTTCCTGGTCCCCAAGGACACTCCCGGTGTCACCATCGAGGCGACTCATCACCTGGTCGGCTCGCACAAGCACGATCCCGGGCACTCGCTGGTGCGATACGACAACGTCCGGGTTCCCGCCTCGGCGATGCTCGGCGAGGAAGGGCACGGGTTCGGCGTCGCGCAGTCCCGCCTGGCCGGTGGGCGGCTGCACCACGCGATGCGCTCCATCGGGGTGGCGCAGCGGGCGATCGACATGATGGCCCGGCGGGCGAAAAGCCGCTTCACCCAAGGCAGTCTGCTCGCCGATAAGCAGCTGATCCAGGAGTTCGTCGCCGACTCCTACGTCGAGTTGACCCAGTTCCGGCTGCTGGTCCTCTACGCGGCGTGGCTGGTCGACAGCCAGGGCGAGCACGCCGCGCGGGAAGCGATCGCCGCGTGCAAGATCCAGACCGCGGCCGTACTCAAATCGATCGGGCTGCGCGCGATCCAGGTCCACGGCGGTCTCGGCCTGACCGACCAGATGCCGCTGACGAGCGTGCTGTTCGGCGGCCTGGCCCTCGGCCTGGCCGACGGCCCCACCGAGGCCCACAAGGTGAACCTGGCCCGGATGGTGCTCAAGGGATACGAGGCCGAGGATCCCGTGTGGCCCAGCGAGTTCCTGAGCAACCGCATCGAGCGGGCGCGCGCGAAGTACGGCCATCTGGTCGATCACATTCCGGCGCTGCCTGTTTCGTCGTGACCAGTCGCGCCGCAGCCGCTGTCGGGCGCGCCCTCGACGACCGTCAGCGGGAGGCCACCGAAGAGGTGGAACGCATCCTGGCCGCGGCGGTGCGGGTGATGCAGCGGGTGTCTCCCGAGGCGCCCCGCGTCAGCGACATCGTCACCGAGGCGGGGGTGTCGAACAAGGCGTTCTACCGCTACTTCGCGGGCAAGGACGACCTGATGCTGGCGGCCATGGAACGCGGTGTGGCACTGGTGGTCTCCTATCTGGAGCATCAGATGGCCAAGGAGAAACGCCCACAGGACAAGGTGGCGCGCTGGATTCGGGGTGCGCTTGCCCAGGTGGTGGACCCCGATCTGACGGCGATGAGCCGCGCGCTGGTCATCCAGTTCCCCGGTTCTGACACGGGCAGGCTCGCCCAGGAGGAGATCCTGGGCACCCTGCGCGCACTGCTGCTCGAGCCGATCAGCCAACTCGGCCGCCGCGACCCCGGGCGTGATGCCGATGCCGTGTTCAACTGCACGATCGGTACGATGCGCCGGTATGTGGAGGCCAGCGGCCAGCCGGGTCGCGCCGATATCGACCACCTCGTACGCTTCTGCCTCACCGGGCTGGGCGTGACCGAAGGAGAACGCTGATGCGCGCCGTCGTCTGCCGGGAGTACGGCACCCCGGAGGATCTGGTCCTCGTCGAACAGCCCGATCCCACACCGGGTCCCGGCCAGGTGGTGGTGCGGGTTCGCGCCGCGGCGGTGAACTATCCCGACGTGTTGCTGATCGCCGGTAAGTATCAGATCAAGGTTCCGCCCCCGTTCAGCCCGGGCAGCGAGATGGCCGGTGACGTGCTGGCTGTTGGTGAGGGCGTGGACTTCACACCCGGCGACCGGGTGTCGGCGACCACGTTCGTCGGCGCCTTCGCCGAACAGGCGGTGCTCGACGCACGCGGGCTGACGCCCATCCCCGACGGGGTCGACTACGCCGACGCGGCGGCGTTCGGCGTCACCAACCGCACCGCCTACTACACCCTTCGCACCGTGGCGCCGGTGAAACCCGGCGACTGGGTCGTCGTCCTGGGCGCAGCCGGCGGGGTGGGGTTGGCGGCCGTCGACATCGCAGTTCTCATGGGCGCCAAGGTGATCGCCGTCGCCTCCGGTCCGGAGAAGCTCGACGTGTGCAGGCAGCGCGGTGCGCAGGCGTGCATCGACTACGAACGCGAGGACCTCAAGACGCGGCTCAAGGAGATCACCGGTGCGGCCGGCGCGCAGGTGGTGCTCGATCCGGTGGGCGGTAAGTACTCCGAGCCCGCCCTGCGCGGCCTTGGCCGCGGCGGCCGGTTCGTCACGCTCGGCTACGCCGCCGGCGAGATCCCCGCGATCCCGCTGAACCTGGTGATGCTCAAGGGCATCACCGTGCTGGGCATGGAGATCCGGACCTTCGCGCAGGACTATCCCGACCAGGTCGGGCGCGACGATGCCGAACTCGCGTCGTTGTTCGCCGACGGCAAGCTGCGTCCCTACATCGGGGCGCGCTTCCCGCTGGACCAGGCCGCGGCGGCGTTGCGCTACGTCGCCGACCGCAAAGCGGTGGGCAAGGTCGTCATCGACGTCGCGTGATCCGCCGCGCTAGGGCGTGATGATGTTGAACCCCGGGTCGGGCCGGTCGAGAACACCGAGCAGCGCCTGCAGAGCCTGAGGATCACCGCTGATCTCCAGCCCCGGCGAGGTGAAATCGCCTGCGGCGGCGGCCAGTAGCCGCATCCTGGTGGCCAGCGTGACGGTGGTGTCGGCGGTCGACGGGTCGGCGTCACACTTGCGGTAGACCAGCACACCGTTTCGCAGTGCTAGGCGGTAGTTGGTCGCGAGGTCGGTGAACGAGATGTCGATGGCGACATCGAGATCCCAGGCGCGGGGCCCGTTCACATTGATGGCCAGGGTGTCGAAGATCTGCTCCGGCGTCAGCTGCGCCATCATCGCCTTCGAGTTGGCGCCGACCGGTGTGCCGAAGTTGCCGTCCCGCAGTTCGGTCGCCCCGGACAGGAAGAAGTTGCGCCACGTCGCGCACTCGGCGCCGTAGCCCAGTTGCTCGAGGGTGTCGGCGTACAGTTCGCGCGCACCGGCGTGGTTCTCGTCGGTGAAGATCGCGTGATCGAGAAGCGTTGCAGCCCAGCGATAATCGCCGGAATCGAACGCGGATCGGGCGATCTCGACGACACGGTCGATGCCACCCATCGCCTCGACGTAGCGCGGGCCGATCGCCTCCGGCGGATGCGCCCACAGTCGGCCCGGGTTGCCGTCGAACCAGCCCATGTAGCGCTGGTAGACCGCCTTGACGTTATGGCTGACCGAACCGTAGTAGCCGTGCGCGTGCCAGGCCTTGTGCAGCGCGGGCGGCATCTCGAAGGTCTCGGCGATCTCGATGCCGGTGTAGCCCTGGTTGAGCTGGCGCAGCGTCTGGTCGTGCAGGTAGGCATACAGATCACGTTGCAGGGAAAGGAATTCCACGATGTCGTCGTGGCCCCACGTGGGCCAGTGGTGGGAGGCGAAGACGACGTCGGTGCGGCCGGCGAAGCTGTCGATGGCCTCGGTGAGATACCCCGACCAGGCGTGCGGATCGCGGACCAGTGCGCCGCGCAGCGTCAGCAGGTTGTGCAGGTTGTGGGTGGCGTTCTCGGCCATGCACAGCGCACGGAATTGCGGGAAGTAAAAGTGCATCTCGGCAGGCGCTTCGGTGCCGGGCGCCATCTGGAATTCGATCTCGACACCGTCGATGGTGTGCGTCTCACCGGTAACGCTGACGTCGATGGTGGGCACGATGATGGCGACCTCACCGGTGGACGTCTGCTGACCGAGCCCGCAGCCGACCTGGCCCTGCGGGCCACGCTGCAGCAGGGTGCCGTACATGTAGGAGGCGCGGCGCGCCATCGCGGTGCCGGCGTAGACGTTTTCCTGCACGGCGTGCTCGACGAAGCCCTCCGGGGCGATCACCGCGACCTTGCCGGCGTCGACGTCGGCCTGGGTGGTCACACCCAGCACGCCGCCGAAGTGGTCGACGTGGCTGTGGGTATAGATAACGGCCACCACGGGGCGCTCGCCGCGGTGGGCGCGGTACAGCTCCAGCGCGGCCGCGGCGGTCTCGGTCGAGATCAACGGGTCGATGACGATGACGCCGGTGTCACCCTCGATGAAGCTGATGTTCGACAGGTCCAGACCACGGACCTGATAGATGCCCTCGACCACCTCGTAGAGGCCCTGCTTCGCCGCCAGGATCGACTGCCGCCACAAGCTCGGATGCACCGTCGCGGGCGCGTCGCCGCCGAGGAAGTCGTAGACGTCGTTGTCCCACACCACCCGGCCGTCGGCAGCGGTGACCACGCATGGCTCCAGCGCCCCGAGGAACCCGCGGTCGGCGTTGGCGAAGTCCCTGGTGTCCTCGAAGGGGAGTGACTGCAGGTGTTCGGCGTGGGCGGTCTCGATGGCGGTGGCCGACGGTTTGTGCTCCATGTGGCAAATCCTTCCAGAAGACGGGGGCCGGATGCTCGAATAGACCAGCGGCGAGTAGACATGCACGATGGCCAAAGCATCGATCAGCGTCGCTGGGGCAACGGCGATCGGTGTCGGCGGCATGATGGGCGCCGGCCTGTACACACTGCTCGGCCTGGCCTCCACCACGGCGGGAGTCTGGCTGCCGGTCGCCTTCCTGATCGGCGGAGTGGTGTCGGTCTTCAGCGTCTACTCCTACGCCAAACTCGGCGCGGTCTTCCCCAGCCGCGGTGGCGCCGCACAGTTTTTGATCCGCTGTTTCGGCGACGGCATCGTCGCGGGTGGGCTCAACGTCTTCCAATTCCTCGGCTGGATCATCGCGATGGCGCTGTACGCATCGGGATTCGCCGGCTACCTGCTGGCGCTGTTGCCCTGGCACACGCCGGACTGGGCGGGCAAGGCAGTCGGCATCGGGCTCATCGCCGCCGTCGTCGCGGTGAACCTGGTGGGCAACAAGCTCGTCGCTCGTTCCGAAATCGTGGTCGTCAGCGTCGAACTCGTCATTCTCGTCGTGTTCGCCGCCGTTGCCGCCACGAAGGCCGATCCGGCCCGTTTCACCCACAACACCGACCACTCGTTCATCGGGGTGCTGTTCGCCGCGGGCCTGCTCTACGTCACCTACGAGGGCTTCGGCGTGGTCACCAACTCCGCGGGCGACATGCGCGACCCGGCTCGTGAACTGCCGCGTGCGATGTTCACCTCGCTGGCCATCGTGGTTGCGGTCTACGTGGTGGTGAGCTCGCTGGTGGTGATGACGATGACATTGCCCGCGATGGATGCCAGCCAGGGACACGTCCTGTCCGAGGCGGCGCGCGAGGTGCTCGGCCGAGCCGGTTTCATCGTCATCGGACTTGCCGCACTGTTGGCCACTGCGTCCGGTGTGAACGCCACCATGTTCGGTGATGCCAACCTCGCGTTCCTGGTGGCAAAGACCGGTGAGATGCCGAGCAGTTTCGCTCGCGGGGTGTGGCACGGCGGCACCGCCGGATTGTTCACCGCCGCGGGGTTGACCGCCCTGTTCGTGTTGTTCTTCCCGCTGGCCGCCGTCGGGCAGATGGCCAGCCTGGCGTTCCTGATCGTGTACGGCACGGTCAGCCTCGGACATCTGCGGGTGTGGCGGCAGACCGGCGCCAAACCGGCCTTGCTCGTCACCGCCGTGCTACTCAATCTGGCGTTGTTCGTCCTTCTGCTCGCCTATACGGTGCACACCGGACCGGCCAGCACGTGGATCACGCTTTTGGGGGTGCTGGTGGTCAGCTTCGCCTTCGAATACGTGTACCGACGGCGCACCGGCCGACGGCTTCGAGTGGAACCGAGCCCCGCTTAGGTCGGCCGTTTGCCTCCCGTCGGCTTCCCCGGTAGCTCATGATTGCGCCGATGAACGTGCTGCCCGGTCTCACCAGAGGCAACGTCGGAACCGAGGTTCTGGCCGGTGTCACGCTGCTGGCCATCGCGTTACCGCTCAACATCGGGTACGCCCAGATCGCCGGGTTGCCCCCGACCGCCGGGCTCTACGCGCTGGTGCTGCCGTCGGTGGCCTTCGCCCTGCTGGCATCCTCGCGCCATCTGGTCGCCGCTCCCGACGCCGCGGCAGCCGCCCTGGTGGGTTCGGCGCTGACGGGTCTGGCGCCCGCAGGCAGCGGGCAGTACGCGGCCATGGCGGCCGCTCAGGCGATCGTCGGCGGGCTGCTGTTCGGAGCCTGCGCGGTGTTCCGGCTGGGGTTCCTGGCGGACTTCTTGTCCAAGCCGATCCTCATCGGATTCGTCGGGGGGCTGGCCACTGACATCCTGCTCAGCCAGATCGCCAAGATCATGGGGATCAAGGTGCCCAGCGGGGCGGAGTTCTTCGAGCGGCTGGTGCAACTCGTCACCAAAATCGGCACCGTGCACGGGTGGTCGCTGGCGCTGGGGATCGCCGCCGTCGCGGTGCTCGTGCCGGCTCGGCGGCGGTGGCCCGCGGTGCCCTGGGCGCTGATCGTGCTGGTGCTCGCCACCGTCGCCTCGACGCTGCTGCATCTGCCCGCCAAGGGCGTGTCGGTGCTGGGCTCGGTGCCGTCGGGCCCACCCGTGCTGGCGGTTCCGCACCTGACGTGGTCGCAGTGGGTCTCGGTGATGCTGCCCGCCCTCGCGATCACCACCGTGACCGTCGGTGAAGGACTGCTGCTAGCCCGCTCCTACGCCGACAAGTACGGCTACCGCACCTCACCGGATCGGGACCTGCTGGCCTTCGGTGCGGCCAACGTCGCCTCCGGCCTGTCCTCGGGCTTCACCGTCGGATCCTCGACGTCGCGGGCTGCGGCGATGGATCAGGCCGGATCCCGCACGCAACTTCCGCTGCTGGTGATGGCCGCCGGCGCGTTGGCACTGTTGCTGTTCGGCGCCGGACTGCTCGCCGATATCCCGTCGCCCGCGATCGGCGCCATCGTCGGCGTCTCGGTGGCCAAGCTGATCGGAATCCGCGAGTTCCGCCACCTGTGGGAGCTGTCGCGGTTCGAATTCCTCATCGGCGCAACATGTTTCCTCGGTGTGCTGCTCATCGGACCGCTGGCCGGCATCGTGCTGGCTTTCGCGCTTTCCCTGATCAACCTGCTACGCAAGGCCGCTCGCCCCGCGGTCGACGTGCTCGAGGGGTCCGAGGATCCGCATGTGTCACTGACCGTCGGCCATGGCGACATCCACGAGACGGTGCCGGGAGTGGTCGCGATGCGGTTCGCTGCGCCGATCTTCTTCGGTAACGCCCAGACGCTGAGTGCCGAGATCCGTCGCGCAGTCAAGGGCGCACCCCATCCGGTGAAGGCGTTCATCCTCGACATGGAGGGCGTGACCGACGTCGACGTCACCGGCGCAGAAGCGCTGGCCAAAGAGCTGCAGTGGCTGCAGGGCCGCTCGATCACCTTCGCCTACTCGCGGGTGCGCCCCGAACTGGCCGCCAATCTGGACCGCATGCACCTGCTGCGGGGGCATCAGGTGTTCGACACCAACCGGGCCGCGGTCGCCGCCCTGCGGCCCTGAATCAGGCCGTGAGGTCGTAGACCTCGGTGCCGCCGATGTCTTGGGCGGTGAAGTGCTGTTGCACCCACTGCGTGATCGCGGCACCGGTGCCCGATCCACTGCCCGGTCCGCCGGGCCCGCCATGGCCGTCCGGCGAATTGCCGACGATGAAGTACTGGACCTGTCCGGTACTGACGTAGGACTGGAACTGCTCGAGCGTGGGTGAGTTGTCCCCGCCGCTGAACCCACCGATGGACATCACCGAGGCGCCGGTGCTCAGTTCGAGGCTCCCAGCGGTGTGCGAGCCCACAGTGGCTGCAGCCCAACGCCTTCCCGACTCCTTAAGCAGAGACTTCAGTTCGGTGTTATCCGAGGGTGCAACGCCGTCACGGCTCGGGCCGCCGGGTCCGCCCGGTCCGAAGGTCGCGCCTGCGCGACTCGGGCCCGAGATAGGGATGCCACCGCCGTGGCTGTTCAGCACGGTCGCCGCGGTGTAGGCGGAGGTGCCGGCGAGGCCGACGATCAACCCGGCCGCCGCGAGGACGACGGTCCACCGGCCGAGCCGGTGCCCGCCCGCGGCGAGTACCGCCGCCACGGCAATGGCGCCCACCAGGATCACCCAGCGCAACCAGGGCAGCCAGTCCGGCGTGCGGTCGAGCAGGATGACGTTCCATATCCCAGTCGCCGCGATCATCGCGGCCAGAGTGCAGCGGGGGACGGCGAATTGCCTGCCGCGCCACAACTCTCGGACGCTGATGCCGAGCACTGCGGCCACCGCGGGAGCAAGTGCCACCGTGTAGTAGGGATGCATGATCCCCTTCATGAAACTGAACACCAGCGCGGTGACCACCAGCCACCCACCCCACAGCAGCAGCGCCGCGCGGGTGTGGTCGGTGCGCGGTGCGCGTCGGGTGAACCACAGCCCGGCCGCAAGACCGATGAGTGCGGCGGGCAGCAACCAGGAGATCTCGGTCCCCATGGATTCGCCGAACATCCGGCCGATCCCGGTGGAGCCGCCGAACATCGCCGAACCACCCATCGGGCCGGGGCCCTCAGCCGGACCGCCACCCGAGCCGCCGGGATTGCCGTCGCCGCCGAACACCCGGCCCAGACCGTTGTATCCCAGCGCCAGCTGCAGCAGGCTGTTGTCGGTCGACCCGCCGATGTAGGGGCGAGAGTCCGCCGGCCACAGGCTCACCAGCGCCAGATACCAGCCGGCCGACACGATCATGGCGACCAGACCGACGAGAAGAACCCGCAATCGATGCCACACACTGCCGGGCAGCGCGACGAGCACCACCAGGGCCAGCGCGGGTGTGATCAGCAGTGCCTGCAGCAGCTTGGCCAGGAATGCGAAGCCGACGGCGGTACCCGCCAGGGCGACCCACCTGACCGGGTTGCCGTCGAGGCAGCGGATGATGCAGTACCCGGCGGCCACCAGCAGCAGCACCAGCAGCGCGTCGGGGTTGTTGTACCGAAACATCAACGCGGCCACCGGCGTCAGCGCCAGCACCGCACCGGCGAGCAGCCCTGCCCCGTAGCCGCCGACCCGGCGTACCGCGGCATAGACCAGTGCCACTGACCCCACACCCATCAGCGCCTGGGGCATCAGCATCGCCCACGTGCCGAACCCGAAGATCCGGCCGGACAGCGCCATCACCCACAGCGCCGCGGGCGGTTTGTCGACGGTGATCGCATTGCCCGCGTCGATCGAGCCGAACAGCAGTGCTTTCCAACTCTGCGTGCCGGCCTGAACCGCGGCGGCGTAGTACTCGTTGGCCCAGCCGGCGGCGCTCAGTCCCCACAGATACAGCACGGCGGTCACACCCAGTAGCGACCACAATGCGGGGCGCACCCACCGTGGCCGCACGGGCGACGTCGGCTCGGCATCCGGCAACACGGTCACATCCTCGAGGATGGTCATCGGATGTCTCCCTTCGCCCCGCCGTTGCGGCGCGGGTGAAACACCCAGCCGCGCAGCAGAACAAATCGAACCACAGTGGCGACCAGGTTGGCCGCGACCAGAACCACCAGCTCCAGCGTCCGCGGGGGTTCACTCAGACTCTGCAGCACGGCCAGCGCGCCGCTGGTCAACGCCAAGCCGATGCCGAACACCAGGAGACCCTCGAACTGGTGGCGACCGACGCCGCCGCGGCCCCGTACCCCGAAGGTGAAGCGCCGGTTGGCGGCGGTGTTCGCCACCGCGGTTGCCAGCAGCGCGACGAGGTTGGCTCCCTGCGCACCGATCGGACGCAGTGCGACGAACAATGCCAGATACGCCAGCGTGGACAGGATCCCGATCGCCGCGAAGCGCACACTCTGGTTCAGCAGCGAGCGTCGCGCACCCGCGCAGTTGCCGAACTGCGCGGCGATCGCATGCACCGGGATCTCCCCGGTGCCGAATGCTTTGACCAAGCGAGCGATTCCCCTCAGGTCGGCGACAGCGGTGGCGACGATGTCGACACGGCTATCGGGGTCGTCGATCCAGTCGACGGGCACTTCGTGAATGCGGAACCCACTGCGTTCGGCGAGCACCAGCAGTTCGGTGTCGAAGAACCAGCCGGTGTCTTCGACATGTGGCAGAAGTTCGGCCGCGACGTCGGCGCGGATCGCTTTGAAGCCGCACTGGGCATCGGAGAACTTCGCCGACAGAGTCGAGCGCAGGATGAAGTTGTAGCAGCGCGAGATGATCTCCCGCTTGGCGCCACGCACGACCCTGGAGCCACGGCTCAGCCGGGTACCGATCGCAAGGTCGGAATGTCCGGATACCAGCGGCGCGACCAACGGTGCCACGGCGGCCAGATCGGTGGACAGGTCGACGTCCATATAGGCCAGCACGGGGGCGTCCGACGACGACCACACCGCGTGCAACGCCCGGCCGCGGCCTTTCTGCTCCAGACGCACACACCGCACCTGCGGCAGTTCGGCGGCCAGCCCGGTGGCGATGCGCCAGGTGTCGTCGGTACTCGCGTTGTCGGCGATGGTGATCCGGAACGTGAACGGGAGATCGTCGCCCAGATAGCGGTACAGCCGGTGGATCGAGTCAGCCAAGACAGCCTGCTCGTTGTACACCGGGACGACGACATCAAGCACTGGGGCGCCACTGTCCGCGGCGATCAGTGCCGCGTTGCGCCGGCGCATCTCGGGAAGGTCGGTGATGGTCATGACTCGATCATCGAGGAACGGATTGGGCTGGACGTTGGACCGGGCTATGACCCTGCTGTGAGTGATTGCGAGAGGTCGTAAACGTTGACGCCGTCGATATTTCGGGAGGCGTAGCTCTCGCTCACCCAATCCCGGATGCGCTCGGCGGCGTCACTGCCCGACCGGGCGCCGAGGAACGGGGCAGGCATGGAACGGTCGATGAACCAGTGGATGCGGTTGGCTCGGACGTAGTCCTGGAACTGCTGCAGCGTCGGCGCCGGGTCGGTGCCGTTGAATCCACCGACGGCCATCACCGGAACACCGGCCCCGAGCTGGTACCCGGCGGCGTTACTCGATCCGACAACGGCTGCGGCCCAGGTGTATTGGCCGGCATCGGAACGCAACGCCGCGACAAGATCCGGACCGGGCTCAGGGGCGCCGAACAACCCCGGCATTCCACCGGCCCGGCCGTCGGAGGGCCCGACAGATGGGATGGCCCCACTGCGCGCAGATGCGGCCGTCGCCACCGACACCGCGGCCGGTCCGGCCAGGGCCGCGACGAGCGCCAGGATCGCAACGGATCGTTCGACCGCCCGCGGCAGGCGTGCGACGACGACTAGCAGAACCGTCGCCGCGATGCCGCCGGTCAGGATGCTCATCCGCAGCCAGGGCAGCCAGTTCGAATAGTTCTGCAGCAGAACATAACTGAGGGAAACCGTGATACCCGAAATACCCGCCAGCACAACGGCCGCCCGGATGTCGGTCCGCTGGTCCCACAAGAGTCTGGTGCCGATCGACACCGCCGCCGCGATGGCCGGAGCAAGCGCGACCGTGTAGTAGGGGTGCAGGATGCCGTTGGCGAAGCTGAACACCACCGCCGTGACAACCAGCCAGCCACCCCACATCAGCAGCACGGCGCGGGTGCGATCCGTTCTCGGCCCGCGTCTGGTAATCCACAGACCGGCAACCAGTGCCACCACGGCGGCCGGCAACAGCCAGGCGATGTGGGGACCCATCTCGGCACCGAAGAGGCGCGCCCAGCCCACGTCGTGGTTCAGATTTCCCAAGCCACCGGTCTCGTTGCCAGTGAGCCGGCCGAGACCGTTGTACCCCAAGGCCAATTCGATGACCGAGTTGTGCTGGGAACCGCCGATGTACGGCCGCGCCGCCGCGGGCCACACCGTGACCAGTACCAGGTACCAGCCGCTGGACACCACCACTGCCACTGCGGCGGCCACCAACCGCCATGCCCTCGTGCGCAGGGGTAGATCGGCCGCGATCACGAAGACCACCGCCAACGCGGGGAGGACCAGGAAGGCCTGCAGCATCTTGGCCAGGAACCCGACACCGACGGCGACACCGGCAAGCGGTAACCACCACGCCGCGGCGTCACGGTCCAGTGCGCGCTGCGTGGCGTAGGCGGCGATGACCAGGCTCAGTACCAGCAGCGCATCAGGGTTGTTGAATCGGAACATCAGCGCCGCAGCGGGAGTCGCGGCCAGGATCGCACCGGCCAGCAGGCCCGCCCGCGGTCCTGCGACTCTGCGGACCGCGGCGTAGAGCACCGCGACGGCCGCGACGCCACACAGCGCCTGCGGTACCAGGATGGCCCACGAATTGAGACCGAACAGCCGCACAGACAGGCCGGTCACCCACAGCGCTGCGGGCGTCTTGTCGACGGTGATGGCATTGGCGGGATCGCTCGAACCGAACAGCCAGGCGGTCCAGTTCATCGAACCCGCCTGGGCAGCAGCAGAATAGAAAGCGTTCGCCCAGCCGCCGGCGCCCAGGTTCCACAGGTACAGCGCTGCGGTCACTGCGAGCAGAGCAGCCAGCGCGACACGGTCGAATCGGTTGCGGGTGGTCACTGCCCCATGCTGCCGAAAAACCTTGTCCCGGAACTGAGTGCCGGCTAAGCCCCTGCTGTGCAGGGCAGCCGCACAGTGAATTCCGTGCTGCCCGGCACACTCTGCAGTCCGATACTGCCGCCGTGCGCCCGCACTACCGCCGAGGCGATTGCCAGGCCGAGACCGGTCGAACCGCCCTTGCGGGAGCGCGAGGTGTCTCCGCGGGCGAACCGCTCGAAGACTTCGGACTGCAGCTCGGCCGGGATACCCGGGCCGTTGTCGACCACCCGCAGCACGGCCGCACCCGGTTCGGTGTCCAGCGACAGCGTCACCGATGTTCCCGGCGGCGTGTGGGTACGGGCGTTGGCCAATAGGTTGGCCACCACCTGATGCAGACGGGCGTCGTCACCGACCACGTACAGCGGATCCGGCGGCAGGTCCAGTTGCCAGCGGTGTTCGGGACCGGCGACATGGGCATCACTGACCACGTCGGCCGAAAGCCGGGCCAGATCAACGGGTTCGCGTTCCAGTGGGCGACCGGAATCGAGCCGGGCCAGCAGCAGGAGATCCTCGACCAGGTGCGTCATCCGCACCGCCTCGGACTCGACCCGTCCCATGGCATGCGCGACGTCTTCCGGCATCTGATCGCGTTTACGTTGCGCCAGTTCGGTATAGCCACGGATGGCGGCCAGCGGCGTTCGCAGCTCATGGCTGGCGTCGGCGACGAACTGGCGCACCCGGCTCTCGCTGGCCTGCCGCGTGGACAGCGCGGAGGAGATATGGTCGAGCATCCGGTTGATCGCCAGGCCGAGTCGACCCACCTCGGTGTGCGGGTTGGCGTCTGGGACCGGAACACGAACGGGCAGTTCGACTTCGCCACGATCCAACGGCAGGTTGGCGACTTCTCCGGCCGCGGTCGCCACCCGGGTCAGCGGTGTCAGCGCACGCCGGATGATCAGTATGCCGACGGTGGTCGCGATGATCATCGCTGCCGCGGTGACCACGCCGAAGATCAACGCCACCCGAAACAGCGTGCCGTCCACATTGCGCATGCTCAGCCCGATAACCAGGGTGTCGCCGGTCATCCTGCTGCGCGCGGCGATCACCCGGTAGCGGCCCAGACCGTCGATGTCACGGGTCACCGAGTGCCGTTCACCGATCGCATCGGCAAGCTGCTGTCGAGCTTTGGGCGACAGCGCGGCACGCACACCACCGACGGCCAGCACCCCGGCGTCGGTGGTGACGCCGTCGCGCACCACCGCAGCGGTCATTCCGATCGGCTGTCCGGGTGCGTCGAGGAAGTCCGGCCCGGGGCCCGGCCTGGGATAGACCTCTTCGCGCAGCGGGGATCCCGGCGGTGGCAGCGGCAGCGGCTCGCCGTACATCATGGCCCCCCGGTGGGCGGTCTCGCGCAACTGCGCGTCGACCTCACCGACGAGGTACTGATACAGCGCCACGATGGTCACCGCGCCGATACCGAGGCAGACCGCTGCCAGCAGCATCACCTGACCAATGAGCAGCCGTGCGCTCAGCGACCAGGTGCTAGCACGCAGGTTTGAGGACATAGCCCGCACCGCGAAGCGTGTGGATCATCGGTTCGCGGCCGTTGTCGATCTTCTTACGTAGGTAGGAGATGTACAGCTCGACGATGTTGGACCTGCCGCCGAAGTCGTAACTCCACACCCGGTCGAGGATCTGCGCCTTCGACAGCACACGCTTGGGATTGCGCATGAGGAAACGCAGCAGTTCGAACTCGGTGGACGTCAATGCGATCGGCGAACCAGCACGGGTCACCTCGTGGCTGTCCTCGTCGAGCACGAGGTCGCCGACCACGATCTGGGCGCCGCTGTCCTCGGTGGTCACGCCGGTACGCCGCAGCAGAGCGCGCAGCCGCAGCACGACCTCCTCGATGGAGAACGGCTTGGTGACGTAGTCGTCGCCGCCGGCGGTCAGCCCGGCGATCCGGTCCTCGACGGCGTCCTTGGCGGTGAGCAACAGAACCGGCAGGTGCGGACTGTGCTCACGCAGCCTGCGGAGCACGTCGAGGCCGCTCATGTCGGGAAGCATGATGTCGAGCACCACGGCGTCGGGACGGGTGCCGCGCGCCGCGGAGATCGCCGAGGCCCCGTCGGCCGCCGTCGTGATGTTCCAGCCTTCGTAGCGAAGTGCCATCGACACCATCTCGGCGAGCACTGCTTCGTCATCGACGACCAGCACATTGATCGGGTTACCGTCGGCCCGTCGCATCACCACGCGTTCGGCCGCAGAGGAGGTCATAACTCCAGTATCGGACGTGCCATGAGCTGACCCTATGCCATTCCTATGTGTCGGCTGTGAAAGCTGCACCGCACAGAACCCACCGATTGCGGCCACAGCCGCTTCCCATGTTCACGGCACACCGTGGTGGCATGACTGTTGAAGAGCGCGAGGTGTGGGGCGCTGCGCCCGCACGGCCGCCGGCCTGGTCGACCCGGACGACGCTGACCGCGGTGGGTATCGCGGCCGCACTGGCCGTCGGCGGCGGACTCGTCGTGCACGCGGCCGGTGGCGGCTCGACCGACGGCGGACCCGGGCGGATGGGCCCGCCGGCCGGCTGGGAGCCGGGCGGGCCCGGCGGCCCGGGATTCCCCGGCGGGAACACCCGGACCCTGCACAGCGAGGCCGTCGTCTCCGACGGCAAGGGCGGATACCTCACCGAGCTGACCCAGACCGGCGACGTCTCGTCTGCCACCGACACCGCGATCACCGTGCGCAGCCAGGACGGATTCACCCATTCCTACGTCCTCGACGCCGACACCCGCCGACCCCATCAGCCCGTGCAGAGCGGCGAACAGGTCACGGTGCGGGCGACTGTCACCAACGGAACGGCCAACGCCACGGCGGTGCTACCGGCTCGATAGGGGTCGGCGCTCCATAATCCCTTCAGTGAGCTTCTTCGAGGTCATCGAGACAGTCGGCAAGACGATCGACGGGGTCGGCGTCGCCGTCATCGCCCTCGGTGCGCTGATCTCAGCCGCCGGCACGATCCCCCGGCTCAAAACCGGCACCGCATACCGGGTGTTCCGCGAGCAGCTCGGCCGCAGCATCCTGCTCGGCCTGGAGTTCCTGGTCGCCGCCGACATCATCCGCACGGTGGCGGTCACCCCTGACGCCCGTAGCGTCGCGGTGCTCGGCGGCATCGTCTTGATCCGGACGTTCCTGAGCTTCTCGTTGCAGCTCGAGGTCACCGGCTATTGGCCGTGGCAGAAATCCCGCCAGGAGCAGGACGACGCCGCAGCAGCGGCATCGAAACGATGAGCAAGCAGTCGCGCCGGGCCCGCCGGACGCGGATCTTCGACGCAATCCGCAAGACTCCCCCGGAGCCGCTGGGGCCGCCGGATACCCACGACCAGGTCGAAGTCGCGGCGATGCTGCGGGCGATCGGCATCGCACTGGTGGAGGTCGAGCAGCCGACCCAACTGGTCGAGGGCCGTCTGCTGCAGATCGCCGCGCAGTACACCAGCGAACCGGTTCGGGTGGTGGTGCTGCCGACCATGCTGATGATTCAGGTGGGCACCGTCGGATACCAGGTCGACGGGTCGACACACTCGTCGCTGCAGCTCGACATGGCCGGGCGCATCGACGACATCGCCAGCCTGGCCGCCGTCGGCGCCATCACCCCAGCCGATGCGGTCGCGTCGATCGAGGCGGCGCGCACACTCAAGCCCCGGTACGGGCCGATCGCCACGACAATCGGATACGCCGTCACCACAGTGGGATTCGGCATGGTGATCAATCCGACGTGGGCGTCGCTTCCCGGCTATCTGTTCCTCGGTCTGGTGGTGGGCGCCATCGTCCAACTCGGGCGCCCGTTTCCGGGCTTGAACCCGATGCTGCCGACGCTGTCGGCCACCCTCGTCACGGTCCTGGCAACCTGGTTTGTCGCCGACACCGCCCACGACGGGCTGCTGCGGGTCATCGCCCCGCCGTTGGTGGCGACGCTGCCCGGAATGGCCTTGACCATCGGTGCGATGGAACTGGCTGCCTCCCAGATCATTTCGGGGGCCAGTCGGCTGGTCTACGGAATGGCGCAGTTGGCCTTGCTGGTGTTCGGCGTGGCCCTGGGCATACAGGTCGCCGGCCAGGTCTATCCGCAGAGTCCGTCGGCCCAGATGGGCCCGTGGTCGCTCTACGTGGCGATCGTGGTGGTCGGCATCGGTCTCTACGTCTACCTGTCCGCGCCGCGGGGATCGCTGTTGTGGCTGATCGCCGCGATCGCTGTGGCCCTGGTGGGGCAGGAATTGGCCGGCAAGGTGATGTCGGCAGCCCACTCCGGATTCATCGGCGCCATCCTGGTGGTGCCGTTCGCGATGCTGGCCGCGCGGATCAAGACCGCACCACCGGCGGTTGTGATGATGCTCGCGGCGTTCTGGTCGCTGGTGCCGGGCGCACTGAGCTTCGAATCGGTGAGCCAGGCGGCTTCGGGCGGCAATGTCGGGGTGTCCAGCCTGGGCTCCACCGGGGCCGCGATCCTGTCGATCGCGCTGGGCACGGTGGTCGGGTGGAGCGTGTTTCACACCATCGACAGCCGGCTGCCATGGCCGAAGGGGCTGGACCAACCAACCGTACGGTAGGTTCACCGGAGTGGACGACCTGACCGCAGTAGCCGACTGGATGTCGGAACACGGCCTCGGCGACGGGCCGATCGAGAACGTCACCGAGATCGTCGGCGGTACCCAGAACGTCATGTTGCGATTCCGCCGATCCGGCCGCGAATACGTCTTCCGGCGCGGGCCCCGCCATCTGCGACCGATCAGCAACAAGGTGATCCTGCGGGAGACCCGGGTGCTGAGCGCACTGGCCGACAGCGACGTGCCTCACCCGCATCTGATCGCGGTCTGCGAGGACACCTCGGTTCTCGGCGACGCGGTGTTCTATCTGATGGAGCCGGTTGACGGGTTCAACGCAGGCGCCGGTCTGCCCGCACTGCACGCCGGTGACGCCGACATCCGGCGTGAGATGGGGTTGTCGATGGCCGAGGCGGTGGCCAGACTCGGTGCGGTGGACCACGTCGCGGTGGGTCTGGCAGACTTCGGCAAGGCCGACGGATTCCTGGATCGCCAAGTGCCACGGTGGCTTTCAGAGCTCGAGTCCTACAGCGGCTTCGACAACTACAGCGGTCCGGAGATCGGCAACGTCGATTCCGTGGCCACCTGGTTGCAGCAGAATCAGCCCGCGCAGTGGAAGCCGGGCATCATGCACGGCGACTACCACGCCGCCAATGTGATGTTCTCCCCTACCGGGCCCGACGTGGTCGCGATCGTCGACTGGGAGATGTGCACCATCGGTGACCCGCTGCTGGACCTGGGTTGGATGCTGGCGACCTGGTACGCCCCCGGCCACGACTCCGTGCTGACCAACGTCCTCATGGAGACCGGCGATCTGGCGACTCCCGACGAACTGATCGAGCGATACGCTCACAACACCACCCGGGACCTGACCGGCATCGACTGGTACACGGTGCTGGCCTGCTTCAAACTCGGCATCATTCTCGAAGGGTCGAATGCTCGGGCGGCGGCAGGCTTGGCGCCCAAGGAAATTGGCGATCGCCTACACATCGCGACCGTGCGACTGTTCGAGCGGGCACTGGCAATCATGGAGGGACAACGATGATCGACTTCGAGATTCCGGCCGACGTGGCCGCACTGCGTGACGAGGTGCGAGCCTTCGTCGTCGACAAGATCGTGCCCTTCGAACGTGACCCGCGGCTGACTCGGCACGGGCCCAACGAGGAGTTGCGGACCGAGCTCGTGGAACTGGCCCGGGCGGCGGGGCTGCTCACCTTCCAGGCACCGCGTCGCTTCGGCGGCCGGGAGCCCTCCCATCGCGACCAGGCGGTGCTCTTCGAGGCGGCCGGCTGGTCGACTCTGGGACCGGTGGCACTGAACTGCGCGGCACCCGACGAGGGCAACATGTTCGTGCTGTCCAAGATCGCCAATGACGAGCAGGTCGAGACGTTCCTGCTGCCGGTCATCGACGGGCGCCAGCGGTCGGTGTTCGCGATGACCGAACCAGGCGGTGCCGGTTCGGATCCCGGCCAGCTGGCCACCGAGGCGATCTTCGACGGCACCGACTACGTGATCAACGGCCGCAAATGGCTAATCACCGGGGCCAACGGCGCACGGACGTGGATCATCATGGCCCGCGTCGCACCGAATTCGCACGGCGCCGACGGGCCCACCCTGTTCCTCTGCGACGGGCAGACCCCCGGCATCGAACTCGAGCGGGTCATGGACACGATGGACCGCAACTACGTCGAAGGCCACGGCGTGGTGCAGTTCAACGACCTGCGCCTGCCTGCCTCGGCGGTCCTCGGCGAGGTGGGCCAGGCCCTGCGGTACGCCCAGCTGCGATTGACCCCGGCCCGGTTGACGCACTGCATGCGCTGGCTCGGCGCGGCGACGCGTGCTCATTCCATCGCGGTCGAGCACGCCCGTACCCGCACCGGCTTCGGCAAGCCGCTCGGCGAGCACCAGGGCGTGGGCTTCATGCTCGCCGACAACGAGATCGCGCTGCAGCAGTGCCGCCTGGCGATCTGGTGGGCGTGCTGGGCGCTGGACACCGGCGCCAAGGGCCGCCACGAGAGCTCGATGGTGAAAGCCTATGTATCCGAAGAGCTTTTCAAGGTGGCCGACCGCTGCGTGCAGGTTCTCGGCGGGATGGGAATTTCCGACGAGACGCCCGTCGGGATGATCTTCTCCGACATGCGCGCCTTCCGGCTCTACGACGGTCCGACCGAGGTGCACAAGTACGCGATCGCCCGCCAGGTGCTGAGGACCCCGTCGTCATGAGCGTCCTGGACTTGTTCCGCCTCGACGACAAGGTCGTCATCGTCACCGGCGCGTCCTCCGGTCTCGGGGTGTCCTTTGCCCAGGCGTTCGCCCAGGCCGGTGCGCACCTGGTGCTCGGCGCACGACGGCTCGAACAGATGGCCCAGACCGCGGCTCTGGTTGAGGACGCCGGCCGCAAGGCCTACACCCGCAAGACCGACGTCGCCGACCCCGATCAGTGCCAGCAGCTGGTCGATGCGGCCGTCGCAGAGTTCGGCCGCGTCGACGTCCTGATCAACAACGCCGGTGTCGGCACGGCCGTGCCCGCCACCCGGGAGGCGCCCGACGACTTCCGCAGGGTCGTCGACGTCAACCTCAACGGTTCCTACTGGATGGCGCAGGCGTGCGGACGGGTGATGCAGCCCGGAAGCTCGATCGTCAATATCGCCAGCATTCTGGGCATCACCACCGCCGGCCTGCCGCAGGCGGCCTACGCCGCCTCGAAGGCCGGGGTGATCGGCCTGACTCGTGATCTGGCCCAGCAATGGGGACCGCGCAAGGGAATTCGGGTCAACGCGCTGGCTCCCGGATTCTTCAAGAGCGAGATGACCGACGAGTACAAGCCGGGTTATCTGGACAGCCAGATGCCGCGAATCCTGTTGGGACGCACCGGTGATCCGGTGGAGCTGGCAGCCACGGCAGTGTGGCTGGCATCCCCGGCGGGCGGTTACGTCGCCGGGCAGACGATCGTGGTCGACGGCGGCTTGACAGTCACGTAAGTGATTGTCACGCAACGGTAAAGACTCGGCACCAATCGGGTACCTCTCAGACTTTTCACGGCGTGTGGTCAGAAAGGCCACAGACAGGTCTGCAACGCTGAACGGGTTAGCTACTCGCGAGCCGAGGAGGTGTAGTCCGGTGTGGATTGCGCTGTACCTCGTAGCGGCGATTCTCGTAGCGGCCATCGCGTGGCACGTGAGCTATCACTTCCAGTCCCTCGACGCCCCCAGTGACGCGGTCCGAGCAGCAGCCGCACTGGTGGCGGGCGCGCTGTGGCCTGTCATCGTGGTGGGTGTGGTCCAACTGCAGGCGCTGCGCTACCTCGTCCGACGATTGCGTGCGACCCGCGTCCGGGTGACCGAACCCCCCGTGCCCGCCGCGAACCGCTCTTAGGGCCACGGGGCAGCGTTCAGACGCCGTTTACCTGAAAGCAGCCGCAGAGGGGATTTGTCGGCCACCATTGTCCTCATGGTGTGTGCGCGAACTATGGGTCTGGTCCTCGTAGCGGCGGCCGGGATTCTCCTGGCCCCGGCGGCGACGGCGTCGGCCGACGACTCCGGCAGCGGCCTTTTGTGGCCCGATCCCAATGAGCCGTACTACTGGGACGCCAACGAGAACGCCCAGGGCACCGGGCCGGCTCCCCTGCCCACCGACGATCTGTACTGGAAAGAGGGCGAGAACGCCGGCGGCACCGGAAATGTGCCGCAGCCGCAGGTCCCGCAGTACACCGATATGGGCGAGAACGCCGGAGCGTACTAACGCCGACCGGTGGCATCGTCGTGCGGGAACCTCCCCACGTCGAGTAGACAATACGACGGTATGGGAATTTCCCAGAAAACATACTTGCGGTCGCAACCTCAGGTCTACGGTTTGCCATCATGAACACGTGCGTTGCCAAACCGATCCCATCGGGGTGGCGGCGCGGCGCCCAGCACGGTGTGGGATGACGAGATGCGCGCCGCGATGATGGCCGCCGTTGCATGAAACGCTTCTGGCTTTACTTCGGAACCGCGCTGGCCCTCGTCATGGTGATTGGGTTGGCCATACCAGAACGGTCGTGGGCGGCGTGGGCCGCCAGCGCCATCCTCAGCGTCGCCATCGTGGCCGCTGCTGGCAGTCGAGTGCGCGCGGCATGGAAGCGGGAGTCCGAGCGCCAAAAAGAAATTGTCGACCGGTTCAACCGCGAGTATCCGCCACCGGAGCGAGTAGAAACACGGAATCGCCAGGAGGGAATGTCAAGCAAGCAGGACGACAGGCCCGATGATGATGTTGAGTGCGCCCGAAGGGATTCGAACCCCTAACCTTCTGATCCGTAGTCAGATGCTCTATCCGTTGAGCTACGGGCGCCTTCGTATTCAGTTGTTCTCGGCTGACGAGTCAGCCGCGGCGGAGGCGAGAGGATTTGAACCTCCGGTCCCCTTTAAGGGGGACAACTCATTAGCAGTGAGTCCCATTCGGCCGCTCTGGCACGCCTCCTGAACTTCCTCAGCGTACCGGAGCCATACTGCAGCCCCAGAACCGCCGATGGATGAGAGTACACAGGCCGGATAACCGATGGCAAAGCGGTTCTGCCAGGCCCCTAGACTTGGGCACGTGACCGCTCGCCTGCGCCCCGAACTGGCTGATATTCCGGCCTACACACCGGGCAAGACCGTGCCGGGTGCGATCAAGCTGGCCAGCAACGAAACCGTGCACGGCCCGCTGCCCAGCGTCCGGGAGGCCATCGCGGTCGCCGCCGAGACCATCAACCGCTACCCCGACAACGGCTACATCGAACTCAAGGACGAGCTGGCCAAGCACTTGAGCAAGGACGTCGACGTCGCCCCCGAGAACATCGCGGTGGGCTGCGGCTCGGTGAGCCTGTGCCAGCAGCTCATCCAGATCACCACGAGCGTCGGCGACGAGGTGGTCTTCGGCTGGCGCAGCTTCGAGATCTACCCGCTGCAAGTGCGGGTGGCCGGCGCCACCCCGGTCCAGATCCCGCTGCGCGACCACACCTTCGACCTGGACGCCATGCTGGCCGCGATCACCGACCGCACCCGGCTCATTTTCGTCTGCAACCCGAACAACCCCACGTCGACGGTCGTCGACCCCGACGAGCTGGCCCGGTTCGTCGACGCGGTGCCGTCGGACATCCTTGTCGTCATCGACGAGGCCTACGTCGAGTACATCCGCGACGGCATGGTCCCCGACAGCCTGAGGCTGGCCCGAACGCACCCGAATGTGGTTGTGCTACGCACTTTTTCCAAGGCCTACGGCCTGGCCGGCCTGCGGGTGGGCTACGCGGTCGGCGATCCTGACGTGATCACCGCCCTGGGCAAGGTCTACGTGCCGTTCACCGCCACCACGGTGTCGCAGGCCGCGGCGATCGCCTCGGTGCACGCGGCCGACGAGTTGATGGCCCGCACCGACGCCGTCGTCGCCGAACGCCGCCGGGTCACCGCGGCGCTGGCCGATCTGGGCTATTCGTTCCCGCCCACCCAAGCCAACTTCGTGTGGCTGCCACTGGCCGAGCACACGCTGGACTTCGTCGAGCAGGCCGCCAACGCCCGCGTGCTGGTCCGCCCCTACGGCACCGACGGCGTGCGGGTGACGATCGGCGCGCCCGAAGAGAACGACACCTTCTTGGCCTTCGCCGCCGACTGGATCAAGACCGTCAGCTGACCGGCACCCGGCCGGTGAATGCGATCAGCCGGTCCAGCGCCGACGCGTCGGCGGATACCTCGACGGGATCGTCGAAGCCGGCCCGCACCCGGCCCTCCGGGGTGATGATGCGATGCACCAGGCCCGAGACGTAGTCGACCAGCGAGTCGGAGACATGAACCGGCTGACCGGTGGCGGCCGCGTAATCCCAAGCGTGGACCAGGAACTCGAGCGACAGAATGCTCGCCATGAAGCCCGCGGGCGCCTCACCCGCACCGAAGGGAACCGTCCCGTCCAGCCCGCGCCGATGCCACGCGTCCAGTGCAGGACGGGCGGCGGCGATGATCTGGCGTTCCACGGAGTCGTTGGTGTCACGGTCGGGGATCTCGGCCCCGGCGGCCTGGCCGAGCAACGTGATGGAGTTCAGGACGTGGTCGGTGAGACCGGCGACATCGAACGTGCGGCACGGGGTCTGTTTGGAGAGGTCGTCGGTGGCGATGCGGTGTACCGCCTGCTGGAGCACTTTCAGCGTCGCTTCGGCGCTAGCCAGTTCATCGGTCGGTGCAGCTTCGGGTCCTGCGGTGAATTCGTCGCCCATGAGCCCACCGTACGACGGCCCACCGACAGCGCTACAGAGCGGTTGCGACCGCCGCTGCCCACTCGACGTCGAACTCGACCACCAACTGGGCAGGGACGGCCAAAGCCAGGGGCGTGTACCCACCGGCCACCTCGTCACGGGCCACGCCCGTGATCACCCGGCCACCGAATCCGCCCGCCCGGCCGGGAACCTCGATGGTGAGGGTCGCCCCCGACGAACCGGGGAGCACCCTCAGATAGAACTCGGCACCGGGCTCCAGGGGCTGGATTACAGCAGCGCCGTCGGCGTCGACCACGGTATGACCGTCGGACACCCGGACCGCAGCGGCGTCGGTGGCGGCCAATCGGAACGGGCCCACTACCGCACCATCGACGGCGGCGGACGAGGCCAGCAGCGACGGGGTCACCGTCTGCCGGGCTGCCGAGCGGGCCCCGGAGAGCAGGTAGTCATAGAGGTGCACGACGGGCTCGGCGTTGCGGTAGGTGCGCGAACCGTGAAGTTCGAAGCTCACGTCGCTGACGGTGGCGTCCCCGTCGATGAGCAGCCGGTAATGCCGGAAACCCTGGCCGCCGCGGTTGGTGCGGTTGTCGGAAATCGTGCTGCCGACACCGAGCGTCTTGCTGATCAGGCCGACACCCTCAGTCACCCTCAGGTGCGAGGTTGGCACATCCTCCCAGGCCACCGCGTCGGCCGACTTCTGCAGTGTCAGAACCGATTCGGTGCTCGACGAGACCATCGCGCTATAGCCGGCCAGTTGCCGCTCACCGTCGAACTCGACGCGCACCGAGTCACTGGTGTGCAGGACGCGAGCCGGGATGTTGAGCGGACGATCGTCGAGTTCGAGTCCGTTGGTCAGCCGCCAGATGGCGGCCTGGGTGCCGGCGATGGCCTCGTGCTCGGCGATGTTGCGGGTGCCGAGCGGGTAGCCCGCGGCGCGGAGCCGGCGGCTGATCTCAGTGGTCGACAGCGTCGGGAAGGAGTTACGCAGAATCCAGTCAACCTCGGCCTCGTGGGCGCGGGCTTGCAGGTGCGGCACCGCCGACCAGGTATCGGCGCGGTAGCGCGACGGTCTGCTCGGTGAGACACCGGCGAAGTCCAGGGAGTAGGCCTCGATGTTCGGGTTGAGCCGGATCAGGTCGGTGCGCGCCGACGTGCCGTCGGTGAACAGAATGGTGTCGACGGTGTGCGAGTAGGTGCCCGGGCGGTACCGGGTCATCCGCGACAGATCGACGGACGGTGTCGGGCTCACCCGGCGCCGGACGGCGACCGGCGCGACAGCGGGGGCTGGGACAGCGAAAGTTGTCATCGGGTTGATCTCTCTGGATACGTCGACAGCGCAGATCAACGCGCCAAAAGGCGGCGGGCTGAGCGCAGGGATTTACGGCGTCAGAAGAATCAACAACAACAACAGAAGTGCACGTCAAGGCAGCGCGTGGAGACAAAGCGCAGCGGAGCGTGCTGTTGCATGCCCCATACCATACGCGATGTGCGGGCCAAACCACATGGGGGTTCGCATCACGCTGATGTTCAAACCTGTGCAACTCCCAGCTGCAGGCACCATCATTGGGGCGTCCATTAGTCGGGAGGAACCACAATGACGTCAGCCCAGAATGAGTCTCAGGCGCTTGGTGCGCTTGCCGCGCGGCAACTCGCGAACGCGACCAAGACGGTCCCGCAGTTGGAGACCATTACTCCGCGGTTTTTGCTGCATCTGTTGAGCTGGGTGCCGGTCGAGGCCGGTATCTACCGGGTCAACCGGGTGGTCAATCCCGACCGGGTAGCGATCCATGCCGAGGTCGGCGGGGAGAACATCGAAGACCCGCTGCCTCAGACCTATGTCGACTACCAGACCAGCCCGCGCGAGATCACGTTGCGGGCCATCTCCACGCTGCTCGACGTGCACACCCGGGTCTCGGATCTGTATTCCAGCCCGCACGATCAGATCACCCAGCAGCTGCGGCTGACGATCGAGACGATCAAGGAACGCCAGGAATCCGAGCTGATCAACAACCCCGAGTACGGGTTGCTGTCCCAGGTCACCCCGGAGCAGACGATCAAGACCATCAAGGGCGCCCCGACCCCCGATGATCTCGATGCGCTGCTGACCAAGGTGTGGAAGACCCCGGCGTTCATCTTGACCCACCCACTCGGCGTCGCAGCCTTCGGCCGCGAGGCCACCTGGCGTGGGGTGCCCCCGGTGGTGGTCAACCTGTTCGGTGCGCAGTTCATCACCTGGCGCGGGATCCCGATCATCCCCAGTGACAAGGTGCCGGTGGAGAAGGGCAAGACCAAGTTCATCCTGGTGCGCACCGGTGAGGAACGCCAAGGCGTGGTCGGGCTGTTCCAGCCGGGTCTGGTCGGTGAGCAGGCCCCGGGTCTGTCGGTGCGTTTCACCGGCATCGACCGCTCCGGTATCGCCTCCTACCTGGTGACGCTGTACTCCTCGCTGGCCGTGCTCACCGATGACGCGCTGGCAGTGCTCGAAGGCGCGGCGGTGGACCAATACCATGAGTACAAGTGAGTATCGATCGGTAGCCGCCGAAGGCGGCCTCCCGATCAGCGAGGCCGAACTGGCCGCCATGGCAACACAATTGCTCGCGGCCAGCATCCGGCCCGGCAACGATTCACCGCCGCAAACGGTGCCGCCGGCACCCCGCGGGTCGGTTCCCGACACCACAGCCGCGGCGTCCTACGCCTCGGCCGCGGCGGGTGGGGTTCCCTTCTCGCCGCCTGCGGTGTTCCTCGAAGCTCCGAGTGTGACGTTGCCGCCGCCGAGTTCACCTGGGCCGGAACCGGTTCCGCCGGGAACCGTTCCGGTGGCACCGCGCGGTACTGCACCGGACCTGACCACCGCACCGTCGGCGGGTCACGCCGCCTCGGGCGTGGCCGATGTCTACGCCCCGCCGCACCTGGAGGAGTTCGCCGTGCCCGACGGCATCGTTCCGACGGTGCCGGGGGTGTTGGCCGGTGCCACCCCGACCGCGCCGGTGGCGCCGCGCGGGTCCGTTCCCGGTTTTCTGCATGAAGTCCCCGGGATTCCCGATCTCAGTTTCCTGTCGGCACCCCAATCCGCTTCGGCCCCAACCGGAGACGAGGCGAACTACTACTTCACCTCGGCGGTTCCCGGGTTGACCCAACCGGTGCCGCAGATCCCCGACAAGCACGAGATCTTCGACGTCCACGCCATCCGCGCGGACTTCCCGATCCTGCGCGAAACGGTCAACGGCAAACCACTGATCTGGTTCGACAACGCCGCCACCACCCAAAAACCCCAAGCCGTCATCGACCGCCTGGCCTACTTCTACGCCCACGAAAACTCCAACATCCACCGCGCCGCCCACGAACTGGCCGCCCGCGCCACCGACGCCTACGAAGAAGCCCGCGACACCGTGCGCCGCTTCATCGGCGCACCGAAATCCGAGCAGATCATCTTCGTGCGCGGCACCACCGAAGCCATCAACCTGGTGGCCAAAGCCTGGGGCGGCAAGCACCTCAAGCCCGGCGACGAGATCGTCATCACCAACCTCGAGCACCACGCCAATATCGTTCCCTGGCAGATGATCGCCAAACAGACCGGCGCGATCCTCAAAGTCGCCCCCGTCGACGACGCCGGAAACCTGCTGCTCAGCGAATTCGAAGACCTGCTCGGCCCCCGCACCAAACTGGTCTCAGCCACCCAGGTCTCCAACGCCCTGGGCACCGTGACCCCGGTGGAGAAGATCGTCGAACTCGGCCACCGCTACGGCGCCCGGGTGCTCATCGACGCCGCCCAATCCGTGCCGCACATCCCGATCGACGTCTCCGAGACCGGTGCGGACTTCCTGGTGTTCTCCGGACATAAGATCTTCGGCCCCACCGGCATCGGGGTGCTCTACGGCACCGAAGAAGCACTGGCCGAGACACCGCCGTGGCAGGGCGGGGGCAACATGATCGCCGACGTCACCATCGAACGCTCGATCTACCAAGGCCTGCCCAACAAATTCGAAGCCGGCACCGGCAACATCGCCGACGCCGTCGGATTGGGGGAAGCGCTGCGCTACGTCGAGAAAGTCGGCATCGACCGGATCGCAGCCTACGAACACGCACTACTGGACTACGCCACCCCGCGGCTGGCCGCCATCCCCGGCGTACGCCTGATCGGCACCGCCGATGAAAAAGCCAGCGTGCTGTCCTTCGTCCTGGCCGGCCACGACCCGATCGAAATCGGCAAAGCCCTCAACGCCGAAGGCATCGCCGTACGCGCCGGACACCACTGCGCACAACCCATCCTGCGGCGCATGGGAGTCGAAACCACCGTGCGGCCGTCCTTCGCGTTCTACAACACCTACGACGAAATCGACGTGTTCATCGACGCCGTACGACGCATCGCCGAAGGCGGGTCGAACACGGGTTAGCGCCGGGGCGTCTTTTCGCCTGCCTCGACGGCGACGGTGAGCTTGTTCTGCGCGGGTGCCACCGGGCAGGTCGCGTAGTCGGTGAACGCGCACGGCAGGTTCGATGCTCGGTTGAAGTCGAGTGTCACCGCACCGTCGGGGTCGGGTGCGGCGATCGCCAGCGACCTGGCGGCAGGGTATGTCGTCACGCCACTGGTGGCATCGGTGAACAGCACGTGCAGGCCGCCCTGCGCGCCGGCGAAGGCGACGAGTTGCTGCCCGGCGCCCGACAACTCGAAGTCGACGACGCCGACGGCGCTGTGGTGGTGCTCCAGTCCTTCCACGACAGCACCGGTGGTCACGGTGGTGGGCTGCGTGTACGGGGTGAACCGGCCCGGCACCACCCAGCCGCCGCTCGGCGGGTACGCGGGAATACCGTTGTAGGACAGCAGGTATGGCGCCTTGGGGTCGTGCACCCGCAGGGCCACCGAGCCGGTCCGGCGGATCACCTCGATGCGCCGATCACCGTCCTCGACGATCAACCCCGGCGCGCCCTCCACCGGTTCGAGCCTGTCGAGACCCGCGATTCCCTCGACGTAGGCCGCCTCGGTGTCGGCCCGCCAGCGGCCGGGAAGGTCATCGATCGTCTCGAATTCGTCGGTGAGCCAGTGCAACCCGGTGATACTCACCCAGCCGAGCGGATCGCCGAAGTAGCGCTCTCGTTCGGTGTGCCACCCTTTCCAGGACGCGGCGAAATCCTCCGGACTACTCACAGCGGAGCCCCTTTCAGTCTCGACTGGGCACTCAGTGGCCTGCTCGGGATGAAATCTCGCAGCACCGGCGCCACCTCCGACTGGAACAGCTCCAGGCTACGGCGCCTCTGGGCGGCGGAGCCACCGTCGGTGTCGGCACTGAGGTGGATGACCTCATGGCCGAGCTGTTCGTGATAGCGGCCCACCTTGTCGATCACCTGCTGCGGGCTGCCGATCAAAGCCGAACTGCGCTCGACGAAGTCGTCGATGGACTCGAAGACCACCGGAAGCCCGGCCCGGCGGTGAAACTCCAGCCGGGTCTGGAAGACAGGCCGATACTCCTCTATCGCCTGCTGTGACGTAGGCGCGATGTGGAAGCCCGCGGTTCCGGCACCGACGAGCGCGTCCTCGGGACGATGGCCGTAGGACTCCCAGCGCTGCCGGTAGTGCCGGACCAGCTCGGCGTAGGGCTCGATGGGGAAGGTCACGTTGGCCGAGAACAATGGGTCGCCGTGTCGGGCGGCGAGATCGACGGACTCTGTGCTCGTGGCGCTTCCGTGCCAGATGCGGAGGTGGGGCTGCAGCGGCCGGGGCAGCGCCTTGGCGTCGACGAGAGGCGGGCGGAACTGGCCGGACCACGTCACCAGTTCGCGCTCCCAGAGCAGGCGGAAGAGCTCGTAGCCTTCACGATTGCGATCCCACTGGTCGGTGGGGGTCACGTGAAACAGATCGGCCTGCGCGGTGCCGTTGCCCTTGCCGATGATCAGCTCCAGACGGCCGCCGGACAGGTTGTCGAGCGTGGAGTAGTCCTCGAAGGCGCGGACCGGGTCGAGCAGACTCAGCGTGGTCACCGCCGTGAACAGACCGATCGTCGATGTCCGGGCGGCGATGTTGCTCAGCACCACGGGCGGCGAGGAGGAGATGAACGGGTCCTCGTGCCGCTCGCCCACGGCGAAGCCGTCGAACCCGAGTTCCTCGGCGAGCACCGCTGATTCGATGACCTCGTTGAGCCGCTCGGCAGGGCTCTTCTTCTCACCCGACACAGGGTCCTGTTGATGGGCGATCAGAGTGAGGAGAAGGAACTTCACGATGCCTCAATGAAGTGGACCCGACTGGTACGCACCAGGGTTGGAGTCGGGCAGATTGTATGGTCCAGATTCACAACGATCCGATACCTCGGGCCAGCGGGCTTCGCCGACCATGATTGCGGTCACAGTGCCAGTTCGACGCCATTGGAGGGGAAACATCATGGTGCGGCGGAATAATCCCGTGGCGAAACCTTCGCGCAGTAATCCCCGGCCGCTTGCCCAGCCGTTCGTGCGTGAGTGGGAGTGGCAGTCGGCCGGCAACTGTGTCGGGCACCCCGTGGAAGTGTTCTTTCCCGAGGACAGTCCACGGCGGGACCGTCGCAGACTCGAACAACAGGCCAAGAACATCTGCTGGGGCTGCCCCATCAAGGTTCAATGCCTGGAGCACGCGATCAATACCCCCGAGCAGTTCGGGGTGTGGGGCGCAACGACCGCCAGCGAACGCGGACAACGCATTACGGCGACCACGCGCAGCGCCGAAGGCTCACCCCGGTCAGCTCGCGGCCTGGGATACGCCGTCGGCGGTCGGCTGGCTCAGTAGCTCGACGACGGCGGCGAGCCCGCCGTCCGATCTGAGCGCAGCGCGCTGCTGCACAGCACCATTGCCATCGGTGAGAGTCCGTTGCAGCGACTGCCGAACGTTGGCGAGTTCGCTGAGCTCCTCGAGCGCCGGCGTCACCCACGTCACGAGAGACTCCAGAACGGCGCGCGCCGAGGTGATAGTGCCACCCAGCACGTCGTATCCCTGTCCTGTCACACCGTCGTGGGCCGCCTTCCACTTCGCGGCCACCAACGTCTCCGTCCCGATCTCCGCCGCGGTGCGCCCGGCGTCGAGTTCACCGAGCGCCGTGATCACCAGAGCGCGAATGAGGGTCGCCAACGTCACCGTCTCGTCGACGGTGGCCGGGACGTCACTGACCCGCACTTCGATTGTCGGCAGGTGACTCGATGGCCGGATGTCCCAGTAGAGCATCCGTTCGTCGAGCACCGCGCCGGTCTCGTGCAGCACGGCGGCGAGTTCGTTGAAGTGCTCTACCGACCGGAAGTAGGGCGGGGGTCCCGACACCGGCCAGCCGGTCTGTTGCACCGCACGCCAACTCGCGTAGCCGGTGTCGAAGCCGCCGTACACCGCCGAATTGGCGCTGAGCGCCAGCAGCGCCGGCAACCACAGCCGGACGTAATTGCTTACCTGCAAGGCAGTTTCGCGGTCCGGCATACCGACGTGCACGTGGCAGCCGCAGATCACCTGCCCGTAGGTGAGGCTGCCGAAGGAGTCGGTGATCCACTCGAAGCGGCTGCTGTCGGTGAGCGTGAAGGGTGGCTTGCCGACCGGCGGAACCCCGGCCGGGAGCAGCCGCGCCCCCAGGCTCGCCGCGGCCCTGGCGGCCAGGGTTCGCGCGTGAGCGAGTTCGTCACGCAGCTCGGCCGCGGAGGTGTGCACCGAGGTGTCGATCTCGACCTGGCAGTTGGCGAACTCGGTGGACAGGCTCAGGCCGAGGGCTTTCGCGGCCTCGACGACGGCCAGGTTCTGCCCGGCCGGAATGCCCGTCCCGGCATCGACCAACAGGAACTCTTCTTCGACCCCGAACGTCGTACTCGACGGGGGCTGCGTTGATCGACTCACCCGACTGTCTTACGCCGCCGCGGCCGCGCGAGCGCGGCATGCAATCGCGCTGATCAGAAGTATCCAGCCGGGCAGCACACGCGGTTACCGTTCGGCAGGCGCGAAGACGGACCCCTCGTGGACTTCCCTGTCTTCGAAGGAGATCAACCCTCGAGGGGACACCATGTCGAACCAGATTGACGAATCGGGCGTGGCTTCGGCCACCGCAACCGCGACGGGCGAGCGCCCGCACCGCAAGCTCCGCGGCACGCTGGGCGTGTGGGGCATCGTGTTCGTGGTGGTGGCAGCCGCCTCACCATTGGGCGTGATGGGCGGCCCGGTGCCGCTGGGCATCGGCATCGGCAACGGCACCGGCTTTCCCGCCATCTTCGTCGTCAGCACCGTGATCATCCTGCTGTTCGCAGTCGGATTCACCGCCCTCACGCCGTATGTGCCGGATGCCGGAGCCTTCTACTCCTATATCGGCAAGGGCCTGGGACGAATCCCCGGGTTCGGGTTCGCATTCGTCGCGCTGATCTCGTATCTCACCCTTGAGATCGCGGTCTACGGCCTGATCGGCCAGGGCGCCCAGGCGCTGTTCGCCTCCTACGGGCTTCCCCAAATTCACTGGGGTATTTGGGCTTTCATCGCGTTCGCGATTGTCACGCTGCTGGGCCACTTCAACATCGACCTGTCCCGCAACGTCCTCGGCATCCTTCTGATCGGCGAGGTTGCCATCGTGCTCGCACTCGACGCCGCCGTCATCTTCACCGGCGGTCACGAGGGACTGTCCACCGGCATCATCACACCGTCTGAAATCGTCTCGGGCGCACCAGGTCTGGCGCTTCTCTTTGCGATCCTGAGCTTCATCGGGTTCGAAGCGACCGCCGTGTTCCGCGATGAGGCCCGCGACCCGTTGCACACCATCCCGCGCGCCACGTACCTGGCCGTCATCCTCATCGGCGTCTTCTACACGGTCTCGACCTGGGCGCTGATCAGCGCCTGGGGCGACAGCCGGGTGGTCGAGGCCGCCGTCAACACTCCGTCGGACGTGCTGCCCACCGCCACCCAGGAGTACCTCGGTACGGCTGGCTTGCACATCGTGCAGGTGCTCTTCGTCACCAGCCTGTTCGCCTGCATCCTGTCGTTCCACAACATCGTCGCGCGATACGTGTTCACACTGTCCAATCGCAACGTCTTCCCCGGCCAACTCGGAGAGGCGCACGAAAGCCACGGCTCACCGCACCTGGCCTCCGGGGCCGACGCGGTCATCGTGGCGGTGGCGATCCTGATCGGCATCTTGTTCAAGCTCGACCCGGTGACGCAGTTCTACACCTGGCTGGCGGGCATCTCCACGGTCGGTATCACCACGTTGCTGATCGCGACCACTGTTGCCGTGCTGGTGTTCTTCGCACGCCGCAAGAAAGCGGGCCAGCTCGAGGTGTCGACCTGGCGCGCCTTCATCGCACCCGGTCTTGGCCTGGTCGGCCTGGTGATCGCGTTCGGCCTGATCCTGCAGAACCTGCCCGCCCTCGTCGGCAACTCGACGCCGATCGCCATCGGTGTCGGCGCCCTCCTGGTGGCGTTCTTCGCCATCGGCGCCGGCATCGCCGCACGGCGGCCCCAGGTGACCCTGGATTAGTTCCGCGTCGTAGCCTCGTGGCATGAGTGAGCCTTACGAATCGCTGGCCATCGAGGTCAAGGACAACGTCGCCCAGGTCACGCTGCTCGGACCGGGCAAGGGCAATGCCATGGGCCCCGCTTTCTGGGCCGAGATGCCGGCCGTCTTCGCCGACCTGGACGCCGACCCCGAGGTCCGCGCGATCGTACTGACCGGCTCGGGCCGCAACTTCAGCTACGGCCTGGACCTGATGGCCATGGGCGGCATGCTGCCGTCGGCGGGCGGCGATCCGTCGGCCCGCCCGCGCGCCGAGTTCCACAAGAAGCTCAAGGGCATGCAGCAGTCGATCACCGCGGTGGCCGACTGCCGCACCCCCACCATCGCCTCGATCCACGGCTGGTGCATCGGCGGCGGTGTGGACCTCATCAGTGCGGTCGACATCCGCTATGCCAGCGCCGACGCGAAGTTCTCAATACGCGAGGTCAAGCTGTCGATCGTCGCCGACGTAGGCAGCCTGGCGCGGCTGCCCTTCATCCTCAACGACGGTCACCTGCGCGAGCTGGCCCTGACCGGCAGGGACATCGACGCCGTCCGCGCCGAGAAGATCGGCTTGGTCAACGACGTCTACCCCGACCCCGAGGCCAGCCTGGCCGCAGCGCACGCCACCGCCGCGGAGATCGCCGCCAACTCACCGCTGGTGGTGCACGGCATCAAGGACGTGCTCGACGAGCAGCGCACCGCAGATGTCGCCGCCAGCCTGCGCTATGTCGCGGCGTGGAACTCGGCGTTCCTGCCGTCGAAGGACCTCGGTGAGGGCATCAAGGCGATGTTCGAGAAGCGCAAGCCGGAGTTCACCGGCGAATAGCGCGCCTAGCCGGCCTTGATCGCAGGCACGGCCTTCGACGTTGCCAGGACAGTGGGCTCATCCGTCGGCTGGGTCGTGGTCGTGGCGCCCATCTCGATCGGATGCACCGCCGGCGAAGAGTAGGGCGGGAACTTGGTCTCGGCACCCGAGTCCGCGCTGACACCGGTCCCTCCAGCCGGAAGCGAATGGGCGATGCCGAACAGAGCCATCACCGCTAGGGCGGCACTGCCTACGGTCGCTGCCAGCAACCTCTTACGGGAATCCGAGCCTTCTTGCAGATTCGCATGTGAGTTCATCTGGGACAACACCTTTCGAGCGCGTGGAGGGCGGCGTCAACCGGCCCGACCAGTCCTCATCGACTGGCCGAGCAACGAATTTGTCGCCTGTAACTCCGTTGTACGCCCGACTTGGCCGCCAAAGCACGGTCCTCAAGGTGACCCACAGAAACTCGGTCGCCGGTGCACAGTAGCCACGCACCGAACCGCCAGAAAGGCGCCAACCGACTGCCAGGAAGCAGCCCCCACCCATCACAGAGCGGTGGCGGAGGGATTTGAACCCCCGGACGGTGTTAGCCGTCTCTCGCTTTCAAGGCGAGTGCATTAGGCCGCTCTGCCACGCCACCGCGAACAAGCGTAGCGGTGTGCGTTTCCGATGCGGGTATCGGCCGAGCTAGACCCGGCCGATTTTCGCCGAAGAGCCGCCGGTTTTCAGCGATGCGCTGATCCTGCGGCAGTTCTCCCCCATCGCCGACATCTGAGGACGCGACAGCGGCCCGAGGAAGTTCTCCCGTACGCCACGCGCGTAGGTGAGCATCGCTTCCTCGACCACCTCGCGGCCGCGATCGGTGATGCTCGCCAAGACTCCGCGCCCGTCATCAGGGCTCGCGTCACGACGCACCAACCCGGCCGTCTCCAGACGCCGAATCTGGCGCGTCACCCGACTCGGCAACGACATGAGTTGCTCGGCGAGATCCCCCATCCGCGCCGACCCTGTCTCAGAGTTGTCCAAGATCTCCAACAAACGGACATCCACCAGCGTCAGCTTGTGTTTGTCCACCAAGCCACGATTCAACGTTCCGTAGAGTCGCAGCGCCGCGTCTAGAAAATTTTGCCAAGCTCGTTGCTCGGCAATATCTAGTCCCGGCATTTCAGATGCAGTCCGCCCCGCAATAATCCCTCCCATAGCGCAATCGTAAGCGACGCTACCGAGTTCGAGGCCAAAAGCCTCGCTTCGGGCGAAACGTACCGGTAGTACGTTTAGGGCATGTACGCCATCGTCGCCGAGTCCTCCGACAACCTGCTCTGGCGGGAAGTACCCGATGTCTCACCGGAACACGGCGAGGTACTGATCAAGGTCAGCTCTGCGGGAGTCAACCGGGCCGATCTGCTGCAGGCCGCCGGCAACTATCCGCCGCCGCCGGGCGCGAGCCCGATTCTGGGACTCGAGGTCTCCGGCGTCATCGCCGCTGTGGCTGATGGTGTCTCGGAATGGAGCGTGGGACAAGAGGTTTGCGCTTTGCTGGCAGGCGGTGGTTACGCAGAATATGTGGCGGTGCCCGCCGGTCAGGTGATGCCGTTGCCCGCCGGTGTGAGCCTGCACGACGCCGCCGCGCTACCGGAGGTGGCGTGCACCGTGTGGTCGAACGTGGTGACCGCCGCCGCGCTGCAGCCCGGTGAAGTGTTGCTCGTGCACGGCGGCGCCAGCGGCATCGGCACGCACGCCATCCAGGTCGCGCATGCACTCGGTGCTGTGGTGGCTGCGACCGCGGGTTCAGCGGAAAAGCTTGAACTCTGTCGCGAATTCGGTGCCGACACCGTGATTTCTTACGGTGCCGAAGATTTCGTCGATCGCATCCGCGAAGCCACCGGCGGCGCGGGTGCCGACGTGATTCTCGACATCATGGGCGCGGCCTACCTCGACCGGAATCTCAACGCACTGGCGCCGGACGGCCGGCTGGTCATCATCGGCATGCAGGGCGGCGTCAAAGCCGAACTCAACATCGGCAAGTTATTGACGAAGCGGCTGCGCGTGATCGGAACTACGCTGCGCGCCCGACCGGTCGAGGGTGCGCACGGCAAGAGCGCGATCGTCGCGGCGGTGGTGGAATCGGTATGGCCGATGGTCGGCGACGGCCGGGTGCGTCCCGTCATCGGTGGGCGCTACCCGATCACCGACGCCGTCCAGGCGCATCGGGCGCTGGCCAGTGGACAGACCTACGGAAAGGTCCTGCTGACCGTCAGCGAATAGTGGTTCAGCCCAGCGAAGCCAGCGCGCGGACCAGCTGGTCGACTTCACCCAGGGTCGAATAGTGCGCCAGTCCGATGGTGACCGCGCCGCCGATGTCGTTCACGCCGATCAGGTCGAGTACGCGTGAACTGGCGTTGCAGATGGCCAGGATTCCGTTGTCGGCCAGCCGCTGGACAACCCGTTCGGCGGGCACGCCATTGACCGCGAAGCTCACCACCGGAATGTGTGCCTCGGGGTGGCCGATGACCATCACCAGTGGAAGCGACCGCAGCGAGGTCATCAGGTAGTCGAACAGCTGGCTGAGGTAGCCGTTCGCCGATTGCATTGATACGCCGAGTCTTTCGCGTCTGGTACCCCGAGCGGACTCGTCGAGCCCGGCCAGGTATTCCACGCTGGCGACCACACCGGCCAACATCCCGTACTGGTGGCCACCGAGCTCCAGGCGAGCCGGGCCACTGGCATACGGGTTCATCGACACCGAACCGAAGGAGTCGATCAAGGACGGGTTGCGGAACACCAGCGCGCCGATCGGCGGGCCGCCCCAGGCCGGCGCGTTGAGCGCGACCACGTCGGCCTCGACCTCGTTGATGTCCAGCAGCTGATAGGGCGCAGCCGCCGAATGGTCCACCACGACCAGTCCGCCGACGTCGTGCACGAGCTTGGTGACGGCGCCGACGTCGGTCATCGTGCCCAACGTCGAGGACGCCGACGTCAGCGCCACCAGCCGGGTGGGCGGGGTGATCAGGTTCTCCCACTGCCAGGTGGGCAGCTCGCCGGTCTCGATGTCGACCTCGGCCCACTTGACCTTCGCGCCATATCGGTTGGCCGCACGCAGCCACGGCGCGATATTCGCCTCGTCGTCGAGTCGGCTCAGGACCACTTCATAGCCGATCCCCGCGCGCGACGACGACGCGTCGGCCAGCGACGTCAGAAGGATCGATCGGTCCGCACCGAGCACCACCCCGCCGGGGTCACCGTTGACGAGGTCGGCAACGGCCTGGCGGGCCGCCTCGAGAACCGCGACGCTGCGCCGCGAGGACGGGTGCGGGCTGGCGAGGTTGGTCGCCGAACCGCGAAACGCCGTCGACACGGTCGTGGCAACGGACTCGGGGATCAGCATCCCCGCCTGGGCATCGAAGCGCATCCATCCGTCGCCCAGCGCTGGGTGCAGACCTCGCACCCGGGCAACGTCATATGGCATGCAGCCCACCTTAAAGCGTCAGCGATTTCGCTACCGAGACAGCGATGGCGCCTCCGGCCCCGCCAGCGGCGCTGAAGCCAGGATCACCTCGGCAGCCATACTAGTCCAGTGAGCTTCGGGTTCGGAGTCCTGACCGCGGTCCTGTTGCTGACCCTGCCAGGCGCTGTGGTGGCGATGGCGGGGCGGCTGAGCTGGCCCGTCGCCCTCGCCGTCGGCCCTGCGCTGACCTACGGCGTTGTGAGCGTGGCCATCATCCCGTTCGGTGCGGTCGGGATTCCGTGGAACGCGCTGACCGCGCTCGCCGCCCTGATCGTTGTGGCAGCAATCGTCCTGGGTTTGCGGGTTCTGCTCACCCGGTTACGCAATCTGGATAGCGCCAGGCCCGCGGTATCGCCGGGCCCGGCCCTGCTGGCGGGAGCCGGGGTTGTTCTCGGTGCCCTCGTGATCGGTTTCGCAGCCTGGAAGGGCACGCCCCACTGGCAATCGATCCCCAGCAACTGGGACTCGGTGTGGCACGCCAACACCATCCGCTGGATCCTCGACACCGGCCAGGCCTCCCCGACCCACATGGGTGAGCTACGCAACGTCGAGACTCACGCCGCGCTCTACTACCCGTCGGCCTTCCACGCCCTCGGCGCGGTGCTGGCCCAACTGACCGGTGCCGCGCCGACCACCGCGTACACCCTGAGCGCGCTGGCGGCGGCGTGCTGGCTCTTTCCGCTCAGCGCGGCGCTGCTGACCTGGCAGGTGCTGCGGCCCCGTATGTCGCAATGGCGCACCGCGGGGGCTGCGGCCACCGCGGCTGCGCTCTCGGCGTCGTTCACCTCGGTGCCCTACGTCGAATTCGACACCGCCTCGATGCCGAACATGGCGGCCTACGGCCTCGCGGTGCCGGCGTTTGTCCTGATCACCTCGTCGCTGCGACACCCGGAGCGCGTCCCGTTGGCGGTGCTGGCCCTGGTCGGGGTGTTCTCGGTGCACATCACCGGCGGCGTGGTGGTGGTCACGTTCGTGGCGGCGTGGTGGCTGCTCGACGCGCTGTGGCACCCCCTGCTGGGCAGGTTCCGCGACTTCGTGACGCTGGTTACCATCGCGGCGACGACGCTCGCCGTGCTGCTGCCCCAGTTCCTGGGCGTGCTGCAACAAGCCGAGATCATCACCGGGCACGCCTTCCTCACCCACGAGGGCCGCAAGAAGGCGCTCTTCGACGCGATCGTCCAGCACACCCGGCACCTCAACGACTTCCCGATCCAGAACATCCTCATCGGACTGGCCGCCGCGGGATTCGTCCTGCTGCTGGTCAGGCGGGTCTGGTGGCCGGCGGCGGTGTGGGCGCTGCTGGTGGTGTCGATCGTGCATTCCTCGGCCCCGTTCGGCGGACCCATCGGGGTGATCACCGGTAAGTACAGCGACCTGTTCTACAGCGACCCGCGCCGGCTCTCGGCGGTGGTGACATTGCTGCTCGCGCCGATGGCGGGCGTCGCGCTGTGGTCGCTGGCGGTGCTGGTGATGGCGGGGGCGCGGCGGCTGGCCCGGCGGCGGGGCGCGTCCGACCCGGACCGCGGCGTGTGGATAGGTGCGACGGCGTCCCTGCTGATCGCGGTGGTCGTCGCGTTGAGCTGGCATTACTTCCCGCGGCACCGGTATCTGATGGGCGAGAAGTACGACCAGGTGATGGTCGACAACAAGGACCTCGCGGCGATGGCGTACCTGGCCAGCCTGCCCGGTGCGCGGGACACGTTGATCGGCAACGCCAATACGGACGGCACCGCCTGGATGTACGCGGTCGCGGGCCTGCACCCACTGTGGACGCACTACGACTACCCGGTGCAGCAGGGTCCCGGGTACCACCGATTCGTCTTTTGGGCGTACGCCGATGACGCCGATCACGATCCCCGCATCGCCGAGGCGGTCAAGGCACTGAACATCCGCTACGTCCTGACCGGCAGCCGGATAGTTCGCGGGTTCGTGATGCCCGACGGTCTAGTGTCACTAGACAAGTCCGCGTCGTGGGCGAAGATCTACGACAACGGTGAGGCCCGCATCTACGAGTGGCGCGGGTCGACGCCGGCGGACAGCCGATGAAACTACGGGGCAAGGGAATGCTCAGCGCATGACAGCCAATACCGACGACGACAACATCGAAATCATCAGCGGCCCGGATGCACTGCCGGGCGGCGGCGACGACGAGCGTTCGATCACCGAACTGGTGGAACAGCCGGCCAAGGTGATGCGGATCGGCACGATGATCAAGCAACTGCTCGAGGAGGTCCGGGCGGCTCCGCTTGACGACGCGAGCCGCACCCGGCTGCGCGAGATCCACGCCACCTCCATCCGGGAGCTCGAGGATGGCCTGGCTCCGGAGCTTCGCGAGGAGTTGGAGCGCCTGGCGCTGCCGTTCTCCGAAGAGACCGTGCCCTCAGATGCCGAACTGCGCATCGCACAGGCACAGCTGGTCGGCTGGCTCGAGGGGCTTTTCCACGGAATTCAGACCGCGCTGTTCGCTCAGCAGATGGCCGCCCGCGCCCAACTGGAGCACATGCGCCAGGGCGCCTTGCCGCCCGGCATCGGACAGCCGGGAGTACCCGGCGGCCCCGGCGGTCATGGGACCGGGCAGTACCTGTAGCGCAGTGTCCGCAGCCGATCCCTACATCGAGACCCGCGAGGCCTGGGTCGAGTTCCCGATCTTCGACGCCAAGACGAGATCGCTGAAGAAGGCGTTCCTCGGCAAGGCCGGCGGCGCGATCGGGCGTAACAACGAGAACGTCGTCGTCATCGAGGCGTTGCGCGACATCACGCTGTCGCTGAAGATGGGCGACCGGGTCGGGCTGGTCGGCCACAACGGGGCCGGCAAGTCCACCCTGTTGCGGCTGCTGTCCGGGATCTACGAGCCGACGCGGGGTTCGGCGACCGTACGTGGCCGTGTCGCACCGGTTTTCGACCTCGGCGTCGGGATGGACCCGGAGATCTCCGGCTACGAGAACATCATCATCCGGGGACTGTTCCTCGGCCAGACCCGCAAGCAGATGGCCGCCAAGGTCGACGAGATCGCCGAGTTCACCGAACTGGGCGAGTACCTGTCGATGCCGCTGCGGACCTACTCGACGGGTATGCGGGTTCGGCTGGCGATGGGCGTGGTCACCAGTATCGACCCGGAGATCCTGTTGCTCGACGAAGGCATCGGCGCTGTGGACGCCGACTTCCTGAAGAAGGCCCAGTCGCGGTTGCAGAGTTTGGTCGAGCGCTCCGGAATCCTGGTCTTCGCAAGCCATTCCAACGAATTCCTGGCGCGGCTGTGCAAGACCGCGATGTGGATCGACCATGGCACGATCAGGATGAGCGGTGAGATCGAGGACGTGGTGCGCGCCTACGAGGGCGAGGATGCCGCCCGGCACGTGCGCGAGGTGCTCGAGGAACACCGAGGCGACTGGTCGCCGACAGAAGAATCGAGCGGCGATTGGGCCACTCAGTGACCGATCTGGTGTGCGCGGTCGTCGTCACCCACCGCCGCCCCGACGATCTCGCCAAGTCGCTCGATGTGCTGTCCACCCAGAGCCGGATGGTGGACCACCTCATCGTGGTCGACAACGATGACGACGAACAGGTCCGGGACCTGGTGGTGGGCCAGCCGGTGCCCACGACCTACCTCGGTTCACGCCGAAACCTCGGCGGTGCAGGCGGATTCGCGCTGGGTATGTTGCACGCGCTGACTCTGGGCGCGGACTGGGTCTGGCTGGCTGACGACGACGGCCGCCCCAAGGACAGCGACGTACTGGCCACGCTGCTGGCCTGCGCGGCGAAGCACGGCCTGGCCGAGGTATCACCCATGGTGTGCGACCTCGACCACCCCGACCGACTGGCGTTCCCGCTGCGGCGCGGCCTGGTGTGGCGACGGCGCGTCGAGGAACTGCGAACCGACGGCGAAGGCCAGGACCTGCTGCCGGGAATCGCGTCGCTGTTCAACGGTGCACTATTCCGCGCGGAAACCCTTACCGCCGTTGGCGTTCCGGACTTGCGTCTGTTCGTCCGGGGCGACGAGGTCGAGCTGCACCGCCGGCTGGTACGCAGCGGGCTCCCGTTCGGCACCTGCCTGGACGCGGTGTACCTGCACCCGTACGGCACCGACGAGTTCAAGCCGATCCTCGGCGGGCGGATGCACACGCAGTACCCCGACGATCCGACCAAACGCTTCTTCACCTACCGGAACCGCGGTTATCTGCTGGCGCAGCCGGGTCTGCGCAAGCTGCTACCCCAGGAGTGGCTGCGCTTCGGCTGGTACTTCCTGGTGACCCGCCGCGATCCGGCCGGACTACGCGAGTGGATTCGATTGCGGCGCATGGGCCGCAAGGAGAGGTTCGGGAGGCCTTCAGCGTGACCTTCACCGACGCCGCCGCACAGTCGAAGACCTTCACCCGGGCCTGGGGTGACCTGATCGACGGCTTCCGCAAGCGCGAGCTCTGGCTGCACCTGGGCTGGCAGGACATCAAGCAGAAGTACCGTCGCTCGGTACTGGGCCCGTGGTGGATCACCATCGCCACCGGCGCCACCGCCGTGGCGATGGGTGCGCTCTACTCGCAGCTGTTCCACCTCAAGCTCTCCGAGCATCTGCCCTACGTGACGCTCGGGCTGATCATCTGGAACATGATCAACGCCTCCATCCTGGAAGGCGCCGACGTGTTCATCGCCAACGAGGGGCTGATCAAGCAGCTGCCCACTCCGCTGAGCGTGCATGTGTACCGGTTGGTGTGGCGGCAGATGATCCTGTTCGGGCACAACATCGTCATCTACGTCGTGATCGCGATGATCTTCCCCAAACCGTGGTCATGGGCCGACTTGACGGTGATCCCGGCGCTGCTGTTGATCATGCTGAACTGCGTATGGGTCTCGTTCTGCTTCGGCATCCTGGCCACCCGCTACCGCGATATCGGCCCGCTGCTGTTCTCGATCGTGCAGCTGCTGTTCTTCATGACACCGATCATCTGGAACGCCGAGACACTCGAGCAGCAGGGCGCGGGCCGGTGGGCCAAGATCATCGAGCTGAACCCGCTGTTGCACTACCTGGACATCCTGCGTGCCCCACTGCTGGGCGCCCATCAGGAGCTGCGGCACTGGATCGTGGTGCTCGCCCTGACGGTGATCGGCTGGCTGCTGGCGGCGTTGGCGCTACGGCAATACCGGGCGCGGGTTCCGTACTGGGTGTAGCACCGGGCGGTTCTCGTCGGACCGTTGGCCTAACGTCAAGATGCGCGCGCACCACCCGTACGGGCGCATTTCAGATGAGTCGCGTGGTCAGACCTGTGTTGTCTCAGGAGAAGGCAACTTGTCGCCGGGTTGAGTATACTCGAACGTATGTTCGATAGTGGTCTTGTCTCCGCTGATGACGGCGCTGTAGTCGCCGCTATCGAGGAGTGGGCCGTCAGTGAGGCGAAGGCCGCCGCGCGCCGGATCGCGGCCGTCGGTGAGCTGGTGCGGCGACGCTGCGGGGACGACGCGCGGGATCGCTGGGCGTGTGATTCCTGGGACGCCGCAGCCGCGGAGGTCTCAGCGGCGTTGGGCATCCCGCATGGCCGTGCCTCGGGCGAGATGCACCTGAGTCAGGCCATGCGGCATCGCCTTCCCCGGGTCGGCGCACTGTTCATGGCAGGCCGGCTGAGCTATCAGGTGTGCAGCGCCATCGGCTGGCGCACCATGCTCGTCGAAGACGAGGAGGCGCTGGCTCTCATCGACAGCGCCCTCGCCGAAGCCGCGGTGCTCTGGGGTCCGATGTCGGAGTACAAACTGGGGCAAGCCATCGACGTGTGGATCGACCGGTACGACCCGGCAGCGCTGCGACGGACACGCGCAAAGGCGCGCAGTCGCGACGTGGAACTGGGATCCCGCGACGACGCGGCGGGCACAACAGCGTTGCGGGGTCGGCTGTTTTCGACGGATGCGGCGATGCTGGATCGCCGGCTCACCCAGATGGCGCATGGTGTCTGCGACGACGACCCGCGCACCATCGCCCAGCGCCGGGCCGATGCCCTCGGCGCGCTGGCGGCCGGTTCCGACCGGCTGGCCTGCACCTGCGGCTCACCCGAATGCCCCGCGGGTTCCGACGATGGCCGCGGGTCGAGCATCGTGATCCACGTCCTGACAGAGGCTGAAGTGCTTGCCGGTGAACCGGATCCGGCCATGTCGGGTGAGACCGAGAAGCTGCGGTTCACGCGGGACACGCCATTGGCCGAGCTGTTGACACCCAGCCCGGAACCCGAGCCGACCGCCAAGCCGTCGACCGCGGTACTCACCGGGCGTGGCGGAATCGTGCCGCCTGCTCTGCTCGCGCAGATGATCCGCTCGGGAGCCAAGGTGCGCTTCCTGCGACGGCCGGGCGACGAGCCGGAACCGGGCTATCGACCCTCGACCGCCTTGGCTGAGTTCGTTCGCCTGCGCGACCTGACCTGCCGATTCCCGAATTGCGATGTGCCAGCGGAGTTCTGCGATATCGACCATACGGTGCCGTGGCCGCTCGGCCCGACACACGCGTCGAACCTGTCGTGCAAGTGCCGAAAACACCACCTGCTCAAGACATTTTGGGAGGGCTGGTCCGATCGACAGTTGCCGGACGGAACGCTCATCTGGACATCGCCGGCGGGCAAGCGCTACGTCACCCATCCCGGCAGCCGATTACTCATCCCGCAGTGGAACACCACGACCGCTGAACTACCCGAGCCATCGGGTGACCCGCCGCGAGCAACGGGCCTGATGATGCCGGCCCGGCGACGAACCCGGGCTGCCCAGCGCGCCTTGAACATCCGGCGTGAGCGTGCGCTCAATGACGTTCTGGTCGCCGACCGCAACGCACCGGCGCCGTTCTGACCCGGTTGCGCAAAATCCCCCGCTCCGTACTGACGCCCGCGTAAATTACTCCCCGGGGTGCTCCTTATATGAGGAGATGACATGCGTCTACGCAGCGCAGGTAAGGCTAGGTATTCCGGGACACTTCTGGCCTGCGCGGCTGCCGCAGGCACGCTCGCGACAGCGGGGCTGGGCTCAGCTCCCGCAGCCAACGCGAGCTGCGCGTCGTTCTTCGGCATCGGCAACAGCGCCGATTGCAGCAGCACCATCACCACCATCGCGATCGCACTCGGCAACAATGCAACCGCCCACGCCGGCGGCCTGTTCGGTGCCGCATTCGCGATCGGCACGGATGCGCAGGCCTACATCGCCAATGGACCCTTCCTGGGCGGCGGCGGGTACTTCAACACCGCGATCGCCGTGGGCACCAAGAGTTACGCGCAGACGGGTGGCCTGTTCTCCATCGCGGTGGCCAGCGGCGACAACACCGGCGCCAATGCCGGCCTGGGCACCAGCCCGTTCACCGGCACAACCCAGATCGGCAACATCACACTGGCATTGCGGGGCCCTGGCCGTCCGCTCGCGGTGAGCGAGTCAGAGGGCATTGGCAACCTTGCCGTGGTGCTCGGGCAAGACCAGACCGCTCAGGCAAGGGGCGTGGGCAATACCGCATTCAGCTTCTTCGGAACCGGCAGTGACGCCGAGGCATTCGGGGCGCTGAGCAACGCCACCAACCTGTTCACCGACCACACCTCGACGGCGAGTTACGACATCTTCCCGCCCAATGCCGCCTTCGCCAGCGTGGCATTCACGATCTTGGGCAAGAGCAACACGGTCGCGGCGGGTCCGGGTCCGTTCGCGGTAGCGGGCCGGGCTTCCACATCAACGACGTCGTAGTGGGCGGGGCCGCGGCTCAACACAAGGCCACCACGTCGGCATCGGCCTCCGTGGCTAAGGCGCCCACCGGACACAAGGCAGCCGCCGCATCAGCGCGGCACGCGAAGAACTAGCCGGGCTCAGCCCGGGTAGGACCCATGGTCGGGTTCGGGCCCGAACCGGAAGCGTCGGCCGGAAACCTCCGACGGCGTCACGCGCACGAAGCGAAGCTTCTCAGTCGCCACCCACGGCAGGAGTTGCGCCCGTTCGGCTTCGTGGACGTCGTCGGCGGCGGTCAACACCTGAGCCGTGCCGCGGACAATCACGCTCCAGCCCTCACTGGTCGTGTGATCGTCGACCTCGAAGAGCACCTTGTCGTTCATCACAGTGCTGAACAACTTGGTGCCCTCCGCGGTCCGGAACAGCAGCGTGCGGTTCTGGGTGACGAAGTTGACCGGGAAGATCTCGAGCTGATCGCCGATATGGGTGACCAGCCGACCCAGCGCGACGCTGTTCAGCAGATCCCAACTCTCGTCAGCGCTGAGTACCGTAATCGGACCCTGTTCGACTGTCATGGCCAGATTTTGCCCCGGCAATGAGTGGCTCGCATAGGGTCCAACGACCCTTCGCCAGCGCGACGATCGACCCCGCGCAACCTGCCGCGACGGCGCCACCCCCGATACCTGGTGAAGCCATTGGGGGGCAACGGAATCCGGTCAGCCGGTCAGCGTCGCCAACTCGGCCCGCAGGTTCTCCTGCGCCAGCGGCTCCCAATGCCGGCGAGCATGCTCGGTGCGGAAGACACCCGGACCGCCCAGCAGACTGGCCAACACCTGCAGACGCCCCTTGCGGAACACGTCGTCGGGGACGTGCCGGTACTCCGCACGGATGGCAGCGGTGTTGGCCACATACCGCTCACGGGGTACGGCCAGTGACGCCAGATCCGCATCGGAGAGCACCTCCCCGTTGTGGTCGCCGGGCGCCGGATCGTGGGTGACGGTCATCCGGATCAACCGGGCCACTTCGTCGACCAACTGCGGTGGCACCCCCAACCCGGACAGGTCGTCCTCAGCCCGGCGGGCGCTGAGCTCCTCGTCGTCGGGGCGTCCCGCGTACACCGAGTCGTGGTACCAGGCAGCCAGTCGGACGGCATCGGCATCCTCGGCGAGAACGGCCAGCTCCTCGACATGACCGAGGATGTCGCGCAGGTGTTCAAGGGAGTGGTAGCGGCGGTGCGGCTCCGACCAGGCAGCCAGCAGCTCGCGGCCGACGTTCTGAGCGCCGGGGTCCGCGGTATGCCGGGCGAGTAACTCCGCCCATCTCTCGAGCAGGTCCTGCACACCTCTATGGTGCACAGGTCACGGCGCTGACGCGAAGCGGCCCGGGGAAACTAAGCTTCAGCGCGTGTCCGAGACAACCCCGGCGGCCCCGCTGAGCCTCAGAACGCAGGTCGTGCGGTTCGTCGTCACCGGTGGCTTGTCCGCGATCGTCGACTTCGGCCTCTATGTCCTGCTGTACAAGGCCGGGGGCGTCCAGGTGGACCTCGCCAAGGCGCTGAGCTTCATCGTCGGGACGATCACGGCCTACCTGATCAATCGGCGCTGGACGTTCCAGGCTCCGCCCAGCCGGTCCCGGTTCCTGGCGGTCATGGCGCTCTACGCGCTGACCTTCGCCGTCCAGGTGGGGCTTAACCACTTCACCCTGCATCTTCTCGACTACCGCACCTGGGCGCTACCCGTCGCGTTCGTGATCGCACAGGGCACCGCGACCGTGATCAACTTCATCGTTCAACGGGTCTGGATCTTCCGGCTGCGGTGACCGTAGGGCCCCGCACGGTACCCTCGTCACGATGTCCACAACCACGACAACCCGGCGCCTGAGCGGCTGGGGACGCACCGCGCCCACCGTCGCCGAGGTGTTGTCGACGCCGGACCCCGAGGTGATCGTCAAGGCCGTGGCGCGCGCCGCCGACGACAATCAGCGCGGTGTGATCGCCCGCGGGCTGGGCCGTTCCTACGGCGACAACGCCCAGAACGGCGGCGGTCTGGTCATCGATATGAGCGCGCTGGACCGCATCCACTCCATCGACTCCGACACCCGCCTGGTCGACGTCGACGCGGGCGTGAACCTCGACCAGCTGATGAAGGCCGCCCTGCCGTTCGGGCTGTGGGTGCCGGTGCTGCCGGGCACCCGCCAGGTCACCGTCGGCGGTGCGATCGGATGCGACATCCACGGCAAGAACCACCACAGCGCCGGCAGCTTCGGCAACCACGTGCGATCGATGGAGCTGCTGACCGCTGACGGGCAGGTCCGCACCGTCACGCCCGACGGCGAAGGCGCCGACGTGTTCTGGGCAACCGTCGGCGGCAACGGACTTACCGGCATCATCCTGCGGGCCACCATCGAGATGACCCCCACCGAGACCGCCTACTTCATCGCCGACGGTGACGTCACCCACACTCTGGACGAGACCATCGCCTTCCACAGTGACGGAAGCGAATCCAACTACACCTACTCCAGCGCATGGTTCGACGCGATCAGCGCTCCGCCGAAGCTGGGCCGCGCCGCCATCTCCCGCGGCTCACTGGCCCGGCTGGACCAGCTTCCCAAGAAGCTGCAGAAGAACCCCCTGAAGTTCGATGCGCCACAACTACTTACGCTGCCCGACGTCTTTCCCAACGGGCTGGCCAACAAGTACACCTTCGGCCCGATCGGCGAACTGTGGTACCGCAAGTCGGGTACCTACCGCGGCAAGGTCCAGAACCTGACGCAGTTCTACCACCCGCTGGACATGTTCGGCGAGTGGAACCGGGCCTACGGGCCGGCCGGCTTCCTGCAGTACCAGTTCGTGGTGCCGACCGAGGCGGTCGACGAGTTCAAGGCCATCATCGTCGACATCCAGCGCTCCGGGCACTACTCGTTCCTCAACGTGTTCAAGCTCTTCGGGCCGGGAAACCAAGCCCCGCTGAGCTTTCCGATCCCCGGCTGGAACGTGTGCGTGGATTTCCCCATCAAGGCCGGGCTCAGCGAGTTCGTCGACGAGCTGGACAGCCGCGTGCTGCAGTTCGGTGGGCGGCTCTACACAGCCAAGGATTCTCGCACCACGGCGGACACCTTCCACGCCATGTATCCACGTATCGACGAGTGGATTGCAGTGCGCCGCAAGGTGGATCCAGACGGGGTATTCATGTCCGATATGGCCCGACGCTTGGAGCTTTACTAAATGGTCTTCGACGCCACCGGCAACCCGCAGACGATCCTGCTGCTGGGCGGAACCTCCGAGATCGGCCTGGCCATCGTCGCGCGTTATCTGCGCAACGCCAAGGCGCGGGTCACCCTGGCGGACCTGCCGAATGCCCCTAAGCGCGATGCCGCCATCGCACAACTGGAGGCCGCCGGCGCGAAGTCGGTGGAATACGTCGACTTCGATGCCCTGGACACCGCCAGCCACCCCGATGTCGTCGAAAAGGCTTGGGCACACGGTGATGTCGACGTCGCAATCGTGGCGTTCGGCATCCTTGGCGATGCCGAGGAACTCTGGCAGAACCAGGCCAAGGCGGTACTGAGCGCCCAGATCAACTACACCGCAGCGGTTTCGGTGGGTGTGCTGATCGGCGAGAAGATGCGCGCCCAGGGCTCCGGCCAGATCATCGCCATGAGCTCGGTGGCCGGTGAGCGAGTGCGTCGCAACAACTTCGTCTACGGTTCCACCAAAGCCGGCCTCGACGGCTTTTACCTCGGCCTCGGAGAGGCCTTGCGCGAGTTCGGTGTTCACGTACTGGTGATCCGGCCCGGCCAGGTGCGCACCACCACCACACTGGAACACTGGAAGGCCACCGGCGCCAAGGAAGCACCCTTCACCGTCAACGCCGACGACGTCGCCGAACTGGCCGTGACGTCGGCCGCCAAGGGCAAGACCCTGGTGTGGGCGCCGGGCCAGGTGCGGGTCCTGATGTCGGTGCTGCGGCACATTCCGCGCCCGATCTTCCGCAAGCTGCCGATCTAGCCCCGCATGCGCAGCGTCTTGGCCACGACCGGCCAGATGGTCGCGGGAGCCTGTGTCGCCGTTGTCGTTTCGGCCATCTCGCTGTTCGCGATCGCCACGGTCGAATGGCCCGCGTTCCCGTCGTCGAACCAGCTGCACGCCCTGACCACCGTCGGCCAGGTCGGCTGCCTGGTCCTGCTGGTCGGCACGGGTTTCCTCTGGCGCCGCGGACGTGCCTGGCTGGCCCGCATCGCCGCGGCGGTCGTCCTCTCGGCGTTTACGGTGGTGACCCTCGGCATGCCGCTGGGCGCCACCAAGCTCTACCTCTTCGGCATCTCGGTGGACCAGCAGTTCCGCACCGAATACCTCGCCAGGCTCACCGAGAGCCCGGCTCTGCGCGACATGACCTACTCCGGTCTGCCGCCCTTCTACCCGCCGGGCTGGTTCTGGCTGGGCGGACGCGCTGCCGCACTCACCGGAACACCGGCCTGGGAGATGTTCAAACCCTGGGCCATCACCTCGATCGCCATCGCGGTGGTGCTGGCAATGGTGTTGTGGTCGGCGCTGATTCGATTCGAGTACGCGTTGGTGGTCACGATCGCCACCGCGGCCGTCATGCTCGCCTACGGCTCGCCGGAGCCGTACGCGGCGATGATCACCGTGCTGATCCCGCCGGTGCTCGTACTGGCCTGGTCGGGCCTGCGCGGAGGGGCCCGCAGCGGCGGCTGGGCCGCCGTCGTCGGCGTCGGGATCTTCCTCGGCGTCGCCGCCACCTTCTACACCCTGCTGCTGGGCTATACGGCGTTCACCGTCGTCGTGATGGCCGTGCTGGTCGCGGTCGGCCGCCGCAGTTTCGGCCCGCTGCTGCGGCTGCTGGTAGCGGGCGTCATCGCCGGGGCCATCGCACTGATCACCTGGCTGCCGTTCCTGCTGCGGGCCGCCAAGGGCCCGATGAGCGACACCGGCAGCGCCCAGCACTACCTGCCCGCCGACGGCGCCGTCCTGACCTTCCCGATGCTGCAGTTCTCCCTGCTGGGCGCGCTGTGCATGCTCGGGACGCTGTGGCTGGTCTGGCGGGCCAGCACCTCGGTACGCGCAGCCGCCCTGGGCATTGGGGTGCTGTCGCTCTACGCCTGGTCGCTGCTGTCGATGCTGACCACCCTGGTCGGCACCACACTGCTGTCCTTCCGGCTGCAGCCCACCCTCACCGTCCTGCTGTCCGCCGCAGGCGCCTTCGGCTTCATCGAGATCGCCGTGGTGATCGCCGCCAGGACCACCCGCAAGGTCATCCCGGTGGCCGCCGCGATCGGGCTGATCGGGGCCATCGGCTTCAGCCAGGACATCCCCGACGTGCTGCGCCCCGACCTGACCGTTGCCTACACCGACACCGACGGCAACGGCCAGCGTGGTGACCGCAGACCGCCCGGCGCCGAGAAGTACTACGACCAGATCGACGGGGCCATCCAGCAGATCACCGGCAGACCCCGCGAGGACACCGTGGTGATGACTGCCGACTACAGCTTCCTGTCCTACTACCCGTACTACGGATTCCAGGGGCTGACCTCGCACTACGCCAATCCGCTTGCCGAGTTCGACAAGCGTGCAGCGGCCATCGAATCGTGGGGTGAGCTCAAGAACACCGACCAGTTCGTCAAAGCCCTCGACACGCTGCCGTGGAAGGCGCCGACGGTGTTCCTGATGCGCCGCGGAGCCAACGACACCTACACCCTGCGACTGGCCCAGGACGTCTACCCCAACCAGCCCAACGTGCGGCGCTACGCCGTCGAACTCAACGCCGAGTTGTTCAAGGGTCCGCAGTTCACCGTCAAGGACATCGGACCGTTCATCCTGGCCATCAGGAATCCGTAGTGACTGGCTCGCGCACCCGGCAATTACCATCTAGCTCCGTGGAGCAGACGCGGGCGAACTATCGGACCGCGCGTCTCGTCGCCGTGATCGCCGGTCTGCTGGGTGCCGCACTGGCGATCCTCACGCCGTTGCTGCCCGTCAAGCAGACCACTGCCGAACTCAACTGGCCACAGAACGGTGTCCTGGACAGCGTCACGGCACCGCTCATCAGCTACGTGGCCACCGACCTGAACATCGAGGTGCCCTGCCAGGCGGCCGCCGGGCTCGCGCCCACCGGCCGGACCGTGCTGCTGTCCACCGTCCCCAAGCAGGCTCCCAAAGCGGTCGACCGCGGCCTTCTGATCCAGCGCGCCAACGACAGCCTGGTCATCGTCGTCCGCAACACCCCCGTCGTCGTGGCACCGCTGTCCCAGGTGCTCAGCCCGGCCTGCCAGAAGGTGACGTTCACCGCCCACGCCGACAAGGTCACCGCCGAGTTCGTCGGCCTGACCAAGGGACCCGACAGTGACGATCCCGGGGCGCCGCTCAAAGGTGAGCGCGGCGGTTACGACTTCCGGCCTCAGATCGTCGGGGTCTTCACCGACCTGACCGGACCGGCGCCGCCCGGCCTGAGCCTGTCGGCCACCATCGACACCCGCTACAGCAGCGCGCCGTCCGCGCTGAAGATGGCCGCGATGGTCCTCGGCGTCGTGCTGACGATCGTCGCGTTGATCGCGCTGCACGTCATGGACACCGCCGACGGAATGCGGCACCGCCGCTTCCTGCCGCCGCGGTGGTGGTCACTGGGCGCACTGGACGGGGTCGTCATCGCGGTCCTGGTGTGGTGGCACTTCGTCGGCGCCAACACCTCCGACGACGGCTACATCCTCACGATGGCCCGGGTCTCCGAGCACGCCGGCTACATGGCCAACTACTACCGCTGGTTCGGCACCCCGGAAGCCCCGTTCGGCTGGTACTACGACCTGCTGGCGCTGTGGGCACACGTGTCGACGGCCAGCGTCTGGATGCGGCTGCCCACGCTGGTGATGGCGCTGGCCTGCTGGTGGATCATCAGCCGCGAGGTGATCCCCCGGCTGGGCCATGCCGTCAAGACGACGCGGGCGGCGGCGTGGACGGCGGCGGGCATGTTCCTGGCGTTCTGGCTGCCGCTGAACAACGGCCTGCGCCCCGAACCGATCATCGCTATCGGCATCCTGCTGACCTGGATCTGCGTGGAGCGCGGCGTCGCCACCAGCCGCCTGCTGCCGGTGGCCTTCGCCTGCATCGTCGGCGCGCTGACCCTGTTCTCCGGCCCGACCGGTATCGCCTCGATCGGTGCGCTGCTGGTGGCCATCGGGCCGCTGCGCACGATCCTGCACCGCCGCTCCCGGCAGTTCGGGCTGCTGCCGCTGCTGGCGCCCATCCTGGCCGCCGCGACGGTGACGATCATCCTGATCTTCCGGGACCAGACCCTGGTCGGGGAGATCCAGGCCAACACGCTCAAGTCTGCCGTCGGGCCGAGCCTGAGCTGGTTCGACGAGCACATCCGCTACGAGCGGCTGTTCATGGCCAGCCCCGACGGCTCGGTCGCGCGGCGGTTCGCCGTCCTGGCCCTGCTGATCGCCGTGGCGGTGTCGGTGGCGATGATCCTGCGCCGCGGCCACATCCCGGGCACCGCCGCGGGGCCGAGCCGGCGCATCATCGGCATCACGATCATCTCGTTCCTGGCGATGATGTTCACCCCGACCAAGTGGACGCACCACTTCGGGGTGTTCGCCGGTCTGGCCGGATCACTCGGTGCGCTGGCGGCCGTCGCGGTCACCGCGCACGTGCTCCGATCCCGGCGCAACCGAACTATGTTCGCCGCGCTGGTGCTGTTCGTGACCGCGCTGTCGTTCGCCAGCGTCAACGGCTGGTGGTACGTCTCCAACTTCGGTGTGCCGTGGTCCAATCAGTTCCCCGAATGGCACTTCGGGTTCACCACGTTCCTGCTCGGGCTGACCGTGCTGACACTGCTGCTGGCCGCGTGGTTCCACTTCTCCGGCCGCGACAACGGCAGCACCGGCCGGCGGCGGTGGTGGTCGGGGATCGTCGGCTCACCGCTGGCGGTGGTGGCCTGGCTGCTGGTGATCTTCGAGGTGCTGTCGCTGACGCTCGGGATGACCGAGCAGTGGCCGGCGTGGTCGGTGGGCCGCTCGAATCTGCAGGCGCTGACCGGCAAGACGTGCGGTCTGGCCGACGACGTCATGGTCGAACTCGACCCCAACGCCGGGACACTCATCCCGATCGGCGTCCCCCTCGGCGCGGGACTGGGCTCGACCGCCGAAGGCTTCACCCCCGGCGGCGTTCCCGCTGACGTCTCCGCCGACCCGGTGCTGGAACCGCCCGGCGGCGGCAGCCTCGCCGAGGACGACGGCGTGGCTACCAGCAGTGAGGCCGGCACCGAGGGCGGTACCACCGCGGCCGCCGGCGTCAACGGCTCCCGCGCCCGGCTGCCCTACGGGCTCGACCCGTCCCGCACCCCGGTGCTGGGAAGCTGGCGCTCGGGCATTCAGCAGCCCGCCAGGCTGCGGTCGGCCTGGTACCGGTTGCCCGACGACTGGCGCTCGTCTCCGCTGCTGGTGGTGTCGGCCGCCGGCCGGTTCGACCAGGACGAGGTCCAGGTGCAATGGGCCACCGACGAGGGCGCTGCCGCCAACAAGCCCGGCGGCGGGCTGGGCTTCGCCGATATCGGCGCCGCACCGGCCTGGCGCAACCTGCGGGCCCCGTTGGCCGCGATCCCGCGCGATGCCACCCAGATCCGCGTCGTCGCCTCAGACGACGACCTTGCCCCGCAACACTGGATCGCGCTGACCCCGCCCCGCATCCCCAAGCTCCGCACGCTGCAGGAGGTCGTCGGCTCCGCCGACCCGGTGCTGCTGGACTGGCTGGTCGGCTTGGCATTCCCCTGCCAGCGGCCGTTCGGCCACCAGAACGGCGTCATCGAGCCGCCGAAGTGGCGGATCCTGCCGGACCGGTTCGGCGCCGAGGCCAACTCGCCGGTGATGGACAACATCGGCGGCGGCCCGCTGGGCATCAGCGAACTGCTGTACCGCGCGGTCACCGTGCCGACCTACCTCAAGGACGACTGGTTCCGGGACTGGGGCGCGCTGCAGCGGCTCAACGCGTTCTACCCCAACGCCCAGCCGGCTCGCCTGGACCTCGGCACCGCCACCCGCAGCGGCTTCTGGAGCCCGGCTCCGCTGCGGCCGACGTAGTCCTTAGGGCTGCAATCCAGTCTCAAATCGGTGCGCCCCCGCAGGCCTTCCAAGTCCACTAAGCCGCGTCGCCTACCATCGAGCCTCGTGCCTAGCGACAGCGACGCTTCTCTCCGGATCGCGAAGCTCGTCGCCGTCGTCGCCGGCCTCCTGGGCATCGTGCTGTGCGGGCTGACGCCGCTGCTGCCGGTCACCCAGACCACCGCGGCCATCCAGTGGCCGCAGGGGGACCGGGTCGGTGACATCACCGCGCCCCTGGTGTCCGGGGCCCCGCAGTCGATGGATGTGTCGATCCCCTGCCAGGCCATCGCGACCCTGCCCGCCGAGGGCGGCCTGGTGTTCTCGACGATCCCGCCGGCCGGTATCGACGCCAGCCGCAACGGCCTGTTCGTCCGGGCCAACGCCGAGACCGTCGTCGTCGCATTCCGCGACACGGTGGCCGCCGTGGCGCCGCGCTCCGCGGTGGCGACACCGGCCTGCAGCACGCTGCACCTGTGGGCGGGCCCGGGCGGCACGGGAGCCGACTTCGTCGGGATCCCCGGTGCCACCGGCACCCTGTCGCCGGAGAAGAAGCCCCAGATCGCCGGGATCTTCACCGACCTGAAAGTGCCACCGCAAGCCGGACTGTCGGCACGGGTCGACATCGACACCCGGTTCATCACCGACCCCACCTCGCTGAAGCTCGTCGTGATGGCCCTGGGCATCGCCTGCGTGGTTGCCTCGCTGGTTGCGCTCGCGGTGCTCGACGCGCGATCGGGCCGGCGGGTCGCCGGGGCATGGCGGCGGTTCTGGCGGGTCGGATGGGCCACCTGGCTGGCTGATGTCGCGGTACTCGGCACCTTGGCGCTCTGGCACGTCATCGGCGCCATCTCCTCCGACGACGGCTACAACCTGACCATCGCGCGGGTGTCCGGCGAGGCCGGCTACACCGCCAACTACTTCCGGTTCTTCGGCGCCACCGAAGCCCCGTTCGACTGGTACCAGTCGGTGCTGGCCCACCTCGCCTCGGTGAGCACCGCCGGGGTGTGGATGCGGCTTCCCGCAACGCTGGCTGGCATCGCCACCTGGCTGATCCTGAGCCGCTGCGTACTGCCCCGGCTGGGCAGGCGGCTCTCGCTCGACCGGGCCGCGGTATGGACGGCAGGCGCGGTGTTCCTGGCGGCCTGGCTGCCCTTCAACAACGGCCTTCGGCCCGAGCCGCTGATCGCCTTCGGCGCGCTGGCCGCGTGGATTCTGGTCGAGAACACCATCGCCACCCGCAGACTGCTGCCTGCGGCCGTCGCCATCGTGATCGTGGTGTTCAGCGTGACGCTCGCGCCCCAGGGCCTGATCGCCACCGCACCGCTGCTGGTGGGGTCCCGGGCAATCTGGCAGGTCATCAGCAGCCGCCGCGCCGCCGCAGGACTGCTGGCGCCGTTGGCCGCGCTGGCCGCTGCGCTCTCGACGATCTTCGTGGTGGTGTTCCGCGACCAGACGCTGGCCACCGTCGCCGAATCCGCCCGCATCAAATACGTCGTCGGTCCCACGATCGCCTGGTACCAGGACTTCCTGCGCTACTACTTCCTGACCGTCGAAGACAACGTCGAAAGCTCGCTGACGCGGCGCTTCGCCGTCCTGCTGATGCTGCTGTGCCTGTTCGGCCTGCTGGCCGTGCTGCTGCGGCGCGGCCGGGTACCCGGGGTGGCCAACGGGCCGGTGTGGCGCCTGGTCGGCAGCACCGCGATCGGTCTGCTGCTGCTGACGTTCACCCCCACCAAGTGGGCGGTGCAGTTCGGTGCGTTCGCCGGACTGGCCGGCGCGCTGGGCGGGGTCGCCGCGTTCGCCTTCGCCAGGGTGGGCCTGCACAACCGACGCAACCTCGCGCTGTGGGTCACCGCTCTGCTGTTCGTGCTGGCCTGGGCGACCTCGGGGATCAACGGCTGGTTCTACGTCGGCAACTACGGGGTGCCGTGGTTCGACCGCCAGCCCGTCATCGCCCACCAGCCGGTGACGAGCATGTTCCTCGGCCTGGCCGTCGTCACCGGCCTGCTGGCGGGGTGGCTGCACTTCCGGATGGACTACGCCGGGCACACCGAGGTCAAGAACACCCGCCGCAATCGGGTGCTGGCCTCGACCCCGCTGCTGGTGTTCGCGATCATCATGGTGCTGCTCGAGGTCGGCTCGATGACCAAGGCGTTCGTGCAGCGCTACCCGGTGTACACCACCGCCAAGGCCAACGTGTCGGCGCTGAGCTCAGGTCTGTCGAACAACAGCTGCGCCATGGCCGACGACGTCCTCGTCGAGCCGGATCCGAATGCCGGTATGTTGCAACCGGTTCCGGGCCAGAAGTGGGGCCAGTACGGTCCGCTGGGCGGGGAGAACCCGATCGGCTTCACCCCCAACGGAATCAGCGACACCCTCGAGCCTGCCGAGCCGTTCGTCGCCAACCCGGGCACGGTCAACTCCGACGGCTCGCCCAACAAGCCCAACGCGGGCATCGCTTTCGCGGCGGGCACCGGCGGCGGCTACGGACCTGAGGGCGTGAACGGATCCCGGGTGTTCCTGCCGTTCGGCCTGGACCCCAAGACCACCCCGGTAATGGGCTCCTACAAGGAGAACACCGTCGCCGCCAAGGCCACCTCGGCGTGGTACCAGTTGCCGCCGCGCACCCCCGACCGGCCGCTGGTCACCGTCGCCGCCGCGGGCGCGATCTGGTTCTACGACGAAGAGGGCCAGTTCAATTACGGCCAGTCGTTGAAACTGCAGTGGGGTGTGGCGCGGCCCGACGGCAGCTTCCAGGCGCTGAACTCGGTGCAGCCCATCGATGTCATCGCCCAAAAGGCTTGGCGCAACCTGCGTTTCCCGCTGGCGTGGGCGCCGCCGGAGGCCAATGTGGCACGCATTGTGGCCGACGACCCGAACCTGAGCGACGACCAGTGGTTCGGATTCACCCCGCCGCGGGTGCCGGTGCTACAGACCGCAAGTGAGTTCCTGGGCGCCAAGACGCCGATCCTGATGGACATCGCCACCGCGGCGAACTTCCCGTGCCAGCGGCCGTTCGCCGAACACCTCGGCGTCGCCGAACTGCCCGAGTACCGGATTCTGCCCAACCTCAAACAGGTTGTGGTGTCGTCGAATATGTGGCAGTCGGCCCGCGCCGGCGGCCCGTTCCTGTTCATCCAGGCGCTGCTGACCACCGCGACCATCCCGACCTACCTGCGCAACGACTGGTACCGGGACTGGGGCGCCCTGGAGCGCTACATCCGCCTGGTGCCCGCCGACCAGGCGCCGACCGCCGTCATCGACCAGGGTTCGGTGAAGGTGTTCGGCTGGAGCCGCAACGGACCGATCAGGGCTTTGCCGTGACAGGGGCGCCATGACACAGACTCTCGCCGCCAACGCCCGCGACGCGGCCCACGATGTGAAGGTCACCCGCTGGGTGGCGACGATCTCCGGCTTGGTGGGCTTCGTGCTGGCGGTGCTGACGCCGCTGCTGCCGGTGGTGCAGACCACCGCCACGCTGAATTGGCCGCAAGGCGGACAGTTCGGCAATGTCACCTCGCCGCTGATCTCTCAGGCGCCGGTGTCGCTGACCGCCACGATTCCGTGCGACGTCATCGGATCCATGCCTGCCCAGGGCGGTTTGGTGCTGGGTCTCGCACCGAAGAAAGGCAAAGAGGCAGCGCTGAATTCGCTGTTCGTCAACGTCACCGCGCAGCGGGTCGACATCACCGACCGCAACGTGGTGATCGCCAGCGTGCCGCGGTCGAAGATCGCTGGCTGCTCCCGGATCGAGATCAGCTCGGACGAAGCTGGCACGTTCGCGACCTTTGTCGGGCTGACCGATCCGACCACGGGCAAGGAGATGCGCAGCGGGTTCCCCGACCCGAACCTGCGGCCCGCGATCGTCGGGGTGTTCACCGACCTGACCGGGCCCGCTCCCCCGGGCCTGACGTTCTCGGCCACCATCGACACCCGGTTCTCCACCAAGCCGACAGCGCTGAAGCTGGCCGCGATGCTGCTGGCGATCGCCGCCACGGCGGTCGCGCTGAGCGCACTGTGGCGGCTGGACCGGCTCGACGGCCACCGCATGCACTCGTGGATTCCCCAGCGCTGGCGCACATTCACCGCCGTCGACGCCACCGTGGTGACCGGGTTCCTGGTGTGGCACGTCATCGGTGCGAACTCCTCGGACGACGGCTACATCCTCGGTATGGCCCGGGTGGCCGACCACGCCGGCTACATGTCGAACTACTTCCGCTGGTTCGGCAGTCCCGAGGACCCGTTCGGCTGGTTCTACAACGTGCTGGCCCTGATGACGCACGTGTCCGACGCCAGCATCTGGATGCGCCTGCCGGACCTGTTCTGCGCGCTGCTGTGCTGGCTGCTGCTGTCGCGGGAAGTGTTGCCCCGCTTGGGTCCCGCCGTCGAAGGCAGCAGACCCGCACTGTGGGCCGCGGGCCTGGTGTTGATGGCGGCGTGGATGCCGTTCAACAACGGTCTTCGCCCCGAAGGTCAGATCGCCACCGGCGCCCTGATCACCTACGTGCTCATCGAACGCGCGATCATCTCCGGCCGGCTGACCCCGTTCGCGCTGGCAATCATCAGCGCCGCCTTCACCCTCGGCATCCAGCCCACCGGGCTGATCGCCGTGGCAGCGCTCATCGCCGGTGGCCGCCCGATTCTGCGAATCCTGGTGCGCCGCCGCGCCATCGTGGGCACCTGGCCGCTCATCGCGCCACTGCTGGCGGCGGGCACGATCGTGCTGGTCGTCGTCTTCGCCGACCAGACCCTGGCAACGGTGCTGGAGGCGACCAGGATTCGCACCGACATCGGGCCCAGCCAGGCCTGGTACACCGAGAACCTGCGCTACTACTACCTGATCCTGCCGACCGTCGACGGCTCGCTGTCGCGCCGGTTCGGTTTCCTGATCACCGCGCTGTCGCTGTTCATCTCGATGTTCGTGATGTTGCGCCGCAAGCGAGTTCCCGGCGTGGCCCGCGGACCGGCCTGGCGGCTGATGGGTGTCATCTTCGCGACGATGTTCTTCCTGATGTTCACCCCGACCAAGTGGGTGCATCACTTCGGCTTGTTCGCCGCCGTGGGTGCGGCGATGGCCGCGCTGGCCACCGTGCTGGTCTCGCCGAAGGTGCTGCGCTGGTCGCGCAACCGGATGACCGTCGTCACCGCGGTGCTCTTCGTGCTGGCACTGTGCTTCGCGACCACCAACGGCTGGTGGTACGTGTCGAGTTACGGTGTGCCGTTCAACAACGCGATGCCGCGGATCGCCGGAATCACCGTCAGCACAATCTTTTTCTTCCTCTTCGTGGTCTCCGCGCTCTACACCGTCTGGCTGCACTTCAACTCCCGCGACCACGGCGAGGGCCGGCTGGCGCGGGCCGCCACCGCGGCGCCGATCCCATTGGCGGCCGGACTGATGGTGCTGGTGTTCGTGGGCTCGATGACGGCGGGAATCGTGCGCCAGTACCCGACCTACTCCAACGCGTGGGCGAACCTGCGGTCGTTCTCCGGCGGCTGCGGTCTGGCCGACGACGTTCTCGTGGAGCCCGACCCCAATGCGGGCTTCCTCAGTCCGCTGCCCGGTGATTACGGTCCGCTGGGGCCGCTGGGCGGCACCAAGCCCGTCGGATTCACCCCCAGCGGGGTGCCGGAACACATTGTCGCCGAGTCGATTCGGATGACCAACCCGCAGCCCGGCACCGACTACGACTGGGACCAGTCGATCAAGCTGGCCACCCCGGGAGTCAACGGCTCGACCGTGCCGCTACCGTACGGCCTCGATCCGGCCCGCGTGGCACTGGCAGGCAGCTATGCCGCCGGCCCGCAGCAGGAAGCGACGCTGAACTCGGCCTGGTACACGTTGCCGCCCAACGACAGCGGTCATCCGCTGGTGGTCGTCACCGCCGCGGGCACCATCGCCGGGCGCAGCGTCCTCAACGGTCTGACCGACGGACAGCTCGTGGAGCTGGAGTACGGCAGGCTCGGCCCCGACGGCGCGCCGGTGCCGGCCGGCCGGGTGGCCCCCTACGACCTCGGGCCCGCACCGTCATGGCGCAACCTGAGATTCGCCCGCTCGGAGATGCCGTCGGACGCCACCGCGGTGCGGATCGTGGCCCAGGACCGCTCGCTCTCGCAGGGCGATTGGATCGCCGTGACGCCGCCGCGGGTTCCGGAGTTACGCTCGGTGCAGGAGTACGTCGGCTCCACACAGCCAGTGTTGATGGACTGGGCGGTAGGCCTGGCCTTCCCCTGCCAGCAGCCGATGCTGCACGCCAACGGTGTCACCGAGGTGCCGAAGTTCCGCATCACACCGGACTACACCGCCAAGAAGCAGGACACCGACACCTGGGAGGACGGCCGCAACGGCGGTCTGCTCGGCATCAGCGACCTGTTACTGCGCCAGAACGTGATGGCCACCTACCTGTCCCACGACTGGGGCCGCGACTGGGGCTCGCTGCGTAAGTTCGCGACGATCGTCGACGCCGAGCCGGCCCAGATCGATCTGGGCACCGCTACCCGCAGCGGGCTGTGGAAGCCGGGACGCATCCGAATCAAGGCGTAATCAAGGCGTAGCCACGCCCACGGCCCGCCGCGGTGACAGAATCCCAGGATGGCTGACGACGCGGCGATCATCGACCCCTTGATGCACGGCCTGCGCTCCAAAGGCCTCAAGAAGGGCTCGGTGTCCTTGGTCGGCGCGGTGGCGATCGGCCTGGCTGCCACCGCACCGGCCTACTCGCTGACCGGGGCGCTGGGTCACGGGGCGGCGGAGTCGGGCTACCAGCTGCCGATCGTGTTCATCATCGCGGTCATCCCGATGTACTTCGTCGCCGTGGCCTACAAGCACCTCACCGACGCTGCCCCGGACGCGGGCACCGTGTTCACCTGGGGATCCAAGGCGATCGCGCCACACATCGGCTGGATCGGCGGCTATGCGCTGGTGCTCTCCAGCATTCTCGCCGGCGTCGGTGCGGCGGGAATTCTGGTCAATGCCACCGCAGTCGTGCTCGGCCTCGACGATCCGCCGTCCTGGTTCAACGTGCTGGTGGCCGCGGTGTTCATTCTGACGACTACCTGGCTGGTGGCGCGCGGCGCCGAGGAGTCGTCGCGGACCACGCTGATCCTGACCATCGTGCAGTACGGCGGGCTGGCCGTGTTCGCGGGCATCATGGTGATCGCCGCGTTCCGTGGCCACCAGAGCCCGACCGCCGAGGCGTTCTCCCTCGAGTGGTTCAACCCCTTCGCCATCGAGAGCCCCGGGGCGCTGCTGGGCGGATTCCTGGTCGCCATTTTCATCTTCTGGGGCTTCGACGCCTCACTGGCGATGTCCGAGGAGACCACCGGCACCCCCGAGCAGGCCGGCCGCAGCGGCGTGACGGCCATCATCATCACCGTCGTCACCTACGTCGTATTCAGCGTCGCCGCACTGGCTTTCGCAGGTATCGACGAAACCAGCCCGACCAGCCTGACCAATCCCACCAACATCGACGACGTCTTCACCACGCTGGCCGGTCAGGCCATCGGCACCCGGGGCGCGGTGATCGCCGCGCTGATCGTCGGCATCTCGGCGTTCTCGGCCACGATGTCCACGGTGATGCCGACCGCCCGCGGGGTGCTGTCGATGGCCACGTACAAAGCGCTGCCGAACCGGTTCGCCTCGGTCGACGAGGTGAGCCAGACGCCGAAGTTCGCCACCTGGGTGATCGGCCTGACCAGTCTGGCGATCTACGGGGGCCTCACCCTGGTCAGCGAATCCATCGTGGAGGATTCGGTCTACAGCGTCGGCATCGCCATCATGACCTACTACTCGGTGGTCGCGGTGTCCTCGGTGGTGTACTTCTGGCGCACCGCATTTCGGTCGGTGAAGACCGCGCTGGAGCAGGTCATCCTGCCGGGTATCGGGGCCCTGATCCTCATCCCGGTGGGCATCACCGAGGCCTATCACATGGTCGACCCCGAGTACGGCTCCGGCGGCTCGGTCGCCGGTATCGGCACGGTGTTCGTCGTCGGCGTACTCAGCCTGGCATTCGGGGTGGTGCTGATGATCCTGTGGAACATCAAGGCGCCGGCCTTCTTCCGCGGCGAGACACTGCCCACCGAGCGAACCTGACGCAGGCGTCAGATACGTTGTCTGCGGACCGTTTTCGACCTGTTACCCAATGCCCAGTGTGGGCCTAACCTCGACACAGCTCGCGCCAATCGGTCATCCATACCGTTGAGATCGCAAACACAACCGACTTAATCGGAGTAAGCGATGAATCTCAAGCGCATGGTGTCCACCGCGACCGCGGCGACCGCTATCGGTGCAGCCGGCCTGTTCGGGCTGGGCGTCGGCACCGCCAGTGCAGACCCCGGCCAGCCCTGTGGCGGGCCGAATCCGGCTGCCTGCCAACAGGGTCCGGGCGGACCGGGCGGACCTGGCGGGCCGGGCGGACCGGGCATCAATCAGGCTCGCCAGGATCATCAGCCGTTCAACTACAACGGGCAGTGGGTACAGCCGATGCCCGCAGGCAATGGCCACGGCTGGGGCTTCTGGTTCCTCGGCCAGTGGATCGGCCTGTAATCACCCGGCCGGTGACTGCCGATCGCGGAGCAGCTGCTCAGGTTGCAGCGACCACACCGTGTTCGGCGCACCCGGTTCGGCGTGCGCGCAGTAGGCAGCCGCACCCGTCTCACTGACGGCCGCCGCCCCCATCACCGCGCAATTGGCGCCGATCACCACGATCGGCAGATCCATTCGGCTCGAGACGGCCGGTGGCGGGGGCGGTGCCGCCGCGGGTGACTGAGTGGTCGCCGTGGTGTGCACGCCGCGGTGACCGAACAGCAGGCTGACCCCGGCGGCCGCACCGGCGAAGACGATCACCGCACCCAAGACCGCAGGAATCAACAACCGCCGACGGGACCGGACCGACTCCGGTTTGGCGTGCCGGGCGCGGGAACCCACGACCTTCTTCGGCCGGCCCGCCGTCGCCGACAGGGCTGTCACATGGACCGCACCTGACTCGAACTCGGCAGCACCAAGACCGCGCCTGAGATCACCCGCGAAGTCCACGCAGCGCGCATACCGGGCGTCGGCTTTCTTGGCCAGCGCCTTGGCGAACACCGGGCCCAGCCCGGCGAGTTCCGGACGTGTGGCGCCGATCGCCGGGGGATCCGAACTGAGATGCTGGCTGATGACGATGGCCGGGTTAGTGTGCTGAAACGGCGGCATTCCGGTCAGCAGGTGATACGCGGTGGCGGCCAGGGCGTACTGGTCGGCGTGACCGTCGATCTCCTCGCCCTTGAGTTGCTCGGGGGCGGCGTAGGCCACCGTCCCGACCGTCATATTGGTTCCGGTGAGATTGCTGGCCTGCCCCATCCAGCGGGCGATACCGAAGTCGGCCAGTGCGACACGCCGGTCACCGGAGTCGGGACGGCCCAGCAGGATGTTGGCCGGCTTGATGTCGCGGTGCAGCAGCCCACGACTGTGCGCGTAGTCGAGCGCCTCGGCCACCGCGGTGACGATCCGCACGACGTCGTCGGGCGGCATCCCGTACGGGTAGCGATCGGCGAGCAGATGCGAGGCATCGGTGCCGTCGATGAACTCCATCGCGATCCACAGCTTGTCCTCGAACTCGCCGCGGTCGTAGATCGTCACGATGTGCGGATGCGACAGGGTGGCGACCATGTCTGCTTCCAGGTTGAACCGCTGCCGGTACTCCTCGTCACGGCTGACCGCCGACCCGAGCACCTTCAGCGCATCGTGTCGTGGCAGTCGCGGATGCTGGACGAGGTAGACCTCACCCATTCCTCCGGCACCCAAGGTCCGAACAATGGTGTAACCAGCAACGACCTGGCCGTCCGCTAACGGCATTGGGGAATCCTAGTCACGCGGGACGGTCGTAGACGACACGGCTGCCCAGTATGACGTCCTGCACGGAACGTCGCTTTTTGTCGACGGCGACCCACAGCAGCCCGATGGGGAACAGCACACACCCGAGGGCACGCAGCACGGCAACCGCCAACGGCATGCGCTCCGAGCGCCGCCCGATCACCCGCACCCCCAGCAGCACCGCACCCACGGTCCGCCCGGACAGCGTCCAGCACGCGGTCAGATACAACACCGACACCGCGAACGTCACCGCGGTCGAGAAGATCACGTTCGGCGCCGGGAACCGGAACGCGGTCGGGCTGACGATCAGCGTGGTCAGCACCAGCCCGAGATATAGCAGCCCCATGGTCCCGATGACGACCAGCATGTCGACCAGGGCCGCCAGGCCACGCGACACGATGCCGGCATTGGTCACTGAAGGTCCTGGGGGTCCTGGTTGCGGCCGAGCATCCGGTCGACGAAACCGGAGACGACGTCGTCGGCACGGGCGGTTTGGGTGCGGACGTCGGTCATCACTTCGGCGGTGACGGTCCCGGTGGACTCCCGGATGATCGTGGGCAGATCGACCCCGTCGATGATCTGGTCGGCCAGCCCGATCAGATCAATTCTGGCGATGATGGCGTCGATGTCGACATCGGCCACGATGGCATCAATATCGACGCGCTCGCGGACCAGCGCCGTCAGATCGATCTGGTCGAGCACCAACTCGGTGATCTTGGTCGCGGCCGCGACAGTGACCCGGGTGGCTTCGACACGAGTGGTGCGAAGCCACCCCCCGATCAGCGGCAGGTGTTCCCAGGGCACCCCGGAATCGTAGTCACGCTCCCGATCCGTCGGATCAGTTCATGTTCCAGGGTTCGCCGTAGGTGGTGACGCTGTCACCGGCCTTGGAGATCAGGCGGGCGAAGGGGCGCAGCAGCACGCCGCCGGCCGCACCGGTGACGGTGCCGTGGGCATTCGCCACGGCCACCGAGCCGTTGGGGCCCTCGACGTCCACCGAGAAGGTGGCGACTTCCTGGATACCGGGGCCGTTGCCCAGGTCAGCGCTGATCGACACACCCGGAAACAGGTTCGGGGTGATGACCGAGCCCAGCGGGTTGAAACCCGTCGGGGACAGGTCCACGTCGTCGAGCAGGATGTTGGGGGTGGTGTAGCTGAAGTTGATACCCACACCGAGTGACCACGGGAAGCCGACCTGGTAGCCCAGCTCCAAGGTGCCCGCGAAGTCGTCGGCACCGTCGCCGACCACGCTGTAGACCGCCTTGCCGGAGTGGAACCACTCACGGGTCAGCCGGTTGCGGTCCAGGGGGAACACACCGTCGAGGAAGGTGTCCCACTGCTGAATCGTCAACGTACGGCCACCGCCGTCGACCAAGCTCAGCTGATTGTCCAGACCCGCGTTCGAGGTACCCGTACCCACGAACAATGCCGCGACAGCGGCGATCATCGCTACCAGCAGCCGACCGATAACCCTCATGTTCTCCCTTAGCGTCGAGCGATTCCTGGCAGTTGACTGTGGAATTCGTACCCGGAGGGTGTCACACGAGCAATAAGTTCGCCACACCCCTTCCCGGTGCGCGTCGTGGCGCGTCGCCACGACAGCTACCGGCATGACTGCGCCCCAACTGCAGCTTTGTTATCTGCGCAACCACAATCACACCGTTGAAAAAATTCTGACGCCGTCGTCGACGCCCAGAATCGCGGCGATTCGATCTAGCTTTCCGTGGGTGCCTTGAGCCTGGCGAGCGCAGCAATACTGAGCCGCGCCAAGTCCTCGGTCTCCGCGGGGCTCAGCACGGCTCCGATGATCTCGGCGATCCGGCGGTTGGTCAGCTCCTCAACCTCGGTATAGCGGCCCTTCTTGGCCGGATCGACCTCCACGTAGGGCGGCTGCCACCCCATGAACGCGGCGTACTCGGGGCCCTTGTTGAGCAGGTGCGCCTCGACCGGGCTGATCCCGGAGATCGTCAGCGCGTTGAAGTGCACGGCGGCCCGCAGTTCGCGCAGCACAAACATCACCTGGAACGCCCGTGCCGCGGAGTCGTCCGCGAGCGGCATGGCGCGCCAACCGGCGTAGAGCGGCAGGCCCGGCTCCGGCGCGGCGGCGATCACCTTCTCGCCCAACTCGGCGATCTGGTCCAGGCCCTCGGCTCCGGCCAGATGAGCGCGGCCGAAGTCTGCGGCCTGCTCCCAGTACAGCCGCGCGCTCTCAGGCGCGTCGTGCACGGCGACGCCGGCCTCCCAGCAGGTTCGGGCCACGGTCGGCTCGAAGACGGCGAACACGGCGTTGATGGTGGTGCCGGTGGCCCGGCCCAGTACCCCGCCGCGGCCGGCGAAGTACGCGGCGAACGGGTCCGGGTAACCGGCGGCCAGGCTCTTTTCCATCGTTTCCGGGCTGAGCATGAAGATGCTCACGGCCTCGCCGATGGCGGCGCCTGCGCTGCGGACGGCGTCCATATCGACCGTGCTCATGATTGATCTCCTCGTGTCATGCCTCGATCGTGTGGGCTATGTACACATTTCGTCGCGAATTCGCACTTTAGGCCCACACTCGAAGCCAGTTCACGGCAACTGGCCTGACGCGACGGCCACCGTGACCGGGATGCCGTTGAGCGCGCCGTTACCCGAGGGCTCGTCGAGAAATGTTGGCGGAGAAAGGATGTTGGTGTTCACCCCGGGTGAGCCGTTGGCCACCGACAGCCGGGTTCCCGGCTGACCGTGACCCCAGCCGTGCGGCATGGAGACAACCCCCGGCTTGATGGCATCGGTCACCTCGACGGCAACCTCGATGCGGCCCGCCGAGGAGGCGACGCTGACGGTGTCGCCGTCGGCCACCCCGCGACGGGTCGCGTCCGCCGGGTGCATCAGCAGCGTGCACCGGTCGCGACCCTTCATCAACGCCGAAACATTGTGCAGCCACGAGTTATTCGAGCGCAGGTGCCGACGGCTGACCAACACCAGTTCCTCGGGCTCACGCTCCAGCCGGCCCGCCAGCCGGGGCAGGTCGTCGAGCAGATACTGCGGGGCCAACCGGATCTTCTTGTCGGTGGTGTTGAGGATGTCGGGCACCTGGGCCACCATCGGGCCGAAGTGGATGCCATTCGGGTGAGCTTTGAGCAGGTCGAGCGACAGACCGCCCGGGTTCTGGCCGTAGCGGTCACCGAACGGCCCGGTGCGAAGCGTGAGGTCCAGGATGCGGTCGGGCCCGCCGCTGCGATAGTGGCTGCGGATCTCGGCACCGTCGAGACCCTGCGTGAAGCAGAGGTAGTCGAAGAAGCCGTCGTCGATGGCGGCGACATCGACGTCCTCGGCAGGCGTTCCCGCACACAGCCCGGTCAGGCGGACCAGGATCTCCCACTCCTGCGGCCGATCCGGGTCCTCGGGGTTGAACACCGGCGCGGAGTAGTTGGAGATGCTCCCGATCGCGAACGCCAGGATCAGGTCGTCGTGGTGCGGCTGCTCCAACGGCGACAGCCCCGGCAGGATGACGTCGGCGTGGCTGGTGGTTTCGTTGAGCCACAGGTCGACGGCGATCATCGCGTCGAGTTGCGGCAGCAGTTCGGCGAGACGGTGCCCACCCGGGGTGGACAGCACCGGGTTTCCGGCGACGGTGATCAGCGCCTTGATCTGGCCCTCACCCGGGGTCTCGATCTCCTCGGCCAGACACGACACCGGCACCTGGCCGAGCACCTCCTTGGCGCCGCGCACCCGGGTCTTCCAGCGACCGAACTCGGGCAGTCCGCCTTCCATCCCGGGCTGCGGCTGGGCGGTGACAGTCCAGACCGCCGGGCGCGGGAACATCGCACCGCCCGGGGTGTCGAAGTGTCCGGTGAGGATGTTGACAACGTCGACGAGCCAGCTGGCCAGGCTGCCGAACTCCTGATTGCACAAGCCGATTCGGCCGTAGACGACGGCTCGTTCCGTCTCCGCCAGTTGGCGGGTCAGCTGTTTGATGCGGTCGGCGTCGATGCCGGTGACCGGGGCCACCCGCTCGGGCGTCCAGTCCGCTGCCGCCTCGCGCAGGGTGTCGACGCCGTCGATGTGGTCACCGAGCCGGCCGAGGTTCACCAGGTTCTCGGCGAACAGGGTCTGCACGACCGCAAGCAGCAGGGCGGCGTCGGTGCCCGGGGTGATGGGCAGCCATTCGTCGGCCTTGGCCGCGGTGGGGGTGCGCACCGGGTCGATGACGATCACGGTGTCGATACCGGAGATGATGCCCATGACATCGGGTGCGGCCAGCAGCGAACCCTGCGATGCCGCCGGGTTGGCACCCATGATCACCAACAGGTCGGTGCGCTCGATATCGGGCACCGGGAAGCCCCACCAGTTGCCGTACATCAGGTGCGAGGACAGGTTCTTGGGCCACTGATCGACCGTGCCCGGCGAGTAGCTGACCGGGATGCCGGACATGCCCAGCAGCACGCCGGTATAGCGGCCCAGCGAGAATGAGTGCGCCAGCGGGTTGCCGGTATAACAGGTGACCGCCCCGATACCGTGCTCGGCGATCACCGGAGCCAGCAGTTCGGTGCAGCGCCGGAACGCCTCGTCCCAGCTGACCTCATGCCACTGACCGTCGACCTTGATCATCGGTGCCCGGATGCGGTCCGGGTCGTGATGAATGGCGCCCAGCGAGGTGCCCTTGGGGCACAGGTGCCCGCGGCTCCACACGTCGTCGGGGTTGCCCCGGATACTGGCCACGCGGCCGCTTTCGACCTGAATTTCCAAGCCGCACATGGCTTCACATAGCGGGCAGGTGTAGAGGTGGCGGCCGTCCCGGCCGGTGGTGGCGAGCGGCTCGGTGGTCACCTCGTCACGGTAGTTCGGGGGCCCCGACGGGACTGTTGTTTCGTCAAAAATGACACCGGCGCTAAGTTACTTCGAATTACACAGGTGTGAGTAAGTTCTGTGGATAGCCGGAAACTAGCTGGTCCGGCTAATTTCCAGCAGCTGATCGACCGACCACTGGTCGTCGGCGTGGCTGCCGTAGTGCACGGCGAGCAGGGTGCCGTCGGTGTCGATCAGGAAGTCGGCAGGCAGCCCGAGATGCGTCGTCCCGTCGTTGTCCCCCACACCGGCCCAGTCCGGGTCGCCGCGATGCGCCATCCACTGCCGGCCGCCGCGGAAAGCCGCGGCCAGCGCCCGCGGGTTGGCCAGTGACCGCACACCCTTCTCCACCCCGAAGCTGCGGTAGTACCCCCGGTCGAGGTCGGCGACGACGGCGAAGGGCAGGTCGGCCTGATAACCACGCAGGTGCTCGGCGGACGAGTGGAAGAACGCCACCTCGGTGATACCGGCGGCCGCGATCTCGGCGTGCCGGCCGGCGAAGCCACGCAGGTGCAGGCTGCAGATCGGGCAGCCGGCGAACCGGCGGAACTGCAGGTGCACCCGTCCCGGTCCCGGCACGGCGATGACCGATCCGTCCAGTGCGGTGAGTGCAACGGGTTCGACCACGTCACCGGCCGCCAGCCTGGTCATCTGATTAGATCGGGATCAGGCCGTGCTTACGCAGCACGCGAGTGACCTGCTTGTCGCGCAACAACTTCAGTGTCTGACGCAGCAGTAGCCGGGTCTGGTGCGGCTCGATCACCGCATCGATGAATCCACGCTCGGCGGCAATGTAGGGGATCGCGATGTTGAGGTTGTAGCCCTCGACGAAGTCGGCGCGAATCTTCTGCACCTCGGGAGCCTTGGGGTCCGGGAACCGCTTGACCAGCAGCTGGGCAGCACCGTCGGCGCCGATCACCGCAATCCGGGCGGTAGGCCACGCGAAGTTGAGATCCGCGGTGAGTTGCTTGGAGCCCATTACCGCGTATGCGCCGCCGTAGGACTTGCGGATAGTCAGCGTCACCTTCGGCACCATGGCCTCGACGACGGCGTAGAGGAAGCGGCCGCCGCGTTTGATGATGCCGTTCTTCTCCTGCTCCACGCCGGGCAGGAAGCCCGGGGTGTCGACGACAAAGACCAGCGGGAGGTTGAAGGAGTCGCAGAACCGGACGAACCGCGCCGCCTTGTCGGAAGCCTCGTTGTCGATCGCACCCGACATGTACATCGGCTGGTTGGCCACCACACCGACCGGGCGTCCGTCCACGCGGGCGAAACCGGTGATCATCGCCTGGCCGGCCTGGGCCGCCACATCGAGGAAGTCCCCATCGTCGAAGATCCGGATCAGAATCTCGTGCATGTCGTAAGCGGTGTTGTCCGCATCGGGAACCAGACTGTCCAGTTCCAGGTCGTGCGGGGTGATCTCGGGCTCCAGGCCAGGATTGACCACCGGGGCGTCATCGAACATGTTGGGCGGCAGGAACTCCAAGAAATCGCGAACGTAAGTGAAGGCGTCCTTCTCGGAGTCGACGACCTGGTGGATGTTGCCGTACCGGGCCTGGTAGTCCGCACCACCGAGTTCGTCGAGGGTGACCTCCTCGCCGGTGACGTCCTTGATGACGTCGGGTCCGGTGACGAACATGTAGCCCTGGTCACGCACCGCGACAATCAGGTCGGTCTGGATCGGCGAGTACACCGCGCCGCCCGCGCACTTGCCCAGGATGATCGAGATCTGCGGCACCACACCGGACAGCAGTTCATGGCGGCGGCCGAGTTCGGCGTACCAGGCCAGCGAGGTGACGGCGTCCTGGATGCGGGCGCCGCCGGAGTCGTTGATGCCGATGATCGGGCAGCCGACCATGGCGACCCACTCCATCAGCTTGGCCACCTTGCGGCCGAACATCTCGCCCACCGAACCGCCGAAGACGGTCTGATCGTGGGAGAAGACGCCCACCGGGCGGCCGTTGATGGTGCCGTGGCCGGTGACCACGCCGTCGCCGAAGAGCGCGTTCGGGTCACCCGGGGTACGGGCCAGTGCACCGATCTCCAGGAAGCTACCCGGGTCGAGCAACGAGTGGATGCGGGCACGGGCGCTGGGGATGCCGCGCTTGTCGCGCTTGGCGGCCGCCTCCCCGCCGGGCTCCTTGGCCAGCTCCAGCTTCGCGCGGAGTTCGGCCAGCTTCTCGGCAGTTGTGCTGGCGGTCACTGGTTCTCCTCAGCATCAATGCGGTTGATCGCCGCGCTCATGTGGGCGCCCACCTTCGCAATGTACGGCTCGTCGATCGCCTGGATGTGCTCGCCCCCGATCGGAACGACTTCGAGCTCGGAGACGAACTCACCCCAGCCGCCATCGGGCTGGCGAATTCCGTAGCGCGGCTCGAACATGATCGCGTCATCGTGGTAGCGATCGGCCATGTACAGCGTGACGTGACCGTCGTACTGCTCGATGTTGGCGGTGTCGAGTGCCCGGTTGTCCAGATACGACGTCCGCTGGTGCTCGATGATGCCGCCCGGGATGTCGACCCCGGCGTCCTTGACGGCGTCGAGCACGAAGCGCACCTGACCGTCGTCGTCGAGCTGCTCGAGCTGCTCGTAGGGAATCTCCGGAATCTCGACGTTGAACGTCCGCTGGGCGAACAGCGCGTAGCGGTCCCAGCGGGCCCGGATCTCCTCCTTGGTCTGCGGCACCTCCTCGCCGGCGCGCACCGTGTCGATGAGCCCCACGAAGCGGACGTCACAACCGTTGCGCTTGAGACCGACCGCGCAGGCGTAGGCCAGCGCGCCACCCAGCGACCAGCCGGCCAGGATGTACGGGCCCTTGCCGCCCAACTCCATCAGCTTGGGCACATACTCGGCGGCCCGTTCCTCGATGGAGCCCTCGACACGCTCGAGTCCGTAGACCGGGGTCTCCGGCGGCAGACGCTTGAGCAGGGGTTCGTAGACGACGGTCGACCCGCCGGCCGGGTGGAACACGAACACCGGAACGTGGGTGGAGCCCTCTTTCGGCGCGCGCAGCGTGCGCACGAAGCCCTCGAGCTCACCAGCCTCGAGGAACCCGCGCACCGTGGTGGCCAACTCCTCGATGGTTCTGGCCTTCTTGACGTCCTCGACGGCGATGGTGCCCTCGGCCCGTTCCGAGAGCCGTGCGGCGATCTTGGTGGCGGTGTCGTCGTCGACGGCAGGCAACTCGTTGAAGATGCCGCCCGGCGACTTGCCGGTGACGATGGCCCACGTCGCGAAGGTCACCCGCTCGGCGGCCTCGCGCGGCGGGACGTCGGCGCCCAGCGCCTCGGTTACGGCCTCCTGGGTGAGGACCTTGGCAGCCGCCGCAGCGGCAGATTTACCCGGGCCCGACGGATCTGTCGGCGGCGGCGGGATGTTCGGCCCGGCCGGGTTGGTCGGCGGCGGCGGAACCGCGGCAGGCTCCGACTCGTCAGCCAGCGGATGGCCGGCCTCGGCGAGCTTGGCCTCGAGTTCGGCGACCGTGGTCGCCCCGCCCAGCAGCTCGGCTTGGGCGGCAGCGATCTCCTCGGCCGTCTTGCCCTTCTGCGCCTCGGCCAGCTGGTCGACCTCGTCGCGGTGCTCGATCGCGTATTCGATGAGCTTCTCGACGGCGTAGAGGTTGGCGTCCCGGACCGCGGTCAACTGGATCGGCGGCATATCGAAGTCATACTCGACCCGGTTCTTGATCCGCACCGCCATCAGTGAGTCCAAGCCCAGCTCGATCAGCGGCACCTCCCACGGGAGGTCCTCGGGCTCATACCCCATGGCGCTGCCCACGATCGTCGACAGCCGGTCATGCACCGTCTCACCGGAATCCGGGGACCACTTGCCCAGCGACGCAGCGACACCGGCGCCGGCAGCGAGATTGTCGGTCAGGATGGCCGGAGCCGCTCCGGCGGCGACATCAGATCGAGCGTCATCTTCGGGTGCTGCTGCGGCGGGCTCGCTCACCGCGACTCCGGTGGCCACTGCCGCCGGCAGTGCCGACACAGCACCGGAGCGGGCGACGATCGCGTCGTACACCAGCGTGAACGACTCATCGATACGCGCATGCACCTGCACCGACGCGCCGCCGGGGTGGCGGGTCAACGTGGTCACCAGCCGGGCGCCGTCACCAGGCACCGCGCGCTGCTCCGAGGCGGTCAACGTCGCATCCGGAAGCACCTGTACCGCAGCGGCTTTCACCAACGCGGCCAGATCCGTCTGGCCCTGGCCCGCGAACTCCCAGACATGCTTGCCGTCGGGGGTTGCCACGTGGGTGCCGGGGATCATCGTCGAGCCGTCGGCCGAGAACTGCGCGTTGAGCCAATGGTCCTTGCGCTTGAACCGGGTCGGCGGGACGGCGGCGAACTCGCCTGGCCCGAACAGAGTCCGGATGTCCAGGTCGTGGCCGTACGCATAGAGCTGCGCCATCGCCGCGATCATCGACTCGACTTCGTCCTGCTTGCGGGCCAGGGTCGCGATGAGCTGCGCGTCATGCAGCCCAGCCGACGCGGTGGTCAAGCCAACCTGCATGAGCGCCACCGGATTCGGCGCCAACTCCAGGAACGTGGTGTGCCCGTTGTCGACGGCGTTGCGGATGCCCTGGGTGAAGTAGACGCTGTGGCGCAGACCCTTCTTCCAGTACTCGACGTCGTGGATCGGCTCACCGCCGGCGCGGATCAAGCTGCCCTCGTGCACCGTCGAGTAGTACGGGATCCGCAGCGGATGCGGCTCGATCCCGGTGATCTCGGCCGAAAGCTCACCGAGCAGCGGATCCATCTGCTGAGTGTGGCTGGCGCCCTTGGTCTGTAGCTTGCGCGCGAACTTGCCCTCGGCTTCGGCGCGGGCGACGATGGCGTCGATCTGGTCCGGCGGACCGCCGATGACGGTCTGGGTCGGTGCGGCGTAGACGCACACCTCCAGGTCGGGGTAGTCCGAGAACACCGTCTTGACCTCGTCGGCGGAGTACTCCACCAGCGCCATCAGCCGGATGTACTCACCGAACAGCATTGCCTCGCCCTCACCCATGAGGTGCGCACGCGAGCAGATGGTGCGGGTGGCGTCGGCCAGCGACAGCCCGCCGGCGAAGTACGCCGCGGCGGCTTCACCGAGCGACTGTCCCACCAGCGCACCGGGTGTGGCGCCGTGGTGGCGCAGCAGTTCACCCAGCGCGATCTGGAGGGCGAAGATGACCGTCTGGACGACCTCGATCGGGTATTCGCAGGTGTCGTTGGTGTAGTCGATGGCGTCGTCGAGGATCAACTCGACGATCGAGTAGCCCCGCTCGTCCTGGATCAGCGCGTCGACCTTGTTGATCCACTCGGCGAACACGTCGTCGCGCAGATACAGCTCTTTACCCATCTTGCGGTGCTGCGCACCGAATCCGGCCAGCACCCACACCGGTCCGTTGGTGACCGGGCCGTCGGCGCTGTACACCAACGGGCTCTGCTTGCCGTCGGCGATCGCACGCAGACCCTTGACGGCCTCGTCGTGGTCGTGGGCCATCACGACGGCCCGCGAGCGGCCGTGGTTGCGCCGCGACAGCGCACGGCCGATGGACTCCAGCGACGAGTCCCGGCCTTCGGCGCTGTCGATCCAGTCCGCCAAGTCAGCCGCAGCGGCCCGCTTACGGGAGGTCAGGAAGCCCGAAATGACAATGGGGACAACAGGAACCGGCTTGTCGTCGCGGGCCTCCCACTCTGCGCGGGCGGCCTCGATGAGCTCGAGCGCCTCCTCGGTGAGGCCTGGCAGTTCGGGTTCGGAGCCTTCGGTTCCGTACTCCGCGGACTCATAGTCGTAGCCCCCGACGAAGTCGTCCTCGTCATCCTCGACGAGCACACCGCCGACATAGACCGCGTCCGCATCGGAGGCAGACTTGTCCTCCACCGGTTCGGAAACCGGCTCGGGCTCGACGAGATCCGACGGCAGCACCTCGCGCAGCACCAGGTGCGCGTTGGCACCGCCGAAGCCGAAGCCCGACACACCGGCGATCGCATGGCCGCTGTAGCGGGGCCAGTCGGTCGCGGTCTCGGCCACCTTGAGGTGCACGCCGTCGAAGTCGATGTACGGGTTGGGTCCCGCGTAGTTGATCGACGCCGGAATCTTGTTGCGGCTCAACGACAGTGCCACCTTGGCAAGGCTGGCCGCACCGGCCGCCGACTCCAGGTGCCCGACATTGGACTTGACCGCGCCCAGCAGCGCCGGCTCGTCGGCGGGCCGGCCGCGGCCGATCACACGGCCCAGCGCGTCGGCCTCGATCGGGTCACCGAGGATCGTTCCGGTGCCGTGTGCCTCGATGTAGTCGACGCTGCGCGGGTTGATACCGGCGTCTTTGTAGGCCTTACGTAGGACCTCGGCCTGCGCATCCGGGTTCGGTGCCAACAGGCCGTTGGAGCGCCCGTCGTGGTTGATCGCACCACCGGCGATCACCGCCAGGATCTCGTCGCCGTCGCGGCGGGCATCGGCGAGGCGCTTGAGCACCAGGACGCCGCCGCCCTCCGACCGCGCGTAGCCGTCGGCGTCGGCCGAGAACGACTTGATCCGGCCGTCGGCGGCCAGCACGCCACCGACCTCGTCGAAGCCCAGCGTCACCGCCGGGGTCACCAGCGCGTTGACCCCACCCGCGACGACGACGTCGGCCTCGCCGGCACGCAACGCCTGCATGCCCTGGTGAACGGCCACCAGCGAGCTGGAGCAGGCGGTGTCGACGGCGACCGACGGGCCGCGGAAGTCATAGAAGTAGGACACCCGGTTGGCGATGATGGAGCTCGCCGTACCGGTGATGGCGTAGGGATGCGCGGTACGCGGATCCATCATGGCCAGGTAGCTGTAGTCGTTGGTGGAGCTGCCGATGAAGACGCCGACACTCTCCCCGCGCAGGCTGGAGGCGGGGATGCGGGCGTATTCCAGTGCCTCCCAGGTGAGTTCGAGCACCATCCGCTGCTGCGGATCCATGTTGTCGGCTTCCATCTTCGACAGCGCGAAGAACTCGGCGTCGAAACCCTTGAGGTCCTTGATGTAGCCGCCGCGGGTGCGGGCCTTGGCGATCCGCTCGGCCAGCCGGGGCTCGGTCATGAACTCGGCCCAGCGGCCGTCCGGCAGATCGGTGATCGCGTCGCGGCCCTCGAGCAGCGCCTGCCACATCTCGTCGGGAGTGTTCATGTCCCCCGGGAAACGGGTGGCCAGACCGACGATCGCGATGTTGGCGACACCTTCGTCGACGGTGCGGGCCCAGTCCTGCTCGTCGTCGCTGTACTCGACCTCCGGCTCGCCTTCGATGATGACGGTGGCCAGCGCTTCGATGGTCGGGTGACGGAAGGCCACCGTGGCGGTCAGCGTGACACCGGTGAGGTCCTCGATGTCGGAGGCCATCGCCACCGCGTCACGCGAGGACAGTCCGAGCTCCACCATCGCGGTGGACTCGTCGATCTTATCCGGCGACTGTGCGGTGGCATTGGCCACCCAGTTGCGCAGCCACTCGCGCATCTCGGCCACAGTCATGTCGGTTCGGGCCGGGGTTACCGCTGCCGGCTCCGGGTCAGTCGTCGTGAAATCTTCTGGGGGCGTGTTTGATTCAGACATCAGGCCTCACCTCGTACGAGGGAGCGTTCGACCACGGTCTCGTGCCGTACGCCCCTTCGTCCACTTAGGAACTTCTTCCAGTCGTCATTCGGTCTCGTCCGGGAAGGCATTGGCGACCTTCCCGCTGCGCAGGCTGCCGTCCAGGTAGGCCGACCGGCAGGCGCGCCGGCCGATCTTGCCGCTGGAGGTACGCGGGATCGCGCCGGCCGGCGTCAACAGCACGTCACGCACCGTGACACCGTGCCGCACGGCGACCGCCGCGCGGATGTCGTCGACGACCGGCCCCAGCTCGAGCTTGTGCGAGCCGGGTGCTCGCTCTGCGACGATCACCAGCTGCTCGGAGGTGTCGTCGGCATCGCGCTTGAGACCCGCGTGGGCGTTCTCGAACACCTCGTCGGGAAGCCGGTTGGCCGGCACCGAGAACGCCGCGACGAATCCGGTGCGCACCGCCTTGGTGGCCTCCTGCGCGGAGTACTCCAGATCCTGCGGATAGTGGTTGCGGCCGTCGATGATCACCAGGTCCTTGGTGCGCCCGGTGATGTAGAGCTCGCCATCGTGATAGGCGCCCAGGTCACCAGTGCGCACCCACGTTGCGTCGTCTGCCGCGCCGTCGGCGTGCGACGGGTTGGTACGCGACTTGAGGATGTTCTGGAAGGTGGCAATGGTCTCTTCGGGCTTGTTCCAGTAGCCGGTGCCCATGTTCTGGCCGCTGATCCAGATCTCGCCGATCTGGCCGTCGACAAGTTCGGTGGCCGAATCGTTGTCGACGATCACCGCCCACTCGTCGACCCCGATCTTGCCCGCGCCGGCCTGGGCGACGGCCTTGGGAGAGTCGTCCGGAACGGCGACGAAGCGCCCTGCGTTCAGCTCGTCGCGGTCCACCGAGATGATCGTCGGCTCCTCCGAGGACGGGGTGGTCGACACGAACAGCGTGGCCTCGGCCAGGCCGTAGGACGGCTTGATGGCCTTGGGCTGGAAGCCGAACGGCCCGAAGGCATCGTTGAAGCGGCGCACGGTGGCCGCCGAGATCGGCTCGCTGCCGTTGAGGATCGCCTTGACGTTGGACAGGTCCAGCGGCTCCTCGTCGTCCTTGGGCAGGCCACGCGCAGCGGCGTGGTCGAACGCGAAGTTCGGGGCCACCGAGATGGTGCCGCCGGTGTCGCCGGGCTTGCGGGCCAGCTCACGAATCCACCGGCCGGGGCGGCGAACGAACGCCGCGGGCGTCATGAAGGTGAAGTAGTGGCCGATCATCGGTGACAGCAACGCGGTGATCAGACCCATGTCGTGGAAGAACGGCAACCACGAGACACCACGGTCGCCCTCTTCACCCTCGAGAGCCTCGATAACCTGGACGATGTTGGTGGCCAGGTTCAGGTGGGTGATCTGGACACCGGTGGGGATCCGGGTCGAGCCCGACGTGTACTGCAGGTAGGCGACGGTGCTCTCGTCGATGCTGTCGTAGTGCTCCCACGTCGCACCGACCTCGTCGGGCACGGCATCGACCGCGATGACGCGGGGCCGGTCCTTGGCCGGGCGGCTGCGGAAGAACTTGCGCACACCTTCGGCCGAATCGGTGGTGGTCAGGATCGCCGACGGCGCGCAGTCATCGAGGACCGCATGCAGACGACCGACGTGGCCGGGCTCGGACGGGTCGAACAGCGGCACCGCGATACGACCCGAGTACATCGTGCCGAACATGGCGATGAGGTACTCGAGGTTCTGCGGGCACAGGATGGCTACTCGGTCACCGGGCTGGGTCACCTGCTGCAGCCGGGCGGCCACGGCGCGGTTACGGGTGCTGAACTCGGCCCAGCGCAGCTCGCGAACCAGGCCGTCGCGTTCGGTGGAGAAGTCGAGAAAACGGTAGGCGAGCTTGTCGCCGCGGACTTTGGCCCAGCGCTCGACGTGCTTGACCACACTGGCGCCCTCAGGGAAGGTGATGCGGCCGTTCTTGATGAACGGGTTATGGAACGGCATACCACTCTCCTGTCACAACACTTCTGTGTCGGGTCCTTCGGCGGCCGCGCGTAGGTCGCGCCACCGGTCACCCTGCGTCGCGGGGCCCAAACCTCACAGATGGTACAGAGAACATCTAAGTCCCGGCTGTACCGAGATTCTGGATACCCCGACGCCGTAGCTCTTATTTTCTTCTTAATGTTAGGCGCAGTAGCGGCGGCGGCCAAATCGGATCGGGTGTCGTTACCGCATCATCCGTGTTTCGGTACCGGAGCGTTCTGGATGACGTCACGCGCCCAATTCAGTGTCCACGCCGTCGCCGTCTGGCCGTCGAGGTTCCAGAACTGCGGCGTGTTGTACATCGCGTGCACCGGCTGCCCGGCGCCCCCGGCGAGGACATCGAGGGTCTCCGGCAGGTTGGTGATGTTGAACGCCTGCTCCGGTGCGGCGCAGATCAGGTCCCCCGGCGCGCAGATCTGGTTGGTCCGGTTGTTCAGCGCGCCGAACCCGCCCGGGCGTTCGCCGCTCATGGTCAGCCCCATCGCCGAGAGCACGGGTACCTCGTGCAGCGTGATCTCCGCGCCCTGCCCCGGCGGGTTGGGGCCGATGTCCTGACCGACGTTGTCCTGCCTGCGGCCGTCGGCGATCAACGTCACACCCAGCACCAGGTCCTCGTCGACCGGGCCGCGGCCATTGCCGATGTCGCTGGCCAGGTCGCCACCGATCACCGCGCCCTGGGAGAAGCCGACGATCACATACGAGGTCAACGGGCAACGCTCGTTCATCTCGGTCATGGCCTTGACCGTGGCGCGGGTTCCCTCGGTGCGGCTGTCGTTGTACGACATCTGCTTGTCGGCCGACAGCGGATTGTGGAACTGCGCGGTGTAGGGAACGGTGTACACCTCGACGCGGTCACGCCCGAACTGCTCGGTGAGCGGCCCGGTCACGTTGCGCAGCAGCGCGATGGGGAACTGCGTCGGGTTGAGCGGATCGTCGGTCGGCGAGGACTCCCACGTGCCGGGGATGGCGATCAGCTGCACGTCCGGGCAACTGGCGTCCTGGAACTCCGGGCGCGGCTTCTTGCCGGGCTGAGCCGTGGTCGGCGGGACCGCCGTGGGTGGCACCGCGCTCGGCGGTGACTCCGGTTTACGCACCACGATCACGATGATCGCGACGATCAGTGCCACCGCGATCGCCATCGCACCCGCAGCGATCAGGCCGAGGATGCGGTGCCGGCGGCGCCGGGCATTAGTCCGGGTTTTTCGAGCCATTGAGAGGGGAGCTGTCTTCCTGCTAGCAGAGGCGTTGGGTGGCGATGCGGATGTAATCCGCGGTCGCCGTGTTCACCTGGATGTCGGAAGCCGTCTGCGCTGACGACGAGGGGGCATCGGCGACGTCGCTGCGCACCATCGGGGCGATGTAGTCCCACACCGCCTGGTCACTTTGGCCGGCCGCGTGGGCCTGGCACACCGAGGAGCCGATGGACAGCGCCTGCAACTCGCTGGAGGGGTGCACACCCGCGCCGGACAACGCGTCCAGGAAGGAACGCTGAACCGGGGTGACGTCGAGCTTGGCCGACTGCATCTCGTTGTCGGGCGACAACGATGCGCCCTGCCCGTGCACCGGCCCCAGCACCTGTTCCGCCGGGGCGGCGGTGGTGACCAGATCCTCCCCGGCGCTACAGCCGATCAACAGCCAGGCCGCCGGTACCAACAGGCCGGCCACGGCCAGGACGTGCCGCGACGAACCGGTGGGCGCCGTCGCCTCACCGGCAGCGTTGCCGGTCACCCGGGCATCCGTGGGCTGCACGTCTCCACGGTACCGGGTGAACACATGCACCCAGGATCGCCGAGTGGTTGCGGATGGCTAACAGTTGGTCACAGAACGTGCACTATTTGATTGCTGCCGCAACGTCGTTCGCCATGGCGGCCAGTTGAGCCGACCAGCTGCCCCAATCGTGCTGACCGTCGACCGGGAAGTCGAAGTGGCCGTTGCGGCCGCCCAGCGCGCGGTAGTGCGCGTAGAACGTGCGGTTGCCGCCCTGGGCCTGGTCGCAGTAGCCCAGCATCGCCGGGACGTCGGAGCACGACGTGGTTTGCGGGCTGAACACCCACAGCCGGGTGTTGTTGTCGACCAGCAGCTGGGCGTGCACGTCGGGGTCGTGCCACTTCCACCGGCCGAGTTGGGCGGCACCCCACATCGCCTGGGTGTTGACGCCGCCGAATTCGTTCATGCCGGCCGTGAGAGCACCGTTGACGAAGGTGTTCGACGGGTTCGGGAAGCCCGACAGCGAGCCGGCGTAGCGGTAGCGGTCGGGATGGAAGGTGGCCTCCATCAGGGCGCCGGTGCCGCCTTGGGAGGCGCCGACGATCGCGTGCCCGCTGGGGGCCAGACCCTTGTTGGCCGCCAGCCAGTTGGGCAGTTCGTCGGACAGGAAGGTCTCCCATTGCCGGGTGCCGTCCTGCTCCCAGTTGGTGTAGAGAGTGAACGCGCCGCTGGCCGGGGCCACCACCGAGATGCCCTTACCGGCGAGGGTGTTCATCGCATTGCCTGCGGTCACCCAGTTGCTGACGGGATCACCGGCGTTGAATGCGTCGAGGAGAACCACGGCGTGCGGACCGCCGGCCTGGAAGGCCACCGGGATGTCGCGCCCCATCGCCGGGGACGGAACCATCAGGTACTCGACGCCGGCGGCGTGGCCCGTCGGGGCCGTCGCACCCCAGACACCGACAGCCAGGGCTGCCGCGCACACTCCGCCGAACAACCTCGACAACATCTTCATGGGCACCTCACGTCGACTCGTCACAATAAAAAGACCCCGGCCACCTGCAGGTAGTGAATCACATGCGGCAGTGGCCGGGGCATCGATCCCTGAACGCCAACGGCGGCGACCCGAACGAATCGGGGCGCCGCCGTTGAGCGGATGTCGATGCCGACGGATCAGGCGGTCGGGGTGGCCCCGAGGACGCGCTGGATGTCCGGCTTCATCTGCTGGAGCTGCTGGCCCCAGTAGTTCCACTGGTGGGTGCCGTTGGCCGGGAAGTTGAAGACCCCGTTGGTGCCACCGTCAGCCAGGTAGGTGTCACGGAACGTCTTGTTGGTCCGCAACGTGAACCCTTCCAGGAACTTGGCATTGAACAGGTTGCCTGTGCTGGTGCCGGCATCCAGGTCCGACGGCTTACCGTCGCCGCAGTAGATCCAGATGCGGGTGTTGTTGTCGATCAACTTCTGGATGTTGACCAACGGGTCGTTGCGCTTCCAGGCGCTGTTCGGGTCTTCGGTCGGACCCCACATGTCGTTGGCCTTGAAACCGCCGGCATCACCCATCGAAACGTTGACCAGCATCGGCCACCAGCCCTCGGACAGGTTCAGGAAGCCCGACAGCGCGGCGGCATAGGGGAACTGCTCGGGATGCCAGATCGCCAGGGTCAGTGCGGCCGAACCGGCCATCGACAGACCGACGGCGGCACTACCGGTCGGCTTGACCGCCTTGTTGGCCGCCAGCCAGGCCGGCAGCTCCTGGGTCAGGAAGGTCTCCCACTTGTAGGTCTGGCAGCCGGCCTTGCCACACGCCGGCTTGTACCAGTCGCTGTAGAAGCTGGACTGGCCACCGACGGGCATGATCACCGACAGGCCCGAGCCGTAGTACCACTCGAAGGCGGGGGTGTTGATGTCCCAGCCGTTGAAGTCGTCCTGGGCGCGCAGACCGTCGAGCAGGTAGACCGCCGGTGAGTTGGCGCCACCGCTCTGGAACTGGATGCGGATGTCGCGGCCCATACCGGCCGACGGCACATCCAGGTATTCCACCGGGAGGCCTGGCTTGGAGAACGCTCCGGCCGTTGCGGAGCCGCCGACGACGCCGATCAGGCCGGGCAGCACGGCGGCAGCCGCGGCGGCGACCGTCAGCCGGCGCAGCCATGCGCCTCGCAACTTCTCAACGAACTTCATACAACTATTCCCATCTTTTTTGTGTGTGCCGCACCGCATGCGATCCGCGCGGCAGTGCCCTGGTAGTCAACCACAGTTGATGTGATCGTTCCTCTTCAGAGATCTCCTCGTGATTGGCTCTCATCGGTTGATTGTGCTGATCAGGTCGGGTTTCAGAGCGGTCAACTGAGCCCCCCAATAAGGCCACGAATGATTGCCCGACGGCGGGAAGCTGAAGGTCGCATTGGTGCCGCCGGCGCTGGTGTAGGCGGCCTGGAAATCCTTGTTGCTCTTGATCGCCATGGACTCCAGGCTGTTGGCACTCAACGCCAGGCTCGGGTCGGCGGCCTGATCGATGTCGGTCTGCCCGCCGGGTGCGCAGTAGATCCACAGCCGGGTGCCGTTGCGTGCGATGGTGGCGGCCTGCGCGATCGGGGCGTTGCGCTTCCACGCCGGATCCCAGGGCGCACCCCACATGTTGTCGACGTTGTAGCCGCCGGCGTCGAGCATGGCCACCCGGATGGCCTGCTGCATCAGCACCGAGGACGGGTTGAGGAAACCCGACAGCGATGCGGCGTAGACGAACTGCTGCGGGTGATACGCCGACAGGATCAGTGCGGCCCCGCCGGACATCGACAGGCCGACGACGCCGTTGCCGGTCCGGGAGACCTGCCGGTTGGCCGCCAGCCACTCCGGCAGCTCGCGGGTGAGGAAGGTCTCCCACTTGTAGGTATAGGTCTGCCTGTTGAAGCTCGACGCCGAATACCAGTCGGAGTAGAAGCTGGACTGCCCGCCGACGGGCATCACCACCGAGACACCCGAGCCGTAGAACCATTCGAAGGCCGGGGTGTTGATGTCCCAGCCGCTGTAGTCGTCCTGGGCACGCAGGCCGTCGAGCAGGTAGACGGCCTTGGTCGGCGCGGCAGGCGCCGGCCCGGCGGCTCCGGTCTGAAATTGGACGCGGACGTTGCGGCCCATCGAGGCCGAGTACACGTCGAGGTACTCCACCGGAAGACCGTCTCGGGAGAACGCCTTGGCGCTGGGTGTGGAACCTGCCATCGCTGCCATGCCCGACATCATCAGGACGGTGGCCACCGTGGCGGTCAGTCGGTGGCCCAGGGCGCGCACGCCCGACCCACTCACTGCACGAAGCATCGGTTGCTCTGTTATCCGTTCCACGGCATGCGTCTGCCGCTATCTGCCGACATTGGTCTGGGCAAGCGTTTCCCCACTTGCGCTGTGTATCGCCGCGAACTGACCGCAGCGTTACCGGCCGGGGCCCTCCCAGCTAACGTCCTGCGACGGCTAGGGCCCGGTGGCCGGTAACCCAGTGTACGGGGTGCCGTCCAACGCGGGCTCATCGAGTCCGCAGCGCAACAGCTCGTACTGGGGCACCCGATTGATCCGATATCCGGTGAAATCGAGGGAATGCATGACGTTGGACAGGAAGCGACGAACGCCGAGCGGGGCCCGGATGGACTCCAGCTTCCTGGCGGTCTCGGGGCACTGCAACGCCACCCCGGCCTCTTTGATCCACCCCTCGTCGAGGTAGGGCGGAACGTAGGGGTGTTCCTTGAGCCACGGCCCCTCGGCGACCGCCCAGTCCGGGAAGAGGTTCTTGTCGTGCCCGATGCGGGCGTCCTCGAGGCGCGCGGTGTGCGCGGCCAGCGGATTGGCCAGGCCGATCTGGTCGATCACCCTGGTGTTGAGTCCGACGTTCATCCCGACCATACCCAGGTTGGTGAAAAAGACTGTGTGAGGCGCGATTTGACGACGCCAGGTGTCCATCGGCACACCGGGCGGAGGCGGAGGCGGCGGGAATGCGGGGACGACGTCCCATACGTCGTAGTTACCCGACGGCAGCAGCAGGGCACCGTCTGGTGTGTTGTTGATGGCCACCACCACCGCACGCATCCGCGGGTAGTCCAGGTAGTCGGCGGCGGTGAGCGGGTGCGCGTGACCGGTGGCCTGGGAGTAGAACCGGCGCTCGTCGACGATGCCGGAGTAGGTGACACGGGTGGCGTCCGAGCCCATTCCCGGCGAGTTGGCCGCCCACAGCGACCACCCGATGACCGCGAGCCACAGTGCGCAGGCCGCGCCGGCCAGCAGGCGCCCCTTCTCCCGAGAGAATCGGATGCCGTCGGGCAAGGCGAAGGGAATCACCGATATCGGGGCCAGCAGGCAGAACACCGGGGTCAGCAAAACCCGCCCGTGCATGAAATCGCCGCCCTGGCGAATCCAGTACAGCCCTTGCAGCAGCCCGCTCAGGAGCATGAAGATCACCACCGCGGCAGGGCTCTGAATGCGGTGGACCAGCCGACCGGAACCGCGGGGCGCCTCGGGGGTCCGGACCCACCACGGTGTGGCGCGACCGGCGAGCAGCACTGCGGCCAGACCGATGAGCAGCAGCGCCGGGATCCACAGCGCGTAGGGCTTGTTGAAGTTGGCCAGATAGATCAGTCCCTGGCCCCACTTGTCGCCGGTGGCGTCCTTGGCCAGCGCGGTCTGCGGGACCAGCAGGGCGTAGTACCCCATCCGGAAGATCTGGTAGGCGACCGGCAGCAGGCCGCCGGCGACCACGATGAGCACGCGGGCGCGCCAGCCGCGCGCGCAGATGAACATCATCAGCAGCGCCAGCCCGCCGATGAGTGCCAGTTCGGGCCGGACCAACACGCTCAGCCCGGCAACCACAGCCAGTGCCGCGGTGAACCAAGGGGTGGCGGGCCGCGAAAGGGGACGCTGGGACCAGCAGACCAGCATCCACCACAGCAGGCCGATCCAGGCGAGCACGAGACCGTTCTCCAGCCCCGAGGTGGCGAAGTCCCGGGCCGGCGGGATCGCGATGTAGACCACCACGCCGGCCGGCAGCAGCAGGGCACTTCGGCCTCGCAGGCTCGGCGCGTAGAGCCGGGCGGTGCCCAGCATCACCAGGACCACACCGGCCACCGAGAGCGACAGCGCCAGCGTCAGCGCCACGTATTCCAGACGTACCGGCCCGCCGATCACCGCACCCAGGTAGTTGAGGTAGGTCCACAGCGTCGAGGTGTTGGACTCCACCCGCTCGCCGGCGTTGAACACCGGGCCGTTGCCGGCCAGCAGGTTGCGCACGGTGCGCAACACGATCAGGCCGTCATCGGCGATCCAGCGGCGTTGCCATGCACCCCAGCCGAACAGCCCGGCGACCACCACAACGCTGACCCACAGGCTGATTCGGGTGACCGGTGCATACGGGAAAGCCAGGGCCCAAAGCTTCTTGGGCCCTTCGGGTTTCACCCCGCCGGGTTCAGGAGTCAGCAGCTCAACTGAAGACGATCGCTGCAACTACTGTTCCGATCCACAAAAGCCCCAACAGCTGCAACACCCGGTCGCGCAGTGCGATCTCCTCGGGTTCCCCGGCCAGTCCGCCGTCGACGTCGACGGCGTAGCGAAGAATCGCGATGGTGAACGGCACGATCGACACCGCCCACCAGGACCCGGTGGTGCCGTCCCGTTCGAAGGCGAACAGGCCGTAGCAGAGGACCACCGCGGTCGCCGACAGGGTCCACACGAAGCGCAGGTAGGTGCTGGTGTAGCGCTCCAGCGATTTGCGGATCTTGGCCCCGGTGCGTTCGGCGAGTTGCAGTTCGGCATAACGCTTTCCGGCCGCCATGAACAGCGATCCGAAGGCCATCACCAGCAGGAACCACTGGGACAGCGGAATGCCTGCCGCCACACCACCGGCGATGGCGCGGATCAAGAAACCTGAGGAGACGATGCAGATGTCAAGCACCGCTTGATGTTTGAGGCCGAAGCAGTACGCCAGCTGAATCGCGATATAGACCGCCATCACCAGCGCCAGCTGCGGCTTGAGCCACCAGGCGATGCCCAGCGAGGCGACCCCCAGCACGGTCGCGATGCCGTAGGCCAGCCCGACGGGCAGCACACCGGCGGCGATCGGCCGGAACCTCTTGGTCGGGTGGGCCCGGTCGGCTTCCACGTCGCGGGCGTCGTTCACCAGATAGATCGACGACGCCGCCAGGCAGAACACCACGAAAGCGATCGACACCTTGAACAGCACGTCGCCGTAGTCGTAGTGCACGTCGCGACCCAGCGCTGCCAGCGGAGCTGCCAGCACCAGCAGGTTCTTCACCCACTGTCGGGGGCGGATGGCCTTGACGATGCCAGCGGCCAGATTGCTCGGGGGCCCGGTGACCGGTGCCGCTTCCTCACTCACTTCTGCGTCTCCTTCTGCGGTGAGGCAAAGCGGGCGGCCGTGCGCGCGACCACCGCGCCCACAGCTGCCCCGGCGAGCACATCGGTCGGGTAGTGCACACCGAGCACGAGCCGCGATAGGGCCATCGCGGGCACCACAACCAGCGGAAGCGGTGAGCGAGTGGCCCGGCACAGCAGCATAGCCGCGGCGGTCGACGAGGTGGCATGCGCCGAGGGGAAGCTCAGGGCACTCGGCGTGCCGACATTGACGGCGATAGCCGGGTGATGCGGACGCTTGCGGCGCACCACGAGTTTGATCGCGATCGCCGCGGCATGTGCGGCCACCGCGCCGACACCGACCAGCAGCCAGTCCCGGCGCCGCGTGCATGACACCAGCGCGCCGACCGCGGACAGCGCCACCCAGCCCTGGGCGTGCTCACCGAAGTGCGACATGGCCCGGGCGACGGTGAGCACCGGCGGGGTGGCTAGTCGCGACTGCACCGCCACCAGCGCGGCGACCTCGCCGCTGGGCGGCGGGGCGACCGGCTCGCGGTCAGGCATTGACCGCGGCTTTGTCGAACAGCACCGTCTCCCACTTCTCCTTGCTGGAGAGCACCGGCAGCGCCTGGCGGTATACCTTGCGCATCCGGTTGTACTTGCGGGCCAGCCTGATGTGCTGACGCATCGAGGCACGCAGCAGCGCGAACATCTTGGCCCGGTCGCGCTGGCGGAACACCACGCCCCGGCCGTCCGCGGTGGTGACGGTGACGCCGTCGACCTTGCACAGCAGGAACCAGCGGGCATCCTGAGTGGGGACGTTGAGCTGCGGGCGCTCGTGGTGGTCCGGGTTCTCCTTGCGCAGCTGGTGCAGCACACCCCGGGCCAGCCGGAATCCGATGGCGGGCAACGACACCGGCGGCTTGTGCACTCTGGTTCGGCCACTGGGCTTGGGCAATGAGGTGGCGCCCGCAAGGACGACGGCATCGGGGTACTGGGCACGCATGCTGCGGACCTCCGGCAGAGCCGACTCCAGGATGGAGAAGATGTGCTCGGGGCCGGCCAGGAAGTCGGCGATGGCCTTGTTCTGGATCGCGACCGTCGAATATTCAAGGGAAAGAAGGTGTTTGAACGTCGCCTTCAGCGAGCTCACCAACAGTCCGCGCACCGGGCCGTCCCAGTGCAGGGCCGAGACCACCAGCCGGTTACGCAGGTGGAAGTAGGCCTGCCAGTCGATGGCGTCGTCCTTGTCGCTCCAGGCCATGTGCCAGATCGCGGTGCCGGGCATCGTCACCGTTCCGTAGCCGTGCTCACCGGCACGCAGCCCGTAGTCGGCGTCGTCCCACTTGATGAACAGCGGAAGCGGCTGCCCGAGTTCCTCGGCGACCTGGCGCGGGATCATGCACATCCACCAGCCGTTGTAGTCGACGTCGATGCGGCGGTGCAGGGCAAGGCTGCGCTCGTCGTCGTCACTGAGCGGGTACTTGGCGAAGTCGTGGTCGTACTCGGTGTGGGGCGCATTGGTCCACATGAAGTTGGACCGGTCGACGACCTCGCCCATGACGTGCAGATGCGACGGCTCCTGCAGGTTGAGCATCTGCCCACCGATGAGGGTGGGGGTCTTGGCGAAGCGGTTGAGCGCCAGGGCACGCAGCACCGAGTCGGGCTCGATGCGGATGTCGTCGTCCATGAACAGGATCTGCTCACAGTCGGTGTTCTTCAGCGCCTCGTACATCACGCGGCTGTAGCCGCCGGAGCCACCGAGGTTGGGCTGGTTGTGAATCGTGAGCCGGTCGCCCAAACGCGCTGCGGCGGCAGGGAAGTCAGGATGTGCGCAGGCTTTGTCGGCACCCTGGTCGGTGACGATCACCGCACCGATGACCTCGTCCACCAATGGATCCGACGTCAGGGCCTTGAGGGCATTAACGCAGTCGGCCGGGCGGTTGAAGGTCGGGATACCGACGGTGATGTTGGCCCGCGAGGGAGCGGGCACGGATGCGTACCAAGCGGCCTTGTGCAACGTCACCTTGGTGTCGGTGGTGATGTCGAACCAGATCCAGCCGCCGTCCTCGAACGGGTCCAGGCCGATCTCGAACTCGGCGGCCGTGGGTGTCTCGGCGTCCGGGCTGGTGACCTCGGTGCCACCGACGGTGATGCGGGCCCCGGTGGCCTTGGAGCGGTAGACGTCGACGCGCGCCGATCCGGTGAGCTCGACTCGCAGCACCACCGAGTCCAGCGTCGACCACCGGCGCCAATAGCTGGCCGGGAACGCGTTGAAGTAGGTGGCGAACGAGACCTCGGACTCCGAGCCGATCTCCAGCGTGGTGCGGTTGGGTGCGTGCGCGCGCCGGGAATTGGTCTCGGACTCTTCGATATAGAGCTTGCGGACGTCCAGCGGTTCACCGGGGCGCGGCAGGATCACGCGGGCCAGCAGGCTCACCGCTCTGGTCTCGCCGGTCGCGATGGGCCCGGACGGGATGTCGCTCATTCTGTGCTGCTTTCCGTAAGCGGGGTCCCGTCGCGCAGATGGGGCGCCAGGACGTTGTCGAACATGCTCAGCGCGCTGGCAATGGCCATGTGCATGTCCAGATACTGATAAGTGCCCAGCCTGCCACCAAAGAGTACTTTCGCCGAGGCGGTCTCCTCCTTGGCTCTGGCCCGGTAGGAGGCCAGCAGCGCGCGGTCGGATTCGGTGTTGATCGGGTAGTACGGCTCGTCGTCGTCATCGGCGAAGCGGGAGTACTCCCGCATGATCACGGTTTTGTCGGTGGGGTACTGCCGCTCGGGATGGAAGTGCCGGAACTCGTGGATGCGGGTGTAGGGCACGTCGAGGTCGTTGTAATTCATCACCGGCGTGCCCTGGAAGTCCCCGGTTGGCAGCACCTCGACCTCGAAGTCCAGGGTGCGCCAGCCCAGCCGTCCCTCGGCGTAGTCGAAGTAGCGGTCCAGCGGACCGGTGTAGATCACCGGGGCCTCGGGGGCCGCAGCACGGAGTTCTTCACGGACGTCGAACCAGTCGGTGTCGGTGCGCACCTCGATGCGCTCGTCGGCGGCCATGTTCTCCAGCCACTTCGTGTAGCCGTCGACCGGCAGGCCCTCGTAGGTGTCGTTGAAGTAGCGATTGTCGAAGGTGTAGCGGACCGGCAGCCGGGTGATATTGGCCGCGGGCAGTTCCTTGGGGTCGGTCTGCCACTGCTTGGCGGTGTAGTCCCGCACGAACGCCTCGTAGAGCGGCCGGCCGATCAACGAGATGGCCTTCTCCTCGAGGTTCTGCGCGTCGGCGATGTCGATCTCGGCGGACTGCTCGGCGATCAGGGCCCGCGCCTCGGCCGGGCTGTAGTACCGGCCGAAGAACTGGGCGACCAGGCCCAGGCCCATCGGGAACTGGTAGGCCTGGCCGTTGTGCATGGCGAACACGCGATGCTGGTAGCCGGTGAAGTCGGTGAACTGGCGGACGTAGTCCCACACTCTGGTGTTCGACGTGTGGAACAGGTGAGCGCCGTACTTGTGGATCTCGATGCCGGTCTGCGGCTCGGGTTCGGAATAGGCATTGCCGCCGATATGGCTGCGACGCTCGACGACCAGGACGCGCTTGCCCAGTTGGGTGGCCGCGCGTTCAGCGATCGTCAGGCCGAAGAAGCCCGAGCCGACGACGAAGAGATCAGGGGGGCCGGTGGGCAGGAGCGGAGCGACCCGGGAATCAGGAAAGGTCATCGGCGCCTAGGGTATCCGACCCGGCCTATGTGACCCGCATCTCAAGCCGGGGTGCCATCAGGAGAAGTAGTGGCGTTCCATCTCAATCAAGGTCGCGATTGGCTCACGATTCCGCATCGTCACTCTAGACACACTAGTCACAGCCGTACCATCGAACACGTTGGCTTCGGTCTCGGCGCACGGCCGAATTTCGGGGCTCGCGAAAGAAGTTCAGACATGAACTGATGTCTACATTGAGGAGACTTCCGTGCCTAACCGTCGTCGACGCAAGCTCTCGACAGCCATGAGCGCAGTCGCCGCCTTGGCCGTCGCAAGTCCGTTTGCAGCCGTTGGTGTCATCGAACTGACGTCCAACACCGCGGCACCAGAGCACCATGATTTCGTCCAGGCCGCTGTCGTCACCGACCTGCCTAACGAATTGCTGTCCGCACTCCAGCAGGGTCTGTCGCAGTTCGGGATCAACATCCCTCCGCTGCCGACAGGCTTGAGCCCGGCAGGCGCGCAGCCCGTTCAGGCCGGGCCGGCACTGACCACGCCGGGGCTCACCGCCCCCGGTCTGACCACCCCGAGCCTGACCACCCCTGGTCTGACCACCCCGAGCCTGACCACGCCCGGTCTGACCACTCCTGGCCTGACCACGCCGGGGCTGACCACGCCCAGCCTGACCACGCCGGGGCTGACCACGCCCAGCCTGACCACGCCCAGTCTGACCACGCCGGGTCTGACCACACCCGGTCTGACCACACCTGGTCTGACGACGCCGAGTGCGACGCTTCCGGGCGGCGCGGCGGCCACGACGCCGTCGCTCACCGATCCGGGCCTGACCACGCCGGGTCTGACGACACCCCAGCTGGGGACCCCGTCACTCACCAGCCCGTCGGCCACCGGTATCGGACTGCCCAACGAGCAGCCGATCAGCGCGCCCCTGGGCCCGGTCGCCGGGACCTACCCGATCCTCGGTGATCCCTCGCTGGGGGTGCCGACCGCGCCGACCAGCTCGGGCGGGATCATCAGCGATCTGAGCAGCGCAGCCAACCAGCTTGGTGTTGGGCAGGCCGTTGACCTGCTCAAAGGTGTCCTGATGCCGTCGATCACGCAGGCGATTCAAGGCGCCTCGTCGGCGGCCGCGGCGGCACCTGCAGCAGCGGCTCCGGCCGGATAAGAAGCCTGCATCAGAACGGCACCGCAGGGTGGGGCCGACCGGAAGGTCTGTGCACCCGGAGAGGCCCCTGCGGTGCCGTTGCAGGAACCAATAATCACTTTCTGCACACTGGCCCGTGTCGAAACACTGGCATCAGATATCACATACGTAACATCGCTGTGTGCCGTCTCGACGACCCACACCGACGATCCTGTTCACCGCGCTCGCGGCGACTGTCGTCATCCTGCCGTGGGCAATCAACGGAGTACCCGGATCCGAGCACAAGGACGGACCCAGCGCTGCTGACACGGTGCTCAACCAACAACCCTTGACCGGGCTGGGCGACGGCCAGACGATCCGCGAGATCAGCCAGTCCGCGCCGTTCTCGATGGTGGCACTCACCGGCACCGACCTGACCGGAACCACCGCCGAGGTGCGGGCCAAGCGGCCGGACGGCTCCTGGGGCCCCTGGTACAAGGCCGACACACTGGAATCCAACGCAGACGACGGCCAGTCCGGCGGACCCCGCGGCACCGACCCGGTGTTCGTCGGCACCACCACCGCCGTGCAGATCGCCGTCAACAGGCCCAAGGGCGCTCCCGTCACCACCGCGCCCCCCGAGCACGGCCTGGATGCCGGCAAGGAACTCGGCTACGTGCCGGCCAACGTCGAACAGCCCTTCGCGCAGAACATCTCAGCGGTCCTGATCACACCGCCCAAGGCGCCGGTCGACTCGCAGTGGACACCGCCGACCGCGGCACTGGGACCCGGCCAGCCACCGAATATCATCAGCCGTTCCCAATGGGGCGCTGACGACCACATGCGTTGTGGTGCACCGATATACGGCGGTGGAATACGGGCCGCAGTCGTCCACCACACCGCGGGCAGCAACGACTACGCGCCGGAGGATTCGGCTGCGATCGTACGATCGATCTACGCATATCACACCCGCACACTGGGCTGGTGCGACATTGCCTACAACGCGCTGGTGGACAAGTACGGCCAGGTGTTCGAGGGGCGCGCGGGCGGAATCACCAAGGATGTCCAGGGATCTCACACCGGCGGGTTCAACCGGGACGTGTGGGGCGTGTCGATGATCGGCGACTTCGAGACGGTCCCGCCCGACGACGTCATGATCCGTACCGTGGGCCGGTTGCTCGGCTGGCGGATGGGCCTCGACCGTGTCAACCCCTTGGGCACAGTGCAATTGACGTCGGCCGGTGGCGACTACACGTTCTTCCCCGCCGGTTCGACTCCGACATTGCCGACGATCTTCGCCCACCGCGACGTCGGCAACACCGAATGCCCCGGTAACGCAGGCTATGCCGCACTGCCCGTGATCCGCGACATCGCCGCCCGGTTCAACCGGCCGCCAGACATCGTCGACTCACTGCGCGGTGGGGCGATATTCGACCGCTGGGAAGCCATGGGCGGCAAGGACGGTCCCCTGGGGGCACCCTCGAGCCCGGAAGCCGCCGGCGACGGTGACGCACGGTATGCGACGTTCGAGCACGGTGCGGTCTACTGGTCACCGTCGAGCGGGGCGCAGCCGTTGACCGGCGCGATCTATGAAGCGTGGGCGTCACTGGGTTACGAGCGCGGCGCGCTGGGACTGCCGACCAGCGGCGAGATTCAGGAACCCGAGTGGATCGTGCAGAACTTCCAGCACGGCACACTGAACTTCGACCGGCAGACGCACAACGTGCTGCGGGTGATCGACGGGTTGACCCTGGTCATGCCGCCACCGCCGGTGGATGGTCCGCCGGTTCAGCTGGAACGCTTCACCCGCATCGCCAATCCGATCCTGGAGCCGGCCGGCTAGTCCTGTAACGCGGGGGCACCAGGACCACACCACGCTGGCATGAATTCCCCTTCACTGCCCGCATCAGCCCTGCAGGACCGACAGACCGCTTCGCCGGTCGCCGGGTGGTGGCTGACCTTCGCGGCCGGTTTCGTACCGCTGATCGCAGGACTGATGACCTTGTTGACGTTCTGGATCGCTGCAGCCAGGCCACAATCTCCGGTGTGGACGGGCCTGGGTCACCTGGACTTCACGTACTCAGGACTGTCCTCGGTGAGCGCCGAGGCAGACGGGTGGCTGCGGCTCCTCGGTTCGGTCGGCGGCGTCAACGTCGCCGCTGCTGCGGTGGCGGTCATCGTTGTATCGCGCTTCGCGCTGCGGGCGGGTCAACCATGGGCCTGGTGGTTCCTCGCGTTCTGCCTACTGTGGGTCGGCGTTCATGACGCCGTCATGGCGACCAGATTTTTTCTGGCGACCGGATCACCGGTGATGGTGATGCCCTATACGTATGTGGCGCTGATGGCGGCCGGGCTGTACCGAACCCGCAAGGTAATTCGTCCCGCGCCCACCAGTCGGGCCGGCTAGAGCCACCAGCGTTCGAGCACCCGCGCCAACCCGTCGTCGGTATTGGGTGCGGTGACCTCGTTGGCGGCCGCGATCGCCTCCGGGTGGGCATTGCCCATCGCCACGCCGAGGCCCGCCCAGCGCAGCATCGGCACGTCGTTGGGCATGTCACCGAACGCCACCACGTCCTGCGCGGTGATCTCCAGCGGCCTGGCCACCTCTTCGACCCCGGTGGCCTTACTGGTGCCGATCGGATTGACCTCGATGAGGCCGTTGTTGGTCGAGTAGGTGATATCCCCCTGGATACCAATGTGTTTGAGCAACACCTCGGCCATATCGGAGCTACGCGCCCCGGCCTTGCGGATCAACAGCTTGACCGCCGGGGCGCTCAGCAGGTCCTCGAAGGACACCTCGGTGTTGTCCGGATTGAGCCAGGCATGTTCATAACCGGGCGAACTGACGAACTGCGGGGTAGCCGAGTCGTGCGCACTGCGGCCCACCCGTTCGACCGCCAGCCCCACACCGGGGATCACGCGGGTCGCGATCTCGGCGAGCTCGCCGAGCACGTCGACCGGCAACGTGCGCGCGGAGATGACCCGGTCATGCTCGGGGTCGTAGATCACCGCACCGTTGGCGCACACCGCCATCGGCGCGAACCCCAGGGCTTCCACGATCGGCGGGATCCAACGCGGCGGGCGGCCCGTGGCCAGGACGAAGTGCGCACCCGATGCCACCGCGGCCCGGATGACCTGGCGGGTCCGGTCGGTGACGCGCTCATCGTCGTTGAGCAGGGTGCCGTCCACGTCGGTGGCGATTAGTGCGGGCAACATCAACTGCGCTCCGAGGCCCGACGCGGCAACGATTCGCCGTACCGAACGGTGTAGGGGACCAGCGACATGCGTACCGCTCCGTTCTTGAAGTCCTTCGACTCGAAGGCGTGGCTGATGGTCGCCTCGGTGACCGGGATGGCGCCGGTCCTACCGATCAGATAGTCGACGATGATCTTGGTCCCGGCTGCCCTGACCGCGGTCGAGGCGGCGATCTCCAGAGTGCGGAAGACGGGCTCCATGGCTGCCTATCCCGGCGGTCCTGTCCCGTCGCGCTGCGCCCTGCGGGCCGCCTTCTCGGCGGCCTCGGCGGCCTCCAGCTCGGCCGCCTGCGCCGGCGTCGGCGCACCCCCGCCCAGCTTGTGCGGCACCCAGAACTCACCGGCCGGATAGGGGCCGTAGGCATCCTGGACCTGCTCGAGCAGATGCTGCATGCGCGAGCGCAGCAGCGCGGTCAGCTCGGTGGGCGGCAACGTCGGCTGGATCGGCTCGCCGACGGCGATGGCGATCGGAACCTTGGGCCGCCACATCTTCTTCGGATGGTCCTTGGTCCAGATGCGTTGGGCGCCCCACACGATGTGCGGGATGATCGGCACGTCGGCAGCGATCGCCATCCGTGCGGCACCGGACTTGAACTCCTTGAGTTCGAAGCTGCGGCTAATGGTCGCCTCGGGGTAGACGCCGACCAGTTCGCCGGCCTTCAGCGCGAGACAAGCCGAGTCGAACGAGGCGGCGCCGCTGTCCCGGTCGACGGGGATGTGCCGCAGGCTGCGCATGATCGGCCCGGTGATCTTGTGATCGAACACCTCCTGCTTGGCCATGAAGCGGACCTTGCGGCCGCGGTGCTGCAGGTAGGTGGGCAACCCCGCGAAAGTGAAGTCGAAATAGCTGGTGTGGTTGATCGCGACGACGGCACCGCCGGTGACGGGCAGGTTCTCGACACCGGTCACGGTGAACTTCAGCCCCTGCGTGCGCCAGACCAGGCGGGCTAGCTGGATGACTGTCCCGTACACCGGCTCCACAGCGGCCAGCCTAGACCCAGAGCCTGCGGCGGCTAAGCTCGTATCGGGTGCCACGACCACTGGAGAGGGAATACGTGCAGGTCACATGCATCGGCCACGCCGGCTTTCGGATCGACACCCCGGCGGGAAGCATCCTGTGCGACCCCTGGCTGAACCCGGCGTACTTCGGCTCGTGGTTCGTCTTCCCGGATAACAGCGGCCTGGACTGGACAGCCATCGGCGACTGCGACTACCTCTACGTATCGCACCTGCACAAGGACCATTTCGATCCCAGGCTGCTGGCCGAGCACGTCAACAAGGACGCGGTCGTGCTGCTGCCGGACTTCCCCGTCCCGGACCTCAAGCGCGAGTTCGAGAAGCTCGGCTTTCACCGCTTCTACGAGACCACCGACGGCGTCAAACACCGGATCAGCGGACCCAAGGGCGACCTCGACGTGATGATCGTCGCGCTGCGGGCACCGGCGGACGGGCCGATCGGCGACTCCGGGCTCGTGGTCTCGGACGGCACCACCACGGTGTTCAACATGAACGACTCGCGCCCGCTGGCCGTCGACGTCGTGGCCGAGGAGTTCGGCCACATCGACGTGCACATGCTGCAGTACTCCGGCGCGATCTGGTACCCGATGGTCTACGACATGCCCGAGCGCGCCAAGGCTTCCTTCGGCAGCCAGAAGCGCCAGCGCGGGATGGACCGCTGCCGGCAGTACATCGCCGACACCGACGCAACATGGGTGATTCCGTCAGCCGGCCCGCCGTGCTTCCTGGATCCCGAGCTGCGCGATCTCAACGACGACCACGGCGATCCGGCGAACATCTTCCCCGACGAGATGGTCTTCCTCGACCAGATGCGCCAGCACGGGCACACCGGCGGCCTGTTGATGATCCCCGGATCGGTCGCTGATTTCACTGGCTCCCAACTGAATTCGCTGACCCATCCGCTGCCCACCGACGAGGTCGAGGCGATCTTCACCACCGGGAAGGCCGACTACATCGCCGCCTACGCCGAACGGATGGCGCCGGTGCTGGCCGCCGAGAAGGCTGCTTGGGCACCCGCGGCCGGGGAACCGTTCCTCGAGCCGCTGCGTGCACTGTTCGAGCCGATCATGCTGCAGAGCGACCAGATCTGCGACGGGATCGGCTACCCGGTGGAGCTGCAGATCGGCGCCGAGATCGTGGTTCTCGACTTCCCCAAACGCGCTGTGCGGGAACCTATTGCGGACGAGAAGTTCCGCTACGGCTTCGGGATAGCCCCGGAGTTGGTGCGCACGGTGCTGCGTGACAACGAGCCGGACTGGGTCAACACCATCTTCCTGTCGACGCGATTCAAGGCGTGGCGGGTCGGCGGATACAACGAGTATCTGTACACGTTCTTCAAGTGCCTGACCGACGAACGGATCGCCTACGCCGACGGCTGGTTCGCCGAGACACACGATGACACCACCGATATCACGCTGGACGGCTGGAACATTCAGCGCCGCTGCCCGCACCTGAAGGCGGACCTGTCGAAGTTCGGCGTGGTCGAGGGCTCGACGCTGACCTGCAATCTGCACGGCTGGCAATGGAATCTGGAGAACGGAAAATGCCTGACCACCAAGGGCCACGAGATTCGCTGTTCACGAACATGAGCGCCCCGCCGCAGCAGTTCTACGACGACGGTCTGGTTGCGCTGGACCGCCAGGCCCTGACGTTGCGGCGCTACCACTTTCCGTCGGGAACCTCGAAGATCATCCCGTTGCAGTCGATCCGGGGCTACAAGGCCGAATCGCTGGGGTTACTGACGCAGCGGTTCCGCCTATGGGGCAGTTCGGATTTCCGTCGTTGGCTGCCGCTGGATATGTACCGGCCGATGAAGTCGACGCTGGTGACCCTCGACGTGCCGGGCACCTATCCCGCCCCGGCGTTCACCCCGGTCAGGCCGCGGGAGTTTCTCGCGGTGTTCGACGAAGTGCTGGGTTAGGGCTCCCAGACCAGCTGGCGCAGTTCGGATGCGGCATCGCTCTCGGTGTCGTACACCCGCACGATCGCCTCGTCGCCGGTCTTGAGATAGGTCGTCTCGCCGAGCTTGGTGTACTTGGTGGCGCCGATGCCGATCAGGACGTTCTTCGGCCGCCCACACGCCACCATCAGAGCGCCGACATCCTCCAAAGGCGTGTCGGGCGAACCCTTCTGGTTGGCCAGCCGCTCGACGATCCAGTCCAGCAGCACCTCGCCGTAGTAGGAGTAGCCCAGCAGCGGGCTGTCCACGCCATACTCGTGGTGCACGCCGTCGGCGGTGCGCAGGTGGCACAGCAGCCGCAGTGTCGCGGTGGGTCCGTCCGGAGTCAGGTCGCTGATGTCGAAGAACTCGTGCGCGACACCCTTGGATGCCGGGCCCCAGTTCTTCTTGTAGCTGATCTTCGGCGCGTTGGGCCGGCGGATCGAGCAGTCGTTGAACGCACCAAGTGCGAAGGGCCGCAACGTGACCACGGTGTCGCCTTGCCAGACCACCTCGCACGCCAGACCGACCTCGGGCTCGATCTGCAGGTTCAGCGGGCCGTCCGCCTCCGTGGTCTGCGGCACGATCAGCGCATCGTGGGACAACGGGAACTCGCCGAGGAAGCTGTCGTAACCCGGCGCATACCAGGGGAAGATGCCCTTCGGGGCGGCGCCCACGCTGGTGACGTTCGCGAAATCGACTGCCTCACCGGCCTGTTCGAGGTGACCGGCAAAGTTGCCCGCCACACCGAAGCCGAACCAGCCGCGTAACTCGTCGAGGTCGAGTTCGATCACGGTTGCAGGACCTCCGTCCCCACATAGGGCACCAGGGCGGCGGGCACCCGCACGCTGCCGTCTGGCTGCTGATGGTTTTCCAGGATTGCGACCAGCCACCTGGTGGTGCCCAGGGTGCCGTTGAGCGTCGCGGCGATCTGCGGCTTGCCGTTCTCGTCGCGGTAGCGGGTGGCCAGGCGGCGGGCCTGGAACGTGGTGCAGTTCGACGTCGAGGTCAGCTCGCGGTAGGTCTGCTGGGTGGGGACCCACGCTTCGCAGTCGAATTTGCGCGCCGCCGACGAGCCCAGGTCACCGGCGGCGACGTCGATCACCCGGTAGGGCACATCGATCAGCGCCAGCATCTCCCGCTGCCAGCCCAACAGCCGCTGATGCTCGGCCTCGGCCTCCTCGGGCCGGCAGTAGACGAAGCCCTCGACCTTGTCGAACTGGTGCACCCGGATGATGCCGCGGGTGTCCTTGCCGTAGCTGCCCGCTTCCCGGCGGAAGCACGACGACCAGCCGGCGTAGCGCAACGGGCCGTCGGACAGGTCCAGGATCTCGTCGGCGTGGTAACCGGCCAGCGGCACCTCTGAGGTGCCCACCAGGTACAGGTCGTCGGCCTCGAGCTTGTAGATCTCGTCAGCGTGGGAGCCCAGGAACCCGGTGCCCGCCATCACCTCGGGACGCACCAGGACCGGCGGGATCATCAGCGTGAAGCCGTTGTCGACGGCCACCCGCACCGCCAGCTGCAGCAGGCCCAGCTGCAGCAGGGCACCGCGGCCGGTCAGGAAGTAGAACCGCGAGCCCGACACCTTGGCGCCGCGCTCCATGTCGATGAGCCCGAGGTTCTCGCCGAGTTCGAGGTGGTCCTTCGGGTTCTCGATTACCGGCGGCTCACCGACGACGTCGAGCACGGTGAAGTCGTCTTCACCGCCGGCCGGGACGCCCTCGATGATGACGTTGCCGATCGCCATGTGGGCAGCCGAGAACGCCGATTCCGCCTGAGCCTGGTCGGCCTCGGCCGACTTGACCTCAGCGGCAAGTCCTTTGGCGTGCTCGAGCAGTGCGGGCCGGTCTTCGGGCGAGGCGCTGCCGACCTTCTTGCTGGCGGCCTTCTGCTCGGCCCGCAGGTTGTCGGCGGCGGAGATCGCCGCGCGGCGCGCCGTGTCAGCGTCCAGCAGAGCGTCGACGAGACCAGGATCCTCGCCACGGCTGAGCTGGGACCGCCGCACCGCTTCGGGGTCGTCGCGCAGCAGTTTCAGGTCGATCACGACCTGAACCCTACTTTTGTCCGTCGAGCCGCGCGTCAGCCCCTCCGGGTGACGACGACCCATCGGCACAGCACAACCCCATAACATTACTTCTGTATCACTTGTCACACTGCTCGGCGCGCCTGACACAATGGACGCGATGTTGCAGTTGACCGAGCGTGAGGACACGCCCGCGACGGAGGCCGATGCGGCCACGTCGCGGCGGACGTTCCTCGGCACCCTGCAGGCCACGTCGACCCGACGTGTCCTGCTGCTGACTGCGCTCGGCGGCCTGCTGATCGCCGGCGTGCTCACCGCCCTGCCAGTGAGCATGAGCAACCGCCTGACCGGATACGCCGGCGACCCATTCGTCGGCTCCAAGGGCACCGCGGCATTCGCCAACGCCAGGGCCGGTAGCTGCCTGAACTGGCCGAACAAGAACCCCGACGCCGCGACCATCGTGGACTGCAAAGACGACCACCGCTTCGAGGTCGCCGAGTCCGTCGACATGCGGACCTACCCGGGCACCGAGTACGGACCCGACGCCGCACCGCCGTCACCGGCGCGGATCCAGCAGATCAGCCTGGAGCAGTGCCAGCCGGCCGTGGAGCGCTACCTCGGCACCAAGTACGACCCGAACAGCCGCTTCACCATCAGCATGCTGTGGTCCGGCGACAAGGCCTGGAAGCAGTCCGGCGAGCGCCGGATGCTGTGCGGCGTGCAGCTGCCCGGAGCCGACAACCAGCAGATCGCCTTCAAGGGGAAGGTCGCCGACCTCGACCAGTCCAAGGTGTGGCCCGCGGGTACCTGCCTGGGCATCGACCCGTCGACCAACCAGCCGACCGACGTTCCGGTCGACTGCGGAGCACCCCACGCCATGGAGGTCACCGGTTCGGTGAACCTGGCCGAGAAGTTCCCCGGCGCCCTGCCGCCGGACGCCGACCAGGACGCGTTCATCAAGGACGCCTGCACCCGGATGACGGATGCCTACCTGGCCCCGCTGCAACTGCGGACCACCACGCTGACGCTGATCTACAGCACGATCTCGCTGCCGAGCTGGTCCGCGGGCAGCCACCAGGTGTCCTGCAGCATCGGCGCCACCCTGGGCAACGGCGGCTGGGCCACCCTTATCAACCCGGCCAAGGGGCCGCTGCTGATCAACGGGCTGCCGCCGGTGCCGCCGCCGGACATTCCCGAGGAGCGGCTGAACATGCCGCCGATCCCGCTGCTGCCCGAGGCGCCGGCGACCACCTACTCGCCGTCGCAGACCGACAACTCGCAGTATTCCGGCAGCCAGCAGCAGCAACAACAGCAGCAGGGGCCGACCCAGCACCTCCCGCAGCAGTCGACCGCGCCGACCAGCCAGTCGCAGGCGCCCACCTCGACCGCGGCACCGAGTTCGCCGGCCGCTCCCCCGCCGCAGGGCAACGTCATCAATGGCGACCCCGCTCCGGCACCGGCGCCCCAGAACGACGCACCGCCGATGGAAGGTGGTGCCCCCGCCGGAGCGCCGCCGGGCCCCGTCGAGCCCGTCATCCTCCCGCCGGCGGCTTAGTGCCCGCAGAGATGAGCCCGCAGCGGTTCGAGGAACTCGTTTCCGACGCGCTGGATCTGATCCCGCCCGAACTGGCAGCAGCCATCGACAACGTGGTGGTGCTCGTCGAAGGACGCCATCCCGAAGAACCCGATCTACTCGGGCTCTACGAGGGCATCGCGCTGACCGAACGGGACTCGAGCTATGCCGGCGCACTGCCCGACACCATCACCATCTATCGCGACAGCCTGCTGGAGATCTGTGACACCGACGCCGACGTGGTCGAGGAGGTGGCGATCACGGTGATCCACGAGATCGCCCACCATTTCGGAATCGACGACGACCGCCTTCACGAACTCGGCTGGGGCTAAACGCTTTTCAGCGCGCCGGGTCACCTTTCCAGGTGAAGCTATTGACGTACTTGCCCATGTCCTGCGCGATCTGCAGGTTGACCCCCGACGGCAGGCCAGGGCCGAAGTCCGGTCCGAAGGCGTGATACGGGCCAACCGCGCCGGCTACGAGGGCCAGATCGTTCTTGACGGCGACCAGCAGCACGGTGCGGATCCGGATGTAGCTGTTGGAGGTGCCCTGCGGCCAGCTGTCGGCCACCTCGCCGTAGCCGGGCTGGTAGCCGACCATCGCATTGGGGATCTCGTAGGCGATCTTGGCGTCGGGGAACTTCTTCGCGAGCAGATCCAGGGCGATCTGGCGGGGCTGGCGGCCCCGGGCGGGCTCGGAGAACAGCTGCAGGACGCCGGTGTCACCGCCGGTGAATTTCGCGGTGATGCCGCGCTTGTCCTGGGAGACCTCGTAGGCCGACTCCGGCGAGGGATACGACACCGAGAACGAACCATCCGGCGAGGTATAGCGGGGCAGCGCGGCCACCGGCGTGCCGGTGGGGGGCCGACCACAGTCCGGCGGGCACATGAAACGCGGGGCCTTCTTGGTGACCGTCAGGGAGACCCCGACGAGCACCGCGGCCACGACGACGATGCCGGCCGTCCACACACCGACGGTGCGGGCCAACCCGGTGCGTTTGATCTCCGGGGCGACGTAGGTCCCCGCCGGCACCGCGTACCCGGGGTAGAGCTCCTCGTCGGGGTCGGCCGTCTTCGGATCGCTCACGAACCCTCCGCGACGACCTGGCGCACTGGTCGCGATTCCCGGCGCTCCTGGCGCGAGGAACGCGACGACGCACGGGTAGCGACTCCGCAGGCCGGGCAGAACGCCATGTCAGGAACGACGTGCTCGCAGTGCACGCACAGCAGCGGCTCATCTTCCTGAATCGGGTCCTTGGCCTCGCGTAACAGCGCCATCTGCAACGCAATCCGCAGCAGGACCAGCACGATGATCGTCATCGCGAGGTGAATCACCAACATCTGCATCTGCGGCATCCCGACGATGTCGGTGATGGCGACCCCGGTGTGGATCAGCACGACCAGGATCGCCAGCAGCCACAGGGCCGCCCGGGTGCGGGCGGGATGTTCGTGCGGATTCTCGGTCTGTCCCTTGAACCACAACGCAATACCGACCATGCCGCCGGCCACTGCGCCGGTCAGTGGGATCGTCACCCCGCAGATGACAGCCTCGACGAGAAGGCTCATGAAGGGGCGGGCGTGAGCCAGTAGACCGGTGGCGAACTGCGGCGCCAGCCTCGTCAGCGTGGCGGCGGCGGTGAACATCAGCGCGGCCAGCGCGCCGATGGCGAACCCGTCCAACGACTCTCGAGACCGTCGCTCGATCAGCCGCACGACAAAGGTCGGCACCAGCATCAGGATCATCCCGCCCGCGGGGATGATGACGCCTTCCCGCACCAGGTGATGGATGGCCAGGCCGGCCGCCATCGGGACGCCGTACGCGCGGGCCACCATCTCGCCGGTCAGCAGCACCCAGCCGACACCGAGACCGAGACCGAGCAGGGCGGCGACCGCCAGCGAGAGCGCAGACACGTCGCGGTACACGCTGGATTCGCTGATGTAGAGCACGAAGAGCAACGGGAGCCCCAGCGCCGCAACGGTTATCAGTGCGGCCGGCAATTTCAGGACCGCGAAGCCAACCAAGCCGACCAGCACCAGCGCCAGGCCGATCCGGAATGGGGTGCGCGACTGATTGGGCAGGTGCGGGAACAACGAACTGGCGATCGACGGCCGTAGCACACTCTCGTTGGGTGCTGCCCCGAAGGTGTCCTGCCGCAACCACTTCGGTCCCGGGCCGGGCTCCGACGTCAGGTGTCCGCCACAGTAGCCACAGAATGCGCCTGCCGGGACATCAATCTCGCAGACGGAGCATTCGACCCGCGGCACGCCGTTCGCACCGGTGTCGCTATCGGTAGTCATGGGCGGTTCCCCCTGGTCAATCGATTACCTTCTGCGTCACCAGAATGTTCTGCGCGAGGTTCGCGATATCAGGTGTACCCAATCCGGTCACCAGGTCATACCCGGGGCCGGCGATGGCAACGGCGTTGCCGCCGAGCGTGATATCGCGGAACGCACGAAACGGTGCGCCTTCGGCGATGTGGTAGAGCAGCGGATTCAAATCACCGATGAGGCGCCCGTTGCGGCTGATCAGGAATTGGTTCATCAGTGCGGTCAGTCCGGCCCAGATGGGCGCTGACAGCGAGGTCCCGCCGCCGACCACGACCTGCTGGTTGAAGACGATCTTGACGCCGGTGAACGGGTCGGCGACTGCGGCGATGTCGGGTGTCAGGCGCTGGCCGGCACCCGTTGTCACCGTGACGTTCTCCTGCCAGTCGGGGCGCTCGAACAACGCGGATACCCCACCGCCGGTGCCCTGCGACAGGGGCGCGTCAAACCACGCCTGCTCGGCCAGCCACGTGCCGTCGGTGTCCGTCGACAACGTGGTGCCGCCGACGTCGGTCATCTCCGGCATCGAAGCCACCGCGTCGAGTCCCACATCGTTGGTGCTCGGCGGCGAGGACCACTCCTGACCGCCCTTGCATTCCAGGCCCGCGAGGTCTCCGCTGGCGTTGAACGCGGTGGTGCCGGACTTGTGCGCCCTGGCCAGCGCCGCACGCACCGGAGCGAGGTCGGCGGCGGTGATCAGCTTGTCGCAGCCCCAGCCGATCGAAAAACTCCACACCGCACCGGGATACCGCTTCTCGGTGTCCTCCATCAGCGCGGCGATCTTCTCGTAGGACCCGTCGCCTTCGACGGTGGGCCGCGCGTTGACGAGGACTTTCTTGGCGTCGGGGGCGATCGCGTGGATCGCCTCGAGGTCCATCGTCGCTTCGCCGCGGCGGGCTTCCGGCTGGCCGCCGACGACGTCCGGGGTGAACTTGGGCAGGTTGAACGTCGTGGCGAACATGTCGAGGTCGGCCTGGTCGAACCCGTCGAATGCGAACACCACGACGGTCTGGCCTTTGCCGCTGAAACCCTTGTCACGCAACGGTGTTGCGTTATAGGTGCGCAGTATGCCGCCGGGGGTCAGGCCTTGGTCGGGCACTTCCAGTGGCATCACCGACGGCGTCGACTCGTGGTGCGGTGTGTAGCCGAGAATCCGGCCGAGTTCGGCCACCTCGACGCGCAACCCGGACGGGACGACCGGCTGCTGCGGGGAGGCATAGAACACCTGGCCGCGCTTGCCGCGATAGTCGTGAACGTCAACGTCGAAGGCCCCCGCCACCGCGGTGGGTTCACCTTCGACGATGGCCCAGGTGTCGCCGGGGCGCCAGCGCACCGAAAGGCCCTGCTGCTGCGCCCACCCCATCAAGAGATCGGGTCGGTCGGCAGCACGCAGGGCCACGGTGAGCTGGACGTGATTGGTTCGAGCCGGACCGAGGTCCGTCGAACTCGCCAGCAGAGACGCGTACGGGCCGCTGATCGTGCCGACCGCCTCGGCCGGGGCCAAGGGGTGGCGAAGATCAGCGACCAGTGCCGCGCCGATGGCCAGCACCGTCAGCAGCCCTACGACGGACAGCGTCCGTGAACGATGGCTTCGGTTCACTGTCGGTCAGCAGGAGCTGCGGACGGTTGCTGGCCGAGCGGCTCAGTTACCGCCAGTGATGACGTTGCCGGGCAGCGCGGTCGGTGCCGGCGGAGCCTTGACCGTGGGGGTGAAGGAGTTGGCGCCACCAGGCGACACGGCCTTCTCGGTCGGCGACGGCGCGGGAGCAGAGGTGCTCGTGGGCGACGTGGTCTCCGGAGCCTTCTCCTTGTCCTTGCTGCAAGCAGTGAGGGTCCCCATACCGACGATCGCGACACCGCCAGCAACAAGTGCAATCTGGCGCGTCAGACGACGTGACATCATGGTCAGTCCTAACTTTCTAGGCCGTGTAATTGAATAACGCTGGCTGGCCCGGCAGTTAACCAGCCCACCCCCGAAGGGCTGAGGGTACTAAACATAACTCACCTCGCCAGCAATTGCATCCCGCTTTCGCCCGCGGCGTAAAGCGCAGCCATCGACTCCCGCGCGGCAACGCCTCTTTGTCGGAGCCGGATGTTATGAACGGACTATGGGGATGAACTGCCGAGACTGTGCCGCAGGGCTCGCACACTGTCATGGCACTCTGATTCGTCATTCCCGGTATCGCGCGGAATGCACCGACGACGGCTGCGAGGCTCCGGAGCTAATTCTGCACGGGCTGGTGATTGATTGCGAGACCGTCGGCTGCGACTGCGTCCAGCAAACCCTCGAACGGGTCGCCGTCTGAACTGGGGCCCTCAGCCCATCGGATCGGCGGACTCCAGTGCGTCCTCGACGGGATGGACGTCCGGCTCGGGGTAGAACGGCGGTTTCTTCGATCCCCACTGCACGCAGCTCCAGCGGCCGTCGGTGATGGGTGCCAGTACCACCGACTCGGTGTTGGCCAGATGGTTGTCGAGGACGAAGCTGTGCTCCACGCCGGCCAGCGTCGCCGCGGTCAGCCGGATCGCCGCGCCGTGGCTGACCACAACGATGTCCTCGTGCCAGGCGTGGTCGTCGAGGTAGCGCAGCCGCAGGTCGGTGATCACCGGCAGGTAGCGGTCGAGCACGTCGCGCGCCGTTTCCCCACCGGGCATCGCGAGGTCGAGATCGCCTTCGTGCCAGCGCTGGTAGATCGCGTTGAACTCGGCGATCGCGTCCTCGTCGTTGCGGTTCTCCAAGTCACCGGCCTGCACCTCGTGGATGCCCTCGAACTCCGCGGGGTCCACCCGCAGTTCGGCGCCGATCTCGGCGGCGGTTTGCGCCGCGCGCCGCGCGATCGAGTGGATCAGCAGGCCGGGCGGCCGCTCGCTGTCGCGGGCGAACGCACGGGCCTGGTCACGGCCGAGATCGGTGAGGTCGGCACCCGGCGGCCGGGTGTCCAGGCGACGCTCGACGTTGGCGTGGGACTGGCCGTGGCGGACCAGGATCAGACGTCCGCTCATGTCGCATCGCCCTGACGCAGCCGGGCCAGCCAGCGGTCGGAATCGTCGAGTTGGGGTGGCACCGCGCCGGCGGCCGACTCCGTCGGCCAGGACCCGAGAAAGCGGACACCGGCGCAGCGCCGGTGCAGAGCCTTGAGCGCCTCGGCCACCGCGCTGTCGTCGATGTGCCCGACACAGTCCAGGAAGAAGATGTAGGTACCCAGTTCGGTGCGGGTCGGCCGGGACTCGATGCGGGTCAGGTCGATGTCGCGGATTCCGAACTCGCTCATCGCCGACACCAGCGCACCCGGGGCGCTGTCGATGCGCAGAACCACCGACGTGCGGTCGGCCCCGGTGCGAGCCGGCGGTGGGCCCGGGGTGCCGACGAGGACGAACCGCGTGCGGGCGTTGGGTTCGTCGACGACGCCGTCGGCCAGAGTGGACAGACCGAAGCGCCGGGCAGCCAGTGCGGTGCTCACACCGGCATCGGCGCGCCCGTCGGCCACGTCCTGTGCGGCGGCGGCGTTGGAGTTGGCCGGAACGATCTGCGCGCCTGGCAGGTTGTCGGCCAGCCAGCGGCGTACCTGTGCGGCGGCGACCGGGAAGGCCGCCACGGTGCGCACGCTCTCGGCGCCGACACCGTCGCCGACGACGATGCTGAACGCGACGTCGAGGGTCAGTTCGGCGTAGATCTGCAGCGGCGAACCGGCGGCGAGGCTGTCGAGGGTCGGCAGCACGCTGCCCTCGATGGAGTTCTCGATCGGCACGCATGCGAAGTCCGCCGCGCCGGACCGGACCGCCTCCAGCGCTGCCGGTGTGCTGTCCTCGGGTTGCGGCTGCACGTCACTGCCGCCGGGGACCACGCCGGTGGCGATCATCTTCAACAGCGCCGCTTCGGTGAACGTGCCCTCGGGACCGAGGAAGGCGATGCGCACCACGTCTCAACCCTATCCGGTCACACCGCGCGTAAGCCTTGCGCCGCTCACTCGTCGAAGTTAACTTAGGCTTACCTCACTAACGGAAGGTGCGCGATGACCTCAGCGACGCTCTCAACACCGACCACCGCCGAACGCGTGCGTAGCGCCTGTATGCGTGCCACCGGTGCGATCCTGGCCGCCGACTCGGTACCGCCGGCTGCCGCTCCCCTGCATCATCTGATGGCCGACGGATCGTTCGCCCTGACTGTGCCCAGTGACTCGGCGATGGCCCAGGCCGCCGGCGACACCCGCAGCGACGGTGTGGCCGCCGTTCTGGAGCTCACCGACTATGCACCCCTGCCGCTTCGGGAACCGGTGCGGTCGCTGGTCTGGGTGCGCGGGCGCGTCCACCCGGTGCCGGCACACGCCGTGCGGGAGCTGGTCGACATGATCGCCGCCGAGCATCCCGACCCCGCACTGCTCGACATCGGCGCCGGGCAGAGCCTGCTGCTACTCGGGGTGGAGTCCGTCGTCGTCGCCGACGCCTCCGGCGCCGAGCCGGTCGGCATCGCCGAGCTGCTGGCCGCCCGGCCAGACCCGTTCTGCGAGTTCGAGGCGGCCTGGTTGCAGCACCTCGACAGCGACCACCCCGAGGTACTCGCCCGGCTGGCGGGCAAGCTGCCCGCGCCGTTGCGCCGCGGGCAGGTCCGTCCCCTCGGGCTGGACCGGTACGGGGTTCGGCTGCGGGTCGAGAACGCCGACGGCGACCATGACGTGCGTCTGCCGTTTCCCGCCCCGGTGCACGATGTCGGCGGCCTGGGCCGGGCGATCCGCGTGCTGATGGGCTGCCCGTTCGTCAACGGGCTGAGGGCGCGCCGAATCTAGGGCCGCTACCGTGGCGGGGTGAGCGCGCCCCCCGACGAATCGGCCGAGAGCCGGCGGGGACTCACGATCGAGGTCGGCGTCATGCTCGCCGTCAGCTTCGGGGTGAGCGCGGCGATCGCCGTCCTCCAGCTCATCGACGCGGTGCTGTCAGGTCTGGCCGGACGCCGGGTGCGCCTCAACGAGAACCTGTCCCGCTACGACCTGATCAACCTGGGACTGAACCTCGCGACGATCGCCCAGCTCGTCGCCTGGGGAGCACTCGCCCTCTACCTGCTGTGGCGCGGCGGGATCTCCCCGGCCCGGCTCGGGCTCGGCAGACTGCGCTGGCGCGCCGACGTTCTCGGCGGGCTGGGCCTGGCCGCACTGATCGGCATACCGGGGCTGCTGTTCTACCTGGCGGCGCGCTGGCTGGGCATGAACGCCGACGTGGAGCCGTCGGCGCTACACAGCAGTTGGTGGCGGATCCCGGTACTGATCCTGGCCGCCTTCGCCAACGGATTCGCCGAAGAAGTCGTGGTTGTCGGCTATCTGATCACCCGGCTCCAGCAGCTGGGCATGACCGAGAACCGGGCGATCCTCGCCACCAGTGTGCTGCGCGGGACCTACCACCTCTACCAGGGCTTCGGCGCGGGCCTGGGCAATCTCGTGATGGGTCTGGTGTTCGGCTACACCTGGACTCGCACCGGGCGGTTGTGGCCGCTGGTGATCGCCCACGGCGTCATCGACACCGTCGCTTTCGTCGGCTATGCCCTGCTGGCCGGCCAACTTGGCTGGTTGAAGTAATCCAGCCACGTAAATTGACACCGGTGAGCGACGACTGGCCGAACCGGCCTGTGCCGGATCAGCCCACCACGCCCATCCCACGGCCCGCCCCACCGCGGCCGCCGTCGCTGGGGCCACGCCGCGAGCCGCCACAGATGATCCCGCGCAACCCCGGCTATCGGGCTACCCCAGTTCCGCCCTCACCTCCCCCACCGCCACCGCGACGTCCACCGCCGCCGGCTCCCCCACCCCGGCGACCCCCGCCCCCGCCGCCACCGGTCACCCGGCGCCCACCCCCGGCTCCGCCCACTCCCCCGAAACCCAGCCGGCCGAAGAAGAAAAAGCATTGGGGCCGAAGGATTTTCGTGACCCTCATGGTGCTGCTGCTGGCAGCGGTCACCGCGCTAGTGGGTACCGCGTTCTGGATCGACTCGACCCTGCGTCGCATTCCGGTCTTCAGTGCCTACACCGACACCGACACCGCACGGCCCGCCGCCGGCGCGGGTACCACCTGGCTGCTTGTCGGCTCCGACAGCCGCGAGGGGCTGACCCCCGAACAGCAGGCCGAGCTGACCACCGGCGGCGACCTGGGTAACGGCCGCACCGACACCATCCTGGTGGTGCACATCCCCGCACTGGGGTCGGGTGCGCCCACCACGATGGTCTCGATTCCGCGCGACTCCTACGTCGAGATCCCCGGCTATGGCCAGGACAAGATCAACGCCGCCTTCGCCGAGGGCGGGGCCGCCCTGCTGGCGCAGACCGTCGAACAGGCCACCGGGCTGCGCCTCGACCACTACGCCGAAGTCGGCTTCGGCGGCTTCGCCGGTCTGGTCGATGCCCTCGGCGGTGTGCAGGTGTGCCCGGCCGAACCAATCAGCGACCCGCTGGCCGGAATCGAGCTGCCGCCGGGCTGCCAGACGCTGGATGGACGCAATGCGCTCGGGTACGTCCGCAGCCGGGCCACCCCGCGGGCCGACCTGGACCGGATGATCCACCAGCGCGAGTTCATGTCCGCCCTGCTGCATCGGGCCAGTAGTCCGGCGGTGTGGCTCAACCCGTGGCGCTGGTATTCGGTGCCACACGCCGCGGTCGCGTCACTGACCGTCGACGACGGCGAGCGCGTCTGGGATCTCGCCCGTCTGGGGTGGGCTCTGCACGGGTCGACCACCGCGCTGACGGTGCCGATCGGCGAGTTCACCGGCAACGACTCCGGTTCGGTCGTGGTGTGGGATTCCGATGCCGCACAACAGTTGTTCGACGCGCTGCGCACCGATGCGCCGATCCCGCAGCAAGTGCTCGACGCCCAGCCCTAGTCGGGGCCCGGGACGGTCAGCCCGTTCTGCAGCCAGGCTTTCGTGCGGCCCGGGTGGTTCGTCGCGATCCAGCCGACACCGAGGTCGCGGCAGTAGCCGACGTCCTCGTAGTGGTCGACGGTCCAGCAGTACATCGCCCGGCCTTGGGCGGCCGCCCGATCGACGAGTTCAGGATGCTCGCGAAGGGTGGCGATCGAGGGTCCGACGGCGGTGGCCCCGACGGTGGTCGCCGCACTGCCGCCGAGGTAACGCGACGTCTCACCGAGCAGCACGGTCGGCAGTAGGGGGGCCGCCCGGCGGATGCGCCATACCGCGGCGGCCGAGAACGACATCACCACCGCGCGCGACAGGTCTGCCGACAGCGGGGCAGCGATGCCGTAGCGGTGCAGCAGGGCCAGGACCTTGCTCTCCACCAGGGCGCCGTAGCGCACCGGGTGCTTGGTCTCGATGAAGAGCTTGACCGGCCGGTTCCAGTCCAGGACCAGGCGAACCAGGTCGTCGAGAGTGAGCAGGCCGGTGTCCCCGAGAGTGCCGTCAGCGCGCCAGCTGCTGTGCCACGCGCCCCAGTCCAGCCGCTTCAATTCGGCCAGCGTCATCTCGCTGACCAGTCCGCTACCGGTCGAGGTCCGGTCGACGCGGCGGTCGTGGACACAGACCAGGTGACCGTCGCGGGTCAGCCGCACATCGCACTCGACGCCGTCGGCGCCCTCCTGCAGGGCCAATTCGTAGGCCGCCAGGGTGTGCTCGGGCCGATCGGCCGACGCACCACGGTGGGCCACCACGAAAGGGTGCCCGCCGGTGGCTCCGTCGGCCGTCGTCATAGGCCTATGCTGCCGGTTCCTGTCGGTCCGACTCAACCGCAGCGACGGATTCGACAGGCGCCGGCTCATCATCGGCGACGATCACCCACCGGTGCAGCGGCCGCTCGACCGGCTTGCGGACGAATCCGTCGAACACCCGCCACAACAACACGACGGTGGCCAGGCCGACCAGATAGGCGATGATCACCGTGACGGTGTTGTCAGCGATGCCCTGCGGCTCGGTCGTGAAGCTCGTCGCGATGCCGAAGATCGAGATGCCGGTGGAGAACAACCACGCGATCCACCACGCGGTGATCGGCGGGCGAAGCCGGGCGTGGGAGTCCTCGGCGTGGGCAAGTTCCAGGACGAAGACCGGCGCCCAGACCAGATTCACGACGGGCACGAGGCAGCCGGCCCACAAGGCCCAGGCCGGGCGGGGGTCCTCCTGGCCGCGGAACTGGTACACCGCCGACCGCCGGGCGATCAGCCACGACGTCATGACGACCGCTGCCAGGATCACCGCCACGATCGCGGCGAGGCTGACCAACACACCCAGCCACAGGGCCCCACCGGCGACGAGCGGGGGCAGCAGCGAGGTGCGGTTGATCAGCAGCAGCACGTAACGAACGATGTGGACTGCGGCGGCCAGGCCGAAGATGGTGGCCACCGAGAGCAGCGCGGCGCGGACCGTCGTGGGTGCGGGGCCACGCCGGACGGCGGTCTGCTCGGCGGGGGCCTGCGGCGTGAGCTGGTCGTACAGTCCCCAGCGCGGGATCGTGAAATAGCGCGGGGTCGGGCCCAGCGGTCGACGTCGCCGCCGAGGCGGGGGCGGCGGACCGGGACGGACGGCGATCCAGCGAAATCCGGATGGCAGACGCGGCGTGTTGCCCTGCTGCGTCGGCGGGTGTGTCGGCGGGTGCGTCGTCGCGCGCGGATCCCAGCGCGGGTCGGGCGGACTACTCGGTGCCAGCAGCGCACCGTTGCAGCGCGGGCACCAGGCACGCTGCCGGTCCCGCACATTCCACCGCGTCCCGCATTGGGAACACACCTGAATCACCGGACCAGCCTAGCGATGACGGCGGCGCCCGGTGGTGAAGCGAGCCGTGATCGCCTCCGCTTGACCGGAGCCCCGATCTGCCTGCGGATTCCGCAGCGGATTGGCTGCCGATTCTGGCACGCAGTGCCGCTTAGGCGGCCGCACCGCCACAGCAATCCTCCGGCTATCCACAGTTTCCACAGGTTTATCCACAACACCTGAGGCGGGCATAGTGCCACTTAGCGCACTATGCGGGCGTGCGGCGGTCCGGAACTTGTGGATAACCGAGGGGCCGTCGGGAGGTGCGATCAACAGGTTGATCATGGCCGAGCGAAATCGGTTGGTGTCCTAACCGCATGAGGACGGGCCGCGACGCGCCGCGCGACACGCCGGACGCCATTTTGGCGGTCAGCTCTTGGCAGGCAAATACCCACCGACAGGGCAGACCAATCACGGCGATTCTGCTCACCATGATCCGTATCCGACGGCACAGCGCCCGCCGGATTTTCCTCCGGCTACACGAGGGGTTATGATCGCGCTCACACTTGGTGCTGTGACAAATTTCACCAAGCGCGGTAGTTGAACACACAGGTCAGGACGGTTTGATGGCGTCGCAATCAGTGGGGCCGCGGTCCACACCGCAGCCATCGCAGTGGTACGCATCGTCGTCGACATGCAACCGCTCGTACATGATGGCCGCGATGCGCGCTGGACTCATCGCCTTGGTCCTGCTCGGGATTCTGGCCCTGATCGTCCTGTTCTGAGAACGCCGCATTCGGCCAGACAGATTCAGTTCATGCCCCGTTAGCACTCGTGTCCTCTTGCGTGCCAACCGCACGGTGCCTCATCCTGATCCGAACCGACCCGCTGTCGTGTCGCACGAAGAAGTACTGAAGTGTCGCGGAGGCGAGATGGATACAGGATCCGGGCCAGCAGTTGAAGTCGCCCCCTTTCATTCTCGCGGTGCCCTCAAGGGCTTCGTCGTCTCAGGCCGGTGGCCGAACTCCACCAAGGAATGGGCGCAACTTCTAATGGTCGCGGTCCGAGTGGCATCGCTGCCCGGATTGCTTTCCACGACAACGATTTTCGGTGTCCGGGAAGAACTCCCCGACAGACCCCAGCCAGGTACCGTCGGCCTCGTACTCGCCGAGGGCACTGTGGTGGGTGAATCAGCCGTTCCGCCAGGACATTTCGCCGACCGGCAGCCCCCGGCCCTACTCATGCTGCACCCGCCGTCGGAAACCATGCCGTCGCTGCCGGAATGTTCCGGTGCCGCGTCGGGATGCGTGCTGCTGCCTGGACTGCCACATCTGGGGCTCGAGCATCGGGCCGCCTGGGTCGAGGCCGAGTCCGACGGCACCATCACCAGCATGGTCAGCCGGGTGGGTGTCGACCCGATCAGCCATCCGGACACCGCGATCCTGGCGATGTTGCTTGCGGCGTAGCAGGATTGGGCGAGACGGGTTTCGGTAGCTCGCGACGACGAATTACGGTGACCCGAACTTCGCTCCCCGGCTGGCGCACCCCCATCAACGCCGCTAGCGTTGGACCCGTCAGCGAAGGGGAGTAGCCCCCAATCGTCGTGTCGACATACTGGCGAAAGCCCGGCCGGCGAACCGGACCTCTGGTCCGGTGGGTGAGACCTTCGACCGGATGCCCGGCGGCCGCGTGCGCGCCGCCCACGGGCGACGTGTCGGAAGGTCGTGGCAGATGCTCACTGCAGTCCTGGTCAGTCTTGGGGTGGTTTTCCTCGCGGAACTAGGCGATAAGTCCCAGCTGATCACCATGACCTATGCGTTGCGCCATAAATGGTGGGTGGTGCTGAGCGGCGTCGGTATCGCGGCGTTTTTGGTTCACGGTGTGTCGGTGATGATCGGCCACTTCCTCGGGCTGACGCTGCCCGAGCGTCCGATCGCTTTCGCGGCCGCGATCGCCTTCCTGGGGTTCGCGTGGTGGACCTGGCGCGAGAAGTCCGGCGACGACGAGGATCCCGACACCGCCCAGCCGCCCGCCGAGCCCAGGTTCGTCGTGTTCGCGGTGGTGTCCTCCTTCGTGCTCGCTGAGCTCGGTGACAAGACGATGCTGGCCACAGTCGCGCTGGCGAGCGACTACAGCTGGGCCGGCGTGTGGATCGGTGCGACCGTGGGCATGGTGCTCGCCGACGGGGTGGCGATCGCGGCAGGCCGTCTCCTGAATCGCCGCCTCCCCGAGCGCCTCCTGCACGTGATGGCCAGCCTGCTGTTCCTTCTGTTCGGCCTGTGGATGCTGTTTGATGCCGCGCTGGGCTGGCGCCCGGTCGCGATCGCCGCGACCGGCACGGTGGCCCTGGCCGCCGCTGTGGCCGGCGGGGTGCGGCTGTGGCGTGCCCGGCGGCACGAGGATGCCCCGGCCACCCCGCCGCGGCCCGACAGCTCCGCGCAGCAAAGCGAATACTGACGGCAACTGATTCCGTAGGTGGTTGCCCAGTGGTACCGGCGGTATCCCCCCGTCCGGTGGCGAGCGGAATGCTGAGCCATACCCGTCCCGACCACCGGATTCTTTGCCTAACGCCATTCGGGAATGGCCGCGACGGTGGTACAGGGGACGCCGGGAAAAGTTTGCCCGGGGGTCAATAATGACCGCGTGCGTCAATTATGCGATAGTTTGCACTTGGTTGTCGGGACATGTGTCGCTACGATGATCAGCAAATAAGCCAACGGAAACGATCGCTCTTCTATGCATGCGGAGGTCCTTGAGATGAGCACGACGTTCTCGGCGCGTCTGAATCGCCTGTTCGACACGGTATATCCGCCCGGCCGCGGCCCTCATACCTCCGCCGAAGTGATCGCCGCGCTCAAGTCTGAAGGTGTCACGATGTCGGCCCCGTACCTGTCGCAGCTGCGCTCAGGCAACCGGACCAACCCGTCGTCGACCACGATGACCGCGCTTGCCAACTTCTTCCGAATCAAGCCGGCGTACTTCACCGACGATGAGTACTACGAGAAGCTCGACAAGGAGCTGACGTGGCTCGCGAACATGCGTGACGAGGGTGTACGCCGGATTGCCGCACGGACGGTCGGACTGTCTCCGGAGGCCCAGCAGGACATCGTCCACAAGGTCGACGAACTGCGCCGCCAGGAGCACCTCGACGATTAGCCCGCCACTCCCTTCCTGGGAGTCGCGGCAACATCGAACTGCTGTTCAGGCGGTCTTGAGCGCCGTCAGTACGCGGTACTGACGGGCGATTTCCAGGATCCATTCCCGGTCGGAGTAGTTCTCCGGCTGCCGCAGCCACTCAAGACCGGGGAACTCCCCCTCGGCGGCCGGATTGGCCAGTCGCGGGGTTTTCCGGCCGGCGTCGATCCAGGCCGCGATCGCGGCAGCCTGCTCGGTAGGGCTGACCATCGGCCGCTGCGCATCGGTGAGCACGTCCAGCGTGGTGTGGTCGGATCGGCCGGCGTGCGCCCGTTGAGCCACGGTGGCCTCCAGGTACAACGCGTCAGAGATCAGCGACAGCCGTTCGGCGACCCGGAAGACCAGCGGGCCGCGGGGGCGTTCACCGATGCCGACGTCGGGCTGGCGGCGTTCCAGTTCCTGCAGCAGCGGGTCGATCAGCTTGAGTTCGCGCCGACCGCCGAACCAGTCCTCGATGGCCGGCAACAGCGATCCGGCCGCGACGATCGCCATCGCCGCCCCCAGCAGGGTGGCGGCCGTGCCCACCCCGACCAGCTGGGTGCTGCCCACCGCGCGGATCAGGAAGAACGCGCTGGCTGCGACGATCAGCGCGATACCGAGGGTGAACACGAACAATGCGCGCCCCCGACGGGTCCGGTTGGAGTTCCGCATACCCGCCCACAGCACCAACGTCAGCGCGAGCAACACGTAGAGCAACGGCAACAACCACGGCAGCGAGGTCTTCGACGAGCCGAGGTTGCGGCTCAGGTACTCCTGCGGGGCCATCTCGGGCTGCTCGCCGCCGGCGAAGAACAGCACCAGGGTGACGACCGCGATCGCCGCCGCGATCACGTACTGAACGATCGCGATTCGCCGGGTGGCCGCCGGGCTCCGGGTGGAGGCGACCGTGGTGATCATCACGCAACTGCCCGCCGCACATGCGATCAGCGCCACCTGGCTCAGGCCGATCGAGATGTTCGCCCAGTGCAGGGTGGTATCGAGCAACAGCGTCAACGGAGGCCAGTTCAGAGCAGCCACCAGAGCCAGGCTGCCGAGCGCGACGATCATCGCGGTGCTGACTACCGACTGTTTGTTGACCAGTGCCCACCCGATACGCAGGCCGGTGGCCATCCCCAGGAGACCGGCGATCACCCAGACGATCAACCAAACGCCTCTCCGAGGCGGACCTGCACGATCGAGGAGCGGTCCGACGGGAGTCGGCCGAGCCGGTAGAGCAGAAGCGCCGCGAAGTCCTCGGCCTCCTGCTCGGCATCCTCCCCGCTGGGGCCCATGCATCCGGTGCGCTGGTTGAGCATGTAACCGATCAGGTCGTCGCTGGCCACTTCGGCGACGTCGCGGGCCGCTTCGGTGACGGGAATGCCGAAGTGGCCCAGGACCAGGTGGCCCAGTTCGTGAGCCAGCGTGCGGTCCCAGGTCGGCAGCCCGTGCTGGATCAGGAACACGTCGTGATCGGCGTACTGGCGCCACTGGCCGCACACCCCCGGCGGCAGATCGGCCATGGTGATCTCGATGGGCCTGCCCTGTTGCTCGCTGACGGCCGCCACCAGGCGGATCAGTGAGACCTCGCCGTGCCGGGGAGCCAGGTCCAGGACGTCGTTCACCGCTTTGGTGACTTGGCGACTCGCCGACATCTCAACCCCTTCCCCGGTCGGCTGCGGGTGGTGGACGCCCTTACCTACCGTTAGCGCATGAACCGTGCGGTGCCTGCGGCCCGTACGCCATGTCCGGCTTTGGCTTGGCGGTATCCGAAGACACCGCCAAGGGCCGTCAGGGCGAGGAGGCCGGCGAATCCCGGCAGCGCCAGCGCGGCGACCTCCCCAATCTTGGCCTCCCGAAGGTATTCGGGATAGCCCACCCTAAAGGACGGCGCTGCTTCTGTACCGCTGCCGACGCTGGCGGGCAGTCGCTCCCGCCCGGTAGCGGGCTCCTTGACCGGATTGCCGCGGCCCGGCCCGGATTCGGCCGGGGCATTTCCGTTGGGTCCACCGACGGGGCGCAGCGGGGCTTCGAAGACGGGCGGCAGCCCGATCAAAGGCGGCATCTCGAGGGTGGCCGGCTCGCCGGTGGCAGCAGGCGCGGCGTGCTCGCCACCGGCGCTGACGGGAGTCGGCTCAGTGGGGACCCCGGGGACCGTCGGGACCGTGACCGGCGGGAAGCCGATCCCGCCGCCGCTTCCACCGCCCGCGCTCTGCGGCGGTCGGGCGATGCCGACGCTGGGGGCCGGCGATCCGACACTTCCGCCATTCCCGCCGTTTCCGGGGTCGTGGTCGCACGGCGGCCACGGCCAAGGCCAGTTCGGGTACTCGGGATCCTCGGGGAATCCGGGGACTTCGATGTCCGGGTCGGGCTCGTCCGCTGCGGCGGCGCCCGGTCGGATCGGGAGTGCCGGCAGCTGGTTGGCCCGCGGAAAGCGGTGCGCTCCGGGACGACCGGCGGCGGGGACCTGGCCACCCTCGACGCTCGGCGAGGCGGTGTCGGCGGAGGTGTCTGTGCCGCCGTGGCCGCCGCCCGGTCGACGAGGGCGGTGGCCACCGACGTTAATGGCACCCTGGTCGTTGCTGGGCTCACCGGCGTCGGTGTCGGCTGTCGCCGGCCCGTTATTCACCGTGCCGGGTTCCGCCGCGGCCGGTACTGCCGCCAGCGTGCCCGCACCGCCGTAGAGCACGCCGCCGGCGATCATCCAGCTAATCGCAGCGGCCCTCACGGACGACCGGTTCACAGGGTTCCTCGAGTTAGCGGCGCGTACGGTGCGCCGAGTCGGAAGCTTCCCGATCATTGTGGCATAGGCGCAGGTCGTGAACTGCCGCCTTGGGCCGGGCGATAGGGTGGGAACACCTGGTCGCGAGGCCACCTCGCCGATCGCCGACGACCTACCCGGGAGGCAGCAGGGATGGGCCTGTTCACCAAGCGCAAAAGCCGTGCGACCCGTCGTGCGGAAGCCCGCGCGATCAAGGCCCGCGCCAAGCTGGAAGCCCGGCTCGGCGCCAAGAACGAGGCCAAGCGAATCAAGGCTACCGAGCGTGCCGAGAACAGGGCGATCAACGCTCAGCTGAAGGCCGCCCGCGACTCCGACCGGGCCTCGGTGAAGGTTGCCCAGGCCGAGCTGAAAGCCGCCCGCGAGGGCAAACTCCTGTCCCCTGCCCGGATCCGCCGAGCCCTGACGGTCTCGCGGCTGCTGGCCCCGGTCGTCGTGCCGATCGCCTACCGCGCCGCCATCGCCGCGCGGGGGGTTATCGACGAGCGTCGCGCAGACCGGCTCGGTGTCCCGCTGAGCCAGCTCGGCCAGTTCTCCGGTCAGGGCGGGCAGTTGTCCGCGCGGATCGCCGGGGCGGAGAGCACGCTGCGCGCGGTGGCCGACAAGAAGCCCAAAGACGCCGAGACCAAACAGTTCGTCGCCGCGATGACCGAGCGCTTGAGCTCGCTGTCGGCGGCTGTGACGGCAGCCGAGAACATGCCGGGCCCGCGACGACGGGAAGCCCACGCCGCGATCTCCGAACAGCTCGACGGCATCGACGCCGACCTGATGGCCCGCCTCGGCGTGCTCTGACCCCCATGCCCATCCGGCCCGCTGATCCCGCCGCGCTGCGCGGGGTGGCCGTCGGATCGCTGACAGCTGCGCTGGCCGTAACCGCTCACGGCGCCGCCGGAGCGGCGATGTCAGGAGCGGCCCTGGCGCTGCTGCTGCTTGTGTCGGCCGGTGTCGGCGGGCTGGCCAGTTCGGTGCGGCGGGCCGGTGAACCCGTCGTCCTCGTTGCCATGCTGGCGCTGGGTCAGGTCCTCGGACACGTCGTCCTGGCCGCAGCAGGCCATGTCCACGGCGGGTCGCCCGATTCTGCGATGCTGTCGGCGCACCTGCTCGCCGTGGTGGCCGGCGGGTTGTTACTGGCCGGCGCCGAGCGGCTGTATCGGACGCTGTCGAGCGTGCTGCAGGCTCCCGGCGGGCGCCCCAGCCACCGGCCGATGGTCCGCCAGCCGCGACGGCCGACCCGCGCCGATCACCCATTGCAGTCCAGACTTATTGTCGCCGTGTCGATTTCGCATCGAGGGCCGCCCGCCTGGCGTTGACCCCGAATCCGCGAAACTTCGACAACAGAAAGCACAAATTCATGACGACCCACCATCGGTTGGTGCCGCGCGCCCTCAAGACGGCCGCGGTTACCGCCACCTTGACCCTCGGGGCCTGGATCGCTGCGGCGAGCGCAGGCGCCCATGTCCATGTCGAGTCCGACCATGCCATCCGGGGCGACGACGCGCTGGTCACCTTCCAGGTGCCTAACGAGTCGGAAAAGGGTTCTCCCACAACACAAGTCACGATCACGCTGCCCAACGTCTCGTCGGCGAGCACCGATGTGCTGGCAGGCTGGACGGCCAAGCTGGACCGCAACCCGGACGGCGCATACCGGTCGGTCACGTTCACCGCGACACCCAACGCGGGCATCGGAGCCGGGCAGTTCGAACTGTTCCCGATCTCCGTGCAGCTGCCCGATGCCGACTCGGTGACGTTCCCGGTGGTGCAGACCTATGCCGACGGCACCACCGTGCACTGGGATCAGCCCCCGCTGGCCAACGGTGACGAACCCGAATTCCCCGTACCGGCGCTGACGCTGGCCGCCGGACCGCACGAGGCAGAAGAACACCACGCGACGCCGACGGCGCCACCGGCGTCGGCCGCACCGTCGGTCAGCGCCGCCCCCGCCGCCGAGCCCGCCGCCGCCCCGGACAACACCGCCCGAGCCCTGGCCGGGGGTGCACTGCTGGTCGGCGCGATCGGCGTCGGCGTCGCACTCGCCCGGCGCCGAACGTGAGGAAGCTGCTCGCCACGGTCCTGCTGGTCGCCGCCATGGCGATCAGCGGGACCGGCGTGGCGTGGGCGCATGCCGTTCGGGTGGCGGCAGACCCCGCTCCTGACGCGTCGGTCACCGGCGGCCCGAGCCGGGTGACGGCCACTTTCAACGAGCAGTTGCAGGCCGACTTCGCCGCGATGACCGTGGTGGGGCCGGACGGCAACCTCTGGTCGGACGGATCGGCCCAGGTTCAGGGCGCAACGGTCAGCGTCGGGGTTCGCCCACTCGGGCCTGCGGGCACGTACACGGTGAACTACCGGGTCACCTCGGCGGACGGCCACGTCGTCTCCGGCTCGTGGTCGTTCACGTTGACGGCGGCCGGTGCGGGCACCCCCGGCCCGTCGGCGTCGGCCGCCAGTGCGTCGGACGGGGGCCTGCCGGTGTGGCCATTCCTGGCCGGTGCCGCGCTGCTCATCGCCGCCGGTGCGGCGTGGGCGCTACGACGCCGGGCGTGACACCCACCAGCCGACACCTCCTGGGGAGCGCGGCGCTCGCTGCCACCCTGGCGTGGGCGCTGGCCTGGCTGCTGGCCGGCGGCCAGGCCGCTCCCGCGCAGTCGGCGGTTCGGGCGGTCGCCGACTGCGCCGCCGTCGTTGCGCTCGGGCTGGCCGTTGTGCCCGCGCTCGACGAGGTGCGCCACCGGGCGGACATGCTGCGCGCCACGACCGGTCCACTGCTGACGGTGAGCGTGACGTGGCTGCTGGCCGAAGGCGTCCGGTTGGCGATCTCGGCGGCGCAGGCCGCCGACGTTCCCCTGTCACATCTGCGGCTGGCCACCGCCTCGGAGTTCGTCACCACGATCGCGGGGCGGGCAGGACTGATCAGCCTGGTCTGCGCGGCTGCCGCGATCCTCGCCACCGTCATCGGGCCGGGTGAGACCGCTGGGCGCATCGTGGTCGCGGCAGCCGTCGCGACCGGTCTCGGGGCACGCGCGGTGTCAGGGCATCTCGCCGACGGCACCGTGGGTGCGCTGGCGATCGTCGTGCACATCCTTGCTGCGGCGCTGTGGTGCGGCGGCCTGGCCGCGATCGCGCTGACCGTCGAACACCGGGGTCAGTGGGCCCGGATACTGCCGCGGTTCTCCGGGCTGGCGCTGGTCTGCGTGGTTGCGCTGCTGACGGCGGGCACGCTCGGCGCACTGGTCACCGTCGCCAGTCCGGGCGCGCTGATGACCACGGGCTATGGCCGGCTGGTGCTGGCCAAGGCTCTGGTGGCGGCCCTGCTGCTGCTGTTGGGCTGGCTGAACAGGTCTGGCTGGGTCCCTGCCGCGCGGGCCCATCGGATCACGGCGACGCAGTCGCGCGGTCGGGCACAGCGGGAGATCGCCCTGATGGTTGTCGCGCTGACATTGGGCGCGGCACTCTCGGTTGCCGGTTAGCCCGCCGGTCCTTGCGACCCCGCTGGCATGATGGGTACCGCTTGGCGTAGGTGAGAAGACACTGCAAAGGAGCAGCCCGATGGCAGAAGCTCAGGACCAGCCCGAACAGGGTGGTGCCACGCCGCCGGAGCCGCAACAGCCCGAGGAGGCCGTCGCGAAGAAGGCTCCGGCCAAGAAGGCACCGGCCAAGAAGGCGGTGAAGAAGGCGCCCGCCAAGAAGGCGCCCGCGAAGAAGGCACCGGCGAAGAAGGTTGCCCCGCCGGCGCTCGAGGCACCGGCCACCCACGCGGCACTGGCCGCCGGCAACGGATCCCCGCCGGTCGCCGAGGCGGCCCGGGAAGCAGCCGCCAACGCGAAGTCGACGGTGGAGCAGGCCGCCAGCCCGCTGTCGACGCCGTCGGTACCGGCCGTCCCGGAGCCGGGCCGGTCCCCGCTGCCGTTCGCGGTGGCATTCGCCGTCACCGTCCTGCTCGCGTTGCTCATCCGGCGGCTGCGTCGGTGACCGTCACCGTCCTGCTCGCGTTGCTCATCCGGCGGCTGCGTCGGTGACCGTCGCCTTCCGCCCGACCGCCGACCTCGTCGACGACATCGGACCCGAGGTCCGCAGCTGCGATGTCCAGTTCCGCCAGTTCGGCGGTCGCCAGGAGTTCGCCGGGCCGATCAGCACGGTGCGCTGCTTTGAAGACAACGCCTTGCTCAAGTCGGTACTGTCCGAGTCCGGCGACGGCCGCGTTCTGGTCATCGACGGTGCGGCATCCGTGCACGCCGCCCTGGTCGGCGATGTCATCGCCGAGTTGGGGCGCTCCAATGGCTGGGCCGGCGTGATCGTGCACGGCGCGGTACGCGACGCCTCGACGCTGCGCACCCTCGACATCGGCATCAAGGCGCTGGGCACCAATCCGCGCAAGAGCACAAAGACCGGTGCCGGCGAGCGCGATGTGCCCGTGAGTTTCGGGGGCGTCACCTTCACCCCGGGTGAGCTTGCCTACAGCGACGACGACGGTATCGTCGTCACCCCGGCTGGCTAAACCCGCACCGCCGCAAGCTGTCTGGAGAACTGCAGCGCTTCGTCGTCGACCTTGCCGTGCCGGATCAACCGAAGGTCCAGCAGATAGTTCTGCTTGAGTCGCCACGGCGCCCGTGAGCCGGCCTTGGGCAGACGGTCCAGCGCGCGCAGTACGTACCCGGGCGTGAAGTCCAGCAGCGGACGTTCGTCGACCCCGGCGTCCGGACTGCCGGGTTCGACGTGATCGAATCCGCCGGCATCCATGTGATTCAGTACGCGACAGACGAATTCGGAGACCAGGTCGGCCTTGAGGGTCCACGAGGCGTTGGTGTAACCGATCGTGAACGCCATGTTCGGCACGCCGGAGAGCATCATGCCCTTGTAAGCCATGGTGGTGGTCAGGTCCAGGGGTTGCCCGTCCTTGCGGATCTCCGCCCCACCGAAGAGCTGGAGGTTCAGACCCGTTGCGGTGACGATGATGTCGGCTTCCAGTTCACGCCCGGAGCTCAGCTTGATCCCCGTCGCGGTGAAACGCTCGATGGTGTCGGTCACCACCTCGGCGTGGCCCTTGCGGATGGTCCGGAACAGATCGCCGTTGGGGGCCAGGCACAGTCGCTCGTCCCACACCTTGTAGGCCGGGCCGAAGTGCTTCTCGACGTCGTAGCCTTCCGGCAACCGGCGCTGCGCCATCGTCATCAACTGCTTGCGCATGAAGTCGGGGAAGCGCCGGGCCAACCGGTACTGGGCGGACTGGAACAGGATGCTCTTCCACCGGTTCACCACGTAGGCGGGTTTGTCGGGCAGTACCTTGCTGACCCTGCTGGCGAACGGGTCGACATCGGGCAGCGCCCCGATGTAGGTGGGTGAGCGCTGCAGCATGGTCACGTGTGCGGCACCCGAATTCGCAAGCGCCGGAATGAGAGTCACTGCGGTGGCACCACTGCCGATGACGACGACCTGCTTGCAGGTGTAGTCGAGGTCCTCGGGCCAGTGTTGCGGGTGCACGACGGTGCCGGTGAAGTCCTGCGCGCCGGGGAACTCGGGCGAATAGCCCTCGTCGTAGTTGTAGTAGCCGCTGCAGGCAAACAGGAACGAGCAGGTGATGTCGCGTTGTTCGCCGTCGGCTTGGACCCGCACGGTCCACTGGTTATCGGCACTCGACCACTCGGCACTGACGACGCGCTGGTCGTAGCGGATGTGCCGGTCGATGCCGTACTCGCGCACGGTCTCCTGCAGATAGCGCATGATCGACGGCCCGTCGGCGATCGCCTTGGTGTCGGTCCACGGCTTGAACCGGAAACCGAGGGTGAACATGTCGGAGTCCGAGCGGATACCGGGGTACTTGAACAGATCCCAGGTGCCGCCGAGATTGGACCGGCGTTCGAGCACCACGAAGGTCTTGCCCGGGCAGCGGTCCTTCAAATGCCAGGCGGCGCTGATTCCGGAGATCCCTGCGCCCACGATCACCACATCGACGTGTTCGGTCATGCGGTCACGTTATCAACACCGTGTTGAATAGGTCAACGCTGTGTCGAGAAATTCAACACCCTGTAAGGTGAGGGCCGTGTCCGCCGTCAGTCCGACCCGCTCTCGAGGCCGCCGCGCCACCCGTCCCTCGGGTGACGAACGCGAGTCGGCGATCCTCACCACGCTGGAGCGAATGCTCGAGCAGCGGCCGTTCGCCGAGATCTCGGTCGACGACCTCGCCAAGGGCGCGGGCCTGTCGCGGCCGACCTTCTACTTCTACTTCGCGTCCAAGGACGCCGTCCTGGTGCGGCTGTTCGAGCGGATGATCACGGCCGCCGACCCGGCGGCCCTGAAGGCAGCCGACCCGACGGCCGCCGACAATCCCGCACAGGTGTGGCGCGACGGCATCTTCGCGTTCTTCGAAGTGTTGCGGCCACACCGCAACGTGGCGCTGGCCGGGCTGACCGCGATGGGGTCGAGCCCCGGCCTACGGCAGTTGTGGTCGAGGTTCATGACGGCGTGGATTGATCACACCGCCACTCTCATCGAGGCCGAGCGGGCCCGCGGCGCAGCGCCGAACACCATCCCGGCACGCGACCTCGCGACGGCGCTGAACCTGATGAACGAGCGCGTCGTATTCGCCTCGCAGGGCGACCAGGAGCCCACCCTGCCCGAGGACGCCGCTCTCGACGCCGTCGCGCACGTCTGGGTGACGAGCATCTACGGCACCGTGCAGAACATGACGAACGCCACTTCTTAACTCACTGCTTCCTAAACTGGACGGTTCTCCCTCCGGTTGGCCCTAATCTGGCGGACATGTCGGAGGAGCAACCGGGGTTGCCGACCAGGAGAACCACCGTGGCACGGCTGGCGCTGTACTGCCTGCTCGCCGGCGTACTCGTTGCCGGGTTGCTGTTCCCGCTTGTCGGCGGCGCCGGGCTGGTGATCAACAATGCCTCCGATGTGGCGGCCCAGGATTCGGCTCAACTCATGGAAGGCGAAGTGCCCACCGTCTCGACCATGGTGGACGCCGCGGGCAACCCGATCGCCTGGATCTACACCCAGCGGCGCTGGCCGGTCACCACCGACCGGATCGCCGACACGATGAAACTGGCGATCGTCTCCATCGAGGACAAGCGATTTGCCGATCACAACGGGATGGACATCCAGGGCACGCTGACGGGTCTGGCCGGCTTTCTGAAGGGCGACGTCGACACCCGCGGCGGCTCGACGATCGAGCAGCAGTACATCAAGAACTACAACCTTCTGGTCAACGCGCAGACCGATGCCGAGCGGCGGGCCGCCGTCGAGACCACGCCGGCCCGCAAGCTCCGCGAGATCCGGATGGCACTGGCGCTGGACAAGGTGCTGTCCAAGCCCGAGATCCTGACCCGGTATCTGAACCTGGTGTCCTTCGGCAACGGCGCCTACGGCGTCCAGGACGCCGCGAAGACCTATTTCGCGGTCAACGCCGCCGACCTGAACTGGCAGCAGGCCGCACTGTTGGCCGGGATGGTGCAGTCGACCAGTTCGCTCAACCCGTACACCAATCCCGATGCCGCACTTGCCCGCCGCAACCTGGTGCTCGACACCATGATCGAGAACCTGCCCGACAAGGCCGACGAACTGCGCGCCGCCCGCGCACAACCGCTGGGCATCCTGCCCCAGCCCGCGACGCTGCCGGAGGGCTGCATCGCCGCCGGCGACCGCGGATTCTTCTGTGACTACGTCCTGCAGTACCTGGCCAGGGCCGGCATCAGCAAGGCCGACATCGCCCGCAACGGCTACCTGATCAAGACCACGCTGGACCCCAAGGTGCAGAACAGCGTCAAGAAGGCGATCGACTCGGTCGCCAGCCCGACCCTGGACGGCGTGGCCAGCGTCATGACGGTGATCCGGCCGGGCCAAGACGCCCACAAGGTGCTGGCCATGGGCGACAACCGCGGCTACGGCCTGCGGCTGGATGCCGGTGAAACAGTTCAGCCACAACCATTTTCGTTGGCCGGAGACGGCGCCGGATCGATCTTCAAGATCTTCACGACAGCCGCCGCCCTCGAGATGGGCATGGGTATCAACGCTCAACTCGAGGTGCCGCCCACTTTTCAGGGCAAAGGGCTGGGGACCAGCGGCACTCCCGGCTGCCCGCCCGACACCTGGTGTGTGAAGAACGCGGGCGGCTACCGCACGCCGATGAGCGTCACCGACGCGCTGGCGCAGTCGCCCAACACCGCGTTCGCCCGCCTGATCCAGCAGGTCGGTGTGCCGCGCGCGGTGGACATGGCGGTCAAGCTCGGGCTGCGCTCCTACGCCGAGCCGGGCACCGCCCGCGCCTACGATCCGGAGAAGAACGAGAGCCTGGCCGACTTCATCAAGCGGCAGAACCTGGGTTCGTTCACGCTGGGCCCGTTCCAGCTCAACGCGCTGGAGCTGTCCAACGTCGCCGCCACCTTGGCCTCGGGCGGAATGTGGTGCCCGCCAAGCCCGATCGCCGAGATCTTCGATCGAAGTGGCAAACCGGTCGCGGTCGAAACCTCGAAGTGCGAACAGGTCGTGCCGCCGGGGTTGGCCAACACCATGGCCAACGCGCTGAGTAAGGACTCCACCGGCGGCACCGCCGCGAGTTCGGCGGGCTCGGTGGGCTGGAGCCTGCCGATGGCGGGTAAGACCGGAACCACCGAGTCGCACCGCTCCTCGGGATTCCTCGGCTTCACGAACCAGTACGCGGCGGCGAACTACATCTTCGACGACTCACCCAAGCCGGGCGGGCTGTGCTCCTGGCCGCTGCGCAAATGCGGGTACGGCAACCTCTACGGCGGCAACGAGCCGGCCCGGACGTGGTTCACGGCGATGAAGCCGATCGCCGAGGACTTCGGTCCAATCGCGTTGCCCCCCACCGATCCCCGCTATGTCGACGGCGGCCCCGGCAGCGAGGTGCCCAGCATCACCGGACTCAGTGTCGACGCGGCGAAGAGGCGTATACGTGACGCCGGATTCCAGGTCTCCGACCTGCCGACGCCGATCAACAGCTACGCATCCAAGGGATCGGTCGTCGGCACCACCCCGAAGGGCAAGACCATCCCGGGCTCGATCATCACCATCAACACCAGCAATGGCATCGCGCCGGCGCCGCCACCGATGGCTCTGCCCCCGCCGCCACCGGACGCCCCGCCGCCACCGGATGGCCTGCCGCCCCCACCGGACGTCCAGATCATCGAGATACCGGGCCTGCCGCCGATCACGATCCCGATGTTCCCGCCGCCGGCCCCGCCGCCACCACCCCCACCACCGGAGCCACCCCCGCCACCGCCACCACCACCACCGCCGGAGGCCCCGCCGCCACCGCCGTAGGACTGTCGGACCGGCATGCGAACATATGTTCGTGTCCGGCGGTCTGGCGACCATCCTGCACGCTGACCTCGACTCGTTCTACGCATCGGTGGAGCAGCGTGATGACCCGACGCTGCGCGGCCGGCCCGTGATCGTCGGCGGCGGTGTCGTGCTGGCCGCCAGCTATGAGGCCAAGGCGTACGGCGTGCGCACGGCGATGGGCGGCCAGCAGGCTCGTCGGCTGTGCCCGGCCGCCATCGTCGTCCCGCCCCGGATGTCGGCCTACAGCCGCGCCAGCGCGGCCGTGTTCGAGGTGTTCGGTGACGTCACCCCGCTGGTCGAGCCGCTCTCGGTGGACGAGGCGTTCCTCGACGTCTCCGGGCTCCGCCGGCTCAGCGGCGACCCGGTACAGATCGGGGCGCGGCTGCGCGAGCAGGTTCGCGATCGGGTGGGACTGCCCATCACGGTGGGCATTGCGCGCACCAAGTTCCTGGCGAAGGTGGCCAGCCAGCAGGCCAAACCGGATGGGCTGCTGCTGGTTTCGCCCGACGCCGAGCTCGAGTTCCTGCATCCGCTGCCCGTGCGCAGCTTGTGGGGTGTCGGCGCCAAGACCGCGGAAAAGCTCCAGTCGCACGGCATCCACACCGTCGCCCAGGTGGCCGAACTCGGCGAGTCGACGTTGGCCGCACTGGTCGGCGGCGCGATGGGCAGGCAGCTTTTCGCGCTGTCGCGCAACATCGACCGCCGACGGGTGCAGACCGGCAGCCAGCGCCGGTCGGTGGGAGCGCAGCGGGCCCTGGGCAGGCGTCGGATGCCGCCCGCCGAACTCGACGCTGTGGTCGTCGGCCTGGTGGACCGGATCACCCGGCGGATGCGGGCAGCGCAGCGCACGGGACGGACCGTCGTGCTCCGGTTGCGCTTCGACGACTTCGATCGGGTCACCCGCTCACGCACAATGCCGCGGGCGACGGCGTCGACCGAGGCCGTGTTGGCGACGGCCCGGGCGCTCGTCGGGGAGGCGGCGCCGCTGATCGCCGAGCGGGGCATCACGCTGATCGGGTTCGCGGTCTCCAACATCGACCGCGACGGGGCCCAGCAGCTGGAGTTGCCGCTCGACGGTCCGCAACCCGACCTGCTCGACCTCGATGCCGCGGTCGACAGAGTGCGCCGCCGCTACGGCAACTCGGCGGTGACCCGCGGCGTGCTGGTGGGCCGGGACCCCGGCCTGGAGATGCCTCAGCTTCCAGACTGAGCCCAGCCGACGAGCTTGTCCGCCGACCAGGTGTTGATGATCCGGTCGACGGGGACGTCGGCGTCCAGCGCGCGCTGTGCGCCGTAGCCCAGGAAGTCCAGCTGGCCGGGCGCGTGGGCGTCGGTGTCGATGGAGAACTCGCAGCCGATCTCCAGGGCGAGGTTCAGCAACCGGGTCGGTGGGTCGCGACGCTCCGGGCGGGAGTTGATCTCGACGGCCGTCCGGTGCGTGTGGCAGGCGTGAAACACCTTCTCCGCGTCGAAACTCGACTCGGCCCGGATGCCGCGACTGCCCGTCACCAGCCGGCCCGTGCAGTGCCCGAGCACGTTGACGCGGGAGTTGGTCACCGCGCGCACCATGCGCCGCGTCATCGACGGGGCGTCCATCGAGAGCTTGGAGTGCACGCTGGCCACCACGATGTCGAGGCGGTCGAGCAGCTCAGAATCCTGATCGAGGGTGCCGTCGTCGAGAATGTCGACCTCGATGCCGGTCAGGATGCGCAGCGGCGCCACCTTCTCGCGCAGCTCGTCGATGATGTCGAGCTGGCGACGCAGGCGCTCAGCCGACAGCCCGTTGGCGATCCTGAGGCGCGGCGAGTGGTCGGTCAGCGCACAGTACTCGTGTCCCAGCGCCGCGGCGGTGAGCATCATCTCCTCGATCGGGGCGGAGCCGTCCGACCAGTTGGAATGACAGTGCAGATCGCCCCGGATGGCAGTCCTGATGTGCCCGCCTCCGAGATCCGTTGCCGTCGAGCGCAATTCGACAAGCGCGTCGGGGATCTCGCCACCGACGGCCTGGGCGATGACGGTGGCGGTCTTGGGTCCGATCCCGGGGATCGACTGCCAGGTGTTGGCCGTGGCGTGCCGGTCACGCGCGGTCTCGTCGAGGGCTTCGACGATGTCGGCAGCCTTGCGGTAGGCCATCACACGTCGGGAGTCCTCCCGCGCGCGGTCCTTGTAGTACGCGATCTCGCGCAGGGCGGCCACCGGGTCCATCACTCCAGTCTGCTCCCGGTTTTGGCCGCACTGCCATCCACGGCTACAGTGGATTGAGGAATCGTTCAATCCATCAATCAGTATCAAGTGAGGATCGCCGTGCCCAGCACCGTTCCCGGCGGAACCGAACGGCCGCTCTACGAGATCAAGGCCAACCTGTTCAAGGCGCTGGCCCATCCGGCCCGCATCCGGGTCCTGGAAATCCTGTCGGCCAACGCCCGCGCCACCACGGTCAGCGAGATCCTCGCCCACACCGATATCGAGCCCACCCTGCTGTCGCAGCATCTGGCCGTCCTCAAGCGCCACCAGGTGGTCCGCGCCGAACGGGTCGGCAACGCGGTCTACTACGAGCTCGCCCACCCCTCGATCCGCGACCTGCTCGTGATCGCCCGCGCCTTCCTGGCCGACACCCTCAAATCCCAGCAGCAACAGCTCGAGGCGTTCGCCGCGCTACCGCCGATCGGCGGGCCCAAGTGATCGCCACAGCGGCAGGCAGCATCGCCCGGCTGCTGCCCCACCGCAGTGACTACGCAGGCCTGTCCCGGTCATGGCGTCGCGACATCCTGGCCGGGGTCACCGTCGGGGTGGTGGCACTGCCGCTGGCCCTGGCGTTCGGCATCAGCTCCGGAGTGGGTGCGGCCGCCGGTCTCATCACCGCCGTCATCGCCGGCCTGGTCGCCGCGGTGTTCGGCGGATCCCACGTCCAGGTGTCCGGGCCGACGGGCGCGATGGCAGTGGTGCTGGCGCCGATCGTCGCCCTGCACGGGATCGGCAGCGTGGCGCTGGTGACCGTGCTGGCCGGAGTGGTCGTGCTGACCGCGGGCATCTCCGGTCTGGGACGCGCGGTCACCTTCATCCCGTGGCCGGTCATCGAGGGCTTCACCCTCGGCATCGCCGCCATCATCTTCTTGCAGCAGGTTCCCGCCGCGTTCGGCACCACTTCCCCGGCCGGCCAGCGCACGCTGGTGGCGGCGTGGAATGTCGTCGCCCACGCCGAATGGGGTTCGGCGTGGCGGACTTTGGCGGTCGTCGCCTTCGTCGCCGTCCTGATGCTCGGCCTGCCCCTCGTGCACCGCAGCATCCCGGAGTCGCTGACCGCCGTCGTCGCCGCCACGGTGATCGTGGTGGCCTTCCACATCCCGGTCGCCAGCATCGGGGCACTGCCGTCGCATCTGCCGGCCCCGGTCATGCCGCACGCCGACCTCGGGTCGGCGCGGACACTGCTCGGCGCCGCGCTGGCCATCGCCGCACTGGCGGCGATCGAGTCGCTGCTGTCGGCCCGGGTGGCGGCCACCATGTCGCCGACCGGTCCGTACGACCCTGACCGTGAGCTCGTCGGACAGGGGCTGGCCTCGGTGGCCTCGGGCCTATTCGGTGGCATGCCCGCCACCGGCGCGATTGCCCGCACCGCGGTCAACGTGCGCTCCGGTGCGCGCACCCGGGTGTCGGCGATCGTGCACTCGGTTCTGCTGCTCGGCATCGTGTACCTGGCGACCGGGCCGGTGGCCGCAATTCCGTTGTCCGCCTTGGCCGGCGTGCTGATGGTGACCTCGTTCCGGATGATCTCGGTGACGACGGTGCGCAAGATCCTGCGCTCGACCCGGTCGGACGCGGCCACGTTCGTCCTGACGGCGTTCGTCACGATCGGCTTCGACCTGATCGAAGCGGTGGAGATCGGCCTGCTCTTCGCGGCGTTCTTCGCGCTGCGGACCGTGGCGCGGCGCAGCAGTGTGGTGCGCGAGGAGCTGCCCGGCCCGAGTCAGCCCGGTGACGAGCGCATCGCGTTGCTCCGCCTTGATGGCGCGATGTTCTTCGGTGCGGCCGAACGCATTTCGGGAGCGATCACCGATGCGGAGCGTCCCGAGGTCACCGTCGTGATCATCCGGATGTCACAGCTGGGCATGCTCGACGCCACCGGCGCGCACACCCTGGCCGAGATCGCCGAGGAACTCGAGTCCCGCGGAATCACGGTGATCATCAAGGGAGTGCGGCCCGAGCACATGACCCTGCTGGAGAACATGGGGATCGTCGACGCGCTGCGCCACGAGAACCACCTGATCGATTCCTTCGACGAGGCCATCGCCCACGCCCGCTCGCACGTGGCGCACGCCGCCAACCCGGGTTGAGTAGGGTTGATCGAGTGCGATTCGCGTTCAAAACATCACCGCAGAACACCACCTGGGCCGACATGCTGGCGGTCTGGCAGGCCGCCGACGATATCGAGGTCTACGAGTCCGGCTGGACGTTCGACCACTTCTATCCGATCTTCGCCGACCCGTCGGGCCCGTGCCTGGAGGGCTGGACCACGCTGACCGCCTTGGCGCAGGCGACCACGCGGCTGCGGCTCGGCACGCTGGTGACGGGCATCCACTATCGCCACCCGGCCGTGCTGGCCAATATGGCAGCGGCGCTGGACATCATCTCGGGCGGGCGGCTCGAACTCGGCATCGGCGCCGGGTGGAACGAAGAAGAGTCCGGCGCCTACGGCATCGAGCTGGGCAGCATCAAGGAGCGCTTCGACCGTTTCGAAGAGGCCTGCCAGGTCCTCAAGGGTCTGTTGAGCCAGGAAACTACGGACTTCGACGGCAAGTACTACCAACTGAAGGCTGCCCGCAACGAGCCCAAGGGGCCACAACGTCCGCATCCGCCGATCTGTATCGGTGGCAGCGGTGAGAAGCGGACCCTGCGGATCACCGCCAAGTACGCCGACCACTGGAACTTCGTCGGTGGACCACCCGAGGAATTCGCCCGCAAGCGCGACGTGCTGAAGGCGCACTGTGCCGACGTCGGCCGCAACCCGAAGGACATCATGCTGTCGGCGCATGTGCGCCTGGACCCCGAACGCGGATACCGCGGCGTGATCGAGGATTCCATCGCGCTGGGCGCCGAAGGACTGGACCTTGCGATCGTGTACCTGCCGACCCCGCACGACCCGGCGGTCCTCGAACCGTTGGCGGAGGCGATCCGCGATTCCGGGCTGTGGCGTCCGGCCGACTGAGCCAGACAACGCCGTTGCGTGGGCCGGCAAAATATTTGCAGCGTCAACTGCCGCCGGAAACCGTTGCTAGAAGCCGAAACGAACGAGTTCGTCGGCAGTGGCAAGCCGCTCCAGTCGTTCCGGAAACCCCCGGCTCTTCACCGGGTGCCGGAACAATGACCAGGCTATACGCGCTACCCGCGAGCGAGATATCGGGTTGAGGTACACAAGGATCACTCCTGTGGTCGACTTCCAATGACCGGAGCACTACTTTACCGCAGCGACCGCTCCAGCAATTAGACATAGATCACACTGCAAACCTGAGAAGGCGCGCCGATGAATCATCTGATGATTCTGGTGTGACTGGAGTGGCTACAGAGGTTCGGCCCGTCGCCGAGATTGAACCTACGCAGGGGCCTACTCGCACTTTTCCTGCGTGAGTTCAGTCTCGACGAAGACGTGCCTAGCGCTGCGGGGCGGCCGTCGGCCTGATCGGAGCCGGCAGCGCCGAATGACCCATCAGGTGGCGGTCCACGGCGGCAGCGGCAGCTCGCCCCTCGGCGATCGCCCAGACGATCAACGACTGGCCGCGGCCCATGTCACCGGCCACGTAGACGCCCTTCACCGAGGTGTCGAAGTCCTTGCCGCGCGCCACGTTGCCGCGCCCGTCGAGCTCGACACCGAGATCGGTCAACAGGCCCGGCCGCTCGGGGCCGACGAAGCCCATCGCCAGCAGAATCAGGTCGGCCTCGAGTTCGAAGTCGGTGCCCTCGACCTTCTCGAACTTGCCGCCGGACATCACCACTTCGTGGGCGCGCAGCCCGGTGACCTTGCCCTCGTTGCCGAGGAACTTCTCGGTGTTGACCGAGAACACCCGCTCGCCACCCTCCTCGTGGGCCGAGGACACCCGGAACACCAGCGGGTAGGTCGGCCACGGGGTGACGTCTGCCCGGGTCTCCGGCGGGCGCGGCATGATCTCGAACTGGTGCACGCTGGCGGCGCCCTGACGATGCGCGGTGCCCAGGCAGTCGGCGCCGGTGTCGCCGCCGCCGATGATGATCACCTTCTTGCCCTTGGCGGTGATCGGCGGCTGGCCGTCCTCGTCGACCACGGGATCGCCCTGCTGAACCTTGTTGGCCCACGGCAGGTACTCCATGGCCTGATAGATGCCCTCGAACTGGCGGCCCGGGATCGGCAGGTCACGCCAGGCGGTCGCGCCGCCGGCCAGCACGACCGCGTCGTACTCGTCGCGCAGCTGCTCGACGGTGATGTCGACGCCCACGTTGACGCCGGCGCGGAAGGTGGTGCCCTCGGCCTCCATCTGGGCCAGCCGGCGGTCGATGTGGCGCTTTTCCATCTTGAACTCGGGGATGCCGTAACGCAGCAGCCCGCCGATGCGGTCGGCCCGCTCGAAGACCGTGACGTCGTGTCCGGCGCGGGTCAGCTGCTGGGCGGCGGCGAGCCCGGCGGGGCCGGAGCCGACGACGGCGACCTTCTTGCCGGTGATCACGTGCGGCGGCATCGGGACGACCCAGCCCTCATCGAAGGCGTTGTCGATGATCTCGACCTCGACCTGCTTGATCGTCACCGGATCCTGGTTGATACCGAGCACACAGGACGCCTCACACGGCGCGGGGCACAGCCGCCCGGTGAACTCCGGGAAGTTGTTGGTGGCGTGCAACCGCTCGATCGCATCCTGCCAGCGGTCCCGGTATACCAGGTCGTTCCACTCCGGAATGAGGTTGCCCAGCGGACAGCCGTTGTGGCAGAACGGGATTCCACAGTCCATGCAGCGCGACGCCTGATGCTCCAGGGTGTCATGGGAGAAGTCCTCGTAGACCTCTTTCCAGTCCCGCAGGCGCAGATCCACCGGACGGCGGGTCGGCAACTCGCGGTGGGTGAACTTCATGAAGCCTGACGGATCAGCCATGAGCTGCCGCCATGATCGCCTTGTCGACATCCTCGCCGGCAGCCTCGGCTGCGGCGATGGCCTGCAGCACCAGCTTGTAGTCGCGCGGCATTACTTTCACGAAGTTACCTACCTGTTCCGGCCAGTTCGCCAAGATGCGCTGGCCCACAGCCGAATCGGTGGCATCGGTATGCGCGGCAATCATGTCGCGCAGCCACCCTTCGTCGGAGTCGTCGAATTCGTCGATGTCCACCATCTCGGTGTTGAGGTTGGCGGGCAGCTGCCCGTCGGGGTCGTACACGTACGCCACGCCACCGGACATACCCGCGGCGAAGTTGCGGCCGGTCTCACCGAGGATGACCACCCGGCCACCGGTCATGTACTCGCAGCCGTGATCGCCGACACCCTCGACCACCGCTTGGGCGCCGGAGTTACGCACGGCGAACCGCTCGCCCACCGTGCCGCGGATGAACGCCTGGCCGGCAGTGGCGCCGAACAGGATGACGTTGCCGCCGATGATGTTGTCCTCGGCGACATAGCCTTCCGGAGCGTTGTCCGACGGGCGCAGCACGATCCGGCCACCCGAGAGACCCTTGCCGACGTAGTCGTTGGCGTCGCCGTAGACCCGCAGGGTGATGCCCTTGGGCACGAACGCACCGAAGCTGTTGCCTGCCGACCCGGTGAACGTGATGTCGATGGTGCTGTCCGGAAGACCTTTGGCGCCATAGGCTTTGGTCAGCTCGTGGCCCAGCATGGTGCCGACGGTGCGGTTGGTGTTGGCGATCGTCGTGGCGAAGCGGACGGGCGTACCGGAGTCCAGCGCCTCCCGGCTCATCACGATGAGCTGCTGATCAAGCGCCTTGTCCAGACCGTGGTCCTGACGCGAGCTGCAGTACAGGTCCTGGTTCATGAAGGCCGAATCCGGCTCGTGCAGAACCGGAGTCAGGTCCAGCTTGTGGGCCTTCCAGTGCTCGGCGGCCTGCGTGGTGTCCAGCGCGCTGACCTGGCCGACCATCTCGTTGACGGTGCGGAAGCCCAGCTGGGCCATGAGTTCGCGGACCTCTTCGGCGATGAACATGAAGAAGTTCTCCACGAACTCCGGCTTGCCGTTGAACCGCTCACGCAGCACCGGGTTCTGGGTGGCCACCCCCACCGGGCAGGTGTCGAGGTGGCAGACCCGCATCATGATGCAACCCGAGACCACCAGCGGCGCGGTGGCGAAGCCGAACTCCTCGGCTCCCAGCAGCGCGGCGACGACGACGTCACGGCCGGTCTTGAGCTGGCCGTCGACCTGGACCACGATCCGGTCCCGAAGTCCGTTGAGCAGCAAGGTCTGCTGCGTCTCGGCCAGGCCCAACTCCCACGGCGCACCGGCATGCTTCATCGACGTCAGGGGGGTCGCACCCGTGCCGCCGTCGTGACCGGAGATCAGCACCACGTCGGCGTGCGCCTTGGACACACCGGCCGCGACGGTGCCGACGCCGTTCTCCGACACCAGCTTCACGTGCACGCGGGCCTGCGGGTTGGCGTTCTTCAGGTCGTGGATCAGCTGCGCCAGATCCTCGATCGAGTAGATGTCGTGGTGCGGCGGCGGCGAGATCAGACCCACGCCGGGCGTCGAGTGTCGCACCTCGGCCACCCACGGGTACACCTTGTGACCCGGAAGCTGGCCGCCCTCACCGGGTTTGGCGCCCTGGGCCATTTTGATCTGGATGTCGGTGCAGTTGCTCAGGTAGTGCGAGGTCACCCCGAACCGGCCGGAGGCCACCTGCTTGATCGCGCTGCGCCGCCAGTCGCCGTTCGGGTCGCGGTCGAAACGCTTGACGTCCTCGCCGCCCTCACCGGAGTTCGACCGGGCACCGAGACGGTTCATCGCGATCGCCAGCGTCTCGTGCGCCTCGGCCGAGATCGAGCCGTAGCTCATCGCACCGGTGGAGAACCGCTTGACGATATCGGCGGCCGACTCCACCTCTTCGATCGGAATCGACGGGCGCGCACCGTCTTTGAACTTCAGCAGGCCGCGCAGCGAGGCCATCCGCTCGCTCTGGTCGTCGACCAGCTTGGTGTACTCCTTGAAGATCGAGTACTGCCCGGTGCGGGTGGAATGCTGCAGCTTGAACACCGTGTCCGGATTGAACAGGTGGTACTCGCCTTCGCGGCGCCACTGGTATTCGCCACCGACCTCGAGTTCGCGGTGGGCGCGCTCGTCGGGGCGATCCAGGTAGGCCAGCTGGTGGCGGGTGGCGACGTCGGCGGCGATGTCGTCGAGGTCGATCCCGCCGACCGGGCAGTACAGCCCGGTGAAGTACTCGTCGAGCACCGCCTGCGAGATGCCGATGGCCTGGAACAGCTGGGCGCCGGTGTAGGAGGCCAGGGTGGAGATGCCCATCTTCGACATCACCTTCAGCACACCCTTGCCGGCTGCCTTGATGTAATTCTGCAGGGCCTTCTCACGGTCGATGCCCTGGATGACGCCTCTGTCGATCATGTCGGCGATCGACTCGAAGGCCATGTAGGGGTTGACCGCGGCGGCACCGAAGCCCACCAGCGCGGCCATGTGGTGCACCTCGCGGGCGTCACCGGCCTCCACGACCAGGCCCACCTGGGTGCGGGTGCGGGTGCGGACCAGGTGGTGGTGGATGGCCGAGACGGCCAGCAGCGACGGGATCGGCGCCAGGTTCTCGTTGGACTCCCGATCGGAGATGATCAGCAGCTGCGCACCCTCAGCGATGGCTTTCGACGCCGCGTCGCGGATGTCGTCGAGCGCGCGACGCAGGCCCTCGCCGCCCTTGGCGACCGGGTACAGACATCGGATGACGGCCGAGCGCATCCCGTGCTTGCGGCCGCGGATCTCGTTATCGGGGTCGAGGTTGATCAGCTTGGCCAGCTCGTGGTTGCGCAGGATCGGCTGCGGCAACACGATCTGGTGGCAGGACTGTGCGGTCGGGTTGAGCAGGTCGCCCTCCGGGCCGACGGTGCCCTGCAGGCTCGTCACCACCTCTTCGCGGATGGCGTCCAGCGGCGGGTTGGTCACCTGGGCGAACAGCTGCTGGAAGTAGTCGAACAGCATCCGCGGCCGTGCGGAGAGCACCGCGATCGGGGTGTCGGTGCCCATCGAGCCGAGCGGCTCGGCCCCGGCGCGCGCCATCGGCGCCACCAGCAGGTTGAGCTCCTCGTAGGTGTAGCCGAAGGCCTGCTGGCGCAGCACCACCCGGTGGTGCGGCATCCGCACGTACGGGCCCTGGGGCAGGTCGTCGAGGTGGAACAGCTGCTCGTCGAGCCAGTCCTGGTAGGGGTTCTGCTCGGCCAGTTCGGCCTTGATCTCCTCGTCGGCGACGATGCGGCCCTGGGCGGTGTCGACCAGGAACATGCGGCCGGGCTGCAGCCGCATGCGCTTGACCACCTTGGCCGGGTCCAGGTCGAGCACGCCGGCTTCGGAGGCCATGACCACCAGGCCGTCGTCGGTGATCCAGATCCGCGAGGGCCGCAGGCCGTTGCGGTCGAGGACGGCGCCGACGACGGTGCCGTCGGAGAAGCACACCGAGGCGGGGCCGTCCCACGGCTCCATCAGCGAGGAGTGGTACTCGTAGAACGCGCGTTGCGCCGGGTCCATCGACGCGTTGCGCTCCCAGGCCTCCGGGATCATCATCAGCACGGCGTGGGCCAGGCTGCGCCCGCCCAGGTGCAGCAGTTCGAGAACCTCGTCGAAGCGTGCGGTGTCCGAGGCGCCGGGGGTGCAGACCGGGAAGACCTTCTCGACGTCGGTGCCGAAGATCTCGGTCTTGATCAGTGCCTCGCGGGCGCGCATCCAGTTCTCGTTGCCGGTGACGGTGTTGATCTCACCGTTGTGGGCGATCCGGCGGAACGGGTGGGCCAGCGGCCACGACGGGAAGGTGTTGGTGGAGAACCGCGAATGCACAACGCCCAGAGCGCTTTCCATGCGCTCGTCTTGCAGGTCGAGGTAGAACGCCTTGAGCTGCGGGGTGGTCAGCATGCCCTTGTAGACGAAGGTCTGACCGGAAAGGCTTGGGAAATAGACGGTTTCGCGTCCGGGGCCGTCCTGGCCGGGGCCCTTGGAGCCCAGCTCGTGCTCGGCGCGCTTGCGGATCACGTAAGCCTTGCGCTCCAGGTCCATCCCGGAGGCCCCGCCGATGAACACCTGGCGGAAGGTGGGCATCGCGTCGCGGGACAGCGCGCCCAGCGAGGAGTCGTCGGTGGGCACGTCGCGCCAGCCGAGCACCTGCAGGCCTTCGGCTTCGACGATCTTCTCGACGGCCTCACATGCCGTGACGGCGTCACGGGCGGACTGCGGCAGGAAGGCAATGCCGGTGGCGTACGAACCCTCGGCCGGAAGCTCGAAGTCGACAACGGCACGCAGGAAGCTGTCGGGAACCTGAAGCAGGATGCCCGCGCCGTCGCCGCTGTGCGGCTCGGCACCGGCGGCACCGCGGTGTTCTAGGTTCAGCAGGGCGGTGATCGCCTTGTCGACGATGTCGCGGCTGCGCCGCCCGTGCATGTCGACCACCATGGCGACGCCACACGCATCATGTTCATACGCGGGGTTGTACAGCCCGACACTCCTGGGCATTCGCACCTGGCCCTTCACAAGCATTATTTGCGCGACAAATCGTGATACGTCGCCGCGCCCCGTCAGGGGGTCCTCCGTGCGTCGGTGAACGGCGGCCCTACTGTGGTGTCAACAAGTCGTAAAACGATATGACAAACACCGCCTGACATGCCAACTTAGTGCAGGCTAAGTTGGCTGGCGGGCGGTTCTGCGCCGCGCTGCGGCGTTCTCCGGCGAACACCTACGGAATCCGTCGTCTACGTCGCCTTTTGAGAACCTGTTGCACTTTCGGGGTGCCCGCGGCCAGACGAGGTCGACCGTGGCCGGTTTTGCGGGCTGTTTGCTGTGGACCGCGCCTGGCGGGACGCGAGGTGCTAAACACCACACGCCGGCGACCATCGCCGCAGGTCGCGGGCGTCAGGGACGGCCGCCCGGGACTTTGCGCAAAGTCTGGGTGGATTCTTAGGAACAGCTGGGCGCCGACCTGGGGAATTGCGCACACGGGGATACTGAAGCGGTCCCCTGGATACGAAAGAGACCATGACCGACCGCGACGATTTCTCCCGCGAGCGCAACCGGGCGCCTGCCCCGCCGCCGGCCCGCCCGCCGGTTGATCCGGGCCCGCCGACGGTGCAGATGCCCCGCATCGACCCGCGCCAGGCGCCGCCGCGAGCCCCCTATCCCCCGCTGCCCGCGCCGCCTGCTCCGCGCACCGTGAAGCCCAAACCGACCCGGGGATGGCGCCGGGCGGTACACGCGGGCACCTTCGGCCTGGTCAATCCGGGTCCGTCGCGCACCGACCGGCGCCAGGCCGCGATGGAGGCCATGGTGGCCGCACCGCTGCGCGGGCACTACAAGATCGGCGTGCTCGGCAAGGGCGGGGTCGGTAAGACGACGGTGGCCGCCAGCGTCGGTTCGGTGCTCGCCGAGTTGCGCCGCGGTGACCGGGTGGTGGCCGTGGACGCCGATACCGCGTTTGGCAGGCTGGGCAGCCGCATCGACCCGCGCGCTGATGGCTCCTATCTGGAGCTGGCGCGCAACAAGAACCTGCAGTCCTTCGCCGAGGTACTGACCCGGATGGGCAGCAACTCGGCTGGACTGTTCGTGCTGGCCGGCGAAAACGGCAGCCGCCGAGGAATTTTGGATCCGGCGATCTACCGCGAGGCGACCATGCGCCTGGACCGCCACTTCACCATCTCGATCGTCGACTGCGGTTCGACGATGGACGCCCCTGTCACCCAGGAGGCGCTGCGCGACATGGACGCGCTGATCGTGGTGTCCTCGCCCTGGCCCGACGGCGCCTCGGCAGCCGCGCAGACCATGGAATGGCTTGCCCACCATGGCAAGACCGGGTTGATGCAGCGCTCGGTGGTGGTGCTCAACGATTCCGACGGGCACTCCGACAAGCGCACCCGCGGCACGCTGGCCCAGCAGTTCCGGGCCCGCGGCCAGGCGGTGGTGGAGGTGCCGTTCGATCCGGGGCTACGCCCGGGCGGGGTGATCAACAGCACCGGTGAGATGGCGGCGCCGACGCGGGAGGCGTTCGTGGAAGTCGCGGCAGTGCTCGCGCAGTTCTTCGCCACCCTGCCCCACCATGGATCCAAACCCCGTTAGCGCCGTCGGGCCGGGTACCCGCATCGGCGGTTACATCGTCGAGTGGGTGATCGGTTCGGGCGCGATGGGCACCGTCTGCGTTGCGCACCATGCAGATTCGGGTAGACGTGTCGCGCTGAAAGTTCTCAACACCGCGGTGTCCGGTGATCCGGCGTATCGCCTCCGCTTCACCGAGGAGGCCCGGTGGGCGCAGTCGCTGCAGCACCCCAACATCGTCGCGGTATACGACTGCGGCGAGACCCCAACGGGCATCCTCTGGATGGCGATGCATTTCGTGCCCGGCACCGATGCCGACCAAGAATTACGGGCCGGGAACATGCCGCCACAGCGGGCCGTACACATCATCACTCAGGTCGCTGCGGCCCTGGACTACGCGCACAGCCACGGCGTCGTGCACGGTGACCTCAAGCCGTCGAATTTCCTTCTGGCCCAGGGTGAAAGGGTACTGCTCGCCGACTTCGGGCTGGCCCGCAGCACCCGGGACCGCACCCCCACGGGCCGTGACGGGGTGGTGCTGGCCAGCGCCGCCTACGCTTCCCCCGAGCTGCTGCGCGGGCAGACGATCGATGGACGCAGCGACGTGTACTCGCTGGGCGCCTCGCTGTTCCGGCTGCTGACCGGCAAACCGCCGTACTTCGATGCGGTCTCCAAAGATGCTGTGGTGCAGTCACATCTGCGTCGCGAGGTACCTCGTGTCACCGAGTACGCGCCGTGGCTGCCTGCCGGTATCGACGAGGTGATCTACACGGCGATGGCAAAGGATCCGGCCGCGCGATACCGGTGCGCTGGGGAACTGGCATCCGCCGTCCTCGCCGTACGGTGACTCTTCAGAGCTCCACGGGCACGTGCTTTTCGGTGCAGGCGTCGATGACCGCGGCCACGACGTCCTGCGTGCGCAGCGTCTCGAGATCCTCCACCGTCACCGAACCCCGGTTGGTGCGGTTCTGCGCGGCAACCCGTGAATCTCGCAGCCGTTCAGCACGTTCAACGATATTGCGCGCGAACCGGCCGTTCTGCATGACGTCGATTCCGTGGGTGCCGTCGGGCGCGAGGTAAGCGCGCAGATTACGGCACGCGGCGTTGAGCGCATTTTGCGCGGGCGGCTCGATCACGGTCGCGCGGGGCTGCCCGTAGCGGACCGCGATCTCGACGATCTCGCTCGGGCTGTAGGACTCGAATCGCAGCTTGCGGTTGAAGCGACCCGCCAAACCCGGGTTGACGGTGAGGAACTCGTCGACTTCCTTCTCATAGCCGGCACCGATGAAGCAGAAGTCGAAGCGATGCACCTCGAGCGCGACCAGCAGCTGGTTCACGGCTTCCATCCCAATCATGTCCGGCCGGCCGTCGTGATGACGCTCGACCAGGCTGTAGAACTCGTCCATGAACAGGATCCGGCCCAGCGAACGGTCGATCAGCTCGTTGGTCTTCGGCCCTGACGACCCAATGTGCTCACCGCAGAAGTCAGCGCGCTTGACCTCGATGATCTCCGGGTGGCGCACGATACCGAGTCCGGCGTAGATCTTGCCGAGCGCTTCGGCGGTGGTGGTCTTACCGGTTCCGGGAGGGCCGACCAGGAGCATGTGGTTGGTCTGGTTGGTCACCGGCAATCCATGAGCGAGCCGCAGGGCCCGGACCTCGATCTGGTCCTCGAGCTCGGCGACCGCGCGCTTGACATCGGATAATCCCACCTGGTTGTTGAGCAGTGCGCGGCCTTCGGCCAGGAGTTCGGTGCGGCGCTCGGCGTTCTCCTCCTCCGCTCGCTCATGCTCGGACTGCTCGGTGCTGACATCCCACTTGTTGGTGCGGCTGTTGATCGTGTCCTCGTCGGTGACCACCAGCTGCAACCGCGGATCGCCCAGCGCCTGCTTGGCGGGCTCGATCAGCACGCCGTTGATGGTGGCCTTCGACAGCCAGATCTGTGCCTTGTCCTCCTCGCCGAGCTGACGGTGGGCCATACCGCGCGCGTAGGCGAGGTCGGCGGCGATCAAAGGGAATTCGAGCGGATCGATCGCGGTGACCGCGGTGTCGAGCAAGCTGTGCCTTCGGCCTTCGGCGGCGCCGCCGCGCTCGGCGCGCAGTTCCACCCGGTCAGCCCAGTCCAGCGCGACTCTGGCCTGGCCCAGGTGGGCTGCGGCATGGGCAGCGAGCGCATTGGTACCTGCGGTGACGGCAGACATGATGATCGCCTGGGGTGGAAGCACTTTCGCCGCCCCGGCGATGACATCGGGCCAGCGCTGAGTGGCGAACATCAGGTAGGCCCGGATGTACTGCTGCCACTGGTGATTCTCCCAGCTGTCCAGCAGCGCCGAATCGTCAAGGAGTGCTTCGGCTTTCTCGAACTGCTTGTCGTCGATCAGCGCACTTGCCAGCGCCAGCCCGGCATGGGACGCCTCGGTGACGGTGATCGACAGATAGGGGCCGGCCTTGATCGGCGCCGCCAGTGTCACGCCCAGCCGGTTGCACTCCCGATGCAGTCTGGCGCCGTAGGCGTAGAGCTGCTGCAGGCTCTCCAGCGCCCCGTCACCGGTGGCGATCCTGCCCAGCCACGCATCCGCCATCGAGAGCTCGGTCGCGGTGGCCTCGCGGAAGTAGCGTTGTGCGGCAGCGGGGTCAGCGTCGAGGACCGACATCGCCTGATCGAACTGGCGACGTGCGGCGGCAGTGGACGTGGTGCTTGTCATCGGTCAGTCCACCGGCTCGAGTTCCGCGGATCGCAGGTTTGTCGGTTCATTCGATATGTAGCGGTTCTCGGCACGGAACAGTTCGATCTCCACTTCGTACACCTGGCCCGCGGTGTTGACCTCGACGACAGCGGGCCCGGTCTGGGTGATGACGACGTCGACCGATCCGCGGGGTGCTTCGCCGGGGCGGCCGATCGAGATGACGGTGTTGGGCCTCGGTGCGGGCGCGACGGTTCCGTCGACCACGCTGACTGTCGTCCCCGACACCGGCCGGGGTTGGTCGCTGACCGCGATATGCGGCATGCGCACACTGTCCCAGCGGGCAAGGTCACTGGTGTGCAGGGTGATCCGGTCCCCGGCACCCGCGGTACGCACCACGATGCGCTTGGCGATCGCGTCCTCGGCGGCGATGTGAATCCTGCTGAACTCGCCCGGGTCACCCATCGGCAGCAGCAGCCGGTCGCCGGAGCCGACCTTCCCGAGCAGTACACCGGAGGGACCGATCGGCAGCGGAAGTGTGGCAGGCAGGCGTCCGACGCTGATCCCGCGCAACTCCGGCCGCGGGCCGCAGAGGTTAGCGGCAACCGCGGCGGCCTGCTCTCCGGGCAGGGTCTTGAGCGTGACACTCGGTGCAGCGGTGGGCGGTTGTGCACTGCGGACCGTGACCGTCGCAGTCGCGGTCCCGTCCGGAAACAGGGTGATGTTCTGGATGATGCCGTCGGCACGCAACGACCACGCTTGGGCGAGCACGTCGGCGGTGATATCACGTGGATGATAGGCGTAGGTGGTCAGCCAGCCGGCGTCGCTGCGGGCGGAATGCCAGCGCTGGTTGTGGGGTTCCAGAGCGGTACGTCCGAGGCGACGCTCCAGCTCCACCAGGTCGGTAGCGGTGGCTACCTTCGCCCGAATCCCATTGCAGCGCAGTCGGGCCGCGATACGTTGCGCCGCCGCCAGCACGGCCGTGCCGACAGTGGACCGCCACTGCAGAGCATCAGCGTTCTCGAGAGCGTTGAGCCGGATCACCAACCAGGTCTCCCGCTGACCGGCATACGGCGGGGTCCCGATCAGGGTGTCGTAGACCCGCGGGTAGTCACCGGTGCTGCGCCGCCGCGATCCGGCGCTGATCACGCTGAGGGACTCAATGGTGAGCCCCAGGCTTTGGCGCATGTCCTGCAGCATCGTGCTGACGTCGACGGTGTTGCGGGTCTGCGTCGAGGTCGAGCCGGTGAAAATGGTTGGGGTGTGGGCCTTGCCGAGCAGCTGCACGGCGACGATGGCCACGCCGTCCTGGAATCGAACGCCACCGCCGGAGCGATCGTTGGCGACCGTCACCGGGTCGGCCAGCTCGATAGCCCGGTTGCGTCGCAGGTACCGCGCCGCCCATGACCACAGCGGTTGGCGCCGCCACGGAATGGCCAACAGGATCAGCCCCAGAACCAGACCGATTCCGGCGCCGACATATTCGCCGACGAACCAGCCGATGAACCCGAGGAGCAGCACACCGATGATCACGGCAAGTTGCACGGTCTGTCGCCTCATCGGGCCCGCCTGGCGCGAGCGATGATGCTCGCCAGCAGGACCGCTCCGATGACCGCCCCGGCGAAGCCGAGCGCGACGTTGCGGGCGCGATGATCGGGGGCAGCGGGGGGCGCGGGCGGCGGCACGACGCGGGTTTTGGAGCCCGGCGCGAGCGCGTCCCCCGGTGGCACGTTGAAGGTCAGCGCCGCAACCGGATCCACCACGCCGTAGCCGACCTGATTGTCGACCCCGCGTGGCGGATTGTGCGCGGTCTGCAGAATCCGGTGGATCACCTGGTTGGCCGTCAGGTTCGGGTACTTCGCACGGACCAGTGCGGCCACCCCGCTGACGTATGCCGCCGAGAAACTGGTGCCCCAGAACGGCATGTTCTTCTCACCGGGCCGCACCGGAGGATAGGCGTTGACCGGACCGCCGGTCTGCGGCGAGAGGCCCATGATCCCGACGCCGGGAGCCGCGGCGGCCACCCACGGTCCGGCCAGGCTCTTGTTGATCGGAGCGCCGGAGTTGTCGACGGCCCCCACCGAGAGCACGTAATCGGAAAACCACGACGGCGACGAGACGGTCTTGACCTGGTGCCAGTCGCGAGGATCGTTGGTGTCCAACGGGTCGAATGACGGATTCTGCGCGCACCCGTCCTCACCCTCGTTGCCGGCGGCGGCGACGATCACCGCGTCCTTGACCGTCGCGGCATACCAGACGGCCGCACCGATGGCCCGCTGGTCGAGGGGGTCGGCGGCCGACACACACGCCGTCACACTGATGTTGATGACCTTGGCGCCCATGTTGGCGGCATGCACGATGGCGCTGGCCAGGGTGGCCACCGTGCCGGCCTTCCTCCGGGCCTCGTTGTCGCCGGGTGACGGGTTCTCCGGCTCGTAGGCGCGCGAGGACTGGCGGATGGAGATGACCGTGGAGTGCGGGGCGACGCCTGCCACACCATCGGGTGCGCCAGGTGCGGGCGGGGGAACCTCGGGGTCCTCGGGGCCGCCCGGGTCGGGATCCCCTGGGCCGTTGGACGGTTGGTCCGCGGGCGGCAGAGGCTCGGCGGGCGGCGGGGGTGGCGGCGCCTGCTTGGTCTCGGTGACCGTCACCGGGGCCGGTGGCGGGGGTGGTGCCGGCGGAGGCGGCGGCGATCCGGGTGGCGGCGGTGCACCGTTGACCGGCGGCGGACCCGCCGGCGGCGGGAACGCGGGAGCGGCGGGCATGGGTGCCGGCATCGGGCTGCCCTGGGGTGCGGCCGCGATCAGGGACGCGACGATCGTGCCGTGCGAGTCGCAGTCCTGCAGACCGTCACCGCCCATGATGTAGTCCCCGCCGGGCACGACGGGCAACCGCGGACTGGGGTTGACGCCGGTGTCGATCACCGCGACCGTCACACCGTTGCCGGTCGAGTACTTCCAGGCCTTGCTGATGTTGAGCATCGTGAAGCCGGGCGCCGGGACGGACACGTTGGGATCGGCGACAGTGATGGTGCGCGCGCACACGTTGCTCTGCCGCATCGGCTGGTCGGGGCGCGGCGGGCCGTCCGGCGGCACCAGCGATGGGTCGACCGAAGGCGGTGGAATAGCCTGCGCTGCTGGAATATTGGCGACCACTCCCGTGATCAGCACGACCATCGCCGTCGCCGCGATCCGCTGTCCCCGGGGTGCGCTCATCGCATCCGAACCCAGGTGAACAGGCCGCCGATCCACGCTGCCAGCGGGAAAGCCGCCACGATCGCGGCCAACTCCAGCCATTCGGCGAGCATCCTGACCAGCGGGGTGAACCGGGTGACGGGGACCAACAGGGCGGCTGCCAGGCCGGCACCACCGAACGCGACGAGGACCAGCGCGCCCCAGAACAACGCGGCGCTCGAATCCGGCGGCGCAGCAAGCACATACCGGATGACGCCCACGCTGAACGCGGCGGCCGCACCGCACACCAACGCCACCGCCTGACGCTTGTCGGCGAAGGCACGGCCACGGCTGACGAAGATCAGCACGAACAGTCCCGCGAGCACCGCGGCGGCGGTGCTCTTGGGCCGTCCCGGCATGAGGGTCACCCACACCGCGGCCGGCAACGCCGCCGCGGCGGCCACACAGATGCCGGTGAGCACCCCGTTGGCCCGGGTGGCCGCTGCTGTGATGATCTCGCCGGGTGGTGTGGTGTCCGGGTTGGGCTCGTCCTCGGTCTCTTCGTCGACCGGGGTGACGGTGTCCACCGGAAGGCCGTCGCTGCGCCGGAAGAGGTCCCGTCCGGTGATAGAGCCGAAGTGCGGCGGGCGAATCCGAGCCGCCCACAGCGCGAACGTCGGCCCGAGGGTGAGCAACAGCAACAAGCCGATCAGTGTCAGCATCCCGAGCCACTGCGCCGGGACCGGACGCCACATCCTGGCGGCGGCCACGACGCCACCGACCACACACAACGTGACGATGGTGGCCGCGACGGTGACATGACGTTGGGTGAGTACGACTACCGCGCAACTGAGGACTGCGACAGCGAGGCCCGCGATGAACAGGTGCGCGGCTCCGACTCCGCCTGGCGCGGCTGCGGCGAATCCCGCGGCAAGCAATGGGACTGCCAGCCAACCGAATCCGCTGAGCAGGTCGCCGCGTCCGGGCCACCAGCGCCACACCGACAGTGCCCCGACGGCGAACAACACACCGATGGTCACGGTCACCACGGCAGGGATCAGCGAGTCGGAGTGCATCCGGGTGTGCACGGCCAGGCCCAGCACCGTCAGCGCGATCATCGCCACCACGGCCAGGGCGGTGTGTGCCGCGGTCTCGGCGGTCACCGGCGCGAACAATCGCTTTCCGACCCTGGCCAGCCCGGTGGACAGCGACTCGTACTGCGGCTCGAAAGACTCGCCCTCCTGCGCCGGCACCAGCACCAGTGTGGCGCCGTCCTCCACGCCGAGTTCGTCGAGGGTCTTGGTGACGTCCAGACGAGTTCCGTTGGCCCGGTGAAGTTCGTAGGCGACGCCAGGGTCAAGGGCGGCCACCCCGCGCCGCTTCAACTCCTCGTTGAGAAGTTCGACGACATTGTCGATGAACACCTCGACGGGGACCGAGGCCGGATACACCTGGGAGACAAGGTTGTCCCCGCAGATGACCGCGATGGCACAGCGGGCCGGAAAGGAGACCTTAGCCATCAGCGCGGCCTGTCAGCGTCCGGAATGTACTTGTCGGCCAGCGCCGCGGTGATCTCAAACAACCGCAGCCGGGTCTTCTTCTGCAACTCGTTCTGGGCGTCGATGATGCCGCCCTTGGCCAGATGCGGGTCGTACGGCATGAACTCGACGGTGGCGCCGGACTGCCCGAAACGCTCGGTGAGGTAGGCCCGGGCATCCTTGTCGTAGCCGTTGCGGCTGTCATTGAGGATCACCATGCTGCGCGACACCAGTTCGTGGTAGCCCATCGACCGCAGCAGGTCGATGGCGCGGGTGACCGGCAGCGACGTATCGGCGGTGAGGCCGGAGACGAACACCAGGGTGTCGCAGGCGTCGAACACGGCCTTCATCACCGGGTGTTCGAGGTCGTCTGCGGTGTCGACGAGGATGACGTTGTGGGTGCGGCGCAACCGGGACAACACCCCGGCGAACATCGCAGGCACCAGCGGGCGGGGCTGATCCGAAACACGGTTGCCCGCCAGCACGTCGAGCCCGATCTGGTTCTGTCCCAGATGTTCCCGGATGTCGGCGTAACCCTGGACGTCGGTGTCGTTGAGCACCGCCGAATAGTCACCGGGCGGCGCCTCGTCGATGCGGCCTGCCAAGGTGCCGAATCCGGGCGCGGCGTCTATCGCCACGACGTTCTCCGGGCGGCACTCGCGGAAGATGGCGCCGACGCTCGCGGTCATCGTGGTCTTGCCGACGCCGCCCTTGCCGGAGACGAAGCCGACCACGTACTGCTTGCGGATATGCCTGCGGATGCGTTCGCGGAGTTCGCGGTAGTGCCGCTCGGCCGGTGACTCGCCGAGGTTGATCGTCTTGAACGAGATGTTGTAGACGAACTTGCGCCAGCCTGAACCGGGCGGGATCTTGCGCGGCGCCACCATGTCGGAGATGCGCAGCGTTCCCGATACCGAGTCCTGCTGACGGTGCTGCGCGCCAAAGGGTTCGCGGCGCAGCGGTTCGCGGGGGTCAGCGGAATGCCCCGGCTCGTTCCAGGGATTCGTCACTAGACAACCTTTCTGTGGGAGTACCACTCGTCCTCGGCCGGCAGGCGGCGGACCATCTTCTGCACCGCCGAGGCGATGTTGCCCGCGGATCCGGGACTGACGATCATCCACGACGTGCCGCCGCGGCTGACATGCTCGGACACCAACCGGCCCTGCGGGGTGTCGATGATGGTGACGGCGCCGTGTTCGATGTGCGAGCGGGCGGGCCCGCCTGCCACCCCGGCCTGGATCGCCACCACCGACGCCTGCGCCGAGCGGTCGGTGTCGGCGGCCAGCGTCAGGGTCGCGATCTGATCGCCGTCCAGCCGCTTGTCCATCAGGAAGGTACGCAGACTCGCCCGATCATGAACGGCGGCAAGCAGTTCGGCGGTGTCGAGGGTGACCGGGCGCAGGGCGGCGGGCTTCAGCTGCCCGCACAGTCGATCGATCTGTGTGTTGATCAGGACCCCGGCCGACTCCTCCGAGGTCGCCGTGCCCGCACTGCTGAGCCGCACCATGATGCCGCTGCGCTCGAGGGCGACCCACCACTGGGCGAACCGCGCCAGTAAGACCCGTTCAGGCTCGGCGTCATGGGCGGGAGTCTGGGCGTAGACCAGCAGCGCGACGTCGCGGCGGGACAGTACGGTCAGCCATTCCAGCACCGCCTGGTCCACCCCGCCGCTGGCGGTGATCACGCCAGCGGCGCGCAGTTCGGCAGCCACCGGATGGGCCAGGGCCATCTGTTCGGTTTCGACGCTGGGCAGGTGTGGCCGCAGGCCGAGTTCGGGCGCGAGTACCTCGATGCCCGAGAGCACCTGCAGTACCCACAGGCCGTCCACTGTCGTCGTCAACATAGCTTTCCCAAGACAGACAGCAGGGGCGCACCGAGCGTGCGCCCCGCTGCCGGATTCCGGTTTAGAAGAGGTTGCCCATCATGACGTCGGTCTGGTGGGCGCTGTCGTTCACGTTGCTGATGGTCGAACCGTGCTGGTTCATCGTCTCGATGAGACCCTGGAGGCCCTGCAGCATCTGCATCTGCGCCTCGTGGAACGAGGTGGCCGCGGTGCCCTGGAAGAAATCGGCGATCGCGTTGGTGCGCTGCGCGATGTCGTCGTGAATCTCCATGAGCAGCGCCGAGCGGGAGCCGACGTCGGAGGCGAAGTCCGCGACGCCGCCGTGGTTGTAGGTGATGTTGTCCGACATGGGAATGTCCTTCCGTAAGTGTGGGTCTGGGGATTAGGCGTTGGCGGCGAAGCTGGTGAGGCTGTGGGCTGCGTCGGCCTCGTGCTGCTCCATCATCGAGGCGGCCTGGCTCAGCCCGTGGGCCAGCCGGGTACCGCCGGTGATGGTCTGCTGAAGGTCGTGGTTGATCTGAGCGGCGGTGTTCACCGATGCCAGCTGTGCCTGGCCACCCCAGACCGCCGAGCCGATGCCTTCATGGCTGGAGAGGTATCCGTTGGCGATCGCGGTGGCGTGCTCGAGTGCGGACTCGATGGCCTGCTGGGTGCTGCGCAGCACCTCCGGAGTAACGACGAGCGTCATGTCTTTCCCTTTCGGTTACGTTTTGCTGATGGTCGGCCCCGTGGCGGGGATGTGGACGAGTATCGGGTGCAGGCGAACAGCTGTCACTTCACCCTCTGGCAAACGATGACGGCCGCACCCCCTTGAGCCGGTTCATTAGCTGAGCCTCGGATCGCGTTGATGGTCACGGTCCAGGACGATGCGGGCGTGCGAAACGTCGTCTTTGCTGTCCTCACCCTTGCCGTGGGCGAGCATGCCAGCGTGGGCAGGCGACATCGGCATCGCGGAGCCACCCATTCCGGTGGGCCCACGCAGTTCGGCCGCGCTGAGCAGACCCGTCTTGAGTGACGTCGGCCTGCCCGCACTTTCGGGGGCAAAGCTGCTGGTGGGTCGGGTGTAGCTGGTGAGCCCGGCGCCCGGGAAACCACCACCCCCGCCGCCACCGCCACCACCGACGCCGCCACCGACGCCGCCACCGAGTCCCGGTGCGCCCGCCTTGACGAGCTCGGCCGCCGGCATCGCGGCGTCGCCGGCCTTCATCCCGTTGAACATGCCGCCGAGGGAGCCCATCATCGACTGCGGCAGGCTCGACAGACCCTGGAAGGCCTGCATCGGGGCCTGGAACATGCCCATCAACGGCTGCATGGCCCCCATCGCAGCCTGCATCGGCTGCATCATCATCGAGCTCATCTGGCCCATCTCGCCGACGGCGGAGGCCGGGGCAGCGGCGGTCTGGCCGGCCATCTGGGTGACCTGGCCGGTGCCCTGCGTGGCGGCCTGCATGCCAGTGGTTCCGGCGGCCTGGGCGACTGCGGCCGCCGCGGTGGCCGGCGCGGCGGGGGACGCCCCCAGCGGGGCGAACGGCGGCGGGACGGTCAGCGCGGCCACCAGCGCGGCAAGAGCGGCGCCGTAGGCCGCGCCGGCTCCGGCGTTGTGCGGCCAGTGCTCGCCGAAGTACTCGGTGTCCAGGGCGACGATGGCCGGAGTCAGTGCGCCGAGAACCGCCGGGTTGATGGCGACGTCGGCGGCCTGTTCGGTGCGGTTGGCGATCGACACTTCGGCCGGGATCATCGACGACACCGCCGTTTCGTATGCCGCGACAGCACTGGCGGCGATCGGCGGCTTCTCCTGCACCCAACCGGCCAGCAGCTGCAATGCCGTATTGAGCCCGGTCACCGCGCTTGTCGAGCTGAGCCCGCCGACGCCCTCGAAGTTCAGCGAGGTCACGGCGGTGTTCAGCGTCGACAACGAGAAGGCCAGTTCATGGCTGCCCATCAGGGCCTGCCACGCCACGCCGTTGGCCATGGTCGTCGACGTGCCAGCCGCCCCCGGCCCGACGAGGCGGAGGTAGTTGGTTTCAGGCGAGGAGCACGGCCAGGCGGGATCGGGCACGGATCAGCCCAATCCGAGCGCAGCGTTGTTGAGGGCGTCGGTGGCGGTGTAGGTGGCGGCTGCCAGGTTCTGGGAACCGGCGAACATCCCCCGGTTGGCCAGGTGCTCGTTGGCGGTCCCGATGTAGGTCGCACCCGCGGCGTTGAGCGCTGCGGCGAACTCGACCGAGTCCAGGTCCGCACCCATGGGCATGACGCCGACCAGTGCCTCGGAGGCGGCCGCCGTGGCAGCGCCCATTTCCGCGCTGATTCCGGACTCGGTGGCCGCAGAGGTACCGACAACAGCGGCGTTGACATTCAGAACCATGTTGCTCTCCTTCTGGTGATCACAGGGCGGACCTGCAATATTGTCGTATTGTAGAGTGTGCTGGCAACCTATGTCGACTTATGCCGCCAGATGAGCCAGCTAACCCCGGACCCGTCACTCAGTCCGGCGTTCCGACGAGCACCCCTTCCATCACTCCGTCCGTGGTGACCAGCAGTCCACGGCCCGGCGGGAGTTGCTGAGCGCTGGTACGGCCGAACACCTTGACCGTCTGCGGGTCGTTGTCCATGAACAGGGTCGGCGCCCGCGAACCGGTCAGCTTCTGCAGGAACGGGCTCATCGCCGAAATGCCGGCCCAGTTGCCGGGCAGGCGGGCGGCGATGACGTGCAGGCCGATCTCCCGGCTTCGCTCGATCAGCGGCCACAGCGGCGCGGTGGCCGCCTGCTTTCCAACGGCCGCGGTGGTGCGCAGTTCCTGTTCGTCATCGATGAGGACGAACTGGTGCGGACCGCTCCACGTCGACCGGCTCAGCAGTTCTTCCTGGCTCAAGCCGGACGGGGGCAACCGGTCGCGCATCATCTCGGCCAGTTCGGCCAATACCGCGTCGATGTCGTCGGGGGTGTAGGCGTAGGCACGTACGTGCGGGCCCTGAATCTTGCCGATGAGGCTGGTCTTCGGGTCGATGATGGTGATCTGTGCCTGCTCCGGCGAGAGCCGCGCCGTGATCGACTGCCCGAATGCGGCCAGGGCACTGGTCTTGCCGCAACCTTGGCGGCCGACAATCAAGAGATTGGGAGCCAGCCTGCTCGGCAACGCAACCGATTGCAGTGCGCTCTCCCCCATCGCGAACGGAATGTCCAGGGCGTCGGTCTGGGCGGTACTGGAGTAGGCCGCCACGATCTCCCGCAGCGCGATGCGTTCGGGCAACCGGGCCAGCGTCTCGACCTTGCCTGCGCCAGTCTGGGCGGCGATCACCGGGCCGATCTGGCGAGTGGTCACCCGCTCGCCGTCCGGCCCGATGATCTCGGGCACGCCGACCAACAGCTCCTGGCCCAGCCGGGTCACTCCGAAGCCGGGGCGATCCAGGGTCTGGCGCGCAGCGCGGCGGTGCTCCATTCCGGTACCCATCTGGGTCTCATCCGGATTGCTCAGCCGCAGTTGAATTCTCGCGTTGGCCACGTTGAGCAGCGCCTGCTTCTGACCGACGAGCCAGCCGCTGGCACTGGTGGCTACGTGGACCCCGTAGGACAGGCCCTGGCGGGCGATCGCGATCGCGCGATCACCCATGCCGTTGTCCTTGTCGTAGAGGTCACCGAAGTTGTCGATCACCAGGAAGACGTCGCCGAACTTGTCCTCGGGGTCGGTTCCGCCGCCACCGCCGGCACCGAACCTGCGCTCGCGGAACTCCGAGATGTCGATCTGGTAGCGCTTGAACGAGGCTTCCCGGGCCCGGATGATTCCCTCGATCGTGGCCAGCGTGCGCGACACGCCTTCGGTGTCGGTGAGGCTGACCACGCCGGCCACATGGGGAAGGTCCTCCACCGGGTACAGCGAGGCACCCATGCAGAAGAACGTCACCCGCTCCGGGCGGTACATCAACGCCGCCGAGGTCATCAACGTCATCAAGGTCGTGGACTTACCGCGCTGCGCGGTGGCCACCACCATGATGTTGTCCATCTCCGCGTCGATGACGTGGACGCGCTGGGCGTGGTCTTCGGGGAAGTCCTCGACACCGACCGGGAACACCAGTCCCGGGTTCTGGCCGTAGTCGGACCACCACGGCTTACCCCGCCACCGCTGCACCAGGGCATCGGCGGTCTCGCTGACCTCCAACGGGGGCAACCAGATCTGGTGCGGCGCGCGTGCCGGGTGCGACACGAGAGACTCGCGGATGACGTCGAGCAGCTTCTTCTTCTTGAATCCGTCTGAGTGATAGAGGAATTCGTCGGGCTCCTCCGGGGCGTCGGCCGATGCCAATGCCGCGCTGTCCTCGACGGACAACGGTTGATACTCCCAGGTGAGCGGGCGTGGCTGGGTGAAACTGACGTCGACCGTCTTGTCGGTCGTCACCTGCCGCTTGGGCACCACGAACGGCGCAGAGACGTAGAAGCAGCGGAACTGTTCGAGATCACGCGGGCCGACCTTGAGCAGCCCGTAACCGTTCTCCTTCGACGGCAGGTGCAGCGCCGCGTCGCTACCGATGACGTCGCGGGAGTCCTCGGCGGTCTCGGCGCGCAGCGCGACCCGGAAAGCGATGTTGCTCTTGGCCTTACTCAGCGAGGACAGGTCCAGTCGCTGCCCGCCGAGGGTGAAGAAAACGTTGCAACCACGGCCTTCCTGGCCGATGTGGATGACCAGGTCGATCCACTCCGGATGATGGTGGAACAGCTCGAGGTATTCGTCGATGATGACGAGCAGGATCGGCACCGGCTCCAGATCGCGGCCCGCCAGGCGCATTTCTTCGTACTCGTTGGCGTCGCGGGCACCAGCATCCTTGAAAAGCCGGTAGCGGCGCGCGATCTCGCCGTCGACGGCCTTCCTCATGCGTTCAGCGAGGTGGCGGTCATCCTTGCCGAGGTTGGACAGCGATCCCACGACGTGTGGCAGGCCCTCCAGGTCCTGGGCGGCCGACTCGAACTTCATGTCGACGAAGATCACGATGAACGTCTCGGGCGAATGGGTGAGCGCGATCCCGTTGCACAGTGACAGGAAGTACTCCGACTTACCCGAACCAGACGTGCCGATCACCACGGAATGAAAGCCGAAGCCGCCGAAGTCCTTGGCGCGCAAAATGACATTCTGCAGTTCGCCACCCGGCTTGACGCCGACCGGAACCATCGCCCAGCGTGGGTCACCACGGCCCCGGCTCTCAGCCCACAGCCGGTCGAGGTCGAGTCGGCGGGGATCGGTGATTCCCAGCGCGCGCAACAACTCGCCGCCCTGGCTATCGGTCTCGGACAGCTCACCGGCGGTCATCGGTGACCAGCGGGCCAGTGCGCGGGCATAACGGTCGGCGGTGCTCTCGGCGAGCATGTCGGCGACGGCATAGAAGGCCTTGCGGTGGTTCAGCCGCCCTTCGCGCAGCTCGAACCGTTCGTCGTCGTCGGAGAACCCGACACCGATACCGGGCCGGGTTGCCAAGCGCAGCACCGTGATCCCAGCCATGCCCTTCTGTCCGGTGACACCTTCCCACTGCTCCGGGGTTCCGACGTTGTCGTCGACGATCACCCAGTGCGGGCCCAGAGCCGAGCCTGCTGCGGCCGCCTCCATCGGGGACAGCATCGTCGTCGGGCTCGAGCCGCTCGGCGGGGTCCACGGTCCACGCCCCTTGCGGTGCAATTCGGAATCGAGGGCGTCTTCGAGTTCGGTCGGCGAGCCGAACACCAACCGGCGCATACCGCAGGCATCAAACATCTCGTCATGTTGGTTGTGCGGCAACCACACCAGCCAGGACCACAGCTCCGGGTGACGGGTGACGACCATCAGCTTGATGTCATTCGGGCTGTGGTAGACCGCCAGTGAGCACAGCACCGCTCGCATGAGGGCGTGCAGTTCGGCGGGATCCTCGCCGACGAAGCTGAAGCCCGGCTTGGAGCGCAGGCTCAGCACCTTGCCGATACCGCGGATTTTGCTCTGCTCGAGGATGAAGTCCCGCAACGCGCGCCCGGTGACCGGCTCGAGCTCCTCACCAACCGGCACTTCCGGCCACTGCAGCGATACCGCGGAGTCCGCAGTCGACTGCACACCGATGCCCAGGCGGACGTCGAGGAAATCCGGGTCGGCAGGCCGGCGCTCCCACATCCGCGGGCCACCGATGATGGTGTCGAGTTCCTGCGGATCACCGTGGACGAACAGTTGGCTGCGGCGCTGCTCCTGCGCGGCGCGTTGCACCTCGTCACGGTCGTCGTCGAGCTGGCGCAGATACATCCGGCGCTGCTTTTCCTGTTCACCCCAGCTGATCCGGCGGCCGCGGCCGAAGCGGCCACTGAACATCAGGGCGCCGAAGCCGACCAGGCCGATCAACGGGAAGAAGCCGGACTGCAGTGAGCGGACACCGGAGGTGTACATCACCACCAGCGTGCCGATGATGCCGACGAGCAAGGCGGGCAACGCGATCATCAACAGGATGTTGCGGGGTTCGCGTTCCGGCAGGGCCAGCGGCGGCGCGACGACCACACGCGCCGGCGGCACACTGGGCGCGGCGGTGCGTGAGCCGCGGACAAATCCCCTTTTCGACACCGCTACCCTCCCGAGTTCTGTTGGTTGGCGGCGACGGGCGCGACAGCCCCACCCGCGTCGATGGTGTCGCGGGCCAGTAGTGCTGTGGCCCGGTTGATCGCCGGCCCGGGCGCGAAGGTCCGCAGGATCGGCCAGGGCGCCTGCACGGCACGGCCCGGGTCCAGGCCGAGTGCCTGCAGCGTGCTCTGGTCCCATTCGATGCCGAATCGGACACCCTGCGGGGACACCCAATAGAGGCTCTCGCGGGTGTCTGAGGTGATGACGCCGGAGGTCGAGGCGACGAAGTTCGCCGCACCCGGCAGCATCAAGGTCTTGTTGGCCTCAACCGAATCCGGGTCACGGCTGTCGCGCACCAACGTGACGATGTGGGAATCCATGGCCTGCGGCGTCGGCAAGCCGCGTCCGCTGAAGAACGTCACCGCCGCCTGACGGTCGGTCGTCTGCTTCTGCCAGCCGACGCAGGTCACCGGGTTGGCGTCGGTGTCGACGAAATTCAGCTTCCCGGTGGGATAGAAATCGACATTGAGGACAGTGACGTCGGGAATGTCGACGAGCTTGTCGGGTGAAACCAGTTGCGGGGTAGTCGATCCCTGACTGTCAGCGGTTCGGAGCAGATCGGCGACGAAGCCGGTGATCTTCTGAACTCCGTTGGGCAGCAACACATAAAACCCGCTGACTGCGCCGTTGGCGTCCTTGGTTTCGAGGACCCGGCCCACAACCGAGTCCGGCAGCCATCGCGAGGGCGTGCCCGCCTCCGGAATCGCAGGCACCACCAGCGGTTCAGTCGCGGGCATCGCGTCGAACAGGGCGTTGGAGACCTGGATCGGCCGAGTGGCCCCCGGATCGAGCCCGAGGTTGAACGTGACCGAGCGGTCGGCGGGATCGATCTGGGTGCGCTGACCGTTCCAGATCAGGTAGGTGTTGTCGTTGTGGGTGGCCAGGATCGCCTGGTTGGGCTTCATCGCGTCGGCGCGGTCGCCGGGTGACAGCTCGCCTGCGATCGCGGTGACCACCGGGGGCTGTCCACTTCCTCGGGTCGGTGCGGTGTCGCACAACGACCATGCCGAAACAGAGTTGGCCGCGATGCTCAGATCATCGGGGATACCGGGAATGCCGATCATCGGCCCGGTCGGATACTTGCTGATCTCCTTGGCGTTGACCCATGTCGGCGAGGCCGAGTTCCCCGTGGCCAGCCGCGCCGAGGTCAGGTTCTGCGCGGGGTAGAGCCTGCCGTCGATCTTGGCGTACAGCGCGCCGGTGTCACGGTTGCCGATGATCGAGGACTGGCCCACCAGGCCGGCCGGCTTCATGAAGTGGAGCAGTGCCATCCAGCCACAGCCGATCAGGACGAACACGATCGACAGCACCACGGCTGCTTGTTGTTTGCGATCGTCGTGCTTCATCCGGACCGAGAAGCGGGTGATGGCGGCGCGCAGCCTCCGGTTGTAGAACAGGTGACCGGAGTTCTGGTCCCTGTTGGACAGATTCAGCGGCACGGGTGCGGTCCTCTCGCCAGCAACTCGACGAAGGCTCCGGCCGACGGATTCGCGGACGTCATCTCAGGCCACCTCCGTAGCGGATGGCATTGTCGGTCTCGGCCTCCTCGCGCAGCGCAGCGAACGCGAGATTGAGCCGGTCGCTGAGCTCACCGTGGGTGTAGTTGGTGGTGACAGCCGGGTGCAGAGTCAGCTCCACAAGTTTGCCGTCGGAGTTGACCACCGCCTGGATATCACCCAGGTCGACGCTGAACGTGACCGTCTCGGCCTGCGCGACGAGAGCCTCCCACCGGTCCGCCGCCTCACTGAGCTCACGCAGTACCGCATCGACGAGATCGCGCTCGCTAAGGGCGTCACCACTGCCATCCCTGGCCATCTGGCAAGTATGTCGGGTGGCACTACCTGCGTCAATTCACCTTTGCGGAAGGCTCGCGATCAACGGTGGAAATCGCCCCAGCAACCTCAGTGGGCCCCATCCGTCACGCCTGGTCGCGCCATTGGCTCTTCGGTGGAGCGTTGAGCGCCTCGAACCAGGCGTAGTGATAGTTGGCCGACACCTCGTCGCCGGTGGCGATTGCCTCGGTCGCCGCCAGCAGTAAGCAGTTGCTCAGCAACGCCGCGTCGACCTCGGGATACTGGGCCAGTAACTGGTAGCGCGCGGTATCGGAGTGCACCCTCAGCACATCGACTTCGGCATCGACCACACCCGTGCGGGCGGCTCCCGCCTTGGCCAGCGTGTGCACGATACGTGGCAAACCGTCCCGCCAGTGCGTGGCTTCACCAAGCTTCCAGCCGAGGTCGTCGACGGCGGCGAGCCGTCGGGCATCGGGTGAGTCGGCCGTACCGCCGCTGCGGCGCGGGGCGAACGGATCACCGGGGTGATACACGGCCAATCGGACGACATCGCCGAGCAGGTCGGCGACCCGACCGCCGCGCCGGCCCGGAGCCAGTAGCTCGACGCCGTCGGGCAGGCTGACCCCGGCGGGGATCCAGCCGTGGGCGAGATCGGTAACCACGATGGTGGTGCCGTCGGCGCGGTCCCCGACCGCCCAGCGCAGCCCCGGCTCCTGGCGGGCGACGAACTCGAGCAGTCGGGCGAGCCGGTGGTCGTCGTCTTCGGACTCGACGACCTGGGCGACCGGCGCCGGTGGCGGCGGTGCGGGTTCGGGATCGACGTCCGCGTCGGGTTCCTCGGCGACGACGGCATCGTCGCTAAAGTCGATCAACTCCGTCGCGTCGAAGGTGGGCACGGGCGGCTGCGGCGGCTCAGGGGCGGCGGTCAGGCTCGCGTACTCGGCCGCGAAAACCATTGACTCATTATGCAATTGGCGAACTGTAGACTCCACCCGCAGGACCGCGAAGGCACGCGCTACGTTGATGATCCGGGCCTCCTCGGCCCGCCGCACGTCGTCGGCGTAGCCGGCGAACTGCAGGGCCCGAAGGCGTTCATTGGCGGAGGTCGCGATCCGCTGCAAGTCGTTCTTCAGATACTCGGCGACCATCGCGGTGTGCGCGGTGACGGTCTCCAACTCCGCGGGCCACAAGCCGCCGATCACCCACGGTGTGCAGTCGGCGGGGGTGTCGAACGCCGGCACGGACAGCGCCTGGCGCGTCGCCCTGCGCAGACGCTGACGCGCCGAATTCCGACCGAACTTCGCCACAGCGAAAGCGTACCGTCATTCGCCGGGCTGTCAGTTCGGCCGAGATGGTCTTGCCCTCGAACGCATTTGGGCCTCGCCTTACAGAGGCGGCCGATTCTGGCGCACTCCGCCGTAGATGCCGCGGCGCACGATCAGCGGCATCAGTAGCCGGTCGATCGACCAGGCCGGGAACCGGAACTTACGTCCATTGGGGGCGAACACTTCCAGTCCGTCGGGCTGGATGCCGACCACCGATCCCCAGCGCCGCCGGGGCGCTCGGTAGGTCTTGAGCGTGCCGCCCTCGAGCTCGGCGCGGATGTTGTGCGCCAGCATCCCGTCGGCCCGAGCCCGCGCCGAGGCCCGCAGCGGGTCGGTCGCCGCGACGTCGCCGATGGCGAACACCCGCTCGTGACCGCACACCCGCAGCTGCGGGGTGACCTTGATGAAACCGTCGTCGTCGAGCAACTCCGGAGGCAGCCAGGAAGTATTGGGCCGCACCTTGCCGATCGCCCAGATCACCGCGTCGGCCGACACATCGGCCTGCCCGGTGCTCCACTGCACCGGCGCGTCGGTGATCTCGTTGCACTCGAAGCCCTCGGGGATCACGGCCCGGTGGCCGGGGTGCAAGCCCACGCGAAGCTTGATCAGCTTGTCCTGCAACTGTTCCCACGTCCGCGGGTGGTGCTCGACCAGCGGGCGCTCATGCGGGTAGTACAGGTCGACCTTCTTGTCGGGCCAGGTGATGGCCAGGTTGGCCGCGGTGCTGACCGCCGCCGCCCCGCCGCCGATGACGATCACCGAGCGCGCCGCGGCCAGCTTCTCGTTGGTGGCCCTGAGGTCTGCGGCGATCTCCTCGGAGGTCTGCACGGTCGGTTTGCGCCAGAACCCGTTGCTCACCCCGGTGGAGATCACCAGCACGTCGTAGGGCTCCTCGACCGGGGAGCCGTCGGGGGTCAGGGCGTGGACCACGCGGTGTTCGAAGTCGACCCCGGTCAGGGTGGCCTGCACGGTCCGCACCCGGTCCAGGCCGCGGAACTTGTCGAACGGGATCCAGTTGTCGCGGGCCCAGTCCTTGGGCCGGGCCACGCGCAGGCCAAGCTCCTGGCCGCTGACCAGGCCGGGTTTGACCGAGATCCCGACGATGTCGGCGTGCCGGGACAGCTTGATCGCGGTGAGCACCCCGCTGTCGCCCAGTCCGGCGATGACGACCCGCGGCCGGCTCACGCGACGGCCTTGCGTGGTGGGCGCGGAATCAGCTTGGGCACCGTGTCGATGACGGCCTGGTAGTGCGGGCGGCGCTCGAGGCTGCGCTTTTCCATCAACGGGATGCTCGCACCGAGGAACATGGCGAGCATCGCCGCCACACCCACGAACAACCACCACCAGTCGGACGGCGAGGCAGCGAGGCCGAACAGCGCCATTGACACCCAGAAGCCCAGCTCGCCCAGATAGTTGGGATGGCGCGACCACGCCCACAGTCCCTGATCCATCACTGCCCCAGGCTGTTTGGCGGCTACGAAGCGATGCATCTGGGTGTCGGCGACCAGTTCGAGTGTCACCGCGGCGATGCCGACGACCAGCGCGACCCAGCTCAGCCACACCAGCCCGTCGCCGGGAGTCGTCACCGCGACGTAGACCGGCAGCATGCCGAGGAAGACCTGCGCGGTCGGCACCAGGTGGATGCCGAACAGGTCGGCGAGGAACTCCCCGCGCCCCGCGCTGTCGCGCAGCAGCGGGTAACGCCAATCCTCGTGGTGCAGGCCGGGGAAGCCGTACACCCAGTTGCCGGTGAGCCGCACCGCCCAGTACACGACCACGATGGTCACCAGCCAGCAGCGCAGCGAGTCCCATCCGAGGGGCCCGGCCGCCCACCAATACAGCAGCAGCAGCGGCGGGATCACGCTCCAGAACGCGTCGTAGAAGCTGGAGTTCTTGTAGGCCCGGCTGAAGACGAAGATCACCAGGGTGGCCAGCACGTCGGCGATGAACGCGTCTAGCAGCAGACTGCCGGTGGCCGAGGGCCCCCACACCAGCCAGGCCGCACCCGCCGCGATGGCGACCACGTAGGCCACTGTGACCAGCAATAACGAGTGCGCCTTGGTCCGGTGCACCGACATGCAGCCTCCTCTGTCGCAGGCCCGCTCACATGGCAGAACAGCGGCGAAACGGTAACACGTTCTAGTTTACGAGGTCGATAGGTGTATCACCGGTGATACAGTGGCTGGCATGGCATCGGTGAGCATCCGAGACCTGCGCAATAAGGGTGGCGAGGTACTCGAACGCGTCGAGCACGGCGAACTCGTCGTGGTGACACGGGACGGCCGCCCAGTGGCGGAGTTGCGGCCACTGCCGCGACGCTCCCCCGCGCCTGCTGAATTGATCGCGCGACGCAAACACCTGCCGCCGATGGATCCGGCATCGCTGCGTCGCGACATCGACACCGTCCTGGATCCGTCGCTGTGACCGACGCCGCCGGCACACCGACCCGCGGAATGCTCGACACCTCAACAGTCATCCTGCTCGGGCAGCTCACCGAGCCCTCCACACTGCCCGACGAATCCGTCATCAGTGCCATCACGTTGGCGGAGCTGTCGGTGGGCCCACACGTCACGACGTCCGACCAGGAACGGGCAATCCGTCAGGCACACCTCCAACAGGCCGAATCGGATTTCGACGTCGTCGCGTTCGACGGCGCGGCAGCGCGCGCATTCGGCGCCGTCGCCGCGTCGCTGCGGGCCTCCGGACGCAAGCCGGCAGCCCGCGCGTACGACGCGTTGATCGCGGCCACTGCGATCGCGCAGGGCCTGCCGCTGTACACCTGCAATCCCTCCGACTTCGAGGGCATTTCAGGGTTGGACGTGCGCGCGGTACCGATACCGTCCTGACCATGACAGGCATTCGATGGGCCGCTGCAGTGGCGTCGGTCCTTGCACTCGCCGCACCCGCAGCGGTCGCTCACGCCGACGACCTCTACCAGTTCCAGTCCCCGTCGGGGAACATCGCCTGCGTCATGGCAGCCCTGTCCGGCACCACCCCGCAGGTGGCCTGCGAGATCGTCGAGCGCACCTGGAACCCACCCGCGAAACCGGCGACCTGCGACGGCGACTGGGGCGATCGGATCACCCTGCAGCAGGGCGCCACACCGGCACTGACCTGTCACACCGACACCACCCGCGGCCTCGGGCTGCCGGCCCTCGCCTACGGCACCACACACACGTTGGCCGGGCTCACCTGTGCCAGCGAAGAAGCGGGTATCACCTGCACCGATTCGACCACCGGGCACTACTTCAGCCTGTCCCGCGACGCCTACGAACTGCATTAGTTGACACCTGCCAACTAAGCCGAGAATCGGGTTCCCTATCGTGGCGACATGAGCACCGTCGCTGATGCCGACCGGGTCGCCGACCTGGCCCGGCAGGTCGTGGCCGACCACGACCCCAAGAAGGTCCCGATCCCAGAGTTCCTCGGCGCGTGTTACGACGCCGGACTGTCCTGGATCCATTTCCCCGAAGGCCAGGGCGGGCTCGGCCTGTCCCGCGGGCTGCAGGCCGTCTCCGACCGGATCCTGCAAGGCGCCGGCGGGCCGGTGCCGCTGGGCCTGAACCCGATGGGCTACGGCATGGCGGCCCCGACCGTGCGCGAGCACGCCCAGAACGACGACCTCAAGAAGGAACTGCTGCGCCCGCTGGCCACCACCGAACACATCTGGTGCCAGCTGTTCTCCGAGCCCGGCGCCGGCTCCGACGTCGCCGGCCTGGCCACCTCGGCGGTGCAGGACGGTAGCGACTGGGTGATCAACGGCCAGAAGGTGTGGACCAGCCTGGCCCACCGCGCCCGCTTTGGTCTGCTGCTGGCCCGGTCCAACCCGGACGCTCCCAAGCACAAGGGGCTGACGTACTTCGTGCTCGACATGCACGCCCCCGGTGTGGAGACCCGGCCGCTGCGCCAGCTGACCGGCCAGGCCGAATTCAACGAGGTCTACATCACCGACGCCCGTATCCCCGACACCCACCGCCTGGGCGCGATCGGCGACGGCTGGCGGGTGGCGATGACCACGCTGATGAACGAGCGCAGCGCACTGGGTGCCAGCGGCAGCAGGCGCGGCGGCGGCACCATCGCCGAGGCGGTGTCGCTGTGGGCGTCGCGGCCCGAGCTGCAGACCCCGGTGTCGCGCGACAAGCTGACCCAGCTGTGGCTTCGCTCGGAGGCACAGCGGCTGACCTCGGAGCGCTCCCGCGCCTCGGCCACCACCGGCGGCCCCGGTCCGGAGGGCTCGATCGGCAAGATGGTCGGCGCCGAGCTGAACCAGCAGATCTACTCGTGGTGCATGGATTTCCTTGGGCCAGAAGGCATTCTGTACCACAGCTACGCACTGCACGGCGCCAACAAAGAGGGCGACTGGCGCGGGCCGATCCAGCAGCGGTTCCTGCGCAGCCGCGCGAACACCATTGAGGGCGGCACCTCCGAGGTGATGCGCAACATTCTCGGCGAGCGGGTCCTCGGCCTGCCCGGTGACCTGCGTGCCGATTCCGGCATGCCGTGGAAGGAGATCCCGCGTGGCTGAGAACGCTGAGTTCACGTTCACCGACGAGCAGCAGCAGCTGCGCACCGCGGTGCGCAAGTTCTGCACGGACAACTTCGACGAGTCGACCGTTCGGCAGCTGATGGAATCCGAGGTGCCCTTCGACGCCGCGGTGTGGCACCGGCTGGGATCCGAACTCGGCGTGCTCGGGCTCTCGGTGCCCGAGGACGACGGTGGCGTCGGCGGCTCGCTGGTCGACCAGGCCGTCGCGGTCGAGGAGTTCGGCGCCACGCTGGCGTGCGGGCCGCTGTTCGGCACTGTGTTCCTGGCGATCCCGGCCCTGGTGGCATCACCGGCCGGGCCGGTGCGTGACGCGCTGCTCGCCGATCTGGTCGAGGGCACCAAGACCGCCGCGTTCGCCGTCGCCGACAAGGCCGGGGCATTCGATCCGGCCGCGGTGCGCGTGAAAGCCACCGACGACACCGTCACCGGCACCGTTGAGCGCGTGGTCGACGCGGGCGCCGCAGACGAAATCCTAGTCGCCGCAACCGGATCCGATGGACTCGGCCTCTACGCCGTCGCCACCGATGCCGCCGGCGTGACGCGCACCCCGCTGGTCACCATGGACCTGACCCGCCCGCAGGCCACCGTCGAGTTCGACGGCGCGCCCGCCCGGCTGGTCGCGGGACCGCAGGAGGCGCAACGAGTGATCGACCATGCGCTGCAGGTCGGTTCCGCGCTGCTGGCGGTCGAGCAGGTCGGGGCCGCCCAGCACCTGCTGAACCTGTCCGTCGAGTACGCCAAGTCGCGCCTGCAGTTCGGCCGCCAGATCGGTTCCTTCCAGGCGGTCAAGCACAAGCTGGCCGACATGCTGGTCGACCTCGAGCACGCCCGCTCCACCGCCTACCACGCGGTGTGGGCGATCAGCGACGGCTCCGACGACCCGGCACTGGCGGCGAGCATCGCCCAGGCCACCGCATCGGCGGCGTTCAGCCGGATCGCCGCCGACACCATCCAGGTGCACGGCGGTATCGGGTTCACCTGGGAACACCAGGCGCACTTGTACTTCAAGCGTGCGGCCACCGACGCCGCGCTGCTGGGCACCGCCGAGCAGCACCGGTCGCGGATCGCCGACATGGTTCTGGACACCGCGGAAGCCGACGCCGACCTCGCCCGGGTGGCGAACGGCCTTCCGGTCTGACGACGCGGTGCGGCACACGTTTGGCCATTGACATGATTCCGGCGGGGCTGCCACAGTCCGTGGGGTGACCCGCGGAAACGATAGGTCCACGGCCGGCATCGTCCTGAGCGCCCTCGGTTCCCTGCTGCCGTGGCGCGGGGAGCGTGGGTTTCCGAGTCACCCGCACGACATGACCCTGGACGCCGTGCGGCGGATCACCGGCCGGACCGACCTGACCCGCGTCGAGCCGGTCTACGAACACCACGGGACAGCCCTGCACCTGCGGCTGCGCCTGAGCGGTGGACCCGGTTGTCCGGAAACGGTTTTCGTCAAGCTCGCACCGGTCAAGCCCATCACGCGACTGTTCAACAACGCGATGAACCTGGCCGGCAACGAGGCCGATATCTACCGCCGGATCGGACCGGAACTCGGCGACGTCATCCCGCACATCTTCGGTGCCGCATCGGATCCGGGCAGTGGCAGGGCGGTGATCGTGATGGAGGATCTCGCTGCCCGCGGAGCACAGTTCGGCAACGTCGCCGACGGCTGCACCACAGATCAGGCAGCCGCCGTCGCCGAGGCACTCGGGACGTTGCACAGCCGGTTTCATCGCTCACCGCGACTGGAGCGCGGCGGTGACCTCTCGTTCGTCACCACGCCGACGCCACCGGCTCAGGTACTGGGCCCCTACACCTGGCGGACCATCCGCACCGTCCCCGACGACTACACCGATCTGGTGCCGGAGGGCTTTCTGGCCAAGGCGGCCTTCATCAATACCCGCCGCCGTGAGGTCGCCGCCCTCATCGAATCGTCCTCGGACACGCTGATCCACGGCGACACCCACCTGGGCAACATCTGCTTCGTCGACAACCGGCCCGTCTTCTTCGACTGGCAGGTCTCGTCGAAAGGGCCGGGCCTCAAAGACCTCACCTACTTCGCCTCGCTGTCGTTGAACACCGCCGAGCGCCGCGCCGTCGACAAGGATCTGGTCCGGATCTACCTCGAGGCGTTCAACGCCGGCGGCGAGCGGGCGCTGACCTTCGACGAGGCGTGGCACAGCTATCGGTTGTTCACCTTCATCGGCTTCATCGGCGCGGTGTTCACCGCCAATCTCGGTCGCCGCCTGCAGGAGGTCGACACCACCCGCGCCAGCCTTGCCCGCGCGATCGCCGCCCTCGACGACTTGGAGACGTTGGAGCTACTTCGGAATCGGCTGGATGCCTAAATCAGTGCTCTCCCCAGGTATTCCACGACGTGATCGTCTCCACCGGTGGACGGGTGGCCGGCTTGAAGTCGGTGCCGATCGTGTACGCGACCGGGAACAGGGCTACCTGGGTGACGGTGTCGGGGATTCCGAGTAACTCGGCGACCTCACGCTCCTTGGCCAAATGCAGTGTGGTCCAGACAGATCCGAGCCCACGCGAGCGCAGTGCGAGCAGGAAGCTCCAGGCCGCAGGCAGGATCGAGCCCCACGCCGCGGCGGCGGCCATCAGCGGCGCGCCCTCCAAACGCTTGTCGATGCAGGGGATGACGTGCACGGGCACATCGGCCAGGATCGACGTCAGCGCCGACGCGCTCTCGTAGACCCGACGGGTCTGGGGGTCATCGGTGGTCTGCGCCTTGTGCGCCAGGTAATCTGCGCCGACGTCGGCGTAGATCTGCGCGATTGCGGCCCGCTTGTCGGGGTCGGTGACCACCACCCAGCGCCAGTCCTGGTTGTTGGTCGCCGTCGGCGCCTGCGACGCCAGCTGCAGACACTCCAGGATCACCTCACGCGAGACCGGCCGATTCAGATCGAGCCGTTTACGCACCGCGCGCGTCGTCGACAGCAGTTCGTCCACCGATGAGATGTCCATCGGCTGTGTCTATCACCTCACCGGAAGCGGGTGAGATAGGTCCGCTCGTCCCACGTGGACAGGAAGTCGGTCGCGGCCTCGTAGCCACGGGTGTAGAGCGCGTCGATCTCACGGCGGGAGATGTCGAAGTCGAGCACACCGACTCCGGTGGAGTCGACGCGGACGGTCCGTGCGCTCACCCGCGGCAGGTTGAGATAGGCCTGGTCGCGGCCGACCAGGATGGTGGTGATGACGTCCTCGAGCAGGCTCGGGCCGCCGAACAGTTGCAGGGGTGCCAGCGCGGGGATGACCTGGTGGTTGTTCTCCGGCAGGTTCGGCAGCAGCGTGACGCCGAACGTCGGCCACCGCGGTTTCTTGCCGTCACGCCGGTCGAGGGAATCGATCGGGTAGTTGGACAGCAGCCCGCCGTCGACCAGTGTGGACGTGCGCCCGGCTGCGCTGGACAGGGTCACCGGCCGGAACACGAACGGAATCGACATCGACGCCCGCACCGCGTCGGCCACCAGCTGCTCGTCGGGGTCCAGGCCATAGACCCGGCGGTAGTCCCACGGCAGCCGGACCAGTTGGCCGGTGGTCACGTCGGCGGCGGTGACGACCAGCCGGTAGCGCTGTTCTTCGGGAAGCTCGTCGTCGTCGAGCTTGAGGTCACCGAAGGTTCGCACACCGAGGTTGGCCAGTTGGTCGGCGACGAATGTGCGGGCATAGTCGCCCTGGTAGATGCCGCTGCCCTGCAGGATCGCCCACGACGGCCCCAGTAGCGGAAGCCGTTCCACCGGGCCGGGATCACGAAACTTGCGGTAGTCCAGGCTCAGCGCGAGGTCCCCGACCTCCTGCGGGGACAGCTGATCGTCCTTGGCGGCGGCGGCCACCAGCGCGCCGACGATCGAGCCGGCCGACGATCCGGCCACCCGGTGCGCGCGGTAGCCCGCCTCCATCAGCTTGACCACCGCTCCCACCAAACCGATGCCTTTGACGCCGCCACCGGCCAGCACGAGGTCCACCGGCTTGGTCTCCGACTTGGCCATCACGTTCCCCTCTGCCAGACGCTCGCCTCCGAGTGTCCCCGGCCACACCGACACCAAACCACCTCGGGCCAGCGGTCGTTCAATTGCTGCCAACCGCCGATCAAGTGCTGCCAGCGGAACTAAACGGCTGACATGGCGACGTTGTGAGGATCAGGCCGGTACGAGAAGGTCCTCCGGCCATCGAGGAAGAGGAACACAAAGTGAAGAAGTTTGCAGTCACCAGCGCCATCGCCAGCGGACTCGTCGCCGCGGCCCTGAGCATTGCCGCGCCGGCACAGGCTGATTTGGGCCACAACACGTGGGTCAACCAGATCGGGCCGTCCGCGACCGCGCCTCAGGTGGACACGTCGGTGCACGGCGGCCACTGACCGACCCGCACGACAACAACAAGAGGGGCACCCCGGATGGGTGCCCCTCTTGCTGTGTCAGGCCGGCGTGGCGATCACTCGGCGTGATGCCACTGGTGGTGGTGATGGGACCGGCTGCCCGGGGCGTCCGACCCGAAATCCTGGTGCGGGAAGGTCGAGTGGTGAGCCGGCTGGCTCAGGTTCGCGCCATTGTCGACGCTGCCGGTCGCGGCACTGCTGACGCCGGCGGCGCCGAGGGCGAACAGGGCGGGCGCTGCGGTCAGCATCGCACCGGCGGCCAGTCGCTTCATCCAGATGGTGGTCATGTCTATCTCCCTTGCGTTGATCTTCAGCTCGTTCGCTGTTGATACAAGAATCGCTGACCTGGGCGTTTGCCTCCTCGGGCAAACCAACGATGTAGTTGATGGCACGTTTGTCCCCCAATCGGTGGACAGGTAGTGTCCACCGATTGGGGGACAGCGAGTCAGGAGAGGACGGCGTCGATCGCGCGGTAGATGCGTTGTTCGCTGACCGGCCTGGGGGTTCCGAGCTGCTGGGCCCACAGACTCACCCGGAACTCCTCGATCATCCTGGCGATGTCGCGGACGTCGGCCGCGGCTGCGCGTGCCGGTGAAAGTGCTTGCAGCAGTTCGGTATACGCGTCGCGGACCGCATGCACCCGCGCCATTCGGTCACGGTCGGCGCCCGGTGCCTGCGACAGCCGTTCGAGGCGGCGGACGACGGCGGTGAGGTATCGGGCGAGATCTGCCAGGTGGGTCGCCCCGGTGGCGGTGACGAAGCGCTCGGGCAGCAGTCCGGCAAGCTGGGCACGGATATCGGCCACCGCGTCGGCGGTCGACGCGGCCGGCCGCTCGGGCAGCGCCACCTGAACCTCCTGCAGCGCTGTCAGCACCTTCTCAACGCGTCCGAGCACCTCACGCGTGGTTCCGGCCAGTGCGGTGCCCACCCGATCACGCAGCACACCGAACTCGGCCTTCGTCCACACCGGGGTGGTGGCCAGCACGTCGACGGCGGCGTCGGCGCAGTCGTCGAGCAAGGCGGCCAGCGATCCGTCGGGGTTGGCGGCCAGCACCAGACGGGACCGCGGATCCAATCCCTTCTCCACCGACTTCACCGGGGAGGCAACCGACAGCCGCAACAGTCGCCGCAAGCCCGCCGCCATCGCCGGATCACGTTCGGACTGGGTGGCGAACACCCGGATGTCGACGGCGGTCCCGGCGTCGACGAATCCCGGGTAGCCCTTGACGAGGTGCCCGCCGACAGCGCGTTCGACGCTGCGCGGCAGTGCGTCGAGATCGTCGGGCCAGCCACGCAACCCGGCCCGTTCCAGGTCGGCGCCCACAGTCTGGGCGACAGCGCGGCGAGCCGAGCCGGCCAGTTTCTCCTGGAGGACCTCGAGGTCCTTGCCGCGGGCCACCTCGGTGCCGTCGGCACCCTGGACCGCGAAGGTGACCCGCAGGTGCGCCGGTAGCTTGTCCAGATCGAAAGCGCTGATCGGCACGAGAACCCCGGTACGCCGGTGCAATTCGCGTTGCAGCGTCTCCAGCAGGGGCGCACCGTCGGGGGTGATCGCCGACAGCAGCGCCTTGGCGGTGTCGGGTGCGGGAACGAAGTTGCGCCGCAGGTCTTTCGGCAGTGAGCGAATCAGCGCGGTCACCAGCTCCTCGCGCAGCGCCGGCACCTGCCAACCGAACTCGGCACCGCCGAGGCGGGCCAGCACTTCGACCGGCACGTGCACCGTCACACCGTCGTCGGCAGCGCCCGGCTCGAACCGGTAGCTCAACGGCAACGACAGGTCACCGGCCTGCCAGGTGTCGGGCCGGTCGGCGTCGGCGTCATCGACCCGCAGCAGGTCGTCGCGGGTGAACGTCAGCAGGTCCGGGGTGCGATGACGCTGCTTCTTCCACCAGCCGTCGAAGTGGCGCACCGAGACCGCCTCGGCGGGAATCCGGGTGTCGTAGAACGCGTAGATCTCCTCCTCACCGACGAGCAGGTCACGTCGGCGGGCGCGCTCCTCGATCTCGGCCAGTTCGGCACGCAGCGCGGTGTTGTCGCGGAAGAAGTGGTGCCGGGTCTGCCACTCGCCCTCGACCAGGGCGTGGTGGATGAACAGCTCCCGGGACACCACCGGATCGACCTCGGCGTAGCTCACCCGGCGGCGCGGGACCAACGGCAGGCCGTAGAGCGTCACCCGCTCGAAGGCCATCGCGGCGCCGCGCTGGGCATCCCAGTGCGGCTCACTGTAGGTGCGCTGCAGCAGATCTCCCGCGACCTGTTCGACGATGTCGGGATCGACACGGGCCGCGATGCGCCCGTAGAGCCGGCTGGTCTCCACCAGATCGGCCACCACGATCCAACGGGGCGGCCGTTTGGTCAGAACCGAACCGGGTGCCAGCACGAACTTCGAATTGCGGGCACCGGTGTAGTCGCGCGAATCACCTTCTCGCAGGCCGACATGCGACAGTAGACCCGCCACCAGCGCCGCGTGCACCCGGGCAGGATCGGCCGGTTCGTGGTCGCCGGACTCACGGATGCCGATGTCGCGGGCGATGCTGCGCAGCTGACCGGTGAGGTCCTGCCATTCCCTGATTCGCAGGTAGTGCAGGAACTCCTCACGGCACATTCGCCGAAATGCGCTGCCCGATAATGCCTTGCGCTGTTCGGTGAGGTAGCGCCACAGGTTGAGGTAGGACAGGAAGTCGGAGTGCTCGTCGGCGAACCGGGCGTGTTTCTGCCGGGCGGCCTCCTCCCGGTCGGCGGGGCGCTCCCGCGGGTCGGGAATCGACAGCGCCGCGGCGAGCACCAGGACTTCCCGCACGCATCCTTCGGCGTCGGCCTGCAGAATCATCCGGCCCAACCGCGGATCGACCGGCAGCTGTGCGAGGCGGCGCCCGGTGTCGGTGATATTCCCCGCGGGGTCGAAAGCCCCTAGCTCCTGCAGCAATTGGACGCCATCTCGGATGCTGCGCCGGTCCGGCGGGTCGAGGAACGGAAAGTCCTCGATGTCGCCGAGTTGCAGGGCGGCCATCTGCAGGATCACCGCGGCAAGATTGGTGCGCAGGATCTCCGGATCGGTGTAGCGGGGGCGCGCCTCGAAGTCGGCCTCCGAATAGAGCCGGATACAAACCCCGGGCGCCGTGCGGCCGGAGCGCCCGGCGCGTTGCGCTGCCGAGGCCTGCGAGATGGGCTCGATCGGAAGGCGCTGCACCTTGGTACGCCTGCTGTAGCGCGAGATTCGTGCCGTGCCGGGGTCCACCACATACCGGACACCCGGCACCGTCAGTGACGTCTCCGCGACGTTGGTTGCCAGCACTACCCGCCGGCCGACATGCGGTTGAAACACCCGCTGCTGCTCGGCGGTCGGCAGCCGCGCGTACAGCGGCAGCACTTCGGTATTCTTCAAGCCCCGCAACGCTTCTGCGGTGTCGCGGATCTCGCGTTCGCCGGACAGGAACACCAGCACGTCACCGGGCGGTTCGGCTTCCAGTTCGGCGATGGCGTCGACGATCGCCTCGGTCTGGTCCCGCATCTCGGTACGGACGATCTCGTGATCGGGGTCGTCGGGGTCGTCGACGTCATCAGCGGTGACGGCGACTTCCAAAGGGCGGTAACGGATCTCGACGGGATAGGTGCGTCCGGAGACCTCCACGATCGGCGCACCGCTGAAGTGAGCCGCGAACCGCTCGGGTTCGATGGTCGCCGAGGTGACGATCACCTTCAGGTCGGGCCGGCGCGGCAGCAGCTCGCGAAGGTAGCCCAGCAGGAAGTCGACGTTGAGGCTGCGCTCGTGGGCTTCGTCGAGGATCAGGGTGTCGTAGCGCAGCAGCCGCCGGTCGCGCTGGATCTCGGCGAGCAGGATGCCGTCGGTCATCAACTTCACCAGCGTGCGGTCACTGGCCTGGTCGGTGAATCGCACGGTGTAGCCGATCGCCTCACCCAGTGGGGTACCGAGTTCGTCGGCGATCCGCTGGGCGACGGTCCGGGCGGCCAGCCGGCGCGGCTGGGTATGCCCGATGGTGCCGCGAATCCCGCGGCCCAACTCGAGGCAGATCTTGGGCAGCTGGGTGGTCTTGCCGGAGCCGGTCTCCCCCGCGACGACCACGACCTGGTGCTCGCTGATGGCCCTGGCCAGATCGTCGCGGCGCTCACTGACGGGCAGATCGGGGTAGGTGATGGCGGGCACGGCCGCCGTTCGGGTGGCGATCAGCGCCTCGGCGGCGGCGACCTGCTCGGCGATCTGCGCGACCTTCTCCGGGGTGACGTCGCGCAGGGACTTCAGCCGACGGCCCAGCCGGGCCGCGTCGCGGATGGTCAGGCCGTCGAGGCGGGCGCGCAGCTCTCGCACCTCGCGCAACTCGTCGCTGGACCGTCCGGACACTCGGGCCAGGATATGCGTAGGCTCGCAACAAATGACCATTGCCATCGTCGTGGGTCTATTGCTGGTGGGCCTCGGGATCGTGGCCAGCCAGCTGTTTCGGCTCAGGGACTGGCTCAATCGTCAGCCGCCGCCCCCTGCTGACGATCACCCCGACGACACCAGCCGTTGACCGAGCTGCCCCACGCCGTCCGGACCATGGCCGGCCGCGGTCCCCGGTGGGCGGCGTGGGTCGCCACGTTGCCCAAGCTCAGCCGTGAGGTGCTCGCCCAGTGGCAGCTGACCGCCGACGGGCCCGCCAGCCACGGCTACTGCTCACTGGTCATGCCCGTGCGCACCCCGAGCGGAGCCGCGGCGGTGCTCAAGATCGGCTTCCCCGACGACGAATCCGAACACGAACACCTGGCGCTGCGGCGCTGGGGCGGCGACGGCGCGGTGCGGCTGCTCAGCGCCGATCCGCACCGGCGCGCGCTGTTGCTCGAACGGCTGCACCCCACCGACCTCACCGCTGTGCCCGATGTCGAGGCGTGTGCCGTCGTCGCCCGCCTCTACCGGCGCATCCACGTCCCGGCCATGCCCGCGCTGCGGACGCTGACGTCCTACGTCGAGCGCTGGAACACCGAGCTTGCGGAGTTGCCCCGCAGCGCACCGATCCCCCGTCGGCTGGTGGAGCAGGCGCTGGCCCTAGGCGCCGACCTGGGCACGGACCAGACCCCGTTGCGCGTCATCCACACCGACCTGCACTACGCCAATGTGCTTGCCGCCCAACGGGAACCGTGGCTGGTAATCGACCCCAAGCCGGTCAACGGCGACCCGCACTACGAGATCGCCCCGATGTTGTGGAACCGCTGGGACGAGCTGGCCGGGGACGTCCGCGAGGGGGTGCGGCGCCGGTTCTACACGCTGGTCGACGCGGCGGGGTTCGACGAGGACAGGGCACGGGCGTGGGTGGTCGTCCGGATGGTGCACAACGCGATGTGGGCGCTACAGGACGGCCCCCAGGCCGACCCCGGCTGGCTCACCACCTGCATTGCGCTCGCCAAAGCCGTCCAAGGGTGAGACCTCAGCGCGGCGGGTCGCCACGCCAGATGAAGCTGTTGACGTACTTGCCCATGTCCTGAGCGATCTGAAGGTTCGCCGCCGACGGCGGCCCGGGCCCGAAGTCAGGGCCGAACTGGTGAAACGGTCCGATCGCGCCGGCCACCAGGGCCAGGTCGTCTTTCACCGCGACGACGAGGATGATCCGCAGATGGTCGGAATCGCTCGAGGTTCCCTTAGGCCAATCGTCGGCCACTTCGCCATAGCCCGGTTGGTAACCGAGGATCGCATTGGGCAGTTCGTAGGCCGTCACGGCGTCGGGGAACTTCTCGGCCAGCAGGTCGTCGGCGACCCGCCGGGCGTCGCGGCCCCGGGCCGGTTCGCTGAACAGCCGCAGGGTCCCGCCGTCGCCGCCGTTCCAGTCCGCGGTGACACCGGTCGGATCCTTGGTCACCACGTAGGCGCTGTCCGGCCCCGGATAGGAGACCGCGAACGATCCGTCCGCGGCGACGAACCGCGGGTTGGTCGCCACCGGCAGCCCCGTCGGCGGGCGGCCGCAGTCGGGCGGGCAGATGTAGCGGGCGGGGCCGCGGCTGATGCGCGTCGTCAGGATGCTCAACGCCATCATCGCCAGCACCAGCAGGATGACCCACGTTCCCACGGTCGCGAAGTAGGCGGGCCCACGCAGCCGGTGCGCCCGGTACCGTCCCGGCGGCACGGCATACCCGGAGAACGCCTCCTCGTCGGATTCGGTTACCTCGGTCATCGGCCCACCGACTTGAGGATGAGCAGATCCTTGAGCAGGTTCTCGACATTCGGCGTGCCCAACCCGGTGATCATGTCGTAGCCGGGTACCACCGGGGTGACGGCGTTGGCACCCAGGGCGATGTCACGGAAAGCCGGCACCCCGACGCCCCGGGACAGCTCATAGAGCAGCGGGTTCAGATCACCTAACTGGGCCAGACCACGCTCCACGAGGAACTGGTTCATCACCGCGGCGAGCCCGGCCCAGATCGGAGCGGACTGCGACGTGCCCCCACCCACCAGCACCTGCTGGTTGAAGACGAACTTCACTCCGGTGAACGGATCGGCGACCGCCGCCACGTCGGGTACGAGGCGCTTGTCGTGTGGCCCGGCACGCTCGAAGCCCTCCTGCCAGGACGGTCGCCCGAACAACGCCGACGCGCCGCCCCCGCTGCCCTGGGTCAACGGCACGTCGTACCAACCCTGTTCGGCCAGCCACCGCCCCTCGGCATCAGTAGACAGCGTGGTCCCGCCGACGGCGGTCATCTCCGGAAGCGACGCCACCGCATCGACGCCGATGTCGTCCGGGCTGGGCGTGTCCGACCACGTCCGGCCGCCCTTGCACTCCAAACCGGCAAGGTCGCCGCTGGCGTCGAACGCGGTGGTGCCGTGGCGATGGGCGCGTGACAGCGCCGAGCGGACCGGTGCCAGATCCGCCCGAGTCATGACGCGGTCACATCCCCAGCCGATCGAAAAGCTCCACACCGCACCGGGATAGCGCTGATCGACCGACTCCATCAGCTTGCCGATCTTGACGTAGGCGGCGTCGCCCTCGACGGTGGAGCGGGCGTTGACCAACACGATCTTGGCTGCCGGCGCGATGGCGTGGATCAGCTGGATGTCCATGGTCGCCTCACCGCGCCGGTGCTCGGGCATGCCGCCGACCACCTCGGGGGTGAAGCGGGGCAACGAGAACCAGTCGGCGAAGCTGTCCATGTCGCGCTGATCGAACCCGTCGAAGGCGAACACGGCGACGGTTCGGCCGGCGCCGTTGTAGCCGCCGGCAGCCAGCGTGTCGACGTTGTAGGCGGTCAGCAGTTCGGTCGGCATCAGGCCGCCGTCGGGGACGTCCAGTGGTGGTGTCGGCGGAACACCTTCGTGATAGGGCGTGTAGCCCAGAATCCGGCCGAGTTCGGCGACCTCGCCGCCGACTTCGCCGGGCACCGCCGGCTGCTGCGGCGAGGCGTAGAACACGTCGCCGCGCTTGCCCCGGTAGTCGTGGACGGCCACGTCCAAGGCACCGGCGACCCGGCGCGGCGTTCCCTCCACGGTCGCCCACGGATCTCCGTCGCGCCATTGCACCGACAGGCCGCGCTCGCGCGCCCACGACATCAACGCCACCGGTTGGGCAGGGTCGCGCAACTCGGCGGTCAGTCGCACCAGATCCGAGCGGGCCGGCCCGAGGTCGACGAACTGCGCAAGCAGCCTGGCGTACGGCCCGCCGACGTGGTTATAGGGCAGCGGCGGGGTCACCCGGTCGGCGACGAGTAACGCCACCACCACTGCCAGCACCAACGGCAGCAGCATCCTACGAACAGGACGCGGTGGGCTCATGCCCACAGCATCACCGGCGGGCGGGGTGAGGACAAGTCGACGGACCGCACGTCCCCTAGTCTGATGCGCTGTCGACGGAAAAACCTGGCAAGGAGGTCGCGGTGGTACGCACGCCGGCGGTATGGACGGTGGTGACGGCAGCGATCCTGGCCGCCGGGTGTGGCGGGAACACCACCGCGCCCGTTGCGTCATCGACCGCTCGCGAGACGCAGTCCTCGACCAGCAAGGCCCCGGCCCCCACCGCAGCCGACGACGCGGCGGGCCGGATGGTGGTGAGCTACGAGGAGGCGACCACACCCGAGGCGATCAAGGGTCGAGATCTCATGGCGCGCACCCATTTTCTCGACGACGTGGCCGCGGCTGTCAGCGAGAACTTCCGCCTGCCGTTCGATATCCCGGTGGTCGGATCGCAGTGCGGCGAGGCCAACGACTTCTGGGACGGCGACGAGAAGAAGTTGGTGATGTGCTACGAGGACGTCGACGAGAGCATCCGCGTCTTCACCGAGGCCGGCGACCCCGATCCGGAGGACACCGCGCGGCGCATCGGGATCGCCTCGTTCTTCCATGAGCTCGGCCACATGGCGATTGACATCTACGACCTGCCGGTGACCGGGCGCGAAGAGGATGTGGCCGACCAACTTTCGGCCTACGAACTGCTGGCCCCCGATGACGACGGCAAGGTCGACCCGGATTACGTGCAGGCCGCCCGGGATACCGCCCGCGAATACACCGTACTCAGCGAGGAAGGCGGCGAGCTGGAGAAGGAGGCGTTCGCCGACGTGCACACCATGGACCAGTCCCGCGCCTACAACTTCGAGTGCTGGATCTACGGATCGGATCCGACGGCCAATGCCGACATCGTCGCCGACGGGTCGCTGCCCGAGGATCGCGCCGAGGGATGCGAGCAGGAGTGGGAGCAGCTGACCCGCGGCTGGAGCACCCTGCTGGAGCCGCATCTCCGCTGACGGCGGCGACCTACAGCGGGATGGTCAGCTGGTTGCGGATCAGCGGGGCGATCTGCTGGGCCAGATACGCGTGCCCGGCGTCGTTGGGGTGAACCCCGTCGGCGCCGATCAGGTCCGGCCGGCCGACGAACCAGCCCTCGGCCAGCGGATCGATGAAGATGGCGCCGACAGCCCTGGCCTGGTTGCGCAGGCTGTCCCGGATCGCCAGCACCGCATCGGGCGGGTTGGCGGTGGGCCAGGGTGGCCCGATCACCAGCAGCTTCGCCGACGGCGCGACCCGGCGCGCGATCTGGAAGGCCTCGCTCACGAGCACCGGAAACTTCTGCTGATCGGCGGGCTGGTCGTTGCGGGAACCGAAGAAGACCACCAGTTGGTCGTCGCGTTTGACGGCCCGAACGGTCAGATCTTCGAAGACGCTGCCCTGGTTACCACGCACCGCATAACCCGCCCCGCCCTCGGCGGCCACGTCGGCGTCGACTCTGAATCCCTGGCCGTCCAGCATCTGCCAGGCTTGCGCCGTCCAGGACTGCGGTCCACGGCCGCCCTCGTCGGTGCCCGTGGTGTATGAGTCCCCGATCACCGCGACGCGATTGTCGGCCGACCCGCGGTTGACCAGTTGGTAGGCGTGCGTCGCCGGGGAGTGCCCGACGACGGCGCCGACCACCACAGCGGCGGAGAACACCGCGGCGGCGGTCCGAGTTAGTGCATCCCTCAGGGACAAAGACACCTCACTGGTTCGTGTCCCGACCGTCGAATTCTACGGCCGCCAACGGAAACTGCCCGGCGACGCGCCGTCGACACACCGGAAGGCGTTGCAGCACAATACGGCTGGACTGGGAACTACCTCACCCGGCGCGCGCCGAGCGCGGCGGGTGGCTCTCGATCGAGGCCACCCGGCCCCCGACGGGGTCGGGCGGCAGTTCAGCCCGGATGGTCTTGACGTCGCGGAAGTCGACCATGCGTCGCATCCAGCGCCGGGCCGGCTCCTCGACACCGTGGTAGAGCAGTGCCGCACCGGCCAGCGCCGCCGCGATCAATCCGAGCACGACGAATTTCGCCACGACCTTGGAGAAGTCGAGCTGGTGTTCGGCGACTATCCAGTTCCACGCCGTGTGTACCAGTTCGTGGACCATGTACAGGCTGAACGAGATCTTCCCGCCGTAGACCAGCAGCCGTGTGGACAACAGGGCGGGCAGGCTGCCCACCCCGATCGCCAGCGCGACGACCAGCGGCATGAACAACACGACGACCACACCACCGGGGTCGATCATCCCGTTCACCGGATTCGCGTCGTAGTAGTAGAGAATTCCGACGATCACCGCGGTCATCAGCACCGCGCAGTAGCCGGCCACGCGGCGGCTGCGATCGGTCAGCCGCAGCCGGCGGACGGCGGCACAGGCGAGCGCCCCGGCGAGGAACTGGGCGACGATGCGCGGCAGCCAACTCCACGGCGTATAGAAGTGTCCGCTGGCCAGCAACAGGATGGTCGGGGGCAGTGAGGCGACGAACGCGATCAGCAGTAGACCCCGCGCCCGCGTGACCGTGGCCATCCGGAAGATCACCAGCACCGCCACGCCGAACAACAGGTAGGCCAGCCATTCGGCACTGATCGACCAGGCCGGGCCGTCCCAGCTGGTGCCGTCGAAGAACGGCTCGTACCACAGCTGGACCATGAACAGCTGGCGCACGTAGCTGATCGCGGTGAGCTTCTCGACGTCCGGCGACGGCACGGTGCCGACGTGCAGCGTGAAGATGATCCACAGCGCGGCGATGTGCATCGTCACCAGATAGACCGGCCACACCCGCGACAGCCGCAGCCACAGGAAGTGCAGGCTCGCGCGCGTCGACCAGGAGGGTCCCATCCGCTCCAGGTAGTTCCAGGTCAACACGAACCCGCTGAGGATGAAGAACAGGTCCACGCCTTGGGCTCCGGCGTCCAGCAGCGGTGCCAGGTCGTCCTTGAGCCGCGGGGACGCCGCCCAGATCAGCGGACGAAAGTGGAACAGGACCACCCATAGGGCGGCGACGATGCGGAGGCCGGTAAGCGCTCTGATCTCTCCGGTTCGCACGACACCCATTTCCGATTTCTTGCCGATTCGACGTCACATCGGCGACCCAGCCGACCGTCCGCCTCCCCGCCATCACGTCATCGGCGACCGCAAGAGTTTATCAGCGGGCACCTCCGGGCCCCGGTTCCACGAGCTGTGTGGTGGCTGAAAGACACCGATCTGCGCAATGCCGAATCCGTTCCCGTCAACGGTTCTACGCTGGCGCCATGCAGCGCCTCTCCGGCCTCGACGCGGCGTTTTGGTGGGCCGATACGACCACGTGTCCGATGCATATCGGCGCCCTCGGTATCTGTGACCCGACCGGCGTGGCGGGCTTCAGCTTCGAGGCCGTTCGCGAACTGATCCTGACCCGGTTGCCCGAGATTCCGCTGCTGCGGCACCGGGTCGCCGGGGCGCGCCACGGACTGGACCGGCCGTGGCTCGTCGAGGACACCGAGCTCGACATCGACTATCACATCCGGCGGGTCGCGCTGCCCGCTCCCGGTGGACGGCGCGAACTCGAGGTGCTGCTGGGCCGGCTGATGTCCTACCCGCTGGACAAGGCGCGCCCGCTGTGGGAGCTGTGGTTCATCGAGGGCCTCGAGGGCGGCCGGGTGGCGTATCTGACCAAGATGCATCACGCGATCGTCGACGGGGTGTCCGGGGCGGGGCTCAGCGAGATCCTGCTCGACGTCACGCCCGTACCGCGGAAGCCGGTCGCCACCGCGGCGGACGACGACCCGGGCGAGCACCTGCCCGGTGTGGAGCGGCGCGCCCTGGGCGCCCTGTTCAACCTGGCGGTCATGACGCCCTACCGGGTCATGCGGGTGGTGCAACAGACCGTCTCCCAGCAGCTGGCGGCGCGGTCGGTGACCAACAAACCACCGAACTTCTTCGACGCGCCGGCCACCCGTTTCAACACCGCGCTGACGGCCCGGCGCCGGGTGACCTCCACCAGCCTGCCGCTCGACCGGGTCAAGGCCGTCAAGGACGCCTTCGGCGTGAAAGTCAATGATGTTGTGCTGGCGACGATTTCCGGTGCTTTGCGCCGCTATCTGCTGGAGCGCGGCGAGCTCCCGGACCGGCCGCTGGTGGCCCAGATCCCGGTGTCCACCCACACCGAGGCCTCCACCGGAGGCAACCAGATCACCTCCACCACGGTCAGCCTGGCCACCGATATCGAGGACCCCGCCGAACGCATCGCGGCGATCTACGAGAACTCCCAAGGCGCCAAAGAGATGGCGCGGACGCTGTCGGACCATCAGATCGTGGGACTGACCGAGACGACGCCACCGGGACTGCTCGGATTGGCTGTGCGGGCCTACTCGGCGGCGCATCTGGGCGATCGGGTGGTGCCGATCAACTTGGTGGTCTCCAACGTGCCCGGGCCGGACTTCCCGCTCTATCTGGCCGGGGCGCCGGTCGAGCGGCTGGTCCCCATCGGCCCGCTGATGCTCGATGTCGGCTTGAACATCACTTGCTTCAGCTACCGCGGGGCGTTGGACTTCGGGCTGGCCAGCACGCCCGAGATCGCCGGGGACATCGACGAGATCTCCGACGCACTCGAACCCGCACTGCGCGAACTGGAAGTTGCCGCGGGCCTGGTGCCAGTGTCCTGACGGTCAGGGGTTCTGCGCGAAACCCCAGCAGGTGACCTGGTGGGCGAGGTTGCAGGGCACGCCGTTCATGGTGGGGATCTGGTTGGGCGCGATGTTGGTCGTCACGTCCGAGGGATTGATGACCGTGGGCACCCGCCCGCCGGACTGGCCCGCTGTGCAGACGCCGGGATAGTGGGAGGGCACCGTGCCGGACGGGCAGTCGGCAGAGGCGGGCGCGGCCACTGCCACCGCGCTGAGGGCAAGCGACACCACACCCAGCCCGATGACGACCCGTTGTTTCACAGTCACTCGATTCCGCTTTCAGGGCCGTCCCCAGCCCATCCCAACCTAACCACGTTATCGACGCCGCAGCCAGAGTCGTTAGCCGCTCGGGTTACGGGCTGAGCACACCCGTTTGCGGCAACGTGATCGATGGCACGGCCGTGCCGCTCAGCGTGTTCAGCGTGCCCGACGCCTGGTTGGCGGTGTTCAGCATCTGCATGAGCGGCTCGAGGTTACCGTTGGCCAGCTGGGACATGACCCCGGGGCATTGGGACTGGATGGCCTGCTCTGCGACGAATCCCGTGACCTGGGATGCGAGCCCTCCGTGGCCGCTTGCCTCGGTGGCGCTGGATACCAGGTTGCTCCCCGGCTTCACCAGCAGCGGGCAGATCTGTAGTCCGATCTGTTCGATCAACTGGGTGATCGGGCCGCCGTTGCCGATACCGACGGTGCTCAGCACACCCGTGAGGTCGGTCGTGTCCGCGTGGGCCTGCGCCGGCCAGGCGGTGCCGGCGAGAAGTACTCCGGCGGTGACAGCGACGATCTCGAGGCTGAATGTCGAAGCGCCCATGTGGTTTCCTCATCTGGCTCGGTCGGCCCAGAAGCAAGAGCCACAGATATCACTTTGGCAACAGTGGGCTTCTTGAGTCACAACGAGGACACAGAGCTATAAAGGTTTGAAGCCTATGCGTTTCCTCTGCGTGATCTATTCGGCACGGATGCGAGACTGCCGCGCTCCGAGGGCTCGCTCAGAGGACGTCGGTGATGTCGTTCTTGAGCGCCTCCGCCTGGGTTCCGAACACTGCCTGAACGCTGTTGCCGACTTCGATGACACCGGCGGCCCCCAAGGCACGCAACCGATCCTGATCCACCTTGGCGGGGTCGGCGACCTCCATCCGCAGCCGGGTAATGCAGGCGTCGACACTGCGCAGGTTCTCCCGGCCGCCGAATGCCGCGATCAACTGCTCGGCCTGGCTGTCGACCGCAGCCGGCGCCGTGGCCACGGCTGACCCGGCCGTGACCGCGGTCGCGGACTCAGTGCCCTCGCTCAGGTTCGCCTTCTCCTCGGCCTCGAACTCGCCCTCGGGCTCGCGCCCGGGCGTGCGCATGTTCCACTTCGTGATCGCGAACCGGAACAGTAGGTAGTAGATGGCGAAGAACACCACGCCCATCACGATCAGCAGCGGGATGTTCTTGGCCGCCGGGGCGGTGCCGTACAGCAACAGGTCGATCAGCCCCGCCGAGAACGAGAACCCGAGATGGATGTCGAGCAGGTAGGCGATCGCCAGTGACAGGCCCGTCAGCACGGCATGCACGATGTAGAGCGGGAACGCCACGAACATGAAGGCGAATTCGAGTGGCTCGGTGACACCGGTGAGAAACGCCGTCAACCCCGCGGCCGACAGGATGCCGAAGGCCACCTTGCGCTGCTTCTTGTTGGCGACGTGGATCATCGCCAGCGCCGCGGCGGGCAGGCCGAACATCAGGATCGGGTAGAAGCCAGAGGTGAGCAGCCCGGCGCTGGGATCACCGGCGGCGAAGCGGGTCAGTTCGCCGGTGACGACGCCGCCGCCGTCCGGCTTCGGGTAGCTGCCGTAGATGAACCAGACGTAGGAGTTCAGGATGTGGTGCAGCCCAAGGGGAATCAGCATGCGATTGGCGAAGCCGTAGACGAACGCACCCAGCGCGCCCGCCCCACCGATGAAGTGACCCAGCCCGGTGAGCCCGGCGTCGAACACCGGGTAGAAGTAGCTCATGGCGAAGGCCACCACCAGCGACACCAGCGACACCACGATCGGCACGAAGCGGCGGCCGCCGAAGAAGCCGAGATATGGCGGCAGCTTGATCGTGTGGTAGCGATCGAAGAGGTAGGCGGTGAGCAGACCGATCACGATGCCGCCGAACACGCTGTAGTTGATCTGCGCCTGATCGCCGGCCTTGTCGAGTTGTCCCTCGAGCACGAACGGCGACATCGTCTTGAACACCGCCTGCATCACCAGGTAGCCGACGGCCGCCGACAACGCCGTGGAGCCGTCTGCCTTGCGGGCAAATCCGATGGCCACACCGATCGCGAACAGCAGCGGCAGGTTGGTGAACACCGCACCGCCTGCCGCGCTCATCGCCTGGAAGAACGGTCCGATGACGGGTGCCTTGATCCGGCCCAGCAGGTCGTCCTGGCCCAGTCGCAGCAGGATGCCCGCCGCGGGGAGGACGGCGATGGGCAACATCAAACTCTTGCCGAGCCGCTGCAACTGCGCGAAGCCGGGGATTCTCAATCCCGATTTCCGTTGTGCCCCTGCTTCTTTGGCTGCCTCACTCATATTCGGCTGACCTCCCTATGTCGCAGCTCAGCGGAAGCTTAAACCACAATGGCCGCACGTGAGCGGCTGTTTCGGCCACGGCAGTCGGCATCGAGTCTCTATTCTTTGACCACCAGAGACATAAGGAGTCTTTCGTGAGCAGCACGCCCGTCCTCGCACCGGTCGGCGGGCGCGCCGTCGCGCTGGCTGACATTCCCGATCCGGTGTTCTCGCAAGGAATGGTCGGATACGGCGCCGCGGTCGACCCGCCCCACGCGTTGGTCGACGCGGTCGCACCCGTCAGCGGCCGGATCCTCAAGCTGATGCCGCACGCCTACATCATCATGACCGCCGACAATGTCGGCGTCCTGGTTCATCTCGGCCTGGACACCGTCGCCCTCAAGGGCGAAGGGTTTCGTGCTCTCGTCGCCGAGGGCGACACCGTGACCGCCGGCCAGCCGGTGATCACCTACGACGTCCCGTCGATCGTGGCCGCGGGCCTCAATCCGATCGTGCCGGTGGTCGTGATGGACGAACGCGAACCGGGTAACGTCGTGGCCGGTGACGCCGTCGTGGCGGGCACTGGAATTGATTTGGGCTCAATGCTTTTCACCGCAAACAAATAGGAGCTCGTGGTGGAGGTCATCATCACCGATGACGCCGGGCAGATCGGCGCCCTGGCCGCCGACGCCATCGAGGCGCTGCTCGTCGCCAAGCCCGCCGCGGTGCTGGGCCTGGCCACCGGGTCCTCACCGCTGAGCATCTACGACGAGCTGGCCGCGCGCTACGAGGCGGGCCGGATCTCGTTTCGCCAGGCCCGCGGGTTCACCCTCGACGAGTACGTCGGCCTGCCCGCCGACCACCCCGAGCGCTACCGCAATGTCATCGACTCGGTGTTCGTCTCGCGCGTCGACTTCGCGCCCGGCGCGGTCGACGGACCCGACGGGCTGGCCACCGATATCCCGGCATCGTGCGCGGCCTACGAGGCGGCGATCCAGGCGGCCGGCGGGGTGGACCTGCAGATCCTGGGTATCGGCACCGACGGGCATATCGGCTTCAACGAGCCCGGGTCGTCGTTGGCCTCACGCACCCGGATCAAGACGCTGACCCGGCAGACCCGGATCGACAACGCCCGATTCTTCGGCGGCGACGTCGATCTGGTGCCCACCCATTGCCTGACCCAGGGTCTGGGAACGATCTCCGAGGCTCGCCACGTGATCCTGGTGGCCACCGGGCGCACCAAGGCCGAGGCGGTGCATCAGCTCGTCGAAGGTCCCGTCAGTGCGATGTGGCCGGCCACGATCCTGCAACATCACCGGCATGTGACAGTGCTGCTCGACGGCGGCGCCGCCCGCCGGCTGCAGCTGGCCGACTACTACCGCGAGACGTATGCGGCCAAGCCCGATTGGCAGGGCATCTGAGTGCTGCTGACCGCCGATACGGTCCTCACCGGCCGAGAGTTGTTGCGGCCGGGCTGGATTGAAATCTCCGGGACGACCGTGCACGCGACCGGTGCCGGTGCCCCGCCGCGCCGCGCCGACCGGGACCTGGGTGCGGTGACGGTGGTGCCCGGGTTCGTCGACACGCATGTGCACGGCGGCGGCGGCGCGGATTTCTCGGCCGCCGACGGCGCCGCGACGGCAACAGCGGTGGCGCTTCACCGGGCCCACGGCACCACGACGTTGGTGGCCTCACTGGTCAGCGCAGGCCCGGCCGAGCTGATGGATCAGGTGCGGGCGCTGGCCGGTCAGGTGCGCGATGGCCTGATCGCCGGCATCCACCTGGAGGGACCGTGGCTGGCCGCCGGGCGCTGCGGGGCGCATGACCCGGCGCTGCTGCGCGATCCCGATCCCGCCGAAGTCGAACGCGTCCTGACCGCCGGTGACGGCACGATCCGGATGGTCACGGTGGCACCGGAGCGCACCGGTGCGCTGGACGCCATCGAGCGTATCGTAGCCGCCGGTTCGGTTGCGGCAGTGGGCCATACCGACGCCACCTACGCGCAGACCCGGGCCGCGATCGCGGCCGGAGCGACGGTCGGCACCCATCTGTTCAACGCGATGCGCCCGATCCATCACCGCGAACCCGGGCCGGTGATCGCGCTGCTGGAGGATCCCCGGGTGACCGTCGAGGTGATCACCGACGGCGTCCATGTGGACGGCGCGCTATACCGGCACGTCGTGCGCAGCGCGGGACCGGATCGGGTATCGCTGATCACCGATGCGATGGCAGCCGCAGGCATGACCGACGGGTCCTATCGCATCGGGACGCTGGCGGTGGACGTCGCCGACGGGGTGGCGCGGCTGGCAGACAGCCAGACCATCGCCGGGAGCACCGCGACCATGGACCGGGTCTTCCGGTTCGCCGTCGAGCACAGCGGGCTGCCCCGCGACGAGGCGTTGCAGCACGCGGTCGCGGCGTCATCGCGCAATCCCGCCCGGGCCCTGGGACTTCCGCCGCCTGCCCTGACTGCCGGTGCCCGCGCCGACCTGGTGGTCCTGGACGAGGCGCTGGCGGTGGCCGGGGTGATGTCCGGCGGCCGGTGGCAAACCCCCTGATCACAAAGGCATTACGGCAGGTGTGGCGAGCAGTGCGGTAGGGCTCGGCGTTGTTAGCGTCCTTGCCGTGTTCTCAGTCAAGCGGCTTGCTGTCGTCGTGAGCGCCGCGCTGCTGGCGGCCGGACTCGTCGTCACCGGCGAGGCCGCTCCCGCGGCCGCCTACTCGCGGGAGGGCCTGCCCGTCGAGCAGTTGGACATCCCGTCCCCGGCGATGGGCCGCACCATTCGCGTGACGTTCCAGGGCGGTGGTCCGCACGCGGTGTACCTGCTGGACGGGTTGCGGGCACAGGACGATGCCAACGGCTGGGACATCAACACCGCCGCATTCGAGTGGTACTTCCAGTCCGGTCTGTCGATGGTGATGCCGGTCGGCGGCCAGTCGAGTTTCTACAGCGACTGGTATCGGCCGGCCGCCGGTTCGGCCGGGACCGTCACCTATAAGTGGGAGACCTTCCTGACCCAGGAACTGCCGGCCTGGCTGGCCGCCAACCGGGGAATCGCCCCGACCGGGAACGCGGTTGTCGGCCTGTCGATGTCGGGCGGCTCGGCGCTGACCCTGGCGATCTGGCACCCGCTGCAGTTCATCTTCGCCGCCAGCCTGTCCGGGTTCCTGAATCCCTCACTGGGACTGTGGCCGACGCTGATCGGGGTGGCGATGCGCGACGCCGGCGGCTTCAGCGCGCGGGACATGTGGGGCGCCGGCAGCGACCCGGCATGGCGGCGCAACGACCCGACCGTCAACATCGCACGGCTGGTGGCCAATGGCACCGCCGTGTGGGTCTACTGCGGCACCGGTGCACCGTCGGAGCTCGACAACACCGAGGACCCCAGCTTCGGCGGCCTGTTCACCGCCGGCTATCTGGAGAACATCACGCTGGACACCAACAAGGAGTTCCAGCGCAAGTACGTGGCCGCCGGCGGGCACAACGCGGTGTTCAACTTCCCGCCCAACGGCACCCACAGCTGGGGGTACTGGGGTGCCCAGTTGCAGGCGATGAAGGGTGACCTGCAACGGGTGCTGGGCGCCACGCCGGCCGGATGACGCCACCCCCGCACCCATGACCCAGTTGAGCGCCCAGAGCATTGTTCTGGTGGACAGCGCCACCGCCGCCACGCTGTCGCAGATCCTTCCGATTCTGCTTCTCACGCTCGCGGTCGAACTGCGCCGTACCCGACGTCATCGGGGGTTGTCCCGGTTGCGGCTGGGAGTCTTCTTCGTACTCTTCGGACTGATCGAGACGACCCTCGTGCTCTCCATCGACGGGTCGTTCTATCCCTTCCAGTGGTTCGATATCGTCTCGGCGCTGATCATCTTCGGGCTGCTGGCGATGATCTTCGTGCTCTCGCTGTCCGAGCCGGCGCTGCGGCCGCCCGACAAGCCGCGCCCACCACAATCGAACTGACGTTCGACTTCTTGTCGGACCCCTGGTGCACGGTGTCGGTACCACCGACGAAAGGGGACACCATGTGCTGGATGTGCGATCACCCCGGCAGCACCGTTGCGGATTTTCTCGACGTCATCCGCGCCAAGATCGAGAAGCGCGGTTGGGCGGTGCAGTACGTGGAGGACCCGCGGATGCCGTTCGCCTACACCGCGGGCATGACGGAGTTCGGGCTGCCGGAACTCTTCATGACCAACGTGTCGCCGGCCCGCGCCGCCCGGGTCCTCAACGCCTTTGCCGAGCGTCAACTCAATGGCCTGGATCTGTCGCCGGGCCAGCAGATCTCCCTGCCGGGCGGTCCGCTCACCGAGGTTGTGGAGGTCGACCAGCCCGACGTGCATCTGCCGGCGGCGGTGGCGATCCACGGGCCGATCCGCGCCTTCCAACTCGTCTGGGCTGACGGCCGCGGCAGGTGGCCATGGGCCGCCGACTTCTGCGATCGGGAGAGCAGGCAGCCCGTCGTGGGGATCCGGGCGTCGCTCAGTCCCGGTGCTCGACGATGTTGAGCACGGTGCCATCCGGCGCCCGCACGAAGAATCGGTGCACACCCCACGGCTCGACGGTCGGGGGGTGGACGATGTCGTAGCCGGCCCGGCGGGCCTGTTCGTACGCGGCCAGCAGGTCATCGGTGTGCACCGATAGGACCGAATCCACGGGCGCGGTCGCATCGCCGGTCACCAGCTGGACGTGGGCACCGGACCGGATGTCGGTGTAGCGGGCGACCCAGCCGAGATTGAACTCCTCGGTGCTCAGCCCGAGGTAGTCGATGTAGAAGCCCTTGGCCGCTGCGATGTCGGCGACGGGCAGGTTCGGGGTGATCTTCAGAACGCGCATGTCTGATGGCTACCCGGTGGACCGGGGCGTCAGACACCGGAGTTGTTCTGCGTCAGCTGCTTTCCGGGGCCGCGGCATCGAAGTTGATCACTTCACCGCGGTTGATCGACACCCAGTCCCGTGCCTCCAGATACGGGCGGAACGTGTCGGTGATCAGTTGTCCGTCGGCGGCGGTCTTGGGTCGCTGGAGTTCGTAGAGATGCGGGAACTCCGTCCACGCCGCCACCGCATCCCAGAGCCGCAGCGCCGCAGCGCCGGTCGGCGGGTCGATCAGGACGGGCCCGAACAGGCACTGCCCGTCGGGGAAGAACAGCGTCGGCACTCCGTAGCCGTCGGCGTCGACGACGCGCCGATGGTCGGCCAGCACCTCGTCACTGGTCGTCGGGTCGGCGATGGCCTCGTCGACGACACCGGGGTCGAAACCCAACTGCCGCAACAGGTGGCGGGCCACGTCGGGATCGTGTGGCTTGTGCCCGTCTTCGTGTAGTGCCCGGCCCGCGGTCTCGTACCAGGCGTCGACGGCGGCCATCGACTGCCGACGCAGCAGCGCCCCGATGCGCATCATCGACCAGCCGTAGGACCACTCCCGCTCCCACGGATGTTTCTTGCCTTCCTGGCGATTGATCTCCTCGAGACTGAAGAACCGCCAGTTGATCACCAGCCCGGTCTGGTCGCGTACCTCGCGGATCCACTTCGACGTCTGATAGGCGTACGGGCACATCACGTCGAAGTGGAAGTCCACCGACTCGACTCGGTTCTCGCCGCTCACATCGTGAACCTGAGGTTGCGGGCGGCCCGCTCCCCGATCTCGGCGTCGCCGGTCCACCTGACCGCGCCCGAGTCGATCTGGGCCTGCGGGTCGATGCGGCCGCAGGCGAGCTGGATGAACGTCGTCGAATCAGCCGTCAACGTGGTGTCGGGGTCCTCCAGGTTGTCGACCCGCTTCGCTCTGCCGTCGACGCGGACGTTGATGTCGCGGACGAGCGGGCCGGTGAGCTGAATCGCCAGGCTCTTACCGTCGGGCAGACCGACCTTCTTGCCGACGATGTAGCCGATCGAGCCCTCCACTTCGTCCAGCGACATCTCGGCGGTCAGGGTGCTGTCGTCGGTCTTGCGGCCCAGCGGGGTGGTGATGTCGCGCTCGTGCACCCAGAAGTCGAACACCCGGATCTCCAGGAATCGCCCGTAGGTGCCGGGTCCGACAGGCATCCACGACGGGCGTTGCAGATCCTCGGCGGTCAGCGCGGCGAGGTCGCGTCGTCGTCGGTCGTAGACCGCGCGCACCTTGTCGACGAGGACGGCGGTGTCGTCGGTCCCGGTGAGGAACTCCGCTGCCCGTTCGAACGGCGGCGGGGTGGTGGTGTCCTCGGGCAGCCACCCGGCCATCACGGCCTCGATGCTGGTGACGTGTCGGACGACCTCACGCACGTCCCAGTCGGGGCACAGCGACTGCGCCTGCCAGTCGGCCTCGCTGAGGTCGTCGCACAGGGCCTCGAACTGCGAGTAGCAGCTCTCCAACGCGGTCCGGAGTTCGTCCAGGGTCCTCATCCACCCACCACTTCCTCGTCGGGGCTCTCCTCGCCAGAACCTACTCGCAGCGCGGCGCCCTTCCATAGGGGATGGGCAGGTCAGCCCGCGGCGTTGGCCAGCAGTGGCGGGCAGTTCCCGGCCGCGTCGGTGGCCAACTCGAAGTGCCACAGTTCGTTGGCGTAGATCCGGCACAGCCCGAACCGGGCGCCGTTGGCGATCAGCCACTGGTCGGCGGCGGCCCCGCCCACGTCCACGGCTTGGCCGATGACGTGCTTGGACCCCGCGGGTGTCTGCACATACTGGCGGGCGGCCGCCATGCTGCCGTAGGTGGCCACGGCGTCGTCGAGCAGGCGTTCCTGGAACTCCGGGGAACGCCACCCCGACGTGATGGTCATCGGGACGCCGTCGGCCGACGCGGCCGTCGTGGCCGCCTGGACGGCGCTGAGCAGAGCCGGGTCCAGCCGTCCGATCGCCGGGTTCGCCACGTCGAACGCGGTGAGCACCTGACCGTCGCCCAGCGACCCGTCGCCCGGTGACACCATGGCCGGATCGACCGCAACGGTGTTGTCGGCAAGCATGATTCGCGGGGGCTGCGCTGGTACGGCAGTGACGTTGAGGGTGATCGCGGCCGTCGCGGCAGCACCCAGGAGTGCCGCCGTAACGCAACCGCCGTCGAAGCCCATGATCGGGCCATCATCCCGAAAACCCGACGTGATGGGCAAACCGGCTGTACCGGACGGCACTCATAGGAAAGACTCGTGCCGATGAACTCTCTGCGGGTTGTCGCACCGCTGGCCGCGGCGGCGATGGCGTTCACCCTCCTCAGCTGCGGCAGCGCCCCGACGACGCCCATCGCCTCCAGCGACACCGGTGCCACCGCGGCGACGGCCACGGCAACCGCCCCGGCATCCCCCACGGCCACCCTGGTCGGCGCCCAACCGCAGCTGGCCGCGGACCCCGCCCAGATCGGCGCCGACCTGGTCGCCGACGAACGCGCCCTGCGGGACCCGTCGACGCCCGAGGACGCGCTGGCCGCGGCGGCGCACCGTCAGCAGGTGGCGTACCGCGCCATCGGGCGGCACCCGGAATGGGACGCCGTCATCCGGCCACAGATCCCACCGGAGCTCCTCGAGTTCTACGACCACAACATCGAGGCCCGCCGTCAGCTCGCGGCCATGGCCGAGCCCAAGTCCACCCTGCCGGCCTGGCGCATCCAGCCGCCGCCACCGCCGGAGGAACTCCTCGGCTACTACCGGGACGCCGAGGCGGCGACCGGCGTCAGCTGGAATGTCCTGGCGGCCATCAACTTCATCGAGACCCGCTTCGGCAGCATCGACGGGGTCAGCACCGCCGGCGCGCAGGGTCCGATGCAATTCCTGCCCTCGACGTACGCCGGTTACAGCGAAGGCGGCGACATCCATTCACCCCGCGACAGCATCATGGCCGCCGGGCGCTATCTGGCCGCCAACGGGTTCGCCTCCGACCCGAACCACGCGATCTTCCGCTACAACCACGCCGACCAGTACGTGGCCGCCGTCAATCAGTACGCCGCGGCGATGGCCGCCGATCCCGCGGCACTCGGCATCTACCACCGCTGGAATGTGTACTACTTCTCCACAGCGGGAGATGTGTTGCTGCCCATCGGTTTTGACGAAGCCGACCGGATACCGGTCCAGGATTACCTGGCCAGTCACCCGCAGTAGCCGATCAGGCCTGTCGGCCGCGGACCCGCCACACCACCCGGTAGGAACCCGCCACCGGCACCCACCCGAACTGCCGGGAGTCGACGACGCCTGCCGCCTGCGGATTGTCCGAGCGCGCCTCGAATGTCGCGCCCTGCACGGCCCCGACGCGTTTGACCAGCCAGCGGGTCGGCTTGGTCGGGTCGGGGAACACCCGCACCTGCCCCACCCGCGGCCTGCCGCCGCGCAGCGCCAGCAGCCCGTCGCCGGGGTTCAGGGTCGGCCGCATCGAGTCCTCGACCACGACAAAACGGCGCACAAGCCAGCCGCGAAGTTCCAGGCCCGGCCCATGGTTGTCGCGCACCCTCAAAGGGTAAGTTAGGCACATGCTGCAACGACTTTTCGCCAACGCCACCGAAGCCCATGCCCACTGCGATCTGTACTGCGGCGTCTACGACCCCGCCCAGGCCAAGATCGAGGCGCTCTCCTGCCTGAAGACGCTCCAGAAGTACCACGACTCCGACGACGACCACTTCAAGACCCGCGCGATCATCATCAAGGAGCAGCGGGCCGAAGAGGTCAAGCATCACCTGACGGTGCTGTGGGCCGACTTCTTCACCAAGGAGCATTTCGAGCAGTTCCCGAACCTGCACCAGCTGTTCTGGGACGGCGTGCACGGCGCCGGTGACGTCAAGAAGTCGCTGGACGTGGCCGTCGCCGAGAAGCTGCTCGACACCATCGAGAAGATCTCCGACATCTTCTGGCAGACCGAGAAGGCCAAGGGCATGGGGGTCTACCCGCCCGCCAAGTAACGGCACCCGTTCGTCAACCGAGGCCAGGCCCCAGATTTTGTGGGGCCTGGCCTCAGTCATGTCCGCGACTGCTGCATATCGACCGGCGTACAGTCCCGTCGTGGGTGCGGACGCGATGGGGTCGACGTGACATCTGGCAAATACACCGCGGGCAGGTACTGGGTGCAAGCCGGTGTGGTCGCTGCGGGGCTCGCGGCCGCGCTCCTCGGTGGGGCCGCGGTGGCCAATGCCGCGCCCGGCGATGACACCGGCCATACCCCTTCGGCGGGCTCGGCACACGGTGGCAGTGCGCGGGCGGCGGCCAAGGCGGGTCACGCCGGGCCGACTCCCGGTGCGTCACGCCGCGCGGCTGCGGCCGCCGCGGTATCCGACACCGCAACGCCGACGCAGGCCGTGACGCGCCTGCCGCGCAGTACCGGATCGTCGGCCAGGGTCACGCTGAGCATCCCCGCCGCGACGCCCAGCACGGATCAGTCGGCCCCCGCCGCCCAGCCGGCTCAGCAGCAGGCCTCGTCCACCACCGGCTTCATCGGCCCGGTGCGGGCCGCGATCATCGCCGCGCAGGCCTACATCTACGGGTATCCACTCATGGAGTACGAGCGGGTCCGCCAGACGGTGACGGCACTCAACACCATCTACTCGCTGACCAGTTTCGCCAGCCCCGACGTCGACCCGATCTGGAAGGCGATCGGCGGCGGGAAGCGACCCAATACCGACACCTTCTACTCGCTGGCGGAGCTGGACCTGTCCAGCGGCCCGGTGGTGCTGTCGATCCCTGACATGGGTGACCGCTACTTCAGTTTCCAGCTGACCGACCCGTACACCAACGTCGTGGACTACATCGGTTCGCGGACCACGGGCACCGGCCCGGGCACGTACGCCATCGTCTGGACGGGCGGTCCGCAGGGCAGTATTCCGGTGGGCGCACAGGTCGTCGAAGTGCCCTACAGCAGCATCCTGATGCTGGGTCGCACGCTGGCCGGAGACGCCGCCGATCAACAGCAGGCGATCGCCCTCATCGATCAGTACTCGCTGACCCCGTCCGGCGGCACCCCACCCGCGGGCCCGCAACCCCAGCCGGGCCTGGACTATCTGGATGCCATCAGCGCCGCCATGGCGGCCAGTCCGCCGCCCGCGCGCGACGACCCGCAGCTGGCCACACTGGCGCGGATCGGGGTGGGCCCGGGCCGGACCGTGGCCGGCGCCGGGCTCGGACCGTTGTCGCGGCTGGCCGCCGATCTGGCCGTAAAGGCAACGGCGGCATTGCTTCCCGCGCTGGCGAACCTGACCCAGCTGGTGTCGGCAGTTCAGCACCGGGGCTGGGCCATTCCGGACTCCTCGATCGGCAACTTCGGTACCGACTATGTGCTTCGCGCCGGTGTCGCCCAGGTCGGGCTGATCGCCAACACCCCCGATGAAGCGATGTACTCCTCTGCCCTACTGGACTCACAGCTGTTGCCGTTGAACGGGTGTAGTTCCTACACACTGCATTTCGCGCCCGGACAGGCGCCGCCGTCGGATGCGTTCTGGTCGGTGACGGTCTACGACGGCGACGGCAATCTGGTGCCGAACTCCGAGAACCGCTACAGCGTCAGCAGTAGCCGACCCGACGAACTCCGCACCCGCTCCGACGGGTCGATCGACATCATCTTCTCCACGACCGATCCGGGTGACCCGACGGCCAACTGGCTGCCGATCCCGGCCGGGTCGTTCGGGGTCTATCTGCGCAACTACGTGCCGCAGCAGGCCGCGCTCGACGGGAGCTGGACACCGCCGGGAATCCAACGGCGCTGACCCGCAACTACTTCCAGGCGAACAGTGGTTGCTCGAGTTCGTCGACCGGGTCGTGGCGGCCCTCCAGGCACAGCCACCGCAGCTGCAGCAGCACCGCGCCGGTGGGGGCATGGATGAGGTCGTTGCCCAACGGGATCTGTACCACCGGCCGGGGGCTTTCCTCGATGCTGACGAACCGCGGCGAATCCTCGCGCTGCAGCTGGTGCAGGCCGACGCGGTAGACGGCGACCACCTCGTCGGGTGCCGGGCGCGGATCCAGCCGACCGCCGCCCCAGATGACCACCGGTGTGATGACGTACCCCGACCGGGTCGGGTAGTCGTCGAGCAGACCCAGCACCGAGGACTCCGGTAGTTGCACACCCACTTCTTCGTCGAGTTCGCGCAGCGCGGCCTCGATCACGGTTTCGCCGGGGTCCAGGCGCCCGCCGGGCAGTGCCCACTGCGCGGCGTGCGCCCGCAACCGGGAGGCCCTGCGGCACAGGAAGAACGACGCACCACCGGATACGTCGACCATCCGGCCGTCGAGTCCGTCTTCCATCGGCCGCCCGTCGATCCAGTCGTCGACGTCAGCGGGGTCCACCCGGTCCTCGCCGAACTCGGAATCCACGAGCACCACGGCGACCGCGGCATGCCGCTTGGCCGGGTCGGACACGGTGCGGCGCTCATGGCCGGTCAGATGGCGCTGGATCTGCTCACGCAGCGTCTCGTCGTAGGTGATCGCCACGCTACGACGATAGGCGGGGCCGTCCCGTGGGAACGACCCCGCCCATGCCGACTGCTGAATCAGAAGGTGGGAACGAACACGCCGTTGACCCACACACCCCAGTGATTCCAGCCCTCGTCCCACACCTGCTTGTTGCCGGCCGCCCAGGCCGGCGCAACCGGCTGCGGGGGTGCCCAGGCCGGCGGGGTGCCGACCTCGGGGCCTGCTGGCGGTGCGGGCGGAGGCGGCGCCATGTCGGCGGATGCCGTGCCGAGTCCGGCTCCCATCGCGCCTGCGGTCAATGCGCCGGCGACTGCCGCGCCGGCCAGGATTTCCTTCAACCTCATGGGTACGAAACTCCAATCTGGGTCGTCCGATACTGGTCAGAACAAGTAATAGCCAGATCTGCGATCGGTAAACCGCCGGTGACGCGCTTGCTCCGGAGGGCGTGGTATCACTTTGATACCATCGGCATATGGCTATGACCTTGCGTTTGACCGACGAGCAGGACCGTGCTCTCACCCTGCTGGCAGAGGCGGACGGGGTCAGTAAACAGGAGGCCGCCTGTCGGGCGATCGTTGACGCGGCCGCCCGTCGCACTCACGATGCACAGGTGCGAGAACTCTCCGCCCGGGGCCGCACACGCTACGCAGACCTGCTCGACCGCCTGTCGCAGTGAGCATCGTCTACCTGTCGCTGGAGGATCTGCTCGCCCTCGCCGACGATCTCGGCTGTCTGCACGTCCGGGACATCGGGTTGCTCGACTCGGCTGCCCATCGACCTGCGTCCTCGCCATTCGGCGCCGACGCTTACGCCGGAGTTCACGAGAAGGCGGCCGTTCTCCTGGAGTCCATCGTCCGCAACCAGCCGCTGGTCGACGGCAACAAGCGCCTCGGCTGGCTTGCGACCTACGTGTTCTACGAGATGAACGAATACGAGCTCGAGGCGCCCGACGACGACGCCTACGACTTGATCGTCGAACTGGCCTCTGGCGCGGCCGACTTCCACAGGGCCGCAGCGGTGTTGGCGCTGTGGACCGGAGGCCGCGGTGAGAACCGCAGAGTCAGATGAGCAGGTATCCGAGGCGTTGGGCGGCGGGCGCTAGGCGGTTGGTCAAGGCGGGGTGGTCGAGCGGCAGCGAGAGTTCGGGCCTAGGCGGCATCGCCGTCTTGGCAGGCAAGAACAGGGCCAAGCAGACGCGACCGGCGTAGCGGCTGTTGTAGCGGATGCCGTCGACTTCGGGGAAGGCGGCCGCGGTCGCGCGCGCCCATCTCTGAGTGATCGCGTGTGGCGCTGTTGACACCGCGTAGGTGCCGCCGACACGGGTGATCCAGGCACCATCGCTGTCGGTGGCAACGTCGAGAACTGTCAACGGGCGCGTGAAAGACAGCGCGGTCAAATAGGGCCTGTTGCGGTGTCGATCGATCACCCGGTCGGTTTGGAACAGCTCGCCGAGGGCGGCGTCGGGAGTCGAGGCCCCGTACCACACCCCCTTCGTAAGGTCTTCGCCTTGGGGCAGCCGATGAGGATCAAAGCGAAGCACCGGACCAAATGTCCGAAACCCGTTCCACGGCAGCACATGCGCACCCTCGGTGAAGTGGGCGCGCCACCACACCTCGCCAGGACCGACCACGCGGGTCTCGCCGTCTTGAAAACCCAGGCCGCGCAGTGTTGCCGGATCCGGGGGATCGGGCAACATGTCCGCGTCGTTCAACGGCCTGCCCACTCGCCCCTGTCAACCAGGCGCAGTACCGGCTCGACGGCGCCGCCGCTGCTGAGCCAGTCGCGCACACTGCGGGGTTGCCCACCGATAGTCAGGTCCTCCTGCGGAGTCAGCAAAAAGCCTGCCACCGCCGTCGGGTGTAGATCGATCGGCAATGCGGACAACACCTGGTCAAGCCCGCGGACCTGTTTGAGGACTTCTCGGCCCTCCGTGGTCACAAGGTCGAACTGAATCACCGGAAAAACCCAGGCGCCGTTGTCCTCGATCGCCCACAGCGAACGCGCCAGGCGGCGTTGCCGGACCCGGGACTCGTTGACCCCCAAACCCGCGGCAACCGCCGCGGCAGAATAAGCGGTATTGATCAGCCGGGCCATGTGCCCGATCACATCGACGGCGATCTCGGTGTAGGCGTCGGGATCTTCGACGAAGCCGGCGTCGTCCAACAGCTGGGCTTCCGCCGCAGTCAACGACGCCGCCCACGGGCGGTGCGCCGGCAGCGTCTTCAGCGCAGCAATCAAATCCGACCGACTCAGGCTGAACCGGTCCTGCAGCAGCTGGTCTAGCTCATCGACAGCCATCAGAACTCCTCAGTGTAACGGTCGCTAACGACAGCATACTACCGTTAATGCGCCGGTTGCTGAGGGCCGGAACGACGAGGAAACCGCTGCCCGCGTCTTAGTCGGCACCCATCGCGGATTCGATGGCTTGGGCCATCAAGCCGACCGCGTCGTTGCGGTCCATCGCCGCCAGCAGCTGACCGACGCCCCGCAACTGCTCACCGACGAGCACAGTGGGCCCGTTGGCGAGGTTGTCGAACGCGGCCGCGATCACACCCTCGACCCTGTCGGTGTCCGGCGGCGGCTCGTCGAGTGAGGCCAGCCTGCCGCGCTCGTGTTCGAGCTTGCGCAGCGCGGGGGTGTCGGTTTTGCCCAGGATCAGGCCGATCACGTCGACTCCCTTGGGGTGCAGCTCGCTCCACAGTGCTTCGGCGAACACCATGTCGAAGGCCTTCGTCGCGCCGTAGGCCACCATGTTGGGTCCGCCGAGGAAGCCGGCTCCCGATCCCAGGATGACGATCCCGCCGCTGCCCCGCTCGACCATCGCCGGGGCGAAGTGGTGGCACAGCTGCATCGGCACCACACAGTTGCGCTGAACCATGGCCTCGGCGGCGGCCAGCGAGTTCGATAGGAACGGACTGAAAGCCGGGTCGGCGCCCGCGCAGTACACCAGAAAGCCGACTGCCAGATACGTGGTGGTTGCTGCGACCGCGGCGGCAGCCCCCGGCTCGGCAAGATCGATTGCCAGCGTGCGTGTTTCGACGCCGTGCCTCTCCCGTATTCCGGCGGCGACGTCGTCGAGCACGGCCTGGCGCCGGGCCAGTAACACCACGTTGACACCCCGGGCTGCCAGTTCGTCGGCGAAAGCGGCGCCCACTCCGTCGGAGGCGCCGGCCACCAGCGCCCACGGCCCGTACTGTTCAGCGAAGTCCATTGCTACCCCTTGTCCCGGAACGCGATACGCACCGAGGTGAAGACTCGCCGGGCGATGCGCCAGCCGTCGTCGGTGCGGACGATCTCGTCGTCGTAGAAGCCAGATGCGTTGACACCAGATGCGTTGTCTGCGGCCATCACCCACACGTCGACGTAGCTGCGGGTGGTCGCCCGGTCGCCATCGACGTCGATCACCTGATTGGTGATGCGGTGCAACAGGTGCCCCGCCCCGGCGTGGGCGACATCCATGAACTCGGTGATGGCCTCGACGCCATCCCACACCCCGATCTCGCCGTAGTCGCAGTGGCAGTCCGGGGTGAACACGGTGCGAAACAGTGGCCAGTCCCGGCGGTCGATTCCGGTGGCGTAGCGAATCAGCAGGTCCGAGATATCCTGCCGGTCTTGCTGTTCGGTCGTCACGGGTGTCACCGTACTCGACCTGCGGCCGGGCGGAGCCGGATCAGCCGGCGGTCAGCGCGACCGTCGACGCCGACGGGGCAACGGCACTCATCACCAGGTTGTACAGCGGCCCGCCCCAGGCGTGGGTGCCACTCACGGCGGGCGCGTACGCGGTGTGGATCGCGATCGCGGTGTCGGACACCGCGGCGGTGTCGGAGTCGTAGTCGCACACCGGGTCGCCGACGTCGCAGACGCTGACCGTGCGCGCGCCGATGGCCGGCGGGAGCATCGAGGTGTTGGTCGAGGCGAGCAGTGAGTGCTCCTGGGCGACTCCCTTGCCGCGGCTCGGGGCGAGCGTCGTCGAACCGAGGTTGACGGTGGTGTCGACGGGCAGCCGGTCGCCGTCGGCGATCAACAACGCGGCGGCCACCCGCGGGTCACCGGCGAGGTCGTAGAGATTTCGGTGCACGACCATCGCGCCCTGCGAATACCCGGCCAGCACGACCTTGGTGTCAGGGCACCGCTCGGTGAAGGCTGTGAACTGCTTGGCGACGGCGTCAGTTCCGTCGCCCACACTGCCGAGGAAGTCCAGCCACCCGCCCAGACCGCCCTCGAGCGGGACGGCCGCGGCCGGGTACTGCACGGCCTCGGCGTCGATGGTGCGTCCGCTGGCGAGCAATTCGCCTCGCAGCTGCTGGTAGGACTGGTACACCACGTCGCCCATGCCGCCGTTGGCGGCGACGCCTGCTCCGTCGCGCTGCCCCGATCCGGCGGCGCCGATCCAGTGGTAGTCGGCGCACGACGAGGCGGCGGCAGCGGTACCGGTGGCCAGCCCGGCCACCCCGATCGCGGCCGCCAGCACTGCCGGGGCCAAACGGCTGAACACGATGAAATCCCTCCCATATGGTCAGGAGGTTGATCGTGACGAGAGCGCCGGGCGTTACCTTCCGGTGCCGTGCACCTCGGTGAGCCGCATGTACCGGAACACCGCTTCGGCGCGGTTGGAGGCCTTCAACTTTCGCAGGATGTGCTTGACGTGACTCTTGACGGTGCCCTCGGCGATCACCAGATGGGTGGCGATCGCACCGTTGCTCTTACCTTCCGCCATCAGCGACACCACTTCGATCTCGCGGCGCGACAGCAGCGACTCGATGGGGGAATCGGCGGCCAGCGAGGCGGCCACCGGCGGCGCCGTGTTGTGCCCGCCCGACGATGACAGCGACCGGCCGAACGTCGTACGGGCCGTACACAGGTCGTCGGCGGCACTGGCCACGTTGCGCGCCATACGCTGAATCTCGTTGCGCGCATGACGAAGTCGCTCACTGAGGACGGTGCGCTGGTATGCGTAGCCGAAGCCCTCGGCGAACATCCACAGGATGGCCAGGTCGTCATCGTCGACGTGGCGATGGCTGCTGTAGCAGTCGGCGTGCAGCAGACCGATGACCCGGCCCTCCGGCATGATCGGGGCCGCCACGTAGGACCGTGACAGCGAGGCCGCGCCGATGGCCGCGTTGATCCGGGGATCATGCTCGGCATCGCGGACCAGTACCGGTGCGCGCCGCCGCATCACCTCGCTTTCGACGACCATGTGGTCGATGTGCAGCGGGTGGGCTTGGCCGACCCTGGCGATCTCGCTGGCCCATTCGGGGTCGGACTTGACGTGCACGCCTTCCACCCACCATGTCGAGTCCTCGACCCGGGAGATGATGGCGCGGTCGAACCCGCACCGGCACAACTCCGCGAGCGCCCGCTCGAGCATCTGCTGGGTCGACTCGATACCGTGCAGCCGCGACAGCGCGCTGCGCACTGCGGCGTAGCGCTCGTCCTTCTGTGTCGCGCGCGCCTCGGCCAGCTCGGTGCGCAGTCGGGTCACCTCGGACAGCGTCGCGACGATTTTGGCAGCGGCCGCTCGTCGGACAAGGTCACCCCCGCTCGAGAGGCACTGGGTGAGCTGTTCACCGGCCGAGTCGAGGGCGGCTGCCAGGCTGGTGAAGTCGCGGTCGTCGAAGACGGCGACGGCGTCGCACCCTGGCACCGTGGACACCGCGTCGAGCACAGCCATGACCCGGTCGCGCAGGTCGCGGTCCCGTAATGGCTCACCAACGAGGGACCATTCTTCGTGGTCGCGGGCGCGGATCGATCGGACCGGCGGGAGCGCGTGGACGCCACCGCCGTGGGGCCGGCTGTTGTAGGCGATCTCTGGGGTCTCGAGAGTGGCGACAGTCACACTCCAGACGGTAGGGAGACGGCCGTTACTGCGACATGGAAGCGGCTTCCAAACTTGGCGGGGAACACTGGAACGTGCTCACATCCCGCTACCTGACGGGCGGCGAATCGGGCTGACCCGCGCTGGCCAATCCCCCCGGGCTGAGGTTCGCGCTTGCGTCGGCAAGGCGCAGCGCCACTTCCAACTCCAGCCGGCGGTCCGTCAGCGAGCGTCCGAGCAGGTCTTTTGCCTGCTGGACGCGGTACATCACGGTGTTCTGGTGCACACCCAGCCGCTCGGCGGCCCGGCCCCAGCTCATGTTCTCCTCGAAGAACACGATCAGGGTGGTGCGCAGCCGGCGGTTGCGCTCGGTATCCGGGCTGAGCTCGCCGAGCTCGTCTTTGACGAATCGGCCGGCGGCCGACAGGTCCTGGGTGAGCAGGGCATCCAGGGCCACGTCGCGGTGGTGGATGACCGTGCCCGCCGGCTGGCCCAGGACGCCGCTCATCCGGCGACCGTCACGCGCCTGATGGTGGGACGCGACGAAGCCGTCCAGTCCGCGGGCCAGGCCGCCGACCGACGCGAGCAGCGGGGCGTCGACGCAGACGGTTTCCTGGGGCCGGTCGGTCACGGCGGGTCCGCTGATCCAGGCCCACACCGTCCCGGCGCCGGCGGGAACGACCAGCAACTCGATGCCCTTGAGCTGATGTGCGATAGCCGCGGCGGCGCGCTTGAGTGCCTGTAGCGGCGGTCTGTCCTGGCTGCGCGGATCGATCCAGACCATCATCGCGACATGTGACCGGTCGAGGTTGTAGCCCAGCGCCGCGCTCGTCGCCCGCAGGTCCATCGGGCGACCCGAGACCAGACCGAGGACCAGCTCGGCCCGCACGGAGTCGGCGCCGCGCGCCCACAGTTCACGCTCCCGCTGGTAGTGGTCGACGAGGTCTCCGGACACCTTCTCGCAGTAGCCGAACAGGTATTGGGAGGCGGCGCCGGCCAGCTGCCACTTGACGTCGTCTGGGGCGTCGAGCTCACTGACCGCGGTCCGCAGCGCCGCGTCGAACAAGCCCAGCCCGATCACGTAGCAGCGTGGGATCACCGCGACGGTGATTCCACGCTGGGCCAGGGTGGCCGCCCAGTTCAGGGATACCTCCGTCGGTGTCGCCGACGTCGGAGACTCCCCGGCGGCCAACGCCCGCAAGACGGCATGCACGTTGCTCAAGGCCGCGTCGACGGTCAGCTGCTCGACGTCTTTGTCCTTGGTGTCGTGCAGCTCGGCAATGACCTCCATGGCGCGCAGTCCGACGCGTTCACCCAAACCGGTGACATCCATCGAACCCGCCAGCGACGCGAACTCCTGCGCCGATGTCCGAGTGAGGTCTGAAGCCATCTACGCTCCCCACATGCGCGCCCCGAGGGGGCTGACGCTAGCACTCGCGCACCGCTGTCCTGGCCCGATCGGCCACGCCCCGATCAATCGAAGACGACGACCGGTTTGATGACATCACCACGTGTCGACGCCTCGATGGCGTCGTTGATGGCAGAGAACGGGAAGGTCTCGATGAGGCGGTCGAACGGGAACTTGCCCTCCCGGTAGAGCCGGATCAATGCGGGCACGAACGACTGCGGGTCGGCATCGCCCTCGATCACTCCGGACAGCCGCCGGCCCAGGAGTAGGTGGCCCTGGTCGATGGTGATGTCGTGCTGCAGACCCTGGAATCCCACGGTGACGCAATGCCCCGGTGAGCTAAGGATTTCCAACGCCTGCCGGATCACCTGATTGGACCCGACCGCGTCCAGGGAGTGGTCGACTCCGGTGGGCACCGTGCTCATCACGTCCCAGACGAGGTCGCGGCTCGTCGCCGGGTTGAACGTGTGGGTGGCACCCAACTCCCGCGCGACCTCGAGCCGGGACTCGTTGATGTCGATGGCGATCACCGGATCACAGCCCAGAGCTTTGGCCGCCATCACCGCGGCCAGGCCGACTGCGCCCATGCCGAACACGGCAACGCTCTCGCCCGGGGCGGGGCGCAGCACGTTCATCACCGCACCGGCGCCGGTCTGCAGTCCGCAGCCCAACGGCCCCAACAGGTGCAACGGCAGGTCCTCGGGAACCTTGACCGCGTTGTGGGCGCTGGCCACGGCCAGGCTGGCGAACGAGGACTGCCCGAACCAGTTGCCGTGCACGTCCTCCGCGCCGGCGTGCATCGTGACTGTGCCGTCTAGCCGTTCACCGAAGTAGTTCAGCGGGGCGAACAGATCGCAGTAGGCCGGGGTCTTCTTGCGGCAGGTGTCGCATTCGTCGCAGTAGGCGAAGCTCAGCACCACGTGATCGCCGGGAACCAGCGTCCGAACCCCCTGGCCGACGGCCACCACCACACCGGCACCTTCGTGGCCGAGGACGGCGGGCAGCGGCAAGGGCACCAGTCCCTGGGCCGCGGAGATGTCGGTGTGGCAGACGCCGACACCCGCGATCCGGACCAGGATCTCACCGTCGCACAGGTCCGCGATTTCGACGTCCTCCAGTGACAGCGGACTGCCCTCCTCGCGCAGGATCGCTGCGCGGGCGGTGACGGGTCGGGACGGGCTGTCGGCGTGGATGTCGGATGCGGTGTCAGTCAACGTCTTCTCCTGTCTGGGGCCGTGCTAGACGGCGGCGTCCTTGTCGGCGACGAGGTCGCGGTAGATCGGGAACAGCGGCTTGGTCAGCGGCACCAGCTTCAGGATCTTGTTGACCGGGCCCTTGGCCTTGACTTGGCCTTTCGCCAGGCCGACACCCAGGTTGTACTCACCGCGCCAGAACTTGTCGCCGATGTCTGCGGGCATGTACAGCTTCACGTCGGCGTCGGCGTTGTCACCGCCGTCGGTGACCTCGATGCTGGGCTCGCGCAACCGGACGGTCATGCACGCGTCCGGATCGGTGTAGTAGACCTGAAGATCGATGTCGGCGGACATGAGTTTGGGTCCGACATCGGTGCCGTTGGCGGCGCGGAACACGCCTCCGAGGTAGGTGTAGATCTCTTCTGCGTTGGCGTAGTACGGCATGTTCTCTCTCCTATGGAAGTGGCGGGTCAGCGTGTGACGGGCGGTGTCCAGCGCACCGGCAGCGAGTGCACGCCGTGGATGAAGTTGTTCACCTGGAAGTCGGGATCGCCGGTCACGGTGATATCCGGTATGCGCGTGTAGATTTCGGTGATCGCCGAGCGCAGCATCTGCCGGCCCAGCGCACTGCCGAGGCAGAAGTGCGGGCCACCGGCACCGAAGCCGGCATGGTCGTTGGGGCTGCGCAGAATGTTGAACGTGCCCGGATCCTCGAACACTTCCGGATCCCGGTTGGCCGAGCAGTACCACATGACCACATGCTCGCCCGCCTTGATCTCGGCGTCGCCGATGACGACGTCCTCGGTGGCCGTGCGGCGGAAATGCATGACCGGGCTGGCGAATCGGATGACTTCCTCGGTCGCCCCGCCGACCCGGCCCTCGAGGTCTTCCAGCAGCAGCGCCCGCTGGTCGGGATTCTCCGAGAGCAACCGGATCGCGTGGGCGATGGAATGGCGGGTGGTGTCGTTGGCGGCCGAACCCAGAAGCGAGAAGAACGAACCGATTTCCCATTCGTCGAGCTTCTGGCCTTCGAACTCGGCGTTGATGACCCAGGTGATCAGGTCGTCCTTCGGCTCTTTGCGCCGGCGTTCGGCCATCATCAACGCGATGTCCTGGATGCGCTCGGACTCCTCGGCGTGGGTGGTCAGCGCGTCGCGCCCCAACGCCATGCGCGGGTCGTCCCAGGCCAGCATCCGCTCGGCGGCCTCCATGACGATGTGCTGTTCTTCGCTGTCGCGTTCGAGGCCGAAGAAATGCGCGAAGATCCGGCCGGGCACGTACTTCGCGTAGTCCTCGGAGAAGTCGCCCTCACCGCGATCGATGATCTCGTCGAGGCGGTCGCGGGCGTGCTGGGTGACCCACTCGGAGATCTTGCGGACGTTACGCGGGGAGAAGGCCTGCTCCATCACGCCGCGCATCTTGCGGTGCTGCTCGCCGTCCATCACCAGGAAGGAGGCGGTGGCGGTGATGACGACCTCGGGCATGTCCTCCATCAACACGCCCTTACCCGAGCAGAACAGCTTCGGGTTGCGCGAAACGAACCGGCAGTCTTTGTGTTTGGTCACCGACCAGAAACCCGGGGTGTCCTCTTCGGGCGGAAGCAACGTCGACTCGTAGGGCCGGTGATAGGAGACCCGGTGCTCGTCGCGAAGTCTGGCGAAGGCCTTCTCGCGCGTCTCGAAATCCTGAGCCCAGAACGATCTGGCCGACAGGTCCAGTTCGGGATCGGTGATCATCGGTCGGTGATCGGCAATGCTGGTCATGACAACGAGGCTGCCACCGGGGCAGGCCGCTGACGATCCGGCACACGAGGCATGCTCATCTCCCGTTGGGGGTGGCGGCCGCTCATACGTCGAGAACCAGCTGCGCGGACAGCGACCGCGAGACGCACACCATCATGGCGTCGTTGGCGGCTTTCTCGTCGTCGGCGAGCACCGAATCCCGGTGATCGGGCCGACCGTCGAGCACCGGGGTCTCACACGTTCCGCAGATACCCTCCCCGCAGGAGGACAACATGTTGACCCCGTGGGCCCGCAGTGCGTCCAGGATCGATTCGCCCGGACCGATGTCGATCGTCAGATTCGATCGCCGGCACACCACCTGAAATCGCTCCAGGGCATCCGGTGCCGCCGCGGGCTGCACGGCGCCCGCGGCGAATCGTTCCACCCGCAGTGTGCCGGCAGGCCAGGACGCACACGCCTGCTCCACCGCGGTGAGCAGGCCCTCCGGCCCGCAGCAGTACACCAGGGTGTCCTCGCGCGGGGGCTGGAGCACCGCGTCCAGATCGGGCAGTCCGGCCTCGTCCTGAGGCCATATGGTCACGCGCTCAGCATATTTCGTGAGTTCCTCGGCAAATGCCATCGACGAGCGCTGGCGGCCACCGTAGAGCAGGTGCCAGTCCGCGCCGTTGGCCTCGGCCGCCTCGATCATCGGGATGATCGGGGTGATGCCGATGCCGCCGGCGATGAACTGGTAGCGGTCCGCCGGTGCCAGCGCGAAGTGATTGCGCGGGCCTCGGGCCGCAATCGGTGTGCCCTCACGCAGTTCGCGATGCACATACGCCGAACCGCCGCGGCCGGCGGTTTCGAGGAGCACACCGATCTGCCACCTCCGGCGATCGGCCGGGCTCGAACACAGCGAGTACTGGCGGACCAGCGACTCGGTCAGCATCAGGTCGATGTGTGCTCCGGCCTCCCACTGCGGAAGCTCCTGACCCCCAGCATCTTCCAGGACCAGGCCGACAACGCCGTCGGCGAGCTCTTCGCGTGCCGTGACGATCAGGTCAAGCTGCTCGTCGGCATCCGGACGCACTAGTGCCTCGGCTCGGACAACAGGGCATCGAAGATGTGGCGATCGACCTTCTGCGTGAGATCGATGTGCACATGCTTGGTCTCGGTGTACTCGTCGAGTGCGTGTTCGCCGAGCTCGCGGCCCACACCGCTTTGCTTGTAGCCGCCGAACGGCAGTGCGGGATCGATCTGATGCCAGTTGTTGATCCACACGGTGCCGGCCCGCAGTTGGGCGGCCAGATCGACGGCACGCTCGTAGTCGGTGCTCCATACCCCGGCGCTCAGCCCGTACTGGGAGTCGTTGGCCTGGCGCACGGCGTCCGCCTCGCCGGTGTAGCGCAGGACGCAGAGCACCGGTCCGAAGATCTCCTCGCGGGCGATCTCCATATCGTTGGTGACCTCGGTGACGATCGTCGGCTCGATCCAGTAGCCCTTGGTGAAGCGATCGCCGGGCGGTACACCGCCGCCGAGCACGATTTTGGCGCCGTCTCGCCGGGCGCCCTCGAGGAAGCTCAAGACCCGGTCGCGCTGCCTGGCCGAGATCACCGGGCCCACATCGGTGTCGAAGTCGTCGGTATCGCCCAGTTTCAGCGCGGAGGCGCGGTCGACGAGTCGATCGACGACCAGGTCGTACATCTCGGCGGGCACCAGCAGTCGCGTGCCGGACTCGCAGATCTGCCCGGAGTACAGCATGCAGCCGAACAGCGCCCCGTCGATCGCCACGTCGAGGTCGGCGTCGTCGAGCAGGATCTGGGCGCCCTTGCCACCGAGTTCCAGGGATACGTGCTTCACCGTCCCGGCCGCCAGGCGCATGATCTCGCGGCCGACCGCTGTCGAGCCGGTGAAGGCCACCTTGTCGACGTCGGGATGTTCGGCCAGGCGGGCGCCCACGGTGGGTCCCGGACCGGTGACGAGGTTGATGACGCCGTCCGGGACGCCGCATTCCTTGGCGATCTCACACAGCCGCAGCAGGGTCAGCGGTGTCTTCTCGTCGGGTTTGACGACCACCGAGTTGCCCGCCGCCAGGGCCGGTCCGATCTTCCAGATGCCCAGCAGCAGCGGGAAGTTCCATGGCACGATCGCGGCGCAGACCCCCAGCGGCTCGCGATGGACCACGTTGGTCGACAACGTCGGATACGCCTGGGTGGCGACCTGCCGGGTCCACTGGTAGGTGTTGGCCAGTTCGGCGAAGTGCAGGAAGTGTGCCGACGCGTAGCCGATGTGGAATCCCGTCGCCTGCCGCACGGTGGCACCGTTGGCGTGGATCTCGAGGTCGACGAGCTCGTCGAGTTCCTGTCCGAGCCGGTCGGCGATCCTGGTCATGATGACCGACCGGTCCGAGGGCGTCATCCGCGACCAGACTCCGGATTCGAAGGCCGCTTTGGCCGCTGCGACGGCCGCATCGGCGTCCGCGACGCCGCCGCGCGCCACTGTGGCGACCACGTCCCCGGTCGCCGGATCGCGGATCTCGTCGACGTCGGCGGAATCGACGTGCGCTCCGTTGATGAACATCCGGTAGTGGGTGATGTCTGCTGCCATGTCGACTCCTTAGCCTTTCGACCAGAAGTCAACCGTGAGCACTCACCCCACCACCATCACTCGATCGGAGGTTTCGCGTAGTCCTGTTGGGTCCCGCACCAGGTGGCGCAGGTTTATCGCCTGCGCGGCGCGTGTGCCTCGTCGAGCAGAGTCCGCGCCACCCACTCCACATGGGCCAGTGAGTCCTCCAACGTCAACCGGCCGGCGAGCAACCCGCCCAACGCGCCGCTGAGCGCGGTGTTGAGCCCGAAGCTGACATTCGAAATCGCCTCCGGTGCAAGACCTTCCAGCAACCTGTTGAACAGCTCGACGTTATTGCGCTCTATCTGATCGATGATCGGCTTCACCTCTGGGTCGGTCGAGGTCACCATCTGCAGCATCAACGCCGTCATCTGCGGACTACGGGCGAACGCCCGCTGGGCGCGGCGCAGGTAGTCCAGCACCCCGGGCAGCGGGTCCTTGCCCGCCGAACCACCGGAGAGGACCCGGCGGGTCAACCGCTTCTGCCAGTCCTCGAGTGCGGCGGCCAGCAGGTTCTCCTTGGAACTGAAGTACCGGTACACCGTCGCCAGTGCCACCCCGGAGCGCTGCGCGACGTCGCGCATCTGAACCGCGTCCGCGCCGACCTCGCCGATGAGCCCGATCACCTCTTCGATGACCCTGGCCCGGCGCACCAACTGGTCGCTGGTCATGTCCGTCGGGGCGACGACATCAGTGTGGGCCCGGCTCACGCGCGGGCGCCCGCGAGGCGCTTCCCCGGCGGGCGTGACAGCGGACACAGGCGTGTTGACGGTGCCACCTCCTCAAGAACCACCTTCTTGCTGGTGCGGGCAAGCTTACGACAATCTGTCGCCGTCGCGGAGTTGTCCCAGCTGAGAGTCTTGCCATCCGGCGTCTGTGGTAGAACGATGTTTCAGTAGACCACCCCTGATCGGAGCGCGCATGGCCGGACCTGTCGGTCTCCCGGTAATCGACACGATGATCGGATTCCCCCACGAGGGCTTCGATCAGTACGACTTCATCCGCAAGCAGACCAAGGACCGCGAGTCCAAGGAGAACTTCGAGTTCCCGGTCGAGTACATGTTCAAAGACGTGCCCAAGGACCTGCCCACCGACGACCCGGTGTCGCTGTTGCTGCAGCAGATGGATCGCTTCGGTATCGAGAAGGCCGTCGTCGGCGTGAGCGACGAATCCGCGGAGAAGGCACTCAAGCTCTTTCCGGACCGGTTCGTACCCTCCGGTGCGGTGTCGGATCCCAACGACGTCATGGGCTCGGTCGCGGCGATCCGCCGCGAGTACGAGCAGTACGGCATCCGGGCAACGTCGGTGTTCCCGTCCGGCACCTTCCCCCAGGTGCCCATCGACGATCCGAAGATGTACCCGATCTATGCCACCTGTGTGGAACTCGGCATCCCGATCTTCGTGTGCGCCGGCATCCCCGGACCGCGGATCCCGTTCAAACCGCAGGAAGTTTCGCGCATCGACATCGTCATGTTCGACTTCCCCGATCTGGTGTTCGTCACCCGGCACGGCTGCGAGCCGTGGGAGGACCTCGCGGTCAAGTTGATGCTGAAGTGGCCGAACCTGTACTACTCCACCTCCGCCTTCGCCCCGAAGTACTACCCCAAGGCGATCATCGACTACGCCAACTCCCGCGGTGCCGACAAGGTCCTCTACGCCGGCTACTTCCCGATGGGCCTGTCTCTGGAGCGGATCTTCCGGGACATGCCAGGAGTCCCGTTCAAGGACGAGGTGTGGCCGAAGTTCCTCTACGGCAACGCCGCCCGCATCCTCGGCTTGGAGAGCTGACCACATGGCCCTGGCAATCACCACCGAGCAGGAGCAGCTGGCCGACGCCGTCACCCAGTTCGCCGCCCGGCACACCCCCGTCGACAAGACCCGTGCGGCGTTCGATTCCCTTGCGGCCGGCGAACTGCCGACGTGGTGGGAGGAGTTCACCGCGCACGGATTCCACGCCGTACATCTGCCCGAGGACACCGGCGGCCAGGGCGGAACGCTCGCCGATATGGCCTGCGTCATCGAGGCGGCCGCCGCAGCACTGCTGCCGGGACCGCTGCTGAGCACCGCCACCGCCAGCGCGGTCGCGACGCTGGCCGGACCCGCGGCCGCGCCCCTGCTGACCGAGCTGGCCGGCGGGGCGACCGCCGCCGTGATCCTCCCCGAGCACTCGTCGGTGCACGCTGTGCGCGACGGTGACAGCTGGCGGCTCAACGGATCCACCGGATCCACCCTGGGAATCTGTGCCGCGCAACGCATTCTGGTCGCGGCGCATGCCGGCGAGGGTGCCGACCTGTGGTTCGTCCTCGACGCGGCGGCGCCGAGTGTCGGTCTCAGTGTCGAACAGCAGCACGGCACCGACATGACCACCGACGTCGGCGTGCTGCATCTGGCCGACCATCGGGTCACCGCTGCCTCCGTCCTGTCACAGATCCCGACCGACCGGGCCCGCTGCGTCGTGGTGGCTCTGGCGGCCAGCGCAACAGCCGGCACGGTACGCCGCAGCGTCGAGATGGCCGTGGACTTCATCCGTACCCGCGAGCAGTTCGGCAAGCCGGTCGGGTCCTTCCAGGCGCTGCAGCACAAGGCCGCGGTCCTGCTGGTGAACTCCGAGATGGCCTCGGCGGCAGCCTGGGACGCGGTGCGCGCAGTCGACGAGTCGCTGGAACAGCACCGGCTGGCCGCGGCATCGGCCGCGGTCATGACGCTGGCCACCGGCCCCGACCTGACCCTGGACGCGCTGTTGATGTTCGGGGCGATCGGATACACCTGGGAACACGACGTACACCTGTACTGGCGGCGCGCCATCAGCCTGGCGGCCTCGCTGGGACCGGCGACGCAATGGGAACGTGACGCCGGCGAGCTGGCCCGAACGGTGAAGCGTTCCACCGCAATCCATCTCGGTGATGTGGAGTCCGAATTTCGGGCGCGTGTCGCCGAGATCATCGGCCGCGCAGCCGCACTGCACAACGAGACGCCCACCGACGACCGCCGCGCACCGGGCCTGGCCTTCGGGTCCCAGCGAGACCTGCTGGCAGAAGCCGGCCTGGTGGCTCCGCACCTGCCCCCGCCGTGGGGTCTGGCGGCATCCCCGGTGCAGCAGGTCATCCTCACCGAGGAGTTCGACAAGCGGCCCGAGGTGACCCGCCCGTCGTTGAACATCGCCGAGTGGATCCTGCCCACGATCCTCGACCGGGGCACCGACGCGCAGCGCGAACGGTTCGCGTGGCCGATGCTGCGCGGCACGCAGCGCTGGTGCCAGCTGTTCAGCGAGCCGGGCGCCGGGTCCGACCTGGCCTCGCTGAGCACCCGCGCACAGAAGGTCGACGGCGGCTGGTTGATCAACGGGCACAAGATCTGGACGTCCTCGGCTCACGTCGCCCAGTACGGCGCGATGCTGGCACGCACCGACCCGGATGCACCCAAACACCGCGGCATCAGCTACTTCCTCATCGACATGGCCTCACCGGGACTGGTGATCTCGCCGATCAAGCAGGCCAGCGGTCACGCGGACTTCAACGAGTGCTTCTTCACCGACGTCTTCGTCCCCGACGACATGCTGGTCGGGGAACCAGGCGAGGGCTGGGATCTGGCGATGTCGACGGTGGCGGTGGAGCGGACCGCGATCGGCAACTACGTCAACATCGACCGCTCGGCGGCACTGCGGCACATGGCCGCCACTGCCGGGGCCGACCACGACGCGACGGTGCGCGCACTCGGCCAGATCGAGGCACACACCACCGCGATCAAGGCGATGGTGCTGCGCGAGACGCTGCGTCTGGTGGAGGGTCAGAATGCCGGGCCGGCGTCGAGCATCGCGAAGTACGCGATGGTTCTGCTGTTGCGCCGGGCCGCGACGGCCACCCTCGGCCTGACCGGACGGCTGGCGATGCTCGAGAAGTCCGATCCACCGGTGGTGGAGCCGTACTTCGACATGCCCTCGGAGTTGATCGGCGGCGGCACCCCCGAGATTCAGCTGACGATCATCGCCTCGATGATCCTGGGACTTCCGCGTAAGTAGGCCGCACGTAGGTCAAGTAGGTACTGAAAGGACACCCGCGATGACGACTCAGCTCGACTTCACCTTCTTCGACTGTGACAACCACTATTACGAGGCCGAAGACGCGTTCACCCGCTACATCGACCCCAAGCTCAAGAAGCGGGCCATCCAGTGGGCACAACTCGACGGCAGGCAGCGGTTGCTCGTCGGCGGCCGGGTGAACCGGTTCATCCCGAACCCCACCTTCGACCCGGTCGGCAAGCCCGGCGCGCTCGATGAGTACTTCCGCGGCCGCAATCCGCATGGCTCCGACCTGAATTCGCTGTTCGGCGAGCTGGAGCCGATCCCGGCGGCCTATCGCAACCGAGATGCCCGCCTGGCGCTGATGGACGCCCAGGGCATGCAGGGCTGCATCATGCTGCCCACCCTCGGGGTGGGCATGGAACAGGCGCTGCTGCCGGACTTCGACGCGACGGTCGCCACCTTCAAGGCCTTCAACCGCTGGCTCGACGACGACTGGGGATTCGCCTACCAGGAGCGTATTTTCACCGCCCCCTACATCACGATGTGCCAGCCCGACAACGCCGTTCGCGAACTCGAATGGGCGCTGGAGCACGACGCCCGCTTCATCGTGATGATCCCCGGACCGATCACCACCGAGGTCGGCATGCGCCCACCCGGCGATCCGATGTTCGACGAATTCTGGCAGCTGGCCAATGATTCCGGCATCACGGTCTGCTACCACTCCGGTGAGACCTACTACTCGAAGTTCATGCCGGCCTGGGGCGAGCCGGACTACATGATGTCGTTCCAGGCACTGCTTGGATTCCGAACCCTGTTCTCCGGCGACGCGATTCAGGACACCTTCGCCAACCACCTGCACAACGGTCTGTTCCTGCGGTTCCCCAACCTGCGGATGGCGTGCATCGAGAGCGGCTCGACGTGGGTGTTCCACCTGTTCGAGAAGCTCACCAAGTCCTACGGCCAGATCCCCTTCATCTACAAGGAAGATCCCCGGGAGACGTTCAAGCGGCACGTGTGGGTGTCGCCGTTCTACGAGGACGAACTGGCCAGCCTGCTCAAGCTGGTCGGCGTCGAGCACATTCTGATGGGCTCCGACTACCCGCACGTCGAGGGACTGGCCGAACCCGCCTCCTACATCAAGGATCTGGAGAACTTCGACTACACCCCCGAGGAATGCCGGAAGGTGATGCGCGACAACGGACTCGAGCTGTCCGTGCGCCGCCCGGTGTGAGGATCGAGAAGGCCGGCCTGGTCGCGATGCTGCTGGAGGCCGGCGAAGAGAACGTCGCGGTACTGCTGGCCCGGTCCACCCTGCCCGACGAGCTCGACACCACCCGTGACCTCGATGCCCTGCTCGCGTTCGGATTGGAGCGCGACCAACTCGACGCCGTGGCCCAGTTGGCGGTCGGTGCCATCGAGCCCGACGACGTCAACACCCGGGCGCGCCAAGACGCGCTACACAAGACGATCTCGCGGCGGTGGGCTGAACTGGTCGAGCGCTGGCAGACCTGACGGCCCTTACGCCTCGATCGCGCCGGTGTCGCGCCGCGGGACGATCTCAATACTGCCGGCCGTCAGCTGCTGTGCGCACTGGTCGCACACCAGGCTCGGAATAAACGTTGCGCCGCAGGCGGTATGGACCTGCAGCAACGCCGGTCCTTCCGGGGCGGAGTAGCTCGACTCGGCCCAGTCGATCGCGGTGGCGACCACGGGGTAGAACGCCAGACCCTTGGGAGTGAGGTGGTACTCCGACCAGTCCGACCGGTTCGGATGCGCCGCGGCCTGAAGGACCCCGATGGTGCAGAACACTTTGAGCCGGTCGGCGATCACCGACGCCGGGGCGTCGAGGCGGGTCTGGAAGTCACCGAACCGGCGGGTACCGAGCAACGCCGCGCCGATGATGGCTGCGGCGTAACGGTTTCCGAAGATCGCCATGGTCTGCGGAAAGAAGCCCGCCTGGCCGGAATCTGTCGAGCGCAGCCGCCTGCGGGTGGCCGACCGCGGCACCGAACGCTGCCAGCCGCCGCTGGGCCCCCAGGTGGCGGTGATGGTGCTGATATCGGCGGCAACGTCGCACTCCGCACAGTGCAGCACCGGCGCGAAGTCGTGGCCGCACCGCCGGTGATGCATCGAGGGCAGCGTATGACTCTGATCGTCGACCCAGGTCCGCTCCCAGTGCCAGATCGACACCAGCACTGGCCACAGCCGCCGGCATGCGGGGGTGGCGACATAGCCTGCCCGCAGCGGCTGCTGTTGGTAGACCTGGCGCTCCAGCAGCCCGTCGGCCACCAGGGCCTGCAGACGTGCGGTGAGCACCGCATTGGAGATCGGCAGCTTGGCGAAGTCGCTGAACCGCATTGCCCCCAGCAGTGATTCGCGGACGATCAGCAGGGTCCACTCGTCGCCGAGCAGGGCGAGCATCCGCCCGATCGCATTGGTGTGGTCGGGTTCGAGCTGGAAGGGCGAGCCGTCGCTCACCGGAGTTCGGAACCGGGAACCCAGGTGGAGTGGGTGCCGCTGCAGATCCGTTCCGGCAGACGCAGCTTGCAGACCGGTCCATCGCTGATGCGCGCCGCGTCGAACACCAGGCAGTAGGAGGCGTCCTCGTTCATGTCGACGGTGAAGGTGACCAGGTACCCGTCGTCTTCACCGGTCGACCCGACGCGTGGGGCCATCGGCGTCTCGCTACCGAAGACGCCGGGGCCGAAGCTGATTCGTTCCTCCGAACCTGTCTTCAGGTCGTGCTTGACCAGGCCATCGAACAGGAACCAGCCGGGTTCCCCGGTGGCGGCGTAGATGTAGCGGTAGTCGCGCGTCGCGACGTCGGCATTGACCATGCCGAACTCGGTGAAGCGGTCACTGAGCTGCTCCTCGGAGGCTTTCCCGGTGACCAGGTTGAACCGCCACCGGTGCAGCCGCGACTCGAACCCGTCGAGGGCAAGGTATCGGAATGCCGCGTCCTCCAACGATTTCGCACCCTTGGTCGACGGCGAGGGGTTGTGCTGGAAGAAGCCGTCGAGCACGATCTCGTCGCCGTCCTCGAAGGCGTTGGTGAAGTGCAGGACATAGGTCGGATCGGTCTCGAACCACATGACTTTCGACAGGTCGCCGCGGCGGGGAACCACCGCGAACCGCGACGGTATGTCGCGGTGGAAGCGCGGCATATGCACGCCGTGCTTGAGCAGCTCGGCATCCCAGAACAGGGGGAAGTCGTTGAGGATCACATAATTCTCGGTGTACGCCATGTCGTGCGGCATCCGCGGCCCGGGCAGTTCCACATCCGTCAGGTGCATCAGGTTGCCGTCTTTGTCCACCGCGCCGTAACGCAGGTAGGGCTCCTCCTTGCTGTAGCTGAAGAACAGCAGCTCACCGGTGACCGGGTCGGCCTTCGGGTGCGCGGAGACCCCCCATCCCGGGATCTGACCGTTCCAGGTCTGTTTGCCCAGGGTCTCGGCGGTGCGGGGATCCACTCGGTAAAGGTCCCCGCACATGAAGAAGCTCGTCAGCGCCTCACCGCGGTGGAAGACGACATCGGTGCTCGAGGCGTCCTTCATGCGGGTGCGCGCACCCCACCCGGTGGTGGCCACGGCGTCGCCCGGCGACTCGATGAAGCCCGCCCACAGCGACTTGCCCGCCTCGTTGTCGGCGAGAAAGCCGTCGGTGCGGACAAACCTGTTGTGGTAGCTGGCTTTTCCATTGGAGAACTCGATGCTGTGGATCATGCCGTCGCCGTCGAACGGGTGATAGTTGTTGATCGGCGGGTGCAGCGGGTTCTCGGTGTTGCGCAGATAGACGCCGTCGAGATCGTCGGGCACCGCGCCTTCCACCACCTCGACGTCCTCGACGCGCCATTCGTTGCGTTGTGGCCGCCACGGACCCGTGCGATACGGGTGGTCGTCATCGGCCGGCAGGGTGGACGGGAAGGTGGTGAGCAGCTCAGCACGCATACCGGCACGCTACGTTTAGCAGAGTTACTCTGTCAATTGAAGGCGACCGGAGGTGTTGAAGCCGGACCAGAAGGGCACAGCAGTTGGAACGTAAGGGGTTCTGACATGAGCTACATGACGGCACTGCGCGCGCACCACCGCGGCGGACCCGAGGTCCTGGTTGCCGAGCGGGCACCACGTCCGGAGGTGGGCCCCGACGAAGTCCTCGTCGAAGTCCACGCCGCCGCGATCACCTTCGACGAACTGACATGGGACGAAACCTGGCAGCGTGCCGGAGTGGACCGGACACCGACGATCCCGTCGCACGAGGTGTCCGGCGTGATCGCCGGGGTCGGGCCCGACGTTGTTGACCTTGCCGTTGGTGACGAGGTCTACGGGTTGATCCCCTTCGACCGCGATGGAGCGGCCGCCGAGTACGTCGCCGTGCCAGCTTCATGCCTGGCGCAGCGGCCGACGACGGTTACCCATACCGTGTCGGCGGCTGTCCCGTTGGCCGGCCTGACCGCGTGGCAGGCGCTTGTCGACCATGCCGCAGTTCAACGCGATGAGCGGGTGCTGGTGCACGGCGGCGCCGGGGGTGTCGGCGCACTGACCCTTCAGCTGGCCGTGAGTCTCGGGGCTGATGTGACGACGACCGTGCGCAGCGACAGCCACGACCTCATGGCCGCGCTCGGCGCCAGCCAAGTGATCGACACCAGATCCGAACGGTTCGATAGCCCGGACGTGCCTTACGACGTCGTGATCGACACCGTGGGCGGGGAGACGCTGGCCCGATCCTTCGAGGTGTTGCGTCCTGGTGGTCGGCTGATCACGCTGTCAGCACCACCACCGCCGGGCAAGGCTGAGGCCTTCGAGGTCACTGCCACCTTCTTCGTCGTGGTGCCACACCACGCACAGCTCGCCCACCTGGCGGAGTTGGTCGATGCGTCGAAGCTTCACGTCGCCATCGCCGCCACCTACCCGCTACTCGAAGGTCGAGCCGCGTTCCTGAGCGGGCGCCAACCGCACCGCCGCCCAGGCAAGACCGTCCTCGTCGTGCGGGACTGACGAAAGGCAGCCACGGTGTACGACCTGGAGAAAGCGATCCGCGACCGCCGGTCCACCCGCTTGTTCCTGCGTGACAGGCCGGTGCCCGAGCAGTTGGTATCCGAGGCTTTGGAACTGGCGATCCGGGCGCCGTCGAACTCCAACATCCAACCCTGGCAGGTGGTGTTCGCATCCGGGCCGGCCCGAGATCGGCTTGCCGAAGCACTCCTCGAACAGGCCGGGATTGCTGCTCCACATGTTCCTCCGCTGCCGGAATCGTTTGCACACCTGCGCCGTGAGCTCGGAGCCCTCGTCTACGGCGCGATGGGGATCTCGCGCCATGATGCCGAAGCACGACGTATCGCCGTTCTGCGCAACTGGGAGTTCTTCCGCGCACCACTGATGGGTGTGGTGTGTATGCATTCCGAGCTGGACTACGTCGACGCGCTCGGTGTCGGGATGTTCTTGCAGACCTTCCTGCTGGGGCTCACTGCGCGGGGCCTCGGCAGCTGCGTGCAGGTCTCGGTAGCCGGCTACCCGGACATCCTGCGCGACACCCTCGGCATCGGGGACGACCTGCGCATCCTGTGCGGCATCGCGATCGGCTACCCCGATCCCGACTTCGCCGCCAATTCCCTTGCTGTGCCACGCAACCCGCTGAACCAGAACGTCGTATTCGTCACCGACTGACAATCGCGCACACCGAAACCCGCCATCGGGGCCGCGTAGCGGAATACGCTGCCGGGAGCGAAAGGGGTGTGCCATGGTGCTCAAGGTCGCGGTGTCGCCGGACATGATGGGCGGCGACGTCGACGAGGGCTTCGGAAAGGTCGCCGACGTTTTCCGCGCGAACCTTGCCTCCGGCCGGGAAGTCGGCTCGGCCGTCGCGGTCTACCACGGCGGCAAGAAGGTCGTCGACCTGTGGGGCGGTTACCGCAACGGGCTCACCAGAGAGCCGTGGCAGGCCGACACGATGGTCAACATGTTCTCCACGACGAAAGGCATTTCGGCGCTGACTGTGGCCGCCGCGGCGTCGCGGGGCCTGCTGTCGTTCGACGCCACGGTGTCCGAGTACTGGCCGGAGTTCGCCCAGGCCGGCAAGGGGGCGGTGACCGTCCGCCAGTTGCTGGCTCACCAGGCCGGCCTGTGTGCCCTCGACCCCGCACCAACCCTGCGGGACGTGTCCGACCCGGCACGGCTGTCCCCGATGCTGGCCGCGCAGCCGCCGGCGTGGCCGCCGGGCACCCGCCAGGGCTATCACGCCATCACCCTGGGCTGGTACCAATCCGAACTCATCCGCCGAACCGACCCTGCCGGGCGCACCCTGGGCCAGTTCCTGGCCCAGGAGATCGCCGGGCCGGCCGGTCTTGATCTGCACATCGGCGTTCCCGATGACGTCGACCGCGCTCGGATTGCGCACCTGCACAACTGGAAACGCCCCGAAACGCTGCGGCACCTGCACGAGATGCCGCCGGGGTTCGTCGCGGTGGCGCTCAACCCGTTCGGGCTGAGTGCGCGTGCCACATCGATGCCGAGCGACGTCAACCCCTGGGGCGGCGACTACAACCGTGACGCGGTGCGCGCCGTGGAGATGCCGTCGAGTAACGGGCACGGCACGGCCCGCGCGGTCGCGCAGCTCTACGGCGGGGCGGTGACCGGCGCCGAACAGCCCGGGCTGAGCTCCGATGTTCTGGAGGCTCTTGCCGCGCCGCCCGTCACTCCGAGTCGCAGTTCCCGCGACAAGGTGCTCAACGTGCAGACCGCGTACTCGCTGGGCTTCAGCAAGCCCAAGGCACCGTTTGTGTTCGGCTCGTCCGACAAGGCCTTCGGCACAGCGGGTTTCGGAGGCTCATTCGGATTCGCCGACCCCGACACGGGTACCGGGTTCGCCTATGTGATGAACCGCCTGGGTTTTCACCTCTTCAGCGACCCGCGCGAACTCGCTCTGCGCAAGGCGGTGTTCGAGGATGCGCTGGGGGCACGCCCGCAGACCTAGTCCCTAGCGCGGCAGGTCCCATTGGCCGAAGTCCGGTGCCAGCACGTCGTCGACGTCGACATGGACGCCGCCGATCATTGCGCCGGGATCCTCTGCGGTGACGACCTCGGTCTGGAAGAGCACCGCGGCCGGTTCGCGCTGGCCCGCCGACCAGGCCTTGGTCTGCCACGCCCAGCGATAACCGGGGCTGCTCGACTGACCCACCACGCCGTCACCGATAGCCCAGCCGCATTGGCTGCGGCCACCATAGATGCCGGTGCGCTGCACACCGAGTACGGAGTTGATGCCCTGAAACCATTTGATGCCGAGGCTTTTCCAGGTCGCGGCATCGATGGGCTCGTCCACGCTGAAGAAGATCGGCGCCGAGTCCGGCCCCCCGGCCGCACCGTGCAGGCTCAGCGCGGTCTGCGCATCGGCCACCCCGCCGTCATAGCCGCGGGTGAAGTCCGACGGTGAGTTCACCCAGCCGGGCTTGCCGTACTGGTAGCAGCTGACCACGTGCAGACCCTGGGCCCGCAGTCCGTCGGCGTACTCGCGGGTGACGGGCTTGAAGTCGAAGGTCGCGCCGGGCCGCAACTCCGAGACGTACACCAGTGCACCGTCGAACCCGGCGGCCTTGATCTGCTCCGGTGACACCAGGCGTTCGGCGAAGTCGATCAACCGCAGACCGTCCGCACGCGCCTGCGGCGCCGCGAGTCCGGCGGCCAGGGTCCCGGCACCGGCCAGCGCGAGTTGCAGGACCTCACGCCGCGAGACCGGGGGTGCCACGGCTAGGAACCGGCGGTGATCAGCGACGGGTCCCCCACACCAATGGTGATGCGCGGGTCGGCGGCGGGGTCCAGCCAGCTCAGGATCGAGCGCATCTCATCGCGCCCGATCGCGACGCATCCCCAGGTGGGGTTGCCGTCGGTGACGTGCAGGAAGATCCCGGCCACTTTGCCCGGGATGCGTTGCGGATTGGAGGTGATGTTGACCGCATAGTCATAGACCGGTCCGGAGTCGTAGAGGTTCTCCGCGATGCCTGACGGCTTGCCTGCGCCGCGCACGTGGGTGTTGTAGGTCGGCGACTTGGCGTCCTCGTCCCACCAATCCTGGTCAGTGGCTTGGAAATACGGCATCTTGGTGCCGGGGTTCGGTTGACGGCCGAATGCCTGGTCGAAGCCGAATGTTCCCTCCGGCGTGCGGTAGACGCCGTCGGCGGGCGCGCCGACGCCGAGTTCGCCCACCTTGGCCGGAGTCGGTCCGAGCACCACTTTCCAGTCCTGGCCCACCCGTTGGTAGGCGGTCAGGGTTCCGGTGGTTGCGCTGGCCTTCGGCACTCCGACGACGATCCACTGGCTCGGCTGGCCGGCCGCGGGTTCGGCTGCCGCGGGAGCGGCGAGCGACAGGCTCAGCGCCACCAGCCCGAGGAGCGTCGCGAGTTTTCTGGACATTCTCACAGTGGGCTCATGGTAGCCCGGCAACACCGCGATCCCCGGCGACCGTTACCAGAGGTTTATTCGATCCGGACAGCGCCGACATCTTCGCCGATCATCGGCGTTGATCGACAGGTGGGCTGTAATCTCTGCCTCTGCGGGGGAACGAGAGAGCGGGGGCGCAGTGACTCCACTTCTGTTTTCTGTGCTGGTTTTCGTCGGCGTTGCTCTCGCCGCTGCGTTGGGTTTTCGGCTGCACAGTCTTGCCTTGTTCAAGACTCAGGACGACGAGTCGCGCTCGGCGATGCGGGTCGCTCTCGGGCTCACATCGACGTTGACCGCAGTCGTACTCGGCTTGGTCGCCGCGTCCGCGATGAACGACTACGAACGCGCCAACGCGATGGTCGCCGGCCTGGCGATCGACTCCCTGACCCTGGACAACGTCCTGGAAAGCTACGGTCCCCAAACTGACCCGATCCGTAAGGAGGTCAAGGCAGGCCTGCGACGCCGAATCGACACCATCAGCTCCCCTGATGCGTACGCGGAATGGGACACCCAGTCGGCCTCAACCGCGAGCTCCGGGGGTGGGGTGGAGGCGCTCTACACCGCGGTGGCGGCCCTCAAACCCACCACCGACCTGCAGGAGCGCCTGCAGACCCGCGCACTCGACATGCTCGGTGGTGACCTGTCCTTCGGCGACGGCAATATCGCTCAGAAGCGATGGCTGTTCTCGGTGCACCCGGCGACGCTACCGGCGGTCTTCTTCGCCGTCGTCATTCTCTGGATGCTGTTGGAGTTCTTCAGCTTCGGGCTTCTGTCACCGCGGTCGCCGGCGGTCTACCTGTCGATAGCGGCCGCGGCCATCGTCGTCACGAGCGCGATCTTCCTGATCATGGAACTCGACGACCCCCTCGGCGGGCATGTCCGGGTTTCCGTCGAACCTCTCAAACGGGCGATAGCGCTGATCGGCTGACCGCAGCACTACTCGGCAGCCGACGCGAACGCACCGAGCGGCGTGGTCAAGGGCAACTCCAGCGACGACACCAGGCCCGGCGGAGCCGCGACGACGTAGGGAACGGCGTTGAGACACCGCATCGCCGTCGCGACCATACCTTCATCACCGGCCGTGCCCGGTTCACCGATCATCAACTCGCACATGAGATTCGGCGATCCCTCGATGATGACGCGGTAGGTTCCGTCGCGGCTTGCACTCGGCCAGTCGGGCGCCAGGTCGGGCGCCATCCGGTTGACGTGCTCGATGACGATAGCGTCGCGGCCGTCGACCACGCCGATCGACTCCATTCGCACTGCGCCACAGGTCCCTGCTTCGATCACACCGCACGCCACGCTGAGATCCCTTGGAGTGGGCTGGCGTTCGTAGGTTTCGCGGATCTCGTCGAGGGTGACGCCCAGTGCCGCGGCGACATAGTGCACGGGTGGCCCCCAGGCATGCTGTTGCACCCCGGGAAACTGCATCATCGGCGTGAAGTCGAGTGGTTTACCGAAGCCGAAGACGTCGCGCATCATGAATTCGTCGGGATAGGTGTCGTAGCAAAATATTTCCTGCGTGCGGATAGAGGTGATGGTTCGCGACATGGTGGTCAGCACCGCAGCCAGCTGGTCACCGGCGAACCCCGGTTCGACGCCCGAGGCATAGAGCGAGGCACCGCCCTCGGCGGCCGCCGCGTCGAGTTGGGCGGTGAGTTCGGTGTTGAACGAGCGCGGGTAGACCAGGCCGGGCGTGCTGACGGTCACCACGTTGATGCCGGCGCGCAGCAGTTGGCAGTACATCGGGACGTTGACGGCATCGAGTTCGGGGCCCGACGCGGTGTACACCGCGCAGTCGGGTTTCTGGGCGATCAGGTCGTCGAGGCTGCGTGTCGTGCGCAGTCCCGTCGGGGATCCACCGAGCAACTCACCGACGTCGCGGTCCGCCTTGCCCTCGCTGTGTACCCACACCGCAACCAGATCGAGGCCGTCGCGCTCGAGCACGGTCTCGGCGACGAGCGTGCCGACGGTACCGGTGGCGATGACGGCGATCCGCAGTGCAGGGCTCATGCGGGCCATGCTCGTCGGCGCGCGACCACGACAACAGCCCACTCCCGCTGAGCGAGAGCGTCACCCGTGGTCTGCCAGACTCGAGGGATGCAGCTGGTCGACATCGACGACATCAGGGCGGCCGCCGAGCGCATCCGCGAGTCGGTCGTGCGCACCCCGCTGCTTCCCGCGCTGTGGGGCGATCCCGACCGGCCGTTGTGGATCAAACCCGAGAATCTGCAGGCGATCGGGGCGTTCAAGGTGCGCGGCGCGTTCAACGCCATCGGCCGTCTCGACGACGCGGCCAGGGCCCGCGGAGTGGTGGCCTACTCCAGTGGCAACCACGCCCAGGCGGTGGCGTACGCGTCGTCGCTGTCGGGGATCACCGCGCACATCGTGATGCCCGAGGAAACACCCGTCATCAAGGTCGAGGCGACGCGCCGGCTGGGCGCCGAGGTCGTGCTGTGTGCCGCGGGCCGGCGCGAGGCCGTCGCCGAGGAACTCGTCGCGAGCACCGGCGGGGTGCTGATCCCCCCGTTCGACCATCCCGACGTGATCGCCGGCCAGGGCACGGTCGGGCTCGAGATCGTCGAGGACCTTCCCGACGTGGACACCGTGCTGGTGCCGGTCAGCGGCGGCGGCCTGGCCTCCGGCATCGGGACCGCGATCAAGGCGATCTCCCCCACTACCACCGTGTTCGGGGTCGAGCCTGAACTGGCGGCCGACGCCGCCGAAGGGCTACGTCTGGGGCACCGGGTCGACTGGTCGATCGAACAGCGCAACCGGACCGTCGCCGACGGCCTGCGCTCGCAGCCCTCGGCGTTGACCTTCGCGCATCTGGAGCGGGTCCTCGACGGCGTGCTCACCGTGTCGGAGGACCAGATCCTCGACGCCGTGGCCGAACTCGCGCACCGGGCGCATCTGGTGGCCGAGCCCAGCGGCGCGGTGACACTGGCCGCCTATCGGCACGCCGCGCTTCCGCCGGGGCGCACGGTCATCGTGTTGTCCGGCGGCAACATCGCGCCGGAGCTGCTGGCGAGCGTGCTGTCCGCCTGAGGTTCGGCGTCCCTACACGCCCGCGTTACGGGCCAGGCTGACGGCGTAGGAGTTGATGAACCGCCCGGCGCCCGGCTCGCCGCGGCCGCACGATCCATCGGACTCACCGGGACGCTTGACCCACAGGAACGCGTCGATGTGCCCGTTGCCGGTGTCGGTCGTGGGCCGCACGCCCAATGCCCGGCCGGGCGGGTTGCACCAGTACATCGAATCGCCCTCGACCGGTCCTGCGCCGTTACGCGACGTGTCGATGACGTAGTGGGCGCCGTTGGTCTGTGCCGAGATGGCTTCCCCGTAGCCGATCTCCTCACCGGTGCTGAAGAAGTTGGCGGTATTGAGGCTAAAGCCGCGTGTCTTGCCGACGCCGACCTGGTTGAGCCGGTTGGCCATCTCGTCGGCGGCGACCCAGCGCGAGTGGCCGCCGTCGACGTACACCGCGGTGCCGGGATTGGCGGTCAACGTGTCGACGGCGTAGCTGATCAGGTCGAAGCGTTCCTGGCGCGCGCTGCCCGACAGGCAGTCCGCCATGGCCAGTGCGTCGGGTTCGAGGATGATCGCCGCGGGCCCCGAACCGATGGCGGCGGCGACGCCGTTGATCCAGCCCCGGTAGGCGTCACCGGAGCCGAAGCCGCCCGCCGCGAAGTTGCCGCAGTCGCGATGCGGGATTCCGTAGAGCGCCAGCAGCGGGATGGTGCCCGCGGCCTGCGCGGCGCTGATGTACTTGGCGTCGACCGACGGCGTGGACAGGCTGTCCATCCAGTACGCCTGCGGGGTGTTGGCGATGTAGGCCAGCTCCGGGCTCGACGGGTCGGCGTTGGCGGCTCGCATCGCGGCCGAGTTGGGATTCACATAGAGCGGCAGCCCGGCCAGCGGGTTGCCTTCATCGGCCAACAGCACCAGCCGGTTCTCGCCGGCCTGGGTGGGCCCGGCCACCGCGGCGGTGAGAACCACCGCCGCGACCGTGAAGAAGGGAACGATCCATCGCGCGACTGCGCCGGCAGCTGAGGACACCACGTCAAGGAAAGTAGTGCCGCGTGTCAATATGTGCCAATCCGCACCCGGCGGACACGGCTGCAGCCAAACAACATTGGGCACACTGGTCACATCGACACCTGGCGCGATCCCTAACCGCCGTCTGCGACCCGCGTGAAGCGGCCGTCAAACAGTCAACTCTGACCGCGATCGGTAGCCTTCCGGTATGACCGAGCCCGCTCCTGAGCGCCGCACTCACGGCACCCGCCGTGCGGACAGCAGCGCGCTGATCCTGCAGGCGGCGGTGCAGACACTGGTGGCACACGGCTACAGCGGCGCCACCACGGTGACGGTGCAGGAACTCGCCGGCGTATCCCGGGGACGGCTGTTGCACTACTTCCCTTCGCGTGAGGCACTGCTCGTGGCGGCGGCCCAGCATCTGGCCAGCGTGCGCATCGAAGAGATGGAGCGCTGCTTCGACACCGGGCCGGCCGGCGCCGCGAGCGGGGCAGACAGAGTCGACTACGCAGTCGATTTACTGTGGAGCACGTTCCGCCAGCCCTACTTCTGGGCGGCGATGGAACTGTGGGTGGCGGCGCGCACGAATGCCGAGCTGCGGGCGGAGCTCATCGACAGCGAGCGCCGGCTCGGACGCGCCATCGAGCACGTCATCGCCACCATGTTCGGACCGGTGCACAGCAGTCACCCGGCATTCGACGACGTGCGCGAGCTGCTGTTCACCAGCATGCGCGGCGTTGCGCTGACCTATGCGCTCGAGGGCCGCGACCACGACGTCGATCCCCACCTGGCGTTGTGGAAACGGCTGGCCCGCGCGGCCCTGCTGGCCAACGAAGGGGATTGACAGTCAACTCTGACTGTTATTGTCTACATCCATGACGGCGACTTCCGCGGTGACGGTGCCGCGTACCCAGGACCACATGACCCACGACGTCTGGCTGCCCGACGAGATCGTGTCGCTGCGCGCCGAAGCCCGCGTTGCCGTGGAGAAGACGGTCGTCCCGCATGCCCGCGAGATCGGCCAGCGCCCCGAGTCCGTCGACAGCTTCCCGTGGGCGGCGTTTCGCGGCCTGGCCGACGAGGGCATGTTCGCGGTGCCGTTCGGCCCGGACTACGGGCGCGGCCTCGAGCACCCCTTGCTCGGCACGTGCACGGTGGCCGAGGAGATCGCCTATCACTCCTCGTCACTGGCCGGTGTCTACGACGGCCAGTGCCTCCTGGTTCCGCAGACCCTGCAGTTCGCCAGCGAGGAGCTGCGGGCACGGCTGATTCCGGAGCTGGTCAGCGGCCGGGTGGCGTTCTCCTTTGCGACCACCGAACCCGAGACCAGTTCTGATCTGACCGCTGATCGGCTGCAGACCGTGGCCGAGGAGACCCCCGACGGATTCATCCTCAACGGGCGCAAGCGCTGGATCACCAATAGCATTGTGGCGGGCTGGGTTTCGGTGCTCGTGCGAGCCGGGGCCGATGGCAACCGAGCGTCCATGCTCCTGGTGGACCTGTCGTCGCCGGGAGTTCGGATCGGTACCCCGGACCTCAAGATGGGCCACCGCGGCCAGATCACCGCCGACATCGTGTTCACCGACGTCCAGGTACCCCGCGCCAACCTGCTGGGCACCGTCGGGGGCGGAATGGCAGTGGCCTTGTCGGCCCTGGTGCGGGGCCGCATCGGCATCGCCGCCGCCGGCGTCGGAGTCGCCCAAGCCGCACTCGATCTGGCAGTGCACAGGCTGCGGACCCGGCAGGTGTTCGGCGCTCCGCTCGGGGCGATGCAGCACTGGCAGTTCGTCATGGCCCAGCGCGCCACCGAGATCGAATGCGCGCGCACGCTTTACCAGAAGGCGGCGACCCTGATCGACCGCGGTGACCGGGGTGCCGAACCCGAGGCCGCGATGGCCAAGGCCTACAGCACCCGCCTGGCCAACGATCTCGTTCGCGAGGCCATCCAGATCCACGGCGCGCTCGGCTTCGCTCAGCAGGTCGGCGAGACAGGAGAATCGGTGCGGCTCGAAGAGATGTACCGGGACGCGAAGATCCTGGAGATCTTCGAAGGCGCCAACGAGGTACAGCAGTGGATCATCGCGCGCCAGCTCATCGGACGGGACGTCACGGGCTAATCCGGATGCGCCCGGCGCGCATCGGCCCTACTGTCTCTGCGGTCGGTAGGGCTGTTCGTCGGGAGGACCAGGTAGTGATCGTTGATCTGTCGCACACAATCCGCGCGGGGTTGGTGACCTACCCGGGACTGCCCGCCCCGTCGATCACCCCGTATCTGACCCGGGAAGATTCGCGCCAGGTGTATGCGCCGGGAACTGAGTTCGCCATGGACGTCATCACCATGATCGGCAACACGGGAACGTATCTGGATTCGCCGTTTCACCGCTACGGCGACGGCGGTGACCTGGCCACCCTGGACTTGGCCACCCTCGTCGACCTTCCGGCCACCGTGGTCCACCGCCGCGACGTAGCGTCGCGCGCCGTAGACGTCGCGGAGTTGCCCATCGATATCGAGCCCGGCTCGGCGGTGTTGATCGACACCGGCTGGGACCGCCACTTCGGTACCGAGGCCTACGGCATCGACGCACCCTTTCTTACCGAGGCGGCGACCGCACGACTGGTCGAGGCCCGGGTGGCGCTCGTAGGAATCGACTCGGTGAACATCGACGACACCAGTCCCGCCGCGGCCGGCCGGCGGCCCGTGCACACGATCCTGTTGGCGCATGGCATCCACGTCGTCGAGCACCTGACCAACCTTGCGGCGCTTCCCGCCCGAGGCGCCCGCTTCTCGGCGGCACCACCGCGAATTGAGGGCTTCGGCACGTTTCCCGTCCGCGCCTATGCGGTCGTCCCCGAATGAGGCCGGCGGAGAGGTCTGTTGGGTGACCGCCCTGGTCCCACCGAATCACGAAGCGGCACTGGCGCTGTGGCGTCATTATGTCGATACGCACCCCGATGTGCCGTCGATTCCGGAGCCGGCCGTCGAGCAATTCGGAGACTCACCGCAGCTGGCTGACGACTTGCTCGCCCTGATCCTGCGGAGAACCAAACGCGCCACAGCTGGATTGGTCGCCGACTATGAGACTGCCGGCGAGCCGGTGCCCGGAGTCGGAGGCCACTGCGTCGTCTGCGATTCAGCCGGCCGACCGCAGTGCGTGACGCGCACGGTGGACGTGCGAACGGGCCCGCTCGACAGCGTCGACGCGGCGTTCGCATGGGACGAAGGCGAGGGCGACCGCACCCGCGAAAGCTGGCTGGCCGAACACGAGCGCTTCTTCCGGGGGCGGCTGAACAGTCTGGGTCTGCCCTGGTCCCGCGACGTGGACGTGGTCTTCGAACGATTCGAGGTGGTGTGGCCGCAGGACGTCGCCGAGTGAATGCCGGGCACCGGCTGAACCCACTACCTGCATTTGTGGCCCTGTCCGGACGTTAGGGTTCTCCTATCGGCTTCCGTGAACAGGCCGATGGAAGAGTTGAGACATTCATGACCGAAGCACCAGCAGCGTCGGCGCTCGAATCCCGGGTCGGCCACTACTACCAGATGGACGGCACCTACCTGGTCGGCCGCGAGAAGCTGCGCGAATACGCCCGCGCCGTGCAGGACTACAACCCCGCACACTGGGATGTCGCCGCTGCCGCTGAGCTGGGCTATTCGGACGTGATCGCACCGCTGACGTTCACCTCGGCGCCGGGCATGCAGTGCAACCGGCGGATGTTCGAAGAGATCGTCGTCGGCTACGACACCTACCTGCAGACCGAAGAGGTCTTCGAGCAGCACCGCCCCATCGTGGCCGGCGACGAGCTGCACATCGACGTCGAACTGACCTCCGTGCGCAGGACGGCGGGCCGCGACTTCATCACCGTCACCAACACCTTCACCGATGCCGCGGGCGAGCGGGTGCACACCCTGCACACCACCGTCGTCGGCATCACCGCCGAGGATATTGACGCGGGAGTCAAAGCGGCCGTGCAGAAAGCCATGATGCACGACATGAACATCATCGACCTCCCGGGATCGGACGGTGACTACCAGAAGGAGGAGCGGCCGGCAGGCGAGGTCCGGATCTCCGACGGCGGACTGACCCGCGCTCCCGGCACGCCGTCCTTCGACGAGCTCACGGTCGGCGACGAACTACCTGCGCACCACACTCGGCTGTCTCGCGGCGACCTGGTCAACTACGCCGGGGTTGCCGGCGACGCCAACCCGATTCACTGGGACGAGGACATCGCCAAGCTGGCGGGGCTGCCCGATGTGATCGCCCACGGCATGCTCACCATGGGCCTGGGCGCCGGGTTCGTCTCCGACTGGACCCGCGATCCCGGGGCGGTGACCCGCTACACGGTGCGGTTGTCCCAGCCCGCGGTCGTGTCGGCCAAGGAGGGTGCCGACATCGAATTCAGCGGCCGCATCAAGTCGTTGGATCCCGAAACCCGAAGCGGCGTCATCATTGTCGGCGCAAAATCGGACGGCCAGAAGATCTTCGGTCTGGCGACGCAGCACATCCGCTTCAGCTGATGCGGTAGCGGCGCGAGCGCAGCCCGTTCAGTCGCGCGGCCACACGATCATGGGCACCGGCAGCGCCCGCATGATCTTGCTCGCCGAATGACCGAGGAAAAGCCGCTTGGGCTGAGCCAGCCGGCTGGAGCCGATGAGGACGACCTCGCTGTCCTCGAAGTCCAGTCCCAGCACCGCGTCTTCAAGCGAATTCCCATGGCCGATAACGCTTGTCACCGATGTTCCAGCCGGAAGCGCGGCAGTTGCGCTGTCCACCAGACCCGCGGCGTGTTGCTCGGCGAGCTTTGTCCACTCGTGACGGCGTTCGTCGCTGCCGCCCTCGCCGACGGCAACCAACGACATCAACCGCAGCGGAACCTTCCATTCGGCAGCCAATCGCACGGCACCGTCGAACAGATTCTCGTTGCCCGGCCGCAAACCGATGGCACAGGTGATTCGCGTGATGCGGGGGTGCGGCTCGTACTCGGCCGGCGCGAGTGCGACCGGCACCTCTGACGCGTGCAGCAGGGCGTCGGCCAGGCTGCCCAGCCCGAAGCGCCCACTGCGCACCCGATGGTAGGTGCCGACGACGATCAGCCCCGCCTCACCGTGATCCGGATCGGTGGCCGCGTCGAGCAGGCCCTCGGTGATCGAGTCCGCCCGACGCAGATGACCCTCGGCCTGTACACCGGCCGGCACGTGGGCCAATCCATCCTCGAGCCATTCCCGGCCCTGCTCTTCGACTTCGGCGTTGAATGCCTGATCGGGTGAGTACCGGTGGAAGGTCGGGGCATCACTGGGCAGCACCGAGACCAGATCCAGCGTCGCACCTGAGGATCTCGCCAGGGTTGCCGCGAGATTGACCGCGTCAAGACCGCGTTGGCGGGGGCCATAGCCGACGACGTACCGCATGCTTCGGACGCTAACACGCGTCATCGACCATGGTGGGCGACTATAAAAACGTTCTTGCTCTGTGACGGCTGGCTGCCAAAAACCACCGGACGAGCCGCCGTTGTGATAGGCCACAAAGGACGGATTCCGACGAGACGATGGCGGGTCGAAGATGAGTCAGGTTGCCTCTGGCGCAAAGGGCACCACCCAGCTGGCCCGCACGCTCAGTTTGTGGGCGATCGTCGGACTCGGGCTGGGCTACATGACGCCGACGGTCGTCTTCGACACCTTCGGCATCGTCTCGACCGAGACCGGCAACGTCGTGCCGACCGCCTACCTGTTGGCGTTGGTGGTCATGATGTTCACCGCGATCAGCTATGGGCGGATGACGCAGATCTTCCCGTCAGCAGGATCGGCCTACACCTACACCTCGGAAACCATCGGGCACAACGTCGGATTCCTCATCGGTTGGGCGGCGCTGTTGGACTATCTGCTGCTTCCGTTGGTCAACGCGCTCATCATCCGCAGCTACCTTTACTCGTTCTTCCCGACCGCCCCGGCCTGGATCTGGGTCGTCGTCTACGTCGCCGTCATCACCGCCATGTGCTTGTTCAGCATGACCAACACGTCGCGGGTGAACATGGTGCTGGTCGTCTTCGAGGTCGTACTGATCGGGGTGTTCCTCGTGCTGGCCGCCAAGTCGCTGATCGACGGTATGGGCAACGGAACCGTGTTCTCGACACAGCCGCTGTGGCACGAGGGGGTGCACCTCAATTTGGTGATCACCGGCGCCACCATTGTCGCGTTCTCATTCATCGGTTTCGACGCGATCACGATGTACACCGAAGAGGCAAAAGACGCTTCGCTGGTGCCGAAAGCGATCCTGCTGGCATTGGTGATCGGTGGCGCCATCTTCTTCGTGTCGGCGTTCTTCACCCAATCACTTTTTCCCGACGTGTCCAATTTCAGCGAAGAATCGCTGGAGAACAGCGCCCTGCCTGAGATTGCGTTCAATGTCGGTGGGCATCTGTTCAAGATCCTGCTCACATCGGCGGCGTTCGCAGCCACGGTGGCATCGAGCCTGGCTTCCCACGCCTCGGTCTCACGACTGCTCTACGTAATGGGCCGCAACGGCCGCGGACCCGTCGGCCGCTTCTTTGGCTACCTTCACCCAAGCTTCCAAACCCCCGCGTACGCAATCATCTTCGTGGGTCTGGTGTCGCTGCTGGCGATCTCGTTCAACCTCGACTTCGTCGCCTCGCTGATCAACTTCGGTGCGTTGATCGCCTTCACCTTCGTCAACCTGACGGTGATCATCTACTTCGCCTACCGGCGTCGCGAAGTCCACGGCGGACGTGAAATCTTCAAGAACATCATCTTGCCGTCCATCGGCGTGATGCTCACGGTCGTTCTGTGGCTGTATCTTTCGGCCGAGTCCACCCGCTACGGGATCATCTGGTTCGGCATCGGGATTGTCGTGCTGCTATGGCTGACGCGGTTCTTCCGCCGTCCGTTGAATGTCAACATGGGCGACCCCGAAGGCTGACCCTTAAAGCCCCCTTGGTCGAAACTCGCCGAAAGTGTTGCGCTGAATCTGCCCGCACGTTAATTTATCCGCGGGTGCTCAGAATTGACTTCTTTCACGCGTGTCAATGATCGAGCGTTTGGAGTGGCGGCCGGTAAACGGCGCCCTAACAAGGGGGAATCGTCTTGGCTGTCAACACTTCACCGTCTCGTCGCACTGCACCGGGCCGCAACCGGCGTCGCACTCTGCCGGTAGTGCGCTGGCTACAGGTCGGCACGGCGGCAGCCGGGATGGGTATCGCGTTGGCCGCGGCCCCCACCGCGCTGGCGGATGACGGATCCGGCACCTCGGCATCGTCGGCCAGGGATGCGCACAGCACGACGTCATCGCAGACGGCGGCCCATAGCCCCTCGGCCGCGGGCCGCAGTGCTAGAGCGGCATCGAAGGGCGCGGGGGTCACTCCCGCTGCGGCGAGTGCGAATGCGAGTTCACGACTCACAACGCTGTTGGCAGACAACGCCATTGATGCAGCCACCCCATCTGAAGCAAGCACGGCCACCACGCACGGGCGCTCGGCCCGCGTCGAGGCCTCGACCGTCGCGGTAGCCCCGGCCACCAGTACATCGGATACCAGCAGTGCGGTGGCGACAGCCAACACCACCACCACTGCATCCCTGCAGGCGCAGGCGAACCCACTCGGACAGCTGTCGGCGTTCCTCGGTCTGCCCGGCGCGCCGGCCACCTCCGCACCCAGCCTCGGGGCGTTCCCGATCCTGTTCAACCTCACCCTAGAAGACCTGTTCAGCGGGACCGGGCCTGCGGCGGTGACGAACCCCACCGCGGTCGTGACCGGCCTGTTCAACCAGGTGCTGCGCATCAACCCGACGGCCACCGAGCTGCAGAACTACCTTGACGTGTTCAACCTGACCGGAGTCAACGGAGTCGTCGCCGGCCTGTACAGCTCCACCGCATTCCGCCAGACCGAGGTGAACAACTTCTACCTCGAACTCCTTGGGCGCCCTGCCACCCAACAGGAACTCGCCTGGGACACAACGCGGTTGATGTGGGGCCTGTCCGAGCCCGTGTTCGCCGCGTCGATCGCCGGCAGCAAGGCGTTCTACGAGTCCAGCGCGGACGGGGGCGGGCCGCTGGGTCCGGTGCCGACCGCCACGAGTTACGTGAACCTGCTCTACCGCACGCTTCTCGGCCAGGCGGCCGACCCGACCGCACTGTCGGCGTACGTGCAGGAGCTTCAGGCCGGTCTGCCGATCGGCTTGGCCGCGCTGCAGTTCGTGACCTCCGATGCCTACCGGCAGGCAAAGGTGCAGGAGATCTACTCGGTCCTCGGCGAGACGGCCACCACCGAAGAGATCACCAAGTACGTCCAGAACTGGTTCTGGAACGGCGGACTGGCTGGGATCGCCACCAGCCTGCTCGCGACCTCGAGCAACGTCGGGAACATCGAGGGCGGGCAGGTGGTGCTGCCCGACATGGCGGCCGCCGCGCAGTTGCAGCAGCTTCTGCTGGCCGCCTACACCGAAACCCCCGAGGGCTTCGTCAAGCTCTACGGCACCCTGGTGGGCGACTGCAGCGACACCGGGAGCGCCGCCTGCATCAACCCCGCGCTCTACTCGCTGCTGACCACCGGTGGCGCCGATCGGGGCCTGTCCAACAGCAGCCTGACCCTGAAGTCGATCACCGTGCAGGTCGCCGACTTGATCCCCACCCAGAACGAGATCGACCTGAAGAAGTCGCTCAAATTCCCGCTGCAGGACCCGGCTTCGCTGACCACGTACTTCAGCGGCGGCGTCATCCAGCCGTTCGGCAACCCCATCGTGACCGCAGACGGTGGCGCCTACATCATCGACGGACACCACCGGTGGTCGGCGATCGTGCTGATCAATCCCAACACCCAGGTGGCCGCGCTGGATCTCGGATACGTGCCCACGCCACAGGACGGACTCAAGGAGGCGCAGATCGGCGTTGCGGCCACCAAGGGCTTCCTCGCCGTGTCCCCGGGCGGAGGCATCAACCTCTACACCACCGACGAGCAGACGTTCAATACCGCGGTCCGCGGCTACATCGAGACCGCGGCCGATGCCCACACGCAAGAGCCGCCTCCGAACATCCCGTGGACGGATCAGGTTCTCAACGTCTTCACCACCTACCTGGGGCTCGACGGTCAGACCACCGACCAGAAGTACACCAGCATTGAGAACTACCTGTGGAGCAACGTCCTTCGGATGCGTGCACTCAACCCGTTCATCCCCGGGGCGACCAGCCGCGAGGTCATGCCGCAGACCGATCCCCTGCCGGTGACGCAGGGATACCTCGCCAGCGGTGCCTTGAGCTACTCGTTCCCGACCATCTCCTACCTCGGCTGAACCGGGGCCGGTTCAGCCGAGGCTCACCAGACCCACACCGACGTGTCGTCTCGCGGGTACTGTTTGCAGATGTCAGTGGTGTGCGCCGCCACGCCCTTGTTGTTGAAGAACACCTTGGCCCAGTTGGGCCAGATCCACGCCAGCTGTTCATAGAAGGCGTTGGTGGCCGTCTCCTCCGAGTAGGCGCGGCGACCGGCGTAATCCATTGAGTAGAACCAGTGGATACGGTCCTTGACTGCCTGCTGTACCTCAGGTGACTTGTTGTTGTAGTCGGCCATGTATCGCTCGTAGTAGACCGGCTCGACATCGCGCGCCGCAGCCAGGATCTGCTCGGCGGTGCACGTGGTCCGCAACGTGCGGCCCGGAATCGGGTAGTCGTCTGTTGCGTCGGCGAGGCTCACGGCGGCGATTGCAACGCCGACCGCGAAGATGAGGGTGAGAAGCACTACCAGCATGCCGAGCTTCCGCATCAACCCGGATGTCTGACTAGCGGGCCGCATCAGCGATCCGGCCGAACTGTTCTGGGCAATAGGTTCGCACGGCAGCTGCCAAGAACTGCCAGGCCTGCTCTGTGGTGGTGCCGTGGGAGAGGTTGTCGTGGACGAAAACTGCAGAGGCATAGGCATCCTTGTCGACTCCGCGCTCAGCGCGTTTACAGGTGATCTTGCCGATCCAGGCGTTGTAGTCCCGTTGCCCGTAGATCCCGTAGGTGTGCAACTCGGCGGCAAAGTCGGTGTCGGGATCGGCGGCCGCAGGTGCCGCGAGCAGCACTGCGGTCAACGGCACCGCCAGGATCGACGCCCACCTCATACCAGTACCCCTACCGCCGGATCGGTCTGCGGCTGAGCCACTTTCGGCCAGGGTGCTGGTATCGGGCGAACGCGCACACGCTGCGGCCACCAGTACCACCGCCCCAGCAGAGTGGCGAGGGCCGGCGTCGTGAACGCCCGGACGATCAGGGTGTCGAAGATCAATCCCAAACCGATGGTGGTACCGACCTGACCGATGACTTTCAGCTCGCCGACCGCCATCGTCATCATCGTGAAGGCGAACAGCAATGCCGCGGCAGTAACCACCGAGCCGCTACCAGCGAGGGTGCGGATGATGCCCGTGCGGACCCCCGCACCGACCTCCTCCTTCAAGCGTGAGACCACCAACAGGTTGTAGTCGGCACCCACGGCCAGCTGAATGATCATCGCCATCGGCAGCACCATCCAGTGCAACTCCAAGCCGATGACGTGCTGCCAGAGCAGAACTGAGATACCAAAGGAGGCACACAGCGACAGCGCCACCGAGCCGACGATCACTGCTGCGGCAATGATCGCCCTGGTGATGATCAACATGATGAGGAAGATCAGCCCGAGGGCGGCGATGCCCGCGATCATCAGGTCGTACCTGGTGCCGTCAGCCATATCCTTGAACGTCGCCGCCGTGCCTCCGACGTAGATCCGCGCCCCCTCAAGCGGGGTGCCCTTCAGGGCCTCTTTGGCAGCTTGCTTGATGGCGTCGATCTTCGTGATGCCATCGGCCGACAGAGGATCGCCCTCATGAGCGATGATGAACCGCACAGCATTTCCGTTCGGGGAGATGAACTGTTTGATCCCGCGCTTGAAGTCGTCGCTCTCGAACGCGTCCGGTGGCAGGTAGAACGAATCGTCGTTCTTCGCCGCGTCGAAGGCCTGCCCCATCGCCTCAGAGTTCTTTTGCATCTCGGTCATCTGCTGCTGCATACCGTTCTGCGACTGGTACATGGTCAGCATCATCTGCTTCATCGACTTCATCGTGTCGATCATGGTCGGCATGAGCGCAACCATCTGCGGCATAAGAGAATTGAGGTGCTCCATATCCGGGATCAAGCTCTGAATACTGTCGGTCATCGTGTTGATGCCATCGAGCGCATCGAAGATCGACCGCAGCGCCGAGCAGACCGGGACGTCGTAGCAGTGTGGTTCCCAGTAGAAGTAGTTCCGCAGCGGGCGGAAGAAGTCGTCGAACTCCGCCATCTGGTCTCGAACCTGGGCGAGCGTAATGGACATGTCCTTCATCTTCGTGACCATGCTGCTGGTGGTCTCGGCCATCTGCACGGTGATGCCCCGCATCTTCTCCATCGAGTCGATGTTGGTCTGCATGTCGTCGGCCTGTTTGAGCATGTCGGCCGTCCGGTCACCCTGATACTGCTCGTTGAGCTTGCTCAGCAGGCCTTGCTGGGACAGCGCGTACGGAATTGTGGTGTGCTCGATGGGCTGACCGTCCGGACGCGTAATCGTCTGTACCCGACCGATTCCCGGCACCCGGAACACCGCCTTGGCCACCTTGTCGATCACCAGGAAGTCCGCCGGATTCCTCAGATCATGATCGGTTTCGATCATCAGCATCTCCGGGTTGAGTCGCGATGGGTCGAAGTGCCGTTCGGCCGCGGCGTAGCCCAGGCTCGACGGGATGGTGGACGGCAGGTACTTACGGTCGTTGTAACTTGTCTGGTAGCTCGGCAGAGCAATCAGACCGATCAACGAGATCGCCAGGCTGGCAACCAGAATTGGCCCGGGCCAACGCACCACCGCAGTGCCGACCTTGCGCCAGCCGCGCGAACGTAGCGAACGCTTGGGATCGAGCAGGCCGAATCTGCCCGCCACCACGATCAAGGCCGGCCCGAAGGTCATCGCGAACGTAACCATCACGATCATGCCGATGGCCAACGGCACGCCAAGCGTCTGGAAGTACGGCAGACGTGTGAAGGTCAGACAGAACGTGGCCCCGGCGATCGTGAGCCCTGACGCGATGATGACATGCGCGGTGCTTCCGAACATGGTGTAGTACGCGGATTCTCGATCCTCGCCGAGGCTGCGCGCCTCTTGATATCGGCCGATGAGGAAGATCGCGTAATCGACCGCGATCGCGATGACCAGCGTGACGAGCAGGCTCGTGGCGAAGGTCGAGAGCCCGATGATGTTGTGGTAGCCCAGGAATGCGACGAAGGCGCGCACGGTCGCCACACTGATTCCGAGCATCGTCATGACCAGCAGAGTGGTGCCGATTGAGCGGAAGAACGCCAACAGCATGACGAGGATGACCACCATGGTCAGCGCTTCCACCGTCTTCATGCTGCTGTGGCCGATTTCTTGCTGCTCGGAGGCCAATGCCGCGCCACCCGTCACGTAGGCCTTGACCCCCGCCGGCGCCGGTGTCTCGTCGATGATGCGGTGCACCGCGGCCACCGACTCGTTTGCCTTGGCCTCGCCTAGGTTGCCGACCAGGTTCACCTGGGCGTAGGCGGCCTTGCCATCGCCACTCTGGACGCCTGAAGCAGTCAGCGGATCACCCCAGAAATCCTGGACGTGCTCGACGTGCGCGGTGTCCGCACGAAGGCCCGCAACCAGTTTCGCGTAATAGGCCCGGGCATCGGCGTCGAGCTTGTTCTGGCCCTCGAGCACGATCATCGCCGAGCTGTCGGACTTGAATTCCTCGAAGACCTGACCGATCTTCTGCATCGCCACGGATGCGGGCGCAGTCTTGGGGCTCATCGACACCGAGCGCATCTCGCCGACCTTCTCGAGCTGGGGCGTCGAGACGTTGAGGAAGACAGCCAACGCGATCCAGCCGAGGAGGATCGGCACCGAGAGCTTGCGCATCACCAGTGCGATGCGGCCGAAGTGCACACGGCGGTGGATCGGCACCGGGATCTCCTCGGTCACCGCGTCCGACACCGGGGCGCTCACGCGGACTTCACAATGCAGTAGGTCTGGGCGTTGTAGCCGTCGACGGTGCGTTCCGCGCGCAGCTTGTCGTCGACGTAGACGCGGCAGCTGAGGGAGTCAGCATCACCCTGCGCGACGAGTGTCGCGGACACGGACGGATCCGTTGTCGACAGCGTGAGTGACCACGGCAGACCGACATCGCTCGCCCGCTGCGGCATCGCATCGAGGTCGGTGTAGTTGACGTTGACGGTGGCACCTGCCGGACCGGACACCTCGTAGCGCACCACCTTCGGGTTGAACCGCTCGGCGTCACCGCCGAAGTTGGTCGGTGCCACCAGGACCGCCTCCGAGCCGAAGATCCCACGGATCCGGCTAACGGCCGTGCCGCCGACCACGATGACGGCCACCATCACCAGCGGCAGCCACACCCGTTTCAGCGCTCTCATCCCGACTTCTCCCATCGCGAGTCCCTCGAAGGCGCTATCTGCCGTTCGACTGCCTTAAGTTATACGGTTGGTATGACTGAACTCAATCGGATGATAGGAGTTGTAATGCGAGCAACGCCCGGACACCACAGTGACGGAGGCCACAGCGCTGCCCACCGGTAACCTGCAGGGAAAGGAGGGGTGCTGATGGCAAAGCCGGTCGCCGCCCGCGGCTTCGCCCGCGAGCGCGTGCTCGACGCGGCCCTCGAACTCTTCGCCCAGAACGGCGTCCGCGGGACCTCGATCCAGATGATCGCCGACCGCCTCGGAGTGACGAAAGCCTCGGTCTACTACCAGTTTCAATCCAAGGACGACATCGCCTTAGCGGTAGCTCAACCGCTGTTCGACGACATCGCACACATCCAGCGCATCGCCGACATGTTGCCCGCTCCACAAGCGCGCCGCGACATCGCCTTCAGCGGCCTCATCGATTTGGTCATCCGGCACCGCACGGTGGCTCACGTGTTCTACGGCGACCCCGTTATGCATGAACTACTCGACAGCAACGCGGAGCTGCGCAAGATGGTCGACGCGTTCACCGACTTGCTCCTGGGGTCCGGGACGGCTGACACCGAATTGGTCGCGATGACGCTGTTGACCGCCGGGATCTACGGGTGCGCCGCGGACCCCAGGCTGTGCGGGCTGGCCGACGACCAACTGCGCGAAAAGCTCCAAGAGGTCGTTAAGAAGTTCACCGCAGCGCTCTGACCGCCGGTCGGCCGGTCGTGGCTCTCAGCGAACCGTGACGTGAACGTGGTTGAAGTGGTTGGCCACGCGCCACATCGTGTACGACACCCCGAAGCGTTCGGCCTGACTTTGAACGTCGGCGTTGATGGCATCGCCCAGGGCCATGTCCGAGCCGATCATGATGTCGATGGCGTGGCCGCTCGGGTGATCCGGAAGCGCATCGGCGCGTACGCCACCGATGGACTGCACACCCGGGAAGGTGGAGATGACGTACGCCGCGAGGGTCCGTGCGTTGGGAACCAGACCGTTCATCCCGACGGTCGGAATCGCGCCACCCGGACCGAGCAAGGCCTGCTGCGCTTCGGGCATCGCGTAATAGGTCGCCCGGACCAACCTGACCTGGGTCTCCACCTCGGACTGTTTGGCCGCAACTTCGGCACGCAACGCCGCGGCAGCGTCGGCCGCCGATTTGGCCGCGGCAGCTGATTCAGCCGAGGCCGCCGCCATGGTTTCGGCCTGTCGGTTGGCCTCGCGGAAGCCCTGGACGTGCCGCGAGATGTCGTCGGCGATGGCCCGCTGGAAGCCGAGCTGGTCAATCAGAGTCTGCGGCGACCGGGCTGTCAGCATCGCATTGACGCTGTCAGTGCTGCCGCCGACGTAGAACGCGGATGCTGCCTTGTCGACGTACCCCTGATAGGCGGCAAGCTGCACATTGGTGGCTTCGAGTGCGGCCACATCGTCGGCGTGCTTCTGTTCGGCCTGACTCTGCAGTTGCAGCTTCCGGTCCAGGTCGAGCTCGGCGGCCTGGACGGTCTCGATCATCTGCTGCGCCTGCTTGGTCAGCTCATCGAGCTTGGCCAGTTCGTCTGCCGCAGGTTCGGCGTACGCGGTGCCGGCCCACATCACGCTGAGCGCCACAAGGATCGCGATCACGGCTGAACGCGGGTGAAACTTCACGACTGCGCATCCTCTGACTGCCGTCGACGTCGTCTGCGTCGAACTGCCGGCTCATGTGGCTTAGGTCTCGGAAAGGTTACGAAACGCTGTGGGCGTTGTCCAACCGCGGGGTCCAACCGCCGGAAATCACCGGACCACGAGCACCGGGCACTCCGCGTGATGGATCAGGTTCTGGCTGACCGAGCCGAGGATCGAGTCGGCGAGCCGACCGCGGCCATGGCTGCCGACCACCACCACCTGCGCCTCACGCGACAGATCGGTGAGGCCCTTGGCCGGACCGATATCCTGGAAAACCTTGTTGACGTGGGCGTTCGGATACTTCCTGGCGAACGGTTCGACCAACTCGTCCATCCGCTGGCGCTGCTGCGTCTGCAGTACGTCGAGTAGTTGCCAGTCCATGTTCGACTGGCCGCCGAGGTCACCCATTCCGACCGCCGCGTCGATCTCCCACATGTGCGCCACGGTCAGCTGTGCGTGCAATCCGCGGGCGAGGTCGAACGCTTCCGCGAGCGCGCGACTGGACGCCTCCGATTCGTCGACGCCGACGACGACGGGCAACGGCTTGCCGGTCCGCTTGGCGACGGGTGCACGCCAGACCACGACGGGACATTGCGCCCGATGGGTAACTCTGACCACATGGCCGCCCAGTGCGCGGTGCTCGGCCGCACCGGTGCCCACCACCAGCAGCCGGGCCGACTGGGAGGCCTCCGCCAACACCGTCGCGACGGCGCCCTTGACCGTTGCGGTGTGAATCGGCAGGTCGGGATGCGTCGAGCGCACGGCCGTCTGCGCCGGGGCCAGCACCCGGTCCGCGTCGGCACCGCTGTCCTGTTCGCCGGCTGGGTCAGCGCTCGCGAAGTGCAAGTCCAGCCGGGGTGTCGCATGCAGCAATGTCAGCGCAAGGCCATGGTCGGTGGCGTACTGCGCGGCCCACCGGGCAGCGCCGAGGGCGGTGTCCGACCCGTCGATGCCTACGACGACGGGCTGCTCGCTGGCTGCGGTGGTCATGGTTCTCCCTGTCTCAAGCCGCTGCCGGTAGGCAAGCGGATTGGTGTCAGCCGAATCCGGGCAGGACCGACAGCGCGGTGATGATGATCGCAGTTGCAGCAGCCATCTAGACGACACGGTGCCACAGTGCGACCGCGAGAGCGCCGATTAGGACTTGTCAGATTCGGGTACATCCGCGACCTCATGCCACGAGCGCCGGCCGCTCCGACGGTCCACGCCGGAACAGAAGAAGGCCCACGATGACCCTGCTCGAAGGTAAGACGGCGCTGGTGACCGGCGGCACCACCGGCATCGGATTGGCTGCCGCACAGCGCCTCGCCGCGGAGGGCGCGCACGTCTTTCTCACCGGCCGCAGCCAATCCACGCTCGACACCGCGGTCGAGTCGATCGGCTCGAGCGCCACCGGCATCCGCGGCGACATCACTGATCTCGCTGACCTGGACGCGCTCGCCGCGGCGATCGCCGCACACGGCCACGGTTTGGATGTCGTGTTCGCCAACGCGGGGGGCGGCGAGTTCGCGGCACTGGCCGACATCACCCCGCAACACTTCCTCGACACCTTCAATCGCAACGTCGGCGGAACTCTGTTCACGGTCCAGAAGATGCTGCCCCTTCTCAATCCGGGCGCGTCGATCATTCTGTCCGGCTCCACCTCCGCCTCCAGTGGCACGCCCACCTTCAGCGTGTACGCCGCGTCCAAGGCCGCGATCCGCTCCTTCGGCCGCACCTGGGCAGCCGAACTCGTGGGCAGCAATATCCGGGTGAACACCCTCATTCCCGGCCCGGTGAAAACGCCGGGGCTGGCCGGCCTGGCATCCCCCGGCGAGGAACAGGAACTGTTGGACGCCATGGCGTCAACCGTCCCGATGGGGCGACTGGGGCGACCCGATGAAATCGCCTCGGCTGTAGCGTTTCTCGCCTCGGACCAGAGCAGTTATATGACCGGGGCCGAACTGTTCATCGACGGCGGAGAGCAGCAGATCTAGAGTCGTCTCCACCGCCATGTCACCACGGGCCCCGAGGAGAACTGATGCCAGTGACCGTCCGTCCGCCGGTCCCCCCGTTCACGCTCGACACCGCCGTCGCGAAGGTGCGCAAGGCCGAAGACAGCTGGAATTCGCGTAACCCGGAAGCGGTCGCGCAGGCGTACACCGAGGACAGTTGGTGGCGCAACAGATCCACGTTCATTCAAGGTCGCGTCGGGATCATCGAGTTCCTCACTGCGAAATGGGAGCGCGAACTCGACTACCGACTGATCAAGGAACTGTGGGCGCACGACGGACATCGGATCGCCGTGCGGTTCTGCTACGAATATCGCGACGGCGACCATCAATGGTTCCGTGCCTACGGCAACGAGAACTGGCACTTTGACGACAGCGGGCTAATGCGCTGGCGGCACGCCAGCATCAACGACGTGGCGATCGACGAAGCCGACCGAAAGTTCCACTGGGACATCGGCGGCGTCCGCCCCGCCGACCATCCGGGGCTCAGTGAGCTGGGTCTATGACGCCCCCGGATACTGCGGCGAGGCTCACGACGCCATTCGGGTTCGAGTCGACGGCCGCCGATGTACTTAGAGGGGTCGACCTCACCGGGAAACGGGCGGTGGTCACCGGAGCCACCAGCGGACTGGGTGTCGAGACGGCACGTGCGTTGGCGGCGGCGGGCGCGGAGGTCGTGCTGGCGGTGCGGCGCCTCGACGCGGGCCAGCGGGTCGCCGAGGAGTTGCGCGAGGCCACCGGGAATGGCGGCATCACAGCGGCGGCGCTCGACCTGTCCGATCTCGCGTCGGTCTCGGCGTTCGCACGGCAATGGCAGGGCCCGTTGCACATTCTGGTGAACAACGCCGGCGTGATGGCCCTGCCCGAGTTGCAACGCAGTGCGCAGGGCGCTGAGATGCAGTTCGCGAGCAACTTCCTCGGCCACTTCTTCCTCGTCGTGCAGCTGCGCGAGGCGCTTGCCTCGGCCGGCGGCGCGCGCGTGGTGTCGGTGAGTTCCACCGGGCACCTGTTCTCGCCGGTGGTGTTCGACGACCTGCATTACCGGTTCCGGCCCTACGATCCGATGACAGCCTACGGTCAGTCGAAGACGGCTGCCGTGCTGCTGGCCGTCGAGGTGACCGCGCGGTGGATGGACGACGGAATCGTCTGTAACGCACTGAATCCCGGCGCGATTGCCACGGGCCTTCAAAAGCACACCGGCGGCTTGCGCACGCCGGAGGAGTTTCGGAAGACCGTCGAACAGGGCGCCTCGACGTCGGTACTGCTGGCGGCGTCGCCCCTCGTCGAGGGAATCAGCGGGCGGTACTTCGAGAACAACACCGAAGCCGACGTGGTGACCGAACGCGCCGAGAAGCTGGGCCGTGCCGGCGGGGTCGCGACCTACGCGCTCGACCCTGAGAACGCGCGGCGGCTATGGCTGGAGGCAACCTCCCTGACTTCGTGAAGGCCTCCGCACTGGAAACCATCGGGATCGCCCGGAGGAATATCGCCCTTACAGTGAGGCGGTGACTACTCCAGGATTCGCGGTGCCCGCCGACGGCGTGCTGATCGCCGATGGCGGCCTGGCGACCGAACTCGAGGCTCGCGGCCACGACCTGTCCGACGACCTGTGGTCGGCGAGGGTGCTGGCCGAAGCGCCGGACGAGATCATCGCGGTGCACGAGGCGTTCTTCAACGCCGGGGCGCAATTCGCGACCACCGCCAGCTACCAGGCGTCGTTCGAGGGCTTCGCCCGCCGGGGGATCGACCGGGCCGACGCCGAACGGTTGATGCGCCGCAGTATTGAGCTGGCCCAGTCCGCCCGGGACTCGGCGGCCACGCCCGCCTGGGTGGCGGCCTCGGTCGGGCCGTACGGGGCGATGCTCGCCAACGGCGAGGAGTACATCGGCCGCTACGGACTCACCGTCGCCGAATTGGCGGCCTGGCACCGACCGCGGCTGGAGGTGCTCATCAGCGCCGATCCGGACGTCCTGGCGCTGGAGACCGTTCCCGACAGCGACGAAGCCGAAGCGCTCGTGGGTTTGGTCCACGAACTCAGGGTTCCGGCCTGGCTGAGCTACACCATCGCCGGTGACCGGACCCGGGCCGGACAACCCCTCGAGGAGGCGTTCGCCGTCGCCGCCGACGTTCCCGAGATCGTCGCCGTCGGCGTCAACTGCAGCGCACCGGGCGACGTTCTCAGCGCCGTCGTCACCGCACGCCGGGTGACCGGTAAGCCGGTGATCGTCTACCCCAACAGCGGGGAGGTGTGGGACGGGGAGAACCGCGTGTGGGTCGGCGCGGCGGGCCTGGACACCGGCCTGGCAACCGAGTGGGTCGACGCCGGAGCCCGGATCGTCGGTGGCTGCTGCCGGGTGCGGCCCGAAGCCATCGCCGCGATGGCGGCGGCCGTCGCCGAGTTTCCCTCACCCTGATCCGGATGGCCTCCGACCGGATAGCCGAACGGTAGGTTGCTTGAGGCGCCCGCAAGCAACGCGGGCGTATCCGGCGTTGAGAGGTCGATTGGTGTTCACAGGACAAGAAAACGGGCAACGCTGGCGGCGGACCGCGGCAGTGGCGGCCGTAGCCATCGCCGTGACATCGGCCCTGACCCTGTCGAGCTGCTCAAAGAGCGGCGAATCGGCATCGGGCACCTCAGCCGGGCCGACCAACTCGACGGTCGAGGTCAAACCGCAGAAGGTCGACGAGATCGCCGCCACGGTGCCCGAAGAGATCCGCAAGTCCGGCAAGCTCGTCGTCGGCGTGACGATCCCCTACACCCCGAATGAGTTCAAGGACGCCGACGGCAAGATCGTCGGCTTCGACGTCGACCTGGTCAACGCCGTGGCCGCCACGCTCGGGCTGACCGCCGAGTACCGCGAATCCGATTTCGCCAAGATCATCCCGTCCATCGAGGGCGGCACCTTCGACGTGGGCATGTCGTCGTTCACCGACACCAAGGAACGCGAGCAGCAGGTGGACTTCGTCACCTACTTCTCCGCCGGAAGCCAGTGGGCACAAAAGGCCGGCGCGGGAATCGACCCCAACAATGCCTGCGGCAAGAAGGTCTCGGCGATGGCCGCCAGCACCCAGGTGACCGACGAACTGCCTGCGAAGAGCAAGGCGTGCGTGGACGCCGGTAAGCCGGAAATCCAGATTCTCACGTTCGACGGCCAGGACGCCGTGACCAACGCCGTCGTGCTCGGCCAGGCCGACGCGATGTCGGCGGACTCACCGGTGACCGCGTGGGCGATCAAGCAGAGCAAGGGCAAGCTGGAAGCCGCCGGCCCGGTCTTCGACTCCGCTCCCTACGGCTGGCCGGTGAAGAAGGGTTCGCCGCTGGCGCAGTCGCTGCAGAAGGCGCTCGAGCACCTCATTGCCAGCGGTGACTACAAGACGATTGTCACCAACTGGGGCCTGGAGGCCGGCGCCATCGACAAACCCCTCATCAACGGGGCCATCAACTAGCTCCCGGGGTTACGGGACGTAGCAGGGCTCCGCGCCGGGGGTGTAGTACTGCAGACCGGTCGGGGAGATACAGGGCGCCTCGCCGGGGAACGACGGAACCAGCGAGTACGCGTAGCTCTCCGGGAAGCCGTAGCGGACCCAGTCGCCAGCGACCGCGTCAGCCACGCCGACGCCCACCGCAGCGTCCACGGCGTCACCGGCGATACCCGGGGTGCAACCACCGACGGCCACGTGCCGACCGCTGACCCCGCCGCACACGTCGGCCTGGGCAATGGGGGCGATCGCTGTGGGGACTGCCGCCAGGGCAGCCAGGCTCAACAGGATCGTTGCAGTTTTCTTGGACATGCCGCCATTATCGCTTGCTAATTGACGTGCGTTACAAACGCATCTGCGATGACTTCGCTTCGGCCCAGCGGTCTACCTTCGAAACAGACCATCGACGAAGGGGAGGGCCGCCGGATGCGCCCGCTTCGGTATTCCATCAACGTCACGCTCGACGGGTGCTGTGACCATCGCGCCGGGATTCCGGACGAGGAGTTGCACCATCGCGCGATCGAGAACCTGCAGTGGGCCGACGCCCTGCTGTTCGGCCGGACGACCTACGACATGATGGAGTCCGCGTGGCGTCTGCCGGCGTCGGCCGACTCGATGCCGACGTGGACGCAGCCGTTCGCCCGGACCATCGACGCGGCGAAGAAGTACGTGGTGTCCTCGACGCTCGACCGGGTGGATTGGAACGCCGAACTCGTTCGCGGCGACCTGGGTGACGCCGTTCGGCGGCTCAAGGAGGAGCCGGGTAACGGCCTGCTGACCGGCGGCGTGCAACTTCCGCAGGCACTGGTCGAGTTGGGGTTGATCGATCAGTACGAGTTCGTGGTGCATCCGCGGCTGGCCGGTCATGGCCCGACCCTGTTCTCGGGGTTGTCGAAGTACGTCGACCTGGAACTCGTCGACCGGCTGGAATATGCGTCGGGGGCGGTGGCGCTGCGGTACGTGCCGAGGCGGTAGCTACCGTCGATGCTGTGATGGCGTCAGGCTCGCGGGTCGCTCGGGGGGTCGCGGTGGCAATGGTGTCGCTGTCCGTCGCCACCGTCCCGGCGTGTGGCGGGCGCCCGGCACCCACCCCACCGGTGTCCGGACAGGCGGCGAGGACCACGCCGACCACCCCAGCGCCGGCCCTGCCCGTGGTGCCGGCCGGCGATTTCACACAGGTCGCCCGGCTCGTCACCGAGGCCATCGCGGCGCCCCGCATGCCCGGCGCGGTCGTCCAGGTCGGGCACGGCGGCAACGTCGTGTTCCGCCAGGCGTTCGGCGCGCGCAAGCTGCCCGGCGAACCCGGGCTGGGCGGATCGCCGGCACCCGCTGAGCCGATGACCGAGGACACCATCTTCGACCTCGCGTCGATGACGAAGAGCCTCGCCACCGCGACCGCCGTTCTCCAGCTCTACGAACGGGCCGACGTTCACATCGACGATTCCGTGCAGACCTACCTGCCCGAGTTCAACCCGGCGAACGACCCACGCCGGGCTCAGGTGACGCTGCGGATGCTGCTCACCCACACCTCAGGTCTGGCAGGCGATCTCAGCATGGGCGGGCCGTGGGGACTGGACCGGGCCGACAAGGAAGAAGGCCTTCGTCGTGCGCTCGCCACGCCGTTGGCGTTCGAACCCGGCGAGGTGTTCCACTACTCCGATATCGGCTTCATCATCCTGGGCGCGCTTGTCGAGAAGGTCACCGGCGAGTCTGAGGACGTTTACGTTGCGCGCAACGTGTTCGTGCCGCTCGATATGCGCGACACCCGCTATCTGCCCGCGGACAAGGCCTGCGGTCCGCACCGGATCATCGGTGCGGCAATCGTTTTCGATCCGGACGCAGCCCAGGTTGAGCAATGTCCGGCAGGCAGCTGGAACACCGATCTGCTCGGCCGGATCGCACCGACGGCACATGACGAAGACACCCCCGGCATCAACCCCGACTTCGACCGGCTGCTGCGCGGCACCGTGCACGACCCGACCGCGCGCCGCATGGGTGGGGTCGCCGGCAGCGCCGGGGTGTTCTCGACGGTCCGGGATCTCGGCCTGTTCGCGCAGGCCCTGCTCGATCGGCTCGCGGGCCGGCCGAGCAGGTTTCCGCTGACGCAAGCGACTCTGGAGCTGATGACGACACCACAGCAGCCCGGCCACACCGACGGCCAGCTCGACGCGGCGAACATCGCCGCGCAGCAGGCCCTCGCGGACACCCCGAATCGATCCAATCCCCTTCTCGCGGTGAACTATCCGGCGATCGCAGGACAGAACCTGCGTGGCCTGGGCTGGGATATCGACACCGCGCTGTCCAGGCCGCGCGGGATGCTCTTCCCGATCGGCAGCTTCGGCCAGGGCGGGTTCACCGGAACCACGCTGTGGATCGACCCGGGCTCTGATACCTATGTGATCGTGCTGGCCAACGTCATCCATCAGCGCGGCGGTCCACCGGTCGTCACGCTGAGCGGCGAGATCGCCACCGAGACAGCTCGGGCGCTGGGCCTGTACGGCAGTTAGCCCGCCCCGTTGGTGACGTGCGGACCTACGGACAGCGGGTCATCTTCGAGGTCTTGCCGTCGTTGGCCGATTCCATTGTCTGGGCGTCGATAACGGTGACGCTGACCTTGAAGTCGGGCTCGTCGACGAATCCGATCACACCGTCGCTGTAGGTCCAGTTGCCGAACGGGCCATCACTGGTGCCGTCCGCGCGCAAACCGATGGCCATCGTGCAGTCACCATTGGTGCCCCATTTCCCGATCAGGAAATCCCGCGTGGGCCGCTCCCCCACAGCCGGCACCGCCGGGCTGGCCGGGGCTTGGGCCGACGTGACCGACGCGCTGGATGCAGCTGACGTAGCGGGGGCAGTCGATGTGTCCGCGGCAGGCTTGGCGGACCCGCCACAGGCAGTGAGGGCAAGCGCGGCGGTGATGCCCAGGGTGCCCAGCACGAATCGGATCGTCATGGGCCTGAGTATGTGCCTTCCGGCACGATCGGGTGCCTGAACCGGAAAGGCGCCCTGGACTTCACTGCGGGCCCGGCCGGGTCGCCAGATAGATCGTCGCAGCGGACTGGCCTCGGGTGATGGGGTTGTCGAACCAGACGGTCGCGGCCTCGACATCGGTGAATACGGCTGCCAGGACGGCGGTGAACTCCTCGTCGGGAGGATCGTCGCTCCACATCGCGAAGGTGCCGCCCGGGACCAGCTTGGTGGACATGGCCTGCAGGCCGTCGCGGGTGTAGAAGCCCGCGTGCGGATCGTGGAGCAGGTGTCGCGGCGAATGGTCGATGTCGAGCAGGATCGCGTCATAGGTTCGGCCGGGGGTTTGTGGATCGAAGCCCACCGCACCGGTCGCGGCGCCGAAGAAGTCCGCGCACACGAGCGTGACGCGACCGTCGGCGGCCAGACCGGCGGTATCCGGGAGCAGATCGCGTTGGTGCCAGTCGATGACGGCATCGGAGTACTCGATGACGGTGACCGTACGAATTCTGCTGCAGTGCAACACTTCTTGAGCGGTGTAGCCGAGGCCGAGCCCGCCGACGACCACGTTCAGCGCGGCGCCCGGGGTCCGCGCCAGCCCGAGCCGGGCCAGCTCCTTTTCCGCGACCGTGAACAGGCTCGACATCACATGCTCGTCACCGAGCTTGACCTCGAACACATCTGCGCGCAGCGAGGGGTCGAACCGGCGCCGCAGACTGATGACGCCCATCGGCGTCTCCTGCCAGCCCAACTCCTCGAAACGTGCGCTCACCAAATGACAGTAGCTGCCGGCCGGGTTTCGGTTTCGCGTCACCTGGATCGCGAACCGGACACGGCCAGCCGTCGCTGCACCGATAGCAGCGTTCCCGTTGTTAGTGTCGCCCGGTGCTGGACTTGCCGGAAACCAACGGTCTGCGGTCGTCGCGCCCGATTTCCCGGCGCGACGCACTGCGCTACGCCGCCGCGGGGTCGGCGTTCGCGGCCGGGCTCGGTGTCGCGGCGGGTGCTGCTGCGCCCGCCGCGTCGGCCGCCGCTCCCACGCTGATCGACTTCGCCATGCGTCAGATCCCGGCCGCGGATATCCGGGCTGCCGGCCACTCCGGCGTCATCAACTACGTCTCGACGTCGCGACCCGGCTCGAGCTTCGGCGCCAAGCCGATCACCCTGCCCTACGCGCAGTCACTGACCGCCGCAGGCCTGGTCATCGTCAGCAACTACCAGTACGGCAAGCCTGGCGGCACCGCACCGTCGGACTTCACCCGCGGATACGCCGGCGGCGTCGCCGACGCGCGTACCGCCTGGCAGTTGCACACCGCCGCGGGTGGCGGCCAGAGCGCACCGATCTTCTTCAGCGTCGACGACGACATCAACCGGGAGACCTGGAACAACGTTGCGCTGCAATGGTTCCGCGGCATCAACTCGGTAATCGGCGTGCAGCGCACCGGTATCTACGCCGGTATCAACCCGTGCCAGTGGGCCACCGCCGATGGAGTGATCGGGCGTTCGCAGTCGCCCGGTCACGTCTGGGCGTGGCAGACGCGGTCGTGGTCGCGCGGCCAGATCTATCCGGCCGCCGTTCTGTATCAGCGAGTGGTGGCCACCGCGTCGAATCCCGGGCCGGTGGTGGGCGGTCTCGAGGTCGACGTCAGCGATGTGCTGGCCCAGGACTGCGGGCAGTGGAACCTGCATCCGTGACTAGGTCGGTACCGCGACACTGACCTCGTCGTTGGTGGGCAGCGGCCGCATGAGCGCGGGCAGGACGAGGTGGCGGCGCATGCGCCAGTTCGACTCGCGGAACAGCGATGCCATCGCCGCGACGGTGCCGCCGACATCGTCGCGGCCGGTGAGGTAGGCCCACCGGTGGGCGTCGGGCAGCTCGAAGAACTGCTCGAAGAAGCGGGGGACCTCGGCATCCGGCATGCGCAGTACCGCTTCCAGGCCGATCTGGCGGACACGGTGGATCACCTTCGCCGCCGGTGACCAGACGGTTGCGTGGGCTGCGGCGAGCGCGCGGTCGGGGTGGCCGGGCAGGTGCGCGGCGAGTGCGGCCGCCACCTGGGGGGCGAGCTGCAGCGATGCGGCCACACTGAACCCGGTTGCCGGGTGAATCAGGGGGGCGGCCGCACCGAAACCGAGCACGTTGGACCCCGAGTGTCGCGGATGATCGACGCGGAACGAAACCTTCTCTGAGCGTGCATCTTTCGGTGCCACGATGCCGTGGTGGGCCAGGCGTGCGTGGAGGCGGCGGCGCAGGGTAGACAGCGGTAGCCCGGGCCGGCGTGCCAGTGAGGTCTCTTCGACGAGTATCTGGCCTTCGCCCAGGGGGACGACGTAGAGGAACGTCGGCCAGCCGGGCTCACCGTGGTCGGCGCGCCAGTCCATGAACAGTGCCTCACCGGTGTCGACCAGCGTGGTGACCGATTCCTCCGGGAGGATCACCCCGTAGGCCGTCTGTTCGGCGGGCACTCGGCGCGACGGGGTGGGGTCCAGCGGGCGCCACCGGCCCGCGGCGTCCACGACGACCGCGGCCCGCAGTGACGAGCCATCGGCGAGCGCCACCACACCGGGCTCCGGGGATCCGACGGCGCGCCCGGTGTTGACGGTCACCCCCGTCAACTGGTCGGCGAGGTGCGCGCGGAGAGCGTCGACGTCGAGGACGGCGTACTCCCAGCCCAGACGGTGTTCGGTGAGCGCGATCGCCCGCCCAGCCGCTCTTGCCGCGACGACGGAAGCCGGCAGGTCAGCCGGTATTTCCGGGCTCCACATCCCGTAGGTCGCCACCCAGGGCCGGTCCGGGTTTGGGTCGAGCAATCCGACGTCCAGTCCGACCTTTGTGCACGCGGCGGCCAACGCCATGCCGGCGGGTCCGGCCCCGACCACCAAGACGTCCATGTGTTCCATGGTGCCCTGTGAAGTGTCGACCGGCGATGACATAACCGGGACATGTGGCGAACGGGGATCGAGTGGCAACCGCTGCCGGGTGGTTCGGCGGGTCGGCTGTCAGCTCACTGATCGAGTCCGTCGGGTAGCTGCTCGGCGCCCCCATCAGCGAGGGGTTGGCCGATGAAGTCCAGTCCGGCGCGGATTGCGGGGCGGTGCCGCAAGATTCGGTAATGCGCTAGTCGACCGAGTCCACGCGTGGTGTGGAGGCGCGCGCCTGGCCATGCAGTCGCCACGCGTTCACTGGCCGCATAGGGGCTGTCTGGGTCATCGGGGTCGTGAATCAGAAGTAGCTGCGGATAGTTGGCTCGTCGACCGGTCCACGTCAAATTCGTCTCATGGAGTGGCCTGCCTATCCGCGCCTCCAGGCGACGATGCAGGCCCGAACGGATCCGGCGGCCAAAGCCGTGACGTGCGGCGAACAGATCGAGATAGAGCGGGAATTCGCCCATGGGCGCCAGGAAGACCAAGCGTCCGACCGGTGCGCCCGCAGCCGCCGCCAGTACGGTTGCGTTCGCCCCGAGCGAGTGGGCAACCACCGCGTGTGCCGGCCCGTGTGCCGCAATCATGGCCGCAATCGCGTCGGCACACTCGATGGCGGTGGTGCGCCCGGGCGCGAGCGCACCGGGCTCAGATTCGTTGTGGCTCGGCAAGTCGAACGCGATAACCCGATAGCCCGCTGCCACAAGCGGATTGACGAACACTGCCAAATGGGCGCGCTGACCGCCCCAACCGTGCACCAGATAGATCGGCGGTCCCTCGCCCCATTGCTCCCCGGCGACCCGATGTCCATCCCAGAACGCTTCTGTCGGCCTGCCCGGTGACACACCCGGCGGCATGCGCAAACTCGACTCAAGAACCGGCGGGGTGCACCACAGCTCGACTGCCCACCGAGATCCCAGAGCGGGAACCGACCGCTCCAGCAGCCAGAACAGCCTGCGCACCCGCGCACCCACAGGGGGCAGGACGCCGGAGCCCGCAAGGTCGAGCGGTGGTAGGTCTCGCGATGCCTCCTCCGTCATGACCCCCGATTGTAGGGGCCCCGCACGAATCGCCAGATCTGTGCAGGTCCGCGCACCGCAGCCGACCCGTCGGCCGGTGCCACCACACAGCCGTCCCCTCGCGTGAGCCTTGTCGCTGACCTGAGCTGTCGCGAAGGCGCCAGACCCGAATGGCGCTGCGGCTCAGGGGAACCCATCACACCCGACGAGCTGTTGCGTGCGCCGCGCTGGGCTTTCGCCGCCGTGCCTGACTGTGGGTGCCTTCGGGCATGATGTCGGGCCGCGACGTGGCCCGGCCGCCGCGACCTGCGGATACACAAGAAAGTCGGACCTGCCGTCTACCATTCCACCGGCGCCCCACCCGATGGAAAGGACGAGACGTGAGCTACACCGCTGCTGACATCACCGAGCTCGACGATGTCCAGCACACCCGCCTGCGGCCGGCGGTGAACCTCGGTCTGGACGTCCTGAACACCGCTTTGCGGGAGCTCATCGACAACGCAGTAGAAGAGGTGGCAGACCCCAGCCACGGCGGCTCCTGCGTCACGATCACCCTGCACGGCGACGGCTCGGTCAGCGTCGCCGACGACGGGCGCGGTCTGCCCGTCGACACCGATCCGACGACCGGCAAGAACGGCATCGTCAAGACGCTGGGTACCGCGCGTGCCGGTGGGAAGTTCTCCGCGCACGCCGACGCCACCAGCACCGGAGCGGGGCTGAACGGAATCGGCGCCGCGGCCGCCGTCTTCATCTCCGCCCGTACCGACGTCACGGTGCGCCGGGCCGGAAAGACCTACCTGCAGAGTTTCGGCCGCGGCTACCCCGGCGTGTTCGAGGGCTCCGAGTTCGATCCGGAGGCGCCGTTCACCCGCGCCGACGCGCAGAAGCTACGCGGCATCGGCAACCGAAAGCCCGACGCGCAGGGCACAACAGTGCGCATCCTGTTCGACTCCGCTGTCGTGCCCGACTCCAGCATTGACATCGCCGAGGTACTGCTGCGCGCCCACGCCGCGGCGCGGATGTCTCCCGGTGTGCACTTGATCGTCGTCGACGAAGGCTGGCCGGGCGACGAGATCCCGCCGGCCTTGCTCGAGCCGTTCAACGGCCCGTGGGGTACCGACACGCTGCTTGACCTCATGTGCACCGCGGCCGGTAACCCTGCACCGTCGGTGCGGGCTGTCGTGGAGGGCCGTGGCGAGTACACCACCGGCCGCGGCCCGACACCGTTTCGGTGGTCGCTGACAGCGGGTCCGGCCGAGCCGGCGACGGTGGCCGCGTTCTGCAATACCGTGCGCACCCCCGGCGGCGGGTCGCACCTGACCGCGGCGATCAAGGGGCTGTCCGAGGCCTTGTCCGACCGGGCGTCCCGCATCCGCGACCTGGGTCTGGCCAAAGGCGAGGAAGGCCCTGAGCCACAGGATTTCGCGGCGGTCACCGCCCTGACCGTCGACACCCGCGCTCCCGATGTGTCGTGGGACTCCCAAGCCAAGACGGCGGTGTCGTCACGGTCGCTAAACCTGGCGATGGCACCGGATGTGGCCCGCAGCGTCACCGTGTGGGCGGCCAACCCGGCCAACGGTGACGCCGTGTCACTGTGGACGAAGCTGGCGCTCGAGTTCGCGCGGGCACGGCGTAGCGCCGAAGGCGCCAAGGCGCGCTCCCGCGCGGCATCCAAAGCCAAGGGGCTCGGCACCAATCTGTCGCTGCCGCCGAAGCTGTTGCCCAGCAGGGAAACCGGGCGCGGGTCGGGAGCCGAGCTGTTCCTCTGCGAGGGCGACTCGGCGCTGGGCACCATCAAAGCCGCGCGCGACGCCACATTTCAGGCGGCCTACCCACTGAAGGGCAAGCCGCCCAACGTCTACGGGTACGCCCTGAGCAAGGCTCGGGGCAAGGACGAATTCGATTCGATCGAACGCATCCTGGGCTGCGGCGTGCGCGACCACTGCGACCCCGAACAGTGCCGCTATGACCGGATCCTGTTCGCCTCCGACGCCGATCCCGACGGCGGCAACATCAACTCGAGCCTGATCTCGATGTTCCTGGACTTCTACCGTCCGCTCGTCGAGGCCGGTCTGGTCTACGTCACGCTCCCGCCGCTGTTCGTGGTCAAGAACGGTGACGAACGGATCTACTGCCAAGACGAGTCCGAGCGGGACGCCGCGGTGGCCCAGCTGAAGGCGACCTCCAAGAAGCGGGTGGAGGTGCAGCGCAACAAGGGTCTCGGTGAGATGGACGCCGACGACTTCTGGAACACCGTGCTGGATCCCCAGCGGCGCACGGTAATTCGCGTCCACCCCGACCACAGCGAGATGAACCTGCACCATACGTTGTTCGGCGGGCCGCCCGAGGGCCGACGCACGTGGATGGCCGACATCGCCGCCCGCGTCGACACCTCTGCGCTCGACCTCGACTAGGAGTACTTCGTGACCGCCACTCTCGAGATCCCCGAGCAGAACCCCGATCTGGTGCTCGACCAGAGCGCCGATGACTACTGGAACCACTACCAGCTGACCTTCGCGCTCTACAGCGTCAGCGACCGTGCCATCCCGTCTGCGTTCGACGGGCTCAAGCCCGGCCAACGGCGGCTGCTCTACCAAATGCACGAGTCGAAGCTGCTGCCCGGCAACAAGCCGCAGAAGTCGTCGAAGGTCTGCTCCGCGGTCACCGGCAACCTGCATCCCCACGGTGGCGCGTCGATGTATGGTGCGGCCGCGCTGATGGCCGCCGAGTTTCAGCGCGTGAAAGTCATTGACGGACAGGGCGCATTCCCGCGTATCCAAGGTGACATCCCCGCCGCCGATCGCTACACCGAGATGCGGCTGTCGGCACCCGGCGCGGCCCTGACCGCCGAACTCGACGACCATGCCGTCCCGATGGTGCCGACATTCGACGGCGAGTGGACCGAGCCGACGATGCTGCCTGCCCAGTGGCCGGTACTGCTGTGCAACGGCGCCGTCGGTATCGCCGAGGGATGGGCCACCAAAGTGCCTGCACACAACCCCCGCGAGATCATGGCCGCGTGCCGCGCCCTACTGAAGACCCCGAACATGACCGACGACCGGCTGGTGAAACTCATCCCGGGGCCGGACTGGGGATGCGGGTCAACCGTCGTCGGCACGGCCGGGCTGCGCGAGTACATCACCACCGGCCGTGGGGCTTTCACCGTGCGTGGCACGGTGAACATCGACGGCAAGAACTGCGTCATCACCGAACTACCGCCCGGGGTGGCGAGTAATACTGTGCAGGAACGGATCCGGGCCCTCGTCGAGTCCGGCGAGATGTCCGGTGTCGCCGACATGTCGGACCTCACCGACCGGCGCAACGGGCTGCGGATCGTGGTCACCGCCAAACGTGGCCACGACGCTGAACAGATCCGCGAACAGCTGCTGGCGCTGACCCCGCTGGAGTCGACGTTCGCCGCCAGCCTGGTCGCCCTCGACGAGAACCGGGTGCCGCGCTGGTGGTCGGTGCGCGAATTGATTTCGGCGTTCCTGTCGCTGCGCGATTCGGTGGTGCTGCACCGCAGCGAGTATCGGCTCGAGAAGGTGACCGCCCGCCGCCACCTGGTGGCCGGCCTGATGACCATCCACCTCGACATCGACGCCGCCGTGGCCGTCATCCGCGGTTCAGACACCGTCGATGAGGCCCGCCAGGGATTGCAGGAGCGGTTCGCGATCGACGCCGTTCAGGCCGATTATGTTCTGGCGCTGCAACTTCGCCGGCTCACCAAACTTGACGTCATCGAACTACAGGCCGAGGCAGAGAAGCTGGACGCCGAGTTCGCGGCACTGACCGAGCTGGTGGCCAATCCCGACGCCCGGCGGGCGGTGATCGACCAAGAGCTCGTCGAGACCGCGAAACTGTTCAAGGGCCCCGAGTTCGACCGTCGCACCGTGCTGGACGCCGAGGCCACCCCGGTCGCCGCCAGCACCGACGAGGACGGTTCCCGCGAACGTAAGGTCAACACCGCCTGGCGCCTCGACGATCGCGGAGTGTTCTCCGACAGCCACGGAGAGCTGCTGACATCCGGTCTCGGCTGGGCTGTGTGGACCGACGGGCGGGTGAAGTTCACGACCGGCAACGGTCTGCCCTACAAGATCCGGGACATCCCGGTGGCGCCGGACATCACCGGGCTGGTGCGCTCGGGGGTGCTCCCGGCGGGTTACCACCTGGCACTGGTGACGCGACGGGGCAAGGTCCTGCGTATCGATCCGGCGGCGGTGAATCCGCAGGGGGCGGCGGGCAATGGTGTCGCCGGAGTGAAGCTGGCTGCCGACGGGGACGAGGTGATCGCCGCACTGCCGGTATCGTGCGGCAACGGCGAGGCCATCCTGTCCGTGTCGGAAAAGAGTTGGAAGGTCACCGAAGTCGCGGACATCCCGGTGAAGGGTCGTGGCGGCGCCGGCGTCGGATTCCATCCGTTCGTCAAGGGCGAGGATGCGCTGCTGGCGGCGTCGATCTCCGCGACCGGTTACGTGCGCGGCTCGAAGAACGTGCGCGCCGAGCCCCGTGCGAAGGCGTCGATCAAGGGCTCGGGAGCTGATGTGGCCCCGGCCGGCTAACCGGTGAAGCCGTCCCCCGATGTCGAACGGTCGTGGTGGGTGTAGGTCGACGGGGTCTTGCGGTCGCGGGCGATCTTGTCCAGCATGGCAATCCGCTCACGCGCGGCCTCGCCACTCTTGTTCCTGCGCTCGCGGACCGGGTTGGACCACGGCACGCTGTCGGCCACCATGGCGATGCCGACATTGAGCCGAGTGAGGTTCGCGAAGTAGCGCACGCGGCGCTCGAAGTTGTAGCCCAGCGGCTCAAAGAGTGTGCCCACCAGCATGGCCTCGATCTGCTGGTATCCGAACACAACGCCAGCCGGCGCCAGGGCGATGCTGGCCGTGATCTGATTGGCGTATCGGGATACGACATTCCTGGCCCAGCCCGGAAGTGCCTCGGTCAAGGTTGTCAGGTGCGCCGGACCGGCGATGGCATCGACCAGCTCAGCACGCCACGGCGACGGGTTACCACCCCTGGCGAGAACGTAATTCAACGATTTGATCAGCTCGATGCCGTTCTCGGAGTGCAGCAACTCCGGTGCTCCCCACAACCGGCCGGAGAACGACGAATACTCGGCAAGATCCTCGAGCTGCTGCGGCGTCAGCTTGCGCCCGAACGCGTGATCGACGAGACGTCCGAGCAACATGCCGCTGCCGAAGCCCAGCAACGAGGTCACGGGAATGGGTTCGCCGAACTTCAGATAGACCTCGTCACCCCACTTCCGACGGAGCCCCCGACTGGCCAGTGCGTGCATCAACCGCACCCGCACCACGTCCTGGAAAGCCTGTGAATGCCGGTCGAAGATGTCGGCAAGCGTGAAGGCGGCGAATACCCGGGCTGTTTCGATGAAGCGTCGCGGGCCGTCGTCGGCGAAGCGACCCGTGGCACCGGTGGCTGCGGAGATGTCGCCCGTCATCGCGGTCTCGTAGAACGCCCACGAGCGGATGATCGTGGTGGCGGCCCACGTGCTCGACATCGCCAGCATCCGGCCTCGCTCGGCAGATTCGAGATCGAACTGCGCCGGTAGTTGATCCAGGTGCTCAAAGAGCTCGATGAACTCTTGCGGCGGATCGTCGAGGGTGTCGATGCCGCGGGTCAACGCCTGCTCGAACAGAGCGCGGCCCTGTTCGGGACCGAGGCGCTCGAACGCGTCGACCGCGCCGATCATGTATTCGTCGCGCTGCCAGAAATAGTCGTCGCGCAGGCGGGTGAGGTCACTGGGTTGGACCTCTTTGTCGGTGTCGATCCACTCTCCGAACAGGAACTCGCGCATCCGGCGCCACTGGTCGGCGAAGTGGTCACGACCGGGCGGGATGGGCCGCAACGGCCGATCGGGATGATCGCGCCGATTGAAGTCGACGTCCTCCAAGAGGATGTCCGGACGCTCGCCAGTCACCGTCATGAGGCGACGTTATCGCGGGCGCGACCGTCTGGCAACGCCCGTTGTCAGTTCGTCAAAGGACGAGGTGCTCGTACGTGGATCGCTGAGTTGCCTCCGCGGCGCTTTGCGTCGAACATCGCTTGATCGGCATGCCCGATGATCGTTTCCAACAATGTGGCTGGATCGCTCTCCAGTGCGGCGAATTCGGCCACCGCGACACTGGTGACGCCCACGCTCGCAGTAATCGGAGGGTGATCGTCGGGCGCGGCAACCGCGGAGAGCACCTGCTCGGTGACGTGTTGTGGGTGGCCAGGTTCGGTGAGATCGACGATGACGAATTCCTCACCACCTACGCGGGCAACCAACGCACCGCCGCGAACCGCGGACTTGATCCGTCGTGCGCTGCGGATCAGGACCTCGTCTCCGACAGCATGGCCAAAGCTGTCGTTGACGGCTTTGAACCGGTCCAGGTCGACGACCATCACCACGATGTGGGCGTCTCGGGAACTGCCGCCGGTGACGAGGTCGCCGAGATGCAGGTGCAGTCCGCGCCGGTTCAGCAGCCCTGTCAACGGATCGATGACCGACTTCTCTGCGTCGTGACGCAACGCCCAGATTGCGGATTGGACACCCAACGGTGTCCCAAGTACTAGCGCCAGCGGGACAAGGGCCGTCGCTGCCAACTCGACGACTTCGACCTGCGCTTCGATGCCGATTCGCGCCACGAAGACGGCCGTCGTGATGAAGGCCCAAAAGATGTGGCCCGCAAGCACTTTCGGGCCGTCGAAGAACACCAGGTACACCGACAGCATGGAGAAGAAGGCGAGCCCGAACGAGGCCAGCACCCAGTTTGCGTCCAGCCAAACCATCGTGGTAATCGCGAAGTCAGCGGAGAAGACGAACAGCACCGACATCCGCCGCGAGGGCCACGTCCGGAAACACCACACCCACGACCAGAAAGCCTGGACCGCAACAAAGAACGCTACGGCCACCCGCGAGGCGATAGTGCTCGCGGACGGCAACAGGATCGCGGCGGAGAGCACCGCGTCGAGTCCCGTTCCCAAACCGATCAGGACTTGCACCGCACCCGACATCGCCCGCCTGAAGTAATGCACCTGCGTGGCGTAGTCGACCGGCTCGCGCCACCACTCGCCGATGATCCGGTGGAACGCGCCAACGCTTCTCAAACTGGCGAGCAATTCCACCTCCCCGGCTGTGCCGTGCGGCCGTCCACCGATGACACTACCGACCCTGGCGACGACTGCTCACCGGTCGGAGGCGCTGGCGCGGCACGTGCCGGCACCGGCGTCATCCACGTCGATCGACCGACACCCTGCCTGCTGTGGGCAGGCGAGGTCCTTCGCCGCGGATCTCCGTCATCGTCAATTTCGGCGGACTGTCGATATGGGACGGCGATTCGCTCTGATTCAGGCAGCTGTATTCGGCCACTCCGCACGCGGCCCCAGGACGGGCTGGCGACGACGGCCATGGCCCCAGCCTGCCGTCCACGGAAAGCGTCCGTTGTTATCGGCCCATACCAATTGCAGCGCAAGGATCTTCGAGCCGAATAGCTCGACAGCGAATCTCATGTGGACATCGGGGTGCTCCACCTGAGCTACCTCGATAAGGAACCGATCTTGGAAGTCGATGTGCATCGCCGGCGCAAGCACGACGCCGTCGTCGACAATCATGTGCGCGATCGAGTTGAGTACTCGACAGGAGACCTCGGGGGACAGGCCGGTCATCAACAGTTCCGGGAGACCGCGGGCGTGCAGCCCGACCGTGTACGCCAACGGTCGCTTGTCGCTTTCGACGTACTGAACCGCCCAGCCGTGGTCCTCGATCGTCGCGCGCAGCACCTCCAGGTACTCCTCGTTGGTGCCGTCCGGATTGTCACAGCGCCAGCACATCGCGGCTCCCTTCGTCATGGATACCGCCAGCATGCGCGCAGCCTCCGACAGATTCCGCGGGCTCGGTCGGTCGACGAGTCAGCGCAGCAGGTTGCCTTCGACGACGATCGGCCGAGCTAAGCCTGGTCCGACGTCGGGTTTCCGTAATCCCACGACCGCGTTCGCACCGGGGTCACGCGGATGTAGGCGGCGCCCGGTCGGGGTGCGCTGGGCCATTCGGACTCCGGCACGCCGCGCGCCCGAGCACCTTCCCTGGCCAGCTCCAGCGCCTCCCCTGGTTCGCGGACAATGCGGGCGCGGCCCTGGATCATCACGCCGCGGATGTCTGCCATCGTCGAGCCGTCTTCGAGCAAGACACTCACGTTCGGGTTGCTTTCGATGTTGGCCAGTTTGCGGGTGCCATCTCGCACACCCATGATGATGTCGCGGCCGAGGCGGAAGTATCCCAGGGGTACGGAGTGCGGGAAGCCATCCGTCTCGATGGTGGTCAGTATTGCCCAGCCCGGGCGGCTGTCGAGATACGCCGCAACTTCGTCGTCAGTGAGTTTTCTTGGCACGACACGAGTTTAGGCGCCCGACGGACTCCTCAGCGTGACGTGTCGATGACACTGACGACGAGTTGGAACGGGCCTTCCTGCTTATCGAGGATGTAGATCCCGACCCTGTTGATGGCCGACGGGTCCAGCGGCGGCGCCGGTACGGGATCGAGGAACCTGCCCACCGACTCGAAGCCGCCGACGGGCAGGTCGTAGGTCCGCAGGACGCCGGCCTGGGTGGAGAAGCGCTGGATATAGGACCAGGGCTGCCCCGTTTCCACCTTCAACACGTAGGTCTTGCCGTCGCCCAGTGCGCGCACGCTCAGCGACGTTGCACCTGCTGCCCGAGCCCCGATGTCGGGATCGACCGGACCGCGGGCTGAGGCGAATCCACCGTTGTTCTCCAGTGAGATGTTGCCCGAGAACACGAGTCCGCCGTCGCCGAAGGTGACCGTCGAGGTCGACCGGCCGCCCATGACAGGATCGTTCACCGTGGTCCAGGCGGCGACCGCGGCGGGATCACCGAGGTCGACGAGGACCGCTTCGTCAGCCCGCGCGATAGGCCCGGCGTTCCCGAACGACAGGATCAGTGCCGCCACGCACGTGATCGCCAAGCCTGTCCGCACCCGCCACTGGCGTTGGTTACTCTCCATCTCCCCAATGTAGGCGCGTCGGCGAGCCGCTCAGGCCGCCATCGTCAGTCGGTGGGCGTCACGAGGATGGCGAAGACTTTGCGGACCGTCTCGTCGACGTTCCATTCGCCGCTCCACCCGTCCGGGAACCACCGCACGGCCCCGGGTCGGATCTCCCACGACCCATCACTGTCGGTGATCCAGCCGTGCCCGCTGACGAAGTGCATGAGTTCGCCAACGCCGTCTTTACTGGATTTCCATGAACCCGGCGTGCATTCCCACACGCCGAGTTGGCTGACCGAGTCCTCGTGAAGCATCAGCCCACGTTCATGGGGGCTGCCGGTGATCGGGTCCGCCTTGGGGCCCCAATCTTCCAGTTCCGCGTCGGCCGCCAACAGCGGGTCAATAGTCCTCATTGCTCCTGGCTCCAATCCGATGCTCGGTCACAGCGCCTCCACGTCGACCTCGAAGAGCGACACGGGCCCGATGATCACGCCGTTCTCCTCAACGTAGCGGTCCCACAGCTCGATCAAGTCGGCCAGTTTGTCGGGTCGGGAGGCGGCCTGGTCGTGAACCTCGCCGGGATCGCGTGAGAGGTCATAGAGCTGCCAAGTGCCCGGGCCGTAGGGCGCGGGCAGGTGCAGCGCCTTCCAATCGCCCTGGCGAATAGCACGGCGGCCGAACAACTCCCACCCAGTGCCGGTCTCGGCGTCGTGCACCATGGCCGTCTGTCCCGACAGGTAGGGCACCATCGATCGGCCGCGCATCGGCTCGACCTCCCTACCCCGGTACGCGGTGCCGGGATGCTCGGCGCCGGCGAGCTCCAACACGGTCGGGGCGATGTCCATGGCGGTGGTGAACGCCGTGCCGATCTCCCCCTGCCGGGAAAAGCCCGGCCAGGTGACGAAGCCCACCACCCGGATACCGCCCTCGCTGGTGAAGGCTTTGTGCAGCCGCGACGGCGCGGTGGCGGCCTGCGCCCAGCGCGGGCCGTACCAGCTGTAGGAGGTGGGGCCGCCGAGGTTGTCCAGGCTGTTGTCACAGTGCTTCGCGACGAATGCGGCGATTCCGGCGCCGCGCAGCGGCATAGCCTCGACGATCGTTCCCTCTGCGCCGTTGTCGGACAGGAAGATCACGACCGTGTTGTCGAGCTCGCCGGTGCCGTCGAGGTAGTCGATCACCCGGCCGATGTTCCAGTCCATCCTGTCCACCATGGCGGCGTAGACCTCCATGTTGCGGGCGGACACGGCGCGCTCCTCGTCGGTCATGTCCTGCCATTCGGGGGCGCCGTCGGCCACCACCGGGTGCGGCTCGACATCGGGAGGGCACAGGCCCATTCGGGTCAGCGCCGCCAGTCGCTCCTCGCGCAATGCGTCCGGTCCGGCGTCGTAGCGACCGAGGTAGGTGGCGATGGTTTCCCGAGGGGCCTGCAGCGGCCAGTGGGGCGCCTGGAAGGGCAGGTAGGCGAAGAAGGGCCGGTCGTCGGGGCCCTGCGGACGTTCGCCGAGATACTGCAGCAGCTTGTCGGTATAGGCATCCGACGAGTAGAAGTCCTCCCCTACCGTGACGAACTGATCGTCTTCGGTGAATATCGTCGGCGTGGCCGAGGACCCGCCGCCCCCGCGGGTGCCGTAATGGCTTGCTCCGGCCGGCAACAGGGCGAAGGAGCGGTCGAATCCCCGTGCCCACGGAGACCTGTCGATCGTGCTGCCCAGATGCCACTTGCCCGCCATGAGTGTCTGGTAACCGGCGTCGCGCAGCAGTTCCGGCAGCGCCACGACCCGGTCGTTCAGATACCCCTCGTAGCCGGGGGCGCCGCGGAAATCCGGGGCGGCCATCTCGAGCATGGTGCCGATTCCGGCGACGTGGTGATCGGTTCCGGTCAGCAGCATCGCCCGCGTCGGCGAACAGGCCGGGGCGGAATGGAAATCGGTCAGCCTGATACCCGCGTGGGCCAGGCGATCCAGGTTCGGGGTGTTGATCTCGCCGCCGAAGGCGCCGATGTCGGAGAACCCGAGGTCGTCGGCCACGATGACCAGAAAGTTGGGACGTGTCACGCTGAAGAATCCTGTCACGCGCGAGAAGTAAATCCGCCGTTGATCTCAGTTTTGACCAGCGGCAGTATCTACACGCCGTGTTGCCCCGCCGCTGACGCCGGCGTCTTTTCCACAGGTGGGATCGGAATGAACTGGGGCGTAACGGGTTTCCGGCCGGATCTCCTGTGATCGTGCAGAGTGACGTGAGCCGGTACATACGGCGCCGCTCCGAACGGATCTTCTTCTTGTTGCAGCTTCTCGAGCTTCCTGTTCATTGCCGGCGCTGAGACACGTTCGGACAGGTACTGAACCATCAATGCGCGTCTTCGGTTGAACTGGCGCTCAGAGCTGTCCGTTGTGACAAGACCGGTTTCCGCCGGCACGCTTGGCCTGGTACATGGCATCGTCGGCGGCTCGGATCAGGTCGTCGATGAGCTGCGGGCTAGGGGCGGCCGTGTCACCGTCGAGCGGGGCGCTAGCAGTACCGACACTCGCGGTGACTCGTGCCGGCAAGTCGGCAACGGCCCGGCGCAGCTGCTCTGCGTGGATCTCCGGCGTCGGCTGGCGGGCGACGTCGGCGATGAGGAACTCCTCTCCCCCGGCCCGGCCGATCACCGCGGAGCGACGGCAGGTCATCTCGAGTGCGGCGCTAACCCCGATCAAGGCGGCGTCGCCGGCGGCGTGGCCCTGGGTGTCGTTCAGCTGCTTGAAGTTATCGAGGTCGATCATCGTGATCATCAGATGGGCACCGGTGCCGTGGTGGCGCATCATCAGTTCGTAAACCGAGTAGTGAAAAGACCGACGGTTGTGCAACCCGGTCAGCGAGTCACGACCTGAGCTGCGCAGGTCGACGCGCAAAGTGCTCACCAGCGACTCGATGCCGAACGGCAGGCCGATGTTGAGCGCCACAACGATCGCCACGGCAGCGGCCGCCAGGTAGACATCACCCGTTTTGGCTACGACACGACCGGCCAGCACCGTGGCACAGATCGCGGCCACACCACAGTTGAGAACCACCTCCTGCCGCGTTCGGAAATAGGCGACGAACCCACCGATCACCGAGAACGTCACGCAGCCCATCAACCCCACGTAAGGGTTAGAGAACGACAGGCAGGCCGCGGCGATCGTCGCGGTCGAGGTCAGCGAGAACACCATCGACTGCCGCTGCGTTGGCCAATGCAAGAGGAAGGGCAGCGCCGCGCCCGTCGCCAATCCGGCCGCCACGATGCAGATGCTGGTCGTCAACCGGTTGCCCGGCCCGGCGGGGCTGAAGATCATCAACACTGTCGAACCCGCCAACAGCACGGTGGCGGTGAAGATCATCACCCGCCACAGCCGCTGCAGACCGCGGTCGTACAGGTAGGCGCTGATCCAGTCGTACTGGTCGACATGACGGTCCGGCACACATCCCCACCGAACCATCGCCACTCCCAAAATCTCCCCTGGAACTGCCGCCAACAGTTGCCGTGTCAATCTTGCCAGCGCATCCCGACGTTTGCCGGAGGGGGTCAGCTGGATTGAGTGCGTGCCCGAAGTAGGTCGGCCGCCTCGGTTTGATAGGCGTGCTCAGCCCATCCCAGTGGTGTTGTTCCGTACTGGGTGTCGGTGATGGTCGGGTCGGCACCGGAGTCGAGTAGCTGCCCGATCAGGTGTAGGTCACCGTCCCACGCCGCGTGATGCAGGGGCGTTGCACCCCGCTCGTCACGAACATTCGGGTCATCCGGCAACGACGGGACGACGAGTTCGACGCCGGCCGAATAGATACCGTGTTTGGCCAGTAGGTCAAGGCGAGAAGCGAATCCATGTCCGGCTGCCCAGAGAATCTGTCGCTGCCACATCTGCTCGCGGGTTTCCATCGCATCGCCGAGTCGGCGTTCCCACGGGCTGGGCCCGGCATCGACGAGGCCATGGGCGAACAGCAATTCCAGGTGGGAATCGTCGGGGCGGAACATTCGGTTGTAGAGCGTCTGCTGATCGACAGGATGTGCACCCCGGCGCAGTAGGACGGTGGCCAGAGCTGGGGCGAACGGGTGGCGGGGCTGGCGGCGCGGGCCTTGCTCGCCTTCGCCGAACACCCCGGTCAGTGCGGTGAAGGGTGTCGACATGCCGCACCATAGGTACCCGGCGTTGGGGTCGGCACCGCAGTCCAGCAACAGCCCGGCCGCTGCGAGCACCTCATCCTCGCTGCGGTGCAAAGGGATTCGGGAATAGCACAGGTACAGCAACGGGACCCAGCCGAACGGCCCGCCCGCCGCTGTCGCCAGGTCCGGTCGGGCGCCAATGTGACGTTGGAGTGCCTCAGGGTCAGCCGCTGATGCCGCGGCCCACACATGCCGGTCAACTAAATCCGGCTCAGCGGCGAGCAGGTCGGCGGCAGCCTGTCGCCGCGGTGGGGCATCAGTGTGGTCGTAGCGCAGCGTCGCCAGAGAACAGAACCGATCAGCCTGGCCGAGCGCATCCTCATCGATCGCGCTCGGATCGATGGTCAGGTCCGCGGCGATCTCGAGGTAGTGCACGAGCGCAGGCCAACCGATGAATCCGTATCTGCGCGCCACGATCAGCTGCGCGTCATGCAGTGCGAATCGGTCCGGTGCGCCAACCAAGGCGACATCCGGTCGTGGATGGTGCGCGCGAACCAACTCCACAGCGTCGCGCTTACTGGTGGTGATTCCGCGTTGCAGATGCCGCGCCTCCTCGCGGAGACGGTCAAGTGACGGGTTGCTGGGCAACGTGCTAGCCATGGCAGCCTCCTCTCACACGCCCGCGTCCGCGAGGTCGGGCCGAGAAGAGGTCGGTCACGATTCGGTGATCATCGGCAGGGAGGCTTAGCCCCTTCGAGCGGACATCGGGCGGTCCTGCAACGCCCGACCGATACGCTACCAGCGCGACAAAGTCCCGTACAGATACTCCCCTACACCACAATTGAGTTGGGAGAGAAGCGCTCCAGATCTACCGCGGCGCGTCTCATGGACGCTTCAAACTTGAGATCTGTTTGAAGCCGGCCGTGAGATTCTGAAGCGTGGGGGTGAGGATCTACTACGCTGGCCCGCTACCGCGCCATGTTGGTGAACCGCGACAGATGCAGCTGATGAGCCACGGTCACCGTCCTCGTCGGCCCGGCACGGTGTTTGGCGATGATCAGGTCCGCTTCGCCGCCGCGTGGGTCGTCACTTTCGAAGGCATCCGGCCGGTGCAGCAATATCACCATGTCCGCATCTTGCTCAATGGACCCGCTTTCACGTAGATCCGCCAGCATCGGCTTCTTGTCGGTGCGCTGTTCCGGACCACGGTTCAGCTGGCTCATCGCGACCACCGGAACTTCCAGTTCCTTCGCCAAAAGCTTGATCTGCCTTGAGAATTCGGAGACTTCCTGCTGGCGTGACTCGACCTTCTTGCCCGAGGTCATCAGCTGCAGGTAGTCCAGCACGATCAGCCGCAGCCCGGCCTTCTGGTGCAGCCGGCGCGCTTTGGCGCGGATCTCCATCATCGTCAGGTTCGGCGAATCGTCGATATACAAAGGCGCTTCGCTGATTTCACTCATTCGCCGTGCCAGCCGGGTCCAGTCGTCGTCACTCATCCGGCCCGAGCGCATGTCGGCCAGCTTGATCTTGGCCTCAGCCGACAGCAGCCGCATGACGATTTCGGACTTGCTCATTTCCAGCGAGAACACGATGCTCGGCAGGCGGTTCTTGATCGAGCACGAGCGCAAAAAATCCAAACCCAGGGTCGATTTCCCCATACCGGGCCGGGCCGCCACCACGATCATCTGCCCGGGGTGCAGGCCGTTGGTCAGCTCGTCGAGTTCGGTGAACCCCGTCGGCACACCCTTGGAAATTCCACCGTTGGAGGCGATGGCGTCGATCTCGTCCATCGTCGGCTGCAACAGCTGCTCGAGCGGGATGAAGTCTTCGGCCGTGCGCCGCTCGGTGACGTCGTAGATCTCGGCCTGGGCGCGGTCGACGATCTCGTCGACGTCGGCGCCCTCGGCCCCGGCATAGCCGTACTGCACCACCCGGGTGCCGGCCTCCACCAGCCGGCGCAGCAGCGCCTTCTCGGCGACGATGCTGGCGTAGTACCCGGCGTTGGCCGCCGTGGGCACCGTCGAAATCAGCGTGTGCAAGTACGGCAGGCCGCCGATCCGGCGCAGCAGTCCGCGCCGGTCCAGCTCGGCACCGACGGTGACGGCGTCAGCGGGCTCACCGCGGCCGTAGAGGTCCAGGATGGCGTCGTAGACGTTCTGATGGGCGGGCCGGTAGAAGTCCCCCGGGCGCAGCTTCTCGAGCACGTCGGCGATGGCGTCCTTGCTCAGCAGCATGCCGCCCAGCACCGACTGCTCGGCGGCGAGGTCCTGGGGCGGCTGCCGCCCGAAGTCCTCGCTGGGCGGAGGAGCGCCCATCCCGGCCTGACCGAGATCGTCAACTACCGCCATCGAGTAACCCCCACCTCCTCGCCGTGTGCGAACGCGCGTTCGATCTGCTGTCCAGATTTCTACCCCGGGGTACCGACAAGGCCGGTCGTCGCGAGGATTGGTCTGCACCGCAGAGCCATCACGCTAGACGTTGCTAGGAGCACCGCAACCCCAGCCTGTTCATGAACCTGTTGATGGTTTGGGTATAGCTGGGGACAACGGTGTTGAGGCGTTGGGGAGAACCTGTGGATCACTGTGTACTTATGCACCATCTGCCCAGTTGAGCGCACAGTAGCCCCACACATGTTCTGTGGATGGCAAGTTGTGCGGCGTGTCGGCCCAGGTTGCGATCCCGGGCGTGTTGTATTGCCGCTACTTATGCGCCAGGTTAACGGACGGTTAGGTTAGCTGTCGCTCAATGATCGGCAGAAGTTCGCCAGCAGACAGCAATTCCCCGGGGGCAGCCGCTAGGGCCGCCACCCGGGGAAATTGACGCTGGTGGCTAATTCGCCGCGACGACGTCGACCGTCACGTCGACGTTGACCTCGGGGTGCAGGTGCACTCCGACGGTGTGGCTGCCGATGGCCTTGATGTGCGTCTTGGGCAGCTGGACGGTCCGCTTGTCCAGGCTCGGGCCGCCGGCCTTCTTGATGGCGCCGACGATGTCGTTGGCGGTCACCGAACCGAACAGCTTGCCGGAGTCGCCAGCGGCCTTCACCGGCAACGAGATCGGGCCCAGGGCATCGATGGCGGTCTTGATCTCGACCGCGTGCTCGCGGTCGCGGATCGTCTTGACCTCGCGGGCACGACGGATCTCGTCAGCCTGCTTCTGCGCACCGCGCGAGGCAAGGATGGCGAGACCACGGGGCAGCAGGTAGTTGCGGCCGTACCCGTCCTTGACCTCGACGGAGTCACCGGCCACACCGAGGTGATCGACCTCGGCAGTCAGGATCAGCTTCATTGTCGTTACTTCCTTGTCTATCGCGCCGACGAGGTGAACGGCAGCAGAGCAACCTCGCGCGCGTTCTTGACGGCGATCGCGATGTCACGCTGGTGCTGCACACAGTTGCCCGTCACCCGGCGGGCGCGGATCTTGCCGCGCTCGCTGATGTAGGTGCGCAGGAGCGCGGTGTCCTTGTAATCGATGTTCTGGCCCTTCTTGGAGCAGAACACGCACTTGCGGGTCTTGACCGGCTTTTCCGGGGCAGGACGCCGCTTCGTGGAGGTTTTGGCCATGAGTCAATCTCTTTCGTTCATTCAATGAGCGCGCACCGGCGCGCTGAAGGGTGTGTCAGAAGGGTGGTTCGTCGTCTCCGCCGGCGAACGAGCCCGACGCCGGGGCACTGCCCCACGGATCGTCGCTGGGCTCAGACGCTGCCGCCGGAGGACGGGAACCGCCGCCACCGCCGCCGCCGAAGCCACCGCCGCGCGAGGCCTTGTTGACCTTGGCAGTGGCGTACCGCAGTGACGGGCCGATCTCGTCGACCTCGACCTCGAACACCGTGCGCTTCTCGCCCTCACGGGTTTCGAAGGACCGCTGCTTGAGCCGGCCGGTCACGATGACCCGGGAGCCACGCGTAAGGCTCTCGGCGACGTTCTCGGCTGCCTCGCGCCAGATGTTGCAGCGCAAGAACAGCGCTTCGCCGTCCTTCCACTCACTGCTCTGGCGGTCGAAGATCCGCGGTGTGGACGCCACCGTGAAATTGGCGACGGCCGCCCCCGAGGGGGTGAACCGCAGTTCGGGGTCGGCGGTCAGATTTCCGACGACGGTGATGGTCGTGTCACCGGCCACTAGGTCCTCCTGGCATAGGCGGGTGGATTTAGTCGCGAGCCTACGTAACGGGTACGACGCTCGCGCAGTTCTCCACTTAGTGCTTGTCGGTCCGCATCACCTTGGTCCGCAGCACCGACTCGTTCAGGTTGAGCTGACGGTCGAGCTCGGACACGGTGGCCGGTTCGGCCTTCACGTCGACGATGGCGTAGATGCCTTCGGCGTGCTTGGCGATTTCGTACGCCAGCCGTCGACGGCCCCAGATGTCGACTTTGTCGACACTGCCGCCGTCTTTCCGGATGACGTTCAAGAACGTCTCCAGAGACGGGGCAACGGTGCGCTCGTCAAGAGTGGGGTCAAGGATGACCATGATTTCGTATGGACGCATGGGAACCTCATCACCTCCTATGGTCGTAGCGGCCACGGTAGTTCCGTGACAGGAGAGTCGCCTGCGTCGGCAACCTGGCTAGGCTACCGGAACGCGGCTGATCAGCGAAATCAGGCCCGGAATCGGTAGTACTCGCCGGCCCGGTCCCGGGTGGCCTGTGATGCCTTCGCCAGCTCACCCGAGTCGAACGGGGGCTGGGGGTCGTACTCGATCATCAGCTGGGCCGCCTCAGCCGCCTGCCGGTCGATCAGCAGCTCAACGAGCCGCAGCGCCATGTCGATTCCGCTGGACACCCCGGCGGCGGTGATGATGCGCTGCGGCAGATGTTCGACGACCCGCTGCGGGGTATAAATCGCGCCGAGTGATTCCAGCAGTTCGGCGCCCCGCCAATGGGTCGCGGCCGTCAGGCCGGTGAGCAGACCGGCAGCGGCGAGCACCAGACTGCCGGTGCACACCGAGGTGGTGAACGTCGTCTGCTGGTGCACCCGGCGAACCCAATCGAGCACCTGGTCGTCGTGGATCAGCTCGCGGGTACCGATCCCGCCGGGGAACACCACCGCATCGGGTTCGGTCACCTCCTCGAACGTGGCGTCACAGATCAGACCGAGCATGCCGTTGTCGCTGCGCACCTCGCCGCGTCGATGTCCCACCCAGATGACGTCGATGGACGGGATCCGCTGCAGCACCTCGTAGGGCCCGACGGCGTCCAGTGCGGTGTTACGCGGGAACAGCGCTATCGCGACTTGCATCCGGAGCTCCTTCGGCCGCGGGCGGGCGGTCGGCCGCCCGCGGGCGCAACCACTGCGGCAACCAGTTCGGGTAGGCGTCCGGGGCCCGATCGAACACCCCGCCGGCCGGGTCGTCGACGCGGCCGCCCCACCGCACGAGGTCGGACTGCGGCCGGTAGATCTGGCGGACGACGAGCACCATCAGGGCGATCACCGCGATATCGCGCAGCAGCACCGTAGCGGTGAACCACTGCTCGGGCAGGCCCTTGTTGGCCTCCCCGTAGAGGTAGAACATCCGAGGCACCCACACCAGCATGTCGATCGTCATCCACGCCAACAGAATTCGCCGGTGCGGCAGCGCCAGCACCGCCAACGGCACCAGCCACAGCGAGAACTGCGGGCTCCACACCTTGTTCACCAACAGGAACGCGGCCACCGTCAGGAACGCCAGCTGTGCCACCCGTGGCCGTTGTGGGGCAGTCAGCGCGATGTAAGCGATTGCCGCACAACACAACAAGAACAGCACAGAGACGACAGTGTTGAGCACCACCGGCGGCTCCCAGAAGCCCAGGCCGCCGTCGAAACCCTCCCACCCGGTGAAGGACTTGACCACGTTGTACAGCGAGTCCATGTCGTCGCCACGACGCGAGTTGAGCCGGAAGAACTCCGACCAGCCGCGCGGGAACAGCAGCATCACCGGAAGATTCACCACGAACCACGCACCCACCGCGGCGACAACCGTCCGCGCGGCGTCGGCCACCCGATCGGAGCGGATCGCCAGCACCACCAGCGGCAGCAGCAGCAGCGCCGGGTACAGCTTGGCCGAGACCCCCAACCCGATCAGGATGCCCGCCAGGACAGGTCTTCGACGCGCCCACGCCAGCAGGCCACCCATCGCCAAAGCCGTTGCCAGGGCATCGAAGTTGGTGAAGATCTGGAACACGAGCACCGGGGATGCCGCCACCAGTGCGGCGTCCCAGGTTCGCCGACCGGCCAACCACGAGGTCGCCCACACGGTCGCCAGCCAGGCCAGTGCCAAGCCGAAGGCGGCGAAGTTGAAGAACATCACCACTTCGGCGATCACCGGAAGCGACATCATCTTCGCCACCGCGGTGTAGGTCTTGGCCAGCGCCATCGACACGTACTGGTAGACCCCGGTCAGCACCGGATACTCCATGTAGCGGATCGCAGGCTTGCCGTCATAGCGGGTCTGCGGCCGGCCGCTGGAGTCCGTCTCGATCCAGCTGGACTTATACGGAAACTTGCCCTGGCTCAACAACTCCGCACCGTAGAGCGGCACGGTATCGGAGTAGCACAGCTCGTAATACGCGCGCTGGTTCTGCCAGTTGGCAACCCGTTTGTCGGGCGGCCCAGTACCGACGGTCTGCAGGCACGGCGCCTTGGTCGACCAGCCCAATGCCAGCACCACCAGTGCCATCAGGAACATGATGCGCAGCGGGGTGAACACCCGGGTGCGCCCGACCATCGAGTGCCTGCCGACCGGTCCGCCGACGGCCTCAGAAAGGGCCGCCCCCAGAGTGTCGGTGCGACTGGGAAAGTCGCGGTCGTCAGCGCTGCGCAGGTCTGCGGCGAGCGGCAGCGGCGACACCGTCGAGCGCTGGTGGCCGTCCCCGTCGATCACGGCGGCGGAGGTGGAGGCGGAACAGTCGCGTTGGGATCCCCCGGCGGCAGCGGCGCTTCCGGCGCAGGCGGGCCCGGCGGCGGATTCGTGATCGTCGTCGGCGGCCCGATCGGGATCGTGATGCCCGGCGCCACTTCGATACTCGGCTGGATCACCGTCTCAGTCGGCGGCGGCGGAACCGTGGTTGTGGGAGGCGGGGGTGGCGGCGGTGCCGGCACGCCGGCATACCCGCCCACCGTCGCGGGTTTGGGGAAGGACTCGACGTCGGTGCCCTTGAGGGCACCGTCCATGGTGGCCTTCCAGATGTCCGACGGAATCCCCGAGCCGTACACCGGCCCGCCCCACTTGTTCACCAAAGGCTGTGCGCCGTCGGTGGTTCCGACCCACACCGCTGTCGACAGCGACGGGGTGTAACCCACCATCCAGGCATCGCGGTTGGCCCCGGTGTCGCCCAGCTGGTTGGTACCGGTCTTGGCGGCCGACGGACGGCCGTTGGCCAGGTTGTGGCCGTTGGACCAGCCGGCGATGGGCTGCATCGCCGAGGTCACGTTGTCGGCGACGGCCTTCTCGATCCGGCGCTCACCGCTGTTGTCCTGCTCGGTGGCGTCGAAGAGAACGTCACCGCGGGAGTTGACGACCTTCTGCACGAAGTGCGGCTTGTGATAGATGCCCGACGCCGCCAGCGTGGCATACGCCGAGGCCATGTCGATCACGCGAGTCTGGTACTGCCCGAGCACGATGCCGTCGTAGGGCGGTCCGCCCTTGCCGTCCTCGGACAAGGTGTGCTCCACACCGGGGAAGCTCTCGGCGATACCGGCCCGGTGGGCGGCGTCAGCGACGTCGGCGGGACCGTTCTTCAGCTTGAGCATCAACCGGTAGTAGCTGGTGTTCAGCGACTGCTTGAGTGCCTCGGCGATATTGCAGGTGCCGCAGCCGCCGCCCTCGACGTTGGTGATGGTGACGCCGTTGAGGTTTACCGGTGAACTGTCGATCTGGTAACCCAGGCCCATCCCCTGCTCGAGGGCGGCCACCAACGCGAAGACCTTGAACGACGAACCCGTCGGCAGTCCGGCCTGGGCGAAGTCGAAGCCCTGGGCGTCCGAGCCCCCGTAGTAGGCCTTCACGCCTCCGGTTTTCGGATCGATCGACACCACCGCGGCACGCATGTCGGGCATTTGACCGTCGAGATACTTCGACACCGCATCCACGGCGGATTGCTGCGCCTGCGGGTCGATGGTCGTGGTGATCTGCAGGCCCTGGGTGTTCAGCGTCTGCTCGTCGATATTAAACAAATCGAGCAGTTCCTTGGTGACCTGGCGCTCGATCAGCCCGTTGGGGCCGGTGGTGATGTTCTCCGAGCGGGCCTGGTCCGGTGGGACGGTGTCCGGGAAGACCTGTTGGGCGCGTTCCTCTTTCGAGAGCGCACCCATCGACACCATGCCGTCGAGTACCCAGTTCCAGCGTGCGGCCGCACCCTCGGGGTCGACTGCGGGGTCCAGCGTCGACGGCCGCTGGATCAGGGCGGCCAACAGTCCGCCCTCGGCGACGGTCAGCTGCTCGACCGGCTTGTTGAAGTAGGCCTTGGAGGCCGCCGAGATACCGTAGGCGCCGCGGCCGAAATAGATGATGTTCAGGTACGCCTGCAGCACTTCGTCTTTGGACCACTCGCGCGACATCTTCGTCGAGATCACGAGTTCCTTGGCTTTACGCACCAGGCCGCCGATGCCGGAGCGTGCGTCGCCGACGAGGGCGTTCTTGACGTACTGCTGGGTGATCGTCGAACCGCCCTGCAGGTCACCGCCGAACAGGTTGTTCTTGATCGCGCGCGCGAAACCCGTCAGGGAGAATCCCGGGTTGCTGTAGAAGTCGCGGTCCTCGGCGGCCATCACCGCGTCGCGCACGTGCACCGGCACCTGATCGATGTTGACGTCGACCCGGTTGCCTTCGGGTGGAACGATTTTCGCCAGTTCAGAGCCGTCACTGGCCAGCAGCGTCGACACCTGGTTGGTACGGATGTCACCGGGCTGCGGCACGTCGACTATCAGGTAGGCCATGCCGAAGGTGAGGATCGGCAACACGATCAGGAGGACGGCGGCCAGCAACGCTGACCGGCGCACCCACTTCCAGGAGATCTGCCGGGAAGGCTTGGGTGGCTGTCCGCCACCAGATCCCCCACCCGGCGGAGGTGGTGGCGGGGGCGGGGGGAACTTCGGCGGCGGCGTGCGGTCCAACGCGGCCTTGACGACGTCGATCGGGTCGCGCAGCAGCGGTTCGGTGTCGTCGCGCACCGGCTCGATGAGAGTGGTCAACCGATCGTCGGGCGGGACCTGACGACGGGGTGCACTGCGGGTCGGGGCCGGGTCGGCGCCCGGCGCCGTGTTCTCACCGGTGGGAATCTTGCTCGTCGGCGTCTCGCTGCTATGCCGGGGCGCGCTGGGCACACCGTCACCCCCTGAACCCGTGGGGATGTCAGAGGCTGGCCGGTCTTGACGCCCTTCGCTATTCACTGGCCGTGCGCGCGCCGGAGCGCGCCGTCTGGGTGCCGCGGCGACCACGTCCGTTGGTGGGACGTGGCGCTCCGAGCACATATGACTTCACCAAGTGATTCCATTCGCAGGTTCGGCATACCTCCACCACATGCACCGCGAACTCGTCGAACTTGGTCGCCAGCAGCACCAGTTCCTCGGCGGAACGGGCCGAGCCCGACACCGCGCCGAGGTGGTCGCCGAATACCCACGACACCAGAGTCAGCGGTTCCTTGCGGCAGATCGGGCACATGACCGAGCTGGTCTTGCCGTGAAATTTGGCAGCCCGTAGCAGGTAGGGGTTGGCGTCACAGACTTCGGTGACACCGGTGCGACCGGAGTACACCTCGGCCAGCAGGGAACGTCGCCGAAGGGCGTAGTCCACCACCTGTCGCTGCAGTCGCACGGGGACCAGAGTACGTGGGCTCTCTGAGCACCGGCGGGTAACCGGCCCCCGGGTCGGCCGGTTTACCTATCTGTCCTGCGGTGTTGGGCGGCGAACTCCTACGATCATCGACGTGGCGACCACCCAGACCGCAAGCACCCGCGCCAAAGACACCGACCGCAACGACATCTGCCAGATCCTCGACACCGCGCTGTCGGAGGGACAGCTGTCGATGGCCGAACACGGCGAGCGAGTCAAGGCCGCCACCACCGCGATGACATTGGGAGACCTGCGCGCGCTGGTGTCGGATCTGCAGACCGGAAATGCGCCGGTTCAGCTGCCGACGCTGAAGAAAGCGCGCCTGGCCATGCCGTCGACGGGCGGCGGCTGGGGAATCCGGGCCGCGGTGGCCGGCGTGCTGGTGCTGTTGGGCATCGGTATCGGCTGGGGCCTGTACGGCAACACCCCGTCGCCGCTGAACTTCACTTCCGATCCCGGCGCCAAGGCCGATGGAGTGGCGCCCGTCGTACTCACCCCGCCGCGGCAGTTGCAGTCGCTGGGAGGGCTCACCGGTCTGTTCGAGCAGATGAAGAAGAAGTTCGGCGACACCATCGGCTACCGGCTGGTGATCTACCCCGACTACGCCTCGCTGGACCGCCCCGACCCGGCCGACGACCGCCGCACGCTGAACTACTCCTATCGCGGTGGCTGGGACGATCCCAGCACCGGGTCCAAGGGCAGCGACGCCGTGGCGGTGGACCTAGCCAAGTTCGACACCAAGGCGGTGATCGGCGTGTTGCGCGGTGCGCCCGAGACGCTGGGAATCAAGCCCGCCGAGGTCAAGAACACCTACCTGATCGTCGACCCGAGCGGTGACCCCACCGCGCCGGGCACGGTGTCGATCTCGATCTATGTGTCCAGCGATTTCGGCAGCGGCTACCTCGAGCTCAACCCCGACGCTTCGGTGAAACGAATCAGCTACCCGTCCTGACCTGCCTCGCCCTGCTGGTGCGAGCCCTCGATTGGCGCCGTATATATCGCTCCGATACAGTTTGCGGAGGTGTCGAAGCACCGTAACGGTAAGCACAGGAGGTGACCGGATGCTTGAGCTGGCGATCCTGGGTCTCCTCCTGGAGTCCCCCATGCACGGCTACGAGCTGCGCAAGAGACTGACGGGCCTGCTGGGGGCGTTCCGCGCCTTCTCCTACGGCTCGCTGTACCCGGCTTTGCGCCGGATGCAGGCCGACGGGTTGATCGCCGAGGACGCCTTGCCTGCCGGAACCGCGGTGTTGCGCCGCGCCCGACGGGTGTATCAGCTCACCGATACCGGCCGAGCGCGGTTCACCGAGCTCGTCGCCGACACCGGACCGCAGAACTACACCGACGACGGCTTCGGCGTGCACCTCGCGTTTTTCAACCGCACACCGGCCGAAGCGCGGATGCGCATCCTCGAGGGGCGTCGTCGCCAGGTGGAGGAACGGCGGGAAGGCCTTCGTGAAGCAGTTGCGCGGGCCAGCAACTCGTTCGACCGCTATACCCGGCAACTGCATCAGCTGGGTTTGGAGTCCAGCGAGCGGGAAGTCAAGTGGCTCAACGAGCTGATCGCCGCGGAGCGGGTCGCACAGACGCACCCGGACCAGGCCTGAGTCCACAGAACCTGAACAACAGCCAGATGAAGTACAAGAAGGAGAACGTCCATGACTGAGCACCAGGCGCCAGGAACGTCGACGGATGTGCGGGTCGCCATTGTCGGCGTGGGTAACTGCGCATCCTCGCTCGTCCAGGGCGTGCAGTACTACCAGGATGCCGACCCCAACTCGGCCGTCCCCGGCCTGATGCACGTCAAGCTCGGCCGGTACCACGTCCGCGACGTGAAGTTCGTCGCCGCGTTCGACGTCGACGCCAAGAAGGTCGGCTTCGACCTCTCCGAGGCCATCTACGCGTCCGAGAACAACACCATCAAGATCGCCGACGTGCCGCCGACCAACGTGGTGGTACAGCGGGGACCGACGCTGGACGGCATCGGTAAGTACTACGCGGAGACGATCGATCTCTCCGACGAGCAGCCCGTCGACGTGGTGAAGATCCTCAAGGACAACAAGGTCGACGTCATGGTGTCCTACCTGCCGGTGGGCTCCGAAGAGGCCGACAAGTTCTACGCGCAGTGCGCCATCGACGCCGGTGTGGCCTTCGTCAACGCGCTGCCGGTGTTCATCGCCTCCGACCCGGTGTGGGCCAAGAAGTTCGAGGATGCCGGCGTGCCGATCGTCGGCGACGACATCAAGAGCCAGGTCGGCGCGACCATCACCCACCGCGTGATGGCCAAGCTGTTCGAAGACCGCGGCGTCACCCTGGATCGCACGTACCAGCTCAACGTCGGCGGCAACATGGACTTCAAGAACATGCTCGAGCGCGAGCGTCTGGAATCCAAGAAGGTCTCCAAGACCCAGGCCGTGACCTCCAACCTGACCGGTTCGCTGGCGGGCAAGATCGACGACAAGAACGTCCACATCGGCCCGTCGGACCACGTCGCATGGCTCGATGATCGCAAGTGGGCCTACGTCCGCCTGGAAGGCCGCGCCTTCGGTGACGTGCCGCTGAACCTGGAGTACAAGCTCGAGGTGTGGGACTCGCCGAACTCGGCGGGCATCATCATCGACGCTGTGCGTGCGGCCAAGATCGCCAAGGACCGCGGTATCGGCGGCCCGATCATCCCGGCCTCGGCCTACCTGATGAAGAGCCCGCCCAAGCAGCTGGCCGACGACGTCGCCCGCGAGCAGCTCGAAGAGTTCATCGCCGGCAACTAGCCGCCATCGACGAAAACTGCGGTCGGATCGTTCTCGCGATCCGACCGCAGTTTCGCGTTAGATGGACCCCGTGATCACAGACGACGAACTGCTCGGGCTTGACGAGTTCGCCCTGCTGCCGGAGAACGCCGAGCAGGCCGGGGTGAGCGCACCACTGCCACAGGTGCAGCGCATCGAGCGCGGCGCGATCAGCGCGATCCGCTGGGGTTCGGCCGATTCACCGCACCGCGGTGGCGACCCGGTGCGGGTGGTGTTCCTGCACGGCGGCGGGCAGAACGCCCACACCTGGGACACCGTGATCCTCGGGCTCGGCGTGCCCGCACTGGCGATCGACCTGCCCGGGCACGGCCGCTCCGCCTGGCGCGAGGACGGGGACTACGGACCCAAGCTCAACGCCGTGGCCGTCGAACCGGTGATCCGAGAACTCGCTCCGCAGGCCGACCTCATCGTCGGGATGTCGCTGGGTGGTCTTACCGCCATGCGGCTGGCTGCCACCGAGCCGGAACTGGTGCGCAAGCTCGTCATGGTCGACGTCACCCCGTCTGCCCCGGAACGCCACGAGCAGATGACCAAGGCCCAGATGGGTACCGTCGCGCTCGTCAAGGGCGACCGCACCTTTCCCGACTTCCGGTCCATGCTGGACATCACCGTGGCCGCGGCACCGCACCGCGATCGGAACTCGTTGCGGCGCGGTGTGTTTCACAACTCCAAGCAGAACGACGACGGTACGTGGACATGGCGCTACGACACCTTCCGCAAGGGTGAGGGGTTCGAGGGCCTCTGGGACGACGTCCCGAAAGTGACCGCTCCCACCACACTGATCCGCGGGGCGAACTCGTTCTTCGTCAACGACGACGACGCCGCCGAATTCGCCCGCAGCGCACCGGGATTCCAGTCAGTGCACGTGGTGGCCGACTCCGGCCACTCGGTTCAGGGCGACCAACCGCGCGCCCTGGTGGCGCTGCTGCGCGACGTGCTGGATAGCTGACGGCTTTCCCTGTTGTTCATCAGCTGATTCCCAGCTGATTGCCAGCCTGCCATAGCGTTACCGCATGGCTCTGGTCCCCCTGAATCTGCTTGTCAGCCATAGTGGTCGTTCGTCGCGCCAGCACGTGACCTGCCGCTACAAGTGTGGTGATGCGTGCTCGCAACCGGCGCCCAACACCAGTGACAACGAGTACTTCGGCGACATCGTCCGCCAAGCGGTGTCGCGGCGTTCGGTCCTGCGCGCCGCGGGAGTGGCGGTGCTGGCCGTCGGCAGCGGTTCGGCATTGGCGGCCTGCGCGGACGACGGCAAGCCTGTCGTCGGGGCGACGTCCTCGACGACACCTGCCGTCGCGCCCCCCGGAATGAACTTCACCGCGATTGCACCCAACAAAGACGACGCCGTCGTCATACCCGACGGCTACCGGCAAGCTGTCGTCATCAGCTGGGGTGACCCGGTGCTACCCGGTGCACCGAAGTTCGACGTCAAGAATCAAAGCGCCGCATCGCAACGCCAGCAGTTCGGCTTCAACAACGACTTCGCCGGGCTGCTCCCGATCGAGGGATCCCCCGGCCGCTATCTGCTCGTCGTCAACCACGAATACACCACCGAACGGTTCATGTTCCCCGGCTACGACGAAAAGCAGCCCACCCGAGCACAATTCGAGACCGCGCTGGCCGCACACGGACTGTCCGTCGTTGAGGTCAAACGCACCGACAAAGGGCTCGAGGCGGTGGCGGGCCCCTACAACCGCCGCATCACCGGCGACTCGGCCTTCACCCTCACCGGCCCCGCAGCGGGCAGCCCGTTCGTCACGACTGCCGGCGACCCGACGGGGCGCACCATCACCGGCACTCTCAACAACTGCTCGGGCGGAGTGACGCCGTGGGGCACCGTGCTCTCCGGTGAGGAGAACTTCAACGCGTATTTCGGAACCGCCGAAGGCGCGCAGGCAGCCAACCCGGTCGAAGCCGACCAGTGGAAGCGCTACGGCATCAAACTCAAGCCCAGCGAACGCAAGTGGGAGACGTTCGACCCTCGGTTCGACCCCACCAAGACGCCCAACGAAGTCAACCGGTTCGGCTATGTCGTGGAACTGAATCCGTGGGACCCGAAGTCGGTTCCGGTCAAGCACAGCGCCATGGGCCGCTTCAAGCACGAGGCCGCCAACATCTACGTGACCACCGACGGCACGGTCGTGGCCTACAGCGGTGACGACGAGCGGTTCGACTACATGTACAAGTTCGTGTCGAGCAAGAAGATTCAGCCCGGCCGCGACGCGGCGGCACTCGCCCAGAACATGACGATCCTCGATGAGGGGACCCTGTACGTGGCGAAGTTGTCCAGCGACATCCCCGCCTCCGAGATCGACGGTTCGGGAACCCTGCCCACGCAGGGTTCCTTCCGCGGGTCGGGCACCTGGATCGCGCTGCTGCGCTCGGGTCCCGACGGCGCCGCCGAATCGCTCGTCAGCGGAATGACCGCCCAGGAAGTCGCCGTGTTCACCCGGTTCGCGGCCGACAAGGCCGGCGCCACCAAGATGGACCGCCCGGAGGACTTCGAGGCCAACCCAGTCAGCGGCAAGCTCTACGTCGCCCTGACCAACAACGACGAACGCGGTGCCCCGGGCAAGGCCGCCGCCGACGCGGCCAACCCCCGCAACGACAACAAGAACGGCCAGGTCCTCGAGATCACCGATGACCACGCCGGGACCTCGTTCACCTGGGACCTGCTGCTGGTGTGCGGAGACCCCGATGCCGCCGACACCTACTACGGCGGATTCGACAAGACCAAGGTCAGTCCCATCTCCTGCCCGGACAACCTCGCGTTCGACTCGCACGGCAACCTGTGGATCGCCACCGACGGCAATCAACTCGGCTCCAACGACGGGCTTTTCGCGGTGGCCCTCGACGGGCCGAACCGCGGCGAGACGAGGCAATTCCTCACCGTGCCCATCGGGGCGGAGACGTGTGGTCCGGTCGTGCTCGACGATCTCGTCACGGTGTCCGTCCAGCATCCCGGCGAACACGACGACAACAGCATCGACGACCCGCTGTCGACCTGGCCGGAGGGAGGCAACGGAACCGCGCGCCCCTCAGTGGTCGCGGTGTGGCGGGACGGCGGGAATATCGGTGTCTGAGACGACGTACGGTTGCGATGTGACCTTTCCCATTCGCATCGGCGTGCAGCTTCAGCCCCAACATTCCGACGACTACGCCCAGATCCGCGACGCGGTGCTCCGCTGCGAGGACATGGGTGTCGACGTGGTCTTCAACTGGGACCACTTCTATCCGCTCTACGGCGATCCCGACGGCGCTCACTACGAGTGCTGGACCATGCTCGGCGCCTGGGCCGAACAGACCTCCCGCGTCGAGATCGGCGCGCTGGTCTCCTGTAACTCGTATCGCAATCCCGAACTGCTGGCCGACATGGCCCGCACTGTCGACCACATCTCGGGCGGCCGGCTGATCCTGGGCATCGGATCAGGCTGGAAACAAAAGGACTACGACGAGTACGGCTACGAGTTCGGCACCGTCGGCAGCAGGCTCGACGATCTGGCGCAGGCGCTGCCGCGGATCAAGTCCCGGCTGGCCAAGCTCAACCCCGCGCCGACCCGGCACATCCCGATCCTCATCGGCGGGCAGGGTGAGCGCAAGACACTGCGTCTGGTCGCCGAGCACGCCGACCAGTGGCACAGCTTCACCAACGCCGAGACCTACCCCGGCAAGGCCGAGGCGTTGGCGCGGCACTGTGCCGACGTCGGCCGCGACCCCGCCAGCATCGAACGCTCCTCAGGTGTGGAAGGCCGCGACGCCGACACCCTGGCGGCCAACGCCGGGGCACTGGCCGGTCTGGGCGTGACGCTGATGACCGTCGGCTGCGATGGCCCGGATTACGACCTGACTGCCGCGCAGGCGCTGATCAACTGGCGCGACCGCCGCTGACTCAGCAGGGTTCGAACTCCAGCGGCAGCGACTTCAGGCCGAACGTCCCTGCGGGCCAAAGGGTCTCCGCCTCGCCGGCCAGCCGGTACTCGGGGATCCGGGCGTGAAACTCCTCGATGGTGAGCCGTAGTTCACGGCGCGCCAGATGAGATCCGAGGCAACGATGGATGCCGCCACCAAACCCCAGGTGGGTGGCCTTGGCGGTCAGGTTCATCTCGTGCGGCGTCTCGGCGTACGAGCCCTCACGGTTGGCGGTGCCGAGCATGAGTAGCACGGGTGAGTCGGCGGGGATCGTCACGCCCTCGACCTCGACGTCAGCCGTCGTCTTGCGCGGTACGCCGGGAACCGGGCCGTCGAGACGCAGGACCTCTTCGACAAACGGGGTGATCAACGCCGGGTCGGCGATGAGGCGTTGGCGCAGTTCGGGATTGGCGGCCAATGTCTGCAGCGAGTACCCGATGGCCCCGGTCACCGTGTCGAGGCCGGCGAGCACGATGAGGAAGCACAGCCCCAAGATTTCGGCGTCCGTCCACGCGTCGTCCCCGTCAAGGGCCAAGACTGAACTGAGCATGTCGTTGCCCGGATGGCTGCGTTTGATCTCGAGCTGCTCGGCAAGGAAACCGAACAGCGCGATGCTGCTTTCGATCACCCGAGGCGACGCTTCGCCGTCGAGGGAGCCGACCTCGCGGTCCTTGATGATGCCGGAGACCCAGTCCAAGAACTGGGGCAGGTGCTCGAGCGGAAGCCCGAACAACGTCAGGATCGCCTGCGTCGGAAACTTGTAGGACAGATCGGCGACCACGTCGCAGCGGCCGGTAGGCGCGAAGACATCGATATGGCCGCGCAACTGCGCCCGCAGATCGGCATCCATGGCCGCCATGCGTTTGGGCCCGAACATCGGGTCGAGCACGCGCCGGTAGTCGGCATGTTTGGGCGGATCGATCGCGAGCGGGATCATCTGGATGGCGTTCGCCACGCCGTCGAAGGCCTTGGCCGAGGAGAACAGGGCCGGGTTCTTCTGCGCGAACCGCACCCCGTCGTAGCTGGTGATCACCCACGTGTTGCCCATCTTGTACACCGGGCCCGGGCGGCGCAGATACTCCATCGCGGCGGTACGCCCCTGCGCCAAGGGCAGCAACGAGTAGTAGTCGTCGGGCAATTCCGTCGTCATCATGCCGGCAGCGTAACGAGACTGGCAGTCTCGTTTGTGCCGATTGGCGGATTCGCGTGGCACTGGCATGTCTGACCAGGCAGGATGTCCGGAGCGCGCCACCCCTCCCAACGGTGCGCATTCGAGGGAACTCCATGCCCAAACGCTATGGCGTGAAGGAAAAGGACCAGGTCGTTGTTCATATCCTCGACCTGCTCATGGCGGGCAGACTCCGCTCCGGTGATCGGGTCGACCGCAACGAGATCGCGGCGGCCCTGGGGCTCAGCCGCGTTCCGGTCCAGGAGGCACTGGTTCAGCTGGAGCATGACGGGATCCTGGTCACGCGCTACCACCGCGGGGCCTTCGTCCAGAAGTTCGACGAGGCGACGCTGCGCGAGCACCACGAAGTGCACGGTCTGCTCACCGGGGCGGTGTCAGCCCGCGCTGCCGCCGACCCCCGACCGGAGGTGCTCGCAGACCTCGGCGCCGCGATGGTGGTCGTGCGTACCGCCGGCGGCTCGCGGGCCTATGTCGATGGCGCCGAGCGGTTCCGGGACGTCGTCATCGCCGGATACGCCGGTCCGCGCCTGGCGGCGACCATCCGCTCCTCGCGCAGCTTCATGCCGTGGAAGTTCTGGGCCGAGTACAAGGATTCGCGCGTCCATCTGTTGCCGATTCTCGAGGCCGAGTATGCCGCCCTAGTGCGGGGGGACCCGGCCGCGGCCCGGCGCGCGTGCGTCGACAGGGCCGACCTGATGGCAGACCTGCTGATTGCCGAGCTCGAACGGCGCGGGGTTTTCGCGGGTCTGGATTCCGCCTGATTCGAAGACGTGCCTCGCGCCGCGTCCCGACTACCGTCTAATGATGACCATGTACTGGCGCAGGCTGCTGGCCGTGCTGATCGTGTTGTTGCTGACGTTCAGCCTCGCTCCGATGGCACCGGCGAGTGCCGACCAGTGCGCCCCACCCGGCGAGAAGTCGGCCAGCGCGCTGCCCACCAACCTTGCCGCCGCAGCCAGCGGATCCGGCGAGGACAAGTACACAACTGCGACCACCGAGCCGTTGGATGCCGTGAAACTGGACGCGTTGCGGCTGATCACCCCGGGCACCCTCACCGTCGGCACCCTGTCCGACGCACCGCCGAGCATCTGCATCAACGCCCAGGGACAGTTCACCGGCTTCGACAATGAGCTGCTGCGGGCGATCGCCGAGAAGCTCGGGCTGAAGATCACCTTCGTCGGCACCGAGTTCTCCGGCCTGCTCGCCCAGGTCGCCGCGCGCCGGTTCGACGTCGGCTCGTCGTCGATCACCACCACCGACGCACGCCGTCGCACGGTCGGCTTCACCAACGGCTACGACTTCGGTTACTTCTCGCTGGTCGTACCGTCGGGCTCGCCGATCACCGGGTTCGGCAAGCTCGGCCCCGGACAGCGCATCGGCGTCGTGCAAGGCACGGTGCAGGAGTCCTACGTGATCGACACCCTGGGACTACAGCCGGTCAAGTTCCCGGACTACAACACCGTCTACGCCAGCCTCAAGACGCGTCAGATCGACGCCTGGGTGGCGCCCTCGCAGCAGGCGCAGGGCACCGTTCAACCGGGTGACCCCGCGGTGATCGTCGAAAACACTTTCAGCTTGGACAATTTCGTCGCCTACGCCGTGGCGAAAGAGAACCGGCCGCTGATCGACGCCCTCAACGCCGGCCTGGACGCCGTGATCGCCGACGGCACCTGGTCGCGGCTCTACGCCGACTGGGTGCCGCGCGCACTACCCCCGGGATGGAAGCCGGGGTCCAAGGCGGCCCCGCTGCCGCAACTGCCCGACTTCAACGCGATCGCCGCCAGCCAGAAGCCCGCCGAGGCCGCCCCGGTGGTCACCAAGTCGGTGCTGACGCAGTTGCGGGAGTCCTTCTTGGATATCGAGCTTTACAAGCAGGCGATCCCCGACCTGCTGCGGACCGGGCTGCCCAACACCCTGCTGCTGACCGTCAGCGCCAGCATCATCGGCCTGCTGCTGGGGATGGCGCTCGCGGTCGCCGGGATCTCCCGCTCGCGCTGGCTGAGACTGCCCGCCCGCATCTACACCGACATCTTCCGCGGACTGCCGGAAGTCGTGATCATCCTGCTGATCGGTTTGGGAATCGGGCCGGTGGTCGGTGGGCTGACCGGAAACAACCCGTACCCCTTGGGTATCGCCGCGCTGGGCCTGATGGCCGCGGCCTACATCGGCGAGATCTTCCGCTCGGGTATCCAAAGTGTGGAGCCCGGCCAGATGGAAGCCTCTCGCGCACTTGGCTTCAGCTACTCCTCCTCGATGCGGCTGGTGGTGATACCGCAGGGTGTTCGCCGGGTGTTGCCGGCTCTGGTCAATCAGTTCATCTCGCTGCTGAAAGCCTCGTCGCTGGTGTACTTCCTCGGGTTGGTGGCCAGCCAGCGGGAGCTGTTCCAGGTCGGCCGTGACCTCAACGCGCAGACCGGCAACCTCTCGCCGTTGGTCGCGGCCGGCCTGTTCTACCTGCTGCTGACGATTCCGCTGACCCACCTGGTGAACTACATCGACAACCGGCTGCGCCGCGGCCGACCGCCGGCAGACGAGGACCCGCTGGAACCCAGCATCACGAGTCAGGAGATGGTGTGATGGCCCAGCAGAGCATCCGCCCGGAGCCGGTTTCGTTGGCGGCCAACGACATTCATCTCGCCTTCGGAAACAACGCGGTGCTGCGCGGCGTCGACATCGACGTTCCGGCAGGGACGACCGCTGCCGTCATCGGTCCGTCCGGGTCGGGCAAGTCCACCCTGTTGCGCACACTGAATCGGCTCTACGAACCCGAGCGCGGCGACATCCTGCTCGACGGCCGGTCGGTGCTGCGCGACGACCCGGACAAGCTGCGTCAGCGGATCGGCATGGTGTTTCAGCATTTCAACCTGTTCCCGCACCGAACGGTTCTCGACAATGTGGCGCTGGGCCCGCGCAAGCTCAAGAACCTCTCGGCTGACGAAGCCCGCGAGCTGGCGCTCGCCCAGCTCGACCGGGTGGGTTTGAAACACAAGGCCGACGTGCGGCCGGCGACCCTGTCCGGCGGCCAGCAGCAGCGGGTGGCGATCGCCCGTGCGCTGGCGATGACGCCGCAGGTGATGTTCTTCGACGAAGCGACCTCGGCGTTGGATCCCGAGCTGGTGAAGGGCATCCTGGCGCTGATCGCCGAGCTCGGCGCCGACGGGATGACGATGGTCGTCGTGACACACGAGATGGGCTTCGCCCGCTCGACCGCGGACACGGTGGTGTTCATGGATCACGGGAAAGTTGTCGAGTCCGGGCCGCCCGATCAGATCTTCACCGCTGCCACCACCGACCGGCTGCAACGGTTCCTGTCGCAGGTTCTGTAGCCTCGCCGCCGAAAACGCGATTACACGACGGTTGCCAACCGACCGGTTAGACTAGCGAACTATGATTGAGGCCGAACCGCAGGTCACCGACCTGTCTGGGGACTTGCAGCGCGTCCTCTCCAAGTTGTTCTCGGTCTTGCGCCGGGGCGATCCCCGCACCCCCAACAGCGGTGACCTCACGCTCGCCCAGATGTCGATCCTGTTGACCCTGCTCGACACCGGCCCCATTCGGATGACCGAGCTCGCCGCACGCGAGCGGGTGCGCACCCCCACCACCACGGTCGCCATTCGCCGGCTGGAGAAACTCGGTCTGGTCAAGCGGTCCCGCGACCCCTCGGACCTACGGGCGGTCTTGGTGGAGGTCACCCCGGAGGGGTTGGTGCAGCACCGTGAAGCGCTGGCGCACCGCCGCGCCCACCTGGCCTCGCTGCTGGCCCGGCTCTCCGACGAGGAGCGCGAAACGTTGGCCAGAGCGCTCGGGCCTCTGGAACGGATTACCGACCAGTCCGAGACCTGACCGTCGGGCTAGCCCAGCCAGTCCAACACGGCCGCAGCCGTCCACGACTGCTGCATGCTGCCCAGCGGTTCACCGGTGAACGGCTCGTAGTACTCGGCGAACGTGCCGTCGCTGGCTTGGCGCAGCCCTTCTCGGCGCAGAATCAGTGAGCGTTCCGACCAACCCCGGCGGGCGAATGCCCACGAGAACAGCCAGGTCAGCACCGGCCACACCGGTCCCCGCCAGTACTCGCGCGGGCGAAAGTCCTTGGACACCGGCGATGTTGACGGGACGACTGCGTACTTGAGGTCCGGGTGACCGCAAAACCGCGGGCCCTCCAGGATGCGTAACAACGCGCGTTCCTGGTCATGCGGCAGCCCGCCGCACAGCAGCGGGGCGAACTGGGCGGCCGTATCGGTGGCGATCCACTTGTCCGCTCGGACGTCGAAATCCTTTGCTGCGCCAGTTCTTTCGTCGGTGGTGGCGACGACACCCACGCGGAACCGCTCTGCCCAGGAATACAGGTCCCGCACGTCGGCGTGGGGTCGCTTGTATTCCTCACCGATGTTGGCCAGCACGTCGCAGGCCAATGAGAAGATCGCCGAGACGAACACGTCCTCGACGGCGAAGCTCATGACTTTCGGCAAGAGGTAGTCGTCGTAGCGCGCCGACTTCATCTCCTCGAGCAGCCAGAGGTAGCGGTCGTACTCGGTGTCCGACGGCCGCTGGGTCGGGTCGGTGACGATGTGGTTGTCCTCGCGCTGATACTCCGGCACGCTTCCGGGAATCACGTTGGCGTAGGCGGAATCCCACCGCGGGGAGTTGTCCATCCCGGACTCCCAGCCGTGGTACAGGGTGATGCGGCCACGCTGATTCTGGTCACGGGCCTCGGCCAGCCAGCGGTGCCAGCGCACCAGATCCGACCAACGCCGGTCCAGGAACGACTCGGCCACCGCCCGGGTCGAGCGGCCCCGCATGCGCGCGCGGTCGAGGATCCGTTGCACCGCGATCGCATGCACCGGGGGCTGCGTGATGCCCGAGGTGTGCCGGCTGCGCGGGGCGTGGGCGGCCAGCGCCGAACAGGCCCACCGCGCTGGGCCGGGGAAGTACCCGTCCACGCCCTGGGCGAACACGATGTGCGGGATCATCCCGTTGGTCCACTGCGCCGACAACAGTGTGTCGAGTTCGACGACGGCCCGTTCGACACTGAGTGGAGCCAGGCCGACGGCCACGAAGGCGGCGTCCCAACTCCACATGTGCGGGTAGAGCTGCGGGGCGGCCGAGGTCATCACACCCAAGTCGTTTCCGCGCAGGAGGTAGGCCGCACGGGCGGCCAACTGCGTTGGACCGAAGCTCGGGTCGAATGCCACGCGTTCATTCTGCGGCCCGCCGCTGTGAATCGCAGGTCGGTAGGGTGACAAGCATGCCGACCGAGGGTGATCCGGGGAGTAGGACCGGCGGGCAGGAGCGCAGCGACCCGGGGAGTAGGACCGCGTTGATCACGGGGGCGGGCGGCGGAATCGGGTCCGCGATCGCCGAGGCGCTGGCACCCACCCACACGCTGCTGCTGGCAGGCCGGCCGTCAGCCCGGCTGGATGCCGTCGCCGCGCGACTCGGCGCCACCACCTGGCCGCTTGATCTGGCCGATCCGGAGTCGATCGAGGCAGCGGCCGAACCGCTGGCCGAGTTGGACGTCCTGGTGCACAACGCCGGAGTGGCCTACCCGGGGCGGTTCGACGAGTCGATCCCCGAGCAGTGGCGGGCGAGTTTCGAGATCAATGTGACCGGTCCCGTCGCCCTCACACTGGCCCTTCTGCCGGCCTTGCGCGCAGCCCGAGGTCAGGTGGTGTTCATCAACTCCGGCGCGGGCATCAACGTCTCCCCCGGCCTGGCGGCGTACTCGGCCAGCAAGTTCGCCCAGCGCGCGTTCGCCGATTCGCTGCGCGCCGACGAGCCGAGCCTGCGCGTCACCAGCGTGCACCCGGGCCGGGTCGACACCGAGATGCAGCAGGACCTGGTCGCCTACGAGGGCGGCGAGTATGACCCTGCCCGCTTCCTGTCGCCGCACACCGTGGCGCGCATCGTGGCCGAAGTGATCGCCACCCCACCCGACGCCCACACTCATCAGGTCGTCGTCCGCCCCCGGTGATGTCGGCGCGACGACCTAGAGGACGAGGTTGACCAGCCGGCCCGGCACCACGATGACCTTCTTGGGGGTGGCGCCGGCCAGGAAGGCCTGCACCTTCTCATCGGCCAGTGCCGCAGCCTCCAGGCTCGCCTTGTCGGCGTCGGCGGCCACCGTGATGCGTCCGCGCACCTTCCCGTTGACCTGCACCGGGTATTCGACGGTGTCGGTCACCAGATAGGTCTCGTCGGCCACCGGAAACGGCCCGTGTCCCAGCGAGGTGTCGTGACCCAGCCGTCGCCACAGCTCCTCGGCCAGGTGCGGGGCCAGCGGCGCCACCATGAGCACCAGGGGCTCCAGCGCCGCGCGGGCGGTGATGCCTTCCTTGGTGAGGTGGTTGGTGTACTCGATGAGCTTGGCCGCCGCGGTGTTGTTGCGCAGTCCCGCGTAGTCGTCGCGGACACCGGCGATGGTGCGGTGCAGCAGGCGCAGGGTCTGCTCGTCGAGCGACTCGTGCTCGGAAACCCTTTCGGCGTCCGTGCTTTCGTCGACGACCAGCCGCCAGACCCGCTGCAGGAAGCGGTGTGCGCCGACGACGTCCTTGGTGGCCCACGGCCGCGACGCCTCCAGCGGGCCCATCGACATCTCATAGACGCGCAACGTGTCCGCACCGTAGTTGTCGCAGATCTCGTCGGGCGAGATCGAGTTCTTCAGACTCTTGCCGATCTTGCCGAACTCCTGGAACACCTCGATCTCGCCGTCAGGCCCGGGCAGGAAGAACTTTCCGCCGCGCTCGACGACATCGGCGGCCGACACATAGGCGCCGCGCGAATCGGTGTAGGCGAACGCCTGGATGTAGCCCTGATTCACCAAGCGGCGGTAGGGCTCCCGCGAGGTGACGTGGCCCAGATCGTGCAATACCTTGTGCCAGAAGCGCGAATACAGCAGGTGCAGCACCGCGTGTTCGACGCCGCCCACGTACAGATCCACCCCGCCGGGGTCGGCCGGCCCGTGCTCCGCCGGGCGCGGGCCCATCCAGTAGGCCTCGTTCTCCTTGGCGCAGAACTCTTCTGAGTTGTGCGGGTCGGCGTAGCGCAGCTCGTACCACGAGCTGCCCGCCCACTGCGGCATCACGTTGGTGTCGCGGGTGTAGGGCTGGAGTCCGTCGCCGAGGTCGAGATCGACGTGCACCCACTCGCCTGCCTTGTTCAGCGGCGGCGACGGTTCGCTGTCGGCATTGTCAGGATCGAACAACACCGGCGAGTAGTCGGCGATGTCGGGCAGCTCCACCGGCAATGCCGAGTCGGGCAGCGGATGCGCGCGGCCGTCGGCGTCGTAGACGATCGGGAACGGCTCACCCCAGTACCGCTGGCGCGCGAAAAGCCAATCCCGAAGCTTGTATTCGACCCGCGCACGGCCGCGGCCGTCGGCTTCGAGCCGCTCGGTGATCGCCTTCTTGGCATCCTCAACGCTGCGCCCGTCCAGGTACTGCGAATTGACCAGCACGCCGTCGCCGGTGTGGGCGGCCTCGGTGATGTCGCCGCCGGAGATCACCTCACGGATCGGCAGGCCGAACTCGCTGGCGAACTCCCAGTCCCGCTGATCGTGACCGGGCACGGCCATGATCGCGCCGGTGCCGTATCCGGCCAGGACGTAGTCGGCGATGAAGATCGGAACCTGTTGTCCATCAGCCGGATTGGTGGCATAGGTGCCGAGGAAGACGCCGGTCTTGGCCTTGTTCTCCTGGCGTTCCAGATCCGACTTCGCCGCGATCGCCCGCCGATAGGCCGCCACTGCGTCGGCGGGGGTGGCGGCGCCGCCGGTCCACCGCGGGTCGACGCCGTCGGGCCACTGCGCGGCCAGCAGGCCGTCGACAAGATCATGCTCGGGGGCCAGCACCAGATACGTCGCACCGAACAGGGTGTCGGGGCGGGTGGTGAACACCTCGATGTCGGAGCCGCCGGCGCCGAACAGCACCGAGGCGCCGGTGGAACGCCCGATCCAGTTGCGCTGCATGGCCTTGACCTTCTCGGGCCAATCCAGCACGTCGAGATCCTCGAGCAGCCGGTCGGAGTAGGCGGTGATGCGCATCATCCACTGCCGCAGCCGCTTACGGAACACCGGGAAGTTGCCGCGTTCGCTGCGGCCGTCGGAGGTGACCTCCTCGTTGGCCAGCACGGTGCCCAGTCCGGGACACCAGTTCACCAGTGAGTCGGCGCGATACACCAGCCGGTAGCCGTCCACCACGTCGGCACGGTCGCCGGCCGACAACTGCGACCACGTCCTGCCGTCGTCGAGAGATCTTGCGCCGCTGTCGAATTCCGCTATCAACTCGGCGATCGGGCGGGCCTTGTTCTGGGCGGTGTCGAACCAGGCGTTGTAGATCTGCAGGAAGATCCACTGAGTCCACTTGTAGAAGTCGACGTCGGTGGTGGAGAAACTGCGCCGCTGGTCGTGGCCCAGCCCCAGCCGCCCGAGCTGGCGGCGGAAGTTGACGATATTGGCCTCGGTGCGCTCCCGCGGGTGCGTGCCGGTCTGAACCGCGTACTGCTCGGCCGGCAGGCCGAAGGCATCGAAGCCCAGTGCGTGCAGCACGTTGCGGCCGGTCATCCGGAAGTAGCGCGCGTAGACGTCGGTGGCGATGTAGCCCAGCGGATGGCCGACGTGCAATCCCTCGCCCGAGGGATAGGGGAACATGTCCTGGACGAACATCTTGTCGGCGGGGACAGCCGAACCGTCCGACGGTGCCAGCGCGCCGACCGGGTTGGGCACGTTGAACGTCCCCTGGCTCTGCCAGTTGTCCTGCCATGTCCGCTCGATCCGCCCCGCCACGTCGGCGGTATAGCGGTGCCGCGGCACGTCAGCGTCGGCGTCGGCGGGCCCCGCGGTCGGCGATTCGGTCACGCAGACAGGGTATAAGCACGCTGACGGGCTCCGCCGACCCGGCAAGGCGCTGTGACGCGACCGGCCGCAGTGCCCCGCTGTGGCGGTTGCCCCCGCCCCCGCAACGGGTTGGTATCAGTTGCGTTGCAGAGCGGTCAGGGGTTGGTTCCAGCTGTGTTCCGGCCCTACCCTCCGGGTTTCGGCGGCCGATACAGTCGGCCCCTGACAAGGGGTTTTATCTGGCCCAACACTGTCGAAAAGGACATCTGCAATGATCACGATCGCCCGTAACTGGCGGGTACTAGTAGGTGGTGTGGCAGCCGGGTCGGCAGCCGTGCTCGGGTTTGCCGGCGCCAGCGCGTCAGCCGAACCGGTCCTCCCCGTCCCGCCTGCGCCTGCCATCACCCAATCCGCCGTCGTAGCTCCCCAGGCCGCATCCGTGGTCGCCACCCCCGCCGCATCGGCGCCGCTGGAAGTTCCCACCACTGTCGCCGCGCCCACCGCGTTGGCTGCTCCGGAGGCCCTGGTTCCCGCGACGTCGGGCACCCTGGCCGAGTTCTTCAAGGCCAAGGGTGTGGTGCTCGAGCCGCAGAAGGCCAGCGGCTTCACCGCGCTCAGCATCGTGCTGCCGATGCCGCGCGGGTGGAGCGTCGTACCCGACCCCAACGTCCCCGACGCCTTCACCGTGCTGGCCGACAGAGTCGGAGGCGACGGTCTCTACACCTCCAACGCGCAGCTCAAGGTGTTCAAGCTGGTCGGGGAGTTCGACCCCAAGGAAGCGATCACCCACGGCTACGTCGACAGCCAGCAGCTGTTCGCCTGGCAGTCCACCGACGCGGCGATGGGCGACTTCGGCGGTTTCCCGTCGTCGATCATCGAGGGCACCTACCGCGAGAACGACCTGACGTTGAACACCTCGCGGCGCAACGTCATCGCACAGTCCGGTGCCGACCGCTACCTGGTGTCGCTGTACGTGACCACCTCGGCCAGCCAGGTCGTCGCCACCGCTGACGCCACCGATTCCATCGTCAACGGGTTCCGGGTGAGCTCGCCGACCGCGACACCGGCAGCCCCGGCAGCCCCCGCGGCCGCGGTCGATGCGCCAGCCGTCGCGGCGCCGAGCGGCGCACCGGCGGCCGCCCCGCTGACCAACACCGCCGCCACGGCGACGGTCACCGTCACCGTTCCCGCGGATCCGGCGCAACCCCGCTGACCCGGGCCTCGTATTCTGGCCCCATGCTGATTGCGGGCGTGGTGTCCCTGGCGCTGGCCGTCTTGGTCGGTGGCTCGGGCCTGTGGACGATCACCCGTCCCGTCACCGACCTCACCTCCGAGGTGATGCGCGCCGTGGCACCCACCCAGCTGGCAGCCGCCGTGATGCTCGCCGTCGGCGGGGTCACCGCGATGGCCGCCCCGGCGCCCATCGGGCTCCTCGCGGTCATCGTCTGCGGGGTCGGTGCGCTCGGCACGATCGGCGCGGGATCCTGGCAGGGCGCCCGCTACGCCGCACGCCGCGAGGCGACCTCGAGCGGGTGCGCGGGCAGCTGCACGAGCTGCGTGCGGTCCTGCCAGTAGTCCGTTGAGCCGGGGCCGGCTGTCGCGGATTCCCCTCGACACCTTCCTTCTGCTGCTGGTCGCCGTGGTGGCGCTCGCGACGGTGCTGCCCGCCCAGGGTGCGGCCGCAGACGTGCTGTCGGTGGCTACGAAGGCCGCGATAGCGCTGCTGTTCGTCCTCTACGGCGCGCGGCTGTCACCCCAGCAGGCGTGGCACGGCGTCCGCCAGTGGAAGCTGCATCTGCTGGTGCTGGCCACCACCTTCGTGGTCTTCCCGCTGCTCGGGCTTGCCGCCCGGGCCCTAGTCCCCACAGTGCTGACCACCGACCTCTACACCGGGCTGCTGTTCCTGTGCCTGGTGCCCTCCACCGTGCAGTCCTCGATCGCGTTCACCTCGATCGCCCGCGGTCACGTATCCGCCGCGATCGTCAGTGCGTCGCTGTCCAACATCCTCGGAGTGGTGCTCACTCCCCTGCTCGTCGTGGCGCTGATGCCCTTGAGCGGGGCGCCACACGTCGACGGCTCGGCGATCGCCGACATCGTGCTGCAGCTGCTCCTGCCGTTCGCCGTCGGCCAGCTACTGCGGCCCTGGCTGGCCCCGTGGCTCGCCCGGCACACAGCACTGACGCATGTCGTCGACCGCGGCTCGATCCTGCTGATCGTCTACGCCGCGTTCTCGGTGGGCATGACCGAGCACATCTGGAGCAGCGTGCAGCCGTGGCGCGTGGTCGCCGTCGCCGTGGTCAGCGCGGTGCTGCTGGCGGTGGTGCTGGGCATCACCGTGCTGACCGGCCGGCTGGCCGGACTGGACCGCGGGGACGCCATCGTGCTGATGTTCTGCGGCTCGAAGAAGAGCCTGGCCTCCGGGCTACCGATGGCCCTGGTCCTGTTCCCGGCCTCCAGCGTGGGCCTGATCATGTTGCCCCTCATGCTGTTTCACCAGATCCAGCTGTTCGTCTGCGCGGTGATCGCCAGCCGGCTGGCGCGCAGCGCAGCGGACTAGTTGCGGCTGACGTCGATGGGGTGGGTCGCCAGCAGCGACAGCGGCAGCGGCTGACGGCGCAGCACCCGCCCCCACAGATCCACCTTCGGTTCGACCAGCACGTCAGAAGGCAACGCCGACAAGACAATCCAGTCGTCGCGTTCGATCTCGCCCTCCAGCTGGCCGATGGTCCAGCCGGAGTATCCGGCGAAGATGCGCACACCTTCGACGGCCGGTTCGATCAGATCGGGGTCGGCGTCGAGATCGACCATCACCATCCGGCCCGCGATGTGGCGCAGGCCGGGCATGCCCTGCGGATCGGTACCCACCCGCAGCGTGCCCAGGCACAGGGCGGCATCGCGTTTCACCGGCCCGCCGATGAACATGGTCTTTGGCTTGGTGACCAGCTTCGCCCACTGCGGCAATACGTTGTAGACGGCAGTTTCACTCGGCCGGTTGAGAACCACACCCAAGGTGCCGCCGTCGTTGTGCTCGACGACGTAGATGACGCTGCGCCGGAACGTCGGCTCCATCAGATCGGTGTTGGCGAGCAGCAGCGTTCCGGCCCGCACGCGGTTGGCTGCGGGCGCGACGAAGTCCTCAGGATCCTCCGGCTGTGCCACCCCCCCATCATCGCATCACCGCGGTTTCGAGGTGGCGAACAGGCAGCCGCCCGGTAGAGATTTGTAGTGTTGGAGGGATGGTCGACGCCCGCGCACCCGGTTCGCTGTGGCGTGCGGTGCGCGGCATGCCCGAGTTCTGGCGGCTGCTCGAGCTGCGCACGGCAAGCCAGTTCGGTGACGGGCTCTTCCAGGCCGCGTTGGCCGGAGGCCTGCTGTTCAACCCGGAGCGCGCTGCCGACCCGTGGGCGGTGGCCGGCGCGTTCGCGGTGCTGTTCCTTCCCTATTCGATCGTCGGCCCGTTCGCCGGTGCGCTGCTGGACCGCTGGGATCGCCGCACCGTGCTCGTCGGGGCCAACGCCGGCCGCCTGGTTCTGGTGATCGCCGCCGGCGTGCTGCTGGCCGTCGGGGCCAGCGACCAGGTGGTGTTGTGCAGCGCCTTGATCGTCAACGGGTTCAGCCGATTCGTCACCTCGGGACTGTCGGCGGCACTGCCGCACGTGGTGCCCCGCGACCAGGTGGTGACCATGAACTCGGTGGCCACCGCGACGGGGGCCACGGCCACCTTCCTCGGCGCCAACTTCATGCTGTTGCCGCGGTGGATCTTCGGTGCCGGTGACACCGGCGCGGCGACCATCATCTTCCTCGTTGCGATCCCCGTCGCTGTGGCACTGGTGCTGTCGATGCGGTTCCCGACCCACGAACTGGGGCCCGACGAAACCGAACGGGCCGTGCATGGTTCTGCGTTCTATGCCGTGGCCACCGGCTGGCTGTACGGCGCGCGGACCGTCGTGACCACACCGACCGTCGCGGCCACCCTGTCCGGGCTGTCTGCCCACCGCATGGTGTTCGGCATCAACTCACTGCTGGTGCTGGTGATCGTGCGGCACAGCGACACCCCGGCCGTCACCGGTCTGGGGCTTGGTACCGCGGTCATCTTCGTCGCCGCCACGGGCAGCGGCTCGTTCCTGGCCAACGTGCTCACCCCGGCGGCGGTTCGACGCTGGGGCCGCTATGCGACGGCGAACGCGGCACTGATGAGCGCGGCCGTCATCACCGTTGCGGGTGCCACCCTGCAACTGGTGGTCATGGTGGTGTGCGGCTTCTTCCTCGGCCTCGCCGGCCAGGTGGTCAAGCTGTGTGCTGACACCGCGATGCAGATCGACGTCGACGACGCGCTGCGCGGACACGTGTTCGCGGTGCAGGACTCACTGTTCTGGCTGTCCTTCATCCTCGCGACGACCGTGTCGGCGGCGGTGATACCGCTCGACGGGCATGCGCCGCTGCTGGCGCTGTCCGGCTCGCTGATCTATCTGGTGGGGCTCGCGGCGCACGCGGCCATCGGCAGCCGGGGCAGCACCGCGCTCTAGGCTGACGCCATGGCCGATGCGGGTCCGATCATCGACGATCTGCGCGACGAGAGCGACGCCCTCGACGCGTTGGTCGCCCCACTGACCGACGACGGATGGCGCCTGCCGACACCGGCGGCGGGCTGGACCGTCACCCATCAGATCGCGCACCTGTGGTGGACGGACCAGGCCGCCTTGACGTCGATCACCGACGAGGCCGGGTTCGCCGAGATGCTGGCCGCTGCGAATGCCGACCCGCTGGGATTCGTCGACAAGGCCACCGAGGAGATCGTCGCCGCCGCGACGCCGCCGCACCTGCTGGCCCAGTGGCGCGAGACCCGGGCCGCTCTGCACCACGAACTGCGCGGCGTCGCCGACGGCCGCAAACTGCTGTGGTTCGGGCCGCCCATGAGCGCACCGTCGATGGCCACCGCGCGGCTGATGGAGACCTGGGCGCACGGCCTGGACGTCGCCGACGCGGTGGGCGTCGCGGTGGCGCCGACCGAACGGTTGAAGTCGATCGCGCACCTGGGTGTGCGCACCCGCGACTTCGCCTTCACCGTGCACGGGCTGACCCCGCCAGTCGGGCCGTTCCGGGTCGAGTTGCGCGCGCCCGACGGCGGCCTGTGGACATGGGGTCCGCAGGACGCCGCCGAGCGGGTCACCGGTTCGGTCCTCGACTTCTGCTACCTGGTGACGCAACGCCGGCCCCTCGGCGACCTCGACGTGGTCGCCCACGGTCCGGATGCCGAGACGTGGCTGACCATCGCGCAGGCCTTCGCGGGCCCGCCGGGCAGCGGACGGTAACTCCCTCAGAGAGCGGTGGCGTCATCGGCTGCGCCGTCACCGTCGGAATCGATGAGCTTCACGTCCCAGTGCCCGTCCCCATCGGTATCGACCCACCCGCTGTCGAAGCCACCGCCCTGGCCCGCGCGCAGCACCCGGTCGGCCAGCCCGTCGCGGTCGATATCGAGTAACCGGTCCGCGCGGCCGTCGCCGTCGATGTCAGCCGGGCCGTCGACGTGCTCGACACCGTCGAGCCCGAACCATCGCAGCGGACCGGCGGGCACGCCACCGGTCAACGTCCACGTGCCCGATCCGTCGTCGCTGTAGTGGCTTTCGGCGGTCCCGTCGTCGTCGAGATCCAGCACGGCCTGATCAGCCAGGCCGTCTGAGTCGGCGTCGGTCATGGCGTCGTCGAAAAGCCCATCACCGTCGAAATCCATTCGTACACTGTCGAATTCGCCGTCGCCGTCGATGTCAAGATCGGGTTTGCCGCTGAACATCTCCGCGGTGCCGTCACCGGGCCCAAGGCAGTAGTCCACAACAGGTCAGACGCTGGGCGTGCCCTTTGCGTTCCACCACGCCAGCAATTCGGCGGTGGCCTCCTCGGGGTCGAGTGGGCCGCGGTCCAGACGTAGCTCCTTGAGGAAGTTCCACGCCTCGCCGACCTGCGGGCCGGCCGGGATGCCGAGCAGCTGCATGATCGCGTTGCCGTCGAGATCCGGACGAACCCTGGCGAGATCCTCTTTGGCGGCCAGCTCGGCGATCCGCGCCTCGAGGTCGTCGTAGTTGGCCTGCAACCGCGCCGCCCGCCGCTTGTTGCGGGTGGTGCAGTCGGCGCGGACCAGCTTGTGCAGCCGGGGCAGCAGCGGGCCGGCGTCGGCGACGTAGCGGCGCACCGCCGAATCCGTCCACTTGCCGTCGCCATATCCGTGGAAGCGCAGATGGAGGTATACCAGCTGGGAGACGTCGTCGACCATCTGCTTGGAGTACTTCAGCGCCCGCATCCGCTTGCGGACCATCTTGGCGCCGACCACCTCGTGGTGATGAAAGCTCACCCCGCCGTCGGATTCGTGCCTGCGGGTGTCCGGCTTGCCGATGTCGTGCAGCAGGGCCGCCCAGCGCAGCACCAGATCCGGCTCGCCGGCTTCTTCCAGCGCCATCGCCTGCCGCAGCACGGTCAACGAATGCTGGTAGACGTCCTTGTGCTGGTGGTGCTCGTCGATGGCCATCTGCATCCGGCCGATCTCGGGCAGCACCACATCACCCAGACCGGTCTGCACCACCAGGTCGATCCCGGCCACCGGGTCGGCGCCGAGCAGCATCTTGTCCATTTCGACGGCCACCCGTTCGACCGTGATGCGGGCCAGCTGTGGCGCCATGTCCGCGATGGCGTCGCGTACCCGGTCGGCGACGCCGAACTGCAGCTGCGACACGAACCGTGCGGCGCGCAGCATCCGCAGCGGGTCGTCGCCGAAGGACACCTCGGGCGCGGCCGGGGTGTCCAGGATCCGCTGCCCCAGCGCCGCCAGCCCGCCGAGCGGGTCGATGAAGTCCCCGGGGCCGTCCGCGGTGATCCGCACGGCCATCGCGTTGACGGTGAAGTCGCGGCGCACCAGGTCGTCTTCGAGGCGCTCGCCGTAGCGCACCTGGGGATTGCGCGACACCTGGTCGTAGCTGTCGGCGCGGAAGGTGGTGATCTCCAGCCGCTGGCCGGACTTGCCCACCCCGACGGTGCCGAAGTCGATGCCGGTGTCCCACAGCGCGTCGGCCCACGGCCGGACGAGGCGCTGGACCACGTCGGGTCGCGCGTCGGTGGTGAAATCCAGATCCGTGGTCAGTCTGCCCAGGATCGCGTCGCGCACACTGCCGCCGACGAGGTAGAGCTCGTGTCCGGCGGCGGCGAACAGCGCGCCCACCTCGGCCAGCAGCTCGCCTTGCCGGTTGAGCTCGACAAGGGCGCGGGCGAGGAGCTCGACGTCCTCAGAGGGATGGGACACGTCGGGTCAGCCTAGTGGTCCGGGTGTCCGGGCTGCATCCGGCGAGTGCGGCCGGGACGGTCAGCGCGTGCCAGCTACTATCGCTTGGGTGTCGGACGGCGAACAGGCCAAACCACGACGGCGCCGGGGTCGGCGTCGTGGTCGTCGCGCTGCCGGTCCGCCGCAGCACGTCGCAGCCGACAATCGCACCCCCGAAGCCGGGCCCCAGCCCACCCCCGCAACCGTGGCTGACGGCGTGAAACCCCGCCCCGGCAAATCCAACCGGCCACGGCCTGACCGCCGCGGCACCACGCGCCTGCGCACCGTGCACGAGACGTCGGCAGGCGGCCTGGTCATCGACGGCATCGACGGACCGCGCGAGACGCAGGTGGCCGCGCTCATCGGCCGGGTGGACCGACGCGGCCGGATGTTGTGGTCGCTGCCCAAGGGCCACATCGAGCAGGGCGAGACCGCCGAGCAGACAGCCATCCGAGAAGTGGCCGAGGAGACCGGAATCCAGGGTCACGTGCTGGCCGCCCTGGGCAGCATCGACTACTGGTTCGTCACCGAGGGCATGCGCGTCCACAAGACCGTGCACCACTATCTGATGCGCTTCTCCGGCGGCGAGCTGTGCGATGAGGACGTCGAGGTCACCGAGGTGGCCTGGGTGCCGCTGGCCGAACTGCCGCGCAAGCTGGCCTACGCCGACGAGCGGCGCCTGGCCGAGGTCGCCGGTGAACTCATCGAGCTGCTGCAGTCCGACGGGCCGACCGCACTGCCGCCGCTGCCCCGTAGCGCACCGCGGCGGCGCCCCCAGACGCATTCGCACACCCGCAGCCGTCGCTCCGACGAGGCCGGGCCGCGCCAGTCCGGCCCGCGGACGAACGGCTGCGGTCCAGGGACGTGAACATGCCCGCCCGGGTGGCCGGCGTACTGCGCTTGCTGGCGGCGCTGGCAGTGCTCGCCCTGTTGGTGCTGCCGACCACCATCGCCCCGGCCGCCGCAGGTGAACCCGGCACCACGCCGTTCCTGCAGGTGCGCATCGACACCGTCACCCCCGACGTGGTCACCACCACCAGTGAGACGAGCTTCACCGTCACCGGCACGGTCACCAATGTCGGCGACCGCCCGGTCCGCGACGTCGTCGCCCGCCTCGAGCACGCGGCCGCGGTGAGTTCGTCGTCGGGGCTGCGGACCTCACTCGAGGGCGCCACCGACCAATTCCAGCCCGTCGGCGAGTTCACCAACCTCGCCGCGGAGATCCCCCGCGGCCAGGCGGTGGGGTTCCGCTTCACCTACCCGATTCGCGCCGGGGACGTGCCGTCACTAGGCATCGACCAGCCCGGGGTGTACCCGCTTCTGGTCAACGTCAACGGCACCCCCGACTTCGGTGAGGCCGCCCGCCTCGACGACGCCCGGTTCCTGCTTCCGGTGCTCGGTGTACCCCCGGACCCGGTCAACGCCGGTGGCGACTCGCTGGCCGACGTCGTCCCGCCCGATACCACCAAACCCGTTGCGGTGACTATGCTTTGGCCGCTTGCCGATAAGCCGCGGCTGGCGCCGGGTGTTCCGGGCGGCACCAACCCGGTGCGGTTGATGAACGACGACCTGGCGGTGTCGCTGGCGCCGGGCGGCCGGCTCGACACCTTGCTGTCGGCCGCCGAGTTCGCCACCAGCCCGGCGGTCGATCCCGACGGACAGACCGGCCTCGCGCTGTGTCTGGCGATCGACCCCGACCTCCTGGTCACCGTCAACGCGATGACCGCCGGTTACGTAGTCGCCGACGCCGCCAACGGGCTGGGCACCGCTGCACACCCCGGCACCGGGCAAGCCGCCGCCGTGGCGTGGTTGGACAAACTACGGAGCCTGGCCAAGCGGACGTGCGTAACGGCGACCCCGTACGCACAGGCCGACCTGGGCGCGCTGCAGCGCGTCGGCGACGCGGGCCTGAAGGCCGCCGCCATCGGCAACGCCAGCGACATCGTCGACCAGATCCTCGGTGTGACGTCGACCAGGGGCGCGACACTGCTCGGTGACGGCCCGCTGACAACGCCGGCGGTGGACTTACTCGACGGCCAGGGCCCCACCGTCGCGATCGCCGCGACCAGCATCACCGCCCAGGACTCCTCGACCGGCGAACCGATGGTCGCCGACGTGGCGGCACGACGGTTGTCACCGCAAGTGGTGGTCGCGCCGTTCGATCCTGCGGTCGGCGCCGCGCTCGCAGGCGTGGGCACCGACCCCGGGCTGCCGACCTACGTCGACTCCTCACTGAACGTTCCGCTCAACCACGACTCGACGGTGGCGCGCCGCCAGGATGCGATCGCCTCGATGCTGTGGCGGGCGCTGGCGCCGGGCGCCGAGCCGCGCACCCAGATCCTGTTGCCCCCGTTGCGGTGGAGCCCGCAGGCCGACGACGCCCAGGCGATGCTGACCGCGCTGGCCACCACCATCCGCTCCGGGCTGGCGGTACCGCGGCCGCTGACCGCGGTGATCAGCGAATCGGCTGCGCTGCCGCCGGACGCCGCCCCCGCCCAAGCGTGGTCGGACGACGTCCGCGGACGCTTCGACGACGACGTGGTAACCACCATCGCCGGCCAGGTCGGCAGGTTGTGGGACCTGACCGCGGCGCTGACCACCGACCCACGCACCGGCCTGACCGGTCAGCAGTACACCGCGCCGCTGCGCGAGGACATGCTGCGGGCGCTGAGCCAGACCGAGCCGCCGGAGACGCGCAACGAGCTGGCCCGCCAGCGACTGGCGGTGGTGGGCAGGACCATCGACGACTTCTTCCGCGCCGTCACCATCGTCAACCCCGGCGGCTCCTACACGCTGGCCACCGAGCACAGCCCGCTTCCGCTCGCGGTGCGCAACGACCTGGCCGTACCGATCCGGGTCCGGCTACAGGTCGACGCCCCGCCGGGGATGAGCGTGACCGACCTCGGTGAGCAGGAGGTGCCCCCGGGCTACCTGCCGCTGCGCGTCCCCATCGAGGTGCACTTCACCCAGCGGGTCGCCGTCGACGTCACGCTGCGCACCCCGGACGGGCTGCAGCTCGGTGAGCCGGTGCGGCTGTCGGTGCATTCCAACGCCTACGGCAAGGTGCTGTTCGCGATCACGCTCGCCGGCGGCGCGGTGCTGGCCTTGCTGGTCGGCCGGCGGCTGTATCACCGGTTCCGCGGCCAGCCCGACCCCGCCGACCTCGACCGGCCCCGGCGGTACCCCGAACCCGGCGAGGACGCGTGACACCGCCGCTGCGCCGTCCGGACCCCGGCACCCGCACCGAACTCTCCGACTCCGCGGTGGTCTCGCGGTCCTGGGGCATGGCGCTGGCGACCCTGGTCAGCCGAATCACCGGGTTCACCCGGATCGTGCTGCTGGCCGCCATCCTGGGTGCCGCGCTGTCGAGTGCGTTCACCGTCGCCAACCAGCTGCCGAACCTGATCGCCGCGCTGGTGCTCGAGGCCACGTTCACGGCGATCTTCGTGCCCGTGCTCGCCCGCGCCGAACGCGACGACCCCGATGGCGGCGAGGCGTTCGTCCGGCGGCTGGTCACCCTGGCCACCACATTGCTGTTGGTCGCCACCATCATCTCGGTGGCCGCCGCTCCCCTGCTGGTGCGGCTGATGCTCGGGCGCGATCCGCAGGTGAACCAGCCGCTGACAACGGCTTTCGCCTACCTGCTGCTGCCACAGGTGATCTTCTACGGCCTGTCGTCGGTGTTCATGGCGATCCTCAACAACCGCAACGTGTTCGGCCCGCCGGCGTGGGCACCGGTGGTGAACAACATCGTCGCGATCGCGACCCTCGGGCTGTATCTCCTTGTGCCGGGACCTCTCTCGGTGGATCCGGTGCAGATGGGCAACGCCAAGCTGCTGGTTCTCGGAATCGGCACGACGCTGGGGGTGGTGGCCCAGACGGCGGTGCTGCTGATCGCGATCCGGGCCCATCGGATCAGCCTGCGCCCGCTGTGGGGCATCGACGATCGCCTCAAGAGGTTCGGCACGATGGCCGCCGCGATGGTGCTCTACGTGCTGATCAGCCAGATCGGGTTGGTGGTCGGCAACCAGATCGCCAGCACCGCGGCGGCGTCGGGGCCGGCGATCTACAACTACACCTGGCTGGTGCTGATGCTGCCGTTCGGCATCATCGGCGTGACCGTGCTGACGGTCGTGATGCCGCGGCTGAGCCGCAACGCCGCCGCCGACGACGGCCCCGCCGTGCTGGCCGACCTGGCGCTGGCCACCCGGCTGACCATGGTGACATTGATCCCGATCGTGGCGTTCATGACGGTCGGCGGCCCGGCGATGGGCAGCGCGCTGTTCGCCTACGGCAAGTTCGGTGAGGTCGACGCGAACTACCTCGGGGTGGCGATCGCGCTGTCAGCGTTCACGCTGATCCCCTACGCCCTGGTGCTGCTGCAACTGCGGGTGTTCTATGCCCGCGAGCAGCCGTGGACACCGATCCTGATCATCGTCGCGATCACCGCCGTGAAGATCGCCGGCTCGCTGATCGCGCCACACCTGACCGACGATCCCGAACTCGTCGCCGGATACCTCGGCGCTGCCAACGGAATCGGATTCCTGGCCGGTGCCGCACTGGGTTACGTCCTGCTGCGCAGGGCGTTGAACCCGCCGAGCGGGCGGCTGCTCGAGGTCGACGTGATCCGCACGATCCTGGTCACGACGGCCGCCTCGCTGCTGGCCGGGTTGATCGGCTACGTCGCGGACCGGCTGCTGGGGCTGCAGGCGTTGACGGTGCACGGCGGCGGCGCCGGGTCGCTGCTGCGGCTGGCGGTGCTCGGCGTGATCATGCTGCCGATCGTCGTGGCCGTCATGGTCACCGCCCGCGTTCCCGATGCCGTCGCCGGGTGGGCGGCCGTCAAGCGCCGGATCACCCGCACCACACCGATTGCGGTGTCCGCGACGGCAACGGTCGACCCGCCGCGCGCGAACACCCACGTCACGTACCCTGAGCGCAGCAATTCGTCTGGAGCCGGGGCCCGCCCGCTCCGGTACGACCTTTCGGCAACGGTAGCCGGGGGGACGGGGAAAGGACCGGCGGTGAACGACCAACCCTCGGGCATGCCCCCGTCCGGTGACGCGACGACGAAGATCCCGCGCCAGGCCGCCGACGATTTCCAGCCCGACGTCGCGACGAATCTCGAGGTCGAGTCGTCGGCCACCGACGACGACACCGCTCTGATCCCGGGCGCCAGTGTGGCCAATGGGCGCTACCGCCTGCTGGTCTCGCACGGCGGGCCGCCGGGCCTGCAGTTCTGGCAGGCGCTGGACACCGCGCTGGACCGGCAGGTGGCGCTGACCTTCGTCGACCCCGACCGCAGCCTGCCTCCCGAGCAGGTGCAGGAGATCCTGGCCCGCACGCTCAAGCTCAGCCGTATCGAGCGTCCCGGCGTGGCCCGGGTACTCGACGTCACCAACACCGGTTCCGGTGGGCTGGTGGTGTCGGAATGGATCCGCGGCGGCTCGCTCAAGGAGGTCGCCGACACCTCGCCGTCCCCGATCGGCGGGGCGCGCGCGGTGCAGTCGCTGGCGGCGGCCGCCGGTGCGGCACACGAAGCCGGTGTGGCGTTGTCGATCGACCACCCCAACCGGGTGCGGGTGAGCATCGAAGGCGATGTCGCGCTGGCGTTCCCCGCGACGATGCCCGGTGCCACGCCCGAAGACGACATCCGCGGCATCGGTGCCGCGCTGTACGCGCTGCTCGTCGACCGGTGGCCGCTGCCGGAGGCCGGCACCCCCAGCGGATTGGCGCCCGCCGAGACCGACCCGGCCGGCGAGGTGATCGAGCCCCGGGCGATCGACCGCGAGATCCCGTTCCAGATCTCGGCGGCCGCCGCGCGCTCGGTTCAGGTCGGTGGCGGAATTCGCAGTGCCCCAACACTTTTGAACCTGCTGCAGCAGGCGACCGCGGTGGCTGACCGCACCGAGCTGATCGAGCCGGTCGGCAACTCCGCACCGCCTGCCGCCGGCTCCGAGGAGGAGCTCGAGGCCCAGGCCCGGCGCAAGCGCAATCTGCTCGTCGGCATCGGGATCGGCGCCGGCGTGCTGGTGATCGCGCTGATCGTGCTGGCATCGGTCCTCAGCAGCATCTTCGGCGATGTCGGCGGGGGCCTCAAGGGCGACCAGCTCGGCCTCAACCCGTCGACCTCACAGAGCCCGGCCGCCGCGGGTGAGGCGGTGAAATCCATTAAAGCGACGGTGTTTTCGCCGGCCGGCGGAGCCGACAACCCGGACAAGGCCGGTCTGGCGCTGACCGGGGCAACCGGCTCCGGCTGGTCCACCGACACCTACACCGACCCGGTGCCGTTCCCGAACTTCAAGAACGGTGTCGGGCTGATGTTGCAGCTGCCCGAGCCGACGAAGGTCGGCAGCGTGTCGCTGACCGTGCCGAGCACCGGCACCCAGGTGCAGATCCGCTCGGCCTCGAGCGCCAACCCGTCCAGCCTCGACGACACCACCGTGCTGACGTCGGCGACGACGCTGAAGGCCGGCGCCAACACCATCGAGGTCAACTCCTCGGCGCCGACGTCCTATCTGCTGGTGTGGATTTCCACGATGGGCACCACCAACGGCGACAACCGCACCGAGATCTCCGGGTTGAGCGTCAAAGCCGGTTCCTAACAGGGGTGAAGTGCGGGGCCGGCCGCCCGCCCATAGCGTCCGGCCGTGACCAGCTTTCCCCGCAGCGACGCCGACCTGTTGGCCGCCCACGTCGCCGGCGACCGCTATGCATTCGCCGAACTGTTCGGCCGCCACCAGCGCCGGCTCTACCACCTGGCGCGGGCGACGACCCGGACCGCCGAGGACGCCGACGATGCCCTGCAGGACGCCATGCTGGCCGCCCACCGCGGGGCGCCGTCGTTCCGGCACGACGCTGCCGTTGGCAGCTGGCTGCATCGCATCGTCGTCAACGCCTGCCTGGACGGGCTGCGTCGCAGGCGACTGCCCACCACGAGCGTTCCCGACACCGATTTCGGCTCGGTCGGCGACCGCACCCCGCAGGTGGACACCGCGGTGACGGTGCGCCGGGCGCTGATGCGGCTGCCGGTCGGGCAGCGCGCGGCGATCCTGGCGGTCGACATGCAGGGCTACTCGGTGGCTGACGCGGCCGCGCTGCTCGGCGTCGCCGAAGGCACCATCAAGAGTCGCTGCGCGCGGGCCCGCGCCCGACTGGCCGTTCTGCTCGCCACCTGAGGCGGCACACTGGTCGCGTGGAGCCCGACGACCGCGCCGACACCGCGCACACCGTGGCGCCCCAGGCCGGCTCACCGCGCGCCGCACATGCCGCGCGGCCCCCGGCACGCACCCGCCGGCTCGTGACGGCCGGGATCGGCGCAGCCGCCGTGCTGGCCGCCGTCGGCGTGGGGACGACGGCACTGCTGCGGTCCAATGACTCCACACACAGTGCGCTGACGACGGCCGACACCATCACCGTCACACCGACGGTGCCGTTGACGTCACGCGAGCTGGTCGCCCTGATCGGCCGCAGCCCGGACTTCGGCCCGCTCACCGACCCCGCGAAGCGTTCGTCGTGCCTGACCGGTCTCGGCTACCCGGGATCTCAGCAGATCCTGGGCGCCGAGCAGCTTCAGATCGACGGGCAGCCCACCGTTCTGCTGGTGCTGGCCGGCGAGAATCCCGACGAACTCGTCGCGCTGGCCGTCGCCCCGACGTGCAGTGCGGTCACCACCGGACTGGTCGCCGACACCACCGTGCGCCGCCCATAGTTCACGGCGGGGAACACCCGGGCCTACCCTGTTGTTTGACCAGGTGCCCTGGAGGCATCCGACGCGCAGGCATCGTCGCCCGCGGCGAACGGGACCGGAGCAGAAAGGCTGGAATGACCGCCACCCCTACCGTGCATGACGTCATCGTCATCGGATCAGGCCCCGCTGGCTACACCGCCGCCATCTACAGCGCGCGCGCCCAGCTCAAGCCCCTGGTCTTCGAAGGAACCTCCTTCGGCGGCGCACTGATGACCACCACCGAGGTGGAGAACTTTCCCGGCTTCCGCGCGGGTATCACCGGCCCGGAGCTGATGGACGAAATGCGCGAACAGGCGCTGCGCTTCGGCGCCGACCTGCGGATGGAGGACGTCGAGGCGGTCTCCCTGGACGGCCCGATCAAGGAGGTCGTGACCTCCGACGGCGAGAAGCACCTCGCCCGCGCGGTCATCCTCGCGATGGGTGCCGCCGCCCGCTATCTCGGCGTTCCCGGCGAGCAGGAGTTGCTCGGCCGCGGTGTGAGCGCCTGCGCCACCTGCGACGGCTTCTTCTTCAAGGACCAGGACATCGCCGTCATCGGCGGCGGTGACTCGGCGATGGAGGAGGCCACCTTCCTGACCCGCTTCGCGCGCAGCGTCACCCTGGTGCATCGCCGCGAGGAGTTCCGGGCATCCAGAATCATGCTGGACCGCGCCCGCGAGAACGACAAGATCACCTTCCTGACCAATACCGCGGTGCTCGGCGTCGAAGGTGACACCACCGTCAAGGGCCTGCGGGTGCGCGATGTCGTCACCGGCGAGGAGTCCACCCTGCCCGTCACCGGGGTGTTCGTCGCGATCGGCCACGATCCGCGTTCGGAACTGGTGCGCGGCGCGGTCGACCTCGACCCCGAGGGATACGTCCTGGTGCAGGGGCGCACAACCTCGACCTCCCTGGAGGGCGTCTTCGCCGCCGGTGACCTCGTGGACCACACCTACCGCCAGGCGATCACCGCCGCGGGCAGCGGCTGTTCGGCGGCCATCGACGCCGAACGCTGGCTGGCCGAGGCACACGAATCAGGCAGCACTGATACTTCCGAGATGATTGGGGCACAACGATGAGCGACGACAGTAACACCGTAACCGTTTCCGACGACTCCTTCGCCGATGACGTCCTGGGCAGCAATACCCCTGTGCTGGTTGACTTTTGGGCCACCTGGTGTGGACCGTGCCGCATGGTGGCGCCGGTGCTCGAGGAGATCGCGACCGAGAAGGCCGGTTCACTGACCGTTGCCAAGCTCGACGTCGACGCCAATCCGGCGACCGCGCGCGACTTCCAGGTGGTGTCCATTCCGACACTGATCCTGTTCAAGGACGGCGAGCCGGTGAAGCGGATTGTCGGCGCCAAGGGCAAGGCTGCCCTACTGCGGGAGATCGCCGACCACGTCTAGGTCGAGACGAATCCGTTACGGACGGCTTCGCCTGCCGTTTTCCGATATGGGCCCGGCTTCTGCGAGAATGCTGCCTAGCCTGTCTGCAAGCGTCAGCGATCGATAATCGCTGACCACGGTGACCGAAGGGCCGCGGGTATGTCGAGTCTGGACCACGGCGACGTGTTGCGCCGCGGTGACCGCGCCTCAGCCGTCGTCGAGATCAGAGCGGCCCTGGCGGCGCTGGGTCTGCTGGAGAATCCGGACGAGGACTTCACCACCGGACGGCACGTGGCGGCCGATGTGTTCGACGCCGACCTCGACGACGCAGTACGCGCTTTTCAGCAGCGCCGCGGTCTGATTGTCGACGGAATCGTCGGTGAGGCCACCTACCGTGCGCTCAAAGAGGCGTCCTACCGGCTGGGCGCCCGGACACTGCTGCACCAGTTCGGTGCGCCGATGTACGGCGACGACGTGGCCACCCTGCAAGCCCGGTTGCAGGACCTGGGCTTCTACACCGCCCTGGTCGACGGCTACTTCGGTCTGCAGACCCACAACGGGCTGATGTCCTACCAGCGCGAGTACGGCCTGTCCGCCGACGGCATCTGCGGCCCGGAGACGTTGCGCTCGTTGTACTTTCTGGGTTCGCGCGTCACCGGAGGCTCACTGCACGCCATCCGCGAAGAGGAACTGGTACGCCGCTCCGGCCCGCGCCTGTCGGGCAAGCGCATCATCATCGATCCGGGCCGCGGCGGCAGCGACCACGGCCTGATCACCAACGGCCCCGACGGTCCGATCAGCGAAGCAGATATCCTGTGGGACTTGGCAAGTCGGCTCGAGGGCAGGATGACCGCCATCGGCATGGAGACATTCCTGTCGCGGCCGTCGAACCGCAGCCCGTCCGATGGCGAGCGTGCCGGGACCGCCAACACCGTCGGTGCCGATCTGATGATCAGCCTGCGCTGTGAGACCCAGCCCAGCCCGTCACCCCACGGCGTCGCATCGTTCTACTTCGGCAGCTCGCACGGCTCGGTGTCGACCATCGGCCGGAACCTCGCCGACTTTGTTCAGCGAGAAGTTGTGGCGCGCACCGGTTTACGCGACTGCCGCACCCACGGACGCACCTGGGATCTGCTGCGGCTGACCCGGATGCCCACCGTGCAGGTGGACGTCGGCTACATCTCCAACCCGGGTGACCGTGCCATGCTGGTCACCCCGCAGACGCGGGACTCCCTCGCCGAGGGCATCCTCGCCGCGGTCAAGCGGCTGTACCTGCTCGGCAAGAACGACCGGCCGACCGGAACCTTCACGTTCGCCGAGCTGCTCGCACACGAACGTGCTGTGGAGCAGGCTCGCCCCGCCCTCTGAGCGCTCCTAGCTCCGAACCTCTGCGCCGGCGCCGACCGGCTGCTCGAGTTGTGCACTCTCGAGCAGTTGTTTGAGCGCCGCCTCTACCTCGGCCTTCCAGCCCAGGCCCTTGTCGAGCTCCAAGCGCAGCCGGGGGAAGTACCGGTGCGGCGCGACGACGGTGAAGCCGGCGTCGATCAGAAAATCGGCCGACATCATGCACTGGTCGAACGAGCAGTCACCCAGCGCCTCGACAGCCGCCCGCAGTTCGGGTGCGACATCTTCGGGGTCGAGCTCGAGGAGTTCCGCGGACTCCGCGGTACGGCCGAATGCCTCCAGTGCGCGCACGCCGCGACGAACCAGTTCGCTGACCACTTGGCTGAGCAATGAATGCGGCAACCCGTCGGCGTGGCCGGGCTCGGTCCCCATCGAGGTGAGTAGGACTGCGTCGGCACTGACCGGTCCGGTGGGGAAACGTTGCGCCCGCGGGACCGCGCGGGGCGGCGCGTAGAGGATGTAGCCCAGGCACGGCTCGTCCTCGTCGACCTCTGTTCCGTCGGTGGGCACCGGCGCGGCGACCTGGCCGCACGATCCCCACTCGAGCATGACCATCGACAGCCACGCCTCCTTCTCGAACTCGGGGTCGGGCAGATAGTGCCCGGTGTCCAAGGTCGCCGGATCCACTTCCCAGAAGACGCACCGGCGGGCGTGCTTGGGAAGCTGCTCGAAACCATCGAGCCTCAGCGGCTTGATACGAACGGACACTAGCCTCCCCGGCTCTTCGGCGGTGCCGCGATGGGCGACAGCCCCTCCAGGATAGGAGAGTCTGGCCAATGGCGGCCAGTGCTGGCCTGGCTACTTTCGTCAGCCTCGCGTGGCGGCGAAAGATTCTGCAGCACTGTGGAATTCCCCTGTCGATGGTCGCAATGGGCAAACGCTGGACGACGTCGGCGTCACTGTGACGTAACTACCTGGTGTCCTAGTGTGGCCGTTTTCAGCCCGCAGAAGGGTCCATCATGCCCACGATCCTCTGCAAGTCCTCCACCGATCCGAACTCGACGACGATCTTGCCTTTGCGCTTGCCCAGGCTCACCATGACCCGCGTATCGAAGGTTCCGGAGAGTCGCTCGGCGACCTCTTGCAGTCCCGGCATCTGGATCGGCTTGCGGCGCGGCTGGGCCGGCACCTTGCCGTCGCCCCGGTTGGCCAGAGTGACCGCCTCTTCGGTGGCCCGGACCGACAGGCCTTCGGCGACGATCCGCGCGGCCAACTCCTCCTGCGCCTCCGAGCCGGCTTCCAGCGCCAGCAACGCGCGGGCGTGCCCGGCGGACAGCACCCCGGCGGCCACCCGCCGCTGAACCGCGATCGGCAACCGCAGCAAGCGGATCATGTTCGAGATCACCGGACGGGACCGGCCGATCCGGGAGGCGAGTTCGTCGTGTGTCACGTCGAACTCTTCGAGCAACTGCTGGTATGCCGCCGCCTCTTCCAGTGGGTTGAGCTGAGCCCGGTGGATGTTCTCCAGCAGAGCGTCGCGTAGCAGATTGTCTTCCGCGGTCTCGCGGATGATCGCCGGGATGGTCGCCAGCCCGGCCTGCTGGGCCGCGCGCCAGCGCCGCTCCCCCATCACCAGCTGATAGCGCGCCGGCTCTCCTGGGGCCCCGCCGGGGACCGCACGCACGACGATGGGCTGCATCAGACCGAACTCGCGGATCGAATGCACGAGCTCGGCCAAGGCCTCTTCGTCGAAGACCTGCCGTGGCTGTTTGGGGTTCGGCTCGATCGCCGACGGGTCGAGCTCGCGGTAGACCGCACCGACACTGTCGGTGTCGCTGGGTGCCGCACCGAACACCGCGTCGGCCGCCGCGTCACCCATTCGCGGACCGCCGTCGGCCGGACTGGTCGGGATCAGCGATGCCAGCCCGCGGCCGAGGCCGCCCTTGCGCCGCGATGGCTGCGTCATGCGTGTGCCTCTCCTGGTGCCGAGATGTCCCGGGTTGCGAGTTCGCGACTCGCATCGAGATAGCTCATCGCGCCCCGTGAGCCGGGATCGTAATCGATGATCGTCATGCTGTAGCCCGGCGCCTCCGAGATCTTGACGCTACGCGGGATGACCGTCTTGAGGACCTTGTCGCCGAAATACCGGCGCACCTCGTTGGCGACTTGGTCGGCCAGCTTGGTCCGGCCGTCGTACATCGTGAGGATGACGGTCGAGACCCGCAGCCGCGGATTGAGGTGGGCGCGGACCATCTCGATATTGTTCATCAGCTGGGAGACGCCCTCGAGCGCGTAGTACTCGCACTGGATGGGGATCAATACCTCGGGTGCCGCGACCAAGGCGTTGATCGTCAGCAGGCCCAGCGAGGGCGGGCAGTCGATGAACACGAAGTCGAAGTCGGACTCGTCGAGGGTCGCCAGCGCGGTACGCAACCGGTTCTCCCGGGCCACCATGCTGACGAGTTCGATCTCGGCGCCGGCCAGGTCGATGGTGGCCGGCACGCAGAACAGGCGGTCGCTGTGCGGACTCTGGCGAATGGCGGCCTGCAGCGGAATCTCGCCGAGGAGGACTTCGTAGGACGACGGCGTACCGGACCGGCGCTCCGCGATGCCGAGGGCGGTGCTGGCGTTGCCCTGTGGGTCGAGATCGATCACCAGTGTCTTGAGCCCCTGGACCGCCAGGGCGGCGGCTACGTTGACCGCCGTCGTCGTCTTGCCGACGCCACCCTTCTGGTTGGCCACGGTGAAGACGCGGCGGTGCTTCGGGCGCGGCAAGCGGCCCGCGGCCGTGTGCAGCACCTGCATCGCACGCTCAGCAGCGGCGCCGATCGGGGTATCGAATTCGTCAGCCGACTTCCATGTTTCACGTGAAACATTTCCGCGACCCCCGCCAGGTGGCACAGTCATGGTCTTCTTCTCTCCGCTGTTCGCGTCGGCCGCCTTCGGCCCGGTGCCCGCTCCCCCCGTACCGCGATCACCACGGTGACGGGGGGACTCGAATAGCTCACGCCACATCTCACCACCCTGATATCGGTTGCGCCTAGCAAGGCCATGGCGCGCTCGGCCTCGACGACCTCTTCTTCTGCGCGCTCCCCCTTCAGGGCCAGCATTCGGCCGCCGGGGCGCAGCAGCGGGAAGCTCCACCGAACCAGCTTGTCCAACGAGGCGACGGCGCGCGACACCACGACGTCGGCGCCTCCGACTGCCGTGCGCACACCGGGCTCTTCGGCGCGGCCGCGAATAACCTCTGCGGCGACACCCAACTCCTGGATCGCTTCGGTGAGGAAGTCGGTGCGGCGCAGCATTGGTTCGACAAGCGCGACATGGACATCCGGGCGGGCGATCGCGATCGGCAGCCCGGGCAGTCCCGCGCCGCTACCGATATCCGCGATCCGCGCATCCTGCTCGAGCAACTCCGCCACGGCGGCGCTATTGAGGATGTGGCGGTCCCAGATCCTGTCGACCTCGCGCGGTCCGATCAGTCCGCGCTCGACACCCGGCCCGGCGAGCAGGTCCGCGTATCGCTGCGCCAACTCCAGACGATCCCCGAAGACTTCGGCGGCGGCTGGAGGCGGTGGCTCGCCCGCATGTTTCACGTGAAACATCCTCCGTTCGCCCGGCCGCGCTGAACTACATCGATGTAACTTCAGTCCTTCAGGACGACCACGCGGCGAGACGGTTCCACGCCTTCGCTCTCGCTGTGCACACCGTCGACTGCGGCGACCGCGTCGTGGACGATCTTGCGCTCGAACGGCGTCATCGGTGCGAGCTCTTCGCGGCCGCCGTTGTCGGCCACCCGGCGCGCAACCTTGTCGCCCAGGGCGGTGAGTTCCTCGCGGCGCTGGCGGCGCCAGTTGGCGACGTCCAGCATCAGCCGGCTGCGCTCACCGGTCTTCTGGTGAACGGCGAGCCGGGTCAGCTCCTGCAGCGCGTCGAGCACCTCGCCCTTGCGTCCGACCAGCTTCGCCAAGTCGTCGCCGCCGTCGATGCTGACGATCGCGCGGTTGCCCTCGACGTCGAGGTCGATGTCGCCGTCGAAGTCCAACAGGTCGAGCAGTTCCTCGAGATAGTCGCCGGCGATCTCGCCCTCGGCGACCAAGCGGTCTTCGAGGTCTTCGCCCTTGGCCGGCCGCGCGTCAGCGTCGATCGCCTCGGCGGTGTCGGTCAGTTCCGTGGTGTCTGCATCCGTCATGTGTCTCTCCCTCTTTCGCCGGAATCGAATCCGGTCAACGTTTCTTCTTCCGGGGGCGCGCACCGGGCCGTGGCGTTGGCCCCGGGGTCGGCCCTGGCTTCGTCGCAGCGTCAGGTGCGCCGTCGTCACTCGCCTCGGTCTCGTCCGCGGCGGGCTCCTCGGCGTTGTCGCCGGTTCCGTTCGTCACCGCCGCGCCGCCCTTCTTGGGCTTCGTCGGCTTGGCACCCGGAGCCGGGGCATTGGCCGAACGCCGCGCCAGCGCCTCTTCCTTCTTGGCTTCTTCTTCCTTCTCGATCCGGTTGAAGACGTAGTGCTGCTGGCCGAAGGTCCAGATGTTGTTCGACACCCAGTAGATGATGATCGCGATCGGCAGGAAGGGGCCGCCGACGACAACGCCCAGCGGGAAGACGTAGAGCGCGAGCTTGTTCATCATCGCGGTCTGCGGGTTGGCCGCGGCTTCCGGACTTTGGCGTGCCACCGAGGCGCGGCTGTTGAAGTAGGTCGCAATGCCGGCGGCGAACATCAGCGGGATGCCTACCGCGATCACGGCCGCGCGATTGAACTCGGTGAAGGCTTCCAGGCCGTGCTGCTGAATCATCGTGGCGCCCAGTGGCGCTCCGAACAGGTTGGCATCCAGGAAGTGGCCGACATCGGTCGCGCTGAACACATAGTTCGGCAGGCTCTTGTTCTCGTCGACCGACAGCCCGAGCCGGCCGATACCGGTCTGGGTGCGGTTGAACGACATCAGCACGTGATACAGGCCGAGGAACACCGGGATCTGGGCGAGCATGGGCAGACAGCCGAGGATCGGGTTGAACCCGTGTTCCTTCTGCAGCTTCTGCATCTCCAGCGCCATCCGCTGGCGGTCCTTGCCGTACTTCTTCTGCAGCGCCTTGATCTGCGGCTGCAGCTCCTGCATCTGGCGAGTGGTGCGGATCTGCCGGACGAACGGCTTGTAGAGCAGAGCGCGCAGGGTGAACACCAGGAACATCACCGACAGCGCCCAGGCGAAGAAGTTGGTCGGGCCCAGGATGAAACCGAACAGCTTGTACCAAAGCCACATGATCCCGGACACCGGGTAATAGACGAAGTCGAGGCTGAACCAATTAAACATGTGTGCTCCTGGCTTCGTGTTCGACGCACGTGTGGGTCGACTGCGGCTGGCGCTCGGGGATTGGATCCCATCCTCCCCGATGCCAGGGTCCACACTTCCCCAGCCGAACCGCAGTCAGCCAGCTCCCCTTGAAGAAGCCGTACTCGGCAAGTGCCTCAACCGCGTACTGGCTACAGGTCGGGGTGAACCGGCATGTCGGCAGCCGCAGCGGAGAGATGGTGTGGCGGTAGAGCTCGATGAGGAAAATCAGGGCGCGCACCGGTAGTGCCCGAACACGGGTGAGCGGGCTCTGACTCCGCGTGCTCACCGGTTCTTCTCCATCAGTTTGTGCGTGCGCTGCAGTCCACTGCGCAACTGCTGCTCGAGCCGAGCCGACATCGCTGTGCGGCTGCTCGGCAGAGCACGGATGACGACGCGGTCGCCGGGACCCAGATCGGAGATCACGTTGCGGGCCACATGGCGCAACTGACGGGACACCCGGTGGCGTTGCACCGCCGATCCCACCGACTTCGAGACCACCAGGCCGATCCGTGGGCCGCCGTCGTCCTCGCGTCGTGCGTGCACGACGATATCCGGCTGCACCGCTCGCACCCCGTGCTTGACGGTGGCACCGAACTCCGCAGACCGTGTCATCCGGAACTGAGCCGGGAGCACGCCGCGCGATCCTGTGGATCAGGCAGTCAGGGAACGACGACCCTTACGGCGCCGCTCCGACACGATCGCGCGTCCTGCGCGCGTCCGCATACGCAGCCGGAAACCATGAACCCGCGCCCGGCGCCGGTTGTTCGGCTGGAAGGTCCGCTTGCCCTTGGCCACGGCAGTCTCTCCTTGTTGCATATGGCCGCCGCCGCCCGGTGAACACGCTCACGCTGCACACCTGACGAAACGACAGCTCGTTATAAGCTCTGGTCTCGCTCGTAACCGGCGCGGTCCCGAAAATCCGGTCGCAGCCGTGTCGCCGACGTTCGGGCGACTGTTCGAGGGTACTGACGTCATTTCGTCAGGTCAAACCGCCTTGTCAGTGCTCCCGGTAGACGCACGGATTTACTGGCGTCACAACCGTCACGCACGCCGCGGGATAGCGCAGAATCAGCGTGATCGCAATGTTGCAGAACGGTTGGCACTCGCCGGGAAAACTGTTAGCTTCTGCCAGAGCCGTTTCCATGGGAAGCGGCAGTGGGAGTGCAAGCGGGAGGGCTAGGTCCGTCGAGAGTTCAGACAACACCGATTGACCGGATTACCCACCGACCCGTTACCTTCCGCCGATATGCTGCGAGGCGAGGACAGTTGACCTGTCCACACCTGTGGATAACCTTGTGGACAGTTTTCGTCGTCTCTTTTTATTCGCCACCCGACCTCGGACCAGGGGGATCTGTCGTTGACCGATGATCCCGGTTCCGCATTCGCTTCGGTGTGGAGTTCCGTCGTCGCCGAACTGAATGGCGATGGCGATCGCGACTCCGCCGGCCCCAACGGCTCCGGCCCGGAATCTCCGCTGACTCCCCAACAAAGAGCCTGGTTGAAGCTGGTACAGCCGTTGACGATCGTCGAGGGCTTCGCTCTGCTGTCGGTGCCGAGCAGTTTCGTCCAGAACGAGATCGAACGTCATCTACGCATTCAGATCGTCGACGCGCTGAGCCGTCGTCTCGGTCACCGGGTGGAGCTCGGTGTGCGTATCGCGCCGCCCAGCGAGGATCAGCACGACGAGGCGCTCGCCAGCGATCCGTCCACCGCTGAATCCGATCTCGACGAGGTCGACGAGGATCGCGAGGCGCTCGCCAGCGCTCATGAAACCTGGCCGACGTACTTCACCGAGCGTCCACGCAGCAACACCTCTGCCGACACTCCCGGAACAAGTCTCAACCGCCGGTATACCTTTGACACGTTCGTCATCGGTGCCTCGAATCGATTCGCTCACGCGGCCGCACTGGCGATTGCTGAAGCACCCGCGAGGGCGTACAACCCGCTGTTCATCTGGGGTGAGTCCGGGCTGGGTAAGACCCACCTGCTGCACGCCGCGGGTAACTATGCCCAGCGGCTGTTTCCCGGCATGCGGGTCAAGTACGTCTCGACTGAAGAGTTCACCAACGACTTCATCAACTCGCTTCGTGACGACCGCAAAGTCGCCTTCAAGCGCAGTTACCGCGACATCGACGTGCTGCTGGTCGACGACATCCAGTTCATCGAGGGCAAAGAAGGTATCCAGGAAGAGTTCTTCCATACCTTCAACACCCTGCACAACGCCAACAAGCAGATCGTCATCTCCTCCGACCGGCCGCCCAAACAGCTGGCCACCCTCGAGGACCGGCTGCGGACCCGCTTCGAGTGGGGCTTGATCACCGACGTCCAGCCTCCCGAACTCGAAACCCGGATCGCCATCCTGCGCAAGAAGGCACAGATGGATCGCCTCGACGTCCCTGATGACGTCCTGGAACTCATCGCCAGCAGTATCGAGCGCAACATCCGCGAACTCGAGGGCGCTCTGATCCGCGTCACAGCGTTCGCCTCGTTGAACCGGACGCCGATAGACAAGGCACTGGCCGAGATCGTCCTTCGCGATCTGATCGCCGACGCCGGCAGCATGCAGATCAGCGCCGCCACCATCATGGCCGCCACTGCCGAGTACTTCGACACCACCGTCGAGGAACTACGGGGCCCCGGCAAGACCAGGGCGCTCGCGCAGTCGCGTCAGATCGCGATGTATCTGTGCCGCGAACTCACCGACCTGTCCCTGCCCAAGATCGGGCAGGCGTTCGGCCGCGACCACACCACGGTGATGTACGCGCAGAAGAAGATCCTCAACGAAATGGCGTACCGCCGCGAGGTCTTCGACACCGTCAAGGAACTCACCACACGGATTCGCCAGCGCTCCAAGCGCTGAAATTCCCACTCTTTCCGGCACTGCGATCAAAAAACTTTGGACGCAGTTGTCACAGCCGTCACAACATCCGGTGTGCACACCGCTGTGCACAACATCGGGTACTGAGCAGCAGTGGCCGGGGATGGTGATGGACAACCCCCCGAATTCCACACCCGCGGCCGCCGGAGCCCACCGTCATCCACAATCCATCCACACTGCCGAATGACACCCGAGCAGGCGTTCAGTGCCTCGATCCACAGAATGCACAGGCCCTATTACTGTTACGAATCTCTCTCCCTAGAAAACTCCTTGAAAGCAGGGCCTGGGGAACACGTCATGCACAAGCTCGCTGTGGTGTCTGACCGCGGTTTTGTCACCGTGATCGATTAGCTTTCAAGTTGGCGTCCGACGCTCTACGGTTGTGGTTCTGACTGCCGCTCGGCGGCTGTCGCTCGCAGATCACGTTCGCCCGGTGCTTTTGGTGCTGGGTGCGCTGGTCAGGGGTTTGTTGGGGTGATGAAGGGACACTATGGACGTGGCGACAACGACGGTTGGCTCCGACTTGAAAGTTCGCCTGGTGCGGGAGGACTTCGCCGAGGCGGTGGCCTGGGTTGCACGCAACCTGCCGACGCGCCCGACGGTGCCCGTGCTGGCCGGGGTGTTGCTCACCGGCACCGAGGACGGGCTGACCATCTCGGGATTCGACTACGAAGTGTCTGCCGAGGTCCGTGTTCCCGCTGAAATAGCTTCTCCCGGAAGCGTTTTGGTGTCCGGACGGTTGCTGTCCGACATCACCAAGTCGTTGCCGGCCAAGCCGGTTGACGTCGCTGTCGAAGGCACTCGCGTCGCACTGACCTGCGGTAGCGCCCGCTTCTCCCTGCCGACGATGGCGGTCGAGGACTACCCGGCCCTGCCGGCTCTGCCGGATGAGACCGGTGTCATCTCCGCCGACGTGTTCGGTGAGGCCATCGGCCAGGTCGCGGTGGCGGCCGGCAAGGACGACACCCTGCCGATGCTCACCGGTATCCGGGTGGAGATTTCCGGTGAGACAGTGGTTTTGGCGGCCACCGATCGGTTCCGCCTGGCGGTGCGTGAGCTCACCTGGTCGACGTCGTCGCCGAGCCTGGAAGCCGCGGTGCTCGTTCCGGCCAAGACGCTGGCCGAGGCCGCCAAAGCAGGCACGTCCGGTTCGGAGGTGCATCTGGCTTTGGGCGCCGGCTCGTCGGTCGGCAAGGAAGGGCTTCTCGGGATTCGCAGCGCGGGCAAGCGCAGCACCACCCGACTGCTCGATGCCGAGTTCCCGAAGTTCCGTCAGCTGCTGCCCAGTGAGCACACCGCGATCGCCTCGATCGGTGTCGCCGAACTGACCGAAGCCATCAAGCGTGTGGCGCTGGTCGCCGACCGTGGTGCGCAGGTTCGGATGGAATTCAGTGACGGTGTGCTGCACCTGTCCGCCGGCGCCGACGATGTGGGTCGTGCCGAAGAGGATCTGCCCGTCGACTTCTTCGGCGAACCGCTGACGATCGCGTTCAACCCCACTTACTTGACCGACGGCCTGGGCTCACTGCATTCCGATCGTGTGACATTCGGATTCACCACCCCCAGCCGACCTGCCGTGTTACGACCGGCGGGCGATGATGAGCAGGTGGATGGCACCGGACCGTTCCCTGCCATTCAGACGGACTACGTATACCTGTTGATGCCGGTGCGCTTGCCCGGCTGACCGCGGCGACGAAAGAGGCACAACATGCAGTTGGGATTGGTCGGGCTCGGCAAGATGGGCTTCAACATGCGCCAGCGCTTGCGCGAAGGCGGGCACGAAGTCATCGGTTTCGACCCGCGCCCGGAGGTGAGTGACACTGCTAGCCTCGCGGCTTTGGCCGAGGCCCTGACCGCACCCCGGGTGGTGTGGGTCATGGTTCCCTCAGGACCGATCACGGACGAGACGATCACCTCATTGGCGGAGGTCCTCAGTCCCGGTGATCTCGTGATCGACGGCGGCAACTCCCGCTACACCGAGGACGCCCCGCACGCGGAAATGCTTGGGAAAAAAGGGATTTCATTTGTCGACGCCGGTGTCTCCGGCGGTGTGTGGGGCCTGACCGAGGGATACGGTCTGATGGTCGGTGGCAGCGACGAGGACATCGCCCGGGTGATGCCGATCTTCGACACCCTGCGCCCGCAGGGCCCGGTGGAAGACGGTTTCGTTCATGCCGGACCGGTCGGCGCCGGCCACTACGCCAAGATGGTGCACAACGGTATCGAGTACGGCCTGATGATGGCCTACGCCGAAGGCTATGAACTGCTGGCCGCCGAACCGTTGATCAAGGACACCCAGGCGGTGATCCAGGCCTGGACCAACGGCACAGTCGTACGCTCCTGGTTGCAGCAACTGCTGGCCAAGGCACTCAAAGAAGACCCGAACTTCATCGACATCTCCGGCTACACCGAGGATTCCGGCGAAGGCCGCTGGACAGTGGAGGAAGCGATTCACCACCGGGTCCCGATGCCGGTGATCGCCGCCTCGCTGTTCGCCCGGTTCGCCTCCCGGCAGGACGACTCCCCCACCATGAAGGCGGTCTCGGCTCTGCGCAACCAGTTCGGCGGCCACGCTGTCAAACGAGTTCCGTTGTCGGGCTAGCTACCACGATGTACGTTCGGCACCTGGCGTTGCGCGACTTCCGGTCGTGGGCACATGTCGACCTGGATTTGACGCCAGGTCGCACGGTGTTCGTCGGGTCCAACGGCTACGGTAAAACCAATCTCGTTGAAGCACTGTGGTATTGCGCCACACTCGGCTCTCATCGAGTAGCCACCGACGCGCCGTTGATCAGGGCCGGCGCGCAACGCGCCGTTGTCTCGACGATCGTCGTCAACGAAGGCCGCGAACTTGCGGTCGATCTCGAGATCGCCGCGGGCCGGGCAAACAAGGGGCGCCTCAACAAGTCTCCGGTGCGCAGCACCAGGGAGGTCCTCGGAGCGGTGCGTGCGGTGCTGTTCGCCCCAGAGGATCTCGCGCTGGTGCGTGGTGATCCCGGCGAGCGGCGACGCTATCTCGACGAGCTCGCCACCGTGCGCCGGCCCCGGGTCGCGGCGATGCGCGCCGACTACGACAAGGTTCTCAAGCAACGCACCGCTCTGCTGAAATCCGCTGCGGGAGCACGCTATCGGGGCGATCGAAGCGTCCTGGAGACGCTGGATGTCTGGGACGGTCACCTCGCCGCACACGGCGCGGAGTTGATGGCCGCCCGGATCGAACTGGTGAATCTGCTGGCACCGGAGGTCGAGAAGGCCTACCAGCTGCTGGCCCCGGCCTCGCGACCGGCCGCCATCAGCTACCGCACCAGCGTGGAGTTGTCCGGTGCGGACGGCGAGGGAGCCGAGTTCCTGGAGTCCGCTCTGCTGGCCGGGCTGGCGCAGCGCCGCGATGCCGAATTGGAGCGCGGGATGTGTCTGGTCGGTCCGCACCGTGATGATCTGGAGTTGCGGTTGGGTGATCAGCTGGCCAAGGGTTTCGCCAGCCACGGCGAATCCTGGTCGATGGCGCTGGCGTTGCGCCTGGCCGCCTACGAGTTGTTGCGCACGGAAGGCAGTGAACCGGTGCTGATCCTCGACGACGTGTTCGCGGAGTTGGACACCTCCCGCCGGCGCGCGCTGGCCGGCGTCGCTGCCGACGCCGAGCAGGTACTCGTCACTGCCGCTGTCGGTGAAGACATCCCGCCGGACTGGGATGCCACCCGGATCGGGATTTCCCTGGTCGATGACGACAGCGGCCGGATGTCGGCGGTGATGTCGTGAGCGACGTCGGCGACGATCAGGGTGAGGACGGCGTCGCACCGCCGGAACATCTGAGCGGACTGGCCGGGATGGATCTGGTGCGCCGGGCCCTGGAAGAGGCCCGCGGGGCCGCCCGTAGCCAAGGTAAAGAGGTCGGCCGCGGTGGCCGGTCGCCCTCGCGACGGCGCGGAACCTCGGGAAACACCGACCGCCGGAGGTGGTCGGGCCCCGGTCCCGACCGCCGCGACCCCCAGCCACTAGGGGCGGCGACTCGTGACCTCGCCAAGAGTCGTGGCTGGTCACCGCGGGTGGCCGAAGGCGCGGTGTTTGCCCAATGGGCCACCGTCGTCGGCGAGCAGATCGCCGAGCACGCCGAGCCCACCGCGCTGCGCGAGGGCGTACTGAGTGTGTCCGCGGAATCGACCGCCTGGGCGACCCAGTTGCGGATGGTCCAGGCCCAGCTGTTGGCCAAGATCGCGGCCGCGGTCGGCGACGGTGTGGTCACGTCCCTGAAGATCACCGGGCCGACCGCTCCGTCGTGGCGAAAAGGACGGCTGCACATCTCCGGGCGGGGCCCCCGGGACACGTACGGATGACCCGTACTACCACAGTCGGCTGACGGCCGCTTGGAGATCATCTGCTCGCGTGTCAAGCGTCATCACGTATGCCAATCCGAGAAATTCCGCGCACGGCGCAACTAGGTGTGCAGAAACGCGGCCGCAGAATCGGTCCGGTGAGGGGTTGGCGGTAGACTCAAGCAAGACCTGCGCGCGGTGTCTGATCCGCGCGCCTGCGATCCCCAAGGAGACCTGTCCGACCGTGCCTGCCTCGACGAAGAAAGATCCAGACTCCTACGGTGCCGGCTCGATCAAAATCCTCGAGGGCCTGGAAGCCGTCCGCAAACGTCCCGGCATGTATATCGGCTCCACCGGCGAGCGCGGCCTGCACCACCTGGTGTGGGAAGTTGTCGACAACGCCGTGGACGAGGCGATGGCCGGCTACGCGACCAAGGTCGACGTGCGGCTTCTCGAGGACGGCGGCGTCGAAGTCACCGACGACGGCCGCGGCATCCCGGTGGCCATGCACGACTCCGGTGTCCCCACCGTCGACGTCGTCATGACCGTGCTGCACGCGGGTGGAAAATTCGAAGAGGGCGCCTACACGGTCTCCGGCGGTCTGCACGGCGTTGGCGTCTCCGTCGTCAACGCGCTGTCCAGCCGGCTCGAGGCGGACATCCGCCGCGACGGCTTCGAGTGGTTCCAGACCTACGACAACTCCGTGCCCGGCACCCTCAAGCAAGGTGAGGCCAGCCGCCAGACCGGCACCACGATCCGATTCTGGGCCGATCCCAACATCTTTGAGACCACCACCTACGACTTCGAGACGGTGGCACGCCGCCTCCAGGAGATGGCCTTCCTCAACAAGGGCCTGACCATCAACCTGACCGACGAGCGGGTCACCCCTGAAGAGGTCGTCGACGACGTGGTCAGCGACACCGCCGAGGCGCCGAAGTCCGCGGAGGAGAAGGCCGCCGAGCAGGCTGCCGCCCCGCACAAGGTCAAGCACCGCACGTTCCTCTACCCGGGCGGCCTTGTCGACTTCGTCAAGCACATCAACCGCACCAAGCAGCCGATCCACAGCACCGTCGTCGACTTCTCCGGCAAGGGCGAGGGCCACGAGGTCGAGGTCGCGATGCAGTGGAACGCAGGCTATTCCGAGTCGGTGCACACCTTCGCCAACACCATCAACACTCACGAGGGCGGCACTCACGAGGAGGGCTTCCGTGCGGCGTTGACGACGGTGGTCAACAAGTACGCCAAGGACAAGAAGCTGCTCAAGGAGAAGGACGCGAACCTCACCGGTGACGACATCCGCGAGGGTCTGGCCGCCGTCATCTCGGTGAAGGTGGCCCAGCCGCAGTTCGAAGGCCAGACCAAGACCAAACTGGGCAATACCGAGGTGAAGTCGTTCGTGCAGCGCGTCTGCAACGAGCAGCTCGGCCACTGGTTCGAGGCCAATCCGTCGGACGCCAAGACGATCGTCAACAAGGCGGTGTCCTCGGCGCAGGCCCGCATCGCCGCCCGCAAGGCCCGGGAGTTGGTGCGCCGCAAGAGCGCAACCGACATCGGCGGCCTGCCGGGCAAGCTCGCCGACTGCCGCTCCACCGACCCGAGCAAATCCGAACTGTATGTGGTGGAGGGTGATTCGGCCGGCGGCTCGGCCAAGAGCGGGCGCGACTCGATGTTCCAGGCGATCCTGCCGTTGCGCGGCAAGATCATCAACGTCGAGAAGGCTCGCATCGACCGGGTGCTGAAGAACACCGAAGTCCAGGCCATCATCACCGCACTGGGCACCGGTATTCACGACGAGTTCGACCTCGCCAAGCTGCGCTATCACAAGATCGTGCTGATGGCCGACGCCGACGTTGACGGCCAACACATTTCGACGCTGCTGCTGACGCTGCTGTTCCGCTTCATGCGTCCGCTGATCGAGCACGGCCACGTGTTCCTGGCGCAGCCGCCGCTGTACAAACTCAAGTGGCAGCGCAGCGAGCACGAGTTCGTCTACTCCGACCGCGAACGCGACGCGATGCTCGAGGCAGGTCTGGCGTCCGGCAAGAAGATCAACAAGGACGACGGCATCCAGCGCTACAAAGGCCTTGGTGAGATGAACGCCAAGGAGTTGTGGGAGACCACGATGGACCCCTCGGTGCGGGTTCTGCGCCAGGTCACTCTCGACGACGCCGCCGCGGCCGACGAACTGTTCTCCATCCTGATGGGCGAGGACGTCGAGGCACGCCGCAGCTTCATCACCCGTAATGCCAAAGACGTTCGCTTCCTTGACGTTTAACCCGTCTCTGTAGGGACAAGAGGATCACATGACTGACACCACGTTGCCGCCGGGCGACGACGCAACCGGAGACCGCATCGAACCGGTCGACATCCAGCAGGAGATGCAGCGCAGCTACATCGATTACGCGATGAGCGTCATCGTCGGCCGCGCGTTGCCGGAGGTGCGCGACGGCCTCAAGCCGGTGCACCGCCGCGTGCTCTACGCGATGTACGACTCCGGGTTCCGGCCCGATCGCAGCCACGCGAAATCCGCTCGCTCGGTGGCCGAGACGATGGGTAACTACCACCCGCACGGTGACGCCTCGATCTACGACACCCTGGTCCGGATGGCCCAGCCGTGGTCGCTGCGCTACCCCTTGGTCGACGGGCAGGGCAACTTCGGTTCGCCGGGTAACGACCCGCCAGCCGCCATGCGGTACACCGAAGCTCGGCTCACGCCGCTGGCGATGGAGATGCTGCGTGAAATCGACGAGGAGACAGTCGATTTCGTCCCGAACTACGACGGCCGGGTGCAGGAGCCGACCGTCCTGCCGAGCCGGTTCCCCAACCTGCTGGCCAACGGTTCGGGCGGTATCGCCGTCGGTATGGCCACCAACATCCCGCCACACAACCTGCGCGAGCTGGCCGAGGCCGTCTACTGGTGCCTGGAGAACTTCGAGGCCGACGAGGAAGCCACCCTCGAGGCGGTCATCGAACGGGTCAAGGGCCCGGACTTTCCCACCCACGGCCTGATCGTCGGCACCCAGGGCATCCTGGACGCCTACCGCACCGGCCGCGGCTCGGTCCGGATGCGCGGTGTCGTCGAGATCGAGGAAGACGCCCGCGGGCGCACCGGCATCGTGATCACCGAGCTGCCATATCAGGTCAACCACGACAACTTCATCACCTCGATCGCCGAGCAGGTCCGCGACGGCAAGCTGGGCGGCATCTCCAACATCGAGGACCAGTCCAGCGACCGGGTGGGTCTGCGCATCGTCGTGGAGGTCAAGCGCGACGCCGTGGCCAAGGTGGTGCTGAACAACCTCTACAAGCACACCCAGCTGCAGACCAGCTTCGGCTGCAACATGCTGTCGATCGTCGACGGGGTGCCGCGCACGCTGCGCATCGACCAGATGATCCGCTACTACGTCATCCATCAGCTCGACGTGATCGTCCGGCGCACCACCTACCGGCTGCGCAAGGCCAACGAACGGGCCCACATCCTGCGCGGTCTGGTCAAGGCGCTCGACGCGCTCGATGAGGTGATCGCCCTGATCCGCGCCTCGGCCACGGTCGACATCGCCCGGGCCGGCCTGATCGAGCTGCTCGAGGTCGACGAGATCCAGGCCCAAGCCATCCTGGATATGCAGCTGCGCCGCCTGGCCGCCCTGGAACGCCAGCGGATCGTCGACCAACTGGCCGAGATCGAAGCCGAGATCGCCGACCTCGAGGACATCCTGGCCAAGCCGGAACGTCAGCGGGCGATCGTGCGCGACGAACTCAGGGAGATCGTCGACAAGTACGGCGACGACAGGCGCACCCGCATCATCGCCGCCGACGGCGAGGTGTCCGACGAGGATCTGATCGCCCGCGAGGACGTGGTCGTGACGATCACCGAGACCGGGTACGCCAAGCGCACCAAGACCGACCTGTACCGCAGCCAGAAACGCGGCGGCAAGGGTGTGCAGGGCGCCTCGCTCAAGCAGGACGACATCGTGCGGCACTTCTTCGTGTGCTCGACCCACGACTGGATCCTGTTCTTCACGACACAGGGCCGGGTGTATCGCGCCAAGGCCTACGACCTGCCCGAGGCGCAGCGCAATGCGCGCGGTCAGCACGTGGCCAACCTGCTGGCCTTCCAGCCCGAGGAGCGCATCGCCCAGGTCATCCAGATCAAGAGCTACGAGGACGCGCCCTATCTGGTGCTGGCCACCCGCAACGGGCTGGTGAAGAAGTCCAAGCTGTCCGACTTCGACTCCAACCGCTCGGGCGGCATCGTGGCGGTCAACCTGCGTGACGGCGACGAACTGGTCGGCGCGGTGCTGTGCTCGGCGGAGGACGACCTGCTGCTGGTCAGCGCCAACGGCCAGTCCATCCGGTTCTCGGCCACCGATGAGGCGCTGCGCCCGATGGGCCGGGCGACCTCGGGTGTGCAGGGCATGCGGTTCAACGAGGACGACCGTCTGCTGTCACTCAACGTGGTCCGTGAAGGGACGTATCTGCTGGTCGCGACGGCCGGCGGGTATTCCAAGCGCACCGCGATCGAGGAGTACACGGCTCAGGGTCGCGGCGGCAAGGGCATTCTGACCATCCAGTACGACCGGCGCCGCGGCAGCCTGGTCGGCGCACTGATCGTCGATGAGGACAGTGAAGTGTTCGCCATCACCTCCGGCGGCGGTGTCATCCGTACCGCGGCTCGCCAGGTCCGCAAGGCCGGACGCCAGACAAAGGGCGTTCGCTTGATGAACCTGGGCGAGGGCGACACACTGTTAGCCATTGCCCGCAATGCCGAGGAGCAGGAGGACGCGGAAGATGTGGCCGCGGACCCTGAAACCGATGCGACGTAGCGTGGCGCAGGGCAAACAGGTGAGGAGCTGGCGGTGAGCGCACCCAACGAGCCGGGTCAGACCGGACCGGGCGAGAGTCCGGGCAACGGGAACGGCTCGGCGGACCGGGCGGCGCCCCGGCCCGCCTCGGGTCCCAACGGCGGTACTGCTGATGTCCCGCCGTGGCAGCGGGGCGCCGCGCGGACCCGCCCGGGGGCCGCGCCGCAGCGTCCGGCCGCTGAGGGTGGCCCGTGGCCCGAGCCGCGTCCGCCGGCCCCGCCGGCAGGTTCACCGAGCATCGAGGACCGGGTGACCCGCTTCATCACGGGCACCGCGGCCCCCGACCTGTCGACGCTCGGCGGCCAGCCGCCAGCCCGCCAGGAGGCCCCGCTACCGGCCCGCCAGGACGCCGAGCCACCCGCACCGCGCCCGGAGACCCGGGCCGAGCGCACCGAGGTCGCCCGGCCGGAGGCCTACGCCAGCGAGCTGCCCGACCTGTCGGGTCCGCCGCCCAAGCCGGTACCGGCGCGCAAGCCCGCACCGGAGCGTCCGGCAGCGGAGGCACCGCCAGCCAAGTCCCCCAGCCCGATGCAGCGAATTCAGGTCGCCGCCAACCGTTCTCGCGGTCCGGTGCGTGCCAGCATGCAGATCCGGCACATCGACCCGTGGAGCGCGCTGAAGGTGTCGCTGCTGCTGTCGGTGGCGCTGTTCTTCGTGTGGATGATCGCCGTGGCGTTCCTGTATCTGGTGCTGGGCGGCATGGGTGTGTGGAGCAAGCTGAACAGCAACGTCGGCGATCTGCTGACCGCCACCAGTGGCGGCGGTGGTGAGCTGGTGTCCAGCGGGACGATCTTCGGTGGTGCCGCGTTGATCGGTCTGGTGAACATCGTGCTGCTGACCGCGATGGCCACGGTGGGTGCGTTCATCTACAACCTGAGCACCGACATCGTCGGCGGCGTTGAGGTCACCCTGGCTGACCGGGACTGATCGACCGGTTTGGGTGCAGTGCCCGGCTTGCGGTAATCTCGGCGCTCGGTCGTATGCGTAATACGGGCCTATAGCTCAGGTGGTTAGAGCGCTTCGCTGATAACGAAGAGGTCGGAGGTTCGAGTCCTCCTAGGCCCACGATGTCCTGGTCAACGGGAGGGGCGTCCGTGAGGATTGCAGTACTGGTTTCGGTGCTGGTTGCGGGCGCGGTGCTGGTCGGAATCGGCCGCCGCGGCGAAACCTGGCACACCCTCGACGACCGCGACTGACTCGGGGCCTTAGCTCAGTTGGTAGAGCGCTGCCTTTGCAAGGCAGATGTCAGGAGTTCGAATCTCCTAGGCTCCACAAGAATTCGTGCTCTTCAGGCGCCGCGCAATTACGTACACCGAGTCGTGAGTTCCGGCGCGCAGCGCAAGATCGCAGCGCGGGGGTGCGGTCCGCCGTCAGCGGGTCTCCTTCAGACGGCGGCTGCCAGCGGCACGGTCCTGACCGTGTATACGGGCCGGCCGCCATCGGGCCGAGTCGGATCAGGATCGGGGGTCTCGAAGGTGACGTCGTTCAGTCGGTAGGTGGTGTTCCCGATCGTCGCGACGAAGTCACCGGTAACCCGCTTGATGGGGTCGCGAGCTTCCAGGATTCCGACCGAGTTCGGCTCGATGGGCTGCTGTATCGAGAATTGGTACTGCGTGCTTTCAGTCCAACTCTGGGTGCTTTCCCGGCTGATCCCGAGTTCGACCAGCTGCAGAATCGTGGCCTTCGCGCTCAGTGACAGAGTCAGGCTCGTCGTCGTCTCACTTGTCTCCGTCCGAGTGAAGGTCGACGTGATCGTCGTCGAGCCCTTGTTCTCCGCGGTGGCTACTACGCGGGGTTTCGTTTGAGTCTGTTCGAAGGTCTTGGGTGAGAAGCTGCACTTGGCCGAGCCGTTGCTACACAGCGAGTTGAGAATTTGGGCTTGCTTCTGGCCTTGTCCGCTATCGATCGTGTAGGTGCTGCCGGCCGGGTCGACAAGGTAGGTGTTCCCGTTTTGAGTCCAGCCGTCGGGCCGGGTGAAGGTGCAGTCGCCCGTGGTGCACGAAGCCTTCGAATTGTCCGGATTCACCACTGAGAGGGAGTCGACGTACATATTCACTGCCCACTTGCGGGGCGTGCCGTCCGGCGCGGTGCTCGTGAAGGTTGCGGTGGTCTGATAGTTGCTGGCGGGGTTGAGGTACTGCGTGCTCTCGAAGCGGACCGTGTCGCCGGGTTTCAGCACCGTGCCGACGGGCGGCGATCCGACCGAGCCCTCGAAATTGGCGCGGTCGTAAACGAACTTGCTGAGGGTAATGGAACTTCCGGTGAGATTGGTGACGGTGAACCCCCTGGAGTAGCCGCCCTGTGACCAGTAGGGAACCTCCACGAACGCCTCGGTCGACCGGCTCGAGAATGGATCGAGCAGGTTGAATCCACGATCACTGACGGTCGCGGTGAAGGAGTCATAGCCGTTGAAGTCGGGTCCGGGAATGTAGGTGTACACCCCATCCGGCGTGATCTGGACCGTCCCATAGGTTGGCTGCTGTGCCAGCGAATAGGTCAGCGCATCGCCCTCGGGGTCGACGGCCTTGAGGCTTCCGACCGTCTCACCGTTCGGCTCGATCATGAAATTGATCGGATCGACGGTGGGAGTCTGGTTGAAGAGGGTACGCCTGACCAGCAGTAGTGCACCTTGGAGGAACTCGCTGATCGGCGAAGCGGGCAGGTTGCCCAGCAGCGACGCGGTGCCGTCGAACCAGCGGGTTACCGCAGCGTTGAGTCCGCCGAGCGGATCGGCCGGCGTCAGTTGCGGTGGGGAATTGAAGACTCGCGCCGAGACCCCGGTGCTTGCTGCGCCGCCGGACGCCGTCGCGCTCGCCGAGCGGGTCTGATCGTGGGCCGCGACGAGCTCTGACTCGATCGGATCCGGACTCCGCGTCGGCACCGGCTCGCCCACCGCCGCGGTCCGGTTCAATCCCTTGTCAACCGAGTCCACCGTCGCGCGGCGGGCTGCGGCTGACGCCGTGAGGTGAGTTGGTGAACTCGGCGGCACGGTACCGACCGGCACTGCGGCCGCAGAACGCAACCGCGTAGCGGCAGTGTGGCCGCTGGTGGTAGCGGCTCCACCTGCGCGGCCGGCGGGTGCAGTCGCTGCCGCCCGCTGGTGGCGTCCGGTGGTAGAACTCGGCGCAGCAGACGAATCCCCGTTGCCGCTGTCGGCTGCGGCGATTGCCTGCGGGCCCACGATCGACAGGCCCAGCACGACGGCGGCAGACCCCAGCCCAGCCGAAATCCTTGACATCGTCACGGCGACCCCCTGGTGACCAGCTGTTATGGAAAGGTTGCGCGAAATTAGCACAGCTGGGTTAGCTGGTCCAACCAGTTGGCGGAATTGATGACCGCCAACTTCCAGAAGTGGTCACCAGCCCTTACGTGCTCAGCACTCCACGACGTTGAGGGCGAGTCCGCCCTTGGCGGTCTCCTTGTACTTCTCGGCCATATCGGCCCCCGTCTCGCGCATGGTCTTGATGGCGGTGTCGAGGCTCACGTAATGGGTGCCGTCGCCGTGCATCGCCATCCGCGCGGCAGTGATGGCCTTGACCGCGGCCACCGCGTTGCGTTCGATGCACGGAATCTGCACCAGGCCGCCCACCGGATCGCAGGTGAGCCCGAGGTTGTGCTCGATGCCGATCTCGGCAGCGTTCTCCACCTGTGCCGGCGTCCCGCCGAGCACCGCCGTCAGCCCGGCCGCGGCCATCGAGCACGCTGAGCCGACCTCACCCTGACAGCCCACCTCGGCACCGGAGATCGACGCATTCGCCTTGAACAGCACACCGATCGCGGCCGCGGTCAGCAGGAACTGCACCACCCCGTCGTCCGATGCCCCGGTGACGAAGCGCGAATAGTAATGCAGCACAGCGGGAATCACCCCGGCGGCGCCATTGGTCGGTGCGGTGACGACCCGGCCGCCGTCGGCGTTCTCCTCGTTGACGGCCAGCGCGTACACCGTCGTCCAGTCCAGCGCGTACAACGGGTCGTCGGGTTTGGCCTCCAACTGGACAGCCAGTGCGCCGGCTCGGCGCTTGACCGCCAGCCCGCCCGGCAACACGCCGCGGTGGGCCAGACCGGCGCGCACGCAGTCCTGCATCACCGCCCAGATCTCCAACACACCCGCGCGGAGGTCCTCGTGGCGGCCCAGTGCCCGCTCGTTGTCGGCCATCAACTCGGCGATGCTGCACCGGCGACCGACAGCGAGTGCCACCAATTCCTTTGCGGTACCGAACGGATAGGGCACCTCGGCGAGGCCACCAACCGGTGCCGCCGCCTCGTCCTCGTCGAGCACCGCTCCGCCGCCGACGGAGAAGTAGATCCGCCGGTCGAGCGGCTCCCCGCCGCCGCCGAGTGCCTCGAAGGCCATGCCGTTGGAGTGAAAATCCAAGCGGTCCAGGCGAAGTGCGATGTCGGAGTCGATATCGAAGTCGATGGTCCGGCCACCACCTAGCACCAGGCGTCCGGTGTCGCGCACGGCCTGCACGCGACTGGTCACCTCGGCGGGGTCCACGGTCTCAGGATCGGCACCGGCCAGCCCGAGCACCACCGCGCCGACGGTTCCGTGCCCGGCTCCGGTGGCCCCGAGGGATCCGTACAGGTGCACCCGAATCCGTTCGGTCGAGCCGAGGACACCCCGTTCGGCGAGCCGGGTGACAAAGCGGGCGGCGGCCCGCATCGGCCCGACAGTGTGCGAACTCGAGGGGCCGATGCCGATCGAGAACAGGTCGAAGACGCTAACGGCCATGGCCACTACGGCTTCGGGGCGACCTCGACGCTGGGGGGCAGCGCGGACGGCTCGGGCTGCATGGAGCGGCGCACGATGCTGAACGCCACCGCACCGCCGACCAGTGTCGCCAGGCCGAGACCGCCGAACACCAGTAGGCGCCGCCGGCGATGGGGCGCTGTGCGCGCCTCCTGCAGGGCGGCAGGCAACTCGGAGACCACTTGTTTGACCGCGGCCGCCTCCAGGGCCAATTGCTGGCGGGCGGCGCGGGTGTTGCGGTATCGGCGGCGCACGCCCGCGGCGGCCGACTCGGCCGAGTGCACGGTCAACCCGACCACACCGCGCGTGACGTCGACCGGGCCGACCGCGGTGTAGTGCAGTCCGCGGTTCAGACGCTGCCGGGAGGTGAGCTTCGGTTCGGTCTTTCGGCCCATGGCTCAACACTGCCACACCCCTGCACCGGGTGGCCGGGAGATGGCGCAGCGGGCGCTAGTGGCACACTGTGAATTCGTGACGAGCCCCATTGCGACCGCGACAGCGACCCTGCACACCAACCGCGGCGATATCAAGATCGCCCTGTTCGGCAATCACGCCCCCAAGACCGTTGCCAACTTCGTCGGCCTGGCCCAGGGCACCAAGGAGTACTCGACGCAGAACGCGTCGGGCAGCACCGCAGGCCCCTTCTACGACGGTGCGGTGTTCCACCGCGTCATCGACGGCTTCATGATCCAGGGCGGCGACCCGACCGGCACCGGCCGCGGCGGGCCGGGCTACAAGTTCGCCGACGAGTTCCACGGTGAGCTGCAGTTCGACAAGCCGTACCTGCTGGCCATGGCCAACGCCGGGCCGGGCACCAACGGCTCGCAGTTCTTCATCACGGTGGGCCCGACCCCGCATCTGAATCGCCGGCACACCATTTTCGGTGAGGTCGTCGACCCGGAGTCGCAGAAGGTCGTCGACGCCATCGCCACCACCTCCGTCGATCGCAACGACCGGCCCACCGAGGCGGTCGTGATCGAGTCGATCACCATCTCCTGACGTCTGGGCGCTGCCCAGCTCACCGCCCGGCGTAGCCCGCGGCGGTGAGCGCGTCGAGCACGGTCAGCGGCTCGGTACCCAGGTCCCACCGGCTGAGCACGATCAGCCGGTTGTCGGTGGTGTCGATTTCCAAAAGTCGGACTTTGCGGCCGATGCGCCGGAACTCGGTGATGCGGATCAGCGAGATGTCCGGGTTCCGCAAAGTCTGTGAACGGAACCAGCCGCGGTACACCAGGCCCTCAGGCGTGATTGCCAGCCGGGGCCGGGCACGCCAGGAGCCGGTTGCAAACAGAATGAGGCCCACCGCGGCAACGCCGGTGAGAATGCGCCCCGGAGGGTCTGTGACCACGGTCACACAGGCGATAGCCATCACAAAACCCACGAGGCCGAGAGCTGCGATACCCGCCGGATTGGGCGCCCACTCAGTTTGCTGCACGGGGTCCTCGGCTGCCTTCACCGTGGGGAATGCAGTTATCCACAGGCGCTATCAACAATGGGGATGAATCACATCGATGTGATTGGTTTACCAGTAGGTTGCCAGCACGGTAACGGCCGGCGCACAGCCGCAAGCCCAAACGGATGTCGCCGACACTCACCGCCACCGCATCGTGAGCAACAACCCTGTGATCATGAAGGCAAACGCGATCGCGTAGTTCCAGGGGCCCAGGTTCGACATCCACTGCAGCGCGCTGGGGGTGTCGTACCCGGAGGCCGCAAGCTGGAACACCAGCAGCCAGATCAGCCCGATCAGCATCAGACCGATGAACAGCACGACGAACCACACGCTCGACGGTCCGGCCTTCACCTTCACCGGGGTACGGCTGACCGACTTGACGGTGAAGTCGTTCTTCTTGCGAACCTTGGACTTGGGCATGGGTACCTTCGGGACGAATCGGTGCGACGATGGTGCGCAGATCGACTATGAGATTAACGCAGCGACGCCGCGACCAGACACACGCGGCACCGACGACGACCGCGGCCCCGCACTCGGCGTGGCGCTACGGCGTCCCGGTGGTGTGCCTGCTGGCCGGTCTGCTGCTGGCCGCCACCCACGGGGTCTCCGGTGGCGGTGAGATCCGCCGCAGCGATGCACCACGGCTGGTGGACCTGGTGCACGACGCGCAGAACTCCGTCGACCGGCTCAGCGCCCAGCGTGATGCCCTGGCCGCCCAGGTGGACTCCACCCATGGTGCCTCGGCAGGCACGGCGCTGACGGCGATGAAAGCCCGCGCCGACGAGCTCGCCGGTGACGCCGGGCTGGAGCCGGTGCACGGCCCCGGCCTGGTGGTGACGCTCTCGGACGCGCAGCGCGACGCCAACGGCCGCTTTCCCCGCGACGCGTCCCCGGACGACCTGGTGGTCCATCAGCAGGACATCGAGGCCGTCCTGAACGCGCTGTGGAGCGCTGGCGCCGAGGCGATCCAGATGCAGGACCAGCGGATCATCAACACCTCCGCGCCCCGTTGTGTGGGCAACACCCTGCTGCTCAACGGCCGCACCTACAGCCCGCCGTACGTCGTCACCGCGATCGGCGACGCGGGCGCAATGCAGGCCGCGCTGGGCGCCGCGCCGCTCGTCACGCTCTACAAGCAGTACGTGGTGCGGTTCGGGCTCGGATACAGCGAGCAGGTGCGCTCCGACGTCGAGGTCGCCGGCTACACCGAACCGGTGCGGATGCGCTACGCCCAGCCCGCCGGTCCTGTCGGATATTGAGGCGATAGTCCCAGGTAACCTTGCACGGTGCAGGTCTTGGTCGTCGACAACTACGACAGCTTCGTGTTCAACCTGGTCCAGTATCTGGGCCAGCTAGGCGTGCACGCGCAGGTCTGGCGCAACGACGATGCCCGCCTGGTCAACGCCGACGCTGTCGCCGCGGAATTCGACGGCGTCCTGCTGAGTCCCGGCCCGGGCACACCCGAGCGCGCAGGGGCCTCTATCCCGCTGGTGCGCGCGTGCGCGGCGTCGGGTACACCGCTGCTGGGGGTCTGCCTGGGTCACCAGGCGATCGGCGTGGCCTTCGGTGGCACGGTGGACCGGGCGCCCGAACTGCTGCACGGCAAGACCAGCACCGTCTATCACACGAATGCCGGTGTGCTGCAAGGGCTTCCGAATCCCTTCACCGCGACGCGCTACCACTCGCTGACGATCCTGCCCGAGACGGTGCCCGCCGAGCTCGAGGTGACAGCGAAAACTCGCGGCGGCGTGATCATGGCGGTGCGCCACGTTGAGCTGCCCATCCACGGGGTGCAGTTCCACCCCGAGTCGATCCTGACCGAGGGCGGTCACCGGATGCTGGCCAATTGGCTGGGCTACTGCGGCGCCGCGCCCGCCGAGACTCTGGTGAGCCGGCTCGAGCAGGAAGTGGCCGACACCGTGCGGCACGCGACCGCCAACGACCCGCTGTTAGCGGCGGGCAGGAGCGCAGCGACCGGGGGTTGAGGCCCGGCTACCCCGGCTACGACGCGAAGCTGAGCGTGACCGTCGCTCCGAAGTCCACGGCGGTGCCCGCCGCGGGACTCTGGGTGACCACGCCATTGCTGCGGACGCCGCTGTTGTCGGCATTGGGGCCCTTGATCATCACACCCGTCCACCCCAGTGCCCGCAGATTCGGTTCGGCGTCCAGCCAGAACTGACCCTTGAGGTCGGGCATCACGAACTGGTTGCCCTTGGACACCTGGACCTGGATCACGGTGTCCTGGGGAACGATCTGTCCCGCCGCCGGCTCCGAGCCGACGACCTGGCCGTTGGGCTCGGTGCCGTCGACCGGAACGGGGAAGAACTTCAGGAAGCCCGAGGCGGTGAGAATCTGTCCCGCGACGTCCACCGTCTGCCCGGACACCACGGGTACCGCCGCGGTCTGTGGCCCCGAGCCCACGACGATCGTGATCTCGTTGGTGATCGCCGAGGTCTGATTGGCCGGCGGGATCGTCGAGAGCACCTTGTCCTTCTGCTCCGGCGCCGACGCCGAGTCGGTCTGCTTGAACTTGCCGAACCCGGCGGCCTTGAGCTTCTGCACCGCCTCGGCGTAGCTCAGCGAGGACACGTCAGGAACCTCGCGCTGCTCGGGCCCGGTGGAGACGTTGATGACGACCTCGTCGCCCGCCCCGGCCTGCGAATTGCCCGCCGGATCGGTATTGATGACATGGTCGGGCGGCACCGTGTTGTCCGGCTTCTGCTGGGTGCGGATCTTGAAGCCCTTGTTCTGCAGGGCCGCGATCGCATCGGCTGAAGCCTGGCCCCGCACGTCGGGCACCTGCACGTCGCGCGGACTGCCACTGACCATGTTGATCGCGACCGTCACCACGACGGTGAGTATCGCCAGCACCGCGACGGCGATCAGCCAGCGCCCGATCGAGCCGCCGGAGCGGTCCCGCTCGACGAACTGGCCCGGCCGCGGAATCTCGTCGGTGGTCTCGGAGCGTGACGGCACGCCGGGGGTGGCGTTCATCATCGAGGTGCGCTCGGCAGGGGTGAACACCTTGGGTGCTTCGGGCGCCTCGCCGTTGTGCACCCGAACCAGGTCGGTGCGCATCTCGGCCGTCGTCTGATAGCGGTTCTCGGGGTTCTTGGCCAACGCCTTGAGGACGACGGCGTCGAGTTCGGCAGAGATGCCCGAATGCTTCTGCGACGGCGGCACCGGGTCTTCACGGACGTGCTGGTAGGCCACCGCCACCGGCGAATCACCGACGAAAGGCGGCTCGCCGGTGAGGACCTCGTAGAGCACACAGCCCAGCGAGTAGACGTCCGAGCGGGCGTCGACGGACTCGCCGCGGGCCTGCTCCGGGGACAAGTACTGGGCGGTGCCGATCACCGCGGCGGTCTGGGTGACGCTGTTGCCGGCGTCGGCCAGTGCGCGGGCAATGCCGAAGTCCATCACCTTCACCGCGCCGGTCTTGGAGATCATGATGTTGGCCGGCTTGACGTCGCGGTGGATGATGCCGTGCTGGTGGCTGAAGTTCAGCGCCTGGCAGGCGTCGGCGATCACCTCGATGGCCCGCCGCGGCGGCATCGGACCGTCGGTGTGGACGATGTCGCGCAGCGTCACCCCGTCGACGTACTCCATCACGATGTAGGGCAGCGGGCCGGTCGCCGTCTCGGCCTCGCCGGTGTCGTAGACGGCCACGATCGCCGGATGGTTCAGCGCCGCGGCGTTCTGGGCTTCGCGGCGGAACCGCAGATAGAAGCTGGGGTCGCGGGCCAGGTCAGCGCGCAGCACCTTGACCGCCACGTCGCGGTGCAGACGGGTGTCGCGGGCCAGATGCACCTCGGACATGCCGCCGAAGCCCAGGATCTCGCCCAGTTCGTAGCGATCCGACAGATGCTGCGGGGTGGTCATGACGGTGTCTCGTCGTCGGGGTGGGCGTGTTCGATCGCGGCGAACCGGATCACCAGACCGGTTCCATCCCAGCCCGACGGGGCGGGCTGCGCGCTGGGGCTCGGCGTGACCGTCTCGGTCTCCGTGCGTTGCACCGGCGGTGTGTTGCGCCGGTCGCGGTCGGCCAGCACGATCAGGATCGCGCTGATGATCGCCAGGGCGCCCAGCACGCCGGCTGCCCACAGCAGCGCGCGCTGACCCGAGGAGAAGGTTCGGCGGGCCGGCTGGGTGCGGTGTCCGCCGGTGGCCGGGCGCGGACGCGGTGCGGGGGTGGGTGCGACGGCGGGCAGTCGCGGCGAACTGCCGGGGATCGCCGCGGGGGTGGCCCGGATGGTCGGTGCGGAGTTCGGCCGCGGGGGACGACGACCGGCGCGCACCGCGCCGACCGCGTCGGCGAACTGGCCGCCGTTGCGGTAGCGCATGCCCGGGTTCTTCACCAGGGTGATCTCGATGAGCTCACGCACATTGGGCGGCAGGTCGGCGGGCAGCGGCGCCGGTGTCTCCTTGATGTGCTTCATCGCCACCGTCAGGGCGCCGTCGCCGACGAACGGACGCTTGCCCGAAACCGCTTCGTAGCCAACAACTCCCAACGCGTAGACGTCGCTGGCGGCGGTGGCGTCGTGGCCCAGGGCCTGTTCGGGCGCGATGTATTGCGCGGTGCCCATCACCATGCCCGTCTGGGTGACGGGGGCGGCGTCGACGGCCTTGGCGATACCGAAGTCGGTCAGCTTCACCTGGCCGGTCGGGGTGATGAGGATGTTGCCTGGCTTGACGTCGCGGTGCACCAGACCGGCGGCGTGCGCCACCTGCAGCGCGCGCCCGGTCTGCTCCAGCATGTCCAGGGCGTGGCGCAACGACAGCCGGCCGGTGCGCTTGATGACGGAGTTCAGCGGCTCGCCGTTGACCAGTTCCATCACCAGATAGGCGGTGCGGCCCTCGCCGTCCATGTCGGTCTCGCCGTAGTCGTGCACGGCCGCGATCCCGGGGTGGTTGAGCATCGCGACGGTGCGCGCCTCGGCGCGGAACCGCTCGACGAACTCGGGGTCAGAGGAGTACTCCGCCTTGAGCACCTTCACGGCCACCCGCCGGCCCAGCCGGCTGTCGACGGCCTCCCACACCTGGCCCATGCCGCCGGTCGCAATGAGGCGCTGCAGCCGGTACCGGCCGGACAGCGTCACTCCCACGCGCGGGCTCATGGCTTGCCTCGCTTCGCTCGACTGCGCGGGCTCATGGCTTGCCTCGCTTCGCTCGACTGCGCGGGCTCACGATGCCCCCTGCAATGCCGCCGCAATAGTTGCCCGCCCGATCGGCGCGGCCAGCGACCCACCGGTTGCGGAGAGGCGGTCGCCGCCGTTCTCGATCAGCACCGCGATTGCGACCTTCGGGTTCTGTGCCGGGGCGAACGCGATGTACCAAGCATGTGGTGGGGTGTTCCTCGGGTCGGTGCCGTGCTCGGCGGTACCGGTCTTGGAGGCGATCTGGACGCCCGGAATCGCTCCCTTTTGCTGGGTGAGCTGTTCGGCACCGATCATCAAATCAGTTAGCTTAGCGGCGACCTGGGGAGAAACCGCACGCCGCTGCTCCTGCGGCGCGGTGGTGGCGATGTTCGACAGGTCGGGCCCCTTGAGGCTGTCGACCAGGTAGGGCTGCATCAGCACCCCGGAGTTGGCGATCGTTGCCGCCACCTCCGCGTTCTGCAACGGCGTCACAGCCACGTCCTTCTGACCCATACTCGACATTCCCAGCGCCGCGGCGTCGACGATCGGGCCGGTGGTGGACTCGGCGACCTCCAACGGGATCGGCGCCGGTGCACTATCCAGCCCGAACGCTTGCGCGGTGCTGCGCAGTGCTTCGGCACCCACCCGGATACCCAGTTCGACGAAGGCGGTATTGCAGGATCGGGCGAATGCGTCGCGCAGCGAGGCCGTCGGGCCGTCACCGCACGGGGTGCCGCCGTAGTTCTCCAAGGTCGCGGTGCTGTTGGGCAGCTGAATCTGGGGGGCGGCGGTCAGTTGGTCGGTATCGCTGACGCCGGCCTGCAGCGCGGCGGCGGTGGTGATCACCTTGAACGTGGAGCCGGGCGGGAAGGTCTCGGCGATGGCCCGGTTGGTCAGCGGCGAGCCGGGGTCGTCGCGCAACTGCTGCCAGGCCTTGCCCTGCTCCTCGGTGTCGTGGGTGGCCAGCAGATTGGGGTCGTAGGACGGCGCGGACACCATCGCCAGGATCTTGCCGGTGGACGGCTCCAGCGCCACCACCGAGCCCTTGCACGGCCCGTTGCAGCCCTGCTCCATCGCTTCCCACGCGGCCTGCTGCACCCGCGGGATGATCGTCGTGTCGACGTTGCCGCCGCGCGGATCGCGGCCGGTGAAGAAGTCGGCCAGCCTGCGGCCGAACAGGCGCTGGTCGGAGCCGTTGAGAATGGTGTCCTCGGCACGCTCCAGGCCGCTGCTGGAGTAGCGCAGCGAGTAGAAGCCCGTAACCGGTGCGTACGCAAAGGGATTCGGGTACACCCGCAGGAACCGGTAATGGCCGCTGGTGGACACCGAGTAGGCCAGCAGCTGGCCGCCCGCGGTGATCTGCCCGCGCTGCCGGGAGTACTCGTCGAGCAGCACCCGCTGGTTGCGCGGATCGGCCCGCAGGCCGTCAGCGCGGAACACCTGGGTGACCGTCGCGTTGACCAGCAGCAGCACGATCAACGCCATGATCATGATCGAGATACGTCGCAGTGAGGTGTTCATACTCGCTCGATCACCTCGGTGCTGGCCGCCGCGATCGGGGTGTGCGGGTTGGTCATGATCGGCCGCCGCGCGGCGTGGGAGATCTTCACCAGGATCGCCAGCAGCAGGTAGTTGGCCACCAGCGATGAGCCGCCGTAGGACATCCACGGTGTGGTGAGGCCGGTCAGCGGGATCAGTCCGGTGACACCGCCGACGACGATGAACAGCTGGATGGCCAGTGTGGAGGCCAGCCCCGCGGCCAGCAGCTTGCCGAAGCTGTCCCGCACCGCGATCGCGGTGCGCAGCCCGCGCACGATCAGGATTGTGTACAGCAGCAGCACGCCGGCCAGGCCGACCAGGCCGAGCTCCTCGCCGACGGCGGCGATGATGAAGTCCGTCGACGCGGCGGGCACGGTCCCGGGCTGGCCGTTACCCAGGCCGGTGCCGAAGATGCCGCCGGTGGCGAAGCTGAACTGCGACTGCACCATCTGGTAGCCGGCGCCCTCGGGGTCGGCGAACGGGTCCAGCCAGGTCTGCACGCGCACCCGAACATGGCCGAACAGGTGGTAGGCCACCACGCTGCCCGCGGCGAACAACGTCAAGCCGATGGCAACCCAGCTGAACCGCTCGGTGGCGATGTAGACCATCACCAGAAACGACGCGTACAGCAGCAGTGAGGTGCCGAGGTCCTTCTCGAACACCATCACACCGACCGAGGCGATCCACGCCACGAGCAGCGGCGCGAGGTCGCGCGGCCGAGGCAGGTCCATGCCCAGGACGTGCTTGCCGGCGCTGGTGAACAGGTTGCGCTTGGCCACCAGGACCGAGGCGAAGAAGATCAGCAGCAGAATCTTGGAGAACTCCGCGGGCTGAATGCTGAAGCCCGGGAAGCGAATCCAGATCTTGGCGCCGTTGGTCTCGGAGAATCTGGCCGGCAGCAGCGCGGGAATGACGAGCAACACCAGGCCGACCAGGCCGCAGACGTAGCCGTAGCGGGCCAGGATCCGGTGGTCCTTGAGGAAGACGAGAGCCAACGAGAAGCCGACGACACCGACCAGCGTCCACAACATCTGCTGAGAGTCGCTGGGGCCCTGGGCCGATGCCGCCAGCTCGCCGGGGACCAGATCGAGCCGGTGGATCATCACCAGGCCAAGGCCGTTGAGCAGCGCGACGATCGGTAGCAGCACCGGGTCGGCGTAGGGCGCGAAGCGCCGGATCGCCAGGTGCGCGCAGATGAACAGAGTCAGGAAGGCAAGGGTGGAGCTGGCCAGATCCCAGCTCATCCCCTGCTCCTGGTTGGCCTCCACGATCATCAGCGCGACCGCGGTGATCAGCGTCGCGAAGATCAGCAGCGCCAACTCGGTGTTGCGTCGGGTCGGGGCCACCGGCGCCACCGTCACGGGGGCCTGCGGTTGGGTGCTCATGCCGCCGCCCGGCAGTCCACACCCGGCTTCTGCGGCGGCGCGGGCAACTGGGTCACGGTCGGCGACGGGCTCGGCGGCGCGGTCGGCACCACGGACTCCGTTGCTGCCGTGGCACTTTCACCACTGGTGGCAGTCGGCGACGGGCTCGGTGAGGGCACCGTGGTGGTGCGCGGTGCCGCCGATGTCGGCGTGGGCGCCGCTGAGCGCGAGGCGCTGGTGGGTGCCGGGCTCGGAGCGGGGGCCGACGACGGTGCCGGTGTCGGAGTGGGTGCCGGTGTCGGGGTTGGCGGGGCGCAGGGCGGCAGCAGCGAACCGCGCGCCAGTTCGCGAAGCTGGCCGATCGCGTTGTCCAGGCTGCCCGCGGGCAGTCCGGCCGAGACCTGCGTGCGCTCGGAGGGCCGCAGATCCTGCAGCCGCATCAGCTGGCAGCCCAGGTTGTCGGTGGCCTGCCCGTAGCTGATCTGGGACAGCTCGTTTCGGTCGTTGAGGCAGCCCAGCAGGTAGGGCTCCTGCAGCGGGTAGCCCAGCATCGAACCCTGAATGCCGCGCATGATCGCGACCGTGCCGTTGTAGGCGCTGACGTAGTAGTTGCTGCGGATGACCTCTCGGCCCACGACCAACCCGGCGATCGCGAGCAACGCCACGAGGGCGGCAACGATGACAATTCGCTTGCGGGAGCGCGGCTTTGGCGGCGGCTCGGGTTCGGCCATCACCCGCTTGGCGACGTTAGGCCGGGGGTTGATGGCCGAGGCGCGCCCGGCCGCGGTGTTGGGGGGCGCGACGTGATCGTCGTCCCCGGAGACCGCTCCGGCCAGGATCGGCTGGGTCTGGCCGCCGTAGTCGTAGTCGACGACGTCGGCCACCACCACGGTGACGTTGTCCGGTCCGCCACCGCGCAGCGCCAGTTCGATGAGCCGGTCGGCACTTTCGGCGACGTCGTCGATCTGCAGCGCTTCCTGGATGGTCTCGAAGCTGACCGGATCGGACAGCCCGTCGGAGCACAGCAGGTAGCGGTCACCCTCGCGGGCCTCGCGCATGATCAGCGTCGGCTCCACCTCGTGCCCGGTCAGCGCGCGCATGATCAACGAGCGCTGCGGATGGCTGTGCGCCTCCTCGGCGGTGATCCGGCCCTCGTCGACTAGGGTCTGGACGAAGGTGTCGTCCTTGGTGATCTGGGTGAGTTCGCCGTCGCGCAGCAGGTATCCACGCGAGTCGCCGATGTGCACCAGCCCAAGCCTGTTGCCCGCGAACAAGATTGCGGTGAGCGTGGTGCCCATGCCCTCGAGCTCGGGTTCCATCTCCACGTGCGCGGCGATCGCCGTGTTGCCGTCGTGCACCGCCTCGTCGAGCTTGCTCAGCAGGTCCCCGCCGGGCTCGTCGTCGTCGAGATGGGCCAGGGCGGCGATCACCAGCTGGGAGGCCACCTCACCGGCGGCGTGGCCACCCATACCGTCGGCCAGGGCCAGCAGGCGCGCTCCGGCGTAGACGGAGTCTTCGTTGTTGGCGCGAACCAGGCCGCGGTCGCTTCGGGCGGCGTAGCGCAGGACGAGGGTCACGGGCGCAGCTCAATTACCGTCTTGCCGATATGTACCGGCGTGCCGATCGGAACGCGAACTGCCGTGGTCACCTTCGCCCTGTCGAGGTATGTGCCGTTGGTCGATCCTAGGTCTTCGACGTACCAGTCCGAACCCCGCTGGGACAGCCGGGCGTGCCGGGTGGAGGCGTAGTCGTCGGTCAGCACCAGCGTGGAGTCGTCGGCGCGGCCGATGAGCACCGGTTGGCTGCCCAGCGTGATGCGGGTGCCGGCCAGCGCACCGTCGGTCACCACAAGGTAGCGGGCATTACTGCGGTGCTGACGCGAGGGCAGCAGCGCACCGCGCAGGGCCAGACCGCGGCGCACCATGACAGCCCCGGTCGGGGCGTAGATGTCGTTGCGCAGGATGCGCAGGACCGACCAGATGAACAGCCACAGCAACAGCAGGAAGCCGGCGCGCGTCAGCTGCAGAACTAGTCCCTGCATCCGGCGTCCTCTCCGTCCTCGCACCGCTGTCGCCGTCCCGGCGATACCCGCTGACACCGGGCCGACTTCGGCACCGTCACGATACTGGGACGCCGGGGCCGACGAGGGTGAAGCCACCCAGCTTCGCCCAAGGCTCGGCCCCCCGCCGACCTCAGTGAACGCGGACGATGATCTCGGAGTGGCCGAGCCGGATGACGTCACCGTCGGCCAGCTGCCATTCCTGGACGGGCGCGTTGTTGACCGTCGTCCCGTTGGTCGAGTTGAGGTCGGAGAGCAGCGCCACCTGGCCATCCCAGCGGATCTCCAGATGCCGGCGCGAAACCCCGGTGTCGGGGAGCCGGAACTGGGCGTCCTGCCCGCGGCCGATGACGTTGGCGCCCTCACGCAGCTGGTAGGTGCGCCCGCTGCCGTCGTCGAGCTGCAGGGTGACGTTGTGGGCGGCGCCGGGGTAGTCACCCTGGGCCGGCTGGCCGTAGCCGGCGTAGCCGCCGCCGGCGGGCTGGCCGTAGTCGTAGTCACGTCCCGGTTCGGCGTAGCCCGCCCCCTGCTCGTAGCGGGGGTAGTCGGGCTGGGCGTAGTCCTGGCGGCCGTAGCCACCGCCCTGGCCGGGATAGCCCTGCTGCTGCTCGTAGCCGCCCTGGTCGGGGTAGCCCGGGCGGGACTCGGGACGCCCGTAGCCGGGCTCCTCGTGGCGGCCCGGTGCGCGGCCGTAGTCGTAGTCACCGGACGGGGCGTTGTAGCCACCGCCGGCGGGCGGGCCGTAGGGCGCCTGCGGCGGCGGGCCGTAGCCGGGAGGCGGCTGCCGGTAGCCCTGGTCGTAGCCGCCGCCGTAGCCGGCCGGGGGACGCTGCTCGTAGCCGCCCTGGCTGGGGTAGCCCTGCTGGTAGCCGCCCTGCTCGGGGTAGCCGCCACGCGGCGGGTAGCCCGGCTCGTTCGGCGGGGTGTAGCCGGGACGCTCCTGGTCGGGCGGGTACGGGCCGCGCTGCTCGGGAGCGGGAGTGCCACCACGCGGCTCGTCGGCCGGGCGGGCGTAGCGGTCGCGGTCCTCGTAGTAGTCGTCGGCGGGCCGCCCCTGACCCTGGTCGCCGCGGTAACTCGGGTTGTCGCTCATCGGTGGTACTCCTGGTTCTGCGGTGAACGCATCTTTCGATTCTGCTGGGGCGGTTGCGCCTGCGGTCGGGTGGGGGCTGGCGTCCGGATTGACGACGCCACGCGCACGGTATTGGCCAGTGTGCAGGTTGGGCGAGTGCTCGAACCTGACAACGACATCACCATACGTTTGCCACCCTTGTTCCTGGATGTATCCCCCCAAGTGTTTGGCAAAAGTGTCCGATGTGAGATCGCGATCGGCGCTGACCTTCTCAAAGTCGGACCCACTGAGGGTAATGACGTAGTCGTTGGGCGCCAAAAAACGGCCGCCCTGCAGCGTTTGCACACCATCGGCGGCCTCCCGGCGCAGTAGTTCTTCTACTTCTTGCGGAACGATCGACCCACCGAATACCCGGGCAACGGCATCACCCACCGTGTTCTCGAGTTTGCGCTCGATGCGTGAAACCAGACCTCTCTGGTTACTCATCTCACCGCCTGCCTCGAGTCCGGCGCGTGTTGCACCACCCTTTGTTTCTCCTGCATGGTATCGGCCCTGGTTGTTCAGCCGTCACCATGAGAACTCTGAGAATCGAATTACACCAGGTCAGGGGCGCACACGCAGGACTGTGACCTGGGCCGTAAGCTGATCAGAAGCCGTGGGCGCGAGTTGGGGATCATCCCGCAGACCTGATACGCTCCCCCGGTTGTTTTGGGCGAGTGGCGGAATGGCAGACGCGCTGGCTTCAGGTGCCAGTGTCCTTCGGGACGTGGGGGTTCAAGTCCCCCTTCGCCCACAATTTTGAGCGGATAGACCCCGGCTTCGGCCGGGGTTTTTTCGTTGGGTGTCCACGATGATCGGCGAGGCCGGCGATCACGGCGGATCCGTGTCGTCTGCGCCGTCCCCTCTTTTGACGATCTGATGAGGGTTGAAGTAGTAGTTGCGGGGTGGTCGTCGGCGGGTGGATCGGCGGCTCGGCCGCCATTCGATACCTCCCTTGCCGAGGGTGACCGTGTATCCGCCCTTTTCGAGGATGCGGTTGTCCGGTCCGGACATAAGCGACAATCCGTCGATGTCTGTGGGCCCGTTGTGTGGTGCGGCCCATTTGATGTTGTGGTTGACCTCGCAATGGTCGAACGGAGTTGTGGATCCGGGCCGCGTGCTGCCGCCATCACGGGCGAAGAGCATCAGACGCTGGGCGGCGGTGGCGAGACGCTTCGACCGGCCTTCGTTGAGCTGCAGCGACTTTGCTCCCTGGAAAATCGCCAGATAGTGGTGCGCCTGCTTGCCATCGAGCAGTGCGATGACATCTGAGATGGGCATCATCGACCCGCTGGAGGTCAACGCGTGGCCGGTGCGGGCTTCGAGGTCAGCCAAGTCGGCGCGGATGATCAGCTTGACCGGTAGCCCGCGGTGGGTGCCGAGCACGTCAGCGGCCAGGAATGCGGTGAGCAGGGCTTCCATCGCGTCGTGGGTGCGCTGAGCGGGCGTGCGCGTGTCGGCCTTGATCTGATCTTCGGTGGTCTCCGCGCCCACGGCGGTGGGATTCCCGGGAATGTTGTGCCCCGGGGCCGCCTCTTTCTTCAGGGCCGCTTCCCATTTGGCCCGCATCGCCGGGGTAAGCCAGCCCGCGATTCGGCTCATGCCGTCGGGGCCTTGCTTGCCGATGACGATGCCGCGTTTCTTGGCACGGTCGACGTCGGTGAACTGACCATCTTGGTTCCAGCAGTAGAGCTGCTTGGTGACCAGTGTGCGCAGTTCTTCGGGCGTGAACGCGGCGGCCAGCTCGGCGAGGTTGGCCTCGGCCTCGGCGACCTCCTCCGGGTCGACACCTTCGGGAATCCGGTCGGCGAAGTCGGTCATCACCGCGACGTGCGCTTCGGTGATCAGCCCGTCAGCCTGGGCGGCAGCGGTTGCCGGTAGTTCGGGTCCGAGGGGTTGGCCGGTCAGTGAGGTCCGTGGCCCGAGCGCCTTGGCGTGGTCCACCCGACGGCGCGCCTCAGCCGATGACAGAAGCAGCAGGTCGCGCAGCCACACTGCCCAGGTAGGTGCGTCGCCAAGCTCACCAGGCGTCGTCTGGCGCTGCAGCGTGGCCAGCAGCTGGTGCTCGACAGCGGGCAGCGCATTGCGCACCAGCTGCAGGGACTCCAGGGCCGGCACTATCTCGCGCGGAGTCAGAGTCGCCAGGTCTAACTCGGACAACCGGGTCAACGCCTGCCCCAGGTCGCCGAAAGCACCCGGCGCACCGGCGCTGACGCCGCAAACCTGGATCATGCTTCGAACATACATTCGAGCACCGACAAGTTTCGGCGGCCGGGCGCCGCTGATGGCCGAGGTGCCAGGAGGCTGTCGTCCCCCATCCCCACGCTTCGTTCGCAGAGGCGGAGCAATCGTTGCATTGTGTGCCTATCGGGCACACAATGGCATGTATGGCTACGAAGACGGAGCGGTTCGCGGTGCGCCTGACTGCTGAGCAGGACGCGGTGATTCGTCGCGCGGCAGAAGTGGAGGGCACCGACCTGACCAACTTCACGGTGACCGCGACGCTGGCGCACGCCCGCGAAGTGCTCGCCGATCGCCGGTTGTTCATGCTCGACGCGGCGGCGTGGTCGGAGTTCGTGGAGGTGCTGGACCGGCCGGTGTCGCATAAGCCGCGGCTGGAGAGGTTGTTCGCGGAGCCCTCGATCTTCGACGAGTGAGCGGTTACAGCGCGCCACGTCCGATCAGCGAGCACGATGTGGTCGCCGACTTCGATTCCGGTGAGCCCACTCTGGACCAATACTTGCGGGGCCGGGCGCTGGCCAACCACGTCGAAGGCGCCTCTCGGTGCTTCGTGACGTGTCGGGAGGGCCGTGTCGTCGGGTTCTACGCATTGGCCTCGGCGGCGGTAGAGCGCGCCGGGACCCCCGGCCAGGTACGGCGCAACATGCCCGACCCGGTGCCGGTGATCCTGTTGTCCCGGCTGGCAATCGACCGTAGGGAACAGGGCAAGGGGTTGGGCGCTGCACTGCTGCGGGACGCGATCACCCGCGCAGTGGCCGCCGCCGAGATTATCGGCGTCCGGGCGTTACTGGTGCATGCTCTGCATGAGCCGGCTCGCACGTTCTACGCGCACTTCGACTTCGAGCCCTCACCAACGGATCCGCTGCACCTGCTGCTGTTGATCAAAGACGCCCGCGCTCTGCTCGACCCGCGCTGGTGAGTTCAGACCCTGCACCGAGCAAGAACGGGGACAGTGAAACTTGGACCGTGCCCGGCCCCAACGACCCTGGTGTGTCACGCAAGCGGATGTCTACACAGATTTTCGAGGAAAGCACATCGTGACTTGCAATAGGCCGAGCAGACCGGCCCACGAGGGGCATTCGTAATCGCCATATCTATTTCCCCACGGCGGTCGCGCTGGACCTGCTTCGCAACTGAATTAGCATGATCTCCGCGGTCCGACGGACTTCTGCAGCTGGTAGCAGCTGCCACAGATATGTCCCCACCCGCACGACTGTGTTCGTGCTGCCCTGGGGGACTCAACGTGACGCTCATCCGGACAACCGCTGCACGCGTTTGTGAGATGGCACCGGAGTCGTTGGTGGAGCATTTGTTGGAGCAGATGCTCTATCGAACTGGGCGCCGCGCTGCTCCTGCTGAACAAACCTCTTGGAAGCGGAGCATTCCAATCCTGGCAGCGGATCTTGTCGATGCCGGGCTCGGGGAAATCGAGATGCTCGTCGAGTATCACCTGCCGCTGACGTCGCAGCGTGCCGATGTTGTTCTCGCTGGGACACATCCGAGAACCGGCGAAGCCTCCTATGTCGTCGTGGAGTTGAAGCAGTGGTCGGCTGCATACGCCTTCGAAGGCGACCCGGAAATCCTTGATGTGCCAGGGGTTCCGGGTGGCCCGCGGCTGCATCCGGTGATTCAGGTGCGCGGCTACTGCGAATACTTGTGTGACTTCGCTCGCGTATTGGCAGACCAGCCTGATGCGTTGGCCGGAATGGCATACCTGCATAACGCGACCGATCCTGCGCTGGTCAAGGATTTGCTCGCGGTACCCGTGTCGACGACAGGCCGCCTGTTCACCGCTGCCGACCGGGGTTCCATGCTTGAATTCCTCCGTTCCAGACTCGCGCCCGGGCCTGGACGCCAAGCGGCTGACCTTTTGATCAACTCACCCGTGGCTCCGTCGAAACAACTCCTGAAGCTTGCGGCTGCTGAGATCCGCGACCGGCCGCAATTTCGACTGATCGGCAACCAGCAACTCGCAGTCGATCTGGTCATGCACACCGTTGAGCATGCCCGTGCCGGAAACACCAAGCGGGTCATCGTGATAACAGGCGGTCCGGGCAGTGGCAAAAGCGTCATCGCGCTGTCTTTGGTCGGCGAGTTGGCTCGTCGCGGTCGCACCGTCATCCATGCAACCGGCTCCCGGTCGTTCACCCAGACGCTGCGGAAAGTTGCCGCTGTCCGGGCTCCAAAGGTCAAGGCGCTGTTCAAATACTTCAACCAGTTCATGACCGCCGACCCCAATGGCTTGGACGTGCTTGTTCTCGATGAGGCTCACCGCATTAGACAAACCTCCGCGAATAGATTCACACGGGCGGAACACAGGACCGACCGCCTGCAGATCGACGAACTCGTCGCCGCCGCCCGGGTGCCGGTATTCCTTCTCGACGAACATCAGGTCGTGCGTCCCGGCGAGATGGGCACCCTCGCTCAGATAGAGCGCCACGCAAGTCACCTGGGGCTCGGCTTTGAGCACATCGCGTTGGGCGAGCAGTTCCGATGCGGCGGCAGCGAGGAATACGTGCGTTGGGCGGTCCGACTGCTGGGTCTCGCCGAGAATGAGCCACCAGTCGTGTGGTCGGGTGATCCGCAGTTCGACGTACGTGTCGCCGAAACCCCTGAGGAGATGGAGCACCTTCTGCGAAGCGAGATGCAGAAGGGCTACACCGCGCGGATCACTGCGGGGTACTGCTGGCCGTGGAGTGATGCCGGCAAAGACGGGACGCTTGTTCCTGACGTTCGGATTGGGGCGTGGTCGCGCCCGTGGAATAGCAAGAGCGAGCGGCGCATGGGAGATGCGCCGCCCAGTGCGCTATGGGCCACCGATGAAGGCGGCTTCGGTCAAGTCGGCTGTGTTTATACGGCTCAGGGTTTTGAGTACGACTGGAATGGTGTGATCATCGGGCCGGATCTAGTGTGGCGAGGGGGGAGATTCGTCAGCGTCCGCGAAGCAAGCAAAGACCCTGACTTCCGCAATTCGAACAGGGTGCCCGACAGTAGGTTCGACGTCCTCGTCCGGCATGTTTACAAAGTCCTGCTCACCCGCGGGATGATTGGCACGGTGATCTATTCCACCGACCGTGAAACACGTCAGGCGCTGCGCTCGATGGTCGGTTCTGGTGTAACTGACAATGGCTATGGCCACACCAACATCCCCGAAGTGGAGCTGAGCAGGCTCGAATAGTCCACGCGCCAAGTCGGCCCGGACTACGTTGTGCCCGCTCCAGATTGCGCGGCGTTACTCGACTGCCCCGCTTTCAGCAGCGGAATCAGGACACGGTCGACGACGGCTTCGACCGTCTCGTCGGTCGGCGGCCGGTCGCACACCACAGATCGGAACACGAGATACCCCGGCATCAGATCGAAGAGCTCTTCGTGGATCGTCGACGACGGAATCTCGCCGCGCTTCGCGGCGTCAGCCAGCACGCTCTCAAACACCGATCTGCGCTGTCGGACAAACTGCTCCTGCATGACCTCCTGCAGGGCCGGGTTGCGCGTCATCTCGTTGAGCACGGCCCGCAGGGTGCGCATGTGCTCCTGCGTCTGCTCACACGTCCCACGGCCGATCTCCAACAAGTCACCGCGCAACGAACCGGTGTGGGGCGGTGTGGCGGTTGCGCGGGTCCCTTCGATGAAGGCCGCCAGCACCAGATCCGCCTTCGACGGCCACCGTCGGTACATCGTCGCCTTGCTGGCCTTGGCTTTGGCGGCCACCGCGTCGACGCTGAGGCGGTCGTATCCGTGTTCCTGCAGCAGCTCCAGCGTGATCGCCAGCAGCTGCGCTTCGCGCTCGCTCCACGGACAGCACATCGAGTCGTCCGTGTGGTCGGACATCGACGCGCCTCCTTCCGCTCTTTCAGCCGGGGAATAGCCGAGTGGAGCTACGACGTTGCAGCTCCGCAACGGCGAGAGCAGGCTTTTCGTCGGTCGTCAAGCAGTTGCTACCGACAGTACGGTACCGTACCGTTTCCTTTCGGTGTGGCGGTCTGCACGGCGGGGCGGGGTGTCATCGTCGGCGGGGTTACTCGAAAGGCTGAGGCTTGAGCAGGATCTCGGTGAGCAAGCTTGCGCGTCGGCATTGGATAACCATCGTGGCCGTCCTGGTGGTCGCCCTCGTCGTCTTCACCGTCGACCGATTACACGGCATCTTCGGCTCCAACAACGAGATCTCCCGGTCCGGGTCGGAAGCCCTGGAGAACACCGGATACAACCCCAAGCACGTGCTGTTCGAGGTCTACGGAACCCCTGGGTCCACGGCCACCATCAACTACCTCGACATCCACGCCCAGCCGCAACGCGTCGCCGACGTGCCGCTGCCGTGGTCGATCAATCTCACGACGGATGACCCGACCATGTACGCCGACCTGCGCGCCCAAGGCGACGGCGACACCATCGGCTGCCGGATCACCGTCAACGGGATCGTCAAGGACGAAAGGTCGTCGGACAACGTGAACGGATACATCGCCTGCTTGGACAAGACGGCATGAGCCAGCACAGCACCGAAACCCTGGTCGAGGGATCGTGGACCGCGCGCTGGATCCGGAAACTGGCGGTGCCGATCGTGCTGGCGTGGGTCGCCATCGCGGCGATCACCAACGCCGCGGTGCCCCAGCTCGAAGTGGTCGGCTGGGAACGGTCGGTGGGCCTCAACGCCCCCGACGCGCCGGGCATCCAGGCGATGCGGCATATCGGTCAGGTCTTCCACGAGTTCGACTCCGACAGCGCGGCGATGATCGTGCTCGAAGGGCAGCAGCCGCTGGGCCAGCAAGCGCACACGTTCTACGACGGACTCGTCAAGAAGCTCCAGGCGGACACCAAGCACGTCGAGCATGTCCAGGACTTCTGGGGTGATCCGCTGACTGCGGGCGGCTCCCAGAGCAAGGACGGCAAGGCCGCCCTGACGCAGGTCTATCTCCGCGGCAACCAGGGCGAAGCGCAATCGAACGAATCCGTCGACGCCGTACGCAAAATCGTCGCCGACACGCCTCCCCCGCCGGGCGTCAAGGCCTATGTCACCGGGGCGTCACCGCTGGTGACCGACAACTTCGAAGTTGGCAGCGCAGGCACCCACGAGGTCACCGCCATCACCTTCCTGGTGATCGCGATCATGCTCCTGTTCGTCTACCGCTCGGTGATCACCATGCTCATCGTGCTGGTGACGGTCGCCGTCGAGTTGGCGGCGGCCCGCGGTGTCGTAGCCTTCCTCGCCCACGCCGGGGTCATCGGCCTGTCCACGTACGCCACGAATCTCCTTACCCTGCTTGCCATTGCGGCCGGCACGGATTATGCGATCTTCGTCGTCGGTCGCTACCAGGAGGCGCGCAGCAACGGGCTGGAGCGAATTCCGGCCTATTACGACATGTACCGGGGCACCGTCCATGTCATCGTCGGTTCGGGACTGACCATCGCCGGGGCGGTGGCGTGCATGGCGTTCACCCGGCTGCCGTACTTCCAAACCCTCGGCGTCCCCGCCGCGATCGGGGTGCTGGTCACGCTGGCGGCCTCACTGACGTTGGGTCCAGCCGTACTCCTGATCGCCACCAGATTCGGGTTGTTGGAACCCAAGGGACAGTTGCGTGCTCGTGGTTGGCGCCGCATCGGCGCCGCCATCGTGCGCTGGCCGGGGCCCATCCTGATGGTGACGTGCGGGCTGGCGCTGATCGGGCTGTTCGCCTTACCCGGCTATCAGACCAGCTACGACAATCGGCCCTACATTCCGGCCACCGCGCCCGGCGTCGTCGGGATGGAGGCCGCCGAGCGGCACTTCACCGAGGCGCGGATCAACCCCGAGTTGCTGATGATCGAAACCGATCACGACATGCGCAACCCTGCGGACATGCTGATCCTGGAGCGCGCGGCAAAAGCGGTTCTGCACACTCCCGGCGTCGCGCTGGTGCAGTCGATCACCCGTCCGCTCGGGACTCCAATCACGCACAGTTCCATTCCTTTTCAGATCAGCGCGTCGAGTGCCAGTCAGATCATGAACCTCGGCTATCAGAAGGATCGGGCCGACGATCTGCTCAGGCAGGCCGGCGAGATCGACAAAACCCTCGACGTTCTCCATCAGCAGCTCGCCCTGCAGCAGCAGAGCGCGGCGGTCACCCACGAGCAGACCGAGGCGTTCCACGACACCGTGGCGACGATGAACGAACTGCGGGACAAACTGGCCAACTTCGACGACCAGTTCCGCCCGCTGCGCAACTACTTCTACTGGGAGCCGCACTGCTTCGACATCCCGATGTGTTCGGCGCTGCGTGACGTCTTCGACTCGTTGGACGGGATCTCCGAGCTGTCCGACAAGTTCACCAACATCACGGCAAGCCTGGACAAACTCGATGCGCTGCAACCGCAGTTGGTGGCCCTGATTCCGCCGCAGATCGCCATCCAGGAACGCAATCGTGAACTGACGCTGTCGAATTACGCGACCACCGGTGGAACCAACGCCCAGAGTGAGGAAGCCCTGCAGAACGCCACGGCGATGGGGCAGGCCTTCGACGACGCGAAGAACGACGACACGTTCTACCTGCCGCCTGAAGCGTTCGACAACGCCGATTTCAAGCGGGGACTCAAGTTGTTCCTCTCGCCGGACGGCAAGGCTGCCCGATTCATCGTGACCCACCAGGGCAATCCGGCCGACCCGGAGGCCATCCCGCACATCGACGCGATGAAAGACGCGGTGTTCGATGCGCTGAAGGCGACGCCCATGTCCGACGCCAAGATCTACGTGGCGGGAATCGGCTCGACCAACAAGGATCTCCAGGAGGGCATCAAGTACGACCTGCTGATCTCCGCATTGGCCGCGCTGGCCCTGATCCTGTTGATCATGATGTTCGTGACCCGCAGCATCGTCGCGGCAATCGTGATCGTCGGCACGGTCGCGGTGTCACTGGGAGCCTCAGTGGGATTGTCAGTTCTGGTGTGGCAGTACATCTTCGGTATCCATCTGTTCTGGATCGTGGTACCGCTGGCGATCGTTCTGCTACTCGCGGTCGGCGCCGACTACAACCTGTTGTTGGTGTCCCGGTTCAAGGAGGAGCTGCATGCCGGCTTGAACACCGGCATCATCAGGTCGATGGCCGGGACCGGGCGTGTGGTCACGGCCGCGGGCCTGGTGTTCTCGGCAACCATGGGGTCGTTCATCTTCAGCGACCTGGTGGTCCTCGGACAGATCGGGACGACGATCGGTCTGGGTCTGTTGTTCGACACGCTGATCGTGCGGTCGTTCATGACACCGTCGATTGCCGCGCTGCTCGGTAAGTGGTTCTGGTGGCCGGTGCCGGTCCGTCAGCGCCCGGTCCCGGCCAAATGGCCGGCCCCGATCCAGAAGTCACCTGAGGAAGCGCTGACGTAGCGGCGCGTTCGCATGGCGTGGCTGGCTAGCCTCTCCAGACCGCGCCAAGGATCGAGTGTGATTGCGGCGTCAGCGGTTCGGTGAGCTGCACGGGTGCCTGCGCCATGAAGCGCGGCTTCGTGCCGCGATGTTCGTCGGCGGCGTGGAGACAGAAGGGGTGCACCAGGTACACGTCACCTGGCGAACCGGCGGCGTAGGCGACGGGACGCTCGGCACTGGCTGCATCGAGCAGCGGAGCGATCTCTGCGGCCGTGCATGGTTCGGGATGGTCGGCGAAGACCGTCACAGCATCGTGGTGTGAGCCGACGCGGATCCGGGTCGGGGCGTCGTCCTCGCCCACCTCCGACAACAAGGTGAGTGCCAGCATGGTGTGCGGCCGGCCGCTGACAAGCCATGAGCCGTCAACGCACGGGGTATTGGCGTCGATATGCCACCCGCGGTCGTCGACACCGGGCTGCACGGGAAACCGAATCGGGATGTTGCCCAAGGAGTATCGCGGTATCCAGCCACCCGCCCCGCAGATCGCGTCGAGTGCGTCGGCGAGGGCGGGGCTGTTGGCCAAGCGCTGGAAGGGTCCACCTCCGGTGAGGTCGGCAGCCCACACGACGGGTTGGTGCCAGGTGGACGGATCGTCGGGCGAGAGCCCGATCGATTGCCACAGCGCCGCGCGCGCCTCGTCGGCCGCCGCGCGTAGGTCAGCCCGTTCGAGCTTGACGAACCCGTCCCGCAGGAATGCGTCGATGTCGATCACACTGTGCGTCTACCCGTCGCATCCATCCACATCCACCAGAAGGCGTATCGCGATCTCATCAACCGCAACAGCAGTATTGGCCAAGATGACCACAGCGGCGGCGGCGTTCCGGTCGAGTGCCAGCATGCTGGAGAAGCCACCTGTTGTGCCGTTGTGCCAGGTGATGTCCACGTCTGCGACTCGATCGGTGAACCATGCGTAACCCACCCGGCTTTGGTTGTCGGCGGCCCATCGCGGTTGGAGCGCGGTAAGGCCTGGCGCTGTACCGTCGAGCAGGGCCTGTGCGTAGCGAGCCATGTCGGCCGGTGTTGAGCGCACGCCACCGGCAGGTGCGTAGGCGCCCAACGTCCATGCCTGCTCGCTCTTGCCGTGCGCGTTCCATCCTGTTGGTGCAGCGTCGGGCAGATCGCGGATGGACAATGGAGTGGTCGAGTGCTTCATCCCGAGCGGGGCGAACAGTTGGCGGTCCAGCGACTCGGGATAGCCGGCCCCGGCATGGACCGCTAGTGCCTGGCCGAGCAAAGCTGTACCGAGGTTGGAATACCTAAACGCCCCTCTGCCAGTCGTTTTCGCAACCCTGGCCTGTGCGAGCAACGTCGGCAGATCCGCGGTGTACGGGTTGCGGTGCCGCAGGACGGCGGCATATGCCTGCACCTGATCTCGGGCACGAGGGGCGATGCGCGGCAGCCCGGACCGGTGACTGGCGAGGTCCTCGAGTGACACACGGCCCGCGGGGCTGCCGCCAAGATCGAGCAAGTCCCCAAGAGGCGTATCGGCGCCCAGCTCGCCTGACTCGACAGCGTGTGCAAAGAGCAGCGAAGTCATGGTCTTGGTGATGGATCCGATTTCGTACACCGTGTCGGGTCCCGCCCCGAAGTGTGCGGCGCGGTGAAAGCTGCCCCGGATGTGGACGGCGCTGACTCGTTCGCCGAGACCTGCGGCTCGCACCAGCGGTCCGAGGCGCGCGATCAGATCGGAGTCGCCTGTCGCAGGTCCAAGTCCGGGAGAGCGACATGCTGCGGAATGCACTCCACTGACTGTAATCAGGACTCCTGACGTCGCTTCTCCTGAAATGTGGCGCGCAGGGGTCCGGGCTGCCCGGGCAGCCGCGCGTCGTTGGAGTCTCGACGATATCGGCACCAGAGAATCAATCGCCTTGAGGCGGGGTAGACCATGGGCGCCTTGTTGGGCGGTGGTCGACTTCCTTCGGCCAGCGCCGAACACCGCGGTACTGGTAGGTGCAGAGTGGAGAGGAGGGTCGGAATGACCGTCCGACAATGGCGTCCGTTCCGCATCATCGCTGAGAACGCCGGGGTATATCTGGCGGCGAACGCGGCGACGTACGGCGTGTTTCTGGTCGGCTTCGGTCTGGCGCTGGCCATCCCGGAACTCAGCCAGGCGCAATACACACGGTTACAGGAAGACGGCACAGCGGATCTCGTCCAGTCGCTGATCGCCCGCCCCTGGCTATTCGCACTGACGATTCTCGCGGTCAACACACTCAAGCTGGGTGCGCTGACCATTGTTGCGCCGTCGATGGTCGTGCCGTTCGCCGGCATTGCGCTGTTCGCCTACTGGGCCTTTACGACGGGGATGACGCTCGTCCCAACCAGCGAGATCGGCTGGGTGGCCCTGATCCCGCACTCGCTCACGCTGATCATCGAGTTTCAGGCCTACCTCCTGCTGGTGTTGGGTGTGTATCTGCTCGGCACTTCCTGGATGCAACCCCGAACTATTGGAGCCGAGACCCGTCGGCAGGGCTACCGTCGCGGGCTGAAGGACCTCGGCTGGCTGATGCTGCCGGCTCTGGCCTTGCTCGTCGTGGGCGCGGTATACGAGGCGTTCTCGTTGCGCTACTTAGTGCACCCGCTGGCAGACTGGCTGTTATAGCGCCGGTCCGGCCCCAAACTGTCGGCACCCCAGCGAGGAAGTATGCCGAGATCAATGAGCAGTTCGTCGCCGAGCAGGGCGAGCCAGTCGGGGCTTGTTCGGCCTAATCTCGCCGAGAAGTGGTGTCGTCGTCCAGGTCGATGATGTTGCCGTACTCGTCGAACCAGTGCACGGCTTCAGGACAGGTCCGCGGTGCACTTAGGCACGGCCCAGAACCGGGAGCAGGCGACTAATCTGGAGCCCATGAGCACTCAGGTGCCGGGGGGCGTCGTCCACGAACTTCCACCAGACCTGCGTGCCGCGTTGCTCGCCAATGCCACCGCATTGGAACTCTGGAAAGACTGCACGCCGCTGGGCCGCAACGAATTCATCTGCTGGGTCGAGGACGCCAAGCAGCAGAAAACCCGGGAACGGCGCATCCTGCGCACCCAGGAAGAACTCGAAGAAGGCAAGCGGCGGCCGTGCTGCTGGCCGGGCTGCAAGCACCGCGAGCGCACCGGCAAGGCCTGACCGACTAGGACCGGCCGGCGCGGGTGCGCTGGTAGTGCCGCGCCGCCCGCACCCGATTGCCGCAGCCGTCCGAGCACCATTCCCGTCGGGGGTGGGCCTTGATGAAATACAGCACGCAGCCGGGGGCGTAACAGGCGCGCAGCCGGGTGGCGGTCGGGCCGGTGACGACATCGAGTGACTCGCGGGCGATCGCCGCCAAGCCGGTTCTGATCGCCGAACCGCGCACCAGCTGCTCGCATTCGAGCCGACCGTCGTGAACCACCAGATGGATCTGAGGCAACCCCGCGACCGCCGCGTTCACCGCGGCCACTGCCGCGTCGACGTCGATCGCGGGTAGCGCCGAGGCCCGAGTATCCCCGGTGTTGTGGGCGGCCAGTCGACGCAGGGCATCGCGCAGCATCCGGGAATCGGTGAACTCGTCCTCGGTGGGGTCGTCGAGTTCGTCGTCAGCGCCGACGCCGGCGGCGGCCAACCAATCACGCAGCGCCTCCGGCGAGTCGAGTGCGTCGTGCACGCCGGAGGTGTCGGCCCAGATGGTGTTCATAAACCGGACTGGCAACGGTTCATCAGGCAACACCATGACCGGCGTCATGCGTCCCACATTATCACGGGTGAATGGACTTGCATCCGTTAGACCAACGTGCTACTACTTCTAATGGTTGCCAACACGAGTAACCATTAGACATTTGAGAGGACCCGACATGACCACCTTCACTGCGGTTCAGCCCGAGAACGCCACCGGAACCGCCGCCGACCTATTGGCGCAGGTCCAGAAAGCGCTGGGAGTGACGCCCAACATGACAAAGGTGATGGCCAACAGCCCGGGGTTGCTCCGCAGCTACCTCGCCCTGTCCGGCGCCGTCTCCAAGGGCGTGCTGTCCGGGCCGGTCCGGGAACGGCTGGCGATCGCCACCGCCCAGCTCAACGGCTGCGAGTACTGCCTGTCCGCGCACACCCACTTCGGTGCCACTGCTGCCAAGCTCAGCGCCGAGGAGCTGGACAGTGCGCGGCGCGGCCGATCGCAGGACGCGCATGTCGAGGCCCTGTTGACGTTGTCCAACGCGATTGCCGCCAACGCCGGTGACGTGGATGAAGCCGATCTGGCTGCGGCCCGCCTCGGCGGGGTCACCGAGGAAGAGATCGGCGAGTTGGTCGCCAACCTTGCGCTGAACATCCTGACCAACTACTTCAACGTCCTGGCCAAGGTGGACAACGACTGGCCGGCCGTGACGCTGTGAGTACCCCCCGACCACCGATACCGCCGTTCGACCTCGACACGGCGACACAGAAGGTCCAGGCGGCAGAGGATGCGTGGAACAGCCGAGATCCACATCTGGTCAGCCTGGCCTACACGCCGGACTCGTTGTGGCGCAACCGCGATCAGTTCGTCACCGGCCGGCAGGAGATCGTTGCATTCCTCACGGCGAAGTGGGATCGGGAGCTCGACTATGCGCTGCGTAAGAGCTTGTGGGGATTCCGGGAGAACCGGATGGCGGTGCGCTTCCAGTACGAGTGGCACGACGCTGGTGGACAGTGGTACCGCAGCTACGGAAACGAGCTGTGGGAGTTCGACGACAGCGGGCTGATGCGACGCCGCGAGGCCAGTATCAACGACGTGGCGATCTCGCAGGCTGATCGCCGTATCTTCGGGCCGCGGCCGGACAGTGAACGCGGGCCCGGGCACGACATCCCGCTGGACTAGCGAATCTCCTGAGGCCCCAGCCTCATTCGTTTCGCGCGCGGTGGTAGATCCTCGCGGCCTCGACGCGGTTGCCCGCGCCGAGCTTGCGCAGGATGCGGCCGACGTGAGCCTTGGCGGTGCTCTCGGTGATGAACAACCGAGCGGCGATCTGGGCGTTGGTGGCCCCGTCGGACACCAGTGCCAGTACCTCCAGCTCACGTCGGCTCAGCGTGCGGTCGGCCTTGGACTCCGGCCCGGCGAACATGGCCTCCGCGGTGCGAGTCGCGGCGGTGGCCTCCGCCGGCGCGCTGATCATCTCGACCCGACTCTCGAGATATTCGGTGACCACCGACCGGGTCTGCGTCAGCAGCGCCGCCACCTCGTCGGCCTGGCTGCGCAGCTTCTCCGCCAGGTGCGCGCGTTCGATCGCGTAACCAAGACCTTCGGCGAACGCCCACAACACATCTCGATCGAACTCGTCGACACCGTCGGGATCCTTCGGGCGTTGGAGTTCCCGGTCGGCGTGCAGGAATCCGATGACCCTGCCTTCCGGCATGATCGGCGCCGCGACGTAGCAGTTCGTCTGGTAGTGACCGACCAGCGGCTTGTAGGTGTTGGGATTGTTCAGAGCATCCCGAATCAGCAGGGGCACCCGGCGGCGGGCCAGTTCCGATTCCATGATCCGCTCGTCCAACGGCGCGGGGTGCTCGCGACTGTAGGCCAGGAAGGCGCGTGCAGCATCGGGGTCACCGCGCACGTACACGGCTTCGGCGAGCATGTCGCTGCCGGATACCCCGTAGATGACCGAACGATCGAAGTTGCCGGCCTCGCAGACAGCCCTCGGCGCTTCGGCGACGATGGCGTCGACGGAGGTGGCAGATCGCAGTCGGCCCAGCGCTTGCTGCACCCGGGCGTAGGTGCGCAGTCGGCGCTGGGCGTGGCTCTCGGTCAGCTCCTCGCGCAGTTCGAACAGCCGGACCAGCGTCTGACAGCGCTGGGCCAGTTCTCCATTCGCCTGGGCATCGATATCGCCCTCGACCACCGACAAGGCCTCACCCAGCGCGTCGGTGAGGGAGGTGTAGCCGCCCGCTTCGAGGTCGACTCCCACTTCGGCGAGAGCTTCGACGATGCGGGCGGACAGCCCCTCGTCGGCCCCGTCACGCGCCGCCAGCCCGCCTGCCATCGCGCGACCATAACGCAGACGCCGCCGCTGGCATCCCCATTCGCGCCGCAGCCGCTGCGAGCCCGGCACGGGGGCGGATATCGCTCCAAGGTCCTATGTTTTGTGGACTTTCGGGGGGTCGTCGGATCGGCCCGGCGGCCGTAGCTTTGCCTCGGGCACCAGATCGCCCCGGAAGGCATGTGACTGATGAGCACGGACAGCCCGACGTGCGAGCGCGTCGACTGCGACTACCTGATTCTCGGTGCGGGCGCGATGGGCATGGCCTTCGCCGACGTGATCCTCGCCGAGGACTCCACCGCGCGGATCGTCTTCGTCGACCGGCGTAGCGCACCCGGGGGACATTGGAACGACTCCTACCCCTTCGTCCGACTGCACCAGCCGGCGGCCTTTTACGGACTGAACACCACCAAGCTCGGTCAGGGTGGCAGCGAGCTGACCGGCGGCCCGGGGATCGTCGCCTACTTCGGCGAGGCGATGGACCGGTTCCTGGCCACCGGCCGGGTGCGCTTTCTGTCGCTGACGGAGTATCGGGGCGACGGCGAAGCGGTGTCGCTGGTCGAGCCGGGCAAGGTCACGCGGGTGGTTGCCCACCGGCGGGTTGTGGACAGCACCTACATGCGGGTGGAGATTCCCGCGTCGCGTCCGCCGCGCTACCAGGTGGATGACGGGGTCACCGTGGTGCCGCCCAACGGCCTGATACACGTCGATCGCCCGTACGAGCGCTATGTCGTGGTGGGTGCGGGCAAGACCGGCATCGACTCCATCACGTTCTTGCTCGATGGAGGTGTGGCGCCCAGCCGGATTCAGTGGATCGCTCCCAACGACTCATGGCTGTGGAACCGCTCCAGCGTCCAGCCCGGTCTGGCGTTGCCGACGGTGTCGGCGTTCGTGGAGTCGGTCGTAGGCGCCGGTGCCATCGATGAGGTTTACTCCACCCTCGAACGGCGCAACATCGTCTGCCGTGTCGATCCCAACGTGGCGCCGACCAAATGGCGGTGCGCCACCGTCGACCACGCGGAGTTGCGCAAGCTGCGGTCGGTCCGCGACGTCGTGCGCATGGGCCGGGTCACCCGCCTGAGCAGCGGTCGCATCCACCTCGTCGACGGAACCGTCGACTGCCCGGATGACACCCTGTTCGTCGACTGCACGGCCAACGGTCTGGGCAAGTTGCCGCCGGTGCCGCTGTTCTCCGGCGGCGCGGTCGTTCTGCAGCCGGTGTTCATGTGCCAACAGACTTTCAGCGCCGCACTCATCGCCCATCTGGAATTGCTCCGGACCACCGACGAGCGGCGCAACCGGATCTGCGCACCGGTCCCCCACCCCGAGCTCAAAGAGGATCTGCCCGCGGCACTGCTGGTCAGCTTGCGCAACATGATCAACTGCAACCGGGCGATGCCGCTGTGGCTGCGGCGAAGCCGGCTGTACTTCGGACACTACGAACCCTTGCCGCGATACCTGGCCGGGTCGGCGAAGCTGGCCTGGCTGGGCCGCAAAGCCGGTCGAGCAGTCCTCGCGCGATCGGTCGACACCGTCGGAGCGCGGGCATGACGCGCATCGCGGTGGTGCAGCCGGCGCTGCGACTCGGCGAGGTCGAGGCCAACCTGCGGCGGGTCGAGAGCCTGGCCCGAGACGCCTATCGCGAGCACCAGCCCGAGGTCCTCGTTCTGCCCGAGGCCATCACCTCGCCCAACGTGTACGCCAAAGTGCTTCGCGGCGCGCCGATTCCGGTCGACGGGCCGGCACTCGAGCTGCTACGCCGGCTCGCCCGCGAACTCGGCTGTGTGGTGTGCGGCGGGTTCCTCGCAGTCCGCGGCGAGCATGCCTACGGAACCTATGCGCTCGTCGAACCCGACGGCACGGTGCACCTGCACGACAAAGACACACCCACGGCGTGGGAGAACAACTACTACCGGGGAGGTGACGACGACGGTGTCGTCGCATGCGCGAGCCTGGACGCCACCGTCGGCCTGATGTCGGGCTGGGAGTGGGCCCGCTACCCGACCGCGCAACGGGTCCGGGCGCGTGGTGCCCGGCTGGTGCTGGGCGGGATGTGTTGGCCGTCGATGCCCACCAATTGGCCTGGGCTGCTTGGCCGTTGGTGCGCACATCAACACCGCGAGTGGAAGCGGCAGCAGGCCGCGCTGCCCGGGCAGGTGGCGCGCATCGTCGGTGTGCCGGTAGCCCAGGCGGCTCACGTCGGCCCGATCGTCGGTGAAACCCCTTTCGTGCCAGGTCTTTCCTGGCCGACGACGATGATCGGCGAGTCCCAGATCTGTGATCGCGACGGGACGATCCTGGCGCGGTTGACCGAGTCCGACGGTGAAGGTCATATCAGTGCTGAGGTGACACTTGCGGCGCCGGCTCCGCTGGACCCGGTACTGGATCGCCGGTGGATCCCGGACGCCAGCAGAATCCTGCACCAGGGTGTCGGCTGGTACGTCTTCAACACCCACGGCAGCGCGCACTACCGAGCCAGGCACGCGCTGCAGGGCTTTCCGTGGCAGCGCGAGAACGCGCGCCGCTAGTCCCGCGAAAGCCCCCGTAACAACACCGCCAGCCCGAACTCGAACGCGTCGTCGGCCCGGTCCTCCTTGCCCACACCGGTGGCCAGGGCGGCCGCGAAATCCGGGCCCACTTCGTCGCTGGAATGCCACGGCTCCTCCGGGGCGGCCACGTCCAACGCCGAACCCAGCACGAAGCAGTCCATCAGCGTGATCACCCGCAGCATGTCGGCCGCATCGAAGCCCGCCCGCGCCAACGTCGCTGCGAGCACGTTGTACATCCGGATCGCGTGGCTGCTGTTCACCGGGTACGCCGTCAACAACGGGATCAGCCGCGGGTAGCGCGCAAAGCTACGGCGGTAGGAGCGCAGGATCGCGGCCACGACCTCGGCCCACGGCCGGTCCGGTGAGTCCTCGGGCAGTGTCACCTCCGACATCGCACGCTCGCGCAGCAGCTCGACGATCTGATCGCGTCCCGACACGTGGTTGTACAGCGATGAGGGGCTGACCTGCAGTTTTCGCGCGAGTTCGGGCATGGTGAACCCCCCGGTGGCGCTCACCAACTCCATGGCGGCAGCCGCGATCCGGTCGGTGGACAGCAGCGGTGTCGGTGGCCGGCCCATGAAATTCCCCATTCCTGTTGCGAAGAAGTATGAGCCAGTTCACACTAAACGAATTCCATTCGTTTTAGGAGCCGGATGATCACCCTGACCTCCCCCGCACTCGAGCCGCTGTCCCGCTCGGCGCCCTCGCATCGGACGCCGTTGCGCGTCGGACTCGTCCAGCACCACTGGCGTCCCGACCGCGCCGAACTCGTCGCCGCGTTACGTGCCGGCATCGACCAGGCCGCCGACCACGGCGCCAACGTCGTCTTCCTGCCCGAGATCACCCTGCTGCGCTACCCCGCCGATTCCCCGGCCGGACCCGACCCGTCCGCGGCGGCCGAGGACCTCCACAACGGGCCCACCTTCGAACTCGCCGCCGCCGCAGCGACGACGAACCGGATCTTCGTGCACGCCTCGCTCTACGAGAAGGCGCCCGACGCCGACGGCCTGGGCTACAACACCGCGATCCTGGTCTCCCCCGACGGCCAACTCGTCGGGCGCACCCGCAAGCTGCACATCCCCATCTCGGCCGGCTACTACGAAGACACCTACTTTCGCCCCGGGCCCGCCGCCGACCCCTACCCGGTCTACGCACCCGAGGGCCTGGACGCCCGCATCGGCATGCCGACCTGCTGGGACGAATGGTTCCCCGAGGTTGCCCGCAACTACTCGCTGGCCGGCGCCGAGATCGTGGTCTACCCCACGGCCATCGGCTCCGAACCGGTCTTCCCCGACTTCGACACCCGCCCGCTGTGGCAGCAGGTCATCGTGGCCAACGGCATCAACAGCGGACTGTTCATGGTCGTGCCCAACCGCACCGGCAACGAAGGCAAGGTCAGTTTCTACGGCTCGTCGTTCATCTCTGACCCGTATGGCCGAATCCTGGTGCAAGCACCCAGAAACGAGGAAGCTGTGCTGGTGGCTGATCTCGATCTCGACCAGCGCCGCGACTGGCTGGAACTGTTCCCCTTCCTGCTGACCCGCCGCCCCGACACCTACGGCGCCCTGACCCGACCGGTGGTGGCGCAGGAGCCCTACGGTGTCGGTCACGCTGCGACGGCGGTGGTCAAATGAGCGCGACGCTGTTCACCGGTGGTGTGGTGTGGACCGGCACCGGCGTGGAGTCCGACGCACTGTTGGTCGTCGACGGCGTGGTGCGCGCGCTCGGTGAACAGGCCCGCGAGCAGGCGGCCGGGATCGACTGCGACAGTGTCGATCTCGACGGCGGATTCCTGATGCCCTCCTTCGGCGACGGCCACGCCCACCCGCTCTACGGCGGGCTGGAAGCCGCCGGCCCCGCGGTGCGGCCCTGCACGTCGGTCGACGAGATCCTGGCTGCGGTGAAGAAGTACGCCGACGAACACCCCGACGAGGAGTGGATCGTCGGCGCCTCCTACGACAGCAGCCTGGCCCCCGGCGGACTCTTCGACGCCCGCTGGCTGGACTCGGTGGTCCCCGACCGGCCGGTGGCCCTGCGTGCCTGGGACTACCACACGATGTGGGTCAACACCGAGGCCCTCAACCGCGCCGGCATCACCCCGGATACTCCCGACCCCGTACTCGGCGAGATACCGCACCGCCCAGACGGGTCCGTGCTGGGAACGTTGCGTGAATGGGGCGCAACAGATTTGGTGACGGCCGTGATGCCACCCGCCGACGAAGCCAAGCGCATCGCCGCGCTGCGTACCGCCGCCGACTACTACCTCCCCTTCGGGGTGACCTGGGTGCAGGACGCCTGGGTCGAGCCGCAGGACGTCGCCACCTACGTCGAGGCGGCCCGCCAGGATGCCCTGCGGATGCGGTTCAACCTCGCGCTCTACGCCGACCCGCGCCACTTCGACTCCCAGATCACCCGGTACGCCGAATCGCGGGCCGCCGTCGAGGCAGTCGGGTCGCCGCTGCTGACCGCGAACACCGTGAAGTTCTTCGCCGACGGTGTGGTGGAGAACGAGACGGGTGCGCTGCTGGCACCGTATTGCTCGGGCTTGCATTCGCACGGCGGGCAGGAGCGCAGCGACTCGGGGGACAACCTGGGCATGCAGACCTGGGAGGGCGACTCGCTGGCGCAGGCCGCGCAGCGCGTCGACGAACTTGGACTGCAGATCCACATCCACGCCATCGGCGACGCCGCGGTGCGCCAGGCCCTCGACGCCATCGAATATGTCCAGGCGCGCAACGGAACCCGCGACCGCAGGCCGGTCATCGCTCACGTCCAGCTCGTCGACCCGGCCGACCTGGAACGATTCGCCGCCCTCGGCGTCATTCCCAACATGCAACCGTTGTGGGCCCAGATGGACGCGCTGATGACCGTGCTCACGATTCCGCGCCTCGGCGTGGAGCGCGCCGACCGGCAGTACCAGATCCAAACCCTGCACCGCACCGGCGCCGCGCTGGCCTTCGGGTCGGACTGGCCGGTGTCCTCGGGCGCCCCGCTCGACGGTATCGCGGTGGCGGTCTCGCGCCGCACCGCCGAGGGCGAACCCGAAGGCGGCTGGACACCACACGAGATCCTGCCGATCGATCTGGCCCTGTCGTCCTACACCGGCGCGGTCGCGTACCAGGCCTTCGCCGAAGCCAATTGGGGACGTATCTCCCCCGGGGCCAGTGCCGACCTGGTCTGGCTCGCCGACGACCCGCGCAGCACCCCCGCGCTGCAGCTACCCGCACTCCCGGTCCGCGCCACCTACCTGCGCGGCCAGCTCGCCTACACCGGTACCGACTAGAGGAAGCACGACCATGACCGCGGAATACATCACGGCCCCCCACGAGGGACATCTGAAGCGGGCGCTGGGCCTGCCGTCGCTGGTTCTCTTCGGTTTGGTGTACATGGTGCCGTTGACGGTGTTCACCACCTACGGCATCGTCACCGAAACCTCGGGTGGCCGACTGCCGCTCGCCTACACCGTCACGCTCATCACGATGGTGTTCACCGCACTGTCCTACGCGCGGATGGCGGCCGCCTTCCCGGTGGCCGGATCGGCGTACACCTACACGCAGCGCACCTTCGGGGCACCCGTCGGCTTCCTGGCCGGGTGGTCGCTGTTGCTGGACTACCTGTTCCTGCCGATGCTGAACTACCTCGTCATCGGGCTCTACTTGAACGCTGCGCTGCCCGCGCTTCCCGCGTGGGTCATCGTCGTCGTCTCGATAGCGATCGTCACCGTGCTCAACATCGTCGGGATCGTGTCGGTGGCGCGGGCGAACTTCCTCATCATCGCGATCCAAGCGATCTTCATCGTGGTGTTCGTCGCCCTCGCGATCGCCAAAACCAGCGGCTACGGAACAGTCGACCTGTTGGCGCCCTTCACCGGTGACGGTACCGCGGGCGGGATGAGCCCGATCCTGGCCGGCGCGGCGATCCTGTGTCTGTCGTTCCTGGGTTTCGACGCGGTATCCACGCTGTCCGAGGAGGCGCGCGACGCCCGGCGGACGGTCCCGCAGGCGATCATGATCGCGACCGTCGTCTCGGGGATCATCTTCATCCTGCTGTCCTATGTGTCGGGGCTCGTGTTCCCGTCCAACAAGTTCGCCGATGTGGACACCGGTTCGACCGACGTGATGCTGGCCGCGGGCGGGGCGTTCGTCAACACGTTCTTCACCGCGGCGTATGTGGCCGGCGCACTCGGTTCGGCGTTGACCTCGCAGGCTTCGGTAGCCCGCATCCTCTACGCGATGGGTCGCGACGGCATCCTGCCACGCAAGGTGTTCGGGCATGTGTCCGCGAAATTCAGCACGCCGGTGTACGCCATCCTCATCGTCAGCGTCATCTCGCTGCTCGCGGTCTGGATCGACCTGGCGATCCTCGCCTCCGTCGTCAGTTTCGGTGCGCTGGTGGCCTTCTCGGTGGTCAACCTGTCGGTGATCAAGCACTACTTCGTGGACATGCGGGAGCGCAACATCCTGCTCAACCTGGTCGCGCCGACCATCGGCTTCCTGCTCACCGCGTGGCTGTGGACGAGCCTGTCCGGCACGGCGCTGACCATTGGATTGATCTGGCTGGCAATAGGATTCGTGTGGCTGCTGGTCGTCACCCGCGGCTTCCGGCGGCCCACCCCCGTGCTGGATCTGGACTACGAGTGACCCGCGGGTGAGCGACCCACTCGCCGGGTATCCCGTCACGGCGCCGCCACTGCCGCGCCCGGTGCTGTTCGACCAGACCTGGCTGGATCTGACCTTCCTGCACTGGCCGGTTCGTCCGGACGACGTCGCCCACCTGTTCCCGGCGGGCACCCGGCCGGATGTGTTCGCCGACGGGATGACCTACATCGCGCTGGTGCCGTTCCGGATGGGCTACACGGCGCTGGGGTGCGGGCTGCGGATGCCCTACTTCGGCACCTTCGCCGAGACCAACGTGCGGCTGTACTCGGTGGACGACGCGGGCCGGCACGGCGTGCTGTTCTACTCGCTGGAGACCGCCCGGCTGGCGGTGGTCCCGACGATCCGCATCGCCATGGGCATTCCGTACACCTGGGCCAAGATGCGGGTGCGGCTGTCCAAGGAGGAGATCAGCTACGACAGCGTGCGCCGCTGGCCCCGTCGCGGTCTGCGCAGCCGGGTGGTGGTGGCCCCGGGTGATCCGGTGGACCCCACCCCGCTGGAGGTGTGGCTGACCGCGCGCTGGGGGGCGCACACCCGCAAAGCCGGCCGGACCTGGTGGGTGCCCAACACCCACGGCGCGTGGCCGTTGCGCTCGGCCCACCTGGTGGAACTCGACGACGAGCTGATCGCGGCGGCCGGTGTCCCGCTGGCCGGGCCGCGGCTGCGGGCGCTGTACTCCCCCGCGATGCGCACCCAGTTCGGCCGGCCCAGCGCGGTTACCTGACGACGGCACCCAAGCTGGACGTAGGCTGTGAAGCATGGCACTACGGCGACGGATCGGTCGGGCGCTGATGGCGGCTGCCTGCGCCGGGTTGTTCGTCGGTGTGCCGGTGGTCGTTGCCGCTCCGGCGAGTGCCTGCCCGATCGGGCACCTGGCCGACCCGATCACCGGGCAGTGCTTCGTGGCCAACAGCGGCGTGCCGACGGTCGGCGGCATCCCCTGCATCCCGGGCAAGTCGTTGGGTACCTGCCTGGGCATCCTGCAGAACCAGTCACCGCCGGGAGGCGGTCCCCCGGTCGGCGGTATCTGGCCCTAGCGGTTACTCGTCGAAGATCGCCACCGCGCGGGTCCAGCCCGCCGAGGCCTTGTGCACTTTGACGGGAAAGCACGACACCTCAAAGCCCTTGGCGGGCAACGCTTCCAGATTGTGCAGCTTCTCGATGTGGGAGTAACCGATGGTGCGTCCGGCGCGGTGGCCCTCCCAGATGATCGACGCGTCGTGGTGTCGTTCGTAACGCTGCGCGGTGTAGGAGAACGGCGCATCCCAGCTCCAGGCGTCGGTGCCGGTCAGCCGTACGCCACGTTCGAGTAGGTACAGGGTGGCGTCGCGGCCCATGCCGCAGCCCTTGCCGACGTAATCCGGCTCGCCGTAGCGGGTTCCGGCGCTGGTGTTGACGAGCACGATCTCCAACGGCGAGAGCGTGTGTTCGATCCGATCCAGTTCCTGCGCGACGTCCTCAGCCGTCGTGACGTAGCCGTCCGGGAAATGCCGGAAGTCCAGTTTGACGGCGGGCTGCAGACACCATTCCAACGGCACCTCGTCGATGGTGATCGCGCGTTTGCCGCCGTCCATGGTCGAGGCGTAGTGGTAGGGCGCATCGAGGTGGGTGCCGTTGTGGGTGGTGATGCGAACCCGCTCGATCGCCCAGCCTTCCCCGTCGGGCAGGTCGTCGACCGTGGCGCCAGGGAAGAACGACACCACCTCGGCAGCGGTCTGCTGGTGGTCGTAGTAGTCGATCTCGGGCAGGTGGCCGGGCGGGTCGGAGGCGATGCCGGCCTGCAAGGGCACCGAGATGTCGACGAACCTGCGCATCGTGTTCTCCTACTTCATCGAGCCCGGCCGAAACGACTCCACCGGGTTCACCACCGCCACCGCCATCGAGTTGCCGATCGGGCCGTACTCGTCGAATAGGGCGGCCGTTCCGGAGGCGATGCCATCGTGACTGGTGTGCACCACCGCAGCCATCCCGATGTTAGGCCCCTTGGGCAGTCGGGTCAGGCTCAGCGTGTAGTCGACGTTGATGTACTGCAATCCCTGTGTGCCCCAATGGGTCAGCGCACTGGTGGCGTCGGCGGCCATGGTCGCCTCGACGAACGGGCTGATCGTCTCGCCGGCGACGAGAACGCGGCGCTGGCTTATCCACATGTACTTCGGCCCACCTGTGTGCCATTCGGCGAAACCGATCTCGCCGCTGGAACCCTCCCCGCCGTATCCCCAGACGAACATCGGTAGGTCGTCAGGAAGCGGGCCCGGATCAGACGGCATCGGCGGCATCTGGATGTCGGAGGACCAAATGTCACCGATGTGGCTGTCACCGGGGCGCAGGAAGACGGCGCCGGCGCGCGCGACCACCACGTCGTTCTGCACCACCTCAGCGTCGATGAGCCGGATCCGGCGGCCCTCGCGCCGCACCGATGCCCGGACTTGCAGTGGCGCGATCACCGTGGGGCGCAGCAGGTCGACGGTGACGCGGGCGGGCTGGAACCCGTCGCTGTGCCCGGCGTTCTCCAGGGCGCGGGCCAGAATCCCTCCGACGACGTGGCCGCTGATCGCCGGCCCCCACGGACCCTTACTCACGGGGTCGGGAAGTAAGACGTCGCCGTCGAGCACGAAGTACGCCAGCGACGAGCTGGTCCTGCCGGATTCCGCCACGAGGTCACACGATAGCGGCGGCGTCCTGTCAGCCGGTGTGCACCGCCTGGCGGAGGTACTGCTCGACATCGTCGGTGACCGGGTCGACGACGGCGTTGAAGTCGTGGTGCTTGTCCAGGAAGCTGGCGACCAACGGGCATACGGCCACGATGTGCAGCCCGGCGGCACGCGTCTGGGCCAGTGCCTCGGCGACCAGAATGGTGGCCAGCCCGCGGCCCTCGTAGGCGTCGGCGACCTCGGTGTGGTGGAAGATCCGCTGGTTACCCCGTTCGACGAATGCCGCCAGGCCGACCTGCTGGTCGTCGACGGAGATGACGAACTGATCCGGGCCGGCGGTGACGGTGGTGGGGGCGCCGGTCTTGTCGGTGGTCATGGTGCTCCTAACGGTGGTTGCGGCGGGGCCGCAGGCGGATGGCCGGAAGCGGGGGGGCCGGCAATCGGTCGACCGAACCGGAGTACCCACTGACGGTGCCGAACCGTGCATCGCCGTCTTGCCAGAGCCGGCGGTACTCGACGATCTCGTCGTGGTCGCGTGCCACGAAGTTCCACCACATCAGCAGTTCTTCGCGCAGCGGCGGCCCGCCGAGCAGCAGCAGCCGCGCCGACTGCCCCGCCGGGTTGTGCAGTCGCAACGCGGTCGAACCGGGGCTCAGGTAGGCGAGTTCGCCGGCTGCCAGCCGTCGGCCCGCGACCTCCACGACGCCCTGGTCGAGAAGGACGCCATGCTCGAAGGCGGGGTCGACGTCGAGGTCGACGTGTGCCCCCGCGGGGAGGTCCAGCTGCGCACCGAGCAGCGGGGTGAACGTGTGCACCGGTGAGCGCTGGCCGGCCAGCGCGCCCAGGAACACCCGAATGGTTGCCCCGGATAGTGAAACCGGCTCCGGCACATAGTGTTCGAAGTCGCGTGCGGTAGCGCGGTCGGAGTCCGGCAATGCCACCCACAGCTGTGCGCCGTGCAGCACGGTGGTGTCCGGCGTCGACACCTCGGAGTGGCAGATGCCCGCGCCGGCGGTCATCAGGTTCAACTCCCCGGCGCGCACCAGCTGGTGCACGCCTGCGCTGTCGCGATGCTCGATCTCGCCGCGGAACAGCCAGCTCACCGTCTGCAGCCCGGTGTGCGGGTGTGGCGGCACGTCCATGCCCGGTCCGTCGCGAAGGTCCTGCGGTCCGTAATGGTCGGCGAAGCACCAGGCCCCGATCAGCGAGCGCTCCCGCTGCGGCAACGTGCGCCGCACCGTGATCGCACGCGGGCCACCGAGCGGTACCTCGCGCGGTTCCAGCACCTCCACACCGTCGAAGCCCGTTGAACGGCAAGGTACTTCACGTGGAGCAGGCTCGAGGTTGCTCACCCCTGCGAGCCTACCCGCCGCCGGCCTACCTCACGCGGCCAGCGGCTGCGTCATCGCCGAGCGGATCAGGTCGAAATCGTGTTGCTCGATCCGGAAGACGCCGAAGCGGAACTTGTAGCCCCAGCGCTGCGGATCGACGACGAACTCCAGTTGATCCAGCAGCGGCCGGATCGGAGTGGCCGTGCACGGCACGAACTCCATGGCGCGCCGCCACGGCTGGAAGTCGGCCGACACCCGCACCTGGAAAGGTTCGTCGTCGGCGACCCGCCCGATTGCGGTGAACGCCTGCAACGGCTCACCGCCGGAGAATGCGGTCTTGGGCGAATAGAAGATGATCCAGTCGCCGCGGTCCATCCTGTGCAGCATGTGGGGTTTGCCGTGGTTGGCCTGAGTGAAACCGCCTGCGACTCCGCGCTGCACATGGTCGGCGCTGACGGTGTTGATCCAGTACGTCATGGCGCGACCCTAGAACCGGGGTCTGACAGGTTCAGTCCGCGCGGGCGTCCGCCGACGGACCGCCGTCGTCGGCGGAGATGTCCGGGGAGAACATGTCGGGACTCAACCGCGCAGGCACCCTGTCGGTGGGCTCGTCGACGTCGGCCGGCGCCGGGTCTGCCGTGCCGCCGGCATGGTGTCGGTGGTCAGCGCGCCAGTCCCGCACCAGAAAGACAATGCCGACCACTGCCAGCGCGATGACGGCGAGAGCGAGCCAGGTGCTGTCGGTCAGGAGGGCGATGACCAGCGCCAGCAGCCCTGCCAGGGCGAGAACCACCGCAAGCTTCATTGACCGCCCTCCGTCGACACCGTCGTCACAGTTTCTATCGCGTACCCGCTTTCAGAACGCGAACCACCGCGTCCGGCGCGTCACCGTGTCACTGCTCGGACCCTGAACACCAGGGAAATCCCTGGTGTGCGGCGTTTACCTGGAGGATTAGCGTGGCCGAGTGAGCGTTCCTGACGGGCCAGCCCGTCGATTTCTGGTCGAGTGGTACTCGTCGGCGCTGGTGCACACGTCGCTGGCCGAACTCGCCGGGCGGTTGGCCCACAGCGCGGCGGGTGCGCGTACCCGTGGCACCGGGGTTTCGGTGGTGCTGACGGTCGCAGTTCCGGACGACGAAATGGTGTTCGGGGTGTTTCGCGCGGAGACCGCCGATGACGTCGGGCGCGTCTGTCAGGAAGCCGGCTGTCCTGTCGATCGAATCACCGGCGGCGTGACGAGTTATGTCCTCGCTGAGGATGATCCGCTCTCCGGCTGACCATTGGTGGTGCGGAGGTGTTCGTTGAGTTGGGTGCGGGAGCGGATGCCGAGTTTGCGGTAGGCGTTGGACAGGTACATTTCGACGGTTTTTGCCGACAGGTAGAGGATGGCAGCGATCTCTTTGTTGCTGAGTCCGGCGGCGGCGTGCTCGGCGACGCGGCGTTCGGCTTCGGTGAGGATGGCCCCGGTGGAGCGGGTTGCCAACCGGTCAAGTTCGCGGTGGGCCCGCGCGGCCCATAACGGGCTGCCGATGTGGTCGAAGGTGGTCGCGGCCTCGTTCAGGGCGTGGTGGGCCAGTTGGGGGCGCCGGCGCCGCCGCTGAAGTTGGCCGAGCAACAGTTGAGTGCGGGCTCGTTCGAAGGGCATGGGCAGGCGCTCGTGGTGGGTCATGGCGGTCTCGGCATGGGCGGCGGCGGCGTCGAGGTCGCCGGTCGCGGCCAGGATGAGGGCTCGGCAGCGGGCGCCGACAGCCAGCATCCAGGGACGATCCAATCGGGCGCCGTTGGTCTCCAGTGCGGCCACCAAGGCTTCGGCCTCCGCGATTCGGCCCAATGCCGTCAAAGCCTCCACCGCATCCGGAAGATAGGCGCCGGCCATGATCTCGGTTTCATGGGCGGCGTCGAAAAACTCCAACAGGGGTGAAAGTGTCTGCAGCGCATCGGCGTACAGACCTTCTGACACTTGGACGAAAGCCAGGCTGGACAGTGGAGATCGGATGAGGTACCAGGATCCGGCCACAGTCGCGGATGCGATGGCCTGATCGGCTGCGCTCCGGGTCTGCTCGGCGCGCCCCAGATACGCGGCGGCGGCAGCCACCGCGGTGTAGGCGGTGATGAGGGGCAGGCGGCCGCCGAGCTGCTCGGCCCGTTCCACTGCTTCGCCGGCGGTCTTCAGCGCGTCGGTGTAGCGGCCCAGGTGCACCTCGATCATCGTGAGTTGCTCTGCGGCCCAGACCACGTCGACTTCGTTGCCGCGCTCCGCACATCTGTGAGCTATCGCTTCCATCGCCGTGTGTGCCTCCTGCAGGCGACCCGTCCACGCGAGGTTCATCGCCAACACCGCTGAGGGCTGCACGGTGGCAGGTGCGCCAGATTCGGCATCTTCGATGTCGAGCCCGTCCTGCAGCGCCTGCTCGTCGGTTCCCAGTCCGTACATGAAGCTGACATGTGTCCAGAGGGCCAGCGCCTGGCTGCGCAGCGGGTCGATGCCCGTCGTCTCGGCTTCGGCGCGTGCCTGTCGTGCGTGAGCGACGCAACCCGCCATGTCACCGCCGAGTCCAGTCGCCAGAGCGAGCAGTATTCGGGCCTGAGCCCGCAACGCCGGATGATCTTCGGCTTCGGTGACCGCGCGGGCCAAGACGCTGGTAGTACTGGTGAGGCCGTCGCGATAGCCGCGAATGCCGGCGAGCAGCATGAGGCCCAGGGCGCGCATGAACCCCGCGGGCAGAGTTTCGGCGATCGGCGCGATCATGCCCTCGGCTTCGTCGAGGGCGCCCGCCCGGAACAGATACTCCGAGCACCGCATCCGCCTGACTTCGGAATCACCGCCGAGGCGCAATGCCAGGGTGATCAGCTCGGCCCCGACGCTGTATGCACCGCGCGCGGCCGCGGTTTCGGCGGCGGTGTCCAGGGCGGTGAGCGTGTCAGGGTCGCCGTGGGGGGTGGCCAGGGCGAGGTGGCGGGCGCGGAGTTCGGGTTGATCGACGGCGTCGGCGAGACGGCGGTGCGCCCCTCGGTAGGTGGCGGGGTCGGTGGTGGTAGTGAGCCCGGAGGCGATCAGCGGGTGGGTAAAGCGGATGCGGTGGCCGTCGAAGCTCAGGATCCCGCGTGCTTCGAGGGGCTGGAGGATTTCGACGAGGTCGGTGTGGCTGTGGCCGGTGGCGGTTGCGATCAGGTCGACAGTGGGGTCGACGGCGGCGGCGATAGTGACCGCTGCCAGCGCCGTGACGGGGTCGAGCTGGCCGATGCGATCGCGGACCAGCCCGGCCAGGGTGGGCGGTAGCGCGGCCGGTTCACCGCTGGGACCGTCGGTGAGGGCGCGGGCCAATTCCAGTGCGTAGAAGGGATTTCCACCGGAGAGGGTGTGGATGCGCACCATGGTGGGGCGTGGTGGTGACATGCCCAGGTGGTCGCGGATGAGTGCGTGCAGGGCGCCCAGGCTCATCGGGCCCACGGCCACCTGGGTCAGAGCGCGCGGGTCGCGGGGGTGTAGCCAGGAACGGTCGGGGCTGGAGGGGTCCTCGGTGCGGTAGGCGGCGAGCAGGCCGACGGGTCCGCTCAACCGGCGGATGGCGAAGCCGAGTACGAGTCGGCTGGCCTCATCGAGCCATTGGGCGTCGTCGATGGCGATCAAAACCGGTTGCCGGCAGGCGAATTCGTCGAGGGCGGCCCGAACGGCAGTCGCTACCAGCCGTTCATCGCCGCCAGGTCCCGCCAGGCCGGCGATCACCGCGCGCAGGGCCTGTTGGTGCAATGGCGAGAGCCGATCGATGACGGCGGGGTCGATCCCGGCCAGCAGGTCGCCCACCGCGGCCAACGCTAACGACACCTCGGCGGGCGCCCCGGCGGTGGTCAAGACGGTGAACCCCTCGGCCGCAGCGTGTTCGACAGCGGCCCGCCAGAGGGTGGTCTTCCCGATTCCGGCGGGGCCTTCGAGGATCAGTGTTGCCGGCGCCTGCCGGGCCCGCTCCAACACTGTTCGCGCCGCAGCCACCTCATCGCCGCGACCCACCATCTCCCCACCCACGCACAGCATGATCTCAGCCGGTACCGGCCGATGCAGCAGAAACTCGAGAGTGCGGCCGCGGCGCGTCCCGAGACAGAAGGCCATACACAGTTCTTCGCCTCCTGTTCCCCTGGCAAGTACCAGGGAAATCCCTGTATCGGCGCCCAGGCCCTGCTCCCTACCGTCAAGGGCAGCATTCCGACTCGTGGGGAGGGGGTGGTGGTTGCGATGTGTCGTGTGAGCTGACGGTCCCGCTGTATCAGGACCAAGCTCTAGCGCCGGCAAGGCGGTTTCGACGGGGTACCGGTAGGCAGCTGTGAATAGCAGCTCCGACCGACGAGGGGTGCCCCGAACGTCCGTCGGGTCGGCAGCGCGACACACGGTTGGGGCAGGGAGCCGACGGGTGTCGGTCGAGCTGTGGATCTGCGGGGCCTCGCACAGCGTCGCCGCCCGCAGACCCTGCACACTGACGTACCCCGAGGCCGCACTGAGCGCCTCCTGCTCCGACCCGGTGAGTGGGCAATGAAAGGTGAAATGGGCCACGGCCGCCGACGGCGATCAGCCCCCTGCTCACCGCCCGCTGCGACGCTGGGCGCGCCTCGGCTGGAACCCAACCGTCCCTCACGGCGCCACCTGAACATTGCTACCGCTGACGGCCGGGTAGTCGGCGGTCGAGCTGGCCGGACGTCTATTCGGCAGGGGGATGCTCAATGCGTATGTCGCCGAATACGTCCTGCCCCGCGCAGTGGACCGCGGAACGGCGCGGGTGATTCGAGTTGGCATCGAAATACCTTGCAGCACAACAACTAGCCAAGTAGTGCAGCGCCCGGCAGCGGGGTCTGCGCGTGCCCTCTGGCGGGCCTACCAGCACTGGTCATGCAGCACAAGTGGTTTGAGCCGGCGGCCCGCATCCTTGCCTACCGCGACAAGTTTCTCGAACTGCTTAGGTGACAGTGTCTGTTTGAGTGTCGAGTAGCGAGGAAAGATGGGGTCGGCGGCGGCGTAACGTCTTAGCTCAAGGTCCATGTCGACGGTGGCCTGCAGCTTCGCGTAATGCACAACCACTCGATCGGTCGGTGAGTTCGCAAACGCGGACGGTCGCGGAACCGTGAACGTTGTGACGCTGGTGCGAGCTGGGCTGTGTGGTGTAGGGCTCAACGGCTTCAGCGCTTCGTCCAATTCATCGGGATACCAGTCAATTCCGAGCTCGAGCGCAGCGAGCGCCAACGATTCCCGCAGAGTCGAGAATGTTCCGGGTGAATCACCGCCGGCGTCGATGCAGACGATCCGGTCACAGCCCCGGCGCAACAGTTCGACGAGACCAAGATTGTCCCAATGGCCGCCGTCGGTGATGAACGAGTAGCGGTAGCTTCTGCGGTACTGCCCCATGATTTCGGCTATGAGGTGGAGGAAGCCCGGCCGAAGGAGTCGAGGTGTTGGCCCGATGATGTCGGCACCAGGACCGCGGCGCGTCTGCAGCCAGCGAAGGTTGGGCAGCCAGATTCCAAGGTCGATGTTGGCGGCCGCCAAAACGGCGTTGCTGCTTCCCAAGCTGGAGCGGCCCATCGCCGAGGAGAATGCCGCACCAGTGGTTGCCAGCCATCCCGCGGGCCGATCCATGTTGCGGTACCGGCCATGCGCGACCGTATCGATCGCGCGCAAATACAGCCGCGTCGGGGTGCTGCGGCGGCCTTGCCGGGTCCACTGCGGTGAAATTGTGAAAGATTCAGCCCGCAGGCCTCCCGGCGCGATGCCGCTGCGCTGCTGGGCACAACACAGGATCAACTCGGGAACGCCACTATTGCAAGCGGGTTGGCTGCGTGCTGCCAGGTCCGCCCAGGTGCCCCAGTCGCCGCCCGCGGACTGAAGCGCTTCGGGTTGGAACGACCGTTGGAGGCGTGCGGAGAACATGGTGTGCAAAGTGGGCCAGTTGGCATTGCAACACACGATGACCACAGCCGCCGTGATACCTGCCAGCACCAATGTTCTGGGATGGCTCAGATGGCCTGCTGCGGTCTGGTACATCACCAGGAACACAACCGCCGACCACGAGGCGGCCAGTACTACGCCCAGAAGTCTCGGGATCGCTCGGGCGAGTGGACCAAAGACCTCGTGCACCAGTGGGCCGCCCGCTATTTTCCACAATCCGGCGATCATCGTGAATCCTGCCGAGGTACCTATCGCGGCCAGCAATGCGTCCCGCGCCTCGTTGAGATCGCCGTGGAATAGCCGGAATAGCCACGGCACGGCCAGAACGAACAACCACACGACAGCGGAAATACCCAGCAGCGCCATCCCGAAGGCGAGAACGCGCTTCAGGCGAGGCAGGAACATCCAGAGCAGAGCAGATAGTGCACCCAACGCAAAAACCGCCGCAACCGCGACCAACCATGCATCGGGGACAGAGGGTTTGAACCAGCATGATGACCCGAATATGTGGCCGGACAGCCGGCACGAGCGACGCTGGATCATTCCCAACGTCCATCCGAGCGCGGTCATCGCAGACCCGATGAGAGCGGTGTTGACCCCGATGCAGACAGCTACCCACGCGATCGATCCGGCCCATCCGCCGCGACAGTTCATCAAGTAGTTCTGCCGCTGAAAGCCCGACTTGGGCAGCGGGTTATGCGTGGTGAGCCAGTCGAGGACCTCGTCTGCGGCATTCGCGCGGTGGGCTTCGGTTCCGCTGGCCGGACGCTGGTAGGCGCGCTGCAGAGTCCATGCTGTCGCCGCCCATGCGCCACCCGACACGGCCGAAAGATATCGGGCGCGACCGAGGACGGACTCGTCGCGGGCGACAGCTTCGTGGCGCAGGGGTGCCACTCCGGCGGCCGAGCTAACTGGTTTACCCCAGTCGAGTTCGCTGAGCACGCCGAGTGCGAATCCAGCGGAACGGATACCGCCCCCGCTGACGCACACCCCGATTGAGCGGTCGCCCGACACTGCGTCCGGGCTGCCCGCTGGGATGAGCGACTCGGCACCGGGTAATGGAACATAGTGCTGGCGAATATGTTCCAGTTCGGGGTCGTCGTCGGCTTCGGCGTCGTCCAACTCACGCCGTTTATCGAAGGCCTGTTCTCTCGGCACGCCCATGGACATGCCTCCTCGCGCTCGGAGTGGGGAATCCTGGTGCGACGTTAGCGCGAGCCCTTGGCCAAGGGATACGGGGAATTCCCTGGAGCAGAGGATCGGCGCGTCATCTCGCGGTGGCCTGCTGGCGCTGCGGCGCGGTGAGCATCGCGGCCAGCATGGCAACGATCTCCTCGAGGCTGTCCGGGCCCGCTCCCCCGCTTTCGGCGCGACGTTCGCGGTCGGCCAGCAGCGCCCACATCGTGGTGGCGACGGCGGCGACCCTGCGGATGCGCTTGCCACGATCGGGTGCGGGAACCAGTTCGCGCATCGCCCCGGTGATGCGCGGCCACGCCGATTCGGCCGGACTCTGGGGTTCCCGGTTCAGCCGGATTCGCACGACCTCGAGGAACCGGGCGTAATGCGTGGCCTCCAGGTTGCCGAACGGTTCGACGAGCACCCGAAGCAAGGCGTGCGCGTCGCCCATCTCCTCGGCGGACATCCCGTCGAGCATGGCTTGGCGCTGGGCCTCCATGGGCACCAGCCGCCGGGCCACCACCGCGTCGATGAGGTCCTGGCGGCTGCGGAAGTAGTAGTTCACCGCGGAGTTGTTGCGCTGCCCGGCCGCCTTGGCGATATCGCGCAACGGCACCTCGAAACCATGCTCGGCGATCAGGCGTTCTGCCGCATCGAGCAGTTCTTCGCGGGCACGGGCTCCACGGTCCACGAGAGGAAGTGTACGAAACGTTGAGCAGGTTTAAGCACATGTGCTTAAATTGGGTCTGGGTGCTCACTGTTCACACCAGAGCGAGAAGGATGCGCCATGACTGAGATCCGCGAGATCGATCCGGGCACGCCGATGACGCGGTTCGCCCGCGGCTGGCACTGCTTGGGCCTGGCCGAAAACTTCCGTGACGGCAAGCCGCACGGAATCCAGGCGTTCGGCGGGAAACTAGTGGTCTACGCCGACACCAAGGGCGACATCCACGTTCTCGACGGCTACTGCCGGCACCTGGGCGCCGACCTCGCCAAGGGTTCGATCAAGGGCGACAACCTCGCCTGCGCGTTCCACGACTGGCGGTGGAACGGTGCGACCGGCCGCTGCGTGGAGATCCCCTACGCCCGCCGCGTTCCCAAGCTGGCCCGTACCCGTAAATGGCAGACACTCGAAGTCAACGGCCAGCTGATGGTGTGGCACGACCCCGAAGGCTCGACCCCCGGGCCCGAACTGAGCCCCCCGCAGATCGAGGGCATGGGCACCGACAAGTGGTCGAAGTGGACCTGGAACTCGATCCTCATCGAGGGCGCCCACTGCCGCGAGATCGTCGACAACAACGTCGACATGGCGCACTTCTTCTACATCCACTACGCCTACCCGACGTACTTCAAGAACGTCTTCGAGGGCCACACCGCCAGCCAGTTCATGGAATCCAAAGCGCGCCAGGACTTCACCGAGCATCCGGAAAGGTTGTGGGAGGGCACCAAGCTGCGCTCCGAAGCCACCTACTTCGGCCCGTCCTACATGATCAACTGGCTGCACAACGACCTGGGACCGGACTTCACCGCCAACTCGGTGCTGATCAACTGCCACTACCCGGTCTCGCAGAACTCCTTCATGCTTCAGTTCGGTGTCTCGGTCGAGGTTCCCGACGGGATGACCAAGGAAAAGGCCGACAAGCTTGCCGAGTCGTACTCCAAGGTCTACGAAGTCGGCTTCCTGCAGGACGTCGAGATCTGGAAGCACAAGACGCGTATCGAGAACCCGCTGCTGTGCGAGGAAGACGGCGCTCTGTACCAATACCGTCGGTGGTACGAGCAGTTCTACGTCGACGCCGCCGAGGTGACCACGGATATGACCGATCGCTTCGAGCTGGAAGTCGATACCACCCACGCATACGGGGTGTGGCAGCAGGAGGTTCAGGAGAACCTCGAAAAGCGCTCCACTGCAACGGTATCGAGCTAGCCGAGCTGTTTCAGGCGGCGGTGCGGGGCATCTGGCCGATCCGCAGGTGGACCACGGTCGCCGGCGCAACCGGCAGGTCGTCGCCGCGGGCCAGCAGTTCCGCGCTTTCGGGTAGTTCGCGCGGATTGATCTGTCCGTCGGCGATCTGCCGCAGCACCGCATGGGCGTGAGCCAGTTGCCCACGCTTGCGGTACTGGCCGCCGGGAAGTTTCACCCCGGCCCACACGCCGTACTCCTCGCCCGCCTCGATCGCCCGGCGCGCGCACGCACGCTGCTGGGCCAGTGGGCAACGGCGCAAGCACATGGTGCGCGCCCGCATCGCGGACTGCTCGTAGACGCGGGCCTTGGCGGCGCCGTCGCTGGCGTCGTCGTCGGAATAGCCGAACCACAGGTCGGGATCGGCAGTGCAGGGGCGGTAGTCCATCGGAGCCTCCTTGTCGAGATTCGATGACGGAACCGTATATGACAGCAGCACCAGGCGCAAGAGAAACGTAGATCAAAACGTATAAACAGCGATCGCTGTGTACGATCCGTATATGGCTGGAGCCCGTCGGTGAGCCGAGAGGCGGCGGGCGCGGCCATTCGAGCGCTCCGGGAGTCACGCGGCTGGTCACTGGCCGACCTGGCCGGCGAGACCGGCGTCAGCATCATGGGTCTGAGCTTCCTGGAGCGCGGAGCCCGGAAACCACACAAAGGCACAGTTCAGAAGGTCGAGAACGGGCTCGGACTGCCCGCCGGGACGTACTCGCGCCTGGTCATGGCCGACGATGCGGAGGCCGAACTCGCCCAACTTCTGGCCAGTCCGGCCACCCCGGCGGCCCAGCCCCGGGCGGCCTCGGAGATCGTCGTCAGCCGGCACAACGACGCCGACGTGCTCGAGGCACACGCCGAAGCGCACCTCGAATCGCTCAACTCGTTGATAGCCCGACTGCCAGCGGAGACGTCAAACGAATACGAGACGTATATTCTGACCGTGATCGCCCAATGCGTGAAGGCCGAGATGCTGGCCGCCAACTCGTGGCGGGTCGCCGTCAACGCCGGCGCCGAATCCGCCGACCGGCTGATGGCCCAACTCCAAACCCTCGAATCGATCCGCACCGGACTGCTGGCGCGCATGCCCGCCGCCATCGCAACCCGATTCGACCAGGCGTGCACACGCTCGGGACTGCCCGAGTCCGTCGTGGCAGCACTGCTCGGCGTCACCCCGGACCAGATGTGGGACATCCGCAACAGAGGTGTCATCCCGCCCGGCGCACTGCCGCGCGTCCGGGCCTTCGTCGAGGGGCAGTGGTGAGCGACCTCGACGTTCTGAGCCGGGCCCACGCCCTGTTCGCAGGCGCGCCGCAGACCCCCGCGATACACCTCGATATACCGACGGCCGTGCACTCCGATGCCGTACCCGCCGCCTACCGCACCGCCGCCGACCGACGCATCGCCCAGCTGGTCGCCTCCCGGGGCGTGGATGCCGAGTTGGCGACGATCCTGGCTCACGCGGCACGCGACCACCAGGACGCTCACCGCCAAACCGGCGCCGTCCTGCAGGCGGCCCGTGCCGATGCCGCCGCCCCGCCGGACAATCCCGTCGCACAGCGAGAGCTCCTGCGCCGCAGGGCAGCCCGCCTGCGGGAACAGCGCGCGCACGTACTGGCCGCCAGGCGACGGGCTCGGCGGCGGCTCGCCCTGATGCGTGCCCTGCGCTACCGGCTACGCCGCCGCGGCCGTCGGTTGCCGCCGCCGAACTCGCGCGCCGGGTTCGCCGTGCGCGCCGCGCTGTCCCGGCTGGGCTGCCCCTACGTGTGGGGTGCCACCGGGCCGGATCGCTTCGACTGCTCAGGTCTGGTCCAGTGGGCCTACTCGCAGGCCGGTGTGCGACTCGACCGCACCACCTACGACCAGATCAACGACGGCACACCCGTCCCCCGGCCGCAGGTCCGCCCAGGTGACCTGGTGTTTCCGCACGCCGGGCATGTGCAGATGGCGATCGGCAACAACCTGGTGATCGAGGCACCCCATGCCGGGGCCAACGTGCGGATCAGCCCGCTGGGTGCGTACATCGCGATCCGCCGACCGCTCTAGGTGAGTTGTTCGGCGAAAACCCCCTGAGTACCGTCGAGCCATGACCGAGCACAGCGGACAGTCGGGGGAGGCCCTGGAGTCCGCCCGTGCTGTGCTCGCCGCGCGGGACCGGGATCTCGCCGCCGCCGACGCCGAACTGTCGGCCGTCATCGCCGGCGCCCACTCGGCGGCCGCCGACGCCATTCGCCGGATCGAGGCGATGACCGCCGAGATCGAATCCGCCGTGGTTCAGCACGCCGCGGACACCCCCGCCCAGGGCCGCGAATTCGCCCGCTTCCTGCTCGACAAACAACGCGAACTCGTCGATCTCGTCGCCGCGGCCAAGTCCGACGCGGCGGCCAAGACCGCTGCGCTACAAGGTCTTCTGCACCGCTACCAAGGGTGAATTGTCGCGCCGGACAAGCCTGGATACAGTCCCCGGCATGAGAGGCCACCGGTGGCGAGCTACCAAGACTTGCTCGACGCGATAGCGCGGGTGCGCGCCGCCACCGGCAGTCCCGACGCCTGGATGACGGGACTGTCCGGCGATGATCTGGCGGTGGTCACCAACCCGCTGAACGTGACCGCACCCGACGCCGTCGACGGGGTGCTGGCCAAGATTGCGGCCCAGCACCGCGACGTATTCGGCGCGGCCCGCGAGCCGCAGCAGGGGAGTGCTGCCGACGCGATCAGAGTCGCGGAAACCTCACTGGCCCAGCAGAACTCGCTGAGCGCACAGGTGGACCTGCAGGTCATCACCGCCGTGCTCAACGCGCACTCCACTCATGACGCCGGGCGCGACGCGCTCGATGCACTGCAGGACGAAATCGAGGCGGCTGTCACGACCCGCACCGACCTGGACACCCCGGCCGGCGCGCGAGCCTTTCAGCGCTACCTCATCGACAAGCTCCGCGACATCAGGACCGTCGTCGAGACGGCCGGATTGGACGCCACCTCCAAGGCGTCGCTGGCCGCGGCGTTGGCGTCGCTGTACTCCGCAGCCACCCCCGCCACCGAGCCCGGTCCTGAGCCTGAAACCCGCACGCCGCCAAAGGCTGTCGAGCCGACGGGGGAGACCGCGGTGCCTCCGGCCAGTCCGGCGCCGCCCAGCCCGCTACCGGCCGAAGCCTTCGACGATCCCATGCTGGATCCGCTGCTCGCCGAGGAGCCGGTTGCACCGGCACCCCCGCCGGCCGCTCCGGCCGCCGCCGCACCCATGATCCCGTCGCTGCCCACAATGCCCGGGTTCGGTGGTGGCGGCCTGCCCGCCCCGTCCGGCGCCGGGCTCGCGCCTGCCCTCGAGGCACTCGGTGCGCCGCCGCGCAGCATCGAGGACACCACCGCGCCCGAGGATCTGCTGCGCGGGGACGATCCGCTGGATCTTTCCGGTGCCGACGAACCGGACGACGAACCGAGCGACGAGTCCGCCGAGGATGCCGACACCGAACCGGCCGCGGCAGCCGAAGACCCGACGCTGGTGCATCTGCCCGACGGTGACACGGTCACCGCGCCCACTCCGCAACTGGCGGCCGCCATCACCGCTGCGGTGGCAGGCACGCCGATCCCGGAGGCATTCCAGGCCCAGGGCATCACCCTTCCCGCGCCGGGCACCGCGGTGGCCAGCCCGGTCGATCCGACCCGACTCCAGCCCGGTGACATCGGCATGCTCGCCGACCGCCACGCGGTCGCACTGGGCAACGGCAAGGCCGTGTTCAACACCCGAATCGAGCCCATCGCGAGCGTGACCGGCCCCAGCTTTCTAGGGTGGGAGCATCCGCCGGAGCCGGGCCCGCAAGCCCCACCCACGAAGTCGGACCGTCCGACGCCGACCCGGCCCGCGGTGACGGCCGGACCGTCCTGATAGGAGATCGACATGGCAGAGCGCATTCACGTGGTGCCCGACGAGCTGCGCCGGGCGGCCCGCCACCACGACCAGGCCGCCGAGCAGCTCGGTGCCGCGCCGGCCAGCCACGCCGACGTCCTGGCCAGCCTGGACTCGCTCGGCCCGATCTTCGCCGAGCTGCGTGACGCCGGCCGCGAGCTGCTCGACCAGCGCCGCGCCTGCTATCAGCAGCAATCCGAGGCCCACGCGGAGCTCGCCGACAACCTGCGCTACGCCGCGGACACCTGGGAACTCCAGGACAGCGCTGCCGCCGCCGACCTGAACCGGGTCGTCGAAGGCGGCCCATGACCGACCCCGATCCCGAGTTCGACGCCGTCCACCCCAGCGGGCACGTGCTGTTCCGGTCCTGCCGCGGCGGCTATCTGCACAGCGTCACCCTCGCCGAGGCGGCGATGGACGCCGACGCCCACACCCTGGCCGAGGCGGTACTGCTCACGGCCGACGTGTCCTACCTCAAAGCGCTGATGGAGGTCCGCGCCGAGATTGTCGCCGCCGGGCACACGCCGTCGGCCGACGTGCCGAGCGAACGGGATCTCACCGACGCCGTTGCCGCGCTACAGCGGCACCAGCTGCGGGGTCCCGAGTAACTGCGCGACATCGACATCACGGCTGCGGATCGGGCGAGATCACAACCCTGGTGTCGATCTCGCTAGTCCAGGGCTAGTCGGGCTCTGGGGCGATAACGTCCGGCGGGGCAACGGGATTGGCGCCGAACAACTCCCGCGCACGCTGCAGCAGGGCGCGCACCTCGTCGAGTTGCTGCTGCAGCAGCGAATCACCCATGGCCGCAACGGTAACCCGCCGGACCGGTCCCCACAATTCACCCCGTGCGGGGGATCTCCTCGGCGATCCGGTCCAGCAGTGCGGTGTAGCGCCCCGCCTCCCGGTGCCACCCCGGCTTACCGCTGCTGATCACCCCGACCGACAACCGCCGCTGCGGGTCGGCCCAGATCGCCACATTGGTCAGCCCGGTATGGCCGAACGCGGCCGGCGCGTGGCGCCCGAACGGACCGAACCGGTCCGATCCCAGCATGTAGCCGGTTCCCCAGCGCAGCGGAGTCAACCCGGTGGCGACGTCCGGCCGCAGCCGCCGCGCCTCCTTCACCGCGCCCTGCAGCGTCTCGGGCGACATGATTCGCACACCGTCGAGTTCACCACCGCGGCGCAGGATCTCGGCGAACCGCGATAGTTCGTCGGCCGTCGACACGGTGCTCGACGACGGGATCACCCCGGTCAGGAACAGCGGGGTGTTGGAGAACGGGATGATCTGCTGCATCGTGCCGCCGACCGCCTTGCGAAATGCCGCGGCCATCGGCGCCGGCAACGGCTTGCCCGTCACGTGGCTCGGCGCCACCTGCGGCACATCCTGCTCGGCTACACCGTAATTGGTCCAGCGGAAACCCAGTGGGTCGAGGATCTCGGCGGCCAGGATGTCGCGGATGCCCCGTCCTGTTGCCGCCGAGACGATTTCGCGCATCAACGGGCCCCAGGTCAGGCCGTGGTAGATGTGCATCAACCCGGGTTTGTGGATGGGCTTCATCTCGGCCAGCTTGGCGCGGGTGTACTCGCTGTCGTTCATCCGCTTGAGGCTGGGCCGCGGTCCGGTGGCGAACGGAATGCCCGCGCTGTGCGTCATCACATGGCGGATAGTCGTGGACTCCTTGCCATGACGGCCGTACTCGGGCAGATAGTCGACGACCCGATCATCGAGGGAGAACTCGCCGCGTTCGACGAGCATGTGCACCACCGTGGTGGTGATCGCCTTGGCCGCCGAGTACACGCAGAACGGTGTCGAGACACGCACCGGGACCTTGTCCGCGTCCGCCGGGTCGGCAGGCCCGTTGCCCCAGCCGTGCCCGATCGCGCGATTGAGCACCACTGCACCGTCGTAGCGGACGCACACCTGAATGGCGGGGTGCATCCCGGCCGAGTACCAGTGCCGCGCGGACTGCCAGATCCGTTCGACCGCGACCGGAGCCACCTCGCTGTGGTCCTCGGCGCCGGTGTCGGTCACGGCATCGAGGTCGGCCGGTACGACGATCCGGCCTTCCGCGGCGGGGGAGTCCGTCACCGCTGCTGCTTGTGCAGGGTCGCGGTCAGGTGCCTGACCAACGGCACCCCGACCGCGCCCATCAGCACGGTGTAGGACAGCTCGTCGCCGACCACCCGGATCGAACGGCTCAGCGCCGTAACCTCTTTGGCTGATCCGGTCAGCCCTATCGACGTCGAGTCCACGTCGATGCCGAGCTCGGATCCGTCGACGGACAACACGCCCTCGTCGATCTCGGTGACCCCGGTCGGGTGGACGATGACGAACTCGATACGGCCGGCCGACGGCATCCGGATGTAGCCGGTCTCGGCGTGCAGCGGGCGGCCGTCGTCGCTGGCCGTGGTGCGCTGGCTGTAGGTCAGGAACGGTTTTCCGGTGTGCCCGAACGTGACTTCCTCGCGGTAGCCGAACGGTTCGATCGTCGGATACTCGCCGTGCCCGTCACCGGACCACGTTCCGAGCAGGGATGCCAGCACGGCGATACCGGGATGCAGATCGGCCACGTCCGTCAGCGTACGGGCTTGGGTTACCCCAGCGGGCCGACGAGCTCCACCCAGTTGCCGTCCGGGTCGGCGACGAACATCCAGCCCATGCCGGGTACCGGTGCGAATTCGGCGAGTTCCTGCGCGATCTCGTATCCGGCGGCCTTGACCTGCTCGGCCGCGGTCGTCACGTTGGCCACCACCGCGGTGAAGTAGCGGATTCCGGCGGCGGCCGGACCACCACCGCGCACCGCGGGCGCGGCGGGCGCCTGGTCGAGGGTGACGAGCTTGAGCACGTTGCTACCCAGGCCGTAGCGCTTCATCGTGCCGCCCGGGAAATCGAGATCACCTTGGAAGGGCAGACCCAGGAAGTTCTCGTAGAACTCCACCATCGGGCCAAGGTTGGTGGTCACCAGACCGATTTCGACGTTGGGGGCGAGCAGCTCGATGGCCATCGGTGTTCCTCTGCGTTGAGAATGGCTGACGTCGGTGAGGATAGCGGCCCGGTGGTGTCAGCAAATCCCTAGGTCTTGGTGCCGATCGTGATGAGGTCCCACACCGCCTTGGTCCACAGCGGGCGGTTTACGCGATGCTGGTCGGTCAGCGTGAATCCGGCACCGGCGAACAGTGCCTTCATCTCGTCGGGCGAGGGGTTGTGCGCCGGATTCGACAGGCTTTCCGACAGCTTGCGCAGCAGCGGGGGAGCGGGCGGGCTGATGGTCGCCACCGCCACCATACCGCCGGGCCGCAGGACCCGATGAAAGTCGCGCAGGGCGGCCGGCTGGTCGAAAAAGTGGAACGCCGAGGTGGTGACGACGGCGTCGAGTGCGTCGTCGTCGAACGGCAGCTGCTCAGCGGGCCCTTTGAGCCAGTTCACCTGTGCCGAGCGGGCCTGGGCCTCCCGCAGCATGCCGTCGGACATGTCTACGCCGTACACCGCGTCGGTATCCAGCTCACGCTGAATGCGGTCGGCGAGTATGCCTGTGCCACAAGCGATATCGGCGATCTGGCGGGCGCCGTGAGCATGCAGCGCCGCGATGACTTCGTCCTGGGCCGGCCGGTACACCCACTGCTGCAGGGCTGGAAGGTCATAGAGCGGGGCGGCCAGTGTCCAGAACCGGGTGACGACGTCGTTGTAGTTGCGACCGCGCTGGGGCATGCCGCCAGTCTAGGGAGCCAATCCCGGGTCAGGGCCCTGGCGTGAGCCGCAGGTGCCGATGTGGGCCTCGTGCCAGGGCGGCCACCGCCGAGACGATGTTGCCGGCGGTGGCCAGCGCGCCCTCCGGGTCACACAACCGCAGGACGCGCGTCACCTCGGGACCGGGAACCAGCACCCACTCGACCCCGCTGCGTGAGCACCGCACGTTGACGGTGTGCAGCGCCGAGAAACCGTCGGTGCCGAAGAACGCCAGCCGGGACAGGTCGAGCACCAATTGCTGGTAGCCCGCGACATGCTCCTGAATGAAGTCGAAGAATTCGGCGGAGTTGGCTGCGTCGATCTCGCCGACGGCGGCGACCAGCAGGGTGTTCTCGCTGAGTTCGCGCGCACGGAACTGCCCGCGCTCGATGCGGTTGCTCCCGGGACGAGGGACAACCACCGGTGCAGAAGAAATGCCAACAGACATGACGCCTCCGTCAGTCGAGATCCGTGGTGTTGTCCTGGCGGCACCATGGCCGGGGTCCTTGGACTCAAGACCCCCACCGCGAGAGTTCAGCCCTCGCACAATGGCGTCTCCGGGTGGCTGTTAATTCAACCTGATGGAAATCTACTACGGATTTCGTAGCACTTCCACAATTTATTACGGATATCTATATTCCCAGATCAGGGACAGCATTGCCGGATGTGAAAAGTTCACAGACTCGGAATTTCGGCAAATATTGACGACGTGCACAATTGATTCCGTATTCATCTATGCGCTGGGGGGTGATGACAGATCTGAGATTGTGTCTACCCCGGAAGTGTGATCGCGATTACGCTGGCGGTCGGCACCGAGGAGGCATGGATGTATGACCTGACGATCACCGGCGGCACCGTCGTCGACGGCACGGGCGACAAGCCGTTCCGAGCGGATATCGGCATCAAGGACGGCACGATCGTCGAGATCCGCCGCAGGGAGGGCGACGACCCGGGTCTGCAGGGTGAGGCGGTGCAGAACATCGACGCGACCGGGCGGATCGTGACCCCCGGTTTCGTCGATATCCACACCCACTACGACGGCCAGGTCAGCTGGGACGGCCTGCTCGAGCCGTCGACCATGCACGGGGTGACCACGGTCATCAGTGGCAACTGCGGCGTCGGATTCGCCCCGGTCCGTCCCGGCAGTGAACAGTGGCTCATCGAGCTCATGGAGGGTGTCGAGGACATCCCGGGCACCGCATTGACCGAAGGCATCAGCTGGGGCTGGGAGTCCTTCCCGGAATACCTCGACGTCATCGAAAAGCAAGCCTTGGCAGTCGATTTCGGTACCCAGATCGCACACGGCGCGGTACGCGGCTACGCCATGGGGGAGCGTGGCGCGCGCAACGAGCCCGCCAACGAAGACGACATCGCCATCATGGCGCGCATCGTGCAGGAGGGAATCGAAGCCGGCGCTTTCGGGTTCTCGACGTCGCGCACCGAAGCCCACCGTGCCGTCGACGGTGAACCCGTTCCCGGCACGTATGCCGCCGAAGACGAGCTGTTCGCCCTCGGCCGGGCGATGGCCGCCGGTGGCCAGGCCGTGTTCGAGGTGGCCCCGGCAGGCACGGCCGGTGAGAGCCTGGACGCCCCGATGAGGGAGCTCGACTGGATGGTCCGGCTCGCCGCCGAGATCGACCGGCCGCTGTCGTTCCCGGTCATCCAGACCCAGTCGGCACCCGACCTGTGGCGCAAGCAGCTCGAGATCGCCGGCCGGGCCCTCGACGACGGAATCCGGGTGCACCCGCAGTTCGCGGCCCGCCCGTTCGGAATGCTGTTCGGCTTCGCCGGGTATCACGCCTTCACCCACCGCCCGACGTTCCGGAAGCTGAAGGCCGAGCTGTCTCCTGCGGAGCTGCGCGCCAAGCTGGCCGACTCGGCAGTGCGCGCGGCGATCCTGGCCGAGACCGATCTGCCTGCCCAGCCGCTGCCGCTGTTCGACTCGCTGTTCGCGATGATCCAGTACAGCGTCGACACCATCTACGCGATCGGCGATCCGCCGGACTACGAGCCGACTCCGGACCAGACCGTCGGTGCCATCGCCAAGTCGCGTGGTCAGGATCCACTGGCCACGATGTACGACCTGATGTTGGAGTCCAACGGCACCGCGATGCTGATGCTGCCGTTCTTCAACTACGTCGAGGGCAACCACGACGCCATCTACGAGATGATGTCGCACCGCGCGGCCATCTCGGGCCTGTCCGACGGCGGCGCTCACTGCGGGCTGATCTGCGACGCCTCCTACCCGACCTTCATGCTGTCGCACTGGGCCCGGGATCGTAAGCGCGGTCCGCGCTTCCCGATCGAGTACGTGGTGCGCAAGCAGACCCTGGACACCGCGAATCTGTTCGGCCTGTCCGACCGCGGCGTGCTCAAGGTTGGCAAGAAGGCCGACGTCAACGTCATCGACATGGATGCGCTGGCGCTGGAGGTGCCGCTGATGGCCTACGACCTGCCGGCCGGCGGCAACCGGCTGATGCAGGGTGCGCGTGGTTACGACGCCACCGTGGTCAGCGGCGTCGTCACCCGCAGGCACGGAGCCGATACCGGGGCGCGCCCCGGCACACTGCTGCGCGGGATGCGCTGACGACCCTGCCGACCGGCGACCCAGTATCTTCGGTGTCAGGATCATGAGCATTCCCTACATACCGGAGACGCCGGCCGAGACGCCGACCTGCTACCGCCACCCTGACCGTCAGACCTACGTCCGGTGCGCCCGCTGCCAGCGGCCGATCTGCCCGGAATGCATGCGCAGCGCCGCCGTCGGGCATCAGTGCGTCGACTGCGTGGCGGCCGGGGCACAGAGTGTGCGCCCGGTGCGGACCGCATTCGGCGGTGTCCAGCGCACCGGCGCTCCGGTGGTCACCTATGGGCTGATCGCAGCGAACGTGCTGATGTTCGTCCTGGACATGGCCTCCCGCGGGTTACGGCAGGAACTGGTGCTGTGGGCGCCGGCGGTCGCCAGCGGCGAGTACTACCGACTGATCACCTCGGCATTCATGCACTACGGGATTGCTCACATCCTGTTCAACATGTGGGCGCTCTACGTGCTGGGGCCGCCCCTGGAGCAGCATCTGGGCCGGCTGCGCTTCGGTGCGTTGTATGGGCTGAGCGCGCTGGGCGGTTCGGTGCTCGTGTACCTGGTCGCACCGATCGGCTCGGCGACCGCGGGTGCTTCCGGCGCGGTGTTCGGGTTGTTCGGCGCGACGTTCGTGGTGGCCCGCCGGCTCAATCTCGACATCCGCTTTCTGGTCATCCTGATCGCCGTCAACCTGGTGATGACCTTCACCCTGCCCGGGATCAGCTGGCAGGGGCATCTGGGCGGGCTGGCCACGGGAGCGTTGATCGCCGCCGCCTACGTGTACGCGCCCAGGGACAACCGCACGCTCGTACAGGTTGCCGTCACCATTGCGACGCTGGTGGTCTTCACCGGGCTGATTGTCTGGCGGACCGCCGATCTGCTCGACCATTTCGGCGCGCTGATCGCGCCGTGAGCCGCTACAGCCGGGTCAACCAGAACGGGTAGGTGAACGTTCCGCCCGGTGCCCCGTCGCAACCGGCGTCGAAGGACGACTGCAACGTTCCCGACAGCGTGTTGGCGTCGAAGGTGTAGACGTCGTGGGTCGGAATGACAGGGCCGTAATAGATGTCGCCGCAACGCAACCCGTCCGGCACGTCGACGGTCAGCGTGTACTGCCCGTTGACCAGAACCGCGTTGCCGTACCAGGCGTAGGCCTTGGCGATGGGCTGCGCGACGGCCGAGATGCGGGTGCACTCAGGAGTGACCGTATTCGGCGGACTGCAGGGGGCGACGCTCCAGATCCAGGTGTGGAAGTCGCGCCGGTCAGGGATGTTGACGTTGTAGCTGCCCGGCTGCAAGGCGGCCGATGCCGATGGGGCAAGGCTCAACGCCGCCGCCATCATGAGCACAACGCTGACCACGATCCTCCGCACGAGCGGGCTCCCTTCGTCTGGCCGTCCTGCCGAACCAGTCGAATCTATGCTGTGCGGGCGCTCGAATCGAGCGGAATCTCAATGTCTGGTCTCCACCAGCAGCACGTCGAGTGTTCTCGGTCCGTGCACACCCTCGACCCGGTTGAGTTCGATGTCGCTGGTGGCGCTCGGACCGGAGATGAACGTCAGGGGCCGCAGCGGATCGAGCGCCGCGAATGCCTGGGGCACGGTGTCGACGATCTGGTCGGCGAACACCACGCAGATGTGATGGTCGGGTACCAGGGTCAGTGCCCGCCGGCCCTGCCTGGCACCGGCGTCTAGGACGATGGTGCCGGTGACGGCGACACCCAGGGCGCAGCCGGTGACGACGGCCGCGGCAGCGTCGAGTTCGGTGACGCCGAGGGGATTTTCGGCCGAATCGGTGACCGTGTAGATACCGCTCACCCAGTCGGCGGGCAGGTCCGCCGGCGTCACCACCGGGCGATCGGAGCCCACCAGCCCGGCGATGGTCGTGGCGATGTCGGCGGCCGCGATGCGCACCACCTGGGCCCGGTATTCGGCGACGGTCTCGGCGAAGCGGTCTGCGTCGCCGGGACCGTGTATTGGCGAGCGCTCGTAGTCGCGCGGTATCTCGACGGCGTCGGCGGGTGCGGCGGCCAGCGCCGAGCGGATTCGGTCGAGCACGACGCGGCGGGCCTCGGTCATGGCGCACCGTCCGGGCCGTGCGTGCGGGCCCACCACTGCCGGAAGGTCTCCCGCGGCGGCTCGGGTACGTCCCGTGAGGAGGTCCAGCGCGACGCCGGCCACGGCAGTGCCGAGATCTGATGATCCGACCCGGCCAGCAGGCGGGCCGCCCCCAGTGCTTTCTCGGCGAGCGCGAAGCGTGCCGGTGAACCCATGGCCCACGCGGCGGCCCGCATCGCAAGTGTTTGTCCGGCAAGCGGATTGCGCTTCGAGTCGACCTGCTGTGCGCGCAGGTGCACCAGGATGGACGGGATGTCGATGCGCACCGGGCAGGCGTCGAAGCAGGCGCCGCACAGCGACGAGGCATACGGAAGTGCGGCATTCGGGTCGTGGTGGTCGCGCGTCGCGGTCAACTGCGGACTCAGGATCGCCCCGATCGGACCCGGGTACACCGAGCCGTAGGCGTGGCCGCCGGTGCGCTCGTAGACCGGGCAGACGTTGAGGCAGGCGCTGCACCGGATGCAGTGCAGCGCCGGGCGGCCCACCGGGTCACCCAGGACGTTGGTGCGCCCGTTGTCGAGCAGCACCAGGTGGAAATCCTGCGGGCCGTCGCCGGGATGGACACCGGTCCACATCGAGGTATACGGGTTCATCCGCTCGGCGGTCGACGAGCGGGGCAGCAGCTGCATGAAGACCTCGAGGTCGGCGAACCGCGGCACCACCTTCTCGATGCCCATCACCGTGATCAGCTTCTGCGGCAACGTCAGGCACATCCGTCCGTTGCCTTCTGACTCCACCACCGCCAGCGTGCCGGTCTCGGCGATGCCGAAATTCGCTCCGCTGACGGCGACCTTGGCGGACAAGAACTTTCGGCGCAGATGTGCGCGCGCCGCCATGGCGAGTTCGCGCGGGTCGTCGGTGAGGTCGCCGGCGCCGGGCATCTCGGCGGCGAAGATCTCCCGGATCTCGGCACGGTTGCGGTGGATCGCGGGCACCAGGATGTGGCTGGGTTTGTCGCGGCCGAGCTGGACGATCAACTCCGCCAAGTCGGTTTCGACGGCGGTGATGCCATGGGCCTGCAGATGTTCGTTGAGCCCGATCTCCTGGGTGGCCATCGACTTGACCTTGACCACTTCGTCGGCCCCGGCAGCCTGCACGAGTTCGGTGACGATCCGGTTGGCCTCGTCGGCGTCGCGCGCCCAGTGCACGTGGCCGCCGCGGGCGACGACGTTGCTCTCGAGCTCCTCCAGCAGCTCCGGAAGCCGGGCCAGCACATCCTGCTTGAGTGCACTTCCGGCGGCCCGCAACTGCTCCCAGTCCGGGCATTCGGCCACCGCGCCAAGCCTTTTGGTACGGATCGTGCGGGTCGCGTGCCCCACGTTGCGGCGCATCTGGGTGTTGCGGAGCTCCCGCCGCGCGGCGACGGGAAACGGCTCGTCACCGCGCAGGTTGCCGAACCCCGGGGTACCCAGGAACGCGCTCACGGCGCCGGCTCCGTGGCGGCCAGGATCTCGGCGAGGTGAACGGTGCGCACCGGCGAGCGCGTCCGACTCAGCCCACCGCCGATGTGCATCAGGCAGGAGCTGTCGCCCGCCGTGCAGACTTCGGCCCCCGAGTTCGCGACCGCCGCCATCTTGTCGGCCAGCATCGCCGTCGAGGTGTCCGCGTTCTTGATGGCGAACGTTCCGCCGAAACCGCAACAGGTCTCGGCGTCGGACAGCTCCACCAGGGTGAGACCGCGAACGTGGCGCAGCAGCTGCAGCGGCTTGTCGCCGACCCTCAGCAGGCGCAGCGAATGGCACGTCGGATGGTAGGTGACGCGGTGCGGGTAGTAGGCGCCGACGTCGCGGACGCCCAGGACGTCGACCAGCAGTTCGGACAGCTCGTAGGTGCGCGCGGCGACCGCCTCGGCGCGGTCCGCGAGCGCGGTGTCGCCGGCGCGGTTGGCCACCATCGCGTGCTGGTGGCGTACCGAGCCGACGCACGATCCCGACGGTGCGACGACCACGTCGCAGCCGGCGTCTTCGAACACCTCCACGTGGTGGCGGACCAGGTCGGTGGCCTGCCCGAGATAGCCGGTGTTGATGTGCATCTGCCCGCAGCAGGTCTGGCCGTCCGGGAACACCACCTCGTGGCCGAGGCGTTCGAGCAGCTGCACAGTGGCGATGGCCGCGCGCGGGAACATCGCGTCAGCCAGGCAGGTGGCGAACAGGGCGATCCGCATTCACACAACCGTACGTCCCTTTAACCGGCGCCGAGGAATGCCGGTGGCTACGATTCAGTCCACGTCGCCGGGGATCGACGCCGGGCGGACCGAACATGAGGAACTCCAGCTGTGGGCACAGACTTTTCGATACCGGTGCATCCGACCGCCCACAAAGCCCGCACCGGACTGATCATCGGTGCGCTCGGCGTGGTGTTCGGGGACATCGGAACCAGCCCCATCTACACGTTGCAGACACTGTTCAACCCCGACGATCCGCATCCGGTGCCGATCACCCCGGCCAACGTCTACGGGGTGGTGTCGCTGGTCTTCTGGTCGGTGATGATCATCGTCAGCCTCACCTACGTCACGCTGGTGATGCGCGCCGACAACGACGGTGAAGGCGGCGTGATGGCGTTGATCACGCTGGTACAGCGGCTTGGGAGCCGCTCGAGCCCGCGCGTCATCGCGATCCTGTCGAGCCTCGGAATACTGGGCGCTGCACTGTTTTTCGGCGACAGCATGATCACCCCCGCCATCTCGGTGCTGTCCGCGGTCGAGGGCCTCAAGATCGTCGACCCTGGTCTGGCCGAACTCGTGGTGCCCATCACCGCGGTGATCATCATCGGGCTGTTCCTGGTGCAGCGGCACGGTACCGCCACCGTCGGCCGGTTCTTCGGGCCGGTGATGATCGTGTGGTTCGCCGTGATCGGCGCCTGCGGGGTGCGCGGCATCCTCGGCCATCCGCAGATCCTGCGTGCACTGTCGCCCACCTATGCGCTGGAGTTCATGGTCAGCCACTTCCACATCGCGTTCTTCGCGCTGGCCGCGGTGGTGCTCGCGGTGACCGGTGCCGAGGCGCTCTACGCCGACATGGGGCACTTCGGCCGGGCCTCGATCACGTGGGCCTGGCTCGGGCTGGTGCTGCCCGCCCTGGTGCTCAACTATTTCGGCCAGGGCGCCCTGCTGCTGGGCGACCAGAGTGTGGTCAACGCCCCGTTCTTCCTGCTGGTGCCCAACGGCTGGGAACTACCGATGATGGTGCTGGCCACCGCGGCGACGGTGATCGCCTCGCAGGCGGTGATCACCGGGGCCTATTCGGTGGCATCCCAGGCCGCCCAGCTCGGCTACCTGCCACGGCTGCGGATAGCGCACACCTCGGAGTCCTCGATCGGGCAGATCTACGTGCCGTGGATCAACGGCATGCTCCTGGCGGCGGTGCTGATCCTGGTCTTCGCGTTCCGCAGTTCGGCGGCCCTGGGCTATGCCTACGGGATGGCCGTCACCGGCACGATCACCATCACTACGGTGCTGTTCCTCTATATCGCGCGCAACCGCTGGCGCTGGCCGCTGTGGCTGGTGGCCACCGGTGGCGGTGCGCTGCTGGTGGTGGACCTGATGTTCCTGGCCGCCAACATGACCAAGATCGTGCACGGCGCCTGGCTGCCGCTGCTGATCGGTCTGATCGCCTTCACGGTTCTGATCACGTGGCAGCGCGGCCGGGTGATCGTCACCGCGGCACGCGATGTCGCCGAGGGCCCGCTGCGCGAGTTCGTCCACGACATCACCCGCCGCGACCCGCCGTTGCCGCGGATCCCCGGCACCGCGATCTTCCTCAACCGAGGCAGCGAGACCGCGCCGCTGTCGCTGCGCGCCAACGTCGACCACAACCACGTGCTGCATCAGCACATCATCATCATGTCCATCGACACCCCGCCCGTCCCGCGGGTATCGGACAAAGACCGGATCACCGTCGACGATCTCGGCAGCCACTACGACGGAATCTTCTTCGTATCAGCACGATTCGGCTACATGGAGCGCCCCAACGTCCCGGCGGCGCTACGGCTGGTCAACCCTGCCGACACCGAGGGCATCATCGACGTCGACAACGCCTCGTTCTTCCTGTCCAAGCTGGACCTGTGCGCGGGCAAGAAACCCACCATGGCGCCGTGGCGCAAACGGCTGTTCATCGCGACCTCGCACATGACCGCCGACGCGGCCGGTTACTTCGGCATGCCCCTGGAGCAGACGGTCATCATCGGGGCGCGTATCGAGGTCTAGCGTGAAGGGATGACCGACTCCACGACGTGTGCGATTGTGGGCGGGGGACCCGCCGGGATGGTGCTCGGATTGATCCTGGCCCGAGCCGGTGTCGAGGTGACCGTGCTGGAGAAGCACGCTGACTTCCTCCGCGACTTCCGCGGCGACACTGTGCATCCCAGCACTCTGCGGCTCCTCGACGACCTGGGGCTGTGGGACAAGTTCGCGGCACTGCCGCAGAGCAAGGTCGAGGCGGCGACACTGACCGTCGACGGTAAGTCCCTCACCATGGTCGACTTCCGCCGGTTGCGCCAACCGCACCCGTACGTGGCGATGGTGCCGCAGTGGGATCTGCTCAACCTGCTTGCCGAGGCCGCCGCGGCCGAGCCGACATTCACGCTGCTCCTGGAACACGAGGTCACCGGGCTGGTGCGCACGGGTGGGCGCACCACCGGGGTGCGCTACACCTCGCCGCACGGCGACGGCGAGTTGGCCGCCGAGCTGACCGTGGCCTGCGACGGCCGCTGGTCGGTGGTGCGCCAGAGCGCCGGGCTGGAGGCCCGCGAGTTCCCGGTCGGCTTCGACGTCTGGTGGTTCCGGCTGCCCCGCGACAGCGGCGCGCAGTACTCGCTGATCCCGCGGACCGCGCCCGGCCGGGTGCTCATCATGATCCCGCGGGAGGGCTACTTCCAGATCGCCTACCTGATCCCGAAGGGCCGCGACCCCGGCCTGCGGGCGGCCGGACTGGACGCGTTCAAGGCCGAACTGACCGAACTGGTGCCGGAAGCCAACGTCGACAGCCTGACCTCACTGGACGACGTGAAGTTCCTCGACGTCCGGGTCAACCGGCTCAAGCGCTGGCACACCGACGGGGTGCTGTGTATCGGCGACGCCGCCCACGCCATGTCGCCGGTCGGCGGGGTGGGCATCAACGTCGCCGTCCAGGACGCGGTCGGCGCCGCGACCCTGCTGGCCGATCCGCTGCGCCGGCGCGATGTCACCGACCGGGACCTGGCCGCGGTCCGCCGCCGCCGGCTGCCCGCCGCGGCGCTGATCCAGGCCGTGCAGCGGGTCATGCACCGGCAGCTGGTGGAGCCGATCCTGCGGGGGGAGAGCGCGAACCCGCCTGCGGCCATGACAAAGCTGATCCAGCGGCTGCCCTGGCTGTCGGCTGTCCCGGCCTACGTCGTCGGCGTCGGGGTGCGACCGGAACGGGCGCCGGCTTTCGCCCGGCGCTAACCGCCGAGCATCACCAGCCCGCCGTCGACGGCGAGCAGCTGGCCGGTGATGAAGTGCGAGCCCTCACCGGCGAGGAACACCAGCACCGGGCCGAGGTCGCGGTCGGGATCGCCGAGCGCCCCGCCGAGCGGGATGCTGGCCCGGATCTGCTCATCGATGAAGGGCGCGGCGGCCGGGCCGAGGAACTCCCGGAGACGCTGCGCGCCGCGCGTCTGCATGGCCGGGGCCAGCGCGTTGACCGTCACCTTGTCGGCTGCCCAGGCCTTGGCCGCCGAGCGCGTCCACGCCTGCACCGCGCCCTTGGACGCGGCGTACACCGCCGAGATGGGGCTGCCGGTCACGGCCTCCGATGAGCCGAAATTGATGATCCGGCCGCCGGACCCGCGCATGACGGCGTGCGCCGCCTGGTTGGTGAAGATCGTCGTCTTGAGGTTGGTGTCGAAAGCGACGTCGATGTCCGCGGCGGTGATGGCGCCGGGGATACCCTGCTGCCACGAACCGGCGGCATTGACCAAGACGTCCAAACCGCCCAGGGCCGAGACCGCGGCGTCCATCATCGCGCCGACGGCGTCCTGATCCCGGGCATCGCACTGCAGCCACGTCGCCGCGCCGGCCTCGGCCGGCTCGGTGCGGTGGTAGGTCGCCACGACGCCGGCTCCCGCGGCGGTGAGCGCGCGCACCGCGGCGGCGCCGAGGCCGGTGGCGGCGCCCGTCACGACGACCCGCGTGCCCTCCAGCGGGCCGCTCACCGAGATGCTTCGATCGTCGGCGACTCTGCGGCCGTGTGCCCTACCATGGCGGTCACGGTAAGGACCCCCGTCGCAGGTGTCAACCATCGCTCGGCGCGAATTGCATTGCGCCGTTCGAATATTCGACGATTCGAGGAGTTCGGTATGAAGGTGTCCATGGTCGTCGGCGCGGGCAAGACCGAGATCGTCGAAGTGCCCGACCCCACTGTCGGACCCGCCGACGTGCTCGTGAAGATGAAGGCATGCGGCATCTGCGGATCCGACGCGCTGTACATCGCGATCGGCGGCCTTCCGCCGCGGCAGGGCCGGATGCCGCTGGGGCACGAACCGGCCGGTGAGATCGTCGACGTTGGCCGCGATGTGAAGGACCTCAAGGTGGGCGACCACGTCGTCGTCAACCCGATGGCCGCCGCGACCGGCGTCATCGGCAACGGCGGCCCCACCGGCGCCCTGGCCGACTACCTGCTCGTCGAGAACGCCGTGCGCGGAATCAGCCTGGAGGTGATCCCGCCCGAGGTGCCGTTCGCGGTCGCCGCCCTCAACGAGCCGATGGCCGTCGCCCGCCACGGCGTCAACCAGACCCGGCCCAAGCCGTCGGACAAGGTCGTGGTGTTCGGAGCGGGCCCGATCGGCTTGGGCGCCACCATCGCCTACAAGTCGATCGGCGTCGGCCACGTCACCGTGGTCGACCTCATCGGATCACGGTTGGACAAGGCACTGACGGTGGGCGCCGACGCCGTCGTGAACGCCGCTGAGGACGACGTCGTGGCGGCCTTGATCGAACTGCACGGGAAAGGCGAGGCGATGTGGCCCGGAAAGGCCGGCACCGACATCTACCTCGATGCCGCCGGCTCGCCCTCCGTCATCACCACCGCACTGACCGCCGCCAAGAAAGGGGCCACGCTCGGGGTCGTCGCGGTGCACAAGGAGCCGGTGTCGATCGACCTCGTCAACCTCATGGGCAACGAGATCACCGTGGTCGGCTCGATGGGCTACCCCACCGAGATCTTCGAAGTGACAAAGGATCTGGTGGCCAACTGGGAGCGCTACGCCGTGATCGTCAGCCACAGCTTCGGATTCGACGACGTCGAGGAGGCCCTGCAGACCGCGCTCACGCCCGGCGCTGCCGACAAGGTCGTCGTCACCTTCGACTGACCTCACACCTGGGGCAGCACCTCGGCGGCAAGTAGCTCCAGGGTCGCGTCGGAAGCCCGGTCATGGGTGAACAACACCACCTGGCCGAAGCCCATCTCGTGCAGTTCGCCGAGCCGGTCGACGATCGCCTGCGGTGTGCCGATCAGTCCACCGTCGTGCAGGCCGAAAGCTGGATCACCGAACCGTTTTTCGGCCAACTGGCGGACGGCAGGCAGCGCCGTCTGGTCGGGCGCGATGGCCAGCACCGCCTCCACCGACATCACGATCGACGACGGATCGCGGCCGATGTCCTCGCACAGCGACCGCAGTACCGTCAGCTTGTGCTGCATCTCTGACAGGGCGTAGGTCGGCACGTTCCAGACGTCGGCGTAGCGGGCCACCAACGGCAGGGTGTACTTCTCCCCGGAGCCGCCGACGACGATCGGCGGGCGAGGCCGCTGCACCGGTCCGGGTTTGATCGGCATGTCGCGGACGGTGTAATGCGCACCGCTGTAGTCGATGTGCTCGCCGGCGAAGGCCTGAGTGAGGATCTCCAGCGTCTCGCGCAGCCGCTGCGAGCGGTCCGCGAACGACCCCCAGGGCAGGCCCATCCGGCGGTGCTCGTCCTCGATGGAACCGCTCCCGACACCGAGTACGAGTCGGCCGTCCGAGACCTGATCGAGGGTGGTGGCCATCTTCGCCAGCACCGCCGGATGACGAAACTGGTTGCACAGGACCATATGTCCGACCCGCAGGCGCTCTGTTCGGCTCAGTAGCGCGGTGGCCAGCGTCCAGGCCTCCAGCGAGTCGATCCCCGGAACGCCCGGCCCGTACATGTGGTCGTAGAGCCACAGTGAGCCGATACCGAGTTCCTCGCAGCGCTGGGCGCGGTGCAGCATGTCGCGGTAGGTGAACCCCATCTGCGGGACGTACACCCCGATGTCGAGCCGGCTCACTGCCTGATGCCAACGGCGTGGCGCAGCTGCGCCAGGAACTCCTCGGCGTCGTCGCTGCGAACGACGTAGTGCGAGACGGCGACGCGGATCGCGGTGGACGCCTTCACTCCCGCGTTGGCCCCGGTGAGCAGCCGCTCCAGGCGGGTACGCATGACCGGCAGGATGTTTCCGAGCTGGGCGATCACCACCTCGGGCTCGATGTCGATGAGCCGAACCCCGGAGTAGGACTGCTGGTAGGACACGATGAACTGCAACGCGGCATCCAGCTTGTCGGCTCCGCGCAGCCCGGCGGTCGCACGACTGATCCCGTCGTCGAACATGTGCCGCTCGTAGACGCCGAAGGCCTTCAGCAGCTCTTCCTTGGAGGCGAACCAGCGATACAGCGTGGGGCGGGAGACACCGGCCTGCAGGGCCACCTCGGACAGGCTGAGCTTGGTCTGGCCGTTGCGGGCCAGCACCTCCGCGGTGGCCTTCAGGATGCGGTGACGCGACGAGGTCTCGTCGGCATCGAGTGTCGCATCGGTTGCGGCGGGCGGGTGGCTCACCTGTACAGGATTACAGGTCGCGGCCAATGTGTCACGCAGGTTCACGCAACCGAGATGCATCCCACTGTATTTACAAATATGCGCCAAAGTGTCACGCTGTGCTCGTGCCTGAGGTTGACCGTGACTACAGCCCGCACGACATCACGTCGCGCGAATTTTGGGGCCAGCACTTCGAGGTCCGGGACCAGACCTTCGCGGCATTGCGGCACGCCGACGGGCTGAGCTGGCATCCCCCGGTCCCGTCGGTGTTCGACACCGACGAGCCCGGTTTCTGGGCGCTGACCCGCCGGGCCGACATCGTGCACGCGAGTCTGCATCCGGAACTGTTCAGCTCGGCACAGGGCATCGCGCTGGACCCGATGCCCGCCGACCTGCAGCGCATCGCGACGTTCTTCCTGATGATGGATCCGCCGCAGCACACCCTGTACCGGCGTCTGATCAGTTCCGCGTTCACCCCGCGCAACGTGGCCCAGATCGACGAGCAGGTCCGCAAGAACGCCGCCGCGATCGTCGACGACCTGGTCGGCGCCGGTGAGGTCGACTTCGTCGCCGCCTGCTCGGCCCGGCTGCCGATGATGACGATCGCCGAAATGCTCGGCGTCCCAACAGATCAGCGTGAAGCCGTGGCCAAGGCGGCCGAGAAGTTGTTCTCCATGAGCGATGACGAGTACAGCAGCCTCGACGAGCGCGCCGAGGCGACCATCAACGAGATGTTCCTGCTGGCCAACACCGGCATCGAACTGGCCAAGTTCCGTCGCCGCCATCCCGCCGACGACCTGATGACCAGCATCGTCAACGCCGAGGTCGACGGGCACCGTCTGACCGACGAAGAGATCGGCGCGTTCCTGATCCTGCTGGCCTCGGCGGGCAACGACACCACCAAGCAGACGACGTCGCACGCCATGCTCGCCCTGGCAGCCAACCCCGACCAGCGGGATTGGCTGATGGCCGATTTCGACGGCCGAATCAGCCAGTCGGTCGAGGAGTTCATCCGGTTCGCCACGCCGGTGCTGCAGTTCGCGCGCATCGTCACCCAAGACACCGAGCTGGCCGGCCAGCAGCTGGCCGCCGGAGACAAGGTGGGCCTGTTCTACTGCTCGGCCAACAGGGACGAAGCGGCCTTCGATCGCCCGCAGGCATTCGATCTGCAGCGTTCGCCCAACCCTCATCTCGGGTTCGGCGGCGGCGGCCCGCACTTCTGTCTGGGCAACCAACTGGCCCGCACCGAGCTGCGAAACATCTTCCGCGAGTTGCTGACCCGGGTCACCGTCGAGTTCGGCGAACCGGAGTACCTGATGAGCAGCTTCGTGCACGGGATCAAGCGGCTGCCCGCATTCGTGCGGTGACGAGAGCAGAGGACTATGCGCATCGAGGTCGACCCCGGCAAATGTACCGGGCATGGCATCTGCGAGACGATCGCCGAGGACGTCTTCGAAGTCGGTGACGACGGCCTGGTGCGCCTGCACGACAGCCACCGGCCCGAGTCGGACCGCGCGCGGATGCAGCAGGCCGTGACGCAGTGCCCGGCCGCGGCGCTGACCGTGGTCGAGGACGACCAGTGAAGAAGTACTTCAGCCACACCCTGCTCTACCTGCACGAGACCATCGCGCTGGGCAGCGAGCGCAGCGACCGGTTCACCGAACAGTTCACCGCCGTATACCAGCCGATGATGGAATCCCTTGGTGCACGGCTGTTCTCGATCTGGGAGAGCACCCCGTACAACGGGAACTGGCCGCAGGTCACGATCATCTGGGAGATCGACGCCTTCGCCGACTACGCCGGGATCGGCCGGGCGCAGGCGCCCGGCGGCAGCCACCGCGACGCGTTCGTGGCCTGGTCGGATTACCTCGCCGGGGTGGGCGCCTCCGGTGAGGGCCGGATCATGTACGCCGGACGCAGCAATCGCACCCTGGCCGAACTCATCGACGCCAAAGTCGGTGCCGGGCTGGTGATCCAGGAGGTCATGCAGACCAAGCCGGGTCGTCAGGACGACTACATCCGCGAGCTCGAACGACTCTATGTGCCATGGTCGGAACGCACCGGTAAACGCTGGCTCGGCTCGTTCATCACGACGTTCCGGTTCAACGAGGTGATCCACTACTGGGCGCTCGACGGTGACTGGGACTGCTTCGAGAATCACTACCCGTCCTGGAAGGACAGCCCACCCGCCGAGATCGTCACCTGGATGAGTGTCGCCCCGGCCCTGCGCGACGGCTGGGAGGACTCCATCCTGCAGGCGCTCCCGCCGTCCCCGTTGCGATAGCGGTGGTGATGCAGAACTTCTCCTATCACCCGTTCGATCCCGAGGTGATGGCCGACCCGCGGCCGTTCTATCGCACCCTGCGCGACAGCCACCCGGTGTACTACATCGAGGACCTGGACACCTTCGCGTTGTCCCGCTTCGACGACATCTGGCGGGTGCTCGAGATCAACGACGGCACCTTCGTCGCCTCCGAGGGCACGCTGCCCTCGGCCGCGGTGCTCGAGCACCGCAACGACGGTCCGGTGCCCGATCCTGCGTTGCACCCCATGCCGTTTCACGCCAACTTCGACGCACCGATCTACGACGACGTCCGGCGCTGCACCGCGGGCCCGTTCCGCCCGAAACCGGCCGCCACCCTGCAGAGTCGCATCCAGGAGCTGGCCAACCAGCGTCTCGACGAGCTGTTGCCGCGCGGCAGGTTCGATCTCACCCAGGATTACGGCGGCATCGTCGCAGCCTCGATCGTCTGCGAGTTGATCGGCCTGCCGACCGATCTCGCGGCCGACGTGCTGGCCACCGTGAACGCCGGCAGCCTGGCACAGCCGGGCAGCGGTGTCGAGGTGGCCAACGCCCGACCGGGCTACCTGGAGTACCTGATCCCGGTTGTCGCCCGGGCCCGCACCGGTGGCGGCTCGGTGATCGTCGAGCAGCTGCTGAACTACCGGCTGCCGGACGGGTCGGCGCTGTCCGATGCCGAGGTGGCCGTCCAGCTGCTGGGGGTGTTCATCGGCGGCACCGAGACCGTGCCCAAGATCGTCGCGCACGGCTTGTGGGAACTCAGCAGGCATCCCGAGCAGCTCGCCGCGGTGCGCGCCGACCCGGCCGCCACCGTTGCGGTCGCCCGCGACGAGATGATCCGATACTGCGCACCCGCACAGTGGTTCGCCCGAACGGTTCGGCGGCCCTTCACGATTCACGACACCACGGTCCAGCCCGGCCAACGGATCATCAGCCTGCTGGCCTCGGCCAACCGCGACGAACGCGAGTACACCGACCCGGAGGCCTTCGTCTGGGACCGCCCCATCGACCGGTCGTTGGCCTTCGGTCGCGGCCAACACTTCTGCCTCGGCTATCACCTGGCCCGGCTCGAGATCGCGGTGCTGGTCGGCGAGTGGCTGCGTCGGGTGCCCGACTACGCCATCGAGGAGAACGCGGCCTGGCGTCCGCCGTCGAGCTTCCAATGGGGCTGGAACTCGGTCCCCGTCGAAGTGCAATAATCGCTCGATGTCGGTCGAGAATCGCGTTACCTACTGCCGGATCTGCGAACCGATGTGCGGGCTGATCGCCGCCGTGGAGAACGACCGGCTGGTGTCGCTGCGCCCCGATCCGGACCACCCGCTATCCCAGGGCCGGGCCTGCCCGAAGGGCATCGCGTTCACCGACGTCCAGAACGACCCCGACCGGGTGCTGACGCCGCTGCGCCGGCGATCCGACGGTCAGTTCGAGAAAGTCAGCTGGGACGTGGCACTTGATGACATCGCGGCGCGGCTGACGGCGATCATCGCCCGCCACGGCGGGACGTCGGTGGGCCAGTACATCGGCAACCCGACCGCGTTCGGGTATGCGGCCGGACTGTGGGGCGGGCTGCTGATGGCGCGCATCGGCACCAAGCACCTGTATTCGGCGGGCTCCCAGGACATCAACAGCCGCTTCGTCGCGAGCAAGCTGCTCTACGGCGCGGTGAGCCAGCTGCCGTTCCCGGACCTGCCCCGCACCGACTTCCTGCTGATGCTCGGGGCCAACCCGCTGGTGTCGCGGGGCAGCGCGGTCCGCGCGCCCCGCATCAAGGACGACCTGACCGCGATCGCCCGCCGCGGGGGCCGGGTGGTCGTGATCGACCCGCGCCGCACCGAAACCGCGCGCGCCCACGAGCACATCGCCGTGCGACCCGACTCGGATGCCTGGCTGCTGCTGTCGATGCTCAACGTCATCTTCACCGAGGGCCTCGACGACGCCGCGGCCATCGCCCGGCAGTCCACCGGTGGTGCCGCGCTACGCGCCCTCTGCGCGCCGTTCCCTCCGGAGGAGACCGCGACCCGCACCGGGGTGACCGCCGACACGCTTCGTACCCTGGCCCGCGACTTCGCCACCGCACCCACCGCGACCGCCTACGGGCGCACCGGGGCATGCCTGGGCAACCACGGCACCCTGGTCAGCTTTCTGCTCGACGTGCTGACACTGGTGACCGGCAACCTCGACCGCCCCGGCGGCACCCTGATGTCGCATGCCGTTATCCCGCTGGAGGACATGGGCGAGCGGTCCGGGAACCTGACCTACGGCAAGTCGCATTCGCGCGTCGGCAACCTGCCCGATGTCAACGGCACATTCCCCGCGGCGGTGATGGCCGAGGAGATCACCACGCCGGGTGAGGGCCAACTGCGTGCCCTGTTCGTCCAGGCCGGCAACCCGGTGCTGACGGTGCCGAACAGCGACGCGCTGGAAGCGGCCATCCGGAAACTGGATCTGCTTGTCTCCCTTGACTTCTACGTCACCGAGACCAACAAATACGCCGACTACATCCTGCCTGCGACCACCATGCTGGAGCGCGACGACCTGCCGACCACCTTCGCGGCATGCTGCCCCTCGGTGTTCGTCCAGACCACCGAGGCCGTGCTCAAGCCGTACGGACAGGCCCGCGCGGAGTGGGAGGTCTACGCCGACATCGCCAAGCGGATGGGCCTGTCACTGTTCGCCACCGGACCGCTAGAGCGCCTCAATCCCGTTCTGTCCCTGCTGGAACGCAAGGGCATCATGAACGTGACACCGAAGAGCCTGATGTCGCTGCTACTGCGACTGGGCCCCTACGGGGATCGATTCGGGTTGCGCCGCGGCGGGCTGAACCTCAAGAAGCTGCGGGCGAACCCGCACGGGTTGGTGCTCGCCGATCACGTTCCGACCGGGGTGCTCGAGAAGGTCGTCCGCCACCCAGGCGGTAAGGTCCGGCTCGACCCGCCGGAGATCGTCGCCGAGGTCGGCCGGCTGGGCTCGCGCGGCCACGACGATGCGCAGTTCCCGTTGCTGGCCATCGGCATTCGCGAAGTCCGGTCGCAGAACTCCTGGATGCACAACAGCCCCACCCTGATGAAGGGCGACCGTAAGCAGCGCACCCGGATCAACCCGCACGACGCCGGTGCCGCCGGGATCGTCGACGGCGGACGGGTCCGGATCACCTCGCGCCAGGGTGCCATCGAAACCGACGTGGTGGTCACCGACGAGGTCGGCAGCGGAACCATCGCCGTCCCCCACGGGTGGGGTCACCGCGGCGGCTGGCAGCTGGCCAACAGCATGCCCGGAGCCAACGTCAACGAGCTGACCTCCAGCCGGCCCGAGGATCTCGAGACACTGGCGGGGATGTCGGTGCTCAACGGCGTCGCGGTGCGCATCGAAGCGGTGTCCTAGCACTCACTCCGTCACGGTGAAGCCGGCCAGCCAGTCCTCGTGCATCTCGCCGGCGATGGACACCCGCCACTGGTAGCGCTCACCCACCGTGAGCTTCAGCGGCGGGATGGTCGCAATGAACGGGATGGTGACCGGCGTGCCCTCCGGGTGCACCGGGTGGCGGCGGGCCTTGATGGTGTTCTCCTCGGTATGGGCCACCCGGGCACCGTCGCTGTCGACGAGCTCCGCGCGGATCGGGAAGGATCGGCCCAGCTCCGACCACTGGACCTCGACGAACACGATCAGGACGTGCTGCGCAGTCGGCGTAGGGCTGGTGGTCCAGCCCAGCCCGAGGGCATGCACCGTCCCGTTCTGGTCCAGGTGGCCGCTGTTGGCCAGCAGCACCATGGCTCTCATCGGTGGCTGAACTCGGCGGCGAGTGTCTTCTTGTCGACCTTCTCGCCGGCCACGGTCGGCAGCGGTTGTTCGCGGATCACCCAACGGGTCGGCACCGCGAAGTAGGCCACCACACCGCGCAGGTGCTCGGCGAGTTCGTGCTCGGACGGCGCCCGGCCGCCCTGGCGGTGGACCACGACGGCGGCCAGCTCCTCGCCGAGGTCGGGGTGCGGCAGGCCGATCACGGCGGCTTCGACGACGTCCGGGTGCGACAGCAGCGCTTCCTCGACGTGGGGGCAGGAGATGTTCTCGCCGCCGCGGATCACCATGTCCTTGCTGCGGCCGTCGATGAACAGGTATCCCTCGTCGTTGAGGTGGCCGAGGTCGCCGGTATGCAGCCAGCCGTCGGAATCGATGGGGCCGCCGTCGATTCCGACGTAGCCGAGCATCAGGGTGGGGGAGCGGACCAGCACCTCGCCGACACCGCGGTCGTCGGGGTCTCCGATCGCCAGCTCCACCGTCGGGTAGGGACGGCCCACCGAGGCGGGATACGTCGCCAGGTCCGAGCTGCCGGCGACGGTGAAGAACCCGGCACCCTCTGTCATGCCCCAGGTATTGGCCAGGCCGCGGGCCTGTAGCTGCGGCAGTTTGCGAGCCATCCGGTCCAGCAGCACCGGCGATACCGCGGCACCGCCCAGCGGGAAGGCGCGCAGGCTGGTCAGGTCATAGGAGTCGAAGTCAGGGTGTTCGAGCAGACGCACCGCCATCGTCGGCACACCGCCCCAGCGCTGAACCCCTTCGGCTTCGATCAGGCGGAGCACCTGGCCCGGTTCGAACCGGCCGGAGTTGAGCACGATCCGCCCGCCGGTGATCATCTGGCTCAGCAGGGTGGCCAATGCACCGACGTGGAACAGCGGCGTGCAGACCAGGTTCACCTGTTGCGGCGCTTCAGTATTCAGCTGGTGTGGCAGCTGCCGTGACCGCACCAGGACGTTCTGCTGGTTGGCCACGATGCCGCGAAACGACAGCTCGACACCTTTGGGCATGCCGGAGCTGCCGGAGGTGAACAGGATGGCAGCGGGGTCGTCCTCGTCGGCGGGACCGGGAAGCGCGGGCGGCGCGTCGGTGAAATCACCGAAGCAGGAGGCGAATTCGGCGACGTCGAGGACGGGGGCTGTGGTCGGGACGGTGGTGTCGTCGGTGATGACCGCGACGGGTGCGACAAGTGCGATCGAGTGCTCGGCCTCCCGAGGACTCCACCACCGGTTGCCCAGCACCGGTACCGCGCCCAGCGCCCAGATCGCCCACAGCGCGACGACCCAGTCCGGGCTGTTGTAGCCCAGCAGCACGATGCGCTGACCGGGTTCCGTACCCAGCGCCCGGAGCTTCTCGCGCGCTGCGTCCACCGCGGCGAAGAACTCACCGAAGCTGATCCGCCGGTCGCCCTGCACCAGAAACGTCCGGTCCGCCCAGCGCTGCGAACCATCGAACAACTCGTCAAACGTGTGGGGTCGTTGCGGGTAGACCAGGCCGGGATGGCCCGCGTAGTGGCCTACCTCGACGTCCTCACCCCACCGACACTGCACAAAACGCGATCCTAGGGCGACGCTAGGCGGTCGCCGCCGCGAGGTCGGCAGACACACGTTCGATGCGGGCGGGCACATGCTTGTGCCAGGGCGTCCCGGCGTAGGCGTCGCGCCAGTCGGCCGAGGTCAGCTCGTTGGGCGAGACACCGGGGACGTGGACCGCGCCGTCGGAGTCGACGAAGTCCAAGCCGTAGCCGTTGGGCAAGGCGGCGTGACCGGCTTGCATGGTGGCGCTGACCTCGACGCGGGCCTCCGCACTGCCCGCGGCGGTGGTGATCCGGGCCAGGCCGCCGTCGACGAGGCCGAGTGATTCGGCGTCGGAGACGCTGACCCGCAGCGCGCCTTCGGCGTCGCGCTTGCGCCAGTTCGGATTGCGGAAGATGTCGTTGGCGGTGAAGGCCCGGCGCTCACCGGCGGACAACACGATGGGGAACTCCGCTGTGGTCAAGCCGGGGGTGACGTCCCGCAGTGCGCGGATGTCGTCGAGCAACTCGGGTATCGGCAAGGCGATCTTGCCATCGGGGTGGCTGATCATCGCGAAGTCGTCGCCGTACTCGTGGGCGGTGAACGTCACCCCGGACGGGGTGTCCAGGATCGCGTCGAACAACGCGTTGCCGTCGACATACCCCGCCCGGCGCACGGCATCGGGGTACGTCACGGCGGCCTTCTGCGCCAGACCCCACAGTGCCGCAGCGCCTTTCAGGCGCTCAGGCAGGGTCGGACCCAGGGTTTCGTAGAGGACGTAGGGCAGCACTTTGCCCAGCGCCGGGTTGCCGGCCAACTCGGTGAAGAAGGCCGCGGTGTAGGCGTCGCGGCCCTGCCTGGCGGCCTCGCGCAACGGTCGCAGGTCCTCCTCGCTGACGATGCCGAGAGCTCGCACCAGCCGCGCCCAGATCTCCGGCTCGGCCAAGGTGCCGGGCAGCGGCTCGAACAGCGGGTGACGAAGCTGAAAGTCGTTGTGCGGGAACTCCAGATTGAAGAACGTGCATTCCGTCTTCTCGAACTGGCTGGCCGCCGGCAGCACATAGTGCGCCAGCCGTGCGGTCTCGGTCATCGCGACGTCGATGACCACCAGAAGTTCCAGGGATTCGAACGCCGCGCGGCAGGCCGCCGAGTCGGCGATCGAGTGGGCCGGGTTGCTGCTCTCGACGACCATCGCCCGGAACCGGTCCGGGTGGTCGGTCAAGATCTCCTGCGGTACGACGTTGGAGGGGATGAGACCGGAGATCACCGGTGCACCTGTCACCGGCGTGCGCCCGACTCCGCCCGCTTTGAACAGCGGTGCGAACGATGAATGTAGATGCTGCCCGCCACGTTTGCCGAAGTTGCCGGTGAGGATCCAGAGCAGCTTGTTGAGGTAGGAGACCAGCGTGCTGTTGGGTGCCTGCTGCACGCCGAGATCCTCGAAGACCGCGACGCTGTCCGCGGCGGCGATACGGCGGCTTGCCGCACGCAGCAGGTCCTCGTCGACGCCGCTGCGTTGGGCGTAGTCACTGACCGGAACGTCGCGCAACGCGTCGCGTACCTCCTCGACGCCGCGGGTGTGCTCGGCGAGAAAGGTTTCGTCGCAGAGGTTTTCCTGGACCAGGACAGCCGCCATCGCCGCCAGGCACCAGGCGTCGGCGCCCGGCTTCACCTGTAGGTGATAGTCGGCCATCGTGGCGGTGTCGGTGAGCACCGGGTCGAGCACGATCATCGAGCGGGCGGGGTCCTTGGCGATGTCGTTGAGCACGGTGCGGGCCCGCGGGAAGCTCTGCGACATCCACGGGTTCTTGCCGACGAAGATCGACACCTCGGCATGCTCGAATTCGCCGCGGGTGTGCCCGCCGTAGAGCTGGGAGTCGACCCAGAACTCACCGGTCTTCTCCTGTGCCAGCGCACTCGAGCGGTACCGTGAGCCGAGCGGCTTGAGGAACGCGCTGCTGTAGGCGCCACCGAGGTGGTTGCCCTGGCCGCCGTCGCCGTAGTAGAAGATCTTGTCACCACCGTGGGCGTCGGCGATCCGCTTGAATCCGGCAGCGACCTCGGAAATTGCTGTGTCCCAGTCGATTTCCTCGTAGCTGCCGTCGGCGCGGCGCCGCATCGGGGAGGTCAGCCGGTTGGAGTTGTTCTGATAGTGGTCCAGTCGCAATGCCTTGTTGCACGTGTACCCACGAGATCCGGGGTGGTCCTTGTCGCCACGGATCTTGGCCAGGTGGCCGGCCCCGTCCTGGACGCTGGTTTGCACGACGATGCCGCAGTTGCACTCGCAGAGAATGCAGGCGGTGGGCTGCCAGTCATCGGACATGGGGGCTCCTTCTCTAGCCGGCCTCGAGTAGGCCGCGTAGTTGTCGATGGACGACGTCCAGTGGTGCGATGTCGCGGGCCGCGCGGGCCAGCACGATGCCGCCTTCCAGTGCGGCGGTCACGAACACCGCGAGTTCTTCGGCCCGCTTGGAAGGCATCCCGTCGGCGATGAGCTGTTGGGCGATGACGCTATTCCAGCGGTCAAATGCCACAGCGGCGCGATCCAGGACCGGTGAAGCAACGCCAGGTTCACCGGCTTCGACCGCGACGGCCAGGACGGGGCAGCCGGCACGAAAGTCGGTCTCAATGAGGTGCTTGCGGTAGAAGCGGATCATCGCGTCGAGCATGTCGGCGCCGCTGGCGGCCTTCGCCATCTTCGCGGCAACATAGTCGGCCGCGTAATCGACTGCTTCGCAGAGCAGTTGGTTCCGACCGCCGGGGAAGTAGTGGTAGGCCGAGCCGCGCGGAGCGCCACTGTGCTCGAGAACGTCGGCGATCGCCGTTGGGTGTGCGCCGCGTTCGCGGATCAGCAGCGCGGCCGAGGCAACCATGCGTTCACGAGGGCTCGCCATGGCTATGTATGTAACCATACATAATCGCTGCACACCAGACTCGGCATCGATTCTGCGGGGAGATCGCGTTCGAGTGCCCGCGAGGCACTCTCCCCGCAGAGGCGATGAGGTAAGGGGCGAGCGGTCAGCTCACGGGCGCCGACATCACCGTCGGCTCGAGTCGTCCGCGCAGCACTTCGGCGCCGGACTCCGCCCACCGCGCACGCTCGGGTGGTGCCGCACTTGATAACGCCACCGCCGAACACAGCGCACGGGCGGGCGTGAGCTTGGCCAGGTCGGCCAGCCTGGCGGCTTCGTTGACCGCGTCCCCGATGACGGTGTACTCGTAGCGGTGCTTGGCGCCGATGTTGCCGGCGAACACCGGCCCGGCAGACACGCCGATACCGAAGTCCACCAAGGGAAGCCGGCGCAGCAGGACCGCGAGTTCGCGGGCCGTGGCCAACGCATCTGACGCCGGATCGCTTTGGGGCAGGGGAGCGCCGAAGACGGCCAGCACGGCGTCGCCCTGGAACTTGTTGATCAGCCCGTGGCGCTCGTCGACGGCGGCCACCACGATCTCGAAGAAGTGGTTGAGCACCTCGGCGACTTCTGACGGCGAGCGGGATTGCGCCAGCTGGGTGGATCCGACGAGGTCGACGAACAGCACGGCCGCGTCGCGGACCTCGCCGGTCAGCGTGCCTCGTTCGCTCACCGCGCGGCGGGCCACATCCGGTCCGACGTGGCGGCCGAACAGGTCACGGAGCCGGTCGCGTTCGGCAAGCCCGGCGACCATCCGGTTGAACCCGCTCTGCAGTCGGCCGATCTCCGAGCGTTCGTATACCTCGACTTTGGCGTCGATCTCGCCGTGCTCGACCTTGGCCATCGCCTCGACGACGTCACGCACCGGGTCGGAGATGGACAGGGCAGCGATCGACATCCCGCGCAGACCTACCAGAACCGAAATGAGCGACAGCACGACAACGGGGAGCTCGATGTTGGCGCTCTTCTCGATGATCCAGCCGTGTGAGTGCATCACCACGACCACCGCGATGCCGATGGAGGGCAATGCGCTCGACATCAGCCACATCAACAGCAGTCGGGCCAGGACGCCGGGTGTGCGGTCGCGCCCCATGGTCGTCGTGGTGGCCGCGGTGATGGGCCGCATGGTGCGCTGGAACAGCAGCAGTGCGGCGCCGGCCGAGGTGGTGGCGCCGAACATCATCGCCATGGCGATCAGCCAGGCCGCGGGCGCTCCGCCGTCGCGGTTGACGATGATGAAGACCACCCCGCTGGCCGCCCAGATGCCGGCCAACACCGCCGACTGGTTGCGCAACAGCCGGCGCACGAACATCCGGTCTTGCGCGTCGGGTTGTTGCCCGGTGGTGAACCAGCGCAGCTTCACGTCCACCACGTACACGGCGTAGGCGATGGCGGTGCCGATGCCGAGGACCGACAGCACGATGCCGGCGATCAGGGTGTCCCTGGCGAACACCGTCTGGGCCCCGGGCACCACTTCATGGCGGATCGGCATGATCAGGAGGGTGAGTTCGACGGCGGCCAGCAGTTGGCCGAGCGCCAGCGCCCTGGCGTAGCGGACCTTCAGCCTGCTCGCCGTCATAGTGGTCAACGCTACTGTGACGACCACTCGGAATCACGCTCTCCAAAAATGAGAGCAGTACTACCGAGGGCGTCGCGGGGTGCGTAACATCCGCGCTGTGAGGTTCGGAATCCCACTCGGTGGCGTGCACCCCGGTCTGTGGCGAGAGCTGACGATGCGCGCCGAGGAACTGGGCTACGAGTCGGTCTGGCTGCCCGAGCACCTGGTCTTGCCGGCGACCATGTCGGGCAGCCCGCACCACGGGGACAGTCATCCGCCCATCCCGCCGCAGACCCCGATGTACGACGCGATCGCCTACCTGGCGTTCCTGGCGGGCCAGACGAGCACCATCCGCTTTGGCACCTACGTCTACAACATCGGATTGCGGCACCCGTTCGTCAGTGCGCGCGCCGCCGCCACGCTCGACATCGTCTCGAACGGGCGGTTCGAGTTCGGGATCGGGGCCAGTTGGCTGCGTGAGGAGTGGGACGCCGTCGGCCTCGACTTCAACACCCGGGGTGCCCGCGTCGACGAGGCACTGCAGGTCTGCAGAGCTCTCTGGACCGAGCCCACCGTCGAGCATCACGGCCGGTTCTTCGACTTCGACGCTGTCGCGTTCGAGCCGAAACCGGTGCAACCCGGCGGCCCACCGGTGCACGTGGGTGGTGACGGGACGCCCGCACTGCGACGGGTCGCCCGGTTCGGGTCGGGCTGGATTCCGATGAACCACACCCTCGACCAGATTCCGGGCTCGCTGGCCACCCTCGCCGGGCTGTGGGAGGAACACGGCCGCCGGGGCCGGCCCGAGGTCACCACGTCGGCACCGGCCGGATCCGCCGACGACGTGGCACGGGCCGCCGACGCCGGCATCGACCGGTTGATCGTGATGCCGTGGACGCGGACCCGAGAGGCCCTGGACGGAATCGCACGTTTCGCCGACGACGTGCTGGCGCCGTCGGCCCAGCGGTAGCGCCGTGACCATCGCGCCGGCGGACATTCTGCTCACCGATCGGGTGGCGGTGGTCACCGGCGGCGGAGCCGGCATCGGACGCGGAATCGCTGCGGGGATGGCGCAATTCGGGGCGAAGGTGGCGATCTGGGAACGCGACCCGCAGACCTGCGCGGCCGCCGCCGACGAGTTGGGGATTCTGGGCGTGGTCGCCGACGTGCGGGACGCCGCACAGGTCGAGGCCGCGCTGGACCGCACGGTTGCCGAACTCGGCCCGGTGGACATCCTGGTCAACAACGCCGGCGGGGTCTTCGCCTCGCCGCTGCTCGACACCACCGAAAATGGTTGGGATGCCTTGTATAAGGCGAACCTTCGGCATGTGCTGCTGTGCACCCAGCGGGTCGCCCGCCGGATGGTCGCCGACAACCGCGGTGGGAGCGTCATCTCGCTGACCTCGATCGAGGGGGTGCGCGCGGCGCCCGGCTACGCCGCCTACGCCGCCGCGAAGGCGGGCGTGATCAACTACACCCGCACGGCCGCCTTCGAGTTGGCGCCGCACGCCATCCGGGTCAACGCCATCGCTCCCGACATCACGGTGACCGAGGGGCTTCTGCGGCTCTCGCCCGACGGAATCCGCCAGGAGCTCAGCGCGGCGGTACCACTGGGCAGGCTCGGCAATGTCGACGAGATCGCCTCAGTTGCAGTCTTTCTGGCCTCCGATATGGCCCGCTACATCACCGGCCAGACGCTGCACGTCGACGGTGGCACCCACGCCGCGGGCGGGTGGTATCACGACGAGGCTACTGGTTCGGTCCGCTTCGGTCCGGCCTGAAGCAGCACCGCCGCGGCCAGGACACACAGTGCGACCGCGCCGATGGTCGCGGGGACCGAGACCTGAACCAGCAACGCCCCGCAGGCCGCCCCGGCGAGCATGGCCGAGATCGCGGTGATCCGCCGGGCCGGGTGGGCGCCGGGTCCACCGGCGAGACGGCTGTCGGCCGCCAGACCGGTCACCGTCAGCGTCAGCACGGTCGTGGTCAGATCGGGTACCGCCATCCGTCGCGCCGTGCTGTTCTGCAGACCGAACGCGAAGGCCAGTACGGCCACGATCGCGGGCCGCCCGACCGCCGCCGTTCCCAGCACCGCCAGGACGCCTGCACTGCCGCCGAGAAGCAGGGCCTGAGCGCCCAGGACCGATGGCGGCCAGGCCCGCGATGCGCCGATCCGGTGGCCGACCGCTCCGCCGGCTAACGCACCAAACATGAACGCCGCAAGGGCAATCAGGGCCAGCGATGCCGACAGTCCTGAGCTGCGGTTGGCGGCGAACCCGAGGAAGACGATGTTGCCGGTCATGTTGGCGACGAAGACGTGGCCGAGTCCCAGATACGACACGGCATCGACCAGACCGGTGCCCACGGTGAGGATCAGCAGGCCGGCATTCGTGGATCGCATACGGTGCAGAACCGCAGCGGCCGCGATTTGTTCCCGGTTCGCCGTCGTTGTCCCGCATTCCCGACCATCCAGCGCACCGTCGAACGTATGGTGTGGCCGTGACTGATTCCACGAAACCATTGGCAGGCAAGGTCGCCTACGTGACCGGCGGGGCGCGCGGTCAGGGCCGCGCACACTGCGTCCGGCTGGCGCAGGCCGGTGCGAACATCGTCACCATCGACGCCTGCGGGCCGGTCGGCAACCACATCGGTTACCAGCCGGCAACCCCGGAAGATCTCGCCGACACCGTCCGCCTCGTCGAGGATGAGGGCGTCAAGATCAGCGCCGAACGGGTGGACGTCCGTGACCTCGACGGCCAGACCCGGGTGATCGCCAATGCCGTCGAGCAATTCGGCCGTTTGGACATCGTCGTCGCCAACGCCGGCGTGATGAGTTGGGGCCGCACCTGGGAGATCCCCGCCGAACAGTGGCAGGAGATCATCGACATCAACCTGACCGGGGTCTTCAACACCGTCAAGGCGACGGTGCCCGCCATGATCGAGGCCGGCAACGGCGGGTCGATCATCGTGACGAGTTCAGCCGCCGGGCTCAAGGCCGTCCCCGGTGCCGGACACTACTGCGCGAGCAAGTTCGGTGTGGTCGGACTGACCAACTCGTTGGCAATCGAGTTGGGGGAGTACAACATTCGCGTCAACTCCATTCACACCTACGGCGTCGACACCGCGCTGGGCAACGACCAGTCGATGTATGAGACCTTCCAGGCGCACCCGCACTACGTGTACAGCTTCTCGCCCGGCGCGCTACCAACCGAGTCGCTCACCCCACCAGCGCAGGTCAGCGAAGTGGTGCTGTTCCTGGCCAGCGATGCCTCCGCGCTGGTGACCGCCGCGCAGATCCCCGCCGACAAGGGCTACCTGAAGATCTAGCCCTGAGCGCCAAGGCTTTCCGCTGCCAGCGACTTGGCCCAGCGGTAGTCGGCCTTACCGGCCGGTGAGCGCAGCACCTTGTCGGTGCGGATGAAGGCTTTCGGCAGCTTGTAGTGCGCGATGTGCGCCGAGCAGGCCTTCGCCAGTTCCTCGTCGGTGGCCGACTTGCCCTCGGCGAACTGCACGATGGCCACCACCTCGTTGCCCCAGCGCTCCGAGGGCCGGCCCGCGACCACCACGTCGTACACCGCGGGGTGGCTGGCCACCGCACGTTCGACTTCCTCGGCGAAGATCTTCTCGCCACCGGAGTTGATGGTCACCGAATCCCGGCCGAGCAGCTCGATCTGGCCGTCGGCAAGGAAGTTGGCCTTGTCGCCGGGGATCGACCAGCGCACGCCGTCGATGGTGGGGAAGGTGCGCGCGGACTTCTCCGCGTCGCCCAGGTAGCCCAGCGGGACGTAGGCCCGCCGCGCCAGCCAGCCCTCGCCGTCGCCGGGTTGCAGGACGTGGCTGAGATCGGCGGAGATGACGGCGGTGTCGTGCTGCGGGGTGAACGTGGCCGCCTTGGACTCGACGCCCTTGGCCGCCATCGTGGTCATCTGCATTCCGGTCTCCGAGGCGCCCACGGCGTCGAGCACCATGATGTTGGGCAGTGCGGCCAGCAAGCGTTCGCGCACCGTCGGCGACAGTGGCGCACCGCCGTTGGTGATCGTCAGCAGCCCGGACAGGTCGTACTTCCCGGTCTCGATCTCGTCGAGCAGCGGTCGGGCGATCGCATCACCGACGACCGGGATGCTCAGCACCCGCTCCCGTTCGGCGAGCCGCATCACCGCCGGTGCGTTGAGGTGGTCGACGTCGTCGGGCAGCGCCACCCAGCCGCCGGTGCTGATCATGTTGAACGCCGCCCACTGCGCCGCACCGTGCATCAGCGGCGGAATCATCAGGACCGTCCGCACCCCGACGTTCGTGCGGGCCTGCTCGGCCAGGTCCTCGTAGGACTGCAGCACGGTGTCCGAGCCGAACGGGCGCCCGCCCATCGCGGACATGAAGATGTCGTGCTGGCGCCACAGCACACCCTTGGGCATGCCGGTGGTGCCGCCGGTGTAGAGGATGTAGAGGTCGTCGCCGCTGGGCGTGGGCATTCCACCGACCGGGGCCGGGGTGCTGATGATCGACTCGTAGTCGACGGCGCCGGGCAGCAGGTCGTTGCCGGAGTGGTCGGCGACCTGGATCAGCACCGTCAGCTCGGGAAGCTGCTCGCGGATCGCGGCGACGTTGGGGGCGAACTCCGCGGCGTAGACCAGCGCCTTGGCCTTGGAGTCGTTGAGCAGGTACAGCAGTTCTTCTTCGACGTAGCGGTAGTTGACGTTGAACGGCGCCACCCGGGCGCGGTATCCGGCGATCATGGCTTCGAGGTACTCGTTGCCGTTGCGCAGATACAGCCCGACATGGTCCTGACCGGACTCGTGCGGCGGCAGCTGGTCGCGCTCGGTGTGACAGCCCAGGCCCTGCGCGGTCAGATAGTGGGCGACGCCGTCGATGCGGGCGTCCAGCTGGGCGTAGGTCAGGTCGAGATCGCGCCAGATCAGGACTCGCTTGTCCGGCAGCGTGGTGGCGACGGTGTGGAAGACCGATGAGAGGTCGAAGCTGACGCCGCTGCTGCCCATGGGCTCTCCTGCGCTGTGTGGCCGAACTAGAACGCGTTCTAGTGTGCCAGAGGCGATGGTGAGCGCAGCGTCTAGTTCTCCCCGCGCTGGACGAACAACGCCAGCACCGCACCGACCGCGGCCGCCGCGGCCCCGACCCACAGCGAGGTCTGCAGGCCGGCCATGAAGGCCTCGTGACTTCCGCTGGTGATCGCCGCGCCCAGCGCAGGCGGTGCGCCGGGCACCGACGGCGCGAGACCCTTGGCCACCAGCTCCTTTGCCGGAGCGAGCTTTTCGGCGATCGGAGCGGGCGTGCCCGCTGCGGTCAGCTTCTCGGTCAAGGACGATCCGACCTTGCTGGAGAGCACCGAGCCCAGGATGGTGGTGCCCAGCACGGCGCCGAGTTGCACCGAGGTGCTCTGCAGGCCGCCGGCCACCCCGGCATCCTCCTCCGGCGCATTGCCGACGATCGCGTCCGAGCTGGCGGTCAGCACCAAGCCGATGCCCGCACCGAGCAGGGCGAACGCAGGCCAGATGGCGCCGTAGCCCGAGTCGGCCTGCAACTGGCTGAGCAGAGCCAGCGCGCCCGCGGCACCGAGCAGGCCGGTGACCATCGCCGGGCGCGGACCGAACCGCTCGGTGAGCACACCGGAGAGCGGGGCGGTGATCATCATCGCCGCGGACAGCGGCAGGGTGCGCACACCGGTCTCCACCGGGCTCCAACCCTGCAGGTTCTGCAGGTAGAGCGTCATGAAGAACAGCGCACCGAACAGGGCGAAGAAGTTGATCGTGGTGGCGGCGGCGCCGATCGTCAGCGAGCGGTTGGCGAACAGCCGCAGCGGCAGCATCGGGTCGGATGCGTTGCGTTCGGCGATGACGAAGGCCGCCATCAGCAGCACGCCGCCGATCATGAAGGCCACCGTCTGGGGGTCCAGCCAGCCCCACTCGGGGGCCTTGATCAATCCGTAGACGAACAGGAACAGGCTGCCGGACAGGGTCAGGATGCCGGCCACGTCCAGCCGGCCGCCGGTCTCGCCGCGGCTTTCCACGATCGCGGCCACGCCGATGGCGACGGCGATCAGCGCGATGGGCACGTTGATGTAGAACACCGATTCCCAGTTGAGGTGCTCGACGAGCAGACCGCCCAGGATCGGGCCTGCCGCCACCGAGACGCCCGAGGCGGCACCCCAGACGCCGATGGCCATGTTGAGTTTGTGTGGCGGAAAGGCGTTGCGCACGATCGCCAGCGTGCTGGGCATCAGCAATGCGCCGAACACACCCTGCAGCGCGCGCATGGCGTTCACGCCGCTGACGGTGCCGATCAGGCCGATGCCGACGGAGGTGACCGCGAAACCGACCACGCCGATGAGAAAGACGGTGCGCCGGCCGAACATGTCGCCGAGCTTGCCGCCGAAGATCAGCAGGGATGCCAGGGCGAGCAGGTAGGAGTCGGTGATCCACTGCAGGTCCGACAGCGAGGCATTGAGGTCGGTGGCGATGCGCGGGTTGGCGATCGCGACGACCGACGCGTCCAGGCCGACCATGATGACGCCGGCCGACACCGCGGCCAGAATCCACCAGGGATTCCCGCGCATCCCCTGACGGGGCCGCGCATGGCGGGCACCCTGGGGACTGTGCATCGTGGTGATAGCCACGTTGAGGCTCCTCTCAGTAAGCGGAGGGTATCCACCACTTATTGCGGTCGACGATAGCCATAAGTGGTGGTGTTCCTCCACTTATGCGGTAACCTGACGTGGTGATTCCTCCCGCACAACGTGGTGTAGAGCGATCCAGGCCACTTCGAGCCGATGCCGAACGCAACCGGGAGCGGATCGTCACCGCCGCCGCCAGGCTGTTTGCTGAACAGGGCCTTTCGGTCCCCCTGGAAGATGTCGCACGCAGCGCCGGAGTCGGGGTGGCGACGCTCTACCGGCGTTTCCCCACCCGCACGGACCTGGCCATCGCGGCCTTCGAGCGCAATATGACGGCTTATGTCGAGGCGGTCGACAAGGCGCTGGCCAATCCGCGGCCGTGGGACGGCTTCTGCGATCTGCTCTTCGATCTGTGCGCGCTGCAGGCCTCCGACCCCGGCCTGCGCGCCCTGCTCACCACCGCGTTCCCGGCGAGTTCGGTCATCGAGCAGCGCGCCGCCGAAACGGTGGACAAGGTCGCCGAGCTGATCGCCCACGCTCAGCAGGATGGTGCGCTACGGGCCGACATCGGTGTGGGCGACGTGGTGGTGATGCTGCTGGCCAACGCCGGCGTGCTGGAAGCGACTCGTGAACATGCCCCGGAGGCCTGGCGCCGGTTCGCGGCACTGATGGTCGACTCGTTCCGGGCGGGCACCCACGGTGAACTGCCGCCACCGACCCCGGCTGAAGAGCTCCGCAGTTCGATCGCCATGCTGACGGGTGACACATTGCGGATTCCCGCCGACAGTTGAGCGAAGGAGCAGCCGGTGACCGACCGAGCACGCATCGATTTCCCGTCCCGCATCGGTGTGTGGTGGGCCGCGATGACCTGGCCCATCGCGGGCGCCCAAGAGGTGGCCCGTGAGATCGAATCGCTGGGCTACGGTTCGCTGTTCATCCCGGAAGTCGGCATGAAGGATTGCCTGGTGGAGTCGGCGGCGCTGCTCGAGGCCACCGACAAACTCGTCATCGGCACCGGCATCGCCAACATCCACGCCCGGCTCGCGACCGCCGCTGAAGGCGGCGGACGCACCCTGAACGCGCTGTATCCCGGACGGTTCGTGCTCGGGCTCGGCGTCAGCCACGGCCCGCTGGTGGAGAACATGTTCGGCCTGTCCTACGACAAGCCGCTGTCCACCATGCGCACCTACCTGGAGCGCATGGCCGCGCTGCCCGACTTCATCGAGGCCGGCACCGGCCGGCCCACTCGGCTGCTGGCGGCGTTGGGCCCCAAGATGATCGAGCTGTCCGGCACGATGGCCGACGGCGCGCATCCCTACCTGGTCAACCCGGAGCAGACGGCGACCACCCGCGAGATCCTCGGTCCGGACAAGTGGATCGTCTCCGAGCAGGCCGTCGTCGTCGGCGAGGATGCCGACGAACAACTGCGCCGGGCGCATCTGCACCTCGAGGGCTACTCAGCGTTGCCGAATTACCGGAACTCGTGGCTGCGTCAGGGATTTGACGAATCAGACCTGGTCAAGGGTGGCTCGGACCGACTGGCCCGCGGCATCGTCGGCATGGGTTCGGTGGAGCAGGCCGCCGCCTCGGTGACCGCGCACCTCGACGCCGGTGCCGACCACGTGGTCGTGCAGGTACTCGGTGACGGCGACCAGAGCTGGGACCCGCGCCCGTCGCTGCGCGAACTGGCTGCCGCACTTGGGCTCTAGGCCCTACGGGTTGATGGTGTTCTCGCCGACCTGACGTCCCCACACGTATTCGGTGAGGATCGGCTGGCCCAGTTCAAAGTGGTTGTACGGGGCCAGTGAGGCGCCGTAGTCGGCCACCAGGTACGGGGCCGGCCAGAAGTCGTGGGTGATCTCCTGCCAGCAACCGGGCGCCCCGCCCGGCCCGCCCTTGGCGTTCACCCGCGGCAAGTTGTCGGGGAACACGTACGGGTTCGGAGCGCCCGTCAGGCCGATGTGGAAGTCGATGGAGAATCCGTTTCCGCCCGCACTCTCCTTGGCCTTCGAGGTGGCGTAGTTGCGGATCGTGCAGAACAACTCCGGGCTGTAGGTGTCCAACAGCCGAGTCGTCGGCACCAGGTCACGCTGGCCGGCGATGAAGTACGGCGCCCCGCGTTCGAAGACGTCGGCTCCGGTGTTGCCGAAGCCGGTGGCCGCCAGCAGCGCTGCGTCCAGGTCGCCCTGCTGCTGGTTGAGCGAACGGGCGGTGGTCACCGCGTGGTCGAGGAAGGCCCAGAAGTCGGGGGAGGCCTGCTTGTAGACGTCGGCGAGCTTGGTCAGCTGCTGGATGTTGGAGCGGAGCTGGGGCATCTGTGGGTTGATGTCGTCGAGCACGGCATTGCCGTTGAGGACCGACTGGCCGAACTTGGTACCCAGCCCGTCGAGCGCCTCGGCGGCCGCCGACAGCGTCAGGTTGAGCTTGACCGGGTCGACCTTCTCCGAGATCGAGGTCAGCGTCTCGAACAGCGTGTTGAACTCGGTGGTCACGTGGGTCACGTCGATCACCTCGGCGCTGGAGATGCGCGCCTTGCTGGGGTCGGCCGGGCTGCGGAACGACACGTACTTGTTGCCGAAGACGGTGGTGGCCTTGATCTCGGCGATGGCGTTGGCCGGGATCAGCTCGATGTACTTGGGGTCGACGTCCAACGACAGCTTGGCGCGGGTGACGCCGTCGCGGTTGAGGGCGTCGACGCTGGTGACCCGGCCGATCTCGACACCGTTGAAGGTGACCTTTGAGCCGGGATCCATCACCAGGCCGGCCCGGTCGGAGACCATCGTCAACTGCGTCTTGGGTGCGAACTCACCGCGAAACTGCATGTAGACGAGGACCAGGAGGATTGTCAGCAGGATCGCCGTGACGGTGAACGCGGTCTTGAGCGGGGGGTGGAACTGCCAGTGGCGGGTGTGCTCCTGCCACCAGCCGGACGCGGGTTTGTTCTCGGCACTCACTGGCGGTGAACCTGACTCATGGCACCCTCATCTCCTGAGGTGACGGGTCGGATAAGCACCGGCGATCCCCTCCGCCCCGTCGTTCAGTGCACCTTCAGCTCACTATCGCACGACCGTGCTCGTCAACAGGGCTTTCAGCAAAACGACCCAGGGTGACGGTGATGGCTGACGGCAGTGGAAGTGACGCCCGTCACGCTCACTGCCCGGACCGCTAGCCTGCGCTGATCGCCTGCCGTGCGAGATCGGAAACCGGTTGCAGCGCAGGGTATTTGGGCTCGCGGCCATTTCCCGACGAGCGGCCGCGCAGATGACGCCACAGCCACGGAATGAGCAACCCGTGGGTCCACTGCGCCTGGGCGTACACCCGCGGCCAGAATCCGGTGCGTTCCACCTCCCCGCTGTGCAGGGCCCAGCCGTGGTTGCTGCCGGGAAGGCCCAGCGCCTCGGCCGCGGCCTCGGCGAACAACTGATGTCCCAGGGCCGAGGCGTGCATGCGGTCGTGACTCCAGGTGCGCGCCTCGGCCATCGACGGCGCGTTGTAGAGGTCGACTATCGCGAAACCGTGGCGCCGCGAGGCGGTCGAGATGACGTCGTTGATCTGCCGGACCCGGGCACCGATGAGCCGGCCGACCGGCAGCATCTTGGCGACGTCGGGGAACGTCGTGGTCACGACGGTCGCACCGGAGGCGGCCAGCCGGTTGTAGACCTCGTCGAGGTCGGCAAGCGCGGCGGTGAACGCCCGGCCCGGCCGGGTCACGTCGTTCATCCCGATGCAGACGGTGATCAGGTCGGGGTTCATCGCCAGCGCGCCGGGCAGCTGGTCGCTCAGGACGTCGATGATCCGGCGTCCACGGACGGCGAGGTTGGCGTACATCAGGCCGGGATAGCGGTGGTCGAGGCTGGCGGCCAGACGGTCGGCGAACCCCACCACTCCGACGGTGTCGTCGCCGTCCCACAGGCCCTCGGTTTGGCTGTCGCCGATCGCGACATAGCGGGCGAACCCGTTATCCGACATGATGTCGGACTCTAATGGCTGGTACGGAAGTACGATCGGCACGCAGCGGGAAGGTGGGGTGTACAGCCGGTGAAGTTGAGGTCTGAGGCACCGCGGGCGACGACCGAACTGACGCCGCGCCAGCGACTCGTCGACGCCCTTGCCGCATCGATCGCAGATGTCGGCTACTCGGCCACCACCGTCGCCGACATCGTGCGCCGCGCGCGAACCTCCCGGCGCACCTTCTACGAACACTTCTCGGATCGCGAAGCCTGTCTGGTCGCATTGCTCAGCGACACCAACCGGGCGGCGATCGACGTCATCTCGGCCGCCGTCGACCCGGCCGCCCCATGGGAGACGCAGATCCGCCAGGCGGTGCAGGCCTGGATTTCCAACGCCGAGTCACACCCGGCGGTGATGCTGAGCTGGATACGGGATCTGCCCGCGCTCGGCATGGCCGCCCGCGATCTGCAGCAGCACGTCACCGAGGCGTTCATCACGCTGGTCCAAACCCTCAGCGACACTGACGAATTGCATGCCGCCGGCATCAAGACCGTGTCGCGTCAGCGGGCGATCATGCTCATCGGGGGTCTGCGCGAGCTCACCGCGATGACTGTCGAAAGCGGCGGCCGGATGCGCGACGTCACCGATGAGGCCGTTGCCGCCGCGATCGCCCTGCTCGGCCCTACCGGGTGAGCCAGGCGCGGACCTTGTCGAGGTCGCGGGTGTACGTCTCGAACATCTCGTCGTCGAAGTACGACGCCCCGCTGATCACCTGATCCCCTTGCCAGATCACCCGGACGCGGTACTTGTCGCGGGTGTAGACATCGGCGCGTTCCGCCTCGCGGGTGTACCAGCCGCGCCCCTCGCCGTATTCGCGCAGAGCCTGCCGCTCGCCGCTGACAGCCATCGGTCCATCTCCTCGTCGCAGTGCTCCATTGCCCTGAAGTCAGGGTACGGGGGCCGATCCGGGCGCCGCGGGTTGTGCCCCTCGGTACAGCGGCGTACCGTCTGTGGTACAGCGATGTACCGAGATGAGGGGTAACCGCATGGCAGAGGCGACGACCGATCCAGTCCGGCTGCCCCCCGGACCCCGGACGCCCAAGGCGATCCAGGGCCTGAAGTTCGTCGCCTCGCGGCGCACCTCGGTCGGTGCCCTGGCACGCCGATACGGCCCCAGCCTCACCCTGAACTTGCCGATCTTCGGCAAGACGGTCCTGATCAGCGAACCGGAACTGATCAAGGACCTGTTCACAACGGGTAGCGAGCTCGTCGGGCGGGCCACCAACCTCGGCGAGGTGCTCGGCCCCGGATCGACGTTCAGTCTCGACGGCGACGAGCATCGCGCCCGCCGCAAACTGCTGGTGCCGCCCTTTCACGGCAAGCGGATGCAGGGTTACGAAGCCATCGTCGAAGAAGAGGTGATGTGCGAGATCGCCACCTGGCCCGAGGGCGTGGAATTCGCCACTCTGCCGTCGATGATGCGGATCACGCTCAACGCGATCCTGCGTACCGTGTTCGGGGCCGAAGGGACCGCCTTCGACGAACTGCGGGAGTTGCTTCCCCGCGCGGTCGAGGTGGGTTCCCGGATGGTGGTCCTGCCCAGGTCCTTCCGGCGCGACTTCGGTCCACGCAGCCCGGGCGGGATGATGCGCCGGTATCGGCGCCGCTACGACGAGATCATCGACGCACTGATCGCCGAGGCGCTGGCGGACCCGAACTTCGAGGACCGCGCCGACGTGCTGTCGCTGATGGTGCGGGCGCGCTACGACGACGGCTCGAGGATCTCCAACGGTCACATCGCCGACGAACTGCTGACCCTGCTCACCGCAGGCCACGAGACGACCGCCACCACCCTGGCCTGGCTGGTGGAACGGGTGCGCCGGCAACCCGAACTGCTCGACCGCCTGCAACAGGAGGCCGACGCCGGGGGATCGGAACTGCAACAGGCCACCATCTGGGAGGTGCAGCGGGTGCGCCCCGTCATCGACGGCACATCGCGGCGCACGCTGACCAGAATCCGGCTGGGCGAGTGGGTGATTCCAGCCGACCACGTGGTGATGGTGAGCATCGCGCTGGCCCATACCTCCGGGTCACGCTTCCCGGATCCGTCGGCCTTCGACCCCGACCGCTTTCTCGGTAGCCCGCCCGACAACTACGCCTGGATACCGTTCGGGGGTGGAATCCGCCGGTGCATCGGCGCGGCGTTCGCCAACATGGAGATGAACGTGACGTTGCGAACCCTGTTGCGGGAGTTCGCCTTCGAGCCGACCAGTGCGCCGGGTGAGTCCTTGCATTCGCGCGGGATCGCCAACGCGCCCGGGGCGGGCGGTCTGGCTGTGGTTCGTCGCCGCGCCGACGCCTCCCGCCCGAACGGTCCTGCCAGCGCACTGGCGACCAGTTCGTAGGCGGCAACCTCGTCAGGTAGGCGTAGACCGGAGCTGTCGTGGGCATAGCTACACCGACAGCCGGAGGAGGCCTGACCACGATGAACGACGAACCCAACCGCACTGCGCAGGAGAACCCAACCAAGGACCGGTCGGACTGGGTCACCGGTGACGAGCCGATGACCGGACCACAGCGCAGCTACCTGGGCACATTGGCGCAAGAGGCCGGGGTCGAGGTCCCGGCGCACATGACCAAGGCGCAGGCCTCGGAACTGATCGACGAGCTGCAACAGAGCACCGGACGCGGGGCGTGATGATCACGACCGACGACGTCCGTCGCCTGCTCGCCGCCGACGACGACGCCGTGCTGGTGCTCGTCGAAGGGCGCGTCGACGTCGTCGAACCGGCGGCCTTGGACACCGACGACTATCGGGGCGCACTACAGATCACCACCCGATCGGAACTCGTCGCCGGCAGCGGAACGAACCTGTCGGAGCGTGAACTCGCCGAGCAGGCCGGAGCCCTAGACTCCGCAGTGTCGGAGCTGGGCGGCTAGCCTTGGCGGGCGCGTGCGGTGAGATCGACTGCGGCCGAACGCAATTCATCGGCCGAGTTGAGCGGCGCGCCGAATCCGACCCTGGTGTAGGCCACGCCGCGCGGCGTCTCGACACGCAGATCCAAGCCATAGCGGTCGATGCTGGAGCAGACCGCCGCCGTGGCGTCGGGATAACCGCCGAGTGCGCGAGCCATCGCCGCCAGCGAACCGGCGTGATCAGCGTTCAGATGTGCGACGGCGCCTGCGGCATGCGGGCGGACCGGGTCGGGATCGGCGGCAGCGTAGTCGGCCGCGGTAGCCGAATCCATCCGGCCGTAGCCGCCCACCCAGCGCACCCGGTGCACCCGCAGCACCCACAGCGAGAAATCCGAGTAGTCGATGTAGTACTTGGCGGCGTCGACAGCCGCCAGGTGCGCCTCGCGCGCGGCGGCCAATTCGTCGCCGGCCGGGTGTTCGACCACCCCGGCCAACGTGATCCGGCCGCTGGCCAGCGGATCGGTCTCGCTGTTCGGCGCGACCACGGCCAGGCTGGCCCGGTGATCGCCGGCCAGGTTGCGTCCGTGCTCGGCCATGTGCGACACGCACAACACCGGTGCGCCGTCCAGCAGTCCGTAGGTGACGAACGAGGCCCACGGATCGCCGGCGGCGGTCAGGCTCGCCAGCACGCCGGTGTTGGTGGAGGCGGCGATGGTGCGGGCCTCCTCGGCCGCCGAGGGCCGGATGTCGTCGATGATCGGGCTCAGCGGCGGCGGTACCGAGGGGGCATCGCCAGGGTCGCCATGATCACGGGATGCCACCCCGGCACGATACCGCGGCGGCCGAATGCCTCAATTCGCACCCGGGGCGGCAGTGAAGGAGCACGATCGAGACGACCTCGTTCACCTTCGCGACCCGCTGTGGACGCCGCGGCGCCACCGCATCGCCACCTGCTCACAAGAAGGTTCAGTCATGAAGACCGCACGTCTGATCGCCCTCCTGTCCTGCGCCGCCGTCCTCGCAACCGCGGTCGGTTGCGCGCCGCCGGAGAAGAAGAATGACGGCCAGCAGACGAACTCCGGTGTCGCCGCTGCACAGGCGACGTCGGCCGCCGACTTCGGCGGCATGGACGGACTCGTCGCCGCGGCAAAGAAGGAGGGCGAGCTCAACGTCATCGCGCTGCCGCCGGACTGGGCCAACTACGGCGCCATCATCAAGGCATTTGGCGACAAGTACGGCATCAAGGTGAACTCGGCACAGCCCGACGCCGCCAGCCAGGACGAGATCAACGCCGCCAACCAGCAGAAGGGTCGCAGCACCGCGCCCGACGTCTTCGACCTCGGGCAGTCCGTGGCGCTGGCCAACACCGCGCTGTTCGCGCCCTACAAGGTCGCGACGTTCGACAGCATCCCGGCGGAGTTGAAGGACCCCAACGGCACCTGGGTCAACGACTACGGCGGCTACATGTCGATCGGCTACGACTCGGCCAAAGTTCCCGATATGAGTTCGGTCAACGACCTGCTCAAGGCCGACTACAAGGGCAAGGTCGCACTCAACGGTGATCCCACCCAGGCCGGCGCCGCCTTCTCCGGCGTGGCCATGGTGGCGCTGTCGCAAGGCGGCTCGGCCGACGACGTCGCTCCCGGCGTCACCTTCTTCGGCAAGCTCAAGCAGGCCGGCAACTTCCTGCCCGTCGACCCGACCCCGGCGACCATCGAATCGGGTCAGACCCCGGTGGTCATCGACTGGGATTACCTCAACGCCGCCGTGACCAAGAAACTGCCCAGCTGGAAGGTGTTCGTGCCGCAAGGCGCGGTCCTGGGCGGCTACTACTTCCAGGCGATCAACAAAGACGCTCCGCACCCGGCCGCGGCCCGGCTGTGGCAGGAGTTCCTCTACAGCGACGAGGGACAGAACCTGTTCCTCGGCGGCGGGGCCCGTCCGGTGCGCGCCGACGCCATGGTCAAGTCCGGCACGATCGACGCCGCCGCCTACGAGAAGCTGCCGCCGGTCAGCGGGACGCCGGTGATCCTGAACCAGGCGCAGACGGACCAGGCCGGCAAGTACCTGGCCGACAACTGGGCCAAGGCGATCGGCTGAGATACGTGCCAGGCGGCGTCGCGGGCCGACGGTTACGTGAAGCGGTTCCGCTGCTGCCGTTCGGGTTGTTCGTCGGGATCTTCCTGATCGTTCCGACCGTCACGGTCATCGTCTCGGCGTTTTATCTGGACGGCCAGTTCTCGCTGGACCGGATCGGTTTGCTGTTCTCGGGCACGGCGCTGTCCGCGCTCGGCAAGAGCGTGCTGCTCTCGGCGAGCACAGCGGTGATCGGTGCCGTCCTCGGCGCGGTGTTGTCCTGGCTGGTGTTCACCAGCTCACCGACCTCGGCGCTGCGCCGCGTGGTGCTGTCGCTGTGCAGCGTCCTGGCCCAATTCGGTGGTGTCGCACTCGCGTTCGCCTTCCTGGCCACCATCGGACTCAACGGTGTGCTGACGGTGTGGGTGTTCGAGCGCTTTGGGTTCAACCTGGCCGGCGACGGCTGGCTGTACTCGCTGCGCGGGCTGATCCTGGTCTACACCTACTTCCAGATCCCGCTGATGGTCATCGTGTTCACCCCTGCCCTGGAGGGCTTGCGCGCCGAGTGGCGCGAGGCCGCGGTCAGCCTGGGCGCGACCCGGTGGGACTACTGGCGTGAGGTGGGTTTCCCGCTGCTGGCACCTGCCTTCCTCGGGTCGGCACTTCTGTTGTTCGCCAACGCATTCGCCGCCTATGCCACAGCGGCGGCGTTGGTCAGTCAGGGCAGTCCGATTGTGCCGCTGCTGATCCGGACGGCACTGACCTCCGAGGTGGTCCTCGGCCAGTCCGGGTTCGCCTACGCGCTGGCGTTGGAAATGGTCGTCGTGGTCGCTGTGGTGATGGCCGCCTACAACCTGCTTGTCCGCAGGACCGCGAGGTGGCTGCAGTGAACCGGGTGGGACGATGGGCGCTGCTGGGCGCCTTCGCGGTGTTCTTCCTGTTTCCGCTCTACGCGATGGCGGATTTCAGTACCCGCAACCTGATTCACGGCGGCCGCACTCTGCAGGCGTGGAAGAACCTGGTGCAGAACGAGATGCTGTACCAGGCCATCGTGATCTCGCTGCTGCTGGCGGCGTTCACCGTCGTGCTGATGCTGGTGATCCTGGTACCGACGATGATCTGGGTGCGGTTGCGCGCACCGTGGGGCAGGCGGCTGGTGGAGTTCCTGTGCCTGCTGCCGCTGACCATCCCGGCCCTGGTGGTCGTGGTCGGACTGCGCAACGTCTACCTCTGGGTGGTCTACTTCTTCGGCGAGTCGGCACTGACCCTGACGTTTGTCTACGTGGTTCTGGTGCTGCCGTTCGCGTACCGGTCCATCGACGCGGCACTCTCCTCGATCGACCTGAAAACCCTTGCCGAAGCGGCCCGTTCGCTCGGTGCGGGCTGGGCTACCACCATCGTGCGAGTCATTGTGCCCAACATCTGGTCGGGCATCCTGTCGGCGGCGTTCATCTCGATCGCCGTGGTGCTCGGCGAGTACACCGTCGCCTCGCTGAGCGGGTATCAGAACCTGCAGGTCGTCATCGTCGCGATCGGTAAGAGCGACGGGCCGACGTCGGTCGCGGCCTCGCTGGCCACGCTGGTGTTCGGCTTCGCGCTGTTGCTGATCCTGTCGCTGGTGACCCGCGGCCGACACCACAACGCGGCCGTTGTCGCGCCCACACCGGTGAGCACTCGGAAGGGACAGGAATGACCCGCAACGGCGTTGCCGTCGACTTCATCGATGTGACAAGGGTATACGGCACCGTGCGCGCCCTGGACGGGCTGACCCTGCACCTCGAACCCGGCGAGATGGTCGCACTGCTGGGCCCATCCGGGTGCGGCAAGACCACCGCGCTGCGCATCCTGGCAGGCCTGGATGAGCCGACCTCGGGATCGGTGACCGTCGACGCCCACGACATCACCGACGTGGCCCCCAACAAGCGGGACATGGGGATGGTGTTCCAGGCCTACAGCCTGTTTCCACACCTCACGGTTCTCGACAACGTCGCCTTCGGGCTCAAACTGCGTGGCCACGACAAGCGCGATCGCACCGACAAGGCCGCCGACATGCTCGATCTGGTGGGGCTCGGCGAGCATAAACACAAGTACGCCAGCCAGCTTTCCGGCGGGCAGCAGCAGCGCGTCGCCCTGGCCCGGGCACTGGCGATCCAGCCGCGTGTGTTGCTCCTCGACGAGCCGCTCTCGGCGCTGGATGCCAAGGTGCGTGCCCAATTGCGCGACGAGATCCGCCGGGTTCAGCTCGAGGTGGGCACCACGACGTTGTTCGTCACCCACGACCAGGAGGAGGCGTTGGCGGTTGCCGACCGGGTGGGGGTGATGAGCCAGGGCCGCCTCGAGCAGATCGGCGCGCCGTCGGACGTCTACGCCCGGCCCTCGACACCGTTCGTCGCCGAATTCGTCGGCCTCAACAACAGACTCGACACCGAGGTGTCCGGGGGACGCGCCCACGTGCTCGGCGACGCGTTACCGGTTGCGGCCGGCTCGATTACGAGTGGACGCGGTGTCGCGCTGGTGCGACCGGAATCGGTGACGGTCACCGCGGACCCGTCGGGAGACGCGCAGGTGGTGTCCGTGTCGTTCCTGGGCCCGATCTCCCTGGTGCACTGCACCCTGGCCGACGGCGCCCGGATCATCGCCCAGATCGCCAGCGCCCACACCCGCGACCTGAGCCCGGGCACCCGGGTCACCGTCGGCGTCGAACAGACCTCGGTGCTGGTGGTGTCCGGCGTCACCGGCTGAGTGGTTTGACCGCGCGTCCGTCGAGGTACCCGAAGAGAGCTCGGGCCAACACTGGTCAGGACGTCAACGGAAAGGGGTTGCTCATGAGCGCCTCAGACAAGATCTCGAACAAAGTCGACGACCTCGGAGGTAAGGCCAAAGAGGGTCTCGGCAAGGTGTCAGGCGACAAGAGCACCGAGAACGAGGGCAAGCTCGATCAGGCGAAGTCGAGCCTGAAGGACGCCGGCGAGAAGGTCAAGGACGCCTTCAAGAAGTAAGTGCTTGCGCGCGTGGCGGGTTGGCCGACGCGGCGGTTCGCCGCCGAGGCCCAACCCGCCACGACTGCTGCCCGGTACCGGGCGACCCAAACAAAACCGGGTGTACCGGGCCGGCGCGGAGGTAGCTTGTCGTCCATGAGCGAGACGAACTTTGCCGAGCAGGAACGTGGCCGCATCGAGGCGGAACTCGCCGACCTGCGGCAGCGACGCGATCAGTTGCGAGCCGAGATCGAGGGCGACGCCGACACCGTCGGCGACCGCGGTGACGCCGCCGACGCACTGCAGCGCGCCGAGGACCTGGGCGGCCTTGACGAGCAGATCAGCCGGCTGGCCTGGCTGCTGGCGGGCGGCAACGCCGACGTCGCCGGGCAGCTGCCCAACGGCACCGAGGTCGAGATCCGCTTTCCCGGCGAAGAACCGGTGCGCATGCGGGTGATCAATTTCCTCGAAGAGACCCCGGCAGGCAAGGAAGACAGCACCCTGACCGCCGACAGTCCGCTGGGCCTGGCCCTGTTCGGCCGCACGGCCGGTGAGACCGTCGTGTACTCGACTCCGCGTGGTGAACTGCAGGTCGAGCTGCTGGCCATCGAGTTGCCGAAGTAGGTTGCCGGGCCGCCCGACTGCCGTGACACACTCACGACACAACGGTGTCGATGCGGAGGTGCGATGCGGGCTATCAGAGTGACCGAGCTGGGCGGACCGGAGTCGGTGCAGGTTGTCGAGATCGACGAACCCATCGCCGACGGCGGCATCGTGGTCGACGTCCACGCCGCGGGTGTGGCCTTCCCCGACGCCCTGTTGACCCGCGGGCTCTATCAATACAAACCCGAACTGCCGTTCACCCTCGGCGCCGAGATCGCCGGTGTGGTGCGCTCGGCGCCCGCCGATGCCCCGGTGCAGCCCGGTCAGCGAGTGGCGGGGCTGACCCTGATCACCGGCGCGATGGCCGAGACGGCGGTGCTGACACCCGATCGCGCGTTCCCGCTGCCCGACAACGTCAGCTTCGAAGCCGGCGCGGGCCTGCTGTTCAACGACCTGACGGTGTACTTCGCGCTGACCGAACGTGGCCGGCTGGCCGAGGGTGAGTCCGTGCTGGTGCACGGCGCGGCCGGCGGGATCGGCACCTCGACGCTGCGGCTGGCCCCCGCGCTGGGTGCGAGCAGGGTCATCGCGGTCGTCAGCACTGAGGACAAAGCCGAGGTCGCCCGGGCCGCCGGCGCCACCGACGTCGTCCTGGCCGACGGATTCAAGGACGCGGTCGCCGAACTCACGGGCGGCAAAGGCGTCGACATCGTGATGGACCCCGTCGGCGGCGACCGCTTCACCGACTCGCTGCGCTCGCTGGCCCCCGGTGGGCGGCTTCTGGTGGTCGGCTTCACCGGCGGCGAGATCCCCACCGTGAAGGTCAACCGCCTGCTGCTGAACAACATCGACGTCGTCGGCGTCGGCTGGGGTGCCTGGACGCTGAGCCACCCCGGTGCACTCGCCGAACAGTGGCAGGGCCTGGCCGCCCTGCTCACCTCCGGCAAGCTGGCGGCGCCTGCGCCCGAGGTCTACCCCTTCGAGCAGGCCGCCGAGGCGGTGGCTTCCCTGGAGAACCGCACCGCCAAGGGCAAGGTCGTCGTCCGCGTGCGCGACTAGCACCCCGAGTGGCCACTTACTGCACGCCAAACTCGCTCCAGCGTGCGATAAGTGGCCATTGGCGTTGCAATGTAGGTGCTTTGCGACGATTCGGTTCGGCCAGTGTGGGGTAGTGAAACGTAGATGGAGTTGACCAGCGACCCTGCAGAGGGCAGTCACGTCGAACACGGCGTCGTGGAACACCCGAACGCCGAGGACTTCGGCCAGGCGCACGCCCTGCCCGCCGACCGCACCTGGTTCAAGAGTGCGGTGTTCTACGAGGTATTGGTGCGGGCCTTCTACGATTCGAACTCCGACGGCGCCGGCGACCTGCGCGGGCTGATCGAACAGCTCGACTACCTGGAGTGGCTCGGCGTGGATTGCCTGTGGCTCCCGCCGTTCTACGACTCGCCGCTGCGCGACGGCGGCTACGACATCCGCGACTTCTACAAGGTGCTGCCCGAGTTCGGCACCGTCGACGACTTCGTCGCCCTGCTGGACGCCGCTCACAAACGCGGCATCCGCATCATCACCGACCTGGTGATGAACCACACCTCCGACTCCCACCCGTGGTTCCAGGAGTCGCGACGCGATCCCGACGGCCCCTACGGCGACTTCTACGTGTGGAGCGACACCAGCCAGCGCTACACCGATGCGCGGATCATCTTCGTCGACACCGAAGAGTCCAACTGGACCTTCGACCCGGTGCGCAAGCAGTTCTACTGGCACCGCTTCTTCAGCCACCAGCCCGACCTGAACTACGACAACCCGGTCGTGCAGGAGGCCATGATCGACGTCCTGCGGTTCTGGCTGGATCTGGGAATCGACGGGTTCCGGCTCGACGCGGTGCCCTACCTGTTCGAGCGCGAGGGCACCAACTGCGAGAACCTGCCCGAGACGCATGCGTTCCTCAAGCACTGCCGCAAGGTCATCGACGACGAGTTCCCCGGCCGGGTGCTGCTCGCCGAAGCCAATCAGTGGCCGGCCGACGTCGTCGAGTATTTCGGCGACCCCGACATGGGTGGCGACGAATGCCACATGGCGTTCCACTTCCCGCTGATGCCGCGCATCTTCATGGCGGTCCGCCGGGAATCGCGGTTCCCGATCTCGGAGATCCTGGCGCACACCCCGGCGATCCCCGACATGGCGCAATGGGGGATCTTCCTGCGCAACCACGACGAGCTGACCCTGGAGATGGTCACCGACGAAGAGCGCGACTACATGTACTCCGAGTACGCCAAGGATCCTCGGATGAAGGCCAACGTCGGGATCCGGCGCCGGCTGGCCCCACTGCTGGACAACGACCGCAACCAGATCGAACTGTTCACCGCGATGCTGCTGTCGCTGCCCGGATCGCCGGTGCTGTACTACGGCGACGAGATCGGGATGGGCGACATCATCTGGCTTGGTGACCGCGACGGGGTGCGCACTCCGATGCAGTGGACACCGGACCGCAACGCCGGCTTCTCCACCGCTAATCCGGGACGGCTGTATCTGCCGCCGAACCAGGACCCCATCTACGGCTATCAGTCGGTGAATGTCGAAGCGCAGCGCGACAGTTCGACGTCGCTGTTGAACTGGACGCGAACCATGCTGGCGGTCCGGCGCCGCTATGACGCGTTCGCGGTCGGGACGTTCCGTGAACTCGGCGGTTCCAATCCGTCGGTGCTGACCTATGTGCGAGAACTCGACGGTGGGGACACCGTGCTGTGCGTGAACAACCTGTCCCGGTTCCCGCAGCCGATCGAGCTGAACCTGCAGCACTGGAATTCCTACATACCGGTGGAACTGACCGGGCACGTGCCGTTCCCGAAGATCGGCCAGCTGCCCTATCTGCTGACCCTTCCTGGGCACGGGTTCTACTGGTTTCGGTTGTGCCCTTCGGAGGAGAAGCAATGAGTTCGGCGCAGAATCTGCCGTGGGCCGACTGGCTGATCACCCAACGCTGGTATGCCGGCCGCGGACGCGAGTTGACGTCCGCCAACCCCGCGGTGGTGGTGGGACTTCGCGAGGAACTGGACCTGATCCTTCTCGACGTCGGCTACAGCAACGGCACCGCAGAGCGCTATCAGGTTCTGGTGCAATGGGATTCGGCACCACTGTCCGAGTACGGCACGGTGGCGACGATCGGTTCGGCCGGAGATCACACCGCGTATGACGCGCTCTACGACCCGGCGGCGGCCCGGTTCCTGCTGTCGCTGATCGACTCGTCGGCGACGGTCGGCGAGGTGACGTTCAGCAAGGAACCCGATGTCGAGTTGCCGGTGGATGCCGCGCCGCGGGTGTCGGATGCTGAACAGAGCAACACCAGCGTGGTGTTCGAGGAGCAGGCCATCCTGAAGGTGTTCCGCCGGGTGGCGCGCGGAGTGAACCCGGACATCGAACTCAACAGGGTGCTGGGCCGGGCCGGGAATGAGCATGTGGCAAGGCTTCTCGGGACATTCGATACCACCGACGCCGGCCAGCCGTGCCCGCTGGGTATGGTTGCGGCCTACGCCGCTAACTCCGCAGAGGGCTGGAACATGGCGACCGCGAGCACCCGAGACCTGTACGCGGAGGGCGACCTGTACGCCTATGAGGTGGGCGGCGACTTCGCCGGGGAGGCCTACCGGCTGGGTGAGGCCGTCGCGTCGGTGCACGCCACCTTGGCCGAGGAGTTGGGAACCGCGACGGCGGTGTTGCCGATCGACGTTATGCGCGAACGGCTTTCGACGGCCGCGGCCGCAGTGCCCGGCCTGGCCGACTTTGTGCCGGCCATCGAGGAGCGCTACGCGAAGCTGGTCGAGGAGCCGATCACGGTGCAGCGGGTACACGGTGACCTGCACCTGGGCCAGGTGTTGCGGACGCCCGAGCGCTGGCTGCTGATCGACTTCGAAGGCGAGCCCGGGCAGCCGCTCGATGAACGCCGCCAACCGGATTCGCCGCTGCGCGACGTGGCCGGAATGCTGCGGTCCTTCGAATACGCCGCCTATCAGCAGTTGGTGGATCAGACCAACGACCGGCAGCTGGCCGCGCGCGCCAAGGAGTGGGTGGACCGCAACTGCGCGTCGTTCTGCGACGGGTATGCCGCCGAATCCCACAGCGATCCGCGGGACCAGTCGGCGGTGCTGTCGGCCTACGAGCTGGACAAGGCCGTCTACGAGGCGGCATACGAGGCGCGACACCGGCCGGGTTGGCTGCACATCCCGCTGCGCTCGATCGCGCGCCTGGTGGGCTGAGGTTGCCCCGCTAGTCCTCGAGTAGCCGCAGCGCCAGGCGCGGGCAGCGCTTCACCGCGGCCTTGGCATACTTCAGCGATTCCGGGGCGATCAACGGCTCGCGAGCGGCTTTGTGTGCCAACGGATATCCCCAGTCGTCCCGGGTGAAGACCTCGGGCAGCAGTTCGGTGCACAGCCCGCGACCGTCACACCGGGTCCAGTCGATGTGCATCCGGGTCTTCGATGCGCTCATGTCTGGGGCCATCCTCCTATGGTGCGCACCGCACCCTCGCGGTCGACAAGCCGAGCCGCAACACCGAGGCCCGCAATCCAGTCCGGGGCCCGATGCCCACGAACCACGGCCGCGGTGCTGATCGTGTTGGCAGCAAGGCAGTTCGCCGCGGCAACACTGACGGTTCGCCACACCGGGTCGGCGGACCGCCCGGTACGCGGGTCGACGATGTGGTGCACCAGATCGCCGTCGCGCCACCACCGCCTGCGCAGGGTGCTCGATGTCGCCAGGCCCGAGCCGGCGCCCAGCGTCACCCGGGACACCGGGTCGTCGTCGCTGTCGGCCACCAGCACCTGCCATCCGCCGTCGGCGGCCGGCCCCACCGTGGCGATGTCGCCACCGAGGTTGACCAGCACCCCGCTGCCGGTGCGGTCGTGCACCAGCCGCGCGCACCGGTCGGCGGCGACCGCCTTGGCGGTGGCGCCCAGATCCAGCAGCACCCCGGCGGGCAGCCGGACGGTCCCGCCGTCGAACTCGACCATCGACCAGTCCGCCCGCATGGCGATCGAGGCCACCCGCGGCAGGGCCGGGTCGAGCTCGTCGATATCGCGGTCGTAGCCCAGCTCGATCAATGCCGAACCGACCGTCGGATCCACGTCACCGTCGGTGTACCGAGCCGCCTCGAGCGCCGCGTCGATCAACTCCGCCAGCACCGGGCTCACCGCGGTGCGCGCACCGCCCGCACCGGCCAGCGCACAGATCTCGGAGTCGGGCCGAAACCGCGAGGCGGCCTCCTCGATCACGTCGAGTTCGGCGTCGACGACGGCCCGGGCCGCCACCAGCGCAGCCGGGTCGGCGACCAGCAGGTGCATATCGGTGCTCCACCGGCTCCACTGCGACTGGCCGGGGCCGGCCAGCGTCGACGCCATCATGGTCCCAGCGTGGGCGACCATTCTTTGAGCGTTGTAAGAATCGCCATTGCGGGCGGTAGGCACCGCTGTCATGGCACCCTCGACAACGTGTCAGACATCGGGCCCAAGCTGCTGGTCGTCGAGGACGACCGCGTGCTCAGCGCGATGCTTGCCGAGCTGTTCACCGACGAGGGCTACCGGGTCGACACCGCCTACGACGGGCAGCAGGGTATGCACCGCGGCCTGTCCGGCGAGTACGACGCCCTGATCGTGGACCGCGGCCTGCCCGTCATGGACGGCGCGGAACTGGTCGCGCTGCTGCGATCCCGCGGGGTCAGCGCACCGGCGCTGATCCTGACCGCCCGCGGAGCGGTGCAGGACCGGGTGGAAGGCCTCGACGCCGGCGCGCAGGACTACCTGGTCAAGCCCTTCGAGATCCCCGAGCTCCTGGCCCGGGTGCGGGCGTTGCTGCGCCGCACCGACAACACCGCCACCGTCAGCGCGGGTGGACTGGTGTTGGACCGGGTGACGCGGCGGGTGTCCGGCGACACCCCGAGTGGCATCGAGGTCGAACTGTCCGAGCGGGAGGCGTCGCTGCTGGGCGCCTTGATGGGCGCACCCAAGCGGGTGTTCAGCCGAACCCAGCTGCTGGACACCGTGTTCGACGGCGCGGAATCCAGCGGTGCCGTCGACCTCTACGTGCACTATCTGCGCCGCAAGCTCGGCAAGCAGGTGATCCGGACCGTGCACGGCACCGGCTACCGATTCGGGCTCGGCTGAGCATGCGCACCACCGACACCTCCGCCCCGCCGAGTGACCTCGCGCTCGTCAAACGCGCCGGCCGCGTCGCGGCGTTCCAGGCCTCCGCAGCGCTGGCCCTGGTGCTGCTCCTGGTCGGCGGCGTCGTCTTCGCGGTCTACGTGCGCACCCAGCACCGCGAGATCGACGCCGAGTTGCAGAGCGTCGCGATGGCCGCCGACGACACCGACGACCCGCCGCCGGACATGGAGCTGGCCATGCGTCAGCTCGACGGCGCCACCTCCTTCAGTGACGGTGGGCAGCCGGGCGTGGCGCTGTTGACCGGACCCGCCGGCTTCAGCGAAATTCATGCCGAGGGCCGGCATTTCCGGGCGCTGACGGTGGACCGGCCGCAGGGGCGGGTGGTGGCGATGATGGACATGGCGCCCTACCAGACCGGGCGGAGCCGACTGCTGATGTCGCTGGCCTTCGCGGAGTTGGTCGGCATCCTGGCCTCGATCGCCGTGGTGGCCTTGTTCACCCGCCGGTCGGTGCAACCACTGGCGCAGGCGCTGGCGCTGCAGCGCAGGTTCGTCGCCGACGCCTCCCACGAGCTACGGGCGCCGCTGACGGTCCTGCACACCAGAGCCCAGCTGCTCGCGCACCGGGTCGGGACCGCCGACGCGCAGACCGTCCAGAAGGATGCTGACGCACTGGTCGCCGACACCCGGGTGCTCGGCGACATCGTCGAGGACCTGCTGGCCTCGGCGACGATGACCGCCGGGACGCCGCTGCGCGACCGGGTGGACATCGCCGCAGTGGCTGCCGCTGTGCGCGACAGCATGTCGTCCTACGCCGAGTCGCTGGGTGTTGCGCTGACGTACGAGTGTGAAAGCAACGCGGCTGCAGGTGGTTTCGACGTCAACGGGTCAGAAGCCGCGCTGCGCCGTGCATTGACCGCACTGGTGGACAACGCGCTGGGACACCAGCATGAGGGCGGCACGGTGCAGATCCTGGTCAGCCGGAAGGGCGCGACCGTGGCAGCCGCCGTGGCCGACGACGGGGTGGGTATCGACACCGAAACGCTGGCCACCCTGTTCACCCGGTTCTCGCACGGTGCCGAGCACACCACCCGCGAAGGCCGGGAGTCCTACGGGATCGGCCTCGCTCTGGTGCGTGAGATCGCCCACGCCCACGGCGGTGACATCACGGTGTCGTCGGTTCCCGGACAGGGAGCGACGTTCACGCTGACGCTGCCCGCCGCCGCCAGATGATCAACCCCAGCACAGTGAAGGCCAGCGCCGCCGGCAACCGTGCCGCGGGCGCATTCTGCTGAACCCACTGTCGCACAATATTTTTGGCTCCCCACTCGGCAGGGTAGGCGTCGATTTCCCGGCGGGTGCGCTCGATGTCGGTGTCGACGTCGTTGTCGCCGTCGGCCTCTGCGTCCATCACCGGTTCGCCGGGGTGGACAACACCCGATTCGCGACGGCCTTGACCGAGTCGGGCAGCACCCGGTTCGCCAGACCGAACACCTTGGTGCTCAACGACTCTGCGACCACCTTCTGGTCGCCGCGCATCAGGGCCTGGTATCCCTGCCGCGCCACCTCGGCCGGGTCGTCCTTGTCCTGCATCCGGCCGACCACGGTGTCGTCCATCTTGGCGCGGCGAAAGAAGTTGGTGTCGGTCGGTCCGGGCATCAGGGAGGTGACGGTGACGTCCGTGTCGCGCAGCTCGTCACGCAGCGCCTCGGCCAGCGACTGGATGAACGACTTGGAGGCGTTGTAGACCGGCTGGTAGGACCCCGGCATCGTCGAGGCGATCGACGAGGTGAACAACACCTTGCCGGAGTTGCGCCGGGCCATGTCACGCAGGATCAGCTTGGCCAGCTGCATGGTGGACCGCACATTGAGGTCGACGATGTCGAAGTCGTCGGCCAGGTCGGTGTCGATGAACCTGCCGCCCCGGCCGACCCCGGCGTTGAGCGCCGCCGCCGCCAAGGGGCGGCCGTCCTCGACGACCGTGCGGTAGAGCTGGTCGACCCCCTCGGCGCTCCGCAGATCCACCTGGACCGCCTCCGCCGAGGCACCGCCGTGGGCGAGTGACGCCGCCGCGGTGACGATGGCGTCATCCTCGGCGGCGACGATCACGTCATATCCGTTGGTGGCGAACTGCCGGGCCAGCTGGTGTCCGATACCGCTGGAGGCGCCCGTGATCAGGGCCAAAGGTCTGGTGTCAGTCATGGCCGACGGCTACCCGGTCAGGGCAGCGCCAAACTGTCGGACGCGCGGTTTACGGTTATGCCGATGGCCCTGCACGTACACCGCGCCGAGCGCACCGATGTGCTCGCTGACGGCCTCGGCGCGCTGCTGGCCACCCCACAGCCGGACCCGTTTGCCGAGGAACTCGTGGTGGTGCCCGCCCGCGGCGTGGAACGCTGGCTCAGCCAGCGGCTCTCCCACCTGTTGGGCCGGGGCGCCAGCGCCGACGGCATCTGCGCCGGGGTGTCGTTCCGCTCGCCGGGCTCGCTGATCGCTCACATTTCCGGGCCGATCACCGGCACCCGCGACGACGACCCGTGGTCGCCGGAGGCGATGGCCTGGCCACTGCTGGAGGTCATCGACGCCTGTCTCGACGAGCCGTGGTGCCGCACCCTGGCCACCCACCTCGGCCACTTCGACGACGGCGAGGAGAAGGAGCTGCGCCAGGGGCGGCGCTACGCGGTGGCCCGCCGCCTTGCCGGCCTGTTCGCCTCCTACGCCCGGCAGCGCCCGCAACTGCTGGTGGACTGGCTCGACGGCACGCCCGGTGAGCTCGACGCGGATCTAGGGTGGCAGCCCCACCTGTGGCGTGCGCTGGTCGAGACGATGGCCATCGACCCACCCCATGTGCGGCACGCGAAAACCGTTCTGCAGCTTCAGGAATCCGGTGCGGAACTGCCCGCCCGGCTTTCGCTGTTCGGTCACACCCGGCTGGCGAGCACCGAGATCGAGCTCATCGAGGCGCTGTCCACCCACCATGACGTGCACCTGTGGTTGCCGCACCCCAGCGCCGAACTGTGGACTGCGCTGGCCGCGCTGCGTGGCACCGTCGCCCGCAGTGAAGACCTCAGCCACCGAAGCGTCAACCACCCCCTGCTGGCCACCCTCGGCCGGGATCTGCGCGAGCTCCAGCGCAGCCTGCCCTCAGCGGTGGCCACCGACGAATTCCTCGGCGGGATCGACCGGCCCGACACCCTGCTGGGCTGGCTGCAGTCCGACATCGCCGCCAACGCCGTTCGCCCGCAGGGGAGGTCGCTGCGCGAGGACGACCGCTCCGTGCAGGTACACAGCTGTCACGGGCCCGCCCGGCAGATCGACGTGCTGCGCGAAGTCTTGCTCGGTCTGCTCACCGACGACCCGACCCTGGAACCCCGCGACATCCTGGTGATGTGCCCCGACATCGAGACGTACGCGGCGCTGATCATCGCCGACTTCGGTCTCGGCGACATCGTCCCCGGCGCGCACCCCGCCCACCGGCTGCGGGTTCGGCTGGCCGACCGGTCCCTGGTGCAGACCAACCCGCTGCTCGCGGTCGCGTCACAGATGCTCGCGCTTGCGGGTGGGCGGGTGACGGCCACCGAGGTGCTCAACATCGCGCAGTCCGCGCCGGTGCGGGCCCGGTTCGGCTTCACCGACGACGACCTGGAGAGCATCACCAGGTGGGTGCAACAGGCCAACATCCGATGGGGCCTGGACACCGAACACCGCGCCCCCTACGGCATCCCGTTCATCCAGAACACCTGGCGATTCGGCATCGACCGGGTGCTCGCAGGAGTCGCGATGTCCGACGACTCCCAGGCCTGGCTCGACGTGACGCTGCCGCTCGACGACGTCGGCAGCAACAGCGTGGAGCTGGCCGGCCGCCTCGCTGAGTTCGTCACCCGCCTGCAACGCGTCATCGAATCACTGCGCGGGGTAAGGCCATTGGCCGAATGGATCACCGCACTCGGCGACGGGGTCGCACTGCTCACCCGCACCGCCGGGGACGATGCCTGGCAGACCAGCCAGCTGCAACGTGAGTTCGGCGACGTCGTGGCGACCGCCGGGCCGCGTGCAGAAATCCCGATGCGGTTGCCCGATGTCAGCGCCCTGCTGCAACGCCACCTCGCGGGCCGCCCGACCCGGGCCAACTTCCGTACCGGCACGCTCACGGTCTGCACCATGGTGCCGATGCGGTCCGTACCGCACCGGGTGGTGTGCCTGGTGGGCCTCGACGACACCGTCTTCCCCCGCATCGGTGTCCGCGACGGCGACGACGCCCTGGCCCGGACCCCCCTGACCGGCGAGCGCGACATTCGCTCCGAGGACCGCCAACTGCTGCTCGACGCGATCTGCTCGGCCAGCGAGAAGCTCGTCATCACCTACACCGGAGCCAACGAATACTCCGGCCATCAGCGCCCGCCCGCCGTGCCACTGGCCGAACTGCTCGACGCACTCGACCGGACCACCGAAGCACCGATCTGCGAACACCTCGTCGTGCGCCACCCGTTGCAGCCCTTCGATATTCGCAACGTCACACCGGGGGCGCTCGGGGTGCCCGGGCAGCCGTTCACCTTCGACACCGCGGCGATCAATGCCGCGTCGGTGACCCGTGGTCAGCGCCCCGAACAACCTGACCTGCTGGCCCACCCGCTACCGGCGCCGCCTCCCGATGACGTGACGCTGCCGGACCTGATGAAGTTCTTCGCCAACCCGGTCAAGGGCTTCTTCGCCGCACTCGACCTCACCCTGCCCTGGGAGGTCGAGGGGGTCGACGATGCCATGCCCGTCGAGATCGACAAACTGCAGGAATGGACCGTCGGCCAGCGCCTGCTCACCGACATGCTGGCCGGGATGGACCCCGAGCGGGCCGGCCAGGCCGAGTGGCGCCGGGGTTCCCTGCCGCCCGGCCGGCTCGGCTGGCGCAAGGCAGGCGAATTGCGCGATCAGGCAACCGAACTCGCCCGCGCGGCGCTGTTCCATCGCAGCGGCTCACCGCAGGCGTACGACGTCGACATCGACCTCGGTGGCGGGCGCCGGCTGACCGGCACCGTCTCCCCGGTGTACGGCAGCCGGCTGGTGGAGGTCACCTACTCCAAGCTCGACGCCCAGCATCTACTCAAGGCGTGGATCCCGTTGGTGGCGCTGTCGGCGGCGCGGCCCGGCGCGTGGTCGGCGATCTGCATCGGCAGGCAACGCCGGCGCACCGGCGCCGCCGAACGTGTGCTCGGGCAGCCCCGCCACGATCCCGTCGCCGTCCTGCGTGAGCTGGTGGCCATCTACGACGCCGGACGACGGGAACCGATTCCCCTGCCCATCAAGACATCTCATGCCTGGGCCGCGGCCCGGCACAGCCGCCAGGACCCTAAGGCTGAGGCGTTGTCGAAGTGGCGTTACGAGCGCGACGACCGCGCCATCGAACGGGTGTGGGGCCGCGAACCCGACCTCAACGCGCTGCTGACACCACCTCGCCCCGGCGAGGAGACCGACGGTGAGACGACCCGGCTGGGTGCCTTCGCGGTGCGCCTGTGGGAGCCGCTCCTGGTGGCCGAGGACGGTGCGTGATGCACGAATTCGATCTGCTGGGACCGCTTCCCGCCGACCGCTCGACCACGGTGCTGGAAGCCAGTGCAGGGACCGGAAAGACCTTCACCCTGGCCGGGCTGGTCACCCGCTACATCGCCGAAGGCCACGCCACCCTGGACCAGATGCTCCTGATCACCTTCGGCAGGGCGGCCACCCAGGAACTTCGCGAGCGCGTCCGGCGCGCACTGCAGGAAGCGCTGGCGGCGTTCGAGGACCCGACCACGGTCGGGACCAACCGCGTGCTGGCCGCGCTCGTCACCGGCGAGGCCGCCGAACTCGCGGCCCGCCGCGATCGCCTGCGTGACGCGCTGGCATCCTTCGACGCGGCGACGATCGCCACCACCCACCAGTTCTGCAACCTGGTGCTGAAATCGCTTGGCGTAGCGGGCGACAGCGACACCGGCGTGACACTGGCCGACAGTCTCGACGACCTGGTGTCCGAGATCGTCGACGACCTCTACCTCCGCCACTTCGGTCAGGAACGCGAGCAGCCGCCCCTGACGCGGGACGACGCGCTGACACTGGCCCGTGAGGTCGTCGCCAATCCCGGTACCGAACTGCGGCCACTGCAGCCGCCGGCCGGGTCGGAGCCCGCCGTGCGGGTGGGCTTCGGCCGCGACGTGCTGGCCGAACTGGAGCGCCGCAAACGGCGGCGCGGCATCCTCAGTTACGACGATCTGCTGAGCAGGCTGGCCGACGCCCTGCAATCACCCGACTCGCCGGCCGCCACCCGGATGCACCAGCGCTGGTCGGTGGTGATGGTCGACGAGTTCCAGGACACCGACCCGGTGCAGTGGCAGGTCATCGAGCGTGCGTTCAGCGGCCGCTCCACGCTGATCCTCATCGGAGATCCCAAGCAGGCGATCTACGCATTCCGGGGCGGTGACATCGTCACCTACCTGCACGCCGCCAAGACCGCCGGCGAGCGGCGCACCCTCGCCACGAACTGGCGCAGCGACGCGGCGCTGGTCGACCGGCTCCAGCGTGTCCTGCGGGGCGCCGAACTCGGTGACCCCGACATCAAGGTCCTCGAGGTGACGCCACACCACCACGGCCACCGGCTGGCCGGGGCACCGCACAACGATCCGTTCCGGCTGCGGGTGGTGTCGCGCGAGACGTTCGGGCTCGGCGGGACCCGAACCATCAAGATGGACGCGCTGCGCGCGCACATCGCCCGCGACCTGGCCACCGACATCGGTGCGCTGCTCGGCAGCGGGGCCACCTTCGACGGTGCGCCGCTGCAGGCCCACCAGATCGCGGTGATCACCGAAAGCCACCTCGACGCGCGGGCGTGCTTCGACGCGCTGGTCGAGGCGGGTGTGCCCGCCGTCTACACCGGGGACACCGACGTGCTGAAGTCGCCGGCCGCCGACGACTGGCTGTGCCTGCTGGAAGCCTTCGACCAGTTGCACCGCCCGGGCCTGGTCCGTGCCGCGGCGGCCACCATGTTCTTCGGCGAGACGGCCGAGACCCTGGCCGATGGCGGTGACGATCTCACCGACCGGACCGCAGATACCCTGCGCCAGTGGGCCGACCATGCGCGGGAGGCGGGTGTGGCGGCGGTGTTCGAGGCGGCGCAGCGGGCCGGCCTGGGCCGGCGGGTGTTGTCCTGGGCGGGCGGTGAGCGCAACATGACCGACCTCGCCCACGTCACCCAACTGCTGCACGACGTCGCCCATCGCGAACACCTGAGCCTCACGGCGCTGCGCGACTGGCTGCGGACCCAGCGCGACGAGCGCAGCGGTGCACCGGAACGCAACCGCCGCCTCGACAGTGACTCGGCGGCCGTGCAGATCATGACCGTGTGGGTGAGCAAGGGCCTGCAGTTCCCGGTGGTGTATCTGCCGTTCACTTTCAACCGCCATGTGCGCAAGCAGGATGTCGTCCGCTTCCACGACGAGGAGTTGCGTTGTCTGCACATCGGCGGCGAGACCAGTCCTGATCTGGCCGCCGCCCAGGTACTGGGCAGGCGCGAGGCCGCCGGTGAGGAGACCCGGCTGACCTACGTCGCGATAACCCGCGCCCAGTCGCAGGTGGTGGCGTGGTGGGCGCCGTCTTGGGACGAACCCAACGGCGGGCTGTCCCGGCTGCTGCGCGGCAGGCGGCCCGGCCAGTCGACAGTGCCGGACCGTTGCGATCCCGAGAAGATCGACGACGCCGACGCGATGGCGTTGTTCACGCAGTGGGAAGCCGTCGGCGGGCTGGTCGTGGAGGACTCCCAGATCGCACCGGTGACCGAGCTCGTTGTGCCCGCACAGCGGAATGATCTGGATGTCAGGCACTTTCACCGTGGGATTGACACTGTGTGGCGCCGGACGTCGTACTCCGGGCTGATCCGTGCGGCCGAGACGCAGGGGGTCGGCAGCGAACCGGAGGTGGCGGGACTCGACGACGAGAGCACTGATATCGCGGTGAGCGCGGCACCGGCCGGTGCCGACGTTGCCTCCCCGATGGGCGGGATGCCGACCGGGGCCACGTTCGGCAGTCTTGTGCACGCGGTCCTGGAGACGGCTGACCCGCTGGCCGACGACCTCGCCGAAGAACTGCGCGCGCAGGTGGAGCGGCACGCGGTGTGGTGGCCGGTCGACGCCTCGGCCACCGACCTGGCACAGGCCCTTGTGCCCCTGCACGACACCCCACTGGGCCCGCTGGCCGACGGTCTGACGCTTCGCCAGATCGGGCTACGAGATCGATTGTGCGAGATGGACTTCGAGTTCCCCCTCGCCGGGGGCGATCTTCGCGGTGTGGCGCCGGACATCCGGCTGCGCGACGTCGGAACTCTCCTGGCCCGCCACCTGGCCGACGACGACCCGCTCGCCGGCTATGTCGACCGGCTGACCGGCGATGCGCTCGGCATTCAGTCACTGCGCGGGTACCTGTCCGGGTCGCTCGATGCGGTGCTGCGGGTCCCCGACGGTGACGGGCATCGCTACCTGGTGGTCGACTACAAGACCAACTGGCTCGGCGAGGGCGACCGGCCGCTCACCGCCGCCGACTACGGCCGGGCCCGGATGGCCGAGGCGATGGTGCATTCGGACTACCCGTTGCAGGCACTGCTGTACAGCGTTGTGCTGCACCGGTTCCTGCGCTGGCGGCAGCCCGGCTACCAACCAGAGCACCACCTCGGCGGCGTGCTGTACCTGTTCGTGCGTGGCATGTGCGGCGCGGACACCCCGGTGGCCGATGGCCACCCGGCGGGGGTGTTCAGCTGGCAGCCGCCGGCGGCGCTGGTGGTCGAACTGTCCGACCTGCTCGACGGCAGGCAGGCGGCGGCATGACGATCGACGAGGTGGACACCGCGAGCTGGCGTTACGCCGTCGACGCCACCGGACTGCTGCGGGTCTTCAACGAGGCGGGGGTGATCGAGGCAGCCGATGTGCTCGTCGCCCAACGGTTGACGACCCTGGCCGGTGACACCGACGAGGCGGTGGCGCTGGCCGTGGCGTTCGTGGTGCGGGCTGTTCGCGCCGGCTCGGTCTGCGTCGACCTCGCGGCGGTCGCGGCTCAGGTCGACCTTCCCGACCTGGACTGGCCCGTGCCGCAGGACTGGCTGGCCGCGGTGACGGCCAGCCCGCTGCTCGGGAGTCCGCCGGTACTGCACCTCGACGACGGCCTGCTGTACTTCGACCGCTATTGGCTCGAGGAGCGGCAGGTCGCCGATGATGTGCTGGCGCTGACGGCCCCGCGGCCCACCGCCGGGCTGCCGGACTTCACCCGGCTGTTCCCCACGGGTTTCGAGGAGCAGCGCAGCGCCGCGCAGATCGCGCTCTCCCGCGGCTTGACGGTGCTCACCGGCGGACCGGGCACCGGCAAGACGACCACCGTCGCGCGGCTGCTCGCCCTGCTGGCGCAACAGGCCCAACTCGACGGCACACCGCGGTTGCGGATCGCGCTGGCCGCGCCGACCGGCAAGGCTGCCGCCCGGCTGCAGGAGGCCGTCCAGATCGAGATCGATCACCTCGATCCCGTTGACCGGGAACGGCTACCGGCGCTGCGGGCCACCACCCTGCACCGGCTGCTCGGCTCACGCCCGGACACCTCGTCGCGATTCCGGCACCACCGGGACAACCGGCTGCCCCACGACGTCATCGTGGTCGACGAGACGTCGATGGTGTCGCTGACGATGATGGCAAGGCTCGTCGAGGCGGTGCGGCCCGACTCGCGGCTGCTGCTCGTGGGTGACCCCGACCAGCTGGCGTCGGTGGATGCGGGCGCCGTGCTCGCCGATCTGGTCGAGGGCCTCAGTGCCCGCAGTGACACCCCGGTCGCCAAGCTCGTCACCTCGCACCGCTTCGGCGCCTCGATCGGCGCCCTGGCCCAGGCGATTCGTGAGGGTGAGGCCGATGAGGCGGTGGCGGTCCTCGGTGCCGGTGGTGCGCACATCGACTGGGTGGACACCGCGGACCCGGCCGAGGCCCTGCGCAATATCCTTGTGCCCCATGCCCTGAGGTTGCGGGAAGCGGCGGTGCTCGGCGACGGGGTGGCGGCGCTGAGCACTCTCGAAGAGCACCGGCTGCTGTGCGCACACCGGCACGGGCCGTTCGGGGTGGCGCAGTGGAACCGGCAGGTCGAACGCTGGCTGGCCGAAGTGACCGACACACCGCCATGGGCCCTCTGGTACGCCGGACGGCCATTGCTGGTGACGGCCAACGACTACGGGCTGGGGCTGTACAACGGTGACACCGGAGTGACCGTGCTGCGCGACGGCGTGCTACGCGCGGTGATGGCCGGCGCACAGGGGCCGGTGGAGTTCTCCACCAGCAGGCTGTCCGACGTGGAGACCATGCACGCGATGACGATCCACAAGAGCCAGGGCAGCCAGGCCGCTGAGGTGACAGTGCTTCTGCCGCCTGAGGATTCGCGGCTGCTGACCCGCGAGCTGCTGTACACGGCGATCACCCGGGCCCGCATCAAGGTACGGGTGGTGGGCACCGAGGCGCAGCTGCGGGCCGCCGTTGCGCGCCGGGCAGTGCGCGCATCCGGGCTGAGCCGGCGGCTGCGGCAGTAACCTCAGCGCGCCGACGGGTCCGCCGTCGCCTCGATGCTGAGCACCTGGCCGTTGCCGATGGTCAACGCGACCACGGCGAACAACCGTCGGCGGCTGTAGGCCAGGATCACCGGCCGGCCACCGGTCTCGGTGACGAGCGTCGCGCCGGCGAGATAGCGCAGCAGGTTGGTGGCAACCGCGACCGGTCCGTGGTTGACCTGGGGTGGCGGTGCCGGATCGGCGAGGATCGTGCCGACCCCCCACACGTCCGGAGCCAAGACGGCGGTCAGCGCCTCCAGGTCGGCGCCCGCGCACGCCGCGATGAACGTCTCCGTGACGGCGTGATGCTCGCCCGGCTCGACAGGCGCGCCACCCGTGCTCGCAGCATGAATCTTGGTGCGGGCCCGGCGCGCGAGCTGACGGCACGTCGCAGACGGGCGTCCCACGGTCTGTGAGATCTCGTCGAACGGCACCCCGAACACGTCGTGCAGCACGAACGCCACCCGTTCGGGGGGAGTGAGCCGGTGCAGCACCTCGAACAGTGCGTCGTGGACCTGCTCGTCGAGGGTGACCCGCTCGCTCGGGTCGAGTTCGGGGCGGTGATTCAGCGGTTCCCGTCGCTCCACCACCTCGGGTTCGGAGGCCGTCACCCGACGGTGGCGCGCCGAGCGGACCTGATCGAGGCACAGTCGGCTGCTGACCACCGTCAACCAGCCCCGGGGGTCGTCGATCTCGCCGGCACCGGTCATCGAGAGTCGCAGAAACGCTTCCTGCACAATGTCTTCCGCATCGCCGATGTCACCGACCATCTGGTAGGCCAGGTTGGTCAGGTACGCGCGGTGGGCCTGCACCAGCCCGGCGATCGGATCACTCATGTCATAGACGACGAATCGGCATGGCAAAAAGTTACCGCGCACGCCCTGTCACTTTCCACAGTTGCGCCTCGTCCTTACTGGTACCGACAGAAAGGACTCGCGATGACCATCGTGGTGACCGGGGTGAGCGGCAATGTGGGCAGGCCCCTCGTCGAGCAGCTGCTGAGGGCAGGCGCGCACGTTCGTGCGGTGACCCGCCGCGCGGAGGGCGCGCGCATGCCGGCCGGTGCCGAGCTGTTCGCCGACGCAGCCGACGCCGTCAAGGGCGCCTCGGCGGTCTTCCTCAATTCCCGCGCCCTGGGTCCGGCCCTGGCCGACGTCGTGTCGTGCGCACGACGCCAGGGCGTCGCCAAGCTGGTGGCGTTGTCGGCGATCAATGCCGACGACGACGACGCCCGCCAGCCGTCCCGGTACCGCGGCGACCGGAATCGGGAATGCGAGCAACTCGCGGTCGCATCCGGACTGTCCTGGGTGAGCCTGCGCCCGTCGGTGTTCGCGTCGAACTTCCCCGGCATGTGGGCGGCCCAGATCAGCGCCGGTGACGTCGTCGCGGGGCCGTACGCGGGGGCATCTGCGGCGCCGATCGCCGAGGCCGACATCGCCGCCGTCGCCGCCCGCGCTCTGCTGACCGACGATCTCGTCGGGCGGCGAATTCCCTTGACCGGGCCGCAATCGCTGACCAACAGCGAGCTCGTCACGATCGTCGGCACCGTCCTGCGCCGTCCGCTGCGATATCTGGAAGTCCCGGCCGAGTCGGTACGCGAACGGTTCGTCGCCAACGGGTTCTCGGCGCAGTTCGCCGACGCCTACATCGCGATGCAGGAGGCGACCGCGACGACGCCCGCGGTGGTCACCGACGACGTCGAGAGAATTCTCGACCGGCCCGCTACCCCGTTCGCCCGCTGGGCGGCCGACCACACCGCACTCTTCAGCAAGGAGAAGCCATGACCGATCCGCACCCACCCCGGTGGCTCAAGCCGATGAACCGCCTGATGATGGCCGTCCAGAAGTTGGGGGTGCCCACCGGGCCCGCCTACGTGCTCACCGTTCCCGGGCGCACGTCCGGCAAGCCCCGCAGCACACCCATGACGCCGTTCGAGTACGACGGCGCGTTGTACACCGTCGCCGGCTATCCGGGCTCTGACTGGGCGCGCAATGCGCGTGCCGCCGGCGCCGGGACACTGAGCCGCGGCAGGCGTTCCCGGCGAATCGCGATCATCGAGCTCGACGCCGACCAAGCCCGTCCGGTGCTGCGCGCCTACCCGGTGTCGGTACCCGTCGGCGTGGCCTTCGCGAAACGATCAGGCCTCGTCAAGCAGGGCAGCCCCGACGAATTCGAAGCCCTGGCAGGAACATTGCCGGTGTTCCGCTTCGACCCGCTGGCGGCGTCGAAGAAGCCGCGTTAGCGAACCAGGCGGCGCAGCAGCACCGAAGCCGAGGCGACGCCGGCCACCGCAGCCAGCACCAGCACACCCAGATCGAGCCACGGGTGCGCCGAGGGAATGTCGACCAACAGCAGCCGCAGCGAATCCACCTCGTAGCTCAGCGGATTCACCCGCGACAGCCAACGCAACCACTCCGGCATCACCGACACCGGATACAGCGCGTTGGAGGCGAAGAACAACGGCATGGTGATGGCCTGGCCGATGCCCATCAGCCGGTCGCGGTTGCGGACCAGCCCCGCCAGCGTCATCGACAGGCAGGCGAAGAACGCCGACCCGAGCATCACCACACCCATCGCGGCCATGATCCGCAGCGGGTTGTGGGTCATGTGAATGCCCATCAGATAGGCCAGCGCCAGCACGCCGACCACCTGGGCGACCGAGCGCACCCCGGCGGCGAACGCCTTGCCGGTCACCAGCGCCGGCGCCGGCGCCGGCGTGACCATGAGCTTGGCCAGGATGCCCGCGTCACGGTCCCAGATGATCTGGATGCCGTAGAAGATGGAGATGAACAGCGCCGACTGGGCGATGATGCCGGGCGCCAGGAACGCCAGGTAGGGCACCGGGCCGGTGTCGATGACGTGCAACCGATTGAACGTCGTGCCGAAGATCAGCAGCCATAGGGCCGGCTGCACCATCCGGGTGAACAACTCGGTGCGGTCGTGGCGCAGCTTCTGCAACTCGACCCAACCGAAGGTCTCCATCCGGGACGCCAGGTTCGGCACCCGCCGCCAGCCGCGCGGCGCCCGCAGCAGCCCTGGTGAGGTCGCGTACTCAGCCCGCATCACGCGCCGCCTTCCGGCCGGCCCGGATCGCACCCAGTCCCGACTGGTCGACGGACTCGGCGAGCCCAGACCCGGCAAAGTGGCGGAACACGTCCTCCAGGGAGGCGTCGGCACCTACCCGGGTTTTGAGTTCGGCCGGTGTCCCGACCGCCTGCAGCCGGCCGTGGTGCATCAGGGCGACCCGGTCGCACAGCACGTCAGCCTCCTCCATGTAGTGGGTGGTCAACAGGACCGTCATGCCGAACTGCTGCTGCATGGTCTGCACCTGGGACCAGACACTGTCGCGGGCAATGGGATCCAGGCCGACGGTGGGTTCGTCAAGAATCAGCAACGATGGCTGGTTGACCAGGGCCTGGGCCAGCTCGAGACGGCGCACCATACCGCCGGAGTAGGTGCCGGCCAATCGGTCGGCCACCTCCAGCAGCTGCATCGACTCCAGCACCTCGGCGACCCGCTGCCTGCGCGCCGAGCGGGGTACGTCGTAGAGCCGGGCGAACCATTCCACGTTCTGCCTGCCGGTCAGCGCCGGCTCGATCGAAAGTTGTTGCGGCACATAGCCGAGGTTGTAGCGGATGTCCATTGTGTCGCGACGGGCGTCGAGGCCGAAGATGCGCACCTCGCCGCGCTGGATGGGGGCCAGCGTGGTCAACAACCGCACGACAGTGGTCTTGCCCGCCCCGTTCGGGCCGAGCAGGCCCAGGGTTTCTCCGGTCTGCACCTGCAGTGTGACGTCGTCGACGGCGGTGAAGTCGCCGTAGCGGTGGGTCAGATTCCGGCAGTCGATGGCGGCAACGGTCATAGTCGTTTCTCCTGCACTGTCGCGGTGATCCGGGCCAGCACCCGCAGCCCGGCGGCGAGCGCCTCGGTGTCGTCGGCGTCGAGGCGCTCGAGTGCCTCGGCCAGGGCTGCGCGACGAGCCGCTCGGGACGCATCCGCCAGTTGCTGGGCCGGCGCGGTCAGGGCAAGCCGGCTCACCCGGCGGTCGTCCGGGTCCGGCGTGCGGACCAGCAGCCCATCGCCGGCCAGTTTGGACACCAGGGTGGAGGCGGTGTTGGCGGCCAGGCCGAGGTCAGCCGCCGCGGCGCTCACCGAGATGCCGGGCTGGCGGCCCACCAGCCGCAGCAGTTCGGCCTGTGACTCGGTCAACCCCGAGGTGCCGAAGGCGCGCCCGCCGGCCCGGCGCACGGTCCGGCGGAACCGGCCGACCGTGCCGAACAGCTCGGCGATCAGATCGGTCCGGGTGTCCATCACACCACATTAGCTCTGTTACAGAGCTAATGTTCTTTCGATCTGATGCAGGCGCACGTCCCGTAGCGTCCCGGCCCCGGTTTCTGCGGTCATGTACGTGCAGAACGGTTGCCGCCGCCGGTCGGTCGGCGAGCCCGGGTTCAGCAGTCGCAGACCGGTGCGGGCCGTGGTGTCCCAGGGGATGTGGCTGTGCCCGAACACCAGCACGTCGGACTCCGGGTACTGCTGCGCCATCCGCGCCTCACGACCCGACGCCGCGCCGGTCTCGTGCACGACGGTGAACCGCAGACCGTCCAGTGTCACGTCGGCCCGCTCCGGCAGGCGCGACCGTAGCTCCGGCCCGTCGTTGTTACCCCAGCACGCGATCAGTCGCCGCGAGCGTTGCGAGAGTTCGTCGAGCAGGGCGGCGTTCACCCAGTCGCCCGCGTGCACCACCACGTCGCTGCGCTGCACCTCATCCCATACCTGCGGCGGAAGATCGCGCGCCCGCTTCGGTATGTGCGTGTCGGCGAGCAGCAGCAGGCGCATGGCCCGATCCTCTCACCGACCTCCGCGCTCGGCGCGGGCCTCGGCGCCCGTCTCACCGGCGTCGAACGAGTCGTCCGGTCCGGTGGCCCCGACGTAGGTGCCGCTGTCGTCGTCCTTGCCGGCACGTGAGGAGGCCACGTGCTCGTCGGAGCCGACGTCTTCGCTGTTCTCATCTGTGGGATGGGTCATGACCGCGGGACTACCCGGCACCGGCGGCCACCAACCGGTATCCGGCCGCGTTTATCTGCGCCTACGCTGGGAAACGAGGTGACTATGTCGAACAACGACGTCGAGAAACGCTGGCATGACCCGGCGATGTTCCGGGCCGCGGTGACCTATGTGGTCATCGTCGTCGCGGTGGCCGGTGTCGCGTTCGCCGCCGCCGTCGTCTGGCACTCCCTGATCGCGGGGATTCTCGTGCCGGGCACGCTGTTCGCCGGCGGAGTCGGGGCATTGGTCCGCACCTATCGGGTGTGGAAGGCCGAGGGCGTCTGGCCGATCTGGCAGGGCGCGGCCTGGTTTCTGCTGCTGTTGATGCTGATCTGCCTGGGCGTACCGGTCGCGGTGGCCTAGCAGGCCGCACGCCATACTCGTGCGGTGAGTGCTTCAGCTGACCTGCCGCTGGCGGGCGTCCGCATCGTCGAGATCTCCAGTTTCGTGGCGGTGCCCCTGGCCGGAATGACGCTGGCCCAGCTCGGCGCCGAAGTGATCCGGGTCGACCCGATCGGCGGTGCGGCCGACTACCACCGCTGGCCTCTGACCGACGCCGGCGAGAGCATCTACTGGGCGGGACTGAACAAGGGCAAGCGCTCGGTTGCGGCCGATATGCGATCCCCCGAAGGTCAAGCCCTGGTCCAGCGGCTCATTCTCGAGGCCGGGATCCTGATCACCAATGTGGCCGGCCGGCAATGGCATTCCTACGAAACCCTGAGCGCCCAGCGGCCCGACCTCATCCACCTCGAGGTCGTCGGCCGCGCCGACGGGTCCACCGGCGTGGACTACACCGTCAACGCCGCCACCGGCTTCCCGCTGGTCACCGGCCCGGCCGAGCACAGCGAACCCGTCAATCACGTCCTTCCGGCCTGGGATGTCAGCTGTGGGCTCTACGCCGCGCTGGCGATCCTGGCCGCCCTGCGCCGCCGCGACAACAGCGGGCAGGGCAGCAGCATCCGGCTGCCACTGGACGACGTCGCGCTCGCGACCGCCGCCAACCTCGGCTTCCTGGCCGAGGTGATGGTCAATGGCACCCAGCGGCCACGCCTGGGCAACAACCTGTTTGGCCAGTACGGCCAGAACTTCACCAGCAGCGACGGGGTGTCGTTCATGATCGTCGCACTGACCGGCAGGCATTTCCGCGACCTCACCGACCTCACCGGTACGACGAAAGCCGTTGCGGCCGTGGCTGAAGCGCTCGGTGCCGACTTCAGCGACGAAGGCCAGCGCTACGAGCACCGAGACGTGCTGTCCGGGTTGTTCGCCGCCTGGTTCCGCACCCACACCGCTGAGCAGGTGAGCGCCGCGCTGTCGGGCAGTTCGGTGCTCTGGGACCGCTACCTCAGCTTCGCCGAGGTCGCCGAGCATCCGCGGGTGACCGCCAACCCGTTGTTCACAGCCCTGGACCAACCGCGGATCGGAACCTATCTGGCGCCCGGCCTGCCGATGTCGGTCGACGGTGCGCACGTCGCCGCCGTCGCCGCACCGGCACTCGGTGACGACACCGCCGCCGTCCTGACCGAGCACCTCGGCCTGAGCGCCGCGCAGATCGCCGGACTCATCGAATCAGGAACGGTGGCAACGTGACCCACGTTCTTCCCGGGCTGCTCGACGTTGTTCCGGACGGCTCCGCGGACGACCACTTCACCGGGGTTGCCGCGGGACCGCCCGACAAGCGGGCCTACGGCGGGCACCTGGCAGCCCAAGCGCTGGCCGCCGCCTGCCGCACGCTGCACCCCGGGCCCGCCCCGACCAGCCTGCACGTGCAGTTCCTGCGCGGCGGGGACGCCGGGGCGCCGGTCGACTACCAGGTGGAGCGGGTGTACGACGGCCGCACGGCGGCGTCGCGGCGGGTGCTGGCCCGCCAGGACGGCCGCCTGCTGGTCACCGCGACCGCCTCGTTCTCGGTGAGCGCCGACGGTCCCGAACACGCCCACCAGACCGCAACGGTCGACCCGGAGAGCCTGGCTGTCGACGGCCTGATCGGCCCGGCGCCGTCGCTACCGCTCGACGAGATCGACATTCGCAGCGAAGATGACTGCACCACAGGGGAATTCGTGCGGCGGCTGTGGTGGCGAATCACCGTACCGCTGCCGCAGGACCCGCTGGTGCACGCCTGCGCCGCGGTCTACGTCACCGACATCTACGGCATCGACCCGGTGCTGGCCGTGCACGGTCACTCGATGGTCGACCGCAGCCACCGCACCGCCACCACCGACTCCTCGATCTGGTTCCACCGCCCGATCCGCGCCGACCGCTGGAACCTGCTCGAATCCCGCTCGCCGGCCGCGGCCCGCGGGCGCGGTCTGATGACGGGCGGGCTCTATGACGCCGACGGCGTCCTGACCGCCACCCTGGCCCAGGAGGGACTGGCGGTGCCGCGCACCTGAACCGGCGCGGTACGGTCGGCTCATGAGGTACGGAATCTTCGGCGGCGCGGTCAACACCGGAACTCTGGACGACGTGGTGGCCGAGGCCGCCTCCGCTGAGCGCGACGGGTTCGCCACCTACTGGGCGCCGCAGATCTTCGGGCACGACGCCCTGACGGCGCTGGCGGTGGTGGGCACCAAGGTGCCACGCATCGAACTCGGCACCTCGGTGGTGCCGACGTTCCCGCGCCACCCGCACGCGCTGGCCCAGCAGTCCCACACGGTGGCCGCCGCCTCGGGCAACCGCCTGACCCTGGGCATCGGGCTGAGCCACAAGCTCGTCATCGAGGACCTGTTCGGCCTGAGCTACGACAAGCCGGTGCGCCACATGCGGGAGTACCTCAGTGTGCTGATGCCGCTCTCGCGCAACGAGCCCGCCAACTTCGACGGCGAGCTCTACCGGGTGCACGCCGCCGTCAACGCCAACGGCTCCACCGGATTCGGCGTGGTGGTGGCCGCCCTGGGCGAACAGATGCTGCGGGTCACCGCGGCTCTGGCCGACGGCACGCTGACCTGGTGCACCGGTCCGGCGACGCTGGCGGGCCACACGATCCCGACCATCAACAAGGCTGCCGAGGAGTTCGGGCGTCCCGCACCCCGTGTCATCGCCGCGCTGCCGGTCTGCGTCACCAAGGACCTCGACGCCGCCACGGCCCGCGCCGCCGAGGAGTTCTCGGTGTACGGCTCGCTGCCCAGCTACCGCGCCATGCTCGACCGCGAGGGCGTGGTGGGGCCCGCCGAGATCGCGATCATCGGCAGCGCGGCCCAGGTGCAGGAGCGCATCGCGGCGCTCGCCGACATCGGCGTCACCGACTTCGCGGCCGTAGAGGTTGCGGGGACCCCCGACGAGGCCGCCGACACCCGCGAGGCCCTCAAGGGCCTGCTGACCTAACCCCGACGCTCAGGTTCGCGACGGGCTGCGCCTGGCCCGCCGGGCCTGCCGCTGCACGGCCAGCGCCCGGGTCTCGGCCGACGGCGTGCTGGCCAGCATCGCGGCCACGGTGTCGATGAGGTGGCTGGTGAACAACCGGTCGTCGGTGTGCGGGGCTGAGGCGGCCCGCCTGCCCAATTCGACTGCGGTGTAGATCAGCGCGGCGAGCCTGGTGTGCAGCGCCACCGCGACCGGATCCAGCAGCGGTTCGACCGTGTCGCGCCAGCGCTGCAGGCTGCTGTCCGGTCCGCCGGTGACGTCGAACGCCGGCACCGCGCGGTTGAGCAGGTCGGCATGGATCCGCAGGAACGCCGGCCCGCCGTCGGCATCGTCGAGTTTGGCCGCCAACGGCCGCACCAACGCCTCAGCCATCGATCGCATCGAGGGATCCGCGTTGTCCAGCAGGGCATTTCGGCGGGCGTCGACCGCCGGCAGATGCTTGGCGGCGATGGCCGCCAGCACGCCGGCGCGGTCGGCGAAGTGATACTGCACGGCCATCACATTGCGGGTGCCTGCCTGCCGGGCGATCTCACGCAGGCTGACCGCGTCCACCCCGCGGTCGGCGAACAACTGCTCGGCCGCCGCGACGAGCTTCGGCCGGGTGTCCAGCGCCATCTAGTGTTCGGCGACTTCGTGTTCGATGAGGTCGGCCAGCCGGGCCTGTGCGGCGGCCCGGCGGGTCGGGATGTGCTGTGACGGGAAAAGTGAGTCGACGGGCTCGTACTCCTTGAGGGTGCGCCGTGCCACGGTCAGCTTGTGCACCTCGGTGGGACCGTCCGCGATGGCCAGCGACTGGGCCGCCACCATCATCTTCACGAACGGCATCTCGTCGGAGACGCCCAGCGCGCCGTGCAGGTGCATGGCCCGCTGCACCACGTCGTGAAGCACCTGCGGCATAGCAACTTTCACCGCCGCGATGTCGCGGCGCACCAACTGGTAGTCGTGGTACTTGTCGATCTTCCACGCGGTGCGCAGCACCAGCAGCCGGAACTGCTCGATCTGGATCCAGCTGTCGGCGATCTTCTCCTGCGTCATCTGGTAGTCGCCCAGCGGACCGCGACGCGTCTGCCGCGACACCGCGCGCTCACACATCATGTCGAAAGCCTTGCGCGCCAATGCGATTGTGCGCATGGCGTGATGCACGCGGCCGCCGCCGAGCCGGGTCTGCGCGATCGCGAAAGCCTGACCCTCGCCGCCGAGCACATGGTCGGCAGGCACCCGGACGTCGTTGTAGCGGAGGTAGCCATGCCCGGCCCGCTCGTCGGCTTCGCCGCCGACCCCGACGTGGCGGATCACCTCGATACCCGGTGTTTCGGCGGGCACGATGAACAGCGACATCTTCTGGTGGGTGCGGGCTTCCGGGTTGGTCACCGCCATCACGATGAAGAACTCCGCGTTGCGGGCGTTGGAAGAGAACCACTTCTCGCCGTTGATCACCCAGGAGTCGCCGTCGCGCTCGGCGCGGGTGGTGAACAAGCCCGGATCCGAGCCGCCCTGCGGTTCGGTCATCGAATAGCACGACGAGATCTCGCCGTCGAGCAACGGCTGCAGGTAGCGCTTCTTCTGCCCCTCGGTGCCGAACAGCGCCAGGATCTCGGCGTTACCCGAGTCCGGTGCCTGCGATCCGAAAACCGAAGGTGCCCAACGGGACCGGCCGACGATTTCGTTCAGCAGCGCCAGCTTGACCTGACCGTAGCCCTGGCCGCCGAGCTCGGGGCTCAGGTGCGCCGCCCACAGGCCCTGGTCCTTGACCTGCTGCTGCAGCGGCCGCAGCACCGCGAGTACGGCAGGGTTCTTCTTCTCGTAGGGGTCCAGCGGCGCGAAGTCCAGCGGCTCGAGTTCGTCACGCATGAACTCCTCGACCCAGTCGAGCTTCTTCTGGTACTCGGGGTCGGTCTCGAAATCCCACATGTCGGCTTCCTCGGGGGTCGGCGGCGGCAAGGCGGCGCGAGCATAACTTGATGCAACTGCATTAATCAATGCTCCCGAGACTGAGCTGACGCTGCACTGCACTCGCAGTTCTTTTGCGTGGGTTCAATCTCGCGACGGTCCCATGCGGCATGCTGCGGATGTGCTGTTGCTCAGCCGGGTCACCGGTCACGATGTGCTCGGACGGGACGGCCGGGTCATCGGCCGCCTCGCCGACCTGACGGCCGATCTGGTGGAGGAGTCCGGCCCGCCCCTCGCCGACCGGGTGGTGGTCAGCCGGGGTCGCGGGTCGCAGCTGCTGATCCCGTGGGAGCAGGTCACCAACTTCGGGCACAACCAGGTGGTGCTGGCGCTCGACGCCGCAGACGCCGGGCGCTTCGCCGTCGACGACCTGACCGCGGCACTCGGTGACCGCGAGATCCTGCTGGCGCGCGACGTGCTGGACACCCAGGTCGTCGACGTCGTGGGCCAGCGGCTGGCCCGGGTGGCCGACGTCGTGCTGGCCCGCAGCGGCGGGGGCCGCCTCGAACTGGTCGGCGTCGAGGTGGGCTTCGGCGCGGTACTGCAGCGGTTGCGCTTGCCCGCCACGGGTGCCCGCCGCGAGGACATCATCGCGTGGTCGGACCTGCACCTGGCCTCCGAACGCGGGCACTCCGTGCAACTGGCCACCCCCCGCGCCGCCGTGCACCGCCTCGACCCGCGCGGGCTGGCGGCACTGGTCAGCCGGCTCGACACCGAGTCGGCCGCCGAGATCCTGGCCGCCACGGGGCCCGGTGTGGCCGCCGACGTGGTGTGCGCCGCCCATCCCGCGGTGGCCGAACGTGTCCTGCGGGCACTGCCCGACCCGGAAGCCGCCCGCATCGTGGCGGCCATGCCCGCCGAGCACGCCCGGCGGTGGCGCACGCTGCTCCAGCACGCGCCCGCACTCGGCGGCCGCAAGTTCCTGCGGTTCCGGGTCTGGCCGCGGCGCCACCACAGCACCGGGTCACCGCCGTGACCGGCCGCAAGAACACCCGGCTGGCCGCCCTGCTCGCCGTCGTCGGACCGGGCCTGCTGGCCGGGCTGTCCGACGACGACCCGGCGGGCATCACCACCTACTCGGTGCTGGGCGCCGACCACGGCTATCAGCTGCTGTGGGTGTTACTGCTGTCCACCATCGCGCTCATCGTCTTCCACACGCTCGCCGCGCGGATGGGCGTCATCACCGGGCAGGGCCTCATCGGACTGGTGCGCCAGCGCTACGGAGTCAGAATCGGTGGTGCCGTCCTCGCTGCTCTGGTGGTCGCCAACATCGGCACGACGTGCGCCGAATTCGCCGGCATTGCAGCGGGTTTCGAGCTTTTCGGCATCAGCCGCTATGTCAGCGTGCCCGCCGCCGGCGTGGTCGTCTCGCTGCTGGTGCTACGCGGCAGCTTTCACCGCGTCGAACGCCTGCTGCTGCTGTTGTCCACGGTGTTCCTGGCCTACATCGCCTCGGGAATCCTGGCCAAGCCGGACTGGGGTGCGGCACTGCACGGGGCGCTGGTGCCGACCATGCCGATGACGGGCCAGGCGATCGGGATCGTCACCGCCACCCTGGGCACGACGCTGGCGCCGTGGGGCCTGTCGTTCATGCAGTCCTACGCGGTGGACAAGAAGTTGCGCACCGAGGACCTGGCACTGGAACGTGTCGACGTCGTCACCGGCGCGGTACTCACCGGGGTGATCGGCTTCTTTGTCGTCGTGGCGTGCGCTGCGACCCTGCATCGCGATGGCCGCAGCATCAGCGATGCCGCCGATGCCGCCGTCGCGCTGCAACCACTTGCCGGTGAGGCTGCCTCGACGCTGTTCGCCATCGGGCTGATCGGTGCGGCCTTCCTGGCGGCCTCCATCCTGCCGCTGTCCACCGCCTACTCGGTCTGTGAGTTCGCCGGCCTGGAGGCGGCGGTCGACGACCCCTACCGCGACGCGCGCACCTTCTATATGACCTACGGCATCATCACCTTCATCGGCGCCGCCATCGTCCTGGCACCCGGGATTCCGCTGGTCACGATCCTGGTCGGCACCCAGGTGCTCAACGCGGTGCTGCTGATCCCGCTGCTGTTCGCCATGATCGGGCTCGGCCGCGACCGTGCCCTGATGGGCCGCTTCGCGATCGGCCCCCGCGCCACCGTCGGATACGGCATGACCACCGCAGTGGTGGTGCTGTGCGTCGTTGCGCTGGGAATCACCACGCTCGTCGCGTGATCGACGCCGAGAAGTAACCAGCAAACCCCACTGCGCCTGCTGCTGTGCAGATAGTGTGGGCTCGCTGTGAATGTCGGACGAACAAGGGTTGGGGTGTTGGCCGGTAAACGTGGTGCACGGGTTGGCGCGGCCGCCTTCGCGCTGGGACTGTCCCTGGCGGGCCCGCAGGGCCTAGCCGTTGCTACCGCCGCCACCGGGGACGACGATTCGTCCTCGGCGTCGGCCGGAACCAGCAGTGACACGGGGTCGGCGGCGCACTCGGCGGCGGGCAGGCATGCCCCGCGGGGCAACGCGTCGTCAGGCAGCTCGGGCGGCGGCGGCAGTTCGCGAACCACCTCGGTGACCCGGCCCAGGGCAGCCGCCCCGGCACGGCGGATACCGATTGCCCTCACCCCGGCGCAGACCACCGAACCGGCTGCGGCATCGACTGAGACCTCTCCGGCTGCCGCCCAGACCGTGCCCGCCCGGATCCCGGTGGCCAGGACCGGTCGTCCGTCAGGCGGGCTCACGCCCGCCATCCCCGACCAGATGATCGCGCTGAAGACGGAGTTCGGCCGCCTCATCGACATCGCCGCCAACCAGCTGAACGGCCTGCCCGCCAGCCCGATCACCGAATTCCTGCAGGGCGCACTGTCGTTGATCCGCCGGGGTCTGTCGCTGCCGACCACCGTGGCGCCCGGCGGCACCTACTTCACCGAGCAGCAACTGCGCGACTACCTGCTGGCACTGGCCAAGCAGCGCTACGAGGGCCTGTTCGGCCAGACCGTGCCGGTCTACGACTACGGCTACCCCTGGCTGTTCGACGTCGCCTACCTCAAATCCACCGGCGTGGTCGGGACCGTCTCGGACACCAACACCCAGGTTGACGGGGTTGACGAGGCCGACTTCGTCGAGACCGACGGCCACTACATCTACATCGCGCACAACGGTGAGCTCAAGATCGTCGGCGCCGACACCAACGTCGTCTCCACCGTCACCCTGTCCGGCAATGTCGTCGGCCAGTTCCTCTCCGGCAACCGCCTGACTGTCATCACCCAGTCCGGGTCCGGCTGGTGCTGCGCCATCTACGCCAAGCCGGCCGGCCCGTTCGCACCCTGGGGCGGATGGAACCCGCAGACCACGGTCACCGTCTACGACATCGCCGACCCCACCGCGCCGACCGCGGTCACCCGTCGGGTCTACGACGGCGCCTACCGCGACGCGCGCTCCGTCGACGGCGTGGTGCACGTCGTCCTGGACGCCTCGATCAAGTTGCCCGAACCGCTCTACACCGACACCCCGGTGAAGGGCGGCCCGGTTGAGGTCAGCCCCGCGGCGCTCACCGACCTGATGATCCGGTGGGGTGGCAACCCGACCGTCGTCGCCAACCGCACCTACGAGACGTGGGACTCCTACGCCGCCCGGGTGGCAGGCAGCATCGTCAGCACCGCGCTGCCGCACGCCTACAGCATCGACGCGAACGGCACTGTGGTCGATCTCGGAGTCCTCACCAAGGCCGGCCAGATCGTCCGGCCGAAGGCGGATTTCGACCAGTCGCTGGTGACGGTCGTGTCCATCGACTCCGCGCATACGTTGGCCGTGACCGCGGGAGCCGGCGGCGCGACCGCGATGGTGGCCCCCACCGGCGGCACCGTCTACATGACGCGCGACGGGCTGTACCTGGCGACCTCGAACTACACCTACACCGATTCCGGTTCCTCGAGCGACACCCGCATCGACCGCTTCGCCGTCGCGGGCACCTCGGTGAAGTGGCAGGCGGGGGCGGTCGTGGCGGGCACGCTGATCAACCAGTTCGCCCTCGACGAATACGACGGACACCTCCGGGTGGCCACGCACACCACCTCCAGCGCCTGGGGCAACGGCAGCTGGACGTCGCGCAACGACAACGGCGTGTACGTGCTCGATGCGGACACCCTGCAGCAGGTCGGTCGGGTGACCGGTCTGGCGCCGGGCGAGCAGCTGTACGCGGTCCGATTCGTCGGGGACATGGCCTACCTGGTGACGTTCCTGCGGACCGACCCGCTGTTCGCCGTCGACCTCAGCGATCCGGCCGCGCCGGTACTTCGCGGGGAACTGGTCATCCCGGGGTTCTCCAACTATCTCCAACCTGTCGGCGACGGACTGCTGCTCGGGATCGGCCAGGAGCAGGAGGCCGGTACCTGGCGCAACCACGTGCATGCGTCGCTGTTCGACGTCAGCGACCCGTCGAATCCCGTCCAGGTGGACCGGCAGTTCCTCGACGGGGACGGCGAATGGTCTTGGAGCCAGGCACAATTCGACCATCATGCGGTGCTCTACTCCGCGCAGGACGGACTGCTGGTGGTGCCGGTGGATGCCAGTGGCTACGACGCGCAGACGGGTGCCTACCACTATGGGCAGAGCCTGAAGCTGTTGCGCGTGGGGCCGGACGGCATCACCGAACTCGGCTCCATCGCCACCGACGAGCCGGTCATCCGCACCGTGCGCATCGGCGACGTGCTCTACGCGGTGTCGGACAACCATGTGACGGCCTACAACCTGGCCGACTTCAGCACCCCCGTGCAGGTCTGATCGGCGCGGCTCCGGCCATCCGGCCGTGTGCCAAGATCGCTGCGTGAGCAACGCCACCGCGGTCCGGGTCGACGTGGACGACGCCGGTGTCGCCGTGGTCACCCTGGACGGGCCGCAGCGGCTCAACGCGTTCTCCGGTGAGACCGCCAACGCTCTCAGTGCGGCCTACCGTCGCTGTGACAGCGACGACGCCGTGCGCGCGGTCGTCCTCACCGGGGCGGGGCGCGCCTTCTGTTCCGGCGCCGACATGGCCGCCGGCGCAGCGGCATTCGACGCTCCCGGTGACGGGTTCAGCGCCTCGCCGGTGCAGCCGCCGGCCTGGCGGATCCGCAAGCTGGTGATCGCCGCCATCAACGGCCCGGCCATCGGCATCGGCCTGACGCTGGCGCTGCAGTGCGATGTGCGGCTGGTGGCCCACGACGCCAAGCTCGCCATCCCGCAGGTGCGCCGCGGCATGATCGGCGACTGCGGGGTGCACTACACGCTGCCGCACGCGGTGGGGCTCGCGGTCGCCGCCGACATCCTGCTGACCGGTCGCACGTTCTCCGGCCGCGAGGCCGCCGACCTCGGGATCGCCAGCCGCGCCCTGCCCGCCGAGGAGGTCCTGCCGGCGGCGCTGGAGATGGCACGCGACGTCGCGGTCAACGCCAACCCCGCGTCGGTGGCCTACAGCAAGCGGTTGTTGTGGGGTGCGGCGAACATCGACGCGGTGGCGGCGGAGGAGACTACGGTGCATCTGAAGTTGATGGGCGGCCCGGATGCCGCCGAGGGGCCGGCCGCCTGGCGGGAGCACAGGGCACCGCGATGGCGTTCGACGGCCGGCGAGACAGGAGACCCCGCATGACCGCGCCCAGCGCCAAGACCACCTCCGACGTGCTCGACGGCGTCGACCTGACCGGACGGGTCGTCGTCATCACCGGTGCATCCTCCGGGCTGGGTCTGCAGACCGCCCAGGCCATGCAGGCCGCCGGGGCCGAGGTCGTCGCCGCCGTGCGCGATCTGGAGAAGACCCGCGCGGTGCTGGAGTGTGAAGTGGTGCCACTGGATCTCACCGACCTGCGCACCGCCCAGGGCGCCGCCGAGGCCATCGCCCACCGGCACGGCCGCATCGACGTGCTCATCAACAACGCCGGAATCATGGCCCCGCCGCTGTCCCGGACCGCGCAGGGCTACGAAATGCAGCTCGGCACAAACCATCTCGGCCATTTTGTCTTCACCACCGGGCTGGTCGACAGCTTCGGCGACGGCACTCGCATCGTCAACCTCAGCAGCCGGGGCCACCTCTACGGCGGCATCCGCTGGGAGGACCCGAACTACGACGACGAGTCCACCTACGACAAGTGGCAGGCCTACGGCCAGAGCAAGACCGCCAACGTGTTGTTCACCGTGGAGGCCGAGCGGCGCTGGGGACCGCGCGGCGTGCACTCGTTCGCCGTGCACCCGGGGGTGGTGATCACCGAACTGGCCCGCCACATGACCCGCGACGACTACAGCGGCAGGCTGGCCAATCTCGAGGTCACCGACGCCGAGCACGGCGCCGCGACCACCGTGTGGGCGGCGACATCGCCGGAACTCGACGGTCTCGGCGGCCTCTACCTCGAGGACTGCAGCATCGCCGAGCCGTTCGCCCCCGGCGGGCAGGAGCGGAGCGATGCGGGGATGGACGACGGCGTGGTGGGCGGTTACGCGGCCTTCGCCGTGGACCCGGAGCAAGCCGCCCGGCTGTGGGAGTGGTCGGCGCGGCAGGCCGAACTTCATCTGGGTGACTAGCCTTGCGGGGTGCCCATCGATGTCCGCTCCGCGCGCCGATCCGATATCCCGGCACTGGCGCGGGTGCTGGGACGGGCATTCCACGACGACCCGGTGATCACCTGGCTGCAGCCTGACCCCGAACGGCGCACCGCTGCGCTTCCGGGCCTGTTCGGCGCGTTGGCCCGCCATCACTTCCTGCCGGGCCGCGGTGTCGAGGTGGCCTCCACCGACGACGGACTCGGCGGCGTCGCACTGTGGGATCCGCCCGGCCGCTGGCAGCAGTCCTCGCGCGAGAACATCGCGATGCTGCCTGCCGTGCTGCGCGCCGTCCGGGGCCGGCTGGCCGTCAGCCGGGTGCTCACCGACCTGATGAAGGAAAACCATCCCGAGGAGCCGCACTGGTACCTGGCCGTCCTCGGCAGTGACCCCAAGGTGCGCGGCGACGGGTTCGGACGGGCCCTGATGCAGTCCCGGCTGGATCGGTGCGACGCCGAGTACGCCCCGGCCTACCTGGAGTCGAGCAGCCCGGAGAACGTGCCGTACTACGAGCGGTTCGGCTTCGTGGTAACCGGGGAGATCGTGATCCCCGACGGCGGGCCGACGCTGTGGCCGATGTGGCGTCGCGCGCGCTGACGGTGATCAGGACACGGTGGTGTCGGCCAGCGTCACCCGGAACTGCATGACCCGATAGGGCCAGCCGCGCGCGGTGTTCCACTGCGAGACCATCAGACCCACCCCGCCGGGCACGCCCAGGCGGCTGCCGGGCAGCACGTAGCCGCCGTACAACTGGGCCACCCGGCACGCCGCGTGGTCCTCGTCGTCCCAGGAGCAGCCGGTCACCGGATGCTGCAGCGGGGCAGCGGCCAGGTCGGCGGTCGGGGCGGTCAGCACCCGGTAGCCCAGCGCGTAGTCCGAGGAGACGAAGCCACCCAGGATCCAGCGGCCCGTGCCGAGACGGCGCAACGACAGCTCGCCCCAGGTCTCCCCGGGCGGGGTGATCGCCGCCGGCGTCGCACCCCATCCGCGGGTGTGCGGATCCCAGGCCAGGTAACGATCACCGTGAGCCAGATGCTGCGGGCGCACGCGCTGCAGGATGACCCCCTTGTCGCGCTGGAACCCGGTGGACACGACGTACACCCAGCCGTCATCGGGGTCGAAATCCCAGGACCAGCACTGGTTGTGGCCGGAGTGCAGCCGGGCGGGGAACTTCGCGCCGAGGTGTCGCCAGGTGAGTCCGCTGTCGGCTGAATGCCAGATCTCGGTCCACACCACATTGCCGAAGCCGCGGTTGACGATGGCGTGCAGGAACAGATCGTCGCCGACGCGCAACAGGTCCGAGGGGATCACCGTGCTGATGCCGCGGCGCAGCAGGCCGCCGCTGGGTGAGTGCCGGTAGCGCCACAGTTGGCGGGCATATCGCGGGTCGGCCCCGCCCGCCCGGTGATAGACGACGTCGTGGGTGGCGTCGCCGGTCCCGATCAGGATCACCGGTGAGCGCCATTCGCCAACCCCGACGCGGTTGCCGGAGAAGGTGTCCCCGAAGACCGACACCAGGCTGCCGTCGGGCGCCCGGACGGACGCGCCGAGGTCGGTGCACGTCATTCCCCAGGCATCGGTCAGGCCGGGCCCGGTCACGTCTTTGACCTTGCCCACGAACCCACCGGCCGGACCGCTCACCGCCGCCATCGGGCTAGTTCATCACGGCGGTTTCCGGCCCACTAATTTGCACTACGCAAACACTTTTCTACCGTTTGCTGGCTACTTGAAAAAAATTTGAATTCATTTGTCGAAGTAGCCCACTTCGGGGTTCCCGATGGTGATAATTCGGGCAGTAGTCATGGCGGGTCCCCCGGAGGGGAGGGGATCGGCCATGACTGTCTGTCCGGGGTCGATTCCAGTCGGTCGCTGTGGCTACGGCTGCGCCTGAAGCACCACCATCGCCCTGCCCTGCACCCACACCGGCCCGCCGGCCTTGATAACCGACGATTCGTCTGTTTCCGCAGTTCCAGCGGCCGTATCGATCGTGATATCCCAGGCCTTGCCGAACTCCGCGGGCGGCAGGGTGAACTCGATCGGCTCGTGATGGGCGTTGAAACACAGCATGAAGGAGTCGTCGACCACCCGCTGCCCGCGGGTGTCCAAGTCGGGGATTCCCTGCCCGTTGAGGTACACCGCGACGGACTTGCCGAAGCCGGAATCCCAGTCTTCGTCACTCATTTCCGAGCCGTCCGGACGGAACCAGGAAATGTCCGGAAGGCCTTCGCTGCCGCGGCGGCGCACGGGCCGGCCATTGAAGAATCGGCGGCGGCGAAACACCGGGTGTTCGCCGCGCAGAGCCGATACCTGCGCGGTGAACTCCAGAAGCCCGGCGTCGGCGTTGGCCCAGTCGATCCAGGTGATCTCGTTGTCCTGGCAGTACCCGTTGTTATTACCCCCCTGGGTACGACCCAGCTCGTCGCCGTGCGACAGCATCGGCACCCCCTGGGACAGCACCGTGGTGGCGATCAGATTGCGTTGCTGACGTGCCCGCAGCGCATTGATCTCCGGATCGTCGGTGGGCCCTTCGGCTCCGCAGTTCCACGACTTGTTGTTGCTCTCGCCGTCGTTGTTGTCCTCGCCGTTGGCGTCGTTGTGCTTCTCGTTGTAGGACACCAGGTCGAGCAGGGTGAAACCGTCGTGTGCGGTGACGAAGTTGATCGAGGCCACCGGCCGCCGCGCCGTGTGTTCGTAGAGGTCGGCCGAACCGGTCAACCGGGAGGCGAACTCGCCGAGGCTGGCGTCCTCGCCGCGCCAGAAGTCGCGCACGGTATCGCGGTACTTGCCGTTCCACTCGGTCCACTGCGGCGGGAAGTTCCCCACCTGGTAGCCGCCGGGTCCGATGTCCCACGGCTCGGCGATCAGCTTCACCTGGCTGACCGTCGGATCCTGTTGCACGAGTTCGAAGAATGCGGCCAGCCGGTCGACCTCGAAGAACTCCCGGGCCAGCGTGGCCGCCAGATCGAACCGGAAACCGTCGACGTGCATCTCGGTGACCCAGTAGCGCAGCGAGTCCATGATGAGTTGCAGCGTGTGCGGGTGGCCGACGTTGAGACTGTTCCCGGTGCCGGTGTGGTCCATGTAGTACTGCTTGTCATCGTCGACCAGGCGGTAGTAGGCGGCGTTGTCGATCCCGCGGAAGCTCAGCGTGGGCCCCATGTGGTTGCCCTCGGCGGTGTGGTTGTAGACGACGTCGAGGATCACCTCGATGCCCGCCTCGTGCAGTGCCCGCACCATGGCCTTGAACTCCTGTACCTGGCCGCCGGGTGTGCCGCTGGCCGAGTACTTGCTGTCCGGGGCGAAGAAGCCGATCGTGTTGTAACCCCAGTAGTTGGACAGTCCCTTGTCGATCAAGGTCGAGTCGTTGGCGAAGTGGTGCACCGGCATCAACTCGATTGCCGTGGCGCCCAACGACTTCAGATGATCGATGATCACCGGGTGGGCGATCGCGGAGTAAGTGCCGCGGGCCGCCTCGGGGATGTCGGGGTGGGTCTGGGTCAGACCCTTGACGTGGGCCTCGTAGATGACGCTGTCGGCGTACTCGCGCTGCGGCGGGCGGTCCACCCCCCAGTCGAAGTACGGGTTGATGACGACCGACTTGGGCATGTTGGCCGCCGAGTCGTCGTCGTTGCGGCTGCCGGGCTCGCCGAAGTTGTACCCGAACAGCGACTGGTCCCAGTCGAAATGGCCGTCGATCGCCTTCGCGTACGGGTCGAGCAGAAGTTTGTTGGGATTGCAGCGATGGCCGTTGTCCGGGTCGTGGGGCCCGTGCACCCGATATCCGTAGCGCTGCCCCGACTCGATACCGGGCAGGAAGCAGTGCCAGACGAATCCGTCGACCTCCGGAAGCACGACCCGGGTCTCGGCGCCGTCGTCGTCGAACAAGCAGAGTTCGACGCGCTCGGCGACCTCGGAGAACACCGCGAAGTTGGTGCCCGACCCGTCGTAGGTGGCCCCCAGCGGATAGGCCTTACCCGGCCACACCTCAGAAGCAATGTTGGTCACGTCGGTACTCCCTAGGATCGGCGGTCGGACTGTGGCGGGTACCCCGGATGGGACATGCTCAAATCCCCGCCGGCTGTGACGGTCGTGACAAGCAGCGTGGTCAGGGTGTCGCCTCGTGGCCGGATCGCCCCCTGGTTCGGCGGCGCTCCTTCATCTCGGCCTCGAAGACGTGGCGTTGCCCGCCCATGAGCTGGGTGCGGATGTCCCGTTCGTGTTCGCGCAGCCGGCTCCAGTAGTTGTCGTCGAATTCCTCGACCACCTGGAAGGTCCACCGGCCGTAGAGCACGTTGCGCCCGACCATGTCGGTCCCGAGCGTGTCGGCGACGTCGCGGTGCCCGGCGTCGCGCAGCTTGTCGCAGGTCTCACCCAGCAGCAGGTCGGCGTGCCCGATCAGCTGGTGGAACGAGTACAGATGCCCGCGGGCCCGCTCGACGTATTCCAGTGCCTCCGAGAGTGATCCGACGGCGTCGACGGTGTCGTCGTCGGTGCCGTCGGGCCGTCGGTCCAGTCGATTCTCGGCTTCGGTCATGGTCGGTCTTCCCTTCGTCGGGCGTATCTGAGGTAGACGTAGTCGTCGATCGTGATGGCGTGCTGCAGCCTCAAGCGGAATGGGGCGGCCAGCGCGGGGGCGCCGGAGCGGGAGGTGACCGCGCTGGCGGCCAGGGTGGGGGAGACCGTCAGGCACATCTCGTCGACGAGGTCGCCGGCCACCAGCTCGTCGAGAAGTGTCGGGCCGCCCTCGCAGAGGATGCGGTTCAAGCCGCGGGTGCGCAGAGTAGCGATCGCGGCCGGCAGGTCGACGGCGGTGTCGCCGGCGACGATGACGTCGGTCAGCTCGGTCAGCTCCGGTCGGGCGGTCAGTAACGCTGCGGTGGTGATCAGGATGGGCCGCTGGCCGGATTCAGCGAACAACGAGGCGGGCAGTCGGCCGGTATGGGTGACGACCGCGATCGCCGGGGCGGAGGTGACACCCCAGCGCCGTGCGCGCTCGGCGCTCTGAGCAGCCGACAGCCGCACCGGACCGTACCCCTCAGCCCGGACGGTGCCCGCACCCACAAGCACGACGTCCGCGTAGCCGCGCAGCGTGAGCAGTAGGTTCTGGTCGGTGGCATCCGACAGTGGGCCCGCCACACCGCCGAAGAAGGCGGCCCCGTCCAGCGAGGTGATCATGTTGACGCGCACACCGTCCGGCGGGTCGCGGTAGTACCCAGAGACATCGACCGGCCCTGTGCTGGCATGCAACTGGTGGATCGGCCCGATCATGGGCAGCCTCTACCCGAACCCGATCACCGCAAAACTTCGTGCGCCGCACCGTGCGGAAACAGCGCCGAGATCGGGCTGCGCTCGAGGTGGGCCAGCAGGTCCGCGGCGTCGTCGAAAACTGCTGCCGCGCCTGCCTCTTCGAGCTCGCCGCGGGAGATCCCGCCCGAGAGCACACCGATGCACGGGACCGCGGCCCGTCCGGCCGCCTCGACGTCCCACACGGTGTCGCCGACGAACACCGCCTGATCCGCGGTGACGCCCGCCTTGTCGAGGGCGACGTTGACGATGTCGGGCCGCGGCTTGGCCTCGTCGACGTTCTCCGATGAGGTGATGGCCGAGATCAGATCCTCGCAGTCCAGCGTCGAGAGCAGGAGTTCCAGTTCATTGCGCGGGGCCGACGTCGCGAGAACCACCTGCAGCCCGAGGCCGGCCACCCGGGCCAGGAGTGCGCGCGCGTCGGGCAATGTGGCCAGCATCGGGGAGGAGGCCTCGTAGTAGCGCGTGTGTAAGTCCTTGAGCCGCTGCTGAACAGCGTCATCGGCGCCGTCGGACAGGGTGTCGACGAGGGTGGTGCCGTCCATGCCGATCGAGCGGTGGATGCGCCACGCCTGGACCGCGAGACCCTCCTCGGCAAAGGCCCGCTGCCAGGCATGGATGTGCAGGTAGTTGCTGTCGACCAGAGTGCCGTCGATGTCGAACAGCACGGCCGGACGTGAAGTGGTCATGCCGGGGTGTTCCCGCTTGGGGCAGCATTGAAGCCCGCTGCACCCCTAATCGCCGGTAACGCCCTCGTTCTCGGGTTGGCTGCGCCAGCCTGCCACGCCCACCACGATCATCCTCAGCTGTTTGACCGCGGTGCGTTTGATGTCCTCGAGCGCCGTCGGGTCGGAGGCATCCTCGATGGCCTCGGCGATGATGATCATCGAGTTCACGAACAGGCTGGCCAAGATGTTGAGGTCCTCGGTGCTCCACGTGGTCAAGCCGGGGAAGCGGGCCAGGTCGGTCGCCAGCTCGGAGGTGATCAGCCGGATCTCGGTGCGGATGGCGTAGCGCAGCACGGTCACCCCGCTGGAGCGTTCGCGTCCGATGAAACGCCAGTGCTCACGTTGATCGGTGACGCCGGCGATCAGGATCTCGACGGTGGACTCGATGATGCGGTTGGGGTCGAGCTTGCCGGCCCGTCCGCTGCGCAGCATTTCCCGCAGCGTCCGAAACGACTCGTCAATCAACACCAGGCCGAGGGCGTCCATCGAGTCGAAGTGGCGGTAGAACGCGGCGGGAACGATGCCCGCCTCGCGGGTGACCTCACGCAGGCTCAGGCCGCTGAAGCTACGTTCGTCGAGCAGTTTCAGCGCCGCGTCGATGATCGCGCGGCGGGTGGCCTCTTTGCGTTCTTCGCGGGAGGTGGTTCCCCTCGCCGAACTGCGTGACGACCGTTCATGCCGTGACTTCGGCGTACGACTGTTCACCGGTGTGAACCCTACCACAGACAGGGCGTATCCCTTGACGATTAGGGCTTTCAGCAGCAACGGTGTACACATGTTCACTCAAACTTTGACCAAGAGGGTGCTCCGTTCGCCGCTGGTCGATCTGCTCACCGGGCCGCACGGTGTGGACCGCTACACCGAGCTGTTGGACCGGACCTGGACCACCGACGCACGCGCCAAGGTGGTCGACGTACGCCGGTCCACACCGCGCAGCGTCACCCTTGTTCTCGCGCCCAACCAGGCGGTCAGCCGCCATCGCGCCGGCCAGCACGTCAACCTCTCCGTGGAGATCGACGGCCGCAGGCACACCCGCTGCTACTCCCCGGCCAACGCCGAGGGGGCACCGCTGATCGAGCTGACCATCGGCCGCCACGACGGCGGCCTGGTCTCGGAGTACCTGTTCGCCAATGCCTGCCCCGGCATGGTGGTGGAACTGTCCGATCCGGCCGGCGACTTCGTGCTTCCCGAGCAACGTCCGCGGCGCATCCTGTTCGTCTCCGGCGGCAGCGGCATCACGCCGGTGATGTCGATGCTGCGCACCCTGCACGCCGAGGGTTTCGACGGCGACATCGCCTTTGTGCACTACTCGCGCACCCCCGCCGAGGCGGACTACCGCGAAGAGCTGGCGGAACTGCCGGCCCGGGTGCTGCACGGCTACACCCGTTCACCGGGCGGCGAGCTCACCGGCTACTTCGACGCGGCTCATCTGCAGGCGGCCATGCCGGAGCACGACGCGGTCTTCGTCTGCGGACCCCCGGCGCTCGTCGAGGCAGTCCGAAACATCTGCGACAACGTCAGTTCGGAAAGTTTCGTCCCCACCCCGTTCGTCATCCCCGAAACCCCGTCGGGTGGACGGATCACGTTCCGCGACAGCGGAATCGAGAGCACCGATGACGGACGCCCGCTGCTCGAGCAGGCCGAGGACGCGGGCTTGACCCCGAAGAGCGGCTGCCGGATGGGCATCTGCCATACCTGCACCCGACGCAAGCACCGCGGCGCGGTGCGCAACCTGACCACCGGCGCGGTATCGACCGCCGACGAGGAGGACGTGCAGATCTGCGTGTCCGTGCCCGTCGGTGACGTCGAGCTGGCGCTGTAAACCAGAAAGGGAATCCCATGACCCAGCAACACATCACACTGTCCCCCGAGCAGGCCGATGCCTTCGGCCGCGAACTCGATGAGATCCGCGACCGGGTGATCGCCGACCTCGGCCAGGCCGACGTCGACTACATCCGCCGGGTGATCAAGGCCCAGCGCGGGATGGAGATCGCCGGTCGTGCGCTGCTGTTCGCCGGCATCTTCCCGCCCGCCTGGCTGGCGGGCACCGCGCTGTTGGGGATCTCGAAGATCCTCGACAACATGGAGATCGGCCACAACGTCATGCATGGCCAGTACGAGTGGACCGGCGACCCGACGCTGTGCGGGCGCACCTTCGAATGGGACACCGCATGCCCGGGCGACCAGTGGCGGCACTCGCACAACTTCTCCCACCACACCTATACCAACATCGTCGGCATGGACCGCGACATCGGTTACGGGATCCTGCGGATGAGCCCCGATCAGCCGTGGCGCCCCTACTACCTGGGCAACCCGCTGTATGCGTTCCTGCTGATGGTGCTCTTTCAGTACGGGGTGGCCCTGCACGACATGGAAGCCGACCGCATCCGCGCCGGCGAGATCTCGATCGCCGACAAACGCGAAGTGCTGCAGGAGATCTGGCGTAAGACGCGCCGCCAGGTCGCCAAGGACTACGTGGCCTTCCCGCTGCTGGCCGGCCCGTTCGCGCCGTTCGTGTTCGCCGGCAACATGACTGCGAACCTGATGCGCAACGTGTGGTCCTACGCGATCATCTTCTGCGGCCACTTCCCCGAGGGCACACAGGAGTTTTCCGTCGAGGAGACCCGCGACGAATCGCGTGGGCAGTGGTACTTCCGCCAGGTCCTCGGCTCGGCGAACCTGACCGGCGGCAAGCTCTTCCACATCCTGTCGGGCAATCTGTCCTTCCAGATCGAGCACCACCTGTTCCCCGACCTGCCGGCGCGCCGCTACGCCGAGATCGCCCCGGAGATCCAGGAGATCTGCCGGCGCTACGGAATCCCGTACACCGCAGGGCCGCTGCCCAAGCAGTTCGCGTCGGTGGTGCGCAAGATCGTCAAGCTCGCACTGCCGGAGAGGGTGCGCAAGGCTGTTCCCGAGCTGCTTCAGGCTGCCTGACTATTTCGGCCGGGACAGGTCGTAGACATCGGCATCGCCGACCTGGGTCTTCGGGAATGTCGCGTTGACCCAGTCGGTGATGCCGGTGTGGTTGTCGCCGAATGGCCAGCCGCCGGCCTTGCCCCGCCAGTCCTTTTCGACGACGTAGTAGCGCACCTTGCCGGCCGCCACATCGGACTTGAACTGGTCAGGTGTCGGCACGGGGTCGCGGCCGGTGAACCCGCCGATCGCCATGACCGCTGTGCCGCTGGACAGTTCGAGGCCGGCCGCGGTCGACGAACCGATCGTTGCCGCTGACCACGTGCTGCTGGTGGCCCGTAACAGGGAGGCCAGCTTCGGGTTGTCCGGAACCGAACCGAAAGCCTTTGACATGGCATCGTTTTCGGGTCGCGATGGCCCCACGGTCGGGCTGCCGCCGCGGTGCGCGGTGCCGACGGTGGCCACCGCGTACGCCGCCGGGCCGGCCAGAAGCACAACCGCGCCCACGCCTGCGGCCACCACGGTCATCCGGCGCCGGGTCGGTGCCCACAGGACCAGTGCGGCCGCGGCCAGCACCGCGCCGACCAGGATCGTCCACCGCAGTGTGGGCAGCCAGGTGCCGTTGCGGCCCAACAACAGCCAATTCCAGACACCGGTCGACAGGATCAGCGACGCCAGCCCGAGCCGGCCGAACAGGCTGTGCCGACGGCCCCACATCTCGTGCCCGCCGATCCCGACCAGTGCCGCGACCGCCGGTGCCAGCGACAAGCAGTAGTACGGGTGAACCATCCCCTTCATGAAGCTGAGCACCAGCCCGTTGACCACCAGCCAACCGCCGAACAGCACCGTCGCGGCCCGCACCCGGTCGGTGCGCGGTGCGCGCCCGCGGGAGATCGCCACCAGCACGATGGCCAGCAGGGCGGTCGGGACCAACCAGCCGATCTCGAAGCCGAACTCACCGGACATCAACCGGACCAGCCCCTCGCGCTGCCCGCCGAAGCCACCCAGGTGGGCCGACCGGATCTGGTCACCGGCCGAGGCGCCTAGGGGATGGGGTGACCCGAAGGCCTCGTGGTTGCGGCCCGCCACCCGGGCGAATCCGTTGTAGCCGAGTACCAGGTTCATGAAGTTGTTGTCGGTGGATCCGGCGATGTAGGGCCGCGAGGAGGCCGGCCATACCAGCGTCAAGACGATGAACCAGCCGGCCGAGACGAGGAAACCGGCGGCCGAGCCGAGTAGGTGCAGCACCCGGCGCCGCAGATCGGTCGGGGCCGCGAACAGGTAGGCCAGCCCCACCGCGGGCGCGATCATCAGACCCTCGAGCATCTTGGCCAGGAAGGCGAAGCCCAGTGCCACCCCGGCCCAGGCCAGCCAGCGACCGCTGCCCCGCTCGACGGCGCGCACCGTGCAATACGCTGACGCCGTCATCAGCAGGACCATGGCGGCATCCGGATTGTTGAACCGGAACATCAACGCCGCCACCGGTGTCAGCGCCATGGCGGCCCCCGCCAGCAAGCCTGCCCGGGGTCCGCAGATACGGGCCACCGCCGCGTAGATCAACCACACCGTGGCTACCGCCATGAGTGCCTCGGGAACCAGCATGCTGGCGCTGCTGAACCCGAACACCTGACCGGACAACCCCATCACCCATTGCGACACCGGCGGCTTGTCCACCGTGATGAAGTTCGCCGAATCGAGCGAGCCGAACAGCAGCGCCTTCCAGTTGGTGGAGCCGGCCAGCGCTGCGCCCGCGTAGAACTGATTGGCCATCCCATTGATGGTGATGTGCCACAGGTACAGGACGGCGGTGCCGATCAGCAGCACCACCAGGCCGATGCGTTCGGACCGCGACGGCCCAGTCGCGGGATCGACCGGTGCCGGCGGCGCCTCGCCCGGGTGTGTGGTTGTCACAGCAGACATTCATCCATCTCCGGCCGACCATTGACTGGCAGGTCGGTGTGGGGACGCTGTGAGCGCGCGCTACTTCGTGCCGAACAGCCGATCGCCGGCGTCGCCGAGACCCGGCACGATGTAGCCGTGCTCGTCGAGGGCGCGGTCGACCGCGGCGGTGTAGATCGGTACCTCGGGATGAGCGTCGTGCAGTGCGGCGATGCCCTCCGGACACGTCAGCAGGCAGACGAACTTGATCGAGCGGGGGTGGAACTCCTTGAGCCGGTCCACCGCTGCCACCGCCGAATTCCCGGTGGCCAGCATCGGGTCGACCACTACTACTTCCCGCTCATGGAGGTCGCTGGGCATCTTGAAGTAATACTCCACGGCCACCATCGTTTTCGGGTCGCGGTAGAGCCCGATGTGCCCGATCCGGGCGCCCGGCACCACCGTCAGCATCCCGTCGAGGACGCCGGTGCCTGCCCGCAGGATGGAGACGAAGACCAGTTTCTTACCGTCGATCACGGTGCCGGTGGTGGATTCCAGCGGGGTCTGCACGGTGATCTCGTGGGTCGGGGTGTCGCGGAGCACCTCGTAGGCCATCAGCGTGGACACCTCGTTGGCCAGCCGACGGAACGTGTTGGTCGAGGTCTCCTGCCGCCGCATCAGCGTCAGCTTGTGCTGCACCAGTGGGTGATCGACGAGATGTATGTCGCGCATGATTTCCCCCTAGAACACAGTGCCGTCGCTGGCCACCGTCAGTGGTGGCAGACCGCCGCGTAACCGCTGTGCCAGTGCGCGCCCCGCGGACCAGGTGCCGCCCTCGAGCACGCATGCCAGCGGTAGCCGCTCGGCGTCCACGCCGAGCAATGACCGCACCAGTGGGGCCAGTTCGTCGAGCAGCGCCACCGTCAGCGCCCGCCACTCGACCACCACGCCGTCTGCGGCGCTGAGGGTTCGATCGCGGACACCGTCCTCGCGTAGCCGAACCACGCCGGTGTCGAGGAACAGTCCGCCGTTGCGGTATTCGGGTAGGCCGGTCAGGTCGTCGAGATCGGTGACCGTCACCCCCGACCAGCGCAACGGTTCCAGCAGCGAGTAGGTGAGCCACTGCGAGAGTTTGTGAAACGGCATCCAGCCCGCGGTCAAACCCGCACCGAGCACCGCGTCGTGGCGCCAGCAGTCACCGACGGGCTGATCACCAATAGTGTTGCCGTTCGGCCAGATTCCACCCAGAGACGTCAGGATCAGCGCGAGGATGTCGTGGGCGCGCACGGTGTCGCCCGCCGCCGCCCGCAGCCTGTCGACAAGGCCGCCCGGCCTGCCGTGCGCACCGAAGATGCCGGGTGTGGCGGCCAGCGCGTTGCCCAGGCGGTGCAGGATCGCCACCCGGCCCTCGATTCCGACGAGCGGATTGGCGGCGTCGGCCTGGAACGCCTCGGCCAGGCTTTCCGGGGTCACCGCTGCCAAACCTGCTGCGTCGACCCGCAGCGGATCGTCGGGGTCTGCTGAGAACAGTCCCTGTGTGAAGGCGTGAAAGCTGGCCACGCCCAGCCCTTCTGAGCGGGCCAGGCGTATCCCGGTCACCGGTTCGCGGTAGGTCCACGCGGCTCCCGCGCCGGCGTCGAGCAATACGCTGACCACGGTGAGGTCGGCCATCGCCCGGGCCCGGCCCGTGGCGTCGAGCGGCTCCAGCAGCCGGTCCAGGTCAACCTTGCGCGCCAGCCCACCGGCCTCGAAGTGGCGCCACCGGCTGTGGAACGGGATCTGCAGATCCGGGTAGTTGATGCGGGTGACGTCGGCGACCTCGGCCGCGGCGGCGGGCAGGGCCTCGTCGTCGACGACGAACCAGCGCGACGCGCCTGCCCGCGCCCGCTCGGTGAGCTGGCGGGCGCGTTCACGAACCGCGGCCGTGGTGCGCAGGGCGGCCGCCGCCCCCGCCGGGGTGTCCAGGTCGACGCCGATGGCTGAACTCACCCGTGCAGTCCCCGGCCCTTGGGCTTCTTCAACTCGGCGGCATCAGGCACCGGACCCGGGGTGAAGTAACCGGCGGCCATCTTCGCGTCGATCTCCACCCGGGCGTCGGCGGGGATGAGCTCGTCGGGGATGTCGACCCGTTCGCCGACCTCGATGCCCGACCCGACGATCGCGTCGTACTTCATGTTGCTCATCGACACCAGACGGTGGATCCGGCGGATCCCCAGCCAGTGCAGAACGTCGGGCATCAACTCCTGAAAGCGCATATCCTGCACTCCGGCAACGCATTCGGTGCGGGCGAAGTAGCCTTCGGCGGTGTCGCCGCCCTCCTGGCGCTTGCGGGCGTTGTAGACCAGGAACTTGGTCACCTCGCCGAGCGCGCGGCCCTCCTTGCGGGAGTAGGAGACCAGACCCACCCCGCCGCGCTGCGCGCCGAGGATGCACTCCTCGATGGCATGCGTCAGATACGGCCTGCACGTGCAGATGTCGGAGCCGAAGACATCGGAGCCGTTGCACTCGTCGTGTACCCGGGCGGTCAGCTCCACCGTGGGATCGGCCAGATCGTGCGGGTCGCCGAAGATGTAGAGGGTCTGGCCGCCGATCGGGGGAAGGAATACCTCGAGGTCCGAGCGGGTGACCAACTCCGGATACATGCCGCCGGTCTCCTCGAACAGCATCCGGCGCAGATGTGCTTCGCTGCAACCGAATCGCGCTGCCACACCGGGTAGGTACCAGACCGGCTCGATGGCGGCCTTGGTCACCAGCGCCGCACCGCCGGGCAGCAGCACGCTGCCGTCGGGATGCAGCCGGCCCTTGTCGATGGCGTCGGCGATCTCGGGGAGGATCACGTGCGCCTGAGTCACGGCGATGGTCGGGCGGATGTCGTGGCCGGCGGCCAGCTCGCCGGCGAACGCCTCGGCCACCATCGCACCCCACGGGTCGATGCTCACGATCGCTTCGGGCCTGCTCCACTGCGGGTAGGGGCCGATGCGGTGGGTCGGTGAGGTGTTGGTGAGGTCGGCACGGTGGTCGCGGGACAGCGCCCCGGCCGCCACCGCCAGGGCGCGGTACACGCTGTAGGAGCCGCTGTGGGTACCCACGACATTGCGGTGGCTGCGCGTGGTGGTGGTGCCGATGAGTGGGCCCCGTTCAGCGGCGCTGGCCGCACCCCACCGGATCGGCAGGGCATCGTCGGCGCCGCGATGCGAGGTCAGCCGGATATGACCGGCCGACCCTTTCGGTGCTGCAGGCGATGGCGCTTCGGCGGACATATCGGCTCCTCGGTTCAGGAGTTTCCAGTGCTCAGCCGGTGGACGACTGCCGGAAAGGCGCCAGCTTAATCACATTGGGCGGCGCGCGCCGTTCGGCGCAGACGCGCTAGGGCGCCACCACGATCCGGATCGGGTTGCCCTCGGCGTGCTCGAGGATGCGGATGCCCTCGGCGATGTCCTCGAGCGGGATGATCTGGCTGACCGAGCGGGACAGGTCAAGCCGGCCGCGCGACACCAGGGTGGCCAGCGTCTCGATGTCGGCGTTCTGGTAGCCGAGGTGGCCGAGCACCTGCTTCTGGCTCAGCCCGAACATCGAGGTGGGCCCGACGGTCGGAGACTCGGCGCTCATCCCCACCCCGACCAGTCGGCCACCGACGGTCAATGCGTCCAACGCCTGCTCGAAGGTCACCTTCAACCCGACGGCGTCGAATGCCACGTCGAGCTTGCGGCCTCCGGTGGCAGCGGCCAGCTTGTCCTTCAGGTCCGGGTCGCGGGAGTCGAAGGCGTAGTCGGCGCCGAGTTCCAGTGCCCGCTCCCGCACGACCGGGTTGATGTCGACGGCGATCACGGGCACCGCGCCGACCAGCCTGGACAACTGGACGATGTGGGTGCCGACGCCGCCGACACCCCACACCCCGACCGACTCGCCCACCCTGACCTTGCCGGTGTGCACCACCGCACCGAACGGCGTCGACACCGCATCGGCCAGGATCGCGGCCTGCTCCAGCGGCACGTTGTCCGGAACGCGGGTCAGCCCGGCCGCCTGGGCGACGGTGTACTCGGCCCACGCGCCGTCGTAGGCGAAGGCCATCAACTGAATCCACTGGCAGTTGGCCATGTCACCGCGCCGGCAGTTGGGGCACTGCAGGCAGGGCCGGCCCGCCGCGAGGACCACCCGGTCGCCCTCGGCCCAGCCCGTGACACCCGGGCCGAGCTTGGCGATGGTTCCGGAGGCTTCGTGGCCCTGGGTGACGACCGGGCGCTGGGCCGGGAAGGTGCCGTTGATCAGGCTGAGGTCGGAATGGCAGATGCCGCAGAACGCGACCTTGACGAGGACCTCGCCCGCACCGGGCTCGGGTATCGGAACATCTTCCAGAACAACAGATTTCGTGTCGGCATAGAAACGTTCCGCGCGCATCGTCGCAGCCATGGGCAGTCCTTCCTGGCGTCGAGAGACAAACTACGCCCCCACGGCACCGCCGTGGATAGAGTGGCCGATATGGCGCGCACCTATGCGACGGCCGAAGCCGTGGACCGCGAACAACTGCTGGCGTTCGTCCGCCCCCGCCACCGCATGGTGCTGATCACCTTCCGCGCCGACGGATCGCTGCAGGCGTCACCGGTGACCGGCGGCGCCGACGAGCAGGGCCGTCTGGTGATCGCCAGCTATCCGCGCCGGGCCAAGGCGGCCAACATCCGCCGCGACGGGCGCGCCAGCGTGGTCGTGCTCTCCGACGAGTTCAACGGCCCTTACGTGCAGGTCGACGGGCCCGCCGAGGTGATCGACCTGCCCGAGGCCGTCGAACCGCTGGTCGACTACTTCCGGGCGGTCGCCGGTGAGCACCCCGACTGGGCGGAGTACCGGCAGGCCATGGTCGATCAGGGTAAATGCCTGATCAGGGTGACACCGCAGAGCTGGGGGCCGGTGGCCACCGGCGGCTTCCCGCCGCCGGGCTGATCATGTGGCTTCGACAGCGCGACGGCGTCACCTGCGGACCCAGTGTGGCGGTGATGGCCGGTGCCCTGCTCGACGAGAACTACGCCGCACCACTGCGCGCCGCACACCCGCAACGGTGGTTCGACGCCGAACAGGTCCGCGTCCACCGGGTCGTCAACACGGTGTGGCCCCGCGCGCTCGGCACCACCCCGGCCGGGATGGCCCGCGCCCTGACCGCACACAGCACCGCCCGTGGTGTGCGCTACCGCTGGCGCACCGCCGGACCCCGGGACGTCCTGCCTGCGGTCTGCGATGCGGTGGCGGCCGGCTGGCCGGTCGCCATGCTCATCGGTGCGGCGGTGCCCCGGCACTGGGTGCTGTTCACCGAGATCGACGGCGCCACGATGCGCTGCTACGAGCCGTCCTCCGGGTCTCTGGTCGGGGTGCCGATCGAGGACATCCGGGCGCGTCGGTTGTCCGGTCTGGGGTTTGCCCGGCCGTTCGCGTTTGTCCTGCCCCAGGTTTGAGGACAGGCCCAGCGGGCATGCGGCCTCGATGCGATTCGAGGAGGAACCTTCATGCGCGCAGTGACCTGGCATGGCCGCCGCAACGTCTCGGTGGACACCGTGCCCGATCCCCAGATCAAGGAACCCACCGATGCGATCATCCGCGTCACGAGCACCAACATCTGCGGGTCTGATCTCCACCTCTACGAGGTGCTCGGCGCCTTCATGTCACCCGGTGACATCCTCGGTCACGAGGCGATGGGCGTGGTGGAGGAAGTCGGTGCCCAGGTGGATCAGATCGCCGTCGGCGACCGGGTGGTGATCCCGTTCAACATCTCCTGTGGGCACTGCTTCATGTGCGGCGAGGGACTGCAAAGTCAATGTGAGACAACACAGAACCGCGACCAAGGTACCGGGGCCGCCCTGTTCGGGTACTCGAAGCTCTACGGTGAGGTCGCCGGCGGTCAGGCCGAGTACCTGCGTGTCCCGCAGGCCAACTACACCCACATCAAGGTGCCGGCCGCCGGGCCCGACGACCGCTTCGTCTACCTGTCCGACGTGCTGCCCACCGCCTGGCAGGGCCTGGAGTACGCCGCGGTCCCCGACGGCGGCACCCTGGTGGTGCTCGGCCTCGGCCCGATCGGGTCGATGGCGTGCCGGATTGCCGCGCAGCGCAACCGGTATCGCGTCGTTGGCGTCGACCTGGTGGCCGACCGGCTGGATCGGGCCCGGCTCTATTGCGACGACGTGATCGACGCGCGCAGCGACGAACTCGTCGACCGGGTGCTGGCGCAGACCGACGGCCGCGGCGCCGACGCAGTGCTCGATGCGGTCGGCATGGAAGCTCACGGGTCGCCGGTGGCGGGGTTCGCGCAGACCGCGGCGGGCTATCTGCCGTCGCCGGTCGGCCGGGCGGTGATGCGCACAGCCGGGGTGGACCGGCTGGCCGCGCTGCACACCGCGATCGCGCTGGTGCGCCGCGGCGGGACGATCTCGCTGTCCGGCGTGTACGGCGGTGCAGCCGACCCGATCAACATGATGGTGTTGTTCGACAAGCAGATTCAGCTTCGGATGGGGCAGGCCAACGTCAAGCGCTGGATTCCCGACATCGTGCCGCTGCTCACCGATGACGACCCGCTGGGAGTGGACAACTTCGCCACCCACCGCCTGCCTCTCGAGGAGGCCCCGCAGGCGTACGAGGACTTTCAGAAGAAGGCCGACGGCATGGTGAAAGTGCTTCTCAAACCGTAGCTTTGGGGCCGAGGATCGCCGTCGACACCGCGACGGCGGGTTCGATGATGTTCGACACCGGGTCGCCGTCCTCCACGGTCTGGGCGGTCAGTTCACGTAATCCGCCGACCAGGATGATGGCTGCGGCCCGGGACACCGGCGCGATGCCGGCGTCCCGGAAGCCGCGGTTGGCGCTGAGGTCGACGATCATGGCGACCAGATGGCCGAAACCCCGGCGCAGCATCGGGCGGGCGCCTTCGCCGAGGGCGGGCAGCTCGCGGATCCAGCTCAGGGTGATCGCGGTGCGCGCCTCGATGGTGTCGACGTAGGCCACGACGGCCTGCCGGACCTGGTCGTTCCACGCCGCATCCGGATCCACGGCCTGCCGGATGTGGGCGACGATGTGCTCGGTGTTGTCCATCAACAGTTCGGCGAAGCACTCCTCCTTGCCGGAGAACTGGTCGTAGAACGTGCGCTTGGACGTGCGGGCGTGGCGGACGATGTCGGCGACGGTGCTGTCCCGGTAACCCCGCTCGTCGATCGAGGCGGCCAGGCCATCGAGCAGGCGACGCCGGAATCCGCCCGGCGGCACGGCGTCGAGGGAAGACGGGGCGCTCGCGGGTGCGCTCACCTGATCTCCGCCCTGTCGACCAGCCCCTTGTCAGGGCTGGTACCACCGAGTACCGTACCCCACAAGCCCGTGGTACAACGCAGTACCACGCCACCTTGGGAGGCCTGTCACAGATGAGCGAAGCGCCCACCGTCGACGTCCCCGTCCGCCGGGAACCGAAGCTGCCGCCCCGCCCCACACTCCCGAGCCCGCTGCTCAAGCTCGGGTTCCTCGCGTCGCGCCGGCCGACGGTCGAGTGGCTGACCCGCCGGTTCGGGCGCAGCTTCACCGTGGACGTGCCGGTGTTCGGGCCCACCGTTGTCGTCTCCGACCCGGCGCTGACCAAGCAGATCTTCACCACGAGCCCCGACGTGCTCTACAACATCCAGCCCAACCTCAGCCGGCTGCTCGGCCCGGGATCGGTGTTCGGTCTGGACGGAACCGCCCACCGGGTTCGGCGCAAACTGCTCACCCCGCCGTTTCACGGCAGGAGCATCAAGGCCTACGAGACGATCGTCGAGGAGGAGACTCTTCGCGAGGTGGCGTCGTGGCCCGACGGCGAGGAGTTCGCCACCCTCGAGCCGCTGATGCGCATCAGCCTCAACGTCATTCTCCGGGCCATCTTCGGTGCTGGTGGTGCGGAGTTCGAACAGTTGCGCGAGCTGCTTCCCAAGTGGGTGACGCTCGGTTCCCGGCTTGCGGTGATGCCCGCTCCGGCGCGCGAATGGCGCTGGACGCCCTGGGGCAAGCTCGCCGAATACCGGCGCCAGTACGAAGGTCTGGTCGACACCCTCATCACCCGCGCCAAGGCGGACCCGGACTTCGAGGACCGTACCGACGTGCTGTCGCTGTTCCTGCGCAGCACCTACGAGGACGGCTCACCGATGACGCGCGCCGAGGTCGGCGACGAGTTGCTGACCCTGCTGGCGGCCGGTCACGAGACCACCGGCTCGACCCTGGCCTGGGCCTTCGAGCGGATCTCACGGCACCCGGAGGTGTTGCGGCAGTTGGTCGCCGAGGCTGACACCGACGACAACAGCTACCGCCAGGCCACGCTCTTCGAGGTCCAGCGCAACCGCACGGTGATCGACTTCTCCGGTCGTCACGTCACCGCACCGATGTACGAACTCGGCGAATGGCTTATCCCGCAGGGCTATTCGATCATGGTCAGCCTGGGTCAGCTCCACGAGAACCCGGAGATGTTCCCCGACCCGCAGCGGTTCGACCCGCAGCGATTCGTCGACGCCAAGCCGAACACGTTCGCCTGGGTGCCCTTCGGTGGCGGAACGCGGCGCTGCATCGGTGCCGCGTTCGCCAACATGGAGATGGACATCGTGTTGCGAACCGTCCTGCGGCAGTTCACGATTGCGACCACCGATGCCCCGGATGAGAAGTGGCACAACCGAGGCGTGGCCTACGTCCCCAAGAAGGGCGGACGCGTGGTGGTCTACCGCCGCCGCTGACGCCCGGCCCGCGAGCGTGCACTCCGGTACGCCACAGGCGGCGTGTCGGCGTACCGACACGCACGCTCGGCCCGGGGTCAGACCTGTGCGCGCTTGGGCAGCTTCCAGCCCGGCCGCGGGAAGTGGCAGGTGTACCCGTTGGGGTAGTGCAGCAGGTAGTCCTGGTGCTCGGGCTCGGCGTCCCAGAAGTCACCGGCCGGGGTCACCTCGGTGACGACCTTGCCCGGCCACAAGCCCGACGCGTCCACGTCGGCGATGGTGTCCAGCGCGACCTGCTTCTGCTCGTCGTCGAGGTAGAAGATGGCCGAGCGGTAGCTGCTGCCGACGTCGTTGCCCTGCCGGTTCTTGGTGCTCGGATCGTGAATCTGGAAGAAGAACTCCAGCAGCGCCCGGTAGTCGGTCACCGCGGGGTCGTAGACGATCTCGATCGCCTCGGCGTGGCCGGGATGGTTGCGGTAGGTCGGGTGGTCGTTCTGCCCGCCGGTGTAGCCGACGCGGGTGGACACCACGCCGGGCTGCTTGCGGATCAGGTCCTGCATGCCCCAGAAGCACCCGCCGGCCAGGATTGCCCTCTTGTCGTCGCTCACGTCGTTTCCTTCCTTCGTGGCGGCACCGAAGAGCCGCCGGTATTCGCCATAGCCCTGCGCCTCGAGGTCGTCGAGGTGGATGAATCTCAGCGAAGCCGAGTTGATGCAGTAGCGCAACCCGCCTTGGGTACGCGGGCCGTCCTTGAAGACGTGGCCCAGGTGGCTGTCACCGTGCGCCGAGCGCACCTCGGTGCGGGGCACCAACAGCTTGAAGTCCCGCTTCGAGATGACGTTGGCGGTGTCGATCGGCTTGGTGAAACTCGGCCAGCCGGTGCCACTGTCGAATTTGTCGACCGAGGCGAACAGCGGTTCGCCGGACACCACGTCGACGTAGATGCCGGGCTCGTGGTTGTCCCAGTACTCGCCGGTGAACGGACGCTCGGTGCCGTTGCGTTGCGTCACCTTGTACTGCTCCGGTGACAACGCATCGAGCGCCGCGGGGTTCTTGTGATAGTTGCGCGCCATAGTCCCTTCCTAGTGTGCGTCATCTTCAACCCGCGGCGCCGCCGGGAAAGTCCCGCGTCAGGGACTGGTCAGAATCGATAGAACGTGTTCTAGTTTGGAGCTGTGGCGCGATTCTCCCGTGAAGAACTGACCAAAGCATTCGCGACGTTCGAGGACACGGTGGCCCAGGCCGCCCGCACTCGCGACTGGGACGCCTGGGTGGGGCACTACACCCCCGACGTCGACTACATCGAGCACGCGATGGGCACCATGAAGGGCCGCGACGAGGTGCGCGCCTGGATCACCACGACCATGGGCACCTTTCCGGGCAGCTACATGACGGAATTCCCGTCGCTGTGGTCGGTGTTCGACGAGGACACCGGCCGGGTCATCTGCGAACTCGACAACCCGATGCGCGATCCCGGTGACGGCACGATCATCACCGCCACCAACATCTCGATCGTCACCTACGCCGGTGACGGCCTGTGGTCGCGGCAGGAGGACATCTACAACCCGCTGAAGTTCGTCCAGGCCGGCATCAGGTGGTGCAAGAAGGCCAAGCAGCTCGGAACCCTCGACGAGGAGGCGGCCGCCTGGTTCGAGCAGTACGGCGGTAAGAAGTGAGCGCGCCCAAGCTCGTCATCGGAGCCAACGGCTTCCTCGGCTCACACGTCACCCGACAACTGGTGGCCGCCGGGCAGCAGGTTCGGGTGATGGTGCGCGAGAACGCCAGCACCATCTCCATCGATGACCTCGACGTGCAGCGGTTCGTCGGCGACATCTGGGATGACGAGACGTTGCGCGCGGCCATGGCCGGTGTCGACGACGTCTACTACTGCGTGGTCGACGCCCGCGGCTGGCTGCGCGATCCCGCGCCGCTGTTCCACACCAACGTCGAGGGCACCCGCCACGTGCTCGACATCGCCAAGGACGCAGGCCTGCACCGCTTCATCTTCACCAGCAGCTATGTCACCGTCCGCCGCCGCCGCGGCGAGACGAACAGTGAGGCCGACGTCATCTCCGACCGCGGACTCACGCCCTACGTCCGGTCCCGGGTGCAGGCCGAGGAACTCGTGCTGCGGTATGCGCGCGAGAAGGGCCTGCCCGCCATCGCGATGTGTGTGTCGACCACCTACGGCCCCGGTGACTGGGGCCGCACCCCGCACGGGGCCATCATCGCCGGAGCGGCGTTCGGCAAGCTGCCGTTCGTGATGGGCGGTATCGACTTGGAGGCGGTCGGGATCGACGATGCCGCCCGCGCGATGATTCTGGCCGCCGAACACGGCAGGGTCGGCGAGCGCTACCTGATCTCGGAGAAGATGATCAGCAACGCCGACGTCGCACGGATCGCCGCGCAGGAGGCGGGTGCACCGCCGCCGGGCAAGACCATCCCGCTGCCGATGGCCTACGCGCTGGCGACATTCGGGACCGTCAAGGCCAAGCTCAAGGGCACCGACGAACGGCTGTCGCTGGAATCACTGCGCCTGATGCGCGCCGAAGGACCCCTCGATCACAGCAAGGCTGTGCGCGAACTCGGCTGGCAGCCGCGGCCGGTCGAGGAGTCGATCCGGGAAGCTGCGCGGTTCTGGGTCGGCCTGCGCGAAGCCAAGCGGCAGGCCAAGGCGGCCCGGCAGGACTGAACCCGCGGCGGTGCCACTACGTGTCGCGGATATGAATCGACTTCTCGTACCCCTGCTCGCACCCGTTGCTGCCGCACTGCTGTTCCTGACCGCCTGCTCGTCCGGAACCACCACGTCGACCCCCGAGAGCACGGCGGCCGCGCCGGCCGCGACGTCCACCACAGCACCGGCTGGCCCCACGATCACGATCGCAGACATGCAGTTCGGTTCACCGCTGACGGTGGCTCCGGGCGCCACCGTGACCGTCGTGAACTCTGACGGCCCCGAGCACTCCGTCACCGCCGACTCCGGCAACGCCTTCGACGTCGACATCGACGGCAAGGGCACCGCCACGTTCACCGCGCCGACCAAGCCGGGCACCTACGCCTACCACTGCACCTACCACCCGAGCATGCACGGGCAGCTGGTCGTGGCGTGAGTCAGTTGGCCCACTGATCCCACGGCACGCTCCAGTCGCCGTTCTGCCACAACTGCAGTGGCTGCCCGCCGCTGTTGCGGACCTCGACCACATCGCCGGGCACTGAGAAGTTGTAAAACCATTTCGCGTTGTCGCCGTTGAGATTCAGGCAGCCGTGGCTGGTGTCGGTGTGGCCCTGCGCCCACACGGTGGCGTCGAGTTCGTGGAGGTACACCCCGTCGGTGCTGATGCGCACCGCGTACGGGATCGACTCCTTGTAGCCGAGGTGATTGTTGATCGGCAGACCGTACGTCGAGGAATCCATCACCACCGGATTGCTCTTGTCCAGCACGGTGTAGATGCCCGGCTGGGTCCAGAAGCTCAGCGTCTTGTCACCGACCTTCTCGGTTCCGCCGCGCCCCATCGAGGTGGGCATCGTGCGCACCAGGGCGCCGCCGTCGAAGACGCTGACCTGTTTGGTCGTGTCGTCGGCGATCGCCACGTGCGAGGCGCCGATGGTGAACGTCACCAACGGGGCGTCCACCGCGCCCACCGTGACGGCGGTCCCCGGCGCGTAGTACTGCGGCGGGCGCCAGTGCGCGGTGCGGTCGTTCACCCAATGCCATGCTCCGGCTACCGGGGGCGAGGTGGTGACCGCGAGTGCCTGTTCTGCCGCCGCGCGATCGACGGGCGCGTCGAAGTGCGCGACGACGACGATCCCGACGCCGTAGGTGCCGCCGTTCTGCAGCACGGCACCCGAGGTCGTGGTCAGCGCGACCGGCGGAAGGGGTTCGTCGGCCCGCGCCAGCCCGGCCGGGCCGGTGAGGACGCCCGACGACACCAGCACGGCGGCCGATACGACCAGGAGAAAGCGGCGCACGTAGGTCATGATGCGAACACTCCGGTCTGTCGGCTGCGGGGTCGCGGCACACTGTAGTGGCCGTTCCTGGATGCGGATAACTCATTAGGCGCCCGCCAGGTCCGGCTGAGAGGATTGACGACCATGGCCACGATCAACGGCGCCGTCTCGCACTGGTTCACCGAACTTCCCCAGCCCCGTCCCGCTCTGCCCGGTGACCGTGACGCCGACGTGTGCATCGTCGGCGCCGGCTACACCGGCCTGTGGACCGCCTACTACCTGAAGAAGGCCGACCCGTCGCTGCGGATCACCATCCTGGAGGCGCGGTTCGCCGGGTTCGGCGCGTCGGGACGCAACGGCGGCTGGCTGTCCGGGCTGGCTCCCGGGCACCGCGGCCTGCTCGCCAAGCAGTACGGCCGCGAGAGCGTGGTGGCCTGGCAGAAGACCCTCAATGAGGCCGTCGACGAGGTCATCGAGGTGGCTGCCCGGGAGGGCATCGACGCCGACATCGTCAAGGGCGGCAACCTCGAGGTCGCGCGCAACGCCGCCCAGGCCCGGCGGCTGCGCGCCGAGGCCGACGAAGACCGCGAGTGGGGCACCGAGGACATCGAGATGCTGACCGCGGCGCAGGCCGCCGAGCGTATTCGCGTCGACCACCTGGTGCTGGGCTCGTTCAACCCGCACTGCGCCCGCATCCAGCCGGCCAAACTGGCCCGCGGGCTGGCCGACGTGGTCGAGCGGATGGGCGTCACGATCTATGAGCAGACCCCGGTGACGACGATCAGCGCCGGCCGGGCCGACACCCCGCTGGGCGTGGTGCGGGCACCGATCGTGCTGCGGGCCACCGAGGGATTCACCGCCCGGATGAAGGGCCTGCGGCGGCGCTGGCTGCCGATGAACAGCGCGATGATCGCCACCGAGCCGATGTCGGACGACATCTGGGCGCGCATCGGCTGGGAGGGCCGCGAGACGATGGGCGACCTGGCCCACGGCTTCTTCTACGCCCAGCGCACCGCCGACAATCGCATCGCCATCGGTGGTCGCGCGGTTCCGTACCGCTACGCCTCCCGGATCGACAACGACGGCGCGGTCGGCGAGGGCACCATCACCTACCTGACCGGTGTGCTCAACACCGTGCTGCCGCAGACCAGGGGAGTGCCGATCGCCCACGGGTGGTGCGGCGTGCTGGCCGTGCCGCGGGACTGGTCGGCCGGCGTCAGCCTGGACCCGGTGACCGGACTGGGCGAGGCCGGCGGGTACGTCGGCCACGGCGTGACGGCCACCAATCTGGCCGGGCGCACCCTGAGCGATCTGGTCCTCAAGCGTGCCACCCCGCTGACCGCGATGCCGTGGGTCGGGCATCACTCGAAGACCTGGGAGCCCGAGCCGCTGCGCTGGATCGGGGTGCGCGGGATGTACACCGCTTACAAGGTGGCCGACCGGCACGAGGAAGGTGGGCGGTCCAGCACCTCGCCGATCGCAGTCGTCGCAGACACCATCGCGCGGCGGCCCTAGCGGCGCATACTCGAAGGATGAAGGAACCGACGTCCGCGCATCCGATCACGATCACCCCGACCTCGGGCCGGGTACGGGTCCACGTCAATGGTGAACTCGTCGCCGACACCCGTGCCGCGCTGGGGTTGCAGGAGGCGAGCTATCCCGTCGTCCAGTACATCCCGATCGGCGATGTGGACCCAAAGGTGTTGGACCGCAGTGAAAGCCGCACGCACTGTCCCTACAAGGGCGACGCCGGCTACTACAACGTCACCGTCGGTCACCTGACCGTCGAGGACGCGGTCTGGGTCTACGAGCAGCCCTTCCCCGCGGTCGCGGCGATCGCCGGTCACGTGGCCTTCTACCCGAACAAAGCCGACATCAGCGTCGACCCGGACTGACGCGTGCCCGTCGAGCGCACACTGCGGTTCGCCGGCCCGGTCAGCCCGGGCCACACGCTGGCTCCCCAGCGTCGCGGTCCGGGTGATCCCTGCTACCAACTCGACGCGCAGCGCACGATCTGGCGCACCAGCCTGCAGGCCAGCGGCCCGGTCACCGCACGCATCGCGCGCGCGGCCCCGGACGCGGTGAGTTGCCAGGCGTGGGGGCCCGGAGCCGAGGAGTTCGTCGCAGCCCTGCCCGCGTTGTTGGGTGCCGACGACGACGCCACCGACTTCCAGCCGCACCATCCGGTGATCGCGACGGCGGCCACCCGCGTGCCGCATCTGCGGCTGGGCCGCACCGGCCGCGTGCTCGAGGCGCTCATCCCCGCGGTCATCGAGCAGCGGGTACCGGGCGCGGACGCCTTTCGGGCCTGGCGCCTGCTGGTGACGAAGTACGGCACGCCCGCGCCGGGACCGGCTCCCGAGCGGATGCGGGTGCCCCCGTCGGCCGAGGTGTGGCGCCGGGTCCCGTCGTGGGAATTCCACCGCGCCAACGTCGACCCGGGCCGGGCCCGGACCGTCATCGGCTGCGCGCAGCGGGCTGATGCGCTGGAGCGGTTGGTGACCCGGCCCGCCGCCGAGGCCCGCGACGCGCTGACCTCACTTCCCGGCGTCGGCGTGTGGACGGCCGCCGAGACCGCGCAACGGGCGTTCGGTGACGCCGACGCCCTGTCCGTCGGCGACTATCACGTGTCGAAGATGATCGGTTGGACTCTGATCGGCAGGCCGGTCGACGACGCCGAGATGGTCGAACTGCTCGAACCGGTCCGACCGCATCGCTACCGGGCGGTGCGCCTACTCGAGGTCAGTGGTCTGGCCTATGAGCCGCGCCGCGGAGCCCGGCTGCCGGTGCAGCAGATCAGCACTTTGTGACGCTGGTCCCCGACCTGATTACCTGGCCGGTCGCCCGGGTATGCGTGCCTTCGACAGCGAAAACGAAGGAGCGACACATGGGTTCGAAGTTCACCGTTCCCGGTATGACCGAGGCGCAGGGCCGTAAGGTCGCCGACCTGCTGCAGAAGCAGTTGAGCACCTACAACGACCTGCACCTGACCCTTAAGCACGTGCACTGGAACGTGGTGGGTCCCAACTTCATCGGCGTGCACGAGATGATCGACCCCCAGGTCGAATTGGTCCGTGCCTACGCCGACGAGGTCGCCGAGCGGATCGCCACCCTGGGCGCCTCACCGCAGGGCACCCCCGGCGCGATTCTCAAAGACCGCACGTGGGACGACTACTCGGTGGGACGCGACACCGTGCAGGCACACCTGGCGGCGCTCGACCTGGTCTACGACGGCGTGATCGAAGACGTCCGCAAGGCCATCGCCACCACCGAGGAGTTGGACCCGATCACCCAGGACATCCTGATCGGCCAAGCCGCCGAACTGGAGAAGTTCCAGTGGTTCGTGCGAGCGCACCTGGAGAGCGCCGGCGGCACGCTGACCCACGAGGGCAAGTCCACCGAGAAGGGCGCCGCGAAGGCCGCCCGCTGACGTGGAAACAGTTCAGCCCCGCCACCCAACGGTGGCGGGGCTGAACTGTTTCGTGCTCAGCGCTCCAGGGCGTCGTCGCGCACGGGGCGGTCGGCGAGTTCCTCGCCACGGCCGAACAGCAGGGGGTAGACCGCGCCGGCGATGGCCGCGCCCACCAGTGGGGCGAGCCAGAACACCCACAGCTGCGCGGGGGCGCCGTCACCGTTGAAGAACGCGACACCGGTGGACCGGGCCGGGTTCACCGACGTGTTCGAGATCGGGATGGAGATCAGGTGAATCAAGGTGAGCGTCAACCCGATTGCCAACCCGGCGAAGCCCTTCGGGGCGCGGTTGTCGGTGGCGCCGAGGATGACCAGAAGGAAGATGAACGTGAGTAGAACCTCGGCGATCACCACGGCGGCCAGCGAGTAGCCGAACGGGGAGTGCTCGGCGTATCCGTTGGCGGCCAGATGACCGGTGGCGGTGAATCCCGGCTTTCCCTTGGCGATCACGTAGATCACCAGACCGGCCACGAGTCCGCCGATCACCTGGGTGATCCAGTAGGCAGGCAGGGCTTTCCATTCCACCCGTTTGGCGATCGCCGCACCGAGGGTGACTGCGGGGTTGAAATGCCCGCCGGAGATCACCCCGAAGGCGTACACGCCGGTGAGGACGGTCAGGCCGAAGGCGAGTGAGACGCCGAGAAACCCGATCCCGACCGACTTGTCCTCGGCCGGGTCAGCGGCGAAAACTGCTGCACCGCAGCCGCCGAGAACCAACCAGAATGTGCCGACGAACTCAGCCGCCAGCCTGTGTGCCATCGTCGGAGCTGACATTTTTCGATCCCCTCGCCGTCGAAAGTGCGCATGTTTGTCGGAGTGAGGATGTCATGCCCCCGCAGCCGAACGCACCAACCTTTGCCTAATCGACGCGAGAAGGTGACCTAGGTCCCACTGATCAGTACTCGCCTGATCAGTCCTCGCCCATGGCGTGCTCGTCGAGTGGGTTGTTGCGGGTGACGATCAACGGGTCGGTGTTGGTGAACGGAAAGTTCGGCAGATCGTCGATGTGCACGTTGAACGTCGCGGCCAGAACCTCGCGGGAGTAAGCGCTGATCGAGGCGCGGTAGCCGATGTCGCCGGGCATGGGCTGGTCGAAGAAGATCAGGAAGTGCCAGCCCGGGCAGTCGACCACCTCGATGTGGTGCGGATAGGCCCGCGGGATGAAGTAGACGTCGCCCTGGTTGAGGTACCAGGTGTCCAGTTCGCCGCCCGGTCCCATCACCGTCATACGCGCTGATCCGCTTCGGACATAACCCATTTCGGCGGTGATCGGATGCCAGTGCGGTTCGCGCATCCCGTCCTCGCGAATCCGCAACGAGTACATCGACAGGTCCTTCAGCGCCGGCCAGTACTGGACGCGGGCCAGATGCGCCGAGCCGACAGCGAGGCTGATCTGGGGGCTCTGCGCCTCCAGCGAGAACTTGTGCGGGTCGCCGAAGTACGCCGTCGCGGGGATCTCGGGATCACCGGCGCGCCTGGCCAGTGGGCGGTCGGTGGTGTTGCGCCGGATCTTGGTGAAGTCGGAGGCGTCCAGGTCGTAGGTGTTGCCCAGGACCGCGTCGGTCATGGCGCCGAATGCCGGGAACAGGCCGAAGTCCTCGGGCCGCTCATTGCGGAAGGCGATGATGAACTCGGCGACGTCCTCGCCGATGTTCTCGATGTGATGCAGTGAGCCGGAATCGATGTGGAACATCTCGCCCTCGCTGACCACGAACGAGGAGAACTGGCTGTAGCTGTCCAGAACGGAGACCAGTGCGGTACCCGAGACGCAGTAGGTCAGCTCGTTGGCGTTGGCGTGCCAATGCGGGGTGCGCATCGCGCCGGGATTGATCACCACCCGCTTGATCGACAGGCCGCGCAGGATGGGGAAGTTGTCGGCGGTGACCCGGCGGATCGAGCCGAGGTCGGATTCCTCGACGATCTCGCCCTCGGTGAGCGAAACGGCATGCGAACTACGGGATCTGGGCACGTGGACCTTCCTACCTGTCGGGTTCTTTGTCATCGTCGACGGGGGTGCTGAGAACTTCCGGTGCCGTGACGGTGACCCGTTCGGCGGCGGCGGTCTCGCGGTTGAGCCGCTGAGCCTGGTAGATCGACACCGGGGTGCGGCAGATGATCAGATAGGCCACGCCGACCGCGACCATCGCGCCGGGGATCACCGAGAACGATCCCGTCATCTCGGCGACCATGATCATCACGGCCAGCGGTGCGTGCGCCACGCTGCCGAAGCAGGCCATCATCGCGACGATGACGAACACCGCGGGGCCGGCCGGGACGGCGGGTGCGCCGGCCAGGTCGGCCAGCCGCCAGATCCCTGCGCCGACGAATGCCCCGATGACGATGCCGGGGCCGAAGATGCCGCCGGAACCGCCGGTGCCGATCGACAGCGATGTCGCAACGATTTTCGCGATCGGCAGCACGAGGATGATCCACAGCGGGATGGTCAGCAGACCTTCGCGGGTGGTGGCGATCTGCACCCAGCCGTATCCACTGGCGAGTACCTGCGGAATCGCCAACGCGAGCAGGCCGACCAGCAGGCCGCCGATGGCGGGCTTGACGATCTTGCCGCCGGGCAGGCGGTTGGTCAGTGACACCGTTCCGTAGAACACCCTGGCGTAAAGGTAACCGATTGCGGCAGAGACGATTCCGATGACGGCGAACCACACCAGCTGCGCCGGGTCGAATCTGTAGTCCGGCTCGACGTAGCCGAACATCGGGGCAAAGCCCATGATCGACCCGTAGATCGCGTAAGCGGTTCCCGAGGTGAGAAAGCCTGGTACCAGCGCCTTGTAGTCGAAGTCTTCGCGGTAGAGGATCGAGGCGGCCAGCACTGCGCCGCCCAGTGGGGCGCCGAAGATCGCCCCGATTCCGGAGCCGATGCCCAGCGACACGGCCACTCTGCCGTCGCCGTCGGAGAGGTTGAACACCCGGGTCAGCAGCGAACCGAAGCCGGCCGAGATCTGGGCGGTGGGACCTTCCCGCCCACCGGAGCCGCCCGAGCCGATGGTCAGGGCGCTGGAGAGCATCTTGATCACCACGGCGCGCACCCGGATGGAGCGCGGGTCGGTGTGGACGGCCTCGATGGCGCTGTCGGTCCCGTGCCCTTCGGCCTCGGGGGCGAACTTCGCGACCAGGAACGCAGACACCAGGGCGCCACCGAACACGATCAGCGGGATCGCCCAGGGGCGGGCGAAGCTGCCCGAGCCGGTTCCGCCGCCGGCCTCCAAGGCCTCCGGCATGTCGTAGCCGCCGAGGTAACCGATCAGGAACCGGCCGGTGTAGTCCAGCGCCAGATAGAAGACGACCGCCCCGAGCCCGGCGATGATGCCGATGGAAACGCCCAGGATGAGCCACTTACGCAGGTATCCCGAGTCGCGGATGAAGGCTCCCAGCTTCCCGAGGGCCGTGCTATCGCTGATGGGGTCCGCCGCGGCCATAGCGGCATGTTACTTGGGCAAACCGAACCTGCGGCCTGCTCACCCGGGGTGGGACCAAAGACCCTTTCTCGCCTGTACCCCCACGGGTATGACGGAGAACACTTGCATATACCCCCATAGGTATCTATCGTAGGACGGGAACACATACCCCCAGTGGTATACGAGCCACGCCGAGGAGGCACCCGCCATGGTCATCGCGACAGTCGTTCTGGCGGTCTTCGTCGGGATCTCGCTCGGACTGCTCGGCGGCGGGGGGTCGATCCTGACCGTCCCCCTGCTGGCCTATGTGGCTGGTCTGGACACCAAACAGGCGATCGCCACCTCGCTGCTGGTGGTCGGTACCACCAGCCTGGTGGGGGCGGTGTCCCATGCCCGCGCCGGGCGCGTCCAATGGCGCACCGCTGGCCTCTTCGGTGCGACCGCCATGGTCGGCGCGTACGGGGGCGGGCACATCGCAGCTTTCGTTCCCGGCACCGTGCTGCTGATCGGGTTCGCGATCATGATGGTCGCCACCGCGATCGCCATGCTGCGCGGCCGCAAGAACTCAGCCGGTAGTGCGACCGGCGCCGCCCTGTCGTTGCCGAAGATCGCCGCGGTGGGCCTCGGTGTCGGTCTGGTCACCGGGCTGATCGGCGCCGGGGGAGGCTTCCTGCTGGTGCCCGCTCTGGTGCTGTTGGGCGGACTACCGATGCCGATCGCCGTTGGCACGTCGCTGGTGATCATCGGGATGAACTCCTTCGCCGGATTCGCCGGCTACCTGTCCAGCGTGCAGATCGACTGGTCTCTTGCCGGCATGGTGATCGCCGCCGCGGTCGTCGGTGCCCTGATCGGCGCCCGGTTCGCCGGGCGGGTCGATCCGGAACTGCTGCGCAAGGGATTCGGCTGGTTCGTCCTGGGCATGGCGTCGGTGATCCTCGGTGAGGAGATCCACCCGGTGGTCGGATTCACCTGCGCCGCAATCACTGTGGTTGCAGCCGCAGCGATGTTCGCATGCAACCACATCGCATCCTGCCCATTGCGCCGATTCACCGGCCAGTCCACCCGAATCGGAGCTGCGGCATGAGTAACACCGAAGTGCTGCACCGGCTACGCCGGGCCCAGGGCCAGTTGGCCGGTGTCGTCTCGATGATCGAAGACGGCCGCGACTGCAAGGACATCGTGATCCAGCTGGCCGCGGTGTCCAAGGCACTCGACCGGGCCGGCTTCAAGATCGTCGCCACCGGGCTGCGCGAATGCGCCACCGGAATCGATACCGGCGACAAGACACCACTAACCGAAAGCGAGCTCGAGAAGTTGTTTCTCGCGCTCGCCTGACACACCCCCAAGATTCCCGGAAAGGAAGACCGACATGAAGTTCAACCAGTACTACCTGGAATGCCTGTCGCATGCGTCCTACCTGATCGGCGACGAGACCACCGGTCGCGCCGTCGTGGTCGACCCGCAACGCGACGTGTCCGAATACATCGCCGACGCAGCGGAACTCGGCATGACCATCGAGCTGGTCATCGAAACCCACTTCCACGCCGACTTCCTGTCCGGGCACCTCGAACTGGCCAAAGCGACCGGCGCCCGGATCGTCTACTCCTCGATCGCCCAGCCGGAGTTCGACTTCATGGGGGTCTACGACGGCGAGCGCTACTCGCTCGGTGACGTGCAGCTGGAATTCCGGCACACCCCGGGTCACACACCTGAGTCGATGAGCATCGTCATCTACGAGCACGCCGATGACACCCTCCCGTACGGCGTGCTGACCGGTGACACCCTGTTCATCGGTGATGTGGGCCGGCCGGATCTGTTGGCGTCCATCGGCTTCACCCGCGAGGAACTGGCCGACAAGCTCTACGACTCCCTGCACGACAAGTTGATGCCCCTGCCCGACACCACCCGCGTCTACCCCGCCCACGGTGCCGGCTCGGCGTGCGGCAAGAACCTTTCGACCGAGTTGTGGTCGACGATGGGCGAGCAGCGCAGGACCAACTACGCGCTGCGCGCCTCGGACAAGGCGACGTTCATGGAGATGGTCACCGAGGGTCAGCCGCCCGCCCCGGGCTACTTCGTCTACAACGCGATCCTCAACCGCAAGGACCGCGACCTGCTCGACGAGACCGAGATGCCCGCGCCGATGACCTATGACGAGGTCAAGAATGCGGTCACCGCCGGCGCCATGCTGATCGACGGTCGCTCGCCGGAGGAGTTTGCGCTCGGGCATCTACGGGGCGCCGTCAACATCGGATTGGGTGGGCGCTACGCCGAATTCGCCGGCTCAGTGGTCAAGCCCGACGTCGACCTGGTGATCATGACCGAGCCCGGCATGGAGCTGGAGGGCAAGAACCGTTTGGCCCGAATCGGTTTCGACCGTGTCGTCGGTGTCCTCGCCGAGCCCTACCAGGTGATGTTCGCCAACCCCGACGACGTCGAGGTCGCGTCGCGGTTGACCACCAACGCGATGGGCGAGCGGATGGCCGATGTTCCCGAGCTGCAGATCGTTGATGTGCGCAACCCGGGCGAGGCGGCTGCCGGAATGATCCCCGGCGCGGTGAACATTCCGGTGGGTCAACTGCCGGACCGGGTCGGTGAACTCGATCCGGGCAAGCCGACGGTCGTGTACTGCGCCGGCGGCTACCGCTCCTCGGTTGCGGCGAGCGTGCTGCGCCAGCGCGGCTTCGCCGATGTCAGTGATGTCTTGGGTGGCTACGGCGCCTGGGACGAAGCAGTCCAGAACGCTTGAGAGGCAACGAGAATCATGAGCACGACAGCAAAACACCAGGTTCTGATCGTCGGCGGCGGCACTGCCGGAATCACGGTAGCCGCACGCATGCTCCGTAAGGGCTACACCGACGTCGCGGTCATCGAACCGTCGGACAAGCACTACTACCAGCCGCTGTGGACCCTCGTCGGCGGCGGCCAGGCCAAGGCCGGCAGCACCGAACGTGCCGAATCCTCGGTAATGCCCAAGGACGCCAGCTGGATTCGCACATCCGCCGAGAGCTTCGACCCGGAGAACAACACCGTCACCTGTTCGGACGGCGCCACCTACGGCTACGACGTGCTGGTGGTCGCACCCGGCATCCAGCTCGACTGGCAGGCCACCGAAGGACTGGCGAGCACGCTGGGCCGCGACGGGGTGTCATCGAACTACCGGTTCGACCTGGCACCCAAGACCTGGGAGTTCATCCGCAACACCCGGTCGGGCACCGCCGTGTTCACCATGCCCACCGGCGGGGTGAAGTGCGCAGGCGCCGGGCAGAAGATCGCGTACCTGGCGTCGGACTACTGGCGCAGGCAGGGCGTGCTGTCCGACATCGACGTCCATCTCGTGGTGCCCGGCCCGCGGATCTTCGGAATCCCCGGCATCGCCGACAATCTCGACAAGGTGATCGCCGGCTACGGCATCACCCTGCACACCGAGTCGGAGATGACCGCGGTCGACGCGGACGCCCGCAAGGTGACGGTGTCGGCGGTCGGACCCAGCGGCAGCGACGCGATGCTGCCCTACGACGTACTACACGTCGTGCCGCGGCAGTCGGCACCGGACTGGATCAAGCGCAGCCCGCTGTCCACCGGCGATGCCGCCGGCTACGTCGAGGTCGACAAGCACACCCTGCAGCACGTCCGCTATCCCAACGTGTTCGCTCTCGGGGACGTCGCATCCTCACCCAACGCCAAGACCGGCGCGGCGGTGCGCAAGCAGGCCCCGGTGGTGGTCGACAACATCGACGCCCACCTGGGCGGTCGACCGCTCACCGGCTCCTACGACGGGTATTCGTCATGCCCCATCGTCACGTCGTCGCACGACATGCTGCTCGCCGAGTTCGACTACGACCTGAACCTCACGCCGTCGTTCCCGGGTCTGGACCCCACCGCACCGCATCGGGCGTACTGGTATCTGAAGAAGTACGGGCTGCCGTTCCTGTACTGGAACCTGATGCTCAAGGGCCTCGCCTGAGGTCAGGCGTCGAGGTCCTGCGCCACCAGCTCCGCGATGGCCGCACAGGCCGCCTCGTCCTCGGAGGCGACGGTGACCTGGGCGCCGTTACCGGCACCGAGCGTCATGATCATCAGGGCCGAGCCGGCGTCGACCGGTTCGCCGCCGTCCAGTGACAGCGATACCGGAACACCGGCCTTGACAACGGCTTCGGAGATCAGGGCTGCGGGCCGGGCGTGCAGCCCGATCGCTGAACCGACGATGACGGTCTTGGTGTGCATGAAGTTCCCTTCGATTGAGTCGCACTCGACGCTATGGAGATGTCTACTCGAACACTGACGCCCAGAGGTCTCCTTTGGGCGATCGGTTAGACCGTGTTAGGCAGCGGCCAGCGTGGCGTTGGCCTCTTGCTCGGCTTTCGGGTTCGCGAACTGCTTGGCGGCGACGACCGCGAGCGCGGCGACCACGGTACCCGCGGCCAGCGCGACGAGGAACCACAGCAGGTTGCCAATCGCGAAGAACACGAAGATGCCGCCATGCGGCGCCTTGAGCGTGACGTCGAAGGCCATGATCAGGGCCCCGGTGACCGCTCCGCCGGCCATCATCGACGGGATGACGCGCAGCGGATCGGCAGCGGCGAACGGGATCGCACCCTCGGAGATGAACGATGCACCCAGCAGCCAGGCGGCGCGGCCGTTCTCCCGCTCGGGCTCACTGAACAGGCCGGGCCGAACGGTGGTGGCCAGCGCCATTGCCAGCGGCGGCACCATACCGGCGGCCATCACCGCGGCCATGATGCGCAGCGAGGCGGGATCGGCGACGTTGAGGCCGGCGGTGGCGAAAGCGTAGGCCGCCTTGTTGACCGGGCCGCCGAGGTCGAAGCACATCATCAGGCCCAGGATCACGCCGAGCAGGATCACCGAGGCGCCGGTGAGGCTGTTGAGCCAGTTCGTCAGACCCGAGGTGATCGCGGCCAGCGGGCGGCCGAGCAGGAAGAACATCAACAGGCCGACGATCAGCGAGGCGAGCAGCGGGATGATGACTACCGGCATGAGTCCGCGGAACCATTGCGGCACCTTCCAGCTGCTGATCCACAGTGCGGCGAAGCCGGCGATGAGGCCGCCGACGATGCCGCCGATGAAGCCGCCGCCGACGAACACCGCCACCGCGCCCGCGGTGAAGCCCGGCGCGATACCGGGCCGGTCGGCGATGGCGAACGAGATGTAACCGGCCAGCGCGGGGACCAGGAAGCCGAACGCCAGCCCGCCGAGGGTGAACAACACCGCGCCGAGGTACTGGGTGAAGCCGCCGGCCGGCAGGTTGGTCAGCGAGTTGGTGGTCGCGATGATGTGCGCCAGTGAATCTGTCGCGCCCGCAGGCTTGTTGGCGATGTCGTAGCCGGCGAACAGGAAGCCCAGGGCGATCAGCAGACCGCCGGCGGCCACGAACGGGATCATGTAGCTCACGCCGGTCAGCAGGATCTGCCGGGTCCGGGTACCCCAGCCGACCCCGCCTGCCGGTGCGCCGGCCTCAGCTGTGGCCCCGCTGCCCTCCACCCGGGGAGCATTCGGATTATCCGCTGCTGCAACGGCTTCGGCGATCATCTTGTCCGGCTCGTTGATCGCGCGCTTGACGCCGGAGGCGATCACCGGCTTACCGCCGAAGCGCTGGCGGTCCTTGACGCCGACGTCGGTGGCGAAGATGACGGCGTCGGCGCCGGAGATCGTCGCCGCACTCACCGGTGTGCTGCCCGAAGAACCCTGGGTTTCGACGACGAGGTTCACCCCGGCCCGCTCGGCGGCCAGTTTGAGGGCGTCGGCGGCCATGTAGGTATGGGCGATGCCGGTCGGGCAGGCGGTGATCGCCACGATCGACTTGCCCTTGGCTGCCGGTGCCGCCGGTGCCGCTGCGGCGGGTGCCGCGGCGCCGTCGGGGTTGACCACCCCGTCGACGAGTGCCACCACCTCGTCGGCCGATTTAGCGGCCCGCAGTGAGGCGACGAAGTCCGGGCGGACCAGCGCACGCGCCAGGCTGGACAGCAGCTTCATGTGCTCGGCCCCCGCCCCGTCGGGTGCGGCGATCAGGAACACCAGATCGGCCGGGCCGTCCGGCGCGCCGAAGTCGACTTTCGGTGCCAGCCGGGCGAATCCGATGGACGGGCTGGCGACGGCGGCCGATCGGCAGTGCGGGATCGCGATGCCGCCGGGCAGGCCGGTCGCCGACTGGGCCTCCCGGGCCAGCGCCGCGGCGGTGAGTGCCTCGCGGTCGGTCACCCGCCCGCTGTCGGCGAGTCGGCCGGCGAGCCGATTGATCACCGACTCCTTGTCGGCGCCGGCGTCGACGTCGAGGAGCACCAGATCGGTGCTGATGATGGACACGGGATTGGTCATGATGTCTGCCTTCTTGCTAGGGGGCGGGCGAAGCTGGGCGGGAAGTGGAGGGGGCGGGCGAAGCGGGGTACGGCGAAATCGAGGTGACCGCGACGTCGTCGAGGTTGATCTGTGCGGGTGAGGGCAATGCCGACCCGGGCAGCGCTGCGGCGCCACTGCCGTAGGCGACGGCCATCTGAAGTCGTTGCGGCGCTTGGGCACCGCCGACGTCGGCGCGTACGTAGCCCGCGAGGGATGAGTCACCGGCGCCGACGGTGCTCTTGGGTGTGATCGGGGGAGGGGTTGCCAGCCAGCTACCGGTCTCGTTGACCAGTACCGCGCCCGCTGCGCCCAGGGTGGCCAGCACCGTCTTGGCGCCGCGCTCGATGAGCTGATGAGCGGCCTGGACAACGGGTTCCGGATTTCCCTGGGCCAGAGCGTCTTCCAGGGATTGCGCGTCGACGCCCGCCAATCCGGCGAGCTCCTCGGAGTTGGGCTTGATCAGGTCCGGGGCGGCGCGGCCGAAGCCGGCGGCCAGTGCGGCCAGCGGCGCGTCGGAGGTGTCCACGGCGACCTTGCAGTCGTAGGGCGCCAGTGCGGCGACCACGTCGGCATACCAGCGCTCAGGCATTCCCGGCGGCAGCGAGCCGGACAGGACCACCCATTTCGCCGATGCCGCGCGCTCGATCACGGCGCGGGTCAGTGCGTCCAGTGCGTGGGCGTCGATCACCGCGCCCGGCTCGTTGATCTTCGTTGTGGTGCCGTCGGATTCGGTGATGGTCAGGTTGGTGCGCACCGCGCCGTCGATCGGCACCGCATAGAACGGCACGCCGTAGGACCGCAGCGCCGCGACGATCGGGTCGTGCTCGGCCGCCGGGAGCACCGCGACGGTATCGAGTCCGGCCAGCGTGAGGGCGCGGGCGACGTTGACGCCTTTGCCGCCCGGTTCGTTCGACACCGACTGCACCCGGTGTACCGCCCCGCGTACCAATTCCCCTGGCAGCGTGACGGTGCGGTCCATGCTCGGGTTCGGAGTGACGGTGACGATCATGCTTCCCCTCCTGCCAGGACGACCTCGACGCCGTGCTGGGACAACTGTTCCCGGTCGGCGGGGCTGATCTCGGTGTCGGTGACCAGGGCGTCGACGCTGTCGATCGGAGCGAAGCTGACGAATTCCTCGCGGCCGACCTTCGAGGAGTCGGCCACGACGACGACGTAGTTGGCGCACCGCACCATCGCGCGCTTGACGGCGGCCTCGTCGCTGTCCGGAGTCGACAGCCCGTGGCGCACGCTGATGCCGTTGGTGCCGATGAACGCGATGTCCACCCGCAGGGTGTCCAGCGCGCGCAAGGCCTGCTCGCCGACGGCAGCCTGGGTCAGGCCGCGAACCCGGCCGCCCAGCAGCTGCAGGGTGACCGCAGACATCGTGGCCAGGCGCGCCGCGATGGGAACCGAGTTCGTCACCACCACCAGTTGGCGTTCCGGCGGGAGCATCTCCGCCACCCGCGCTGTCGTGGTGCCGGCGTCGAACAGGACGCTCGCCCCCGGTAGCGGCAGGAACTCGGTGGCGGCGCGGGCGATGGCCTCCTTGAAATCGGCCCGGGTGACCTCGCGCTCGTCGACCCCGGGTTCGACCACATGCAGGGCGCGGATCGGGACAGCGCCGCCGTGCACGCGGCGCACCAGACCGGCGCGGTCCAGCGCGGCCAGGTCGCGCCGCACCGTCTCGGTGGTGACGTCGTAGTCCTGGGCCAGTTCGGCCACGGACGCCCGGCCCTGGGACAGGACCCGGGCCGCGATGGCCTGTTGACGTTCTTCCGCGTACACGTTTCTCCGTTTATGTGGGTTATGCCCGTGCGTTCATGTTGCTTTGTGTTGTTTTACTCCCGTTCGTGTTGACTTGTCAACGGTATGTTGTAATCTGGTTCACATGTCAGCCTCTACCCGGCCTACTTCACTTGATGCGCCCGCCAGCGCCGTTCTCACCGGTGTTCCGGTCGTTCCCGGGGTCCGCTTCGCACCGGTGATCCGTCCAGGCCGACTACCCGCACTCGACGATCTCGACCCGGGTGGCGAGATTCCCGAGGGCGAGCGGCAAGCCGAGGCGGCCCGGTTCACCGCCGCCGCGGCCACCGTCGCCGAGCGGCTGCGGGCGCGTGCCGCCAGCGCCACCGGCTCGGCGTCGGAGGTCCTGGCCGCCACTGCGACGCTCGCGCAGGACCGCGCCTGGCTGGGTGCCGCCGAAAAGCGCATCAAGGAAGGTATGCCCGCGGTGCGGGCCACCGCCGAGGCGGTCGCCCAGTTCGTCGACCTGTTCACTCAGATCGGCGGCCTGATGGCAGAGCGGGTCACCGATCTGCGCGACATCCGCGACCGGGTGGTGGCCGAACTGAGTGGGTTGGCAGAGCCCGGCGTGCCGGTGCCGGCCACGCCCTCGATTCTGTGTGCCGAAGACCTCGCGCCCGCCGACACCGCGGGGCTGGACCCCAGCCTCGTCGTCGGGCTGGCCACCACGCTGGGCGGGCCGACCAGTCACACCGCGATCATCGCGCGGCAGCTCGGCATCCCGTGCGTGGTCGCCGTCACCGGGCTCGACGAGGTGCAGCCCGGAACAGAGGTTCTGATCGACGGAACCCGCGGGACGCTGACCCTCTCGCCCGATCCGGCGGATGCCGCGGCCGCCGTCGAGACCGCGGACGCCGCGACCGCCGCGATGGCCGGCTGGACCGGGCCCGGCGCGACCGCTGACGGCCATGTGGTCGCGATCCTGGCCAACGTGCAGGACGGTTCGGCCGCCCGCTCCGCGCGGGAAACCCCGGCCGAGGGCATCGGGCTGTTCCGCACCGAACTGTGCTTCCTCAACCGCGACACCGAGCCGACGGTCGACGAGCAGGCCGCGATCTACGGCGAGGTGCTCGACGCGTTCGCCGGCCGCAAGGTCGTCATCCGCACCCTGGACGCCGGATCGGACAAGCCGCTGAAGTTCGTCGGCCACCCCGACGAGGCGAACCCGGCTCTCGGTGTGCGCGGCAACCGCATCGAGGCCATCCATCCCGAGGTGCTCGAACGCCAGCTCGACGCGATCGCCGCGGCGGCGGAGGCCACCGGCAATCCGCCCTGGGTGATGGCACCGATGATCGCCACGCCGGACGAGGCCAAGCGCTTCGCCGAGCGGACCCGCGCCCGCGGGCTGGTGCCCGGCGTGATGATCGAGATTCCGGCCGCCGCACTGCTGGCTGACCGGATCCTCGAACACGTCGAGTTCCTGTCGATCGGCACCAACGACCTGGCGCAGTACACGATGGCAGCAGACCGGATGTCGGCCGAACTGGCGACGCTGACCGATCCGTGGCAGCCCGGTGTCATCGCACTGGTCGCGATGACCACCCGCGCCGGTGCCGCGGCCGGCAAGCCGGTCGGGGTGTGCGGCGAGGCCGCCGCCGATCCGCTGCTGGCGTGTGTGCTCACGGGTCTGGGGGTGACGTCGCTGTCGGCGGCCGCCGCCGCGGTCACCGGTGTCGGCGCCAAGCTGGCATCGGTCACGCTGCAGCAGTGCCAGGAGGCCGCCGAGGCGGTGCTGCGGACCGCCAGCGCGACCGAGGCGCGTGCCGCGGCCATCGCCGTCCTGGGCTGACGGAATTAATCGGACTGCGGTCCGGTTACTCTCGACATGCCAGCAGTTACCGCAGACACGTTGTCATTGCCACGGGTGAGCGCCGCCGACCCGGCCGACACCGAACGGCCCGTCACGTCGATCACCACCGGACCCCGCGGGTTTGAGGGCGAGGGCTTTCCCGTCGTGCGCGCCTTCGCCGGAGTCAGCGCTGCCGACCTCGATCCCTTCATCCACATGGACCAGATGGGCGAAGTCGAGTACTCGCCGGGTGAGCCCCGCGGCACCGACTGGCACCCGCACCGCGGCTTCGAGACGGTCACGTACATGATCGACGGCCGCTTCGCCCACCAGGACTCGCACGGCGGCGGTGGGCTGATCGCCGACGGCGCCACGCAGTGGATGACCGCGGGTGCCGGCATCCTGCATATCGAGACGCCCCCGGCCGAACTCGTGGAAAGCGGCGGCGTGTTCCACGGGATACAGCTGTGGGTCAACCTGCCGCGCCGGGACAAATTCGCGCAGCCGCGCTACCAGTCGATCGAGGGCTCCGCGGTCCGCCTGCTGTCCTCGGCCGACGGCGGGGCGCTGGTTCGGCTGATCGCCGGCGACATCGACGGCTGGGCCGGTCCCGGTGCCACGCACACCCCGATCATGTTGGTGCACAGCACGATCGAAGCGGGCGCCCAGTTGAACCTCGGCTGGCCCAGCGAATTCAATGCGCTGGTCTATGTTCTCTCCGGTCGCGGCACGGTCGGCGCGGCCGGGCACCCGATTGCGCAGGGGCAACTCGCGGTGCTCGGCAAAGGTGACCGCATCACCGTCGCCGCTGATTCGGGGCAGGACGCCAACCGCGGACGGATGGACGTTCTTCTGTTGGGCGGCAGGCCGATTCGCGAGCCGGTGTTCCACTACGGGCCGTTCGTGATGAACTCCAAGTCGGAGGTGATCGAGGCGCTCGAGGACTTCAACGCGGGCCGCTTCGGCACGATCCCGCCCGGCGCCCTCATGCCGCACCGGCCCGGACGCGGGTAAGTACGCTCAGGCGGGTGCCGGCTCGGCGGCCAGGGCCGGCGGGTAGGTCAGCTCCAGTTCGCCGATGTTGGCCGCCGCCGTCACCAGCGGCAGGGCCGCCGAGACAGCGAGATCACCGGCACCGGCCTCGGCCCGCAGCGCGGGCACCAGCGCGTCGCTGATCGGCGGCAGCGACGCGGTGGGGTCACTGCCGTCCAGGCGCGCACACACCGCGGCGGCATGGGTCTCCAGTACCTGGCGGGCTTGCGGATACACCCCCAGCGGCGGCGGAACGATATCGGCGATCAGGTCGGCCGCCGCGCGTAACCGCATCGCTCGGCTCGAGGCCCGAACCACCGGCGCGCGCGAATCGATCGGCCCGCTGCTCTCCGAAAGGTATTGGCGCACTGCGTCGTCCAGCGTCCGCGACGCGGTCAGTGCGTCGTGGCTCAAGGTGTTGACCTGGTTCTCGGCTTGTTCGAACGCCCCCCGAGTGACCCGCTGCACCGACGCCCTCAGATACCGCGACCCCACGTCGCAGGCGGCGTCGATAGCCCGTTGCACCGACGTCTTCGCGCCACGTGGCCACAACAGCAGCGACACGACGACCCCGACACATGTTCCGACGACGATGTCCTCCACCCGAATCAGGCCGACCTTCCAGCCGGTCGGCACGATCAGGTTGAACACGATCAGCACCATCATCGTGAAGGCCGCCTGGCTGGCGGTGAAGGAGCCGATCTCGGGCACGTAGGCCGACCCGAACGCCACCACCGGCAGCAGCAGCCACATCACCACCGGGTCGACGCCGAGCAACTCGATCACGACCGCACCGATGACGAACCCGATGACGGTTCCGCTGATCGCGCGGATCATGCTCGTACCGGTCGTCAACGCGCTGCTGCGCAGCACCGACAAGGCGCCGAGCACCACCCAGAAGCCGTGCTGGACGGGGAAGACGAAGGTCACCAGGACGGCAAGGGCCAGACCGAGACCGGTGCGCACGCTGTTGCGCACCGTCACCGCGCGGGTGATCAGGTAACCGGTGGTCAGCGCGGTCACCGCCGCCGTCTCCGAGTACACCCGGTCGGCCACGCCGGTCTCGGGCAGCTGCCTGCCCAGCACGCGGGCCCACACCGGGCGTGCGTCGGCGGCGGCGGCGCTGCCGACCAGCCGGCCGGTCACCGCGACGGTGGCACCGATGGTGCGCCGGCTCAGCAGTGTGCGGCCGAGCTCCACCGCGGCATCGTCATCAGGTACCGCGAGGATGTCGACGATGTCCTGCCGGTAGCCACCGACGGCGATCGTGCGCAGTTGGGTCAGCGCCTCCGCCAGGTCGGATCGTGCCGACGCGCGGTCGGCCGGGCGGGCGATGCGCAGGATGCTGGCGCAGTCGCGCAGCACCCGCTCCGCCGGGTCGGCCATCGGGCCGAGAAGCTCGCCGGTGTCGCCGTTGACCCGGTCGCACAGCCACTGCAGGTCGTCGACGACGCGCACCAGGGCGCGGCTGCCCGCGGTCAGCGCCACCGGGCGGTAGGCGGCGCCGAGGAAGTTGGCCCGCAGCGCATCCATGGCCGCGGTGAGCTCGGCGCCCGACGCCGCGCCCACCAGGCGACGGGCCAGGACGTCGCAGACAGTGGCGGCATGGCGGCGCAGATCTCCGTGATGGCGTGGCGGAAAGACGAACAGCGCGGCGGGCACGCAGATCGCCAGCGCGATCAGCCACCCGGTGAGCCGCTCACCGAGTGGACCGGCCGGCGTGCAGATGGGCAGCACGAACGTCAGCAGAGTCGCCCGCTGACCGGCGGCGATGATCTCGCTGAGCACACCGGCAAAACTCACGATGGCACCGATGACGAACATCAGCGTCACCGCCAACCAGGGGATCGGCGCGGCGAAGGTGCCGAGACTGATCAGCACCGCTCCGTTGAAACCCAGACCGCCGTAGGCCAGGGCGCGGGCGTTGACGTTGCCCGGGAAGTCCACCACGATCAGCAGCGCGATCGAGCCGAAGATGGTGAACATCGGCGTCTGGGAGCCGCCGCCGACGGCGAAGCTGACCGCCGCGGCGATCGGGATGACGATGGCCGCGCGCAAGGCCCGTCGGGCACCGTCGTTTTCAGGGTCGCGGGTCCGGATCCGATTGGCCGCCCGGCGCCACAAGCCAGCCGGGGTCCACATGGCTGGATCGTAGAACTTCTCGGCGATCAGTGTGCGAGCATCTTGATGACCAGCACCACCGCGCCCAGAGACGCCAGTAACACCACCGTCAAAACCTTTTGCCACCAAGGCAATACAGATTTGCGCACCGCGAGCGAGGCGATGATCGCGAGTTCGCCCACGATGGCCCACATCGCCACCCACATCGCGGTGTAGGTCGCCAGCAGGCCGAAGGCGGCCGCCGCCAGAATCCCGACCGGGATGACGGCAGCCTGCACTATCTGCCCGGATGCCTGCAGCATGTGGCCGATCTCCCGGCGGTTCGGGCGATTCCCGTAAACGCCGAGGTGCGCGACGAAGTCGGCGAACAGACTCGCCGCCCACAGTCCGCCGGTCGCGACCGCTACATCGAGGACCCGGAACCACGCGCTGGTGTCGCCGGTGGTGTATCGGGCCAGCACCGCCAGCGTGGCCAGGCATGAGATCGCACCGTAGAGCCGTTCCCGCAGCACCGCGAAAACGTGCTCGTCGGGCGGGGATTCGGTGTGATCTGCGGGAGCGGGCGCGCTCACCGCGGCGGCACCGTGCTGAAGCGACCCGACTCCAACTCGTCGAGCATCTGGCTGGCGATCCAGTGGAACATCCCGGGCTCCCGCGGCAGGGTGGCCTGCTCGTAGCCGACGAACACGTACACCGCCCAGGCGGCATAGACCTGGGCCTGCCGGGGATCGCGGACGATCTCGAGGGCGGATTGGTAGATGATCTCGAACCGTTGGCGGTCGACCTCGGCCTGGACGTCGTAGACGTGCGGATCGATCGAGCTCCACACCCGGATGGCGGCCTCGGCGCCGTGCGGCAGCGACAGTCCCACCTGAATGATGGTTTCGATGCGACGCCGGGGATCGGTCTCCTCGCGGATCGCCTCGATCACCCGCACGGTGCGGTCCTCGACCCAGTAGGCCACCAGCTCCCGGCTGTAGGCCGGCCAACTGGTGAAGTAGTGGTAGAACGAACCGGTCGTGACCCCGAGCCGGTTGCAGACCTCGGCCAGCTTGAGCCCCCCGAAGCCGCTGTCGGCCAACACTTCGAGGCCGGTCTCGAAGTACGCCTCGCGGGTGGCGACGGTGGCCATTCTGAACACGATAGTTCCCACTCCCCAATGGCATAGCTGTGTCGCGGATGTTCGGCGGCGCCGAGTTCGCAGCGTGGGTGTCGCGCCACCCCCGTAATGGGGCAAGCTTGTGGTTGAGGATCGATGCGAGGAGATGGCATGACTGTCCAGATCACGAGTGATCAGCACACCGCCGATAGCACCGCCGGTGTGCTGGCCGATGTTCGCCGGGTGTTCAACAGCGGCCGGACGCGGCCTCTGGAATGGCGCTCCCAGCAGCTCCGGGCCATCGAGCGGATGTGCGACGAACGTGAACCCGAGATCGCCGAGGCCCTGGGTCGCGACCTGGGCAGGCCCGCTTTCGACGCGTGGCTCGGCGACATCGGCTCGACCAAGGCCGAAGCGGCGTTCGCCCGTAAGCACCTCAAGAAGTGGGTGAAGCCCAAGCGGCAGGGTCTGCCCCTGGGACAGCTGCCCGGCCGGGCCTGGGTGCAGTACGACCCGCTGGGTGTGATCCTGGTGATCGGCCCGTGGAACTACCCCTTCTACCTGTGCATGGCTCCGCTGGTGGCCGCCATCGCCGCCGGTAACGCCGCGGTGATCAAGCCCTCCGAACTGGCGCCTGCCACCTCGGAACTCATCGCCCGCCTGGTGCCGCAGTACCTCGACACCGACGCGATCCGGGTGGTCGAAGGTGAAGCGTCGACCACGCAGGAGCTGCTGGCCCAGGGCTTCGACCATGCGTTGTTCACCGGTGGCACCGAGATCGGACGCAAGATCATGGCGGCCGCCGCCCCGACGCTGACCCCGGTCACGCTGGAGTTGGGCGGCAAGAGCCCGGTGCTGGTGCTCGACGACGCCGACCTCGACGTCACCGCACGCCGGATCGCGTGGACGAAGATGCTCAACTCGGGCCAGACCTGCATCGCGCCGGACTATGTGCTGGCCGACCGCAGGATCGCCGCCCAGCTCAGCGACAAGATCGCCGCAGCCATCGCACAGTTCCGCTCCGGCGAACAGGATCCGTCGCTGCGGATCGTCAACGAGCGCCAGTTCGATCGGCTGGCCGCCCTGATCAGCGCCACCGCCGGCACAGTGGTCACCGGTGGCGGGTCCGACCGCTCCGCCCTGCGCATCGAGCCGACGGTGGTCCTGGATCCGCCGCAGGACGATCCGGTGATGTCGGACGAGATCTTCGGCCCGATCCTGCCGATCCTCACCGTCGATTCGACGGAGGCGGCCGTCGACTTCGTCAACTCCCGGCCCAAGCCGCTGGCGCTCTACGTCTTCACCGCCGATCAGCGAAAGGCCCGCACCCTGATCGACCGGATGCCGTCCGGTGGAGCGGTGATCAACCACGTCGCGGTGCACTGCCTGGTGCCGCAGCTGCCGTTCGGCGGTGTGGGAGCCAGCGGTATCGGGGCCTATCACGGCAAATGGGGCTTCGAGACGCTCAGCCACCGGCGCGCAGTTCTCGCAAAGCCGGCGAAGCCGGACCTGCGCCTGATGTACCCGCCCTATAGCGATCGGGCGAAGAAGATCATTCGCAGGGCGTTGTGAGCGCCAGCAGGCAAACGCCGGCTGGCAAACAGGCGATAGCCCCTCTGGGTGCGAACTATCGGGAATCCGCGCGCGAATTCGCGCAGCCTAGCGAATTCTCGTGCGTTAATAACATCCGTCGATAATCGACATCGATGTAAGTTAACTGAGAAAGCTGGGCTGCCAGTTTGCGAAGGCGTGCTGAAACAGCAAGCGGTGCAACGTGTTTCAAACGTGAAAATCGTCGTGTCCTCACATTAAATCCCGGTGCCACAGGCAAATGACGCCCGCCATCAAATTCAGCGCTTAGTTGTGGCACAATTTGGCTGTGCCGCATACAGCCAGTCGGGGTCCAGGAAGACCGCCCGCAGCTAAGGCGGCGGAAACGCGCGAACGCATCCTGCGCGCCGCCCGCGAGGTGTTCAGCGAATTGGGATATGACGCTGCCACCTTCCAGGCGATCGCTATCCGCGCGGATTTGACCCGCCCCGCCATCAACCATTACTTCGCCAGCAAGCGCCTGCTCTACCAGGAGGTCGTCGAGCAGACCAACGGGCTGCTCGTCGAGTCCGCGGTGGCGCACTCCCAGCGGGAAGGCACCCTGGCCGGCAGGCTGCGGGCGTTCATCAGCGCCGCCGTGGCGGCCCAGGGTCAGGACCGGGCGGTGGCCGCGTTCCTCGTCACCTCGGTGCTGGAGTCGCAGCGGCATCCCGACCTCGACCAGGACGATAACGACGCGATGAACTTCACCCGCGGGTTCGTCACCTCAGCGATCAAGGATGCGATCGAGGCCGGTGAGATTCGCCCTGACATGGACGTGAATTCGGCCGCTGAAATGCTGATGGCGGTGTTGTGGGGTCTCGGCTTCTACGCCGGTTTCGTCGGCGATCAGGAGCGCCTGGTCGCGATCATGGACCAGTTCCTGAATCTGCTCAACGGCGAGATGTGGCGTGCCTCCGATCATGCGTGAGGTCAGCCACAGCTGCGCATAGCCCGGCTAAGTTATTCGGTAGCATCGCTTATGAACCTCATTGAACTGGGGTGATGCCACCCAATCGAAAGAACTTCGCCATGAGCAACCTGCGCACCCACGACGACACCTGGGACATCGCCACCAGCGTCGGATCGACAGCCGTGATGGTTGCGGCCGCGCGAGCCGGTGAGACCGACCGCCCCGACGCGCTGATCCGCGATCCCTACGCCCGCATCCTCGTCAGCGGGGCAGGGACCGGGATGTGGGAATCCATGCTGGACGACTCCATGGCCGACCGGCTGGCCTCGGCCGATCCGGAGGCCGCGGCGATGTTCGCCAACATGGGCAGCTACCAGGCCGTGCGCACTCACTTCTTCGACCGGTTCTTCGCCGAGGCGGTCGCCTCGGGTATCCGGCAGATCGTCATCCTGGCCTCCGGGCTGGACTCGCGTGCCTACCGCCTGGACTGGCCGGCCGGCACCCATGTCTACGAGATCGACCAGCCGAAGGTCCTCGAATACAAGGCTGCGACGTTGGCCGCCCACGACGTCCGCCCCGCCGCGGAGCTGCACGAGGTGCCCATCGACCTGCGCCAGGACTGGCCCGCCGCACTCCGCGAGCACGGCTTCGACGCCTCGCAGCCGACGGCGTGGCTGGCCGAAGGCCTGCTGATGTACCTGCCCGCCGACGCCCAGGACCGGCTCTTCGAACAGATCACGGCGCTGAGCGCCCCCGGAAGCCGGGTATCGGCCGAGGCGGTGGGCCACCAGGACGAGAGCCGGCGCGAGGAGTTCCGCGCCCGCTTCGACAAGTTCGCCGAACAGCTCGGCATCGAACGCAAGATCGACATCGGCGACCTGACCTACAACGACCCCGACCGCGCGGACCTCACCGAGTGGCTGGGCGCGCACGGCTGGACGGCCTCCGGTGTGTCGTCGGTCGAGGAGATGAAGCGGTTGGAGCGCTGGGTCGAGCTGCCGATCGCCACCACCCCGAACGCATTCGCCACCTTCGTCGTCGCCGAGCGCACCGCCTAGATCTGCCGCCTCCGAGCGGACGGTCCCGCCCCCATTGCCAACCGGCTGGTTGGCTACGATGGCCGGGCTACCAATCGCCGGAGAAAGGAAGCTCATGCCCGGAGTTGCGGATCGTGTCATCGTCGTCACGGGTGCCGGAGGTGGTCTGGGCCGTGAGTACGCCCTGACGCTGGCCAGTGAGGGCGCCAGCGTCGTGGTCAACGACCTCGGCGGCTCGCGCGACGGCACCGGCGCCGGCCACAACATGGCCGACCAGGTGGTCGCCGAGATCAAGGAAGCCGGTGGCCGTGCGGTCGCCAACTACGACTCTGTCGCCGAGGCCGACGGCGCCGCCAACATCATCAAGACCGCGATCGACGAGTTCGGCAAGGTCGACGGTGTGGTCAGCAACGCGGGCATCCTGCGCGACGGCACCTTCCACAAGATGCCCTTCGAGAACTGGGACTCGGTACTCAAGGTGCACCTCTACGGCGGCTACAACGTGATCCGCGCCGCCTGGCCGCACTTCCGCGAGCAGAGCTACGGCCGCATCGTCGTCGCCACTTCCACCAGCGGGTTGTTCGGCAACTTCGGGCAGGCCAACTACAGCGCCGCCAAGCTCGGACTGGTCGGCCTGATCAACACGCTGGCCCAGGAAGGCGCCAAGTACAACATCAAGTCGAATGCCCTCGCACCGATCGCCGCGACCCGGATGACCGAGGACATCCTGCCGCCCGAGGTGTTCAAGAAGCTCACCCCTGAGTACGTCGCGCCGGTGGTCGGTTACCTGTGCACCGAGGAGGTGCCCGACAACGGGTCGATCTTCATCGTCGGCGGCGGCAAGGTGCAGCGGGCCGCGCTGTTCCAGAACGACGGCGTCACCTTCGACCACGTGCCGAGCGTCGATGACGTCGCCGCGAACTGGGCGCAGATCGACGACCTCTCGGCTGCCCAGCACGCCAACTTCAAGCTGGGCTGAGCAACGACAGCATCACCGGCCGGCACGCGAGGCTTCTAATGGTCCGCGTGCTGGCCTTTGATGTCTTCGGCACCGTCGTCGACTGGCGTTCGAGCATCATCGCCGAACTCGAACGGTTCGCCGATCAGCAAGGCGTGCATCAGGATTGGGCGACGTTCGCCGACAGCTGGCGAGCCGGTTATGTTCCGGCGATGGACCGGGTCCGTCGTGGCGAGCTGCCGTGGACTCGATTGGACTATCTGCACCGCGAGATTCTCGACCAGCTGCTGCGCGACGCCGGCATCGAGGCGAGCGAGGTCGACGTCGACGACCTCAACCGCGCCTGGCACCGGTTGACCCCCTGGCCTGACTCGGTGGCCGGGCTGCACCGGCTCAAGGAGCGCTACACCATCACCACGCTGTCCAACGGCAACGTCTCGTTGCTGACCGACATGGCCAAACATGCGGGCCTGCCGTGGGATTGCGTGCTGTCGGCCGAGATCTTCGGGCACTACAAGCCCGATCCCGAGGCCTACCTGGGCTGCGCGGAGATCTTGGACGTCGCACCGGGAGAGGTCATGCTGGTCGCCGCGCACCCGAGCGATCTGCGTGCCGCGCGCGATGCCGGGCTGCGTACCGCCTACGTCGACCGTCCGCTGGAATGGGGACAAGCAGGGCGCTATCGGGTGCCGTTCGAGGCCGACGAATTCGATATCGTCGCAACGGATTTCCTCGAACTGGCCGATAAGCTCTAGTTTCCGGTGTCCTCGACAACCGAGTCGTCCGCACTGATCACCAGCGCCACCATGACCAAGGCGGTACCCGCAAGTTCGGTGGGTGTCGGCCACTGATGCAGCATGACCGCGCCGATACCGGCGGCGGTGGCGGGCAGCAGAGCCAGAAGCAAAGCGAAGCGGGCCCGGGGGATGAGCGTCAGGACGAACTGATCGAGCGCGTAGGGCACTGCCGTGGAGAGCACGCCGACACCAAGTCCGACCAACCACGTCCGGGGATCGGTGAGCACGTGCGCAGCGGTGTGTAGCTGACCAGCCAGCAGAGGTGCCGCCAGCAGCACTGCCGCGACAGCCATCCCGATGGCCAGGGAACCTTGCCCCGACCCCGCCTCGGCGACCCGTTTGCCGAGCAGGATGTAACCCGCCCACAGCACCGCGGCGACTAGGGCGAAGAACACACCGACGGCGTCGGCACCTGCCTGCAATCCCACTAGGAGCGCCACCCCGCCCGCCGCAAGTATGACGGCCAGGACATCGCGGGGGCGCCGTGTGCCCAGTGTCGCGACGGCGACGGGTCCGATGAATTCGATTGCCACCGCAGTACCGAGCGGGATACGTGAAATCGCTTCGAAGAAGGCCACATTCATCCCGACGGTGACGATCCCGAACCCTGCGGCGACGGTGAGGTCATGGCGCGTCCACCCGCAGCGCCACGGTCTGCGCCAGGCGAGCAGTACGACGGCGGCTCCCGCTGCGCGTAGCCAGGCGACCGTGGCCGGTTCGGCCGTGGCGAACAGGAAGACCGCCAGCGCGGCACCGACATATTGCGATACAGCGCCGACGATGAAGAACATCGGCACCGACCACTTCGGGACGCGGCGGTTCACCGCGTGGACCTACAGTGCGGCGTTGATGTCGTCGACCCTGTCGCGCGCATCGCCGAACAGCATCTGGGTGTTGTCGCGGAAGAACAGCGGATTCTGCACGCCGGCGTAACCGGAGGCCATGGACCGTTTGAACACGATGACGTGCTCGGCGTTCCACACCGTCAACACCGGCATGCCGGCGATCGGACTGCCCGGATCTTCCGACGCCGCCGGGTTCACTGTGTCGTTGGCGCCGATCACCAACACCACCGAGGTGTTCTCGAAATCATCGTTGATCTCATCCATTTCGAGCACGATGTCGTAGGGCACCTTGGCCTCTGCCAACAACACATTCATGTGTCCGGGCAGACGGCCTGCGACGGGGTGGATACCGAAACGCACCGTGACACCACGCTCGCGCAGCTTGCGGGTCAGCTCGGCAACGCCGTACTGGGCCTGGGCCACGGCCATTCCGTAGCCCGGGGTGATGATCACCGAACTGGCCGACTCCAGGAGCTCGGCGGCTCCCTCGGCGGTGATCTCGCGATGCTCGCCGTAGTCCTTGTCCTCGGCCGGCCCAGCCTCGATGCCGAACCCACCGGCGATGACCGAGATGAACGACCGGTTCATGGCTTTGCACATGATGTAGGACAGGTAGGCACCCGACGATCCGACCAGGGCGCCGGTGACGATCAACAGGTCGTTGGACAGTAGGAAGCCCGAAGCTGCTGCAGCCCAACCGGAATAGCTGTTGAGCATCGACACCACGACGGGCATGTCGCCACCGCCGATCGACGCGACCAGGTGCCAGCCCAGCAGCAGCGCCAGCACCGTGACGACGACGAGCAGCCACAGTTGGGGTTCGATGACGAACCACACGGTGAACGCAACGAACAACACCAGGGCGCCGACATTGAGAAAGTTCTTGCCGGGCAACATCAGTGGCGCCGATTTGATCCGCGCCGACAGTTTCAGGTTGGCGACGATCGATCCGGTGAAGGTGACGGCGCCGATGAACACGCCGATGAACACCTCGGCGGAGTGGATGCCGAGCATGCCCTCGCTGTTGAGCATTGCGGCCTCGGCGCCGGCCAGATCGTGTTCGACGTGCAGGTAGCCGTTCCAGCCGACCAACACCGCGGCCAGACCGACGAAGCTGTGCAGCAGGGCAATCAGCTCGGGCATACCGGTCATCTCGACCACGCGGGCACGCCACAACCCGATCGCGGCACCGATGGCCATGGCTCCGATCAGCAGGCCCAGACCGAGCGGCTCGATATGGCGGGCCAGGGCCAGCGCGATGGTGGCTACCAGGGCCACCACCATGCCGGCCATACCGAATGTGTTTCCGGCCCGCGATGTTTCGTGCTTGGACAGCCCGGCCAGCGCAAGGATGAACAGCAGGGCCGCGACGATGTAGGCCGCGGTGGCGGCCGTTTCCAATGTGAACAACTCAGCTCCTCGAGAACATCGCGAGCATGCGACGCGTCACCGCGAAGCCACCGAAGATGTTGATACTGGCAAGTAGGACGGCGACCGCGGCCAATGAGGTGACGATGACGTCACCGTGGCCGATCTGGAGTAGTGCGCCGACGACGATGATGCCGGAGATGGCGTTGGTCACCGACATCAGCGGGGTGTGCAGGGCGTGGTGCACGTGGCCGATGACGTAGTAACCGATCACGATCGCCAGGGCGAAGACCGTTAGGTGCACCTGCAGTGCGGCCGGGGACAATGCGATGAGCAGGAACAGCACGGCGGCGGCACCAAAGGTGACGCCGAGCCGTCGGCCCATCGTCATCGGTTGCTTGGCCTGCTGCATCGTCGGGGCTGCCGTCGCAGACTGTGCCGGAGCAGCGGATACCTGTACCGGTGGTGGTGGCCACGTCGTCTGGCCGTCGCGGACCACGGTGACCGAGCGCTGCACGACGTCGTCGAAATCGAGGACGAGCGTGCCGTCCTTCTCCGGGGTCAGCAGCTTGAGGAGGTTGACCAGGTTGGTGCCGTAGAGCTGCGAGGCCTGGGTGGGCAGCCGGCCGACCAGGTCGGTGTAGCCGATGATCGTCACGCCGTTGTTGGTGAGGACGGCCTGGTCTTTGACGGTGCCCTCGACGTTGCCGCCGTTGGCCGCCGCCATATCGACGATGACGCTGCCGGATTTCATCGAGGCGACCATGTCGGCGGTGATGATGCGCGGTGCGGGCCGGCCCGGGATCAGCGCCGTAGTGATGATGATGTCGACGTCTTTGGACTGATCGGCGTAGAGCTGCGCCTCGCGGGCCTTGTAGTCGTCGCCCATCTCCTTGGCGTACCCGGTCGCCGAAACCTCGGTCTCGGCTGATTCGATCGAAAGATACTCTCCGCCAAGGGATTTGACCTGATCGGCGACCTCGGGGCGGGGGTCGGTGGCGCGCACGATGGCACCGAGGCTGCCCGCGGCGCCGATCGCCGCCAGCCCGGCGACACCAGCACCGACCACCAGGACCTTGGCCGGCGGGACCTTGCCCGCCGCGGTCACCTGGCCGGTGAAGAACCGGCCGAAGGCGTGCGCGGCTTCCACCACGGCGCGGTAACCGGCGATATTGGCCATCGAGGACAGCACGTCCAGCGACTGGGCTCGTGAGATCCGCGGTACCGCGTCCATGGCCAGCACCGTGACGGGCCGTGTGGACAGTTCCTCGACGAGCTCGGGTTTCAGGGCTGGGGAGATCAGGCTGATGAGCGTCGCGCCGTCGCGCAGTGCGGTGATCTCGGCACTGGTGGGTGCATTGACCTTGAGGACGATATCGGCGCCGAGCGCCTCGGCTGTGGTGCCGATACCGGCCCCGGCCTCGACGAATGCCTCGTCGGAGAAGCTGGCCGCGACACCCGCACCGGATTCGACCAGGACGTCATAGCCGAGTTTGATGAGCTGGCCGACGGTCTGTGGTGTGGCGGCGACACGCGTCTCTCCCGCTAGAGACTCGCGCGGAATCCCGATGAGCATCGATGCGATCCGATCTGGTTGGTCGTGGGCGAGGCCGGATGGAAAATGCCAGTGTATGAAACGGCGGAGTCCACCTGTGGACTCAGTACCCTCGCGCTGTACCCTCGCGCTCCGATCGCCAGACAGGTGTCCACTCATACGGATGAGGTCCTAGGCTCGGACCAGTGAGCACCGGTGGAATCCTTCTGGTTGGGCTGGCCATTGCTGTCGGCCTGGTCGGCATCATCGTGCCGCTGCTCCCCGGCACGCTGCTGGTGTTCGCCGCGATCGCGGTGTGGGCCGTCATGGAGCACACCGTGGTGTCGTGGGTGGTGCTCGCGGTGGTCACTGCGATCATCGGTGGCAGCCTGCTGGTGAAGTACGTCTGGCCGGTGCGCCGGATGCGTGCCGCCGACGTCGGCGGTTGGAGCCTGACCATTGGTGCGGTGGCCGGTGTCATCGGGTTCTTCGTGGTTCCGGTGGCCGGTCTCGTACTCGGGTTCGTGCTCGGCGTGTATCTCGCTGAGCTGGCCCAGCGCCGGGATCGCCGGCGAGCGTGGGCGTCGACGGTGCACGCGGTCAAGGGCGCCGCGCTGTCGGTCGGCGTCGAACTGGCCGGCGGCCTGCTGGCCACCGCGGTGTGGGTGGTCGGGCTGGTGCTAACCCAGTAGGACCGCGCGCAGCCGCGCCAGGTCGTCGGCCGTGACCTCGGCGGCCTCCAGATATCCGGGCAGCCCGCCGTACTCCTCGTCGATCACCCGGCGCGCGGTCACCAGGTAGTCCTCCTGGACGCCGAGCACCCCGTCCGGCAGGCGGGACTCCGCGAAGGCCACCACCTCCGGGGTGATCCCCTCGCGTTTGCGCACCGACTCCAGAATCCGGTCGCGCAACCGGCCGACCGCGTCGTTGCTGCGCAGGAAGTCGGCCATGATGGCCTCGCGGGGAACGCCGATGGACTCCAGCACGACGGCGATGGAGAACCCGGTGCGGTCCTTGCCCGCGAAGCAGTGCACCAGCACCGGCCGGTTGTCGGCGAGCAGCGTGGCGACCTGGCGGACGGCGCGGCGCGCTCCGGCCAGCTTGGCGAACCGGGCGTACTCGTCGTTCATCCACTTCGACCCGGCGGCCATGACGTCGTCGTCCGGGGTGGCCTCGGTCATCATCTTCTCCCACGCCGTCTCGTGCGGCGCGGCGGTCGGCGTGTGGGAGAGGTCGGGGAACGGCAACAGATGCACCGTCACGTCATCGGGAACCGCACCGGGGCCGCGCTTTTCGACCTCGATCGGGGAGCGCAGGTCGGCGACATCGGTAACGCCCAAGCCGCGCAGGACATCCCGGCCCGAATCATCGAGCCCACTCAGCTCACTGGACCGGAAGAACAACCCGGGCCGGATGCCCGTACTCTCTGCTACGTCGCGGAAGTTCCACGCGCCGGACAGCTGTGCGCCGCTCACCCCTTGGTCGCCGCTTCTGCGAAAGCGCTTTTTTCAGAGCCGATTTCGGCGCGGGCAATGCTGCGCATATGGACCTCGTCAGGTCCGTCGAAGATGCGCATCGCACGCTGCCAGCCGTACATCCGGGCCAGCGGGAAGTCGTCGCTGACGCCGCCGCCGCCGTGCACCTGGATCGCCCGGTCGATGACGTTGCAGGACATCTGCGGCGCGACCGCCTTGATCTGCGCGACGAGGTTGCGGGCCTCCTTGTTGCCGTGCTGGTCGATGGTCCACGCCGCCTTCTGGCACAGCAGACGGGCCTGGTCGATCTCGTTGCGAGACAAGGCAATCTGCTGTTGCACCACACCCTGCTCGGCGAGCGGCTTGCCGAACGCGATGCGGGTGCGGGCGCGCTCGGTCATCAGTGCCAGCGCCCGCTCGGCCACCCCGATCGCGCGCATGCAGTGGTGGATGCGGCCTGGGCCGAGCCGGGCCTGGGCGATCGCGAAGCCCATGCCTTCCTCGGCGAGCAGGTTCGATGCCGGCACCCGGACGTTGTCGTAGACGACCTCGGCGTGGCCGTGCTGGTCCTGCCAGCCGAACACCGACGTCGACCGCAGGATGTTCACTCCGGGGGTGTCGACGGGCACCAGGATCATCGACTGCTGCTGGTGGGAGGCCGCGTCCGGGTTGGTGCGGCCCATCACGATGAGGATCTTGCAGCGCGGGTCGTTGGCGCCGGAGGTCCACCACTTGCGGCCGTTGATGATGTAGTCGTCGCCGTCGCGGGTGATCGCGGTCTGGATGTTGCGGGCGTCACTGGAGGCCACGGCGGGCTCGGTCATCGAGAACGCACTGCGGATCTCGCCGGCGAGCAAGGGCTCCAGCCACTGCTTGCGCTGCTCCTCGGTGGCGAACAGATGCAGGGTCTCCATGTTGCCGGTGTCGGGGGCGGCGCAGTTGAACACCTCGGGCGCGATCTCGGTGCTCCAGCCGGTCAGCTCCGCGAGCGGCGCGTACTCGAGATTGCTCAAGCCGGATTCGGCAGGCAGGAACAGGTTCCACAACCCCTGTGCCTTCGCCAGGGTCTTCAGTTCCTCGACGACTGGTGGAACGGTGAAATCGCCTGCACCGGCCGCGGCGCGGTACTCGTCATAGGACTTCTCGGCCGGAAAGACGTGTTCGACCATGAACTCGGTGACGCGCTTGTGGTAGTCGGCCGCCTTGGCGGACATGGCGAAATCCATGCCGTCACGATATGACACGCGTCAACGCAACGACGAGGCCCTCCCTCATGACCAAAGGGAAGGCCTCGACGGCATGTGAATGAACGATCGGCTACGTCATCACCTCCTATCCTCCGGCCGAGGGGGACGGGGGCTTGATCGGTGTGAGACCGCTGCCACCGCCGGGGCCGAGCTTGGCCGAACCGGGCACCTCGACCGGGGTGTGCACGACCGGAGCGGGGACCTCGACGGGAGTCAGGCCCACGGGCTTCGGCGACGGCGCGGGCGGCCTCGGGGCGACCGGAACTGCGCTCGGCTTCTTGGGCCCCTCTTCGCGGGAGGTCGGCGAGGTCGGCTCCACCGCCTTCGGCTTGGGGGCGGCAGCCGGGGCGGCCACTGGCGGCGCGGTGGTGATGCCGCCGCCACCCGGGCCCCGCTGCGCGGGGGACTTGGCTCCGCCGCCCGGCCCCCGGTTGGACGTCGCACTCGACGAGGTCGACGAATCGCCGGACTCGGCCGAGGCGATGCTCGACAGGCCCAGCGCGGCACCGCCGAGAATCACCGCACCCACGATGGGTGCTGCCAGGAACCTCACGGCCGGATGGTTGATCGGGAATGTCATCTTCTCTCTCCTCTTTAATCGGTTGTGGTGGAAGCCATTCGGCGCCTGGGGTCAGCAGGGCAGGTTGAACGTGTTGGGGCCGGACTGGGGTGCGGCCGGCGGCATCGCCACCGCACTGCACTCGGTGGTTCCGGTGGTGCCCGCAGCTTCGGCGGGTGCGCTCACCGCCAGCGTGCCGGCCAGAATTCCGGTGGCCACCGCGGGCCCTGCCAGCGCGGTGATGATGCGGCGAGAGAGGTTGCGGTTCATATCGAATCTCCTGCTTGGGTGCTCCTGGTCGAAGGTTCTCGGCCGTGATTCGACTATCGCTCGCCTGGGCCCGGCCGTCTGTCCGCCGAGTGGCCCCTGGCAGTGATGAAGTGTTTGTCCCCCGATTGGGGGAACCTGTGCGAAGCTCTCGCCATGTCTGCGAACAGCAAGGTGCGCGTTGTCGTCGGCGACGACCACCCGTTGTTCCGCGACGGCCTGGTACGGGCGCTGAGCGGCAGCGGTGAGATCGAGGTCGTCGCCGAGGCGGACGACGGCCCGTCGGCGTTGGCGTTGATCAAGGAACACCTGCCCGACGTCGCGCTGCTGGACTACCAGATGCCGGGAATGAACGGCGCCGAGGTCGCCGCCGCGGTGGTCCGCGACGAGCTCGCGACCCGGGTGCTGCTGGTGTCGGCACACGACGACGCCGAAATCGTCTACCACGCCTTGCAGCAGGGTGCCGCCGGCTATCTGCCCAAGGACTCGACACGCTCGGAGATCGTCAACGCCGTCTTGGACTGCGCGAAGGGCCGCGACGTCCTGGCGCCCCGGCTGGCCTCCGGACTGGCCGTCGAAATCCGGCGTCGCGCCGAGCCGTCCGGTCCCTCGCTGAGCGCCCGGGAACGGGAAGTCCTCGGGATGATCGCGCACGGCCAGAGCATCCCGTCGATCGCCGGGTCGTTGTTCCTGGCGCCCTCCACCGTCAAGACCCACGTTCAGCGCCTCTACGAGAAGCTGGGAGTCAGCGACCGGGCCGCGGCGGTCGCCGAGGCCATGCGCAGGGGACTGCTGGAGTAGCGTGCCGCGCGGGGTTTCTCACATGCTCGACTACCTGACGACCGAGCCGGTCCGGGTCGCCGCCGTCCTGCGTCTCCCGCTGATCGTGCTCATCGCGCTGTTGGTGTACATCCAGGATGTCGAACACTGGCTGCCTGATGTCTACGGCGGGGTGCTGCTGCTGTACGCGGCCTTCGCCCTGGGCTGGCTGGTGGTCGTCGTACGCACCCCGATCCGCTGGTGGTTCGGGGTCGCCTCGACGGCGGTGGACGTGTTCGTCGTGCTGGTGCTGTGCCTGGCCTCCGGCGGCGCGACGGTCTGGCTGCTCCCAGTCTTCTTCCTGGTGCCGATCACTGTTGCCTTCCTGGACCGCCCCGAACTCACTGCGGCGCTAGGGCTAAGTGCGGCCGGCGGCTACCTGCTCGCCTGGATCGTCTACTCCAAGCGCGACGACACCGTGGGGCTGCCCAACGTGGTCTACGTCCAGGTCGGGTGCCTGCTGTGGCTGGCGGCCGCGACCACCGCGCTGTGCTTCGTGTTGTCCAAGCGGCGGGCGCGGGTGCAGGCGCTGCTCGCTGTGCGCAAGCGGTTGGTTGCCGAATCGATGCAGGCCGACGAGCGCAACAATCGCCGGCTTTCCGAGCAACTGCACGACGGACCACTGCAGAACCTGCTCGCGGCCCGGCTGGATCTCGAGGATCTGCGTGACCGGCCCAGCGATGAGGGTTTCGACCGCGTCGAGGCGGCGCTGCGGGAGACGGTCACGCTGCTGCGCAACACCGTCACCAGCCTGCACCCCCAGGTACTGGCCCAGGTCGGGTTGGGTCCGGCGCTTCGAGAGTTGGTGCGGCAATACCAGCAGCGCTGGGACGTCACCTTCGACTGTGACATCGACGAGGTCGGCAAACCACGGGCGCAGGCCCTGCTGTATCGGGCCGCCCGTGAACTATTGGCCAACGCGCACAAGCATTCTCGCGCCACCCATGTGCAGGTGGCGCTGTACCGGGCCGGTGGGGCGGTGGTACTGCGGGTGGTCGACGACGGAGTGGGTTTCGACCCATCGGGGCTCGACCGCAAGGTGGCCGACGGACACATCGGGCTGGCCTCACTGGTCGTGGGCATCGAGGAGATGGGTGGCTCGCTCGGCTTCAGCCACACCGCAGGCGGCGGCTCGACGACCGTGGTGACCATGCCGGATCAGGCGCCCGCCCCAAAAGCACTGTGAACAGCGCCTCCCCGCGCCGAAACCAACAAACGGGCACGAAAGTGCGGGTGCGCAGCGCCGTTACGTCGATCTCGGCGGCGAGCCGAGGCTGACCTTCACCAGCTTGGCGCGGTCGTCATCGGTGAACGGCACCGGGCCGTCATCGCCGAGCAGCACCAGGACGGTGTCGCAGATGCCGACGCAGGCGCCGCCGATGAACAGTCCCGTGGACGCCACGAACGATGTCCGGCCGATCCGTCCGACACCGGCCCCGGTCTGCACCAGGGCGGGCCAGTGCGCCTCGGCCAGGAAGTGCACGGCGTTCTGAGACGTCACCAGCCGGAACCGTCGGGTGGCGACGTCGTAGATGTCGGGAAACACCGAGCGGTTCATGGTGGCCCGGGCGTTCTCGTGCATCGACTCCAGCGCCAGGTTGTTCAGGTGACCGTTGGCGTCCATATCGCCGTAGCGCGCCTGCACGGCGTCGACGATCGGATAGTTGTCCAGCTGTAGCCGCGCCTGATGGGGCCGCTCGGCGATGGTCGTCCATTCGGTCACAAGCAGGTGAGCCTATCTGTTGCGTGGACTTTCACTCGCGCTGAGCGCAGCCGTTCCTTTCCTGTGAGGACGCCGTCACAGTGTCCGGGTGTCTGTGTTCGTTGACGTGACCCCGGATGAGGGGGCCCGGCCGGCTGCTGCCGAGCCGCGATCCTCCAGCCGATGGGGCGACCTGGCCACGCGCGTCGGTCTTCCGTTGCTCTCGGTCCTGGTCTTCTTTCTCCTCTGGCAGTTCGCCGCCGCCAGCGAGATCTGGAACCAGACGTTCGTGCCCTACCCGAGCACCGTGTGGCACGCCTTCGTCGATGTCTCCACCACTCACGACGGAGTCCGTGGCTACGCCGGATATCTGCTGTGGGAGCACCTCTACATGACCCTGCGCCGGGTGTTCGTCGGCGTGGTCATCGGTGTCGCGCTCGGCGTGCTGCTCGGCCTGGCGATGGGGTCCATCCCGTGGGTGCGCAGCGTGCTCGAACCATGGCTGACGTTCCTGCGGGCGCTGCCCCCGCTGGCGTACTTCTTCCTCCTGGTCATCTGGCTGGGCATCGACGAAGCACCCAAGATCACGCTGCTGGCCCTGGCGGCACTGCCGCCCGCCGCCGTGGCGACCACCGCGGCGGTCGTCGCCGTCCCCGTCAGCCTGGTGGAGGCCGCCCGCGCGCTGGGCGCCTCCCGGCGTGACGTCGTTCGCGACATCGTGATCCCGTCGGCACTGCCCGAGACGTTCACCGGCATTCGGCTGGCGGTCGGCATGGCTTACTCGTCGGTGGTCGCCGCCGAGTTGTTCAACGGCATTCCTGGTATCGGCGGCCTGGTCAAGGACGCCAGCAATTACAACAACACTCCCGTGGTGCTCGTCGGCATCTTCGCCATCGGCATCTCGGGTTTGGTGATCGACGGTCTGCTGCGCTCGGTCGAGCGCCGCGCCGTCCCCTGGAGAGGAAAAGTATGAAGCGCAGGAAAATTGCCGCGATCGCCCTTGCCGCGGTCACCATGATCGGGTTGGCGGGCTGCTCGGTCGATCAGGGCAAGAACGATGCGGGCAAGCCGACGCTGCGCATCGGGTACCAGACCTTCCCCAGCGGCGACCTCATCGTCAAGAACAACCGGTGGCTGGAAGACGCGCTGCCGGACTACAACATCAAGTGGATCAAGTTCGACTCCGGCGCCGACGTGAACACCGCCTTCATCGCCAAGGAACTCGACTTCGGCGCCCTAGGCTCCAGCCCGGTGGCGCGCGGCCTGTCGGCCCCGCTCAACATTCCCTACAGCGTGGCCTTCGTCCTCGACGTCGCAGGCGACAACGAGGCGCTGGTCGCCCGCAACGGCTCCGGCATCAACTCGATCGCCGACCTCAGGGGCAAGCGTGTCGCCACCCCGTTCGCGTCCACCGCGCATTACAGCCTGCTCGCCGCACTGGCCCAGAATGGCTTGTCGCCCAGCGATGTTCAGCTGATCGACCTGCAGCCCCAGGCGATCCTGGCGGCCTGGGATCGCGGCGACATCGCGGCGGCCTACACCTGGTTGCCGACGCTGGATCAGCTGCGCAAGACCGGCAAGGACCTGATCACCAGCCGGCAGCTGGCCCAGGACGGCAAGCCGACCCTCGACCTGGCCGCGGTGGCGAACTCCTTCGCCAAGGACAAGCCCGAGGTCGTCGACGTGTGGCGCAAGCAGCAGGCGCGGGCACTGACCGTGATCAAGGACGATCCGGCCGCGGCGGCAAAGGCCATCGCCGCTGAGATCGGGCTGTCCCCGGCCGAGGTCGAAGGCCAGCTCAAGCAGGGCGTGTACCTGACACCGCAGGAGGTCGCCTCACCGCAGTGGCTGGGCACCGAAGGTAACCCGGGCAACATCGCCGCCAACCTGGAGAGCGCCTCGCAGTTCCTCGCCGAGCAGAAGCAGATCCCTGCTGCTGCACCGCTGAAGACGTTCCAGGACGCCATCTATACCCAAGGTCTGCCCGATGTCATCACCAAGTGAGACGGTGGCAGGCGCCCAGGCGCCAACCGGCGCGGGCTCACACACCGACGGCGGCATCCACATTCGGGGTGTGGCGCACCGCTACGGCACGACGACCGCGCTGGGACCGGTAGACCTCGACGTCGAACCGGGATCGTTCCTGGTGCTGGTGGGTGCCTCCGGGTGCGGCAAGAGCACGCTGCTCCGGCTGATCGCCGGGTTCGAATCGCCGACCGAGGGTGACCTGACGGTCTCGGGCCGCAATCCGGTGCCCGGCAAGACCGCGGGTGTGGTCTTCCAGCAGCCCAGGCTGTTTCCGTGGCGCAATGTCGGCGGCAACATCGAGCTGGCGCTGAAGTACGCGGGGACGCCGCGGGAACGGCGCGCTCACCGGCGCGATGAGCTGCTGCACCGCGTCGGGCTCGAAGCCATCGCGGACCGCAAGATCTGGGAGATCAGCGGGGGTCAGCAGCAGCGGGTGGCCATCGCCAGGGCACTGGCCTCCGAGCGCCCCGAGACCTCGCTGCTGCTTCTCGACGAACCGTTCGCCGCGCTCGACGCGCTGACTCGGGAACGGTTGCAGGAGGATGTGCGTCAGGTCAGCGCCGAGTCGGGCCGCACGACGGTGTTCGTCACCCACAGCGCCGACGAGGCCGCCTTCCTGGGCTCTCGGATCGTGGTGCTGACCCGCCGTCCCGGTCAGGTCGCTCTGGATCTGCCGGTCGATCTGCCGCGTACCGGGATCGATCCCGACGAGCTGCGCCGTTCCCCGGAATACACCCGGCTGCGTTCCGAGGTCGGCCGGGCGGTGAAAGCGGCTGCCGCTTAAGCGCTTTGAGCGGCGTGGCGCCAGCTGACCAGTGCGGCCGCCGCGACCATCACGGCGGCGGCACCGACCAGGGGGTTGGGCAGCAGCGCGCTGGCCAGCATGGCCACCGTCAGTGCGACGGTGCCGACCGCCTGAAGTGCGTCGCGGCGCAGCGAGTCGAGCACCAGCCACGTCGAGAACAGGAACACGGCAAGCGGAACGGTCAGCGTCAGGCCGGCCGCGACATGGGGCAGGTGGCCCTCGCCGAGGTGTTCGGCCACTGCGACCTCCACGCCCGCCGAGAATGCCGCCGCCGAGGCGAAGATGAAGTAGTGCAGGTAACCCCAGAAGAACGCCCGCGGCAAGCTGACCGCGTGGTCGCGCTGCGGACGGTCGAAATAGATCCACCACATCGCGGCCACGATCACCAGTGAGCACGCCGCGACGAGGATCAGCCCATTGCGCTCCGCTGCGTTGGACATGCCGCCGATGATCGAATTGGCCACTGCCAGAATGGATTCACCAAGCACGATGAGGGTGAAAAGGCCGTATCGCTCGGCGATGTGGCTGTGGTGATAATTCGTCGTCTGGTGACGTTCGGCGATCACGGCGACCGAGAGGTCCGCGGCAGCGAGCACCGGGAACAGCCACACCGGACCGCCGAACACCGCCCACGCGACCCACAGTGACTGGGCCACGATGATGCCGACGGCGTAGCGCACACAGGTGCCGCGGTACTCCGGGTCGCTGATCGCGGCGCGCGTCCACTGGGCCGCCATCGCCACCCGCATGATGACGTAGCCGATGACAATGGCCCGAAAGTCGTTGTCCAGCATGGCGCGTTGCGCACCCGCGGCGATGGTCAGGGCGCCGGCCATCTGGACGAAGGTGGTCAGCCGGTAGAGCCAGTCGTCGGTGTCGTACGCGCTGGCAAACCAGGTGAAGTTGATCCAGGCATTGAGGATCGCGAAGAACACCATCGCGTACGCGGCGATCCCGTGCGCGAAGTGCTGCTCTTCCCACAGGTGATGCAGCGCGCCGGAGGCCTGGGACACAGCGACGACGAAGACCAGGTCGAACAACAGCTCCAGGGAGCTCGCGGCACGGTGCGATTCATTAGGGTCGCGGGCGAGCATGGCCCGCAGGCCGGCCGTCAACGGCGGCGGCAGTGGTGAGAGGGCGCTCGGCTAAACCGGCGGGTAGGCGGGCGGTGGGTAGACCCCACGCAATGCCCAGGGCAGCCAGCTGAAGAAATACTCGACCTCGTCGCTCGCGTCATAATCCGGATTCGGATCCATACCTATTTCCTCCGCATCCTTCGGCCGCAACTTCGAGGCATTCCAGCTCCGCACTTACTGTCCGGGAGTCTAGCCCGACGGCACGCACTGCAACACCGATCATCGCCATTGCCTAAACTGTCCAACCAGTTGATAGATAGCCGGCTGCGGTCGGAGTAGGACGAGCGAGGACAACCATGCCACCCGAGAACGGGATGACCCGGCGCGAAGAGCTGCTGGCCGTCGCCACCAAGCTGTTCGCCGCCCGTGGCTATCACGGCACCCGGATGGATGACGTCGCCGACGTCGTCGGCCTGAACAAGGCCACCGTGTACCACTACTACGCCAGTAAGTCGCTGATCCTGTTCGACATCTACCAGCGGGCGGCCGACAACACCTTGCTGGCCGTGCACGACGACCCGTCCTGGACCGCCCGTGAGGCGCTCTACCAGTACACCGTGCGGCTGCTGAACAACATCGCCGACAACCCCGAGGGGGCGGCGGTGTACTTCCAGGAGCAGCCCTACATCACCGAGTGGTTCACCGACGAGCAGGTCGCCGAGGTGCGCGACAAGGAGACCCAGGTCTTCGAGCACGTGACCGGCCTGATCGACCGCGGCATCGCCAGCGGGGAGTTCTACGAGTGCGACTCGCACGTGGTGGCCCTGGGCTACATCGGCATGACCCTGGGTGCCTACCGCTGGCTACGGCCCGACGGCCGGCGCAGCGCCAAGGAGATCGCCGCCGAGTTCAGCACGGCCCTGCTGCGCGGCCTGATCCGCGACGAGAAGGTGCGGGTGGAATCACCGCTCGGTGCCGTCGAAGGCCGCGGCGCAGCCGACAAGGCGCACGCCTAGGCGCCCTGCGCAGCTGGATATGATCGGCCGATGCCGCTCGTCTCCAAAACGCTAGAGGTCAACGCCGACGCCACGTCGATCCTGGGCATCGTCGCCGATTTCGAGGCGTACCCCGAGTGGAATGACGAGGTCAAAGCCGTCTACATCCTGGCGCGCTATGACGACGGCCGGCCCAGCCAGCTGCGGATCGACACGGTCATCCAGGGCCACGAGAGCACCTTCATCCAGGCCGTCTACTACCCGGGCGAGGGTCAGATCCAGACGGTGCTTCAGCAGGGTGACCTGTTCACCAAGCAGGATCAGCTGTTCTCGGTGGTGGCGATGGGCCCGGCCAGCCTGCTGACCGTCGACCTCGAGGTGGAGACCTCGATGCCGGTGCCCAGCCTGATGGTCAAGAAACTGACCGGCGACGTGCTCGAGCACCTGGCCAACAGTCTTAAGACTCGCGCCGAGCAGCTAGCCGCCACCTGACGCGTCAGCGCCAGATTCCGCTGGTTTCGAGCTGTTCCATCAGCCGTGCGGCACCGTCGGCGAACTCCTGCTCGACGAGCCCCATCGCCGTCTCCCGGTCGCGGCGGCGCAGCGCGTCGATGAGTTGGCGGTGGTTCTCGACCGCCGCGTGACCCCAGGCCATATCGGTGACGTAGATCAGCGGGGGCATGTAGCGCGCCACGTGCAGCAGGAACCAGGACAGTTTGATGCGCCCGGTGGCCCGGTTGAACGACCGGTGGAAGCTGAATTCGGCAGCGGCGATGGCTGCCGGGTCGCCGTCGAGGACGGCGCTCGCCAGGATGTCATTGGCGTGGGCCAGTTCGTCGATCTGTTCGTCGGTCAAGCGCTCGACGGCTGAGGCGGCGAGCTCCTTGGCCATGGTCGCCTGCAACCAGTAGATGTCGGCGATGTCCTGGCGGCTCAGTGGCAGCACGACGTAGCCGCGGCGGGGCTCCAGGCGCACCATCCCCTCGCCGCGCAGGGTCAGCAAAGCCTCCCGGACCGGGGTGATGCTGACCCCGAGTTGGGCGGCCGTCTCGTCGAGCCGGATGAAGGTCCCCGGCCGCAGGCTGCCCGTCATGATCGCCTCGCGCAGGTGCTGGGCGACCTCGTCGGCCAGCTGGGAACGGCGAGGTCGCGGGGGGTTCGCCGGGCGTGCTGAGGTCGGTGCGTTCACGTGACCTCCGAGGACTTGTGTGGGCCGCCGGTAACCAATAGTGTGACGCGGGCGACATCAGATTTGATCAAATATAACGGCGATCGAGCTTTCTGGTATCGCGTTCACCCAACGTTCACAGCAGGCGAACGGAGCACAGGACGAGGTGACCACACAGTTGACGACGGCCACTGAGCAGCCGTATCTGTCGCGCCGCCAGAACTGGGCCAACCAGCTCGCCCGCCATGCGCTGATGCAACCGGACGCCACCGCGATCCGGTTCATGGGCAAGACCACGACATGGACGCAGTTCGACGATCGGGTCACCAGACTGGCCGGCGCTCTGAGCCGGCGCGGGGTCCGTTTCGGCGACCGCGTCATGGTGCTGATGCTCAACCGGCCCGAGTTCGTCGAAGCGACCCTGGCGGTCAATCGGCTCGGCGCGATCGCGGTACCGGTGAACTTCCGGCTCACCCCGCCCGAACTCGCGTTCCTCGTCCAGGACTGCGAAGCCGCCGTCGTGGTCACCGAGCCGGTGCTGGCCGACGTCGCCAAAGCTGTCCGCGATCTGGCCCCCGCGCTGTCCACCGTCATCGTGTCCGGCGAGGCCGGCGACACCGATGTGCTCGGTTATGAGGACCTCCTCGCCGAAGCGGGAGAGCCACCCGAGCCGGTCGACATTCCCAACGACCATGCGGCCCTGATCATGTACACCTCGGGCACCACCGGACGCCCGAAGGGCGCGGTGCTGACCCACGCCAATCTCAGCGCCCAGGCGATGACGTCGATGTACACCACCGCACCCGACATCAACCACGACGTCGGCTTCATCGGGGTGCCGCTGTTCCACATCGCCGGCATCGGAAACACTCTCGGCGGCCTGCTGCTGGGCACCCCGACAGTCATCCACCCCCTGGGCGGATTCGATCCGGGTGAACTACTCGATGTCCTCGAGGCCGAGAAAGTCACCGGCATCTTCCTGGTGCCTGCCCAGTGGCAGGCGGTGTGCGCGGCCCAGCAGGCCAAGCCCCGAGATGTCCGGCTGCGGGCATTGTCCTGGGGCGCGGCGCCGGCGTCGGACACGCTGCTGCGCCAGATGGCCGCGACGTTCCCCGACAGCAAGATCCTGGCCGCCTTCGGGCAGACCGAGATGTCCCCGGTCACCTGCATGCTGCTCGGCGACGACGCCATCCGGAAGCTCGGATCGGTCGGCAAGGTCATCCCCACCGTCGCGGCGCGGGTGGTCGACGAGGACATGAACGACGTCCCGGTGGGCGAGGTCGGCGAGATCGTCTACCGGGCGCCCACGCTGATGGCCGGTTACTGGAACAACCCGCAGGCGACCGCGGAGGCCTTCGCCGGCGGCTGGTTCCACTCCGGCGATCTGGTCCGTATGGACGACGAGGGTTACGTGTGGGTGGTCGACCGCAAGAAGGACATGATCATCTCCGGAGGCGAGAACATCTACTGCGCCGAGGTGGAGAACGCCCTGGCGGCCCACCCGGCGATCGCCGAAGTTGCCGTCATCGGCCGGCCGCACGCCAAGTGGGGCGAGGTGCCGGTGGCGGTTGCTGCGATCAACGAGGCGCACCTTCGGCTGGCCGATCTGGCCGACTTCCTCGAGGAGCGGCTGGCTCGCTACAAACACCCCAAGGCTCTCGAAATCGTTGATGCACTGCCCCGCAACCCTGCCGGTAAGGTACTCAAGACCGAGCTGCGAATTCGGTTCGGCGCCAGCGTCGATCCGGGCGCTGCACCCGAAACAGGTTCGGATACAGCAAATCCCGGCTGACCACAGACACGTTTACCCATGCGAAAGATCCGGACAGATTACGTTGGAGGGCTAATAGTGCAGATGCGGTGCACCGCCCGCTTTCCATCGGGTACATTCCTGTGGTCCGCGTTACTACCCATCGGTAGGGTGACGCCGGTCACAGGTTGCGCGTCGGGGCGAGGAGGGTTAGTGCCAGGCATGCAGATGTTGTGCCGCAACGGCGAACCCGATCTCGTCACGGAGGCCTCCCGGTGACCGCGTCGACGGCCGTGTCGGCCTATGTCCAGGACCGGATGCGCGCGCCGCTGAACGCGGTCGGCGGGTTCTTCCGGATGTGTGTGCTCACCGCCAAGGCGATCACCAAATGGCCGTTCGAGTTCCGTGAGTTCGTCCTGCAGAGCTGGTTCCTGTTCCGGGTGACGTTCCTGCCCACGGTGGCCGTGGCCGTCCCGAACACGATCCTCATCATCTTCACCATCAACATCCTGTTGGTGGAGTTCGGCGCTGCCGATGCCTCCGGCGCCGGTGCGGCCCTGGCCGCCGTCACGCAGCTAGGCCCGATCGTCACCGTGCTCGTGGTGGCCGGCGCGGGATCGACGGCCATCTGCGCCGACCTCGGCGCCCGCACCATCCGCGAAGAGATCGACGCGCTCGAAGTGCTCGGTATCGATCCGATCCACCGGCTGGTGCTGCCGCGCGTGGTCGCCTCCACCTTCGTGGCGGTCCTGCTCAACGGCGCCGTCATCACCATCGGTCTGGTCGGCGGATTCATCTTCGGCGTCTACGGCCAGAACGTGTCGGCCGGCGCCTACCTGTCGACCCTGACCCTGATCACCGGACTTCCCGAGGTCATCATCTCCATCGTCAAGGCACTGATCTTCGGGTTGATCGCCGGACTGGTGGGCTGCTACCGCGGCCTGACGGTGTCCGGCGGCGCCAAGGGCCTGGGCACCGCGGTCAACGAGACGCTGGTTCTCTCGGTCGTCGCGTTGTTCGCCGTGAACGTGGTGCTGACGACCATCGGTGTCCGATTCGGAACGGGGCGGTGACATGAGCACATCAGCAGTCCTGCGGAGTCGGTACCCCCGCGCCTACAACTCCGCCACCAAGTGGGCGTCGGCCCCCGGCCGGTTCGCCGAGAACGTCGGCAAGGTCGCCTGGTTCACCATCACCGCGGTCGGCCAGATTCCCCACGCGCTGCGTTACTACCGGCGCGCGACGCTGCGACTGATCGCCGAGATCGGCATGGGCACCGGTGCGATGGCGGTGATCGGCGGCACGATCGCCATCGTCGGCTTCGTGACGCTGTCCGGCGGCTCGCTGATCGCCATCCAGGGTTACGCCTCGCTGGGCAATATCGGTGTCGAGGCGTTCACCGGCTTCGTGGCCGCTCTGGTCAACGTGCGCGTCGTGGCCCCGCTGGTGTCCGGCCACGCGCTGGCGGCCACCGTCGGCGCCGGCGCCACCGCGGAGCTGGGCGCCATGCGCATTGCCGAGGAGATCGACGCCCTCGAGGTGATGGGCATCAAGTCGGTCAGCTACCTGGTGTCGACGCGAATCCTGGCCGGCATCGTGGTCATCGTCCCGCTCTACGCCATGGCGCTGCTGCTGTCGTTCCTGGCGGCGCAGCTGACCACGACGGTGTTCTACGGTCAGTCCACGGGCACCTACGACCACTACTTCCGCACGTTCCTGCGGCCCGACGACGTGTTCTGGTCGTTCGTGGTCGCGATCATCATCGCGATGTTCGTCATGATCAACCACTGCTACTTCGGCTACAACGCCAGCGGCGGCCCGGTCGGCGTCGGCGAGGCGGTCGGGGTGTCGATGCGCGCGTCACTGGTCGCGGTGGCGACCGTTGTCTTGTTGGCCTCGTTGGCGCTGTACGGCACCAACCCGAACTTCAACCTCACGGTTTAGCGCCATGCCCTCACATCCGTTGAACGCGTCTCGCCGACCCCCGCTCAAGTTGGCGGGGGTGGTGTTCCTGATCATCGCCGCCCTGATCGGGGCGTTGATCTACGCGCAGTGGCGCGGCGAGCTGACACCGAAGACATCGTTGACGATGGTCTCCGACCGTGCCGGTCTGGTGATGGATCCGGGTTCGAAGGTGACCTACAACGGCGTCGAGATCGGCCGCGTGAGCACCATCTCGGCCATCAACCGGGACGGCCAGCAGGCGGCTCAGCTCAACCTCGAGATCCAGCCGCGTTTCATCAAGCTCATCCCGGCCAACGTCGATGCCCAGATCAAGGCCAGCACCGTATTCGGCAACAAATACGTGGCATTCACCAGTCCGGAGAATCCGAGCAAGGCGCGCATCACGAGTTCCGACGTGATCGACGTGACGCACGTGACCACCGAGTTCAACACGTTGTTCGAGACGCTGACGTCGATCTCGGAGAAGGTCGACCCGGTCAAGCTCAACCTGACCCTGAGTGCGGCCGCCGAAGCGCTGAACGGGCTGGGCACCAAGTTCGGCCAGTCGATCCTCGCCGGCAACGCGGTCCTCGACGACATCAACCCGCAGATGCCCCAGATCCGCTCCAACATCAAGCAATTGGCGAACCTGGCGGACGTCTACACCAAGGCCAGCCCCGACTTCTGGAGCTTCCTGGACAACGCGTCAACCACCGCCCGCAGCCTCAACGCGCAGCAGGGTGACCTCGATGCCGCGCTGCTGGCGGCCACCGGCTTCGGCAACACCGGCGCCGACGTATTCGAGCGTGGCGCACCTTATTTCGTGCGTGGTATGTCCGATCTCGTGCCGACCACCCAGCTTCTGGACAAGTACAGCCCGCAGCTGTACTGCCAGATTCGCAACGAGGCCCTGGCGCTGCAGCCGGCGCTGGATTCCTTTGGCGGCAACGGATATTCGCTCAACACAGTGACCGAGTTGCTGGGTGCCGCCAATCCCTACGTCTACCCTGACAACCTGCCCCGGATCAACGGCCGCGGCGGGCCCGGCGGTGCGCCCGGCTGCTGGCAAGAGGTGAACCGTAACTTCTGGCCGGCGCCGTACCTGGTCGTCGACGACGGCGCCTCGATCGCCCCCTATAACCACTTCGAGTTGGGTCAGCCGCTCCTCAACGAGTACGTCTGGGGACGCCAAGTCGGGGAGAACACGATCAACCCATGAAAATCACCGGCACCGCACTCAAACTCGGGGCATTCTCGTTCGTGCTGCTGCTGTTCACGGCGATCATCATCGTCGTCTTCGGGCAGTTCCGGTTCGACCGGACCACCGCCTATACCGCGGAATTCAGCAATGCCAGCGGGCTGCGGGACGGGGAGTTCGTCCGCGCCGGCGGCGTCGAGGTCGGCAAGGTCTCCAACCTCAAGCTTCTCGACGGTGGCCGTCGGGTTCAGGTCACCCTCAACGTCGACCGGACCCTGCCGCTGTTCCAGTCCACCACCGCGCAGATCCGCTACCAGGACCTGATCGGCAACCGCTACGTCAACCTCGAGCGCGGTACCGGTGAAGGTGCGGACCGCGTGCTGCCGCCCGGCGGGTTCATCCCGCTGGCCCGCACCCAGCCGGCACTGGATCTCGACGCGCTGATCGGTGGTTTCAAGCCGCTGTTCAAGGCGCTCGATCCGGAGAAGGTCAACACCATCGCGTCCTCGCTGATCACCGTCTTCCAGGGTCAGGGCGGCACCATCAACGACATCCTCGACCAGACCGCGCAGTTGACCTCGGCGCTGGCCGACCGGGACCAGGCCATCGGTGACGTGATCACCAACCTGAACACCGTGCTGGCCACGACGGTCAAGCACGAGAAGGAATTCGACCAGACGGTCAACAACCTCGAGGTGCTGATCACCGGGCTGCGTAACCGCGCCGATCCGCTGGCCAACTCGATCGCCGACATCAGCAACGCCTCCGGCACACTCGGCGACCTGCTGGCCGACGATCGGCCGATCCTCAAGGACACGATCGCCAAGATCGAGACGGTTCAGCAGCCGCTGGTCGACCAGCAGGACCGGCTCGACGATCTGCTGACCAAGCTGCCCGAAGCCATCAAGATCATCGGCCGCGCCGGTGGTATCTACGGCGACTTCTTCAACTTCTACCTGTGCGACATCAACCTCAAGCTCAATGGCCTGCAGCCCGGCGGCCCGGTGCGCACCGTGAAGATCACCCAGCAGCCGACGGGTAGGTGCACCCCGCAATGAGGACACTAGAGACACCCAACCGGATCAAGAACGGTCTGGCCGGCATCGTGATCGTGGTTCTGGTCGTCGCCGTGGGCCAGAGCTTTGCGAGCGTTCCGCAGCTGTTCGCGCAGCCGATGTACTACGGCCAGTTCGCCGACTCGGCGGGCATCAACCCCGGTGACAAGGTGCGCATCGCCGGCATGGAGGTCGGGTCGGTCAAGTCGCTGGACATCGAAGGCGACCACGTGCTCGTCGGTTTCTCGTTGGGCGACAAGCAGGTCGGTACTGACAGCCGAATGGCGATCCGCACCGAGACGATCCTGGGCCGGCGTGCCATCGAGGTGGAGCCCCGCGGCGACAAGGTCCTCAAGCCGAGCGGCATTCTGCCGGTGGGCCAGACCAGCACGCCGTATCAGATCTACGACGCCGTCTTCGACGTCACCAAGGCCGCCCAGGGCTGGGACCTTCAGACGGTCAAGCAGTCGCTGAATGTGTTGTCGGAGACCATTGATCAGACTTACCCGCACCTGAGTGCGGCGCTTGACGGCGTGGCGCGCTTCTCGGACACCATCGGCAAGCGTGACGACCAGTTCAAGCTGCTGCTAGCCAACGCCAACAAGGTCGCCGCCGTGCTGGGCAACCGCAGCGAGCAGATCAACCGGCTCGCGGTCAATGCGCAGACCCTGCTGGCCGCCGTCAACGAGCGTGGCCGCGCCATCGACTATCTGCTGGCGAACATCTCGCAGATCTCCCAGCAGTTCGCCGGGTTCATCAACGACAACCCGAACCTGAATCACGTTCTGACGCAGCTCGAAACGATCAGCGGTGTGCTGGCCAAACACAAGACCGACCTCGCCGACGTGTTCATCACGGCGTCGAAGTTCATGGGCGCACTGGCCGAGGCCATCGGCTCGGGTCCGTACTTCAAGACCCTGGTGGTCAACCTGATTCCGTATCAGATCCTCCAGCCGTGGGTGGATGCCGCGTTCAAGAAGCGCGGTATCGATCCCGAGGAGTTCTGGCGCAACGCCGGGTTGCCGGCCTTCCGGTTCCCCGACCCCAACGGTCAGCGTCAGCCCAACGGTGCGCCGCCGCCGGCCCCGACACCGCTGGAAGGCACCCCGGACCATCCGGGCCCCGCAGTCGGCCCGGGCTCACCCTGCTCGTACACACCGCCCGCGGATGGCATCCCGACAACCGGCAACCCGCTGCCGTGTGCGGGCCTGACGCAGGGACCGTTCGGCGGACCGGGCTACCCGACGGCCGACGTGCCGATCTCGGCACCCAACCCCGCCGCGGGCTACAGCCCCGGTGTCCCGAGTGCCGCCTTCCCGGGTGAGCTCTCGCCGAGCCTGCAGGGCGTACCGGCCGCACCGTTGGCTCCCGGCCCGCCGGGAGCTCGCACGGTGCCGGTCGCCCCGACACCGGGACCGGCCACCGACATCCCCGGATACGCCCCGCCGCCCAACGCACTCGTCGGCCCGATCCCGCCGCCGGGTCCGGGTCCGCAGGTGCCGCCGGTCGGCGACCTGGCACCCGTCGATCAGGGAGGGGGAGCCTAACCGATGTCGACGAAATTGAACGTGCGCAATCTGGGCTTGCCGAAGATGTCGCGGATGTCGGTCATCATCGGCACCCTCGCCGTCATCATCGGCCTCGTCGGGGCCCTGGTGGGCTGGCAGCTCTACAAGAAGATGACCACCAACACCGTGGTCGCCTACTTCTCCGAGGCGCTGGCGCTCTACCCGGGTGACCGCGTCCAGATCATGGGTGTCAGGGTCGGCAACATCGACAAGATCGAGCCCGCCGGCGACAAGATGAAGGTCACCTTCCACTACGCCAACAAGTACAAGGTGCCCGCCGACGCGTCCGCGACCATCCTCAACCCGAGCCTGGTGGCCTCACGCGTGATCCAGCTGGCCCCGGCTTACACCGGCGGACCGGTACTGGCCGACAACGCGGTCATCCCGATCGAGCGCACCCAGGTGCCGGTCGAGTGGGACGACCTGCGCAACCAGATCTCCGAACTCGTCACGACCCTGGGCCCCACCAAGGATCAGCCCAAGGGCCCGTTCGGCGATGCCCTGGAATCGTTCGCCAATGGCCTGGAGGGCAAGGGCGAGCAGATCAACAAGACGTTCCGGGGGCTCTCGGACGCGGTGACCGCGCTCAACGAGGGCCGCGGTGACTTCTTCGGCGTCCTCAAGAGCCTGGCGCTGTTCGTCAACGCCCTGCACAAGAGCGACCAGCAGCTGGTGGCGCTCAACACCGACCTGGCCACGTTCACCAACTCGTTCACCAACAGCGACCAGGAAGTGGCCAACGCGGTCAAGGACATCAACACCCTGCTGACGACGGCGCGCAAGTTCGTCGACGACAACGGATCGGTGCTCAGCAAGGACATCAACAACCTGGCCGACACCACCAATGCGCTGATGCAGCCCGATGCCCGCAACGGCATCGAGACGGTGTTGCACGTGTACCCGAACCTGGCCGCCAACCTGCAGAACATCTATCACCCGACCCACGGCGCGTTGGTGGCCGTCCCGACGATCGCCAGCTGGGCCAACCCGATGCAGTTCCTCTGCAGCGCGATCCAGGCGGGAAGCCGGTTGGGGTATCAGGATTCGGCCGAGATGTGCGCGCAGTATCTGGCACCGATCCTGGACGCGACCAAGTTCAATTTCCCGCCGTTCGGCGTCAACCAGTTCTCCACGGCCGAGACGCTGCCGAAGTACATCGCCTACTCCGAGCCGCGCCTGCAGCCGCCGCCCGGATACAAGGACACGACGGTGCCGGGTATCTGGTCGCGCGACACGCTGTTCTCGCACGGCAACCACGAGGCGGGCTGGATCGTGGCGGCCGGCATGCAGGGTGTCGACGTGCAGGCGTTCACCGCCAACATGCTCACCCCGGACTCACTGGCCGCGCTGATGGGCGGGCCAGACCCGACGTCGATTCCGCCGGCCGGCCCCCCGGGTGGCGCCCCGTCGAACTCCTACAGCGAGTACAACCCGTTGCCGCCGCCGTGGTACCCGGGTGCTCCGCCTCCGCCGGCGCCTGCGCCGGGTGTGATTCCCGGACCGCTTCCGGTGTCGCAGCAGATCAACGGTGGCGCACCGGCACCTGGCCCGGCAGCCCCCGCCCCGGCGGGTCCGGCACTGCCGGCTGAGATGGGGAGCGGACAGTGAGCGCGTTCATGAGTTCCACTCGCCGGTACGGCTGGCGTGCGCTGGTGCTGACCGTGGCGGCGCTGGTGCTGACCTCCTGCGGTTGGCGCGGTATCGCCAACGTCCCGCTGCCGGGTGGCCCCGGCAGCGGCAGGGACAAGATGATTGTCTACGTCCAAATGCCGGATACGTTGGCGCTCAACGTCAACAGCCGGGTCCGGGTTGCCGACGTCTTCGTGGGCTCGGTGAAGGCAATCGAGCTCAAGAACTGGATCCCCACGCTGACTCTGGATATTCAGCCCGGAGTCAAGTTGCCCGCCAACGCAATTGCGCGGATCGGCCAGACAAGTCTGTTGGGTACCCAGCACGTCCAGTTGGACCCGCCGCCGGATCCCTCACCGGAGCCGCTGCGCGACGGCGCGACGATTCCGCTGAAGAACGCGCAGTCGTTCCCCACCACCGAGCGCACGCTGGCCAGCATCGCCACCGTGCTGCGCGGTGGCGGCATCCCCAACCTCGAAGTGATCCAGACCGAGGTCGCCAACATCCTGTCGGGCAATGCCGATCAGATCCGCGACTTCCTTGGCAAGCTGGACACCTTCACCGATCAGCTCAACCAGCAGCGCGAGGACCTGACCCGCGCCATCGACTCCACCAACGAGCTGTTGCAGATCGTCGCGAGCCGCAATGCCACCCTTGACCGGGTGCTGACCGAATTCCCGCCGCTGGTCAAGTATTTCGCGGATTCCCGGGACAAGCTCACCGGCGCCGTCGAGGCACTGGGCCGGTTCAGCAACGTCACCGCCAACACGTTGTCGTCGGCTCGGGCGGATCTCGACACCAACCTGGCGAACCTGCAGCGCCCGCTCAAGCAGCTGGGCAAGGCCGGCCCGTACATGATCGACGCCCTCAAGCTGGTGATCACGGCGCCGTACCCGGTGGACAACATCCCGAAGGTGATCCGCGGTGACTACATCAACACCTCAGCCACGTTCGACCTGACGCTCAGTGCGCTCGACAACGCGTTCCTCACCGGAACCGGTGTCTCCGGCATGCTGCGCGCCCTCGAGCAGTCCTGGGGCCGCGATCCGCAGACGATGATCCCGGATGTGCGGTTCACGCCACACCCGAACATGGCCGAGGGCGGACCGTATGTCGAGCGCGGCGAGTGAGGGGTGACGAGTAGATGTTGACCCGCTTCATCAAGACGCAGCTCATCGTGTTCGGCGTACTGACGGTGATCGCACTGCTGCTGCTGGGGGTGTACTTCCTGCGGCTGCCTACGTTGGCCGGCGTCGGGCAGTACACGCTGAAGGCAGACCTGCCGTCCTCGGGCGGCCTGTACCGCACTGCCAACGTCACCTATCGCGGCATCACGATCGGCCGGGTGACCGACGTCGAGCCGACCGAAACCGGTGTGCGCGCGACGATGAGCATCGGCGACAAGTTCAAGATCCCGCTGGATGCCTCGGCGAACGTCCACTCGGTGTCGGCGGTCGGCGAGCAGTACCTGGACCTGGTGTCCGACAGCGGCAATCCCAGCAAGTTCTTCGCCGACGGGCAAACCATCACCAAGGGCACGGTGCCCTCGGAGGTCGGTCCCGCCCTCGACGCGGCCAACAAGGGCCTCGCGGCGTTGCCTGCGGACAAGATTCCGGTGCTGCTCAACGAAACCGCTTTGGCGGTGGGCGGATTGGGTCCGTCACTGCAGCGGTTGGTCGACGGCACCCAGGCGATCGTCACCGATTTCAAGACCAACATCCAGGATGTCAACGACATCATCGCGAACTCGGCGCCCGTCGTCGACAGCCAGGTGAACTCCTCGGATGCGATCCAGCGCTGGGCGGCGAACCTGAACAGCATCGCCTCGCAGACCGCGGCACAGGATCAGGCGTTGCGCAGTGGCCTGAGCCAGGCGGCCCCGACTGCGGATGCGGTGACCGCGGTGTTCAGCGACGTCCGTGAGGCATTGCCGCAGACGTTGGCGAACCTGGAAGTCATCCTCGACATGCTCAAGCGCTACAACAAGGGTGTCGAGCAGTCGCTGGTGCTGTTGCCGCAGGGCGCGTCGGTGGCCCAGGCGGTGTCCGCGCCGTATAAAGGCCAGGCCGCACTGGACTTCGCACTGACGATCAACCAGCCGCCGCCGTGTCTGACGGGCTTCCTGCCCGCCAGCCAGTGGCGTGCTCCGGCCGACCTGTCCCGCAAGCCGGTGGAGAACGGGCTCTACTGCAAGATCCCCAAGGACACCCCGGCGAACGTGGTGCGTGGCGCCCGGAACTTCCCCTGCGTCGACATCCCGGGCAAGCGGGCGGCAACCCCGGAGGAGTGCCGCAGCAACGAGCCGTACACGCCACTGGGTACCAACCCGTGGATCGGCGATCCCAACCAGATATTGACGTGCCCGGCACCCGGTGCTCGATGCGACCAACCGGTGAACCCCGGTACCGTGATACCGGCACCAACGATCAACAACGGGATGAACCCGCTGCCGGCGGACCTGCTTCCGGCGCCGACACCGCCGACGAGCGATCCGCTCAGTCCACCGGGGGCGGGGACCGTGCAGTGCAACGGACAGCAACCCAATCCGTGCAACTACACTCCGGCAGCAAGTAATACGGCCGTCTACAACCCGCAAAGTGGTGAGTTGGTCGGCCCTGACGGTGTGAAGTACAGCGTCAAGAACTCGAGCAGTACAGGAGACGACGGATGGAAGGAGATGCTGGCTCCGGCCGGCTGACCCCCAACCCGCCGGGTGACGACGCCGAACACAGCGAGGCGCTGGAGCAGGCGAGTCAGAACCCGCCCATCACCGACGACGATGCCGAACCGGGCGTGGATCCGGTCGAGGCGACCGCGCAACCGCGTGTCTCTCGTTTGAGCAGTCCTCGTTGGCTGGTCGGTGTCAGCGCTGCCCTTGTGATCGGCGCTGTCGGCTTGGCTGCGGGTGGCTACCTGGCGATGCGGTCGCACCAGACCAGCGCGGCCACCGCGCGCTCCGAGCAGGCTGCCGTGGCAGCGGCCATGGATTGCGTCACCGCGACCCAGGCGCCGGACGCCAGTGCGATGGAAGCCAGTCAACGCAAGATCATCGAGTGCGCGACGGGTGGCTTCGGCGCGCAGGCGACGCTGTACAGCGGCCTGCTGGTCGACGCCTACCAGGCCGCCAAGGTTCAGGTTCAGGTCTCCAACATGCGCGCAGCCGTCGAGCGCCACAACGACGACGGCTCGATGGACGTCCTCGTCGCGTTGCGCGTGAAGGTCTCCAATACCGAGGCACAGGGTCAGGAGCAGGGCTATCGCCTGCGGGTCAAGATGATGCCCGATAACGGCACCTACAAGATCGCCGACCTCGCCCAGGTGAGTAAGTGACGGTGACCGACACCGGCACCACCGAGATCGTCGACACCGTCGCCGACGAACCTGCCGTGCCGAAGGCCGGTTGGGGCGCGCGGGCGGGAGCGTTCGCCGTCGACGTGCTGGCCGGCATCGGAGTGCTCGCAACGCTGATGCTGGTCGCCTGGTCGGCGCCGCTTCGTGGGTGGCTCTGGTGGCTGTCGGTCGGCTTCGCCGTGGTGGTGTTCCTGGCAGTGGCCGTCAACCGTTGGGTACTGCCCTCAGTCGCGGGCTGGACGCTGGGCCGGTCGCTGTTCGGCATCGAGGTCGTCACCCGAACCGGTGGCCGGCCCGGACCGTGGCGACTGCTGCTGCGCGACGTCGCTCACCTGCTCGACACCATCCCGCTGTTCGTCGGCTGGCTGTGGCCGTTGTGGGATTCCCGGGGCCGGACCTTCGCCGACGTGCTGGCCCGCACCGAGGCGCACCGCATCGACGGTGAGCGGCCCGACCGCCGCCGGCTGGGAGCAGCGGTACTGGCGGGTGCGGCCGTGATCGCGCTGGCCGCTGCCGGACTGAACTACCTGTCGGTGTACCGGCATGACCACGCCGTCGACGATGCCCGCAGGCAGGTTGCTGCGCAGGGGCCCAAGATCGTGGAGAACACGCTCAGCTACGACGCCGCGAGTATCGACGCCGATTTCGCCCGGGCCCGCGGCCTGGTCACCGACGGCTACCGGCCGCAGCTGGTCGCCCAGCAGGACGCGGTGCGCAAGGCCGGACCGGTCGACAACGACTACTGGGTGACCAACAGCGCGGTGCTGACTAATACGCCCGACTCTGCGGTGATGCTCCTGCTGATGCAGGGCCAGCGCGGCGAGGCGCCCAAACAACGAATGATCACCGCGACGATCCGGGCGAACTTCGAGAAGGCCGCCGACGGCCAGTGGCAGGTCTCCAACATCACGGTGCTGGCCAAGCCGAACTCCGCCGCGCAGGGGCAGGGCCGATGAGCCCGCGCCGCAAGGTCGAGCCGGGTACCGAGGGCATCTTCCGGATGCCTGACCCGACGCCGCGCCGGTGGATTCTGGCTGCGGTGGCCGCGCTGGCGGCCGTGGCGATCATCGGTGCGGTGACCGTCAGCGCGCTGATGTTGGTGGACCGCGAGACGCAACGCCGGGACGCGGTCCGTGACGTGACGGTGCTGAGCTTCGTGCGGGGATTCGTCACCGACTACACCTCGCCGGATCCGTTCCACGCCAACGACTATGCCAACAAGATTCTGGCTCAGGGCACCGGCCAGTTCGCCAAGCTCTACCAGGAGAAGCTGAACGAGATCGTCATCCAGGTGGCGCAGGCCGAGCCGACCAAGGGCAACGTGCAGGACCTCGGAATCGAACGCTGGAACTCCGACGGCAGCGCGGACGTCGTCGTCGCCGCGACCACCAACACCACCCTGCCCGACGGCAAGAAGATCGAGAACGGCAGTCGATGGGTGGTCACCGCGACCAAGGAAGGGCAGCAGTGGAAGATCAGCAATCTGCTTCAGGTGATCTGACCGAAGCGGCAGCCGCCGAGGAAGAGGCTCTCGCGCCCGAATCGGAACAGCCCGCCGCCCGAAAGTGGTTGACCGGCAAGAGGACTGCGCTCGTGGTGGGCGCCGCCGCGGCCCTGTTCGTCGCCGGGGGAGCGTTCGCCGGCGCCGCGGTCCAGCCGTATCTGGCTGACCGGGCCGCCGTGGCGACCAAGCTGGACATCGCCAAGACCTCGGCTGAGGCCATCACGACGTTGTGGACCTACACGCCCGATGACATGGACAAGTTGCCGGAACGCTCCGCGAAGTACCTCTCCGGTGACTTCCAGGATCAGTACCGCAAGTACGTCGACGCGATCGTGCCGACCAACAAGCAGGCTCAGGTCACCAACAACACCCAGGTGGTGGGAACGGCGGTCGAGTCGCTGCACGGCGACGAGGCCACCGCGCTCGTCTACACCAACACCACCTCGACAAGCCCGCTGACCAAGAACATCCCGGCGATGCGCTACCTGTCCTATCGTCTGCAGCTGACGCGCGACGGCGGGCACTGGCTGGTGACGAAGATGACCACGGTGACCTCCCTGGACCTCACTCCGCAGCTCTGACGGCGATACTTGCCTGATGGCCGTCGCCTCACCCGTATCGGAACGCGCCACCGTCGCCGCCCTGTTACTGCTGACCTTCGGCACCGGCATGGTCGACGCCATCAGCGTGTTGGTGCTGGGCCACGTGTTCGTGGCCAACATGACCGGCAACGTGATCTTCCTGGGCTTCTGGTTCGTGCCGCACTCCGGTGTCGACATGACCGCAGCGGTGGTCTCTTTCGCCAGCTTCGTGGTGGGCACCATCATTGGCGGACGGTTCGCCCGCCATCTCGCCTACGAGGTGCGGGTCTGGATCACCGCCGCACTGGGCACCGAAGTGGTGCTGCTGACCGCGCTGGCGATCCTGGCGGGTACCGGTGTGCTGGCGTATCACGACAACGGCAAGCTGCTGCTGATCGCCGGACTGGCGATCATCTTCGGCGCTCAGAACGCAGCAGCGCGTCAGTTCGGTATCCAGGAGTTGAGTACCACGGTGCTGACGTCGACGATCGTCGGCATCGGCAGTGAAAGCCGGCTTGCGGGCGGGACCGGGCAACGTGAAAAGCTGCGCTATAGCGTGGTTGTGACGATGCTGGCAGGGGCGGCGGTCGGTGCGACGATGTCCCGCTTCATGGTCGCACCGGTGATCGGTCTGACGGCCGTGGTGGTTGCGGCGAGCCTGGCCATCTTCCGCTACGGGCCGCAACCTGCGCCGGTTGCCGTGCCCGAAAACTAGCGCGGTTCTCGAAAGCCCGATACGCCAATCGATTTCATCTGTATCACGAGGTCGGAAAATGGTTGCCGCAAGGGGCCAGCCTCAGTTCTGTGATGGTGGTGGGTTGGGTTCGTAGGGGTGGTACCAGCGCCAGTCTGCGCGTTCGCCGAGGGGTCCTGGGCAGGGTGGGACATCGGGTGGCGGCTGGTTGGGTGGTCGTGCCAGTGATCGGTCGGTCAGGGGGTCGCCGTCGCTGTCGACGACGGTGAGTCGGTGGGCGGGGCCGGTGATGGTGATGTCGCCGCGGTGGTGTGCCCGGTGGTGAAACGGGCACAGCAAGACCAGGTTGGTCAGGTCGGTGGGGCCGCCGTCTTCCCAGTGTCGGATGTGGTGGGCGTGCAGGCCGCGGGTGGCCCCACAGCCGGGGACCGCACAGGTGCGGTCGCGGTGCTCCAGGGCGCGGCGCAGCCGACGATTGATGGTGCGCGTGGATCGACCCGCGCCGATGGGTTGGCCGTGGCGTTCGAACCAGACCTCGCAGGTGGCATCACAGGTCAGGTATTGGCGATCAGCGTCGGAGAGCAGCGGCGCCAGATGCAGGGCGGCGGCGCGTTGTTCGACGTCGACGTGGACCACGACGGTGGTGTGCTGGCCGTGCGGGCGCCGGGCCGCGTCGGCATCCCAACTGTCGGTCACCAGGCGCATGAACGCATCGACGGTGTTCGGCATGGGTGGTGCAGTGTCGGAGGAGCTTTCGTTGTGATCGTGTGTCCACTGCGCGATCAACGCCTCCCGATGTGAGGCCAGCGCCGCGTCGAACAGGGCGGCCTCGTCATGGGGCAGGGTGATGCGCCACTTGGTCGAGGTCTCATCACCGGACTTAGTGATCGAACGCCGCGGCTCGGGGCGCGGATCGGGCTCGGGGCGCGGTTCGAGTGCGACCGCGGTGCGCAACTGGCTGACCGAGGCGACCGCGGCCATCTGCGCGTAATGCTCATCCGAGCCGTCGCCGGCGCGGGCGGCGATCACCCCGACCTGATCCAGGGACAGCCGGCCCTCCCGTAAGCCCTGCACACAGCGGGGAAACTCCTCAAGCCGGCCCGCCACGGTAGCGACGGCCTTGGCGTTGGCCGACGACGTGCCCAGTTTCCAGGCCACCACCGCGGCGACCGAACGCGCACCGGTCAACCCCCACAACCCATCACGATCCATCTCCGCGACAAGGTCCACAATGCGCCCGTCGATCGCATTGCGCTGCCCGGCCAGCTCGGCCAACTCCTCGAAGAGCCCCTCGAGACGCTCCTTGGGAAGGACTACCGCGGCCGCCGACGACATGACCACATCATCGCAAAGGCCACCGACAAAAAACCGCCGCCGAATTCCAAAGGCTAACTAGCTGAAGGCAAGCCAACTCGGCAGCGCCCGCTCACGCGAGTCGCAGAGCACCTGCATCGTGTCGCAGGACCCCTTCGGCACCCCGGCACCCGCCCACATGCCGCCGGTATCGCGGCGCAGCACGATCGCCGACGAGCCGCCACCGTCGAGCAGAATGGCTGTGTCGCTGCCCAATCCGCGGAACAGGTCCTGAATCTGGTCGGGGGTGTAACTGCCGCCCTGGAAGATGTACATCTCGTCCTTGTCGCGGGCGTAGGCCAACGCCGTGCGGGCCGCGCTGGGGCCCGGGTCGTTCATCTGCCCGGTGTCACCCGGTGCTAGCAGCTTGAGACCGCTGACCGCGGCGAATCTCGTGCCCTTGTCCATCAGACCCTGGATCACCGGTGATGCCGCGTCGTAGTCGTCGGGGGATTTGGGTGTCACGACGAACGGTGCCCCAGCCACCGGCAGGATCATCGTGGTCAGAGCGGTCCACACTTCGTCGCCCCCGGACAGTGCCTGCTTTCCGGCGTAGGCGATGGTCCCGGTGACGGCGGCGTTGGCGCGGCCCTGCCCGCGGGTGGTGTCGACGTAAGCACCCAGGGGCGAACTGCAGCCCGTCGTCTTCCATGAACCCGCCTGCTGCGAGCGCACGTCGAAGAAGTTGGCGTTGATGGCGATGGTGGGCTGACCGAGCGCCTGCCAGGCCTGCAGCGGGCTATAGGTCTCGGAGGCCTGGACGAGTCCCTCGCGGGTGCGGGCACCGGGGGTGCTCTCGCAGCGCGCCTGGTATCCGGTGTGGGTATCGACGAGCAGCCGGGGAGTCAGACGCTGCGACGCGGCCTTGATGATCATCAGATGGCCACCGTTGGTCATCTCGTACCAGTTGCCCGCGGCGTTGAGCATCGGGGCGGAATAGCCGCTGCCGAAGTTGTAGACGAGGTAGCTGCCGCGTGTCGTCGCGATCGCCTGAGCCAACTGGTCGCGGCCGTCGGCCACTGCCACCGGCGCACCCGTGGTGGCAGCCAAGGTCAGGCAGGCGATCGCCGCCATCGAGGCGGCGGCGACGCGGCGAATGATCGCGACCGGGGTTGGCACAGTTGCCCTTTCGGTGAAGAACGTCGAAATACGCCAACAATCACTGTAGTCACAGCAATCACACAGTCAACTTTCGTAACAATCCCATTCCGGTTCGGGTCCAACGCCGTCACGGGCCCGTCAAAAGTGTTTGCGCATGCGCCCCTGCCCGCGGCCCGGAGGTTATCGACTCCCAGAAATGGGAACACGTGCTCTGCGCGGTTCCCGCCCGGGGCCGCCCAACACGAGGAGCAGCAATGATCGGAACGATTATCGGAGCGATCGTCGTCGGCTTGATCGTCGGTGCGCTGGCGCGACTGGTGATGCCCGGCAAGCAGAACATCGGTGTCATCATGACGATCCTGCTGGGAGTGATCGGCTCCTTCCTGGGATCATGGATCAGCTATCAGCTCGGATACGCCAACTCCAACGGCGGATTCGCGATCATCCCGTTCCTTGTCGGCATCGTGGTCGCCGTGGTGCTGATCGGGATCTACGTCGCGATCACCGGACGGCGCGACCAGGTCCACCGCTAAGGGGTCACCGCCCCGGCGGCGCGAGGCGGTACACCGCACCGGCGTAATCGTCGGTGATGTACACCGCGCCGTCGGGGCCGACCACTGCGGCTACGGGTCGGCCCCAGCGGTCACCCTGCTCGTCCTGGAACCCGCCGACCAAGGTCTGCTGGGATTCGAGAGTTCCTGCGTTCCAACGGAAGAACGACACTTCCGGCGCCCGCGGTGGTTGACGGTTCCACGATCCGTGCACGCCGAGCAGCGCGCCGGAGGCGAAGGGCTCGGGCAGTTCGCCGTCGACGAAGCTCAGTCCCAGCGGAGCCGAGTGGGCGCCCAAGGTCTGCTCCACCGGTGTCAGTGCCGCGCAGTCGAGTTCGCTGCCGTCGGCGTTGGTCTGGATGTCGCGGACGAACTCGCCGCCCACGTCGGGATTGCAGTACGGCCAACCCAATTCGCGGTCCGGTGTCAGTCGCGCCAGTGATTCGGGCGGGTGCTCGTTGACGTAGTCGGTGTCGACGCGGCCGTAGGACGGGCCGGGCCGCGGGTCGGCGACGTTGTCCCGGTTGTTCACCGCGGTCCACGGCGACCCGTCCGGCGCGATCGCCAACCCGGTGCCGTTGCGGACCCCGGTGGCGAACGCCGCCAACGGCCCGCCGTCGGGCGCAATGCGCATGATCGTCGCCCTGGGCGGCGTCGCGGTCCGGTCCTGGGCCGAGATGTTGCCGGTCGAGCCGATCGAGAAGTACACCGCACCGTCGGGGCCGACGGCGACGCTCTTCAGCGCATGCGCGTAGGCACCGCCGAGATCGGGACTGCGCGCGTCGGGCAGATCACCGGCGACCACCCGGCGATCGGTGGCGGTTCCGTTGTCGTAGCGGAACGCGTCGATCTGATTGCTTTCGGCGACAAGGAGAGTCGCATCATCGAACGCCAAGCCATGGGGCTGGACCAGGCCGTCCAACAGCACCGTGGTGCGGGCCTGTTGCCCGTCGGCGCTCAGTCGGACGACCTGGCCGTCATCGGGTACCGAGACCAGTAGCGCGCCGTCGGGCGCCCAGGCCGCCAGTCTGGCATTGGGCACGCGTGCCCAGACCGACATCGTCCAGCCCCGGGGGACGAGCGCCTGGCGCGGGGTGTCCAGCGGCGACTGGGCCAAGCCGGCAGGCACTGTCACGGTGACCGGCGCCAGCCCGCCCGGCGCCGAAGCGCTCGGGGCGGGCGGCGCAGGGTGGCCGCAGCCCACCGCCACCGCGACAATGGCGGCGCAACCGGTACTAGCCCGCCAAGCCGGCATGCATCTCCCAGACCAGGATCTCCGACGGCGCGGTAGCGGTGACCCGCTGCCCACCCGAGGCGGTGAACCGCACCGCATCGCCGTCGGTCAACGAACCCGCGCCTTCCAGCGTCACCTCGCCGCGGGGCACGAACAGGTGCAGATACGGCGCCTCGGGCAGCGCCACGCTGTCACCGGGCTGCAGTCGCGCACCATGCAGTGCGGCGTAGCGGTTGTGGATGCTGATCGCGGTCTCGTTTCGGTGTTGGGGCATTCCGGAGGCGATGGTGACCAGGCCACCGCGCAGCAGTTCGTCGTCGATCTCGAGCTGCTGGTAGCCGGGAGTGACGCCCGCCTCGTCCGGAACCACCCACATCTGCACGAAATGCACTGGTTCGTCGTGGCTTTCACCGCCGGTGAGCGACCACGAGTCGTTCTTCTCGGAGTGCAGGATGCCGCGGCCCGCTGACATCCGCTGGGCCAGTCCGGGGTAGATCACGCCCGAGTTGCCGGTCGAGTCCTGGTGGACGAGCGAGCCCTGCATCACCCAGGTGACGATCTCCATGTCCCGGTGCGGGTGGGTATCGAATCCGGTGCCCGGTGCCACCCGGTCGTCGTTGTTGACCAGTAGCAGTCCGTGGTGGGTGTTGCTCGGGTCGTAGTGGTCCGAAAACGAGAACGAGTGCTTCGAGTCCAGCCACGAGATCTTCGTCGCGGCGCGGTCGGCGGCACGTCGAATGTCGACTGTCGCGGCCATGTCATCACCCCTTGGGTCGTTGCCAGCCTAGGTCGCCGGCGATGACCTCGACAACTCCCATGACGTGTCATCTATTCCGCTAGGCTGGGTGCCATGACGCAGCGCTGGTTGACCGAGAGCCAACAGCGGGTCTGGCGCAACTATCTGGCCATGGAGACGCGGCTGCAGTCGGCGATGAACCGGCAGCTCCAGGCCGATTGCGGCCTGTCGCTGACCGACTACGAGGTGTTGGTGGTGCTCTCCGAACAGGGCGAGCTGAGGGTCTTCGAACTTGCCGAAGAACTGGGCTGGGAGCAGAGCCGACTGTCGCATCAGTTGGCCCGGATGCGTACCCGTGGCCTGGTCGAACGCCGGAGCAGCGACCGCGATCGGCGCGGTGCCGTCGTCGACATCACCGCAACCGGGCGGCGTTCGTTGGCCGCCGCCGCGCCCGGCCACGTCGGGCTGGTGCGCTCGGTGGTGTTCGACGGGATGACCCCGCTGCAGCTGCGTGCACTCGACGAGCTGACCCGCACGGTGCTGGCCCGCTTGGAGCCGTGACGCAATCCGCCGCCACAGCGTGGGCTGTGACGGCGGATTGTCAGGTGGCTGATCAGCCGGCCATGAACTCGTTGTAGGCCGATGACAGCGCCGGCGGCAACACTGTGATGTTGCAGGAACGCTGGACGTCACCGATCGGGGCCAGGATGCCGCGCAGGTCGTAGTACTCACCCGGGTTGGCGGTGAAGTAGCCGCGCACGTTGGCCGCGGCCTGCGGACGCGGTTGGTTGGCTGCTGCTGTGAGCACCTGTCCGGCACCGGGATGGGCGGCAAAATACTGCTGGGCCGAGCCCGTCACCGAACTGACGGTGTTGGCAACAGTAGCGCCGCTGCAATCCGGCGCTGCCGAGGCGATCGGTGCACCCAGAGTCGCAAGTGCCAGCCCCCCTGCCAACACACCGGTACACACCGCCGCGGTCTTCTTGACCGGCGAAATGCCGTGGAATGTCATGATCACTTCTTTCTCCGATTAGTCAATCGGTTGCTCATCCCCGCCCTGAAAACCAAAGTACCCCTGAGGTTTTGCAGCAAAAACCGGTTCGTCGTGCACCGGGCGGCACACCCGATTTCGTTACACGGTGCGAGGGTGATCTTGCACGCAGTTTCGCCCACGAGGTTTGAGCGCACTGCCGTGGCAACCGAATTCCCCTTATGTGCCTTAACAATCAGCGCTGTCCCTTAGGGAATTGTGACGTCGCCCGTAATTCACTGTGACCCGCTGCAAACACGAATAGCCACCGAAGCGATCGGGTAGAGGGTTGGTAGGTGCAGACCCATGCGCCGACACCATCCGTCACCGCATCAGGGGAGAACCCGATATGAGCATTTCCGACACGACCCTGCTCGCGCAGCTGCGCGCAGCACTCGACCTGACCAACACCGAGATCCAGATCGCCGAGACCCGCGTCGCACAGGCCCGCACCGAGGCGGTGCGCCGGGAGCTGACCCAGAATGCGGCCAACGGCCGCCTGCGCGCCGAGGCCATCGAAGGGGCCATCCGTGACCTGGGTGGCTTTCCCGACGTCATCGGCCCGTTCTTCGGCCGTGCTGCAGCAGCGGTGAAGGCCCTCACGGAGCAGGCCCAGCCCTTCGAGGAAGCCCTACTGGGTGATCTCGCCCTGGAGGGCCAGCTGCTCGACCGCGCCCGCTACATCAAGGCGCTGGCCGTGGCCGCCAAGCGTCCCCAGGTCGAGGCCCTGGCCAACCGGCTCATCACCGCACATTCTGCGACTGTCGACTGGCTGACCACGGTCCTGGCCGAGGACGCCCTCGGCGGCCCCGCGGCCCTGCGCCGGACCCCGGTTCAGGTCATGACCGGGCTGGCGGTCCGACTGGCCAACTGGCCGCTGATCTCCTCGGTCCGCGGCGTCGACCGCGCACTGCACACGCTGCGCAACGCCCGGCCGGCAGTCGACGACCTGATCAGCCGCGGCGCGCACGCGGGCGAGGTCGCGGTGAAGGCGGCCGCCGCCTCGCGTGACGCGGCACTGGAGACCGCAGAGAAGGTGACTCGCCGTGAGGGCGCCGACGGCGCCGCCGACGCGCTGCACTCGATGCGTAGCGCCGCCGGCATCCTGGAAGCCGAGGAGTTGCCCATCGCCGGCTACGACGAGTTGAACCTCAACGAAGCCGTCGCCGCGGTGAAGGAACTCACCGATCCGGCCGACCTGCGCGTCGTCATCGCCTACGAGGAGACAAACAAGGCCCGCCAGCGGGTGGTCTCGGCCGCGCAGACCCGCGTGGCCGCGATCGCGCAGGAGATCGTCGGCATCGACTGACGCCGGGCCGCGACACCCCACCATCGCGTGACCCATGATGGTGGGGTGTCCGAACATCACGGTGGCAAGGTCTCGATCGTCGGAGTCGGCAGCGTAGGAACCGCCATCGCCTATGCGTGTCTGATCCGTGGCTCGGCGAGCGCATTGGCGCTCTACGACACCAATCTCAAGAAGGTGCGCGCCGAGGTGCTCGACCTCAACCACGGCAGCCAGTTCGTGCCGCAGTGCACGGTGACCGGCTCCGACCAGGTCGACGTGACCGCCGGGTCGGCGATCGTCATCGTGACGGCCGGAGCCAAGCAGCATCCCGGCCAGAGCCGGTTGGAGCTTGCTGCCACGAATGTGGCTATGGCACAACAGCTCACACCGCAATTGCTGGAGCACTCACCGCGCGCCGTCATCATCTTCATCACCAACCCGGTGGACGTCGTCACGTACGCCGCGGCCAAGTCCGTCGACGCACCGCCGGGGCGGATCTTCGGCTCGGGAACGGTGCTGGACTCCGGGCGGTTCCGGTTCCTGATCGGCCAGCGCGCCGGGGTGGCGGTAGGCAACGTGCACGGTGTCATCGTCGGCGAGCACGGTGATTCCGAGATCTCACTGTGGTCGAGTGTGTCCATCGGCGGTGTGCCTGCCGAACAGTTCCGAAGCCACGGCGCGATCGTGTTCGACGAGACCACCCGGTCCCGGGTTTCGGCGGAGGTGGTCAACGCCGCCTACGAGATCATCGAGGGCAAGGGCGCGACCAACCTGGCCATCGGCCTGTCCACCGCACGCATCATCGAAGCGGTCCTAGGCAACCAGCACCGGGTGCTGCCGGTGTCGACGGTGCAGACCGGGGCCTACGACATCACCGGTGTGGCGCTGTCACTGCCGACGTTGGTGTCCGCGTCCGGAGCCGGTGAGGTCCTGCAGGCCCCGATGGCCGTCCACGAACTACTGGGGCTACAGGCCTCGGCGGCCACACTACGCAAGGCACAGGAGTCGTTGCAGCTGTGAGCTCAAAGCACTTCGGGTAGGCCGAATTTCGCGAACAAGCTGGTATCTAGGAACGCCACCACATGTGACACCCCGGCCGGATTCAGGTCGAGCACGTGCAGCTGGAACGGCACATGCCGGCCACCGGTATCGGGCAGCCGCATGTACATCGCCGCGGCCGGCTGACCGTTGGCCGTCAGCGGCAGCAGCCGCATGTCGCCAGCTTGGTTGGCCGGGCAGTTGTGGTGAATAAGGTCGCCGATGGCACGCCCGCCCTGGTACCAGCCGACGAACGGCGGCATCTCCCATACGGCTTCCGCGGTGAACATCGCGACCAGGCGCTCGATGTCGTAGTCCTCGAACGCCGAGATGTAGCGGGCCAGCTGCTCACGGGCTTCCGGGGACTCCGGGGCGGACAGCTGATCCTCCTCGCTGGGTCCGACGGCATCGAGCTGAGCCCGCGCCCGCTGCAGCAGGCTGTTGACCGCGGCCGTGGAGGTGCCGACCGCGTCGGCCACCTCGGCCGAGCGCCACTGCAGGACGTCCCGCAGCACCAGAACCGCCCGCTGCCGCGGGGACAGATGCTGCAGCGCCGCCACGAACGCCAGCCGGACGGACTCCCGGGATCCGACGATCGTTGACGGATCGGCCGGATCGTCGGCAGGGTCGGGCAGCGGCTCCAGCCATGGCACCTCGGCACGTTCGACGAGCTCGTCGGTCGGGTTGGAACTCGGCGCTCCCAGGCCGGTCGGCAGCGGCCGGCGTTGCCGACCCTCCAGCGCCGTCAGGCAGGTATTGGTGGCGATGCGGTGCAGCCAGGTACGTACCGAGGACTTGCCCTCGAAGCGGCCGTAGGCCTTCCAGGCGCGCAGATACGTCTCCTGGACCAGGTCTTCGGCGTCGTGCAACGACCCCGTCATCCGGTAGCAGTGCGCCAGCAACTCCCGCCGGTAGGGCTCGGCCCGGGACAGGAAGTCGTCGTCACCCTCGTCAAGACTTCGTGCGAGCACGCTCACTCAACCGAGCTTACGCACGGCCACCGACAGCTTCCCGGGCATCCGCTGCCGCTACGCTCGCCTGATGGTCACAACCCGCACCGAGCGGACATTCGACGGGGTCGGCGGTGTCCGGATCGTCTACGACGTGTGGACGCCCGACGCCCAACCGCGCGGCGTGGTGGTGCTCTCACACGGCCTCGGTGAGCATGCCCGCCGCTACGACCACGTCGCCCAGCGCTTCGGTGCGGCCGGGTTGGTCACCTATGCACTCGACCACCGCGGCCACGGCCGCTCCGGCGGCAAGCGTGTGCAGGTGCGCACGATCGACGAGTACACCGGTGACTTCGACACCCTGATCAAGACGGCGACCTCCGAGGTTCCCGGCGTCAAGCGCATCGCCCTGGGCCACAGCATGGGCGGGGGCATCGTGTTCACCTACGGTGTCGAGCACGCCGGGGAGTACGACCTGATGGTGCTGTCCGGACCTGCGATCGCCCTGAACAAAGGCGTACCGCCGGTGAAGGCCCTGCTGGGAAAGGCCGTCGGCTCGCTGTTGCCCAACATTCCGGTCGAGCAACTCGACGCCAACGCGGTCTCGCGTGATCCCGAGGTGGTGGCCGCCTACAACGCCGACCCGCTGGTGCACCACGGCAAGGTCCCCGCGGGCATCGCCAAGGCGCTGCTGAAGGTCGGCGAGACGATGCCGCAGCGGGCTCGCGGAATCACCGCGCCGTTGCTGGTGGTGCACGGCGCCGAGGACAAACTGGTGCCGGCCGCCGGCAGTGAACTCCTGGTGGACTGCGTCGGCTCGAGTGACGTCCACCTCAAGGTGTACCCGGAGCTGTATCACGAGGTGTTCAACGAACCCGAGCGTGACCGCGTGCTCGACGACGTCACCGCGTGGATCGAGGCCAGGCTGTGAGGCTGCTGCGCCGCATCGCCGTGGTGGCGGTGGCGCTGACGCTCGTCGCGGGCTGCTCGTCGAACGACAAACCGCACGCCTGGGTCGAGGACGAGGTGACGTTCGAGGCCGACGGACTGACCCTGCACGGCACCTACCGTCATCAGCACGGCGGCGGGCAAGCACCGGCGGCGCTGCTGATCTCCGAGAGCGGCCGCACCGACCGCAACGGCGACAACAACGTCGCTGGTCCGATCGGCAACATGCGCCAACTCGCCGAGTACCTCTCCGACCACGGGGTGGCCTCGCTGCGCTACGACAAGGTCGGCACCGGGCAAACGGGTCTGGGTCCCTACGCCGGCCGCGCCGCCGACGTAGGCAGTGCGATCTACACCGGTGGTGCCAAGGCCGCGGTGCGGTTCCTGGCCGGCCAATCCGGAACCGACAAGAACCGCATCTCGGTCTACGGCCTCGGCGAGGGCACCGTTCATGCGATGTCGGTGGCCGACGACACCTCCGACGGCGCCCCCAAGATCCACTCGCTGGGCCTTCTCCAACCGCTCGGCGGCCGCTACCTGGATCTGATCACCGATCGCGTCAACGGCGATATGGCCGCTGCGGTCAAGAGCGGCCAGAAGAACCAGCAGCAGGCCGACCAGGTCACCGCCGAGTGGAACGCGGCGGTCAACCAGGCCCGCACCGCGGGCACCGTCCCGGCGAAGCTGCCCGAGGGTCTGAGCGCAATTCTCAACCCCGGCAACGTCAAAGCGGTCGTGGAGGCCGACGCCATCGACCCCCTGGCCCTGGCCGCGCGGATTCCCGCCGGCACGCCGGTGTTGCTGACCTGTTCGGACTCCGACGCCCAGGCCAACTGCGCGGACATGCAACCGCTCGCCAGCGCACTGGCCCGCACCGCGCTGCAGTTCGTCCAACTCAAGGGCGTCAACCACGTCCTGCGCGACGACCCCACCGACAACGTCGGCAACTACGCCAAGGGCGGACCGCTCTCGGCGCAGCTGACGGCGGCGCTCGACCAGTTCGTCACCAAGTAGCCGACTAGTGTTGGCCTGTGGACGAATTCCGGTCTGGGGAGCACTGCTCAGAGTGCCCGGTGTACGCGGCGCCACCGACGCGCACCCGTCGTAGTACCGGCCTAGGTTCTCTGTCATGACCGAAGACAAGATGCTCGCCCGGATCGCCGCTCTGCTGCGCCAGGCCGAAGGCACCGACAACGCCCACGAGGCCGAGGCGTTCATGGCCGCCGCCCAGCGGCTGGCCACCGCCACCTCGATCGATCTCGCTGTGGCACGCTCACATTCGGCATCCCGGACTGCTGCGCAGGTGCCCACCCAGCGGACCATCACCATCGGCGAGCCCGGTACCAAGGGCCTGCGCACCTACGTACAACTGTTCGCCGGAATCGCCGCCGCCAACGACGTGCGCTGCGACGTCGCCTCGAACTCGACCTTCGTCTACGCCTACGGCTTCCCGGAGGATATCGACGCCAGCCACGCCCTCTACGCCAGCCTGGTCGTGCAGATGGTCCGCTCGTGTGACGCCTACCTGTCCACCGGTGCGCACCGGCCGACGCCGACGATCACCGCCCGGCTGAACTTCCAGCTCGCTTTCGGGGCCCGGGTGGGCCGGCGGCTGGCCGAGGCCCGCGAGGACGCCACGCGTGAGGCCACCAAGGATCGCAGGACCGCACCGGGAACCGCACTTGCGTTGCGCAACAAAGAGGTCGAGCTCCATGACCACTACCGGCAGACCTCCAAGGCGCGTGGTACCTGGCAGGCCAGCCGGGCCACAGCCGGCTATTCGTCGTCGGCACGGCGGGCCGGTGACAAAGCCGGGCGGCAGGCGCGGCTCGGCTCCAGTCCCGAACTGCCGGGGCTACGGTCCCGGCTGCGGCGGTGAGCGCGCGCGACAGTCAGCGCGCCCTCGTCTACGCGGCCGAGGACTTCGTCCGAACGCTCTTTGATCGCGCAGCCCAACATCATTCGCCCACCATCGACTTCTTCGGCACCCAGCTGACCCTGCCGCCGGAGGCAAAGTTCGGGTCGATGGAATCGGTGCAGCGTTACGTCGACGACGTCCTCGCCCTGCCGGGGGTGACAGCCCGCTGGCCCCAGCCGGAACCGCTGCGGGTGCGGCCACGCCGGGCCGCTACGGCGGCCCACTACGAAAGGCGCGACGGCACAGCCACAATCGCCGTCCCGGATCGCAGCACCGCAGACTGGGCGATGCGCGAGCTGGTGCTGCTGCACGAGATCGCCCACCACCTCGACGGCAGCGGCGGACCCGCTCATGGGCCGGGGTTCGTCGCGACGTTCTGCGAACTGGCGGCAGTGGTGATGGGTCCGGAGGTGGGCCACGTGCTGCGCGTCGTCTACGCCAAAGAGGGCGTGCGGTAGCGCCGAGGCCAACGGTTACGCTGCGGCGGTGAGCACAACGATCGGCCCTGATGACTGGCAGCCCGTGGACGAGCTGCTGGACCGCGCACTCCTCGACGACGATGCGGCCCTGGCTGCGGCATTGGCCGACTCGACTGCCGCCGGCCTGCCCGCGATCGAGGTGTCCCCGCAGACGGCGCACCTGCTCTACCTGCTGGTCCGGATCAGCGGAGCGCGCCGGGTCCTCGAGATCGGGACCCTCGGCGGCTACAGCACCATCTGCCTGGCCCGCGGCGTCGGGTCCGAGGGCAGCGTGACCACCCTGGAGTACGAACCCCGCCATGCCGAGGTCGCTCGCCGCAACCTCGAGCGGGCCGGGGTGGCCGACCGGGTGGAGATCGTCGTCGGTGCGGCGCTCGACTCCCTGCCCGGCCTGACCGGTGACTTCGACCTCGTCTTCATCGACGCCGACAAAGAGAACAACAGCGCCTACGTCCAGTGGGCCGTCGACCTCGGCCGCCCGGGCACCGTCATCGTCGTCGACAACGTCGTGCGCAATGGCCGCATCCTCAGCCCGGCAGCCGACGATCTGCAGGCCCGCGCGGTGCGCGACATGCTCGAAATGATGGGCAAGCACCCGCACCTGGACACCGCCGCCATCCAGACCGTGGGCCTCAAAGGCTGGGACGGCTTCGCCGTCGCCCTGGTGAAATAGCGCGTCAGGCCACGAATGTGCGTACCCATACGCGGTCGGCGGCGTGTCGCGGATGAAACCGCACAATCGGGCGATAGCGCGGCTTAACCGGCCCGGGACACCTCGACAGGCAGTGCGTTGAGCACCGCGGTGCCCGACAGCGGATCCAGCAGGGTGCCGTCGTTGAGGCTGTTGACGTTGACGCCTGGCGACTGCGCCGCCACCGACAGGCGGGTGCCGGGTTCGGTGTGACCCCAGCCGTGCGGCAGTGACACCACGCCGGGGCGGATCGTGTCGGTGATCTCCACCGGGACCTCGAGCTTGCCGCCCGGACCGGTCACCACCGCGATGTCGTCCAACCCGAGCCGCGCGGCGTCGTCGGGATGGATCTGCAGGGTGCAGCGATTGGTGCCGCCCGCCAGCGCGGGCAGGTTGTGCATCCAGCTGTTGTTGGAGCGCAGGTGACGGCGACCGATCAGCAGCAGACCCGGCTCCACGCTCAGCGAGGCGTGCAGCCGCGGAACATCCGACAGTATCTGCTCGGGGGCTAATTCGATTGTGCCCGAGGCAGTTCGAAGCACTTCCGGGATTCGCGGAGTGAGTGCACCGAGGTCGACGCCGTGCGGGGTGTCCTTGAGTTTCTGCAAGGTCAGGCCGTCGGGCTTGGCGCCGAACCCGTCGCCGAACGGGCCGAGCCGCAACATCATGTCGAGGCGGCGCTCGTAGCCGGGGCCATCGGGCAGCATCGCCGCCAGCTCCTCGGCCGAGCGGCCGGCCACCGGTGAGGCGGGGTCGGCGACCTCCTTGCCCAGCGTCGAGCCGATCACCTGGTCGTCGACCAGTGCCGGGTCGGTCGTGGGACCCATGCCGAGCACGATCAAGGCCAGCCGGGCCAGGATCTCGCACTCGTCGGGCCTGCCGTCCTCCAGCGGGAACACCGGCGGGGAGTAGCGGGCGTTGTTGCGCACCACCGCCCCACTCAGTGCCACGTCGAAGTGGGCTGCGCGGGTGGGCGGTGGGGGCGGCAGGATGACGTCGGCGTGCCGGGTCGTCTCGTTGAGATACGGATCCACCGACAGCATGAAGTCGACCTTGTCGAGGGCCTCGCTCAGCCGGGCGCCGTCCGGCGCCGACAGCACGGGGTTGCCCGCGATGGTGACGACGGCGCGGACCTGGCCGTCGCCGGGTGTCTCGATCTCCTCGGCCATCGCGACGGTCGGCATCTCGGATAACACCTCGGGATGGCCGGAAACCCTGCTGTGCCAACGCCCCGTTGCGAAGCCGCGCCCAGGCCGGGGCGGGCGCGGTGCCGAGCCGATCGGTGGGCTGGCGAACATGACCCCGCCGGCCCGGTCCAGATTGCCGGTCAGGATGTTGACGACGTCGACCAGCCAGCTCGTCACGGTGCCGAACTCGACGGTGGATGTGCCGATGCGGCCGTACACCGCCGCACTCGAGGCGGCGGCGAGTTCGCGCGCCAGCGTGCGGATCTCCTCGGCGGCAACACCGCAATGCTCGGCGACCGCATCCGGCGGGAAGTCCACCGCTGCGGCGCGGACCTGTTCGACACCGGTCACGTACTGGGCCAGCCGGCCGAGGTCAACCAGGTCCTCGTCGAAGAGCACGTTGACGATCGCGAACAGCAGCGCCGCGTCGGTGCCCGGGCGCACGGCGAGGTGCCGGTCGGCCAGTTCGGCGGTTCGGGTGCGGGACGGGTCGATCACCACCAGGCGTCCGCCGCGCTTGCGCAAGGCCTTGAGCTTTCCGGGGAAGTCGGCGGCGGTGGCCAGAGAGCCGTTGGATACCAACGGGTTTCCACCCATGATGACCAGATAGTCGGTCCGGTCGAGATCGGGAATCGTGAATGCCAGGGGGTTGCCGAAGAGGTATCCGCAGGAAACGTGTTTGGGCATCTGGTCCAGCGTGCTGGCCGAGTAGACGTGCCGGGTGCCCAGCGACTTGACGACTGCGGGACCGTAGAGCGAACCGGCGATGGTGTGCGCGTTGGGATTACCGAGATACACCGCCACCGACGACCCGCCGGTGCCGGCGATGACCCGTTGCAGACCTTCGGCGGCGGCGGCGAACGCCTCGTCCCAGGACGTCTTGACCAGTTCGCCGTCCCTGCGCACCAGTGGCGTGGTCAGCCGGTCGGGGTCGTTGTCCAGTTCCGGAAAGCTGGCCCCTTTGGGGCAGATGAAACCGTGGCTGAAGACGTCGTCTCGGTCGCCGCGGGCGGAGTCGATCCGTCCCGCGTCGTCGTCGATGGTCAGGACCAACCCGCAGGTGGCCTCACAGATCGGGCAGATACGCAATGCGGTGCGGCTCACGCACGCCACTCTGCCCCCGCCCGAGACCCGCTGGCAAGCCCGGGGTCAGCCCACCCAGGCCGGTGACTCCAGCGCCTGGCGCAGGGCGGCCACGATCCTGCTCTGATGGGCCAGGAAACGATCGGTCGGGGCCGGCACCGAGATGGCGACGATGTTGCCGCCGGCAGCGCGGGCGGCCACACCGGCCGCCGAGATGCCCTCGGTGTGCTCGTCGCGGTCGAAGGCGATGCCGCTGATGCGGACCTCGTCGACCTCGGTGCGCAATCGTGTCCGGCGGTCGGCCGGCAGCGGGTCCAGCAGCTGGTCGAGTTCGGCATCGTCGAGCAGCGCCATCGCCGCCTTGCCGTTGGCGGTGTCCAACAGCGGGAATCGGGCACCGACCGCGGAGACCGCGCGTAAGCGGTGCGCCGACTCGATCTGGTCGATGAACAGCATCTGCCCGCCGCGGAACAGCGAGAGATCCACGGTCTCGCCGGTCTCCTCGGCCACCCGCTCCACGGTCGGCCTGAAGGTTGTGGTGATGTGGGCGGCGTTCGCACTGGCCAGGCCGAGTAGACGCTCGCCCAGGATGATCCGCCCGTCGTCGTCGACCGCGGCGAACCCGACCTCCGTCAACCCGACCAGCAACCGGCGGGTGGTGGACTTGGCCAGGCCGAGCCGGCTGTGCAGGTCGACAAGCCGCAGCCGGCCGGGTGCCGTCGCGATCTCGTCGAGTGCGGCGGCAGCACGGCGGAGAACCTGGATGCCATCGTCGCGGGCAGTGGCGGCCCGGCCGTCACGGACAGCGGACGCCTCGGCATCGGCCATCTGCGGTCCCTTCCCTATTGCTTCACTTCCGCGGTATCGTGCCGCATAACGGATCGTACAGGTTCGCATTCCGAATCACGAGGGAGAGGGTCGGGTGAGTTCACTACCTGAAGGACGGCATTTCTTCCGTGGCGACGACGGCTACGAGACGGCGCGCAGCGCCACGGTCTGGAACGCCCGCACGCCGCAGCGCTACCCCGACGTCGTCGTGCAGGCGGTCGATGCGGACGACGTGGTCGCGACCGTGCGCTACGCCAAGGCCAACGGGCACAAGATCGGGGTTCGCTCCGGCGGCCACAGCTGGGCCGGCAACCACGTCCGCGACGGCGGGGTGCTGCTGGATGTCAGCAGGCTCGAGGACTCGGAGGTAGACGCCGACACCAGGCGCGCCGTCGTCGGTCCGGGTAAAGGCGGCAGCATCCTGGCCGCCGAACTCGAGGAACTGGGCCTGTTCTTCCCGGCCGGGCACTGCAAGGGCGTACGGATCGGCGGATACCTGCTGCAGGGCGGCTACGGGTGGAACAGCAGGGTGTGGGGACCGGCATGCGAGAGCGTCCTGGGCCTCGACGTGGTGACCGCTGACGGCGAGAAGATCTATATCGATGCCGACAATCACGCTGACTTATATTGGGCAGCAAGGGGTTCGGGTCCAGGATTCTTCGCGGTCGTGACCGCTTTCCACCTGAAGCTCTATCCCAAGCCGGCGGTCTGCGGCAACGCCATCTACGTCTACCCGACCGACTACATCGACGAGGTCTACACCTGGGCGCGATCCATCAGCGCCGAGGTGGATCGCCGGGTGGAATTCCAGATGCTGGCGTCAAGGGAGATACCCGCGCTCGGGCTGACGACTCCCGGCATCACCGTGGTCGGGCCGGTGTTCGCCGACACCGAGAAGGACGCGATCGAGGCGCTCGCGATTCTCGAGACGTGCCCGGTGCGCGACAAGGCGATCCTCGCAGTGCCCTATGCCCCAATCGATCTGGCCACCGCCTACGAGGGGGTGATGACCAACTACCCGACCGGGTACCGGTACGCCACCGACAACATGTGGACCTCGGCCCCGGCCGAAGACCTGCTCCCGGGTATCCGCCGCATCTTCGAGACGATGCCGCCGCATCCGGCCCACTTCCTCTGGCTGAACTGGGGTCCGTCACCGCAGCGCCAGGACATGGCTTACAGCCTCGAAGACGAGATCTACCTGGCCATCTACACCGTGTGGAAGGACGCCGCCGACGACGAGAAGTATTCGGATTGGGCACGTTCCAACATGGCGAATATGGAGCACCTGCAGACCGGCGTGCAACTGGCCGACGAGAACCTGGGTGAGCGGCCCGCCAAGTTCGTCACCGACGAGAACATGGCCAAGCTCGATCGGGTGCGCGCCGCCTACGACCCGGACGGACGTTTCCACAGTTGGATGGGAAGGGTCTGATGGGCGCCACATACCTCGGCTATCGCCACGGTGACGCCGATACGCCATGGGGCTCGTTCTTCAACCCCGAGATGGCCCCGCTGCCGGCCCATATCGTGACCGCACTCGAGCACGGCCCGCAGGCGCAGGAGGTGTTGCTCGACTTCGATTCTGCCGCAACTGTTCTCGACGAAGGCTACCAGCAGACGGAGAACGGGTACGGCCATCTGCGCGACGGTGCACTGCACGTATCGGCGCTCACCGACATGCCCGGGGTGACCCCGGCGATGTGGTCGTGGTGGTTCGGCTGGCATGGAAGTGACTCGCGGCGCTACAAGCTGTGGCACCCGCGCGCTCATGTCTCGGCGCGCTGGGCCGACACCGGTCCCGACGGCAGCTACCTCGGCCGGACATCGCTGATCGAGGAGTACCTGGGCTCGGCATTCACCAAAGGCGCGATCGCCTTCGTCGAACCGGACCAGCTCGGGCTCGACCCCGCCCGGCTCGGGGACGGCATCGCGGTGTGTGCCCGGCTGGGGTCCTCCGACGTGCCGGTCGACATCGGCTGGTTCATCCACCACGTCCGTCCCACCGCCGAGGGCTCGGAGATGAGATCACGGTTCTGGATGGGCGGCCGGTATGTGGCCCTGCGGGGCGGCAACCGCGTGACCGACCGGGCGATCCGGCCGGTCGCCGCGCGCCAGTTACCCGACGCACGGGATCTGATGGTGCACTGCGCCCAGGAGATGAACCACCTGGCCGGGTTCCTTCCCGCGATATACGAGCAGTTCGCGGTCCATTAGTCACCACTTGCGACCCGCCGCGGCCAAATTGACCCGCCGGTAGGTACCGGGGGCTATGTTCCTGAGCAGAGCCTGAGAACGATGGCGTTAGGGGTCGGGACATGTCTGTTACAGCGTTTACGGGAGAGCGTCGGGGCGGCTCGGCGAGGTACGCCAAGACGGTCGCCACGAAGCTGGCGCTGGCCGGTGTCGCCACGGCGACCGCCGCCGCTGTTGCGCTGGGCCCCACCGCGCCGATCGCACTCGCCGACGACCCCGGGCCCACCGCAGTGAACATCCTGCAGGACGTCTACACCACCGGTCCGCTGGCCGGCATCCTGGCCGCCGTCGGTCTGGACAGCGTCGGGCCCATCTTCGTCGCTAACGTCCCCGGCATCGGCGACATCAACCTGACGCTCATTCTCGACGGGCCGGTCGACAACAACCCGCTCGCCCTCTATGACACCGTGAACGGTCTGAACTTCCTGAGGCGTACGAACGTTCTGGGATCAGCGCTGAACGCCTACGACCGCGTCGTGTGTACCACCGGCGGAACATGCTCGACGCCAAACGAATTCCCCGCAACGCTCGGAATCGGAACGGGCGCGGTCAATCTCATTCAGGCTTACCGCAACGAGATCGCGAGTGTCCAGGGCAACACCCCGGCCGGGTACACCCCGTTCGCTCCGGGGCCGATCGAGAAGCAGACCTTCGGGTCGGGCTGCCTGAATTTCAACCCGAACAACTGCCCGAACGTCCAGGCCACCAACCAAACCAACCAGGCGCTGCTGTTCGTCCAAAACCTGCTGCGGCCCAACGGCGGGATCATGAGCCGGTTCGGCCCGATCCTGAACATCTTCGGGGTCGACACCACCGTCCCGGGCGCCGGCGAGTACTCCTCGACCCCGAGCGTCTCCCCGCCGGGGACCGGAATCAAGCTCAACACCGCAACGCTCGACCTGACGTGGGCCTACGACCCGCTGTCGGACTTCCCGGCCACGCTCAATCCGTTCTCGTTGCTGAACACCGCCTTCGCGGCGCTGCCGACGAATCTGCTTGGCGGCATTGAACTCAAGGGCTTGGACCTGACCACGGCGGGCGTCAACATCGCCGGAACCCTCGGCATCCTGAGCAGGTTGAGTGCGAACCTCCTGCCCATCTCCACTGGACAGGCCTGGTACGGAACCCTGCTGCCCAACGACCTGCCGCTGCTGGAGCCGCTGCGCCTTCCGGTGCGGCTGATCAACGCGGTCACCAATGCACTGGGTATTCCGCTCAACCTCGGAACGCCGTTGGCCGACGCCCTGCAGCCGGCCCTGACCATCCTGGTCAACACCGGCTACACCGATGTCCAGACGCCGACGAACAACGGGCTCTACACCCGCTCCTTCGACACCTCGGACGTCTACACCCCGTTCCTGTCGAAAGCCCCGCTGACCTTCCAGGAGTGGGCGCAGGTCCCCGGGGATGTGTTGCGCGCCTTGGTCGTCGGATTCCAGGACGCCTTCCCGATTCTCCGATTCGGCCAGCCGGCCCCCACCCTCGTGGTCGACGGCAACCACCTGGGCATCAGCTACGCGCCCGCCCAGTCCACCGCGGCGGCGAAGACGGTTCCGGCACCCGCCCCGCAGACGTCGGTACCGGAGGTGACGGCAGGGTCCAACGAGGTCGCATCCAACGAGGTCGCGGCCGACGACAACACGCCGGCCGATGACAACGAGCCGGCGGCCACCTCGGATGACACGCCCGCGACCCCTGCGCCGTCGACGGGTGGCACGAAGGCCGCCAAGCCGGGCAAGAAGTCCGCGCAGCACTCAGCAGACTCGTCGTCCGGTTCCGGCTCGGCCCACAAGAGCGTGGGCGGATCCAAGCGGTCGGCGGGCGCCGACGCGGCCTAGCCGCAGACCGCTCCGCCGGCGGCCGAACCGACCAGCTTGCGGTACTTGGCCAGCACGCCGGTGGTGTAACGCGGCGGCGGGGGAGTGAATCCTGCTCGGCGAGCGTCGAACTCGGCCTCATCGACCAGGACGTCGAGAGTCGAGTTGCCCACGTCGAGCCGGATCCGGTCGCCGTCGGCGACGAACGCGATCGGGCCTGCGTCGACCGCTTCCGGTGCGACGTGACCGACGCACAGTCCGGTGGTGCCACCGGAGAAGCGACCGTCGGTCAGCAGCAGCACGTCCTTGCCCAGCCCGGCCCCCTTGATCGCGCCGGTGATCGCCAGCATCTCGCGCATGCCGGGGCCGCCCTTGGGGCCCTCGTAGCGAATCACCACCACGTCACCGGCGGTGATGGTGCCGTCCTCCAAAGCGTCCATCGCGGCACGTTCACCGTCGAAAACCCTTGCGGTGCCTTCGAACACGTCTGAGTCGAAGCCTGCCGACTTGACCACCGCACCCTCGGGGGCCAGCGAGCCGTGCAGGATCGTGATGCCACCGGTCGGGTGGATGGGGTGACTGAGCGCGCGCAGCACCTTGCCGTCGGGATCCGGCGGGTTGATGTGAGCGAGGTTCTCCGCCATGGTTTGGCCGGTGACCGTCAGCGCGTCACCGTGCAGCAGTCCGGCATCCAGCAGCGCCTTCATCACCACGGGCACGCCGCCGATGCGGTCGACGTCGAACATCACGTGCTTGCCGAACGGCTTGACGTCGGCCAGGTGCGGCACCTTGGCGCCGATGCGGGTGAAGTCCGCCAACGACAGCTCCACGTTGGCTTCGTGGGCGATCGCCAGCAGGTGCAGCACCGCGTTGGTGGAGCCGCCGAACGCCATCACCACGGCGATGGCGTTCTCGAACGCCTCCTTGGTCAGGATGTCGCGGGCGGTGATCCCGCGGCGCAGCAATTCGATGACGGCACGGCCGCTGGCCCGGGCGTACCCGTCGCGGCGACGGTCGGTGGCCGGCGGTGCGGCGCTGCCCGGCAGCGACATGCCCAGCGCCTCGGCCGCGCTGGCCATCGTGTTGGCGGTGTACATGCCGCCGCAGGCGCCTTCGCCAGGACAGATGGCGCGCTCGATGGCGTCGACGTCTTCACGCGGCATCAGGCCACGCGCGCACGCGCCGACCGCTTCGAACGCGTCGATGATCGTCACGTCCATCTCGGTGCCGTCGGAGAGCTTGGCCCGCCCCGGCAGGATCGAGCCGGCGTAGAGGAAGACCGCGGCCAGATCCAGCCGGGCGGCAGCCATCAGCATGCCGGGCAGGGACTTGTCGCAGCCGGCGAGCAGGACCGAGCCGTCGAGGCGTTCAGCCATCATGACGGTCTCGACGCTGTCGGCGATGACCTCGCGCGACACCAGCGAGAAGTGCATGCCCTCATGGCCCATCGAGATGCCGTCGGACACCGAGATGGTGCCGAACTCCAAGGGGTAACCGCCGGCTTCGAACACGCCCTCCTTGACCGCCTGGGCGAGTCGTTGCAGCGAGAGGTTGCACGGGGTGATCTCGTTCCACGACGACGCCACCCCGATCTGGGCTTTGGCGAAGTCGTCGTCGCCCATGCCTACCGCGCGAAGCATGCCGCGCGCTGCGGCCTTCTCCAGTCCGTCGGTGACGTCGCGGCTGCGGGGCTTGAGATCAGGCGTTTGGCTCACCGGTCAAGTATGCCGTGGTGAGGGGTGGTGGCAAAATCCTTTTCGATACCCCTGGAGGGTATCGGGTACGGTGGGCCCCATGAGGTCCACCAGCATCCGCATCGCCGCGGGTATCGCCGCCATCGTCACCGCCTTCGCCGTCTCCTCGTGTAGCAAGACGGAGAACCACGCTGAGCACGTCTCGACCACCGCCGCTGCCAGCGACCAGGTCGCTGTCCACAACGACGCCGACGTGATGTTCGCGCAGATGATGATTCCCCATCACGAGCAGGCCGTGCAGCTGGCGGCGATGGTGCCCGAGCACTCCACCAACGGTGCGGTGATCGCACTGGCGTCGACCATTTCCGCGCAGCAGCAGCCCGAGATCAGCGCCATGAAGGCGCTTCTGCTGCAGTGGGACGTCGACCCGCATAAGTCCGCCGACCACGGCAGCATGGGCATGTCGGGCATGGTCGACGACGCCACGATGGCCAAGCTCGGCACGCTCAACGGCCAGGAGTTCGATACGTTGTGGCTGCAGTCGATGATCAGCCACCATCAGGGTGCCATCGAGATGGCCAACACCGAGATCGCCGACGGCAAGAGCCCCGACATGATCTCGATGGCCAAGAACATCGTCAGCGCACAGCAGGCTGAGATCGACCAGATGAAGAAGATGCTGGGAGGGTAAGTGACTGGTGCACCGGGCTATTCGGCCGACAAGGACGGGTATGCCAAGCGGCTACGCCGGATCGAGGGTCAGGTCCGCGGGATCGCGAAGATGATCGACGAGGACAAGTACTGCATCGACATCCTGACCCAGATCAGCGCCGTCAACAGCGCGTTGCAGTCGGTGGCCCTTGGCCTGCTCGACGAACACCTGAACCATTGCGTCAGCCACGCCGTTGCCGAGGGTGGCGCGGAAGGCGAGAAGAAGCTGGCCGAGGCCTCGGCCGCCATCGCGCGCCTGGTCCGGTCCTGACGGCTGATTTCTAGCGACCGGCCGTGCGGTCGAGCCATGCGACCACCACCATGTGGGGCACGGTGAGAGCCAGCAGTAGCCGCAGCACCTCGGCCACCAACCCGGCGGGATTCGGCGCCACCAGGGTGAACCACCCGAGGATCGCCACCGTCGCGAGTGCGGCCACCGACGGCCAGGCGGCCAGGCGCACGAAACGCGCGATCGCCGCCCCGCGCCGTCCGATTGCCACCAACTGCGCGCAGCCCGGCTCCACGGTCAGCATCCGGGCGCAATGCCGAAGCGCATGCCAGCCGCCGAACCACACGGCGAACGCCAGGAGCGGCGGCGCCAGTGCGCCGAGCAGTCCGATCAATACGATGTCGAGGGCGATGGCCCGCCGGCCGGCCCGAAGGGCGCCGGCCACCGCGACGACAGCAGCGGCGAGCCAACCGGCCGCCAGGGCGATCTGCACCCAACCAGAGCCCAGCCAGACGTCGATTCCGGGCGAGACCGCCGCCGCCACTCCGATGAGTTGGTCACCGGCACGGGCGAGGGGCAGGATCAGCGCCCCACATCCGGCGACCGTAATAGCAACGGCAACAACAATATTGGGACGCCATCCCGTCAGCTGGCGGGACACTTCGAGCTCCCCGAGGCCGAAGTGCAGTGCGCTGAGCGCGACGGCGGCGACAAGACCGACAGTGCCGAGCCACGTCATCAGCACCCACGCGGTGACCGCCAACGTGGCGTAGACGGCGGCCACCGTGACGACCGAGGTGCGGCCGGTCAGTCGAGTCGCCATCAGATGGTCGACCGCGCCATGCGGAATGCCTGCCGCGAATCCGGCCGCGGCGAAGCACAGGACGATCGGGCCGATGTCAGCCGGAATCCACGACGCGATTCCGGCCAGCAGCAGCGCGGCCAGGGTGAGTCTGCGCGACCAGAGTGCGGCCGACTCCAGGGTCTGGATGTCCGCACCAGGCACGGAGCCCCCCGGGAGGTTCACTCCCGGGGGGCTCCCGCCTCCGCGCCACCATCGCACGCGGGGCCTGCGCGCGACGATGGTCATCGGAGTCTGCCGGACCTAAAGCCGTCGTCGACGGTCCTTATTGTCCAGCAACCACTTTCGGCTTGCTGTTCGACGGCGTCACTGCGTCGTGCCCGTCGTGTTCGTTCTCCTGCGCGGAGAACGCCGGGTCATCGGCGAACGACTTCAGCCGCGCGATCTTGTAGATCAGCAGGCCGTAGAGCACCTTGGCCAGGATGTCGGCGATCGAGTAGCCGACCTGCTTGTACACCCACGAGTCCGCGCCGGCCTGCGACAGGTACAGCGGAATGATGTAGGCGATCGGATAGACGCCCCAGGTAGCCAGCAACAGGATCCGCATCCGGCTGACGGTCTGGCGCACCGCGGGGGGCTGACGATCCAGCGACCGGGTGAGTTCGACGAACAGCACGTAGAGGATGTAGAGGAACGGGATCGTCGACAGCAGCCCGAAGACGTTGCGAATGGTGTTGTCACCGCTGATCTCGCCGGGGTAGCCCAGTGCGATCATCGCGGCCGACGCCGGGATCAGCCGCCACAGCAGTGAGTTGCGCAGTTTGCGAGCCAGGGCCAGCACCACGATGAGCTCGGTGAGCAGCAGTGGCACCGTCAGCAGCCAGTCGACGTAGCGGTATCCCTCGTTGAACGATTCGCCCGCGGCTTGGACGTAGGTCCCGCGGCCACCGGGGGCCTCGGTGACGAACGCTGCCTTGAACGATTCGAAGATGCGGAAGTAGTGGTAGGCGGCGATGCCGCACACGACCGCGGAGATCACCAGAGCCTGGCGGTACCGGGGTAGCACCCTGGGTTGGGCGACGAAGAGGAAGATCGCGCCGAACAACTGTGCGGCGAGTGTCAGAGACAGGATGTTGTAGACCGTGTCGTACTGGGCCTGGGTCAGTGCTTCAGGAATCATTTCTCACCTTCACTGTGATGCGAGGCTTACAGAAAGAACCGTACGGTAATGGACTACGAGTCCAATAGTGGAAACTTATTACAGAATTGGACAATTTTTTCAACCGCTGGTTTCGTAGGTGCGGACACATCAGTTGGTGGGGACACCCGGCGAAGGGCAGGCGTGAGTGGGTGAGGATGCGCGGGTCATCCGCACGCGTGCCGACGTCGCACGCACCGCACTCGACCTACTGACCAGGGAAGGGCCCGACGCCCTCACCCACGCCCGGATCGCGGGGATCGCCCGCTACTCCAAGACCACGCTGTACGCGCACTGGCCGTCGAGGGCAGATCTGTTCGCGGCCGCGCTCGAAGCCCTCGGCGACATGCCGCATCACGAGCCCACCGGAGATCTTCACGCCGATCTGGTCGGCGAGTTGAAGGCCTTCCGGCAGGCGGTGGTGGATCTGCGCCTGGATCGGGTGATCTTCGGCCTCGCCCAGTGGTCGACCGTAGAGGCGATGGAGCAGGTCAGGGACCGGGTCAATACCGAGGGCCAGCGGCCCATCCGCGCGATCCTCGAGCGCGCCTTCGACGGCCCGGACCTCGAAGCGGCGATATCGATGCTGTCCGGCGTGGTTGCCTGTCCGTCGCTGATGTTCGGCGCACTGCCCGACGACGACATCATCGAAGCGGCGGTCGGCATCGTTCTCAAGGGCGTGGACGTGGCCGGCCCGCCCAGTGGTGGCTCGGGCCGAGGCTGACGACCGGGCGCCGTATCGGCTGCCTCTCAGCACCGCATCGAACCGGTCTCCGGGGTGCCCCACCAGCGCTGTGGCCGATACCGTGATTCGGTGCCCTCGATGCCCGACCACGCGGGCGTCAGGACCGGCGCCTCGCCACCACCGCAGACCACCCCGTGGACTCCACGCGTCACCGTGGCGCTGGCCGTGCTGGCCGCCGCCGCATTCGTCTACGTCACCGCCGAGATCATGCCGGTGGGGGCCCTGTCGGCCATCGCCCGCGACCTGAAGGTCAGCGAGGCGATGGTCGGCTCCCTGCTGGCCAGCTACGCGCTGGTGGCCGCCGTCGCGACCGTGCCCCTGGTGCGCTGGACCGCGGCGTGGCCCCGGCGGCGAACACTGCTGTTGACCCTGGCCTCCCTGGCGCTCTCGCAGCTGATCTCGGCGCTGGCACCGACTTTCGCGGTGCTGGCCACCGGCCGGATCCTGTGTGCGCTCACCCATGGCCTGATGTGGTCGGTCATCGCGCCGATCGGGGTCCGGCTGGTGCCGGCCAGTTATGCCGGGCGCGCCACCATGGCTGTGTATACCGGCACCGGACTGGCGCTGGTCGTCGGAAGCCCGGTGACCGCGGCGATGAGCGAGGTGTGGGGCTGGCGGACGGCCGTAGGCGTCATCACGGTCGTCGCGGTCGCCGTAGCGGCGGCGGCCCGGCTGGCGCTGCCGCTGATGCCGATGACGGGACGGCATCCCGCAACCGCCGCCGCGATCCGCCACCACCGCAACGGCCGATTGGTGGCGCTGAGCGCGCTGACCCTCGTCGGGGTCACCGCCCACTTCATCTCCTACACCTTCATCGTCGCGATCATCCGGGACGTGGTCGGTGTGCGCGGGCCGCATCTGGCGTGGCTGCTGGCTGGCTATGGCATCGCCGGGCTCACCGCGATGGCGCTGCTGGCCCGACCTGGCGATCGTCGACCGAAGACCGCGATCGTGGGCTGCCTTGCGGCTCTGGTGGTGGCCTTCGCCGTGCTCGCCGCTCTCGGGTTCTTCGAAAGCGGGCGCACCCTCGTGACCGTGCTGACCGGGGTGGCGGCCATCGTGCTGTGGGGTGCGGCGGCGACGGCGATGCCACCGATGCTGCAATCAGCGGCCATGCGGCACAGCCCGCAGGATCCCGACGGAGCCTCGGGGCTCTACGTGGCGTCCTTCCAGGTCGGGATCATGGCCGGATCGCTGGCGGGCGGGGTGGTCTATCAAACCGGCGGGATCGCGGCGACGGTGACGGCCTCGGGCGCGCTGATCCTGGCTGCGCTGGTGGTGGTGGCCGCCAGCCGGGACTTGTTCGCAGTTAGCCCGATCACCAGCGAAAAGTAACGATTGGCGCTCCGAAGGCGACTATCCGCACAGTTCAGCGCGTTGATGAGACCGTTGGAGATGTTCGCTGGCCAGTCGCGCAGGATTGGCTTACCAGCGCGCTGTGCAACACTGGAGCAAATCGCAATTCTGAGGAGTTTGGTTATGGCGCTGCGGGTGAAGGAAGCCTTCGCGGCCACGTTGTGCGTGGTCGGGGTGGCTGCCGGAATCAGTCTGGGCAGTGGCTCGGCGATGGCCGATCCGGACCAGGCGCCCGTGGATCCGGCCGTGATCAACGTCCCGCCGGTGGAGGTTCCGCCCGCGGATCCGGCCATTCCGGTACCGGACCCGGCATTGGCTCCGCCCCCGCCCGTCGACCCGCTGGCTGTCCCGCCGGCAACCGACCCGGCCGCCGCGGCCCAGGCCGCGCCTGCCGGCTCCGTCAAGGGCCAGAACCCGCTGCCCTACACCGGTGACCCGGTCTTCGCGCCGCCGTCATTCAACCCCGTTAACGGTGCGCTGGTCGGAGTCGCCAAGCCGATCATCATCAACTTCGCGCGCCCGATCGCCAACCGGGGCCTGGCCGAGCAGGCCATCCACATCTCGTCGGTGCCCGCTGTGCCGGGTGCGTTCTACTGGACCACCGACACCCAGGTGCGCTGGCGGCCCTACGCCTTCTGGCCGGCCAACACCGTCGTCAACATCGACGCCAGCGGCGCCAAGTCGAGCTTCCGGGTCGGCGATGCTCTGGTGGCCACCGTCGACGATAAGACCCACCAGATGACCGTGACCAAAAACGGCGTGGTGCTGAAGACCATGCCGGTCTCGATGGGCAAGCCCGACGGCAAGCACGAGACCAAGAACGGCACCTATTACGTGCTGGAGAAGTTCCCCGACATCATCATGGACTCGGCCACCTACGGCGTCCCCAACACCTCGCCCGAGGGCTACAAGCTGAAAGTCCAATGGGCCGTGCGCATCGACAACAGTGGTGCGTTCGTGCACAGCGCACCGTGGTCGGTCGGCGACCAGGGCAAGCGCAACGTCAGCCACGGCTGCATCAACCTCAGCCCGGACAACGCCAAGTGGTTCTATGACAACTTCGGCAGCGGTGACCCGATCGTGGTGAAGAACTCGGTGGGCTTGTACAACAACCCCGACGGCGCCGACGACTGGCAGTGGCAGCTGGCCTGATCGGGGCCTGGCTTGACCTCAAAGGTTAAGCACAGCAACGGACCCCACAATGGGGCTCGTGCCGCCAACCCCGTCACCGACACCGACGCCGGTCGAACCCACACCCCTTCCGCAGCTGCCCGCACCGGACTTGCACGAATTCACGCACGGGGTTTCCCTACTGGGCGGCTGGCTGCCCCTGACCGTCGAGGTCGTGACCGTGCTCGCGCTGATCGCGGTGGTCGGCTGGCGCACGCTCCGGTGGCGGCTGCTGTGGCTACCGGTGTGTGTGGGCCTCGGTGTGCTCGGTGCGTTCGCCGCCCACACGTTCGTCGACTCCGAGGGCTTGGCCTCTGACCCGGCCCCCTTCCGATTGTGGATCTGGACAGCCGTTTTCGTGGCGGCCGTCGCCGTGGCCGTAGCCGGATGGCGGGGCAGCCCGTGGTGGCGGCGCGGACTTTCGGCGGCGGTGATTCCACTGACGTTGGTAACGGCGCTGCTGGCGCTGAACCAGTGGGTCGGCTACTACCCGAGTGTGCAGACCGCGTGGGGGGCACTGACCGCCGGTCCCCTGCCGGACCAGGTGGACGCTGCCGACCTGGCCGGCCTGCGTAACACCGCACAGTCGACCGGGAAGCTGGTCGAGGTCGACATTCCCTCGGATGCAAGCGGATTCAAGCACCGCAGCGAGTACGTCTACCTCCCGCCGGCCTGGTTCACCGGGGCCAGCCCGCCGCGGCTGCCGGTCGTCATGATGGTGGCCGGGGAATTCAACACTCCCGCGGACTGGATCCGTACCGGCAACGCGAAACCCATGATCGACGGGTATGCGAAAAGCCATGGCGGACAGGCGCCTATCTTCGTCTTCGTCGACTCCGGCGGAAGCTTCAACAACGACACCGAATGCGTCAACGGCCCGCGGGGCAACTCCGCCGACCACCTCACCAAAGACGTCCGGCCCTACGTCGTCCAGACCTTCGGCGCCGCCGACGACGCGGCGAACTGGGCGGTGGTCGGCTGGTCGATGGGCGGCACCTGCGCCGTCGACCTCACCGTCATGCATCCCGAACTCTTCAGCACTTTCGAGGACATCGCCGGCGACCACGGGCCCACCGCGGGCACCAAGGACCAGACCATCAGCCGGCTCTACGGCGGTGACGCCGCGGCTTGGGCCGCGTTCGACCCGCGCACGGTGATGACGCTGCACGGGCCCTATGTGGGTGTCGCGGGATGGTTCGAGGACACCGTTCGGCCCGCCAACGGCGCCTCACCCTACGGCGGCGGGCACCGGCCACAGTCGGATGCGCCGTTGGGATTCGGCGGCCATGACGAGTTCCGCGACTCCGACGAGGCCGGTGCGGCCGACGACCTGTGCGCGGTCGCGAACACCGTCGGCATCACGTGCTCGGTGCACCGCATCATCAGCTACCACACCTGGCAGTTCGCCCAGCGGGCGTTCTCCGACGCCCTGCCCTGGCTGGCCGCCCGGATCACAACACCGGGTGCGACCTAGGAACGGCGCATGCTCAGCGTTCCGACGGCAGCCGCCGCCAGGCAGGCGAGCGCGACGATGCCGGCGAACCACGGGAAGACGTCGGCCAGTGGCCACTGCGTGGCCGCCCAGCCGGCAGCGATCGTCGGCAGTGCCATCGCGGTGTAGGCGAGAAGGTAGAACGCCGACATCGTCTCCCCGCGGCGGTTGGCCGGAACCACATCGGACAGATGGCGCAACGAGCCACCGAATCCGAGCCCGAACGTCGCCCCGAGTAGCGCGGCCGCGGCGAACACCAGCGGCCAGCGGTGGGTGAGCAGCACCGGGATCGTCACCAGCAGGGCGACGGCCATACCCACGTCGCCGATCACCGCCGACCGGCGGGCGGGCAGCCGGGTGGCCACCAACTGCGCCATCGCGGCCGAGAACGCCGTCACACCGACGACCCCGCCACCGAACACCAGGTTGTGGATGTTGGTCTGCTGGGCTGCCAGGGACGGGTACAGGCTCAGCAGCACCCCGAGCACCGACCAGGATGCCATCGCACCGAGCGCCGCGAACCAGAAGTCGTCCCGGATCTCTTGCGGCACAGCTGGTTTGCTGATCCTGATGGGTCCACCGGTGCGGCCGTCGTGGGTCTCTCGCAAACCGAGCACGCCGACGCCGACCACCGCGCACACGACGGCGACCACCGCGTATGGCGTGCGCAACGGGTGTGCGACATATTGGGCGAGCAGTGCCGAGCCGACGATCGCCACCGTCATGCCGATGTTGAAACTCACGCCGCTGAGTTGCCCTGAGCGAACCCCGTGGTGGGGCCGCAGGTCCAGAAGCGCCGCCGCGCCGGCCACCACGATGGAGCCCACCGCCGCACCGTGGATGGTGCGGGCGAGCAGCAGCATGCCGATGTTGTCGGCGATCAGGAAGATGCCGAGGCCGACGATGAGGGCGGCCAGTGCGCCGAGCAGGACGGGCTTGCGGCCGACGACGTCCGAGATCCGGCCCGACACCAGCACCGCGACCAGGGCGGCGAACGCGTACACCGCGAACACGATCGTGGTCGCCAGCGGCGAGAGATGCCAGTTCGCCTCGTAGATGCCATACAGCGGTGCCGGCAGCCCGGAGACCCCGAGCGCAACACCGGACAGCACGAGCAGCAGTGGGTAGGCCCACCTCTGGGTGTCGGCGTGGTTCGTCGGTGTTTCGACGGGACACGTCATGACCACTCCCAGGTATGTTTGACGATTATCGAACTTGCTCGAGAGTACGCTCGGTTTGACGGTCATCAAACCCCTGGTGATGGAGGACACAACGTGACCGAACCCGGTGGACCCGAGACGGAGGCGCATCCCGTCGGCGCCCTGCCCCAGGTACTCGCGGCCCTCCAGGACCCGGTCCGCCTGGAGATGATCCGGCGGCTGCGAAACGCCGGCACCCCCCTGCAGTGCAGCGCGCTCTACGACGGCATCAACAAGTCCACGGCCACACACCACTTCAACATCCTGCGCGAGGCCGGACTGACCGAACGCCTGGTCTGCGGCGGGCTCATCCACCAGCGACTACGCGGCGCCGAGGTCGACGAGGCACTGCCTGGCCTGCTGCAGTCGGTCGTCGACGGCGCCAATCGCGAGGCGAGCACCCCCGCCTGATTCACCAGCCGCCGCGGTGGACCACCTCGTCGAAGGGCCTGCGGTTGGGCTTGCGGATCGGCACGAGCGGGCGATCCGCCGGATAACCCAGGCCGAGCAGGTAGGCGACGAAGTGGTCGTCGGGAATACCGAGGATCTCGCGAGCCCGGTCCTGATCGCCCACCGCCGAATGCCCGGTCCCGACGCCTAACTCGGTGGCTGCGATCGCCATCGCCATGGTGGCCTGGCCCAGGTCGTACTGATCCATCAGCTTGTTGCGCTCGTCCGGCGGCTCCGGCATCACCAGTGCGATCGCGGCCTTCGCCGCAGCGATGTGCCCCGCGCCCATCCAGACTGTCGAAAGATCCTGCAACACTGCGCGATCGGTGACGAGCACGAAATCCCAGTGCTGGTTGTTTCGTGCCGACGGCGAACGCCAGCCCGCCTCGAGGATCCGGTCGATGTCGGCGTCCGGTATCGGGGTATCGGTGTAGTTGCGGACGTTGCGCCGCGAACGGATGGCGTCCCAGGCGTCCACGGTCAGCTCCAGATGCGGACGCGGTGCTGCGGATCCAGATACAGCGCGTCGTCCGGGTCGACCTCGAACGCGTCGTAGAACGCGTCGATGTTGCGGACCACCCCGTTGCAGCGGAACTCCGGTGGCGAGTGCGGGTCGGTCGCCAACCGTCGAAGCGCCTCAGCCTCACGGGATTTCGTGCGCCACACCTGAGCCCAGCCGAACAGCACCCGCTGCACCCCGGTCAGGCCGTCGATCACCGGCGCCTCCTTGTCGCCCAGCGACAGCCGGTACGCCAGCAGCGCGATGGACAGCCCGCCCAGGTCGCCGATGTTCTCACCAACGGTGAAGGCGCCGTTCACATGTGCCTCGCCGTCGAGTTCGCGCGGCACGAAGGCGTCGTACTGCTCGATGAGTTTCTTAGTCCGCGCCCCGAACTCGGCGCGATCGGCGTCGGTCCACCAGTCGACCAGGTTTCCGTCACCGTCGTACTTGGCGCCCTGATCGTCGAACCCGTGGCCGATCTCGTGGCCGATCACCGCTCCGATCCCGCCGTAGTTGGCGGCGTCGTCGGCCTCGGCGTCGAAGAACGGCGGCTGCAGGATGGCGGCCGGGAAGACGATCTCGTTCATCCCGGGGTTGTAGTAGGCGTTGACCGTCTGCGGCGTCATGAACCACTCGTCGCGGTCCACCGGGCCGCCGAGCTTGGCAGTCTCCCGGTCCGATGCCACCTGGGCGCCCCGAACGATGTTGCCGTACAGGTCGTTTCGATCGATCACCAGCGTGGAGTAGTCACGCCAGGCCTTGGGGTAGCCGATCTTGGCGGTGAACTTGTCGAGTTTGGCCAGCGCCCGCTGCCGGGTCTCGGGCGTCATCCACTCCAAGTCGTTGATGCTGACCCGATACGCCTCGCGCAGGTTGTCCACCAGCACGTCCATCCGGGTCTTGGCATCCGGCGGGAAGTGCCGCTCGACGTAGGCCCGGCCGACAGCGTCGCCGAGGATGCCCTCCACCAGTGACACCGCGCGTTTCCAGCGGTCGCGGATCTGCTCAGTGCCGCTCAGCGTGCGCCCGTAGAAGCTGAAGTCCTCCTCGACCAGCGCACTGGTCAACGCGGCGGCACGGGCGTGGATCAGCCGCCAGCGCAGCCACCACTTCCAGTCGTCGAGGGACTCGCCGGCCCACAGCGCGGCGAAGGAGGTCAGGTAGTCGGGCTGGCGGACCACCAACTCGGCCGCCGCTTCGGGGGAGGAGCCCAGCGCGGTGATCCAGCCGGTCCAGTCGAACCCGGGCGCCTCGTCGGTCAGGTCGGCGAACCGGCGCAGGTTGTAGGTCAGGTCGGCGTCACGGCGCTTCACGACGTCCCAGTGCGCGGCGGCGAGTTTGGTCTCCAGGGCGACGATCCGGGCGGCCGTGCTCTCCCATTCCCCGGCGTAGTCCTCGCCGTAGACCAGGGTGAACATCCGCGCGATGTGGGCGGGGTAGGCGCCCAGGATCGAGGCGTGCTGGTCGTCGCGGTAGTACGACTCGTCGGGCAGGCCCAGGCCCGACTGGCTGACGTGGACCAGGTAGCGCGTCGAGTTCTTCGAGTCGGTGTCGACGTAGACGCCCACGCCGCCGCCGACCCCGGACCGTTGCAGCGCCCCGATCACCGAGGCCAGCGCCGCGCGGTCGGTCGCGGTGTCGATGGCGGCGAGCTCGTCGAGCAGGGGCTGGACGCCGCGGCTCTCGATGGCGTCCTCGTCGAGGAAGCTGGCATACAGATCGCCGATGCGCTGCTCGTCGGTGCCGATGCCGGCACCGGACGCGGCCGCCTGCATGATCAGCTCCCGGACCTGCTCTTCGGCGCGGTCATACAGCGAGCGGAACGCCCCGTCGGTGGCGCGGTCGGCCGGTATGGCGTAGTCGGTCAGCCAGCGCCCGTTGACGTGTCCGAACAGATCGTCCTGGGGGCGTACCGAGGATTCGACATGGGTCAGGTCGATGCCCGACCGCAAAGTTTCTACCGTCACCCAACCATCCTTACCAGAGGTGAGCGGCCGTCGTCCTGGGTGCCGGGCAGGCCCGGTAGCCTCCCCTGCATGCCCGATGCGGACGAGACGACGTCGGAAAGCACGACCGCGGGCGCGCGGGTGTTCTCCGGTTACGGCGTCGCCTCGGCAGTACTCGGGGCCCTGGGTGTGGTGGCGATTGTGCTCGGCGGGTTGATCTGGTCGGATCACCGCAGCGCCGCCGACGAGCGCACCTATCAGTCCCGGGTGCTGGCCGCTGCCGCGGACTGGACCGGGGTGCTGATCAACATGAATGTCGACAACGTCGACGCCAGCCTGCAGAAACTGCACGACGGCACCGTCGGCGGGCTGAACTCCGACTTCGAGGCGTCCATCAAGCCGTACCGGGAAGTGGTCAAGACGCTGCAGGCGCGCACCACCGGGCAGATCGAGTCGGTGTCCATCGAGGCGGTCCACCACGATCTGGACCCGGCGGCCGGCCAGCGTCCACCCCAGCAGGCCGCGCTGCCGCCCGAGTTGGCCCAGCGCACCGACGACGTCGTCGTCGTTGCCACCTCGGTGAGCGAAAATGCCGGCAAGAAGCCGACGACCGTGCGGTGGAACCTGCGCCTGGGGGTCTCCGACGTCGACGGAAAACTGTTCATCTCGCGGCTGGAGTCGCTGCGTTGAGGAACCTGGCCCGCGTACTGGCATTCGACATCGCCGCGCCGTTAGCGGCCATCGCTGCGCTGCTGGGCATCGGTGTGGTGCTGGGCTGGCCGCTGTGGTGGGTATCGGTGTGCTCGATGCTGTGCCTTCTCATCGTGCAGGGCGTGATCGTCAATTTCGTTCTCTACCGGCGTGATTCGGTGACGGTGGGCACCGACGACGACGGGCCCGGGCTGCGGCTGGCGGTGGCGGCCCTGGCCGCGGCGGCATTGGTGGCGGCGCTGGCGGTCGGTTACACCCGATGGACGGTGCCCGACCGGAACTTCCGCAGCGATACCGCGGAGGTGGTCCGGATCGCCACGGCAGTCGCCGAGGCCACCGCCACCTTCACCCCTGGCGCCCCGACGACGTCGATTGACCGGGCGGCCTCATTCATGGCGCCCGACCGGGCAGAGGCGTTCAAGGATGAATTCGGAAAAGCCACAGCCGATCTCGCCAAGCGCAATGTGACCGCGCAAGCGCAGACCATCTCAGCCGGCCTGGAAGCGCTCGGAACCTCGGCGGCCAGCGTCGCGGTGGTGATGCGGGGCACCCAGATTCAGCCCGGGCAGCCAGCGGACACCGCGGTGCTCGCCCTGCGGGTCGGCCTGGTCAAGCAGGACGGCAAGTGGCTGGTGCTCGACGTCGCGCCGATCAACTCCCGATGAGACGGGCGTAGTCCACCTTCAGGCACCGGTCCATGACCACGCGCAGACCGGCCGCCTCGGCCTGCGCCGCAAGGTCTTCGTCCCACAAACCCTGTTGCAGCCACAGGTATTTCGGCCGCGGGCTCAGCGCAAGGGTGTCGGCCAGCACGGTGGGCAGTTCCTCGGTACGGCGAAACACGTCGACCATGTCCGGCGCCACGGGAAGGTCGGCCAGGGATGGGTAGGCCGCGGTATCACCGACCGCGGTGATGGTCGGGTTCACCGGGAACAGCTCGTAGTGACTCGCCCGGGCGAGATAGTCGAACACCCCGTAGCTCGGGCGGGCGGGATTGGCCGACGCGCCGACCACCGCCACGGTGCGGGTGTCTCGCAGAATATTTTGCAGCGCAGCCGAATCCGGGTTGGACCACACCGGCGGCGTCAGCTGTCGCCGTTGGCCCGCTGGGCCCGCATCTTGGCGAAGCGGTCCGAGAGCCTGCGCATCCGGATCATCAGCGACGCGGGCGGGCTGACGCTGGCGTCGAGGTAGGTGCTCAGGTCCGCCGGGGCCACCCCGATGCGGGAGGCGAACTCGGGCTCGGTCAGCCCGGAGCGGTCCAGCAGCAGCCGCACATGCCGGGCGGCTTCGGCGCGCTCGTTGGACTCCAAATGGTTCCTGGCCCGGATCAACACCTCGGCGAGCGCTTTGGAGATGCCGTACGGCTGGGAGTTCTCCAGCACCTCCTCGACCTGCCGGGCGGTGCGGCCGAACGGATCACGCTTGACGGCCACCACGATGCGCTGCCAGATGGTGATGTCACCGTTCTCCAGCGCGGCACGGATGGAGGACGTCGGCCAGAATTCGACCGGACGCTCGTCGAATGTGGTGGACGCGCCCGGCGAGGGTTCGGCATCGGGGCGGGAGTCCGCTGCCACCGTCACCTCGCCTCCTCCAGGATCGCCACTGCCACCGAAAGGCAACGCTGCCTGATCGTCTCCCATTCGGCGCCGGCCTCCGGACCCGCCCACTGCTCGTCGTCGTCCGACGGGCTGGGGTCGGCAAGCCTGCGCACCAACTGGGTTGAGACCCATTGTCGCTCAGTTCGCTGTGAACAGTAATACCGGTCCATTCCGGTGAGTACCACCGCAGCGGTCTGGTAATCCATCACATCGACCAGACCGGCGAAGTCGGCGTAGTCGGCGTGGCTGTTGCGGCACAGGATCAGGAACGCCTGCAGTCGCAGCGTCTCCGCGCAGGTCGGAATCTGCAGCCGGTCACCGGTGGGCAGCTGCACGTTCGTGGTCTCCACCGGGCTGAGCCGCTCGACACCGGCGCGGGTGACGTCGGCGTCGGTCTCCAGCGCCTCGAGCGCGATGGCCAACCGGCCGCGCCACATCGTCACGGGGTGCACCGGGCGCGGAGCGGCCGTCCTGGCGGCCAGGTAGGACCGGATCGGCTTGCGCTCGACGGTGGTGGTGGCACCCGCCGGGATTCGCTGAGGCAACGGCCGGGTGGCGTCATCGCTGCCGCGCACCCTGCCGGCCAGGTCGCCGCCGAGGCTGCCGCACCCGGTGAACGCCATCGGATCGGCGACGCAGACGGCGTCGGGAGCCAGGTCCTTGAGCCGGGCGGCGCCCTTGACCACCATCTTCAGATCTGCCGACGGCGGCATCAGCGACGAGATGTCGTCGGGGATGACGACGAGATCGCCCAGGTCGACTTTCGGTAGCGGCTTTTCGAAGTCCACCGACGGCAGGATGCGGTCCAGCCACGGCGGCAACCACCAGTTCCACTGGTCGAACATCGCCATCAGGGCGGGCACCAGGATCAGCCGGACCACGGTGGCGTCGACGGCGATCGCGACGGCGCACGCCACGCCCATCTGGGCCACCAGCGGCATGCCCGCGAAGGCGAATCCGATGAACACCGCGATCATGATCAGTGCCGCGCTGGTGATGGTGCGCGCGCTGGTGGCCACGCCGTAGGCGACCGAGTCGCGGGTGTCGCCGGTCTGCAGGTAACGCTCCCGGATGCGGGTGAGCAGGAAGATCTCGTAGTCCATCGACAAGCCGAAGGTCATGGCCAGCACCAGCGGCGGGATCGTGCTGTCGATGGAGGTGATCTGCTCGAAGCCCAGGCCTTCCAGCCAGCCCCACTGGAACACCATCACCAGGCTGCCGTAGGCGGCCGCGACGGACAGCACCGTCATCAGCACGCCCTTGAGCGCCAGGAACACCGACCTGATGGCGATCAGCAGCATGACGAAGGCGATCAGCGCGACGAAGACCAGCACCAACGGCTGCTTCTGTGACACCTGGTCGTCGAAGTCCTTGATCAGCGCGGTCGGGCCACCGACGTCGATCTGCACGCCGGCCGCGGCGGGCACCTTGGGCAGGTTGGCGCGCATCCAGTCGACGGTCTGGCGCGCGGCCAGGTCCTCGGGGTCCACCGAGAGCACCGCGGAGACCAACGCGCTGCGGTTGTCGTCGGAGAACACCGGCGTGGATACCGACACGATGTTGGGCGCCTTGCCCATCTCGGCGCTGATCCCCTCTAGCGCCGCGGCGTTCTTGGGATCGGAGGCGCCGCCGCCGGGGAACTCCGCCAGCACCCGCACCGGACCCAGGGAGCCGGGCCCGAGCGCTTCGGCTGCCGCCGCCACACCGCCGCGGATCTCGTGGGAGGACGGGAACTGCCGCTGCATGCTGTTGCCGAGCACCATGGAGAACGCCGGGGCGGCCATCAGGAGCAGCACCACCGTCGCCGACAGCGCCGACAGCCACGGACGGCGCATGACCTCACCGACCCAGCGGGTCCAGAACCGGGACTGGGTGGCGTCGGCACGGCGCGACCACTGCAGCGCGGGCGAGCGTTTGGCCGCGGACCGGCCGAACGTGGCCAGCACCGCCGGGATGAGCGTGGTCGACGTCAGCACCGCCACCGCGACCGCCAGGATCGCCCCGGTGGCCATGGACCGCAGGATCGGGGTGTCGATGAGATAGATGCCCGTCAGCGACGCGATGACAGTCAGGCCGGACAGCACCACCGCGAGTCCGGAGGTCGCCATCGCGGCATCAGCCGCCTGCTGCGGGTCGCGTCCGGCGCGCAGTTCCTCCCGGAAGCGCATCAGGATGAACAGCGAATAGTCCACGGCCAGGGCGATGCCGAACATCGACACCGTCGAGGTCACGAAGACCGACATCGACGTGATCGTCGACAGGGCGTAGACCACTCCCATCGTGATCACCACGGTGAACAGGCCCAGCACCAACGGGATGGCGGCCGCGGCCAGCGACCCGAACACCGCGAGCAAAACAATCAGAACGATCGGAAGGTTCCAGCGCTCGGCTTCGGCGATGTCGTGCTTGGTGGTGGTCTGGGCGGCGGCGCCGAGCGCGCCCTGCCCGATGACGTAGAGGCGGACCCGGCCGTTCTCGGTCTGTCCGGGCTGGTCACCCTGGACGCCGATCTTCTGCCGCAGCTGGCGGGATACGTCGACGGCGCCGGTGTTGTTGAAGTCCAGTCGTAGTGACACGACGTAGGGGCGGTCCGGTGCGGGTGCCGGCTGAGCCGGGTTGGGCACCACCGACACGCTTGGCACTCCCTTGGCGATCGCCTCGAGCTGGGCCACCGCCTTGTTCATGTCCTCGTAGGAGGCATCGGCACGCGGGGCGGCGACCATCGCCAGCGGAGAAGCGCCCTGATCGGGGAAGTGGTCCTCGAGTTGGTACTGCACGTGCAGCGACTGGGAACCGTCGACGTCGAAGCCGCCACCGGTGAGCTGGTGAGACTGAGTCAGAGCCAGATAGATCGCCGGCACGAGGGCCAACAGCCAGCCTGCGAAGACCAGCCAGCGGAATCTGCGCAGGTTGCTGCTCAGACGCATCATGAACTGCTGGATGGCGATCTCCCCGCATTCTTCTCGGGTTTCGTGGCTGTGAGCCTACCGCAGGCGGCTGTGCGCCGACCTGCCGTGATCCGCGGAATTAGCTGGATCGAGACCTGCCGGTGCCCGTTCGTTACCGGCGGCGAACTGGCCGCCGGCTGTCGCTGATGGCAGGATGTGCGGTGCCAGACAGCGGGTCGGGGACCACCGCCGTCGCGACGTGATCGCGGCAGCGGCTGACGATCGTCGAACCGTGAGGAGCCCCCCAATGCCCTGGCCCATCCCGTCTTCTGCCGCCGGATTGCGGCGCGTTCTGGGCGGCGCGCTGGCCGTCACCGCACTCGGTGGCGGTGCCGCGCTCGCCCCCATGCCGGCCACCGCGGCCCCGGACCCCTGCGCGGCAAGCTCGATCGCCAAGACCGTTGGGGGTGTGGCGAACAACACCGGCACGTACCTCGATGCGCACCCGCAGACCAACCAGGCGCTGACGACGATCTCCCAACAACAGGCCGGGCCCCAGACGCTGGTCGCCCTCAAGAGCTACTTTGACGCCAACCCACAGGCGGCCAAGGAGTTGCAGGCCATCCAGCAGCCGCTGACGAGCCTGTCCACCCAGTGCAAGTTGCCGGTGAGCCTGCCGCAACTGCTCGGGTTGATGCAGACCGCCCAGACCGCCGGCGCGACTCCCGCCCAGGCGGTCGCCGGCGTCACGACCACGTCGTCGGTGCCGGCTGTCCCGGCTGGAGTGGGCCCGCTGCCCGGTCCGTCGGCGTCGACGGCGCGGTAGATCACCGGCGCCCGAGGGTGCGCCGATGTCGGTGCTGAGCAGCTGTGACCGACATTCTCACGATTGGTTAAGCTCAAGGCAGGAAAGTCCGCAGGGTTTCTGCTTAGCTTTCTTTTGTTGGTAATCCGTACTGACACGGTCTCGCCCAACCCTCAAAGGAGTCCGAGATGTTGATTTCTGCCCGTCTGGCCCGTCGCGCGGTAGTCGGAGCGATCGGCGCGGGCGCTGCCGCCGGTGCGATCCTGGTTGGCACGGCCCCTCTTGCGCTGGCCGATCCGCCGCCGAACTGCACTGCCGCTGACCTTGCCGGGGTGTCCGCCGGGGTTTCGGCTGCGACGTCGGCTTACCTGTTCACCCATCCTGACGTCAACGCCTTCTTCACCGGCCTCGAGGGTGCGCCGCGTGACACCATCCGCACGGAAGTCCAGAAGTACCTGGACTACAACCCGTCGGTGAAGGCTGACCTGCAGGGCATCCGCCAGCCGCTGGTCGACCTCAAGAACCGCTGCGGCGGTAGCCCTGATCTCCCAGCCTCCTAGGCCGCAGTGCGGGTAGGTCAACAGCCCGCGCAAGAAGGCGCAGGCCGCACGGTCCTGATGGTCGATGACGACCCGGACGTACGAACCTCAGTGGCCCGTGGGCTGCGGCATTCAGGTTTCGACGTCCGGGTGGCTGCGACCGGCAAGGAAGCGCTGCGGTTGCTCTCGACCGAGAACCACGACGCGCTCGTTCTGGACGTCCAGATGCCCGAGCTCGACGGGGTGGCCGTGGTGACAGCGCTGCGCGCGTTGGGCAACGACATTCCGATCTGTGTGCTCTCGGCACGCGACACCGTCAACGACCGCATCGCCGGTTTGGAGGCGGGTGCCGACGACTATCTGACCAAGCCGTTCGATCTGGGTGAGTTGGTGGCGCGGCTGCATGCACTGCTGCGCCGAGCCGCCAGTTCGGCCGAGGGTTCCGACGCGGTCACGATCGGATCCCTGACCATCGACACCGCCCGCCGGCTGGTGTTCGTCCAGGGTGACCGGGTCGAGCTGACCAAGCGAGAGTTCGATCTGCTGGCGGTGCTCGCCGAGAACTCCGGTGTGGTGCTGTCCCGACAGCGGTTGCTCGAACTGGTCTGGGGCTACGACTTCGACGTCGACACCAACGTCGCCGACGTGTTCATCAGTTATCTGCGGCGCAAGCTCGAACGCGACGGGGTGCCGCGGGTCATTCAGACTGTTCGCGGGATTGGATATGTGCTGCGGGCGGAGCCGTGAGGTGGCCGGGACGTAGCACCTCGCTGCGCACCCGGGTCGCCATCGCCGCCACGCTGGCCGCCGCGATCGTTGTTGCGCTACTGGCCGTACTGACCTCGATCGTTCTTGCGAACAACGATGCGGCACAACTGGATCGGCGCCTGGACTCGATCGTCGACGCGAGCATGTACCCGGAGCAGCTCCAAGACCCCCAGCACGGTGTGCTGACCACGGGACGATCCCGCTCCACCGGGCAGGTGGTGTTCCAGCGTGGCTTCCAGTTACCGCAGCTTCCGCCCGGCACGGCGACCGTGGACGTCAACGGCGTCGACTATCGGGTGCGTACCGTGCCGGTCGATCAAGCCGGTGGGATTCTGGTGTCGATCGGCATCCGCGAGGACAGCATTCTGTTGAGCCGGGCCCGGATTCCGGTGTACATCCTGATCGGTTCGACCGCACTGCTGGTCGCTGCCGGCCTGGGCTGGCTGCTCGCCGGGCCCGCGGTGCGGCCCCTGCGCCGGCTCACCGAGCAGACTCGTCGCCTCGGTAAGGGCATCGAGCAGATGGAACCCGTGCACGGGGCCAAGGAGGCCGAGGATCTGTCCGAGGCGATGGCCCAGATGCTGCGCCGCCTCGCCGATGCTCAAGCGGCAACCACGAATTCGCTTCAGGCCGCGCAGGATTTCGCCGCCAACGCCGCCCACGAGTTGCGCACCCCCCTGACCGCGATGCGCGCCGATCTGGACACCTTGCGCATCCACGATCTGCCTGCCGAGGAACGGGCCGAGGTGGTGGCCGACCTGTCTCGGGCCCAGCGGCGGGTGGAGGCCATCATCACCGCGCTGGGTCAATTGGCCTCGGGGCAACTGGCCCGTGTCGAGGACCGCGAGCCGATCGACGTCGCGGAGATGCTCGACCGAGTGGCGCGGGAGAACATGCGCTCGGACGCCGAGGTGCAGATCACGGTCGAGGCCGACGATCCCGGCATGATCTGGGGCTGGCCGGCGGGTCTGCGCCTGGCAGTGGACAATCTGGTGCGCAATGCGGTCACCCACGGCATGGCGACCCGCATCGTTCTCACCGCCCGTCGCAGCGCATCTCATCTGGTCATTACCGTCGACGACGACGGGCGCGGCCTGCCTGCCGAGGAACACGATGCAGTGCTGGGCCGGTTCGCCAGGGGCAGCACCGCCACGGTGGGTGGTTCAGGTCTGGGATTGGCTCTGGTGGCCCAGCAGGCCGCGTTGCACGGCGGGACGATCGAACTGGCCGACGGACCACTCGGCGGGTTGCGCGCCACCCTGACGGTATCGACAGGGGCGGAGACTGTTGGCGCGCAGGGCAATACGTCCTAGCTGCGGCGCTTTCCCGCCAACGTGACAGCGGCGCGCCAGCCGAGGAGAAACAGCGCCGTCACCAGTGAGGCCACCACGACGAAGCTGACCGCAACGCCCTGAGAACTGGCTTTGCGCAACAACATTCCGATGACAACCGTGGATACCCACACGATCAGGCCGGTCGGCGCCACCGCAGTGGGGGCCCGCCACGCCCGCGCCAGCAGCCAGCCGGTCAACGTTCCCGACAGGAACGGCCACGCGGTCTCGGCGATGCCGCTCAGCGTCAGGCCTTCTGCGTGGCTGCGGCGCCCGATCGTGCAGAACACCACAACCAGGACGACGTCGGCCGCCAGTGCCGCTGCAACAGAACGGGTTTCGCTACGACTGTCCATACGTCATCACATCCAGTACCAGTGGGCTGACATCGGTGTGCTCGCTCGGCTCGAAGCCGGGTTGCATCACCGCGGGTTGACCGGCCTCGAGCTGGTCGAGATCTGCGGCCGAAGCCAGCCGATTGACCAGCCTGAAACCCGTGAGCAGGAAGGGCAGGCCGTTGGAAACCAGCGGGTCCGGACTGCTCATCACCTGGAAATGCAGGTGCGGCGCACTGGAATTGCCGCTGTTGCCCAGTTGGGCGATGGTCTGATCGGCGGTCAGCGCATCGCCGACCTTGACCCGTATGCTGCCCGGTTTCAGGTGGGCGTAGAAGGCGTAGTTGCCGCCGCCGATGTCCTGGACGATGTAGTTGCCGCCGTACTGGTCCAGCGTCAGTCCGGTGGGATTGCTGCCGGGCACCTGGTCGGGCTGGTCGTCCACCACCGTTACCACCGGCCCGTCGGACACCGCGTGGACCCCCGCGCCGTAGTAGGCATAGCTTGTCAGGTTCGCCCGGTCACCGTTGAAAAGCCTTGCATCGGGCTGTAATTGGACGTAGTCGATGGCGAACCGTTCGGCGGCCCACAGTCCGCTGTTGAGCGGGTTGACCGCCATCCGGTGATCGGTCATCGCACAGCAGCTGTTTCCGTCGAGCCAGTTGGCCCCGTCCAGCGGCGGGGCGATGGCGATGGGGCTGCGTTGTGCCACCTTGGTTGTCGCCACCGACTCGCTCAGTGTCGGCGGCAGCAGGGGAGGCGCCGGTGTGGCGACCGAGATCGACACTCGGTGGGTCAGTTCGGTGGGGTCTGCGGCACCGGTGGTGGGGTCGATGGCGATGTCGATCCACACGAGCGCACTCTGGCCCGGGCCGATCTTGTCGGTCGGCGTGGCGGCGTTGCCGACCACTCGTGTCCAGTAGCTGAGTTGATCGCCGCTCAGCGACAGCAGGGTTCGGTCACCGCTGATGACGTCGACCGAATTGAGGGTGACGTCCTGGCCGAGCATGTTGCTCAGCCGCACCTCGTAGTCGAGATGGGTCTTGCCGTCGGTGCCGGGGACCGGTACCGGTTCGGCGATGACGGATCCGATCACCGGAGTGAATTCCGCCGGTTGGCTGGCAGTCGAGGTCGTCGTCGCCGACACCGTCACCGTCGACGGCGAGGTGATCGTCGTCGTGGTGGTGTCCGAACAGGACGCCACCGTGAACATCGCGAGCGCGCTCACCGCAGCCCACGCCCCCTGCCCCCAACGCCACATAATTGAATCCAATCACAGTCCGCGCTGCCGCCGGTCAGCGTCGGCGGTCGTCCTCACCACCGGGATCGGGTGGCGGTAGCGGTCCCTGCAGGGCACTGTCGCCGGGGTCGTCGAGCCGGCGTTGATAGGCCGCAGCGTCCTCGGCGGCGAGTTCGTCGACGACGACGTCTGGATTGAGTGCGCCTTCGGTGCGGAACATGAAGAAGAACACCACCCAGCCGATCGCCGAAATGAAGATCCAGCTGACCAGGCGATAGATCAGCATCGCCGAGATGGCGTCGGGCAGCGTCATCCCGCTGGACACCAGACCGGGGACCAGCACGGCTTCCACCACCAGGAGACCACCTGGCATCAACGGGATCGACCCGACCGCCCGCGCTGCGGCGTAAGCCACAGTCAACCCGGCCAGCGACGGCTTTCCGCCGGCGGCGTAGGCCGCGAATGCCAGGCAGGCGACGTCGGCCACCCAGTTGAACAGCGACCAACTGAACGCAACTCCGAGTTCACGGCGGTTCAGGCTCACCGATTCGAGCTGGCTGAGGGTCTCGCGCCACTTGCGCAGCCCGGTCTCCGGTGGCTTGCCGCGCACCGAGTTGACCCAGCCCAGAACCCTGGCCCCGATCCCGTCGATCAGTTCGGGGCGGGTCGCCACCGCCTGGGCGAGCAGCAGCAGCGCGATGAAGCCGCCGAGGGTGAACAGCAGTGAGAACGGATTGTTCTTGGCGCCCAACAGGAATGCGCCGCCGAGGCCCAGCAGGGCCAGGCCCACCACCTGCAGGGCACCCGACATCACCAGCTGCCAGGACGCCACCACCGGCGAGGCGCCCCAGGAGCGCTGCTGGCGGTAGACGAAGGTCGCCGAGAGCACCGGACCGCCCGGCATGGTGGTGCTCAGTGCGTTGCCGGCGTAGAACGCCGCCTCCGAACGCCACTGGTGCACGATCACCCCCGCCGACCGCAGCAGGGTGCGCTGGATCTGGGCGAAGCTGTGCATCGACAGCACGGCGGCCGCGACCGCGGCGAGCACCCACCACCAGTTGGCGGTCAGCAGGCTCATCCACGCCTTGGCCAGCTGGTCCCACACCAGGGACGCTTCGACGGCCAGGACGATCAGAGCAAGGCCGAGCACCGCCCAACGGAGCCACCAGTACTTCCCGCGAGCCGGCGGTTCGTGTTCCTCGCGGGCGGCGTCGACCGGCGCGTCGTAGGACACATGGTTCAGGGTAACGGCGAAGGATGCTCTCGACGGTGTTCGCCGCGTGTCCGCTTGTGGTTAGGCTGACCGCATGCCGGCACGCGCAACCTCAGACGACGATGCTGTCGATCCGCTGATCCGCAAGGCCGCAGCGTGGTCATGGCGCCTGCTGGTCATCGCCGGGGTCATCGCGGTGCTGCTGTGGCTGGTCGCCAAGCTCCAGGTCATCATCGTGCCGGTGGCGCTGGCCACCATGGTGGCCGCACTGATGCTGCCGGCCGTCGACTGGCTCGACCGACGCGGCGCCCCGCGCGGTGGCGCGGTGGCACTGGTGCTCCTCGGCGGCCTCGGGGTGTTCGGCGGGATACTGACTTTCGTTGTCAGCCAATTCGTTTCGGGCCTGCCGAGCCTGGTTGAAGAGGTCACCCGCAGTATCGACAGCCTCCGTGACTGGCTCATCGAGGGGCCCGCGCACCTGAGCCGCGAACAGATCGACAACGCGGGCAACTCCGCGATCAAGGCGCTGCGCGACAACCAGGAGAAGCTCACCACCGGGGCGCTGTCCACGGCCGCCACCCTGACCGAGATCGTCACCGGCGCGTTCCTGGTGCTGTTTACGTTGATCTTCCTGTTGCACGGCGGGCGCAACATCTACTCGTTCGTGACCAGGATCGTCCCGGCCGGAACCCGGGAACGGGTGCGCGCGGCCGGACGGGCCGGGTTCGGGTCGCTGATCGGCTACGTCCGGGCCACCTTCCTGGTGGCACTGGTCGACGCAGTCGGCATCGGCACCGGCCTGGCCATCATGGGCGTGCCACTGGCCCTGCCGCTGGCCTCACTGGTGTTCCTGGGCGCCTTCATCCCCCTGGTCGGTGCGGTGATCAGCGGTCTGCTGGCCGTCATCGTCGCCCTGCTGGCCAAGGGCTTCGTCTACGCCCTCATCACGCTCGGGCTGATCATTGCGGTGCAGCAGTTGGAGGCCCACATTCTGCAGCCGTTCGTGATGGGCCGCGCGGTCGCGATCCATCCGCTGGCGATCGTGCTCGCCATCGCCGCGGGCGGTGTGCTGGCAGGCATCGTCGGGGCACTGCTGGCGGTGCCGTTGGTGGCATTCCTCAACAGCGCCATCCGGGTGCTGGTCGCCGCCGACCCCGTTCAGGAGGCCGCCGAACTCGAGGCCGAGGACGCCGGAATCGTGTTGGACGCCGAACCTGACACCGTGCCGCCGAAGTCGGCTAACTAATCGCCGCGGACACTGAACCCCGTCGCCGAGATCGACGAAATGGCGTGAGCCACTCGACCTTTGGCGCCCAAACGTTGGTTTGGGCGGACTAGAGGCGGCCTTCGCGGCGCAGCAGGTCGGCCGCGCTGACTCCACCGCCGCGGCGCGGACGGTCCTCGCCCTCTTTCTGGCCGCGGGCGTTGAGCTTCTCGGTGGCCACCTCGGAGTCGCCCGACTCGGGGCGGGCGACCGGGATCGCCCGGGTCTCCTCAGCCGAGATCGAGGGCGGGACGTCCTCGGTGGCAGCCGGCGGTGCCGGGATTGCCGTCGTCGCATCCTCCGGGGCGGCCATCGAACGGGTCGGTTCGGCCGACGGTTGCGGCGGTGGCGCTGCCGGCGTCTTGCCGCGCAGCTCGCCGAGCCATGACTCGATCTCGCGATCCGGGGCGGCGGGCTGATCGGGACGGTTGGATCGGGCTGCCGCCGCGGCGTTGTTCACCGCGTTGCGGACCGCGTTCTTGGCCACCGTGAACCGGGTGGTGGGTGCGTCGTTGTCCGGCACGCCCTGCGGGTCGGCAAGGCGTGCGGTGCCCGCCGCCGACGGTACGGCGTGCGGCGCGGGCGGGGCCGGGTACTCGGCGCGGCCCACCGCTCGGGGTGCCGCCCGGCCCCCCGGGTGCGTGGGATCGGGCGCCGGGCGTGACCGGGGTTCGGGTGCCGCGGATGCGCCGGCGCCGACGAGCGCCTCGGCGGGTTCGCGGACGACGGGACGTTTGCGCTCGTCGGGCAGGTGCGTCTCGCCGAGACCGATCTTGACCTGCAACCGCTTCATCCAGCGCGGCGCCCACCAGCAGTCGTCGCCGAGCAGCTTCATGATGGCCGGCACCAGGAACATGCGGACGATCGTCGCGTCGAGCAGCAGCGCGATCAGCAGACCGAAGGCCAGGTACTTCATCATCACCAGGTCGGAGAACACGAACGCGCCCGCGACCACGGCCAGCACCAGCGCCGCGGCCGTGATGAGCCGGCCGGTGGTCGCGGTACCGATCCGGATGGCCTCGGTGGTCGACATCCCGCGTTCGCGGGCCTCCACCATTCGCGAGACCAGGAACACTTCGTAGTCGGTCGACAGACCGTAGATCACCGCGATGATCAGCCCGATCATGGGCGCCATCAACGGCTGCGGGGTGTAGTTCATCAGCCCCGAACCGTGTCCGTCGACGAACATCCAGGTGAGCACACCCATCGTCGAGCCCAACGTGAGCGCGCTCATCAATGCGGCCTTGATTGGCAGCACCAGCGATCCGAAGGCCAGGAACATCAGGATCGTCGTCGTGGTGATGAGCAGGACGACCATCAGCGGCAGCTTGTCGTACAGGCTGTGGATACTGTCCTGTTCCAGTGCCGGGGTGCCGCCCACGTAGACCGTGACGCCTCGCGGTGGCGTGAGGGCTCTCAGCTCGGCGATCTTCTTGCTCGCCTCGTTGCGGACGATGAGGCCATTCTGGATGACGCGCACCGACGGATCCTTGGAGGCGCCGTCGAGGTAGGAGCGTTCCTTCCACATGGCGTCGGGGTTGTTGTCGGGGTCGGTGAACCCGCTGACCGACATCGCCCTGTTGCGAAGCTCGGCGACCTGCTGATCGGTGACCGGCTGGCCGTCGGTGTTCTTCATGACCAGCGTGATCGGCTCGGTGCGGAAGCCGGGGAAGAGCTTGTCGAACTCTTCCTGCGCAGTGCGCACCGAGTTGTCCGGCGGCAGGTACTTCTCGCTGATGCCGCCGAGAGCCAGCTTCCCCAGCGGGATGATCAGCACGATCATGAAGATGATGATCGGGGCGGCGAACAGGATCGGCCGTTTCATCACCTGGTTGACGAGCTTGCCCCAGAAGCCGTTCTCGACCTCTTCGCGGGTCTTGGTCTTCTGGGTCTTCTCCGCGAACCAGTCGATGATCCTGCGCGAGAAGGTCCAGTTACGCAGGAACGGCACCCGCAGCAGCGTGCGGACACCGAGCGCGTCGACGTTGGGACCGAGGATGGCCAGGATGGCCGCTAGGACGGTGATCGACAGGATCGCCGCCAGCATCACCGAGGCGATGATCGCGTAGGTGATCGACTTGAGGAAGCCCTGCGGGAACAACAACAGCGGCAGCGACGACGCCACGATGATCACCGCTGAGAACACCACTGTGCGTCCCGACGTCATCATCGTGCGCCGGATCGCCGCCTCGGTCTCGTAGCCTTCGGCGAGCTCTTCTCGGAAGCGGCTGACGATGAACAGTCCGTAGTCGATCGCGATGCCCAGACCGATGAGCGTCACGACGGGCTGGGCGAAGAAGTGCACCGGCGTGAAATCGGCGATCACCCGCATGATGCCCAACGCGCCCAGGATGGACAGGCCGCCGATGATGGCGGGCAGGCTGGCGGCGATCACGCCGCCGAAGACGAAGAAGAGCAGCACCGCGACCAGCGGGATGGCGGCCACCTCGGCGCGCTGCTGGTCCTCACCGATGGTTCCGGTCAGCTCGGCGGCCAGTGGTTGTAGGCCGGCCAGCTTGACGTTGACACCGTCGATGAAGAAGTCCTTGTCGACCTTCTTGAAGTTGTTCAGGATGGTGTCGTCGTCGTTGCCCTTGAGCTGGATCGACATGAACGCGTGCTTCTTGTCCGCGTCGGCCATGTTGGACAGCAGCTCGGGGCTCTTGAAGTAGCCGATCGACCGCAGCAGCTCGTCGGGATGGTCCTTCTCGACCTGGGCGAGGTTATCCAGAATCTTCTTCTTGAAGGCCGGGTCGTCGACGGTCTTGCCGTCGGGAGCGGTGTAGATCGCGATGATGTGGCCGGAGGTGTCGCGCCCGTAGGCGGCGTCGGCGATCAGCGACGCCCGCACCGACGAACTGCCCTCGTCGTAGAAACCACTCTGCGTGACGTGCTTGCCGAGGCTGGCACCGTAGATGCCGCCGCCGACGCACAGCGCGACCATGACTGCGATCACGATGTATCGGTAGCGATACACAGTTCGACCCCACCAGGCGAACACGTAATCTCCTAACTAAGTCTGTATGACCTGCGCATCGGGTTCTCTTGCTCAGACCCGCGATGTCAGTAGCGAGGACAGCGGCCGGAATGGCTGTAGCCACGCCCCTTGCTCTGGTAGCGAATCTAGGCCGATTCGCGGCAGCGGCTCGCGGAAAACACCAGGAATGTCTTCCAGGTCGACGAACTCCAAGGTATCCGACGCTAATGCCCAGCTCGCATGTTCGCGAAATCCGAGCACGGACACCGGGATGCCGGAGCGGGCGATGTCTTCCAGGGGTGCCCGGAACGCCTGACCGTCGGCCGAGGCCACCATGACGGCCGCCAAGCCTTCGAGGTGGCGCTGTGCGATGTGGGCGAGCATGTCGCTGTCCACGTCGCTGTCTTCGTCGATCTTCGGTTTGGCGAAGACCGCGAACCCCACGTTACGCAGCGCCTCGACCCACGGGCGGACGACATCGGCGCTGCCAGGGGCGATGTTGGTGAACACCGTCGCCTCGGGTTCGACGGTGACGTCCGGATGCCCGGCTGAGATATCGCTGGTGCGGCCGAGCAACCAGCGGCCGAGAGCGTCGAACCGTGGCCGGTGGGCGGCGGTGGGCCTGCCGCCGAGGATCGAGCCCAGGCCCATGTCGAGGTTCGGTGCATCCCAGACCAACAGCACCCGCTGTGTCGTGGGGCTCGTCACGTCGCCGGCCGCGGGTGGCACGTCGGGAACGGGCGCGGGTTCCGTTTCTTCCATCACACTCATGGTCGCTTCATCCAGATGAGTTCGCTGACCGCGCTGCCCGCATCGTGGGCCTTGCCTTCGTACTTGGTGGTCGGCCGTCGCACCGAAATGGGCAGATCGTCACCGTCGGTGGCCCGGCGCAGCATCGGTTCGGCATCGCCGACCTCGGCGATCTGCTCGGCGTAGCCGGCGTGGTCGGTCGCGGCGTGCAGGACACCGCCGGGACGCAACCGGTCGGCGATGAGCGCCACGGTCTCGGTCTTGAGGAATCTTCGTTTGTGGTGGCGTGACTTCGGCCAGGGGTCCGGGAAGAACACCCGCACCCCGGTCAGCGTGCCGGTGGCGAACATGTTCTCCAGCACGTCCATCGCGTCGCCCCGGATCAGCCTGATGTTGGTCACGTTCTCCCGGTCGATCGCGCTGAGCAGCTGTGCGAGGCCGCGCCGGTAGACCTCGACGGCCACGACGTCGATCTCCGGCTCGGTCTGCGCCATCGCCAGGGTGGAGGTGCCGGTTCCGCACCCGATCTCCAGGACCACGGGGGCGTGACGGCCGAACCAGGCGTCGGTATCGAGCAGGCCCATGGGATGGTCCCCGACCCTGGCTTGAGTCCCGACTTCCGGCCAGCGCCGGTCCCACAGATCCTGCTGCGCCTCGGTGAGGCTGGAACGCCGGGAGCGGAAGCTGGTGACACGCGGATAGTCCTGCGCCGGCCCGAGTGTTTCGGGCGCGGCAGAGCCACCCTGCGCATGCATCCCTCCATCGTCGCCCATAACGACGGGTGTACCCGCATCGTGGTGCAGATTGATACCCAACAGTTGCCTACGCGGGTGGCTCGCGCCCTGCCCGCGCCGATGCCACCATGACCGGCATGGTGGCGAACGCCGGGCCGGCGCATCTGCGCGCTGCCACCCGGGTGGCGGTGGCGGGCCGGGCCGGTTGTGGTCGGCGCACTGTGTCCCGGGTGCTGAGTGCGGCCGGCGTCGAGGTCGTCGCACCGGATCAAGCCCACGACGTCGGCGTCTACGTACTGGCCGAAACGGCCAAACCGGAGGACCTGGCCGCCCTGGCCGCTGCGGTGCGGCCGTGTGTCGCGGTGCTCAACAAGGCCGACCTGACGGGTTTCGGTGGCCGCGGTCCCGTGGCGGCGGCCGCCCAGCGCTGCGAGCGGCTGCAGGGCGGGATCGGGTTACCGGTGCTGCCGCTGGCGGGCCTGGCAGCGCTGGCCGCCCTCGACGACTCCGTGGTGGACGAGGCGGCCATGGCGGCGCTGCGGACGCTGATCGCCGAACCGGCCAACCTGGGCTGCACCGACGGATTCGTGGCCGGCGAGCATGCTCTGGCGCCGCACGTCCGGGCGCGGCTGCTGGCCGGGCTGGATCTGTTCGGGATCGCGCATGCGGTGCGGGCCGTGCGGGACGGCGCCGACCGGGCCGGGGTGCGGGCGGCGCTGCGCCGTGCCAGCGCAGTGGACGGGTTGTTGTCGGCGATCGACCGGCTGTCCGCGGCCGCACGCTATCGCCGTCTGGTGGGTGGACTCGCCGCCGACAGCCTGGGCGATGACGCGGTGGTGGGTGCTCGGATGGCCGCGGCGATCGAGGTGGTGGAAGCCGACGGCATGCGGGTGGACCGCACGGGCACCGAGGAGGCGCTGTTGCGGCGGGCGCGTGACTGGCAGCGCTACATTCGCGGGCCGGTATCTCGGCTGCATCAGTCGTGCGGCGCGGACATCGTGCGCGGGTCGCTGAGGCTGTGGGAGCGCGCCGGCGGGGTCCCGGAGCCCGTCCGGTGAGCGACGACGCCGTCGACTCCCTGGTGTGGGCACTCGACCCTGCCCTTCCCGCGCCGGCGATCACCCGCCGCGACGTCGTCCTCGTCACCGGTCCGTGGCTGGCGGGCACCACGAGCGTGACTGACGCGCTGCGCGAACACCTTCCGTCGCACACGGTCGTCGAGTCGACCGACCTCGGTCCCGGTGAAGCCCCGGCCGCGGTGGTGTTCGTGGTGTCGGCCACCGCACCGCTGTCGGCATCGGATTGTGAGTTGCTCGATGCCGCGGCCGCCGACACCGACACCGTGATCGGCGTGGTCGCCAAGATCGACGTGCACCGCACCTGGCGCGACGTGCTCGACACCAACCGTGCACTGCTGGCCGCCCATGCCCCCCGCTACCGCGACATCGTCTGGGTCGGTGCGGCACCGGCACCCGATCTGGGTGAGCCGGTGCTCGGCGATCTCGTCGCCGCGATCTCCGAAGACCTCGCCCGGCCGAATCTGGAGAGACGAAATCGATTGCGCACCTGGAATAGTCGGCTCTCAGCGTTGGCGATGCGGCTCGAGCGCGATGCCGCGGGAGTGGGTCGGGAAACCCGGCTGGCCGCCCTCCGCGAGCACCGCGCAGAGGTGCTGCGCCGACGTCGCGTGGACAGAACCGAGCGGGCCATCGCGCTGCGTACCCGGGTTCAGCAGGCCCGCGTGCAACTGGGGTACTTCGCGCGCGGCCGGTGCACCTCGGTGCGCGCCGAGTTGCAGGAGGACGCGGCATCGTTGGGCCGCCGGCAGCGGGCGCCGTTCGTCGACGACGTCCGCAACCGGGTCGCCGAGGTGGTCGACGAGGTCGACGAGGGCATCTCGGTTCACCTTGCCGATGTCGGCCACGAATTGGACCTTCCCGTCGACGTGCCGGTGGGCCCGCCCCCTGCGGTCGACGTCTCCGGTCCGCCGCTGCGCTCACGTCGCCTGGAGACCCGGCTGATGACCTTGTTCGGTGCCGGATTCGGCCTTGGCGTGGCGCTCACCGTGAGCCGGTTCTTCGCCGGGGTCGCGCCCCAGTGGACGGCCGCCGGGGCGCTGGGCGCAGCGGCTCTCGGGGTCGCCCTGACGCTGTGGGTGGTCGGAACGCGGGGACTGCTGCATGACCGGGCTCTGCTCGACAGGTGGGTGATCGAGGTCGTCGCCGGCCTGCGCGCGGCAGTGGAGGAACGAGTCGCCACCCGTGTGCTGGCCGCCGAGGCGGTGCTGAGTTCGGCCGCTGCCGAGCGGGATGCCGGGGACGCGGCCGCGCAGGAGAAGACGGTGGCCGCGATGGACCGCGAGATTCGTGAGCACGCCCTGGCCCGTGCGCATGCGACCACTGAGCGAGACAAGCGGCTGCCCGTGATTCGGCGGGCCATCGACGTCGTGACCGCCGAATTGGCTGCTGCCGACGGACCTGAATCAATGAATCGGCAGATATGAGACTTTCTGAATCGTTCCTGTGAGTCATCGGACATAATCCCGATTAACCGCGGGTATCTCACCCGCGTTAACCTTCTTGCAGGGACGACCGTCTCCGCTATTTGCGGCATAAGGCCTGCATCCTGGCAAGAAAACTACGCAGGAGATACCGATGACTTCAGCGACCATTCCCGGTCTGGACACTGCACCGACCAAGCATCAGGGCCTGCTGGCCTGGGTCCAAGAAGTCGCTGAGCTCACACAGCCCGACAGGGTCGTCTTCGCCGACGGCTCCGAGGAGGAGTACCAGCGGCTGGCTCAGCAATTGGTGGCCGCCGGAACGTTCATTCCGCTGAGCGACTCCGAGGAGCCCAGCTCATACCTCGCGCGGTCCGAACCGTCCGATGTGGCGCGCGTTGAGTCCCGCACCTTCATCTGCTCCGAGCGCGAAGTCGACGCCGGGCCGACCAACAACTGGATGGCGCCCGCCGAGATGCGGACGCTGATGAGCGAGCTGTACCGCGGGTGCATGCGCGGCCGCACCATGTACGTCGTCCCGTTCTGCATGGGCCCGCTCGGTGCCGACGACCCGAAGCTGGGCGTGGAGATCACCGACTCCGAATACGTCGTGGTCTCGATGCGCACCATGACCCGCATGGGCCAGGCGGCCCTGGACAAGATGGGCGACGACGGATTCTTCGTCAAGGCGCTGCACTCGCTGGGCGCCCCCCTGGCGGACGGGCAGGCCGACGTTCCCTGGCCGTGCAACGACACCAAGTACATCTCCCATTTCCCGGAGACCCGCGAGATCTGGAGCTACGGCTCGGGTTACGGCGGCAACGCGCTGCTCGGGAAGAAGTGCTACTCGCTGCGCATCGCCTCGGTGATGGCTCGCGACGAGGGCTGGCTCGCCGAGCACATGCTGATCCTGAAGCTGATCTCCCCGGAGAACAAGGCGTACTACATCGCCGCGGCCTTCCCCTCGGCGTGCGGCAAGACCAACCTGGCGATGCTGCAGCCGACCATCCCCGGCTGGCGGGCCGAGACCCTCGGTGATGACATCGCCTGGATGCGGTTCGGCAAGGACGGCCAGCTCTATGCCGTGAACCCGGAGTTCGGCTTCTTCGGTGTCGCGCCCGGTACCAACTGGAGCTCCAACCCGAATGCGATGCGGACCATCGCCGCCGGCAACACCGTGTTCACCAACGTGGCGATGACCGACGAGGGCGGTGTCTGGTGGGAGGGCCTCGAGGGCGACCCGCAGCACCTGGTCGACTGGAAGGGCAACGACTGGACCCCGGAGTCGGGCACGCCGGCGGCGCACCCGAACTCGCGCTACTGCACCCCGATGTCGCAGTGCCCGACGCTGGCGCCGGAATGGGACGATCCGCAGGGCGTGCCGATCTCGGCGATCCTGTTCGGTGGCCGCCGCAAGACGACCGTGCCGCTGGTGACTCAGGCGCGGGACTGGCAGCACGGCGTGTTCATCGGCGCCACCCTGGGCAGCGAGCAGACCGCGGCCGCCGAGGGCAAGGTCGGTGCGATCCGCCGCGACCCGATGGCCATGCTGCCGTTCCTCGGCTACAACGCCGGCGACTACTGCCAGCACTGGCTGGACCTGGGTAAGAACGCCGACGAGTCCAAGATGCCGAAGATCTTTTTCGTCAACTGGTTCCGTCGCGGTGATGACGGCCGCTTCCTGTGGCCGGGCTTCGGGGAGAACAGCCGCGTGCTGAAGTGGGTCGTCGAGCGCGTCGAAGGCAAGGCCAACGGTGTGTCCACGCCGATCGGCACGGTGCCGCGGGTCGACGATCTCGACCTGGCCGGCCTGGACGTCGAGGCGGCCGATGTCCTCGACGCACTGAAGGTCAATGCCGCGGAGTGGCGCGACGAGATCCCGCAGATCGAGGAGTGGTTCGAGTTCATCGGCGAGAAGCTGCCGACCGGTGTGAAGGACGAGTTCGAGGCGCTCAAGCAGCGTCTCGCTGAAGCGGACTGATTTCGGCCGTACACAGCGAGCGAGCCCCGGGGCGCTTCGGCGCACCGGGGTTCGCTGCTTTTCGGGCTCGTTTGCGGTGGCCGAAGTTCAGGCGACCCGAACTCAGAATTTTCGGGGCCCTGATCAGGACATTCGAGTACCACGCCAGAATATTTTGATAGCCCTGCTAAGTTGCCTGATGGGGAGGCGTGGGCTAGCCTTACCCGCAGCGAAGGGGAGTAGTTCCTCCCGCGGCCGTCAGGCCGCAGAGCGGATGGTCGACATACTGGCGGCGGTGCTGCCCGGTCATCCACCGGAGAGTTGATCCGGCGAGCGAGACCTTCGGCCGACATGAACCGTGTCGACCCGAAGTCTCGCTCTGCGTCACCTCGGGTCGCTGAGCCGAGGAACCACCATGACCAGCGTCCTGTCCCGCAACCGCGATACCGCCCCCCTGTCGGGCCAGCGACTCCTGTGGCGTTCCCTGAGCATCACCGCGCTGCTGATCCTGCCGGCGATGGTCACCCGGTTCGGCGGACTGCACCCCACTCCGACCGTCTCGCTGCTGATCTTCGGAGCCGCCGTCGTCGCCGCCAGTTTCCTGCTGGCATGGGCCGCCGAAGCCGCCCAGATCGACGTCTCGGGTGGCCTCGCGATTGCGGTGCTCGCGCTCATCGCCGTGCTGCCGGAGTATGCCGTCGACCTGTACTACGCCTACACCGCGGGCCAACACGCCGAGTACACCCAGTACGCGGCGGCCAACATGACCGGCTCCAACCGCCTCCTGATGGGCATCGGCTGGCCGGTCGTCGTCCTCGTCAGCCTCTATGTCGCCCGCCGGGTGACAGGGCGTGCGACGACCACCCTGATGCTCGATCCGGGCAACCGCGTCGAACTCGGCTTCCTGCTCGTCGCCGGAATCGCGGCGTTCATCATTCCGGCCACCGGCCGCATCACGCTGACCCTGGGCATCGCCCTGCTGGCCTGGTTCGGCTTCTACCTGTACAAACTGACCCGTGGCGAGGTCGAAGAACCCGAGCTGATCGGCACCGCCGCCGCCATCGGCGCGCTGGCGGACCGGCGCCGGCGGATTACGGTCGTCGCCCTGTTCGTGATCGCGGCGGGTGTCATCCTCGCCTGCGCGGAACCCTTCGCGGAGAGCATGATCGGCGCCGGCACCCAACTCGGGGTGGACCGCTTCCTGTTGGTGCAGTGGCTCGCGCCGCTGGCCTCCGAGGCGCCGGAATTCATCATCGCCATCATCTTCGCGGCACGCGGGAAGGGCACGGCGGCTATCGCCACGCTGATCTCGTCGAAGGTCAACCAGTGGACCCTGCTGGTCGGCTCGCTGCCGATCGCCTACATGGCCGGCGGCGGTGGGACCGCCCTGGTGCTCGACGGCCGCCAGATCGAAGAGGTGCTGCTGACCGCCACCCAGACGATGATGGGGATCGCGCTCATCCTGGCCCTGCGGTTCCATCGGCATACGGCGTGGATGTTGTTGGCGCTGTTCATCATTCAGTTCCCGATCACCTCCACGCACGGCCGCATGATTCTTTGCGGCGTATACGCGGTGCTCGCACTCGCGGGCATGGTTGTCAACCGGAAACACCTGCTGGCGACACTCCGTGCGCCCTTCGTGAGGTGAAACTTCACTCGGGTGTGACTTTGCCGCGCTAGCCTCGTGGCGGAGTCGGTCGAGAGAGGTGCTGATCAATGAACAACCTGTTGTCCAGGCGAGCCTGGTTCGGAGTTGCGGGCGCCTCGGCGGCCGCCGCGGCATTGAGCGCGTGCGGGTCGTCGACCCAGACAGCGACCACGACCACCGTGACGGTGCCGGTGAACGTCCCGGTCACCACCGAGTCGGAGAAGCCGGACATTTCCGGCCCGGACGAAGCTCTGCAACGGCTGCGCGAAGGCAACATGAGGTTCGCCGGCTCGCAGATGGTGCATCCGGATCAGGGGGCTGCGACCCGCGTGCGGTTGTCCGAGGCGCAGAGCCCATTTGCGGTCGTGCTGAGCTGTTCGGATTCACGACTGCCGCCGGAGGTCATCTTCGATCAGGGCCTCGGCGACCTGTTCGTGGTTCGGGTGGCGGGCAACATCGTCGACCCGGCGGGTCTGGGCAGCATCGAGTATGCGGTCGGGCACCTGGGCACCCCGCTGATCGTGGTGCTCGGACACGAGAACTGCGGCGCGGTGTCGGCGACGTTGGAGGCGCTACAACCGCCGTTCGAGCAACCCCACGGTGCGGTGGAATCCCTGATCACCGCGATCACACCCGCGGTGGCCGTCGCCGAGACCAGGCCCGGCAACCTGCTCCAGAACGCCATCCTGGCCAATATCGAGCAGTCCCGCGACCAGATCACGCAGTCCCACGAGTTGGAGAAGCCGCTGGCCTCGGGCGCACTCAAGGTGGTCACCGGCTTCTACGACCTCGGGGACGGCGTCGTCACGCTGACCTGAAACACCTAGTCGACACCCGTCAATTCGGCTGTCGTAAAGTGCACGCATGCAGATCCGTGAGCACGCCGAGGCCACCCCGGACAAACCCGCCGTCATCCTGTATCCGTCGGGTACGACCGTCACGTTCGGCGAGATGGAAGCACGGGCAAATCAGTTGGCCCACTTGTTCCGTCAGGCCGGCCTGCGCGAGGGCGACGCTGTCGCGATCCTGCTGGAGAACAACGAGCACTTTCACACCGTGATGTGGGCGGCCCGCCGCGCCGGGCTGTACTACGTGCCGATCAACACCCACCTCACGGCAGCCGAGACCGCCTACATCATTGACAACAGCGCGGCCAAGGCGATCGTGGGGTCGGTCAAGCTCCGCCCCGTGCTCGAAGGTCTCGCCGAGCATCTCCCCAACGGCCTGCCGGAACTCCTCATTGTCATCGACGGAGCCGAATCGTCGGCGACAGACGCCTCCAGCGATCTGAACGGGTGGCGTCGCTACCCGGAATGTGTTGCAGATCAACCTGTTACGCCCATCAGCGACGAGATCGAGGGCGATCTGCTGCAGTACTCGTCGGGAACCACAGGCCGCCCCAAGGGCATCAAGCGGGAACTTCCGCACCTGCCGCCCTCGGAGGCGCCGGGTCTGATGACCATGCTGGTCTCGTTCTGGATGAACCCCGACGGGGTGTACCTCAGCCCCGCGCCGCTGTATCACACCGCCCCCTCGGTGTGGTCGCTGACGATGCAGGCTGCGGGCATCACCGTGGTCGTGATGGAGAAGTTCGACGCCGAGGGCACCCTGGACGCCATCCAGCGCTACCAGATCACGCACGGCCAGTTCGTGCCGGTGATGTTCACTCGCATGCTGAAACTGCCGGAGACAGTGCGTAACTCGTATGACGTGTCCGGCCTGCAGCGCGTCATGCACGCGGCCGCGCCGTGCCCGGTCGAGGTCAAGAAGCAGATGATCGACTGGTGGGGCCCGATCGTCGACGAGTACTACGCCTCGTCCGAGGCCATCGGCTCCACGCTGATCAGTGCCGAGGAGTGGCTGGCGCACCCGGGCTCGGTGGGTAAGCCGATGGTGGGCAACCTGCACATCCTCGACGAGGAGGGCAACGAGGTCCCGGCCGGCGAGCCGGGCGAGATCTACTTCGAGAGCCCGAACACCTTCGAGTACCTCAACGACGCCGAGAAGACGGCCTCCTCGCGACACCCGAAGGGCTGGATGACCGTCGGCGACATCGGCTACCTCGACGACGAGGGCTACCTGTATCTCACCGACCGCCGCCACCACATGATCATTTCCGGCGGGGTGAACATCTACCCGCAGGAAGCCGAGAACATGCTCGTCATCCACCCGAAGGTGATGGACGCCGCCGTGTTCGGCGTTCCCGACGACGAGATGGGGCAACGGGTCAAAGGTGTGGTCCAACTCGTCGACCACGACGAGGCCTCCGACGAACTCGCCGAGGAGCTGCTGGTCTGGCTGCGGGAGCGGCTGGCGCACTACAAGTGCCCGCGGTCCATCTCGTTCGAGGAACAGCTGCCCCGCACCGACACCGGCAAGCTCTACAAGCAGGAGCTGATCGTCAAGTACTCGGCGCCCACGCCCACCGGGTAGGCGATCGCCTCGAATGTTCCTCGTCGACCTCTCAGACCCGCCGCCCATTGGCGTGGCCGGCGTACCCGGGGTCGTCGTGGCCGTCGGGGAATCCTCCTCGCCGGAGGCGGAATTCTGGCTCGACACAGCGACATTCGCACTCACTGACGTCGAACACGAAGACCGCCGGTTCGTCGCGGTGGACTCGGTTGCCGACACGGTGGCCGAACTGGAGCAGCGGTGCGCACACTGGCCGCACGCGAGCGCGGTCTGCGACGATGTGCTGCGCGCGGTCGATGTCACCGGCTCGGCGTTCGCGCCGATTGTCACCGAATCGCTGGCCTACTCCACCCTGCAATCCGGTCCGGAGTTCGCCCGGTGGCTGGCACAGCGCGGTCCCGCGCGGCTACCGCAGATCGCCGATCCGGTGCTGGCCGAGCGCGACGGATCCACCGTGCGGATCATGTTCAATCGCCCGCAGCGGCACAACGCGTTCACCACGGACGCCCGCGCGCCGCTGCTCGAATTCCTGACGGTTGCGTTGCTCGACGACACCGTGACCGAGGTGGTGCTCGGCGGAAACGGCCCGTCGTTCTGCAGCGGTGGGGATCTCGGCGAGTTCGGAACCTTCGCCGACCCGGCGAGCGCGCACCTGGCCCGGACCCGGCACAGCCCGGCACTGGCCCTCGACGCGCTGACCCGCCGGCTCGGGCGGGCCTGCCGCGCCGAGATCCACGGCCGCGTCCTGGGCAGTGGACTGGAGATGGCCGCGTTCTGCGGCTGGGTCAACGCCCGGCCCGACGCGGTGCTGGGTCTTCCCGAACTCGCGCTGGGCCTGATCCCCGGAGCCGGTGGAACGTTGAGCATCACCCGCCGGATCGGGCGTTGGCGCACAGCGTATCTGGTGCTGTCCGGCCGTACCATCGACCCGGCCACTGCGCTGCGGTGGGGCCTGGTCGACGAGATCAGCTCGAGCGGCGCAGGGTGACCCGATATGTGTACTGCTCGGGCAGGAAGTGGCTCACCGACAGTTCGACGGGCGTACCGGTGGTGTCGGAGTAGAGCCGGTCCACCCGCAGCATCGCATGCCCCGGTTCGCAGTTGACCGCGTCGGCCACGAGGTCGTCGGCTGGGGCGACACTGATCAGCTGTGCCGCTTCGGCAATCGGCTCCGGCAGGTGCGGCTCGAGGATGCCGATGACGGTGTTGGTGCCCACGGCACCGGAGAGCAGTTCGGGGGAGTCGATCACCAGTCGGGCCACCGGTTCGGGAAGGTGCACGGTGGTGAGGACGAACGGCACCCCGTCGTGGAAGCGGCGGAACACCACCGTGTAGACCACGTCGTCGTCCAGGCGCAGTCGACTTGCCGCGTTGACGTCGACGCGGCGCGAAAGTCCCTGCAGGACTTCCATCGTGGTGTCCTCGGACAGGTTCATCAGGTCCTCGATCGAACCCAGCTGGCGCAGGTATCCGCGACCGGTCGCGTAGGTTCCGCGACCGGGCACCCGATACACCACGCCCTCGGCGACCAGGTCCTGGAATGCACGACGGACGGTCTGGCGGGACAGACCGTACTCCGCGACCAGTTCGGACTCGGTGGGCAGCCGGACACCCTCGGGGTAGGCCCCGGCCGCGATATCGTCGCGGAGCCGTTGCCGCAGAACCTGATACGCCGGTTCCGGCTTCATGGCGCTCAGATACCTCCCAGGACTGATGTCGGCATCAAATGCCTCCTCTCGCCACGAGCTGTCCGGCGATGACGTTGCGCTGAATCTCGTTGGTGCCCTCACCGACGATCATCAGCGGGGCGTCGCGGAAGTAGCGTTCGACGTCGTACTCGGTGGAGTAGCCGTAACCGCCGTGGATGCGGACGGCGTTGAGCGCGATCTCCATCGCGGCCTCCGAGGCGAACAGTTTGGCCATGCCGGCTTCCATGTCGCAGCGCTGCCCGCTGTCGTATCGCTCGGCGGCATGGCGGGTGAGCTGGCGGGCGGCTGTCAGTTTCGTGGCCATGTCCGCCAGGTAGTGACCGATCGCCTGGTGTTTCCAGATGGGCTGCCCGAAGCTCTCCCGGTCCTGCGCGTAGGCCAGGGCGTCTTCGAATGCGGCCGTGGCGACGCCCAACGCGCGCGACGCCACCTGGATCCGGCCCGTCTCGAGTCCCTTCATCATCTGCCCGAATCCTCGGCCGGGCTGGCCGCCGAGGATCGCCGACGCCGGAACCCGGCAGTCCTCGAAGACCAACTCACAGGACTCGACGCCCTTGTAGCCGAGCTTGGGCAGATCCTTCGACACCGTCAGGCCAGGCGTCGGATTCTCGACGAGCACCACCGAGATGCCCTTGTGCTTGGGGCTGGCCTGCGGATCGGTCTTGCACAGCAGGGCGATCAGCCCGGATCGGCGGGCATTGCTGATCCAGGTCTTGGCGCCGTTGATCACCAACTCGTCGCCGTCGGCGCGGGCGACGCACGCCATGTTCTGCAGATCGGAGCCGCCACTCGGCTCGGTCAGCGCCATCGTGGCACGCAGTTCGCCGGTGGCCATCCTCGGCAGGTAGGCGCGCTTCTGCTCCTCGGTGCCGAAGATCTCCAGCAGTTTGGCGACCACGGTGTGGCCGCCCATCGCACCGGCCAGACTCATCCAGCCGCGGGCGAGTTCCTGGGTCACCTCGACATAGCAGGGCATCGAGACCGGGGAGCCGCCGTACTCCTCGCTGATGGCAAGACCGTAGACACCGATCCGCTTCATCTGCTCGATCCACGCCTCGGGGTAGGTGTTGGCGTGCTCGACGTCGCGGACGCTCGGCTTGACCTCGCGGTCGATGAAGGCGCGGACTGTCTGCACCAACATGGTCTCTTCGTCGTTGAGTTCGCTCACCGTGGCCGCTCCAAGGTTTGAAATGTACGGCCATATTGACACACGACTCGGTGAACTGCCAGCATGTGCCACTGTGACTTTGTACGGCCATATCGGTGCGGGTGAGGCGGGCGGTCCCTACTTCGACGACCTCGTCGTCGGCCAGGTCTTCGACTGGGCACCCTCGATGACGTTGACGTCCGGCGCCGCCGCCAGCCATCAGGCGATCCTCGGCGACCGGCTACGACTGTCCCTGGATGCCGAACTGGCGCACGCCGTCGTCGGCGCCAACGGCCCACTGGCTCACCCGTCGCTGGTGTGCGACGTCGCCATCGGCCAGAGCACCCTGGCGACCCAGCGCGTCAAGGCAAACCTGTTCTACCGGGGGTTGACCTTCTATCGCTACCCGGTCATCGGCGACACCCTGTTCACCCGCACCGAGGTGGTGGGTCTGCGGCAGAACAGCGCCAAGCCCGGTCGTGCGCCGACCGGACTGGCGGCACTGCGGATGACGACCATCGACCAGGTCGGCCGTCTGGTTCTCGACTTCTACCGCTGCGCCATGCTGCCGCTGAGCCCGGGTGCGACCGACACCGGACATGCCGACGACCTGACCCGCATCGGCGTGGACCTCGGCGCTGCCCCGGACCCGACCGCCGACTGGAACGCGGCGGCATTCCGGGAACGCGTTCCTGGCCCGCACTTCTACCCCGATATCGCCGGTTCGGTACTGCGCAGCACCGGCGACGTGGTGAGCTCAGCACCGGAACTGGCCCGACTGACACTGAATGTTGCCGCCACCCATCATGATTCGCGGGTCGGCGGTCAACGGCTGGTCTACGGCGGCCACACCATCGGGCTGGCGCTGGCACAAGCCGGCCAACTGCTGCCGAATCTTGCAACCGTGCTGGGGTGGGAGTCGTGCGACCACACCGGTCCGGTGCATGAGGGTGACACCCTTTACAGCGATCTGCACGTCGAGGCGGCTGCACCGCTGCCCGGCGACCGCGGAGGTGTGCTGACGTTGCGATCGGTGGTCTACGCCGTGGCCGCCGAGGGCGACGACCGCCAGGTCCTCGACTGGCGGTTCAGCGCGCTGCACTTCTAGGTCCAGCATCGAAACCGACGTTCTGCACGTCGGCACTCGCACTTCCGCGCCGATACGTCGGTTTCGGCGCGGGGTGGGCTCGGCCGAAGTGGACAATGAGCGGGTGGACGATTCGGAGACCCGCTGGGCCGCGGTTCTCACCCGCGCCGAAGCGGTCGCGGCCCGGCTCACCGAGCGGCTCGGGGTGCCCGTCGATGCTGTCGCTGCGCTCACCGGCCGCGCCGCACTGCTCGGACTGCACCGGGCGGGCCGTATCTCGGCCGGCGGCGCCACCAGGCTGCTGGCGACCGCCGACGGCTGGTGCGCCCTGACCCTGTCACGGCCCGACGACCTCGCCGCCGTACCCGCCCTGGTCGAGGCCGACGACCTGACCGCCGACCCGTGGGCGGCGGTCACCGGCTGGGCCGCTGAGCGCAGCAGCGCCGACGTTGTCGAGCGCGCCGTTCTCCTGGACCTTCCGGTCGCCCGGTTGGCCGAGACCGCACCGGAACCGCCGCGGGTGCTGGCCGCCGGGCCCCGGGATGGCGCGCGTTCGGTGGCCGGGCTGCTGGTCGCCGACCTGACCTCGATGTGGGCAGGCCCGCTGTGTGGACAGATACTGGCCAGTGCCGGTGCCACCGTCGTGAAAGTGGAAAGCCCGCACCGACCCGACGGAACCCGCGGCGGCGATCCGGCCTTCTACGACTGGATCAACCACGGGAAGCTTTCCTACGCTGTCGATTTCGACCGGGACGCACCGAGACTGCGGGCATTACTGGGCGCCGCGGACATCGTCATCGAGGGCTCTCGTCCCGGCGCGCTGGCCCGGCGAGGGCTCGACCCGCAGACCGTGCCCGGCCCACCGGGGCGGGTGTGGCTGCGCCTGTCCGGCCATGGCGGGGACTGCGGGCGGGTGGCGTTCGGCGATGACGCGGCCGTGGCGGGCGGACTGGTCGCGATGAGTGCGGCGGGACCGGTGTTCTGTGGCGACGCGATCGCCGACCCACTCACCGGCCTGGAATCGGCTCTGGCGCTGACTGATTCGTTGGCCCGCGGTGGTGGTGAGGTCATCGATGTGGCGATGTCCCGGGTCGCTGCCAGCTACGCCGCGCTGCCTCCCGAGCGGGCCGCCGCAGGTGAGATCGTGCCGCCACGGCGACCGGCACCGGTACCGCGTGCCGCACGCCTGGGCGCAGACAACGCCCATGTCGACCACATCGTCGCCCAAATGAATTCGCTCCCATGCTGATTCAACGCGCGACCCTGCTCGACGGGCGATCCGTCGACATCCGGGTCACCGACCGCATCGGCGATGTCGGCGCGTCCCTGGCGCCGCAGCCGCAGGAGAGCGTGTTCGACGCCGCCGGCGGCACCGTGATCCCGGGACTGCACGACCATCACGTACACCTGCGGGCCGCCGCCGCGGCGCTGGACTCCGTGCAGGTCGACCAGGCCCACGCGCACGACCGGGCCGGGCTGGCCGCGATACTCGCCGCCGCCGATGTCGGCAGCGACGGCTGGGTCCGGGCCGTCGGCTACCACGAGTCGGTGGCAGGGCACCTCGACCGGCACGTCCTCGACGAGTTGGCGCCCCATGTGCCGGTTCGGATCCAGCATCGCAGCGGGGTGCTGTGGATGCTGAACTCCGCGGGCCTGGCCGAAGTCGGCCTACCCGCTCACCCCGACGGGCGGCTGCGCAGCTACGACGGCTGGTCGGATTCCGTTGCGCGCCGGGACGTCTCGCTGGTGAGCTTGAGCGCTCGGCTCACGTCCTACGGGGTCACCGGGGTCACCGATGCCACCCCCGACCTGGACGCCGACTCGATCGTGAACCTGACGCAGGCTCATCACCACGGCGAGTTGCACCAGCGGGTGCACTGGCTGGCGCCCGGTAAGCGAATCCTGCACGACGACAACCTCGATCTCGACGAGTTGACCGACTGGATCGCCACCCGCCACCGGGACGGCCCGGTCGCCGTGCACTGCGTGACGGCCGGTCAACTGGTGGTCACGCTGGCAGCCCTCGACGTCGCGGGTGTGCATCCCGGCGATCGCATCGAGCACGCCGCGGTGGTGCCTGCCGACACCCTGGCCGATCTGGCCCGCCTGGATCCCGTGGTGGTGACCCAACCGAACTTCGTCGCCGAACGGGGCGACCAGTACCTGCTCGACGTCCCCGCCGCCGATCAGCAGGGCCTGTGGCGGCTGGCCTCCTTGCTCAGCGCCGGGGTGCGGGTGGCCCTGTCGACCGACCTGCCGTTCGGCGGTGCCGACCCGTGGGCGGCGATGCGGGCGGCGGTACGCCGGACCACTGGCCGGGGCGCGGTACTCAATGGCAATGAATGTGTCACGCCTGCACAAGCTTTGGCGATGTTCTGCGGTCATGCCGACCGTCCGGGCGTTGCGCGCACCATCGCGCCGGGACAGCCGGGCGAGCTGTGCGTGCTGGCCGGGTCACCGGACGAGGTCCTCGACACCCTGGCAGCCGACCAGGTGGTGGCCACCGTCATCGGTGGACACCTGCATGAGGTCAGGAGCTAGTGCGCCAACTGGATTGAGGGCTGCGACTGAGAAGGTCACGCAGTCGCTTGGCTCCGCGGTCGGACAGCGGTCGAGACGACAGCGCGTAAGCGGCGGCTTGGTCGGGGGTTGCTCGCTGCGGTGCTGATCAATTCGATTACCTCAAACGGCATGCCATTGAAGCAATTACCCGCAGATCCTCACCCACCGTCTGACGATCCGCAGCATCGCCGTCCACGCTGCTGTTGCCGGGGCCCACTGCTCGTTGGGCTTGTGACTGCCGTTGCTCGGCGTCGAAGTACCGCATTCAGTGGGTGAGTTGGGCCGTCGTGGGAGCCTGCCAAATGAGCGTGTGGTCTGGGTCCAGTTGTTGTGCGGAGGTGCTGGGTCGGCTGACGCAGTTGTTGTGGGCCGGCTGGGCACGTCGTCCCCAGGAGTCGTCGCCGATCCACGGCGGTAGTCCGAAGGGGAGGTCAGCTGCCGGAATGCGCTGGTAGTCGGATTCTTCGAAGGTGGCGCCGTAAGTGGGTCCGGTGGGGTCGCCGTCGGCATCTGGGGTGATGGCGGCGCGGAGTTGAGGCAGGGCTGCCCGCCACTTGTTGAGGAGCAGCGTCTCGTCGTGGTTCGACGGATGAGGCAGCTCGAACAGTGCGACGTTGGGCCTGGTCGTCCATAATTTGACCGCTGCTGAGGCATTCGCGCCGAGGGCCACGATCACTTCAAGGTTGGGCGTTACGAGCATGTCGTAGAAGTGATTACGCCATGCGAGCTGTTGCGGATCGGAAAGCACGGGCTTTGCTTGGCTGACGTTCGACGGGTGTACGGCCACTGGGTAGGCGTTGACGAGGATGTAGGAGCGGGTGAGGCCGATTTTGGTCAGCAAGCCTTGAGTGCGTTGGCCGGCATCTCCGATGAGCGTGCGACCGACGAGCCTTTCGGTCGGCCCCGGATCAGAGCCAATACCGAGTAGTCGTGCGCTTCCGTCGAGGCGGCCCCTGTAGAAGACGGGACCCCAGTCGTACCAGAAATAGGGTCGATACTGCGGTGCGATTTCGGGCAGTGTCGCGAAGTGCTCCGCGAATGGTTGTGGCGGGCCGCCATCGAATCTGGTCATGATTCCTCTATTCCGCGTCTACCAGCATGATCGGGTTCCCTTGATTTGTCTATAACTCGGCGCGATGGCTTCTCCGGGAGTAAGACTGGCCAGATCCCGGGAGGTTGAACGTGACTAAGACCAGCAAATCCAACCTGTTCATGAATGCCTACCTGCAAGGCATGCCTCGCGCGCTGACGACCTCCCCGCGGCGACCTGACGCCGATCGTGAGGTAGTCGGGTTGGAGGACCTCGACGCTGTTCTTGCGATGCCACAGCAGGCTGTCGCCATCGGCGGAACGGTGATCTCGCCCGACGGAGCATTGCCCGGCTGGGTGACCGTCGCGGGCGGCGTCATCACCGCGATCAGTGCGACCCGCCCCGACGACGCAGCGATCACGCTAGACACCGATGGCATCGTCATGCCTGGAATGCTGGATCTGCACGGGCATCCGGAGTTCAACATCTTTGCCCCCTGGGAACCGCCCAAGACCTACGTCAACCGTTACGCATGGCGCGGCAGCGCGCCCTACAAGGAATTGATCCGCGATCCACAGAACCAGCTGATTGGCACTGTACCGACCGGATATCAGTTGCGGTACGCCGAAATTCGGGCATTGGTAGGTGGCGTCACAGCCATTCAGGGTGCAAGCCTCAAAACTCAAGGTTCCTACGAGTCGATGGTGCGCAATGTAGACGGCGTGGTCTTTGGTGAGCACAAAGCCCGCGCCGTGATCGACTTGCCTTCAAGCCTGGACTCTCCTCGCGGCGGCTCGGCATTCAAGAATGTCCTCGATGAGATCGAGGCCGGCCAGGTGACGGCGTTCTACGTTCACCTCGCCGAGGGCAAGCGCGACAACGAACGCTCGCAGAAGGAGTTCGATCATCTGGTGCAGATGGGCGGCCTGACCGCGGCGACGATCATCATTCACGGCACCGCGTTGACCCGCGACCAATTCCAGCAAGCGAAAGACGCTGGCGCGAAGCTTGTCTGGTCGCCACAGTCCAATCTGCGATTATACGAAGAGACCACACGCGTCGCGGACGCTCTCGACGTCGGCCTGCCCGTGGCTTTGGGTGCCGATTGGCTTCCAAGCGGATCTCAGAGCCTGCTGGCAGAAATGAAGGTCGCTCGCGAAGAGCTCGAGAATCAGCAACACCCCATCGCCGCCAAGGATCTAGTCGCCATGGTTACCTCAGGGGCCGCCGACATCGCCGGCCTAGGAGGCAGCCTGGGACGCTTGGAGGTCGGGCGCCCCGCCGATCTTGTGGTGATGGCAAGCCAGGACGACGACGCATACGAATCGATCTGCCAGTCAACGCCTGCCGCAGTCGAACTCGTCATGATCGGCGGCGACGTCGTCTACGGCCAAGACACGTCCGTGACGGAGCTGGTCGGTGATGACGCTGCCAACCGGTATGAAAAGACCCGGGCGTGGGGTCGGAAAATGCTGCTCGACACCAGCTACACCGTGAGGCCAGCAGACAAGGCAGCTCCAACATTGTTGGCCATCCGACAATCCCTGACCAGCGTCTACCGGCCCGTCGGGCCGATCTGGGCCTGAGCCGCCGGGCGCACTGTCAGGAGCCGATGCGGGCGATCGCGGTGCTCGCCAGGCCCTCAAGGGTCTCGCAGGGCAGTGGTCCGTCCACCGCGTAGATACGATTGCCGGCAAGCAGTACCGACACCCGCCGCAACATTCCGCTTTCGCGCTGGGTGCTGACACATTTCGCAGATCCGGGCATGCCATGTGCCTCGGCGGTCTGATTGTCGGCACCCAGGCCCGCCATGTCGAAGTCACTTCGAGCATCGACAGGGAAGCTACCGGACAGGTCGAGTTGTGAGGTGATCATCTTGCCGTCGGCGTTGTAGGTACAGAACGGCGAGAGTGATCCTTCCTCGTCATCGCCCGGGAGGATACTCGGCGTTTGTCCACCGAGAGCGTTGGTAGCTTCCGCAGAAGTGATCCAGTCACAAGGCTGAAGGACCGGCGGCGCAGTCGGGTCGAACGGCACGACATGGAGCGTGATGACGTCGGCGGCTCCAGCAAGGGCGCCGGGTGCGGGCGAAATCTCGGTGATGCGATAGTTGCCGATGCTGCCGCTCTCAACGTCGCGCCCATCGGGGGGAAACGCGTGGAAGTTATCCCAGCAGCCCAGTGGGCCGATCTCCGCGTCGAAGAGAATGGTGCCCACGACCTGAGGAACCGGCCGCGGCCATGTCTGTGCGGCACAGAGCTGTTCGAGGCTAGTCGGCTGAGACCCTGTAGCGGCGGGTGCGGATGACGTTGCCGTCGACGCAGCGCCCGCTGGGGCCAGCGGTGCAGCCTTCGGACTGCCGGTGCTGCATCCTGCGACCACCACAAGCGCTGCGATTGAACTGCCGACAAAAAGAGCTTTACAGGCCAGACGCTACCGCCACCTGCGCACATTAAGATGCGAGCCTATCGCGACAATCCAGTCCGTTCGGCGGACCGGGTTGGGACGTCGTCTTCTAGCGGAAATACGCCAGGCCGTCGCCGCCGACCTGCCGCTAGTTGCAGAGACGGACGCTGACGGAGTTGGCTACTGCGCCTCGTCCGGCTTCACCATCACGCCCCTTGGCGAGAAGTATCCCGGTGTGCAGAGATTCCGTGCACGTCTGACGGCCATCCCTGCCGGAACAAGAACTGATCACCCCCAGATCTTTAGAAGCGAGGGAAGGCTGGCAGTCGACGTTTGAGGGCAACCTGACTCAGATGCGGTCGCTCAGGACCCTAGCGAGGCAGTCGAGAGGAACCCAATACTGTGAGTCCCGGTCGCCATTCCATTGCCGCCTCAGTGCGGCAGATCCCGGAACGCGGTAGTGCGGTAGGGCTCAGGCTCTTTCGGCAATCCGAGAACGCGTTCGCCGACGATGTTGCGCTGGATCTGGTCGGTGCCGCCGCCGATCGAGGTGAAGTAGGCGTTCAGGGCGCGGAACGTCACCGCATCGCCGACCGGATTGTCCGGGCCCGCCAGCATCGACTCCGGCCCGATGATCGTGGTCTGGACCCGGGCCGTCTCGTGCAGGATCCGCGACATCGCGATCTTGCCGAGCGCCAGCAGGGTGGCCGCCTCGACGCGGTCGGTGGTGGCCTTCGCGCGCTGGGTGTTCCACCGGTTGACCGCCGCGTACGCCTCGACCCTGGCGATCTCCTGGCGGATGTGCGCGTCGGCAAGGTTGCCCGCGTTGCGCGCCATCGCGATCAGACTGTCGTTGTCGGCCTGCGGCTTTCGTGCGGACCGGGCCGTGCGGGCGAGGTCGCCCATCAGCCGGCGTTCGTAGGCGAGTGCCACCTGCAGCACCGACCAGCCGCCGCCGGGTTCACCGACCAGGTTCGCATCGGGGACCCGGGCGTCGGTGATGAACACCTCGTTGAACTCCGACTCCCCGGTGATCTGGTGAATCGGCCGGATCTCCACTCCGGGCTGGCGCATCGGGAACATGAAGAAGCTGATCCCGTTGTGCTTGGGCACATCCCAGTCGGTGCGGGCCACCAGCAGCCCGTAGTCGGCGGACTTTGCGAACGACGTCCACACCTTCTGGCCGTTGATCACCCAGTCGTCGCCGTCGCGCTCGGCCCTGGTGCGCAACCCGGCCAGATCAGATCCCGCTCCCGGCTCGGAGTACAGCAGGCACCACTTCGTCTCGCCGCGGATCGACGGCGGGATCAGGCGGAGTTTCTGCTCGTCGGTGCCGAGGTCGTGCAGGGTGGTGGCGAACAGGTTCGCCCGGTCATGTCCAGTTCCGGGCGCGCCGACGGCGGCGAATTCGGCTGCCACGATCCGGGATTGGGGATCGGTCAGGCCGCGTCCCCACCACTGTGGCTCCCAGCTCGGGACCGCCCAGCCGGCGTCGAATACCAGCTGCGCCCAGCGGCCGCGCTCGATGGCCGGATCCCAGTTGGCGGCCAGCCACGCCCGGACTTCGTCGCGCACGTCGTCGTCGGTCATGACTGTGCCTCCCGCAGCCGGATGTAGCGTTCGCGGTGCCAGGCCGGGTCGCCGAAGATCTGCGCATCGGTGCGTGCCCGGCGCAGATACAGGTGGGCCGGGTGTTCCCAGGTGAAGCCGATACCGCCGTGGGCCTGGATGTTGTTGGCAGCGACAGACACGAAGGCGTCCGAGCAGAATGCCTGGGCCAGAGCAAGATCGGCCAGCCGGTCGGGGTCGCCGGCGTCGAAGGCCGCCGCGACATGACGGGCCGCCGACAGCGCGGACTGCGCCTCGAGCAGCATGTCGGCACACATGTGCTTGATGGCCTGGAAGCTGCCGATCGCGCGACCGAACTGGAAGCGCGTCTTGGCGTAGTCAGCCGCCATCTGCATGACGTGCATCGCCGCGCCGGCCTGCTCGCCGAGCAGCGCCACCGAGGCCCGGTCCAGCGCCGCATCCAGTGCGGCCGCACCGGCGTCGATCGAGCCGACCAGCCGGGCCGGGGTCTGCTCCAGCGTGAGCCGGCCCTGTCTGCGGGTCAGGTCGATGGTGGCCAGCGGGGCGACGGTCAGCCCCGGCGCATCGTGCTCGACGGCGAACACACCGGTGTCGGCGGTGACGTAGAACCGCTGCGCCGCCGTCGCGTCGAGCACGTAGGTCTTGCTGCCCGACAGGCGCCACTGGGGGCCGTCCGGCGTGGCGGTGGTGGCAGGTGCAGCAGGTGGTCGCGCCGACCCCGCCTCGGCGAAGGCGACGCCGGTGATCAATTCACCGGTCGCGATCCGCGGCAGGACGTCGGCTTTCTCATCCGGATCATCAAGGGCGATAAGGAGATTCGGCGTCAGTACCGCGGTGGATAGGTACGGTGCGCACAGCAGTGCCGCACCCATCCGCTCGGACACCACACCCAGTTCCACGGCGCCGGCACCGGCCCCGCCGAACTGTTCGGGGATCGCCAAACCGAGGATGCCCATCGCGGCCAGTTCAGCCCACAGCGCAGGGTCGTAGCCGCTGTCCCCGGCCATCAGCCGGCGGACCTCAGCCTCCGGTGACCGCTTGGCCAGCAGGTCGGCGACGGCCTCACTGAGATCGCGCTGTTCGGTGCTCAGCGTCGGTGACGCGGCGCTCATGACAGGTGGGGGCGCAGGCTGGCGCACTGGCTGTCGAAGAACGCCCGGGATATCGAGGCCTTCGGCACGATCCCGTCGAAGCCGTGGAATGCGCCGGGCACCACGTGCACCTCGCACGGCACCCCGGCGTCGGTCAGTCGCTGCGCGTACGCCAGGTCCTCGTCGTGGAACAGGTCCAGCGTGCCCACCCCCAGCCAGGCCGGCGGCAGCCCGGCGAGGTCGGTGCGCCGAGCGGGCACAGCCGCCTGCGGGTCGGCCCCGCCGAGGTAGGACTGCCAGCCGTGGCGGTTACTGGTCGCGTTCCACAGGCGGTGCCCCGCGTCGTGAAGATGGGCGCCGACGGTTCGGTCGTCGAGCATGGGATAGACCAGCACCTGGAACACCGGTTTGAGTTCGCCGCGGTCACGGGTCAGCAGTGCCAGCGCAGCCGCCAGGCCGCCGCCGGCGCTGGCGCCGCCGATCGCGATGCGGTCGCGGTCGACGCCGGGCAGCGCGGCCAGCCAGGTCAGCGCGCTGTAGCAATCGTCCAGTGGCGCGGGGTAGGGATGTTCGGGAGCCAACCGGTAGTCGACAGAGGCGACCGTGATGCCCAGCGCGGCGACGAACCGGCGGCACAGCGCGTCGTCCTGGGCGGCGGTGCCGATCACGTAGCCGCCGCCGTGAATCCACAGCAGTGCGGGCGTGGACGCGGTCGCTCCGGTGGGCCGGTAGAGACGCACGCCGACGCCGGAGGGCAGGGTGAGCACCTCGACGCCCTCGTTGTCGACGCGCTGCAGGCTGGTCAGCTTCCGTATGAACGGAGTCGTGAATCCGGAGATGAGCTTGCGCGGGACGTACCGCGCCGCACTGCGCAGTTCGGGGTGGATGTCGGTGTTGGACACCCGTCAAGTATGGCCCGTGCTGCAACAGTGCCGCGGCTGACCCCTGGTGAGACGACCCTTGATCGCGGGTGGGTCGAGACGTATCGTGAGGTCCGCTATTACGGAACTACGCGTAGCGTAATTGCCGATCGGTGAGAGGAACCCGGTGTGACGCACAATCCCTATGCCGGCCAACCGTTCACGACGTCCGACGAGCAGATCGCCGCCGCGTTGGAGCACGTCAGCATCCCCACCTTGCTGCTGTCGCTGGTGCACATCACCGGCGATCCCCGCTACATCCGCGAGTTCGCCCAGGCCGGCCTGTTCCTCAACGAGGTCCAGGGATTCATGTCGGAGGAGGACAAGGCCAAAGCCCGCGCGCTGGCGTTGCCGGTCATCATCGACTACCGCGACCGCGGCTGCCCTGGTCCCGTTGTGCTGGCACCAGACCTGGTTCAGGAGATGCTCGACTGGGCGGCCTGCGAGCACGTCGACGCCGAGTACCAGCCGATGGTCCTCGAAGAGATGGACCTCGAGGGCGTCGACCCGCGCCGGCCGGCCGCACTCGACCCCGCTGACACCGCGGATTTCCCCGTCGTCGTCATCGGCTGCGGCGAGTCGGGTCTGCTGGCCGCGGTCCGCCTCAAGCAGGCCAACATTCCGTTCACCGTCATCGAGAAGAACGCCGGACCCGGCGGAACCTGGTGGGAGAACAGCTATCCCGGCGCCCGCGTCGACGTCGCCAATCACTTCTACTGCTACAGCTTCGAGCCGTCCAACAACTGGTCGCACTTTTTCGCCGAGCAGCCCGAGCTGCGGGCCTACTTCGAGGCGGTACTCGAGCGCCACGGCCTCGACGACAACGTCCGCTGGCAGACCGAGGTGGTCTCGGCGGTCTGGAACGACGCCGACGGAACCTGGCTGGTCACCGTTCGCGGCGCCGACGGCGTCGAATCCGAGATCCGGGCACGTGCGGTCATCACCGCGGTCGGCCAGCTCAACCGGCCGCAGATTCCCGACATCGAGGGCGCCGACACCTTCGAGGGCCCGGCCTTCCACTCCGCTGCCTGGGACCACTCCGTCGACGTCACCGGCAAGCGGGTCGCTCTGATCGGCGCCGGGGCAAGCGGTTTCCAGATCGCGCCGGCGATCGCCGACAAGGTCGCGCACCTGACGGTGTTCCAGCGCACCGCGCAGTGGATGTTCCCGAACCCGATGTATCACGACAGCGTGCCCGACGGTGTGCGCTGGGCGATGGACCACCTGCCGTTCTACGGCCGCTGGTACCGGTTCCTGCTGATGTGGCCCGGTGCGGACAAGGGCCTGGATGCGGCGCGCTCCGATCCCGACTACAGCCATCCCGACGACCCGAATTACGCGGTCAGCGAGATGAACGCGATGGCCAGGCTGATGTTCAGCGACTGGATCACCACCCAGGTCGACGGTGACGACGAACTGCTGGCCAAGGTCATGCCCGACTATCCGGCCACCGGCAAGCGCACCCTGCAGGACAACGGGACGTGGCTCAAGACGTTGCGCCGCGACAACGTCGACCTGGTTCGCACCCCGATCGAGCGGATCACGCCGCATTCGGTGGTCACCGCCGACGGCGTGACCCACGACGTCGACATCATCGTCTACGCCACCGGTTTTCGCGCCACCGAGGTGCTGTATCCGTTGACGATCACCGGCCGCGACGGCGTCGACCTCCGCACCGCATGGGGGACCCGGCCGGTCGGCTACCTCGGCGTCACCGTTCCCGGCTTCCCCAACTTCTTCATGCTCTACGGGCCGGGCAACCACCTGGCCCACGGCGGCAGCCTGATCTTCAACTCCGAACTGCAGATGCGCTACGTCAACCTGCTGCTCGCCGAGATGATCGGCAAGCGGCTGCGCTCCATCGAGCCGACCGCCGAGGCCACCGACGAGTGGCATCGCCGGCACCAGGCGGAGATCAACACCATGGTGTGGGCGCACCCGTCGATCAAGCACTCGTACTTCAAGAACTCCGACGGTGAGATCCACACGGTCAGCCCGTGGCGACTCCCGGTGTTCTGGAACGCCGTTCGCGAACCCGAATGGTCGAACTTCGTCTTCAAGACGGGAGCCTGAAATGCGCGCGGTGCTCATCGACACTCCGGGATCGGTTCGGGTCGACACCTGGCCGGACCCCGTCCTGCCCGGCCCGGGCGGCGCTGTCGTCAAGATCAGCGCCACCGCGATCTGCGGCTCGGACCTGCATTTCTACGAGGGCGACTACCCGCTGTTCGCGCCCGTGTCGCTCGGCCATGAGGCTGTCGGCACCGTGGTCGAGATTGGCCCCGCCGTGCACACCGTGCGCGTGGGTGACCAGGTGCTGATCTCCTCGGTCGCCGGTTGTGGTGCGTGCATCGGATGCGCCACCAAAGATCCCACCCGCTGTGTGTCGGGCCCGCAGATCTTCGGTTCGGGTGGCCTCGGGGGTGCCCAGGCCGAACTGCTGGCCGTACCGGCGGCGGACTTCCAGCTGCTGAGGATTCCCGAAGGCATCTCCACCGAGCAGGCGCTGCTGCTGACCGACAACCTGGCCACCGGGTGGGCGGGGGCCAAGCGGGCGGACATCCCGCTCGGCGGAACCGCCGTGGTGGTCGGTCTGGGCGCGGTCGGCCTGTGCGCGGTGCGCGCCGCGTTGTTCCTCGGTGCGGCAAGGGTTTTCGCAGTTGATCCGGTGGAGGCCCGCCGGGACCGGGCGGCCGTCCTGGGGGCGATTCCGCTGCCGCCGCCGGCGCTGTCGGCAGTCATGGAGGCCACCGGAGGGATCGGTGCCGACTCGGTCATCGACGCCGTCGCCAGCGACACGTCGCTCGACGATTCGATCGCGACGGTGCGCTCCGGCGGCACCGTCTCGGTGATCGGCGTGCACAACCTCAACCCGTATCCGTTCCCGGCGTTGGCCTCGCTGGTGCGTGGGCTGACGGTGCGCTGGACCACCGCACCGGTCCAGCAGACCTGGCCCGAACTGATCCCACTGCTGCAGAACGGGCGCCTGGACGTCGAGGGGATCTTCACCACCCGGCTGTCGCTGGATCAGGCCGCCGAGGGGTACGCCGCCGTCGCGTCGCGATCAGGTGAGCATGTGAAGGTGCTGCTCACGCCGTAGGGCTAGGCGTGATAGACGGTCTGGCCTTCCTTGATGGTCTCGACCACGCCGATGTCCTTGATCGCCATCGGGTCCACCGTCAGCGGATTGCCATCCAGCACAACGAGATCGGCGAGCTTACCGACTTCCAGCGAGCCCTTGAGGTCGTCCTCGCGGTACTGGCGTGCGGCGTTGATGGTGATCGCCTTGAGCGCCTCCATCGGGGTCACCCGCTGGTCGGCGCCGATGACCGCCCCGCTGCGCGACACCCGATTGACGGCCGTCCACACCACGAACATCTGATTCAGCGGCGTCACCACGAAGTCGGTGTGATTGGTGGGACGCAGCCCGAGGTCGATCGCCGCCCGCATCGGTGAGAGGAAGTCGGCCTGCGCCTTACCCCGCAACTGCACGTGCGCGTCGCCGAAATAGAAGGCGTGCGGGGTGAAGAACGACGGAAGGATCTTGTACTCGACATAGCGCTGCAGCTGGTCGGGACGGACAAACTGGGAATGAACCATCACCGTCAGCCGGTCGCGGCCCAGATCGTTCGCCGCGGCGAACTCGTGGGCGGCCAGGGCGACGTCGATGGCGGCATCGCCGTTGGCGTGGATGTCCAGCGGCAGCCCGAGGTCATACACCTGCTTGAACCAGCCGTTGACGACGTCCTGGGAGAAGCCGAGCTCGCCGCACCAATTGTGCTGGCCGTCCGGCCCGTCGACCAGGTACGGCGTGGTGAAGTAGGCGGTACGGCCCTGCGGAGAACCGTCGAGCGTGACCTTCACCCCGCCGAGCTTGACCCGGTTGCGGTAGCTGCCGAACTCCTGCGGCGGATGCTGCGCCAGTACCTCGTCGAGTTCGAGGATGAACGGGTAGGCCACGACGTCGATCAGGTTCGCCCCTCCCTCGGCCGCGCGGTAGATCAGCTCCACGTCGGCGGCGTGGGTGGCGCCTTCGTGCGCGGTGGTGATCCCGGCTGCGGCATACAGCAGCTGGCCGGCCTGGCTCCACGCGATCTCCTGTGACGGCGTGGGTTTGGGCATCGCGGCGAAGATGGGCAGGAAGGCGGTCTCCATCACCAGCCCGTCGGGCTCGGTGGAGCCCTCTTTGCGGACGATGATGCCGCCGGGCGGTGTCGGGGTCGCCGCGGTGATGTCGAACTGCCGCATCGCCGCTGAGTTGAGCACCGCGCCGTGCATGGACACATGCCCGACGAGAACCGGATTGTTGGGGAAGTCGGCGTCGAGGTCCTCTTTATGTAGCGTTCGCCCGCCCGGCATCAGGGTGTCGTCGTAGCCGTACGCGACGATCATCTCCCCGGGCGGAATCTGCTGAGAATCCCGAAAAGACTTCAGCGCCTGCACGATTGCGCCCACATCGGCGCCGGGACCGGCGGGCGGTGCGAACACGTTGACCTGATTGGCGACGGTGAGCGAGTTGATGTAGTGGCTGTGCGGATCCAGGAAGCCGGGCAGCAGTGTCGCCCCGTCCAGATCCACCATCCTGGTCCCCGGCCCCCGCTGGGCCAGGACCTCGTCACGGGTGCCGACCGCGGTGATGCGTCCGGCGCGTACCGCCAGCGCCTGCGCGGAGGGGTTGGCGTCATCGATGGTGACGATGGCGCCACCGGTGTAGATCGCATCGGCAGCAGCAGACATGCGCACCTCCTGAGGGTCAGGCGAAGTGTAGGTCAGCACCGGTGCCGGATGGCCCCGTGACGCGGCCGCGGCAAACATTGTGTCGGGCGGTAAGCCAAGGGATCGGGCGCACCTGGCCGTTCTGGCACCCCGCGCAGCAAAGATCGCCGGATCCGGTGAGATTGTCGTTTCCACCCGTGTTCGGCAGGGTACGCTCGCGCAATGACGGCACGACCGTGGGACCGACTGCGTTGGATGCTGGACGCCGGCCCCGCCGACTACGCGCTGGCGATGAGTGTGGCCTCGGCTCAGCTGCCGGTGATCGGGCGGCACCTCGAACCGCTCGGCGCCGCGACCGCGATGAGTGTGTGGGGCTACCGCCACATTCCCGACTTCATGGGTTCGGCCGCGCGCTCCTGGCTGAGCCCGGGCGCCGGGCAGGTCCGCAAGACGGATCGGGAAAGCACCCACGAGGTCTCCGACGCCGCGTTGCGTGGCGTGGTGGCCCCCGAGGATCTGCAGATCGACTGGCCGGCACCGGACCGGATGCCGCCGCTGTGGAAAGCCTTCGAACACCGCCGCCACCTCTACCGGTCCTCGGTGCGCTACGGCAACCACCCCACCCAGCGACTCGACGTCTGGCGCCGCAAGCACCTGCCTGCCGAGCCCGCCCCGGTGCTGCTGTTCATCCCCGGCGGGGCGTGGGTGCTCGGCACCCGCATGCTGCAGGGCTACGCGCTGATGTCGCACCTGGCCGCCAAGGGGTGGGTGTGTCTGTCGATCGACTATCGGGTGGCCCCGCATCACCGGTGGCCCAACCACATCCACGACGTGAAGACGGCGATCGCCTGGGCGCGCGCCAATGTCGACCGCTTCGGCGGTGACCGGGATTTCGTCGCCGTCGCGGGTGCTTCGGCGGGCGGGCATCTGGCCGCGCTGGCCGGCCTGACCATCGACGACCCCGAGTACCAGGAGCATCTGCCCGAGGGCTCGGATACCTCCGTCGACGCCGTCGTCGGCATCTACGGCCGCTACGACTGGGAGGACCGCTCCACCGACGAGCGGGCCCGGTTCGTCGAGTTCCTCGAGCGGGTCGTGGTCGACAAGCGTCAGGACCGGCACGGCGAGGTGTTCCGCAACGCTTCGCCGATCGCGCGTATCCACCCCGAAGCCCCGCCGTTCCTGGTGGTGCACGGTTCGGCTGACACCGTGATCCCCGTCGAACAGGCCCGCAGTTTCGTCGACGAACTCAAGACTGTGTCGCGATCCCCGGTCGGTTATGTCGAATTGCCCGGCGCCGGACACGGTTTCGACATGATCGACGGCGCCCGCACCGGCTCGGCGGCCACCGCCATCGGACTTTTTCTCAACCAGGTTCACCGCGACCGCAGCCTGATGTCGGCCAAAGAGGTCATCTGAGCGGTCGCCGATTGTATGGTCCCGAGTGGGAGGCGCAGCGGTGAAGAGACTCAGCGGCTGGGACGCGGTGCTGTTGTACAGCGAGGCGCCCAACGTTCACATGCACACCCTCAAGGTGGCGGTGATCGAACTCGACGAACTCGGGGATCGAACCTTCGGGGTCGAGGAGTTCCGCCAGGTGCTGCGGGGCCGGCTCTACAAGCTCGACCCGTTCCGCTATGAGCTGTTGGACATTCCGCTGAAGTTCCACCACCCGATGTGGCGGGAGAACTGCGACGTCGACCTCGACTACCACATCCGGGGATGGCGGGTGGCGCAGCCGGGCGGCCGCCGTGAGCTCGACGAGGCCATCGGGGAGATCGCCAGCACGCCGTTGGACCGCACCCGCCCGCTGTGGGAGATGTACTTCATCGAAGGGCTGGCCAACGGCCGCATCGCGGTGGTCGGCAAGATTCATCACGCGCTGGCCGACGGTGTCGCCTCGGGCAACCTGATGGCACGGGGGATGGATCTGCAGGACGGCCCGGATCCCCACCAGGACTACCGGACCGACCCCGATCCCACCCGCGGCGAGCTCATCCGTTCGGCCTTCGCCGACCACATGCGCCAGATCGCCCGGGTGCCGGCCACCGTGAAGTACACCGCCGACGGCCTCAAACGGGTCCGTCAAAGTTCGCGCAAGCTGTCACCGGAACTGACGATGCCGTTCACCCCGCCGCCGTCGTTCCTCAACCATGTGCTGACACCCGAACGCCGTTTCGCCACAGCCACATTGGCACTCGCCGACGTCAAGGAAACCAACAAGCATCTCGGCGTCACGCTCAACGACATCGTGCTGGCCACCGCGGCGGGCGCACTGCGCAGCCTGCTGTTGCGCTACGACGGGGCCGCCGACCATCCGCTGCTGGCCTCGGTACCGGTGAGTTTCAACTTCGACCCGGACCGGGTATCGGGCAACTACTTCACCGGCATGATGGTGGCGCTGCCGGTCGACGTCGCCGACCCGCTGGAGCGGGTACGGCAGACCCACGACGCCGCGGTGCTGGCCAAGGAAGGTCACCATCTCGTCGGGCCGGAACTGATCAGCCGGTGGTCGGCCTACCTGCCGCCCGCGCCCGCCCAGGCGCTGTTCAAGTGGTTGTCGGCCAAGGACGGCCAGAACAAGGTGATGAACCTGCCCATCTCCAACGTGCCGGGCCCACGCCAACGCGGCCGGGTCGGCGGCGCGCAGGTCACCGAGATCTATTCGGTGGGCCCGTTGACCGCGGGCAGCGGGCTCAACATCACCGTGTGGAGCTACGTCGACCAACTCAACATCTCGGTCCTCACCGACGGGGCCACGGTCGGCGATCCACACGAGGTCACCGATGCCATGCTGAAGGCTTTCATCGAGATCCGCACGGCAGCAGGGCTTTCCGAGGAGCTCACCGTCATCGAGACGGCGATGGCGCAGGCGGGCGAGAAGGCTTAGGCCTGCTTGGACGGCGGTTCGTCCTCGGAGTTCTCGGCGCGTTCGATGGCCAGCTGGTGTTTGAAGCCGAGGAATATGCCGGCGATCAGCGAGATCGAGATGACGGCCTCGGCGATGAAGAACGAGCCGAAGTCGATGATCGACCCGATGGGCGGAGCGCCGGGCACGGCATTGCGCAGCGGGATCAGCGCGAACAGGATGGCGGCCATCATCGAACACGCGGGGAAGATCAGACCACGCCGCCAGTGCAGGACGTAGTAGCCCGCCACTGCCGCGGCGCCCGCCAGGCCCAGCATCAGCACCATGACGAACACCGCGAAGACCAAAGTGGGTGCGCTGCGGCGGATATCGAGGTTGACCACCGTGCCCCCGTTGGGCGCGCGGGCGGCGGTGGGCGAGATCTGGAAGAACGGGTCGCTGTTGTACAGCGTGAGAGCGACGGGTAACTCCGTGCCGTCGGCGCGGGTGACGTGTACCTCGAGGTCGGTCAGGTAGTGGTCGAAGGGGTAGTCGGTGAACGCGCCGTTGAGTTGTATCCGTTGTTCGGCATCCGGTGCCGAGTCGCCGGCCTGGATCGTGGTCTTCCAGTTGCCGACAGCGTTGGTCAGCATCGCAGCGTCGTCGGCGAAGTTGGAGCTGTCCGGCGCTGCCAGCGTTCCATAGGGCCGGACTTGTAACAGGGTCAGCGACAACGCCTGTGTCGAGGCGTCGACGCGATTGATCCACGCGGTGACCTCAACCCGGTTCGGGTTGTCGAAGTCGCCGAACGTCGTCTGCTCGGTCGTGTTGTGGCTACTGGCGATGTAGCCGCTGATGCTGGCGGCGACCACCAGGACCAGCAGGATGGCGCCCCCGACCAGCTTTCGCACGCCGAGGTCTCGTACCCGGCGTAGTCGTCGACTCATGCGCTCAGTCGCTCGTCGACATCCGGCTGGCGTACACCCAGGACAGGAACTGGCCGACGGCCTCGGCCGACTGGTGTGCCCGCGGCGAGGAGAAGATGTCGAACGCGTGCTGGGCGCCGGGCATCTCGGCATAAAGCACCGGTGCCTGCGACACCTTCTGCATCTCGGCGACGAAGTCGCGCGCCTCCACCACCGGGATCAGCGAATCGTGCTCGCCGTGCAGGATGAAGAACGGCGGCGCGTCGGCACGTAACCGGCGGATGGGCGAGGCGTCGAGGTAGATGTCGCGGAACCGGCTGAATTGGCGCTTGACCACCAGCCGCTCCAGGTAGCCGATGAATTCCCGCCGCCCGCTGCCGTGCGTCGTGAACCAGTCGTAGCGCCCGTACACCGGCACCGCGGCCACCACCGAGGTGTCGGCCTCCTCGAAGCCGGGCTGGTACTCGGGGTCGTTCGGTGTCAGGGCGGCCAGGGCGGCGAGGTGACCGCCGGCCGAACCACCGGTGATCGCAACGAAATTCGGGTCGCCGCCGTAGTCGGCGATGTTCTGCTTGACCCAGGCCAGCGCGCGTTTGACGTCCACGATGTGGTCGGGCCAGCTGTGCGCGGGGCTGACGCGGTAGTTCATCGCCACACAGATCCAGCCGCGGTCGGCGAGGTGGCTCATCAACGGGTAGGCCTGCGGACGGCGCCAGCCGATGGCCCACGCGCCGCCCGGCACCTCCAGCAGTACCGGGGCCTTGCCGTCGCGCGGCAGGTCGCGCCGCCGCCACACGTCGGCCAGGTTGGCCCGCCCGTGCGGGCCGTAGGTGACGATGTTGGTCTTCTCCACGAACTGTCGCCGTGACCAGGTGGTGCGCCACGCGGTCGGCCGCCCCGACGCCGACGGTGTGGTGGGCAGGGTGTCGAGGACATCGGCGAAATCCTCGCCGAGGCCGTCGACGAGTGCCTTGCGCAGCACCGGTCGCGGTGTGGTGACGTTGCGCCGCTGGATCAACGCCAGGAACACCCACGACGCTGCGGTCAGCGCCAGTGCGAGCAGGCCGCGCCGGCCCCGGAAGTCGCCGCGCAGACCGCGGCGTACCGCGTCCAGCATCGATCCGGCGGCGTAGAACGCGGGCAGCTCCGAGGTGGGCCAGCCCACCCAGAACACGGCCAGGGTGGGGTAGCCCCTGCGGGCCAGCGGCCGAAAACCGTTGGCGGCGTTGGCCAGTTCGACGACGGAACGCAGCAGCGGACGCGGCCGCCGCAGCTCAGTTTTCAGGCGTGACACGCGCGAGGAGTTCATTGCGCACGATTTTGCCAGTGCTGCCGCGCGGCAGCTCGCTCAGGATGGTGATCTCGCGGGGGACCTTGTAGTTGGCCAGGTTCTCGCGGACGTGGGCTTTGAGGTCGTCGGAGGTGACGGTCGCCCCGTCGCCGAGCACCACAAACGCGACGAGCCGCTGGCCGTACTGCTCGTCGTCGACTCCCAGCACCGTTGCCTCGGCGACGTCGGCGTGGGTGGTCAGCGTCTTCTCGACTTCGATCGGGTAGACGTTCTCACCGCCGGAGACGATCATCTCGTCGTCACGCCCGACGACGAACAGCCGGCCGGCCGCGTCGACCCGGCCCAGGTCGCCCGACGACATGTAGCCGTCGTGAAAATCCTTGGTGTTGCCGGAGGTGTAGCCGTCGAACTGGGTGGAGTTCTTCACGAAGATCCGCCCGACCGTCCCCGCGGGTACCTCGCGGAACTCCTCGTCGTAGATCCGGATCTCGGTGCCGACGGCCGGCCGGCCCGCGGTGTCTGGCGCGGCCCGCAGGTCTTCGGGGGTGGCGGTGGCGATCATGCCCGCCTCGGTGGCGTTGTAGTTGTTGTAGATGACGTCGCCGAACCGGTCCATGAACGCGGTGACCACGTCGGGCCGCATCCGCGACCCGGAGCACGCGGCGAAGCGCAGCGAGCGGCCGCTGTAACGGTCGAGTACGTCGGCGGGCAGGTCCATGATGCGGTCGAACATCACCGGGACCACACACAGCCCGGTCGCCCGGTGGCGGTCGACGAGAGCCATGGTGGCTTCGGGGTCGAACTTGCGGCGCGTCACCACCGTGCACGCCATCGCCGAGGCGAATACCAGCTGGGAGAACCCCCAGGCGTGGAACATCGGCGCGACCACGACCGTCGTCTCGCCGAGCCGCCATGGGGTGCGCCGTAGGATCGCGACGAGGTTGCCCGCGCCTCCGCCGGAATGCTTGGCGCCCTTGGGAGTTCCGGTGGTGCCGGAGGTGAGCAGGATGAGCTTGCTCTTGCGGGTCGCCTTCGGCGCCCGCTGGCCGCGGTGCGAGTCGACGAGCCCGTCGACGGTGGTCGAGTCGGCGCCGTCGTCGGTCCAGGCCAGGATGCGGCGTGCGGCCGGCTGGTCGGCCAGCGCCTGGTCGACCGAGGTGGTGAACTCCTCGTCGTAGATGACGGTGTCGACGTGCTCACGGTTGACCACCTCCGCCAGGGCGGGCCCGGCGAACGCGGTGTTCAGCAGCAACACGTCGGCGCCGATGCGGGTGGCTGCCACCAGAGCCGTGACGAAGCCGCGGTGGTTGCGGCACATTACCCCGACCACTTCGGGTGTGCCACCCTCGAGCTGCTGCAGTCCGGCGGCCAGAGCGTGGGAGTTCTGGTCGAGCTCGCGCCAGGTCAGCGTGCCGAGTTCGTCGATCAGGCCGGGGCGGTCCGGGAAACGCTGTGCCGCGGTGGCGAAGCCGGTCGTGATCGACAGGCCCTCGTCACGGGCGGCCGCCACCATCCGCAGGGTGCGGTCCGGGCGCATCGGGGTGAGGAACCCCGCCTTGGCCAGTGTGGTTACGGCGTCAGCGACGGCCGTCAGCCGCGACAGCGGGTTCATCAGCCGATCACCGGCAGGCGGCGCTGGGCGGCCAGCTCGTCGAGGGCCTGCTGCATGACGCGACGAACGTAGGCGTCGACGGCGTCGATATCGGGGTCCTCGCCGAACATCTCGGTGATGTGGATCGGCTCGAGCGTCTGCGTGACGATCTTGGTCGGCAGTGGCACGTTGACCGGCAGGACGGCGCTGAACCCGAACGGGAAGCCGAACGAGATCGGCAGGATCTTCGATCGCATCAGCTTGTCCAGCCGCAGCAGCTTGGCCAGGCCGGTGCCGCGGGATAGGTACAGCTGGCTTTCCTGGCCGCCGATCGACACCGTCGGCACGATCGGGACACCGGCGTTCAGCGCGGCCTTCACATAGCCGGTGCGGCCGTCGAAGTCGATCTTGTTCTCGTCGAACGTCGGCCGGTACACGTCGTAGTCCCCGCCGGGGAAGACCACCACCACACCGCCGGAGCGCAATGCCGCATCGGCGTTCTCATGGTTGGCGCGGATGAAGCCGTTGCGGATGAAGAAGTCGGCGGTCGGACCCGTCATCAGCATGTCGTGGCTCAGCGTGTACACCGGCCGGTCGTAGCCGAACGTGTCGTAGAAACCGAGTGCGAACACCGGGACGTCCATCGCGAACAGGCCGCCGGAGTGATTGCTGACGACCAGGGCGCCGCCGGGCGGGAAGTTCTCCAGACCACGAACCTCGCTGCGGTGATACAACCGCAGGAACGGGCGCAGCACCGCCATGGTGCGCTCGACATGCTGGGGATCCCACTTCGCGGTCTCGCCGCGGGCCGCCGTTCGTGCGCCCATGTCATCTCCCTGAGCAAAGTGGAACGTGTTCTAGTTTTTCGATCGTACCGCCCTCGGTGCGGCCCGTACACCACGCTCGTTACGATCAGCGGCGTGACCGATAACGCCGTTACCGAAGAGCCCGCCGTCCTCACCGAGCAGCGCGGCCGCATCCTGATCATCACCATCAACCGGCCCAAGGCCAAGAACGCGGTCAACGCCGCGGTCAGCAACGGCCTGGCGGCCGCGATGGACCAGCTCGACGACGATCCCGGCCTGTCGGTGGGCATCCTGACCGGCGCCGGCGGCTCGTTCTGCGCGGGCATGGACCTCAAAGCGTTCGCCCGCGGCGAGAACGTGGCGGTCAAGGGTCGTGGCCTCGGCTTCACCGAGCGTCCGCCGGTCAAGCCGTTGATCGCCGCGGTCGAGGGCTTTGCGCTGGCTGGTGGCACGGAAGTGGCACTGGCCACCGACCTGATCGTGGCCGCCAAGGACTCCGCCTTCGGGATCCCGGAGGTCAAGCGCGGCCTGGTCGCCGGCGGCGGTGGCCTACTGCGGTTGCCGAAGCGCATCCCGTATCAGATCGCCATGGAGCTGGCACTGACCGGCGACAATCTGCCTGCCACCCGGGCGCACGAATTGGGCCTGGTCAACGTGCTGGCTGAGCCGGGGCACGCCCTTGAGGCGGCGATCGAGCTGGCCGAGCGGATCACCGCAAACGGCCCGCTGGCGGTGGCCGCCACCAAGCGGATCATCACCGAGGCGGGCGGCTGGAGCGTCGAGGAGCAGTGGAAGAAGCAGGCCGAGATCTTCATGCCGGTCTTCGCCTCGAAGGATGCCCAGGAAGGCGCGGTCGCGTTCGCCGAGAAGCGGGCGCCGAACTGGACGGGTAGCTAACCCGCGGCGGCGCCGACCGCCACGTCCCACGGGTCTCCCTGGCGCGCGGCGGTCAGCGCCATCCGCCCGAGCCGGGTGGCATAGCCGGCGGTGTCGCCGAACTCGTCGATCCAGCTGCGTGCCCGCATGGTCGCCAGCCACAGCCGGTGCTCGATCGTCACGCCGATCGCGCCGTGCAGCTGGTGAGCCGCGGTGGTGACGGTCGGTACGACCCGGCCGAGCACCACCTTGGCCACCGTGACGGCGTAGTCGGCCTGCGTGCTGTCGAAGCCGTGCACGGCGGCGGCCGCAACCGCGAGTTCGGCTGCGGCACGGGCTCGTTCGACCTCACCGGCCATCGAGGCCAGCGTGTGTTGCACCGACTGGAACGCGCTGAGCGGACGGCCGAATTGTTCGCGCTCGCGGGTATGGGCCGCCGAGTACTCGACGGCCGCGTCGAGCGCGCCGAGGGACTGAATGCAGCGCGCCCACGCGCCGCGACGCTGCAACTGGGTGGCGGCGCCCTCGACTGTCACGAACCCCCCGTCGGGTACCGCGACGGCGTCGCGGGGTTCACCGCCGAGGTTGTAGCCGCTAGTGATCGCGAGACCGGCCGGAGCCGCCGCCGCCACCTGCAGCCGATCGCCGTCGCGCAACGCGAACACCACCGCGGCGGCGTCGCGTGCATACGGCACACCGGTCACGCTCGGGGAGTCCGCCTCGCCGAGTGCGAGCGTCAGTGGCCCGGTTGCGGGGACTTCCACACCGGCCACACCGGCCAGCCAGCCTGCCAGCACGTCGGTCTCGGCCAGCGGAACGGTCACCGCGTGCCGTGCCAATGCACGTAGCGTCAGCGCCAGTTCGGCTGGCCCGCCGCCTGATTCGGCATCACTGGTCAAACGCGTCAGCCCGGCGTCCTCGAGGTGGCGCCATGCGGTGAAGTCGAATGCGTCAGGCAGCGAGCGGTGGCCGATCCGCTCGTCGAAGCTGCGCCCGCCGATGTCCTCGGCGAGCTGTCGCAGCTCGGCGAAATCGTCTGTGCTGTGCGACGTTCCGAATACCCCGCCGGTCAGAGCCTTCATCACCTCAACCCCATTCCTCGGGCCACCACGCCACGCAGGACCTCGTTGGTGCCGCCGCGCAGCGTGAACAGCGGTGAATGCAGGCGTGCCACCGCCAGCAGTGCAGCCACCCGGTCGCGGCCGGGCGCCTCGGTGGCGATATAGGAGAACAGGTCGGCGGCCAACTCCACCGACTCCTGTTCGAAGCGGGTGCCCAGATCCTTCACCAGCGCGGCCTCGTTGACCGGGGAGCGGCCGTCGGAGAGTTCGCGCGCCACCGACACCGACAGTTGCCGTAGCGAAATGAGCCGTGCCACAAGGTCTCCGACTGCTGCTGCGCTGTGATCGTCGATATCGTCCTGGGTGGCCAGGGCCCGGATCAATGCGGTCAACAGCGGGGCTGTGCTCAGGATGCGTTCGGGGCCGCTGCGCTCGAACGACAGCTCCGCAGTCACCTGGTGCCAGCCGTTGCCCACCTCGCCGAGCAGGTTGTCGTCGTCGATGAACACCTCGTCGAAGGTGACTTCGTTGAAGTGGTGCTCACCCGACATCATCACGATGGGGCTGATGGTGATCCCCGCCAGGTCCGTCGGCACGATGAACTGGCTGAATCCCGCGTGCCGCCGGCCGGGGTCGACCGCACTGGTGCGGGCCAGCACCACGATCTGGTGTGCCAGATGCGCGCCACTGGTCCACACCTTGGTCCCCGACAGCACCCAGCCGCCGTCGGTGCGTACCGCCTTCGCCGCTGACGCCGCCAGGTCGGAGCCGGCCTGCGGCTCACTCATCCCGATCGCCGAAAATAATCGTCCCGCAGCGATTTTCGGTAGCGACCGTTGGCGCTGTTCTTCCGAACCGTATGCCAGCAGTCCGGGTGCCACCTGCCGGTCGGCGATCCAGTGCGCGGCCACCGGGGCGCCCGCGGCCAGCAGCTCTTCGGTCACCACGTAGCGGTGCAGATGGCTCAGGCCCCGCCCGCCGTACTCAACGGGGATGGTCAACCCCAGGAAGCCGGCTTCACCGAGCCGGGCACTGAACGGTTCGTCCCAGCTCGACAACCAGGTGTCTACCGAAGATTCCCAGCCGAATTCGGTTTGATCCGCGGCCAGGAACGCCCGCACCGACGCGCGAAGCTCGGCGAGTTCGGGTTCGTTGGCGCACAGCGCGGCGAAGTCGTCGGTCATAGTGATCAACGGTATCCAGTGACGCGGGCCATGATGGCGGTCTTGCCGTCGTCGCCGATCGCCACGGCGTCGCCGATCGCGGAGTTACGGCCCACCCGCACCGCCCTGCCCTCGTATCGGGAGCGCTCGCCTGCGAACAACGGGCGCACGAAGTTCACCCGCAGCGATGCGGTGCGCAGCGGTTCGTCCTGGCCGTGGTTGATCGCCGCGGAGGCGACCAGTTCCAGCCCGGTGCTGCTGACGCCGCCGTGGATGATGCCGATCAAGTTGTTGATGATGGAGTCCGGACGCTGGGCCAGCGTGAAGGTGTCGCCGTCGACGGGCAGCCGATGCACGGACATCAGGTCGGCCAGCGATGTCTCCGGGGTGCGCGTGAGCGGATCCGACCCCCGGGGCAGCGGCCCGTCGGGGCCGCCGCTGATCGCGACGGTGCGCACCGTGCCACCGCCGATGGTGGTGCCGCCGTGGGTCAGCGTGCAGATCGCCAGCAGGGTGGCGCCGTGCGGGCCCAGCGGCCGGCTACTGGCCACCACCGGCTCGTGCGGGTTGGCCAGGATGCTGTCGATGCCGTCCGGGCTGAGCTCGACGGCGAGCTCGCTGGACACGGTCCATTGGCCGGCACTGCGGCGGTAGAAGTTGGCGCGGCCGCCGACGTCGTCGACCAGGATCGCCAGCGCACCGATCGTCGGGTGGCCGGTGAACGGGTTGAACATGCCACCCACCGGCATCGACGCGACCACCGTGGCGTCGGCGAGATCTTCCTCGAGCGTGGTGATGGCGAAGCGGGTCAGGACGCTCTCCGGGGTTTCCGGGTCCTGCCCGTCGATATGCGGGTCAGACGTCATCACGTCTTGTATTCCAGCACGGCCGCCATAGTCTCGAAGACATGGCCACCCTCTACTTCACCGCATCGAGCCTGGACGGCTACATCGTCGACGATCACGGCAGTCTGGATTGGCTGACCTCCCGCGACATCGACATCGACGGACCGTTCGGCTATCGGGCGTTCGAGGCCGGGATCGGATCGCTGGTGATGGGGTCGGCGACCTACGAGTGGCTGGTGGCCAATCAGCCCGGCCCGTGGATGTACAGCCAACCGACGTGGGTGCTCACCCACCGTCCGGATATCGTCGCTGACGACCACCCCGTGCGTGTGTTCAGCGGTGCGCCAACCGATCTGCATCCTCAGCTGGTGGAAGCCGCCGGCGACAAGGATGTCTGGGTGGTCGGTGGTGGCGACGTTGCCGCACAGTTCGTCGCTGCCGGACTCGTCGACGAGCTGATCGTGTCCTACGCGCCCTGCAGCCTGGGAGCCGGGGCGCCGGTGCTGCCGGTTGCTTCGGAGTGGACGCTGATCGAGACCGGTGTCAACGGCGACTTCGTCTGTGCGCGTTGGAGTTTCAGGCATTGAGGTTGGGCATACCGAACTTCGTCACGAATTCCTTTGCCTTGATGAGGAAATCGAGCTGACCGGCGACTTCGTGCAGCGGTTCGAGACTGCGTACCGAGCGGCATAACACCACCGCGCCCTCCATGGCGGAGATCGTGGTGTCGGCCAGGGAAGCGGCTTCGGCGTCGTCGAAGCCTTCCCTTATGTAGGCCTGCTTGGAGGCTTCGCGCCACCGGCTGAAGATGTCGCCGGCCACGGCGGTGAGCTGCTGTTCGTCCTCGCCCGAGCCGACCGCGGCCGCCAGCACGGGACATCCGGCGGAGTAGTCGCTGGCGGTCAGGGCGTCTTCCCAGAGCTGGACGAAGCGACGCAGCAGTACGGTCGAGTTCTTCCCGGCCGCTTCGTCGATGCTGGCGGTGATCGCGTCGCCGGCGTAGTCCAGCGCCTCGCGCAGGATCTGGCTGCGGCCCTCCGGGAAGTGGTGGTAGACCGACCCGCGGGGCGCGCCGCTGCGGGCCAGCACCTCGTCGATCGTGACCCCGGCGGCCCCGCGCTCGCGCAGTACCTCCGCGGCGCTGATCAGCATCTTGGTCCGCGTCGAACCCCGGGTTCGGCGGACGGTGTCAGCAGGTGCCTTGGGGGCCATTCAGGCGGCAGTGGACGAACGGAAGGGGGAGCCTCGCCAGGAGAGCGCACGGGCGCCGCGGCCGAACAGCTGGCGGCGTTTGTCAGGGACGTGGCGCGTGAACCGGTGGCCGGCGATATTCAACTCGATCAGCCACATGGCGGTCTCCTTGCGGGGCGGGCGAATGCCCGGTCCATAACTATGCTTATGACCATAAGATGAGAGTTTCATGAGCGCAACGGGTAATCGGGCCGGCCGCATAACCGCCGCCAGCGCGATCTTCTGACCTGCGGCAACCGGGCCGATGTGACCTAGATCTATGGTGTAGATCATATTTTCAGCCGTTGCCTGAACGCCCTGATCAGGCCACCTGAACGGGTTAGGCTCTGCTCAGCCGCAACGGGAGGCGCAAGCGAATGGGCCATTACAAGAGCAACGTCCGCGACCTCGAGTTCAACCTCTTCGAGCTGCTCGGGCTGGAGAAGGTGCTCGACGGCAGCACTTTCGGCGATCTGGACGGCGACTCCGTGCGCCAGATGCTGGCCGAGGCCGCGCGTCTGGCCGAGGGCCCGGTGGCCGAGTCGTTCGCCGAGACCGACCGTCACCCGCCGACCTTCGACCCCGACACCCACACGGTCTCCATCCCGGAGCCGTTCAAGAAATCGCTCAAAGCCTGGCAGGACGGCGAGTGGTTCCGGATCGGGCTCGACGAGGAAGTGGGCGGGGTCCCGGCCCCGGCGATGGTGGGCTGGGCGATCAACGAGCTGGTGCTGGGCGCCAACCCGGCCGTCTTCATGTACCTGGCCGGCCCGATCATGGCCGACATCCTGTTCCACATCGGCAACCAGGAGCAGAAGCAGTGGGCTCAGCTCGCCGTCGAGCGTGGCTGGGCGGCGACCATGGTGCTGACCGAACCCGACGCCGGATCCGACGTCGGGGCCGGGCGCACCAAGGCGGTCGACGCCGGTGACGGCACCTGGCACATCGAGGGCGTCAAACGGTTCATCACCAGTGGCGACACCGATGACCTCTTCGAGAACATCATGCATCTGGTGCTGGCCCGGCCCGAGGGAGCCGGGCCCGGCACCAAGGGCCTGTCCCTGTTCTTCGTCCCCAAGTTCCTGTTCGACCCGGAGACCGGGGAGCCGGGTGAGCTCAACGGCGCGTTCGTCACCAACCTCGAGCACAAGATGGGCCTGAAGGCCTCGGCCACCACCGAGATCAGTTTCGGCCTGCACGGCAAGCCGGCGATCGGGTGGCTGGTCGGCGACGTCCACAACGGCATCGCGCAGATGTTCAAGGTGATCGAGTACGCGCGAATGTTCGTGGGTACCAAAGCGATTGCGACGCTGTCGACCGGCTACCTGAACGCCCTGGAGTACGCCAAGTTCCGGGTGCAGGGCGCCGACATGACGCAGATGACCGATAAGACCGCGCCGCGGGTGACCATCCTGCATCACCCCGACGTGCGCCGCGCCCTGATGACGCAGAAGGCCTACGCCGAGGGATTGCGTGCGCTGTATCTCTATACCGCCGCCCACCAGGACCCGGCCGCGGCCGAGGTGGTCTCCGGTGCCGATGCCGAACTCGCCGAGCGGATCAACGATCTGTTCCTCCCGATCGTCAAGGGTGTCGGATCGGAGCGGGCCTACCAGACCCTGACCGAGTCGCTGCAGACGTTCGGCGGGTCGGGCTTCCTGCAGGACTACCCGATCGAGCAGTACATCCGCGACGCCAAGATCGACTCGCTCTACGAGGGCACCACCGCAATTCAGGCTCAGGACTTCTTCTTTCGCAAGATCGCCCGCGATCAGGGGGTGGCGCTGACCCACGTCGTGACCCAGATCGAGACGTTCATCGACAGCCCCGACGCCAAGCCGGAACTCGCAGGCGCGCGGGCGCTGCTGGCCGAGGCCCTCGACAACCTGCGGGCGATGGTCGCCACCCTCACCGGCTACCTCTTCGGCGCCCAGCAGGATTCGCGAGAGCTGTATCGGGTGGGCCTCGAGTCGGTGCCCTTCCTGCTGGCTGTCGGTGATCTGATGATCGGCTGGCTGCTGCTGAGGCAGGCCGAGATCGCCCTCGGCGCACTCGACGGCGACCTCGATCCGCGCGAACGCTCCTTCTACAGCGGCAAAGTCGCCGTCGCGAACTTCTTCGCGCGCAACGTACTGCCTCGGCTGGCCGCCCAGCGTCGCATCGCCGAGGGCGTCGACCTGGCGATCATGGACCTGGACGAAGAGGCCTTCTGAGCGTCGGTCAAGATGGCGGGAGTAACCGCTGAGACTGAATAGGAAGTGAGCCCATGAAGCTGATCACGTCTATCGACGATGCCGAATCGCTGGTCGGCACCGAACTCGGCGTCAGCGACTGGCTCCAGATCGACCAGAAGCGCATCAACGATTTCGCCGACGTCACCGGCGATCATCAGTGGATCCACGTCGACGTCGAGCGGGCCAAGGCCGAAAGTCCTTACGGGACACCGATCGCCCACGGCTTTCTCACACTGTCACTGGTTCCCGCGCTGTCCAAGGACAACTTCCGCATCGAGAACGCCAAGATGGCCATCAACTACGGGCTCAACAAGGTCCGCTTCGTCGCCGCCGTGCCCGTCGACAGCCGGGTGCGGGTGCGCTCGGAGCTGGCCGAGGCCACCAAGGTCGACGACAGCACCGTCAACCTCACGGTGCGCCACACCATCGAGATCGACGGCGTCGACAAGCCGGCCGCCGTCGCCGAGATGATCGTGCGCACTCTGTTCTAATCGCGGGGCAGTTCACTCGGCGAACTCGACGGCGGGATAGTCCACGTCGACTTCGCTGATGTGATGCAGGTAGTTCGACAACGTCGTGGAGATGGCGTGTCCCACGATCTCCACGATCTCCGCGTCAGTCCAGCCGGCTGCGCGCACGGCCGCGAGATCGGCGGCCGCGACGTGGCCGCGGGTACGTACCACGAGTTGTGCGAACTCGAGTGCGGCTGCGGTCTTGGGATTTGACGCGCGAGCCGACCGGGCGTCGGCGATGTCGTCGGCCGGCACCCGGTAGGCGCCGGCGGCGGCGGTGTGCGCGGCAAGGCAGTACGCGCATCGGTTCTCCTGGGAGACCGCGATGGCGAGCTGCTCGGCGATGCCGCCGCGCAGCGATCCTCTGCCCAGTGCATCGTCGAACCCGAGGACCGCCTCGGTCATCGGCAGCGACAGCGCCAGTACGGCGCCGAGATTGGGAACTCGACCCCACGCCTTCTGAATCGCCTCGCGGGCCTGACGCTGGGCGGGATCGTCGGTAGTGGCGTCGGCAGTCGACAAGCGAGCCATGATGTGATCCTTCCTGTCAGGCCGCGGATTTCGCCGCGTGCACCGGGGAGCCGTCGTCCAGTGACCGCTCACCGCAGTCGATTCGGTGACCGACCACGACGAGAGCCGTGGACAGCAGCATCACCAACTCGGGTTGTGCCAGTGCTCTGATGAATGCTCTGCTGCGAATGCTTCTGATAGCCATGTCGAGGCAGTGTCGGACACGCGTCGAACCGTTACATCGGGGTCGGATGCGCCCCTTGGCTTTTCACGGCCCGCCGCTACACACGACAATGGCCCCCGACATGCGGGGGCCATCGTCGTTGTGCAGCCGACTACTCGGGCTGGTAGCCGAAGGGCAGCAGCACGCTCTTGGCCTGGGTGTACGCCTCGATACCCTCGGGCCCGTTCTCGCGGCCGATGCCGGAGTTCTTGTATCCACCGAACGGCGAACCGGGATCGAACGCGTACATGTTGACCGCGTACGTGCCGGTGCGGATCTGCGCGGCGATCTTCATGGCCTTGTCGTTATCGGTGGTGTACACCGAACCGGCCAGACCGTAGACGGAGTCGTTGGCGATGCGCACGGCGTCCTCTTCGGTGTCATACGGAATCACCGCCAGGACCGGTCCGAAGATCTCCTCCTGCGCGATGGTCATCGAGTTGTCGACGTCGGCGAAGACCGTCGGCTGAACGAACCAGCCGCCGTCGAGCCCCTCGGGACGCTCACCGCCGGTGACGATCCGGGCACCTTCCTCGACGCCCTTCTTGATGTAGCCCTCGACCCGCTCGCGCTGCTTCTCGCTGATCAGCGGGCCGATCATGGCGGCGGGGTTGTCGGGCAATCCGACGGGCATCGCCGCGACGGCGGCGGACAGCTTCTCGACAACCTCGTCGTAGCGCGACCGCGGGGCCAGGATGCGGGTCTGGCCGACACAGGCCTGGCCGCAGTTCATCAGGCCGGAGAACACCAGCATCGGCAGCGTCGAATCGAGGTCGGCGTCCTCGAGAATGATCGCGGCCGACTTGCCGCCCAACTCCAGGGTGCACGGCTTGAGCTTCTCGGCGGCGATCTTGGCGATCTCCTTGCCGACCCCGCTTGACCCGGTGAAGGTGAACTTGTCGATCTCGGGGTTGGCGGTCAACGCACGGCCGGTCTCCGGTCCGCCGGGGACCACCGAGAGCACACCTTCGGGCAGCCCGGCTTCGGCGAAGACGTCGGCCATCGCGAACAACGACAGCGGGGTCTCGGCGGCCGGCTTCACGACGATGGTGCAGCCGGCCAGCAGCGCCGGGCCGAGCTTGTTGGCGGCCAGGAAGAACGGCACATTCCACGCCGTCACGGCCGCGACGACACCGATCGGTTCGCGCAGCACCATGGTGGTGCCGTACACGCCGTCGCGGAAGTCGCGCCAGGTGAACTTGTCGGCGGCACCGGCGAAGTACTGGAACGACGACATCGCCGCGCCGTACTGCATCATGTCGACGATCGTCGGCGGCTGCCCCGTCTCGGCGGCAAGCAGGAACTTGAACTCCTCGGCGCGCTCTTCGAGGATCTTGACGGCGCGGCCCAGGATCTCGCCGCGCTCGGCGGGCGACATGTGCGGCCAGGGGCCCTCGTCGAAGGCCTTGCGGGCGGCAGCGCAGGCGGCGTCGACGTCAGCTGCCACGGCCAGCGGCACCTTGCCGACGAGTTCGCCGGTCGCCGGGGAGTGCACTTCGATGACCTCGGCAGAGGCCGGTTCGGTCCACTTGCCGCCGATGAATAGCTTGTCCCATTCGGTCTTGAACGCGGTGCTCTGTGTCATACCCGTCACACTACCGACTGAAGACAAAAACTAGAACCTGTTCATTTCGGCACATTCGGCGGCCGTAGCACCAGCACCAGGTTGCTCACCAGGAACTCGCGCACACCGGGTACCGAGGTCAATCCCCAAGCCCATCGCGGGTGGTAACGCGGGAATGCCGCGACCAATGCCCCGGTGCCCGCCGCCCACCGCAGCCCGTCGGCCGCCGACACCGCGAACAGCGACGAGCCGTAGTTGTTCTTCGGCGGATGCCCGTGCTTACGGGTGTAGCGGGCTGCGGCGCGTTCACCACCGAAATAGTGCGTCAGACCCATCTCGTGGCCGCCGAACGGACCCAGCCACACCGTGTAGGACAAGATCGCCAGGCCACCCGGGCGGGTGATGCGCAGCATCTCGGCGCCCAACTGCCAGGGCTGCGCGACATGCTCGGCGACATTGGACGACAGGCACACCTCGACGCTGCCGTCGGCGAACGGCAGCGCCATCCCGGAGGCGCGCACGAACGATCCGGGACTGCTGCCACGGACGTGCTCGGCGGCGTGCATCTCGGACGGATCCGGTTCCACGCCGACGTACTCCCAGCCCGCCGCGCAGAACGCCGACGCGAAGTACCCCGGGCCGCCACCGACGTCGACCACCGTGCGCCCGGCAGGCCCGCCGGCGTGGTCGGCCCGCCACAGGTCGGTGACCATGGCTGCGGTGTCGGCGGCCAGCGCACCGTAGAAGCGGTCTGGGTCGCGCTGTTCGAAGCGGAAATCCGACAGCAGGCGCACCGACCGGGCCAGCGTCGCGCGCCTGGCGAACAGGTCGGTGACGGACATCGGTTCACCCTAGTGACCGGGACCGGACTCGACTGTCGCCCTCCTCCTCGGGCCTTGGGGGCCCGCATCGTCGGCCGACCGGATTCGACTGTCGCCCTCCTCCTCGGGCCTTGGGGGCCCGCATCGTCGGCCGACTAGGCTGATCTCGATGTCCGCTCCCGTCCGTTCCGTGCTGCTGTTGTGCTGGCGCGATACCGGCCACCCACAGGGTGGCGGGAGTGAAACCTATGTTCAGCGCATCGGCACCCTGCTGGCGCAGTCGGGCGTCGAGGTGACGCTGCGCACCGCCCGCTATCCGGGGGCGCCACGCCGCGAGGTCGTCGACGGAGTGCGGATCAGCCGCGGTGGCGGCCCCTACACGGTCTACATCTGGGCCGGGCTGGCGATGGTGCTGGCCCGAATCGGGCTGGGACCGCTGCGCCGGGTGCGTCCCGACGTCGTCCTGGACACCCAGAACGGGGTGCCGTTCCTGGCCCGCCTGGCCTTCGGCCGTCGCGTCGCGGTCCTGGTCCACCACTGCCATCGCGAGCAGTGGCCGGTCGCCGGCCGGGTGATCGGACGACTCGGGTGGCTCGTCGAGTCGTGGCTCTCGCCGCGCATGCACCGGCGAAACCAGTACGTCACGGTGTCGCTGCCCTCAGCCCGCGACCTGGCCGACCTCGGTGTGGATTCACGCCGGATCGCCGTGGTGCGCAACGGGTTGGATGAGGCCCCCGCGGACACCCTGACCGCGGACCGGTCGGCGACCCCGCGGGTGGTCGTGTTGTCTCGGCTGGTGCCGCACAAGCAGATCGAGGACGCGCTGGACGCGGTGGCCCGGCTGCGATCGCGGGTCGACGGTCTGCATCTGGATATCGTCGGCGGCGGCTGGTGGCATGACCGTCTCGTCGAGCGGGCACAACAGCTGGGAATCGCCGACTCCGTCACGTTCCACGGTCACGTTGGCGACACCGCCAAACATGATGTGGTGCAACGCTCCTGGGTGCACGTGCTGCCGTCGCGCAAAGAGGGCTGGGGTCTGGCCGTCATCGAGGCGGCCCAGCATGGGGTGCCGACGATCGGTTACCGATCCTCCGGCGGTCTCACCGATTCGGTGATCGACGGGGTGACCGGTGTGCTGGTCGACAGCCCCGACGAACTGGTCGACGGGCTCGAGCGGCTGCTGAGCGACCGGGTTCTTCGCGACGAACTCGGCGCGAAGGCGATGGCCCGAAGCCGGGAGTTCTCGTGGCAGCAGAGTGCGGCTGCCATGCGAAATGTATTGGAGTCCGTGCACTCCGGAACCCGCGTCAGCGGCGTGATCTAGGAAGCCATGACCGACAACACCAGTCCCAACCCGCTCCAATACATCGCCTACTGCTACGGCAAGCAGTTGCCGGACTCGATGCGTGACTGGGTGCGCAATGACCTCACCGGCAAGGGTGCGCGGCTGCGGACGCTGGTGCGGGTCGCGATTCCCGGCCTGCTACTCGTCTCGCCGCTGTGGCTGGTCCCGACCACGACCCCCATGCACTTGGCCATGTCCTCGCTGCTGTTCCTGCCGTTCTTGTACTTCGCGCACGCGCTGGACAAGATCTGGCGCACCTACCGCCTGCGCCAGCACAACATCGATCCGGGGCTGATCGACGAACTGGCTCGCAAGCGCGACGCGCACATCCACGAGTCCTACCGTCGGCGCTACGGGCACGACGACGCCGGAAGCTAAACCTGCTGGGCGTCGGCGTACAGGTGCACCAGGCCGGAGGCGACGGCGTAGCGCGGTCCGTGCACGCCGTCGACATCGGCACGCCCGACGGCCACCGGAACAGTGCGAAGTGACTCGCCGACGGTTCGCAGCAGCTCATCGTCGAGCGCCCCACCACCGGCCAGCACCAGCGCCACGGGCGGTGTGTCGAATGCGCGCAGGCAGCGGGCGATGTTGGCCGCGACCGTCTGCTGTTTGACCGCCAGCCGCAGGCTGCGCCACTCCTCGGCGGCCAGCCGGTTGGAGAACGGGACCAGCCCGGCGCTGCCACGCGTGCACAACCGGCCGATCGCCTCGGCCGGGGCAGGGGAGTCCAGGAATACCCGGCGGCCGTCCTCCTCGTGGGCGATGTGCGGTCCCTCCACCCGGATCGCCGGTGAACGTTTGACCTGTTCGGCCAGCGCGCGCGGAACGCCGAGGGTGGCCGCGACAGCGGTGGTGATGGCCTCACCGGCCCCGGCGGCCACCACCTCCTGATCCGGGCTGATCACGTCGATGGTGCCCCCGCCGATATCGCAGACGATCGACCCGGGCGGCAGGTGCGGGGTGGTGTGGGCGCCGCGCGCGGCCGCCCGCGGCTCCGAGGCGATGGTCCGGGTCGGGCGTCCGCACATCTCCTGCAGGGTGGCCGCGGCGTCGGCGACCTCGTCGGCGGCCAGCAGCGCGACGACGGTTCCGGTGGTCTCGACCACCCCGCGGCGCAGCCACGCGCCGTCGTCGATCGCCCTGAGGTTGGTGAAGTAGGCGTCATCGACGGCGATGCCGTGTGCCGCCGACGGCAGCGCGCCCAGGCGCACCGCCACCACCGTGCCGGGCGGACGGACCCGTAGCAGGCTCTCGGCCTCGGCGGGTGAGTAGCGCCGAACGACGCCATCGATTCGGCATTCCGCGTAGTCGTCGTCGGCCGCCGGCGGGCCGGGGTCCCCGTCGCGCAGGGTCACCGCGATCGCCGGTGAATCCGCCAGCTCCCGGGTGAACTCGGCAATCCGGTGGATGTGTTCGTGGTCCACCTCGAGGGCCGCCGACAGGGCGATCGGGTCGGCCAGCGCACGGTAGGAGCGGCCCTCGGCCACCACCTCGATCGCCACTGGCGCGCCGCGCCGCAGACCGACGAGGTCGACCTCGTCGACCACCGGTATGCCGCCGGGGATCCGGTTGGCGATCAGGACGGCCTCGTCGCGTTCGGCGATCACCCCGACGATCTGCCAGCCGCGTTCCACGGCCTCGGTGATCTGCCGTGCGGCCACCTCGAAATCGATTGTCGCGTCGACAGAAACGACCACCGGGCCGACGGTGACCGGGTCGGCCAGGCCGGCGATCGGCAGGTGGGCACCGACGGCCGAGCCGGTCCCGGCCGGTGTGCTCGCGCTCGGCCGGCGCAGGCTGCGCACCGGGCAGTGCGGTGGAGTCGGCGGCGGCAGTGGGGCGGTCGCGGTGTCGACCGGGCGCAGCGCCGACAGGACGATCTCGTCGACGCGAAGCTGGGCCTCGACTTCAAGCTTGCGCAACAGCGCCGCCGCTCCGGCCAGTGAGTCCCGAGAACCCTTGCGCCCGCGAGTCGGTGACTGCCCGTGACAGATCGGCTCTACCGAGCCTGCAGCCACCCTGGCGACGACGATCTCGGTGGTGTGGTTTCCGACATCGATTCCGGCGACCAGACTCAACGCAGCAGACCCCGCCGCTGATAGACCGTCGCGGCGTGGCGCACCAACTCCGCGCAGCGCTGGGCGCCGCGTGACTCCAACCCGGCAACGAGAGCGTCGAGTTCCTGGGCCGTCGACCGGTGCGGGCGCAGCGCCTCGTAGAGGTTCATCACCTCGTCGTCCCCCATGGTCGCCAATTCGGCTGCGCGCAGGAAGTTCTCGGCCAGTTGCGGGTTACCGCCCGCCTCGGCGACGGCGGCCTGGTGGGCCAGCGTGGCAGGATCCATCCGCAGATCCGACAGTGTCAGCTTGCCGTCGACGGCAGCCGCGACGGTGAACCGCTCGGAGCTCATGCACGCCTCGCATCGACCGTCACAGGAGCCTCGCCGGGCTCGCAGGCCTCGCGTTCCAGTGCCACCAGGGCGACCGCGCGGGCGTGATAGCGCGCCGAGATCGACTCGTCGGTGCCGCCGGTGAAGATCGGCACCGGTGCCATGCCCTTGGCGTGGCGAGCGGCGTTCTTACCCAGCTGCCGGTACATGTCGGCGTTGAGCAGTGGCGCGACACTGAACAGCTCCAGGTTGGCCAGTGGGGCCAGGTCTCGTCGGTGTATCAGAGCAGTTCCTTTGCCTTGCAAGCCAATTCCAATCCCCGATCCGGACAGTTTGGCCGCGGTCAGCCCGATCAGCCCGACGTCGATGGTCGATCGGATCCGGACCAGCCGGGCCACGCAGCCTTCTTCTTCCAGCCCCGCCTCGATCTGCCGCAGCACCTCGCCCACGGTCAGTCCGCACAGGGTGAGCCAGACGCTGCGCCCCAGTGCCGGGGACAGGCCGATGCACACCTCGCGGGGATCGCTTCCCTGCCGCGCGGCCTCGACCGGGGTCAGGATGATGTGCCCCTGATGCCCGGCCTGGTCGGCGGTCAGCTCCGCCGAGGTCTTCGCCTGCCGGATGCCGTCGATCTCCGCTCGCCGATGCTCGGTAAGCGCGTATCCCGTTCCCGGCCCGGCGTAGTCGTTGGGATCGGTGAGTTTGGACAGCACCTTGAAGTTCTCGTCGAAGATCGCCGAGGTTTGCAGCTGGTCGCCGCGCAGCCGCTCGGCGGTCAGCCGCATGATCGACTCGGCTTCGGGTTCGAATCCGGTGCGGTGCAGTGCGGCAACCACATCGAAGACGGTCAGCTGGCGGGCCTCGATCGCGGCGGCGGCTTCGGCCACCATCTTGGGGTGCCCGGTGGGTAGGTCGCGGGAGCCGTTGGCCACCACCACTTCGTCGACGCGGGCATCGTCGTAGTCGGCCAGGCCCAGATCCCGGTAGACGGCCTGCACGGCCTCGGCGGCGCGTCGGCGCACCGTGGCCAGGTGCTCGGCCGACACCGTCCGCAGCCCGCCGTCGGCACCCCAGTCGCGCTGCAGCACCAGGAAGTCGTCCATGTCGTCGGAGTTGAAGTTCGACAGTGCAAAAGCGTTGTCGTAGCGGGGAATCGAGCCGAATCCGGAGAAGACGAAGTCGGCGCCGGCGAGCAGCACCGGCAGGGTGTGGGCGCTGCGCCGAATGTCGGACTCAGAGATCAGGTTGTCGTTGCCTGCGCAGGACTCCAGGTCACGCAGCATCACCATCAGGTTCTCGGCCAGCAGTTCCTTCATCCCCTCCGGCACCGACGCGACGACACCGACGCCGTCGATTCCGCCGTTCTGCACGCCCTGCGACCCGAGCGCGCGAGCCAGCGAAACGCACCGCGACTCGAGGTACAGGATGGAGCACTTCTCGGCCGCGCCCATCAGGACCTCCGCCCCGCCGCCGCTGGTCACCCGCATCTTCAAGCCCCGGGAGGCGTAGGCAGAGGTGAGGATCGCCTTCGAGAACGGGGTGTCGTCGCCGTCGATGAAGACCTGCTCGGTGCCGTAGATCGAGATGGTCTCGGCGTAGCTGGTCAGGCCCCGCAGGCCCAGCCGCAGTTCGAGTGCCTCCTCGATCGAGCACTGGGCCAGCGCACCGGGCAGACCGACCTGGCTGCCGATCAGCAACGCCACCGCGTTCGACGGTGCGTCGCCGAGCACCGGCACCGTCGTCTCGACCTCGCGGAAACCGTAGGCCACCGCGCTGGCCGCGTCGGCGGCGATCAGCAGCGGGTCGTCGAGCTGATTGGTGACGTGCGCCTGGTTGCTCGGGGTGCGCCGGGCCCGCATCTTGGCCATTGCCATCTGCATCTCAACCGGGGTCAGCAGGGCGACGACACGGGCCAGTTTGGCCGGGGTGGTGCCACCGATCAGGCGTACCACCTCGGATCGCGGCACGTTGATGTCCACGGCCAGCCGGGCCAGGGCGGCGTCGTCGAGCGCCATCGCCTCGGTGGCGGCGGCCAGGTCGATGCCGTGCCGGGCGATGAACTCGTCGATGACGTCAAAGGCGGCGGCCGGCTTGCCGTCGAGTTCGACGATGACACCGTCGCGAACCACCAGCGACGGCACCGGATCGTGCGGGCTGTGCATCGCGACCAAACCCAGCGCCGGGTCGGCCACGCTGAAGCCGTCGAGGTTGACCGGCTTGGCGTCCAGGACGCGCATTCGCCCCTGGTCGAGGTCGTTCGGGTTGGGGGAAGGGTCGCGGGTCGGTGCGGCCATGCTGTCCGTCATCCTAGGTCCTCGTTCCACGGGCGATCGCGACTAGTCGCGAATCGTGTTGTCCTCGAATATGATACGGCCCATCAAGGTGTATCGCGGTGGGTCGCGGATCTTGAGGTAGGTCGCTCCCGCGGCGCCGGGAACGAACAGGCAGGGACCCCGATGCGGTCCCGGCGGCCGCGTCCTTGCGCTCCCAGAGCAGGTACACGACGTAGAGCATGCCGAGGCCACCCATCAGGGGCGCAACCAGGGTGGGCAACCAGTGCTCGCCGACCGGGTGGTTCTTGCGGATGTGGACGTAGCTGCTGACCGAGAACGCGCGCCGGGACTGCACGATCATGATCGCCATCGTGCCGAGGATAGCGAGCAGGGTGTACCTCTCGAGGTGGGTGTCCATCCCGGCCGTGCGGAACGCCAGCGCCACCGTACCCAGCGCCGAGGATTGACAGCTCGTTCACGGGCTCGCCGTGTGATGATCCGCGGATGTCGAGAATCTATGACTACGTCCGCCATCCGCGCGCTGCCGAGCTGAGCGCCAAAAAGCCGTTGACCACCGACGAGATTCGCGGTGTCAAGCACGACAACTGGTTCGTCCGGTTCAATGCCAAGTTCGGTCTCAAGATCACCGTGATCGTCGGAACGATGTGGACCGCATACCTTTTCACCGTGCTTGCGCTGTTCGCGCTCCCGGATGCGATCAAACAGGGAACGTACTTCATCGTGGTGTGGCTGTCGAGCAGCTTCCTGCAACTGGTGCTGTTGCCGATCATCATCGTCGGCCAGAACATCCAGGCCAAGGCGGCCGACACCCGCGCCGACGAAACCTACAAGGACGCCGAGGCCGTGCTCAAGGAGGCCTCGATGATCCAGGACCACCTCACCAAGCAGGACGAACTGATCGCCCATATCCTCGACCAACTCAAGCCGCTGCTCCCCAAGCAGGCCTGAACCCGCATGCATCACGCCCGTCGGACGCGGGCCACCGCCATCGCCACCGCACTCGCTGTCAGCAGGGCCAGCCAGGCCAGGTGCACCACGATCATCGTCAGTCGATCACTCTGGGCCGCAACCGGACTGGTTCCGCCGGCGCGGTACAGCGTGAGATCGGCGTCCTGGTAGATCACCGGCAGCGCGTCGAGCGTGCGCTGCGCGCTGCCCACCTCACCGGCCGTGCCGCCTTCGACGACCACCCAGCGCACACCCGCCGCGGCAATCTCCTGCGGCCCCGCCCCGGCGACCAGCATCCGCTGAATCTCCCGCGCCCGCGCGCCCTCACCGGGCACCGTCTGCCCGGAGATGGTGAGGTCACCGGTGGTGAGTACCTCCGGGCGGACCCAGCGCGGCAGCGGGTCGAGCACTGGCGCCGGTCCGGCCCAGCCGAACCGGCGCATGGTGTCGGCGGGCAACACCGCGACGGCGCCGGGGTCGGCGTTGACGATGCCGACCACCGCGGGCCATCCCCGTGGATAGTGCACCGGGGTGACCTTGCCTGCGACGCCCCAGGCCAGATCGGGCAGCACCGCGATCAGCGCGGCGATGGCGACGGCCGCGGCAACGCCGGGCCGCGTCCAGGCCCGCGCCGTGACCACCGCGCCCGCGCCGGCGACCGCATAGCCGGGCATCGCCAGTGCCACCCACTTCTGACCGTCGCGCAGAACCCCGAGACCGGGGGCGGCGTCCACCACCGCACGCAGCACGGCCAATCCCGGCCCGGTTGCCATCACCGCGGGCCCTACAACACTCACCACAGCCAGGATCAACAACGGCACTGCCGTGGGACGGCGGATCACCGCAGGAAGCCCGAGCGTCACCACCGTCAGTAGCACCACGGTGGCCAGCAACGCTAAAAAGGTTGTGCGCGAGGCTGGTACAGCCTCGGCATTCCAGATTCCGCCGAGCCCGGCCAGGCTGCCCAGCGTCCCCAGCCCGGGTTCGGCCCGGGCCGCGAAGGCAGCCAGGCCCGACGTCGCCGACGCGCCCACGGCATCGCCCACCGCGGCCGCCGTCAGCCACGGCAGGGCGGCGACCGTCGATGCCGCCGCGATCCCGGCCAGGCAACGCACCCGCGACACACCGTGGCCGCGAACCGCGATACAGACGCCCGCGACGACCGCCGCCAGTATCAGCCCGGTCGGTGTCAGTCCCGCCACCGCGATCCAGAACACCGCGGCGGCCCACACCGGCCAGCGGGGATTGTCGTCACCGGTGCGCAGCCGGATCACCGATGCGGCGACCCACGGCAGGCACCCGTAGCCGACCAGCAGGCTCCAGTGGCCCTGCAGCAGCCGCTCGCCGACGTAGGGATTCCACACCCCGAGGGTCGTCGCCACCAACTGGCCCGGCAGCCCGGCCTCCGGCACCACGTCAGCCGCCAGCCGGGCAGCACCCCAACCGGCCAGGAACAACCCGGCTACCACCAAGGCCTTCACCAACATGCCACCGTCGATCACCGTCGAGGCGATGGCGACCAGAAAGTCCTGCGGCAGCGCGCGCGGTGCGGCCTCTGATAGGCCCAGCGCAGCATCGGAGAGATAGGCGCGCGGGGTTGACACCGCATCACGCAGAAGCAGATAACCGGGTGCGAGCAGGGGAGCCGTCACCGCGACGGCCAATATGAGGGCATATCCCGGCACCACCCACCGGACTGCCCGGCGGTGTGCCTGGGTCATGCGGTCCTCACCGGTCCGGCGGAGGCTCCAGATCGGGTCTGGCGGCGGGCAGCTTCTCGGTAGCGGCCTCGGCGGCCGGCATCGGCCCGGTCTCGTCCTTGCCGAAGAAGCCGTGATCGGCGGAGTCCAGACCGGGGTCGATCAGGGCCGCCTCGGCGCGCACGCTGAACAAGCCCAGCAGTGCGCCGCCGACCAGCGCGACCAGACCGGCCGCGGTGAAGCTGATGGGCAGCACCCGCGACCACAGTCCCACCCGGTCGCGCTCGTCGCGAGCGGCGGCCACCTGGGATTCGATGGTCTGTTCGGTTGAGGTGACCTTGTAGTCGGCCAGCGCCATCTCCGGCTTGAGCGGGTCACGCGCGTAGTAGTGATTGGCGTGTTCCTCGGCCTTGACGATGGTTCCCGAGACCGGGTCCACCCAGAAGGTGCGCTGAGCGGCGTAGTAGCGCGTCATCGTGACCGGCTCGTCCGGGGGGCCGGGCAGGCCCCACAGCGACGCGCGCGCGGTCACCTCGCCCTCCTCGTCGTTGGCGTAGAGCGAGGCGTACTTGATCGGCTCGACCAGCTTGCCGTCGGCGTCGTAGCCGACGTTCTGGGTGAACCGGTAGGTGGTCAGCCCGTTGACGTCGTCTTCGCCGTCGTAGTTGGCGTCGAAGGCCTTCTGGGCGATCGCGTCGAAGTAGGGGTACGTCTTCTTCTCGGTGTTGAACGGGAACCGGTAGGACAGACCCTCGTGGGGCAGCGCGATATTGGTCGGCGGCTTGTCGTCCTCGATGGTCCGCGGCTTCTGCACCGAACCGCCCGGGTGGGTGTCGTCGGACACCGCCATCGCCGTGCTGCGGTTCAGGGTGACCGTATCCACCATCGCCAGCAGCAGGCCGTTGTCCTGCTGCTTGTCACTGCGCCGCACGGTGGTGCCGACCTGGAAGGTGACCACATCGGCGTTGGCCGGCGACTCGACGGTGATCTGCTGCTGGGACACCAGCGGCACGTTCTTGTCGATGATGAAGCGCTCACCGGACAGCGACACGGGATCCAGCGCGGTGGCAGTGCCGTTGCTGACCAGCGACTTGTCGATGTTCAGCGGAATCTTCTGGATCTTGCCGGAGGTGTAGGTCGACAACAGCAGGGCGGCAATCAGAAGGGCGGCTCCGAGCCCGATGATGCCGTACGCCGCGATACGCAACATGCCCGCGCGATTCACGCTGCCGTGGCCTCCTTCTCCCGTAGGGTTCTGCACCGCCTACACGGCGAGGCAAACCGGTCTGACCCTAACAGCAGACGCCGAGGCACCGGCTAATTAGGAGGGTCACGCCGCAGACAGGGGTACCCACTTTCGCGGGGTGACCCGCACCGGCAGACTGGCAGACATGAAACCGGAGGCCGAGCAGGTCGGGGGCACCCGCGGCTTCCTGCCCGCCGTCGAAGGGATGCGCGCGTGCGCGGCCATGGGGGTGGTGCTGACGCACGTGGCGTTCCAGACCGGCACCTCCAGCGGAGTGCTCGGCCGGCTGCTGCACCGGTTCGACCTTGCGGTCGCGGTGTTCTTCGCGCTGTCGGGCTTCCTGCTGTGGCGCGGCCACGCCGCGGCCGCGCGCGGAATGCGCCACCGCCCGCCCACCGGGCACTACCTGCGATCCCGGCTCGTGCGGATCATGCCCGGCTACCTGGTCGCCGTCATCGTGATCCTCACGCTGCTCCCGGAGGCCAACCACGCCAGTCCCACAGTGTGGCTGGCCAACCTCACGCTCACCCAGGTGTACGTCCCGCTGACGCTGACCGCCGGCCTTACCCAGATGTGGAGCCTGTCGGTCGAAGTGAGCTTCTATCTGGCGCTGCCGATCCTGGCATTACTGGCGCGCCGGTTGCCCGTGCCGGCCCGCATTCCGGTGATCGCGGCGGTGGCGCTGGCCAGCCTGGGCTGGGGACTGCTGCCGATCCACACCCCGCAGGGTGTGAACTTCCTCAACTGGCCGCCGGCCTATGCCTCCTGGTTCGCGGCGGGCATGCTGCTCGCCGAGTGGACGGTCAGCCCGCCGGGCTGGGCGCACAGGCTAGCCCGCAACCCGTGGGCCATCACCGGCATCGCCGTGGGGGCCTATCTGTTGTCCGCCTCGCCGCTGGCCGGGCCGGAAGACCTGGTCCCGGCGACGCTGGGCCAGTTCGTCATTCGTACGTCGTTGGGGGCGGTGGTGGCGTGGGCGCTGTTGGCGCCGCTGGTGCTCGACCGGCCCGACACCGCGCACCCGATCCTGGGGAGCAAGGTGATGGTGACGCTCGGCCGCTGGTCCTACGGGCTGTTCGTGTGGCACCTGGCCGCGTTGGTGATGGTGTTCCCGATGGTCGGCAAGTTCATGTTCAACGGAAACCTGATCGTCGTGCTGGTGCTCACCTTGATCTTCGGGTTCGCGATGGCCGCGGTCAGCTATGCGCTGGTGGAGTCGCCGTGCCGGAATGCGCTGCGGCGCTGGGAGTATCGGCGTGCACGTAGCCCGCGCCCCGGCGAGGGGGGCCGGGCGTCGCCGGTGCCGCCGCTGGACAGTTCGGTCAGCGACGATCCCGAACCCGTCATCGCGCACTGAGCGCGCTGCCCGTGCTGATGCGCCCGGGGTGGGTGGTGCGCGATGATCTGTCAGACCTGATCGAGTCGAAGGGATCCCTATGGCAGCCACGAGGCCGTTGACCGTGATGTTCTGGCCCGAGTCGGCGTATGGCCCGACGAACCAGTGCATCGGGTTGGCCGCCATCCTGCGCGACCGCGGCCACCGCATCGTGTTCGCGGCGGAAAGTTCGTGGGCGGGCAAGCTGGCGCCGCTGGGCTTCGTCGAGGAACTCGTCGACCTGGCCGAACCGGCCGCAGGAGCCGAGGACGAGGACCCGGGCAAGTTCTGGACCGATTTCATCGCCGAGACCGCCCCTGAGTTCCGCAAGCCGACCGTCGACCAGCTGGAGACGTTCATCCAGCCGACCTATCAGGCGCTGGTCGGCGGCGCCAAGTACTGCGAGCCGCGGTTGCGGGCAATCGTCGCCGAGCATCGTCCCGACGTCATCGTCGAAGACAACGTCGTGCTGTTCCCCGCCTTGGTGACCGCCGGTGTCCCGTTCATCCGGATCGTGTCGTGCAGCCCGCTGGAGATCCCCGGGCCGAACATCCCGCCCCCGTTCTCCGGCCTGCCCAGTGACGACCGGTCGGCCTGGGACGACTATCGCGGCGAGTTCGACCGCACGCACCGTGCGCTGTGGGACGACTTCAACTCCTGGGTGCAGCAGCAGGGCGCCGACCCGCTGCCGGACCTGGAGTTCATGCCACGCGAGAACGCCGCCAACCTCTACGTGTATCCCGCCGAGGCGGACTACGTCGAAGCGCGACCGCTGGACGGCAGCTGGACCCGGATGGACTCCAGCGTGCGGGAAACCGACCTCGACTACGTGGTGCCCGCCGAGGTGGCCGACCGCCCCGAGGACAGCGCCTTGATCTACCTGTCACTGGGATCGCTGGGCGGGGCTGACGTCGAGCTGATGCAGCGGCTCGTCGACGTCCTGGGTGGGACCAAGCACCGATTCATCGTCAGCAAGGGGCCGCAGGCAGATCGAATCACGTTGGCGGACAACATGGTCGGCGAGCAGATGGTGCCACAGACGAAGGTCATCCCACAGGTCGACCTGGTCATCTCGCACGGCGGCAACAACACCGTGACCGAGACGCTGCACTTCGGCAAGCCGCTGATCGTGCTGCCCCTGTTCTGGGACCAGTACGAAAACGCCCAGCGTATCGACGAACTCGGCTTCGGTGTGCGGCTGAACACCTACGCCTTCGCCGAGGAGGAGCTCACCAGCGCGGTGGACCGGACGCTGGCCGACACCGCACTGCGGGACCGGCTGGCCGAGATCGGCGCGAAGATCAGGGCGCGTGACGGGCTCCGCGTCGGTGCTGACGTCATCGAGAAGGTGGGCCAGGCCGCGACGGCCTGATCAGGTGGACCACGAACTCGACGTCCTGGAACTGGCTGACGGCAAACGGCTGGCGGTGATCGCCGGTGACGGCGACCGCCTGGCCGCCCTGCCCCAGGTGCGCGACGGGGGCCGGTGGCGCCGCGCGCAGCCCGGCGACGGGGTGGCCGAGGCGCTGTGCCGGATGCTCGAGGCGTCACCGGATTTCTCGGTGCGGGGTCGCTTCGCCGTGCACGCGTGGGCCGCCCGCCCCGTCGAGGGTGAGCGGTCGGTCACCGTCGACCAGACCAACGAGTCGGTGATCGTCGGCGAGGCGGCGGTGGTCAAGTGGGCGACCCACCTGCAGGAGGGCCCGCACCCGGCGCCGTCGCGGCTGCAGGTATTGCGCACCAACGGGTTTCGATTCATGCCCCAGCCGTGGGGCTTGGTCACCTGGCAGCCCGACAGCGGTGCGGAAACCTTGGTGGCCAATGTCGACGAGTATCTTCCCGGTGCTGTCGACGGGTGGACGTGGGCGGTCGACCTGATGGCCGAGGCGGCGCGAGGGGCGACGGCGCGACCGGCCCCCGTGGTGTCGGCGGTAGCCGAGGTCGCCATGGTGGTGGCCGAGCTGCACGCCGCGCTGGCCACCACCGCGGTCACGGCATCGGTCGCCGACGCGCAGCGGTGGCGCGAGAACGCGCTGGCGACCCTGCACGAGGCGCAGGCGCTGAGCACACCCGCCACCGCCGCTGTGTTGCACGACCGCCGCGCCGAGATCGAGCGGACCCTGGCAGGCCTCGGTGCGCTCGCCGGAAGCCCGGTGATCGACGGCCACGGCGACCTGCATGTCGGGCAGGTGCTGCAGTGCCGCGGGCGCTACGTGGTCACCGATTTCGACGGCAACCCGGTGTTGCCCCCGCAGCAGCGCGTGCTGCCCATCCCGGCTGCCCTCGATGTGGCCGGCATGGCCCAGTCACTGGCCCACGTGGCGATCGTGGCGCAACGACACAACGACCTCGACCCGCACGCCCTGGCGGTGGTGGATCGGGATGCCCGCCGGGCCTTCCTCGACGGCTATGCCGACGGGTTGGCCCGCCTCGGTCACGCCGACCTTTATGATCCGGCACCGCTGCCTGCGTTCCGGCTGCAACAGGTATTGCGGGAAATCGTGTACGCGGCACGGCATCTGCCGCGGTGGATGTATGTTCCCGACGCGGCGCTGCCCGCCTTGCTCGACGAGAGGATCACTGGTGGACGCTGAGGGCTTCGTCGCCGACCTGCACCGCAAGCCCGAGACGTTGGGCGGGCTGGCCCACACGCTGGCCGGCGCCAACCCGTGGGCGCAGGCGGTGCCGGCCGGTATCGATCGGGTGGTGCTGCTGGGAATGGGGTCCTCGGCCTACGCCGGGGGTGTCGCGGCCGCTCGGATGCGCGCCCGCGGACTGCTTGCGGTCTCCGAGGTGGCATCGACGCAGTCACTTCCGGACTGGGGTCCCGGAACGTTGGTCGTGGCGACCTCGGCTACCGGCGGGTCGGTGGAAACCCTTGACGCGCTTGGCCGTCTGCCCTCCGGGGTCACCACGATCGCCCTGACCAACACCGCGGACTCGGCCATCACCGAGCGCTGCGATGCCGTCGTCGAACTGCGGGCGGATCGCGAGGTCGGTGGGGTGGCCTGCCGCACCTATCAGCACACGCTGGTGCTGCTGATGGCGCTCGAGGCACACCTGGCCGGTGCCGACACCACCGCACTGGCCGCCACCGTCACCAGCGCAGCCACCGCGAGCGCCCATCTGCTGGACACCGAATCAGATTGGCGGCCAGCCGTGTCCGACCTATTGCTCGGACCCGACGGCACCCACCTGGCCGCCCCGGCGCACCGATTCTGCTCAGCCCAGCAGGGTGCGCTGATGCTGCGCGAGGGGCCGCGGCGCCCGGCGGTGGGCTGCGAGACCGGCGACTGGAGCCACGTCGACGTCTACCTCACCAAAACCACCGACTACCGGCTGCTGGTGTTCGCCGGGTCGCCATGGGAGCAGCAGATGGCCGAGTGGACGACAGTGCGCGGCACGACCGTCGTCGCGGTCGGGGGTAGTGTTCCCAGCGCCGGTTTCGAGGTGCGCTACCCCGGCGACGACGACGATGACGTGCGCCTGCTCACCGAAGTTCTGGTGCCCGAACTCGTCGCGGCCAGCGCCTGGCTGGGCGGAGGGTAGGTGCCGTGCCGGTGGGATGGTTGAACCGAAACCGGTTCTGATTCGTGTAGAACTTGGGGATCCCTCCCAGGGTGCACGACCGACGACGAGGTGAAGGGTTGACGGCGCGGTGAGCTCCGAAGGCGGCCTCGGCACGCCGAGACGGCAGCGCGTCGTCGAGGCAGCCCTCGCGGTGTTCGGTGAGCACGGCGCCGCGAAGTCGACGTTGCAGATGGTCGCACGCGCCGCAGGTGTGTCAGTGGGATTGGTACAGCACCACTTCGGCTCCAAGGAGAAGCTGGTCGAAGCGGTCAATGCCCATGCCTTGACCGTCATCAGGACCGAGATGGCCAGACCGTTGACCGCTCCGTCGAACGAGTCCGTCCTCGAGATGGGCCGACGGGTGAGTTTTCTGCTTGCCCGGCAACTGGCGGCGGTCGACTATCTCGCCGACCTGCTCGTCGAGGGTGCCCCCGCGGGAGCCGCATTCTTCGACTCAACGGCCGAGATCGGCCTGGCGCGCTGGCGCCGACTGGCCGACGAAGGCGGCGCGGCCGAGGATCTCGATCTGGTGTGGGCCGCGCTCAATCCGCTCATCCTGGTGATGGGGGCGGTGATCATGCGGCGGCACATCGACCGGCACCTGCCCGAACCCTTTGTCGGCACGGCTCAACTGCAGCGATGGCGGGACGCCGTGAACGCACTGCTCGAACACGGCCAGATCAGGCGCGAGCCCGACGAACCCACGAATTAGTCAGCCGGGTAGGTCTGGCCACGGTCGCGGGCGACCTAACCCTGTAGCCGCGCGATGACCTGCTCGCGTACCGCCGATCGCCGCGCCTTGCCGGCGTCGTCACGCAACGGCGCGTCCACGAACTCGACGGTGCGCGGCACCTTGTAGTCGGCGAGCCGCTCGGCGACAAAGGCTTTCACAGCGGCATCGTCGAGACCGCCCCCATCGGTGTGGACCAGCGCGTGCGGCACCTGGCCCAGGTCCTCGTGCGGGACGCCGACCACCAGACACGACAGCACGGCCGGATGCTCGGCGAGCGCACTCTCGATCTCGGCCGGGTAGACGTTGCGCCCACCCACGGTGAACATGTCCACGCGGCGGTCGGCCAGATACAGGTAGCCGTCCTCGTCGAACCAGCCGAGGTCGCCCAGGGAGTCCCAGCCGTCGCGGGTCTTGGCTGTGCTGCCGACGTAGCGGTAGGTCGGTGCGCTGCCCGGAGCCGGGCGCATGTAGATCTCACCGACCACCCCGGGCGGGCACTCGTTGCCGTCGTCGTCGAGCACCTTCATCTCGCCGGCCACCACCCGTCCGACCGAACCGCGATGCGCCAGCCACTCGGTACCGCTGATGAACGTCAAGGCCTGAAGTTCGGTGCCACCGTAGAGTTCCCACACCACATCGGGCCCGAGCAATTCGATCCAGGCTTCCTTGATGTTGGGTGGGCACGGGGCCGCCAGATGCCAGAATCTGCGCAGCGAGGACAGGTCGTAGGCACCGGGGTTGGCCCGGTACACCGGCAGTAGGCGCTGCATGATCGTGGGCACGGTGGCCAGATAGTTGACCCGGTAGTCGGTGATCAGCCGCAGGAACTCCTCAGGATCGAACCGGCGCATCAACACCAGGTGCTGGCCGGTCAGCAACGCCAGGGTGGCCGAGGTGAACCCGGTGTTGTGGCTCAGCGGCACCGGCAGCAGGTGGGTGTCGGTCGGCAGGTTGCCCATTCCCATGGCGACGATCTCGGCCGGGATCCTGCCCTCGCCGCCGGCCTCGATGAGCTTGGGCCGCCCGGTGCTGCCGCCGGATCCAATCGATTTCCAGCACGGCGAGACAACCTCGGGCAGTGGGGCATCCGACAGTTGCAGGCTACCGGCGAAGTCGGCGTCGACGGAGGGCACGATGCCGCGTGGGTCGGCCCGGCCCACCAGTAGTGCACGTGGTTTGAGGTCCAGCAGGCCCTCGAACTCGGCGTCGGGAAGCCGTGGTGACAACGGCTGGGGGATGGCGCCGAGCTTCCAGACCGCCACCGTCGCCAGCACCCACTCGATCGAGTTGGCCACCGCGATCGTGACGTAGTCACCTTGGCCGACACCGAGTTCGGCGTAGGCGCGGGCCAACCGGTTCGACGCCGATTCGAGCTCACCGCGGGTCAGGGTTCGTCCGGCACAGCTGACGGCCGGCCGGTCGGGGTCCTCGGCGGCCAGTTGGCTCAGGCGGGCGCCGATCGGGAGAATATCGTCAGGCATAGGAACCTCGGCGGGTAGGAGCGCAGCGACTCGGGGCTGGTGTCATCGCTTGGAGAAGATGGTCCGCGGGTTGTCCACGAGCATCGTGGTGATCTGGTCCTCGGTGACACCGCGACTGCGCAGTGCTGGCAGCACGTCGTTATGGATGTGCAGGTAGTGCCAATTCGGAAGCGCGACCGGCAGTGCGGCTTCCGGAAGCCAGTCGATGTAGCAGGATGCGTCGTGCGACAGCACCATCCGGTCGGCGTGACCGCGCTGGCACATCGCCGCAACGGTGTCCACGCGGTCGTCGAAACTGAGCATGGCGTCCAGGCCGAAGCGGTCCATCCCGAGGTAGGAGCCCGCCGCGATCAACTCTTCGAGGTAGCCCAGGTCGGTGGTGTCGCCGCTGTGCCCGATGATGACCCGGCTCAGGTCGACTCCCTCCTCGGCGAAGATGCGCTGTTGCTCCAGACCCCGCCGGGTGGGGGCGTGGGTGTGGGTGGTGATCGGCACACCGGTCTGCCGGTGTGCCTGGGCCACGGCGCGCAGCACCCGCTCGACACCGGGTGTCACGCCGGGCTCGTCGGTCGCGCATTTGAGGATCGCAGCCTTGACGCCGGTGTCGGCGATGCCCTCGGTGATATCCCGGACGAACAGGTCAGTCATCGTCTCGGGGCCGCCGAATCCGGTGCCCGGACCGGTGAAGTGGAAGTACATCGGGACGTCGTTGTAGGTGTACACCCCGGTGGCGACCACGATCTGCAGGCCGGTCCGGGCTGCCACCCGCTGGATGCGCGGGATGTAGCGACCAAGGCCGATCACTGTGGGATCGACGATGGTGTCCACCCCGATCGCTTTGAGCGCATTGAGCTTCTCGACGGCGTCGGCCTCGCGCGCGGCCTCATCGCCCCAGCCTTCCGGGTAGTTCACCAGGACCTCGGGGGACAGGACGAACACGTGCTCGTGCATCAGCACGACGCCCAGTTCGGTGGTCGCGACGGGGCCGCGAACGGTCTCGACCTGCGACGGCTCTGTCATGCCACGACCCTAATGGGAAGCTGTTGAGCCCTCGTCGTTTTCGTCAGAACGGGACCCGGGCAGCGCGGAGGCGGCCAGGGCGCCCAGGGCGATCAGCGCCGGGAGCTGCACCCACGGTGAATGCCCGATATAGCCGTCGACCGAACGCCACGGATACCGCGACAGCACCGCCCCGGCGAGGATCAGCCCGCACGACGCGGTCCACAGCGTGACCCTGTCACGCAGGACGTGGCGGTGCCGCAGTCCATAGGTGACCAGCAGTGCGGTACCGAACACCACCAGCCCGCCGATGCCGGCGATCAGACCGCCCACGGCTAGCACACCGGCACCGGCCAGCACGGGCACGGTCCAGGGTCGCGCCGGGTCTGCTGCGGCTGGCGGCCGGCGCGCGGGGACCAGCGCCAGCAGTGCCAGCAGCGGCAGCAGGGACAGTCCCACTGCCAGTCCGGTGCGGTACAGGGTGTTCGACGGGAAGCTCAGCGTGATGGTGCCCTGCTCCCCGGCGGGCACCACCCAGCCCTGCTGCCAGCCGTTGACGACCACCGGGGTCAGCGTCACCCCATCGGGGGCATGGGCGACCCAGCCGGGATTGACGCTTTCGGGGACCACCAGCACCCGCGCGATTGGTGCGCGGCTGACGGTGATGACCCGGCGGTCTGGGCCCCAGCTCGAGACCTGCGCGGGAGTGGTTGTCGCCGTGGGGATCTCAGGCGCCTGGGGTCCGGCCAGTGCCACACCGTCGACGATGAAGCCGGAGCCCGGGCTGACCAGGAGTTCCTGCTGGCCGGCGGGCAGCGCGATCGGCGCCGGGTCGCAGGCCTTCGCCGCCAGTGGTTCGCCGTCGAGCAGGGCGGACACCGTGGTCCTGATCGAGGTCTGCACGAACCGGCCCGACACCGCGATGATCGGCCCCTGTCCGCATGGGATCTCGATGGCGCGGTTGCGGTTGCGTGCGGCATCCGCGGCGGCCACCGGCTTGCCGTCGGCGCCCAGCACGCTGACCTCGGCCAGCCCCGGCGGTTTGAGCTGGTCGAAGCCCAGCGCCGTGCGGTCGATGACGTCGTCCCAGTCGAGCAGGCTGATCCGGACGGTGTCGGTGGTTCTCGGGCGCACTGACACGGTCTGTGCGCCGCTGTCGTCGCCGGCCTTCAGCCTGCGGACCTGCGGCCCGTCGCCGAGGTCGATCGCGACCACCGTCGGATGTGTCGGCAGCGGTGAGGGACTCGGCGTAAGCCGCAACCCGGTGACCTCCGTCGCCTTGGGCAGCGTCACGGTCAGCGTCGGGCCGGTCTTGTACTGAACGACGCTTTGCGATGCGGTCCACGAGGTCCGGGGGTCGCCGTCGGTGGCCGCGTACGCCGAGCCTTCGACGTCGATCAGATCGGAGTCGGCGCGCGAGCGGGTGGTACCGGGCTGGGCGATCAGGTCGGCCAGGTTCGGTCCCTGCCGGGCACGCACCCACACGACCGGACTCACCTGGATCGGGGCGGGCACCGTCAGCGTCCGGCTCAGCGTCACCGGTTCCTCGGGCGCCTGCGACATCGACGCGGCGCAGTGCACCCCGTCGGGGGAGTCCGCACAACCCGGCCGGCCCAGCAGTTCGGAGCCCAGATCCCATGCCGCGACGGTCGACCCGGCAGGCGGGCCCGGCACGATGACGGTGTGCCGGATGTCGACGGGGTGGGCGTAGCCCGAGGCGTCGTACTGGGTGACCGACAGGTCGGTGATGCCGAATTGCACACCCGAGGATCCGTCGTCGGTCCCGATCGCGGTGATCCGGACCCACGGTGTCTCACCGACCGGCAGCGCGATCGTCAGCGGCTTTCCGGTCTCCTCGAAACGCACTGTCGTGGTGCCATTTTCGGTCGACACCTGCAGACGGCGGACCTGCGCGCCGACAGCGGTGGCGCTCGGTGTGACGGTGAGTGTGGCGTTGGTGACCGGACGGTCGAAGTCGACCTGAAGCCACTGGCCGACCGCGGGCTGCAGTGAGTTCGACACCCACGCGGTCGCCGAATCGCCGTCCACGGCCGCGGCGGGGCCACTGGCCGGTGCGACGGTGGGCAGCGCGGTGGAGTCCGACGACGAACTCGAGACGCTGAGCCGCCCGCCCGACCAGGCGCCGTGCACCAGCTTGGCGCCGGGCACCGGGTAGTCGGGCACCCGGTTGAAGGTGTTGCGCCGGTCGCCCTCGGCGCGCACGGCCGACGAATGGTCGTCGACGCGGCCGTAGTCGGTTTCGCGGTTGACGGGGGTATCGGTGACGGTGACGAGCGGGACGGGCAGATTGGCGCGCTGGGCGTCGGAGGTCAGCAGCAGCGGCCCGAGCGGAGCCTGTCCGAGCAGGCGGCGTCGTTCGTCGAGCCGCAGTAGCACCTCGGGGCCGCCGTCGACCCTACCCATGCGGTTGGCGTCGGTCAGATACGGTGCACCCGGATTGCCTTGGGTGTCAACGCGATAGATTTCGATGGCCGGGTAGGCGGGCCGCAGGCCGCTGTCGCTGATGAAGCCCGACAGGAGGCCGGCGCCGACCGGTTCGCCGAACTCGGCGACCTTCGTCAGTCCCGGCGAGCCGTCGATGGCCCGGTGTACCAGCAGCGGCCGCGCCGAGCGTGAAGTGTCGGGGTCGAGATCGTTTCGCACCACCACATAGGAGATGCCTTGTCGGGCAAGGGTATCGGCCAGACCCGCCGACGGCCGCCCGGCGGCGAACAGTCGTTGTACGGAGTCCAGTGCGCGGATGGTCTGTGGTGGGGTCAGCGGGATCGAATCCCTTACCCCCCAGGGGCCTTGGCTGAGCACCTGGAGCGGCTCGTCGTGGCTGTTGCCCCACACCTGGGTGGCGAACGGCGCGCCCGGAGCCACCAGCACACGCCCCGGCGCCGGCTCGCCCCGGTTGTGTTCGGCCAGCCAGGCGGCGGCCTGATGCCAGTAGTCGGGGATGGCACGGAAGGTGCCGGGCGGTGTGAGCCGACCCGTCCAGGCCATCGAGGTGGCCACCGCCAGCGCGGCGAGCACGACGATGCCGACGGCCACCCGCTTGTCGTCCTCGGGGCGGGCGAACGCCCGGATCAACACCGGTCTCGGGGCAGCGCCCGGCAGCGGAATGCGGCCGAGCAGGTGGGCGATTCCGAGCACCAGCGGAAGCCGGATCACCGGTTCGAGCTTGTGGACGTTGCGCAGCGGGGCGCCCGCGGCGTCCAGGAACAGCTGAACCTGGTGGGCCAGCGGTGAACCGAGCCCGCCGGAGTACCCGACGGCCAGCAGGACCACCCCGACCAGCAGCATGGTGACCAGCCGGCCGCGCGCCGGCATCGAGCGCAATGCCAGCCCGGCCAAACCGCCCGCGGCGACCAGTGTCGTCGCCAGCACCAGCACCGGCTGGGTCACCAGCGAGGAGCCTGCGGTCGCGTTCGGCGACACGAACGGTGTCCAGCTGTCGGTACCGCGCAGGACCTCGGTCAGCGACGTCCACTGCGTGGTGACCCCGGATGATTCGATGAAGTCCAGGAACGGCGGGCTGATCCGGCCCAGCAGAAGCAGGGCGACCACCCACCAGGTGATCGCCAGCGCCGAGGCGAGCGCCCACCAGGCGCTGAACCGCCACCACGTCCGGTTCGGCCGGTGGCACAGCCACCAGATGATGGCCGGCAGGCATCCGGTGATGGTGGCCACCGCGTTGACCGCGCCCATCAACGCCAGGGCGACACCCGCCCGGGCGGCCAGCATCCGAAGCGATCGCGAGGAGTCGGCGCGCAGAGCCAGGATCACCGGCAGCAGCACCCACGGCGCCAGCATCATCGGCAGCGTCTCCGAGGAGATCGATCCCAGCGTCGTCAGCACCCGCGGCGACAACGCGAACGCCACCGCGGCGATCACCCTCGACGGTCGGGTCCCGATGCCCAGCACTTCGGCCACCCGCAGCAGACCCCAGAAGCCCACCGTCAGCAGCAGCGCCCACCACAGCCGCTGGGTGACCCAGCCGGGCAGGCCGAGCGTATCGCCGAGCAGGAAGAACGCCCCGTGCGGGAAGAGATAGCCGTAGGCCTGGTTCTGCGCCTGCCCGAACGGCAGATCGCTGTTCCACAGGTTGGCGGCGCGGGCCAGGAAGCGCAGCGGATTGGCGGTCAGGTCGAGCTTGGTGTCGGGGGAGACCATTCCCGGTGACTGCGCGAAGCACAGCACCAGTGCGACGGCGAACGCGCCGCCCAGCCACCGTCGGGACAGCGGCGTTGTGGACAGGGGTGCCTCCGTGACCGCGGGGGAGGCGGCGGCGAGCGTGCTCAGGCTAGCCGCGGTTGCCGTACTCGACGCGGTTGAGCACCGATGACGCCGGGTCGCCGGCTGATAGCGGCGGCTTGGTGTCCTGCTGGATCATCAGCGTCACCCCGAACACCGAGGCTGCTCCGAGCAGCAGGCCGACCACGATGCTGGCGGCGGCGGGAACCACGAACCGGGTCATGATCGGGTCTCCTCTGCGCTACGGGGACGGGTCAGGTCAGGTGGGGGGTACCCGCTGGTCAACCTAACACGCGTCCAACCGCGGTTGGACGACGGCGGCGCTCGTGACAGCATGGGCGGATGGCTAGACGCGTGCTCTCCCTCCGCGGAATCGCCGCGGTGTCGACGTTGCCGTTGCTGATCCTGGGGTGTTCGTCGCCCGCTACTAAGAGCGCGCCGGCATCGTCGTCGCCGGTCAGCTCCGCCTCCGGAGCCAGTGTCGCTCCGTTGGCCGGCCCGCTCCCGGTGCCCGCCGCCCCGGCGGCACCGGTGTGCGGTGACCCGTTGACGATGTCGACCCGCGACAAGCTCGCACAGCTGCTCATGGTCGGCGTGCGCAACGCCGCCGATGCCCGCGCCGTGGTGAGCAACTACCACGTCGGCGGAATCTTCATCGGCAGCTGGACCGACCTGTCGATGCTGACCGACGGTTCGCTGCCCGACATCGCGAACGCGGGCCCGCTGCCGCTGGCGGTCAGCGTCGATGAGGAGGGTGGCCGGGTCGCCCGGCTGACGAGCCTCATCGGTGCCGCACCCTCGGCCCGCGTGCTGGCCCAGACGAAAACTCCCGACGAGGTCTACCAGCTGGCCCTGGACCGTGGCCGGCAGATGCGCGGCCTGGGGATCACCGTCGACTTCGCCCCGGTGGTCGACGTGACCGCCGCCGCCGCCGACACCGTCATCGGCGACCGGTCGTTTTCGAATGATCCGGCTGTGGTGACCGCCTACGCGGGCGCCTACGCACGTGGTCTGCGGGACGCAGGTCTGTTGCCGGTGCTCAAGCACTTCCCCGGCCACGGCCACGGCTCGGGCGACTCGCACACCGCCGGCGCGGTGACCACCCCGCCGCTGGCGGACCTGCAGGCCAACGACCTGATTCCGTACCGCACCCTGGCCGCCGAGGCTCCGGTGGCGGTGATGATCGGCCACCTCGAGGTGCCCGGCCTGACCAATGGTGTGCCGGCCAGCCTCAGCCCCGCGGCGGTAGGCCTGCTGCGCAGCGGCAATTACGGCGGGCCGCCCTTCAACGGCATCGTCTTCACCGACGACCTGTCCAGTATGGCTGCCATCTCCTCGCACTACGGGGTCGCCGAGGCGGTCCTGCGGGCCCTGCAGGCCGGTGCGGACGTCGGCCTGTGGGTGACCACCGACGAAGTCCCCGCGGTGCTCGACCGGCTGGAGTCAGCAGTCAACGGCGGCGAGCTGTCGTTGCCTGCGATCGACGCCTCGGTGCTGCGTCTGGCCGGGTTGAAGGGCCCCAGTCCGCGCTGCGGCGGTTAGCCTCTTCCTAGCGCGGCGAAAAGCCCAGGACAGAGAAGGCGGCGACCATGGCGGCAGGTGGCACCAAACGGTTGCCGCGTGCCGTGCGCGAGCAGCAGATGCTCGACGCGGCCGTCCAGATGTTCTCGGTCAACGGCTATCACGAGACCTCGATGGACGTCATCGCCGCCGAAGCCGAGATTTCCAAGCCGATGCTCTATCTGTATTACGGCTCCAAAGAGGAGTTGTTCGGGGCATGCCTGAGCCGCGAACTGAGCCGCTTCATCGAGGCGGTCGGCAAGGACATCGATCTCACGCAAAGCCCGCACGAGCTGCTCCGCAGCGTCATTCTCTCGGTGCTGCAGTACATCGACTCCAACCGGGCGTCCTGGATCGTGCTGTACACCCAGGCGACCAGTTCGCAGGCGTTCGCGCACACCGTGCGGGAAGGGCGCGAGAAGATCATCGACATGGTGGCCCGCCTGCTGGAGACGGGTACCCGTCATCCCGAGCCGGACACCGACTTCCACATGATGGCCGTCGCCCTGGTGGGTGCGGGTGAGGCGGTCGCGGCGCAGGTCAGCGCCGGCGAGGCCGACGTCGACGAGGCGGCGGCGTTGCTGATCAACCTGTTCTGGCGTGGCCTCAAGGGTGCGCCGGCGGAAAAGGAAAACCACTCGGCCGGATCGCACTGAGCCCGGCTGGCTACAGCCCGCGCACCGTCGCGCTCAGATGCGGATACCCCTTGGCGATGTTGCGCAGGGCGATATCCCATCCGTCGGCAGCCCGTTCGACGTAGAGGCCGGCGCTGGCCGGCAGCACCACCGGTTTGCCGAACTTCACCGAATAGCGCACCGCGTCGGGAAGCTGGCCTTCGATATTGGCCAGAACTGCTGCAGCACTGAACATTCCGTGGGCGATGGCAGTCGGAAACCCGAACAGCTTGGCACCCAGGGCACTGGTATGGATCGGATTGTGGTCACCGCTGACGGAGGCGTAGCGACGAATCTGGCCGGGGGTGATCCGCAGAATTGCGTTGGGCGGCGCCAACTTCGGCTGCTTCGGCGGCTCGGGGCGGGGCTCACCGGAGAGGCTGGTGCGCTGCTGGTGCAAGAAGGTGGTCACCTGGTGCCACGCCGGCTCGTTGCCGACCTTGACGTCGGTGACCAGATCGACCAGCAGGCCCTTGCGGTGCTCCCGCAGATTCTCCGCGTGCACGCTGACGCCGACGGTGTCGGTGACCGCGATCGGCCGGTACTGGGTGATGTGGTTCTCGACGTGCACCGCACCCATGGCGGCGAAGGGGAAGTCGAAGCCGGTCACCAAGGACATGACCGTCGGGAAGGTCAGGGCGAACGGGTACGTCAGCGGAACGGTGTCGCCGTAGCGCAGCCCGGTGACCGCCGCGTAGGCGGCCACATTCGATCGGTCGATCGGCAGCTCGTCGACGGTCAGGGTTCGGGTGGGCAGGCTTTCGTTGCGCGCGATGAACGGCAGCGAACCGGCCGCGGCCCGCAGCATATTGCGCAGCCCGCTGGGTTGTTCGGTCATAGTCATCCGACTATGCCCCCAGCATGGCCTGGCCGCACACCCGGATGACGTTGCCGGTCACCGCGTTCGACGCCGGGCTCGCGAAATAGGCGATGGCCTCGGCGACATCGACGGGCTTGCCGCCCTGGTACAGCGAGTTCAGCCGACGGCCGACTTCGCGGGTGGCCAGCGGGATCGCCGCGGTCATCGCGGTCTCGATGAACCCGGGTGCGATGGCGTTGATGGTGATGCCCTTGTCGGCCAGCGAGGGCGCCAGCGCCTGCGTGATGCCGATCATGCCCGCCTTGGTGGTGGCGTAGTTGGTCTGGCCGCGATTGCCTGCGATACCGGCCATCGAGGACAGCCCGATGATCCGTCCGCCTTCGGCGATGCTGCCATTGGCGACAAGGCCCTCGGTGAGCCGTTGCGGGGCAAGCAGATTCACCGCGATCACCGCGTCCCAGCGGGCGTCGTCCATATTGGCGAGCAACTTGTCGCGGGTGATACCGGCGTTGTTGACCAGGATGTCGGCCCGGCCGCCGTTGACATCCGCATAGTGCTCGCGCAGGTGCTCGGTGATCTTGTCGACGGCATCCGCGGCGGTGACGTCCAGCGCCAGCGCCGTCCCGCCCACCTTGGCGGCCGTTTCACCCAGGGCGTCATGGGCGGCTTCGATGTCGATCGCCACGACCTTGGCTCCGTCGCGGGCGAACACCTCGGCGATGGTGGCGCCGATGCCGCGGGCCGCTCCCGTCACCACGGCGACCTTGCCGGCCAGCGGCTTGTCCCAGTCGGCGGGCGGCGTCGAGTCGGCAGCCCCGACGTAGAACACCTGCCCGTCGACGTAGGCCGACTTGGCGGACAGGATGAACCGCAGCGTCGATTCCAGGCCCGTCGCAGCGGGTTTGGCGTCAGGGGAGAGATAGACCAGGGCCACCGTGGCGCCGCGGCGCAGCTCCTTGCCCAGCGATCGGGTGAAGCCTTCCAGTGCGCGCTGGCAGATGTGTTCGTCGGCGGTGGCAGTCTCGTCGGGGGTGGTGCCGACGACGACGACGCGACCCGACGGCCCGAGATTGCGCAGCAGCGGGGTGAAGAACTCGTAGAGGCCGCGCAGCTTGACCGGTTCGGTGATGCCGGTGGCATCAAAGACCAGACCGCCGAAGGAGTCGGCCCAGCGGCCACCGAGATTGTCCGACACCAGCTGGTAATCCTCGGCCAGTGCGGCGCGCAGCGGTTCGACCACGCGGCCCTCGCCGCCGATCAGCAGTGAGCCGGCCAGCGGAGGTTCGCCCGGCCGGTAGCGGCGCAGCGTTTCGGGCTGCGGGACGCCGAGCTGCTTGGCCAGGAACGATCCGGGGGCGGAGTTGACGACTTGCGTGAACACGTCGGAAGCCACGAATCTGCCTTTCGCGTTTGCGGTGCGGGTGGACCGGGAACGAACTTACTCTAGAGTAAGAACGGTGGGTACTATGGGTCCGTATACCCACCTGAACCGACGACACAGCGGAGATTCCCGTGGCTTCCACCAGTCAGAAACCTCGTAGAGTTGCCGTCCTCGGCGGCAATCGCATTCCCTTCGCCCGGTCGGACGGCGCCTATGCCGAAGCCTCCAACCAGGACATGTTCATCGCCGCACTCGACGGCCTGGTGGACCGGTTCGGTCTGGCCGGTGAACAACTCGGTGCCGTGATCGGCGGAGCGGTCCTCAAGCACAGCCGCGACTTCAATCTCATGCGCGAGAGCGTGCTGGGCAGTGCGCTGTCGCCCTACACATCCGCGATCGATCTACAGCAGGCATGCGGCACCGGGCTTCAGGCCGCCATCGCCGCAGCCGACGGGATCGCGGCCGGCCGCTACGAGTCCGCCATCGCCGGTGGCGTGGACACCACCTCCGATGCGCCAATTGGCTTGGGCGACAATTTACGTCGCACCCTGCTGGGGCTGCGTCGGGCCAAGTCCAACGTCGATCGGCTGAAGTTGGTCGGCAAGCTGCCCGCCTCGCTGGGGGTGGAGATTCCCACCAACGGCGAGCCCCGCACCGGACTGTCGATGGGCGATCACGCCGCCATCACCGCCAAGAAGATGGGGATCAAGCGCGTCGACCAGGACGAACTGGCCGCTGCCAGCCACCGCAATATGGCGGCCGCCTACGACCGCGGATTCTTCGACGACCTCGTCACTCCGTTTCTGGGTCTCTACCGGGACAACAACCTTCGGGCCGATTCGAGCGCGGAGAAGTTGGCCAAACTCAAGCCGGTCTTCGGCGTCGGCAACGGTGACGCGACCATGACGGCGGGCAACTCCACGCCGCTCACCGACGGCGCTTCGGTGGCGCTGCTCGCCAGTGAACAGTGGGCAGAATCACATTCGCTGACCCCGCTGGCTTACTTCGTCGACTCCGAGACCGCCGCCGTCGACTACGTCAACGGTGTCGACGGCCTGCTGATGGCGCCCACCTACGCGGTGCCACGGCTGTTGGCGCGCAACGGACTCACGTTGGGCGACTTCGACTTCTACGAGATCCACGAGGCCTTCGCCTCGGTCGTCCTGGCCCATCTTCAAGCCTGGGAGTCCGAGGAGTACTGCAAGGAGCGGCTGGGCCTGGACGCCGCCCTGGGTGCCATCGACCGGTCGAAGCTCAACGTCAACGGTTCCTCGCTTGCCGCCGGACACCCGTTCGCGGCAACCGGCGGGCGGATCGTCGCCCAGCTGGCCAAGCAGCTGGCCGAGAAGAAGGCGGAAACCGGCCGGCCCGTGCGCGGCCTGATCTCTATTTGTGCTGCTGGCGGCCAGGGTGTGACCGCCATCTTGGAGGCCTGAAAATTTGTCGAAAAAATCTCGGCTGAGTTTGTAACGGACCGGCTGGGGTACTCGATGTACCGGATAGCTCCGTGTTGCCGTCTGACCCCCCGACCCGACGGCAACACGGGGCATCCTCTTTGTCTGGGTCTTATTGACACGGATGAAGGACCGCCGCTGGAGAAGAGGGGAGTCCAGCGGCGGTCATTTTTGATTGACGACGAGCCCCGACTGGACGAGCGCGGAGTCGACGAAGCGCTGAACCGGGCGGGCCTGGAAAAAGCCGGTGTGCCCGCCGCGGTACCACCCGATGTCGGGCCGTCCCCAGTGCTCCCACAGCTGCAGCACCTGCTCGCGGGGATGCACGATGCGATCGGCCACGCCTGCGTAGATGAACCGGCCCTGCGGAGGAACTTTCGGTTCCAGCGACAGCGGCGAGATCATCCGTCCGATCGGGCCGGCCAGCTCGAGGGTCCTGCGCCTCGGGTCGTGCTGGTCCAGGCCGGCGTGCCGACCCAGGATCTCGACGAGGTTCGACGGCGGCACCCCGAGGATCGCGCACGACAACCCGTCTTCGAGGCTGGCCACCAGCGCGGCGATATAACCACCCAGCGAGATGCTGTTGAGCCCGATCTGGGCATCGGGCTGCTGGGAACGGATCCAGGCCAGCACGCGGCGCACGTCCCACACCGCCTGTGCGGTGGCGTGCACGTCATCCATCACGTCCTCACCCGGATAGACCGCGTTCTTGGGTAGCCCCTTGGCTCGCGGCCCGTGCATGGGCAGTACCGGCAGCACGACGTTGAGACCGAAGTCCTCGTGCAGATGCCACGCCCGGAACAGGGTCAGGTCGAGTCCCACTCGCCCCATCTCGGTTCCGTGGACGCACACCAGCCAGGGGCGCGGCTCCGGATGGCGCAGCACCAGGGCGTACTCGCGGTGGTTACCGGTATAGCTGCGCCAGCGGTCGCGGCCCGGCTCCTTGGGATAGGGCTGATAGCCGCTCTCGAACGACAGCCGCTCGTGGGTGCGGTTGCGGCTGGTGAACGACCGGATCGAGACGTCGGTGGGAGCAGGTGGCGCGGCGAAGAACCCGGCCGGTTCGGTCAGCCAGCCCTTTTTGTCATAGAGCGTGATCGCCTCGGCGACCTCCGCGTTGATGCGCTCGTAGACCCTGGCGTCGCTCAGCGGTCGACGCCAGCGCAGGCCCACCAGCACGATCTCATCACGCAGGGCATGAGTGGCCAGCGACAGTGTGGGCCTGGCCACAGGCAATTCACCATGCGTGCCGTCGAGGTAGGCACCCCAGGAGCGGGCGTAATACCCGCCCGCTTTGGTGAACGGTCCGACGATCGTCGCCAGCGGACCGCTCGTGGGCGGTTTTCCCCCGTCCGCAGCGGTTTGCTGCGGATCGGAATCTTTGCTGTCATCGGGCGTCGCCATGTCCATCAACATAGCGAATACCCGGCCATTTACCAGAGCCCAAGGTCCCGATTAGATCTCCGCTTTGAGCTGGGGTTGCGGTAATTGTCTATTCCGTCAATGCTTATCCCATGGGTCGGGAGCCCGTCCCGCCTCGTCGCCTTCACAAGCGGCGGGCGCGGGGCGTTTTTTGCTTGCTGGTGGGGTTGGCTATCGGGCTGGCTGCACCAGCCAACGCGTCGACGGTGTTGTGGGTTGGGGGAACCAGCGGTTCGCTGGGCTCGGTACTCAATCAGATCTTCACCCTCGAAGCGTCGCTGCTGGGCGGGGCCTACGCCGGCGACACGATCACCACGGTCAACTATCCGGCGGCCATCTGGCCGGTCACCGGGGTCCTGGACCCGACGTTGGGTATCTCGGTGGCTGCCGGGGTCAGCAATGTCGAGACCGTCCTGGCCGGATTGACCACGGCCGCCACGGATTCCATGGTGCTCATCGGGACCTCACAGGGTGCCATGGTCATTCAGCAGGTGGCCGCCGACCTCAACGCCGACCTGAGCATCCCCTCGGACACCACCTTCATTCTGATTGCCGATCCCAACTTCGGGTTGTTCGCACACAACGGCGGCGCGTACGTTCCGATCTTCGACTACACGCCGGTCGCGCTGCCCGAGACCCGTTTCAACGTGGTGGTGGTGATCAACCAGTACGACGGCTTCGCCGATCCGATCACGCAGCCCTGGAACATGCTGACAGTGCTCAACGCCGTGATGGGGATCTACTACGTCCACGCCGTGGCGCACGCCACGGACCTGTCGAAAGTCCCCGCGGAGAACATCACCACCACCCCGCCGAACAGTCTGGGCGGCACCACGACGACCTACTTTGTGCCCACCGACTTCCTGCCGCTCACCATGCCGTTGCGCCAGCTGGGCGTTCCGAAGGACATCGTCGACGGCATCGATGCCCAGCTGCGACCGATCATCGACCAGGGCTACGCGCCGGTCGTGCGCCCCGAACCGGCGGCGCCGGCGGCTTCGACCGCGACGACGCCTACGCCAACGCTGACATCACACTCGGGCGTCAGTGCCAGGAAGCGGGCACACCAACAGTCGTCGCAAGGCGGCACCTCGTCCGGCGCGTCGAAGGCCACCGGATCCTCCGCCCGTAAGCGGGCGGGCTAGCCGCGACATACACCGCACTAACCACGGCGCTTAACCACAATGGCCCCGGGACTGAAAGTCCCGGGGCCATTGTGCTTTGGCGGTCTAGAAGGCCGCTTCGTCGAGTTCCATGATCTCGTTGTCGATCGTCTCGATCACCTGCCGAGTGCTGGTCAGCAACGGCAGCATGTTCTTGGCGAAGAACGAGGCGACTGCGATCTTGCCTTCGTAGAAGGAACGGTCGGCACCGGTGGCACCGGCGTCGAGCGCGGCGATGGCGACAGCGGCCTGACGCTGCAGCAGCCAGCCGGCCATCAGATCGCCGACACTCATCAGGAAGCGCACCGAGGCCAGACCCACCTTGTAGATGGACTGGGGGTCCTCCTGCGCGGCCATCAGGTACCCGGTCATCGATGCCGCCATGGCCTGGACGTCCTCCAGGGCCTTGGCCAGCAGCGCACGCTCGGTCTTGAGGCGGCCATTACCGGACTCGTTCTTGATGAACTCGCCGATCTGGCCGGCCACGTGGCCCAGTGCCACACCCTTGTCGCGGACGATCTTGCGGAAGAAGAAGTCCTGGGCCTGGATGGCGGTGGTGCCCTCGTAGAGCGAGTCGATCTTGGCGTCGCGGATGTACTGCTCGACCGGGTAGTCCTGCAGGAAGCCCGAACCACCGAAGGTCTGCAGGCTCTCAGTGAGCTTGGCGTAGGCCTGCTCGGAGCCCCAGCCCTTGACGATCGGCAGCAGTAGGTCATTGACCCTGGCGGCCAGGTCGGCGTCCACGCCGTGAACGGTCTGGGCCAGCGCGGCGTCCTGGTAGCTGGCGGTGTAGAGGTACAGCGCGCGGCCGCCCTCGGCGTAGGCCTTCTGGGTCATCAGGCTGCGGCGCACATCGGGGTGATGGGTGATCGAGACGCGCGGCGCGGTCTTGTCGGTCATCTGGGTCAGGTCGGCACCCTGTACGCGCTCCTTGGCGTACTCCAGTGCGTTGAGGTAACCGGTCGACAGCGTCGAGATGGCCTTGGTGCCCACCATCATTCGAGCCTGCTCGATGACGTCGAACATCTGCGCGATGCCTTCGTGAACCTCGCCGACCAGCCAGCCCTTGGCGGGAATGCCGTGCTGGCCCATGGTCAGTTCACACGTGGCCGAGACCTTCAGGCCCATCTTGTGCTCGACGTTGGTGACGAAGACGCCGTTGCGCTCGCCCGGCTCGCCGGTCTCGGGGTCGAAGTGGAACTTCGGCACGAAGAACAGTGACAGCCCCTTGGTGCCGGGGCCGGCGCCCTCGGGGCGGGCCAGCACCAGGTGGAAGATGTTCTCGAACAGGTCATCTGAATCGGCAGAGGTGATGAACCGTTTCACGCCGTCGATGTGCCACGAACCGTCGTCCTGTTTGACGGCCTTGGTCCGGCCGGCGCCGACGTCCGATCCGGCGTCCGGCTCGGTGAGCACCATGGTGGCACCCCAGCCGCGCTCGGCGGCCAGCTCGGCCCACTTCTTCTGCTCGTCGGTGCCGAGGTGAAACATGATGTTGGCGAACCCGGCGCCGCCGCCATACATCCAGACTGCGGGGTTCGCGCCGAGCACGTGCTCGTGGATCGCCCACACCAGAATCCGGGGCATCGGCATGCCGCCGAGCGACTCCAGAACGCCGACCTTGTCCCAGCCGCCGTCGATGAACGCCTGTACCGACTTCTTGAACGGCTCCGGCAGGGTCACCGTGTGGGTGTTGGGGTCGAAGACCGGGGGATTGCGGTCACCATCGACGAAGGACGCCGCAACCGGGCCCTCGCACAGACGGGCCGACTCGGCGAGCATCTCGCGCACGGTGTCGGGGTCGAGATCGCTGTACTCGCCCTGGCCGAGGGCTTTGTCCAGGCCAAGTACCTCGAAGAGGTTGAACTCCTGGTCGCGGACGTTGCTCTTGTAGTGGCTCACTGCTTCTCCTCGATGGGAATGTGCCTTTTCGGGTTGGGTACTTAGCTCTAAGTTACCCACCAGTAACACCGCAACTATACCGCCCGGTAACCCTGTTGCAAATCCCTGTGAGCAACTTAGGCGGGATGGCCAACCCACCGGTTGGATTGCTCGCCCCGCGCGTCGCCGCAGGCCCCATCGGTGCAGCTAGTGCCCATGATGGGCGTCGTGCGCCGGTTTGCCCCAGCGTCCGGCGAACCAGATGGTGCGATCGAAATCACACCGGCTGGTCGGCCTGGGACCCGGGCTCGGGCTGCTGCGCGGGCGCCTCGTCGGACGCCGGCAGCTGGCTGGCCAGGTGCTGGGCCAGTTCGCCGATCGTCGGGTAGTCGAACACCGCGGTCGGGCTGATGTCGAACTTGCCGCCGAACTGCCCGAACAGCCGATTGCGCAGCTCGACGGCCATCAGCGAATCCGTCCCCAGGTCCAGGAATCTGCTGGAGGCGGCGGGCGGCTGGGCGAGCCGCAGGAACCCCTGCACCTCGCGCTGCAGGAACTCGGCGATGAAGTCGACCCGCTGCGCCTCCGGCGTCTCCTGGAGTTGGCGCAGCAGTTGGCTGTCGCCGGTCGCTGCCGCGTCGTCGCGCGGAAGCACATTGTCGAGCAGCGGCGGGCGGATGCTGCCCAGCATCTTGGCGGTGCGTTGCCAGTTGGCCTTCAGGACCGTGGCCTGCCCGGCTCCGTGGCGGACCACCTCGCCGAGTGCGGCCAGTGCCGCCTGCGGATCCAGCGGCATCATGCCCTGGGCGCTGAGGTTGGCCAGCGCCGCCTGCGAGCTCGCCATTCCGCCGCTACCCCACGGGCCGAAGTTGACCGCTGTCGCCGGCAGACCCCGAGCCCGGCGGTACGCCGCCAGTCCGTCGAGCAGGCCGTTGGCGGTGGCGTAGTTCACCTGCGAGGGCGAACCCAGAATCGCCGACGCCGAGGAGTAGACGATGAAGAACTCGAGATCGTCCTCGGTGGTCATCCGATGCAGATGGTAGGCGCCGTAGGCCTTGGGCCCCAGCGTCGTCCGGAATCGGTCCAGCGTCTGCGCTGGCAACAACGCGTCATCGAGCACACCGGCCAGATGGGCGATACCGGCCAGGGGCGGCAGTTCGCTGCGGATTCTGGCCAGAATCCCTGCGACCTCGTCCTCGTCGCCGACATCGCCCGGGAAGACGTGGACTCGGCAGTGGTATCGCTCGGTGATCGCGTCGATCGCCTGCTGCGACTCGGCGTCAGGGGAGCGCCGGCTGGTCAGCACGATGTCCCCGGCGCCCAGCTGAGCCAGATACGCCGCGGTGTGCAGACCCAGTGCACCCAGACCGCCGGTGATCAGATAGCTCCGATCCCCGCGCGGCTGAAGAGGTTTGGGCATCTGCACCACGATCTTGCCGATGTGCCGGGCCTGCTGCATCCGCCGGAACGCGGCCCGCGCTTCGGGAAGCGGGTACACCTCAGCCGGTACCGGCGTCCACTCACCGCTGGCCAGCCCCTGAGACACTTCGGACATCAACCGCTGAATGTGGTCGGGGTCGGTCATCATCGTCACGTCCAGGGCGACGATCTCGTACTGGATGTCGGGACGCACCGCCGCCATCTGTTCCGGCGTCCAGATATCGCGCTTTGCGATCTCGGCGAACCGGCCACCCTGAGCGGTCGCCCGGACCGTGGCGTCGACGAACCCCTCGTTGGTGAGGCTGTTGAGCACCACGTCGACGCCCGATCCGCCGGTGTCGGCGAGGATCTGGTCGGCGAAATCTGTTGTGCGCGAATCGTAGACGTACTCGACACCCATTTCACGCAGTGTCGAGCGCTTGTACGTGCTGGCGGTGGCGAAGACAATTGCGCCGTGCCGTCGGGCCATCTGGACCGCTGCCAGACCCACCCCACCGCTGGCGGCGTGGATCAGCACCTTGTCCCCTGGCTTGAGCTTCGCCCAGTCGAAGGCGAGGCGGACCGTCAGCGCAGCGGCGGGAATGGTCGCCGCCTCGACCGCGCCGATCCCGTCCGGAACAGTCGCCAGCAGCTGGGCCGGCACATTGAGCCGACTCGCGAAGGCGCCCTGCATGGAGCCGAACACCCGCTGGCCGACGTCGAATCCGGTGACCTCGGAACCCACTTCGGTGACCACACCGCACAGGTCACCACCGATCGGCCCGGGATCACCGGGGTACAGACCGAGCACGTTGAGCACATCGCGGAAGTTCAGCCCGGCGGCCTCGATGGCGACCTGAACCTCGTGGGGGGCAGGTGCTGTCACGGTGGTCTCCGTCAAGCGGAGGTTGTCGATCGCACCCCGTTCGGTCGGGGCCAGCACGTAGTCGTCGCTGCGGGGCATTGACAGCTGACCACTGCGCGCCCAGTGCAGCAGCCTGGGTACCAGGAACCGGCCCTGGCGAACTGCCGTCTCGGGTTCCACGACTGCAGTGCCCAGAGCGCCGGCAAGCCAGCTCAGCGACTCCTCGCCGGCGTCGGTGTCGACCAGCCGGCACCGCAGCGTCGGCTGTTCGGCGATCAGGGTGCGCCCGAAGCTCCACAGTGCGGACTGCACGGGATCGACCGACTCGCCGGGTTCGGTGGCCACGGCGTGTTCGGTGAGGATCCAGATGCCACCTGGCAGGGTGGCCTTCTGCTCGGTCAGCGCGGTCTGGGAAGCGGCCAGCAGGGCCGCGATCTCGGCCTCCAGCCGGCCCGCCAGCTGGCCCGCTGTCCCGTCGGTATCCGGCTTTCCTGAACTGCGCCAAACGATTCCGGCGACCGGGGCACCGCGTTCGGCGGCATCGGAGAACGCTTGTCGCCAGCTGCCCGGGTCGGCGACGTCATCGATGCCGACAGCGCCCGGCAGCCGGGCGGCCAGGGTGTCGAAACCGGCGACCAGCCAGGTCCCGCTGGCTTTGTCGGCGGTGTCCTGGTCGATTCCCGGCGCCGCCGCCTCCTGCCAGCCCAGGGCGTAGAGCAGGCGTGTCGAGTCCCCTCCCAGCCCGCGCAGCAGTGCCTCTCGCGGAGCGCGCTTGACGGTGAACTCTCGGATGCCGCCCAGTGACCGCCCGTCCGGGTCCACGAAATCGAGGTCGAAGACCTGGGTTTCGTTGTTGACCGCGTTGTTATGCCAGCGGGCCCGGCAGTAGAACCGGCGCGGCATCTTCTCGCGGATCTGGACCTGCCCGTACCTCAGCGGCAGGAACAGGTCGGACATCCCCTGCTCGGCGGCCAGCGTTGCGGGGAAGGCCGGGAACGCAACGCCCGTGCACAGGTCGAGCAGCACTGGGTGGATCGGCTCGGTGCCGAGATGTTCGGCGAGTTCGTCGCCGACGACGATGTCACCGATCGCCTCGCCCTCGCCGACCCACAGCGACTTCAGCGATGTCGCCCACGTCGGACCCCAGGCCAGTTCCATGTCACTGAAGATGTCGAACAGATCCTGGGGCCGGGTCCGCTCCATCTGCTCGATCGCCTCGTCCGGACCGACAGCGGCATCCGGCGACTCGGGCTCGGTATCCGCACCGGTCACCAGACTGCCGTCGGCGTTCAGCGACCATTCCGCGTCCCGAACCCCGTGGGGGCGGCTGTGCACCTGGAACTTCCAGCCATCGTCGACCGGATGAAGCGTTAGCTGGACTTCACGAGAAGCTTTGTCCGGCAGGATGATCGGCTCGTAGAAGAACGCCTCTTGCACGCGTGCGGGCGCACCTGCGGCGGCCAGCGCCATCGCCGCATAGGTTGCTCCCGGCACCACCACGGTGCCGTAGATCACGTGATGAGCGAGCCACGGCTGAGTCTTGACCGACAGCACGCTGCTGTACACGGTGTCGCCGGAAGCGAGATCCTTTGCGCTGCCGACGATGCCGGATGCCGACAGCCCGCCTGAGGTCAGTGCGGACATGCCGGAGCTCTTCGGCCAGTACCGGCGCCGCTGGAACGGATAGGTGGGCAGCTCGAGCGTGCGCCCCGGCGTGTGCTGTCCGGCACCGAAATTGGGCCGATGCCCGCAGACGTACGTCGTGGCCAGCGCTTCGGCGATCTGCCGGGCAGCGTTGGCTCCCTTGCGCAGCGAGACGATCGCAAGCGGCGTCGCCGACGACTCCGGCCAGCTCTGCAGAGCCGCAGCGGTCAGGATCGGCTGTGGACCGATCTCCATCAGGACCGAGCAGCCCAACGCGGCGACGGTGCGCACGCTTTCGGTGAACTGCACGGGTTGGCGGGAATGGCGCCGCCAGTACTGCGCATCCAGCGGGGTCTGGGCGTTGAGCACCATCCCGGTGCGGTTGCAGACCAGAGGCAGTGTGGGGGCGTCGAAATGGAACTGGCCGGCGAACGCCTCGAACTCGTCGAGAACCGGCTCGAGCAGTTCGGAATGGAAGGCGTGGCTGGTCTCCAGCCAGGTGCACCGGGTCCCGTCCTGGCCGCAGGCTTCGGCAATCTTCTCGAGGTCCTCGGCCGGCCCCGACAGGACGGTGTTGCGGCCGTTGTACGCGCCGACCGAGACGCGCGGGAAACCCTCGGCGGCGCGCTCGACGTAGTCCGGATCGGCGAAGATCGCCACCATCCGACCACCCGGCGGCAAGCTGCCGAACAGCCTGCCGCGTTCGGCGATCAGCCGGGCGCCGTCCTCGAGGCTGAACACGCCCGCCACGCATGCCGCGGCGTACTGGCCCACGCTGTGGCCGAGCACCACGTCGGGTTCAATGCCCCACGATTGCCATAGCCGGGCCAGCCCCATCTCGACTGCGAATATCGCCGGCTGTGCAAACGACGTGTGCCGCAACGTTTCTGCGGCCGCCCGGTCGGTGCTGTAGAGCACCTCCAGCAACGGCTGCGGCAGTATCGGATCGACGGCCTGCGCGCAGCGCCGCATCGTCTCAGCGAATACCGGCTCACTGTCGAACAGTTCGCGTGCCATCCCGGCGTACTGGCTGCCCTGGCCGGGAAAGAACCACGCCGTGGTGGGTGGGTCGGCGCATTCTCTGCGCAGCACGCCCGGCCGTGTCCGGTTGGCCAGCAGATCTTCCAGGAGGAGCCCGGCCTCCCGCGGCGAGTTCGCGACGATCGCAGCGCGGTGCTCGAAGTGGGAGCGTCCCGTGCCGGCGGTGAAACACACGTCGGCGAAGGGGACGTCGGGATGCTCGGCCAGCCAGCCGGTGTATCGCTGCGCCAGCGCCATCAGGCCTGGCGCGGAACGTGCGGACAGCGGCAGGACGCTGAACGGCTCCCGGGTCTGCTCGGGTGCGGGGACCTCGTCGGTCGGTTCGGCGGCGTCGGAGGTCGCGGGTGCTTCCTCGATGACGACGTGGGCATTCGTGCCGGTGAACCCGAAGGCGCTGACACCGGCCCGCCGCGGTCGACCCTCGGGATGCCATGGCGTCGCGTGGTCGACGACACGCACGGGCAGCGAGTCCCACGGGATATGCGGTGACGGGTCGTGGAAGTGCAGGCTCGGCGGCAGCAGGTCGTGTTGCAGGGACAACACGACCTTGACCAGACCGGCGACCCCGGCCGCGGACTCCAGATGCCCGATGTTGGTCTTGGCCGTGCCGATCAGCAGCGGCCGGCTCGGATCGCGGTCGGCGCCGTAGACGGCGGCGGCGGCCTGCACTTCGATCGGGTCGCCCAGCGGAGTGCCGGTGCCGTGCGCCTCGAGGTAGTCCACATCAGCGCCGGTCAGACCCGCGCGCGCCAGCGCGGTGGCGATGAGCCGTTGCTGCGCACCACCGTTGGGAACGGTCAGCCCACTGGATGCGCCGTCCTGGTTCACTGCGGTGCTGCGGATGACGGCACAGATCCGGTCGCCGTCACGCTGGGCGTCGCTGAGGCGCTTGAGCACCAGGACACCACAGCCCTCGCCGCGGACGTAGCCGTCGGCCGCGGCGTCGAAGGTTTTGCATCGGCCGTCGGGGGCCAACATCCGGGCGCGGGAGGCGGCGACGAGCGACGCCGGGCTCAGCAGGACGTTCACCCCGGCGGCCAGAGCCAAGTCGCAGTCACCGGAGCGCAGTGCCTGGGTGGCCTGGTGGACGGCTACCAGCGAGGAGCTGCATGCGGTGTCGACGGCCATGGCGGGGCCCTCAAGCCCGAGGACGAAGGCAACCCGGCCGGCGACGGCGTTGAGCGCATTGCCGGTGATGAAGTGGGCTTCGAGGTTGTCCACCGAATCCCCGGACAGCAGATGCGAATACTCGTTGGCGCCCACGCCGACGAAGACCCCGGTCCGGCTGCCCCGCAGCGACGCCGCGGAATAGCCCGCCCGCTCCAGGCCTTCCCAGGCGACTTCGAGCATCAGTCGCTGTTGAGGGTCGATCCAGACCGCTTCGCGCGGGGAGATGCCGAAGAACTCCGGGTCGAATCCGTCGACGCTGTCGAGGTATCCGCCACTGCGGGTGTAGATCTTGCCCGCAGCTTGCTGGTCGGGATCGTAGAACTCGTCGATGTCGAAGCGGTCCTCGGGAATCTCTCGGATCGCGTCTACCCCGTGGGACAGCACATCCCAGTAGGCGTCGGGATCCGGGGCACCCGGGAATCGGCACGCCACCGAGACGATCGCGATCGGTTCATCGGCGCCCGCGATCGCCAGTGACGCGGTAGGTGCCGCGGCGGCGGGCGTCGGCCGGTCGCTGAGCTCGAGGACGTCGCCGATCAGGTAGGTGGCAACATCCGATAGCCGCGGATAGTCCATCGCCAGTGTGGCGGGCAGTTCCTTGCCGACGGCCTGCTCCAGCCGGCGGCGCAGTTCGACCGCCATCAGCGAATCCATGCCGAGATCGAAGAATCCCGTGTCCTCGCGGATCTCCGAGGCGTCGATCCTGGTCACCTCTGCCACGGTGGTGCGCAGGTGGTCCAGGACGAGCTTGCGGCGCTGCTGCGCCGGCGCCGCGGTCAGGCGTTCGACCAGTCGGGTACTCCCGGATGTCTGCGCCGCGGGGGCCGTCTCATCGGGTGCGGACAGGCGCGCCTCCTGACCCACCTCGTCGAGGAGGGCGCGGCGTCCGGTCTGTAGGTACACGGCCAGGAATCGATTCCAGTCGACCCGTGCCACCACCTGCTGCGCGGGTGACTGCGCAGGCCCCATCGATTCGGCCATCGCGGCCAGGGCATCGCCTGGTGTCAGCGGATGGATTCCGCGGCGTTCCAGTTGCGCTCGTGCCGCAGGGTCGGCCATGCCCGTCGTCCACGGGCCGAAGTTGACGCTGATGCCGGGAATGCCGTGCTCGCGGAGCCGCCAGGTGAGTCCGTCGAGGAAGCCGTTGGCCGCACTGTAGGCGCTCTGCCCGTAACTACCCCACACCGAGGAGATCGAGGACGTCGACACGAAGAAGTCCAGTTGCCTGCCGGCGCACGCCTCACTCAGATTCCAAGCGCCCCAGACCTTTCCATCGAAGGTCCGGTCGATGTCGTCACCTGACAACGCACTGAGCGGGGTGGTGTCGTTCACCCCGGCGGCATGCACGACGCCGGCCAGCGGAGGAAGTTCGGCGTCGATGGTTGCCAGCAGTGCGGTCACATCGTGCGGATCGGCGACGTCGGCGGTGATCACCCGGACCTTGCAGTGGTGCCGTTCGGCGAGCGCGTCGATGCGCTGCCGGGTGGCCTCGCCCGGCAGTTGACGGCCGGTCAGTACCAGCTGTCGGGCGCCGTGTGCCGCCAGGTACTGCGCAAACTCCAGGCCGAGTGATCCCAGCCCGCCGGTAACCAGATAGGTTGCCTCGCTGCGTAATACGAGCGGAGCCGCACCCGATCGAGCGGTTCGTCGGGTCAATCGGGGGACGTAGGTGGTGTCCTCGCGTACCGCGATCTGATCCTCACCGGCGACAGCGCCGACGATGTGGTTGACTAGCCTGCTCCACTGGCCGGCATCACCGTCTGCCAGGTCGGCGAGGCCGCCCCAGACCTGCGGGTACTCCAATGCAGCGGAGCGGCAGAAGCCCCACAGACTGGTGTGATCGGGTGAGACGGGATCGGAGTCGAGGATGTGTTGGGCACCCTTGGTCACGACCCAGACGGGGGTTCTCAACTCGGCGGCCGCCGCGGCCCGGAACACCCGCTGCGTGGCACCCAGGACCCGGTGCTGCATCCGCAGCAGAGAGCGCACCGACGCCGCGCTGTCACCGCCTGACGTCGACTCCAGCGCGGCGCAGTGCAGGATCCGCAGCCCCGGTTGGTCGTTCGCCAGCTCGCGCAGCGTGGCGACGAGGCGCTGTTCGTCGTCGTCGGACACTGGCAGTTCGACGATGTGATGGCGGTGGCCGAGGGTGGTCAGCAGCTCGGCCAACGCCTGAACGGCCCCGCTGTCGTCGGCAACAAGGAGCCACGTTGCAGCTGCCGCGGCTCCCGGCGTCGGGGAGCCGTCGAACTTCTGCCACCGAACCTCGTAGCACGTGTCCGCGATCGATCGGGCATCGCGCTGCTGATTGTGTTGTGCGGCAAGCAACGTCAAAGAGTCAATGGTCGACTGTTCGCCGCCGGCACCGCCGAGCAGTGCGGCCAACTCCTCGATCCGGCCCTCTTCGAGCAGTCGGACGACATCGGTGCGGTCGGCGGTGTCGCTGCGGCCCGACCGGCGATGGACGCCGTCGGTCTGGCGGAACCAGTAGTGCCGATGCTGGAAGGGGTAGGTGGGCAGGTCGAGCATGCGGGCCGACTGCTCGGTGAGTGCGTCGAAGTCGGGCTGATGGCCGGCGACGTAGGCGTGGGCCAATGCGTCCGTGATGTGCCGGTGGTCGGCAGCGTTGCGGCGAAGCGACGCAACCGCTTTCGGTGCGTTGGCCGGGTCCGGCCAGGCGCGTAGTGCAGTGGCGGTGAGCACCGGCTGGGGGCCCACTTCCAGGAGCATGGTGCAGCCGAGTTCGGCCAGGGTGGCTACACATTTGGCGAACTGGACCGGCTGGCGGGCATGGCGGCGCCAGTAGGGGCCATCGAGTTTGGCCGTTCGGCCGAGCGCGGCACCCGTCCGATTGCATAGCAGAATCCGTTGCGGCGGAGCAAAGGTGAAGCCGCTGGCGATCGCCTCGAACGCGTCGAGGGCCGGGTCCAGGAGCGACGAGTGGAATGCGTGACTGGTATCGAGCCAATCGCAGCGCGCGCCCTCGTCGGACAGCTGGGCGACGGCCTGCTCCAGGTCGGTCGCGGGACCGGACAGAACCGTGTTGGCGCCGTTGTAGGCGGCCACCGACAGGCTCGGGAACTCGTCGGTGATCCGTTCGACCCGGTCGGCGTCGGCGAAGATGGCACACATCTGCCCACCGGCGGCCAGATCGCCGAACAGCCGACCACGCTCGGCCAGCAATCGGGCACCGTCCTCGAGGCTGAACACTCCCGCGACGCAGGCGGCCGAGTACTGGCCGACGCTGTGTCCCAGCACCACATCCGGCTCGAAACCCCACGATTGCCACAGCCGGGCCAAGCCCATCTCCACGGCGAAGATGGCAGGTTGGGCATGACGGGTCTGCTTGAGGGTCTCGGCACCGTCGGAATCGAAGACGATCTCCAGCAGCGGCTTGTCGAGCACATCGGAAACCGCTCGTGCACAACGATTCAGCGTGTCGGCGAAGACCGGCTCGGTCTCGAAGAGCTCGCGGGCCATACCCGTGTACTGGCTGCCCTGTCCGGGAAACAGCCACGCGGTCTTGGGCGGGGCGGCGCTGTGCCCACGGACCAAGCCTTGGGCGGGTAGGTCGTCGGCCAGCGCACCGAGCAACTCGCGGGCCGAGTCGACCGAGTTCACGACCAGGGCTGCCCGGTGCTCCAAGTGCGCGCGGCCGGTGCCGGTGGTCAGGCACACGTCGGCCAGCGTGGCCTCAGGATGCTCAGTGAGCCAGGTGCGGTAGTTCTGTGCGGTCTGCACCAGTGCGGCCGGGGTGCGCGCGCTCAGCGTGAGCAGGCTGAACCGCCGGTCGTCCGCCGGTTCGGCAGGCGCGGCCGCCGGCGCGGGCAGCGGCGCCTCCTCGAGGATGACGTGCGCATTGGTACCCGAGAATCCGAACGAGCTGATCCCGGCGATCCGCGGTCGCGGGCCCCGTTCCCAGGCGAGTGGCTCCTCGACGACCCGCACCGGAATCCGGTCCCACGGAATGTGCGGCGACGGATTCTGGAAGTTGAGATGTTTCGGTAGTTCCTGGTGTTCCAGGGCGAGGACGACCTTGAGGACACCCGCGACGCCCGCGGCGGCCTCCAGGTGCCCGATGTTCGTCTTCGCCGAGCCGATCAGCAGCGGTTCGCCCGCGTCACGCCCGGCTCCGAGCACGGCGGCGGCAGCCTGCACCTCGATGGGATCGCCCAGCGAGGTGCCGGTGCCGTGCGCCTCCAGATAGCTGACATCGCGCGCGTCCACGCCCGCCCGCTGCAACGCTTCGGTGATGACCCGCTGCTGGGCCACCCCGTTGGGCACCGTCAATCCGCCGGAGGCCCCGTCTTGGTTGACGGCGCTGCCGCGGATCACCGCACGGATGTGGTCACCGTCGCGCACCGCGTCGGCGAGGCGCTTGATGACCAGGACACCGCACCCCTCGCCGCGCACGTAGCCGTCGGCCGCCGCGTCGAAGGTCTTGCACCGCCCGTCCGGCGCCAGCATCCGGGACTGGGAGAACGTGATCATGGTGGCCGGGCTGAGCAGAACGTTCACTCCGCCGGCCAGGGCGAGGTCGCACTCGTCGAACCGCAACGCCTGGCACGCCTGGTGGATCGCCACCAGTGACGAGCTGCAGGCGGTGTCGACGGTGATCGCGGGTCCCTGCAGGCCTAGCCGGTAGCTGATCCGACCGGCGCCGGCGGCCGCCGACGTTCCGATCGCCATATAGGCCTCGATCTCCGGATAGTCCAGATCCGCGGAGGCCATGGTCAGGTAGTCATGGGTGGATTGCCCGACGAAGACGCCTGTTCTGGTGTTGGCCAACGACGTTGGTGCGGTACCGGAATGCTCGACCGCGTGCCAGGCGGTTTCCAGCAGCAGCCGGTGCTGCGGATCCATCAGATTGGCCTCGCGGGGCGACACCCCGAAGAACGGCGCATCGAACCCCGTCGCGTCGGTGACGAACCCGGCCCGCCGGGTCACCACCTTCCCCGGAGTCGAGGGGTCCGCGTCGAAGAACTCCTCGGAGTCCCACCTGTCGGCAGGAACCTGCGATATCGCGTCACGACCGCTGCTCAGGACATCCCAGTACTCATCGGCGTCCGCTGCCCCGGGAAGGCGCGCCGCGTATCCGATGATCGCGAAACGGGGCGCCTGGGGCGTCGGGTCGTCGGTGTTGGGCATGGGTTGTGCTCTCCGCATCACTCAGATGTCGGCGCTCGGCGCCAGAACGCATGATGACGAGGACTGTGGTGCCAATGGCCACGGCGCCCGCAATGCCCCCCCAAACCATGTCCTACCGCTTTACGCGTGGGTCAGTATTGCACGCGGGTCCCCGCGGACGCCGCTATCCAAATGCGATTCACAGCTCGGTGCCCGGCCGGATCGAGGCAATTAACGGGCAGTGCGACTATGGTCCATGCTTGCGGCCCCCGGGGGGCCGCGGCGACCTCGCCGGCCATCCGGACTCGCCGCCCTCCGGGGCTGGTTCGGGTGTACTACCAGCGGGTTCGCGTTCGGGGTGTGTAGTGATGCGGGAGGACCTGTTGCAGATCGGCAAGATCACGATCGGCACCATTGACGATTGGGACCCACGGCCAGGAGCGGTGATCTCCTGGCACCCGACCAAGGCTGCCGTCGAGAAGGCCAGACAGGCACCGGTCAGTCCGGTACCGGTCAGCTACATGCAGAGCCAGCACATCCGCGGCGTCTACCACCAGGCAGCCGCCGGGCTGGACTATTCACGGCAGATCATCGCGACATGCGAAGTTCCCGGTCAATGCGATGTCGAGGCGATGAGCCGGGCGATCAACTCCTACCTTCGCCGCCACGACACCTACCGGAGCTGGTTCGAGTACTCCGGTAGCGGCGACGTGGTGCGGCATTCGATCACCGATCCGTCGGATATCGAATTCGAGGCGCACAACTACGGTGAGATGGATGTCGCGGAAGCGCGCAAACATATCGTCGATATCCCGAGTCCGTTGGAGTGGGGCTGCTTCTCCTTCGGAATCGTGCAGAGCGCGGAGCATTTCGATTTCTACGCCAGCATCGATCATGTGCACGGGGATGCGGCGCTGATCGGGATCACCATGCTCGAAGCCCACGGCATGTACTCGTCATTGACCACTACCGGTCACGAGCTGACATTGCCCGAGGCGGGCAGTTTCGACGACTTCTGCCGCCAGGAACACGAACGCAATGCCGCACTCACCGTCGATTCACCCGAGGTTCGTGCGTGGATCGAATTCGCCGAGCAGAACGGTGGCACGCTGCCGGAATTTCCGCTGCCGCTGGGTGATCCGTCGGAACCGACGGTCGCCGACATGGTCGGCGAAATGTTGCTTGACCCCGACCAAAGCGCGAGATTCGAGGCCGCGTGCTCGGCCGCCGGGGTTCGTTTCGTCGGCGGTCTGTATGCGTGTACGGCGATGGTCGAGCATGAATTGACCGGGGCCGCTACCTATTACGGACTCACCCCCAGAGATACCCGCAGAACGTCGGACAATTTCATGACGCAGGGGTGGTTTACCGGTCTGGTTCCGGTCACCGTTCCGATTGCTGCGGCGTCGTTCAGTGAAGCCGCATGGTCGGCGCAGGCGTCTTTCGATTCGGGTCTGAACCTGGCCAGGGTGCCCTATTACCGGGTGCTGGAATTGGCCGACTGGCTGGACAAGCCTCACCCGAACTTCCCGGTGTCGAACTTTCTGCATGGGAACGCGGCCCCGATGAATGCGGTACTGGCCGCAGCGGATATGGGCTATTCGAACAACATCGGTATTTATGCCGACGGGCGGTTCTCGTTTCAGCTGACGATCTATGTCTTCCGGTACGACGGGGGCACCGCGATGGCGGTGATGTTCCCGGACAACCCGATTGCCCAGAAATCTGTCGCACGCTACATCGCAGCGATGAAGTCGGTGTGCGTGCGGGTGGCCGACAGCGGCCAGTGGTGACGTTGTGGTGATGTTGGGCGAGAGGGTGTCGTGCGACGACTAGCCGATTGTGTGGTGCGCTGGCCCTGGGTGGTGATCGGATTCTGGGCGGCGCTGTTGGTAGCCCTGCCGCTGTCGGTTCCCAGCCTGAACGACATGGCGACCAAGCACCCCCTGTCGATGCTGCCCGCCGATGCACCCTCGAGCATTGCCGCCCGGCAGATGACCGAGGCGTTCCAAGAGCCCGGCGGTGACGATCTGCTCCTGGTGGTCCTGACCGCCGAGCGCGGTCTTGATCAGACGCACGAAGCCACCTATCGCAAGTTGGTCGGTGCGCTGCGCGACGACCCGCATGACGTCGTGATGCTGCAGGAATTTATCGGAACACCGGCTCTGCGTTCGGTTTTGACCAGCAAGGACAACAAGTCCTGGGTGGTGCCGATCGGGCTTTCCGGTGCTCTGGGTACCCCGCAGTCCTACGCCGCCTACAAGCGGGTCGCCGACATCGTCAAGATGAGCACTGCGGGTAGTCCGCTGGAGGTCCACCTGACGGGGCCGGCAGCCACCGTCGCCGATCTCACCGCTGCCGGCCAGTCCGACCGGCTGCCGATCGAGATCGCCATCGGGGTCCTGGTACTCCTGGTGCTGCTCGTCGTCTATCGCAACCCCATCACCATGCTGTTGCCGCTGATCGGGATCGGGACGTCGCTGGTGATCGCGCAGTCGACGGTCGCCGCGGTGTCTGAGTGGACCGGCCTGGCGGTGTCCAACCAGGCGATCATCCTGCTCAGCGCGATAATCGCCGGTGCCGGAACAGATTATGCCGTCTTCCTGATCAGCCGCTATCACGATTTCCTGCGGCAGGGCGACACCTCCGATGACGCGGTCCGCCGGGCATTGGGCTCGGTGGGCAAGGTCATCACCGCGTCGGCCGCCACGATCGGTGTCACGTTCCTGGGCATCAGCTTCGCCAGGATGGGGGTGTTCTCCACCGTCGGTGTGTCGTCCGCCATCGGCGTCGGGGTGTCATACCTGGCCGCTATCACGCTGCTGCCGGCGATCATCGTGCTGGCCGGGCCGCGCGGTTGGATAACGCCGCGCAGGGAACTCACCGCGCGCTGGTGGCGACGGTCGGGGGTTCGAATCGTGCGCCGCCCGCTGGCCCATCTGGTGGCCAGCATGCTGGTGCTGCTTCTGCTGGCCAGCTCGGTGGCATTCGCCAGGTACAACTACGACGACCGCAAGGCGCTGGCGGCCTCGGTGCCGAGCTCGGTCGGCTATGCCGCTCTGGAGCGGCACTTCGACATCAACCAGTTGATTCCGTCTTACGTCCTGATCCGTTCACCGCAGGACCTGCGCAACCCGCAGGCGCTGGCGGATCTCGAACAGATGGCGGGCCGCATCAGTCAGCTTCCCGATATCGCGATGGTCAGCGGGATCACCCGGCCGCTGGGTGTGGTTCCGAAGGAGTTCCGGGCCACCTATCAGGCGGGCCTGGTCGGCGATCGGCTGAGCACGGGTGCGGCGGCGATCTCCGACAACATGGACGATCTGCATCGACTGGCCAACGGGGCCGACACGCTGGCAACCAACCTGGGCGATGTGCGCGGCCAGGTCAGTCAGGTTGCGACCAGCATCCAGTCCTTGGTCGACGCGTTCTCCTCCATCAAGGGGCAGTACGGCGGCGACAAACTGGTCAAGAACGTCGAAGTCGCAGCCAAGCTGGTCAACGCGGTCAATCGGCTCGGCAACGCGATGGGGGTGAGTTTCACCGCGGCCCGGGACATGTTCGCCTGGGTGGGTCCGGTGCTCGTGGCGCTGCACGGCAATGCGGTGTGCGACCTCGACCCGTCCTGCGCCGAGACCCGCGGCCACTTCCAGGCCCTCGTCGACGCCCGCAATGACGGCACCATCGACGAGATCAACGATCTGGCCGGGCAATTGCAGTCCATGCAGGACAAGCAGTCGCTCAGTGCGGCGTTGGAACAACTCAACGGCGCCTTCGGCCGGCTGTCCAAGATCATGAACACCATGGGCCTGGATACGCCCGCCGGTGCCAAGGCCGGCACCGGAAAGCTGCGCAGGAGTGCCGATCAGGCGGCAAGCGGCAGCCGTGAGGTGGCGGCCGGCGTCGACGAGGTCGTCAACCAGATCACGCTGATGCGCAGTGGACTCGACCAGGCCGCGGCGTTCCTGCTGTCGATGAAGCAGAACGCGGCCACACCGGCGATGGCGGGCTTCAACATTCCGCCCGAGGTTCTCGGGCTGCCCGATTTCAAGACGGCCACCAAAGTGTTCATCTCACCGGACGGCCACGCGGCCCGCTACCTCGTGCTGACCAAACTCGATCCATTCAGCGCCGCGGCGATGGATCAGGTGTCCACCATCGCCGACACCGCGAAAGGCGCGCAGCCCAACACGATGCTGGCCGACGCCACGATATCGATGGGCGGCTACCCTGCCGCGCTGCGCGATACCCGCGACTACTACCACGGCGACATCCGGTTCATCATCGCGATGACCACCATCATCGTGCTGCTGATCCTGATGGTGTTGCTGCGCGCGTTCATCGCGCCGCTGTATCTGGTCGGCACGGTGGTGCTGTCGTACTTCGCGGCGCTGGGTCTGGGCGTCCTGGTTTTCCAGGTGCTGCTGCATCAGCACCTGCACTGGACGGTGCCGCCGTTGGCATTCGTGGTGCTCGTCGCGGTGGGAGCCGACTACAACCTGCTGTTCGCCTCGCGACTGCGTGATGGGACGCACGGCGCCACCCGGTACGGCATCGTCCGGACGCTGTCCTCGACCGGGGGTGTCATCACCGCGGCCGGATTGATCTTCGCGGCGTCGATGTCCGGGCTGATGTTCTCCAGCATCGGTACGGTCGTGCAAGGCGGGTTCGTGATCGGTGCCGGAATCCTGCTGGACACATTCCTGGTCAGGACCATCACCGTGCCCGCCATCGCTACTCTGGTCGGAAAGGCGAACTGGTGGCCGTCTCGATCCATCCGGCAGGGGAGTAGTAGGGCGTGAAGAAGCTACTCGCGGCAGCAACGGTGCTTGTGATGCTGGGCGCCACCGGAGGTATCGCCACCGCAGATCAGCCGTCTCCGGATGTGTCACCGGACAACGGGACCGCACGGCTGGGCACCCCGGGCCGGGGTTACGCACTCGGCGGCGCCCACGTTCTCGGAATCCCGTATGACGAATACATCCGCCGGACCGGTGCCGAATGGTTCCCGGGTCTGGAACGGCAGATCGTCGACTATCCCGCCGGGCAGGTGCAGGGCCACGTGCTGGAACGGATGTTCCCCGGTATCGGCCGGCTCGACGACAACTTCCCCGGACTGGGTATCGACGGTCCGAGTATCGGCGAATCGGTCGACGAGGGCGAGGTCAATCTCTCGAACGCGATCCGGGCCGGCGGCCCGGGGACCGCGATCGGATTGTCCGAAGGCGCGCTGGTGCTCAACGCCGTACAAGCCCGGCTGGCCAACGACCCGACCGCTCCGCCGCCGGACCAGCTGTCCTTCGCCACCTACGGTGATCCCGTCGCCCGGCACCCCTTCGGCGAGAGCTTCCTGACGCAGAACTTCCCGGTGGGTGCCGTCGTTCCGGCGATGGACTACCGGATTCCCGCCCCGGTGGAGAGCCAGTACGACACCTACCAGTTCGTGTCCGCCTACGACAGCATCGCCGATTGGCCGGATCGCCAGGACAATTGGATGTCCATGGCGAACGCGATCGTCGGGTTGGCCACTGGCCACACCGCGGTCGCCTTCACCAACCCCAGCATGGTTCCGCCCCAGAACATCCGGACCACGGTGAACTCCAGGGGGGCCAAGACGACGACCTACCTGATCCCCGAGCAGCATCTGCCCCTGGTGTTGCCGTTCAAGTACCTCGACGTCGACGAAGCGACCCTGAACCGGCTCGACGGGGTGCTCAAACCCATGGTGGATTCCGGCTATTCACGCAACGACGATCCGGCCACGGCGCCGATCGAGGTGGATCCGGTGAACGGTTACGATCCCGCCGCCGTCACTGCGCCGGCAACCCAGGCCGCCTTCGGTGGTGGCGCCGACCCGGTGTCGCAGTTGATGGCCGGTCTGCAGTACGTGCTGTCGCACAGCCCACGCTGAGTCACACCGCCGCGAGACCCGCGACGAGCAGAACCACCCCGATCACCGCCAGCAGTGCGGCGACCTCACGCCGGCTTCTGGCCCGAATCCAGCGATGGACGGCGGTGGTCGCCGCGTAGGTACGGCGCGGAGCCACCAGATAGGCCAGCAACGGCAACTCCACCAGAGCGAAGGCCACCGCGTTGAACAACAGCAGCGCTGCCAACCGGGTCTCGGGCGCGACGTCTGCGGCGGCGATGACTGCCAATGCCGCCAGGTAGTCGACGGAGGGCAGGGCAATCCCCAGGCCGGCAACCCCGGCCCACACCGGTGACGGCCTGGTGAGCGCCCGGCGCAGCCAGTCCGGCGTCGTTCGTTCCCGGCCCTTGGTGACCGCCAGGACAACCGAAGCCAGCAGAGCCAGTGATCCGATGGCGATCTGGACGGTGGGCAGGGTGTGGTCGGATCTCGCGGTGATGTGCGCCCCGAGCACGAAGATCACAATGGCGCCGACGGTCAGACCCATCAGGAATCCGCCGCACAGGAAGGCGGCGAGCTGCACGGCCGGGCGCGGCCGATTGAGCATCAGCACGGTCATCCCGACGCGGAACGGCTCCACACTGACGGCGGCGGCCATCACCAGCAGGGTGAACCACATCAGCTGGTCGGTTGCACGTCCAACCGCACGAATTGACCTTGCCGGTACCGCTCGGCACAGGCGGCACGACGAACCTTGCCACTGGTGGTGGTGGGCATCGACCCGGATTCCACCAGCACGATATCGGTCACCTGCAGGCCGTGTGCGCGCGAGATCGCTGCGATGACATCGTTTTTCACCGTGGTGAGCGTATCGGTGTCGCCGGTCTTCTTGAGCTCCACGACGGTGACCAGCTTCTCGGTGTCTTCGTCGGCCACCGCGATGGCGGCCACCCGGCCGCGGGTGATCCGCTGCACCGTCGCCTCGATGTCGTCGGAGTAGTGGTTGCGTCCGCGGACGATCAGCATGTCCTTGATGCGGCCGACCACGAACAGCTCGCCCTCGGATATGAAGCCCTGGTCACCGGTGCGCAACCAGCCCTCGACGGGCAGGCCGGACATCTCGGGCGCATCGACCACACGGGCACCGAACGCGGACCCGGTCTGTTCGGGCTTGCGCCAGTAGCCGGCGGAGACGTTCTCACCGTGGACCCAGATCTCGCCAACGGTGCCGTCCTGGCACAGCCGTCCGGTCTCCGCGTGGACGATTCGCACCAGGGGCGAGCGCGGGATCTGGTAACGCACCAGTTCAGTCCCACCAGGTTTGCGCACCGCCGTGTCTTGGCTCAGTTGGTCGGCGTCGAACTCGACGGCCTCGGGTGCCCGGCTGGCGCCGTCGCTGGCGACGTATACCGTCGCTTCGGCAAGGCCATACGACGGCGCGATCATCTCCGGGCGAAACCCATTGGGCGCCAAGCGCTTGTTGAAGCGGGACAGCGTCTCCGGGTGAATCCGTTCGGCGCCGTTGATCACCCCGATCACGCCGCTGAAGTCGAGGAACTGCAGTTCCTCATCGGTGGTGCGGCGTGCGGTGAGGTCGAACGCGAAGTTGGGGGCACCCGAGAAGGCCTTGGTCTGGCGGGCCATCGTCTCCAGCCACCGCGCCGGGCGGGACAGGAACGCCAGCGGGCTCAGCAGGTCGGCCGGGTGTCCACTGAGGATCGGCGCAGCGATCCCGAGCATCAGTCCCATGTCGTGGTAGAACGGCAGCCACGAGACCAGCGTCGTCCCCGGCGGGAACTCCCCGCCGTGGTGAGCCATGTATTCAGCCATCAGCTGCTCGAAGTTCGCAACCACGTTGCGATGCGAAATCATCACGCCCGCAGGTAGCCGGGTCGAGCCCGAGGTGTACTGCAGGTAGGCGATGTCCGGTCCGGCGGACATCTCGGCGGCCGACGACGGCTCGGTGTCGAGGTCGAGCATGTCCACCGCGATCACGGCGATCACGGCTGCGCCGTCGTCCACGTACTGAGCGGCGATATCGGCCACCGCGGCGGTCGTCAGCACCACTGCGGGCGAGGTATCGGTGACCACGGCGCTCGCCCGCTCGTCGTGGGACCCGGCCACGGGAACCGACAGCGGAACCGCGATGAAACCGGCCCACATCGCGCCCAGGAAGGCGACGACATAGGGCAACCCCTGTGGCGCGATGATCAGCGCCCGGTCGCCCGGCGAGCCGTGCCTGCCGAGCTCCTCGGCCACGTTGAGGGTGCGTCGGTAAAGCTGCGCCCAGGTGAGTTGCTCAGCGACACCGTCGGGATCTTGGTCGTAGTCGGTGAACGTGAATGCGACATCGTCCGGTGTCGAACCCGCCCGCTCACGCAACACCGACAGGAGTGAGAGATTCGACATGCCGCAAGGTTACTCAACCGTTAATATGTTCGCGCCCTGGCACGCGTAAGGACCATCTGTGAAAGGGCCGCCGTGTGTGGGACGACGCCGGGCAACGACAGTCCTGGCGTGCCATGATGGGGAGCAAATGGGCAATACCGAATTGAGTTCGAGTTCGCTGCGTGAGGCCTTCGGCCACTTCCCGACCGGCGTCATCGCGATCGCCGCCGAAGTGGGCGGAGCCAGGGTCGGCCTGGCTGCCTCCACGTTCGTTCCGGTGTCACTGGACCCGCCGCTGGTGTCGTTCTGTGTGCAGAACACCTCGGAGACCTGGCCCAAGCTGCAGGACTTGCCGACGCTGGGGATCAGCGTTCTCGGCGAGGCGCACGACCAGGCGGCCCGCACGCTCGCCGCCAAGACCGGGGACCGGTTCGCCGGGTTGCAGACCGAGTCACGCAACGGCGCGGTGTTCATCCACGGCACCAGTGTGTGGCTGGAGAGCGCCATCGAGCAGTTGGTCCCTGCCGGGGATCACACCATCGTCATTCTGCGCGTCACCGACATCACGGTGCATGACGACGTCGCGCCGATCGTGTTTCACCGCAGCGCATTCCGCAGGCTGGGCAGCTAGCCCAGTCTGATCGCCACGGTCCGTCAGGGCCGCTCGGCCAGTTCGTCGCGATAGCCCGCGATGCGCTTCTCGAGTTCGTCGGCGTCCTCGGTCCGGCCCTCTTTGCGGGCCAGCTCGGCGCGCGCCGACAACTCGCGGATCGCGGTGCGAATCTCGTTGATGCTGTGGGAGGTTCCCATGTCCGGGAGGCTACCCAGATGCCAACGAGCGTGAACCCCCTGCCGAATATTGGCAGCGGATTCACGCTCGTGGAAAAGGCCTCTATTTCTTTCTGAACAGCTTGTTGCCGAGCCACACCACCGGGTCGTACTTGCGGTCGACGACGCGCTCCTTCATCGGGATCAGGGCGTTGTCGGTGATCTTGATGTGCTCGGGGCACACCTCGGTGCAGCACTTGGTGATGTTGCAGTAGCCCAGGCCGAAGTCCTCCTGGGCCATGTCCTTGCGGTCCAGCGTGTCCAGCGGGTGCATATCGAGCTCGGCGACCCGCATCAGGAAGCGCGGGCCGGCGAACTCCTGCTTGTTCTCCTCGTGGTCACGCACCACGTGGCAGACGTTCTGGCACAGGAAGCATTCGATGCACTTGCGGAACTCCTGCGAGCGCTCGACGTCGACCTGGGCCATCCGGTACTCACCGGGCTGTAGATCCTTCGGCGGCGCGAATGCGGGGATCTCGCGGGCCTTTTCGTAGTTGAACGAGACGTCGGTGACCAGGTCGCGGATCACCGGGAAGGTGCGCAGCGGGGTGATGGTGATGGTGTCGGCCTCGTCAAAGGTCGACATCCGGGTCATACACATCAGCCGCGGCCTGCCGTTGATCTCCGCAGAACATGAACCGCACTTGCCTGCCTTGCAGTTCCACCGCACCGCGAGGTCCGGGGTCTGCTCCGCCTGCAGGCGATGGATGATGTCGAGCACGACCTCACCCTCGTTGACGTCGACGGAGTAGTCCTGAAGGCCACCGCCCTCATCGTCGCCGCGCCACACCCTCAGCTTCGCCAGATAGCTCACTGCGTCCTCCGTCCCGGATGCTGCGCCAATTCCTCTTCGGTGAAGTACTTGCCGAGTTCTTCGACCTCGAAGACCCCAAGCAGATCCTCGCGCATCGGCGGCTGAACTTCTTTGGTGACCGATACGTCGGGCACCACGTCATCACTGGCGGCCCGGCAGACCAGCAGCGTGCGCCGCCATTCGGCTTCCATCTGCGGATGGTCGTCGCGGGTGTGGCCGCCACGGCTCTCGGTGCGCGCCAGCGCGGCCTTGGCCACGCACTCGCTGACCATCAGCATGTTGCGCATGTCGATCGCCAGGTGCCAGCCCGGGTTGAACTCCCGCCCGCCTGCGGACTCGATGTTGTGGAAGCGGGCCTTGTACTCCTCGATCTTGGCCAGCGCCTCGTTGATCTCGGCTTCCGTGCGGATGATGCCGACCAGGTCGTTCATCGTCTGCTGGAGGTCGGCATGCAGGGTGTACGGGTTCTCCGGCTTGGCGCCACTCTGGGGGCCCTTGAACGGCTCGAGTGCCAGTTCGGCGGCGGCCGTCACGGCCTCCTCCGACACCGCCGGCCGGCTGGACAGCGCGCGCACGTAGTCGGCGGCACCGAGCCCGGCGCGGCGGCCGAACACCAGCAGGTCCGACAGCGAGTTGCCGCCCAGACGGTTGGAACCGTGCATACCGCCGGAACACTCACCCGCGGCGAACAGGCCGGGGGTGGCGGCCGCACCGGTGTCCGGGTCGACCTCGATTCCGCCCATGACGTAATGGCAGGTCGGCCCGACCTCCATCTCGTCCTTGGTGATGTCGACCTCGGCCAGCTCCATGAACTGGTGGTACATCGACGGCAGACGCTTCTTGATCTCCTCCGGCGTCATGCGGGTGGCGATGTCGAGGTACACGCCGCCGTGCGGGGTGCCGCGGCCGGCTTTCACCTCGGAGTTGATGGCGCGGGCCACCTCGTCGCGGGGGAGCAGGTCAGGGGTGCGTCGCGCCGAGTCGTTGTCCTTGAGCCACTGGTCGGCTTCTTCCTCGGTCTCGGCGTACTGGCCCTTGAACACCGATGGGATGTAGTCGAACATGAAGCGCTTGCCTTCGGAGTTCTTCAGAACGCCGCCGTCACCGCGCACACCCTCGGTGACCAGGATGCCCTTCACCGACAGCGGCCAGACCATGCCGGTCGGGTGGAACTGGATGAACTCCATGTTGATCAGCGCCGAACCCGCCCGCAGGGCGAGTGCGTGGCCGTCGCCGGTGTACTCCCAGGAGTTCGACGACACCTTGAACGACTTGCCGATACCGCCGGTGGCCAGCACCACTGCGGGGGCCTCGAACAGGATGAACTTGCCGGTCTCGCGCCAGTAGCCGAAGGCGCCGGCTACCCTTTTTTCGCCCCCGGCCCCGTCTAGAATCAGCTCGGTGATCGCGCACTCGTGGAAGATCTTGATCCGGGCTTCGTAGTCGCCGAGCTCGGCCTTGTCCTCCTGCTGCAGCGAGACGATCTTCTGCTGCAGGGTGCGGATGATCTCCAGGCCGGTGCGGTCACCGACGTGGGCCAGCCGCGGGTAGGTGTGGCCACCGAAGTTGCGCTGGCTGATCCGGCCGTCTTTGGTGCGGTCGAACAGGGCGCCGTAGGTCTCCAGCTCCCACACCCGGTCCGGAGCTTCCTGCGCGTGCAGCTCAGCCATCCGCCAGTTGTTGAGGAACTTGCCGCCGCGCATGGTGTCACCGAAGTGCACCTGCCAGCTGTCCTTGGTGTTGACGTTGCGCATCGCCGCCGCGCAGCCGCCCTCGGCCATCACGGTGTGGGCCTTGCCAAACAGCGACTTGCTCACCACGGCGACCTTGAGGCCCCGCTCACGGGCCTCGATGACTGCGCGCAGACCCGAGCCGCCGGCACCGATCACGACAACGTCGTAGGAATGCCGTTCGACCTCAACCGTCATGTGTCCTCACTCAAACTATGTGGGTAAAACTGCTTGTCAGCCAATGAATCTCAGGTCAGAGATGGTCCCGCTGGCCACGAGCATGACGTAGAAGTCGGTGAACATCAGGCTGCCGAGGGTGATCCAGGCGAACAGCTTGTGGCGAGTGTTTATCTTGCTGATCTGGGTCCAGGTCCAGTAGCGGACCGGGTGCTTGGAGAAGTGCTTGAGCCGGCCGCCTGCGATGTGGCGGCAGGAGTGGCAGGACAGCGTGTAGATCCACAGCAGCACCACGTTGGTCACCAGGATGACGTTGCCCAGGCCGAAACCGAAACCGCCGGGCCCGTCCTCGGAGTGGAAGGCGACGATGGCGTCGTAGGTGTTGATCAACGAGATGACGCCGGCGATGTAGAAGAAGTACCGGTGGCTGTTCTGGATGATCAGCGGAAGCCGGGTCTCGCCAGTGTATTTCGCGTGCGGCTCGGCGACCGCGCAGGCGGTGGGGGCCTGCCACACCGAGCGGTAGTAGGCGCCGCGGTAGTAGTAGCAGGTCAGCCGGAACAACAGCAGGAACGGCAACGACAGCAACGCGTAGGGCAGCAGCGACAGCACCCCGGTGTCGGGCAGGATCTGCGGCCAGAAGTCACTGGCCTCCCCACACGCCTTGCTCAGACATGGCGAGTAGAAGGGCGTCAGGTAGTGGTACTGCGGCACGAAGAAGTGATCGCGCTGGAACGCCCGGACCGTCGCGTAGATGATGAACGCGGCGAAACCGAGGTCCGTGACGATCGGCGACTTCAGCCAGTTGTCGGTTCGCAGCGTGCGCTGCGAAATCTGGGCGCGACCCGGTGAGAAGACGCCGGTCGCAGGGCGGTTACCCGCAGGTGCGCTCATCTACTGTGATCCCCTTCGCATGAACTGTTCGGAGGGTACCCAGATCACGGCACCCGGTAAAAAGCGGGTCAGTGACGGTTGTGCCCGCCCACACCCTCGTCATCGACGTCGCGCCAGAAGGCGGTGTCGTACGGAGTGTCCGGAATCGGGATCTTCTCGCCGGACACCACAATGGTTTGCTGGCCCAGCTCGAGTTCACTGGCGTCGATATCGAGAAGCTCGACGTCATTGAGGATTCGCTCGGTGTCGTTGACGATCCGGCGCATTGCCGGAGAGTCGCCGTACTTCGACTGGAGGGACGTCACACACCGCCGCAATCCGCCGATGAGATGGTGCAGTTCGGTCAGTTCGGTCGTGGTGGACAACGGACCTCCTCGAGGCTGAAGGTGTTACGGATCACAGTACGACACCCGATGTTAGCCACGTCCCGAAGGAAACGTGAGACAAGTCACGTCCGGTAAGAGTCTCCGGGCGGCTGTGTTGCACGACCCAACCCAGATCACGAGAAGGAGTGCTGCCATGACCGACCACACCATCCTTGCCGCCCGCGCCGAGACGCTGTTGGCCCTGCATCAGCCCGGCAATCCCGTGGTTCTGCCGACGGTCTGGGATGCCTGGTCGGCCAAGCTCGCCGTCGACGCCGGGTTCACCGCGCTGACTGTCGGCAGCCACCCGGTCGCGGACTCCATCGGCAAGCCGGACAACGAAGGGATGACGTTCGACGACCTGTTGGCTCGCGTCGCCCAGATCACCGCGGCGGTCGACGTCCCGATCTCGGTCGACATCGAGTCGGGCTACGGGCTGCCGGCCGCGCGCCTGATCGACGGACTGCTCGAGGTGGGGGCGGTCGGCCTGAACATCGAGGACACCGTGCACTCCGAGGGGGGCCGGCTGCGGTCCTCGGCCGAGCATGCCGAGTTGGTCGGAGCGCTGCGTGCTGCCGCCGACAAGGCCGGCGTGCACCTGGTCGTCAATGCCCGTACCGATCTGTTCCTGCGGAAGGACGGCGACGAGTCCGATCGGGTGCAGCGCGCCATCGCCCGCCTCACCGAGGCCGCCGCCGCGGGCGCCGACGTGCTCTACCCGGTCGGCCGCCACGATCCCGAGACGCTGCGCCGGCTCACCAGTGAGCTACCGCTGCCGGTCAACGCGATCGCGCTGCCCGAGGCCGACGATCCCGCCTCGTTTGGGCCGCTCGGGGTCGGACGGATCAGTTTCGGCCCGTTCTGGCAGGCCGCGCTGGCGGTGCGGGCGCGCGAGATCCTGGGCCGCTGGCAGTAGGCCCGCTATGCGTTAGTCGGCTGCGCGGCCGTGTCCGCATCAGCCGGGGGCGTGGCGAGGCGCTTGGCCCGGAAGTGGTTGTCGCCACGCGGGTAGACCACCTGGGGCCACCAGAACCAGCGTCCGAGCATGGTCGCGATCGAGGGCATCAGCAGCGACCGCACGATGAAGGTGTCGATCAGCAGGCCGATGGCGATCGTCGAACCCATCTGGGCCAGCACGATCAGCTTGGATCCCATCATCCCGGCCATCGTTGCGGCGAACACCAGCCCAGCGGACGTCACCACGCCGCCGGTGCCGGCCATCGAGCGGATGATGCCGGTCTTCAGTCCGGCATGGATCTCGTCTTTGAACCGTGAGACCAACAGCAGGTTGTAGTCGCTGCCGACCGCCAACAAGATGATGACCGACATCAGCATGACCAGCCATTGCACCTGGATGCCGAACAGGTCCTGCCAGATCAGCACGGAGATGCCGAAGGATGCGGCAATCGAGCTGCCTGCAGTACCCACGATCACCAGTGCCGCGACCACGCTTCGGGTCAGGATGAGCATGATCATGAAGATCAGCGTCAACGACGACACCACGGCGATCAGCAGGTCATAGCGCGCACCGTCGGACATGTCCTTGTAGGTGGCCGCAACCCCGCCCAGATAGACCTTGGCGTTCGACAACGAGGACATCTTGAGGGCCTCTTGAGCGGCCTTGCGTTCGGAGTCGACCCTGGAGATGCCGTCCACTGTGGCCGGGTCGCCTTCATGGGTGATGAACATCCGCGCGGACTTGCCGTCCGGCGACATGAACATCTTGAGCCCGCGCTGAAAGTCCGGATTCTGGAACGCTTCCGGCGGTAGGAAGAACAGGTCGTCGTTCTTGGCCTGATCGAAGCTCGAGCCCATGGCCAGCGCGGTGTCGTTGCTCGCCTGCATCTGGTCGAGCAGCGCCTTCTGGGAGTTGTACGTCGCCAGTGTCAGGTCCCGGCTGGTCTCCATCGACGCGATCGTCTGGGGCAGCAGTGCGGTCAACTGCGGTGCGAGGCTGGCCAGTTGGTCGGTGTTGCCCTGAACGGCCTGGGTCTTGTCAGTGACTTCGTCGATGCCGTCGAGCGAGGCGAACAGGGATTTCGTTGCGGCACATAGGGGGATGTCGAAACAGTGCGGCTCCCAGTAGAAGTAGTTGCGCAGCGGCCGGAACTGGTCGTCGAAGTTCGCGATGTTGTCCCGCAACTCCTTGGTGGTCTCCAGCAGGTCCTGCGACTTTGCCGCGGAGTCCTGGGTCAGCTGAGTTTGCTTGAGCGACAACTGGTATTGCTTCTTCAGGATGTCGATCGAGGTGTTCATCGCATCGACGGACTTGAGCTGGTTGGCCAGCTGATCCTGCTGGAACGGCAGGTTCATGTTGCTGGTCTGGCCCTGCATACTGGTTTGGAACGGGATCGAGCTGTGCTGGATCGGAATGCCCAGCGGCCGGGTGATGCTCTGCACCATCGCAATCCCGTCGGTGTGCATCACGTTGCTGGCAACCTTGTTCAGCACCAGCATGTCGGCGGGATTACGCATGTCGTGGTCGGCCTGGATCATCATGATGTCCGGGTTCATCCTGGCCTGGGTGAAGTGCCGGTCCGCCGCGGCGAACCCGATGTTGACGGGCGCGTCCTTGGGCAGGTAGTAGCGATCGTTGTAGGCCGGCTTGTATCCGGGGATGGCGACCAGCCCGAGCAGCACCACGAACAGGCTCGCCGCGAAAATCGGTGCGGGCCAACGCACTACCGCGGTTCCGACGCGTCGCCAGAATCTACTCTGCGCAGGCCGCTTGGATTCGTAGAGTCCGACGCGGCTGCCCAGATAGAGCACGGCCGGACCGAGCGTCACGGCGATCGCGACGACCGTGAGCATGCCGATTGCGACAGGCGCGCCCATGGTGGTGAAGTACGGCAGCCGGGCGAAGCTGAGGCAGTACGTCGCACCCGCGATCGTCAACCCGGATCCAATGATGATGGGTGCCACGGACTTGAAGGTGGCGTAGTAGGAGTCGTCTCTGTCCAGGCCGGTGCTGCGGTCTTCGCGATACCGACCGAAGATGAAGATGCCGTAATCGGTGGCCGCCGCGATGGCGAGCATGGTCATGATGTTCCCGGCGAAGGTGGTCAATCCGAACGCGCCGTGGCTGGCCAGGACGGCGACCACGCCGCGGGCGGTCAGCAGTGCCAGGAATGTCAGGAACAGCTGGATCAGTGTGGTGCGTATCGAGCGGTAGACCACCAGGAGCATGCCGGCGATCGCAGCGAGGGTGATCAGGGTGATCTCGCCGAGGCTGGCGTTACCGATGACGTGCATGTCGTCGGTGAGCGCAGCCGGTCCCGCCACATAGGCCTGAACCCCGGTCGGTGCCTTCGTCTCGGCGATCACCTTGCGGATCGCCTGGACACCTTCGTTGGCCAGGGTCTGGCCTTGTTCGCCGGCCAGGTTCACCATCACGTAAGCGGCTTTGCCGTCGGCGCTCTGGGCGCCGGCGGCGGTCAGCGTGTCTCCCCAGAAGTCCTGGATGTGCTGGATGTGCTCGGGATCCTGGCGCAGCTTGCTGATGATCTCGTCGTAGTAGGCGTGGGCGTCCTGCCCCAGCGGTTGCTGGCCTTCGATCACGATCATGATCGTGGCGTTGGAGTTGAACTCCTGGAAGTCCGAGCCCATCCGCTTCATCGCCACCATCGACGGAGCGTCGTAGGGAGTCATCGGCGCCGAGTGCATCTCGCCGACGACTTCCAGTTGTGGCGCAAGCACGTTCACGCCGACGGCGAGGGCGATCCAGAACAGGACGATCGGCACCGCGAGGATGCGGATCAGGTGGGGCAGGACGGGCCGCTTCTGGCTGCTGCGCGACTCGGGGGCCGCGGTGGCGTGAGTCATGCTGACTTCACCAGGCAGTAGGTCTGGGCGTTCACGCCGTCGGCCGTCTGCTCTTCGCGGACAACGCCGTTGACCGTGACCCGGCAGCCGATCTGATCACCGTCTGCCTGCGCCATGAGGCTGGCGCTGACGGCGGGCAGCGTGGTGGACAGGGTGATCGACCACGGCAGTGGAGCGGTGATCAGGTGCACATTTGCCTCCGGGTCGAAATAGCTGATTTGGGCGGTGGTTCCGGGTGCGCCGTACACGTCGTAGACCAGAACCTTGGGATTGAACTGGACGATCTCGATACCCGCACCAGCGCTGGCATTGAGATCCTGGGAGGCGAACTTGCTGTGCAGTCGCGAGACCACCAGACCCGAGACCGCGAGCACGACTATCAGCACCAACGGTATCCACAGCCGCTTCAGGCCGCGAACAATCGGAACCGCCCTCATCACAACACCTTCCGTCAACGGGAGGGTCGCGGTGCGACCGTCCCGGTAGCCGCCGGTTGCCCCGCGGCGCCTTCGGTCGCGCATTCGGCACTGGATGCGAGCCGTTCGATCAGTGGTAATGCAACCCGTGCCGCGTGCCACAGAGCACACTGCTCTTCGGGGCTGAGCGATGCGAGAAGCGGGGTCAGGCGCTCGCGGCGCTGGCGTCTGCGATCTTCGAGAAGTGTTCGCCCCTTGCTGGTGATGTCGATCAGCGCCGCCCGCCCGTCATCGGGATCGGCCAGCCTGGTCACCAGATCGGCACGCTCAAGTCGCTGGATGAGTTGTGTCATCGAGGGCTGGCTCACCCCCTCCCTGGTCGCCAGGGTGGTCAGTCTGATCGGGCCTTCGCGTGTTATCCGGTTCAGCGCGAACGCCGCGGAGGCGCCCAACTCTGCCCGGTCCGAGAGGGAGCGGACCGTCAGGTCAACTGCCTGGTCCAGGGCGTCGCCGACACACTCGCTGATGTCGTCATCGCTCAGCTGGAAACTCACCCGATATCTATATCACGGGCACTATATAGCTGCAATAACTAACGCATCCAGCGCCTTCACAGCTCATTACCAGGTTCTTGACCCACCGCTGGCCCGTCCCGGCGGACCGCAGGTGACACCGCCAAGCAGCCGGTGCGAACAGGTGGCCCGGCCGACGGGCTGAAACATGTTGGTAGGCAGAGAATTGGGGATCGGCATGTCGAACGCCGCCAGCCCGACTGATCCGAGCCGGACCTGAGATCGGGCACTTACATAGTTCAGACTATGTATATCTGTCGGTGCGCCCCCGACAGACCCGGCGCGGGCTACCAGACGTCCCCGTCGCGCCAGTCGCAGGCCAGCTCGGCCGTCGGATCCATGTTCAGCTCGACCGGCAGGACGAAGACCGACCCGTCGTCGTCCGGCGTGCGGATCGGCCCGGTTGGCGCTATCGCCGACGTCGGACCCTGCCACTGCAGCCAGCCGCGCGGCCGGTAGATCTTCTCCCCGGCGGGACTCGCGCTGAGCGCCCCGACTTGATAGGCCCCGCGGATCACCTGCTCGATGGCGTCCATGACGGCGTGGCCCAGCCCCTGCCCGCGCCAGTCCTCGCGGACCGCCACTGCCTCGACATAGCCGCATCGCAGCGCCGTGCCCTGATAGAGCAGGCGCCGCTGGACCACCGACGCGTGGGCGATCAGAGCCCCGCGATTGACGATGACGGCATGCATCCCACCGAGCGCGTGCTCCCAGTCGGAATCGGTGAACTCGGCGGAGCCGCCGAATGCCTCGGTCAGCAAGAGGTGGGCCTGCTGGCGGGTGTCGTTATCCAGATCGCTGGTGTGAATCAGCCGGGCGGTGTGAACCTGCGCGTGCACACCACAGCTCTACCAGCCCGCGGGCTTCCCCGCTGCGATACGCGGCCGCGTCCAGTGCAGGCGGACCTTCTGGCCGGGCCGGATCTGGGCCATGGTGTCGGTGTCGGCGTCGGTGACGACCCCGATCACGGGGTAGCCGCCGGTCACCGGGTGGTCGGGGCCCAGGATCACCGGCTGGCCGCCGGGCGGCACCTGGATGGCCCCGCGGGTGGCGCCCTCGCTGGGCAGCTGCCGGTCCGCCCAGCGTGGGGTCAGCGGCGTGCCGATCAGCCGGGTGCCGACCCGGTCGCTGCGATCGCTGGCCGTCCAGTCGGTATGCACCAGGGCATCGGCGTCGGTGAACCAGTCGTCGCGGGGGCCGGGTACCACCCGTAGTTCCACCAGGTCCTCGGCGATGGCGGCCACCGGAGCCTGGTCGAGCTCGGGATAGTCGTCGGTGTGCGACCCGACGGGCAGGATGTCGCCGGCCTGCAGCGGCCGCGGCCCGATCGCCGACATCATGTCGTAGCTGCGCGAGCCCAGCACCGGCTCGACTGCGATACCGCCACGGACCGCGAGGTAGGTCCGTACCCCGGCCCGCGGCGCTCCCAGTGAGATCACCTCACCATCGCGGACATGATGAATGCTGTTGGTGCCGAACGGCACTCCGTTCACCGCGGGATCGGTGTCGGCACCTGTCACCGCGACGTCGAGGTCACCACCACGGACCCGGGCCGTGAACCCGCCCAGCATCACCTCGACGGTGGCCCAGTCGTCGGGGTTGGCCACCAGCCGGTTGGCCAGGCGGTGCGACCGCCGGTCGGCCGCGCCGGACCGGGTGACGCCCATGTGGGCCCGCCCTGGGCGGCCGAGGTCTTCGACCAGCGCCAGCGGACCGGTGCGCAGAATCTCGAGGGTGATCACGTCGCCTCCTCACACGGCCCGGAACCGCACCTGCATACCGGGCAGCAGCAGTGCCGGCTGAGGCCGGTGGATATCCCAGAGCACCGCATCGGTGTGTCCGATCAGCTGCCACCCGCCCGGCGACTGGCGGGGATAGACACCGCTGAATTCGCCTGCCAGACCGACTGATCCGGCGGGCACTTTGGTACGCGGCTCGCTGCGCCGCGGCACGTTCAGCCGTGGGTCACCCGCGATCAGGTAGGCGAAACCTGGCGCGAATCCACCGAATCCGACTCGCCACGGTGTCGCGGTATGAGCCTCGATGACGCCGGCGATGTCCAGGCCGGTGTGGGCGGCGACGTCGGCGAGGTCGGCGCCGTCGTAGACGACGTCGATCACGACGTCGGTGTGTCCCTCGAGCGCCGCGGAGCCGCCGTTCTCGTCGATGGCGAGTGTGCTCACGAGCTGCCGCGCCGCGCTCTGGTAGCGCGGCCCCGCGAGCTTGACCAGCACGGTTCGGGCGCCCGGCACGATGTCGAGCACCCCCGGGATCGGCTCGCGGTTCAGCGCCGCGGTGAGCGCAAGCACCTCATCGGCGGACCGGCACTCCAGCAGCAGCGCCTGATCGCCGTAGTCAAGGATCGAGTTGGACACCATGAGATCTGTCGTCACACTCATTCACCGACGGTAGATCCGTCTTCGGTTGGGGTTCGCGGGTTTTGGAGCACTGCCAGAACTGCCTTACCAAAGACTCAGACCTGCCACGCATCTCATATTTATCGCTGCCGTCACACCATGGCGGTGTAGGTGGGTTCGTGTCGCTTGATGTAGGCGATGACACGGTAGGTGATCGGCAGCATGACCACCTCGACGGCAGTCTTGTAGATCCAGCCCAGCGCGGTATAGGTGGCGAAGTCGCCGAAGGTGGTGATGCCGATGGCTCCCGCGGCAATGCTGCAGAACACTAGGGTGTCGCCGAGTTGGCCGGCGAAGGTCGAGCCCACCAGCCGCGCCCAGAGGTGTTTCTCCTTGGTGCGCTCCTTGATCTTGACCACGGTCCAGGCGTTGATGGTCTGCCCGACGATGAACCCGGCCAGTCCTGCCACGATCAACTGGGTGTAGGCGTGGACGATGTTCTCGAAATGTTCTTGATTGGTGTAGAAGTCGGCGGCAGGCAGATAGATCGTCACCCAGAACGCCAGAGCCGCCAGGCCGTTCATCGCGAAACCCAGGATGATGGCGCGCCGGGCGGCCTTGAAGCCGTAGACCTCGGAGAGCACGTCGCCGATCACGTACGTCAACGGGAAGACGATAAATCCGCCGTCGGTGATGATCGGCCCGAAGGCGACGCCCTTGGTGGCGGTGACGTTGGAGATGATCACCAGCGCGGTGAAGACGGCGACGAGGCCCGGATAGTAGCGAGAGCCGACCTGCGCGAAGCCCGGGATGGGCGCGTCCTGTCGTGGGGCGTCGGTCTGGCTACTTGTCACGGGTGCTATCCAAACATGCTTCGCTCAGCCCAGCGCGCGCGAGAGCAGTGCCGGCAACTGATCGGCCACCAGGGGATAGGACAGCGGCGAGGAGAAGGCGATCGCCCCGGCCAGGTCCTTGCCGGTGAACACGTTGCGGTTCTTCTTGGCTGCGCTCAGCGCGGCGACGCCGGGATCGGCCAGCAGCGCAGCCTGGTCGGCGTCACTTTCGGTGGACCAGATCAGCACGTCGGCGCCGTCGAGGGCCTCGCCCAGTTTGTCGCGGGGGATCGCAGCGCGGTGGTCGTCCACGGCGAAGGCTCCGAGGCCGTCGGGAATCTGGAAGCCCATGGCGGTGAGGAACTCGGTGCGCCACCCGGGCAGGGTCGCGGTGAGGGTGCCGCCGTAGAAGCTGCCGGCCAGCAGCACTGCCTTCTTGTCTTTGAAGCCGGGATTGTTCTTGGCCACGTCGGAGAACCTGGTGTCGATGCCGGTGATCAACTGCTTCATCGTGTCGGCCTGGAACACCGCCGTGGCGACGGCGGTGGCCTGGTCCTTCCACGGTTCGAAGAAGGCGTCGCCGCCGGACTGGGCGATGGTGGGCGCGATGGCACTGAGCTTCTGGTAGGTATCCGCATCCAGTCCGGCGTTGACGGCGACGATCAGGTCGGGTTTGAGTTTCGCGATCGCGTCGACCTGAATCCCGTTGTCCAAGTTGAGTACAACGGGTTGTGCGGTACCGAGTTTGGGTGCAGCCCAGGGCCATACACCAAACGGCTGATCCCCGAACCAGTTGGTGACGGCGATCGGGACGACGCCGACGGCCAGCAGGTCGTCACCCTCGGTGAACCCGGCGCTGATCACCCGTTTGGGCGGGGCGGTCAGTGTGGTCTCGCCGAAGATGTGTTTGACGGTGACGGATTTCGGAGTGGAGCCCCCGGAGCCGTTCGGCGAACATGCCGTGGCGAACAGTAATCCGGCCGCGCCGGCGACTCCCAGGAACCCACGCCTGCTCAAGTGCGTGCCCACGGCGCGACATTAGCCCAATCCGGCGCCGGGCCGGACTTATGTGCGCCGATCGCCTGCTCGACGTTTCGGTTTCCCGGTCACGTGAGGACAAGCGAGAGGGCCAGGGCGATCATGGTTACCGCGATGACTCCGTCGAGGATCCGCCAGGTGGCCGGGGTGGCGAACAAGCCCGCCAACCGGCGGGCTCCGAACCCCAGGGTGGTGAACCACACGACGCTCGCGCTGACCGCACCGACGCCGAACAGCCACCGATCGCCGTGCTGGTTGGCGATCGTTCCCAGCAGCACGACCGTGTCGAGATACACATGCGGGTTCAGGAAGGTCAGGGCGAGGCAGGTCAGGACCACCGAGACCAGCCGGGCCGGGCCGTCCGGGGTTGCGGTCATCGTCGACGGGCGCAGCGCACGACGCGCGGCCAGGGCCCCGTAGCCGAACAGGAACGCCGCGCCGCCGAACTTGGCGATCGTGACGGTCTGCGGATGGGCGGTGATGAGGGCGCCGACCCCGGCGATGCCCGCTGTGATCAGCAGCAGATCGGAGATCGCGCAGACACTGACCACTGCCGCGACGTGCTCGCCGCGAATGCCCTGTCGGAGCACGAAGGCGTTCTGGGCGCCGATGGCCGCGATCAGCGTCAGGGCGGTCGCGAACCCGACGAGCAGGGACGAGGTCATGGCGTCGACGGTAGGCACGCCCGGTGATGAAGTCCAACTAATGAATCTTCACTGCAATTAGTATCGCTAATGTGGCTATCGACGGAGATCAACTGGCGGCCTTCGCCGCGGTGATCGAACTCGGCAGCTTCGACGCGGCTGCCGATCGGCTGCACGTGACACCGTCGGCGGTGAGCCAGCGGATCAAGGCTCTGGAGCAACGCGTCGGCCAGGTTCTGGTGGTGCGGCAGAAGCCCTGTGCGCCAACGAAAGCCGGTGTGCCGCTGCTGCGGCTGGCCACACAGATGGCCCTGCTGGAGTCCGAAGCCCTGCGTGAGACGGGCGGCGACGGCCGGCTGGCCCGGGTGTCGATCGCAGTGAACGCGGATTCGATGTCGACATGGTTCACCGCGGTGTTCCAGACATTGCCGGACGTGTTGCTCGACATCCGTATCGAGGACCAGGACCACTCGGCGCGCCTGCTGCGGGAAGGGACGGTGATGGGTGCGGTCACCACCGAGCGGACTCCGGTGGCCGGCTGCCGTGTGCAGCCGGTGGGGGTGATGCGGTACGTGCCGGTGGCCAGCCCCGGCTACGTCGAGCGCCACCTGCCCGACGGGTTCACCGCGCGGGCCGTGGCCGGCGCCCCGTCGATGGCGTGGAATCGCGACGATGCCCTGCAGGACATGTTGATTCGCAAGGCGTTCCGCCGTGACGTCGACAGGCCGACGCACTATGTTCCGACCTCGGACGGATTCGGCGCCGCGGTTCGTGCCGGCCTGGGCTGGGGCATGTTCCCGGAGATGCTGGCCGCACCGGACATCGCGGCGGGCTCGTTCGTCCGGATCAGTGACGCGCACCTGGATATCCCGCTGTTCTGGCAGTGCTGGAAGCTGGACAGTCACCTGGTCCGCACGATCACGGCGGCGATCGCCGCCGCCGCGGATCGGTCCGTCTAGAGCGTCCTTGCCAATCGGCGCACCACTGCTTAATCTGAACAGGTGTCCGGAAAAGTATCGGCCGAGGTCGCTGGCTCGCCCGTGCGTCGGCGCAAAAACCTGCGGTCCGAGCAAAGTATCCGCAAGGTGCTCGACGCGACGGTGGAGGAGCTAACCGAGGTCCCCTACAGCGATCTGACGGTGCGGGCGGTGGCGGCCAGGGCCGGTGTCTCGCCGACGACGGCCTACACCTACTTCCCCTCCAAGGAGGCGTTGGTGGCCGAGGTGTATCTGCGGCTCCTGCTCGACGCCCCGACCTTCACCGACGTCAACGACACCGCGGCGACACGGGTCAAGGCGCAGCTGCGCAGCCTGCTGCTGCTGATGGCCGACCGGCCCTATCTGGCCGATGCCTGCACGATCGCGATCATCGCCGACGACGCCGCGGTCGAGGCTGTCCGAATGAAGATCGCCGGCGAGATCAGCCGACGGATCAACGCCTCACTGGGGCCCGGCCACCCTGGCGTGATCGCCCCGACGCTGCACATGATCTTCTCCGGAGCATTGCTGCATGCACGCTCGACCCCCGGCGGGTACGGCGCGATGACGGGGGCACTGGACGACGCGGTGGCTCTGGTCCTGGCCGCCGATGACGTGAACGCACCGGTGACGGGAACACCGTGACGGCTGCCCACCCGGTCGACCGTTTCACCGGATCGTGGGCGCTCGTGACCGGCAGCGCCCGCGCCGAGGGACTCGGGTTCGCACTGGCCCGCCGGCTGGCCGGCCACCAGATCAACCTCGTGCTGGTTGACATCCTCGACGAGGACCTGCACGCCAGGGCTGCCGAACTTCGTTCGGCATACGGGGTGCAGGTTCGCCCGATTGCTGCCGATCTCTCAGACCTTGGGTCCTACCCACCAATCCTGAACGCGCTCAACGATATCGACGTGGACGTGCTGATCTGCAACCACATGTTCACCCCGAAGGACACGCCGACGATTCTCGACATGCCACTCGAGGTCCACAACGCGATGATCGACATCAACGCCCGTGCCTACGTCAACCTCATCCACCCCCTGGCCACCATGATGGTCGACCGGGGCAGGGGTGCGGTCGTCATCGTGTCCTCGGCCGCCGGGTTGACCCCGACGCCGTACACCGGCGCCTACGCCGCCAACAAGGCGTTCCAGATCGCCTTTGGCGAGGCGCTCTGGTTCGAGTTGCGTCGCACCGGTGTCGAGGTCCTCGTGGTGTCGGCCGGCTTGATGAACACTCAGGGTGACGCGCTGGCGAAGTACCCCACGTGGCAGATCGCCGATCGCGATGACTGTGCAGCCGAGATACTTTCGGCGATCGGACGCAGGCACATGGTGACTCCGGGGCGGGCCAACCACCTCTTCACGCTCATCAATACCCGTCTGATGAGCCGGCGTCGCGCGGTCGAGACCGTCGGCAGGTTCATGGCGAAGGGACTCGGCAAGTAGCCCTCAGATGTTGGCCGCCGCCCCGAGCGAGACGGCGGTGATAGTGGCGACCAAGGTGTCCTCGTCGGTGTCGATGTCCCCCTGCAGCCAGCCGGTGATCAGCTCGGTGGTGGCGGTGACCAGCGCTCGGGTCGCCAGCACCCGATCGACGTGGGGCTTGGGCCTGCCCGTGTACGGCAGACCGTCCGCTGCCATCAACTCGGTGAGGTCGCTGACGGCCCGTTGTTGACGTGCACGCAGCCGGGGGAATCCGGGTGATTCCATGTACAGGCGGGCGTCCGAGGGGTTGGACGCCAGCAGTCGCAGGGTGAGGCGCACCGAACGCTTCACCCGTTCGTCCATCGGGGCCGTGCGCACCACCTCCACCGCACCGGCGTAGATCCTGGTGTACAGATCGTCGGCGCAGGCGTCGAGCAGATCGTCCTTGGTCGCGAACTCCGCGTAGAAGTAGCGCTTGCTCAGGCCGGCCCGCTGGCAGACCAGATCGACGGTCAGGGGAGCGACGCCAACCTCGGCGACCAGCGCGCGTCCAGCGTCGAGCAGCCGCTCGCGGCGCTCCTGCGAGCGCTGCTGTGCGGTGAGCCCGCCGTAGGTGCGGCCGTCGACTGCCATGGGCACATCCTTGACCATTTGTGGCGCCGGTCATAATCTGGAACGAATTCGTTCTAGATTACGTCAGATCACCCGCCGGCGAGGAGCAACAACAGATGACGACACGGATCATGGACCCGGCCGGGCGCGTGCTGGCCGAACCAGCGGCCTACGCCGACGAGAAGCGGCTGCATGAGGCGCTGGCCCATCTTCGAGCCCACGCCCCGGTGTCCTGGGTGGACGCGGAGGGCTTCGACCCGTTCTGGGCCATCACCAAGCACGCCGACATCATGGACATCGAACGCCAGAACGACCTGTTCACCAACGATCCGCGGGCGGTGCTGCTGCCTACGGCGCTGGATGCGCAGATGCGCGCCGACCGGGAGGCCGGCATGGGCCTGGCCACCCTGATCCACATCGACGACCCGCATCACCGGGACCTGCGCAAGATCGGCGCGGACTGGTTCAAGCCGTCGGCGCTGCGTGTCCTCAAGGCGCGCTGCGACGAGCTGGCCAAGCGGTACGTCGACATCATGGTGGAGAAGGGGCCGGAACTCGACTTCGCTCAGGAGATCGCGGTCAACTACCCGCTCTACGTCATCCTGACGCTGCTGGGTCTGCCGGAGTCCGACTTCCCCCGCATGCTCGCGCTCACCCAGGAACTGTTCGGCAGCGAGGACTCGGAGTTCCAGCGTGATGTCGACCAGGAGGCACTGCTGGCCACGCTGATGGACTTCTTCGCCTACTTCGCCGCGCTGACCGCCTCGCGCCGCGAAACCCCGACCGACGATCTGGCCTCGGCCGTCGCCAACGCGAAGATCAATGGCGAGCCCCTCTCGGACATGGACACGCTGTCCTACTACGTCATCGTGGCCAGCGCTGGACACGACACCACCAGCGCCGGCATCGCGGGCGGATTGCTCGAACTGCTGCGCAATCCCGGCGAGCTGGCCCGGCTGCAGGGCGACCTCGGTCTGATGGGCACCGCGGTGGAGGAGATGATCCGGTGCGCGACGCCGGTGCGCGAGTTCATGCGCACCGCGCAGGCCGACACCGAGGTTCGCGGTGTGCCGATTGCCAAGGGCGAATCGCTTCTGCTGTCCTATGTTTCGGCCAACCGAGACGAGGAGGTGTTCGCCGACCCGATGCGATTCGACGTCGGCCGCGACCCCAACAAGCATCTGTCCTTCGGCTACGGCGTGCACTTCTGCCTCGGCGCCTCGCTGGCCCGGATGGAGATGAACAGCTTCTTCTCCGAACTGATCCCGCGGATCAAGTCCATCGAGTTCGCCGGTGAGCCCCAGATCGCCGCCAGCACTTTCGTCGGTGGCGTCAAGCACCTGCCGATTCGGTACTCGCTGCGCTGATCTCGACGGCATCCCCGACCCGGATCGTCCCGGATGTCAGCACCTGGCATGCCGAGCCGGCCCGGCGTCGCAACGCGGCCGCCGCCCCCGGCCCAACGCTGTCGTCGAGCAGTCGGCACGGCGCCGCCACCCGGACGACCTCGAGTTCGACGTCGCCGATGCGTATCCGGGTGCCGGGCCTGGTGGGAATCTCACCGGCGTCCACGGTGATGTTGCGTCGGGTGGCTCCCGGGTCGAACTCGTAACCGAGATCCGCTGCCGCGCGGTCGAGGAACTCCTGGGACTGGATGGTCACCTGCCGGCGCCGGGTGCCGTGGTAGCGGTCACCGACCAACCCCTTGCCGGCCTCGGCCTGCACCGCATCCACGGCCTTGACCGGCAGCCGAGTACCCGGGGCGACATGGATCGCGAGGACTTTCACGACCGGAGTTTATCGGCGGCGCTGGCGTGGCATGGTTGTCCGATGGCTGAACTCGCAGAGCGGGCCGGAAACCCCGCGCCTCGTACCCTCTTCGGGCATCCCATCGGTCTGGCGAACCTGTTCGGCGTCGAACTGTGGGAGCGCTTCTCGTTCTACGGGATGCTCACGATCCTCGGGTACTACCTCTACTACTCGCTGGCCGACGGTGGCCTGGCGCTACCGAAAGCGACGGCCACCGGCATCGTCGGCGCCTACGGCGGTCTGGTCTACCTTTCGACGGTCCTGGGCGGCTGGATCGCCGACCGGGTGCTCGGCATGGAACGCACCGTGTTCTACGGCGGGGTGGTCGTCATGTGCGGTCACATCGCCCTGGCGCTCCTGCCCGGGCTGTCCGGTGTGGCGGTCGGTCTGGTGTTGATCGCCCTGGGGTCCGGAGCGTTGAAGGCCAACGCGTCCTCGCTGCTGGGCACGCTCTACGAGGAGGGCGACCCGCGCCGCGACGGCGGATTCACCCTGTTCTATCTGGGTATCAATCTGGGGGCCTTCATCGGTCCGCTGATCACCGGCCTGCTGCAGACGAATCTCGGCTTCCACTACGGGTTCGGCGCCGCCGCGATCGGAATGGCGCTCGGGCTCGCCCAGTACGTCGCGTTCCGGCGCAACCTGGGTGAGTACGGCAGGACTGTGCCACACCCGTTGTCACGCACAGACTTCTGGCGCACCGCCGCCGCAGCAGCGGTGGTGCTCGTGGTGGTCGTCGTCGCGTTCGTCGTCGGTGTGATCACCTTGGCCAACCTGTCGCAGGTCACCACCGGCGTCATCATCGTGGCGTCGATCGCCTACTTCGCGTTGATGCTGAACAGTCCCCGGGTCGACGCGCTCGAGCGCACCCGGGTACGCGCGTTCATCCCGCTGTTCATCGCTAACGCGGTGTTCTGGTCGCTGTTCCAGCAGATCTTCACCGTGCTGGCGGTGTACTCCGACGAACGGATGAACTGGTCGATCTTCGGCTGGACGGCACCGTCGAACTGGATCGGCTCGATCGAGCCGGTGTGGATCATCCTGCTGTCGCCGCTGTTCGCACTGATGTGGACCAAGCTCGGTCGGCGCGCCCCGACCACACCCCGCAAGTTCGCCTACGGCGTCATCGGGATGGGCGCGGCGTTCCTGCTGTTCCTGCCGATGGCCGCGACGAGTGGGCGCAGCGTCCCCGCACTGCTCGTCGTCGCCATCATGGCGGTGTTCGCCGTGTCCGAGCTGATGCTGTCGCCAATCGGCCTGTCGGTGACAACTCAGTTGGCGCCCAATGCCTTCCGGGCTCAGATGATGGCGCTGTACTTCTTCTCAGTGGGCCTGGGTACCGCGATGTCAGGTGTGCTCGCGAAGTACTACGACGCCGACCACGAGGTGGCCTACTTCGGCATCCTGGGGCTGGTCGCGATCGCCGTCGGTGCGATCGTGTGGGTGGTGGCCCCGCGGATCAGCAGTCTCATGGAAGGCGTTCACTGAAGGCCGAGTAGCCGCACGGTGTCGGCGCGCATGTCGACCTTGCGCACCTTGCCCGTCACCGTCATCGGGAACTCGTCGACGATGTGGACGTAGCGCGGGATCTTGTAGTGCGCGAGCTTTCCGGCTGAGAACGCGCGCACCGCATCGGTATCCAGGCTGCTTGCCCCGGCTCGCAGCTTGATCCATGCGCAGATCTCTTCGCCGTACTTCGGATCAGGAACGCCGATCACCTGGACGTCGTCGATGTCGGGATGGGTGTGCAGGAACTCCTCGATCTCGCGCGGGTAGACGTTCTCGCCGCCGCGGATCACCATGTCCTTGATCCGGCCGACGATCTGGCAGTAGCCGTCCTGCCGCATCACGGCCAGATCGCCGGTGTGCATCCAGCCCTCGTCGTCAATGGCGTCGCGAGTCTTCTCCTCGTCGTGCCAGTAGCCGAGCATCACCGAATAGCCGCGGGTGCAAAATTCGCCGGGTTGACCCCGCTTCACCGTCGCTCCCGTGTCCGGGTCGACGATCTTGATCTCTACGTGCGGATGCGCGCGGCCCACGGTGGCCGTGCGCCGTTCGAGGTCGTCGTCGACGAGGGTCTGACACGACACCGGCGACGTCTCGGTCATCCCGTAGGCGATCGCGACCTCGGACATGTTGAGCTCGGCGAGGCAGCGCTTCATGATCTCCACCGGGCAGGGGGCCCCTGCCATGATTCCGGTCCGCAGCGAGGACACGTCGCGCTGCGCCAGGTCGGGATGTCCGAGCATCGCGATGAACATCGTCGGCACCCCGTAGAGCGCGGTGCACTGCTCGGCTTGCACCGCCGCCAGTGTCGCCGCGGCATCGAAGCCCGCCGCCGGGATCACCATGGTGGCCCCGTGGGTGGTGCAGCCGAGGTTGCCCATCACCATGCCGAAGCAGTGGTAGAACGGCACCGGGATACACAGCCGGTCGCCCGGGCCGAAGTTGATCAGCTCGGTGACGAAGAAGCCGTTGTTGAGGACATTGCGATGTGACAGCACCGCCCCCTTGGGCGAACCTGTTGTGCCGGAGGTGTATTGAATATTGATCGGCTCCGACGGTGCGAGGGAGTCCATCCGGGAGCGCAGCTCGTCCGCCGAGACCGCACCGGCCCGTTGCCGAAGCGATTCCCACTCGTCGGAGTCGATGAACACCACCTCGGCCAGCTCGGTGACCTCGAGGCGTACCTCGGCCACCATGCTGCGGTAGTCGGAGCCCTTGAATTCACTGGCCGACAACAGCATCCGCACGCCGGCGTGGCGCAGGACGTAGGCGAGTTCATGGGTGCGGTAGGCGGGGTTGATGGTGACCAGGATCGCCCCGACCTTGGCGGTGGCGTATTGGCTGATGACCCACTGCGCACAGTTGGGTGCCCAGATGCCGACCCGGTCGCCTTTGTCGATGCCGCTGGCCATCAACGCGCGGGCGACGAGATCGATCTCCTCGTCGAGTTCGGCGTAGGTCCAGCGATGTCCGCTGGGGACATCGACGAGCGCCTCGGTGTCGGGATAGGCCGAGGCGGTGCGCTCGAAGTTCGCGCCGATGGTCTCCTCGAGGAGGGGAACGTCGTCGGTCCCGGCGGCATAGGACCGCTGCCCGCCGTGCTCGTCGCGCAGCACGTTCTTGAGCACCTTGCCGCTCGCGTTGCGCGGCAGCGCCTCGACGATCTCCACATGCCGCGGCCTCTTGTACGCGGCCAGATGTACGCGGCAGTGCGCTTCGACGTCCGCACCGGTGGGTGGGTCGGCGGGATCACGCGGCACGATCACCGCCAGCGGCGTCTCACCCCAGGTCGGGTCCGGGATTCCGATGACGGCGACTTCGGCTATCTTCGGGTGCCCGGCAAGGACGTTCTCGACTTCGGCGCTGTAGATGTTCTCACCGCCGGAGATGATCATGTCCTTCTTCCGGTCCACCACGTAGATGTAGCCCTCCTCATCCTGCCGGACGAGGTCGCCGGAATGGAACCATCCGCCGCGAAGCGTTTCGGCGGTTTCGGCCGGCTTGTTCCAGTACTCCTTCATCACCAGCGGGCCGAGATAGACGATCTCGCCGACGGCTCCCGGTTCGACGTCGAGCATGTCGTCATCGACGATGCGCACCTCGACATTGAGCATCGGGGTCCCCACCGACCCGATCTTGCGGATCGCGTCCTCGCCGCGGAGCAGGCAGGTGATGGGGCTGCATTCGGTCTGGCCGAACGCGGCGATGATCTCGGCGTGCGGGAACGCGGCACTCATCTGCGCGAGCAGTGTGGTGGACGCCGGCGCGGCACCCCACCAGATCCGCCGCACGCCGGACAGGTCCCAACCGCTGAGTCCCTCCATGGCGCAGACGATCTGCCATTGCGCCGGGGTCATCCAGCACGAGGTCACCTGCTCCTCGACGACGGTGCGCACGATCGCTTCGGCGTCGAATCCCCCCGACGGCGGGATGACGACCTTGCCGCCGGTCAGAAAGGCCGGCAAGGTCCCCGACACCCCGGCGGTATGGAACAGCGGGGCGACGCCCATCCAGCAGTCGTCATCGGCACGGTGCCCCAGCGTGGCGATCGAACTGACCGCGTGCAGATACAGGTTGCGGTGGCTGAGCACCGCCCCTTTGGGGAAACCTGTTGTCCCCGAGGTGTAGACGATGAAGGCGGGATCCTCGTCGGCGGCATCGGCGGCGACGGGAGTCTGGGGTGCCGCGTCGATGACGTCGTCGAGGTCGCCCCCGATCGTCAGCACCGTGTGCACCGAGCCGGCCGTCGTCCGGGCCTGCTCGAGTACCGGCGCCAGCGCGAGATCCACGACGACGGCCACCGAACCGCTGTCGGCCAGTACGTAGGCGACCTCGTCGGCGACCAGCCGGAAGTTGATCGGCACCACGATCGCGCCGACCCGCATGGTGGCCAGCCAGGTCTCGACGACCTCGAGACTGTTGAGGGCCAGTATCGCCACCCGGTCGCCGCGGCCGATGCCGCGTTGGGTCAGCGCGTTGGCCAGCCGGGTCACCCGTGCGTCGAGTTCGCCGAACGTGACGCGGCGGTTCGGGTCGATGAACCCGACGTTGCCGGGCCGCACGCGGGCATGCCTGGAGAGGACGTCGCTGAGGGTGATTCCGGTGGACACCGAGGTCGTCATCGCTGGCTCCTCTAGATGGCGTGTTACAGGCCGACGCGGTCGGCAAGCAGCGCCCGATGGTGGGTGCTGTTGCCGAAAAGCGCTGCGGTGGTCTTGGCTCGGCGGAAGTACAGGTGCAGATCGTGCTCCCAGGTGAAGGCGATGCCCCCGTGTACCTGGATCGCCGAGCCCGCGCACAGGGTGAAGGTGTCGGCGGCCTGGGCCTTCACCAGCGGAGCGCTGACCGCCAACTCGTCGGGGTCCTCCGCGCTCATGGCCGCGTACATCACCGCGACGCGAGTCGCGTCGATCTCGATCATCATCTCCGCACACATGTGCTTGACCGCCTGGAACGTGCCGATCGGGCGGTCGAATTGCATTCTGCTGCAGGCGTAGTCGACGGACAGTGCCAGGCACGCCTCGGCGCCGCCGAGCATTTCGGCGGCCAGCAGCACCCGTGCGGTGTCCACCACCCGATCGATCTCGGACGGCGGCGCCGCCTCGAGCGGTTCGGCCTCGGCCCCTCGCAGCGTCAGGCGCGCGGCCGGGCGGGTGATGTCGAAGGAGCGTAGCGATGCGACCGTGGCGCCGGGACTGTCGGCGCGCACGGCATACAGTCCGACCTCACCGTCGGCGCACGCCGGTACGACGAACAGGTCCGCCACGTGACCGTGCAGGATCGGACCGCACACGCCATCGAGTGTGGTGCCGCCGGCCGTGCGGGTGGCTGTCACGGGTGCGGTGGCCGTCGCAGCGAACGCGGCGACCTGGTCTCCGCACGCCAGGCCCGGAAGCAGCCGGGCGCGCTGCTCCTCGTCGCCCATCCGCAGAATGGCGTGGACCGCGAAGAGATGGGTGGCCAGCGGCACCGGGGTCAGCGCCCGGCCCAACTCCTCCATGACGATCGCCGCCTCGGAAAGGGAGGCGCCCACTCCGCCGTACTGGACGGGCACGTGCAGTCCGGGTAACTCCAGCTCCCGGCACAGCCGCTGCCAGAGCCGTTCGTCATGACCGGCGTCGGTGGCCACTTCGCGTACCCGTGACAGAGGCGCGGCGTCCTGCAGGAAGCCGCGTACCGAACTACGGAAGTCCTCTTGCTCTGTGCTGTAACGGAAATCCATGTCAGCGGGGCTCTTTCGGTAGTCCCAGGAGCTTCTCGCCGATGACGTTGCGCTGAATCTGCGAGCTGCCGGCGTAGATCGTCGCCGCCCGTGCGTAGAGCAGCTCGTCGAGCCAGCACGATGACGAGTTGGGAGTCCCGGGGGCGGCAATGATCAGGGCCTCGCCGTTGCCCGACCCCTCGGGGCACAGCGCGTCGAGACCGAGGATCTCGACGGCGAGGTCGGTGCAGCGCCGGAAGTACTCGCTCCAGATCACTTTGTTGACCGCGGCCTCGGCGCCGGGCCGCTGCCCGTTCAGTAGCGCGGTCAACCCACGGTAGCCCTGATAGCGCAGGATCTGCACTCGCGAATAGCACCAGGCCAGTTCGTCGCGGACGTGGGGATCGTCGTGCACACCGCGGTCTCGGGCGAGCTGCCGAAGCCGGTCGAGGTCGCGGCCGAACTCGATTGCCGCCGTGGTGATCTGGGATCCCCGCTCGAAGCCGAGCACCGTCATCGCGGTTGCCCAGCCGCCGCCGACACCGCCGAGGACATCGGCGGCCGCGGCCCTGGCGTCGGTGAAGAACACTTCCGAGAACGAGGCGTGCCCGGCGGCGTTGACGATGGGCCGTACGACGACACCGGGCTGGTCGATCGGCACCAGCAGCATGGACAGACCCTTGTGCTTGGGTGCGGCGGCGTCGGTGCGCGCCAGCACGAAGATCCAGTTGGCCGTCGGGCCTGCGGAGGTCCAGATCTTCTGCCCGTTGAGCACCCAGTGTTGTTCCCCCGTCGCTTCGCTCGCCCCATCCCTGCCGTCGAGTACCGCTCGGGTCCGCACCGCCGCCAGATCCGATCCCGCGTCCGGCTCGGAGAAGCCCTGGCACCAGCGGTCTTCGCCGGTCAGGATGCGGGGCAGGAAGCGTGCCTTCTGGTCCTCGGTGCCCAGCGCGATCAGGGTGTTGCCCAGCAGGTCGATGCCGATCGAGTCGTTCTCTTCGCGTTCCGGCGCGCCGGCCCTGGCGAACTCCTCGGCCAGAACCACCTGTTCGATCACGGACAGCCCGCCGCCGCCGTATCGGGTGGGCCAGGACACGGCGACCAGGCCGCGGTCGGCGAGCAACTTGCGCCACCAGTGCCGCACTTGTGCGCGTTCGTCGGGCGCCAGCGCACCCGGTCCTTGCCATCCGGCGGGCAGGTGCTCGCCGAGGAATGCTCGGATCTGGTCGCGGAACGCGTGCGCTTCGATGGGGTAGTCGATGTCCACGTGTGCTCCGCGAGTCAGGGGCGGTGCTTGGCCGCGGGCAGGATCTCAGGCGCAAGCCGCCAGTCCTCGAGACCGTCCTCGACGGTCCCGATACCCAGCGGATTGCCGTTGCGCTCGGCCCAATGCGAGTGGTTGAGCTGATGCAGCGTGAAGCAGGCATCGAGGGCGGTGGAGAAGCCCATGGCGTCCACGGTCTGGTTCACCGATTCCTTGATCAGCAGTGCCGCGATGGTCGGCACCTTGGCGATCCGGCGGGCGAACTCAATGGTGCGGGCCGACAGCTCGTCGCTCGGGAAGACCTTGCTGACCATCCCGAGGGCGTGTGCCTCGTCGGCGCTCATCGAATCGCCGGTGAGCAGGAGCTCTTTTGCCTTGCGTGGCCCGAATTCCCAGGGATGGCCGAAGTACTCCACGCCACACATGCCCAGCCGGGTGCCCACTACGTCGGCGAAGGTCGTGTCCTCGCCGGCGACGATGAGATCGCAGCACCAGGTCAGCATCAGGCCCGCCGACAGGACCAGTCCGTGTACCTCGGCGATGGTGATCTTCCGTAGGTTGCGCCACCGCTTGGTGTTCTGGAAGAAGTAGTGCCACTCCTGCCGGTGCCGGGCATCGGCGCCGGTCAGCGTTCCGCCGTTGCACTGGTAGGTGGGGTGCTGACCGGGACCGGGGGAGCGCTCCCGGACGTCGTCGCTGGAGCCGAGATCGTGGCCCGCCGAGAAGCACGGTCCCGCACCGCGCAGGATGACCACCCGCACGGTGTCGTCCTCTTCGGCCAGTTCGAACGCCGTCCCGAGTTCGACGAGCATCCCCCGGTTCTGCGCGTTGCGCTGTTTTGGGCGATCCAGCGTGACGACGGCGATCCGGCCATCGTCGATCACGTCGTACTCGATGTAGTCGAAATGCTGCACCGATGCTCCCTTCCTCGCGGCGGCGGCCCTGCCGCGCAAGCAGCACGCTACGCGGGGTCTCCGCGCTATGTCCATAGCCAGTACGGCGATTTGGCGACAGATGAGAGATAAATTACGTAGCGGGATGCATCTTGCGTCGAGCCAAGTATCTTGCTAGTACTGTGGTGTACGTCGCAGTCGATACGTGCTTGTGCGGTCCCTAACGAGAGAGATTGAGATGGAAATCGGACTCTTCCTGATGCCGGCGCATCCACCGGAGCGCAGCCTTTACGACGCGACACAGTGGGACTTGGAGCTCATCGAGCTGGCTGATCAGCTGGGCTACGTCGAGGCCTGGGTCGGCGAACATTTCACTGTGCCGTGGGAACCGATCTGCGCCCCCGACCTGCTGCTGGCTCAGGCCCTGTTGCGGACCAAGAACATCAAGCTCGCCCCGGGCGCGCACCTGCTGCCGTACCACCACCCGGTCGAACTCGCGCACCGTGTCGCCTACTTCGACCACCTCGCGCAGGGCCGGTTCATGCTCGGCGTCGGCGCCAGCGGTATCCCGGGGGACTGGGCCCTGTTCGACGTCGACGGGCAGAACGGCGAGCATCGCGAGATGACCCGCGAGGCGCTCGAGATCATGCTCAAGGTCTGGACCGAGGATCAGCCCTGGGAGTATCGCGGAAAGTACTGGAACGCCAACGGTATTGCGCCGATGTTCGAGGGTCTGATGAAGCGGCACATCAAACCGTTCCAGGCGCCGCACCCGCCGATCGGGGTCACCGGGTTCAGCGCCGGCTCGGAGACACTGAAGCTCGCCGGTGAGCGCGGGTACCTACCGATGAGCCTCGACCTCAACGCCGAATACGTGGCCACCCACTGGGACGCGGTGCTCGAAGGCGCGGCCCGCTCCGGGCGGACACCGGACCGTAAGGACTGGCGACTGGTCCGCGAGGTCGTGGTCGCCGAGACCGACGAGCAGGCCTTCCGCTATGCCGTCGACGGCATGATGGGCCGCAACATGCGCGAGTACGTCCTGCCGACTTTCCGGATGTTCGGCATGACCAAGTTCTACAAGCACAATCCGTCGGTCCCCGACGAGGACGTCACACCGGAGTACCTGGCCGAGAACACCTTTGTGGTCGGATCGGTGGAGACGGTGGTCGACAAACTCGAAGCCACCTACGACCAGGTCGGCGGATTCGGTCACCTGTTGATTCTGGGCTTCGACTACCGCGACAACCCCGGCCCGTGGAAGGAATCGATGCGCCTGCTGGCCGAGGAAGTCATGCCACGTCTGAATGCCCGCATCGCCAAGAAGCCCGCTGGCTTAGTCGTCTGATCGAGATCGAAACCGACTGGGAAGGCAGCGATATGCAACCTCGGCAGATCACCGTCCGCTATTCCGATGGAACGCAGAAGACGATGCCGGCGCAGCCGGACCAGTCGATCCTGGAGGCCGCCGAAGAACACGGCGTCGCGATCGTCAACGAATGCCAGAGCGGGATCTGTGGCACCTGTGTGGCGACCTGTACCTCCGGCGAGTACGAGATGGGCCGCACCGAGGGCTTGTCCGAGGTGGAACGTGATGCCCGAAAGGTACTGACCTGTCAGACCTTTGCCACCTCGGACTGTCTGATCAGCCTGCAGTATCCCGCCGACGACAACGCCGCCCGGCTGGTCGCGGCCACCGGGACGGTGCTCGCGGTGGAGCACGTCTCGGCGAGCACCGCCTTGCTGCGCATCGACGTCTCCGAGCTGGGTTCGCTGTCCTACCAGGCGGGGCAGTTCGCCCAGCTCAAGGTTCCCGGTACGACGTCCTGGCGCAACTACTCCTACGCCCATCCTGCCGATGGTGCTAGCACGGTGGAGTTCATCGTTCGCCTGCTGCCGCACGGCGAGATGTCGGATTATCTGCGTGATCGGGCCAAGCCCGGTGACCGGATCGCGATGCGGTGCAGCAAGGGCGGCTTCTATCTGCGCCCGGTCGTGCGGCCACTGGTACTGGTGGCCGGCGGGACCGGGCTTTCGGCGATCCTGGCGATGGCCGCGAGCCTGGATGCCGGGATCGCCCAGCCCGTGCACCTGATCTACGGTGTGACCGCGGCCGACGACCTCTGCAAACTCGACGAACTCGAGGAGTTGCAGCAGCGCATCCCGAGCCTGACGGTGCACACGGTGGTGGCCAACCCGGGCCCCGGCTGGGACGGACCGGTCGGACTGGTCACCGACGTCCTGGACCCCAGCATGTTCGGCGGGGGCGATAGCGACGCCTATCTGTGCGGTCCGCCGGCGATGGTCGAGGGCACCCGGACCTGGCTGAGCAACAATGGAATTCACGGCACCGGCCTCTACTACGAGAAGTTCGTGGCCAGCGGGCCCGCACGCCGCCGCAGTGCACCGCGCCTGGATTACGCCGCACTGAATCTGGCCGACGTGCGCGCACGTGGCCGGGGGACCGCGGTGGTCATCGGTGGCAGCATTGCCGGTATCGCCGCGGCCAAGGTGCTCACCGAGACCTTCGAACGGGTCATCGTGCTGGAGAAGGACCCCCCGCACACCCGTCGTGAGGGCAGGCCGGGTGCCGCCCAGGGCTGGCATCTGCACCATCTGCTCACCGCAGGCCGGATCGAGTTGGAGCGATTCTTCCCCGGGATCATCGACGACATGGTGCGCGAGGGCGCGTTCGACGTCGACATGGCCGCCCAGTACCGCATCCGACTCGGCGGCGAGTGGAAGAAGCCGGGCACCGGTGACATCCAGATCGTCTGCGCCGGGCGCCCATTGCTCGAATGGTGTGTGCGGCGCCGACTGGACGGCGAACCACGCGTCGACTTCCGCTATGACGCCGTCGTCAGCGACCTGGTCTACGACCGCGCTACCAACGCCGTGATCGGTGTGGCGACAGCCGACGACAACGATGAGCTGGACGTGATACCAGCCGAATTCGTGGTCGACGCATCGGGTAAAAACACCCGGCTGCCGGAGTTCCTCGACCGCATCGGCATCGGTGCACCGGAGGCCGAACAGGACATCATCAACTGCTTCTACTCCACGATGTACCACAAGGTGCCGCCGGAACGGCAGTGGGACGACAAGGTGATGGTGATCTGCTACGCCTACCGGCCGTTCGAGGACACCTACGCCGCGCAGTACTACACCGACAGCTCCCGGACGATCCTGTCCACATCGCTGGTCGCCTACAACTGCTATTCGCCGCCGCGGACCGCCCGCGAGTTCCGGGAGTTCGCCAACCGGATGCCCTCACCGGTGATCGGGGAGAATATCGACGGCCTGGAGCCGGCGTCGGAGATCTACAACTTCCGCTACCCGAACATGCTGCGATTGCGCTACGAGAAGAAGCGCAACCTGCCCCGATCACTTCTGGTCGTCGGTGACGCCTACACCAGCGCCGACCCGGTGTCTGGTCTGGGGATGACGTTGGCGCTCAAAGAGGTTCGCACTATGCAGCTGCTGCTGGACAAGTACGGTCCGGGTCACGCGCAGCTGCCCCGCCGCTACTTCCGCACGATCGCCAAGATGGCTGACACCGCGTGGTTCGTGATCCGGGAGCAGAACCTGCGCTTCGACTGGCTAAAGGACGCCGACAAGAAGCGGCCGTTCTACTTCGGTGCGCTGACCTGGTACATGGACCGGGTGATGGAACTGGTGCATGACGATCCCGAGACTTACAACGAGTTCCTCGCTGTCGTCCACCTGGTCAAACCCGCTGCGGCGCTGATGACTCCGAAGGTGGCCGCCCGCGTCGTCGGTAAGTGGGCACGGACGAAGCTGTCGGGACAGCAGACGCTGATCGAACGCAACTATGCCAACCGCACCGTCCCGCAGATCGAGACTCCGATGGTCACCGACGAGCTGCTCGCCGATCTGACCGCCACCCGCACCCCGTAGAGAAGAGGGCCACATGATCCACCGGATGCTGAACTGCCGGGGCACCCGGATCCACGCCGTGGAGGACGGCGAGGGACCGCTGGTCGTGCTGGTGCACGGCTTTCCGGAGTCCTGGTACTCCTGGCGGCACCAGATCCCCGCGCTGGCCGCCGCAGGCTATCGGGTGGTCGCCATCGACCAGCGCGGCTACGGCCAGTCGTCGAAGTACCGGGTCCAAACCGCCTATCGCATCAAAGAATTGGTGGGTGACATCCTCGGCGTCATCGATGCCTACGGCGAGAAGCAGGCCGTGGTGGTCGGACACGACTGGGGTGCACCCGTCGCGTGGACCTTCGCCTGGCTACATCCCGAGCGCTGCCGCGGCGTCGTCGGCATCAGTGTGCCCTTCGCCGGGCGCGGGGTCATCGGGCTGCCGGGCAGCCCCTTCGGTGAGCGCCGTCCCAACGAGTACCACCTGGAACTCGCCGGCCCCGGCAAGGTCTGGTATCAGGACTACTTCTCCGAGCAGGACGCGATCATCGCCGAGATCGAGGAGGACCTGCGCGGCTGGCTGCTGGGCCTGACCTACACCGTCTCCGGGCAGCCCGCGATCGCCGCCACCGAGGCCGCCGTCGCCGCGGGTGTGGACCTGGCGGCGATGGACCCGATCGAGGTGATCCGGTCCGGGCCGCTCTGCATGGAGCAGGGGGCGCGGCTCAAGGACGCGTTCGTCTACCCAGATCCGATGCCGGACTGGTTCACCGAGGCCGACCTCGACTTCTACACAGCCGAATTCGAGCGATCCGGCTTCGGCGGTCCGCTGAGCTTCTACCACAACATCGACAACGACTGGCACGACCTCGCCGACCAGGAGGGCATCCCGCTGACCCCGCCGGCACTGTTCATCGGCGGCCAGTACGACGTCGGCACGATCTGGGGTCTGGAGGCCGTCGAGCGGGCCGAGGAAGTGATGCCGAACTACTGCGGCACCCATATGGTCGCCGACGTGGGGCACTGGATTCAGCAGGAGGAGCCCAAGGAGACCAACCGGCTGCTCCTCGATTTCCTCGGCGGACTGCGGTAGTGAAGCGTCGTCGCTGTCCCGCTGAGGGACTCGGCACCCGGGAGGCCGCGTGAAGACCGCGCACGGACGCGTTCGCAGAGCCGTCACCGCCATCGCCACCGGACGGCCGGTGGTGCTGATCGACGAGACGGCCGCGCAGGGCTACCTGGTGTTCGCGGCCGACGCCGCGACGCCGGCACTGCTCGCGTTCACGATCCGGCACACCTCGGGCTACGTCCGGGTAGCGCTGCCGGAGCAGGACTGTGACCGGCTGGACCTGCCACCGATCTGCGGCCCTGACGGCGAACCGTTCGGCACCGCGGCGCACCGCGTCGCGGTGGACTACCGCCACGTCGGGACCGGGATCTCGGCGACCGATCGCGCCCGCACTATCGCGGCGTTGGCGGCAGCGGACTCCACCGCGGCCGACTTCCACCGGCCCGGCCACGTGATTCCGGTGCTGGCCCGGCAGCACGGCGTACTCGGAGTAAGCCCGGCGGCTCCCGAAGCAGCCGTCGACCTGGCCCGCCTCGGCATGCGCAGTCCGGCGGGCGTGCTCTGCGAGATTGTGTCGCAACGCGATTCAGGAGACGTGGCCGACAGCCGCGAACTGCTCTGCTTCGCAGACCGGCATCGGCTGCCGGTCGTGTCGGTCACCGAGATCGCCGCCTACCGCAGCCGCACCGAACCGCAGGTGGCCCGCTCCTCGGAGGCCACCCTGCCCACCGCCACCGGCGGGTTACGAGTGGTCGGCTTCCGTGGCGTTCGCGACGGCTGTGATCACCTCGCGGTGATCGCAGGCAGCTCCGGAGCAGATGCCCCCATGCCGTTGCACATCCACGTCGAATGCCTCAGCGGTGACGTGTTCGGATCACTGGCATGCCGCTGCGGTGCGGACCTGGCCGGCGCCGTCGCGGCGATGAACGCCACCGGCACCGGCATGGTCATCTATCTGCGCCCGGCACAGGTACGCGCCTGCGGCCTGCTTCCCGGTGAGGTGGACGACGGGGTGTCGGAAACCGTCGCCTGGATTCTGCGCGATCTGGGCGTGTATTCGGTCAGAATGTCCGACGACGAGCCCGGACTCGGGCTGCTCATGTTCGGTGCGATCCGCGAACACGGGCTCGACGTTGTGTCCCATCCGCCGGTCTGGTCTGCCGTCGGATGAAATATGTTGTAGAACAACAGAAGACGAGGTGAATTGGTGACGCATCCCGACCTGTCCGGTAAGGCCGCGATCGTGACCGGAGCGGGGGCCGGAATCGGACTGGCCATCGCGCAGCGCCTTGCTGCCGAGGGCGCGCAGGTGCTCTGCGCCGACATCAACGGCGAGGCCGCCGCGGCGGCGGCATCGGCGATCGGCGGCGGGGCGGTCGGTCATCGCGCGGACGTCAGCGACGAGCAACAGGTGATCGGCATGGTCGACGCCTGCGTCGACGCATTCGGTGGTGTCGACAAACTGGTCGCCAACGCCGGTGTCGTGCACTTCGCGTCGCTGCTCGATACCACCGTCGAGGACTTCGACCGGGTCATCGGCATCAATCTGCGCGGCGCCTGGCTGTGCACCAAACATGCCGCCCCGGCGATGATCGCCCGCGGCGGCGGCGCCATCGTCAACATGTCGTCACTGGGAGGCCTGGTCGGAGCCGCCGGCACCGCCGCATACGGCATGTCCAAGGCTGGCATCATCCACCTGAGCCGCGTCACCGCCGCCGAATTGCGTTCGGCCAACGTACGATCCAACGCTCTGCTGCCCGCCTTTGTCGACACCTCCATGCAGCAGACGGCGATGACGATGTTCGACGAGGCGCTCGGTGCAGGCGGCGCCAACACGATGATCGGGCGCTTACAGGGCAGGATGGCCGGCCCGGAGGAGATGGCCGGCATCGTCGCGTTCCTGCTGTCCGACGACGCCTCGATGGTCAACGGCACCGCGCAGCTCGCCGACGGGGGCACCCTCGCCGCGCTGTGGTGACGCCGGTTCAGCCCGTCGGGGCCAGGCTGGTCAGAATCGCCATCGCGATCGCGGTCATCTCCTCGGCGACGTCGCTGCGCCGGGTCAGATGCCACGTGCGCGAGGCGTCTTCGATGAAGCTGACTGCAGCCGCCACCAGCAGCCGCGCCTGGGCGGCGGTGGTCTGTGGAACCTGTGTGCGGATCACGTCGATCCACACACCGTCCCGGTCGGCCTGGTTCTTCACCACCGTCTCGCGTACCTCCTCGGAGGCCGACGACAGCTCGGTGATCGTCACCGACACCAGGTCGGGGTCGTCGAGGCTGATCCGTACCCGGCCGGCGACCAGTCGTTGGAGTCGTTGGGAGGCAATGTCATTGGCGCGCAGCGCACGAACAGACTCCAGCGTCGACCACTCGTCGAGGCGACGTACCAGCGCATCCAGGATGGCCTGCTTGGAGGAGAACGAACGGTACAGGCCCGGACCGGCGATGCCGACGAGCTTGCCGATCTCGGCCGTGCTCACCGCGGGATAGCCGCGGGCCCGAAACAGCCGCGCACCGGCGGCCAGCAGGGTCTCGTAGCGGGAGAACAACGCCGCCGCCCGGTCCGGTGCCGCATCGATCGGTGCCAGTGTGCCGACGGCCGGTGTGCATGCGGCCGCCAGGCAGGCGCGGTACAGAAGCTCCTTGAGCTCGCCCGCGGGCAGGGTGAGGTTATGGCGCCCGAGACTGGTCAGGGTGCTCGACACCGCCCAGGCGCGCAATTCGGTGTGCGCGGGGCTCAGCCCGGGCATCTCCAGGCGCACGCCGGCCTGCATACCGGCCACGATCGCGTTGATCCGTGACCGGACCTCGCGGCGGTCGTCGTCGGTGAGATAGCGGGCCTCGCGCTGCCACAGCACGGTCAGGGCGCGGGTCTCGACGGCCGCGGAGATCAGGTCGGGCAACTCGGCCCGCAGCGGCCGGGCGTCCGCCTCCGGTGCGCGGCCACCGGGATTGCGGACGCTTTGATACTCGTCCTGTGCGTTGAGGATCACCGCGGTCAGCAGCGCCTGCTTATTGTCGTAGTGGCGGTACAACGCGCGCGCGGTCACACCGGCCGCCTCGGCGATCTCCTCGAGTCTGACCGAGTGGAAGCCGCGGTCGATGAACAGCCGCGCCGCCTGTTCGAGGATCTGCTGTTTGCGGTCCTTGGGTCGGCGCCGCACGGCGGGGACGGTCGTCTGCATCGCTGGGGTGCCCTTCTACTTCACCGGACCGGAACATCCTCCCAGATTGGTCGCACGAGCGATTCGGAACGTATCCAAAAAATACATCAGTATCTGAAAACACGCCTCTGCATGGCATATTGACACCGAGCTGGTGCCAGGAAAGGCATACTGACTATAGACATAATCGGTGTATCCGGGTACTCTCGCGGTGGTGATCGGTCGTCTTGACACGGCGGCGAAGGCATCTGGCGCGACTTCGCTGAGTCACCTGCCCGCCGCGGTGGGTGGCCCCGCCAGAGTGCGGACCGACATGCCCGAGCAGGGCGCCGGGGACCTGGCCCACGCGGTCGTCGGGCTGCAACAGGCGGTCGACCGGCTGATCGTGTCGTCCTCGCTGGAACAGCTGCTGGCGCTGGCGCCGGAGGCGGCGGCGTTGATGGGTTTTCACCGGGTGCTGGTCTCGCGGGTCGACCAGGGGATCTGGTTGGCACATCAGGCATTTGTCGCCGACGATCCGGATTTCGCCGAGCAGCTGGTGGCGTTCGGTACCGCCCACTCCCGGCAGCTCTCCGGGCGGCTGCTCGAGTCCGAGATGCTGCTCAGTGGCGTTCCGATTCTGGTCCGCGACGCGCAGGCGAATCCGCGGGTGTTCACCAAGCTGGCACGGTTCAGTCGCACCACCGACTACGTGGCCGCGCCGGTACAGGTGTGGGGCGCTCCCGTGGCGATGGTGCATGCCGACCGCTATCCCGGTGGTGATGTCGAGGAGATCGACCGCCAGCTGCTGGGGCTGTACGCCCGCGGATTGGGTTTGGCGATCGAGCGAGCCCAGCTCGCCGACCGGTTGCGGGTGATCAACCAGGCCTCGGCCCCGCTGGGCGTGCACGGCGACGAGCCGGATCCGACGGCGCCCCCGGTGCGCCTGGCCGCCGTGTCGCCGTTGCCCGGTGCCGAGCGTGCCACCGACCGGCTCTCACCGCGGGAATGGGATGTACTGCGCTGCATAGCCCTGGGTAAGACCAACGCACAGATCGCGACCGGGCTGTTCCTGACCGAGAACACGGTCAAGGTGCATGTCAAACGAATCCTGCACAAACTCGGCGCGGCCAACCGGACCGAGGCCGCCGCGCTGTATCACCGCCTGACCCGCCGCGGCCCCTAGGCCGGGTCACGTCCTCGTGACGGACGGCCCCGACGCCTCGTAGCGGCCCGCCTCGGCCGCTGACAGCTCGGTTCCGGTCACGATCGACTCGAGGTCCGACACCGCGGCGAACCGGCAGAAGCTGTTCGCGCCGAACTTCGAATGCGCCGCGACAAGGATTCTGCGGCGGGCGACCTTGACCGCCGTGTGCTTCACCGCGGCCACCGCCGGGTCGGGTGTGGTGAGGCCGTGCTCTATCGAAATGCCGTTGGTGCCAAGGTAAGCGACGTCGATCACCAGGCTGCCCAGCATGTCGGTTGCCCAGTGGTCGACGGTGGCCAGCGTGCGGCCGCGTAACCGACCGCCCAGAAGCAGCACCGTCACCGTCTGGCTGTGCGCCAGCACTTCCGCCACCAACAGCGACGAGGTGACGATGGTCAGGTCCCGCTCGGCGAGACGTTCGGCGATCAGGCGGGGCGTGAAACCCTCGTCGAGATAGACCGTTTCGGCCCCGTGCAGCAACTCCGCGGCGGCAGCGGCGATGCGGTGCTTCTCGGCCAGGTCCGCCTGGCTGCGGTACTCCACGGTCGACTCGAAAGCCACCGTCTCCAGCGGAATCGCTCCGCCGTGCACCCGCTTGATCAGTCGCCGGCCGGCCAGCACCTTCAGATCGCGCCGGATCGTCTCCGTTGCGACGTCGAGCTCGTCGGCTAGCGAGGCCACCTCGACGCGCCCCCGGGTGCGGGCGAATTCGACGATGCGACTTTGGCGGGTTTCGGAATCCACCTCGACATTCTCACTTGCCGGGGCCGGCGAGTACCTCCCGGACCTCTTCCGGCGTCTGGGCTGTGCGCAGCCGCGCCACCTCGTCCTTGCTGAGGAACACCCCGGCGATCCTGGTCAGCAGTTCCATGTGGTCCTTGCCCGCACCGGCGATACCGACGACGAACTCGGCCGGTTTGCCGTTCCAGTCGATCGGCTCGGCATAGCGCACGAACGACATACCGGACCGCTTGATCGCGGACTTGGCGTCGTTGGTGCCGTGCGGGATGGCCAGGCCGTTGCCCATGTAGGTCGATACCGAGCCCTCCCGCTCGTACATCGCCTCGACGTAGGCCGGTTCGACGGCGCCCGAGGCGACCAGCAGCCGTCCCGCCTCGCCGATCGCACCGTCGCGGGTGGTCGCCGTGCCGGCCAGCACGATGGATTCCACGCTCAGCACATCCGCGGGCGCTGAGTCCTCGGACGGCTCGGCCGCGGCGGGCTCGGCGCCGTTGCCGGCGTTGCCCAGCAGTTCCACGATCTCGTCGTACTGTGGCGCGTTCATGAAGTTGTCCACCGACACGTGGACGGCCGACGGGGTTTTCTGCTGGGCACGGGCTGTCAGATCCTGGTGGGTGACCACCAGGCCGTAGCTGTCCGTGAGGTTGGCGATCGACGCGTTGGTGACCTTCACATCGGAGAAGCCTGCGGCCTGAACCTTCTTGCGCAGCACCGAAGCACCCATTGCCGACGACCCCATGCCGGCGTCACAGGCGAACACGATGTCGGTGATGGGCCGTCGGTCCGACGAACCGAGCAGAGCGGCCGACACGCTCGACTTCTTTCCTTTCAGCGCCTCCATGCCGGCCGTTGCCGCCGCCAGATCGCCCTCGTCGTCGGCCCGGTCGGTCTTGAGCAGCAGTGCCGCCACCGCGAATGAGACTGCGGCCGCGCCGAATACCGACAGTGTGACACCGAGGAAACTGCCGCTGGCGGTTTGGGCGTAGACGGCGATGATCGAGCCCGGGGCGGCCGGTGCGCGCAGCCCGGACCCGAACAGCACGTTGATGAAGATGCCCGTCATGCCGCCGAGGATGGTGGCGGCGATCAGCTTCGGCTTCATCAGGACGTACGGGAAGTAGATCTCGTGAATCCCGCCGAAGAACTGGATGATCGCAGCGCCCGGAGCCGACGCCCGCGCTGCCCCACGGCCGAAGGCCATGTAGGCCAACAGGATTCCCAGGCCGGGGCCGGGGTTGGCCTCAAGGAGGAAGAGCACCGACTTGCCGGTCTCCAGCGCCTGGGTGGTGCCCAGCGGGGTGAGCACGCCGTGGTTGATGGCGTTGTTGAGGAACAGCACCTTGGCCGGCTCGATGAAGATCGAGGTCAAGGGCAGCAGGTTGTGGGCCACCAGGAAGTCGACGACATGGCCTGCGCCTTTGGAGAACGCCGTCACGATCGGGCCGATGCCGAAGAAGCCGAAGACCGCCAGGATCAACCCGACGATGCCCGCCGAGAAGTTGTCGATCAGCATCTCGAAGCCCGGACGGATCTTGCCGTCCCACAGCGCGTCGATCTTCTTGATCACCCAGCCGCCGAGCGGGCCCATGATCATCGCACCGAGGAACATCGGGATGTCCGAACCGGCGATGACTCCCATCGTGGCGATGGCACCCACCACGCCGCCGCGGATGCCGTAGATCATCCGGCCGCCGGTCGCGCCGATGAGGATCGGCAGCAGGTAGGTGATCATCGGCGCGACGATGCCGCCGTCGGCGAAGTCCCCCCAGCCACCGATCTTGGCCACCCAGCCGTCCGGGCTGCGCAGTCCCTCGAACAGACTGGTGAGCCAACCCGCCTTGATGAACAGTGCGGTGATCAGGCCCCAGGCGATGAACGCGCCGATATTGGGCATAACCATGTTCGACAGCGACGTGCCCAGCTTCTGCACGTGTACACGCGCGCCGGTCCGTGGCTTGGCTTCGGTGCTTGTCACTGATGGCCTCCGATCTGGGGTCCCGTGATGCGAGTCACATCGTAGGACCAGTAAAACCCACAAATGGGCACCGTGGCAAGCAAACGGGCATAAATGGGCAGAAAGAGTGGTGGATTTATGCCCGAACTGCGTTAGAGTGCTGTGTGACGCATTCGCACAGCGGAAGGACGACCACCATGAAGGCCCTGCGTTTCTATGCGCCGGAGGATGTCCGCCTCGAAGACGTGCCAGAACCACAGTGCGGTCCGGACGAGGTCAAGATCCGGGTGCGCAACTGCTCGACCTGCGGCACCGACGTCAAGATCCTCCACAACGGTCACCAGAACCTGACACCGCCGCGCACCATCGGCCACGAGGTGGCCGGCGAGATCGTCGAGGTGGGCGCCGAGGTCAACCCGACCTATGGCAGTGACTGGGCGGTGGGCGACCGGGTTCAGGTCATCGCCGCGGTGCCCTGCGGCGAATGCTACGAATGCCGCAAGGGCTGGATGGCGGTCTGCCAGAACCAGACGTCGGTCGGCTACCAGTACGACGGCGGCTTCGCCGAGTACATGATCGTGCCCAGGCAGGTGCTCAAGGTCGACGGGCTCAACCGTATTCCCGACAACGTCGGCTTTGACGAGGCGTCGGCCGCCGAACCCTTCGCGTGCGCCATCAATGCCCAGGAACTGCTCGGAATCGAAGAAGGTGACACCGTCGTCGTCTTCGGCGCGGGCCCGATCGGCTGCATGCACATCCGCATCGCCCGCGGTGTGCACAACTGCGGGCCGGTCTATCTGGTCGACGTCAACGACAGCCGGCTGAAGATGTCGGCCGACGCCGTGCACCCCGACGACGTCATCAATGCCGCCGAGGTCGACGTCGTCGAGAAGGTGATGGAACTGACCGGCGGACGCGGTGCCGATGTCGTCATCACCGCCACGGCGGCCAACGTGACCCAGGAACAGGCCATCGCGATGGCCGCGCGCAACGGGCGCATCTCGTTCTTCGGTGGCCTGCCCAAGACCAACCCGACGATCACCTGTGATTCCAATGTCGTGCACTACCGCCAGTTGCACATCCACGGCGCCAACGGGTCCGCCCCCGAACACAACAAGCGCGCACTCCAATACATCTCCACCGGACAGGTGCCCGTCAAAGACCTGATCACCAAGCATATCGCGCTCGACGACGTCCTCGACGCCTTCGGCATCGTCTCCAGCGGTGAGGCCATCAAGGTGACGGTCGAGCCGTAGTTCTGTGCGTTGAGTGAGTACTGAGGGGTCATGTATCGGCTGAATTGCCGACCTCAGTACTCACTCAATCTGTAGCGCCGCCGCGCAGGTACACCGTGGTGGTGTGGGTGAAGAACTCGCGGGCCGCCTGTCCCTGCTCCTTGGGACCCAGGCCGCTCTTCTTGGCTCCACCGAACGGAACGTGCGGATCAGCGCCCGCCGACTCCGAGTTGATGTGCAGCACACCGACGTCGACGAGCTCGACGGCCTGCAGTGCCCGGGTCAGATCCTGGGTGAATACCGCTGCGGACAAGCCGAATTCGCTGTCGTTGGCCAATGCGAAAGCCTCGTCGGCGTCGGCGGCGCGACGCACCGCGACGACGGGCCCGAACAGCTCGTCACCCCAGATGTCAGCGCGCCCGCCGACTTCGACGATCGTCGGCGCCACGAAGAAGCCGTCGGCCAGCGGCCCGTCCCGGTAGGGGGTGCCGCCGGCCAGGACACTGCCGCCCTGAGCCACCGCCGAATCGATACCGGCCTGAATGCTCTTCTGGGCCGACCCGCTGATGACCGGACCCATCTGGGTCGTGTCGTCGATCGGATCGCCGACTGCCAGTCCGCGGGCCCGATCGCCGAGAGCGGCCAGGAACCGGTCTGCGATGCCATTCGTCACGATCACACGCGATGTGGCCGTGCACTTCTGGCCGGTTGAGCGGAATGCGCCCAGCATGACCTGTTCGAGTGCCAGCTCCACGTCGGCGTCGTCGAGCACCACGGCGGCATTCTTGCCGCCCATTTCGGCTTGCACCGGCACACCCCGCGCCGCCGCTGCAGCCGCGATCCGCCGGCCCACCCCGGTGGAGCCGGTGAACGTGATCGCGTCCACGCCGTCGTGGTTGACCAGTCTGTCGCCGATCGCGGACTCCCCGATGGCGACGTTGAGCACGCCTGCCGGCAGGCCGGCCGCCGTGAGCGCCTCGGCGAGCCGAATCGCCAGTAGCGGAACGGTACTCGCCGGCTTCCAGACCACCGTATTGCCGTACACCAGGGCCGGGGCGATCTTCCAGGCCGGGATGGCGATCGGGAAGTTGAACGGGGTGATCACCGCGACCACACCAATCGGCTTGCGGGTCACCAGGATCTGCTCACCGGCCCGCGGGGAAGCGAAGATCTCACCGGCGGACCGGTCGCCCTCGTTGCCGTAGTAGCGCAGGATCTGCGCGGCACGCCGTACCTCGCCGACACCCTCCGCGCGGGTCTTGCCCTCTTCGAGCGCCAGCTCGAGACCCCAGTCCTCGGCGTTGCGGTCGACCACCGCGGCGGCGTCGAGCAGGACCGCTCCCCGCTGGTGGATCGGGGTTGCCGCCCAGGCTCGGGCCGCACCACGGGCCGCCGCCACCGCCTGGTCCAGGTCGGCGGCATTTGCGCAGACACCCTCGGAGACAACCACACTGGGTCGTGCCGGGTTGATGCTTACCAGCTCGGAGCCGCCGCCACGATGCCACTCTCCGGCGATGAGATGCCGGAGTTCCACAGCTCCGGTCATATCAGCGGAACGCGGCATGCCCGGTGAGCGCACGACCGATCGACAACAGGTGCATCTCAGAGGTGCCCTCGTAGGTCAGCACCGACTCCAGGTTGTTGGCATGACGCAGCGGTGAGTATTCGAGCGTGATTCCGCTGCCGCCCAACAGGGTTCGGCACTCCCGTGCGATCGCGATTGACTCGCGCACGTTGTTGAGCTTGCCCAGGCTGATCTGCTCGGGACGCACGCCTTCGGCGTCCTTCATCCGGCCGAGATGGATGGCCAGCAGCATGCCCTTGCCGAGCTCTACCGTCATGTTCGCCAGCTTCTCCTGCGTGAGCTGGTAACTCGACAGCGGTCGGTCGAAGACGTCGCGTGACTGGGTGTAGGCGATGGTGGTCTCCAAGCTGTCCCGGGCCGCTCCGAGCGAACCGAAGACGATGCCAAAGCGTGCCTCGTTCAGACACGACAGCGGCGCACCCAGGCCCTCGGCGAGCGGCAACTGCGCCGACGCCGGCAGCCGGACGTTGTCGAGCACCAGCTCCGAGGTCACCGACGCGCGCAACGAGAGCTTCTTGTGGATCGCGTTGGCGGTGAAGCCCGGGGTGTCCGTCGGCACCAGGAAGCCGCGCACCCCGTCATCGGTCTGCGCCCACACCGTGGCGACGTCGGCCAGGTTGCCGTTGGTGATCCACATCTTGGTGCCGTTGAGCACCCAATCGCTGCCGTCGCGGCGAGCACGCGTGCGCATGCCCGCCGGGTTGGACCCGAAATCCGGCTCGGTCAGACCGAAGCAGCCGATGGCATCCCCGGCGGCCAGCCGGGGCAGCCACTCGTTCTTCTGTTCCTCAGAGCCGTACCGGTAGATCGAGAACATCGACAGCGAGCCCTGCACCGACACGAAACTGCGGAAGCCACTGTCGCCGGCTTCCAGCTCCATGCAGGCAAGACCGTAGCTGACGGCGTTGGTACCCGCGCAGCCGTAGCCCTGCAGGTGCATCCCCAGCACGCCCAGCTCACCGAACTCCTTGGCCAATTCCTTTGGCAGGGTGGCTGATTCGAACCAGTCCTCGACGTTCGGCCGGAGCCGGGTGTCGACGAACTTGCGCACGGTGGCGGCGATGTCGCGTTCGTCGGAGTCGAGCAGGCGGTCGATGGCGAACAGCTCGAGCGGGTCATAGGTATGCGACCCAGTGGTGTCCTTCTTGGGCGGTGCTGCGGTGGTGCTCATGATCATCCGATCCGGATCAGCTTCTTGTTCACGAACTCGTCGATGCCGAAGCGGCCCAGCTCGCGCCCGTAACCGGAGCGCTTCACACCGCCGAACGGCAACTCGACACCGTCGGCGCCGACGAGGTTGACGAAGACCATGCCGGCGTCGATCTTGTCGGCTACCCGCTGGGCCTGCTGGCTATCCGTGGTGAACACATAGGAGCCCAGACCGAACGGGATGTCGTTGGCGATCTCGAGGGCCTCCTCCTCGGAGTTGGCCTTGAACACCATGGCCACCGGGCCGAACAGTTCCTCGCGGTAGGTCGTGGAGTCGGGGGACACGCCGGTGAGCACCCCGGGCGGGAAGTAAGCGCCCTTGCGCTCACCACCCGATACCAAGTTGGCGCCGTCGGCCACCGCGCGGTCGATCTGTTCGGCCAGCCGCGTGGCGGCAGCCAGCGAGGACAGCGGAGCCAGCTCGTCGGCAGTCTCGAGGACCTTCTTGGTGAACTTGTCCACGAACTCGTCGTAGAGGTCGGCGGCCACGATGAACCGCTTGGCGGCGTTACAGGCCTGCCCGGCGTTCTCGAACCGGCCGGCGATCGCCGCCTCGACGGTCCCGTCGAGGTCGTCGGTGCTCAGCAGGATGAACGGGTCGGAGCCCCCGAGTTCGAGCACGACCTTCTTGAGGTTGCGGCCGGCGACCTCGGCCACCGCCGCACCGGCGCGCTCCGAGCCGGTGAGTGAGACACCCTGGACCCGCGGGTCGGCGATCGCCTGCGCGATCTGCTCGTTGGTGGCGTAGACGTTGACGTAGGCGCCCGCGGGGAAGCCGGCGTCGTCGAAGATCTGCTGGATGGCCTCGGCGGACTCCGGGCACTGCGGCGCGTGCTTGAGCACCACGGTGTTACCCAGGGTCAGGTTCGGTCCGGCGAAGCGGGCCACCTGGTAGTAGGGGTAGTTCCACGGCATGATGCCCAGCAGCACGCCGACCGGGCCGCGCTTGATGACCGCGGTTCCTTCGCCGTCGAGCAGGTCGATCGGCTCGTCGGCCAGGAACTTCTCGGCGTTGTCGGCGTAGTACTCGTAGATCGCGGCGCTGAAGTCCACCTCGCCGAGCGCCTGATCCAGCTGCTTGCCCATCTCGCGGTGGATGATCTCGGCGAGCTTCTCGCGGCGCTCGGTGTGCAATTCGGCGACGCGGCGAACCAGAGCGGCGCGGTCGGCGACCGTGGACGTCTTCGACCACTCGCGGTATGCCTTAGCGGCAGAGGCCAGTGCCTGCTCGATCTGCTCGTCGGTGGCGGTCGGATACTCCCGCACGACGTCTCCGGTCTTGGGGTCGACCACTGCGTACAGACTCATGTCCCGTCCTGGTGTTTAGTAGTGTAAAACTACCGAAAGTTATATACCGCTAAACTTTGGCCCGCAAGGCCCGGCGGCCGACGAGCGAAGGTGAGGTGCCCCGGATGTCCCGCAACGTAGCCGCTACTGACGACATCACGGACAGCGCCGACGGGTGGATGACCCGGCTGGGGCCCAAGCTGCGCGCCCTACGCAAGGACCGCGCACTGACGCTGGAAGCTGTCGCCGACCGGGCCGGTCTCACCAAGGGCTTCCTGAGCCTGGTGGAACGCGGCCAGACCACCATTTCGGTACCGAATCTGCTCAAAGTCTGTGACATTCTTGGTGTTTCGCTAGGTTCGCTGTTCGACTACCCGGAGTCGGCCGTCGTGCGTGACGGCCTTGGCGCGCCGGTCGAGATGGGCGGCAGCGGGATTCGCGAGTACCTGTTGACGCCGCAGACCGAGCGCAACCTTCAGGTGATGCGCTCGGTTCTGCAACCCGGCGGCAGCACCGGCGGGGCCTACACCCTGGACTCGGAGACGATCTTCGTGTTCGTCGTCCGCGGCTGTCTACGCCTGCTGGTCGACGGCCAGGAATCGGTGCTCGAAGCCGGTGACAGCTATACCTTTTCGGCCCGCGCGGTGCACTCCTGGGATAACCCCGGACACGAGGAGTCCGAAGTGCTCTGGTCGATCGTGCCGCCCATTCCGCGGGCGGCCGGTGCGTCGAGCTGAGCCAATTCGGTACCGTACTGTGCGTTGACGTGCTGTACTGGCGCATCTGGATCCCTCAGGGGGAGGTTGTCACATGGCCAAGCCGGTCAAGATCTTGCGCCGCAAAGACGGCGAACAAGCGGTCGCGGTAGACCAACGCGTCCGCGTCCACGTCGATACCGATGACGAAACCCGCGGCGTCGTGGTCGAAGACTTCGGCGATCTCGCCGGCCAGAGTGTCGATCTGGGCGATACCCACGTCGCCGATGCCGCCCGCCGCTGGGCCGTGCTCACCGACGAGGGAACCTTGGTCTTCGTCGACAGCCACCAGCTAGCGCCCGAGTAGCGCCGGCGGTAACACCCGGCACACCTCGCCGACATCCCGCCCGGCCTTCAATACCGTGCGATCAGGCCGCACCACGGCCGCATGCGCATGCCCGGCGTGTAACCATGCGCGCAGCGCAGACCCGGGTTCGGCGATGAGAACCTCTGCGCCACAGCGCTGCACCATGGCGCGTTCTCCGGCGGACAGTTCACGATCGGCGACAACGGCGAAGCCGATCCCCAGGACGTCGTCAACCCGCCGGCCGTCGGCGGTGACTGCGTTGGGACACAACGCCCCACCGAGCTGATGCGGACGGAAAGTGCGGTGTACCAACGCCGAGCGGTGAAGCGCCGGTGTCTGCGAATCGACGACGCGCTCCCGCACACCCGGGAGCAGATGCATGCGCGGCACGACGGTCCGGCGCAGCACATCTCCGATCTCGCCGCCCGCGGTCATCGCGCGCCCGACCATCAGCGCCAGCCCGATCATCTTGCGGGCGTGCGGTTTACGCTCCTGCTCGTAGCTGTCCAGGACAGCCGGGGGCAGGGTGCCGTCGAGCACACCGGCGAGCTTCCAGGACAGGTTCATCGCGTCGCGTACCCCGGCCCCCATTCCCTGGCCCACGAACGGGGGAGTCAGATGTGCGGCGTCGCCGAGCAGGAACACATTGCCGCCGCGCCACCGGTCGGCGATCTTGGCCCGAAATGTGTACTCGGTGACCCGGATCAGCTCGAGGTGCTCGTCGCCGACCTGGCCGACCCACGGCGCGATGAGCGGTTTGAGTGCGGCCAGGGTCCGGAAGTCGTCGGCGGTCTCGCCGGCAAGCAGGCGAAACTCCCAGCGGTAGCGGACTTCTCCGATCTGCATGAAGGTGCCCGCTCGGTGCGGGTCGCACAGTTGGTGCACGCCCGCCCACTGGTCGAGGTTCGCCGTGGTGGCGACGTCGACGACAAGCCAGCGCTGGTCGAAATTCAGATCGCGCATACCCACTCCGATTCGCGACCGCACCAGGCTGTTGGCTCCGTCGCAGCCCAGCACGTAATCGGCCTCGACGGTATGGCTGCCACCGTCGACGCGGTCGGTGTAGGTCACGCGGGTGCGGCCGTCTCGGATCTGGTCGATGGCCGTCACCTCGACGTTGCCGCGAAGGGTGGCTTGCGGGTAGCGCTCCAGATTGGTGCGCAACAGTGTCTCGAGTTCCGGCTGGTCGAACATGTTGGCCTCGGGGTGGCCGTGTCGGCTGCGGGCGGTGTCGCGCTGGAACTCGGCGAGCACCCTGAAGCTAGGGTCGAGCAGCCGAAGGCCGAGCGCGGGCCGCGAGATCTTGGCGAACTCCTCGGCGATTCCCAGTCGGTGCATGATGCGGTACACCTCGTCGTCGAGGTGAACGGCTCGCGGCTGGGGGTACACCTCGGCCCAGCGGTCCAGGACGAGGGTCTCGACGCCGTACTGGGCGAGCAGGGTGGCGGCGGTGACGCCGGTGGGGCCGGCCCCGACGATCACGACTCGACGTTGTTCGACCTCGTCCATCACCACTCCTTCATAAACTGACGAAATCGTCACATGCGAGGGAGGGTGCAGTCAAGTACTTCTGATGAAATCATCAGAAGTGACTCTTGGCGGTACGATCAGCGCGTGGCAGAAGATCCCGAACCCTCGATCAATCGACTCGAGCGGCGCAAGCAGCGCACTCGTATGGCATTGATCCGATCGGCGCAGACGTTGATCGCCGCAGGCCGGCTCAACGTCCCGGTGCTGGAGATCACCCAGGCCGCCGACGTCGGGATGGGATCGTTCTACAACCACTTCGACAGCAAGGAGCAGTTGTTCGAGGCGGCGATCGTCGACGTCCTGGACAGGCACGGGGCCGTGCTCGATGCCCTGACGGCCGATATCGAGGATCCCGCCGCCGTCTTCGCCTGCAGCTTCCGGCTGACCGGGCGGTTCTTCCGGGAGCGCCCGCAGGAGAGTCGCATCCTGCTGGCGAACTGGGGTGCGTTGCTGTCCTCGGACCGGGGCCTTGCCCCGCGTGCGATGCGCGACATCAAGGCGGCGGTCGCGGCCGGGCGTTTCGACGTCGAGGACCCGGAGTTGACGCTGTCGGTGGCGGCCGGCGCGCTACTGGGCCTCGGCTATCTGTTGGAGGCCCAGCCGGACCGCGACGCCGGCGCGACGGCGGACTCGGTCACTGAAAGTGTTCTTCGACTGTTCGGGATGTCGGCCGATGCTGCCCACGAGGTGTGCGTGATGCCGTTGCCGGACATGGACTTTCAGCCGTAAGAGACCGTCATACGCTGGGTGCCGAGGTCGATGGCGCCGTCGTCGGTGGCCACCGATGCCTCGATCACATCGCCATTGTGGAGGTACTTGGGGTTCTTGGCCTGAGACTTGAAGAACGCTTTCCACTTGACCGCAGGCGGTAGCAGCCCGGCGATCATGCCGACGATCTTCGGCGGTGCGCTCAATGCGGTGCCCACCGGGGTGCCGGTGAGAACCAGATCGCCGGCCGCGAGGTCCTGGAAGCGGCTCAGCGACCGCAATGCCTCCACCGGCCGGTACAACATGTCGCCGTCGACGAGGGCATTCTGGCGTTCCTCACCATTGACCCGCAGGCGCAGCCGCAACTGCCCGAACCGCTGGAGTTCCTGCGCATTCAGCAGCACCAGCGCGGGCCCGGTGGGGGTAAAGCTCGGATAGGACTTGGCTTCGTAGAACTGGGTCTGGGGGAGCTGGATGTCGCGCGCGGAGATGTCGTTGGTGACCACCAGGCCGGCGATGTAGTCACTGAGGTCGGATTCGGAAATCGTTGTGCCGACTGGGATGTCACAGCCGATGACCAGGCCGATCTCCACTTCGTAGTCCAGGAACTTGACGTGCGCGGGTTTGGTCACCGGTGCGAACGGTCCGCTGATCGATGCCGAGGACTTGCGGAAGAAGGTCAGCGGGATGGTCTTCGGGTCCATTCCGGCGTCTTCGACGTGCGAGGCGAAGTTGGTCATCTGGGCCACCACCCGGCAGGGCGTGGTGACGGGCGAGACCAGGTCGAGGCCGGCTATGTCCACGGTGTCCGTGCCGGCGGCGGCGGTGTCGATGGCGGCGCGATCGCGAAGAAGCTCCGCGGTGGTCTGTGCTGTCGTCGCGATCTTGACGGCACCGGCGTCGGTGGCGACCCACCAGGCATCTGCGGTGCGGAGGACGGAGGTGGTCATGAGGTGGCAACTTTCAGCAGGCCGATCAGGCGGGTGAGGTCGAACTCATTCTTGTCGCGAAGGGCGCCGAGCATCGAAATAGCTTCGTGGCGAGCATGTTTGGGGCTGGTCCCCAGGAAGTCCTTGGTGGCGGGTGGTCCCCACTGGGCAAGGCCCGAGGCCGTGAAGGGCGCCCAGCCGGGCTCCAAGGTGTTGTCGAACAGATCACCGTCGGCGTAGTGCTCGACCAGGAAGCCGTCCGGATCGCGCCAGTAGTCGAACAGCTGGCTGCCCTGGATGTGCCTGCCGATTCCCCACGAGCGGACATAGCCGCGCTCGCGGAGGAACTCACCGCCCGCGGCCAGTGCGTCGAGGTCGGCGACCTGATAGGCCGAGTGCACGTAGCGGTTCGCCGGCCCGAGGGCCATGGCGAGTGTGTGGTGGTCGGTCGGGGTCGAGCCCAGGTCGCACCGGATGAAGCTCATGGTCGGTCCGCGGTGACGCTGGCCGGGGAAGTACAGGAAGTCGCTGACGATCAGGCCGAGGTGATCCAGGTACCAGTTCAGTGACTCGATGTACTTCGTCGACTGCATGACCACATGGCCGAGCCGCTGGACCGAGGCGGGCCTCCGGGGCGGGCGCTGGGTGGCATTGGCGCGCCGGACGTCGTGACCGAAGTTGAACGTATGCGGCTGCTGGGCCGGCTGGCTAGGCAGCCGGTGCAGGCCGGCGACGACCTTGACCGGGATGCCGCTGGGATCGCTGAGTTCCACAGCCAGCCCACCTAAGGATTCCGGCAGCGAGCGCGTCGGCGAGTTGGTCCGGTCGGCTAGCCGCAGCACGTCGATCTCATCCTGGGCTTCGAATGCCACGCCGGCGAAGCGGGTATCCACGCCCTTGCGGATCAGCACGCAGGGGGCGCTGGCGTCGGTTCCGCGCAGCGCCAGCTCGTCTGCTGTGCGGTGCGCGACGTCGAAGCCGAATGCCCGCGCAAAGGCTTCCGCCCTGGTCAGATCTGGTTTCTCGAATTCGAGCCAGGCCAGGCCGGCGACTTTGATGACGGGGTTGCGGGAGCGGCCGGGGTGCTCGCCGCGCAGTGCGCCTTGGTCGCTGTGCAGCTCGTTGTGCGCGCCGACGACGTCGCTCATCCGAACCTCCCTCACTTGGCTGACGAAATCGTCACATACGACGGAGTTCTCAGTCAAGTGCCGGGCGTGCGCCATCGCGTCTGCGCACAGATCGCGATCCGGGGGCGGGAGTGCGATCTGTGCGCAGACTCGGCGGGAGTGTGGCGGGCTACCGGAAGAAACGCCGACGGGTGCGGGTGGGTGGGCGCCGCGACGCGTACGGCCAGGGGTTGTTGCGCTCGGGCACGGCATCGGCGCGCACCTGCTTGAGCTGACCGAGTAGGTGCTGGCGCAGGTCGTGCAGATCGGGATCGGCCCAGCGGTTGACCGCTTCGATCGGATCGGCGGTGAGGTCGTAGAGCTCCCATTGGTCATCCAGCGGGCTGGTGCGATAGACCTCGCCGCCGGGTCCGGTTGCCGCCAGATGGCGAATCCCGGGCTCGGTCCAGGTGCCCGGATCGTCGAAGGTGCGCACCAGCTTCCACAGGTGGCCGCCGCCGCCTGCGGACTCTTCGACCTGCACCACCAGACCCTCGAAGTTCGCGGCAACATGGGCGGGAATGCGAATGCGAAGCAGGGCAGGGGGATTCACCGTCTGCCTGAGTCGGCGTCCGAGACCCGACGCACCGGTGTCGCCTTCGAGCATGTTGTCGCGGGTCATGATGTAGACGGCACGGCCGTCGTCTTCTGCGGCGCCGCCGACGATCGGCATCAGGTCGCGCCCCGGCAGGGGATGCACCTCGCTGAACGATTCGGCCAGCACCGCGGCCGTGGATTCCACGTCGATACCGGCGGCACCCAGGAGGGTGGGCACCAGATCGACGTGTGAGGTCGGCGAGGAGACAGCCCGCGGGCCGGTGGATTCGGTGCCGATGCGCGCGATCACGAACGGCACCCGGGTCGCCTCGTCATAGAGGTTGAACCACTTCTGATGCAGTCCGCCGTGCGCCCCGAGCAGGTCGCCGTGATCGGAGGTGCGCACCAGAACGGCGTTGTCCGAGCCGCCGTCGGTGACCGCACGGCGAACCCGGTCGATCGGAGCGTCGACCTCGGCGTGCAGGCGGTAGTAGAGGTCACGGTAACGCTGGGCGTTGCCGTCGTAGATGCGCTGGATCGCGGCGGCCGGGCCGTAGCCGGAGTAGTAGGCCTCGCGGAAGGCGATCTGAGCGGCGGGCTTGGCCTTGAGATCCTCGTCGGAGGTCGGCGCGGCGGGCACCGGCGGCGGGTCCAGCGGTGACGGCTCTGCCAGTGGGGTCTTGCGCGCCCAGGTCGGGAACAACACGATGTCGTGCGGGTTGACGAAGCTGGCGACCAAGAGGAACGGCCGCTGCGCGTCCGGATCGCCGGCGCGGCGCCGGGCATACCGGTCCTTCAGCCAGGCCACCACACGGTCGGCGATCAGCGGGTCACGACGGGTCCCGCTGTTGGCCAGCCCCGCTCCGTGCGGCTCCGGCCCCACCCAGCCCGAAAATCCGTACGGGCTAAGGGGATCGGCGTCGAGGTAGCGCTTCACCGCGGCGTGGTCGACGGTGCCGTCGTCGTCGTTGGTCGCCAGTGGGGCGCCCTTGTCACCGAGCAGGTCGGCGTGCGAGATGTGCCACTTGCCGTCGTAGTGGGTGTCATAGCCGGCGGCGCGAAACCAGTTGCCCAGGGTGGGTACCTCGCCGGCGCGTAGCCAGCGCATGCGGGTGTCGTTGAATACCTTGCCGATGCCGTCGGTCTGCGTCACCCCGTGCAGATCGGGGTACTGCCCGGTGAAGATGGTGGGCCGGCTGGGGACGCAGGCCAGCGAACCGGTGTAGTGGCGGGTGAAGCTGACTCCGTTGTCCTCGAACCACTTTCGTCCGCTCAGGACCCGCTGCCGCCAGGCGAGTACGGCATCGGATTCATACGGTGGGACGGCGCGTTCCTCGTCGGTCATGACGATGACGATGTCTGGGCGGTCAGACATGGGAGCGCTCCAATCGTGTGGCGAGGCCGGTGAGCATCGCGTCGAGCTGTTTGGCGGAGAAGCGGGTGACGGCCTGCTCGGCGAGCTGCTGCAGCCGGTTCTGCCCGATCTCGATGGTTGAGGTCACGGTGACGACGGTGGCGCCGCCGGCCGGATGCAGGGTCCAGCGGTTGTTGACCCGGCGAAGCTGACGGGGCAAGCCCTCCACGTCATAGGCCAGCGCATGTGGAGGATCGAACTCGGTGATGCGTTCGACCAGGGTGTCGCGCCCGACCTGGACCCGCCGGGTGGTGCCGACCCCGAGTTCCTGGGTGGCCGGGCTCAACAGACACGAATGGTCGGCGATACCCGCCCACGAACTGATCGCGCCGAAGTCGGCGAGGACATCCCAGATCGTCTGCGCCCCGGCCGCAATGGTCCTGGTGCGACTGATATCGGCCACCAGGCCATCCAACCCCATCGCGGGTCGGCTGTCAGCGTCCCGTCGCGTTGCGGTAACCGCGGACGGCCAGCGGACCGAACACCGCGAGCAGTGCCGCCGTCCACCCGAGTGTCTGCAGCACCGGCCACAGGATCGGCCCGCCGTGGGCCAGGCCGCGCATCGCCTCGATCGCCGGCGACATGGGCTGTGCCTGCACCAGCGGCTGCAGCCAGTCCGGGAAGACCTCGAGCGGCACCATTCCGGTGTTGAAGAACAGCAGCAGGAAACACAGCGACGACAGGCCGGTCACGATGTTCTTGCCGTTGGCCCGCACCGCGACGGCGACGATCAGAGCACCGAAGCCGACGACCACGACCACCGGGATGACGAGGAAGCCGAGGGTGGCCAGCGGCCCTTGGGTGAACCGCATCCCCATGGCGACACCCGCCGCGGTGATGACCACCGTTCCGGCCAACGCCCGCCCGGCCTCGGCCAGCAGCCGTCCGCTCAAGGCGCTGGCCCGGTGAACCGGTAGCACCCACAACCGGCTCAGCAGTCCCGACTCGCGCTCGTCGGGAATCGCGACGCCGGTGCCGATCGCCCCGAACAGCACACCCGCCACCGCGCACATCGGCACCAGACCGTAGAGACTGTCGGCACCGGTGAGGGCGAGAATCGACTTGCCGATCACCATCTTGTAGACGACCAGCAGGAAGGTCGGGAAGACGATCGCCTGAATCAGCACGATCGGCTCGCGGCGCCACCGGGTGAGGAGCCGGCCGGCCTGCAGACCGCTCTGGGTCATCAGCGTCGTCATGTCGCCCTCCGCTGCATACGCAGTGCGATCGATCCGAACACGATCAGCAGACCGGCACACCACGCCACACTCGGCCCGATGCCGACCGGCTCGCCGGAAGCGAATCCCCGCAGCGTCGCCGAGATCTGCGAGACCGGCTGGTTGCGGACGAAAGGCCCGAGCCAGCCCGGGAACGCCGCGGCAGGGGCGATGCCCGTTGACAGCATCACCAGCAGCAGCTGGGGCACCAGCAGCACCTGGCTGGCGGCTTCGGTGCTCTGTGACACCGCGCCCATCGCATCGGCGCCCAGCGACAGTGCCAGTGAAAGCGCAAGCGCGAGAACGACGAATGCCGCCGCGTAACCGGGTGGGCCGCTGAAGCGGAACCCGAACAGGTAGCCGGTGCCGATCGCGGCCGCCAGTGCTGCACCCGCGCGGATCAGTGCCGACAGCATCCGCGCGGTGACCGGTTCGAACCTGCCCAGCGGCAGTGAGCGCAGCCGCACGCCCATCCCGTTGAGATGGTCACGGGCTGAGCGGTCGGCGGTGGTCATCGCCGTGAAAATCATTGCCTGAACGACGATTACCGGCAGGACGTACTGTGCGTAGCTGACGTCGCCGGTGTCGATCACGCCGCGCAGCGTGATGGTGAAGCACACGAAGAAGGCGACCGGCCCCAGGATCGAGAACACCAGATCGCCGTCGCGCAGCGTACCCAGCACCGACCGTTCGGTCAGGGCGGCCAGTGCTGTCACGCGTTCGCCCCGGCGCCGGTGAGGCGGAAGAACACCTCGTCCAGTGACGGCCGGCGCAGCGAGATGTCGGCCACGGCAACCTCGAGTGGCTCGATACGGCGGAAGACCTCGGCCAGCGTCGCCAGCCCGTCGGGTGCCGGCAGCGATACCGAACTCTCGCCGACCTCGAGGCCGGCCATGCCACTCAAGGCCGTGGCGATCCGGGTGAGATCGCCGGTGGCGACCGGGCTGACCTGGCAGAAGCTGCCGCCCACACGGTGTTTGAGCTCGTCCGGGCTGCCTTGGGCGATCACGGTGCCGTTGTCGATCACCACGATGTCGTCGGCCAGAGCGTCGGCTTCCTCGAGATACTGCGTGGTCAGCAGCACGGTGATGCCCGCATCGCGCAGCTCAGACACCAGCGCCCAGACGTCTTGCCTGCTGCGCGGATCCAGGCCGGTGGTCGGTTCGTCGAGGAACAGCACGTCGGGCGGCACGACGAGTCCGCATGCGATGTCGACCCGTCGGCGCATGCCGCCGGAGTACTTGCCGACTCGACGGTCGGCGGCGTCGGAGAGCGAGAACTGGTGCAGCAGTGCGTCGGCCCGCTGCCGCGCCTGCGCCCGGTTCAGTCCGCGCAGCCGACCGAACAGCACCACATTCTCACGGCCGGTGAGCATTTCGTCGACTGCCGCGTACTGCCCTGTCAGCCCGATCGCTTCGCGGACCTCTGCGCCGTGGGTGACGACGTCGAATCCCGCCACCCGGGCTCGGCCCGATGTGGGAAGCGACAGGGTCGAGAGAATGTTGATGGTGGTCGTCTTCCCCGCGCCGTTCGGGCCGAGAAGGCCCAGGACCGAACCGGCGGGCACGGCGAACGAGACACCCTGCAGGGCGGGCGGCGAGCTGCGATTGAAGGTCTTGGCGACGTCGACCACTTCGATGGCCAGATCGGGCATGACCAAAACTATGGCATGCCTAACCTAAATTGTGTGGGCTACGCTCTCCGACGATGACCGAGGTTGTGCTTGCCCGTGCGCTGACCGATGTGCCCGCCGAGGTGGCGGCTGTGCCGGGGCCTCCGGTGCCGGTGGTCGACCCGCCGTACGCCCTGCGCGTCGCGACGCCCGCCGATGCCGAGCTGGTGGCCGAGTGGATGAATCGGCCGCATCTCGCGGCCGCATGGGAGTACGACTGGCCGGTCCCGCGGTGGCGCAAACACCTTGTGGCGCAACTGGACAGCGCGTACTCGCTGCCCGTGATCGCCAGCTTGAACGGCGTTCCCGGCGCGTACCTCGAGGTGTATCGCGCGGCGAAGGACTCGATCGCCGCGTGCTATGACGCCGATCCCTACGACCTCGGCCTGCACGCCGCCATCGCCGATCTGACTCTCGTCAGCAGGGGACTCGGGCCACTGCTGCTCCCGCACATCGTCGCCAGTCTCTTCGCCCTCGACACGCAGTGCGAGCGGATCATGTTCGACCCCGATCACCGCAATACGGCTGCCCGCAGTGTGTGTGAGTCCGTCGGGTGCCGATTCCTCGGTGAGCACGAGATGCCTAACCGGCGGATGGCCCTCTATGCCTTCGATCGGCCCGCTGGCTGGCATCTTCCACCTAACTAAGGTTAGGCATACCTATTGTTACTTAGGTTAGTCTCAGCTAATCTCCCTCGCGGTGCCACTCGGCAATCCCATGAAGAAGGAGATTTCGTGCAAACAGCTCTACGCCTCAGCTTCGCTGAGACTGATGTCCTGTCCGGTCCTGTCGGTCCGGCCCGCCGTGCCAACAGGTTCTTGGTCGCCGGAGCCGCGGTGGTCACTGCCGGCGCCCTGTTCGCGGGCCCGACCGTGCATGACCTGCCGACCGAGATCCAGCATCGTGCAGTGCAACTCACCGGGCTGGCGGCAAAAGCCACCGACTCGCCGATCGCGGTGTACTCCGAGATCCTGTCGGACACATTCGACAATGTCTCGGCACTGAGCCAGGCGATGCTGGCCAATCCGTTACCGCTGCTGTCGCAGGTGATCCGCAACCAGATCGGCTATGCCCAGGAGATCGGTGGTGCGATCGCCGGAATCCCCGCCGGCTGGCAGACCTACATCGAGGGGCGCGGCGCGACCTTCCTGGCCAACCTTCAAACGTCCCTGGCCGCAGGTGATGTCGGCGGCGCGGTGAACTATCTGAGCAGCCTGGTCCTCTACGGCCTGCAGGCCACCGTGTCGCCGGTGCTCAACACACTGCTCACCTACACCCCGCGTGGTAGCACCGTGGCGAACCCGGGCATCCCCCAGCAGATCGTCCAGAACCTCGCCAATGCCGTTGGCGTGCTTCTCTCTTCGACCGTCGTGGTCAGCAACATCTTCCAGTCGCTCTACGGAACGGCGCTCAGTACGGTGGCCGCCGCCGGTGACGGCCTGGCCGGCCTCGTCCAGTCGGTGGCCGCCGGGGACGTGGAAGGCGCGATCAACTCGTTGATCAACCTGCCGGGCCTGGTCGTCAACGGCTTCCTCAACGGCTGGCAGCACCCGCAGTCCGCGGCGCCCTTCCCGGCGCTGCTGACCTTCATTCCGGTTGCCCCGCCGACCGATCCGGCCAACGGCGTCACCCGGACCGGTGTGTCCATCGGATTCCTCGGGCGCCTGCTGGTCACCATCCCGCAGGCCATCGCCGCCGCCATCACCCCGGTCACGACAACGCCCACCAGTGCGGCCCCGGTCACCGCCCTTGCCGCGACGGCCACGCCGACCGAGACGGTGAGCACCGCGACCGTCGCCGCAGAAAGCGAAGCCGAAACCACGGAGTCCACGGAGTCCACGGCTTCGGCTTCGGCTGATACCGATTCCACCCTCGAAGCCAGCACGCCCGTCAAGTCCGCCAGGTCGGCGGCGGCGAGCACCCGCCCCAGCCGGACATCGGCGACCGCCGAAGCGGACGCCAGCGCCGGCACCGAGGTGAAGAAGTCGGTCGGCGGTTCCCGCAAGGCAGCAGCCAAGAAGTCGGCGGCGACATCATCGACCTCGTCGTCGGACTCGTCTTCCAAGGATGGCGCCTCGTCGGATTCGTCGGAGTAGAGCCGTATCGGGCAAGGCCGGGCCTTCACGGGGAAGGCCCGGCCTTCGCCACCGACAGCCGCACCGCAGACGTGAGGAACCTTGGCGTATGACCGACGTGACCCTGACACCAGAGCAGGCCGGGACTGCCAGCTGGGATGGCCTGCCGCCGGGGATGGACCCGGCCGACGTGGTCGCGGCTCTTGCCGCCGCAGTACCCGAACACGACGGGACCGACTATCTGGTCTATGAGCGACACGGCTGCTGGACGTTGGCCATCGGTGTGCGGACGGCCATCGAGCTGGATCGCGACGAGTGCCGAATCATCAATGGGGGCAACGTCGTCGGTCACCGGTGGAGCGGCCGGCCGGCCGACGCACTGGCCTGGGCGCTCGACATCGCCGGCGCAGAGGGCGACCCGGCATTCGGGTGGATCGCCTTCGAGTTGGGTGCCTATCGCTTGGGGCTGTCCGGCCGGCTACCCGCTGCGGCGCCCCTGGCCCGACTGTTCACACCCCGCAGCCGGGTCACCGTATCGACAAGCGGAATCCAGGTGTTCGGGAGCGACGAGCGCATTCGGGCGGCGATAGCCGATCTGCGGCCCAGCGCCTACGGTCGGGCGGGGGCCGTGGATGTCGACGCCGACCACAGCGGCTACCGCGGCCGGGTGGCGACCGCGATCGACGAGATCCGCAGCGGCCGCTACCAGAAGGTGATCCTGTCGCGCACGGTGGACGTTCCCTTCGACGTCGACTTTGCGGCCACCTACCGGCTGGCCCGGCGTCACAACACCCCGGCCCGCTCATTTCTGATGAGGCTGGGCGGTTTTCGCGCCGTGGGCTTCAGTCCGGAACTGGTGACGGCGGTTCACGGCGACGGCGCCGTGATCACCGAGCCGCTGGCTGGTACCCGCGCGTTCGGCCGCGGAATCGCTGATGACCGGCGGGCGCGGCAGGAGCTGACGTCTGATGCCAAGGAGATCGTCGAGCACGCACTGTCCGTGCGAACCTCGCTGGCCGAGATCGCCGAGGTCGCCGATCCGGGCAGCGTCGCAGTCACCGACTTCATGACGGTACGGGAGCGCGGTAGCGTCCAGCACCTGGGCTCCACGGTCGCCGGGCGGCTACGTCCGCCGTTCACCCGGATGGACGCCCTGGAAGCGCTGTTCCCGGCCGTCACCGCATCGGGTATCCCGAAAGCCGAGAGCGTCGAGGCGATCCTGCGGCTCGACGAGACGCCCCGCGGGCTGTACTCGGGGGCCGTCGTGATGATCACGCCTGACGGCGGCCTGGACGCCGCTCTGGCGCTGCGCACCGCCTACCAGGTCGGCCGCCGGACCTGGCTGCGGGCGGGCGCAGGGATCATCGCCGCATCCACACCCGAGCGCGAGTTCGAGGAGACGTGCGAGAAACTCGCGTGCCTGGCACCGCATCTGGTGGCGCAGAAGGATTGATACCGGTCAGCGCTGAAGCTGCCCGACGATAGCCCGCTTGTCGACTTTGCCGACCGCGGTGGTGGGCAGCGACGCCATCGGCACCACGCTGTCGGGGCGGCAGTGCACGGCGACACCACAGGCGCCGAGATGAGCATTGAGCTCGGGCAGGGATAGCGGGGCGCCTCGGACAACGATTGCGGCGCAGATCTTCTCACCGAGGTACGGGTCGGGAAGGCCGACAGCGGCTGCCGCGGTGATCCGGGGATGTGCCAGCAGGTGGCTCTCGAGGTCCAGGGCCGATACCGTCTCGCCCGCGCGGGTGATGACATCCTTGACCCTCCCGGTGACCTCCAGATAGCCGTCGGCCACCCGGCGCACGCGGTCACCGGTGCGGTAGAAGCCGTCCGGGGTGAACGCCGTGCGATTGTCCTCGTCGGCGCGGAAGTATCCGTTGATGGTGTAGGGCCCGCGCACCAGCAACTCGCCGGGCTCGCCCGCCGCAACCGGTGCGCCGTCATCGTCGACCACTCGAAGTTCGTCGTGTGCCGACAGCGGACGTCCCTGGGTGTGCTCGACCCGCTCGGCGGTGTCGCCGATTCTGGTGTAGCACAGCAACCCTTCGGCCATCCCGAACACCTGTTGCACACCGGGCGTCAGCGTGGTGCGGATGTGGCGGGCATCGGCGGCGGCGAGCTTGGCGCCGCCTACCTGGAGCAGCCGTAGGTTAGTCGGGCGGTTCTCCTCCCACTCGCAGGCGTGCGCCCACAGCGTGGCGAGGGCAGGGACGAGTGCGGTGACGGTCACGCCGTGGCGAGCCATGACGGCGAATGCGGACTCCGGGCTCGGATCGGTCGTGAACACCACTGTCGCACCGGCACTCATCGCGCCGAGCAACCCCGGGCAGGCGAGCGGGAAATTGTGGCCGGCCGGCAACGCGGCGAGGTAGACGTCGGCGGAGCTGAGCCGGCACAACTCGGCGCTGGCGGTGGCGTTGTAGACATAGTCGTCGTGGGTGCGCGGGATCAGCTTCGGGGCGCCCGTCGTTCCGCCGGAGACCAGTAGTAGGGCCGGTGTTGACGTGTCGGGCCGGCACTGCGGTATCGGCTCGTTCGTCGCACAGATCTGTGACCACGGGACGTTCGGTCCGGCGTCGCCGTCGACGATGATGTGCCGAAGTCGATTGTCCCGGTGGGCAAGTCGCTGGGCCATGGCCTGGTAGTCGAATCTGGGGTCGCTGCCGACGATCATTGCCGCCGAACCGCTGACCTGGAGGAAATGTGCCAGTTCCGCGTCGCGGTGACCCGGTAGGCACATCACCGGCACGGCGCCTGCCCGCAGCACGCCGAACAATGCCACCGCGAACTGGCACGTGTTCGTCAGTTGCACCAAAACTGTGTGACCGCAGAGGATTCCGAGAGCGCGCAACCCCGATGCGGCCGAGTCGGCGCGCTGGTCAAGCTCGGCATAGGTCAGGCTGGTGTGCTCGTCGACGACAGCGGGCCGATCCGGCCAGTTCACCGCGGCGGAGCGCAGGATCTCGTCGAGGGCCTGCCCCCGCCAGTAGCCGGCCGCGCGGTAGGTGGCGGCACGAGCCGGCGGGAAGGGGATGAATCCGGTCATCGGCACGCTCCTGACGTAGGCCTGGCGAGGCATTGAAGATAGGGTAGCCTTCCCAAAGTTAGGTGAGGCTACTTTGGCAGGGAGGCGACGGTGACGGTGGCTCGAGCGCAGGTCGCGGACAGGGTCGCCGAGGTCCTCGGGGTCGACGCCTGCGCCATCGACCCCGACGGCGACCTGATCGCGCAGGGCCTGGATTCCGTCCGGATGATGTCGCTGGCGGGGCGGTGGCGCCGCGAGGGACTCGATGTCGATTTCGCCAGACTCGCGGCAGCCCCGTCGATCAGCAACTGGGTGGAACTCTTGGCCGGCGCCGATCCGGCCGAGCCGGCGCCCGCGAGCCATCCTGCGCCACAAGGGGCGCCGTTCCCCATGGCCCCGATGCAGCACGCGATGTGGGCCGGCCGCGACCCGCACCAACCATTGGGCGGTGTCGCGGGCCATCTCTACGTCGAATTCGACTGCGGCGAAATCGATCCCGATCGACTGCGGGACGCCGCCACCCGACTGGCCGCACGCCATCCGATGCTGCGCGTGCACTTCCTGCCCGACGGTACCCAACGCATAGGCGCCGTGCCCACCACCTACCCGGTACAGGTCGAAGATCTGCGCGCGATGCCCGAGGACGCCGTTGCACGGCGGCTCGAGACGATCCGTCAGACCAAGTCGCATCAGCAGTTGCAGGGTGAGGTGTTCGAACTCGCGCTGACCCTGCTGCCGGGGCGGCGCACCAGATTGCACGTCGATCTCGACATGCAGGCCGCTGACGCCATGAGTTATCGCACCCTGATGACCGACCTTGCCGCCCTCTACAGCGGTGTTCAGCTGACCGAAATCGGGTACACCTATCAGCAGTACCGCCAACAGCTTTCACGTCCCCGAGCCTTCGAGTCCGATCGCGCGTGGTGGCACGGGCGGCTCGCCGGCCTTCCGGAGGCACCCACGCTGCCGCTGATCTCGCCTGGGCAGCAGAAAGACCCGCACCGCACCGGGCGCCGCTGGCACTGGCTCCCCCCACGGACCCGCGACGGGTTGTACGAACTCACCCGACGCCACGGCGTCACCCCGGCGATGACGATCGCAGCCTCATTCGCCGATACCGTCGCCGGCTGGTCGGCCGACCCCCACTTTCTGCTCAACGTACCGATGTTCGGACGCGAACCACTGCACGCCGATGTCGACAAGGTCGTCGGTGACTTCACCTCGTCGCTGCTGCTCGACGTCGACCTGGCCGCGGCCGCCACCGCGACGGAGCGCTCCCGCGCGTTGCAGCGCATCCTGCACGAGGCAGCCGGCCATGCCGCCTATCCGGGTGTGTCGGTGTTGCGGGACCTCAGCAGGCACCGCGGAGCACAAGCGTTGGCGCCCATCGTGTTCACCAGTGCCCTGAGCCTCGGTGAGCTGTTCTCACCCGAGGTCAGCGAACAGTTCGGACGCGCGGTGTGGATCATCTCGCAGGGCCCCCAGGTACTGCTGGACGCTCAGGTCACCGAGTTCGACGGCGGCATCCTGCTGAACTGGGACGTCCGCGAGGACGCCTTCCGACCCGGGGTGATCGACGCGATGTTCGCCCGGCATGTCGAGGAAGTCCTGGCGCTGGCCCGCGACGAGGCCGCCTGGGACGCCCCGCGCGGACCACGACTGCCTGCGTGCCAGAAGTCCGTTCGGCAGGCCGTTAACAGCCGGGTCACCGAGCCGAGCGGAGAGATGCTGCACGACGGCTTCTTCGAACTCGCCGCGCACCAGCCCGACGCACCTGCGGTGTTCAGCGATACCGGCACCCTGACGTACGGGCAACTGCGCCGGCAAGCGCTCGCTGTCGCTGCAGCGCTGCAGGCAGCCGGGCTCGACGGCCGAACGGTTGCCGTGCTGGGACCCAAGAGCGCAGAACAGATTCCGGCCCTGCTGGGGATTCACGCGGCTGGATGTGCCTACCTGCCGATCGGCGCCGACCAGCCGCCCGAGCGGGCGCGGCGCATGCTGACCGGCGCCGGCGTGGACTTCGCGTTGGTCTGCGGTACCGGGTGGACCGACGTGCCTGTGCCGATGTTGACCGTGGCCGAGGCCATCGACCGCGGCGCGGACACGGAACCCCAAGTGGTGAGCGCCGATCCCGACCGGCTGGCCTACGTGTTGTTCACCTCCGGCTCGACCGGTGATCCCAAAGGGGTCGAAATCACTCACGCCGCCGCGATGAACACCGTCGAGTTCATCACCGACCACTTCGGTATCGGCCCCGCCGATCGCTGCCTGTCGGTCTCGACGCTGGAATGCGACATCTCGGTCTTGGACGTCTTCGCCACCCTGGGCACCGGCGGCGCGATCGTGGTGGTCGACGAGGAGAAACGTCGTGACCCCGACCACTGGGTGCGGCTCATCGAACGCCACGGCGTCACCCTGCTGCATTTCCTGCCCGGCTGGCTGGCCATGCTGCTGGAGGTCGCGGGGCCGCTGCCCACCGTGCGGGCGGTGCCCACCGGCGGGGACTGGGTCACTCCCGCGATGGCACGACGGCTGCGGAACTGCGCACCCACTGCCCGCTTCGCCGGTCTGGGCGGGGCCACCGAGACCGCCATCCACAACACCATCTGCGAAGTCGGCGACGTTCCTGCGGACTGGACCGCGATCCCGTTCGGCACGCCGCTGCCCAACAACCGGTGCCGCGTCGTGGCACCCGGCGGCGACGACTGCCCGGACTGGGTGGTCGGTGAACTCTGGATCGGTGGACGCGGACTCGCCCGCGGCTACCGGGGCAGGCCTGACCTGACGGCGCAGCGGTTCGTTCAACACGACGGCATCACCTGGTATCGCACCGGAGACCTCGCACGCTTCTGGCCGGACGGGACGTGTGAGTTCGTCGGCCGGGCCGATCACCGCGTCAAGGTCAGTGGCTACCGGGTCGAACCCGGTGAGGTCGAAGCGGCGCTGACCCGAGTACCCGGTGTGCTCGGCGCTGTCGTCGTCCCGGTACCGGATACGACCGGCTCCCGGGCGCGGCTCGCTGCCGCCGTTGTGACCGCCGACGAGCAGGTACAGACCGACACGGTTCGTGCCGCGATCGCCACAATGCTTCCGCCGCATATGGTTCCACAGCACATCGTGCGCTTCGATCAGATCCCCTACACGGTCGGCGGCAAGGTGGACCGGCGCAGCGTCGCGCGCAGTCTGGCGGCGTTCGCCGAGACTGCGACTGCCCACCGGCCTCCGTCGAACTCGCTGCAGGCGGCGCTGAGCACGATCGTCGCCGGAGTCCTCGACCGTTCCCGGGTAGGCGTCGACGACGACTTCTTCGCCCTTGGTGGTGACTCCGTTCTGGCCACCACCGTCGTCGCCCGGATCAGGCAATGGCTCGACGTCCCGACCGCGAGCATCGCCGACGTCTTCGCCGGCCGCACCGTTGCGGGTATCGCCGAGCGCCTCGGAGCCCTCGAACCGCACCGACGACTCGAAGAGGTTGCGCAGGTGTACCTCGACGTCGCCGCGATGGACACCGCCCAGGTCACTGCGGCACTCGCCGGCTGACCCCGGCGCAGTGCGCCACCACCGACTTCAGGAGATGACCATGACTGACACCCTCGAGGCCGAGCGGCTGGAACTGTTGCGCCGCAGGCTCGCCCAGCGTGGCCTGCGTGCGAAGCCCGCCGCCGTGGACCCCGCGGCGATGACCGACAGCCAACGCCGCCTGTGGTTCGTCCACTCCATCGACAGCACCGGGGCCGTGCTGAACGTCTGCGTGTCCTACCGGCTGACCGGCGAGCTCGACCAGGCTCGGCTGCGTGACGCGATCAATCGCGTGGCCGCGCGGCATCAGGTGCTGCACAGTACGTATCACACCGGTCCGGACGGTGAGCCGCAGATCACGTTGCGGCACAACCTGACACCCGCCTGGACCGAACACGACCTGTCCGGTCTGGGCCAACAGGCGCGCCGGCTTCGACTCGAGGTCATCGCACAGCGGGCCTTCAGCACCCCGTTCGACCTCACCGCCGACGCGCCGCTACGCACGACGTTGGCACGGCTGAGTGCCACCGAACATGTTCTGCTGCTCACCGCGCATCACATCGCCTGGGACGACGCGTCGTGGCGGGTGTTCTTCAGCGACCTGACCCGGGCCTACCAGGGCGTGGCCCTCGAGTCTGCGCCCCCGGCGCCAGCCCCGGCGACGGAACAGGACCACGCGGACCTGGACTACTGGCGCACCGTGCTCGCCGATCCGCCCGAGCCGCTCGAACTGCCGGGTCCCAGGGGTTCGGTGGTCCCGCAGTCGTGGCGGGCCGACAGGTGCGTCGCTCCGCTGAGCGCCGCGACCGTCGACGCCGTGACCGACCTCGCGCGCGAGACGGGTGCGACACCGTATGCCGTTCTGCTGGCGGCATTCTCGGCTGTAGTGCACCGATACACCCACGCGGAGGACTTCCTGGTCGCCGCACCGGTGCTCAACCGAACCTCCGACGATGTCATCGGATACCACGGAAACACCGTGGCGATGCGGATGCGCCCGAGCCGGTGGGTGACCTTTCGCGACCTGGTCGGCGCTGCAGGAGAGGCCACCCGCGGGGCATTCGCCCACCAGCGGGTGAACCTCGACCGGGTGGTGCGCGAACTCAATCCCGACCGTCGCCACGGCGTCGAGCGGATGGCCCGGGTCGGGTTCGGCATGCGCGAGCCCGACGGTCACGGCTTCTGCCCGGACGGCATCCGGTGCGAACGCGCCGACCTGCGCGGCCAGTATGCCCAATTGCCAATGGGTTTCATGGTCGAGTTCAGCGGTGACGGTGCGCAGGTGGAAGCCGAGTACCTCACCGAGGTGCTCGACGACGACCTGGCGCGCCGCCTCCTCGACAGTTTCACCGTGCTGCTCTCCGACGCCCTGGCGCGACCGGATAGCGCCCTGGCAGATCTGCAGGTCCTCGGTGCCGAGGACGCCGGGCGGCTCGACCGGATGTCTCGGGGTGATGAATTCGCCTGCCCGCCAGAAACTCTCGGTTCGTTGATCGCGCAGCGGGCGGCGATGCAGCCGGACGAGACGGCAGTCGTGTACGACGGTCGCCACTACAGCTACCGCGAGATCAACGCCGAAGCCAACCGTATCGCGCACCGGCTGATCGCCGCGGGCATCGGGGCCGAAGACACCGTCGCCGTCCTGCTCGGCAAGTCACCCGAGTTGGTGACCACCGCACTGGGCATCGTCAAAGCGGGCGGTGTCTACCTGCCCGTCGATCCCGAGTATCCCGCCGAGCGAATCGCTCACATCCTCGCCGACGCCGATCCCGCCATGGTTGTCCGGGAACCGATATCAGGAATCGGCAGCTTCCCGGCAACCGACCCGGCTCCCGCTGACCTGGTGCGGCCGCTGACTCCCGCCAACACCGCCTATCTGATCTACACCTCGGGGTCGACCGGACTGCCCAAGGGTGTTCCGGTTCCGCACGCCCCGGTCGCCGACTACTTCCGCTGGTTCCAGCAGGAGTACGGCATCGGTCCCGATGACCGGCTGCTACAGGTCGCCTCACCAAGTTTCGACGTGTCGATCGGCGAGATCTTCGGCATCCTGGTCCAGGGCGCCCGACTGGTGATCCCCCGCCCGGATGGACTGCGCGATATCGGGTATCTCACTGACCTGCTGCGCCGCGAAGCCATCACGGCAATGCACTTCGTCCCGTCGCTGCTGGCGTTGTTCCTGTCGCTGCCCGGCGTGGAGCAGTGGCGCACCCTGCGCCGGGTCCCGATCGGTGGCGAGGCCCTGCCCGGTGAGCTGGCCGACAAGTTCCACGCCACCTTCGACGCACTGCTGCACAACTTCTACGGCCCCACCGAGACGGTGCTGAACGCCACCCGGTTCAAGGTCGAAGGCCGGCAGGGCACCGGGACGGTGCCGATCGGCACGCCGAAGATCAACACCCGGATCCATCTGCTCGACGACGCCCTGCGACCCGTTCCGGTCGGGGTGATCGGTGAGATCTACATCGGTGGAACACATCTGGCCCACGGATATCACCGCAGGGCCGCCCTGACAGCGGAGCGCTTCGTCGCCGACCCGTTCACATCCGGCGGGCGGCTCTATCGTTCGGGCGACCTCGCCCGGCGAAACAGCGACGGCGACCTCGAGTTCGTCGGTCGTGCCGACGAGCAGGTGAAGATCCGCGGTTTCCGTATCGAACTGGGGGAGGTCGCGGCAGCTATTGCCGTGGATCCCAGTGTCGCCAATGCGGTCGTCGTCACCGCCGAACTACAGCAACTCGGCAAGAGCCTGGTCGCGTATCTGACGCCTGCCGGGGAAGCCGTGCAGATCGACCGGGTCAAAGCCCGGGTCGCCGCCGCACTGCCCGACTACATGGTCCCGGCGGCGTATGTCGTCATCGACCAGATTCCGGTGACCGCCAACGGCAAGCTCGATCGGGCGGCCCTGCCGGATGCGGAGATCGGACCGGTGGCGCGGTACCGGGCGCCGGCGACCGCGACCGAACGCAGCATCGTCGCGCTGTTCGCCAGGACCCTCGGAGTCGACGAGGTTGGCTGTGACGACTCGTTCTTCGAGCTCGGTGGGCACTCGCTGCTGGCGACCAAACTCGTCGCAGCGATTCGCGCCGCCAGCGGAGTGGAACTCGGTATGCGCGAGGTGTTCGAACGCGGCACACCGGGGGAGATCGCCGCGCTGGTCGATTGCCGGCGGCAGACGCAGACCGCGCCGAGCAGGCCCGTGCCCGTCGCTCCCGGTGACGAGGCCGAGCCGTGCGCTTTATCGGCAGCGCAGCTGCGGAGCTGGTTCCAGTACCGGGTCGACGGACCCAGCCCGGTCAACAACGTCCCCTTCGCCGCCCGCCTCACCGGGCCGTGCGACCTCGATGCGCTCACCGCCGCGGTGGGCGACGTGATCGCCCGCCACGAGATTCTGCGCACCGTCTACCGGGAGGTCGACGGCGTCGCCCACCAGGTCGCCGAACCCGTCGACGCCGTGGTGGTCCGGCGCCTCACCGGAAGCGGCGAGCCCTGGCTGACAACCCAACTCGATGCCGAACGCAACCACTGCTTCGATCTGGAAGCGCAGTGGCCGATCCGCGTCGCGGTGCTGACCACCGGCGACGAGTCCGTGCTGTCGATGGTGGTACACCACATCGCCGCCGATCACTGGTCGGCCGGCGTGCTGTTCACCGACCTGCTCACCGCCTACCGCGCACGGCGGCACACCGGATGTCCGCCGCCCTGGGACCCGCTGCCACTGCAATACCGCCACTACGCGGGTTGGCAGGCCCAGCTGCTGTCCGACCTCGCGGCGACCGGAACGCAACGGGACTACTGGACCACCCAACTCGAGGGTCTGCCGGAGGACACCGGACTGCGGCCGGATCTCCCGCGCCCGCCGGTGGCCGGCGGGCCGGCGGCCTCGATGCCGTTGCGCGTCGACGCCGAAACCCGGCAGCGTCTCGTCGCACTGAGTCGTGAGCTCGGTGTCACCGAGTTCATGCTCCTGCAGGCCGCAGTCTCGGTCGTCCTGCACAAGTCCGGCGGCGGTGACGACATCCCGCTCGGCACGCCGGTGGCCGGTCGCACCCACGCCGAATTCGATTCTCTGGTGGGATTTTTCGTCAACATCCTGGTCCTGCGCAATGACCTGTCGGGCAATCCCACGCTGCGCGACATCATGGTGCGGTCCCGAGAGATGGCGCTGGCCGCCTACGCCCATCAGGACCTCCCGTTCGACCGGGTTGTCGATGCCGTCAACCCGGTGCGGTCACTGTCGCGCAACCCGCTGTTCGGCGTCGTCGTCCACGTCCGCGAGGAACTGCCGGAGAACCAGATCATCGACTCCGGACCCGACGGAGACACCGTATTCTCAGCGCTGGAGCCGACATTCGACATCGCCCATGCCGATCTGAGCGTGAACTTCTTCGTCGGCGACGACGGCTATCGCGGTCACGTCATCTACCGCACCGAGCTGTACCACCCGGCGACCGCGCACCGGTTCACCGGCTGGCTGCGCCGAGTGATCGACGCATTCGCCACCGGTCCCGATACCCGGCTCCGTGACCTGGTCCTGCTCGACGACGCCGAACAGGCCGCAATTCTCGCCCGCAGTCGGGGTCCCGTCTCACCCGCCGACCGGCCACGGACGGTTCCGCAGCTTCTGGAGGCGAACCGGCCGCACGACACGAGCCGCGTTGCCGTCCGGTGCGGCGACCAACAGATCGACTACGCCGAGCTGCATCGCCGTTCGGACCGTTTCGGCCATCTCCTCGCCGGCCGTGGTGTCGGCCCCGGATCGCTGGTGGGTATGTCGATGCGCCGCGGCATCGACATGGTGGTCGCACTCGTGGGCATCATGAAGGCCGGCGCCGGCTTCTTCCCACTCGATCCCGGCTATCCCGCCGCCCGCAAGCAGGCCATGCTCGACGACGTCGGCCCGGCAGTCGTGGTCGTGACCGCCGACGCCGCCCGCACGATGCCACCGGCAGCCGGGCTCACCGTGATCTCGATGGAGGATGCGGCAGTCCGGGCGGAGCTGGGCTCCACCGATCCGCAGGCCACTCTGCCGCCGCCGCGCCCGGACGACCCGATGTACCTGATGTTCACCTCGGGCTCGACGGGCAAACCCAAAGGCGTGGTGGGAACACACCGCGCCATGAGCACCAGACTGTCCTGGCAGGTCCGGCACTACCCGGTGGCAGGGCGGGACATTCGGCTGGCACAGGCGCCGATGACCTTCCTGGAAGGCTGTATCGAGACGCTGGCGGGACTGTGCGCAGGCGCCACCCTGATCCTCGCCGACGACACCGAACACCGCGACGCCGAAGCCCTGGCGGCAATGATCGAGAAGAATTCGGTCGAACAGGTCACCGCCGTCGCGAGTTTGGCTGCTGCCCTTGTGGACTGCGCACCGGGGGCGGTCCGCTCATTGCAGCGCCTTGTCTGCTGCGGAGAACCAGTGAGTGCCGCTTTGCTGGATCGGCTTTCCAGGTGCGTCGGGCCCGAACACCCCGGTGAGCTGCTGAACGCGATCGGCGCAACCGAGACATCCGGGGCGCTGGTGCGCGGCCCGCTTGAGGCGCCCGTCCCGAAAATCGGTGTGCCGATGGAAGGGTCACAGGTATACCTGCTCGACGACGCACTCAGACCGGTTCCGGTCGGCGTGGTCGGCGAGCTGTACTACGCCGGTGAGCAATTGGCCCGGGGCTACTGGAAGCAGCCGCGCCTGACTGCCACCCGGTTCGTCGCCAACCCCTATGCCGCCGAGGCCGGCGCCCGTTTCTACCGCAGCGGTGACCGCGGGCGGTGGACCGAGGACGGCAGGCTGGAGTTCGTCGGCAGAACCGACCACCAGGTCAAGGTGCGGGGCTTCCGCGTCGAACTCGCCGAAGTCGAGGCTGCGCTCAAGCAGGCCGACGGTGTGGCAGTCGCGGCCGCGCGCACCTGGGACGGCCCAGGCGGTACCGCCCTGGCTGGGTATGTGGTCGCCGATCATCCGGTGGCCGATCCCGCTGCATTCACCGCCGCGGTGCGGAGCTCGGTGGCGGCCACGCTGCCGGGTTACATGGTGCCCGCGACGATCTCGGTCCTGTCGGCGATGCCGAAGACAGAGTCCGGCAAGCTCAATCGACCAGGTCTGCCGCGGCCCGAGGTTCACACGACAGGGCAGCGCGAGCCGGCCAGAGGCCACACCGAACGCGCCGTGGCCGCGGTGATGGGCGAACTTCTGGATGTCGCCGGGATCGGGCGTGACGACGAGTTCTTCGCTCTCGGCGGTGACAGCATCCTCTCGGTGCAGTTGGCTTCCCGGCTGCGCGCCAAGGGATTCCAGGTCCAACCGAGGATGATCTTCGAACATCCGACCGTCGCGTCACTGGCCGAGAGGATCGACGCAACCCGGGAGTCGGGTGAGAGCACCGACCCGCAGGACATGCGACACCCGCCGATGACGGTCTCCGGCCTGTCGGCCGGTGATCTGGACGCGCTGAGGTCGTCATGGTCACAGGATCGGCCGTCGTGACGGCCACTGATATCGAGGACGTCCTGGCCCTATCACCGCTACAGCTGGGCCTCTTCTCCCACGCCACCCTGCTCGGGCCCCGCACCGACGATCCGTATGTCATCGCGATGTCCGCCGATATCACGGGTCCGCTCGATGTCACCCTGCTTCGGGATTGCGCGGCAACGATGTTGAGCCGTCACCCCAACCTGCGGGTCAGCTTCTGGCACGACGACCTGCCCCGCCCCGTCCAGATCGTGCCCGCCACCGTCGACGTGCCATGGCGCCACGTCGGTACGACGGCTGACCAGGCGCGAGGGATCGAAGAGGCCGAACGCGGCCGGCCGTTCGATCTGGCTCGCGGACCGTTGATCCGATTCCTGCTGCTCGAGCTACCGGACCAGAACTGGCGCCTGGTCATCACCGCACACCACATCGTGATCGACGGCTGGTCGCTGCCGGTGTTCATCAGCGAACTGCTCACGCTGTACCGCCACGGCGGCAAACCCGACACGCTCGCGCCCCCGCGGTTGTACCGGGACTACATCGGCTGGCTGGCCGAGCGCGACCCGCGCGCCGACGAACGGGTGTGGCGCCAACATCTTTCGGGGATGCCGGGGCCGACACTGTTGTCAGCCGCGCTCGGCAGCCCCGGTGCCGGCTTGCCCACCCGCACCGGGATCACCCTGCCCGACGACGACACCGAACACCTCGCCGCCGCCGCCCGAGCCCGTGGGCTCACCCTCAACACCGTGCTGCAGCTGGCGTGGGCGTTGATCCTGTCCCGGCTGACCGGCCGTGATGACGTCGTCTTCGGTGTCACCGTGTCCGGCCGTCCCCCGGAGCTGACCGGTGTGGAGACCATGGTCGGCCTGTTCATCAACACCATCCCCCTGCGGGTCAGGGTGAACCCTAACCACACTGTGGCCCAGCACTGTTCGAACCTGCAGCGCGAGGCCGCTGAGTTGCGCGACCACAGCTACCTGACCCACGCCGAGTTGCGTTCCCTGGCAGGGGTTGGGGAGATGTTCGACAGCCTGCTGGTCTACGAGAGCTTTCCACCCGGCGACGTCGTCGGCGGACAGGAGTTCACCGCGGGTTCGGTGTGCTTCCGGCCCGCTGCCATGGAGAGCCTGACGCACTTTCCGGTCACCGTGGCCGCGCACCGTAGCGGTGCGGGCCTGACGTTGATGGTCGAGGTCACCGACGGAGCCCTGGGGTCGATGACCCCCGACGGGCTGGGCAGGAGAATCCTGTCGGTGATGCGCGACCTCGTCGAGGGGTGGGACGCGCCGCTGGGCCAGGTGAGCATCGTGCTCGACGGGGAGACCGCCGGCCGCGCCGAGGCAACTCGGTCAGCTCCCGAGTTCTCCGGCGGCGTCGCTGAACGGTTCGCCAGAACTGCTGCCGAGCATGGTGATTCGATAGCGCTGCGCTGGTCGGGCGGCGAGCTGCGTTACCGGGAGCTCGACGAGCGTTCGGATCGACTGGCCGGGCTGCTCGCCGAGGCGGGCGTCGGTCGTGAGACGCCAGTGGCGATTCGGTTGCCCCGCGGCGGCGACTATGTGATCGCCATGCTGGGTGTGCTCAAGGCCGGTGGCATGTACGTGCCGCTCGAACCCGCCATGCCGCCTGCGCGGATGCGCTCGATGATGGCCCAGTGCGGCGCCACCGTCGTCGTCGACGAGAACACCATGGCCGCTGCACGGCACGCACCGCGACTGCGGGTGCCGGCGTTGCCGGACCAGGCGGCCTACGTGGTGTTCACCTCCGGCACCACCGGAGAACCCAAGGGCGTCATCGGAACTCACCGCGCACTGCTGGCCTACATCGACGACCATGCCGACCGGATGCTGGGGCCGGCGGCCGAGCGCCTGGGTCGCCCTCTGCGGATCGGGCATGCCTGGTCGTTCGCATTCGACGCGGCCTGGCAGCCGCTGGCCGGATTGCTGTCCGGGCACAGCGTGCACATCGTCGACGAGGACGATCGCCGCGACGCCGACGCGCTGGTGCGGATCATCGGTCAGCACGGGATCGACATGCTTGACGTCACGCCGTCGCTGTTCGGCCACCTGCGCCAGGCTGGACTACTGGAGGCCACCGATCTTCGAGTGCTCGCCCTGGGCGGCGAGGCGGTCGGCTCGGCCGACTGGGACGACATCCGCAAGAGCTGCGCCGCGGGTGTGCTGGCGGCCCACAACTGCTACGGCCCCACCGAGGCGACCGTCGAGGCCGTGGTCGCGGCGATCGGCGATCACGAGGCACCCGTCATCGGCCACCCCACCCGTGGAACCGACTGCCTGGTCCTGGACGCCTGGCTGCATCCGGTACCCGACGGTGTGGTGGGCGAACTCTACCTGGCCGGACATCAGCTGACCCGAGGCTATCTGGGCCGCCCTGCCGAGACCGCCACGCGTTTCGTCGCCACCGCCGGCGGTCGCCGAATGTACCGAACCGGTGACCTGGTTCGCCGGAACACCGACGGCGCTGTGGTTTTCGTGGGACGGGCGGACGCTCAGATCCAAGTCCGGGGACATCGCGTCGAGCCGGGCGAGATCGAGGCCGTGCTGGCCGCGCTGCCCGGTGTGCGGCAGGTGCACGTGGCTGTGCACCGTGAGGCGGCGGGTCCGCGGCTGGTCGCCTACCTGGTGGGCGAGGTGACGGTGCCCGACCTACGCGCGGAACTGCGCAACCGGTTGCCGCGCTACATGCGGCCGCATCGGGTGATCGTCGTCGACACCATCCCGCTGACCACCAACGGGAAGGTCGACGACGTGGCACTGGCGGCCATGGTCAGTCCCGAGGACACGGCCGCCCCGCCCTGCACGCCGACCGAGATCGCACTGGGGCGCGCGATCGCAGAGCTACTGAACCTCGAGGAGGTCGACATCGATGCCGATCTCCTGGAACTCGGGCTGGACAGCATCGTCGCGCTGTCCGTGGTCCAGACCGCCCGTCGCGGTGGCCTGTCCCTGCCCGCGCGGCTGATCCAGGAGAGCGCGACGCTTCGTGAACTCGCCGCCGCGGTCGACCGCGGTGCCGCCGACGAGAGTGTTTCCGGTCCGGAGCCGCAAGGGCCGGTTCCCGCGCTGCCCAACGTGCACTGGCTCTACGAGCACGGCGACCCGCGGCGGCTCGCACAGGTGCAGGTGGTACCGCTGCCGGACGGCACCGGCGCCGAGCGACTCCGCTCGCTGCTCAATGTCAGTGCCGCCACACACGAGATGCTGCGCAGCCGGATTGATCTGTCGACCATGACCTTTAGGGCCGACGGGCCGGGGACCATCCCGTTGACCGAGATCGAGGTGGCCGGGGATCCGGCGGCCGCGACCGCCGAACATGCCGGGCCAGCCATCGAACGGCTGGACCCCCAGCAGGGCCGGCTGGTCGAGGCTCTGTGGCTGCACCGGCGTGCCGAGGCCGGCGTGTTGGTGCTCGTCGCACACGTGCTGGCGATGGATCCCGCGTCGTGGCGCATCGTGCTCGGTGAACTCGCGGCGGGCCTGCAGGCTCCCACCGGTCTCGAGCCGATGCCGGAGCGGGTCAGCTACCGCCGATGGGCGCACCACGCTGCCGGTCGGGTGGCCGCTCTGGACACGGTGGACTTCTGGCTGGCGCAACTCGAGGGTGAGGATCCGGCATTGGGCGCCAGACGGATTCGGCCCGGAATGGACCGGGCCGGTGATGTCCACATCACCGTGACCGCCACCGAGGCCGAGGTCACCGCGCAACTGCTCCGCGGCAGGCGGCCGATTCAGGATGCCCTGGCCGATGCCTGCGCGCGGATGGTCGACCGATGGCGGGCAGCTCGCGCGCAGCGTGCCGTTGTCCCGCTGCTCGCACTCGAAACGCACGGCCGTGCCGGCGGCGCCGATGACACCGTGGGGCTGCTCAGCGCCATCTATCCGCTGCGAGTCCAGCCGGGCCAGCCGATGCCGGAGATTGACGGGCGAGCAGGGGATTACGCGCTGCTGCGCTATTGGCGTGCCGACACCGCCGAACGGTTGCGCGGCCTGCGTGAGCCCCAGATCCTGCTCAACTACCTGGGCCGCCTCGACGGTCTCCCGGCGACCGGGGACACCCTGCCCGCAGACCTGCTGACGGTGCCCGAACCGAACGCGGCAGTCCGCCATGAGCTGACCCTGATCGTCGCGGTGAGCGGCGGCCGACTGCTGACCCAGTGGCGCACCATCGCGGACATCTTCAGCCAACGGGATGTGGCTGAGCTGCAGACGATGTGGCAGACCGCACTGTGCGAGGTGGTTCGATGACTTTGGTGATCGTCGGCGCAGGCGCCAAGGCGGTTGCAGTCGCGGCCAAGGCTGCGGTGCTGCGCGAGATGGGGGTGGCGGCCCCCGACATCGTCGCCGTCGACAGCCGGACGGTTGCGGGCAACTGGCATGCGGTGGGCGGGTGGACCGACGGCAGGCACCGGCTGGGTACCAGTCCGGACAAAGATGTCGGATTCCCCTACCGCTCAACACTTCTGCCCGGCCGAAACGCTGAACTCGACCAGCGGATGACCCGGATGAGCTGGCAGTCCTATCTGGTAGCCCGCGGTGGGTTCGCCGAGTGGATCGACCGGGGGAAGCCCGCGCCGACCCACGAGATGTGGGCCGAGTACCTACGGTGGGTCGCCGACCGCGCCGGATTGACTGTCGTGCGCGGTGAGGTCATCGGACTGTCGCTCGACGGTCCGCAGTGGATGGTGCACACCCGCGACGGCGGTGTCCGCGGTGACGCGGTGATGATCACCGGTCCCGGCCAACCGGACCGATCGGTGCTGCCGGGCCACCCGCAGGTGCTCTCCATCGCCGGGTTCTGGGAGCTCGCTTCCCGCAGACAGCGGATCGATGCCGAGCGGGTGGCGGTGATCGGGGGTGGCGAGACCGCCGCATCGATGCTCGATGAGCTGTTCCACCATCGGGTCTCGACGATCACGGTGATCTCCCCGCAAGCGACGTTGTTCACCCGGGGCGAGAGCTTTTTCGAGAACCGGTTGTTCAGTGACCCGACGGACTGGCCGGGCCTCACCCTTGCCGAGCGGCGTGAGGTGATGGCCCGGACCGACCGGGGAGTGTTCTCGGCCCGCGTGCAGGATTCGCTGCTGGCCGACGACCGCATCCGCCATCTACGCGGACGGGTCGCCCATGCGGTGGCGGCTGACGGGCGAATCCGGATCACGTTGCAGACCGATCAGTGCGGCGAGCGGCTGGAGACCGTGCACGGTTTCGATCTGGTGATCGATGGATCAGGCGCCGACCCACTGTGGTTCCTGCCGCTACTGGGCCAAGACACGCTGGACCTGATCGAGGTCGCACTCAACGCGCCGGTCACCGGTGACCTGCTGCAGCACGCCATCGGCGCTGATCTCGCCCTCGTCGGGGTGTCACCGAAGCTGTTCCTGCCCAACCTCTCCGGGCTCGCGCAGGGCCCTGGCTTTCCCAACCTGAGCTGTCTGGGGCTGCTGTCCGATCGCATCCTGGGCGCTGACCTCAACCAGACCGACCCGAAGATCAGGAGAAACCATGAGTACCAATCCGTTTGACGATGACGCGGGCCAGTTCTATGTCCTCGTCAACGACGAGGAGCAGCACAGTCTGTGGCCGGCATTCGCCGAGATCCCCAGTGGGTGGCGGGTCGTCTTCGGTGTATCGGCTCGCGGCGACTGCCTCGACTTCGTCGAGCAGCACTGGACCGACATCCGGCCGAGAAGCCTGCGGGAGGGAGGCCTCGACAGTGCCGCCCTGCGGTGCTAACTTCCATCAAGTTAGTTTAGGCAACCCTAAGTGAAAGGTTGGGCTCGTGGGCCTGGAGGCGGACCTGGTCAGCCGGTTCGCGCACTGCTGCAGAGCGTTGGGCCTCCCGGTCTACGACCGGCGCAGGCCCGCGGACCTCATCGCCGCGAGCCGCGGCTTCACCGAACTGACCCGCATTGCCCACGACCAATGCGATGCATGGACGGGCCTTGCCGCCGCCGGTGCCACCACACCGGACGTACTGGCCCAGGTCGTCCGCACCGTCGACACCAGCGGAGCATTGCAGCGCCGGATCGAACTTCCCGCCGGGACATTGGGATTCGACTATGACACCGGTCTTTATCTTCGGTTCCGTGCCACCACACCGGATGACTTCCAGCTGGCACACGCCGCCGCGAAAGCCAGCGAAGGACAGTTCGCCGCCGCCGACGACGCGCTAAGCGCGGTCCGCAGGCGGCGGCCGGACTGGTGGGAGGCCCGCTGGGTCGACGCGGCCCTGCACTACCGCGCCCAACGCTGGTCGGATGTCGTCAAGCTGCTGACCCCGGTCGTCGGCGATCCCGCACTGGACCCGGTGTCCGGGCATGCGGCACGGGTTTGTCTGGGTATCGCGCTGGCCCGCCTCGGCATGTTGGCGCCGGCGCTGTCGCATCTCGACCAGCACGACGGCCCGGTTGCCGTGGCGTCCCTCGACGGTGCCCTCGCCAAGGCCTTGGCGCTGCGCGGCTACGGGGACGAGGACTCCGCGGCCGACGTCCTGCATGAGGTGTATGCGGCCAATCCGGGCAACGAGCAGGTCGAGGCCGCGCTGTCCGACCCGACCTTCGGCATCGTGACCACCACCGCCGCACGCATCGACGCCCGGACCGATCCGTGGGATCCCGAAACAGAGCCCACCGCAGCCGACTTCATCGACCCCGAGGCTCACGACCGCAAGATGGCACTCCTGCAGGAGGCCGAGCGGGAGCTGGCCGAGTTCATCGGGCTCGAGGAGGTCAAGGATCAGGTTGCGCGGCTCAAGAGCTCGGTCGCTATGGCATTGCGACGGGAGGAGCGCGGCTTGGCGGTCGCCCAGCGGTCGCATCACCTGGTCTTCGCGGGCCCGCCCGGGACCGGTAAGACGACCATCGCCCGGGTGGTCGCCAAGATCTATTGCGGTCTGGGCCTGCTCAAGCGGGAGAACATCCGCGAGGTCCACCGGGCTGATCTGATCGGTCAGCACATCGGTGAGACCGAGGCCAAGACCAACGCCATCATCGACAGCGCGCTGGACGGTGTGTTGTTCCTCGACGAGGCCTACGCGTTGGTGGCCACCGGAGCTAAGAACGATTTCGGTCTGGTGGCCATCGACACCTTGTTGGCGCGGATGGAGAACGACCGCGATCGGCTGGTGGTGATCATCGCCGGGTACCGTGCCGACCTCGACCGGTTCCTGGACACCAACGAGGGTCTGCGCTCGCGGTTCACCCGCAGCATCGACTTTCCGTCCTACACCGCAGGAGAGCTCGTCGAGATCGCCGGTGCGATGGCCTGCCAGCGCGACAGCGTCTTCGAGGCCGCCGCACTCGAAGACCTCGAAGCGCTCTTCGAACAGTTGGCGGGTTCCACCACACCGGACTCGGCGGGTGTCGCCAGGCGCAGCCTCGACATCGCGGGCAACGGACGCTTCGTCCGCAACGTCGTCGAACGGTCGGAGGAGGAACGCGAATTCAGGCTCGACCACACCGGGTCCGCCGGCGAAGACTTCACCGACGAGCAGTTGATGACGATCACGGCCGCCGACGTGCGGAGTTCGGCCGTCCCGCTGCTGCGCGGTCTGGGCCTGTTGGTTCCGGCATGACCGAGCCCCAACCCGAGGACGACCGGCGGTCGTTCTCCTCCCGGACGCCGGCCAACGGCAACCCCGACCGGGTGACCTACCGGCGCGGGTTCATCACGCGACACCAGGTCAGTGCGTGGCGCTTCGTGATGCGCCGCGTTGCCGCCGGGCTCGCGTTGCACGACACCCGCATGCTCGTCGAGCCGCTGCGCAGCCAGTCCCGCGCGGTGTTGATGGGAGTGCTGCTATCGGTGACTGCGGTGCTGGGCTGTTTCGTCTTCTCCCTGCTACGCCCCGGCGGTGTGCCGGGCAGCGACCCCGTGCTCGCCGACCGGTCGAGCGCCGCGCTCTACGTGCGGGTCGACGGCAAGCTGCATCCGGTGCTGAACCTGACCTCGGCGCGGCTGGTGAGCGGACGGCCCGTCGAGCCGACCATGGTCGACAGTGATCAGCTCGACCGCTTCGCCCGCGGCAACCTGATCGGCATTCCGGGCGCACCGGAACGCATGGTGCAGAACACATCCCGAGATTCCGCCTGGGCGGTGTGTGACGGCACCGACGCGGGCCCAGACTCCGCCGGCGTCACGGTGATCGCCGGACCGGTCGACCGCAGCGGTGCGCGCGCAGATGACCTCCCGGCCTCCGAGGCCGTCCTGGTCACCGGACCCGAGGGCACCTGGCTGTTGTGGGGCGGGCGGCGCAGTGCGGTCGATCTGGCCGACCGGGCGGTGGCCGACGCACTCGGTCTGCCCGCTACAGGCGTTGCAGCCAGGCCCATCTCGCCCGGGTTGTTCAACACCATCCCGGAAGGCGCGGCGCTGCGGGTTCCTCAGATCCCCGGTGCGGGACTGCCGCCGGGGTTCGAACTTCCGGTCGCCGCTCCGGTCGGGGCTGTGCTGATCGCCTACCGCACCGACGGCACCCCGACCAACTACGCGGTGCTGCCGGACGGACTGCAACCCGTCGGACCGGTGCTGGCCGCGCTGCTGCGCAACGCGAACTCCTACGGCTTTGCACAGCCCCCGACGCTGACGGCTGACGACGTTGCCCGCCTTCCGGTGTCGTCGCAGATGGACGTGACGGCCTACCCCGACCAACCCGTCGCACTCGTCGACGCCCGGGAAGCGCCCGTGACATGTTCGCTGTGGCAGCGAGCCGACGGCGCGGCAATGAGTTCTCTGACGCTGCTGTCGGGCCCAACGCTTCCGGCGCCTGACGGGTCGCACCCGGTCGACCTGGTCGGCGGGAGCAACCCGGCCACGGCGGCCCGCGTGACGTTGCCGGCCGGTCGTGGTTACTTCGTGCGGACCGTCGGTCAACAGGACAGCTCGCCGCCGTCGGGCGCGTTGTTCTGGATCTCCGACACCGGGGTGCGCTACGGCATTGGCGCAGATTCGTCGACTGCCGAAAAATCCGTCACTGCGCTGGGTTTGACGCAGCCACCACTTCCGATGCCCTGGTCGGTGCTGAGTTTGTTCGCCCCGGGCCCGGCGTTGTCCCAGGCCGATGCCCTGGTCGTCTACGACGCTGTCCGAAGCGGTATCGAGCAGGGGGCCAGATGAGTCGATTGATGTTCGAGACGAGCCGCCGGCTGCCGGGCCCGCAGGCCCCCAAGGGATCGATCGTCATCGAGCCGCCACCGGAACTACCCAGGGTGGTGCCGCCGTCGCTGCTGCGCCGGGCGCTTCCGTACCTGATCGTCATGTTGATCGTCGGCATGATCGTGGCGATGGTCGCCACCGGGATGCGGCTGATCTCGCCGCAAACCCTGTTCTTCCCGTTCGTGCTCCTGTTGGCTGCGACCGCGCTCTACCGCGGCAGCGACAACAAGATGCGCACCGAGGAAGTCGACGCCGAGCGCGCCGACTACCTGCGCTATCTATCGACCATCCGCGACAACGTGCGCGCCGCCGCCGCCGCGCAGCGTGCCGCCCTGCTGTGGTCCCACCCGAGCCCTGCGGAGTTGGTCGCGGTGCCGGGTTCGCGCCGGCAATGGGAGCGCGATCCGCACGATGGCGACTTCCTGGTGCTGCGGGCAGGGCTGCATACGGTGCCACTGGACACCGCCCTGCGGGTCAAGGACGCCGCCGACGAGATCGACCTCGAACCGCTGTCGCACAGCACGTTATCCGCACTACTGCACACCCAGCGGACCGTCCGCGACGCTCCCCGCGGTATCGACCTGACGACGCTGTCCCACATCACGGTCGCCGGTGATCGCGCCGAGGTACGGGCGGTGCTGCGGGCCTGGCTCGCGCAGGCTGCCGCATGGCACGACACCGCTTCGCTGGGAATCGCGCTGGCGAGCCCCGACGTGGAGTCGCCGGACTGGTCCTGGCTGAAATGGCTGCCCCACACCGACATCGGCGGCCGCCTCGACGGCTGCGGACCCGCTCGGCAGCTGGCGACGAACATCGCCGACCTGATGGCATCCATCGGACCGACCCTGGCCGGGCGGCCCCTGTTCGGCGCCGAGCAACCCGATCCGGGCCGGCACCTGCTGATCGTCGTCGACGACCCGGGCCAGCTGCCGGAGGACTCGGTACTGGCGACCGGGCTTGCCGGGGTCACGGTGATCTACACCGGTGACCCAGAGGCGGCTGCGGTGCTCGGCCGGTACCCGAATCCGGAGCAGCCGTTCTACCGCGTCGCCGGGGGGACGATCTCGCGCTGGGAATCCGAGGGCTGGCAGACCTTCGTCGCGCGCGCCGACCAGATGTCACAGGGTGAAGCCGCCCACCTGGCCCGCGGCCTGGCCCGCTGGGATTCCAACCCAACGCAGCCAGGGCTTCGCTCCGCCGCCAACCGGGGGGCCAGTTTCACCACGCTGCTGGGTATTTCGGACGCTTCGGCACTCGACGTGGCCGACGTGTGGGCATCGCGACCGCGCGAGGTCGAATTGCGGGTCCCCATCGGCGTGACCGCAACCGGCGAGCCTTTGTACTTCGATCTCAAGGACGAAGCTGAAGGTGGGATGGGTCCGCACGGACTGATGATCGGCATGACCGGATCAGGCAAGTCGCAGACCTTGATGTCGATTCTGTTGTCGCTGTTGACCACCCACAGTGCCGACCGGCTCATCGTGATCTACGTCGACTTCAAGGGCGAGGCGGGCGCCGACATCTTCCGCAACTTCCCACAGGTCGTCGCCGTCATCTCGAACATGGCCGAGAAGAAGTCGTTGGCCGACCGCTTCGCCGACACGCTGCGCGGCGAGGTCGCGCGCCGGGAGAACCTGCTGCGCGACATGGGCCGTCTCATCCAGGGCAGCGCCTTCAACTCGGTCGCCGAATACGAGGCCGCCGGCCCGGCGGCGCAGGCGGCCGGCATCGAACTACCGCCGCTGCCAACGCTGTTCGTCGTCGCCGACGAGTTCACCCTGATGCTGGCCGAGCACCCCGAGTACGCCGACCTGTTCGACTACGTCGCCCGCAAGGGACGATCCTTCCGCATCCACATTCTGTTCGCGTCCCAGACCCTCGACATCGGCCGCATCCGCGACATCGACAAGAACACGTCCTACCGCATCGGGCTCAAGGTGGCCAGTGCGGCCGCGTCCCGGCAGATCATCGGCGTCGAGGACGCCTACCACGTCGAATCGGGCAGAGAACACAAGGGAATCGGTTTCCTGGTGCCGGCGCCCGGTGCGGCACCGATCAAGTTCCGCAGCACCTACGTCGACGGGATCTACGACCCGCCCCGCGCGGCCGTCCCGTACGTGCTGCCCGCGACCCCCGAACCTGTCCTCTTCTCGGCGGGGCCGGTGCCCTGCCACGACGACGTCGTGGTGGCGGCACCCAGCGAGACCGCACCTGCCTCACCCCCGCGAAAGTTGATCGCCACCATAGGAGATCAGCTGGCCCAGTGCGGCCCGAAAGCACCGGCGTTGTGGCTGCCACCACTGGACGAGCCGATCCCGCTGGGCAGCGTGCTCCGCAACGCCGGCGTGCCGGCACGGCAGTGGCGCTGGCCACTGGGGGACATCGATCGCCCGTTCGACATGCGCCGCGATCCGCTGGTGTTCGACGCCGCCTCCGCGGCGGGCAACGTGGTCATCCACGGTGGCGCGAAATCCGGCAAATCCACCGCGCTGACCACCTTCGTGCTGTCGGCGGCAGAGTTGCATTCGCCACGCGAGGTGACGTTCTACTGCCTGGACTACGGCGGCGGCCGCCTGCGGGCTCTGGAGGACTTGGCCCACGTGGGTAGCGTCGCTTCACCGTTGGAGCCCGAACGGATCCGGCGGACCTTCAGTGAACTCGCGCAGCTGCTGCAGGCCCGGCAGCGGGACCCCCGGGTACACGCCGGAGATCCCGGGTCCCGGACCGACGGCTACGGCGAAGTCTTCCTACTGATCGACAACCTGTACGCCTTCGGCCGCGACAACACCGACCAGTTCAACACCCGCAACCCGCTGCTGGCCGATGTCACCGAACTGGCCAATACCGGCCTGGCCTACGGCATCCACGTCGTTGTCACCACGCCGAATTGGATGGAGGTGCCGCTGGCGATGCGTGACGGCCTGGGGCTGCGGCTGGAACTGCGTCTGCCCGACCCGCGGGACAGCAACGTGCGGATGCCCGGCAGCCTGCGCCGCCCGGCAGACGCGGTGCCGCACGACCAGCCGGGCCGCGGTCTGACGATGGCCGGCGAGCATTTCCTGGTTGCCCAACCCGATCTGGCCGCGATCGCGCAGATCAACGCGCGCCACCCGGGCCTGCATGCGCCGCCGGTGCGACTCCTTCCGGCCCGGCTCGACCCCGCCGAGGTGGCCCCTGTCCATCGGGGTGGCGAACGAGTGGTGCTCGGAGCGCGTGAAACCGATTTGGCCCCCGTGGTATACGACTTCGCCGAGCATCCCCTGCTGATGGTGTTCGGCGACAGCAGGTCGGGGAAGACAACACTGCTGCGTCATCTGATCCGCACCATCCGGGAGAACTCCACCGCACACGACATCGCGTTCACAGTGTTCGATCGCCGGTTGCACCTGGTCGAGGAACCACTGTTCGACGACAACGAGTACAGCGCGAACATCGACCGGGTGACCCCCGCCGTGATGGGTCTGGCCGCCCTCCTCGAAGCCCGCCGCCCGCCTGCGGGCCTGCCTGCAGCCGACCTGACATCGTGGAGTTACCGCAGCCCCGGTGAGGCGGTGCACGCGCACTATCTGATCGTCGACGACGTCGATCAGATCCCTGACGGGCCCGCGCTCAGCGGCCCCTACGCCGGCCAGCGGCCGTGGACGCCGCTGCTCAGTCTGCTCTCGGCCGCCGGTGATCTGGGCTTGCGTGTCATCGTCACCGGCCGCGCAGGCGGATCGGCGCATGCCCTGATGACCAATCCGCTGCTGCGCAGGATGAGTGATCTGCAGGCGAACGTCCTGATGCTGTCGGGCAGCCCCGCGGACGGCGCCAAGATCCGCGGGCATCGATTCAGCAGACTGCCGGCCGGGCGCGCAAAGGTCCTGGGCGACAGCGATATTGCGGACCACATCCAACTGGTGGACCCACTCACCCCCGTCCACAGCGCACCCGAGAGCCGAACCGGAAGGGGCTACCCGTCATGACGTTGCGTGTCGTTCCCGAAGGACTTGCCGCGTCGAGCGCCGCCGTGGAGATGCTCTCCGCGCGGTTGGCCGCCGCGCACGCCGCCGCCGCGCCCCTGGTCACCGTGGTCGTGCCGCCGGCCGGCGACCCTGTCTCGGTACAGACCGCGGCGGGCTTCAGCGCCCAGGGCGCCGAGCACGCCGAGGTCGCCACCCAGGGGATCATCGAGTTGAGCCGCTCCGGGGTGGCCGTCGGCGAATCGGGCGCCGGTTACGCCGCCACCGATGCCGCCGCGACCGCGTCGTATGCGATCGCACGGGGAGGCCGATGACCGCCCCAGTCTGGTTGGCGACCCCACCCGAGGTGCACTCGGCACTGCTCAGCGCCGGCCCCGGAGCGGGTCCACTGCTAGCCTCCGCATCGGCGTGGAGCGCCCTGAGTGTCGAATATTCCACGGCGGCAGCAGAACTGACCGCGATACTGACCGACGTGCAGGCCGGGTCCTGGCAAGGGCCCAGTGCTGCGCGATATGTCGCCGCCCATACCCCTTATCTGATGTGGCTCGAGCAGGCCAGCGCCGACAGTGCCGGGGTGGCCGCACAGCACCAGACCGCCGCGGCCGCGTACACGACCGCGCTGGCCACCATGCCGACGGTGGCCGAGCTGACCGCCAACCACCTCACGCATTCGGTGTTGTTGGCCACCAACTTCTTTGGCATCAACACCATTCCCATCGCCGTCAACGAAGCCGACTACGTGCGGATGTGGATTCAGGCGGCGACCACGATGGGTCTGTACCAGGCCGTCGCCGGCACCGCACTGGCCGCCGCGCCCCGCACCGCACCCGCCCCGATGATCACCGCGCCGGGGGCGCAGGCCGCAGCCTCAGCCGACCTGGGCATGGGCGCCGCCGCACAGGCGCAGGCCGGGGAATCCGGCGGTGCACTGGCCAATTCCAACGTCATCGTCGACCTGTTGGAGTCCTACATCAGGTCGCTTCCCGACGGCGATCTCATCTGGGACTTCCTCACCAACCCGGTCTCCACCATCCAGCAGATCCTGGTCGACTTCGCCACCAATCCGGCACAGGCGCTGACCACGTGGGGCCCGCTGCTGTCTGCCCTGCTCTACCAGGCGATCTTCCAGCCGCTCGGCTGGACCACGTGGGGTCTCGTCTTGTCGGCACCGCTGTGGTTGCCGCTGGCATTGGGGGCCGCGCTCCCACTACTGGGCCTTCTGGCCATCCCGTCCGCGGTCGCCGCTCCCGCGCCCGGGGCCGACGCGATGCCGGGACCCGCACAGCCACAGCGTCCCGGCTTGTGGCCGGTGTCCACGTCGGCACCGACCGTGCCCGCCACCGCTCCCGGTGCACCGGCGGGCACCGCGGCGCCGGCACCCGCGCCGGCTCCCACCGCGTCTGTTCCTGCGGCACAGGGCATGTTCTACGCCGTCGCCGGGACCGACCCTGACGACGGTCCGGGGCCGACGTTCACCGAGGGGGGTTCAAACAAGGCCCCGGTCTCGGCCGAGGCACCCGCTGCCGCCGCTCTCGTCGGCCAGCGGACCGCATCGCGTGCGCGGCGGCGCGGTGCCCGGCAGGCCAAGGACCGCGGCCACCGCGACGAATACATGGACCTCGACAGCGGCCCGCCGCAGCAGGAGCCGAGCCCGCCACCGACCGTCTCGACCTCGGACCGCGGCGCCGGCCCGATCGGGTTCACCGGAACCGAAACCCGAACCGGCCGCGGCGCCGTCACCGCTGCCGGACTCACCGAACTGGCCGGGGGCTTCCTCGGCGAGCGTCCCACCACGCCGATGCTCCCGGCCACCTGGGACGACCAGGACGACAACGACACCCACCGACAATGATTGGAGAACCACAGTGAGCATGCTCGATGCCCACATCCCGCAGATCGTGGCCGCCGAGGCCGCGTTCGGCGCCAAGACGGCGCTGATGCGCTCCACCATCGCCCAGGCCGAACAGGCCGCCATGGCAGCCCAGGCGTTCCACATCGGTGAGGCCTCGGCCGCATTCCAGGCGGCCCACGCCCGATTCGTCGAGGTTGCCGCCAAGGTGAACTCGCTGCTCGACATCGCACAGCTGAACCTCGGCGAGGCCGGCGGCAGCTACGTCGCCCAGGATGCCGCTGCGGCAACGACATACGGAGGTTTCTGATGTCCCAGATCATGTACAACTACCCCGCGATGCTCGCCCACGCAGGCGACATGGCCGGCTACTCGGGCACACTGCAGGCCGTCGGCGCCGACATCGCCACCGAACAGGCAGCCCTGCAGGGTGCCTGGCAGGGCGACACCGGGATGACCTACCAGGCGTGGCAGGCCCAGTGGAACATGGCCATGGAGGAGCTGGTGCGCGCCTACCGTGCGATGGCCACCACCCACGAGACCAACACCTTGTCGATGCATGCCCGGGATCAGGCCGAAGGCGCAAAGTGGGGCTGAGACGTGACCGCACATAACGCGGTCGAGCTCACCGCCGACGCCGCCTGGTGCGTCGCGGAAAGCATTGGCGCCGGATCATTTCCATGGGTCCTGGCGATCACCCCGCCGCAGACCGATCCCCGCGCCGAACTGGCGGGCGTGGGCGTGCTGTCGCCACGTGGGGTTGTGGAGCCGGCGGTAGCCCGCTGGATACGTACCGCGTGCGCACCCGAGTTCTGGCTCGAACTGCGTTACGTGCGCGGCAGCGCAGCCCGCATGCTGCGGGGGCTGATCGCCCGACGCGGGGACCACACGGTCGCGGTGCTGCGCAGCGGTCACCTGGTCACCGTCACCGAACTCGACATCGTCGATCCCGTGGCACTGGCCGCCGCGGTCACCGCGCCGTTGCAGGGCCGGCCGGCAACGAGATTCACCGAGTTCGTCATGCCCATGCGGGCCGGTCAGCGCGCCGACGACCGGCTGCGCGCCGGGGCCGAGCTGGACAGCGTCCTGGACTATCTGGGCATCCCGCCGTCGGCAACCGCCGTGGTGCGCTCGGTGTTCACCGGGCCACGCAGCTATGTGGAGGTGCGGGCCGGATGCGCCCGCGACGGCGTGCACAGCCTTACGGAGGTCGGCGTCGGGATCGTCGACACGCACCTCGGCCGCCTGCTGATCAGTCCGCATCGGGCCGACGACGGGACATGGCTGTCGACGTTCGCCCCCGGCACACCGTTGGCGATCGGTGCGGCGCTCGACCGGCTCACCGACACCCTGCCCGAGGGCCGCTGGTTCCCGGAGTCCGTGCTGGTTCGCGACTTCGCCGAACACCGAACGTAATCAGGAGAGAACAACGATGACCGAGACCCCGGTGCTGCCGATCGTGCGCATCGCCGTTCTGGCCTACGGCCGGATCACCGACATTGCCGTGCCCACCGACGTTCCGCTGCGCGAGATCGTGCCCGCGGTTGCCCGCTTGGTGCCGCGCCCGGAGTCGCCCGGCGACGACGATCTGACCCCGATGACGTTGGCCCCGATCGGCGGTGCACCGTTCACCGTGGACGCCAGTCTAGACACCGTCGGTGTCGTCGACGGTGACCTGCTGGCGCTGCAGCCGGTGTCGCAGCAGCACACATCGCCCGGGGTGGTCGAGGACGTCGCCGACGCGGCCGTCATCTTCTCCGAAGCCCGTAGGCGCCCGTGGGGCCCGAGTCGGCTGCGAGGCGGTGCCCGACTCGCCTCGGCCACCTTCGTCGTGGCGTTATCGGCGGTGGCCTTCGCACACCGCGCCGCGACCGGGTCGGTCGCCGGGCTCTACGCGGTGTCGGCGCTCGCCGCCCTGACCGCCGCGGCGGCCCTCGTACTGCGCCGGTCCTCCGCGCGCATCGCCACCGAGGTGTCGGTGGTGGCACTGGTACCGATCGCCTCGGCGTTCGGGCTTGCCGTCCCCGGGACGTGGGGGCCACCGCAGGTGATGCTGGCGGCCGCGGGTGTGGCCGCGTGGTCGTTGATCGTCCTGACCCAGAGCGACGACTGGGTTGCTGTCTTCACCGCGACTGGGATTGTCGGTGTTGCAACACTTCTGGTGACGGGGGCAGCAGCGCTGTGGCAACTGCCCACCGTGTCGGCGGGCTGTGCACTGATCGTCATCGGCCTGCTGGTCACGGTGTCGGCTCCGCAGGTGGCCGCGACATGGGCCCGGTTCCCGCTGCCGGTCATTCCCGCACCAGGCGACCCGATACCGGCCGGCGTGCCCGACCGACTGCTTGCCGATCTGCCGCTGCGGGTGCGCATCGCCGAAGCCCATCAGACCGGCCTGATCGCAGGCGCAGTGGTGGTGTCGGTGGCGGGGTCACTGTTCGTGGCTTCGGTGCCGGGAGGTCCCGCCGGGTGGGGCTGGTACCTGATTGCGGCCGCCGCGGCTGCCGCAGTTCTGCGCTCCCGGGTGTGGGACAGCGCCGCGTGCAAGGCCTGGCTGCTGGCCCAGCCGGTCCTGGTCTGCTGTGCACTGCTGGCGATGTACGTCGCCGAGCGCCAGTTCGTCGCTGCCATGTGGACCCTGATGGTGCTGGCCGCGCTGACCGCGGTGTGGATGCTGGTGGCCGCCAGCCCGGATCTGGCTTCCGCTCAGCGGTATTCGTTGCCGGTGCGGCGGTTGGTGGGATTCGCGGCGGCCGCGGTGGACGCCTCGCTGATTCCGGTGGCGGCCTACCTCGTCGGCATCTTCGCCTGGGTTCTGGATCGATGATGCGCACCGCCGCACTGGTCGTGGTGGCGTTGTTGGTCACCGGGCCGTCGGCCGCCGCGCTGAGCCCGCCGGTCGCCGACCCGGCGGTGCCGACGCCGTCCGGTGCTGGCGGCCCGGTTGCGGCGGTGACCCAACGCGCCGAGTGCGTGCGGACCGCGATGCGTCCCGGCACCGATCCCGAGTCGGTGACCGTCAACCAGCAGATGCTGAACGTGTCGGCCGTGCAGTCGTATTCGCGTGGCGACGGGCAGACCGTGGCCGTCATCGACACCGGAGTGCAGCCCGGTCCCCGGCTCCCGAATGTGATCGGGGGTGGCGACTTTGTGTCCACCGGCGACGGGCTCACCGACTGCGATGGACACGGCACGGCGGTGGCCGGAATCATCGGCGGCCAATCCGGACCCGACAGTTTCGTCGGTGTGGCACCGGACGCACGGCTGTTGTCGATCCGGCAGTCCTCGCCGCGCTTCGCGCCCAGTGCGCCGGGGGAGGACCCCCGTGACGTTGCGGCTCGCGTCAACGTCGCAACCCTGGCCCGCGCGGTGGTGCGCGCCGCCGACCTCGGCGCCACCGTGATCAGCATCTCGACGGTCACCTGTCTGGCACCCGATCACGTGGGCGACCAGCAGGCCCTGGGAGCGGCACTGCGCTACGCCGCCGTTGACAAGGACGCCGTGATCGTCGCCGCGGCAGGAGATTCCGGTGGCGCCGCGGGCTCCGACGGCTGTTCCGCCAACCCGCTCGGCAGCCCGGCGCACCCGTCGGATCCCCGCAACTGGGCCGCCGTCACCTCGGTGTCGGTCCCGTCGTGGTGGCAGCCGTACGTGCTGTCGGCCGGTGCGCTGGCCGCCGACGGGCAGCCCGCTGACTTCACCATGGCCGGGCCTTGGGTGGGGATCGCCGCACCCGGTACGAACATCGTGTCGCTGAGCAACGACGCGGCAGGCGGCCTGGCCGACGGGATGCCGGACGGCCGCGGCGGGATGGCGGCACTGGACGGTACCGGCTACGCCGCCGCCTACGTCGCGGGGGCGGCCGCTGTGGTGCGCAGCCGTTATCCGGCGATGAAGGCCGACGAGGTGGTGCGGCGACTGACGGGCACCGCGCACAACGCCGCGCAGTCCCCGTCCAACCTGGTCGGGGCCGGAACCCTCGACCCGGTCGGTGCGCTGACCTGGACGGTGAGCCCCCCGGACCGTGCCGCGCCGACGACCAGACGCCTGGCCGCTCCGGTCCAACCACCGCCGATCGATCACACACCGCGGACCGTGGCCTTCGTCGGTACCGCACTGCTGGCAGCCGCCGTCACCGTCGTCGTGGTGCGTCGCCGAACGAGGGAATCCTGATGAGCCGGATGACGCGCCCGCCCCGGCCTAGTGCGGTTCGCCTGACAGTCGTTGTGCTGGCGGTGATGTCGGCGACCTTCGCCTACCCCTGGCGGTCGGCGACCGACCGCTGGGTCCTCGCCGGCGCGGCCGGCTTGGCGCTGATGGTCCTGATGTGGTGGCGCGGCCGGTTCGTCACCACGATTCTCGGGCACCGTGCCCGTATTGCTCTGCAGCGCAGGGCGATCCGAATGCCCTCGGCAGCCGATACTGTCACCGAACTCGACGCGCTGACGACGGTGCTGCTGCGCGTCGACGGCAGCAACGGCCATCCGCCGACCGACATGCTGGCCGGTTACCTCGATCGTTATGGTCTGCACTGCGATTCGATCCGCATCACCACCCGCCTCGCCGGCGCCGACCGAAGGATGTGGATCGGACTGAGGTTCAGTGCGGCAGAGAATCTGGCTGCTCTGCGGGCCAGGTCCGCGCGGATGCCGCTGCACGACACCGCCCGCAATGCTGCCCGCCGACTCATCGAGCACCTCGGTGACCTGGGTTGGACCGCACACCTCGCCGAACCCGATCAGGTGCCCGACATGTTGGCCGGTGAGGCCCGCGAAGGGTGGCGGTCGGTCCGCGATTCGCGGGGATTCCTCACCGCGTACGCCGTCGAGACCGGCTCGGCCCCGATCGTCGGTTCCGAGCTTGCCGAGTGCTGGTCGGTAGTGGAGATCGCGGGCAGACGGTCGGACCCGCAGATCATCGCCGGCATCGCGATACGGACCGAGGACTCACCGACTGCCGCGAGCCCACTGCCGGGATTGGCGGCCATCACCGGCCGCCAAGCCAGTGCACTGGCCGCGCTTCACCCGCTGTCGAGCACCCGATTGCTCACCTGAAGAAATGGAGAACCGATGACTGACACGAAACTATCCCGCGGCTGGCAGGGCGCCATGCTCAAACTGCTGCGGGCCGGCGACTACGAACTGACCGTCACCGGACAGGAACTGATCACCGAACACTATCTGCGACTGAACTTCTCAGCCGGCGGCCTACTGGCGGAGCGGCCCGTCCACCCGACCATGTGGGTGCGGATGTGGTTTCCCGACGGCGCCAAGCTGCACCAGCGGGGCTACACCCTGGTCAATCCCGACCCGGACAACGACTCGGTGGACATCGAGTTCGCGCTGCACGACGGGATCGCCTCCCGATGGGCGTGCGCGGCGCAGCCCGGCGACACCATCGGCGCGACCGTGCTCGGAAGTAGCTTCGCACTGCCGGCGCCGCAGCCGGCTGGTTACCTGATCGTCGGTGACACAGCATCATTGCCCGCGATCAATACGTTGCTCGACGCCATCGGCGATGCACCCGCCAAGGTATTTCTCGGCGCGGGGCACGACGACGACCCGACGCTGCCGGTCGGCCGCGACACCGACGTGGTCTGGATCGAGCGCGGGGAATCCGGTGCAGCCCTTGTCGAGGCGGTCAGCGCGGCCGCGTACGACGCCGAGGACCACTTCGGCTGGGTGGCTACCGACAACCGCACGACCCGGGCCGTAGCCAAGGTGCTGCGCGAGGCCTATCGCATTCCGCGCACGTCGATCAAGGCCCAGGCCTACTGGGCCGAGGGGGCCTGACGGCCCGAATAGCCTTCCCACGGACTGTAATCGGCGATCAGCGCCTCCTGGTCGGGGCGCTGTGCGGCGGGTACGTGTTCGAGGTTGATGCGGATGCGGTACCAGATCGAGCTGGGCCCGCGCATCCCGTCGACCAGGATGTCCGTCGGCGCCAGCAGTGCCGCAGCCGCGGGATGACGCGAGCGCCAGACGTCGAGAGCGGCCATCGCCTCGTCCCGGGTCTTGGTGCGCGCCACCTCGATCAGCGGCTTGCTGCCCTTCGGGGGCTTCTCGGCCGGGCCGAGCTCTTCGGCCAGCCGCAAAAGCCCGTCCAGCGAGCCGACCGCAGCGTCCATCGCCGCCCACGGATCACCGCGTTCGGCGAAGCGCGCCGGAACAGTGGCGATCGTGAAGGCCTCGGGCCGGCAGCCGGGAACCTCGTCCCACTCCAACGGAGTCGAGACGCGGGCATCGGGCAACGCCCGCACCGAATAGGCCGATGCGACCGTGCGGTCCTTGGCGTTCTGGTTGAAGTCGACGAAGACGCCTTGGCGGTCTTCCTTCCACCACCGGCTCGTCGCCAACTCCGGTGCGCGCCGTTCCACCTCGCGGGCCACCGTCTCGGCGGCCAGCCGCACCTGCTTGAACGGCCACTGGGGTGCGATGCGGGCGTAGATGTGAAAGCCGCGCGACCCGGACGTCTTGGGCCACGCCGTCAGGCCGTGGTCTTCGAGTACCTCACGCGCCACCTGCGCGACGTCGAGGATCTGCGGCCAGCTCACACCCGGCATCGGGTCCAGGTCGATCCGCAGTTCGTCGGGGTGGTCCAGATCGCCGGACCGGACCGGGTGGGGGTTGAAGTCGACGCACCCCAGATTGACCGCCCACACCAACCCGGCCGGTTCATGGACCACGGCCTCCTTGGCCGAGGTTCCCCGCGCGTACCGAAGCTCGGCGACGTCGATCCAGTCCGGACGTTTCTCCGGGGCGCGTTTCTGGAAGATCGCCTCCTCGGTGATGCCCTTGACGAAGCGCTTGAGGATCATCGGCCGGTCGAGGACACCGCGCAGCGCGCCGTCGGCCACGGCCAGGTAGTAGTCGACGAGGTCGGCTTTGGTCACCGGGTCACGGCCGTCGACACCCGGGAACACCACTTTGTCGGGATGGCTGATGCTGACCTGGCGGTCCCCGACGCCGATGAAGCCCTCCATAACGCAATGCTAGTTACCGGCGCATTCCGCTCGGCCCGTGACCGCAGTCACCTAGGGTGGCGGCATGTCTAGTCTCATCGACCTGCCCTCGAAGGCACTGGCCAAGGCCCAGAAGCTGGCCGAACGCGGTGCCGCCGAACTGCACTACCTGCAGAAGATGATCGAGTCCGGGGCGTTCGGGCTCGAGCCACCGCAGAACCTGGTCGGCATGGTCGCCGACATCCGCCGGTGGGGCGAGATCGGGATGGTGCCCGCCCTCAACGCCCGCCGCACCCCCAGCCGGCTGGCCGTCATCGACGACGAGGGCTCCCTGACGTGCAAGGAACTCGACGACGCGGTCAATGCCGTGGCCAACGGACTGCTGGCGATGGGTGTCAAGGGCGGTGACGGGGTCGCGATCCTGGCCCGCAACCACCGCTGGTTCGTCATCGCCAACTACGGCGCCGCCCGGGTCGGGGCCCGCACGATCATGCTCAACACCGAGTTCTCCGGTCCCCAGATCCGCGACGTATCCGAGCGCGAGGGCGCGCGGGTCATCGTCTACGACGATGAGTACACCGAGGCCGTCAAGCTCTCGGAGCCGCCGCTGGGCAAGCTGCGTGCGCTGGGCACCAACCCGGACAAGCCGGAGCCCTCGGGCAGCACCGACGAGACGCTGGCCGAACTCATCGCCCGCAGCAGCAGCGCCCCCGCGCCGAAGGCCACCAGGCGGTCCTCAATCGTCATCCTCACCAGCGGCACCACCGGCACGCCGAAGGGCGCGACCCGACACACCCCGCCGACGCTGGCACCGATCGGCGGAGTGCTGTCCAGCGTTCCGTTCAAGGCCGGCGAGGTGACCTCGCTGCCGTCGCCGATGTTCCACGCGCTGGGCTACCTGCACGCCACTATTGCGCTGACGCTGGGCAGCACACTGGTGCTGCACCGAAAGTTCAAGCCGGTCACCGTGCTCGAGGACGTCCCTAAGCACAACGTGACGGCGATCGTGGTCGTCCCGGTGATGCTCTCCCGGATGCTCGACGCCTTCGAGAAGATGGACACCAAGCCTGACCTGTCATCGCTGCGGATCGTGTTCGTCTCGGGTTCGCAGCTCGGCGCCGAACTGGCGACCCGTGCACTCAAGCACCTGGGGCCGGTCATCTATAACCTGTACGGCTCAACGGAAGTGGCGCTGGCCACCATCGCCGGACCGAACGAGCTGCAGAAGAATCCGGCCACCGTCGGAACCGTGGTCCGCGGCACCAAGATCAGGATCCTCGACGACAACGGCCACGAGCTGCCGCAGGGCGAGGTGGGTCGGATCTTCGTCGGCAACAGCTTCCCGTTCGAGGGCTACACCGGCGGCGGCAACAAGCAGATCATCGACGGGCTGCTGTCCTCCGGTGACGTCGGCTATTTCGACCACAACGGGCTGCTGTTCGTCAGCGGCCGCGACGACGAGATGATCGTCTCCGGCGGCGAGAACGTCTTCCCCGCCGAGGTCGAGGACCTCATCAGCGGTCACCCCGACGTCATCGAGGCAACCGCCCTCGGGGTCGACGATCCCGAGTGGGGTGCCCGGCTGCGGGCGTTCGTCGTCCTCAAGGAAGAGGCCGAGACCACCGAGGACGCCATCAAGAACTATGTGCGCGAACACCTTGCGCGCTACAAGGTTCCGCGCGAGGTCGTCTTCCTGGCCGAGCTACCGCGCAACCCCACCGGCAAGATCCTCAAACGCGAACTGCGGCAGATCGAAATCCAGTAGCGCCCGCCCGCCCCTTGCGCCCAAACCAACGAACGGGCGCGAAAGTGCGAGTAGATCGCTACATTTCGTCGATCTCGGCGCGGATTACGGGTCGCGCGGCAGGCCGAGCAGCCGCTCGGCGATGATATTGAGCTGCACCTCGGACGTACCGCCGTAGATCGTGGTGGCACGGCTGGCCAGTAGGTACTCGGCCCACTTGCCCTGCAACGAGTCGGGATCGCCGATGGCGCCGTCGATACCGAACGACGACACCGCGAACTCCGCATAGCCCTGCCCGGTGCGCATCGACAGCAGCTTGGAGATTGCCGCCGACGGCATGGCGTCGCCACCGGCCAGCGTCAGCAGCGTCGAGCGCAGGTTCAGCAGCTTGGCCGCATGCCCCTCGGCGATCAGCTCACCAGCGGTGTGATGCCCGACTTGGTCGAAGTGGCCCTCGGTGACGAACTCGACGAAGCCGTCGAGGTTGGCCAGGAAGCCCGGCTCGCTGCTGCCGATCGAAACACGTTCTGCGGTAAGGGTATTGCGGCTGACCTCCCAGCCGCGGTCCACCTCGCCGAGCACGAGTTCGTCGGGAACGAAGACATCGTCGATGAACACCGTGTTGAACAGCGCGTTGCCCGTGAGCTCGCGCAGCGGCTTGACCTCGACGCCTTCGCTCTTCATGTCGAGCAGGAAGTAGGTGATGCCGTTGTGCTTGGGTGCGCTCGGGTCCGTCCGAGCCAGCAGCGCGCCCCACTGCGAGAACTGCGCGGCGGTGGTCCAGATCTTCTGACCGGTGATGCGCCAGCCACCGTCGACCTTGGTGGCCTTGGTGGTCAGACTGGCCAGGTCCGAGCCGGCGCCCGGCTCGGAAAACAGCTGGCACCAGATCATCTCGCCGCGGAACGTCGGCGGCAGGAAACGCTGCTTCTGCTCGTCGGTGCCGAAGGCGACGATCGACGGGATCAGCCAGGCCGCGATACCCATCTGCGGGCGGCGAACCCGGCCGGCGCTGAACTCCTGGGCGATGATGACCTGCTCGACCGGACTGGCCGAGCGTCCCCACGGTGTGGGCAGGTGCGGCTGCACCCAGCCGCCCTCGGCGATCGCGGTGGTGCGCTGTTCGCGCGGAATCTCTTTGAGCGCATCGACTTCGGCGCGGATCTCGTCGCGCAGCTTCTCCGTCTCGGGGTCGAGGTCGATGTTGACCGGCCGCATGCCTGTGCTGGTGGCGGTGTCGAAGACCTTCTGCTGGTAGTCCGAGGACCGGCCGAACGCGGCGACCAGCCCGAGTGTGCGGCGGTAGTAGACGTTGGTGTCGTGCTCCCAGGTGAAGCCGATACCGCCGTGCACCTGAATGCAGTCCTGCGCGCAGTGCTGGGCGGCGGCGGGCGCCAGGGTCGCGGCGACGGCCGCGGCGAACTCGTAGGCCGTCTCGCCGTTGTCCCACTTTTTCTCGATCGCCTCGTCGAGGGCGCGGGCGGCGTCCCACACCGCGGCGGTGGCCCGCTCGGTGGTGGCGATCATCCCGGCGCACTTGTGCTTGACGGCCTGGAACTGACCGATCGGCCGACCGAACTGTTCGCGAATCTTGGCGTACTCCGCCGCGGTGTCAGTGGCCCAGCGGGCCAGGCCGATCGCCTCGGCCGACAACAGGGTGGTGACGATAGCCCGCCCGGCGCTCTGGGACAGGTTAGACAGCAGCTGATCAGTGCTGACCTCGACGCCGTTGGCGCGCACGTGCGCCACGGGACGCAGCAGGTCGACCGACTTCACCGGCTCGATCTCCAGTTGGGCGGCGTCGAGCACCACCCACTCGACACCGCTTCCGATGGCGACCGGCAGCACCAGCACCGAGGCCTGCGCGGCGGACGCCACCGAGCGCGCTTCGCCGCGGATGACGATGCCGTCGCCCTGCTCGCTGGCGGTCAGCTCTGACTCCAGCGCATAGGCCGCGATGACCTCACCGGAGGCGAGCTGGCTGAGCACCTTGGCGTCGGGATCGTTGGCCGAGATCAGTGCGCTGGCGATCGCCGACGGCACGAACGGGCCGGGCACCGCGCCGTAGCCGAACTCGGCCAGGACGATGGCGAGCTCCAGCAGTCCGAAACCCTGTCCGTCGACCGACTCGGCAAGATGCAGACCGTGCAGGCCCTGCTCGGCGGCGGCCCGCCAGTAGGGCGGCGGGTTGGGGATCGGGTTCTCCAGCGCGTCGTGCAGAACCTCCGACGGCGCCACGCGCGCTACGAGGGACTTCACTGAATCGGCGAGATCGTTGTGCTCGGGAGTGATGGCGATGGGCATGTTCACAGACTCCTGTGTCGGCTGAGCATGTCAATTAACCGGTGGGTTGGGACCGAGGGTACCCGCGGGCGAGACCGAGTCTGCGATCAGATCTCAGTTTCGGTCGACGGCCACGGGGATCACGACCTGGGCGCGGACTCGGCGGTCTTCGGATCGGGGGTGGCGCGCAACACCACGACGACCACCGCGGAGATCACCATGAAGATGCCGACGGCCCACATGCCGGCCTTGTCGTTCCCGGTGAACTGATTAAGCGCGCCGGTGGCGTACGGCGCGGCGAAGCCGCCGAGGTTGCCGATCGAGTTGATCAGCCCGATCCCGCCCGCGGCCGCAGCCCCGGTGAGGAACTGGGCGGGCAGTGCCCAGAAGCTGGGGATGGCGCTGAAGACGCCCATGGCCGCGATACTCACCGGGATCATCACCAGCAGCGGGCTGTGCAGGTACAGGGCCACCGGAATTGCCAAGCCGCCCAGCAACATCGGGAGGGCGACGTGCCAGACGTGTTCACCGGTGCGGTCGGAGTGGCGTGACCACAGGTACATGGCGATGGCCGCCAAGGTGTAGGGCACCGCGGTGATCAGTCCCACCTGGACGATGGACAGGTGGACGCCGAAGGTCTGCTTGAATCCGGTGATGATCGACGGCAGGAAGAACGCGAGCGCGTACAGGCCGTAGGCGATGCCGAAGTAGACCACCGACAGCGCCCAGATCCGGGGGCTGCGCAGCACGCGCCGCAACGGGAAGTCGAAGGTGTCGGACACTTCTCGTTCCTCGGCGGCCAGCACGCCGATCAGCCATTGCCGTTCCTCGGGTGCCAGCCAGTGGGCGTCGGCCGGGTGGTCGGTGAGATAGAACCAGCAGATGATGCCGAGGACGATTGCCGGTAGTCCGACCGAGATCATCATGAATTGCCAGCCGGCCAAACCGAACTTGCCTTCACCTGCCGAGATCAGCCACGCCGACACCGGGGTGCCGACGGCCGCGGCGATCGGGCTGGCCATCATGAACATGGCCACGATGCGGGCCCGGTAGGCGCGGGGGAACCAGCGGGTGAGATAGAAGATGACACCCGGGAACAGCCCAGCCTCGGCCACGCCCAGCAGGAATCGCAAGACGAGCAACGTGGTGGCATTGGGCGCGAATCCTATTGCCACCGCGACGATTCCCCACGACACCGCGATGCGGGCCAGCCAGCGGCGGGCACCGAAGCGTTCCAGCGCCAGGTTGGAGGGCACCTCGACCAGGACGTAGCCGATGAAGAAGATGCCCGACGCCAGCCCGAACATCGTCGACGTCAACTGCAGGTGTTCGCTGATGTCGGCCTTGGCGATACCGAGGTTGGTGCGGTCCAGGTAGTTGACGAAGTACATCGCCATGAGGAACGGCACGGCGCGGATGATCACCTTGCGCAGCGTGCGTGCTTCCAGCGACAGCTCATCGGTGGATGCGACGGACATACTGCCTCCCGTTGACGACGTTGATCAGATCCTGCCCCTCGTGTAGACGGCGGCAGTTGTCGACCGCCTCGACCAGGTAGCGGCGCATGGTATCGCGGGTGACCCAGGTGACGTGCGGGGTGAGGACCACGTTGTCCAGCTCCAGCAGCGGATTGTCATGGGCCACCGGTTCGACGGCGAACACGTCGAGCCCGGCCGCGGCAAGCCGGCCGCCGCGCAACGCCTCGATCAGGGCCTGTTCGTCGACGACCCCGCCGCGAGAGGTGTTGATCAGCAGGGCTTCCGGCTTCATCCGGTCCAGGGCGGCACGGTCGATGAGCTTGTCGGTGGCAGCGGTCAGCGGCAGGTGCAGGCTGACGATGTCACTGTCGGCGAGCAACGCCTCCAGTGGTCGCCAGGTGTCGGTGCCATCGTCGGATGTGTTGGTGTGCAACACCGTTGCGCCCATCGCGTGCAGGATCGCCTCGACGCGCTTGGCGATGTTGCCATAGCCCACCAGGCCCACTGTGCAACTTCCGATGTCGCGAACGGTTTCGGCCAGCGTCGCGTCCGTCGGCCAGCCCCGGCACTGGCGGATGGCACGGTCGAGGTGGGGGAGTCGGCGCAGTGCGGCCAGCATCAACAAGACGGTGCCCTCGGCGACCGAGGGTGCGTTGGCGCCGGGCATATTGGCCACGGCAACACCGAGTTCGGTCGCGGTGTCGACGTCGATGGTGTTGACCCCGGCGCCCAATTTGTGCACCAGACGCAGGTTCGGCGCCCGCCGCAGGTCCTCGCCTGACAGCGGGCGCAGCACGTGCCAGATCGCGTCAGCCTGCGGCAGCTCGCGGTGCAGGGTGGCGTCGTCGTCTTCGTGGCACCACCGGACATCGAGCCAATCTGATTCGGGGGCAACGACTTCCAGGACTGTCTCAGTCGGCAGGAAGTGTGCGAGCACTCTCAGTGCCACCGCTTGGCGATCCATCTGGCAATGGTATCGGCCTGTTCGCTGCGTGCCCCCGGCGTGGTGAAGTAGTGGTCGGTGTCGACGGAAACCCGGGTTTTGTCGGTGCTGGCGAGCGCGTCGAAGATCCGGGTGGCGTCGGACGGGAACACCCCGGTGTCCTGTTCGGCGTTGATCACCAGTGCCGGGCAGCTGATGCGGGCCAGGTGCGGCTCGGCGCGGGTCTGGGCGGTCTCGAGGCTCCACATGCCCAGCCAGTTGCGCAGCGTGCACGCCGCGGCGATGCCGTGTGCTGAGCGGTTGGCCTTGACCGGCACCCCGGCGTAGCAGAGGTTGGGCTGACGTTTGGTGGGTTCGATGGTCGGGTCCACCATCCGGGGGTCGGCCCAGGTGCGCATGACGGTGAACGGCCGGTCGGAGAATCCCGCCGCCTGCACGCGCTTGAGTTCGGTGCCGGCCCAGTCGGTGATCGCGTGGTTGCGGGCCACCTGAGCAGCGCGGTAGCGCGCGACGAACTCGGCGGAGAACGGGGGACCGTTGCGTTCGTCGAATAGATCAAGCTCGGGATCGGTGGCCACCGGGTCGTTCTCGTCGAGCACCGCCCCGTCCATCCAGGCGGTCAGCACCTCGGGACGTCCGGGATGGGCCGCGCTGGCGACGTAGCCGTCGGCGGCGGGCAGTTCGCCCAGCCCCGCTGCGGGCCGCATACCCTCCAGCGGCGTCACATTGGGCTCGACGGCTTGGGACTGGTATGCGGCCATCAGTGAACCGCCTCCCGAATTACCCAGCAGAACAACCGTTTCCACGCCCTGGACGTCGCGAAGCCAACGCACACCGACACCGATGTCGACCAGCGCGTGGTCGAGCAGGAAGCTGCTCTCGAAGCCGCGGAATCGGGTGTTCCAGCCCAGGAAGCCGATGCCGCGGGTGGCGATGTAGTCGGCGAGGTAGTGCTCGGAGAAGTCGATTTGGTAGTGCGTGGCGATGATCGCCACTTTCGGCTTGCGTCCCACGCCGCGGTGGTAGAGGCCCTGGCAGGGGTGCCCGCCCGCGCCGGCCCGGCGGGCGGTCGGCGACGCGACGCCGACGAACTCACGAACGACTCCCGGCGTTGCCATGGTCAGCACCTCCTTGGGCGTGAATTGCTGAGGAGACGATATTCGTGCACGTCGCGGTGCACTCCTGATCTTGGAGAATCGCTTCGTCGGCCAGATCGCGCGATCTTGCGTTCGAAAGCATTTGACCTGGGCAATCAGAACCCCGGCTGGTGTTACTTTCGAGGTGACAGTGCGGCGCGACCGGGAGCAGTTCATGATCAGGCCCAACTTCACCAACCGGGAGTTCGAACTCGGCGGGATCAACCACGTGGCGTTGGTGTGCTCCGACATGGAGCGCACCGTCGATTTCTACACCGGCGTGCTGGGGATGCCGCTGATCAAATCGCTCGATCTCCCCAACGGCATGGGCCAGCACTTCTTCTTCGACGCCGGTCACGGCGACTGCGTGGCGTTCTTCTGGTTCACCGACGCACCCGACGGGCACACGGGGGAGACCACACCGGCGGCACTGCCCGGAGTCGGTGACATCGTCACCGCGGTCGGTTCGATGAACCACATCGCCTTCCACGTGCCCGCCGAGCGGTTCGACGAGTACCGCCAGCGCCTCAAGGACAAGGGTGTGCGGGTGGGGCCGGTGCTCAACCACGACAACAGCCCGTCGCAGGCGGCGCGCACCGTCCACCCGGGGGTGTACGTGCGGTCGTTCTACTTCACCGATCCGGACGGCATCCTGCTCGAGTTCGCCTGCTGGACAAAAGAATTCGTCGAGGGTGACGCGACGACGGTGCCCAAGACCGCAGCCGATCGCCGGCCGCGGATGCACGCCGCGCCCTAGTCGCCGAACAGCCGCGGATCCCCGACCTCGTCGATCATCGCGGTGATCTGGTCGACGAGCTCAGCCGCCGACAGACCGACGTCACCGGCCAGCCACGCGCTGATGGTCTGCCCCACGCCGCCGACGACGAAGTACGCGAACGCCTTGATCCGATCGTTGGCCGGGCGATGCAGCGTCGCCTGCACGTGCTGACCCGACAACACCGCGAACAGCGGACCCAACTCCTGGCGCTTACGCACCACGGTGGAGTTGGACAGCTGGGCGCTGAACAGCAGCCGGCCCAGGCGGGGGTTGTGCTCGATGCTGTGCACGATGTGGGCGATGCCGGCGCGGTTCTGCTCGGCCTGCGGCGCTGCCGCGACTGCGGCCTGGGTGGTCGCGGCCAACTCGGCGACCGCCCAGTCGAACACCGCCGCGACGAACTCGTCCTTGTCGGCGAAGCTTTCGTAGAAGTAGCGGGTGGCGACCCCGGCCTGGCGGCAGATGCCCCGAACGGTCAGCTCGGCCGGGTCCGCGTCGCCGCCGAGTAGCTCCATGCCCGCCTGCAGCAGGCTCGCCCGACGCCGGGCCAGCCGGTCGGCGGCGTCCACGCCGCCGTAGGGCCTCGCCTGCGTCATCACGACATCTTGACACCGGCCGCGGCGAACCGGCAATATCAGGAAACATTGGTTCTCAGATCATGCGACAGGTGAGGCAGCAGTGACGATCAGCGAACCCGTCAGCCACGTCGAGCGCGCCGTCAGCGCGCCGCCGCTCCCCACGGCGCACCGCCCCGGGGCCAAGCGGGCCGCCGGTATCGACGACGGCCTGATGGGGGTGGCCCTGCTGGCCGGACCCGCCAACGTGATCATGCAGCTGGCCCGGCCCGGCGTCGGCTACGGCGTGATGGAGAGCCGGGTGGAGAGCGGCCGGGTGGACCGCCATCCCATCAAGCGGGCCCGCACCACCTTCACCTACCTGGCGGTGGCCACCGGCGGCAGCGAGGAACAGAAGAAGGCCTACCGCCGCGCGGTCAACAAGTCGCACGCCCAGGTGTACTCGACCGACGACAGCCCGGTGCAGTACAACGCCTTCGACAAAGACCTCCAGCTGTGGGTGGCTGCGTGCCTGTACAAGGGAGCCGTCGACATCTACCGGATCTTCGTCGGCGAGATGGACGACGAGACCGCCGACCGGCACTACCGCGACGGCATGGCGTTGGGAACCACCTTGCAGGTTCCCGAATCGATGTGGCCGGCCGACCGGGCGGCGTTCGACCGGTACTGGCAGGAGTCGCTGGACCAGGTCCACATCGACGACGCGGTGCGGCATTACCTGTATCCGATCGCGGTGTCGCGGCTGCGGGGTGTGCGGCTACCCGGTCCGGTTCAGCGCGCCAACGAGGCCCTGGCGTTGCTGATCACCACCGGATTCCTGCCGCAGAAGTTCCGCGACGAGATGCGGCTGGAATGGAATGCCGACAAGCAGCGACAGTTCGACCGGCTGATGAGCGCGATCCGGTTCGGTAACAACCTCGCCCCACGGTTTGTGCGGGCGTTCCCGTTCAATGTGCTGTTGCGCGATCTGGATTGGCGGATCCGCACCGGGCGCCCACTGGTCTGACGACTGTCAGATTCCGCGCGTACCCTCGCGGACGTGCGTACTGACGATGACACCTGGGACATCACCACCAGCGTCGGATCGACGGCGCTGTTCGTCGCCTCGGCGCGGGCGCTGGAAGCGCGCAAGCCCGACCCACTGGTGATCGACGAGTATGCCGAGGTGTTCTGTCGTACGGTCGGCGGTCACTGGTCGGAGGTCCTCGACGGGTCGACAACCGCCAGCAAGCTGACGGGCGAATTCGGTGCCCACTTCGTGAACTTTCAGGCGGCCCGTACGCACTTCTTCGACAGCTACTTTCAGGCGGCGGTGGCATCCGGTGTTCGGCAGATGGTGATTTTGGCCGCCGGTTTGGATTCGCGCGCGTACCGATTGGACTGGCCGGACGAGACGGTCATCTACGAGTTGGACCAGCCGAAGGTGTTGGACTTCAAACGGGAGGTGCTCACCCGGCGAGGTGACCAACCCAACGCCGAGCGCCGTGAGATCGCCGTCGACCTTCGGTCGGACTGGCCACAAGCGCTGAAAGACAACGGCTTTCGTCCCGGCCAACCTGCAGCATTCCTGGCCGAGGGGTTGCTGATGTATCTGCCTGCCGGCACTCAGGAGCAGTTGTTCACCGGTATCGACGCCCTGGCCGCCTCAGGCAGCTTCACGGCAATCGAAGAGGGCGAGCCCATGCCGCCGCAGGCATTCGAGGCGGCCAAACGCGCTGAGCGGGCGGCCGGTACCGACGGCACCTTCTTCACCCTGATCTACAACCAGATGTTCGCCCCCGCCGCCGAGTGGTTCGGCGCGCATGGATGGAGCGCCCAACGGACACCGCTGTCCGAACTGCTGGCCGGATTGCAGCGACCGCTCCCAGAACCGGGCACGGAGGCCTTTCCGATGGTGCAATCCAACTCGTTGGTCAGCGCCGTCAAGAACTGACCCGAACGTCGGGCTGGTCCCACATCAGCGGTCGCAGGAATCGGTTGGTGCGTCGCAGATACTCAGGCTGGCTGACGTGCAGGATGTGGTTGCCGGGAAACCAGTGCAGCGCACAACGATCCCAGTGTTCCCACAAGGCCTCGGCCTGCTCGGGCGGGGCTAGCCGATCGCCCAGCCCGGTGATGATCAGCCGTCGCTCCTTGGGCACCAGCGGACGGTAGTTCAAGGGGCAGTGGTAAGCCGACGCGGCCACCGAGTCCTCGCGGCTCATGCCGCCGAGGTTGCGGCCCAGGGCCACCAGCTTGCTGGTCGGCCACCACTGGTCGAATGCGGATTCCGGCGTGACCACCGGGACGTTGGGGATCACCGCCTCCAACCGGTCGTCGACCGAGGCGATCAGTGCCGAGGTATAGCCGCCCAGTGACATCCCGGTCAGCGCGATGCGGTCGACGCCAGTCTCGCGCAACCAGTCCAGCACCGACCGGAAGTCATGCACCGCCTGGGCCATGGTCTCGGCGAATCCGGCCAGGCCCTGGGCGAAGATCCCGTAACCGCTGAAGGGAGAACCCTTTTCGGCGCGCCGGCCATGGAAGGGCATGGTGTAGAGCAGAACGTCGTAGCCGGTGCGATAGAACCATGGCAGCGAGAAGAACAGTCCGTTGAACAGGTACGCCGATCCCATGAACCCGTGAATGACGCACAGGGTGGGCCGTGGGCCGTCACCGTGGCGCCAATGCTGCGCCCACACGGTGTTGTTGCGCTCCAACGTCTTCCAGTGTGACCGCATGGCAGGGTTGACGGGTTCGAAACTGCTCTCGAACGAGATGTTGTGGACGTTGCCGTGCGCGATGTACTCGGCGACCGCGTTCCCCGGTCGGCTGGTGACGACCGGTGACACGGTGGGCGCCGGGAACGACAGCGCCGGATCCTGATGGCTCCCGAGCTCGGCGTAGAACTCGAGGTTCGTGCGTTCCCGCTTGGCCCCCGACCCGCGAAGAAGTCCGGTGGCGACCGACGGCAGCAGCGTGGCCCCGATGAGTGACGAGATCGCGGTGCGAAGAGCGAGGTCGGCGATCGCGGAGGTGTCGACCACGGTCCGCTGCAGCAGGGTCAGGTCCGAGCGGGCCGGTAGGCCGCCGCGTCCGGCGTCGGCACCCGGCACGTCGGGCACCGGAACCGGAATGGGCAAGTCGACATTCGACGTCATCGTCGTATCGCCTTTCCGGGGGACATCTGAGCGCTGGTAACCCCCGTCCGGATGCTAGCGGCCCGGATGCGTCACGACAGCCGGAACACCGTCGTCCCGCCGACTTTCATCGGCCGGTAATGGCCGGCCACCCAGTGGGCGATGTCGGTGCCGTTGGGGTCGCGGCCGCGCAGCCGCCCGCTGTCGATGTAGTAGCTGATCTTGCCGGCGTGAACCGCCTCGATGAACTGGTCGAGGGTGGGCACGGGATCGCTGCTCCATCCGCCGATCGCCATCACCGCCGTTCCGGTGGCAAGCTCCAGCGAGGCCGCCGCCTGCGAGCCCGGCGTGGCCGCCGACCAGGTGGTGTGGGTGTCGCGCAGTAGCTCGGCCAGCTTCGGGTCGACGTGCGCTGAGCCCGCTCCGATCATCGCGGTCTCCTCGAACCGCTGCCCCACGGTCGGCCATACGGTGGCGGTATGGGCAGCGTTGGGAATCGATCCGTTGTGCGGTGTGATTGCGGTGGCCACCGAGAACATCGTGGTGCCGCTCAGGGCGGCGAGCAGGGCGAGCGCCGCCGCGACCGGGGTCAGTCGCGGCCATCTCCACAGGGCGGCTGCCAACGCGATCACCCCGGCGGCCGCGGCGATCCCGATGGCCCAACGGCTCCACGCCGGTCCCAGCTCCGCGCGGTGCAACAGCACTACGCTCCACGCGGCCGCCGATAGCGTCATCACCGCAGCGCCCGGTCTGCTCCACACTGCGGTCAAGCCGATCAGCGCGCCGACGGCCGGCGCCAGCGCGACGGTGTAGTAGGGGTGCACCATGCCGCTCATGTAGCTGAACACCGCGGCGCTCACCACGAACCATCCGGTCCACATGACCAGGGCGGATTTCTCGACGCGGGTCAGCCGCCCCCGGACCGCCAGGTAGGTCCCGACACCGATCGCCACGATGACGGCGGGCAACAGCCAGGAGATTTCGTAACCCATCTCGGCCGAGAACAGCCGTGCCGGCCCCGCATGGGTACCCCAGCCGCCAGCGTGCGCGTCCGGCGGATGGACGTGGTTGCCGCCACCGACGATGCGGTCGACCCCGTTGTAACCCAATGCCAGGTTGAGCACGTTGTCGTCGGTGGATCCTCCGATGTACGGCCGCGAATCGGCCGGCCACAGCTGGACGACCGCCACCCACCAACCGCTCGAAACAATCAGGGCGCCAACGGCTCCCGCGACGTGGAGCGCTCGCCGGGCCACAGTGGTCGGGGCGAACAGCAGGTAGGTGAGCGCGAAGGCGGGTAGCACCAGCAGTGCGGCGAGCATCTTGGTCAGGAATGCGAAACCCAACGCCACACCGACGAGCGCCAGCCACCGCCACGACGCCGTGCGCACCGCGCGCATCAGGAAGTACGCCGCCACGGTGATCAGCAGGACCATGAGCGCGTCGGGGTTGTTGTAGCGGAACATCAGGGTGGCGGCCGGCGTGACGGCAAGTACGGACCCGGCGATCAGACCGGCTACCGCGCCCCGGGTCGGATCGTCGAGCGTGCGGCGCACGGTCGCGTACAGGACGGCGACGGCGGCCACACCCATCAACGCTTCGGGAACCAGCACGGCCCAGCTGTTCATCCCGAACAGGCGAACCGAGAGGCCGGTGACCCACAGCGAGGCCGGAGGCTTGTCGACGGTAATGAAACTGTTGGGGTCCAGCGAGCCGAAGAACCACGCCTTCCAGCTCTTGGCGCCCGACTGCGCGGCCGCCGCGTAGAAGGCGTTGCCGTAGCCGTTGATCGACAGGTTCCACAGGTACAGCGCGGCGGTGACGACCAGCAGGCCGAGTAGTGCGAAGCGGGGCCAACGCAAAGTCACGGCACTACGGTGCCGTAACCGTCTGGGAAGTTGCTGTGGATTACCGACTCAGGTCGGCAGGCCCTCGCGCTCGGCGTCGGAGCGGTAGCGGTCCACCCACTCGTCGGAGCGTTGGTCGGCCTGCCGTTCCAGGACCGGGGCCGGGGCCAGCCGCGGATCCTGGCCGACGGCCTCGAGTACCTGCGCCACCACCTGAGTCAGGTTGCGCCACAACACCGGATAGGGGACGTCGATCGGGTGGACGTCCTCCTCGACGAACCAGGTGCGCCACCCCTCCTCCTGGGCGCGCAACATCGTCACCACGTGGGCGATCGCCCCGGCGTGATACTCGGCCCTGGCGTCTCGCACCGGGTCCGGACGGCCGCGCCAGACCCGGGTTTGTACGGCCCGCCAGAACGACACGGCCTGTGAGATGACATCGGGACGGTAGACGTGGATCAGGACCGGATCGCTGCCGACGACGTCGCGGATGGCCGACAGCAGGCCCGACCCGGATCGGTCGGGAAGATCCTTGGCGCGGCTGAGTAGCAGGGGTGTCTGGTTCCACATCAGCTTGCCGCCCCAGATGCCGTTGGGGGTGCGGCCGACGGTGCGAATGTAATCACGCCAGATCTCGGCGGGTGCCAGGTCCGGTTTGCCCTCGATCAGGGGGTCGAGCAGCCGCAGGATCGAGTCGTCGTCGACGTCGGCGAACCACTCCCGGGGCTGTGGCGACATGCTGGTGCTCGGCAGGTACTGGAAGAACTCGGCCGGTTCACCGGCCACACCCGTGGCGCGCAGCGACTCGACCAACAATGTGCTGCCGCTGCGCTGCGACGCGAGCACCAGATATGCGGACGCGGGGTCTGGCATGGGGCAGAGCCTAACGGCACTTCCCGCACTGCGCTGCGGGGGATTGGTTTAACTCCCCTTGATGAAAATCATTGTGCGAAGCCAACTTCGTCATCGATGCCACGCTCGGTGGCGATGGCCGAGCGGCTGGTCAACGTGATGCCGTTGATCTGGAAGTACGTCTCGGTGTAGCGGGCCGCGATGCGGGTCCCGGCGAACTCCGACGGAATGACATCACCGGTCTGCTCGCGCCAGTCGTTGAGCCGGACGGCGAGTTCGTCGGCGATCTTCTCGGCGTCGTCGGTGACCTCACCGACGAGCAGATTGGTCGTCTCGGTCGGATCGGCGACGAGGTCATAGAGCTCACGTGGCGGCCGCGGTGAGGTGATGAAGGGCTCGACCGCCTGTCCCGACGGGCTCTCCTCGATGTCCAGCGGCAGGTCGAGAAGCGGGCGCTGCGCGTAGTTCTCGATGTAGCTGTATTCCTTGGTGCGGATGGCCCGAATCGGGTCGAACGAATCGTGGTACGTCTTCTCGGTATAGACGTGATCGCGGACTTCGTGCCGATCATCCTGCACGCCAGTCAGATTGGCGGCGTGCGAGAGGCCTTCGATGTCGTCGCCCGGGGCGATGCCCACCAACCCCAGCAGCGTGGGCAGCAGATCGACGCCGCTGAACAGCTGGTCGTAGACCTGTGCGGGGCGGCCGAGCCGCAGCGGCGGTCGGATGATCAGGGCGATGCCGGTGCCCGCGTCGTACAGCGTGGACTTCGCGCGCGGGAAGGCCGGGCCGTGGTCGGTCACGAAGACCACCCAGGTGCTCTGGTCGAGTCCGGTCTCGGCCAGGGTGTCCAGTAGTCGGCCGACGGCGGCGTCGGCGACGGTGATCGAGCCGTAGAACTCGGCCAGGTCGCCGCGCACCTCGGGGGTGTCGGGCAGCGAGTCGGGCACCTCGACGTCGGAGGTGTCGGCAGGTTCGTAGCGGTCGCGCGGGTAGGGCCGGTGCGTCTCGAAGAACCCGGCCGTGAGCAGGAAGGGAATACCCTCCTCGATCGGAGCGCTGTCGACCAGCCACTCCTGGGCCCGCTGGACGACGTACTCGCAGAACGAGTTCGAGACGTCGAACTCGTCGAAGCCCAGCCGCGCGGGAAACGAGGTCTCATGCTGCATTCCGAAAAGAGCTGAATACCAACCGTGTTCGTGCAATACCTGGGGCAGCGTGCGGACGCCGGGCCGGTATTCGAAGCCGTGGTGGGCAAGCCCGACTAGTCCGTTGCTGTGCGGGTAGCGGCCGGTGAACAGCGACCCGCGCGACGGCGAGCACAGCGGCGCGGTGGCGTGGGCCTGGGTGAACAGGATGCCGTCGGCGGCGAGCTGGTCCAGGTGCGGGCTGACGACTCCGGGATGGCCGTAGACGCCCAGGGAGCGGCCCAGGTCATGCCAGTGGACGATCAGCACGTTGTCCTGTTGCGCCTCGCTCACGCGGGATGCCTCCGTTCGGTTCCTGCCGGTTCAACCTTGCCTCGCCGTGCGAGGCTGCCCTGAGCCGGCATCGACGGCAAGGGTTTCACTCCGGCCGATTACCTGGGTTTTCGTTGCGCCTCGCGCGCCGAGCGTAACGCCACGGCGCTTTCAAGCTCGGTTTTCCGCCGTGGCGTTACCCTCGCGGAGATGAGTTTGAGAACACGCTGGGTGCTCATCGGGGCTGTGGGCGCGGTGTTCGTCTACGCCGCGATGTGGATCGGCTACGTCCATAACTGGGCGTGGCTGGACACCGTCGACACCGTGTCGTTGCGGGTGTTTTACGACTTCGGCATCAGCCGACCCGGCTGGGTGTCGTCCTGGCAGCTGTTCTGCACGGTGTTCGGCCCCACCGGTTTTCGGGTGATCGCGCTGGTGTTGATCGTGATCGCGGTGCTGCGCGGCAGCATGCGGACCGCATTGTTCCTGGCGCTCAGTGTGGGCTTGATGGGTCTGGTCACCGAAACGGCCAAGACGATCGCGGGCCGGCCCCGGCCGGTCACGGCGATGGCCGAGGCGGCCTCGTCGTCGTTCCCGTCCGGGCACGCCCTGGGCGTGATGGTCGGCGTGCTGGCCATCCTCACCGTGGTGTGGCCGGTGGCGGGACGGCTGCGGCTGCCGCTCGCGCTGCTCGGGGCGGTGCTGATCGTCCTGGTCGGAGTGGGCCGGGTGGTGCTCAACGTCCACCACCCGTCCGACGTGGTCGCGGGGTGGGCGCTCGGTTTCCTCTACTACCTGGTGTGTGTGCGGCTGGTGCCGCCGCGGCCGCTCACGGCAGCGGCCGAAACACCGGCAGAGCTCGATACTGTGCGGTAAAGCTGGCCGTGTCGTAGGTGCTGCCGACTTCACCGTCGCGGGCCACCTCGGTGGGGCCGTCGACCGCTTCGAAGGAGAACTGCGGGACCTGCATCTCGTGGTAGAGCGGGCTGCGTTCCAGGCGGCCCAGTGCCAGCGCGCTGAGGATGCGCAGCCGGCTGAGCCGCCGGCCGGTTTCCAGGATGCGGACGTCGAGCAATCCGTCGTCGAGCCTGGTGCGCCGCGCCGGGGCGAAACCCGAAGGCAGGTAGACCGAATTGCCCAGGAAGAACAGCGAGGTCTGCAGGGTCTTGTTGTCGTAGCGGATGCGCACCGGCTTCTCACGGCGCAAGGTGTGCAGCATCGCGTACAGCCCGGCCAGCGGTTTACCGATCTTGTGCTCGAGCTTCTCGCGGGTGCGCACGAACCTCGGGTAGGCGCCGATGCTCGCGGTGTTGATCACCGTCTGGTCGTCGTTGAGACAGACCAGGTCGACGCGGGAGACGCTGCCGGTGCGGATCGCCGACACCGTGCGATCGACGGTGTCGCAGCCGATGTCCTTGGCGAAGTGGTTGAAGGTGCCGGCCGGGAACACCGCCAACGGCAGACCCGTGTCCACTGCCACCGCCGCCGCGCACGACACGGTGCCGTCGCCGCCGCCGACGGCGAGCACCTCGGCGCGTTGCGCGGCCTCGCGCAGCACCGACTCCGGGGAGTCGTCCTCGCCGAGTTCCACGATCTCGGCTTTGGGCAGCTTCTCGCGGACCTCGTCGATCACCCGTGCGCCGTTGCCGCTGCCGGAGGCCGGGTTGACCACCAGCACGACGCCTTCGCCCTCGGGGCGTTGCGGGGTGTCGACGCGCAGCGGTTCGGTGGACGGCAGCTTGGCCGGAACAATGGGCGGCACCAGTCGCGCGCCCAGGACCGCCACCGCAGCGCCGATCCCGAATCCGGCGAACACGTCGCCGGGATAGTGGGCGCCGGTAGCCACCCGCGACAGGCCGACCAGTCCGGCCAGCAGCGCCAGCCCCAGACCCAGCGGCGGGCTTTCGAGGCCGACGCCGACCGCGAATGCCGCGGCGCTCGCGGAATGCCCGGATGGCAGCGAGTTCGACGTCGGCATCCGACGGGCCCGCCGGACCAGCGGCACCAGGGTCCCGTTGGGCCGGGGACGTTTCCACACCCGCTTGGCCACCTGATTGGTCAGCAGGCTGGTGACCGCTAGTGTCGCCACGCCCCGGCTGGCACCACGGCGCACCGACGGCGAGCCCGTCGCTGTCAGGGCCGCCGCGATGCCCAGCCACAGCTTCGAGTGGTCGGCTGCCCGCGTAAGGATCGGCATGGCCTTGTCCAGCAGAACGCTGGGGGATTCGGCGACTGCCTCGAACACCTCGCGGTCTAGGGTTCCCAGTCCGCCGGTGATCTGACGGATGCCCTGGGCGTCAAGCAAGCTTCGCGACTTCATAAATCCAACGTAGCCGGGTCGATTTGCGACACGGCCGTCAATTTCGGCCCGAACCCAAGGTTCGGGGTGTCCAATCTCGGGGGCACTGCTGCGGAGCGAAGGGAATTGTCATGAGGTGTGCGAGCTATGTCGGTCGGGTCGGTGGCCTGGCGGTGGCGCTGGGGGTCGGCTTCGCGATCGCCACCGCGACTGCGGCGGTGAGCAGTGCCGACACCGGGTCGCCGTCGAGCAGCCATGGAAGTTCGGCCCGCGGTGCAGCGGCCAAGCACAAGGTGGCCAGTTCCTCGTCGAACCAAACCATCGCCCAGGTGAACGTGGCCGGCGGCGCCAGCCCCACTCCGCAGGTCCCGTCGACCCCGGCACAAACCCTGGCTGCAGCCGTCGCCGAGGTGGTGCGCCGGGACGTCGCGCACAGCGCGCGGACCGCGACCGGCCGTGCCGTGACCACTGCCGCCGTCGTGACCACCCCGGCCCCGGTACTCAGTAGCGGCAACCTCGTGGTGAACTCCGGTGCCGAGGCTGGTGATCCGTCGTTGTCGGGATACAGCTCGGTGACGCTGCCCGGCTGGACTGTGACGGGCACGCCGACGGTGATCCAGTACGGCACGCTGCGACGCCTGCCGGGTTTCTTGGGCGCCGAAGGGCCGACGTTGCCGGCGTTCCTGAGCTTCCCGCAGACCGCCCCGACAGGCGGCGGCAATCAGTTCTTCGGCGGCGGCAACGTGGCGACTTCGTCGCTGTCGCAGACCGTGGACCTCACCGGGGCGGCGACCGCCATCGACCACCTCGCCGATCCCACCGCGGCGGGTGTGGCGTTCGCGTTGAGCGCTCAACTGGGCGGCTACCTGCTGGATCCGTCGCGGGCGTCGGTGAAGGTCACCTTCCTCGATGCCAACAAGGCCTATCTCGGCAGCGAGGACATCGGACCGGTCACCGCGCTGGATCGCTGGCTGCAGACCGGCTTCCAGCAGCGCGACACCACCGGGTACGTCCCGGTGGGCACGCGCAGCGCGCAGATCGTGGTGACCTTGAAGGATCTCAATCCGATCCTGGGCAACTACAACAACGCCTACGCCGACAACGTGTCATTCAGCATCCAGTCGACCGACGTGGCCCCGGCGCCGCTGACGGTGCCGACCTCGAACGTCGGATCGCTGGACCATCTGATCATGGTCTACATGGAGAACCATGGTGTCGGTGACATCGTCGGCAGCCCCAATGCGCCCTACATCAACAGCCTCATCAACGCATACGGATACGCGACGAACTACTACGCGCTGACTCATCCGAGCGACCCCAACTACTGGCCTATCCTGGGTGGCTCCAACTACGACTTGAACTACAACTGCGCGGCAGATTGCTTCGACGCGCCCAACCTCGTCAGTGAGAATCCCGGATTGACTTGGGCCGCATACCAAGACGGTGGCGGGGGCTACAGCACCCCGAATGACCGCACACCGTTCCTGGCGTTCCACAATATCTACAACCAGGGTGCGGCCTATATCGACAACCACATCTTCGATATCTCGCAGATGGCAACCGATTTCAACGGCACTCCCGCCGACGTCGCGAAGTTCATCTGGTTCGCCGCTGACGACGCCACAAATATGGAGGGCCCCACTTCAGGTCTGCAGGGCATCCTGCCGTGGGCGCTGAGTCAGCTGACGACACACCAGTACAACGTTGCCGCGGGCGACACGTTCATTCAGCAGCAGATGTCGGTGATCTTCGATTCGGATCTGTGGAAGTCCGGCGACTCCACCGCCGTGGTGCTGACTTTCGACGAGGACTACAACAACATCTCGTTGGGGATCGGGAACGAAGGCAATCACATCGTGACCGTCGTGATCCCGAATCAGGCGGCGATCACCGGCGGTATGCGGGGCGGGGCGTTCATCGCCACCGACTACTACAACCACTACAGCCTGCAGCGGACCATCGAACTGGCGCTGGGCTTGGGGCCGGTGACCAACAACGACAAGTACGCCCAGCCGATGAACGAATTCTGGGTATAGCTATTTGTTTTCGGCCGGTGGATCGTCGGCGGGCGTGGCGCTGGGGACGACGATGCGCTTGGTGGCAACCGGCTTGCCGTCGACCTTCTTGACGACCTGAGGCGGTGCCGGCGGGGGTGCGGTGATCCGGCCCTGAACGGGTGCGCCGTTCTTGATGGTCGGCACCGACACCCGTTTGGTGGCGGCCTTGTCGTCCTTGTCGGCGCCGGCGCCGCCGTGCATCGCGCCGGGCGGAACCATCGGCATGCCGCCCATACCGCCGGACGGTGTCGACGTCGACGGCGGCGCGCTGGGCCGCGGCGTCGCCATCGTGGGCGCGGCCGATGGCGAGGTGCCGGCGGAGGGAACCGGGGGTGGGCCGAGCATTGCGGTGGGCGCGGTGCCGCCGAATCCGCCGCCTGCTGAACCACCACCGCCTGCTGAACCGCCGCCGCCTGCGCCCCCGAATTCGCCTGCGTCCGCGCCGTATTCGTCAAGGGGAAGATCCGAGAGGCTGGCCTTGTCCAGCTCGGCGGCGGAGCCACCGGCCTGCTGCATCATGCCCATCCCGGCCTGCATGGCCTGCTGCGCGCCCTGGGCGACCTGCTGGGGAATCTGGGCCAGAGGTTGCAGGGCGCCGCCCATCGCGCCGGCCAGCGCACCGGCGATGCCGGACGCCATCTGCGGGAGCTGCTGGGCCATCTGCGAGGCATCGCCCTGAGCGGCAACACCTTTCATCTCCGCTGACGCGGCCTCGTCCTGGGCGGGGAACTTGGCGGCGGCTTCGGCGGTCTTGGCATCGCGCTTGGCGTGCTCTTCGAGGCTCTCGGCGTTGTCCTTCGGGTCACCCAGATTGGCGGCCAGGCCCAGGACGCGAAGAAGTTGTTCGATCGGGGTGGCACCGGCGACCAGCGGGTCTGAGGTGATGGGCGGGGGAGGGGCGTTCATGGCGTTGGCTTGCAGGTAGTGGCCAGCGCTGGCGGCGAGATGGCCTTCAGTCATCGGCGTTGCTCCCCTCGGGCGGCCAGGTTCACGGCCTGGAACCAGGCGAAGTGGTAGTTGGCGCTGGTCTTTTCGCCCTTGAGCAGGGCGTCGATGGTGGCCAGCAGCTGCCAGTTGCCGACATTAGCGGGGTCGACGTTGTCGGGGTAGTCACCCAGAACCTGGCGGGCGACGGTGCCGAGGTGCTCGTGTAGTAGCTCGACCTCGGAGTCGAGGTAGCCGGTACCGGTCGAGGTGGCTTTGGCCAGCGTGTGGGCCAGCCGCGGGAGGCCGTCGCGCCACTTGGTGGCCTGGGCGAGTTCCCAGCCGAGGTCCTCGACGGCGGGTGTCTGGCGGGCGCGGATGGACATCAACACCGGCTCGCAGTCGTCGGCTTTGGGAATGAACTGGCCGGGGGTGTAGGCGGCGGTGAGGGTTGTCGGGCCCAGCAAGGCGGCGAGGTTGGCGCGGCGGTGGGCCGGCGCGGGCAGTTGTATGCCGGTGGGGATCTCGATGTGCGGCGGGATCCAGCCGCTGGCGAGGTCGGTGGCCAGCACAGTGGTGTCGTCGTCGTGGTCGCCAATTGCCCAGCGCAGCTTGGGTTCTTGGCGTGCGACCGCGTCGAGGAGGCGCTGGAGGCGTTGTTGGGCTTGGGTCTGCGCGGCGCTGGCACCGGCCATGGCTCCGGTAGCGGTTGCGGCGAAAGCGCTTTCGGTGATCCCGGCGGGTGACGGTGTGGCCAGCGGTGTCGGCTGTTGACGGACGACGGCGGGCTGGGCCACAGAGCTTGCGTTGGCGGGGCTGACCGGGGCCGAGGCGGGGGCGGCCGGCGGTGTGGGTGCAGGGCCGGCGGGCATGGTGGCTGCGGCCGGACGAATGTCGGCGCCATAGGCGGGCAGCGGGCCTGCGGGTGCGATGGGCGCGGCTGACATTGGTGCCTGCATAGCGGGAGCGGAGGCTGTCGGTGCGGCGACGACGGTCTGGGGGGCTTCGGCGACGGGCGCTGGTGCTGGAGTCTCAATAGGTGTTGCAGCGTGGGCGGTTTCGAAAAGCGGCACGCCTGCTGAGGGTGCAGTCGGGGCTATCGGAGTGGCGAGGTTTTCGGTGTGAAGCGGGGCTTGCGGCTGCATGGCATGCATGGCCCCGGTGGACAGTGCCTCGCTGCCTGCCGACATCGGAGTACCGGTTTGAGAGCCTGCGTTGAAGTTCTGGGCGAAGCCTTCGGGGGAGAGGGCGTTGGTGGGGGCGGATGGTGACGTGGGCAGAGACGACGCGCCAGTAATGGCGCCGGTCGATACAGCCGGTGAAGTGGCGTTAGGCGCGAGTGCATTCACGGTCGTCGGCGTGACGAAACCAGGCTGCGGCCGCCCTACGCCACCAGCGTTCGGCCCAGGTGTTGCAAGTTGTGGTGGCGTGTTGTTTCCCTGCAAGACCCCGGCGTTGGCGCCGGGTGATGATCCGAGATAAGGCTGCTCAGTATTAGGAAACGCCTGTATCGGAGTTTGGTTGCCCCCGCTGATACCCGAACCCGAACCTGCTGCGTTTTCTCCTGTTTCGCCCTTGCCGTCGGAGGTGAGATTAGCGGCTCCTGAGTTGCCGCCACCGATCCCGGACTGTGCGCCCACCTGGTTGAGGACGGAGTCAACCTGTCGCGAGATCTCGTCTTTGTTCGGAGATCCAAAAATTGAGTCGAGGTTGATTCCGTGCGATTTGGCGAACTGTTGCGCAGACTGGCGTTCGCCAGTTTCGTCGAGAATCTGCTGTATCGCAGCCGTGACGTTGCTGCCATGACTCATCGCCTTGTGATTGGCATAGGTTTGTTTTTCGGCAATGACATCCACGATCGCTGCCAGCTTCTCTGGAAGCGGGCGCTTCGAGCTCTGGATATCAGCAATCCGTCGTTCACCATCGGCTGCTATTTCCGACAGGTCTGAGCGCAGCTCGGACAGAGCATCTTGGCCTGAGTCGTACGCGGTCTTCTTGAGTCGATTAACCCGGCTCATCGACTCGGCGGAACGTTCACCAACGGCGAAGTTATCCCTCGCATCGTCCGCAGTGATGCCTTCTTGACTTGCAAGTGCTCCGATTCGGATGGAACGCAGCTGTTGTGCGTAGGTGTCGTAGCGCTCTGTTGTCGCTGCCCGATTTGACGACGCTGTTTGCAACGTGATCGCGGAAGAATCGGCAGGCCACTGGTGTCCCACCATCAAGAAGAACCACGGGCTGTATGGGGCCGTCATGTGCAAATACTCTGAATTGCTGTGGTAGCCGAATCCGCTTCGCGTAAGGGCTCTTCGAGGTCGGAATTCTGCTTGTTGATCATGAATTGAATTGTTAGGACTCGGAAGGTATCGGCAAGTTTTTGCACTGACGCGGACAGGTCGGCAGGGGTTGCGGGATGCTTCTGAAGGGTCTCCATAAGATAATCCGCGCCTCCGTACATGGACAGGCGCGCGTTCGCCGCTACGGCGAGTGTTGCCGTCGGATCGGATCCACCATCTCGGCCCGTATTGATGCGCACTGCTTCGTGGACGGTGTCAAAGGCATCGCACACAGCCTTCTTCGCGTCCGCGACCTCTTGCTCGCTGTAGGTCTTCGCAGCAGGAGCTTCCGCCTTCGGTGCCGGCCGAAACCACGCGCCGATCGCCACCGCGACCGCAATCAACGCAATGACGATGGCGATGATCGTCGGCAGCCGTGACGGTCCGCCAGACGCAGGCGGCGGTCCTTGCGGAGGCCAGGGTGCAGGTGCAGCGGGCCCAGGTCCATAAGGAGCTTGCGACATGTTGGCGATCGTATCGCTTGTGTTTGCCGGAGCGCTATTCACCTTTGTCGGCAGCTCAATGCCCAAAACGCGTGTTACCGCAGATCAGCGTGGTCTTCCCGATCGGAAATTCGATCAACGGCGGACAGCCGTGCGAGCGGCTAATCGCATAGCCGCGCCCCCTCCGTTAGCTGGCCCAGACCCAACCGTGGCCCAACCTTGACTTGACCCCGCAGAAACCTCACAGGGACCATGAAGCGATGCGCCGAGTACTGCGATCGATGTGTGCTGCCTTCAGTGCGGCGCTCGTCGCCCTAGCCTCGGCACCCGTAAGCCACGCCGAAACCCCGTGGTTCCAGGCCAACGTCGGCAACGCCACCCAGGTGCTCTCCGTCGTCAGCACCGGCGGGGCCACCGCCAAGATGGACGTCTGGCAGCGCAGCGCCAACGGCTGGGCACCCGTCCTCGTCGGCGTCCCCACCCACGTCGGCGCCAACGGCATGGTCCCGCAGTCCCACGACGGCGAGATGAAAACGCCGATGGGCATCTTCACCCTCGACTTCGCCTTCGGCACCCAGCCCAGCCCGGGTGGCGGCCTGCAGTACATCCAGGTGACTCCGGACTACTGGTGGGACGGCGACATGAAGAGTCCCACCTACAACACCATGCAGGTCTGCAAGAAAGCCGACTGCACGTTCAACACCAACCCGAGCAGCGGTACCGAGAACCTCTACATCCCGCAGTACGCCCACGCCATCGTCATGGGTGTCAACAAGGCCCGTATCCCGGGCAACGGCGGTGCATTCTTCGTCCACACCACCGACGGCGGACCGACGGCGGGCTGCGTCTCCCTCGATGACGACACTCTGGTCAAGATCATCCGCTGGCTGCAGCCCGGCGCCCTGATCGCCGTCGCTAAGTAGTAGTCGCGACGGCCTTGCCGGGTGTCGCTTTGAAGTTCATGTTCTCCGTCGACTGCGTCACCTCGTAGGTGCGGTCGTAGCCGGTCTTGCTGAGCTTCCAGCCGTCGGGCGTCTTGCGATAGCGGTCGCGGTAGAACCCCGCGCCCATCAACATGAAGTTGTACTCCGGCACGATCACGCGGTCCTGCAGGTACCAGATGGCCTCGGCCTCGTCGCCGTCGACGGTGATCTCCGGGTGGGTCACCCGGTGCTCGGTCAGCACACCCGCGGGCATCGACTTGCGCATGAACTCCACCAGATCCTTGCGGTTGGTGAAGTGGTGCTCTTCGCCGAGCGACGAGCCGTAGTCGCCGATGATGTCCTCGGTGAGGGTGTCGGCGAAGTCGTCCCAGTGCTTGGTGTCCAGCGCCCGCATGTAGCGGTACTTGACCTGTTTGATCGCCTCGATTGCTTCCGCGTCAGCCATGCCGGTCATTGCAGCACAGCGATGCGGTCGCCGGAAAGGGATGTCTCATACAGACGAAGCCGGCGACCCGTGGGGGTCTGCCGGCTTCAGTCCATGAATCAGATCAGCGGTGGGTGTTCTCGTACCGCTGGGCGATGGCAACGAGCTCATCGCGCACCGTTGACGGGGGCATCGCATTGATCCGCGCGTGCAGACGGCGACGGTTGATGGCCCGCTTCATGTCACTGCGAAAACGCTCGAGCGACGACATTGTTTTCAACTCCTCTTTACGCCCCTGGGTCTACAGAAGCTTGTTTGCTGCTGACGTTCACCAAGCTGGGATCGCCAACTTGAGGAACAGCCCGATGGTCCATGTTAATTCCACGTAAATCAACTTTGGACGTGTGACTTTGCTGACATGACGGCGCTGACCAGCACCGGTGCAGTGGGCCCTGTGACGGCCGACACCCCGATTCGCGCGGGTGCGGTCAATGTTCGCTGAGCCGGTTCAGCGGTCCTGGAGGTAGCGGGTGACCATGTCGACCAGGACCTGCCGCTCGCGCTGCCACTCCAGGTGTGAGTTCACGATCATCTCGACGAGCACCATTCCGCGCAGGGCCGACCAGATCACCTCGGCCACCCCCTTGTCGTCGGAGATCAGCCTGCCGAGCTGGTTGACCGCATCGTTGATCTCCAGCAGATGGCGCTGTGCGCTCTGTCCGTGCGTGCCGCGCATGGCCCGCAGAATCTCGAACGCCGCCAACGACGTCGGGCTGCTGTAGCAGCGGAACGCGGTGTCGACGACGAGTTCGATGCGCTCACGCAGCCCCAGATCGCCCACCTCGGCGGCGGAAAGCTCCTCCACCAGCCGGGCCACCCCCTCGTCGACGACCGCCATCAGCAGGCCGTTGCGGTCGCCGAAGTGGTACTGGATGACTCCCCACGTGACGCCGGCCCGCTCGGCGACGTGCTTGGCGGTGGCGGCCTGAAAGCCCTCTTCGACCACGCAGCGCACGGTTTCGTCGATGATCAGTGCGCGGGTGTCGTCACCACGTTTGCGCGGCGCCAGCGTCTGCCGCGTGGGTGGGGTGCCGAGCGCCTTCACATCGTTGACTTTATAACATTGAGCCAACTATGTTTCGCGTGTGAGCGAATCGCACAGCCGCTATGCCCAGCTGTCCCGCGCCGAACTGGCCGTCCTGGTCCCCGAGCTCCTGCTGATCGGCCAACTGATCGACCGGTCCGGCATGGCATGGTGCATCCAGTCCTTCGGCCGCCCCGAAATGCTGCAGATCGCGATCGAGGAGTGGGCCGGTTCCAGCCCGCTCTACACGCGGCGCATGCAGAAAGCCCTCAAGTACGAGGGCACCGACATCATCACCATCTTCAAGGGTCTGCAGCTCGACATCGGCGCCCCGCCGCAGTTCATGGACTTCCGCTACACCGTCCACGACCGCTGGCACGGCGAGTTCCACCTCGACCACTGCGGCGCCCTGATGGACGTCGAACCGATGGGCCCCGACTACGTCAAGGGCATGTGCCACGACATCGAGGACCCGACCTTCGATGCCACCGCGATCGCCACCAACGCCAAGGCCCAGGTCCGTCCCATTCACCGGCCGCCGCGCACCCCGGCCGATCGCGAACCGCACTGCGCCTGGACGGTCATCATCGACGAGTCCTACCCCGAAGTCGGCAGCATCCCCGCCCTGGACATCGTGGCCGCAAGTCGCGCCGCCACATGGCAACTCGCCGACATCGATCCAAGCGACGAGGGCCACGCCGACTACTCCGGGCCGCTGTTGTCCGACGTCGACTTCACCGCCTTCTCCCATTCGGCTCTGGTGCGCATCGCCGATGAGGTGGTGCTGCAGATGCACCTGCTCAACCTGTCGTTCGGTATCGCGGTGCGCGCCCGCGCCGGGGACAACACCGACCTGGCCACCCAGATCTGCACCAAGCAGCTCATCGGCATCGCCGGGGTGGCCGCCGAACGCATCCAGCGAGCCCTCAAGCTGCCCAACGACTTCGACGGCCTGGCCACCGTGCTGGAGCTGCACCCGCTGCTGAACCCGGCAGGCTACGTCGTCGGCGAGATCGAAGGCGGCCGTGTGCACGTGCACCCCTCGCCGGCACATCAGGACGGCGCCTGGATCTCACTGAGCTCACCGGCGTCGGCCGAACCGCTGCAAGCCATCGCCACCGCGATCGACCCACACATCGCGGTGCGCATCACCGGCACCGCCGACGACTGGACAGCGGAGTTCGAAAAGTCCGACACCGCAGCCAAAGTCGCACCCGAGGTCGAGGTCACCAAGTTCAGCCTCGGTGCCACCTTCGAGTTCGAGGAGCGACGCTCCCTTCCGCTGACGGTCGTCTAGCGATGACCTACCGCGTGGTGCAATGGGGCACCGGCGCGGTGGGCGTGGAGGCGATCCGCGGCATCCTCGACCACCCTGATCTGGAACTGGCCGGCGTCAAGGTCTACACCGACCAGAAGGTCGGGCGCGACGCCGGAGACCTCGCCGGCACGGCCCCGCTGGGCATCGCTGCCGCTAAGGATGTCGACACCGCGGGCGTCGACGCGGTGCTCTACGCGCCGCGCCACCCGACGGTCGACGAGGCGGCCGCGATTCTGGCCTCCGGGACCAACCTCATCACCACCGCCTTCGCGTTCCACCCGGCCCGGATGGCCCCCGCCGACCGCGACCGGCTGCAGCAGGCCTGCGCTGCAGGCAACAGCTCGCTGCACGGCACCGGCCTCAACCCGGGCAACCTCGGCGCGATCATCCCGATCGCGCTGTCCGGGATGTCGCGCAGCATCGAGCACATCATGATTCAGGAGCGTGCCGACTGGTCGGTGTACGACAGCGTGGAGATCACCTTCGACCAGATGCGCTTCGGCAGCCCGCTCGGGGAGGTCACCGCCGAGACCGACGGCCCCAAGTTCACCAGTGAGCTTTTCCAACAACAGGTTTGGCTGCTCGGCGACGCACTGGGGCTCGGTGTCGATGACGTCAGCACCGAGCTGGAGGTAATCGCCGCCAGCGAGGACCGCGACATCTGCGGGCGCACCCTGCGCGCCGGTACCGTCGCCGGACAGCACTGGCGGTGGACCGGCACGCGAGCCGGCACCCCGGTGGTCGAAGTCGAAACCCTGTGGACTGTCGGCGAACCGCAACCGCGGCATTGGCCGGCGCCGCAGCACGGCTGGACGGTCACCATCGAAGGCACACCCTCGATGCGGGCACACCTGATGACACTGGCCAGCTTCCGCCGCGACGTCGCGCTGGCCGAACACGTCCGCTCGGCCAGCGTGGCCACCGCGATGGCCGCGGTCAACGCCATCCCCGCGGTCTGCGCGGCCCAGCCCGGTTTCGTCACCATGGCTGACCTGCCGTTGCGCCTGTTCGGCTGAGGTTTCGCTTGTCGCGAACCTGAGGCAGTCGACGCGGCAGCAAACTGGGCGCACACTGTGAGCTATGGAGAACAACGGACCGTTCGGGTTCGACCCGGACGATATCGATCGCGTCGTGCGCGAGGCGGGTGAGGGCCTGCGGGACGTCGTCGAGCGATTCGGCAAGCTTATGAACACGCCCGGTGAGGCAGCCGGCTTCGGCATGCTGTTCGACGAGTTCACGCGCCGCTCACGGCCCCGGACACAACCGGAGACCGCAGGCGAGGCCGGCGACGGGGTGTGGGCCATCTACATCGCCGACGCCGACGGCAAGGCCCACGTCGAGCAGGTTTACAAGGACGAACTCGACGCCCTGCGAGCCAACAAGCACAACACCGACCCCACCCGCAGCGTGCGATTCCTGCCCTACGGGATCGACGTGAGCGTCCTGGACGCCGGCCTGGAGAAGTCCGAGCCGACCGAAGACTAGCTACGTCATCAGGACCATCCGGTAACGGGCGCGGCCCTCGTCCATCGCCTGGTAGGCCTCCGCGGCCTGCTCCAACGACACCTCTTCGATGCGCGCCCGCACCCCGGACTGCAGGGCGAAATGCATGGTGTCCTCGATATCGGCCGCCGTGCCCGACGGGTGCCCGATCACCCTGTAATTGCCGAAGATCAGATCCCCCGGGGCGATCGGTAGCGGCTCGAACGACGCGCCGATGATCACCAGTTCACCCTGCGGAGCCAGCCCGCCGACCGTGGCGGCCATGGCCGCCGAGTTGGCCGCGGTGGCCAGCACCACCTGCGCACCGCCGAGCGCCTGCAGCGCCTGGGCGACGTCACCGGCGGTCGAATCGATGTAGTGATGCGCGCCCAGCTCTGTGGCGTCGTCGGATTTACCGGACCCGCGGGCGATCGCGATCGTCTCGAAGCCCATCGCGCGGGCCCATTGGATGCCGAGGTGGCCCAGCCCGCCGATGCCCAGCACCGCGACGCGGTCGCCGGCGACGGCATTGGTGTGCCGCAGCGCGTTGTAGGTCGTCACTCCCGCGCAGCCCATCGGGGCGGCCTCGGCGAACGAGAGGCCGTCGGGAATCCGCGCGAGTGCGGTGGCCGGCGCCGTCAGCGACTCGGCGTAACCGCCCGGATAGTGCCAGCTGGGAATCTCTCCGTTGACGCACTGCATGAACTGGCCCTTGCGACACGGCAGGCAGTGGTTGCAGTTGCCGCCGAACCAGCCGACCGCCACCCGGTCGCCGATCTCGAATCCCTCGACGCCCTCACCCAGTTCGGCGATCGTGCCGGCCGCCTCGTGCCCGGGGGTGATGGGCCAGCTCAGGTTGGGAAAGCCGCCGTTGACGAAGGCGTGGTCGGTGCCGCACACACCGCATGCATTGACGGCGATGCGGACCCGGCCGGGACCGGGAGGTGCGGTGTCGACGTCCACCAGTTCGAGGGGCGCTCCGGCTGACGTCACATGTACTGCGCGGTGGGTGGGCATGAATCCTCGATTCCGCTAGGTTCACTCGACTGAACCCAGCATATAGGGGTCTTTTATCCCTATCTACCCCGATGTCCGCGAACATACGATCCCCGCATCTGGGAGGGACACGGGATGACCGGAACACTGAGCGCAACACACCATCAGGCCGACGACAATCGCACAGCAGAAATCGACGCGATGGTCGACAGCGCCGCGCAGGCGGCACGTGAGTTTCGCAAGCTCAGCCAGGAACAGGTCGACGCCATCGTCGAGGCGATGGTCCGTGCCGGGGTGCGCGCGGCGGGGGAACTGGCCGCACTGGCTCTGGAGGAGACCGGCTTCGGCGTTTTCGAGGACAAGGTTGTCAAGAACTATGTCGCGACCGAATTCCTGCACGACTATCTGAAGGACAAGAAGTCGGTGGGGGTGGTCGACGAGGACGTCGAGCACAACATCGTCTACGTCGCCGAACCCATCGGTGTCGTGCTGGCGATCACGCCCGTCACCAACCCGACCTCGACGGTGTTGTTCAAGGCGATCGTCGCCGCCAAGACCCGCAACGCCGTGCTGTTCCGGCCCTCGCCGTATGCGGTGCGTTGCTGCGAACGGGCGGTGGCGATCCTGCGCGAGGCCGCCGAGGCCGCCGGCATGCCACCCGGTGCGCTGCAGGTGATTCCCGACGCCGCCCACGAGGTGACGCACTACCTGTTCAAACACCCACGCGTCGACTTCATCTGGGTGACCGGCGGCCCGAAGATCGTCGCCCTGGCCAATCAGGCCGGCAAGCCGGGCTTGAGTGTGGGACCGGGCAACGCCCCGATCTACATCCACAAGACCGCCGACGTCCGCGGCGCCGTCGTCGACATCCTGATCTCGAAAACCTTTGACTCGTCGGTGATTTGCCCCGCCGAGCAAACCTGCATCATCGACGACGAGATCTACGACGCGATGATCGCCGAGTTTGAGAAAATGGGCGCCCGGATGCTCAAGCCGGAGGAAGCTGCCAAGATCGCCGAGTTCGCGTTCGGCTGCGGCGACAAGGTGTCGATGGACGCCGTAGGCCAGAAGGCACCGGAGTTGGCCGCCCGCGCCGGTTTCAGTGTCCCGCCGGGTACCAAGATCCTGTTGGCTCCGCTGCCGTCGGATCTCGACGAACTGGCCGTGCACCCGCTGGTGCAGGAGAAGCTGATGCCGGTGCTCGGAGTGGTGCGGGCACCGAACTCCCAGCACGCCATCGATACCGCGGTGCTGGTGACCGAGCACGGCGGGCTGGGGCACACCTCGGCCATCTACGCCAATGACCAGGCTGTCATCGACGCCTACAGCCTGGCGGTGCGCACGGGCCGGATCCTGGTCAACGCGCCCACCGCGGTCGGGGCGCTCGGCGGTGTCTACAACAACCTGACGCCGACCTTCTCGCTGGGCTGCGGCACCTGGGGCGGATCGAGCACCACCGAGAACGTCAACTACCGGCAGCTGCTCAACATCAAGACGGTCTCGCATCGCAGAACCCCTCCGCAATGGTTCCGGGTTCCGGCCAACACCTACTTCAACGCCGGCGCGCTGGACAACCTGCGCGAGTTGGATTGCGAGACAGTCGTTATCGTCACCGACAATCAGACCGACGAGCGTGGGGTGGTGGAGTTGTTGCGCAGCAAGCTTCCCACCAAGCACGTGCACGCGTTCACCGACGTCACCCCCGAGCCCGACGAGGAGACCATTGCGCGCGGGGTGGCGCTGCTGGAGCGGGTGCAGCCCGACGTGCTGATCGCCGTCGGCGGCGGCTCGGTACTCGATGCGGGCAAGGCGATGCGACTGTTCTACGAACACCCGGAGAAGACGCTCGACGAGCTGACGATGCCGTTCCTGGATCCGCGAAAACGGGTCGCGGACTATCCGACCGACCGGCACAAGCTCCAATTGATCGCGATCCCAACGACATCGGGCACCGGCTCGGAGGTTTCCCCGGCGGCGGTGATCACGATGGGGCCGCGCAAGCAGACTCTGGTGGACTACAGCCTGGTGCCCGACGTGGCGATCGTCGACCCGGTGCTGACCTCGTCGATGCCGCCGAACTTGACCGCTGACACCGGGGTCGACGCACTGACCCACGCCCTGGAGGCGGCGGTGTCGATCTTCGCCTCGCCCTACACCGACGCGCAGTGCGCGCAGGCCGCCCGGCTGATCTTCGATGCGCTGCCGCGCGCCTACCGGGACCCCGACGATCTCGAAGCGCGCACGCAGATGTCCAACGCGGCGACGCTGGCCGGGCTGGCGTTCTCGAACGCATTCGTCGGCACCAACCACGCACTGGCTCATGCGGTGGGTGCCGCGTTCGGCATCCCGCACGGCAGGGCCAACGGCATCTTCCTGCCGTATGTGTTGCAGTACAACGCAAGTCTGCCCAGCAAGTTCATGCCGGCACCGGGATACTCGGCGTACGTCGCGCCGGAGAAGTACGCCCAGATCGGCTCACTGATCTTCGGCGGGCACACCCCCGAAGACAGCCGAGCCCGGCTGTTCGCCGGTGTGGATCAGCTACTCGACGAACTCCACATGCCGCGGTCGATGCGCGAATTCGGGGTTGGTGAAGCCGAATTCACCGAGGCGCTACCGGTACTGGCCATGACCGCCTTCGAAGACCTGAGCAACCGCACCAATCCGCGAATGCCGTTGGTCAGCGAGATCACCGAACTGCTGAAGCAGGGTTTCTACGGCAGCGACTGACTCGGCGCCGAGGCCATAGAGCTCGGTTCGTCGCGCTGCGCGTCGGCGGCCAGGCACAGCAGGCTCACCACGAACGCGGTGACGGTCGCGGCGGCTACCGCATGCGACTGGGCGCTGCCCGCAGTTCCCAGCCTGCCCAAGAACAGTGCGAAGCCGATGATCGAGGTGAGATTCAGTAGCAGACCCGCGGTCCGGAGAACCTCGCCGGCGCCGCCCCGCTCGCTATCCATGCCGTCCCTAGTACCCGACATCACTCAGACGCGGGGGTGGTGGCAGGCCACCATGTGGCTGTCGCCGTGCGCGACCAACGCGGGCTCGTCGGTGCGGCACACGTCGGTGGCCGAAATGCAGCGGGTGTGGAAACGGCAGCCCGGTGGCGGATCGATCGGGCTGGGCACGTCGCCTTCGAGCGTGATGCGTTCCCGCGCGAAGTTCTTGCGCGGGTCAGGGATCGGCACCGCCGACAGCAGGGCGTTGGTATAGGGATGCAGGGGGTTGTCATAGAGGCCGTCGGAGTCGGAGTTCTCCACGACCTTGCCCAGGTACATCACCGCGACCCGGTCAGAGACGTGGCGCACGACGCCGAGGTCGTGGGCGACGAACAGATACGACAGCCCGAACTCCTGCTGTAGATCCTCGAGCAGGTTGATGATCTGCGCCTGCACCGAGACGTCCAGCGCCGAGACCGGCTCGTCGGCGATGATCAGCTTGGGGTGCAGGGCCAGCGCGCGGGCGATGCCGATGCGCTGCCGTTGCCCGCCGGAGAACTCGTGGGGATAGCGGTTGTAATGCTCGGCCTGCAGGCCCACCCGGTCGAGCAGATCCTGCACTCGGCGCTTGAGTTCGGCGCCACTGGCCAATCCGTGTAACTCCAGCGGGTCACCGATGATCTGGCCCACCCGCTTGCGGGGATTCAGCGAGGCGAACGGATCCTGGAAGATCATCTGCATTTCGCGGCGCAGCGGCCGCAGCGCGCGCCGCGAGAGGCCCACCAACTCCTGGCCTTCGAAACGCACCGAGCCCGACGTCGGCGTCACCAGCTGCAGGATGGCCCGGCACAGGGTGGACTTGCCGCAACCGGATTCGCCGACCAGGCCCAGGGTTTCGCCCTCATGCAGGGTGAAGCTGACGCTGTCGACGGCATGCACACGGGCGACCTCGCGGTCCACCACGATGCCCGACTTGATCGGGAAGTGCACGACGAGGTCGCTGACTTCCAGCAGCGGATCGCCCTTCATCGGTTCGCCAGCTTCTGGTCGGGCGTCAACCAGCAGCGGTCCAGGTGGCCGGGGGTGCCGACGCGAGCCTCCAGAGCCGGTGGCTGCGTGCACTTCTCGAACGCATACTTGCAGCGGGCAGCGAAGCGGCAGCCCGTCGGCGGATTCAACAGCGACGGCGGCTGGCCCGGAATCTGGGGGAGCCGCTCGGGGCGGACCTCGTCGAGGCGCGCGATCGACCCCAGCAGCCCCCATGTGTAGGGGTGCTGCGGGTTGTAGAAGATCTCGTCGAGTCGGCCGTCCTCGACGATCTGCCCGCCGTACATCACCACCACCCGGTCGGCCAGTTCGGCGACGACGCCGAGATCGTGGGTGATCAGCACCACCGACAGGTTGCGCTCGGCGTTGAGGTTCTCCAGCAGCCGCAGGATCTGCGCCTGGATGGTGACGTCGAGGGCAGTGGTGGGCTCGTCGGCGATGAGCAGCTCGGCATCCAGAGCCAGTGCCATGGCGATCATCACGCGCTGGCGCATGCCGCCGGAGAATTCGTGCGGATAGTCGCGGACCCGGCGCTCCGGGTTCGGAATGCCCACCGAGCGAAGCAGTTCCACCGCTTGGGACAGTGCCTCGCTCTTGGAGACCTCACGATGCGCCCGGATCATCTCGGCGATCTGATCGCCGACCCGGTACACCGGATTCAGTGAGGTCATCGGGTCCTGGAACACCATCGCGATGTGTTCGCCGCGCACCCCGCGGAAATCTTCGTCGGAAAGCTCGATCAGGTCGCGGCCCTCGAACATCACCGACCCGGTGATCTTCGCGTTCGGGGCGCGGGTCAGGCCGATCAGCGTCTGGGCTGTCACACTCTTGCCGCTGCCGGACTCGCCGACGATCGCGACGACCTCGCCGGGGGAGACCTCGAAGGACACCCCGTCGACCGCGTGTACCACGCCGTCGTCGGTGCGGAAGCTGACCTGCAGGTCGCGAACCGTGAGGATCGGGCTCATGCCGGTGCCGCCTCACCCAGCCGGATCCGGGGATCGAGTACGGCGTAGAGGATGTCGACGATCGTGTTGAACAGCACGATGAAGAACGCCCCGAACATCGTCACCGCCATCAGCGGCGGCAGGTCCAGCTTGCCGATCGCCTGCCCGGCATAGAGCCCGACACCGTTGATGTTGAACACCGTCTCGGTCAGGATCGCCCCGCCGCCGACCACAGCACCGAAATCCAGACCGAACAGCGTGACGATTGGGATCATCGAGTTGCGCAGCACATGGCGGATGCGCACCTGGCGTTCGCTGATGCCCTTGGCCCGGGCGGTGCGCACATAGTCCTCGTTCATCGAGTCGAGCATGTTGGAGCGCAGCACCCTGCTGTAGAAGCCGACGTAGAGCACCGCGAGCGTGATCCACGGCAGGATCAGGTGATACGCCCATTGCAGCGGGTCTTCGGATAGTGGTACGTAACTGCCGGTCGGGAAGATCTGGGTCTTGAAGCTGAAGAAGTACAACAGGATTGCCGCCAACCAGAACACCGGCATCGAAATGCCGACGAGCGCCAGGATGGTCAGCGCGCGGTCGGTGAACCCGCCCGCGCGCACAGCGCTGAGGTAGCCGAACCACACCGCCAGCGCCATCCACAGCACCGCCGCGCCGATGGTCAGCGACAGCGTCGCCGGGAGTCCGTCCCAAATCTGTTCGGCCACATTCTGACTGCTGGCGTACGACGTCAGCTCGCCGGTGAAGATCTGCTTCATCATGGTCAGGTACTGCACCGGCAGCGGCTGGTCGAGGCCGAGATCGGCGCTGACCCTGGCGATCAGTGCGGGGTTGGCGTTCTTGCCGGCGATGCGCGCCGCAGGGTCGGAGTTGGGAATGACGTTGAAGATCAGGAACACGATCACCGAGATCGCGAACAGCACCGCGATCATCCCGATCAGCCTTCTGGCCGCGAATCGAAGCATGCTAGTGCTCCAACCGGATCTTGGCGCGCGGATCCAGAGCGTCTCGCAGCCCGTCACCGAATACGTTGAGCGACAGGACCGTCAGCACGATCATCAAACCCGGCACGATCGTCAGGTGCGGTGCTGTGTAGATGTTCTGGTAGCCGTCGGCGATCATCGTGCCCCACGACGCGTTGGGCGGGCGCACGCCGGCGCCCAGGAACGACAGCGCCGACTCCAGCAGCATGTTGTTGGCGATGTTGAGGGTGAAGAACACGATGATGGTCGAGATGATGTTCGGCAGCAGCTCGGAGACCATGATGCGCACCGGCCCTTTGCCCTGTGCCACAGCGGCTTCGACGAACTCTTTCTCCCGCAGCGCCAGGATCTCGCCGCGGACCGGTCTGGCCATGTACGGCACGTAGACCAGGCCGATGATCAGGATCGGAATCCACAGCGAGTCACCGGCCACCACCAGGCCACCGATCTTGAACCCGCCCAGCGCCAGTGTGGTGCCCAGCGCGATCCCCAGCAGCAGCACGGGGAATGCCCACACCACGTCGAGGATTCGCGACAGGATCGAGTCGACCCAGCCGCGGTAGTAGCCCGACAACATGCCGACGATCACCGCGAAGACCGTGGTGATGACCGCCGCCATCACCCCGATGTAGATGGAGGTGCGTCCGCCGTACATCAGCCGCACCATGACGTCGCGGCCGTTCTGGTCGGCACCGAGCAGGTAGCGCCCACGCAGCCCCGGTCCCAGTGGTGTGCCGTCCGGTGAGACGACGTAGGTCTCCTGGCCGTCGATGAGCACCTTGTCGGTGATGTGGTTCTGGTTGGGTCCGGTGTGCGCCACGTGGTCGGCCCACAGCGGGGCAGCCAGTGAGAACAACACGAGCAGGACGAACAACACCCCGAAGGCCAGCGCAACCTTGTTGCGCCGTAATCGTTCCCATGCCAGATGCCAGGGACTTCGCCCCTCGACGGTGGCCACCACCATGGCGTCGGCTACTTCAACGCGAACGAGGTGTAGTCCTGGTTGAACAGCAGATGTCGATAGGACTTGTCGAAGTTCATCCGCTCGGAGAGGAACGTCGTGTACTGCTCATTGCCGTACGGCGCCCACACCGCCTGCTCCATGTAGGCCTTGTCCAACTCGGCGTACTGCTTCTTCACGTCATCGGTGAGCTGCTTGGTCAGCAACTCGTTCTGCTTGGCGTCGAGCTCGGGGATGTTGACCCGGGAGAAGTTGTTGCTGTTGGTCGGAAGGATGTTCGCACCGTTGAGCAGCGGACGGAAGAAGTCGTCCGGGTGCGGGAAGTCCTGGAACCAGTCGGAGAACCCGGTGTCCAGATCCGGTGTCGACTCGTTGCCGATGGTCTGGAAGTAGGTGTCACCGGAGATGACTTTCAGCGTCGCGTTGAAGCCGAGCTGGGTCAGCAGGTCGTGGTAGTACTCGCCGATGCGCTTGCGGTCCGGCTCGTCGTCGGTCCACACCGTGATGTCCTTGTCGGCCGGATTGGCTTCGGCGATCAAGGCTTTGGCCTTCTCCAGGTCCGGGCCCGGGTAGAGCTTGTACTCGTCGTGGCCGGGCATGCCGGGCGGCAGGATCTGCTGGGTGGCGTGCAGGCGGCCACCGAACACCCGGTTGAGCGCTTCGGGGTCGATCGCGTAGTTGATGGCCTGGCGCACCTTGAGATCGTTGAACGGCGCCTTCTGGGTGTTCATCCAGAAGTAGTAGGTGTTGATCGAGTCCTCGAGACGGAACCGGCTGGAGTACTTCGCCTTGATCTCCGGCAGCCGGTCGGCGTCCGGCGGGTCGGTCATGTAGTCGATCTTGTTCTGCTGGATGCCGGTGACCTGCGCGGAGTTGTTCTTGTTCTGGGTGACGACGATCTTGTCAACCTGCGCATCAGCGACCTCGGAGGCGCCGGCATCCTTGACCGTCTTGAACTGCGGATTGCGTTCCAGGGTCAGGGTATTCGGCGCGTCGACCTTGGTGATGACGAACGGTCCGCTCGACGGCGGCGGGGTGTTGGTGGCGTCCTTGTCCAGCGGGGTGGTCGGCGGAACCGGGGCGGCGAACATCAGGCCGAGCAGGTTGTTGAACGTGCCGTTGGGGTTGTCCAGCGTGATGGTGATGTCACCGGTGTTGTCGTCGGTCTTGATGCCGCTGATGGTGTCGGCCTTGCCGTCGGCGAAATCTTTTGCGCCGATGATGCCTTCGTAGAACACCGAGCCGCCGGAATCGGCCTTGAAGAGCCGCTTGATCGCGTAGGTGAAGTCCGAGGCCTTGATCGGGGTGCCGTCGGAGTACTTCATGTTCGGCCGCAGGGTCAGCTTGTAGGTCTTGCCGTCAGCTGAGATCTCCGGCATGTCCTTGGCCAGGCCGGGCACCACGTCGGTGCCGGGCTCGCCCTTCTGGTGCTTGTAGGTCAGCAGCGGGGTGTAGGTGTTCCACAGCACCTCCCACCCCTCGAGGGTGTAGGACAGCTGCGGGTCGACGTAGTCGGGGAACGAGGTCATCGTGACGCTGATCTCGCCGCCTGCGGCGCCGCCACCGCTGTTCTTGCTTCCCCCGCACGCGGCGACTCCGAAGGTCGCGACAGCGGTGATGCTGACGATGGTGATGGCTTTCCGCAGCTTGCTCATACCGCTCCTGGAGTCTGCTCGCGTTTCTTGCGAACCCGCTAAGGCTTAGGCCACTGTGCCGCAATCCTTAGATCTTGGGGGCAGAACCGCTGACCTGCATCCCGAAGCGTCCGCGAACGCTGAACTCCACCCCGCGAAACGGGGCCTGACCGGCAATTACAGAACGTTCACCGGATCGGTGGGCGGGTACGCCGGCGGCGTCGTGGTGGACAGCGGCAGGCCGGACTCGCCGCGGTTGTGCAGCAGCTGGAAGGGATCCAGGATGTCCCAGGCCGTGGTGATGGCCCATGTCTGCAAGTCCAGCGCCTGCTGCTCGAGGTTCACCAGATCGGCAATCTCGTTGTATGCGTAGTACACAATCGCGACCGGCGCGAGGGTGACGATCAGGTTGTTGACGATGCGCTGCGAGGCGGCCTTGTCCCCAGCCAGCGCGGCCTTAAGGTTCGCGCCGATATTGGAGAACGGCACCACGATATTGACCCACGGGATCATCTGGCTCACGCGGTAGCCGGCCTCGAAGATTTCGCGGGGCACCGGCTTGAAGAAGTCGGGGAAGGCGTTGACGACGGCCTGCTCCAGGTCCCAGATGGGCCCCGGCATGTCGTTGGGCGCCGGCTCCGGCGGCATCGGGCGCAGCGGGTTGGGACTCCACGGCACCGAGACGGTGTCCGAGGCGACGACGGAGGACTGCGAGGCCTGCGACGACGGCGTCTCGGTGGTGACGGTGTCGGTGGTGGCTGCGGCCGTGCGGGCACTGCGGCCGGTCGACAGATTCTTGAGTCGGTCGACCTGCACCGATACGGTCGTCGTCGGTGTGCTGAGGCTCGACGCGGCGGCGGCCTGGACCTTGCTGACCCCGCCCGTGGCGTCATCGGCTGTGCTGCTCGGCTTGGTGTGCACGCGGGCCGCGTGCGCGGTTGACTTCTTCGGCCCGGCATCGGCCTGTGAGGCGGCGCTGGTCGAATCAGACTTGCCGGTTTCCGCGCTGGCGGTGCCCTGACCGCCTGCGGCGATCGCCGCTCCCACGCCTACTGCGACGGCCACGCCGCCGACATAGCCGATGTACCTGCTGCTACCCATTGACGCCGACCCCTTCGTAGACCAATCGAATACTAAGGGGTCGGGCAGGTCAGAACCAGTCCGGGCGCATGTCGAGGGTAGTGCGGTCCAGGCTCGCGAGCAGCTGGATCTGCGGGGTGGTGCGCGGCAGCTCGTAGCGGAAGAAGTACCGGGCAGCCTGGCGCTTGCCCTCGTAGAAGTCGCCCGGGTGCCCGTTGGTGGCCACGAACTGCTCCAGCCACATCCACGCGATCACGATGTGGCCGAAGGCCTCGAGATAGACGGCGCTGTTAGCCATCGCCGCCTCGATGTCGCCGGAGGCGAACATCGCCATCGTCACGTCGACCAGCCGCTGCCACGACGCGTCGAGGGCGGCGGCCAGCTCAGCGGCCTCACCGCCGAGACCCGTCGCTGCCGCGACCGACTGGCCGATCACCGCGCCAAGTGCAGTAAGACTGGCCCCGCCCCGCTGAGTGACCTTGCGGCCCAACAGATCCAGGCTCTGAATGCCATGGGTGCCTTCATGGATGGGGTTGAGGCGGTTGTCCCGGTAGTGCTGCTCGACGTCGTACTCACGGGTGTAGCCGTAACCACCGAGCACCTGAATGGCGAGGCTGTTGGCCTCCACGCACCACTGCGACGGCCAGCTCTTGGCGATCGGGGTGAGAATGTCGAGCAGCAGAGCGGCCGAGTCGCGCTCTTCGTCGGACTCCGCGCTGTCCTGCCAGTCGACCAGCCGGCCGCAGTACAGCGCCAGCGCGAGCGCACCTTCGGCATAAGACTTCTGCGCCAACAACATTCGCTTGACGTCGGCATGCTCGACGATCGGCACCTGAGGGGCGCCGGGGTCCTTGCTGGTGATCGGACGGCCCTGGGGACGCTCCCGTGCGTACTGCAGGGATTTGAGGTAGCCGGTGTAGCCCAACGCGACTGCGCCCATGCCTACCCCGAGCCGTGCCTCGTTCATCATGTGGAACATGTAGACGATGCCGCGGTGCGCTTCGCCGACCAGGTAGCCGACGGCGCCGTTGAAGTTCAGCACCGTGTTGGTGATGCCGCGCTGGCCCATTTTGTGGTTCAGACCCGAGATGGCGACGTCGTTGCGCGCACCGACCGACCCGTCGGCCTCGACGAGGAACTTCGGCACGATGAACAGCGAGATGCCCTTGGTGCCAGGCGGTCCGCCAGGAATCTTGGCCAGCACCAGATGCACGATGTTCTCCGACATCTCGTGCTCGGCGCCCGAGATCCACATCTTGGATCCGAACAGCCGGTAGGTGCCGTCGTCCTGCGGTTCGGCGCGGGTGACGATGTCGGCCAGCGACGACCCGGCCTGGGGTTCGGATAGCGCCATCGTGCCGGTGAAACGGCCGGCCAGCATCGGCTTGACGAACGTGTCGATCTGGTCGGGGCTGCCGAACTTCACCAGCAGGTTGGCGTTGGCGATGGTCAGCATCAGGTAGCCGGCGGTGCTGATGTTGGCCGCGGTGAACCAGGCGAACCCGGCCTGGGCCACGGTCGCGGGCAGCTGCGCCCCGCCCAGTTCCTGATCCATGCCCATGCTGAGCAGATCGGCGGCCGCGAACGCGTCGATGGCCTCCTTGACCTCCGGGATCACGGTGACCGTGGTGCCGTCGAACGTCGGCTCGTTCTGGTCGCTCTTCTTGTTGTGCGGCGCGAAGTACCGGGTGGCCAGGTCCTCGCAGAGATCCAGCACGTCGGAGAACGTCTCCCGGGAGTGCTCGGCGAAGCGTGCGCGCTTGGTCAGCGCGTCGGCGGCCAGCCACTCGAAGAGCAGGAAATCCAGGTCGCGGCGGGAGAGAATCGTCGACTTCATCAGCTGATCACGTTACGCGGCACCGGGCGCGACTCGGGCGAATCGGCTCGACACACCGTCCGCGCGGCACTGTTCCTCAGCTTGTCCCACCGTCGCATCCGCCCTGATCAGAGGTGTCTGTCCGGGTTGCTGGGGCCGGTGCCGGTAATTAGCGCAGGCGTCGAAGAGGCCCCAGATGCGCCGACACGAGCAGATCGCCCTTAAGGTTTTAGCGTGTCTGATATTGATCGCCGCAGTCTGATGGCCATGGCCGGTTTCGGTGCGATTGCTGCCGCGCTGCCCATGCCGGCGGCCGGTGCCAGCCCCGCTCGACCGGACGCGCCGGCACCCAACGCCACCACCCCCGCGTACCTGTTCCACGACGAGTTCGACGGCCCGGCCGGCTCGGCCCCCGACCCGTCGAAGTGGAACATCGCCCAGGCCCGCGAGTTGATCAAGAACCCGGTGTTCTGGGACCGGCCCGAGAACATGGGCCAGTACCGCGACGACCGCGAGCACGTGTTCCTCGACGGCAAGTCCAACCTGGTCATCCGCGCGACCCGCGGCGCCGACAACAAGTACGTCTCCGGCAAAGTGCTCGGCACGTGGTGGGGCGGAATCGGCACCACCTGGGAAGCTCGCATCAAGTTCAATTGCCTGACCGCGGGCGCCTGGCCCGCCTGGTGGTTGATGAACGACAACCCGGACGTCGGCGGCGAGATCGACCTGGCTGAGTGGTACGGCAATGGCGACTGGCCCTCGGGCACGACAGTGCACGCCCGCCTGGACGGCACGTCGTTTGCGACGACCCCGGTCGGCATCGACTCCAACTGGCACACCTGGCGAGTGACCTGGAACGACTCCGGGATGTACTTCTGGCAGGACTACGTCGACGGCAAGGAGCCGTACTTCACGGTGCCGGCCTACTCCCTGGACGATTGGCCGTTCAACTTCCCCGACTACCGGGTGTTCCCGGTGCTCAACCTTGCGGTCGGCGGCTCCGGCGGCCGCGATCCACGGCCAGGGCACTACCCGGCCGACATGCTCGTCGACTACGTGCGGGTCTGGTAGCCCGCGTCAGACGCTGAGCTCGCGTCGGTCGACGCCCTGGCTCAACAGGTTCAGCTGAACTGCGAACCGTTGCGCGGCCCGGCGGGTGGTCCGCGAGTACGGCTGCCACCGGTCGATGGCGGTGCCGTCATGTTCGATGGTGAGGTGGATCCGGTGGTTGTGATGACGTCGCACCGGTGAGCCGGTCTCCTCGATGTCGACGCGCAGGCCGGCCAGCGGAATCCGGCGGGCATTGTCGTGATAGCCCATCACCAACTGCTGGTGGGTGATGCGCAATCCGGCCCAGGTGGTCACCACACCGTCGGCCCGATCACGCAACTTCTGGGCCACCTGGGCGGAGACGGCGCCGACCATCGCGACGAGGATCGGGACCGCGACGATCGCAAAGGCGATGAAGCCTGGACTGTGGTGAATACCCATGACAACCCCCCGCTCTGAGAATGTCTGTTGGCCGAACATTAGAACGCCGATGCGGGGTCTGCCACAGGTACAGAAATACTCGCTCGAGGAGGGTCGAATCCGTTGTCGTGCGGTCAATCTCGGCCAAACCTGAGATGGCGATCGCAGTTATTCGCGGTATTCTTCAACGCACGCGCTTTGCCTTGGCTTTGTGCAGGTGCTGTCGATTTCAGCAACCTTTTGCGCGCCGGCAATTCTGACGGTCCAAGGCTGGCGCCCTAAGGGGCCGAGTTATAGCTTAGTATGACTAACTCATCATGAGTGCTCCGACGATCGACCCCCAGATCCGCGCTGACGAGGCGCGTCGAAGCGGCGTCGCCAAGTGGATCCGGGTGCTCGCCGTCCCGATCATCTTGGGCTGGATCGGGCTGATCGTGGCGCTGAACGTGATGGTGCCGCAACTGGACGATGTCGCCAAGATGCGGGCGATCTCGATGTCGCCGAAGGAAGCGCCGTCCATCGTCGCGATGACCCGCGTCGGCAAGGTGTTCGAGGAGTCCGACTCCGACAGCTCGGCGATGATCGTCCTCGAGGGTGACCAGCCGCTGGGCGACGATGCCCACAAGTTCTACGACGAGCTCGTGGCCAAGTTGCGGGCCGACACCACCCACGTCCAGCACATCCAGGATTTCTGGGGCGACCCGCTGACCCGGGTCGGCGCCCAGAGCGGGGACGGCAAGGCGGTCTACGTCCAGGTGAACCTGGCCGGGAACATGGGCGAGCCGCTGAGCAACGATTCGGTCGAGGCTGTCCAGAAGATCGTCGCGAACATGACCCCGCCGCCGGGAGTGAAGGTCTTCGTGACCGGCGGGCCCGCGCTGCAGGCTGACCAACAGCACGTCGGTGAGAAGAGTCTGCGGGTCATCGAATTCGCCACCGTCGGCGTCATCATCTTCATGCTGTTGTTCTTCTACCGATCGATCCTCACCACCCTCATGGTTCTGGTGATGCTGATCCTCGGGCTGTCGGTGACGCGCGGTGTGGTCGCGTTCCTCGGCTATCACGAGCTGATCGGCTTGTCGCCGTTCGCAACTCAGCTATTGGTGACGTTGGCGATCGCTGCGTCCACCGACTACGCGATCTTCCTGATCGGGCGCTATCAAGAAGCACGTACGGTCGGCGAAGACAGAGAATCTGCCTACTACACGATGTTCCGGGGCACCGCCCATGTGGTGCTGGCGTCCGGTTTGACGATCGCCGGCGCGACGTTCTGCCTGGTGTTTACGCGGCTGCCCTACTTCCAGACTCTCGGCGTTCCGATGGCAGTCGGAATGGTGGTGGCCGTCCTGGTCGCGCTGACTCTGGGCCCGGCGATGATCACCGTCGTCAGCCGATTCGGCATGCTCGAACCCAAGCGGGCCATGCGAATCCGGTTCTGGCGGAAGCTGGCGGCCGTCGTCGTGCGCTGGCCGGGCTGGGTGCTGTTCCTGACCATCATGGTCGCGCTCGTCGGTCTGATCATGCTGCCGGGCTACCAGCCCAGCTACAACGACCGCAAGTATCTGCCCGACAGCCTGCCGGCCAACGAGGGATTCGCCGCTGCCGAACGGCACTTCCCGATCGCCCGGCTCAATCCGGAGATCCTGATGATCGAGACCGATCAGGATCTGCGGAACTCGGCCGACTTCCTGGTGATCGAGAAGGTCGCCAAAGCGGTTGCCAGGGTTCCCGGTATCGGGCGGGTGCAGTCGATCACCCGGCCCGACGGAAAACCGTTGAAGTACAGCACGATCCCGGCACAGCTCGGCATGGGCGGCACCATGCAGACGATGAATCGTTCGTACCTGAACGACCGGATGGCCGACATGATCGTGCAGGGCAACATCATGCAGGACACCATCAACAACATGACCCAGATGATCGGGTTGATGGAGCAGATGAGCGGCACCATGCACAACATGGTCACCCAGACCGACCAGATGGCCGCTGACATTCTCGAATTGCGGGACCACATCGCCGATTTCGACGATTTCCTCCGGCCGATCCGCAACTACCTGTACTGGGAACCGCACTGCTTCGACATTCCGCTGTGCTGGTCTATTCGTTCGACCTTCGACAGCCTTGACGGTGTCGACACCATGGCCGACGACATTCAGGCACTTCTGCCCGACATGCACAAGCTCGACGAGTTGATGCCGCAGATGGCCGCGATGATGGTTCCGACGGTCGAGAGCATGAAGCGGATGCGGATCATGATGCTGACCATGCAGGCCACGCAGGCCGGCCAGCAGGATCAGCAGGCGGCGATGGACCAGAACTCCACGGCAATGGGCAAGGCGTTCAACGACTCCCACAACGACGACACGTTCTACCTGCCGCCGGAGATCTTCGACAACGCCGAGTTCAAGCGCGGCATGAAGAACTTCATCTCCCCGAACGGCCACGCCGTGCGGTTCATCATCTCCCACGAGGATGATCCGCTGTCCGCAGGCGGCATCAACCGGATCGATGACATCAAATCCGCCGTCTTCGAGGCCATCAAGGGAACGCCGTTGGAGGGTTCCAAGGTGTACCTCGGCGGCACCGCGTCGGCGTTCAAGGATCTCGAACTCGGCAACGCCTACGACTTGATGATCGCCGGTGTGGCCGCGCTGACGCTGATCTTCATCATCATGCTGTTGATCACCCGCGCCATCGTGGCAGCGGCCGTGATCGTCGGAACCGTGGCGCTGTCGCTGGGCGCGTCCTTCGGTATGTCGATCCTGCTCTGGCAGCACATCCTGGGCATAGACCTGCAGTTCATGGTGATGGCTATGGCGGTCATCATCCTGTTGGCAGTGGGTGCGGACTACAACCTGCTGCTGGTGGCGCGCATGAAAGAAGAGCTACCGGCGGGCATCAACACCGGCATCATCCGGGCCATGGGCGGCAGTGGGTCCGTCGTGACCGCGGCCGGGTTGGTCTTCGCGTTCACGATGATGGCGATGTCGGTCAGTTCCATGGTGGTGGTCGCCCAGATCGGTACGACGATCGGCATGGGTCTGCTGTTCGACACGTTGGTGGTGCGGGCGTTCATGACCCCGGCAATCGCTGCGCTGCTCGGCCGCTGGTTCTGGTGGCCGCAACTGGTGCGCCAGCGGCCGGCCCAGATGGGTGAGCTCGTTCGGTAATCCGGCGTCGTCCGCGCTGCTGTGCTTGACTCAGTGCCCATGTCGGCACGTTTCACATCGGTGGTGCTGCCCATGACGGCAGTGGCGGCACTGGCCGCCATGGCCGTCAGCGTGGTCGTGTCGAGCCCGGCCTCGCCGTCCACCGGTGAAAAGTGTTCCACCTTCGAGGTTTTCGACCCCAAGACGGGGATCTGCATGCCCGGGCTTCCGCCGGACATCGTCGCCGAAACCACCGCGCCCGGCGGCGGTCTGCCGGTGGTCGACGGCATCCCGTGCACGGGGCAGAACTCCTATGAGTGCATCGGCCTGGCCGAGCAGGGACTGGGCACCGGCCCGACACCGAGTGCCAGTTCGACATTGTCGGAGAATCCGGGTTCCTCGGTAGCGGTGACGGCACCGGCGGTCACGCCGCCCGCGTAAGTGCCGGGCCTGATAATGCGAAACGCATGGCCGTGGGCGTAGCTAGATAATTCTGACACTTTGCTGTTATTGGTTCGTGATCAGTTATTGTGTTTCGCGTGGGGCGTCACCAATTTGCCAAGAAGCGGCGGAGACCAGCAATGGTCCTCGCTGCCATCGGCGTCCCCATAGCCCTGTCCCTGGTAGTCGGCGGGGATGTTCAACCCCTGGCTACGCAGCAGAAGAGCGCGCCGGCGGTCGTCGAGTCGGCGCCGTGCTGCCTGCAACTTGTGTCCGCGGTGGCGAGTTCGTCGATGGCGGCGATTCCCGGGGACGCGGTCAATGTGAGTTTCGCTGCGAGCCGGCCGACGGCAGCGTCGCGATGGCGAGTCGATACCCGATCGCGGGTCTTGCCCGTCGGGTTGGCGCCCGAACGAGGTCTGCAGGTCAGGACCATCCTGGTCGAGCGCGCCATCAGTGCCGAGTTCCCGCAGATCCGCAGCATGGGCGGGGTGCGCCCGGATGCGCTGCGCTGGCATCCCGAAGGGCTGGCGGTCGACGTCATGATCCCGAATCCGGGCAGTGCCGAGGGCATTGCGCTCGGTAACGCGATCGTGTCGTTCGTGTTCAAGAACGCCCAGCGGTTCGGGATCCAGGACGCGATCTGGCGCGGCGTCTACTACACCCCCAACGGACCGTCAGGTTTCGGATACGGCCACTACGACCACGTGCATGTCACCACGACCGGCGGCGGATACCCGACCGGTGGCGAGGTCTACTACCGCTGAGCGGTTCGGCCCTTGAGATCGACGCCGTAGGGCCAGAAGCGGTAGGCCACCAGAATCGGCACGATGGCCCACGGCAGGTTGGCCGGCAGGTAGACGCCCAGGTGCGGGGGACTGTCCGGCCCCAGGAACGTCTGCATGAAGTAGAAGTACATGTTCATCACGGCGCTGACCGAATAGACCAGAGCCAGGATGCCGAACCAGGGCCACTGCTTGAGCTTCCACAGGCCGATGGTGAGCACGATGAGCAGCGGCAGCTGCACGAAGGCGTCGTAGAGCAGCGAGGCCTGCAATGTCGGCGGCATGACCAGATGCTGTGGCTCCTGCTCGACGGCCCAGGTGTGCAGCGCCCGCAGCACCGGCCAGGGGCTGTCCGGGGTGCGCGGTACACCGATTGCCTCGGGCAGGCTCAGCAAGACGGCGTTGATGATGCCGAGGATGAAGGCCGGCAACAGCAGGTAGTCGATTGGGCGCCGAACAAGCCGAGGTGACGTCGTAGTCATCGCGTCAATGTAGTCACGGCGTCGATAAACGCGGCGCCGGTAGCGGGACAAAGCGCAGCCAAGAACTGGTGCCGCTGAACTCCCAGTGCGGCGGGACGAGGGAGAGCTGTTGTACGCGCCCATGAGCAAGCTAAGCGGGCGCGTTAGTCCGACTTAGGTCGATAAGTCGGACTTTGGTGCGCGTTAGTCCGAGTTATGAGAGCGACCATTTGTACGAGCTAACGCCCTCTAGCGGGAAGACTTGCACCATGTTCGGTGAACTGACCCAGCCACAAATCGAGGAGCTGCTGAGCTCCGAGGTCATCGCGCGGATCGGCTGCCTCGGCGATGGTCGGGTCTACGTAGTACCGGTGACTTACGTCTACGACGGAACCTACGTGTGGGGACACGCCATGGACGGCGCGAAGCTGCGGGCGATGCGAGCCGAACCCCAGGTCTGCGTCGAAGTCGAGAAGGTCGAGGACCTGTCCAACTGGCGCAGCGTCATCGCCTGGGGAACCTTCGAGGAATGTCAGGGCGCAGACTGGGACGCGGGGATGGCCCTGCTGGTGGAGCGCATCATGCCGCTGCTGACGTTTCCCCCACACTCGCCGCCGCCCGATCTGTCGGGACTTCGGCGCGGATCGGTATACCGAATCAGGTTGGACCGAAAAACAGGCCGTTTCGAGAAGGTCAGCAGTACCTGACTGGGGAACAGGACTCGTCGTCATACCCAAGAGGGGATCGACTCTGGTATCACCCGTTGACCGTTCGTAGGATTTCAGGTGCCACAAACATCCGGTCCTGGCGTCGGCCAGTGATCTCCGTCAGAATGCCTTGCTCTATCAATTTGCCAACCGCCTGATTCGCCGCTTGAAAGGACTTGTCGAGCAGGTGCTTCACAGTGGGAACGTCGATCACCGGGTATCCGATGAGTACTTCTGCGATCTCTACTGGCGACCCGCGCATCCCCTTCGCTCGCAAATCGGCAACCATTCGGTCGCGTATCGCCAAGAGAGTTTGGATCTGTGTAAGCCCCTCGCGGGCTTGGACTTCCACAGCTTCCGCGAACAATTCGACCCATGGACTGAAGTCCCCCGAGAGTGTGACGTTGAGCAGGCCGTCTTGATACAGCTTCCTCCGCGATTCAAACCAGGGTGCGATGTTCAATACAGGCCAACGAAGTTCGCCCGTTTGCATGATCTGAAGCAATGAGATGAGGCGACCGAGTCGGCCATTGCCATCTCCGAACGGATGAAGCGTTTCAAACTGGTAGTGGGCGATTGCCATTTTCGCGACAATTAGCAGATCGGACTTCTGGTTGATCCAGTCTTCCCACGTGGCTACCCCAACGATGAGGTGGTCTCCGGCGGGGCACGGGACGAAACGAGCTTCATGGATCGGACGATCTTCAGCACCAATGGCAACCTCGTGTGGGCGGAGGTCTCCAGCGTCGGCCGTGTCGCCCTTGGTGCGGCGAACGATGACCCGCTGAAGCTCCCCGAGGAAGCTCCGCGTGATTCGCCGTTCAGTTATGTTCTGAACGGCAAGCTCTGACGCCTCCACGTAGTTGCGGATCTCGCGCTGTTCGTAGGACATCTGACTGTCTCGCAGGAAGTCGGCCTCAAGAACTTCCTGGAAGGTTGCGTAGGTGCCTTCCAGTGCGGACGTACTGGCGGCCTCGCGGCGGATGATTGGGCGTACCAATATCTCGGGTCTTGGTAGCTGAGCGACGGCCTCATCAAGTCTTGCGATGGCCATGGCGGCCCTTGCGGCGGAAGCCGTGGCGCTCGGCGAGAGGTTAGGAACTTCTGGGAGCGGGTCCGGTAGATACGCCCAGTACCTCCACTCTTCCATCGTGCGGGGATCCACTCCACCGATTGGCACAAGGGTTCCGATGGGCGAGTGGCCCACGGCGTCTACGTCCATATGTTCAACTTTACGCCGGTTAGGTTGAACGTACTGGCCCACGTTCAACATAGGTAGACGCATGAGGTCCAAGTTCAACTTGTTAGCTCATTTAGTTGAATTACACCTCTGTTGGTTCAACCTTCTTGCGAGTTCTGAGGCCCATGCAGGCGGGACCCCCACCGGCGATAGTGCCGGTAGATGCGCTGGCGCGACTTTAAACCGCGTTGTGACAGTGCGTGACACCGACTTGGTGTGATCGAACAGCATCAGTGCTGCTCAATCGTGGAGCCGATGACGGGAATCGAACCCGCGTATTCAGCTTGGGAAGCTGATGTTCTGCCATTGAACTACATCGGCATGTGCTGCTGACGAAGGATAGCAAGACCTGTCAGGGCAGGGACTCGTTGACGTAGGTGCAGTCCTCTTCGAGGGTGTCGAGCATGTCGGGGATGCTGACGTTGAGCCGGCGCAGGGCTCTGAACGCGAGGTTCTGGGTGTTGCGTGGTCCCAGGTCGGTGTCGAACGAGGCGCTGCGGTAGTCGCTGATCTCGTCGTCGAGGTCGCTCAGCCGCTTGCAGTCGAAGCCCTTCTTCGCCGCAGTGAACTCCTCGACGAGCCGGTTGTACCGGTCGGAGAAGCCCTTCATGTCGGCGGCCATCTGAGCGCGGTCGAAGTTCTCCGGGTGCTGGGCGGGCTTCTCGATCCACGCGTTGTGCAGGATGGAGAACCGGCCGACACCGGGCACCCGCTCGGCTTCCGGCGCCCCGGCATAGAAGTGCACCTCCACCGGCAAGCCGTAGAAGTGGATCCGCCCTTCCTGCCGCTGCTCGATGTTGCTGCTGAGCAACGCCATTGTCGCCGAAAGTTGCTGTGCAGCAACACCATCAGCGTGGACATGCACATGCACGTCGAAGTCCGACGCATCGTTGTACTCGTAGGAGGCGATGCTGCCGACCAGCGCGACGTCGTCGACCGTGAGGCCGTCGACACCGCTGTCGCGCACCAGGCGATCGACCATCGCCAGGGTCGCCGTGCGCACCTGCGGCCGCAACTGCTCACCGTCCCAGATGTGCGGTTCCAGCTCGGTGTTGAACGTCGTGACGGCGGTGATCGCCTTGTCGATCGCCGCCGACGAGTTGTCCGCCAGCGGTGCCGAGGGCACTCGGTCCGCATCGTGTCCGCACGCAGTTCCGCCCACCGCCACCGCAGCCGTGATCCCCACGCACAACGCCAACCTTGCGGCCCTTTTCACCTCACCACCCCGTTACGCTCGTCGCGTGCTGCTCTCAGATCGTGACATCCGCGCCGCCATCGCCGACGGGCGACTCGGCATCGACCCGTTCGACGACGCCCTGGTTCAGCCGTCGAGCGTGGACGTTCGGCTGGACGGCCTGTTTCGGGTGTTCAACAACACCCGCTACACCCACATCGACCCCGCCAAGCAGCAAGACGAGCTGACCAGTCTTGTCGAGCCTGCCGCCGGCGAGCCGTTCGTGCTGCATCCCGGCGAGTTCGTTCTGGGCTCGACCCTGGAGTGCTGCAGCCTGCCCGACGACCTCGCCGGCCGCCTGGAAGGCAAGTCCTCACTGGGCCGGCTTGGCCTGCTGACGCACTCCACCGCAGGGTTCATCGACCCCGGCTTCTCCGGGCACATCACCCTCGAACTGTCCAACGTCGCCAACCTGCCGATCACCTTGTGGCCCGGCATGAAAATCGGCCAGCTGTGCCTGCTGCGGCTGACCAGCCCCGCCGAACATCCCTACGGCAGCGCGTCGGTCGGTTCGAAGTACCAGGGCCAACGTGGGCCCACGCCGTCGCGCTCGTATCAGAACTTCATCCAGTCGCCGGTGGGCGAGTAACCTCGGAACTCCAGGGTCAGCTGCGCCCCGCCAGCTAAGCCGATTGGCTGTAACACCGCCCCTACCTGCGGCGATGAAACTTTAGGTCGACCGGCTAACGCCGGGGGAGCGCGGTAGCGGGTCGGGAACCAGCTAGCAAACAACCTTGGAGGGTTCGTGGACATCGTGCTTGGTGTGTCGATGACACCAACAACGGTCCGCATGGTGCTGGTCGAAGGGGCGAAGGGCGACGGTGTGACCGTCGACCACGACACCTTCGACATCACCACCGACGACGGCACGGCAACCACAGCGGCCGAACAGGTGATCGCCGCAATCCTCGGCACCCGGGAGAGCGCCGAGGAGGGCGGCCACCGCCTGATCGCCACCGGCGTCACGTGGACCGACTACGTCGGCGCCGCCGAACTGCGCGAAGCCCTGGCGGCCCGCAAGATCGACGACGTCCTGCTGATCTCGGAGCTTCACGCCGCCGGGACGCTGGCCCAGGCGGTCGGACAGGCCGTCGGCTACGAGCGAACCGCCCTGATGTTCCTCGAGCGCGACACCGCCACCTTGTCCGTCGTCGAGACCGCGACCGGAGCCATCGTCAAGGTCGAAAGCCAGAGCCTGCACGCCCCCGACGCGGTGGCCGAACTGGCCCGCATGGTCACCGGACTGGAATCGGCCGCCGAGCCCCCACAGGGCCTGTTCATCATCGGTTCCGGAGTCGACGTCGCCGCGGTCAAGTCGCAGATCGCACTGGGCACCACCCTGCCCGTGCACGCCCCCGACGAAGCCGAGTTGGCGCTGGCCCGCGGCGCCGCGCTGGCCTCGGCAGCAGCTCCCCGCTACGAGGCCTCGACCGTGGGCCTAGCCCATGCCCCCGACCGCGACGGCACCACCGCCGGCGCCGCCTACTCCGCAGGTGCCGACACCGAGATGGCCGCCGGGGCTACCCAACTGGCTGCTGCCGGATACATGGCGCCCCTGGGCTACAGCGAGGTGCCCGACGGTGACCTCGGAGACCTCGGCTACGACGCGGTGCCCGCCGACATCGCCGAGATCGATGCCGTCGACGACATCGCCGAAGAACCCGGCCGCAAGCCCTTCCTGCTGGTCGGCAGCGCACTCACCTCAGTCTTCGTGGTCGGCGTCGTCGCTCTGGTGATCTCCCTGGCGGTCAGCATCCGCCCCACCGTGGACCAGCGTCCCAGCCCCGGTGAGAGCGTGATCGTCCCGAGCAGCCAGGCGCCGGTCTCGGCCGCCCCGGAAGCCCAGCAGCCGGCACCGGCTCCGCCGTCGGCCGCCGAGACCATCCAGGAACCGGTTCAGGTGGTGCAGCAGGCTCCGCGGACCGTGTTCGTGACCCCCGCACCGAAGGCTCCCGCTCCGGCGCCTGCCGCTCCGGCCCCGGCTCCGGAAGCCCCCGCCCCCGCTCCGGCTGCCCCGGCCCCCGCGCCGGTCGTCGAGGCTCCCGCACCGATCATCGCCCCGCCCGTAGTGATCCTGCCGCCGCTCCTGCCGCCGTTCCTGCGGCCACGGGCCCCGCAGTACCCCCAGTACCCGCAGTATCCGTCGAACCCGCCGACCTACACGCCAACACCGACCTACACCCCGACGCCGACCTACACCCCGACGCCGACCTACACGCCGTCACCGACCTACACGCCCACCCCGACCTACACCCAGCCGCCCACGTACACGCCGCTGCCGACCTACACCCCGGCACCCACCTACAGCCCGCCCACCGCTGAGGCACCCGCCCCGGCCGCCGGGTCCGGTTCCGGGGGTTATGGCTCCGGCTCGGGAGGTTCCGGCAGTTCTGGCGGTTCCGGCAGCTCCGGTTCGGACTCCGGCGGCGGTTCGCACGGCGGCAGCGGCCGCGGCTCCGGCGGCGGCTCGCAGGGCCCGATGTGGCCGCTGTGGCCCAACTTCGGCCAGTGAGGCCCGAGTTCACCAGGCGTTAGCCTCACGGCTGGTGTCGCGATGCAGTTAGCTCATCGCCGCAGCCTATTCAGGCAGTATGCGATGCACTGTGTTTGGCACGGGCTACCTGGGGGCGACGCACGCCGCCGGCATGGCCGCACTGGGACACGAGGTCGTCGGAGTCGACATCGACCCCGGGAAGATCGCGAAGCTCTCCGCCGGTGATATCCCGTTCTACGAGCCGGGACTGGCAAAGGTATTGCAGGACAACCTCTCTGCTGGACGTCTGCAGTTCACCACCGATTACGAGCTGGCCGCCGATTTCGCCGACGTGCACTTCCTGGGGGTCGGAACGCCGCAGAAGAAGGGCGAGTACGGCGCGGATTTGCGTCACGTCAATGCAGTGATCGACGAGTTGGTGCCCCGGCTGACGCGCCCGTCGGTCATCGTGGGCAAGTCCACTGTGCCCGTGGGCACCGCCGCCGATCTGGTGCGTCGCGCGCAATCGTTGACCCGCGACGGCGTGGACGTCGAGATCGCATGGAACCCGGAGTTCCTGCGCGAAGGATTCGCCGTGCAGGACACCCTGCACCCGGACCGGATTGTCGTTGGAGTGCAACAGGATTCGCGACGTGCGGAGGCCGCGTTGCGTGAACTCTACGCTCCGCTGCTCGCCGATGACGTGCCGTTCCTGCTCACCGACCTGCAGACCGCCGAACTGGTGAAAGTGTCGGCCAACGCCTTTCTGGCCACCAAGATCTCCTTCATCAACGCGATCTCGGAGGTCTGCGAGGCCGCCGGCGCCGACGTCCGCGTGCTCGCCGATGCGCTCGGCTACGACCCGCGCATCGGCCGCCGATTCCTCAACGCCGGTCTGGGCTTCGGCGGCGGTTGCCTACCGAAAGACATCCGTGCGTTCATGGCCCGCGCCGGCGAACTGGGCGCCAACCACGCCCTGACCTTCCTGCGTGAGGTCGACAGCATCAACATGCGCCGTCGCACCCGCATGGTGGAACTGACCACCACGGCGTGCGGCGGGTCGCTGCTGGGCGCCAACATCGCCGTCCTGGGTGCGGCGTTCAAGCCCGAATCCGACGATGTGCGCGACAGCCCGGCCCTCAACGTGGCCGGCATGCTCCAACTCAACGGTGCCACGGTCAACGTCTACGACCCCAAGGCGATGGAGAACTCTCAGCGGCTGTTCCCGACGCTGAACTACTCGACGTCGGCGCTGGAGGCCTGCGATCGCGCCGACGCGGTGCTGGTGTTGACCGAGTGGCAGGAGTTCCTCGACCTCGAGCCGCAGGCGCTGGCCACGACGGTGCGGGCCAGAGTCGTCGTCGACGGCCGCAACTGCCTCGACAGCCGCCGCTGGGCAGACGCCGGCTGGCGGGTTTATGCGTTGGGCCGGCCACCGGCCCACGAACATGGCTGACCCTGCCAGTATCCGGGGTCTGGTTCTTTACAATCACCTTGCCGTGCCAAGTTTTGGCAGGTGATCGCGCGCCGCCCGACCAGGCGGTCGTCTGGGGGAGGTGGCGTGCTCAGGACCGCACATGTTGCCACCGCCGCTGTCGTCGTCTTCGTCGCGTTCGCGGCGTGGATCCTCAGCGGTGTCTCGCAGGGGACGGCGCTCAGCGCCGTCGACGACATCGTCTTCGTGGTGTTGGCGATTCCCGCCATCACCCTTGCCGCGATGGCCGCCCGATCGACCCACGGCCGGCTCCGGATGGCGTGGATTGCGATGGCGATTGGCCTGTTGGGCTGGGCGCTCGGCGACAGCATCTGGACGTACTACGAACTCGTAGTGAACGGGGCCCCGTTTCCGTCGATTGCCGATGCGGCATACCTGGTCATGCCCGTCGCATTCTGTGTGGCCCTGCTGCTGTTCCCGGCCGAGGACAGTGCCCGCTTCCGAGGCCGCATGCTCCTCGACGGTCTGATTGTGGCGGGCTCGCTGTTTCTCGCCAGTTGGGTCACCATCCTCAACCCGCTGTACCAGGCCGGCGGCGACGACACTCTGGCGTTCGTCATCTCACTGGCCTATCCGATATCGGATGTGGTCATCCTGACGATCGCCGCGATTGCGGCTATCAGAGCGGCCCCCGAACAGCGCCTGGTGCTCGGTCTGATCACCGCGGCGATGGCCTGTATTGCGCTGTCGGACAGTGCATTCGCCTATCTTTCGGCCAAGGCGGAATACAGCAGCGGAAGCGTGATCGACATCGGATGGGTCGCGGGACTACTGCTCATCACGGTGGCGGCGGCCGCAGGGCGGGAAACGCCGCACCACAAGGACGGTGCGTTGTCGCTGCCGGGATGGGCGTCGATCTGGTTCCCCTATGCGCCGCTGTTGCTGGCCGGCGTCGTCGCCGCAGCGGAGCCACCCGAGATGTTCCAGACTCCGTTGGTGGAGATCGTCGGAGCGTTGGTGGTGGCGACGGTCCTGGCCAGGCAGTTCCTCGCCGTCAGTGACAACCGTCGGCTGTTGAAGGTGGTCGCCGAGCAGGCGCTGCGTGATCCGCTGACCGGGCTGGGCAATCGAGCGATGTTCTCCGAGCGACTCAACCAGGCGATGCAGCAGCGCGCACGCGAGCAAGCCGCGGTCGGTCTGATCGCGCTGGACCTCAACGACTTCAAGCTCGTCAACGATGCGATGGGTCATCCGGCCGGTGACGAGCTGCTCAACCGGGTCGGGGAGAGAGTCCTGGGGTGCGTGCGCAACAGCGACACGGTGGCCCGCCTCGGCGGCGACGAGTTCGTGGTGTTGGTCGAAGGCGAGGCCAATGTCGCTGACCACATCGCCCGCCGGGTCGTGGAGTCCTTCGACAAGCCGTTCGTCATCGAGAACCGCGAGGTGTTCATCCGCCCCAGCGTCGGGCTGGCGGTCGCCGACATCGACCAGCCCGCGCTGACGGCCGAGGATCTGCTGAAGCAGGCAGACGTGGCCATGTACGCGGCCAAGAAGTCTCGGACGGCCGCGGTACAGAGGTTCGGACCCGAGATGCCGGCTACCGCAAGCCTGGACGACGGTCTGTTCAACCGGCTGGGAGCGATGTCCGTCGGATCCGAGCACGGCGGAACTCCGCTGTTGGCCGAACTGCGCCAGGCCATCGATCAGTTCGAACTCACGCTGCTCTATCAGCCCAAGTTCGACGTGCGCACCTCGCGGATTGTGGGGGTCGAGGCCCTGGTGCGCTGGCCGCACCCCGAGCGGGGGCTGCTGGGTCCCGACGAGTTCCTCCCGCTGGTCCGGCGGCACGGGTTGATGGGATCCATCACCGATCTGGTGATCAACATGGCCCTCGACGAGGCAGTCCGGTTCCAGCGCGTCGCGACCTCCCTGCCGGTGGCGGTCAACGTGTCGGCGCCGTTGTTCGCCGATCCGCACCTGCCTGCCCGGATCGCCCGCGCACTGGCCGACCGCGACCTCAGTGCGTCGGTACTGTGCCTGGAGATCACCGAGGACCTTCTGCTGGGCAATATGGAGAAGACGCAGACGGTGTTGGAAGAGTTGCGCCGCAACGGAATACGCATCGCGATCGACGACTTCGGAAGCGGCTATTCCACGTTGTCCTACCTGTGCGAGCTGCCCGTCGACGAAGTGAAGCTGGACCGCAAGCTGGTGGCATCCGTGGTCGAGGACGCCCGAGTGGCCACGGTGGTGCGACACGTCGTCGACCTCGCCCACGAACTGGGCCTGATCACCGTCGCCGAAGGAGTCGAGGACGCCGAGGCGGCGGCCCGTGTTGCCGCGCTGGGCTGTGACGTGGTGCAGGGTTTCTATTTCAGCCCCCCGCTCGCACCCGCGGCTCTTGTGGACCTCCTGCAGTCCTGTCTGCGAGATCATTCGGCCGCCGAAAACTCGAACGCACACCTCTGACGTAGGTTGCCGGTATGCACATAGCCGAGGAGCTGATCAGAGAGAACGCGGCCTTCACCGAACTCGTCTGCGAGGCAGACCTGTCGATTCCGGTGCCGACCTGCCCGGACTGGACGCTGGGGCAGCTGATGCGCCATGTCGGGCGCGGTGATCGCTGGAGCGCGAGGATCGTGGCCGAACAGGCGATGGACGTCATCGACCCGCGTACCGTCGCCGACGGCAAGCCGCCGGAAGGCCGGGATGCTGAGCTGGCATGGCTGCACCAGGGGCCGCAGCTGCTCCTGGAGGCAGTCGACCAGACCGGGATGGACACCCAGGTGTGGACCTTCCTCGGCCCGCGTCCGGCGAAGTGGTGGATTCGGCGCCGTCTGCACGAAACCGCCGTGCATCGCGCCGACGCCGCACTGGCGTTGGGTGCCGGGTACTACCTCGACCCCGCGCTGGCTGCCGACGGCATCAGCGAATATCTCGAGCGGGTCGTGGTCCGCGCCGACCAGGAAGGTCCGGCCGCGGGCGACCGGCCGCTGTTCGAGGGACAGTCGCTGCACCTGCACGCCACCGACCCCGGACTGGGCGAGGACGGCGAGTGGACCATCCTGGGCCGCCCGGACGGAATTGCCGTCGACCACGAGCACGGTAAGGCCACCACCGCGCTGCGCGGGCCCGCCCGCGACCTGCTCCTGGCCGTGGTACGCCGCGGTGCTGTCGCCGACCTGGACATCGAGATGTTCGGTGATGCGCAGCTCTGGGAGACCTGGTTGGCCCGCACGCCGTTCTGAGCCGGTAACTTGAGCGCTCATGAGCACTTCGGAGATCGCCACCGTTCTCGCCTGGCATGACGCACTGAACTCCGCGGACCTCGACACCCTGGTGTCGCTGTCCAGCGACGACATCGAGATCGGTGACGCCACCGGCGCCGCCCAGGGTCATGCCGCATTACGGGCGTGGGCGCAGCGCACCACCGCGGCTATCGAGGTCGGCCAGATCTACTACCACGACGGCGTCGTCGTCGTCGAAGAGCAACTGACGTCGAAAACCGACCCCGCCGAGACCGCCACCGCCGCCTCGGCGTTCCGGGTTGTGCACGACCACGTCACCTCGGCGTTCCGCCACGACACCCTGGCCGCCGCGCTGGAGGCCACCGAACTGACCGACGAAGACCTCCAGGTGTGACCGGCGAGGCGGTGCTCGGCCCGAATCCGCGATGAGTTCGCCGCGCTGAGCGGGTCAGTACTTCCGAGACCGATAGGAGGTATGTCCCATGGCCATTGACCACGTGCTGGCCGTAATCCCGGTGAGCGACGTCGACACGAGCGCCCCGTGGTACGCCGATCTGTTCGGCAGGCCAGCCGATAACAACCCCATGCCGACGCTCGTCGAGTGGCAGGTACGTCCCGGTGCCTGGGTGCAGGTGTTCAGTGAACCGGGCAAGGCGGGCAACGGCCTGCTCAACCTCGCCGTCGGCGATCTCGAGACACACCTGGCCGAACTGCGCGGCCGCGGCCTCGAGCCCGGCAGTGTGCTCGAGGCCAACAAGGGTGTGCGGCTATCGAAGCTGATCGACCCCGACGGCAACGAGATCACCATCATCGGGGGCTTTCGCGTCGAGTACTGAACCCCTGCTCACGGCAGGCTGTGGCGGTGACCTTCCGCAGCTGGCGCAGCGGGAGTGGCCAGGATCGCGGCGATCCCCGTGGTCAACGGCACGGCCAGCGCCAGGGCGATACCGCCCACCGCCGAGCGTGCGATCTCGATGGCCACGCTCTCACTGGTCAGCACGTCACCCAGTGACCGGTTGGCCACGCTGAACAGCAACAGCAGCGACAGCGAGCTACCGGCATAGGCCAGCACCAGGGTGTAGACCGTGCTGGCGATGTGGTCGCTGCCAATTCGCATGGCGCGCAGGAAGATCTGGCGGCGCGACCCATGGCCGAGGTGTGCCAGTTCGAAGACGGCGGAGGCCTGGGTGATAGTGACGTCGTTGAGCACGCCCAACGATCCGATGATGAATCCGGCCAGCAGCAGTCCCTTGATCGACACCTGGCCCATGGACGCGGCCACCACGTTGTTCTGGTCTTCGGACAACCCGGTCAGATGCACGAATTCGATTGCACCCCAGGACAGCACGGCGGAAAACAGCATCGCCGTCAGGGTGCCGAGCAGCGCCGCGCTGGTGCGCAGACTCACGCCGTGCGCCAGGTACAGCGCCGCGTAGAGAATCGCCGCCGAGGCGACCAGTGCCACCGGGACCGCCGGTGACCCGTCGCGCAGGGCGGGCAGCATGAAGATCACCAGCACCAGGAAGGCGACGACGATTCCGATCATTGCCCGCAACCCTCGCCAGCGGGCCACCGCGACGATGACGATCGCGAACGCCGCCGCCAGTGCGATCAGCGGCCAGGTGCGCTCGTAGTCGTAGAAACCGTAGCTGGTGGCGCCTTGCTGGTCGACCTGGCGGAAGATGCGAATGTTGTCTCCGGCCAACAAGTTCGGCTGGCCGGGTCCTTGGGAGAACTCCAACATGGTGGTGGCACCACGGTTCGGGCCGGTGTCGATCGAGACGATGTTCTGCACGCAGCTTCCGCTGCCGGGCAAGCCGGGAGCCGGTGTGGTGGTGAGCACCTGACCCGCTGACGTACTTCCGCAGTCGGCCAGGCCGGTCGAGACCACCCGGCCACCCTCGGTGGTGACGGCGCCGCCCGCGGCGTTCTGGAACGGCAGCGGGATGTCGACCTTCGCGTTGCTCGGCCACAGCAGGGCCGCGCCGATGACCACCGCCAAGCCGATAACCGCCAGTGCGATCGCCACGATCCTGGCCGCAAGGGGACTCAGCGGAGCTGGGCCGGTGTGCGAATGCGAGTGTGAGTGCGTCACTCGCACAGGGTAGATGTGTCGGGGCGGACCGTTACTGGCGGTAGCTGGCCAGGAAGTTGCCCAGGCGTTCGATGGCGTTGGACAGATCCCGCGACCAGGGCAGCGTCACGATCCGTAGATGGTCGGGTGCGGGCCAGTTGAACCCGGTGCCCTGGGTGACCAGGATCTTTTCCTGCAGCAGCAGGTCGAGCACCAGCTTCTCGTCGTCGACGATGTCGTGCACTTCGGGATCGAGGCGGGGGAACACATACAGCGCACCCTCGGGCTTCACACAGGAAACGCCGGGGATCTCGTTGAGTTTGGTCCAGGCCAGGTCGCGCTGCTCGAGCAGCCTGCCGCCGGGCAGAACCAGATCCTCGATGCTCTGGTGTCCGCCGAGGGCCACCTGAATGGCATGCTGCGCAGGCACATTCGGGCACAGGCGCATATTGGCGAGCAGGCTGATGCCCTCGATGAAACTGGTGGCGTGATCGGTGGGACCGGTGATCACCAGCCAGCCGGACCGGTAGCCGGCGACCCGGTAGGCCTTGGACAGGCCATTGAACGTCAAACACAGCTGGTCGGGTGCGACCGTCGCCAGCGGGATGTGCCGGGCGTCGTCGTAGAGGATCTTGTCGTAGATCTCGTCGGCCAGCAGCAGCAGCTGGTGTTTGCGGGCCAGCTCGGCCATCTGGGCCAGCACCTCACGGCTGTACACCGCGCCGGTGGGGTTGTTCGGGTTGATGACGACCAGCGCCTTGGTGCGGTCGGTGATCTTGGATTCCAGATCAGCCAGATCGGGCTGCCAGCCGTTGGTCTCGTCGCACAGGTAGTGCACCGGGGTGCCGCCGGCCAGTGAGGCCGACGCCGTCCACAGCGGGTAGTCCGGCGCCGGGATGAGCACCTGGTCGCCGTTGTCCAGCAGCGCCTGCAAGGTCATCGTGATCAGTTCGGAGACGCCATTGCCCAGGAACACCGAGTCGACGTCGAACCGGGGGAACCCGTCGACCAACTCGTAGCGGGTGACCACCGCGCGCCGGGCGCTCGGGATGCCCTTGGAGTCCGAGTAGCCCTGCGCGGTGGGCAGCGCCTGGATCATGTCGCGCATGATCACGTCGGGTGCCTCGAAACCGAACGGGGCGGGATTGCCGATGTTGAGTTTGAGGATGCGGTGACCCTCGGACTCCAGGCGTGCGGCGTGATCGTGTACCGGGCCGCGGATCTCGTAGAGAACGTCCTGCAGCTTGGTCGACTGCGCGAACGTGCGCTGCCGCGGATGCTGCGTGCCGTGCCACGGCAGCTGGTGAGTGCTCACGTGAAGAATTGTCCCATCTCGGTGCAAACCGATTTGCCGACGGCCGCGACGACGATTTTGCTGTGCCTACGTAACTGTTCGTCATCGGTTGGGCGGCATCCCGGACACAACCGGGCCTTGGGCCGCTTCTTGCCGAATTCCCTGCGGGAAGGCTGCTAATTTGCTGAGTCGAGTAGGAGGCGCAGAAATGAAACAACACATCACTGCTGCACTGGCGGCGGCGTTCGTCGCGGCGGCCACGGCGGCCGTCGTCCCGGTGGCCTTCAGCGCCCCGGCCAATGCCAACCCGTCACCGCTGAGCGGTACCTACGCCATCGTCGGCGGCGCCGACGGTGCTCAGGTCTCGGCGACGACGAACTGCGTCACACTCACCGACGGCTGCACGGCGAATCTCGTCAGCACCGTCGGCTGGACCAGCGTGGCCACCCTGACCGGCGGCCGCTGGAACTTCACCGTCACCAAACCCGACGGAGTCGTCTGCGCCGACGGCAGTTACGCGCCGGTGTCGATCGCCTACACGGTCGACGCCGCCACCCTCGCGGGTGTGCTGACCACCGACTCCAACGGCGAGTGCCCGGGCGGGCAGATCACCCAGGCCGCCTTCCAGATGCAGAAGATCGGCTAGGGCGAGCTCAGCGCTTCTTGCCCGGCGGCCGTGCACCCCGGGCGATGCCGAGTCCCTTGACCTCGACCTCCGGGGCGGATTCGGCGGCCGGTTCAGGTGCGGTCTCCGCAGCGGGTGCGGCCGCAGGCGCCTCTTCAGCTGGTGTGGGCGAGGCAGGTGCTGCCGCCGGAGCCTTCTTGGCACCCGGTCGACGCGCGCCGGCAGCGATGCCGAGCCCCTTGACGGGGGCCGCCGGTGCCGCCGGTGCCCCAGCGGCCGGGGCGGGAGCCTCAGCCTTCGGCGCTTCCGCGGCAGGAGCCGCTTCGGTCGCCGGTGCCGCCGCCTTCTTGGCACCCGGGCGCTTGGCGCCGGATGCGATGCCCAGGCCCTTCACGGGCGCGGCTGCAGCTGCCGGAGCTTCGGCAGCGGGCGCTTCGGCCGCGGGTGCGGCCTCGGCAGCGGGTGCGGCAGCTTTCTTGGCGCCGGGGCGCTTGGCCCCACCAGCGATACCCAGACCCTTGACCGGTGCGGCCTCCTTGGCCGGTGCCGCCGGCGCGGCAGCCGCGGCGGGCTCGGCAGGTGCTGCAGCGACCGGGGCGGGCTCGGCCTTGGGCGCGGGCGGCGCCTCGACCGGTGCGGCTGCAGCGGCCGCCTTGGCGGCGGCCCCCTTCGCCGGCAGCGTGACCGTGCTCAGGTCCAGCGTGCCGAGCAGCAGCTGAGCGACGTCGAGCACCTCGACCTCGTCGGCCTTCTCCCGATCGCCGACACCGTCGGTGATCATGACGCGGCAGAACGGGCAGCCGGTGGCGATCTTGGCGGGATCCAGCGCCAGCGCCTCGTCGACACGCTCGTGGTTGACGCGCTTGCCGATGTGCTCTTCCATCCACATCCGCGCGCCGCCCGCACCGCAGCACAGGCCACGGTCAGCGTGGCGTGGCATCTCGGTCAGCTGCGCGCCGGAGGCACCGATGAGTTCACGCGGAGCGTCGTAGACCTTGTTGTGCCGGCCCAGGTAGCAGGGGTCGTGGTAGGTGACGTTGGCACCGCCCTCGACGGGCTTGACCGGGACCAGCTTCTTGTCGCGGATCAGGCGGTTGAGCAGCTGGGTGTGGTGCACCACGCTGTAGCTGCCGCCGACCTGCGGGTACTCCCGGCCCAGCGTGTTGAAGCAGTGCGGGCAGGTGACGACGACCTTGCGGTCCACCTGCTCGACGCCCTCGAACAGACCGTTGAGGGTTTCGACGTTCTGCGAGGCCAGCTGCTGGAACAGGAACTCGTTGCCCGAGCGGCGGGCCGAGTCGCCATTGCAGGTCTCGCCGTCGCCGAGGACCAGGAACTTGACCCCGGCCGCGGACAGCAGCTCGGCGACCGCCTTGGTGGTCTTCTTGGCACGGTCTTCGTAGGCGCCGGCGCAGCCGACCCAGAACAGGTACTCGAAGCCGGCGAAGGAGTCGACGTCCTTGCCGTAGACAGGCACGTCGAAGTCGACTTCGTCGATCCAGGCGAGGCGTTCCTTGGCGTTCTGGCCCCAGGGGTTGCCCTTGCTCTCCAGGTTCTTGTAGAGCACGCCGAGTTCGGTGGGGAACTCCGACTCCATCATCACCTGGTAGCGGCGCATGTCGACGATGTGGTCGATGTGCTCGATGTCCACCGGGCACTGCTCGACACAGGCACCGCAGGTGGTGCATGACCACAGCACGTCGGGGTCGATCACACCGAGCTGCTCGGCGGTGCCGACCAGCGGGCGGGTTGCCTGTGCCGGGCCGGAGCCCAGCACGCGCTCGAAGCCAGACTCGGGAACGTGATCGTGTGCGTCGTGCTTGGTCTCGACGAAGCCGCCCTCGGCGGAGGCGAACTGTTCGGCTTCGTTCTCACCGCTCGGCATCGGCTTGCCGCCGATGATGTAGGGCGCCTTGGCGAACAGGTGATCGCGCAGGTTCATGATGACGAGCTTGGGAGACAACGGCTTTCCGGTGTTCCACGCCGGGCACTGCGACTGGCAGCGGCCACACTCGGTACAGGTGGTGAAGTCGAGGTAGCCCTTCCAGGTGAAGTCCTCGATCTTGCCGCGGCCGAGCACGGCGTCCTCGGCGGGATCCTCGAAGTTGACCGGCTCACCCTTGTACTCGACGGGCAGCAGCGGCCCCAGGCCGTTGGGTAGACGCTTGAAGGTGACGTTGATCGGCGCGAGGCCGATGTGCAGGTGCTTGGAGTGCAGCACGATCAGCAGGAAGGCGAGCATGACGCCGATGTGGCCCATCAGCGCGATGGTTTCGATCCACTCGTTTGCGGTGTGGCCCAGCGGCTCCAGCAGCTTGGCCAGACCATGCGAGAAGAAGGCGCCCCAGCCGTAGGGGAACGCATCGCCGAGAACGTTCACCGAGGCGGCGCGGAAGATGGCGTAGGTCAGGATGACCAGGAAGATCATGAACAGGATCAGCCAGGCGCCGCCGGTGTGCGAGCCGTAGAAGCGCGACGAGCGGCCGTACTCCTTGGGCTCGGAGCGCAACCGGATGATCGTGAAGGTGATGATGCCGAGCAGCACGGCGACAGCGAAGAAGTCCTGCAGGAAGCCCAGCGCGTTCCATCGGCCGACGATCGGGATGTGGAACTCCGGGTTGAACAGAACGCCGTAGGCCTCGAGGTACACGGTGGCGAGAATGAAGAAGCCCCACATCGTGAAGAAGTGGGCGATACCGGGGATCGACCACTTCAGCAGCTTCTTCTGCCCGAAGACCTCGGTGAACTGAGCTTTGATCCGAGCGGGGATGTCGTCTTTGCGCCCGGCCTCGTCACCGACGGGCTGACCCGACCGGATGAGCTTGGTCAAGAACTGCACACGGCGCGCGGCAAACACCAGCACCACGGCGGTGGCCAGCAGTCCGATCACCAGTCTGCCCCAGTCGAGACCGCTCACGGGTTGCCTCCCTGTTGTAAGTTACTCAGCGGTAACTTGATCCAAGTTACCGACCAGTAACTTGACTCCACTCCAGCTCATAGTTGCATCCCCCGGTTCGGCGACGCTACAAAGGCTGTCCTAACTTCGGGTGGAGGTGTCCGACGTCACCCCTGCGTCGTCAGGATCGCCCGCAGCATCGACAACATCTCCGACCGGGATTCGGCGCCGAGACGCCGGCGGATGCGTGCCACGTGATGCTCAACGGTCTTGGCGGAGATGAACAACTGCGCACCGATGTCGCGGTAGGGCATGCCCAGCAGCAACAGCTCGGCGACCTCGCGCTCCCGGTCCGACAACGGCGACGACGCCGACCGGACAGCGCCCGGTCCGGGTGCGGCGCCGGCGGCAACCGTCGCCGGTTCGTCGGCCTCGCCCGCCGACACCTTCAGGTCCCGGGCCACCTGCAGCATCAGGCCTGAGACCTTCGGATCGGTGGCCTGCAGGGCGGCCTGGCCGGCCAGCCGGGTCGCATCGGAGGTGAGGCCGAACTGCGCCAGGCTGTGCGCGGCAGCGTTGACCTCGTCGGCGTCGACCTGGTTGGCGAGCACCCGCAGCCAGGTGCGTCCGGCCCCGGCGAGCGCCTTGGCGAACGGGTTGTCCGGGGCTGCCGCGGTGAGAGCCTGGCCGTGCGGGGCCACCGCGCCCGGATCGTTGGCCAGGATGCCGGCGTGGACCCCGGCCCAATGCAGCGGAACCGACCAGGTGGACGGGTTACCGAGCGCCGCGAGGATCGCGAAGGCCTGTTCGAGCGCCGGCGTCAGCCGGTCCTGCTGGTGGAGCCGGGCCGAGGCGACCCACAGCTCGCCCAGCGGCAGCAGCGAGAACAGGTCCACCGAGTACTCGGCGAGCACCTCCATCGCCGCATACCAATACTTCTGCAGCGCCCCGGCGTCGCCGCCCCGTCGGGCGATCGCGGTGCGTAGCGCCGCCGCCCACAGCGCATCGCGGCGTTGCAGCACCGAATCGTCGACGGCGGACAGCTCGGTGCCGGCGCCGGACAGGTTGCCGTCCTGCATCTTGGTCCAGGCCAGCAGCAGCCGGTGCCGGTGCCCATAGAGGGGGTCTGGACTGTCCTGGCCTGCCCGCACGGCCCGGGCGATCACACTGCGCGCGCGCACCGCATCCCCGGCGTGCAGTGCGGCCAGTGCCACCAGCGCGGCCGGGCTGTCGGGCAGTACCTGGCCCGCAGAGTGCTCGGCCGCCATCGCCTGGCCGAGCTTTCCCGCTGCCGTCGAGTACGGCGCCGACACCGTCGTGAGCAGGCCGTCGGCCAGCGTGCGGGCACCGCGTGATGCGGCCGTCGGCGGTCCGTCGGCATCGGGGGCCAACGCCGCCCGGGCCGCGTCGGCGTCCCCCACCGAGGTCAGCACGATCGCCGCGGCGGCGCTGACCACGGCGTCGGGATAGGGACCGAGCCAGGTGAACAGCTCGGCGGCCTGGGCGCTGTTGCCGCTGTGCGCTGCCATGCTCGCCGCGACGCGCACCGCGGCGGCCCGCTCGCGGGCATCGGCAGATCCGAGCAGCTCGTCGGTCTCGGCGACGGCGGCGGCGCTGTCACCCGAGCGCGCCAGCGCATCGGCGAGCTCGGGACGCAGTTCTACCGCGCCGGCGTCGACCGCGGCCCGGTAGAGCCGAGCGGCCTCGGCCGGATCGGTACGCCCCGCGGCGGCCTGCCGACGCAGAACGTCGGCCAGCTGCTGATCGAGCACACCGTGTTCGGCCAATCGCAGTGCCAGACCCGGTGACAGCGTGGACATCTCGATTTGTGAACGCAGAAGCGCGGTTTCGATCTCGCGATGGCGGGCATTGCCGACAACCTGGGATACCGCACGGTGCACCGAGCGCAGGAAGTGCGGGTTGTGCGACGGTTCCACCAGGCCGGTTGCGCGAGCCCGGTCGACCAGAACCTGGGCACGCTCGGCGGGAAGGTCCAGCGCCGCTGCGAGGTCGGTGGCGCCGAGGTCGTAACTCAGCGAACAGATCAGGAGTGCATCCAGCTCCGGCTCGCCGAGCCGCCGCAGCCGCTCGATGAGAGCGAAGAACGCCTTCTGCGCAATCGAATTCGCCGACGGCGGAAGCGCCGAATCGGTCACCGCCGCCACCAGGAACGGGATTCCCGCGGTGGCGACCAGAATGTTGGCCACCAGTTCGGTGCCCGGGGGATGCCCGGACGGGTCGACCAGAAGTCGTGAAACCTCGCCTCCGGCAAGCGGTCCCAGTGCGACGCGGGGGCGTTCCCGCTCGATGACGGTGGTTAACTCGCGCAGCGCACCGTCGCTTTCGCGGGCCTCGATGGCGGCGATCACCGTCGCATCCGGCTTCGCCGCCAGCTCAGTGAGGAAGTTCAGTTCCTCGGCGCTGAGCAGGTGCGCGTCGTCGATCACGACCACCGCGTGCGCAGTGTCCGACGTCGGTGGCCGCGTGTTGACGGCCACTCCCGCGTCGCGCAGAGCCTCGCGGATCGCCGCCAGCACCGTGCTCTTGCCGGTGCCCATGCCGCCGGTGACCAGCAGCTTGACCGGTGCCGGCGGGACCGCCGTCAGCGCATCGATGACGACCTTCGCATTCGGTGGAAGGCTCAGCGACGCAACCGGTTCGGCCACGGCCCGGCTAGCTCTCGGGTTCGATGACGGCGGGGATCAGCGCCTCCGTCGTGACCACCACCTGCGTCGTCGGCACGGGTTGTGTCGTTGGTCCCGCCGCCGCCGTCGTCGTGATCGGGGCGGCCGTGGTCGTCGGCGGTGCCACCGTGGTGGTCGGCGGGGGGACCGTCGTCGTGGTGGTCGGCGGCCTCGTCGTCGTCGTCGTGGGTTGAGTCGTCGTGGTGGTCGTGGTCGGGGGCGTGGTGGTGGTCGTCGTCGTGGTGGTCGTCGTGGTGGTGGTCGTTGTCGTCGTGGTAGTCGACGGTGTCGTCGTCGTGGTTGTCGTCGTCGATGACGGCGGCAGAGTGGACGTCGACGCCGGGATCGTCGACACCGTCGCGTTGCCGTTGTCGCCGGTGATCGTAACCGTTTGCGGCGGAACGACACTCGTGCTTGGGACGTCGGCGGGTTGCTCGCCCGGCTTGGTGACTCGGGTTGTGGTGGTGGTCGGGGTGCTGTCGGAGCTGGTGAGCGTGATCGCCAATCCGCCGACGGCCACCGCGGCCACCGCGGCCGCCAGGCCGAACAGCAGCGGAGGTCGCCGATACCACGGCACAGGTGTATCGACGAGCGCGGTTTCCTGGTCGTCGGAATCGAACTCGACCATCGGGCGGGCGCCGGTGGGCCCCTGGGCCTGGGCGTAGTCGAAGGTGTAGTCCTCACCGGAGTAGGGGACCGGTTCCTCACCCGCATCGTCGTCCTGGGACCACGCCAGCGCGCGGAACGTCGCCGACGGCGAACCGTCGGTTGCAGATTCGGTTGCGGCGGCCCCCGCTGTGCCGGCCGCCCACGCCGCCGGTGCCAGACCGGTCGGCGCGTCGGCAGCGGCGACCGACATGCTCGTCGGTGCGTCCGGCGCGATGCCGCGGGCGGCGATCACCGCGGCCCCGATCGCTGGGTTGAGACCCGCGAGCGGAGTGGTGATCACCGGAACGCGCAGTTCCTCCGACAGCCGCTGGGTGATGACCGGGATGGCTGCGCCGCCGCCGACCGTTGCCACCGCCGAAAGGTTGACCGCCGGAATCCTGTTGTGCTCCAGTGCATCTCCGAGCGCGTCCAGGAATCCGGCCAGCGGCTCGGCGATCAGAGTCTCCAGCTCGGCGCGGGTCACCCGGATCTCGGAGCGAAAGCCCTGCATATCCGCGGGCACGACGGTCGCCGTCTCGGAGGACAACCGTTCCTTGGCCTGTCGGCACTCGTCGCGCAGCCGGGTCAGCGCGCCCACCGCCGCCGTGCTGGCGGGGTCGGCGTTGGATGCGTCGCGCACCGCGGCCAGCACCTGGGTCAGCAGAGCCTGGTCGATCTGCTCACCGGAGAAGTCCGGGAAGCGGACCGTCTCGCCGATGGGCGCCAGGTTGGCACCGGCGTCGGCAAGGGTGATGTTCGTTCCGCTGCCACCGAAATCACACAGCGCCACCACACCTTGCGTGGGTAGACCGGGATCGGCCTGCAGGGCGGCCAGTGCCGCGGTGGCATCCGAAATGAGCGTCGGCGGCACTCCGCCGGGTGAGAGCGACGGCCGCGTCCGCAGCGCGCCGCGCAGTGCGCCGACGGCTGCGGCACCCCAGTACGCCGGCACGGCGATCACGATGGTCGAGGGCGGTTCACCATCGTCGACCGTGCGGGCCATCGCCTCGAGCGCCTCGGCGGCAAGCTCCTCGCCCCGGTGCGGCGAACCGTCGGCCGCGACGAGGGGAACCGGATCGCCGACCCGCTCCACGAACCCGCGCAGAACCAGACCCGCCTCGGTCAGATTCGGGCTCGTCAGCTCCGGATTCTGCGAGGGCACGCCGACCTCGGCGGGACGGCTGCCCCACAGCGTCAGCACCGATCGGCGGGTCACCGGCTGGCGTCCCGGGCGGGCTGCCGCCAGGTTCACCGTCCCGATCGACAACCCCAGCGAGTCGCTCAATTCGCACTTCCCTTCAGCTGCGCGCAGCGGCGATTTTCACCATAGCGGCTGACTGCCCCGAACCCCGGCATCCAACCCCTAATGCCGCCGAATCCCCTAAGGTCGCATCCCCTAATGGCGATGCCCGCGGGTTGGGTTCGGCACCGATCCCGGCGACCGGATTCGCCGATAGCATTCTGGGCAGCAGCTGGCATTCCGCTGTGACTATCGGTGGTAGGGGAGAAGGCGTGACATGGCAAACTCGTTGCTCGACTTTGTGATGTCGTTGGTGCGCGACCCCGACGCCGCTGCACGCTACGCGGCCGACCCAGCCGGTGCGATCGCCGACGCCCAGCTGACCGACGTGACCAGTGTCGACGTCAACAATCTGATCCCGATGGTGGCCGACTCGCTGTCCACGGCTGTGCCCTCCTTCGGGGCCGACCCGCACGCGGGCGGCAACGTGTGGGCGAGTGGCGCCGCGACGGCCGCCTTCGACGCCTTCGACGCGGCCGTGCCCGCTGCGCTGCCGGATTCCCATCCGGTGGACGCGGGAGTGATCCAGCCACCGCCCGACGCCGGCCACGTGACGGTCGTCGACACCGGAGCGGATCCCGCCGCGGTGGACCCGATGACCGTGGACCCGTCGACGCAGTTCACCGACCCGGACTTCGGCCAGCATCCGGATCCGGGCCTCACCCCGGACTGGATCGCCGACGGCGGCCTGGACCATTCGCACACCGACGGCTCGCACGCCACCCCCGACCATCAGGGATTCGACCTCTTCTGAGCTCGTCCCGCGTCAACCCCACGTCCTGCGACGTGGGGTTTTCTGCGTTGCGCGGCCTATCCCTAGGGACCCCCTAATCCCCTAATGATCGTGCCCTAGTCGGCCCTAGTGGGGGTCGGTCGAGCAGGGGTGGTCGCCCCGTTTCCGGGGCTGTCTGACGGCCATAGCGTGTCTTTCAGATCGCCGGACAGCCCGGCGAGCACGACCGAAAGGCTCCGACCATGCTCACTCTCATCGACTGGATCCTCGGCCTGTTCCGCGACGAGGACGCCGCCCGCGCGTTCGTCTCCGCACCGGAGCAGTCCCTGCGCGACGCCGGGCTCGCCGGCGTCAGCGCCGCCCAGGTCTCGGCCGTCGCCGCCACCGCCGTCCCCGGACTGGTGCTCGGCAACGGGGACCCGATCGTCGGCCTGCAGCGCGCCGTGTCCAACCAGTACGGGTTCGCGCCGGCCTACGCGCCGTCGTTCCAGCCGGTGTACGCCCCGGCGCCGACCTTCGCCCCACAGACCGACCTGGCCAGCCACAACGACACGTCGCTGCTGAGTCCCAACCAGGACGCCGGCGCCAACGCTCAGCAGGGTGCATTCAACCTGGGCTTCGGTGACATCACCTTCGGCAACAAGACGACGCAGACCGCCACCGACGGCGGCGTGGTCGTCGGAGGCAGAAACGACGGTGACATCGTCAGCGGTGACGGCGCGGTGCTCGGCAACAACAACGACGTCAACAACGGCGACGTGCTGGCCGGAACCGGCTCGAATGTCGCTGTGGGACATGGCCAGATCGACGACAACGGCACCACGGCCACCGGTGGCAGCACCGTCATCAAGGACAACGGCGGGCCGGTCTTCCACGACGTGGACGCCAGCGGCGGCAACGGCGGCGGGGCATCGGGCGGCAGCAGCCTGATCGGTATCGGTGGCGGTCGCACCTCGGGTGGTGACGCCGGCGGCGGTGGCATCACCGTGATCGACGGACACACGTCGACCAACAGCGGCAACTCGGTGAGCACGCCGTCGCACACGCAGAGCGAGACCACCACCACGACCACGGTGGTCGACCACTCCGACAGCTCGGTGCACCCGACCACCATGACCGACACCTCCACGCACGACAGCTCGAGCCACTCGCTGTTCGACACCAGCCACGACACCACCCTGGTGAACAGCCAGCTCGACAACAGCCACGACCTGTCGCTGGCATCGGGCAACCACCTGCTCGGCTTCTGAGCGGACGGCGGCGGGGACCGGTTGACGGTCCCCGCCGCCTGCGTGCGCATACGGTGTTAGCGGCGAGCAGTGGGAGGACAAGTGAGGGCAAGTGACGCAATCTGAGGACCCCCGCAGGGTCAGGGTGATCGTCGAACTGATCGAGCACACCAGTGCCATCGCCAATCTCAACGATCGCGGCGATCTGGCGGCCCGCCTGGCGGCGGCCAAGGAGCGGATCTGCGACCCGCAGATCCGGGTCGTGATCGCCGGCCAGCTCAAGCAGGGCAAGAGCCAGCTGCTCAACTCGCTGCTCAACGTGCCGGTGGCGCGCGTCGGCGACGACGAGACCACCGCGTTGGTCACCGTGGTCAGCTACGCCGACGAGCCGTGCGCCCGGTTGATCGTCTCGGCCGGTGAGGGCCTGGAGCCCCAGGTCATCGATATCCCGGTGACCGATATCCGCCACGATCTGCGGCGCGCCCCACAGGCCGGCGGACGCGAGGTCCTGCGCGTCGAGGTCGGGGCGCCCAGCCCGCTGCTCAAGGGCGGTCTGACGTTGATCGACACCCCCGGTGTCGGCGGCCACGGCCAGCCGCACCTGTCGGCGACCCTGGGCCTGCTGCCCGACGCCGACGCCATGCTGATGGTCAGCGACACCAGCCAGGAGTTCACCGAACCCGAGATGCGGTTCATCCGCCAGGCGCACGAGGTCTGCCCGGTCGCGGCGATCGTGGCCACCAAGACCGACCTGTACCCGTTCTGGCGGCAGATCGTGGAGACCAACGGCGCGCACCTGCAGCGTGCCGGGCTGAACCTGCCGCTGATCCCGGTGTCCTCGCTGCTGCGCAGCCACGCGATCACGCACAACGACAAGGAACTCAACGAGGAGTCCAACTTCCCGGCGATCGTCAAGTTCCTCTCCGAGAAGGTGCTCTCCCGCGAGAACGATCGGGTGCGCGACCATGTCGTCAACGAGATCCGTTCGGCTGCAGAGCATCTGCGGCTAGCGGTGGACTCCGAGCTGGCTGCCCTCAACGATCCCGACGAAGTCAGCAGACTGACCGAGGATCTGGAGCGTCGCAAGCAGGAAGCTCAGGACGCCCTGCAGCAGACCGCACTGTGGCAGCAGGTCCTCAACGACGGCATCGCCGACCTGACCGCCGACGTCGACCACGATCTGCGGGCCCGGTTCCGGGCCATCACCTCCCACGCCGAGGGAGTCATCGACTCGTGCGACCCGACCCAGCACTGGGCCGAGATCGGCGCCGAGGTCGAGGACGACGTCGCCAACGCCGTCGGCGACAACTTCGTCTGGGCATACCAGCGGGCCGAGGCGCTGGCCCAGGAGGTGGCCCGCACCTTCGTCGAAGCAGGCCTCGATGCGATCAAAATGCCCGAGGTCAGCGCCCGCGAGATGGGTGCCGAAGTGGGCCGGCTCAAGTCGCTCGCCCGCCTGGAATCCAAGCCGATCGGCAAGGGCCACAAGGTCATCACCAGCATGCGCGGCTCCTACGGCGGCGTGCTGATGTTCGGAATGCTGACTTCGGTGGCCGGCCTGGGCATGTTCAACCCGCTGTCGCTGGGCGCCGGTCTGCTGCTGGGCCGCAAGGCCTACAAGGAGGACATGGAGAACCGGATGATGCGGGTGCGCAACGAGGCCAAGACCAACCTGCGCCGGTTCGTCGACGACGTGCTGTTCGTGGTCACCAAGGAATCGCGGGACCGCCTCAAGAACGTCCAGCGCCAGCTGCGCGACCACTACCGCGAGATCGCCAACCAGACCACCCGCTCGCTGAACGAGTCACTGCAGTCCACCATCGCGTCCGCGCGTCTGGAGGAGACCGAACGCAACAATCGCATCGGTGAACTGCAGCGGCAGCTCAACATTCTCGGACAGGTCATCGACAACGCCGAAAAGCTGCTTCCGGCAAGGTAACTGCTATGGCTGCGGATACAGGGTTCGGGTTTCGTTGAGCCGCGGACCCGAGCGGGTGGTCCCCGGCGGATGTGTGACACGGGTGGGGAAACTTCCCGGGAAAGTCGGCGCGACGGCGCCCGGCGGCGGTGTCGGTGGTGCAGACACGTCGGTCGGTGTCGTCGTCCCCGTGGTCGAGGGAGTCTCGCCCGGCAGGCCGATGTCGGTGGTCGACAGCCGCACCGTGGTGTAGGTGGTGGATGTGCCCGCGGTGGTGGTCGCGGCGAAGTGCGGGGGTTCGGGCAGATGCGTGCCCGGCGGTACGACGGTGTCGGTCTCGCCGGTGTTCCACTGGCCCGACATCCGCACGACGGTGAACACCAGTGCGGCGATGATTCCCAAACCGAGCAGGCCGGCGGCGAGGGTCGCCGCCGAGGAGCGGTACCACGGCGTCGTGTCCCGGGCCATGGCGGCTGATACTAGCCGTCCGGCACCGCGGGTGCGCAGCCGTAGACTCGATGCTCGATGAGCACCAGCGATCAGGTACGCGCCATCCTGGCCGGCACCCGTCGCGCCTATGAGGGTGAACCCGCATACCGGCAGCGACCCGATGTGTTCAACGAGCTCGACCGCATCGCGGCCCGGCTCAACCAGCCGATCCGGATCGCGCTGGCAGGCACCCTCAAGGCCGGAAAGTCCACCCTGGTCAACGCCTTGGTGGGGGAGAGCATCGCACCCACCGACGCCACCGAGGCCACCCGAATCGTCACCTGGTTCCGGCACGGCCCGACCCCCAAGGTGACCGCAAACCACGTCGGCGGGCGGCGCAGCAACGTGCCGATCGCCCGCGGCGTCAGCAACTGGGCCGGGCTGACCTTCGACTTCGGCAGCCTTGATGCGGTCGACGTCGCCGACCTCGACGTGGAGTGGCCGGCGGCCGAGCTGATCAACGCCACGATCATCGACACCCCGGGTACGTCGTCGCTGTCGCGGGACGTCTCCGAACGCACGCTTCGCCTGCTGGTGCCCGAGGACGGTGTGCCGCGGGTGGATGCCGTGGTGTTCCTGCTGCGCACGCTCAACGCCGCCGACATCGCGCTGCTGCGCCAGATCGGGGAGCTGGTCGGCGGCTCCTCCGGTGCCCTCGGCGTGATCGGGGTGGCCTCCCGGGCCGACGAGATCGGCGCCGGCCGCCTCGACGCCATGCTCTCGGCCAAGGACGTGGCCAACCGGTTCACCGAGGAGCTCGACCGCACCGGTATCTGCCAGGCGGTGGTCCCGGTCTCGGGGCTGCTCGCGCTGACGGCCCGCACCTTGCGCCAAAGCGAGTTCGCCGCCCTCGAGAAACTGGCGGCCGTCGACCCTGCCGAGCTGAACAAGGCCATGCTCAGCGTCGACCGGTTCGTCCGGCCCGACCTCGAGCTGCCCGTCGACGCGCCGACCCGTGCCGCGCTGCTCGACAGGTTCGGCATGTTCGGTATCCGCATCTCGATCGCTGTATTACTTTCCGGCATAACAGATTCGGTGGCCCTGGCCGATGAGCTGCTGGAGCGCAGCGGGCTGGTCGCGTTGCGCGACGTGATCGACCAGCAGTTCGCGCAGCGGTCGGAATCCCTCAAGGCGCACACCGCGCTGGTGTCGCTGCGCCGTTTCGTGGAGGCCCACCCGATACCGGCGACCCCCTACGTCATCGCCGATATCGATCCACTGCTCGCCGATACCCACGCCTTCGAAGAACTGCGGTTGCTCAGCCAACTGCGCTCACGTCCAACAACTTTCACCGATGACGAGATGGCGTCGCTGCGGCGCATCATCGGCGGGTCGGGCACCGACGCGGCCAGCCGTCTGGGGCTGACGCCGGAGGTGCCCTATGACGGGCCGCGGGCAGCCTTCGCCGCCGCACAGCGCTGGCGCCGGCGCGCCGAACATCCGCTCAACGACCCGTTCACCACCAGGGCATGCCGGGCTGCGGTGCGCAGCGCCGAGGCACTGGTGGCGCAGTACGCGTCGCGGGGGTCCTGAGGGTTACTGGCCGCCGGGCCGTGGGAACAACGTCGGCAGTGTCGGCAGCACCCGCTGGGTCGTGGTGACGGTCTCGGTGGACGTGCTGGTCACCACCGTCGTGCTGGTGCTGGTCGAGGTACTCGAACTGGTGCTTGACGTGGTCGAGGGCGACTCGGTGGTTGTTGTCGTGCCCGTCGACTCGGTGGTCGTGGGAGTCTCCGCGCTGGCGGTCGGCGACTCGGTCACGGTCTGCGTGGTGCCACCGGGACCCGGGACGACCGACGCCGAGGAGGTGTCCACCGACGAGGTCGGCGTGGTTGTCGACGTGTCCGTCGGGCTGCTCGAGTCCCCGCTAGTGAATTTGACGATGGCGTAGACCAGAAACGCCAGCACGATCGCGGTCAGGACGCCAAGACCGATCAGCGCCAGCGGCTTTCGATGCCAGGGCGGCGGCGGCTCGGGGTGCTGTCCGTAGCCCGTCGGCTCGTTGTAGCCGGCCTGCTGGTAGTCGCTGTAGGCCTCACCGCCGGTGCCGCCGTAGTTGGCGTACTGGGTGGGGTCGCTATCGGAGTAGTTGCCCGGGTCGTCGGGTGAACCGTCGCGCGCCACGGGTTCCGATAGTAGTCGTCAGCCCCCGCCGGGCTGGTTAGGGAACGCTGGGCGGTGCGTGGGGCGAACGCTGATCTGCGGTGGCCGGGTCTGCGGCGTGGTGACGTTGGGCCGGCCGTTGTCGGCTTGCCGTGGGTATTGCGGCACCCAGGTGTTGCGGGGCTGCGCCGACGGCGGCGGACTTTCCGGTGGTGGCGGCGGTGGCGGCGGCGGTTCCGGTGACTGCGAGCGGGTGGGCGCGGCGCTCGACGGGGCGGTCGAGGCGGGGCTGGTGTCCTCGGACCGGCCGGACTCCCCGGAGTCACGGAACACCAGCAGCACGCCGGCGACCAGCATGGCCACCACGGCCGCACCGATGGCCCACAGCGCGATCGTCGCCGACTGCCTGCGATACCAGGGTCGCTCCGGGAACCAGAAGGCGTCAGCGGCGAACGGGTCGAAAGCGTCGGCGGCGGCTACCGGCGCCATCGCCGGATCGGTCGGTGGGTCTGCCTCGTCGAGAGGTTCCGAAGCCGCGTGCGGGCGGTCGGGAACGGCCTGGGTGGGGCCTGCGGCCGAGGCGCTGGGGTACGGCTGATCGGGATACGGCCCGAACGGGTCGGGGAAAGCGATGGCGTCCTCGGTCGAATAACCGGTGGCCCCGGTGGGGTCAGTTTTCGCCACGGCTATCTATGCTAGCCACCTTGCCAGGGCATTTGGGTTGATCCGCAATCACGAAAGCTGGCGGACGACCTCGCTGGCGAACAATTCCAGATGGTCGAGGTCAGACAGATCGAGCACCTGCAGGTACACCCGCTCGACGCCGGCCTCGATATATGGCGCAAGCCGGTCCACGATCTCCGACGGCGTCCCGGCCAGCGGGGTGTTGGTCCGCAACTCGTCGACCTCCCGGGAGATCGCCGCGGCGCGCCGCGAGATCTCGGCGTCGTCGCGGCCGGCGCACACCACGAACGCCGCCGAGTAGACGATGTCCTGGGGGCTGCGGCCGATTTTCTCCAGAGCTGCGCGGACCCGGCCGTATTGCGGTTCGACGAAATCCAGGGACGGGAAGGCGAGGTTGAATTCGGCAGCGAACCGGGCGGCCAGCGCCGGTGTCCGCTTCGCGCCGCCGCCGCCGATGACGATCGGCGGGTGCGGCTGCTGCACCGGCTTGGGCAGGGCGGGTGAATCCTTGACGGTGTAGTGGGTGCCTGCGTAGTCGAAGGTCTCGCCTGGCGGCGTCGCCCACAACCCGGTGATGATCTCGAGTTGCTCGGTGAGCCGTTCGAAGCGCTCGCCCAGCGGCGGGAACGGCATGGCATAGGCGAGGTGCTCGGCCTCGAACCAGCCGGCGCCGATCCCGAAGTCGACCCGGCCCGAACTCATCGCGTCGACCTGGGCGACCGAGATCGCCAGCGGTCCGGGATGGCGGAACGTCGCCGAGGTGACCAGCGTGCCCAGCCGGATCGTGGTGGTCTCGCGTGCGATCCCGGCCAGGGTCACCCAGGAATCCGTCGGCCCGGGAAGCCCGTCACCACTCATCGCCACGTAGTGGTCGGAGCGGAAAAACGCTGAATAGCTTAGGGATTCGGCTGCCTGGGCAACGGCGAGCTGGTCGGCGTAGCTGGCACCTTGCTGGGGTTCGACGAACACACGGAAGTCCACCCTCGCCAGCTTAGAAGACCTCGACGCCTTCGGTGCTGATGAACATCCCGTGGCCGGTGCCGTCATTGGTGAAGCGGGTGCCGCTGCTGCTGGCGTCGATGGTCCAGCCGACCGCCTGATAGGTGCTGTAGTCGAGCGCGGTGGTGGGGATCGCGCCGAGGTTGCCGCTGATCCAGCGCACGCTGCCGTCGGCCGTCACCTCGACGCCGTTGGCGGGCTCGTCGTTGACGACGGGCGGGTTGGTGAAGTTCGACTCACAGCCCACCGACTCGGAGTTGATCTGGCAGCGGGTCTGGCCGGATTTCGTCTCGATGTAGACGTAGCCGCTGGAACTGGGCGCCAAAGTGCCGCCGCCGGGGGCCGGGATGCTCGGTGCCGTCGACGTGGTCGGCGGTGCCGCGGTGGGACGGCTGGTGGGGAAGTTGGGCTCCCCGCCGGGGCCGCAGCCCGGGCAACTGGCCGCGCCGTCGACGGTGTTACTGCACCCGGCTGCCGTGACGCCGGCGATGACCAACCACACCATCGCAACGCAGGCCTTCACGCCGTTCCATGAGCGCATCTGACCAGACTACGCACTCAGTGACGAAAGTTACTGCAGTGACTCGAGGGGCTATGCGTCGATCGTGCGGGGAGCCGAGGCGTCCGCTCAGGCGACGTTGACCGCGAGCAGCACCGGCGTCGGCGTCGGCACCACGGCGGCTCCCGGCGGCGGGGGCAGCGGGGGATCGGTCGGTGCGATCACACCGGAGCCGGTTGCCCGGGCGACGACCCGTGCGAGGGCCTGGGTGGTGCCCACGACGATGTCGCCGGTGATCTTCACCAGCGCCTCGGCGATGCCCGCCAGTGCGCTGATCAAGAAGATGTCCTGATCGACGATGCCCTGCAACTGCGCGGTGATGCTGGTGACGAAGCCGTCCAGGAAGTAGGGGATCGACGCGAACACCGTCCGGACTCCGAGGGCGAGGTCGATGCCGATGTTCGGGTAGCCGTACATGTCGACCGCGTCGTTGAGGGCCTGCACCAGATCGACCGGGGAGACGATGCTGTTGGACTTGGTGTCCAGCGGAACGCCGTCGAAGTCCGAGCGGGCCGGAAGACCGAACAGGTTGATGATCGTGGGCGTGATGTCGGCGTTGGTGTAGCCGAGGTTCTGCTTGCCGTCGTTGGCGTCGTCGCCCTCGAGGTCGAAGATCACGAAAGACGATGTCTCATTGGGTGATTGGAAGCCGTGGCCGAAGCCCTGCGACTGCTGGTGGCCGTGATCGGTGGTGACGATCACCGTCCACTTCTCACCGTTGTTGTTCGGGTCGGCTTCCCAGGCGTCGATCGCGGCCATGATGTCGGCGATGTTGTCGCTGACATTGGTGACGGCTTGGGCGTACTGCGGTGAGCCGCCGCCGTAGGCGTGACCGGCCTCGTCAACCTGCACCTGGTAGGAGAAGATGAAGGTCGAATCAGCGGCCTGGGTGTTCTGGATCATCTGGATGGTGTTCGACACGACCTGGGCATCGGTGTCGGCCCAGCTGTTGGTGAAGTCGACGAACGTGTTGGTGTCGGCCTTGTATCCGCCGGCGTTGCCGATGTCGTTGATGTACTTCCAGTCAGCGATCACCGCGGTGTCGATCGCGGAGTTGTTGTACTCGATCAGGTTGAACACGGTGGGCCAGGAGTTGTACGGCGCCGGGTTGAAGAGGTTGTTGATCACGCCGCTCTTGTTGTCCCACACGCCGGTCAGGATCGTCGTCCAGGACGGTCCGGAAATCGTCGTATGCCCGACGATGCTCGTTGCGCCGGTGACGCTCTGGTTCATCAGGTCGATGAATCCGGCGTTGGCGACCGGATCGGCGAGGATCTTGTCCAGGTTCGTGCCGTCGGTGCCGATCAGCAGGACGTGTGTGGGCTGCGCTGCCAGCAGGGTCGTGACGGCGCTTGCGCTGCGGACCCGGCCACTGGTCGCCGACGCGCTGAACGCGACAACGTTCGCGAGAGCCACCGGCGCCGCGGGTGTCGGCGCGGCGGCCGCCGGCGCAGGGGTGCGGACCAACGCGGGGACGGCGTCTAGCGCAGCGACGGATTCTGGTGCCTGATCCTGCGTCGTGCCGATGTCGCGCAACAGCGAGGTGGTCCGGCGCTGCGCCGCGCTCGCTCCGGGGGATCGGGTCTGTGTGGCGGCCGCTGGTTGCTTGGTGTCGTTGCCTCCGGCCGACCCGCTGCGGGTCGCGGTGGCTGCGGACCTCGCCGAACGGCCGGCCGGGCCGCTGTGCGAGCTGGCCCCTGCGCCGCCGGAGGAATCGGACTGAGATGTGCCGGGCGAGTCTGACCCCGGTGTTTCGGCGTAGGCGACCGCTGTTGCCAGCGCCGACCCGCCGCCCGCGACGACGCCGGCGATCGCGGCGCCCAGGCAAACTTGTTTGATGGTGGTCATATCGCACTCCCGATGACGAGCGGCTGGCATCCGGCTTCGGGCGTGACGCTAATCCTTGGCCCGCCGGTGCACAGGGTTTTCACAGTCTTCGCGGGCCGGTTCCTGGTCAGGACTTCCGGCACGACGAAGACGTCACCATCGAGTTGTCGGCGAACAGGAATCTCTGGGCCCCGATCAGGCTAGATTCGAACGCCGTAGTGACGAAAGGAGCCCGATGGCGACCCCCCGACTACTGTTCAACCCGAACAACCAGGATTTCTCGCAGTTCGATGCGGAGACCCGTCGCCAACTTCAGGCACTAGTCGAGTGGTTCGAGTCGCGTGGCAAGGCCAGGCTGCTGCAGGACGATGTGGACGCGACCTGGGTTTCGGACTTCTTGGACTTCATCAAGCGCGAGCGCGTCTTCGCGACTTTCCTGACCCCCGCCGAGTACGGCATCGGCGATGACAACAAGCGCTGGGACACCTCCCGTAATGCCGCGCTCAGCGAGATCCTCGGCTTCTACGGCCTGGCCTACTGGTACGCCGAGCAGGTCACGATCCTCGGCCTCGGCCCGATCTGGCAGAGCGACAACATCAAGGCCAAGGAACGTGCCGCCGCGCAGTTGGACAACGGCGGTGTGATGGCCTTCGCGCTCTCCGAGCGTGAGCACGGCGCCGACATCTACAACACCGACATGGTTCTGACTCCCGCAGCCGACGGCGACGAAGAGGGCGTGGTGTTCCGCGCGTCGGGGGAGAAGTACTACATCGGCAACGGCAACGTGGCAGGCATGGTGTCGGTGTTCTCTCGCCGAGCCGACGTGGACGGCCCCGACGGCTACGTGTGGTTCGCAGCCGAGAGCAGCCACCCCGCGTACAAGCTGATCGGCAACGTCGTTCACGGCCAGATGTATGTCAGCAACTTCCGACTCGAGGACTATCCGGTTCGCGAGGAAGACATCTTGTGCACCGGCCCCGACGCCTTTTCGGTGGCGCTGAACACCGTCAACGTCGGCAAGTTCAATCTGTGCACCGCGTCCATCGGGATGTGCGAGCACGCGTTCTACGAGGCGATCACGCACTCCAACAACCGGATTCTGTACGGCAACCCGGTGACCGACTTCCCGCATGTACGAGCGAGTTTCGTTGAGGCCTACGCCCGGCTGGTGGCGATGAAGCTGTTCAGCGACCGTGCCATCGACTACTTCCGCAGCGCGAGCCTGCAGGACCGGCGCTATCTGCTGTTCAACCCGGTCACCAAGGCGAAGGTGACCTCCGAGGGTGAAGTGGTGGTGCGACTGCTGTGGGATGTATTGGCGGCCAAGGGTTTCGAGCGCAACACATACTTCGCCGAAGTGGCGCGACTCATCGGTGCCCTACCCCGGCTTGAAGGCACCGTGCACGTCAACGTGGCGCAGATCCTGAAGTTCATGCCGAACTACCTGTTCAATCCCGCCGACTACACGGCGATCGGCACCCGTGACGACCCCGCCGACGATGTGTTCTTCTGGTCCCAAGGACCGGCCGGGGGTGCGTCCAAAGTGCAGTTCGCCGACTGGACGCCGGCCTACGAACGGTTCTCGGCGATACCGAACGTCGCACGGTTCTTCGAACAGGCGAAGGCCCTGCAGCACCTGTTCGCCACCGCGGCACCCGATGGCGATCAACTGCGCGACCTTGATTTCATGCTCGTCGTCGGGCACCTGTTCACCCTGGTCGTCTACGGCCAGCTGATCCTGGAGCAGGCCGACCTGCGCGCGATCGACCATGACGTGATCGACCAGATCTTCGACGTTCAGGTCCGCGACTTCTCGGCGTATGCCGTTGCCCTGCACGGCAAGACGAGTTCGACGCAGGCGCAGCAAGAATGGGCATTGGCCGCGGTGCGCAAACCGGTGACCGACACCGATCGTTTCGATCGAATCTGGGAGCAGGTGAAGGGCCACGACGGCGCCTACACGATGCGGCCCTAGCTGACCGAGACCTTGGCGGTGAAGGTCCAGGCGTTCTTCTGTCCCCCGGGCCAGGGCTGGCCGTAGCTGGTCGTCACCGTCGCCGTACCGGGCGCTACCGCCTCGAAGGTCCATTCTTCGGTTCCTGACGCACCCGGCGGCCCGCCGGCCGCGGCGATGGTGCGGTGGCCGGTCTGGGTCAGCACGGCGCCGTCGCTGATCTGTGCTTGAGCCGTCCACTGGTAGCCGGTGGAAGGGTTGGCGGCCAGCGCGACTGTCAGGGTGTCGCCGACGCGAAGGCCGGCCTGTCGGGTGATGGTCTTCTGACTCAGCAGCTCGTCGTAGGACACCGACAGCGTCACGGTCTGGTGCGGCGGCGGATAGGCATGGCTGCAGGCCGACACGGCGCCGGCCGCTGCCAGTGCGGCAGCCAGGGCCAACACCGGGATCCGGCGGGCGGCGATGTCACTGGTCATAGGGTGTGAACCGTCTGCTGCGCCATAGATAGGACACCAGCCGGCGGGCCGGCACCTGCCGGGGCCAGTCGTCGGCGCGGAAGTAGGCATCCGATCCGCCGTCAACGAAAATCACGCTGCCGCAGAGGAATTGAGCGGATTCGGACAGCATGAACACCACCCAGTCGGCCAGCTGTCCGGGATCGCCGAACCCCCCGATCGGAACCGGGAACGACCGCACCATCTCGGCTTCTTTCGGGGTGGCCAGCTGCCGCTCGAGCAGCGGCGTCAGGATGGCGCCCGGAGCCAGCGCGTTGAGCCGGATGCCGGCCCCCGCCCAGTCCCGCGTGACCGCCTGCCTGCGCACCCACCGGCTCACCGCGATCTTGGAGGCGGAGTACATCATCGGCGGTGCGTTGCGGCCGAAGAAGCGCACGGCGCGCACCGCCTTGTCGCTGTCGCCTGCCAGCAGGGCGCCGATGGCGCGATTGGGCACCGCCGGCACCGTCGTCGTCGAGTTGCTGGAGAAGACGACGACCTTGGCCCGGTCGGCAGCGGCCAGCGCGGGGCGCCACGCCTGCAGCAGGTCCACCACACCGAAGTAGTTCACCTGCGCGATGAGACGCGCGCGATCGGCGCCGGGAGTCGGGCCGAGACCGGCGGCCATCACCGCACCGTCGAGCCGGCCACCGCTGGCGGCTAGCACCGCTTCGGCTGCGGTGCGGCGTCCGGTGGCGCTGGACAGGTCCGCCACCACCTCGGCTTCCTTGATGTCGACGCCGATGACGGTATGGCCCTCGGCGCGAAGCTTGGCCACGACCGCCTGGCCCATCCCGGACGCCGAACCGGTGACTGCATAGGTACCCACGTCTGCACCTTATGCGCTCGGCGGTCGCGTACTGTCCGCTGCGTGTACGTCGATGTGATGACTTCGGCCCTTCCGCTCGGCCAGATCGGCGCCCTTGCCGCCCGTACGCAGGCCGCAGGGTTCTCCGGGATGCTGTTCACCGAAACCGGCCGAACCCCGTATCTCAACGCAGCGGTGGCATCGCAAGCCGCTCCGGGTCTGGAGTTGGCGACCGGTGTGGCAGTTGCCTTCCCACGAAGTCCCTTCGTCACGGCGGCCACCGCGTGGGAACTACAGGAGGCCACCTCGGGCAGATTCCGGCTGGGACTGGGCACCCAGGTCCGCACGCACGTGGTGCGGCGCTACGGCTCGGCGTTCGAACGGCCGGGTCCGCGTCTGCGTGACTACGTCCTGGCGGTCAAAGCCTGTTTCGCGGCGTTCCGCACCGGCACGCTCGATCACCACGGCGAGTTCTACGACCTGGACTTCATCACCCCGCAATGGAGTGCCGGTCCCATCGACGCCCCCGATCCCAAGGTCGACGTCGCAGCGGTGAACCCGTGGATGCTGCGGATGGCCGGTGAGGTGGCCGACGGTGTCCACGTCCATCCCATCGGCGAGCCCGGCTACATCGCCCGGCATGTGGTGCCGAAAGTGGCTGAGGGGGCGGCGAAATCGGGCCGGTCAGCCTCGGACATCGCGTTGATCGTGCCGGTGCTCACGGTCGTCGGTGACACCGACGAGGAGCGTGCGGCCGACCGGGAGCTGGTCCGGGCCAGCATGAGCTTCTATGGCAGCACGCCCAACTACGCGTTCATCTGGGACGAGGCCGGGTTCGAGGGCACCACGGCCCGGATCCGGGAGAAGCAGAAGGCCGGTGACGTCAAGGGCATGGCCGCGCAGATCACCGACGACCACATCGCCACCTTCGCCACCGAAGCCACCTGGGATGGGCTGGCCGACGCGCTGGCCGCCAGATACGCGGGCATCGCCAGCCGAATCGTGCTGTACAACGCCGCCAGCGCGAGCGAGGAGCGGTTCCGGCGCTACGGTGACGTCGCTGCACGCCTGTCGGGGGTGTGATCCGGTGTCCGCGCATCTGACAGTCCTCGCAACGCTGGCGCTGGCGATTTTGTTCAGCCCGGAGACGCTGGTTCTCGGCCTCGTGGTGGCCAGCGACAAGAAGGTGCCCCGGGGGGCCGCCGTGGCCTTCGCGGCCGGCGGGATCGCGGGCGTCGCCTTCGCCACCGTCGTCGGTGTCATGCTGGCCCATCTCTCGGGGTCTGGAACCTCCCCCGCCGCGCACCACGACACGTGGGCAGGTTTCATCCTGCGGGCCGTCATCGCCGCCGCGCTGCTGACCCTCGGCCTCTACCGTGCAGTGTCAGCCATCCGCCAGAAGCCCATCGCGGATGTCTCTGAGCACAAACATGATTCGGGCCGATTGCGCGCCCGCCTCACCAAGCTCTTTCCGGCAGCCATGCACCGGCTCGATCCGAGTGCGGATCTCACTGCGCGACAGCGAGTCGGCCGGGGCGCCTTCGCCGGATTCGCGGTCTGCGGTCTGAACCCCAAGGTCTTCCCGATCGCGATTGCCGCGGGCCATCAGATCCTGCAGATCAGCGACCGCACCGAACGGACGTTGGGTGTCGTCATCTTCGCCGTGATCGCCGTCGTGCCGGCGTTGGCACCTGCCGTGATCGAACTCGTCCGGCCGGGTTCCCCGGCACGAATCAAGGACGGCTACGAACGCATCATGCGGGTGCACGGACGCTGGATCGTCGCGGTCCTTCTCCTGGCCGTCGGGGCGTTCGTCGCCCACAACGCGTTCGTCCACCTACCGTCACATTGACATGTCATAGTGCCGCGGTGCGGGCGCCGCTCGATGGACAATCAGACCGGTGAATCCGGCGACTGCTGGTGTGAACTCGGTCCGGCTGGGTGGTCTGCTCAGCGGGGTCTTCGTCACGCAGATCGTCAACAGCGCCGTGCATCTGGCGCAGCCACTGCTGGTGGCGGACATGTCGGGCTCGCTGGGCAGCGCGGCGTTCTTCTCGGCGTTCGGCACCGGGGTGCACATGCTGGGCACGTATCTGGCGGGGTGGCCCACCGAACGGTTCGGGGCCCGAAATGTGCTCGTGGCGGCGACCCTGCTGCGCGGTATCGCATTGGCGGGCATCCCGATCGGCATGGCGCTGGGGTTCGCCGGCCTCGCCTGGGTTATGGGTTGTTACACGCTCGAGGCGCTGATCCGGGGCTACGTGGACACCGCGGTGCACACGGTTCCGCTCGAACTCGCCGGGCATCGTGGTGACCTGCTGGACCGGATCAACTCCCGCTACGAAGTCGCGTTCGAAGTCGGTGCCGTCATCGGGCCGCTCATGCTCGGCGGTCTGATGATCTGGTCGAGCGGCATCGTCCCGCACATCGTGATCCCGATCGGATTCGCGGTGTCGGCGGCGTTGTATCTGCTCATTCCGAAACGATTGCAGCCCAACGGCACCGAGGAATTCTCCACGGCTCCACACGGTGGGACCTGGGCCGGTCTGAAGTACATCTTCGCCCACCGGTACCTGCTGATCGTGGTGGTGGGGCTGATGCTCTTCCATCTATATGAGCTGCGCAAGGTCCTCAGCGCGTTCTTTGCCAAGGGGTTACTGCACCATCCCGCTGCCGTCGGCCACGTCGGCTCGGCGTTCGCGCTAGGTGGTGTGGTGGGGGCACTGCTGTACTCGGTGACCAAGCACCGCGGGTCCGGCGCCGGCTGGATTGTCGCCGGTGTCGTGGGCACTCTGCTACTCGCAGTCGGCTGGATTCCGGTGAACCTGCCGGTGATGATCGTCGCGGTGTTCCTCTTCGGCGTGAGCAACGTGTGCGCCAGGCTGGTGTTGACCCGCTGGCGTCAGGAACTCACACCCCTGGAGCACGCTGGCGGGGTGACGGCCGCCTCGGAGTTCGGCCGAACGGCTATCTCGGTGGGCATCAACAGTGCTGTGGGTGGGGCATTTTCGTTCGGCGGCAGCGTGTACGGCGGGTTCGGCATCGTGGGCGGAATGCTGGCCCTGTTCGCCGTAGCGCAGGTAATGGTGGTGCGTCTGTTGCGCCGTCGCCGCTAGGATTCCGAGGCCCAGCAGCTCACCGCCGCCTCGGCGCAGGCGATGTCGTCGGCGGTGCTGGCCCCGCTCACCCCGACGGCCCCGACGATCACGCCGTCGGCCTCCAGTGGGATGCCGCCGCCGAAGATGACGAAGCGGCCGCCGCCGTTGGCCTGCAAGCCGAAGAGTTCACCGCCCGGGGCGGCCAGGACGGCCAGATCCGCGGTGGCGATGCTGTTGGCAACGGCGGTGTAGGCCTTGTCGACGGCGAGCACCGGGCCGGCGATCTCGGCGCCGTCCATCCGGCCGAAGGCCACCAGGTTGCCGCCGGCGTCGACGACGGCCGCCGAGATCGTCACCGAACGGCCGTCGGCCTCGGTATGCGCGGCTGCGATCAGGGCCTGGGCGGTGGCGAGGGTGACAGTGGGCATGGGCGTCAACCTAGCGGGTGGGGCGTGTGCACGGGTGACTGGCCGCTCGCGGGTGCGACGGTTAGCATCCGAATCGGAGGTATCCGGAATGGCTGGGACTTTGAAGGTCGACATTGCGGGCTTGATCGGCGCAAGCTCAGAGGTCGCCGACCGGGCAGGTGCGCTGGCCGGCTCGCACACGAACTCGTTGACCGGCCTCGCCGCAGCAGAGGCCGGTTGGGTGGGCGCGTCGGCGGATGCGTTGGTGAGCATGGCCGAGAAATGGCAGACGATCAGTGCTCGGCACACCGCCGCACTGGAACGCCACGCCACCCATATCGACACTGCGGCGCGGCTCTTCGGCGATATGGAACAGCGCAACGCCGCCGAGCTGAAAAGCGTTGCGGGGCCGGAGGATCTGTAGCCGCTACTGGGTTTCGGCCGGCCAGCCCGGGTAGGCGGGCAGGGTGGGGAAGTCTGAACGAGGGTGTTCGCCCGTGGTGAGGAACTTACGGCGTTCCTCTGATTCGGGTGCTTTGGCCGCGCAGGCGGCGAGGTCTTGATCGAATTCGGGCCACTCGGGGCCTGCACCGACGGAGTCCGTGGCTGAGAGTGCCCCTACCACCCGCCATTGGCCAAAGACGTCGTTAGTGGCATACAGGGAAGGCCCAATTTGCGGGCGGATGTTGTCTGCTGCAGGCCGGGAGGGCGAACGGAGATTAAATCGGTCGACAACGACAGCTCTGCCGTCGACGTAGCGGCTCACTGATTTGTACGACCCGTCGGGCTGTTGGCGGGCAGAGCCCCCCAGCCAGGCGCATACAACGACAGTGACATTGGTATCGCTCTCGTCGACGGCGAGTATGTGGTAGCGAAGTGTCCCGACTTGTGGCCGGTCGAGGGGACGGCCGATCTCGGGCCACAGGGCCAAGGTGGAACGGGGATTTCCGACAGGCTGATTGGGCGCGACTGCGTGGGCGAACCCGGGATACAGGTAGTCGTTGCTCCCACCGAAGGATGCCGCGGTGACTGATTCCTGGTACGCGCGAACGATTACGGCAGGGCGCGCCGCCACGTCGATGCCCGGCTCCGCGCTCCAAGTGAAGTGGAGTTCCGAGAGCATCGCTGGCCACCGCTGCGGTGGTTTTGTTGCTTCATGTGCCGGTGTCCCACGACTGCAGCTGCTGAGCATCATGACGAGCGCGAGCAGTGCTGCTGCTCTCTGTGTGCTGACTGAACCGTGCCTCATTTCTGAGGATCCACATCTTCTGTGACGGCGTTGAAGCGAGTCGTCAGTTGGTCGTCAACACCGTTTACAACTGATTCACCCAGGGTCGCGTTCATAGCCGCCTTTATGACGTCGTTGTATTTACTGCTCGGCAGGACCTGGTCTTCCCGCAGCGAGCTGTACTCCTCGAACGACAAGATGCGTCTCGGCGCGTCTGGATTGCCGGGGTCTGGTGCCGACAAGAACTCGTCCGGCAGCCCCCGGATGGGCACGCCGCTCTGTGCCAGGGCGTTGAGTACCTGCTGCTCGCCTTGGCCGATGTCGAGGTCGGGCACGGCGTGCGCATCCCATTTGGCGGCGGGTTGCTCACCAATCAGCGCTTGCGCGAATGCGTTGGATACCAGGTCGGTACCGGGCACACCCGCGGCGTCTAGCCCACCAAAGGCCAAGTCATAGGCGGATTTCTTGGCTGCGTAGGCAGCCGCCGTCTTGGCGTCGTCGTTGATGCCGGCCGCGTCTGTGGCATTGTGGATTCCGGAGTCGACCAGTCCCTGCAGGGTCATTGAATCGCGTAACCGGTGGTTATTGCTGGACATGTCGGCCCCGTTCTTGAAGTCATCTGCGTAATCCATCTGTGCATCGACTGCGGCGTGGCCGGTCTGACCATTGAAATAAGCGGAAGCCTCCTGGTCGGTGCTGAGTACCGAGAAGATCCCTTTCGCAACAGGCATATTCCCACTCTGTGCATCACCGGCCGTATCCGGCACGGCAAACCCCGGGTGACGCCCCTCCGAGAGCTCTGCGATGTCTGGGATGTAGGGGGCGAGGCCGTGCGAAAGGCCCTGCACCAGTTCGGGATTCATCTGTCCCAGTGTCTGGTTGCCGCCCATGTGCAGCAGCTCCTGCTCGTGATGCCCGACGTAGGACCCGTAAGCCGAGGCGGTTTCAGCGGCCAGCTTGGCATCGGGACCGTTGACGGCATCGCCGGTCCAACTGAACATCGCCCCCGCGGCCTTCCCGCCGTCGCTCCAGTCGGTGGACGTCGCGCCCTTCATGAAGCGGTCGGCGTAGGCCGAATCCCGAACGACATCGTGAACCGCCAGATGATCCTGTCCGGCCGTTGCTAGCACATCGAGCGCAATCGGCCTGCCGTCGTTGATGATTCCTGACGAACCGCCACGGTCGGCGATGGTCGTCCCGGCGAACGTCGGGGAATCCATCATTTCGGTGGCTTTGTTGAGCATGGTGCGGTCCAGCGCAGTGCCCTGTCGCAGTAGGGGATTGCCGTCCTTGACGATGTTGGTCAGCTTGCCCATCTCATTGAGGTTGGACATTCCTTTGGACGACAGCACTGATTGCACTTTAGCGGGAAGTTGCCCGAATCCGCCCGCGCCCATGGTCTTGGGGTCGTCCAGCGCGCCGGGCGTCAGTTCGGTCTTGGGGAAGTGAATGTTCGGATCGCTCATCAACTGCCACGAATCGCCGATGATGCCCCTGCTGTCGCCGAGGCCCTGTTCGGCGGTGTTGAGGGCGTCGATGGACATTCCGTGTTGCTGGGCCTGCAGTTGGCTCAGCACCGATGCCTGCATGGGGGTGAGTGGGGCTTTCCCCGCACGCTGGTCAGCAGTGATCGAATCGAGCACCGACTTCACTTGGGCCGCGGCGTCCCGGTTGCCGGCCAGCGCCTGCTCCACCGTCTGCTGGGCGTCTTGCGGCGAATCGATGTGATCGGTGCCCAGCGCGTCGGCCATGTCGCTGATCGCGCCGTTCACCGCTGCGCTCAGGTGCTGATCGGTGGAGTCCGCCCGGCGTAGCAAGTCGACGATGGCGTCGTGAACGATCTGGACGTGGTGCTCGATCTCGGCTCGCGCTTGAGGGTCGGCCGGTGTCGGGTAGTGCAGTGCCCCGTCCGCGACGTCGATGGTGATGCTCCAGCGGTCGGCCATGTGCTGGATCCGTGACCACTCGGCTTTGATCGACTCGACTTCGGAGGCTGCGGACCTGACGGCGTTCGCGGCCTGATCGCACTCGTCGGCATGCTTCTCGAGTTCGCTGCTGATGGTCCTGGCCTTGGCCATCGCCGACTCGTAGGTTTCGCCTTCCCAGACCAAGCGGTTCATGATCGCGCCGAGGTCATGGGCGGCGGCACGCGTGTCGTGAGCGCGCTCGGTGGCTGCATCGGCAACCGAGCGAACAGCTCCGGCGTCCCACCGTTCCAGGTCAGCGAGGGTGATGCCCACAATGAGCAAACTCTACCCAAATCTGATGGCGGTTCCAGTCACCTGGAAGGCGCCGGGAACAAATCCGGGATACCTGCCGTTGACCACTTCGACACTTGAGTGAATCAGGCTCAAGTCTGAGTTGACAGAAGACCGTCGACAGGAGCAGGCTTGAGTCTGGTCCGCTCAGACTCAAGACGTAACTATTCAGGAGGAACACAACATGGCTCGTGCGGTCGGTATCGACCTCGGGACCACCAACTCGTGCGTCGCGGTCCTCGAAGGTGGCGATCCCGTCGTGGTCGCCAACTCCGAAGGGTCCCGCACCACGCCGTCGGTGGTCGCCTTTGCGCGCAACGGCGAAGTGCTGGTCGGCCAGCCCGCCAAGAACCAGGCAGTGACCAACGTCGACCGGACCATCCGTTCGGTCAAACGGCACGTGGGCACCGACTGGTCCGTCGAGATCGACGGCAAGGACTACACCTCGCAGGAGATCAGCGCCCGCGTGCTGATGAAGCTCAAGCGCGACGCTGAAAGCTACCTCGGCGAGGACATCACCGACGCGGTCATCACCGTGCCCGCGTACTTCAATGACGCCCAGCGTCAGGCCACCAAGGAGGCCGGCCAGATCGCCGGACTCAACGTCCTGCGCATCGTCAACGAACCCACCGCCGCGGCCCTGGCCTACGGCCTGGACAAGGGCAACAAGGAACAGACCATCCTGGTCTTCGACCTCGGCGGCGGTACTTTCGACGTCTCGCTGCTGGAAATCGGCGACGGTGTCGTCGAGGTCCGCGCGACCTCGGGCGACAACCACCTCGGTGGCGACGACTGGGACGACCGGATCGTCGAATGGCTCGTCGACAAGTTCAAGGCTTCGGCCGGCATCGACCTGACCAAGGACAAGATGGCCATGCAGCGGCTTCGTGAAGCCGCCGAGAAGGCCAAGATCGAACTCAGCTCCAGCCAGAGCACCTCGATCAACCTGCCCTACATCACCGTCGATGCGGACAAGAACCCGCTGTTCCTCGACGAACAGCTGACCCGCTCGGAATTCCAGAAGATCACCCAGGATCTGCTCGACCGCACGCGTCAGCCGTTCCAGCAGGTCATCAAGGACGCCGGCATCTCGGTGGCCGACATCGACCACGTGGTGCTCGTGGGTGGTTCCACCCGCATGCCCGCGGTGACCGACCTGGTCAAGGAACTCACCGGCGGCAAGGAGCCCAACAAAGGCGTCAACCCCGACGAGGTCGTCGCCGTCGGCGCCGCCTTGCAGGCCGGCGTGCTCAAGGGCGAGGTCAAGGACGTGCTTCTGCTTGACGTCACGCCGCTGAGCCTCGGTATCGAGACCAAGGGCGGGGTGATGACCAAGCTGATCGAGCGCAACACCACCATCCCGACCAAGCGGTCGGAGACCTTCACTACCGCCGACGACAACCAGCCGTCGGTGCAGATCCAGGTCTATCAGGGTGAGCGCGAAATCGCCTCGCACAACAAGCTGCTCGGCAGCTTCGAGTTGACCGGTATCCCGCCGGCTCCGCGCGGCGTGCCCCAGATCGAGGTCATCTTCGACATCGACGCCAACGGCATCGTGCACGTCACGGCCAAGGACAAGGGCACCGGCAAGGAGAACACGATCAAGATCCAGGAAGGCTCCGGCCTGTCCAAGGAAGAGATCGACCGGATGATCAAGGACGCCGAGGCGCACGCCGACGAGGACCGCAAGCGTCGCGAAGAGGCTGACGTGCGCAACCAGGCCGAGTCGCTGGTCTACCAGACGGAGAAGTTCGTCAAGGAGCAGCGTGAAGCCGAAGGCGGATCCAAGGTTCCCGAGGACACGCTGACGAAGGTCGATGGCGCGATCGCCGAGGCCAAGACCGCACTCGAGGGCACCGACATCGGCGCCATCAAGTCGGCGATGGAGAAGCTGGGCGTCGAGAGCCAGGCCCTGGGCCAGGCCATCTACGAGGCCACCCAGGCCGAGCAGGCCGCCGGTGGTGACTCGTCCAGCAGCTCGTCGTCCGACGACGTGGTGGACGCCGAGGTCGTTGAAGACGATCAGGAGACCAAGTGAGCGAAGGGCATGCAGACGAACCGGTGACCTTCACCGACAAGCGTCGCATCGACCCGCTGACTGGCGAAGTTCGCGAGTCCTCCGCCCCGGCCCCGAGTGGGCCGGGGACGGGGGACGCCGGTGGGCAGGAGCGAAGCGACTCGGGATTCAGGTCCGGGCCGGCGGGTGGCGAGTTGGCCGACAAGGTCGCCGAACTCACGTCGGACCTGCAGCGTGTGCAGGCCGACTTTGCCAACTACCGCAAGCGTGCGCTGCGCGACCAGCAGGTAGCCGGCGAGCGGGCCAAGGCCGTCGTGGTGAGCCAGTTGCTCACCGTGCTCGACGATCTCGACCGCGCCCGCAGTCACGGTGACCTGGATGCCGGCCCGCTGAAGTCGGTTGCCGACAAGCTGGTGTCCGCCCTCACCGGGCTGGGCCTGACCGCCTTCGGCGCCGAGGGCGACGAGTTTGATCCGTCGCTGCACGAGGCCGTGCAGCATGAGGGTGAAGGCTCCAAGCCGGTGATCGGCACCGTGATGCGGCAGGGCTACACCCTTGGCGATCAGGTGTTGCGACATGCCCTCGTCGGCGTTGTCGACACGGTCGACGGTGACGTTGATGGGGCCGACACGCGGCAGAACGCAGGAGACTCCGGCGCTCAGAACGCAGAATCAGATCAGTAGGAACGACAACACGGTGAGGAGGTGACGCGGCATGGTTCAACGCGAATGGGTTGAAAAGGATTTTTACAAGGTGCTCGGCGTCTCCTCCGACGCCGACGAGGCGGAGATCAAGCGGGTATCCCGAAAGCTGCTCGCCGATAATCATCCCGACCGCAATCCGGGCGATTCCGCCGCCGACGAACGCTACAAGGAGGTCGGCGAGGCCCGCGATGTGCTGACCGACCCGGCCAAACGCAAGGAGTACGACGAGACCCGTCGTCTGTTCGCCGGTGGCGGCGGATTCGGTCGCCGGTTCAGCAATGGCGGTGGTGCCCCTCCGGGCGGCGGCTTCGGCGGCGACGGTGGGGATTTCAACCTCAACGACCTGTTCGGCCAGGCCGGCCAGGACGGCGGGGCCAACATCGGCGACCTGTTCGGCGGGTTGTTCGGCCGGGGCGCCCAGCAACGGCCGAGCCGACCGCGTCGCGGCAAGGATCTCGAGACCGAAACCGATCTCGATTTTCTGGAGGCGACCAAGGGTGTCGCCATGCCGCTGCGGCTGACCAGTCCGGCGCCGTGCACCAATTGTCATGGCAGCGGCGCGCGTCCGGGTACCAGCCCGAAGGTCTGCGCCACGTGTAATGGCTCCGGGATGATCAACCGCAATCAGGGCGCGTTCGGGTTCTCCGAACCGTGCACCGATTGCCGGGGCAGTGGCTCGATCATCGAGCACCCCTGCGACGAGTGCCGCGGCACCGGCGTCGCGACCCGGACCCGCACCATCAACGTGCGGATCCCTCCCGGCGTCGAGGACGGTCAGCGTATCCGCTTGGCCGGCCAGGGCGAGGCCGGGCTGCGCGGCGCGCCGTCCGGTGACCTGTACGTCACCGTGCACGTGCGCCCGGACAAGGTCTTCGGCCGCGATGGCGACGACCTGACCGTGACGGTTCCGGTGAGTTTCACCGAACTGGCTTTGGGAACAACACTTTCCGTGCCGACTCTGGAAGGCAAGGTCGGTGTTCGGGTGCCCAAGGGGACGGCCGACGGACGCATCCTGCGGGTGCGCGGGCGAGGTGTCCCCAAGCGCAGCGGTGGGCATGGCGACCTGCTGGTCACCGTCAAGGTGGCGGTTCCGCCCAGCCTTGAGGGCACCGCACTCGAAGCGCTCGAGGCATACGCCGCAGCCGAGAAGGCCAGCGGTTTCGACCCGAGAGCCGGGTGGGCAGGTAATCGGGCATGAGCGCATCAGAGGAGTCGCGCACATTCCTGATCTCGGTGGCCGCCGAGCTGGCCGGTATGCATGCGCAGACGCTGCGTACCTATGACCGGCTCGGGCTGGTCAGCCCACGGCGCAGTTCCGGTGGCGGGCGGCGTTATTCCGAACGCGACGTGGAACTGTTGCGCGAGGTGCAGCGCTTGTCGCAGGACGAGGGTGTCAACCTCGCCGGTATCAAGCGGATCATCGAGCTGACCAATCAGGTCGAGGCGCTGCAGTCCCGCATCCAGGAGATGGCCAGGGAGCTGGAGTTGCTGCGCGCCAACCAGCGCCGCGATCTGGCCGTGGTGCCCAAGAGCACCGCGCTGGTGGTCTGGAAGCCCCGCCGCTGAGGCTCGTGAACTCGCCGCGCCGAGATTGAACTCACGCAGGAGAACTGCGAGTGGCGAGCTGCGCAGGTTCAATCTCGACGAGAAGTCAGCCGACCCGGATGGTGAAGGTCGACGTCGCGGGCCGTCCCGGTACCGCGACGGGATAGCCACCGGCACGTAAAGCGTTGGTGGGTGCAGCCATCGGTTCGATCGCCACCAAGTCCTCACCACCCGGTGCGAAGATCTGGGCTGCGGGATAGCCGTGGTCGAAGACGATCTCGATGCGGCGGTCCCCGCCCGACAGAGCGAACACCGCCCCAGGCGTAACCCCGTCGAATCCGTCGTCGAAAGTCTTGTCGCCCAACGGCTCGGAGAATGCCGCCCAGTCCTCGACAACCCCCGACGGGATCCCCTGACCGTCCACCGGCAAGTGGCGCAGCGCCGGCGCCCGCAACGTCCACTGCGCGCGCGGAACACCGGGAATGGTCAGGTAGGGGTGAAATCCGAAACACAGCGGCACCGGCGCCGCGGTGGTCGGTGTGACGGTCGTCCGTACGGTCATAGCGCGGTTGTCGAGCGTGACGTCGACGGTGAGGATGTGCGGAAACGGGAAGCTGGCGAGCAGCCGCGGCTGGCCCGCGAAGTCGAGGACGGCGGTCAGTCGGGTGTCGGACTGCTCGGTGACCAGCCAGCCCGGGTAGGCCGACAGCACACCGTGGATCGGCAGGCCGTGCTCGTCGGCACGTACGCCACCCACCCCGGGTGTCAACGTCACCGCGCCGCCGTCGACGTTATAGGTGTTGGCACTCAACCGGTTTGCCCATGGGTAGAGGATGGGCACACCCATCGTCTTGCCGTTGTCCAGATAGGCCTGCAGGCCACGCCGCTGCCCGAGCAGCTCGACGCCGCCGTCGGACAGCGAGGTGCAGATCATTCCTGCCGACGGCACGAATGTGGCGGTGAGCGCAGAGGTGGGATCTGTGAGGACGACGGACGGCAGCTGGGCCATCGTCGAATTCTATCGGTGTGCGCCGATATAGCTCGTCAGGTCCTCGATGGTGCGCAGCGACTTGTACTCGGACTCGGGGATGTCGACCTCGAACCGCTGGTGCAATCGCACCAGGAAGTTCAGCCAGTCCATCGAATCGAGGTCCACCTGGTCGCGCAGCAGCTCACTGTCGCTCAGGTCGCCTTCCTCGACTTCGGGGGCGATGGCGATCAGTTCGGCCACCACCTGGTCACGTATGTCGGCTGTACTCATCGTGTCTCCTTACGGGCCATCACAGTTCGTCGGGATGCTGCAGCAGCCGGTTGATCTCGGCCAGGAACAGCGCGCCCCGCGCTCCGTCGCTGGCGCGGTGGTCGGCGGCCAGGCTGGCCTGCACCGTCGTGGCCACCCTGATGCCGCCGTCGACCACCACCACCCGCTGGGCGGGTTTGCCGAACCCGACGATCGCCACCTGCGGTGGATAGATGACCCCGAACACGGAGTCGACGCCCTTGTCGCCGAGGTTGGTCACGGTGAGGGTGGGGTCCGACATTTCCGAGCTGCGCAGCGAGCCGGCCCTGGCTCGGGCCACCAGGTCGGTGAGATCGCGCATCAGCTCGTCGAGCTTCTTCTCGTTGACATCGTGGATCGCCGGAGCCACCAGGCCGCCGCCGCGCAGCGAGATCGCCACTCCCACATGGACTTGCGTGGAGGCTTCGAAGACGTCGTCACGCCAGAACCCGTTGAACTCACCGAACCGCTGCGCGGCCAGAGCAACTGCCTTGAGTTGCAGCACCGCCGCCAGTATCCGCTCGGTGATCGGAACCCCGGCATTCTGCTCGGTGAGCCACGTCAGTGCGGTGTCGAGAATAATCTCGTCGGACAGGTAGTAGTGCGGGATCTCCCGCTTCGAGCGGCTCATCGCCGCAGCGATCGACGCGCGCATGGCCGCTCCGCGTTCGCGGGCCTTCTGTGCGGGGGTCTTCGGCTCGGCGGCGACGGCCGGCGTGGGTGCCGGCGCGGGTGTGGGTTTCTCGTGATGTGTGATGGCGGCGGCATGTTCGACGTCGTGCAGGGTGATCGCGCCCTGCGGCCCGGTACCTGCCACGGTCTTCAGGTCCACGCCCAGCGAGGCGGCGGTGCGCCGGGCGACGGGTGACACCCACAGCCGATGGCCAACCGGTGACGGTGCGGCGACCGGATGTGGGGATGGCTCGGCCGCAGGTGCTTCCACGGCGCTGGCGGTGGGTGCGGCGGCGCGCGGCTGCACCGTCTCCCCGGCCTCCACGATGGTGGCCAACGGTGTACCGACCGCCACGGTCTGGCCCACCGGAACGAGCAGTTCCCCGATGATGCCGTCGTGCCAGCATTCGATTTCGACTGCCGCCTTGGTGGTTTCGACGACAGCGACGATCTGGCCGCGGCTCACGGTGTCACCGGGCTTCACCAGCCACTCGTTGAGCGTGCCCTCGTCCATATCGGCGCCCAGCGCCGGCATCGTGAACTCGATCACGATGTGCCCATTCCCCGGTCGCTGCGCTCCTGCCCGCCGGTGCCGCCCCCGGCATCCCCGAACAGCCCTCGCACCGCGGCCACGATCTTGTCCGGCTGCGGCAGTGCGGCTTCCTCGAGATGCTTGGCGTAGGGGATCGGCACTTCGACGGTGCACACCCGGGCGATCGGCGCGTCGAGGTCGTAGAACGCCCCCTCGACGATGCGCGCACTGATCTCGCCCGCCAGGCTGCCCGTACGCCACGCCTCGTCGACGATCACCGCGCGATGCGTCTTACGCACCGAATCCAGGATCGTCTGGTCGTCCAGTGGCCGCAGCACCCGCAGATCGATGACCTCGCAGTCGATTCCGGCCTGCGCCAGCTGATCGGCCGCGTCGAGCGCCTTGGGCACGCTGCCGCCGTAGGCGACGATGCTCACGTCGGTGCCGGCGCGACGGATCGCCGCGCGCGCGATGTCGGTCGCCGAGAACGAGTCGACATCGGCTGCCAGGTTGTACAGGCCGACGTGCTCGAAGATCACCACTGGATCGGGATTGTCGAGCGCGCTGCGCAGCATCCCGTAGGCGTCGGCCACCGTGGCGGGCGCCAGCACCGTGATGCCGGGGATGTGGGCATACCAGTTCTCCAGGCTGTGCGAATGCTGCGCCGCCAGCTGGCGCCCGGCGCCGGTCGCCATCCGCACCACCAGGGGAACCGAGAACTGCCCGTTGGACATATGCCGGAGCGCCGACGCGGTATTGACGATCTGGTCCAGCGCCAGCAGGCTGAAGTTGACCGTCATCACCTCGACCAGTGGCCGCAGACCGCCCAGCGCAGCACCGATCCCGATGCCGACGAATCCCAGCTCCGAGATCGGGGTGTCGCGGATACGATCGGGCCCGAACTCTTCGAGCAGCCCCTTGGACACCGCGTATGTGCCGCCGTAGCGGCCGACGTCCTCGCCGAGCAGGACCACCCGCTCGTCGGCGCGCATGGCGTCGGCGATGGCATCGTGCAGGGCGCTGCGGTAGGTCGCCTTCACGACAGCACCTGCGGTGTCATGACATCCCGGGTGAGATCCTCGACGTTCTCCAAGGTTCCGGCCTCGGCGTAGGCCACGGCGTCGGCAACCTCGCCTGCCACCGTCTGCTCGATGGCCGCGACGTCGTCGGCGGACAACAGCCCGTCGGTCACACACGTGTCGGTGAAGGTGCGGATCGGGTCGTGTTCACGCCACTTCTCGACTTCGGACTTGTCGCGGTAGAGCTCGGGATCGAACATCGAGTGCGGGCGGAACCGGTAGGTGCGGAACTCCAGGAAGAACGGGCCACCGTTGGTCCGGACGTGATCGACGGCCTGCGCCATGGCGGTGTGGCAGGCCAGCACATCCATGCCGTCGGCACTGGCGGCGGGAATCCGATACGACTCGGCCAGGGTGACCAGGTCGACGTCGGAGAGCTCCCGCTCGATCGACGTACCCATGGCGTAGCGGTTGTTCTCGCAGCAGAACAGCACCGGCAGCTTCCACAACTCGGCCATGTTCATGGTCTCGTGAAAAGCGCCCTCGGCCATCGCGCCTTCGCCGAAGTAACAGGCGGACAATCGGTCTCGGTGCAGATAGGCGTCGGCGAAGGCCAGGCCCGCCGCGGTGGGCAGGCCGCCCGCCACGATCGCGTTGCCCCCGTAGAAGCGCCTGTCGGCGTCGAAGAGGTGCATCGAGCCGCCGCGACCGCCGGAGCAGCCCTGCTGCTTGCCGAACATCTCGGCCATGATCTTGGTCATCGGGATGCCGCGCAGCAGGGCGTGTGCGTGCTCGCGGTAGGTCGCGATCACCGCGTCCTCGGGGCCGAGCACCCGCAAGGACCCCGCCGCTACTGCTTCTTCGCCGACGTAGAGGTGCAGAAAGCCGCGGATCTTGCCTGCGCTGTACATCTCGGCGCACTTCTCCTCCATGCGCCGGACCCGGATCATGTCGGTCAGCAGCGCGCGGGCCAGTGCGGGGTCGGTCATGCCTTCACCCCCGCCGGGCTTTCGACGGTCGAGATGTCACCCTCGGGCAGCCCCAGTTCACGAGCCTTGAGAAGTCGGCGCATGATCTTGCCGGAGCGGGTGTGTGGCAGCGAGTCGACGAAGTCGATCTCTTTGGGCGCGACCGCCGCCCCGAGTCGCTTGCGCGCCTGGCCCATCAGGTCGCGGCGCAGCGCTTCGTCGCCGCTGTAGCCGGCCTTGAGCGTGACGAACGCCTTGACCACCTCGCCGTAGGTCGGGTCGGGCTTGCCGATCACGGCGGCCTCGGCCACGGCAGGATGGTCGGTCAGCACGTTCTCGACCTCGAACGGCCCGATCAGGTGCCCCGATGCCTTGATGACATCGTCGGCACGCCCGACGAACCACAGGTAGCCGTCGGCGTCACGTTTGACCAGATCGCCCGACAGGTAGAGGTCCCCGCCTGCGTCGGGGTGGAAACACTTGCGGTAGCGCTCGTCCTGGTTGAGGTAGCCGCGGAACATCGACGGCCAGCCCACCCGCAACGCCAGCTCGCCTTCGACGTCGGGTTCGGCGATGACCCGCACCGCGCCGGTCTCCTGGTCGTGCTCAACGATGCAGACATCCACCCCCGGCAGCGGTCGGCCCATCGAGCCCGGTTTGATGTCGAATGCGGGGGTGTTGGCAACCATGATTCCGCCGGTCTCAGTCTGCCACCAGTTGTCGTGAATCGGTAAGCCCAGCACTCGTTTTCCCCACCACACCGCCTCGGCGTTGAGCGGCTCGCCGACACTGGCGATGAACCTCAGATGCGGGAAGCTGTACTCGGCAGCCAGTTCCGGTCCGGCCTTGATCAGCATCCGGATCGCCGTCGGTGCGGTGTACCAGACGCTGACCTCCTCGTCCTGCAGGATCCGGTACCAGCGCTGCGCGTCGAATTCGGCCTCGTCGATGATCGAGGTGACGCCGTGCAGCAGTGGTGCGATGATCCCGTACGAGGTGCCGGTTACCCACCCGGGATCTGCTGTGCACCAATAGATATCGGCGGGATGCAGGTCGAGGGCGTAGCGGCCGGTGATGTAGTGCATGGCGACAGCGCCGTGAACGTGCTGGGCGCCCTTGGGTGTTCCGGTGGTGCCGCTGGTGAAGTGCAGCAGCGACGGGTCGGCGGCGGTGGTGTGTTCGATGGGCGCCTCGTCGGGGGCACCGTCCATCAGGCGGTGGAAGTTCTGGGTGCCGGGGAGATCGGTGTCGTCGTCGCTAACCACCAGCACGTGCTTGACCGAGGTCAGCTGGTCGCGGATCTTGGCGATCTTGCGCTTGTAGATCGCCGCGGTGGTGACGATTACGTCGGCCGAGCCGATGGTGACTCGGGTGGCGATCGGCTCGGGGCCGAAGGCGGAGAACAGCGGGGAGACCACGCTGCCGTTGCGTAACGCACCGAGCATGCTGACGTAGAGCTCGGGGACGCGGCCCATGATCACGAAGACCCGGTCACCCTTGCCGACCTGCAGTCCGCGCAGCACGTTGGTGAATTTGCGGGTCAGCCGACCCAGCTCGGCGTAGCTGACATCGTGAGTGTGCAGGTCGTCGCTGTCCGGGGTGTCGGCGACGAACCGCAGGGCGGTGCGTTCGGCGTGTGGTCCCTCGGCGTGACGGTCGACGGCCGCGTAGGCGATGTTGCAGCCGCCCTCGCCCATTCCGGCACACAACTCGGGTACCTCCGACCAGCTGAACGACGCCCGGGTCTTGTCGTAGTCGGTCAGGTTCGGTGCGAGTTTGAAGTCGCCCACCCCTTTGTGGATGACGTCCATGTCCCCCCTAGTGCTGCGGCGGGGTGAGCACGCCGTCGCGGCGTGCACGCCCCATGTTTGCCATCACCCGTTCGATCACCGCGGCGTAGGCCGCGCCGTCCTTGAGGATGTCCCCATGGCCGTGATGACGCAGGAATGCGTCGAGCCGCCGCTCGAGCGAGTAGTCCCAGTACTCGCGCCCGGTGAAGCGCGAACAGAGGAATTGCCAAGCGACGGAGTCGAGTTCGCGGTCCCCGGCTTCGTCAGCCGGACCGGTGGTCGTCATCCCAGCCCCTTACTACCAACCCCATGGACTGTGATGCTCGTCGCATCCAGAGAGGTTCGTAAGGGACGAAAGTCACAGAACTCGTGGCCGGCGGCATCAACCCGAGAGCGGGTCGTGCTGGATGCGATCCGGTGGTGCGCCCTTGCTGATCAGGGCCTCGCGGGTGGCGCGAACCATATCGGGTCCACCGCAGATCAGTATCTGCCGGTCACCCCAGCCGCCGTACTTCGTGACCACCTCGGGCAGTCGTCCGGTCTGGCGGACGTGCAGTCCGCGCGGCGGTTGCACGTCGGGATAGTTCGCAGCCCACGGCGGGTCGCCGGCGTACTCCGACACCGGCGAGACCGACAGCCACGGGCTGGTGGCGGCGATCTCCCACAGGGTGCGCAGGTCGTAGAGCTCGCAGGGGTACCGGGCACCGAAGAACAGGTGCACGCGCGGGTTGTCGCCGAACTGGCACAGGTCCATGATGATCGCCCGCAGTGGCGCAAGGCCGGTGCTGCCCGCCACCATCAGCACGTCGCCGCTGTCGCGGTCGACCTCCATCGCGCCGTGCGGACTCGACAGCCGCCAGCGGTCGCCGGGCCTGCACTCGGAGATCATCGAGTTGCTGACCATCCCGCCGAGTACGGAGCGGACGTGGAACTCGATATAGCCGTCCGGGTCCGACGGCATAGCGGGGGACAGGTAACGCCACCGCCGGGGCCACTGCGGAATCTGGACGTTGACGTACTGGCCGGGGTGGTAGGGCATCGGCCGATCCAGCTGCAGTCGCACGACCGCGAGGTCGCGTGAGACCCGGTGGTGTTCGACCACCGTGCCATCCCACCAGGCCGGGCCATTCTCGGCGTCGGCCGCCCCGGACATGATTCCGATGATCAGGTCGATCGCCTGATTGGCGGCGTCGTCGACCGCATTGCTCCAGTTGTCGATCAGGTGGCTGCGCATGGTGGTGTACCAGGCCTTGCGCATGCTCGCGTAATGGCGTTGCGTCACACCGTATTTGCGGTGATCGCGGCCGAGCTGCGCCAGGAATGCCACCGGAGCCTGCGCCCGTTGCGCCACGAACTCGCCGAACACCCAGTGCATGGCCTGCCCGAACACGGCGCGCTGGTGGTCCAGCTCCGGCGGGAACAGGTCCCGTACCTCGGTGTCGATGGCGAACCAGCGGGCGTACAGCCGGCGGATCAGCTCGTCGGAGCCGGGCGCGTGCGGGTCCAGCGCAGCCTGCAGCACCAGCAGCGCGTCACGGTCCTCGAGGCCCACGGCGCGATCTTAGGCGCGTGTGCGCGCCCCGCTCCCGCGGCCCGGGCTCACCTGCGGCTAGAGGCCGTGAACGCCCTTGTACAACACCATCACGCCGATCACGACGAGGATCGCTGCCACCAGTACGGCGTGCTTTTCTTCCATCCAGTTCTTCAGCTTGGCCAATGGCTCGTCGAGTCGCTCGCCGGCCACCAGGTAGGCCAGCACCGGCAGCGCCACCGACGATGCGGCGACTGCGGTGAACACCAGGTCCGCCGTCCACGCGCCGGTGGCGCCCAGTCCGGCCGACCCGATGGCCAAACCGGCTGCGGCACACATGAACAGGACCTTCGGGTTGATCACCGCGAGCACGACCGCGGTGACGAATGCGCGAGGGGGCTTGATGGTGGTCATCGACGTCAGCCAGGCCGGTGTGTGCGCGGAGCGGTTGCGGGTGAACCACCGGTAGAGCCCGAACACGATAAGTGCGACACCGATCGCGATGCGGACGTAGGGAGCCCAGTGCGGCTGTTTGTTGAGCCCGCCGAGCGCGTTCGAGATCGCCACGAACCCCGCCGTCAGACCACCGATGCCCACAAGCCAGCCGAGCAGGAAGGCCAGGCTGGTCGACCGCGGGGCGGGCGTATGCAGCATCAGGATGCCGGGAATGATCGATAGCGGCGAGAGCGTGATCACAAGCGCCAGTGGGATGATTTCGGCCAGCTCTGAGCCAAGACTGCTCGTCACGGGAGAAACCTACCAACCCGGACCCGCTGTACCGGGCAATTGTGGGTTTCCCCACTGGCAGGGGTCCGTACTATCACTGCGCGTGGACCCCGACAGTCGCGAGCACACGCTGGTGTACGCCTCGGGTGTTGCTGCTCTGCTGCTGTTGGCGATCCTGGTGTGGGCCGTGATGCACACCGCGGAGAGTTCGCAGAACCACAATCCCGAGTCGGTGCCGTCGATCGTGCGCACCACCACTACGTCGGCCCCATACGCGAGGACGACGTCGTCGACCCGCACGACGACATCGACGACTCCGTCCACCACTGAGACGACGTCGACGAGTGAGCCCACGGAGAGCGCAGTAGAGATGGTGCCTCCGCCGGAGACCACGTCGGAGACGACGACGTCCACCGACCTGAACAGCACCTCGACCACACCGCCGATCGCCGGAGCGTTCTGAGCTGGGGTTGCGAGTGGGGACTGAAGCGCTACCGTAGCGGCACAGGCGAAATCAGTTGTCGGCGGAGGGAATAGCAATGACCCCTGACGAGCTGATGGCCGAAGCGTGCCGGCTGGCCGAGGAGTCGGTCGAGTATGGCTGGGGCGGGCCGTTCGGGGCAGTGATCGTCAAGGACGGCGAGATCGTCGCGCGCGGCCAGAATCGGGTGTTGCTCACTGGTGACGTCACCGCGCACGCCGAGATCGAGACGATCCGCAAGGCCTGTGCAACGCTCAATCCCGAGGCACCCACCATCGCCGTCGGCCGGGTCAACGAGTCGCTCCTCGAGCTCGTCCCGCGCCCACCGGGTTCGGCGGACAAGGTTCCGATGCGAGCGAAAATGCTTATGGGACATGAGATCTACATCAGTGGTGCACCCTGTCCGATGTGTATGAGCGCTATCTACTGGGCCCGGCTCGACGCCGTCTACTTCGCCAACGACCTCGCCGAGACGAGCCGAATCGGCTTCGATGACGAGTTCCAGTACCAGGATTTCGCCAAGCCCTATGCGCAGCGCAGTATCGCCATCCGGCAGTTCCGGCCCGATCTGGCCTCGGCTGCCTACGAGGCTTGGCGCCACCGCCCCAACAAACATCCCTATTGAGGTGAGATCCTGACGGCCATGAGCGCAGCGACGGTCGTCACGATCTTCCACCCGACCAGCGACTCTCCAGGCTTCCGTCAGTGGGCCGGTGAGCTGCAGGCCACGGCTTCCGGCGCGACCGACTTCAGGGTCTCGGTCCTGGCGCAGGACCATCTGGACTGGGGTGTCGCGGCCACCTTCGGTGATGAGCAAGCCTTGCACGACTGGCTGGACAGCTCGGCTAGTCGAGCGTTGCTCGACCTCGGTGAGGAGCGTGGAATATTCTGTGCAACAGCTGATTTGGTGATCGTCGAGGGTGGCGGGGTGCCGACCGGCGTCGGCCTCTTCCGGCATGCGGTCTCCGTCGGCCGCGAAGACGAGTTCATTGCTGCCCAGGCGCAGTTGGCCAACGCCAGTTCCCGGTTTGGTGGTTTCGAAGGGTGCTGCATTTTCGCGCCAGGCGCAGGCGGGGAGTCGTTTTCGGTATTGCGGTTTCGCACTGACCGTCAGCTGACGACCTGGCTGAGTTCGCCGGAGCGAAACGAGGCGCTGCGCCCGTTGCGTTCGAGTCTGACCCGGGACTTTTCCCAGGTGTCCGCCACCACCGCCTTCGGTACGACCATTCGCACCGAGAACGGCCGGACCGCGATCACCCCGAAGTGGAAGACCGCGATGCTGTTGCTGATGGTGCTCTACCCGACCGTCATGCTGCTGTCGCGGTTCCTGGGGCCGGTGCTCTTCGAGTGGGGGGCGCAGCCGTGGTTGGTGATGTGGCTGAGTCAGGTGGTCAGTCTGGCCGCCCTGCAATGGGTGCTGATGCCCTGGGCGGGGCGCTGGTTTCGCCGCTGGCTCGACCCGGTCGACGGAGCCGGGGCGCGCGTCAGCGTGGTGGGTGTCGTCGTGCTGGTCGTCTGTTACGTGTTGACCCTCGCGGTGTTCGCGGCCGTGCAGTGGCTGCAGTACTGGGACTACCCACACACGTAGAGGGTGGAAAGATGTAATGCCGGTCACATCTGGAATCTCGTTGTCGCTGCCAGGCTTGACCCGAAGGCAGGCACGTCACCGCACGACGACTTCAGGAGAACGGGAATGAGCACAGCATCACTGGCCGGCCGGCGAGCACTGGTAACCGGGGGATCGCGTGGAATCGGTGCCGAGATCGTGCGGCGACTGAGCGCCGACGGCGCCGCCGTGGCCTTCACCTACGCCAGCTCGGCGACGGTAGCCGAGAAGCTGGTCGCCGACGTCGCGGCCAACGGCGGCAAGGCGGTGGCGATCCGGGCCGACGCCGCCGATCCCACCGCGGTCGCGGCCGCGGTCGAGCAGAGCGTTGCCGAACTCGGGGGACTGGACGTGCTGGTGAACAATGCCGGCGTCGCCGAGATCGCCCCCATCGAGGACATCACCGCGGAGCAGTTCGACACCATGGTGGCGATCAACATCGGTGGCGTGTTCTGGGCGGCCCGCAGCGCGGTTCCGCACCTGGGCGAGGGCGGCCGGATCATCAACATCGGCAGCGTGAACGCCGAACGGGTGCCGGGTCCGGGGCTTTCGGTGTACGCGATGACCAAGGGCGCGGTGGCGTCGTTCACCCGTGGCCTGGCCCGCGAACTCGGCCCGCGCGGGATCACTGTCAACAACGTCCAGCCCGGCCCGGTCGACACCGACATGAATCCCGACGAGGGTGAGTTCGCCGACAGCCTCCGGCAGATCATCCCGCTGGGGCGCTACGGCCACACCCGCGACATCGCCGCCATGGTGAGCTTCCTGGCCGGCCCCGAGTCCGGATTCATGACCGGCGCCCACGTCACCGTCGACGGCGGTTTCGTCGTCTAGGACATCAGCTGCTGCCCGATGTCCTGGTGCTCGGTTTGAGCGTCCACGCCGGCACCCAGTGCGTCACCGTCTTGCGCTTGCTGCCGTAGGCGATCTCGTAGCTGACCAGGCCCCACCAGTCGCCCTGCTCGCACAGGCCCCAGCAGCTGAGCGTTCCTTCGACGACCTTGTGCATCTGCAGGCCGTGTGGTTGATAGGTGCCGGTGCGGTGCGGTGCGCGCGGAAACAGCACGGTCAAGTCGACGAGCACCGCAATCGGTGGGTGGACCGCCCGAAACGACGGCCGTACCGGCTGGCCGTTGTATCCGATCGAGGTGAGCTCACCCACTGATCGATCATATGTTCGAATGTGGAGTGGCAAAAGATGTGCCGGAAGGCCCTACCGTAGATTCGCCGAAATTCGTAGACTTGAGCGGAACAGACTCAAGATTGGCGGCGTTGTAAACCTCGACAAGCTTTTCTAGAAGAAACGGAGGTGTCGTGGACTCTTTCAACCCGACCACCAAGACCCAGGCGGCACTGACCGCCGCGTTGCAGGCTGCCAGTGCGGCCGGCAACCCGGAGATCAGGCCCGCCCATCTGCTGATGGCGCTGCTCACGCAGGCCGACGGCATTGCCGCGCCGCTGCTCGAGGCAGTCGGCGTCAGTCCGGCGACGGTCCGCACCGAGGATCAGCGCCTGATCGACCGGCTGCCCACGAGCAGTGGTGCGACCTCGCAGCCTCAGCTCTCGCGTGAGTCGCTGGCCGCGATCACCGCTGCCCAGCAGCTGGCCACCGAGATGGACGACGAGTACGTTTCGACCGAGCATCTGATGGTCGGCCTCGCCACCGGCGACTCTGACGTCGCCAAGCTGCTCACTGGACAGGGCGCCTCTCCGCAGGCCCTGCGCGAGGCGTTCGTCAAGGTGCGCGGCAGCGCCCGGGTCACCAGCCCGGATCCCGAGGCGAGCTACCAGGCGCTGGAGAAGTACTCCACCGACTTGACCGCACGGGCCCGTGAAGGCGAGCTCGACCCGGTTATCGGGCGCGACAACGAGATTCGTCGCGTCATCCAGGTGCTGTCTCGCCGCACCAAGAACAACCCGGTGCTCATCGGTGAGCCCGGCGTCGGCAAGACCGCGATCGTCGAAGGCCTGGCCCAGCGCATCGTGGCAGGCGACGTTCCGGAAAGCCTGCGGGACAAGACCGTCGTATCTCTGGATATGGGGTCGATGGTCGCCGGTGCGAAGTACCGCGGTGAATTCGAGGAGCGGCTCAAGGCCGTGCTCGACGACATCAAGAACTCGGCCGGGCAGATCATCACCTTCATCGACGAGTTGCACACCATCGTGGGTGCCGGCGCGACCGGCGAAGGCGCGATGGACGCCGGCAACATGATCAAGCCGATGCTGGCCCGTGGCGAACTCCGGATGGTCGGTGCCACCACTCTCGAGGAGTACCGCAAGTACATCGAGAAGGACGCCGCCCTGGAGCGTCGTTTCCAGCAGGTGCTGGTGGGCGAACCCTCGGTGGAAGACACCGTCGGCATCCTGCGCGGCCTCAAGGACCGCTACGAGGTGCACCACGGCGTCCGGATCACCGACTCCGCGCTGGTGGCGGCCGCGACACTGTCCGACCGCTACATCACCTCACGCTTCCTGCCGGACAAGGCCATCGACCTGGTCGACGAGGCCGGATCGCGGCTGCGGATGGAGATCGACTCACGCCCCGTCGAGATCGACGAAGTCGAACGCCTGGTGCGCCGGCTCGAGATCGAGGAGATGGCGCTGGCCAAGGAAGAGGACGCGGCTTCCAAGGAACGCCTGGAGAAGCTGCGTGCTGAACTGGCCGACCAGAAGGAGAAGCTGGCCGAGCTGACGACGAGGTGGCAGAACGAGAAGAACGCCATCGACATCGTCCGCGACCTCAAGGAGGAGCTCGACCACCTGCGCGGTGAATCCGAGCGGGCCGAGCGCGACGGCGATCTGGCCAAGGCCGCCGAGCTGCGTTACGGCCGTATCCCGGAGGTGGAGAAGAAGCTCGACGCCGCGCTGCCCCAGGCAGAGGCCCAGGCCAACGTCATGCTCAAGGAAGAGGTCGGTCCCGACGACATCGCTGATGTGGTGGCGGCATGGACCGGCATCCCCGCCGGACGGCTGCTCGAAGGTGAGACCGCCAAGCTGCTGCGGATGGAGGACGAACTCGGCAAGCGAGTCGTCGGCCAGAAGAAGGCGGTGCAGGCGGTGTCGGACGCGGTCCGGCGCAGCCGGGCCGGCGTGGCCGACCCCAACCGGCCGACAGGTTCGTTCCTGTTCCTGGGCCCGACCGGTGTCGGCAAGACCGAGCTGGCCAAGGCGCTGGCCGACTTCCTCTTCGACGATGAGCGGGCGATGGTCCGCATCGACATGAGCGAGTACGGCGAGAAGCACTCGGTGGCCCGGCTCGTCGGTGCCCCACCCGGGTACATCGGTTATGACCAGGGCGGTCAGCTCACCGAGGCGGTGCGTCGCCGGCCGTACACGGTCGTGCTGTTCGACGAGGTCGAGAAGGCTCACCCGGACGTGTTCGACGTGCTGCTGCAGGTTCTCGACGAGGGCAGGCTGACCGACGGTCAGGGCCGCACGGTCGACTTCCGTAACACCATCCTCATCCTGACCTCGAATCTCGGTTCGGGTGGCAGCGAGGAGCAGGTGATGGCGGCGGTGCGGGCGGCGTTCAAGCCCGAGTTCATCAACCGGCTCGACGATGTGCTGATCTTCGAGGGCCTCAAGCCCGACGAGCTGGTGCAGATCGTCGACATCCAGCTGGCCCAGCTGCAGAAGCGGCTCTCCCAGCGTCGCCTCGAGCTCGAGGTATCGCTGGAGGCCAAGAAGTGGCTGGCCGACCGCGGGTTCGACCCGGTCTACGGCGCTCGTCCGCTGCGGCGGCTGGTGCAGCAGGCCATCGGTGACCAGCTGGCGAAGCTGCTGCTCGCCGGTGATGTGCACGACGGTGACGTGGTGCCGGTCGACGTGTCGCCGGACGGCGAATCGCTGATTCTGGGCTGACGTCCTTGGTCGAGCAGACGCAAACTCGCACTGGCGGAGCCAGAATTATGCGAGTTTGCGTCCGCTCGCGCAGCAGGGGTGTTCGGCCGCAGGTGTGATCCGGTTGTGACCTGGTGAGATTCTCCGTAGAGGCCCGCGAGCAGATACGCTAGGGCTAATGGTTCCGTTCTGGTTCACGCTGTCCGCGCTCTGCTTCGTAGGCGCGGCGGTGCTGCTATACATCGACCTCGGCCGACGCCGCGGCCTCGGCCGGCGTCGCAAGTCCTGGGCCCGCTCCCACGGCTTCGACTACGAGCCCGAGTCCAGCGAGATCGTCAGCCGCTGGACCCGTGGCGTGATGTCGACGGTCGGTGAGGTCACTGCCCGCAACGTGGTCCTCGGCCAGATCCGCGGCGAAGCTGTGTACATCTTCGATCTGGAGGACGTCGCGACGGTCATCGCCTTGCACCGCAAGGTCGGCACCAACGTCGTGATGGATCTGCGGCTCAAGGGCATCGCCGAGCCGCGCGAGAACGACATCTGGCTGCTCGGCGCCATCGGCCCGCGGATGGTGTACTCCACCAACCTCGACGCCGCCCGTCGCGCCTGCGACCGTCGGATGGTCACCTTCGCCCACACCGCACCCGACTGTGCGGAAATCATGTGGAACGAACAGAACTGGACGTTGGTGTCCATGCCGATCACCTCGAGCCGCGCCCAGTGGGACGAGGGCTTGCGCACCGTGCGGCAGTTCAACGATCTGTTGCGCGTGCTGCCGCCGCTGCCCCAGCAGGGTGTGCTCGCCCAGTCGGCGGGCCGGCGCAACGCGTCCCCGGGTCGGCCGCTGGCACCGGCAGGTCGCCGTGAGCTGCCGACCGGCCGCAGCGACGCGCCGCCCCCGTTGCGTCCGCAGCAGCCGCGCGGCTCAAGCCAGGCCGGCACGCAAGCCCCCAATTACCAGCGCTGACCTTTTCGATAGGGTCACGTCGTGTCCCGTCCCGTCGCCCTCGTCACCGGGCCCACGTCAGGCCTTGGCGCCGGCTACGCCCGCCGCTATGCCCGTGATGGGTACAACCTGGTCCTCGTCGCCCGCAACGCGGAGCGGCTCGAGGACCTCGCCGCCGAACTCCGCGCCGCCCACGGTGTCGATGTCGAGGTGCTGGCCGCCGACCTCAGCGTGGCAGCCGACCGGGCCGCGGTGGCTGACCGGCTTGCCGCCGGGGTTGCCGTGCTGGTCAACAATGCCGGCTTCGGCACCTCGGGTGAGTTCTGGACCGCCGATCCCGCGGCATTGCAGGCACAGCTCGACGTCAACGTGACTGCGGTGATGCAGCTGACCAGAGCCGCGCTGCCGTCGATGCTGGCCGCCGGTTCCGGCACGGTCATCAACATCTCCAGTGTGGCCGGACTGCTGTCGGGTCGCGGCTCGACCTATTCGGCGTCCAAGGCGTGGGTGGTCTCGTTCAGCGAGGGGTTGGCCAACGGCTTGGGCGGTACCGGCGTGAGCATTCACGCGGTGTGCCCGGGCTTCGTACGCACCGAATTCCATCAGCGCGCCGGCATCGACATGAAGTCGATCCCGAACATCATGTGGCTCAACGTCGACGACGTGGTCGCCGAAAGCCTGGCCGATGTGGCCAAGGGCAAAGTCATCAGCGTTCCCGGTCTGCAGTACAAGGTGCTGACAACCGGTGGACGCCTCGTTCCGCGCGGGCTGGTCCGCGCGCTCACCAAGGGATTTGGACGTGGCCGTGACCGCACCTGAACTGTCTTCCGATCAACGCGACGAACTCGCCCGACTGGTGCGGGAGCTGTCGGTGGTCTTCGGCCGGGTCACCCTGTCCTCGGGTAAAGAGGCCGACTACTACGTCGACCTGCGCCGGGCGACTCTGCATCACCAGGCCGCGCCGCTCATCGGCCGGCTCATGCGCGAGCTCACTGCCGACTGGGACTACGCCGCGGTCGGTGGACTGACGATGGGTGCCGACCCGGTGGCCGGCGCCGTCATGCATGCACCTGGCAGACCCATCGATGCCTTCGTCGTGCGTAAGTCGGCGAAAGCCCATGGGCTGCAACGACAGATCGAGGGTGCCGACGTGGTGGGTAAGCGGGTGCTCGTCGTGGAGGACACCAGCACCACCGGAGGCTCGGCCCTGGCGGCGGTGCATGCGGTCCGTGACGCGGGTGCCACGGTGGTGGGTGTAGCGACCGTGGTCGACCGGGCGACCGGGGCCGCCGAGGCGATCGAAGCCGAGGGCGTGCCCTACCGCAGCATCCTCGGGCTGGCCGATCTCGGTCTGGCCTGAGTCGGGATAACCCGGGTCATGGAGCGGCGACAGCAGGGGCGGTCTGACCAGTCACCGCTGGAAACCCTTCAGCAGATGCCTGCGCTGGTGGTGCTCGAGCGTCTGCCGGTGCCGGTTCTCGCCGTCGGGGAAGACGGGACGATTCTGTTCGCCAACGCGGCATTCGGTGCAATGGTCGGGTTTCCGGTTCACGACGTGCTCGCGATGAAGTTCGACGACATCTTCGGCAGCGTGCCGGACGCGTCGGTGGTCTCCGTTGTTCGCGCATACGCCGACCTGCTGGTGGAACTGCGACATGCGGACGGCTCGACGGTGCGCGCGAAGCTCAGCAGATCGGCACTGCTGCGTGGCGACGACCCGGTGGCGCTGGCGACTTTTCAGGACCTCACCGAGCAACTCTGGGAAGACGAGAAGTAGACGTCAGCCCTGCTGGGGTTCGCCCGGGTGGAACCGCACCGATTCCCTGGCGAGGTACTGCTGGAAGTACGCCAGCGACTCCTCGGCAGCGATCGAGGGCAGCAACAGCTGCCAGGACCACAGCAACCGCACCAGCATGTCGGAGCCCGCGTTGAGGGCAGCGGACAACTGTTCGACGCCCAGCAGCACCGCGATGATCGTCGCGGCGACGACGTCAGGGTCGGCTCCGTCCCTCAGATCGCCTTCCTCGGCGGCTTTGTGGGCCTGCCCGGAAACGACTGCGCTCCAGTCTCGGTAGGTTTGTGCACCCGCGCCGCTGAACTGGCCGAGGGCACGCGCCAGTTGGCGGCCGATGCGGGCCAGCTTGTCGTTGGCGATGAGGCCGAGCACGACGAACGACCCGTGCACCATGTTCTCCAGCGCCGGTGACGATGAGCCGGCGATCTCCCGGAAGGTTCCGATCACCCGCTCGGTGGCCTCCTCGATGATGGCTGCGGCCAGCGACTCCTTGGAGTCGAAGTGGTAGTAGAGCGCACCTTTGGTGATGTCGGCTCGTCCGATGATGTCACCGAGACCTGTTGCAGCGAAGCCGATTTCATCGAAGAGATCAACGGCGGCGTCGATGATCTTGGCGCGGGTGACCTCCGCTCTAGCTTGACGGCCCATCGTTGTGGGTCCTCCAGTTCTTCAAAGCATGGACGGTCCGGCGCGCGATGAACTGGCTGAAGTAGTCGATCCGGTCCGGTGCGGCGAACCCCGGCAGGATGAGCTTCCAGTTCGTCTCCATGTTGCGCAGGAACTGCTCGGCATTGTTCAGTTCGGTGGTCAGCCTGGTTCCGGTGTACATCGAGATGATCAGGCGGGCGACGTCTTCGGGATCACGGCCTTCGGCGATGTCGCCTTCGTTGACGGCGCGGGCCACCGCCGTGGCCATCCCCTTGACCCACTCGTCGAGGCGTTTGGCCTGCACACCTTCGATACGGCCGACCGAGTCCATCAGGTTCAGTCCGGCCCGGCCGACCTCGGTCGTGTAGTCCTGGGCCGCGACCAGGTAGACGATGTCGACGATCGTCTCCAGCCCGGAGAGCTTGCGGCCCATGATCTCCCTGATCGAGCCGCGGGTCATGCAGGTGCGTTCGTCGATGATGGCCTCAGCCAGGGCGTGCTTGGACCGGAAATGGAAGTACATCGCGCCTTTGGTGACCTCGGCGTTGGTCAGGATGTCATCGAGGCTCACCGAGCTGTAGGCCTTGTCGGCGAACTCCCGGCACGCGGCGCGCATGATCTGCGTGCGCGTCGTGTCGGTCGCCTTGTCGCCCAGCTGCATGACCAAATGAATCCATTTCATCCGTGCCCCCGCGACTGTCGATTATGCAGCACCGCTGACGCACAACCCGTTTCTTAGGGTGTTTCCCGACGGATCAAAGTAGAACATGGCTGTCGTAGAACTCGAGGTCATGCAGGCCGCAGGAAACCAGCGGAAAAGTATGGAAGAATCGCACGATGCGTACTCTCGGTTCAGGGTCCGAAGGTGGCTACTCGAGGCTGGCGGCGATGACTGCTGACGATGATGTTGAACCGTTCTCCAACTTGTACTGGGATGACGTCGTCGACGTCGTCTGCGCCGGAAGCGGTCCAGGCGTGTTGGCCCACGCGATTCTGTGCGCCGATCTCGGCCTCAGCGTCGCCTTCGCCGACGCAGTATCGCCGTCCGACCTCTCCGATGAGGACACGCTGGGGTATCTGCAGGCGATGATCGACGACCTCGGAACCCTGACCCGGGTCCCGGGGAACCTGGAGGTGCCGTTGGTCCGCGCGGAGCCCGAACCTCCGCCGGTCATCCCGAAGAAGGGCAAGCACGCCGCCATCGCGCCGTTTGTCGGCTCCCGACTGCGGGACTGGGCGGCCCAGTGCGCGGTGTCCCCGTTCGGGGTGATCTACAGCGGCGTGCCGGACGGCATGACCCCGATGCGCAGCGAGTCCGGCACCGCGATTGGTGCGGCTGTGCTCGGGAGCTATCGGCCCGACGCCGACCGGCCCGGCCCGGCCTTGGCGGCCTGGCTGGCCGATCAGGCCCGCGAGCGTGACATCGAAAGCGACGGAACGGGCATACAGCGGTTGGTCTTCGAGGACGGGCGGGTGGCCGGAGCGGCCATCGAGGGTCCCTCCGGGGTCAGGCTGGTGCGGGCGCTGGACGGCGTCGCGCTGTCGATTGGGCCCGCCCCCGGCGGTGCCGAGTGGCCCGCCCAACCCGAACTGCGCGACATCGAGGTAGAGGTTGCCATCGTCAGCCGTGCGGCCAGCCGCTTCGGCCGGGTGGAACTGCTCCAGCAGCGCTGATCAGCGCCCTTTGGGGGCGTTGAAGTCCACCGAGACAAACTTCTTGGCGAACAGCTCGGCCATCGCGTCGGCGGGCAGCGGGCGCGACAGCAGGAAACCCTGGGCGCGATAGCAGCCGTGCTGCAGCAGGGTCAACGCCGCAGTTTCGTGTTCCACACCCTCGGCAACCAACTCCAGCTCGAAGGCTTCCGCGAGCGCGATGACCGCGCGGACGATCGCCAGATCGCCGGGGTTCGACCCCAGGTCCAACACGAAGCTCTTGTCGATCTTGAGGGTGTCGACCGGCAGGGACTTGAGGTGGGTCAGCACGCTGTAGCCGGTGCCGAAGTCGTCGATCGCGACCTGCACTCCGACTTCCTTGAGCCCGGCAAGTGTGGTCCGCGTGGTCTCGATGTCTTGCACCACAACACTTTCGGTGATCTCCAGGCACACCGACTTGCCGTCGAGCCCGAACTCCTCGATGGCATCCCGCACCGACTCGACGAATCCGTCCGTGACGAGCTGTACCGGTGAGACGTTGAGTCGCAGCGTCGCGTTCTCGCCGATGCCCTGGGCATGCCAGCGGCTGAACTGTTCGCACGCAGTGCGCATGACCCAGCGGCCCAATTCGCCTGCCAGGTTGATGGATTCGGCGACGTGGATGAACGAGTCCGGGAGCAACAGTCCCCGGGTCGGGTGCTGCCAGCGCACCAGAGCCTCGGTCGCCAGTACCTCACCGGTGCGCATGTCGACTTCGGGCAGGTAGTGCAGTATCAGCGAACCGGTCTCGATGACGCCCTGCAGGTGCAATTCGATGTCGTTGCGGAACTCGCTGCTCAGCGACATCTCGTCGGTGAAGACCGCGATCTTGTTGCCGCCGGCATTTTTGGCGTTGAGCACCGCCTGATCGGCACGGCGTAGCAGATCTGAGGTGGTGTCCCGTCCTGGTGATCCCAGTGCGACGCCGATACTGACTGTGCGGGTGAGCATTTCGCCACCGATCGCCACCCGCTCACGCAGCAGCGCTTGCAGCCGGTACGCCAGCGACTCGGCCTCAGCGGCACCCATCGGAGCGGCAGGAACCACCACGAACTCGTCGCCACCGAGGCGTGCGATCACGTCGGCTTCGTTGGTCTCTTCCCGCAGCCGCTCGGCGAAGGTCCGAATGAACCAGTCACCGGCGTGGTGGCCGAGATAGTCGTTGATGGCCTTGAGCCGGTCGAGATCGAGGAACAGCGCCGACACCGGGCCCGGCTTGCCGGTGCGCAGGCGCTCGTCCAAATGCGCCAGCAACGCCCGGCGGTTACTGAGGCCGGTCAGGTCGTCGTGCTCGGCGAGGTAGCGCAGCTGGTCTTCGGCGACCACACGTGCCTGCACCTGGGCGAACAGCGATGCAATCGCCCGGAGCGCGTTGAGTTCTTCCGGCGACCAGTCCTTGATGCCGAACTTGATGAATCCCAGCGCCCCGGTGGTGACGTCGCCGGACAACAGCGGCACCGAGGCCAGCGAGGGCAGCGCGTAGCCGGCCTCCGCGACGCGGCGCTGGTAGTCCTCGGCCTCTTCTTCCACCGGCTCGGGGGAGAAGAACACCGGTTCCTTGGCATGCTCAGCAGCCGCGAAGATCGGGTCCGCGTCGGCGAAATAGACCACTCCGAGCGGATCCGGATCCGGAACTTCGGGCCGCGGCGGCCACTCGGCGACCAGCTTGGTGGCGCGGATCGAATGGTCGTTGTAGCGAAGGAAACTGACATCGACGCCGAAGGTCGCCACCAGTTCGGCGAGCACATCACGACTGACTTCCGCCGACGTGGCCGAGGTCGCCGCCATCAACTGGGTGGCGACCTCGGTGACGAGATTGTCGAGGCGGTGCGGCACGTTCATCGAGTCTGTTCGCCATCCAGTGGCCGGCGCCGACTCCGCACAGAGGGCTTGGGAGCGTGGATGAATCGCAGTACCAGGGCCTGGCCTTCGGTCGGCTCGGTGCCGGTCAGGTCGCGGAACTGCTGTCGCAGGGAGCGCAACGCCGGCACGTGGTCGGCCGCGAGCTCGGCCAGGTCGCCGTCGTCGTGGGCGTAGAGGAAAACCGGTGACACCGGCTGGATCCCGATACCGTGCTGCTCGGCTGCGATCCACACCGCTTCCACGGCCGCGCCGCCGCGCGCATAGTCGGTGAGGGTGTGTCCGGACATCGTGACCACGCCGAGGGCTGAGCTGCTGTGGACCCGCTTGGACACGTCGTCGCCGAGGGCCGTGCCCGCATCCCAGGCGGCCAGCCGCGCCATCACGTCGCCGCGGCGCAGGATGTCGAGGGTGGCGATATCGGCCGGCTCGAGTTCGAGTCCGCGGATGTCGAGTCCGTCGCTGGTGTCCTCGTCGGGCCAGCGCAGCTCGGAGATCATCTCGGCGTGCAGGCGGCGCTCGAGATAGCGGATCCGATCGGTGGCGGCGAGAATCTCGGCGGCGCGTTCGATGTCGGCGCGCTCGGTCAGCAGCCGGAGGACACCGCCCTGGGCCTGTGCCGCACCCTTGAGCGCCGCCACAGTCGCTGCGTCCAACGGTGTCGGTGTGCCGCGGTGCCGGTTGGTCTCCCGGCCGAGCATCGGGCCGTACAGCGCCGCCAGCGCGTCGTCCCGGCCGTCGGCCAGCTGGATCGTGGCCCGCAGTGGAACCGCCCCGGTGCCCTCGGTGAAGGTGACCGGGCCCAGCGCGCCGCGCGAGGCAGCCACCACCCGGGCGTTGAACATCGAGGCGCCGATGGCCACCGCACTGCCCCGATAGGCGACGTCCATCGTCGAGGTGTACTTCGTTGCCATCTCGACGGTCACCGAATCATTCTGAGCCACAATGTGCCACGGCTGCATGTTGCCCCCCGACGGGGCGCGTTGCACCGCGGCGGCGACAGCAACCGGCACCGGCTCCAGACTGTGGTCACGGCCAGGTGCGGCGTCGGCGGGCGGGACCGTTGGCGGCTGCGGAGGTTCGGCCAGATCGTCGAGGGCGCGGGCGACGTCGATGCGCACCCGCCCCGATGGCAACGGCTCGCCGAGACCGATCCTGCGGACCGCCTCGGCCACGCTGGCCGCCCCGACTGCGATGTCGCCGGCCACCTGCGGCCACGTCGACAGGGTGCGGCCGACTTCGACAAGTGATGCCGCCCCGCGGTCGGACAGGCGTGCGGCGTCGACGATCCGCAGCACGTGTGGAACCTTGTCGCTGCTGCTCAGCCCGGCCAGATCGGCAGTGCTCACCGCACCGAGGAGCCCGTGCAGGATGGGCCGCGCGGGGTCCTGGTCGTAGCGCTCCACGTCGATCAGCCCACGGTCACTGCTGGCCATCAGCACCGGGATGCCGCGGGCGCGGGCGGCCTCGCGCACGGCCGCCTTGATGTCCAGGGAGTCACACTCCTCGACCACGATGTCGAGGCCGTCGAGAAACGTGTCGATCGAGTCCGGGGTGATCCCGGCGGTCGAGACGCTGACGGGTAGGTAGGGGTCGAGTTCGGCGATCCGGCGGGCGGCGACGACGGCTTTATTGACGCCGATGTCGAATACCGTTGCGGGAACTCGATTTAGGTTCGACAGCTCCAGGGTGTCGAAGTCGGCCAGACGCAGCTCGCCGCACAGTCCCTGCGCGGCCAGGGTGTGCGCGATCGCATGGCCCACCGACAGTCCGATCACGCCGAGACGCAGGGTGGCCAGTCGGTCCTGTTCGTCGCTGGTGATCATGTTGCGGTTGCGGTCCAGCCGCAGCCGGCGAAACGCCCGCGGACCGGGTATCGCGATAACCGCCCGCCGCCACGGGTAGTAGGCCCAGCGTGTCGGCTCGGTGAGAAGGCTCGAATCGGGTGTCGGACGCAGCGCCCGCAGAGCGTCCGCAAATTCGGCGGTCCGGTCGACGAATTCGATGGTTGCGTCAGACCGCAGCCGATCCAGCTCGGCGGTGTGGTGGGGTTCGTCGCTGTGCAGGAATTGTGCGCTGTGGGCGTCCGCGCCGATATCGGCGGAGACGTCGAAACTCACATGCCACTCCCGTACTGCATGCCGAAGCCGCTGAACTCGTCGGACAGCGCGGCCAGCATGCGCATTTCCTTGACGATCTTCGCCAGCTGCTTTGGCGCGGCGTGGTTGGCGAACGTGCGCCGATCCCAGAACATCAACTTGGTGCGGTAGCGGTCACTCGGGTAGGCGGCGGCGGGCACCTTGCTCGCCACGACACCACCGGATGAGCTCCACCGATCGAGCACGTGTGCCGCGGCAGTGGCCATGATGAACTGCGCTCCGAGCAACGACATTGTGGGGAACGCGGTCCGTGCGAAGGTGTTGGTCAACGAACCGGCCCGCTCCGGGTCGTCGGACACCCACGCGGACTTCATCTCGACCACGCCGAACGGCAGTCGGTCGGTGATCATCTTGCGGACCATATCCTGGCCGGGCTGTCCTTCCCATTCGACGATGGCGTGCGACTCGTCGGCATCGAAGTACGGACCCTTGGCGCGCAGGCCGCCCACCACCCGACCGTCGGCGTCCAGCGCGGTGTAGAACAGCGTGGTGTCGCGGCCGTCGCTGAAAGAATCCAGGTCCAGGGCAGCTTCCACACCGTGCTTCTGGTAGTTGCGCTGTGCTCCCTGCAGGTAGTCTTGCCAGAGAGTGGGTTCGCTGTCGGGCTGAGCCAGCACGATGGTGCACCCCGTGTCCTCGTCCTGCCAGCTAATCGTTTCAGGCAGTTGGTACAGGGTTTCCTCATGAACGGCCAGCACGGAAGTGTTCATCGTTTCCCATCCATCAGACGGCTTGCGTACGGGGTTGCCGCAGGTCACGCCACGGTTGTGTAATCCCCAGTTATGGGATTACGCAACTATTAGTATCTCGCTCAAAGGTGCCAAGACTCCAGCCGTCAGCCCGAAAAACATTGCCTACTGGGCAGTAGGGTTTACCTCCGATGGCAAACCCACACTGGCGAAACCCGGAACTTGATGTCCGGAATCGACAATGACCGAGGTCACAGGTGGTGGGGTCGGATTCCGGTCGCGAGACCCTACACTTTCGATCGGCGCGAGGGAGAGTGTCGTTACCGGCGGGTTGGGTGGTCTTCGACACGTTCAAAGCGGGGTTGACGGGCCACAACGGCCCTCGGATGGCCCGTCGGGAAGGCCGATTGCGACGCGTCTGATGGCGTTGCGAGAGGGTGCCGGAGCGGTCCGGGACGCAGCGTTTCCGAACCGCGCAGAACCGATTTTCGACGCATCCGCGACGAGCTTGCCCAGCAAACTTTCGGTCGGTGGCGTTTCGCCTCGGGCCGGGCGGTGGGTGGGCCATCTCAGCGGCCCGGGTCGGTAGCCAATGCGCGAAGCGCTGAAGCTCACTGTGTCGCCGGGCGCCCCGGGTGCGGGGCGGGGCGGCAGCGAGGCGCATAGGGTGCTCGAGTGTCCCATCGTGCCCGCCGCCGCCGTGTGGATCACCCGTGACTGATACCGGTCCCACCGAATGGACCACGGGGGCGCCCGGTGTCGGGCCGTGGCCCGCAGACCCGCCCGACGATCCGCGGTATGACCCACAGTTGTTGCGCGACGGCGACGCCCGCAACGTCGTCGACGCCTACCGATACTGGACCCGGGACGCGATCATCGCCGACATCGACCGTCGCAGGCACCGGCTGCACGTGGCGATCGAGAATTTCGGCAACGACGCGAACATCGGCGCCGTCGTCCGTACCGCCAACGCATTCGCCGTCGACTCCGTGCACATCGTCGGACGTCGGCGCTGGAATCGCCGTGGCGCCATGGTCACCGACCGCTACCAACGCCTGACCCACCACGACAGCACCGAGGCGCTGTTGGGTTTCGCGGCCGAAGCCGGGCTGACCGTGATCGCCGTGGACAACATCCCCGGCGCCGTTCCGCTGGAAACGACTGCGCTGCCACAAGATTGCCTGCTGGTGTTCGGCCAGGAGGGGCCCGGCATCTCGGCGGCGGCGCACACCGGCGCCGCACTGACGGTGTCGATCGCCCAGTTCGGTTCCACCCGCAGCATCAATGCCGCGGTTGCGGCGGGAATCGCCATGCACGCCTGGATCAGGCAGTGGGCCGACCTTTCCCGCGCTTGGTAGGGCAGGATTGCAGACCATGGACCAGCTGTGGGCGAACCGGGCGGCCAGCGCCGAGGCCGCCATCGCGAAGCGACACCTCAAACGACTGTGGCAGCTTCCCGGCACCCAGCTCGGTGTGGTCGGCTGGCCGCCCACCCGCCGTGACTCGTCCTACGGCACATGGCACTACTGGTGGCAGGCACATCTGCTGGACTGCCTGGTCGACGCGCAGGCCCGCGACCCGCAGCCGCAGCGGCTGACCAGTATCGCCCGGCAGATCCGCGGGCACCGAATCCGCAACAACGGCCGCTGGACCAACAGCTACTACGACGACATGGCGTGGCTGGCGCTGGCATTGGAGCGTGCCGGCCGGCTCGCCGGCGTCGATCGTGAGCGTGCTCTCAAGACTCTCTCGGAGCAGTTCGTGAAATCCTGGGTCCCCGAGGACGGCGGCGGAATCCCATGGCGCAAGCAGGATCAGTTCTTCAATGCGCCCGCCAACGGTCCGGCCGGAATCTTCCTGGCCCGCCACGGCGACCGGCTGCGTCGTGCTCAGCAGATGGCCGACTGGATCGACGAGACGTTGATCGACCCCGAGACCCATCTGGTGTTCGACGGCATCAAGGCGGGCTCGCTGGTGCGCGCCCAGTACACCTACTGCCAGGGTGTGGTGCTGGGCCTGGAAACCGAACTGGCGGTGCGGACCGCCGACGCGCGGCATCCCGCGCGGGTGCGGCGACTGGTCGCCGCCATCGATGCGCACATGGCGCCGGGCGGCGTAATCAAGGGTGCGGGCGGCGGAGACGGCGGCCTGTTCTCCGGCATCACCGCCCGGTACCTGGCTTTGACGGCGACTGACCTGCCGGGTGACGCGGCCGAGGATGTTGCGGCGCGCGACACCGCCCGCAGGATCGTGCAGGCCTCGGCACAAGCGGCCTGGGACAACCGCCAGACCGTCGACGGGCTGCCGCTGTTCGGCGCCTTCTGGGACCAGACGGCCGAGGTTCCCGCGGCCGGTGGCTCCGAAGCACAGTTCATCGAGGGCGCGGTGCACTCGTCAGCGATGCCGGAGCGCGACCTGTCCGTGCAGCTGTCAGGATGGATGCTGATGGAGGCCGCACACACGGTGTCCCTGTGAGGGCAATTCGAGTCGGTCGTGACCCGACCGCCAAACGCTTCGGCGAGAATGCCGCGGCAGCTTTGCTACTGGCCTTCACGCTGGCCGCGGTGTTGTGGGCGAATTCCCCCTGGGCGCATACCTATTCGGAGTTCTGGGAAACCTCTGTCGGGCTGAGCGTCGGCAATATGCACGCCGAGCTGACCGTCAAGGAACTGGTCAACGACGGCCTGATGGCGTTCTTCTTCTTCATCGTCGGCCTGGAGGTCAAGGCGCAGTTCACCATTGGTGAGCTCACCGAGCGGTCTCGCGCGCTGGTTCCGGTGGTGGCCGCACTCGCCGGGCTGACGTTGCCCGCGTTGATCTTCCTGCTGTTCAACCCCTCCGGCGACGATGCCCGCGCGTGGGGTGTGGTCATCTCGACCGACACTGCGTTCCTGGTCGGCGCGTTGGCGATCATCGCCCCGAAGTACCCGGCGCGGCTGCGGACATTCCTGCTGACGCTGGCGGTCGTCGACGATGTCGGTGCCCTGGTGGCGATCGCGCTGTTCTACTCCGACAAGATCAGGGTCGTTCCCCTCCTGATCGCGGTGGTCCTGCTGGCCGGACTGGTCGGTGTGCGGTATCTGCCCGCGGCGGCCCGCGGGCTGGGCTATTCCATCCTGGGCGTCGGGCTGTGGCTGGCGCTGTTCGCCGGTGGAGTCCACCCGACGCTGGCCGGAGTTGCTGTCGCACTTCTCATCCCGGTGTTCACCCCGGAGCGCCAGCGGGTCGAGGCGGCCGTCGAGGTGATCCAGGCGTTCCGGCAGTCGCCCAACTCGCAGTACGCCCGGGCCGCCACCCGCAGCCTGCGCGACTCCATCTCGATCAACGAGCGACTCGTGACCGCCTTCGGCCCGTATGTGTCGTTCGGCGTACTGCCGGTCTTCGCGCTGGCGAATGCCGGTGTCCACCTGGACTCCGCGACGATCGCCGAGGCCGTCGGTTCCCCGCTGACCTGGGGTGTGGTCGTCGGCCTGGTGGCCGGCAAGCTGATCGGTATCACCGGCGCCACCTGGTTGGTCCAGCGCTCCGGCCTCGGCCGGTTGGCGCCGGGTCTGACCTTGCGACGGGTGGCCGGCGGCGCCGCACTCTCCGGTATCGGTTTCACCATCGCGCTGTTCATCGTTGACATCGCCATCAAGGATCCGAGGTCCCAGGATCTAGCCCGGGTCGGTGTGCTGTTCGCGTCGGTGTTGGCATTCACGTTGGGCTGGGCCATTTTTCGGCTCACCGATCGGCTCAGCCCGCCGGTTCCGGTGGGGCTCAAGCTGGTGCGCGACGTCGACCCCGAGCGCGATCACATCCGTGGCCGCGCCGAGGCACCCTTGACGCTGGTCGAGTACGGCGACTTCGAGTGCCCGTTCTGCAGCCGGGCGACCGGTTCGATCGATGAGGTTCGGGCACACTTCGGCGACGAATTGCGGTACGTGTGGCGCCATTTGCCGTTGGAACGGGTGCACCCGCGATCACTGGATGCCGCGCGCGCCAGCGAAGCGGCCGCGTTGCAGGGCAAGTTCTTCGAGATGGGCGCGACGATGTTCGAGTTCCAGGACTTCCTGGAATGGCAGCACATCTATCGCTACGCCGACCAGGTGGGCTGCGACATCGCACAGTTCGACGACGACCTGCACTCGGCCAGGGTGCTGCACCGCGTCGAGGATGACGCTCAGGACGCCGAGGTGATGGACCTCAACGGGACGCCGACGTTCTTCGTCAACGGGATCAGGCACCGCGGACCCTACGATTCGGCCAGCTTGATCCGTGCGCTGGAGGCCACCAGACCTCGCTGAGTTCGTATTTCCCGAGTGCGTCACAGAGCCACAGTTCGGCCCGTATGCTCCAGCGCAAGACCGGTCCGTGTGGCCGATAACCCGTGGAGCACCGACATGCCGCGAGCGGCACCGAAGTCGTGGTGGTACGCCGCGGCGGTGACGCTGGGACTCGGTGCGGCGGTCCTGGTGGCCGGTCAGGGGGCCGCTTCAGCCGACGTGGACTCCGCGTCGAGTTCGTCGGTCAGCACCGCATCGCATTCGCCGGGTCCGTCCGGCAGAGCCACCGCTGCGACCGCGCGTACCCGGCGCACCGCGGCTGCGCCGTCCGCAGCGGTCGCGCCGTCCACCCGGCCACCGGTCGTCACGGTTGGCACCCGCAGAGCCTCGTCGGCGACGGTGGCCACCGCCATCCGCACAACGACGATTACCGTCGGCCGACCGGCCCAGCGGGCCAGCGGGATCACGCCCAGCGATGTCTCCGAGGTTGTCGACTGGGTCGCCAGCTGGCACGTGCCTGCCGGCGGCGTCGTCACCGTCGCGCCGCCCTTACCCGCCGACACCGCCCACACGCCGTACGGCGACATCGGGAAGTGGATGCTGCGTCCGGACAACGCGGTTGCCGACTGGGGCGGTGTGAAGCACGGATGCAAGACGCTCTACGAGCCGATCAACATCGTCATCGTCGATTCGACGTCGACCACGGTGGCGCAGTCCACCCAGCGGCTCAATGCGGCCATGGCCGCCGCAGGGTTCCCCAGTATGTCGATCCACAGCACCGGTTTCACCGGACTGATCGACGGGGTCATCTACACCCAGCAGCCCTCGACCACGCTGGGCGCCTATTCAGACGGAAACTTCCTGCTGCCCAACAACCATGGCCGGGTCTTCGGCCCCGCTCCACTGTCAGGCGGGACGGGTTTCGTGTGGACGGCGTCGTTCAGTCGTGAGCAGGTCGGGCTGTATCACTTTGTCCCCAGACACCTGTACGTGTCGTTTCACATCGCGCGTGAGGCGCTGCGGGCCGGCCTGATCCGCGCCGGAGGCAGCGATCTGGGTCTGGTGAACCTGGGCAACACATACTCCAGCCAGGCGGCGAGCACCGGTGATCACGACGGCTATGCCGCCGTGATCAGGCTCGCGTGATCACTACCGCCGCGGTGCCCATCCCCGCAATTCCGCTGAGAATTCAGCACTTCGCTTAGGTTTCGCCGACCCCGCAGGTGCCGGTTCTGGAACCCGTCGCCTACGTTTGATGCCGTGCAGGACGTCCTCGCGGAACTCGTCGCGATCTGGCGATCCGGCGAAACCGCCGGCTTGGCCACCGTCGTGCGCACTTTCCGTTCGGCGCCAAGGCAGCCCGGTGCCGCGATGGTGGTGGCGCCCGATGGCTCGGTCGCCGGGTCGGTGTCGGGCGGCTGCGTGGAGGGTGCGGTCTACGAGAGCGCCGTCGAGGTCGTCGAGACCGGAGTCCCGCGCCTCGAGCGCTACGGGGTCAGCGACGACGACGCCTTCGCCGCCGGTCTCACGTGCGGCGGAGTCCTCGACATCTTTGTGGAACCGTTGTCTCGCAATACTTTCCCCCACATCGATCGCCTCGTCGAGGCGATCAACGGTCATCGCCCCGTCGCGGTCGCGACTGTGATCACCCACGACGACGCCGCACGCATCGGCCAGCGGCTGGTCATCGAGCCCGAGCGGGTCGAAGGGACCCTGGGGTCCGCGCGGGCCGACGACGCGGTGACCGACGATGCTCGCGGCCTGCTGGCCGCCGGGCGCAGCGAGGTGCTGACATACGGCCCGGACGGTCAGCGTCGCGGTGAGGGCATGGAGGTGTTCGTAGCCAGCCATGCGCCACGCCCGCGGATGCTCGTTTTCGGCGCCATCGACTTCGCCGCAGCAGTGGCTCAACAGGGTTCGTTCCTCGGCTATCGGGTCACCGTGTGCGACGCCCGACCCGTCTTCGCGACCAGCGCGCGTTTCCCCACCGCCGACGAGGTGGTCGTGGACTGGCCGCACCGATACCTGGCGGCGCAGGTCGACGCCGCAGCGATCGATGCCCGCACGGTCATCTGTGTGCTCACCCACGACGCCAAATTCGATGTCCCACTGCTGGACGTGGCGCTGCGCCTCGACGTGGGCTACATCGGGGCGATGGGCTCGCGCCGCACCCATGACGACCGGCTCGCCCGGCTGCGCGAGGCGGGCCTGACCGACGCCGAGCTGAGCCGGCTGGCCAGCCCGATCGGACTGGATCTCGGCGCGCGCACACCACAGGAGACAGCGGTGTCGATCGCTGCGGAGATCATCTCCCGGCAGTGGGGTGGCGGCGGGCGTCCACTGTCAGATATCGCCGGCCGGATTCACCACGACGACGACACCACCGATGAGGAGAACCCATGAAGATCGCCAACGAATTCACCGTCAGCGTCCCGATCGCGAAGGCCTGGGCCGTGCTCAGCGATATGGAGCAGGTGGTTCCGTTGATGCCCGGCGCGCAGTTGGTGGGCCGTGAGGGCGACGACTTCATCGGCAAGGTCAAGGTCAAGGTGGGTCCGGTCACCAGTGAGTTCAACGGCAAGGCGCACTTCCTGGAACGTGACGACGTCGCGCACCGCGCGCTGATCGACGGGCGCGGCAAGGAGGCCCGGGGGACGGGCAATGCCGCAGCGGTAGTCACCCTGCAGTTGCACGAGGCGGGTCAGAACACCCGCGTCAGCGTCGACACCGATCTCAAGATCGTCGGGAAGCTGGCCCAGTTCGGCAGCAGCATGCTCCAGCAGGTCTCGGAGAAACTGCTGGGACAGTTCGTCGACGCGCTGGAGGCCAAGCTCGGCGAGGGTGACGCGCCCGCCGAACCGGTTGTCGAACCCGCCGCTACGTCGGTCGCCGAGCCGACGCCCCGTCTGACCCCGGCCCCGGAGCCGGAGCCCATCGACCTGCTCGAGCTGGCAGGCGGCACCGCCGCGACGAAGTACGCCGCAGCGGGCGTCGCCGCGCTGGCCCTGCTCATCCTCGTCGTGATTTTGCGCCGGCGACACCGGGGGTGACCTGACTGCTACTGCGGGGTGTCGACGCTGCGGCCGCGCAATTCTGTTGCCGCGCTGATGGATTCAGCGAGGACACCCCGGGGCGTCAGCCGTTGGTGGAGTGCGCCTTGTCCTGGGGTGTGGCAACCATGAGCGGGCCGGTCTCCGAGCCGTCCATCGCCGCCTTGTAGCTGCCCTGGGTGCCGTCGCTGTCGATGGCCGCGCCGTCGTGGCCGCTGTCGCCGTCCTGAATCGTCAGCGTGGTCGTCGGGCTACCCGCGAAAGCCACTGCGGTGCCGCCGAAGAGCGTCGCCAAGCCAATACCCGCTGCGACTGCCGATGCCTTGAGAATGAGCTTCATGGAACCTGTGTCCTTTCGTACAGATTCCGAAAAGGTAGACGCGGTCCCTGGCAGAACTGCTGGCCATTTCCTGGGAGCTGGCTGGACGCGGTGGGGTCGCCTTCGTCCGGGCGGCGTCGGTTGAGGCCGGTTACGGCTCGGTGACCGGGTCCGTCGCGTCGGTTGCCGTGCCGGCCGCCTTGCGGCGCCGATACCACTCCCACACCATCGGCGCGATCGAGGCGACCGCGATCAGGATGAAGATCGGCTCGATCAGCTTCTGGATGATCTCGAACTGGCCGAGGCCATAGCCGAGCAATGTCAGGCCGATACCCCACAAAAGCGCGCCGATGATGTTGTACAGCGTGAAGACGGCGTACTTCATCTTGGCCGCGCCCGCCGTGATCGGGGCCAGGGTGCGCACGATCGGGACGAAACGGGCGAGCACGATCGCGAACGGCCCGCGCTGCTCGAAGAATAGGTGGGCTTCGTCGAGGTAGCGCTGTTTGAGGATCCGCGCGTTCGGCTTGAACATCGCCGTACCGAGAAAGCGGCCGATGAAATAGCCGACCTGGCCGCCGAGAATGGCGGCGATCGGGATGAACACCAGCAGCTGCCACAACTGAAAGTTGGCGTCCACGGCGGCGCCGCGCGCGGCGGTTCCGGCGGCGAGCATGCCCGCCACGAAGAGCAGGGTGTCACCCGGCAGCACCGGGAACAGCACCCCGGACTCGACGAAGACGACGACCAGAATGCCGACCAGAGCCCAGGCGCCGAACTGCTCGATCAGTTTGATCGGGTCGAGGAAATCCGGCATGAGGGCCAGGGTGGTGATGGTCACGACGCCCAAGGGTACCGGTGGCGCCCGAGCGCCCTGTGCCAGCCGACCGGCTTCTTGTCATACTGACTCCGTTGCGCCGAACTTGCCGAGAGGAAGTGCCATGCCCATCGCCACCCCCGAGGTCTACGCGGAGATGCTGGCTCGCGCCAAGGAGCACTCCTTTGCGTTCCCAGCGATCAACTGTGTGGGCTCGGAGAGCATCAACGCCGCCATCAAGGGCTTCGCCGACGCAGGCAGTGACGGGATCATCCAGTTCTCGACCGGCGGCGCCGAGTTCGGCTCCGGTCTGGGGGTCAAGGACATGGTCACCGGTGCGGTGGCGCTGGCCGAGTTCGCGCATGTGATCGCGGCGAAGTACCCGATCACCGTCGCCCTGCACACCGACCACTGCCCCAAGGACAAGCTCGACACCTACGTACGCCCGCTGCTGGCCATCTCGGCCGAGCGGGTCGCCAAGGGCAACGATCCGCTGTTCCAGTCGCACATGTGGGACGGGTCGGCCGTGCCGATCACAGAGAACCTGGCGATCGCCCAGGAACTGCTGAAGCAGGCTGCTGCCGCCAGAATCATCCTCGAGGTGGAGATCGGCGTGGTCGGCGGTGAAGAGGACGGTGTGGAAGCCGAGATCAACGAGAAGCTCTACACCAGCTCTGAGGACTTCGAGGCGACCATCGACGCCCTCGGTGCAGGTGAGCACGGCCAGTACCTGCTGGCCGCGACCTTCGGCAACGTCCATGGCGTCTACAAGCCGGGCAATGTGGTGCTCAAGCCCGAGGTGCTCGCCGAGGGCCAGCGGGTGGCGTCGGCCAAGCTGGGCCTGGCGGAGGGCTCCAAGCCGTTCGACTTCGTCTTCCACGGCGGCTCGGGCTCGCTGAAGTCCGAGATCGAGGACGCACTGAAGTACGGCGTGGTGAAAATGAACGTCGACACCGACACCCAGTACGCGTTCACCCGGCCGCTGGCCGGCCACATGTTCGCCAACTACGACGGCGTGCTCAAGATCGACGGCGAGGTGGGCAACAAAAAGGTCTACGACCCGCGCAGCTACCTCAAGAAGGCCGAGGCGGGCATGTCCGAGCGCGTGGTCGAGGCCTGCAACGACCTGCACAGCGCCGGGCGTTCGGTCTCCGCGGGCTGACTGCCCACATCACTAGGAGGTCTGGCAGATCTTCCACTGGTTGTCGCGGAACTGCAGGTCGAAGCTGCGGATTGAGCGGGTCGCGGGGTCGAACGCCATGAACGAGGTGACGTTGGCCTCGGCGTGCTCGCCGTTGACCACCACCTCGTCGATGCTGGCCACCACCGGGTACTGACGGGCGGCAGCCACCCGCGCGTGGGTGTCGGTCCAGGCCCGGTCGTCGTAGTTGACGTAGCTGTCCCGGGTCGGCCCGCAGGTGATGGTGCGCAGCGTCGCCAGGTCACCGCTCTGGACGGCGGTGTCGAAGTTCTCGATGGTGGTGCGCACGAGCTCTTCCTGGGACACCTTGGGCGCGTTGCTCCGGGTGAACAGGATGACGGCCAGGATCGCCACGGCCGCCAGCACCGCGATGCCGGCGATGACCGCGATCACCACACCCCAGCTGCGCCGCCGCGTCAGCGGCGCCCGCGGCAGGATCTGCTGCGGGCCGGTGCGGACCGGTGGCTCGGCAACGGGGAAGACCTCGGTCGGGGTCGAGATGATCTCGGTCTCGGGGTCCGGTGGCGGGCGGTCGATGATCTGCGTCGAGCCGGCATCGAAACCTGGTGCGGTGTAACGACGTTCAGGGTTGGGGTCGGCCGCCGTGAACACCTCTGTGGTGCCCTCGGTGTCCTGAGGCGGCTGACCGCCGTGGTCTTCGGCGCCGGGTTCGTCGGCGTCGTGGTCGGGCCCGGGCGGGTTCGACATGGCGTGCTGCGGTCCTCCTCGAGTGCTGGTGCTCTTGACCCTATCGGTTGGGTGGTCCCACCGGGCCGCGGCGGCACGGCACAATGGTCCGATGACGTCATTTGGGGATCTGCTCGGGCCCGCGCCAGTCTTGTTGCCCGGTGATATCGAGGCCGAAGCCGAACTGGAGGCCGGCGAGAACCCGGCGATCGTGGCGGCGGCTCACCCGACGGCCTCGGTGGCGTGGGCGTGCCTGGCCGAGGACGCGCTGGCCGACGACAAGGCGATCACCGCCTACGCCTACGCGCGGACCGGATACCACCGTGGTCTGGACCAGCTGCGCCGCAACGGCTGGAAGGGATTCGGTCCCGTCCCGTTCCATCACGAACCCAACCGCGGTTTCTTGCGCTGTGTGGCCGCACTCGCACGCGCGGCCGACACCATCGGCGAAACCGACGAGTTCGCCCGCTGCCTGGACCTGCTTGACGATTGCGACCCGGCAGCCCGTCCGGCACTCGGTCTGGTCTAGCGGTCCAGCACTCCGCGCCCATATTCACCTCTGGGCGCGGAACTGCGAGATGACCGCTACCTTTCGTCGATTTCGGCGAGGTGGCCCAGCGATCGGTGAAGCTCGATGACCTGGTCTGCAATGAAGGGCGGGGGATCGCCGGGCTCGGGCGTCACCTCGCCACCGCGCACCGCGGCCGCCAGTTCACGCAGGGCCAGGACGTCCGGTTGAACCGAACGTCCGCCGAACAGTGACCGGCCGAAGTCGACGCCATCGGACCGGTGTTCAACGGTCCAGCAGGCCGCGATTGTGCGGTACGCCAACTGTTCACTCGCGGTGACCGCCGGCAACAGTTGTTCGGCGATCGCCCGGTTGCGTGGTGCGCCGGCCGCGGCGGCCTCGTCAGCTTCCATCAATCCGATCGCCGCGATCTGCAGATCTCGGCGGGCCGCACGGGCCGCGAGACCGGCGGTGTCGCCGGCGGCGATGTAGGGGAAGACCTCGGCGGCCGCCTCCAGCGTGCGCGCGATCGCATCGATGAGCCGGGTCGACTCCTGCCACCGTGCCGCCACCAAGAAGACCGCCACCCCGACCGCACAACCGATGAGGGTGTCGGTGCCACGCGCCAGCAGCAGATGGCCGATGTCGACGGGGTGGGTTCCCGACGAGATGGTCAACGCTGTCGTGGTGATGAAAACCGTTGCCAATGTGTAGTTTCGGACCACCAATAGCTCGATGACGAGATTCAGCAGCGCCAACAGCAGCACCAGCCACAGGTCGCGAGGATGTAGCGACAGGATCACCCCGGCCAGCCCGAGGCCCACCCATGTGCCCACCAGCCGCTCGGCACCTCGGCGCAACGTCTTGCTGCGGTCGGCGCCCTGATGCAGCACCAGCACTGCAGCCGCCATGGCCCAGTACGCGTGGTCGATCCCCAACGCCATCGCTGCCGCACCGGCCAGCGGAACTCCGACGGCGACCCGTTGCATGATGTGGCGGACATGCGAGCCCGGGCTGACCGCGCGGCGCAACACGGTCACCAGCGGCGGGCTGCCCAGCGGTATCTGGTCAGCCGGCCGGGCCGCGACGGTTTCCGGTGCCAACTGCAGCGCACCGATCCGGCGCGCTGTCTCCGCCGAGTCCGCGGCCGGGGCGAACCCCTGTGCTGCGGCGGCCACCGCGGTGGTGAACAGGACATGCACCGCGTGGTTGGCCGCGCGCAGCCGGTGCAGCACGCTGGTTTTGGAGGCCGCCAACGGCTGGTAGTTGACCAGAACGCTCCAGGACTTGTGCAGCGCGCTGGCCGCGCGGTGGCGGGCTGCCCGTTCCTGCAGGGAGTCAGCCGACTCGATGTAGTCGGCGACGGCCTCGGCTGCCGCCGCGACGGCGGCACGCTCGGGCCTCCGGAACGCGACCAGCGCGCCTGCCATCTGTACCAGCCAGGCCACCGCTCCGCCGGCGAGCACCAGCACCCCGATCGTCCAGGGGGCCAGGTGGGCAGCCGAGACCCCGATACCGGCGGCACACGCCACCACGAACACATAAGCGCCCGGCGGCCCAACGGAGAGCGCATTGCACAGCCACACCGCCATGACCGCGACCAATGACACCGTCATGACACCGGCCCACGGCACCTGAGCAGACCAGTCGCCCACTGCGACGGCCGCGGCAAGTGACACCGCCACCACCGCCAGTTCGATACCGCGGTTGACGTATGGGCGGCCCCCGCCGAAGCGTGAGGTGAACGCGCCCAGGGTGGCGATAAGTCCGGAACCCATCGCCCCCGCGGCCCAGCCGGCCGTAGCGGGGATGGCAGTGCTGATTGCCGCGCGCAGGCCGACGGGCCAGCGCGACGGGACGCTCAACTAGCTACCAGTCCGTCTGACCGGGGCAGTCGTCGGCGCAGCCGGGCGGCTCGACCTGGATGGTCGCATGCGCGAGGCCGCGGGCGGCCAGCACCGCCCGGGCGTCGTCGAGTACCCGGTCGGAATCCCCGCTGCTGGTCAGGTGGGCGGTCGCCATGTCCTTGCCCGGCACCAGCGTCCACACGTGCAGATCGTGCACCTCGGTGACCCCGTCGACCGCTGCCAGCGCTGTGCGCAGTTCGTCGACGTCGATGTGGCGTGGTGAGGATTCGGAGAGAATCCGCAGAGCCGCCCTGGCCAGGGCGATCGCCCTGGGCAACACCCAGAGCGCGACGAAGACCGCGACCACCACGTCGGCATACGGCCAGCTGGTGGTGACCGTGACGATGCCGGCGATCAGCACCCCGACGCTGCCGACGGTGTCGGCCACCACCTCCATGTAGGCGCCTTTGACGGCCAGGCTCTGTTCGGACTGGGACCGCAGCAGGAGCACGACCACCGCGTTGGCGATCAGGCCCGCGATGGCCACCACGATCATCGGCACGCCGGGAACCTCCGGCGCATCACCCAAGCGCTCGAACGCCTCGTAGAGGATGAAGATCGCCAGGCAGATCAGCAGCACCGCATTGGCGACGGCGGTGAACACCTCGGCGCGGTGCCAGCCGTAGGTGCGTGCTGCGGAAGCGGGGCCGTGCTTGGCCAGCAGTACCGCGGTGAGGCCCATGAACATCGCGACCAGGTCGGTCAGCATGTGCCCGGCGTCCGCCAGCAGGGCGATCGATCCGATCATCAGCGCCGTCGTCAGTTCGATGACGAAGAACACGGTCAGGATCGCCGCCGCGATGAGCATCCGGCTCACGCGGGTGTCTGCGCCGTGGCTGTGGTCGTGCCCTGCTCCCATGCCGAGCAATATATGCAAGAAGTTGCATATGTCGCAAGCGACGGTCTGACGTTTGATCCCCCGCCTGTGGTCACATTTACGTACCATTGGGAATGTAACCTCACCTGAAAACAGACCCTCAGTAGAATTCGAGCCATGTCGATGTCGCCCAACCAGCCCAGGCGGACCCAAGAGGAACGCAGTGCGGCGACCCGTGCCCGACTCCTGGACGCGACCGTCGAGTGTTTGACGATCTATGGCTATGCCGGCACGACCACCCCGCGCATCGCCGAGATGGCGGGCCTGACCCGTGGCGCCCAGATGCATCACTTCGGCTCCAAGCACGAGATGATCACGGCCGCGATGCACCACATGACGGCCCGGACTGTCACCACCGTGGTCACCGGGTTCAAGGACGGGTTCACCCGAGCCGCTGACCCGATCGGTGCGATTCTCGACCTCATCTGGGACGTCCACGCTGCACCGGGATTCGTTCCAGTGGTTGAACTTTGGGTTGCCGGCCGCACTGATCCGGAGCTGGCCCGAGAGGTTTCGAAGTTCGCGCCGATCGCGGCCAGTGCGGTCACCGCAGCCGTGCTCGAGCCGGTTCCGCACCACTTGCACCCGGCAATGCTCGAGTTCGTCTACACCGCGATGGACACCCTGCGCGGCATTCTCATCCCCAGCTTCGTCGATGCCGACAAGACCCAGGCCGAGCGTCGGTGGCAGACCGCGGCCACCGTTCTGCGCCGGATGGTGCATCCGGAGCTCCGCGACTGGCTGGAGTCCCCAAATTAATGACGCTTTAGTAAATAGGGACGAAAGTCACTTCCGCACTCACATACATGTCAGTATGTTTGTGATGCCTACCGGGGTATGAGGACCGGGGTGAGGCGGCAACGAAAGAGGGGGTCGTTGCGGTCACGCCCCGGTCTTCGTTTATGCCCAGGCAGACCAGAACCGCGTCAGCTGGGCTCCGATCGCCGCGAGACCACCGGGAACGCCAGAGACGTCGAAGACTCCGTACACCAGGGAGAAGAACCACCGGTTCGGCCCGGGTGCCAGCAAGACCACCAGCAGGATCAAGAACCCGAACTGCTTGGCCGGTGCCACCGCCCGCTGCGTCTCGGGGCTCAGATGCGGCTCCAGGGCGCCGTAGCCGTCCAGCCCGGGGATCGGCAGGAGGTTCAGCAGCAACGCCGTGATCTGCAGAAACCCCAGGAATGCGACGGCTGACCAGAACACGCCGTGGTCGGGGTCGTAGAACAGCCGGGTGGCGGCCAGCAGCAGCACCCCGAGCACCAGGTTGGCGAACGGGCCGGCGAGGCTGACGATCGTGCGTTGCCGGGGCGTCATCAGCCCGGTACGGACGTACACCGCTCCGCCCGGCAGTCCGATCCCGCCCAACGCGATGAACAGCAGCGGAAGGCCGATCGACAGCAGCGGGCTGGAGTACTTCAGCGGGTTGAGCGTGAGATACCCACGCACCGCGACGTCGTGGTCGCCGAACCGCCACGCGGTATAGGCGTGCCCGAACTCATGCAGGCACAGCGAGACCACCCAGCCTGCGATGACGAAGATGACGACCCCGGCGTAGGCCATCGGCCGCACGGTGTCCGCGGCGAGCCATGCCAGCACCCCGCCCAGCACGGTGACGGCGACGATGACCAGGAAGATCGGGCTCGGACGCACGGACTGATGCAGGGGGCGGACACTCACGCCACGAAGCTACCCGGTGCTGTCGATGAGGACCGTGGAGTAGCCGAGTCCGATGTAGGCGGCAAGGACGACGATCATCACCGCAGCGAGCGCGGTGTCGGCGAGTGTTCTCCGCAGGAACACCCCGAGGACGCCGCCGGCGATGATCAGAGACTGAAATAGCAGGTCGGAGTCCCATCCCTGCTGACCGATCGCGAACCCGTGCAGCAGATTGATGGCGACCACGCCGATCAACACCCCGAAGAACACCCGCCGGACCCGGTCGAATGACTCAGCCGGGGACAGGACGTCGCCGGGGTCACTTTTCGCCGCGGGCAACAGGAACGACATGATCAGAATTCCGGCGGGGACGGCGAGGAACCCGAGCAACTCCAGGATCGAGATCTGCGTGACGGTGTCGCGGTAGTAGGTCACCGCCAGCCACACCTCGACGATGAGCGCGAGCAGGAACACCTGCCACAACAGCGCAGGAACGAATGGCCGCCGCTCGCGGTCTCGCGACCACTCCCGTACGGCGACCGCGATTTCACCCAGTACCTGGGCGAACGACGTGCCCAGAATGACGGTGTAGAACCACCACACGGCGCGATCATGTCATCCGTCGCGGTCAGCCGACGCGCAGCCACCCCGTGACGTGCCGGTAGAACGCCGCCCGCTTGACCTCGCGCGGCCCGCTCACCCCGTCCCGGACCACCCGGGCGCCCGTGCCGCCGAACTGGACGGCCCGGCCTGTCAGCCAGCGCTGTGGGCGCATCCGGCCCGTCAGGACCGCGGCCCGCAGCCCCGGCATCGCCGTCATGGGCTCGATCCGCACACCCCGGACCGGCCCGTCGAAGAGCACCTCGTCGTCGACGACGGCTTCCCCGTGCAGCGTGGCCTCATCCCCGGGCGGCAGCCACAACGCCGCCCCCACCACCACCGTGCCCGACTCGTCGCGGATCAACGGAACCCGTTGCGCCGCAGCCGTTACCGCCGCCCGCGCCCCGCGCCATCCCGTCACGTGGGCGACTTCGACGTCCAGCCGTTCGGTGCGCAGCAGCCGGGTCAGCACCGTCGCCAGGTCTGCCTCGGTGCCCACCACGACGACCCGTCGCAGCCCCTCGACCGCGGCGTCGATACCCGCCGCGCCGTCCGCGTCGTGGCACCGCAACGAGGCCAGTGGACGGGGTATCCGACGGTCCCCGAAACGCAACACGGAGATATCGGTGTTGGTCAACGACACTCCTCGTCTCGCGCTCCGATAGGGTGGGTCACCGGCTTGACCACAATAAGCAGGAGAAATGCCATGCCGGCAATCGTCCTCATCGGCGCCCAGTGGGGTGACGAAGGCAAGGGAAAAGCCACCGATCTTCTCGGTGGCCGTGTGCAGTGGGTGGTGCGGTATCAGGGCGGCAACAATGCCGGCCATACCGTGGTGCTGCCGACGGGTGAGAACTTCGCACTCCACCTGATCCCGTCGGGCATCCTGACGCCCGGGGTGACCAACGTGATCGGCAACGGGGTGGTCGTCGACCCCGGCGTGCTGCTCACCGAGCTGGCGGGCCTCGACCAGCGGGGTGTCGACACGTCGCGGCTGCTGATCTCGGCAGATGCGCACCTGCTCATGCCGTATCACGTGGCCATCGACAAGGTCACCGAGCGCTACATGGGCAGCAAGAAGATCGGCACCACCGGTCGCGGCATCGGCCCCTGTTATCAGGACAAGATCGCCCGCATGGGCATCCGGGTCGCCGACGTACTCGACCGTGACCTGCTGGCCGCCAAGATCGGCGCGTCCCTGGAGCTCAAGAACCAGATCCTGGTCAAGATCTACAACCGCAAGGCGCTCGACCCCGACGAGGTGGTCGAGACCCTGCTGGAACAGGCCGAGGGCTTCAAACACCGCATCGCCGACACCCGGCTGCTGCTCAACAATGCCCTGGAGTCCGGCGAGACCGTGCTGCTGGAGGGTTCGCAGGGCACGCTGCTCGACGTCGACCACGGCACCTACCCCTACGTGACGTCGTCGAACCCCACCGCCGGCGGTGCGGCCGTCGGATCCGGGATCGGTCCGACCCGGATCACCACCGTGCTGGGAATCCTGAAGGCGTACACCACCCGGGTCGGGTCGGGTCCGTTCCCGACCGAGCTGTTCGACGAGTACGGCGCCTACCTGTCCAAGACCGGCGGCGAGGTGGGCGTCACCACCGGGCGGCCCCGGCGATGCGGCTGGTTCGACGCTGTCATCGCGCGCTACGCCACCCGGGTCAACGGCATCACCGACTACTTCCTGACCAAGCTCGACGTGTTGTCGAGCCTGGAGACCGTGCCGGTCTGCGTCGGGTACACGGTCGACGGCAAGCGCACCAGCGAGATGCCGATGACCCAGAGCGACATCGCCCGCGCCGAGCCGATCTACGAGGAACTGCCCGGCTGGTGGGAGGACATCTCCACAGCCCGCGAGTTCGACGACCTGCCCGCGAAGGCACGTGATTATGTGCTGCGGCTGGAAGAGCTTGCCGGAGCGCATGTTTCGTGCATCGGCGTCGGCCCCGGCCGGGATCAGACGATCGTGCGGCGCGACATACTGGCGCCGCGGGGATGAGCGACCCGCACCAGGTAGACCCCGAGTACGACCGCCACGGCGGCTTCCCGAAGTTCGAGCCCGCCGACCCCGGTCCGGGCTTCGGCCGGTTCATTGAGGCGATGCGGCGGGTGCAGGACTTCGCGGTGTCGGCCGACCCCGATCGCGATACCTGGGACGTCGCCGCGGACCGCGCCGAAGAACTCGCCGCACTGCTCGCGCCGTTCGAGGCGCCCGAGGGCGTGGGTCCGGCCAACCGGGTGCCGAGCCTTCCCGGCGCAGGCAGCCTGTTGATGGCGCCCTATCGCGTAGCGAAGTTCACCGGCGACGGCGTCGAGCTCAGCGTGCAGTTCAGCCGGTTCCACGTCGGCGGTAACTACGCCGTCCACGGCGGGGTACTGCCGTTGATGTTCGACTCCGTGTTCGGCATGGTCATCCACGCCACCGGGCGCCCGATCAGCCGCACCGCCTTCCTGCACGTCGACTACCGCAATGTCACACCCATCGACGTGCCGCTGACCGTGCGGGGCTGGCTGGACCGGGCGGAGGGTCGCAAGGCGTTCGTCAAGGCCGAAATGACCGACCCGGACGGAAAACTGCTCGCTGAAGCTCATGGTCTGATGGTGCGTCTGCTGCCCGGCCAGCCCTGACATCTGTCACCATGACGGCGTGATCGAACATCGCTCCAGGACGCTCAAGGCACTGACAACCCCGCGGGCCGCCGCCCTGGCCGGAGTGCTGTTCGCCCTGCTGTTCGGCGCGGTGCTCATCCTGATCCGGACGTCGCTGCCCGAAGGCGGCTCGCCGGGATCGCAGTGGCTCGACACCGGTAGCGCCAAGATGAACGTCGCGGCCAAGCTCATGCCGTTCGCCGGGATCAGCTTCCTGTGGTTCATCGGCGTGATCCGCGACGGGTTCGGGCGCTATGAGGACAGGTTTTTCTCCACGGTGTTCCTGGGCAGCGGGCTGCTGTTCCTGGCCATGATGTTCGCGACCTCGGCGGTCGGAGCCGGTCTTGCCGGCAGCAACCTCGCGGTCGCGGGTACCGAGATCAACACCGACGTCGCGCTCTTCGGTCAGATGACGGTGCTGGCGCTGTCGAAGACGTACGCAGTGAAGATGGCCGCCGTCTTCATGATGTCGCTGGCGACCATCTGGTTGCGCACCGACTTGATGCCGAAGTGGCTCGTGGGGCTGACTTACCTTGCGGCCGTGGGCATCCTGGTGGCCAGCGACCTGAACATGTGGATCGTGATGGCGTTCCCGGTCTGGGTTCTCATCGTGAGCGTGCTACTGCTCACCCGCGCAGGGGTTTTCGAGCGGCATCGCGACGAGTACTGGGAGCATGGCTAGCCGTACCGAGCACATCGTGCCGCCGAGCGGTCATGGCGCGAGGAAGGTGATCGGTTCGGCTGGGGCGAAGTCGGCGTCGACATTGCCGATGATCGCATCGTTGTTCTCGACAGAGACGGCACGCACTCCTGACCCGGGCGCAAAGTTCAGCTGATTCAAGTTCGCCCAGACGATGTTGGGGCTCAACGTGGATTCGAAGTAGTACACCTTGGTGGTCGCATCGGAGACCGACCGCCAATACGTCGGGGACAGGTTGGGGTGCGCGGCGTCGGACACACCCCAGGGCACCGATACGTTGCGCATCACGCTGAAGACGCCAGCCACGGCCTTGCGATCATCGGTGGTCTGCGGCAGCTGGCTCAGGTAGTAGGACGCGCGCACAAATCGATCCTCCGAGCGGATGGACCCCGGCAGCTCGCTGTTGGGATCCCTGTTCTTCCACTGCGCGGCGAGCGCGAGCTGCTTGTCATAGGTCGGACTGTTGGTCATGACCTGGTACTGGCGGCCGTGGTGAACCACGACCTTGCCGTTGAGGTATTCGAAGATCGCCGAATCGCCGCTGGCATCGGAGACGGCCAGGTGCACGGTCGGTTTGCCGATCTTGTTGGGGCCGAAGTCGACCGGGACGATGTAGATCGACGGGTTACTGAAGGCGTCGACCACTTCGTTGACGGTAGAGAAACTGGTCAGGACGTACTGCACCCATCCGCCGAACGAGAGCCGCGGCCGGTTGTCGGTCGGTGCGGGGCCGAAGTCGGCTTCGGACAGGTACAGCAGGTTGGCCACCAGCCCGGTTTCGTTCATGCCGTCGAAGACCCCGTTGACCGGTCCGCCCGGATTCGCCGCACCGGCGACGACGACCGCGCCGTACTTGCTCGTCCACGACAGGGAGTTGACACCGCCGGAACCGTCCTGGGTGAGGCCTTCCGGAATGACGTAGAGGTGAGCGTCGAACGAGTACGGCCAGTCCATCGACCTTCCGGTGATGACCGCACCGTTGGGGCCCAGCCAAGTGACGCGTGTGCATGCGCCCGCCCCCGGCGCGGTGGCCAGCAGGCACACGGCCGCGACGAGCGGGGCCAGAATGCGGGTCCAAGTGCGATGTCTCATGTGATCCATTTCTGCTCGTGCGCCGGCTCCGGGGCGGGGCCGAACGATACTAAGGGGTGAAGGTGGCGCCGGGCCGCGTCTCGATCGACGTCAGCTCAGCAGCCAACGCTGTTTTCGCGGCCATCACGTCGATCTGGGGATTGAACCGGGCAAGCGCCTCGATGGCCACGCCGAGCTTCTGCCGCATTCGGCGGGTGGGGATGACGACCCCGATCGCCTGCAGCCCCCCAATGGGCGCGTTGATCGCCGTGGCCAGTGCGCAGACTCCGGTGCGGTGTTCTTCGGCATCGATGGCCACGTTCAGCCGCCTGATGGTCTCCAGTTGGTTCACTAGTTCGTCGCGATCGGTGACGGTGGCCGGGGTAAACCGGGGCATCGGCCCCTGCAGGAGACTGTGCAGAGAACTGTCTGTGATCCGCGACAACAGCGCTTTTCCTAAACCGTTGGCGTGCAACGGAAAACGCTTGCCGATGCTTGCGGTTCCGCCGAGCGGCTCCGGCCCGCTCACCCCGTCGACGATGACGGCGTTGTGGCCACCGACGACGGCCAGCTCGGTGTTCTCACCCAACGCGCGTGAGAGGGCGATCAGGTGGCTCCGATTCGCGGACACCAGGCGCAGGTGTGCATCGATCCCGAAGTTGAGCAGTCCGGGGCCGAGCGTGTAGCAGGTGCGTGCCGCCACACGCGTCACGTACTGCTCGCGTTCGAGGGCCTGCAGGATGCGGTGAACGCTGGAGCGTGAGAGCCCGGTGCGGGTGGCCAGGTCGGTCACGGTCAGCGGACCCCGGCCCTTGGAGATGACGTCCAGAACCACAGTGACACGCCGCAGGTCCGGCATGGTCGGCTCCCTTCACTGCCCGCGGTCGGCACCGCAGGGGTCGTATTGCGCTTCGCGGACCAGACGAACTGGTTCGTTCGTCTGACTATAGCGTACCGGACGGACTATTTCGTCTGGCTATGATCGGGGAGTGCGGAACGCGACAGAGCTGCGGAATGAGATCTTGGCCGCGGCTCGCGCTGAGTTCGCCCAGCACGGGCTGGCCGGCGCCCGTATCGACCGGATCGCCAAGGCCGCGCCCGCCAGCAAGGAACGCCTCTACGCGCATTTCGGCGACAAAGAGACCCTGTTTCGTGCAGTGGTCGCCCGCGACACGGCCGAGTTCTTCCAAGCGGTGACGCTGCGCCCTGATGCTGTCGCCGAGTTCGTCGGCGAGATCTACGACCTGGCCCGCGAACAACCCGAGCATGTGCGGATGAACAACTGGGCACGCCTGGAAGGGGTCGTCCTCGACGAACCGCAGGCCGATGGTCACTCCGTCGTCGACGACACTGTCGAGGCACTCCGCGTCGCCCAGGACAGGGGTTACGTCGATCCGGTGTGGCAGCCGTTCGATCTTCTGATGTTGTTGTTCGGGATCGGACTGGCCTGGGCGCATTCACCCGATCCCAACGCCGTGTCCGACGATCCGGCCGTAGTGGCGCGCCGCCGTGCGGCCGCGGTGGAGGCCGCTGCCCGCGTCATCGCCGTACGAGCGTGATCGGTGATCGGGCAGTAGCTGCCGGCCGATCGGGAACCGTTGCCCCGTCCCGATTCTCGGGACAGTAAAACAGCGCACTCCCGAGCGCCGTCGGGGACGTGTTCCGACGATGCCCGGCCGACGCCACAAGGCCGGCCCCGATGCCGCCAGTACCAACGATGCGAGGCGATACCGTGGTGCGCCCAGCCGCGGTGTAAGTCCAGCTCACCGCGCAAATCCGGTGCGCTAGGCCGCCGTCGCCTTCCATCACGGCATGGCGGCGCCGAGAGCGACGCCCGTCGGTGCCAGGCGCCCTGTCTCCACGATGCGCGACGACGTCGGCCGGCCGGGGCGGAACACCGAGTGGCCCCCGAATCCGGGCGTCCACAACCGATTCGACGGCATCGGGTTGAGTGTTTTCAGATAGCTTGCTGCCGTTAGGAATTAAAGCCAACGAGGGCAGCCAGACGCCTCACCGGCGGCGTGAATGGCAATGCCGACACGCGGTCTGTCGGGAAGTCCATGCCAACTCGACATCGAGGAGGAACTGCCGTGGGAACTCACTCGTCGTCGCCCAGAACGGCCGTCCACCGGCACGCACAGGCGAATAGCGGGCGCCACCGCAAGCGGTCGCAGCGCCGAATCGAGCCCTACTCGTGGCTGGGCGCCGGGGCAGTCGCCCTAGGCATGGGTGCCGCGCTGGCCTACGGATCCGGCGTGGCCCACGCCGACGACGGATCTTCTGCTGGCAGTGCAGCTTCGCCGAACGCGCAGTCGCCGACCAAAGGCGGGGCGACCGCCCAGCCTGCGGGCCGTGCCGCCAAATCTTCGGGTTCGGCTAAGCGCACACCGTCGGTGGGGACGACGAAGACTGCGACCACACCGGCAGTCGCCGCGACGACGGTGCGGTCCGCCTCCGCGGTGAACTCCGCCGGAGCCGCAGTCGCGTCGAACGGCGTAGCGACGACCACAACCGCCTACGAGGCTTCCGGCGTGTACACCGGCGGTCAGGTGGTGACTGTGAACGGGGTGACCTACCGAGCGAACTGGTGGACCAGCGGCGCGGATCCGACGACCAACAACGGCGCCGCCGGTTCCGGTCAGCCCTGGACCGTCGTGTCCTCGGGTTCCGGCACGACGGGTTCGGGCGCGACGGGTTCCGGCACGACGGGTTCGGGCACTACCGGTACGTACGAAGCTGGTTCGGTGTACACCTCTGGAGCCGTGGTGACCGTGGATGGTGTTACCTACGAAGCTAATTGGTGGACCAGTGGCGCCGATCCGGCGACCCATAGTGGTGCTGTCGGATCCGGTCAGCCCTGGACCGTCGTCTCCTCGGGCACGACCGGTTCCGGCACGACTGGTTCCGGAACGAGTAGCTCCGGCACGAGTGGCACGGGCACGACGAATTCCAGCGGAGTCGTGACCTACTCGGCCGGCTCGGTGTACACCGCGGGAGCGCTTGTGACCGCGAACGGGATTACCTACCAGGCCAACTGGTGGACCAGCGGCGCCGATCCGGCGACCAACAGCGGTGCCGTCGGATCCGGTCAGGCATGGACTCTCGTCGGACCGACTGCCACGGCAGCGCCGTCAGCTCCCGTCAACCTTGCCGTGTCGAGCGTCAGCGCGAACGCGGTGTCCCTGTCGTGGAGCAACGGCGGTGGATACGCGGCGAGCTACGACGTCTTCCAAGACGGACTCAAGACAGCGACGGTCGCGGGCACCTCAGCGTTCGTCAGCGGACTGACGCCCTCGACCGCATATATGTTCACTGTCGCAGCGGTCAACTCCTACGGGGCGTCTGCGCAGAGTTCCCCACTGTCGGTGACGACCTCGGCCCAGGGCTCGACCGCCGGGTATTACTTCTCGCCGTACGTCGACATGTCGCTCACCGTCGGCCAGAACGTCGTGTCGATGGCACAGCAGGCCGGCCTGGACCACGTCACACTGGCCTTCCTGCAGAGCAGCGGTTCGGGAAACATCGGGTGGGGTGGTAGCGGATCAATCGCCAACGACCAGCTGTCCAACGGAACCTCGATCAAAACCGTTGTGCAGCAATTGCAGAGCAACAACGTCGACGTGACGATCTCTTTGGGCGGTGCGGTCGGGGTGGACCCGGCTGTGGCAGCGACGTCGGCACGTCAACTGCAGAGCCAATTGCAGTCGGTCATCGACCGCTACGGCGTCAACTCCCTGGATTTCGATGTCGAGGGATCGGCGACGGCCAACGCGGCAGCCAATCAGATTCGCGGCCAAGCCATCGCCGCCCTGCAGGCTGCAAACCCCGGACTGAGGATCAGCTTCACGCTGCCCGTTCTCCCTACCGGGCTCACCCAGGATGGTCTCAGCGTCCTCGCGGCGGCGACGACCGCCGGGGCCCACGTCGACATCGTCAACATCATGGCCATGGACTACGGCTCGGCCGTCGACAATGGCGGTGACATGGGGCTCAGCGCAATCCTGGCGGTCCAGAGCACCGAGGCCCAGCTCGACAAGATCGGACTGGCCGACACCAAGATCGGGGTGACTCCGATGATCGGCCAGAACGACGTCTCGAGCGAGGTTTTCACCCTTGCCGACGCACGCGAACTGGTGGCGTATGCGGCGACGGACCCGCGTATCGCGGAGCTCTCGATGTGGTCGCTGGCCCGCGATAACGGTTCCGGCGCCGGAACGCGGTGGGCCTCACCGACCAGCAGCAGCCTCAGCCAGAGCGACTACGCCTTCGCGGCGATCCTCGGCCACTCCGGCCAGGCTGCTTCTACCATCCCCACCAGCGTCCAGATGTAGCTGACGATGACCACCCGCGTGACATCCATGTCAGGCACAGTGAAAGAGAGGGCGATTATGTTCGCGAACGATTCATCCCGAGAGCGCCACCGAGCACCCGCGAGAGTTGTCGGTGCCGCGGTGATGATGACGCTGGCCGGCCTTATCGGCGCGTGCGGGCATAACGAGTCGCCAGCACCGGCCACCACGTCCAGTCCAAGTGTTACCCAGACCGAGAAGAGTGCTGGAACCGACGGCGGGGCAAACAAATTCACCCCGACGATGACCGCCCCCGTGACGACGCCCCCGCTCAACTCCGGTAACAGCGGCTACAACGGTCCGGGCGAGAACAACAACGGCGGCCCCAAGAACAACAACGGCGGTGGACCCGGCGGCGCTGGCCACTAAGGCGCCTCGATCTCCTCGCGCTTGAACGCCGGCCACCAGATCCGCGGGCCGATCAAGGTGAACAGCGCCGGGATCACCACGGTGCGGACCACGAAGGTGTCCAGCAGGATGCCCAGGCCCACGATGATGCCCAACTGGGTCAGCACGATCAGAGGCAGCACACCAAGCACGCAGAACACCGCGGCCAAAACGATTCCCGCACTGGTGATCACCGCGCCGGTGGCCGACACCGCGCGCACGATGCCACCGCGGGTGCCGTACATCGGCGTCTCTTCCCGGGCCCTGGTGACGAGGAAGATCGTGTAATCCACGCCGAGGGCCACCAGGAACAGGAAGGCGAACAGCGGTGTGGTGATGTCGAGGGCTGGGAAGCCGAGCACGTGAACGCTCACCCAGCCGCCGAGGCCGAGTGCGGCCATCGTCGACAAGACGGTCGCGGCGACCAGTACCAGCGGTGCGATCATCGCCCGCAGGAGCACGTATAGCACGGCGAGCACGATGATCAGGATGGCGGGGATCACCACCCAGCGGTCGTGGATCGCGGCTGTCTTGGCGTCGAACGCCTGCGCATCGGAGCCGCCGACGAGCGCACCGGGGTCGGCGTCCCTCAGGGAACTGCGAAGCGCTGCAACGGTATCGAATGCCTTCTGCGAGCCTGGTGCGGCGTCGGTGACGACCTGCCACTGGGTCAGTCCGGTGGGGGACTGGCCGGCAAGGTTCACCGACACTACCCCGGGGGTGCCCTGGATCGCGGCGGCGACGGCGTCGGCCTTGTCGGTATGGCCGAACACCCGGGTGGGGTCGGTCAGGCCGCTGGGGTAGTGAGCTGACAGGGTTTTGAAGCCGGTGACGGAGTCCGCGCTCACCCGGAACTGGTCGATCTGGTTGAGGCCGACCGGGGTCGCGAGCAGGCCGGTGGCGAGCACGGCCAATGCGGCGATCGATACGACGGCGACCCGGGTGGCGTGCTGGGACACCCAGTCTGCTATCCGATGCCACGCGCCGGTGGTGGTGATCTCCTCGGATCCGGCCTTGGGGACGAAGGGCCAGAACAACTTCCGGCCGAACAGGGCCAGCAGCGGCGGGAGCATCAGCAGCACGAACACCGCAGCCACCAGAAGTCCTGACGCGGCCTGCACGCCGAGGCTGCGAGTGCTCGGCGAGGACGCGAACAGCAGTGTCAGCAGCGCCAGGACCACGGTCGCGTTGCTGGCCACGATGGCCGGACCGGCATGGCGCACCGCCGTTTGTAACGCCTGGCGGTGGTGCTCGACCGGATGTCGCCGGCCGGGCGGCTCCGGCGTGTGGCGCAGTTCTTCGCGGTAGCGCGAAATCAGCAGCAGCGCATAGTTGGTGCCGGCGCCGAACACCAGCACGCTGGTGATACCTGAGGTCGAGCCGTCGGCCGTCATCCCGCTGGCATCGGCGATCGCCGATCCCACCACGGCAGCCACCCGGTCGGCGAAAGCGATGACCAGAAGCGGCACCAGCCACAGCACGGGGGAGCGGTAAGTGATGATCAGCAGCAGCGCCACCACGGCGCCGGTGACGGCCAGCAGGGTGACGTTGGCCCCGGAAAAGGCGTTGGCGATATCGGCGCCGAACGCCGGGCCGCCGGTGACATTGACCACCAGATCGCCCGGCAGCCCGTCTTTGGCGGCCTCGCGAAGTTCCTTGACTGTGTCGCTGAGCGCGAACCCGGACAGTGTGGAGTCCAGCGGCACCGGCGCCAGGGCGGCCTTGCCGTCGGTCGACGGCACGACAGGGATCGGCGGACCCGCAGGGCCGGCGACGGCGACCATCCGGCCGCGGGCGTCCTCGGCCGCGGCGAGATCCGATGGCGACAGTGTGCCGCCGTCGCCGCGGGTGGCGACCAGGATCACCGGTGCCTGGTCGCCGCCGGGGAACTCCTTGAGCAACGCCGCCGCTTTCGCTGACTCCGCGCCCGGCGGCAGGGAGACCGGCGACTTGTCGGCCGATGCGCTTTCGCCGAGGGCGCCCATGAGCCCGACGCCGATCATGGCCACGAGCACCGCGATCACCCAGGAGAAGCGGACGGAGAGCAGCTCGCCGATGCGGTCCCACATCGGCGGTGTCGGTTGAGGCGTCTTACGCATGGCGACCAGCATAGCTTCATATTCTTAACAGTTCATCTACTTAAGGGATATGCTGGCGTCATGGACGAATCGCGCCGGCCCGCTCTGGAATCCGCGGTGGTCGCCGATGTACAGGCGCTCTCCGCGGAGTCCGACCAGATCGGCCGGGCGTTCGCCGGTGTGCACGACATGTCCGCCAACGACTTCCGCGCGCTGGTGCACATCATGGTCGCCGAGAACGCGGGGACCCCGCTGACGGCGGGGGAACTGAAGAACCGGATGGGGATGTCCGGTGCGGCCATTACCTACCTGGTCGAGCGGATGATCGAGTCGGGTCATCTGCGCCGGGAATCCCACCCGGCCGACCGGCGCAAGGTGATCCTGCGGTACGCGGATCACGGCATCGAGGTGGGCAAGGCGTTCTTCACCCCACTGGCCACGCACACCCACCGTGCACTGGCGGATCTGCCGGAGTCCGACCTGGCGGCCGCCCATCGGGTGTTCGCCGCGGTGCTGACCGCGATGGCCGGGTTCCGCGCCGACCTGTCGGCGCCGCCTGGTTAGCTGGCGCCGTGCTCGACACCGTCGCTGTGGAGAACTACCGATCGCTGCGCCGGCTTGTCGTCCCCCTGGGGCGTTGCAACGTCGTCACCGGTCCCAACGGCAGCGGCAAGTCGAGTCTGTACCGCGCCTTGCGATTGCTCGCCGACTGCGCCCGCAACGGGTCGGTCAGCGCGCTGGCCCGCGAGGGCGGTCTGAGTTCGACCATGTGGGCCGGGCAGGGCAAGACAGGCCCGGCGAGCCTCAAACTGGGCTTCGCCGGCGAGGACCTGGGCTACGCCGTCGACTTCGGCGTACCCGTCCCCGGTCGCACCGCGTTCAACCTGGACCCGGAGGTCAAGTCCGAGGCGGTCTGGGCCGGCCCGGTGTTGCGGCCCGCGACCCTGCTTGCCGAGCGCCTGGGCCCTGCGGTGCGCATCCGCGACATCGACGGCGGCTGGCGAATCACGCCGGCTGGACTGCGTCCGTTCGACAGCATGCTCAGCGAGGTCGGCGATCCGCAGGCCGCACCGGAACTGCTCGCACTGCGCGAACGGGTGCGGTCCTGGCGGTTCTACGACCACGTCCGCACCGACGGCGACGCCCCGGCGCGGCAGTCCCAGATCGGCACCCGGACCACGGTGATGAACCATGACGGTTCCGACCTCGCAGCGGCGCTGCAGACCATCGCCGAGGTCGGGGACGCCGCGGCAATGGCCGAGGCGGTCGACGACGCCTTTCCCGGTAGCCGGGTAGAGATCGACTGCACAGACGCCCGCTTCGAGGTGACACTGCGCCAGCCGGGAATGCTGCGTGCCCTGACCGCCGCCGAACTCTCCGACGGCACCCTGCGCTACCTGTTGTGGGTGGCGGCGCTGCTGACACCGCGTCCGGCCGAACTGACGGTCCTCAACGAACCCGAGGCCAGCCTGCACCCTGATCTGCTGCCCGCGCTGGCCCGGCTGATCACCCGCGCGGCGGAGGGTTCGCAGATCATCGTCGTCACCCACGCCGCACGGCTGGTGACCGCGCTGGAAGACCGAAGCGAGGTCAATACCGTCGAACTCACCAAGGACGACGGCCAGACCGCGATCGTCGGCCAGGGTCTGCTCGACGAGCCGTCCTGGCATTGGCCTGCCCGGAGCTGAGCGCACCTATCCTTGGGCATCATGCGTGTGATGCTGGTGGGATCCGGTGAGCTGAGCCGCGAGCTGGTGCTGGCGTTCCAGCGCCTGGGTGCCGAGGTGATCGCCGTAGACCACCACGCCGGTGCCCCGGCACACGATGCCGCTGACGAAGCGCTCGTGGTGGCGATCACCGATCCCGAGGAGCTCGCCGCCGCGGTCCGGCAAAGCCGGCCCGACTTTCTCGTGGTGAACACCAACGCGGTGGCGATCGACGCGCTGCGGACCGTCGAGGAGAACCCTGCCGTCGAGGTGGTGCCTTCGGTGCACGCCACCCGGCTGAGCCTGGACCGCGAGGGCATCCGCAAGCTCGCCGCCGACGACCTGGGTCTGCCGACGGCACCCTTCTGGTTCGCCGGGTCGGAGGCAGAACTGGCGGCGGTCGCCGAGCATGCCGGGTTCCCGCTCGTGGTCAAGCCGGTGGTGGGCGCTCCCGGCCAGGGCCAGTCGGTGCTGCTGCGCCCCGACGATGTCGAGCCGGCCTGGCAGCGGGCCGTCGATGCCGGCGGGCGGGTACCGCACAACCGGGTGCTGGCCGAGACCGTCGTGGAGATCGACTACGCAGTCACGCTGCTCACGGTGCGCACCGAAGGCCCGGCCGGACCGCAGCTGCATTTCTGCGAACCGATCGGGTACCGCCAGCTCGACGGCGGTGTCCTGGAGTCATGGCAGCCGCAGCACATGACGCTGGCCGCGCTCGGCGCGGCGAAGTCGGTGGCCGCGCGGATCGTGCGCGCCCTGGGCGGTCGCGGGGTGTTCGCGGTGGAACTGCTGGTTCGCGGCGACGAGGTGTACTTCTCCGACGTCCGGGTTCGGCCCTGCGACAGTGCCCTGGTGACGCTGCGCACCCAGCGGCTCTCGGAGTTCGAGTTGCACGCCCGCGCCGTGCTGGGCCTGCCGGTCGACACCATCATGATCTCGCCCGGCGCGGCCGAGGTCACCTACGCCGACGAGGCTGACAGCGGACCCCAGCGCAATCCGGAGCCGGCTCCGGTGCTCGCCGAGGCGCTGACCGTGCCCGAAAGCGACGTCCGGCTGTTCTGGCGACACCAGGGCGCGTCCCGGCTACGGCTGGCGCTGGCGCTGGCCACCGCGGGCGACGTCACCACCGCACGTGATCGGGTGCGCCAGGTCTCGACCACTCTGCGAAGGCTGTGGGAGTCATGACCGAACAAGAGAACAGCGGGTCGAGCCCGATGCCGATCCTCATCGCGCTGGGGGTGGTTGCGCTCGTCCTGATCGGAGTCGGCATCTCGTGGCTGGTCCGCGGTGACGGCATGACCGAGGACACCCAGGTGGGCCGCGCCGCGGTGGGCCAGAACGACGCTCTGCAACGCGAGAACTATCCGGACTTCCGTAAGTACACCTGCGTCCAGCAACAGGGCGCCGAAGCTGAAGTCCTTGCCCGCCAACAGCAGTCGACGACCGCTCACGGCGCACGCTTCATCGACGATGTGACGGCGGTGAAGATCGACGGCGATCGGGCTACCGCGACCGTGGTGTACCACTTCGAGCGCACGCCCGACAAGCGCCTGGACACCTCGATGGCGTTCGTGCGGGAGAGCGGGGACTGGAAGGTCTGCTCGCCTGGTCCGGCCTAGCCGGCACTCGATTCATCTCAGGCGTATGTGCGACACTCACGGCCGTGAGCTATGCAGGTGACATCACCCCCGAGGACAGCTGGAAACTGCTCAGCGAGAACCCGGATGCGGTGCTGGTGGACTGCCGCACCGACGCCGAATGGCGCTGGGTCGGTGTGCCCGATCTGACCAGCCTGGGCCGCAACGTGGTGTTCGTGGAGTGGAATCGCAGCAACGGACAGCGCAACGACGGTTTCGTCGCCGAGCTGATCGACGCCGGTGTCACGCCCGGCGAGCGCCCGGTGGTCTTCCTTTGTCGCTCCGGCAACCGCTCGATCCCCGCGGCCGAGGCCGCCACGGCTGCCGGTATCGCGCCGTCCTACAACATGCTCGACGGCTTCGAAGGACAGCTCGACGAGCAGGGCCACCGGGGCGTCAACGGCTGGCGGGCACTGGGCCTGCCCTGGCGGCAGTCATGACCGGACCCAGTGAGGTGCCGTCGGTGCGGATTCCGGCGCCGCTGCCCGACGGAGTCAGCCAGGCCACCATCGGTGTTCGCGGCGGCCTGCTGCGGTCGGGCTTCGAGGAGACCGCCGAAGCGATGTACCTGACGTCGGGATACGTCTACTCCTCGGCGGGCGAGGCCGAGAAGGCCTTCACCGGCGAGGTCGACCGCTACGTGTACTCCCGCTACGGCAACCCGACGATCTCGATGTTCGAGGAACGGCTGCGCTTGATCGAGGGTGCTCCCGCGGCGTTCGCCACCGCCTCCGGAATGTCCGCGGTGTTCACGTCGCTGGGGGCATTGCTGGGTGCGGGGGATCGGCTGGTGGCCGCCCGCAGCCTGTTCGGCTCCTGTTTCGTGGTGTGTAGCGAGATCCTGCCGCGCTGGGGAGTGGAGGTCGAGTTCGTCGACGGCGAGGACCTCTCGCAGTGGGAAGAAGCGCTGAGCAAGCCCACCCAGGCAGTCTTCTTCGAAACGCCGTCCAACCCGATGCAGTCGCTGGTCGACATCGCGGCGGTCTCGGATCTCGCCCACGCTGCCGGTGCAAAAGTAGTGCTGGACAACGTCTTTGCCACCCCGCTGCTGCAGCAGGGTTTCCCGCTCGGGGTGGACGTCGTGGTGTACTCGGGCACCAAGCACATCGACGGGCAGGGCCGGGTGCTCGGCGGGGCGATCCTCGGCGACAAGGAGTACATCGACGGGCCGGTGCAGAAACTTATGCGCCACACCGGGCCCGCGCTGTCGGCGTTCAACGCGTGGGTGTTGCTCAAGGGCCTCGAGACGATGTCGGTCCGGGTGGACTACTCAAACCGCTCCGCGCAGCGCATCGCCGAGTTCCTGGAGACCCAGCCCGGCGTGAACTGGGTGCGCTACCCGTTCCTGGAATCGCATCCCCAGTTCGACCTGGCGAAGCGGCAGATGCGCGGCGGCGGCACAGTGGTGACCTTCGAACTCGACGGTGGCAAGGACCGGGCGTTCGAGGTTCTCGACAAGCTGCAGGTGATCGACATATCCAACAATCTCGGCGACGCCAAGTCGCTGATCACGCACCCCGCCACCACCACCCATCGCGCGATGGGACCCGAAGGGCGCGCCGCGATCGGCCTGGGCGACGGCGTGGTGCGCGTCTCGGTGGGGCTGGAGGGCACCGAGGACCTCATCGCCGACCTGGATCGGGCACTGGGCTAGCGGTGTCCCGGCACTCCGATGCCAAGAAAGCCCGCCGCAAGAAACGGCAGGCCGCACGCGACTCGCGGTGGATCCCCGAGCCGGTGATGGACGAGCTGCTCGGCGACCGCTTCGACGACGAGGGAAACGAACTCGAGCAGGCCGCTGCGACCTTCGATGAGTGGCTGCTCTCGCGCGGGTGGACGTTCGACACCGAATTCTCCAGCCAGACGGTGCTGAGCTGGTACTTCGCCCCGTCGGCCGCCGAATTCTCCGACGAGCAGTTCGAACCGGTGACCAGAATCTGGATCACGTTCTCCGGCAACGGCGACGACTTCCCCGAACGCGCCACCGCGGTGCTCGTCGGCACCGGGGGAGAGCAGGGCAAGCTCTACACCGTCGAGCCGGAGAAGCTGCTGCACAATATCGAGCCGATCGAGGCCTACCGCCCCGGCGACGCCGTACCCGATCTCGGCTAGTCGGTCGTCGGCGGTTCCACGACGCCAGTGGCTGCCTGGGCACGCTGCTCGTAGGCGGCCCGCGCGCCTGCGTCGAAGTCGAGGAAGACCCGGTCGGTACCGGACTTCGCGCTCAGCCAGCGCCGGGCCCGCGGTGGCAGGAACGCTGTGCCGGCGGCGATGAAGCGCAACGGATAGGGAACGGAGACAGCCGTTTTCGGCTTGTCGAGCGTCTTGACCACCGCTGCGGCGATGTCCTCGGGCTGCACGGGCTTATTGGCGCCGGTGGCGTTGGTGCCGGCGATGAGCTCGGTGTTGGTGAATGTCGGCATGACGCAGCTGACGTGCACCCCCTGCGGCGCGAACTCGTCGGACAGCCCGGTTGTTAATCCCACGACGGCGAATTTAGTTCCGGCATAAAGGGATTGGCCCGGAACGGCCAGCATGCCCGCCATCGAGGCGATGTTGATGATGTGCCCGCTGCGGCGTTTGACCATCTCGGGCAGCACCAGCCGGCAGCCGGTGAGCACCCCGTAGAAGTTGACCTCGACCGCGGTGCGGACGGCTTGCTCGGAGTGGTCGAGGAACGGCCCGACCGGCATCACACCGGCGTTGTTGATCAGCACGTCGATGTGGCCGCCGCCGTCGGCGCGGGCTTTGTCCAGGAAGGTCGCGAACGACTCGGCGTCGCTGACATCGAGCGGGTAACCCGACACCGGCCCGATCTTGCTGAGCTGGGCGACGGCGGATTCCTCCAGCGCTACGTCACGATCACCGATCACCACCCGCGCACCCCGCTGGAGCAGGGCGCGGGCGGTGGCGAAGCCGATACCGCGGGCCGCCCCGGTGATGGCGATGGTCTTGCCACGGATGTTGTCCATGCCGATGAACTTTACAGGTGTCAATTTTGACTGGGAAGTGGTCCTGGGTGCGTAGGCTGTGGCCCCGTGAGCAGGGCAGTTCTGGTAGCGACGGTCGTGGCGCTGATTCTCGCCGCATGCGGTCCCGCGCCCCGTCTGACCCCGGCGCAGCAGGCAGCGCTGCCCGGCGAGCACGTCGTGGTGATCGGCGACTCCTACACGGTCGGCGTGGACAACGATCCCGAGGATCCCGACCTGTGGCCGGCGATGGTGTGGAGCCGGTTACGCGACCTGCACTACGAGATCCAGCCGACGGTGGCCGGGGAAGGCGGCGCGGGCTACGTCAACATCGGCACCCGCGGTGGCGTCTTCGCCGACAAGCTTCCCGCGGTGCAGCCGTCCACCGACCTCGTCATCATCTTCGGTAGCCCCAACGACGTCGGAACCCCGCCGGATACCCTGCGGTCCGCCGTACACGACACCTTGGCGCGGGCGCGAACGGCGGCCCCGGCGGCACGGCTGCTGGTGATCGGGCCGGCGTGGCCGCGGCCCGATCCGTCGCCCGAGGTGTGGCAGGTTCGCGACATCGTGCGCGACGAGGCCGCCGGTATCGGTGCCACGTTCGCCGACCCGCTGGCGCAGCGCTGGTGGTGGGACGACCCGAACCTCATCGGGTGGGACCGGGTCCATCCGACCCGGGCCGGCAACGAGTACCTGGCGCAGCGGATCCTGCCGTTGATCGAAGCCCAACTGCCCCCACCGAAATGACCGCGCGGACAGTCGACCTGGGCAGATTTTCAATCATGGCGAGCTGATCACCCGCCAGCGGAATGCGGTGGGCTGTCGCGCGGTAGACAGGTAGGTGATGACTGTGTCCGCCCGCAGCGAATTGCGGTTCGTCCGCGTTCGACAGGACGACGAACTGGCTCAGCCCCTGCTGAGCGAGCTCGCCGTGGAGTATGCGACCCGCTACGGCGGGTCGGTCGACGCCGTGCTCGGCGGCCTGCGCGGCTACCCCGGCCACGAGTTCGAGCCGCCGCAAGGCGGACTGCTGATCGGCGTGCTCGACGGCGAACCGGTGACCGGCGGCGCGTTCCGCAGGTTCGGCGTGGTCGACGGCCGCGAGACCGCCGAACTCAAGCGCATCTGGACCGACAACCGATTCCGGCGCCAGGGCCACGCCAGCCGGCTGCTCGACGCACTCGAAGCCGAGATCGTCGAGCGTGGCTATCAACGGATCTACCTGACCACCGGTGACCGCCAACCGGAGGCCGAGGCGCTCTACCTCGCCCGCGGTTACACCCGCCTGAGTGAGCCGCTGCCCGCGTTCGGCGAGGTGTATCCGGTCGCCTTCGAGAAACTCGTGCAGCCGTGAAGCCGCTGTACCTCGGTGTCGCGCTCGACGGGTACGGCTGGCACCCCGAGGCCTGGCGGCGCACGCTGTCCGCCGATCCGGCCGCGGCCCCCGTGACCACCGGCCGGCATTGGGCGCGGCAGGCGGGTATCGCCGAGCAGGGCCTGCTGGACTTCCTGACGGTCGAGGACACCTTCGACACTCACCCGCCCGCCGTGCGCGCCGACGCGGTGCTGGTCGCAGCGCGGATCGCCCCGGTGACGCGGCACATCGGGCTGATCCCGGTCGCCACGGTGACGCACACCGAGCCGTTCCACGTCTCCAAGGCGATCGCGACCCTGGACTACGTCTCGCATGGTCGCGCCGGGTGGCAGGCACGGGTCAGCCCCACCACCCAGGCGGCGGCCCTGTTCGGTCGGCGGGGCAAGCCCGAGCCCGGCGAATTATTCGACGAAGCAGCCGATGTCGTCGAGGTGGTCCGGCGATTGTGGGACAGCTGGGAAGACGACGCGGTGATCCGCGACGTGCCCAGCGGGCGCTACATCGACCGGGACCGGCTGCACTACATCGACTTCACCGGCCGTCACTTCTCGGTCAAAGGACCCTCGATCACGCCCCGGCCGCCGCAGGGGCAGCCGGTGGTCGCCGCCCTGGCACACGCTCTGCCGGCCTACGAATTTGCTTCCGGCTCAGCCGATATCGTGTTCGTGACGCCCGCCGATGAGGTGTCGCTCGGCTCGATCCTGGGTGAGGTGGCCGCAGCCGGCGGCGGGCACCTGCGGGTGATCGCCGATCTGGTCGTCAGCTTCGGCGGGGACACCGACGTGCGCTCCGATGCGCTGGTGTGGGGCGGTGCCCCAACCGAATTGGTGGATCTCCTGCTCGCATGGCACGACGCCGGTGTCGATGGGTTTCGGCTGCGACCCGCGGTCACTGCCATCGATCTGCCGGTGATCACCGACGAGGTGGTGCCGGCACTACAGCGCGCAGGGCGGTTCCGGTCGAGCTACCGGGACGCCGAGACACTGCGAGAGCGGTTCGGGCTGCCGGCTGCCGCGAACCGTTATGTCCCGGTGAGGTTGCCATGACTGTCCCCCTGTCCATCCTGGATCTGTCGCCGATCAGCGCCGGTTCCGATGCCGCTGCAGCACTGCATAACTCGGTCGATCTGGCCCGCCACGCCGAGCGTTGGGGATACCGGCGCTACTGGGTTGCCGAACACCACTTCGTCGCCGTGGCGAGTTCTCGTCCGGCGGTGCTGATCGCCCAGATCGCGGCGGTCACCGAACGCATCAGGGTCGGCGCTGCCGCCGTCCAACTCGGCTACACCACCGCACTGTCGGTAGTGGAGAGCTTCGGCATCCTCGATGCGTTCCACCCTGGCCGCATCGACCTGGGGCTGGGCCGATCGGGACAGCGGCGCCGAGAAGTCGAGCGTGGCGAGTCGGCACCGAAGCAGGAAACCGGACAACAGGATTGGCGCGAGATCGACGGGGTGGTGATCCCACCCCAGTTCGACGTCCGGGTGCTGTTGGCAAGCCCGAAGATGCGCGCGCTCGCAACCGTGCTGGCCCAGCCCGAAGCCCAGCCACCTGACTTCGCCGACCAGGTCGGTGACATCCTGGCCCTGCTGGAAGGCAAGCACACCGCCGACGGCTTCCCGGTGCGCGCCGTACCCGGCGAGGGTTCGGCATTGACGCCGTGGATCTTCGGCAGCAGCAAGGGGCAGAGCGCGGCGGTCGCCGGAGCACGCGGCCTGCCGTTCGTCGCGAGCTACCACAGCACCCCCGGCACGGCACTGGAGGCCGTCGATGCCTACCGGGCGGCGTTCACCCCGTCGCCGTTCCTGTCGGAGCCCTATGTCGTGGTCTCGGCCGACGTGGTCGTCGCCGACGACTCCGCGACCGCCCGCCACCTCGCCGCGCCGTTCGGCTCCTGGGTGTATTCGATTCGGGCACAGGGCGGTGCAGTGCCCTACCCCGATCCCGATGACTACCCGACGCTCACCGACGACCAGCGCACCGTCGTCGAGGACCGCCTGGCAACCCAGTTCGTCGGCGACGCCGACGAGGTCGCCGACAAGCTGTCGGCGCTGCAACGGGTCACCGGCGCCGACGAACTGGTGGTCACCACGGCAACCCACCGTCACAGCGACCGTCTGCGCTCCCATGAACTGCTGGCCCGGCGCTGGGGGCTGACGGCATGACACGGCAAGGCAAGCAGCGCAAGCAGGTTCATCTCGCCGCGCATTTCCCCGGGGTCAACAGCACCACGGTGTGGTCGGACCCGACGTCGGGCAGCCAGGTCGACTTCGACTCCTTCGTCCACCTGGCGCGCACCGCCGAACGGGGATTGTTCGACTTCTTCTTCCTTGCCGAAGGCTTGCGGCTGCGCGAGCATCGCGGCCGCGTCCACGACCTCGACGTCGTCGGACGGCCGGATACCTTCACCGTGCTCGCCGCGCTGGCCGCTGTGACCGACCATCTCGGCCTGGCCGGAACCATCAACACCACCTTCAACGAACCCTTCGAGGTGGCACGACAATTCGCCACCCTCGACCACCTGTCCGACGGGCGGGCGGCCTGGAACATGGTCACCTCCTCGGATGCGTTCACCGGGGAGAACTTCCGCCGCGGCGGCTTCCTCGACCATGCCGACCGGTACCGCCGCGCCGAGGAATTCGTCACCGTCGCCCGGGAGTTCTGGGACAGCTGGGCACCCGGGGCTGTCGTGGCCGACTCCGCCGCCGGCGTGTACCTCGACCACGACAGGATTCACACCGTCACACACCACGGCCCCCAGTTCGACGTTCGCGGCATCGCCACGCTTCCCGCCACCCCGCAGGGCCACCCGATCCTGCTGCAGGCCGGCGACTCCGACGAGGGCCGCGACTTCGGCGCCAAACATGCTGACGCGTTGTTCACCGTGCACGGGACGCTGGAGGCCGGGCAACGCTACTACGCCGACGTCAAAGCCCGGGCCGCCGCCAACGGCCGAGATCCCGACCAGCTCAAGGTGTTTCCCGGCGTGACGTTCGTGCTCGGCGACAGTGCGGCCGACGCGGAGGAGAAGGCCCGCCACATCCGCCGCCAACAGGTCAGCCCGCAGACCGCGATCGCGATGCTCGAACAGGTCTGGCAACGCGATCTGTCGGTATACGACCCCGACGGTCCGCTTCCCGACGTCGAGCCCGCCGACGATCCCACGGTCACCCAGGGCCGGGTGCGCCACGGCGACCCGAAGGCGTTGGCCGCCGCCTGGCGCGAACGCGCCGAGGCCGAGAACCTGTCCATCAGGGAACTCGTCATCGCCGTGACCAGCCGCCAGCAGTTCGTCGGCACCGCCGCACACGTCGCCGCCGAGATCGACCACTACGTGCAGTCAGATGCCTGCGACGGATTCATCCTGGTGCCCCATCTCACGCCGCACGGCCTCGACGAGTTCGTCGACACCGTGGTGCCCCTGCTGCAGGAGCGCGGCGTGTTCCGCACCGAGTACAGCGGCGCGACACTGCGGGAGAACCTGGAACTCAAGCAGGTGTCGCCTGCCGAACGGCTTCCCGGATAGGCCCCCGCCACACCTCGCCGTGACCGGGGATCAGCGTGTCGGTCTCCAGCATGGCCAGCGCCGCCAGGCTGCGTACGCAGCCCTGCTCGTCGTGGTTGAACACCCCCGGCAGAAGTTGCGGTCCGCGGCGGCGGGCCAGCGGGTGACCCGTCACCAGCGCATCACCACTGACCAGCACCCCGTCGACAAGGTAGGAACAGTGCCCGCCGGTGTGCCCCGGTGTCGGCACGGCCAGCGGCCTGCCGGGCAACCTCGCAGCGACGTCGTCGGTCAGTGCCTCGGTGCTGGGGATGCCGGCGCGCACCAGCGCACCCTTGCCGGCGATCTCCAGCGACCACTTGATCCAGCGCGGCTGCCAGGCGTGCGCCAGCAGGTCCACCGGGCCGGCCTGCTCGAGGTAGTCGCGTTTGGAGTGCCCCACCTCGTCGGCGTGGCAGTACACCGGGGTGCCGTGGGTCTTGGCGAACCAGATCGCCGAGCCGAAGTGGTCGACATGGGCGTGGGTGAGCAGGATCGCGGTCACGTCAGCTGGCCCGAATCCCAACTGGCGCAGCGATGTCAGAACATCGTCACGACTGCCGGGAAAGCCGGCGTCGATGAGCATGACGCCCGCGCTGTCGGTGACAAGTGTCCAGTTCACCAGCTCGGTTCTGGCGACGTGCACCGTGTCGGTGATGGCTTCCAGTGCCGCGGGCATGTCTCAGTCTAGGCAACCTGGTCCGCCGGTCCCGCCGCCATTGGAGTAGAAACGAGAGTGTGGCTGAACTGAAACTGGGATACAAGGCGTCGGCGGAGCAGTTCGCGCCGCGTGAGTTGGTGGAGCTGGCGGTGCTCGCCGAGGCGCACGGGATGGACAGTGCGACGGTCAGCGACCACTTCCAGCCGTGGCGGCACGAAGGTGGCCATGCGCCCTTCTCGTTGGCCTGGATGACCGCGGTGGGTGAACGTACCGAGCGGATCATTCTGGGCACATCGGTGTTGACACCGACTTTCCGCTACAACCCCGCCGTGATCGCGCAGGCATTCGCGACCATGGCCTGCCTGTACCCCGACCGGGTGTTCCTCGGGGTGGGCACCGGTGAGGCGCTCAACGAGATCGCCACCGGTTTCGTCGGCGAGTGGCCCGAGTTCAAGGAGCGCTTCGCCCGGCTGCGCGAGTCGGTGCGGCTGATGCGCGAGCTGTGGCAAGGCGACCGCGTCGACTTCGACGGCGACTACTACCACCTCAAGGGTGCGTCGATCTACGACGTCCCCGAAGGCGGCGTTCCGGTCTACATCGCCGCGGGTGGGCCCGCGGTGGCCAAGTACGCCGGGCGAGCCGGCGACGGCTTCATCTGCACGTCCGGCAAGGGCGAGGAGCTCTACACCGAGAAGCTGATCCCGGCCGTCAAGGAAGGCGCAGCCGCGGCTGACCGCAACGTCGACGACATCGACAGGATGATCGAGATCAAGATCTCCTACGACACTGATCCCGAACTGGCGCTGGAGAATACGCGGTTCTGGGCACCGTTGTCGTTGACCGCCGAGCAGAAGCATTCGATCGACGACCCGATCGAGATGGAGAAAGCCGCCGACGCGCTGCCGATCGAACAGGTCGCCAAACGGTGGATCGTGTCGTCGGACCCCGACGAGGCCGTCGAGAAGGTCGCCGACTACGTCAAGTACGGGCTCAACCACCTCGTCTTCCACGCCCCGGGCCACGACCAGCGCCGGTTCCTCGAACTCTTCGAGAAGGATCTGGCACCGAGATTGCGAAAACTCGGTTAACTCGCTGGCGGTCGCCGCGGACTAAGGAATGCTGAAGCCGTGACCTCCGCCCGCGCGACCACCTCGATCTACATCGCCTCCCCGGAGGGCGACACCGGAAAGTCGACCGTCGCGCTGGGCATCCTGCACCGCCTGACCGCCACGGTGCCCAAAGTCGGGGTGTTCCGGCCCATCACCCGCCGTGAGGACCGCGACTACATCCTGGAGTTGCTGCTGGCCCACAGCAATGCGGGCCTGACCTACGACGACTGCGTCGGGGTGAGCTACCAGCGGCTGCACGAAGATCCTGAGGGGGCCATCGCCGATATCGTCGACCGGTATCACGCGATGGCCGACCGCTGCGACGCCGTGGTCATCGTCGGCTCGGACTACACCGACGTCGCCACCCCCACCGAACTGAGCGTGAACGCCCGCATCGCGGTCAACCTCGGCGCCCCCGTCGTGCTCTCGGTGCGGGCCCGCGACCGTACCCCGCAGGAAGTCGCCCAGGTCATCGAACTGTGCCTGGCCGAACTGGCGTTGCAGTACGCCCACACCGCCGCGGTGGTGGCCAACCGGTGTGACCCCGCTCAGATGGACGCCGTCGCCGAGGCCTGCAAGGGGCTGGGCCCACACGTCTACGTGCTTCCCGAGGAGCCGCTGCTGGTGGCCCCGACCGTCGCTGATCTGCGGACCGCGGTCGACGGTGTGCTGATCCACGGCGACGAGTCGCTGCTGGGCCGCGAGGTCATGGGCGTGCTCGTCGCGGGTATGACGGCCGAGCACGTCGTGGAGAGGTTGACCGAGGGTGTTGCCGTCATCACCCCCGGAGACCGTTCCGACGTGGTGCTCGCGGTCGCGAGCGCCCATGCCGCAGAAGGATTTCCGTCGCTCTCAGCTGTGATCCTCAACGGCGGTCTGGCCCTGCACCGCAGTATCGCCGAACTAGTGACCGGGCTGGGCCTTCGGCTGCCGATCGTAGCCACCGACCTGGGCACTTTCGAGACCGCGAGCGCGGTGGCGGGGGCGCGGGGCAGAGTGACGGCGACGTCGCAACGCAAGGTCGACACCGCCATCGAACTGATGGAGCGCCACGTCGACATCGCCGAGCTGCTCGAGCGGCTGTCCATTCCGATTCCGACGGTGACAACCCCGCAGATGTTCACCCACCAGCTGATGGAGCGTGCGCAGGCGAACCTCAAGCGCATTGTGCTGCCGGAGGGTGACGACGACCGCATCCTGCGCGCGGCGGGCCGGCTGCTGCGCCGCGGGGTTGCCGAGCTGACGATCCTGGGCGAGGAGACCCAAGTACGTTCCCGCGCAGCCGAACTGGGTGTCGACCTGAGTGCTGCGACGGTGCTCAACCCGCGCACCAGCGAGCTGTGCGATCAGTTCGCCGCGCAGTACGCCGAGCTTCGCAAGAAGAAGGGCATCAGCCTGGAGCAGGCCCGCGAGATCATCGCCGACGTCTCGTACTTCGGAACGATGCTGGTACACAACGACATCGTCGACGGCATGGTGTCGGGCGCGGCACACACCACCGCGCATACGGTTCGCCCGGCCTTCGAGATCATCAAGACCCAACCCGATGTCTCCACGGTGTCGAGCATCTTCCTGATGTGCCTGAGCGATCGGGTGCTGGCCTACGGGGACTGCGCGATCGTGCCCGACCCGACCGCCGAACAACTGGCGGACATCGCGATCAGCTCGGCCCGCACCGCCGCCCAATTCGGTATCGAACCCAGGGTGGCCATGCTGTCCTACTCGACCGGTGACTCCGGCAGCGGAGCAGGTGTGGAGAAGGTCCGCGCCGCAACCCAACTCGTCCGTACCCGCGCGCCGAGCCTGCTGGTGGAGGGTCCGATCCAGTACGACGCCGCCGTCGACGAGACGGTGGCTGCCGCGAAGATGCCCGGCTCGCACGTCGCCGGCCGGGCCACGGTGCTCATCTTCCCCGACCTCAACACCGGCAACAACACCTACAAGGCCGTGCAGCGAAGCGCCGGTGCCATCGCGATCGGTCCGGTCCTGCAGGGGCTGAACAAGCCGGTCAACGACCTGTCTCGCGGTGCCCTGGTGGAGGACATCGTCAATACCGTCGCGATCACCGCGATCCAGGCACAGGAGGACTGACGATGGGTACCGGAGCCGCTGGGCCGGCGACATCAGGAACCGTTCTCGTCCTCAACTCCGGTTCGTCGTCTCTGAAATACCAACTCATCCAACCGGATACCGGTGAGTCCGTGGCGCACGGCATCGTCGAGCGGATCGGCGACGACGGGGGTGTCCCGGACCACGAGGCGGCGCTACGGCTCGCGTTCGAGCGGCTGACCGCCGACGGACAGCACCTCGACGACCTCGGTCTGATCGCGGTCGGACACCGGGTGGTCCACGGTGGGCAGCTCCTGTTCCGCCCGACGGTGGTCGACGATGCCGTGCTCGACCAACTGCGCGCGCTGTCGGCATTGGCCCCCCTGCACAACCCGCCCGCGGTGCTGGGAATCGAGGTGGCCCGCCGGATGCTGCCCGACCTCCCGCATGTGGCTGTATTCGACACCGCGTTCTTCCACGACCTGCCCGCTGCCGCCGCGACGTATGCGATCGATCGGGAGTTGGCTGCGCGCTGGCAGATTCGCCGCTACGGCTTCCACGGCACCTCGCACCAATACGTCAGCCGACAAGCAGCGGAGTTCCTCGGTGTGCCCCCGGAGACGTTGAACCAGATCGTGCTGCACCTCGGTAACGGCGCGTCGGCCTCGGCGATCGCCGGCGGGCGGCCGGTCGACACCTCGATGGGCATGACGCCGATGGAAGGCCTGGTGATGGGCACGCGGTCCGGCGACATCGACCCGGGTGTGATCAGCTATCTGTCGCGCGCCGCCGGGATGGGCGTCGAGGACATCGAGTCGATGCTCAACCGCCGGTCCGGGATGTTCGGCCTGGCCGGTGAGATCGACTTCCGGGTGGTGCACCAGCGCATCGAATCCGGCGACGAGCACGCTCAATTGGCCTACGAGGTCTACATTCACCGGCTGCGCAAGTACATCGGCGCATACCTGGCGATCCTCGGCCACACCGACGTGCTGACGTTCACCGCCGGCGTGGGGGAGAACGACGCCTCGGTGCGGCGCGACGCCCTGACGGGGTTGGCGCCGCTGGGCATCGAGCTCGACGAACACCTCAACGACAGCCCTTCGCGCGGTGCGCGGTTGATCTCCGCCGACAAGTCGCCGACCACCGTCCTGGTGATCCCCACCAACGAGGAGCTGGCGATCGCCCGGGAGTGCCTGACGGTGATCTAGGCCGGGATCCGGCTGTTCACCAGCACGCCGGCCAACGCCGAACCCGCCACCAGAAGTGACGCCAGGATCGCCCAGGCGGCGCTGGCGTCGCCGGGGATCAACTGGTACCCGATCTGCTGCTGCAGGGTGGAATAGACCGAGGTGAGTTGCGGCAGGCTGCCCGCGTGGAAGACCTCTCCGCCGGAGATCTCACTGATCTGCTTGAGGGTGGCATCGTCGACCGGGACGGCGATGTGCTGACCGTCCAGATCCACCGCGCCGTCCGGCGTTCCGAACGAGATCGACGAGATCGGCACGCCCTGCTCCTTGGCGCTCTGTGCGGCACTGAACGCACCCCGTGCATCGTCGGGGTTGGGGGGCACCGTCTCCTTACCGTCCGATTCGAGAACGATGCGGGCCGGCGGCGGACCGTCACCGCCACCGAGAACGTTGTCGGCCGTCGAGATCGCCTGTAGGGCTGTGAGAATGCCCTCACCGGTCGCCGTCCGATCGGCCGTCTGCAACTTGTCGATCGCCGCCTTCATGAGCGCGCGGTTGGTGGTCGGCTGCACCAGGACCGAGGCGGTGCCCGCGAATGCGACAAGGCCGAGATTGATGCCGGGGGTCAGTTCGTCGGCGAACGCCTTGCCGGCATCCTTCGCCGCGGCCAGCCGGCTGGGAGCGACGTCACTGGCCGCCATGGACTCCGACACGTCGATGACGAGCATCACGATCGCCCGGTTGCGCGGCACCCGCATATCGTGGGTTGGACCTGCCAGTGCGACCGTGAGTGTCAGCAGCGCGACGACCAGCAGAGCGGCGGGAAGGTGGCGCGCCCGCCGTGGTGGCCGCGGGGCGATGCGGGACAGGAGTTCGAAGTTCGCGAAACGCAAAACACTGGTGCGCTTGGCGAATTGAGCGGCCAGGTACCCGCCGAGCGTGGCCAGGGCGATGAACCCGTAGAGGAAGAACCACCCGTGCTGGAAGCCGGAGAGCGAGAAGGTGCCGAGCACGGGGACGGTCATGCTGCCAGGCTTACAAAGCTGCGGCCCGCAGGCGAGGATGCCCAGCAACGTCACGGCGGGTTCCCAGGCAACGCACGTAGCGTCATCGCTCATGGTCCTGCTGTCGTGGACTCTCGACGTGCCCACGCTGGTGGTGATCACGGCGGTCGGTGCTTTGTACGTCCGGTGTCGGCGAGCGGCGGGCGTAGCGGTCAGCCGCAGTCAGGCCGCGTGCTTCGGGGTGGGATTGGTGGTCTGGGTGCTGGCCACGGTCAGCGCCGTGGCCGTTTACGCGCCGGTGCTGTTCTGGGTCCGGGCGCTGCAGGTTCTGCTGCTGTTGTTCGTCGTCCCGTTCCTGTTGGCGCTCGGACGCCCGCTGACGGCCCTGCGGGCGGGATCGCAGCGGGGTGGCCGGGTGGTCGAAGCGGCCCTGCAGTCCCGACTGATGCGGGTGGGCTGCTCGGCGCCCGCCACCTCGATTGCCATGCTGGCCACGCCGTGGCTGCTCTACCTCACGCCGTGGTACGTGGCGTCGATGACCGGAGCGCTGGCGGCGCTGACGCGAGTCGCCCTGGTGGTCATCGGGTTCGGGTACTTCTACGCCCGGCTGCAAGCAGACCCGGTGCCCACGCGGCACTCACCGCTGCTGTCCATCGGGATCAGCGTGATCGAGGCGCTCGCCGACGGACTCCTCGGTGTGGTGCTCTGGCTCGGTCCGGTCATCGCGGTCCAGTACTACGCGTCGCTGCACCGCGGCTGGGGTCCGAGTCAGCGGGTGGACCAGTCGATCGGGGCAGGCATCCTGTGGATTCTCGGTGACGTCGTGGGCATTCCGTTCATCCTGGTCCTCATGCGGGCCCTCGGCCGCCACGAGCGGGTCAAGGCCGCCCGGGTGGATGCCGGCCTGGCCGCCGCCCCGGACGCCGGGGCGGCGGCGCTGTGGTGGCAGAACGATCCGGTGCTGCGCGAGCGCTTCGGCCTGCGGTGATTGCACACTCGAGGCCGGCGGGCTAGAACGTGCTCGTCGGCCGGACGTTGTTGGCCATGTCGACCAGGGCGTAGCGGTGGGCCTGGCTGGTAGCCACCCGCGCCAGGTTGCGCAGCGCGGCCTCGACACCCAGGCGCAAGCCGTGGTCGGTGAACGGGAACCCGAGAATGTGATTGGTGCTGGCCTCGTTCTCGGTGATCCAGTCCATCGCGGTGCCCAGCACCAGTGCGCGAATCTGCAGCACCCGCGGCTCGCTGTCGGGCAGCGCCTCGACGCGGCGGGCCGCGTCGCGGATCTGCTCCTCGGTGAGTTCCTGCGCCGAGCGGCCAGAGATCAGGGTCACCGCACTGGTCAACCGCGCGGTGGTGAAATGCCGTGAGGAAACCGGAACTTCGTCGAGGGTGCGCACGGCGGCCTCACGTTCACCCTCGACCGACTGCGCGCGCGCCAGGCCGAAACCCGCCGAGATGATGTTGTTGTCGGTGTGCCACACCGATTGGTAGAACGGCCGCTCGCCAGAGGTGCCCGCCAGCTCGGCGGTGGCCGCAAGAGCCAGCTTCGGCGCCTGCTCACCGGGAAAAGTGTCCAGAACCTCGGTGAAATGTTTTGTCGCCGAGTCATAGTCGCCGGTCAACAGCTCCGAGACCGCCTTGAACCAGACCAGCCGCCACCGCCAGCCCACCCGCTCGGCCAGGTCGTCGAGCTTACGGTTCGCCTTGGCCACGTCACCGAGGTCGAGCAGCGCGCGCACCTCCATCAGGGGAAGCTCCACCGACTCGCTGAGATCGATCCCCTCGGAGTCCAGCGAACCGTGACGGGCCGCACGCAACGAATCCAATGTCTGCACCGGCTGGGACAGCACCGTCGCCGACAGCACCGTGGCCGCCACATCGGTGGGGTCGACCAGCGGGACCGGTAGCGCCGTCACGATCTCCGGTGCGGTCAGCTTCTCAGCGTGTGCCAGTCCGTCGAGGTACACATCAGTATGTGCGACAAGCAGTTCCACCCCGAACGTGGAACGGGTTCGGGTGAACACCGTCGACAGACCGGGCCGGGGCACCCCGGTGTCCTCGGCGACGACCTCACGCAGCACGCCGAGCAATTGCGACGACATCGCCTCGGCGGTGGCGAAGCGGCGCCGCGGATCGGGGTTGATCGCGCGGCGCAACAGCCGGCCGAAGGAGTCGTACTTGGCCAGCACCGGATCATCGGGCGGCAGCCCGTCGACGTAACGGCCTTTGCGAGTGCGCAGATTCAGCGTCAACGCGGCCAGAGTGCGGCCCACGGTGTAGATGTCGGACGCGATGGTCGGCCCGGTGCGCACGATCTCGGGAGCCTGGTAACCCGGGGTTCCGTACAGGTAGCCGAAGGAGTTGATCCGCGAGACCGCGCCGAGGTCGATGAGCTTGAGCTGCTCCTCGGTGACCATGATGTTCTCCGGCTTGAGGTCGTTGTAGCACAGGCCGATCGAGTGCAGATAGCCCAGCGCGGGCAGGATCTCGAGCATGTAGGCGATCGCCTCGGAGACCCCGAGTCGCTCGTCCTTGGGCAGTTTCAGCGACTTGCCGCCGACGTACTCCATGACGATGTAGCCGACCGGCTCGCCGCGGGAGTCCGGGTGCTCGACGAAGTTGAAGATCTTCACGATCGACGGGTGGACGACCTCGGCCAGGAACTGCCGTTCGGCCATCGCGATCGCCTGGGCCTCGGCGTCACCGGAATGCACCAGGCCTTTGAGAACCACCGGCCGTTCGTTGACATTGTGGTCGACAGCCAGGTACACCCAGCCGAGCCCGCCGTGGGCCACACACCCCTTGATCTCATACTGGTCGGCCACCATGTCGCCGGGATCCAGCTGCGGCACAAAGGAATAGATGCTTCCGCAGTACGGGCAGGAGCCCTCGGACTCCGCGGGGTGATCCTTCGACGAGCGGCCCACCGGCCGCCCGCAGTTCCAGCAGAACCGCTTGGACTCGGCCACCACGGGGTCGACCATCAACGCTGCCAGCGGATCGATCTCGGGGACCCGCGGAATCTCGACCAGGCCACCGCCGAGCCGGCGGGTCGGCGACAGCAGCCGCGCCACCGTGGTGTGGTGCATGTCTTCGGGTTCGGTGCTCACACTGCCGACGGAGTCCTCGTCGTCGTCGAAGTGCGGGCGGAAGATCGCCTGGGTGGCCATCGGGCGCATCGTCGACATCGAATCCATGCCGAGGTCGTCCAGGCTCGCCGGTTGGGTGCCGACGTCGATTTCGGGGGGCTCCGGCGTGTCCATCAGTCCACGTACCTCGGAGTCGGCGGTGCCGGAGCGGGACCGAGAACCGTCAACCACTTGCGGTACAACGTGTTCCACGTGCCGTCGCGGCGGATGCGCTCCAATGTGCCGTTGACGAAGCGCACCAGGGGAGTGTTCTCCAGGTTGATGCCGATGCCATACGGCTCCTGGGCCATGTTCGGTCCGATGATGTGCAGGTACGGATCCTGGGCCACCAGGCCGGCCAGGATCGAGTCGTCGGTGCTGACCGCGTCGACCTCGCGCTGCTGCAGCGCGACCAGGCAGTCGGCCCACGTCACTACCGTGACGATGATCGGCGGCGGCGCGATCTGCTGCACCCGCTTGAGCGACGTGGTGCCGCGGGCCACGCAGACCCGCCGGCCCGACAAATCCGAGGCCTGGGCGATCGGCGACTCCCGCGGAGCCAGAATGCGTTGGTAGGCAGTGAAGTACACCGTGGAGAAGTTCACCTGCTTGCGGCGCTCGCAGGTGATCGTCATGGTCTTGACGACGATGTCGACGGTGTTGCTCTGCAGTGCGCTGATCCGGTCCGCCGAGGACAGGATGCGGTACTCGACCTGAGAGGGCGTACCGAAGATGTCGCGCGCGACCTCACCGGCGATGTCCACGTCGAATCCGGTGATCTCGCCGGTGATCGGGTCACGGAAGCTGAACAGGTTGCTGCCGATGTCCAGGCCCACGATCAGCCGGCCCCTGGCCCGGATAGCGGCCACCGCGGCGTCGGCGTCGGCTTTGTTGGTGAACGGCCGCAGGCTGGCGGTGCGGTCGCAGTCGTTGTCGTCGGGGTTGGGCGGCTGTGGCGGTTCCGGCGGGAGTTCGGCCATCCCGGCCGGTGTCGGCGGCGCCAGGGTCGGTGCCGGCGGGGCGTTCGTGTACTGCGTACTGCCGCAGCCGCTCACGACGGTCGCCGCGACGACCGCAAGGCAGGCGAGCACCCGTAGTCGCATCCCCACCCCGCTGGTCTTCGCGCAAGCGCTCATCCCCGGTACTCGCTCATCCTCGGCCACAACCCCAGCGCCACTGCGAACGCCGCGCCGATCGAGAGGACGGCCCCGCCGACCGTCGTCCCCGACAGCACCCGGCGGGCGGACAGGATGTCGTTACGCAACTGGTTGCGGCTTTCCCGGATACCGCTGGAGAGCGCGGCGTCGAGCTTGTCGAACGCCGGCGTCGAATCGTCTTCCCCGGTTCCCAACGCCACCTGGGTGGCGGCCTGGTAATTGCCAACGGAGATATAGGCGTTGATCCGCTCATCGGCTTGGCGCCACTTCATCAGCAACTGATCGGCGCCGGCCAGATCGGTTTTGTCGATCGCGTCATCGCGGGCGAGGTACTCGGTGAGTTGCTGGTGCATCGTGTCAACGCGCTGGTAGTAGGACCGCTTGCGAAGGTCTTCGTCACCGCGGCGAATCAGGGACAGCGTCTCGTCGGCGCGCGCCTGCTGCGCGGTGATCGCCAGGGTAGTCACCGTTTTCAGCGATTCGGCCGCGGTGTCCTTGGCGGCCCGGCTGCCTGCGGTGGAGATAGCCAGCGCCGAGCCCACCCAGATCATCATGATCACGATCGCCAGGCCGCCTGCGACCAGGCCGACGTTCACCCGGCGCTTGGTGTGCGCCGCCAGCCAGCGGTGGGCGAACGCGCCGAACACCAGCGTGATGGCGACGACGACGATCACCGGCGCTGGAATCCGGGTGGAGGCGGTGGTCTCGGCGTCGACCCGCGCCGAGGTCTGCTCGTAGAGCTGCTGGGCGTCGGGCAGGATCTGCTGCTGCATCAGGGCCGAGGCCTCCGACAGGTACGACGAACCGACCGGGTTGCCCATCCGGTTGTTGGTGCGCGCCGTCTCGATCAGCCCGGTGTAGACCGCCAGCCGGGCGTTGATCCGGCCGAGCAGTTGGATCAACGGCTCGTCGGTGAGTCCGCTGGCCGCCCGGGTGACGGCGACGGCCGCGTCGGTGATCGCCTGCTCGTAGCGTTGCCGCACCGCGCGAGGCTCGGAGCCGGCGATGAAGGCGGTGGCCGCGGCGGCGTCGGCCACCGACAGCGTGGTGTAGAGCTGGCCGGCGGCGAACGCCAACGGCTCGGTGTGGTTGAGCACGGTGGTCAGCTGACTCTGGCGATCGTTGATCGTCGTCGAGGTCGCGAAGGCGCTCATCAGGCCCAGGGTGGCCAGGATGATGCCGATGGCAAGGATGCGTCCCGGGCTGGTTTTGAAAAACCACCACCGGGGGTGGGCGGGCTCGGTCGGCGACCGCCATGCCAATGGCTCGGTCGACGGGTGCGCCACCTCAACGGTCACCTCGCGCGGACCTCATTTCCTTCGCCCGGATCCCAATCGCGCATTCTGAGTGAATTCTAAGAGCACCTGTGACGGATGGGGCTGGATCGGCCGACGAGTACCGGCGTGGCGTGCTTATCCTGAACGCGTGCGAGGCGACGGCGACGGGTGGGTGGTGTCCGAAACCGGCACGCCCTACTGGGGCCGGCACGGCGCCGCAGGGCTGTTGTTGCGGGCGCCTCGCCCCGACGGGACCCCTGCCGTCCTGCTTCAGCATCGCGCACCGTGGAGCCATCAGGGCGGTACCTGGGCCCTGCCGGGCGGCGCCCGAGACAGTGACGAGACGCCCGAGCAGGCCGCCATCCGTGAGGCGCACGAGGAGGCCGGGCTGCTCGCTGAGCAGCTCACCGTGCGCACCACCATCGTCACCGCCCAGATCGCCGGCCGGGGTGAGACCTCGTGGACCTACACCACCGTCATCGCCGACGCGCACGAACAGCTGTCCACCATCCCCAACCGGGAGAGCTCGGAGTTGCGGTGGGTTGCCGAGGACGACGTGGACGACCTGCCGCTGCACCCCGGCTTCGCCGCCAGCTGGCAGCAGTTGCGGATCACCGAGGTGCGGCCTCATGAGCACGACGCGTGCCTGCTGCCCGGGGCGCACACCGTGGAGATCGAGACCGGCGTGTTCATCTGGTGCGCACCGGTCGAGGTCATCCGGCAGTTCTGAGCGCCGACGCGAGCCGCCGCGCCGCCGCGGCGGGGTCTGAGGCGGCCGTGATCGCGCGCACCACCACGACCCGGTGGGCGCCGGCGGCCAATACGTCGGGTAGGCGCTGTTCGTCGATACCGCCGATGGCGAACCACGGCTTGTCCGGGCGCATCCCGGCCACCTCCCGGACCAGATCCAGTCCCGGCGCGGGACGGCCCGGTTTGGTCGGCGTCGGCCAGCACGGCCCCACGCAGAAGTAGTCGACGTCCTCCATCAACGCACGGGCGGCCTCGCCCGAGGCATGCGTGGAGCGGCCGATCACGGTGTCGGGGCCGACGATCTCGCGGGCCACGTCCAACGGCAGGTCGTCCTGCCCCAAATGCAGCACGTCGGCACCGGCGGCACGGGCGATGTCGGCGCGGTCGTTGACGGCCAGCAGGGCGCCGTGCCGGCGCGCCGCGTCGGCGAGGATCTCCAGTGCGCCCAGTTCAGCGCCGGCCTCCAGCGGCCCGAACCGCTGCTCCCCGGGCGAGCCCTTGTCCCTGAGCTGGATGATGTCCACTCCGCCGGCCAGTGCGGCGTCGGCGAACTCGGCCAGGTCGCCGCGCTCGCGGCGGGCATCGGTGCACAGGTACAGCCGGGCAGCGGAGAGCCTCGAGCCGAGCTTGGTTCGACGTTCGTGCACACCGCGACGGTAGCGGCTAGCGTGGAAGGCCGGCACGGGAGTCCCTGGAGCGGGACTGAGAGTGGAGGCGAACACCTCCAGACCGTCACCACCTGATCCGGGTCATGCCGGCGAAGGGAAGCGAAAGGGATATGTCGGTGGAATCGCTGGGCGTCGTCGGGGGCGGCGTCATCGGTCTGGCCATTGCGCGCCGCGCCGCGCAGGCGGGGTTGTCGGTGCGGGTCCATCGCAGCGGCCCCTGGGGGCAGGAGCGAACCGACCCGGCGACGACCGGCGCCTCGTGGGTGGCCGGCGGGATGCTCGCCCCCCGCAGCGAGGGCTGGCCCGGTGAAGACCAGCTGTTGACGATCGGGCTGGAATCGCTGCGGTTGTGGCACGGCGGTTTCCTCGACGGCCTGCCCGACGACGTCGTCACGGCCCGGGAGTCACTGGTCGTCGCCGTCGACCGGGCTGACGCCGCCGACCTGCGCACCGTGCAGGACTGGCTGGCCGCCCGGGGACACCCGGTGACCGTGACGACTGCGGCCCGCGATCTCGAGCCGCTGCTGGCGCAGGGCATCCGGCACGGATTCCTCGCCGAGGACGAACTCGCGGTCGACAACCGCAAGCTCGTGGAGGCGCTGCAGGCCCACTGCGAGCAACTCGGTGTGCGCTGGGCCGGGCCCGTCGAGCGGATCGACGACGCCCGCGACGGGGTGGACACCGTCGTGATCGCCAACGGTATCGACGCCCCCGCGCTGTGGCCGGGGCTGCAGGTGCGGCCCGTCAAGGGTGAGGTGTTGCGGCTGCGCTGGCGGCCGGGCTGTATGCCGGTGCCGCGCCGGGTGATCCGGGCCCGCGTGCACGGCCGGCCGGTGTACCTGGTGCCGCGCGCCGACGGCATGGTGGTCGGTGCCACCCAGTACGAGCACGGCCGCGACACCGCCCCCTCGGTCAACGGTGTTCGTGAGTTGCTCGACGACGCCTGCGAGGTGCTGCCCGCCCTCGGCGAGTACGAACTGGCCGAATGCTCAGCCGGCCTGCGGCCGATGACGCCGGACAACCTGCCGATCGTCGGCCGCCTCGACGAGCGCACCCTGGTCGCCACCGGCCACGGGCGCTCCGGTTTCCTGCTGGCGCCGTGGACGGCCGAACGTGTGGCCGCCGAACTTCTGGTCGGAGCACACGCGTGAAGCTCACGGTCAACGACTCCGAGATCGAGGTGGGCGAGGACACCACCGTGGCGGCGCTGCTCGCCGACCTGGACTTCCCGGTCAAAGGCATCGCTGTCGCGGTCAACTGGGCGGTATTGCCGCGCTCGCAATGGGATTCGGTGCTGCCCGACGGGGCGCACGTGGAGGTGGTGACGGCGGTGCAGGGTGGGTGAGATCAAACAACTGACGATCGCGGGCCGGACATTCGGCTCGCGGCTGATCCTGGGCACCGGTGGCGCGCCGAACCTGACGGTTCTGGAGGAGGCGCTGATCGCCTCCGGCACCGAGCTGACCACGGTGGCGATGCGGCGGGTGGACGCCGAAGGCGGAACCGGGGTGCTGGATCTGCTGGGCCGGCTGGAAATCACCCCGCTGCCCAACACCGCGGGCTGCCGTGGCGCGGCCGAGGCGGTACTGACGGCCCAGTTGGCGCGCGAGGCGCTCGGCACCGACTGGGTCAAGCTCGAGGTGATCGCCGACGAACGGACGTTGCTGCCCGACGCGGTCGAATTGGTCCGAGCAGCAGAACAATTGGTCGACGACGGCTTCGTCGTGCTGCCGTACACCAACGACGATCCGGTACTGGCCCGCCGCCTGGAGGACACCGGTTGCGCCGCGGTCATGCCGCTGGGCTCCCCGATCGGTACCGGGCTGGGCATCTCCAACCCGCACAACATCGAGATGATCGTCGCTGCCGCCGGGGTGCCGGTGATCCTCGACGCCGGGATCGGTACCGCCAGCGACGCGGCACTGGCGATGGAACTGGGTTGTGACGCAGTGCTTCTGGCCAGCGCGGTGACCCGGGCGGCTGATCCGCCCGCGATGGCCGCTGCGATGGCCTCGGCCGTCACCGCCGGTCTGCTGGCCCGCCATGCCGGCCGCATACCCAAGCGGTTCTGGGCGCAGGCGTCCAGCCCGAGCACGGTGTGATGACCAAAAGATATGTGGCCCTCGGCAGTTCGATGGCGGCCGGTCCCGGTATCACGCCCCGTGCAGCCGGTTCGCCGGTGGCAGCGGGCCGCTCGGCCCACAATTACCCGCACCTGGTCGCCCAGCAGCTGGGCCTCGACCTCGTCGACGTCACCTACTCCGGTGCCACCACCGCGCACATCCTGCGTGATCGCCAGAGCGGCGCACCGCCGCAGGTCGACGCACTAGACGGCACCGAGGATCTGGTCACCGTCACCATCGGCGGCAACGATGTCGGCTACGTGCCCCTGCTGTTCGCCGCGACCCTGCCGCCGCTGTTGCGCCGGCTGCCGGTGCTGGGCACCAGCCTGCGCGAGCTCCTGGACCCCGCGGCCCGGGATCGGGCGCTCGACGCGGTCGGCGGGTCGCTAAGGGAGGTGGGGCGCGAGCTGCGCCTGCGCTGCCCGCAGGCGCGAATCCTGTTCGTGGACTATCTGACTCTGCTGCCGCCGGCGGGAGTCCCGGCCCCGCCGCTGCCCGATGATGTCGCCGACCTGGGTCGCCATGTCGCCGACCGGCTGGCCGAGATCACCGCCGAAGCCGCCCGGGACACCGGCTGCGAGGTGGTGGGCGCCGCGCACGCCAGCCGGGATCACCATGCCTGGTCTGCACAGCCGTGGACTGTCGGCGCGGGATCGCTGCTGCCGTGGTGGCGGCCGAAACCGTTCCACCCCAATGCAGAGGGCATGCGCGCGGTGGCCGAGCTGATCGTGGCGAGACTTCAGGAGCCGTAGGTGTTGGCCGGCGGGTCGATCCGCACCACGCTGGACACGTCGATCCTGGGAATCGAATCGGTTCCCGAATACCGTTGGCCGGGCGGCACCGTGCCCTCGACCCGTACCCAGGTGTTCTCCGGCAAGCCCGCCGCGACCGGCAAGGCGGGCCCCGACAACTGCAGCCGGGCCAGCTGCGCGTCGGCGGCGCAACAGAAGATGACGATCTTCGCCAGATACACCCGATCGCCGTCGTGCATCGTGAAGCCGGTGATGGTCAGCCCGTGACCGTCCAGGCCGCCGACCCGGCCGACCGCGATCCTCATCAACACCTCGGGCAGCGACACCGTCGGCGCCTGCCCGGCCGGCAGCGGCGGAAAGGTCTGCGCCTGAGTCACATTCACCGTGGCCGGCGGTGTGGCCTTCGCGCTCAACGGCGGTGGCACGACGAAGATCAGCAACACGACGGGGACCACCAGCAGCCAGACCACGCCGTTGCGGTGCGTGTGCCCAGCGTGCAGGTCCCCGTGCTCGTGCGCGCCACCGCCGCGGATGTCGCGCACGATGGCCACCAGTGCCAAACCGATCAACACCGCGGCGGAGATGGCCAGCCACGGCAGCATTCCCGGCTTGACGTAGCGGGTGTAGGCGCCTGTCACGGTGACCATCGCCACGCTGATCCCGACGACCAGCAGCACCACGTTCTCCGTCTCGCGCCTCACAGCAGCACCAGGCCCACCGCGGTCGCCAGCACGGTGGCGACCACCAGCGTCGCCGGGGCGAAGCGCAGCGCGAACGCCCGGCCGAACAGACCCACCTGCATCGCAACAAGTTTCACGTCGACAGCGGGGCCGACCACCAGGAACACCAGGCGCGGAACCAGCGGCACCATCGTCAGGCTGGCCGCCACGAACGCGTCGGCTTCGGAGCACAGTGCCAGCACGAAGGCCAGCAGCGCCATGGTCACCACCCCGAGCAGCAGGTGGCCGGCCACATGCTCGAACACCCACGGCGGAACCATCACCCGCAATGTCGCGGCCGCGGCGGCACCGATGACCAGATAGCCGCCGGCCTGCAGGAAGTCATGGCGGGCGGCCTCGCTGAACACCGTCCAGCGCGACGCATCGTCGTCCTCGGAACGCGATTGCCGACGAGTGATCCAGCCGGGACGGCCCCACCGCGACCACAGCGAGCCCATCACCACCGCGGTGGCCAGCGAGGCCACGCAGCGCGCCAGCACCATCTTCGGCTGACCGGGGAACGCCACCGCGGTCGCCACCAGGACCACCGGGTTGATCGCCGGCGCGCTGAGCATGAACGTCAGCGCGGCCGCCCCCACCGAACCCTCGCCGTAGAGCCGCCGCGCCACCGGCACCGAGCCGCATTCACAGCCCGGCAGCGCCGCTCCGGCTACCCCGGCGGCCAGCACCGCCGCCGGGGTCTTGCTGGGCAACCAGCGGGCCAGCCGTTCGGTGGAGACGTATGCGGCGATCAGTCCGCTGATCACTACTCCGAGGACCAGGAACGGCACCGCCTGCAGGAACACCCCGCTGAACACGGTGCCCGCGGTCGCCAGACGTTCGTTGCCCGCGACTCCGTCGCGCATCCAGGTGCCGACGAGTGCACACACCACCAGGCCGGCCACCAACACCTCGGTGGAGGTGATCGCGGGGCGGCGGGCCGTGTCGACCTCGGTCTCGGCGGCAGGCTCCACGGCGTCGACATTAACCGCGCGGTGACCGCGATGCGAACGTCTACCCTGGGCGCAGTGAAGCGCACTTATCCGGCGGTGACGACCTGGCTTGCCGTGCTCGCCGCCGCCGTCGCCCTGTCCGGCTGCAGCAGGCCGGCCGACACCGCCACACCGGTCGCGCAGGGAAAGCCTGCCGCGGAGTTCGCCGAGGCGTTGCGCAAGCAGGTCAGCGCTGACGCCCTGATGGCGCACCTGCAGAAGCTGCAGGACATCGCCAACGCCAACAACGGCACGCGGGCGGTGGGCACCCCCGGGTTCGACGCCAGCGTCGACTACGTCGCCGGGGTGCTTCGCGACAAGGGCTTCGACGTGCAGACCCCCGAATTCACCACCCGCATCTTCCAGACCGGCAAGACCGACATGACCGTCGGCGGCGCCGCCGTCGAGGCCCGTGCCCTCGAGTTCAGCCCGGGCACCCCGCCCGCGGGGATCAGCGGTCCGCTGGTCGCCGCGCCGGCCGACGAGACGCCCGGCTGCGCGGCCGCCGATTACGCCGGTTTACCGGTGCGGGGGGCGATCGTCTTAGTGGACCGGGGCAGCTGCCCGTTCGCGGCGAAGCAGGCGATCGCCGCCAAGGAGGGCGCGGTGGCGATGGTCGTGGCCAACAACGTCGACGAGCAACACATGGGTGCCACCCTCGGTGAGGACACCGACGCCACGATTCCGGTGGTCGGGGTGAGCAAGGCCGACGGTGAACGACTGCGCGCCAACCCCGGGCCGACCACGATCATGCTCGAGGCGAGCACCAAGACCGTCACCGCCCGCGATGTGATCGCTCAGACCAAGACCGGCTCGGCCGGCGACGTCGTGGTGGTCGGCGCGCACCTGGACAGCGTCCCGGCAGGCCCCGGCATCAACGACAACGGGTCCGGGGTAGCGGCCGTGCTGGAGACCGCCAAGCAGCTCGGTCCGAATCCCCAGGTGAAGAACGCCGTGCGGTTCGCCTTCTGGGGTGCCGAGGAACTCGGCACAGTTGGGTCCACGAAGTACATCGAGTCGCTGAATGTCGAGCAGCTCAAGGACATTGCGCTCTACCTGAACTTCGACATGATCGGCTCGCCCAACCCCGGCTACTTCACCTACGACGGCGACCAGTCCACCGCACCGGGCCGTGACCAGAGCGTGCCCCGGGTGCCCGAGGGGTCACCGGGTATCGAACGCACACTGGTCGCGTACCTGAAGTCGGCCGGAAAGGCCGCCCAGGACACCTCGTTCGATGGCCGCTCAGACTACGAGGCGTTCACCATGGCCGGTATTCCCGCCGGTGGGCTGTTCTCCGGCGCCGAGGAGAACAAGACCGAGGAGCAGCAGAAGCTGTGGGGCGGTACCGCCAACGCGCCCTTCGACCCGAACTATCACAAGGCGACCGACACCATCGACCACATCGACCGCCCGTGCCTGGAAATCCAGGGCGGTGGTGTCGCTTTCGCGGTGGGGCTGTATGCGCAGGACATCTCGGGGCGCAACGGCGTTCCGGTCCGCGACGACCGCACCCGCCACGTCCTCGCCCAACCGTGAGTCCGGTTCACCGGTTCTGCGCGTAGAGCGTGCTTTTCGCGCGTCAGCGCGATCTGGGCGCAGAATCGATGCCGGGCCGGGAGGTCCCGCGCAACGCGGCCAGTGCCCGCATGCCGTGATAGACCACCAGCGCCGCGATCGAGCCCAGGGCGATTCCGGTGAACGTGAGACTGCCGATCTGCCAGGTGAAGTCGGCGATGCCGATGATGAGCGCGATCGCGGCGGTCATCTGGTTGATCGGCAGGCCGAAGTCCACCTGATTGGTCAGCCAGATCCGCACCCCGAGCACACCGACGAGTCCGTACAGCACGATTGTGGCACCGCCGAGCACACCGGCGGGGATCGCCGAGATCGCGGCGCCGACCTTGGGGCACAGTGCCAAGACGATCGCCGTCAGCCCGGCCACCCAGTAGGCCGCGGTGGAGTACACCCGGGTGGCTGCCATCACGCCGATGTTCTCGGCGTAGGTGGTGGTGGCTGACCCGCCGCCCAGGCCGGCCAGTACGGTGGCAACCCCGTCGGCGGCCAGGGCCCGTCCGGTCAGCGGGTCGGTGTCGACCCCGGTCATCTGGCCGACCGACTTCACATGCCCGATGTTCTCGGCGACCAGGGCGATCACCGCGGGCAGGAACATCGGTAGCACGGCCAGGGTGAAGGTGGGTGTCTGGAACGTCGGCAACCCCACCCAGCCCGCCGCGGCGATGCCGGACGTGTCGACCTCGCCGAGTGCCAGTGCCAGCAGGTAGCCCACGACGACCGCCAGGAAGATCGCCAGCCGGCCCAGGATGCCGCGGAAGAACGCCAGGGCCGCCACCAGCAGCACCAGGGTGACGATGCCGACCAGCGGCCCCTTCTCGAAGTTCGTCTTGGCGGCGGGGGCGAGGTTGAACCCGATGAGCGCGACAATCGCGCCGGTGACCACCGGCGGCAAGGTCACCTCGATCCAGTGTGTTCCCACCACCTGCACGGTGACGCCGATCAGGATCAGCAGCAGCCCGACGGCGACCAGGCCGCCCAGCGCGCTGCCGGCACCGTGTGAGGCCACCGCGGCGGTCACCGGAGCGATCACCGAGAAGCTCGACCCCAGATAACTGGGCAGCCGGTTTCCGGTGATCACCAGGAAGAGCAGGGTTCCCACCCCGGAGAACAGCAGGGTGGTGGCCGGCGGGAAGCCGGTCAGCACGGGTACCAGGAACGTCGCCCCGAACATCGCAACCACGTGCTGGGCCCCGAGGCCCAGCGTGCGCGGCCAGCTCAGCCGCTGATCGGGGCCGACGACCAGGTTGTCGCCGGGATGGGAGTCGACGCGCGTCCAAGTCAGCGGGATCACGGTCTGCAACTACACACCATTGCGGCGCGACGCGCACGGCGATCAGGCCACGAGTATGGCCGCAAAGTGAACAGGAGGTGACATGCTGCACCGATGAACTGGACTGCCCTAGCCCCCGGGCTGGCGCAGTTCCGGCATTACCGGCCATCCTGGCTGCGCGGTGACGTGGCGGCCGGCCTCACGGTGGCGGCCTACCTGATCCCGCAGGTGATGGCCTACGCCACCATCGCGGGCCTGCCGCCGGTGGCGGGCCTGTGGGCGTCGCTGCTGCCGTTGGCGATCTACGCGGTGTTGGGCACCTCGCGCCAGTTGTCGGCAGGACCGGAGGCGACGACGGCGCTGATGACCGCGACGGCCCTGGCTCCGCTGGCCGGCGGGGACCCGGTGCGGTATGCCGCGCTGGCGGCGATGCTGGCGGTCCTGGTCGGCGTCTTCTGCTTCGTCGGGGGCCTGATCCGGCTCGGCTTCCTCGCCGACCTGCTGTCGCGGCCGGTGTTGATCGGCTTCATGACCGGAGTCGCGATCATCATGATCGGCAGCCAGCTCGGCAAGCTCACCGGGGCACCGGTGACCGGCGACGGCATCGTCGATCAGGTGCGCTCGCTGGCGGACTCGATCGACCGCGTCCACGTGCCGACTGCGATCTTCGCGGCGGTGGTCGTGGTCGCCCTGCTCGCGCTGTCCAAGTGGCTGCCGCGTGTCCCGGGACCGTTCATCGCGGTGCTGCTGGCCACGGTCGCGGTGGCGGTGTTCTCCTTGGACCACAAAGGGATTCGGGTGGTGGGCCAGGTGCCCGGGGGACTGCCCGCCTTCGGGCTGACGGCCATACCCCTGCATGACCTCGGCACGCTGGCCGCGGTGGCCGGTGGCGTGGCGATCGTCGCCTACTCCGACACCGTGCTGACCGCGCGGACCTTCGCGGCCAGACAACGCGGCTACGTCGACCCCAACGCCGAACTGCGGGCACTGGGCGTCTGCAACCTCGGAGCCGGCCTGACTCACGGGTTTCCGGTGAGTTCGAGTGCCAGCCGCACCGCACTCAGCGACGCCGTCGGCGGTCGCACACAGGTGTATTCCCTTGTGGCGCTGGGTCTGGTGCTCGTAGTGATGCTGACCGCGCACGGGCTGCTCGCGAAGTTCCCGACGGCCGCGCTGGGTGCCCTGGTGGTCTACGCCGCCTTGCGGCTCATCGACCTCGACGAGTTCCGGCGGCTGGCCCGGTTCCGGCGCAGCGAGTTCATCCTGGCGCTGCTGACGACGGTCGCCGTGCTGGGGCTGGGCGTTCTCGCCGGTGTGCTGGCGGCGATCGGGCTGTCCATCCTCGATCTGCTGCGCCGGGTCGCCAGGCCGCACGACAGCGTGCTGGGCTTCGTCCCCGGCGTGGCCGGCATGCACGACATCGTGGACTACCCCGAGGCCCACCTGGAGCCCGGGCTGCTGGTGTACCGCTACGACGCGCCGTTGTTCTTCGCCAACGCCCAGGACTTCCGGGCGCGGGCGATGGCCGCTGTCAACCACAACCCCGACCCTGTGCAGTGGTTCGTGCTGAATTCCGAGGCCAACGTCGACGTCGACCTGACCGCTCTCGACGCCCTGGATCAGCTGCGCGCGGACCTCGAGGCGCGCGGCATCGTCTTCGCCATGGCCCGGGTCAAACAAGAGTTGAGGGTGATGCTCGACGCCGCCGGGCTGCTGGACAAGATCGGCGAAGATCACATCTATCCGACGCTGCCTACCGCGGTGGAGGCCTACCGCAACCGGCGCACCGCGTAGATCACGGCGCCGAGCGCCAGCATCGCCGCACCGACGAGCACGGATTGCGTCGGCAGTGCGAACGCCAGCACCACGCACCCCGCCATGCCGGCGGCCGGGATCACCCGGCGGGCAGGAGCGAAGCGACCGGGGGATGGGCTGCGGCGGCGCCCCAGGGTCCACGCCGAGGCGTTGGCGATCGCGTAGTACACCAGGACCGCGAACGACGAAAAGCCGATCACGCCACGAAGATCGGCCACCGCGGCCAATGCGGCGACGAGCACGCCGACCGCCAGCTCAGCGTGGTGCGGCACACCGAAGCGCGGATGCACCGCAGCCAGCCCGGCAGGCAGATGCCGGTCCCGGGCCATGGCCAGCGTGGTTCTCGACACCCCGAGGATCAGCGACAGCAACGATCCCAGCGCGGCGATCGCCGCCCCCACGCGTACCACCGGCTCCAACCAGCCGGCGCCGGCCGCGCGGACCGTCTCAGCCAATGGTGCTGCAGCAGTTGCCAATCGGTCGGGTCCGAGCACGCTCAGCACCGTCACCGCCACCGCGGCGTACACCACCAGCGTCAAACCCAACGCGATGGGGATGGCGCGAGGGATCGTCCTGGCCGGGTCGCGCACCTCCTCGCCCAGCGTCGCGATGCGCGCGTATCCGGCGAATGCGAAGAACAACAGCCCGGCCGCCTGCAACACACCGACCAGCGTCCCGTCACCGAGCGCCAGTCGTCCGGTGTCGGCCTGGCCCGAAAGTCCAACGGCGACAATCACTCCGGCAAGCACGGCCAGCACCGCCGCGACGATGATCCGGGTGAGCACCGCCGATTTCTGCACGCCACGGTAGTTGACCGCGGTCAGTGCCACCACCGAGGCCACGGCGACCGCATGTGCGTACTGCGGCCACACGTAGAACCCGACGGTGAGGGCCATCGCCGCACACGACGCCGTCTTGCCCACCACGAAACTCCAGCCGGCCAGATAACCCCAGAACGGGCCGAGCCGTTCGCGGCCGTAGACGTAGGTTCCGCCGGAGGCCGGATAGCGGGCGGCCAGCCACGCCGACGAGGTGGCGTTGCAGTAGGCCACCGCTCCCGCCAGTGCCAGGCCGACCAGCAGCCACGAACCCGCCGCTGCCGCAGCCGGGGTCAGCGCGACGAAGATGCCGGCGCCGATCATCGACCCCAGGCCGATGACCACCGCGTCGCCCGTGCCGAGCCGGCGTTTCAGATTGTCCACGGGCGGCATGCTAGGCCCCGCAGATGAATGCGGACCGGTGTGGGAGCGCAAAACGCTCCCACGCCGGTCCGGCACGGTCCCCCGACCCGGATTAGCGTGGCATCATCGCGAGCCAACGACTTACGGCGTCGCCGTGCTCGATCAGATTAGGACAAAATTCTGACGAGGTCGTAAATCTTGCTGAAGTTGTGACCTTCGCACTCAGCGGTTTCGGGCGATGTTCGCGCCCAGATAGGCGCCGTACGCGAGCAATCCGGCGACCGCGAGCTTGCGGGTCTTGGGCGCCACCAACGCCACGCCGATCGCGGTCTCGATACCGCCATCGATGTAGGTGTGCGCCAGCGTATTGTTCGGGAACGCCTGGGCCGTCACCGACTCGTAGAGCGCGGGGCGCACGAAGTGCGAGATTCCGGTGGCGGCCACAGCCAGCCCCGTCAGCTTGATCAATCCATCTGCAGACATCGTCGTCCTCTCGGCAGTGCGCTTCTAACTGATGCGGTAATCGCTGATCGGATAGCTCGACGCCTCGCGCACCGCGGTACGCGTGGACATCGGCCGCAACAGCGCTGCCTCACCACTGGGATTGAAATAGTACGACCTCGCCGACGCGCAGTTCCCCTGGGTGAACAATGTGTCCCCGAGCATCTCGGTCATGCGGTCGAGGTACCGGTTGTTGGCGTCTTCGGTGATCTCGAATGTGGTTGCGCCGCGCCGCTTGACCTCGCCCAGCAGGCGGTCCATGTGCCGCATCTGGTACTCCATCGAGTTGAAGAAGTTCAGGCCGAGGAAGGCATACGGGCTCGCCAGGCTCAGGAAGTTCGGGAAGTACGGCACAGATACGCCCTGGTAGGCCTGGAAACGAGTCTCCCGCCACCACTTCCCGAGATTGCGGCCCTCACGGCCGATCACCTCGAAGGCCGGGAAGTTGGCCTCCCAGATATCGAAACCCGTTGCCAGAACCAGGGTGTCGATAGCGGCCTTGGTGCCGTCGTTGGCCACGATGCCGTCCGCCTCGACATGGTCGATCCCGCTGGTCTGCAGATGCACGTTGGGCTTGGTGAAGGTGCGGTAGTACTTGTTGGAGAACGTCGGCCGCTTGCACCCGAAGTCGTAGTCCGGGGTGAGCTTGTCGCGCAGTTCCTTATCGCGGATGGTCGCGAATCGCCACATCTTGGCCAGGTCGGCAGCGGCGATGGTGGCCCGCCGGAAGTGCCGCTGGCGCAGCACCCCGACGTAGACCAACGATTCATACAGCGAGTCGGTGACCGTGCGGATGGCCCGCTGGGTCAACGGCACCCGGGCGAACAGTCGTTTGGCCCGCGCGGAGAACTTGATGTCCACCTTGGGCACGACGTAGATCGCGGTCCGCTGATAGACGGTGAGGTCGGCGGCATCCTTGGCCAGCTCCGGGATCACCTGCACCGCGGTGGCGCCGGTGCCGATGATGCCGATCTTGTGGCCGGCGGGGTCGAAGGAGTTGTCCCAGTCGGCGGTGTGGATGACCTTGCCCTCGAAGTTCTCGATACCGGGGATCTCGGGGGTCTTGGGCTGTGACAGGAATCCCGTCGCGGTGATCAGGTACCGCGCGGTCAGGCCGTCGCCGCCGGACAGTGTGACCCGCCACAGGGCGGCGTCCTCGTCCCAGCGGGCACTGTCCACCGACGAGTTGAACCGCATGTGCCGGCGGACGTCGTACTTGGCGGATACGTCGTCGGCGTACTGCTTGATCTCGGCCCCGGTGGAGAACAGGCGGTCCCAGTTCGGGTTGGGCTCGAAGAAGTAGGAGTACGTGGTGGTGGGCACGTCGACGGTCAGTCCGGGGTAGTGGTTGACGTACCAGGTGCCGCCCAGGTCGTCCTCACGGTCCAGGATCACGAAGTCGTCGATGCCCAGTCGCTTGAGCTGGATCGCAGCGCCGATTCCGGCGAAACCGGCGCCGACGATGATCGCGTCGAATTGCTGCTCGGCCATGCAAAGACGGTACCTGACCCGCCGGTAACCACCCGGGACCTGCGCAGCCTCAGTCCGTGGGACCAAGGTCACTCACCGGCTGTACCAGCGGCATTCACTGCCGCTTCGGCGAATTCAGGACAGCGCCGACAAGGCCGCGTCGACGGCCAGGGCGGGCACGTCGAGCGTCTTGGACCCCAGGTCGTGGCGCGCGCCGGTGACCTCCACAATCTGCACCGGGCCCGGGATGAGCTGGACGGCCTGGCGCAGCTCGTCGATGGTCCCGAACGGGTCGGCGCTGCCCTGGGTGAACACCGTCGGCGCCGTGATCGCACCGAAGTGCTCGGTGCGCAGCCGCTCCGGCTTACCCGGCGGGTGCAGGGGATAGGAGAACGGTGTGAGCAACTCCACCAGACCGGGATTCTCCGCGACGACCATCGAGGTCTGCCTACCGCCGTAGGAGTGCCCGCCGGCGATCACCGGGCCGGCGGCCAGGGTGCGGGCCAGCGCGACGGCCTCGACGATCCCGTCGCGGTCACCGGCCGCTGACCCCGAGGGTGGGCCCTTCGGACGGCGCCGCCGGTAGGGCAGGTTGTAGCGCACGGCCAGCCAGCCGCGCGACGCCCACTGATCGCACAGGCGGATCAGCATCGGCGACTCGCGGCTACCACCGGCGCCGTGGGTGAGCACCACCACGCCGGCCGGGGTGCCGGCCGGCTCGTGGGCGATGCCGTCGATCGAGGCGAGTGCCGGACTCATGCCTGCAGGCGCCACAGCGCCGACACCGGGCCGTGCCCGGCGCCAAGGGGATAGGCCGCGCGCAGGCATTCGGTGACCCAGGCTTTGCCGAACGCCACCGCCTCGGGCATCGAATAGCCATGCGCCAGTGCGCAAGCGGTGGCCGCACCCAGCGTGTCGCCGGCGCCGTGATCATGGGTGGTGTCCACGCGCGGGGCGTCGAACTCGTGGAAGTCGGTGCCGTTGTAGAGCAGATCCGGGCTGTGTGTCGACCCGCGCAGGTGCCCGCCTTTGACCAGGGCCCACTGCGGACCGAGCGCATGCAGAGCCTTGGCGGCGTCGCGCTGGGTGCGGTCGTCGACCACGTCGATCCCGACAATCAGCCGCACCTCGTCGAGGTTGGGGGTGACCAGGCTGGCCAGCGGGAACAGTTGGGTGCGCAGTGTCTCCAGCGCCGAGGGGTGCAGCAGTGGGTCGCCGTGCATCGAGGCGCACACCGGGTCCACCACGAACGGGGTGGTGCCGGCCAGGCCCAGATCGCGCCAGGTGCCCGCGACGGTCTCGATGATGGCCGAGGATGCCAGCATGCCCGTCTTGGCGGCCTGAACGCCGATATCGGATACCACCGCCTGGATTTGCCCGGCGATGATCTCGGTCGGGATCTCGTGAAAGCCCTTGACGCCCAACGAGTTCTGGATGGTGACGGCGGTGACTGCGACCAGCGAGTGCACGCCGAGTAGGGCAAAGGTGCGCATATCGGCCTGGATGCCGGCACCACCGCCGGAGTCGGAACCGGCGATCGTCAGCACCCGGGGCGGGGTGTGGGCCGGCGCGGTCAGTGGCAGGAAGTTCACGGCCTCGAGTCTTCCAGAGGGATGTACACCCGGTTGCCGTGTGCGGCGAACTCCTCGGATTTGGCCGCCATCGCGTCGCGGATGTCCTGCGTGATGCGCATGGAGCAGAACTTCGGCCCGCACATCGAGCAGAAGTGGGCGGTCTTGGCAGGTTCGGCGGGCAGCGTCTCGTCGTGGAACTCGCGCGCGGTGTCGGGATCCAGAGACAGGGCGAACTGGTCGTTCCAGCGGAACTCGAAGCGCGCCTTGGACAACGCGTCGTCGCGCTGCTGGGCTCGCGGATGACCCTTGGCCAGGTCGGCGGCATGTGCGGCGATCTTGTAGGCGATCACCCCGTCCTTGACGTCCTTACGGTTCGGCAGCCCCAGGTGCTCCTTGGGGGTGACGTAACACAGCATGGCGGTGCCGGCCTGGGCGATGATCGCCGCACCGATCGCCGAGGTGATGTGGTCGTAGCCCGGCGCGATGTCGGTGGCCAGCGGCCCGAGTGTGTAGAACGGGGCCTCCTCGCAAAGCTCTTCCTCGAGCCGGACGTTCTCGACGATCTTGTGCATCGGAACATGGCCGGGCCCCTCGATCATCACCTGCACGCCATGGGATTTCGCAATCGTGGTCAGCTCGCCCAGGGTGCGCAACTCGGCGAACTGGGCCGCGTCGTTGGCGTCGGCGATCGAGCCGGGGCGCAGACCGTCGCCCAATGAGAACGTCACGTCGTAGCGCGCCAGGATCTCGCAGAGTTCGCCGAAATTAGTGTAGAGGAACGACTCTCGATGATGGGCTAGACACCACGCGGCCATGATGGAGCCGCCCCGGCTGACGATGCCGGTGACCCGTTGTGCGGTCAGCGGGATGTGCCGCAGCAGCACCCCGGCGTGCACCGTCATGTAGTCCACGCCCTGTTCACACTGTTCGATCACGGTGTCGCGGTAGGCTTCCCAGCTCAGCCGGGTCGGATCGCCGTTGACTTTCTCGAGGGCCTGGTAGATCGGCACCGTGCCGACCGGGACGGGCGAGTTGCGCAGGATCCACTCCCGGGTGGTGTGGATGTCGGCGCCGGTGGACAGATCCATGATGGTGTCGGCACCCCAGCGGATAGCCCACACCATCTTGTCGACCTCTTCGCCGATCGAGGAGGTCACCGCGGAGTTGCCGATGTTGGCGTTGACCTTCACGCCGAAGGCCTTACCGATGATCATCGGTTCGGATTCGGGGTGGTTGTGGTTGGCCGGGATCACCGCGCGGCCGGCCGCCACCTCGGAGCGCACCAGCTCGGCGGGCACGCCTTCGCGGGCGGCGATGAAAGCCATCTCCGCGGTGATCTCGCCGGCGCGGGCGCGCTGCAGTTGCGTCCCGCGGTCACCGACCACACCCGGTCGAGGCGGCAGTCCGGCGCGCAGGTCGATCACGGCGTGTGAGTCGGTGTACGGCCCGGAGGTGTCGTAAAGGTCGATGTGCTCGCCGTCGGCGGTGCTCACCCGGCGAAACGGCACCCTCAGGCCGCGGAAATCCCCGTCGAGTTCGGTATAGCCCTTCGCGCTTCCCGCGATGGGGCCCGTGGTGACGGTGGGGTCGACAAAGAGATCGGTCATCGTTCACTCCCTACGCCGGCATTACCCGGACAGGTTCGTACGGTCGACGGCGCCTGATCAGCCGTCCTCTCAGCGCACTTGGGCGTGCGCTCCCGTGTGTTCAGTTGTCGGGTCCCACGCTAGCAGGGGTGTGGGAATACCGATTGGCCTGAAAAGATTTGTATAGCTAACATATGCGTTATTGCGCCGTGGGCGCCCGATGCTGCTTTTGACTGATTGCACACGAAACGAGACACGCCGGTGACCACCGAGATGAAGCCGCCCGCTCACACCGAAACCGCCAATATCCGGCGACGGGTCTACCACGACCACCCGCGCTACAAGTGGGTCGTGCTGTCCAACACCACCCTGGGCATCCTGTTGGCAGCCGTCAACGCCTCGATCGTGCTGATCTCCCTGCCCGCCATCTTCCGCGGCATCGGCCTGAACCCGCTCGCGCCCGGCAACGTGAGCTATCTGCTGTGGATGCTGATGGGCTACCTGGTGGTGACCGCCGTCCTGGTGGTGCCGTTCGGCCGGCTCGGGGACATGTTCGGCCGGGTAAAGATCTACAACATCGGCTTCGTGGTGTTCACGCTGGCCGCCGTCGCGCTGTCCTTCGACCCGTTCCACCTCGACAGCGGGGCCATCTGGCTGATCGCCTGGCGGGTCGTCCAAGGCGTCGGCGGCGCGATGTTGATGTCGTCGTCGTCGGCGATCCTCACCGACGCCTTCCCGGCCAACCAGCGGGGCATGGCGCTGGGCGTGAACATGGTCGCTGCCGTCGCCGGGTCGTTCCTGGGCCTGCTGATCGGCGGCGTGCTCTCCGAGATCCACTGGCAGCTGATCTTCTGGGTCGGTGTGCCGATCGGGATCATCGGCACCATCTGGAGCGTGACGTCGCTGAAGGAGATGGGGGTCCGCAATCCCGGTCGGATGGACTGGGCGGGCACGCTGACTTTCGGTGTGGGCCTTACCGTTTTGCTGATCGGCATCACCTACGGAATCCAGCCCTACGGCGACGCGACGACCGGCTGGACCAACCCGATGGTGCTCGGCGCGATCATCGGTGGACTGCTGCTGCTGGTGGTGTTCTGTCTCATCGAACTGCGGGTCGCGCAACCGATGGTCGACATCCGGTTGTTCCGGTCGGCGGCGTTCGGCATGGGCAACCTGGCCGGGTTGATGTCGTCGGTGGGCCGCGGTGGCCTGCAGTTCATGCTGATCATCTGGCTGCAGGGCATCTGGCTTCCCTTGCACGGCTACAGCTTTGAATCCACTCCGCTGTGGGCCGGCATCTATTTGCTGCCCGCCACGTTCGGGTTCCTGGCCGCCGCGCCGATAGCCGGGTCACTGGCCGACCGATTCGGAGCCCGGCCCTTCACTGTCGGCGGCATGGTGCTGATGGCGCTGACATTCGTTGCGCTGCTGATGATCCCGGTGAATTTCAACTACTGGGTGTTCGCTGTCCTGGTGTTCCTCAACGGCCTCGGCGGTGGCATCTTCACCGCCCCCAACACCGCGGCGATCATGTCCAGCGTCCCGGCCGCCCAGCGCGGGGCGGCATCCGGTGTGCGTGCCACGTTCTTCAATGCCGGGTCGTCGCTGTCGATCGGAATCTTCTTCTCCCTGATGATCGTCGGACTCGCGGGCACCCTGCCCGATGCGATGAGCCGCGGACTGCAGGCTCAGGGTGTGTCGGCGTCGGTGGCCCAGGAGGTGGCCAACATGCCGCCGGTCGGCAGCCTGTTCGCGGCGTTCCTCGGCTACAATCCGATCGCCGAACTGCTGGCGCCCCACGGTGCGCTCAACCAGCCCGGCGTCAATGCCGAAGTGCTGACCGGAAAGACGTTCTTCCCCAACCTCATCATCGAGCCGTTCCACGCCGGACTGATCGTGGTGTTCGGCGCGGCCGCGCTGATGATGGTGATCGGTGCGATCGCCTCACTGTTCAACCCGGGCCGCTACGGCGAGGACTAGTAGCAGTACATCGAATTGCCGCTGTTCCCGGTGACTTTCGGCCCTGCTGGCACCAGGGTGTGTCAACCTACGGTTGAGCTTTCCGGCGGTGCGGAGGAGTCACTGTGACCTGGCAGCAGATCCAGCCGTTCCTGGTCGCCCTGGCGATCGGGCTGCTGCTCGGCTTCGAACGCGAACGCAGTCACAGCCGCAAGCTCCCGGCCGGTTCGCGGTCGTTCGCGCTTCTGGCACTCGCCGGCGCGGTGGCCGCAAGCTTCAACACCTGGCTTGTCGTCGCCGGGTTGCTCGGCGTCGGAGCGCTGCTGGCGTTGGCGTACTTCCGCACCAGCGCCGACGATCCAGGGACCACAACCGAGATCGCCGCGATCGTCGCCTACCTCCTCGGCGCGCTGGCCTACACCAAGCCGGCGCTGGCGGTGGGACTGGCTGTGGTCGTCGTGGTTCTGCTGGTATCGAAATCCCGGATTCACCGGTTCGCCCGCGAGATCGTCAGCGAGATCGAACTCGAGGACGCCATCAAGTTCTTCGTGGTGGCGTTCGTGATCCTGCCGTTGCTGCCGGATCGCCAGATCGGGCCCTACGGGGTGCTCAATCCGGCGAAGATCTGGCTGCTCGTGGTCCTGCTGACCGGAATCGGCTGGCTCGGCTACATCGGTGTCCGGGCGCTCGGACCGCAACGCGGACTGCTGTTCACCGGCTTGGCGGGCGGATTCGTCTCCGCCTCCGCGACCACCGCCTCGATGGGAAAGATCAGCCGAACTGCCGGGTTGCGCGCACCGCTGGCCGGCGCGCTGCTGGCGAGCCTGGCGACGTTCGTACAACTGCTCGTGGTGATCGGGCTGGTCAGCCCCGAGGTACTGAGTCGGCTGTGGTTGCCGGTGGTCGCCGGGTTCGTCGTTCTCCTGGCAGTTGCCGCGCTGGTGTTCCGGGGCGCGGCGCACGAGCAGCCGACGGGTGACGCCGCCGACGACAACCCGGCGACACCGGCCAGTCGGCCCTTCGCCCTGCGGCCCGCGCTGGTGCTGGCAGCGGTGCTGACCGGCGCCTTGCTCGTCGGTCGTTGGGGTGCGGAGGTATTCGGGCCCCAAGGCGCGGTTCTGGCCGCGTTCGCCGCCGGCCTTGCCGACGCGCACGCCGGGTCGGTGGCGGCAGCAAGTCTGGCCGCCAAGGGTGACATCACAGTCGACACCGCGTTGCTGTCGATTGCCGCCGCACTCGGGTCGAATCTGCTCGTCAAGACCGTGCTGGCCTTCACCGCGGGGGGCCGCCGCTTCGGACTGGGTTTCGTCGCCGCAATGGCTGTGCCGGCGGTGGTGTTCGGTGTCGCCCTGACCGTCACGGTGATGCGGGGGTGACGCAGACGGGTGCGCCTATCGTGACTGCCGCGCCGGCCGTTCCGGTGGGGCCGGCGTGGCTTCGACGACCCAGCGGTGCAGCCGCCCCGCGGTGCGCCACATCGCGGCCTGCATCTCGTCGGGGCCGAGTTCGGCCTGTGCCGACACGGTGAGCCGGTCGGAGATCCTGGCCAGCGTCGCCGCCGCCACGCGGGTGGTGCGATCCCGGGAGCTCCGCACGCTCTGCGCCAGGACTTCGCGGAACTCGATGAGATCGCCGACGGTGCGTGCCGCGGGCGCCGGCGTCTGCCTGCGATGGAACTCGATGAGCGCCTCGATGCACGCCAATGTCTGGTGTGCAGTGCTCTTCGGGATCAGGATGTCGGAACTCATCAGGTCACCAACTTCGCAGTGCGGCCGTCTCTTCAGTCACCACACCATGCGCCGGCGAACACCACGTGACCCCTGGGAGACGGCCTCGACTCACCAATCCGAACGGCCGGCGAGGATCAGGTCGTGCAGCGCGAACACCGGCACGCCGAGCACCTCGGAAAGCTGTGTCGCGTAACGCCTGGCGATCCGCGGGCCGTCCCGCTGTTCGTCGAAGTCGCCCGTCAGGTCGACGGCGACGCGGCAGCCGAACGTGTCACCGGCGGCCACCACCTCGGTGCGCAGCACACCCTCCGGCTTGGGCAGCCCCGCCGCGGCGGAACTCACCTGCTCGATGGTGGCGGCCCAATCGACGTAGACAGAAACAAACGATCCCACCCCTCGATCCTTGCGTCACGGCGCGGCGATGGCCACGCGATTAGCCCAATGTTTACCTGCCCGCCACAGTGCGCACGCGTCTCGATGTGCGGAATCCCGCCCCGGCACGGCCGTCGCCTTGGGTAGTTTCACTGACCGTGCCCCCGCTGACCAACCGCCAGATTCTGCTGCGCCGACGTCCGGATGGCCTCGTCCGACCCGAGGACACCGAGATGGTGTCCACCCCGGCGCCCGAACTCGCCGAGGGCGAGGCACTGCTGCGCACCACCTACGTCGGCTTGGACGCCGCCGCGCGAACCTGGCTCAACGACCAGCCGGGCTATCTGCCGCCGGTCCAGATCGGGGAGGTCATCCGCGCGGCGGGCATCGGCGAGGTCGTCGAAACCCGCTGCGCGGCGTTCAAGATCGGCGACGTCGTCACCAGCCTGACCGGTTTCCAGGACTACGTCGTCATCCGCGACGACATCTTCAGCACCCCGGTCCCGAGCGGCAGCGACCAGTTGGCGGTGATGAGCATCTACGGTCCGACCGGGGCCACCGCCTACTTCGGCATGACCGACATCGGCCGGCCGCAGGAGGGTGAGACCGTCGTGGTGTCCGCGGCGGCCGGCGCAACCGGGTCGGTGGCCGGGCAGATCGCCAAGGTCGCCGGAGCCCGCGTCGTCGGGATCGCCGGTGGCCCGGAGAAATGCAAGGCGGTCGTCGAGGATTTCGGCTTCGACGCGTGCATCGACTACAAGAACGAGAACGTCCGCGCCGCCCTCAAGGAGCATTGCCCCAAGGGTGTCAACCTGTACTTCGACAACGTCGGCGGCCCGATCCTCGACGCCGTGCTCGGCAGGCTCGCCATGAAGGCGCGGGTGGTGTTGTGCGGTGTCATCTCCAGCTACCTGACCGGTGAGCACCCCGGCCCGGCCAACTACGTCAACCTGCTGGCGAAGTCCGCGTCGATGCAGGGCTTCAACGCTCTGGACATGTGGGACCGGTTCGAGCAGGCCTACACCGACCTGCGCCGCTGGGAGGCCGAGGGAAGGCTGGTGCACCGCGAGACGGTCTTCGACGGGCTCGAGAGTTGCGTCGACGCCCTCAACGGCCTGTTCACCGGTGCCAACATCGGCAAGATGCTGGTGAAGGTCAACGACCCGAGCTGACGCTCAGCGCTGCAGGTCCACCAGCACCGGCGCATGGTCGCTGGGTGCCGGGTCACCCTTCTTGCCGGGGCGCCGCTCGTCTTTGACGATCTCGGCGTGCACCACCTGCTGCGCCAAAGCCGGTGAGCCGAGGATGAAGTCGATGCGCATGCCGCGGCGCTTCTGGAACGCCAGCTGGGTGTAGTCCCAGTAGGTGTAGATCCCCGGGCCCGGGGTGAACGGGCGCACCACATCGCTGAACCGGGTGTCGACGATCGCATCGAACGCCGCGCGCTCGGCGTCTGAGACGTGCGTGGACTCGGCGAAGGCCGCGATGTCCCAGACGTCCTCGTCGGTGGGCGCGATGTTCCAGTCGCCGACGAGCGCGATCTGTGCGCCGGGGTCGGCCTGCAGCCAGGAGTCGGCCGTATTCCTCAAGGCGGCAAGCCATTCCAGTTTGTACTGGTAGTGCGGGTCGTCCAGGGTGCGGCCGTTGGGCACGTACAGGCTCCACACCTGCACCCCGGCGCAGGTCGCCGCCAGCGCACGGGCCTCGGCCTTGGCGTCGACCCCGTCCTTGCTCCACGACGGCTGGCCGTCGAAGCCCACCTGCACGTTGTCCAGGCCGACCCGGGAGGCGATCGCCACCCCGTTCCACTGGTTGAACCCGCAGTGCACCACCTCGTAGCCCGCTTCCAGGAACGGCATGGTGGGGAACTGGTCGTCGGAGCACTTGGTCTCCTGCATGGCCAGGACGTCGACGTCACCACGTTGCAGCCAGTCGACCACGCGGCCCACCCGGGTTCGGATGGAGTTCACGTTCCAGGTGGCGATGCGCAGGACGTCGGCGGGCATGCGCTACAGCGTACGACCGAGCACCGACCGCGCATCGACGTAGCGGTGGTGGTGGTGCAGCACGAATCCCAGCCCGCCGTATAGCGCGATCGCCGAGGTGTTCTCCGCCAGCACCTGCACGTAGGCGCGGGTGGCCCCGTGCTGGACGCCCCAGCCCAGCAGCGCCTGGCACAGCGTTCGGGCGTGGCCGCGACGGCGGTGTCCGTCGGCCACGTGCACCGCGGAGATGCCCAGCCATCGGGTGCCGTCCGGCGCCGAGGTCACCGCGCCGCGGCCCACCGCCACGCCGGCCGTGGCGGCGAAGACCACCTCGCCGTCGAGCACGGCCGTGAGCACCTGCACGGGCACGTCACGCTCGTAGCCCGCCAGCCAGTCGTTATCCGGGCGGTCCTGAAGCGTCACTGCCGCAACGGTGTTGGGCTCCGTCAGCTCGGTGACCATCACCCGGGTGTTCTTGATCCCGGCGGTGCGCACCGGCAACAACCGCTCAGGCAGCGCCAGCCAGGGCTCCAGCCCGCGCTGCGCATACCAGTCGATCACTCCGTCGATTCCGGCGATCGTGGCCGAGAAGTCCAACGGCACAGCAGAATTGGCACGGCTGGTGTAGCCGCCGCCGGCCCGCAGGAACCAGCCGTCATGCCAGTGCTGCTCGGTGCCCGGCCACGCCAGCGCCGCGGCGTGCTCCAGCGCACGGATCTCTGAGGCCCGCACCGGAACGTCGCTGAGCTCGCGAACCGCCACGACATCGCCGGGGGCGATGGACACGACCTCGCCGGACTTGGTGCGCAGTACCACCGGGTCCAGCGACTGCACATGACCGATCACGTCGGTCATCGGCGGCTCGCTGCCCGCCGGCAGCCGGTAGCGGATGCTCACCCGGGCGCCGAGCGGTGCAACGCCGGCCATCAGTGACCGAACGGGTCAGGAACCTCGCCGGGAATCCACGACAGTCCCGGCACACCCCAGCCGTTGTGCTTGACGGCCTTCTTCGCGGCCCGGGCGTGGCGGCCGATCAGCTTGTCGACGTACAGGAAGCCGTCGAGGTGACCGGTCTCGTGCTGCAGCATCCGGGCGAACAACCCGTTGCCCTCGAGCGTGACCGGCTGGCCGTCGGCATCAAGTCCGGTCACCTTGGCCCATGTCGCGCGGCCGCAGGGAAACGACTCACCCGGAACCGACAGGCAACCTTCGTCGTCGTTGTCCGGGTCGGGCATCGTCTCGGGGATCGCAGAGGTCTCCAGCACCGGGTTGATCACCACGCCGCGGTGACGCGTGGTCTGGCCGCGGTCGTCGGCGCAGTCGTAGACGAACAACCGCAATCCGACGCCGATCTGGTTGGCCGCCAGCCCAACACCGTTGGCGGCGTCCATCGTCTCGTACATGTCCTTGATCAGATCGGCCAGTTCGGCCGGCAGCGAGCCGTCGGCACCCACCGCCACCGGAGTGGTCGGGTTGTGCAGAACTGGATCGCCCAAGATCACAATTGGTCTGACTGCCATGACCGGCAAGCTTAAGTGAGCCGACGCGCGGGCTCGGCTGCCGTCCCAAGTGATGCAACCGTGATTGAATGACGCCAACGCAGGATGTCTCACGATCAGAACTTTGCGAAAGGGTCCACGGAGCGAAATGGACGGCGCCATGGCACGGGCTGAGCGGTCCAACGACGACGTCGACCTGCCCGCGGGGCTTACCCGCCGGGAATACGACATCCTGGCTTTCGAGCGGCAGTGGTGGAAGTACGCCGGAGCCAAGGAAGAGGCCATCAAGGAGCTCTTCTCGATGTCGGCGACCCGCTACTACCAGGTGCTCAATGCCCTCGTCGACCGTCCCGAGGCGCTGGCCGCGGACCCGATGCTGGTCAAGCGCCTGCGCAGGCTGCGGGCGAGCAGGCAGAAGGCGCGTGCCGCCCGCCGACTCGGCTTCGAGGTTCCCTGATTTTTCGGGTTGACCGCCGCGGCTGGTTAAGGTGGGGCCGATGAACGAGCGTGTCCCCGACTCCTCGGGTCTGCCCCTTCGGGCCATGGTGATGGTGTTGCTGTTCCTGGGCGTCATCTTCCTGCTGGTCGGATTCCAGGCCATGGGTTCCGGCGACGACAGCAGCGACGACAGCTCCACGTCACAGACGGTGACCACCACGACGTCGAAGACCTCGGCCGCCCCGGCTGCCAAGGCCGACGTGCGGGTGTTCAACGTCGGCGGCGAGGAAGGCGGAGCCGGCCGGATCGGTGACCGGCTGCGTGAGGCCGGCTGGAACGTCACCGACACCAGCAATCTCGCCGCGCCGGGACTCACCGCCACGACGGTGTACTACGGCACCACCGAGGGTGAACAACAGGCGGCCGAAGCGGTGGCCAAGGTGCTCGAGGCGCCGGTCGCCCCGCGAATCCCGGAAATCGCCGAGCAACCACCGGGCGTGATCGTTCTGGTGACGGGATAGAGTTCGGGGCATGGTTAAGCCCGTCAGCCAGTGCAAAATTGCCACCGCAGTCCTGTTCGTCGCTCCCGTCGTGTTGCTGACGGCCTGCTCGCCCAATGAGCCCGTTGCGACTCAGCCCGGCACCACCCCGCCCGTCTGGACCGGCTCGCCGGACCCGTCGGCCGAGGCAGAAGCTCACGGTATGGGAGAAGAGCAGGTCACCCAGGAGACCAAGACCCTCAACGCGATCATCACCGGCGCGGACGGCTCACAGCTCGCTGCCGCCACGATCGAGCTGTCCGAGAAGTTTGCCACGGTGACCGTGCAGACCACCGGCGCCGGAAAGCTCGCGCCCGGCCTGCACAACCTGCAGCTGACCTCGGTCGGCAAGTGTGAACCCAACTCGGTGGGCCCGGCCGGCGGTAACCCGGCCGACTTCCTGTCCGCCGGTGACCCGATTGCGCCCGCAGCGCCGAGCGGCCCGCTGGTGCCGCTGCAGATCCGCGGCGACGGCACCGGGATGCTCGTCACGACCACGGACGCGTTCAAGGAAGAGCAGCTGCTCGACGGCGACAAGTCGGCCATCGTCATCTACGACAAGTCCGACACGGTCGCGGCAGATCAGACCACTCAGGCCGCCGGCAAGCGGGTGGCGTGCGGTGTCCTCAGCTCCGGCTAGTACGACACCGAACAGACGCGCCGCCGAGCGCATCGATTTCGCGGGGTCCCCGCGGCCGACACTCGGCGTCGAGTGGGAGTTCGCCCTCATCGACGCGCAGTCTCGCGATCTGAGTAACGAGGCCGCCGCGGTGATCGCCGATCTTGGCGAGAACCCGCATGTGCACAAGGAATTGCTGCGCAACACCGTCGAGATCGTCACCGGGGTATGCGACACCGTCGACGAGGCGATGGAGGACCTGCGTTCGACGCTGCGCGACGTACGCGGCATCGTCCGCGACCGCGGGATGGAACTGTTCTGCGCCGGCACCCACCCGTTCGCCGAGTGGGCCGAGCAGAAGCTCACCGACGCGCCGCGCTACGCCGAACTGATCAAGCGGACCCAGTGGTGGGGACGGCAGATGCTGATCTGGGGCGTGCACGTGCATGTCGGCGTCTCCTCCGCGCACAAGGTGATGCCGATCATCTCTTCGCTGCTCAACCACTACCCGCACCTGCTGGCGCTGTCGGCGTCGTCGCCATTCTGGGCCGGCGGCGACACCGGCTATGCCAGTAACCGGTCGATGATGTTCCAGCAGCTGCCCACGGCCGGGTTGCCGTTCCAGTTCGAAACCTGGCGGCAGTTCGAGGAGTTCGTCTACGACCAGAAGAAGACCGGCATCATCGACCACATCAACGAAGTGCGTTGGGACATCCGGCCTTCGCCGCATCTGGGCACCGTCGAGGTGCGCATCTTCGACGGGGTGTCCAACCTTCGCGAGCTCTCGGCTCTGGTGGCGTTGACCCATTGCCTGATCGTCGACCTGGATCGTCGTCTGGATGCCGGTGAGCAGCTGCCGGTGATGCCGCCGTGGCATGTGCAGGAGAACAAGTGGCGGGCGGCGCGCTACGGACTGGACGCGATCATCATCCTCGACGCCGACAGCAACGAACGGTTGGTCACCGAGGATCTCGACGACCTGCTGACCCGTCTGCAGCCGGTCGCCGAATCACTGCACTGCGCCGATGAACTCGCGGCGGTGGCCGACATTCCGCGCCGCGGCGCGTCATATCTGCGCCAGCACCGGGTAGCCGACGAGAACGGCGGCGACCTGCGTGCCGTGGTCGACTCGCTGGTCGCCGAGCTCGACATCTAGCGCAAAGAGGAGGCGCCACATGGCAATCCGCCGAGTAGGACTCGCGGTGCTGGCGACGGTCGTGGTGTTGGCGGGAGCGGGGTGTGCCAAGCCGATTCCCGGCACACCGGTCGCCGTGCCGGGTCAGGCAGGCAAGCCACTGGTCCCCACCGATCTGGCCAGCGCCACCTGCCGCGAGTATCTGGCCATGGACGAAGCCACCCGCCGCGAGGTGATCAAGGCGATCGGCGAGAAGGGCAACGGCCTGGTCGGGATGAACCCGGAGCTGTGGGTGGGAGTCGCCGGCGCGCTGTGCACCTTCGTGGCCCCCAGCGCCCCGGTCCGAGACATCCTCGTCGGTCAGGGTATGCGGTGAGCGCGCAGCCGATGTTCCCGCTGCAGTCCGCCCTGCTGCCCGGCGAGGTGCTGCCGCTGCGGATCTTCGAACCGCGCTACTCCCAACTTGTGCAGGACTGCCTGGCGAGCGACGACCCGGCGTTCGGGGTCGTGCTGATCACCCGTGGCCGCGAGGTCGGTGGCGGCGATGTCCGCGGCGACGTGGGCGCACTGGCCCGAATCGCCGAGTACACCGACCACGGCATGGGTCAGTATCAGCTGAATGCCGTTGTGAGTGAACGTATCCGGGTGGCGGAGTGGCTCGATGACGACCCGTACCCACGGGCCGTTGTGCAGCCGTGGCCGGACGAGCCCGGCCCGCCGGTGGGTCCCGAGCGCATCGGTGAGGTCGTCGACAAGATCCTTGCGCTCTTCGAGCGGATCGTCAGTTCCCGCGGTGCGCAGTTGCGTCCCGATGCGCTGGCGGTCGAACCCGAGATCGCCGACGATCCGTCCCGGCACATCTACGCGCTGGCGTCGCGGGTGCCGATGGGCCAGGCCGATCGGTACGCGCTGCTGTCCGCGCCGACGTTGGCGCAGCGGGTGGATCTGTTCACCGACGCGCTGGAAACCGTTGCGGCGATGGTGGAGTTCCAGATCGCCGAGGAGTAGCAGGGCGGTTCGTCGTCAGTTCTTCGTGGCGTGGACGAACGTCGTGTCCGGCACCAGTTCTGGGTCGGCAGGGGGTCTGTGGAAGTGCGCCATCAGATCCGGTGCGTCGATGGTCTCCACCTGCCACCCGTGCGCCGTCAGCCAGTCGGCGACGTCGGTCCGTGCCTCGAGGTACCACAGAGCGCTGGTGTCAGGGACGTCGTCGAGTCCCGCTTCCGCCGCTGCCTGGCGCGCCTGCGCCATCCGCGTGCGACGCTGTTCCATCACCTCAGGGGAGTAGAAGTCGTGGCCGAACGCCTCCACGGCTAGTCGGCTGCCTGCGGCGCTGAGCGCATCGATGCGTTCGAACAGCCCGTTCTGGGCCTCTGCCGACAGATAGGGCAACAAGCCCTCGGCACACCAGACCGTCTGGCGGGACGGGTCGAAGCCCTTCTGCTGCAAAGCTTGCGGCCAGTCATGGCGTAGATCGACGGGCACCGCGGTGTAGGCCGCGGCGGGGCGGGCCCGGTGTTGGGCCAACACGCGCTCCTTGAACTCGAGCACTTTGGGTTGGTCGAGTTCGTAGATGGCGGTGTCGCTGATCCACGGCAGCCGCCAGGCCCGGGTGTCCAGGCCGGCGGCCAGGATCACCACCTGATCGAGGCCGTTGGCACCGGCGGTGGTGAAGAAATCGTCGAGATACTTGGTGCGCGAGGCGATATAGGCGGTCATCGTGGTCAACCGGGCCGTCACCTGCTCGTCGGCTTTGCCGATATGGGCCAGCGTCTCCTCGGTGAACGGTGGCTGCCAGCCGGCGTCGAGTGCCGCCTCGACGAAGAAGTGGGCGTAGGGGTCGGTGTACAGCGGGCAGTCGGAATCGGATTCGGCGGCCCGCGCCCGCGCCACGGTCAGTGCGGTGGCACCGACCCCCTCGGTGATATCCCAGGTGTCGTCGTCGCTGCGGCTCACGAGTTCTTCTCCGCCCCTTCGCCGGTGTCCCGCATCTCGTCCGTGGTCAGCAGGTCGTCGCGGATGTTCTGTTCACGGTATGCCAGCTGGCCCACCCGGTGCGCCACCACGGGTGCGGTGATGAGGGTGAATATCGCGGTCAGGACGATCATGCCGATGTCGACGTTGCCACGGAGCCGGATCGCGGCGCCGCCCAGAACCAGCAGCAACCCGAGCACCTGGGGCTTGGTGGCGGCGTGCATGCGGGTCAAGGTGTCCGGGAAACGCACCACGCCGATGGCCGCGGTGAGCGCCAGCGCCGAGCCGCCGAGCACCAGCACGGCGGCCAGGATGTCCAGGGCTGTCGTCATCGGTCCCGCTGCTCCACGTCGGGCACCCGGAACCGGGCCACGCTCACCGATCCGACGAAGCTGATCAAGGCCAGGGCCGCCAGGCTGTAGGTGACGGTGGTGTCCAGCGTGAACGCCGCCCAGGTGCCGATGCCGCACATCGTGACCGCCACCATCGTGTCGACGGCGACCAACCGGTCCAGCGTGCTGGGGCCGGCCAGCAGCCGGATCATCGTCACCGCGGCGGCCGCGACCAGCATGGTGCCCGCCAGCACCCACACGACCGTCATGACCTGGCCTCCTCGGATTCGCTTGCCGGGCGCCATTCGGAGTCGCGTTCGAACGCGGCCACCAGAAGCCGCTCCAACTTGGCTGCCTGCCCGTAGAAGCGGTCCACCGAGCGTTGCGAACCGACGTCGAGCACATGGACGTACAACAGCCGGCGGGTCTGGTCGATCTCGAGCACGATCGTGCCCGGCGTCAGGTTCATGATGTTGACGCCAAGCGCCAGAACCAGATCCGACTTGCATGCCAGGCGCACCCGCAGCACCGCCGACAGCGGCGGGCGTCCCGGCCGCAGCGCCAGCCACGCCACCTGCATCGAGGACACCACCAGCCACCAGCCGACGTTGGCCGCCAGCCACAGCAGCGACAGCGGATGCAGCCTGCCCTGTACCGGCACCGCGGGCAGTGGCAGCAGCACCGTGATCAGGATCGCCACCGCAAGCCCGGAGAGCACATTGGCCATCGAGACGCTGCCCCACAGCAGAAGCCACACCAGGGTGAGCCACACCAGCACCCAGATCCGCACCAGCCACGTCTTCATAGCCGCGTCCCCAACACCGCGGTGACGTACTGGCTTCGGTCCAGGACTTCGTCGGCAGCTCGATCGCTGAAGCCGAAGATCGGCCCGGCCGCCACCGTCAACGCCAGCCCGACGGCGATCAATGCCATTGTCGGAACGACCATTCCGATGGGCATCCGGCCGACATCGTCACGGTCGACGAACGCGACGTCTTGCGAGTAGTCCTCGAGCAGCGCCGACGGCGCGGAGTCGGCCATATCGCCGTCGGGGGCGTCGACACGGGCCCGCCAGAACGCCTTGGTCCATACCCGGGCCACGACGTAGAGCGTCAGCAGGCTGGTCACCACCGAGCCGCCGACCAGCAGCCAGGCCAGCACCGAGCCGCCCTGGGTGCCGGCTTCCAGCAGTGCGACCTTTCCGATGAAGCCGGAAAACGGCGGTATACCACCGAGATTGAGCGCAGGCACGATGAACACGAACGCCAGCAGCGGGCTGGCGGCCGCCAATCCGCCGAGTCTGTGCAGGGTGGATGCGCCGGCCTGCCGTTCGATCAGTCCGACGACGAGGAACAGGGTGGTCTGCACGATGATGTGGTGGGCGACGTAGTAGATCGCTCCCGACATCCCCAGCCGGCTCGACAGCGCGATCCCGAACACCATGTATCCGATATGGCTGACGAGGGTGAAGGACAGCAGACGCTTGATGTCGCTCTGTGCGATCGCGCCGAGGATGCCCACCAGCATGGTGAGCAGCGCGGCGACCAGCAGCACGTTGTCCAGGCCACCGGCCGGGAACAGCAGCGAGTGGGCCCGGATGATCGCGTACACACCGACTTTGGTCAGCAGGCCGGCGAACACCGCGGTCACCGGGGCCGGCGCGGTGGGGTAGGAGTCGGGCAACCACGCCGACAGCGGGAACACGGCGGCCTTGATGCCGAACGCCACCAGCAGCACCGCGAACAGCGCACCGCGGGTACCGCTGCTGATGCCATCGAGCCGCAGGGACAGCTCGGCCATGTTCAGCGTGCCGGTGGCGGCGTAGATCAAGGCCAGGCCGATCAGGAAGATCAGCGAGGACACCATGGACACCATCACGTAGGAGATGCCCGCGCGCACCCGCTCCTTGCTGGCGCCGATGGTGAGCAGCACGAAACTCGCCGACAGCAGGACCTCGAATCCGACGTACAGGTTGAACAGGTCACCGGCCAGGAAGGCTGTGCACACCCCGGCGGAGAGCACCAGGTAGGTGGGCAGGAAGATCGACACCGGCTGGCGGTCGTCACCGTCGCGGATGCCCTGCCCGATGGCGTAGAACACCACCGCCAGCAGCACGATCGAGGACACCACGAGCATCAGCGCGGAGAGCCGGTCGGCCACCAGCGTGATGCCCAGTGGCCCCAGGCCGGCGTCGGTCGGGCCCCAGCCGCCGACGTGCAGCGCCTGGGTGCCGTCCCGGTCGGTGAGGTAGACCAGCACCGCGCAGACCGCCACCACCGCGCTGAGCGCGACCACGGTGATCAACCGCTGCAACCGTGGCCGTCGCCCGGCAACCAGCGTGGACGCCGCGGCCAGCAAGGGGATCAGCACCGGCAGCGGAATGAGGACACCAGCTGTGCTCATGCGCGATCCCGCTTCGGAGGGCAGGAGCGAAGCGACCAGGGAAAGAGTGGCGCTTCTCGCTGGGCCGTCATCGCGACCCCTGATGGCCGGGCAGCGCGTCGAGTTCGTCGGGCTCGTCGGTGTCGCGGGCCGGCTCGTGCACCGGAGCGTCGTCGTCGATCGAGGAGGCCTCCTCGTCGGACAGCTTCGACACCCTGGTGTCCTCGGGGTCGTTCTCGACGTCCTCTTCGGTGGTCAACCGGAACGAGCGGTAGGTCAGGGCGAGCACGAATGCGGCGATGCCCATCGCGATGACGATGGCGGTCAGGATCATGCCCTGCGCCAACGGGTCCGCCGTCGTGGTCTCCGATCCGCTGGTGCGCCCGCGCACCGGAGGATTGCCCGACGGTCCTCCCACAGTGAGTATCAGCAGGTTCACGGCGTTGCCGACGAGCAACAGGCCCAACAACATTCGGGTCAGATTGCGCGACAGCAGCAGGTACACCCCGCAGCTGGTGAGCCCGCCGATGATGACGAGCAGAACGAGGTAGGTGTTCACCGCGCCCCCGCCTTCGCTGCCGACGGCGCCGCTTCGGCCATCTCGACGTCGATGCGCGCGCCTAGGCTGCGCAGCACGTCGAGCACCAGTCCCACGACGATCAGGTACACCCCGAGGTCGAAGAACAGGGCGGTGACGAACTTGACGGTGCCCAGCAACGGTATGTCCAGGGTGATCACTGCCGACGACAATGCCGGTGCTCCCAACAGCATCGAGCCCACCGCGGTGCCCGCCGACAGCACCAGGCCGAAGCCGAGGATCTTGCCGGCGTCCAGCGGCAGGGTCTCGCCGAGTTCGTAGCGGCCGCCGGCCAGGTAGCGCAGCACCAGGGCCAGCCCGGCGGTCAATCCGCCTGCGAAGCCGCCACCGGGTGTGTTGTGACCGGTGAAGAAGAAGTACACCGAGAGCACCATGATGAGCGGGAAGATCAGTCGGGTCGCGACCTCCAGTACCAGCGAGCGGTAGCGCGGGTCACGCAGTTCGCTGCCCCGCAGCCAGGTGGTGTCGCTGACCGCTGGGCTGTACGGAACTGTCTGCAGCACAGCAATATCGGGCTGGCCGACATCGGAAACCCTTGGTGCCGAACCGAATCGGCGATTGCGGAACACCAGTGAGGCCACCCCGGTGGCTGCCACCACCAACACCGAGATCTCGCCCAGGGTGTCCCAGGCGCGGATGTCGACGAGCAGCACGTTGACGGTATTGGCGCCGTGGCCGCGGAAATAGGCGGCATCGGGCAGCAGGTCGGCGATCGGTGTGGTGGTGCGGGCCGCTTTGGCGAACACCGCCAGGGTGGTCACCGTCGCCCCGACCGCCAGCGACAGCAGCACCTTGGGCAGGCGGTGGCGCTTGGCGCCGGCCTCCTCGGCTTCGGCCGGAAGTGTCCGCAGCACCAGCACGAAGATGACCAACAACAAGGTCTCCACCAGGAACTGGGTCAGCGCCAGGTCCGGGGCACCGTGCAGCGCAAAGATGACACCGCACCCGTACCCGGTGATGCCGACGAGGAGGACCGCGGCAAGCCGGTTGCGCATCACGGTCGCGGCCACCGCCGCAGCCAGGATCAGCAGGCCGACCACCGGTTGCACCAGGGAGTCCCACAGCCGGAAATCCGGACGGTCGCGCGCCCCGAGGACGAGCACCGCGACGGGTAGCAGCACCAGCGTGGACAGGATCACCGACTGGGTGACCGGGATCGAGCCGCGCTGCGTGGCCGCCGTCAACCGAACCGACACCACGTCGGCACCGCGGATGACCGCGTCGTAGACCCGGTCGGCGTTGCCCAGCGGCTGGTAGCGGCCGATGCGGGCCCGCTGCAACCGGTCACGGCTGACGAACGCCGCGGTGCCCGCCGCCAGGACAAGCGCCGACAGCAGCACCGGCAGGCCGAACCCGTGCCACAGCTCCAGGTTGTAGGTGCCGTCGGCGGCACCGGCGGGAGGAAGTGTCTCGGCGTAGTTGTCGAGGGTGTGGTCCAGCGTGCTGGGCACCAGCCCGAAGAACAGCCCGGCCGCGGCGAGGATGGCCGGGGCCACCAGGAACACCGCCGACGGCCGGTGCAGGTTGGCCACCAGGACTGTCGGCCCATGAGAACCCTTGCGCGCGAAGGCTCCCCACAGGAATCGCAGGCTGTAGATCGTGGTGAACACCGATCCGGCGACCACCCCGGCCAGGACGACGGGCGCCCACGGGCCCAGTGACTCGCTGTGGGCCAGGGTTTCGAAGTCGGCCTCCTTGGCGACGAAGCCGAGGAACGGCGGCAGTGCCGCCATGCTGGCGGTCGCCCCGGCCGCGATGACGAACAGCGCAGGCATCCGGCGGCCCAGCCAGGCCAGCCTGCGGATGTCGCGGGTGCCGGTGGAGTGGTCGATGACGCCGACCACCATGAACAGCGTGGCCTTGAACAGTGCGTGTGCGCAGAGCATGGCCAGCCCGGCGAGCATCAGGTCCTGGCCGCCGCCGCCGACCATCACGGTGATGAAGCCGAGTTGGCTCACCGTGCCGAAGGCCAGGATCAGCTTGAGGTCGTACTCACGCACCGCGCGCCACCCCGCCAGCAGCATGGTGGCCAGGCCCAGGGTGATGACGGTCGGACGCCAGCCGGGGGAGTCGGCGAAGCCGGGGTTGAGCCGGGCGATCAGGTAGACACCCGCCTTGACCATGGCCGCCGCGTGCAGGTAGGCGCTGACGGGGGTGGGCGCGGCCATCGCGCCGGGTAGCCAGAAGTGGAAGGGCACCAGCGCCGACTTCGATACCGCGCCGACGAGCACCAATACGACGCCGACCCCGACGGCAACCCCGTGCGGTGGTGCGGCCACCAGTTCTGACAGCAGGTAGGTCCCGGAGTAATGGCCGAGGATGATGATGCCGGCCAACATCGCCAGACCGCCCGCGGTGGTGACGAGCAGGGCCTGCATGGCGGCGCGGCGGCTGGTGGCCCGCTCCGCGTAGTGCCCGACGAGCAGGAACGACAACACCGTCGTCAGCTCCCAGAAGGTGTAGAGCAGCAGCATGTTGTCGGCGACGACCAGGCCGAACATCGCGCCGGAGAACGCCACGAGTTCGGCGGCGAAGCTGGGCAGCCGGTTCTCGGTGTGGCCGTCGCGGTGATGGAAGTACTCCGCGCAGTAGAACAGCACCAGGGCGCCGATGCCGAGCACGAGCACGCTCATGACCGCTGAGAGTGTGTCGAAGCGCAGCGTGATGTTCATCGACAGTTCGGGCACCCAGGGCACATCGACGCTCGGGGCGGGCCGGCCCGGCTGCGGCCAGTTCGTCGCCACCCAGATCAGCGATGCGGCGGGAACCAGTGCCAGCGGATAGAACGCCTGCCGTCCCCAGCGGCGCACGAGAACCGGCGCCAGGACGGCGGCGATCGCGTGCGCGAGCAGGATGACGAGCATGGCACTCCGGTCTGTAGGGCGCGCGGCGCGTCGTGATCTATTCCACGCGCCAGCGCGTCGGTGATCTACCGGTCGGTCGGGGTGTCAGCCAAGGTTTTCGGCTAGGTCTTGCCAGCTAGTCTACGTTGTTGAGCCGGCCGGACGAATCCCGCCCGGAGAGCCCCTGCCGTCAGGTGTTCGGTATCGACGCTGAATCAGACTGCGCAGCAATCTTTCTCAGCGGCAGTAGGTCCGGACCGGAAGGGCGTGGCCGACGACGCCGACGGCCCCGCCGAGGATCGGCCAGATCGGCCAGAAGTACCAGGCACCCGCGGTCAGCGCGACGGCGAGCCAGACGGTCAGCACAATCATGACCATGGCCGCATAGGCGCCCAGGTGCAGCCGCACCGAGGTGCGTGCGGCGCTCTTGCGGGCTGTGATCCGACGCGGGTCGGTGCGGCGCAGATGGGCCACCGGCAGGTCGGCGACGATGCGGCGCAGGTCGTCGGTGGTCTGTGCGGCGAATGCCGCCTGGACGCGGGTCTCATACTCGGCGAGGTCCATATATCCCTGGGCGAGGGCCTGGGACAGCAGGTCAGCGGTGGCGGTGCGGTCGTGGTCTCCGACGCGGGCTGTGGTGGTGTTCATACCGTCCAACTTTGACATGTCACTATAGGACTGTCAATGGTTGTGTTGAATGATCGGGTGTCCGAACAACAAGTGGTCAGTGCCAGCAGTGAGATCGCCGCGCCCGCTGCGGCGATCTTCGACCTCATCGCCGATCCCGCGCGACAGCCGGAATGGGACGGCAACGACAACCTCGGCCATGCCCCGGCGGGCCAGCGCGTCCGCTCGGCCGGCGCCGTCTTCACCATGACGCTCAACCACGGCGCGGTCCGGGAGAACCACGTGGTCGAGTTCGAGGAGGGGCGGCTGATCGCCTGGCAGCCCTCCCAGCAGGGGACGCCGCCGCCCGGTCACCTGTGGCGCTGGGAACTGCGCCCGGTCGACCAGGAGCGCACCCTGGTCACCCACACCTACGACTGGACCCGGCTGACCGATCCCGCGCGGCTCGAGCGCGCCCGCAACACCACGGCCGAGAACCTCCGCGCCTCGATCGACCGACTGGCAGGCATCGCCGAAGGCGCCTGAGGAGCTCGCCGGCAGCGAGTGTGCGGTGTCATCCGCGACACGCCGCCCCGGGCGTATCAGGGTTCACACTCGGCAGCGGAACTAGTGCCCGGCGGCGAACTCCCGCAGGGACTCGACCTGTGCGGGATCCAGTGAGGGGCGCACGTTCTCGCGGGCTTTGGCCACATCGGCGGCGGTGACGTCGGCGGCGTCGATGGAGCGGCGCATCGCGGTCAGAGCCGCCTCGCGCAGCAGGGCCACACAGTCGGCGGCGCTGTAGCCGTCGAGTTCGCCTGCCAGCGCTTCGAGGTCGACCTCTGCGGCCAGCGGTACCGACTTTCCGGCGGTGCGCAGAATCTCCTTGCGGGCCTCGGCATCCGGCGGCTCGACGAAGACCAGCTTCTCGAGTCGGCCCGGACGCAGCAGCGCGGGGTCGATCAGGTCTGGACGGTTGGTGGCGCCGAGCACCACGACATCGCGCAGCGGCTCGATACCGTCGAGCTCGGTCAGCAGCGCGGCCACCACCCGGTCGGTCACCCCGGAATCGAAACTCTGCCCACGCCGCGGGGCCAGCGCGTCGATCTCGTCGAGGAACACCAGCGACGGCGCGGAATCCCTTGCCCGCCGGAACAGTTCGCGGACCGCCTTCTCCGAGGAGCCGACCCACTTGTCCATCAGTTCGGCACCCTTGACAGCGTGCACGCTGAGCCGTCCGGAGCTGGCCAGCGCCCGCACCACATACGTCTTGCCGCAGCCGGGCGGGCCGTAGAGCAGAACACCCTTCGGCGGTTCGACTCCGAGGCGGGCGAAGGTGTCCGGATGTTGCAGTGGCCAGAGCACGGCTTCGGTCAGCGCCTGCTTGGTGGCGACCATGTCGCCGACGTCCTCGAGGGTCACCGAGCCGACGGACACCTCTTCGGTCGCCGAGCGCGACAGCGGCCGGATGACGCTCAGTGCTCCCTTGAGGTCGTCCTGGATCAGTGCGGGTGGCTTGCCGTCCTCGCTGGCTCGCGCGGCTGCCCGCAGTGCAGCCTCGCGGACCAGTGCCGCCAGGTCGGCTCGCACGAATCCCGGTGTGCGATCGGCGATTTCGTCGAGATTGAGCTCCTCGGCGGGGACGTCGCGCAGCAGTACCTCCAGCAGTGCCTTGCGGGTCGCTCCGTCGGGCAGGCTCAGGCCCAGTTCCCGGTCGCACAGGTCCGGGGCGCGCAGCCGCGGATCCAGTGCGTCGGGCTGCTGGGAGGTCGCCACCAGAGCCACCCCGGGGGCGGCCACTGCCTTGCGCAGCTCGGAAAGAACCATCGTCGCGACCGGTTCGGGCGGGGTGGGCAGCAGCGCGTCGATATCGCTGACCAGCAGGACGCCGCCGCCGTCGCACACCGTGGCCACCGCCTCGGCGACGGCCCGCTGCCGATCTTGGGCGGCCAGTGCCCCGGTGTCGGGGCCGTCGAGTTCGACCAGCCGCCGACCCGCGCACACCGCCCGCACCAGGGTCGCCTTGCCGACACCGGCGGGCCCGGTGATCAGCACGCCCAGATTCGGTTTGGCGCCAAGCTTTTCCAGCAGGGCCGGCTCGTCGAGTGCGAGCTTGAGCCATTCGGTGAGCCGGCCGGCCTGCACATGCTGACCCTTGAGGTCGTCCATCGAAACCGGCGGCGCCTCCGGCCACACCATCGGCGGGCTCACCGCGGCACCGTGGCCCACCGGTGCCGGACCCGGCGTCACCCCGTCGCCCCATGTCACCGACGAATTAGGTTGCACGCTCACCGGTCCGGCGGGATCGGTGCCGGTGACGGTCAGCAGCTCGGAGGTCCAGGTGATCCCCACCGAGGACGCCAGCGCCGAACTGGCCCCCGACGTCGAGGTGCCGGGGCCCAGGTCGCGGGGCAGCAGCGACACGGTGTCACCGACCGTCATGACCTTGCCCAGCAGCGCTTGCCGGAGCGTCGCCGAGGACACCGACTGGGTGGCCAGCGTCGAGCCCCGCAACGTCACCGACCGCGCCCCGTACACCGTCACCGCAGAGACCAGCACCGTGGTGTTCTCGCGCAGGCCCGCGTTGGACAGCGTGACGTCGTCGAGAAGAGCGGTCCCGGCAGGGGTGTCCGGTGAGGCGACGCCGGCGACTGCGGCGGTGGTGCGAGAACCCGTCAGCGACACCGCATCCCATTCCCGGATGCCCAGGGCGGCGATGGCCTCCGGATGCAGCCGCACCACGCCGCGGCGGGAATCCAGTGCCGAGGTGTTCAGCCGCGCTGTCAGAGCCAGGCTGGAAGCCGGCGGTGGCGGGCCGGCGACGTCGAGGGATGACACCGGGTTCAGCCTCCTGGCTTGCGCAGGCCGAGCCGGCTGACGGATCGGCGGCGGTTGGGATGCTCGGCGCGACGAATGGCCCGCCGCGCCGCGCGCCGTTGGCCGGGTTTGGCATCCCAGGTCTCCGGACGCGCGGCCACCCAGCGCTGGCTGTACACGGTGAACGGAATGACGAACAGGTACCCGACGATGATCAGCAGGACCAGTACGTAGGGGAATAACAGCAGTCCGGCGGCGACGGCCGCCACCAGCCCCAGCAGGATCGGCGCGGCATTGGCCGGCACCGACACGGACTTGAGCGCCAGGGTAGGCACGCGGCTCACCAGCAGGATCGAGTTTGCCGCCAGCCACGCGCAGAGGAACCATGTCGAGGTCCACCACCCGTGGCCGAACTGCAGCATCGCGGCGAGCGGGCCGATCGCGCCCACCGCACCACACGGCGCCGGCATGCCGACGAAGTACTCCCTGGTGTAGGCCGGGCGGGTGTCGTCGTCGAGAAGTGCATTGAATCGCGCCAGCCGCAGCACCACGCAGACCGCGTAGAGCAATACGAAGATCCAGCCGATGGGCGAGGTCGGAAGCAGCGTCACGTAGATGACCAGTGCCGGAGCGACACCGAAGTTGACCGCATCGGCCAGCGAATCGATCTCGGCGCCCATCGGGGACTGCGCCTGCAGAGCCCGGGCGATGCCACCGTCGATGCCGTCGAGCACGGCGGCAGCGCCGATCAGTGCGAGCGCGACGTGCGGGCGCCCGTCGAGGGCGAACTTGATCGACGTCAGACCGGCGCAGATGGCCAGCACGGTGGTCGCGCTGGGCAGGATGCGCAGCCCCCGGCGGGAGCGGATGCGCGGCGTGATCACGGCAGCTGCGCCAGTACCGTCTCGCCGGCCAGCGCACGCTGGCCCGGCTCGACCAGTATCTGCGATCCGGCGGGGAAGTAGGTGTCCAGGCGGGAGCCGAACCGGATCAGCCCGTAGGTGTCGCCGATGGCCACCTTGTCTCCGGGGTGGATGTCGCACACGATGCGGCGCGCCACCAGTCCGGCGATCTGTACGACCACCACATCCCGTCCTTCCGGCGTGCGGATCAGCACGCTGTTGCGTTCATTGTCCTCACTGGCGGCGGCCAGGTCGGCGGAATGGAATCTGCCGGGCCGGTACTGCACGTCGATGACCTCGCCGCCGACGGGTGTGCGCTGGACGTGGGCGTCCAGCAGGGACAAGAAGATGCTCACGCGGGGGACCGGGCCGGCAGGAAGGCCCAGCTCGGCCGGCGGCTCGGCCTCCTCAACCAGGCAGATCAGGCCGTCGGCGGGGGCGACGACCACACCGGCACGGCTCGGTGGCAGCCGTGGTGGGTGACGGAAGAACCCGGCGTTGGCCGCCGCGGCTGCCAGGCCCGCCCGGCGCACCCAGCGGTTCTTGCGGCCCAGCGCCGCCACGGCCAGTCCGGCCGAGATGAAGGGCAGGCCGGCGGGGTGAACCGGTGGAACCGAGGAACGCACCAGCGCGACCAGCCGCTGCGGGCCGGACTTCATGGTGTCGTCCGCTGTGCGGGGGCGTCTGGCCATCGGCGTGATTCTACTGATGCGACAGCAGGTCCGGATCTAGGTGAGGTCCCACAGCTGGACCTGGTCGCCGGCGGCCATCTCGGTGACGTCCTCGGCGATCTCCAGCAGGCAGTTGGCCGAGGCCAGCCAGCGCAGGTGATGCGAGGCCGGCGGACCGTAGGTGGTGACCGTGCCCGTCGCCGCGTCGTACACGCCGCGGCGGAACTGCCGCTTGCCCTTTGGTGAGTTCAACCCTTCGGTCAGCACGGCGCTGCGCCGCGGGCGGTGCGGATCGGGCAGGCCCATGGCCGCGCGCAGTGCGGGCCGGACGAATACCTCGAAGGACACCAGCGCGCTCACCGGATTGCCCGGCAGCGTGATGATCGGGGTGCCGTTGATAAGGCCCGCGCCCTGCGGCATGCCGGGCTGCATCGCGACCTTGACGAACTCGACCGCGCTGGGCCGGCGACCGTCGGCAGCCCCACCCCCGAAGGCGTCCTTGACCACTTCGTAGGCGCCGGCGCTGACCCCACCGGAGGTGATGATCAGATCGACCTGGCCGGCCGGGTCATTCAGATAGCCCTCCAGCACGGCGCTGAACTGGACGACGTCGTCGCTGGAGGTCGGGTTGGCCACCACCTCGCCGCCCGCCTCGCGCACCGCGGCGGCCAGCATGATGGCGTTGGACTCGTAGATCTGGCCGGGCTTGAGGTCTGTGCCCGCCGACACCAGTTCCGAGCCTGTCGACATCACCAGCACCCGCTGGCGCGGCACTACCGTCAGGCTGCCCAGGCCCAGGGCGGCAGCCAGTCCCAGTGCGGCCGGGGTGACCAGGTGCCCGGAGTGCAGCACCGTCGTCCCGGCGGCCACGTCCTCGCCGGCGCGCCGGATGTACTGCCCTTCCCTGGCTGCCGACCGGATCTCGACCGTCTCGGTTCCGCCGTCGGTCAGTTCCACCGCGACGACGCCCGTCGCACCGGCAGGCAGCGGAGCGCCGGTCATGATGCGGTGGGCGGTACCCGGCGCCAAGGTCAGCGGGTCGGTGCGGCCGGCCGGAATGTCCTCGGCGACAGGAAGTCTCACCGGATGCTCGGCGTCGGCGCCCGCGACGTCCTCGGCGCGCACGGCGTAGCCATCCATCGCGGAGTTGTCGAATACCGGCAACGACAGCGGGGCCGCGACATCGCCGGCGAGCACCCGTCCCTCGGCCTCGGCCAGCCCAACGGTCGCCGGCGGCGCGGCCGTGATCAGGTCGGCGACGACGCGCTGATGTTCTTCGACGGTGCGCATCAGATCGGGAACCTCACGTCGGTGAGCTCTTCGGACACCGTCCACAGCTGCCGCTGTAGATCGACGTCGTGCGAGCGGGAACTGGACTGGACGACGACGGGATGGCCACGGCGCTCCCCGGTGCCGTCGGGGCCGTAGTACTGGCCACCGCTGACACCGGGATCGGTGGCAGCGCGCAGCAGCACCAGTGCGCCCATCGTGGCGCTCTGCAGGATCAGCGGGCCCACCAGCCGGGTGGCCGGTTGCAGGATTGCGGGAAGGTTGCGGCCCAGCTCGGTGAACGACACCCCGGGGTGCGCCGCCACGGCGATCGTCTCGGAACCGGCGTTCTCGAGCCGGCGCTGCAGCTCGTAGGTGAACAGCAGATTGGACAGCTTCGACCGGGCGTAGGCGGCGATGCGGTTATAGCGGCGGTCCAAACCCAAGTCGTCGAAGTCGATCTCGGCCAGAGTGCCGTGGGCGAGGCTTGACACGGTCACCACGCGGGAGGCCGGGGCCGCCAGCACGTTCTCGAGCAGCAGCCCCGTCAACGCGAAGTGGCCCAGATGGTTGGTGCCGAACTGCAGCTCGAAGCCGTCCTTGGTGGTCTGCTTCGACGTCCACGCCACACCGGCGTTGTTGATCAGCATGTCGATTCGCGGATAGTCCGATCGCAGCGCCTGCGCCGCGCCGCGAATCGATTCCAGCGACGTCAGATCAAGCTCCTGCACAGCGACGTCGGCATCAGGGCTTGCCGCCAGAATCTGTGCTCTGGCCGCCCGTCCCTTGTCGAGATTGCGCACCGCCATGACGACCTTGGCGCCGCGGTCGGCGAGCACTGCTGCGGTCTGGTAGCCGATACCGGTGTTGGATCCGGTGATCACCGCGACGCGCCCGTTCTGGTCGGGGACGTCGGCCGCGGTCCATCTGCTGCCGCTCATGTGTCAGACGATACGTCGGCCCAACTTGCATACAAGCCGGGGCCGTTTACTGTCGCGGTATGGCTATCGGTGGTGTGTTGTTCGACATCGATGGCGTCCTGGTCACATCCTGGGAGCCGATTCCCGGCGCGGCCGAGGCGCTTCGGGTGCTGGCCGACCACCAGGTCGCGCGGTCGTATCTGACCAACACCACGACGCGCACCCGCCAGCAGATCGCCTCGGCGTTGTGCACGGCCGGCATGGAGGTTCGGCCCGACGAGGTCATCACCGCCGCGGTGCTCACCGCCGACTTCGTGCGCGCCAATTACCCGGACGCGCGCTGTTTTCTGGTCAACAACGGCGAGATCACCGATGACATGCCCGGTATCGACATCGTCGACCCGGCCGTCTACGACGACGGCGTCGACCCCGGAACGCCGGACGTCATCCTGCTCGGCGGGGCCGGACCGGAGTACAGCCACCGCACGCTGTCGCGGGTCTACGAGTGGATGGCCCAGGGGGTGCCGGTGGTGGCCATGCATCGCAGCACCGCCTGGAACACCACCGCGGGACTGCGCATCGACACCGGCATGTACCTGATCGGGATGGAACAGACCTCGGGCCGCAAGGCCACCGCGGTCGGCAAGCCCGCACCGGCCGGTTTCGTGGCCTCGGCGGCGCGCCTCGGGGTGGATCCCGACGAGATGTACATGGTCGGCGACGACCTCAACAACGACGTCCTGGCCGCCCAGGTGGTCGGCATGACCGGGGTGCTGGTGCGCACCGGAAAATTCCGTCAGGACACGTTAGACCGTTGGGTGGCAGACGAATTCGCCATGCAGCCCAATCACGTGCTGGATTCGGTGGCGGACGTTCCGGGGCTACTGGGGCTGTGAGCCCGATCCGTCACCCGGGCCGTGCGGTGAGTCCGCGCACCGCATCGATCCGCGCCTTGAGCTGATCGCGGCTGGCTGCGGCCACCGGTGGGCCACCGCATATCTGGCGCAGTTCGTTGTGGATCTGCCCGTGTGTCTTGCCGGTGCGGTGATGGGCCAGTGACACCAGGGTGTTGAGCTCACGTCGCAGGTCCCTGATCTGGCCATGGGTCGACGGACGCGGCACCTCACCGCTGGCGGTGCGTTTGGTCAACTGCTCTTCTTGCCTGCGCCGCAACAGATCTCGCATCGACGCCGCGTCGAGCAAGCCGGGGATGCCGAGGTAGTCGGCCTCCTCGTCGCTACCCGCCGGAGTCGCCGTCCCGAACGAGGAGCCGTCGAAGATCACCTGGTCGAGTTCGGCGTCGGCGCCGAGGTACTCGATCTTGCCCTGCTCGTCGTCGGGCTCGTCGCGCTTCTGCGCGGCCAACTCGGCATCGAGGGGATCGTCTTCGGTTTCGCGGTGCGGCTTGCCCAGCACGTGGTTGCGCTGGGCTTCCATCTCGCTGGCCAGCAGCAGCAGATTGGGCACCGACGGCAGGAAGATGCAGGCCGTCTCGCCGGGCTGCCGTGACCGCACGAACCGGCCGATCGCCTGGGCGAAGAACAGCGGGGTGGACGCACTGGTGGCGTAGACGCCCACCGCCAGGCGCGGCACGTCGACCCCTTCGGACACCATTCGCACGGCTACCAGCCACCGTGAGGTGCCCGCCGAGAACTGCGAGATGCGGTCCGAGGAGCCCGGGTCGTCGGAGAGCACCACCGTCGGGGACTCGCCGGTGATCTTGAGCAGCAGGTCGGCGTAGGCGCGGGCCGCGGTCTGGTCGGAGGCGATGATCATGCCGCCGGCGTCGGGGACATGCTCGCGCAGGCCACGCAACCGGGTGTCGGCGGCGGCGATCACCGCGGGCATCCACTCACCCGCCGGATTCAGGGCGGTCTTCCACGCCCGGGCGGTCTGCTCGGCGGTCAGCGGTTCGCCGAGGCGGGCGGCGTGCTCCTCGCCCGCACTGTCACGCCAGCGTGCCTCCCCGGAGTACGCCATGAACATCACCGGCCGCACCACGCCGTCGGCCAGCGCCTCGGAGTACCCGTAGATGTGGTCGGCCTGGGAGCGGGCGAATCCGTCGGGTCCGGCCTCGTAGGTGACGAACGGGATGGCGCTGTCGTCGCTGCGGAACGGCGTGCCGGTCAGCGAGAGCCGCCGGGTCGCGTCGTCGAACGCCTCGCGCATGGCGTCGCCCCACGTCTTGGCATCCCCGCCATGGTGGATCTCGTCGAAGACGACCAGGGTCTTGCGGTTCTCGGTGCGCACCCGATGCCGGGTGGGGTGGCTGGCAACCTGGGCGTAGGTGACGACGACGCCGTGATAGTCGGTCGAGGTTCGCGCGTTGGAGTTGGAGAACTTGGGGTCCAGCGCGATGCCGTGCCGCGCGGCGGCCTGCGCCCACTGGATCTTGAGGTGCTCGGTGGGCACCACGATGGTGACGGTTTCGACGGTGCCTTCGGCGAGCAATTCGGCGACGATCCGCAGGGCGAAGGTGGTCTTACCGGCGCCCGGAGTCGCGACTGCGAGAAAATCCCGAGGAGCGTCCGACAGGTACTTGACCAACGCCCGCCGCTGCCAGCCCCGCAATGCCTGGGTGCTGGGCGCATCCTCTGCCCGCACCCGTGGGACTCCTCTCTGAACGGAATGGACTCTAACGCAAGCGGATCCGCATCCGCATTTCGATCCGGCGTGTCGTCAGACGAAGAAGTTGTCGTGGCGGATGAAGAACTCGCGACGCTCGTCGTCGGAAAGCTCGCTCAGCGTGGCCAAGCCCTCGAAGTAGTGCTCGCGCGGCGCGCCCGGAGCAAACAGCATCAGAAGCGACGCCGGCGCGTCGGCCTCGTTGCGGAAGCCGTGGACACCGCCCGGCGGCACATGCAGGTAGTCATTGGGGTGCCCGTCGACCCAGTCGGTTCCGTTGTAGAGCGAGATGGTGCCCGACAGCACGAAGAACGCCTCCGACATGGCGCGGTGGAAGTGCGGTCCGGGGCCGCCGCCGTGCGGTGCGATCTCGACGCGGTACAGACCGTAGTCGCCGCCGGTGGCCGCCTGGTCGGCGAGGTAGTGGTACTTCACCAAGCCGAACGCGTCGAAATCGGGCGGCTCGTCGCCGCGCCTGAGCCAGGCGCTCACCTCCGGTTCGTCGGCGGTGTAGCGGGGCGGTGGGTAGGGCGGCACGATCAGCGACACCCCACCCACTCTGCCCGCCTCAGACTGGGTAGACCACCCCGGTCAGCTCCTCGGATACCGACCACAGCCGGCGCTGGGCCTCGACGTCGTGCGAGCGGTTGTTGGACTTGACCTGCTTGGGATAGCCCTGCAACTCCAGGAGTCCGCGTGGTCCGTAGTACGTGCCGCCCTGCACCGACGGATCGGTCGCGGCCCGCAGTGTGGGCAGCGCGCCCATCTCGGAGCTCTGTTCCAACAGCCGGAAGGCAGACTGCATCGGCCCGGGTACGTGGCGCGCGAGCTCGGTGCTCGAGGCGCCGGGGTGTGCGGCAGTGGCGATCGTGCTGGTGCCGGCCAGGCGTCGCTGCAGCTCGTAGGTGAACAGGAGGTTGGCCAACTTGGACTGGCCGTACGCGGTCAGCGAGTTGTAGCTGCGCTCGGACTGCAGGTCGTCGAAGCGGATTCCGCGGCGAGTGAAGCGGTGTCCGTTGCTGCTGACCGTCACAACCCGCGAGTCCTTGGCGGCGAGCAGCCGGTCCAAAAGCAGGCCGGTCAACGCGAAGTGGCCCAGATGGTTGGTGCCGAATTGCAGCTCGAAGCCGTCCTGGGTGGTGGCCTTGGGTGTCAGCATCACTCCCGCGTTGTTGATCAGCAGGTCGATGCTGTCGTGGCCGGCGCGCAACTGCTCGGCGGCGGCGCGGATGGAGTTCAGTGATGTCAGGTCCAGCTCCTGAACCGAGACCTCGGCGCCGGGGGAGCGCCTGGCGATCAGGTCGGCGGCCGCCTTGCCCTTGTCGAGATTGCGCACGGCGAGCACCACGCGAGCGCCGTGCGCGGCGAGGGCTCGGGCGGTCTCGTAACCCAGGCCGGTGTTGGCGCCGGTGATCACGGCGGTGCGCCCGCTCTGGTCGGGAATGTCGGCGGCGGTCCACTTGCTCATGTCTTCTCCTACGATAGGGCTAAACGGGGCGAGCGCTCCGGTTGCTTTCAGTTATACGGAACGTACGCCCCGGTTATCTATTCCAAAAGGTGGTGACCATGGACCGGCCGATGCGCGCCGACGCGAGCCGCAATCGCGCCCGCGTCCTCGAGGTCGCCTATGACACTTTCGCCGCCGAAGGGCTGTCGGTGCCCATCGACGAGATCGCCCGCCGGGCCGGGGTCGGCGCCGGCACGGTGTACCGCAACTTCCCGACCAAGGAGGATCTCTACCGCGCCGTCGTCGAGAACCGGATCCGCGACATCGTCGAGGAAGGGCGCGAACTGCTGGCGACCGCGGCTCCCGACGACGCGTTGTTCGCCTTCCTGCGATCGATGGTGCTCAAGTGGGGTGCGACCGATCGCGGCCTCAGCGAGGCTCTGGCTGGCCTGGGGGTCGACGTCAAAGCGGTCATGCCCGATGCCGAGAGTGACTTCCTGCGGGTGCTCGCGGACCTTCTCCGGGCTGCGCAGGACGCCGGTGCGGTTCGACGCGACGTCGGCGTCGCTGACGTCAAGGCGCTGCTGGTCGGGCTGCAAGCGATGCAGGGGTACAACGATGCGGCCGCCGAACGGCTCATCGAGGTGGTCCTCGACGGTCTACGCGCTGCGTGAACACCTCCGGGCAACCTTGCACTCGCCATGGTCGAGTGCTAAGAATGACGTTGGCACTCGCGACCAGTGAGTGCTAGGTCGGGACGGTGAGACCGCAGCCGAACACAGCAGCGGTCGTCCGTCGCGGGCACTGCGTCCGGCCAGAAGCGTGTAACCCCCAACCGGAGGATTCACTTCGCAATGTCCAAGATCATTGCTTACGACGAAGAGGCACGCCGCGGCCTCGAGCGGGGCCTCAACGCCCTCGCCGACGCGGTCAAGGTGACGCTGGGCCCCAAGGGTCGCAACGTCGTCCTGGAGAAGAAGTGGGGCGCCCCCACGATCACCAACGATGGTGTGTCCATCGCCAAGGAGATCGAGCTGGAGGACCCGTACGAGAAGATCGGCGCAGAGCTGGTCAAGGAAGTCGCCAAGAAGACTGACGACGTCGCGGGCGACGGCACCACCACCGCCACCGTTCTGGCCCAGGCTCTGGTTCGCGAAGGTCTGCGCAACGTCGCGGCCGGCGCCAACCCGCTCGGCCTGAAGCGCGGCATCGAGAAGGCCGTCGAGAAGATCACCGAGACGCTGCTGAAGAGCGCCAAGGAGGTCGAGACCAAGGAGCAGATCGCGGCCACGGCCGGGATTTCCGCGGGCGACCAGACCATCGGCGACCTGATCGCCGAGGCCATGGACAAGGTGGGCAACGAGGGTGTCATCACCGTCGAGGAGTCCAACACCTTCGGCCTGCAGCTGGAGCTCACCGAGGGTATGCGCTTCGACAAGGGCTACATCTCGGGCTACTTCGTCACCGACGCCGAGCGTCAGGAAGCCATCCTGGAGGATCCCTACATCCTGCTGGTGAGCTCCAAGGTGTCGACCGTCAAGGATCTGCTGCCCCTGCTGGAGAAGGTCATCCAGTCCGGCAAGCCGCTGCTGATCATCGCCGAGGACGTCGAGGGCGAAGCCCTGTCCACCCTGGTGGTCAACAAGATCCGTGGCACCTTCAAGTCTGTGGCCGTCAAGGCCCCGGGCTTCGGTGACCGCCGCAAGGCCATGCTGCAGGACATCGCCATCCTCACCGGTGGCCAGGTCGTCAGCGAAGAGGTCGGCCTCTCCCTGGAGACCGCCGACGTGGCGCTGCTGGGCCAGGCCCGCAAGGTCGTGGTGACCAAGGACGAGACCACCATCGTCGAAGGTGCGGGTGACTCCGAGGCCATCGCCGGTCGCGTGGCGCAGATCCGTGCCGAGATCGAGAACAGCGACTCCGACTACGACCGCGAGAAGCTGCAGGAGCGCCTGGCCAAGCTGGCCGGCGGTGTTGCGGTGATCAAGGCCGGAGCTGCCACCGAGGTGGAGCTCAAGGAGCGCAAGCACCGCATCGAAGATGCCGTGCGCAACGCCAAGGCTGCTGTCGAGGAGGGCATCGTCGCCGGTGGCGGCGTGGCCTTGCTGCAGTCGGCTCCTGCTCTCGACGACCTCAAGCTCGAGGGCGACGAGGCCACCGGTGCCAACATCGTGCGCGTCGCGCTGTCGGCTCCGCTGAAGCAGATCGCCTTCAACGCGGGTCTCGAGCCCGGTGTTGTCGCCGAGAAGGTCACCAACTCGCCCTCCGGAACCGGCCTCAACGCCGCGTCCGGTGTGTACGAGGACCTGCTCAAGGCCGGCGTCGCCGACCCGGTGAAGGTCACCCGCTCGGCGCTGCAGAACGCGGCGTCCATCGCGGCGCTGTTCCTCACCACCGAGGCCGTCGTCGCCGACAAGCCGGAGAAGGCGTCCGCACCCGCGGGCGACCCGACCGGTGGCATGGGCGGTATGGACTTCTAAGTCCCTGTACGAAGAAGCCCCGGCGTGCTCTGCACGCCGGGGCTTTTCGTTGTCCCCAGTGTGGGCCTCATGCACAGGATCGGCTCGAAATCCGTGTACGGGGCCCACGCTCGTCGGGTCCGCCGGACACCTTTGCCCGTATGGAACTCATCATCGGCAGCGCGGCGGTACGTCGCGGCGACCTCACCCGACGCGGACTTGCCCGCGACTACACACCCATCTACCGCGACGTGTATCTGCGGCGTGATGTCGAGCTGACGGCATACCTGCGGGCGCGTGCTGCATGGTTGTCCACCGGTTCACCGTTGTGCGGGCTGTCCGCCGCGGCGGCTCACGGCACGAAATGGATCAACGCGTCCGTGCCGGCGGAAGTGCTTCGTGCGGATCGGCATTCGCCGCCGGGAATGGTCATCCGCTCGTGGAGCCTGCTTCCTGAGGAGGTGTGTCTCGTGGCGAGCATGACCGTCACGACGCCGGCCCGCACGGCGTTCGACATTGGCCGGCTTCACCCCCAGCCCGTCCCAATCCTGGATGCGCTACTGAACGCCACGGGGATCAAGCCGGCCGAGGTGAGAGAACTGACTGAACGACACCAAGGAAGTCGTGGTGTCGCGAGACTGCGCCGGAGCCTCGACGTCGTCGACGGCGGCGCCGAGTCTCCGCAGGAGAGCCGGTTGCGTCTGATTCTTGTCGGGGGCGGTCTACCGGTGCCGGAGACGCAGATTCAGTTCCGCGATCTGCATGTCCGCGTTGATGATCTGCATGTCCGCGTTGATATGGGCTGGCGGGAATGGAAGGTCGCTGTCGAGTACGACGGCGTGCAGCACTGGACTGACCGCAGGCAGCGGTCATGGGATATCGACCGCATCGCGCTACTCGAGGCGGCTGGTTGGGTGGTAGTCCGAGTCAGCGCGGCGATGATGTCGCGGCCGCACGTCATCGTCGAACGTGTTCGTGCCAAGCTGCGCGCCTCTGGCTGCCCGGTCTAGTCACGAATGTGGTTGCTATGCACGGATTTCGGCGAATTTGTGTGCACAAGCCCCACACTCGCGGCTCACAGCGGTACGCAGTCGTCACCGCACCCCGAGGCGGTCGGCACGCCGGGCACGGCCGGCCGGTGCAACACCGCATGCTGCGGCGTCACCTGCAGTTGATCCGCGATGAACTCAGCCAGGCCGTCGATGATCAGGCTGTATCCGCCGGGCTTATTCGGTGGCCACACCATCGTCACGTGGGGATGAGCCGACGCGTTGCGGCGCGTGCTGTTGCCCACGCCGCCGACACCGAACACGCCGTTGCGCAGCACCGGATCGACGGCAACGGTATGTGCCCGATGGTCGTCGCTCACGGTGATGAGGTAGCCGAATGCGTAGTCGTCCAGGGTCGCAACGAGCTGATCGAGATCCACCTTGACGCTCATGGGCCGACGATACGTCGCGGCGCCCGGGAATATGACGGGGAGCACACAGGTTGCCGACCACATGCCGTTACCGCAGCCCTCGCCCACGTCCACCGCAGTCGTTACCGGGGCATCCTCGGGTATCGGAGCCGACCTCGCCCGCGAACTCGCAGCGCGCGGGCACGGTGTCACGCTGGTCGCCCGCCGCGAGGACAAGCTTCGCGAGCTCGCCGCCGAACTCGCCGACCAGGTCCGCGTCGAAGTCATCGCCTGCGATGTCGCCGACCCCGCCGCCCGCGCCGCATTGTTCGACGAGGTGGCCGCCCGCGGCTTGACCATCGACATCCTGGTCAACAACGCCGGCATCGGCGTCGTCGGCTCGGTGGCCTCCGCCCCAGTGGCCGACGAGATCGCTCAGGTTCGGGTCAACGTCGAGGCCGTCATCGACCTCACCACGCGGGCTGTTCAGCAGATGGTGCCCCGCGGTCGCGGAGCGATCCTCAACGTCGGGTCGACCGCAGGCTTCCAGCCCTTCCCGGGCCAAGCCGGCTACGCGGCCACCAAGGCGTTCGTCCGCTCCTTCACCGCCGGGCTGCGCGGCGAGCTCGCCGGCACGGGCGTCACCGCGGCGGTGCTACACCCCGGTCCGGTGCGTACCGAGTTCCTCAGCGCGGCGGGCATCGACGAACGCGAATTCGCCGCTGCTTTCCCGAAATTCATGTGGATGCCGTCGAGGACCGTCGCCAAGATCGGCATCGACGCGCTCGCCGGGGATCGAGGCGACGTGATCGCCGGGGTCCAGAACGTCATCAGTACCCGGATTTTCCAGCTGCTGCCGCACAAGGTGCTGCTCCCGCTCCTGACCCGTCAGCACCCCGCACTCAAGCGCGACACGTCACGGCGCTGAACCGGGCCAGGGGCGCATCCACCCCTCGACCGGCAAGTCCATCCCGTTGCACAGCGTGCACACCGTCCGGTACCAGCCGACGGCCATCAACAGCTCCATCCGCTGTTCGTCGTCGAAGCTCTCGCCGAGCGACGCCCAGGTTTTATCCGACCACGAACCGGTGTGCTCCAGTTCGTCGACCGCCGTGATGAGCGTGCGCTCCTGGGCGCTCCACCGCGGATCGGCGGGGTCGCCGACGGCCAGTGCATCGGCCTCGTCGCCGGACACCCCGGTCAGAGGGCCCCAGAACGCTGCTTGCCCGCCCCACTCGTAGGCACACCGAACCAGCCCGCAGATCCGCAGGATTGCGATGGTTCGGGTGCGCGGCGGCAACCGTGTGTCGAGGTAAAGCGATTCGCCCATCGCGCGCAGCTTGCGTGCCATGTCCGGGTGGCGCTGCAGGCAACGCACCAGCAGTAGCGGCTCATAGCTGCGATCGGGATGGCCCCAGCTGCCGATGTCGGCCGCGTCGGTGTCACTCCACGGCTCAGCCAGCGGTGCGACACGGCTCACGCTCAGGCTAATTCCCGGCTCGCTGCGCTCCTGCCCTCCGGAGGCGCCGGTTGCCGTCCCCGGATCAGCTTGCCCGGCCGCGCCGCCGTGGGCACGCCGTTCTCCGCGATCACTTCACCGGCGACGATCGTCGCGACATACCCGTCGGCCGTCTGGTCGAGTCGGCGCCCGCCCGCGGGCAAGTCAGCTTTGACGGTCGGCTGGTGCAGTCGCAGCGCGTCGGCGTCGATCACGTTGACGTCGGCCTTGTAGCCCACCGCGAGCCGGCCGCGGTCCGCCAACCCGGCGACACGTGCAGGAACCGACGTCAGCTCCTGGACAACCCGCTCCACCGACAACCGGCCCGACTCCCGGTCGCGTACCCAGTGCGTCAGCATGTAGGTGGGAAAGCTCGCGTCGCAGATCATTCCGTAATGGGCGCCACCATCGCCGAGGCCGAGGACGACGTCGTCGCGCTGAATCAGCTCCGCGACCGTGTCCAGCGAGTTATCGCGGAAGTTGGCCAGCGTGACCAGCAGCATGGCGTGACCGTCGTCGTCGAGCAGCCGGTCGTAGGCCTCCTCGAGTGGGCTGACGCCGCGGGCGCGAGCCCGTGCGCCGATCGAATCCTCGGGCGAGGGTTCGTAGTTCGGCGGATCGCCGAGCGCGAACATGTAGTCCCACGCCTGGGCGGCGAACATCAGCGGATGCCCGTCGCTCGCTGGCTTGTCATTCAGAATGCGCTCGCGCACTTCGGGTTTGCGCATCTCGGCGACACGCTCGGCCAGCGGCAGATCGGCGATCTCCCGGTAGGACGGGTACATGACGAACGGGTTGCCGGACAAGTCCAGGCCGAGCACCAGGCCGATCGGGCGCGGGAAGATCTGTCCCGTGACGTCGCCGCCATTGGCGTTGGCTTTCTCGACCATGCGTAGTGCGTCGAGGTGGATCGGCGGGCCTGCGTTGCCGATCGCGAGTGTGAACGTCACCGGCAGCCCCACCTCCGAGGCGACGTCGAATACCGCGCTCAGCGCACCCTCGTAATCGCCGGCCATCAGATCCGGCACGAACTGCAGCAGGCCACCGCCCGCGTCGTCGACACCGCGGGCGATCGCCTCAATCTCCTCGTACTGTGCTTCGTAGCTCGGAATGGGTTGTCCGCCAGAGGTTTTATGCAAAGTAAGCCGTGACGAGGCGAAGCCGAGCGCGCCGGCGCGTATCGCCTCCTCGGCCAGCTTGCGCATCAGCGCCAGGTCCTCGGTCGTGGGAAGTTCGCGATCGACGCCACGCTGACCCATCACGTAGACGCGCAGCGGGGAGTGCGGAAGGAATGCGGCGACGTCGATGTCGCGCTGCCGCGACTCCAGTACGTCGAGGAACTCGGGGAAGGTCTCCCAGGTCCACGGCAGTCCGTCGACCATGACCACGCCGGGGATGTCCTCGACGCCGGCCATGACGTCGACCAGCACGTCGTGATCCTCGGGGCGGCACGGCGCGAACCCGACGCCGCAGTTGCCCATCACCGCGGTGGTGACCCCGTGCGCCGACGACGGTGTCATTCGGTCCGACCAGATCGCCTGCCCGTCGTAGTGCGTGTGCAGGTCGACGAAACCGGGGGTGACCAGCAGACCCGTGGCGTCGATCTCTCGGGTGCCGTCCTCGGGGACGGTGCCGACGGCCGCGATGACGCCGTCGGACACGGCGACGTCGCCGAGATACGGTTCACCTCCCAGACCGTCGACGATGGTGCCATTGCGGATGACCAGGTCGTAGCTCATGGGACGAGATTACGTCGGAGCGGCCTGCATGATGGAAGCTGTGATCGATCACTTCGGAATCAATTGTTCGGACTACCCGAGATCGCGGGATTTCTACGACCGGGTGCTGGCCGTGCTGGGCTATCTGCCGGTGATGGACGTTGGCCCCGCTGTCGGTTACGGCCGAGACGGCCATCCCGAGTTCTGGATCGCCGATGGTGCCGGGATGGGCCCCAACCGCGAGGTGCACATCGCGTTCGCCGCCACCGACTCCGACGCCGTCAACGGGTTCTACGAGGCCGCCGTGGGTCTGGGTGCGGAGTCGCTGCACGCGCCGCGGTTGTGGCCGGAGTACCACCCCGGTTATTACGGTGCGTTCGTCCGCGACCCGGACGGCAACAACGTCGAGGCGGTCTTCCACGGCGCACAACCCGCGGCCCCGACCCCGACCAACTCCGCGTAGCGTCACAGGACATGGCCGACTCACCTACGGATGCCGAAGCCGCGCGCGAACTCCTGCGCGACTCCTTCACCCGCATCATCGAGCACGTCGACGACCTCACCGACGACCTCACCGACGAGGTCTCCTTCTTCCGGCCCACCTCAACGGCCAACAGCATCGCCTGGCTGATCTGGCACAGCGCGCGGATCCAGGACGCGCAACTGGCGGCGATCGTCGGCAGCGAGCAGGTGTGGTTCACCGGGGACTGGGTGGACCAGTTCAATCTCGACCTGCCGCGGGATGCCCACGGCTACGGGCACACGTCCGAGGACGTCGGCAAGGTGCGGGCTCCGGCTGATCTGCTGGCCGGCTACTACCACGCGGTGCACAAGATGACGCTGGAGTACATCGCCACCGTCACCACCGAGGAACTCGCCCGCGTGGTCGACGAGAACTGGGATCCGCCGGTCACGGCCAGCGCGCGACTTGTCAGCATCTTCGACGACTGCATGCAGCATCTCGGCCAGGCCGCCTACATCCGGGGAATCTCGCGCTGAGGGGCCTGCTGCGGTGGCCGCTGATCGCCGTGCCGCTGATGGTGGCGCTCGGTGTCGCGGTGGGGGACGGTTCGACGCCGGTTGACGACTGGTTCCAGCGGGCTCGCGGCAGTGCGCTGGGTGCGTTGCTGTTCTTCACCGACCTGCGCACGGTTGCTCTGGTTCTGCTGTGCGCGGTGGTAGTGGCGCTGGCGGGCAGACGATGGGTGCTCGCGATCGTCATGATGGTGAGTCCTGTTGCGGCGGTGATGATTGCGCGTGGACTCAAGCTCCTGTTCGGCCGGCAGAAGGAAGGCGCGCTGGCCTATCCCAGCGGCCACACGACGCTGATGGTGGTCGTGCTCGGAATGGTGGTGCTGGTGCTGGCCGCCCGCTGGTGGGTGGTCGCAGGTGTCGCGGTGTGGGCACTGCTCGGTGTGCTCGGACAGGCCGTGTCTTACCACTACTTCACCGACGCGGTCGGCGCAGTTCTGCTGGGCACCTCGGTGGTGTGTATTGCCGCGGTGATCGTGCATCGAGCGCAACACCCGTCGTTCACTCCTGCGTCACCTTGACGTTGAACGCGCAGGTTAATTTGCCCGCGTGACACTTGAACTGAACGGCTTCAAGGTTTATGACGACGACGATGACGACCCGGTGCTGCTCGATGCCGCCGGACTCGCCGTCGATACGTGGCGGGAGAACTACCCGTACGACGAGCGGATGTCGCGCAGCGAGTACGAGGAGCAGAAGCGGCTGCTGCAGATCGAACTGCTGAAGCTGCAGAAGTGGAGCCAGGCCCACGGGCACCGGCACGTGATCGTCTTCGAGGGTCGCGACGCCGCCGGCAAGGGCGGCACCATCAAGCGGTTCATGGAGCATCTCAACCCTCGCGGCGCGCGGGTGGTGGCACTCGAGAAGCCGACCGAGAAGGAAACCACCCAGTGGTACTTCCAGCGCTACGTCAACCACCTCCCCGCAGCCGGTGAGATCGTGCTGTTCGACCGGTCCTGGTACAACCGCGCCGGAGTCGAGCGGGTGATGGGCTACTGCACGCCCAAGCAGCACGCCGAGTTCGTCCGGCAGGCGCCGTTGTTCGAGCAGATGCTGGTCAACGACGGCATCAGCCTGACCAAACTGTGGTTCTCGGTGACCTCCGCTGAGCAGCGCACCCGGTTCACCATCCGGCAGGTCGACCCGGTGCGGCAGTGGAAACTGTCGCCGACAGATCTGGCCTCCCTGGACAAGTGGCACGACTACACCGCCGCGAAGGAAGACATGTTCTCCTGGACCGACACCGAGGTCGCGCCGTGGACGGTCGTCAAGAGCAACGACAAAAAGCGTGCCCGGATCAACGCCATGCGGCATGTCCTGAGTAAGTTCAACTACGACAACAAGGATCATGAAGTGGTCGGCAATCCTGATCCGTTGATCGTGGGCCGCGCCACGTCTCACTCCGACTGAGTCGCGCGCGTCCCGGAAAGTGGGGACGCGTGCGGTTCGTGGCCACGCTGTTGATGTGGCTTGTCACGACGCTCCTGCTGGCGCTTGCTCTGCCGGCGGCGTGGGTGCAGCAGCATCTGGTCGACGGGGACGGGTATGCGGCGTTGGCGCAGAAGGCCGCCGCTGACCCTGCCCTGAAGGCGGCGATGGCTGGGGAGCTGACGACGCAGGTGGCCCGGCTGGGTACGAGCGTCAACACCGGGACCGTCAGCCTGGTCGCGTCCACCTACACCGCGAGTTCAGCGTTCCCCGGGCAGTTCGCGCAGGCGAACCGCTTTGCCCACCGGTGGCTGTTCACCGATTCGGTTCAGTCCAGTGTCGACTCCCAGGGCCGCTGGGTGATCGACTTCGCGCCGATGCTGTCCGACGCCGCATTCAAGGAAACGCTGAGCGACTACAACATCACCGTGCCGACGTCGGTGCCAATCCCGTTGACTGACAACGCCCCATCGATACTGCGACCTGGTGCCTTGCGGCAGGTGGCCACGTACGGGCCGTGGGCCAGTGTGGGTTTGACCGTGCTGGCCGCGGTGTTCGCTTTGTTGACGTTGTTCATCGCCCGCAGCCGCGGCAAGATGCTGGTGGGCCTCGGCGTCTCGGCGCTGCTGGTTGGCGGGTTAGGCTGGGCGGCAATCGAATTCGGCCGCAGGCACTTGAACACTGTGCTGGACAACTCGTCGGGCAACATTCGGCGGATCGCCGAGGCCATGGTGAATACCGCTGTGAACAGCATGCATCAATGGTTGAATATCTCGCTGGTCGTCGGCGGTGGACTGGTCGTCATCGGGGTGATCGTGACGCTGCTAGTGGGCCTGGCCAAGTCGAGTTAGGACTAGGCGCGTCGGCGCGGCGTCGGCGTACTTACTGCTCCTCGCCATCCGCTGTAGCCAACGCAGGTGGACGGTCGGGTCGGTTGTGGTTGAAGGCCCCGTAGACACGGCCATTGATCTTGATGAAGTTGGTCCAGAAGCCGGCAACCGCGACTAACGCGAGTGCTGTCATGGTCGAAACAAACAGTCCGCCTTGCCAATACGGTAATTGGGAGCAGAACAACGAAATCGTAGTGATGGCGCACCCCGTCCACCAAACCCGACGCTGGATCGAGTCGGGGGACAGAATGGCCGATTTCCAGAGTGGAAACATGCTGAGTATCGTGCCCGCGGCAAGAGCGATTAGGGCTGTCAGCCCGAACAGATGCTGCATTCCTACCAAGCTCTTTCCGCCGCCGACCGCGGTGCTTCGATCAAAGTATCCGCCGGTCCCGCCGCCAAGGTCTTGCCGCCGATGCCACCAACCAAGCTGACCAGGATGGCATGGACACAGGACAGGAATGGAACGAGCCAACAAGTCACAACGGCACACCCGGTCATTGATCTGGGTCCGGCCTGCGGTCTGCGGGCGTCGCTGCGATGATGCAATTGCCCAACTTGATGTAGTTCGTGCGGAAGAATGCCCACGCAATGGCAACACATGTCAGACCTGCATAGGTGGCGAGTGCGAGCGTAAATCCTCGTGGAACGAGTGACGCCGAGCCGAAGGCGCCACCGATCAGCCATGCTGACCAATAAAACCTTCGCTCCCAGCAGATTTCGCGGCACACTAGGAGGGCGACTAAGCAACCAACCATAGCTGCGATTCCGACGACGAACAGGATCGCGGACCATTCTGGCATCGGCAAATTCACGTGCGCCTGCCCACTAGTCGCGTGCTGCTGCCCCGACGCTGGGAATCACTGCAGCGGCGAAGGTGCCTTCGGAGTAGTCGCGCTGATCGACCAATCGGTTGGCCCCACGTCGTCGCCGTCAGCGTTGTCTCGCGGCGCATTTTTGTGCTCATTCTGTTCCATCAGCCCCGAGCGCCGGCGGCCGATCAGGCCGCCGGTTGAGATGGAATGCGGAGTAGATGCGACCGTTGATCTTTACGAAATTGGTCCAAAACAACGCGATGCTCACCATTCCGATCGCAGTCGCGATCGCAACGAAGAAGCTGCTTCCCCAGTCGGGGAGCCGCGACAGGAACAGCAGCGGCAGCCCTGTTGCGCAACCGGCCCAATAGACCCGACGCTCGATCGAGTCGGGCGATAGGGTCGCGGACTTCCAGAGCGGAAACAAACTGAGCAGGAGTCCAGCGGCTAGCGCACCCAGTCCCGCGTAGCCAAGTGCATTCTGAATCACTACCAACCCTTTCCGCCGCCGCCAGCCGAGCCGAATGCCGGGTCGAACAGCGACCCGACCCCGGAACCTATGTCTTCCCCCGCGACGCCTCCAACGACACTGGCTGCCACCACGATGGCCGCGGTTGTCCACGGCCCGGTGACCGAGCCGGCAAGTGCTGCAGCGCCCCACGCGGCGGCAGAGCCACCTACGACGCTACCCACGGCGCCTCCGAGTTCCTCTTTACTACCTCCGTGATAGGCGTTGTCGACAGCCACCGCGAGTTCGACGAAGTCTGCAATCCGTCCGGTCTTGCGGGCAATCGAAGACCAACTTTCAGCGTCAGCTGGCGACAACAAGTCCTCTAGTCGTGCATGGCGTCCAGTCGGGACTCCGTCGGCATAGGCCTCGACGCCGGCGGCCGCCGGGCCGACATAGTCCGAGAGGTCAGCTGCATGGTTTAGCAAATCGCTGAGTACGAGTCCAGCTCCCTCCCTGGACAGTCCGTGACTCGTCAGCGCCGTCATCGCCCGGTCCACCGCAACGACACGCCCGAACTGCTCACCCTCGTCCAGCGCCTGCGTCGCCTGATCCGCCGTCATCGGCGCCAAGCCGTAAGTTCCCTGTTCCAGTCGCTGCTGCATCTCAAGCCGTGATCGCGCCCGACTCCGAGCGTCGCCACCGACGACCGGATCGGTAGGCAACGGCCCGACGAAGTGGGCCATCCGGAAGTCATCGAGTCGCTCACCGGCCAGCTTGCGCGCATCGGGCGCGGCAGCAGGATCGGTGGTGGTAGCAAGATCGCGCAAACGTGCTGCAGCATCTGCCATTTCTGCCGTCAAGGGACCGCCGTCATTCACCAAAGCCTCGTCTTTGGCCCGTTGGTTCGCGTCGTACCAGTCCGTGGCTTCCCGTCCGCGTTGTTCGGCACCCGGCGCGCCGTCTCCGTCAACGTCTTCGATCGGTGCCGGGTCGTAGCCGTGGTCGGCGCGCAACGCCGTCAGCGCTGCGTCGAGCTTGCCGGAGTAGTCGTCGCGCAACGCGGTGACCTGATGAAAGACGTTCGAGGTGACAGTGATTGCACTGTCCTCCAACGCTGAGATGTCCTGGTCGTCGGCCAGTGCCTGACCGATCAGAGCGTCGATGTACTCCAGCTGTGTGTTGAGATTCGCGACCTCCATACCCGAGAACCGTTGTGTCTCAGCCAGAGTCGCCGCGACGCCGGCGAGATCGGCACCGATAGCCGGCAGCTGGTCTTGCTGCACCATCAGCTTGGTGGTCGCCCGCTGTACCTCTGCACTGTCATTGATCGGGTGCTCGCCATTCTCCCGATTCCAGGACGCCCGGAACCGCAGTTGTGCCGCCTCGAACTCTTTGTAGGTTTCGGCCGTGCACGCACCGGCCTCGAAGAAGGCCCGCCCCAGATCGGAGATCGCACCGGGGTCCCCGCTCTGGACTGTCGCATCGACGTTCCACGGATCGCCGCCTGCCTCACCGATCAGCGCCGCGACGCTGATGTGGGTCAGGCGCGGATATCCGCTCACAGCACCGAACGCAGCGCCTCGGCGTTGCGCTCCTCCATGTCGACGAACACCGAAGCGGTCGTGTGAGCCTTGTCCCCAAGAACCCCCAGTCGGGTCTGGTGATCCCGCAGCCGTTGCACGTGGGCGCAGTGCGCTTCGTCGAGAGCCCCGCAGAATGACTCGGCTGCGCCGAACTCACCGAAGATCCCTGCGGCGACGGTGCCACGCGCCAGCCGATCGGCGCCCTCCATGGCAAGCCAGGCCGCGCCATATGCCCGGTTTGCACCCGAACGCATCTCACCGACGTCGACCTGCACCGCTGTAACCCTCCGCAGTGAGCTGTTAGCCAGAGGGTACTACGTGTACTTTGCTGGTCAATTCACCGCCAACAGGGTCCACCGACTGCGACGGCAGTTGCCGTGCAAGGCCGTGTGAACACGGCTGCAGCGGTGCTGGATGTCGACGTGCCGCCCAAGACGGACCCACCGCCGCGGCGAGACCTTATTGCTTTCGCCGCGCATCTAATCCGGAACGGCCAGACCGAGTTCGACGAGATCGAATGCTTCGTGTCAGCAGCCGATAAGGCGTCAGTGTCCATCAAGGCTGCCCCAGCGTCCAGGGCGCCCTGGTTAATAGAGACATGACGGTGCAACATAGGTCAAGGATGAATTGCGATGCCCACAGCAAACGGTATTGTTCGTGAAGTGGGCGCTTGTCCGGGTTCTCAATCCGCAGCTGCGGACCGGTGACGTCCATGCCAATGCCGAGTTTCGTTCATTTCAGCGCACAGGAGCTGGCGGCCGCCGCAGGCGGTAACCCGTGGCAGCTCGACGATGAGTTGCAGGCAGGCGATGCGCGCGCGATCGACCAGCTGGCCACCGCGTTCCGCCAAGCAGGTCTCAGCACTAGAGAAGCAGACGATCAGTTCAATGCCGCCAAGAAGTCATTCGAGGAGTCGTGGAATCGCCATGGCGGCGCAGAGCATCCGATCAACGATTCGGCCGAGGTTCAACGGCTGAGTGCGGTCCTCAAGGGACACCCCGAAGAACTTGGCAACATCGCCGTTGACCTGGAGCAGGCTGCGGCCGCGCTCGCTGTGGCACAACGCGAAAGTGCCAGCCAGATAGACGGATTGAACAGGTACCTCCACGCTGTGGATACGCAGATTTCGACAGAGGGCACTCAGGCGCCCTGGCTGATTCCTGGTTTGCATGCGGAGGCTGTGGACGGCACCCGGATTGCGCTCGGCAACCTTGAGAACATCCAGGGCGCCTACGCCGACCAACTTCGCGGCGCTGAAACAGCAATGATGGCATCGGGATACGTACCGGACGCAGTTGACGCCGTCGACGGTAATCCTGGTGACACACCACGCGAATCCGCTGATCACTACGAGCGATCCGGACAGCGGGCGCGAGACCAGGCTGTAGTGGACAAGGCACGGCGAGAACATTCCCGTGGTGAACTCGGTTGGGATCTGGACGAGAAGGCAGCTGCGCGCCGACTAGCGGACTACACCGCGGTCACTGACCCCAATCACGGGGCGGCGCGTTACGGCGATACTCATGCGAAGGATCAAGCCGCCAGACTGGCCGGCGAGCGACTCGCGGACTTCAACGTGGCTACCTCAACCGGGCCAGTTGCGAAAGATCCGGTCCTCGGGGGTGATGCACGAGATCGGGCGAAGGCGCGTCTGTTGATGCAACGTCAGCTCGAGGATGCTCAGCTTCCTTGGAGTCAGATCCCGATGAGCCCTGACGCGGCGACCGCACTGATGGACAAACTTGAGGTGCAGGATCGGGTGGCGGCCCTGACTCGGCTTCAAGAGCAGCTTCGAGATTGCGGCGTCTCGCCTGCGGCGGCTAGCCAAGTCGCCGAAAGCATTTCGCACGGAGTGGTGCCGCAGCAGTACATCGATGCGGCGAATGCGGCGAGTAAAGCCTTCGACGGGGGCAAAGATGGCGTGAAGGCATTTGCCGAGGCGCTTCCCAACGATCACCCCTGGGGGCCAAAGGACTGGGTGTTCGCCGAGGCCGATGTGCAATCGTTCATCAGATTGGGCAAACACATCGGCTACGCCGGGAGTGCCCTTGAGCTTGGGACGGGACTCTATGAGGTCTTCAGCGAAGGTAAGAACCCGGTTGAGGTTGCCGCAAAAGCGGCTGGTGGCATGGCCGGAGCGTGGGCCCTGGGTGAGATCGGCGCTGGAATCGGCGCCGTGGGAGGGCCCCCTGGTGCGTTCGCCGGCGCGCTCGTACTTGGCACGGCGGGTGCGTTCCTGGGTGAAGGCGCCGCTGAGCGCGCCATCGATTGGATTAAGGAATAGCTGATGAGGTGCTTGAGCCGATGAACATCGCCGAGCAAGCGACGCACCCGTCGTTTCATGATCCGCACACGTTGATCTTTTCTGTCGTCGCGATTGGCTGCGTTGGTCTGACCTTGATGCCGATCGTCAAGCGCCGAGATCGGAATCTGGAAAGGCGTCTGTTCTGGTTTGGGGCGGTTGGGGCGGCCATCAGCGTCGTGATTGCTTGTATTCCTTTCTGGGAGGCCGGCTATTTGGCTGTGGGATATCTGATTTCGATGGTTATCAGCGCGTATTTCAGCTCGCCCTACATCAAGATCGCGGGAAAAATCTATGCCTTCCATATCGACGACACCCAGGCAGGAGAGACACCGCCGCTTGGTCGCGATGCCCCTAATGGCGACGCCTACCCCGACTCGTATTCAGGCAGCGTCACAGCGCCGAAGATGTGGTGGCTGATGGTGCCGGCGACGGCACTGTGCTCCTTCAATATCGTCACCGCGTTGGCTGCTGGAACGACGAAGCCATGGATAGCAGTGGCTGCTGCTGTCGCTCTGGTGGTGGTTGCCGCGGGCTACGGATATGGCGATTCAAGCTGGAGATACGGGATCGCCCGCGGGCAGACCGTTCAGTTCCTACTCGTCGGGTTGGTGACAGCTGGGACCTTTACCGTCATCTATCTGCTGGCCTACCGCATCGCGATGCGTTGGCCGCTGCGGCCGAAGATTTCGTCGGAGTACCGAGCGCACCCGCACCTGCGGAAGCCCGAGCCCTGACAGTTGTCGTGCCGACACACGCCCAGCTCGCGGCACACCGCCGCTGTGTCAAATTGTCACCTGATCGTGGAGCAGACCCCCGCCATCTACGAGATCGTCTTCGAGGGCACCTCACCTGGTGAGGTACTAGTGAAGGCTGGCTGTGGGATGGCAGGTGCGTGGTTGCTGGGCGAAGGTGGGGCCACGTTTGGTGGCATGGTTGCAGGTCCCCCTGGTGCATTCGCCGGTGCGCTCATACTCGGCACGGTCGGCGGCATCGTCGGCGAGAAGGGCGCAGGAGCGATGATCGATTGGTTGAAGGAATGACGATTCAGAGGCGTTCACGATGATGCACGTGGCAACGGGGATCAACTACATGGCATTTCCGCCCGCCAGCCGCGAACTTCACAGTGTGATCTTCAGCGTGCTCGCTGTGGTGTGCCTCGTTGTGGCTCTCGTGCCTCTGTGGACGCGGATGGAGATTGGCCGGCAGCGGAAGTTCTACTGGTTGGGAACTTTTGCGGCGGCTGCGAGCGCTTTCTTTGCGGTACTCCCTAATTGGCAGGCCGGACTCGCGCTCGCGGCCGCGGGCGTGGCGTTCATGGTCTTTCCGGCGTACTTCACCAGTTCACTGATCAAAGTCCGAGGAAGGGTCTTCGCCTACCACATTCGAGACGCTGAACCTGATCGAGAGCCTCGACGAGTCGCCACCCCGGACGACGATCCGTGGCCGGACGCCTATGGGAACGGCGTCACTGCCGCTAAAGCATGGTGGGTCATGATCGGCATCGTCGTCATATGTGTGGGAAACGTCGTATTCTCCGTGCTCGCAGACAAAGTCGAGTGGACAACGCTAGCCGCGGCGGTTGCCTTTGTGATCTTTGCGCTGGGTTTCGGCTACGGAGATGCAAGTTGGGGTTACCGGGTCGCCCGCGGCCAGCACATTCAGTTCGCGATTATCGGAATTCTCACGGTGGGTACGTTCACCGTTCTTTACCTCACTGCCTTCGTAGCTGGTTGGCGATGGCCGCTACGGCGCAAGGAGTCTCTCGAATATCGAGCGCATCCCCGGCATCAACGGAAGCAGCAATAGGGTTGGGTTCAGCGCCTAGTCCCTTGAGTCGATGACCGCGCGTAGAGCCAAGGAGTTGCGCTCCTCCATCTCGGCAAATGTAGATGCCGCGGTATGAGCCTTGTCACCGATGGAGCCCAACGCCTCGAAGTGCCTGGTGATGAGGCTTGTGTGTCGGTCTTGCGCCTCCGTGACGATCTGGCCGAACGCTCTAGCCGCAGCGAAGTTGCCGAAGACCGTTTCATCCATACCGCCTCGGCCCAACCGCCTGGCACCCTCGTATGCGTGGTCAGCCGCGGAGTACGAGGTGTTGGCTCCCTGGCGGAGCCCACCAAAGTCAACGAACATGCTGTAACCCTCCGCAGTTAGCTGTTAGCTAGAGGGTACTACGGTACGTTTGCTGGTCAATTCACCCAGAACCCAGCATCCGGTGCAGGAACGAGTAGCTCAGCGCCGACTTGAAGGCCGTCTGCGCGTTGTCGGCCGCCCCGGCGTGCCCGCCCTCGATGTTCTCGTAGTACCAGACGTCGTGTCCGGCCTCCTCGAGTGCGGCGGTCATCTTGCGGGCATGCCCGGGATGCACCCGGTCATCGCGGGTCGAGGTCGTGATCAGCACCGGGGGATAGCGCTTCTCGGCGCTGATGTTCTGATACGGCGAGTACTCGGCGATGAATTCCCAGTCCGCCGGCTCGTCCGGGTCGCCGTATTCGGCCACCCACGACGCACCGGCCAGCAGCAGATGGAAGCGCTTCATGTCCAGCAGGGGGACCTGGCAGACCAGCGCGCCGAAGCGCTGCGGGTACTTCGTGAGCATGATGCCCATCAGTAGTCCGCCGTTGCTGCCGCCTTGCGCCCCGAGTTGCGCGACGGTTGTGATCCCGCGGTCGACGAGGTCACGCGCCACCGCCGCGAAGTCCTCGGCCACCTTGTGCCGGCCTTCTCGCATGGCCTGGGTGTGCCACGTCGGCCCGTACTCGCCGCCGCCGCGGATATTGGCCAGCACATAGGTTCCGCCGCGCGACAGCCACAACCGGCCCAGCACCCCGTCGTAGCCCGGTGTCCGGGACACCTCGAACCCGCCGTACCCGCCGAGCAGTGTGGGTCCTGGAGCCTCGCGACCTTTGTGCCCGACCACGAAGTACGGCACCGCCGTCCCGTCCTCGGATGTCGCGAAGTGCTGTGAGACTTCGAGATCGGCCGCGTCGAAGAACGACGGTGCCCGCTTGATCTCGGTGAGTTCGCCACCGACGACACCGTGCAAGAGCCGCGATGGAGTGACGAAACCGCTGGAATCCAGGAAGATCTCGTCACTGTCGCTGTCGGCCGCCACGATGACGGTGTTGGTGCTCGAGGCGAGACCGGTCACCGGTTCGCGCGTCCACGTTCCGGGCGTCACGACCTCGACATAACTCGCCACATCCGCCAACGTCACCATCACGAGCCGGTCCCGGGTCCACGAGTACTGGTGCAGGCAGGTGTGTTCGTCGGGCTCGAAGACGACCGCCAATTCGGCTGTGCCGTCGAGGAACTGCTCGTAGTCAGCGGCCAGCAGTGAACCCGCCCGATACGAGCCGGTGCCGGTGTGCCAGTCGGTGCGCAACTCGATGAGCAGCCACTGCCGATGCACCGACAAGCTGGCATCGGTTGGCGCGTCGATCCGGACGAGTTCCCCCGAACGCAGTTGGTAGACATCATCGTTGAAGAAGTCGATCGCCCGATAGATCAGGGTGCGCTCGTAGCCCGGTGTGCGGTCCGCCGAGGCCGACACGATGACGTCGGTGATGGGCCCGGTGAACACTGTCGCGGCATCGCTCAGGGGCTGCCCGCGCTTCCACCGCTTGACCACCCGCGGGTAGCCGGATTCGGTCATCGAATCCGGGCCGAAGTCGGTGCCGACCAGCACGGTGTCGTGGTCCTCCCACGTCACATTCGACTTCGCCTCCGGCAGCTTGAAGCCACCGGCGACGAATTCTCTTGTCGTCATGTCGAATTCGCGCACCACGGCCGCATCCGACCCGCCGCGGGACAGGCTGATCAACGCCAGGCTGTGGTCGGGCTCGATGACGTCGGACCCCGCCCACACCCAGTTCTCGCCGTCGGCGCGTGCCAGTTCGTCGACGTCGAGGATGACGTCCCAGTCCGGAGCCTCGGCGAGGTAGCTCTCCAGGGTGGTGCGCCGCCACAAGCCCTTCGGGTTGGCGGCGTCACGCCAGAAGTTGTAGAGGTACTCGCCGCGCCGCCTGACGTAAGGAATCCGCGCATCGGTGTCGAGCACCTCCAGCGCCTCGGCGCGCATCTGCTCGAACGTCTCGTCGCTGAACTCGGCGACCGTCGGCTCATTGTGCCTGCGAACCCAGTCGAGCTGGTCGTCGCCGGCGATCTCTTCGAGCCAGAGGTGGGGGTCGTCTGATGCAGGCGCGTTGGTCACGCGCTCTATTCTGCGCAACCGGTCCGGTGGTGTTCGATCTGGTCGCGACTAGTGGACGCTCGTTACCATCAACGTGGTCGAAGATCGGGGGTGAGGGGTGAACCACGTCCGCGGGTGGTGGCGACAGCCTGACCGTTACGACTGGCTGTCGGGTTACCTCCGTTCCCGCCGACTCCTTGGCGCTGCGCGTGGCGGCATGACCGTGATCGTCGCGGTCCTGGCCGCCGCCGTGGCTTTGATGTCGATCAGTCCAGCCGGTCATCACGGAGTCGGGCGGGGCGTCGCGCTGGCGATCGCGGCCCTGTTCGCCGCAATGGCCGCGGTGTACGCCACGCGCTGGCCGAGCCGGCGACAATCGGCGGCCTTCTCGGTCGCCGGCAGTATCGGCCTTGCCGTTGTGGCTCTGACCCCTCCGACCAGCACGCCGGATTGCTGACCTGCTGGGCGTTCGTCGGCCTCGTCGCGTACGTGGCAGCGGCACACAGCCCGCGGCTCCTCGTGCTCACGGTGAGTGTGGCGCTGGCGACCGCCGGGGCATGCGCGGTGCGGATAGGGCTGGCCGGCGATGTGCCGATGGCGGTGGGCACGCTGCTGCTGTGCAGCGGCGGCCTGCTGACAGTTCCGTTCGTCGGTCAGATCCTGATACGACTGCTGTGGAACGACGCGGTATCGACCGACCCGCTGACCGGCCTGGCGAATCGGCGGGGATTCCGCCGCTCGGCCCGCTCGCTCATCGCCTCCGCGCCCGGGGGCTTGGCGTCGTTCAGCGTGGTGATGATCGACCTCGACGGGTTCAAGCAGCTCAACGACACACGGGGCCACGCAGTCGGGGACCAGGTACTCGTTGAGGTCGCCACGAGGATCCGGGACGTCGGCGGCCGGGACTTGATTGCCGCGCGCGTCGGCGGTGAGGAATTCCTCGTCGCTCAGGCATCGCCGCCACGCCAGGCAGAGATGCTCGCGCGCAGCCTCTGCTCGGCCATCGCCTCCTCGCCGTGGGGCGTCACGGCGAGCCTCGGAATTGCCGGTGTCACAGCAACTGACGCGGCCCAGGACGTCCGCGGGCTGATCGAGGGCCTCATCGCCGAAGCCGACATGGCGATGTACGCGGCGAAGCGGGCCGGCGGAAACCAGATCCGCCAATTCACCGCCGCAGCCTGAGCCCTAACTCAGGTGATGCACCTCCTGCAAGCCGTACACCGGGGTCGGAATCCCCTCGAACCGTGCCTTGAGCTGAAGCGCCAAATACAGCGAATAATGCCGTGATTGGTGCAGATTGCCGCCGTGGAACCACAGGTTGTCCTGCTGGGTGGGCTTCCACATGTTGCGTTGCTCGCCCTCCCACGGTCCGGGATCCTTCGGGGTGTCCGAGCCCAGACCCCACACCTTGCCCACCTTGTCGGCGACGTCCTGGCCGATGAGATCGGCCGCCCAGCCGTTCATCGAGCCGAACCCGGTGGCATAGACCACCACGTCGGCGGGCAACTGCGTGCCGTCGGCCAGCACCACCGAATCCTCGGTGAGTCGGGCGACCTGGCCGTGGGCCAGTTTGATCTTGCCGTCGGCCACCAGATCACATGCGCCGACGTCGATGTAGTAACCGGACCCGCGCCGCAGGTACTTCATGAACAGTCCGGAACCGTCTGCGCCCCAATCCAACTCGAAGCCGGCCGCCTCAAGCCGGTCATAGAAGTCCTTGTCCCGCTCGCGCATCTGGTCATAGAGCGGGATCTGGAATTCGTGCATGATCCGGTAGGGCAGCGAGGCGAATGTCAGGTCGGCCTTCTCGGTGGTCATTCCCGCCGCCAGTGCGCGTTCGGAGTACAGGTCGCCCAGGCCGATCTCCATCAGGCTGTCGGACTTGACGATGTGCGTCGAGGACCGCTGCACCATCGTCACGTCGACGCCGTTCTCGTAGAGCGCCTTGCAGATGTCGTGGGCGGAGTTGTTCGATCCGATCACGACCGCCTTCTTGCCCACGTAGGCGTCCGGCCCGGGATGCGCACTCGAATGGTGCTGGTCGCCGCGGAAGACGTCCTGTCCCGGCAGCGTCGGCACGCTCGGCTTGCCCGACATCCCGGTGGCCAGCACCAGCTGCGTCGGATGCAGGGTGAGTCGCTCACCGTCGCGGTCCACCTCGACCGTCCAGATGCCGGCGGACTCGTCGTAGGACGCCGACAGGCACGTCGTCTTCGACCAGTACGGGACCTCCATCACCCGCGTGTAGAACTCCAGCCAGTCACCGATCTTGTCCTTGGGGGCGAACACCGGCCAGTTCGGCGGGAACGGCAGGTAGGGCAGGTGGTCGTACCAGACCGGGTCGTGCAGGCACAGCGACTTGTACCGCTTGCGCCACTGATCGCCGGGCCGCTCGTGGCGGTCGACGACGATGGCGGGCACCCGGAGTTGACGCAGCCGCGCGCCGAGCGCAATGCCGCCCTGACCGCCGCCGATGACCAGTACGTACGGCTGAATCGAGCGGCCCAGTTCGGCCTGCTCCTCGGCACGTTTCTCCGCCCAGGACCGCGGGTCCGGGTCGTCACCGTGCACGGCACCCATCACCCGCGACGGACCCTTGGCCTCCTCGAACCCGGTCAGCTCCTGCAGCGCGGTCAGCAGCGTCCACGCCTGGTCGCCCTTGAGCCGAAGATGTCCGGTTCCCCGGCCGACGGCGGTTTCGAACTCGATGAACGCCGAGGTCACGTCGCCATCGGCAGTGGGCGTCTCGCGGGTCCGAAACCCTGACGGGTCGGTGTCGGCCAGCCGGGCACCCAGCATCCCGGCGATGGCGTCGCGGCCCTCGACCGTCTTGATGTTCCAGGTGAACGACACGAGGTCGCGCCAGAAGCTGTCGGTGGCGAATTTCGCGGCAGCCCGGTCGATGTCGCGGGCCGCCAGTGCGGCTTCGAAGTCGGCCAGCCAGGCGTCGACCCGCTGCTGCGGGGTCAGGCCCGTCTGAGGTTCAAGTGTTGATGTCATGTGAGCCAGGACACACCGCGTCTGCCTGGGCCGACAAGAGTTGCGAGGCGTTGCAACCGGGGACTGCAACCCCCTGCAACTCTTTCGAGGTGTGGTCGCGGTCACATAGAACTGCGTTATGAAAGCAGCTGTCTACTACGGACCCAACAAAGTCGAGATCGATGACGTCGCCGAACCGCAGCCGGCGCCGGGCAGCGTCAAACTCAGGGTCGGATTCAACGGCATCTGCGGCACCGACCTCCACGAGTACTACGCGGGCCCGATCTTCGTGCCGACCGAGCCGCACCCGCTGACCGGACAACAACTGCCGCTGACGATCGGCCACGAGTTCTCCGGGACCATCACCGCGCTGGGCGACGGTGTCACCGGCTGGGCCGAGGGTGACCGGGTGGCCGTCGAACCCATCTACAAGTGTGACCACTGCGGACCCTGCCAAGCCGGCAACTACAACGTCTGCCAGCAGATCGGCTTCCACGGCCTGATGTCCGACGGCGGCATGGCCGAGTACACCACCGTCCCGACGTCCATGCTGCACAAGCTGCCGGACAACGTCTCCCTGGAGCTCGGCGCTCTCGTCGAGCCGATGTCGGTGGCCTACCACGCCGCCACCCTCGGTGACGTGCACCCCGGCGACACCGCCATGGTGTTCGGCGCCGGCCCGATCGGCATCGGCCTCTGGTTCGCCCTGCGGGGCAAGGGGATTGACGATGTTCTCGTCGTAGAGCCGTCAGCCACGAGGCGCGCCGCCATCGAAGCGCTCGGCGCCCGCACCCTCGACCCGGCCGCGGTGGACGTGGCTGCCTTCATTGCCGATCACACCGGTGGCAGGGGAGCCGACGCAGCCTTCGACGCCGCAGGCGTCACCCCGGCCGTCGCGACCGCCCTGGCGTGTGTCGGATCGCGCAAACCGATGATCAGTGTCGCGATCTACGAAAAGCCTTTGGAAACACCACTTCTGAATCTCGTTATGAACGAGAGTCGCATCCAGGGCTCACTGTGCTACACCGGAGCCGACTTCGAAGCCGTCATCGCACTCATGGCCAAAGGTGCCTACGACACCACCGGCTGGGTCGCCACGATCCCCATCGACGACGTCGTCGACGAAGGATTCGAGGCGCTACACGCCGGCAAGAAGATGAAAGTTCTCGTCGACCCCACCATCTGAACGGAGCATCGCATGACACTGGAAGGCAAGGTGGCCCTGGTCACCGGAGCAGCCCGCGGGATCGGGCGAGGGATCGCGCTACGACTGGCCCGCGACGGCGCTGACATCGCGCTGGTCGATCTGCGCACCGACGGCGTCGAGTCGGTCGCCGCCGAGATCGCCGAAATAGGCGGCAAAGCAACGACTTTCGCTGCCGACATCAGTGACCGTGACCAGGTTTTCGCCGCCGTCGAGCACGCTGCCGCAGCGCTGGGCGGGTTCGACATCATGGTCAACAACGCCGGCATCGCCCTGGTCGGCTCCATCGCCGAGGTGACACCCGAGGAGATGGCGCGAGTCTGGGCGATCAACGTCAACGGAGTGCTGTTTGGCATTCAGGCGGCGGCCGCGAAGTTCAAGGAACTCGGCCGCCCCGGAAAGATCATTAATGCCTCCTCCATCGCCGGCCACGACGGATTCGCGATGCTCGGCGTCTACAGCGCGTCGAAGTTCGCGGTACGGGCGCTCACCCAGGCCGCCGCCAAGGAACACGCCGCCGACGGGATCACCGTCAACGCCTACTGCCCCGGCGTGGTCGGCACCGACATGTGGGTGGAGATCGACAAGCGCTTCGCCGAACTGACCGGCGCCGCCGAGGGCGAGACCTACCAGAAGTTCGTCGGCGGAATCGCCCTCGGCCGTGCCGAGACCCCCGACGATGTGGCCGGATTCGTGTCGTATCTGGCCGGCCCCGATGCCGACTACATGACCGGCCAAGCCGGCCTAATCGACGGCGGCCTGGTTTACCGCTGAGATGCAGAGCACAATCGGCAGTGATGCAAGTGACGGCCGTGCCTGAGCCCGCAGTCGCGCTCGGCGAAGACCCGCGTAGTTATGCGCGGTTGATGTCGGCTGTCTATGACGCGACGATGTCAGGCCACCGCGCCCCGGCGCGGCCGCGTGACGTCATTGGCGAATCCTGGCGCCGCCTCATCTCGGCCGGCGTCGACCCCGACAGCCGCACCCCACCCGTCGTCGAGTCCGGCGGTCTGGAGGCGTTGCGCCGGGCGTCAGGCTTGATCGCGGTGCTCGACGAGGTGTCCCGCGGGCTGGAATCGATCGTCGCCGACGGCACCAACATCCTCGTCATCGCCGATGCGCAGGGCCGCGTGCTGTGGCGGTCCGGATCGCCGGCGGTGCTGGGCAACGCCGACCGGCTCGGATTCGTCGAAGGTGCGCGCTGGGCCGAAGGCGAGGTCGGCACCAACGCCATCGGCACCGCACTGGTGTCCAACCGCGCCGTGCAGGTGTTCTCGGCCGAGCACTTCGTCCGCAGCCACCACTCCTGGACCTGCGCGGGTGCGCCCATCCGCGATCCGCGGACCGGGCACGTGATCGGGGTGGTGGACGTATCGGGACCCGCCGCGACCGTCCACCCCACCACGGTCGCCCTGGTCGACGCGGTTGCCCGGCTGGCCGAATCGCATCTGCGTGAGCAGCACGACCGCAACCTGAACCGGCTGCGCATGGTGGCCGCCCCGATCCTGGCCCGCATCGGCAAACCGGCCCTGGCCGTCGATCCGGAGGGCTGGGTGGCGGCCGTCGACTCGCTGCCGCTGCACAACCGAATCCTGCTGCCCGAACTGGTGACGCCGGGCCGGTTGTGGATTCCCACGTTCGGCATGTGCGACGTCGACGTGCTCCCCGGCGGGTGGCTGGTTCGCCCCACCGACGACGACGACGCACCGGCGCTGGCGCAGGTGTCGCTGGACCTCAGCGTCGCCGGCGCGCCGGCATTGGACATGACGGGACAGTTCGGGCGGTGGCGCCACGACGTGTCGCTGCGCCACGCCGAGATCCTGCTCATCCTGGCCTACAACCCGCAGGGCCGGACCGCTCCCGAGCTGGCCGCCGAGCTGTACGGCGACCGATCGCGCGTCGTCACCGTTCGGGCCGAACTGTCCCGGCTGCGCAAGCACTTCGCCGGCCTGCTGGCCGCTCAGCCGTATCGGTTCGCCGGCGGAATCGACGTGACCGTCCGCTATCCCGCGGACATGTCAATGGTGTTGCCCGCGTCCACCGCACCCGCGGTCCGCGCTATTCGTTGCAAGGAAAGTGTCTCGTAGAGGAGGACTTATGACAGTGTTCGCACGGCCGGGTTCGGAGGGATCGTTGATGTCCTTCCAGTCGCGCTACGACAATTTCATCGGTGGGCAGTGGACGCCGCCGGTGGAGGGTCAGTACTTCGAGAATCCGACGCCGGTGACGGGCGCGGTGTTCTGCGAGGTGGCGAGGTCGACCGCGGCGGACATCGAGTTGGCTCTCGATGCCGCGCATGCGGCAGCGCCGGCGTGGGGCAAGACCTCGGCGGGGGAGCGGGCGGTGATCCTGAACAAGATCGCCGATCGGATCGAGGCGAACCTGGAGTCGATCGCGCTGGCCGAGTCGTGGGACAACGGCAAGCCGATCCGCGAGACGATGGCGGCCGATATCCCGTTGGCGGTGGATCACTTCCGGTATTTCGCTGCCGCGATCCGCGCCCAGGAGGGCTCGCTGAGCCAGATCGACGAGGACACCGTCGCCTATCACTTCCATGAGCCGTTGGGTGTGGTCGGTCAGATCATTCCGTGGAACTTCCCGATCCTGATGGCGGTGTGGAAGCTGGCCCCGGCGTTGGCCGCGGGTAATGCGGTGGTGCTCAAGCCGGCTGAGCAGACCCCGGCCTCGATTCTGTATCTGGTGTCGTTGATCGCTGATCTGCTGCCTGCCGGGGTGCTCAACGTGGTCAACGGATTCGGTGTCGAGGCCGGTAAGCCGCTGGCTTCGAGCAACCGGATCGCCAAGATCGCGTTCACCGGCGAGACCACCACCGGCCGGCTGATCATGCAGTACGCCTCCCAGAATCTGATCCCGGTCACGCTGGAGCTGGGCGGCAAGAGCCCCAACATCTTCTTCTCTGATGTGCTGGCCGCTGCCGACGATTTCCAGGACAAGGCGCTGGAGGGCTTCACGATGTTCGCCCTCAATCAGGGCGAAGTCTGCACGTGCCCGTCACGGTCGTTGATTCAGGCCGACATCTACGACGAGTTCCTCGCGCTGGCCGCGATCCGCACCAAGGCGGTGCGCCAGGGTGATCCGCTCGACACCGAGACGATGATCGGCGCGCAGGCCTCCAATGATCAGCTGGAGAAGATCCTGTCCTACATCGAGATCGGCAAAAGCGAAGGCGCTCAGGTGCTTACCGGTGGTGAGCGTGCCGAGTTGGGCGGGGATCTGGGTGGCGGCTATTACGTTGCGCCGACGATTTTCACCGGTCATAACGCGATGCGGATCTTCCAGGAGGAGATCTTCGGGCCCGTCGTGGCTGTCACCTCGTTCACCGACTACGACGACGCGATCAGCATCGCCAACGACACCCTCTACGGACTCGGGGCCGGGGTGTGGAGCCGTGACGGCAACACCGCCTATCGCGCCGGGCGGGATATCAAGGCCGGCCGGGTGTGGACCAACTGCTATCACGCCTACCCCGCCCATGCCGCCTTCGGTGGTTACAAGCAGTCCGGCATCGGGCGCGAAAACCACAAGATGATGCTCGATCACTACCAGCAGACCAAGAACCTCCTGGTCTCCTACAGCAACAAGGCCCAGGGCTTCTTCTGATGAGTGATTTCGGGCCGCCGCGGGTATTGATCACCGCGGCGGCCGCCGACCTGCTGCACCGGATGCAGGAACGGCACGGCCCGGTGATGTTCCACCAGTCCGGCGGATGTTGCGACGGCTCCTCGCCGATGTGCTACCCCGCCGGTGACTTCATCGTCGGTGACCGTGACGTGCTGCTCGGGGTGCTCGAAGGTGCGCCGGTGTGGATCTCGGGCTCGCAGTTCGAGGCGTGGAAACACACCCAACTCGTCATCGACGTCGTGCCGGGCCGCGGGGGCGGGTTCAGCCTGGAAACCCCGGAGGGCATGCGCTTTCTCAGCCGCGGGCGGGCGTTCACCGATGCGGAGAACGCGTTGCTGACCGCCTCCCCGCCGCTGACCGGTACCGACTACGAGCTGGGCGCCCGACCATCGGAGCGGACCGATCTCGTGGTCGCCGAAGCCGCCGACGCCTGCGCAATCCCAGGTCGGCGCGCCGGAGTCGTTCAGCCGTAGTCGGCGCTGCGGCACGTATCGTCACAAGAGTGATACCCCTGCCTCGGGCATGGCTGCTCACAAGCGCGTTGCTGGTCGGTTGTGTGACTGGCCTGGTCGCCGCCGTCGTCACCACAGTGCTGGTCAAAGCCCCGATTCGTCCCGACCTCGTGGTCGCCCTGGTCATCGGCGTACCCGGAGCAATCGGGATGCTGACGATCCTGTTCTCTCCTCGCCGCTGGCTCACCACAGTGGGCGCGTTCGTCCTGGCGATGGCCCCAGGCTGGCTCGCGACGCTGGTTCTCATTCAGGTGGTATCCGGTGGCTGAAAAGACGTCCCTGCCCTCGACCGAACCGCATCATGCGCCGATCTTCGACACCGGCCCGCACCCCGGCCCACTGCGCGCACTCGGCGACCCGGTGCCGGACCTGTCCTCACCGCACGCATTCAGCGAGTTGGACAACTTCGACACCGACGCCTTCATGCAGCCGCTGAGCGGTCTGGTGCATGCCGAACCGGTGGTCGTGCCGCCCGCACCCGCGGTGGCGGACAGTTCGTACCTGCATGTCAGGCGCTGGCAGTTCGTGTTCATCGTGGCCGCAGTGTGGCTGCTGGCCGCGGCCTGCGGGCTGGGCTTCTACTTCTGGTGGTACACCTCGCTGCACAAGACGCCCGCCACGTTCGGAGTGCTGCTGTATCTGATCGGGTGTGCGGTGGCTGGCGTGCTCGTCTCGATGGTGCCGAACCGACCTGCGGTAATCGCCCTGGCCATCGCTTTGATGTCGGCGCCGATGGCCTCGGTGGCGGCCGCGGCCGTCTTGCACGGTGCCTACTACTTCGAATGGGTAGCCCGGCCCGCGATCGGCTGACCGCCTGCCTCGCGGCCGCGCTAGGGTTATCTGCGTGACCCACTATGACGTCGTCGTTCTCGGAGCCGGACCCGGTGGATACGTCGCGGCGATCCGCGCGGCCCAACTCGGGCTGAACACCGCCATCGTCGAGCCCAAGTACTGGGGCGGGGTATGCCTCAATGTGGGCTGCATCCCGTCGAAGGCGTTGCTGCGCAACGCCGAACTGGCGCACATCTTCACCAAGGAAGCCAAGACCTTCGGCATCACCGGTGAGGCCACCTTCGACTACGGTGCCGCGTTCGACCGCAGCCGCAAGGTCGCCGACGGCCGTGTCGCCGGCGTGCACTTCCTGATGAAGAAGAACAAGATCACCGAGATCCAGGGTTACGGCACCTTCACCGACGCCAACACCCTGTCGGTCAAGCTGAACGACGGCGGAACAGAGACGGTCACCTTCGATAACGCGATCATCGCGACCGGCAGCAGCACCCGGCTGGTGCCCGGCACCTCGCTGTCGAAGAACGTCGTCACCTACGAAGAGCAGATCCTGTCCCGGGAGCTGCCCAAGTCCATCGTCATCGCCGGCGCCGGCGCGATCGGCATGGAATTCGCCTACGTGATGAAGAACTACGGCGTGGACGTCACCATCGTCGAGTTCCTGCCACGCGCCCTGCCCAACGAGGACGCCGAGGTCTCCAAGGAGATCGAGAAGCAGTACAAGAAGCTGGGCGTCAAGATCCTCACCGGTACCAAGGTGGAGTCGATCACTGACAACGAGGCTGACGGTTCCGTCGTTGTCGTGGTCAGCAAGGACGGCAAGACCGAGGAGATCAAAACCGACAAGGTGATGCAGGCCATCGGATTCGCCCCCAACGTCGAGGGCTTCGGCCTGGAAGCCACCGGGGTCGCGCTGACCGATCGCAAGGCCATCGGCATCGACGACTACATGCGCACTAACGTGCCGCACATCTACGCGATCGGTGACGTCACCGCCAAGCTGCAGCTGGCGCACGTCGCCGAGGCCATGGGTGTGGTGGCCGCCGAGACCATTGCCGGCGCCGAAACGCTGGCCCTCGGTGACTACCGGATGATGCCGCGCGCGACGTTCTGTCAGCCGCAGGTGGCCAGCTTCGGCCTCACCGAGGAGCAGGCGCGTGACGAAGGCTACGACGTCAAGGTCGCCAAGTTCCCCTTCACCGCCAACGGCAAGGCACACGGCCTGGCCGACCCCACCGGTTTCGTCAAGGTCATCGCTGACGCCAAGTACGGCGAACTGCTCGGCGCCCACCTGATCGGACCCGACGTCTCCGAGCTGCTGCCCGAACTCACCCTGGCGCAGAAATGGGATCTGACGGTCAACGAGCTGACCCGCAACGTGCACACCCACCCGACGCTGTCGGAGGCGCTCCAGGAATGCTTCCACGGCCTCGCCGGCCACATGATCAACTTTTGAGCCCGTCGACTATCGTCGCCGCGATCGGCGGTTTCGTGATCGGTCACATCCTGTGGCTGGTCGGGATCTCCATCGCCACGTCGGCCTACCGGGTGAACTTCTGGGTACTGATCCTCGCGGCATTGATCGCCGTCGCGTCGGCCGCGGTCGGCTGGCTCGCCTGGCAGCTGTATCAGCGAAAGCGATTGGTAGCGGCGGCTTTTCTGGCCTGCCTTCCGATCTCGCCGGTGGTGTTCACCCTGATCGTGTTGGGCGTCACCTACGTGTAGGCGTTCAGTCCGGGAAGTCCATCGGCACCCGCAGCGTGGCCAGTATGGCGGCAATGGTGTCGTAATGGCCTGCCAGCGCGCAGAATTCGATGATCTGCTGGCGGTTGAGGTGCCGGGCCAGCTCCGCGAACGTTTCGTCGGTCAGATCCCGGTTGAGAATGAACTCGTCCACCGCCGTCAGCAGCGCCCGTTGGCGGGCGGTGAGCCCCTCGGCCTCCGGGCCGGCAAAAATCCTGTCCTGCAACGCCGCATCGAGCCCGCGTGAGCGCGCGAGCCGACGGTGCTGCTGCAGTTCGTACTGCGATCCGCGCAGGTGCCCCACCCGCAGGATGACCAACTCCTTGTCCTGCTTGGATAGCTTGCCCCAGTTGAGCAGGACACCGGAGTACGGCAGGAACGACAAGAACAACAGCCGGTGCTGGCCCAGTACCTCGAACAGGTGCATCCGCGGCGCACGAATGGATCGCGCCCCCGCTCTGGCGATGGCCCAATTGACCACGCCGAGTTCGCGGCGGCCGCCGGGCGGGATACGTTCTGCCATCAGGACTCCTTGACCAGGTAGGGCGACACGGTGCTGCGGTGCTCGTCGAGATCGAGCGCGCGGCCGAGTGCGGGAAACGCCCGCTGGGCGCAGTTGTCGCGCTCACACACCCGGCACCCCGCGCCGATGGGCGTCGCGGTGTCCGCGGACAGATCCAGACCCTTCGAGTAGACCAGCCGGTTGGCGTGGCGCATTTCGCAGCCCAGCCCGATCGCGAAGGTCTTGCCGGGTTGTCCGTATCGGGACGCGCGACGCTCGATGGTCCGGGCCACCCACATGTAGTTACGGCCGTCGGGCATCTGCGCGATCTGCACCAAGATCTTGCCCGGGTTGGCGAACGTCTCGTAGACGTTCCACAGCGGGCAGGTGCCGCCCGAGGATGAGAAGTGAAATCCGGTGGCGGACTGGCGTTTCGACATGTTGCCGGCCTTGTCGACCCGGACGAACGAGAAGGGCACTCCCCGCATCGACGGTCGCTGCAGTGTCGAGAGCCGATGGCAGATCGTCTCGTAGCTGACCTGATAGAACGCCGAGAGCCGCTCGATGTCGTAGCGGAAGCTCTCGGCGACGCCGTGAAATTGCCCGTAGGGCAACACTGTTGCGGCCGCGAAGTAGTTGGCCAACCCGAGCCGGGCCAGTCGGCGTGACTCGTCGCTGGTGAACGTACCGGCCGCGACCTTGGTGTCGATGAGGTCGCCGAATTCGAGATAGGCCAATTCGGCGGCCATCTTGAACACCTGCTGGCCACCGGACAGATGGGCGCTCATCTCCATCGTCTTGGTCTCGGGGTCGTAGCGGTGCAGCACAGTGTCGCCGAGGTCGACGCGCCTGACGATGCGCACGCCGTGCACCTGCGCCAGGCGCTGGCCGATGTCGCCGGCGAGGTCGCCGCGGTGCAGGCGCATCCGCACCGTCAGGTCCTCTGCGGCGGTGTCGAGCTCGTGAAGATAGTTCTGCCGTTGGTAGAAGTAGTCCCGAACTTCCTCGTGGGGCATGGAGATCGATCCCGAGCCGCTGCCTCCGGCGTTGAGGTTGAACCGGTCCTCGGTCACCGCGGCGAGTTGCGTCGTGGCCATCCGGTAGCGCTGGTGCAGGGTGACCATCGCCTTGGCCAGATTGGGATGGGTGTTGACCATCTCGGCGACCTCGGCGGGATCGATGCCGGCATCCAGGTCGCGATCCAGCAGGACCTCCCGGAGTTCGGCGATCAGCCGGGTGTCGTCCTGCGAGGCGAAGAACGTCGCGTCCACACCGAACACCTCGGTGATCCGCAGCAGGACCGCGACGGTCAGCGGCCGGACGTCGTGCTCGATCTGGTTGAGATAGCTGGGGGAGATCTCCAGCATCTGGGCCAGCGCGGCCTGGCTGAATCCGCGTTCGCTACGGAGTTGACGCACGCGGGACCCGACGAACGTCTTGGACACCTGCCCAGGGTACCGGCGCTGCGAAGGCCTGCTTAGCAGGATTGGCAAGGACGCTTGTTGGCATTCGCTGAGGCCTTTGGCATGATCGCGCTGGGCGGGAAAGCTTCAGCCTGGGGAGAAGGCACCATGAGTACCACCGAGAAGGACACGGCCGTAAGCGGTCTGGCCAAGGTGCTGATGCCCGTACCCGATCCGCACCCCGATGTGTTCGACCGGGAATGGTCGCTGCGGGTCGGTGACATCGACCGGGCCGGCCGTCTGCGGCTGGACGCGGCGTGCCGCCATATCCAGGACATCGGCCAGGACCAGCTGCGCGAGATGGGCCACGAGGAGACCCACCCGCTGTGGATCGTCCGGCGCACGATGGTCGATCTGATCCGTCCGATCGAGTTCCAGGACATGCTGCGGATGCGCCGCTGGTGTTCGGGAACCTCCAACCGCTGGTGTGAAATGCGGGTGCGGGTCGACGGTCGCAAAGGCGGGCTGATCGAATCCGAGGCGTTCTGGATCAACATCAACCGTGAGACCCAGGGGCCGGCCCGGATCGCCGACGACTTCCTGGACGGCTTGAAGAGGACCACCGAAGTCAGCCGGCTGCGGTGGAAGGCCTACCTGACTCCGGGAGCCCGGCAGGACGCCGACGAGATCCGCGCGTTCCCGATTCGGGTCAGCGATATCGACTTCTTCGATCACGTCAACAATTCGGTGTACTGGAAGGTGGTCGAGGAGTTCCTCGCCCCGTATCCCGAACTGTTCGAGTCACCGCTGCGGGTGACCATCGAACACGACGCACCCGTCGCCCTCGGCGACAAGCTGGAGATTCTGTCGCACGTCTATCCGCCCGGATCGACCGACAAATTCGGTCCGGAGCTGACCGACCGCACTGTTAGAACGCTCACATACATGGTCGGCGACGAGGTCAAAGCCGTCGCGTCGATCTTCGGGCTCTGAGCGACGAGTTTTTAACAGTACAAGCGTACTGACCTGCGGGAATCCGCTACCCGCCAGTAACTTCTGAACCGGTTCAGCTGGATTGGACCTTCGCAAACTTCGCAAGATGAACGTACTGCTTGGCGAAAATTGGCATTCGCAGTGGCTTGAAGTGCACTAATGGTGCGAGGCATGCTCGAAGGCAGCACACCAGCCAAGCTGTACCAGAGTTAGCAAAAGGAGCAGGCCCATGCCCAACGTCGGGTCCAACGTCGGCAAGCCGAAGACCGCAGAAGAGATCCAGCGCGACTGGGACACCAACCCCCGGTGGAAGGGTCTCACCCGTACCTACACCCCGGCCGACGTTGTCGCGCTGCAGGGCAGCGTCGTCGAGGAGGCCACCCTGGCCCGCCGCGGCGCCGAGGTGCTGTGGAACCAGCTCCACGAGATGGAGTTCGTCAACTCGCTCGGCGCGCTGACCGGCAACATGGCCGTCCAGCAGGTCCGCGCGGGCCTCAAGGCCATCTACCTGTCGGGTTGGCAGGTCGCCGGTGACGCGAACCTCTCCGGCCACACTTACCCCGACCAGAGCCTCTACCCGGCCAACTCGGTGCCGCAGGTGGTGCGTCGCATCAACAACGCGCTGCTGCGTGCCGACGAGATCGCCAAGGTCGAGGGTGACACCTCGGTGGAGAACTGGCTGGCCCCGATCGTCGCCGACGGCGAGGCCGGTTTCGGTGGCGCCCTCAACGTCTACGAGCTGCAGAAGGCCATGATCGCCGCCGGTGTCGCGGGCTCGCACTGGGAAGACCAGCTGGCCTCGGAGAAGAAGTGCGGCCACCTCGGTGGCAAGGTGCTCATCCCCACCCAGCAGCACATCCGCACCCTGACCTCGGCTCGCCTGGCGGCTGACGTCGCCGACGTGCCGACCGTCGTCATCGCCCGTACCGATGCCGAGGCCGCCACGCTGATCACCTCCGACGTCGACGAGCGCGACCAGCCGTTCATCACCGGCGAGCGGACCAAGGAAGGCTTCTACCGGGTCAAGAACGGCCTGGAGCCCTGCATCGCCCGCGCCAAGTCCTACGCGCCGTACTCGGATCTGATCTGGATGGAGACCGGCACCCCGGATCTGGACCTGGCCCGCCGCTTCGCCGAGGGCGTCAAGAGCGAGTTCCCCGACCAGATGCTGGCCTACAACTGCTCGCCGTCGTTCAACTGGCGCAAGCACCTGGACGACTCGACGATCGCCCGCTTCCAGAAGGAACTCGGCGCCATGGGCTTCAAGTTCCAGTTCATCACGCTGGCCGGCTTCCACGCCCTGAACTACTCGATGTTCGATCTGGCCTACGGCTACGCCCGCAACCAGATGACCGCCTACGTCGAGCTGCAGGAGCGCGAGTTCGCTGCCGAGGAGCGCGGCTACACCGCGACCAAGCACCAGCGTGAGGTCGGCGCCGGCTACTTCGACCGGATCGCCACCACCGTGGACCCGACCAGCTCGACCACCGCGCTGGCCGGCTCGACCGAAGAGGGACAGTTCCACTAAGCCTCTGCACGAGCAGGTCCCGCCGTTTCGCAGTTCAGGCCCCGTCCTTATATTGGGCGGGGCCTGACGCGTGAGGAGATGAAGTGAGTATTCAACGAGTAGGTGTGATCGGCGCGGGGCAGATGGGCTCAGGGATCGTCGAGGTGGCCGCCAAGGCCGGCGCCGACGTCGTCGTCTTCGAACCGACGGACGAGTTGCTCAACGCCGGCCGCAGCCGGCTCACCGGGTCGCTGGAGCGTGCGACGAGCCGCGGCAAGCTGTCGGAGGCCGACCGCGACGCCACGCTGGCCAGGCTGACGTTCACCACCGACCTCGCCGACATGGCGGACCGCCAGCTCGTCATCGAGGCCGTCGTCGAGGACGAGACGGTCAAGGGCAAGATCTTCGCTGAACTCGACCGCATCATCACCGACCCCGACGCTGTGCTGGCATCCAACACCTCCAGCATCCCGATCATGAAAATCGCTGCGGCAACGAAGAATCCGAGCCGGGTGATCGGCCTGCACTTCTTCAACCCGGTGCCGGTGCTGCCGCTGGTGGAACTGGTCAACACGTTGGTCACCTCCGAGGGGGCGATCGCCCGGGTCGAACAGTTCGCCGGTGAGGTCCTGGGCAAGAAGGTGGTGCGTTGCGCCGACCGTTCCGGATTCGTCGTCAACGCTCTTCTGGTGCCCTACCTGTTGTCGGCGATCCGGATGGTCGAGGCCGGTGTGGCCACCGTCGAGGATGTCGACACCGCGATCGTGGCCGGGCTCTCGCATCCGATGGGCCCGCTGCGGTTGTCCGACCTGATCGGACTGGACACCATGAAGCTCATCGCGGACTCGATGTATGAGGAATTGAAGGACGCCCACTACGCGCCGCCACCGTTGCTGCTGCGCATGGTCGAGGCGGGGATGCTGGGCAAGAAATCCGGACAGGGCTTCTACAGCTACTGACGACCTGTGCTTATGCAATCCCCAGACTAATTGACTAGGCTGCACGCCGGTGGGCCTGTGGCCCTGGTCGGGGGACCGTTTGTAGCGAACCCCCGCTGTCCACGGCCCGACCTAGCAAGCGGAAACCTGAAGGGCTTTGTTGATGGCGAACGTGGAAGCGGACCTGACTCCTTACTACGAGGAGTCTCAGTCCATCTACGACGTCTCTGACGACTTCTTTGCCCTGTTCCTCGGCCCGACCATGGGATATACCTGCGGCTATTACGAGCGCGAGGACATGGACCTCGACGAGTCGCAGAACGCCAAGTTCGACCTGGCGCTCGGCAAGCTGAATCTCGAGCCGGGGATGACTCTGCTCGACGTCGGTTGCGGCTGGGGCGGGGCTCTGGAGCGGGCCGTCCAGAAGTACGACGTGAACGTGATCGGCATCACGCTCAGTAAAAACCAGTCGGAGTACGCCCGCAAACGGCTGGCCAAGCTGGACACCGCCCGCTCGGTCGAGGTTCGGCTCCAGGGCTGGGAAGAGTTCAGTGACCCGGTCGACCGCATCGTCAGCATCGGCGCCTTCGAAGCGTTCAAGGTCGAGCGCTACCCGCTGTTCTTCGAGAAGGCCTACAACCTGCTGCCCGACGACGGCCGCATGCTGTTGCACACGATCCTGGCGCACACCCAGAAGTTCTTCCGCGACAACGGCATCAAGGTGACCATCAGCGACCTGAAGTTCATGCAGTTCATCGAAGCCGAGATCTTCCCCGGCGGCCGGTTACCCGCCGTCGAGGACATCGAAGTGCTCGCGGCGGACTCCGGCTTCACCCTGCAGCGCACCCACCTGCTGCGCGAACACTATGCACGCACCCTGGACATGTGGGCGGCCAACCTGCTGGCTGCGCGCCAGGAGGCGATCGCCATCACCTCCCCGGAGGTCTACGACCGCTACATGAAGTACCTGGTCGGCTGCGCGGACTTCTTCCGCCGTGGCATCACCAACATCGGTCAGTTCACCCTGGTCAAGGGCTGACCAACCGGCTCAGGCTTGTTCGAGCTTCTTCTTCTCGGCCGCCACGTCGAAGTCGGCGGGTGGCCAGGTGAGATTCATGTCCTTGAGCGCTTCGATAAGCAGCTCGGTGATCGCCAACCTGCTGTACCACTTCTTGTCGCACGGGATGACGTACCAGGGCGCGTAGTCGGTCGAGGTGCGGTCGAGGACGGCCTGATAGGCCTCCTGGTAGGCCGGCCATAGCTTGCGCTCGTCCAGATCGCCGGGGTTGTACTTCCAGTACCGGTCGGGGCGCTCTAGCCGTTCGGACAGCCGGCGTTTCTGCTCGTCGAGGGACACGAACATGGCGCACTTGACCACCGTCGTCCCGGAGTCGACGAGTTCCTTCTCGAACGCGTTGATCTCGTCGTAGCGCGGCTCCCAGACCTCGCGGGGCACCAGATCGTGCACCCGCACCACCAGCACGTCTTCGTAGTGCGACCGGTCGAACACCCCGATGTGGCCTGCGGACGGCAGCGCCTTGCGGATGCGCCACAGGTAGTGATGGGCCCGCTCCTCCTCGGTGGGCACACCGAAACTCGCGTACTGGATGCCCATCGGGTTTCCGGCCCCCACCACGTGCTTGACGATGCTGCCCTTGCCTGCGGTATCCATCCCCTGCAGCACCAGAAGCAGTGAGCGGCCGTCCCCGGCTTTGCCGCTGGCGTAGAGCATTTCCTGCAGCCCCGCAAAGCGCTCGTTGCGCTCGGCCTGCACCTCGCTGGAGCCATTCTTGTCGCCGGTATAGCCCGGGCTGGAGTTCGGGTCGATATCGGCGATCTTCTCGCCGGTGCGGAACTGGAGGATCGTGTGCGGTTCGTGAGTCCACTGCGACGGCAGGTCGGCCATAGCCGAGAGCCTAGCTAGCGGGTGCGCCGCAGTGCGGGCGGCAGCACCGGAGACGGGTGCGGGTCGGAGTTGAACTTCTCCAGCGAGCCGCCGACCTCGACGATTCCGCACAGTGCGTTCCAGCACAGCATGGTCAGGTAGTCGATCAATTCACCGCTGGTCATCCGCGGGTTCGACATCCACGAGTGCGTCGCCAGCTGAACCCCGCCGACGATCAGGTAGGCCCACGGCTCCACGCCACTGGTGTCCATCCCGGCGCGCTGCATACGCCGGCGCAGCACGACCGCAAGCATTCGCGCGATGATCTGTTCCGAATCGGCGATGACTTTGTTTTTGCTGGCCGAACTGTTTGCCATGACGAATCGGTATGGCTCGGGCTCGGCGGCCACGGTCTCGACATACACCCGGATGATCTCGTGTGTCAGGTCGAAGCCGTCGAGGTCCGACGACAGTGCACCGGCCATGTTGGGGATCAGAGTGGTCTGCGCGAACCGCATCATCACCGCGGTGGTGAGGTCGTTCTTGTCAACGAAATAGCGGTACAGAACGGTCTTGGAGACGCCGATTTCCGCAGCTATTTCGTCCATGCTGACGTCGCGACCGCGCTGGCGGATGGCTTCGAGGGCACCGTCGACCAACTCGGTGCGGCGTTCCACCTTGTGTTGACGCCAGCGTCGCTTGCGACCATCGGTCTTGGCGACCCCGTCGCTTATCTGCTGTGCCACTATCGCGGAGTCCGTTCCCCTTGTTCTCGACGATTCTACGGTCTGTCCTGACGGCAAGGTCACATTAACTGGCCCGGCACATAGCGGATGATGGTGGAGTGGTTACCGAACCTGACCGTCCGGCGTTGCCGGCGGCTGTAGTGCGCGCCGGGGCGTCCCTGGCGGAGTCGTTTGCCGGCGCAGACCCCGAAGCCGACGCCGAACGGGCGCGCTCGCTGCGCCGGATGAAGGCGGTGGCGCTGAGTTTCCTGCTCGGCGCCACGGTGTTGTTCCTGGTCTGCCGCTGGGGCCAGGCCCAGGGCGGGCCGGCCTGGGTCGGGTATGTCGGCGCCGCGGCCGAGGCCGGCATGGTGGGCGCGCTGGCCGACTGGTTCGCCGTCACTGCGCTGTTCCGCCATCCGCTGGGGCTCAAGATCCCGCACACGGCGATCATCAAGCGCAAGAAGGACCAGCTCGGTGAAGGCCTGGGCAACTTCGTCCGGGAGAACTTCCTGTCGCCCGCTGTCGTCGAGACGAAACTGCGTGACGCCGACGTCGCCGGGCGGCTGGGCAAGTGGCTTTCCCAGCCCGACCATGCCGACCGGGTGGCCGGTGAGGCGGCGACGGTACTGCGTGTCGTGGTGGAGCTCCTCAACGACGACGACATCCAGCAGGTCATCGATCGCACCATCGTCCGGCGGCTGGCCGAACCGCAGTGGGGACCTCCGGTGGGCCGGGTGCTGGGCCAGCTGCTGGCCGAGAACCGTCAGGAAGCACTCATACAGCTGTTGTGCGACAGAGCTTTCGAGTGGGCCCTGAATGCGGGGGAGACCATCGAGCGGGTGGTCACCCGGGATTCGCCGACCTGGTCGCCGCGGTTCGTCGACCATCTGGTCGGCGACCGGATTCACCGCGAGTTGATGGACTTCACCGACAAGGTGCGCCGCAACCCGAATCATGAACTGCGCCTTTCGGCTACGCGTTTCCTGTTCGAGTTCGCCGACGACCTGCAGAACGACGACGCCACCATCGCGCGGGCCGAGGCGGTCAAGGAACAGCTGATGGCCCGTGACGAGGTGACCCGTGCTGCCGAGACGGCGTGGAAGACGTTGAAGCGCTTGGTTCTTGACGGCGTGGACGACCCGTCGAGCGCATTGCGGACCCGGGTCGCGGACTCCGTCGTGCGCATCGGTGAGTCACTTCGGGACGACATCGAGCTACGCGACAAGGTGGACAACTGGATCGTGCGCGGGGCGCAGCATCTGGTCGGGCAGTACGGCGCGGAGATCACCACGATCATCACCGACACCATCGAGCGATGGGACGCCGAGGAAGCCAGCCGGCGCATCGAATTGCACGTCGGACGCGACCTCCAGTTCATCCGGATCAACGGCACCGTAGTGGGAGCTCTGGCCGGCCTCGTGATCTACACAGTGGCACAAATCATATTCTGACCTGCGCTAACTAGTGCTTGCAAAAGTTAGCACCCCCGCGTAGTGTGAGTTCCGTACGCACCGGAACAGCATTGCGCGAGGAGGTAGTCATGGCACAGGATGCAGACATCCAGGCCGTGGTTTCCATCGCCGCGCACGACATCGGCGGCTTCATCAGGGCGCAGCGTGAAGCCGCTCAGGTTTCGGTGCGGCAGTTGGCCGAGAAGGCCGGCGTCAGCAACCCGTACCTCAGTCAGATCGAACGGGGACTACGCAAACCTTCTGCGGAGGTGCTGAGCCAGATCGCCAAGGCGCTGCGGTTGTCGGCGGAGGTGCTCTATGTGCGCGCCGGAATCCTGGAGCCCATTGAGGGCAGCAGTCAGGTGAACGACGCGATCATCGGGGACACCGCCATCACCGAACGCCAAAAGCAGGTTCTGCTCGACATTTACATGTCGTTCTGTCAGCAGAACGAAGCTGCCCGTGAGGAGCTGACGTCTGAATAGCCGCATCTCCACATCCGCTGAAAAACCGTCAACCACAATCGATTTGAAAAGTCTGAAAGGAGCCATTCACATGGCCGAGAACCCCACCATCGAGGAACTGAAGGCCCCGCTGCTCGCTGCGGTCGGTGCTGCCGACCTGGCCCTGGCCACCGTCAACGAGATCCTGGCCAACCTGCGTGACCGCGCCGAGGATGCCCGCACCGAGGCCGCCGAGCGCGTCGAAGGCCGCCGCGCCAAGCTGACCAAGCTGCAGGAAGACCTGCCCCAGCGCGCCGAGGAAATCCGCGGCAAGCTGAGCTCCGAAGAGCTGCGCAAGGCCGCCGAGGGCTTCGTCGAAGACGCCACCGCGACCTACAACACCTTGGTCGAGCGTGGCGAGGCCGCCCTGGAGCGGCTGCGCAACCAGCCCGATTTCAAGGATGCCGCCGCGCAGGTCGAGGGCTACGTCGACCAGGCCGTCGAGCTGACCCAGGACGCGCTGGGCAGCGTGTCCTCGCAGACCCGCGCGGTCGGTGAGCGTGCCGCCAAGTTGGTCGGCGTCGAGCTGCCCGCCAAGGCCGCCCCCGCCACCAAGGCCCCGGCCAAGAAGGCCGCCGCCAAGAAGGCTCCGGCCAAGGCTGCTGCCAAGAAGGCCCCGGCCAAGAAGGCTCCGGCCAAGAAGGTCACCCAGAAGTGAAACCGGGTCGCCTCGGGGCATGACTGGGGCGACTAGTTCGACGGTGAGGGTGGTGCCCGCATAGTCTGGCAGCGTGATGCTTGCCGGTCTTGCGGGTACCATCCTCGAAGTCATTCGGTGGCTGGTTATTGTCGCCACCCTTTATTCGTTCGTGCACGCCGCGATTCAGCGGCCAGATGCCTACACCGCCGCCGAGAAGCTGACCAAGCCGGTGTGGCTGGTAATCCTCGGCGTCGCCGGTCTTCTCGCCGTTGTCGGTGTCCTCGACGTAATGGGCGTCGCGATCGCCGCGGTGGCCTCGGGCGTCTACCTCGTCGACGTCCGGCCCAAGCTGCTCGACGTCCAGGGGAAGTCCCGCTGAGCACTCGACACCGGCTGGCCGGCGTCCTTGCCGTCGTGCCGGTGGCCCTGTGCCTTGCCGCTCCCGCGGCGGCCGACACCACCCCCGCACCGCCTTTCATCGATCACGCCGAATGGCAGCACTGGGGCGACCTGTCCAGCCTGCGGGTCTATCCCACTGCGACCGGCAGGCAGGCGGGCGGGCAGATGTTCAAACCGCCGTGGGAGATCGACGAGGCCTGGAGCGAGGTCCTCGCGCTTGCCCCCGACGCGGCCATACCCGGCATGCGAGAGCAGTTCGTCTGCCACTTCCGCTTCGCCGAGATCGTCGAACCCGGCAAGACCAGCTGGAACCTCGAGCCGTGGCGGCCTGTGGTCGACGACGACGCCATGACCGCCGCGGGCTGTAATCCCGGCGGCTCCGAGGAGCCGTTCTGATGACCCGCCGGCCGGCAGGAGCGGAGCGGCTCGGGGATATCTGGCGCAGAGCCGACGTGGCCGCGCTCGTCGATCACACCCTGCTCAAACCCGAAGCCACCGACGCCGACATCGCCGCACTGGTCGACGAAGCCGCCGAACTAGGCGTGCTGGCGGTCTGTGTATCGCCGTCGATGGTCTCCGCCGCCCACAAGGCCGGCAGCGGGCATCCGGAACGCCTGTTGATCGCCACTGTCGCCGGCTTCCCGTCGGGCAAGCACCTGCCGGCCGTCAAGGCCCACGAGGCGGCGCTGGCCGTGGGCTTCGGGGCCGACGAGGTCGACATGGTGATCGACGTCGGGGCCGCCGTCGCCGGTGACTTCGCCGCCGTCGCCGCCGATATCGCCACCGTTCGCGCCGCGGTTCCCGGCGCGCTGCTCAAGGTCATCGTCGAGTCGGCGGCGCTGTTGAGCCTGGCCGGCGAACCCACGCTGGTCGCGGTCTGCCGGGCCGCCGAGGAATCTGGCGCGGACTTCGTCAAGACCTCGACCGGATTTCATCCGTCAGGCGGCGCATCCGTGACGGCCGTGGAACTGATGGCCGCAACGGTGGGTGGTCGCCTCGGTGTTAAAGCCAGCGGAGGTATCCGCACCGCGCAGGACGCGCTGGCCCTGCTCGACGCCGGCGCTACCCGGCTCGGATTGTCCGGGACCCGCGCCGTGCTCGACGGCCTGGACTAAACGCCTGCGAAGCAGGGATCCTGCTGACCGTTGGGGATCGTCGCGTTCCTGGTGATGAACGTGGCGGTGACGCCGGTATCGGTGACGGCGACGCTGTCGGCGTGAATCCCCATCGGCAGGTTCTTCGTCAGCGCGGTCGTGAAGGCATCCAACGCCGGCTGGATGGTTTCCTTGGGCAGGCTGAAGCCGAGGCCGGTCAGGTTGACCACCTCGAGGTTCAGGCCGCCGTTGGACACCTCGGGCTTGGCCGTCACCGTGCCCAGACCACCCTTGAGCTCGATCGTTCCGTCTGACGGGCTGGTGGCCACCGAGGTGACCAAGCCGCCGAGCAACGGGATGATGTCCCCGACCGTCTGCCGGATGCCATCGTTGGACCAGGTGATGGTGGCGTCCAGCGCGCCCAGGGTGCCCGCCGAATCCGCGGTCTTGTTGATCTTGATGTCGTCGAGCAGCAGGTCGAGCTTCATGCCCTTGGCTTCGCGGATCTGGTTGCCCGCGGTCTCCACCCGGATGTCGTTGTAGCTGCCGGTCAGGTGCTGCAGCAGGAAGGGACGCATACCGAACGACACGGTGGCGGAGTCCTTGACCACACACTCCACCGCGTTGGCCACCACGGTGTTGGCCCGGTGCCGCACGTAGAGCTCGGTACCGACCAGTGCGGCGATCGCCAGCGCGATGACGGTGACGAGCACCAGCACGATCGACAGCGGATCGCGCAGGAACCCGGACTTGGGTTCGGCGGGCGGTTCGACGGGCGGCGGCGCGCTCGGCGGGCCCGGCTGCGGGATGTACTGGGTGACGGGGTCGACGGGTCCGGGGGACCGCGGGATGTGCTGGGTGGGCTGCTCAGGAGTAGCGGCCGGCCAGGCCGGGGCGGTGGGGTCGCCGGGTCCGACCGGGTGATTCGGGCCCTGTGGCGGATACGTCACCCGCGCGATTCTGCCCTATCAATCTGAGCGAACTCTGAGCGGTTGCGCAGGACACCGAGCGTTTCGCGCACCGCGGGCACGGTGTCGACGTCGACGTCGGCCACCACGAGTTGGGGGTCGGGGCCCGCGGAGGCGAGCACCTCGCCGAACGGGGAGGCGACCAGGCTGCCGCCGACACCGGTCGGGGCCTTCGAGGAGTTCGCCAGCTCGTCACCCGGATAGCCCTGGCCGGCGGCGGCGATGAACGACGCCGAGTCCAGCGCCCGGGCGCGGGCCAGCAGGGTCCACTGCTCGAGCTTGCCGGGACCCGCCCCCCACGATGCGCTGACCGTGATGACCTGCGCACCGCGGTCGGCCAGCTCGATGTAGAGGCTGGGGAAGCGGATGTCGTAACACAGCGTCAGGCCCACGCCGACGCCGTCGACGGTGATGACCACCGGTTCGCGGCCGGCCGCGACGCCGGTGGATTCGGCGAACCCGAACGCGTCGTAGAGGTGGATCTTGTCGTAGTGGGCATCGACGCCGGGTCCGGTGGCCAGCAGGGTGTTGGTGACCCGCTCATCGGCGGTGGGGGTGAACATTCCCGCGACCACGGTGATCCCGGCGCGCGCGGCGATGCCGCGCACCGCGTCGGCCCATGGTCCGTCCAGCGGTTCGGCGACGGGGGTCAGCGGCACCCCGAACCGGCTCATGGTGCCCTCGGGGAACACGACCAGTTGTGCGCCCGCCTCGGCGGCCTGCCGGGTGTACTGCTCGACCAGGGTCAGGTTGGCGGTGGGGTCGGTGCCAGAGAGGATCTGGGCCAGGGCGATCCGCATGTCTAGATGCTAGGCGCCGCAGCTAACCGGGTGCGACCGACGACCACGGGACGGTGAGCACCGCGTCGCGCACGCTTCGGCGTTGCGGTTCCAGTGCGATGCCCGCACTGCGCATCTCGGCGATCATCGCCCGCCACCGGTCCCGCGGACCGAACACCGAATGCCCTGCCGATGCGGCCCACGCCCGGTCCGCGGTAGTGAGGAGTTCATGGATGGGTTGGCCCGGAACATTTTGGTGGATAAGGACTTTCGGCAACCGTTCAGCCAAATCGGAGGGCCGCTCGATGTGCCGGGGATCGCAGGCCAGTGTCAGGCTCACCGGGCCGTCGCCGTCGAGCAGCACCCAGCAGCACCGCCGCCCCAACTCGTCGCAGGTGCCGTCGAGGATCAGCCCGCCGGGCGCCAGGCGCGAGCGCATTACCTCCCACGCCTGGTCGACCGCCTCCGGCGGGTATTGGCGCAGCACGTTGAACGCGCGCACCAGAACCGGGCGCAGGCCGGCCAGTTCGAAACCACCGACCCGGAATTCGACACCGTCGACCGCGGGGACCACCCGCTGCGGGTCGATCTCCAGGCCGACCACCCGGATGTCGGGGCGCAGCGCGCGCAGTCGCGCGGCCATCTCCAGGGTGGTGACGGGGAGCCGGCCATAGCCGAGGTCGACGATCAGCGGTTCGCTCGCCGACTCCAGCGCCGAGCGCACCCGCGGGGAGTTCAGCAGCCAGCGGTCGGCGCGCCGCAGACGGTTGGCGTTGGTCGTTCCGCGGGTCGGCACACCGACCGGCCGTTGTGTCCTAGTAATGGCTGGCGATCCAGTCGCGGGTGAAATCGCGCTCGTTGTCGAACAATCCGTGCAGTCCGCCCAGCACCCACTCTTCGATCTTGCCGCCGATGATCGGCACCTTGACCGTGCAGACACTGTTGAGCCGCAACTCGCTGCCGGTCGGCGACTCGCTCAGCACGTAGGTTCCGCCGAAGTCCATCGGCGCCGACGGCACCAGCGCCTTGTAGTGCCCGCGCGCCGACTGGGACGCGGCGTCGAACGGCGCGAAATGTTGTTCGCGCGTGACGGTCAGGTTGAGCGGGACGACCGCGGCCGCCACCGACGGCAGGTCCTTACTCGACAGCGTGTGGGTGAAGACGATGTCGGTGCCGCCGTCGCCGGAGGCGAAGTGCGTCAGCGTCGAGTCGTAGTGCCGGGCGTGCTCGGCGACCAGATCTTCCCAGTACTCGCGACTGGTGAAGCTCACGTAAAGGTCGGATGCGGGTTTGTCGAGTGCGATCACGTAGTCCATGCGGCGGGACATGGAATCACGGTACCCGCGGGCTCAGCCGTGCTCGGCGATCCACATCGTGGTGAATCGCTGTTCGGCGATCAGCAGGTCCACCAATTGGTTGCCGATGAAGTTCTCCACCTTGCCGCCGACCAACGGGATCCGAACCTCCACGGTGGCTCGAAAAGCCAAGCGCGCCCGCTGTTCTGCGGGTGTCAGGAGCGCGCTGCCAGTCAGTGTGACCGGCGCACCCGGGATGACGCCGTCCACGGCGGCCTGTGCCTGTCCGTCGAGCAGGCCCGACCAGCGCTCCACCCGCTGGATGCGCAAGTCGCCGCGGTGAAACTGGGTGACGACGCCCGGCAGTCGGTCGGAACGCAGAATCTGGGTGGTCGCGACGTCGACGCCGCCGTCGGCGCTGAGCCGCATCGAGTCCAGCGTGGCGTCGTCGGCACCCGAGTCGGCCAGGCGGGCCAGCCAGTACTGCTCGTCGCACAGCGCCGCATGCACCTGTTCGACGCTTCCGTCGTAGTCGGTGGCCATGTCGAATGAACGCGGCATAGCTGGTGAGGCTACCGTTACGGGCCGTGGGACCCCTGCAAGATTTCGGCGGCGCGGCGGTCGCCGAGCGGGTTGCGCTGGCGTCGCTGACCACTCTGCGGGTCGGTCCGGTTGCCCGTCGTGTCATCACCTGCACCACCACCGATCAGGTCGTGGCCGCTGTCCGCACACTCGATGAGGCCGCCGACGGACCGGTTCTGGTGCTGGCCGGTGGCTCAAACGTGGTCATCGCCGACGACCTCGCCGACCTGACCGTCGTCCTGCTGGCCAATCGCACCGTCAGCGTCGACGGCTCCGTGCTGCGCGCCGAGGCCGGCGCGGTGTGGGATGACGTCGTCGCACTGTCGCTCGAGCGTGGGCTCGGCGGGCTGGAATGTCTGTCGGGCATCCCCGGCTCAACCGGGGCCACGCCCGTCCAGAACGTCGGGGCCTACGGAGTCGAGGTGGCCGACACGCTCACCCGGGTGCGGCTGCTGGACCGGCGCACCGGGCAGGTGCGCTGGGCGGCGGCCGGCGAGCTGGGCTTCGGCTATCGGCACAGCGTGCTGAAGAACTCCCCGGACGCGGTGGTCCTCGAGGTGGAGTTCGGCCTGGACGCGGCGGGCCTGTCGGCGCCGCTGCGCTACGCCGAACTGTGCGGGGCGCTCGGCGTGGCGGTCGGCGAGCGGGCACAGCCGGGCGCGGTCCGCCGGACGGTGCTCGACCTGCGCGCCCGCAAGGGCATGGTGCTCGACCCGGACGACCACGACACCTGGAGTGTGGGGTCGTTCTTCACCAATCCCGTCGTTACCGCCGAGCAGTTCGAGGCGCTGCTGGCCGGCCAGGACGGCCCGGTGCCGCGCTATCCCTCCCCGGACGGGGTGAAGCTGGCGGCGGGCTGGCTGGTCGAGCGTGCCGGCTTCGGCAAGGGGTTCCCCGGGCCCGCCTCGCCCTGCCGGTTGTCCACCAAGCACGCCCTGGCCTTGACCAACCGCGGCAATGCCACCGCGGCCGACGTGCTGGCGGTGGCCCGCACAGTCCGCGACGGCGTGCGCGACGTTTTCGGCATCACCCTGATCCCGGAACCCGTGCTGGTCGGCTGCGCTCTGTAGTCCGATTCCGTCCCGCAGCAGAAAATTAACCTCGGGGAATTCCGGGAATTAACCCCGGCGACGAATAATGGGGAAAATAATTGCGGATGTAAGCGCACGTGCGGGTTTGCTTCGCTGATATGGGGGATTCGAAATGGCCAGTGGAAATTCGTCGATCGCAACGCGCGGGGGCACCCCCATGCTCGGGGTCCGGACGTGGCTGGGTGCCGGCGCGCTGGCGCTCGGCGTCGGTGCGGCCTTGGCCGGTGCGGCCGGAGTCGCTCAGGCAGACACCGGGCGCCACCAGCCGTCGAACTCCGCGTCGGACAGCAAGCCCGACGCCGGGCCTGCCAGCGCCTCCAGCGTGGCGTCGAGTAAACGAGCAAGCGCAACTGTCGCCCAGGTGACCACCACCGCGGTGAGCGCTCGGGGCGTCAAGGTGAGCACCACCCCGCTGAGCGCATCCGCGGCGTTGTCGAAGCGGTCGGCCACGCCGTCCTCCAACGTTGTCTCCGGCCAACCGTTCAACCAGACCATCAACACGCCGTTCGGACCGATTTCGCTGTCCGCCGACGTGAGCGCACCGGATCTGGGCCAGAGCGGCCCCGTGTCGCTGAACGTGACCGCCACGACCCCGATCGGCGGCGCCACGTTCGCGCTCGCCGGCACAACCACGTTCACGGCCTCACCGCTCAAGAGCACCAACACGCTGACCAGTGGCACGCTCGCCGTGCCCTCCACGGTCGCTTTCGCCGCCAGCGTTGCGGGTGCGGTGATCAACGCCGGCCTCACCGCGTACGACAGCCTGCAGACGTTCGCCACGGCACTGGGCAGCGGCAACATCCTCGGGGCTTTCGGGGCCTGGGCTGAGGCCGCGCCGCGGTTCACCAACGCCCTGCTGTTCGGTGGACAGAACCTGGACCTGTCGCTGCCGCTCGGGAGCCCCGGGCCGACCTTCGTGGCGCACATCCCGGTGGGCGGGCTGTTCTCGTCGCTGCGGCCGGTGTCGTTGAGCTGGGGTGACTACAGCTCTGTCGACCCGACGTCCGGAGCCGAGATCGCGCTCGTGGGTGGCAGCATCGACTTCGCCGGATCCCAGCTGGGCGGGGCGGCACCAGCCTTCCTGAAGATCTTCGGCATCTGAAACGCTGCCTAGGTGAGGCCATGACCACACCGCGGCAATTGGCAGGGTGACGGTCGCTTTCCGTATCTTGGATTGACGTGAGCCCTGCCGACAGAATGCCGCCGGTCAACCGCCGGCGTGCGCTGACGGCCCTGGCGCTCGGCGTTGTTGCCCCCAACGCGCTGGCCGCCTGCTTCGGCGGGTCCGGCACACAGTCCGGGTCGCCGGCGGCGCCTGCCAAGCCGTCGCTGACGTTCAGCCCGGCCGACGCCGCCAAGGATGTGGCGCCGACAGCGCCGGTCAGCCTCGAGGTCAAGGACGGGTGGTTGCAGCGGGTCACGCTGACCAACGCCGACGGCCAACCGGTGGCCGGCACGCTCAACCGCGAGCGCACGGCCTTCACCGCGACCGAACCGCTGGGCTACGGCGGTGTCTACACCTGGGGTGGCTCGGTGGTGGGCCGGGACGGCAAAGCTGCCCCGGTGGCGGCGTCGTTCGCCACCCTCGACCCGACCACCCAGGTCAACGGCCAGTTCCAGCTTTCCGACGGCCAGACCGTCGGCGTGGCCGCGCCGATCATCATGCAGTTCGACGCCTCGATCGATGATGCGCACAAACCCGACGTGGAACGTGCCCTGACGGTCGTCACCGATCCGCCCACTGAGGGCAGTTGGGCCTGGCTGCCCGACGAGGCGCAGGGCTCCCGGCTGCACTGGCGCACCCGGGAGTACTACCAGCCGGGCACCAAGGTCCACGTCGACGCCCGTCTGTACGGCGTGAAGTTCGGCGACGACGCCTACGGGGCGGCGGATTCGACGCTCGACTTCGACATCGGGCGCCGTCAGGTGGTCAAGGCCGACGCCCTCTCGCACCGCATCCAGGTCATCACCGACGCGGGCGTCATCATGGACTTCCCGTGCAGCTACGGCGAGGCCGATCTACCGCGCAACGTCACCCGCAGCGGCATCCATGTGGTCACCGAGAAGTACTCGGACTTCTACATGTCCAACCCGGCGGCCGGCTACAGCAACATCCACGAGCGTTGGGCGGTGCGGATCTCCAACAACGGTGAGTTCATCCACGCCAACCCCAACAGTGCCGGTGCGCAGGGCAACACCAACGTCACCAACGGGTGCATCAACCTGTCCACCGGTGACGCCGAGCAGTACTACTACACCGCGGTCTACGGCGACCCGGTCGAGGTCACCGGCACCTCTATCCAGCTGTCCTACGCCGACGGCGACATCTGGGACTGGGCGGTGGACTGGGACGAGTGGACGTCGATGTCCGCGCTGTCGGCCCAAAAGTCGCTGTCGAGCATGCCCAGCACTGCGCCGGCCACCCCGAGTGACGCCCCGACCCTGTCGGGCACGCCCACCACGACGGCCCCGAGCTCGACGACCAGTTCGGCTACACCCGGCGGTTGAACCGGCTGGCGCTGGCCTGATCGCGCGGCCGCATCACGACCTGGTCGATGTCGACGTGGGACGGGCGCGACGCCACGAAACCGATCACGTCGGCGACATCCTGGGCCACCAGCGGGGTGATGCCGTTGTAGACGGCCCGCGCCCGGTCCTCGTCGCCGCCGAAGCGCACCAGCGAGAACTCGGTCAGCACCGCGCCGGCGGCGACCTCGGTCAGCCGGATCGGCTTGCCCAGCAGCTCGCCACGCAGCGTCCGGTGCAGTGCGCCCTGGGCGTGCTTCGCGGCGGTGTAGCCGCCGCCGTTGTCGTAAACCTCCAGTGCGGCAGTCGATGTCACCGTGACGATCAGCCCGTCACCGGAGGCGATCAGTTTGGGCAACAGGGCACGGGTGACCCGCAGGGTGCCCAGGACGTTGGTTTCCCACATCCAGCGCCAGTTCTCCAGGTCGGCCTCGGCGATCGGTTCGAGTCCTTTGGCCCCGCCGGCATTGTTGACCAGCACGTCTACCCGGGTCAGTGCTGCGGCCAGCGCCTCGACCGCGGCGTCGTCTGTGACGTCGGCCACAATCGCAGTTCCACCGAGCTCGTCGGCCAGCCTTTGGATACGGTCTGCTCGGCGAGCCACGGCCACCACGTGAAAGCCTTGAGCGGCAAGTGTTTTCGCGGTCGCTTCGCCGATTCCGGAGCTGGCGCCGGTCACCACGGCCACGCGAGAATGGGCATCTGGAGTCGTCATCGGACCAACTCTAGTAACTGTGCTAAGTTCTTCGCGTGATCCGTATCGGTCTGACCAGCTGTCTGGTCGCGCACACCGCGTGTTGTTGTCGCGCGATTCGCTGCGTCTGACCCGACCGGACACTTCTTCTTCGTCCCGATCAAGTCGCCAGGCGTGGCACAGGACCCGCCCCCCAGACTCGAGAAGGACACCCCAGTGCGCACCACAACTCTCCCCTCCCATAGCCCCGTCCGCACCGCTGCCGCACGGCCGCATCCGCTGCGGACCCGCCACCACATCATCGCCCCGTCGCTGCGGATCCCCGAAGCGGCCACGGCAGCGGTATTCGCCGCCGTCCGCCAGCGCGGCGCCATCGCCCGCGACGTCATCGCCCAGGTCACCAAGCTCTCGATCGCCACGGTCAACCGCCAGGTCACCGCACTGCTGGATGCCGGGGTCCTGCGTGAACGCGCCGACCTCGCCGTCTCCGGTGCGATCGGCCGGCCGCGGGTGCCCGTCGAGGTCAACCACGAGCCGTTCCTGACCCTGGGCATCCACATCGGCGCACGCACCACCAGCATTGTGGCCACCGACCTGTTCGGCCGCACCCTCGACGCCGTCGAAACGCCCACCCCGCGTGGCGGCCAGGCCCAGGCCCTGGCTTCGCTGGCCGGCAGCGCCCGGCGCTACCTGAGCCGCTGGCATCGCCGTCGTCCGCTGTGGGTGGGCGTGGCCATCGGCGGCGTGGTCGACAGCGTCACCGGCCATGTCGACCATCCGCGGCTCGGCTGGACTCAGGCCCCGGTCGGCCCGGTGCTGGCGGAGACGCTGGGCCTGCCGGTATCGGTGGCCTCGCACGTCGATGCGATGGCCGGTGCGGAACTGCTGCTCGGGATGCGCCGCGCACCGTCGCCGACAGCGAGCACGCTGTACGTATATGCCCGTGAGACAGTCGGTTTCGCTCTGGTGATCGGCGGACGGGTGCACAGCCCGGCCAGTGGCCCCGGCACCATCGCCGCGCTGCCGGTGCAATCGGACATCCTCGGCGGCACAGGTCAGCTGGAATCCACCGTCAGCGACGAAGCCGTTCTGGCCGCCGCCCGTAAGCGCGGACTCATCCCCGCCGCCGGGCCGAGTGCCACGATGTCGACGCTGTTGCGTACCGCGCGACAAGGCGACCAGCCCGAGACCACCGCAGCCCGTGAACTGCTGCAGGAGCGGGCCCGGGTGTTGGGCGGCGCGGTGGCGCTGCTGCGCGACATGCTCAACCCCGACGATGTGATCGTCGGCGGCCAGGCCTTCACTGAGTATCCCGAAGGGATGCAGCACGTGGAGGCCGCGTTCGCCGAGCGTTCGGTGCTGTCGGCCCGCGACATCCGGGTCACCGCGTTCGGCAACCGCGTGCAGGAGGCCGGTGCGGGCATCGTGTCGCTGGGCGGGCTCTACGCCGATCCGATCGGAGCGTTGCGGCGTTCGCAGAACCGTCGCCCCGACGTGTCGGCCTGAGGCTGCCGCCGGCACTGCCGGTGGCCTGAGCGGGTGCCGGCTGCGGCGGGTGTAAAGATGGAGGCGTGCGGCACGCCCGGGATCTGAGCGATGGCTCGGCCGATGTGCTGCCCCGCCGTGTGGCCGTGGTGTCGGTGCACACCTCACCGCTGGCCCAGCCGGGCACCGGTGACGCCGGCGGAATGAACGTCTACGTGCTGCAAACCGCGCTGCATATGGCCCGTCGCGGCGTCGAGGTGGAGATCTTCACCAGGGCCACGTCGTCGGCTGATCCGGCCGTGGTTCGGGTAGCGCCGGGGGTCCTGGTGCGCAACGTGGTCGCCGGCCCGTTCGAGGGTCTCGACAAGTACGACCTGCCCACCCAGTTGTGCGCGTTCACCGCGGGGGTGCTGCGCGCCGAGGCCAACCATGAGCCCGGCTACTACGACGTCGTGCACTCGCACTACTGGTTATCCGGTCAGGTCGGGTGGCTGGCCCGCGACCGGTGGGCGGTGCCGTTGGTGCACACCAGTCACACCTTGGCCGCGGTGAAGAACGCGGCACTGGCCGACGGCGACGCACCGGAGCCGCCGTTGCGCGCGGTGGGCGAGCAGCAGGTGGTCGACGAGGCCGACCGCCTGATCGTGAACACCGATGATGAAGCCCGCCAACTGGTTTCGTTGCACAACGCCGACCCGGACCGGATCGACATCGTCCACCCGGGGGTCGATCTGGAGACTTTCAGTCCGGGGGACAGGCGCGCCGCGCGCGCCGCGATCGGGCTGGCGCCGCACGAGAAGGTGGTCGCGTTCGTCGGCCGTATCCAACCGCTGAAAGCGCCGGACGTGTTGTTGCGGGCCGCCGCGCTGCTGCCCGATGTGCGGGTGCTCATCGCCGGCGGACCGTCGGGAAGCGGCCTGGCCGCCCCCGATGCGCTCGCCGGGCTGGCCGCCGAATTGGGTATCACCGAACGGGTGACGTTCCTGCCGCCGCAATCACGCGAAAGCCTCGTCAACGTCTACCGCGCCGCCGATCTCGTGGCGGTGCCCAGCTATTCGGAGTCGTTCGGGTTGGTCGCCGTCGAAGCGCAGGCCTGCGGCACGCCGGTGGTGGCCGCGTCGGTCGGCGGCTTGCCGGTGGCGGTGGCCGACGGGGTCAGCGGCAGCCTGGTGCCCGGCCATGATCCCGATCAGTGGGCCGCCGCCATCAACGCGCTGCTGCGCCGCGACCCCGCAGAGCTGAGCCGCGGCGCCGTCGAACACGCGCGAAAGTTCTCCTGGGACAACACCGTTGATGGCTTGCTGGCCAGCTACGGCCGGGCGATCACCGACTATGCCAGCACGCACCGGCACAGCGCCGCCCGCGACCTGCTGGCCCGGCGCAACGGGCGCCGGTGGACGATGCGCAGAGGAGTGCGGGCGTGAGACAGGCCACCGCCCAGCAGATCATCGAGAAGACGCTGATCGACAACGACCTGACGTACACCCGGTTCGAGGGTTCCCACGGCGGGCTGCCCGGCCTGATCGTGGAGCTGCCCGGGGAGCGCAAGCTCAAGACCAACACCCTGCTGAGCATCGGCGAGCACTCGGTACGTGTCGAGGCCTTCGTCTGCCGCCAGCCCGACGAGAACCACCAGGGTGTCTACCGCTTCCTGCTCAAGCGCAATCGCCGGCTCTACGGTGTGGCCTACACGCTGGACAACATCGGTGACATCTACCTGATCGGTCGGATCGCCCTGGAGGCCGTCACCCCTGACGAGATCGACCGGGTGCTCGGGCAGGTACTCGAAGCGGTCGACACCGACTTCAACACGCTGCTGGAACTGGGCTTCAAGTCGTCCATCCAGAAGGAGTGGGCGTGGCGGGTGGCCCGGGGCGAGTCGTTGACGAACCTGCAAGCCTTCGAGCATCTGATTTCCGAAGACGACGACTGATCTCTGCGGCTGGGCGCCGGAGTCGATGACGATCGCGACGGCTGAAGCAGGCCGTGAGAGACTTTTGTCATGGCTTCAGATCCTGCGGCGACCCTGATCCTGCTCCGGCACGGCGAGAGCGAATGGAATGCGCTCAACCTGTTCACCGGCTGGGTGGACGTCGACCTGACCGACAAGGGCCGCGCCGAGGCGGTGCGTGGCGGTACGTTGCTGGCCGAACAGGGCGTGCTGCCCGATGTCCTGTACACCTCGTTGCTGCGACGCGCGATCACGACCGCGCACCTGGCGCTGGATGCCGCGGACCGGCTGTGGATTCCGGTGCAGCGCGACTGGCGGCTCAACGAGCGCCACTACGGCGCGTTGCAGGGCCTGGACAAGGCCGAAACCAAGGAGAAGTACGGCGACGAGCAGTTCATGCTGTGGCGCCGCAGCTACGACACCCCGCCGCCGCCCATCGAGAAGGGCAGCAAGTACAGCCAGGACGCCGACCCGCGCTACGCCGATATCGGCGGCGGCCCGCTGACCGAATGCCTGGCAGACGTGGTCGCCCGGTTCGTGCCCTACTTCGAAGACACCGTCGTGCCGGACCTGCGGGCGGGCAAGACGGTGCTGATCGTCGCGCACGGCAATTCGCTGCGGGCGTTGGTGAAGTACCTCGACGGCATGTCCGAGGACGACGTCGTGGGCCTGAACATCCCGACCGGGATTCCGCTGCGGTACGACCTGGACGCCGACCTCAAGCCCCTGGTGGCCGGCGGCACCTACCTCGATCCCGAGGCCGCCGCGGCCGGTGCGGCCGCAGTCGCCAACCAGGGCGCAAAGTAGCCCTCCACCGCGGCCCGTTCGGCGAACACGGGGTGAACAGCGATGAAATACATCGGCCGGGGTGTGTGACGTATCCCGAATTGGCCGCACGCTGCTGGGATGACGTTCACCGAATGCGTACGATTTTCGTGTGAGTGTTGTTTCGGTGGCACTACTGGTCACCGTCGCGGCGCTAGGTGCGCTCGCGCTTGGTCTCGGTATCGGGGCCGGACTCACCCCACGCATCCTCGAGCGCAGACAGCGCCGGGCGATCACCGAAGCCGGCATCACCGTCTCCCAGATGTTGCAGCATGTGGTGGCGCTGGCCCCGATCGGCATGGTCGTCGTCGACAGCATGCGCGACGTGGTGTTCATCAACGACCGAGCGGTGGAGCTGGGTCTGGTGCGTGACCGGTTGCTCGACGAGCGGGCCTGGAAGGCCGCCCAGCACACACTGTCCACCGGCGAGGACGTCGAGGTCGACCTGTCGCCCCCGCGGCGGGCCCCTGCGGGCCGATCCGGTCTGTCGGTGCGCGGCCACGTGCGGTTGCTCAGCGAGCAGGATCCGCGCTTCGCCGTGGTCTACCTCGACGACCAGTCCGAGCAGGCCCGTATGGAGGCCAGCAGGCGCGACTTCGTCGCCAATGTCAGCCACGAACTCAAGACCCCGGTCGCCGCGATGGGCGTGCTGGCCGAGGCTCTGCTGGAATCCACCGACGACCCCGACACTGTGCACCGCTTCGGCGAGAAGATCCTCACCGAGTCCCAGCGGCTGGCCAGTATGGTCGGTGAGCTGATCGAGCTGTCCCGGCTGCAGGGCGCCGAGCCGCTGCCAGAACTCGAGGTGGTCGACGTCGATAGTGTTGTCAGCGAAGCGATTTCGCGGCACAAGGTGGCCGCTGACACCGCCGACATCATGGTGACCACCGATGCCCCGAGCGGTTTGCAGGTGCTCGGCGACCAGGGCCTGTTGGCCACCGCGCTGGCCAACCTGATCTCCAATGCGATCGCGTACTCCCCGGATGGGTCCCGGGTGTCGATCTCGCGGCGCCGTCGTGGCGAAAACGTCGAGATCGCTGTCACCGACCGCGGGATCGGCATCGCCCGCGCCGATCAGGAGCGCGTCTTCGAACGGTTCTTCCGCGCCGACAAGGCCCGCTCGCGCGCTACCGGCGGCACGGGATTGGGGCTGGCCATCGTCAAGCACGTGGCGGCCAACCACAACGGCACCATCCGGCTGTGGAGCCAGCCCGGCACCGGTTCGACCTTCACCCTGTCCATTCCCGCCTACACCGACAACGACGACGAGCCGACCAACCTGACGGCCCGTGACGAGGAGAAAGAAATCCAATGACCAATGTTTTGATCGTCGAGGACGAGGAGTCGCTGGCCGACCCGCTGGCGTTCCTGCTCCGCAAAGAGGGTTTCGAGGCCACCGTCGTGGGTGACGGGCCGTCTGCGCTGGCCGAATTCGACCGGGCTGGCGCCGACATCGTGCTGCTGGATCTGATGCTGCCCGGTATGACCGGCACCGACGTCTGTAAGCAGCTGCGCGCCCGATCCAGCGTGCCGGTGATCATGGTGACCGCCCGCGACAGTGAGATCGACAAGGTGGTGGGGCTCGAACTCGGCGCCGACGACTACGTCACCAAGCCGTACTCGGCGCGCGAGCTGATCGCCCGCATCCGCGCGGTGCTGCGTCGCGGAACCGAGGCTGACGACTCCACCCTCGGCGATGCCATCCTGGAGGCCGGCCCGGTGCGGATGGACGTCGAACGGCACGTCGTCACCGTCAACGGCGATCCGATTACGTTGCCGCTCAAGGAGTTCGATCTCCTCGAGTACCTGATGCGCAACAGCGGCCGGGTGCTGACCCGCGGCCAGTTGATCGACCGGGTGTGGGGCGCCGACTACGTCGGCGACACCAAGACCCTCGACGTGCACGTCAAGCGGCTGCGATCGAAGATCGAGGCCGACCCCGCCAACCCGGTGCATCTGGTCACCGTGCGCGGCCTGGGCTACAAGCTGGAGGGCTGAGCCCGGGCTGGGCGACCAGCCTCAGTAGGCGCCGTCGCTGTACAGCACGGCGCGCACCGTCTTGGCGATGATCACCAGGTCCTGCCACAGTGACCAGTTCTCGACGTAGGTGAGGTCCAGGCGCACCGCGTCCTCGATCTGGAGGTTGGACCGTCCGCTGACCTGCCACAGGCCGGTCAGGCCCGGCTTGACTGCCAGCCGGCGGCGCACCAGGTCGTCGTAGGAGTCGACCTCGCGGCGCACCTGCGGCCGCGGACCCACCACGCTCATCTCACCGCGCAGCACGTTGAGGAACTGAGGCAGTTCGTCGATGCTGAACTTGCGCAGGAACCTGCCCACCGGCGTGACGCGCGGGTCGTTCTTGACCTTCCAGAACAGCGGGTTGCTCTCGGTGGCCGCGATCATGGCGGCCGCGCGGGCGTCCGAGCCGTCGAACATGCTGCGGAACTTGAACATCTTGAACGTGGTGCCGTTGAGGCCGATGCGTTCGGAGACGTAGAAGACCGGGCCAGGGCTCGACAGCCGCACCGCCAGTGCCGCGGCCAGGAACACCGGCGACATGACGAGCAGCACCACCGCGGTGAATGCGATGTCGAACGCCCGCTTGGCCTGCGAGTTGGCCCGGTTGTACTGCGGCTTGGTGACCTCGAGCATCGCCATGCCCGCCACCGGGCGGCTGCGCAGCCGCTGCTCGGCGACATCGACCAGACCGGGGGCGACGATGAGGTCGACGCCCAGTGAGTCCAGTTCCCAGATCAGGCGGCGGATCTCGGTGTGGCGCAGGTGCTCGGTCGCGGCCAGCGCCACCGTTCCGACGCCGGTCCTGCGGACCGCGTCGACGACGGCCTCGTCCATCCCGACGACCGGGATGGCGGTGCTTCCGACGGTGACGGTGTCGGCGTCGTCGAGGGGGCCGGTCGGGGTGCAGATACCGACCACCTGGTAGCCGGCCTCAGGATCCTTGGCGAAGGTGGTGGCGATCTCGGCGGCCACCTTCGGTGTACCGACCACGAGCACCGAGGTGAGGTCCTCGCCACGCATCCGGCGACGCGAGGTCTTGCGGCGCCAGTAGCGCCTGCTGAACATCAGGCCCACCACGCCGAGTGGCAGGGCGATGGCGAGGTAGCCGCGGGACAGTTCGATGTGCAGCAACATCGAGATGATGGCCACGAGCCCGAACAGCTGGAAGGTGGCCAGCGCGATGATCGCGTATTCCTCGCTGCCGTGGCCGACGACCCGGGGCGACCGGCTGCCGACGAGGCTCAGGAACGTCATCCACAGCATGGCAAGCACCACGGAGACGACGGTGTAGCCCAACTCGGGCGAGCCCGGCCAGGGGAAGCCGAGGTCAGGCGGCTGGCTGGCGAAGCGCAGTTGCCCGGCCGCGACGGCCAGGCAAATGATCACACAATCGCTGAGCAACAGCTTGCGCGCGTAGAAGCGATGCCGGATCTCGCGATCTGAGCGAATTATCCCGGATGTCAGCGGCAGTGAATCGTCGCCAAAATCATGCTCAGTTTTGTAGCTACGGCGAATCTTGGATTGCAGCAAAACCCGCTTGCTATTGGGCGAACTGATGATTTCGGAGGTCAAAGCTAACAACCAAGTCTCTTAGGGGGACATCGGCACCGTCCCCCCGAATGGCGCGCTAGCTAAGAACACTAGGTGCGTAGCGGAAAAGCGGCAACTAGCCGGATTGTGATGTACCTCACAAAGAAAATTTTCGCTAGTGCAAACACAGCAAAGTCACAGTGGAGCGTTACGGAATGCGGATCGAGATGATCCTGCAGGTGGGGGCTACTGCGCAGCGCGCGTGGCGGGGTGCACCGCGATCAGCGGGAAACCACTGCGCCGTTTGCACATCGCCGCCAGTTCGGCGTAGGCCTTTTCGCCCAGTAACTCGGTCAACTCGGGGGCGTAGGACTGCCACACCTGCTTCTCGCCGACGTGCGCGGCGGGGTCACCAGTGCAGTACCAGTGCAGGTCCGCGCCACCCTCACCCCAGCCGCGCCGGTCGTACTCGGTGATGGTGGTCCGCAGGATTTCGGTGCCGTCAGGCCTGGTGACCCACTCCTGGCTCCGACGAATCGGCAGCTGCCAGCACACCTCGGGCTTCATCGTCAGCGGCTCGACCCCCAGCTTGAGGGCCTTGGTGTGCAGCGAGCAGCCGACACCGGCGCCGAAGCCGGGCCGGTTGAGGAAGATGCAGGCGCCCTTGTACTTGCGGGTGCGCAGGTTGGGCTTGTCGTCGTATTCGTCCATCTCGAGGTAGCCCTTGCGGCCGAGCCCCTTGTCGCGGAACTGCCAGTCGGCGTCGGTGAGCTGCTTGACGGCGTCGTCGAGCTTGGCGATGTCGTCGTCGTCGGACAGGAAGGCCCCATGGGAGCAGCAGCCGTCGTCCGGGCGGCCTTCGACGGTGCCCTTGCACGCCGGCGTGCCGAACACGCAGGTCCAGTGCGAGAGCAGCCAGGTCAGATCCGCTGCGATCACGTGCTCGGGATTGTCCGGGTCGAAGAACTCCACCCATTCGCGGGGGAAGTCCAGTTCAACCTCGCCAGGGTGCCCATGCGTCACAGTGGTAACGGTAGACGAAATCTCTGCGCCCCGAATCTTGGGCGGGCCACTACAGATAGGTTGGTCACGTGCGACTCGGGGTGCTCGACGTGGGCAGCAATACGGTTCATCTGTTGGTGGTCGACGCCCATCGGGGCGGTCATCCCACCCCGATGAGTTCGACGAAGGCGGCGCTACGTCTGGCCGAGGCCATCGACGACTCCGGCAAGCTCACCCGCCGCGGTGCCGACAAGCTCGTTGACACCGTCGACGAATTCGCCAAGATCGCGGCGAGTTCGGGGTGCGCGGACCTGATGGCATTCGCCACCTCGGCGGTGCGCGACGCCAAGAACTCCGAAGACGTGCTGGCCCGGGTGCTGGCCGAGACCGGGGTCAACCTGCAGGTGCTCTCGGGCACCAACGAATCGCGGCTGACCTTCTTGGCGGTGCGCCGGTGGTACGGCTGGAGTGCGGGCCGGATCATCAACCTCGACATCGGCGGCGGCTCGCTGGAGTTGTCCAACGGTGTCGACGAGGCGCCCGAGGTCGCGATGTCGCTGCCGTTGGGTGCCGGCCGGCTCACCCGCGAGTGGATTCCGGACGATCCGCCGGGGCGGCGGCGGGTGGCGATGCTGCGCGACTGGCTGGACAACGAACTCGCCGAGTCCGCCGCGGCGGTCCTGGCGGCGGGGGAGCCCGACCTGGCTGTGGCGACCTCCAAGACGTTCCGGTCGCTGGCCCGGCTCACCGGAGCCGCGCCGTCGGGAGCCGGTCCGAGGGTGAAGCGCACGCTCACCGCCAACGGCCTGAGGCAACTCATATCTTTCATCTCTAGGATGACCACGGCTGACCGGGCCGAGCTGGAAGGAGTCAGCGCCGAGCGTGCGCCGCAGATCGTTGCGGGTGCGCTGGTGGCGGAGGCGAGTATGCGAGCACTGTCGTTGGAGTACGTCGACATCTGTCCGTGGGCGCTGCGTGAGGGCATCATCCTGCGGCGACTCGACAGCGAAGCCGATGGAACCGCCCTGGTGGAAACATCGGTGGGGGATGCTAAAAGCAAGAACTTTGATCGGCCGACTCCCGCCCGATCGAGAGGCACACGATGACTGCAGATGAAACGCCGAGCCGGCCCATCTCGGTGGCCGAGCTGCTGGCCAAGAACGGCACGATCGGTTCACCGCCGGTCGGTGGCCGGCGCCGGCGGCGGCGTGGCAACAGCGACGCGGTGACCGTCGCCGAACTCACTGGCGAGATCCCCATCATTCGCACCGGCGAATTTCCCGTCATCCGCGTCGACGACGATGACGACGACGCCGAGGACACCGCGCAGGAACCGGCAGCCGAGGAACCCGAAGAGTCCACCGGCCCCGAGCCGGTCAGCGCGCCGGCCGCCACGAATGGCTCGGCGACCGCGACCGTCGTCGCTCCGGAGTCCGCACCGGCCGACCCGCCACGCCCGTTCGAGGCACCCCCGCAGCGGTCCGAGGCGCCCACCCCCCGCCGTGAGCGTGGGCCCGAGCGCAGCCACGACCCGCGTCCGCTGCGCCGGCCGGCCGCCGAACCGGTCGCGGCCGACTCCGATGCCGAGCAGATGGCTTTCGATCCGGTCGACGAGTCGGCTGCCCTGGCCGTGACCGCCGAGGAACACGAGGACAGCGCCGCCGAACTGCAGTCCTACCTGCGGTCCTCCGGCGGCACGCTGTTCGGCGGCCAGACCGTCGCCGACGACCTGGCCCGCCGTGGCGTGGCCCAGGACGATGAGCACGACGGTGCCGCGGTCGCCACCGATGTGGCGGTCGAGGAGGACCAGGCCCTGCCCCGGGAGGGCAGGCTCGCCGCGCTGTGGCGGGCGCTGATCGTGGTGGGCCAGTCGTTCCTTGCCGTGGCGTTCGGCGCCGGGCTGTTCATCGCATTCGACCAGCTGTGGCGGTGGAACAACATCGTCGCGCTGGTGCTGTCGGTGCTGGTCATCCTCGGCCTGGTGGTGGCCGTGAGGGTGGTCCGCAAGACCGAGGACATCGCCAGCACACTGATCGCGGTCGCGGTCGGTGCGCTGGTCACGCTCGGGCCGCTGGCCCTCCTTCAGTCGACCTGATTCGGCAGTGCGCCCAGCCATCAAGGTCGGTCTCTCGACGGCCTCGGTCTATCCGCTGAGGACCGAGGCCGCATTCGAGTACGCCGCCGAGTTGGGCTACGACGGGGTCGAGCTCATGGTGTGGGCCGAGACCGTCAGCCAGGACGTCGGGGCGATCGCGAAGCTGTCCCGTCGCTACAACATGCCGGTGCTGTCGGTGCACGCGCCGTGTCTGCTGATCTCCCAACGGGTTTGGGGCGCCAACCCGATCCCGAAACTCACCCGCAGTGTCCAGGCGGCCGAGCGCCTCGGTGCACAGACCGTCGTGGTGCACCCCCCGTTTCGCTGGCAGCGGCGTTACGCCGACGGGTTCAGCGATCAGGTCGCCGAACTCGAGACCCGCAGCGACGTCATGGTCGCGGTGGAGAACATGTTCCCGTTCCGCGCCGACCGGTTCTTCGGTTCGGGCCAGCCCTCCATCGAGCGGATGCGCAAACGCGGTGGACGTCCCGGGGTGGGTGTCTCGGCGTTCGCGCCGTCCTACGACCCCCTGGACGGTAACCACGCGCACTACACGCTCGACCTGTCGCACACGGCGACCGCAGGCACCGACGCGCTCGACATGGCCAGCAGGATGGGTGCGGGCCTGGTTCACCTTCATCTGTGTGACGGCAGCGGTGCGTCCACCGACGAGCACCTGGTGCCCGGGCACGGCAGCCAGCCCACCGTCGAGGTGTGCCAGATGCTGGCGGGCAGTGACTTCGCCGGACACGTCGTGCTGGAGGTGACCACGTCCGGCGCGCGTACCAAGGCCGAGCGGGAGGCGTTGCTGAGCGAGTCGCTACAGTTCGCTCGAACACACCTGTTGCGCTGAGAGAGAGCATTCATGATCCCCCGGTTCGGTGACGTGATGGCGTTGCGTCCACTCGATGACGGCCGCGTCGGCTTCGCGGGAAACCTCAACGAGCACTGGACAATTGGACCCAAGATCCACGGCGGCGTGATGTTGGCGCTGTGCGCCAAGGCGGCCCGCGAAGCCTATGGGGACGGCGGCGGCACCGGCGCCCCGTTCGAACCCGTCGCGGTGTCGGCAGATTTCCTGTCCGCACCCGATCCCGGTGCGGTCGAGCTGATCACCACGGTGCGCAAGCGCGGCCGTCGGATCGGTCTGGTCGACGTCGAACTCAGCCAGGGGGACCGCGTATGCGTGCGGACCGTGGTCACCCTCGGGGAGCCCGAACACCTCGCCGAGCCGCTGTTGTCGGCCAACCCGGTGACCCCACTGATGGACCCCGAGCCGCCGCCCGGCGTCGAGCCGATCGGGCCGGGCCACCCTGCGGCCGACATCAACCACCTGGCCCGCGGCTGTGACATCCGTCCCGACCAGACCCCGACCTTCACCGACGCCGGTGCACCGGTCTTCAAGATCTGGGTGCGGCCCAAGGACGGGCCCGTCGACGTGCTGTTCGCCCTCATGTGCGGCGACATCTCGCTGCCCGTCTCGTTCGTGGTGCAGCGCCGCGGCTGGGCGCCCACCGTGCAGTTGACCGCCTATCTGCGTGGCATGCCGGCCGACGGGTGGTTGCGGGTGGTGTGCACGGCGGCCCAGATCGGCCAGGACTGGTTTGACGAGGACCACACAGTGGTCGACAGCACCGGGCGCATCATCGTGCAGACGCGCCAACTGGCCCTCGTGCCGACTCAGTAACGAGCCGCTCAGGCCGCTAGGGTCTGCCCATGGCCAGAATCGCGATCATCGGCGGCGGCAGTATGGGCGAGGCCCTCCTTGCGGGGCTGCTTCGGGCGGGGCGCCAAGTCAAGGACCTCGTCATTGCCGAGCGGATGCCCGAGCGCTCCGGCTATCTGGCGGAGAAGTACTCGGTACGGGTCGCCTCGGTCACCGAAGCGGTGGAGACGGCGGCCTTCGTCATCGTCGCCGTCAAGCCTGCCGACGCCGAATCCGTGGTCGAGCAGATCGCCGACGCCGCCGCCCGGGCCGAGAGCAACAGCGTCGAGCAGGTCCTGGTCTCGGTGGTGGCCGGGGTGACGATCGGCTTCTACGAGTCCCGGCTGCCCGCCGGAAGCCCGGTGATCCGGGTGATGCCCAACGCGCCGGCTCTGGTCGGTGCGGGCGTCAGCGCGCTGGCAAGGGGCCGCTTCGCCACGGCTGAACACCTCGCCGAGGTCTCCTCGCTGTTCGAGTGCGTCGGCAGCGTCTTGACGGTGCCGGAGAGCCAGCTGGACGCGGTCACCGCGGTGTCCGGTTCGGGGCCCGCGTACTTCTTCCATTTCGTCGAGGCTCTGGTCGATGCAGCGGTCGCCAACGGCCTCAGCCGGGCCGTCGCGACCGATCTGGCGGTCCAGACGATGGCCGGATCGGCGGCAATGCTGCTCGAACGCATCGAGGACGAGCGCTCGGCCGGTGGTGACGCGGGCCTGGATACCACCCCCGCCAGGCTGCGCGCCATGGTCACGTCCCCCGGTGGCACCACTGCCGCTGGCCTGCGGGAACTCGAGCGCGGTGGGGTGCGGGCCGCGGTGCTGGCTGCCATCGATGGCGCAAAAACACGCTCTGAGCAGCTAGGAATTACATCAGAGTAGTTCAAGAAATTTCAGACTGATTGACCCACACCCGTCGCAGTAACCCCATTGGCCACGCTATTCTCCTCGTGTATGCACGGGTGGGTGCCAGCGGTGGGGAAGCCGCTGGAACTGACTGTGCCTGACGGATTGGGTTGCGATGACGTCTATGAACGGGCCATCGGCGCGGGACGCGGCTGGCGGAAAATCGGCGCGGGATGCCGGTGGCGCTGACGCGCAGCCAGTCGCTCGAGCTCAATTTCTCACCGTCGCTGAAGTGGCTTCGCTCATGCGGGTCAGCAAGATGACGGTCTACCGGCTCGTGCACAACGGAGAGCTGCCCGCCGTCCGGGTCGGCCGCTCGTTCCGGGTGCACGCCAAGGCCGTCCACGACCTGCTGGAGACGTCGTACTTCGACGCTGGTTAACTCCGGGCCAGCGAGGCCGTTTTCCGTTCCTCCCACCTGCTTAGGTAAGGTGACCGGGACGAGAGACGAGCCCGCGCTGTCGCGGGCACTGCGAGGACTTAGGTAGCGAATTTCATGGGTTCAGTCATTAAGAAGCGGCGTAAGCGCATGTCGAAGAAGAAGCACCGCAAGCTGCTGCGTCGTACCCGGGTTCAGCGCAGAAAATTGGGCAAGTAGTCGCCTGCCGGGCACACCGCCCGGCTCGCCGCGCCCTGCCGGGCCGGGATCGGCCCGATAGGGTGGGTAGATGGAATCCGGCGGCACCGACACGGAGTTACCGCATTACCCCAAGGTTGTGCTGGTCACAGGTGCCTGCCGTTTTCTCGGTGGCTATCTGACTGCGCGTTTGGTGCAGAACCCGATGATCAACAAGGTCATCGCCGTCGACGCCATCGCCCCCAGTAAGGACCTACTTCGCCGGATGGGCCGCGCCGAATTCGTGCGTGCTGACATCAGGAACCCCTTCATCGCCAAGGTGATTCGAAATGGGGACGTCGACACCGTGGTGCATGCCGCCGCGGCGTCGTATGCGCCCCGTTCCGGCGGCCGCGCCACGTTGAAGGAAATCAACGTGATGGGCGCCATGCAGCTGTTCGCGGCCTGCCAGAAGGCGCCGTCGGTGCGGCGGGTGATCCTCAAGTCCACCTCCGAGGTCTACGGTTCGCATCCGCATGACCCGGTGGTCTACACCGAGGACAGCAGCAGCCGTCGGCCCCCGGGTGAAGGCTTCGCCCGCGACAGCATCGACATCGAGGGCTATGCCCGCGGTCTGGGCCGGCGTCGGCCCGACATCGCCGTGACGATCCTGCGGCTGGCCAACATGATCGGCCCCGCGATGGACACCGCGCTCTCGCGTTACCTGGCCGGCCCGCTGGTGCCGACCGTGCTCGGCCACGATGCCCGGCTGCAGCTGTTGCACGAACAGGACGCGCTCGGCGCCCTGGAGCGGGCCACGACTGCGGGCAAGCCGGGCACGTTCAACGTCGGGGCCGACGGGATCATCATGATGTCGCAGGCGATCCGGCGTTCTGGGCGCATCGCGCTTCCGGTGCCCAGCGTGGGGGTGTGGGCGATGGATTCGTTGCGACGGGCCACCAGGAACTCCGAACTCAACCGCGACCAGATGGAGTGGCTGAGTTACGGCCGGGTCATGGACACCACCCGAATGCGCGCCGAGTTGGGTTTTGCTCCGAAGTGGACGACGATGGAGGCATTCGACGACTACGTGCGCGGCCGAGGTTTGACACCGATCATCGACCCGAAATGGGTACGCTCGGTGGAGACCCGCGCGGTCGCCGTTGCGCAGCGATGGGGTGGCTGAGCGTTCGATGGTGGGGAGGAGGTAGCTGCGGTGGCTGGTGAATCAAAAGCGAAAGTGATTCCGCTGCACTCGAATTCGACTCGTGCAGCGGCTGCACGTCGCGCCTCGCAGCGCGCCGATGCGGCCCGCCGGCATCCCTCTCTGCTGTCCGATTCGGGCACCAGGGCGTCGGCAGACGACATCGCCGCCGTCGTCCGCGAGATCGACGCGCGTCGCGGCGCCGCCGGGATTGGCCGCGCCGAGGGCGAACCCAACGAACTCGCGCAACGTATTTCCGCGGTCGCAGATTTTCTCCGTAAGCGACTTTCCGGGGACTACACGGTCGACGAGTTCGGCTTCGACCCGCAGTTCAACAAGGCACTCGTTATGCCTTTGCTGCGGTTCTTTTTCGAGAATTGGTTCCGGGTCGAGGTCAGCGGGATCGAGAATTTGCCCGACGACGGTGCGGGTCTGCTCGTGGCCAACCACGCCGGCACGTTGCCGTTCGACGGTCTGATGCTGTCGGTGGCCGTGCACGATCACCATCCCGCGCATCGCGACCTTCGGCTGCTTGCCGCCGACATGGTCTTCGACATGCCGGGGCTCGGGCCGATCGCCCGCAAGGCGGGCCACACCATGGCGTGCACCATCGACGCGAATCGGCTGCTGGCCGGTGGCGAACTGACGGCGGTGTTCCCCGAGGGCTACAAGGGGCTGGGCAAGCAGTTCCGGGACCGCTACAAGTTGCAGCGTTTCGGCCGTGGGGGTTTCGTCTCGGCCGCACTGCGCACCGGGGCGCCGATCATCCCGTGCTCGATCGTCGGCTCGGAGGAGATCTATCCGATGCTGACTGACGTCAAGCTGCTGGCGCGGGTCCTCGGACTGCCGTACTTCCCGATCACGCCGCTGTTCCCGCTGGCCGGGCCCGCCGGGCTCATTCCGCTTCCGTCCAAGTGGCACATCGAATTTGGCACACCGATCGAGACCGCCGACTACGACGAATCCGCGGCTGACGATCCGATGGTTACCTTCGAACTCACCGATCAGGTGCGCGAGACCATCCAGCAGACGCTGTATCAGTTGCTGGCTCAGCGCCGCAACATGTTCCTGGGCTGAGTCAGCCGCGCATCGCCGCAGCGGCGATGGCCGCGATCTGGGCGTTGTCTTCCTCGCCGTTGGCTTCGCCGATCATGGTGACAATCGTCGTCATCACCGGCCTGCCCTCTTCGTCGGTGACTTCGCTGCGCAATTCGCTGATGACGGTCCCATGCGATTCGACCACCGAATCCAGCCAGGAGTCGAAGAACAATTTGTCGCCGGCGACGATCGGGCGGTGGTATTTGATCTTCTGGTCGCGGTGAATAACGCGGGCCAGGTTGATGCCGACGTCGAAGTTGCGGAAGATCTCCAGCTGCACCTGACGTCCCGCGATCGCGATGAAGGTCAGCGGCGCCACCAGGTCGTGGTAGCCGGCCGCCGTGGCGGCCTCCTCGCTGAAGTGCACCGGGTCGTCGGTCTGGATCGCCTTGGCGAACTCGCGAATCTTCTCGCGCCCGACCAGGTAGTAGTCCGGGTAGCGGAAGTGAGTGCCGATGATCTCGCTGGCTATGGACATGGGATTTGAGCCTAGCAGCGGCGAACGGCCACGCCAGACCTCTCCCTCAGTGCTCCTGCCGACGCGATACCGCCGCGGCCAGCGCCCCACCGATCGCGCCCAGGGCCAACGCCGACGGCACTCCGATGCGGGCCGCCTTGCGGGCGGTGCGGAAGTCGCGGATCTCCCAGCCGCGTTCACGGGCCAGCTCACGCAGATCGGCGTCGGGGTTGATTGCCACGGCGGTACCGACCAGCGACAGCATCGGTACGTCGTTGTAGCTGTCGGAGTAGGCGGTACAGCGTTTGAGGTTGAGCCCCTCGCGGATGGCCAGCTGACGCACGGCGTGGGCTTTCCCCAGCCCGTGCAGGATGTCGCCGACCAGCCGGCCGGTGAACACCCCGTCCTGGGACTCCGCGACGGTGCCCAGCGCCCCGGTGAAGCCCAGCCGGCGGGCGATGGTGGCCGCCAGCTCGTAGGGCGTCGCGGTGACGAGCCACACCTGCTGGCCCGCGTCCAGGTGCATCTGGGCCAGCGCGCGGGTGCCCGCCCAGATCTTGTCGGCGATGATCTCGTCGTAGATCTCCTCGCCGACGTCGACGAGTTCGGCGACCGACCGGCCTTCGATGAACGCCAGTGCCTTGCGCCGGCCCTCGGCCACGTCGTCGCTGTTCTCCCGGCCGGTCAGCTGGAACTTCGCCTGTGCGTAGACGAACTTCAGCATGTCGGCGTAGGTGAAGTACTTACGCGCTGCCAGGCCCCGGCCGAAGTGCACCAGCGAGGAGCCCTGCACCAGCGTGTTGTCGACGTCGAAGAAGGCCGCGGCGGTCAGATCGGCCGGCGGTGGACCGGGTTCGGGCGCGGGTTCGGGCGCCGGCTCGCGATGTGCGGCCATGCTGGCGTCGCGGGCCACCGCGCTGGCCTGCTCTGCCACCAGCTCGTCGGCCGCACGCTGCGCGCTTGCTCGGCCGGCTTCTAGACCCGCGAGCTCCTGGTCGTCGTCCCCGGAACCCATGGCACTAACCCTAACTGCGACACTCCTTGGGATGAGCCGCCGACATGTCGAACTGCTGACCCGCGCCGGGTGCAGCATCTGTGAGCGCGCGTACGCACGGCTGGCGGAGCTGGCCGCCGAACTCGGCTTCGAGTTGTCCAGCGTCGACGTGGACGCCGCCGCGGCCGCCGGGGACAGCGCTCTGCGCGCTGAGTTCGGCGACCGGCTGCCGGTCGTTCTGCTCGACGGCAGGGAGCACAGTTACTGGGAGGTCGACGAGGCGCGGCTGCGAGCCGATTTGGCCGGCGGATGAACAGCCCGACAATTTGGTCAGCCGCATGCGCACCGATTACCGTGGAAGTAAGTTTCACTAACCGACATTGGCGTGACAGCAAGGGAGCGGGCCAGGTGATCGTGCCGTGAGCGTCCTGCTCTTCGGGGTGTCGCATCGAAGCGCTCCGGTCTCCGTGCTCGAACAGCTGTCGACCGACGAGTCCGACCAGGTCAAGATCATCGACCAGGTGCTGCAGTCCCCGCTGGTGACCGAGGCCATGGTGCTGTCGACCTGCAACCGGGTCGAGGTCTACGCGGTGGTCGACGCCTTCCACGGCGGACTGTCGGCCATCGGCCAGGTGCTCGCGGAGCATTCCGGCATGTCGATGGGTGACCTCACCAAGTACGCCTACGTCCGCTACAGCGAGGCCGCCGTCGAGCATCTCTTCGCGGTGACGAGCGGACTGGACAGCGCGGTGATCGGCGAGCAGCAGGTGCTCGGCCAGGTCCGCCGCGCCTACGCCAGCGCCGAAGCCAACCGCACGGTCGGTCGTGTCCTGCACGACCTGGCCCAGCGCGCCCTGTCGGTGGGCAAGCGGGTGCACAACGAAACTGCGATCGACGCCGCGGGCGCGAGCGTGGTGTCGGTGGCCCTGGACATCGCGGGTCGGCGGCTGGCCGGAGCCGCCGGGTCGGCGACATCAGAGAGCGGATTGGCCGGCCGTACTGCGGCCGTGGTCGGTGCCGGCTCGATGGGCGGACTGTCGGTCGCGCACCTGGTGCGGGCCGGGGTCACCCACATCCACGTCGTCAACCGCTCGCTGCCCCGCGCACAGCGGCTGGCCGAGAGCATCCGCGCGCAGGGTGTGGGAGCCGAGGCCCTGACGCTGGAGGATCTGCCGATCGCGCTGGCCGCCGTCGACGTCGTGGTCAGCTGCACCGGGGCGGTGCGGCCGGTCGTCTCGCTGGCCGACGTGCACCACGCGTTGGCCGCGGCGCAGCGCGACGAGGCCGCGGCGCCGCTGGTGCTGTGTGACCTGGGCATGCCCCGCGATGTCGATCCCGCGGTTGCCGGGCTGCCCGGCGTTTCCGTCATCGACATGGACCGGGTGCAGCGCGAGCCGTCGGCCCGGGCTGCGGCCGCCGACGCCGAGGCCGCCCGCCAGATCGTCGCCGGCGAGGTTGCTGCCTACCTGGCCGGCCAGCGGATGGCGGAGGTCACCCCGACCGTCACCGCACTTCGTCAGCGCGCCGCCGACGTCGTGGAGTCCGAGCTGCTGCGGCTGGAGAACCGGCTTCCCGGCCTGGACGACACCCAGCGCGACGAGGTCGCCCGCACCGTCCGCCGGGTCGTCGACAAGCTGCTGCACGCCCCGACCGTGCGGGTCAAGCAGCTGGCCAGCGCCCCCGGCGGCGACACCTACGCCGAAGCGCTGCGCGAGCTTTTCGAACTCGATCCGCAGGCCGTGGATGCCGTGGCCGCCGGTGAACTGCCCTTGATCACACCGGAATTCGATTCCGGTCTGCCCGAACACACCGAGTAGTGCGCTTGGCCGGCAGCGACGACACGGTCATCAGGATCGGCACCCGGGGCAGCCTGCTGGCGACCACCCAGGCCGGAACCATCAGAGACGAGCTCATCGGGCGCGGACGTCGCGCCGAGCTGGTGATCATCAGCACCGAAGGCGACCGCTCGCACCAGCCGGTCGCCGAGATCGGTGTGGGGGTGTTCACCGCCGCACTGCGTGAGGCGATCGCCGACGGCCGCGTCGACATGGCCGTGCACTCGTACAAGGATTTGCCGACGGCCCCGGACGCCCGCTTCATCATCGCCGCGATTCCGCGCCGCGAGGACCCGCGCGACGCCTTGGTCGCCCGCGACGGCATGGTTTTGGGGGAGTTGCCCACCGGCTCGGTGATCGGCACATCGTCCGTGCGCAGGGCCGCGCAGCTTAAAGCACTGGGTCTCGGTTTGGAAATCCGCCCCCTAAGAGGCAACCTAGATACCAGGTTGAACAGGGTAAGCAGCGGTGATCTCGACGCCATCGTGGTAGCCCGGGCGGGGCTGGCCCGCATCGGACGACTGGGTGATGTCACCGAGACGCTGGAGCCGGTGCAGATGTTGCCAGCACCAGCTCAAGGTGCGCTTGCGGTCGAGTGCCGCGCGGGCGATACCGGGCTTGTGGCGCTGTTGGCGGAGTTGGATGACCCCGACACCCGCGCCGCAGTCACCGCAGAGCGAACCCTGCTCGCCAAACTGGAGGCCGGGTGTTCGGCACCCGTGGGCGCGATCGCAGAGGTGGTCGAGTCCATTGATGACGACGGCCGGATCTTCGAGGAGCTGTCGCTACGCGCCTGCGTGGCGGCGGCAGACGGATCCGACGTGATCCGTGCGTCCGGAATCGGAACGCCCGGCCGGTCCGCAGAGCTTGGGCTCTCGGTCGCCGCGGAGTTGTTCGAGCTCGGTGCGCGCGAAGTCATGTCGAACGAACTCCGCGATGGAGCGGTGGAGCGGGAGTGAAGCGATGACTGGCCACGGTAGCGGGCGACGCAAGGCGAAGCCGGGACACATCACGTTCGTCGGTTCGGGTCCTGGCGACCCCAACCTGCTGACGACGCGTGCCCGAACTGTGCTCGCCAATGCGGCGCTGGTCTTCACCGATCCCGACGTGCCGCAAGCCGTGCTGAACGTGGTCGGCACCGAACTGCCGCCCGCCTCCGGCCCTGCGCTTGCGCCCGAGAAGGGTGCTCCGCGCGAGCAGAGCCTCGGCCAGGATTCCGACGGCCCCATCGCCGACGAGATCGCCCCGCCGGTGGTGTCGGTCGGCCCCGACATCCGGCCCGCCCTCGGTGACCCCGCCGAGGTGGCCAAGACCCTGGTGGCCGAGGCCAAGGCCGGCTTCGACGTCGTGCGCCTCGTCGCTGGCGACCCGCTGTCGGTGGATGCGGTCATCACCGAGGTCAACGCGGTGGCCAGGGCCCACGCCGAGTTCGAGATCGTGCCCGGGCTGCCTGCCACCAGCGCGGTGCCCACCTACGCAGGCCTGCCGCTGGGATCGGCCCACACCGTCGCCGACGTCCGCGGCGAGGTGGACTGGGCAGCGCTGGCCGCCGCGCCGGGTCCGCTGATCCTCACCGCCACCGCGTCGCACCTTCCCGAGGCCGCCCGCACCCTGATCGAGTACGGCCTGGCCGACGGCACCCCGTGCGTGGTCACCTGCAACGGCACCACCTGCGGGCAGCGTTCGGTGGAGACCACCCTGGCCGGCTTGCTGGATCGCGCCACGCTGGCCGGCGGCAACGACCCGGCCGGTCCGCTGACCGGCACGCTGGTGGTCACCATCGGCAAGACCGTGGCGCATCGCGCCAAGCTGAACTGGTGGGAGAGCCGTGCCCTGTACGGCTGGACCGTGCTGGTGCCGCGCACCAAGGACCAGGCTGGGGAAATGAGCGACCGGCTGGTCGGCCACGGTGCGCTGCCGATCGAGGTGCCCACCATCGCTGTCGAGCCGCCGCGCAGCCCGGCCCAGATGGAAAGGGCCGTCAAGGGTTTGGTGGACGGCCGCTACCAGTGGGTGGTGTTCACCTCCACCAACGCCGTGCGTGCCGTGTGGGAGAAGTTCGGCGAGTTTGGTCTGGACGCCCGCGCGTTCTCGGGTGTGAAGATCGCCTGTGTCGGCGAGTCCACCGCGGATCGGGTGCGGGCCTTCGGTGTCAGTCCCGAGCTGATTCCGTCCGGCGAGCAGTCGTCACTGGGTCTGCTCGACGAATTCCCGGAGTACGACAGCATTTTCGATCCGGTCAACCGGGTGCTGCTGCCGCGTGCCGACATCGCCACCGAAACGCTGGCCGAGGGTCTGCGCGAACGCGGCTGGGAGATCGAGGATGTCACCGCCTACCGCACCGTGCGCGCCGCACCGCCGCCGGCTGAGACCCGCGAGATGATCAAGACCGGCGGGTTCGACGCCGTCTGCTTCACCTCCAGCTCGACGGTGCGCAATCTCGTCGGCATCGCCGGCAAGCCGCACGCCCGCACTATCGTGGCGTGCATCGGGCCCAAGACCGCCGAGACGGCAGCTGAATTCGGTCTGCGGGTCGACGTTCAGCCGGAGACCGCCGCGGTGGGGCCGCTGGTCGACGCGCTGGCCGAGCACGCCGCCCGGCTTCGCGCCGAGGGTGCCCTGCCGCCGCCGCGCAAGAAGAGTCGCCGCCGCTAATCGAAAGAGAAGGCATGACTTTGCCCGGCTATCCGCGGCACCGCCCCCGCCGGTTGCGCTCGACCCCGGCCCTGCGCCGATTGGTAGCCCAAACATCGCTGGAGCCACGGCATCTGGTGCTCCCGATGTTCGTCGCCGACGGCATCGACGAGCCTCGCCCGATTGCTTCGATGCCCGGCGTGGTGCAGCACACCCGTGATTCGCTGCGCCGAGCCGCCGCCGATGCGGTCGAAGCCGGCGTCGGCGGACTCATGCTGTTCGGTGTGCCCCGCGACGAGGACAAGGACGCCCTCGGGTCGTGCGGTGTAAGCCCCGACGGGATCCTCAACGTCGCGTTGCGCGACCTGGCCAAGGACCTCGGCGACGACACCGTGCTGATGGCCGACACTTGTCTGGACGAGTTCACCGATCACGGCCACTGCGGTGTGCTCGACGCCCGCGGCCGGGTCGACAACGACACCACCAACGCGCAGTACGTGAAACTTGCTGTCGCCCAGGCGGAATCGGGCGCGCACGTGGTGGGCCCCAGCGGCATGATGGACGGTCAGGTCGCCGCGATCCGCGACGGCCTCGACGCCGCCGGCTTCACCGATGTGGTGATCCTGGCGTACGCCGCCAAGTTCGCCTCGGCGTTCTACGGCCCATTCCGCGAGGCTGTCGCCTCCAGCCTGCAGGGTGATCGCCGTACCTACCAGCAGGACAGTGGCAATGCGCGAGAAGCGTTGCGCGAGATCGAACTCGACCTCGAAGAAGGCGCCGACATCGTGATGGTCAAACCCGCGATGGCCTACCTCGACATCGTGCGCGCGGCCGCCGAGATGTCGCCTGTGCCGGTGGCCGCCTACCAGGTCTCGGGGGAGTACGCGATGATCAGCGCCGCCGCCGCCAACGGCTGGATCGACGGCCGCGCGGCCGCGCTGGAGTCGTTGATCAGCATCCGACGAGCCGGCGCCGACATCGTGCTCACCTACTGGGCCGCCGAGGCCGCCGGGTGGCTCGCGTGACACCGCAGCCGCCCACGGGTGCGCCTGTGCGGCCGGACGACGTCGACACCGGCTTCTGGCTCTGGCTCGTCGCCCTGGTGTTGCTCCTCATCGGCTATGTCGTCGATGCCGTGACGGTCAACCACGTCACCAGCGTGGTCATCGCGCTCACCCTGGTCTTCGCGCTGACGCTGGGCGCGGTCGTGCTGACGTTCCTCCTGCTGATGCGATCGGGATACCGCTGGACCCGCACCGCGCTCACCGGTGGCGGCGTGGCCACGGTCATCTACACCACGGTGAGCCTGTTCTCGGTGCCCCGCGAACCGGTGGCGGCGGTGACCTTCGCGGTCACCGGAATCGTCGGCTCGGTCCTCATCGTCGGCGGCATGTATCTGCTGCACCGCCAGGATGCGCACGGCTTCTTCACCAGATGACTCCGATAGGCTGCCCGACGATGACCGCATCCGAATCCAGGCCCCGCGCCCTCAACATCGCCTTCTGGCTGCTGATCGCAGGCTCCGTGCTGCTGATGGCCGGCGGGCTGCTGGCGCTGACGTTCGGTTTCGAGGCACTCCGCCAGGTGGTCTCACCCTCGATCTCGGACGCGGCGGTGCACCAACTGCTCGCCTTCCGCCGTGGGGCGGGGGCGGTCTGCATCGTCGCCGGCCTCGGCCTGGCCTTCCTTGCCGGCAAGACCCGCAGCGGTGACGTGCGCTACCGCCGGGCGGCCCTCGGACTGGGTTTGACGCTGATCGTCCTGGTCGGGGTCCTGCAGGTGTTCGTCAACATCGGTCTGGTCACGCTGCTGAGCCTGCTGCCGATCATCGCCGGGACGCTGCTGCTGACCAGACCGGTCGTGGCAGCCTGGTTCGATCCCGGCGACACCCCGAGGTCAGATGTCTGAACCACCCCATCTGGAGTCCGAGCCGTTGTTCCAGGAGAGCGGCGCGAGCTGGTACTGGCTGCTGGCCGGGCCGGCGGCCGGGCTCGCGATGCTGCTCATCCAGCTCAAGGGCGGTGTGGGTTTCCAGCCGTTCGTGCCGATGCTGTTCCTCGTCCTGGTCACCGGCTTTCTCTATCTGCAGGTGAAGGCGGCCCGTATCCACACCAGTGTCGAGCTCACCGCGGCGAGCCTGCGGCAGGGTACCGAGGTGGTTCCGCTGCGCACGATTGTCGCGGTGTATCCCGAAGCCACCCACAGCGCGAAGTCCCGTGAGCTGCTGGAGAAATGGCAGACCTCCAGAGCCCTGGGAGAGTTGAGCGGCGTACCGCGGGGGCGCACCGGAATCGGCGTCGGGCTCAGTGGCGATCGCACCGCGCAGGCGTGGGCCCGTAACCACCGGGAGCTGCGTGCGCAACTGACCAAGCTTGTTGAGGGCAGGACGGCGAGCTCCTCGTGAGACATGTCGTGCAGCTGGTGCTGGCCGTGCTCGCCGCGGCCGGTGCGGTCGTGAGCTGGTTGCAGGTGCGCAGCATCGTTGATGTCGCACCGGTGACCGACGGGCAGCCCGCCACCACCTCGGTGTTGTACGACCCGCCGCTGATGGTGCTGACGATGGTGCTGGCCACCGCGGCCGGTGTGCTGCTGGTATTGGGTGTGGCCGGTCTGGTCCGCGCCCGCCGCCGCCGCGCCTAGAAGACGCGCGTCTGGCCCTCCAGAACCGGGACGGTGTCGGGAAGTTTGTAGACCTCGATGCCGTTGCGGAACATGACCGCCTCGCGGGCGTGTTCGGGTAGGTGCTTGACCAGCCAGCGCGGGTCATCGAACGTCCAGTGCGGATAGTCCGAGGAGAACAGCAGGATCTTCTCGCATTCCATCCACTCGAAGGCCCGCAGCAGCTCGGTCTTGTCTTCGGGGTAGTCCAGCGGCTGGGTGGTGAACTTGATGTGGTCCTTGACGTACTCGCTGGGCTTGCGCTTGATCTCCACCCAGTTCTTGCGGGCTTCGTAGATCGCATCCATCCGCCACATCAGCGGCAGGATCCAGTTGAATGCGTGCTCTACCAACACGATTCGCAGGCCCGGGTAGCGGTCGAAGACGCCGTCGAAGATCAGGCTCATCACCTGGTTGGCGGCCAGCAGCGAGTAGCTGACCATGAAGTCGTGGTTGTAGCTGGGCAAGCCCACCGGCGGAATCGGCAGTGTCTCGAATGAGCCGCGGGCTAGATGACAGCTCACAGTGATGTCGTGCTTGGTGGCCGCCTGCCAGATCGGGTCGTAGCGCGGGTCACCCCAGGACGGGCGGGGTTCGGCCTTGATCAGGATCTGCGACATCAAGGGATGTCCGGCCCACTTCTCGATCTCGCGGGCCGCGCCTTCGGGGTCTTCGATGGCCACCGAGATCGACCCGCGCCAGCGCTGGTGCCAGTTGTTCGCGCCACTGAGCCAGTGCTCGTCGATCCACAGGTTGGTGGCGATGGCGGACGCTTGCGCCGCTTCGGGCAGTCGCGCCCCGAACGCCAGGGGTTCCAGGATCGCGATATCGGCGCCGGCCTCCATGATCAACTGGCGGAACATCAGGTCCGGGTCGGTGCCGGCGAACTCGCCGTCGTCGGGGAAGGTGTCCACGCGCATGGCGTAGGCGTGGGCGTAGTCCGGTGCGTCGTAGTAGATCTTCTCGCCGATCGGATGCGACAAGAAGTACTTCGAACGCCACGGCTCGGGGATGTAGTCGACTATGACGCCACGCCGCGGCACGGGATGAACATCGGAATCAACGCAGCGGACCGCGATGCGTTCTGCGGCCGGAGCCGCTCGATCATGGGTCAGGGTCATCTCGACCACCTCCGCTCGGATGTCCCCATTGTCACTCAGCGATGCGGTGGTGGCCAGCATCGCTGAGATTGGGTAGTGGGGTAGCTCTGCGTGGCCCTTGACGCGATACCCCCCAGGGGTATAGTCGGCAGCATGACCACGACCGACCTCCAGTTGACGGGCATGAGCTGCGCGTCGTGCGCGGCCAAGATCGAGCGGAGCCTCAACAATCTGGACGGCGTGACCGCGACGGTGAACTTCGCCGTCGAGCAGGCGCACGTCGAACACGGGTCGCAGGTGTCCGAACACGACCTCATCCACGCCGTTGAATCCACCGGCTACCACGCCTCCGTCGTCGACCACTCCGGTCACATGGACCACGACATCCCGGCCGACCAATTGCGGCCCCGGCTGATCGGCTCGGCGGTACTGGCGGTGCCCGTCGTCGCTATCTCGATGGTCATGCCCTGGCAGTTCCCCGGCTGGCAGTGGGTCGTGCTGGCGCTGGCGACTCCGATCGTGTTCTGGGGTGGCTACCCGTTCCACAAAGCCGCCCTCAACAGTGCGCGGCACGGCTCGTCGACCATGGACACCCTGGTGTCGATCGGAACGCTGGCCGCCTATTTCTGGTCGGTGTTCACCGTCGTGAGCGGGACGGCGCAGCACGGTCACGCCCATGTGTACTTCGAGGTTGCCGCCGCGGTGACCGTCTTCCTGCTGGCGGGCCGCTACGCGGAAGCCAAAGCCAAGCGGTCGGCGGGCGCGGCGTTGCGCGCGCTGCTGTCGCTGGGGGCCAAGGATGCCGTCGTCGTGCGCGACGACGCCGAAGTCCGCATTCCTGCCGGGGAACTGCGGGTCGGTGACGTGATCGTGGTGCGACCCGGTGAACGGGTCGCCACCGACGGCGTCGTCATCGATGGTGCTTCGGCGCTGGACGTCTCGGCGATGACGGGTGAGTCGGTGCCGTCAGACGTTCGGCCCGGTGCCGAGGTGCTCGGCGGATCGGTCAACACATACGGACGAATTCTGTTGCGCGCCAGCCGGGTTGGTGCTGACACGCAGCTGGCCAGGATGGCCCGGATGGTGGCCGATGCCCAGGGTGGCAAGGCGTCGATCCAGCGACTGGCCGACCGGGTGTCGGCGGTGTTCGTGCCGGTGGTGCTCGGGATCGCCGCGGTGACGCTGGCGGCCTGGTTGCTCTCCGGGCATTCGGTGGCGGCGGCTTTCACCGCCGCGGTAGCCGTGCTGATCATCGCCTGCCCGTGCGCGTTGGGCCTGGCCACCCCGACGGCGATCCTGGTCGGCACCGGCCGGGGGGCTCAACTCGGCGTGCTGATCAAGGAGCCGCAGGTGCTCGAGACGGTCACCGGCATCGACACCGTCGTGCTGGACAAGACCGGAACGGTGACCACGGGCACCATGAGCGTCGCCGACGTCGAGGGCGCCGATCCGGACCTCACGCTGGCCCGCGCTGCGGCCGTCGAATCGGCCTCCGAACACCCGGTCGCCGCCGCGATCGTGGCCGCGGCCCGCGAGCGCGGACTCACCGTCGCGGCGGTCAGCGACTTCGTCAACGACCCCGGCACCGGTGTGCGGGGTGTCGTCGACGGGGTGACGGTGCGGGTGGCCAGGGCGTCGGATGACGATGGGCGCACCAGCGTCGCGGTGAGCTGGGATGGTCGCCAGCAGGGTGTGATCCGGTTGGTCGATGCCGTGAAGCCCACGAGTGCCGAGGCGATCGCGGAGCTCAAGTCCATGGGGATAACCCCGGTGCTGCTGACCGGGGACAACGCCGCGGTGGCGCACCGGGTGGCCGCCGAGGTGGGCATCGCGCCGGGCGACGTGATCGCCGGCGTGCTGCCCTCGGAGAAAGCCGACGCCATCAAGGGCCTGCAGGATCAGGGCCGCGCGGTCGCGATGGTGGGCGACGGCGTCAACGACTCGGTCGCGCTGGCCACCGCCGATGTCGGGATGGCGATGGGAACGGGCACCGACGCCGCCATCGAGGCCGGCGACATCACCCTGGTGCGCGGGGACCTGCGGACGGTGCCGACGGCATTGCGGTTGTCGGCACGCACGCTGCGGATCATCAAGCAGAACCTGTTCTGGGCGTTCGGCTACAACGTGGCGGCCATCCCGCTGGCGGCGCTCGGGTTGCTCAACCCGATGATCGCCGGTGCGGCGATGGCGTTCTCCTCGGTGCTGGTGGTGACCAACAGCCTCCGCCTCAAGCGGTTTTCCTAGTCGCGCCCAGACCAACGTTTGGACGCGGAACTGCGAGTAGATCGCGCCAACTCGTCGATCTCGACGGTGGCACGTGACGCTCGCCACGTGCTCTTGGTACAAAGTGCGAAATCTGTAACACTGTTGCACATGACGGAACTCGCCGAACCGACGTCCGCCACCGATGCCCTGCCGCTGGGCCCGCAGTCCCTGGTGTGGCGCTACTTCGGGGACAGCCGCATGCCGCTGATCGGGCCGCGCCCGGCGGTGCTGCAGAACATGCTGGCCGAACTGGGCCAGGGGGTGTTCGACCACTCGGTGTGGTTCGCCGACACCGCCGCGCGGATCAAGCGCTCACTGCCGCCGATCTTCATGACCGTCTACGGCAGCGACGACGACAACGCCGGCCCGCGGGTCCGCGACTTCCACGTCAACATCAAGGGCGACATGCCTGACGAGTACGGGCAGGGGAGCCGCTACCACGCGCTGGATCCCGACACCTACTTCTGGGCCCACGCCACCTTCTTCGACCAGGCGCTCTACTTCGCCGACACCTTCGTCAAGCGCCTCACCCGCGCCGAGAAGGAGCAGATGTATCTGGAGTCCAAGACCTGGTACCGCCGCTACGGGGTCAGTGATCGCCCGATGCCCGCCGACTACGCCGAGTTCGAGCGCTACTGGGACCACATGATCAACGAGGTGCTCGTCGCGCACCCCACCGCCAAATACGGCGTCGGCTATGTCACCAAGGGCTTCCCCAGGCCCAAGTCGGTCCACCCACTGGTGTGGCGGTTGGTGGCGCCGGTGTTCAACCCGGTGGCGGCGTTCCTGACCACCGGCGGGATGCCGCCGCGGACCCGCGAGATTCTGGGCCTGCCGTGGAGTGACCGCAAGGAACGCAACTACCAGCGTTTCGCCGCGCTGTGGCGCTCACGCCCGGTGAACTGGCTGTGGGACCATCTGCCGATGAACGTTCGCTACAACCGCTATGCCACAGCGGGTTTCGCGCGGGCGGGGCATGTCTGACCCGTCGACGGAAGCCATCCTCGACGCCGCGCTCGTCGAGTTCGACCGGCACGGAATTCGCCGGGTCGCCCTCGACGATGTCGCGCGCCGCGCAGGCGTGAGCCGCACGACGATCTACCGCCGGTTCGCCAATAAGGACGACCTCGTCGCTGCCGTGATGGATCGGGAGAACGTGCGACTGTTCTCCGACATCGCCAAGGAACTCAAAAATGCCCGGCCACAGAGCAACTACTACGTCGAGGCGTTCACCCAGGCCATCCTGCTCAGCCGCGAGCACCGGGTGCTGCACCGGATGGTCCTCGACGAGCCGGCGCTCACCCTGGAGTTGGCTCGCACGCATTACGCGGCCGCGGTCACGCGTATCGAGCACGCCCTGCAGGTGATCTTCCCGCCCGGTTTCGCCGATCGCATCGGCCCGCAGGCCGTCCACGACCTCGCCGACTGCATCTGGCGATATGCACTCATGATCCAGCTGCTGCCCAGCGCCGAACCGGTCGAGACCGCCGCGGACATCCGGGCGTTCGCCACCAAGCACTTCCTGCCCAGCCTGCCCGAGGCGCTGCGCACGGTTTCCGTCTAGTCGCCACCGGGGCAGTCGAGGTCGACGTAGGCCGTACCGAAGTCAGTTGGCGCCTTCGCGATTTGATGTACGCCCGTGACGGTGCATTGCTCAAGCCCGCTGTTGGGCTGGCCGTTGAGTTGTACGTCGTAGCCCTGGCGTGATAGTTCGCTAATGATATCGACTGTTGAGTTGGTGGTTCTGGAGGCGGCGCTCGCGGTGCCTGCCCAGGCGCTTGCCCCCGCGAGGACGACTGTCAGAATCCCAATTGCCTTGCTGCACTTGTTCATGCATCTAGGTAGCCGACCGGGTTACACCTCAGGCCGGCTGACTGGGTGGCGCCAGCACCTCGATCAGCCCGGCTCGTTCACGTACTTCGAAGTGTGGCAGGGGTTTCGGCGCGATGGGCAACGCATGCGTCATGACCTGACCGGCAGGGGAGAAGGACGTCAGATGGCAGGGGCAGCGCAACCTGTCGGAACTCTGGTCGAACCACAACTTGCAACCCTGATGTGTGCAGACCCCGGACACTGCTTCCACGCGGCCCCCGGTGCGGCGGACGAAGCCGCTGACCGAACCCAGGTCGAAGGCGTGGACCGCACCCTCGGCCAGTGCGGAGCTGTCCGTGACGGCCTCCCAAGACCCGTCGTTGGGAACCATCTGCCCGGCACCGTCGGCCACCTCGTCGCGCTCGACAGGGACACCGACGAACAACCGGTCCACCGACACCGCTGCCACCGCGGCGGTGGCAGCGGCGGCCGTCCCGACGATCACCTGCCGACGAGTCGACACCGAGGTACGCTCCACCTCGCGTAATTCCGATTCGGGCTGGCTAGCCGAGCCTTCCTGCGCCAGTGAAGCTTTGAGGCCGGCGATGAACTCCGGGCGAGGTTCGTCAGCCCCCTTCCGGGCGGCGGCTAGTGAGATGGCCGTGCTGATCTGCGCGGCCTCGAAGTCGTCCGGAGTGAATTGCCTGGGGCGGCGCCCGGCCGCCAGGTCGTCGATGTAGTTGTGCACGTCGCGCCGGCTCATCGCTGCACTCCTTCGTCGATCTGTGCGGCCAACCGAAGGGCGCGATGCTGCAGCACCTTGGCGTTGGCGACACTCACGCCGAGTTCGCCCGCAGTATCGCGCACCGAAAGGCCTTGGAGAAAACGAAGTTCCAGCACCCGGCGGTACCTGTCCGGAAGCGCCGCTAGCACGGCGGCGACCCGCTGGGGTGCTCGGCTCACCTCGGCCGGCGCTTCCACCACGGCGGGGACGTCGGAAATGGTGGTGATCTCCCGGGCCATGGTGGAGCGCCAGTGAGCCGCCAGCACGGTGCGCGCTGTCGCGAGTAGGTAGGCCCGTACCTCGGGCACACTCGCGGTGAGCCGCAGCGGGCGCATCGCGGTCATGAATACCTCTGAGGTCAGGTCTTCTGCATCGGATCGGTTCCCTACCCGGCCGAAAATCGTTCGGTACAGCCACAACACGTTGTCCTCATAGACCGCCTCCCAGTCCGGGTAGCACTCGTCAGAGACCAGTCGCAGCCCACCTCTCGACCCTCGATCGTCGTGCGCGGGCATACCTCCGCCTCTCGTCACATATCTAGATAGGGCGGGGGGTTACACGCCGCGGCGGTGTAACTACGGCCCTACCTCTTCATGAGACGACCGCGCTACCGAGATGGTTCAGTCCAGGAGGAGATGACATGAAAACACCCCAGCCCCAATGGTGCGTCCCGCTGTGCGCGATCGCGGTGGCAGCAACGGCCGCCTGCGCACCGACCGGCGGCGCCCCACCACCGACGGTCGACTTCGGCGCCAACGGCGGCACATCGGTCGGAATGCCGGGAATGACGGCGATGGCACCCGCGCCCTCGACGGGCTCGGCGACGACCTCGGCCCAGACGCCGGCCCCGGTGGGCGGCACGGCGGTGGCCATCGATAATTTCGCCTTCGCCCCCGCTGCCCTCACCGTCACTGTAGGCGACACCGTGACCTGGACGAATCACGACGAGGAGCCGCACACCGTCGCCGCCGACGACGGTTCGTTCCACTCGCCCGGGATGGACACCAACGCCACCTACAGCTACACCTTCACCAAGCCCGGCAGTTACAGCTACATCTGCGGCATCCACCCGTTCATGCACGGCACCGTGGTGGTGACTCCATGACCGCCGCGCAGGATCCACACCAGATGACCCGCCGTCAGCTGATCCGCCACGGCGCCTGGTTCGGGGCCGCCGTCGGCATCGCCGTCGTGGGTGGCGAGGTGCTGTCGCATGTCGCCCCCGCCCCGGCGATAGACGCTGCCCGGCCGACCCTGCGGTTCGCGCAGATCAGCGACAGTCACATCGGCTTCGCCGGGGCCGCCAATCCGGATGTCACCGCGTCCTTCGGCCGGGCAATCGACCAGATCAACAATCTCGGCTACACCCCGGACTTCGTCATCCACACCGGCGATCTGACCCATCTGGCCACTCCGGCTCAGTTCGACCAGGTCAAACAGATGATGAGCGGGATCAACGCCCCGCACGTGTTCACCGTGCCGGGCGAGCACGACTCGATCGACGACGCCGGCCAGAAGTACCGCGCGGCGTTCGGCGCCGGATCGCGTGGCGATGGGTGGTACAGCTTCGATGTCGCTGGCGTGCACGTCATCGGCCTGGTCAACACCTTGAACCTGAAGAAGCTCGGGCACCTTGGGGCCGACCAACTCGATTTCATCGAGAAGGACCTGGCACCGTTGTCGGCGGACACTCCGATCGTCGTCTTCAGCCATATCCCGCTGTTTGCGATGTACCCGGACTGGGGGTGGGGCACCGACGACGCCGCGCAGGCGCTGAGCTACCTACGCCGGTTCGCGTCGGTCACCTGCCTCAACGGCCATGTGCATCAGCTGTTCTCCAAAACCGAAGACAACGTGACGTTCTACAGCGCTACCACCACCGCCTACCCGTTGCCGCACCCCGGCGACGGCCCGGCGCCCAAGCCGCTGACACTGCCCGCCGGGCAGCTTCACGACGCGCTGGGCATCCGCGAAGTCTCGTACACGCGTGGGCAGCGTGCGCTGGCCCTGAAGGAGGAAAGACTGCGATGACAAGGCGCCTCGACTACGGCCTCGCGATCACTCTGCTGGTGAGCGCCGCCACCCACGGCCACCTGTATCTGCACGGCTACCGCCACCTTCCAGCGGTCGGTGTCGGCTTTCTCGTTCTGACAAGTGCTTTCGTCTCGCTTGCGGTTCTCATCGCGTTGGGTGGTCCGCGGTGGCTCCATGCTGCGGCAGTCGCCGGATCGCTTGCGGCGGCCATTGCCTTCGTGCTGTCGCGCACCGTGGGGTTGTTCGGTTTCGTGGAGTACGGCTGGCAGCCTGCACCGTATGCGGCCATCAGCGTGGGCGCTGAAGTGCTGGCGGTGGTGCTGGGTGTCCTCGCACTGGGCAGCCGACGACAACATCGGCCGGTGCTCTTGCCCAGCGGATAGACCGGGGTTAGAGTTCGACACGCGGAATTCCTCACGTGCGGAATTCATGGCGTGGATCGTCAGGAGACTGGGTTGGCGGCTAAGCGTGTGCATACCGGGCGACGGCCCGGAGCCACCACCACCCGTGCGCTCATCGAGGACGCAGCGCGCAAGCAGTTCGCCGAGCTGGGCTACGACCGCACCTCCATTCGATCGATTGCCAAGCAGGCCGACGTGGATCCGGGGCTGGTGTCGCACTTCTTCGGCAAGAAGTGGGAACTCTTCCTGGCTGTCGTAGAACTGCCGATCGATCCACCCACGCTCATCGATACCGTCGTGACCGGTGACCAATCCCTGGTGGGCCTGCGGTTGGCCCGCGCGCTGGTCGACATCCTCGACGACGAGAGTCGCCGGGGGCGCATGCTGAGCATGATGCGTGCCGCCACCTCCGAGCCCGCCGCGGCGGTACTCGTTCGTAACTTCCTGACCCGAAACGTGTTGCAGCCCATCGCCGAACGGCTCGGCGTGCCCGACTCGGAGTATCGCGCTGCGCTGGTGATGTCGCAGGTCGTCGGCTTCACCATGGCCCGCTACATCGTGGGCCTGGAGCCGTTGGCGAAGCGGCCACGGGACAGGGTGATCGCCGATCTGGCTGCGACGTTTCAGCGCTACCTGCGCGGGGAGCTCGGGCCGTGACCGGCAAGCGACTGTCGATCGGCCGTCTGCTGGCACGCCGCTGGACGGTCGTGGTCGCGGTGGTGGTGATCGCGGTGGCAGGTTTCTGCGTGTACCGGCTGCACGGCATATTCGGCTCGCACAACAATGTCTCGGCCGGCGGTGCCCTGCCCAACGACAACACCGCGGCGACGCCCAAGCGTGTTCTCATCGAAGTGTTCGGCGCTCCCGGTGCGGTGGCGACGATCAGCTACCTGGACATCAATGCGCAACCGCAACGCGTCACCGATGCGGCTCTCCCGTGGTCCTACGACGTCACCACCACCCAACCCGGGGTGTTCACCAACGTTGTGGCCCAAGGCAATAGCGACTCTCTCGGGTGCCGGATCACGATCGACGGACAGGTCAAGGACGAGAGAACGGTCAACACGCTCAACGCCTACACCTACTGCCTGGAGAAGTCCGGATGACCGAGCAGCCAGTCGACGACACGGTGCTCAAGATCGCCCGCACCATTCGCAGGCTCTCGGTTCCTATTGTGCTGCTGTGGCTGCTCATCGCCGCGACGACGAATGTGTTCGTCCCGCTACTCGAAGACGTCGGTAAGGCCCACAACGTTTCGTTGATCTCGCCGGACTCCCCGTCGCTGCAGGCGATGAAACGGATGGGCAAGGTGTTCGAGGAGTACGACTCGGACAGCATGGCGATGATCGTGCTCGAAGGCGATCAGCCCCTCGGGCCGCAAGCCCATCAGTACTACGACACCCTGGTCCGCAAACTGGTCGCCGACACCAAGCACGTACAGCACATCCAAGACTTCTGGGGCGACCCGCTGACGGCGGGTGCTGCGCAGAGCAACGACGGCAAGGCCGCCTATGTCCAGGTGAATCTAGCTGGCAATCAAGGTGATTCACTCTCGCTGCAGTCGGTCGAGGCCGTGCGCGACGTCGTCGACCACACTCCACGCCCGCACGGTGTCAACACCTATGTCACCGGTGCGGCGCCGTTGTTCGCCGATCAACTCTCGGTCGGCAGCGCGGGCATCGGCAAGGTCACCGTCATCACGATCGTCGTGATCATGGCCATGCTGCTGTTCATCTACCGGTCCATCTCGGCCGCGGTGGTGACGCTGCTGACGGTGCTCGTCGAACTGTCGGCGGCCCGCGGAATCGTCAGCCTGCTGGCCAGTTCCGGGGTCATCGGCCTGTCCACATTCGCGACGAACCTGCTCACGCTGCTGGTCATCGCCGCAGGCACGGACTATGCGATCTTCCTCGTCGGCCGCTACCACGAGGCCCGTCAGCATGGTGAGGATCGCGAAAGCGCTTTCTACACAATGTATCGCGGGACAGCACACGTGATCCTGGGCTCCGGGCTGACGGTGGTCGGCGCGGTCCTGTGTCTGAGTTTCACCCGGCTGCCGTACTTCAGGAGCATGGGCCCCCCGGCCGCGATCGGCGTGTTCGTCGCCCTCGTCGCGGCGCTCACCCTGGCGCCGGCCGTGCTCACCGTGGCCTCGCTGTTCGGTCTACTCGAACCGCGGCGCACGATCCGGACCCGGACGTGGCGGCGGATCGGCACGGCGGTGGTGCGCTGGCCGGGTCCCATTCTGGTGGTCAGCATCGGGGTCGCCCTCATCGGTCTGCTTGCGCTGCCCGGTTACAAGACCAGCTACGACCAGCGCCGGTACCTACCATCCAGCGCTCCGGCGGTCGCCGGGTACGCCGCCGCCGAAAGGCATTTCTCCCAGGCCCGGCTCAACCCCGAGTTGCTGATGATCGAAACCGACCACGACATGCGCAACCCGACCGACATGATCCTGCTGGAACGGGTGGCCAAAGCCATCTTCCACACCCCGGGCATCGCCGAGGTGCAGTCGATCACCCGCCCGCTGGGCACCCCGCTGGACCACACCTCGCTCGGCTTCCAACTCAGCGCGCAGAGCGTCGGCCAGATCGAGAACCTGCCCTTCCAGCAGGCCCGGGCGGCCGACATCCTCAAGCAGGTCGCCGAGATCGACACCTCCATCGACACCCTCAAGCAGCAACTGACGCTGCAGCAGCAGGCCAACGAGGCCACCGACGAGCAAGCCAAGGCGTTCCACCAGACCGTCGAGATCGCCGAGGATCTACGCAACAAGATCGCCAACTTCGACGACTTCTTCCGGCCGCTGCGCAACTACTTCTACTGGGAGCCGCACTGTTTCGATATTCCGGCCTGCGCAGCGCTGCGGTCGGTTTTCGACGCCCTCGACGGTCTCGACGCGCTCACCGATCAGCTGGGCAACGTGACCGCCAGCCTGGACAAGCTGACCGCTCTGCAGCCGAAGTTACTCGCCCTGATCCCCACCCAGATCTCCAGCCAGGAAGCCAACCGCGATCTGGCAATGACGAACTACGCCACCAACTCCGGGATCACCGCCAACAGCGAGGCGAACCTGCAGAACGCGACGGCCATGGGGCAGGCCTTCGACGCCGCCAAGACCGACGACTCCTTCTATCTGCCACCGGAGGTGTTCAGCAACCCGGAGTTCAAACGCGGACTCAACTTGTTCCTGTCCCCGGACGGCAAGGCCGCCCGCATGATCATCACCCATGACGGCGACCCCGCCACCCCCGAGGGGATCGCCCACATCGACGCAATCCGCGCGGCCGCAAAGGATGCCGTCAAGGGCACACCTCTCGGCAGCTCCGACATCTACCTGGGTGGCACGGCGTCGACCTACAAGGACATCAGTGAGGGGGCCAAGTACGACCTGATGATCGCTGCCATCTCGGCGCTCAGCCTCATCCTTCTGATCATGGTGTTCGTGACCCGCAGTCTGGTCGCCGCGATCGTCATCGTCGGAACGGTTGCCCTGTCCCTGGGTGCCTCCTTCGGGCTGTCGGTCCTGCTGTGGCAAGACATCCTGGGCATCCCGCTGTACTGGATCGTTCTCGCGCTGTCGGTCATCCTGCTGCTGGCCGTGGGATCGGACTACAACCTGCTCCTCATCTCCCGATTCAGGGAGGAGATCCACGCCGGGCTGAACACCGGCATCATCCGCGCCATGGTGGGATCCGGATCGGTCGTGACCTCCGCCGGGCTGGTATTCGCCGCGACGATGGCAGCATTCGTGTTCAGCGATCTGCGTGCCATCGGTCAGGTCGGCACCACGATCGCGCTCGGCCTGCTCTTCGACACCCTGATCGTGCGGTCCTTCATGACCCCCTCCATCGCGGCGCTTCTGGGGCGCTGGTTCTGGTGGCCGCAACGGGTACGCCCCCGGCCGGCCAGCCAGATGCTGCAGCCCTACGGCAGCCGCTCGTCGGTGCGCCAACTGCTGCTGTGGGACGACGACGACGAGGACCACGGTCTCGTCGCGGCCAAGGAGACCTCATGACCCAAAGCCTCTGGGGTGTACTGACGCTGATCTCCTACGCGGCGATCTTGGTGTTCTCCGCGTGCGCTTTCGTGTTGGTGCAGCGTCTGCTTCGACGCGAGCCCACCGCGTTGAGCGAAGAAGTGGGCAGCGCCACGACCGTGCTGCGCAAGGTCCGCAAGAAAGAGCCGATGTCGGCCGACGAGCTGGCCTACGCCACGCAGATCATCACCGATCGCGGGTCGTTTCTGGCGTTCTGCATCCCCGCCGTCATCATCTCCGTCGGATGCATCTATGTGTTCGGCAGCCTCGAACAGTTGCACGGTCGGCAGCCGTCCATCCGAACCTTCATCGGACTCATCCCCATGCTGGCGGGCACCAACCTGACCATCCAGCTGCTCCGGGTCGCGAAGCTGAAGCGCCGGCTGCCGGCGGTCCCGGTCTCAGCCCCGGCGCAGCAGGACAGCCTTCTCGAACGGTAGCGCCGAGAAGATCGGTCGCCACAGCCCCGAAACATGCTCAGCTGCTTGGTCTTTGGATGTGACGCGCGGATCGGAGATGGCGAAGGTCCGCCCGTAGCGTTTGAGTCGTCCACCGCCGGCCGCGGTGATGTTCTTCAACCAGTCCCGGTCGGGGCCGTAGGTGAGCAGGACGGCCACCCCCTCGTCGGTGGTGAACACCGTCAGTGGCGTGCGGAACTGACGCCCCGACTTCCGGCCGATGTGCTCAAGAATCCCCATCGTCGGGATGTAGCCCGCCCAGAGGCGCTGCACCGGGTTGGTCACATGCCGGTTGAACCGGGCCAACCATTGCGGTAGTTGCATCTCCCCATCACACTCGCACCTATGGCCTATCTCAAGCCCTCCTGGTTCACCGCGAACGTGTTCAACAAGATCGCGATGGCGACCGGTATGTCGGGCACCGAGAGCCTGACCCTGACCGCTCGCAGCAGCGGAGCAATGCAGACGATTCCGGTGGTCACCGTCGAGGTGGATGGCACCCGCTATCTGGTGTCCACCAGGGGCGAGTCGCAGTGGGTAAAGAATGTGCGGGCCAAACCTGCCGTCACCCTCACCACCAAGTCTGGTGCCACCCCGTACCGCGCGGCGGAAGTTCCTCTGGCACAACGCGGCCCGATCCTGGATGCCTACCGGCGGAAGCTAGGTAAGACGGTCGACGGCTACTTCGCCAAGCTGCCCGACCCGGCCGATCACCCGGTATTCAGTCTCAGCCCTGCCTGAACCCGCATCGGTTCTGCTGACAGATCGCGATTCGGGCCCAAAAACAGGCTCTGTGAGCAGAGCCGATTCAGCCGAGGCCCAGCGTCAGCCGCCCGTCGCGGGATTCCAGTTCGACCAGTTCCGGGCAGCGGCGCTGGAGTTCGCCGACCAGCCGCCCCCGCAGCGTGTGCTCGGCGGCCGGGCAACTCTCACAGGCCCCACCGAGCGCAATCGTCACCACATCGCCGGCCCGTGCCGCGGTCACCGAACCGCCGTGCGAGCGCACGAAGTCACCGACTGAGCCGTCCAGCAGATCGGCGGTCACCCGCGCCAAGACCTCCCCGGGTGACGCCTCGATCACCCAACTCTGCGGGTGAGACAACGCTTCGCGCAGCGCCACCGACACCGCCGGGCCGTGGTCACGCCAGGACAGCCCGTCGCGCAGCCACAGCCAGACCGCGGTCTGCTCGACCAGCCCGGCGGTCAGCGTGCTCTCAGCCAACAGCCGGCCCAGCTCACCCGGGGCGGCCACCACCCGGCCAACAGGGACACCGTCGGTGCCGACCACCCAGCGCACCGCTTGTGGCTCGCCGCTCACCCGCTCGGGGTGCAGCGCGATCACCACAGCGCCGCCACCGCCGAACGGGCCGCAAACGCCAGCCCCCACGCCAGCACGAACATGTAGACCCAGGCGATCAGCGGCCACTTCCACGATCCGGTTTCACGCCGCAGCACACCCACCGTCGACATGCACTGCAGCGCGAACATGAAGAACACCAGCAGCGCGGCGATCGTCGGCGCGTCGAAGAGCAACCGGCCCTGAGACGGCCCGCTCTGCACCCGCATCGCCTGCAGCGACTCGGCGGGATTCTCGGGGTCCTGCGCGGCGGCTACCTGACCGAGCGTGGCCACGAACGTCTCGCGCGCCGCCAGCGAGGACAGCACGCCGATGTTGATCCGCCAGTCGAAGCCCAGCGGTGCGAACACCGGCTCCAGCGCGTGGCCCACCGAGGCGCCGTAGGAGTGGTCGAGCACGTAGGCCGACACCGCGGCCGAATCGGAGGTGTCCACACCGGCGGCAGACAGCTCGGCGTCGTTGCGCAGCGGCAGGTTGAGCAGCACCCACAAGACGACGGTGGTGGCCAGGATGATCGAGGAGACCTTGCGCAGGAACGCCGAGGCCGCCGTCCATACCTCGGCGGCCACCGTCTTGAGCCGCGGTATCTGGTAGGGCGGCATCTCCATGTAGAACGGCAGCGACGCCCCGCCGCGCGAGGTGAACCGTTTGAACACCGCGGCCACCGTCATCGCCGCCAGCGACCCCAGGAGGTACAGCGCAAACATCACCACACCGCGGGCGCTGAAGGGCCCGACCCGTGCGTCGGCGCTCAGCAGCATGCTGATCAGCAGGATGTACACCGGAAGCCGCGCCGAGCAGGTCATCAGCGGCGCGCCCATCATCGTCGCCAACCGGTCCTTGGCCGACGGCAGCGAGCGGGTCGCCATGATCCCGGGGATGGCGCACGCGACCGACGACAGCAGCGCCACGAATGCGCGGCCTTCCAGCCCGGCGCGGGCCATCACGCGGTCCATCAGGAACGCCGCGCGGGCCAGATACCCGGTGCCCTCCAGCAGGGCGATCAGGACGAACAACAGCACGATCTGCGGCACGAACACCAACACACTGCCGACACCGCCGATGACGGCCTGGGACAGGAACGCCGACAGCCAGGAGACGTGGACGTGGTTGGCCACCAGGTCGCCCAGCCAGCCGAAGAACTGCGCGACGTAGTCCTGCAGTGGTGCGGCGACGGTGAAGATCGTCTGGAAGAAGACGAACATGGTCGCCAGGAAGATCAGCGTGCCCGCCACCGGGTGCAGCAGCACCGCGTCGATACGCCGGGTCCGGTGGTCGAGGTCGGGGACCTGGTAGCCCGCGGCCCCCAGCACCGAATCCACCCACGCGGTCACCTCGGTGGTCTCGGTGGGCGGCAGCACCACCGGCGTGCTCCACGACCGGTGGTCGGTCATCGCCGCCCGCAGCGCCGTCACTCCGTCGCGGTGCCCGGCGATCACCGGGATGACGGGAACGCCGATTGCCCGGCTCAGCGCGTTGACGTCCAGCGTGCCCTGCCGCCGCGTGAGGTCGTCGGTGAAGGTCAGCACCACGCACGCGGGCAGACCGGTCTGCAGCAGCTGCGCCAGCAGCCCTAAGGAGCGGCGCAGGGTGGTGGCGTTGAGCAACACCAGTAGGGCGTCGGGGACGTCGACGCGGGTGTTGTGGTGGTCGGTGTCGAGGACATCGACGACGATCTGCTCGTCCGGGCTGATCGGATCAAGGCTGTAGGTGCCGGGCAGGTCTTCGACGACGACGGCCTGCTGGTCGTCGAGCCGCATCCGGCCTTCGAAGCGGGCCACGGTGACGCCCGGGTAGTTGCCCGTCTTGGCGTGCAAACCGGTCATCGCGTTGAACAGGGTGGTTTTGCCCGAGTTGGGGCTGCCGACGACGGCGAAGCGGGTCAGCCCTATGTTGGCCTCGGCGGTTCCGCCGCCGTGGTGGTGATGTCCGCTCAATGCACCCGTTCCACGTGGATGCAGCGCGACTGCGTGGTCCGCAGGGCGATCTCGTAGTCGCCCACCCGGAAGATCACCGGGTCGCGCAGCGGCGCCCGGCGCACCATGGTGACCTCGATTCCGGGGACTATGCCGAGGTCGAAGAACCGGCGGGCGGTGCTGGCTTCGACCTCGTCGCCGTAGCCGACGACCTTGGCGCGCTGACCGCGGTCAAGCTCGGCCAGGGTGATTGTGGCGGGGGTGCCCACCTCGGAGCCCGACGCCAGATGGCGTCGGCTCATGCGGTCGGACACGGAGGACACGCGTAGAGAATATGCGCATCCATCAGCATCGTTGCTGGGAGTGACCTGCTGGTGTTATCAGCCGCCGTCGAGCCTCGCACGCAGCTGCGCGTTCTCGGCTTCCAGAGCCGACAGTTGGCGCTGCAGCGGGGCGACGTGGGGTTCGAGTTCGGCCGCGGTGAACCGGGGCGTGATGTGCTGCGGACAGTTCCAATCGAAGGCCTCGACGCTGACCAGGACGGCGCGTTCCACCTCGGCGTCGTAGCCCGGATCGGCGAAGGTCTCGACGAGGGCGGGGTCGTCCTCGGTGGTGACGACGCGGGCGTGGCCGAAGATCTTCAGCCGGCGCCGGTGTGCGTAGTCCACGGCGATCAGGGCGACCCGGGCGTCGCCGGCGAGATTGCCGGTGCTGATGTATTGCAGATTCCCGCGGAAGTCCGCCCATCCGATGGTGTGGTCGTCGACGACACGCAGGAAACCGACTGGGCCGCCGCGGAATTGGACGTAGGGCCAGCCGGACTCGCTGACGGTGGAGAGATAGAACGAGTCCCGCTCGGCGAGGTAGTCCTTCTCGTCCTCGGTCAGCGCGTCAGCGCCGGGCGCGGCCTTGCCCTGGACGCGCTTGCGATCGTAGAAGCCCACGCTGCCGTGTGCTCGCTGCACGTCACGGACGGCCGGGGTGAACGCGATGGTGCCGTAGTGCTTGCTCATCCCGCCTCCTCTGGTTGGCAAAGATCCGGACTTCAGTCACCGATAACGACCCTATGCCGTCCCTCGCCGCGCTGTGATTACGCACACGCCGGCCCGGGAATTTCTTGTTCCCCTGCACGTGTTCAACCGATTGCACACTTATGTAACGTTGTTCCATAAGGAACAGCGAAGCCTCGACAGGAGGACCACCTCATGACCAACGTCGTCTTCATCCACGGACTGTGGGTCGCCAGTTCCGCCTGGCAGCCATGGATCGACCACTTCGCCGCCCAGGGCTACCAAGCCATCGCCCCGGCCTGGCCGGGCGAACATGCCACGGTTGCCGCCACCCGCGAAAACCCCTCGGACCAAGCGGGATTCGGCATCGACGAGCTGACCGACCACTTCGCGAAGATCCTCGACCAGTTCGACACCCCGCCGGTGGTGATCGGACACTCCTTCGGCGGGCTGATCGCCCAGAAGCTGCTCGGGCAGCACAAGGCAGCCGCTGCCATCGCCATCGACCCCGCCCCCATCAAGGGCGTCAAGCCGCTGCCGATCGCGCAGTTGCGCTCAGCCTTCCCCGTCTTGGGCAATCCGCTCAACCGCGGCCGAGCCAAGGGGCTGACCCAGGCGCAGTGGCGCTACGCATTCGGCAACGCGCTCACGTCCGCCGAATCCGACGCACTGTGGGACCAGTGGTCCATTCCGTCGCCGGCCAAGCCGCTGTTCCAGGCCGCGGTCGCGAACTTCGCCCCGGATTCGCCCGCGAAAATCGACACTGCCGCCAGCGATCGCGGACCGCTGTTGATCACCGCCGGTACGGCCGATCACACCGTGCCCTACGTCAGCGCCAAAGCTACCCACGGGCTGTACCGGAAATCGGACGCGATCACCGATTTCCACGAGTTCGACGGGCGCGGTCACTCGCTGACCATCGACGACGGTTGGCGCGACGTCGCCGACACCGCGCTGGCCTGGCTGACCGACCGAGGTGTCGCCGGCCGGTCATGACGACAACTCCGCGACGTCGCCGCACCGCCAGCGAAGAGGTCTCGGCCGTGGTGTTACACGCGGCCGAGACCGTGCTGGATCGCCAGGGAACGGCCGGCGTCACGATCCGGGCCGTCGCAAACGAGGCCGCGGTCGCGCCCATGAGTGTCTACAACAGGTTCGCCAACAAGGAGGCCCTGCTCGCCGCGCTTGCTATCCGGGCACTGGATGAACTGGGCGTCGTCATTGACGACTCCGCCGATGGCGATCCGGTCGAGCGGTTCCGCCAGGCCTGCCGGAACTACCGCACCTACGCGCTGGCCCACCCCGCCCGATACGGGCTGATCTTCGCGACCGGGACCCCGCTGGAGGACCAGACGTCGCCGGCCGCGGAGCACGGTCACACCGTCTTCGCCGTGCTGGTGGATCTGATCCACGCGTTCGCCACCGGTGACGCGGCGAGCAGCCCGACCGAGTCCGCCCAGTCCGTCTGGAGCGCGGTGCACGGCGCCGTCACCATCGAGATCGCCGGCATCGGTCAGACGCCGAACGCCGACGTCAGCTTCGAGCACCTGCTCGACCTATTGGTCGCCGGTCTGGCGTGAGCAGGCCCGCCCGCCCCGGCTCCTACACCCTGTAGTTGACCACCCCGCCGCGACTGGGACACTGGTGGCCATGAGCAGTACTGACCAGGCCGCACACACCGCCGCCTCGGCGAGGATGTTCGCCGAAGCCTGTGCGGTCATTCCCGGCGGGGTCAACTCCCCGGTACGGGCGTTCAACTCCGTCGGCGGCACCCCGCGGTACATCACCTCCGCCAAGGGCTACTGGCTGACCGACGCCGACGACAACCGCTACGTCGACCTGGTCTGCTCGTGGGGTCCGATGATCCTGGGCCACGCCCACCCTGCCGTCGTCGAGGCGGTGCAACGCGCAGCGGCCAACGGGCTGTCGTTCGGCGCTCCCACGCCCGGCGAGACGGACCTGGCCACCGAGATCATCGACCGGGTGGCGCCGGTCGAGCGGGTACGGCTGGTGAACTCCGGCACCGAGGCCACCATGAGCGCGGTGCGCCTGGCCCGCGGGTTCACCGGACGCTCGAAGGTCATCAAGTTCTCCGGTTGCTACCACGGACACGTGGATGCGCTGCTGGCCGACGCCGGCTCCGGGGTGGCCACGCTGGGCCTGCCGTCCTCGCCGGGTGTCACCGGTGCCACCGCTGCGGACACCATCGTGTTGCCCTACAACGATATTGCCGCTGTCGAGGAGTCGTTCGCCAAGTTCGGCGACACCATCGCCGCGGTGATCACCGAGGCGTGCCCGGGCAACATGGGTGCGGTCGCGCCGCTGCCGGGCTACAACGCCGAACTGCGCCGCATCACCGCCGAGTACGGGACGCTGCTGATCATCGACGAGGTGATGACCGGATTCCGGATGAGCCGAAGCGGTTGGTACGGGCTTGATCCGGTGGACGCCGACCTGTTTACGTTCGGCAAAGTGATGAGCGGTGGCCTGCCCGCCGCGGCGTTCGGCGGCCGCCGCGACGTCATGGAACGGCTGGCCCCGCTGGGCCCGGTGTATCAGGCAGGCACGCTGTCGGGTAACCCGGTGGCGGTGGCCGCCGGGCTGGCCACGCTGCGCCACGCCGACGACGCGGTGTACACCAAGCTGAACGCCAACGCCGACCAGCTGGCCGGTCTTCTCTGCGACGCGCTTACCGAAGCCGGTGTCATCCATCAGGTTCCGCGGGCCGGCAACTTCCTGTCGGTGTTCTTCTCCGCTACGCCGGTGACGGACTTCGCCTCGGCGCGGGCCAGCGAGACCTGGCGCTTCCCGGCGTTCTTCCACGCCCTGCTGGCAGGCGGCGTGTACGCGCCGCCGAGTGCCTTCGAAACCTGGTTCGTCTCAGCTGCTTTGGACGACGCCGCATTCGACCGGATCGCGGCCGCGCTACCGGCGGCCGCGCGAGCTGCCGCGGAGGCCAAGCAGTGAGCATTGAACCCACTCAGACTCAATCTGATGCGCCGGCCCCGAGCGTCCGGACGGTCGTGCACGTGATGCGTCACGGCGAAGTGCACAACCCCGACGGCATTCTGTATGGCCGCCTGCCCGATTTCCACCTCTCCGAGCGCGGCCGGGCCCAGGCCGCGGCGGTGGCCAGCTGGCTGGCTAGCCGCGACATCGTCTACGTGGTGGCCTCTCCGCTGGAGCGTGCGCAAGAGACCGCCGCGCCGATCGCCGCCCATCACGGTCTGGCGGTCGACGTCGACGACGAGCTCATCGAGTCGCTCAACGTCTTCCAGGGCCAGAAGGTATCCCCGGGTGACGGTGCGTTGCGCGACCCGCGCAACTGGTGGCATCTGCGCAACCCGCGACAGCCGACCTGGGGCGAGCCCTACCACCAGATCGCCGTGCGGATGAAAGCCGCGGTCGACCGGGCCAGGGCCAAGGCCACCGGACACGAGGCGGTGTGCGTCAGCCACCAACTGCCCGTCGAGACGCTACGTCGGGCGATGAATGACCTTCCGCTGCATCACTTTCCAACCCGAAGGCTGTGCAACCTGGCATCGCTGACGTCGCTCTACTTCGACGGCGACGACTACGTCGGCTGGGGCTACTCGGAGCTCGGCGGGCAGTGAAGCGGCTGGCGGTCCTCCTGGTGGCGGTGGCGGTACTGGCCGGCTGCTCCACTGGTGACGACGCCGTCGCCCAGGGCGGGACGTTCGAGTTCGTCGCACCGGGTGGCAAGACCGACATCGTCTACGACCCGCCGGCCAGCCGCGGCAAGCCCGGCCCGCTGTCGGGCCCGGAACTGATGGACCCGTCGAAAACGATCTCCGTCAACGACTTCGGGGGCAAGGTCGTGGTGATCAACGTCTGGGGCCAGTGGTGTGGTCCCTGCCGCTCGGAGATCACCCAGCTGGAGAAGGTCTACAACCAGACGCGCGACCTCGGTGTGGCCTTCCTCGGTATCGACGTGCGTGACAACGACATCACCGCGCCGCAGGATTTCGTCACCGACCGCAAGGTGACGTTCCCGTCGATCTACGACCCGGCGATGCGGACCATGATCGCCTTCGGCGGCAAGTACCCCACCACCGTCATCCCGTCGACCATCGTGCTCGACCGCGAGCACCGGGTGGCCGCGGTGTTCCTGCGCGAACTGCTCGCCGAGGACCTGCTTCCGGTGGTGCAGCGGCTTGCCGCCGAACCCGGGCCGTCGGCGAAACCGGCTGCGCCGTGACCGGATTCGCCCAGACCGCCGCCGCGGGGCCGCTGCTGCTGGCCCTGGGTGTCTGCGTGCTCGCCGGACTGGTGTCGTTCGCCTCGCCGTGCGTGGTGCCGTTGGTGCCGGGCTACCTGTCCTATCTGGCGGCCGTCGTCGGCGTGGACGACCTCGACGCGGCCACCGGCCGGGTCGCGCTCAAGACCCAGCCCCTGGCCTTCCCACCCACCACCCGGTGGCGGGTAGCCGGCTCAGCACTGCTGTTCGTGGCGGGCTTCACCGCGGTGTTCGTCCTCGGCACCGTCGCGGTGCTGGGCATGACGACCGCGCTGATCACCAATCAGGTTCTGCTGCAACGGGTCGGTGGGGTGCTGACCATCGTGATGGGCTTGGTGTTCATCGGGTTCGTGCCCGCGCTGCAGCGCCAGGCCAGGTTCACCCCCCGCCGCTTCGCCGGCCTCGCCGGTGCGCCCCTGCTGGGTGCGGTGTTCGGCCTCGGCTGGACACCCTGTCTGGGCCCGACGCTGACCGGGGTGATCACCGTCGCCTCGGCCACCGACGGCGCCAACGTCGCCCGCGGCGTGCTGCTCGTCATCGCCTACTGTCTCGGTCTGGGTATCCCGTTCGTGCTGCTGGCCCTCGGATCAGGCTGGGCGGTCAACGGATTCGGCTGGCTGCGCCGCCACACCCGGGCGATCCAGATCTTCGGTGGTCTGCTGCTCATCGCCGTCGGCCTGGCGCTGGTCACCGGGTTGTGGAGCGACTTCGTGTCCTGGGTGCGCGACGCCTTCGTCTCCGACGTGAGGCTCCCGATATGACCACCTCCGCTTGGCAAGCAGACACCGAAATCCCCGATACGCCGACGCCCGCAGGACCTTTGCGTCGGCTCGCGCGGCTGCCCCGCAATCTGTGGCGCGCACTGACCTCGATGGGCACTGCCCTGGTGCTGCTGTTCCTGCTTGCACTGGCCGCCGTCCCCGGTGCGCTGCTGCCGCAGCGCAGCCTCAACGAGGCCAAGGTCGAGCAGTACATCGCCGACCACAACATCATCGGGCCGTGGCTGGACCGGCTGCAGTTCTTCGGAGTGTTCTCCAGCTTCTGGTTCACCGCGATCTACGCGCTGCTGTTCATCTCGCTGGTGGGCTGCCTCACCCCGCGGATGCTCGAGCACGTCCGCACCCTGCGCTCGACCCCGGTTCCCGCGCCGCGCAACCTGTCCCGGCTGCCCAAGTACGCGAGCGCCGAGCTCACCGGAACCCCGGACGCGGTCGCGGCGGCGATCACCGGACGGCTGCGGGGCTGGCGCCGCGTCACCCGCAAGACCGACGAGGGCCTGGAGGTGTCGGCCGAGAAGGGCTACCTGCGCGAGTTCGGCAACATCGTCTTCCACTTTTCGCTGCTGGGCCTGCTGGTGGCCATCGCGGTCGGCAAGCTGTTCGGCTACGAGGGCAACGTCATCGTCATCGCCAACGGCGGCCCGGGGTTCTGCTCGGCCTCCCCGGCCGCATTCGATTCGTTCCGCGCCGGCAACAACGTCGACGGCACCTCGCTGTACCCGATGTGTGTCAAAGTCAACGACTTCCAGGCCCGATACCTCCCCGGCGGGCAGGCCACGTCCTTCGCCTCAGACATCGAATACCAGGCCGGGGCCGACCTGGCCACCGGCACCTGGCGGCCCTACCGCCTCGAGGTCAACCACCCGCTGCGCATCGGCGGTGACCGGGTGTATCTGCAGGGCCACGGATATGCGCCGACGTTCACCGTCACGTTCCCCAACGGGCAGAAGCGCACCCAGACCCTGCAGTGGCGGCCCGACGACCCCCGCACTCTGCTGTCGTCGGGCGTGATCCGCGTCGACCCGCCCGGTGGTATGTACCCCGACGCCGACGAACGCCGCAAGCATCAGCTCGCCATCATGGGCCTGTTCGCGCCGACCGCCGAATTCGACGGCACCCTGCTGTCGTCGAGCTACCCGGCACTCAACGATCCCGCCGTCGCCATCGACATCTACCGCGGCGACACCGGGCTGGACACCGGTCGCCCGCAGTCGTTGTTCACCCTGGATCACCGGCTGCTCGAACAGAAGCGGCTGACCAAGGTCAAGCGGGTCAACCTGCGCCAGGGCGAGGAAGTGCGCCTCGACGACGGCACCGTGGTGAAGTTCGACAACGCCACCCCGTTCGTCAACCTGCAGGTCTCCCACGACCCGGGCCAGGTGTGGGTGCTGGTGTTCGCGATGTCGATGATGGCGGGGCTGCTGGTGTCGCTGATCGTGCGCCGCCGCCGGGTGTGGGCCAGGATTGAACCGTCCGCCCAACCCCCCGGTACGGTGAACATCGAGCTGGGCGGTCTGGCCCGTACCGATAACTCCGGGTGGGGCAGCGAGTTCGAGAAGCTCACCGAGCGGTTGTTGACCGACGTGCCGGACGCGGCGCCGTCGCAAGAGAAGGTCTGAGAGCGTGAATACCGAACACATCGACATCGGCCTGGCCCGGTACTCCGACTGGGCGTTCACATCGTCGATCGTCGTCCTGGTCGGTGCACTGCTGCTGCTGGCCGTGGAGCTGGCCTACAGCCGGGGCCGCAAGGTCGAAGCCCGCGAGCTGGTGTCAGCCGGCGGAGCCGCTGGGCCGGCGACATCAGGCACAGCCGTCACCGCCGACAGCGATCGGCCCGGTGTCGTGGTGGACGCCCCCAAACTGTCGACTGACGAGCGCATCGGCAAGGCCGGTCTGTCCCTGGTGTACGTCGGCATCGCGCTGTTGTTCGCCTGCATCGTGCTGCGCGGGCTGGCCACCACCCGCGTGCCGTGGGGCAACATGTACGAGTTCATCAACCTGACCAGCTTCTGCGGTCTGGTGGCGGCCGCGGTGGTGCTGCGCAGGCCGCAGTACCGCGCCCTGTGGGTGTTCGTCCTGGTTCCGGTGCTCATCCTGCTGGCGGTGTCGGGCAAGTGGCTCTACACCAACGCCGCGCCCGTCATGCCCGCGCTGCAGTCCTACTGGCTGCCCATCCACGTCTCGGTGGTCAGCCTCGGCTCCGGGGTGTTCCTGGTCGCCGGTGTGGCCAGCATCCTGTTCCTGCTGAAGATGTCGCGGTTCGGCGACCCGACCAGTGACGGCACGCTGGCCCGGATCGTGGCGAAACTGCCCGACGCGCAGACGCTGGACCGCATCGCCTACCGCACCACGATCTTCGCGTTCCCGATCTTCGGGTTCGGTGTGATCTTCGGCGCGATCTGGGCCGAGGAGGCCTGGGGCCGCTACTGGGGCTGGGATCCCAAGGAGACGGTGTCGTTCATCGCATGGGTGGTGTACGCCGCCTACCTGCACGCCCGCTCGACGGCCGGTTGGCGCGACAAGAAGGCCGCCTGGATCAACGTGGTCGGCTTCGTGGCGATGGTCTTCAATCTGTTCTTCATCAACCTGGTGACCGTGGGCCTGCACTCGTACGCCGGAGTCAGCTGATCGGACCCTGCGCTAGGGTTTGAGGCACCGCACGAGAATCACTCGACCCGAAACGAACGTCAGGGGGAAGTGCACGTGTCCGATCGACATGGTCTGCGCCCGGACCACGAATTGACTGATGCGACAACGGTGTTCCGCGCGCAGCGGTTCTCCGATCCCGCCACGTCGGCAGCGCAACCGGAACCCGATTGGATGGCTTCGACGCCGCCCATCGGCATCCCGCTCGATCCCATCCCGGCGGTGTCGGCGTACTACAACACCTACGTCAACGAGGTGCCGGCGCCGTCCTATCGGCCCACCGTCCCGCCGACGCCGTACCCGGATCTGTCGACGAGCGCGCTGCTGCGCCAGGTGAAGCCGCCGCCCTCCTCGGGCTGGCGCCGGGCGCTGTATCTGGCCTCGGGAAAGTTGATCAACGTCGGCGAGAGCCCCCGCGACTCCCGCAACAAGAACCTCGTCGCCCAGGTGAACCGTCCCCTGCACGGCTGCTACAAGATCGCCCTGCTGTCGTTGAAGGGCGGCGTGGGCAAGACGACGATCACCGCCACTCTCGGCGGCACGTTCGCCTCCATCCGCGGTGACCGGGTCATCGCTGTGGATGCCAACCCGGACCGCGGCACGCTGAGCCAGAAGGTGCCCTTGGAGACCCCGGCCACCGTGCGGCACCTGTTGCGTGACGCCGAGGGCATCGAGCGCTACAGCGACGTGCGTGGCTACACCTCGCAGGGTCCCAGCAGACTCGAGGTGCTGGCCTCCGAGAGCGACCCGGCGGTGTCGCAGGCGTTCAGCGCCGAGGATTACGACCGGGCACTGGAGGTGCTGGAGCGCTTCTACAGCCTGGTGCTCACCGACTGCGGCACCGGCCTGATGCACTCGGCGATGTCGTCGGTGCTGGCCAAGGCGGACACGTTGATCGTGGTCAGTTCGGGTTCGGTGGACGGTGCACGCAGCGCCTCGGCGACGTTGGACTGGCTCGACGCCCACGGCCACCAGGACCTGGTGCGCCGTTCGGTGTGCGTCATCAACGCCGTGCGCCCACGCTCGGGCAAGGTCGACATGCAGAAGGTGGTCGACCACTTCTCCCGGCGATGCCGCTCGGTGCAGGTGGTCCCGTTCGACCCGCATCTTGAAGAGGGCGCCGAGATCGAGTTGGAGCGGCTACGGCCGAAGACCAGGGAAGCATTGATCGGGCTGGCGGCGGTCGTCGCTGACGGGTTTCCCGCCGCCGACCCTCATGAGCGGTTCGCCTAGCGGGGTTTGTTGTCCCCGTGGTTGAGCCGCCACAGGAAATCCGGATCGTCGTCGGGTCCGATGACGCGCGTCTTGGGACGGTTCGCCTGCGCTCGAATCGCCCGCCAGCCAACGTAGACGATGGCGGCGATAATCAAGGCCAGCAACATGAACAGCACGACAACCTCCTTGGTCCGAATATACGCGCGTCGGTAGGCTCGGCGCCGTGTCAGACAATTCGGGCGGCTCAACTGGCCGCATGATCCGGGACGTCGTCGTGTACACGCTGGCGAGGCTCGTTCTGGTGGTCGTTCTGACCGCTGCGATCTATTACTTTGCCCAGCTGATCGGCATCCACGAGTTTCCTCTGGTGATCGCGGTGCTGTTCGCGATCGTCATCGCGCTGCCGCTGGGCATCTGGGTGCTGGCCCCGCTGCGCAAGCGGGCCACCGCCAGCATCGCGCAGGTCGACGAACGCCGCCGCACCGACCGCGACCAACTGCGGGCCCGGCTGCGCGGGGACAAACCGACGGACTAGCCCAGCCCCAGCGCCGCGGCGACCGCGATCGACCACACCAGCATCGTCAGGCCGGTGTCCCGCAGCACCGGGATGAGCTCGCGGCCACCAAGTCCGCGGCGCACCGGGCCGGCGGCGCGGATCGCCAGCGGTACGGCCACCAGGCCGACCGCACACCACGGGGTGGCCGCCATCAGCGCCAGGGTCAGTAGGCCGGCCACGCCCAGCAGGCCCTGATACAGCAGCCGGGTGCGGGCATCGCCGAGACGGACCGCCAGCGTCACCTTGCCGGCCAGTGTGTCGGTGGGGATGTCGCGCAGGTTGTTGGCGACCAGCACCGCCGAGGACAGCGCCCCGGTGGCCACCGCCAGCGCCGCACCGACCCAGTCGACGCGCAGCGCCTGGGTGTACTGGGTGCCCAGGACCGCGACGAGTCCGAAGAACACGAACACCGCGATCTCACCGAGCCCGGCATAGCCGTAGGGCCGGGAGCCGCCGGTGTAGAGCCACGCCCCGGCGATACAGACCGCGCCGACCGCGATCAGCCAGGGCGCGCTCAGGACCGCCAGCGCGAGCCCGGCGACCGCGCCCAGCGTCAGGCTGACGACGGCGGCGGTGAGCACCGCGCGCGGCGTGGCCAGCTTGGAACCCACCAGCCGTAGCGGTCCGGAGCGCACGTCATCGGTGCCGCGGATTCCGTCGGAGTAGTCGTTGGCGTAGTTGACACCCACGATCAAGGCCATCGACACGGCCAGCGCCAGCAGGGCCTTCCACCACACAGCCGCATGCAGCCAGGCCGCCGCCCCGGTGCCGGCGATGACCGGAGCGATCGCGTTGGGCAGCGTCCTGGGCCTGGCCCCCTCGATCCACTGCGCGACGCTTGCCATGCCCGCCATCGTCGCACGCACCGGTGGCAGGCAACCGCGGTGTGTCCACCCCCGGGTATTGGATGTTGTTTGCTGATCTAGCACGCAGTTGTCTGTCCGGGTAGCTGGTGGCGCCGCTGTCCGTTTCGCCGGAAGCGGTCAGCTTTGCGCATCTGTCGGTCGAAACAGCCCCAATCCAGTCGCTGTCGCTTTGCCGCAAGAATTTTCAAGATGATTGCTGCTATCCATAAAGCGAACCCGGCGGCCCGCTCGACAGAATCTTGCCGGTCTAGTGGGTCAGCAAAAGAGATTCCTACCTACAAGCAGCTTAACCGCTATCCTCGCCGCACCAGCTAATCAAATTCTATCCAAGAACGCGTTCCAGTCTCGGCGGCAATTGTTGCGGCCTTAAATACTCTGCGGGCAAGAACTGTTTGCTACTAGCGACCTAACGGGGCCGTACCAGGAAATCCTCCGGGGTGTGGGATTGCGAGTCGTGTGACCTAAACCGCGGATTGGTCGGTTTTTCCCGCAATGCCGACGGTACTCAGATTTCCCTCCGGTAGGTTTTGCCGCGTCCACAAGAATCCCCCGACGGGAGTAGTCATGCACATTGCTGTGCGGTCATCGTTCGCAACCGGGGTCGCGCTCGTGGGAGTCGGAGCGACCGCCTTGGCCCCCATCCATCCAGTCGGAACGCTGCCGAGGATCGAAGCCGCCGCTGCCGTCTCGGTGGCAGGCCTCGAACTCACCACATTCGCCGATTTCCTGACGGGGCTTCCTGATCCAGTCACACCCTGGGTCAACGTGGTCACCAGCGCGGTAACCAATGCGGGCGTACTCGGCACGGCATGGTTGGCTGACCCGCTGCCCGGGGCCAGGCAGGCCCTGACCAACCTGATCGGCTACGGCGATACCACCGCGACCGCCCTCGGTGGCGTGGCCACGGCGGCGTTCGACTACCTGACGACGGCGGCGCCGCAAGCTCTCCAGACGGCATTCCAACAGCTCAGCAACGGGCAACCAGCCGCCGCGGCCGCCACCGTGTCCGACGCCTTCATCGGGTTCGTTCTGGCGGTCGGATTCCCGCTGTTCCCCGTAGTCGCCATACCCGCGCAGATCACCGACAACCTGACTGCGGTGGTCCACGCGGTCACCGACATCGGCACTCTTGTCAATCTCCTCATCGGTACCGTCGGGCCGGTCGGCGGGGTGATCAGGGCGGTCGGCGACTCCGCTCAGGACTTCGTCGATGCGGTTGGAGCAGCCAATTACTCGGCTGCCGTCCAGGCCATCTTCGACGTTGCGCCCAGGGTGGTCGGCGCGGTCATCAACGGCTATACGACTCTTGACGGCTCCCTGTACCCGGGCCTGCTCACACCGCCGGATGAAAACGGCGCCAACGCGGGCCTCGCGTACACCCTGCTGGTGACGATTCCGCGGGCGATCGGTACTGCGCTCGGGGCCACGGCGCCCAGCGGTGCTGCGTTGTCGGCGGCATCCGGCGCCAGCACAGAAGCGGCGCCGGCAACGAGCGCCGCACCCGAGGACACCTCGGAGGCGACCAGTCAGGTCGGGGCGACCGAGACCGCCAACGCGGGTGGATCAGCAGTGCCGTCGGGCGATCAGTCCGAACCGGCGAAGACCACCCAGGGTGGCGAGGATTCCCCGCGGTCTGTCTCGGGCGGCTTCCGCCCGAGCGGCAAGGTGCCGGCAAAGTCGTCTGAAGCTGCGGCTTCCTCCGCCGGTGGTGTTGCTTCGGACACGGGCGACGCCGCCAAGGGTTCGGGCTCCAAGAAGGCTGCCTCCGCCAGGAGCGCCCGGCCCCACTCGGGCGCGGGCAACGACAATGCCGGGGGCGCTGACCAGTAGCCGACGGGATGGCTCGCGGCGATGCGGAGAGCGGGTCCCCAGCGCGGGTTGCAGAGGATCCGGTGCCGCAGCCTGTGCGGCAACAGCGCTACCTCAGACTCGGCTTCGACGAGGTCGAGACAACTGCGTGGCTGCACTTCGAGTTCGTCGCAAAGGTGCTGCATGACATCGTCAACCAAGGTCTGGTCCAGAGCCACCGGTTGAGTCTGGTCGACATCCAGATGTTGGCCTACCTGAAGAGCCATGGGCCCAGCCCGATGGGCGCGATCGCGGAGGCACTGATGGTCACACCGGGGACCCTCACCCAACAAACCCAACGGCTCGAGCAGCGCCGACTGGTGTATCGGCGCGCAGGCCGAGATGACGGGCGACGAGTGATGGCAGGGATCACTCCGCACGGTGCCAAATCGTTGAAAGCTGCGCTGGAAACGTATTCCCGGCTCGTGCGGGCGAACTTTCTCAACGAACTGAGCAGAGGTCAGGCGATCGCTTTGGGCGACAGCTGCCGCCGTATCAACATCCGGTTGAAGGAGCTCGATCCGTCACTCGGCGTGCCGCGTTCGTAGTGGCTTTGGGGGCAGTCGTCGCGATACACCACAATGGTCGGATGATCGGAGTCATAGGCGGCAGCGGCTTCTACAGCTTTTTCGGTGCCGACGCCCGCAGTGTCAACCTCGACACCCCGTACGGCGAGCCCAGCGCGCCGATCACAGTCGGGCGGGTGGGGGAGTACGACGTGGCGTTCCTGCCGCGGCACGGCCTGAGTCACGAGTACTCGCCGCACACCGTCCCGTACCGGGCCAACATGTGGGCGCTGCGCGCGCTCGGGGTGCGTCGGGTGTTCGGTCCGTGTGCGGTGGGCAGCCTCACTCACGAACTGGGTCCGGGCTCGATCGTGGTGCCTGACCAGCTGGTGGACCGTACCCGCGGCCGCGCCGATACCTACTTCGACTCGGGCGGCATTCATGTCGGCTTCGCTGACCCCTACTGCCCGACGCTGCGGGCCGCGGCCACCGGTCTGCCCGGGGTGATCGACGGCGGAACCATGGTGGTGGTGCAGGGTCCGCGGTTTTCCACCCGCGCGGAAAGCCAGTGGTTCGCGCGCCAGGGTTTCACCCTGATCAACATGACCGGATACCCCGAGGCGGTGCTCGCCCGGGAGCTTGAGATGTGTTACGCAGCAATTGCTTTGGTGACGGATCTGGACGCGGGGATCGACGTCGGAGCCGGGGTGCGGGCGGTCGACGTGTTCGCGGAGTTCGAGAAGAACCTGGTGCCGTTCAAGAAGCTCGTGCACGAGGCGATCGACCAGGTGGACTCCGAGCGGGTCTGCACGCACTGCCTGGCCCACGAGGGCGTCGAGCTACCGTTCGACCTGCCGTGAGGGTTCTGCTCACCGGCGCGGCCGGTTTCATCGGCAGCCGGGTCTGGGCGGCACTGGTGGCCGACGGGCACGAGGTGGTGGCGGCGGACGCGCTGCTGGGTGCCGCGCACGGTGCCGGTGCCGAACTCCCCGAGGATTGTCACCGGCTCGACGTCCGCGACGCAGATGCGTTGCAACCCTTGCTTGTTGGAGTCGACGTCGTCTGTCACCAGGCTGCGGTCGTCGGCGCGGGGGTCAACACGGCCGACGCTCCCTCCTACGCCACCCACAACGACTTCGGCACCGCGGTGCTGTTGGCTCAGATGTACCAGGCGGGCATCACCCGGCTGGTGCTGGCGTCGTCGATGGTGGTCTACGGGCAGGGCCGCTACGCCTGTCCGGTGCACGGGGTGGTCGATCCGCTGCCGCGCACCCGGGCCGATCTGGACACCGGGGTGTTCGAGCACCGCTGCCCGCTCGGCGGTGAGGAGCTGGCCTGGCAGCTGGTCGACGAGGACGCGCCGCTGACGCCGCGCAGTCTGTACGCCGCCAGCAAGACCGCCCAGGAGCACTACGCGCTGGCATGGGCCGAATCGACCGGCGGCTCGGTGGTGGCGCTGCGCTATCACAACGTGTACGGCCCCGGGATGCCACGCGACACCCCCTACTCCGGGGTGGCGGCGATCTTCCGGTCGTCCCTGGAAAAGGGCGACCCGCCAAGGGTTTTCGAGGACGGCGGCCAGATGCGCGACTTCATCCACGTCGACGACGTCGCCGCCGCCAATGTCGCCGCCGTGCGATCGGAGGCGGGCGGCTTCCTGGCGGCCAACGTCTGCTCGGGGCGGCCGATCTCGATCCTGGATGTCGCCACCCGGCTGTGTGAGGCCCGCGGGGGGCCGGCGCCCGTCGTGACGGGTGCGTACCGCAGCGGCGACGTCCGCCACATCGTGGCGGACCCGGCCCGGGCTCGCGAGCGCCTCGGCTTTCAGGCCGTGATCGACCCGTCCGCCGGTTTGCAAGAGTTTGCGTTTGCCCCACTGCGTGCCTGAGCTGTCCCAACCCGGTGGTTGGTCGGGAGCCGCCGCGGGCGCATACTGGGGCGCGTGAAGACAGAGATCTGTGACCAGTTCGGCATCGACTTCCCGCTGTTCGCCTTCAGCCACTGCCGCGACGTCGTCGCGGCAGTGACCAACGCAGGCGGCTTCGGTGTGCTCGGCGGCACCGCGTTTCGGCCCGATCAGCTCGAGGCGGAGCTGAGCTGGATCGACGAGCAGGTCAAGGGCAAGCCCTACGGCGTGGACATCATCGTGCCCGCCAAGTTCGAGGGCAAAGGCGAGAACCTCACCGTCGGCCAGCTCGCCGACCGCATCCCCGCCGACTTCCGCGGCTTCATCGACGAACTGCTGGCCGCACACGACATCGAGCTGGACGACAAGCCGCGCGTCGCTGCCTCGTCGCTGAGCGGTGACACCGGCGCGAGCCTGCTCGAGGTCTCGCTGAACCACCCGATCAAGCTGATGGCCAACGCACTTGGTGTGCCGCCGGACTACATGATCGAGGCAGGCAAGCAGACCGGCATTCCGGTCGCGGCCCTGGTCGGCGCCAAGGAGCACGCCATCAAGCAGGTCAACGCCGGCGTGGACCTGATCATCGCGCAGGGCACCGAGGCGGGCGGCCACTGCGGCGAGGTGACCACCCTGGTGCTGATCCCCGAAGTCATCGAGGCGATCGAGGCGATCGGTAAGCCGGTGCCGGTGCTGGCCGCCGGCGGCATCGTGACCGGCCGGCAGATGGCGGCCTCGGTCGCGCTCGGTGCCGCCGGTGCGTGGACGGGCTCGGTGTGGTTGACCACGGAGGAGGCCGAGACCGCCCCCTATACCGTGCAGAAGATGCTCGCCGCGTCCTCGCGCGACACCGTCCGCTCGGCCGGGCGCACCGGAAAGCCGTCGCGCCAACTACGTTCGGACTGGACCGACGCGTGGCTGCCGAACCAGGGTGGCCGCCAGCCGTTGCCACTCCCGCTGCAGTCGATGGTCTCCGAACCGGTACTGCGCCGGATCGACAAGCTCGCCGAGACCGGTCATCCGGGTGCTCAGCAGTTGGCGACGTACTTCGTCGGTCAGGGTGTCGGGCTGATGAACAAGGTCAGGCCCGCCCGCGAAGTGGTGCTGGAGTTCATCGAGGACTACGTCAACGCCGTCGAGCGGATGTGCCGGTCCCTGGAGGATTGAGTGCCGGCGTTACGGTCGGCGCGCGTCTACATGCTTTTGGGTGCATCCCGCACGGCCTGAACGGCCGCCGCGTCGCCATCGAAGTCGACTCGGGCCACGCGCCCCGAAGCGAACAACACGAGTTCTTCGATCGGCCCGGTGACCGTCACGGCGGGTCCGGTGCTGGCGGTGAGCACCGTCTGCCCGTCCGGTGTGCGTAGTTCCACGCGGGCCGGCATCTTGCCCAGCGTCAGCCGGGCCGTCATCCCCAGCGTGCGGCGCAGCTTGGCGCCCAGTTCCGGATCTGTCGGCCGCGGCGTCCAGTCCGGCTGTGCCCGGCGCACGTCTTCGGTGTGGATGAACATCTCGGCGACGTTGGCCACCGCGTCGAGCGCCTTCAGCGGCGAATACAACGGCGGCCCCGCGGCGATCTTGTCCAGCAGCGCGTTCCACTCGGTGCCGCGGGCCACCTCGTCTTGCACCTTGGCCGTATGTCCGGCGAACGCCGGGATGAGGATGCCCGGTGCCGCATCGAGGCGGTACTCGCGAATCACCAAGTGAGCAGCAAGGTCTCGGGCCGTCCATCCCTCGCAGAGAGTGGGTGCGTCAGGTCCTACGCTGCGCAGGCTCTCGACGAGTGCGGCACGTTCACGCTGGGCAACAGACAACGGACTCTCCCTTCACCGGCATGTCCAGCCTAGTCGGACGACAATCAGCTCTAGTCGGCGAGCGGAAGTCGTACCTCGAACCGTGCCCCGGTCGGCAGGTTGTGTGCTGAGAGCGAGCCGCGATGGGCCTGCACCAGCCCGGCCGCGATCGCCAGTCCCAAGCCCGAACCGCTCGGCAGCGAGGGGTCGGCCCGCGACACCCGGCCGTTGGAGCCGCGGTAGGCGACGTCGAACACCCGGGGAAGATCCGCCTCGTTGATCCCCACGCCGGTGTCGTCGACCCGGGCCCACGCGCCTTTGGCGTCGGAGCCCACCGCCAGTTTCACCGTCCCGCCGGTCGGGGTGTGGGCGATCGCATTGGCTACCAGGTTCGACAGCACGCGCACCAATGCCCGGTCGCTACCGACCACTCGAACCGGCTTGGGCGGCATCGACACCTCCAGGTGCACGCCCGCCCGTTCGGAGGCGATCCGGTGCGCCGACAGAACATCGTCGACCACCTCGTCGAGGGCCACCTTCTCGTACGGCGCGTACACCGCACCGGCATTGATCTTCGACATCTCGAACAGGTCGTCGACCATTTCCGAGAGCCGGATCGATTCCTGCTCGATGTGTTTGGCTTGAACCTGAACCTCGTCGTCGCTCACCACGCCGTCGGCGATCGCCTCGGCCAGTGCGCGGATACCGGCCAGGGGAGTGCGAAGGTCGTGGCTGACGAACGCGACCAACCGCCGCCGGGACTGCTCGGCGGCCCGCTCGGCGTCGCGAATCTCCTGCTCCCACACCGTCCGTCGAGCCTGGTAGCGCGCCAGCATCACCGCCGACGGAACCGTCACCACCGCGACGATGCCCAGCACCACGGCGGTACGGGCGAAGGTGTCGGTGATCATGAAGCCGCTGGCCCCCACGACTCCGGTCAGCGTCGCCAGCACCGGGATCAACACCAGTGCCACCATCGTGACCGTCATCGACCACGACCTGGCCAGCCGGATGATCAGCCAGCCAAAAACCACCACCGGCAGTGAACAGGCCAGGGCCAGCAGGGCAATTTCAGCGATGTCACGCGGTGGCACGGTCACCGCCGCCGGCTTCACCGCGCCACAAATATCCACGGCCCCAGACCGTTTGGACGCGGTGATGCTCGCCAAGCTTGGAGCGCAATCGCTTGACGTGCACTGTCACCGTCGACAAGTCACCGAAATCCCAACGCCACACTTTCTGCAGCAACTCCTCGCGGGAGAAGACGGTGTCGGTGTGGGTCAGGAAGAACAGCAGCAGATCAAACTCTCGGTTGGTCAGCCCCACCGGCTTGCCGTCGACGGTCACCGACCGCGACGCGGTGGCCACCGTCAGGTCGCCGACGGTGATCTCCAGCGGAAGCGCCGCCGCGGGCGACGGTGCGCGGCGCAGCACCGATCGCACCCGCAGCGCCAGCTCACGCGGACTGAACGGCTTGGTCAGGTAGTCGTCGGCGCCGGCCTCCAGGCCCGCGATGCGGTCGTCCTCTTCGCCAAGGGCGGTCAGCAGAATCACCGGCACGCTGTAGTCCCCGCCCTGGCGCAGCGTGCGGCACAGGGACAGCCCGTTGGGTCCGGGCATCATCACGTCGAGCACCGCCACGTCGATGCGTTGGGTGCCCAGGACCCGCAGTGCCTCGCTGCCGTCGCCGGCAACCGTGACTTCCAGGCCGTCGCGCTCTAGGTAACGACGCACCACATCGCGCACGACGGTGTCATCGTCGGCGATCAGAACCCTGGCCGTCATAGAACCGAGGGTAACGAACAATGGCCCTCACCTGCACCAACGTCACGGTTTCGTCATCCTCTCCCCAACGCTGCCCTAAGTTGTCATCATGTCCGCGTATCCGGTCACGGTGGTGCTGCCCTGCCTCAACGAGGCGGAGTCACTTCCCGCCGTACTCGCGGCCATTCCCGCTGGTTATCGCGCTCTGGTCGTTGACAACAACAGCACAGACGGCACCGCGGAGGTCGCCAAAGTGCATGGCGCCGAGGTGATTTCCGAAGCCCGGGCGGGCTACGGATCGGCCGTACACGCCGGTGTCGTCGCCGCCGAAACCCCATTGGTGGCGGTTCTCGACGGTGACGGATCGCTGAATCCGGCCGATCTGCCGCGTCTGGTCGCCGAATTGGCGCGTGGCGCCGACATGGTCACCGGGCGCCGGCGGCCCTTGCGCGGCCTGAAATGGCCCTGGCATGCGCGGCTGGGCACCGCTGCGGTGTGCTGGCGGTTACGCACCCGGCACGGGTTGGCGGTCCATGACATCGCACCGATGCGGGTGGCCCGCCGCGAGGCCCTGCTCGGGTTGGGCGTGACGGACCGCCGATCTGGGTACCCGCTCGAATTACTGGTCCGTGCCGCCGCTGCGGGATGGCGGGTCGTCGAGGTCGACGTCGACTACGGCCCCCGTACCGGAGGTAAGTCGAAGGTGAGCGGATCGGTGCGGGGGAGTTTCACGGCAGCAGTCGACTTCTGGAAGGTCATCTCGTGACACAGCCCCCGATACCGGTGACGGTGCTCGTGGTGGCCAAGGCACCGGTACCGGGGCTCGCCAAGACCCGGCTGGCAGCGACCCTGGGTGACGAAGCCGCCGCCGAGATCGCGGCGGCGGCATTGCTGGACACCCTCGACGCGGTGGCCGAGACGCCGGTGGCGGCGCGCGTGGTGGCGATGACCGGCGAGCTCGACCGGGCGTGCCGACAGGCGGAGATCCGCGACCGGTTGCGCGCGTTCACCGTGATCGACCAGCGGGGCGACGACTTCGCCGACCGGCTGGCCAACGCCCACGCCGATGCCGCTGAGGGGCGGCCCGTGCTGCAGATCGGGATGGACACCCCGCAGGTGAATGCCGAACTGCTCACCAATTGCGCGCGAACATTGTTGAGCACGCCCGCGCTGCTGGGGATGGCGTGCGACGGCGGCTGGTGGATTCTCGGGGTATCCGAGGCCGGCACTGCCGAATGCCTGCGTGATGTGCCCATGTCGCAAGCCGACACGGGCGCTGTAACGCTTGCCGCGCTGCGGCACACTGTGGTCAACGTGTCGCTCGTCGAGGAGTTGCACGACGTCGACACCGTCGACGACATCCCTTTGGTCCGCGCGGCCTGCCGGTCTTCGAGCCGGTTCGCGCGTGTCACACGAGAGGCTTGACATGTTGGGACAGCTCTACGACCGTGCCCTGGACGGCGAGTGTTGCTGGCTGCGCCACGACGATGGCCGGCTGCACCGCCTGCCGGTGCACAGCTGGCTAGGGCAGGGCTCGGACAAGAGCTTCGACTCCGCCGTCGTCGATCTGTGTGACGGACCGACCATCGATTTAGGCTGCGGCCCAGGGCGTTTGGTGGCAGACCTGGTGCGGCGTGGCATCCCCGCACTCGGGGTAGACCAGTCCGAGACCGCGGTGCGGATGGCCCGGCGTAGCGGGGCTCCGGCCCTGTTGCGCGACGTGTTCGACCCGCTTCCCGGTACCGGGCGCTGGCGCACGGTGCTGCTGGCCGACGGCAACGTCGGCCTTGGTGGCGACCCGTGGCGGGTGCTGCGCCGGGCCGCCGAACTGATGGCGCGCGGGGGCCGGTGCGTCGCGGAGTTCGATCCGGCCGTGGCCGGGGTGTGTACCAGCTGGGTGCGCCTGGAATCGTCGCGCAGCATCGGCCCGTGGTTTCGGTGGGCTGCGGTGGGCGTGGATTGCGCGGCGACGCTGGCAGATGAAGTCGGGATGGCGTTGGTGTCGATTCACCCGATCGGCGACCGTGTCGTGGCTACACTCGCGCTGAAATGACCGGGGACGCGAAAGTCGCCACCAAGTACGCCTTGCGTGGCACCGCGGTGACGGCCAGGGTCGGGGTCGCACTGGGTATTGCCGTGACGATCTGCTTTGTGACGGGGTTGATCAGTCACTTCATCCAGCATCCGCAGCCGTGGTTCTTCTGGCCCGCCCGGCCGGTATGGCTCTATCAGTTCACCCAGGGCCTGCACGTGATCTCCGGTATCGCGGCGATCCCGCTGCTGGTGGTCAAGCTGTGGTCGGTGTACCCGAAACTGTTCGAGCGTCCCATCATCGGCGGGCTCACCAAGCAGCTGGAGCGGGCCTCGATCCTGGTTCTGGTGGGCTCCATGCTGTTTCAGCTGTCCACCGGCATCATGAACATCGCGCAGTGGTATGCGTTCGAGTTCTTCTTCACCACAACCCATTACGCGATGGCCTATGTGGCGGCCGGGGCCGTGCTGGTGCACATCGGCGTCAAGCTCCCGGTGATCCGTCGCGCGCTGGGCGAACCGCTCGACGATGTTGCGGCCGGTGGGCTGATGCCGCACCACGGCCCGAGCCGTCGCGCGGTGTTGGCAGGTACCTGGCTGGCGGTGGGCGTGGCAACGGTTCTTACTGCCGGACAAACGGTTTCCTGGCTCAGGAAGGTCTCCGTGCTGGCACCCCGGTCGGGCGAGGGGCCGCAGGGCGTCCCGGTGAACCGCTCGGCGTGGGCGGCCGGGGTGATCCCCGCCGCGCAGTCACCGCAGTATCGGCTGACCGTCGTCAACGGCGGCACCACCAAGGCGTTCTCGTTGGCCGAGCTCGGCGCGCTGCCGCAGACCACCCACCGGCTGCCGATCGCCTGTGTCGAAGGCTGGAGCGCGGAGGCCGACTGGACCGGTGTGGTGCTGGCTGATCTGCTCAAAGAAGTTGGTGGCAAGCCGGATTCCGATGTCCGGATGATCTCGCTGGAGGGACCGGGGCCGTACTCGCGCACGGTACTGCCGGCCAGCCACGCCGCGGACTCGAAGACGCTGATCGCGTTGAAGATCAACGGCGAGACACTCAATCTGGATCACGGCTACCCGTGCCGGCTGATCGCGCCGACTCGACCCGGTGTGCTGCAGACGAAGTGGTTGACCAGGATCGAGGTCGTGTCGTGAACGGTATCCGGGCGGCTCTTGTGGTCGCGGGCCTGGCCGTCGGGATCTACGGCGCGGTGCTGGTGTGGGACAACTCGACCGAGGTGATCATCCGGATCGTGGCCTGGTCGCTGATCGGGGTGTTGCTGCACGACGCGGTGTTCGCGCCGCTGTGTGTGGCCTTGGGTTTCGCCGGACGGCGGGTATTGCCGCACCGCTGGTGGACACCGGTGCTGGTGGCTGGGTTGCTGACGGTAGTACTAGTGGCCCTGGCGATTCCGGTGTACAGCAAGCCCGGTCTGCATCTGGACAATCTCACCGTCCTGGACCGTAACTATCAGGCCGGGTTCTGGATCGCGTTGGCGGTGGTGTGGGGCGCGGCACTGCTGTACCTCGTCGGCGACCGCTTGCTACCAGTTGGTCAGAATCAGGTGGTTCAACAGCAGGGCGCCGGCGACGTTGAGGCTCAACCACCATCGGTGGGTACGGGCGGGTAGCAGGGCTCCCGCAGCGGTCAGCCACACTGTGAACGGCAGCCAGATCCGTTCGGTTTCGGCCTTGGACAGCATTGACAGGTCGGCGAACACGATTGCCGCCAGGGCTGCCAGCACCAGCATGTGCAGGCCCGATCGGCGCCTGATCGCGGCGATGTCGAAGACCCGCCCGATGCCGGCGACGCTGCCCAGACCGATCGCGCACACCACCGAGGCGAAGTTGGCCCAACCCCAGTACTGGAATGGCCGGTTGTTCGCGATGCCCTGCCAATAACGTTGCTGGACAAGGATGTAGCCGTCGAACCACCAGAACCCTGCCACGGCGAACACCGCGACGATCGCCAGCGCGGCCAGCACCGCCGGAAGAAGTGTGCGAAGCGCCGTCCGCCAGTCGGCGGCACAGATCAGTACCGCCACCGCAGGCAGCGCAATCAGCGCCAGGCCGTAGTTGAGGAAGATTCCCCACCCCAGCAGCAGGCCCGCCCCGGTCGCGGCGAGCCACGGCCAGCGCACCTTCTGGCGAACGGCCAACGCCAGCAGGGCAATACCCCAGGCGGCCACTCCGGTGAAGTAGCCGTCCGCGGAGACCGCAATCCAGATGGCCGTCGGGGCCACCGCGACGAACGGCGCGACCAGCCGCGCGGTCGGCTCGTCGCTCAGCGCCCGCACCGCCACGATGATCGCGGCGGCCGCACTGGAACCGATCAGCACGCACCACAACGCAGCCCAGGCACCGCCGCCGAGCCCGATGCGATCGAGCCACACGAAGGTGAGCAGGGCGCCCGGGGGGTGCCCGGAAACGTGGGTGATCCACGAATTCGGTTGGAAATCCAGGATTCTGCTGGAGAACGTGCGCAGAGCTTCGGGGATATCGGTGATCGTCGGTACCTGGCGCAGGTACTCGTGTCTGGCGGTCAGCCGACCGGCGAACCCACGCTGCCAGCCGTCGATCATGGCCAGCGAGAACGCCCAGGCGAACGAGGTCGCCCACGCCGTGAAGGTCAGTGCGCGCCAGCTCAGTCGCTGGGCGACCGAGGTACCCCACACCACAGCCGCGGCGCCGATCAGGATGGCCGGCACCGTGCCCCAGCCCACGTGGGCGTTCCACCAGCCGAAAATGGGGGCGGCGTCGGCGAATGCCTTGAGGTCTGCCGGCTTCATATTGACCAGCGGCGTGACGATGCCCAGATGCAGATCCGGCACGACGAACGCCGCCGCCAACAGGAGCCCGCCGACGCTGACCGCGATCGCTTCCTTGCGCCCGATGCTCACGGGTACCCAGCTTACGGCGCGACTGGAACAGCGCCGCGAGATCGACTCCAGGGTCGTGAAAAGTGCGGATCCACAGCCCTGGTGTGGATCTCGAGGCGGCCTACCTCGGCCAGCTCACCCACTTCTCGACTGCGACGACCAGCGCCGGCCCGTCAAGTGAAACCGACTCATACTGAGGGTATTTCGCCCGCAACAGCTCGCGACCGCGCTCGAAGGCTGGTCCATCCGCCACGATCGTGGCGATACCGTCGGCCCGGACCCACCACAGCTGAGACCAGTCGTCGGCGTAGTGGTCCACTAGAACACTGACGCCGGGATTGGCCGCGATATTGGCCAGCCGGCGCAGCCGCTGCGTGGACTTCGGTTTGCCGTCGACCGCGGTGTAGATGACGCCGTCGTCGACGGCGAACACGATCGGCACCACGTGCGGCAGACCCTCGGGAGTCACCGTGGCCAACCGCGCGACAGGCGCGGCTGCGAACCGCGAGATCACAAAGGGGTGGCGGGCTGCTCGATGACGGCGCCCGGTTCGGTGGAGATGAAATCCTCGATGAGCTCGACGACCTCGGTCGGCCGCTCCACCTGGGGGAAATGTCCCACCCCGGTCAGTACTTCCAGCCGGACGTCGGGCCGCGTTGCCTGCGCGGCGTAGCCGTGGTCGACGGGGATGATGGTGTCCTGGTCGCCCCAGATCGCCATAGTCGGCAGATCCGCCTTGACGTGCAGGCGGTTGAGCGCGCTGACCGACTGACCGCGGTAGTCGACCACCGAGCGCAGCGTGCGCAAGAACGCCTGTCGGGTTTCGGCGTCGGAGAACGAGCTGTAGGCGTTCCAGATCTCGGCGCCGCGGGGCGACCCGATTCCCATCTTGCCGAACAGGGAGCGCACCTTTTCGCCGACCTTCAGCACCGGCGGTGGCGCGATGATCGGCATGATCAGCTCTGCTCCGGGGGCCGACAGCAGCCGCAGTGTCCACCCGACATCGGGCCCCAGGCCGCCGCTGCCGATCAGGACCAGCCGCCGCGCGTAGTCGGGATGTTGGTAGACGAACTGCATGGCCACCCCGCCGCCGAGAGAGTGCCCAACGACGGTGGCCTGTGCGACTCCGAGCTCGTCGAGCAGGTCGCGCAGTAATACCGCGAACGCGCCCAGCGAGTAGTCGCTGCGCGGTTTGGCGGAGCGGCCGTGGCCGAGCAGGTCCGGTGCCACCACGCGGTAGTTGCGCGACAGCGGCCGGATCACCGACCGCCAGGTCTGCGAACTGCCTGCCATGCCGTGGATCAGCAGGATCACCTCGCCCTGGCCCTCATCGAGGTAGGCCACTTGGTCACCATGTAGGTCGAGATACTTCAGGTCGCCCATAGGAATGACCTCCTTCAGTGAACGATTGTTCACCAACCGTAGCCGCCTGGCAAATCTCCACCGTTCTCGAAGCGGAGCCGCAACGCCCGGCGGTCCACCTTGCCGATGCCCCGGCGGGGCAGTTCGTCGATGATGTGGAGTTCCCGCGGTGCGGCCGTCGAATCCAGTGTCTGGGCGAGGTATTCCTTGATGTCGCTCACACTCGGCTCGACCGCACCGGGGATGACGACGACGGCGGCGACCACCCGCTGGCCGAGGCGATCGTCGGGCACTCCGAACACCGCGCAGTCCGCGACCGCCGGGTGCCGCGACAGTACGGCCTCGACCGGCGCCGGCATCACCGTCAGCCCACCCGTGCTGATCGCCTCATCGGCGCGACCCAGCACCACCAGCCGCCCGTCGTTGTCGACCATGCCGAGATCGTCGGTGTGAAACCAGCCCGTCTCGGCGAACGGATCGCCGTCGGATCCGGCGAATGGACCTGAGTCCGGCGGGTTGCGGTAACCCTTGGCCAGCGTCGGCCCGCCGATCACGATGCGCCCCTCGCCGGGCTGGGCGCCGTCGTCCAGCCGTATCCGCACCCCGTCGAGTGGAACTCCGTCATAGACGCAGCCGCCGGCGGTTTCGCTGGATCCGTAGGTGCGCACCACCGCGATGCCGGCGGCCGCCGCGCCCTCGAGCACCGGCCGCGGGGCCGGTCCGCCGCCGAGCAGCACGGCGTCGAGTTCGGCCAGCGCAGCGGTGGCTTCGGGATCCAGCAGCGCCTTCGCCAGCTGGGTGGCCACCAGCGAGGTGTAGCGTCGACCCGAGCCCAATTGCGCCACCGCCGTGGACAATTCGGTGACATCGAAGCCTGCGGAGACGTCGAGTTCGACGGGCACCGTGCCAGCCTGCAGGCTGCGCACCAGAACCTGGATCCCGGCGATGTGATGGGTGGGCAGCGCGAGCAGCCAGGTGCCCGGCCCGCCGAGGCGGTCATGAGTCGCCGCCGCGCTCGCGATCAGAGCGGACGGGGTGAGCATCGCTCCCTTGGGTGTTCCGGTGGTGCCTGAGGTCGACACCACCAGGGCGACGTCGTCGTCGATCTCTTCACCGACCCGCAACGAGGTCGTCAGCAGTTCGCTCTCCCGCAGATCTCCGGCGGGCACGGGAACCAGTGGGGCGTCACGCCCGTCGAGCACACCCCCGAGGGCGGCCAGCAGTGAGTGTGCCGACCGGCCGGGAGGAATCGCGAGCGCTCGCAGCGTGGTTATTCGGCGTCCTCACTGTCGCGCGGATCGTCCAGCGGCCAGCCGTAGGTGGCCAGCTTGGCCCGGACCCGCTCGATGTCCGCGGGCGCGGGCAGTTCATCGGTGATTTCTGTGATGAGGACGCCGATGTCGATGTGATCGAACTCGCCGCTGTCGAGGAGTGTCTGTGCGACGGCCTTGACTTCCTCGTCGGTGAGCCGACGACGGAGAAGGGCGAACAGCGGAACCTGATCCGGGCGGGGAACACCGTCGGGGTAGCCGGATTTGATCCAGGCCACGATCTTGGTGATGAAATTGGACACCACGGCATCTCCCTTGCCGGGGCGTCCGAAGGCGCCCGATGGACGTCGAGAATGTTAGTCGGCGCCAACAGGCCCCGCTGTATGGATCTACCCCGCCTCCAGCGAAATAGGCCAACGTCGGCACTCTTGCAGGTGAACAGCCGATGAACAGCTCTCGGGGGGTTTGCAAATGCCCTGATCGGGGCCTTTTCGGTGACTTTCGGCAACTAGTCACAAGGTCCCATGACCCAGCACAATCACAACCATGAGCGCGGAGATGATCATTTTGGTGCTGCTGATCGCCACAGCACTGGCATTCGACTTCACCAACGGCTTCCACGACACCGGAAACGCGATGGCGACCTCGATCGCCACCGGGGCGCTGAAGCCCAAGACCGCGGTGCTGCTCGCGGGAATCCTGAATCTCGTCGGCGCGTTCCTCTCGGTCGAGGTCGCCGTCACGGTGACGACCTCGGTGCTCAAGGTCCAGAACGCCAAGACCGGAGCGCTACTACCCGGTATCGACGCATCGATGGGCCTCACGATCATCTTCGCCGGCCTCATCGGCGGCATCTTGTGGAACCTGCTCACCTGGCTGTTCGGCATCCCCTCCAGTTCCTCGCACGCACTCTTCGGCGGTCTGATCGGCGCCGGTCTCGCGGCCCTCGGCATGGCGGGTGTCAACTGGAAGGGCGTCACTGAGAAGGTGCTCATCCCGGCCATCGCCGCACCGGTGATCGCCGGCCTCGTCGCAGCCTGCGGCACCTGGCTGGTGTACCGGATCACCCGGAAGGTCCTGGCGCGGCGTCGCGAGGAGGGCTTCCGGTGGGGCCAGATCGCCACGGCTTCCCTCGTCGCGCTCGCGCACGGCACCAATGACGCCCAGAAGACGATGGGCGTCATCGCGCTGGCTTTGATCACCACCGGTCACCTCACCGGCGACGTCAAGAAGGACGGCCTGCCGTTCTGGATCATCCTTTCCTGCGCGCTGGCCATCGGCCTCGGTACGTACATCGGCGGTTGGCGGGTTATCCGCACGCTCGGCAAGGGCCTGGTGGAGATCGAGTCCCCCCAGGGCCTCGCCGCGGAAGCCTCCTCGGCCGCGATCATCCTGAGCTCGAGCGCAGCCGGCATGGCGCTGTCGACCACCCACGTCGCCACGGGCTCGATCCTGGGCAGCGGCGTGGGCAAGCCCGGCGCCGAGGTGCGCTGGGCGGTCGCCGGCCGGATGGCGGTGGCCTGGCTGGTCACTCTGCCGGCAGCCGCACTCGTCGGTGCGCTGTCCTACTGGCTGTCCGACGCAGTGAAGTCCCTCACCTCCTCGCAGCTGGCAGGTGACGGGATCATCTTCGTGATCCTGGTGGGCCTGTCCGGCTACATGTGGTGGCGCGCCCAGCAGCAGAAGGTCGACAGCAGCAACGTCAACGCCGATTGGGACACCTCGACCAACTCGGTTGTCCCAGCTGAGGTTCGGGCGGCCTCAAAGCCGAAGGACGTCCAGCCCACGGCTTCGGTCTGACCGCAACCCGACAACCAAAGGACACGCAGATGGTTTACTTCGAGTCGATCCTCAAGGTGCTGGTCGTGGGGCTGATTCTCGGCGCAGGCCTGCCCGCCCTGTTCGCGACTGGCATGCTGGCCTATTCGTTCGGCGCCGGCGGCGAAGAGGCCGACCACGTCATCCACAAGCCCAATCCGGCGCTGAAGTACGTCGGTATTCTCCTGTTCCTCTTCGTCTCCCTGGTGATCGTGACCGCCGTCCTATGGATCACCCGGGCGACGATCATTCACCACTTTGGCGTTGACTTGTTCCCGATGTTGCCCAAGAAGTGAGGCTGCGATGACTGTCGACGAGCACCCCAACTTTCTGGAGAGCGTTCTCGGATGGTTGCACAAGGGCTATCCCGAAGGCGTTCCGCCCAAGGATTATTACCCCCTGCTGGCTCTGCTGAAGAGGTCTCTGACCGAGGACGAGGTCGTTCAGGCCGCGTCGGCCATCCTGCGGCAGACTGACTACGACACCCCTGTCACGCCCGAGCAGCTGCATCAGGCTATCCGTGACGTGATCGAAAAAGAGCCGAATCCTGAAGAGCTGAACCAGGTTGCGGCCCGGCTGGCCTCGGTCGGGTGGCCGTTGGTGGGGGCCGCGCTCTAACTCCGGGTATCCCGCCGCAACGGGTGGTCGGCGGGAATCTGTACGAAGATCAGTATGACTCCGTCGGGGTCGGTGACGTGCATCTCGTGTAGTCCCCAGGGTTCTTCGCGGGCTTCGCGGGCGATTTCCACACCGCGACTTCGCAATTCATCCTGCGTGGCGTAGACGTCGCGGACCTGAAGCCACAGCGCGCCGGGAAACGGACCGCCCGGCGACGTCGGGGCGCCGTGGGCGGCGAGTTCGATGAGGGACTGCCCGGCGTAGAACACGACGCCGCCGCCGTAGTCGCGGGCGATGGCCAGCCCGATGGCGTCGCGGTAGAAGCTGACCGAGCGCGGATAGTCGGCCGGCCGGAACAGCGTCCGACTCGCCAGGATCTCCATGGTCTCGTGTCTACCTCAGTTGGGCTGCACGCGCTGACGCTTCATCATCCGGTTGAGCACACCGGGAGCGACGACGTCGATGGCGCGGGCGGTGACGGCGATCCGCGGGGCGATGCGCACCGGGCGGTGCCGGGCGGCCTCGATCATCCACTGGCCGGCCTCCTGCGGCGTGAGCGCGGGCAGGCCGTCGTAGGCCCGGGTCGGGGCGATCATTGGAGTCGCGACCAGCGGGTAGTACAGCGTTGTCGAGTGCACGCCCTGGCCCGACCATTCGGTTTCGATGACGCGGCTGACCGTGCTCAGCGCAGCCTTGGAGGCGTTGTAGACACCGAACAATGGGGAAGCCTCGCTGAGCACGCCCCATGTCGAGACGTTGATGATGTGCCCGTCGCCGCGTTCGATCATGCCCGGAGCGAAACCCCGGATGAGTCGCAGCGGCGAGTAGTAGTTCAGGGTCATGGTGCGTTCGACGTCATGCCAGCGATCCAGCGACTCGGCCAGCGGCCGCCGGATCGACCGGCCCGCATTGTTGACCAGGATGTCGATCGCGCCGACGGTGTCCACCAGGGAGTCGACGGCGTCGAGGTCGGCAAGGTCGCAGGGGATCGCGGTCGCCTGCCCGCCGCCGGCGGTGATGCGGTCGGCGACCGCGTCGAGCAGATCAGCGCGGCGGGCCACGACGACCACCTCGGCTCCCGCCTGTGCGAACAACTCGGCGCCGGCTTCCCCGATTCCGGAGGACGCGCCGGTCACCAGGACACGCTTGCCGCGCAGGTCGACGGTGGTGCCGGTGGGCATGCTGAACGGGGGGCGCATGCCGGCCAATGCGATGGCTTCGGTCAACTTGCGGCGCAACGGATTCACGGGTTCCGAGTCTCTAGGTAGGTGCGATGTCAGAAGTAGCGCGGGAACGGGCTCCAGTCCGGTTCGCGCTTCTCGAGGAAGGCGTCGCGCCCCTCGACGGCTTCGTCGGTCATATAGGCCAGCCGGGTGGCTTCCCCGGCGAACAGCTGCTGGCCGACCAGGCCGTCGTCGAGCAGGTTGAACGCGAACTTCAACATGCGTTGCGCCTGAGGCGATTTGCCGTTGATGGCTTTCGCCCACGCCACCCCGGCGGTCTCCAGCTCGGCGTGGTCGATCACCCGGTTGACCGCGCCCATCTGGTGCATCTGCTCGGCGGTGTAGGTCTCCCCGAGGAAGAAGATCTCCCTGGCGAACTTCTGCCCCACCTGGCGCGCCAGATACGCGCTGCCGTAGCCGCCGTCGAAGCTGCCCACGTCGGCGTCGGTCTGCTTGAAGCGGGCGTGCTCGCGGCTGGCCAGGGTCAGGTCGCACACCACGTGCAGGCTGTGCCCGCCGCCGGCGGCCCAGCCGTTGACCAGGCAGATGACCACCTTGGGCATGAAGCGGATGAGCCGTTGCACCTCGAGGATGTGCAGGCGTCCCGCGCGGGCGACGTCGACGGTGTCGGCGGTCTCGCCCTCGGCATACTGATATCCGGTGCGCCCCCGGATGCGCTGATCGCCGCCCGAGCAGAACGCCCAGCCGCCGTCCTTGGCCGAGGGCCCGTTGCCGGTCAGCAGCACCACGCCGACGTCGGGTGACATCCGGGCATGATCCAGCGCGCGGTACAGCTCGTCGACGGTGTGGGGGCGAAATGCGTTGCGCACCTCGGGCCGGTTGAACGCCACCCGCACGGTGCCGTCGGAGACGTGACGGTGGTAGGTGATGTCGGTCAGGTCGTCGAAGCCGTCCACGGCTCGCCACAGTGACGGGTCGAAGGGGTTGTCCGCGCTCAAGGTTGTTGAACTCCGTCCTGGGTCATGGTCCGCTCGCCACAGCTGATGGTCATCGCCCATGCGACCACCGGATCCTGCTGCGACGTGCCCGGGACGGTGTCGGAGCGGCCGATGGTCGCGGCCGACCCGTCCAGGTCGATCGCGGTGCGGCGCACCGTGTACCCGGCACCGTCGGGCAGCGCCTGCAGTCCTACCAGACGCGGGCCGTCACCCAAGTCACTGCATCCGATTCCGGTGCCGTTGCCACGCAGGTTCTGCAGGTCGAACAGGAACGGCTGACCCTGCCCGTCGTACACAGCGGAGATGGTGCAGCCGGTCAGCGCAAACAGGTGCGCGACGCGGCCGTCGCTGACGATGAGCTGCTGCTGACCGTTCGCCTGAGCGTCGATCACCATCGCCTGAAGCGGCATCGGAGACGCGCTTGGCACCCGGACCCGGCCGTTGCCCTCGGCGGTGCTCACGCCGACGAGCCCGTCCGGACTGATCCACACGGTGCCGCCGTCGTAGGGCTTGCTTGCCGACCCCGGCGGTGCTCCGCCGGCCGGGCACATCGGATCAGCTTGGGCGGCAGGAGCATTCGTGACCGCGGCGACCAGCGCAGCCGCGATGATCAGTGGCAGCCGGGTCATGAGACCGGATCGAACCGGAACACCGCGCACCGTCCGGCGAGCGCTTCGAATTCGTCAGGCCTGCCCTCGGTGACCAAACCGGCGTTCTTCATGAAGCTCACCCCGGTCGGCACCAGGGTGGGGAAGGCGTGCAGCGGCGGGCGGGCCTCGTCGGCCGGCACCTCGACCATGTGTACCTGTTCGGTCCGTTTGCCCTGGGTCACGGTGACGACGCCGGCGGCGCGGACGTTGCGCACCCAGTCCGCACCGGGGAAGCCGCCCACCACATAGCGCGTGCCGTCGACGGTGAACGGGGTGATCGGCGTCGACCGCGGCTTGCCGGACTTGCGGCCCGGCACTGTCAGTACCACCGGACCGTCCTTGACGATGCCCAGCCGCATGGCTCCCATGAAGACCTTGTTCATGGGTTTCAGCCACCACGGCGGCGTGATGCGCTCAGAGTCGGCCATATGGTCAGACGCTACCTTTCGCGCGGGCCGGCCAGGTGGGCATGCAACCCGTCGATCAATCCGGTCGGCCGGTGTGCGACCGGCAGGGGGTCCACCAGAACGAAGTCGCAGCCGAGGTCGCGCGCCGCACCGTCGTTCTCCTCGCTGTCGCCGACCATCACCGCCTCCTCGGCGGAGACACCGAGTCGTTCGAGCGCGACGCGGAAGATCCGCGGATCGGGTTTGACCGCGCCGACCTCGAACGAGAGCACGAAGTCATCGGCCTCGGCTCCCGCCGTCTCGAACGCCGGGCGGATATCGAACGCGATGTTGGAGACCACCGCGGTGCGCAGACCGCGCTCCCGCAGCGACCGCAGCACCTCGACGGTGTCGGGGTAGGGCGTCCACGAGGCGGGGTCGACGACCTTGTTGTAGAGGGATTCGGCATGGCGCGACGGCAGGCCGGACTCGCGCAGCACATGCAGGTAGGCCTCACGGTGCAGGTACGGCGCGAGGTCGCGGTTGAGCCACGCCTGGTAGGCCTCGTCGGTCAGCTCGATGTTTCCGCCGGTGGGGTGGGTGAGCCGTTCCATCAGCTCAGCCTGGACGTGCGCGTCGACGGCGCGGCGGCCAGTCGGGGACAGAGTGTCGTCAACCAGCTCCATGCCGGTGAACCAGCTGTCGTCCTCCTCCAGCCGAAACAGCGTGCCGGAAAAGTCGAACAGGACGGCGCGGATGGGCATGACACCCATCGTTCCACCTCGGGTATTGACACCCCCGGCAGTAAGTGACCTGAATCACGTATCTCTGATAAGGTGAGCACCCTCACATATGGAGGTGTTCGATGACGGTTGTGAACGATCCGACCCATGCGGCGCTGGCTGCGTCGTCGTCGACGCCCGGCAACCTGTCCCGCATCTTCATGGCTGTCGTTTTGACCCTCGTCGTGATCGCGGCCATCGTGGGCATCGTGATCGCGGCAGCCTCCGGACAGGGGCACGCCGTTGTCGGCATCACCCTGATCGCCGGCGGGCTGCTGGGCGCCGCAGCGCTCTGCTGAGGCGCTTACCTGCCGCCACGTCATTCCTGGCGACGACAACCGCTGTTCTCGCCTCGACGCTGGCGTTTGCGCTGACCTCGCCAGGCTCGGCGGCCGCCGACCCCCAGTCGTCGGCATTGCAAGCCAGGTTGCTGCCGCTGGTCACCGAGCAGATGACGGCGATGGGGATCCCAGGGCTGATCGTCTCGGTGCACACCCCGGACGGGGCGTCCTGGCAAGCGGCGCTGGGGGTTTCCGATGTCGCGACCCGGACTCCCATGGACGTCGCCGACCATGTGCGAATCGGCAGCATCACCAAATCGCTGACCGCAACGGTGATCCTGCAGCTGGCGCAGGAGGGCCGGCTGCGCCTCGATGATCCGCTAGCACCGTATTTCCCCGGCGTGCAGACGAATCGGGCGACGATCCGTCAGGCCCTGCAGCTGACAAGCGGAATCGCCGACTACACCACCGACGCGTTCCTCAACGCGCTGGCCGTTGCGCCACAACGGGTTTGGTCACCCGCGGAGCTGGTCGGCCTCATCGCCGACGAGCCCCCCATGTTCCCGGCCGGCAGTAGCTGGTACTACTCGAACACCAACTACGTGATACTGGGAATGATCGCCGAGCAGGTCACCGGAGCGCCGTTGGGACGGCTCATCACCGATCGCATCTTCACTCCGCTGGGCATGACCGGGTGTTCGTTCCCGGCCGCCACCGACACCACGATTCCCGCACCGAGCTCGCGTGGCTACATGCTGAGCACGACGTGGGACCGGCCGCCGACTCCGCCCGCGCCGTTGCCGGCGCTGGTGGACGTTACCGACTTCAACCCGTCATGGGCAGCCGGTGCCGGGCAGGCCATCTGCACCGTCGACGACTTGGTGGTGTGGGCGCGTGCGTTGGCCACCGGCGAGCTGCTCGACGCAGACATCCAGGCGCAACGACTCACGTGGTACCCGACCGGGGATCCGCACGCGAAATACGGACTCGGCGTCGTCAACATCAACGGCCTCGTCGGGCACAACGGCGAGATCAGCGGCTTCATGAGCCAAGCAGCCCGACGCGAGTCCGACGGCACCGTCATCGTCGTGCTCAGCAACCTGATGCTCGCCCCGGATCTCACCGAGCCAGCAACCGCGATCAGTGAGCTGATCTCGCGGGCGATACCCCCTAAGCCGTAGCGGATCAGCCGATCGCGCGGTCGGCGCCTTCCCAGAACTGTGCGCGCACGGCCTTCTTGTCCGGCTTGCCCAGCGCGGTCACCGGTACCGAGTCGACGACGATCACTTGCTTGGGTGACTGCACCGAGCCCTTGCGCTCCTTGACGGCGGACTGGATCTCCTCGGTCAAGGTGGCCACCGACGCCTCGTCGGACGGATGATCCGGGCGCAGCACGATCACCGCGGTGACGGCCTCGCCCCACTTCTCGTCGGGGGTGCCGATCACGCAGACCTGCGCCACCGCGGGATGCTCGGCCACGACGTCCTCGACCTCGCGGGGGAACACGTTGAACCCGCCGGTGACGATCATGTCCTTGACCCGGTCGACGATGAACCAGAAGCCGTCCTCGTCCTCGCGGGCCATGTCCCCGGTGTGCAGCCAGCCGCCGGAGAAGGTCTTGGCCGTCTCCTCGGGCAGGTTCCAGTACCCGCCGCTCAGCAGCGGCCCGGACACGCAGATCTCACCGACTTCACCCTGGGCCACTTCATTGCCGTCGGCGTCGAGCAAGGCGGTGCGCGCGAACAGGGTGGGCCGCCCGCAGGAGGTCAGCCGCTTCTCGTCGTGGTCGGCCTTGGCCAGATACGTGATCACCATCGGCGCCTCGGACTGCCCGTAGTACTGGGCGAAGATCGGTCCGAAGCGGCGGATCGCCTCGGCCAGGCGCACCGGGTTCATCGCCGAGGCGCCGTAGTACACCGTCTCCAGCGACGACAGGTCACGGGTGTGCGAGTCCGGATGGTCCATCAGCGCGTAGATCATCGACGGCACCAGCATGGTGGCGGTGATCTTCTGCTCCTCGATCACCCGCAGCACCTCGGCCGGGTCGAACTTGGTCAGCACCACCAGTTCGCCGCCCTTGATGATGGTCGGTACGAAGAACGCCGCACCGGCATGCGACAGCGGGGTGCACATCAGAAAGCGCGGGTTCTCCGGCCACTCCCACTCGGCGAGCTGAACCGTCGTCATCGTGGTGATCGACTGGGCGGTGCCCAGCACACCCTTGGGCTTACCGGTGGTTCCGCCGGTGTAGGCCATGCCGCCGACGTGATCGGGCGGCAGGTCGGCTGCCACCAACGGCTTCGGGGAGTACTTGGCGGCTTCGGCGATCAGGTCGACCGCCGAATCGGCCAGCGCGTCGGGCACCGGGCCGAGCGTGAGCACCTGTTTGAGGCCGGGCACCTTCTCCAACAGGCCCAGCGCCCGCTCGACGAACATCGGGTTGGGGTCGATGATCAGCGACGTCACGCCCGCATCGTTGAGCACGTACGCGTGATCGTCGAGCGAGCCTAGAGGGTGTAGTGCCACCCGCCGGTAGCCCTGGGTCTGGCCGGCGCCGATGATCATCAGCACCTCGGGCCGGTTCAGCGACAGCAGCCCGGCCGTCGCGCCGGTCCCGGCGCCGAGGGCCTCGAAGGCCTGGATGTACTGGCTGATCCGGTCCGCCAGCTGGCCACCGGTCAGCGTGGTGTCGCCCAGGAACAGCACCGGCTTGTGCTTGTTGCGCTTGAGCGCGCCGACGGTCAGATGGCCGGAATGCAGGGGATGGCGCAGCAGGTCACTCATGGCTCCAGACTAGAACGTGTTCCAGATCGTAAGGAAGGGCTGTCTTACTTCGCCCTGCGCGGCCTAAGCCCGCGGCCGATATCTGCAAGCTGCAGACCCACATTTGTCGCGCATGGCACCCTGTCCGGTATGCAGCAGCCTCCCGAACCGCGCTTTCTCGACGACCGGCCGGCGTACTGGGCCGAGCACACACCCGACAACGAAGCCGTCGCGTATCTGAGCCGCAGCTGGACCTGGGCGCAGTGGTATGACCGGATCCGCCGATGCGCAGGCGCACTCAAGGATCGCGGTATCGGCCGCGGCGACGTGGTCGCATTCCTGGACAAGAACCACCCGGCCTGCGTCGAGGTGACGATCGCGGCATCCTCGCTGGGCGCGGCCACCGCGGTCATCAACTTCCGGCTGGCCGGTGAGGAGATGGACTACGTCCTCAACGACTGCGGTGCCAAGCTTCTCGTCGTCGGCACCGAACTGATCCCGGGCATCGACAAGATCCGCGACAAGCTGGTTCACGTCGACAGCGTCATCGAGGTCACCCCCGAGGGCGACCAGGGCGACCAGTACGAGTCCATGCTCAACGCGGCCACGCCCGTGGGGCGTCAGCACGATGTGCAGCCCGACGACGCCTGCCTGATCATGTACTCCTCGGGTACCACCGGGCACCCCAAGGGTGTCACGCTCAGTCAGCGAAACCTCTTGGCGCACACGTTGAATGCCGGCACCTTCGAGTTCGGGCCCACCGACAAGAACATGGTAGCCATGCCGCTGTTCCACGTCGGCGGATCGTCGTATGTGCAGTACGGCATCCACGCCGGTATCCCGACCATCATCACCCGGGAAGCCGACGGGGCGGCGCTGGCCGGGGCGATCCTGCAGGGCGCCAATCGCACCTTCCTGGTACCGGCGGTGCTGGGCAAGGTCCTTGAGTCCGGCGAGGACGCGGTCAAGTTGTTCGGCGCGCTGAAGACCTTCGTCTACGGGGCATCGCCGATGCCGCCCGCGTTGCTGAAATCCGCGCTGAAGGCTTGGCCGGAAACCGATTTCATCCAGGTGTACGGGTTGACCGAGGTGTGCGGTGCCATCACCCAGCTCTCACCGGAGGTCCACCGCGACGAGTCACGGCCGGATCGCCTGGTCAGCGCCGGACAGCCGGCCCGTGAGGTCGAGGTGCGCGTGGTCGACCCCGACACTCTTGACGAGGTGCCGATCGGCCAGCCCGGCGAACTGTGGTTCCGCACACCGCAGTTGATGCTGCGCTATCACAACAAGCCGGACGCCACCGCGTCCGCGGTCACCGAGGACGGCTGGTTCCGCTCGGGTGACATCGGCCGCGTCGACGCAGACGGGTTCGTCTTCGTCGAAGACCGCCTCAAGGACATGATCATCTCCGGCGGCGAGAACATCTACTCCGTCGAGGTGGAGCGGGTGCTCACCGACCACCCGGCGGTACTGGATGCAGCCGTGTTCGGCGTCCCCGATGAGAAATGGGGCGAGTCGGTCAAGGCAGTCGTCGAATTGTCCTCTGGCCAAAGCACTTCCGAGGAGGAGCTGATCGCGTGGTGCCGTGAGCATCTGGCGCGCTACAAGTGCCCGCGCAGTGTGGAGATCTCCCCGGAGTTGCCGCGCAACCCCACCGGCAAGCTGCTCAAGAGGGATCTGCGCAAGCCGTACTGGGAGAACCGCGACCGCGCCATCTGATGACGCCGCCGCTCGAGGATCTACTGGAGCGCCTGCACGTCGTCTCGCTGCCGATGCAGGTGCGCTTCCGCGGCATCACCGTTCGCGAGGTGGCGCTCATCGACGGCCCCTCGGGGTGGGGGGAGTTCGGCGCGTTCCTGGAGTATGAGCCACCGGAGGCAGCTTTCTGGCTCGCGGCGGGCATCGAATCCGCTTACGGGGCCAAGGTTCCCGCGGTCCGCGACGTCATCGCGATCAATGCGACGGTGCCCGCGGTGCCGCCCGATCAGGTGCCCGCCGTCCTGGCACGGTTCCCGGGAGCGCGCACCGCCAAGGTGAAGGTCGCCGAACCGGGGCAGACGCTGGCCGACGACGTCGCGCGGGTCAATGCGGTGCGTGCGGTGATCCCGACGGTGCGGGTGGACGCCAACGGCGGGTGGACGGTCGACGAGGCGGTCGCGGCGGCGCGCGCATTGACTGTCGACGGTGGGCTGGAGTACATCGAGCAGCCCTGCCGCACCGTGGCCGAGCTGGCCGAGGTGCGACGGCGGGTGGCCGTCGCGATCGCTGCCGACGAGAGCATCCGCAAGGCGTCCGACCCGCTGGCGGTGGTGCGCGCCCGGGCTGCCGACATCGCGGTGGTCAAGGTCGCACCGCTGGGCGGGGTCCGCGCGCTGCTGGACATCGCCGCCGAGATCGACATCCCGGTGGTGGTCTCCAGTGCTTTGGATTCGGCCGTCGGCATCGCGGCCGGACTGGCCGCAGCGGCGGCACTGCCGCGCCTCGAACACGCCTGCGGCCTGGGCACCGGCGGGCTGTTCGTCGAGGATGTCGCCGACATCGTCCCGGTGGACGGCGGGCTTCCCGTCGTCGACGTCAGCCCCGACCCGGCCCGGCTCGCTGCGCTCGCCGCCCCCGCCGACCGCCGCGACTGGTGGATCGCCCGCATCCGCGACTGCCACCCCCTGCTCACCCTCGCCCAAACCGACAAACGGGCGGGAAGCTACGAGTAGATCGCGCCAAAACGTCGATCTCGCGGTCATGGATTCGTTACCCCACCGCGGTCCGCCGCGCGCCATACTGAGCCCACGCGTGTATCGGAGGTTCGGCCATGAGGAAAAGGGTGCTGTCGGTGACGATGGCCTCGCTGATCCGGCCGACCGGGCCCGCCGCGGTGAAGGTGAGCACTGACGGCTGCGTTGGCATGGTTCCCCGTGAACTGGTCGCGGCCACGGTGAGCGGGTCGCGCTGGGAGTCGCTGAGCAGCCGCCACGGCGTGGTGTTCTGGTTCACCGGCCCCGGCGCGCAAGCTTTGCCAGTGAATCGCCTTGCGACACAACTGCTTTTGGCGACGTCGCGCTGGACTGCGGCGGACGTCCCGTTGTTGCGGGGACTGGTACTGGTCGGTGCCCGCAGCGCCATCGGCACGCCGACGGCACTGTCGATGGCCCAGTTCGAGGTGCTCAACTCCTGGTCGCTGCTGTCCTGGCGGTCCCGCCGAACGCTGCGCAGACGAATCGAGTGCGCGGGCTAGGGGAGTGCCGCCGGCGCCACCCGCGCCGCCGGATCTGTCCTGATGTGTGGGATACATGGCGTAGACGCCATCGCATCGAGGGCGAACACTGAAAGTCATGACGCGATCGGTGGTGATTCTCGGCTTCCCCGGCGTTCAGGCGCTGGACCTGGTCGGGCCGCACGACGTGTTCACCGGCGCGGCTCTGCTCACCGAAGGCGGCTACCGCGTCAGCGTGGTCTCGCGGACCGGGGAACCCGTCGCCACACCGACGGGTCTGGCGTTCGTCGCCGAGGCGATGCCGCACCCCGCAGACATCGACACCCTGGTGCTTCCCGGCGGTGGTGGCGTCGACGCCGCCCGGGCCGACCCGGACACCATGGCCTGGATCGAGCGGGCCGTCGCGAACTCCCGCCGCGTCGTCAGCGTGTGCACCGGCGCCTTCCTGGCCGCACAGGCCGGCCTGCTCGACGGCCACCGCGCCACCACGCACTGGGCCTTCGCCGACCGGCTGGCCAGTGAGTTCCCGGCCGTCACCGTCGACCCCGAGCCGATCTTCGTGCGCAGCACCCCGACGGTGTGGACGGCGGCCGGGGTGACCGCCGGCATCGACCTCGCGCTCGCGCTCGTCGAGGAGGACCACGGCACCGAGGTCGCCCAGACCGTCGCCCGCTGGCTGGTGCTTTACCTGCGCAGGCCGGGCGGCCAGACCCAGTTCGCCGCACCGGTGTGGATGCCGCGCGCCAAGCGGGTACCGATCCGCGAGGTGCAGGAGATCGTCGAATCCGAACCCGGCGCCGCACACAGCATTACCGAGTTGGCGCGGCGTGCGGCGATGAGTCCGCGGCACTTCACCCGGGTCTTCACCGACGAGGTCGGCGAGGCTCCGGGTGCCTACGTCGAACGGGTCCGCACCGAAGCCGCCCGCAGGCAGTTGGAGGAGACCGACGACACCGTCGTCGCCATCGCGGCCCGCTGCGGGTTCGGAACCGCGGAAACCATGCGCCGCAACTTCATTCGCCGCATCGGCGTCTCGCCGGACCACTACCGCAAAACGTTTGCATAAAGGAGAACCCATGACCCAGATCGCCATCGTGCTGTACCCGGGTTTCACCGCGCTCGACTTCATCGGACCCTACGAGGTGTTGCGCAACCTTCCTGACACCGAGGTGCGCTTCGTGTGGCACGAACCGGGCCCGATTGCCGCCGACTCAGGAGTGCTTGTCGTCGGCGCCACCCACTCCTTCGACGAAACACCCTCCCCGGACATCGTTTTGGTGCCCGGCGGGATGTCGACCTTCGAACACGCCCAGGACCCGAAGGTGCTCGACTGGGTGCGCCGCGCGCACGAAACCGCCAGCTGGACAACGTCGGTCTGCTCGGGGTCGCTGATCCTGGCGGCCGCCGGAGTGCTCGACGGCAAACGCGCGACGTCGCATTGGATGGTCGTGCCGATGCTGCGCACCTTCGGCGTCACCCCGGTCAGCGACGAGCGGATCGTGCGGGAAGGCCAGATCGTCACCGCCGCCGGAGTGTCGGCCGGCATCGATCTGGGTCTGTGGCTCGCCGGGCAACTCGGCGGTGAGGCGCGCGCCAAGGCGATCCAGCTCGTCATCGAGTACGACCCGCATCCGCCCTTCGACTCCGGTCACGTCTCCAAAGCCTCAGCCGCCACCAAGGCGTCGGCCACCGCGATGCTGTCCAAGGAGACCGTTGCCGGCCATCAGCTCACCCAGTCCGTGCGGCTGCTGTGGCGGGCGGCGTTGCAGACGGCCCGCGATAAGCGCAGGAAGGGTCGCGTAGCCTCTGCCAGGTGATCAACCTGGCCTACGACGACACCGGCTCCGGCGATCCAGTGTTGTTCATCGCTGGAACCGGCGGCGCGGGCCGCACCTGGCACGTCTACCAGGTCCCTGCCTTCCAGTCCGCCGGTTACCGCTGCATCACCTTCGACAACCGCGGTATCGGCGCCACCGAGAATGCCGGCGACTTCTCCACCGAGCAGATGATCGCCGACACCGCGACGATCATCGAGGAAGTCGTGGGCGGACCCACCCGCATCGTGGCGATGTCGATGGGCGCCTTCATCGCCCAGGAGCTGATGCTGGCCCGCCCGGAACTGGTCAGTCAGGCCGTGCTGATGGGCACCCGTGGCCGCGTCGACACCACCCGGCAGTCGTTCCGCGCCGCCGAGAGCGCGCTGGTCGACTCCGGAATCGACCTCCCACCGGCGTATGCCGCGAAAGTTCGTGTGCTGGAGAACTTTTCGCCCAAGACGATCAACAACGACAACGCCATCACCGAGTGGTACGAGATGTTCACGGCGTTCCCGCTCAAGCGCACACCGGGGTGGCGGGCGCAGCTGACGGTGGTGCCCACCCAGAACCGGCTGCCGGCCTACCGGTCGATCACTACGCCGGTGCTCGTGATCGGTTTCGCCGACGACGTGATCACCCCGGCGGCGCTGGGCCGTGAGGTGGCCGACGCCCTGCCCAACGGCCGCTACGTCCAGATCGGGCACACCGGCCACCTCGGCTTCCTGGAGCGCCCGGACACCGTCAACAGCGCGATGCTGGACTTCTTCGCCGGCACGCTCGTCTGACCTGACCTGACCTGGGCGTTCCCGTCCGAATTCCGGATATGACACGCTGTAGTGGTGAACCCATCGACGGCTCAGGCTCGGGTCGTCGTCGACGAATTGATTCGCGGCGGCGTCCGCGACGTCGTGCTGTGCCCCGGCTCACGTAACGCGCCGCTGGCCTTCGCACTGCACGACGCCGACCGTGCGGGCCGGCTTCGTCTGCACGTACGCATCGACGAGCGCACCGCCGGCTACCTGGCGATCGGCCTCGCGCTCGGCGAGGGCGCGCCGGTGTGTGTGGCGATGACCTCCGGTACGGCGGTCGCCAACATGGGTCCCGCGGTAGTGGAGGCCAATTACGCCCGCGTGCCGCTGATCCTGTTGACCGCCAACCGGCCCTACGAACTGCTGGGCACCGGCGCCAACCAGACCTTCGAGCAGCTGGGCTACTTCGGTACCCAGGTCCGTGCGGCGATCAGCCTGGGCCTGGCCGAAGGTGCCTCGGACAAACTGGACTCCCTCAACGCGCAGTGGCGGTCGGCGACCTGCCGTGTGGTCGCCGCCGCGACCGGTGCGCGCACCGCGAATGCGGGGCCGGTGCAGTTCGACATCCCGCTGCGCGAGCCGCTGGTGCCCGACGAGAACGTCGTCGCCGGTGACCTCCCGCCGGGCCGCCCCGACGGCAGGCCGTGGACGTACACCCCGCCGGTGATGTTCGACCAGCCGCTGGAGATCGACCTCACCCCGGACACCGTCGTCATCGCCGGGCACGGCGCGGGCCTGCACCCTAATCTCGCGCATCTGCCGACGGTCGCCGAGCCGACGGCCCCGCACGCGTCGAACGCCCTGCACCCGCTGGCCCTGCCGCTGCTGCGGCCCAAGCAGGTCATCATGCTGGGCCGCCCGACGCTGCACCGGACGGTGTCGAACCTGCTGGCCGACCCATCGCTTCCGGTGTTCGCCCTGACTACCGGTCCGCGCTGGCCGGACGTGTCGGGCAACTCGCAGGCCACCGGAACCCGCGCCGAGACGATCGGTGAGCCGGACCCGGACTGGCTGCGCCGCTGCGCGCAGGCCAATGAGCACGCGGTGGCAGCGGTCCGCGAGCAGCTGGCCGCCCATCCGCTGACCACCGGGCTGCACGTTGCCGCAGCCCTGGCCGACGCGGTGGGCCCGGGGGACCAGGTGGTGCTGGGTGCGTCCAATCCGGTGCGCGACGCCGCACTGGTCGGGCTGAACACCGAGGACCTCAAGGTGCGCTCCAACCGAGGCGTGGCCGGCATCGACGGCACGGTGTCGACGATCATCGGCGCCGCCCTGGCCCATCCGGGCCGCACCCTGGCGCTCATCGGTGACCTGACGTTCGTGCACGACAGCTCGGGTCTGTTGATCGGACCGACGGAGCCGACGCCGCGCAACCTCACCATCGTGGTGTCCAACGACAACGGCGGCGGCATCTTCGAGCTGCTCGAACAGGGTGACCCGCGGTTCTCCGATGTGTCCTCGCGGATCTTCGGCACCCCGCACGACGTCGACGTCGGCGCGCTGTGCCGGGCCTACCACGTCGACTCCCGCCAGATCGAGGTCGACGAACTCGGTGCTGCGCTTGCCGAAAGCCACGACGGGATGCGGGTTTTGGAGGTCAAGGCCGACCGGTCCTCGCTGCGGCAGCTGCACGCCGCCATCAAGGCGGCACTGTGATCGGCAGGCTGCGAGCCCTGCTGGAACCCGCGCTGCCCCGGCGCACACCCGATGTTCCCGACACGCCCCGGCGGAAAGTGTTGCGCTGGAGCAAGTGTGCGGTGTGGATCGTCATCGGTCTGGTCAGTCTGCAGTCGATCCTGCTGGTGGCCGGGGCGTGGCGCAACGACCGGCAGATCGAACGCAACATGGGAGTCGCCCAGGCCGAGGTGCTCTCGGCCGGGCCGCGGCGATCGACGATCGAGTTCGTCACCCCCGACCGGATCACCTACCGTCCCGAGCTCGGGGTGCTCTACCCGTCGGAGCTGGCCGAGGGGATGCGCATCTACGTCGAGTACGACAGGGACGACCCGGATCTCGTTCGGGTGCAATACCGCAACGCCTCGCTGGCGATCGTCCCGGCCGGCTCGATCGCGGTGGTCGGCTGGCTGATCGGTGCGGCGCTGCTGGCGGGCCTGGTCGTGGCGGAACGCCGGGTGAACCGTCAGGACGACATCAGCTTGGACAGCCAGTTGTTGTTGTAGATGTCGACGGTGTCACCCTTTGTCAGGTCATACACCGTCGGAGTGCCGGTGTTGACCGGGTCCACCTCGTAGAGGTACTCGAAGTTGGTGTCCGCCAACTCTTTCAGGTTCACCGCGTCCTTGCCCGACGTGACGACCGCGACGGCCTCGGACGGGATCCCGCTCTCGCGCGCCATCTCGGCCAACTCGTCGTTGCCCGGTCCGGTGCCGCCGGGATCCTGGTGGCTCCACAGGTCCTCGACGAATTTCTGGAACGCTTTGGCCGACGTCTTGGGGCCCGCGACAGCGAACAGGGCATTGGCCACCCGCTCGGAGTGCCGTTTGGTAGCGGGGGTGTCCAGGAACGTCAATGGCCGGTAGGTGACGGCGAGCCGGCCGAGGTTCATGTAGGTGACCAGCTGATCGCCGAAGTCCTTCTGCAGATCTGCGCAGTGGGTGCATTGCGGTTCGGTGTAGAGCTCGATCTGCACCGGCGCATTCGGGTCACCGGCCAGGATGCCGAACCCGTCTTTGGTGATCGCCGTCGACGGGCCGTTCGGATCCACTTGTGCCACACCGGCGACAGCCTTGGTGCAGCCGGTGAGCAGCAGGAGTGTCAGCATGAGCGCAGACAGGTAGCGCATGCCTCGCACCGTACCGCCCCACCAGCTTTTCGTGTCCCGTATGCCTGGAGGCAACCTCGCTGACAGGCGCCGCTGAGACCCTCGATGCGTGCGCGTTGCGATTGTCGCCGAGTCCTTCCTGCCCAACGTCAACGGAGTCACCAACTCGGTGCTGCGGGTGCTGGAGCATCTGCGCCGTACCGGGCACGAAGCACTCGTCATCGCCCCGGACAATCCGCGCGGTGAACAGCCCGCCGACCGCATCCACGACGGGATTCGGGTGCACCGGGTGCCGGCCCGGATGTTCCCGAAGGTGACCTCACTTCCGCTTGGGGTGCCACGGCCGCGGATGGTCGGGGTGTTGCGCGGCTTCGATCCGCACGTCGTGCACCTGGCGTCCCCGGCGCTGCTCGGCTACGGCGGTCTGCACGCCGCGCGTCATCTCGGGGTGCCGACGGTCGCGGTGTTCCAGACCGACGTCGCCGGGTTCGCCGAGAGCTACGGCGTGGGCGTCGCCTCCCGCGCGGCGTGGGCGTGGACCCGGCACCTGCACTCCCGGGCCGACCGCACCCTGGCGCCGTCCACTGCGGCAATGGAAGACCTTGCTGCACATAATATTCCGCGCGTACACCATTGGGGTCGCGGCGTCGACGTCACCGGGTTCGCGCCGTCCAATCGCGACAATGAACTGCGCCGCGAGTGGTCGCCGCAGGGCAAACCGATCGTCGGCTTCGTGGGACGGCTGGCCCCGGAGAAGCACGTCGAACGGCTGGCGGCCCTGGCCCACCGCGACGACCTGCAGGTGGTGATCGTCGGCGACGGCATCGACCGCGCCAAACTGACGGCCCTGCTGCCGCGCGCGGTGTTCACCGGCGCGCTCTACGGCGAGCAGTTGGCCGCCGCCTACGCCAGCATGGACGTCTTCGTCCACCCGGGCGAGCACGAGACGTTCTGCCAGGCCGTCCAGGAAGCGATGGCCTCCGGGCTGCCGGTGATCGCGCCCGATGCGGGCGGACCCCGCGACCTCGTCGCGCCATATCGCACCGGGCTGCTGTTGCCGGTGCCCGAATTCGAGCAGCGGCTCACCCAATCCGTCGAGCACCTGCTCGACGAGCGCCCCCGCTACGCACAGGCCGCGCGGCGCAGCGTGCTCGGCCGCACCTGGCCGGCGATCTGCGATCAACTGCTCGGCCACTACGAGGCCGTGCAGGCCGAGGGCCGGTCCCGGCGTCGGATTCGGGCGGCATAGTTCCGCACGGAAATTGACGTTTGCGCACACCTCGTCGGGGTATCCGCGCCTCATCGAGACGAGGAGGTCGCCGTATGCCCGACTGGGGATGGATTCTGATCGCGGTTCTGGCCGTCATCGCGCTGGCGGCGATCGTCGTCGCAGCGCGCGCCACCGCGGAGCGCCGCCGCACCACGAGGCTCAAAGAACACTATGGGCCCGAATACCACCGCGCGGTCGGCCAGACCGGCGACCCGAAGGCCGCTGAAAACGAGCTGCTGGCCCGCGAACACAACCGTAAGCAGCTCGACATCGTGGCGCTGCCTGCCGATGCGCAGGCGCAGTTCGGTGAGCACTGGAAGGCGGTGCAGAGCGGATTCATCGACAACCCCGCCGCCGCGGTGGCCGACGCCGATCGCCTGGTCACTCTCGTGATGCGCGAACGCGGCTATCCCGTCGATGAGTTCGACCAGCGCGCCGCCGACATCTCCGTCGACCACCCCGACGTGGTCGAGAACTATCGCAGCGCGCACGCCATTCACCTGGCGCAGGAACGCGGCGATGTCGGGACCGAGCAGCAGCGCGAGGCCTTCGTTCACTACCGCGCGCTGTTCACCAAACTCCTCGGCGCCGACGAGGAGTCCACCAAGGAGAGGCAAGCATGACAACACCTGAGCCGCAGCACACCGATCTGCCCCGGACCGCCGCGCCGGTCGAGCCGTCGGCCGAACCGGGCCAGCATTCCGCGGTGGCCGCCGATGCGACGCACCACGACGGCGAATCGCTGTTCCACGGCGTCGACCTCTCCGGCCTGCGGTCGCGGTGGGACGAGGTTCAGGCGGCGTTCGTCGACGACCCGCGCGACTGCGTGCAGAAGGCGGACGGGTTGGTTTCCGAGGTCGTCGACCAACTCACCACCGGGTTTGCTCAGGCGCGGGAACGCTTGGAGGAGCAGTGGTCTCGCGGGCAGGAGGCCTCCACCGAGGATCTTCGCCAGGCGTTGAAGAGTTATCGCGAGTTCTTCCAACGGTTGCTGTCGGTCAGCTGAACATTTGCGAGAAGGCTTTCCTTTCAGTGTGATTCGGGGCACACTGGAGCACATCGGGGAAATTGACGCGGGAGCCGACCGCACCTCACCACTCAACCTCCCATGGACGGGGGCAGCATCTCATGTCTGATGCGACCTATCGCCAAGAACTTCAATCGTTTGCTGTCGAACTACGTAAGCTGGCATACACAATGCCTGCCGGCCACGAGGATCGGCTGATTCACCTCAGTGAACGCATGGCCCGGCGGGCGCTCCAGCTGCTTGCACGTGACGCGCACGCCATATAACTAGCCCTGCGCCTCGACGGCGACAGGCTGCCACTGCTCCCAGTTGGCCAACCGGCTTTCGTAGTCGGCCCTGGCGACCTGCAGCGGCGACTCCCCGAAGAACACCCGCAGCGGCGGGGTCTCGGCGTCGACGACCTTGAGTAGGGCAGCGGCCGAGGCCTGCGGGTTGCCGGGCTTGGCCCAGCGCTGCGCGCGCGCCTCGGCGACCTGCTGGTGCAGCTCGGCGTAATCGGGCAGCGGCTCGGAACGCTTCGAGGACGGTCCCGACCAGTCGGTGTCGAACCCGCCGGGTTCGATCAGCGTGACTTGGATGCCGAACGGTGCGACTTCCTGGGCCAGCGACTGGGAGAAGCCCTCCAGCGCCCACTTCGAGGCGTGGTAGATGCCGACGAGCGGAAACGCGGTGATCCCGCCGATCGAGGACACCTGGATGATGTGGCCGCTGCCCTGGGCCCGCAGGAACGGCAGCGCGGCCTGGGTCACCCACAGCGCGCCGAAGACGTTCGTCTCGATCTGGTCGCGCGCGTCGGCCTCGCTGAGTTCCTCGACGAAACCGAAGTGGCCGTAGCCGGCATTGTTGACGACGATGTCGAGCCGGCCGAAGTGGTCGTGGGCGGCTGTGACCGCGGCGAAGTCGGCGTCGCGGTCGGTGACGTCGAGCGCGATCGGCAGGATCGCGTCGCCGTACGTGTCGACCAGATCGGCCAGGGTGTCGGTGTTGCGGGCGGTCGCGGCGACCTTGTCGCCGCGTTCGAGGGCCGCGATCGTCCATTCCCGGCCGAAGCCGCGGGATGTGCCGGTAATGAACCACACTTTTTCGCTCATGGTTTTAGCCAACGCATGGTGCGGCTCAGGATTCCCGCTCGGGTAGCGTCGTTTCGGTGAGCCGCGCGACGCTGGACAAGGATCCCCGTGATGTGGCGTCGATGTTCGACGCTGTGGCGCGCCGCTATGACATCACCAACACCGTGCTCTCGCTGGGCCGGGACCGTGCCTGGCGGCGGGCCACCCGCTCGGCGCTGAGTATCGGGCCGGGTGACACCGTGCTGGACCTCGCCGCCGGTACCGCGGTTTCGACGGTCGAGCTGGCCAAGTCCGGGGCGTGGTGTGTGGCCGCCGACTTCTCTATCGGCATGCTGCAGGCGGGGCTGGAGCGGCCGGTCCCCATGGTGGGCGCCGACGCCACCAAGCTGCCGTTCGCCGACGAGGTGTTCGATGCGGTGACGATCAGCTTGGGCCTGCGCAATGTCGTCGACCATTCCGCCGGGCTGCGCGAGATGGCCCGCGTCACCAAGCCGGGTGGCCGGCTGGTGGTGTGCGAGTTCTCCACCCCCGTGGTGCCGGTGTTCTCGACCGTCTACAAGGAATACCTGATGCGGGCGTTGCCGAAGGTGGCCACCGCCGTGTCGAGCAATCCCGAGGCCTACGTCTACCTGGCCGAGTCCATTCGCGCCTGGCCCGATCAGGCCGAGCTGGCCCGTCGCATTGAGGCGGCCGGTTGGTCGAAGGTGCGCTGGCGCAACCTCACCGGCGGCATCGTCGCCCTGCACGCCGCCGTCAAGCCCTAACGGCCGGCGTCGGCGAGCACCTGATAGCCGGCGTTGTAGCCCGGGATGAACGTGATCCCCGGCCCGCCGTGGCAGCCCGCACCACCGAGGTAGAGGCCCTCGATCGGGATGGGCTCGTCGAGAAAGCCCTTGGGCCCCGGCCGGTTTGGCCCCATCAGCTCGGGCTGCAGCAGGCCCTGGCAGAAGTCGCCGTTGGGCGCACCGAACATGGTGTTCATGTGGTACGGCGCGAAGGTGATGTTGCGGATCGCGATGTCCTGGAAGTTGGGCGCGTACTTGGTGATCTTGTCGATGACGACCTTGGCCATCTCGTTCTTGAGGTGACCGTGCTGCTCGCGCGGCGCCTCGGTGGGGAAGGCGTAGACGTAGACGCTGGCCGCGTGCTTACCCTCCGGCGCCATCTCGGGGTCGCCGACGGTCGGGATCTGGATCGACAGCGCCGGGTTGTCCGGGACGATGCCGAATCGGCAGTTGTCCCACTGTCGCTGCTGAGTCTCCGGCGAGCCGAACATGCCCACCGACATCTGCATGCCGGGTTCGTTGAGGAAGTCGTACGGTGCGGCGTACTCGGGCAGGCCGTCGAGGGCGAAGTGGATCTGCAGGTAGGAGCCGCGGTGGTCACGCCCGCCGAGGCGGGTCACCAGTGACGACGGAAGGTATTCGGCCCCAACCAGATCCAGCAGCGTGGTGTCGGGTGCGAGGTTGGAGACGACGACGGGTGCGGTGATGGTTGTGCCGTCCTTGAGTCGAACCCCGGTGACCTTGGCATTCTCGACGAGGATCTTGTCGACCTTGGCGCGGTAGCGGATCTCGCCGGCGGCCTCGAGGTAGAGCTTCTTGAGGTGGTCGGACAGTGCGCCGATGCCGCCCTTGATCTTGCTGGTCATCTGACCGCCCTCTTCGGGCATGGCCAGGGCGAACGCCAAACACGTTGCGCTGCCCGGGGTGTAGGGCCCGCGGTAGGTGGAGTTGACCGCCAGGAAGGCCAGCATGCCGCGGATGACGGCGTGCTTCTCCTTGTCTGGCACGTAGCGGTCGATGACGTCCATCGCCGAGCCGAACAGCATGTCGTGGATGGCGCGGCGCTCGTTCTCGTCGGCGGCGCAGGCGTACATCTCGTCGATGGTCTTCGGCGCTTCCAGAGCGTCGAAGCGGCCCAATGCCTTTCGTGGCCCGGTGGCCCAGCCGTACAACTCGGCCATGCCCATCACGGCCTCCATGCCGTGCTTCTCGGCCATCTGGGTCATCATCACCATGGGGTCGTGGTGGAAGACCATCGGCTCTTCGCCGTTCTCGCCGAGGTTGACCGACATGATCTCGTTCTCGAGGACCGGCAGCGTGTCCAGGCCGAGCTCGGAGTTGATCTTCGCCGCGGTGGGGAAGCGGATCGAGCCGGCGATCTCGAACTGGAACCCGTCGATGAGCTCGACGGTGGCCGCCATGCCGCCGCTGTAGGTGTTCTGCTCCAGGATCAGCGTGCGCAGACCCGCTTGTTGAAGGACCGCGGCCGCGGTCAAACCGTTGTGCCCAGCCCCCACGATGATGGCGTCATAGTCAGTCATGCGGCGGAGTTTATGCAGCGCGGGCCCGCTCCGGGCGATGTTTTGTCAAATTTGTCATTTATCCGCGCTGCGGGCCCCGCGACGGTGCGTGTCGGTACGCGGACACGCCGTTGTGGCGGGCAGTTCGCGCACGCTCGGGGCTGGCGGGCTCAACTGAACGGCTTGCGTCGGTCCAGGATTCGCGACGCGAAGCCCGTCGACCGCCACACCCGGGCCACCATGTCGGCGTCGTCGTCGGTGACCAGATTGCCCATCACCCGCACCGCCAGGCCCATCAGCCGTGACGAGCGCATCGCCACCGGGCCCGTCGCAGGCAGGAAGCGCGGCAGCGTCAGCAGCAGTCCAAGTCGTCGGGCCGCCGAGAAGCCCCGCCCGTAGTGGTCCTGCAGCAGCGCCGGCCAGGCCGTCGCGACATCCGCGGCGCCGAGCATGTCGGCGGCCAGCCGCCCGGTCTCCAGCCCGTAGTCGATGCCCTCGCCGTTGAGCGGGTTCACGCAGGCCGCGGCGTCGCCGATCAGCATCCAGTTGGGCCCGGCCACCCCGGAGACCGCCCCGCCCATCGGCAGCAGCGCCGAGGACACCGCCCGCGGCGGGCCCTGGAAACCCCAGGACTCCCGCTTGAGGTCGGTGTAGTGCTTGATCAACGGCCGCAAGGCCACCTCGGCAGGTCGTTTGGCGGTGGCCAGCGCGCCGACGCCGATGTTCACCTCGCCGTTGCCCAGCGGGAAGATCCAGCCGTAGCCGGGCAGCACCTGCCCGTCGACCGACCGCAGCTCCAGATCGGAGGAGATCCACGGCTCCGAGGCCCGCGGCGAGGCCACATATCCGCGCGCGGCCACCCCGTACACCGTCTCCTGATGCCACTGTCGGCCCAGCACCCGTCCGAACGGGGAGCGGGCACCGTCGGCCACGATCACCCAGCGGCACCGCACCGACGAGCCGTCGGCCAACACCACAGCGTCCACCGCGCCGCGCGAATCCCTAGACACATCAACGGCTTTCACGCCGAGCAGCATCGCCGCCCCGGAGTCCTCGGCGACCTTGCGGATCCGGTCGTCGAGCTCGGTGCGCGGCACCGCCGAACCCCAGCCCGGGAACGACGGACCCGGCCACGGTACTTCCACGGAAGCGCCGAACCCGGCCAGCCGCAGTCCGTGGTGGCGGATGCGCCCGTCGAGCCACTCGCCCAGGCCCAGGCCCTGCAGTTCGAGGATCGCGCGCGGGGTCAGCCCGTCGCCGCACGCCTTGTCGCGGGGGAACTCGGCGGCGTCGACGACGAGGACCTCCCGGCCTGCGCGGGCGGCCCAGGCAGCCGCGGCAGAGCCTGCCGGTCCTGCCCCGACGATGACCACATCCGCGTGCCTGTCCACACTCCCAGTATGTTGGCAGGGTGAGGACACCGGCGACCGTGGTAGCGGGGGTGGACTTCGGCGACCCGGAGTTCGCCCAGAACGTTCGCGACGGGGTGGCCCGGGTCGAAGAGCTCATGGGCACCGAATTGCGTGGCGGTGACGAGCTGATGACCGAGGCCGTTCTGCACCTATTCGAGGCCGGCGGCAAGCGGTTCCGCCCGCTGTTTACCGTGCTCTCGGCCCAGATCGGGCCCGAGCCGGACGCCTGGCAGGTCACCGTGGCCGGTGCGGTCATCGAGATGGTGCACCTGGCCACGCTCTACCACGACGACGTGATGGACGAGGCGCAGATCCGGCGCGGGGCGCCCAGCGCCAACGCACGGTGGGGCAACAACATCGCGATCCTGGCCGGCGACTACCTGTTCGCAACGGCCTCCCGCCTGGTCAGCCAGCTCGGCCCGGACGCGGTGCGCATCATCGCCGAAACGTTCGCCCAGCTGGTCACCGGTCAGATGCGGGAGACCAAGGGCGCGGCCACCAACATCGACCCCGTGGACCACTACCTGAAGGTCGTCTACGAAAAGACCGCATGCCTGATCGCGGCCTCCGGCCAGTTCGGCGGCACGTTCTCCGGGGCCACCCAGGATCAGATCGAGCGGCTAAGCCGGCTGGGCGGCATCGTCGGCACCGCGTTCCAGATCTCCGACGACATCATCGACATCGACTCCAATCCTGACGAGTCGGGCAAGCTGCCGGGCACCGACCTGCGCGAGGGCGTGCACACCCTGCCGGTGCTGTATGCGCTGAACGAGACCGGCCCGGACGCCGATCGGCTGCGGGAGCTACTCAAGGGCCCGATCGAGGACGACGACAAGCTGGCTGAGGCGCTGGGGCTGCTGCGCGCCGGTGACGGGCTGGCCAAAGCGAAGGCCACCGTGGCCCGGTATGCCGAGCAGGCCGGGGCCGAGCTGGCGGGATTGCCCGACGTGCCGGGACGGCGCGCGCTGGCCTCCCTTGTTGACTACACGATCAACCGACACGGCTGACTGCTCTGCGGAACCTTGCGGCATACGCGGGGCGTTAGTCTGCCGAAGAGTGCGTTCGTAGGAGGAAACCTGATGACCTGGCATCCGACCACCAACCGGCTCAAGACGTTCGTTCTGCTCGTCGGGATGTCGGCCTTTATCGTTTTCCTCGGCTCGCTGTTCGGCCGCAACATCATGTTCCTGGCGCTGATCTTCGCGATCGGCATGAACGTCTACGTGTACTTCAACTCCGACAAGCTGGCGCTGCGTGCGATGCACGCCCAGCCGATCACCGAGGTGCAGGCTCCGCAGATCTACGCCATGGTGCGTGAGCTGGCCACCACCGCGCATCAGCCGATGCCGCGGCTCTACATCAGCGACACCGCCAACCCCAACGCGTTCGCCACCGGCCGCAACCCGCGCAACGCCGCGGTGTGCGTCACCACCGGCATTCTGAACCTGCTCAGCGAGCGTGAACTGCGGGCCGTCCTCGGCCATGAACTCTCACATGTCTACAACCGCGACATCCTGATCTCGTGTGTCGCCGGTGCGCTGGCGTCGGTGGTCACCGCGCTGGCCAACATGGCGATGTTCGCCGGGATGTTCGGCGGTAACCGCGAAGGTGGCACCAATCCCTTTGCTCTGCTGCTGGTTTCACTGCTGGGACCGATCGCGGCGACCGTGATCCGAATGGCGGTGTCGCGTTCGCGGGAGTACCAGGCCGACGAGTCCGGCGCCGAGCTGTCCGGCGACCCGCTGTCGCTGGCCTCGGCGCTGCGCAAGATCAGCGGTGGCGTGGAAGCCGCGCCGCTGCCGCCGAACCCGCAGCTGGCCGACCAGGCGCACCTGATGATCGCCAGCCCGTTCCGCTCCGGGGAGAAGATCGGCAAGCTGTTCTCCACCCATCCGCCGATCCAGGACCGGATCGCGCGGCTGGAGAAGATGGCCGGGTACTAGCTTTCCAGGCCCATCCGCGCAAGGTGGCCCAGCCGCGGAGGTAACGCGAGGGCGCTGAACACCGACAGTGCAACAAAGCAAGCGACTGAATAGGGTGGGCAGATGCTGAGCAGAATCCTGATCGGCGTGCTGGGGGTTTCCGCGGCGGTCGGTCTGGCGGGTAGCGCCTCGGCCGATCCGACGCCTGCCCCCGCGCCCGTGCTTCCCAACGTCAACGTCTACACCCCGATCAGCCCGGTGGACTACACCGTGATGGGCGGCAACTGGTATGCCTTCGCCGGCCCGCCCGGGGTGACGTGCGTGATCAACAAGCAGAACACCACCTACGGCTGCAGCGGACCGCTGCCGGGCGCGCCGGGCGGTGCGAACCTGGTCAGTGCCGGTGCCTCCGGTGAGCCGGGCTTCTCCACGACCGACCGGCCGATCTTCGCTTTGGCAGGTCCGGTCAAGCCGCTGCCGCCGAACACCCGCCTGGGCTTCCGCGACATCAGCTGCGGGGTCGACGGCGGCGGCGTGGTCGCGTGCGTCAACCAACACGACCAGGTGGGCTTCGTCGTCGGCCCGACCGCCACGTTCAGCTCGGGGCCCAGCCCGATGCTGGACCGCCCCGAGGGCACCAACCCGTACTTCCCGTCGCTGCCGGGCTAGAACGGGCTAGAACCGGGAGCCGTGCACTTCGTGGCCGGGCTTCTCGGCCATCAGACCGCGGTAGGCGTCGTCGACTTTGGCGCCGTGATTGACCACGGCGTCGACCTCGCGGGCGATCGGCATGTTGATGCCGTACTTCTCGGCGAACTCCATGATGACGCTGGCGGCTTTGACGCCCTCGGCGACCTGGTTCATCGACTCGATGATCTCCTGGACGGTCTTGCCTGAGCCCAGCTGCTCGCCGACGAAGCGGTTGCGGGAGCGCTGCGAGGTGCAGGTGACGATGAGGTCGCCCATGCCGGCCAGGCCGGAGAACGTGTCGCGCTGGCCGCCGACGGCCTCGCCGAGCTTGGACATCTCGCGCACGGCGCGGGCCATCACCATCGCGCGGGTATTCTCCCCGATGCCCAGCGAATAGCCCATGCCGACGGCGATGGCGTAGACGTTCTTCAGAGCGCCGGCGATCTCGACGCCGACGACGTCGTCGGTGGTGTAGGTGCGGAACCGTTTGGTGCGGAACATCTTTGCGAGGTTGGCGGCCAGGTTCTGGTCGGGCATGGCCAGCACGGCGGCGGCGGCGTAGCCCTCGGCGACCTCCTTGGCGATGTTGGGTCCGGCCAGGATGCCGGCCGGGTGGCCCGGCAGCACCTCGTCGACGATCTGGCTCATCCGCAGGTTGGTGCCCTGCTCGAGGCCCTTGACCAGGCTGACCACCGGGACCCAGGGTCGCAGCTCCTTGCCGAGTTCGGTGAGCACACCGCGGAAGCCGTGGCTGGGGACACCCATGACCACCACATCGGCGCAGCTGGCCGCCTCGGCGAAATCAGTGGTCGCGCGCAGCGTTTCGGACAACTCGACTTCGTCGCCGAGGTACTTCGAGTTGCGGTGGTTCTTGTTGATGTCGTCGGCGGTCTCGTCCGAACGCACCCACTGCAGGGTCGGGCCACGGCGGGAACAGATGGAGGCCACGGTGGTTCCCCAGGAGCCTCCGCCGAGGACGACGACGTTGGGTTCGCGGCGGTCAGGTGTCATGGCGTTCAGGTTATTGCCGACGTCCCTGGTTTACAGGGAGTTCGGCAATTGGGACCGTCGCTAGGCCGTCCGGCGAGCCTTGCGCGCCCGTGCTACCGCCAGCGCGGCGACCGCGGCGACCGCCGACGCAGCCACCACCTTCTTCGCCGTCCCGCCGGCGCGTACCGCGACGTCGGCGCTCAGTGGCGAGCCGACCCGGCCGAAGGTCATGTCCTCGCCGACCTTGTCGACGAAATGGTGGTCGATGGTGTCGGCCCAGTAGTTCTGCCGCACGGTCCACGGCCGCTTGGTGCCCGACTTCGGCAGCGCGTGCAGGTTGCGCAGCACGTAGCCGGCCTGCAGGTCCCAGGTGGGCTTCTCGGCGATCGGCTGCCCACCCAGATGCGGGGAAGCGTGGGTGAAGCTGTTGGCCTTCATGTACTCCATCAGCTTGGCCGCGGACTTCGCGGTCATGTCGGCGCGCAGCGTCCACGACGCGTTGGTGTAACCGATGCACCAGATCAGGTTGGGCACGTCCTCGAGCATGTGCGCCTTGTAGGAGTACCGGTCCTGCGGCTTGATCTCGTTGCCGTCCAAGCTGATTCGCACCCCGCCGAGCGCTTGGAGCTGCAGGCCGGTGGCGGTGACGATGATGTCGGCGTCCAGGTGCTGACCCGATTTGAGCGCGATGCCGGTCTCGTCGAAGTGGTCGATGTGGTCGGTGACCACCTCGGCGCGGCCATCGGAGATGGCCTCGAACATGTCACCGTCGGCCACCAGGCACATCCGCTGATCCCACGGGTTGTAGTGCGGCTTGAAGTGCACGTCCACCGGATAGCCCGCTGGCAGCAGGCTCTTGTTCTGCGCGCGGATGACGCTCTTCATCACCTCCGGGGCCCGGCGTGACAGCAGCCACGTCGAACCCTCGAACAGGGTGGCGATGAACCGCACGGTCATATGAGAGACCTTGCGCGGCAACGTTGTCCGGATCGCCTCGTTCAGCGGGTTCACCCGTGAGCCGGAGAACAGGTAGCTCGGCGAGCGCTGCAGCATCGTCACCTTGGCGGCGGTGCGCGCCAGTGCCGGCATCAGCGAGACCGCGGTGGCACCGCTGCCGATGACGACGATCTTCTTGCCGGTGTAGTCCAGATCCTCGGGCCAGAACTGCGGGTGCACCACGGTGCCGCCGAACTTCTCGATGCCGGGGAACTCGGGGGTGTAGGCCTCGTCGTAGTTGTAGTAGCCGGAGCCGAAGAAGACCAACCGGCTGCGGTAGGTCTTCGGGGTGCCGTCCTCGTCGACATGCACCGTCCAGGTGTCGGTGGCCGAGTCCCAGTCCGCGGACTGCACGTAGGTGCCGAACCGGATGTGCGGGGTGATGCCGTGCTTGCGGGCGGTGTCGGTCATGTACTCGCGGATGTGATCGCCGTCGGCAACGCCCTCCTTGCGGGTCCACGGCTCCCACGGCCAGGACAGGGTGAAGATCGAGGAGTCCGAGCGCACGCCGGGGTAGCGGAAGATGTCCCACGTACCGCCGATGCGGTCCCGGCGCTCCAGGATGACGTAGCGGGTGCCGGGGTTGCGTTCAGCGATGCGGTACGCGGCGCCGATCCCGGAGAATCCGGCGCCGATGATGACGACGTCGTAGACCCCGCCGTCCTGCTCGGCGAGTGTCGGGGCAATCTCCGGGGTAGCGGTCATCGCGGTCCTCGCTTGGTGCGTTATGTGGTCTCGGTCACCACATTAGGCACTGACCGCTGCGTCGGGCGAGGGCCCGTGGCTAGCGGTAGTTGACGAACTGCAGGGCGACGTCGAGATCGGCGCCCTTGAGCAAGGCGATGATGGCCTGCAGGTCGTCACGCTTCTTGGAGCTCACCCGGATCTCGTCGCCCTGGACCTGGGACTTGACGCCCTTGGGGCCTTCGTCGCGGATGAGCTTGTTGATCTTCTTTGCGTGCTCCTGGTCGATGCCCTGCTTGAGGGTGCCGCTGACCCGGTAGGTCTTGCCGCTGGCCTGCGGGTCGCCGGCGTCGAACGCCTTCATCGAGATGTCGCGGCGGATCAGCTTCTCCTTGAAGACGTCCACGGCGGCTTTGACGCGCTCCTCAGTGGAGCTGACGAGCTCGATGACCTCTTCGCCCTTCCAGGCGATGGTGGTGTCGGTGCCGCGGAAGTCGAACCGGGTGGACAGCTCTTTGGCCGCCTGGTTTAGCGCGTTGTCGACCTCTTGGCGGTCGACCTTGCTGACGATGTCGAACGATGAATCCGCCATTGGAGCCTCCTCGGTGTGATCGGCCGGTTTGTGCTTGGGGTACATCCTCGTTGTACCCTGCTACTCGCACCAAACCGGTCCCCGGTGAGGCGCGACCCGGCAGGTTGCCCGAGCGGCCAATGGGAGCGGACTGTAAATCCGTCGGCGAAAGCCTACACAGGTTCGAATCCTGTACCTGCCACGCTGTTCAGGCCCGTCTCGCGACGGGCTTGATTGCGTTAGGGACTACCGCGCGGCGTGTCCCCAGCCCCTGATGATGTGGCCATCGCGAAGCGCTCTAGCATCTTGCACTGACGTCAATACATCTAATGGGGAGCGGCATCAATGACCACCACTGTGAAGTCTCGTGCCGCGATAGTCAGTGTTCTGGCCGCCGGCGCCGCCGCGACCGGGCTGCTCACCGGCGCCGCTCTCGGGTCGGCCCCCACCGCGAACGCCACCTGTGCCTCATTCTTCGGCCTCGGTAACAGTGCCGAATGCACGAGCACACCGTTGAGCATCGCGATCGCGATCGGCCCCAACGCCACCGCCAACGCCAGCGGATTGTTCGGCGCCGCCTTCGCTCTCGGCGCGAACTCCGCTGCCACGACCGGTGATGCGTTCACCTTCGCCACCGCGGTCGGCGACGGCTCGACCGCGACCGCCCAGGGATTGTTCGGTCTGGCAACCCAACTCGGACCCAACGGCAGTGCCGTCACCAAGGGTTCGGGCCTGCTCGCCAACCTCGGGGTCAACATCGCGCTGAACGTGACCGCCCCGTGGGCGCCGGCCAACAGCAGCACCGTCTCGGCCGGTGGAACGGGCGCCGGCGGGAACCTCGCGATCAACCTGTTCGGCACCGGGACCTCCGGAAATCCGAACAGCATGCACGTGATCTCGGCCGGCCAGTTCGGCATCGCGACCAACGTCGGCGGCAGCAACAACTCCGTGGAATCCGGTCTGGCGGGAGCCGGTTCGGTGATCAACCTTGCCACCAACCTGTTCGGCAGCAACAACACCGTGTCGGCGCAGGGCGGCATCTTCAACTGGGCCACCAACCTTCTCGGCGATGGCAATACCGTCCAGACCAACGGCAGCCTGGTGAACACCGCGAGCAGCCTGTTCGGCAGCAACAACACCGTGCAGACGTTGGGTGGCTACCTGAACTGGGGCCGCAGCATCTTCGGTGACGGCAATACCGTCAGCGTCGCCGGCGGATATCAGAATGCGGCCAGGACCCTGTTCGGCGGCGGCAACAACGTCGCGATCGTCGGCGGTAACGGCAACACCGCACAGAACATCTTCGGCACCAACAACACCACCTCGATCACGGGTGGTTTCAACAACGTCGCCAGCAATCTGCTGGGCGGCAACAACAACAAGATCATCTCCGAGGGCGGCAACGTGAACTCGGTGCGCAACATCATCGGCAGCGACAACATCCTGACCGTCGGTGGCGCCGGTAGTAACTGGAACACCGTGCTCAACACGCTGGGCAACGGCAACACCATCAACGGCGGCGGGGCGGGCGGCAACTTCACCGCCGGCTTCAACGCGCTGGGCAGCACCAACACGGTGAACGCCGGCCCCGGACCGCTGGTCCTGGCCGGAACCGTCCTGGCGAACGGCCAGTCGGTTACCAAGACCACCCCGGGCATCGCGATCAACAACTTCGTCGTTGGCGGGGCGTCGGCGGTCAACCCGCAGGGCGGCAAGGCCACGAAGAAGAGTGCAACCACCAGCAAGAGCACCGCAGGTGGAAAGTCGTCCGCGACCGGTGGGAGCAAGCGGGGCGATCAGTAGCCGACGCCCTGGGCCGACTGTTCGCCAATTTGCCACTAGCAAATGGCGCCTGTGATGCTTGATCGTGCAATACTGCTGACCACTTAACTTTCGTGCGCGTCAAAGTCGGGGTGGCAGCTATGGGACATAAGCGTCTCTACGTCGGTCGGGTCGGCGCATTGGCGGTCGCACTCGGTGTAGGCGGTTTCATCGCGGGCTTGCCCGTGGCGGCCGCCGACACCGGAAGCGGTGACTCGGGGAAGACGACGGGCACGTCGGTAGCGCACAGTGCCCGCAAGGCCGCCGCGGACCGCGGTGCCAGCGCATCGTCCGGTAACGGCGACAAGGGTTCGGGCTCGGGCAAGCCGGCCAGTGCCGCCAGCACGGAGGTCGCGGGCGGAACGTCGGCACGCCGAATCCATACCGGCAGCACCGAGAGTTCCGACGCTGGTGCCAAGCCGGACTCGGCGGCACCCTCGGCGGCCGACCCGTCGGCGCCGCCTGCTGACGGCGTCGCGACGGTCGAAGTGGCGGAGCCGTCGCCTCCGGTGCTCACCGCGGCTTCACCGAACGGATCGCTGTCGGCGTCCCACAGTGGATCGCCGGACTCGCTGACTGCAGCCGACGATCCTCTCACCGCCCTGACCGCGCCGCTGGCGTGGGCCGCGCTGGCGGTCAGCCGCCGCGAGACCTCGAACAGTTCCGCGGTTACGCCCGCGGCGGCCTCGGTGACCACCAGCGAGCCGGTCGCCGCCACGGTTGCCGTCGACCCACTGGCTGCGTTGATCCGGATCTTCGTCGGTGACGGCACCGCCGATCATCCCGACGCCGGCATCCTGTTCGGCAACGGCTACAGCTACACCAGTTATGAGGGCGCGTGCCAAAGCGGCGCGTGCAACGGCGGCCGGGCCGGCCTGATTGGCAACGGCGGCAACGGTTTCAACGGTGGTGACGGCGGTGCGGCGGGCCTGCTCGGTAATGGCGGTGCCGGCGGCCACGGGGTTGACGGCATCAACGGCGGTGCCGGCGGCGACGGTGGCCGGGGCGGGCTGCTGATGGGCGACGGTGGCCGTGGCGGCGACGGTGACACGGTGACCTCCGGTGCGGCCGGTCGCGGTGGCAACGGCGGATTCATCGGCGGCCACAAGGGTGCCGACGGCGCAGGTGCCTCGTCGGTCACCTCTGCTGTCGCATTGTCGGCGGAGGCGGTCACCACGCCGACGCCGGTGGGTGCGAGCCTGTCCGCGTATATCTATCTGAAGCTCGCTGCGATCGTCGCCCACGCACTTCTCGACGAGACCGGCGACATCAAGTCCGATCTCCTTGACATCATTCAGGATTCGACCTTCGTCACCTACGTCGCCGAAACGGTTGCCGCAGCGGTCGAGCCCGCGTTAGCAGCCATTTCGACACCGGCTGCGGCGCAGCAGGAAGTCGCCAACATCATCGGGAACGCCGTCGCCGCCGCAGTGGTAGTGCTGTTCAGTGATGACGCGGTCCGCCACTACACCGCGAAGTTGCTCGAGAGCTTGCCCGACGATGCCCTGGATGCGTTGAAAGATGTTATCGAAGATGGGGGCAGCCTCGTCCAAATCCTTGAACACATCGGTGCCGACCAGATCGCCAGCGAGATCGGAATAGCGCTGGCAGACAGTGAAGTTCAGCAGACGGTGGGGGATACGGCACAGACATTTGTCGGGGTGCTGCTCGGGGCGCAGGCACCCCCTGACGGAGCGATCTCGGTCGACGCCGTCGATGAGTTCGCGTGGACGGTCAACCAGCTGATCGTCCCCTCGCTGACCTCGGCGCTGGGCGGTGGGGCACTCGGGTTCGCCGTCGCCACCCAGGTCGGGTTCGCGGTGCAGAGCTTCCTCACCGCCGACGGCGGCGTTGCCGTCCAGGTGGGCAACGGGTTGAGTGCGGTGGTCAACGGTGTGGTCAGCACGTTCCTCGCACAAAGCGGAATCGCCGACGCTCTCGAAGTTCTCATCGGGGGTCTGCTCAATGGGGCCATTCCCGCGAGACTGATCGCCGACTTCCAGGAAAACCCTGCCGTCACGGCGGCGCTGCCGCCCACCCTGATCGCAGCACTAGACGGCATCGGTAGCTCTCTGCTGAGCAGACCTGACATCCAACAACTTGTTGGCGAAACCCTGATTCAACTGGTGAACGGCGTTCTGGCCGAACCTCAAGTGAATGCCGACACCGGCCAGTGGCTCGGTCAGTTGGTAACCGGCGAACTCAACAAGAACCCGGCGACCGCCGGATTGGGCAGCGCTATCGGTTACGCCGTCGAACAGGCGGTAGACGCCCTGCTGGCCAACAACTCGATCAGTGAATTGCTCACATCGGTGATCGATGCCGGCCTGAATGCGCTCCTCAACGATGACATCTACTCCGGACTGTTGGCCGCCGCGAAACAGTTCGTCACCGACGTCGCCGACGGAACCGCGACCAACGTGGCCGCGCAGGATGCCGTGACCTTCTTCTTGTCCGAATCCGGTGTGAAGACAACACTCACGGCGACGGTTACCGCCGTACTCGACACGCTCCAGACATCCCTCTCGCAAACCGCTGTCCAACATGCTCTTTCATCCGCGGCAGGCGCACTGATCGACGGCCTCTTGCTGTCGCCCGAGGTGCCTGATTACGTCTCCCAGTTGATCGGAGAGTTGGTAGCCAACCAGCTCGGCAACACCGCGCTCGGTACCGCTCTGGGTGCCGCTGTGGATCAGACAATCAATGCACTGCTTCAGGATCCGGCGTTCGGCCATGGTCTGGGAGCAGCGGTCAGCGCGGCGGTGAGCGGATTCTTCGGCCAGACGGGTATCCCCGCTGCCCTGATCGCCACCGCCCAGCAGATCGCCACCGACCTTCTCGACGGAACTGCCACTGCCGCAACCGTTCAGGCGGCGTTGACTGCTCTGCTGGGCCAGGTCGCTACCGGGGTCGGCGCGGCGACCACCGACGCGCTTTCTGCACTGCTGAACAGCCCGGGCGTCGTATCGGCGCTGGCCGTCGTGCCCACCCTGTTCATCAGCACCGCATTGTCGGAGACCGTCGCCGTGCAAGCTATTGCGGCGCAGGTTGGCCAGTGGCTGACCGCCGAACTCGAAAACAACCCCGCCACAGCCGGATTCAGCACGTTCGTGGGTGACACAGTGAGCGCCGCGCTCGCCGACCTGCTCGGTAACGCAGCGTTCGTCGACGGCCTCGGGGACGTGTTGGATGCGCCCATTTCAGGTCTGCTGAATCACAGTGGCGTGATCGCTGCCCTTGCCGACGTGGCGGGCCAGCTTGCCCAGCACCTGGCGGCCGGGATGGATCCGTCCGACGCGGTGGCCACCGCCCTGCAGGCGCTGCAGGGCAGCACTGCCATTCAGTCCGGTGTCGGCGCTGCGGTCAAGGATGCGCTGGCGGCAGTGCTCGGCGATTCCGCGGTGCTGCAGAACCTCGGTACCGCGATCTCGGACATCGTCACCACCCTGGCCGGTAATACCGCCATACAGAACTTCGTCGGCCAACTCGTCCAGCAATGGGCGACAACGGCTTTGGGCGGCGGTGCCGCCGCGACGGCGCTCGCCAGCCAGCTCAACACCGCGGTGCAGGGCCTGCTTGCCAACACCGCTGGCGTCGACGGGGTGCTGGCTGTCGTCAGTTCCGCGGTGTCGACCCTGCTGAACGCCCCCGGGGTCGTCGCGGCATTGGCCGATGCGGCCGGTCAGATCGCGTCGGCTGTCGTCGCCGGCACGGACCCGGCGGTGGCGGTGCAGACGCTGTTGGGCACGAGCGCTTTCCAGCAGGGTGTCGGCGCGGCCATCGGTGCTGCGGTGAACACGTTGCTCACCTACCAAGGCCTGCTGCCTGCGTTGGGCGCCTTTGTCCACGACGTGCTCGCCGGGGCTGCCAGTCAGGAAGCGGTCCGGGCGTGGGTCGGTCAAGAGGTCGCCGGCATCGTCAGTTCGGCGCTGAACAACACTCCGCTGGCCGAGGCGGTCGCCTCGGCGGCACGCGCGGCCGTGCAGCATTTCCTGGCCGACTCGGCCGCGATCGACGGACTGCTGTCGGTCGTCGGTCAGGCGGTGTCGGACCTTGTTGGTGCCCAAGGGGTTTCGGCAGCGTTGTCCCAGGCGGCCGACGGGCTCGTCACGGCACTGCTGTCCGGTACCGACCCGAATGCGGCATGGCAGGGGCTGCAAGCCAATCAGGCGTTTGTGTCGGCGCTCATCAGCACGGTGGGTGCTGCAGTCCATGCGGTAGTCACCGATTCGGGTCTGATCTCCGCGCTGGGCTCGGCTGTGGAGACCATGGTCGCCCGGCTGGCACCTAGCCCTGCCGTGCAGGCCTACATCAACGGGTTGCTCGGGCCCACCTACGGCCCGGTCGTGGTGAGCATCCTGGCAACTCCCCACTCAGCCGCTGACCTGGCCGCCGGTGTCGGGGCCCTGCTCAGCGGTGTGCTGGCGCAACCGGGGGTGGCCGCTGCGCTGTCCTCGATCGCCAGCCAGTTCGCCGCAACGGTATTGGGCGGCAGCAGCGTCGATGCTGCGGTGCAGGCCGCGCTGGCGGCCTTGGCGGCTAACCAGGCGATCAAGAACGCCATCGACGCGGTGACCCCCGGTGCGCTCAGCTCGGTGCTGAGCCTGCCGGCCGTGCAGCAGGCCGCGAGTAACGCGGTGGGGGATCTGGTGGTCAGCCTGCTTCAGGGGACCGTGCTGGACAACCCGCAGCTGGACTCGGCGTTGGGCGGAGCCGCCAAGGCGGCCGTGGCCTCGCTGCTGTCGGATCCCGCCGTGCAGGGCCTAATCTCCACGCTCGCCCTCGACGTCATTAACGGAACGTCGACCGACCAACTCGCCGGAACCGTCCTGCAGGCCGTCATCACCACCCCGAACCTGCAATACGCCTTCGGTTTCGCCATCGGCCGCGGCGTCGGTTCACTGTTCGGCGCCAACCCGATCGGCACCTTCGTCGGCAACATCGTCGGGGTCGGCGCCGCGCTGGCGATCGGTCTCACGGCCAGTACCGCGTTGCTGATCGAAAAGGTCAGTGCGCTCTTCGGTGGACCGCTGCCAAGCCCCGCTGGCAGCGGCTTGCTGCTCGTTCCTGCGGCCGCCGTCCACCCGGTGTCGACCCTCGGCGACGGACGGGGCTCCTCGCAACTGCGTGAACTGACCTCAACGAACAACCCGTTGTTCCTCATCGAGGTGGCAGTGGCCTGAACGGGCCAGCCACCGGTTGTTTATCTGCTTGCCATCAGCAAATGGCGCCATGGTCTGCGCCGCTGTGATATCTCTGACTGACGTATCTTTCTCAGGCGTCAAATCGGGGGTTGGAGCAATGGGAATGGGACACAAACGCCACTACGTCGGGCGGGTCGGGGCACTGGCCGTGGCCTTGGGTGTTGGCGGGGCGATCGCCGGTATGCCGGTGGCCGCAGCCGACACCGGTGCCGGCGACTCGGGCAAGACGACGGGCTCGTCGGTGGCGCACAGCGCCCGCAAGGCCGCCGCGGATCGCAGTCCCGGCAGCGCGGCATCCGGTAACGGCGGCAGCAAAGGCCGCGGCACCGACAAGCCGGCCAGCGCCGCCGGTGCCGAATCCGGGACCGCCGCCTCCGCGCGCCGAATCCACCTCGGGTCCACGGAGAGCGACGTCCCGGACACCAACTCTGTTGCCGGGGGCGAGGTTTCGGCGGTCGACACGAATCCGACCGCCGACACGCCGGCAGCGGCGCCGGCCGCTCCTGTTCTGACCGCAGCCGCACCGCGCGGCTCGTTGTCGGTGACGCACCAGGGTCCGCTGGACTGGCTGGCGGGGGGCAACGATCCGCTGTCGCAGTTGGTTGCGCCGTTCGCGTGGGCCGCCGCGGCCGTGAGCCGCCGCGAGACCACGAACTCCACCGCCGTCGCACCTGCGGCAGCGTCGGTGACCACCAGCCAACCCGTCGCGTCCGGCGTCGCCGTCGACCCGGTGGCTGCGTTCATCCGGATCTTCATCGGCGACGGCACCGCCGACCATCCCGATGCCGGAATTCTCTACGGCAACGGCTACACCTACACCAGCTATGAGGGCGCCTGCCTCAGCGGTGCCTGCAATGGTGGCAAGGCCGGCTTCATCGGCAACGGCGGCGACGGCTTCATGGGTGGCAACGGCGGCTCGGCCGGCTACCTCGGCAACGGCGGCAAGGGTGCGCAGGGCGTCGTCGGGATCAACGGCGGCGCCGGCGGCAACGGTGGCAACGGCGGACTGATCGCCGGTAACGGCGGCGACGGCGGCAACGGTGCCAGCCCGACCGCCCAAGGTGGCAAGGGCGGTAAGGCCGGCTTCCTGGGCGTGAAGGGTAAGGACGGGACGACCGGCTCGGCTGCGGCCGTCGGAAGCCCGAAGAGCGTCGGTGCCGCCACCGCGGTCGACGGCAACACCAATGTGACGACCCAACCAGTGACGGCTGACCCGGTCGAATGGTCGTTGTGGAACGACGTCGTCGCACCCGCTCTGACTGATTTGATCAAGACCGGCATCAACTACGCCGGCCTTACCCCCTCCGCGCAGGCCGCCGCCGACGCTTTCATCGGCGCCGCGGTGGAGTTGTTCGGAGACAACTACTTCGACGACTCGGTCAACGGTGCACTCTCGGGCCTGGCCGCCAACACCGACTTCCTCAACTACGTCGTCACGCAGGTCTCAGGCGGGCTCACGAGCTCAGGCGTGCCCTCCCAGGCAGCCGTTGTGGTCGGCAACGCGGTGGCCTCCCTGGTGCAGACGGTGTTGAACAACACCGCCTTCCAGAACGCCTTCGGCACGTTCTTCCAGAGCCTGACGCTGGTCCCCAACGGGTGGGGCTTGGTCGACCTGGCTGCGGCCCTGGCCGCGACGGACTACACCCTCGATGACCTTGTCGGCCAGGACATCTCGCAGAGCGCCGCTGCGCTGGCCAGTAACCTGCCGACGTTCCTGGCCGACGGCGGCGTGCAGAGCGCGCTGTCCACCGGGATCAAGACCGCAGTGAACGTGCTGACCGGGGTCGGCAGCCCGTCCTGGGCGCAGCCGTCGACCGCGTTCGTGAGCTTCCTCGGCGGTGCGGTCGGCCAGTCGGTGACCTCAGCATTGGGCGGCGGCTCGGTCGCGACCACGATCGGCACGGCGATCGGCACGTCGGTGACGAACCTGCTGACCAATCCAGCGGTCGACGCGACGTTGGCGTCGGTGCTCGGCGGACTGGTCGGCGGAGTGCAGGTCGGCGACGTTGTCGTCTGCCGCGGCCTGCTCTGCCAGGACGGGGTCGCCGACGCGTTGGGCACCTTCGCCAGTTCGGTCGCCACGGCGGTGGGCGGCGGCGGCAATCCGCAGACCGCGGTGGCCGCCGCACTGCAGACACTGCTGGCCAACACGAGCGTCCAAAACGGCGTCGGTCAGACGGTCGGCAACGCTGTACTCGGCTTGTTGGGCGATCCCGATGTGCGCTCCGCCGTCGCCACCAGCGTGAGCAACCTGGTCACCCAGCTCACCGGCAATTCGTCGGTGCGGGGCTGGGTCGGCCAGCAGATCACGCAGTCGTTGACCTCGGCGCTGGGCGGCGGGAACGTCGCATCCGGCGTGGCCTCGGCGATCGGCGGCGCGGTGCAGAACCTGCTGGCGAATTCCGCTGCGGTGCAAGGGTTCCTGGCGGTTGTCGCATCGGCAGTCGGTGACGATCAGATCCCCGTGGTGCTGGCGGATGTGATCGATGCGGTCCTCCCGAAGGTTCTGGGCGGCCAGAATCTGTTGGCGGCGCTGTCCGCTGCGTGGCCGTCGCTGAAGACCGAAGTCGCTCCCGTTGTCGGGCTAGTCGTGCACGACGTGGTGCAGACGGTGCTGACGGCTCCGGGTCTGCTGTCGGCGCTGGGTGCGTTCGTCTCCGACGTGGTGTCCGGAATCATCGGCAACCCGGCGGTGTCGACGGCCGTTGGCGGGAAGGTCAGCGAATTGCTGGCCGCCGCGTTTAGCAGCTACGCGGGCGGACAGCAGATCGCATCGGCGGTCGGAGCCGCGGTGGCCGGCCTGTTGGCCAACCCGGTGTTCAGTGACGAACTGGGCGCCCTGACGGGTTCGGTGTTGACCACGTTCTTCGGTCAGTCCGGCGTGGTGAACGCATTGACCAGTGCGGTGCAGCTGGGCACCTTGACGGTGCTCGACGGCGCCGATCCCGGACAAGTCATCGCAGCGATGCTGTCTGTGCTGCAGGCGAATCCGGCCATCAAGACCGCGCTGGCGGCGACGCTGGGCGGTGCGGTGAACTCGGTGGTGACCGATACCCCGCTGATCTCCGCGCTGGCCTCGACGGCGACGTCGTTGATCACCCAGCTGGCCGGCAACCCGGCGGTGCAGTCACTCGTCGGTGGGTTGCTCGGCCCGACCTACGGGCCCGCGATCGTCAGCATCTTGGCCGACCCGACGGCGGCGGCTGATCTCGCCGCGGCGGTCGGTGGCGCGGTCAGCGGGTTCCTCGCGCAGACCGGTGTGGCCGCGGCGCTGTCGGGTGCGACCAGCCAGATCGTCACCGCGGTGCTCGGCGGCACCACGGTCGCGGCCGCGATTCAGGCCGCGTTGCAAACGTTGGCGGCCAACCCGGCGGTCAAGGCCGCCATCGACGCCTTCACGGCCCAGGTACTCAAGGCGACGCTGGATGTGCCGGCGGTGCAGGGGGCCGTCTCCGGGGCGGCGAAGGACGTCATCACCCAGGTGCTCGGGTCCGGGCTTGGTTCGGTGGCCGGCCAGCTGGTCCAGGGGGCGGTCGACTCGCTGGTGTCCAACTCCGCGGCACAGACGCTGCTGAGCAACGTTGTCGTGGACCTCGCCAATGGAACGCCGCCCGCCGATGTGATCAATACGGTGATCAACGCGGTGCTTCTCAGCCCGCCGCTGCAGTTCGCCTTCGGGATGGCGATCGGCCAGGGTATCGGGTCGCTGCTGGGTGACAACCCGGTCGGCGCCATCGTCGGCGGAGTGATCGGGACGGCGGCGACACTGCTGCTCAGCGCGGCGTCCGGGCTGACGCTGCTGTTCAACGGGTTGCGCAACCTATTCGGTGGTGCCGCGGCGGTCGCGCCGGCCTCTAGCATTTACCTGATCGAGCCGGTGCCGTCCGCGGCGCTGGTCGACGAGGTGGCCGCGGTCAGCGAGCTGCCGCGGGTGGATTCGTTCGACTTCGGCGGATTCGTGGGCGGGCACCGGCTGGTGACGGTTGAGCTGGCTCTCGCGGCGGGGTAACGCCTGGTTAGAAAAGCTCTAACTGCCGGTGTGCGGGGTCGGTGGGATACGGTTCGGGAGATCTTGATCGACCTCGTTCCCGAAGGAGCTCGCATGACGACCGGCAGCCGCGTGGCTTCGGTAGGAGCAGTGCTGTGCTTCGCGGTGCTCGCAGCGGCGCCGGTGGCGCACGCTGAGGGCGACATCCTGGCCGGCACCTTTGACGTGGTCGGGCCGAACAGCAAGCTTGATACGTGGACCATCACGCCGCAGTGCAGTGAGGTGTCGATCGGGTGTGAGTCCGACGTGCACTCGGCGTCGGTCGACGGGCAGGCGTACTACCGCGGCGGGCACACCTGGGTGATGACGCTCAAGGGCCAGGTGCCGATCTGCCCGGACAAGTCCACCACCAAGGGCATCATGCAGTTCGTCTGGAACGCCCAGACCCTGGACGGTCAGCTGACCGCCCTGCAGCAGGGTGTGTGTCAGATGACCCGGCCTGGGCAGGAACAGATTCCGTTCAAGTTGGTGAAGGCGAGCGGGTAGGGGAGGTCACGGCCCTTATTAGACCGGTCAAATCCACCGAGTCGGGAAACCGATATCGAGACCGCGACTCTGGCGGTATCCCAACCATGTCGGAACGCCCTTCGGCTGTCCTCGGTAAATTCCGCGGGTGGCAGCGACGACCCGGTCACGTTGAGTAGGCCACTGAATCTCCGACGCGATCTCTTCGAGAACGTTTACGTCCCGATCCAACACTCGGTCGACGATCGCGAGCGCCGGTAGCGCACCGCCCTTGTCGCCGTTGCACCTGGCGCACGACAGCACGAGATTCGCAAGACCGTCGATGCCCACCCATGACCACGGCAGCACGTGGTCGATCGGATTGTTCGCGGCCAGGCGTATGCCGCAGTAGAAGCAGTACGGTCCGAAGGCCTCTTTAAAGGGTTCCCGCACTGCGGTCAGAGCGATTCGTTCGCGGCCGAAGAGGTGCCCAGCGACGTCGGGCACCTCGGCGTGGAGGAACTTATTCATCCGTCGAACATCGTCGACCCACATGATCTCCAGTGCCGGCTTGAGTAGGCCAGCAAGGCGCCCCAATCCGTATGCCACTCCCGGTTTGAGCACGATGGCATCACCATGTGATCGAAGCGTCGACCGGGTCACCTGGTCGTGAAGGAATGAGTCGTCGTACAAGAAGCAATCGGAAGAGTCCGAGCCGGGAAGTCGCTGCAGGCGGTGGAGTGGTTGTTGCGCAAGGCAGAGTGTGATGTCGTCGAGAACTTGCGCGTACACAACTGGTGCTCGAGCAGCTGCAAGATCGACCGAGGTATTCGGGTGTTGGCCGCCGCTCGTCGCGGAGCGAAGTTGGTTCGCACCAGAAATGATCCGGGCGCGTGTTTGGGTCGATTGCCGAAGTTCGTGGCCGTCGAACGGCCGCACCTGACGCCAGTAGATCTCCAGTACGCGTCGTGCCAATTCCGGGATTGGCACAGACAACTCGTCTCCATCCCTTTCGGGAAGGTTCTCAATCGAATGGTCGATAAGTGCCATCAAGGCTGCAAGCTTGTAAGTCGCGGTGCGCAGTCCCGTTTCTAGGACCGCGACGACGCGCTGCCCGAGCATTAAAGGGTCGATGATCGGCTCGTCCACCTGAACCATCCCTTTCTTGTCGGTTCCTTCCCGCGGAACCGCAGTAGCAACTGTATGGTCGCGGTTGAGCCGAGTGGGCAAATTTGTGCGGGACAAACTCCCGGATGTTTCGCAGATCACGGTCAAGGAGATGCGTGGACTTCGACTTCGACAGCCTCTGCCAGGATTACCTCAGCGCACGCCTTCACACCCCTGGCGAGGTTCTTAGTCAGCCATGTCCGGTTCCGCAGGTTCCAGGTGTGTATGGCTGGTGGTTCAGGCAAGCTCCACCACGCGTTCCCACCACGGGTTGTGTCCAGCGGCATGGCGCGACGCTGCTTTACGCGGGCATCAGTCCAAAGCAGCCGCCAACAAACGGCCGGCCGCCTAGTCGGCAGAATCTACGTAAGCGAATCAGGCAACACCTTCGCGGAAATGCCGCAGTATCGACCCTCCGGTTGACGCTCGGCGTCCTTCTGGGCGAGGACCTGGACATCGAATTGCGCTGTGTCGGTTCAGGCGCGCGACGTACGTTTGGTCCTTCTGGCGAGGCCGCGTTGTCGGAGTGGATTGCAGACAACGCGCAGGTGTCGTGGGTGAGCCATCCCGAGCCTTGGAAACCGGAACAGATGCTCACGGATCGACTTAATCTGCCCCTGAACTTGCAGGGTAACGCCCACAGTGCCTTTCATTCTGAGCTAACGCGGCTTCGAGCCGACGCAGCCCTTAGAGCACGGCAACTGCCGGTGTTAGTGAGGACATGAATTTTGGGCTTTGGGTGAACTCGCCAAACCGGGTGGAGTCCAGGCACCCGAAATTGTCTGAAGAATCCGCTAGCGTCCGGGGCTATGGAGTTTGGGATCTACGAATCACTGCTCACCGAGCGGCTATTCGCACAAATCGGTGATAGAGCCGATCTTCATGCAGAGTTCGGGACTGTCGATGACACTGAGCAGGCCCTCGCTATGGCTCGGCATCTCATTCCGATGATTGAGCGGTCACTCAAAGCCGCACCAACAGCGAGCGATCGGGCTGAGTTGCTTCGACAGATCATTGGCATCCTTCCCCAATCGTCGGTGACGGAAGAAGCACTGCATCAGATTGAGCCCCACAAGATCAGCCGCCTCGACGAAGTCAGGCGGGTCTCGGGGCTTGCCGCCGGGCGCCTGCCGCGCCCGGCCACACCTCTCTCCGAGACTGCACTCATGACCAACGCGCGTCATGAACCAACACTTGCCGCGGAGTTACGTACCGAACTGGCGAGCGCAGACCAGGTTGACCTGCTCTGCGCCTTCGTCAAGTGGCAAGGTCTGCGCTTGCTGGAGGATCAACTGAACGAAGTCCGTCAGCGTGGCGTCCCACTGCGGGTAATCACCACTACCTACCTCGGAGCCACTGATGCGCGGGCATTGGATGCCCTCGTGAACGATTTCGGTGCCCAGGTGAGGATCAACTACGAGCTGCACCGCACGCGACTGCACGCCAAGGCATGGTTGTTACGGCGCAACACAGGGTTCCACACTGCTTACGTCGGGTCGAGTAACCTATCCCACGCGGCTCTGGTCGACGGTCTGGAATGGAACGTACGGCTGTCGGCGATCTCGACACCTCACCTGCTCGACAAGATCAAGACGACGTTCGAAACCTATTGGGAAAACAAAGAATTCGAACTCTACAATCCGGACTCCGATCGTGATCGGCTGGACGTGGCCCTGAGTGTCGCGTCCGGCAGGCAAAAACGTGAGCACGTTACCGTCACCTTGTCGGGTCTAGATGTTCAACCAAAGGCTTACCAAGCCGAGATGCTCGAACAACTGGATGCGGAGCGGTCACTTCACGATCGACATCGCAATCTCATTGTCGCCGCTACCGGCACCGGTAAGACAGTCATTGCAGCGCTCGACTACCGACGCCTGCGAGAGACTCACGGAAAAGACTTGACCCTGCTCTTTGTGGCGCACCGCAAGGAGATCCTGCTGCAGGCCAGGCGGATGTATCAAGAAGTGCTGATCGATCCGACATTTGGCGAGTTGCTTGTCGACGGTGACCAGCCCGTGAAGTGGCGGCACGTTTTCGCCAGCATTCAATCCCTCACGTCGCATCGACTATCCACCATGCCGCCTGACCAGTTCGACGTGATCATCGTCGATGAATTCCACCATGCGGAAGCAACCTCGTATCGGCGTCTGCTGAACCATGTTGAGGCTTTGGAACTGCTGGGGCTCACCGCGACCCCGGAGCGCGCTGACGGTGTCGACGTTCGGGAGTTCTTCGATGGACGGGTCGCGTCGGAGCTGCGGTTGTGGGACGCCTTGGACCAGAACCTGCTCTGCCCGTTTCACTACTTTGGCATACACGACCAGACTGACCTTGAGGCGTTGGAGTGGAAGCGCGGTGGCTACAACCCGGCCCAGCTGAGCAATGTCTACACCGGCAACGATTCGCGAACTCGCATCGTGCTCAAGGAGTTGCGTGACAAAGTTGCCGATGTTGGGAGCATGCGCGCTATCGGTTTCTGCGTCAGTGTCGAGCATGCCCGCTATATGGCGGAGGCGTTTGTCGCCGCCGGGATCAAGGCTCAGGCGGTATCGGCTGCGACGTCATCTGCAGACCGACAGGCCGCATTAGCCCGGCTTCGAGCGATGGATATCAATGCCATCTTCGCCGTTGATCTCTTCAACGAAGGGCTTGATATTCCCGATGTGGACACAGTCCTTTTCCTACGGCCAACCGAGAGTGCGACGGTGTTCCTGCAGCAACTCGGCCGGGGCCTTCGTCTGACAGAGGGCAAGACCGTCCTTACAGCCCTCGACTTCGTTGGTCATCAACGAAATGAGTTCCGATTCGACGAGCGCTTCCGGGCGCTGACAGGACTCAACCGCAAGGAATTAGAGCGACAGGTTAGGGAAGGATTCCCGTTCCTTCCGTCGGGGAGCCAGATCGTCCTCGATTCTGTCGCGCGAGATCTCGTGCTGGAGAACATTAGGCAGCAAGTGTCGCCGAGGTGGGCGGCACTGGTTTCAGAGGTGCGAGACCATCCAGACCTTGATCTGGCGTCGTACCTCGACAAGACCGGACGATCGCTCGAAGACATCCTCCGTTCTGGCAAGTCGTGGACCACCTTGTGCCGAGACGCGGGCAAGATCGAGGTTGACGCTGGGCCACGCGAGCAAGACCTGATCAAGAGGATCCGGGCACTCGCTCACGTCGACGATAGGCTGCGCTGGCAGGCTTACCGAGCCCAGCTCGGTCACCAGGCCAACACCGGGAGCGTGGTTGAACGCAGGCTCACCGAGATGCTCTTCTACTCGCTCTATCCGGCAGGCGGTGGGTCCGAAGATCCCACATCAGGTTTGGAGGCACTGCGTGACGAGGCGGTCGTTGACGAGATGCGGCAGGTGATCGACTTGAGTTTTAATTCAGCTCACCGATCCACGTGGTCTCTTGGCGAGATTGAGCCGGCGCTTTCTCACGTACCGCTCGCCTTGCACGCCAGCTATACCCGCGAAGAGATCCTTGCCGCCCTTGACTGGACATCTCAAGGCCGTGCCCCAAGCACGATGCGGGAGGGCGTTGCTTGGTGCCCAAGTGTGAACTCGGACGCCTTCCTGATCACGTTAAAAAAGTCGGACACGGACTACTCGCCGACAACGATGTATCGAGACTTTGCGCTAAACCCAGAGCTCTTTCATTGGGAGTCGCAGTCAACGACGTCTTTGGCATCCCCGACCGGGCAGAGGTACCTCAACCATCGTGACAAGGGTTCGCACATTCTGCTCTTTGTGCGGGAAGCGAAGACGAATTCGCTTGGCACATCACCTTATGTATTCCTCGGGCCTGCCGACTATGTCTCCCACGAAGGGGATCGACCGATTGCGATCACCTGGCGACTGCGCCGACCGATGCCGATGGAGATGTTTATCGCGTCACGGGCCGCCGTTGCGTGAGCCCGGCGAAAGTGGGCGCCTGCATCCAAAAACTGCACTGGTTGGCAAGCTACTCGTGCCGCCACAAACTTTGTTTCGACTTAGCCGCCTCACCGAAGTGAACCCCACCCTCAAGGACCCCACATGCGCCTACTGATCACCGGAGTCGACGCCGACGGCAAGTCCTGCGTCGTCAGCAACACTGAGGCCGAGATCAACTCCGTCGCCCCGGGCTTCGCGATGGGCATCCCGTACGCCACCGAGGCCAGTCCGCCGCCACCACGACGGCACGGCCACGCCGACCTCATCGACCAGTTCATCCCGCCCGGCCACGTCCGCTGGATGGTCGTCGACTACGGCCCGAACTCTCGAACCCCGGTGCACCACACCGACACCCTCGACCTTCAAACCGTCCTCAGCGGAACCATCGACCTCATCCTCGACGACGGCGTCCACCCCCTCGAAGCGGGCGACATGGTCGTCATGACCGGCACCGATCACGCCTGGAAAGCCGGCCCCGACGGCTGCCGCGTCAACGCCGTCCTCATCGGCACACCCCCACCCGAGTAACTCACTCGAACCGTTCCCGTGCAGCGGATTCAGAATAAGCGCACTATCCGCCCTTAATGTAGGGTCGCCCCCATGGGCGCAAGCGCCGACAAGAAGCATCACGACTATCCCCGGCCGACCGTCGCCGTGGATACCGCGCTGCTGACCTGGGACCCCGACCGCGGCCTGCTCGTGGTGGAGATGGCCCGCCCAGACACGGGAAAGTGGGCGCTGCCCGGCGCCTTCCTGCGCAAGGGCGAGACCCTGGCCCACGCCGTCGAGCGCTGTCTACGCGAAAAGCTCGGCGTCGAGGGCATCCGGCCCCGCCAGCTCCACGTCTTCGACGACCCGCACCGCGACGGCCGCGACTGGGTGCTCTCCGTCGCCCACCTGGCGGTGGTACGCCCCGGCCAACTGCACACCCTCGGCTCCGGCTCGACACAGACCCGCCTCGCCTCGGTGGACCGGCCCGGCGAGCTGGCGTGGGATCACCCGGAGATCGTCCGGCTGGCCAAGACCGACATCCGGCAACGCTACGACACCGAACCCGACCCCGAGCGGCTGCTCGGCAGCAGGTTCACCATGCGCGAGCTCAAGCAGGTCCACGAAGCGGTCGCGGGCACCCCGCTGCAGCGCGACAGATTCCGCCGCACGATGGAGCCCCGGCTGACCGGCACCGGGGTGATGGAAGACAACACCGGCAGCCGAGGCCGCCCCGCCGAGCTGTTCCGCCGCAAACGCTAGGCAGTGAACCGGATCGCCACCAGCTTGTTGTCCACGACCGCCGCGCGGAACTCGTCCAACGTCGGCACGCTGGAACCCAGGAACTTCAGCCCCATCATCAGCTCGGCCTTCTTCGGCCCGTACTCGACCGCGCAGCGGTGGAACAGCTCGGCCACCGTCGCGGGATCCTCGATCAGCTCACCCCGCATCGCGGTCGTCTTGCCGCCGTGGACCACCTGCGCCGGCCCGCCGCCGCGGAAGTTCAGCTTCCACGTCGCGTTCGCCAACGCGTACAGATCACCGTCGAGCAGGTGTGCGCTCACCGGCACCGCATACTGGCGCCCGGACTTGCGCCCGGCGAACCGCAACACCATGAACTGCTTGAGCGCCGCGCCCGCCGGCGTGCCCAACAAGAACTTCAGCAGCGGGTTCATCACCCGCATGATCGCTCCGGGCGGCTCGGAGACATTCACTGCCGCACTGTGCTCTGCCATGCTTTCCAACGTACGGCGTCCACAGACATGCGGCGAGATCTTCAGGAGGGCTGTTGATCGCCGCGAATCACGACCCTGATGTCGATCTCGCGCAGGGGCGGCAGGGGCGGCGGGCCCGGCCAGCCCATGCTGTCCAACCTAACGCCGTCGCGTCGGCCTGCCCAGTAGCGTGATTTCCATCAGCCGGCGAATCGCCGCGATCGACTCCGTGCCCAGCGCGCCGTCGAAGAGCCGGCCGAAGTCCACCGTCAGCGCGAACGCCGCACACACCGCATACCGCGCCGAGGCGATCTTCAGCTCCGGACGCACCACCGTCACCAGCCGCGCCCACGACTCCGTCGCCGAATGCTCGACGGTCTCCAGCACCCGCAGATCCGACTCCGGCACGTTGTGCCGCTCGGTGTAGTAGACGTGGGCCAGCTCCGGCGACTTCACCAGCCGCACCAGGGCGGCGTCGATCAGCCTCATCAGCGCAAGCTCGGGTTCGTCTGTGCGGGAAAGCACTTCGGCCACACTGCTGGAGTGCTGGTCGACGGCACGCCGATACGCCAGCCCCAGGATGTCGGCCTTGCCTGGAAACGACCGGTACAGCCCGGACGCCTGAATGCCTACCGCGGATGCGATGTCCTCCATGCTGGTATTGCGATACCCGTGCTCGTAGAACAGCCGAACCGACTCGTGCAGCACATGCTCGTACATCCCGGCCGAGGCGCCAACCGCCATCGGCATCGTCGGCCGGTCCGAACGGCGCCGCAACGCCGGAAGGTCGGCCGCCAGCACATCGGCCACCAGCCTCGCCATGCACGACCGAATCTCGTTGACCGCCAGCGGGTTCGCGTGATCGGTGATGCTGCCGATCACGCTGAGCGCCGCCGCCGTCAACGCCGAGCGCTGCCGGTGACTCAGTTTCGGCCGAAGTTGCCCTAACGGCCGGTCCAGCCGCCGGTTCACCTGCTCGACCTGCTCGACGAGCCGCACCCGATCGGCTCCCTGCAGGTACCGCGCCTCCCACCGATAGAGCCCGCCCGCCGTCCGGTTGGCGATGGTCGCGTCGACCAGCGCGGTGACCAACGCCTCCAACGTCAAGGCCGGATCGTCCTCGCCGTCCTCGACGAAGTCCGTCGCGTCGACCAGCGTCTGTCCCAGCTCGAGCACCGCATCGCGGAACAGGTCGTACTTGCTCGTCGAATGCCGGTACAGCGCAGCCGGGGTGATGCCGACCCGCGAGGCGATGTCCTCCATGCTGACGGCGTGATAGCCGAGCAGCCCGAACGCATCCGCTGATGCCCGCGCGATCTGCGCCTTGCGGTCCTTGGGTCTGCGCCGCACCGCCTCGGGCCGTTGCTCGATCCCGGTCATGATCCGCCGTACTGCGGGCGCAGCACCGAACTCAGCGCCGCAAGCGGGATGTGCGCCTGCACGGTGCCGCCGTCCATCGACCACTGCATGATCCCCGGCGTGTAGTTGGTGGGGGTGTCGCGGGCCACCGGGTAGTCGGGCATGTACAGGATCAGCTCGTCGGGGCCCAGCGCCCACGCCTTGTACGCCCCGGAGTACACCTTGTCCGGTCCCCACCGGTCGACGACGAACGGATAGGTACCCGGATCATGCTGGGGTGGAGCCTGATTCAGGGCATCCTCGATGAACGGCTGCCCGAGCGAGGCGATCGCCCCCAGCGGCTCGACGCCCGGGCGCACCAGATCGGCCAGCGTCAGCCGGGTACCGCGGCCCATGTCGAAGGTGAAGGTGCGGTAGGCGTTGTTGGGCTTGGGTCCGTCGGCGTGGTAGTCCTCGTGGAACACCACGGTGAGGATGTCGCCGCGGCGCAGGATCTCGAAGTTCTCCTCACCGAAGCTGTCGGCCACCATGTGCACGCCGACGCTGCGCCAGTTGTTCACCAGCGTGGTCAGGTAGTCGCGCACGGTCGGCCCGGTCACCGGGTTGTCGACGAGCTCGCCGGGCACCGCCACCTTGATGTCGCGCACCGCCTTGCGCTCCGAGAGCACCGACGTGTGGCAGTACTGACCGTCCCAGTCGCCGCCGAGCCCGGCGCAGAAGTCCGGCGCCGAGGCGTGGGCCACCGGCGCGAGTCCCAGTGACAGGGCCGCGACGGCAGTGACGACGGAAGCTCGCATCAGCGTCAGGGGAGTTCGACTTTGCTTGCCCGCCAACGACCGTCGACGTACTCCATGGTCATCTTCACCCGGCTGCGGTCGATCCGCGGATCCGGCGCCGCCGAGTTGGCCACCGTCTGGTCGACGAACATCAGCACCACCACCTTCTCCGGTGACGCCGACTGCACCGCGGAGTCCACCACGACGCCGTGTGCGGTCGCCTTGTTGTCGACCAGCAGCTGGCGCAGCTGCGCACTGGACCGCGAGTACATGTCCTTGAACTCACCGGTCGCCCCGTCGAGCACGTCGGCGAAGTTCTTGTCGACGTTGGTGGTGTCGATGCTCGTCAGCACCTGCGCGTAGGTCACCGCCGCCTGCTGGGCGTCATGGCTGGCTTGGGCCACCCGGTGCTGTTGCCACACCTGCCAGCCCAGGAAGCCCGAAAGCCCCAGCAGCGCAACAACCAACGCCGCCAGCGCACCGCGGAGCAGCCACTTGCGCGGCGTGGGCGCCGCCGCCACCACCTCGGGGATGGCAGTCTCCTCGGCCGGGGACTCGTCGCCTTCGACGTCGTCAGCCACAGCAGTCATGAGGGATCTCCTTCTAGTTCGGCGGTTCGATCGGCAGCACCGGGCCGCCGTACGGAGTCGGAATGGTGAAGCGGCCCTTCGGTGTCGGGTCGGTGGTCTGGCCCAGGTCAGCGCCCGGCGCCGGCCCGGCGGTGTCGTCCCCGGCCGGCCGGGGTGCATTCTTGGCCCCGCGGATCAGCACCGCCGGGTCGTCGTCGCGGCAGTAGGTGTTCAGCGGCGGCTCGGGATAGTCGGCCGACGACGGCGGGCGTCGCGGCGTGCCGTAGTCGCAGGCGTAGCGCGGGTAGATGTCGGCGGTGACCCACAGACCGTGGTCGTGCATCGTGGTGCCCAGCGCGTCGAGCACCGACCCGCGGTAGTCGGGGAACAACGCCGTCAGCGCAGGCACCCGCACGTACAGCAGCTGCGACGCGGTGGCCATGCTCGCCAGCAGCCCGACCATCGTGTCGGAGTTGTCGGCGAGCAGGGCGTCGGTGGCCGACAGCGTCGCCGGCGTCTGATCGACAAGGCGGCGGTACCCGTCGAGCATCCGGTTCACCCCGGTGAACGTGCGGCTCAGGTTGCCGGTGGCCACCGCGATGCCAGCGTTCTTGTCGGCGGCCGAGCTCAGCACGATCCGGCTGGTCCGCAGCAGGCTGGTGGTCTGCGGCAGCACCGAGTCCAGGGTCGACAGCAGGAATGTTCCGCCGTCGATGATATCGGCCAGCTTGCGTGGGCCGTCCTTGCTCATGCTGAGTTCCCGCTTGATCAGCTCGAGCTTGGCCGGATCGACCTGTGCCAGAACGCCGTCGGAATCGGCCAGCAGCTGCGCCAGGCTCACCGGCACCGAGGTCTTCGACTGCGCGATCACGCTGCCGTCGGCCAGATACGGCCCGGCATCGGAGGTCGGCACGAATTCGATGTACTGCTCACCGGCGGCCGACAATCCCGACACCCGCACCGGGCTCGATGCCGGGATCCGCACATCCGAACGCACCGTCGCCACCGCGGCCACCCCGTCGGGTGTCACCGCCAGCGACTGCACCCGACCCACCGCCACACCGCGCAGCGTGACGTCCTGATTGGGCAGCAGCCCGCCGGACTCCGGCAGTTCGATGGTGACCCGATAGGCCGAGGAAAACGGCGACACCCGCAGCGCACCGAACATCACATAGGCACTCGACAGCACCAGCGTGAGCGCCAGCGCGGCTGTCGACAGCCACATCCGGCGCCGGTACCCGAATCGGACCGTCCGCACGAGAACGTCTGCTGCCCAGGTGATCACGGTGGCGGCTCCGTCGTCGGGGGCGCGACGATCTGTTCCCCGGGTTCGGTCGGGCTGGGCAGTACCGCCACCTGCGGCACGTCGGGGCCCTGCCCGACGACCCGCTGCTGCAGCCGCCACAGTGTGTACTTGAACGACCCGACGAGTTGTGCCCAGTTGTAGCGCTTCGGCCCGTGCAACCCCTGGTCGCCGCCGAACCCGATGTCCGGGATCGACCCCAGCACCAGCCGGTCGATGCTGGCCCGCACCGAAATCGCTTCACTGGCCGTCGATTTGACCAGCGGCGGCATGATCCGGTTCAGCGCGGCCAGGTTGGCGTCCGGTGCCAGCACGACGTCGTTCCACGCCGACGCGATGGCGTCGGCGTCGCTGATCATGCTGCGGCCACTGGTGTCGGTGCCCGCGATCGACGGGAACTTCTCCAGCTGTCGGCTGGTCGCGCCGAGCTGCTCGACGAGGTCGGCCACTGTCGCGGTATTGGCCGCCAGCGTGTCGGCGGCCGGGCCCGCCGCCACCAGGACGTCGCTGAGCGTCTGGTTCTTCGCGTCGAGTTCCTTGGCCAGCGAGGAGGTTTGGGTCATCGCCTCCGAGATCTCGCCGGAGCGTGCGGTCAGTTTCGACAGCGTGCGGTTGGTCTTGGCGATCAGGTCGCCGAACGCCTGGCCCTGATCGCCGGTGGCCTTGCCCGCCCCATTGATGAGGTTGGTGAGATTGCGCACCGCGCCGCCGTTGACCATGATGGCCGCCGAGCTGAGCACCGACTCCACGGTGGCCGCCGCCGTCGTCGAGTCCAGGCCGATGGTGTCGCCGTTCTTCAGCAACGGTGTCAGCGGGCTGGCGGTGGCCGGTGGCTTGATCGCGACGAACACGTCACCCAGCGGCGTAGCCGAGCGCAGTTCGGCGGTGCTGCCCTGCGGCAGCCGCACCCCGTCCATGATCCGCAGCGTGGTGACCGCGGTGTAGTTGCGCGCCACCATCGACTCGAGTTCACCGACGTCGGCGCCGGCCAGCTTGACCTTGGCCTTGGCGGGCAGGTTCAGCGCATTGGAGAACACCGCGGTGAGCCGGTAGCCGCCGCTGCCGACGGTCGGTGCGGGCAGCGGCAGACTGGACAGCCCGCTCGACGAGCACCCCGTCACCGTCACCGCGACCAGGAGAACCGCTGCGGCGCGCTTCATTTCTGCCCCATCGCTGCCATACCGTCCAGCACGTAGGTCAGCCCGAAGTCCGGCCCGAAGTCCTGCAGGGTGCCGGTGCTGCAGCCCAGCTGCCGCAGCCCCATCAGATTGCAGACCTCCTTGACGCTCTGGCTGTCGAACAAGATCCGGTCGGTGAGCACCCGGGCGCGGGCGGCGCCGTTGTTCTGGTCGACGATGTTGTACATGTTGTCCAGGGTCAGCGGCGCAACGTCGATGAACTCGGCGAGGTCGCGCTGGCGGTCGACGAGCGTGCCCGCCGAGGTGTGCGCGTTGGTGACGATCGCCTTGATGTGATCGCGGTTCTTCTCCAGGAAGTCGCCGACCTGCTGCAGCAGGGTGTTCATCTTCTTTCCGGTGGTGCCGCTGCCGAAGTCCTCGTCGTTGACGATCTGGGTGAGTTGACGCACGGTGGCACCGAAGTCGCGCAGCGTCGCATCGTTGTCGGCCGCGGCCTGCATCAGCGAGCTCAGGTTGCGCACGATGGTGGTCAGCTGGTCACTGGTCTGCGCACCGCCGTCGGCGCTGAGCCGCAACGCATTCGACAACTGGTCCAGGGCCGTCTTGATCTTCTCGCCGTTGCCGTCGGCGATCGCGGCCCCGGAGTTGAGCACATCGGCGACCGGGCCGTTGCCGGTGCCGTCGCCCTTCAACGAGCTGGAGATCTTGTCGAGCACGCCGAGCACCCGGGCGAATTCGACCGGCGTCTTGGTGCGAGGTAGTCCGATGGTGTCGTGGTCGGCCAGCGTCGGGCCGTCGCGATAGGGCGGCGTCAGCTCGATCTGCCGGTCGGTCAGGATCGACGTCGACAGCGTGACGGCTTGGGCGTCGGCCGGGATCTTCACGTTGCGGTCGACGGTGAACTCGACTTCGACGTAGCCGCTTTTCGGCGTGACGGCGGTGACCTTGCCCACCGGCATCCCCAGCACCGCCACCGTGTTATTGACGTACAGCCCTGCCGCGCTGTCGAATTGGGCGGTCACCGTGATGTGGTCGCTGGCCGACCGGAAGAACACCCACGCTGCGGTGGCCGCCGAGGCCACCAACACGACGGCCGCGGCCGTGATGGCCACCACCTTCACCCGCGCCCGCCTCATTGGCAGTCCTTGAAGTACTGGATCATCCCGAACTGCTTGGCCCGCCCGCTGATCGCGCACATCCAGGAGTCCACGGCCAGGCCGTTGGGCACGTTGAAGTCCATCGCGTTACCGGTGCCGGTGGCATTGGCGAAGCCGCGCAACGCAACCGGGCCGGACTGCAGGATGCTACGCAGCAGGTCGTCGTGCTGGGCCAGCAAGGTGGTCAGCTCGCTGAGGTTGGCCACCGTCTGGTCGAAGTCGGCGCGGTTGTCGACCACCGTGGTGCTCATGGTGTTCACCAGGTTGGTCAGCGCGGCCAGCATCGCGTGAAACTGCGCGCTGCGCGACACGAACTGGCCGATCAGATCCTGGCCCTGGTTGATCATCGCCGCGATGTTGGCGTGTTGGCGCTCCAGCGTGGTGCTCACGAGCTCCGTGCTGGCGAGCAGCTGGCCGAGCTGGTCGCGGCGGTCGGCGATCACCGTGGACAGGGTGTGGATGTTCTGCATGGCCTGCGGCACCACCGCGGGCAGTCCCTGCATCTGCTTGCCGAGAATTCCCAGTGACTGGGCGAACGCGTCGGTGTCGACCTGCTGGTAGGTCGTCGACACGTCGGCCAGTGCGGCCTGCAGGTCGTAGGGCACCTCGGTGTGCGCGAGATCGAAGGTGTTGTCCGGCAACGTTCCACCGTCTTCGGGCACCAGCGCCAGATAACGCGAACCCAGAATGGTGGCCACCTTGATGACCGCCTTCGAGTCGGCGCCGAGCACCACGTCATCGCGGACCTCCAGGCCGGCCTCCACGTGGTCACCGGCCAGCTTCATGCTGGTGACCTTGCCGACCTGGATGCCCCCGATCGTGATCGGGTTGCCCGCTTGCAGGGCGGCGGCCTGTAGGAACTTCGCGGTGTAGTGCCGGTGCCCGACGTTGGCCGCATTGGCCAGCAGCATCGCGCCGACGACCACGCCGACCACAGCCACGGCGATCAGGCCGAGCCACGTCGCGTTGTAGCTTTCTAACCGTCGGCTGCGCAGCCGCGCCAGCAGCGAGCCCTCAGCCATTGCCAGCATTCCTGCATCGCGGGGTGTACCAGGCCTTGTTCCCCGGGGTGGCGGCGTCGACGATGATCGGCACCACGTCGTTGAGGCCGGGGAAGAATCCGGTGGCGTTCAGGTCGCAGGCGTAGGCGTTGGCGTATGCGCCTTCGCTGGTGATGCGGGCCAGCCCCTTCAACATCAGCGGCAGGTTGTCGGCGGTGAACGCCAACTGGGGCTCGATGGCGAGCAGATGTCCGGTGAATCCCGGCTGGCGGGTGAGCATCTCGTTCAGCGTCGGCGATGCGGTGTCGGTGATGGTGGACAGCTGGCGCATCACCCGTGCCAGCGACCCCGTGGAGGCCACCAGCTCCGGGCGGCGCGCGTCGAAGTCGGACACCGCGTGGCTGGTCTGGGACAACACTTGATCGAGGTGGCCGTTCTGGGCCGAGAGGCTGCCCATCACCGTGTTCAGTTGGGTGATCACATCGCCGAGCACCTGGTCGCGTCCGGCGAATGTGTCGGTGAGAGTGGAGGTTTGCGACACCAACTGCATGATCGACGCGTCGTCGCCCTGTAGCGAGGCGATGACACCCTTGGTCAGGTTGTCGGCGTCCTGCGGATTGAGCACGCTGAACAGTGGTTCGTAGCCGTTGAGCAGGGTGCTGACGTCGAACGACGGGTCGGTGCGCTCGACGGGAATGGTGCTGTTGGCCGGCAGGGGCGCGGTGTCGCCGGTCTTGCCCAGCGTCAACCCGACATACCGTTGGCCGACGATGTTCTGGTAAGTCACCGACGCCACCGTGTTGCCGAACAGCCGCTGGTCGTTCTGTACGACGAACGACACCTTCGCCAATTTGCCGCGCAGTTCGATCTTTTCGACGCGGCCCACGCGCACGCCGGCCATCCGGACGTCGTCGCCCTCACGCAGTCCGTAGACGTCGGTGAACATCGCCGCGTACGGCGTGGTCGGCCCGGCGACGTCGCGGCGCAGCGTCGCGTACACCAGCCAGGTCACCGTCACCGCCACCACCATGAACAGTGACAGCCCGATCAGCGAACCGCGGATCTTCATCGCGGACCTCCCGCATCGGCCTCAGCGGGCAGCGGTGCCGGGGGAGCGGGCGGAGCGGGGGTGTTGTCCGGGTCCGCGGAGCCCGGCACCCGCAGGGCCGGTGAAAGCCATGGCGGAACAGGGGGATTGGGGTCGGTCAGGTTCGGGTTGGGGTTCAGCAGCGGCGGACCGGTGGCCACCAGGTTGCCGTCGGCTCCGACGACCGTCCCCGGCGGCGGCGCCAGATCCTTGGGCGGCTGATAGTTCTGCGGCATCAGGATCTCCGGCAGGTCGGGCCGCACGACGATCTGCGGGGCGGTGTAGCAGCTGGGGCCCCACAGCTGGCCATAGCGCGGGCAGTCGGCGCGGGTGTAGCTGTAGCTCGGCGTCAGCGACAGGTTGATCCGCATGTTGCCCGCTTCCAACTCGGGGATCCACACCTCGTCGAAGAACTTGCGGGACAGGCCGTTCAGCTTGGTGAACGCCGGAACGAACTTGCCGGCGTTCATCGCCAGGCTCCCCAGCACCGGGGTCAGGTGGGTGGTGATTCCGGTCAGCTGGTCGATGTGGTTGTCGATGGCGGTGCGGGTGGTGCCGACGGTGGTGGCGCCGCCGCTGATCAACGTGGCCAGCGCTGAACGTTTTTCGGCCAGCACCTGCATCGGCTCGACGGCCTGGTGGAGCGCGTCGAGCAGGTCCGGTGCGGTGGCGGCCAGCCCGTGGGTGGCGTCGATCAACGCCGACACCGTCGTCGGGCCGGGCTCGGTGCTGATGACCGAGTTGAGTTCGTCGAGCAGCCTGCTGAGCTGGGCGCCGCCGGTCAGCAGCGTGCCCCGCCGGTTCTCTGTGGCGGCGTTGACCGCGGCCAGGATGCCGACGCTGTCGTCGTAGCGTCCGCGGCCGGCCGCAGCCAGCACATCGCGCAGCTTGCTGATGGTGGTCTGGAACAACACCGTCGGCAGGGCGGTGTCCTCGGGGATGTGCGCACCGGCCCGGATCGCCGGCCCGGCACCGTCGGCGACGAGCTGCACCGAGGACACCGCGAACACGTTGCTGGGCACCACCCGGGCGGTGACCGAGTCCGGAATCGATTCGGCGTACTCGGGTTTGAGGTCGATGTGGACGTAGTTGGGACTGCCGTTGGCGGCCGGGATCACGGTGTCCACCGAGCCGACCAGTACCCCGTGGTACTTCACGTCGGACTTCTGCGGCAGCCCGTCGCCGACGTTGAGCAGGTCGGCCACCACCCGCACATAGTTGGTGAGCTTGCCGGTCGACTTCACCACCAGCAGCGTGGTGATCAGGGCTGCGGCCAGCAGCACGGCGAGCCCGTAGACCAGCAGCTGACGCTCCGAGGGCCCGCGCCCGTCGAGTTCGAAGGAGTTGCCCATCTACCCGCCGAACCGTGCGCCGGCGTCCACGCTCCACAACGCCATCGTCATGAGCATGTTGACGATGATCACCACGGTGATGGCCGCCCGCATTGCGTGCCCGGCGGCGATGCCGACACCTTCTGGGCCGCCGCTGGCGTAGAAGCCGTAGTAGCACTGGATCGTCGAGGCGATCCAGACGAACACGACCGCCTTCAGCAGCGAGTAGAGCACGTCGGTGCCCGACAGCATCAGGGTGAAGTAGTGCAGGTAGGCCCCGGACGCGCCGCCGCTGATGAGCTCGACGACCACCTGGGTGGTCAGGTAACTCACCGCCAAACACAAGACGTACAAGGGGATTACGGCCACCACCGAGGCCATCAGCCGGGTGGTGACCAGATAGGGGATAGGCCGGATCGCCAGCGAGTCCAGTGCGTCGATCTCCTCGGCGATCCGCATCGAGCCCAGCTGCGCGGTGAACCGGCAGCCGCCCTGGGTGGCAAACGCCAGGGCCGCGGCGATCGGCGCGAGTTCTCGGGTGTTGACCAGTGACGAGATGATCCCCGTGGCCGGCCCCAGCCCGAGCAGGTTCAGGAAGTTGTAGCCCTCGATGCCGACGATCGCGCCGACCGTCATGCCCAGGACCACCGCCACCCCGGCGGTGCCGCCGCCGACGACCAGGGAGCCGTTGCCCCAGGCGATGTCGGAGAGCAGCCGGCCGAACTCGGCGCGGTAGTGGCGCAGGACGATCGGCACCGCCGCGACCGCGCGGACGAAGAACGCCAGAATGTGCCCGAGCCGCAGAATCGGCGCGGCGGCTGCCTTGGCGAGGGTGCTGATCCGGGCACCGAGCGGGGAGAAGGTCGCCACAGACACCTACAACCCCATCCTCGGGAACAGCATGTTGTAGAGCTGGCTGATGACGACGTTGACGATCATCAGGATGAGGATCGACTCGACGACGGCAGCGTTGACGGAGTTGGCTACCCCGGTCGGGCCGCCCTGGGTGGCAAGACCTTTCTGGCTGGACACCACGGCGACGATCGCGCCGAATACGACCGCCTTGAGCAGGGCCAGGATCATGTCCCCGGGGGTGGTGAACGACGCGAAGGTGGCCACGAAGCTGCCGGGTGCGCCGTTCTGGAAGTACACGTTGAACAGGTAGCTGGCCAGGAACCCGACGAAGCACACCACCCCGGTCAGCGCGACGCCGATCATGATGGCGGCGGCGAACCGCGGCACCACCAGACGGCGGATCACCGAGACCCCCATCACCTCCATGGCGTCGATCTCTTCGCGCATCGTGCGCGAGCCCAGGTCGGCGGTGATCGCCGAGCCGACGGCCGCGGCCATCAGGATCGCGGCCACCAGCGAGGCGGCTTGGCGGATGACGGCAAGACCGCTGGCGGCACCGGCCAGCGAGGTAGCCCCGACTTGTCCGGCGAGCAAGGCGAACTGGATGGACAGGGTGACCCCGACCGGCAATGCGACCAGAACGGTGGGCACCACCGCGGTGCCGGCCATGAAGGCGCCCTGCCGGACGAACTCCCGCCAGGGGAAGCGGCCGGTGGCGATATCGAGGATCAGGTACTGGATGGTGCGCACACCCAGGACGAACTGCTGGCCGACGGTGGTCAGGGACGCCAGCGGGTGACGGGTGACATAGCCGCCGGCCCAGTTCTCGATGGCCTCGGTGCCCTCGCGGACAGCCGGTTGCCGACTAGTCATCGAGGCGGCTATGTGATGAAGCAGGCGATACCAAAGCTGTTGTCCCTGAGGGTCGTTGACGATCAGTCCGCGCGTCGAGGAAACGGGCGTGCTGATGATCCCTTGGGTGCGCCTTGCGTCACCGTAGGACCAGCCCGGCTGCGCCGTCAAGGGAATGAAGAATATTGATTCACTTAATTGGGCTGCGGCCTAGGCGCGACGGTGCAATGGCATACGCAACACGCCGGGCAAGGCGTATGAGAACGCACACTCACGGCCTCTGGTGGCCAGAACCGGCCCCAGGCACCAGCTCAGCCGACCCTGGGGCATCCCTGGCAAACGTGCGGTAACTTCAATCGACGGTCACAGGGTTGGCGAGGAGTAGATGGTGGATCCCACGCCATTCGGGCACTATCAGCTGCGCGAGCTGATAGGTCGTGGCGGTATGGGCGAGGTCTACCGCGCTTTCGACACCAAAACCGACCGCATCGTGGCGCTGAAGGTCCTGCCGCACCACCTTGCCGAGGACACCACGTTCCAGCAACGCTTCCGCCGCGAGGCTCAGGCTGCCGCCGCCCTCAACGAACCCCACGTGGTGCCCATCCACGGCTACGGCGAGATCGACGGCCGCCTCTATCTCGATATGCGTCTCATCGAGGGCCGCCCGCTGGGTGCCACCCTCACCGACTCGAAGACCCTCGACCCGGCCTATGCCGTTCACGTCATCGAGCAGGTCGCCGCCGCCCTGGACGCCGCACACGCCACCGGCCTGATCCACCGCGACATCAAACCCTCCAACATCCTGATCACCGACCGCCAGTTCGCCTACCTCATCGACTTCGGCCTGGCCCGCACCGCGGGTGAGAACGGGCTGACCACCGCGGGCAGCACCCTGGGCACCCTGGCCTACATGGCGCCCGAACGCTTCGACGGCGGCCAGGCCGACCCCCGCGCCGACATCTACGCCCTGGCCTGCGTGCTCTACGAGTGCCTGACCGGGTCGCGGCCCTACCCGGCGGACAGCATGGAGCAGCAGATCGCCGGGCACATCCGCAAGCCCGCACCCAAACCGTCCGACAGAGACCCACGGCTGGCCGCCTTCGACGATGTCGTCGCCAAGGGGATGGCCAAGAAGCCCGAACAGCGCTACCAGAGCGCGGGTGAACTGGCCGCCGCCGCCCGCAAGGCCCTCGACTCACCGGTCCGCAAGACGGGCACGTCGGGCCGGCACTCCCTGCCCGCCAAGCGAATTCGAGTTCCCGGCAAGGTGCTGCTCGCCGTGTCGGCCACCGTCCTGCTCGTCGCGACCCTGGGTATCGGTGCCTGGCAGTGGCGGGCCGGCGACGATCGCGGCTCGACCGCACCCACCAGCCTGGCCGGCGCGCTGTCGTCCTCGCAGGCTCCGCCGGCACCGGCCGGCGCTGTCCCCGAGATCGCCGCCACCGTCCCCGACACCATCCGCAAGACCGGGCGTCTCGTCATCGGCGTCAACACGCCCTACGCCCCCAATGAGTTCATCGACGCCTACGGCAAGCTCGTCGGCTTCGACATCGACCTGATGAACGCGGTGTCCCGAACCCTCGGTCTCACACCGGAATACAAGGAGACCGCGTTCGAGGCGATCATCCCTTCGGTGCGTGCCGGTGACTTCAATCTTGGAATGTCGTCGTTCACCGATACCAGGGAACGCCAGGCCGCCGCCGACTTCGTCACCTACTTCCAGGCCGGCACGTTGTGGGCTCAGCGCCCCGGCGCCCCGGTGAACCCCGAGGACGCGTGCGGGCTGAAAGTCGGTGTGGCCTATGCCGCCATCCAGGAGACCACCGAGATCCCGGCCAAAAGCCAGGCCTGTGTGGCGGCAGGCAAGCCACCGATCGCCAAGGTCGTCTACACCCGCCAGGACGACCTCAACGCCGCATTGATGGCCGGCGACGTCGACGCCATGTCGGCCGACTCGCCGGTCACCGGATTCGCCATCAAAACCAGCGGCGGTCAGCTCGAGGCCGCCGGTGAGGTGTTCGACTCCGCGCCCTACGGCTGGCCGGTCGCCAAGAATTCCGGCCTGGCCCAACCACTGCAGAAGGCGCTGGAGCACCTGATCGAGACCGGCGAGTACCGCACCATCGCCACCATGTGGGGTGTGGAGATGGGCATGATCGACACGCCGCAGATCAACGGCGCCGTGCGCTGAGCCGCTACTGCAGCTGAAGCGGTCGTTCCGACGCGGTCTCGGGAGCGTTGTCAGCGGTGGCGCGCAGAAAGCGGTCCGGCAGAGCCAGCTTCAGGATGGTCCGCTGGGCCAGGAAGAACTGGCGCGGCAGCGATCCCGTCGTATACGGCAGCCCGTAGTCGGCACACAACGCCTCCACCCGCCGGGCGATCGCGGCGTAGCGGTTGCTCGGCAGATCGGGGAACAGGTGGTGTTCGATCTGGTAGCACAGGTTGCCGCTGAGGAACGCCAGCACCCGGCCAGCCCTGAAGTTGGCGCTGCCGAGCATCTGGCGCACGTACCACTCGCCCTTGCTCTCCTGCTCGATAGCGCCGGCGGTGAACTTCTCCGCCCCGTCGGGAAAGTGGCCGCAGAAGATCACGGCGTAGGCCCAGAGGTTGCGCAGCACGTTGGCCGCCGCATTAGCGGTCAACGCCCGCCGCCATCGAGTTCCGTTGAGGGCCGGGATCGCGACGTAGTCCTTGAGGATCTGACGGCCGATCTTGCGCTTGAAGGCCTGCGTGTGGGCGGCTCGTTCGGCCTCGGTTTCCGCGCGTTCGTGCTCGGAATGCAGTCCGTGCAGGGCGATGCCCCACTCGAAGATGACGGCCAGTAACACGTTGCGTAACGGCTGGGCAAGATTGCGTGGCTGCCAGGCGACGTCGCGGGAGACGCGCATGATGCCGAAGCCCAGGTCGTCGTCGACGTCGACGACGTTGGTGAACACGTGGTGGCGGTAGTTGTGTGAGTACCGCCATTGGGATGACAACCCGGCCATGTCCCACTCCCAGGATGTGGAGTGGATCTCGGGATCGTTCATCCAATCCCATTGGCCGTGGCCGACATTGTGGCCGATTTCCATGTTCTCGATGCTCTTGGCCACTGCCAGCGAGACAGTCCCCAGCAGCCATCCGGCTCGCGAGCGGGTACCGAAGATCAGCAACCGGGAACCGATATCCAGGGCCCGCTGGAACCGGATGGTTCTGCGGATGTAGGCCGCGTCGCGGGCCCCACGGGAAGCCTCGACCTCGGCCCGGATCGAATCCAGGGCGACCCCCAGAGCGTCGATGTCATCTCGGCTGAGGTGGGCATACCCTGCGACGTCGTTGATCGCGATGCTGTGTCCTCGAGGGTGATGAACGTTGTGTGATTGGGCAACAACGGTATTGAGGACGTGCCCGACGGTGAGCGGGTGCTCGCGGTACCGCGGAGGCGATGCCGTTTCGGGCCGGCTGTGGTGTCAGCATGTCCAGCCTACCCGCGGCGCGCGGCAGCGCAGGTCGAGCGTTGAGCAAACCCGAGCATTTGGGACCGAAGTGGGGCAGGCTGAACCCATGGCGCCGCTACGTTCCCACACTGTGCCGGCGCTGCAAGCCTGGTCCGGCTAGTTTGACGATTCAGGACGGTCTTGTCGCGGCAGTCGAGGGCAGGCGCGGATCGCAGGCTGCCGACCTTCTGTGTCAAGCATGCGTGAAGTTGCTCGATGTCGACGCCGCGGCGATCTCCCTGGTCTTCGACGGGACGAATACCGCCACACTGGGCGCCAGCGGACCCCGGGCGAAGCTGTATGACGAGCTGCAATTCATCTACGGCGAAGGACCTTGCCTGGATGCGGTGACCGGTCAGGCTCCGGTGCTTGTCGTCGATCTGGGCTATCCGGGTGAAGCGCGCTGGCCCAGCTACGGCCGGGCGATGCTGGAGAACCACATCCGGGGCGTGTTCGCCATGCCCGTGCTGGCAGCAGGTGAGTACGTCGGGGCCCTGGACCTGTTCCGGGCAGAACCGGGCTCGTTGCCGGGCGAGCAGATCGCGGGCATGGCCGTCGCCGCGGAGCTGGCCTGCATACCGGTGCTGGATCTACTGGCCGGCGATCTGCAGGCGGCCATTGAGGACCCCGCGAGCAGCGCCTGGGCGGAGCTCAACGCGCTCAGCCGGGTCGAGGTAAGCCAGGCGACTGGCATGCTGGTGGCACAGCTGGATATCGATCCGACGGAGGCTCTGGTGCGCATCCGTGCCCACGCCTACGCCACCGGCCGAAGCGCCACCGAGGTCGCCCGCGACATCCTGGACCGGCGCCTGCGATTGGACGCCGACTGATGCGCGACACCGAATGCTCATCCACGCCAAGGCCGGGAGGGCCGCGATGGTGAACGACAACCTCCGAGAAACCCAAGTGCTGAGCGCGGTGGTATCGCTGGTCGACCGCCTGCTCGACGACTTCGACGTCGTCGATCTGCTCACCGAACTCACCGAACGCTGTGCCGAACTGCTCGACGTCGCCTCGGCCGGATTCCTGCTGGCCGATCCGCTGCAACGACTTCATCTGCTGGCCGCCACCTCCGAGCAGACCCGTGAACTCGAACTGTTTCAGCTGCAGGCTGAGCAGGGACCGTGCATCGAGTGCTACCGCACCGGTGAGCCGGTTCTGGTCCCCGACCTGCGCAGCGAAGCCGACCGGTGGCCGCAGTTCGTCCCCGCCGCCGTGGACGCCGGCTTCGCTGCGGTGCACGCGGTGCCGATGCGGGCAGCCGGTTCCGTGCTGGGCGCGCTCGGCCTGTTCGACACCAGCCCCGGGGAGCTCAGCGAAGCGGATCGACTCGTCGGTCAGACCCTGGCCCACATCGCCTGTGTGGCGGTCCTGCAGGAACACCCGCCGACGCTGGCCACCGTGGTGGCACCGCTGCGCTCGGCGCTGGCCTCACGCATGCTCGTCGAGCAGGCCAAAGGCTTCCTCAGCGAGATGGTCGGAGTGTCGGTGGACACGTCATTCCAGCTGCTGCGCACTTACAGCCGCTCGCGGGGCGAGCACCTGACCGATGTCGCGCGGCGGCTGATGCGGGAACGCCATACCCGGCCCGAGATCGTGCGGGCCATATCGGAGCTGGCCCGCACGCAGTGAGCGTCGGCTACTGCTGACGCGCTCGGGCCCGGCGGACGGCCTCGTCGACGATCTGCTCGGCGACCTCGGCCAGTTTGATGTGCTCGGTCTGGCTGATGCGGGTGAGGCGCTCGAACGCCTCCTGTGCGGTGGCGCCCGATCGGCTGCGGATGATGCCGATCGCCTGGTCGATCACCGCCCGGCTGCCCAGGGCCGACTGCAGCTGCGCGGTGCGGTGCCGGGTGCTGGCCAGCAACTGCGCGTTGTACACCGACACCGCGGCGGGCCCGGAGAATTGGATTCCGAGTTGCACCGCGTGCTCGGCGAACGCATCGCGGCCGTGGGCGTAGGAGTTGATCGAACCGATCACCTGCTGGCCGATGGTCAGCGGCAGAGCCAGCACGGAGTGCACTCCCATGCGCGCCACCCTGCCGCCGAAGTGCGGCCACCGGCGGTCGCTGCCCAGTGAGCCGCTCACGGCGGGCCGCCGCGTCCGAACGCACGTGATGCACGGCCCTTCGCCGAGTTCCTCGTACTGCACGGTGTCGATGAGGCGGACGAAGTCGGCGGTGGCCGACCATGCCTGCACATGGGGCTGCGCACCGTTGCCAGAGACGTCGTCCGAGCCGACCAGCGTAACCCCTGCGCCGTCGACGCCCGGGATGGCCCGCACGGCGAATTGTGCTACCTGACTGAGCATTTCGTCGACGGAACAGGCTCCTGCGACGATCTTGGCCACACCGCTGAGCCCGGCGTTGAGGTCGAACTCGTCGGCTTGAAGCCGCGCGGGTGACAGTTCGGGTTCCGGGGGCAGCTTGCGGCCGGGCTGGACGTCGTAGTCGTACTCGGCCATCGCCCCTTCACTTCCCTACGCAGTGGCAAATGCGCACAGTACGTACCCCGTGAGGCTGAATCTACGCGTCCACCTCAGACGACCAAAGACATGGCGTGAGCTCGCCGCAACTTGCCCGACGGAGTCTTCGGGATGGTTCCAGGAGCAAGCACCACCACCCGGCGGGGCCGGGCCTCGACCTCGACGACCACCTCGTGGGTTACCTGGCGTTCGATCCGGCGCGCCTCGTCGCGGTCATCGAAGGCTGTGGACTCCACGGCCACCGCGAACGATTCGCGGAAATGTCCGGCATCAAGCCGTACCGCGACCGTGCAGCCGGGGCGCACGCCCTCGACGCGGGAGGCCGCCCGCTCGATGTCGGTGGGATAGATATTGCGCCCGGCCATGATGATGACGTCCTTGAGCCGGCCGCAGACGACGATCTCGGCGTTCTCGGTGAGGTAGCCCAGATCTCCGGTGTCATACCAGCCCTCGTCATCCTGCGCGGAGACGAATCCGGCGATGGTGGTGTAGCCGGGGGTGACGGGTTCGCCGCGGACGTGGATGACGCCGACGCCGCGGGTCGGCAGCAGTGCGCCGTCCTCGTCGACGATGCGGACGTCCAGTCCGTCCAGCGGGCGACCCAGGGTCACCAGGCGACGGACGTTGTGCCGGGCCGCGGGCACGGCTCGCTGCAGCACGGCCAGCAGATCGGCGTCGACCTCGTCGACGGCCATGCCGGAACCGCAGGCCGAAAATGACACTGCCACCGTCGTCTCGGCCATCCCGTAGGCGGGGACGATCGCCTCGGGCCGCAATCCGTAGGGTGCGCCGGCCGCGCACAGTTCCTCGACATCGGCCGGGTCGACCTGCTCGGCTCCCGAGAGCGCCCATCGCAGCGACGACAAGTCGAACTCGCCGGGTGTCGCCGAGTTCCGTAAACGCTTCGCCAGCAAGTTGTAGGCAAAGTTGGGGGCGGCGGTCATCGTCCCCTTGTATTTGTCAATCAGCTTGACCCACAACAAGTTATCGCGCAGGAAGTCCATCGGCGTGAGCTTGACCAACTCGGCGCCGAAGTACATCGGCACGGTCAGGAAGCCGGTCATGCCCATGTCGTGGAAGCAGGGCAGCCAGCTGACGATCACGTCGGACGCCTGGTTGAACTCCGCGCCGACGAACATCGCCTCGGCGTTGGCCACGACGTTGGCATGGGTGATGTGCACGGCCTTGGGCGAGCCGGTCGACCCGGAGGTCAGCTGCAGCAAGGCCAGGTCGGTCTCTGCGGTCGGCACCGGGCGCACCGCGCGTGCCTGCGCGAGGTCGTCAACGATCAGCACCTGCATCCCCAGCCCGGTCAGCAGCGGTACGGCCGCCAAAAACGGGTCGGAGACGACCACTGCTCTCGCGTCGATCACCGAGATCACCGCCGCGGTCTCCTCGGCCCAACGCTGCAGGTCGGTCCGGGGGGTGGGCTGGTGCAGCATCGTCACCGACGCCCCGCGCATCCAGATCGCCTGCGCGGTCGGCGCGATATCGACCGGGGCACCGGCGAGAACGGCCACGGCGTCGCCCGGGCCCACCCAGGCGGCGGCCAGTCCGCCGGCGATCCGGCTGGCGCGCTCGTGCACGTCGGCCCAGCTGTGCCGGACCGGAGCATCAGGCTCCCCGGTGACCATGCCGTTCACACTCCACTGAGCGTTTCCGAACATCGTCTCGGTGAACTGGCTCATGAATGTCCTTGTGCCAGCCGCGCAAGGACGCGGCCCGCAAGGTCGTGGCTGCGCAGCAATCTGCGTATGCCAAGCGCCGGAACTACGGGTCGGCTTGCGTCTCTCACCGGAACTTCGGTGCGGTGGGGTGTCCAGATCGCCACCGTGACGCTTCCGCGGGGCTGGTGAGTCAGCCCCATCGACCGTACCGCGCTGAAGCACGCACGGCCGAGTGACTCGGCTCTAGGTCTCCTCGCCGATGATGTGCATGGCGGCCTCTTCGGCCGATGCCGCGCCACCGTCGATGCCGACGTCGGAGGCGAACAGTTCGGCGTCGTCGTCCGCACCGGAACCGAGGTTGGCGGCCACCAGCCGGCCTGAGCGCGCGCCGCCCACCTCGTCGTCCTGGGGGAACTCCGATTCGCGTTCGGAGTCATCGGAGCGTTCCTGTTCCAACTCGTCGAGCACGTTGTTCAGTCGCGACAGCGGATCGGGCTCTTCCTCGGCCAGCAGCTCATCGAGGGTCTCTTTGCCGGGATGGTCGAGCACAGCCTTGGCGTACGGCCGCTCCGGCGGGGAGATTCCCTCGTCGAGGATGTCGTCGACGCCGCGGTCGACGAGGGTGTCCTCGGCCTGCAGCTGGTTGTCGTCATCGACGCTGTATTCGCCGGACTCGATGGTGGTGTCGTTCCAGTTGCTCACGTTTCCACAATGGCACGAATCGACCTGAAAGCGGCGGTCAGAGCTTTCATTGGGGCCTTTGGTCACCACCTAGCGGGCCCATAGCGAGTTCTTTGAGCGGCCTAAAAATCGGCTGCCACTCTCGTGGACATGAACACACCTCGTTCCGGGTTCCGCCGGGCCGCCGTCGCCTCGTGGACGCTGGCCGGAATCGGCGTCGCCGGAGTGGCCGGGGCCTCCGCCCTGGCCTACGCCGACACCTATAAGCCGCCGCCCGCAGCGGAGGCCCCGGCACCCGAGGTCCTGGCACCCGCGCCGCCGGTGGTGGCGCCGCTGCCGGCCCCGCCGGTCGACGCCCCGCCGCCGCCCGCCGACCCGGTCGTCACCGACGCCCCCGTCGTGCAGGCTCCCGTCGTGCAGGCACCCGTCGTGCAGGCACCCGTGCAGACCTACACGCCGGCCTACACCGCTCCGCCGACTTACACCCCCAAGTACACGCAGGCACCCGTCCAGCAGGCGCCCGTCCAGCAGCAGGCTCCGTCGTCGTCCTCATCCTCGGGCTCGGGTCAGTCCTCGTTTCCCATCCGCAAGAGCCACGTCCCGGCCGGCGGAGCCACCGTGTCGGGCGGTAACAGCTTCTCCCCGCACGTGACGGTCTCGCGCGGGTCATGACCAGTGAGGCCCTGTGGGCGCTGGGGCGTGGCAACGGCATCGTCGCGCTCGCGTTCATGACGATCTCGGTGGCGCTCGGCATCGCCACCCGGTCAGGTCGCCCGCTGGTGGTGCTGCCGCGCTTCGCCGTCGCCGACGTGCACCGCTTCGTCGCCCTGGCCGCAACACTTCTCGTGCTACTGCACATGGGGCTGCTGTTCATGGACCCCTACGCCAAACTTCGACTCATCGACTTCGTGGTGCCGTTCCTCGGTGCCTACCGGCCGCTGTGGCAGGGGCTGGGCACCGTCGCCTTCGATGTGCTGCTCATTGTCATCATCACCAGCCTGCTACGACAACGGCTGGGGCTCAAGGTGTTCCGCGTCATCCACTGGGTGACCTATCTGCTGTGGCCGATCGCGATGGCCCACGCCCTGGGCAATGGCACCGACACCGCTCGCGTGTGGTTCCTGGCGTTTGCCGGCTGCTGCGCCCTGATCGTGGCCGCCAGCCTGGTGTGGCGACTGCGTTCCAACTTCACCGAGTACGCCGATGCGTGACGCCCGGCTGCTGGGCGCGCGCGGGCCCGGAATCACTGCACACCAGAGCCATTTCGGTCCCATGCCACAGGTCGGACCCGACCTCGTCGCGGCCATCGGCGAAGCCGGATTGTCCGGGCGTGGTGGCGCAGGCTTTCCCACCGCGCGCAAGATCGGCGCGGTCACCGGAGGTAAACCGGTGGTCGTCGGCAACGGCGCCGAAGGCGAACCGTTGAGCCGCAAGGATGCGATGCTGCTGACCAGGGCACCGCATCTGGTGATCGACGGTCTCGAAGCCGCCGCCGCGGCGGTCGACGCCGACAAGCTGTATCTCTACGTGCACGCCGACGCGATGCCCGCGGTCACCACAGCGCTGGCCGAACGCCCGAATCGGGTCACCGTGGTCCAGGCTCCCGACACGTTCGTCGCCGGCGAGGAATCATCGGTGGTCCGGCGGATCGAAGGCGGCCCGGCCCTGCCGCGCGACCGTATCGTCCCCACCGCGATCTCCGGTGTGCGCGGACGCCCCACCCTGGTCAATAACGTTGAAACACTCGCTCATATCGCGCTGATCGCCCGCTACGGTGCCGAATGGTTCCGGTCCGTCGGTGAGCGCGACGAGCCCGGCACCATGCTGGTCACCCTGTCCGGTGCGGTCGACAATCAGGGTGTGCTGGAGGTGCCGACGGGCACACCGCTCACCGACCTGATCGACCCACGCGGGGTCTCCGCGGTCCTGGTCGGTGGCTATCACGGAAGTTGGTTGACGGCAGATGCTTTCGCCGGCGCACGGCTGTCCAGGCCCGGGCTGAAGGAGCTGGGGGCCAGCCCTGGCGCCGGCATCATCCACGCGCTGGGCCGAACCGAGTGCGGGCTCGCGCGCACCGCCGAGATCGTGGGCTATCTGGCCGACGAGAGTGCCCGCCAGTGCGGACCGTGCCTCAACGGCCTGCCGCGGCTGGCGGAGCTGGTCGACGAACTCGCGTACGGTCGCGCCAATGATGCTGTGGCCAAGGAGATTCGACGGATCGTCCGGCTGGTTGACGGCCGCGGTGCCTGTCGGCACCCGGACGGCACCGCACGGATGATCCGCAGCGCACTACGCGCCTTCGCCGCCGACATCGAACTGCACCACAACGACCGTTGCACCGCCGCCGACGCCGTCGTGCGCGACTAACGCCCGGCTAGCCCCGAGCGGGTGCCAGCAGATTCTCGATCGTTGAAGCGTCGTCCGGTGTGGCTGCGGCCATCATGATGTCATGTGCCCGTTCAGGATCCGTTGCGGCGGGTACCACCAGAAGCACGAGCTTGCCGCCGCCGATTCCCTGGACCTCGACGGTGTGGTCCGGCTGGCGTTGGTAGCCGGCGAGCCGCACCGTGCGATCGCCGACCAGCATCTTGGCGGGCGCCTTCACCCACTCGGTCAACTTGTAGAGCACGTACGTGATCGGGCCGAGCCGGACCGACAGGACCGCGAGCAGGTCCGGCACTTCGGCTTCGAGGTTGTCGCTGTGCGGCCACCAGGCGCCATCGACCCGACCCGTCAGGGGAGCCTTGGGTTTCAACCGGAGCCGTGGCGTCTCCTGGGGAGGGGTCTGCTGCCAGCCATGGGATGATCGAGTGTGGGTCTGCGTCATGAGACGCTCCTGCCTGTCGGCCGCAAAGCGACCGAAATTGTCAGCGACGAAGCGACTTTGGATTGTGCGACGTACCGCCGATGCCCTCGACTCTACGCCCTCACCGATTGAACGCGAAAACTATTCGTCAACAATAATTTTCGCGCGAATAGCCCGCTGAGGTCAGCGACGCTTGATGTTGAGCACAGGGTCACTCGCCGTGCCGTCGCTCTTGCCGCGCTTGTCGGCCCGTTTCTCTTTCAACGACTTTCCGGCCTTCTTCGTCATGGACTGCCGAGGGGATTTGTCAGACACTGAGGGCGCCCTTTCATCAGGGGGCCGGTGGCTAGGTCCCGTCCAGCCGACGGTACACGCGAAAGCCGGGCCCGGGGCCGCGACGGGATGGACGTAGGCTGATCCGATGGCGCGGGCGAGCCAAGACGATGCGGAATCACAGACTTCCGACGACGCCAATCTGCGCGCCGGCATCGCCGATCTCGCGGGTTTGGTCGCGGACAGCCGACCGCTGCCCGAACTGCTGGCCGACGTCGCGGCGTTCGCGGCGAGTGCGATACCGCGAGCCGATGGTGTCAGCGTGGTGCTGCTGCGGGGTCAGCCCCCCGACATCGGGGTCGAAGCGTCAGCCGCCAGCGCCGAGCTGGTCGAACAGATCGACCGCATCCAGTACGTCACCCTTGGTGAGGGGCCCTGCATCACCGCCGCTGAGCAACGGCACCCGGTGTACTCCGGATCCTTGGGGGGTGAGCGGCAGTGGCCCCGGTTCGGTCCCCGCGCGGGACGGCTGGGCATTCACAGCGTGCTGGCCCTGCCCCTGCTGGTCGGCGATCATGTGGTCGGCGCCATCGGCGTGTACTCCCGCGACAAGGATGCTTTCGACCGCCACGCCTGCGAACTCGGAGAACTGTTCGCCAAACCCGCCGCGGTAGCCGTGCACAACGCCCGAATTCTCGCCCAGGCGCTGGCGCTCACCGACCGGCTCCAGGCCACGCTGCTCATCCGGCCGGTGATCGACCAGGCGGTCGGCGTCATCCGCGGCCGCACCGGACGCAGCACCGAGGACGCGCTCGAACACCTCCGGGCGATCAGTCAGGCCGAGCAGCGCAAGCTGGCCGAGGTTGCCCGTAGCGTCGTCGACGAGGCTGTGCGTCGAGCCCGCGCCCGGCGAGAGCCGTGACCAGGGGTGTAACGTAGACACTGTTGGTAACCCAGCCAGTCCGGGATGAGTCAGCTGTCCGCCGCTGAACTTGCCGAGCATCAGCTCACGCCGGGCACGCCGGTGACGACCGCCAGGCGGGATCACCTTGAGTTTTCTATCGACCCTTTCTTCTTTGACGTATTCTGCTGCGCCACAACACTTTCTGGATGTCAAGCGCGTCGGGATCATCAGCACTTACCCTCCGACACGGTGCGGCCTGGCCTCCTTCAGCGCGGCGCTGGCCGAGGGGCTGCGTGCCAACGGTGTCGAGGTGGCCGTGGTGCGGATCGGCGACGCTTCATCCACTGACGACGTCACAGTCGTCGGCGAACTGGTCCTGGGATCGTCGGCATCGACGGCCGCGTGCGCAGATCTGTTGAACGCCAATGACGTTGCGGTTGTTCAGCATGAGTACGGCATCTACGGCGGCGCGGACGGCGAGGATGTCATCGATCTCATCGGCGGCCTGCGGGTGCCCGCGATCGTCATCGCCCACACGATCCTGACCGAACCGACGCCGCATCAGCGATTTGTCCTGGAGACCATCGTCGCCATGGCCGACCATGTCGTCGTCATGACCGCGGCAGCCAATGATCGTCTCTGCGGCGGCTACGACGTCGACCCCCGAAAGGTGTCCACGATCGCCCACGGCGTCACGGTGGCGACCGGTATGCGGGTCAAGCGTTCGGGGCGACCGATGCTGCTGACCTGGGGTCTACTGGGGCCCGGTAAGGGCATCGAGCGGGTCATCGACGTCATGCCCTCGCTGAGCGACCTGCCGGGCCGTCCCCGATACGTCGTCGCCGGTCGTACCCACCCCAAAGTGCTTGCTGCCGAGGGGGAAAGCTATCGGGAGTCGCTCATTGCCCGGGCGGCCGATCGCGGAGTGGCCGACTCGGTGCACTTCGACCCCTCCTACCGCGACGGCCTCGCGTTGAGCACGCTGGTTCAGTCCGCCGCAGTGGTGGTGCTGCCGTACGACTCGACCGATCAGGTCACCTCCGGGGTGTTGGTGGATGCGATCGCCAACGGCCGCCCAGTGGTCGCCACCAAGTTCCCGCATGCGGTCGAGTTGCTCGGCGACGGCACCGGGATCGTCGTCGACCACGATGACCCTGCCCAGCTGGCCGCGGCGCTGCGCAGCGTCCTGACTCAACCCTGTCTGGCCGGCGAAATGGCCGCCAGGTCACGTGAGATCGCGCCGACGATGGCGTGGTCGATGGTTGCCGGTGACTATCTGACATTGGCGAAACGGTTGCGCGCCAAACGCTCGGCATCCGTATGACAGCCGATTCTTCTGCCCCCGTCTTCGATCACCTGATCAAGATGACGGACCGTCGTGGCACGTTCGAGCATGCCCTTCTCGACGAACCCGACCCCAGCCACGGCTACTGCACCGACGACGTAGCCCGGGTCCTTGTCGTCACCACCCGGGAGCCCAATCCATCCGGGGACGTCAATCGCCTTGCCGGGGTAGCGCTGCGGTTCCTCGGCGAGGCGCAGGCGCTCACCGGCGCCTGCCGCAACCGGATGGACAACGCAGGCAAGTTCGTTGATGAGGCGAGCCTGGAGGACTGTTGGGGTAGATGCGTGTGGGGTTTGGGTACCGCGGCCGCACACAGCGAGGTCACCTGGGTGCGCAAGTCGGCTTTGATCCAGTTCGAACGGGCCGCCAAGGTTCGTTCGCCGCACCCCCGGGCGATGGCCTACGCGGCACTGGGCGCTGCTGAAGTCATCTCGGCGTATCCCGACCATAGCGCCGCCCTGAGCCTGATCACCGACTATGCAATGTCGATTCCCGCACCCAACGGCGACGAGGCGTGGCCCTGGCCCGAGCCGCGGCTGGCCTATGCCAATGCGGTGTTCGCCGAAGCGATGATCGCAGCCGGCGTCGCCCTGGAAGCGCCGAAACTGTGGCAGCGCGGACTCGAACTGCTGGCCTGGCTGCTCGGTGTCGAGACCGGCGACGGTCATCTGTCGCCCACGCCGGTGGCCGGCCGCGGACCACAGGACCCCAAACCCGCGTTCGATCAGCAGCCGATCGAGGTCTCTGCCCTGGCTGATGCCTGTGCCCGGGCATCCGCAGTCGATGCCAGTGCAACCTGGCCGGACGGTGTCCGGGCCGCGGCAGCCTGGTTCGAGGGCTCCAACGACGCCAACGCGCTGATGTGGGACCCCCAGACCGGGGCCGGTTTCGACGGCCTGCACGCAGACGGGGTCAATCGCAACCAAGGTGCGGAGTCCACCCTCGCGGTCATCGCCACCCTGCAGCATGCCCGTCGTTTATCGCTGCTTCAGCAATGACGTCCACAACCGCGATGGCCACCCGCAGCACCCAGCGACTGGTGGCCGACCCCACTCGGGTGATCAGTCGGCTCTTCGTGCCGGGGCAGGAGGGGTTCGACCACCAGGACTCCCGTGCCGGGCTGGTCCTCGACCGTGTTCTCGCTCTGGCGGATGAGGACGTACTGATCGCACTGCACGACGTGATCACCCGATTCGACCCACGCCACCGCGATCTCGCCGACACCTTCCGTCAGCACGCGCGCGAACTCACGGATCGACTCGGGCCTGGCCAATCCCTGTCAGACACCCGGATGTTGTTGCTGGGCGCAGTCTTCACGAGTGAGTATGCGATCGAAGGGGCTGCCCTGTGCAATCCCAGCATCGTGGCCGATCCCGATCAGTCAGGCTTGCGCAAGGGTGATCTGCGATTCGTCATGAGCGTGCGCGGCATCGGGGAAGGACACGTCTCTTCGATCGGCTTTCGCAGCGGGGTGATCGATTCGGCAGGCAACCCTCGGATCGATCGCCCGGTAGCGCTGGCCACGCTTGGCTGGGTCGGCCCCGCCCTTCTCGACGCCGCAACGTTTCGCGCCGAGTTGGCCCGACGCGACGACGTGGGGGAGGCGTTCGACTATGTGTTCGGAGCCCTGGGTGACCGCTTCACCCGGGCCGAGCTTGACGACCAACTCGCCCTGCTGCAATCCCACCGACGTACGCGCGGACATGCCCAGGAGACCATCGCCCAGGTTCGGGCCATCGCAGACCGCTACTACGCCGTCGACTTCCGCAAGCGAATCCCACTCTCAGAACGTGTCCTGTGGCCGGCGATGAGCGTCGAGTCGGTCGGTATGGAGGATGCCCGCTTTGTCCGATTCGTGGACGAGGACGGATCGGTGACCTACTACGCCACCTACACCGCCTACAACGGGTCGAGCATCGCCCAGCAACTGCTGGAGACCCACGATTTCCACTCGTTCACCTCACGGCCGATCGTCGGAGCGGCCGCGGCCAACAAGGGGCTCGCGATCTTCCCGCGTCGCATCAACGGACGTTATGCCGCCTTGTCGAGGGCCGGCCGGGAGACCAATGCGATCACCTATTCTGATCGACCGTACGTGTGGACAAGCCCAATCGAAATCCAGCAACCGGTGGAGCCGTGGGAGATCCTGCAACTGGGCAACTGCGGAGCGCCCATCGAAACCGATTACGGTTGGCTGGTTTTGACTCATGGTGTCGGCCCGATGCGCACCTACCACCTCGGCGCATTGCTGCTTGATCTTGATGAACCGACCCGCGTGATCGGCCGGCTGCGCGAGCCGCTCCTGAGTCCGGCCGCTGATGAGTCCGACGGTTATGTCCCCAACGTCGTCTACTCGTGCGGGGCGATCGTCCACGCCGATACGCTGGTGATTCCCTACGGGATGAGCGATGCCGCAATCGGATTCGCCACGATCAGGCTTCCTGACCTGCTGGCCGCCCTGGTTGCCTGAGACAGCAACGGCACCGGGGCGGTTGATGCCGGGCCTTCCCCGGTTGGACGCTGAGCCACCCGCCATGGATCATGTGTCGGTATGAGGCGAGAGGTGGGTTCGGATCTCGAAGTCGAGATCACCGAGCCGACGACGTTGGAGTTCCAGATCGCTGTCGCGCCGCACCCGGGCACTTCGGTCTCCGAGGCGTTGTCGTTCGTGCTGAACGGCTCTCCCGTCACTCCCTTGGAGATCAGCGGTACGCACGGCAATCGGATCCACAAGCTCGAGGCTCCGGTGGGCACGCTGAAGGTGCACTACGAAGCGACGGTCACGGGCCGGACTGATCCGGCGCCGGTCACCGAGCACGATCTGTCGGTGTACCTGCGGCCGAGCCGCTACGCCGAGGCCGACAAGTTCTATGGTTTTGCGGCAACGGAATTCGGCGGCTACCTGGACTCGACCGACCTGCTGGAGAAGGTGTCGCGATGGGTGGGCACCCGGCTGAACTACGTGCCCGGCTCCAGCGATCCGATCGACGGAGCCGTCGACACCCTGCTTGCCGGAGCGGGAGTCTGCCGCGACTTCGCGCACCTGGTGGTCGCGATGTTGCGGGCGGTCAACGTTCCGGCCCGGGTCGTCGCGGTCTACGCGCCGGGCCTGTACCCGATGGACTTCCATGCCGTGGCCGAGGCCTACGTCGAGGGGCAGTGGCGGGTGGTCGACGGGACGCTTCTGGCGCCCCGGCAGTCCCTGGTGCGTATCGCCACCGGCCGCGACGCGGCGGACACCGCATTCCTGGACAACCACAAGGGTTCGATCACACTGACCTGGCTCGAGGTCATGGCGATCGTCGACGGTGATCTGCCACGGGACTCGATCGACCAGCTGGTATCGATCGGCTGAGTGGTTCGCCGCGCCGCAGCTAGCGAGCGCCGGCGCTCAGGTGCGGGTAGGCATCCTCGCGGTGCTGGAAGTCAAGAATGGCCCGATTCAGGACGACGCCGTCGCGAATCTCGATGGCCCGCGGGATGGTCGAATCTCCGCCCCAGCTGTCCGGACCGCCCATCACCGTTGCCAGATGGGGCAGCAGCGCCTGGCTGATCTCCCACGTCGCCGAGTTCCACAGATAGGACGGGCTGTGGTCGACGGCGTAGTAGTGCACGCCGGGAGCGATCTCGATGACCGGGTCGGTGAACGAGGTGGGCCGTGCCCAACTGAAACCCATCCCGGTATCGCAGGAGACGTCCACGATCAGCGTGCCGGGCGTGAACACCTCAAGCTCCTCGGCCGTGACGAAAATCAGTGGCGCGGAAGGATCCTGCAGGACGCAGTTGACCACGATGTCGCTGTCGGCGAGGAAATCGGCCATCACGACCGGCCCGTTCGAGGAGTCCGCCCACGTCCGATCGGGGACATCCTGGTCCTGGCGCATCTGGATGATCTGGGTCGAATGGATCGGCGACGCGACTGCGGCCACCTCGCGGTTGGTCAGCACGCGCACGTCGTCGACGCCGTGTGCGTTGAGGGCGGTGACCGCACCTCGTGCGGTGGCGCCGAATCCGATCACCGTGGCCCGCAGCCGCCGGCCGTAGCTGCCGGTCGTGCCGGCCAGTGCCATCGCATGCAGGACAGAGCAGTAACCGGCGAGCTCGTTGTTCTTGTGAAAGACGTGCAGCGCGAATGTGCCGTCGTCATGCCAGTGATTCATCGCTTCGAAGGCGATCAACGTCATGCGCTTATCGATGGCGGTCTGTGTCAGGGCGGTGTCCTGGACGCAGTGCGGCCAGCCCAAGACAACCTGTCCCGTGTTCATTTCCGCGAGGTCCTCGGCCTGCACCTTCGGCAGCAGGATCACGTCGCACTCATCGATCAGCTCTTCGCGTGACTTGAAGCCGGCCACCAGAGCGGCCAACTCGTCGGCGTCGGTGTCGAAGTGCTCGCCGTAGCCGTGTTCGAGAAAGATACGTTGCCGCAGCCCGGGATCGATCCGGTCGAAATGTGCCGGGTGAATCGGCAGGCGCTTCTCGTTCTCTTTGCGGGAGTGCGCCAACACTCCCAGTGAAAGTTGTTGATCCTTCGAGTCTTTGCGTTGTGGAACGGTGCCGTGCGCGTCGGGATCGGATGAGTGCTGGGATTCGTCAGACATTGCCGGCCGTCTTTAAGGGGGGTCCGGTTGGACCCGTCGACTCAACCGTACCCTTCAGGGACTGCCCAGACCGACCGCGAGAGTGCCGGTGGGCAGCCCTTTCCCGTGTAGGGTCTGCGTAGAGGTCCATCTCGCATTGGCGGCGATCGTGTTGTGCTGATACGTCGGGGATCAACCCTGCTACGCCAAAGGAATTTCAGATGGCTGGATCCGTTGAATCCGCGTCGGCGTCGTTGTTGAAGCACAGCTCGAGCGCGCGGCGTCTCGCGAGCCCGGTGCGCATCTCATTGACCCCCTGTCCGGGCGGCGTCATCGACGGGGCCTGGTGGCCGCACTCGGGAGCGCTGGCACGTGAGTTGCCCGCGCTCGTCGACGCACTGAAGTCGGCTCTCGGCGACATCCTCGACATCAAGCTCAACTGGACTGCGAATGCGGGGGCTCCCGTGCTCAAACCGCTGTCGTCCGGCTCCATGTCGATGCTGGGATGGAACGACCGCCGGCAGCGGCTCGTATTCGTCATCGGGCGCACCGCCCGAGCGCGGTTGCTCGTCATTCCGGACTCGGCGACACCGACGCTGGGACGGATGGTGTTGCGCCGGGCGGCGTCGATGCCCATGTCCGCCGCTGACCAGAACAATCCGATTATGGAGACGGCGGAGTGCATCCTGCGGGCTGCGAGGGCGGAGAGTGCGTCCTGGGCGTCCCAGTCGACCCTCTGAGGTCACAGCCTGCGGGTGTAGTGTCAGGTGTGGTCCGTCAGTAGCGGTGATGCGTTGTCGTGAAACGTCCGCGGATCTACCCACCTCCTCGTGAAGGGCCCGCGAATGCAACACTCCGACCTTTTTTCTCAGCCTGTCGAGGTTGTCGAGGCCGCCGTCTACGACAAGGACAGCGAGCCCGTGCAGAATCCGGTCTTCTCCGACCGCGACGACTCCGACCGCCCAGCGAATAAGCCGGCCTCGTCGTGAACGGGCTGCGCGGGCCACGACGGACCGCGAGCCCGGTACGCCTGACCCTCAATCGAACCCTCGGCGCCGATATCGACGGCGCGTGGTGGCCGCACACCGGTGCGATGGCACGCGAGCTACCCGAACTCATCGAGTCTCTGCATGCGCAACTGGGCGAGATCGTCGACATCAACATCAACTGGTCGTCGACAGCCGGTGCGCCGCTCATGATCACGCAATCGTCGGCCGCATTACTGAAGATGCGCTGGAACGACAGCCGTCAACGCATCATGGTGGTCGTCGGGAAGCTCGGCTGCGCGCGGCTGCTTGTCATTCCGCACATGACCACACCCCAACTGGCCATGATGGTGCTGCGCCGCGCCGCCGACATGTCCATACCCATCGCTGAGCAGGACAGTCCGGAGTATCAGGCCGCCGACCGTGTCGTGCGAGCCGCGCAGTCGCAGAGCGCCACCCAGACCGCTCAGGCGAGCGGCGCGCAGACTGCGGTCATCCCGCCTAGCTGACCAAATGCCAAGGGCTGGCACGGCATAGCCGTACCAGCCCTTGGTTGGTCTGTGGTCCGATCAGACCGCGGACACCCGAGTCGCCTGGGGACCCTTGGGGCCCTGGCCGACCTCGAACTGAACGCGCTGATTCTCCTCGAGCGACTTGAAGCCGCTGCCCTGGATCTCGGAGTAGTGCACGAACAGATCCTGCTCGCCACTGTCAGGAGCGATGAAGCCGAAGCCCTTTTCGCCGTTGAACCATTTCACAGTTCCCTGTGCCATCTGTCTTTCTTCTTTCATCAGTTGGATGCCTACTTGCGACACCCATCCTTCGCACCGGCGAGTGCCGGCGCGAAATCTAGTTAGCCCCAACCCTGGAGCTAGGCCGGCGGGCGCGCCGACGGCCGGGTTGCCCACCACCGGTACCGGTACGCGGGCGGTTCTGGGTGGACGGTGCCGGGCGACGCTGCTGCGGGGCAGCGACGGCGACGGCTTTTGGTGCCTGGTAGGGAGCAACCTCGCCCACCAGTGCCTGGACCGACTCGGAGTCGGACGAAACCTGTTCCGGCGCAACGTCAATACCGGCACGGCGAAGCAGTGTCTGGGTGTCGCGGCGTTGCTCGGGCAGCACCACGGTGACGACGTCACCGGCGCGGCCCGCGCGGGCGGTCCGCCCCGAGCGGTGCAGATATGCCTTGTGCTCGGCCGGCGGGTCGATGTGCACCACGAGTTCGACGTCGTCGACGTGCACGCCGCGAGCGGCGATGTCGGTGGCGACCAGAACCCGTGCCGTCCCGGCGGTGAATGCCGCCAGGTTGCGGTCACGTGCGGGCTGAGAAAGGTTGCCGTGCAGGTCGACTGACGGAATACCGGCCTCGTTGAGCTGCTTGGCGAGCTTGCGGGCGTGATGCTTGGTGCGCAGGAACAGGATTCGCCGTCCGGTGCCGGACGCCAGGGTGTGCACCAGCTGCTTCTTGGCTTCCACGCCGGAGACGTGGAACACGTGATGGGTCATCGCGGCCACCGGTGAGGTGTCCGAGTCGACGGCGTGGGTGACCTCGTCGCGCAGGAACCGCTTGACCAGCTTGTCGACGCCGTTGTCCAGCGTCGCCGAGAACAGCAGTCGCTGCCCGCCGCCGGGGGTGGCGGCGAGGATGCGCGTCACACCGGGCAGGAAGCCGAGGTCGGCCATGTGGTCGGCCTCGTCGATCACGGTGATCTCGACGGCGTCGAGGGTGATCAGACGCTGACGCATCAGGTCCTCGAGCCGGCCCGGGCAGGCGACGACGATGTCGGCGCCGTCCTTGAGGGCCTTGACCTGCCTGCCCTGCGGCACACCACCGAAGATGGTGGTGACCTGCAGGCCGTAAACCTTGGCAAGCGGGGTCAGCGCAGCGGTGATCTGGGTGGCCAGCTCACGAGTCGGCGCCAGGACCAGGCCGGACGGCCGTGATGAGCGCCGCTTGACCTCAGCCAGTCGGGCGACCAGCGGAATGGCGAAGGCCAGCGTCTTACCGCTGCCCGTCTTACCGCGACCCAGTACGTCGCGCCCGGCCAGCGTGTCCGGCAGGGTCGAAACTTGGATAGGAAATGGTTCAGTGATGCCGTTCTCGGAGAGCGCACGCACCATAGGTGCGGGCACGCCGAGACCGGCAAAGGTTGATTCCGTTGTCATGCTGCCTTTCAGGCAATGAAGAGGTGGCGAGATTGCCGGGAGGCAAAATCGATCGCCGCGAGACTGTGTGCCCGGGGGGCACTATCAGCTGAACCCGGCCTTGCGGCCGGTGAAGTGAATGTGTTCCACGACGTACTGGTCAGCGCGTTGCGATGCCAGCGTTGAGATGAGCATAGCAGGCCGACGCCGAATCGCCCCTGTGATGTCAGCGGTTGACGTCGACGACCAGGCGCCCCCGCACGGTGCCGTCCATCAACTCGCCGGCGGCCGCGATGGCCTCACCCAGCGAAATCTCGCGCACGATCGTCTCCAGCACCGCCGGGTTGAGGTCGCGCGCCAGCCGCTCCCAGGCCGCCAGCCGCGGTGCCCGCGGCGCCATCACGCTGTCGATGCCCAGCAGTGACACCCCGCGCAGGATGAACGGCGCCACCGAGGCCGGAAAATCCATCCCCTGCGCCAGGCCACAGGCCGCGACCGCGCCGCCGTAGCGGGTCTGCGCGCACACATTGGCCAGGGTGTGGCTGCCGACGGTGTCCACCGCACCCGCCCAGCGTTCCTTTTGCAGCGGCTTACCGGCCGCGCCCAACTCGGCGCGGTCGATCACCGTCGATGCGCCCAGCTTCTCCAAATAGTCTGTCTCCGAGTCTTTTCCGGTGGCGGCGGTGACGCTGAACCCGGCCTGCTTGAGCAACGCGATCGCGATGCTGCCCACGCCACCGGTCGCGCCGGTCACCAGGATCTCGCCCCGATCGGGGGTGAGGCCGAACTTCACCAGCGCCTCCACGCACAGGCCCGCGGTGTAGCCCGCGGTGCCGATCGCCATGGCTTGGCGGGAGTCGAACGCCGACGGCAGCGCGATCAGCCAGTCGCCGGACAGCCGCGCCTTCTGCGCCAGGCCGCCCCAGTGCGTCTCGCCGACACCCCAGCCGTTGAGCACCACCCGGTCACCGGCGGAGAACTCGGCGTGCGAGCTGTCGGTGACCACGCCGGCCAGGTCGATACCGGGCACCATCGGGAACTTGCGCACCACCGGGGACTTGCCGGTGATGGCCAGGCCGTCCTTGTAGTTCAACGTGGAGAACTCCACATCGACGGTCACGTCGCCGTCGGGAAGCTGTGCCTCGTCGAGGTCGGCGACGGTGACCGTCTGCCCTGATTCGCCCTTGTCGATCAAGATTCCGGAGAACACCGTCGTCCCTTCGTCGTCGCCAGAGGCCCATTCTCGCAGGCGTACTTTCCCCGGCAATTGGGAACCCCAAGCGTCAAAGACGCACGTGTAGGGGTGAGCAGGCTATGGGTGTGTTGCGCACCGGTGAGGGACTGGCCGACGTCGTTGTCACCGCGATGACGTCGACCACGGCGTTGGCCTCCGACGCCGAAGAGACCTGGCAGCAGCTGCTGGAAGGCGCCAGCGGCATCCGCCCGCTCGATAAGTGGTTCACCCGCGAGTACTCCTCGCCGGTGATCATCGGCGGCCCGTTGCAGGAGGACTTCGACCACTACCTCAACCGCGTCGAACTTCGACGGCTGTCCTACCTGGGCAAGATGGCCACCGTCCTGGGCCGGCGGCTGTGGGACCAGGCCGGTGCACCCGAGGTGGACACCACCCGGCTGACGGTGTCGGTCGGGATTGCGCTGGGCACCACCGAGGAGATCGCGGTGCAGTACAACGACTGGGAGGACCGTGGCCTGCGGGCCATGTCCCCGCTGGCCGTGCAGATGTTCATGCCCAATGCCCCCGCCGCCGCGATCGGGTTGGAACGCCAAGCCAAGGCCGGCGTGATCACCCCCGTGATGGCCGATGCCGCCGGTGCCGGCGCGATCGCCGAAGCGTGGCGGCGCCTGGTCCTGGGCGAGGCCGATATCGCGATCTGCGGAGCGGTGGAGACCCAGGTCGAGGCGGTGCCGGTAGCCGCGTTCTCGGCGCTGGGCTTGTTGTCGACGAACAACGACGACCCGCCCGGCGCTTGCCGGCCGTTCGACCGGCATCGCGACGGTATGGTCCTGGCCGAAGGCGGCGCCCTGATGCTGATCGAAACCGAGCAGCACGCCAAAGCCCGGGGAGCGCCAATTCTGGCCAGGCTCATGGGAGTTGGCGTCAACTCCGACGGATACGACGATCTGCGCCCGGATCCGACCGGAGCCCTTGCCGCCGATGCCATCGTCCGGGCCATGCAGCTGGCCGGGCTGCAACCGGCCGACATCGACCACGTCAACGCCCACGCCACCGGCACCACATTCGGTGATCTGGCTGAGGCGCAGGCCATTCGGCGTGCTCTGCCCGGTCGCGCCCCGGCGGTGTATGCGCCCAAAGCCGCGCTGGGACACTCCCTCGGTGCCGCCGGCGCAGTCGAGGCGGTGCTCACCGTGCAGGCGCTGCGCGACGGCGTCGTGCCGGCCACTCGCAACGTCAAAGACCTCGACCCGGCGATCGACCTCGATGTCGTCGTCGACCGGCCGCGCCCCGGCGACTACCGGTATGCCCTCACCAACTCATTCGGCCTCGGTGGGCACAACGCGGCTCTGGTCTTCGGCGCCGCCTGACTACTGCTTGACCAACGTGAACTGGCCGACCTCGGACACCCCTCGGCTGAAGAAGTCGGAGCAGCCGACCAGGTAGCGCATGTAGCGGTCGTAGATCTCCACCGAGGTCGCGGCGATCGCCTGCTCGCGGGCGGCCTCCAGCCGCTGCGACCAGATGTCGAGTGTGCGGACGTAGTGCGGGGTCAGATAGTTCAGGCTCTCGACGGAAAACCCTGCCCGGCCGGCGAAGTCGGCGATGTCGTCGTCGCACGGCACCGCCCCGCCGGGGAAGATCTCCTTGGCGATGAACCGCATGAACTTCAGGTCGCTCATCGTGATCGGGATGCCCATCTCCGGCCAGCGCTTCAGCGGATGGCCCATGATCGTCTGCAGCACCATCCGGCCGTCGCCGGGCAATATCCGATGGCACATCTCGAAGAATGCGGCGTAGCGGTCCTTCGGGAACGCCTCGAACGCTTCGATACTGACGATCCGGTCCACCGGCTGATCGAACTCCTCCCAGCCGCGCAACAGGATCTGCCGCGACCTCGACGAGTCGACATCGTCGAGGATCTGCTGGCCCAGGGCGCGTTGGTTGCGGCTCAGCGTCAAGCCCAGCGTGTTCACGTCGTGGCGTTGCACGGCACGTTTCATCACCGAACCCCAGCCGCAGCCGATGTCGAGCAGCGTCATCCCCGGTTGCAGATACAGCTCGCCGAGCGCCAGATCGATCTTGGCCATCTGCGCCTCTTCGAGCGTCATGTCGTCGCGTTCGAAGAACGCGCAACTGTAGGTGCGCGACGGGTCCTGGAAGAGCCCGAAGAAATCGTTCGAGATGTCGTAGTGGGCCTGAACGTCCTCGTATGCGGGGCGCAATTGCGTAGAGCCCGACCTGCTCTGCGTCATGACTGACGGACCTCCCTCAACGTGCGGCTTTCTCGCAGGTGAACTGGCAGACATCGGTGTATCCGCTGCGGAACAGGTCTGCGCACCCGGTCAGGTACTTGTGGAACCGGTCGTAGATCTCTTCGGACGTGATCGCGACGGCCTCGTCTTTCCTGGCTTCCAGGTTCGACGCCCAGGTGTCCAGGGTGCGGGCGTAGTGCGGCTGCAGATGCTGCTCACGGGTGACGGCATAACCGGCGGTGAGCGCGTGCTTGCGGACCATCGAGGCCAGCGGCAGCCGGCCACCGGGATAGATCTCGTCCATGATGAATTTGATGAACCGCACCCGCGACATGGTCAGCGGCAATCCCTTGGCTTTGATCTCCTCGTCCTCGGGAATGGTGATCGTGTGGAGCAGCATCACACCGTCGTCGGGCAGCCAGCTGAAGGTCTTCTTGAAGTAGTCGTCGTACTTGTTGAAGCCGAAGTGTTCGAAGGCGCCGATCGACACGATCCGGTCGACCTTGCCGTCGAACTCCTCCCACGGCTGTAGGCGAACTTCCTTGTGTCGCGGGCTCGTCGAGTTGGCGAACCAGTTCTCCTCGATGTGGCGGCGCTGGTTTTCCGACAGCGTCAGCCCGATGACGTTGACGTCGTACTTGTCGACCGCGCGCATGATCGTCGAACCCCAGCCGCAGCCGATGTCGAGCAGGGTCATGCCGGGTTCGAGCCCGAGCTTGCCCAGCGCCAGGTCGACCTTGGCCATCTGGGCTTCTTCCAGCGTCATGTCGTCGCGCTCGAAGTAGGCGCAGCTATACGTCTGGGTGGGGTCTTGCCACAGCTTGAAGAACTCGTTGGAGATGTCGTAGTGGAACTGCACTTCGTCCTTGTCGGACCCGCGGGTCGCTGATGCGGACTTCGACAGCCACTGGGACTGAGCCTGGGGAATGGATTGAGACACGTGCGTCCTCGAGGCAGGGGTCATCGGTCGTTAGGGGTAGATACCCACATCGGTTCGGCTCCAATCACCGGATACGGTCATCAGATGGCCTACGAGGATCGTGTTCGCTGGGATGGCAGACATGCCGACCGTGAGCCGGGGCCGGTGGGCCCGCCGGGCGTTTTCGCCCCCTACGAGAGTGCGTTTCCGGTCGCTGGACATGCCCTTGACCTGGCCTGCGGCCAAGGGGAGGCGGCGGTGTGGCTGGCGGTGCGGGGTCTGCACGTGCTGGGCATCGACGTCTCGCCGGTGGCGATCGCCGGCGCACGAGAGTTGGCTGTGCGCAACGCCGTTGACGAGCGGTGTCGATTCGAGGTGGTCGATCTTGACGGTGGACTTCCGCCGGGTCCGCAGGCGAACGTGATCGTCTGCAACAAGTTCCGCGACCGCAGGCTCGACGCCGCGATTCTCGAGCGGCTGGCGCCCGGCGGTCTGCTGGCGATCAGTGCGCTCAGCGAGGTCGGCGCCCAGCCGGGCCCGTTTCGGGTGGCCGCGGGGGAATTGACACAGGCTTTTGCTGACCTGGATGTGGTTGCCGCATCGGAGGCCGACGGCCAGGCGTGGCTGCTAGCCCGCCGTTGACGTCGAATTATGCTGCGCTGCCGTTAATTTCAGTGTGACTGAGGTCGGGCTCGCGTCGTGCATAATCATCGGCGGGCCGGGGACTGTCACTAGGGGAGGAACGCAATGAAGCGAGCCCTGATCGTCGCCGCCGCAGCCACCATGATGGGGTTCGCCGCACCGGCGCACGCTGCCGATCCCAACGTCGTCGGAACGTTTGCCTTCAAGGCCGGAAATGTCGGCTCGACCTGGGTGATGACACCGTGTGCCGACGACACCAACCACTGCGTCCACGTCGCCTCCTCGGGTATGCCGGGCCAGCAGCCCTGGAACGCCGATGCGTTCTGGTCGGTGGGCTCCTGGATCCTCAAGGTCGAGCAAGCCGACGCGATCAGCTGTGACGACGGCGTCCAGCATTCCGGGTTGATGACCTATTCGTGGGACGCGGCGACGTTCCAGGGGTGGGCAGGCATCTACAACCCGGGGGTGTGCGACGGCAAGGCCGGCAGCATCGCCGCGCCGTTCACGCTGACCCGAACCGCCTAGCGCAGCTTGACCATCCGGGTCGTCGAGCTCTCGTCGAGTTCGACGATGTCCGAGCGTGACCGCAGGAAGTCGCTGAACGACTTAAAGCCCAACGACTTCTCCGAGAACGACGGGTCCATCCGCTTCATCTGCGCCTTGACCGTCGAGTTGTGCAGCCACTCCACGTCGTCCTTTTCCAGGCCGATCTGCAGGGCCCGCTTCAGCAGCGCGGTCGCCGCTGCCTGCCCGTCTGGCGGTTCGGGCTCGGCGGACTTCGCGGACTTGGCACGCGGCTTCTCCTCGGCGGCAGCCGGCTGGAGCACCGGCACCCCGGGCAGTGCGTCATAGATGACGAAGTCGTCGCATGCCGCGGCCAGCGACTTGCTCGAGGATCCGGCCACCCCGATGCCCACCACGTAACGACCCAGCCGCTTGCAGCGCTGCGCGAGCGGAATGTAGTCCGAGTCGCCGGCCACGATCACCACGTGGGTCAGGTCGGGCAGCCGGAACATGTCCTCGACGGCGTCGACCGCCAGCCGGATGTCGGCGGCGTTCTTGCCGTAGGCGGCGGCCGGGAACAACTGCACGAGGTCGACGGCGCGGCCGACCAGCTGTTCGCGGTACTCGGCATTGACGCCGGCCGACCAGTCGGCGTAGGCCCGCGTCAGCACCACCGTCCCGAACGAGGAGGCGAAGTCCAGTATCGCCCCCACGTCCACCCGGGCCAGGGTCAGCTTCGCCGGCTCCAGGCCCTTGGCTTTGTCACGCTGAAATGAGTTGCGGCCGTTGACCTGGTCGTAGCGGGAGATCACGATGTTGTCGAAGTCGAGATACACCGCGACGCGGGCCGCACCGGGTTCGGTCATGTGCTGAAGTCTTGTCCATGTTGTGACGAAGCACGCGCTATTGCGTAGAACCCTTGTGTCGCCCGCCCCGTCTATGATTCAGGGGCCCCTTCGATCGGACGGGCTTCCGGCGAGAACTGCCGACCTTATTAGTGGAGTATCTGGGTGTCTTTGAGTCGTCGTGCGCGCGGTGCCTACCTCGCCGCCGTCCTTGGTGTGCTGGCGGTCCTGGGCGGTGTGGTGATCTCGACGACTCCGCATTGCCCCGAGCACTGCCGCGCCGAAGCCGCCGCACAGGTTCCGGCCCCGGCGCCATCGACCGACCCGGCTGCGCTCACCGTCACCCCGGCGGACGGCGCCAGCGACGTCGACCCACTGGCCGCGGTGAAAGCCGTCGCGCAGACCGGGATGCTGACCGGCGTCAGCCTGCTCAACGACGCCGGCAAGCCGGTCCCCGGCGTCGTCACCCCTGATTTCAAGACCTGGAAGCCCACCGTGCCGCTGGGCTACGGGCGCACCTACACACTGTCCGTCGACGCCCGCGGCCCCGGCGGGGTGCCGACGTCGGTCACCTCGACGTTCCAGACCCTGGTTCCGGGCAATCAGACCGAGGTCTACCTGACCGCACCGGGCGGGCAGCCGCTCGACGGCGCCACGTTGGGCATCGGGGCGATCGTCGTCGCCCGCTTCGACGAGCCGATCACTGATCGCGCGGCCGCCGAACGGCGTCTGTCGGTCACCACCTCGCCGGCGGTCGCCGGCTCGTGGTACTGGGTGGACGACCAGAACGCCCGCTGGCGGCCCGAAAAGTATTACGCCCCGGGCACTTCGGTGACCGTCAAAGCCGGCATCTACGGGGTGCCCCTCGGTGACGGGCTGTACGGCGCACAGGACAGCACTGCCACGTTCCGCATCGGCGCCGCTCATGTCTCGGTCGCCGACGACACCACCAAACAGGTCAGCGTGTACGACAACGGCAAGCTGATCCGCACCATGCCCACTTCGATGGGGATGGGCGGTACCGAGACCATCGGTGGGCAGACTCTGTCGTTCTGGACCCCGCCCGGCGTCTACACCGTGATGGACAAGGCCAACCCGGTGATCATGGATTCCTCCACCTACGGCCTGCCGATCAATTCGCGGCTGGGCTACCGGGAGACCATCCCGTACGCCACCCGGATCAGTAGCGACGGCATCTACCTGCACCAGCTCAACGCCACCGTGTGGGCCCAGGGCAACACGAACGTCTCCCACGGCTGCCTGAACCTCAGTAGCGACAACGCGCAGTGGTTCTACGAGTTCTCCCAGCCAGGTGACGTCGTCGAGGTGCGCAACACCGGGGGACCGCCCCTGCAGGTGTGGCAGAACGGCGACTGGACGGTGTCGTGGGCCGAGTGGCGCAAGGGCAGCGCACTGGGGTAGCGCAGCGATTAGGTTCCGCTAAGCGACAGGTGTTTGCTGCAGGTCACCGCCCGTGCCGGCCTTATCACGTCGAAATAGGAGCGGATTTCCGTCTATGATCTCAGTCGTCAATGGTGACGCCGGCAACATATCGTCGACCAGCTCTGGAGTGAATTTCGGTGAGTCGTCCCGGTCGTGCAAGCACGGCGATCTTGGTTGTGGGCGCGTTGCTCCTTGCGGTTCTCGGCAGCGACGTCGCCGGCCTGCCGGGGTGCCAGGACGGCTGTAAGACCCCGACCGCTGCCGCCGCGGCTCCAGCCCCGCCCGCGGCTCCGCAGCCGCCGCTGCTGGGCGTTGCTCCGGCGAACGGCTCCGCTGACCTGAGCCCGCTGAGCAGGGTCTCGGCGCGCGTGGTGGCCGGCAGCCTCACCAACGTCTCCCTGGTCGACGACTACGGCAACACGGTTGCGGGGGCGCTGTCGCCCGACGGCACGTCGTGGCAGCCGACCGAGCAGCTGAAGTACGGCCGCAACTACACCATGCAGGTCGCCAGCCGCGGGACCAGCGGTGTGCCGTTGGCCCGCACCACCACCTTCGCGACGGCGACGCCGAACAACCTGACCGCGGTCTACCTGGAGACGCCCGGCGGTCTGCCGATCCACGCCGACCAGCGCTACGGCATCGGCACCATCATCTCCGCGCGCTTCGACGAGCCGATCGCCGACAAGGCGGCCGCCGAACGTCAGCTCGTGGTGACGACCAATCCGCCGGTGAAGGGCTCTTGGTACTGGGTTGACGACGCGACGGCTCATTGGCGCCCAGAGAAGTACTACAGCCCCGGCACCACGGTGACAGTGGCCGCCAACATGTTCGGGATGCGCCTCGGCGACGGTCTGTATGGCCAGAACAACGAGCAGGCGACGCTGACGATCGGCGATGCACACGTGTCGATCGCCGACGACGCCACCAAGACCGTCAACGTCTTCAACAACGGCAAACTGGTGCGCGCCATGCCGACATCGATGGGCCGCGGTGGCACCGAAATCATTGCGGGACGGACGTTTTCGTTCTGGACCCCGCCCGGGGTCTACACGGTGATCGACAAGGCCGAAGAGGTGACGATGGACTCGTCGACCTACGGTCTTCCGGTTGCCTCGTCGATGGGCTACAAGCTCAAGATCCCCTATGCCACCCGGATCAGCACCGACGGCATCTATCTGCATCAGCTCAACGCCACCACGTGGGCGCAGGGCAACACCAACACGTCGCACGGTTGCCTGAACCTCAACGGTGACAACGCCGCCTGGTTCTTCGATTTCTCCCAGCCCGGCGACATCGTCGAGGTGCGTGGCACCGGCGGCCCCAAGCTGGAGATCTGGCAGAACGGCGACTGGTCGCTGCCATGGGGTGAGTGGCTCAAGGGCAGCGCGCTGACCCCCAAGCCGTAGCGCGTCGGTTCTATACCCCCTGGAGGTATAGGATGGTTGTCATGACTGAACAGACAACGACGTCGACCTGCACCAACGCGAACTGTACGTGCCAGAACTGCACGTGCGGAGACAGCTGCAGCTGCGGTAAGTCCGACTAGGAGCCGCTTTGCCTTCCGCGAGCGTGCGTGTCGGTACGCCGACACGCCGCCATCGCGGACAGTTGGCGCACCCTCGCGGGACCAGCGGCGCCGAGGCTAGTCGGCCTGGCTTCTCTTGACTCCCCGCGCCGAGCCGCCGGTGGCGGTCTGCTTGGCCGGGGTGCTCGCCGTATCGGCGTCCAAATCCGTTCCCGCTCGATGGGCGGACGGCGAACCTGCGTCGCTGACGACGGCTGCGGAGGCGGCCTGGGTGCGGACAGCGGCCAGTGCCGCACGACGAGAGCTCGCGACGCTGCGTTGTTCAGGTGCGGCCGACTGACGTGATATCCGCTCAGTGATGGATCCTGACTGCGCCTGTGCTGCAACAGGAGTAGACGACGGGAACAGGTTCGACACGCTCTGCTTGATCGCATCGAGCGGAGCGCTGAGGTACGCGGTCACGGCTCGCAAGACCGCGGCTCCGATGTCGAAGTTCGGATAACCGCTAATGAGACTTGTGTACAGCTCCTTCCAGGCTGCGGACACAACGACACCGGGCAGTGTGACGGGAAGCGTCGCATACGAGAAAGCCGCCGAGGCAACAGCTTTGACGACGTCAGCCAATGCTTGTAGCGATGGCACGGCGGCGGCCCGCAGAGTCTGCGCTGCAGCAGGTGGTGCCGACGACGGCAGGAATGCTGACAGTTTCGACGAGATCAGCACCAGCGGGCCAACGAAAAAAGCCGCGACTCCGAAGACCAGGCTTTCGCCAAGGTTGACGCCGTTGTAGTTGCCGCGCAGGACCTCGAGCGCAAGGCTGAACCAGATGCCGAGAGTAATGCTGGCCGGCAGTGTGATGGGGAGGGCCGCGTACCACAGTGGAGTTGCCGCTATGAGCGCTGCGATCTCGACGACGTCGTTGATCGTCGGCGTGGTGGCGTTGGCTTGCGGCGTGGCGGCAGCGGCCGCTTGAAGTTGGACATCGGCAATGCTGACGGTCGCAAGGGCGGCCGCGTCGGGTGCGTTCGGGGGAGCGACGGCCAGGCCCAGGGTGACGAACACCGCTACCACTACCGCGGACAGCCGCGCGACGAGTGCAGTCATAGGACACCCCCGATCAGCCAGCAAGCGGCACTGACTACTCAGCATTGTGCGGGCTCGGCAACGAAATTGACGCACAAAACGTCGCGAACGATGAGAAGGTCTCCGCCGAGCCAGCACCATTGTGTGAGCTAGCTCACACGAGCGTACGATGAGGGTGTCTCTTCGCGGAAGGGAGACGCCATGAAGGGTGCATATCGCGATCCGGTGGATCACGCCCGAACCACTCAGCCGCATGCCGGCGAATCGTTCGTCGACACCCTGTGGTTGCCGGGATTGCTCCTCATCGCTCTGGGTGTGGTCGGTTTGGCCGGGGTGGTTGCCGCCCTCGCCTACAACCACCACGAGTTGTTGATGACGCTGATCTCGGTGGCCGCAGGACTGTCGATCGCCGGCGGTCTGGCCATCACTGTCGAACACCAGCGTGTGCGGCGAGTGGAGCGTCGGTGGCTGGCCGATCATCCGGATCACTGGCAGAACCGCTTGCGGGCCTGACTGTCCGCTAGGCCACTTCTGCTTTGCTGGAACTAACCTGCATGTCAATTTCGGGGTAACGGTTCGGCATCGCCTGGTCGATGGGTGCTGCCCGCGTGGCCGAATCTGACCAGCACATCTGCTGCCTAATCCGAGAAAGCCCCTGCTCACGCCGGGTAGCGACTGCCCGATCCCCTAACCCCCTAATGGGGATTGCTGGGCTATCCCGGTAGGGGCCCTATCGGGCAGGGGAGCGCTCCCCATGTTGGGGGCTCGGCGCTGTCCATAGCGTGGCAGTAAGTCACCCGGCGAGCCGGGGATAGAGCTTCTCTCCTGAGACGAAAGGCACTCCTTCATGGACACCCTGCTGCAGTTCATTCTCGATCTGTTCGCCAATGAAAACGCCGCGCAGACGTTCGTCGCGGACCCGAGCGCCGCGCTTGCGAATGCCGGGCTGGCCGACGTCAGCCCGCAGGAACTCCAATCCGTGGCCGCCTCCGCTGTTCCGGGCCTGCAACTGCCCGGAGCTGACCCGGTGGCGGGCTTGGCTCAGGCGGTGTCGAGCGAGTACGGCTTCGCACCCGTCGGGGAGGCCGCGGTAATAGGCGACCAAGCGCTTCAGCTTGGCGCCGACGCGGGTACCGGCTTGGCGGCCGGGATCGGCGAGGGCATTGGAGCCGGGCTCGGTACCGCATTGAGTGGTGGCCTCGAAACCGGCCTGTCGACCGGACTTGGGCTCGGAACCGGCCTGGGCATCGGTGGCGGTGCTGAGGTTGGTGGTGGTTTTCAGGCTGGGCTGGGCACTGAGATTGGTCTGGGCACCGGCTTGGGCACGGGCTTTGGTGTGGGTGGCGGTGCTGAGGTTGGTGGCGGTTTCAACGCTGGTCTTGGTTCGGAGATTGGTCTGGGCACCGGCTTGGGCACGGGCTTTGGTGTGGGTGCTGGCGCTGAGTTCGGTGGTGGTTTCGAGGCCGGGCTGGGTACCGAGATCGGTGCGGGTGCTGGTGCCGGTGGCGGTCTGGGTACGGGCTTTGGCCTCGGTGGTGGTGCTGAAGTTGGTGGCGGTTTCGAGGCTGGGCTGGGTTCGCAGATTGGTCTGGGTACCGGTGTGGGCACGGGCTTTGGTGTGGGTGGTGGCGCTGAGTTCGGTGGTGGTTTCGAGGCCGGGCTGGGTACCGAGATCGGTGCGGGTGCTGGTGCCGGTGGCGGTCTGGGTACGGGCTTTGGCCTCGGTGGCGGTGCCGAGGTTGGCGGTGGTTTCGACGCCGGCCTCGGTGCTGGCACACACACCGGCATCGGTACTGGCTTCGGCGCCGGTGGAAACATCGGCGGCGGAGCCGAACTCGGCGGCGGCATCAACGCCGGCCTCGGTGGCGCCACACAGTTCGGCGGCCACGCCGGTGGCGGAGCCAACATCGGCTCCGGACTGGCCGCGGGTGCCGGCGCCGAAGCCGTTGACCGCAGCCGGTTTTCGGCCAACAGTGGTGTCGACGCCGAGCGCCGCGCGACCCTGAACGCCAACTCCGGATCGCCCACCCTCAACACCGGAGTCGGCGCCCAGGAGAACTTCAGCAGCAGCTCCAGCGCAGGCTTCAGCAGCCCGCTCGGCGGTGCGGGCTTCGCCAACCAGACCGCAGCCGCCGGTGGCGGTGCGATCGGTCTCGGCGGAGCCGGCCTCGGAGCGTCCGGCACTACGGCGATGTCGAGCGCGACCACAGCCGGAATCGTCAGCCCGCTCGGCGGTGCCGCGCTGAGCACGCAGGCTGCAGCGACCAACACCGCGGCGGCGAGTTTCCTCCACAACGAAGGCGCCGCGCTCGGCGGCCAGTCGAATGTCGCGGGACAGTCCACCGTCGGTGGCGGATTCGGTACTCAGGCCAACGCCGGTGGCGGATTCGGCTCGCAGGCTAACGTCGGGGGAGCGTTCGGTACCCAAGCCAACGTTGGTGGAGCGTTCGGCGGTCACACCAACGTCGACGTGACGACGCCTGCCGCAGGCGCGGCCATCGGTGGCCACACCAACGTGGCCGCGGGCGCGACGGCGGGTGGCAGTGCCGACTTCCTCACCCACGAGGCGACGACGCTCGGTGCGCACAGCGCCGTGCAGGCCGCCGGTTCAACCAATGCTGCAGCATCGGCAGGACAGGCGACCGTCGGAGGAAATACCAACGTGCACAACAGCACTGACATTCTGGGACAGGACAGTGCAGCCCTTGGTGGCCACAGTGCAGCCAGTGGCGGTGCCGCAGTCAGCACGCACACCCAGGCGGGCTCGCCGAGCCAGGGCGCAGTCATCACCACCGGGGGATCAGCCTCGGGTGGTGGCGAGGTCGCGGCCGGCTCGCAGGGGGCCTCGGTGATCACCGGTGCGCAGGGCAGCAGCGCTGCAGGCGGTGCCACCTCGGTTGGCGGCAGCCACGCGTCGACCACTGTCGACCAGCATGCCGCCGTCGACTCGTCGACCCATGTGGCGACACCGACACCGGATCACTCCGTCGTCGACCAGTCGTCACACACCTCGGCCGACTACTCGAGTCACTCGTTGTTCGACGCCAGCCACGATCCGTCGGCTGCGCACGCCCAAGCGGGCACCGACCTGTCGTCGCACAACCAGTTCGACCAGCACCTGGGCTTCTGACCGAAGGAGCCAATCCGATGTCGGCGGGGACCGCATGGTCCCCGCCGACTTATCTCCAGGTCTCGGGAAGGTTGTGGCCGCCGTCGGCAACCAGGACGGCGCCGGTCACGAACGAGGCCGTCTCGTGGGCCAAAAACGCGACGCACGAAGCGATCTCGTCTGGTGTTCCGCTGCGGCCGAATGGCCCCGCTGCGGCGGCCGTCGCTTCGAACTCCAGCTGTGAACCGGTGAGCACGTAGCCCGGCGCGACGACGTTGACCGTCACGCCGTCGCGCACCACCTCGAGCGCCAGGGCGCGGCTCAACCCGACCAAACCCGCCTTAGCCGCGGTATAGGTGGCCTGGCCGGGCATCGCATTGACGGTGCCCGTCGTCGAACCCACCGTCACGATGCGCCCGTAGCCCGACGCGGTCATCACGGGCACCGCGGCCCGGCACATCAGGAACGCCGTCGTCATGTTGCGTGCTATCGCCGAGTCCCAGTCTCGCAACGACAGCTTGGCCACCTCGGCTTCGGTGTCCCACCCGCTCGTCACCGAGGTCATCCCCGCGTTGTTCACCAGAATGTCCAGCCGGCCCCACGTCTCGGTGGCGGCGGCGACAAGTGTCTCAGCGGCACCGTCGACAGTCAGGTCAGCCACGACGCCGATTGCCGCAGAACCAAGTTCACCGGCTCGATCGTGAATGCGATCACTCGTCGCACCCAGCACCACGCGCGCACCCTCGCCGACAAGGCGCCTGGCGACGGCGAAGCCGATGCCGTCGGCCGCACCCGCACCGGTGATGATTGCTACCCGACCTTCGAAGCCACTCATCGTCACATCCTATGGGGGACATCGGCGATCAATCCGCCGTCCATCACGAACTCCGAGCCGGTGGCGAACGAGGACTCGTCGCTGGCCAGGAAGAGAACGAACGTCGACACCTCGACGGGCTCGGCGATGCGGCCCAGTGGGGCGGCGACGAGGTCCTCGGGCATGTGCGCGGTCATCGGGGTGCGGACCATCCCCGGATGCAGCGAATTAACCCGAATGTTGTTGGACGCCAACTCCAATGCGGCCGACTTGGTCAAGCCCCGGATCGCCCACTTGGAGGCGACGTAACCATGGTTGCCCGGGGTGCCACGCATGCCCTGGATCGACGACATGTTGATGATCGACCCGCCGCCGGCGGCGATCATCGGCTCGATCACCGCTTTGATGCCCAGCATCGTCCCGGTCAGGTTGACGTCGAGAACGCGCTGCCAGCGATCAGGTTCGAGGTTGCGCAGCGTGCGCCGGTAGACGATGCCCGCGTTGTTCACCAAAACATTGAGCGTGCCGAACGCGTGCAGTGCCGTGTCGACGGCGCCGGCCCACTGGTCGGGGTCGGTGACATCGAGGTGGACGTAGCGCGCGGCCTCGCCGAGTTCCTCGGCGACTGCCCGGCCTTCGTCGTCCAAGACGTCACCGAGGACGACCTTGGCGCCCTCGCCGACCAGCAGGCGGGCATGTGAAGCGCCCATCCCGCGCGCCGCGCCACTGATGACTGCGACCTTGCCGTCGACGCGTCCCATCCGCGGCACGCTACCGGCTGAACCCGGCCAGCACGGCCTGCACCCCGACATCCCACCGGCGGTTGACCGAGGTGGCCGAGGTACCCAACCACCGACCCGCCTCCTGGACGGCCAAACCCTGTGCCAGAGCGAGCAATACGTGCGCGATGTCGACCGGATCCCCGGACAGCGTGCCGGCGTCGATGCAGCGCTGCACCTTGGCGACGAGGATCTCTCGAACTGTCGGCGCGGCCCCGATCTCTTCGGGTCCCGGGCCGAGGTCCTGGAACGGGCGGCTGAACATCACTCTGGCCAGCGGCGGGTAGTCCAAGCAGAACCGCCGGAAAACCGGGGTCACCGCCCGTAGGTCTGCCAGTGGGTCAGCGGATTCCGGCAGTCCGGCGAGCTGGCGGCCGAGCCGGTGGAACCCTTCGACGAACACCGCCCGCAGCAGCCCGTCCTTGTCGACGAACAACTCGTAGACCGCGGGCACCGAGGTCCCCGCGCGTTCGGCTACCCGCCGCGTCGTGAAGCCGGACAGGCCGTTCTCGCACAGCGTGGCCACGGCCACGTCGACCACGCGGTCGCGCAGCTCAGGTGTGCGCTGCTTGACCCTGGGCACGGATTAGGACAGCCCGAACTCGGTGTGGATGTTGTCGATGCCGTGGCGCATGGCGTCGAGGGTGGCCTGCCGCGCCCGCAGCTTGCTGGCCAGGTGCGCCCCCGCGGTCAGGGTGGTGAACTCACGGGCGGCCTCCAGGGCGCGCGGAATGACCTGCTCGGGCAGGACGATGTCGTCGACCCAGCCGGCCGCCACCGCGGTCTCGCCGAAGAAAGTCTTGGCCAGCCCGACAGCCTGCTGGTAGGCCGACGGGGTCAGCCGCAGCTTGAGCACCTCGAGCGCCGGGTAAGGCAGGACCATCCCGATCGCCACCTCGTTGGCCTGGAAGTTGTAGCTGTGCGCGGCAACGCGGTGGTCGAAGCTGCACGCCAGGAACGAACCCATCGCGATGGCATGCCCGGTGACGGCGGCGACGACCGGCTTGGGGAACGACAGCAAGCGGTGGGAGAGGTTGAACCCGCCCTGCAGCATCGCGATCGAGGCGTCGATATCACCCGAGCGGAATACCTTGAGGTCGAAGCCGCCGCTGAACACCCGGTCGTTGCCGGCTAGGACCACCGCACCGGCGTTGTCGGCTTCGGCGCGGTCGATGGCGTGGTTGATCTCCTGCAGCATGCTCGGGCTCAGCACATTGACCTTGCCGTCGTCGAGTGTGATCACGGCGATCGCGTCGTCCTTGCGATAACTCACCGGCCCGGTCATGGGTGCTCCTTCGTCGCAGCGTCAGTTGGACCGACGTTACGTAACAAAGTTCCGAATTGCCAAGAGGCAATCCCGGTCAGCCGTCAGGGGAGCCGAGCCGGGGTTCAATTACCCACGCCACCAACGGTTCTGGGTCGAAAGCACAGCCTCGGGGAGGGGTCAGCCGCCCATGAACGAGCGCCACTGCTCGAGGTTTGACGCCCGGTAGACGTAGTTGGACCGCTTGACCTCCGAGAGCACCGCGCTGGGCTCCGTCGAGTACCAGTGACCGGGGAACACGGTCGGGTCGCCGGGCAGCGCGGCCAGCTGCTGCAGACTGCGGAACATCTCGTCGACGTCGCCGCCCGGGAAATCGGTGCGCCCGCATCCGTCGAGGAACAGGGTGTCGCCGGCCACCAGCCGCCCGTCGAGCAGGAAACACTGGCTGCCCGGGGTGTGCCCCGGGGTGTGCAGCAATTCGATCTCGATGTCACCGACCGCGACTTTGTCGCGATGCTCGTGGGCGGTCAGCTCGCTCATCGGGATACCGGTGGTCCGCGACACCCACAGCGCCTCGTGGGTGTTGACGTGAACCGGCACACTGACCCGCTCGAGCAATTCGGACAGGCCCGCCAGCGTGAAGCCCATCATGGTTCCACCGACGTGATCGGGGTGGTGGTGGGTGACCAGCACACCGGACAGGTGCATGCCGTCGGCCTCCAGGGCGTCGAGCAGGTCCCCGGCCGCGTAGGCCGGGTCGACCACCACGGCGTCCCCGGTCTCCCGGTCGCCGATCAGATAGGCGAAGTTGCGCATCTGCTGCGCCATCATGTCGCCGGGCGCGAAGTCCCGGCCGGAGAGCAGTTGGCGGAAGTACAGCCGGTCCGTCGATGACATGACCTCAGCCTATGGCGTCTGCACGCCGCGCCCGATTTCGCCCCTCGACGAGCGGTTTGGTTCAGCCGAGCCGCAGGCTGTACCCTCTTTAAGGCCCACGGCGCGGTATCACCGACGCCGAGGGTGAGGCCCCCTTAGCTCAGTCGGTAGAGCGTTTCCATGGTAAGGAAAAGGTCAACGGTTCGATTCCGTTAGGGGGCTCGGTGGACGCGAGCGGAGCTCCGCCCGCGTCGATCGGGGCGGTGTAGCTCAGCTGGTTAGAGCGCACGACTCATAATCGTGAGGTCGGGAGATCGAGCCTCCCCACCGCTACAGGAACGAACTACGAGAGTGTGAAAGAAGGCAACGAACGTGGCCTCCAGTACTGACGTCCGGCCGAAGATCACTTTGGCCTGCGAGGTGTGCAAGCACCGCAACTACATCACCAAGAAGAACCGCCGCAACGATCCTGATCGGCTGGAGCTGAAGAAGTTCTGCCCGAACTGTGGCACGCATCAGCCGCACAAAGAGTCGCGCTGATCGCGCCCGGCCGTCCGTGCGACGGCCGGAGAAAGTTACTAGGTAGGTTCTAGCCCGTGGCGCTGTCCCAGACTCTCGTCGGAACGCACTACCGCTATCCCGATCACTATGCGGTGGGGCGCGAGAAGATTCGCGAGTACGCCAGAGCCGTACAGAACGACGACCCGGTCTTCCTCTCCGACGAGGCCGCCGCGGAACTCGGGTATGACGGGCTGCCGGCGCCGCTGACGTTCATCAGCGTGTTCTGCTACGTCGCGCAGAAGGCGTTCTTCGAAAATGCCAATATCGGCATCTCCGACCGCCAGATCGTCCAGATCGACCAGGTGCTGAAGTTTCTCGCCCCGGTCACGGCTGGCGACAAGCTCTACTGTGACGTCTACTTGGATTCCATTCGGCAAGCGCACGGTACCGACATCATCGTTACCAAAAACATCGTCACGAACCAGGACGGCACGGTGGTCCAAGAGGCCTACACGACGCTGGCGGGGCGAAGCGAGGAAAACGGAGAGAGTGGCTTCAACGATGGCACTGCGTGAGTTCAGTTCGGTCAAAGTCGGCGAAGAGCTGCCGGAGCGGGTGATCACCCTGACCCGGGCAGACCTGGTCAACTACGCCGGGGTCTCCGGCGACTTGAACCCCATCCACTGGGATGACGAGATCGCCAAGCAGGTCGGTCTGGACACCGCGATCGCCCACGGAATGCTGACCATGGGTCTGGGCGGCGGCTACGTCACGGCCTGGGTCGGCGACCCGGGCGCGGTCAGCGAATTCAACGTGCGGTTCACCGCGATCGTGCCGGTACCCAATGACGGCACCGGGACCGACATCGTGTTCACCGGACGGGTGAAGTCAGCCGACGCCGAGACCAAGACCGTCCACATCGCGCTGACCGCCACCACCGGCGGCAAGAAGATCTTCGGCCGCGCCGTGGCCATCGCGAAGCTGGCATAGATGGCACTCAAGACGGACATCCGGGGAATGGTCTACGAGTACCCGGAGAACTTCATCGTCGGACGCGAGCAGATCCGGCAGTACGCGAAATCCATCAAGGCGCACGACCCGGCCAGCCTCGATATCGACGCGGCCAAGGAACTCGGCCACGACGGACTCGTCGCACCGCTGACCTTCATGTCGATCTTCGCGGTGATGATTCAGCGGCACTTCTTCCAGCACGTCGACGTGGGCTTCGAAACCATGCAGATCGTCCAGGTGGACCAGAAGTTCAAGTTCTACCGGCCCATCGCCGAGGGTGACGAGCTGCATGGCAGCTTGGCCATCGACTCGGTCAACGAGCGGTTCGGTGCCGACATCGTCACCTCCCGAAACATCCTGGTCAATGTGAAGACCGGCGAGGTCGTCATGGAGGCCTTCACCACGCTGATGGGCCACGAGGGCGACAACTCGATCTCGGCAGGCTGGGACCCCGAAACCGGTCAGGTTCTGCGCAAGCCCGTCCGCCACGATGACGACGAAGCGGATTAACACCTGCTCGTTGTGCCGTTGTACACTCGGACCTCGGGGTTTTCCCACGTAAGCGCGCTGTCCGTCGGTTCGGGTTTCACCGAACGGGGAGCGCGCGAGTTATGTGGGGGACCAGCAGAGGGGCGTAGCTCAACTGGCAGAGCAGCGGTCTCCAAAACCGCAGGTTGCAGGTTCAAGTCCTGTCGCCCCTGCTCAACTGAATAGGCAATGGTGGACACTGGAGGGTGCACACCGGGTTGGGTACGCCCGGCCCATACGGACTCGACACAAAGGAGCATGCGGTGAGCGATGAGCGCGATAGTGCTGACGCCGCAGGCGACGATGGTCTGGCTGGCAACGAGGACACCACCGGCGGCCAGACCGTCGTCGTGAGCCGCCCCCAGCGTCCGACCGGCAAGCGGACCCGGCGTGCCGGGGCCACCGCACTGGCCGAGCCGGAGGAAGTCGAATCGGGCGCCGAGGAACTCGGCGTCGACGAGAAGAAGTCCGGCAAGAAAGCCAAGAAGCCGAAGAAGGCCACCACCGGACCGTCGCGTAACCCCTTCGTCTTCGTGTGGAACTACCTCAAGCAGGTGGTTGCCGAGCTGCGCAAGGTGATCTGGCCGAACCGCAAGCAGATGGTCAGCTACACCACCGTGGTGCTGCTGTTCCTGGCTTTCATGGTGGCGCTGATTGGCGGCGTGGACCTGGGCCTGGCCAAGCTGGTGCTGCTGGTGTTCGGCTGACCTGGATGTTGTGAGAGAGGACTGACTACCGTGACAACCCCCGAAGGCGATACCCCCACGGGTGAAGGCCTCGTCGATGTCATCGACGAGACCACACCTGAGCTCGAGGTGGCGCCTGAAGCCGAGGCGACGGAAGCCGCCGCCGAGGCCGTCGAGGAGGAAGAACTCGACCCGGCCGACGCGCTCAAGGCTGAGCTGCGCAGCAAGCCGGGCGACTGGTACGTCATCCACTCCTATGCCGGTTACGAGAACAAGGTGAAAGCCAACCTCGAGACCCGCGTGCAGAATCTCGACGTCGGCGACTACATCTTCCAGGTGGAAGTGCCCACCGAAGAGGTCACCGAGATCAAGAACGGCCAGCGCAAGCAGGTCAACCGCAAGGTGCTGCCGGGCTACATCCTGGTGCGCATGGAACTGACCGACGACTCGTGGGCCGCGGTGCGCAACACCCCGGGTGTCACCGGCTTCGTCGGTGCCACCTCGCGGCCGACGGCGCTGTCGCTCAACGACGTGGTGAAGTTCCTGCTCCCGCAGGGCGCGGCCAAGAAGCAGGGCAAGGCGGCTTCGACCGCGTCGGCCGCATCCTCGGAAGCCACGCTGGAACGTCCGGAAATCCTGGTCGACTTCGAGGTCGGCGAGTCGGTGACCGTCATGGACGGCCCGTTCGCCACGCTGCCGGCCTCGATCAGCGAGGTCAACGCCGAACAGCAGAAGCTCAAGGTGCTGGTGTCCATCTTCGGGCGCGAGACGCCTGTCGAACTGACCTTCAACCAGGTCGCCAAGATCTAGTAATCGGGGGCATGCGCCCTCCAGGAAAAGCAAAGTAAGGAAACCGAACACCCATGGCCCCCAAGAAGAAGGTCTCCGGGCTGATCAAGCTGCAGATCCAGGCCGGCCAGGCCAACCCCGCCCCGCCGGTCGGGCCCGCGCTCGGCCAGCATGGCGTCAACATCATGGAGTTCTGCAAGGCGTACAACGCCGCGACGGAGAACCAGCGCGGAAACATCATCCCCGTTGAGATCACCGTCTACGAGGACCGCAGCTTCACCTTCGAGCTCAAGACCCCGCCCGCCGCCCGGCTGCTGCTGAAGGCCGCCGGTGTGCAGAAGGGTTCGGCCGAGCCGCACAAGACCAAGGTCGCCAAGGTGACCTGGGATCAGGTGCGCGAGATCGCCGAGACCAAGAAGGCCGACCTCAACGCCAACGACATCGACCAGGCCGCCAAGATCATCGCCGGCACTGCCCGGTCGATGGGCATCACGGTCGAATAAAGGACTCGACGCCGCATTGGGCGGCGTCGCGTGGGAGAGCCCGCTTCGGCTCGGCGATGAGCGCTTGCGAGAAGAGCAATCATCGGAGACCACACCTCTCACTAGGAGAAGAACAATGAGCAAGACAAGCAAGGCGTACCGCGAAGCCGCCGAGAAGGTGGACAAGAGCAAGCTCTACAGCCCGCTCGAGGCCACCAAGCTGGCCAAGGAGACGTCCTCGAAGAAGCAGGACGCCACCGTTGAGGTCGCGATCCGCCTCGGCGTGGATCCCCGCAAGGCCGACCAGATGGTCCGCGGCACCGTGAGCCTGCCGCACGGCACCGGCAAGACCGCGCGCGTCGCGGTGTTCGCCGTCGGCGAGAAAGCCGAGCAGGCGCTGGCCGCCGGCGCCGACGTGGTCGGCAGCGACGACCTGATCGAGAAGATCCAGGGCGGCTTCCTCGACTTCGACGCCGCGATCGCCACCCCGGACCAGATGGCCAAGGTTGGCCGTATCGCCCGCGTGCTGGGCCCGCGTGGTCTGATGCCGAACCCCAAGACCGGCACCGTCACCCCTGACGTGGCCAAGGCCGTGCAGGACATCAAGGGCGGCAAGATCAACTTCCGCGTCGACAAGCAGTCCAACCTGCACTTCATCATCGGCAAGGCGTCGTTCGACGAGAAGCAGCTCGTCGAGAACTACGGTGCCGCGCTCGACGAGGTGCTGCGGGCCAAGCCGTCGTCCTCGAAGGGCCGCTACCTGAAGAAGGTCACCGTGTCGACGACCACGGGCCCGGGCATCCCGGTCGACCCGGCCGTCACACGCAACTTCACCGAAGATCAGGTGTAAATCTCTAGCGCGAATGGCCACCTACTGCGGTAGGTGGCCATTCGTCGTTTAGCGGCTCAGTACGCCCCAGAGTGCGAGAACACCGCTTTCATCGTCTTCATGGCGATCAGCAGATCGGCGACCATCGACCAGTTCTCGACGTAGAACAGATCGAGCCGGACGGTGTCCTCCCACGACAGGTCGGAGCGACCGCTCACCTGCCACAGGCCAGTGATGCCAGGACGTACGAGCAGTCGACGCATCGCGTAAGCGTCGTACGACTTGACCTCTTTGGCCAGCGGGGGGCGCGGTCCGACGACGCTCATCTCGCGCTTGAGGACATTCATGAACTGGGGCAGTTCGTCAATGCTGTACTTGCGCAGATACCGCCCCACGGTGGTCACTCGCGGATCGTCGTGAAGCTTGAACAGTACCCCGCCCTGGAAATCGTTGTGGCGCGCCAATTTGTCGACCATGCGGTCAGCGCCATCGACCATCGTCCGGAACTTGAGCATGACGAACGGCTTGCCATCCAGACCGATGCGGCTCGATCGGTACAGGATTGGTCCTGCACTCGTCAGCTTGATGGCGAGTGCGACAACGACGAGGAATGGCAAGCCGCACAGCAGGACTGCCGAGGAGAACGCGACGTCGAAGACGCGCTTCTGAAAGCGCTTGGCGCCGTCATACTGCGGCTTCTCGACGTGGATCAGCGGAAGCCCGGACACCGGACGCATCTGAAGCCGTGGTCCGGCGATGTCGGCGACACCGGGCGCGACGAGGAGGTCGACGTCGAGCTTCTCGAGTTCCCATGACAGATCACGGATTGCGCGGCTGTGGAGGCGCTCGGTCGCCGTGACCGCTACGGCTTGGCAGCCGGTTGCCAGGACGGCTTCCACCACATTGGATTCGTCACCGAACGTCGGGACCTTCCTGACGCCGGGTACGTCAACGTAGGTATGGATGTTGGGTCCGGGAATGCACGCACCGACGACCTGGTATTCCGACCACTGCTCACGGGCAAGGGACTGAGTCAGATCACGAACAGCGGGAACGCTGCCGACAGCCAGTACGCGAGTGATGTAGCGGCCGTGCTTCATCCGGGCTCTGATCAGTGAGCGGCGGACCGACCAGCGCATCAGGGCGAGAATGACCATCCCTGCCGGGAGGGCCACAAGCAGATAGCCCCTGGCGATCTCGAGTTTGAACAGCATCGACACGATCGCAACCCCACCGAACACGGACAGGGTCGCCGCCCAGACTCGCCGATACTCTTCTGCGCCGGCGCCGATGATACGTACCGAGCGGGATCGGGCAACGTACAGCGCCGCCAACCATGCGACGGCAATCATCAGCGAGACCGCAGTGTAGCTGGGGCCCTGCGGAGTTCGCGGTACGACCGGCATTTTGCCGAACCGTACCCAGTGTGCGAGCCCAACCGCGGCAACAACTCCGAAAAAGTCGATGGCGACGAGGCGACGTGCGTATCCGTACTGCCACGAAGCAAATCTGTTGTTCAGCGAGGTATCGGTGTGGGCTGCAACTTGTAGCTCATTGCTTTCGCCTGCAGCTGTCAACAAATCCCCCGATTCCCGAGAATCTCATCCAGCGCCATTGCTTAACGCGTGTGATCTTCTCATATCAAGTACCGTGCCGCTTGCGCGGGCAACGAAATTGACAGCGGATCTTCAGCTTGGCGTCTGTTCGAATGGCGGACCCGACAATTTATCTACGGCCACGTGCAACCTCAGCTAAATCGCAACGGGCCGTTGACGATAACTCATCGGGGCTGAATTACGTCCACGAAGGGCACGGTGCTCTATACCAAATGAAACCTGACCTAGTTTGCTTGACAAAGCAAAATAAGTGCTTTATCGAGCATGAACATGGAAAAGAACTCCTGTGGTGTTAGCTCCGATACTGTGCGGCAACGAGAACAGGCCACCGGAACACGGGAGCGTCCGCAGTGCCAGCGTGCCAACTCCGGCACAGCCTGTGCAGCAAGGCAATCCACCGGCCCGCCGAGTGGCCACTTCGTCCGACGCGGGGGCGAGATAGTCAACAGTCAGATTGGTCGCGACACGATCCGCGGGGGAGTCGGTCTGGGAGCCGGCCGGCGTGATCCATTGCGCCGGGCCATCTTCCAATACGGCGATATTGCTGGGGGTCCGCCTAGCGGGAGCTCGATCGGACCTTTCGTGATCCCCTCCTGGATTTCTAGGAGGAAGAGGCGGGAACGCATCCTCAGCCTGAAAGACAAGCCGGTGTCTCTGAAAGAAATCTGCACGGTGCCTGGCCTATACTTCGACGACAACGGCGTGTGGTTGCAGACTCGGGATTCGCATCGAACTGAAAGTCGTTGTAGCCAAGCATATTGCAGGTGGAACGGCGTCATCATCGACGATGGGCTGCGCCAGTCGGGTCGGGACCTCGGTGATTATCGGGGTATAGCTGGTATCTATCAGATCTAGCGGGATAGGGCGCATTGATGCGGTTGATTGTCACCGGTGGCGCGGGGTTCATCGGATCAAACTTCGTCCGACACGTGATCGACCGCACCAGCTACCACGTGACGGTGCTAGACAAATTGACCTATGCGGGTAACCGTGCGTCCCTCAAAGATCTGCCGGACAAACGTGCCACGTTCGTCCGCGGGGACGTCGCCGACGCAGCCGTGGTTGATGAGCTTTTTGCCGGGGCCGATGCCGTCGTCCACTTTGCCGCGGAAACGCACAACGACAATTCGCTGCACGGGCCGCATCCCTTCTTGGACACCAACCTGGTGGGCACCTTCACCCTGCTTGAAGCGGCCCGAAAGTACGGAACCAGATTCCATCATGTGTCGACGGATGAAGTGTATGGTGATCTGGCACTTGATGATCCGGCCAGGTTCACCGAGGCCAGTCCCTACAACCCCTCGTCGCCGTACTCCGCGACAAAGGCAGGAAGCGACCTCCTGGTGAGGGCCTGGGTCCGTTCGTTCGGCGTCGCAGCCACGATCTCGAACTGCTCGAACAACTACGGGCCCTACCAACACGTCGAGAAGTTCATCCCGCGACAGATCACCAACGTGCTGTGCGGTCTGCGTCCCAAGCTCTACGGAGAAGGGCGCAACGTTCGCGACTGGATCCATGCGGACGACCACTCGTCAGCGGTGCTGAGGATCCTGGAAAAGGGCCGCATCGGAGAGACGTATCTCATCGGCGCCGACGGGGAGAGGGATAACAAGAGCGTCATCGAGATGATCCTCACCTTGATGGGGCATCCCGCGAACGCGTACGACCATGTCGTCGACAGGCCCGGTCACGATCTGCGCTACGCGATTGACGCCACGAAGTTGCGCGCAGAGTTGGGCTGGCAGCCGAGGTATCGAGACTTCACGCGGGGACTGGCCGCCACAATCGAGTGGTACCGCGACCACGCAGACTGGTGGGGGCCGGCCAAAGATGCCACCGAGGCGTTCTACGCCGACCTCGGCCAGTGACCGTCACCGCCACAGTATGGAAATGCACTGCACCGCAGTTAAACTCGAATCGAGGAACGTCCTGGCCCAGAGCTGGACCGATGGGGTTCTACTTCGTTCTGAGCAACGCGCGTAACGCCTGCTCGTACTCCGTGCACACCTGTTTCCAGGAGTAGTCGTCCTCGGCGCGCGTCTGGTTGGTCCGGCTTGCCCGGTCGAGTCCTGCGCGGTCGTCCATCATGTCCAGAACCGCCCGTGCAATGGCCTGCGGGTCGCCGGGCACGAACCGCCCGGCCGGTCCGAGTACCTCGCGGTTGTAGACGGTGTCCCTGGCCAGCGTTGGGGCGCCTGCCGCCATGGCCTGGACCAGGGCCGGATTGGTTCCGCCGACGCTGTGGCCATGAAAGTACACGCCGGCGTGCTGCCAAAGAGCAAGCAGTAACGCGTCGTTGGAGACGTGCCCCAGCCAGGTCACCGTCGGCCAGTCGCTGGCCAACTGCCGCGCTGCGTCGTCCAGCTCCCCGCCGTATCCGGTCGTTCCCACGATGACCACCGGATGCTTGGCGGCGATCGTGCGCACCGCTTCAAAGAATTGCGGGACGCTGTTCTCCGGCACGAAACGGGCAACGACGAGGACATAGCCCCGGTGTACCAAACCGTCGGGGACAGGCAGCGGCGGCGGAACTTCTCCTCCGTAGGGGATGAAAGTTCCTGTCGCCCTGAATGTCTTCTGCCAGTAGGACTCGATAGCCCTCGCGTCGAAGATCAGACTGTCACCCCAGCGCGCCGTGCACCGCGCACCCTGATAGAAGACGCGTTTGGCAAGCGCGTTCCACTTGTCGCGATCCCACTCGATACCGTCGACGTTGACCAGCGAGGGAATGTTGCGTGCCTTCAACAGCGGGAGGAAGTACCCGTTGGCGACGTTCATGACCAGTGCGACATCTGGACGCCGCACTGCGGCGTCGAATGTCGATGTGAGGCCGTAGGAAAGGGTGCTGAGGCTCTTGGTCTCCAGGCCCCGTGTCACCCGCGTCTCAACGCGCAGATCTCTCTCGGGGTCATCAAGCCTGGATGCGTTGTGCCGGCCGTAGACGGTGACATCCCAACCTTCCTCCACGAGGTAGGGGGCGAGCCTCCGGGTTGCTGTCTCGAAGCCACCGTAATAGCTCGGATAGCCCCGCGTTCCGATCAGCGCGACAGACGGCAATATGATCCCTCACTGTGAGCGACAACTAAAATAGTTTCGTCAGCAAGAAGTTATATATTGACGGCCGCCATTGCGCCAGTCGTAGACCCGTTGGGTCACTGCAGAATTGAGATCCTCGAGCCGCTTTCCTGCCCGGTCGCCGTTTGCCAGCTTTGAGCTTCCTCGACTGTCTCAGGCCGCTGGTATTCCATCTTTGTTCCGGGTCTCAGCCGGATGATGTTGTTGCGGGTGGCATAGCCGATGGGCACGTTTGAGGAGTGGTAGCTGTACGCGCCGTATGCGTCCTCGAAAGTATTGTTCTGGATCGTCACATCGACGGGCGTTTGCAGCCGATATGTGAGCAAATGTGTACGCACGTCCTGGTCTGGGCGAACATCGGAGAAGATCCCGTAACCACCGCGCTGGCAAAGATTTCCCTCAATGCTGATACTGCCGAAGCCGGGAGAGGACGCGTTGTTGCTCTCGGACCACAGCTCGAACGTCTGTCCGCAATCGTGAATGTGGTTGTTACGTACGGCGAGATCGCGCCAGAACACTGGGCCATCGGCGGCGTCTCGTCCCTGTGCGGTCCAAGCGGCGTCGTACACCTGCGCGATCTCGTTGCCCTCGATTAGCCAGCGCTGGGTGTTGGCCCAGTTCTGGATTCCGTTGCCGTAGCGAGGATTGGCTCCGTTCTGGAGGATGGAGCCGCCGATGTAGTCGATCTGGCAGTCGTGGACGTGCACGTCTGTCGCCTCTCCGGCGATGCCGCATCCGCCGGAGCCGGTGATGTGTAAGTCGTGGATGTCGATCGACCCATTGATGCAGTGGATCACCTGTCCGGTCGCGCTGGTGCCGTTCGGCGCCGCGCGGATGTCGCCGGCCAGCGTGGTCGGGTTGGCAGAGGACTTGACATAGAGCATGTGCCCTGGAATGTCGGTACAGAAGTCCCACGGTGAAGTCAATTGAGCCGGATCGGCTTTCATGTTCGGAACCGGCGCGCCATCGACCATGAGAAAGCCGATGTTGGCGTCTTCGAGCGCGTTGTAACCGCCGTGCGTGTCGGGCGAACCCAGGTCGATCGTCCAGATGCCCTCGCTGTGCTGGGTCCACCCGTCGGCTCGGTTCAGCACCTTGTACATCGTCAGGATCGGCTTGGCTCCGGAGTCGTACGCGCCGACCTCGCATCCAAACGGCGGTGCCAACTCGCCGAAGAAGGTGTCGCCGCGGCGAAAGAGAACTGTCGACCGTCCACCGGGCAGTGCCGAGTTGACCTTCTGTATTGTCGCCCACGCGCTGGCGGGTGTGAGCCCGTCGGCGCGATCGTTGCCCGCGTTGGAAACGTAGTACGTCGGGCTCGGGTCCGACGCAGTCGCGGGTGGAATGACAGGAAGTGCTGCAACAGTGGCCGTGAGTTGGGCGGCCCTGCGCAACAGCGTTCGACGTGAGAGCTGAGAGTTCAAGGCCTCCCCTGTGCAGTGTTGCTGGCTGTGCGTCGGTTCCCCGATACTCCCTGTTGGGCAACAGACTACGGGGGTCCGATGTTCGCCGCCGCCTGTGGCGTGCGGATGTCGCTGCGATGCCGCGCGATTGGTCCGGAGATGTCGATTGACACCCTGCGTACGTCGACTCCCTTTCCACGGATTATGGCGGGGACCAGCTGTCGCATGTGGTTGCATACTCATCTAAGCTGACCGGGCGAATGATCGACGCCCATCTCTGAGAATTGCGGGGCAAGGTGCAACTGAGTCAGCTGGCCATGTATCTCGGTTTCATCGTCTTTCTGGTACTTGCAGTTCCGGCGGGTGGATGGCCGACAGCGCTGATTAGCGCTTACGTGATCGCGATGTGCGGGATCAATAAGATCATCTTTTCCATGCCGGGCAATGGCGTCATTCACTACGGCATTGCCCCCAGTGCTCCGACGATCTATTTAAGTGACATCTTGCTGCTTGCGGCACTTTTGGCGATTTGGGCAGCTGGCGGCCGGCTGAGAATTGGGTGGCTGTTAGCCGCCTTTGCATTGCCATGTCTGGTGATGGTGCTCACGGTGTGGGGCAACACCACGGAGCAATGGTCTGGGCTCGAGTTGTACGTGACTGCCCTGATCTCGTTCGGACTTGGTCGATGGCTGAGTGAGAACATGACCGAGAAGGGTGCGAATGTCCTTGTGAGCGCCTGCCTCATCTCGTGTGGCCTCCAGTTCATCGCCTCCGTCGCGCAATCTCGCGGATCGATGTTCCGAGTGAGTGAAGCCGCGCAGGGCTGGGTGCAGGACGGCCGTATGGTGGGGCTCTTCAACCACCCCGGTGAACTTGGTAAAGCGATGTTCCTGTCATTCTGCTTCCTGCTTCCACTGTCGACCAGCGCCAATGTCACGACGCGACGCCTGGCCTACGTGGCACTCGGATTGGGATCCGTCGCAACCCTGTTGACCTTGTCGCGTGCCAACTCTGCTGCCATTGCTCTCGCCGTGGTCATTTGGGCGATCGTCAATCGCCGTCGCAACACCATCTCGACGCGGGTCGGCATCCTCGCCGGCGCCGCCCTGGTGGCGATACTCAATCTGGATACGATCAGCGGCCTGCAACTTCGACAAGAGGTCGATCCGGAAGGCGGATATCGGCAACAGATTCTCGCCGTGGGACTAGAGCAGATCCAGAGTGCGTTCTGGACCGGAACGGGCCCGAATTACTACACCGAGGTTGTCGGCCAGTACAACCATCTCGCGGCTAACGGGTTCCCGTTGCATAATTCGCTTCTCTATCCGATCGCCGAAATGGGCTTGATCCTCGGGCTGCTGCTTCTGGCGCCCGTGGTCATCACACTCGGGCACGCGGTTATGCGATACCTGAACGAGAGGGCGATCGACGTTCAAACGGCCGCGCTTATGGCGGTTCTCCCCGGCGTAGTGATCATTGCCTGGACCGGGTGGGGAATGATCGCGAAGGTATCCCTTCCCCTGTGGTTCTTGGCTTTCGGATTCCTTGCCTCCCGGCACGGGATATCGGGGCTTGGAGTCCACGAAGACCGCGCTGACGCGGCCGCCACGGGCCGGTCGTCTGCGTCGTATGCCTAGGAATATCGCCCGCGGTGGCTGAGCCGACGGCATCACGACCGCGAATGTCGCTGAAACGCGCGGGGCTTGTCACGCTATTGGGACAAGCTGTCAAGGGCGGCATCCTGTTCGCCGGCCTGATTGTGTTCTCGCATCTGCTCAGCCCGCATGACATCGGCTTGATCGGCATGTTGACGGTCTTCATCATGCTCGGCGAGTTGCTTCGTGATTTTGGACTTTCGCAGGCAGCGATCCAGTCTGCGGAACTCACCGGCCGGCAGGCGAGCAATCTGTTCTGGACCAATACGTTGGTCGGGCTGCTCATGACATCGTTGTTGTGGTTCGCCGCACCGGCCGTGGCGCACATGTACCACGAACCCGCCCTGCGGCAGCTGGCGCCATGGGTGGCGCTGTCGTTCACGATCAACGGATTGCAGACTCAGTTTCAGGTGCGACTGGCGAGGGATTTTCGATTTGTCGCACTGACGGTCACCGACGTCGTTTCGCAGCTGGCCGGTTTCATCGCCGGGCTCACAGCTGCTCTTGCCGGCGCATCGTATTGGTCGCTCGTGATTCAGATGCTGACGATATACGGGGTTCTCGCCGTGCAGCGCGCGCTGATTGCCGGGTGGTTCCCTGGTCTTCCGCGCCGAGAGCCCGGGATGTCTGCTCTGTACACATTCGGATTCCATGCGGGTTCTGCGCAGTTGATCCAGTACGTGGCGTCGAACATCGACTCCTACATCATCGGAATCCGCTGGGGTGCAAGTTCGCTGGGGTTGTACAACCGGGCGTTCCAGATGTTCTCGGTCCCAGCCAATCAGATACTCCCGCCCCTGACGAACGTGGCGCTCCCGATACTGTCCCGTCATCGTCACGACGGGCACGATTTCTACCCGCTGCTATGGAAGGCGCAGGTAGCCATCTCGTCGGGGCTGGTATTCGTCTTCGCTGCGGTTGCCTCGATGTCGGTTCCCGTGATTCGCGTGTGTCTGGGGCCCGCGTGGCACGCCTCGGCGCCGATCCTGTCCATACTCTGTGTCGGCGGCGCAGTACAGATACTCAGTTACATGGCGTACTGGGCGTTTCTGGCATCGGGGAATGCTCGCCAGCTCTTCTTCCACAGCCTTGTGACGAAGCCACTTCTGGCCATCTGCATCGTGATTGGCTCTCTCTGGCACCTCGAGGGTGTGGCCTGGGGATTCTCCACCGGGTTGACGGTCTCGTGGTTCATCAGTCTGGTCTGGTTGGCCAAATGCGACGATATGCCCGCGATGCAGTTTCTCCGCTCGGGTCTCAACATTCTCGGATGCGGACTCGCAGCTGGTGTCGCGAGCTGGCTCGTCGTCGTCAAGCTCGACACACATTTCCCGGCGGGATTGACGATCACTGTTGGACTCCTTGTTGCATTCGTCGTGTACGTGCCTCTGCTGCTGAGCTTTTCGCGCGAGCGCCACTTTCTGCTTGAATTCTGGGGAGACGCCAGCGCCAGGATCAAGACACTGCGCGGAGGTGGCACGCAGACTGCCGACGAATCGGTCTGAGTTCTGCTGATCTCCAGTCGCGCCGGCCTATTGCGGCCACAGATCCGTGGGAAAGCTGTCCAATAGCGGGCGGTGGGACCAGGTTTCGATCGGTGGTGCGGCGGGTGCGCGAGATGCCGCCGCCCAGTCCGGTGCAATGGGAGGCAACGGCCTACCTGTTCCCTGGTAATAGTCCTCGTACTTGAACGGCTTTTCGCTGGAGGATGCCACGAGGACCGCCGGCACCCCGTACGCCTCTGCGATGATGACTCCGTGGAGTGAGCTCGCGATGACTTTCTCAGCCGACGCGATGGCTCGGACTCGAGCCAGGACATTTCCGCGGGGGTTGATCGAACCTCGTGGTGCGCCCGCGAGGTCGTAGAAATTCGGAACGATCACCGTGCCCCCCGTGCCCCTTGTGATCCCGAGTTCGGAGTCGCTCCACAGGTGAGGGATCAGTAAAGCGGGATCCCCGTATATCTCTGGTACGGCGATTCCATTCTGCCGAAGAACCTCCGCGGTCAGGGGGCCGCGTACGGCACGGACATCGAGTGCGGGAAGGGGCGTCTGGAGCGGCAGGAAGTTGCCGTGTACTCCTGAGCCCCATACTGTGTCGCCTTGCTGGGCGGCGATGTTGATGATGGACCCGATGGTCAATAGGCGCTTGTCCTCAGAATCGTCGGGGCGGAGCCCCCTGATGGCGCACATGCGCTCAACGACAAGGGGCCCCAGGAGATCACCGAAGTTGTTCTGACGCTTCAGACGCTGAACACGCCAGAGAACGCCTCGCTCGGCAAGTCTCAAGCGTGGGTTCCAGTGCACGACCTTTGGCACGGGGCGGCCTCCAAGATGGCTGTATGACGGTGGGAGATGTTCGACGTACGCCTGTGCTCGTGCAGTTCGCTGATCAGCTCCTCGGGGTCACCTGCAGGTTCAGGTAGAGCCCTGGATCGGTGCCGCCGGTGAATTGTGGGTCCAGGAGTACCCGCACCCGTCTCGGATGGTTGCGGATGGTGCGCTTGATGAACACCGGCAACAGCGTGGTGTCATTGGCGGCCATCGGTGCCGCCAAACCCGGTCCGTGCCAGCCCACGCCCTCGGCGATGTCCGACGAGATGCTCTCATCGGCGACGTCGTACCACTGTGTCTTGGTGTACTGATATCCGTCGGTGTTGTCCAGGCAGTACTGGAATCTTGCGAACAGCGTCCAGGCTGTCGGAGCGCCGGTGACGGCTTCGATGCAGAGCGCCCAAGTCAGGGTTTTCGCCCAGGAGAAGTCCATCGGATGCCCCGGCTGGGCCAAGCTGATCGGCCCCTTCGCCGATGCTGGCCGGACGGGTCCCCATCCGTCGCTCTGCGACGAGGAGATCAGTATCTGAGTTTTGGAATACCGCAGCACGATTACGCCTTCTCGTCCACTGTTGCGATAGCTTCGTCGATGACGACGAACGCCTCACCGGAGCCCGGAGGGCCCGGTATGGCGAGAACGCCGAAGTTGAGCCCGCCCGCGAAGGACACTTCGGTGTCCCCAGTTTGCGGCTTCGTCTTTGCATTGCCCGCCGACAGTCTGGTCAGGTCGAATGTCTGTTTGTTGACCTGGCAGGAGTGATAGCCACCGAGTCCACCGTTGGCGCCGAGGTCGACAGTCAAGCTCAGCCAGTCGAAGTTGAACTTGTTCTCGTTGTCGCCGGCGAACAGATCGGATCCCTTGCGCACCTGCACCCGATCCTCGCTGTTGTTGGCAATCGACAGCGTGCGATCACCTTTCGGGTCGCGGTCGACCATCAACTTGAAAAACGCCCGGTCGGAGCTGTCCCACAACTGAGTGTCGATCATCAGCCAATAGCTGGAGAGCGCTTCGGGTGACCCCTCGCAGCCATGTGTCAGATAGCAGGAGAACGTGACCAAACCGTCGTCGTAGTACCGGGACAGGTTCTTGAACGCCGCGGCATTCGTACCGGATGCCCAGCCAGCGGCATAGCCGTCTGCAGGTGCTGCCGAACACCCGATCATGAGGGCGTGGCTGCCCGAGATCACTGGATAGGACGTCAGCGATATCGGTGGGCACGGCCGCCCACCGTTGAAATGGTCGCGCCAGCCATTGAAGCCGTCGTCGAAGGTGTCGTGAAAGAGGACCTTGCCCTTGAGCGGATTGCGTTGCGGGGCTCGACCGAATCCGAACGAGGACGCCAATTCATCACCACCTTCGTTCGATCCAGCGTCATCGCGTGCACAGCCCGAAAGTGCCATGCCTGCACCAAAAGCAGCCCCAGCGGCCTGCAAGGCGGATCTCCGCGATACTTCCATAGCCACGATCTGTCGCCTTCCCGAACCTGCTTCAAATTCCTGTTAGTAGACGCCGAGTGCAGGCGCCGTGCAAACGCTGGTGTGAGTGGCTAGCTGTCGACTTGCTGTGAATTCCGGAACCCGTCGATAGTGCCCCTAATGGCGTGGCCGGCCTTCGAGTACCGGCCCTCTTTCTCTCGCAGTGCGTGAACGACCGGGCGCAGGCATTCCAGCCCGCGGCGGCCTTTGACGACCTGCCACCGGGACAAGCCGATGTCGGCGGCGAACGTGAAGCGGTTCCGGGTTGACCAATAATAGAAAGTACGGCTTTGGCCGTAGCCCGATGATGCGCCCACCGCATGCCACAGTCGCGCAGCCGGGACAACGCCCAGGCGCGCCCCCTGCTGTCGGATCTGCCAGGAGAAGTAAGCGTCCTCCCAGTACATGAAGTACCCCCGCCGGAAGCCGCCAATGTCGTGGAAGGTGGCTGCCCTCATCATGGGAGCTGCTCCGGTGACGAACTCCGTGTCGAACGGATCTTGTTCTGCCGCAGTCACCGGCGACCCGTACAGCTGGTGGCGGACCCTCAGCTGCTGAATGCTGATATCACCGCCGCAGTACCAGATCCAGCTCGCCTTGCCCTCGCCGCTGAAGATCAGCGGAGATACGGCGGCGAACCGGCCAGCATCGAGCTCAGCCTCGAGAGCTTCCAGGCAGCCCGGCTCGAGCAGCGTGTCGGGATTGAGCAGCCAAATGGTATGCGACGGCGCAATGTCGTCGCGGCCGGCAAGCCGATTGATGCCTTCACCGAAGCCGACATTGTGTCGGCTGATATCCAGCGTGACGCCGGGCACGCCATCGATCGCATCGTGAAGCGTCTGCAGGTGCTGCGGCTGGGAGGCATTGTCGAGTACGTGAACCCGAATCTCACGTCCCGCCGGTGTATGGGTGGGGAAGCTCGTTACGAGGCGGGCGGTCAGCTCTGGTGTGTTGTAGTGGACTGTCAGCACGTGCAGCACGTCGGCGATGCTCCCGTCCGTGCTCACGCGCCGCTCGACATTGCGATCAGGTCGCGCCACTCCTGGGCGCCACGCATGGAATAGGCAGTAGCCGAGCACAACTGCTCAACTCGTCCACTCGTTGCCGCATGTACGGCAGCCACCCAGCTCGTCGGGCTGTCCCAGTCCTCCACTGCGCCGGGGAAATCGGCGCCCAGAATCGACGTCAGGAAACCTGAACTGCGACCCACAACAGGGAGGCCGGCCTCCAGAGCGCGCAGTGCGACTCCGCTCTGAAAGTAATACTTGTAGGGCAACAGAAGCGCCGCGGAACTGGCCAGCAGCTGTTCGAACTCTTCCTCGGTCACGAATCGATTGACGACCTCCCACCCGGCAATGGCAGGCCATCCGCGGCCGACGACCATGGGCCGCCAGCCGGCTCGTGCCAGCTCTGGCGCGATCGAGGCCATCACATCGAGATCGCGAGCCGACTTGAATTGGCCAAGCACCAAGACCGTGCGACTTGTCTCAGGCACCGGGTCCTGGTTGGGCCGAGACATCGGGTGGGGCACCATGTGGACTCGACGCTCGTCGAAATACTTCGAGGTGATGTCGTAGGCTTCCGGGCTCATCGTCACCACATGCGGCCACTGTGAACCACTTGCCGCCGCTGAAAAGGCAGCGGCCCGCGGGGAGAGGCCGTTTTGCCTGACAAGGGGCTGTGGATCATGCATCGCTATGAGGGTCTGGTGGTTTCGGTGCCGCCATAGCGGCATCTCCAACCAGCCGAGTAAGGGCCAGGCCACGATAGTCGGCTCGGCGGCTTCGACGTACTTGCGGGCGTTGCGGAGATGCGCCGCGAGTGCGAGTGCCTTGTCGTAGCGATTAGAACCGACCTCTCCGTTTCGTGAGCTGAGCTGAGCACTCGAAACACCTGCACTGGCAAGGCTTCCGATAAGTCGGTCGGTGAAATGCGCGAGGACATTGTGGAGGGGATTGTAAATCCTGACTGGCGCACTGCTCACGTCATACAAATCCGCCGGTGGCCCTTTCGGTCAATCGTCTGCACCCGGGCAGGCGCCATTGCCTGGTTCGTGACAATAGCAGCCGGAATCCCGTGAACGTACGCGGAAAGTGGGATGGTGCCGACGGCTGTAATACGTTGTCGGGTCCCGCAACACATCCGATCCGGTGTTCGTTCGAATGAAGTCGTGGAATGCTCCCGCACGCGAAAGTCGGCAAACGTGGCCTGCCGTGCGGCAGGACCTGACAAGCAGCGCAAGCCACTTCATTGCGGGCGGATTCGACAAAACCCTCGTAGGCTCTAACCGCGTCGGCAGCTTAGGGTGAACCGGCTTCCGGTCATGCACCCGCCCCACAGAAGAGGGATCTCATGAAAGTCCTTTTTCTGACCCCCTACTCGCCGCTTCTGCAGCACGACCATGCAGCGAACGATCTGATGCTCCCATTGGTCCGTGCGCTGGCCGACTTCTCGGACCTGCACGTATACGCGCCCGATCAGGAGAACGGTGCGCTCGGGCAGTGGGACGTGGACGGGGTCACCTACTACGCGGGATCTCCCGTCCGTCGTACGCAGTTGTCTCGAATCGGAACTTATCCGTACGCCGGTCGTGGGTCGTGGTCGAGACATTCGACGCGAGAAGCGCTCTCGATCGCTGAGCGACTGCGGCCGGACATCATCCACTCTGAATACAACCAAACCGCAGAGGCATTGCTTCGGGCGCGAGTCAACCGGTTGACCGCGATGTCGCGGACGACCATCACTCTTCACGACCTGTCCTGGGGCGGTGTTTTCGGTCCACCGCCTCCTGGGAGCAACCCGGTGCGGAGGTGGTTGCACGATCTCGAGCGTGTCAAGAGTCGGCACACGAGAAATGCGATCGAGAAGCACGTCGACGCGATCTTTGTGTATTCAGAGCGAGACAGGGCCAAGATCCCTGATGCTTCGGGAATCGTCGAGGTAGTTCCGGTAGGAGTTGCACGGCCGGCACAGGGATGGCTGGGGGATCGGCGCCACACTGCTGCATTCGGTGGCGCACTGTGGCGGTCGGAGAACGAGGCCGCCGCTGAGTACCTTGCGCTCGAGGTAATGCCGCTGGTTCGCGAACGGCTTCCGGACGCCACACTGCGAATCTTCGGAGCACGGCCCACCAATCGGGTGACTGCGCTCGGGAGCGAGGCGGGCGTGACAGTTGTGGGGCCGGTGGCCGACTATGAGGAGGAATTCCGCCGTGCCAGCGTAACTTTGGCGCCGTCGATGTTCGATGCGGGCGTGTTCCTGAAGGCCATCCGACCGATGGCGATGGGATGTCCCGTCGTTCTGAATCCAGCGAGCGCTATCCCGATCCAGGGTTTGGAGAACGGCGTGCACGCACTCGTCGGCCATCGTCCGGCGGAGTTCGCCGAGTGTGTCGTGCAGGCGATGAGGAACCCCGACGACGCGCGCCGGCTAGGGTCGGCCGCCAAGGATTTGGTCCAGCAGCACTACTCTTGGCAACGTGCTGCCGACCGCTACCTGAGCGTCTTCAACAGAACGCTGTAGCGAATCCTCAGGGCTTTGACTCTGCTGCCTCTTTCTCGGGCGTGGCCGATACATCAGCGGGAGTCTCGGCCGACCCGTTCTTGTCCGATGAACCATTCAGCGTCGCGCCATCGCTGCCATAGCTGTAGTTGTAGCTATAGCTGTACGCCGTGGTGCCACGTGCGGCTGTCATCGTAAACACCGCTCCGAGGATGGAAGCGCCGACGCCGCTGAGGTTGCGGATTGCGTGCGCGAGCTGCTCGCGCTTCGTCGATCCGAAGCGCACCATCATCAGCACTCCGTCGACACTGGCTGACAGCACGGCAGCATCTGTGACGGCGACTAGCGGGGAAGAATCCACAATGACGTAGTCGAACTTCTCGCGAAGCTCGCCCAAGATCCTTTTGGCGGTTTGGGACGCGAGCAGTTCGCTCGGATTCGGCGGAATCGCACCGGATGCAAGAACCGTCAAGCCGGGGAACTCGGTCTTCTGCAAAACATCGTCGATTTCGGCGGCGCCGCTGAGCACGGTGCTGAAACCCGCTGTGCCAACCAGATTGAGGTACTTATCCAGCATCGGTTTGCGCATATCGCCGTCGACCAGAACGACCGTGTGCCCTGCTTCGGCCAACACCAGTGCCAGGTTGATCGCCGTCGTGGACTTACCTTCATTCGGCAGCGAACTGGCGACCAGGATCACCCGGGGCGGATTGTCGACGGCGAGGAACTGCAGATTGGTTCGAAGCTTGCGGAAAGCCTCGGAAATGCCCGAACTCTCTTTGTCGAACGCGATCGCCGCGTCCTTGCGCCGTTCTTTGTCAGCCGGGATGTTGCCGACCAGCCCGACGCCGGTGATGTCCTCGAGCGTCTCACGGTCCTTGACGCTGTTGTCCAGACGATCGCGCAGAATCGCCAGGCCCACGCCCAACAGCACACCGGCGACCAGGCCCAACGCGATGTTGCGGCTGGTCTTGGGGACGACGGGCGATTCGGGAATCGTCGCGCGCTGCTCAACGATCACCCGTGCGTCGGGTTTCCTTCCGTCGGGCGGAGTTTCGAGCTCTTTGACCATCTTCACGAACTCGTCGGACAATGCATTGGCGATGTCGCGGGCCCGGAGGGGTGAGGCATCGAGTACCTGGAGATCGATGAGCACCGTGTCCTGCTTGGCGGATGCTGTGATCCTTTTGGTCAGTGCGGAGGGCTTCATGTCGAGGCCGAGCTTGTCGATCGTGCGTTTGGCCAGGGTCTCACCCTTGAGAAGCTGCGTGTACGACAACACCCGCTCTTGGGAGAACAGGGTGCCTTGATAGGCGTCGGACAAGGATTGACCGGCGGACGTCGAGACGAAGAGCCGTGTCGAGGCCTGGTAGAGAGGTGTGGTCAGCAGGGTGACGGTGGCCGCCGCCAACAGGGCGGCTGTCAGGGCTGCGGCGACTGTAATCCAGCGCGCTCGAAGAACTTTGATGAACTCCTGGAGATTCATTGCGCTCCCCTTCCAATTGGCGGACTAGCGTCCCAGGCGGTTGCCCTACCTGAGTAGGAGCTTGAGCCCGAACCGAACATTCCACGGCGGCTACCTGCATTGTCGGCAGGCTGCGTGCGACGAACCCATCTTGGGTGGTGACGGACATTCATTTGGAGCATTGCGGCACCGTGACTTCCGGGATGACGGTGTCGCGCAACGGCTGAACGGGCACGCGCGGTGCACCAGCGGCGGTGGGTTCGGAGAGCCGGAACGTGATCTCCGCGGTCTTTCCGGGCGCGATGGCCACTTGACTCTCAAAGCTGGGGTGCCCGCGCTCTTTGGCGCCGAAGACACGAACCCTCTTGCCGTTGACGAGAACACTGATGACCTGGGCATCCTTGGTGGCGAGCAGGCGTACCGAGCTCAGCATCGCGCCCCTCGGGATGTTTTCTGCGAGAGCAGGAAAGAACCCCAATTTCCCGGCGACGTAATCCGGTAGTCCCGACGGATCCGAGAGTGTGTTGGTCAACCGAACCGTGACGGTCGACATCCGGTTATCTCCATCGCAACCGTCAGCGACGTACTCGATCTGTCGATTCAAGTAGTAGTCCATCTTGTTGCCGCCCAGATTGTTGATGACGACTTCCGCGTAGGGTGCTGGATCATCTGGAATCACGTGGGCCAGGGGAGTCTCTTCAAGCAGCTTCTGGTCGGCAGGTGACGAGCTCCAGACCGAGATGCGGCGCTCGCTGATCGCACGGCCCAAGGCGTCGAACAACTTGCGCGCCGACTGTACCGGCGCGCTGATCTTCTTGACTACCGCGGAAGCAACCTCCTGCAGATACTGCTTGCGCGCGGATTGATCTGTGGGAAAACGTGTGTAGACGGTCGACTCGGTCAACTCGACGACGTTGTTCTCCGCCACCGTCTCGCCGTCCGGCATCACGACAGGCCCGGTGGCCTCGAGGATATAGCTGAGTGCGACGGGGTCGATGGCGACAACACCGTCGACTTTCATTCCCGACTGTTGTTCCCACATCGACTGCCAGATCTGGGCTGCGTATGGGAAGTGGGAACTCTGGTTGCTGTTACGGAAATCGGTAGTCGGATGGGTGAACCCGTACTGCTGGTCGAAGTCTGGGCCAAGAGACATCGGTGTGAAGGGCTTATCGAGCTCGGTGTTGCGGCCCAGCGTGTCCACTGTGGGCTTGCCATTGTCGAATCGCAGAATTCCAAATCCGCCGAGGAGCCCCCCGGTGCCTCGGGCCTCGGCATTGGTTTGGAATCCCATGAAGTAGGTGCGGGGGCCGTCGGCACCCATGAGCGCCGGTGCTACACGCGCCGCGACAGCGGTGTTGCCCACCAGTTGGGAGATTTCGGCAGTCTGCGCTTGTAGTTTCGTCCGGGCTTCACCCAGCGCCGAAACATAGTGCGGATCCGCAATCGCTTGTGCCTCAGCGCTAATCCGCGCTGCGTTTGCGGCGATCTTGGCCAGAATCGGCGCTTCGTTGCGAAGTGCCTGTACGTCGAGTCGGCCGTCGGCGAGCAGTTGCTTCGGCGCCACGCTCGTGCCGGCATCCGCGGTGGGTTTCAACACGTTGGCCGCCAGTCCCAGCACCACATCGGTGATCTGTTGGCCGGTCTCGAAAGGGCTGCCCAACCACGGCACCGCGGAAGCGATGTTCCAGGGGAGGGAGTGCGCCGCGTCCCGGGCGGCCTGCGCGTGAGACTGCGCATCAGCTGCAAACCGTGACGCATTGGCCGTATCACCCTGCAGCAGTGCATCTTTGCTCTGCTGCGCAGCGCTGCGCGCCTGGTCGAGGTGGGTCTTGGCTGCCTGCGCTTGGAAACCGAGCCAGCAGCCGAACGCGATGAGCACGACGAGGATCCCAAGACCCGCCCATGCAACCTTGCGGCTCCTGAACCAGGGCTGCTCATCGGCGTCGAGCAAAGTCGTGTCGCTATCGTTCGAGTCGCTACTGGACCGATGCCGTGAAAAGAGACCCACTCAGTACATTCCCCGTGCTCCCGTGCGGTCTACGCTGGACGACAGCAGACAGCAGTCGCGATAGCTGACTCTGAAGAACCGAATCTCCAGCGGGCGCGGGTGGCGCCAACTGGCGAATGATTCCGGTGAGATTGAGCTAGCCGGCAGTTTGGTAGGGGCCGGCATGGAACGCCAGGGCGATGGAGGTGCCGAAGGCACTGACACCGTCGCTCACGTTGCTGAAGAAGTCACCGATCGGACCGCCGACAGTTGTGGCCACCAGCTTCAACAGCTGAGCGGTGCCGTCCACGAGGACATAGGCGATGTTTCCGATGAAGGTTACTGTTCCGCGGACGAAGGTCTGCACCCCGGCGACGACCGATTCAACGAGATAGCAGCCCACATCTCCCGGGGTGCACACGGTCGTCGCGGACGCCGCAGCACTGGGAATGACGACCGAACTGATAGCTCCCGAGACCGAGTCGCCGATTCCCGCTGCGTGAGCGACCGTCGGCGTGATCACGGCAGCGGTGGCCAGCACCACGGCCGCAGTCCCCACCTGGAACTTGGTAGCGAAATTGGCTGCGACTGCAGTAGTCATTTGAGACCCCCAACTATCGGCCGTGCAAAAACATCTGGATAAGGGCTTGAGCTGGTGAGATCGTGTCAGAAGGCCCGGGTGCTGTCAAACGCAAATACCTACTTTCAAGCGCAAAGTTTGTAAATTCTCTGCTGCCCGGTAACGACAGTTGGATCGGCGTTCTTTCGCATTAATTTGCTGGTCCACGTGTTTAGTGCGAGAGGGCGTGCTCCCGGGCTCGATCGGGCTCTCGACGTCGATAGCGAGGAGGCCCCCTCGCGTGCACATGGCGTGGCCTTGGTCCCGAATCTGCGCTGTCACAACATCTGTGGCGGTGCTGCGAGACATCTGTGGAGGTGCTGCGAGTCGGCGTGCCTCCGGTGGATGCCGATCCGCTGCGGCAGCGGTGGGCCCGGCGGGGCTACCGGAGGCGGCCGTCGAATAGCAATCACATCAACGACGCAAGCCGAAAGTGCTTCGCCGTGTACGAAGCGGTCCGCCTACCCGGTCGGTACTTGGATGGTCGCGAGCAACGCGCGATGGTCGGAGCCCGGAACCTCGACGGTGTGGATCGCCGACGCCGTGCCATTGCGGGTCAGGATGTGATCGATGGTGATCAGGGGTGGATACCACCGGTTCGACGGGAACGTCGGCGAGAAGCCCGCACCGAGCTGGTCGACGGCGTCGCTGTATCCGTCGGTCAGCAGATCGCGGAACTGGCGCATGTCAGGTGTGCTGTTGTAGTCACCGCCGATGATGACTGACCCTGGGCCCGCTGCTCGGGCGAAGTTGTCCAATTGTGCCTTGGCTCCGGCCATTCCGCTGCGCCACTGTGGCACGGTGTTCGTGTCGCCGGCAACGGGTGAGTAGACGTGGATGCTGGCGAGGATGGGTTCTGTTGCGAGGCCAGGGATCTGGAGCCGTACGGCAGGCATTGATACCCCCCGGTGTCGTGGCGGCGAAAGGGGCATAAGTGGATAGCGACTCCATATGCCGATTCCCCCGGCACCGGGAGCGGGGTTCAGTAGCGAGTAGGGGAATGTCGTGTCGATTCCGGCTTGCGTGAAGCGTTGTACCGCCTCTGAAGTCAACTCTGAGACGGTGATCACGTCGGCGCTGTCCTCAGCCAGCCCAACGAGGCACGAGGGGTCAGCCCGTCCGTAGCGAAGGTTCGACGAGAGGACCCGTAGGTTGTGGTGCTCGTTCACAGAGTTCGGTAGATGGCTCAGGTAGTACCAGGAGGCCTGTACGGTCAGACTCCCCGCTACGACCGTCACGGCGAGGACCGAAAGAAGCCTGCGCCTGCAGGACGCAGCCACGACCAAGCCCGCAACCGCCGCGAGCGTCAGGTACGGCGAACCGTTGGCGAGGACTAGATCAAGGACGTTGGAGATCGGCCTGGCCCGCGCAACTACCCCGGCGACGGCAAGAGCGAGTAGTCCGACCGTTAACACGGCCAGCAATGCCATGCGCACTCTTCTCGACATAATTCAGTACTCCCTCAGCCTGGGCGTCGGTGCGGACAACTCCGCTCGGGCCGGCTTGATCGAGCGCGGTTTCAGTGCGGGCTGCGCGGTATTCGGATCGTCGAGATCAATGCGCGATGGTCAGACCCCGGGACAGCCAAAGCTCGGAGTGATTCCGCCGCAGCGCCCCGGGTCAGCACACCGCGAGTGAAGTAGACCTGTACGAATCCGTCGACGCAAAGGCGGGTGGGCCTATGTCGCGAGTTCGCGATGCCGGCCACGTCTTGGTCGCTTACCCGAGCGGGGAAGCAACTTGCTCAGTACGCGCCGCCGTGACCGAACACCGCCTTGAGTGTCTTAACGGAGATCAGGAGGTCGGCGATCATTGACCAGTTCTCCACGTAGAACAGATCGAGCCGTACCGAATCCTCCCAAGACAGGTCTGAGCGTCCGCTCACCTGCCACAGACCGGTGATGCCGGGGCGTACTAGGAGGCGGCGCTTTGCGTAGTCGTCATACGACTTGACCTCACTTCGAAGTGAAGGCCGAGGCCCGACGACGCTCATGTCGCGTTTGAGAACATTGAGGAACTGCGGCAGCTCATCGAGACTGTACTTGCGCAAGAATCGGCCAACGGGCGTAACGCGCGGGTCGGTGCGGATCTTGAACAGGACGCCGCCTCCGCTTTCGTTCATGTCGATGACCTCGTCGAGCATCTGATCCGCCCCGTCAACCATCGTGCGGAACTTGATCATCTCGAACGGCTGACCATTGAGCCCGATACGTTCCTGCCGGTAGAAGATCGGCCCCCTGCTGGTCAACTTGACGGCGAGGGCGACAGCGGCCAGGAGTGGGACTCCACAGAACAAAACCAAGCTGGAGAACAGGATGTCGAAGGTCCGCTTCTGAAAGCGCTTTGCACCGTGATACTGGGGCTTCTCGACGTGGATTAGCGGTAGGCCTGCAACAGGTCGAATCTGCAGGCGGGGGCCCGCAACATCAACTACGCCAGGCGAGACGAGGAGGTCGACATTGAGCTTCTCCAGATCCCAGGAGAGATCTCGCAGCCCGCGACCGTCCAGTCGTTCGGTAGCCGTTACAGCTACCGCCTGACTCTTTGTCGCGGTCACAGCGCCAACGATGTTGGACTCATCTCCGAAGGTGGGAATGGAGCCGACACCCGGAACCGTGAGTTCTGTGCGCCCGTTCAGGCCCGGAATGCACGCGCCCACCACCTCGTATTCGGACCATGGCTCTCGCGCTAGCGACCGGGCGAAATCGCGCACAGCCGAGGAGTTGCCGACCACCAGGACGCGGGTGATGTAGCGGCCATACTTTTGCCGTGCCTTGACGACGATTCGCCGCATCACCCAGCGGGACCCGCCAAGAAATGCGATGCCGGTGGGCAGCGCGATCATCAGATAGCCGCGAGCTATTTCCAATTTCAACAGCATCGACACAATTGCCACACCGCCGAACACTGCAAGTGTCGCAATCCAAACGCGGCGGTATTCCTCAGCGCCGGAGCCCAATATGCGCGGTGATCGAGAGTGATTAATTGAAAGCGCCAACAACCAACTGGTCGCGATAGCTAGTGACACGATGATGTAGTTCGGGTACACATATTTGTGTTCGGTACTAGTTAACCCGCCGAACCGCAGCCACTGAGCGAGCCCAACTGCGAGTATGACACTAAGTGAATCGATTACCAGCAGCCGGCGAGCGTACGTCTGCTGCCATTCCGAAGTTGCCTTCGGGACTCGATAGATGCTTGCTGAAGACTCCAGCTGCCGAAATGCCAGCGTCATGTGTCCCCCAACACTAAATACTCCCCCGACGTTCTCGGCTTTTCAGCAAGAACGTTCTTTTGACCCGTTGCGATGATCTCACGACTTGTGCCGCGTTCGTGGGGAATCGTAACGATTCGGCAACCGCCCCCCAGGCTTCTCCTTTCAGCCTCGGTTGTGTAGTGCCGGCCCGGCAGGCTTCCCGCCCCGCGACATCCCCCAGGGATCTAGACAGGTACGGCAACGCTGGGTTGCAAACTGCTGAATTGATCCACGCCCCAGTCCATCCAGAAGACTCATTTCGCACACTAATCGGGTGCTGAGGCCGACATCCGTTGGCACAGGAGGAGGATCGGTGGCAGCAGATCGGCGATTTGTGAGCCGACTGTCGCAAAAAACTCAGGTCCTTGACCTATCGGGTCTGGAATATCGGGAAGCGCGTACCCGGTCAGGTGCGGCCGGAGCGCGGTCAGCTCTGAGATGTTCCGGGGATCATGGTCGAGCGCGATGCGTGCGGCTTCACTGAGGGTGAAGGTCCGGTGAAGCCGGTGCGGCGCGATTTCTAGGACAGCGTCGCGATGTGCCCTGGTCATCGCGATCACCAGATCGACTTCCGATGCGATTCGCGGTGTTAGTCGTCGCGCGGCGAAGTTGCTTGCGTCGCCCCCGAGGTCTTCAAGCACCCGAGCCGCGAGCGGATGAATCGGCTGGGCGACTACTGCGCGGGTTCCGGCGCTGGATGTGCTGAAATCTGGGATCTGCAGCGCAGCGCCATAGGCAGCGGCAAGGCGCTCGGCCGTGGGGGACCGACAGATGTTCCCGGTACACACGAACAACAAGTGCACAGCAGATCCTTGGTCGAAATGGTGGGTGCGGTGACGCCTGGTTGATGGTCTCAAACGCAGTCGAACTGCGCTTTCAGCGGTCCGTCTCTGCACGCACGACGGCGAGCACGAAACCGTACCGCTTATGCAACCCGGGGACAACGCGTCGCGATGCGAACTCTCCCGACCGCAGGGCGCAGTGGTATAACCTGACCGAGGGGCGGGGTGGGTCTCGCGATCGATTGCCGTTGGCAGGCCCGGGCACCCGGGTTCTTGGAGAGAATCGGGCGGGGCAGTTGAATGCAGTTTTCCAAGGTTGAATTGGAAAGTGCTTCGGCACGGGTGGTCGAACGTTTTCCGTTTCGTGGTTACTTCGACCCGGCCCTCAACGGGCATCTGACGATCGCCCAAACGGTCGCCCGCTATCTTCCCCCGGGATCGCGTCTTCTTGACTTCGGCGCTGGGCCTGCCGATAAGACCGCCATCCTTGCCGTCCTCGGATACAAGTGCACCGCTGTCGACGATCTGGCCGACGAGTGGCATAAACGCGGAAACGCCCGACAGGCCATCTTTGACTTCGCGGCGGACATGAACATCGAGTACAGCACGCTCGGGCTCGAGAGTGTGCCTGCCACAGGTCAATTCGACATGGTGATGCTTCACGATGTCCTCGAGGAACTGCATGACTCGCCACGGTATCTACTCATCGAGCTTCTCAAGCGTGTTCGCGACGGAGGCTATCTGTTCGCCACCGTTCCGAACCATGTGAACCTCCGAAAGCGGCTCGCGGTGCTCTTCGGCAGGACCAACAACCCGCGATACGAGCTGTACTACTGGTATCCGGGCGGGTGGCGTGGGCCCGTACGGGAGTACACCGGTGGGGACTGCGTCGCTCTTGCGGAGGCTCTTGGGCTTGAGATCATCGAGTTGCATGGCGCCCATCACATGCTCAACAGGGTGCCGCCTCGGTTGCGGGGGGTATACCTGGCACTGAGCCGACTTCTGCCTTCGACACGGGATACCTGGTCGATGGTCGCTCGCAAGCCCGCCGGATGGGTTCCCAAACCTGAACTGGACGACCATGAGCTTCATCAACTCCGCGAGAAAACAGGCCTGCAGTCATGGAGTGAACTAACCAATTAGGTCTGATGCCAGGCGCTCGTTTCAGATCGAGGAGCGGGAAGCAAGGGGCGTTGGGGGATTCGCGCGGAACTCGCTCGCGGTATGCGCGTGAACAATCGGTCGTGGGAGATCCTGCGGACTCGCCGTTTCACCACTGCTGCTGATCGAGAAGATCAATGAGGTGTTTGAGCTGTTGCTCGGACTCTGACAGCGCCTTCAGGTAAGCCTGCCTGCATTCTCTTGAGATCGCAGTGGAGACTGGGGTGCCGGCAATGTACGCCAGCGCTTCCCCGCTGAAAGACTCGACACTTCGCGCGAGTAGGCAAGGGCTCCCGTTCAACTGGTCAGGTATGGCCCCCTGCTGCGTTGCAAGGCACACTGCGCCAGCGGCCATTGCCTCATAGAGGACCAGCGGAACTGCCTCGTGAGCATACCGAGAAGGGAAGACGAAGTGCGTAATATCCTGGTAGAAAGCATGTTTCGATTCGCCGGTTAGGAGCCCCCGGTATTCGAACAGGTCGCCGAGCTCGGCGGCGGCGCGATCAAGGTGGTATCGCGACTCGCCCTCGACAGAAGGTCCACCGACGATCAGCCGGGCTGGAGTGCCTGATTTATGAAGTGCCACAGCAAGATCGACGACTTCGCCGATGCCCTTTTCCAAGCTCAGGTCGCTCAGATGGCCCAGTACCGGGTCGGTCCGATCGGGCTTGAGTGACAGTTCCGTCAGAGACCGGTCTATCAGGCCGGCGTTACCGACAATGAGCGGCTCGAGGATTTCTGGCATCACTTGAGTCAGTTGGTGCGCCATGGATTCGGACAGCACGATGTGGCGCGCTCGCGATCCGGCAGCGAACGTCAGGACGACCATCCGAAACTTGCGTTCCCTCACATAGGCATACGAATGGTGATGAAGAAACACGCGGGCCCCAGTCAGGCGGGCCAACGCCGCTGCTACGGCGGTCAGCCACATGCCGTGGTCGGCCTTGACCGCGATGTACACGGCATCTGCACGCATCGTCGACCACCACGAACCCAGGGCTCGGCCAAGCTTTACAGCAGTACGACGCCACCCGTGGGCCGTACCCTCGCACGTATTCACCACTCGCATCTGGGCAAAGTGCGGTGCGAGCTGGGAAACCATATGGCTCATCGCCACCGATTGCCCATGAATAGGCGGCGGCAGCGGGCCAACAAGTGTCAGCCGCACCTGGTTCGCAGCCCTGACACTCATCGGAGGCGCCGCTGACCCGTCGGTTGATCAGCGAAGAACACCGCATCGGCCTGCAGCAACTGTCCTGATTCTGGGTCGGCGAAGACGGCGTCAAGGCCCATCAACGTCATACCGAGACCTTCCGCGCGATCGAGCCCCTCCCGGTACTTCATTGCCCCTTCATAGAGCGGCACCAATGACAGCTCCAGTTGAAGCCCGACGATTCCGCCGGCAGCCAACAGGTCTGAAGCGCCATCCAGGACCGCAGACTCGTAGCCCTCGACGTCGACTTTGAGAAAAGTGCGATGGGTTGGGCCGACCCTCAACGTGGGAAGCACCTGATCGAGCCGCTTCTGGGAAACCGTCTCGGTGCTCACATGACGGGATTGGGGTGCAGCGTCGGTGTGACTTTGCAGCATCGGCAGCACAGAGCTCGACAGTCCGGCGTCGGCGGAGACGTTGATCGTCACCTCGCCATTGGTATCGCCAATGGCGCATCGATGGGTGTCCCAGTTCGGGTCCGCAGCAGCCTTGCGGTCGAGGGATTCAAAGGGTCTCCGCAGCGGCTCGAACGAGATGATGCGCCCGGCATACCCGAGCCGACGAATCGAGGTTGCAAACCCACCGTCATTGGCACCGACGTCGACCACACAGTCGATGTGATGATGTTCGAGGAGCTTGACTGTGCGGGCGAGCGGATCGTGTAGCGGGTAGCGAACGATGTCGAGTCCAAAACGCTGAACGACGTGACGCAGCTCGTGTTTCCACCGCATGTTGTTACCCCCCAGAGAAGATCGTCGCCGCAGCGCGGTGCAGTCGTATGCGAGCCGCGACCCCTTACGGCTCGCTATGGACGTCGTGGATGATTTCGCAGATCTCGTCGATACGCGCCATGGTGAGTTCTTGGTGCACGGGAAGGCATATGCCATTCGTGGCCAATTCCTCGGCTACCGGCAGCGGCCCGCGAGCATACCGACGCAGGGCCGGCTGCATATGCAGTGGATAGAAGAACCCTCGGGTTTGGATGCCGTTTTCCTCGAGTGCAGCGACCACCTTCTTCTGGCGTTCGCTCACCATCGCGAACCGGAAGGGCACGTGGGTAGAGCCGGGTTGCACTTGGAGCCAGCGCAAACCGGGCAGGCCACCGAGGTTGGCCACGTAGCGATCGTGGTTCTCACGTTTCCGCGCAACAATCTGCGGCAGCTTCTTCAGTTGTGCATTTCCCACGGCGCACTGAAGGTCGGTGATCCGGAAGTTCATCCCGAGACTGTCGTGGATGAAGGTGCCACTGTGCGGGCGCCCCTGGTTCCTGAGCAGACGAAGCTTTTCGTAGAGGGCAGTGTCGTTCGTCAGCACCACTCCGCCTTCGCCCGTGGTGATCGTCTTGTCGGAGAAGAACGAAATGACTCCAAGGTCGCCCCAGGTTCCTGCGTGGCGACCTCGATAGGTCACGCCATACGCCTGGGCGGCGTCCTCGATAACGACGAGATTGTGCTTGGCGGCGAAGGCGCAGACTTCATCGAGGGCTGGGCTGTGGCCGTAGACGTGAACCGGCATGATTGCCCTTGTCCGCTCGGTCACCAAGGACTCGAGAGCACTGATATCGAGGTTGAACGTCAGCGGGTCTGCATCGACGAATACCGGTGTCAGTCCTGCGAATACGGCTGCCGAGGCCGAAGCGTAGAACGTAAAGGCCGGTATCAGGATCTCGCTATCGCGTGGCAAGTCGGCAGCCAACAACCCGAGAAACAAACCAAGCGTGCCGTTGGGCGCCAAGACCGCGTGGCGTGCGCCTGTTTGTTCCTGAATCTGAGCGAGGAACTTAGCCGCCTGCGGGCCTTCGGTGAGCCAGCGATCCCTTATGCAACCCGCAGTGGCGTCGAGTTCCTCGTGATCGAACCACGGTTCAATCTGGTTTGTTTCCCACGTCATTAGTCGACTTCCCCCCCAGGGCACGAACTGTCGCGGATCACCATACTCTGCAGATTGCTCGTGGATGTCGACGTAGCCAAACATTGCAAGAAGCTGCGTGACAGAGCTGTCCCGCGTGGCTCTGCGGACCATCCCCGATGACTTTCGCGCGAGCCGAGCCGCGCCGGGCGGTGCTCGGTTATCCTGACGCCCTCGGACTGGGGGGGCCGGCATCAGCACAAAGGCAGCCGTTGCCATGCCCAACTTCGGTCGCTCGACCAGAAAGGCGCAATGATGCCGGAGCGACGTCGTTTGTGGGCGCTCGACGGGCTGCGTGGCCTGGCGGCACTCGCCGTTGTCGCGTACCACTACCTTCATCGCGGTCCGCACCTCTACTCCGAACTTGGCCCGTCGCATCCGTGGTTCGTCTGGGGCCAGTACGGTGTGCAGCTCTTCTTCATCATCTCGGGATTCGTCATTTTCGACTCTGTGCGGGGGACTGCTTCGGGCCCGTTCTTTGCTAATCGGGCGATTCGGCTCTATCCCGCCTACTGGGTCGCAGTGATCATCACCTTCACCGTGGTGGCGGTGTTCGGCCTGCCTGGTCGTCAGACCACCCTGCCTGTCGGATTGTTCAACCTGACCATGCTCGAGGGATTCTTCAACGTCCCCTACGTCGACGGTGCTTATTGGACGCTCGCTGTTGAGCTTTCTTTCTACGTCGTCATCGGGTTGCTGGCCCGCTCTCGGGCACTCAGCGACCGCTGGCTGTTCGTCACGCTGTTCGCTTGGCTCGCGGTGGATCTCGGCGTCCGCGCGGCCCACTTTCTGACCCCGGGCAACCCGGTGACCGAGATCCTTGGCGGAATCGCGTACTGGATGCCGATGTTCCTGGTTGGAATCGCACTGAACATCGGTCACAAGACTGGGCGGTGGCTGCTCCCGGTTCTGGTCATCGTTGCCGCATTTTGTGTCATCGCGCCTGGCGATCTATCGGTCGTACCAGTGCTGATCGTCGCCACATTTCTCACCCTTGGTGCGCTCTACGTGAAGCTTCCCGACCGAGTCCGCCCCGTGTCCAATTACCTTGGAGAGCTGTCGTATCCCGTGTACCTCGTACACCAGAACGTCGGATACGTGATCTTGCTGGCGCTTGCGGCATGGAGGGTGCCGCAACTCGGTGCTGTGGCGGTGGCAGCTGTAGTCGCGATTGCAATTGCAACAGCCATATCGTACGGATTCGACTTGCCGGTGCGGCGACGTATGCGCGCTGTCGTCGCTGCAAGGTTCGGGCGGACCGGCAAAGACCCGCGGGACGCGCTCAACCCGTGACCGACGGGCCGCGAGCGACAACTCACCGGATCAACAGATGTTGATCCGCCACCTATCAGGTCTTCTGCTGCTACTGTCCGAATCGGAGCAGGTGTCGGCGAGGTTTCGACATCAGGCTTGTTGATTAGTTCGGGGACGCGGCGGGGGCCGCTGGGGGGCTTCATGGGGATATTTGCATTGGCGCTATTGGCGCTATTGGCGCTATTGGCGTCTACGGCTGAGGCCGGGTTGCCGTATTGCGAGGCGGCCAAGACTCTAAAGATGAACCAATGAGCAAGCGAGCTTTGGTTACCGGCATCACCGGGCAAGACGGCTCGTACTTGGCAGAGCTGTTGCTGAGCAAGGGCTACGAAGTCCATGGGATCATTCGGCGCGCCTCCACGTTCAACACCGCACGAATCGACCACCTCTACGTAGATCCGCACGCGCCTGGCGCAAAGCTGTTCCTCCATTACGGAGACCTCAGTGATGGCGTCCGTTTGGTAACGCTGCTCGCCGATCTTCACCCAGACGAGGTCTACAACCTTGCGGCACAGTCACATGTGCGGGTGTCTTTCGACGAGCCTGAGCACACAGCCGACACGACGGGGACGGGCACAATCCGCATGTTGGAGGCGGTGCGCCTGTCGGGAATCAACACCCGCTTCTACCAAGCGTCGTCATCGGAACTGTACGGCGCTGCGCCTCCGCCGCAGGATGAGCAAACGACTTTCCAGCCGCGCTCTCCCTATGCTGCCGCGAAGTTGTACAGCTACTGGGTCACTAGGAATTACCGCGAGGCCTACGACTTGTTCGCGGTCAACGGCATACTCTTCAATCACGAATCACCGCGCCGCGGAGAAACATTCGTGACTCGAAAGATCACACGTGCTGTCGCCGCGATAAGGGCCGGCCTGCAGGACTGCATCTATATGGGGAACCTCGAAGCGGTTCGCGACTGGGGCTACGCACCTGAGTATGTCGAGGGCATGTGGCGGATGTTGCAGGCAGACGAGCCGAACGATTATGTCCTCGCGACTGGAGTGGGCATGACTGTGCGCGAGTTCCTCAAGATCGCCTTCGACCATGCGGGGCTCAACTGGGAGGATCACGTCAGGTTCGACACCCGCTACCTCCGCCCGACCGAGGTTGACGAGCTGATCGGTGATTCGCACCGAGCACGCACCGAACTTGGCTGGGAGCCTTCGGTAGATGGAGCCGAACTTGCGCGCCTCATGGTCGACGCCGATATGGAAGCGCTTGAGCATGCGGGCGATGCATGGATCGACAAGGTCCAACTGGATTGGTGGAGTACGCCCAGTGGGATCCAGGTTGGCCGGCATTGAGTACCGCCGTCAGCTACTCACCCCATGACCTCGACCGTGGTGCGAGATTCTTCATCGCTGGGCACTGTGGGCTCGTGGGCTCCGCGATGGTTCGAAAGCTCCGCACGGAGGGCTTCGACAACGTCATCGGCAAGCGGTCGGCGGAGCTTGACCTGCGAAACCGCGACGCCGTCTTCGAGTTCTTTGCCGACTGCCAACCGCGGTACGTCGTGCTCGCTGCTGCAAAAGTCGGTGGAATCCTCTCCAACAGAACCTATCCCGTTGACTATCTCAGCGACAACGTACGCATACAAGTCAACGTCATCGACGCTGCGTTGAAGGTCGGTGTGGAGCGGCTGCTGTTTCTGGGTTCGTCGTGTATATATCCGAAGTTCGCCGAACAGCCGATTCGTGAGGAGGCACTACTCACCGGTGCTCTCGAGTCGACCAATGATGCGTTCGCGATAGCGAAGATCGCAGGCATACTCAACGTAGATGCGGTGCGGCGGCAATACGGGCTCCCGTGGCTTTCGGCCATGCCGGCAAGTCTTTACGGCCCCAATGACAACTTCTCACCGGACAGCTCCCATATGCTGCCAGCGCTCATCCGGCGTTACGACGAAGCGCGTGCATCGGGAACAGCATCGGTGACCAACTGGGGTACTGGGACTCCGCGACGCGAGTTTCTTCATGTCGACGATCTGGCCGACGCCTGCTTGTACCTGCTCGAGCGTTACGACGCACCCGGGCACGTCAATGTGGGAACTGGAACCGACGAAACAATTCGGGAGATTGCAGATACGGTCGCATCCGTCGTCGGCTACACCGGCGAGACTGATTGGGACACAACCAAGCCCGACGGGACACCCCGAAAGCTACTGGACGTCTCAAGACTGAAGAATGCTGGCTGGGTGTCCAACATCGGGTTGCGCGAAGGACTTGAGCGGACCGTCGCCTGGTACCGAGCCAATGTTGGTAGCTTACGTGGTGCCTAGCGCATCGACCTGGGACCGGATCATCATGGCGTTTCCCTGCCCGCGGCGACGGAGTCGATCAGAGCTGTCCAGTTCTCGATAGCGATTCGCTCATCCAAGACTCGTTCTCGATGACGCCGGCCATTCAACCCATACCGCCCAGCGGTTTCGGGGTCGGCAGCCATCGACAACACAGCGTCAAGGAGTTCGGCGGGATCACCGGCATGCACAACCACGCCAGCGCCCGCTTCAGCGATTTCCGATGCGGTGATTCCATCCAAGTCGGTGGCGGCGACTACCGGACGGCCGGCGTCGAAGTAGGACGTCAGCTTGCAGGGCATCGCCATCGCCGAAACTCCGGGTTTTTCGTTGACGAGAAGCACGTCTGCCGCGCCGAGTGCAAGCCGATACTCTGCATCGTCGAGCGGATCTACGAACGAAATCCGTGACACTCCAGCAGCGTAGTGTTCCAAGCTGCGCCGTTCCCCGCCGTCCCCGACGAGGATGAAGTGCACTGGTGCACCCCTTTCGTCCGCGATTCGGGCTGCGTCGACGACATTTTCGAGGGCCTGCTTGGCGCCCATGTTGCCAGTGTGAACGGCAAGCGTCATGTCATTCGGCCAGCCGAGCGCAGCTTTCGCCGAAGATGCGTCGACCTCTTCCGACGGCCGGAGATGGGTCCAGTTGCGCAGCACGACAATGCGTGACGGCGAGACCCCAAGCTCACGTACCAGGAAGTCGGCGAACCGTTGGTGGAGTACGACAACCCGATCCGCTGCGCGGAGCGTATGGGCTTCGACCCGGCCGGTCACAACCCGAACGAGTTCGCCGCCTTCCCCCGTCTCGGCCAAACCCAACGAGTAGATATCTTGCACCCACACGATCAAGCGCGGCCGCCGAGGTGTCAATCGAAGACGCAGAACAGTCAATGCAGTGGCGAACAGAGGGGGGGATAGCGCAATGACTACCCGGGGGCCGGACCATCTGGAGAGAACCAACCGCACGCCGAAACTCAACTCCGACAGCAGACGTCGAAGACCACGTGGCGGTTGCGGCACATAGTGGAGCCTGCGTAGAACCGAAACCCCGTCAAGCTGCTCGGCGCTCGTCCACTGACCGTATCCCTCGTGAATCGACCATTCGGGATAGTGCGGATGTGCCACGTGAGCTTCGACCGCGTACCCGGCTGCTGTCAGACCGGCGGCCAACGCTCCGGTGTAAGAGGCAATACCCGTTGGTTCAGGGGGGTAGTTGAGACTGAGGATGCAGACGTCCGGGCGTTGATCAGTCGCATTCGCCGAGGCTCCGGATCTTGGCGACGTGCCTTGACGCGCGTCTGCTCGTTGCCGCCCAATAGGATTGGCTCGCTCCCGGCTTGTAGAGTGCGGCATCACTGATCCCCCCAAACCCCGTTCAACAATGCCCAGCTTTGAGTCAGCCTACCCATTCGGACACCGCTCTGACCCGGAGATCGGGAGGAAATGATCAGGCGCCTCAAGCTCATCGTTAGCCGCTCCTGGTGAGGAGCGCCCGCACTGTCGTTCGCGGTAGGAGCCCGAACCATGCTGCGGCCCCTGCGACTAGCAGCCAGATGAGGATGACCCCTACCTTGGCCAGGAGATCACCTATACCGGTGAGTGAGCCAACGCCAAATGAGAATGCGAGGAACCCCACTGCCAGGACCACAGGCCGCCACGGCACCGCGGACCCGGGGATCGACCGCGCAACGAGGACTGCGTAGGCCACATTGCCGGCGAGTCGAGGAACTATCACCGCGACCAGTGCGACCGCGAGGCTGTGACTGATCGCAAAACCGATGCAACCGGACACGATCCCGCCCAGGGTGATGAGAAGACCGGCGAGAACTTTGGGCGCCATCCTCATCGTGACATCGATGATTTGTCCATCCATGCGGATGAGCGCGACCTGCAGGCCACATACGACGAGCAGGGCGTTGATCGTCGTCCCTAAGTACTGATCAGCGCCGACCCACAGGGTGACAAAAGCCCCGTTGAAGGCCAGGACGGTTCCACTGCCCAACACGGCAACTGCGATGACCAGATGGCGGACCGATCTCGCCAGTTCGGCAGCCGCATCGACTTCCGATCCGCCGAGCTGGGAGCCCAGCGTGGGCATGAAGCCGCTCGCCGTCACAAGCGCAATCGAGAGGATGAACTGCATGAGAAGGCTGGTGAAGGTGTACTGGGTGACGGCCACCGCCCCCACCATGACGCTCATAACAATGAGTTCGCTTGAGAACAGCAGCTTTTCCACGACGGTGTTACCGAGAGTCCATGTGCTGTAGTTAAAGACACGGCGCAAGTCCGGCCGGGTAGGTCGCGAAATGCCCCACCATCGGACCGAGCGCCTGGCGACCAACAGGGTGAGCGCAGCGTTGACGATCGACGCGATGAGGACGATCACTGCCAGTGACCATAGGGGCCAGTCTGAGAAAGCCGCGAGGATCATCGCCGCATTGCTTGCGACAAAGGCCGCAGTCGTAATGAGCATCGACTTGTAGCCCTGGTTTATACCGGTTAGCACGGAATCCGGTATGGACAGGAGGCCGGCCAGCACGGTGTTACCGGCCAGCACCGCCGCGGCTGAGTACGCGGCTGATCGCGCGTCGTCCGGTATCCCCTTGATCAGTAGTGGTATCGCGACTGTGACCCCGGCTGCGACCAGGGCCGCCGCCGGAAGCCAACGGAACCAGACGATTATGGCGGCTCCGACATCACGACGTTTGTCTTCGTCGGGGTGCGCAGTTCTACTGGCCACGATCCATTTCAGTGCTTGGGACGCTCGCCCGTCCGCAACGGTGGCGAAGTCGAGGTAACGCTGCAGCGATTTCCAGACACCGAACATCAGGGGTCCGAGTGCACTGAGTAGAAGCGGACTGACGATGAAACTTGCTGCCGCAGTGACGACATAGTTCAGGTAGTAGGTGATGATGTTGCGACGCGTTCCGGAGTCCATTACTGGGGTCTCTTTCTGACTCTGTCAGTCACTCTTCCGAGCATTGCCGCCCGAGGCTGGCTCGGGGGCGACAATCGGCTGGACAGTGTCATGGGCGACGCAGCCTGCGGTGGGATTGGCGTGTCTGGTTGTTCGAAGCCGTCGCGCGGCCGATGACTTCGGCGAACGTCTCAAGATAGGCAGCGGCAACTCTGCTGGGCGTCATCGTGGCCAGTACGGCCCGGGGATGGGCGTAGATTTCCTCTTCTGCGGCAAGCCCGTTCGTCCAGGCTCTAGCGATGACGGCGGCCGATTCCTCTGAGGGGGAGTCCAGGCGTGCGTAATAGGGGTAGTCGTCGCCGAGCAGCGCTCGATGCTGCGGAATGTCGGACACTACTGCGGGAAGGCCTGCGGATACGGCCTCCATAACGACGTTGGGCATGCCCTCGTTCCGGCTGAAGGACAACAGCACACGCGCGCGGAACATCAGAGCGCGAACATCTCTGCGGAATCCCAGTAATTCGACTTGGTTCGCGAATCCGGTCTCGTCAGCGATCCGCATCACTTCGGCGGATAAGGGACCCTTTCCTGCGACGAGGAGCCTGGCCTCTGGGTGCGAGGCAGCGAACTCCGCGAATGCCGCGGTCATTGCGCCGATGTTCTTCTCGGTGTCCAGGCGGCCGACGTATAGGCACTCGACCGAGGTCATCCGGTCTGCCCGGGGTCCGCGAGGCACAGCGTTGTCGATCACCATGTTGGGTATCATCCGCACTGGTGAATATGGCGCAAACGAGTCCCAGAGCTGTTTTCCAGCTTGCGAATTCGCGATGACCATGGCAGCTGAGCGCCGCCCGAAACTCTTTCTGAGATTGAAGTAGACACGTTCGTCGGGATGTGGTCCGGAAGCCCGTTCGGTGATGATCCAAGGCACTCCACGCACTATGCGGGTCGCCGCGTACGACCAGATGTCGGCGGGGTGGAGCCAAGAGATGAGGAGATCGGGGCGTACCCGACGCAGCGTTCTCACCACGAAGGCGAGTGCCATTGGGTTGGCGAAGTTGCTGATTTCGGTGCGATGTACGTGCAGCCGGGACAGGTCGAGGTCGCTGTCGTGTTCTCCTGGGCCTAGCAGGATGAGGTGGACCTCGACACCTGGACTGTGCTGTATGGCGTTGATCAGTGCGATGCACTGGCGTTGTGCACCACCGTCGCCCAGGCTTGCGATGAAGAAGCAGACTCGCATCGCTAACCTTCGCGGTCGTGGTGTCCGGCGGGTGCCATCGCACCGTGTGACTCCCGGTGTTCAACCCGTTGCGGCGCCCTGTTCTTCGCCCGCCGAAGGGAATGGACCTTTGGAAACGCTGACTCAGTCGGTTTCATTGCGGGCCCAGTCGACCGTGCGGCGCAAGCCGTCCTCGAAGGCGACCAGAGGGCGATAGCCCAGAATGCGCTCGGCTTTACTGATGTCGGCCTGGGAATCTCGCACATCGCCTGCACGGGGTGGGCCGTATGTCGCAGCGGGCAGTGGTCCCACAATGTCGCCTAGTGCCGACCAGGCCTGATTGAGCGACACCCGGCCACCGATAGCAACATTGATCACCTCACCCGCTGCCGTCGGCGCATCGACCGCCCGGATTACCCCGTCTACGACGTTGTCGACGTAAGTGAAGTCCCGCGTCTGTTCACCGTCGCCGTGGATTGTTGGTGCTGTTCCTGCCAAGGCAGCCTTGATGAACAGGGAGAGTACGCCGGAGTACGGCGATGAGGGGTGCTGGCGAGGCCCAAACACGTTGAAGTAGCGGATCGAGACAGTTTCAAGACCGTAGAGCTGCGTGAAGAACTGGCAGTAGACCTCGCCAACGTGTTTCTGCAATGCGTACGGAGAACGCGGGTTGGCCGGCATGTCTTCAACTTTGGGAAGTACCGCGGTGTCCCCGTAGGCCGACGACGACGCCGCGTACACGACGCGCCTTACTCCTTCATCTCGTGCCGCGATCAGCACGTTGAAAGTGCCATCGATGTTAGCCTCGTGAGAGGGGCGGGGTGCTGCGATCGATCGCGGCACTGAGGGGATGGCGGCTTGGTGAAGCACAATTTCGCAACCAGATACCACGGCAGCGGCGATCGCTGGGTCTCTCAGATCGCCCTCGATGAACTCGGCCCCGGCAGGAACGTTCTCGAGCAGGCCGCTCGACAGGTTGTCAACCACACGTACGCGATGTCCGCGAGCGAGAAGGGCTCCAGACAGATGCGAGCCGATGAAACCTGCGCCCCCGGTAACCAAAAACATGGCCATCCCAACCCCCCTAGCCGATAGGAATCAATTTACATGTCCGACACTCGTAATTTCGATAGCCCCCGGGCTGCGGATCTTTACAAACGGCTATCAGACCGTACCGCGCGGACCGCGGTCCTCGGTCTCGGATACGTCGGATTGCCGCTGGCGGTGGAGTTTGGCCACGCAGGTTTCGCCGTGGTCGGAATTGATGCCGACCGTCAGAAGTGCGAAGCGGTCAATCGCGGTGAATCCTATGTACAAGATGTTCCTTCCTCAGAGGTCGCCGCACTTGTCGAGGCGGGCAAGCTATGCGCAACAACCACCATCGATTCGAATAGCGATCTAGATACAATCAACATCTGCGTGCCCACCCCTCTTCGCAAGACGAAGGATCCTGATCTCTCGTACGTCGTTTCGGCGACACAAATGGTCAAGGAATTTCTCCGGCCGGGCATGCTCATCGTTCTCGAGTCCACGACGTACCCGGGTACCACGGAAGAAGTCGTCCAGAGCATTCTCGAGGAGACGGGGCTGAAGGCCGGGACGGATTTCTTTCTCGCGTTCTCGCCCGAACGCGTCGATCCGGGCAATCAGAAATGGAATACGAGAAATGTGCCCAAGGTTGTCGGCGGACTTACTCCCGACTGCTCGGCGCTGGCCGCCGCGTTGTACGGCGCATCGATTGAACGCGTAGTTCAGGTTGGCTCACCACGTGCGGCTGAGATGGTCAAGTTACTGGAAAACACCTTCCGGGCGATCAATATCGGCCTTGTCAACGAGCTTGCGATGATGTGTGAAAGCATAGGTATCAGCGTGTGGGAGGTCATCGACGCCGCGGCAACCAAGCCATTCGGATTCATGCCGTTTTATCCGGGACCGGGACTTGGCGGGCACTGCATCCCCATCGATCCTTTCTATCTTTCGTGGAAAGTGAAAGAGGTTGGTTTTGAAGCCCGCTTTATTGAACTTGCCGGCCAAGTCAATGGAGCAATGCCGCACCACGTCGTGGAGAAGATCGCCGACGCCCTGAACGAGAGTGGCAAGTCAATAAAGGGGGCGAACATCTTCGTGATGGGTGTCGCCTACAAGCGCGACGTCAACGACGTACGCGAGTCGCCTGCCCTGGATGTGATGGCGTTGCTACTAAAGAAGGGTGCGCAGGTCACCTATCACGACCCGTTCGTTCCGCATATCGACGGGGACCACTGGAAGAGCGGACGGCAGATGGACTCCACGCCGTACACACACGAAGCGGTTGCATCGGCCGACTGCGTCGTGGTGCTCACCGACCACACGGACTTCGACTACGTCGGGCTCGTCTCGGAGGCCCGCTTGATCGTGGACACCCGTAATGCCATCCACGTGCCAGCTGCGAACGTTTTCAAGCTTGGCGCTCCGAACCCACGTCTGTCCGACTTCTGAGCGGGCCCGATTCACGGATTCTGCAAGCCTGCAGTTCACGGCCGGCGGGTGCGCCATTCGAACTTCGCCTCATTTCGATGCCAATGGGCATCGGTGTCACAAAGGACTTTTGCCGGGCACCCGGCAACGACGGTGTCCGCGGGCACATCTTTGGTTACCACGGAGCCTGAACCTACTATCGCGCCGGGTCCAATCGTCACGCCGGGAAGAATCATCGAACCAATTCCAATAAATGCTTGATCCCCGATCTCGATAGGCGCACTCCTGAGAAGTTCCTTCTCGCTAACTCCAAGGCGTCTTTCGGCCACGCGGTCCATGCTGAAATCGTGAGTGAGGAGCTTGACATCGAGGCTGATTACACATCGGTCCCCGATGGTGATCCCACCAGATCGGTCCCAATACACGTTAGGGCTTATCCAGAGCGGCAGGCCTCTTACCTTCACTCCGTAAGCCATGAGAATTCTGCGAGCTAGCCGCCGGTAGAGCTGCTGGTTGAAGCGATCAACAATTGCAGCCAGCGATAGTGCATACTTTGGCCCCATATTGTTTCCCTCCGCAATTAAACTCGTGCACGCTACCTGCTCGTCCTACCATCGATCACTCGTGTAAAAGCCTTCAGAAATTCTTCGACAACCACATCCGGCGTCATTCCCGAAAGAACGCGCAGAGCATGGGCATATAGATTAGCGTCCGGAGGAGCAGCCCACGCCTTTGCGATGACCGCGCCAGCTTTCTCTGGGGATGCTTCAAGCGGGACGTAGAACGGGTAGCTGTCGCCGAGGAGCGCCCTGTGTTGCGGAATATCCGACACAACCGCTGGAAGGCCAGCGGCAACTGCTTCCATAATGACGTTAGGCATGCCCTCATGCTCGCTCAGGGACAACAGCAGACGCGATTGCGACATCAGCTGTGGAACATCATTTCGGAAACCTAACAATACGGCTCGTCCGCCCACACCCCTGGTGAGCATAGCTTCGAGGATCGCTGGTTCGTCCGGACCTTGACCTGCCACGACGAGCTGGGCATGCGGGTTCTCGTCGGCGAAGGCAGCAAAAGCCGCAGCCATGGCGCCGACATTCTTCGGCGGTGCGAGCCGGCCAACGTACAGGCACTCAATCGAATCCATCCGCCTTGGTGTCGAAGCGGCTGAATCTGGTTGTCGCAGAGGGATGTTCGAAATTTGCAGTACCGGAACCGAAGGCGCTAGCAACTCCCACATCTCCCTGCCCTGACGTGAGTTCGCGACTATAGCGTCCGCCTTGCGGCCCAAACGCTTCCGCAGGTTGTAGATGGCCTCATCGGGGTAGGCCGACCCGCGCTCGGTCATGATCCACGGCACTCCTCGAACTACGCGAGTCGCAACGTAGGACCAGATGTCGGCGCCCTGGAGCCACGAGATCAGGACATCTGGTCGCACCCGAATGAGGGTTCGGATCACGAAGGCAAGCAACAGCGGATTGCGGAAGCTGGCAACGGCAATCCGATGGAGATGGAGTCCCGAGACATCGAGGTCGTGGTCATGTTCCCCGCGACCCGCCAGGATCAAATGGACTTCGACACCACGGATTTTCTGCAGTTCGTTGAGCAGGGCGATGCATTGCCGCTGGGCTCCGCCATCACCGAGACTCGTGATGAAGAAGCAAACTCGCACCGGCTGTTCTCCCCACCCGCCATGCCATAGGTCCCCGACTGTGCAGTCCAGTGCGCCGCACCCCAGCGCTGACTGTTACAGAATAAATCCAAACTACGCCCCGGACTGGACCAATGTGGAAACGGGTTGAGCGTCGCGCTCTTTGAATGTGGAGGCGGTTCCGTGCTAGCCCAGCTCGGCTCTATGTACCCACGTCACAACGCGCGGTTCGCTGGTTCGACATACGGTCGGTCGCGCGTTCGGACGGCGCGGGCCGATACCCGGCTGTGCTTGGTCGGGGCTGTATCGATCGGCTTGCTTCCATCATGCAGCAACACGCCCAACAGCACACCAACCACGAGAACTGGTTGTCGCATCCAAAACAGGTCGACCATGGAGAACGTGACGAGGACGAAGATTGTCAAAACCAGTCGTGCGTAGGAGAGCAGGAGCGGCTGCGAGCGGCCTACCCTCAGAGCGAGTCGATAGGTGAAGATGATCATGACCGCGATCAAGACCGCATACAGAACTCCAAACCTCATGGCCCATTCCAGCCAGGAGTTCTGGCTGACGCTGCGGTAGCTCCCCTGTGCGATCCGATAGGCTGCGAAATCGGGACCCCTCCCGATAAGGGGTGACTCCACAAGGTCCGAATAGTACTGGGTGACAACAGATTTTCTCGCCACCGCCGATTCATCCGTACCGCTGGCCAGTGTGCTGATGGACGCCATCCGCGCGCTGACGGTGGCCGCGAGGTCCGCTCGCGAACTAGTGATCAGCTGTATGGCAAACGCGCTCGAGACAACTACCAGAACAGGAATCAAGGGTGCGAGCAACGCTCGCTTGCGGTTGCCCGAGGAAGCTTCGCCGTGAACTCGCAAGATGTTGCGTACGTACCATGCCAGGACCAGGGCCACAAGGATCAGGGATGTGCGCGACCCCGTGATGACAACACCGGCCAGTGAACCCGTCGTGGCGATCGTCTGCAGGGCATAACCGCTGGTGAGGAATTCCCTGGTGCACGCGAGACTCGCAATGCACAGCACGAGCGATAGCGCCGCTTCGTTTGGATGCGGATAGAACCCCAGAGTCCGTTCCGCCACAAACGAGGCTGCGAACGGATTTGAGCTGTAGAACAGGATCTTGCGTAGGAACGCGTAGTCGAACCAGTTCACAAAGAAGCCGAACCACGTCGCCACGATGCATGCCAGGAAGAACGGTGTCGACAGTCTTGAACCCCATCGTGCCCACAGCACAACAGCCACCAGCAGCAGCAGCGGGAACAGCACGGCGAAAGTGATCCAATAGACCAGCCTGGCAGTTGTGACGGTGTTGTCGATTAGCTGCAACGCCATCACCACGGCCGGCGCCACGCCCAACGTGCATGCCCAGCCCGCGAGAACCCCCGAATGCAGCTCGGCGAGTGTCTTGTTGCGGGCCACGAGGTAGAAAACAAAGAAGAGCGAGAATGCGATATTGGCCTGGCGGGAATTCGTGAACCCCGCGATGTAGGTGAGTGGAAGGTACAGGTTGGTGGCCTGCAGGAATACTGCTGCCAACGCCAAGCCATCCAATGACACCACACGGAAGCTCGTCACGGCTGGCGCTACCCGATTCGGTTCGTGCAGCATGCCACGACGAACAGTTGCGCCCATCATTCCCCTCCCCTCGAGCGAGGCCTTGCCTCGCAATTGCCGCGCCTCAGCGGCGGCGAATCTATGCAGGCCTGGCTGGCTTGACGGTGGTCATGGACATCACTCGTGTGGTGCGATACGCCCATGCCGCCAGCCGCCGGACCGGTGCCGGCAGTGGAGGATTCCCTAGCTTGAGGAGCACCCGAGCCTCGGATGCTTCCCGGTAATCCACTGACACTCCCACGCTCTCGAACACGCGTCGGATCTCGGAAGGGTGACGGTAGAACGTTTCGGTGTCGCTGTATTGGGCAAAGATCGCCGTCCGCTCGGCCAGCGGCCATTCAGTGAAGTACGGGGCCGCTCGGCCAGTCCTTAGCATGAATCTGATTGCGCTCCGCCGTGTGTGCCCCTTCGGCAGCCAGTGCACAACCGGCGCGAGGAGGTGTGGCTCGGTGAAGATCCATTTCGCAGGAAACACATGCAAGCCGATTCCGCCTGGCCGTGTGGTGCGTGCGATTTCTGTCGCAAGCTGTGGCAAGTCGGCGACGTGTTCGAAGACCTGGTCGGAGATCACAATGTCGAAGTGGTTGTCAGGGTAGGGGTAGCGGTCGCTGTCTAGCACGGCCAGCCGGTCCGCTCCGAGATAGGCGCGACCATTCGCGATGTAGTCGGGGGATACGTCTATTCCATAGGCATCGAAACCCTGGTCCAGGAGCCAGGCGACCGTGCCGCCTTTCCCGCATCCCACGTCGAGCACCCGAACCGAGGCCCGCTCACGACCGGAGGACACTCCTGACAACCAGTCAGCGATCGGCACCCCGGGGTGGCTTGGTTCGGTCAGTGGGCTCAGCTTGGCATGGCCGACATGATCGTTGAACGCCGGCAGTGCCATCAGTGACTCCAACCCTCATGCGCATCCAGTTGCGACGTCAATAGGCTTGGTGCAGTTGCGTTCTCTGGCACGGTTACATCACCAACTACTTCTCGGGCGTCTGCCCAGACTCCACTTGTTCTGTGATTCGGAATTCGGCATCGTCAAGCGTGTCCGGGATAGTGGGAGCGGGACGGGCTTTCGGAGCTTGCGCGGGCTTACTCTCGTTGTAGCTCTGGCTATAGCTGTAGCTATAGCTGTACCTGTACGAAGCGCTTCCACGTGTCGGAATCATGGTCAGTACTGAACCGAGCAGCGTTGCGCCGACATCGGTGAGGATCCCGATGGCGTGTGCGAGCTGTTCACGCTTGGTCTCTCCGAATCGCGAGACAATGAGCGCACCGTCGGCATTCGCTGCCAGGACCGCTCCATCGGTGACAGCGAGCAGCGGAGACGAGTCCACGATGACGTAGTCGAACTGACCGCGCAGTTCGTTCAGCAATTTCTTGGCTGCCATGGAGCCCAACAGCTCGCTCGGATTCGGCGGGATTGCCCCTGCCGCAAGGACGGACAATTGTGGACACTGCGTCTTCTGTATCACTTCGTCCACGGACGCTGCGCCACTGAGGACCGTCGAGAACCCGACTTGACCGACCAGATCGAGGTACTTCGCCAGGCTTGGTCGTCGCATGTCACCGTCAACGAGCAGGACGTTGTGCTCAGCTTCGGCAAGCGCAAGCGCAATATTGATCGCAGTGGTGCTCTTGCCCTCGTTCGGAGATGGGCTCGTGATGACGATCAGCCGTGGCGGGTTGTCTACCGCGAGGAACTGTAAGTTGGTACGGAGCTTACGAAATGCCTCGGCCGTTCCGGAGTTATCGGTAGGGAAGGATATGGCCGGCGTCTTGCGGAACTCCTTGTCCGCCGGAATATAGCCAACAACACCGGTATTGGTGATCTCTTCCAAGGTCTCCTGGCTCTTCACCGTATTGTCGAGCAGATCGCGAACAACCGCGATGCCGATGCCCAGCAGGCCGCCTAAGACCAGTCCGATCGCGACGTTCCGAACTGGATTCGGGATCACTGGTGCTTTGGGAATCGACGCGCGCTGCTCGACAACCACACGGGCGTCCGGTTGTGCCCCAGGCTTCGGAGTTTCAAGTTCGTTCACCAATCCCACAAACTCGTCAGACAGCGCGTTGGCGATATCCCTTGCGCGAACAGCTGATTCGTCGAGAACATCGACATCAATGAGGACTGTGCTCGGCTTTACCGATGCCGTCACCTTCGCCTGGAGCGCGTCGGCGCTCATAGCGAGGTCGAGTTTGTCTACGGTGCGCTGAGCCAGCGTTTCACCCTTTATCAGCTCGGCGTAGGACAGAACTCGCTCTTGTGAAAACAGGTTGCCCTGGTACACGTCTTGGACCGAGCCGCCGGAAGTGGTGGATACGAAGAGCCGAGTAGAAGCCTCATAGAGGGGAGTGGTGAGCAGGGTGTAGATGACGGCGGCCGACACCAGCGCCAGTGTTGTCACGGTGATCGTGACCCACCGAGCTCTCAGCAGCCTGGCGAATTCCCGTAGATTCAAGATGCCCCCCTAACGGCTTTCGTGCCCGTGCTTGAGATGTCCGTGGGCTATCGAGTGCATGTCGGCACCGAGACCTTCGGAGTTACGTTGCCCATCAAAGGCTGAACCGGAACCTGTGCTTCGCCCGGGGAAGTTGGTTCGGAGAGCCGGAACACCAATTCGGCAGTCTTTCCGGGCGCGATCGCCACCTGGGCTTCAAAGCTTGGATGGTTGCGCTCCGTCGCTCCAAACACTCGGATTCTCTTCCCATTGACGACAACACTGATTACCTGCGCACCCTTGGTTGCGAGAAGGCGGACCGATGTCAGCATCGAGCCCCTCGGGATGTTCTCCGCGAGACTAGGAAAGAAGCCCAGCCGCCCGGCGACATAATCCGGCAGCGGCGCGGGATCCGAGAGGGTATTCGTCAACCGAACTGTCACAGTAGACATTCGGGTATCGCCGTCGCACCCGTCGGCGACGTACTCAATCTGTCGTTCCAGGTAGTAGTCCATCTTGTTCCCACCCAGATTGTTGATGACAACTTCTGCGTATGGGGCCGGATCCTCCGAAATCGCATTGGCCAGTGAAGTTTTCTCCAGAAGTTCCTGGTCGGCTGGTAACGCGCTCCAGACCGAGACTCGTCGCTCTTTGACTGCTCGTCCAAGCGCGTCGAGCAACGTCCGCGGGGACTCGACCGGCTCCGTAATCTTCTTGACCACTTCAGAAGCAATATCCTGCAGATACTGCTTGCGCGCTGTCTGATCCTCGGGGAACCGGGTGTACACGGTTGACTCGGTCAACTCGACGACGTTGTCTTTGGTCACCGTCTCGCCGTCTGGCATCGTTATCGGCCCCGTTGCGCCGAGGATATAGCTCAGGGCGATCGGATCGATCGCGATGACGCCGTCGACGTTCATTCCCGACTGTTGTGCCCACATCGACTTCCAGATCTGCGCCGCGTAGGGGAAATGCGAGCTCTGATTGCTGTTGCGGAAATCAGTTGTCGGATGGGTGAACCCGTACTCCTGATCGAATTCAGGGCCGAGTGTGGTGGGTGTGAACCGCTTGTTGAGTTCACTGTTGGCCCCCAACGTGTCCACGCTCGGCTTGCCGTTGTCGAAACGAAGAATCGCGAACCCCCCGAGCAGACCTCCAGTCCCTCGGGCTTCGGCGTTCGTCTGAAAGCCCATGAAGTAGGTGCGTGGTCCGTCGGCGCCCATCATCGACGGGGCCAGCTGCGCGGCCAAGGCTGTGTTGTCCATCAGCCGGGCGATATCCGACGTTTGCTTCTGTAGTTGTGACCGCGCTTCGCCGATCGCGGACAGATAACCCGGCTCTGGAATCTCCATCGCGTCAGTGTTGATTCGAGCGGCGGAAGCGGCGATCTTGGCCAGCGCCGGCCCTTCCTTGCGTAATGCCGCTACGTCAAGCCGGCCGTCAGCAAGCAGCTGCGTTGGCGCGAGAACTGTGCCGGCATCTGCGGTGGGCCTCAACACGTCGGTCGTCAAGCCGAGCACAACGTTCGATATCTGTTGACCGGTTCTAAACGGGCTGCCCAACCACGGCACGGCAGAAGCGATGTTCCACGGTAGGGAGTAGGTCGCATCGCGAGCTGCCTGGGCGTGCGACTGCGCGTCGGCCGCGAAACGCGACGCGTCCGCGGTGTTTCCCTGCAGTAGGGCATCTTTGGCCTGTTGGGCGCTACCGCGTGCCTGTTCGAGGTTAGTCTTCGCCGCTTGCGCGCGGAAGCCGAGCCATGCACCGAAGCCGATCAGGACGACGAGCACTACGAGCCCCGCCCAAGCAGCATTGCGGCGCCTCATGCGGCGCCGCTCGTCGTCGTCTTCTTCGTCGCTCAGACCCACTCAGTAATCCCCCGTGCTCTGATGCGGGCTTTCCTAGGGTGGAAGCCACACAGCTGGCAAATGTGGAACAACCCGCCAGCTGCCGGTCGGCATCAGCTGACGAGTTGTTTCCCTGAATTGGGTTATGCGCCGGTGAGATACGGTCCGACGTGGAACGTCTGGGCGATGTTGGTGGCGAAGGCGCTGACTCCGTCGCCGACATTCGTGAAGAAGTCGCCCACCGGGCCGGGGAGAATGTTCCCTACCGCCTTGAGGAGCTCGCCAGTTGCCGCCACGAAGACATAGGCGACAGTTCCGACGTAAACGACCACGCCTCGGACGATGGCCTGGGTACCGGCGACGAGTCCCTCGACCGTGTAGCAGCCCAGCTTGAAATTGGCTGTGGTGCATGGATCGGTGACGACAGACGCCGACGCGTTGGCGGAGTTACCCGGCACGATTACCGGATTTACGACGAGCGATGCGGCGCCGCCGATGTTCTCGGCGAAAGGTGCGAGGCTTGGCCCCGCGTGAGCGACCACTGGTGTGAGCGTGGCCGCCGCAGCGATTACTAGTGCTGCGGTGCTGATTTGCAACCTCTTGGTTCCGAACTGAACCACGGTAGCTGTGGACATATCCCCGACCCCCTGTGTAAAGCCTTACAACTGGCGTAAGCGTCCCACCACCAGATAGGGCTGTCAACGGAATCGCCAACGGCACGAGAGCGGTTATTGACGACGAAATTAATTGATCTTAATCGGCCGCGCATGGTGTCGCCTTGCGCGAAAGTTATTGCTAACTCAAGGAATACGCGAAGCCGCTGATATCCCGCACGCTCGCCCCGAAAACCTCCGGCATGACAGCGGGAAACAGCAGGTCACCGCCGTGGCAGGTGCCGACGACGATCCGCCCGGCAGCAGGAACGCCCGCTGCGAGTAGGCGCCGGTAGTAAAGAAGGCCCTCATCGCGCAAGGGGTCGAGCTCATTGACCGATATGACGTGTGGCGGTAATCCGGTCAATTCTTCGTCCGACGCTTCGCCGGCCCAACAGGTCACATCATTCACATGCGCCCCAGACGGGTCGTACACCGATCCCAGAAGCGCCGCCTGCTGGCAGCTGATGAAGTAACCGTCGTTCTCCCGCAGCGACGGAAACTCCGCCGGATAGTCGAGCCACTTGTTGGAGATATAGGGGCATTGCGCGTACGCGCCGGCGATCTCGCCGAGCCAGCCCTCCCGCTTGGCTTTGTGGGTGACCGTCAGCGTCAGGTTCCCGCCGCCTGACTCGCCCGCCACGATCAGATGGCTGACTCCCAGATCGGCGGCATTGGCGTGTACCCAGCGGGTGGCCGCCGCGCAGTCATTGAGTCCTGCCGGATACGGGTGCACCCCGAGTCGGCCCGCCGAGTTCCTGAACTCGACACCGACCACGACCAACCCGGTCGCCGCCAGGCATTCGCGCAGATGTCGATACGCAGCATCCGAAGCGCTGCCGATCGCCATGCCACCGCCGTGGAAATGCACGACGGCCGGCAGTGGCCCACGCGCATCGTCCGGCCGGCTGACGAACAGCGTCAGCTCGTTGCCGTCGCCGCCGGGGATGGTGACCGTCGTCGTGCTGACACCACCGGGTGCCGGTGCGGCCAGGGCGAGTGCGTCGAACACCGCGCCGATCGCTTCCTCGGCGGCCGCCGCGTATGCCAGCCGGTGTTCGAGAGGGGAGTCGACGGTCAGCGGCGCATCCGGCAGAGCGTCAGCCAGGCCGAGCGGGGCGAATGCGGCAACCATTCGTGGGTCGGACCGGGGATCGGTGCCGAGCGTGCATTTCGGATCTGCGAGTCGACCAGCGAGCATGAACCGACCCTAGTTCGCCGTCACCCTCCGCATTCGGTGATTCGCCGTCGGAGAAATACCTTGCCCGGTTCAGAGCCGTTGAGTTCCAGAGCGTTCCGGTACCACTGTGCGGCCTCCGGGTGGCGCCCGGCGCGGCGCAGCAGGTCGGCGCGGACGGTCGCGGCAAGGTTCGACCGGACCAGCCGCGGATCGTGGGCCGCCTTGTCCAGCAAGGCCAAGCCGGCCTCCGGTCCGTCGCGAAGCCCGATCGCCAATGCCCGGTTCACCCGGACCACCGGGGAGTCAGTGAGCTCCAGCAGTCGGTCGTAGGCCAGGCAGATCGTCGCCCAGTCCGTCCGTTGCCAGTCCGGAGCGGTCGAGTGCACCGCTGCGATCACCGCCTGAGGGAGATACGGCCCCGTCGAACCCCGCGCCCGGGCCACCGCATCGAGCCCGCGGGCGATCTTGCCGCGGTCCCAGCGCCTGCGGTCCTGCTCCTCCAGCGGCACCAACGCACCCGAGGCGTCGAGGCGGGTCGTGCGCCGCGAATCATGCAGTAGGACAAGGGCCGACAGGGCATGCGCCTCCTGCTCATCAGGCATCAACGCAGACAGTTCACCGGCCAGCCGTACGCCCTCGTCGCACAGTTCGTCGCGGATTGCCGACGGGCCTGCGGTTGACCAGTAGCCCTCGGTGAACACCGAGTAGATGCACGACAGCACATGTGGCGTTCGCTGCGGCAGCAGATCAGCTTCGGGCACCCGTAACGGGATGTTGGCGTGCCGAATCTTGTTCTTGGCGCGGGTGATTCGCTGAGCGACAGCAGCCTCGCTCTGCAACAGTGCCCGCCCGATCTCGGCCACCGTCAAGCCCGAGACGAGCCGCAACGTCAGCGCCAATTGCGAAGCGCGTTCCAGGGCCGGGTGCGCGCAGGTGAACATCATCCGCAACTCGTCGTCGCGCACCGGGTGTACGTCGGCCCGGTCGGTGCGGGCAACGATGTCGTCGAGCACAGCCGCCAACTCCTTTCCCGGGCGAAGTGATTCGCGACGCAGACGGTCACGGGCCCGGTTGCGCGCGGCGGTCAACAGCCATGCCGCGGGATTGTCGGGCAATCCCTCCCGTGACCATGCCCGGAGCGCATCTGAGCACGCCTCCTGAACGGCGTCCTCGGCAACGGTGAGATCGCCGGACCAACGGGCCAGCGCGGCCACCGTCGGTCCCCACTCGCGCCGGAAGACGCCGTCCAGGGACTGCATGCTCTAGAGGAGGGAAACGCCCGCCAGGCGGCGCAGCTGCACAGCCGACGCCGGAATCATCGAGGCGAGCTTGGCCGCCTCATCGCGGTCGGCAGCCCGCAACAGATAGAAGCCGCTGGCCACCTCCGCGCCCTCTGCGAACGGCCCGTCGGTCAAGAGCACCGCGCCATCGCGCACCCGCACCGTCGTTGCGGTGCTCGGGGGATGCAGCGGCGCCCCGCCGAGTGCGTGGTCGCCCGCCGCGGCACCGAAATCGCCATGCCGACGGGCAACCGCGTCCCACTCGGGTGTGCCCGGCGTGGTGACATCGGCGGGAGGTTCCAAAAGCAGAGCCAGCCAGTCGCCGCCGGTGATCGGCTGAGCCGGGGGAGCCCAATGCACCATCGGCCACACCTCGACTGCGCCGTACCGGGCGGCCGGCACCTGTTCGGCCAGCTTGAGGGCGTCGTCGAGGTTGTCGGCTTCGAAGACGTAGAAGCCACCGGCGACCTCCGCGCCCTCGGCGAACGGGCCGTCGGTGATCACCGGATGGTCGGGTCCGCCGTCGATCCGGAGGCCTTCGGAAATCGGGGCCAGCGCGTCGCCGCCGCGGATGGCCTCGCGCGCCCGCGCGTGGAAGTCGTGGTACGCCTGCATCTCCGTCTGCGCATCCTCGGGTGCGAGGTCACGCTCGGGCGTCTGGAGCAGAGCGAAGTAGTACATCGTGGCCGTCCTCGAGTCGGGAGTGCAACCCTGTGTTGCACTCTCTACCTGTTCGACGAACGACGATCGCCCGATCCGACAGACCCCGCCGATGAAAATGCCAACGGAGACTACGCGGAGGCGGCGGCACCCGGCTTGAGGTAGGTCACGAGGCTGACGTCGAGCGTCTCGTCGAGGTAGTAGTACTGGCAGCCCGTGAGGTACTTCATGTAGTTGTCGTAGCTCTCGACACCGGCCGCCGCGATGGCCTCGTCCTTGTGCTGCTCCAGGCGCGCCGCCCAGATGCCAAGGGTCTTGATGTAGTGGTTGCGCAGCGACAGCGGTTCAGGCACGACGAACCCGGCCTTCTCCCCGTGCGCGACCAACATCTTCGTGCTCGGGATGCGGCCACCCGGGAAGATCACGTCGACCATGAACTTGGCGAAGCGGGCCAACTCGAACGTCAGCTTCCTGCCACGGGCAATCAGGTCGTCCGGGTGGTAGCCGCAGCTGCTCTGGATGGTCATGCGGCCGTCGTCGGGCAGGATGTCGAAGCACCGCTTGTAGAACTCGTCGAAGCGCTCGAAGCCGAAGTGCTCGATGGCCTCGATCGAGACGATCCGGTCCACCGGCGAGTGGAACTGCTCCCAGCCCTCGAGCCGCACGTCGAAGGTGCGATCGCTGTCGACACCGGCCAGCAGCTGATCGCAGTAGGCTTTCTGGTTCTTCGACAAGGTCAGCCCGATGACGTTGACGTCGTACTTCTCCATCGCGCGCTGCAATGTCAGTCCCCAGCCGCAGCCCACCTCGAGCAGGGTCATCCCGGGCTTGAGGTCCAACCGATCGAGGTGCTGGTCGACATTGGCGACCTGGGCTTCCGACAGAGTGGCATTCGGTCCGGTGTAGTACGCGCAGCTGTACTTGCGGGTCGGATCCTGGAACACGCCGAAGAAGTCGTCCGACAGGTCGTAGTGAGCCTGGATCTCCTCGAAATGGGGCCGCATGTCCTTGGTATCGGTTGCCTCGGGCATGGTGATTCAAACCTTCCTAGATTTCCTGCACCACGGCCCCCGCGTGTGGTGGTGTGTGGCCGTCAGTATGCCTCATGTGACGCGGGCCATACCGTCGCGCCACCGGCGATCCGCAGAAACTGCTGCTAGCTGTGCGTTTGTCGTGGTTGCTTCTCGAGCGTGAATTGGTCGACATCGATGTACCCGATTCGGAACGCCCGTGAACATCCTGTCAGGTACTTCATGTACCGGTCGTAGACCTCCTCGGACTGCACCGCGATCGCCTGATCCCGGTTGCCCTCGAGCGCCGCAGCCCACTGGTCCAGGGTTCGCGCGTAGTGCGGCTGCAGCGATTGCGTGCGGGTCACGGTGAAGCCGGCTCCGGCCGAATGCTCCTCGACCTTCTCGATCGACGGCAGGCGTCCGCCAGGGAAGATCTCGGTCAGGATGAACTTGACGAATTTCGCCACCTCGATGGTCAGCGGCATGCCGCGATCGGCCATCTGCGGCAACGTCAGCGCTGTGATCGTGTGCAGCAGCATTACCCCGTCGTCGGGCAGCGCCTTGTAGGCCATGTTGAAGAAGTCGTTATAGCGGTCGAATCCGAAATGCTCGAAGGCGCCGATCGACACGATGCGGTCGACGGGTTCGTCGAACTCCTCCCAGCCCATCAGCTCGATGCGTGTGGTGCGCGGGCTCTCCGACGCGGCGAACATTCGTTCGACGTGGTCTCGCTGGTTCTTCGACAACGTCAGCCCGACGACGTTGACGTCGTACTTCTGGACCGCCCGCATCATCGTGGCGCCCCACCCGCAGCCGATGTCGAGCAACGTCATCCCGGGCTGCAGCCCCAGCTTGCCCAGCGCCAGGTCGATCTTGGCGAGCTGGGCCTGCTCCAGCGTCATCTCGTCGCGCTCGAAGTATGCGCAGCTGTAGGTCTGGGTGGGGTCGAGGAAGAGCCTGAAGAAGTCGTCCGACAGGTCGTAATGAGCCTGCACGTCGTCGAAATGAGGTGTGAGCCGTTTCGGCATTGTTCGATGCGCCTTTCGCAGAATGCTTAAGGCAGCAACCACTCATCCCCCCCGACGGGATCTGCGATCACCGCGGTCTTGCTCCGACGAGCTTAGCTCAGTCCGCCGAATGGCTCGCCTCGGAGAACGTCGTCTTCAACTCGCCGACGATGTCGTCCCACAACTCCTCGGGCAGATCGTGGGCCATCCCGTCGATCAGCACCAGACGCGCATTGGGGATCGCCGAGGCGATCGCGCGTCCGCCCGACGGACGCATCAATTTATCTGCGCGGCCGTGAATTACGACGGTAGGAGCACTGATCTGCCGGTCGTAACGCTTCAAGCTGCCACTGCCCAGTACCGCTCCGAAATGCCGCGCGATGCCCTGTGGGTAATGCGCCCGTTCGTAGGCCTCGATGGCCTCTTCGCGAAGCTTCTCCTCGGATGCCGGATAGCCCGGTGAGCCGATGATCCTGCTCACTCGAATCGAGTTCTCGACGATCACCTCACGCGGCGAGTCCGGTGACGGGCCTTTGATCAACGACAGCAGCGACTTGGGTGCCGGCGGCGGCAACAGCGCAGAATTGTTGGAGGAGAAGATGATTCCCAGTGCATTGGTGCGGTGGGCGTGCCGGGCGGCGAAGATCTGCGCGATCATGCCGCCCATCGACGCGCCGACGACATGCGCCTGGTCGACCTCGAGATGATCCAGCAGGTTGGCGGCGTCGTCGGCCATGTCTTCCAGCGTGTACACCGACCGGCTGGGCCGGCCGACGAAGGAGCGCAGCAGGCTGGGCACCAGAGCGCCGCCCGCGCGTTGGCCGTGCAGCTTCGACGACAACCCGACGTCGCGGTTGTCATAGCGGATGACGCGATGGCCCTGGTTGACCAGGCGCTCGCAGAAGCCGTTGCGCCACAACAGGAGTTGGGCTCCCAGGCCCATCACGAGCAACACCGGCGGGTCGCCGGGGTTGCCCATGTCCTCGTAGTAGATCTCCACACCGTCGGCTACTTGAGCCGTGCCGCTACGAATCTCCAAGGTTCTAGACCTCGACGTCGCTCTGATGTTCGCGGCTGACCTCGACCATGAAATTGGCGAAGTAGCCGGAGAACTGGGGATCGCTCATCATCTGCCATGTGGGTGCCAGCAGCTTCATGTACCGCTCCACGTAGAGGAACTGCTTGCCGATGAGCACCAGCTCACGCGGCAGCTTCACGTCGTAGGCATCGGCCAGCGTCGAGAGTTGCTTGCCGATATCGGCATAGGACATGTCGCCCAGGGTCTTCAACGTCAGCGGCTGGGCGAATGCCTCGAGGTCCTTGGCGGCTTGGGCTTCCGGCTTGACCGTGCCCACCGCGCCCAACAGCACCACGATCTTGCCCGCCGATGCGTGGTCCTTCTTGACCAGCAGCGAGTACACCAGTTCGCGTAGCAGCCAACGGGTTCGAGCGTCGATGCGGCCCATGATGCCGAAGTCCAGGAAGACGATCTTGCCGTCGTCGTCAACGAGCAGATTGCCCGCGTGCAGATCGCCATGGAACAGGCCGTGCCGCAGCCCGCCCTCGAAGGTGGAGAACAGCAGCGCCTTGACGAGCTCGGTGCCGTCGAAGCCCTTCTTGCGGATCTCCTTGACGTCGTCTATCCGCACGCCCGCAACGCGCTCCATCGTCAGCACCCGCTCGCTGGTGAACTCCCAGTGCACCCGCGGAACGCGGATGTTGCGCCCCAACGCCGAACCATGCAGACCCGACACCCAGGCCTCCATCGACTGCGCCTCGATCCGGAAGTTCAGCTCCTCGGCGAGGTTGTCGGAGAAGTCGGCCACCACATCCTGGGCGGAGAGCCGCCGGCCCAGCTTGGCGAACTCGACGATCTGGGCGAAGCGCTTGAGGATCTGGAGATCGGCGGCGACCCGGCGCCGGATGCCCGGGCGCTGGATCTTGACGACGACCTCCTCTCCGCTGTGCAGGGTGGCGAAATGCACCTGGGCGATCGAGGCGGATGCGAACGGCTCCTCCTCGAACGTGGCGAACAGCTCACCCGGTTCGCCGCCGAGTTCCTGCTTGAACAGCTTGTGCACCTCGGCGGCGTCGGCCGGCGGGACCGCGTCGAGCAGGCTGCGGAACTCGCGGCTCATCGATTCGCCGAACGCGCCCGGGCTGGAGGCGATGATCTGGCCGAACTTGACGTAGGTGGGACCCAGCTCGGCGAAGGTCTGCGGAATCTCCTTGATGACCTTGTCCTGCCAGGGCCCACGGCCGGGCAACTTGGCCAGAACTCGGGCGCCGGTGCGAGTGAGCTGCCAACCCGTCGCACCGATGCGCGCCGCCTCGATCGGCAGCGGAACCCGATCGAGCTTGGCTACTTCGCGGTGTTTGGTCGAACTCATTCTTCCCAGTGTGCCAAACCGGCGCCTATTACCACCAATTTCCCGGTGGCGCAGCGACGGCGGTCACAATGATGTGTTTGCTGGCGGTCGTTTCACCGGTTCGGCGTCCACGGTGTCAACCATGGTTGCGGTTCCCGCTGCTCGGCCGCCGCGACGAGTTCGTACATGGTTGCGCCGTCGATGCTTTCGCGGATGATGTCGGCGTGGCCGGCATGACGGGCCAGCTCACTGATGATGTGCAGGAACACCCAGCGCACAGACCACGCCTCGACGTCGTGCGGGAACCACGGTGCGTCACGCGGTACCGGGACCGCCGCGTCGAGGTCCGCGGACTCGACCAGGCTCAGGGTTTCGGCGTTCTGGCGACCGTAGGCCGCCAGGACCTGCGCCAGCGATTCGTCGTCGCGCATCACGTATTGCTCCTCGTATTCCCTGGCGCGTTCCTCGAACGGTCGGGTGTCGGCCGGCGGTTCGCCGGGGGCGGCCGCAACGCGTTGCATCCAGCTGTTCTGGACCCCGGTGGCGTGGTTGATCAGCCCGCCGATCGACAGTGCACTGGCGGTCGGAGTCTGACGTGCCTGATCGTCGGTCAGGCCGTAGGCGACGGCGACGAAGGCGCTCTGCTGGTAGGCGAGAAACTCGCGCAGGGCGTGGCGTTCGTCGTGGACGGGTGGGGCGAGGGCGGGCATATGGAATCCTTTCAGGAGTGGATGTACAGGTCTCGTAGACAAGCGATTTCGGCACCGTGGTGGATGACCTCGCGGTTGATGTGCAGAACCAGTTCGGACATCGGAAGGTCGGCATAGGGACCCTCGGCCGGGCCGCAGGGCCGGCGCAGATCATCGTCGGTCAGGGCTCGCACCCCGGTGTTCCAGCGGTGGTATTCCTCGTCGAGTTGGGTCAGCGCGGTGTCGGCGCCGGTGGCATAGGTCCAACTCTGATAGTCGGCGGGCGGGCCGGCGAAGTGGGAGTGGTTGCGCATCGCGAACACGCCGACGATGACGTGGGCCAGCCGCCACGCGATGGTGGTGAAGGGCTCCGGCTGCGGCGGCGGATACGAGAAATCGACGGTCGCTATCCCCGGGTCGCTTCGCTCCTGCCCGCCGGTGGCTATCCCCGGGTCGCTTCGCTCCTGCCCGCCGGTCGCTATCTCCGGGTCGCTTCGCTCCTGCCCACGGTGCACGGTCCAGCAGTCGGCCACCGGCTCCCAGAAGTACTCGGCATCGGTCAGGCCGTCCAGGCGCGGGCGCAACTGGTGCTGCCAGTGCCAGTCGAGCTGGTCGGCGAGTTGTCTGGTCCACGTCATGGGTCCAGGTTGTCAGCCATAGCGGACAGGTTCTGTCCTCGAAGTGCGCGAGACTGGTGGCATGCCGCAGACGACGAGCCGGGTGCTGCAACTTCTGGGGTTGCTGCAGTCGAGACGGGTGTGGTCCGGCCCCGAGCTGGCGCAGCGCCTCGGCGTGACCACCCGCAGCGTGCGCCGGGATGTCGACCGGCTGCGTGAGCTGGGCTATCCAGTGCACGCCAGCACCGGCCACGGTGGCGGCTACCAGCTGGGGGCGGGCGCTTCTTTGCCGCCGCTGCTGATCGATTCCGACGAGGCGGTCGCCATGGCGGTCTGCCTGCGCCTGGCCGCAGGCGGCAGCGTCGCAGGGATGGGTGAAGCGGCGCTGCGCGCGCTGAGCAAGCTCGACCAGGTGATGCCGGCCAAGCTGCGCTCGCAGGTCGCGGCCATTCACGACTCGACAGTCACGCTGACGCCCAACCCTGAGACGCCGATCGACCCGGAGGTGTTGATGACGCTGGCGCGGGCCTGTCGCGACCACGAGCACGTCGACAGTTCCTACGTCGACCGCGCCGGCGCGCCCAGCAGCCGTCGACTCGAGCCCTATCAACTGGTCACCACCGGGCGGCGGTGGTACCTGCTGGCCTACGACCGCGACCGCCACGACTGGCGGAGCCTTCGCTTGGACCGGATGGCCGATGTGCGGGCGCGGGGAACGACCTTCACCGTGCGGGACGCCCCCGACGCCGCCGCCTACGTCGGCCGTGCGATCAGCGCCTCGCCGTACCGCTACGTTGCCCGCGTTCGCTATCGGGCATCCAAAGATGTTCTCGTGCAGCATTTCTCCCCGTCGTCGGTGACCGTCGAGGAGGACGGGCCCGATGCGTGCATCGTCGTCACCGGCGCTGACGACGCCCGGCGGCTGGCGCTGTACCTCGCGATGCCGGGCATCGCGTTCGAGGTGCTCGAGCCCGCCGAGGTGGCCGACGGAGCATCGGCGATGGCCCGGCTGCTGGCCGATGCGGTCACCTGATCATCGACGTGTTGCCCCGGTGACGGGGGTATCGGTCGTAGATTGACCGCGTGCGTGTGACCTCCGCGGAATCAACGGAGCTGTTCGTCGGGCCTCCCGACGCGCCGCTGCAAGTGGTGCGAATCGGCTACACCGGCGCCTCGGGCGCCGAGTTGGTACGCATCGACGGCGACGGGCTTGCCGGTGAGGCACCCGTTGCGGCCGGCGACGGGACGCTGGAGGTTCCGGTGCTCGTCGAGCGGGCGGTGCCGAGGGAGCGGCGAGCGGCGCGGGTGTCCTGGGGCGGCGACGAGCAGACCTTCGAGTTCATCGTCGCCGAGGCGGGCTGGACGATGTACATGGTCAGCCACTTCCACTACGACCCGGTGTGGTGGAACACCCAGGCCGCTTACACCAGCGTGTGGCATGAGGAACCGCCCGGGCGCGCCAAGCAGAACAACGGTTTCGCCCTGGTCGCCGCGCACCTGGAGATGGCCCGCCGTGACCCGGTCTACAAGTTCGTGCTGGCCGAGGTCGACTACCTCAAGCCGTACTTCGACACCCATCCCGAAGACCGGGCTGACCTGCTCCGGTTCATCGCCGACGGTCGGGTCGAGGTGATGGGCGGGACCTACAACGAACCGAACACCAACCTCACCGGCGCCGAGACGTCCATCCGGAACTTCGTGCACGGCATCGGATTTCAGCGCGACATACTCGGTGCGCACCCCTCCACGGCGTGGCAGCTCGATGTGTTCGGCCACGACCCGCAGTTCCCCGGGATGGCCGCCGAGGCCGGCCTGACGTCGAGTTCGTGGGCCCGCGGTCCGCACCACCAGTGGGGGCCGATGGCTGGTGACGGCGACCCTCGGCGCATGCAGTTCAGCAGCGAGTTCGAGTGGATCGCCCCTTCTGGGCTGGGGCTGCTGACGCACTACATGCCTGCGCACTACTCGGCGGGCTGGTGGATGGATTCGTCGGCCTCGCTGCAGGAGGCCGAGGCGGCCACCTACGAGTTGTTCGCCGGGCTGAAATCGGTGGCGCTGACCCGCAACGTACTGCTGCCGGTGGGCACCGACTACACCCCGCCCAACGCCTGGGTCACCGAGATCCACCGCGACTGGAATGCCCGCTACACCTGGCCTCGATTCGTCTGCGCGCTCCCCAGCGAGTTCTTCGCCGCCGTGCGCGCGGAGGCTGCGGAACGCGGCGTGGCGCCCTCGCCCCAGACCCGCGACATGAACCCGATCTACACCGGCAAGGACGTCTCCTATATCGACACCAAGCAGGCCAACCGCGCCGCCGAGGACGCGGTGCTGGGCGCCGAGCGATTCGCGGTGTTCGCGGCCCTGCTGACCGGGGCCCGCTACCCCGAGGCGGCGCTGGCCAAGGCCTGGGTCCAACTGGCCTACGGCGCCCACCACGATGCGATCACCGGCTCGGAGTCCGACCAGGTGTACCTGGACCTGTTGACGGGCTGGCGCGACGCGTGGGAGATCGGGCGCGTCACCCGTGCCAGTGCGTTGACCCTGCTCTCGCGTGCGGTGGCGCCGTCGGCGGGCTCTCTGGTGGTTTGGAATCCTTTGGCGCACAAGCGAACAGATATCGCCACGGTTCGCCTCAGCGAGCCGGCGCGCACTGCGGTCGCGGTGACCGATGCCGACGGGAACGAGTTGCCGACGGTGGTCTCCGATGACGGCTATGAGGTGAGCTGGCGGGCCGCCGACGTCGGATCGGTGGGCTGGCGCTCCTATCAGCTACGCGACTCCGAGCTGCCGTCTTCGTGGGAGCCGTTGGCGGGCAACGACATTGCCAACGATCACCACCGGCTGCGCGTCGACCCCGCCCGCGGTGGCGGTGTGGAGTCATTGGTCGAGCTGGATTCCGGCGTCGAACTCATCGCCGCGGGTCGGGTCGGCAACGAACTCGCCGTCTACGACGAGTATCCGGCGCACCCGCAGGCCGGAGAAGGCCCGTGGCATCTGCTGCCCAAGGGCGCTGTCCTGTGTTCCTCGGCCTTCGCCGCCGACACGGTACAGGCCTATCGCAGCCCACTCGGCCAGCGAATCGTGGTGCGCGGAACCATCGGCGACGCCCTGCGCTACAACCAGGTGCTGACCCTCTGGCACGGTATCGACCGGGTCGACTGCCGCACCACCATCGAGGAGTTCACCGGCGCAGACAAGCTCGTCCGGCTGCGGTGGCCCTGCCCGGTGCCGGGTGCGCTACCGGTCAGCGAAGTGGGCGATGCGGTCGTCGGCCGTGGGTTCGGGCTCATGCACGACCACGCCTCCGGTGAGGACCGCGCCGTCGACTCCGCCCAACATCCCTGGACGCTGGACAATCCGGCGCACGGCTGGTTCGGACTGTCCTCGGCGGTGCGTGTTCGGGTCGGAACCCGAACGCGTGCGGTGTCGGTAGCCGAAGTGATTGCGCCGTCGGAGGATACCGCGGCTGCGGTGGCCCGCGACCTCGTGGTCGCGCTGGTGCGGGCCGGCGTCACCGCCACCTGCAGCAGCGCATCGCGGCCTCGTTACGGGCACCTCGACGTCGACTCCAACCTTCCCGACGCCCGCATCTCACTCGGCGGCCCCGACGAGAATGCCTTTACTGCAGAGGTTCTCGCTGCCGCAGGCCACGCCTACACCGCCGAACTGCACCGCCAACTCACCGCCGACGGCCAGGCCCGGGTGTGGGTGCCGGCGTCGGCACCCCTGGATCGGGTGTGGCAGCCCGACGCCGATCTGCGCGCGGTGTTGGCGCTGCCCGTGCTGATCGTCGCCGGGCACTGGGCCGACGGCCTCAGCGATGCCATCGCCGCCCTGGTCGACGACCTCGACGACGCTGAAATCCTGGTCACCCAGGACGCCCCGGCAGAGTTGGGTGACTTCGCGTCGCGGACCGTCGCGCTGATCAACCGCGGTGTGCCCGGCTTCGCCATCGAGTCCGATCACACGTTGCACAGCTCGCTGATGCGGTCATGTACGGGGTGGCCGTCCGGGGTGTGGATCGATCCGCCGCAACGTAAGGCCCCCGACGGGTCCAACTTCCAGCTGCAACACTGGACCCACAGCTTCGACTTCGCCCTGGTATCCGGCGACGGTGACTGGCGCCGGAGCGAAACATCGCTACGCAGTGCAGAATTCAACCACCCGCTGGTTGTCGTGGCCGCCGATGAGGCGGCCGGTGTCCTGCCTGCCGACGGCTCGCTGCTGAGCGTCGAGCCCTCGGGTGCGGTGGCGCTCGGTGCGCTCAAATCCGCCGGAAATCCGACAGCCGTGGGAAGCGCGGCGACCGTCGACCCCGCCGATGTCACCCTGCGTCTCGTCGAGACACGCGGTGAGACAGCCGATATCGCACTGGCATCCGGGGTGGGCACGGTGTCCGACGTGCTCGCCGCCGACCTGCTCGAGGAGCCCCGCGGTGCGGCGGACTTGAGCCTGCACGGCTATCAGATCGCCACCCTGCGGGCGCGGCTGACGGTCACACCCGTTCTCGACAGTGCCGGCGCGGCACTCGGGCCCGACTCCGAAGACGCGCAACCCCTGTATGCCCGCTACTGGTTGCACAACCGCGGCCCGGCACCGTTGGGCGGTCTACCTGCCGTCGCGCACCTGCACCCGGAGGCCCTCACCGCCGATCCGGGCAAGAAGGTCGCGGTGCGCCTCACCATGGCCAGCAACTGCACCGACACCACGCTGAAAGGTGCTGTGCGCCTGCGGCTTCCGCGCGGCTGGTCGGCGCAGCCCGAAGAGGTCCGTTTCACGCTGCCCGCTCGCGGACATGAGGCGGCCGACATCGTCCTGACCGTGCCCGAGGATGCCGAGCCTGGCGAGTATCCGGTGCGCGCACAGCTCAAGCTCGGCGGGAAGGTGCCGCCGGCCTGGCGGCAGACCGTCGAAGACGTCTGCGTGGTGTCGGTCGGGTCCGAACCCGGCGGTCAACTCGTGCGACTGGCCACCGAACCCGACGATGTCGTCGTCGCACCAGGACAGACCGCCCGACTCGCTGTCACGGTGGCCTCCGGCGCGCGTGCTGACCTCGCACTGGAAGCCCATGTGATCAGTCCGTGGGGTACCTGGGAGTGGATCGGCCCGGCCGTGCGCGGTGCGGTGCTACGCGCCGGATCCAGTGCCGAGGTGGTGTTCGACGTCGCGCCACCGCCGGGGCAGGCACCCGGCCGGTGGTGGGCGCTGATCCGGATCGGCTGCACGGGCCGACTGCTCTACACACCCGCTGTGGCGGTGACAGTCCGATGAGCGTCGCCGCCACCGTCGCGGGCACCCCGATCGTCGTCAGCGAGATCGACGCGCGGGAGACGAAGCTGCGCAGCACACCTCAAGTGGCGGCCCTGCCCCGGCCGGGCACCAGTGAAGGCCGGCAACTGCGCCGCTGGCTCACCCAGCTGTTGGTGACCGAACAGGTCGTCGCCTCCGAAGCCCGCACGCTGGGCGTCGCCGTCACAGCGGACACCCCGAGCGAGGACGACGTCCTGCCCGATATGACCGCGCGGCTGGAGATCGGCAGCGTCGCCGCCGCCGTTCTCGCCGAGCCGCTGGCTCGCGCGGTGTTCGCCCACGTCACCGGCGAGGTGGACGTATCCGAGGCCCAGGTCGCCGACTACGAGCGCCGCAATCCCGGCCGGTTTGCGGTGCGCGACGAGCTGGCCGCACACCTGCGCGGCGCGCAGCGGCGGCAGGTCTTCCGGAGATGGCTCGTTGCGCGCAGCGCCGCGCTGGTGTGGCTCGCACCCGGCTACGAACATCCCGGCGATCCCCGCCAACCCGACAACACCCACAGGCACTGATGACAGCCACCCTGGTTCTCGATATCGGCGGCACCAAGATCGCCGGCGGACTCGTCGACCCCGACGGCCGGCTGCTTTTCCAGACGCGCGAGCCCACCCCTGACTCGGCCGACCCCGAAGTGGTGTGGGCGGCCGCGGCGCGCACCGTCGCCGAGACGCTGACGGCGGCAGCGGGTCCGGTCGCCGGCGTCGGCATCTCCTCGGCCGGACCGATCCACCTGCCGGACGGCACCATCAGCCCGGTCAACATTCCAGCATGGCGAGGATTCCCGATCCGCCAGAAAGTCGCCGAGACCGTGCCCGGGGTACCGGTGCGGCTGGGCGGCGACGGACTGTGCATGGCGCTCGGTGAGCATTGGCGCGGCGCCGGGCAGGGCGCCCAGTTCATGCTCGGCATGGTCGTGTCGACGGGTATCGGCGGCGGCCTGGTCCTCGACGGGGTGCCCTACGCCGGCCGGACGGGCAACGCCGGGCACGTCGGGCACGTCATCGTCGACACCGACGGACCGGCCTGCAGCTGCGGAGCCCGGGGCTGCGTCGAGGCGATCGCCAGTGGACCGCACCTGGCGAAGTGGGCCCGCGAACAGGGCTGGACAGGCGCGGACGCCAAGGAACTCGCCGACGCCGCCGCGGCCGGCAACGACATTGCGCTGCGGGCCTTCCGGCGGGGCGCGACCGCCATCGCGGCCATGATCGCGTCGGTGGGCGCGACGTGTGACCTCGATCTGGTCGTCATCGGCGGGGGAGTGGCCAAGGCGGGAGCGGTGCTGTTCGACCCGCTGACCGCGGCGCTGCGCAACTACGCCCGGCTGGACTTCATCGCCGGGCTGCGGGTGGTACCCGCGGCGCTCGGCGGTGAAGCGGGACTGGTCGGGGCGGCCGCGCTGCTGCGCATGGGCGCCTACTCGCCGGGAATGGGCAACGGGGCAGCTGCCCGTTTTGGCTGATCCCGGCCGGTCACGCTATTCTTGTCGGGTTCCACCGAAGACCGTCGGTCACCGAGCAATCGGTTGAAGGTCCTGGATACCCAGGCGGCCCACGCAGGAGGACGAGGCTCGACCGCATTTCTACGCGGTTTCTTCACGCCCCGGCCGCTCTGCGTCGGGGCGTTCGTGTGTTCTGGCCCTCCGGCGGTGTAACCACCACAAGGAGGCATGTATGGCCAAGGCTGACAAAGCCACCGCGGTTGCCGACATCGCCGAACAGTTCAAAGAGGCGACGGCCACCGTCGTCACCGAGTATCGCGGTCTGACCGTGGCCAACCTGGCCGAGCTGCGTCGCTCGCTCGCCGGCACCGCCACGTACACCGTCGCCAAGAACACGCTGGTCAAGCGTGCCGCGGCGGAAGCCGGGATCGAAGGCATCGACGAACTGTTCGCCGGACCGACAGCAATCGCATTCGTCAAGGGCGAGCCCGTCGACGCCGCGAAGGCGATCAAGAAGTTCGCCAAGGAGAACAAGGCCCTCGTCATCAAGGGCGGCTACATGGAGGGTCGCGCGCTGACCCTCGCCGAGGTCGAGAAGATCGCTGACCTCGAGTCGCGCGAGGTGCTGCTGTCGCGCGTCGCCGGCGCTCTGAAGGCAAAGCAGTCCCAGGCCGCAGCGCTGTTCGTGGCGCCCGCGTCCCAGGTCGCTCGCCTTGCTGCAGCTCTGCAAGAGAAGAAGGCCGGCGAAGAATCCGCCGCCTGAGACCAACCAACCCACACCGAATAAAGAAAAGGAACCACCATGGCAAAGCTGTCCACCGAAGAACTGCTCGACGCGTTCAAGGAACTGACCCTGCTCGAGCTCTCCGAGTTCGTGAAGGCCTTCGAGGAGACCTTTGACGTCACCGCGGCCGCTCCGGTCGCCGTTGCCGCCGCTCCGGGTGCTGCTGCCCCGGCCGAGGCCGCCGAGGAGCAGTCGGAGTTCGACGTCGTCCTCGAGGGTGCCGGCGAGAAGAAGATCGGCGTCATCAAGGTCGTCCGCGAGATCGTCTCCGGCCTGGGCCTCAAGGAGGCCAAGGACCTCGTCGACGGCGCTCCCAAGCCGCTGCTCGAGAAGGTCACCAAGGAGGCCGCCGAGGACGCCAAGGCGAAGCTCGAGGCCGCTGGCGCCACGGTCACCGTCAAGTAGTTTTCGTATCCACGAAATCCCCCGCGAGCCACTGTGCTCGCGGGGGATTTTCGTTGCTTCAGGTGCAATGAACACCGGTCGATTACAGGTAGGTGCACAAACTGAGTGAGCGCTAACCTCGTGCGCTACAGTGACTCAAACCACAGGTCGTCGAGCCAGTGGAACATCGGTGTGGGCGGAAGGATCTCGCGTGGGCATTGGTATTCAGGTCGAGGGACTGACCAAGTCGTTCGGTTCTCAGCGCATCTGGGAAGACGTGACGCTGGACGTCCCGGCCGGTGAGGTCAGCGTGCTGCTCGGCCCGTCCGGTACCGGTAAGTCGGTGTTCCTCAAGTCGCTCATCGGTCTGCTGCGTCCCGAGCGCGGCAAGATCATTGTCGACGGCACGGACATCATCCAGTGCTCGGCTAAAGAGCTGTACGAGATCCGCACGTTGTTCGGCGTCATGTTCCAGGACGGCGCCCTGTTCGGCTCGATGAATATCTACGACAACACCGCCTTCCCGCTTCGTGAGCACACGAAGAAGAAGGAAAGCGAGATCCGCCAGGTCGTCATGGAGAAGCTCGACATGGTCGGTCTCGGCGGTGACGAGAACAAGTTCCCCGGTGAGATTTCCGGCGGCATGAAGAAGCGTGCCGGCTTGGCGCGCTCGCTGGTGCTCGATCCCAAGATCATCCTCTGCGACGAGCCCGACTCCGGTCTGGATCCGGTACGTACCGCGTACCTGAGCCAGCTGCTCATCGATATCAACGCCCAGATCGACGCCACGATCCTGATCGTGACCCACAACATCAACATCGCGCGCACCGTGCCCGACAACATGGGCATGCTCTTCCGCAAGCATCTGGTGATGTTCGGCCCCCGTGAGGTGCTGCTGACCAGCGACGAACCTGTCGTCAAGCAGTTCCTCAACGGCCGCCGCATCGGCCCGATCGGCATGTCCGAGGAGAAGGACGAGTCGACGATGGCCGAGGAGCAGGCGCTGGCCGACGCCGGCCACCACGACGGCGGTGTGGAAGACATCGAAGGCGTGCCGCCGCAGATCCAGGCGACCCCGGGCCTGCCCGAGCGTCAAGCGGTCGGTCGTCGCCAGGCCCGCGTTCGCCAGATCCTGCACACGCTGCCCCCGGCCGCTCAGCAGGCGATCCTCGACGACCTGGAAGGCACCCACAAGCTGCCGACCCACACGTTCGTCGGCGAGCCCGCCCACGCCGCGCACGCCGACGACACCACGAGCTAACCCTTCGCGCAGAGCGGCGGGAGGATGGCCCGGCTGACCGGCATCCCGGTGGCCGTGCGCCAGGCCTGAACCGGCCTGCGGGACAAAAGGACCAAAGCGCCGCCGGTAAGCCCGTGCCTTCGATACCGTGTGCCCGATCGTCACAGGAAGGCGGCTGGGTGCTGGGGAACCGACGGGTCTGGTGGAGTAGCGCTGCTGTCTTCGTCGGGCTCGGCGCAGCACTGCTGACCGGTGCGGGCACGGCCTCGGCCGATAGCGACGGCGCCGGCGGCAGCGGTCGCCACGCCGATACCTCCACGTCTGCGGCCGCGCCGTCGCCGAACACCGCCATCAAGGCGGTGGCGGCCAAGCGTCGCGCGGCGCCGGCCGCCGTGGTCTCGGGGGCGCGGGCCGACTCCTCCGCCGACCTGACGCCTGCCACGGCTTCTGCCTCGACGACGACGAAAGCCACCGGCAGGACGGGTCGCCCCGTGCTCGTCGAGTCCAGCCCCGCGGCCGGCGTTGCCGCGCCGGCACCCACCGCGGCCACCGCGGTCGGGACCAGCAATCGCAGCCTCGCCGCGGTCGTCGCCCCGCCGTCCACCAACGGTGTCACCGGGGTCAAGGTCGGCCACTCGACGCTGACCATCCCGGCCGGATCGACCGCCTACGACGCCCCAGCCGACTGGTATCTACCGACCCAGGCCGACGGGACCGTGCAAGCCAACGGCGTCATCTGGTTGCAGCACGGGTTCCTGGCCGACAAGGCGTTCTACTCCGCGCTGGCCACCACGCTGGCCCAGCAGACCAACAGCATCGTGGTCGCGCCGACGCTGTCGTCGTTCCCATCGTTGGGATGCCCCGGCTGCACGCTCTACGGCGTTCCGCTGCAACAAGGTGCGGCCAGCATGTTCACCGGCGAGCGGGCCGCGCTGAACGTCAGCGCCAACGCCGCCGGATTCCAGGGCACCTTGCCCGAGGACTTCGTCCTGGCCGGGCATTCGGCGGGCGGTGGCTGGTCGGTATCGGTGGGCGGCTACTACATCGACAGCCTGCAGCCCACTGACACCAACCACCTGCTCGGCGTGGTGATGTACGACGGCGTCAACATGAACGGCACCCTGCCGCAGGCGATCACCAGCCTGGACACCCGCGACATCCCCGTCTACCAGATCGCCGCGCCGGCCCAGACGTGGAATGCCTTCGGCGTCACCACCGATCAACTGCTGGAGTTGCGCCCCGGCCAGTTCGACGGCGTCGTGCTCGTCAACGGCTCGCATGTCGACCCGATGCTCGGGTCGAACCCCCTGGTCGACATCTCCGCACAGCTGGTCACCCGGTGGTCCGCGCCGGGCAACACCCAGGCCACCTACACACTGAGCACCGGCTGGATCAACGACTTCTACGCCGGTGCCGGGCCGGACGCCCCGGTGTACGGCCTCTACGGCACCGCCGGCCAGCCGATCATCATGGGTGACGCCGCCGCCGTCGTGCTGCCCACGCCGATCGCCAACTCCCTAGGCCCGCTGGAACAGGCCATGCGAGCCTGGACCGCCGTCACACTGCCGCTGATCTTCGGCGGATCGGCTGGCGCACCGGTGGCCTCCACCGCGCCCGCGCCGGTGGCCCCTGTCGATCCAGCTCCGACGCCCACCGGCGTGACGGGCGTGAAGACCGGCCACTCGACGTTGACGATCCCGGTCGGCTCGAACTCGTACACAGCAGCGACGGACTGGTACTTCCCGACGCAGGCCGACGGCTCGGTCAACGCCACCGGCGTGATCTATCTGCAGCACGGCTTCCTGTCGCAAGCCCCGTGGTACTCGGCGCTGGCGATGTCGCTGGCCCAGCAGACCAACAGCATCGTGGTGGCACCGACGCTGCCGTCATTCCCGTCGCCGACATGTGCCGGTTGCTTCCTGTCCGGGATTCCCATGCAGCAGGGCGTGGCGTCACTGTTCCTCGGCGAGCGGGCCGCACTGGCCATCAGCGCCAGCCAGGCCGGCTACACCGGAACGCTTCCCGAGTCGTTCGTCCTCAGCGGCCACTCCGCGGGTGGCGGCCTGGCGGCCATTTCCGGCGGCTTCTACGAGGATGCGTTGGCCCCCGGCGACGACAACCATCTGCTCGGCGTCGTCATGTTCGACGGCGTCGCCATCAACTCCACCTCTTTCGGCACCGCACTGACCTCGCTGGCCGGGATCCCGGTGTATCAGATCGCCGCGCCGCCTCAGGCCCTCAATGCCAACGGCCAGACCACCGGCGACCTGATCGCGGGCCGCCCCGGCCAATTCGTCGGGGTGGAACTGGTCGACGGCTCACACGTCGACTCGATGCTGGGCGGCAACCCGCTCATCGATTTCTTCGCTCAGCTGGTCACGAGGCGGTCCCCGGCGGGCAATACCGCGGCGGTCTACACACTGGCCAACGGGTGGATCAAGGACTTCTATGCCGGCGCCGGGCCGGGCGATCCGCAGTACGGCTACTACGGCGCTGCGGGCCAGGCGATCATTTTCGGTCAGGCCGCCGGCATCGTGCTGCCGACGCAGCCCGCGCTCGTCGCTGTCTGACCAACTTATGACGTGTCCGTTCAGGACAACGGATTTCGTATACCGAACGCCTCTTCAGTAGATACGTTTCCGACATCGTCAATAGGAAGGCTGGAGTGGATGGCTGAACGGCGCGTCTTGTTGGGCACTGGTGCGGTGGTCGTTGGAATGGGCGCGGCCTTGTTAGCGGGGTCGGGTGCGGCCCACGCCGACGGCACCGACGACAGCTCGGGCAACCCGCAGGCGTCCTCGAATTCCTCGCCGTCGAGCCCGAAAGCCACCGGGGGCAGCAAGCGCGCTGCCAAGGCGGCGGCGGCGGCACGGTCGGCAGCCTCGGCCGGAAAGTCGTCGCGTTCGACCGTCGACCGCCAGACACCCAAGCCCGCGACACCGACCACCCCGAAGGTCGACACCGGCGCTACGGACGAGGCCGACCCGACCGCGACACCGGCGGCCTCCACCGTCGACACCGCCACCGACGTGACCACGACACAAACCGCAGCACCGCAGACTGTCCCGGTTTCTGTTGCCGTAGGGACCTCGCGGCGTGCGGCGGTGGCAGCGGCGCGACAGGCTCAGATCGACCAGATCATCGCCTCGGCCGGCACCGTGACCGCAAGCGCCGCCGCCACGACGGAGCCCGCGTCCGGCCTGCTCGCCACCGCCATGCTCAACCTGCTCTCGGGTCTGGGCGTGGCCCCCCGCTCAGCGGCCGGCACCACCGAGCCCGCCGCGCTGGTGACGAACTCGACGGTGCTGCTGCCCAACGGCACGAACGGCGTCACCGGTGTCCTGATCGGCCATTCCCGGCTGGAACTCCCCGGCGCCTTCATCGGCCAAACCGTCGCCGCCGACTGGTACTTCCCGACGCAGGCCGACGGCACCGTCGACGCCCAGGGCGTGATCTGGTTGCAGCACGGTTTCGGCGCCACCAACACCTTCTATTCGGCGCTGGCCCAGGACCTGGCCAAGCAGACCAACAGCATCGTGGTGGCCCCGACCCTGTCCTCCATTCCGATCACGTTCTCGGGTGGCTGCCTCACCTGCGAGGTCACCCAGGTCGACGCGGCGGCGCTGCTGGGGCCCAACCGCGCGACGCTGCTGAGCAGCGCGACAGCGGCCGGATTCACCGGTACCGCCCTGCCGGAGCGCTTCGTGCTCGCCGGGCACTCCGCCGGCGGCGGGTTCGCCACCGCGGTGGCCGACGACTACCTCGAGGGAACCGACGCGCAGTACGACCCCACCGACCTGGTGGGCGTGGTGATGTTCGACGGTGTCTCCAACGGCGCGTTGGACGGTTCGTTCGCCGATCAAGTGGCCGCGCTGGCCGCCGCGGACAAGCCGGTCTATCAGATCGCCGCCCCAGCCCAGAGCTGGAACCTGTTCGGCGCCACCACCAACGTGCTGGCGGCGACCCTGCCCGGCCAGTTCATCGGCGTCGTCCTGCAGGGCGGCTCTCACGTCGACTCGATGCTCGGCGTCAACCCGCTCTTCGACTTGGTGCTGCAGCTGGTGACCAAGCCGGTGCCCGCGGGCAACACCGCGGCGGTGTACACCCTCAGCGACGGGTGGATCAACGACATGTATGCCGGCGCGACCCCGCAGGCCCCGCAGTACGGCCTGTACGCGGCGTCCAACCAGCAGATCATCATGGGTCCCACCGCTGCGGTCGGGCTGCCTGCGGCCGAGGCCAACCAGCTCTCGTTCGGGGATTACCTCATCAAGGGGCTGATCGACACCGTCGGCGGACTCTTCGGCTTCCAGCTGCCCCCGGCGGTCAACAGCGGTAATAACGGGCTGGACCCCAACACACCCGTCGTGACCGTCGGCAATGGCGTCACCGGCGTCCGGACCGGTTCAGCCGTGCTGGACATCCCGGCTGGCACCAACGGATACGCCGCTCCCGCGGACTGGTACTTCCCGACCCAGGCCGATGGAACGGTGCAGGCCAACGGCATCATCTGGCTGCAGCACGGCTTCCTGGGCTTCAAGGACTGGTACGGCAGCATGGCCCAGGAGCTGGCCCAGGAGACCAACAGCATCGTGGTGGTGCCGAACATCTTCTGGTTCGACAACCCGCTGTGCCCGGGCTGCTACCTCGGTGGCGCGGTGATGCGCGAAGCTGTCGCGTCGATGTTCCAGGACAGCCGCTCAGCGCTGAACATCAGCGCCAATGCCGCCGGATTTTCCGGTGTGCTGCCGGAGAAGTTCCTGCTCACCGGGCACTCGGCGGGCGGCAACTTCGCCACCGCGGTCGGCGCGCTGATCACGGAGACCGATCAGGTGGACAACCTGCTCGGCGTCGTCATGTTCGACGGCGTCTCGCGCAACCCGCTGTTCACCGACTCGCTCACCGCGCTGCAGAACGCCGGGATTCCGGACTATCAGATCGCGGCGCCGCCGCAGAGCTGGAACGCCTACGGTGTGGCCACCGAACTGATGCAGCTGTTCTACGGCGACCAGTTCTACGGCGTGCAGATCGACAACGGTTCGCACACCGATGTCATCCAGGGCAACAACCTGTTCGCCTGGCTGGGTGAGATCGCCAGCGCCATCATCGTCAGGCCGTCCCCGCCCGGAGCAAAGGATGCGGTGCGCACCTTTGCCTCCGGCTGGATCAACGACATCTATGCCGGCAAGAGCCCGACCGACCCGCTCTACGGCATCTACGGCCCGACCGGTCCTTACACTGGCGTCAACGAGCCGATCGTGCTCGGCGAAGCCGGCGCCACCACGTTGCCCGCCCCGCCGCCGGTGGACGTCACCGAGTACGCCAACGGGCAGCCCTGGTACGAGCAGGGCAGTGTCAAGCTGCCGTTCGCCTGGGGCCTGGTCAACACCACGGCGGTGTACACGCTGAACCCGGATGGCACGGTCAAGGTGCAGAACTCGGGCAATTACTTCGGGCCCAACGGGCCGAAGACCGACATCACCGGCACCGCCGTCTCGGTCAACCCGGCGTTCAACACCCGTCTTGACGTGGGCTTCTTCGGCAGCACGCCGAGCAGCGCCGAACCGGGCAACTACTGGATCATGGACTACGACCCGGACTACAAGTGGGTCATCGTCAGTGACCCGTCGCGCTTCTCCGGCTACATTCTGACCCGCGATCAGACCATCCTCGCCCCCGAGTACGACGCCCTCGTCGCGCGGGCCCGGCAACTCGGGGTGTGGGGGCCGATCACGCCCACTCAGCAGTACCCGACCACCGTCACCGTCTGAGCGATCGGGCGGAAGTTTTACACACCAAACACCGCGTTATCCCTTGACGGAAGGGCGCAAACGGGTCAGTCTGTTGTCCAGCATGTGTGTATGGGTAGCTAGTTCGCCAGCCAGCGCCAGCCAACCCAGCATGCGGTTGTTGAGGAATGCGCCGTTCTGCGCTATTGTTGGACGTTGCGCTGGCTGCCTCCTGCCCACCTCAACCCGCACCTGACACCGTGGTCCACGCCTGAGCGAGTAACTCCAGCTCAGTGACCTATTCGCGTGTCGCGTGCGTCGGGGACAGGCTTTGGTCCTTGAGGACGCCAGCCTGAACCGACGCAGATCTCGCGACGAGCCGGATTTTCCGGGAAGTCGCATTAGGTGCTGGAAGGATGCATCTTGGCAGTCTCTAGCCAGAGCAAATCAACTACTACTTCTAACTCCGTTCCCGGAGCACCGAAACGAATTTCGTTCGCCAAGCTGCGCGAGCCTCTAGAGGTTCCCGGCCTGCTCGACGTGCAAACCGATTCCTTCAAGTGGTTGATCGGTGCGGACGAGTGGCGGCAGAAGGCGATCGCCCTGGGCGATCCCAGCCCGGTCGGTGGCCTCGAAGAAGTACTCGCCGAGCTCTCGCCCATCGAGGATTTTTCCGGTTCGATGTCGCTGAGCTTCTCCGACCCGCGCTTCGACGAGGTCAAGGCGCCGGTGGACGAGTGCAAAGACAAGGACATGACGTACGCGGCCCCGCTGTTCGTCACGGCCGAGTTCATCAACAACAACACCGGTGAGATCAAGAGCCAGACGGTCTTCATGGGTGACTTCCCGATGATGACCGAGAAGGGCACCTTCATCATCAACGGCACCGAGCGTGTCGTGGTGAGCCAGCTGGTCCGCTCGCCGGGTGTGTACTTCGACGAGACCATCGACAAGTCCACCGAAAAGACGCTGCACAGCGTCAAGGTGATCCCCGGCCGCGGTGCGTGGCTGGAGTTCGACGTCGACAAGCGCGACACCGTCGGTGTGCGTATCGACCGCAAGCGCCGCCAGCCGGTCACCGTGCTGCTCAAGGCGCTGGGCTGGACTGCTGAGCAGATCCGGGAGCGCTTCGGCTTCTCCGAGATCATGATGTCGACGCTGGAGAAGGACAACACCGCCGGCACCGACGAGGCGCTGCTGGACATCTACCGCAAGCTGCGCCCGGGCGAACCGCCCACCAAGGAATCCGCGCAGACCCTGCTGGAGAACCTGTTCTTCAAGGACAAGCGCTACGACCTGGCCCGGGTGGGCCGCTACAAGGTGAACAAGAAGCTGGGCCTCAACGCCGGCCAGCCGATCACCAGCTCGACGCTGACCGAAGAGGACATCGTCGCCACCATCGAGTACCTGGTGCGCCTGCACGAGGTGCAGCCGACGATGACCGCCCCCGGCGGCGTCGAGGTGCCCGTCGAGGTCGACGACATCGACCACTTCGGTAACCGTCGTCTGCGCACCGTGGGTGAGCTGATCCAGAACCAGATCCGGGTCGGCCTGTCCCGGATGGAGCGCGTCGTCCGCGAGCGGATGACCACTCAGGACGTCGAGGCGATCACGCCGCAGACCCTGATCAACATCCGTCCCGTCGTGGCGGCGATCAAGGAGTTCTTCGGCACCAGCCAGCTGTCGCAGTTCATGGACCAGAACAACCCGCTGTCGGGTCTGACCCACAAGCGCCGCCTGTCGGCGCTGGGCCCCGGTGGTCTGTCCCGTGAGCGTGCCGGCCTCGAGGTCCGCGACGTGCACTCCAGCCACTACGGCCGGATGTGTCCGATCGAGACCCCTGAGGGTCCGAACATCGGTCTTATCGGTTCGCTGTCGGTGTACGCGCGGGTCAACCCGTTCGGTTTCATCGAGACGCCGTACCGCAAGGTCGTCGACGGTGTCGCCACCGATGACATCCACTACCTGACCGCCGACGAGGAGGACCGCCACGTCGTGGCGCAGGCCAACTCGCCGATCGACGACAAGGGCAGCTTCACCGAGTCCCGCGTCCTGGTTCGCCGTAAGGGCGGCGAGGTCGAGAACGTGACGCCGGCTGAAGTGGACTTCATGGACGTCTCGCCGCGCCAGATGGTGTCGGTCGCGACGGCGATGATCCCGTTCCTCGAGCACGACGACGCCAACCGCGCCCTGATGGGTGCCAACATGCAGCGCCAGGCGGTTCCGCTGGTGCGCTCGGAGGCACCGCTGGTGGGCACCGGCATGGAGCTGCGTGCGGCGATCGACGCCGGCGACGTGGTCGTGACCGACAAGGCCGGTGTGGTGGAAGAGGTTTCGGCCGACTACATCACCGTGATGGCCGACGACGGCACCCGGCATACCTACCGGATGCGTAAGTTCGCCCGCTCCAACCACGGCACGTGCGCCAACCAGCGTCCGATCGTGGATGCCGGGCAGCGTGTCGAGTCGGGCCAGGTACTCGCCGACGGGCCGTGCACCGAGAACGGTGAGATGGCGCTGGGCAAGAACCTGCTCGTCGCGATCATGCCGTGGGAGGGCCACAACTACGAGGACGCGATCATCCTCTCCAGCCGTCTGGTTGAGGAGGACGTGCTCACCTCGATTCACATCGAAGAGCACGAGATCGATGCCCGCGACACCAAGCTGGGCGCCGAGGAGATCACCCGGGACATCCCGAACGTCTCCGATGAGGTGCTCGCCGATCTCGACGAGCGCGGCATCATCCGCATCGGTGCCGAGGTCCGTGACGGCGACATCCTGGTCGGCAAGGTCACCCCGAAGGGCGAGACCGAGCTGACCCCGGAGGAGCGGCTGCTGCGCGCGATCTTCGGTGAGAAGGCCCGCGAGGTTCGCGACACGTCGCTCAAGGTGCCCCACGGTGAGTCCGGCAAGGTCATCGGCATCCGGGTGTTCAGCCGTGAGGATGACGACGAACTGCCCGCCGGTGTCAACGAGCTGGTCCGCGTCTACGTGGCCCAGAAGCGCAAGATCTCCGACGGCGACAAGCTCGCCGGACGCCACGGCAACAAGGGCGTCATCGGCAAGATCCTGCCGATCGAGGACATGCCGTTCCTGCCGGACGGCACCCCGGTGGACATCATCCTGAACACCCACGGTGTGCCGCGACGGATGAACATCGGCCAGATCCTGGAAACCCACCTCGGGTGGGTGGCCAAGGCCGGCTGGAAGGTCGACGGCACACCTGAGTGGGCCGCCAACCTGCCCGACGAGCTGCGGGAGTCGCAACCGAACTCCATCGTCTCGACGCCGGTGTTCGACGGTGCCCGCGAGGGCGAGCTGCAGGGTCTGCTGAGCTCGACGCTGCCCAACCGCGACGGCGAAGTGCTTGTCAACGGTGACGGCAAGGCCGTGCTCTACGACGGCCGCAGCGGTGAGCCGTTCCCGTACCCGGTGACGGTCGGCTACATGTACATCCTGAAGCTGCACCACTTGGTGGACGACAAGATCCACGCCCGCTCGACCGGTCCGTACTCGATGATCACCCAGCAGCCGCTGGGCGGTAAGGCGCAGTTCGGTGGCCAGCGGTTCGGCGAGATGGAGTGCTGGGCCATGCAGGCCTACGGCGCGGCGTACACGCTGCAGGAGCTCTTGACCATCAAGTCCGACGACACTGTCGGCCGGGTCAAGGTCTACGAGGCGATCGTCAAGGGCGAGAACATCCCCGAGCCGGGCATTCCCGAGTCGTTCAAGGTGCTGCTCAAGGAGCTGCAGTCGCTATGCCTCAACGTCGAGGTCCTGTCCAGCGACGGTGCCGCGATCGAGATGCGTGACGGCGATGACGAGGACTTGGAGCGCGCTGCTGCCAACCTCGGAATCAACCTGTCCCGCAATGAATCTGCGTCCGTCGAGGACCTCGCCTGATCGCGGCGGAGCCGCGGCGCTGAACCGCGGCCTTGCCTGCGGCCTGTAGTTAGTTTTCTAGTCCCGAAAGGGGAAAGGGAGTTACGTGCTAGACGTCAACTTCTTCGATGAACTCCGGATCGGTCTCGCGACCGCGGACGACATCCGCAACTGGTCCTACGGCGAGGTCAAGAAGCCGGAGACCATCAACTACCGCACGCTCAAGCCAGAGAAGGACGGCTTGTTCTGCGAGAAGATCTTCGGACCGACTCGCGACTGGGAGTGCTACTGCGGCAAGTACAAGCGCGTCCGCTTCAAGGGCATCATCTGCGAACGCTGCGGCGTCGAGGTCACTCGCGCCAAGGTGCGTCGTGAGCGGATGGGCCACATCGAGTTGGCCGCGCCCGTCACGCACATCTGGTACTTCAAGGGCGTGCCGTCGCGTTTGGGCTACCTGCTCGACCTGGCCCCGAAGGATCTCGAGAAGATCATCTACTTCGCGGCCTACGTGATCACCGCGGTCGACACCGAGATGCGCCACAACGAGCTCTCCACTCTCGAAGCGGAGATGCAGGTCGAGAAGAAGGCCGTCGCCGATCAGCGTGACTCCGACCTGGAGGCCCGCGCCCAGAAGCTTGAGGCCGACATGGCCGAGCTGGAGGCCGAGGGCGCCAAGTCCGACGTGCGCCGTAAGGTGCGCGACGGCGGCGAGCGTGAGATGCGTCAGCTGCGCGACCGGGCCCAGCGTGAGCTGGACCGGCTCGACGAGATCTGGAGCACCTTCACCAAGCTGGCTCCCAAGCAGCTCATCGTCGACGAGAACCTCTACCGCGAGATCGTCGATCGCTACGGCGAGTACTTCGAGGGCTCGATGGGCGCGGAGTCGATCCAGAAGCTCATCCAGAACTTCGACATCGACGCCGAGGCCGAATCGCTGCGCGAGACTATCCGTAGCGGCAAGGGCCAGAAGAAGCTGCGTGCGCTCAAGCGGCTGAAGGTCGTCGCGGCCTTCCAGCAGTCGGGCAACTCGCCGATGGGCATGGTGCTCGACGCGGTTCCGGTGATCCCGCCGGAGCTGCGCCCGATGGTTCAGCTCGACGGTGGCCGCTTCGCCACCTCGGACCTCAACGACCTGTACCGCCGCGTGATCAACCGCAACAACCGGCTCAAGCGACTGATCGACCTCGGTGCGCCCGAGATCATCGTCAACAACGAGAAGCGCATGCTTCAGGAGTCGGTCGACGCGCTGTTCGACAACGGCCGTCGTGGCCGTCCGGTCACCGGACCGGGCAACCGTCCGCTGAAGTCGCTGAGCGATCTGCTCAAGGGCAAGCAGGGCCGGTTCCGCCAGAACCTGCTCGGCAAGCGCGTCGACTACTCGGGCCGTTCGGTCATCGTGGTCGGCCCGCAGCTCAAGCTGCACCAGTGCGGTCTGCCCAAGCTGATGGCCCTCGAGCTGTTCAAGCCCTTCGTGATGAAGCGACTGGTCGACCTGAACCACGCGCAGAACATCAAGAGCGCCAAGCGGATGGTGGAGCGTCAGCGTCCGCAGGTGTGGGACGTCCTCGAAGAGGTCATCGCCGAGCACCCGGTTCTGCTGAACCGTGCACCTACGCTGCACCGCCTGGGTATCCAGGCCTTCGAGCCGCAGCTGGTGGAGGGTAAGGCCATCCAGCTGCACCCGCTGGTCTGCGAGGCGTTCAACGCCGACTTCGACGGCGACCAGATGGCGGTGCACTTGCCGCTGAGTGCCGAGGCGCAGGCCGAGGCCCGTGTGCTGATGCTGTCGAGCAACAACATCCTGTCGCCGGCGTCGGGTAAGCCGCTGGCCATGCCCCGTCTGGACATGGTCACCGGTCTGTACTTCCTGACCACGCATATCCCCGGCAGCGCCGGTGAGCATGTGTCGGCCGGCAAGGACGCCCCGGAGTTCGGTGTGTACAGCTCGCCCGCCGAGGCCATCATGGCCCTCGACCGCGGTGTGCTCAGTGTTCGTGCACAGATCAAGGTGCGCCTGACGCAGCTGCGTCCGCCGCACGATGTCGAGAGCGAGCTGTTCGGCGAGAACGGCTGGCGTCCCGGCATGGCCTGGATCGCCGACACCACGCTGGGCCGGGTGATCTTCAACGAGCTTCTGCCGCAGGGGTATCCGTTCGTCAACGAGCAGATGCACAAGAAGGTCCAGGCCCGCATCATCAACGATCTGGCCGAGCGCTACCCGATGATCGTCGTCGCGCAGACCGTCGACAAGCTCAAGGATGCCGGCTTCTACTGGGCCACCCGTTCGGGTGTCACCGTGTCGATGGCCGACGTCATCGTGCCGCCGGAGAAGCAGGAGATCCTCGAGCGTTACGAGGCCGTAGCCGAAGGGATCGAGAAGAAGTACCAGCGCGGCGTGCTGAGCAAGCAGGAGCGCAACGACGCTCTTGTGGAGCTGTGGAAGGACGCCACCGAAGAGGTCGGTAACGCGCTGCGGGCGCACTACCCGGATGACAACCCGATCATCACGATCGTGGATTCCGGGGCGACGGGTAACTTCACCCAGACCCGCACCCTGGCCGGCATGAAGGGTCTGGTGACCAACCCGAAGGGTGAGTTCATCCCGCGGCCGATCAAGTCCTCGTTCCGCGAGGGCCTGACGGTGCTGGAGTACTTCATCAACACCCACGGCGCCCGTAAGGGTCTGGCGGACACCGCTCTTCGTACCGCTGACTCGGGTTACCTGACCCGTCGTCTGGTCGACGTGTCGCAGGACGTGATCGTGCGTGAGCACGACTGCGGTACCGAGCGGGGCATCCTGGTCGACCTGGCCGAGCGTCAGGCCGACGGCACTCTGCTGCGCGACCCGCACGTCGAGACCTCGGCATACGCCCGCACGCTGGCCGCCGACGCGGTCGACGAGAAGGGCACCGTCATCGTCGAGGCCGGACACGACCTGGGCGACCCGGCCATCGACGCACTGCTGGAGGCCGGCATCTCGCAGGTCAAGGTGCGTTCGGTGCTCACCTGCGGCAGCGCCTCGGGTGTGTGCGCTATGTGCTACGGCCGTTCGATGGCCACCGGCAAGCTGGTCGACATCGGTGAAGCTGTCGGCATCGTTGCCGCGCAGTCCATCGGTGAGCCCGGCACGCAGCTGACGATGCGTACCTTCCACCAGGGTGGTGTCACCGGTGGTGCCGACATCGTCGGTGGTCTGCCGCGAGTGCAGGAGCTGTTCGAGGCGCGCGTTCCGCGTAACCGCGCCCCGATCGCCGACGTCGCCGGGCGGGTTCGCCTGGAGGAGACCGACAAGTTCTACAAGATCACCGTGGTCCCCGATGACGGGGGCGAGGAGGTCGTGTACGACAAGCTGTCCAAGCGTCAGCGTCTGCGTGTGTTCAAGCACGACGACGGGACCGAGCGGCTGCTCGCCGACGGCGACCACGTCGAGGTTGGCCAGCAGCTCATGGAGGGCTCGGCCGACCCGCACGAGGTGCTCCGCGTCGAGGGCCCGCGCAAGGTCCAGATCCACCTGGTCAAGGAAGTCCAGGAGGTCTACCGGGCCCAGGGCGTGTCGATCCACGACAAGCACATCGAGGTCATCGTCCGGCAGATGCTGCGGCGCGTCACGATCATCGACTCGGGCGCAACGGAGTTCCTGCCCGGCTCGCTGACCGAGCGTGGCGAGTTCGAGTCGGAGAACCGTCGGGTCGTTGCCGAGGGTGCCGAGCCCGCGGCCGGTCGCCCGGTGCTGATGGGTATCACCAAGGCGTCGCTGGCCACGGATTCGTGGTTGTCGGCGGCGTCGTTCCAGGAGACCACTCGCGTGCTGACCGATGCGGCGATCAATTGCCGCAGCGACAAGCTGCAGGGTCTGAAGGAAAACGTGATCATCGGCAAGCTGATCCCGGCCGGTACCGGTATCAACCGCTACCGCAACATCCAGGTGCAGCCGACCGAGGAAGCCCGCGCTGCGGCGTACACGATCCCGTCCTACGAGGATCAGTACTACAGCCCGGACTTCGGCCAGGCCACCGGTGCCGCGGTGCCGCTGGACGATTACGGCTACAGCGACTACCGCTAGTCAGTCACTACGAAAAAGCCCCCGGGATTCGTCCCGGGGGCTTTTCCGTTGCCGGGGCTGCTCGCGATGAATCGAACGGGTATCCGGGGTCTGTCTAGGTGACAGTCGACGACACCGGAGGAACTCGTGACCCAATTGCTCAGAGTGCAGAACTTCACCGTTTCGGGCGACGGCTTCGGGGCTGGACTCAACCAGAGCCTCGAGCGCCCGTTCGGTGATGCCGACCCCGGCATGATGATGGCCTGGGCCGGCGCGACGGCAAGCTGGCCCAATCGCACCAAGCCCGGCGGGAGCCGAGGTCTCGACGACTACTTCACCCGCGACTTCACTCACAACATCGGCGCCGAAATCATGGGCCGCAACAAGTTCGGGCCTCAGCGCGGCCAGTGGCGCGATCACGAGTGGCAGGGCTGGTGGGGTGAGCAGCCGCCGTTTCATACACCGGTGTTTGTTCTGACCCATTACGAGCGTCCGTCCTTCACGCTGTCGGACACGACGTTCCACTTCGTCTCGGGTGCTCCTGCGACGGTTCTCGAGCAGGCCAAGCGGTCAGCTGGCGGCAAGGACGTCCGCCTCGGTGGCGGGGTGTCGACCGTCAAAGAGTTCCTCGACGCAGATCTGGTCGACACCCTGCACGTCGCGGTCACCCCGGCCGTGCACATCGGCGCCGGAGAGCGATTGTGGGAGTCCCCGGACGAGCTCGATGACCGCTACTGTCACGAGGTTGTGCCCAGCGCCAGTGGGGTGACTCATCACCTCTTCTGGCGACACTGAGTCAGCGGGTGAGAAATGCCACGAGCAGGCGCAAAATCGCACTGACTGAGCCAATTTCGTGCGAGTTTGCGTCTGCTCGCGGCACGGGGCCCGTTCTGCGGGGAGGCGGCCGTGTCCGTACCCGCCTAGACTGGCCGACGTGCTCATCGGTTCCCACGTCCGCTCCGACAACCCGTTGGTGGGTGCGCTGCATGACGATGCCGACGCGGTGCAGTTCTTCCTGGGCGACCCGCAGAGCTGGAAGAAGCCCAAGCCGCGCGAGGACGCCGACGTGCTGCGGCGCTCGCCGATCCCGCTCTACGTGCATGCGCCCTATCTGATCAACGTCGCCTCGGCCAACAACCGGGTACGTATCCCGTCGCGCAAGATCCTGCAGGACACCTGCGACGCCGCCGCCGAGGTCGGTGCGACGGCGGTGATCGTGCACGGCGGTCACGCCGACGACAACGACATGGAGGCCGGTTTCGAGCGCTGGGTCAAAGCCTTGGCGCAGCTCGAGACCGAGGTGCCGGTGTATCTGGAGAACACCGCCGGCGGCGACCACGCGATGGCCCGCCATTTCGACACCATCGGCCGGCTGTGGGACCACATCGGTGACACCGGAATCGGGTTCTGCCTGGACACTTGCCACGCCTGGGCTGCCGGCGAGGAGCTGATCGACGCCGTCGAGCGAATCAAGGCGATCACCGGGCGCATCGACCTGGTGCACTGCAACGACTCCCGCGACGCCAAGGGCTCCGGCGCCGACCGGCACGCGAATTTCGGTACCGGACAGATCGATCCGCAGCTGTTGGTCGCGGTGGTCACCACCGCCGGCGCACCGGTTATCTGTGAGACGGCCGACGAGGGCCGCAAGAACGACATCGCCTTCCTCCGCGACAACGTCTCGGGCTGAGCGTGCGGACCCGAGTCACCGCGCTACTAGGGGTCCTACTACTCGTCGCAGCCTGCGCGCCGTCCGGATTCGCCGCACCGGCCCCGTTCACCCCGGGAGCCACCGCGCACACGATCACCGTCGGCGGCGTCGACCGCAGCTACCGGCTGTATCTGCCCGCCGGGCTGCCACCGGCCGCGCCGCTGGTGGTCATGCTGCACGGTGGTTTCGGAAGCGCCGCGCAGGCCGAACGGACCTACGGCTGGAATGACCTGGCCGACTCGGCGAAATTCGTGGTGGCTTATCCCGACGGGCTCGGCCGGGCCTGGAACGCCGGAACCGCCGGGCCGCCGACATCGGATAGCGCTGGCAACTGTTGCGGGCGCTCGAGCCGCGACGACGTCGACGACGTCGGCTTCATCACCGCCGCGGTACGCGACATCGCCGGCAACATCGCCATCGACCCCAGCCGGATCTACGCCACTGGCATCAGCAACGGCGGCATGATGGCCTACAAACTCGCCTGCAACACAGCGGTTTTCGCCGCCATCGGCCCGGACTCGGCGACCCAGCTCGACAGCTGCCCGGCGCCGTCTCCGACGTCGGTCGTGCACATCCATGGCACCGCCGATCCGGTGGTCCGCTACGGCGGCCAGCCCGGTCAGGGCTTCGCCCGCATCGACGGTCCGGCCGTACCGGAGGTCAACGCCTTCTGGCGTGGCATCGATCGGTGTGCGCCACCGGTGATGACGGTCGACGGGGCGCTGACGACCTCGGCCGCCGACTGCCCGGACAGGCGAAGCGTCGAGCTGATCACGGTGGCCGGCGGCGGGCACGAATGGCCGGCCTTCGCGACGCAGATGATCTGGGATTTCTTCGCCGCGCACCCGCGCTAGCCGGTCAGATACACCTTGCGCAGCGTCTCGGTGACCGTCCACACGGTGCGAGCGCCTTCGGCCAGCCGAACCACGTCACCGGGGCCCAGCGTCAACGGGGGAGTGCCGTCGTCGAACTCGACGCTCGCCGCTCCGGACAACACGACGAACACCTCGTCGGCCTCGACGTCGCTCATGACTCCCGGCGTCATCTCCCACACGCCGACTTCGAGTCCGCCGAAGCTCCCGAGTTCTGCGACACCGGTGTGCGGCGCACCACCCAGCGACTGCTCGGCCGGCACCGGCTCGTGCTCGAGCCACTGGGTGGACGCATGGACGGCGGCATTCGGCTTCACGGCAAGCAGCATGCCATATTACGTATCTTGTGCGACTGTCCAGAAGATGTAACAGTGGGGATATGTCGGACACCCATGTCGTCACCAATCAAGTCCCGCCGCTGGTCGATCACAATCCGGCTGATTCGCCGGTGCTGGTCGAGGCTCTGATCCGCGAAGGCGGCCAATGGGGTCTGGACGAGGTCACCGAACTCGGGGCGCTCTCGGGGAGCGCCCAGGCCCAGCGCTGGGGTGACCTGGCCGACCGCAACCGGCCCGTCCTGCACACCCATGACCGTTACGGCCATCGGGTCGACGAGATCGAATACGACCCCGCCTACCACGAATTGATGCGCACGGCGATCGGGCACGGACTGCACGGCGCCCCGTGGGCCGACCCACGTCCCGGCGCTCACGTGGTCCGCGCCGCGAAGATGTCGGTGTGGACGCCCGAACCCGGCCACGTGTGTCCGATCTCGATGACCTATGCCGTCGTGCCCGCACTGCGTCACAACCCGGATCTGGCCGCCGTCTACGAGCCGCTGCTCACCAGCCGCGAATACGACCCGGAGCTCACGGTGCCCGCGTCCAAGGCCGGGATCATCGCCGGGATGTCCATGACCGAAAAGCAGGGCGGGTCCGACGTTCGGGCCGGCACCACTCAGGCGGTGCCCAACGGTGACGGCAGCCACCGGGTCACCGGCCACAAGTGGTTCACGTCGGCGGCGATGAGCGACATCTTCCTGGTGCTCGCCCAGGCGCCGGGCGGGCTGAGCTGTTTCATGCTGCCCCGCGTCCTGCCGGACGGCACCCGCAACCGGATGTTCATCCAGCGGCTCAAGAACAAGCTGGGTAATCACGCCAACGCCTCCAGCGAGGTGGAGTACGACGGCGCCCACGCCTGGCTGGTCGGCGAGGAGGGCCGTGGCGTGCCGACCATCATCGAGATGGTCAACCTCACCCGGCTGGACTGCACACTGGGCAGCGCCACCTCTATGCGCAGCGGCCTGACCCGGGCCGTTCACCACGCTGCGCATCGAAAGGCGTTCGGCGCCTACCTGATCGATCAACCCTTGATGCGAAATGTGCTGGCCGATCTCGCGGTCGAGGCGGAGGCGGCCACCATCGTGGCGATGCGGATGGCCGGTGCCACCGACGGTGCGGTTCGCGGTGACGAACGCGAGACGCTGCTGCGCCGCATCGGCCTGGCGGCTGCCAAGTACTGGGTGTGTAAGCGGGCCACCCCGCACGCCGGTGAGGCCATGGAATGCCTGGGCGGCAACGGGTACGCCGAGGACTCCGGCATGCCGCGGCTCTACCGTGAGGCGCCGCTGATGGGCATCTGGGAGGGTTCGGGCAACGTCAGCGCGCTGGATACCTTGCGCGCCATGGCAACCCGGCCGGAGTGCGTGGCGGTTCTGTTCGACGAACTCGGTACCACCGCAGGCCAGGATGCCCGCCTCGACGTCCACGTCGCCACCCTGCGGGCCGAGCTGCACGACACCGACGCCGTGGAGTACCGGGCCCGCAAGGTCGCCGAGGACATCTGTCTGGCACTGCAGGGTTCGCTGCTGGTGCGCCATGGCCATCCCGCAGTCGCCGAGGCGTTCCTGGCCACCCGGATGGGCGGCAACTGGGGCGGCGCATTCGGCACCCTGCCCACCGGGCTGGACCTCGCGCCTATCCTCGAGCGCTGCTTGGTGAAGGGATGACGTCGGGTCCTCGAGTGTGCGGTGTGATACGCCCTCCAAGGCGTGTTGCGTACGAAATCGCACACTCGGCCGGGTGTCGGAGGGCGTCATGAGCGAAACCCTCAAGACGATGACCTACGAGGTCACCGACCGGGTCGCCCGAATCACCTTCAACCGCCCCGAAAAAGGCAATGCGATCATCGCAGAGACCCCGCTGGAGCTGGCTGCGCTGGTCGAGCGGGCCGACCTCGATCCGAATGTGCACGTGATTCTGGTGTCCGGCCGTGGCGACGGCTTCTGTGCGGGTTTCGACCTGAGCGCCTACGCCGACGGCACCGGATCGGCAGGCGGCTCCGACCGCGCGGGCACCGTGCTCGACGGTAGGACACAGGCCGTCAACCACCTGCCGAACCAGCCCTGGGACCCGATGGTCGACTACCAGATGATGAGCCGGTTCGTGCGCGGCTTCGCCAGCCTGATGCATGCCGACAAGCCCACGGTGGTCAAGATTCACGGTTACTGCGTCGCCGGCGGCACCGACATCGCATTGCACGCCGACCAGGTGATCGCCGCCGCCGACGCCAAGATCGGCTACCCCCCGACCCGGGTGTGGGGCGTACCCGCGGCCGGCCTGTGGGCACACCGGCTGGGCGACCAGCGCGCCAAACGCCTTCTGCTGACCGGTGATTGCATCACCGGCGCGCAAGCTGCCGAATGGGGGCTCGCCGTCGAGGCACCGGATCCAGCCGATCTCGACGAGCGCACCGAACGCCTCGTCGCGCGCATCGCGGCGGTCCCGGTCAACCAGTTGATCATGGTCAAGCTCGCCATGAACGCCGCGCTCTACCAGCAGGGCGTGGCGACCAGCCGGATGGTCAGCACCGTCTTCGACGGCATCGCCCGGCACACCCCGGAGGGTCACGCATTCGTCGCCGACGCCCGCGAACACGGCTTCCGGGAGGCGGTGCGCCACCGCGACGAGCCGCTCGGCGACCACGGCCGCCGCACATCCGGGGTGTGAGCGTGACGCAGTCGCTATCCCGGATGACCGCGCGCTCAGTGGTGCTCTCGGTCATGCTCGGCGCCCACCCGGCGTGGGCAACCTCAGCCGAATTACTCCGTCTGACATCAGATTTCGGGATTCGTGAGCAGACGCTACGGGTGGCCCTGACGCGGATGGTCGGTGCCGGTGACCTGGTGCGTTCCGAAGACGGATATCGGCTCTCCGACCGGCTGCTGGCCCGGCAGCGCAGGCAGGACGACGCGCTCGACCCTCGCACCCGGGAGTGGGACGGAACCTGGACCACTCTGGTGATCACCGCCGTCGGCATGGACGCCCGCGCCCGCGCGTCGCTGCGAAATGCTCTGCAGAGCAACCGGTTTGGGGAACTCAGGGAAGGGGTGTGGCTGCGGCCGGACAATCTCGACCATCATCTGCCCGCCGAGATCGTCGACAGGACGCGGATTCTTCGTGCCCACGATGGCGACCCGGGGCAGCTTGCCGTGCGACTGTGGGATCTCGATGTCTGGTCGGCCACCGGCCGTCAGTTGCTCGGCGACATGGCGGCCGCCGATGACATTCCGGCACGCTTCGTCGCGGCCGCGGCCATGGTGCGCCACCTGCTCACCGATCCGGTGCTTCCCGAGGAACTGCTACCGCCGGACTGGCCCGGCGCTGCACTTCGCAAGAGCTATGCGGATTTCGCCGCCGAACTGGTGGCGCGGCGCGACGAGGGACGATTGGTGGAGGCGAAATGACAGGCGCGGCATCTGGTGTGCGAGTAGAGCGCAATGGCGCGGTGACGACGGTGGTCCTGGACCGCCCGCACGCCCGCAACGCCGTCGACGGACCCACGGCCATGGCGCTGCACGACGCCTTCGAGCAGTTCGACAACGACGACACCGCATCAGTGGCGGTGCTCTGGGGTGATAACGGAACATTTTGTGCCGGAGCCGATCTCAAGGCCATCGGCACCGCCGATTCCAACCCTACCCACCGCGACGGACCCGGTCCGATGGGGCCCAGCCGGATGGCGCTGTCCAAACCTGTGATCGCCGCGGTGAGCGGCTACGCGGTGGCCGGTGGCCTGGAGCTGGCGTTGTGGTGCGACATGCGGGTCGCCGAGGAGGACGCCGTGTTCGGGGTGTTCTGCCGACGCTGGGGGGTGCCGCTCATCGACGGCGGCACAGTCCGGCTGCCGCGGCTCATCGGACACAGCCGGGCCATGGACCTGATCCTGACCGGCCGGGCGGTCCACGCCGACGAGGCGCTGGCGATCGGCCTGGCCAACCGGGTGGTCCCCAAGGGTCAGGCCCGGCAGGCCGCCGAGGAGCTGGCGGCCGAACTGGCGGCCCTACCGCAGGGATGTCTGCGGGCTGACCGGCTCTCGGCCATTCACCAGTGGGGTCAATCCGAAGCCGAGGCCATGGACGTCGAGTTCGGCAGCCTGTCCCGGGTGGCCGCAGAATCCCTCGCCGGCGCCGCTCGCTTCGCCAAGGGCGAAGGGCGACACGGCGCCAAAGCGTGAGCGGCCCGGATCAGCCCTTGTTGATGGTGTTCCCGGTGCCGAGGTTGTTGACCTTCGGCTCGCCGCCCTTGTAGGTGACGGTGTTGTTGAGCCCGACGACCGACAGCTCGTTGCCGATCTTGTCGAACACGATCTTGTTGTCCGCACCGCCGATGTTCACCGACGCGCAGGAGCCCTTGACCGTCAGCGTGTTGTTCGACCCGCCGACGTTGAGCGACTTGCCGTCAGCGCAGTCGAGTTCGGTCGTGGTGCCGAACGAGCCGTAATTGATGGTGTTGCCGACCTCGACCTGGGCACCCGATTTGCCCGCCGTCGCGGTGGGTGAGGTGCTGTCGGTGCTGTTGGATCCGCAGCCGGCCAGGACCATCGCCGCGGCGAGTGCTCCGATTCCGGCGACCAGGGTGGGGGTGTGCATCCGGTGCTACTTCCTAACTGATGTCGTCGTCCACGATCACTCCTCGACGGTTGGAGCCTACGTGGAGGTCTCCACGTCAACTACAGTTCTTTTGCTGATCAGACAACTGAAGGGCGAACGCATGACTAGACCACCGGAATCGGCGGGCGGTCGGTCGCGCGCCGGAGTCCGGTCGTCGGCGCGTTCGGCCAAGCTCAGTCGCGAGGTCATCGTCAACTCCGCGCTGAACTTCTTGGACCGTGAGGGGTGGGACGCGCTCACGATCAACGCGCTGGCCACCCAGCTCGGCACCAAGGGTCCGTCGCTCTACAACCACGTTCACAGCCTCGAGGACCTGCGCCGCACCGTGCGCATGCACGTCATCGACGACATCCTGCAGATGCTGAGCACGGTCGGGCAGGGCCGCACCCGCGACGACGCGGTGATGGCGATGGCCAGTGCCTACCGCAGCTACGCCCACCACCACCCCGGCCGCTATTCGGCCTTCACCCGGATGCCGCTGGAAGGCGACGATCCTGAGTTCACCGCCGCCTCGCACGCCGCGGCCGCCCCGGTCATCGAGGTTTTGGCGTCTTACGGACTCGCAGGTGAGGACGCCTACTACGCATCACTGGAGTTCTGGGCCGCCCTGCACGGGTTCGTGCTCCTGGAGATGACCGGCGTCATGAACGAGGTCGACACCGACGCGGTGTTCTCCGATATGGTGCTCCGGCTGGCGGTCGGGATGGCGCACCGCAAGGGTGCCACCGGCTGACGCAGTTCAGGGGAGTTCGGGAACCAGTGCCGACATTCCCGCGTTGACCTGCGGTAAGGCCCTCGAAAAGCCCCGTACACCGAGTTTGGAGGGCTGTGCCGAGCCTGGTATTGTGGGAGCTCGTGCCTGGCCAATAGGGGCGCAAGCGGGGACGCATGCGCGCACGCCGGGCAAATTCGCATGTCCAGTATGCATCGGATTCTCACCGGTGCTCGGTGCGTGCGACACGCCCGGTCGCGGGGTACGCGGCGGGGTGATAACTGCAGTACAGAGACTTGAAGAACGCCGAAAGATGACGAGAGTAGAAAGCCGGTAGATGCCAACCATTCAGCAGCTGGTCCGCAAGGGTCGCACCGACAAGGTCGCGAAGGTGAAGACCGCGGCCCTCAAGGGCAGCCCGCAGCGCCGCGGCGTGTGCACTCGCGTGTACACGACCACCCCGAAGAAGCCGAACTCGGCGCTTCGCAAGGTCGCGCGCGTGAAGCTGACGACCGGCGTCGAGGTGACCGCCTACATCCCCGGTGAGGGCCACAACCTGCAGGAGCACTCCATGGTGCTGGTGCGCGGTGGTCGTGTGAAGGACCTCCCCGGCGTCCGCTACAAGATCATCCGCGGCTCGCTGGACACCCAGGGTGTCAAGAACCGCAAGCAGGCACGCAGCCGTTACGGCGCGAAGAAGGAGAAGAGCTAATGCCGCGCAAGGGCCCCGCTCCCAAGCGTCCCCTCGTCAACGACCCGGTGTACGGGTCGCAGCTGGTCACCCAGCTGGTCAACAAGGTTCTTCTGGACGGGAAGAAATCGCTGGCCGAACGCATCGTCTACGGTGCGCTCGAGCAGGCCCGCGACAAGACCGGCACCGACCCGGTCGTGACCCTCAAGCGCGCCATGGACAACGTCAAGCCGGCCCTCGAGGTGCGTAGCCGCCGCGTCGGTGGCGCCACCTACCAGGTGCCCGTCGAGGTTCGTCCCGAGCGGTCGACCACGCTGGCCCTGCGCTGGCTGGTCAGCTTCTCCAAGCAGCGCCGCGAGAAGACCATGATCGAGCGGCTGGCCAACGAGATCCTCGACGCCAGCAATGGCCTGGGTGCCGCCGTCAAGCGACGCGAAGACACCCACAAGATGGCCGAGGCGAACCGGGCCTTCGCGCACTACCGCTGGTGACACCGGGCGCCCGGCCGCAGGGCTGGACGCCTCGGCGCACCGGGCGCAACTGACAGTAATCACGCAAGCGAAAGAGTGGGAAGACTTCTGTGGCACAGGACGTGCTGACTGACCTGAACAAGGTCCGCAACATCGGGATCATGGCGCACATCGACGCCGGCAAGACCACGACGACTGAGCGCATCCTCTACTACACGGGGATCAGCTACAAGATCGGCGAGGTCCACGACGGCGCCGCCACGATGGACTGGATGGAGCAGGAGCAGGAGCGGGGTATCACCATCACCTCGGCTGCTACCACCTGCTTCTGGAACGACAACCAGATCAACATCATCGACACCCCCGGTCACGTCGACTTCACCGTCGAGGTGGAGCGCAGCCTTCGTGTGCTCGACGGCGCCGTTGCCGTATTCGACGGCAAGGAAGGCGTTGAGCCGCAGTCCGAGCAGGTCTGGCGGCAGGCCGACAAGTACGACGTCCCGCGCATCTGCTTCGTCAACAAGATGGACAAGCTGGGCGCCGACTTCTACTTCTCGGTGCAGACCATGAAGGACCGCCTCGGCGCGAATGTTGTCCCGATCCAGCTCCCGATCGGCTCCGAGGGTGACTTCGAGGGCGTCGTCGACCTGGTCGAGATGAAGGCCAAGGTCTGGCGCGGCGAGACGAAGCTCGGCGAGAAGTATGACGTCGTCGACATCCCGGCCGATCTGCAGGAGAAGGCCGAGGAGTATCGCACCGCGATGATCGAGGCCATCGCCGAAACCGATGACGACCTCATGGAGAAGTATCTGGGCGGCGAAGAGCTCACGATCGCCGAGATCAAGTCCGGTCTGCGCAAGCTGACCGTCACCAGCGCCGGCTATCCGGTGTTGTGCGGTTCGGCGTTCAAGAACAAGGGCGTGCAGCCCATGCTCGACGCGGTCATCGACTACCTGCCGACCCCGCTGGACGTCGCGGCTGCCGAAGGTCACCGCCCGGGCAAGGAAGACGAGATCGTCTTGCGCAAGCCGTCGGCGGACGAGCCGTTCTCCGGGCTGGCATTCAAGGTCGCCACCCACCCGTTCTTCGGCAAGCTGACCTACGTCCGGGTGTACTCGGGCAAGGTCGACTCCGGTGCGCAGGTCATCAACTCGACCAAGGGCAAGAAGGAGCGGCTGGGCAAGCTGTTCCAGATGCACTCCAACAAGGAGAACCCGGTCGAGACGGCGTCCGCCGGCCACATCTACGCAGTGATCGGCCTGAAGGACACCACCACCGGTGACACCCTGAGTGATCTGAACGACCAGGTTGTGCTGGAATCGATGACCTTCCCGGACCCGGTTATCCAGGTTGCCATCGAGCCCAAGACCAAGAGCGACCAGGAGAAGCTGTCCCTGGCGATCCAGAAGCTGGCCGAAGAGGATCCCACCTTCAAGGTCAACCAGGACCACGAGACCGGCCAGACCATCATCGGTGGCATGGGCGAGCTGCACCTGGACATCCTGGTGGATCGCATGCGCCGCGAATTCAAGGTCGAGGCCAACGTCGGCAAGCCGCAGGTGGCCTACAAGGAGACCATCAAGCGCGCGGTCGACAAGGTCGAGTTCACCCACAAGAAGCAGACCGGTGGTTCCGGCCAGTTCGCGAAGGTCCTCATCGCCATCGAGCCGTTCACCGGCGAGGACGGCGCGACCTACGAGTTCGAGAACAAGGTCACCGGCGGTCGCATCCCCCGCGAGTACATCCCGTCGGTGGACGCCGGTGCGCAGGACGCCATGCAGTACGGCGTGCTGGCCGGCTACCCGCTGGTGAACCTGAAGGTCATCCTGCTCGACGGCGCCTACCATGACGTCGACTCGTCGGAAATGGCGTTCAAGATCGCCGGTTCGCAGGTGCTGAAGAAGGCTGCCGCGCAGGCGCAGCCGGTCATCCTGGAACCGATCATGGCCGTCGAGGTCACCACACCCGAGGACTACATGGGTGATGTGATCGGCGACCTGAACTCCCGCCGTGGTCAGATCCAGGCCATGGAGGAGCGCAGCGGTGCGCGCGTCGTCAGGGCGCAGGTTCCGCTGTCGGAGATGTTCGGCTACGTCGGCGACCTGAGGTCGAAGACGCAGGGCCGGGCGAACTACTCCATGGTGTTCGACTCGTACGCCGAAGTTCCGGCGAACGTGTCGAAGGAGATCATCGCTAAGGCGACGGGTCAGTAGTAGAAGAAAGCCTGGCTCGCCGACCTGGCGGACCACAACCGAAAACAACAAACTGCTTTAACAGCACCAACAAGTCCAGGAGGACAGAGAAGTGGCGAAGGCGAAGTTCGAGCGGACGAAGCCGCACGTCAACATCGGGACCATCGGTCACGTTGACCACGGCAAGACCACGCTGACAGCAGCGATCACCAAGGTTCTGCACGACAAGTACCCCGATTTGAACGAGTCGCGTGCATTCGATCAGATCGACAATGCGCCCGAAGAGCGTCAGCGCGGTATCACCATCAACATCTCGCATGTTGAGTACCAGACCGAGAAGCGTCACTACGCACACGTCGACGCCCCCGGCCACGCTGACTACATCAAGAACATGATCACCGGTGCCGCCCAGATGGACGGCGCAATCCTGGTGGTCGCCGCCACCGACGGCCCGATGCCGCAGACCCGCGAGCACGTGCTCCTGGCCCGCCAGGTCGGCGTCCCCTACATCCTGGTGGCGCTGAACAAGGCCGACATGGTCGACGACGAAGAGCTCCTCGAGCTCGTCGAGCTGGAGGTCCGCGAACTGCTGGCCGCCCAGGAATTCGACGAGGACGCCCCGGTCATCCGGGTCTCCGCGCTCAAGGCCCTCGAGGGCGACGAGAAGTGGGTCAAGAGCGTCGAAGAGCTCATGGACGCCGTCGACGAGTCGATCCCGGACCCGGTCCGCGACACCGACAAGCCGTTCCTGATGCCCGTTGAGGACGTCTTCACCATCACCGGCCGCGGCACCGTGGTCACCGGTCGCGTCGAGCGTGGCGTGATCAACGTGAACGAGGAAGTCGAGATCGTCGGCATTCGCCCGGGTGTCACCAAGACCACGGTCACCGGCGTCGAGATGTTCCGCAAGCTGCTCGACCAGGGCCAGGCCGGCGACAACGTCGGTCTGCTGGTTCGTGGCGTCAAGCGCGAGGACGTCGAGCGCGGCCAGGTCATCGTGAAGCCCGGTACCACCACGCCGCACACCGAGTTCGAGGGCAGCGTCTACATCCTGTCCAAGGACGAGGGCGGCCGGCACACGCCGTTCTTCAACAACTACCGTCCGCAGTTCTACTTCCGCACCACGGACGTGACCGGCGTGGTGACGCTGCCGGAGGGCACCGAGATGGTGATGCCCGGTGACAACACCGACATCTCCGTCAAGCTGATCCAGCCCGTCGCCATGGACGAGGGTCTGCGCTTCGCGATCCGCGAAGGCGGCCGTACCGTCGGCGCCGGCCGGGTTACCAAGATCAACAAGTAGGCTCCGCCTACCAATGGTCTGAGTACCTAGTACCAGCTAAGCGAAAGCGGCGCTCACCTTCGGGTGGGCGCCGTTTTCGTATTTCGGATATGTACCGGGTGCTACGCTGCGGCAACTCTCGAAGTGGGGGAGACGAGGTGGACGACGACGTCCGGGAGCGGATCTACTCGGTGCCGGTCATGATCGGCGGCGCGGGCCTGGTTGCCGTGCTGACGGCGATCGTCTCGGCGGTCGTGATGGTCAGCGCCTCCAGTGTCGACGCCGTCCACCGCCGGGCCCCGCTCGCCATCCCCACCGCCACAACGGTATTCGCGCGTCCCGCGTCACCTGCCCCGGCGGCTCCGGTCGAGCCGAAGGCCATGTTCGGCGAACTGCCGCCGATGCCGGCGCTGGGGCAACTTCTGGCCCCCTAGTTGTCGGGCGGCAGCAAAGCCCTCGAAGCCGCTGCGATGGCGTTAATCTGTCTCCGAACAGGGAGGCACCGCGACATGTTGGCGCGCTACATCAAGGCACAGCTCATGGTTCTGCTGTGCGGCGGGCTGGTCGGCCCGATCTTCCTCATCGTCTATTTCGCGCTGGGTCCGATGGCGCAGCCCTACCTCAACTGGATGTTCTGGGTGGGACTTCTCATCACCGCGGCCGATGTGCTGGTCGCCCTGTGGCTGACCAGCGCGGGCACCAAGAAGGCGGCCAGCCATGAGCAGCTGTCCCACAGCGGTGTTCTCACCCTGGTCCAGATCAACGGAATCTCCGACACCTCCTGGTTCGTCAACGACCAGCAGATGATCAAGGTCAACCTGCACTTCGAGGTCCCCGGCTATCCCGGCTTCGACGCGCAGGAAACCATGGCATCCAGCCCGGCCCGGATGCAGATCATCAACGCCCATCACCTGGTGGCGCTCGTCGATCCCGCCACCCAGAAGTACGAAATCGACTGGAATGCAAGCGCATTGATCGCCGGAGTGGTTCCGGCCCAGTTCTCCTCGGCCAGTGACAACCGAACATACGACCTGCGCGGCCAGGTCGGTCCGCTCATGGGAATCCTGCAGATTCTGCGGGCCAACGGCATTCCGATGGACGGCACCATCGACATCCGGTCCAATCCCGTCGTCCGTCAGCAGGTGATGGATATCGTTCGACGGGCCGCGGCCGGCCATCCGGCCGCTGCCGCCCCGGCTGCGCCGGTCGCGCCCCCGATGCCTGCGCCGTTCATGCCGCAGCCACCGGAGCCGACGACCGCGCAGCGGTTGCAGGAGCTCGAGACCTTGCGTGCGACCGGCACCATCACCGACGCGGAGTACACCGCCAAGCGTCAGCAGATCCTGTCCGAACTCTGACAGCGCCCTCCGAAGGTCGATGCAGCTCTAGGCGAAGGGAACTGTCGCAATGTCTCAACCGTCCGCCGGCTATGGCGTGCACTCCGAGGTGGGTCAACTACACAAGGTGCTGGTCTGTTCGCCCGGGCTGGCCCACGAGCGTCTCACCCCGTCCAACTGCGACGACCTGTTGTTCGACGACGTGCTTTGGGTGCAGAACGCCCGCCGCGATCACTATGACTTCGTCTCCAAGATGGCTGACCGCGGTGTGGAGGTCGTCGAACTGCACGACATCCTGGCCGAGACCATGCGCATTCCGGCGGCCAAGACCTGGCTGCTGGATCGGGAGATCGTGCCCAACGAAGTCGGGTTGGGTCTCGTCGACGAGACGCGTGCGTATCTGGAGTCGTTGGAGCCCAGGCAGCTTGCCGCGTTCCTGATCGGCGGGATGTCCACCCGGGATCTGCCCACCGAGCTCGGGTCGGGGTTCCGCGAAATGGCCGGCGAGGCGACGGGGGTGACCGAATACCTGCTGCCGCCGCTGCCCAATACGCTCTATACCCGCGACACCACCTGCTGGATCTACGGCGGCCTCACGCTGAACCCGTTGTTCTGGCCGGCCCGTCACGACGAGACGATGCTGATGAAGGCGATCTACGAGTTCCACCCCGACTTCGTCGGTTCCAGGGTGTGGTGGGGTGACCCCGAAAAGTCTTGGGGGATGGCCACTATCGAAGGCGGCGACGTCCTGGTGCCCGGCAACGGCGTGGTGCTGATCGGCATGAGCGAGCGCACCTCACGCCAGGCCATCACCCAGGTGGCTGCGACGTTGTTCGCCGAGGGCGGTGCGCAGAAGGTCATCGTCGCCGGTATGCCGAAGCTGCGTGCCGCAATGCATCTGGACACCGTGTTCACCTTCGCCGACCGCGATGTGGTGACGATCTATCCCGACATCGTCGACAACATCCAGACGTTCACGCTGGTGCCCAGCGATGCCGCACCAGGCCTCGAGGTCATCGCGGCGACCAAGCCGTTCGTGGAGGTGGTGGCCGACTCGCTCGGGCTGCCCGAGTTGCGGGTGGTCGAGACGGGTGGCTCGGCGTATGACTCCGAGCGTCAGCAGTGGGACAGCGGCAACAACCTGGTCGCCGTGTCACCGGGGGTGGTGTTCGCCTACGACCGCAACACCCACACCAACTCGCTGCTGCGCAAGGCCGGCATCGAGGTGATCACCATCGTCGGGGCCGAGTTGGGCCGCGGACGCGGCGGCGGCCATTGCATGACGTGTCCCATCATTCGCGACGGCATCGACTACTGACTCAGCTCGGCCTTCGAGTGCGCGGTGTCATCCGCGACACGCCGGTCAGGGCGTATGGGGATTCACGCTCGCGGCGGCGGCAGCCAGTGTGCGCTCGCGGGCGATCAGGAACAGCGGGAACGTCACGCTGATCGCGATGAGCATCCCGCCGATGATGTAGGCCCAGACGTAGGGGATGCGGTACTTGCGGGCCTCGATCACCATCCAGATCGTCGCCGCCAGGGCGAACAACACGATGTCGATGGTGATGGACCGCGATGCCGCGGTCACCCACGTGTCGGATAGGAAGTCCGCCAGGAAGCCGCCCGGACTGCCGAAGTAGGCCACATTCTGACTCCATGTGCCGACCAGTGCCACGGCGGCGATGACCGCGTAGACACCACACAGAATCTTCCGGTTCGTCGTCATTGCATCCTCCTGGTATCGGGCTGTGCCAACCGTATCCGCAGGGGATCTAGAACACGTTCCAATTGGCTTTGCTAGCCTGACGTGGGCTGATCGAAAGGACCACTGATGGTTGCAGGGATGGGCACCCTCGAAGGACGAGTGGCATTCGTGACGGGCGCCGCGCGGGGGCAGGGCCGTGCCCACGCGGTGCGGCTGGCTCGGGAAGGCGCCGACGTGATCGTCTCCGACGTCTGCGCGACGGTCTCCGACACCATTCCGTACCCAGGCACCACTGCCGAGGACCTGGCCGAGACCGTGCGGCTGGTGGAAGCCGAGGGCCGCAAGGTGCTGGCCCGTGAGGTCGACGTCCGTGACGACGACGCCGTGCGCCAGCTGGTGGCCGACGGCGTGGAGCAGTTCGGCCGGCTCGACATCCTGGTCGCCAACGCGGGGGTGCTGTCCTGGGGCCGGCTGTGGGAGCTCACCGACGAACAGTGGAACACCGTCATCGACACCAACCTCACCGGCACCTGGCGCACCCTGCGCGCGGTGGTCCCGGCGATGATCGAGGCGGGCAACGGCGGGTCCATCATCGTGGTCAGCTCGTCGGCGGGCTTGAAGGCGACTCCGGGCAACAGCCACTACGCCGCCTCCAAGCACGGGCTCACGGCGCTGACGAACTCGCTGGCGCTGGAGGCCGGTGAGTACGGCATCCGGGTCAACTCCATCCATCCCTACTCGGTGGCCACCCCGATGACCGAAAACGACGCCATGCTCGGCGTTTTCGGTGCGCACGGGAGCTACCTCAACGCTTTCGCGCCGATGCCGTACCTCCCGGTCGGCCAGAGCGCGACCGGCAAGCGGTCGGACTTCATGAGCGTCGACGAGGTCGCCGATGTGGTGGTCTGGCTGGCCGGGGACAACTCCGCGACGCTGTCCGGGTCGCAGATCAGCGTCGACCGCGGCGTGATGAAGTACTAGACCTCAGCCCGGAAGCACCAGCACCGGAACGGGGCTGTGCCGCATGATTTTCGTGCCGCGCGAGCCGAGGAACACCCGGGTGATATCGCCGCGCGGTGAGGTACCCAGGGCCAGGATGTCGCCGTCCTGCCACTCGGCGGCGTCGAGCGCCTGGTCCCAGCCGTTGCCGCTGACCACTGCCAACACCGCGTCCTTGCCGACGACGCCATCGGTGCGCAGCTTGGCCAGCATCTCGCGGGCACTGGTCTCCCATGCCGCGAGAATCGAATCCTCGGCGTGCAGGCCGACTTCCGGTGGATACATGGTGCGCCCGCGGACTGCGAAGGTGATCACCCGCAGCGGAACCTCGAGCCGGGTGGCGAGGTCGGCGATCCGTTTCACCACGTGAACCGACTCCGGGGTGCCGGGGTAGCCGCACGTGATGCGGGTCAGCACCCCGGTGCGGGCGGCACGGTAGCCGCGCGGCGCGATCGCCAGCGGCACCGCCGAGGAATGCAGCAGTCGGTCGGCGGTCGAGCCGACCACCACCTGACCGAGCTGGCCATTGGACGACGATCCGAGCACCAGCAGGTCGGCGCCGACCTCGCCGATCACGTCGACCAGTCCACCGGACACCGATCGGTGCGCATGGCTGTGATAGGCGATCTCGACGCCGTCGGCGACGGTCGCCAGGTATCGCTGCGCCTCCTTGGCCGAGTCGGCGCCGAGTTGGTCTGCCCACGAGGCATATTCGGCGTCGATGCGCGCCGGCGACGGGGTGGTCCACGGTTTGGGCACGATTGTCGCCACCGTCAGCGAGGTGCGCAGCGTGCGGGCGGCACCGACCGCCAAGTTCAGCGGGGCGGTGCCGCTCTTCCCGGCCAGGTAGCCGACGACGACCGTCACGACGCGTCCCTGGGCGGGTTGATGATCTCGACTTCCTCGCCGGCCGCCGCGCCGGCGATCACCCCGTCACCGCCGTCGTTCAGTGCGCTGTGATGCCGGCTCCACACCAGGTAGTAGATCAAGGCGACAGTCACCCAGACACTGAACGCGATCCAGGTGTACCAGTGCAGGCTGTAGAGGATGTAGCCACAGGCCAGGATGGCCAGGACCGGCGTGACGGGATAGCCCGGCACTTTGAAGCCGCGCGGCAGATCCGGCTCACGCACGCGCAGGATGATGACACCCAGCGAGACGATCATGAACGCGACCAGGGTGCCGATCGACACCATGTCGGCCAGTTTGTCCAACGGTACGAAGCCGGCGAGGATCGAGACCACCACCGCGACGATGACGGTGTTTCCCACCGGCGTCATGGTTTTCGGGTTCACCTTCGCGAACCGGGCGGGCAGCAGGCCGTCGCGGCCCATGGCGAACAGGATGCGGGTCTGGCCGTACATCACCACCAGCGTCACCGAGAAGATCGAGATCACCGCTCCGGCGGCGAGAACTGTGCTGGCCCAAGTACTTCCGGTGACGTGGTCCAGAATGGTGGCCAGCCCGGCCTCCTCCTGGTTCTCGAACTCCTGCCACGGCTGGGTGCCGAGCGCTGCCACCGCCACCAGGACGTACACGCTGGTGACGACCAGCAGTGCGGCGATGATCGCCTTGGGCATCGTGCGCTGGGGGTCCTTGACCTCGTCGCCGGCGGTCGAGACCGCGTCCAGGCCGATGTAGGAGAAGAAGATCGTGCCCGCTGCCGAGCCGATGCCCGCGACTCCGAACGGTGCGAAGTCGGCGAAGCGGTCGGCCTGGAAGGCGGTGAACGCGATGATCGCGAACATCGCCAGGACACCGAGCTTGATGACCACCATCACCGTGTTGACCGCAGCGGACTCGCTGGCGCCGCGGATGAGCAACAGCGCACACATTACGATCAGCACGATGGCGGGCAGGTTGACCCAGCCCGGATCGGAATCCCACGGCGCCGCGGTCACCATGTGCGGTATCTGGACGCCGAACAGGTTGTCCAGCAGTTTGTTGAGGTAGCCGCTCCAGCCGACGGCGACCGCGGCGATCGACACCCCGTATTCCAGTAGCAGGCAGGCGGCCACACCCATGGCCACGAACTCGCCGAGTGTGGTGTAGGCGTAGGAGTAGGTCGACCCGGAAACCGGTACCGCAGAGGCTAGTTCGGCGTAGCAGATCGCCGCGAGCCCGGCGGCGATGCCCGCGATGACGAACGAGGCGACCACCGCAGGCCCGGCGCTGGGCACGGCAACCGACAGCACGAAGAAGATGCCGGTGCCCACGGTGGCCCCGACGCCGAACATCGTCAGCTGGAAGGTTCCGATGGTCCGCTTGAGGTGATCGGACGCACCGTGTGCGACAGGCGCGCCGATGACGGGCCGCCGGCGCAGCATCTGCTCGGTGAGGGAAATCGACGGGGCCGTCATAGGTGCCTCCTGGGTTGCGGCCGAATCAGCCGATTATCAGCCCGCTTCGCTCAATGCGCATGCGAACTGCTCAACGGCCCAGTCGATCTCTTCGGCGGTGATGACCAACGGTGGGGCGAAGCGCAGCGTCGACCCGTGAGTGTCCTTGACCAGCACGCCGCGTTTGGCCAACGCGATGCTCAGTTGCTTCCCGGTGCCCAGTCGGGTGTCGATGTCGACGCCGGCCCACAGTCCCATGCCCCGCACCCCGAGCGCACCGTGGCCGATGAGCGAGCGCAGGCGCGCATGCAGATGAAGGCCCAATTCAGCTGAGCGGGCTTGGAATTCGCCGCGTTGCAGGATACCTACCACGGTGGTGCCGATGGCCGTCGCCAGCGGGTTGCCGCCGAACGTCGAACCGTGTTCACCCGGATGCAGCACACCGAGCACGTCGCGGTCGGCGACCACCGCCGAGAGCGCAACCACACCACCACCGAGTGCTTTGCCCAGCAGATAAATGTCGGGAACCACGCCCCAGTGGTCGCAGGCGAACGTGTGACCGGTGCGGGCCAGCCCGGACTGGATCTCGTCGGCGATCAGCAGCACATTGCTGTCGGTGCACAGCCTGCGCAACCGCGGCAGGTAGTCGTCGGGCGGGACGATGATGCCCGCCTCACCCTGGATCGGCTCGACGAGGACGGCCACCGTGTGCTCGTCGATCGCGGCAGCCACCGCGTCGGCGTCACCGAAGGGAACCGAGCGGAATCCCGGAGTGAAGGGCCCGAATCCGCCGCGTGCGCTCTCGTCGGAGGAGAAGCTCACGATGCTGATGGTGCGGCCATGAAAGTTGTTGTCGGCCACGATGATGTTGGCCATCCCCTCGGGGACGCCCTTGACGTCGGCGCCCCACTTGCGGGCCACCTTGATACCGCTCTCGACAGCTTCGGCGCCACTGTTCATCGGCAGCACCATGTCCTTGCCGCACAGCTGGGCCAGTGCCGCGCAGAACGGCCCGAGCCGGTCGGAGTGAAACGCACGGCTGACGAGTGTCACCGCGTCGAGCTGGCGGTGCGCGGTGGCGATGATCTCGTCGTTGCGATGGCCGAAGTTCACCGCCGAATAGGCGGCCAGGCAATCGAGGTAGCGGCGCCCCTCGACATCGGTGATCCAGGCGCCCTGCGCACTCGCCGCCACGATGGGCAGCGGTGAGTAGTTGTGGGCGGCGTAGGCGTCGTCGAGTGCGATGGCTGCTGCCGTCGACGAGGGCACCATGCTTGCGACGGTATCGGCCATGGTCACGAAAATACCTCCAGTGTGCAACATTTGACCGATCCGCCGCCCTTGAGCAGCTCGGAGAGATCGACGCCGATCGGGTGGAATCCGGCGTCGTAGAGCTGCTGGGCGAAGCCGGTGGCCTGGGCGGGATGCACGACGTGCTTGCCGTCGGACACCGCGTTGAGTCCCAGTACGTAGGCGTCGGTGCTGGCGACCTCGATAGCGTCGGGGAACAGCTGCTGCAGCCGGGTGCGTGCGGCGTCGGTGAACGCGGGCGGGTAGTAGGCGATCGTGGTGTCGTCGAGAACCGTCAGCGCGGTGTCGAGGTGGTAGAAGCGCGGATCGACGAGCTCCAGCGACACCACCGGCATTCCGGTGTGTGCGGCGATTTCGTGATGCGCCTGCGGGTCGGTCCGAAAGCCGGTGCCGGCCAGGATTATCGAGCCGACGACGAGCAGGTCGCCCTGGCCCTCGTTGATGTGCCGGGTGTGGACGGGGGTGTGTCCGCGCTGGTCCATCCAGCCGGCGTAGGCCGCGGACTCGCCGTGGCGTTCGGCGTGCTTGAAGCGGGCGACGATCGCGGCCCCGTTGATGATCAGGCCCGCGTTGGCGGTGTAGACCATGTCGGGCAGGCCGGGCACCGGGTCGACGAGGTCGACGGTGTGGCCGAGGTTGCGGTAGGTGTCGCGCAGGTTCTCCCACTGGTCGACGGCGCGCTCGACATTGACGGGGGTGGTGGTGTCCATCCAGGGGTTGATCGCGTACTCGACGGTGAAGAACGTCGGCCTGGTCATGACGTAGTGGCGGAGGCGTTGGTTGCGTGCGCGCGGCGCCATGGTGGTGGCGGCGACATCGGGGGACATCGTCATGAATCAACGATATGGTGGCCCTCTTACGCAATCAATCGATACCTATTGCGTCTAGGGGATGACTTTCTTGCGTGGGGGCTATGATAGTGGCGATCTATTGCGTACACAGCTGAGGAGCGGGGATGGACCGTCTCGACGACACCGACGAGCGGATCCTGGCCGAGCTCGCCGAGCATGCGCGGGCGACGTTCGCCGAAATCGGCGCCCGGGTGAATCTGTCGGCGCCCGCGGTCAAGCGCCGGGTGGACCGGATGCTCGACAGCGGTGTCATCCGCGGCTTCACCACCGTCATCGACCGCAGCGCGCTGGGCTGGAACACCGAGGCCTACGTTCAGGTGTACTGCCACGGCACGATCGCGCCAGATCAGTTGCGGGCGGCCTGGATTGACATCCCGGAGGTGATCAGCGCCGCCACCGTCACCGGCACCTCGGATGCGATCCTGCACGTGCTGGCCCGCGACATGCGTCACCTGGAGGCGGCGCTGGAACGCATCCGCTCGAGTGCCGACATCGAGCGCAGCGAGAGCATCGTGGTGCTGTCGAACCTGATCGACCGTTCACCGGCCTGATCAGCTAACCGGTCGGTCGGCAAGGTCGGGCTGGCTGACACATTCCGGCGCTGATCATGTAAGAACAGCACGTGATCAGTAGCGAGAATGGCATCGTCATCGTCGGCGGGGGACTGGCCGCCGCCCGCACCGCCGAGCAGTTGCGCAAGGCGGAGTACGCCGGCCCGGTCACCATCGTCAGCGACGAGGTGCACCTGCCTTATGACCGGCCGCCGCTGTCCAAGGACGTGTTGCATGCCGACCTTGACGACGTCGCACTCAAGCCCGCATCGTTCTACGAGGACAACAACATCACGCTGCGCCTGGGCAGCGCGGCCCGGTCGCTGGACACCGCCGCGCGTACCCTCACGCTGACCGACGGCTCGGTACTGGCCTACGACGAGCTGGTGATCGCGACCGGCCTGATCCCCAAACGCATTCCGTCGTTCCCGGACCTCGAGGGCATCCGGGTGCTGCGCAACTTCGACGAGGCGCTGGCCTTGCGCACCCATGCGGCCTCGGCCCGCAACGCGGTCATCATCGGCGCGGGCTTCATCGGCTGTGAGGTCGCGGCGAGCCTGCGCAAACTGGGCGTGGCCGTGGTGCTGGTGGAGCCGCAGCCGGCGCCGCTGGCGTCGGTGCTCGGTGAGCAGGTCGGCAATCTGGTGACCCGGCTGCACCGCGCCGAGGGCGTCGACGTCCGGACCGGCGTCGGGGTGGCCGAGGTTCGTGGCGACGACGGCCATGTCGGCACCGTGGTGCTGGCCGACGGCAGCGAACTGCCTGCCGACCTGGTGGTGGTTGGCATCGGCTCGCGCCCGGCCACCGACTGGCTGGCGGACAGCGGCATCGAGGTGGACAACGGTGTGGTCTGCGACGCGGCGGGGCGCACCAGTGCCGCGAACGTGTGGGCGCTCGGCGATGTCGCCTCCTGGCGTGATGCCACGGGACATCAAGCCCGCGTGGAACATTGGAGCAATGTCGCCGAGCAGGCGCGGGTGGTGGTGCCGGCGCTGCTGGGCCAGGACCCGCCCGACGTCGTCGTCGTGCCGTATTTCTGGAGCGATCAGTACGACGTGAAGATCCAGTGCCTCGGTGAGCCCGAGGCCACCGACGTCGTGCATGTCGTCGAGGATGACGGCCGCAAGTTCCTGGCGTTCTATGAGCGCGACGGGGCGGTGGTCGGGGTGGTCGGCGGCGGCATGCCGGGCAAGGTCATGAAGACCCGCGCCAAGATCGCCGCCGGCGCACCGATCGCCGACGTCCTGGGCTGACCTCGACCTACAGCCGGCTAGAACTGGCCGAGGTAGAAGCGGCCCCCCTGATCGTCGGCGCATTCGGTCATCAACCCGTAGGGCTGCTGGGCCGGTTCGGTGATGATGCGCCCGCCGGCGTCGTGGACCCGTCCTACGGCAGCGTCGATGTCGGCCACCGTCCACATCGGCACGGTCGACGGCTGGGGTGAGCCGCCCGCGACACCCGCCATCGGCTGGGTGTCGCCGATCTGCCACCCGTCGTCGACTCGGCCCGGCTCGAAGGACCAGCCGAACAACGCGCCGTAGAAGTCCCGGAACAGTGCCGCCTGGCCGACCTCGTAGGTGACGTAGGACAGCTCACCCGGCCCGGCCCCGTTGAGCAGCGGCCGGCGCTGGCCCGGCTCCGGGGCGTAGACCCCGAACGGGTTGCCCGCCGGATCGGTGGCGTCGAACCCCTCGCCGACGGGGAATCGGCGTTGTGCACCGACGCGCCCCCCTGCCGCCGTCACGGCGGCCTGGGCCGCCGCGAGATCGGCGACCGCGTAGCAGCAGAACAGGGTGCTGGGCTCGCCCGCCGACAGACCAATGCGCTCAACGGAATTCGTCACCTCGCCGCGGGAGTCGACCGTCCAGCCCAGGACATGGCCGTAGAACACCGCAGCAAGATCCACGTCGGGGGTGCAGACGCTGGTGTAGCCGATGTCGCCGGGGCGGATCAGCTCGGCTAGCGGTCCGCTGATCATCCAGCGATGGCCGAACGGGTCGCGGATGGTCGCCGAGCGCGACCCGTGTGCCTGGTAGGGCTCGCGCTCCACCCGGGCGCCGTGCCCGCGCGCGCGGGTCAGCACCGCGTCGGTGTCGGGCACGTGCAGCATCAGGCTGACCGACGTCCACTCCGGCGCCGGCGCCCGCAGCCCCATCTCGATGAACTCGTCGGCGAGGTAGAGGACACCGCCGCCGATCGCCAGCTCGGCATGCCCGATGCGGCCGTCGTCCATCACGATCGGGTCGCCGAGCAGTTCGGCGGACAGGGCGTCGCGATACCAGGCGATGGCAGCGCGCCCATCGGCGACCGTCAGGTACGGCAGCGCCGCGGGCCGCGGCGGCTCGGCGGCCGCCGGGGCGTTTTCGGTCAGCGCGGTGAGTGCCGATGTGGTGGTGCTCATCTCGACTCCTTGTGATCCGGGTGGCAGGGACAGTGCCGACTCCAGCCGTGCCCGCAGGCGCGCGGCGAAGGCCGGATTCGGGGCTACCGGAGGATCTTCGGCGTTCAGCACATTCAACGGATCGGTCACTGGACGCCTCCTTCCGGATAGAGGTTTCGAAAGGCCCGGCGGGCCCGTACCAACAGCGCTTCGGTGGCGTGCACGGTGCGACCCATCAGTCGTGCGCACTCGGGTACCGAACAGTCGTCCATGTAGCGCAGCGCCAGCACCGTGCGGTGGACGTCCGGCAATCGGGCGAGCACGCTCTCGGCGACGAGCCGGTCCAATTCGGCCTCCCAGCCGTCGTCGGCCTGCGCGTCGGGCACGTCGGCGACGGTGATGGTCTCGCGGTACTGGCGGCGCCGGTAGTGGTCAGCCAACTTGTGCCGGGCCACCCCGAGCAGCCAGGGCACCGCAATCGGCGGCGGCTGCGGGCGGCGCGCGGCGTCCATGGCGGCCAGGAACGTCTCGGAGGTGAGGTCCTCGGCGGTGGCGCGGTCCGGGCAGCGGCGCACGAAGTAGCCGTACACCACCGGAAGTGCGTCGTCGTACAACTGCAGCAGCCGGCGCGGGGCATCGGTGACGTCCGGATCCGCGCTCACACTTCTATCGTCGTCGCGCGGGGCCGAACTCCGACGGTCCTGCGCGATTTATTTCGGCGAAGCGACCCGGTCGAGCCCGCCGAGGCCGTGGGCCACCGCGTCGAAGGCGTCGCCGAGTGCTCGCGGCAGCGCCACCGACTCGTCGGCGAGCCAGTACTCGTAGGCCGACAGCGCCACCCCGAGCATCAGCCAGGCCACCGACTGCGGCACCAGATCACCGGCTTTGGCGCCGGTGCGCTCGGCCACGAAGGCCGCCACCACACCGCGCCAGCCGGCATACATGGTCATCGAGTGGGCCTGCAGCTCGGCGGTCTGCAGGATCACCCGCATCCGCTGGCGGTGGCGCTGCGTCTCGGACTCGTCAAAGGTGTTGAACGCCAGCAGGGCTGCGCGCAGCGCGGCGCCGATGGGCAGCTCGGGGCTGGCTGCGTCGAGCAGGCTGCGGAAGTGCTGCAGGTGGGAATCGAAGTCGCCCCACGGGATGGCGTTCTTCGACGAGTAGTAGCGAAAGAGCGTGCGCCGCGCGATGCCCGAGGCCTGCGCGACGTCCTCGACGCTGACCTCCCCGAAGCCGTAGGTGGCGAACAGGTCCAGCGCGACGTCGGTGATGTGGTCCTGGGTGGTGGAGCGCCGACGACCGACCCGGGCCCCCGGCTCACCTGCCGAACCACCCGCCATCAACCCACCTCTTCCGTTTCGGCACTCGATGCCATATTCTGGCGACCTCGATCACAATTGTCGAGAACCCAGGCAGAGAAAGGGTGCTTTTGATGGAGCCGAGCCAGAACACCGAGGTTGAGAACGAGTTGGTGACCGAGACCCTCGTCGAAGAGGTCTCGATCGACGGGATGTGCGGGGTCTACTGACCGTGCCCGCCCACGCTGTGGGCGATCCGGCTGTGGCCGGGTCGAGCTTCGACCCGGCCCGCAGCTGGCGTCTGCATCCTCAGGTGGCGGTGCGACCCGAGCCGTTCGGTGCACTGCTCTACCACTTCGGCACCAGGAAGCTGTCCTTCCTCAAGAACCGGACGATCCTAGCCGTCGTCGAGTCGCTGTCCGAATATCCGGACGTGCACTCGGCCCTGCGTGCCGCCGGCGTCGAATCCGACGCCGAGGCGCCCTATCTGCATGCCCTCGGCGTCCTCGCCTCCTCGAACATGTTGACCTGCAAGGAAACCCAATGACCTCGGTAGCACCGGTACCCCGGCTGATCGAGCAGTTCGAGCACGGCTTGGACGCGCCTATCTGCCTGACCTGGGAACTGACCTACGCCTGCAACCTGGCCTGCGTGCACTGCTTGTCCTCCTCGGGCAAACGCGATCCGCGTGAGCTGTCGACCGACCAGTGCAAAGCGATCATCGACGAGCTCGAGCGCATGCAGGTGTTCTACGTCAACATCGGCGGTGGCGAACCCACGGTGCGCCCCGACTTCTGGGAGCTGGTCGACTACGCCACCGCCCATCACGTGGGAGTGAAGTTCTCCACCAACGGCGTTCGCATCACCCCCGAGGTGGCTGCGAAGCTGGCCGCCAGTGACTACGTCGACGTCCAGATCTCCCTGGACGGCGCGACCGCGGAGGTCAACGACGCCGTACGCGGCCCGGGATCGTTCGCGATGGCCATCCGCGCGCTGGAGAATCTCGCCGCGGCCGGCTTCTCCGACGCCAAGATCTCGGTGGTCGTCACGCGGCACAACGTCGACCAGCTCGACGACTTCAAGGCGCTCGCCGACCGCTTCGGCGCAACCCTGCGGATCACCCGGCTGCGCCCGTCGGGCCGCGGTGCCGATGTGTGGGACGAGCTGCACCCCACCGCCGACCAACAGGTCCAGCTCTACAACTGGCTGGTGGCCAGGGGCGACGGGGTGCTCACCGGTGACTCGTTCTTCCACCTGTCGGGCCTGGGTGCACCGGGCGCGCTGGCGGGGCTGAACATGTGCGGTGCCGGCCGAGTCGTCTGCCTGATCGATCCCGTCGGCGACGTGTACGCCTGCCCGTTCGCCATCCACGACCGCTTCCTGGCCGGAAACATCGTGTCCGACGGCGGTTTCGATAATGTCTGGAAGAACGCCCCGCTGTTCCGTGAGCTGCGCGAGCCGCAGTCCGCCGGAGCCTGCGGAAGCTGCGGGCACTACGACAGCTGCCGCGGCGGCTGTATGGCGGCCAAGTTCTTCACCGGCCTTCCGCTGGACGGTCCGGACCCGGAGTGCGTCGAAGGCTACGGCGCGTACGGGCTGGCCGCCGAGCGGGACAAGCCCCGACCCAGTGCCGACCACTCCCGTGGCAAGCCGATCATGCTGACGCTGGCCACCCGCCCGCCGGCCAAGCCCTGTAACGAAAGTCCGATCTAGACATGGCACGTGATACCTGGTTCGAAACCGTCGCAATCGCGCAGGAGCGCTCCAAGAAGCGCCTGCCCAAGTCGGTGTACGCCGCGCTGATCGCCGGCAGCGAAAAGGGCCTGACGATCTCCGACAACGTCGAGGCGTTCGGCGAGCTCGGCTTCGCCCCCCACGTCATCGGCGCATGCGCCAAGCGCGATATGGCGACAACCGTTATGGGACAGGATATTTCGCTTCCGGTCTTGATATCGCCGACCGGTGTGCAGGCGGTGCACCCCGACGGTGAGGTGGCCGTCGCGCGCGCGGCGGCGGCCCGCGGAACCGCGATGGGGCTGTCCTCGTTCGCCAGCAAGCCCGTCGAAGAGGTCGTCGCCGCCAACCCCAAGACCTTCTTCCAGATCTACTGGCTGGGCGACCGCGACGCCATCGCGGCGCGGGCCGACCGGGCCCGGGCCGCCGGTGCGGTCGGGCTGATCGTCACCACCGACTGGAGTTTCTCGCACGGCCGGGACTGGGGCAGCCCCAAGATCCCCGAGAAGATGAACCTGGCCTCCATCGTGAAGCTGTCGCCGGAGGGCCTGGTCCGGCCCCGGTGGTTCCTGGAATGGGCCAAGACGCTGCGCCCACCGGCACTGAGCGTGCCCAATCAGGGCCCACGTGGCGAGGGCGGCCCGCCGTTCTTCCAGGCGTACGGCGAGTGGATGGGCACGCCCCCGCCAACGTGGGAGGACATCGCCTGGCTGCGTGAGTACTGGGGCGGACCCTTCATGCTCAAGGGCGTGACGCGTGTCGATGACGCCAAACGTGCTGTCGATGCCGGTGTTTCGGCGATATCGGTGTCTAACCACGGCGGCAACAACATCGACGGCACCCCGGCTGCCATCCGGGCGCTGCCTGCGGTGGCCGAGGCAGTCGGTGATCAGATCGAGGTTCTGCTCGACGGCGGCATCCGCCGGGGCAGCGACGTGGTCAAGGCGCTGGCGCTGGGCGCCCGCGCGGTGATGATCGGCCGGGCCTACCTGTGGGGCCTGGGCGCCGCGGGGCAGGCGGGCGTGGAGAACGTCCTGGACATCCTCTCCGGCGGGATCGACTCGGTCCTGCGCGGGCTGGGCAAGGCCTCGATCCACGACTTGACTGCCGAGGACGTCTTGATGCCTCCCGGCTTCGCACGAGCGCTGGGCGTGCCGCCGGCCGCGGACTGAGGTCCCGGGGGAGCCGGCCCGGTGTGGCTGGCGTGACGGACGGGACGGCGGTGAACCCGCCGGGCCCGCCCAGGCTCCCCAAAGCGAAAGAAATCGGTATCTCTAGCGAACAATTGGCGCATACCAGGTGAATTCGGCCTACCATCGGCGCGTGGCGCAGCGGAGCGAGTTGGGTAACTCGACATCGGGACAACTCCGCGGCACCTCTCCGACGATCTTGATTCCGGTCGGCTCCACCGAACAGCACGGTCCGCACCTGCCGTTGGATACCGACACCCGGATCGCGACCGCCGTGGCGTCTACGGTCACCGACCGACTCGACCGCGATACTGACTCCGGCAAGTACCTGCTGGCTCCCGCGATCGCCTACGGCGCTTCCGGTGAGCACGAGGGCTTCCCCGGCACCGTGTCGATCGGTACCGAGGTGCTGACCGCCGTCCTGGTCGAATACGGCCGCTCGGCGTGCGGCTGGGCTGATCGGATCGTTTTCGTCAACGGCCACGGCGGCAACCTGGAGGCGATGCGGTCCGCGGTCGCCCAGCTGCGGCGGGAGGGTCGCGACGCGGCCTGGAGCCCGTGCGTCGCGCAGGACGGCGATGCCCACGCCGGGCACACGGAAACATCTGTATTGCTACATATTTCGCCTGCCGACGTGCGGACCGAGGACTGGTGTAGCGGGAACCGGGAGCCACTGGCTACCCTGTTGCCCCAGATGCGCAGTGGGGGAGTTGCCGCGGTGAGTGAGGTGGGCGTGCTGGGTGACCCGACGACGGCGACCGCGCTCGACGGCGAACGCATCTTCAGCCAGATGGTCGCCGACTGTTACCGGCGCGTGCAGCGGTGGAGCCCTGCTCCCGACGGAATGCTCTTATGAGCCAGCACCGGCTGCCTGACGGTTTCGCCGTCCAAGTCGATCGGCGGGTGCGCACCCTGGCCTCGGGATCGGCGCTGCTGGGTGGTTCACCCACCCGGCTGCTGCGACTGGCCCCGGCGGCGCAGACCCTGCTCGACGGTGGACGGCTGGAGGTTCGCGACGCCGTCAGCGCGCAGTTGGCCCGTACCCTGCTGGACGCCACCGTGGCTCATCCCCGCCCGGCGGGCGGTCCCTCGCACCGGGATGTCACCGTGGTGATCCCGGTGCGCGACAACGCCTTCGGACTGTACCGGTTGGTGATGTCGATGCGCGCCATGCGGGTGGTGATCGTCGACGACGGTTCCCAGACTCCGGTGTCGGCCAGTGATTTCGAGGGCGCCCGCTGTGATGTCGAGGTCGTTCGACATGGCCGCAGCAAGGGTCCTGCTGCTGCGCGTAACACCGGATTAGCCTTGTGCACAACAGATTTCGTTGCCTTTCTGGACTCCGATGTGGTGCCTCAGCGGGGGTGGCTCGAAGCGTTGCTCGGCCATTTCTGCGATCCCGCTGTCGCCCTGGTCGCCCCCCGAATCGTCGGCCTGGGCCACAGCGATCAACTGGTCGCCCGCTACGAGGCGGTCCGATCGTCGCTCGACCTGGGCGAGCGCGAGGCGCCGGTGATGCCCTACGGTCCGGTGTCCTACGTTCCGAGTGCGGCCGTCATCTGCCGGCGCTCGGTGCTGCTGGAACTCGGCGGCTTCGACGAGACGCTGCCCTCTGGCGAGGATGTCGACCTGTGCTGGCGCCTGATCGAATCCGGCTCGCGGTTGCGCTACGAACCGATCGCCCTGGTGGCCCATGAGCACCGCACCAAGATGCGGGACTGGTTGGGGCGCAAAGCGTTCTATGGAAGCTCGGCGGCCCCGCTGTCGATTCGCCATCCGGACAAGACGGCCCCGGTCGTGATCTCGGCCTGGAGCCTGCTGGTCTGGCTGCTGATGGCCCTGGGCTCCTCGCCGGGTTACCTGGCATCGTTGGCGTTCGCCGGATTCACCACCCGGCGGATGGCCAAGACGATGCAGAACACCGACGCCGGACCGCGCGACGTCGCGATCCTGACGCTGCGTGGAATCGGCGCGGCAGCCCGGCAGCTGGCCGCCGCGATCTGTCGGCACTACTGGCCGCTGGCGCTGGTGGCCGCACTGTTCTCCCGGCGCTGCCGGCAGGCCGTTCTGGTGGCTGCGCTGCTCGACGGGGTGCTGGACTGGTTCGCCCGCAACCGCGGCGGCGACGGTGAGAGCAAGCCGGTGGGCCTGGTGGCCTACGTGCTGCTCAAGCGCCTCGATGACCTCGCCTACGGGGCAGGCCTGTGGACCGGTGTCGTCCGGGAGCGAACCCTGCGGCCGCTCAAGCCCCAAATCAAGACCTGATCGACGGGCCGGGTCGTCGACATCACTCACAGTGACGTTCTCATCGTCGGCGCGGGCAGCGCCGGATCCGTTCTGGCTGAACGGCTCTCGAGTGACCCCTCGTGCCGTGTCACAGTGGTCGAGGCCGGCCGCGGACCGGCCGAACCCGGTGTCCGGGCTCTGACGTCCAACGGGCTGCAACTGCCGATCGGCGCCGCCAGCACCGTGGCCCGCCGTTACCGGACGGCGCTCACCGAGAACCCGGTCCGGACGGCCGACATCGTTCGGGGCGCCACCGTCGGTGGTTCCGGCGCGGTCAACGGCGGATACTTCTGCCGGGCCCTGCCCGAGGATTTCGACGGCCCAGGAATACCGGGCTGGTCCTGGGCGCAGGTGAGCGGACACTACCGGGCCGTCGAAACCGACCTCGACTTCCCGCACCAGGATGACGGCGGTCCCATCGCGGTCAGGCGTACCCACGAATTCTTCGGCAGCACAGCGACGTTCGTTGATGCCGTGCACTCGGCCGGGTATCACTGGCTGCCGGACCTCAACGCCGAACCGGTCGGTGACAACACCCCGCCCGGCATCGGTGCCGTTCCGCTGAACATCGTCGACGGTGTCCGCACCGGCCCCGGCGCGGCGTTCCTCGGGCCGGCCCTCGACCGGCCCAACCTGGCGGTGCTGGCTGGGCACCGGGTACTGCGCCTGCGCCTGAACGGAACGCGGGTGACCGGAGTGGACGCGATCGGGCCGGGCGGGCCGGTCGCCCTGTCCGCCGATCGGGTTGTTCTCTCCGCAGGCGCTATCGAGTCGGCGCATCTGCTCATGCTGAGCGGCATCGGACCTGCCACCGCCCTGCGCGACGCCGGGGTCCGGGTCGTCGCCGACCTGCCGGTCGGTCAGCGCACCTGGGATCACCCCGAGTGGGTGATTCCGACCACCTGGGCGGTCGCGCCCGGGCGCCCGGTCCTGGAGGTGCTGCTCCTCGACGGGGACGTCGAGATTCGGCCCTATACCGGGGGTTTCATCTCGATGGTGGGCGATGGCAGTGCGGGCGCCCCGGACTGGCCGCACCTCGGGGTGGCACTGATGCGGCCCCGCTCCCACGGCCGCGTGACGCTGGTCTCCGCCGATCCCGCCCAGCCCCCGCTCATCGAGCACCGCTACGACAGCGAACCAGGCGATGTCGCCGAACTGCGTCGCGGACACCAGCTGGCAGTCGAGATCGCCGGGACGACAACCACACTCGGCGAACCGATGTGGTCGACATCGCAACACCTGTGCGGTACCGCGCCCATGGGTCTCGACGGCGACGAGTACGCCGTGGTTGACCCGCGCTGCCGGGTCCGTGGTCTCGACGGGCTGTGGGTGGTCGACGGATCGATCCTGCCGAGGATCACCAGCCGGGGCCCGCATGCCACCATCGCGATGATCGGCCACCGTGCCGCGGAGTTCGTCTGCTGATCTCAGGCAGACGGCTATCGGTACCCTTGTCAGGCTGGATCGGGGTGGCATGAGCCGGGGAAGGAGTGCACTATGGCGGGCCAACGCAGCGACCCGCGGCCGGCGCGCTCCCGCGCGCGGCTGCTGGATGCGGCGACCGCTCTGCTGCGCACCGGCGGCCCCAGCGCGGTGACCGTCGACGCCGTGACCCGCGGTGCCAACGTCGCCCGTGCCACCCTCTATCGCCACTTTCCCAGTGGCAACGACCTGCTGGCCGCGGCGTTCAACAGTCTGATCCCGCCGGCACCGATGCCGCAGGAGACCGGCTCGCTACGCGAGCGACTGGTGGCCCTGGTGCAGGCGCAAGCCGAGCTGATCGCCGACACCCCGGTGCTGCTGACCGCCACCTACTGGCTGGCGCTGGGCCCCGACATGGAACGGATTCCCGGTAGCGGCGACGGGGACAGCACCGAGATCAGCACCCTGCGTGAACGGATCGCCCAGCAGTACGGCGCCCCGTTCGACGCGATCTTCGACAGCCCGGAGGCCGCCGCGGAACTCGGCGAGGTGGACCGGGCGCAGGCCATCATGCTGCTGATCGGACCGCTGGTCGCCGGACGGATCAGCACCCTGACCGACTTCGACTACCGCGAGTGCGCGCGTAAAGCGGTGGAGGGCTTTCTGGCCGTCCACCGCAAGCCCGCGCCGCCCGAGGTCACTTCAGCTCGACCCGAATCGGAAGGTGCTTGAGGCCGCCGACGAACGTCGTGGCCATCAGTTCCGGTTTCCCTGCCAGCTCAATGGATTTGATCCGCGGGATCAGTTCGGTGAAGAAGCTGTTCATCTCCATGCGGGCCAGTGAGGCGCCGAGGCAGAAGTGCACGCCGTAGCCGAACGACAGATGCTTGTTGGGATCGCGGCCGACGTCGAACTTGTCGGCGTTGGCGAAGACCTCTTCATCGCGGTTGGCCGAAACGTAGGTCAGGTGTACGGCTTCGCCCTTGGCGATCTTCACACCGCGCACCTCGGTGTCCTCCTGGGCGGTCCGCATGAACTCCTTGACCGGCACCACCCAGCGGATCATCTCCTCGACCGCGGTACCCATCAGTGACATGTCGTTCTGCAGCCGGGCCAGCTGATCGGGATGCTCCAGCAGCGCCCGCAGGCCGCCGGCGATGCCTGCGCTGGTGGTGTCGTGACCGGCGCTGGCCACGATGACGTAGTAGGACAGGGTGTCCATGTCCGACAGCGGCTCACCGTTGATCTTGGCGTTGGCGATCGCCGAGGCGAGGTCCTCGGTGGGGGTCTGTCGGCGCGACGCCGTCAGCGCCGAGAAGTAGTTGAAGAAGTCCATCAGCACCGCCAGCATGTCGTCGACGTCGCCGCCGCGCTGGAACTCCTCGTCGTTGCCGCCGAACATCTCCTGGGTCAGCTTGAGCATGCGGGGGAAGTCCGAGTCCGGCAGGCCCAGCATGGTCAGGATGATGTAGAGCGGGTAGTTGACCGCGATCTCGGTCATGAAGTCGAGTTCCGGCCCCTTCTCGGCCATCTTGTCGACCCAGATCTTGGCCAACTCGTCACAGCGAGCCTTGAGTGACTTGAGCACCGAGGGCCGGAACCAGTCGGCGCCGACCTTGCGGACATCGCGGTGATGTGGGTCGTCCATGTGGATCAGCGTCCGCAGTCCGGAACCGGCTTCCAGGTCGCGCAGCAGCTTCTCGTCCGCCTCGGTGATCGCCAGCAGGGGCCGAGGGTAGTTCGTGAACAGGTCGTTCTGCCGTTCGATGTCCATGATGTCGGAGTGCTTGGTGATCGCCCAGAACGGCCGGTAGCCCTCGACGTCGACCCAGGACACCGGGGCATGCGCGCGCAGGTGGGCCAACGCTTCGTGCAGCCGTTTCTCATCGGTGTAGGCCTGCGGGTCGGCCAGAACACGGGCTGCGGGGTCCATGATCCGGGTGGTCATACGGGTCTCCTCGCTCACTGATGCGCAAAACTTGACGGGTGTCAGGTTAGTAGTGTGGGTGATGCTCGCCGATAGGGGAAGTCATTTCGGGTGATTGAGGACTGAAGGCCCTGTCCCGGCTCCCGCGTAGGCTCGATTTCCGTGCCCCACCGAACCCCCCGCCGACTCCTGGCGGTCGTTGCGGCCCTGATGAGCCTCCTGCTGGTGACCGGGTGCGGCCGCGGTGACGGTGAATCGGACTCCTCGGCCGCCGCCACACCGTCGCCCCAACCGACGGTGGTGCACACCAGTGGCGGCGAGGTTCGCGGCGTCGCCGCTCCGGGATACCGGGTGTTCAACGGAATCCCCTACGCGGCATCGCCAGTGGGCGAGCTGCGCTGGCAAGCGCCCGCGCCGGTGGCGCCGTGGCAGGGCGTGCGTGACGCCACCAGGCCAGGCCTGCGCTGCCCGCAGGACACCCGTAGCGATCCCGACTACGGGCGTCCGACCGGTGAGGACTGCCTGAACCTCAACGTCTGGACCCCGGACGGAGCCACCCCGGCCACCCCTCGACCGGTGATGGTCTGGATCCACGGCGGCGGCTTCCTCAATGGCAGCGCCGACATCTACGACGCGCGGTGGATGGCCACCCAGGGCGACATCGTCGTCGTCACGGTGAACTACCGGCTGGGCACGCTCGGCTTCCTGGCTCACCCGGGGCTGAGCCCACACGGTGACGCGGGCAACTACGGACTGGCCGATCAGCAGGCCGCGCTGCACTGGGTGCGCGACAACATCGGCGCATTCGGTGGCGATCCGGCCAAGGTCACCATCGCAGGGGAATCCGCAGGAGCGATGTCGGTGTGTGACCATCTCGTCGCGCCCGGATCCGCCGGGCTGTTTCGCGCGGCGATCCTGCAGAGCGGGCCCTGCCAGACCCAGGCCGACCGGCCCACCGCACAGCGGGTCAGCCTGGACTACGCCGGCCGGGTCGGCTGCCCCGATCCGGCGACCGCCGCGCAGTGCCTGCGTGCCATGCCCGTCGACCGCTTGCAGCGTCCGCCGCTGTACGTCGGTTTCGGTGCCGACCGGCTCACCGGTCCGGTCACCGGAACCGACAGGCTGCCCGTCGACCCGATGACGGCGTTCGCTCTCGGCAGAGTCCCCCGGGTGCCCGTGCTCATCGGCACCAACACCGACGAGTTCACCCTGTTCGTTGCCGTCGAGTACCTCCGAGGGCACGGATTGCCGCCGTATCCGAAGCTGCTGGCCGACACGTTCGGTGCCGACGCGGCGGCGGTGGGTGCGCACTATCCGCTGCAGCGCTACGACGGCAGTACCGGCGGGGCTTATTCGGCGGCCGTAACTGACGGTGAATTCGCTTGCCCGGCAAATAAAATGGGGGACAGCCTGGCGCGCAGCGGCCCGGTCTACGCCTACGAGTTCAACGACCGCACCGCTCCGGCGCCCGACCCGTTCCATCGGGTGCCGTTTCCGGTCGGCGCCAGCCACGGGCTCGACCTGCGCTATCTGTTCGACATCGGTGGGGCGCCGCCGCTGAATCCGGCGCAGCGGGAGCTCTCCGACCAGATGATCGGTTACTGGAGCCAGTTCGTGAAGACCGGCGCCCCAGACGTCGACGGCTTACCGGACTGGCCGCAGCTGGGCGCTGATTCGGCCACCGGTCCGCGGTTGTCGTTGCAAACCGGGGCGCCGTCGGTCGTCACCGATTACGCCGCTCGCCATCAGTGTCAGTTCTGGGCGACGCTCAAGGGCGCGCGCTAGCCCCGCCACCGGGGATGTTCGAGGACGGCGAGTGCGTCCTGCACGTCGCGGGACAGCGACCGGCGACGGGTGTGGCCATCGCGCACCCAGCGTTGGAACGCGAAATCTGCTGCTGCCAGCGATAATTGGACCAGCAGGCCGGGCTTGCTGTCTTCGGCGGGGTCGAGTCCCATCCGGTCGGCGATCAGTTCGACCAGACGGTTGCGGTCCGGGCCGGCGAGCAGGGTCACCCGGTCGAGTAACTCCGGTGCGGTCAGGATCACCGCCAGCCAGTTCTGCAGGTCGACATCGTCGAAGGACCCGACCCGCCCGATGATGGCTGCCGCCAGCGCGAGGTCGGGTGGTTCCTCCGACGGCCGTCGCTGCAGCAGTGCCGCTATCGCCGCGCCGCCGCGGTGGACCTCGCCGAGTAGCAATTCCTCCTTGGTGGCCACGTGACGGAAGAACGTCCTGGGCGACACCGCCGCCTCGGCCGCGATGTCCTCGGTGGTCACGTTGGCGTAGCCCCGCGCAGCGAACAGGCGGTAGGCCGCGGCGTGGATGTCCGACCGCACCTGGGCGCGTTGCCTGTCACGCAGCGAGGGTGTGTCGGTCACCGGAAGGTTCCCATCCCGCCGTCGACGTGGATGGTCTGCGCGGTGAGGTAGGACGCATCCGCGCTGACCAGGAAAGCGACCATCGCGCCGATGTCCTCGTGGGTATCGCCGACGCGTTGCAGCGGGATGCCTTTGACGACCTTGCCGTAGACGTCGGGGAACGACTCGCTCCATCCCCGCACGCCGTCGGAGTTGGCGAAGGGACAGATCACGTTGACCCGGATGTTGTCGGATCCCCATTCCAGGGCTGCGACCTTCGACATCCCCCGGATCGCCTCCTTGGCCGCGGCGTAGGCGCCGAACCAGGTTTGCCCGCCGGTGCCGCTGCCAGACCCGAGGTTCACGATCGATCCGCCGCCCGCGGCCTTGAGCACCGGGTAGGCCGCCTGCATCAGAAAGAAGGTCGCCCGTGGCCCGATATCGAAGACCAGGTCGTAGTCCACCATGGTGATGTCGCCGAACGGCTTTGGTTCGTTGCTGGCGATGGCGTTGTTGACCAACGCGTCGAGTCCGCCGAAGTGCTGGACCGCGGTGTCGACGATCTGGGAGTAGCTGGTGCGGTCGCACAGATCAGCGACCAGTCCGACGGCCCGGTGTCCCTCGGCCGCGAACTGGTCGGCCACCTTGGTGACCTTCGGGTTGCGGTCGACCAGCAGCACCGCCGCACCGCGTTCCAGCAGGGCCTCGGTGATGCCCCGGCCGACGCCCAGCGCGGCGCCGGTGACGATCGCGCGCAGGCCGGTCAGGGACCTGGGATGCCAGTATGTCGTCCCGTCATCGGATGCCACGGTGTAGTTCCTCCGATGTCCTTGCCGGCGTTGGGAATTCGATGAATTCGACGGAAGTCCCGTCGGGGTCTTTGACGAAGAACATCCGCACCCCGGCGATCTCGAAGGGCGCTTGGTCGGGTTCGTGGCCGGCCGCCCGGACCCGGCGATAGGTGTCGTCGAGGTCGGCCACCGACAGTGAGATGTTCTGGTTACCCACGATCGACCTGCGGGCCGGGCGGGCCGGGCCGCCCAGTGACAGCAGCTCGAGCATCACCCCGCCGACCAGGCCACCGACGACCCGCCCCTGCTGGCCTGCGGAGCCGCCGAGTGCCTCGTCGAATGGTTGGCCGGACATGCTTTGGTCGAACACGACGTCCATCCCGAGCAGGCCCCGGTAGAAGGACAGCGCCCGGTCCATCTCCGTCACGCCGACCACCAGGTGCGAGAACCGTAGGTCGGCAAGCGGTTCCATCAGCGGGCCAGGTCGGGGGCCGCTCGGCCGGCGATGAGCGGCAGGTCCAGGTAGGTCTTGATGCCGGGTGCGGCGTCACACACGTAGGGGATGGCGCTGATGCAGTGGTTGGCGGTGGCGACCACCCCGGGATTGCGGATCAGCCCTTCGGCGACCGTCTCGGGCTGCAGCCCCTTGAAGGTCAGTGAGACGTCGGGGTCGCCGGTGATCTCGACCTCGAAGCGTTCCCCTTGCTCGCCCAGAGTCCACGGCGGATCGAGTTCGACTTCGCACATCAGCCAGTTCACCGCCGCGGTGACGACCGGGGTGTCATCGACGATGGCCTGCCAGCGGAACCGCCGGGCGGCCACGGTGCCGGCTTCCATCGGCACCACGAGTTCGTCGGTGCCGGTGACGGCGACCGCGACCTCCTGGGTGGAGCGGATGCGCGGCTCGGCGCGGAATCCCAACTGGTCGGTGACCATCCGCACCGAGGCCTTGAAGCCGGCCTCCAGCAGTGCGGCGATCGGTCCGCTCATCGCCTGTTCCGGGGTTAATCCGAACCCCATCACCTCACGCACCACCAGGGGAGCGTTGTAGGTGCGGATGTCGGAGAACTCCTCGGCGCGCACGTGGGTGATGGCCGAGGACAGCGACGACACCATCAACGGAAAGCGTTCGGTGATGCCGCCGGGGTGGATGCCCGAACCGTGCAGTGTCGCCCCGCCGGCCAGGCACGCCTCTTCGATGGCCTGCACCGCCGGGTTCTGCAGGTCGGGGTACACCCAGCCGACCGGCGTGACGACGTTCTTGCCCGACCGCAGGATTGCGGCGACCACCTGATCGTCGGGGAGCAGTGGTGAGTACATGACGCAGTCGGCGTCGAGGGCGAGCAGCGCCTCGATGTCGGTGGTGGCCGCGACACCGATCGGCTCCTGACCGATCAGCTCGCCGACGTCGCGGCCGTTCTTGTCGTCGCTGTGGACCCAGCAGCCGACGAGTTCGAGTTCGGGATGGCGCAGCACGCCCTGGATGGCCGCCTTGCCGACACCGCCGGTGGCCCACTGGATGACTCGGTACATGCTCGGCATGCTATGCCGTTATGGCAGTAACTGTCAGCAATTCCGCGCGGGTGTGACCCAGGTGGTGATCTCGGCACGGAACACCTCGGTGCCGGCTCGGTCGTAGGCGCTGACCGGCACGACGATCTCGGCGCCCTCGGTGAGGGCGGTGAAGTCCGGCGGGTCCAGCCGGGCGCAGGCCCGCAGTGACGTCGTGGCCTTGTGCAGGTACTGCACGTCCATCGCCTTCGGGATCCAGCGATGCGTGGTCGGTACCGTCGCTTCCATCAGCATCCCCATCGCCATCTCGGCGGCGTTGCACATCGCGATCGCGTGCACGGTGCGCAGGTGGTTGTAGGTCAGGATCCACTTGCGGATGCCGACCTCGGCGTATCCGGGTTCCATGCGCACGACGTGGGGCAGGACTGTCGCGAAGAACGGCACCCGGGCGGCCGCCATGGCGGAGAACGCCACCTTGCCGCCGGGGTAGCAGGACAGTCGTTGCCAGATTCGGTAGGTGCCCGTCGTTGTCCCGGGGGGCGTAGCCATGACGGCCGACCTTACTCCGCGGTAAGATAACCCGCCGGGCCGGATCGCTGCAGCGCCGGCGCACGTACGCTGAGCAGGCAGTGCAGGAATTCGGCTGGCGCTCGAGCGAATTTGGCTGGCGCTCGAGCGAATTTGGCTGGCGCCGCGATCTGAGGCATACTGTTCGGGTTGCCTTGAGCCGGGTTCGCACCCTGTCGGGAGCGTGCCGCTCAAGGTGTACGACCGGCGCCCAAACGGGCGCGTCCGGTCCCATCCTCGGAGTGCGACGGATTTTCCCGCGCCTTTGAGGCCGCGTGAGGGCGACACACCCGACCGCGGGGGCCGGAGCACCAGGACAGGTAAAGAGCGGCGGCGACAGCCAGCGCGACGCTTTCGGGCGTAGCGCAGACCACCGTGTCCCCTTGCGGGGACCAAGCAGGAGTGAAGGTAGGAGAAGCGTGGCGGGACAAAAGATCCGCATCAGGCTCAAGGCCTACGACCATGAGGCCATTGACGCCTCGGCGCGCAAGATCGTGGAAACGGTCACTCGAACCGGCGCCAGTGTGGTCGGCCCAGTGCCGCTGCCGACGGAAAAGAACGTGTACTGCGTCATCCGCTCACCGCATAAGTACAAGGACTCGCGGGAGCACTTCGAGATGCGTACTCACAAGCGGCTCATCGACATCCTCGACCCGACGCCGAAGACGGTTGACGCGCTCATGCGCATCGATCTGCCGGCCAGCGTCGACGTGAACATTCAGTAGGAGTCGGCGGACAGATGGCTAGAAAAGGAATCTTGGGTACGAAGCTGGGCATGACCCAGGTCTTCGACGAGAACAATCGCGTGGTCCCGGTGACGGTCGTCAAGGCCGGCCCGAACGTGGTGACCCGCATCCGCACGCCCGAGCGTGACGGCTACAGCGCGGTGCAGCTCGCCTACGGCGAGATCAGCCCCCGCAAGGTCAACAAGCCGGTCACCGGCCAGTTCGCCGCCGCCGGGGTCAACCCGCGCCGGCATCTGGCCGAGCTGCGCCTGGACGACGAGGCCGCGGCCGCCGAGTACGAGGTCGGCCAGGAGCTGACGGCGGAGATCTTCGCCGACGGCGCCTACGTCGACGTCACCGGCACCAGCAAGGGCAAGGGCTTCGCCGGCACCATGAAGCGTCACGGCTTCAAGGGCCAGGGCGCCAGCCACGGTGCCCAGGCAGTGCACCGCCGGCCGGGCTCGATCGGTGGCTGCGCCACCCCGGGCCGTGTCTTCAAGGGCACCCGCATGTCGGGCCGGATGGGTAGCGACCGCATCACCACGCAGAACCTGCTGGTGCACAAGGTCGATGCCGAGAACGGCGTCCTGTTGATCAAGGGTGCGGTCCCCGGCCGCACCGGCGGCCTGGTGATGGTTCGCACGGCGGTCAAACGAGGTGAGAAGTAATGAGTCTCAAGATTGACGTCCATACCCCGGGCGGCACGAAGGACGGCAGCGTCGAGTTGCCTGCCGAGCTGTTCGACGTGGAAGCCAACGTGGCGCTGATGCACCAGGTTGTCATCGCGCAGCTGGCCGCCAAGCGTCAGGGCACCCACGCGACCAAGACTCGCGCTCAGGTCTCCGGCGGTGGCAAGAAGCCGTACCGGCAGAAGGGCACCGGCCGCGCCCGTCAGGGCTCGACCCGCGCGCCGCAGTTCGCCGGTGGTGGTGTGGTGCACGGCCCGCAGCCGCGCGACTACAGCCAGCGGACCCCGAAGAAGATGATCGCCGCCGCGCTGCGCGGCGCGTTGTCCGACCGGGCCCGCAACGAGCGCATCCACGCGGTGACCGAGTTGGTCGCCGGCCAGGCGCCGTCGACCAAGAGTGCCAAGACGTTCCTGGGCGCGCTGGTTCCGGATCGCACGCCCGGCAAGAACACCAAGGTGCTCGTCGTCATCGGGCGCAGCGACGAGGTCGGCGCGAAGAGCGTGCGCAACCTGCCCGGTGTGCACGTGATCTCGCCCGATCAGCTCAACACCTACGACGTGCTCAACGCCGACGACGTGGTGTTCAGCGTGGAGGCCCTCAATGCCTACATCGAGCACGCCGCGAAGGCGAAGCAGGAGGTGTCCGCCTGATGGCTATCCAGACTGATCCCCGCGACATCATCCTGGCTCCGGTCATCTCGGAGAAGTCGTACGGACTGATCGAGGACAACGTCTACACGTTCATCGTCCACCCGGACTCGAACAAGACGCAGATCAAGATCGCCATCGAGAAGATCTTCGCTGTGAAGGTCGACTCGGTGAACACCGCCAACCGGCAGGGCAAGCGCAAGCGCACCCGGACCGGCTACGGCCAGCGCAAGAGCACCAAGCGCGCGATCGTGACCCTGGCCCCCGGCAGCAAGCCGATCGACCTCTTCGGAGCACCGGCCTAGCCGGCACGAAAAGAACTCAGGAACCAGAACATGGGAATTCGCAAGTACAAGCCGACGACCCCCGGTCGCCGCGGTGCCAGCGTCTCCGATTTCGCCGAGATCACTCGCTCGACTCCGGAGAAGTCGCTGATCCGCCCGCTGCACAGCACCGGTGGCCGCAACGCGCACGGCCGGATCACCACCCGGCACAAGGGTGGTGGCCACAAGCGTGCCTACCGCGTCATCGACTTCCGTCGTAACGACAAGGACGGCGTCAACGCCAAGGTCGCGCACATCGAGTACGACCCGAACCGCACCGCGAACATCGCTCTGCTGCACTTCCTCGACGGCGAGAAGCGCTACATCATCGCCCCGCAGGGACTTTCGCAGGGTGACGTGGTCGAGTCGGGTCCCAACGCCGACATCAAGCCGGGTAACAACCTGCCGCTGCGCAACATCCCGGCCGGTACCGTCATCCACGCTGTCGAGCTGCGTCCCGGCGGCGGTGCCAAGCTGGCCCGATCGGCCGGCTCGAGCATCCAGTTGCTGGGCAAGGAAGGCGCTTACGCCTCCCTGCGTATGCCCTCGGGTGAGATCCGCCGTGTCGACGTGCGCTGCCGCGCCACCGTCGGCGAGGTGGGCAACGCCGAGCAGGCGAACATCAACTGGGGCAAGGCCGGCCGTATGCGCTGGAAGGGCAAGCGCCCCACCGTCCGTGGTGTCGTGATGAACCCGGTCGACCACCCGCACGGCGGCGGCGAGGGTAAGACCTCCGGTGGCCGCCACCCGGTCAGCCCGTGGGGCAAGCCTGAGGGCCGTACCCGCAAGCCAAACAAGCCGAGCGACAAGCTCATCGTCCGACGCCGGCGCACCGGCAAGAACAAGCGCTAGGCAGAGGGAGTAGCCAGAGATGCCACGCAGCCTGAAGAAGGGTCCGTTCGTCGACGACCATCTGCTCAAGAAGGTCGACGTTCAGAACGAGAAGAACACCAAGCAGGTCATCAAGACCTGGTCGCGTCGTTCGACCATCATCCCGGATTTCATCGGTCACACCTTCGCGGTCCACGACGGCCGCAAGCACGTGCCGGTGTTCGTCACCGAGGCCATGGTCGGTCACAAGCTGGGCGAGTTCGCCCCGACGCGGACGTTCAAGGGTCACATCAAGGACGACCGGAAAGCGAAGCGTCGATAACCATGACAACGACGACGACTGAATATCCCTCGGCCTCCGCTGTTGCGAAGTACGTGGGGATCTCGGCGAGCAAGGCGCGCCGGGTGATCAACCTGGTCCGCGGCAAGTCGGTTGAAGAGGCGCTGGACATTCTGCGCTGGGCGCCGCAGCAGGCGAGCGAGCCGGTCGCCAAGGTGATCGCCTCGGCGGCCGCCAACGCGCAGAACAACAACGGCCTGGACCCGGCGAGCCTGGTGGTCGCCACCGTGTACGCCGATGAGGGCCCGACCGCCAAGCGCATCCGTCCCCGCGCGCAGGGTCGCGCGTACCGGATCCGCAAGCGCACCAGCCACATCACCGTGATCGTGGAAAGCCGTCCTAGCAAGAAGAAGGACGCAGGCACCTCGGCCAGCGCCACCCGCGCCCGCCGTGCGCAGGCCAGCAAGGCTGCGAACAAGACGGCCGATCAGACGAAGGAGGGCTCGGAGTAGTGGGCCAGAAAATCAATCCCCACGGCTTCCGGCTCGGTATCACCACCGACTGGAAGTCCCGGTGGTATGCCGACAAGCAGTACGCCGACTACGTCAAGGAAGACGTGGCCATCCGCCGACTGCTGGCCACTGGCCTGGAGCGCGCCGGCATCGCCGACGTGGAGATCGAACGCACCCGTGACCGGGTTCGGGTCGACATCCACACCGCGCGTCCCGGCATCGTCATCGGACGCCGCGGCACCGAAGCCGACCGCATCCGCACCGATCTGGAGAAGCTGACCGGCAAGCAGGTTCAGCTGAACATCCTCGAGGTCAAGAACCCCGAGGCGCAGGCGCAGCTGGTCGCCCAGGGCGTGGCCGAGCAGCTGAGCAACCGCGTGGCGTTCCGCCGCGCGATGCGCAAGGCCATCCAGTCGGCCATGCGGCAGCCCAACGTCAAGGGCATCCGCGTGCAGTGCTCGGGCCGTCTCGGCGGCGCCGAGATGAGCCGTTCGGAGTTCTACCGCGAAGGCCGTGTGCCGCTGCACACCCTGCGCGCCGACATCGATTACGGGCTGTACGAGGCCAAGACCACCTTCGGCCGGATCGGCGTGAAGGTGTGGATCTACAAGGGCGACATCGTCGGTGGCAAGCGTGAGCTGACCGCCGCGGCGCCTGCGGCCGACCGGCCGCGTCGTGAGCGTCCCTCGGGCGCCACCCGGCCGCGTCGCAGCGGCGCGTCGGGCACCACCGCGACGAGCACCGAAGCCGGCCGCGCGGCCAGCGAAGGTCCGGCGGAAACGGTCGAGCCTTCGGCCGTCGAGCCAGCAGTTGAGAACACGGAGAACTGATCATGTTGATTCCCCGTAAAGTCAAGCACCGCAAGCAACACCACCCCAGGCAGCGTGGTATCGCCAGCGGTGGAACGTCGGTGACGTTCGGTGACTACGGCATCCAGGCACTGGAGCACGCCTACATCACCAACCGGCAGATCGAGTCCGCTCGTATCGCCATCAACCGGCACATCAAGCGTGGCGGCAAGGTGTGGATCAACATCTTCCCGGACCGTCCGCTGACCAAGAAGCCCGCCGAGACCCGCATGGGTTCCGGTAAGGGTTCACCCGAGTGGTGGGTGGCCAACGTGAAGCCCGGCCGCGTGCTCTTCGAGCTGAGTTACCCCAATGAGCAGATTGCGCGCGAAGCACTGACCCGCGCAATCCACAAGCTGCCGATCAAGGCACGCATCGTGACCCGAGAGGAGCAGTTCTGATGGCAGTGGGCGTCAGCGCCGGTGAACTGCGCGAACTGACCGACGACGAGTTGGCCGACAAGCTGCGTGAGTCCAAGGAAGAGCTGTTCAACCTGCGCTTCCAGATGGCCACCGGGCAGCTGGACAACAATCGCCGGCTTCGCTTGGTCCGGCAGGAAATCGCACGCATCTACACGGTGCTGCGCGAACGTGAACTGGGTCTGGCCTCCGGACCCGCTGGTGAGGAATCGTGATGGCAGAAAACCCTGCAAAATCGGCTGGACCCAACTACACCCCGGCGACCGAGAAGCCCCGCGGCCGGCGCAAGACCGCCATCGGCTACGTGGTCAGCGACAAGATGGAGAAGACCATCGTCGTCGAGATCGAGTCGCGTGCGCAGCACCCCAAGTACGGCAAGATCATCCGGACGACCAAGAAGGTCAAGGCCCACGACGAGGACGGCGTCGCCGGTATCGGCGACCGGGTCTCGCTGATGGAGACCCGTCCGCTGTCGGCCACCAAGCGCTGGCGGCTCGTGGATGTTCTGGAGAAGGCCAAGTAGGCCACGCACTTCACGCAATGCCCATCACCTCACCAGGTGGTGGGCATTGTTTGTTATGGCGGCGTTGTTGTGGAGGCACGGACTCCTCCGGCATGCGCCCGCTGACCGGGCGTTTCGCTTTCGGGATAGCACGGCAGGGGCCTAAGTTGTATGTGAGACTCTTGTGAATTGACGTCCCCGTTAAGCAAGGCGAGCCCGATGCCTCACGTGCAGAACAGATCATCGCGTTGGTCGGCAATGGCTGTCGCGCTGGTCGCGCTGGCCATGTGGACCGCCCCCGCGGTCACTGCCGAACCGAACGACCCTGTCGCGCTGTCGAACTCACCCGTCATCGCGCTGGTCGACATGGGTTCGAGCGCACCGCTGGCCTTCTACGGCGACCAGGGCACCGCGACCCTGACCTTCCCGGTACCGCAGGGCCTGGTGCCGGTGGCCTTGAATGCCACCGTCGAGGTCCCGATCAACGTCGCCTCCGGCACGCTCAGTGTCACCCAGGACGACCGCACGATCGCCCGCATCCCGCTGCCGCCGGTCGATCAGGCGCCAATCGTGATCCCGCTTGTCGGGGCGGAGATCATCGACAACTCGGTGACCGTCACCCTGCGCACGTATCTGGTCCCGGTCGAGGGCTACTGCCTGGACCCGACGAACCCGCTGCGACTCGTCAACGGTTCGGTCGCGTTCGACGGCATCGAACTGCCGCCGACCACGGTTGCCGAGTTCCTCCCGCCGGTGCTCCGCAAGCTGACGATCTCGATCCCGGCCAACCCGAGCAAGGTGGAATCCGAAGCCGCTGTCCGGTTGGCCGCGGCCACCGTCGCCCACTACGGAACCCAGACCACCACCGTCGCGGTGACCACGATCGGTTCCGGGCCGGCAGCGCCGCAGTTTCCCTTCGAGCGGGGCATCGTCATCCAGGAGGGTCCCGACACCGGGCTGTCGCTCCAGCCGGGTGACGGCGTCATCCCCGCCCTGCGAATCTCGGGGCCTGCCAACGAACTGACCAATCAGACGCGACTGTTGTCCTCGGACATCTCCCGGCTCGCGCTGAGCTCCAAGGCGGTTGCCGGTCCGCTGCGAATCGCCGCGCAGCTGCCCGGCAACGTGACGACGTTGCGCGAGTTGGGCCAGAACGGGGTGACGGCCGTGGCGCTCGCGCCTCAGGTCACCGTTGGTCTGGACCAGACCCGGCTGGGCCGCTCGGCGCATAACGTGCGGGTCCACCTGATGGGCTCCTACACTCCGGTCCCGCCTTCGGTCAGTGCCCGTCTCGTCGCCCTCGTTGGGGGAGAGACCATCGACCGCTGGCCCACCGACACCAGCGGGGTGATCGACCGCTGGGTGAACGTGCCCGATCGGCTGTTGCAGCGCTACACCAATCTCGGAGTGGCACTCAACATCGCGGGCAACACCGGGCGGTGCGGGGAATTCCAGCCACTCACCCTGACCGTCGACGGTGACAGCGTGGTCCAGAGCACCCCCGCCACCCCGCCGGTGCCCAGCGGGTTCCAGTCGCTGCCGCAGTCGTTGATGCCCCGGGTCCAGGTCGGCATCGGCTCCGACGCCTTCGCCGACACCGTGCGGGCCGCCACGATCATCGTCGGTCTGCAACGGCTCAGTGCCCTGCCCATCGACGTCGCCGTCACCGACGTGCAGGCTGCCGTCAACAGCAGGTTGCCCGCGGTGATCGTCGCTGCCGACGGCTGGAAGTTCAACAAGGTCACCCTGCCCGTCAGCCCCACCAACGGCAGGCTGTCGCTGGAGGGGGTCGACAGCGCCGGTGAGCCGACCACGTTGACCCTCGACCCGGCCATCATGTTCGGGTCCCTGCAGACGGTGTTCGACGGACAACGCTCGATGCTGGTCGCAACGTCCAACGGCGCACCCGAACAACTCGACGAGCTGCTGCGCTGGCTCAGCAGCGACCCACGTCGATGGTCGAGGCTCACCGGAACGGCGCTCGTCGCGACACCGGGCCACAGCCCGGTCACTGTGGGTCCGCAGCCGGGAGTCGCCGCCGAGGAGGCGCCAGCCGCCACCGAGGACCGCAAGACGTGGGCGTGGGCATTGGGTGGCGGCATCGTCGCCGTGGCCGCCATCGGAACCGCGTTGATCCTGGTGCGTTCCCGCAGAGGCGAATCCGGCGACTGACGATGACGGCGACGGCAGCGACACCGGCGCACGTGGCCGAACCGCCCACGCCGTGGCTGCATGGACTGCGGCCGATCTATCGGCTGGTGTTCCGGTGGGCTTTCATCGCGGTGCTGACCGTGTTCGCGTTCCACGAGTCCCTGGAATCGCTGCTCGAGTCCAGCCGGGCGGGCAGTCTCAACGGCTACGTCTGGGTGGTGCCGATGGCCGCCATCATGGCCGCCATCGGGGTAGCGCGCCGGGAGCGCACCGAACTGCCGATCCACGACCGTCAGACCGACATCATCGTCGGCATCATCGGCATGGGCGTGGCCCTGATGGTGCACGGCGTTCTGCTGCAACGGTATGCGAGCTATTTCCACCTGCTGCGGCTCGACCTGCTGGCCATGTGGTTCTTCGTGGTCAGTTCCAGCGTGGTGTTGTTCGGACTGCGGCCGGTGACCCGATTCGCATGGGTGTGGGCACTGCTGTTGGCCGTTTTTCCGCTGCCCTACCAGATCGTGGTCATCCTCCTCGGCGGCAGCCGGGTGGCTGCCGGCGGGGCGGTGCTGATCATCGCCGCCAGTGCCACCGCGATCGCCGTCGGCCGCACCAGAAGCCGGGCCGTGGTCGGCGCGGTGGGTTCCTGGGGTGTGGGCCTGATCGTTCTGATGGGCATGGCCGTCGTACGGCCCAACGGACCGGTGTTCGCGTTCCAGATGATTCCGTCGGTCACTGCGATCGCCCTGGTCGGGTTGGCCCTGTACTTCCGCGCGCGTCGTGGTGCCCCCAAGCGCGTCCTGGACCGCCGGATGGAACCCCTTGCCGCCAAGGAGGTCTGGTCCGGTCTGGTGTTGGTGCTGGCCGTCGCGGTCGCCTTGTCGCTGGTGTCGCTGCCCGGTAGTACCAACCCGCCGGCGACCCAGGTTTCCTGGATGACGTTCGGGCGCCCGCTGGACGCGCCGGTCGGCTGGCACACCACTGAGCAGATCGAGTTCAACTGGGTCCGCCGGCTCTTCGGCCGCGACTCCACGCTGCTCCGCCAGGAAATGGTTGCCGATACGGGAAATCCCAAGTGGGACAAGTTCGCCCGCCCACGCACCGTCATCGTGGACTCCACCAACACCTGGCGGCCGTTCTCCTTGAACGTCTATCCGTCCGTGGTGCTCTACGACGTCGCCTCCAGCCGGTTGAGTGAGCCGCGCCGGGTGGATCTCGGCCACGGAGTCACCGGCTTCATGTACAGCATCATCGACGACCAGCTTCTGGTGACCTGGAACACCGTGGTATTCGAGTGGCGCAACAAGGACTCGGCGCAGCGGGTTCTGATCGGCTCGGTGGACAACCACGAGGCCGAAGCGCCGTTCCCGGAACCCAACGGCGCACTGCTGCCCACGTTGGGCACGCTGTTCACCGTGCTGTTCCGCGGTAACTCCGTCACGACCAACAAGGATCCGGAGTTCAAGGACGCCGAGATGCTCACCCAGTTCGGCCGGGGTCTGGTGGATGCCCAACTCAAGAGCTCGGAGAGCCTGGGATGAGCGGGCGCGCGGTGCGCAATCACGACGACGCGACCGAGGAGGAGAAGCAGCGGGCGCTGCATCGCGCGGTCGAGGGTCTGCGCGAAGACGATCCGATGCGCTCGGCCTCCAATCCGGTGATGGGCTGGCAGCGCGCGGTGCTGTGGGCGCTGTTGGTGGTGACCGTCGGCTTCGCGATCTGGGTGCCGATGCAGACCGCGGTCGCGCTGATCGGGCTGTGCACCTTCGGTTATGTGTTCACGATGCTCGACCGGGTGCTCATCTTCAAACAGGGCCTGGCCTCTGCTGCCCTGGTGATCTCCGACGAGAAGGCCCGCGCCATCCCCGACGACCAGCTGCCCGCCTACACGATTCTGGTTCCGGCCTACAACGAACCGGAGGTGGTGGCCGACCTGCTCGGCGCCATGGCGGCCATGGAATATCCGGCGGACAAGTTGCAGGTGCTGCTGCTGCTCGAAGCTGATGACGATGTCACCATCAGGGCCGCCGAAAGCTGCGCCGACTCCGAGACGATCACCATCGTGCTCGTACCGCCGGCCGAGCCCAGGACCAAACCCAAGGCCTGCAACTACGGGCTGGAATTCGCCTCCGGTGAGATCGTCACCATCTACGACGCCGAAGACCTCCCCGAGCCGCTGCAGCTTCGCCGGGTGGCGGCGGCGTTCCGGGAACTGCCCGACAACACCGCATGTGTGCAGGCGAAACTGGCCTACCACAACGGGCACCAGAATCTGCTGACCGGATGGTTCACCGCCGAGTACGGCCTGTGGTTCGGCTATCTGCTGCCCGGCATGATGCGCAGCAATTCCCCGATCCCGCTCGGTGGCACGTCCAACCACCTCCGTCGTGACGTGCTCGACCGCATCGGTGCGTGGGATCCGTTCAACGTCACCGAGGACGCCGACCTCGGGCTGCGGATCGCCGCCTCCGGTTATCAAACGGCTGTGCTGGACTCGGTGACGCTGGAGGAGGCCAACAGCGACCCGATCAACTGGGTCCGGCAGCGCTCGCGGTGGTACAAGGGTTATCTGCAAACCTGGCTGGTCCACATCCGGCGGCCTCGGCAGTTGTTGCGCACCATCGGTATACGAAGTTTCATCCGGTTCAACCTGGTGATGGCGGGCACCCCGATCATCGCGGTGCTCAACCTGCTGTTCTGGTTCATCACGGCGCTGTGGTTCCTGGGGCAGCCGGCCGTCGTCGAGGCGGTCTTCCCCTGGTACATCTACTTTCCCGCGCTGGCGGCCCTGATCCTGGGCAATGGGGCCACGCTCTACATGAACCTGATCGCGCTGCGTGAGGATGATCGCGCGGATCTGCTGGTAGCCGGGCTGACGGTCCCGGCGTTCTTCGTGATGATGAGCGTCGCCGCGGCCAAGGGCACCTATCAGCTGATCCGCAATCCCTCGTACTGGGAGAAGACGTTCCACGGTCTGTCCCAGAAGCCGGACGCCGAGTCCGCGGTCTCATGAGTGCACTCACCGATCGACGCCTCAAGATCCTGGCATGGGCCGCGACGTTCGTGCTGTACGCGGCGGTGGGCTACTGGCTGCAGGTGAAGAACGGCTTCATCCTCGGTGACGCACTGTCGAGGGTATCGGCAGCCCAAAGCGTATTGTTCAGCCGCTCACCGCATTTGGCTGCCATCGGCTTCATCTTCACCCCGTTGACCGCGATGGTGCAGATCCCGGTGATCGCGGCGAGCCCGATCTTCCCGGACCTGGCGGCGCGGGCCTTCGCCGGATCGATCATGTCCGCGGCCTTCATGGCCGGGGCGGTGGTGCAGATCCTGTCGATGGGCACCGACCGCGGCCTGCCGCGCTGGTACGCGTTGACGATCGCAGCTTTGTTCGGCCTCAACCCGATGATCATCTTCTACGGTTCCAACGGCATGAGCGAGGCGCCGTTCATCTTCTTCATCTCCTGGGCGGTGCGCCGACTGATCCTGTGGATGGTCGACGACGACGTGCACCACCTGGTCGTCGCCGGTGGCATCGCGATGGGCCTTGCCTACCTGACCCGCTATGACGCCGTCGCGTGCGTGGCGGCCGCCGGCTTCGTCGTCGGCACCACCACCTACCTGCGGGCGCGACGTCCCCCGCGAAAGCGCCGCGCCCTACTGGACCTCATGCTGGTCAGCGCTCCGGGATTCATCGCGTTCATCGGCTGGGCGGCCGCGAGCTGGCTGATCACCGGTGAGGCATTCGCCCAATTCACCTCGCAGTACGGCAATTCGGCGATCCTTCGACAGTCCGGCGCCGAGCAGGCCGGCCCGGCCAGCGGCATGCTGTTCGCCGCCACCTGCACTCTGCTGCTGGCGCCCACCCTGATCCCGATCGGGGTGTGGGCCGGACTCATCCGCTGGCGACGGCCGAACTGGACCATGCTGATTCCGCCGCTCGCCATCTACGGTGCGGCGCTGTCCTTCCAGGCGTTCACTTTCGCGGCCGGCTCGACATTCCCGTTTCTGCGCTTCTACATCATCGCGATTCCGTTCGCGGCCTGCCTGGCAATGCTGGCCGTTCCCGACGGCGCCTTCGTGACACCGAAACGGCGCGGCCGCCACGCGCCGGCGCCCTCGCCCGTGCGCTCGACTCGCACTCGCGCCGGATACGCGGCGGTGGCACTGGCTCTCGCGGTCAGCGTGCCGGCGGCCGCCTGGGGGATGAGCCTGCCGCAGTACGCGCCCCAGGAGTACGCGCTGGGGGCGGTGATCAACCCAGCACCCGACAGCACCAGTCCGCAAAAGGCCGTCGAACATCGCATCGCCAGCACCTTCTCGACCGAACGGACGATCGCCGCCTACCTCGACGACCTCGACCTCCCGCACAGTTCGGTCATCACCGACACCGTCTACGGCTTCGCGGTCGTCGCCGCATCGCGGCACCCGCGAACGTTCGTCGTGCCGTCGGACCCGGACTTCGTCCGGCTGCTCAACAATCCGTCCGGCAACGGCATCAAGTACCTCCTTGCGGTGCCGCCGACGGGCCGCGGGGTGTCCGATGCCCTCAACCAGAGGTACCCGACGCTCTACGACACTGGCGCGGATGTGGCCACACTCGAGCTGGAGATCCCCAATGACGGCGTCGGCCAACCGAACTGGCGACTCTACCGGGTCAACGAACCGGTCCCCGAAGCCTGAGGACACGGCCGAATTTCCACAGGTGATTCCTACCCAGCACAGGTAGTCTCGCCTCGACGATAGGGGCAGCTGATGGCAGCGGAATTCAACGGCAAGGTCGAACTCGACATTCGCGACTCCGAACCGGACTGGGGGCCGTATGCCGCGCCGAAGGCGCCAGAGAACGCACCCAACGTCCTGTACGTAGTGTGGGACGACGTCGGCATCGCCACCTGGGACTGCTTCGGCGGATTGGTCGACATGCCCGCGATGTCGCGGATCGCCGAGCATGGTGTCCGTTTCTCGCAGTTCCACACCTCCGCGCTCTGCTCGCCGACTCGGGCCGCGCTGCTGACCGGACGCAACCCCACCACCGTGGGCATGGCGATGGTCGAAGAGTTCACCGAGGGCTTCCCGGGTAACAACGGGCGCATCCCCGACGAGACCGCGCTGATCTCCGAAGTGCTGGCCGAGCGGGGCTGGAACACCTACTGCGTCGGCAAGTGGCACCTGACCCCCATCGAGGAGTCCAATCTGGCTGCGACACGGCGGCATTGGCCGCTGTCGCGCGGGTTCGAACGGTTCTACGGATTCCTGGGCGGCGAGACCGACCAGTGGTATCCCGAACTGGTCTACGACAACCATCCGGTGGAGGCGCCCGCGACACCGGAGGAGGGCTACCACCTGTCGAAAGATCTCGCGGACAAGACCATCGAGTTCATTCGCGACTCCACGATGGTTGCCCCGGACAAGCCGTGGTTCACCTATCTGTGCCCTGGTGCCGGTCACGCCCCGCACCACGTCTTCAAGGAATGGGCCGACAAATACGCCGGCCGGTTCGACATGGGCTACGAGGACTACCGCGACATCGTGCTGGCGAACCAGAAGAAGCTCGGCATCGTCCCGCCCGACACCGAACTGTCCGGGGTCAACCCGTACGCCGACGTCACCGGACCCAACGGCGAACCGTGGCCGCTGCAGGACACGGTGCGGCCGTGGGATTCGTTGTCCGACGACGAGAAGCGGCTGTTCGCCAGGATGGCAGAGGTGTTCGCGGGCTTCCTGTCCTACACCGACGCCCAGATCGGCCGGGTACTGGACTACCTCGAGGAGTCTGGGCAGCTGGACAACACCATCATCGTGGTGATCTCCGACAACGGCGCCAGCGGCGAAGGCGGCCCCAACGGATCGGTCAACGAAGCCAAATTCTTCAACGGCTTCATCGACACCGCCGAGGAGAGCCTGCGGTTCTTCGACGAATTGGGTTCTCCCGCAACCTACAATCACTACCCGATCGGGTGGGCGATGGCGTTTAACACGCCCTACAAGCTCTACAAGCGCTACGCCTCCCATGAAGGTGGCATTGCAGACACCGCAATAGTGTCCTGGCCCAACGGAATCAAGGCCCACGGTGAGGTGCGGGACAACTACGTCAACGTCGCCGACATCACCCCGACCATCTACGAGCTGTTGGGAATCGAACCGCCGCAGACCGTTCGAGGTATCGCCCAGAAGCCGCTTGACGGAGTGAGTTTCAAAGCCGCCCTTGAGGATCCGAACGCCAACACCGGCAAGGACACCCAGTTCTACACGATGCTGGGCACCCGGGGTATCTGGCACGACGGCTGGTTCGCCAACACCGTGCACCCCGCTGCACCGTCGGGGTGGTCGCACTTCGCCGATGACAGCTGGGAGCTCTACCACATCGAGTCCGACCGCAGTCAGTGCCGCGACCTGGCCGCCGAGCATCCGGAGAAGCTCGAGGAGCTCAAGGCGATGTGGTTCGCCGAGGCGCACAAGTACAACGGACTGCCCCTGTCCGACCTCAACGTCTTCGAGATGGTCGGGCGCTGGCGGCCCGGCCTCGCCGGCGACCGGTCGAGCTACATCTATTACCCGCACACCGCCCCGGTGGCGATGGGCGCCTGCGTGATGATCGGGGGTCGCTCCTTCTCGGTCCTGGCCGACGTGACCGTCGATGGCCCCGATGTGGAAGGCGTGATCCTCAAACAAGGCGCCGGCCACGGCGGCTACGTGCTGTTCGTCGCCGACGGGAGGTTGCAGTTCGTCTACAACTTCTTCGGCGAGGAGGAGCAGCGGGTGATGGCACCCGACCCGGTGCCGCTGGGCCACCACATCCTCGGTGTCGGCTATTCGCGCACCGGGGTGGAGGGCACCCACACGCCCGTCGGGGACGCCACCCTCTACGTCGACGGTGCCGCGGTGGCGACGCTGCCGGGTGTGAAGGCGCATCCCTTCACATTCGGGTTGGCCGGCGGTGGGGTCAGCGTGGGCCGCAATCTGGGCCAGCCGGTGTCGACGGCCTACCGGGCGCCGTTCGAGTTCCGCGGTGGCTCCATCCACCGTGTCGTCGTCGATGTCTCCGGAAGCGCCTACATCGACGCCGAGCGTCAACTCGCCGCGGCTTTCGCCCGGGACTGACCCCCGCGTCATACTGGACGGGTGACTCGGCTGGTGTGGGCCGCCTCGGCGGTGGTGATGCTGGCCGTCCCGTTTGTTGCCGGCTGCGACCGCGACAGCGCGGGAAGCGCAGTCCGCGGCGAGTCGTCGGTCTCGGTGTCGGCCACGACCACCACGACGACGCCGGGCTCCGCGACGGCAACCGACACCCCGGAGTCCTCGGAACCCGGGGTGGTGGAGACCACTCGGGTCCCGGTTGCGCCGAATGCGACGGTCTGCCCTCAGACGCCGGCCGGACCGACCACGGTGGCGGCGGTGGCCGATCCGGCCGCCCCCACGATCACCGTCGCCGTCCCCGACGGGTGGACCGCGAGCCCCGGTGCCGGCGAGGTCGGAGCCCGGCTGGCCGGCCCGGACGAGATGCAAGCCGAGATCAGGATCACCGCCACCCCGCTGGACCCCGCCGCCGCGTTCGGCAGGTACTCCGACGACCTGATGGCCAAGTACCCGATCAGCACGCTGAGCCTGCTGCCGGCCGACCTGTGCGGCTTCAGCGGGCAGAAGCTGATGGGCACCTGGGCCGACGACCCCGACGAGTCGATTCAGTACCAGGACCGGATCGCGCACATCTGGACCAACTCGAAGAACTACCTGGTCGCCATCCATGTCGAAGCACCCTCGGGCGCACCAGGTTTCGATGCCGCAGCTGACGAGCTGACCGGTGACTTCGGCATCGTCATACCCTGACATGGTGCGCACCGAGCTTGTCGAATTGCCCGGCGGATCGTTTCGCATGGGCTCGGTCAGCTTCTACCCCGAAGAGGCGCCGATCCATACCGCGACCGTCGCGCCGTTCGCGATCGAACGGCACCCGGTGACCAACGCCGCCTTCGCCGAGTTCGTCGCCGACACCGGCTACCTCACCGTCGCCGAGCGGCCACTGGACCCGGCGCTGTACCCCGGGGTGGCCGAAGCCGACCTGCTGCCCGGTGCGCTGGTGTTCCGGCCCACGGCCGGCCCGGTGAACCTGCAGGACTGGCGGCAGTGGTGGGACTGGGCGCCCGGCGCCCACTGGCGTCAGCCGTTCGGGGCCGGCAGCGACATCGCAGGCAAGGAGAGCCACCCGGTGGTCCAGGTGGCCTATCCCGACGCGGCGGCGTACGCGGCGTGGGCCGGCCGACGGCTGCCGACCGAAGCCGAGTGGGAGTACGCGGCGCGTGCCGGCAGCGACACCACCTATGCCTGGGGGGAGCAGCCGACCGTCGACGGCGCCCTGATGGCCAACACCTGGCAGGGCCGGTTCCCGTACCGCAACGACGGGGCGCTGGGCTGGACGGGGACCTCCCCGGTGGGCAGCTTCCCGGCCAACGGGTTCGGCCTGCTCGACATGATCGGCAACGTCTGGGAGTGGACCACCACCAGGTATTCCCCACATCACCAAGGGGCGGCGCAGCAGAACGCCTGTTGCCCGCCGCCGGCGGACCCGGATCCGAGCGTCAGCCAGGCCCTCAAGGGCGGCTCACATCTGTGCGCGCCGGAGTACTGCCACCGCTACCGGCCGGCCGCGCGCTCGCCGCAGTCGCAGGACACTTCCACCACGCACATCGGTTTCCGCTGCGTGGTCAGCGCCGCCTGACGCCGAGCCTGTAGCTGTCGACATCTCCACTCACCACTTGACTTTGAGTCGCCTATGTTCGCGATAACGACAGCCTGGACGGGTCCTTCACCTCGCCTGACGCCGAGCCTGACGTCGTGAACTGCGCTGATTTGGAGCTACGCGGCCCGTCACCTAGTATTTAGGGGTTGCCTAGGGCAGACCTCGGCTGGCCGGATTCGATTTTCTCGCGATTCAGGTCGGCCCTGCGTGCCCCTTCGGTGACAAAGACCGCGCACGTCAAGTTCCTTGTGGCCTGTCCAGATGGGTTTTGCCGTGCACACAGTTACCAGATCCAAGGAGATCTAGTGATTCAGCAGGAATCGCGACTCAAGGTCGCCGACAACACGGGCGCCAAGGAGATCTTGTGCATCCGCGTGTTGGGTGGCTCGTCGCGGCGCTACGCCGGCATCGGCGATGTCATCGTGGCGACCGTCAAGGACGCCATCCCCGGCGGGAACGTCAAGCGTGGTGACGTCGTGAAGGCCGTCGTCGTGCGCACCGTCAAGGAGCGTCGTCGCGCAGACGGCAGCTACATCAAGTTCGACGAGAACGCCGCCGTCATCATCAAGGCCGACAACGACCCGCGTGGCACCCGCATCTTCGGCCCGGTCGGGCGCGAGCTGCGCGAGAAGAAGTTCATGAAGATCGTCTCGCTGGCCCCGGAGGTGTTGTAAATGAAGGTCAAAAAGGGCGACACCGTGCTGGTTATCTCCGGCAAGGACAAGGGCGCCAAAGGCAAGGTGCTGCAGGCCTTCCCGACGCGTAACCGGGTGCTGGTCGAAGGCGTCAACCGGATCAAGAAGCACACCGCGCAGTCGGCCAACGAGCGTGGCGCGTCCTCGGGCGGCATCGTCACTCAGGAGGCGTCCATCCACGTCTCCAACGTGATGGTCGTCGACTCCGACGGCAAGCCGGCCCGCGTCGGCTACCGCCTCAACGAGGAGACCGGCAAGCGCGTTCGAGTTTCCAAGCGCAACGGCAAGGACATCTGACGATGACAACTGTGGAGAAAGTTCAGCCCCGGCTGAAGGCGCGCTACCGCGAGGAAATCAAGGACGCGCTCAACAACGAGTTCAACTACGCCAACGTGATGCAGATCCCCGGCGTGGTCAAGGTCGTCGTCAACATGGGTGTCGGTGACGCCGCCCGCGACGCCAAGCTGATCAACGGTGCGGTCAACGACCTGGCGCTGATCACCGGTCAGAAGCCGGAGATCCGCAAGGCCCGCAAGTCCATCGCCCAGTTCAAGCTGCGCGAGGGTATGCCGATCGGCGCTCGGGTGACCCTGCGCGGCGACCGGATGTGGGAGTTCCTCGACCGCCTGGTGTCGATCGCCCTGCCGCGTATCCGCGACTTCCGCGGCCTGTCGCCCAAGCAGTTCGACGGCCACGGCAACTACACCTTCGGGCTTGCCGAGCAGTCGGTGTTCCACGAGATCGACGTGGACTCCATCGATCGCCCCCGCGGCATGGACATCACCGTCGTCACGTCGGCGACGAACGACGACGAAGGTCGGGCGCTGCTGCGGGCGCTGGGCTTCCCGTTCAAGGAGAACTGAGCAGATGGCAAAGAAGGCTCTGGTCAATAAGGCCAACAAGAAGCCGAAGTTCGCCGTGCGGGGCTACACCCGCTGCAACAGGTGCGGCCGCCCGCACGCCGTGTATCGCAAGTTCGGCCTGTGCCGGATCTGCCTGCGCGAGATGGCGCACGCCGGCGAACTGCCCGGTGTGCAGAAGTCCAGCTGGTAAAGACCCCCAGACCCATTTTGAAGAACAGGTGCGCAGCAGGCCCGTACGGGAACCGCTGCGAGGAAGGTAGACAGGCCCAGTCATGACTATGACGGACCCGATCGCAGACTTCTTGACACGTCTGCGCAACGCCAATTCGGCGTATCACGACGAGGTGACCTTGCCGCACTCGAAGATCAAGGCGAACATCGCCGAGATCCTCAAGCGCGAGGGTTACATCACCGACTTCCGCACCGAGGATGCCCGGGTCGGCAAGGCGCTGGTCGTTCAGCTCAAGTACGGCCCCAACCGCGAGCGAAGCCTCGCCGGTCTGCGCCGGGTGTCCAAGCCCGGCCTGCGGGTCTATGCGAAATCCACCAGTCTGCCGCGCGTGCTCGGTGGCCTGGGCGTGGCGATCATCTCCACGTCCTCAGGCCTGCTCACCGACCGCCAGGCAGCCCGTCAGGGCGTGGGCGGCGAAGTCCTCGCGTACGTCTGGTAGCGGGATAGGAGAAGTAGGACTATGTCGCGTATTGGAAAGCAGCCGGTGCCGGTTCCCTCCGGTGTCGATGTCACGATCGATGGGCAGAACCTGTCGGTCAAGGGCCCCAAGGGCACGCTCGCTCTGGAGGTCGCCGAGCCGATCACGGTGTCGCGCGATGACGCGGGTGCCATCGTGGTGGCCCGGCCCGACGACGAACGTCGTAGCCGTTCGCTCCACGGTCTGTCCCGCACGCTGGTCGCCAACCTGGTGACCGGAGTGACCGAGGGATACGTCACCAAGATGGAGATCTTCGGCGTCGGCTACCGCGTGCAGCTCAAGGGCAGCAACCTGGAGTTCGCGCTCGGATACAGCCACCCGGTGGTCATCGAGGCTCCTGAGGGCATCACCTTCGCGGTGGAAACCCCCACCAAGTTCTCGGTCTCGGGTATCGACAAGCAGAAGGTCGGTCAGATCTCCGCGAACATCCGTCGGCTGCGTCGCCCGGACCCGTACAAGGGCAAGGGCGTGCGCTACGAGGGTGAGCAGATCCGCCGCAAGGTCGGAAAGACAGGTAAGTAAGTCATGGCTCAAGCACAGACCGCCACCGAGCACAAGCCGGTCGGCACCAGCGCTTCGGCGGCCCGCCGGGTGTCCCGGCTGCGCCGGCACTCACGGCTGCGCAAGAAGGTCGTCGGCACCGCCGAACGGCCGCGCCTCGTGGTCAACCGCTCCTCGCGGCACATCCACGTGCAGGTGGTCGACGACGGCACCGGCACCACGCTGGCCGCTGCGTCGTCCATCGAGGCCGACGTCCGCGCCGTCGAGGGCGACAAGAAGGCCCACAGCGTCCGCGTCGGCCAGCTGATCGCCGAGCGCGCCAAGGCCGCAGGCATCGAGGCCGTCGTGTTCGACCGTGGTGGCAACACCTACGGCGGCCGCATCGCCGCTCTCGCCGACGCCGCCCGCGAGAGCGGACTCAAATTCTGATGAAGACGTACAACGGAAGGACCGCATAATGGCGGACCAGACTTCTGAGGCCCCGGTCTCGAACACCGGCGGTCCCAGCGCCGGCACCCGCACCGACGAGCAGCGCGGTGGGCGCGACGACCGCGGTGGCCGCGGCCGCCGCGACGACCGTGGTGACCGCGGTGGACGCGGTGGACGCGACGGCGGTGAGAAGAGCAACTACATCGAGCGCGTGGTCACCATCAACCGCGTGTCCAAGGTGGTCAAGGGTGGTCGCCGGTTCAGCTTCACCGCGCTGGTCATCGTCGGCGACGGCCACGGCCTGGTCGGCGTTGGCTACGGCAAGGCCAAAGAGGTGCCCGCGGCGATCGCCAAGGGCGTCGAGGAAGCTCGCAAGAACTTCTTCCGCGTCCCGCTGATCGGCGGCACCGTTACCCATCCCGTCCAGGGCGAAGCCGCGGCCGGTGTCGTGATGCTGCGTCCGGCCAGCCCGGGTACCGGCGTCATCGCCGGTGGCGCGGTGCGTGCGGTGCTGGAATGCGCCGGCGTGCATGACGTGCTGGCCAAGTCGCTGGGCAGCGACAACGCGATCAACGTGGTGCACGCCACCGTTGCCGCGCTCAAGCTGCTGCAGCGTCCCGAAGAGGTGGCCGCCCGGCGCGGTCTGCCCATCGAAGACGTCGCGCCGGCGGGCATGCTGCGCGCACGTCGCGAAAGCGAAGCGCTGGCCGCTGCGGCAGCGCGTGAGGGAAGCGCATAACCATGGCAGAACTGAAGATCACCCAGGTGCGCGGCACCGTCGGCACGCGCTGGAACCAGCGTGAGAGCCTGCGGTCGTTGGGCCTGAAGAAGATCCGGCAGTCGGTGGTCCGTGAGGACACCCCGCAGACCCGCGGGCTGATCAGGGTTGTCCACCACCTCGTCGAGGTTGAGGAAGTCAAATGAGTGTCATCAAGCTGCACGACCTGAAGCCGGCCAAGGGGTCCAAGACCAAGAAGACCCGTGTCGGCCGCGGTGAGGCCTCCAAGGGCAAGACCGCCGGTCGCGGTACCAAGGGAACCAAGGCGCGCAAGAACGTGCCGGTGACCTTCGAAGGCGGCCAGATGCCGATCCATATGCGGCTGCCCAAGCTCAAGGGCTTCCGCAACCGGTTCCGCACCGAGTACGGCGTGGTGAACCTCGGCGACCTCAGCCGGGTGTTCCCCGAAGGCGGCACCGTAGGTGTCGACGAGCTGGTGGCCAAGGGCCTGGTTCGCAAGAACGTGCTCGTGAAGGTCCTCGGCGACGGCAAGCTCACCGCCAAGATCGACGTGACCGCGCACAAGTTCAGCGGCAGTGCCCGTGAGGCCATCACCGCAGCGGGCGGCTCGGCCACCGAGCTCTGATCCGCTAACGCTCACAAAAGCTCCCGCACGCCTGGCGTGCGGGAGCTTTTTGCTTGGTCAGGATGCCGATACCGGGTAATGGGGCAGTTCGTCGGCTCGAGTCGCGGGCGCCGTGAACCGCTCGGCGAGAGCCCGTGCCGGTCGGGACCCCGCCAGCCGCAGCACCCGGCGAGTCAGCGCGAGCCCCGCTCGACTGCGGGGATGGGCCAGTCGCGGGGTGCCGGGTGGCAGCTTCTGGGCCCGGTCGACCAGCGGTCGCATCCGCCGTTCGTATCCGGCCACCGCGGCCGCAGGCGAAGCGGCGCAGGCGATTTCGCCGGCCAGAATGTAGGCGCCGGTAAGGGCCAACGTGGTGCCGACGCCGGATACCGGGGTGGCGCACCATGCGGCGTCACCGCAGAGGATCACCCGGCCTCGCGCCCACCGCGGAGCCAGCACCTGGGTCAGGTAGTCCAAGTAGAACTCGTCGCTGCCGGCGAGTGCGGCGACGATCCGGGGCGCCTTCCAGCCGACGTCGGCGAATGCGGCGGCGACCGCTCTGCGTTGCCCGGCGCCGTCGAGATCCTGCAGCCCGGCATTCTCGGACAGGAACGACAGCGCGACCCGGGTGGTGCCGACGTTGTCGGGTCGCACGGTGATCGCCCGGCCGCCGACCGCGTTGTACCAGGTCCACCAGCTGTCATCGGTCCGGTCGCGGGGGATGGTGCCGAAGGCGGTGTAGAGCCCTAACTCACGCAGGACGACGTCGTCGAACACCAGGCTCCGGGTTCGCGACCGCGCTCCCTCGGCGACGATGAGCAGGTCACCGCTGTAGGTGCGGCCCCCGGCCGTGGTCGCCGCAACGCTGTCGGCGTCCTGCTCGATCCGCTCGATCTGGTCGCCGTACACGTAGGAAACCTCGCCCACACCCGCGTCGACGAGCGTGCGGGCAAGTGCACCCCTGAGGATCTCGATCTCCGCGGTGGCACCGGCACTGTCGCCCCGGCCGGCCGGGAATTCGGCCAGGATGCTGTCCTCATCGACGAAGCGCAGGCCCACCTCTCCTGTCGTCTGTGCGGCCACCGCCGCCTCGAGATTCATGCGCCGCAACACTTCCCGTCCCGAGCCCCGGACATCGATGTTCTGGCCGGCGGTGCGCAGCGAGTCGGCGCGTTCGATGACGGTGACGCGGTGTCCGGCTTTGGCGAGCCAGTACGCCACCGTGGGTCCGGCAATACTGGCACCGGAGATGAGGATGTCCATCGCCTCAACCCTAGCCAAGATGCGAACCGGGCCGCGGAAGCGAAAATGACCAGTTCGTGGTCATCGGTAGGCTCGAGGGATGTTCTCTCTTCTGACGGGCGTGCCCGGATTCGACGACCTCCGTGCGCTGGCCCGTAAGGTCGACACCGCACGCCATCACGGCGTGCCCAGCGGTGTGATCCTCGAGCTCGACCTGCAGACGATCCCGGCCGAGACCGGTGGCTTCGATCCGCTGGCCTTCGTCACCGGCGCTGGCCGGCCTCTGCTGCTTGCCGATGCGGTCGCCGCGATCCACCGCGCAGCCGAGGACGACCGGGTGGCGGGTTTGATTGCGCGGGTGCAGCTTTCGGCGGCGCCGGCCGGTCCGGTCCAGGAACTGCGGGAAGCCATCGCCGCGTTCACGGCGCGTAAGCCGTCGGTGGCGTGGGCCGAGACCTATCCGGGCACGCTGGCCTACTACCTCGCCTCGGCGTTCACCGAGGTGTGGCTGCAGCCGTCGGGGACGGTCGGACTGATCGGCTTCGCCACCAACGCCCTGTTCCTGCGTGACGCCCTCGACAAGGCAGGTATCGAGGCCCAGTTCGTCACCCGCGGCGAGTACAAGTCGGCGGTCAACGTCTTCACTCAGGACCACTACACCGACGCGCACAAGGAAGCCGACTCCCGGCTGATCGAAAGCCTGCATGCCCAGGTCTGGCAGGCCATTGCCGATTCCCGCGGCATCGATGTCACCGCCGTGGACGAGCTGGCTAACCGGGCGCCGCTGCTGCGCGACGACGCCGTCACCGGCCACCTGGTCGACCGCATCGGCTTTCGCGACGAGGCTTACAGCCGAGTCGCCGAACTGGCTGCAGTGGAAGGGATTTCACCGGATACCGGGGACGCCGACTCCGACGACGGCCCGCCCCGGCTGTTCCTGTCCCGCTATGCCCAGGCCCGCAGGAACACTCCGCCGATACCGCCGCTCCCGGGTCGCAAGAAGCCGACGATCGCCGTCGTGACCGTCGCCGGTGCGATCGTCAGCGGCCGCGGCGGTCCGCACCTCACACCGCTGGGTCGGCCCAGTGCGGGCGCGGACACCATCGCGGCCGCGCTGCGGCAGGCCGGCGCCGACGACAACGTCTCAGCGGTGGTGTTGCGGGTCGACAGCCCGGGTGGATCGGTGACCGGATCGGAGACGATCTGGCGGGAGGTGGCCCGGGTGCGAGCCAAGGGCAAACCGGTGGTCGCCTCGATGGGTGCGGTGGCCGCCTCCGGCGGCTACTACATCTCGATGGACGCCGACACCATCGTCGCCAACCCGGGCACCATTACCGGCTCCATCGGGGTACTGACCGGCAAGCTGATCGCGCGAGGTCTCAAGGAGCGCCTCGGCGTCACCTCGGATTCGGTGCGCACCAACGACAATGCCGACGCGTGGTCGACCAACGCGCCGTTCACCGACGAGCAGCACGCTCTGGTGGAGGCCGAGGCCGATCTGTTCTACACCGACTTCGTGGCGCGGGTGGCCGAAGCTCGCGGCATGTCGGTCGAGGCGGTCGACGCGGTGGCCCGCGGACGGGTATGGACCGGGTCTGACGCCGCCGAGCATGGTCTGGTCGACGAACTCGGTGGGCTGCGCGACGCGGTGCGCCGAGCGAAGGTACTGGCCGGCCTCGAGCCCGACGCCGAGGTCGAGGTGACCGGACTGCCCGGCTCGTCGCTGCGAGACTTCCTGCGTCCCAAGTCATCTTCCCAGCCGGCTGCGGCGTCGCTGCCCGAGGCCGCGGCGGTGTTACTCGGCCAGACGATCAGAGGAGTCGTCGAACACGGCGAGCGGACGCTGGCGGGAAGCAGCGTGCTGTGGATCGGTAACAGCCGGTTCTGACGCGTCCGCGCGTGCCGCCCCGGTGCGGCAGGCTAGCTCAGGGTGGCGCTGACGTAGACGATCTCGCCGAGCGGGTCATAGCCGTCACGCTCGGGTGGTTGTAATCCGTTGCGCTCGAACAGCTCGCCGCCCGGTACGCCGGTCACATCCCAGCTCTTGGCGCGCAGGTAGTCCATGACGTGGCTGCGTGGGCCGGGGTAGACCAGCGACGGCATGTCGAGGTCGAACCCCTGCTGGCGCATGTTGGCGGCCATCTCACTGGCCTTCTCGACGTCGAAATCCATGATGCCTGGGACGTATTCGGTGGCGATCGCGCTGCCCGGCGCGGACAGTGCGGTGATGGTGTCGAACAGCTTGTCCTGGGCCTCGGGCGGTAGATAGATCAGCAACCCCTCGGCCAGCCAGGCGGTGGGGGCCGAGGCGTCGAAGCCGGCGGCGCGCAGTGCGGTGGGCCAGTCCTCCCGCAGGTCGATGCTGACGCTGCGCAACTCCGCGATCGGCTCTGCGCCGAGGTCGGCCAGCACCCCGGCCTTGAACTTGATCACCTGTGGTTGGTCGATCTCATAGACCACCGAGTCGGTGGGCCAAGGCAGTCGGTAGGCGCGCGAATCCAATCCGGCGGCCAGGATCACCGCCTGCCGGATGCCGGTGCCTACTGCTGCCAGGAAGTACTCGTCGAAGAACTTGGTGCGCATGGCCATTCCGGCGATCATCGTCTGAACCCGCTCGGGCGTGGCGTCACCGAACGGTGAGGTATCGAGCTCGTCGTCGATCATCTTGACGAAGAAGTCCAGACCCACCGCACGCACCAGCGGTTCGGCGAACGGGTCGTCGATCAGGTGGCGCGGATCCTTGGTCGCCATCGCCCGCGCGGCGGCCACCATCGTCGCGGTGGCCCCGACGCTGGATCGAAGGTCCCAGGAGTCGTCATCGGTGCGGGACATCGCAGGCTACTTTCGGATTGCAGTGACGGACAACGAATTACGAAGCGACGCGCTCAGATCTCCGGCGGGAAACTCGCGCCCGTGGCTCGCGAACAACTCCGGGCGGGTGCGGACACTGACCTGCCAGCCGCGCTCTTCGAGATAGTCGACGACGGAGTTGCGCTCGCCGGTGTAGAACAGATCGGCCATGTTGAGGTCCAGGCCGAGTTCGCGCCAGCGGTTACTGATCGCCGTGGAACGGTCGGCCAGGCCGGCGCCGCCGTCGCGGTGGTACTCGGTGGCCAGGCGGCTGCCCGGCGCGGACAGCGCGGTGATGTTGTCGAACAACCGGTCCTGGGCGTCGGGCGGCAGGTACGCCAGCAGTCCCTCGGCGCTCCAGGCTGTCGGTTTCGTGTCGTCGAAACCGTTGTCCCGCAGGGCGGCCGGCCAGTCCTCGCGCAGGTCGACGCTCACGGTGCGCAGCTCGGCGGTGGGGGAGGCGCCGAGGGCGGCCAACGTCTCGGTTTTGAAATCGATGACCTTCGCCTGGTCGATCTCGTAGACCACGGTGCCCGCCGGCCAGTCCAGTCGGTACGAGCGGGAGTCCAGGCCGGAGGCCAGAATGACGATCTGTCGCACCCCGGCTCCGGTCGCCTCGAGGAAGAAGTCGTCGAAGAAGCGGGTCCGCACCGCCATCACGTCGGTCATCACCCTTGCGGTGCCCTCGGTGTCGACGGCGGCCAGGTCGATGTCGCCGTCGACCATCTTGGTGAACAGGTCGATGCCGACGGCGCGGACCAGTGGCGCCGCGAACGGGTCGTCGATGAGGGCGTTCTCTTCGCTGCTGGCCACCGCGCGGGCGGCCGCCACCATGGTGGCCGTGGTGCCGACGCTGGTGGCCAGGTCCCAGGAGTCGCCGTCGCTGCGGGTCACCGGAGACCGCCCAGGGTGGCGTCGATGTAGGTCAACTTTCCCATTGGCTCATCCTCGCCGAAGGCGTCGCGCCCGGATACCGCGAGGAGGTCATTGACCGACGTGCTCTGGACCAGCCAGCCGTGCCCGCTCAGATAGGCACCGGCCTCGTTGCGTTCGCCGAGGTACACCAGTTCGCTGAAGTCCAGGTCGAATCCCTGCTGGCGCCAGTGCTCGGAGACGGTCTTCATCTGCTCCCGCGAGTCCTGCTCGGTGGCCGGGTCCGAGGGCGGCGCGCAGTCGATCGCCACCCGGCTGCCGGGTGCGGACAGCGCCGTCACGGTATCGAGCAGGCGGTCCTGGGCGTCGGGGGGCAGGTAGCCCAGCAGGCCCTCGGCGCTCCACGCGGTGGGTAGTTGCGGATCGAACCCGGCTTCCCGCAGGGCGGCGGCCCAGTCGTCGCGCAGATCGATCGCCACGGGCCGCCGGTCGCAGGTGGGCGCCGCGCCGAGACCGGCCAGGGTGGTCGTTTTGAATGCGATGACGTCGGGCTGGTCGATCTCGAAGACCGTCGTGCCGGCGGGCCAGTTCAGCCGGTAGGCGCGGGAGTCCAGTCCTGAGGCCAGGATCACCGCTTGCCGGATGCCTGACCCGGCGGCTGCCAGGAAGAACTCGTCGAAGAATTTCGTCCGCACCGCCATGTTGTCGGTCATCCGGGTCACACCCATGGCGGTCTGCGAATCGGGTGCCGGAAGGTCGCCGCCGGCCATCCGGGTGAAGAAGTCGACGCCCACCGCGCGAACCAGGGGTTCGGCGTAGGGGTCGTCGATCAGTGGCTGCGCCTCACTGGAAGCGGCGGCCCGGGCGGCGGCCACCAGGGTTGCGGTTGCGCCCACGCTGGAGGCCAGGTCCCAGGTGTCGTTGTCGGTGCGCGTCATCGTCAAACCTCACTGGTACGAATTAATACTTAGCTGATATAACCACTAGCGACTGTACGCCCCGCCGACTGACAGCCGCCTGTGAGCAGGGCCGGGGTGGCCCATGGCCGCGGCGCGGCTGCACGGAGTGCGGTCCTGCCTGCGCCAACTGTTACTCTCGTAGACTGTTTGAGCGCGCGGTGTTGCAGGCTTAAAAGCTGGCGGCGATCGCCGCAAGGCAGGATTACCCAACCGCTGGCCAGCCCAGCCCCATTGGCACGTCGTGACATGTCGTCCGGCTGCCCAGGAGGAAGAGTGCTCTCGGCTTTCATCTCATCGCTGCGGACAGTCGACCTGAGGCGAAAGATCCTGTTCACCCTGGGCATCGTCATCCTGTACCGGGTTGGCGCATCGCTGCCCTCACCAGGGGTCAACTACAAGAACGTCCACCAGTGCATCGAGCAGGTCAGCGGCGGCAGTGGCGCGCAGATCTACTCGCTGATCAACCTGTTCTCCGGCGGCGCGCTGCTGCAGTTGACGGTGTTCGCGGTGGGCGTCATGCCCTACATCACCGCGAGCATCATCGTGCAGCTGCTGACGGTCGTGATTCCGCGCTTCGAACAGCTGCGCAAGGAAGGTCAGGCCGGTCAGGCCAAGATGACGCAGTACACGCGTTATCTGGCGATCGCCCTGGCGATCCTGCAGGCCACCAGCATCGTGGCGCTGGCCGCCAACGGCGGGCTGCTGCAGGGCTGCACGCTCGACATCATTCAAGACCAGAGCATCTTCGCCCTGATCATCATCGTGCTGGTCATGACCGCGGGCGCGGCCCTGGTCATGTGGATGGGTGAGCTGGTCACCGAGCGCGGCGTCGGCAACGGCATGTCGCTGCTCATCTTCGCCGGCATCGCCGCCCGCATCCCCGCCGAGGGCAAGTCCATCCTGGACAGCCGCGGCGGCCTGATCTTCGCCGCGGTCTGTGTGGCCGCCCTGGTGATCATCGTCGGCGTGGTCTTCGTCGAGCAGGGCCAGCGCCGCATCCCGGTGCAGTACGCCAAGCGAATGGTCGGCCGCAAGATGTACGGCGGAACGTCGACCTACCTGCCGCTGAAGGTCAACCAGGCCGGCGTCATCCCGGTCATCTTCGCCTCGTCACTGATCTACATCCCGCACCTGATCACCCAGCTGATCCAGAGTGGCCGCAAGACCCCGAGCAACAACTGGTGGGACCGCTTCGTCGCGAACTACCTGACCAACCCGGCCGATCCGGTCTACGTCGGGATCTACTTCGGCCTGATCATCTTCTTCACCTACTTCTACGTCTCGATCACGTTCAACCCGGACGAGCGGGCTGACGAGATGAAGAAGTTCGGTGGCTTCATTCCGGGGATCCGCCCGGGCAAGCCCACCGCCGACTACCTGCGCTATGTGCTGAACCGGATCACCCTTCCCGGCTCGATCTACCTCGGCGTGATCGCCGTTCTGCCCAACGTGTTCCTGCAGATGGGCAACGGCGGCGGCGTCCAGAACTTGCCGTTCGGCGGCACAGCGGTTCTGATCATGATTGGCGTCGGTTTGGATACCGTCAAACAAATCGAGAGCCAGCTCATGCAGCGCAACTACGAAGGGTTCCTGAAGTGAGAATCGTTTTGCTTGGACCGCCCGGAGCGGGCAAAGGAACGCAGGCGGTCAAGCTGGCGGACAAGCTCGGAATCCCGCAGATCTCCACAGGCGACCTGTTCCGGCACAACATCAGCACCGGCACCGAGCTGGGGCTGGAAGCCAAGAAGTACCTCGACGCCGGTGACCTGGTTCCGGCCACTCTGACCAACGCCCTGGTCGACGATCGGCTCAACGATGCCGACGTGACCGGCGGGTTCATCCTCGACGGCTTTCCGCGCTCGGTCGAGCAGGCCGAGGCGCTCAAGCAGATGCTGGCCCGCCGCGACCTGGCGCTGGACGCGGTGGTCGAGTTCCGGGTTCCCGAGGCCGAACTCGTCGAACGGCTCAAGGGCCGCGGCCGCGCCGACGACACCGAAGAGGTCATCCTCAACCGGATGAAGGTCTACCGCGACGAGACGGCCCCCCTGCTGGACTACTACCAGGGCGAGCTCAAGACCGTCGACGCCGTCGGCTCTCTCGACGAGGTCTTCGCGCGGGCACTGCACGCACTCGGTCGCTGATCGTCGATGGTCTCCCTGCCCGGACTGCGTCACCGTAGAACTGTGCCCGCCCGTACGCCGGGCGAGCTGGACGCGATGGCAGCTGCGGGTGCCGTCGTGGCGGCTGCGCTGCGAACCGTTCGGGAGGCCGCCGTAGCGGGGGTCTCCACCAAGGATCTCGACGACGCCGCCGAGACGGTGATCCGCCAAGCCGGCGGAATCCCGTCGTTCCTGGGCTACCACGGCTACCCCGCGAGCATCTGTTCGTCGGTCAACGACCGCGTGGTGCACGGCATCCCCACCGCTGAGGAGAAGCTGGCCTCCGGGGATCTGGTGTCCATCGACTGCGGCGCGATCATCGACGGCTGGCACGGCGACGCGGCGATCACCTTCGGCATCGGCCCGCTGATCGCCATCGACGAGGCGCTGTCGGCGGCCACCAAGCAGTCGATGGAGGCGGGCATCGCGGCGATGATCCCCGGAAACCGCCTCACCGACGTCTCGCATGCCATCGAGAACGGCACCAGGGCCGCCGAGAAGGCGTTCGGCCGCCGGTTCGGCATCGTCGAAGGCTACGGCGGGCACGGGATCGGCCGACAGATGCACATGGATCCGTTCCTGCCCAACGAGGGCCAACCCGGCCGCGGCCCGCACCTAGTTGTGGGTTCGGTGCTGGCGATCGAACCGATGCTGACGCTGGGCACCACCAAGACCCGGGTGCTGGCCGACGAATGGACCGTCGTCACCGCCGACGGCACCCGTGCGGCCCACTGGGAGCACACCGTCGCGGTGACCGACGACGGTCCGCGCATCCTCACCGCCTAGTTCGCCGGGATCTCGCTGTTCCACGGATGAACCATATGCCGCCCGGTCTCGTGTCTGGTCTGGGAGGTCGGCGATGGACGATTCGGAAGCCGCGCTGATGCGGGTGCTCTACCGTGACCACGCGGCAGCGCTGTGGCGCTACGCGGTGCGACTCACCGGCGACCCGGTACGCGCTGAGGACGTGGTCCAGGAGACGCTGTTGCGGGCCTGGCAGCACCCGGAGGTAGTCGACGAGGCCGACCGCTCCGCGCGGGCCTGGATGTTCACCGTCGCGCGCAACATGATCATCGACGAACGGCGCAGTGCGCGCTTCCGCAAGGAGACCGACTCGCTGGACACCCCCGGCGCCCCGGACCGCGCGGGCCCCGACGAGGTCAACTCCGCGCTGGACCGGCTGCTACTTGGCGACGCGCTGGCCCAGCTGTCCGCCGATCATCGCGCCGTGATCCGCCGGTCCTACTACCTGGGCTGGAGCACCGCCCAGATCGCGGCCGATCTGCAGATCGCCGAGGGGACGGTCAAATCGCGGCTGCACTATGCGGTGCGCACGCTGAGGCTGACGTTGCAGGAGATGGGGGTGACCAGATGATCGAACGCGATCCCTATGAGATGTGGGACGCCGCCTACGTGCTGGGCTCGCTGTCGAGTAGCGAACGCCGGGAGTACGAGGCACATCTGAGCGTGTGCCCGCCGTGCCGATCGGGGGTGTCCGAGCTCAGCGGAATGCCCGCACTGCTGGCGATGGTCGGTCCCGACGAAGTCGCGTCGATCGACGAGGGCGGGCTGGAGCCACCGCCGATCCGCGCCGAACTCCTCGACGAGGTGCTGTTGAAGGTCCGCAGCCGCCGCCGTAGGGCCCGTTGGGTCACCTGGACGGTAGGGGTGGCCGCCGCCGCCGTCCTGGCCGTGGGGATGATCCTGGCCATCAAGCCCGCCCAGCTCGGGATGAGCCCGAACGACGCGCGCAGCACTGCGGTCGCGCTCAACATGACGCCGGCGGCGACACCGTCGGAGTTCGATGCCACGGTGGTGCTCCGCAGCGAGGGGTGGGGCACCCACGTGGAGATGACGTGTACCTACCGCGAGGAACCGGGTGCCCGCAGGGGAGCCGGTGGCGACGAGTTGGCGATGTATGCGGTTGGGCGCGACGGCACCCGGGTGCAGCTGGCGACCTGGATGGCGCTGCAGGGTGCTACCGCCTCGCCGTCGGGGAGCACCTCGATGCCGATCGGTGAGATCGCTGCGGTGCAGGTGGTTTCGGCCGACACCGGGAACGTGCTGCTACAGCGGTCCCTGTAGACCGCCGGGGTAGGGCACTATTGGCGGATGCCAGCCGAGAAGCCCGATCCGATTGCCGCAGCGCGCGCCAACTGGGAGCGGGCCGGCTGGGGTGACGTCGCCGAGGGCATGGTCGCGGTGACCTCGGTGATGCGGGCACACCAGATTCTGCTGGCCCGGGTGGAGACCGCGCTGCGGCCCTACGACCTGAGCTTCTCGCGGTTCGAATTACTGCGGCTGCTGGCCTTCAGCCGTACCGGTGCGCTACCCATCACCAAGGCCTCCGACCGCCTGCAGGTCCATGTCACCAGCGTCACCCACGCCATCCGGCGGCTGGAGGCCGACGGGCTGGTCAAGCGGGTGCCTCATCCGACGGACGGGCGCACCACGCTGGTCGAGATCACCGACCTCGGGCGATCGACGGTGGAGGACGCCACCGCCACGCTCAACGAGCAGGTGTTCGCCGAGATCGGGATGGCGCCGCAGCAAGCCCGTGCGTTGGTGTCCTCGATCGAGACGCTGCGCCACCACGCCGGCGACTTCTAGAGTCGGGACTCGGCGCGAGCAGACGCAAACTCGCACAATTCGGCCCGAAGGTGTGCGAGTTTGCGTCTGCTCGGCGGTTTTCGTTCGCCCGTGCCGACTTAGCGCAACGTCTCGATGACGGCGCTGAAATCCAGGTCGGCGTGCTCCTCGGCGAACGTCGCGTAGATCTCGGCGGCATGGGTGCCCAGCGGAGCCGACGCGCCGGTCGAGGACACCGCTGCCATCGCCAGCCCCAGATCCTTGTTCATCAACGCGGTGGCGAAACCGGGCTTGAAGTCGTTGTTGGCCGGCGAGGTCGGAACCGGTCCCGGGACAGGACAATTGGTGTGCACAGCCCAGCAGTTCCCGGTCGCCCCGGTGATCACGTCGAACAGCGACTGCGCCGACAGACCCAGCTTGTCGGCCAGGACGAAAGCCTCGCCCACCGCGATCTGCTGAACCGCCAGCACCATGTTGTTGCACAACTTGGCGGCTTGGCCGGCTCCCGAGGTGCCGCAGTGAATCACCTTGGCCGCCATCGGATCCAGCACGGTCCGTGCCCGGTCGAGGGCGTCGGCCTCGCCGCCGACCATGAACGCCAGTGTTCCTGCGACGGCACCCTTGACCCCGCCGGACACCGGGGCGTCCAGTTGGGCAAAGCCGCTGTCGAGAGCCTGCTGGTGCACCGCGCGCGCGTCGTCGACCGAGATGGTGGAGCTGTCGATGAACAGTGCGCCCTCGGCCGCGGCCGGCAACACCTCGTCGTAGCAGCTCTTCACCAGTGTGCCGTTGGGCAGCATGGTGATGACGACGTCGGCACCGGCCACCGCGGCGGCGCCGGTGTCGAACAGCCGCACACCCTTGTCCTGCGCGGCCTGCCGGGCCGCGGGTACCGGGTCGAAGCCGTGGACGGTGTAGCCGGCGTTGATCAGGTTCGCGGCCATCGGGCCGCCCATGTTGCCCAGCCCCAGAAACGCGATTGTCGTCATATGTAGGTTCCTTTGCCTCACGCCGAATTTCGTCCGGGCGACTCACCCTGACTGCGAGCACGGCTCGCCACGCCCCGCCCGATGACCACGCGCATGATCTCGTTGGTGCCCTCCAGGATTCGGTGCACACGCAGATCGCGGACGATCTTCTCCAGCCCGTACTCCCGCAGATACCCGTAACCGCCGTGCAGCTGCAGCGCCTGATCGGCGACGGTGAAGCAGGCGTCGGTGACGTGCAGCTTGGCCATGGCGCACAGCGAGACCTTGTCCGGGTCGCCGTCGTCGAGGGCACTGGCCGCGCGCCACAGCAGCAGCCGCGAGGTTTCCAGGGCGGTCGCCATGTCGGCCAGCGAGAACCGGATGGTCGGCTCGTCGAGAAGTGCGCCCCCGAACGCCTGGCGGTCGGCCAGATAGCGTGCGGCCTTGTCGAAAGCGGCCTGCGCGCCGCCCAGCGAGCAGGCGGCGATGTTCAGCCGGCCGCCGTTGAGCCCGTTCATCGCGATGCCGAAGCCGCCGCCTTCGCCTTCGGGTCCGCCGAGCATCGCGTCGGCAGGCACCCGGACGCCCTCCATGATGACCTGCGCGGTGGGCTGGGCGTTCCAGCCCATCTTCTCCTCGTTGGCGCCGAAACTGAGTCCAGGCGTGCCATTTTCGACGATGAACGCCGAGATCCCGCGTGGCCCGTCGCCACCGGTGCGCGCCATCACCACGTAGACATCGGATTGCCCGGCGCCGGAGATGAACTGCTTGACGCCGTCGAGCACATAACTCTCACCGTCTCGAACAGCCTTGGTGCGCAACGCCGCCGCATCCGATCCGGCGCCCGGCTCGGTGAGACAGTAGCTGGCGATGGCTTCCATCGAGGCCAGCTTGGGCACCCATGTCTTGCGCTGGTCGGCGGTGCCGTAGCTGTCGATCATCCACGCGCACATGTTGTGGATCGAGATGAACGCTGCGATCGCGGGGTCGGCGGCGGCGAGGTGCTCGAAGATTCGGACGGCGTCCAACCGCCGCAGCCCACTGCCGCCGACGTCCTCGCCGCAGTAGATGGCCGCCATGCCGAGTTCGGCCGCCTCCCGCATCACCTCGACCGGGAAGTGCTTGGTGTGATCCCAGTCGAGTGCATGCGGCGCAAGGCGTTTGGCGGCGAACGCGGCTGCCGTCTCGGCGATGACGCGTTCGTCGTCGTCCAAACTCAGGAAGCTCATTGCATTGTCGGGATGACGAACTCGGCGCCGTCCTTGATACCCGAGGGCCACCGCTCGGTGACGGTCTTGGTCTTGGTGTAGAACAGGATCGAGTGCGGCCCGTGCTGGTTGAGGTCGCCGAAGCCGGAGCGCTTCCAGCCGCCGAAGGTGTGGTAGGACACCGGAACCGGGATCGGCACGTTGACGCCGACCATGCCGACCTGCACGCGGGAGACGAAGTCGCGGGCGGCGTCGCCGTCGCGGGTGAAGATCGCCACGCCGTTGCCGTACTCGTGCTCGGACGGAAGCCGCAGGGCCTCTTCATAGTCGTGGGCGCGCACGATGCACAGCACCGGCCCGAAGATCTCGTCGGTGTAGATCGACATGTCGGTGGTGACGTGGTCGAACAGGGTGGGGCCGATGAAGAAGCCGCCCTCGAGGTTGGCGTCGCCGAACGTCAGCTCGTCACTGGCCTTTTCGCGGCCGTCGACGACGATCTCGGCGCCTGCGGCGACGCCGGCGTCGATGTAGTCGCGGACCCGCTTGAGAGCGGCGCCGGTGACCAGCGGTCCGTAGTCGGCCTTGGGGTCGAGGCTGTGGCCGACGCGCAGGCTGTTGATCCGCTCGACGAGCCTGGCGCGCAACCGGTTCGCGGTCTCCTCACCGACCGGCACCGCGACGCTGATGGCCATGCACCGCTCGCCGGCGCTGCCGTAGCCGGCGCCGATCAGCGCGTCAACGGCCTGGTCGAGGTCCGCGTCGGGCATGACGATCATGTGGTTCTTGGCCCCGCCGAAGCACTGCGAGCGCTTACCGTGGGCGGCCGCGGTGGAGTAGATGTACTGCGCGATGTCGGAGCTGCCGACGAAGCCGATGGCCTTGATGTCGGGGTGGGTCAGGATCGCGTCGACCGCTTCCTTGTCGCCCTGCACCACCTGGAAGACACCGGCGGGCAGGCCGGCCTCCAGGAAGAGCTCGGCCAGGCGCACCGGCACCGAGGGATCGCGCTCAGAGGGCTTGAGGATGAAGGCGTTTCCGCACGCCAGCGCCGGGCCAGCCTTCCACAGCGGGATCATCGCGGGGAAGTTGAACGGGGTGATACCGGCGACCACGCCGAGCGGCTGGCGGATCGAGTACACGTCGATACCGCCGCCGGCGCCTTCGGTGAACTCGCCCTTGAGCAGATGCGGGATGCCGATGGCGAACTCGATGACCTCGATGCCGCGCTGAATGTCACCGCGGGAGTCGGCGACGGTCTTGCCGTGCTCGATGGACAGCAGCTCGGCAAGCTCGTCGGTGTTGGCGTTGACCAACTCGATGAACTTCATCATCACGCGGGCGCGCCGCTGCGGGTTCCAGGCGGCCCATTCCTTCTGGGCTTCCACCGCGGAGGCGACCGCGGTGTTGACGTCGGCGGCGCTGGCCAGGAGCACCTGGGCCTGCACCTCGCCGGTGCTGGGGTTGAGGACGTCGGCGGTGCGCGTGCTGCCCAGGCTGCTGCGCTTGCCGTCGATGAAGTGCTGGATCGGTGTGCTCATGGTTGTCCCTCGGCTGACCGGCTGCTGAATACTAGGACATCCTAGTAACGGGGGATGCCGGACCGCAAGAGTGCGTTGTTCGTTGCTGCCGGCCTGCCGCTCAGTGGCCGCGCTCGGCGTAGGTCTGTTCGACCTGTTCCTTCAAGGGGCCCCACCACCACTCGTTGTCGCGGTACCACGCGATGGTGGTCCGCAGCCCTTCGGCGAAGTCGGTGTGCTTGGGCGCCCAGCCCAATTCGTCACGCAGCGCGCCGGAGTCGATCGCGTAGCGCAGGTCGTGCCCGGCCCGGTCGGCGACGTGGTCGACGTCGTCGGGGTCGCGGTCCATCAACTGCAGGATGAGCCGCAGCACCGAGAGGTTGTCGCGCTCGCCGTCGGCCCCGATCAAGTAGGTGCGGCCGATCTGCCCATCCTCGAGGATGCGCCAGACGCCGGTGTTGTGGTCTTCGACGTGGATCCAGTCACGAATGTTGGCGCCCGCGCCGTACAGCTTGGGGCGCCGCCCGGTCAGGACGTTGGTGATCTGGCGTGGGATGAACTTTTCGATGTGCTGGTAGGGCCCATAGTTGTTGGAGCAGTTAGAGATCGTCGCGCGCACACCGTAGGACCGCACCCAGGCCCGGACCAGCAGGTCGGCCGAGGCCTTGGTCGCCGAGTACGGACTCGACGGGTTGTACGGGGTCGCGGCGTTGAACCGGACATCCCCGTCGAGCGGCAGGTCGCCGTACACCTCGTCGGTGGAGACGTGGTGCAACCGGACACCGTGCCTGCGCACCGCCTCCAAAACCGAGAACGTGCCGATCACATTGCTGCGCAGGAACGACGCGGGGTCGGCGAGCGAATTGTCCACGTGGGTTTCGGCCGCGAAGTGCACCACCGCGTCGGAGTCGGCGACCAGCCGGTCGACGAGCGCCTCGTCGGTGAGGTCACCTTCGACAAGTGAGATCTCGTTCTGCACCGCGGCCAGTGATTCGCGGCTACCGGCGTAGGTCAGCGCGTCGACGACGGTGACCGATGCGCCGGGACGGTTGCGCACCGTGCTGTGCACGAAGTTGGCGCCGATGAACCCGGCGCCTCCCGTGACCAACAGCCGCATGCCCCAGACCCTAGTGGAGGCTCCACCCACGAGAGATCGGGTGTCAGCGAGGGGTCCACCTCGGTGATCGCCCGAGATGCGCCAGGACCCGGTCCAAGCTTCTCGCCCCGTCGTCCGCTGCGATCGCGGGCTGGAACGGGCTACCGTCCGCGGTGCGGAAGCTGCCGCCCGGGATGGCCAGGGCCAACGGGAGGACCGCGGCGACGACGTCGTCGGGCGGATCGAACGGGGTGCCGGCGGCGCGCGCGACGTCCCAGCCGTGCACGACAGAGTCCACGAAGTGGAATCCGATCGCCATGGACGCCGGGAACGTCGCATCCGGTCCCAGTTCCGGTAGCGCAAATGCCGTCTCCAGTACGCCGTCGGCGGCGAATGCGTCGAGGACCTCGCGGGCGGACTCGGTGTACGCGGTCAGGGGATCGCGGGCGACATCGCCGATGACGGTGGCCGGATCCCACACGGAAAGATCGGCACCGAGCCCTCGTGCGGCCGCGGCGAAGCCCCGGTTCTGCGCGATCATGTGCGCGATCAGGTCGGCCAGATTCCAGCCGGCGCACGGCGTCGGGTCACCCAGCTGGCCCAGGGTCACCTGTGCGACAGCGTCGACTGAGGCGGTGACCGCTATCCGGTGAAGCGGAAGAAGATCCACATTAGTATGCATGAGTAGATAGTAAGCGCATGCGTATGAATGTTCAATGCTTACGATCGAGCCGTGCCCGGATCACCGAGACGCCCGGATCTGGCGGCCATGCTCGCGCCACTGCTGCGGGAACTGGTGGCGGCCGAGATGCCTGTCCTTGACGAGCATGAGCTGACCATGTGGGGCTACACCGTGTTGCTTGCGCTTGATGAGTCGCCGGTTCGCACCCAGGCGGCACTCGCTGAGGCGATCGGGGCCGACAAGACGCGCATCATCCCGGTTCTCGATGAACTGCAGGAGCGGGGATTCATCGAGCGCCATGCCGATCCCGACGACCGCCGGGTGCGGCTGCTCGCCATCACCGACACCGGGCGGGCTGTCAAGAATGCCGCACAGTCGGCGATTCAGCGCAACGAAGACCGATGGTTGCAGAAACTGTCAGCAGAGGACCGACGGGCGTTTTTGCGTGGGCTCACCCGGCTCAGCCGGCGCCCTTATGCCTGATCTGCGGTCAGCCCCAAGGGCCCGGCCAGTTCGGTAAGCGTGGGGATCAGCCTGTCCCCGCCGCCGAGCACCTGGATCGTCACGTGATCGGCGCCCACGTCGAGGTGTTCACGCAGACGCGCGGCAATTGATTCCGGTGTGCCGTGCGCGACCACGGCGTCGATCAGCTTGTCGCTGCCCGGCTTGGCCACGTCGGCGTCGGTGAACCCGAGCCGCTTCCAGTTGTTGACGTAGTTGCTCAGGTCCAGATAAAAGCCGACGCTGTCGCGCCCGAGTGCACGGGCGGCCTCGGCGTCGGTGGACAGCACGACCTTGTGCTCGGGTGCCAGGTACACCGACCCGCCCAGCAGGTCGCGCGCCTGGGCGGTGTGCTCCGGGGTGGTCAGGTACGGATGGGCGCCTGCACTGCGCTCCGCCGAGAGCGCCAGCACCTTGGGTCCCAGCGCGGCGATGACGCGGCGACTGGTCGGTACCCGGTGGGCGTCCAATTCGTCGAGGTAGGCAACCAGCGCCTCGTAGGGCTTGCGGTACTCCTGGGTGTGCTCGGGGTGGCCCACACCGATGCCGAGCAGGAAGCGGCCGGGATAGGCCTCCTCGATGCGGTGATAGGAGTCGGCGACCTCGGCGGCCGGTGCCGTCCAGATGTTGACGATTCCGGTTGCGACCGAGAGGTTTTCGGTGCGCTCGAGGATGGGTTCGACGAACGCCAGGTCCGCGGCCGGCGAGCCGCCGACCCACACCGCGCGAAAGCCCAGCCGTTCGATCTCCGCGGCTTGCTCGGGCGTGGGCGCACCAAAGGTCCACACCCCGAATCGTCCAAGGTCGGGCTTGAGCAGCGCGGGGTCGGTCACGAGATCTCCTTGAGGGTCAGAGGCCGAGCGGCCCGGCCAGTTCGGCCAGGGCGGGGACGAGTTTGTCCGGCGAGGTCAGCACCTGCACCGGGACGTGGTCGGCCCCGGCGTCGAGATGCTGGGTCAGGCGCGCGGCGATGGCCTCGGGCGTGCCGTAGGCGACGACCGCGTCGACCAGTCGGTCACTGCCCGGGCGGGCGACGTCGTCGTCGGTGAATCCCAGCCGCTTCCAGCTGTTGAGGTAGTTCTGCAGGTTCAGATAGACGTCGAGGGCCTTGCGGCCGACGGTCCTCGCCTTGTCGGCGTCGGTGGTCAGAACGGCCTTGTGCTCGGGGGCCAGGAAGGCGCCGGGCCCGATCAGTGCCCGCGCCTGTGCGGTGTGCTCGGGTGTGGTGAGGTACGGATGCGCGCCGGCGCTGCGCTGTGCCGAGAGCTTGAGCACCTGCGGCCCCAGCGCCGCGACCACCCGGCTGCCTTTGGGCACCCCGTATTCGTCGAGCTTGTCCAGGTAGCTGTTCAGCGCTTCGACCGGCTTCTGGTACTGCTGATGAGCCTCGGGATGGCCGACGCCGATGCCCAGGATGAGCCGGCCGGGGTAGCCGGACTCGATGCGGTGGAAGGATTCCGCAACCGGCCCGGGCGCGGCCGTCCAGATGTTGACGATCCCGGTCGCCACCTTCAGCGTGGTGGTGTTCTCCAAAATCGGCTCCACCCAATCCAATTCGGCCGGGGGCGAGCCGCCGACCCAGACTGCTCCGTACCCGAGTGCTTCGATCTCGTTGGCCTGTTGGGGGGTTACCCCCAGGCCGAACGTTCCGAAACGCCCCAGATCGGGTTTGGTGTCGGTCATGGACGTCCCTTTCGGATCAACCCAGCACGGATGCGCCGCTCATCTGTCGTCCAACCTCGCGCGCGGCGCGAACTATTCCGCGGCCAGAATCTCAGTGGGTGTGGGCGCCTCGGGCGCCGGGGCGACCATCGGCAGCAGCACGATGAAGCGGGTGTCACCCGGCTGGGATTCCACCCGCAGATTGCCGCGGTGCTTCTCGACGACGATCCGCCAGGCCAGATCCAGGCCCAGCCCGGTGCCCTCGCCGAACGGCTTGGTGGTGAAGAACGGGGTGAAGATGCGGTCGATGATTTCCTCGGGGATACCGGGCCCGTCGTCGCAGATCTCCACCCGAACGAACTCGCCTTCCCGCAGCGTCCGCACTGTCAAGGTGCCGGCGCCGTTCATCGCCTGGATGGCGTTGTCGATGATGTTGGTCCAGACCTGGTTGAGATCGCCTGGGTAACACAGCAATTCGGGAAGTGTCTTGTCAAGCTCCTTGACCACGCGGACTGGCCCGTCCTTGCCGACCTTTTCGCCGAACATCATCAGCGTGCTGAAGAGCAGCTCGTGGATGTCGGCGGACTGGTAGGGCGCGCGATCCATCTGCGAGTACTGCTTGGTTCCGGCGAGCAGTGCCGAGATGCGCTTGCTGGCCTCCGAGATCCGGTTCACCGACAGCTCGGTGTCGATCGTGTATTTCAGCCAGCCGATCGCGCTCTGCATGGTCGCCGAGCAGTCCACGTCGTCGATCGAGGCCTCGACGCGCTCCAGCCACTGGGTGTCCAGGCCGGCTTCGACGAATGTCGGCGCATAGTCCCAGCCGCCGGCGATGCCGTGGTCTTCGAGCCAGTCCCCGACCTGATCCTCGCGGTCAGAGGTCTCCAGCGCCGTCAGCTGCTGGGCCTTGGACTTCGCGACCTGTTCGGCCACCTCGTCCTGGATGCTCACCAGCACCCGCAGCGCCTCGGTGGAGAACTCGCCGTCGGCGAGCATGGCCAGCTTGTGGCGCATCTTGCCGACGTTCTCGCGCAGGTTCGCCACGTCGCGGGAGATCGCGGCGGCGGGATTGTTGAGCTGATGGGTCAGCCCGGCGGTGATGGTGCCCAGCGCCAGCAGCTTCTCGCGCTGTCCGATGATCTGGCTCTGCCGCAGGCCGCCGACCATATGGCCTTCCAAAAGGTGCACGGCCATCGGGAACTGCGACTGCATGAACTTCGCGAACGCTTCGGCGTCGAGCACGAAGAACCGCGCCGGCGTGGTGACCCGCACCGAGGCTTGGTAGACGTGGTCCTCGCCGGGGATGTAGGCCGACCATGCTCCGCAGTAGACGCCGCGCTGGGACGTTCGGTTGGTTTCGATGTCGACGCCACCCGAGCGCTTCGACATCACCAACTCGCCGTCGAGCAGCACGTAGAAACACGTCGCGGGATCACCTTCGGCGCAGACAGGGCCGGGCTCGAAAACCTGGATGTGGCCGTTCTCGCACAGCGTGCGCAGCTGTTCGTCGGTCAGCGCTTCGAACAGGAACAGCGTCCGCAGTTCCTCGGGCAGGCATTTCTCGCCCATCGATGTCTCCCTCTCGGCGCTCTCGAATACAGCGTGGTCAGGCCTCGGCCAGGTAGCGGTGCACGAGCATCACTGCCATCGATCCTTCGCCCACCGCAGCGGCCACCCGCTTGGCCGACTCGGCGCGCACGTCACCTGCAACAAACACACCGGGCACACTTGTTTCCAGGTGGTGCGGCGGACGGTCCAGCATCCAGCCGGCGACGTCGCGCAGGTCGGGTCCGGCCAGGATGAAACCGTGGTCGTCGACGGCGACGACCTCCTTGAGCCAGTCGGTCCGGGGCTCGGCCCCGATGAAGCAGCACATCCGGGTCGATGGGACGGTCTCGCGCTCGCCGGTCTGCCTGTTCTCCAGCACCAGGCCGGTGAGGTGGTCGTCGTCGCCGAGGGTGTCCACCACCTCGGTGCAGGTGCGCACGCCGATGTTCGGGTGCTTCTCGATCCGTTCGACCAGGTAGTGCGACATCGACGCTTCCAACGACGGGCCGCGCACCAGCATGGTCACCGACTTCGCCCGCTCGGCCATGAACAGCGCGGCCTGGCCCGCCGAGTTCGCGCCGCCGACGAGGTAGACGTCCTCGCCCTCACACTCCGAGGCATCCGACACCGAGGCGCCGTAGTAGACGCCGCGCCCGACGTAGTTACAGGCCGAGTCGTCGGGGTTGTCCCAGCAGCCGGTGACGCGCAGCTGTCGGTAGTCGACACCGGTCGCCAAAATGACTGAGCGCGCGGCGATTTCACCACCGTCTTCGAATGCGATGGTCCGCGCGGTCCCGGCGTCCCCGGCGATCAGCTTGACCGCCTTGCGGGTGGTGATCACCTCGGCGCCGAAGCGCTCCGCCTGCCTGCGCGCCGACGTTGTCAGTTCGGCACCGGAGATGCCGGTCGGGAAACCCAGGTAGTTCTCGATGCGGGAGCTGCGACCGGCCTGACCACCGGTGGTGGTCTCCTCGATGAGCACCGTCTTGAGGCCTTCGGAGGCGCCGTACACGGCGGCGGCCAGCCCGGCCGGCCCGCCGCCGATGACGGCCAGGTCGTACATCTCCAGCGACGGCTCGGTCGACAGGCCGAGCATGCCGGCCAGTTCGGCGTCGGTGGGGTCGACCAGCGTCTCGCCCTGCTCGGTGATCACCACCGGCAGCTCGAAGCCGTCCAGTCCGGCCGCATCCAGCAGCTGGCGGCCCTTGGCCTCGTCGGCCATGAAGGAGCGGAACGAATGCTGGTTGCGGGCCAGGAACTGGCGGACCTCCCAGGACCGCTCACTCCAGCGGTGCCCTATCACCTTGGTGTGCGGGATCGCCCGGTCGCCGGTCGCATGCCAGGCCTCCAGCAGTGCGTCGAGGACCGGGTAGAGCTTCTCCTCCGGCGGGTCCCACGGCTTGAGCAGGTAGTGGTCGAGGTCGACGACGTTGATGGCGTCGATCGCGGCATGGGTGTCGGCGTAGGCGGTCAGCAGCACCCGGCGGGCCATCGGATAGATGTCCATCGCCTCTTCGAGGAACTGGATGCCGCTCATCTGCGGCATCCGGTAGTCGGCGACGAACACCGCCACGGTCTCGCCGCGCAGCTTCAGTTCGTTGAGGGTTTCCAGCGCGTCCTGCCCGGATTCGGCCCGCACGATCCGATATCTCTCGCCGTAGTGGCGGCGAAGATCGCGGGCGACGGCGCGCGACACCGCCGGGTCGTCGTCGACGGTGAGAATGGCGGGCTTTCGGGGCTGGGGGAGAGGTCCAGTCATCACCATCCAGTATGCGCTGCGCGTCCAGTCCTATTTAGGATGGGCTTGGCTTCGTCCCGTTCCGGTCGCGCTGCGTTCACCTGCGCCTTAGGGTGTGGAGATCGGCGCAGCACGCGTTTTGGAGTAGCGCCGGGAAACGGGTATCGTAGACCAACGGTGCGGTGATCGCGCCGACTCTTGCGTGCCCAGTCCTGGAATTTCCTGTCACCGGCTCACGTTTTGCAGTCGGGGCGAAGGGCTGCCCCGAACTGTGAGGGTCAGTCGCGCGAGCGGCGGATGCGAACAGAACCGACAAAGCAGGATCTGAGAGGTTATGGCCAAGAAAGACGGTGCCATCGAGGTCGAGGGCCGCGTGGTCGAGCCCCTGCCCAATGCGATGTTTCGCATTGAGCTGGAGAACGGACACAAGGTGCTCGCTCACATCAGCGGCAAGATGCGGCAGCACTACATCCGCATCCTTCCCGAGGACCGGGTGGTAGTGGAGTTGTCTCCCTACGACCTGACCCGGGGTCGCATTGTGTACCGGTACAAGTAATCGCCTCGACCGCGATCAAGCACTAACTGACAACACCGAGAACTAGAAGGATCAACGAGCCGTGAAGGTGAACCCGAGCGTCAAGCCGATCTGCGACAAGTGCAGGGTGATCCGCCGGCATGGGCGGGTCATGGTGATCTGCACTGATCCGCGCCACAAGCAGCGTCAGGGCTAACACCCTGTCGCCGCTTGAGCGGCAACGAGCAGTACCCACAACTGAATGCAGACCTCCCAGTTCCACTAGGCGGATTGGCGCGTCAGCGCCGAAAAAGACGAATCAGTGCTGCCTGGACACGCCCGGACGGAGGCCGGGCCCCGACGCCGTCGGGAACGGACTGGGAACAGACCTCCGCATAGAAGAAGGAATCACTGCCTGATGGCACGTCTAATGGGCGTTGATCTCCCGCGCGACAAGCGCATGGAGATCGCGCTGACCTATATCTACGGCATCGGCCGTACCCGCTCGCAGGAAATCCTTGCGGCGACCGGCATCGACCGGGATCTGCGGAGCAAGGACCTCACCGATGATCAGGTGACCCAGCTTCGCGAATACATCGAGGGCAACGATCTCAAGGTGGAGGGCGACCTGCGCCGCGAGGTCCAGGCCGACATTCGCCGCAAGATCGAAATCGGCTGTTACCAGGGTCTTCGGCACCGCCGTGGCCTGCCGGTGCGCGGCCAGCGGACCAAGACCAACGCGCGTACCCGCAAGGGCCCCAAGCGCACCATCGCCGGCAAGAAGAAGGCCAGGTAACCCCGGATGGCACAAGCAAAGAAGGGCTCTGCTCCCAAGAAGGGGCAGAAGACCCGCCGCAAGGAAAAGAAGAACATTCCGCACGGCGCCGCTCACATCAAGAGCACGTTCAACAACACGATCGTCTCGATCACCGACCCGCAGGGCAACGTCATCGCGTGGGCGTCCTCGGGCCACGTGGGCTTCAAGGGCTCGCGCAAGTCGACTCCGTTCGCCGCGCAGCTGGCTGCCGAGAACGCGGCCCGCAAGGCCCAGGAGCACGGTGTCAAGAAGGTCGACGTATTCGTCAAGGGTCCGGGCTCGGGCCGGGAGACCGCCATCCGCTCACTGCAGGCCGCCGGCCTCGAAGTGGGCGCGATTTCCGATGTCACTCCGCAGCCGCACAACGGCTGCCGTCCGCCCAAGCGGCGCCGGGTCTAGAGGAGAGAAGTTCAATGGCTCGTTACACCGGACCAGTCACCCGTAAGTCGCGCCGCCTCGGCGTCGACCTCGTCGGTGGCGATCAGTCGTTCGAAAAGCGTCCCTACCCGCCCGGCCAGCACGGCCGCGCGCGGATCAAGGAGAGCGAATACCGCCAGCAGCTGCAGGAGAAGCAGAAGGCCCGCTTCACCTATGGCGTCATGGAGAAGCAGTTCCGCAAGTACTACGAAGAGGCCTCACGGCACTCGGGTAAGACGGGCGAGAACCTGCTGCAGATCCTGGAGAGCCGGCTGGACAACGTCGTGTACCGCGCCGGTCTGGCGCGTACCCGCCGGATGGCCCGCCAGTTGGTCAGCCACGGTCACTTCACCGTCAACGGTGTCAAGGTGAACATCCCGAGCTATCGGGTGTCGCAGTACGACATCATCGACATCAAGGACAAGTCGCTGAACACCCTGCCGTTCGAGGTGGCCCGGCAGACCGCCGGTGAGCGCCCGATCCCCGGGTGGCTGCAGGTGGTCGGGGAGCGTCAGCGAATCCTCGTGCACCAGCTGCCCGAGCGTGCGCAGATTCAGGTCCCGCTCGCCGAGCAGCTCATCGTCGAGTACTACTCGAAGTAAAGACGTCTGCCGGGCATCCGTCCGGCAGATCACTTAACGGCATCAAATAGCGGGTGCCGAGAAGGAGAACGAAAACACCATGCTGATTTCCCAGCGGCCCACACTCAGCGAAGAGGTCATCGCCGAGAACCGCTCCCAGTTCGTCATCGAACCCCTGGAGCCCGGTTTCGGTTACACCCTTGGCAATTCGCTGCGGCGCACCCTGCTGTCGTCGATCCCCGGCGCAGCCGTCACCAGCATCCGCATCGACGGTGTGCTGCACGAGTTCACCACCGTGCCCGGGGTCAAGGAAGACGTCACCGACATCATCCTGAACCTCAAGGGTCTGGTCGTGTCCTCCGAGGAGGACGAGCCGGTCACGATGTACCTGCGTAAGCAGGGTCCGGGTGACGTCACCGCCGGTGACATCGTCCCGCCGGCCGGCGTTACCGTGCACAACCCGGACATGCGGATCGCGACCCTGAACGACAAGGGCAAGCTCGAGGTCGAGCTCGTCGTCGAGCGTGGCCGCGGCTACGTCCCGGCCGTGCAGAACAAGGCCTCCGGTGCCGAAATCGGCCGTATCCCGGTCGATTCCATCTACTCGCCGGTCCTCAAGGTCACCTACAAGGTGGAGGCCACCCGCGTCGAGCAGCGCACCGACTTCGACAAGCTGATCCTCGATGTCGAGACCAAGAACTCCATCACCCCGCGTGACGCCCTGGCCTCGGCCGGCAAGACGCTGGTTGAGTTGTTCGGTCTGGCACGGGAACTCAACGTCGAGGCCGAGGGCATCGAGATCGGTCCCTCGCCCGCCGAGGCCGACCACATCGCGGCGTTCGCGCTGCCGATCGACGACCTGGACCTCACCGTCCGGTCGTACAACTGCCTCAAGCGCGAGGGTGTGCACACCGTCGGCGAGCTGGTCGCCCGCACGGAGTCCGATCTGCTGGACATCCGTAACTTCGGCCAGAAGTCGATCGACGAGGTGAAGATCAAGCTGCACCAGCTCGGCCTGTCGCTCAAGGACAGCCCGGCCAGCTTCGATCCGTCCGAGGTTGCCGGCTACGACGTCGCCACCGGCACGTGGAACAGCGACGCCAGCTACGACCTGGACGCCGACCAGGACTACGCCGAAACCGAACAGCTCTAACCACTGTCTCGAAAGAGATCCGTCCCGGTCCTACCTGATACGGGGGCCGGCCCCATTTAGGAGAAGTCGCAATGCCCAAACCCACCAAGGGACCTCGCCTCGGCGGTTCGTCCTCGCACCAGAAGGCGCTCCTGGCCAACCTGGCTACGTCGCTGTTCGAGCACGGCCGCATCAAGACGACCGAGCCCAAGGCCCGGGCGCTGCGGCCCTACGCCGAGAAGCTCATCACCCATGCCAAGAAGGGCACGCTGCACAACCGGCGTGAGGTGATGAAGAAGATCCGCGACAAGGACATCGTGCACGCGTTGTTCGCCGAGATCGGTCCGTTCTTCGCCGACCGTGAGGGCGGCTACACCCGCATCATCAAGGTGGAGGCACGCAAGGGCGACAACGCCCCGATGGCCGTCATCGAACTGGTCCGGGAGAAGACGGTGACCTCTGAGGCCACCCGGGCTGCCAAGTCCGCCGCCAAGAAGGCCGCTCCGGTCGCTGCTGCGGCCGCGCCGCAGGCTGCGGTGGAGCCCGAGGAAGCGGTCGGCCCCGATGTCGAGAGCATCGAAGCCGTCGAGGCCGAGGACGCCGGCATCGCCGACGCCCAGACCGCCGAGGCCGCTGACGAGGTCGCCGAGGAGCAGGCCGATGAATCCGCCGAGGATTCGGACGCTGACAAGTCCTGACGTTGTGAGTTCGAACGTGCCCGTCACCGATTCCGGTGGCGGGCATGTTCGTCTTCGGCTGGACATTGCTTACGACGGAACGGCTTTCACCGGCTGGGCGGCGCAGGAGGGGCACCGCACCGTCGCCGGCGTTCTCGAGGAGGCGCTGTCGACGGTGTTCCGGGAACCGGTGCGGTTGTTCGCTGCGGGCCGCACCGACAGTGGAGTGCACGCCAGCGGACAAGTCGCCCATGTCGATGTCCCGGCCGATGCACTCGAGCATGCTTATCCGCGTACCCGGCGGCCAGGTGAACTCGAATTCCTGCCACTGGTGCGCCGATTGGCCCGGTTTCTGCCGGAGGACGTCCGGGTGCGCGAGATCACCCGCGCACCAGCCGGTTTCGATGCCAGATTCTCGGCCTTGCGCCGCCACTACGAGTACCGGATCTCGTTATCCCCCTACGGCGTCGACCCGCAACTGGCGCGGTATGTGACGCCATGGCCGCGCCACCTGGATCTGGACGCGATGGCCAGCGCATCTCGAGACCTGTTGGGGCTGCACAATTTCGCGGCATTCTGCCGGCACCGTCCCGGCGCCACCACGATTCGTGACCTGCAGCGGCTGGACTGGGAGAGTGCGGGCGATATGGTGACCGCCTTCGTCACCGCCGACGCCTTCTGTTGGTCGATGGTGCGCTCGCTGGTTGGTGCCCTACTCGCCGTCGGGGAGGGTAGGCGCGAACCGTCCTGGTGCGCAACGCTATTGACGTCAACCGAGCGATCCAGTGCGTTCGCGGCCGCTCCGGCCCGCGGACTGTCCCTGGTCCGGGTGGACTATCCGCCCGATGACGAGTTGGCCGCGCGGATCGCCATCACCCGCGATCTCCGCACGCTCTGATCAGAGCTTGCCGGCCACGAAACCTGCGGCCTGGTCGACTAATCCGGAGTCGATGTAGGCGGCCTGAAGATGCGAATTCCAGTTGTCGGCCCAGCTTTCCGGGTCCATGTTGTCGCTGCAGATCGGATCGTCCGGAGTGCACATGTCGATCGTCTTGTCGCCCCACAGTGGGCTGACGTCGGACACCGGCCCGAACACCTTGCGGGTGCCGTTACCGAAGAGTGCCACCGCGGCGACGTGGCCGTCCATCCCCAGCGGCAGTGGATTGTTGTAGCCGAAGACTGGCGACGGCGCGGCCAGGACCAGGTCGGTGACGGCCGCGCCCAGCGAGTAGCCGCCGAGGACCAGTCGGGTGTTGGGGCACTTGTTCGCCATGTACTGGATGTGCTTGCTCATGTCATTGGCGCCCACGTCCACCTGGTAGTCCGCCGGGTAGTTCACCGCGTAGAAGCCCACATTCTTGGACGTCTTGGAGCGCAAGGCGTCAACGAACGCCACCCCGATGCGGCCCGTGCCCGGCGGCTCGAACCGCCCGCGAGCGAAGACCACCTCGACGTCCGGGCAGGGGGCGGCGTTGGCAGTGGGCAGTGAGGCCGCCGAAAGCTGCGGTGACACCACTGGCGCGAGCAACATCACGGCCGCAGCGGAAAGCACCGCCATCACGCCGTTGAAGAGCCGCTTACTGTGCATCCCGCTATGGTACGCGAGGCCGGAGGTGGGTCGTCAGCAAATAAATTGCGGTTCTACAACAGACCGGCGATGAAGCCGGCTGCCTGGCCGGGGAGCGGGCCGCTCTCGTAGTCGGTATGGGCGAACGGATTGCGGCCCTGCGAGCAGATGGGATCACCGTCGTTGCACAGGTCGATTCCCTTGCCCGCGAACGGTGCGCCCGCGGTCGACACCGGATTGCCGAACTTGGTCGCCGGGTTGCCGAAGACTGCGACGGCGGCGACTTTGTTGGCCACGCTGGAGGGCAGCGGCGGCGCCGAACCGACGTCGCCGATCTTGTTGCCCAGCGGCGGGATGCCCAGCAGCATGTCGACCACCGCGGCGCCTTGGGAGTATCCGCCGAGGACGAACCGGGTCGACGGGCAGGCGGCCGCCGTGGCGAGGATGTGATTGGTGGCATCGGTGGCACCGTCGGCCGCCGCCAGGAAGTCATAGGTGGCGGGGTAGTTCACCCCGTAGGTGCCGATCGTGCGGGCACCGAGCTGGGACTGCAGCGTGTCGGTGAGGGCTTGGCCGACGCGGCCGATACCGGCGGGCTCGCTGGTACCGCGGGCGAACACGACCTGCACGTCCGGGCAGGGATCGGCGGCGGCCGTCGGAGCGGTACCGGCGAGCGTGGCGGCGACGGCGGCCGTGGCCGCCCCGGCAACGCTGAGCCGGTGGGCAATCGTCATGAGCGGCTGGGACACGCGCAAACAACTCCCTCGATCGTGAACAGTCGGCTAATCCTCACACACCGGACCGCGCGACCCAAACCCCTTCTGTGCGCTCAGAGAAGGCCTGCGACGAAGGACGCCGCCTGGTTCGTCATTCCGGTCGAGCTGTAATCGCGATGCGCCGGTACGTCGTCGCCGTCCGAGCACACCGGGTCACCGGCGTTGCACAGGTCGATGGCTTTGGGGCCGTAGACCGCGCTCGAGGTGAGCGGGAGGCCCACCTTGGCGGTCGGGTTGCCGAAGACCGCCAGGGCGGCGATGTGGTCGGCCGCCTCGGGCGGCAGCGGGTTGGTGAACCCCACGGCCGGGAACGGCACCGAGGTGATGACGTCGATGATGGCCGCTCCCTGCGAATACCCGCCGAGCACGAGCTTGGTGTTGGGGCAGGTGTTCATGACGTCCTGGATGAAGGCGCTGGCGTCGTTGGCGCCGTTGGCTGCCGCTAGGAAGTCGTAGCTGGCCGGGTAGTTGACGGCGTAGACGCCCAGCGAGCGGTTGCCCACTTTGCGACGCAGCGAGTCGACGAACGCCTGCCCGACCCGGCCGATCCCCGGTGGTTCGCTGGTGCCGCGGGCGAACACCACCTGGATGTCGCTACAGCCGGCGGCGAGCGCAGTGGGCAGGGCGGCCGGGCTGGCCAGCGTGGCGCCGGCGAGCAGGGCGGTAACGGCGGCACCGCGCAGGGCAAGGGAGATCGTCACGCCGTAATGTTACGCAGGCTAAGCGAATTTCATTCCCCGACGCGCGTCCGCGAATTACGTGCGGGCGCCGGCGGCGACCTCTTCGATCGGCCCGCCGTCTGGCCACGTCGCGGCTGTGACCTCGGCGCTTCGGTCGCCCTGGCGGGCCAGAGCGAGCCCGAGGAGCACCACGACACCGCCGACGCCCTGCGTCACGGTGACCGACTCGCCGAGCAGGACCCACGCGCACAGCACGGCGAAGAGCACCTCACCGAGGCCGACCAGCGAGGCGAAACTCGGACGCAGCCGGGCCACGCCGCTGATGCCCAGGGTGTAGGCGATCGCGGTTGCGACGACGGAGAGCATGATGACCGGCAGGTACCACGGCACGGTCATGCCTGCGACGACCGCGTCATTGGCGGTGAACGTCAGGGGCATGATGCCGGACAGGCCCAGCGCGGCGACCGCGACCGTGCCGACCACCAGGCCACCGGCCGACAGGGTGATCGAGTTCAGTCCGCTGCCGTCGGCGCTGACCTCGTCGGACATCATGAAGTAGCAGGCCGCGCAGATCGCGGCGGCCAGTCCCCACGCCACGCCGACGGCATTGATGTGGGCGGCTCCGGAGAACACGTTCAGCACCAGCATGATGCCCGCAATCGCCAGGCCGACGCCGGCCAGAGTCAGGCCCCGGGGCCGCCGCCGGGTGGTGCCCCAGATCCAGCCGACGACCAGGATCGGGGCGGCGTACTCGAGCAGCAGTGCCACGCCGACCGACAGGTGCGAGACGGCGTTGTAGTAGCAGAGCTGCGCGCCGGCGATGGGGACCAGGCCGTAGGCCACCACGATGCGGGCGTGGTCACGGGCTTCGCGGATCCAGTCCGGTTTGACGATCGTGGCGAAGATCGCCATGACCAGGGCGCCGCCGGCCAGTCGAGCCGTCACGGCGGCGGTCGGTGACCACCCCGCGCCCATCAGAGCTTTGGCGAAGGGGCCCGACATGCCGAACGTGAACGCCGATCCGACCGCGAACATCAGACCGAGCCGAAAGTGGTCCTGACCGCGCACGATTGTCGACATGAGGCACCTCCCCGAATGTAATGAGTAAAATAACGATTGGTCATGACACTACGGCCGGAAGGAGTCATGAGTCAAATGCTTTTTAGTCATGACACCGAGCTCACATTGCGAGCGGCCTGTGCCCTGATCAACAGCGACCGGGTCGAGGGTGAACAGTTGGGTGACCAGCCCGCGCTGGACGCCTACCTGGGCAGCTGGGGCTGGACCGGACGGCGCGACCACGACGACGCCGAACTCGCCTCGGTGCACACGTTGCGTTCGCGGCTGGGCCGGATCTGGGCCACCGCCGACGACGAAGTGCGCGCGGTCGGCCAGATCAACGCTCTGCTGTCGGACACCGAGGCGTCGCCGTGGCTGACCCGGCATCCGGAGATGCCCGAGTGGCATCTGCACCTGGCGTCGATCCACGACCCCTTGGCTCAGCGCATGGGTGCCGAGATGGCGATGTCACTGGCCGACGTGGTCCGCGCCGGCGAACTGCGGCGGCTGAAGATCTGCGCGGCCTCGGACTGCGACGCCGCGCTTCTCGATCTGTCCCGCAACCGGTCGCGGATGTTCTGCGATACCGGCAACTGCGGTAACCGCCAGCACGTCGCCGCCTACCGGGAACGGCGGTCCAAGGAGTCCGACGACTGACTTCCTGCACCTGCTACGGATCCGGGGTGTTGACAGCCGAAAACCCGGGCGCGACAGCTGCTCTACCGTGGGTCCGTGCGGCGCCCCGGATCCCTTCGGCTACAGGCGAATGCCAGCCGGTTCCTCTGGCGCCGAATGGAATACGCACTTCTGGGCCGGCCAGTCGCTGCCGGGCAGGATCCGCTGCGCGCGCAACGCCGCGCGCTGCTCGCCGGGTGCGCGTTGGCGTCGGGTGTCGCGGTGGTCATCGCCTCGACGACGATCGTGCATCCGGTGCCGGCCGACGGCCCGTTGGTGATGTCACGGCAGTCCGGTGCGCTGTTCGTCCGGGCGGATGATCGCCTGCGGCCGGTGGCCAACCTCGTCTCCGCCGACCTGATCCTGGGCAGCCCGGCCGCACCCCGGGTTGTCGACGACGCAGCCCTGCGCGGGATCCAGCGCGGTCCCGTCCTGGGTATCCCCGGGGCACCGCAGTCGGTGGGCGCGCTGATCTCACCGGCAGATCAGCGTTGGGCAGTGTGCGACGGCCCCGACGGGACGACCACGGTCGGCGTCAATGCTTCGGCTGATCGGGCAGACCTCGGGCCCGGCACCGCCGTCCTGGTGTCTGCGGCACACGCAGACAACTCGACGTATCTGCTCTACGACGGGCGACGGGCTCGCGTCGATCCCGACGACCCGGTCACCGCCCGGACGCTGCACCTGCATGGGCACACGCCACGGCCGGTGTCCTCGGCCGTGCTGAACGTCATTCCCGAAGTTCCCGCGATCGGTCCGCCGCGCATCGCCGGGCTGGGACAGCCGTCCGGGGTTGCCGGACTCGCCGTCGGTGCGGTGGTGCGCACGGTCAGAGCGGGATCGGAGGAGTTCTACGTGGTCCTGCGCGAGGGACTCCAACGCGTCGGCCGCCTGACCGCCGACCTGATCCGCTTCGCCGACCCGGCCGCCGCCGCCGACATTGCCGCCGTATCGCCCGATGTGGTTGCCGGCGCTGTCCTGGCTGACACGTTGCCGGTGGCCACCTACCCCGACTCCGTGCCGGCCCTGCGCGACGGCTCCGCCGGAGTATGTGCGACGTGGTACTCCGGAACTGCCGGGATCGCCCTCGGAGGCGTCGAGATGGACGGCGGTAGCACGGTCACCCTGGCCGCCGCCGACGGCGACGGACCGAACATCGACGTGGTCGCCATTGCACCCGGGCGCAGCGTCGACGTCAGAGCTACGACGGCGGGACGCTATCTGATCTCCGAGGCGGGAGTGCTTTTCCCCGTTCGTGATTCGGCCGCAGCGGCCGCCCTCGGGCTTGGCCGCGATCCCGCTGAGGTGCCATGGGCGGTCATCGCCGGGCTTCCCGCCGGGCCCGAACTCAGCCGTCAGGCCGCACTAGCCGGCAGGGATGTCCTCGGCGGGGCGGCGCCGTAGCCGGGTCGAGGCCGCCGCAAGGCCGATCAGGCACAGCGCCGCGCCCGCCACGATGACCCCACGCGAGGGTGCCGCGTCGGCGGCGGTGTGCGCCGGTGCGGGCTCCGGAACCGGCCGGGGTGTCGATGACGTGACGGGCTGGTCGCTGAGCGCCGCAACACCGTCGACGACACCGTTGCCCACCATCGGATTCCAGCCGCGGGAGGGCTGGTGCGCGGTGGATTCGATCCGTGTCATCACCTGCCGGGCCGAGAGTCTCGGGAAGCGGGCCCGCACGAGCGCCACCACGCCGCTGACGACCGGGGTGGCGTAACTGGTTCCCGAGATGGGCACCGCGCCGGACGGTCCCGGTTGGGTGTCGACGATGCCCTGACCGTCACGGTCGAGGGACACGACGGCTTCGCCCCGCGCGGCGACGTCAACCCATGGGCCGTTGAGGCTGAACGGCGAAGGTTCACCGGCGCCGTTCACCGATGCGACCGTCAGGACGTAGTCGTCGTACCACGCGGGACTGGCGATCACCGTAGGCGGATCGCCGGTGTTCTGTGCCGTGCACTGGCCCGGCCCGCCGACGTTGCCGGCCGCGGCAACCACCACCGCGTCCTTGACGTCGACCGCATAGGACAGCGCGGCACCGAGCACCCTGTCGTCGAGCATCCCGTCGGTGCAGGCGACCGAGGAGATGTTGATCACCGAAGCCCCCATGTCCGCGGCTGTGCGCACCGCCTTCGCCAGGGTTGTGACGTCGCCGAAGCCGTCGCTCGTCGGATCCGATACCGGCCCGAACATGTTGCTGGACTGACGGATTGCGATCACGGTGGCTTCCGGCGCCACACCGGTGAAACCGCTGTGGTCGGCGTCGTCCTGGCCGGCCGCGATGATTCCGGCTACGACGGTCCCGTGTCCGTCGCAATCCTGCCTGCCGTCGCCGCTGGCCACATAGTCGCCACCGGCGATCACCCTCGGCAGTCGGGGGTGTGGTTGCACCCCGGTGTCGATCACGGCCACCCGTTGACCCGCACCCCGGGTCAGACGCCACATCGATTGCAGGTCAAGGCCGTCGAGTTGGGTGGCACGCGGTCGTGGTGCGCTCGCCTCCATCGGTACCGCGCAGGGCCTTCGCTGCGCGGTGGGTTCGGGCGGAGCCGGCGGTGCCGGCGGTGGAAGCAGCGAGTCGTCGATCGCCGGCGGTGCAACGGCGAAAGCCGCTGGTGCGCAGTCCAATGCCACCATCAACACCGTCGCGACCACGCCAAAAGTGACCTCTGCGGCCCTGTTCACAACAGCCCGCCGATCGTGGCGAACAGCCCGGCCGCCGCGCATGCCGAGGGCACCACCGCAGCGCCGATCGCGACATCGATGACCATGAGCATTCGGACCGCCGAGGGAGAGGGCCGGATCGAGGTCCATCGAAGCGCAACCGCGACGCTCGCTGCCACGACGGTCAGCGCGCACAGCAGGCCCACGGTCCACGGTGCGGTGACGGCCAGGTGCCCGATGAACACCGTCGCGGTGACAAAGCCGGCAATGTGCAGCGCTGAAGCCTGACGCCGATCGGCGTGAATTCGACTGCGCAACAACATCGTCACCGCGAGCACGCCGATGAAGGTGGCAGCCTCGGCCGGCCGTTCCGCCAGCGCCGCGGTGAGGACCGCGCCGAGTGTCATCGCCGCGGCGCCCGTGGCGACCAGCCAGGTCAGGGTCGTTTGCCCTCGTCTCGCTCGCGTCTCGACATCGTCACCGGCCGATGCGGGTGACAGGCCGGCGATCACGGACGCGAGCCGCGGCGACCAGGTCAGCACGGCCGCGGCAGCGGTGGCCAACAGCGGGCCGGCCGCGGCGGCGGGCACCCAGCCAGCTAGCGCCGTCGCCGATATCGCGGCTGACGACATCCCCACCGCTGCCATCGGAACGAACGCATCTGCACCACGATCGAGCACCCGCCAGGCCACCAGGGCGGTGGCCGCCACTGCCGACATCGCCAGCAGGAAGCCGGCCAGCCCGGGTTCGGTGAGCAGCGCAGTGAATCCGGCCAGGGCCACGGCCGCGACACCCAACGTCAACGACGGCCATACCCGCGACCGGGCTCTGACAGCCGCACCGAGTGCGAAAGCAGCTGCAGCGCAACCACAGACGGTGTGGATTCCTTCGCCGGCGCGGGCATCCAGAAAGAGCAGTACCGCCACGGTGATCGCCGACCACACCACGGTGAGGACCGCCGCTCTCGATCCGGCGGCGGGTGACGGATGGTCGGCCCGCTCGGCCATGCGAGCCAGCACGCCGCACACGTCGACGTCCGGGTAGGGCGCCGGGCCGTCAGCCGGAGCCAGGAACAACACGTCACCGTCGCGGACTCCGCACTGTGCCAGGGATCTCGCCGAATCCACCACGGTGCCGTCCGGCCGGATCAGGTGCAGCTCCTGAGCGCACGGGTCCTCGCCCATGGCTTCGGCCAATGACGGCAGCACCTCGCTGAGCACCCGATCGGCAGGCAGCGCCAGCTCCGTCTCGATGCGCCCGGACCTGATGAACACGGGGCATGCGCCGGTGATGACAGTCATGGTGCGCACGCTAGCCATGCCGCGGTGGCGGTGAACTCGGCTGTCCACAGGTGAATTGCCGCGGCGGCAGCGGCTGCCTACCGTCCGTGCATGCCCACGACGACGATCGAGTTCGCCGCGGAGGCACGGCTGCAACCACCGCAGATACCGAGCGAGGACATCGTGATCGCAGCACCACCGGTGCCGGAACCGGCGGGCGGCGCGGCACGGTTCGCACCGCTGCTCGTGATGGGCATCGTCGCAGGCGTCGGCATGCTCGTCTGGACTGCGAGGTCGAGCGCGGCGGTCAGTCCGATGATGCTGATGCTGCCCGGCATGGCGCTGATGTCGGCACTGGCGATGCTGGTGCACAGCGGGCGTGGCGGTCGAGGTGGTCGGCTCGACGAGCAGCGGAGCCGCTATCTGGACCACCTCGACAGCGTCGCTGCGCAGATACGTGATGCCGCGGGGCGCCAGCATGTCGGGCTCACCTGGATGCACCCGGCACCGGCCGCGCTGTGGGCCCTGATCGGCGGCCGGCGGATGTGGGAACGCCGCGCCGGGGACCGCGACTTCGGCCACGTGCGGCTGGGCCTGGGCCCACAACGGCTGTGCCGCCGGATCGTGCTGCCCCCCGTCGCGGCCCCCGACGACCTCGACCCAGTTACCGCGGAGGCCTTCCGGCACTGCGTCCGCACCCATGCCGTGGTCGACGAAGCGCCGATCGCGCTTGCGCTGACAGGCGTGCCCACCGTGGCGCTCGACGGTGACCCGGACGCGGCACGCGCGCTGGCCAGAGCGATGATCTGTCAGCTCGCGGTGTTGCAGCCGCCGAACGCCACGCTGATCGCCGCGATGGTCGACCCGGGTCGGCGTGATGAGTGGGACTGGCTGAAGTGGTTGCCGCACAACCATCATCCGGCGTCGGGCACCCCGATGGTCTACGACTGCCCGACCGGTCTCGAGGCCCTTGTCGCCGAGCCGGCGCTGGCGCACGTGATCCTCCTCGTCGACCGGTCGGACCAACGATTCACCGTCGGCCGGGCGGCGTCGACGACCGTCGTCGTCGGAACGACCGCCGACCCTGACGCGCTCACGCTTCACCTCGATGCCGGCCGGCTGTCGGTGTCCGGTGAGGAGTTCGCCCGGGCCGACGCGCTGACCGTCGCTCAGGCGCGTGACTGCGCCCGCCGGCTGGCCCGCTACCGGGTCGCCCGGGCCGCCGAGGGCAACCGGGGTGCGCCCGACGAGCGCGGCGCCCTGCGGGTCCCACTGGGTCGCACTCCCGACGGTGCCATGGTCGACCTCGACATCAGGGAGGCCGCCCAGGGCGGGCAGGGCCCACACGGGCTGTGTATCGGCGCCACCGGATCGGGTAAATCCGAACTGCTGCGGACAGTCGTGGTCGGGATGGCCTGCCGTAATTCACCCGACGACCTCAACCTCGTTCTCATCGACTTCAAGGGCGGCGCAACCTTCCTCGGGCTCGGCGGCCTCGCCCATGTGTCGGCGATCATCACGAACCTGTCCGAGGACGATCACCTGGTGATGCGTGCCAAGGAAGCGCTCGCCGGAGAGATCCACCGCCGCCAACAGCTGTTGCATCGGGCCGGCAATGCCGTCAACCTCACCGCCTACCGGCGGGCGCACCAGCTCGACCCGCAGTTGCCCGCGCTGCCTTCGCTGTTCGTCGTGGTTGATGAGTTCGCCGAACTTCTCTACAGACACGCGGATTTCGCGGATCTGTTCGCGATGATCGGCCGGGTGGGCCGGTCGCTGGGGGTGCACCTGCTGCTGGCCAGCCAGCGCCTCGACGAGGGGCGCCTGCGTGGCTTGGAGTCGCACCTGTCTTACCGGATCTGTTTGAAGACCGCGACTACCGCGGAATCCCGCGCGGTTCTCGGCGTGCCCGACGCCGCCGAGCTGCCCACCACACCCGGGGCCGCGTACCTGCGGGCCGCCGACGGCCGCCTGACCCGTTTCCAGACGACGTATCTCGGCGCACCTGCTGTCGACGAGATTCCTGCTCGCGGCGAACCCGATCCCGTTGTCCGACGGTTCACGTCGATCCCGGCGGCACCACCTGCCGACACGCTCGAGAGCCGGCGCACCGTGCTGGATTCGATGCTGGCACAACTCGCGGGCCGCGGATCCCCGGCCCGCCAGATCTGGCTCCCGCCGCTGTCAGCCTCACCGCGGCTCCCGGATCTGCCGGCCGCCGATTGCCCTGAGCTCAGTGCACTTATCGGCCTCGTCGACCGCCCGTTCGAGCAGTGCCGCGCCCCGCTCAGGGTCGACACCGCCGGCGCCGGTGGACATGTCGCGGTGGTCGGCGCGCCGCAGAGCGGAAAGTCGCACACCGTCTTCACCCTGATCACGGCGCTGGCGGCGCGCCACGACCAGCGTCGAATCCAGTTCTACTGCCTCGACTTCGGCGGTGGCGCGCTGGCCGCGCTGAGCGACCTGCCGCATGTCGGATCGGTGGCCGGCCGTCACGACCACGACCTGGTGCGGGCAACCCTGCGCCACGTCGAGACGATCGTCGGATCGCGCGAGAGTGGTCGCCACGACGAGTTCGGCGACGTCTACCTCGTCGTCGACGGATGGCAGACCGTCCGCGACGAGTTCGGTGAGCTGGAGGCAAGCATCTCCGCATTGGCCACCCACAGCCTGTCCTTCGGGGTCCATGTCATCCTGACCGCGTGCCGGTGGGCCGACATCCGTCCCGGCCTCAAGGACCAGATCGGTACCCGGATCGAACTACGGCTCGGCGACCCTCTCGACTCCGAGATGAACCGCAAGCAGGCGGCTCTGGTCCCGCTCGGCAGGCCGGGCCGCGGCGTCACCGCCGAGGGCCATCACTTCGTCGTCGCGACGTCGGCGCCGTCGGATGTCGCGGTCCGGGGGACGTGGGCGGCGCCGCAGGTTCGGCTTCTGCCTGCCCTGGTCGAGTACTCGACACTGCTCGACAAGGCCGGGCTGGGCTCCGGAGTCCTGCTGGGCGTCGGGGAGCCTGAGCTGGCACCGACGGTCCTCGACTTCCAGCGCGACCCGCACCTGCTGATCATCGGTGACCGGGAATGCGGTAAGACCGCTGCCCTGCGTACCGTGTGTCTCGAAACCATCCGCGGCGCAACAGAACACCAGGTTCAGCTATTCGTCGTGGACTTTCGTCGGAGCTTGCTCGGCGTCGTCGACCCAGCGCACCTGCACGGGTACGCCTTCTCCGCCGCCGTTCTGGCCGAGACGCTTCCGGCCCTGCTGACGCGGCTGCGTGGCCGACTGCCGGCGGCTGACGTGACCGCCGACCAACTGCGGTCCCGGTCGTGGTGGAGCGGTCCGGAGATCTTCGTTGTCATCGATGACCACGACCTCGTCAGTGCGCTGGCGGGTGATGTCTTCGCAGGACTGGTCGAGTTGTTGCCACACGCGACTGATATCGGCCTGCACCTCGTGGTCGCCCGGCGCTGCGCAGGCATCGCCCGGGCACTCTACGAGCCGCTGCTCGCTCACCTGCGTGACGGTAGCTGCCCCACCCTGCTGATGAGCGGCTCACCTGACGAGGGAACTGTGGCCGGTGGACACCGGCCTGGGCCACAACCGCCCGGTCGCGGCATTCTCGTGACACGTGTTGGTGCACAGCGTATTCAGGTCGGCTGGTGCCCGCCGTGACAGTGTTGGAGGTCGGCCCCGCCACTGTGCGGCAGCTGCCGCCCCGCGACGACGCGGCGCTCGATCCGGAGATGGTCGCGTGCGCGCTGGCCGGGATCGATGACACGACGATCCTGCTCCACGAGCGCCCGGTGTCCGTCGCGTCGCTGTGGCGACACCTCCTGTCGTCCAGCGCAGGCAGCCGGCCCGCTGCTCTGACCGTCGTGCACCCCTCCTGGTGGCCGTCTCGCCGGGTTGCCCGAATCCGTGAGTGGGCGGCTTCGGTGACGGCGGAGGTGCAGACGGTGCCGCGGTCGGCACTGCTGACACGCCACCAGTCGGGCGCCGCCGCAGTGGTCATCGAGATCGGCGCCGACATGGTGGCGGTATGCCGCGACAGCGCCACACCCGAGGTGCTCCACGGTACGGGGGACGTGGCCGCCATCGCCGCCCTGGCGGTCGACGGCGGCACGGCTGCCCCGGTCATCGTCGATGCGCCCGATGGTGTGCCGCATTCGGAGCGGCTGGCAGCGGCGATCCTGAACGACTTGCGGTGCAGCGGTATTCGTGGTCGTGCGGGCCGCATCGAGGACGCCGTCGCGCCGACCGGACAGCAACCCCGCGCTGCTGCTGCCATCGCCCCCGCCTCGCGCTTACCGGTACACGCGGCTGCGGCGGCGGTGGCCATCGTGATCGGCGCGGTCAGCATCCTCGCCGGCCGTTCCACCGAGCCGGCCTCGGTCGACCACACGGTCAACCTGGTCGAAGGTCGTGTCGGCGTGCGGGTTCCGCCGGACTGGCAGCTGACCCGCATCACCGCAGGCCCGGGGTCACGCCGTGTGCAGCTCACCTCCCGAGCGAACCCTGCCGACGCGCTGCACATCACCCAGTCCTACGACCCGGAGCAGACCCGTGACGGTGTCGCGCGCGTGGTCCAGCAGGCGATCGGCCAGCAGCCTCCGGGGGTCTTCGCAGACTTCGATCCCAGCACCCTCAAGGCCGGCCGCCAGGTGGTGAGCTATCGCGAAGCCCGGATCGGGCGCGAGGTCCGGTGGTTCATCGTTCTCGACGGTTCCACCCGCATCAGCATCGGATGCCAAAGCGCGCCCGGCCGACCCGAGACGGTCGACGCCGTCTGCGATGCGGCGGTGGGATCGGCGCGCGAAGTCGGTGGAACCGAACAACGCCGGTGAACGTCGAATCCATTGTGAGCAAGAACAACTCGACAGGACATTCTCATGACGACACTCAGCACTGACTTCGACGTGATGCGCGCCGTCGCATCCGCCACGGACGCCCGCCGCGAGGAGATCCGCGCTCTGTTGAACGGGTTCATCGCCCGGATGGAGTCGGTTCCGCATTCGGTATGGGGTGGCCTGGCCGCGGCTCGGTTCAGAGAGGTTGTCGCGCAATGGAACACCGAATCCAACCGGCTGACCGGGGCGCTGGCCGCGATCGCCGAGACGATTCGCCACAACGAACAGACGCTGCGAGAGGCGGCACATCTGCATGCCGCGCGTATCGCTGACGTCACCGGATAACCGTAGAAGGAGAAGCTGTCGTGGACCCCATCCTGTCGTATGACTTCGCCCAGATCGAAGCGACTGTGCTCGCCGATATCCAGCAGACCTCGACGCGTCTCGGTGCTGCCCTCGACGATCTGGGTCGCCAGATCGCCCCGCTACAACAGGTGTGGACCCGCGACGCGGCGACGGCCTACCAGTCGGAGCAGGCCCGCTGGCAGCACGCCGCTGTGGCTCTGCACGACATCCTGATTCGGCTGGGCAACGCAGTACGCGACGGCGCCACCGACGTGGCCGAGGCTGACCGGCGCGCCGCGCGGCTGTGGAGCTGACACCGGGGTGGTGAACCCCTGTGTGGCCCCGGCGGAGGAGAGCCGTCGGGGTCACACAGTCACTCCTGCGGAGGGGTGAGGACAGTCCACAAGTGGCTGATGAGCCCGTCTGCGATGACCGCGGCGTCGAATCCGCTCATCGGTGTCTGGCCGCTCGCGGGATCCACCAGCCGCCAAGCCAGATAACCGAAGCCCTCCAGCGCGTGAACCGGACCGACCGCCTCGAACTGTAGCCCGCCTAGGCCGCTCTGGAGACCCACACATTTGGCCTCCAGCGCCGACAGTCCAGTCGTGGTGCCTTCCGCATCGGTCCACCGGACGTCGGCTGCGTAGGTCTGTGCCGCTGCCGCAGTTCGCTTGTCGTCGTCGCGCTCGTTGAACACCGCGAGCAGGTTGTCGTGCATCAGTTTTTCTACTGAGTCAGCCATCTGGCTTTCCCTTCGGTCGTCGGTGGTTGGTTTCTCCGCAGTGGGTAGGGCAATACTCCTGGGAAGTTTTGTAACATGTCAGATAAAATGGTTCGGCGATGACGATATCAGGCGGAAGCTCCGCCCGGAATCCGAGTGAAACCTCGGAAGTTCCCGTCCCGCAGATGGTTTAGACAATCCACAGGAGGGAACCATGACGTACTCGATCATCGGCACCGGCAATATCGGCCAAGCGTTGGCGCGACAATTCGCCCGGAGCGGTCTGAATGTCACCATGGCGACTGCCAAGGGGGTCTCGGCGGTGGCACCCCTGGTGGAGCAGATCGGACCGGTGATCACGCCGGTCGACGTCGGTGAAGCGCTGAGCGCCGAGGTGGTCGTATTGGCGGTTCCTTTCGATGCGGTCCGCGGACTCGCGCAGCAGGTGCCCGACTGGCGGGGACGCATCATCGTCGATGCCACCAACGCGATCGACTACACCACCTTCGGCCCTGCAGATCTGGGCGGTCGGGCGTCGTCCGATCTGGTCGAGGAATGGGCGGCCAATTCTCGCGTTGTCAAGGCGTTCGGTAGCACCTGGGCCAAGGTGCTGGCACGAGAGCCGGGTGACGGCCACGGCGGACGTCGGGTGATCTTCCTGTCCGGTAACGACCCCGACGCCCGCGGCGAGATCGCGGTGCTGATCGAGCGACTGGGCTTCGCACCAATCGATCTGGGACGCAACGACGAGGGCGGTCTGCTGCAACAGTTCGGCGGACCGCTGGCGACACATAGTTTCATCTCGCAGCCGATCGCCGGTGACAGCCCGGCGGACATGGATCTGGCCGAGGGCAGTTGAGCGAGCCGGGCGCGCGCTCAGGTCTCGCGTGCCTTTCGGCGCCGCGCCTGCGCCGGCCACGCGCGTAGCGCGACGTCGGCCGCGGCGCGGAGGGTCTCGACGCCCGCCCCGTCGCGGGCCAGTGAGGACATCCCACGCAAGACGATGTCGATGAAGTCGGCCAGCGCCTCAACGTCGGTGTCGTCAGGCAAGTCACCTTCGCCGACCGCCTGCAACAACCGGCCGCGAATTGCCTGCCGACCCACAAGACGTTCGTCCCGCAGCACGGGGTCGGAGATGACGAAGCAGCCGGGGGGATGCTCGGCGCTCCCGTACTCGCGCACGGCGATGTCGAGGATGCGGGCGAACACATCACGTGCCCGGCGCTCGCCGAGTGCCGGCGGGATGACGCGGGATGGGGCGCTGGTGTATTCCGCTACCGCCTCGTCGTACAGCTTCTTCTTGTCTCCGAAGGTGTTGTACAGACTCGGTGCGGAGATGCCCATCGCTTCGGTCAGGTCTCGGACCGTCGTGCGCTCGTAGCCCTTCTCCCAGAAGAGGTGCAAGGCCCTGACCAACGCTTGAGATCGATCGAACTCCGGCGGTCGTGCCATCGACTCAGTCTAAGGTTCAGGACTTGCTGCACCTGATGTGGCGTATCGTGGCCACACGCGCTGGCCGGGACGGCCGTGCGAGGAGTGTGATCGGCGATGGGCGCATCCAGAATATCCAGCGGGGGATCGACCGCTCGGCCCTCTGCGGTGCTTCGTGCGGTCCACCAACTCTTTGTCACCGGCGAGGTTGACGCCTCTTATCTCGAATCCAGCCTGCGCCCGATCGTCGCCAAGAGCTGGCAGCGAAGTCTCGCCAAAGGTGTCGACCCGGACTGTGCGGCGTCGCCCTCCCCGGTGGGGGAGGAGCTGGCCCGCTTGCGTGACACCCACCCGCTGGCGCCGACCCTGCCGGTGATCCGGAGACTGCTCGTCGAGGACGCCGCCGGATCCGGAGTGGTGGTCGCGGTGACCGCGGCCGACGGAACCCTGCTCTGGGTCGAAGGTGACCGCAGCGCCTGCCGGCGGGCAGAGGGGATGAACTTCGTGCCCGGCGCGGACTGGAGTGAACGCGGAGCGGGCACCAACGCGCCGGGAACCGCGCTTGCCCTCGACGCCGAACTGCAGATCCGCGGCTCCGAACACTTCGCCCGGATGGTCCAGCCGTGGAACTGCACCGCCGTCCCGGTCCACGACCCCGACACCGGCGCCCAGATCGGGGCGATCGACCTCACCGGCGGCCCGCGGGTGGCCACACCGCAGGCGCTGGCCCTGGTGCGCGCCACCGTCGTGGCCGTCGAAAACCATCTCGCGCTGCTCCGGCTGACCGGCTCTCCGCAGTCGAGCACCCCCAGACCGCCCCGCGTCACGGTCCTCGGATCGGACCGTCCGCGCTGGACGGTCACCGACGAGGTGGGCCACCTGCGCTCGACCACTCTCACCGGCCGGCATGCCGACATCCTGGTGCTGCTCAGCCGTCACCCCGAAGGTCTGTCCGCCGACCACCTCGCGATGCTGCTCGACGACAAGGACCTCGATGTCGTGACGGTCCGCGCCGAGGTGTCACGCCTGCGCAAGGTCGTCGGGGCCGACGTCATCGAATCGCGGCCCTACCGGCTGCTGGTGCCGATCACCACCGACATCGACGAAGTCCACGACGCCATCGAGGTCGGCGAGGTGAGCGTGGCGTTGGACCGCTACCCCGGACCGCTTCTGCCGCAATCGATGTCGCCTGCAGTCGCGCGGCTGCGCACCGAGCTGACGATGACGCTGCGGGCGGCGGTGCTGGCCTGCGGCGAACCGGCTGTGCTGCGCCGCTGGCTGGACAGCCCCGACGGCCGTGACGATCGGGACGGTTGGCGCGCCCTGCATGACGGCGCACTGCCCGGTTCGGTGCAGCAGTCGCAGGCCCGCGGCGCCTTGGCGGGCCTGGATCTCGATCTCGGCTGACCACCGGGGTCCACGTTGCACGGTTGCGTGCAACTGTGCTGCAACCCCGCACTGCCTACCTTGAGTGACGACCGACACACTTTGTCGTCCTGAACAGGCAGGAGAATGCCAATGACCGTTTATGTGAGGCCCGGTGCCGAAGGCTCCGTGATGTCCTTCCAGTCGCGTTACGAGAACTTCATCGGTGGTGAGTGGACTGCGCCGGTGGGTGGGCAGTACTTCGAGAACCGCACGCCGGTGACCGGCGAGGTGTTCTGTGAGGTCGCCCGATCGACCGACGCCGACATCGAACTCGCCCTCGATGCCGCGCACGCCGCGGCCCCCGCGTGGGGCAAGACCTCGGCCGCGGAACGGGCGCTGATCCTGAACAAGGTCGCTGATCGGATCGAGGCGAACCTGGAGTCGATCGCGCTGGCGGAGTCGTGGGACAACGGCAAGCCGATCCGCGAGACCCTTAACGCCGACATTCCCCTGGCCGTCGACCACTTCCGCTACTACGCCGGCGCCATCCGGGCGCAGGAGGGGTCGCTGAGCCAGATCGACGAGGACACCGTCGCCTATCACTTCCACGAGCCTCTCGGTGTGGTCGGTCAGATCATTCCGTGGAACTTCCCGATCCTGATGGCGGTGTGGAAGCTGGCCCCGGCGTTGGCCGCGGGTAATGCGGTGGTGCTCAAGCCGGCTGAGCAGACCCCGGCCTCGATTCTGTATCTGGTGTCGCTGATCGCTGATCTGCTGCCTGCCGGGGTGCTCAACGTGGTCAACGGGTTCGGTGTCGAGGCGGGCAAGCCGCTGGCCTCGAGCAACCGGATCGCCAAGATCGCGTTCACCGGCGAGACCACCACCGGCCGGCTGATCATGCAGTACGCCTCCCAGAACCTGATCCCGGTCACCCTGGAATTGGGCGGCAAGAGCCCCAACATCTTCTTCTCCGATGTCCTCGCCGCCAATGACGACTACCAGGACAAGGCGCTGGAGGGCTTCACCATGTTCGCCCTCAATCAGGGCGAAGTCTGCACGTGCCCGTCGCGCAGCCTGATTCAGGCCGATATCTATGACGAGTTTTTGGCGCTGGCGGCGATCCGCACCAAGGCGGTGCGCCAGGGTGATCCGCTGGACACCGAGACGATGATTGGCGCGCAGGCCTCCAATGATCAGTTGGAGAAGATCCTGTCCTACATCGAGATCGGCAAAAGCGAAGGCGCCCAAGTACTTACCGGCGGCGAGCGTGCCGAACTCGGCGGTGACCTCTCGGGCGGGTACTACGTACAGCCCACCATCTTCACCGGTCACAACGCGATGCGGATCTTCCAGGAGGAGATCTTCGGGCCCGTCGTGGCGGTCACCTCGTTCACCGACTACGACGACGCGATCAGCATCGCCAACGACACCCTCTACGGACTCGGGGCCGGGGTGTGGAGCCGTGACGGCAACACCGCCTATCGCGCCGGGCGGGATATCAAGGCCGGCCGGGTGTGGACCAACTGCTATCACGCCTACCCCGCGCACGCCGCATTCGGCGGCTACAAGCAGTCCGGCATCGGGCGCGAGAACCATCTCATGATGCTCGACCACTACCAGCAGACCAAGAACCTCCTGGTCTCGTACTCCACCAAGGCCCAAGGCTTTTTCTGATCCACGAAAGGACACGACCATGACTCAGACACTCGACACCGATACCCCCGCAGCCGCGACCGACACCATGAGGGCCGCCGTCGTCACCGAATTCGGCGCCCCGCTGAGCGTCGGCGACGTCGACCTGCCCACACCCGGCCCTGGCGAGGTGTTGGTGAAGCTGGAGACCTCCGGCGTCTGCCACACCGATCTGCATGCCGCACATGGTGATTGGCCGGTCAAGCCGCAGCCGCCGTTCATCCCCGGGCACGAGGGGTACGGCAGCGTCGTCGCGCTCGGTCCCGGCGTCACCGACCTCGCGCTGGGCGACAAGGTCGGCAACGCCTGGCTCTGGTCGGCGTGCGGCACCTGCGAGTACTGCCGCACCGGCTGGGAAACGCTGTGCGAGAGCCAGCGCAACGGTGGCTACAGCGTTAATGGCAGCTTCGGCAGCTACATGCTGGTCAACTCCGCCTACGCCGCCCGCATCCCGGACAACATCGACCCGCTGGAAATCGCACCCATCCTGTGCGCGGGGGTGACGGTCTACAAGGGCCTCAAAGTCACCGACACCCGGCCGGGCCAGTGGGTGGCGATCTCCGGCATCGGCGGCCTGGGCCACATCGCGGTGCAGTACGCCAGGGCGATGGGTCTGCGGGTGGTGGCCGTCGACATCGACGACGCCAAACTAGCTCTGGCCGAACGCCTCGGCGCCGAAGTGGCCGTCAACGCCCGCACCTCCGACGTCGTCGCCGAGGTGCAGAAGGCCACCGGTGGCGTGCACGGCGTGCTGGTGACCGCGGTGCACCCGCAAGCGTTCGGGCAGGCCATCGGGCTGGCCCGCCGCGGCGGCACGATCGTGTTCAACGGCCTGCCGCCCGGCGACTTCCCGGCCCCGATCTTCGATATCGTGTTGAAGGGCCTGACGATTCGTGGCTCCATCGTCGGAACCCGCCAGGACATGGCCGAGGCGCTGGACTTCTACGCCCGCGGCCTGATCCACCCCACGGTGGAAGCCGCCCGCCTCGAGGACATCAACGAGGTGTTCGGCCGGATGCAACGCGGACAGATCGACGGCCGCGTGGTCATCGACTACCGCTGAGTCCCCAGCATCTCGCGAACGGGCCCGATCCCGACGAGACGGATGTCGTCGCGTCGGATCGTGGCCCACTGCCCCGACGTCATGGTGAATTCGACCATGGTGTCGGGGCTTTCGCGCCGGTTCTCCCGGGTGGTTGCAGTCTCGGTGTAGGGCAGCGACCGCGTCACTCCCAGTGACGCGGCGTTGTCGTGCCAGGCGCGGGTGACGGCCACCTCGGCATCAAACCCCGCGAAAATCAGGTGCAGCGCCGCCCGCCGCAACTCCTTGCCGATCCCGCGTCCCTGATGGGCACGGCCCAGCCAGGACCCGGTGGTCAGCCTCCGCCGCCGGGGGAACTCCTCGGCATGCACCGAGCACATTCCCACCACCGAATCGCCGACCAGGACCGCCAGGTCGAGGTTCCATCGCTGCACGCTCGTCTCGGCACGGTTGCGCCAGTAGAAGCGCAGACAATTGCGCTCCAATTCGGGGGAGGGGACGTCGGTCCACGGTTCGCTGAACGACATTCGTCATGGCCTCCATCGGACCACAACCGCTGGCGGCTCCGAAACCGAATTACCGCCGCGGGTAGCGCAACCCGTGCCCGAACCGGAACACCGGGTCGGCGGTGTCGAAGGGCACATCGGTGCGGCTGGCCTGCACCGCCGAATCCGAGCGCGGTAGGTCGAAGGGAAGCGACCCGGCCGGCTCCGACTCGCCGAACAGCACGTCGAGCAGTGCCTGCTCGCTCACCCCGAAGTTCACCATGATCGCCCCCGCGGCGTCGACGAACGGCGTCAGCACCGCCGGCCGATCCAGATACACGTCCAGCACGGTCGGTACCTGGGCGCACACGTCGAGCACCCGCTGCACCTCCTGCGCCCCGAATTCCAGTGAGCCGTGGTGGAACAACGCCGCCATGCCCTCCGAGCGCGGCTCGAACGGAGCCTTGAGCCGCAGTATCGCCACGTCGGCGTCGGCCGGTGATTCCACCGGCTCGGCATACCCCGGTAGCGAGGGAAGCTCAGGTGCGAACACCTTGACACCGCGGCGCAGCGGCACAACACCAGAATTCGTCAACAGGGTCAGCGAGTCACGCTGGGCGCGCAGCCCCGCATCGCGAAAGTCCTGTCGCCCCAAGGTCAGCGCTGCGTGTTCCTCGTCGATGAAGGGATGGTCGAACAGACCGAGCTCGAACTTCGTCCGCAGCACCCGTCGCACCGACTCGTCGATCCGGGCTTCGCTGATCCGGCCGGCAGCGATGACCGACGCCAGCACGTCGGTGCAGTCCTCTCCGCCGAACTGGTCGACTCCGGCCTCCAGGACCCGAACCACCCGGTCTTCCCGGCCGAGGTGCTCCACACCCCAGGCGCGGGCGGTACCGAGGTCACCCAGCTCGGGGTGGTCGGTGATCAAACCCCAATCAGTGCAGACGATTCCGTCGAAGCCGAGTTCATCGCGCAGTATGCCGGTGATCACCGACTTGTTGAAGCCGAAGCCCACCTCGTCCCAGTCAGTGCCGACCGGCATGCCGTAGTAGGGCATCACCTCCGCGGCGCCGGCGTCGAGCGCCGCCAGGAACGGGCGCAGGTGGTAGTCGGCGTTGTCGCCGGGGTAGACCTGTTCGCGTCCCCACGCGAAGTGCGGGTCGTTGCCGTCCTTCTGCGGACCACCGCCGGGGAAGTGTTTGATCATCGCGGCCACGGACTCCGAATCCAGGTGATCACCCTGCAGCCCAACGACGTACGCCACCCCGAGTTGCGCCGCCAGCGCGGCGTCTTCGCCGAACGTGGTGTTGATCCGCGCCCACCGCGGTTCGGTGGCCAGATCGAGTTGGGGGTGTAACGCAACCCGGATGCCCGCCGCGAGGTACTCCTGCCGGACGATGTCCGCGAATTCCCGCACCCGCTCGGCCGAGCCGATGGCGGCCAGTCCCAGCGTCTCCGGCCACTGCGAGAACGGGCCCGCCATCATCTGCGTCAACGGGTTGTCCCCGAAGTGATGACGTGGATCAGTAGACAACGTGACCGGGATACCGAGGGGGCGCTGCAGCGCGGCCCGCTGAACGCTGTTGTGCCATTGCGCGAACGCACGCCCGTCGGCCAGTGAGCCCAGGATGTTGAAATGGCTAAGTCCGCGGTCTAGCAGGGAGCGCAGCGACCGCTGGCCGAACAGGTGCACCACCTCGTCGACGCCGGCCGGTACCGCCATCGTGTGGAACATCAGCCCCACCTTGTCCGCCAGCGGCAACCGGGCCAGCAGATCCTCGGTCCGCTGGTGCGGCGGCAGGCCGGCGTCGCGATACGGGTGCACGGGATCGGACATCGGCTTTCCTCTCGTCTTCTGCAAGGATGCCAGCTGATGAGCACAGCTAACCGACCGCAGGAGCTCTTCTCCATCGGCTCCGTCCGGCGCAGCGAGGGCGGCATCGCGCTGGACCAGCAGCTCACGACGAGCCTGCTCGACCACCGCGGTGTCATCGAGATGCCCGCCTACGCGGTCACCGCGGAGTCGGCCACCAGCGGCGCCTACTGGTACACGTTCGCCGAACCGGTGGCCACGGTGCAGTCCTGGCTCGCGCTGAGTGCCGGCGCCCCGGCCCGGGTGGGCGACCTGTTGTCCGCGACGGCGTCGATGGCTCACCACGATGAGCACTACGGCGTTCCCACGGTGACCGTCACCAACGGATCCCGCGACGTCGTCTGCTCCGGGGTGGGCCGCACGGTGCGGGTGGGGCGCAGCACCGCGGCGTTGCGGGAACTCGACCGAGTCGAGATCGCGAACCGGGCCGGCGCCCTGCCGCCCGCGCCGCCGGACGTCGACACCACGATCTCCGACATCGATGCGGGCTGGGACGGCCGGCGCACCCTGGAAGCGATCGGCCGCGGTGAGATCGCCCGCGGCCCGCTGTGCGAACTGCTGGCCATCACCGTCGCCGCCACCGACGGCGACCCGGTCGTGACCGTCGACCCGCAGCCGTGGATGGCCAACGTGCTCGGGGCCATCCAGGGCGGAGTGATCGCGTCGATCATCGGGCAGGCCTGCTCACTGGCCGGCCAGGCCCACACCGGCCCCGGCGACACCTACGCCATCGCTGACCTCAGCGTTTACTATTTCCGCTCGCCCCCGGTCGACGGCCGCCCGCTCACCATGGCCACCGCAACCGATCGGGTGGGGCGCCGCATGGCGACGGTGAGTGCCAGCATGTCCGACCCCGGCGGCACCGAGTACGTCCGGGCCACCGCCAACATCGCCTACGAGCGGGGTTGACGCGTTTTGACCTGCCCGGATCGTCGCAGGTAAGCTGCCACGTTGGCGTGCGGTACGCCGCGGTTCTCCGCGGAGTCAGCCGGGGTCTCGGGTCAGTGTTGGTCGCCGAGATGTAAGGCCCGACCGTCACGTCCGACCGACACCCGGGTCACACCGGGACCTAACCCGAGAAGAGAAGAAGGTAGCGCTGTGCCTACGTACACGCCGAAGGCGGGTGACACCACACGTTCGTGGTACGTCATCGACGCCACCGACGTGGTGCTCGGCCGGCTCGCCGTTGCAGCAGCAACTCTGCTGCGCGGCAAGCACAAGCCGACATTCACGCCCAATGTCGACGGTGGCGACTTCGTCATCGTCATCAACGCCGACAAGATCGCCGTCAGCGGCGACAAGCTGACCAACAAGATGGCCTACCGCCACTCGGGTTACCCCGGTGGTCTGCGGGCCCGCACGCTCGGTGACGAGCTGCAGAAGCACGCCGACCGCGTGGTCGAGAAGGCCATCGTCGGCATGCTGCCGCACAACAAGCTGAGCCGCCAGATCCAGAAGAAGCTCAAGGTCTACGCCGGCCCGGATCATCCGCACGCCGCCCAGCAGCCGATTCCGTTCGAGATCAAGCAGGTGGAGCAGTGAGCGAAACGACAGACGTGACGGCCGACGTCGAGGAAACCGAAGTGGCTGAGGTCACCGAGGCGCCCGAGGCAACCGAAGCGCCCGAGGCGCCCGAGGTCACCGAGCAGCCCGCACCGCGCGAGCCCGTCATCATCGACCGCCCGATCCAGACCGTCGGCCGCCGCAAGGAGGCTGTCGTGCGGGTCCGGCTGGTGCCTGGCACCGGCCAGTTCCACCTCGACGGCCGCACCCTGGAGGCGTACTTCCCGAACAAGGTGCACCAGCAGCTGATCAAGGCTCCGCTGGTGACCGTGGACCGGGTGGATGCCTTCGACATCTACGCCCACCTCGACGGCGGTGGCCCCTCGGGTCAGGCCGGTGCGCTTCGCCTCGCGATCGCCCGCGCACTGATCCTGGTGCAGCCCGAGGATCGCCCGGCCCTGAAGAAGGCCGGCTTCCTCACGCGTGACCCGCGTGCCATCGAGCGCAAGAAGTACGGCCTGAAGAAGGCCCGTAAGGCGCCGCAGTACAGCAAGCGCTGATCTGCCGCGCGTTTCGACGCGAGCTCGCCGGGTGTGTCCGTACGGATGCACCCGGCGAGTTTTTTGTGGGACTTGTCACTCGGTATCCCCGCAGCTCAGGGGCATTCGGGTCGCCGATCATTAAATTTCGGTTTGAGTTTGCCGACCGGAGGTTAGACCTCAAGAAGCCGACATTGCTGTCGGCTGCCCGAGGTGGGAGAAAAGGACCTTTACGGGGGGTCGATGTCCACCTTCGGGGCTGTGTGTCAAACCTCGCGCAGCTCTTGGATCCCTGCCCACAACGCAGAAGAACAAGGAGCGAACATGAATACCTTCACGAAGACGGCCGCCGGAACACTGCTCGGGGGATCGCTGCTCGTCGCGGGCGGCCTCAGCCTCGCGCACGCAGCACCCCCGGAGGCCCAGTCGGTCGTGGGCGACGGCAAGCTCAACGTGACCCTCAGCGTCGACGGGCAGCGGCTCGGCGTCCTGCAAGAGGTGTCGCTGACCAGTGCGCAGTCCCTGGCCGCGGCCGTGTGCCCGGTTGATGACCTGTCGCCGCGCCTGGCCGACCTCGATACCAACCTCATCCAGACCGTTCCGGCCTGCAACAGCGTCACCGGCGGATTGAGCTACACCTTCAGCCAGAACGGCGGGGCCGCGGAGACCGCGCCGCTCGCACCGGCCGAGAGCCCCACTCCTATGACTCCGGCCCCGACCGCGAGCGCGACGCCGACCACGCCGTCGGCGGCCCCGAGCCGCTAGGCCTGCGCTGCGACGTACCGCCCGCACCTCCCCGCGCAGGTGCGGGGGGTCATCGTTGCGGCCCGAGTCTCGCCCGAACGTCGGTTTGGCGGCGACATGGCGGATAACGTCGTCGGTTGTGGTTTGAGACGGCAATTGTGAGAGATTTGTCCGCATGGGTCGACTGTTCGGGACCGATGGTGTCCGGGGTGTCGCCAACCGGGAACTGACGGCTGAGCTGGCGCTGGCCCTGGGGGCGGCCGCCGCACGGCGCCTGGCCGCCACCACGCGTTCGGGGCGCCCGGTCGCGGTCATCGGCCGCGATCCACGGGCCAGCGGCGAGATGCTCGAAGCCGCCGTGATCGCCGGAGTGACCAGCGAGGGTGTCGACGCACTGCGAGTGGGCGTGCTGCCCACCCCCGCCGTCGCCTACCTGACGGGTGCCTACGACGCCGACTTCGGCGTGATGATCTCCGCCTCGCACAACGCGATGCCGGACAACGGCATCAAGATCTTCGGACCCGGCGGCCACAAGCTCGACGACGCCACCGAGGACCGTATCGAGGAACTCGTCGCCCAGGGTCCCGGCCTGCGGCCGGTCGGTGCCGGCATCGGGCGTGCGCTGGACGCCGCCGACGCCCTCGAGCGCTACCTGACTCATGTCCGGGCCGCGGCTCCGGTGCGCCTGGACGGACTGACCGTGGTCGTCGACTGTGCCAACGGCGCCGCCTCGGCTGCCGCGCCGCGCGCCTACCACGCCGCCGGCGCCCGCGTGATCGCCATCCACGCCGAGCCCAACGGCGTGAACATCAACGACGGCTGCGGCTCGACGCACCTCGACCAACTGCAGGCGGCGGTCGTCGCGCACGGCGCGGACCTGGGCCTGGCCCACGACGGTGACGCCGACCGATGCCTGGCGGTCGACGCCGCCGGCCAGATCGTCGACGGTGACGCCATCATGGTGGTCCTCGCGCTGGCCATGCAGGAATCTGGTGAGCTGGCCTCCAACACGCTGGTGGCCACCGTCATGAGCAACATGGGCCTGCACCTCGCCATGCGTGAGGCCGGCATCGCCGTGCGCACCACCGGCGTCGGGGACCGGTACGTGCTCGAAGAGATGCGGGCCGGGGAGTATTCGCTCGGCGGCGAGCAGTCCGGCCACATCGTCATGCCGGCACTAGCCACCACCGGCGACGGCATCGCCACGGGCCTGCGGCTGATGTCGCGGATGGCCCAGACCCGCACGTCGCTGGCCGGGCTCGCTGCCCCGATGCATACTCTGCCCCAGGTCCTGATCAACGTCACCGTGGCCGACAAGGCCACCGTGGCGCAAGCGCCCGCAGTGCGCAGCGCGGTGCGTGCGGCCGAGGCTGAGCTCGGCGACACCGGACGAATCCTGTTGCGCCCCTCGGGAACCGAGCAGATGGTTCGGGTGATGGTCGAGGCCGCCGACGAGGACACCGCCCGGCAGTTGGCCATCCGGGTGGCCGAGTCGGTCAGCGCCGAAGGCTGATTTTTCGCCGACGCGGAACCGGTCAGGGCGGTCGTACGTCCAATCGGACATGGGCAACACACGGGTGGACACCGCGACGGCGCATGCTGCGGCGCAACGGTTCAGCGCCGCCGCTGAACTGCTCGAGACCGCCGCGCACCCCGGTGGGCTGAGGTTCTGCGGGTCCACGGCGGGCCGGGCGCACACGGCGAGCGGCGATCGGCTGCATGCCGCACTCGAGGAGTTGAGAGTCCACCTGGCCCAGTGGTCGCGTGCCGCCGAAGAAGTTGCTGCCGCGCTGCGCGCCGGTGCCCAGCAGTATGCCGAGGCTGAGATGCGTGCCGCGGCGGCGCTGCGATGACGTTCGACGTCGCGGGTCGGCTCGACCGGGGCCGCCCGGCGGTGGCCGACGTGCAGACTTATGTGACGGCCTGCCACATGCTGGGTTACAGCCATTCCGATCTGACCACCCATGGCGCACAGGTGCTGCAGTGGTACGGCGCCGAGGACGGCCTGGACCTCGACGTGCTCGACACCGACTGCGTGGCATTGAGCGCCATGGCTGACGCCGCTGACCGCGCACTTCGCCTGCAGCACGACGGGTTGCGTGCCCTGGCCGAGGCCTGGAGTGGTGCTTCCGGTTCCGTCGCAGCGCTTTTCGTCGAACGACACTGCCAGTCCGGCGCCACCGTCGCGGGCGCCCTGCGCACCGCGGCGGACAGCTGCGCACAGCTGCGTGACACCGTGCTCAGGGTGGTCGACGAGAAGGTGCACGCCACGACCGTGATCGACGACCGCCGAGCGGGCCAGCGGCCGGTATGGCTGGGTGCGGCCCAGACCGTGATGAGCGCGGCACCGGACCGGACTGAGGCCGTCGACGTCGTCGTGCACCAGATAACCCCGTACGTCGAGGCCGACATCCGCACCGAGTGGGTCGCCGCGATGCGGGCCGCGACAACGGCGGTGGAGTCCGCCTACGCCGACGTGATCCGGCAAGTGATGTCCTGTGGCCCAGTTGCTTTCGCAGTTCCTGATCAACTCTTCGCGACGCCACCGCAACCCGCACAGTGGGCGGCGGGCCCGGCGACCGCACCGCTCACCGTGCCCGCCGCCACCCAGAGCCCGCCGCCCCCTGCTGTCCTGAACAGCCCTGCCGCGTCGCCTGCCGCCGCGAACCCGGCGCTGCCCGCACCGGAAATACCTATGCCACAGACACTTCCGCCGCCAACGCCGGTGGATCCCCTCGGTTCCGGGCCAGCGATGCCGGGGCCGGCGATGCCCGCCGCTGGTGATGTCGGAGGCGGCCTGACGGGTCTCGGCGGCCAGATCGCCGATGCAATCAGCGCTCTGCTGGCCAGTGCATCGGATCTCCCGGCCGATACTCCGGTGTCCGACGCCGAGGCCGTTGGCGAACTCGGCGACACCGACTCGCCACCGGAAGCCGACGCCGCCACCCCTGAGCCGCAGGCCGATCCGGTGGGCGCGGACGCCGACGGTCAGGAGAACGACCTGTCCGATGACGGCACCGAGACCGGGGACGTGACTACCACCGAGCCGGTCGAGGACTCCGTCACCGAGCAGACGACGCCCGCACCGTCACCGCCCCTTGACCCGCCGCCACCCGTGGTCCAACCCGACGCCGAGGCCCAGGACGAGAGATCGCCGTGTGAGATCGCCGCCGACGAACTGCCGCAGGTCGGCCAATGACCGAGCCGACGCAGCGGCCCGCGGTCCCTGCGGCGCAGCGTCGGCTGTTACGGCCGGCCGACGAACAGCGTTGCGTCACAACGCCAGTGATCAGGGGAGCAGCTGCTGCAGTTCCTCGACGTACTTGACGTACTCGGCTCCGTCGGCGGTCACCGGCGTCGCCAACAAGGTCGTGACCCCGGCCTCGGCGAACGCGGCGATCCGCTCCTTGACGTAGCCCCGCGGCCCGATCAGCGACACCTGACGCACCAGGTCGTCGGGCACCGCGGCGATGGCTTCGGCTTTGCGCCCGGCCAAGTACAGGTCCTGAATGTGGTCGGCGATCTCGCCGTACCCGTACCGGGTGGCCAGCTTGTGGTAGAAGTTCTGACCGCGCGCACCCATGCCGCCGATGTAGAGCGCCAGGTGTGGTTTAACCCACCCGAGTCGTTCCTCGACGTCGTCTCCGATGGCCAACGACACCCCGACCATCACATCGAGCTCACCGAGGGCCTTGTCGCGCTTGGCCTTTCCGGCCCGAAGTGATTCGCCCCAGATGTCGTCGGCCTTCTCCGGAAGGAAGAAGACCGGCTGCCAGCCTTCGGCGATCTCGGCGGTCAGTTCCACGTTCTTGGGGCCCAGTGCGGCGATGGTGATCGGGATGTTTTCCCGCACAGGGTGATTGATGAGCTGCAGCGGCTTACCCAGTCCGGTGCCCCGCTCGGCGGGCAACGGGATCTGGTAGCTCTTGCCCTGATGCTGCACCCGCTCGCGCCGCCACACCTGACGGCAGATCTCGATGACCTCGCGGGTCCGGCCCATGGGGGCGTCGAAGGGAACACCGTGGAACCCCTCGACGACCTGCGGGCCGGAGGTGCCGATGCCCAGCCGGAAGCGGCCGTCGGATACGTAGTCCAGGCCGGCGGCGGTCATGGCCAGCAGTGACGGGGTCCGGGTGTAGATCGGGACCACGCCGGAACCCAGCTCGATCCGCGACGTCTTGGCCGCCAGGTAGCCGAGCTGGCTGACCGCGTCGTAGGAGTACGCCTCGGCCACCAGCGCGATATCCACGCCCGCCTGCTCCAACACGACGATGTGCTCGACAGCCTCACGGAAGCCGCCCGAATACTCCAGAAAAACACCGGTGCGCATCACGGAGTTATATCACCAACCGGTTGGTCGGGGTCAGCGGGTGTCATCGAGTGGCCACCTACGTCACGAAAATGCGCCGAATGCGTGCCGTAACTTGCCACTCGCGGCTCCGAACCGGGCTACTTCAGCAGGGCGACGATCCGGTCCTCGGGCTTGAGCGGCTCGACGTCGGGATCAGGTTTGCCGGTCTTGGGCAGCACCGCTTCGGGGTCGGCGAACTCGCGATAGGCCTTATCCCCGGTGAGCTGGAAGAGAAGAAAGCCGGTCAACAGCGCCCGGACCGCCTTCTGGGTACCGCGATCGGACCCCGGCACGCCCAGGACCTTGGAGAACCGGCGCTTCTCGGCCAGACCGGCCGACTCGGCCTTGCTGACGACGTGCAGCACTGAACCGGGCCACGCCTGCGCCAGGTCGAGGGCATCGGTCCGCAGCGACTGCGGGTCATCCGGCGAGCTCAGGACCAGGCCCGGCACCTTCAAGGTGGCCGCGGGCTGCTGGGCGGGCGGTTTGGTGACCGAGGGGAACAGGGCGGCCACCGCCTTGGGCGCCGACTTGCCGGCCCCGGCCAGACCCGCCGCGGCGAACACCGCCGCCGAGCCGCCGAAACCGTGGCCGGCCAGGCCCAGCTTGGTGGGATGCACGCTGATCTGACCGGGACCCAGCCGCACCCCGGTGACGATGTCCAGTGTCGTGCCCAGGTCGAACGCCAGGTTCAGCACCGACGGCGCGGGTCCGCGCTCGGTATTGGGCGCCGCCGCGACGATGCCCCAGGACGCCAGATGCTCCAGCGTTTTGACGTAGCGATCGGCGGGTGTGAGCCAATCGTGGCCGAACGCCACAGCGGGCAGATTGAACCCCGACGCCGGGGTGTAGACGATGCCCGGAAGGCCGGCAAATGCCAGGTCACCGCGCAAAACCTGATGTGGGCCGCGGCGGGTCAGCGCCGCGAAGAGCTTCCGTGTCCGGGCCACCCCATGACCGTAGCCCACCGTCTGGGCCGCCGGTGCTGCACTACCCTTGGACCCATGTGCGGAATCGTGGCTTACGTCGGGCATCGCCCGGCCCGCGACGTCGTGGTCGACGCATTGCGCCGCATGGAGTACCGCGGTTACGACTCGTCCGGGCTCGCTCTGCTCGACGGACATGGCGGGCTGACGGTCCGCCGCCGCGCGGGACGGCTGGCCAACCTCGAGGAGGCGCTGGCCGAGGCCGACCCCGCCGCCCTGGCCGGCACCGCGGGCCTCGGCCACACCCGGTGGGCCACCCACGGCAGGCCCACCGACCGCAACGCCCACCCGCACCGCGACGCCGCAGGCAAGTTCGCCGTCGTGCACAACGGGATCATCGAGAACTTCGCCACGCTTCGCCACGACCTGGAAGCCCAGGGGGTGGAGTTCGCCAGCGACACCGACACCGAGGTGGCTGTACACCTGGTGTCCCGGGCCTACCACCAGGGGCCCACCGCCGGAGATTTCGTGGCCTCGGTGCTCTCGGTGCTGCGACAGCTCGAAGGCCACTTCACCCTGGTCTTCGCCAACGCCGACAGCCCGGGCACCATCGTGGCCGCCCGCCGCTCGACACCGTTGGTGGTCGGTATCGGCCAGGACGAGATGTTCCTGGGCTCCGACGTCGCCGCCTTCATCGAATACACCCGCGAGGCCGTCGAACTCGGCCAGGACCAGGCTGTCGTGATCACCGCCGACGGCTACCGCATCACCGACTTCGACGGCCGCGACGATGCCGCCAATGCCCGGGTGTTCCACATCGACTGGGACCTGTCAGCCGCCGAGAAGGGCGGCTACGAGTACTTCATGCTCAAGGAGATCGCCGAGCAGCCGACGGCAGTCGCCGACACCCTGCTCGGGCACTTCGTCGACGGCCGCATCGTGCTCGACGAGCAGCGCCTGAGCGATCAGGAACTCCGCGAGGTCGACAAGGTGTTCATCGTCGCCTGCGGCACGGCATTCCATTCCGGTCTGCTGGCCAAGTACGCGATCGAGCACTGGACCCGGCTGCCCGTCGAGGTGGAACTCGCCAGTGAGTTCCGCTATCGCGACCCGGTGCTCGACCGGGGCACGCTGGTCATCGCGATCTCGCAGTCCGGCGAGACCGCCGACACCCTCGAAGCGGTTCGGCACGCCAAGACACAGAAGGCCAAGGTGCTGGCCATCTGCAACACCAACGGCAGCCAGATTCCCCGCGAGGCCGACGCCGTCCTCTACACCCGGGCCGGACCAGAGATCGGGGTGGCGGCCACCAAGACCTTCCTGGCCCAGATCGCCGCCAACTACCTGGTCGGTCTGGCCTTGGCGCAGGCGCGCGGCACCAAGTACCCCGACGAGGTCGAACGCGAGTACCGCGAACTGGAGTCGATGCCCGACCAGGTGGCCCGCGTGCTCGAACACATGGACTCGATCACCAAGCTCGGCCAGGCCTTTGCGGCGTCGCCTGCGGTGCTGTTCCTGGGGCGCCACGTCGGCTACCCGGTGGCGCTGGAAGGTGCGCTCAAGCTCAAGGAGTTGGCGTACATGCATGCCGAGGGCTTCGCCGCCGGGGAGCTCAAGCACGGTCCGATCGCCCTGATCGACGAAGGCCTTCCGGTGATCGTGGTGATGCCCTCGCCGAAGAATGCCGCGACGTTGCATGCCAAGCTGCTGAGCAATATCCGCGAAGTGCAGGCGCGTGGTGCCGTCACCATCGTCATCGCCGAGGAAGGCGACGACACGGTGCGCCCGTACGCTGATCACATCTTCGAAATCCCAGCTGTGTCAACGCTTTTCCAGCCGCTGCTATCCACGGTGCCGCTGCAGGTATTCGCCGCGGCGGTGGCGAGGGCGCGCGGCTACGACGTGGACAAGCCGCGCAACCTGGCCAAGTCCGTCACCGTCGAATAGTCGCGGTCTGCTGCGCGCCACCGTGCGGCCGCGCACCAGCGGCGAGACTCCCGCCCCGAGTGCACATGAGTGCGGTGTGGGTCGGGGGTGAACACTGCGTCAGAGTGCGTCGCCAACGCCCGTCCGCCACGTAACCTGGGTTCCGATGCGGCACTACTTCACCGCCGAGGCGATCCGCGCCGCTGAGGCGCCTCTGCTGGCCAGCCTGCCGGACGGTGTTTTGATGCGCCGTGCCGCTTATGGTCTGGCCACCGCGATCGCGCGCGAGCTGGCGAGTCGGACCGGTGGCATCGCGGGCCGGCGTATCTGCGCCGTGGTCGGCTCCGGCGACAACGGCGGTGACGCCCTGTGGGCCGCGACCTTCCTGCGCCGGCGCGGCGCCGCGGCATCCGCAGTGCTGCTGAGCCCCGAGCACACCCATGCCAAGGCGCTGGCGGCATTCCGCGCCTCGGGTGGCGGAGTGGTGGCCGAGGTCGCACCCGGGACGGATCTGGTGATCGACGGTGTGGTCGGCATCTCCGGCACGGGTCCGCTTCGGCCTGCCGCGGCGGCCGTCTTCGCCGCGGTGGACGCCGCCGGCATCCCGGTGGTGGCCGTCGACATTCCCAGCGGTGTGGACGTGCACACCGGCGCCATCACGGGCCCGGCCGTGCGCGCCGCCCTCACCGTCACGTTCGGCGGTCTCAAACCCGTACACGCGCTCGCCGACTGCGGACGCGTCGAGCTTGTCGATATCGGGCTGCCACTGCCCGCTACCGATGTGATCGGGTTCGACGCCGCCGACGTCAAGGCGCGCTGGCCGGTGCCGCAGTCGCGCGACGACAAATACAGCCAAGGCGTCACCGGAATCCTGGCGGGGTCCTCGACTTACCCGGGGGCGGCAATCCTGTGCACGGGCGCCGCGGTGGCTGCGACCTCGGGCATGAAGCGCTACGCGGGTTCCGCGGCCGCCGAGGTGGTGTCGCACTGGCCCGAGGTCGTCGCCGCCCCGAGCGCCGCCGGGGCGGGCCGAGTGCAGGCCTGGGTGGTGGGACCCGGTCTGGGCACCGATGAAACCGCCTTCGAGGCACTCACTTTCGCGCTCAACACCGATCTTCCGGTGGTGGTCGACGCCGACGGTTTGACAATGCTGGCGGCCCATCCGCATCTGGTGTCCGAACGCGACGCGCCGACGGTACTGACTCCGCATGCCGGCGAGTTCGCGCGGCTGGCTTCCGGAGCCGGATGGCCGGCGACATCGGACCCGGCGGCGCCCGGGGCGGATCGGGTCGCCGCGACGCGGCGCCTGGCCGACAGTTTCGGCGCCACGGTGCTGCTCAAGGGCAACGTCACCGTCATCGCCGATCCGAGCGCTGCCGGCGGCACGGTGTACCTCAATCCCGCGGGCGGGGCGTGGGCGGCGACCGCCGGATCCGGAGATGTGCTGTCCGGCATGATCGGAGCGCTGCTGGCGGCGGGACTGCCACCGGCGCAGGCCGCCGCGGCGGCGGCGTTCGTCCATGCCCGCGCCGCCAATGCCTCGGCGGCCGACCCCGGCCCCGCGCCCGCACCCACCTCGGCGTCGCGCATCCTTGCCCACATTCGTTCAGCTGTTGCAGGACTGTAGAGAGAAGGAACCATGCCGCACGTCAAGTACCGCTCCCCGTCGATTGCACCGGCCTACACGGGACGGTTGTCCACCGACCCGATCCCGTCGCTGCGGTTGCCGGCCGAGGCGATGGAACCTGCTGCGGCATACCGGTTCATCCACGACGAGCTGATGCTCGACGGCAGTTCCCGGCTGAATCTTGCGACGTTCGTCACGACGTGGATGGATCCGGAAGCCGAGAAGCTGATGGCCGAGACGTTCGACAAGAACATGATCGACAAGGACGAATACCCGGCCACCGCGGCGATCGAAAGCCGCTGCATCGCAATGGTTGCCGATTTGTTCCATGCCGAGAACCTGCGCGACGACGACGCCGCCAGCGCAGTCGGGGCATCGACGATCGGGTCGTCGGAAGCGGTGATGCTCGGCGGGCTGGCGCTGAAGTGGAAGTGGAAGGAACGCGTCGGTAAGGACTGGAAGACCCGCACGCCCAACCTGGTGATGGGCTCCAATGTTCAGGTGGTGTGGGAGAAATTCTGCCGCTACTTCGAAGTCGAGCCGCGCTACCTGCCGATGGCCGAGGATCGCTATGTGATCACTCCCGAGCAGGTGGTCGACGCCGTCGACGAGGACACCATCGGGGTGGTCGGCATCCTGGGCACCACCTACACCGGTGAACTCGAGCCGATCGCCGAGATCTGCGCCGCGCTGGATCAACTCGAGAAGGACAAGGGGCTCGACATCCCTGTCCACGTGGACGCCGCCAGCGGCGGGTTCGTGGCGCCGTTCCTGCATCCGGGCCTCAAATGGGATTTCCGGCTGCCCCGGGTGGCGTCGATCAACGTCAGCGGCCACAAGTTCGGACTGACCTACCCGGGCATCGGATTCGTGGTGTGGCGCAACGCCGATGCTCTACCGGAGGACCTGGTCTTCCGGGTGAACTATCTGGGTGGGGACATGCCGACCTTCACGCTGAACTTCTCCCGGCCGGGCAACCAGGTGGTCGGGCAGTACTACAACTTCCTGCGCCTTGGCCGCGCCGGATACACCCATGTCATGCAATCCCTGTCCGCCACCGCGCGCTGGTTGTCCGACCGACTGGAAGAGTGTCAGCACTTCCACGTCATCTCCGACGGGTCTGACATCCCGGTGGTGGCGTTCAAGCTCTCCGGCGACTTCGGCTACACCGAGTTCGACGTGTCGGCCGCGCTGCGGTCCTACGGCTGGCAGGTGCCCGCCTACACCATGCCGGAAGGCGCAGAGGATATTTCAGTGCTGCGGGTGGTGGTGCGGGAGGGCTTCTCCGCCGACTTGGCCCGCTCGCTGTGGGAGGACCTCAACGCGGTGCTGGGTCACTTGGACGCGACCAAGCCCAACGGCCATTTCGACCAGGAGCACTTCGCGCACTAGGCGGTGGACTCCGTCGGGGTGTAGACCTCTCCGAGGTTGTCGGTCTGGACCTCGACCACGGTGTCCGACGGGGCGTTGCGCTCCCACAGCACCGCGCCGACGCAGGCCGTGACGACCCATCCGGTGCCGATCACCCCGCACCACGTCAACAGGGCCATCGCGATCCCGATCGGCCCGAGTTCGGCCCAGCCGTCGAGCACCATCGGGAAGAAGGCCCGGCTCGACAGCGGGATGATCACGCCGTCGACCACCACGCCGGCCAGTCCGGCCAGCGCCAGGTGGACGAGACTCCGGCCGCCGTTGCGCACCAGCAGTGCCGGGGTCAACGACCAGAACAGCCACACCGGCACCTGCGCCAACACGAACATCAGCACCCGCATCTCGCTGCTGTGGTGGTGGCCGAACGTGATTCGTTCGCGGCAGACGATCATCGTCAGGTACAACGCGAACCACAGCGCGCCGCGCAGCACCCGCTGGGTCAGGCCGAACTGTTCGCGCCGCCAGGCCTTGGCGAAGATCGCGGCCACGGTGACCGCCATCGGGATTCCCCAGATCAGGAAGCCGCCGACGCCGATGAACGTCCAACTCGAGCGCAGTCCAGCGGTACTGCCGAATGCGCCGCGGACCCGGTCGCTCGTCGGATGCACCAGGCCGAGTTCCCGGATCCAGATCGTGCCGGCGCTGGCGCTCTGGGCGAAGTTCTCGACATAGCTGAAGCCGAGGATCATCAGCGGGATCACTGTCGTGAACAGCTGCACCGAGACGAGGATGCCCAGGGTGGAGCCGTCGATCTCACGGAACCTGGCCAGGGTCGCCGTCGCCAGCCGCAACTTGCGGGACGCGGCCAGGCGCCGGTAGCGCTCCTCGAGCCGAGCCCGGACGTCGCCTTGGCGGCCGACCTCGGTCATCGGACTACGTCCCGGAACACCCCGGCACGATCTCACACTTTCCTGGGAGCGCCGTCGAAGGGGCGGCTAACGGATCCGCTCTCCTGCGGGGTCGTAGATCGCCCTCAGCGACACGGTGATCGGGTAGATCTCACCGCCGACGTTGACCGAGTAGCTGCCGGCCCGAATCCAGTCCGCGGTGACGGTGGTGTCGTCACCGGCGCGCACGTAGGCCAGTCCGACGCAGGCACCGGTGGTGGCACCCCACGCCGCCGAGGTCACCTGGCCGGCGACCGCGCCGTCGCGCAGGATCAGCTCGCCGCCCCACAGCATCGGTTCGGGGGAGTCGACGGCGAAGCTCACCAGCCGTCGCCGCGGCCCGTCAGCCTTGGCCTTCTCCACCGCGGACCGGCCGAGGAAGTCGATGTCGGTCTTGAGCTTGCAGGCGAACAACAGGCCGGCCTCCACCGGGTTGTCGTTGGGGGTCAGTTCGCGGCCGAAGGCGCGGTAGCCCTTCTCCAGGCGCAGCGACTCGATGGCGTAGTACCCGCCGCGACCGATGCCGAACTGCGCGCCGGCCCGCAGCAGGTCTTCGTAGACGCCGACGGCGAACTCGGCGGGAACGTAGAGCTCCCAACCTAATTCGCCGACATAGGTGATGCGGGTCGCCCGGACGGTGGCGTAGCCCAGCGAGATCACCTGGCTGGTGGCGAACGGGAACGCGGCGTCCGAAAGGTCGGCGTCACTGAGGCTGGCCAGCAGGTCGCGCGAGCGCGGACCCATCACCCCGAACACCGCCATCGACGACGTGAGGTCGACCAGTTCAGCCTGTGCCCCGGCCGGGAGGTTGTGCGTGATGTGGTCCTTGTCCCGCTCGGTGGTGGCCGCGCTGCTGACGATCAGGAACTCACTGGCCCCGGTGCGGGTGACGGTCACGTCCGACTCGTAGGTGCCGCGTGCGTTCAGCATGCCGGTGTACACCGACTTACCCACCGGCACCGCCACATCGGCGGTACACAGCCACTGCAGTGCCTGCTCGGCGTCGGGCCCGGTCAGCAGGTATTTCGAGAATGAGGTCTGGTCGAACACCGTCACTGCCGTGCGGGTGTTGACCTGTTCGGCTGCCGACCACGGCAGCCAGTTCTGCTTGCCCCACGAGTACTCGATTACGGGCTGCTCGCCTTCGGGGGCGAAGAAGTTGGCCCGCTCCCAGCCCATCCGGCTGCCGAAGTTCGCGTTCGCGTCAACCAGCAGGTGGTGGACGGGTGAGCGCCTAAACGGCCGTGCCGTGGTCAGTTCCCGGTTAGGCCAGGGGATCTCGTAGTGCACGCCGAGTACCTCGGCGACCCGGTCGTGCAGCCAGGCCACGTTACCGTTGAACGGGGCGAAGCGGCGGATGTCCACTCCGGTCAGATCGGTGGTGGGCGACCCGTTGACGATCCATTCGGCCAGCGCGCGGCCCGCCCCGCCGGCCGAGGCGATACCGACCGAGTTGAATCCGGCGCCGACGAAGAAGTTCGTGCATTCCGGTGCCTCGCCGAGGATGAACTGGTTGTCCGGGGTGAAGCTCTCCGGCCCGTTGTAGAGCTTCTTCAGCCCGGTGTGGTCCAGTGCCGGGATGCGCAGCAGCGCATTCTCCATGAGGATTTCAAAGTGCTCCCAGTCCTCCTCGAGGAGCTGGAACTCGAACGGGTAGGGAATCGCATCCGGCGCCACCCAGGGTTTGGCTTCCGGTTCGAAGCCGCCGATCACCAGGCCGCCCACCTCTTCCTTGAAGTAGGTGTAGCCGTCGGGATCGCGCAGGATCGGCAGGTCGGGGTGCACACCGGCGATGGTCTCGGTGACGACGTAGAAGTGCTCGGCGGAGTACAGCGGCACGTTCACCCCGGCCATGGCGCCGATGGCCTTGGCCCACTGGCCGGCGCAGTTGACGACGATCTGGGCTTCGATGTCGCCGGCGTCGGTACGCACCCCGGTCACCGCGGTGCCGTCGGTGAGGACGTCGAGCACACGGACGTGCTCGAAGACCTTGGCGCCGCGTTGGCGGGCTCCCTTGGCCAGTGCCATCGTCAGATCGGTGGGGTTGGCTTTGCCGTCGGCCGGCAACCAGATCGCACCCACCAGGTCGTCGACCCGCATCACCGGATAGTGCTCGAAAGCCTCCTCCGGAGTGAGTAGTTCGCAGTCCAGGTTGTAGGCCGCCGCGCTGGCGGCAGTGCGGCGCAGTTGGGTCATCCGGTCCTCAGTGCGTGCCACCGTCACCCCGCCGCACTGTTTGTAGCCCGCGCTCAGCCCGGTCTCGGCCTCCAGTTCGGCATACAGCTCGGTGGAGTACTGCACCAGCCGGGTGCCGCTCTCCGACGCGCGCAGCTGACCGACGAGACCGGCGGCGTGCCAAGTTGTGCCACAAGATAATTGGCCCTGCTCGATCAGCACCACATCGGTGCGACCGAGTTTAGTCAGGTGGTAGGCGAGGCTGGTCCCGATGACACCGCCGCCGATGATGACGATCTGGGCGCGGTCGGGCAGCTCTTGCGGGGACATGTCTTCCTCACTTAGTCGGTGGCTTGCGCGTCATCGAGCAGGCGGGCGAAGTCGGGACCGCGGAATTCGGCGACGGCCGATTCGTAGCGTTCCATCGCCCACTGCCAGAAGTCGAAGTCGATTGCACTGGAGGCATTCTGGATGCACCCCCACAGGGTCCAGCCGTACTTGCCGACGATGCCCTGCAGGCGTGCTCGTGCGGTCTTGTGGCGCAGCGGACGCCCGTAGTACAGGCTGACGAGTTCTTCGAGCTGAGCGGTGGACAGCCCACACTCGGCGGCGAGGTTGCCCAGCTCGAAGCAGGGGTCGTTGTTGCCGGCGTATTCGTAGTCGATCAACCACAACCGCTGACCGTTGTCGACGAAGTTGCCCGCCAGCAGATCGTTGTTGCACGGCACGGTGGTCTGATCGGTCGCGTCGAGCACCCGCTGGATCTCGGCGAACGCCTGGGCATGCTCCAGGTAGTCCGACGGCAGCCGGAAGCCATTGTCCTGCACTACTTTCAGGTACGAAGGCTGGCGTTCGAACATGTCGAAGCGGCTGCGGAAGCGCGGCCCGGAGTGCAGGCCCCGGACTCCGGTGGCAACGCGGTCCAGCACGCCGGGGCGCTGCATGTCGGCGTTGGTCAGGGTGACGCCCTCCAGGAAGCCGACCAGCAGGATCCCGAGGTCGGGGCGGTAGTCGATGACCGGCGCGCCAACTCCCGCCTCGGCGGCGGCCCTGCTGTTGTAGTACTCGTTGTCGCGGTCGATGCCGAGCAGGTTCTTGCTGTTGACGCTGCAGCGCGCGACGTACGCCCCGCTGGGCGTGGTGATCTTCACGTTGCGGTTGGTCAGACCGCCCGACAGTTCCTCGAGCTGACGCGGTTGACCGGCCAGCGCCGGCAACTGCTCGAGCAGCGCATCCAGTTCCGAGTCGGAGAGGAACGGCATGCTTTAAAAGACTAGACTATTAGCCATGTCTTCGTACCCCGAATCTGGGCAAGCACACGAATTGCTCGCACAGTGGGCCGAGGTCGCCGACCCCGCCGTCATCTTCGATTTCAACGGCACGCTGTCCGATGACGAGCCGATCCTGTTCCAGATCTTCGGCGAGCTCTTCGACGAGCACCTGAACTGGGCACTGAGCCAGGACGACTACGACCGTCACCTGCTGGGCCACAGTGACCGCGAGATCGTCGAGAAGGCGATCGAGATCACCGGCGCACGAGTCGATGTGGACCCGCTGCTGGAGTTGCGCAAGCAGCGCTACCGCGATCTCGTCGCCCAGCACAATCCCATCACCACCGACACGGTGAGCCTGGTGCAGATCCTCGCCCAGCACGGCGTACCGATGGCGATCGTCACCGGTGCGCAGCGCGACGACGTGCACGCCGTCCTGGCGAGCAGCCCGGTCGGTGAGGTCATCGAGATCGTCGTCGCCGAGGAGGACGTCCGGCGCGGCAAGCCCGATCCCGAAGGATTCCTCTCCGGCGCCGCACTTCTCGGCCACCCGCCGTCGCAGGTGTTGGTGTTCGAGGACTCGGTGCCGGGCGTGCGTGGCGCGCTGGCCGCAGGTATGCGCTGTATCGCCGTCAGCACCGCACCGAGCGAAGCCCTCTTGTCGGTGGCCCCCGCGGTGGTGCCCGCGCTGTCTGCCGACCTCGTCGGTCACGTCCTGCCTGCGCTGCGCGCCCGGCGCGGCTGATCGGCTCAGGACGCCGGCGAGGTCTCCACCCGGGCCTGGGTGTCGCGGTCGACCCACGACTTCACCCGGATGCGAGTCCGGTCGGACCGGAAGTAGTCGTGCGAGAACTCCACGGGAACGCCGTCGCGGTCGTGTGCTGTCCGTGTGACGAGCAGTAGCGGGTCACCCACCGCGATACCGAGTAACGTCGCGCGCGCCGCCGTGGCGGGTGCGGCCTCGATGTGCTCGTCGGCCGAGAACAGCGGGGTGCCGAACTCGTCGGCCATCAACGCGTACACCGACCCGGTGAGGTCCGCGGACAGCAGCCCTGGAAACAGCCCCGCCGGCAGATAGGTCTCCTCGAGGAGCACCGGCGCACCGTCGGCCGAGCGGATCCGGACGACCTCGTGCACCCGCGCCCCGCGTTTGAGGCCCAGTGCCTCGCGTACCTCAGCCGTCGGGACGCGCGTGAGGGCACTGACCACCTGTGCTCCCGCGGCCATGTCCAGCCGGCGCAACTGCTCGGTGAAGCCCGGCATACCCGTGTGGTCGAACTCCAGCCGTGAGGTCTCGACGAAGTTCCCGCCGAAGCGGCCCCGGCTGCGCCGGATCAGGCCCTTGGCCTCGATGGCCCCCAATGCCTGGCGCAGCGTCATGCGGCTTACGCCCAGCGCCGCGGCGATGTCGACTTCTGCAGGCAGCTTGTCACCGGGTGCCAGTCGGCCCGAGACGATGAGTTTCTCCAGCCACGCCGAGATACGCGCATGGGCGGGCTGATCGGACACGCTGCTCAGATCGGGGCGTTTGCCCAGTACCGCGTCGCCCATCGACAGCACCCGCACAGCGCCGACTCTACCGCCCGTTGCGGCCTGAATAGTGAGGTCAGCGACCGGATGGGCGGTTATCGGGCCGGTTCTGGGACAATTGTCGACGGTGACATGGATATGCACACGACTTCGTTGACCCCGTCGACACCGGCTCAGGTGTCCGGCCCGGCTGCTGAGGCGCTCGTCGATCTCGGGGCGATCGCCGACAACGTGCGGGTTCTGCGCGAGCGCGCGGGATCCGCCGAGGTGATGGCGGTCGTCAAGGCCGACGCCTATGGGCACGGCGCTCCACAGGTGGCCCGCGCCGCGGTGGCGGCAGGAGCCGCCGCACTCGGTGTCGCCACCATCGACGAGGCCCTCGCGTTGCGCAGCGCCGGCATCACCGCCCCGGTGCTGGCGTGGTTGCACCCGCCGGGCACCGACTTCGCGCCCGCACTGAATGCCGACGTGCAGATCGGGGTCTCCTCCGCGCGCCAGGTCGGTGAAGTGCTGGCCGCCGTCGAACGCACCGGGCGCACTGCGCAGGTCACCGTCAAGGTCGACACCGGACTCAACCGCAACGGTGTCAGCGCCGCGGAGTATCCCGGCGTGCTCACCGAATTGCAGCGGGCGATTGCCGCGGACGCGATCCGGGTGCGCGGCATCATGTCGCATCTGGTCAGCGGCGACGTACCCGACGACCCGCTCAACGATATTCAGGCGCAACGCTTTTCCGACATGCTGGCCCAGGCGCGGGCGCGCGGAATCGACTTCGAGGTGGCGCACCTGTCGAACTCCCCGTCGGCGCTGACCCGGCCCGACCTCGGCTTCGACATGGTCCGGCCGGGCATCGCCGTCTACGGGCTCAGTCCCATCCCGGAACTCGGCGACATGGGATTGCGCCCGGCGATGACGCTGAAATGCACGGTGGCGATGGTGAAGTCGGTGAAGGCCGGCGAAGGTGTGTCCTACGGCCACACCTGGATCGCCGAGGAGGACACCAACCTCGCCCTGCTCCCGATCGGCTACGCCGACGGGGTGTACCGCACCCTGAGCGGCCGGATCGACGCCTTGATCAACGGCCGGTTGCGGCGCAACGTCGGCCGGATCTGCATGGACCAGCTGGTGGTCAACCTCGGCCCCGGCCGCCCCGACGTTGCCGAGGGTGACGAGGCCATCCTGTTCGGCTCCGGAGCGGCAGGCGAACCGACCGCCCAGGACTGGGCCGACATGCTGGGCACCATCCACTACGAGGTGGTCACCAGTCCGCGTGGGCGGGTGGTGCGTACCTACCGGGAGGCTGACGCCGGTGGCCGCTGATTCCGAGGGCACTGCGAAGCCCAAGGGCGCCAAGGGTATCGACGAACGTCTGGCCCGCCGTGCCGAGAAGGCCGCTGCGCGGTTGATCCGCAAAGCCGACAATCCCGGACTGGGTGCGGGCCGCAGGGCCGGGCTGATGGCCGGGGTCGCCGGCCTGAGCGCGGTCGGCACCGCCGCCGGCGTATCGGCGGCCCGCGCGTTGCGTCACAAGAAGTTCATCCAAGACGCCTACTCCGGTGAGGATTTCGCTCTGCTCGACGCCGATCGCGGCTGCGTGGTGACCACCGCCGACGGGGTGCCCCTGGTGGTGCGCGAAGTCGGCCCGATCACCGCACCGCTGACCGTGGTGTTCGCCCACGGCTTCTGTCTGCGGATGGGGTCGTTTCACTTCCAGCGCGCGGCGCTGGCGCAGCGCTGGGGCGATCAGGTGCGGATGGTGTTCTACGACCAGCGCGGTCACGGGCAATCGGCTGAGGCGCCGGTCGACACCTACACCGTGACACAGCTGGGACAGGACCTGGAAACCATTCTGCAGGTGATGGTTCCGCGTGGACCGGTGGTTCTGGTCGGTCACTCGATGGGTGGTATGACGGTACTCTCGCACGCCCGGCAGTTCCCTGAACGCTACGGTCAGCGCATCGTCGGAGCGGCGCTGATCTCCTCGGCCGCCGAAGGCCTCTCGCGCTCCCCGCTCGGTGAGATCCTGCAGAACCCGGCCCTGGAGGCGGTGCGATTCGCCGCCCGCTACGCACCCCAGATCGTGCACCGCACCCGCGGTGCGGCCCGATCGGTGCTGCGCCCGATCCTGCGCACCGCATCGTTCGGGGACGACTCGATGAGTCCGAGCGTCGTGGCCTTCTCCGAGAACATGATTCACGACACTCCGATCGCCACGCTCGTGGAGTTCCTGCACGCGCTGGAGGTACACGACGAAAGCGCGGCGCTGCCGGTGCTGGCGCGCATCCCGACCATGATCGCCTGCGGTGACCACGACGTGCTGACCCCGGTGAAGCACTCCGAGGAGATGGCGGCGGTACTTCCGGACTCCGAGCTGGTGATCGTCCCCGGGGCCGGCCACCTGGTCCAACTCGAAGACCCCGACATCATCAACGACGCGCTGGTGCGCCTGGTCGAACGCGCGACGCCGTCGAAACTGGTCGCGTTCGCCCGCCGGCTGAAGAATCGTGCCCATGGCTGAGACCGGAATCGGCAGCGGCACCGCGCACCTGGCCACCCTCGACGACACCCTCGCGCTGGGCGCACGCCTGGGTGAGCAACTGCGTGCCGGTGACGTCGTGGTGCTGTCCGGTCCGCTCGGGGCGGGAAAGACGGCCCTGGCCAAGGGGATCGCCGCCGGAATGGATGTCGAGGGGCCGGTCACCTCGCCGACGTTCGTCCTGGCACGGGTCCACCGTGCCCGGCGCAACGGCAATCCGGCGATGATCCACGTGGACATCTACCGGCTGCTCGACAACGAGGGCGCCGACCTGTTGGCCGAGCTGGACTCGCTCGATCTGGACACCGATCTCGAGGACGCCGTTGTCGTCGTCGAATGGGGCGAAGGCGTAGCCGAGCGGCTCTCCGACAATCACCTCGACATCACGCTGGAACGCCGCGCCGACGGCGAAACCCGTACCGCGACATGGCATTGGAGCCACCGATGACCCGGATCGTCCTGGCCCTCGACACGGCGACCCCGGCCGTCACCGCCGCCGTCGTCGCGTGTGACGACAACGGACGATGCGAGCTTCTCGGGCAGCGGGTCAGCATCGACGCCCGGGCGCACGCTGAGTTGCTGACCCCCAACGTCATCTCCGCGGTGGCCCAGGCCGGACTGACGATGGCCGACCTGACTGCCGTCGTGGTCGGCTGTGGCCCAGGGCCGTTCACCGGGCTGCGGGTCGGGATGGCCACCGCCGCCGCCTACGGCCATGCCCTCGGAGTGCCCGTGCACGGGGTGTGCAGCCTTGACGCCATCGGTGTGCTGACGGACGGTGAGGTGTTGGTGGTGACCGATGCCCGCCGCCGCGAGGTGTACTGGGCCCGCTACCGCGCCGGTGTGCGCATTGACGGCCCGGGTGTCGAGGCCGTCGCCGACGTACCGGTCGGCGGGGCGCAGGCGGTGGCCGGATCACCTGACCATGTCGGCCTGTTCGATTTGCCCGCACTGGACTTCACCTACCCGACACCGGCGGGACTCGTTGCCGCAGTGACGGACTGGGATGGCGAACCGGCACCTCTGGTCCCGCTGTACCTGCGTCGGCCGGATGCCAAGACCCTTGCCGAACGCGGGGTGTTGCGGTGAACGTCGTCTACGGCCCCCTGCAGAAGACCGACGCCGCCCGCTGCGCGGAACTGGAGATGCAGCTGTTCGACGGCGACGACCCGTGGCCGGAGTTCTCGTTCGTGCGGGAACTGGCCGCCGCCCACAACCGCTACGTCGCCGCCCGGGTGGACGACAAGCTGGTCGGCTACGCCGGGATCTCCCGGCTCGGCCGCACCCCGCCGTTCGAATTCGAGATCCACACCATCGGGGTCGACCCGGCGTATCAGGGCAAGGGCATCGGTCGGCGGATGATGACCGAACTGCTCGATGCCGTCGGCCCCGGCTCGGTGGTCTTCCTCGAAGTCCGCACCGACAACGAGCCGGCGATCGCGCTGTATGAAAGCCTCGGCTTCACCAGGATCGGTGTGCGCAAGCGGTACTACCAGGCCAGCGGCGCAGACGCCTACACGATGCGACGGGACGCGCAATGACAAATCTCCCCGAGTCGCTGCGCTCCTGCCCGCCGGCGACACCTACCCCCGAGTCACTGCGCTCCTGCCCGCCGGCGACAACCATCCTCGCCATCGAAAGCTCCTGCGACGAAACAGGAGTCGGTATCGCCCGCCTGAACGCCGACGGCACCGTGGCGCTGCTGGCCGACGAGGTGGCCTCCAGCGTCGACGAGCATGCCCGCTACGGCGGGGTGGTGCCGGAGATCGCCTCGCGGGCCCACCTGGAGGCACTCGGGCCGACCATGCGCCGGGCCTTGGCCACCGCGGCGATCGACAAGCCCGACGTGGTCGCGGCCACCATCGGACCCGGCCTGGCCGGCGCGCTGCTGGTCGGGGTCGCCGCCGCGAAGGCCTACGCCGCGGCATGGGGTGTGCCGTTCTATGCGGTCAACCACCTCGGCGGGCACCTGGCCGCCGACGTCTACGACCACGGCCCGCTTCCCGAAAGCGTCGGCCTGCTGGTGTCCGGCGGTCACACCCACCTGCTGCACGTGCGCTCGCTGGGCGAGCCGATCATCGAACTCGGCAGCACCGTCGACGACGCGGCGGGGGAGGCCTACGACAAGGTGGCCCGACTGCTCGGCCTGGGATACCCCGGCGGCAAGGCCCTCGACGACCTGGCCCGCACCGGCGACGCGGGGGCCATCGCGTTTCCGCGCGGTATGACCGGCCCGCGCGACGAACGGTTCGCGTTCAGCTTCTCCGGCCTGAAGACGGCGGTGGCGCGCTATGTGGAGAGCCACCCCGACTACAACGCCGCCGATGTGGCCGCGGGCTTCCAGGAAGCCGTCGCCGACGTGCTCACGTCCAAGGCCGTGCGGGCCGCGGCCGAGCTGGGAGTGTCGACGCTGCTGATCGCCGGCGGCGTCGCAGCCAACTCCCGGCTTCGCGAACTCGCCGAAGAGCGATGTGCCGCAGCGGGATTGACGTTACGCATCCCACGCCCGCGGTTGTGTACCGACAATGGGGCGATGATCGCCTCCTTCGCGGCCCATCTGATCGCCGCCGGTGCCTCGCCGTCCCCGCTCGACGTGCCCACTGACCCCGGCCTGCCGGTGATCGCGGGGCAGGTGGCATGAGCGCGGCCGACAAGCTCGAGATCACCGAACTGCTCTACCGCTACGCCGAACTCATCGACGCCGGCGACTTCGACGGCGTCGGGCAGTTGTTGAGCCGCGCCACATTCGGCGGTGCCAAGACGCCGATCGTGTCCGGCGCGAAGAACATCGCTGGCCTGTTCGCGATGACCACCCGTCGCTTTCCCGACACGGCATCTGATGTCGCCGGCCCGGCGGCTCCGGGTACCCCCAAGACCCGCCACCTCGTCCTCAATGCCCTCGTCGATCTCGACGGTGACAGTGCTGCCGCCCGGTCGACGTTCCTGGTCGTGCAGGCCACCGACGCCGTGGCGTTCCAGCCCATCGTCGCCGGCCGCTACTACGACCGATTCGCCCGCGACGGCGACGGCTGGTACTTCACCGAACGCAAGGCCGATGTCGAGATGGTGGGGGACGTGTCCGATCACCTGCTGATCGCCCCGGACGCGTTCGACAGGTGATGCACTACGACGTGCGGCTGCGGCCGGCGCAACCGCCCGCACCTGCCGCCGACGCGTTCACGCTCCACCGCAGTGAGGTCCCGCCCAGTCCCGGCCGCGACGGGCTGACGCTGGCGTACATCCACGAAGGGGTGGGCGGCTACCCGCTGCTCCTGCTGCACGGGTATCCCGAGACCAAGCGCATCTGGTGGCGCAACATCGCCGCGCTGGCCGATGCCGGCTACGAGGTCATCGCGCCGGACCTGCGCGGCTACGGCGACTCCGATCTGTCGGCGGACGACGTCTACGACTTCGCCGCCTACAGCCGCGACGTCTACCACCTGGTGCACGACGTGCTCGGCCACCAGCACTGCGGCGTGGTCGGCGGAGACGTCGGCGGGGTCGTGGCGATCGACCTGATCCACCGGTTCGACGGTTTCGTCGACAAGCTGGTGTTCTTCGATTCGGTGCCACCGCTGGTCTTCGAGGACTACATCGCCGCGGGCATCGACCCGGCGGCCGTGTTGCGCGACGGACCGACCGGCGACTACCGCCGGTTGCAAGGGCAGACGCCTGACGTGCTGGCCGCCGAACTCGACACGGCCGACAAACGCCGCCGCTACGTCGGAGGCATGTACGGCCACCGGTTGTGGGCTTCGCCGGGCACGTTCGACGACGCCGACGTCGACTTCATGACTGAGCCGTTCGCCACCGAGGCGCGGCTGCGGGCGGGGTGGGCGGTCTACCAGCTGGCCTACGGCAGAGCGGTCAGCGAGGCCCCCATCATGGATCGCAAGGTCGACGTGCCGACCCTGCTGCTCTACGGCATGGACGACCAGGTCGTCAGCCCCGACTTCGTGCATGCCTGCGAGGTGGCCTTCACCGACCGGACCGGGCCCGTCGTGCTGCCCGGCGCCGGGCATTTCCTGCAGTGGGAACGGGCCGACCTGTTCAATCCGCTGGTCATCGCGTTTTTCGGGGACGTCCGCGTGGCCCACGAGCGGCCGGGGACACCGGCGGGCTAAGCCCTGGGCGAATCTGCGCCGGGCCACCCTTGAGTGCTAGCACTCTCATGTATAGAGTGCTAGGTGGCACGCGGCCAACCCCCTGCGCCGGCTCCCGCGACGACGGCGCGAAGGCTTGGACGTATGCCGAACACCTGGTTAAACCGACAGGTCCGGGGAAAAGCCCCGGACCCGCACCCCTAACAGTGGAGGGCTCCATCGTGGCGAGCGTGAACATCAAGCCACTCGAGGACAAGATCCTCGTACAGGCCAATGAGGCCGAGACGACCACAGCGTCGGGTCTGGTCATCCCGGACACCGCCAAGGAGAAGCCGCAGGAAGGCACTGTCGTTGCCGTCGGCCCCGGCCGGTGGGACGAGGATGGCGAGAAGCGGATTCCGCTGGACGTCGCCGAGGGCGACACCGTCATCTACAGCAAGTACGGCGGCACCGAGATCAAGTACAACGGCGAGGAGTACTTGATCCTGTCGGCACGCGACGTGCTGGCGGTCGTCAACAAGTAGCACCCGTGTACCGCCCCGGCGATCCCCGCATTCGCGGGTGATTTCCGGGGCGGCATGCGTCAACAGGGCAGGAAGAACATATGAGCAAACTGATTCAGTTCGACGAAACCGCGCGCCGCGCAATGGAAGCCGGTGTCGACAAGCTTGCCGATGCCGTGAAGGTGACGCTGGGTCCGCGTGGCCGCCACGTGGTGCTCGCCAAGGCCTTCGGTGGTCCGACCGTCACCAACGACGGTGTGACCATTGCCCGGGAGATCGAGTTGGAGGATCCCTTCGAGAACCTGGGCGCCCAGCTGGTCAAGTCGGTGGCCACCAAGACCAACGACGTCGCAGGCGACGGCACCACCACTGCGACCGTTCTGGCGCAGGCGATCATCAAGCACGGCCTGCGCAACGTGGCCGCGGGTGCCAACCCCATCGCTCTGGGATTGGGCATCGGCCGCGCGGCTGACGCCGTCTCCGAGGCGCTGCTGGCCGCGGCCACCCCGGTGGCCGGCAAGACCGGCATCGCCCAGATCGCCACGGTGTCCTCGCGTGACGAGGAGGTCGGCGAGCTCGTTGGCGAGGCGATGACCAAGGTCGGCCTCGACGGCGTCGTCAGCGTCGAGGAGTCCTCGACCATGAACACCGAGCTGGAGATCACCGACGGTGTCGGCTTCGACAAGGGCTTCATCTCGGCCTACTTCGTCACCGACTTCGACTCGCAGGAAGCCGTCCTCGAGGACGCGCTGGTGCTGCTGCATCGCGACAAGATCAGCTCGCTGCCTGATCTGCTGCCCCTTCTGGAGAAGGTGGCCCAGGATGGCAAGCCGCTGCTGATCGTGGCCGAGGACGTCGAAGGCGAGGCGCTGTCGACCCTGGTCGTCAACGCCATCCGCAAGACGCTCAAGGCCGTTGCGGTCAAGGCGCCGTTCTTCGGTGACCGCCGCAAGGCGTTCCTCGAAGACCTGGCCATCGTCACCGGCGCGCAGGTGGTCAACCCCGACGTGGGTCTGCTGCTGCGCGACGCCGGCCTGGAGGTGCTGGGTTCGGCGCGGCGTGTGGTCGTCAGCAAGGACGCCACTGTGCTCGTCGACGGTGGCGGCACGCAGGAGGCCATCGCCGATCGGGTCAAGCAGCTCAAGGGCGAGATCGAGGCCTCGGAGTCCGACTGGGACCGCGAGAAGCTGCAGGAGCGGCTGGCCAAGCTGGCCGGCGGTGTCGCCGTGATCAAGGTCGGTGCGGCCACCGAGACCTCACTCAAGGAGCGCAAGCACCGCGTCGAGGACGCGGTGTCGGCGGCCAAGGCCGCGGTCGAAGAGGGCATCGTTGCCGGTGGCGGTTCCGCACTGGTGCAGGCACGCAAGGCGCTCGAGCCGCTGCGTGCGTCGGTGTCCGGTGATGAGGCCCTCGGTGTCGAGGTGTTCTCCGCCGCGCTGTCGGCCCCGCTGTTCTGGATCGCCACCAACGCCGGCTACGACGGTGCCGTCGTGGTCAACACGGTCAGCGAACTGCCCGCCGGGCACGGCTTCAACGCCGCGACGCTGACCTACGGCGACCTGATCGCCGATGGTGTGATCGACCCGGTGAAGGTGACCCGCTCTGCGGTCGTCAACGCCGCATCGGTGGCGCGCATGCTGCTCACCACCGAGACCGCGATCGTGGAGAAGCCGGCAGAGGCTGCCGACGACGGCCACGGCCATCACGGTCACGCGCACTAAATAGCACTGCCTCGACTGTGGGGCTTATGTACGCGATCTCTTCGATTTGCGTACATAAGCCCCACACTCGTCTCTGGGGCCTCGCGAGTGTGCGGTTTCGTCCGCGACTCGCCGCCTGGCGCGTATGCCGATGCACACTCGGCACCCGGAATTTCCGACGCCGCCGTGCTCGCCGTCGCTAGTGGAAGAACTGGGTAGCCGGGGGCGCGTTGTACACGTGAAGGAAGATCGTTAGCGCTACCAGCGCGGCATAGGTGCCGAGCGAGATCAGTCCGACCCGACGGTCGAGTGCGGCTGTCAGCGCTGGCGACATTTCTTGGTGGTTGCGTCGGCTGGCGAGGACCGAATAACCAGTCGCCGCCGCGATATAGATCATCGACAGGATGTAGATCACGTCCAGCATCGTCAGGTACTCGACAGACGGCAGGTCGCCTTCTGTGCTCCACTGCAGGGCGATGATGGTCAGCAGTGCAGTGATGCCAATGCCGGCGCGCGCCTCTTCCAGGCGAGCGGGAAGCACGAAGATCAGCGCGGTGATCAGGACGACGATGAAGATCGGTATGAAGAGTTTCACTATGTACGGCAATGCATTCCGCTTGACCGGAAGGTCGATCGTGATGCACGAGAAGGGCACGCCGTCAGGCGGAACTCTGCTGTCTCCGAAGTTGGTCTCGTATTGATGATCGATGATGGACAGCGTCGGGGTGCCCAGCGAGTATCCGGGAATCGTGTCCAGCAGTGACCTGTTGATCGAGATCGGCCGCGTGTCGGGCACGAAGTTCAGTGTGCGGGTGTCCGCGCGTTGGTCTTTGAACACCACTCGCAGCACCTGCGTGTCGAAGGGGTAGTTCTGCAGCATGAGCTTTCTGCTGAACACCCCCTGGTACCTCATGAGCATGTACTTGGAGCCATCAGGTTCCTCGACCGGTGCGTCATAGATCATCTGGGGCGCGACGCCTCCAGTGGACGAAGTTGTGGTGTTCTGAAAGCCGTTGGAGTTCATTACTTCAAGAGTGGCCGGCGGGTTGATGTTCGGATTCGTCCACCGCAACCAGAGGTAGACGTCCACGGTGAAACTCTCCGCGGCGACATCGATGTCCTGTAAGTCCTTGATGTAGGCGCCGACGAACACCCGATCTGCGCCGGCATCCGCGCTCGCCGGTGCAGGTCGCGTCAGAACGCCTGCCCAACCCGCCGCCAGAGCCATCAGGACGATCACCAGAGCAGCAACGCCGCGATGGCTGTGGGTCACTCGAACGACCACGCTTTTGCCGCCTGTCTTTCAGGGGCACCCCGAGCGGATTCTTGCACGTCGGAGACCTCAGCCGTCGATGACGGGGCGCGTGTCGCGGTTCTGTGGCAATGGCGCCATCGCCGCCGACGAGAAAAGTAAGCTGCTCGTCGTGGCGAAGGTGCTGGGCGGTAACGCAGGTCGCTGGTTGGCGGCCGGGCTGTCCGTCGTCGTCTCCGGCGCGATGTTCTATGCCCAAAGCCACGAGACCCCGCACCGTCCCGCCGCCCCGGCCGCATCGCCGACATCGACAGCGCTGCCCGCGCCGAACGTGACCACCCCTACCGAGGCCGAACTGCTGGCAGCCAGTGCACCGGTGGCCGACGCAGCGGGCTTCCAGTTCGCCCTGCCACCCGGCGACGTGGACGAGAAGAACATGCAGATCCACACCATCTGGGTGGCGCGCGCGATCAGCGTGATGTTCCTGGAGATCAACACCATGTACGGCTACCGGCAGGATCCGCTGAAATGGCATCCCAACGGGCTGGCCGTCGACGTGATGATCCCGAACTACCACACCAAAGAGGGCATCGACCTGGGCAACCAGATCGCCGGCTATGCCCTGGCCAATGCCAAGCGCTGGGGAGTGCTGCACGTCATCTGGCGGCAGGGCTTCTACCCGGGCATCGGCGCTCCGAGCTGGACAGCGGACTACGGCAACGAGACCGCCAACCACTACGACCATGTCCACATCGCCACCGACGGCGGCGGATATCCGACCGGCCAGGAAACCTATTTCCTGGGCTCGATGCGGTTAGCTCCGGCCTGATCGCGCGGCACCGCGCTAGCCTCGCTAGATGGACCGGACGCCGCCAAGACTGCGCATTGCACGATGGCTGGTCGCCGCGCTGGCGGTGCTGAGCCTGCTCACCGCGTGCACGGGCGGACCTGTGCGTCCCTCGCAGGCTCCCGCCGGTACCGCTGATGCGGTGCAAGCGCCTGTGCCTCAGGATGTTCCGAAAGCGCCGCCGCCGGTGCAGCGCGACGTAGTCAAGACGGCGGCGATGATCGTCAATGTGGCCGACCCCGCCGAGGCGGGCGACAAGGCCACCACGATCGTCGACACCCAGCAGGGCCGGGTCGACAGCCGCTCCGAAGACGCGGGATCGGGAACCGGCAGAGCCCGAACGACGATGGTGCTGCGCGTTCCCGCCGCCAAGCTCGACGACGTCATGCGCGAACTCAAGGCGCTCGGCACCGTCGAACACGCCGAGGTCACCACCGACGACGTCACCGCCCAGCGGGTCGACCTCGATGCCCGGATCAAGGCACTGCAGACATCGGTGGATCGACTGCTGGCCATCATGCGCGACGCCAAGGATCCCGAAGCGTTGATCAAAGCCGAAGATGCTCTCTCGCAGCGGCAGGCCGACCTGGACAGTCTGCGCGCCCAGCGCGAGGCGCTCGGCGACCAGATCGCCTACAGCACAGTCAACGTCACTTTCACCGCCCAGAGCATCGGCGGCCCGGCACCGAATCAGTATCAGGGCTTCTTCGGCCAGGTCCACCGAGGGTGGGACGCGATGGTGTCCCTCGCCAGCGATTCGGTGCTGCTGTTCGGTCTGCTGCTCCCGTGGCTGGCGGTGCTGGCCGTCGCCGGTGGCATCACCTACGGCCTCGTCCTGCTGGTGAAGCGGCGCCGGCCGTGACCGGCGAACCACTGGTGCTCCAGGACCGCGACGAGCGCGGCGTCGTCACCCTGACATTGAACCGGCCGCAGTCCTTCAACGCGCTGTCCGAAGCAATGCTCACCGCTCTTGGCTCTGCCCTCGACGCCCTCGCCGGTGACGACACCGTTCGTGCCGTCGTCCTGGGCGCCGCGGGAAAGGCCTTCTGTGCCGGGCACGATCTCAAGGAGATGCGCGCCGAGCCGTCGCTGGACTACTACGAGCAACTGTTCGCCCAGTGCACCGCGGTCATGCTGTCGATCCAGCGGCTGCCCGTTCCGGTGATCGCCCGGGTGCACGGCGTGGCGACGGCGGCCGGCTGCCAGCTGGTGGCGATGTGCGACCTCGCGGTGGCCAGCCCAGACGCCCGCTTCGCTGTCAGCGGCATCAACGTCGGGCTGTTCTGCTCGACCCCCGGAGTTGCGTTGTCCCGCAACGTGCCCCGCAAGGCGGCCTTCGAGATGCTAGTCACCGGAGACTTCGTCGGCGCCGAGGAGGCCCGGGAGTTGGGGTTGGTCAACCGGGTGGCCGAGCCCGACGCGCTCGACGACGAGATCGAGGCTCTGGTGGCACGCATCGTGGCCAAGCCGCGGGCCGCCCTCGCCGTGGGAAAGGCCCTGTTCTACCGCCAGATCGAAACCGGCATCGCGGCCGCCTATGACGATGCGGGTGCGACGATGGCCGCCAACATGATGGATCCGTGTGCGCTCGAAGGTGTACAGGCCTTCATCGACAAGCGCCCGCCGACGTGGTCGCCTACTGCCCGGCAGGGAAGTTGACGTCCTTGGTGACCGCTTCCCATTCGTCGATCGACGCCGACAGTGTGGCGATCTTGTCGCGCACCGCTTTGAGGACGTCGCGGCCCAGCAGCAACCGCAGCGGCGGTTCGTCCAGGGTGGACAGCAGCAGGACCGCCTCGGCGACCTTGCGGGGATCGCCGGGTAGGTGGTTGGCGAACTCCTTGATCAAAGTCTTTCGGCTGCCGACATTTTCCTCGTAGTCACCGATCGGGGTGTCCGACTCCCACATCGAGCGCGCGGCCCAGTCGGTGCGGAACGCTCCGGGTTCGATGGCGCTCACCTTGATGCCGAACGGTTTGACCTCCTGGGCCAGCGCCTCGGTCAGCGCCTCCAGGGCGAACTTGGTCGACGAGTAGTAGGCGTTGGGCGGATTGGCCACCAGGCCGGTCATCGACGAGATGTTGACGATGTAGCCGGACTTGTTGGCACGCATCCCCGGCAGTACGGCCTTGATGGTGTCGACGACACCGAAGTAGTTGGTGTCGAACAACTTACGGACCTGCTCGTCCTCGCCCTCCTCGACCGCCGACAGGTAACCGTTACCGGCGTTGTTGACCAGAACGTCGATGCCACCGAAGGCATCCTGAGCGGCTTGCACCGCGGCGGCGATCTGCTGCTTGTCGGTCACGTCGAGGGCGACCGCCACCGCACGGTCACCGAACTCGTCGACGAAGTCGGTGATGGTCTCGGTGCGGCGCGCGGTCACGACGACGGAGTGCCCCGACTCCAGTGCGGCACGGGCGATCTCGCGCCCGATTCCGGTGGAGCACCCCGTGATCAACCAGCGGCCCATGTCAGTTCGTCCCTTCTGGAAGCCGGCGCAGATACGCTGCCCGGCGCTCGGCGAGTTCGGTCGCGCGCTGCTGCTCGGACACCCGGCGCAGGCCCGGTACCTGGGCTTCGAGGTTGTCGAGCCTGACGACTCGTCCACGGGCACCCAGATCCTCGGTGGGCCCGTCGGGCCCGAACTCGGCCATCCGCAGCGTCAGAATCCCTTCGCGCAGACCATCGGAGTCGATCCAGTTGGCGACGCCCGGATCGGTGGGGGAGATGACATAGGTGTACGTGCCGTCGTCGTTGGCGACGGACTGGGACTTGTTGAGGCTGCCGGTTCGGTCGACGATGTCCAGCGTTGTGCCCCAGATGTTGCTCAGCGGAACGGTGAAGTATTCGGCACCGCCGTCGCCGACGTCGACGACAAACGCCTCGCCGGGGGCCAGATCGAAGCGGCCCATCACGTACACCTGGTTGCGCATCGCGCCGACCTTGTCGGCCGACCAGGCGAGGTTGAAGTTGTTGGGCGGCATCTTGTAGACGCCGTGGCTGAGCTTGCCGGTGAAGTTGGCGAAGTACGCCATCATGTCGGCAGTGGCCTCGGCCTGCTCGTCGAGCGTGCGGGGTGGGGTCGTCGGACGGTCACCGAGGCGCTGCACCGTCAGGTGGTTGGGATCGTCGCGCTCCCAGTTCAACAACACGTCGCGGATGTAGAACTCGTGCGCGTCGCTGGTGGTCTGAACATGGTTGGGGCGATCACCGGCCGGATCGGAGTCGACCGTGATGACGAAGGAGCCGTCGGAATCGACCGCCATGGTGCGGCCGTTGAGGACGGCGACGGTACCCATGTTGGCGTCCCAGAGGGTGAAGTAGTTCTCCGTCATCCGATGCTCGCCGACTCGGCCCCGGATCTCGTAGCGCTCCTCGCCCGAGATCGGGATGACGCGGTACACACTGTCGGGATTGTCGATCCCCCAACGTGATCCGGGAATGGCGCGCCCACCCACGGGGTGGCCCAGCCGGGTGATGCAGGTGACCTTGGGCCGCAGTTTGTCTTGGTTGGACGACCACACCGCCGCGGAGAACATCACTTCGGCGAAGGCGTCGTCGAACACCGCGCGCATGGCGTCGGAGGCCTTGGCCCGCCCGAGCCAGGTTTCGGCGACCGTGCTGTAGGCCGCGCGCACCGTCGGGTGTGCCATGAGTTCCAGCGCCGCCAGTTCCTGTTCGTGTTGGGAGGCCGTGGCGACCGGGTGATCTGTGTCAGCGAACATCATCTTCTCCTCGAACTGTCTGCGTCGGAACGGAAGCGGGAGTTGTAGCTGGCGAACCGTTCGGCGATCTGAGCCTCGCTGAGCCCGAAGTCGGCTGCGGCGTAGGGCGGTCGGGCCGGATCGCGGGGACGCTCGACGAGCCAGCGAAGCATCGCGGCCTCGGCCGGTGCGGTCAGTGGTACGCCGATCGCGTCGTACACGCGGGTCACCTGGCCGATGGGATCGGCTACGGCGTCGGTGAATTCGATGTCGGTGCACCGCGCCGACTCATCGGGCCATCTGGAACGTACCGCCATAGCCCGGTCGTTGGTCCAGCCCATTCTGCTGAGCCACTGCGCACCGACGCGGCTTCGGTCGACGTGGTCGGAGTGCATCGCGTGCAGGGTGGCGTTCAGGCTCGCGCCCGAGGCGATGGTGTCCCGGGGATCGCGGTGCATGTGAACGATATGCAGATCGGGGAACTGTGCCCGCAGCACATCGAGGTAGCCCAGGTGCGCAGGGGACTTCAGCACCCAACGCTGTGCGGTCCGACCACATTGCCGCTTCTGCCACTGCAGGAATTGCAGCATCCGGTGAAGGTAGGCGTAGGCCGGGGTGAAGTCCTGGGTATCGATCCAGGCTCGGTACTCGGGTACCTCGGCGCCGGATTCGGGCACATGAGACAGGAACGCGTCAGAGAGGAAGACGATCTCCTCTTCGGGTTCGCGGGCATGCATCGGATGGATGGCGAACAGTTCGGGTGTCATCTCGCGCGACACCGCCTCACGCTTTTCGCTGATGGCGACCCTGGGGTCCTCGTGGGCCGACCACTGGTAGTCGAGTTTGGGCGCGACCTCCACCACCTCCCAGCCGTATGCGCAGTGGAACCGGTCGTCGCACGCCAGCAGCCGTTGAAGCAGAGTGGTGCCGCTGCGCATCATGCCGACCACGACGATCGGCGCGACGATGGTCTCGTCCAGGATCTCCGGGTAGCGCCGAATCCATTCCTGGGCGCGCAATCGCATCCGCAGGCTGTGCACGAGGCCCGAGCGCAGGATGTGGCCCCCGATGTCGTTGAGATCCGCGGTGGCATAGCTTCCGGCGAGCACCGTCAGCGGTTCGCGGAAGCTCAGCGGGCCCCAGTCGTGCAGGCCTTCTTTCTGCTGCGCCTGGGCCGTCAGGCCGGTGACATCGAAGGGCGTTGTCACGGAGGTTCAGAACTTCAAATGGTGGCTGGTGTCGCCGACCTGGTCGACGAACATGACTCGGGTGTCGAACCACCACGTCCCGTCGAGGAGGTGGAAGGTGTCGCGGTAGTGGCCGGTGACAATGATCTGCAGCGACAGGTCCGGTGTGGCCTGGGTGACGCAGTAGTAGGCCTTGCCGTCGGCCCGCCCGGCCGCTTCGTCGACATAGATCTGAACGTTGCTGGTGAAGTGGCGCGTCTTGGGGGTGCCGTCCTCGTAGAGGCGGGTGGCCATCTCGTACATCGCCCGCACGCCGGCCGCCCCTTCGAAGGTGGCCTCGGGGGGCGCGTCCTCCATGGCGGTGATGCGCCCGTGGGTGAACAGCTGCGCCACGCCGTCGAGGTCGCCGGCGTCGAGTCGCTCGGCGTAGGTGTAGATCAGGTTCTCGATCTCCCGGGCGCTATCGCTCATGCCGTTAGACCCACTTCTTTGTAAAGTTTGTCAATGTGACCAGGATTACTCGATATTTCTCGTAGGTAATCAGGTGGAGGCTGTCGTGTCAACCACTCGGTGGCTATTCTCGCGGCGTGACTTCACACTGGTCGGCGAACCGACTCGGCAACCTCAGCGGCAAACGGATCATCGTGACCGGAGCGACCAACGGTGTCGGTCTGGGCACCGCTCGGGCTCTGGTGCGGGCGGGTGCCCAGGTGGTGATGGCGGTCCGCAACGTCGAGCTGGGCGCCCAACGCGCCGCCGAGATCGGTGGTGACACCCAGGTCGTCAAACTCGACCTCGCCGACCAGGCGTCGGTGCGAGCCTTCCCCGACCTGTTGGACGGTGACGTCGACATCCTGATCAACAACGCCGGGATCGTCACCCAGGCGCGAAGCGAGACCGTCGACGGCTTCGAGAGCATGCTCGGCACGAACTTCCTCGGTCCGTTCGCGTTGACCAATCTGCTCTTCGAACGGGTGCGGTCGCAGATCATCAACGTGGGATCCGACGGCCACAAGCAGGGCACCCTCGACTTCGCCGACCCGCACCTTCGGTCGAGCAAGTGGTCGTCATTCCCGGCCTATGCCCGCTCGAAGCTGGCGGTCATGCTGTGGGGACTCGAGCTCGACCGACGGCTGCGTGCCGCCGGGTCACCGGTCGTCAGCCATCTCACCCATCCGGGCTGGGTCGCATCCAATCTGACGAATCTGTCGGACAAGCGCGTGATGGCGGTGTTTCACTCCGTCGCGCAGTCGGCCGCCAACCGGCTGGGCAACGACATCGATGCCGGCGCCGCGACGACGCTGTACTGCATCGCCGAGCCGATTCCGCCGGGCAGTTACGTGGGTATCGACAGCAGGTTGGGGCTCAAGGGCGGACCGACTTTGAGCGGACGATCCGCTGTTGCCAGTGACTACGACATCGCCCGCCGGCTGTGGGCGTTCGCCGAAAAGGAGACCGGGACAACGCTTCCCGTGTGACGCCGAGAGGCCCACCCCGAGCCGGGATGGGCCTCTTGCGATGTTTGCTGCGTCAGGCGGTGCGGCGGATACCGCGCTTGAGCAGGAGTTCACGCTCCGACTCGCTCAGGCCGCCCCAAATGCCGTAGGGCTCACCGACCGCCAGCGCGTGTGAACGGCAATGGGCAATGACCGGGCAACTCCGGCACATCTCTTTGGCGCGCATCTCGCGCTGTGCGCGGGCCCGGCCGCGCTCGCCGTCGGGATGGAAGAACATTGAGGAATCGACGCCCCGGCAAAGGCCTTGCATCTGCCAATCCCAGATGTCGGCGTTCGGGCCGGGTAGCTGCTGCGGCTGTGGCATTGGAAAACCCCTCTCCCCGCGCATCTTTCGAACGCGTGAGTTGTGGAACCGATCCGAGCCTGTCGCCGATGACTACTCGTGCCCACAAAATTAGGGGTGGCTTGCAAAGGGAGTCAATAGTCCCGCCATGTGCGCAATCACATAACTGCAGCTTGAGAATTTACATCACGTTCATCATTGCGACCCACCGTCGCCGGCTGAAGTGCTAATTCGCCAGGGTGCAGCGTGACACTTCCGTGATTTACCCAGGATGGCCGGCCTGCCATTTCCTAGCGCTCAATAGGTAGTTGACATGCGCGTAACACTGCGACCACAAACTGTTAACTGACGTGTCTGCAGATCCGTGTTGATAACGTCGCCCCCACATGACTCCCACCACGCTAACCGCTGCGGCGTTCGGCGGCGATCCGGAATGCTGGCCGCTTCCCGGCGCGCAGTCGCCCGAAGACCTGTGGCTGCGCGCCGTTGCCGCGGGCGGTCAAGGGCACTACAGCAGCGCCCGCGCAGACCTCGATACGGTGCGGCGCCTCCAGCCGACGGGCCCGCTCGCCTCGCTGGCGCTGAGCACCCACGCGTCGTTTCTGCGGCAACTGGGCGGACACCGCCTCGCCCGCGGCTGGGACGGGCGTGCGTTCGCGCTCGCGTGCGCCGCAGGCGACACCCCGAAGGCAGCCGAAGCCGCCGTCGACGCTCTGGTCGGTCTGGCCGCCGACGCTCTGGGGGTCGGCCGGCTCGCCGCCTCGGCAGCACTGCTGGAGCGCGCCGGCGCCGTCCTGGATCGCGCCGACGCGCCACCGCCGCGATTGGCGATCCGGCTGGCGTGGGTGCGCGCCGAACTGGCGATGGCCGGCGGGCGGGGGACAGTGGCGCTGGAGAGCGCCGAGCGTGGTGTCGAACTTGCCGAGGCGGCGCTGCCGGCGCTACGCAGGCATCGGGTCAAGAGCGACGTGGTGCTCGCCGCTGCGCTGTGCAGTGCGGGCTTGCCTGACCGCTCCCGTGCGGTCGCCGAACGGGCGCTCACCGACGCGCTGACCTACGGGCTGGTGCCCTTGCGATGGGCTCTGGCGTGTCTGCTCGTTGATCTCGAAAGCACAACGCTTACGTCACAGCAAGTCTGGGCGATCCGCGACGAGAGCGCTGCAGCAATCGCACGGCGCGGCGGGCAGTGGTGCCCCGGCTAACGCCCGATCGTCAGCCTTGGCCGATATTGTCTAGCTGAATGGCTGCCAGGTAGCGCCCGCTTCGTAACGTTGGAGATATCGCCGTCGATGACAATTCCAGGAGAACGTCTCGACGCCGCCGTTGCTGAGGCAGTGGCCGGTAGTCGGGATGCGCTCCGGGAAGTAGTAGAGACCATCCGCCCCATCGTGGTCCGGTACATCCGGGCTCGCCTGGGGACCACGGAGCGGGTTGGCCTCTCAGCCGATGACGTCGCACAGGAGGTTTGCTTGGCCGCCATTCAGGCGCTGCCGCGCTACCAGGATCAGGGTCGCCCCTTCCTGGCCTTCGTGTACGGCATCGCTGCTCACAAGGTCGCCGACGCTCATCGCGCCGCGGCCCGCAACAAATCCGACCCCACTGAAGTGGTGCCGGAGCGGTACTCGCTGGAAGCGGGTCCCGAGCAAATGGCCGTCCGGGCTGACACCTCCGATCGGATGAACAAGCTGCTGCAGGTGCTGCCCGAGAAGCAGCGCGAGATCCTGATCCTGCGCATCGTGGTCGGGCTGTCGGCCGAGGAGACCGCCGACGCCGTCGGCAGCACCCCGGGTGCGGTGCGGGTGGCTCAGCACCGGGCCCTCGCCAAGCTCAAGTCGGAGATCACCGCGGCCGGGGGTGGCGACTATGCCTGACTTCGGCCGTAGCTCCCGCGGGGACGATCCGTCGCTGGACGCCATCGTGCGCAGCGACCAGTTCCTCGACGCCCTGGCCACCGGTGGCCCGGTCGCGCCGCAGGACAACGCCGACGCCATGCTGGCCTCGCTGCTCGGCGAATGGCGCGAGGAGATGCGCTGGCCGCCGGCCACCGGCCTGATCACCGAACGTGACGCCGTCACGGCGCTGAATTCCGGAATCGTCGAGAAGCGCAAGCAGCGCAGCCCCGGCACCGGGCGCAGCCGGCGCGGCCTGAGCATCGTCGGCGCGGCAGCGGCCGGTGTGCTGGTGTTTGGTGGCTTCGGTGCTGTCGTCTACGGCGCCGGCCCCGGCGATGCGCTATATGGGCTGCACACGATGTTGTTCGGCGAGCCCACGAAGGTCCGCGAGGACCAGGTCTCCCTCGCCTCCGCTGCGGAGCAGCTCAAACAGGTTCAGCAGCTGGTCCAGCAAGGCGACTGGCCTGCGGCCCAGGCCAAGTTGGTCGAGGTCAACAACCAGGTGGCCGGGGTCGCAGACGCGCCGCAGAAGCAGCAGGTGCTCGAGCAGTGGAACGAGTTGGCGGCAAAGGTCGTCCAGCAGGACCCGCAGGCAACCGTCCCGCCGGGCATCACGTTCACCGTGCCGCCGTCAGCGACCGAGCTGGTGCCCGCGGTCGTCACCCCGCCGGAAGGGCCTGAAGTCCCGCCGACCAGCGTGCCGACCCTGCCGTCGATCACCATCTCGACGACGCCGGGAGAGTCCAGCGCGGTCGGAAGTCCGGGCCCGAGCACCTCGGGGGCACCGACGAGCACCGAACCGACCTCGCCGGTGGAGCAGACCGCGCCGCCGACGACCACCGCCGTGCCCACCACGACGGTCCCGTCGACGTCGACCGCCGTGCCCACCACGACGGCGGCGCCTACCACCTCGTCGGCGCCCACCACGACATCGGTGCCCACCACGACGGCGGCACCCACGACGACCGCGGCGACTACGGCCACGAGCACCACCGCCGCGCCCACGACGGCTGCGCCGACCACGACGACGACCAGTGCGGCCGCGGCCGCACAGTCACCGGCGCCGGCGGCTGCGACCACGACGACAGCGCTTGTCCAGCAGTCGGCGGCCACCACCGCGCCGGAGGCCTCCGCGCCCGCGATCGCCTCGACTCCGAGCGTGATCGCGGCGGTGCCCTCAACGGCTGTTCAGGCGCCCAAGACGCAGCCGCAAATCGTGATTACCACCACTGTGGTGCCGATGCCCCAGCTCCCGGCACTCGGCGGGGGCGGAGCCACGCAAAGCGGCGCAGGCTGATCTAAATCAGCGGAAGCCGTCGTAGTCCGACGTCGCCTCGTTCAGCGACGCGTCGGCGTATCCACGGCAGTAGTCCCACGTGACGTACGCGTCGGGTTCAGGGTCATAGGCCGGCTCGTGCGGGCGAACGGTGCCGTCGACCAGGAGCTGAAGAAGGTTGGCGCGCAACATATCCCAGTCGTGATAGTGGTCCTGCTGGCATTCGTCACAGCACACCACCAGGCCGCGGATGCCCTTGTGGGCGAGCAGCGCCTCGTAGACCGCGAGATCGGCCAGATCTGCCTCCACGGCGGCGCGCTCCTGCTGGTCGAGCGGCTGACCGGGTTCCAGCGCATCGAGCGCCGCAGACGGATCGCACGGGTCGTCGGCGAACGGATCTGGCGGCAGGCCTGGTGGAAGGTGGTCGCGCACGACTCCACCCTAGCCAGCGCGGCGGGTATCGCGCCAGGGAACGCCTACCCGAGCCGATAGGATGGTGCTCTCATTCCGCCAGCTGATGGGGGCCCCACCGATGTCCATTGCCGAAGGCAGTACCGGCCGCATCGACGGCCTCACCGAGCGTCTGGAGCACCTGGTGTACGACCCCGTCTTCACCGGGGGTGACGATCCGCACAAGGTCGCGATGCTGGGGTTGACGTTCGACGACGTCCTGCTGCTGCCGGCCGCCTCCGACGTGGTGCCCGCCAATGCCGACACGTCCAGCCAGCTGACCAAGAAGATCCGCCTGCGGGTGCCGCTGGTCAGCTCGGCCATGGACACCGTCACCGAGGCCCGGATGGCCATCGCGATGGCACGCCAGGGCGGGATGGGCGTCCTGCACCGCAACCTGTCGATCACCGAACAGGCCGGCCAGGTCGAGATGGTCAAGCGCTCCGAGGCGGGGATGGTCACCGACCCGGTCACCTGCTCGCCGAACAACACCCTGGCCGAGGTCGACGCCATGTGCGCCAGGTTCCGCATCTCCGGCCTTCCGGTCGTCGACGAAAACGGATCCCTGGTGGGCATCATCACCAACCGCGACATGCGGTTCGAAGTCGACATGGACAAGCCGGTCGCCGAGGTCATGACCAAGTCGCCGTTGATCACCGCCCAGGAGGGTGTCAGTGCTGACGCCGCGCTGGGCCTGTTGCGGCGCAACAAGATCGAGAAACTACCGATCGTCGACGGCCACGGGCGGCTGACCGGACTGATCACCGTCAAGGACTTCGTCAAGACCGAGCAGCACCCGCTGGCCACCAAGGACAGTGACGGTCGGCTGCTGGTCGGCGCGGCCGTCGGCGTGGGCGACGACGCGTGGGATCGCGCCATGGCGCTGGCCGACGCCGGCGTCGACGTGCTCGTGGTCGACACCGCGCACGCCCACAACCGCCTGGTGCTCGAGATGGTCGGCAAGGTCAAGGCAGAGGTCGGCGACCGCGTCGAGGTCATCGGCGGCAACGTGGCGACCCGCAGCGCGGCAGCCGCGCTGGTCGCCGCCGGCGCCGACGCCGTCAAGGTCGGTGTGGGCCCCGGCTCCATCTGCACCACCCGCGTCGTGGCCGGTGTCGGGGCACCCCAGCTCACGGCGGTTCTGGAAGCCACCGCGGCCTGCGCACCGCACGGTGTGCCGGTGATCGCCGACGGCGGTCTGCAGTACTCCGGCGACATCGCGAAAGCGCTGGCCGCGGGCGCCTCAACGGCGATGCTCGGCTCGCTGCTGGCCGGCACCTCCGAGGCCCCCGGTGATCTGATCTTCGTCAACGGAAAGCAGTTCAAGAGCTATCGCGGCATGGGCTCGCTGGGTGCCATGCAGGGCCGCGGCGCCGCGAAGTCCTATTCGAAGGACCGCTACTTCCAGGACGACGTGCTCTCCGAGGACAAGCTGGTGCCCGAGGGCATCGAGGGCCGGGTCCCGTTCCGCGGTCCGCTGTCCACCGTGATCCACCAGCTGACCGGCGGCCTGCGCGCCGCGATGGGCTACACCGGTGCGGCCACCATCGAGGCGCTGCAGCAGGCGCAGTTTGTGCGGATTACGGCGGCGGGCCTCAAGGAGAGCCATCCGCACGACATCCAGATGACCGTCGAAGCGCCCAACTACTACGCCCGCTAGGGGTCGAGCAATGCGTGACATGGTGGAAATCGGCATGGGCAGAAACGCCCGCCGCACATACGAACTCGACGACATCAACATCGTGCCGTCGCGTCGCACCCGGTCCTCCCAGGACGTCTCGACAGCCTGGCAGCTCGACGCCTACCGCTTCGAGATCCCGGTCGTCGCGCACCCGACCGACGCGTTGGTCTCCCCGGAGTTCGCCATCGAACTCGGGCGCCTGGGCGGTCTAGGTGTGCTCAACGGCGAGGGCCTGATCGGCAGGCACGCCGACGTCGAAGCCAAGGTCGCCCAGGTGATCGAGGCCGCTCAGAAAGAGCCCGAGCCGTCGACGTCGATCCGGCTGCTGCAACAGCTGCACGCCGCACCGCTGGATCCTGAGCTGCTCGGGGCGGCGGTTGCCCGCATCCGTGAGGCCGGTGTGACCACCGCGGTGCGGGTGAGCCCGCAGAACGCCCAGCTCCTCACACCGACGCTGGTGGCCGCGGGGATCGACCTGCTGGTCATCCAGGGCACGATCATCTCCGCCGAGCGGGTTGCCAACGACGGTGAGCCCCTCAACCTCAAGACCTTCATCTCCGAACTCGACATCCCGGTCGTCGCCGGTGGTGTGCTCGACCACCGCACCGCGCTGCACCTGATGCGCACCGGAGCGGCCGGCGTCATCGTCGGCTATGGGTCCACCTCCGGGGTCACCACCAGCGACGAAGTGCTGGGTATCAGCGTGCCGATGGCCACCGCGATCGCCGACGCGGCTGCTGCCCGGCGGGAGTACCTGGACGAGACCGGCGGGCGCTACGTGCACGTACTGGCCGACGGCGACATCCACACCTCCGGTGACCTCGCCAAGGCGATCGCCTGCGGCGCCGACGCGGTGGTGCTCGGAACGCCCCTGTCGGCGTCGGCCGAAGCCCTCGGCGACGGCTGGTTCTGGCCGTCGGCAGCAGCCCATCCGTCGCTGCCGCGCGGTGCACTGCTGCAGGTCGCGGTGGGTGAGCGGCCGTCGCTGGACCGGGTGCTCAACGGGCCCTCCGACGATCCGTTCGGCGCACTGAACCTCGTCGGCGGGCTGCGCCGGTCGATGGCGAAGGCGGGCTACTGCGACCTCAAGGAATTCCAGAAGGTCGGCCTGACCGTCGGCAGCTGAGGCTTTCGTCCGCGCAGAAGGGTCGCGGTGAAAACGCGGTGTCGCCCCTCAGGACCCTTCGCGCAGCTACTAAGCTGGTATAACTGTCTAACGAATTAGCGTCCCGGTCGACGGCCGGGAAGGGCTTGCCGCCCATGGTGTCTCGGTGATCCGACACACCAGCTGACGGTCAGTGTCTGCGTGGATGAGGTGCCTTTTGTCTTCCCCATCGGGTCTGCTTGTGGTCACGCGTAGCAGCGAGGTCGTGTGAGCATTTCGTTGCTGCTGGACATGGCCCAGGGCGGCGGGCTGGCAGACCCTGACCTCACCGCAATCGTGTCGGGAGATCTTCGGCTGTCGGTGACCGAACTCGGTGCGTTGGCCGATGGCGGTGCGGGCGTGGTGGCGGCCTCCGGTGCCGGGCACGTCGCCTACGTCGGCACCGGCGGTGCGCTGTTACCGCTGTTGTTGTTTGCCTCTGCGCGTGCGGCGGTGCCGTTCACGCCGCTCAACTACCGGCTCTCGGCGGAGAACTTGCGCACGTTGATCGGCAGGTTGCCGGAGGCCTTGGTGGTCGTCGATGACGAGTACCGGAACGCGGTCGGTGACTCGGGTAGGCAGGTAATCACCTCAGCTGAGTTTGTCGCCTCGGCCCGAACCGCCGATCCAGTCGCAGGCGCGGCCGAGCCGGACCCTGATTCCGTCGCGGTGGTGTTGTTTACCTCGGGCACCACGTCGGCTCCGAAAGCCGTTGAGCTGTCACATTACAACCTGACCAGCTACATCATGGGCACCGTCGACTTCGACTCCGCTCAACCTGGCGACGCCGCCTTGATCTGCGTGCCGCCGTACCACATCGCCGGTGTCTCGGCGGCGCTGTCTAATCTGTACGCCGGGCGCCGGATGGTCTACCTCACGGCGTTCGATGCGGCCCAGTGGGTGCGACTGGTCGATGCCGAGGGGGTGACGTCGGCAACGGTCGTCCCGACGATGCTCGATCGCATCGTCACCGCGTTGGACGCTGCGGATACGAGGCTTCCGACGCTGCGCTCGCTGGCCTACGGTGGCTCGAAAGTCGCGCTACCCCTTGTCCGTAAGGCGCTGAATCTGCTGCCCGACGTCGGATTCGTCAATGCCTACGGACTCACCGAAACCAGTTCCACCATCGCGGTGCTCACGCCCGAGGACCATCGGGTGGCTTTCGTGGCCGATGACCCGAATGTGTTGCGGCGGTTGGGTTCGGTGGGACGTCCGGTGCCCACGATCGAGGTACAGGTCCGTGGTGAGGACGGCACCGTTCTCGGTCCGAACGAGACCGGAGAGTTGTTCGTCCGGGGTGAACAGGTGTCGGGTCGCTACACCGGGATCGGCTCGGTGCTCGACGATGAGGGCTGGTTCCCGACGAAGGATGTCGCCTATCTCGACGAGGATGGCTACCTGTTCATCGGCGGCCGATCCGATGACACGATCATCCGCGGCGGCGAGAACATCGCCCCGGCGGAGATCGAAGATGTCCTGGTTGAGCACCCCGATGTGCACGAGTGCGCCGTGGTCGGTGTCGAGGATCCGTCGTGGGGTCAGATCATCGTCGCCGTCGTCGTTCCGGCCGTCGGGGCTGCACCTGATGCGGAGGGTGTGCGAGAGTTCGTCCGCGCTCAGCTGCGGGGCTCACGCACTCCCGACCGCGTCGTCTTTCGAGAAGAGCTGCCCACCAACGCCACCGGCAAGGTCCTGCGGCGCGACCTCGTGCGCGAGCTCAACGAATCCGCAAAGGAGTCAGTGTGATCAAGAACGGCAGTCGCCTGCAGAGCCAGGTGTGCGATACCCAGGTCATCGTGGTGCGCAGCACCGAGGCGCTCGACGACCTCCGCATCGGTGGTGCGCCGGCTGTTCCGGTCGGCACGGAGAAGAGCGGGGACCTCGCGCTGGACGACGCGTTTGCGGCCGGTGCGTTGATGGGCAAGCGCTACGTCCATACCGATGGTGCTGAGCTGCTGGTGACCAAGGCCGGCAAGGGGTCGTTGAGCGTGGGTTCGACGGCGCTGGAGCTCAAGGAAGCCAAGCCGCTTCCCGCCAGTGACTGACGACGTCGCGGAGAAGGCGCTGACCGCCTACTGTGTTGCCGCGCTGTACTTTTCGATGAGCGATTGCTTGTAGAGTTTGCCGGCATCGGTTCGCGGGAGATGGTCCTCGAACCAGATGTGGCGCGGGCACTTGAAATGAGCGAGTCGCTCGCGCAGCCACTGCGCCAGTTCGTCGGCGAAGACTTCGCTGGCATCGCCCGGGGTGACTGTCTCCACCACGGCGGCGACTCGCTGCCCCATCTCGGCATCAGGAATCCCGAAGACGGCGGCGTCGGCGACCTGAGGGTGGCTGACGAGCAGGCTTTCGGCTTCCTGGGGGTAGATGTTCACCCCGCCGGAGATGATCATGTGGTGCCGGCGATCGCTGAGGTAGAGGTAGCCGTCCTGGTCGAGATGTCCGACGTCGCCGACGGTCGCCCATCCGGTCTGGTTGTGGGAGGCAGCCGTCTTGGCTTGGTCATTGAGATAGTCGAACGCGTAGCCGCCCTCGAAGTACACATCGCCGACCTGGCCGACAGGTAGCTCGCAGCCGTCCTCGTCGAGGATGTGTGGCGTGCCCAGAATCGCGCGACCTACCGAACCCGGGTGGTCCAGCCACTCCGGGGCGGTGATGAACGTGATGCCCGCGCCCTCTGATGACGAGTAGAACTCGTCGATGATGGGTCCCCACCATTCGATCATCTGGCGCTTGATCTCGGGCGGGCACGGTGCCGCGGCGTGCACGACGCGCCGCAGGCTCGACAGGTCGTAGGAGTCGCGGACCTGCTTGGGCAGCTTCAGCATTCGCACGAACATCGCCGGAACGAACTGGCCATGGGTGATGCCGTAGCGCTCGATGCAGGCCAATGTCTGCTCTGCGTCGAACTTTTCGAGGACCACCGTGGTGGCGCCAAGGGCCTGCACGCACATCGACCAGACCGACGGGGCTGTGTGGTAGAGCGGCGCGGGGCTCAGGTAGACCGATTGTGCGGTGACGCCAAGCGCGCCCAGCAGCGGGGTCAGCGGGTTGGGTGCTTCAGCCGGAGTGAGGTGCGGGAGCGCGCGCCGGATACCTTTTGGCCGGCCCGTGGTCCCGGACGAGTACTGCAGCAGGTCGCCTTCAGATTCGTCAGCGACGGGACTGACCGGTTCGGCGGCAACCGCATCGGGATAGCAACTCCACCCGGGCAGCGCGGGTGCGGTGATCAGTCTGAGTTCGGGGGCGACCCCGCTCAGATAGTCATCGAGCGAACGGCACTGCTCGCTCATCGTGGCGGAGGCGACGATCGCTGTGGCGCCGCTGTTGGACAGGATGTATCCGATTTCGGCTGGTGTCAGATGGGTGTTCACCGGGACGTAGTACAGCCCCGCACGCCGGGCCGCCCACATGACTGCATGCATGTGCTCGTTGTTCTCCATGAGCACCGCGACGGTGTCGCCGTGTCGCAGCCCGTGCCGGCGCCAGTAGTGGGCCAGTTGGTTGGCCCGGGCTTCGAGCTGTGTGAACGTCACCTGCCGAGCCGATGGGTGCAGGATGACCGCGGGTGTGTCAGCTGCGCAGTGCTCGCGAATCTGCATGGCGCTAGCGAACTGCCGACTCGGTGCTGAGGCTGTTCAGTGTGGCCAACTCGGCCTCAGACCATGGGCGGGGCCGTTGCTGTGCCTGGTCGAGGACCACCTGCACGGTGCGCACGGTGGCGCAGGCGCGTCCGGTATCGGTCGCGATTGTGTTCAGGGTGGTAAACGATGTTCTGCCAATCGATTCCACCCGCGCGGTCACCTCAAGGGTGTCGGTCACCACAACGGAGCTGTGATAGTCGACGCCGTTGTGCACGACGACGATGTGAGCCCAGGCATCCGGCAGCGCCTGCTGGAGAAAGCGAGCCCTGGCCTCCTCCGCGTACACCAGGAACACGTTGTTGTTGACGTGCCCGACCGGATCGAGGTCAGTCCAGCGAGGCTCGATCCGCAGGGGTGGCGGCAGCTCTATCACGCAAAATAATCTACCGCAATATGTCGTGAGTCGGATACCGGCCGAGGGGGCTGAAACTCGGATTCCAAGCGGAATCCGGCAGCCTGAAATAGGCAGACTATTACGCTACTTGGATGACTGCAGGAGACACTTGCGGCGGGAAGCGATCACCCCAGTGGATGAAATCATGACCGGGCCGCTGAACGGCCTGCGTGTCGTCGAACTGGCCGGAATCGGTCCGGGGCCGCACGCCGCGATGGTCCTCGGTGACCTCGGCGCCGATGTCGTGCGCGTCGAGCGTCCGGCCGGAGAGCCGATGCCCGCCAACGATCTGATGCTGCGTAGCCGACGCGTCGTGGTGGCCGATCTGAAGAGTGACGAGGGTCGCGACCTGGTGCTGCAACTCGTCGCCAAGGCCGATGTGCTGATCGAGGGGTATCGACCCGGCGTAACCGAGCGGCTGGGACTGGGTCCCGAGGATTGCGCCAAGGTCAACGATCGACTGGTCTACGCCCGGATGACGGGCTGGGGCCAAGACGGTCCCCGCGCGCAGCAGGCCGGGCACGACATCAACTACATCTCCGTCAACGGCATCCTGCATGCCATTGGACGCAAGGGTGAAAGGCCGGTACCGCCGCTGAATCTGGTCGGTGATTTCGGTGGGGGATCGATGTTCCTGCTCGTCGGGATCTTTGCCGCGCTGTGGGAGCGCCAGACGTCCGGCAAGGGACAGGTTGTCGATGCCGCCATGGTCGACGGGTCATCGGTGCTGGCGCAGATGATGTGGAGCATGCGCAGTCTCGGCGTATGGGACGACCGGCGTGGGGTCAACCTGCTCGACTCGGGCGCACCGTTCTACGACACCTACGAGACGGCCGATGGCAAGCACGTTGCCGTCGGCGCGATCGAGCCCCAGTTCTACGCCCAGCTGGTGGCCGGTCTGGGTCTGGATCCGGCGGCTCTTCCCGCCCAGAATGACGTGACCCGCTGGGCAGAACTGCGGCAGACGCTCGCCGATGCCTTCCGTGCCCGTGATCGTGACCACTGGGCGGCCGTTTTCGACGGCACCGACGCATGCGTGACGCCGGTTCTGAGTTTCGGTGAGGCCGAGACCGAAGCGCATCTCGTCGCGCGCGGCACGCTGTTCGGTTCGGGCCAAGGCATCCAACCGATGCCCGCGCCGCGATTCTCCCGCAGCCACCCCGGTACGCCGGCCCCGCCGGGCGGTTCGGAGGTCGCGGCCGCAGGTGTTCTGCGGGAATGGAATTAGTGTCTCTGACGAGAGGTTTGTCGTGTCCAACCTGCTAGATGGAGTGCGCGTAATCGAATCGGCAGTACTGCTCAACGGTGACACCGTGGGCATGCTGCTCGGTGATCTGGGCGCCGATGTGATCAAGGTCGAGTCACCACCTGCCGGCGACTACCTGCGTTACTTTCTCGGCCAGATCGTCCCGGGTGTGAGCGTGCCGCACGCTCAGGTCAACCGGAACAAGCGCTCGGTGCTGTTGGATCTGAGAGACGACTCCGACCGGGAGACGTTCTGGCGTCTCATCGACACCGCCGACATCTTCGTCGACGGCAACCGGCCCGGTGTATGCGACAAGTTGGGAGTGGGGCCAGACGCGATGCGCGCCCGTAAACCAAGCCTGGTCTATGTGCAGCACACCGGTTTTGGTGCCACCGGCCCGTACGCGAACATTCCGACCCATGGGATGCTCATGAACGCGCTGGTGGGTGCCCACGCAGTGCAGCGCGGCGACGACGGGCTGCTTGAGAAAGGGTCCTTCGAACAGGACGGGGCCAATCTCGGCGGCGAGGCGACCAGTGTGGGTGCTCTCCATGCCGCACTTCATGCCGTTGCGGCGCTGTACCGGGCCAGGGAGACCGGTGTCGGCGCCTACGTCGACGTCGCGGGTTCGGATGCGACCGCAATGACGGCGTGGGTGGCAATGGCATTGCAGCGCAACGACCATCGCATCACCGACCGGTCTGGAATGGCCACCAGATCCGGCGGCGAGATGACGGGGTCGCGATACCAGTTCTACGAGACCTCCGACGGCAGGGTCGTGTTGTTCGGCTGTATCGAGCAACGCTTCTGGGACAAGTGGGCAGCGGCCGCGGGGCGCGAGGATCTGATCGGGCGACAAGCGGACACGTCCAATGGCTCGGTCGACTGGGGCGATGAGGCCGAACGCCACCTGATTGCCGAGGTGATCGCCACCAAGACGCTGGACGAGTGGCTGGCTCTGGCCGCCGAGCACGGCTTCGCGCTCGGCGCGGCCCACCAGAGGGTCGAGGAGGTCGCTGCCGATCCGCACATCGCCGGCCGCAATGTCTTCGTCGAGGGTGAGCACCCGGTGGCGGGACCGATCTCCTACGTCGGATCGGCAGCCATCGTCGACGGCGAACCCTTCACGGTGCGTCGGCACGCTCCCGCGCCCGGTGAACACACCGACGAGGTGCTCGCCGAACTGGCAGGTGACCAGGGGTTGAACGTCACGTCGAAGTGACTGAGGCGGGACGTTAGCCCGCCCTATCTAGCTTGTTACCCGTCAGTAAGTTCATACTGGACCGATGGAACCGGATTTCGACGTCCTCATCATCGGTTCGGGCTTCGGCGGCAGCGTCAGCGCCCTGCGGCTCACGGAGAAGGGCTACTCGGTCGGCGTGCTGGAGGCGGGCCGCCGCTTCGCCGACCACGAGTTCGCCAAGACCTCGTGGCGGTTGCGTGAGTTTCTGTGGGCGCCGCGCCTGGGCTGCTACGGAATCCAGCGAATCCACCTGCTGCGCAACGTGATGATCCTGGCCGGGGCAGGTGTCGGCGGTGGGTCGCTGAACTACGCCAACACCCTCTACGTGCCACCGGCCCCGTTCTTCAACGACCCGCAGTGGAAGAACATCACCGACTGGCGCGGCGAGCTGATGCCGCACTACGACCAGGCCCAGCGGATGCTCGGCGTGGTCAAGAACCCGACCTTCACCGACGCCGACCGCATCATGAAGGAAGTGGCCGACGAGATGGGTGTCGGCGACACCTTCACCCCTACCCCGGTTGGGGTGTTCTTCGGGCCGAACGGCGAGAAAGCCCCGGGCAAGACCGTGCCCGACCCCTACTTCGGCGGCGTCGGACCGGCCCGCACGGGTTGCATCGAGTGCGGCGAATGCATGACGGGGTGCCGGCACGGCGCCAAGAACACCCTGGTCAAGAATTACCTCGGTTTGGCCGAAAAGGCTGGGGCACAAGTCTTTCCGATGACCACGGTGACGGGCTTCGAGCAGCGTGCCGACGGCACCTGGGAGATTCACACCGTGCGCACCGGACGGTGGGCCCGCAGGAGCGCCCGTACGTTCACCGCCCGTCAGCTGATCCTGGCGGCCGGCACGTGGGGCACCCAGAACCTGCTGTTCAAGATGCGCGACACCGGCAAGCTGCCCAAGCTGTCGGACAAGCTCGGTGTGCTCACCCGCACCAACTCCGAGTCCATCGTCGGCGCCGGCCGACTCGAGGCGCGTCCGGATCTGGACCTGACGCACGGCGTGGCGATCACCTCGTCGATCCATCCCACCCCCGACACCCACGTCGAACCCTGCCGCTACGGCAAGGGCTCCAACGCGATGGGTCTGCTGCAGACGCTGATGACCGACGGCCCCGGCCCGAAGGGCAGCGACGTGCCCCGCTGGAAGCAGCTGTTCATCAATGCCGGGGAGGACCCGCGCGGCATGCTGCGCATGCTGTCCCCGCGGCGCTGGAGCGAACGGACCATGATCTCGCTGGTGATGCAGCACCTGGACAACTCGATCACCACCTACACCAAGCGCGGGGTGCTGGGCTTGCGCCGGATCACCAGCAAGCAGGGCCACGGCGAGCCGAACCCGACGTGGATTCCGGTCGGCAACCAGGTGACCCGCCGGATCGCCGAGAAGATCGACGGTGTGGCCGGCGGAACGTGGGGCGAGCTGTTCAACATCCCGCTCACCGCGCACTTCCTCGGCGGTGCGGCGATCGGCGAGACCCCCGAGCGCGGCGTCATCGACCCCTATCAGCGGGTGTACGGCTATCCCACGCTGCACGTGATGGACGGTGCGGCCATCTCGGCTAACCTCGGCGTCAACCCGTCACTGTCGATCACCGCGCAGGCCGAACGCGCGGCGTCGTTGTGGCCCAACTCCGGCGAGGACGACCTGCGGCCCGCCCAGGGCCAGGCCTACCAGCGGCTGAACCCGATTGCCCCCAAGAACCCGGTCGTTCCCGTCGACGCGCCGGGCGGGCTGCGTCATCTGCCGATCACACCGGTCAACTCGGCGGGTTGAGATACGTCCGCAGGTGCTCGGCCACTCCGCGACGAAAGTCCTTCATAGCCGGGTGTTTTGCCGCCAGGCCGTCGGCGCCGTGGTACATACCGGCGACGGTGACGAGTTCACATGCGACGCCGGCGGCCGTCAAACGCTGCGCGTAGTCGACTGATTCGTCGTAGAAGAGGTCGAGGTCGCCGACACCCACCCAGGCCGGGGCCAGACCGGAGAGGTCCTCGCGGCGGGCCGGCGCGGCATACGCCGGTGCGTCCGACATCCGCGGCGGCCGGCCCAGATAGGCCGTCCAGCCGAACCTGTTGGATTCCGGTGTCCACAGGAATCGGCCACGTCCGCCGCTGTCGCGCAGGACGGTGCGGTCGTCGAGCATCGGGTAGATCAGCGCCTGGGCACGCAGCGCGATGCCCTCGTCGTGCGCCCGTTGCGCGACCGCCGCCGACAGACCGCCACCGGCACTTGATCCGGCGACGGCAATCCGGTCCGGGTCGAGACCGAGTTCGTCGGCGTTGTCGCGCATCCAGTTCAAGGTCGCCATGCAGTCGTCGAGCGCGGCCGGGAAGGGATGCTCAGGAGCCAGGCGGTAGTCCGGTGAGACGACGACGGCATCCAGTTGGCGGGCGAGCGCACCACTGCCCATGGCTTCGGTCTGGGGCGAGCCGGTGATCATGCCGCCGCCGTGGATGTAGAGGACCGCGGGCCGGGTGTGGGCCCCGGACGGTGCCGTCGGCGCCAGCACGAGGACGGGCAGCCGTCCGTCGATGGAGCGGCGGGTCATCGCGACCCCCGGTCCCGGTCGGGTGGACACCCGGTAGCCCAGCCTGCTCGTTCGCAACGAGCGTGGCGTCACATCCATCGTCAACAGCGGCAACAGCGGACTGCGAAGGTCCACGGGTACCGCGGCCACTGCCGCCCTGGTCGTCCAGTACCGGCGCGCCGTCACTGCCATTGCGCCGACAGCCAGGCCGGCCAGCACCTTCTTCATGAGCCGAAGGCTACCTTCGGCCGACCGGACGGCTGGGCGCGAGCGCCGCCACTAGACTGAGCCGGTGACAGCTGAATCTCCCCGCCCTGTGTTGGTGGTCGACTTCGGTGCCCAGTACGCCCAGCTGATCGCCCGCCGCGTCCGCGAGGCCCGGGTGTTCTCCGAGGTCATCCCGCACACCACGACCGTCGAGGAGATCAAGGCCAGGGACCCGCAGGCGATCGTCCTGTCCGGCGGACCGGCCAGCGTGTACGCCGAGGGCGCGCCGCAACTCGACCCCGCCCTGTTCGACCTCGATGTGCCGGTGTTCGGCATCTGTTACGGCTTCCAGGCCATGGCGCAGGCGCTGGGGGGCACCGTCGCACACACCGGTACCAGCGAATACGGCCGCACCGAGATGGAAGTCGTTGGTGGGGAACTGCATTCGGGTCTGCCCGGCAAGCAGCCGGTGTGGATGAGCCACGGCGACGCGGTGACGTCGGCACCCGAGGGCTTCGAGGTCGTCGCCGTCAGCTCCGGTGCGCCCGTCGCGGCGTTCGAGCACCGCGCCCGCAGGCTGGCCGGTGTGCAGTACCACCCCGAGGTCATGCACAGCCCGCACGGCCAGCAGGTGCTCAGCCGGTTCCTGCACGACTTCGCCGGCATCGGGGCGGCCTGGACGCCGGCCAACATCGCCGAGTCGCTCATCGAGCAGGTGCGCGAGCAGATCGGTGACGGCAAAGCGATCTGCGGGTTGTCCGGCGGTGTGGACTCCGCGGTGGCCGCCGCGCTGGTGCAGCGGGCCATCGGTGACCGTCTGACATGTGTGTTCGTCGACCACGGCCTGCTGCGCGCCGGTGAACGCGCCCAGGTGCAGCGCGACTTCGTCGCCGCGACCGGTGCCCGGCTGGTCACGGTTGACGCCGAAGAACGCTTCCTGGAAGCACTTTCGGGCGTGCACGACCCGGAGGGCAAGCGCAAGATCATCGGCCGTGAATTCATCCGAGCCTTCGAGGGCGCGGTGCGCGATCTGCTGGCCGAGGGTGACTCCGACGGCCACCCCGTCGACTTCCTGGTGCAGGGCACGCTGTATCCCGACGTCGTCGAGTCCGGTGGCGGTACCGGCACGGCGAACATCAAGAGCCACCACAACGTCGGTGGCCTGCCCGCCGACCTGAAGTTCAAGCTCGTCGAGCCGCTGCGGCTGCTGTTCAAAGACGAGGTCCGCGCGGTCGGCCGTGAACTCGGCCTGCCGGAGGACATCGTTGGCCGCCAACCCTTCCCGGGACCCGGCCTGGGTATCCGGATCGTCGGCGAGGTGACCGCGGGCCGCCTGGACACCTTGCGGCGCGCGGATCTGATCGCCCGCGAGGAACTCACCTCGGCCGGACTGGACGGCCAGATCTGGCAGTGCCCGGTGGTGCTGCTGGCCGACGTGCGTTCGGTCGGTGTGCAGGGCGACGGGCGTACCTATGGCCACCCGATCGTGCTGCGGCCGGTGTCCAGTGAGGATGCGATGACCGCGGACTGGACCCGGGTGCCCTACGAGGTGCTCGAGCGCATCTCGACCCGGATCACCAATGAGGTCCCCGAGGTGAACCGGGTGGTGCTCGACGTCACGAGCAAGCCACCCGGCACCATCGAGTGGGAGTAGACGAAGAGCGTCTACGTTGACATGGCACTGAGAGCGAGATTCCTGCTTGGATGTCGCTCTGAGTGCCTTCTCAACGGCCTAAGTCCCTGAGGCAGCGGCTATTTCGGCGATCGCTGCATCCAGGGTCTTGTCGAACTCGGCGTCGCTCTGCTGGGCGGTCAGGCCCTCGGTGAGTGCCCGCGAGAAGCTGGCGATCACACCGTGGTTGCGAGACAACCGCTCGCAGGCCTCGGCGCGGGTATAGCCGCCGGAGAGCGCGAGCACCCGCATCACCTTCGGGTGCTCGACCAGATCGCGGTAGAGGTCGTCGGTGTCGGGCAACGTCAGCTTCAGCATCACCTGCCGGCCCTTGCCGAGCGCGCCGAGGCGGCGCAGGATCGCGGTTTTGAGCTGGTCCTCGGCGGCAGCCTTGTCGGGGGAGTGGATGTCGACCTCGGGTTCGATGATGGGCACCAGGCCGGCGGCCAGGATCTGGTCGGCCACCTCGAACTGCTGGTCGACCACCGCGTCCAGCCCACCGCCGGGGAGCTTGATGACCGAGCGCATCTTGGTGCCGAAGATGCCCTTGTCCACCGCGCGCGCCAGCAGATCCGCGAGGCCGCCGATCGGCTTCATCACCTGCGCGCCGTCCTCTTCGGCTTCTAGGCCCTTGTCCACTTTCAGGATCGGCACGACCTTCTTGACGTTCCACAGGTAGTCGGCGCTGGCGCGGCCCTCGATGTCGCGGTCCATGGTGTCTTCGAACAGGATCGCGGCCAGGATGCGGTCACCGCCGAAGCTGCTGCTGGTGATGATCCGGGTGCGCATCTGGTGGACCAGGTCGAACATCTGCTCGTCCCCGGAGTAGGCGTCCTCGGCGATGCCGTAGAGCTTCAGCGCCTTCGGGGTACTGCCGCCGCTCTGGTCCAGCGCGGCGACGAAGCCGTCGCCGTGGGCGATCGTGCCGGCCTGCTCGGTATTCATCGTTTCATCGTGCCTGCGAATGCCGGGTTGGTGCGCCGAATCAGCCGATGTGAGGACATCGCGATCGCTTGACGCTGTCGGTGGGCGGGTGTTTACTCACAGTATCGAACATACTTTCGAACATAGTGGATCTCGATCGCAGGTGGAGGTGGGCGATGACGGCGGCGCTTGCCCGGGAAGAACATCGATTTAACCGTGCTGAGCAGCTACAACAGCTCCGCAAGCAGATGGCGGCGGTGTCCGGCAAGGTCGGTGTCACCCGGCAGGCCGCTGAGCACACCGACGAGGTGCTCCCGACGTCAGAATGTTTGCTGCCGATCCCTGAATCGCTGGCTGGACTGCTTCCCGGGGGGTTGCCGCGCGGTGCGGTGGCGGTGGTCTCGGGAGCCAGGTCGTTGCCGGTGAGCATGGCCGCTGCGGTGACCGCGGGCGGCGGTCATGTCGCGGTGGTCGGGGTGCCGGATTTCGGCTTGCTCGCCGCCTCGGAGATGGGTGCGGACCTGAGCCGGATTGCGGTGATCCCCGATCCCGGCACCGACCCCGTCGAGGTGGCCGCGGTGTTGATGGACGGCATGGATCTGGTGGTGCTCGGCCTGGCCGGCCGTACAGTCACCGCCACCCGGGCGCGGGCCGTGGTGGCGCGGGCCCGGCAGAAGGGCTGCACCCTGGTGGTCGTGCGGGGGGAGTGGCAAGGTGCCTCGATCCGGCTCGACGCGCGGGTACGTGGCTACGAGATGACCGCCGGGCGCAGTGGTGTCCCGGTGCCGGGCTGCGGGCGGATCAGCCGAGTGCGGTTGTCGGTCCGGGCCAGCGGGCGCTCCATCCGGTCGAGGACCGGCTGACGTGACAGCCCGGGTCCTGGCGATCTGGTGCATGGACTGGCCCGCGGTCGCCGCGGCGGTGGCGGCGGGGCTCGAGGCCACCGCACCGGTGGCGGTCACCCTGGCCAACCGGGTGATCGCCTGTTCGTCGGGGGCACGCGCGGCCGGGGTGCGCCGCGGGCTGCGGCGGCGCGAGTCGCAGGCCCGCTGCCCGCAGTTGCATGTGGTCGCCGCCGACCCGGCGCGGGACGCGCGGTTCTTCGAAGGGGTGACGGCCGCGGTCGACGAGGTGGTGCCCCGCGCCGAGGTGCTGCGGCCAGGCCTGCTGGTGTTGGCAGTCCGCGGTGCGGCCCGATACTTCGGCTCCGAGCAGGGCGCCGCCGAACGGCTGGTCGACGCGGTCGCCGCGGCCGGTGCCGAATGTCAGGTGGGGATCGCCGATCAGTTGGCGACGGCGGTGTTCGCCGCCAGGGCCGGGCGGATCATCGAACCCGGTGGGGACGCGGAGTTCCTCTCGGCGCTGTCCATCCGGCAGCTCGCCACCGAGCCGAGCCTGTCGGGCCCCGGCCGTGACGACCTGGCCGACCTGTTGTGGCGGATGGGCATTCGCACCCTGGGTCAGTTCGCCGGGTTGTCCCGCAGCGATGTGGCCTCCCGGTTCGGAGCCGACGCGGTGGCCGCGCACCGATTGGCGCGCGGCGAGCCGGTGCGCGGGCCGTCGGGCCGTGATGTGCCTGCCGAACTCGACGCCGTGCTCGACTGCGATCCGCCCATCGAGCGGGTCGACGCCGCCGCCTTCGCGGGCCGGACGCTGGCCGCTGCCCTGCACCGCAGCCTGGAGTCTGCCGGTGTCGGGTGCACCCGGCTGGCCATCCACGCCGTCACCGCCAACGGCGGTGAACTGACCCGGGTGTGGCGGTGTGCCGAACCGCTGACCGAGGATGCCACCGCCGACCGGGTGCGCTGGCAACTCGACGGCTGGCTCACTTCCCGGCGGGCTACCGACCGGCCGCGCGCGCCGGTGACGATGTTGCGGCTGCAACCGGTGGAAGTTGTTTCCGCAGAAGCACTTCAGCTGCCGCTGTGGGGCGGCGTAGGGGAGGAAGACCGGCTTCGGGCCCGCCGGGCACTGGTCCGCGTGCAGGGGCTGCTGGGCCAGGAGGCCGTCCAACTGCCGGTCCTGTCCGGTGGCCGTGGGCCCGCCGAGCGCATCACCTTGACCCCGCTGGGTGGCGAGGTGGTGCCCAGGGCCGACCCCGACCGCCCGTGGCCGGGCCGGCTTCCGGAACCGGCGCCGACCGTTCTGCTCGACGACCCGGTGGAACTCCTTGACGCCCAAGGTAACCCTATCCGAGTGACATCGCGTGGGATGTTCACCGCCGAGCCGGCTCGGCTCGACGGCCAGTACCGCGGCGAGCTGAGGTGGTGGGCCGGGCCGTGGCCGGTGGACGAACGGTGGTGGGACCAGGCCGATCAACCCCATACCGGACACACGGCGCGGGCCCAGGTGCTGGTGGGCGGGCAAGCCGGTGAGGAATCGGGGACCGCGCTGCTGCTGTGTTATCGGCAGCGCCGGTGGTACCTGGAGGGGGTTTACGAATGACCGAGCGCTCGGGCGAACGGCCCCACCCGTTCGATGAACCGGTCGAAAAAGGCCGCCGGGTCCACGTCAACACCGATGTGCGCGTTGGGTTCCCGTCCCCAGTGGCGGCTCCAGTCCGCGATCGTCATGGCCCGGGTCAGCGTCCCGGTCAGTTCCACGTCGACGGTTGCCGCCCTGGTGCCGATGATGCCCGGGTCCAATGCGACGGCTGCTGCCAACGGGTCGTGCAGGTGGGCCAGAAACCCTTCACCCTGGTCGAAGTGGAACTCGAAGTAGAACCGCATCGCGTCCTCGAGTGCGCGAATCAGCGGGTTATCGGCCACCGACCGGGTTCCCCTGGCGTCGAGCACACTCATCGCCACCGTCGTCGATCCCGCCGCACCGGCCAGACGGCTCAGGATCGTCGGTGTCAGTGCGATGTTCTCGGTCAGGTTCAGTCCGCACACGATCGGAAGTTGATGCGGTTCAATCGTATTCGACTCCACAGCCCGCCCCCAGGCACTGAACACCTCGGCGGCGGCCTCCGGGTCGACGCTGATGTTCCACTCGGCCACCGGTGTGGTGTTGCCGCGGTAGTCGAAGGATCCGCCCATGATGACCAGGCGCCGCAGCAGCGACGGCAGTTGCGGCTCGGCCCGCACGGCCAGCGCGAGGTTGGTCAGCGGGCCGGTCACCAACCCGATCAGTTCACCGGGGTGGGCGTGCGCGGCTGCGACCCACGCCTCGGCCGAGTCGTAGGACGTCAGTTCGCGGCTGTGAGCGGGTAAGTCGGCATAGCCCAGGCCCGCCGGGCCGTGGGTGTCCTCGGCGGTGCGCATCGTGTCAGCCAGCGGCTGCTCGGCGCCCCGCGAGACCGGGATGTCGCCGGCCCGGCACAGCTCCAGCAGCCCGAGGTTGTTGCGGCAGACCTGGTCGACGTCGACGTTGCCGCCCGTGGAGGCGATCCCCACCAACTCGGCATCGGGACTGGCGAGCAGATAGACCACGGCCATCGCATCGTCGACGCCGGTGTCCACATCGGCGAAGACGGGCAGCCCTGCAGCCCTGTCGTCCCCCGTCACCGCGGTAACGATACCGGCCTACCCGGCACTACGTGCTTGGGCGGCACCTCACCAGTGCACGCCCGGCACCAGTCGCACCGCCCGTTTGACGGGCCGGGGTGTGCGCAGCCGGACGGCCCGGCGGCGCGGGAGGCTCGGTGCCGGCCGTGCCGGCGGTGGAGGCGGCGTTTCACCGCGGGCGGCAGGGGAGTCGGGGTAGCCGAGGTAGAGCTGATGCAGGGCCCGCCGGGCCAGCTTGGGTGTGAAGTACTGGCCGACGTCGGCCAATGTGCCCAGCGGGGTATCGATGCGCACCGGCTTGTCGACCAGGGCGCGCACCACCATCGCGGCGGCGTGCTCGGCGCTGATCGGCGGCACCGGATTGCGCCATCCCGACGGCGCGATCATCGGCGTCTTCACCAACGGCATGTGAATCGTCGTGAATGTGATGTTGTCCGAGAGGGTTTCGGTTGCCACCACGTCGGCGAACGCATCGAGTGCAGCCTTGCTCGGCAGATATGAGCTGTACTTCGGGTTGCGTGCCTGCACCCCGGCGCTGGACACGTTGACCACATGCCCGAACCGGCGTCTGCGCCAGTGCGGCAGCAGTGCCAGCACCATCCGTACCGCACCGAAGTAGTTGACCGCCATCACCCGCTCGTAGTCGTGCATACGGTCGGTCGACGCGCTCACCGAACGGCGGATCGACCGGCCGGCATTGTTGACCAGATAGTCGACGTGGCCGAAGCGGTCCAGGATCTCGGCGATCGTCGCGTCCACCGATTCGTCGTCGGTGACGTCGCAGCTGAAGCTGTACGCCTGACCGCCGTCGGCGCGGATCTCCGCCACCAGTTCGTCGAGCGCCGCACCGTTGCGCGCCAGCGCGAACACCGTGGCACCACGCTGTGCCACCGCGACCGCCGACGCGCGGCCGATGCCGCTGGATGCGCCGGTGATGATGACGTGCCTGCCCACCAGCGGCCCGGCCGGGTCGCCGGTGCGTGTCTGTTTCGGATCGAGGTGCTCGGCCCAGTAGCGCCACAGTGCCGGGGCGTACGAGCGGAACGTGGGTGGATGAATGCCACTCGGCGTCAATGCTTCTCGCGTGGCGTCCGTGGTGAACCTGGTCGGCGTATCGGCCGAATCCAGTGCCTCGGGCGGGACACCGAGCTGGGTTGCGGCCATGTCCCGCAACACTTTTCCTCGCCCGCGTGCACCCAAAACCGGACCGCCGATGGCTCGGGGCAGTGACCCGCGCACCGGCGGAAGACCCGCCTGGCGCGCCACCGCACGGTAGACCTCCCGCAGTCCGACCGTATCGGTCGCGGTGAGGTGGAACGTCCGCCCGTCGTAGCCGTCGGTGTGCATCAGTTCGACCAGGGCGTCGCAGACGTAGTCCACCGGCACCACGTTCACCCGGCCGATGTCGGGCAACAGGATCGGCGTGATCGCCGGCAGCACGGACAGCCTGGCCAGCAGGGGAAAGAAGTGCAGCGGACCGACGATCCGGTCGGACTCTCCGCTCTGTGAGTCGCCGACGACGACGCCCGTCCGGTAGATCCGGAAGTCGACCTCGCCCGTGCGGACCAGATGTTCGGCGGCGAACGCGCCGCGGTGGTGGGCGCTGGGTAACTGCTGGCCGACGTCGAAGTCGTCCTCGGTGAACTCGCCCCGATAGTCACCGGCGACCGCGATCGACGACACGTGGTGCAGCCGGGCTCCCGATGCGCGAGCCAGCGCGAGCGCCGCCTCGGTGGAACCTGGTGCGCAGTTGACGACGTGATCGACTGGTCCGGTGTCGCCGTCGTCGCAGAGTTCCCACACCAGTACGTCGGCGTCGTCGAGTTCGGTCAATCGGGCCGCGACCCGGCGTCCAAGAAACCCGGTACCGCCGGTAACGACATAGCGCATGGTGGACATCGTGACCGGCCTGCAGCCTGCGGTCAAGACGCGGCGGCAACCTCGTCGCGGAACCAGTCCGGCCACTGCTGCTTCTCGAACGTCGTCGCATCCACGCAGACGTGGATCATCGTCGCCTCGGCCACCACGTCCTCGCCGCGCCGGATCACGTAGGTGCTGCGCAGCGACGTCCGGCCGGGCGGGTCGAGGGTGACCTCGATGACCAGGTCGTCATCGAACCCGGCCGGGCGGCGGAACTGCAGCTCGGCGGCGGCCACCACCACGTCGATACCGCGTTCCACCAGGATCTGGATGCCGCCCACGAGCTCGCGCAGAGCTTCGGTGTGGGCCATGTCGACCCAGGTCAGATAGTGGCCGTTGAAAGCCCGGCCCTGCATATCGCACTCGACGTAGCGCACGCGCAACGGCATGCTGAAGTTGGCCACACCGGAGCTTAGAACTCGGTGATTCCGTCCCAATCCACCAGCGTCCACCCGTCGACGGGGTTACCGGTGATCACGACCCGGCCCGTGTTGGGCAGCGGGTGGTCGCTGGCGAGGCTGTCCTTGCCGTTGCGCACGTTCAGCAGCGTCCACAGCATGATCGAGGCGGCGCTGGAGAACGCGACGGGCTTTTTGTCACCGCTTTCGTAGATCCGCTGCACCGCGGCGGTGAACTTGCCGTTGAACTCGGTGCCGCTGACCGATCCCGGAATGCTGAAGTTGGTGAAGCCGCGCATCCAGTCCATCGGCGCCACCATGTACGTCGCGGCGGCGCTGTCCATCTTCTGGCCGTTGAACCAGCCGGCGGAGATCTCGTTGAGTCCGGGCAGCACGTTGACCGGTTCGTTCAGCGCCTTCGACATCGGTGCCGCCGTCTGCTGCGTGCGGACCATCTCCGAGGCGTAGATCCCGTCGTAGTCATTGCTTTTCAGCCGATTGGCCACCGAGGTGGCCTGTTGCTCACCGGCCGACGTCAGCGACGGACCGGGCACCGAGGTATCGATGATCCCGTCCTTGTTCGCCTGGGACTCCCCGTGCCGGATGAAGGTCAGGGTGATCGTCCGCTCCTTGGGAGCCGAAGAGCTGCAGGAGGCGACGAGAACCATCGCCATCAGGGCGGCCAGGACCGCGACAAGAGACCGGAGACGCGAACGATGCATGCCAATAGCGTGCCTTGTCCCCGGCTTCGGCGTGCGAGATTTTCCGGAGTGCGACTATTGAGCCGATCATCGGAGACCCCAGGAGCGGCGCAATGGCACTTGACCCCACGGCAATCGGAGCAGTGACCGAACCTCACCTCTACGAGTGGACCGAACGCGACACGCTGCTCTACGCCCTGGGTGTGGGCGCCGGCGTCGACGATCTGGCGTTCACCACCGAGAACAGCCACGACATCGCCCAGCAGGTACTGCCGACGTTCGCGGTGATCTGCTGCACGGGCTTCGCCGCGGTCGGCAAAGTGGGCTCGTTCAACTTCGGCCTACTGCTGCACGGCTCCCAGGAGATCCGCCTTCACAAGCCGCTGCCCGCGTCCGGCTCGCTGTCAGTGGTGGGCGAGGTGGCCGACATCCAGGACAAGGGCGAGGGCAAGAACGGCATCGTCATGCTGCGCGGCAAGGGCACCGACCCGGCCACCGGCGAGCTCGTTGTCGAGACGCTGTCCACCGCGGTGATCCGCGGGGCCGGTGGTTTCGGCGGCCAGCCCGGTCAGCGGCCGGCCGCCCCGGAGTTCCCCGACCGTGAGCCCGACGCCCGCATCGTCTCGCCGACCCGCGTGGACCAGGCGCTGCTTTACCGGCTCTCCGGTGACCGCAACCCGCTGCACAGCGACCCGTGGTTCGCCCGCGAGATGGCCGGCTTCCCGACGCCGATCCTGCACGGGTTGTGCACCTATGGCTTCGCCGGGCGTGCGCTGCTGGCCGAACTGGCCGGCAATGACGCCTCGAAGCTGACGGCGGTGGCCGCGCGGTTCTCCGCTCCGGTGTTCCCCGGCGAGACGCTGACGACCTCCATCTGGCGCACCGAGGCGGGCAAGGCCATCTATCGCACCGAGGCGGCCGGGCCCGACGGCGCAGGTGCCCGGGTGGTGCTCGACGACGGCGTCGCCGAGTATCTCTGACCCGCGGACCTGCACTTTGTTGGCGATGTATGCTGACTGCATATATCGCCAACAAAGGAGTCCGTCGTGGCTGTGACTCAGATTGACCTCGACGACGACGCGTTGGCCGCGGTCATGCGGATCGCTGGCGTGCATACCAAGAAAGATGCCGTCAATCTCGCGATGCGCGACTACGTCCAACGGTTCAGAAGGGTCGAAGCGTTGGCCCGGTCCCGCGAGCAGGCCAGCGGCTGGGACTACGACGGCTGGCTCGCCGCACGAGCCGATGAGAAGGCACTCGGAGGTTGATCTCCTTCCTGGTCGATTCCTCTGCAGTCTGGCGTCTCCAGCGGCAACAGAATCTGGCCGAGGTGTGGACGGATGCACTCATCAGTGGTGCCGTCGGGTCATGTGAACCGCAACGAGCAGAGTTCCGCCGGTCAGCCCGCAATGCCGATGAGGTCGATCAGATGAACCAGATGTTCAGCGACGTCTACCCCGATGTGCCGGTGCCAAAGTCCGTGTGGCGGTGGATCGATTCCGCGCAGCACCGACTGGCCCTCGCGGGCGCGGTGCGCGCTCTTTCGGTTGTCGATCTACTCGTCTGTGGCACTGCGGCTGTCAACGGATTGATAGTCCTGCATGACGACGCCGACTATGAACTGGCCGCGCGCCACCTTCCCGACGTCCACGCGCGGCGAGTCGTCGATCCGCGTTGACCAGCGGCGCCGTCGCCGACGGGCCTAGCCGACGACGCCACCGACCAGGTGGCCGATGCCGAAGGTGATCGCCATCGCCAGCGCTCCGCCGATGACCACCCGCTGAATCGCGCGTGGGACATTGGCGCCGCCGAGGCGGGCACTGATCCACCCGGTGAAGGCCAGGGCGACGAGCACGCCGGCGAAGGTGATCGGGACGCGCATCGACGGCGGCGGCAGCAGGATCGCCAGCAGCGGCAGGATCGCCCCGACCGTGAACGCGACGGCCGAGGAGATGGCGGCCTGCCACGGATTGGTCAGTTCCTCGGGGTCGATACCGAGTTCGATGTCGATGTGCGCGGCGAACGCGTCATGGTCGGTGAGTTCCTCGGCCACGGTGCGGGCGGTGGCCGGCGACAGTCCCTTGGCCTCGTAGAGGGCAGCCAACTCTTCGAATTCGGCGGCCGGCTGGGTGTCGAGTTCGCGGCGTTCCTTGTGCAGCAGCGCCTTCTCGGTGTCGCGCTGGGTGCTCACCGAGACGTACTCACCGACGGCCATCGATAGCGCGCCCGCCGCCAGCGCGGCGATGCCTGCGGTGAAGATCGGGCCGCGCTCCGCCGTGGCGGCGGCCACCCCGACCACGATGCCCGCTGTCGACACGATGCCGTCGTTGGCGCCGAGCACTGCGGCGCGCAGCCAGTTCAGCTTGCTGCCGACGCCGCTGTGGTGCGGCTCGGCGGGATGCAGTTGTGGATCAGTTGAATCGGGTGTCGCGGTCACGGGGAAAGCGTAGACCTCAGACCTTGTCTCCGTAGGCCGCGGCGATGTCCTGGGAACCTGACCAGCCCGAGTAGGTCGGCCGCTGCGGCCATCCGTCGGGGGAGTCCTGCCATTCCTCCTGCCGGCCGTACGGCAGCAGGTCGATCAGGGCGAAGGAGTGACTGAGCTGCTCGGTGCCGCGGCCATTGGTATGCCATGTCCGGTAGACGGTTTCGCCGTCGCGCAGGAAGACGTTGACCGCGAAACCCGCACCGGGGCCGGCATCGACATCGGCGCCGAACGAACTCTCCGACGAGGAGTACCAGTCCATCGTGTTGCCGACCCTCTTCTTGTAGGCCAGCGCCTCCTCGATGGGTCCATTGGTGACGATGACGAAGCGGGCGTCGTAGTTGTCCAGGAACTCCAGCCGGGTGAACTGGGAGGTGAAACCGGTGCAGCCAGGGCATTGCCACTGCTCGCCGTCGGTCCACATGTGGTTGTAGACGATCAGCTGCGAGCGGCCGTCGAACACCTCGGCCAGACACACCGGCCCGTCCGCGCCGATCAGGACGTACTGCGGCATCTCGACCATCGGCAGCCGACGGCGCTGGGCGGCGATGGCGTCGAGTTCGCGGGTTGCGGCTTTCTCCCGTGCGCGCAGCTCATCGAGTGCGGTGCGCCAGTCCTGCTGGTCGACGACCGGTGGTAGAGCTGTCTTCGGTGGTGCGGTGTCGGTCACGATGAATCCTCCTGTTCCGGGGTCTTCTCTCTATCGACTCCGCGGCGGGCCGTAATTCATCGCGCCGCCAGTCCGGTCAGCGCTGCGGGCAGTGGGCGTTGATGTAGCACGCCCAGCCGCTGGGTTGCGCGGGTGAGCGCCACATAGAGTTCGGCGGCACCCCGCGGCCCGTCGGCCAGGATCTGGTCGGGCTCGACCACCAGCACCGCGTCGAACTCGAGGCCCTTGGTCTCAGACGCAGCGACGGCACCCGGCACACCCGGTGGCCCGATCACGACGCTGGTTCCCTCGCGGGCGGCTTCGGATGCGACGAATTCCTCGATGGCGGCGGCCATCGTCTGCGCGGTGACCTGGCGGGACCAGGGCCGCTCACCGCACGCGCGCACCGACTCCGGCGGCCGGACATCAGGGGCGAAGTCGGCGAGCAGCGCAGCGGCGACGGCCATGATTTCGGCAGGCGTTCGGTAGTTCACCGACAGCGGCCGGTGGACCCAGCGGCCGGGGACGTAGGGCTCGAGCATCTCTGCCCACGATGTCGCCCCGGCCATCGAACGGCGTTGTGCCAGATCGCCGACGACCGTGAACGACCGGCTCGGGCAGCGTCGCATCAACACCCGCCAGTCCATCTCGGAGAGCTCCTGCGCCTCGTCGACCACCACATGCCGGTAGGTCCAATCCCGGTCGGCGGCGGCACGTTCGGCAAGATCGCGGGTGTCGCGTTCGAGGAACCGCTCGGCGAGATCCTCGGCGTCGAGCAGGTCCTGTGCCAGCAGGTGGTCTTCGTCGTCCATCAGGTCTTCGCGGTCGACCATGTTGTCCAATACGCCTTCTGCATAAGCTGTTTCGGCCTGTCGTGCCCGTTCGGCGGCATCGTCGGCCGGCTTGTCGGGGCCCAGCAGGTCGGCCAGCTCGTCGAGCAGTGGAACGTCCGACACGGTCCACGCGGCGCCGTCCTCGCGCTGCAGCAACGGGTCGGCGCCGGCAGCGCGAAGACGATCCGCCGAGGTGTAGAGGGTGGTCAACACATCCTGCGGCGTCAGGATCGGCCAGAGGCGATCGAGGGCGGCGGCGAACTGTTCGTTGTCGTCGAGGTCGGAGAGCACATCCGTGCGCACCTTCTCCCAGGCCTCGCGATTGTCCCGGGTGAGCCAGCCCCGGCCGATCCGGGAGATCGCGCGTTCGCTCAACACATAGGTGAGGATCTCCCGGAACACCTCGCGGGCCGGGTTGTGCGGTAGCCCGCTGGTGCGCGCCTCGTCGATGGCCCACTGGGCGGCGTCGGCGGCGATCTGCATGTCGATGTCGGCCAGTGGGATCTGGATCGGGTCCTCGGGCAACTGTTGCCGGTCGGCGATCGCCGCAGTCAACACGTCCAGCATCGAGCGTGATCCCTTGATGCGGGCGATATTCGGGGAGTCCTCGGCGGTGACGTGCAGGCCGGGAACCAGATCGCCGACCGTCATGAAGACCACCTCGGACTCGCCGAGGGATGGCAGCACGCGGCTGATGTGGTTCATGAACGCCTGGTTCGGTCCGACGACCAGCACCCCGTGCCGTTCGATCCGCGCACGCTGGGTGTAGAGCAGATAGGCGACGCGGTGTAGCGCCACCACGGTCTTGCCGGTGCCGGGGCCGCCTTCGATCACCAGCACGCCGGGATGGTCGAGCCGGATGATCTCGTCCTGCTCGGCCTGGATCGTCGCGACGATGTCACGCATCCCATCACCGCGGGGCGCGTTGACGGCGGAAAGCAGGGCGGCGTCACTGCTGAACGGGCTGTTGTCGCCGGCGTCGGCATTGGGTCGGCCGAACACCTCGTCGGTGAAGTCGAGCAGGCGGCGACCCAGCGAGTGGAACTGGCGGCGCCGGCGCATGCCCTGCGGGCTGGCGGCGGTGGCGACGTAGAACGCGCTGGCGGCCGGTGCCCGCCAGTCGATCAGTAGTGGCTCGTGGTCGCTGTGCTCGTCGGAGATGCCGATGCGGCCGACGTAGAGCGGCTCACCGGTGACGGAGTCCAGCCGTCCGAAGCACAAGCCGTGGTCGGCCACGTCCAGCCGCGCCACGGATTGGGCCAGTGCACGCACCTCGGCGTCGCGGGCGACCAGCGTTCCGCCGTCCTGAACGTCGATCGGGCCGCCGTACGAGGCGAGGTACTGGGCCTTGACCCGCCTGCGCTTGTCGTCGAGCCTGTCGTAGAGACCGGCCAGGTAAACCTGCTCGGACTCCAGTTCACGATCGTGCCTGTCGGACGTCATACCCCTCGTTTCCCTAGTTCTTGTCCATTCTCCGCTACCGCCTGCGCTTAGAACGTATGTTCGATTAGGCTGACGGGGTGGGATGGCACAACGGCCCGCCGAGCTGGGGCGAGATGGAGCGGGTGCTCAACAGCAAGCCCCGCCGGACCGGCCTGTCACTGGGGGAGCCGCACGCCGACGGCGGGGACAGCCCCGCCTGGACCAGAAAGCGGCAGCCCTACCAGCCGGCAGGCGAACAACCGCTGCGATCCGGTGTTCCCTATGCCGAGCTGCACGCGCATTCGGCCTATAGCTTTCTCGACGGGGCCAGCACCCCGGAGGAGCTCGTCGAGGAGGCGGCGCGGCTCGATCTGCGGGCCATCGCGCTCACCGACCACGACGGTCTCTACGGGGTGGTGCGGTTCGCCGAGGCCGCCAAGGAACTCGACATGCGCACCGTCTTCGGTGCCGAGCTGTCGCTTGGCAATACCCCGCGCACCGACGCCCCCGACCCGCCCGGCCCGCATCTGCTGGTGCTGGCCCGCGGGCCGGAAGGCTACCGCCGGCTGTCGCGTCAGATCGCCCGCGCACACCTGGCCGGCGGGGAGAAGGGTAAACCGCTCTACGACTACGACGCGCTGGCCGAGGCCGCCGGCGGGCATTGGCACATCCTGACCGGATGCCGCAAAGGGCATGTGCGACAAGCACTCTCGACCGGTGGGCCGGACGCGGCCGCTCGGGCCCTTGCCGACCTGGTCGACCGGTTCGGGGCTGAGCGGGTCAGTATCGAACTCACCCACCATGGTGACCCGCTCGATGACGAACGTAACGCCGTCCTGGCCGCGCTCGCGCCGAGGTTCGGGCTGACGGTGGTCGCCACCACCGCCGCGCACGTCGCCGACCCCGGGCGTGGCAGGCTGGCCATGGCGATGGGTGCGATCCGCGCCCGCCAGTCCCTGGACTCCGCGGCCGGCTGGTTGGCCCCGCTGGGTGGGGCGCACCTGCGCTCCGGTGACGAGATGGCCCGGCTGTTCTTCGAGTATCCCGAAGTGGTCACCGCCGCAGCTGATCTCGGTGAGCAGTGTGCCTTCGGGCTCGCGCTGATCGCCCCCCAGCTGCCTCCCTTCGACGTGCCCGAGGGGCACACCGAGGACAGCTGGCTGCGCGAGCTGACCATGCTCGGGGCCGCCCGGCGCTACGGTCCGAGGGCCGGTGCGCCGAAGGCCTACGCCCAGATCGAGCGGGAACTCGACGTCATCTCCCAGCTGAAGTTCCCGGGTTACTTCCTGGTGGTGCACGACATCACCGAGTTCTGCCGGCGCAACGACATCCTGTGCCAGGGCCGTGGATCGGCGGCCAACTCGGCGGTCTGCTACGCACTGGGGGTCACCGCCGTCGATCCGGTGGCCAATGGTCTGCTCTTCGAGCGGTTCCTGTCCCCGGCCCGCGACGGGCCGCCCGACATCGACATCGACATCGAATCCGACCTGCGCGAGAAGGCGATCCAATACGTCTACGACCGCTATGGCCGTGACTATGCCGCTCAGGTCGCCAACGTCATCACCTACCGCGGGCGCAGCGCGGTGCGCGACATGGCTCGCGCACTGGGCTTCTCGCAGGGTCAGCAGGACGCCTGGAGCAAGCAGATCAGCCGGTGGAACGGGCTGGCCGACTCGCCCGACATCGAGGACATCCCCGAACCGGTGATCGACCTGGCGCTCCAGATCAAGAACCTGCCCCGGCACATGGGCATCCACTCCGGGGGCATGGTGATCTGTGACCGGCCGATCGCCGACGTGTGCCCGGTGGAATGGGCGCGGATGGAGAACCGCAGTGTGCTGCAGTGGGACAAAGATGACTGTGCGGCAATCGGTTTGGTGAAGTTCGACCTACTCGGCCTGGGTATGCTCTCGGCGCTGCACTACTGCATCGACCTGCTCGCCGAGCACAAGGGGGTCGAGGTCGACCTGGCCCGGCTGGACCTGTCCGATCCAGCGGTATACGAGATGCTGCAGAAAGCCGACTCCGTCGGGGTGTTCCAGGTGGAGTCCCGGGCGCAGATGGCCACCCTGCCGCGGCTGAAGCCGCGGGTGTTTTACGACCTGGTGGTGGAGGTGGCGCTGATCCGGCCCGGCCCCATCCAGGGCGGCTCGGTGCACCCCTACATCAAGCGGCGCAACGGCCTGGAGCCAGTCGTCTACGACCACCCTTCGATGGAACCGGCCCTGCGAAAGACATTGGGGGTTCCGCTGTTCCAGGAACAGCTCATGCAGCTGGCGGTGGACTGTGCGGGGTTCTCGGCTGCCGAGGCCGACCAGTTGCGCCGGGCCATGGGGTCCAAACGCTCCACCGAGAAGATGCGGCGACTTCGCGACCGCTTCTACGCCGGGATGGCGCAGCGGAACGGTATCACCGGGGACGTGGCCGACCGGATCTACGAGAAGCTGGAGGCATTCGCCAATTTCGGTTTCCCCGAGAGTCATTCGCTGAGCTTCGCCTCGCTGGTGTACTACTCCTCGTGGTTCAAGCTCTACCATCCGGCGGCGTTCTGCGCGGCACTGCTGCGCGCCCAGCCGATGGGCTTCTACTCCCCGCAGTCGCTGGTCGCCGACGCCCGCCGCCACGGCGTCGAGGTGCACGGGCCCGACGTCAACGCCAGCCTTGCCCACGCCACGCTGGAGAACCATGGCCTGCAGGTGCGGCTGGGCCTGGGTGCGGTGCGCCATATCGGTGACGAGCTGGCTCAGCGCATCGTCGACGAGCGGGCGGTCAACGGGCCGTATGCCTCGCTACTGAATCTCACTGAACGCGTGGTGCTTTCAGTGCCGCAGACCGAGGCACTGGCCACCGCCGGGGCGCTGGGCTGCTTCGCGGTCACCCGCCGCGAGGCGTTGTGGGCGGCCGGGGCGGCGGCCACCCAGCGGCCCGACCGGCTGCCCGGGGTGGGCTCGTCGTCGCACGTTCCGGCGCTGCCCGGGATGACCGAGGTGGAACTGGCCGCCGCCGACGTGTGGGCCACCGGCATCTCTCCGGACAGCTACCCGACGCAGTTCCTGCGCGAGGACCTCGACGCGATGGGCGTCGTCCCTGCCGATCAGCTCCTCGGCGTGCCCGACGGCAGCCGGGTCCTGATCGCCGGGGCGGTGACCCACCGCCAGCGCCCGGCCACCGCCCAGGGCGTGACGTTCATGAACATCGAGGACGAGACCGGCATGGTCAACGTGCTGTGCACCCCGGGGGTGTGGAGCCGGCACCGCAAGCTGGCGCAGACGGCCTCAGCCCTGCTGATCCGCGGTCAGGTGCAGAACGCCACCGGCGCGGTGACGGTGATCGCCGAACGGATGGGCCGCATCACGATGAAGGTGAACTCCCGCTCGCGCGACTTCCGTTAAGTGCATTCGCGAGCGTGCGTGTCGGCTCAGGGACACGCCGACCGGGGTGGCATTTGGCGCACGCTCACCAGAATTGGACGCTACGCCGTCGGGGTGGTCCACACCTTGTCGACGCTGATCCGCAGCCGCAGGTTGTAGCCGGCCATCGCCTCGGTCAGACCGAACTGGTCAGCCGCTTCGCGGTACTTCGCCCAATAGGGCTCGTCGTCGCGGGGGTCGGCATCCTCGGAGTCCACCACGGCGGCACCGCCGACGACGATGATGCCCGACCCGTTTCCGTCGGAGTCCAAGTTCAGGCTCACCTGCGGGTGGGCCCGAATGTGGCGCACCTTGGCCGCAGTCGGCTCGGTGTAGACGATGACGTCGATGCCGTCGAAGTAGAACCACACCAGTTTGGGCACCGGCTGGCCGGATTTCGCCACGGTGGTGAGCCAGCCGTAGTGATCGGCAACGAGTCGATCGGTAACTTCAGGAGTCAGGTCGGGGGCCATGAACCCGAATGTAGTCTCGGCGACATGACACTCGATCTGACCGCTGATGAACTCCTGACCTCCACCCGATCGGTGCGCAAGCGGCTCGACTTCGACAAGCCGGTGCCGCGTGAGGTCCTGATCGAGTGTCTCGACCTCGCGCTGCAGGCGCCGACCGGATCAAACGCGCAGGGCTGGCAGTTTATGTTCGTCGAGGACCCCGCCAAGAAGAAGGCGCTCGCCGACATTTACCGGGCGACGGCCACCCCGTATCTGGGCATGCCCAGCCCCGTCCGCGGCGATATCCGCGACGAGCAGATGGACGCGGTGCTGAGTTCGGCGGTGTACCTCAACGAGAACCTGGAGAAGGCCCCGGTCTTCCTGATCCCGTTACTGGAGGGCCGTCCGGAGGGCGCCGATGCCGGTATGCAGGCCTCCTTCTGGGGTTCGCTGCTCCCCGCGGTCTGGAGTTTCATGCTGGCGCTGCGCTCCCGCGGCTTGGGCTCGGCCTGGACCACGCTGCACCTGATCGGCGACGGTGAGAAGCAGGCCGCTGAGTTGCTCGGCATTCCCTTCGAGCAGTACACCCAGGGTGGGTTGTTCCCGATCGCCTACACCAAGGGCACCAGCTTCAAGCCGGCCAAGCGGCTGCCCGCCGAGCAGCTGGCCCACTTCGATACCTGGTGAGTCACGCCCAATCCCCGGTCGCTGCGCTCCTGCCCCTAGACCCCACCGGCGAAGCCGTTTTGCCGCCACGCCTCGTAGGCGGCGACGGCCGCCGCGTTGGACAGATTCAGTGAGCGCCGCCCCGACAGCATCGGGATGCGAACCCGGCCGGTGATGTGCGGGTCGGCCAGCGTCGCCTCGTCCAGCCCGGTGGGTTCGGGCCCGAACAGCAACACATCGCCGGGCAGGTAGGCGACGTCGGTGAACGGCCGCTCGGCGTGAGCGGTGAACGCGAACACCCGAGCGCCGCCGACCGCCGCCCACGCGGCGTCGAGGCCGGGGTGCACGGTCACCGACGCCAGATCGTGGTAGTCCAGCCCGGCGCGACGCAGCTTGGGTTCGGACAGGTCGAAACCCAGCGGCTCGACCAGGTGCAGTTCGCATCCGGTCGCGGCCACCATGCGGATCGCGTTACCGGTATTCGGCGCGATACGCGGCTGGTAAAACATCACCCGGAACATCCGATGATGATCTCAGTTGTGCTGCAGTGCAATTTGCTCGCCACCCCGTAAAGCCGCGCAGAGCCGCCCGCACAACCTCTCTGTTCAGTAACGACTATGGAGATGCTGGGCGAACGCTGTCATACTCGACGAATTGCCAGGCGTAATTCGCTGTCTCGTTGGCATGCCACGGGTGAGCGATGACCAGGAAGTCCCAATGAAGCAGGCGAGAACACTGAATATCGGTGCAGCGGTCGTCAGCCCGGCCGCAGTGCGGTGACCATGTTCGCCACCCCCGACGGGGTGGGGCAGGTGCCGTCGGACCCTGAGCGACCGGTCGCGCCGGTGAAGGTTCCGTCCCGGTGGTCGTTGCGCAACTGGCCGGTGCGGCGCAAGGTGTTCGCGATCGTCGCCGTCCCGCTCGCACTGGCGCTGGCTTTCGGTGGCGCGCGGGTCTACGCCGGGCTCAACTCCGCACGCGATCTACAACTGGCGGCCGACCGCGTCCAGATAATCCCGTCGATCGAGAACTACATGTCTGCGCTGGAGGCGGCGCTGCTGGCGTACTCGTCCAACGGCGACACCGCGTCGGCCACCAATACCTTCGACAGCGCCCGGGCTTCGCTGCAGCGCAAAGTCAACGACATCGGGGTGGCCCCCGACGTCCGCACCGGCGTCACCAACATCCTGGCCGGCGGGCAGAAATTGCTCGGCGCGGTCTCGTCCAACTCGATTGGATTGAGCGAGCGCATCACCACCTATGCGCCGATCCTGCTGACCGCCGAGGACGCCATCAACGGGTCGGTTCGCCTCGACGACGAGAAGCTGCGCGCCCAGACCCAGGGCCTCAGCCGTGCCGTCGGTGCCCGCGGCCAGATGTTCATGCAGGAGTTACTCGTCGAACAGGGCGGTGAGCTGGCCGAGCCGGAACTGCGGACCTCGATGGTCACCCTGGCCGGCACCGAGCCGTCGACGTTGTTCGATATGAGCCAGGTGCTCGGTGTCGGATCCTCGGACGTCAAGATCCTCCAGGGCGAGATGGTCCGCCGAATGGGCATCATGTCGAACCCGGATGCGGTGCTGGTCGGCAACCTCGACCTGCGCCAGTCGTTGCAGGCCACCGACACGATCGCCGCAGAAGTCGTCACCGGCACCACCCGTGAGATCACCAAGTCCGTTCAGGCACTGGCCAACGACCGCCGCAACGCCGCGATCCGCGACGCACTGTTGATCCTCGCCGTGTTCGTGATCGCGCTGATCGTCGTGTTCCTGGTGGCCCGGTCGCTGATCCGGCCACTGCGCACGCTGCGCGACGGCGCGCTGAAGGTGGCCCACACCGATCTCGAGCAGGAGATCGCCCGGGTGCGCGCCGGTGACGAGCGCGAGCCGCAGCCGCTGCCGGTCTACACCACCGAAGAAGTCGGCCAGGTAGCCCACGCCGTCGACGAGCTGCACACCCAGGCCCTGCTGCTCGCCGGTGACGAAGCCCGGCTGCGGCTGCTGGTCAACGACATGTTCGAAACCATGTCGCGGCGCAACCGCTCCCTGGTCGACCAGCAGCTCGCGCTGATCGACCGGCTGGAGCGCAACGAGAAGGACCCCGAGCGCCTGGAGAGTCTGTTCCGTCTGGACCACCTCGCCACCCGGATGCGGCGCATCGGCGCCAATCTGCTGGTGCTCGCCGGCGCCCAGGTGTCCCGCGAGCAACGCGACTCCCTGCCGCTGGCGAGTGCGATCACCGGTGCGGTGTCCGAGGTCGAGGACTACAAGCGCGTCGAGATCGGCACCGTGCCGGACTCGGCCCTGGTGGGCAAGGTTTCCGGCGACGCGGTGCACATGCTCGCCGAGCTGATCGATAACGCGCTGCGCTACTCGCCGCCGATTTCGCCGGTGCGGGTCACCGCGGTGCACACCAGCAATGCGGGTGTGCTGGTGGAGGTTCACGACGACGGAATCGGCATGACCGATGCCGACTTGCGGATCGCCAACATGCGCTTGCACGCCGGCGGTGAGGTCAGCCCCGACAACACCCGCCACATGGGACTTTTCGTGGTCGGGCGGCTCGCCCACATGCACGGCATGGTGGTGCGGCTGCGCAACACGATCGCAGGCCAGCCGTCCTCGGGCACCACCGCCGAGCTCTACGTGCCGCCGGGGCTCCTCGAACACGGTGCGCCCATCGGCCCGGACGCGCGGCGGTTCGGCGCCGAGACCGAGCTTCAGGCCGGCGACGACGAGGACGCCCGGGCGGCGTTGTTCGCCGCCCCGGCAGTCGAGGGTCAGCCGGTCGTCGGTCTGCCCCGGCGCTCCCCGGGATCCAGCGGCATCACCGGTCCTCCCGGCCAGCAGCCCGAACCGGAACCGGAGCCCGAACCGCAGCCGTCGCGATGGTTCGCCGACGCCGAGACAACCGCCGACGCCCCCGTCGCCGCGCACGATCAGCCGACCAACACCTCGTCGTTCTTCACCGCGCGCGAACGTGCGGAGAAGACGCTCGAGGAGACGCCCATCGACGTCAGCGACCTCGACGTGCTGGCCGCGGACCTGGGGGCACCGGAGGCCGAGGACACCGACACCGACTTCATCTACCAGAAGATGCTCTCGGAATTCCTGGTCGACCCCAAGACGGTGGCGGTGCCGCAGGACTGGAAGTCGGTGTGGGACAACGGCTGGGCTACGGCCGGCGATGTCGACAACGTGCCGGTTCAGGCCCACACCGAGCACGGCTTGCCGGTACGTGAGCCCGGTGCGCGGCTGGTTCCCGGAGCGGCCGATCCGAACACTGTGGCGGCCAACGGAATTCCGCCCGCTCCGCAGCCCCCGGCGCCCGATCTTCCCCGGCGCGATCCCGAGGCCGTCCGCGCGTCCTTCAGCAGCCACTTCGGCGGTGTGCGGGCCGCGCGTGCCAATTCCCAATCCGGTCCCACCGAGAACGGACGAGATCAGCAATGACCTATCCGCCACGCGCGCAGAACAACTCGCTGGACTGGCTGGTGTCCAACTTCACCCGCGAGGTGCCCGGTGTGTCGCACGCGGTGCTGGTGTCGGTGGACGGTCTGCTGATCGCCGCCAGCGAGCAGCTCCCGCGTGACCGCGCAGAGCAGCTGGCCGCCGTCACCTCGGGGCTGGCCAGTCTGGCCGCCGGTGCCGCGCAACTCTTCGAGGGCGGCCAGGTGCTGCAGTCGGTGGTCGAGATGGCCGGCGGCTACCTGCTGGTGATGCGAGTCGGCGACGGCTCGCAACTGGCCACGCTGGCCACCCCGAATTGCGATATCGGCCAGATCGGCTATGAGATGGCGGTTTTGGTCGAGCGGGTGGGCAACGTCGTCTCCTCGTCGCGTCGAGCCCCGCAACCGTCGTGATCCATCATGGACGAACGGTCGACACCTGAGGCGCAGGCGAATCTCGTTCGCCCGTATGCGCTGACGTCCGGGCGCACCGACACCACCGTCGAGTTGCCGCTGGAGGCCCCGGTCCAGACCGTGGGCTCGGCGCTGCCGCACCATTGGCCCTCCGGTGACGTCCGTGGCCGGATCTGTCACCTGTGTGCCGACAGCCCGTCGGTAGCCGAGATCTCGGCCACGCTGGGATTGCCTCTCGGTGTCGCGCGGGTCCTCGTCGGTGACTTGGTCACATCGGGATATCTTCGGGTACACACAACACTGACCGATCGCTCCTCGGTGGACGAGCGCCGTGAACTCATAGGGAGGACCCTGCGTGGCCTACGAGCCCTCTGAGGGGCGCCCAGCCGCCTCGACGAAGATCGTCATCGCCGGTGGGTTCGGTGCCGGCAAGACGACGTTCGTCGGAGCGGTGTCCGAGATCATGCCGCTGCGCACCGAAGCGATGGTGACCGACGCGTCGGCGTCCGTCGATGCTCTGGAGGCGACGCCGGGCAAGTCGACGACGACGGTGGCGATGGACTTCGGCCGGATCACCCTCGACAGCGACCTGGTGCTCTATCTGTTCGGCACGCCCGGGCAGCGCCGGTTCTGGTTCATGTGGGACGACCTGGTGCACGGGGCCATCGGGGCGATCATCCTGGTCGACGTGCGCCGTCTGCAGGACAGCTTTCCCGCAGTCGACTTCTTCGAGCACCGCAAGCTGCCGTTCCTGATCGCGGTCAACGAATTTGACGGTGCGCCAAGCTATCCCACTGACGAGGTGCGCAAGGCACTCACGCTGCCGAACACCACGCCGGTGATCACCGTCGATGCCAGGGATCGCAAGTCGGCCACCGACGCGCTGATCGCGGTCAGCGAGTACGCCCTGGCCAGCCTCGCGACGAGCCACCCGTAGAGGCGCCGGTGCCGAACTGGGCCGACCGGGAGTTCGTCGGCCACGACTTCCGTGACGAGGACCTGGCCGGCCTGCAGACCGAGCGGGTGGTGTTCACCGAATGTGACTTCGGTGGGGTGAACCTGGCCGAGTCGACCCATCTGGGATCGGCGTTCCGCAACTGCCGGTTTCTGAGAACAACGCTGTGGCACAGCACGTTTCGCAATTGCAGCATGCTGGGTTCGACATTCGAGAACTGCCGGATGCGACCCGCCGTGTTCGACGAGGTCGACTTCACTCTGGCTGTGCTCGGTGGGGCCGATCTGCGTGGGGTCGACCTGTCCGGTTGCCGGCTTCGGGAGGCGGGCCTGGTGCAGGCCGACTTGCGCAAGACGGTGTTACGTGGGGCCGACCTCAGTGGTGCTCGCACCAACGGGCTGCGCCTCGAGCAGGCCGACCTGCGCGGGGCGCGGGTGGATGCTTCCCTGTGGACTACTGCGGCCTGCCGCGGCGCGAAGATCGACGTCGCTCAGGCGCTGGCGTTCGCCGTCGCCCACGGCCTCGACGTCACCGGGCAATGACTGCCGTTACTGCGCGCGGGTGGATTGTGCGGGAGTTCCCGCCGGCTCCCAGGTGTGCATTGCCAGATCGAGTTCGGCCTCGCTGAGCGCCTCGACCGGCAGCGCCACCTGCTCGGGGCGACGGCGCAAACCCTCGATGAACAACGCCACATAACGTCGCCAAAGGTCGGGTCTGACCTCACCGGCGAACTCGCTGACCGTGCCGATGAGCAACCCCATGATCGGCATGTCCGCGGAGGCGATCTCCGGACGGAGGTGGCCGTCGGCCTGCGCGCGATCGACGAGCCTGGTCAGCGCGGGGACCAGGTGTTCCCGCGCGGCCTGCACGCGGTTTCCCGCGTAGCGCTTGCTGAATGCGACCTCACGCAGACCCCGGTCGGTGGCTGTCTGCTGGCACATCTGCTCGAAGAACCAGACGAACCCCTGCCACGAATCCTCATGGTGCATCGCTTCTTCGGCCAGCGCCGCCAGCTGGATCAGGCCGTCCTCGAAGATCGCCTCCAGCAGTTCCTCTTTGCTCGCGAAGCGCCGGTACACCGTGCCGACTCCGACACCTGCGTGGTGAGCGACGTCGTTGAGGCTGGGCTCCAGTCCTTTTCGCGCGAACAGGTCGCGGGCGGAGTCGATGATCAGCTGCCGGTTGCGTTGCGCATCCTTGCGCAACGGGCGATCCGATGTCGGGTGGGGCGTCACCTGGGCCAGTGTAACGGCGGCCACACAAAAGCGGATTGACTTTATCCACTTATGCCGTTAGCTTTCTGCTTAGCAACGCTCAGTACCGCGCTGACCGCCGAAATCGGGGTCGCTGTCCACGCTGAAAGGCCACCTGTCATGAGATTTGTCGACGACACACCGCTTGGGTGGGGTGCGCAGTGACCCGGGTTCTGAGCCGGATCTGGATTCCCGCGCTGGTGGTCGTCGTTGTCGCGGTCGGAGTGGTCGCGGTAACGAACGCCCGCACGATCTTCGGTTCCAACCCGGTGATCGTGACGCAGAAAACCTCCGACAGCGCAGAGGATTTCGATCCCAAGGTGGTGACCTACGAAGTCTTCGGTTCGGGCGCGACGGCAGTGGTCAACTACGTCGACCTCGACGGCCGGCCCCAGCGGACCGGGAGCGTCACGCTGCCCTGGTCGGTGACGCTGACCACCACAAACCCCTCGGCCTCGCCGAACGTCCTGGTCCAGGGCGATGGGGATTCCATCGGATGCCGGATCACCGTCGATGACGTGGTCAAAGAGGAGAGGACCGCAACGGGGATGAATGCTGCGACCTTCTGTTTGGTGAAGTCAGCATGAGCCTCGACGTCGGCGAGGCGCCGACCGACGCCATCCCCGCAGCCCGCCATCGCGCACACCCGCGCATTCCGCGGTTCATCCGCACGTTCGCAGTGCCGATCATCCTGGGCTGGATCGCGCTGATCGTGGTGCTGACCACGATGGTGCCCTCGCTCGAGGATGTCGGAAAGCTGCGTGCGGTGTCGATGAGCCCCAACGACGCGCCGTCGCTGATCGCGACCAAACGGGTCGGCGAGGTGTTCAAGGAGTACAACACCAGCAGCTCGGTGATGGTGGTCCTCGAAGGCGATCAACCGCTCGGCGCCGACGCGCACGCCTTCTACGACAAGATTGTTCAGCAGCTGCGCGCCGACCCCACACACGTCCAGCATGTCCAGGACTTCTGGGGGGATTCGTTTACTGCCTCCGGTGCCCAGAGCGCCGACAACAAAGCCGCCTACGTTCAGGTGTACATCGGCGGCGATCAGGGCGAAACACTCGCCAACGAGTCGGTGGAGGCCGTCCGCAAGGTCATCGCGGACACCCCGGCCCCGCCGGGGGTGAAGGCCTATGTCACCGGTCCCGCGGCCACCACCACAGACCAGAACGTCATCGGCGACAAGAGCATGCAGCTGATCGAGCTCGTCACGTTCGGCGTCATCGCCGTCATGCTGTTGATCGTCTATCGATCGATCATCACCACGCTCATCGTGATGGTGATGATGGGGCTCGGACTGTCCGGCGCTCGGGGGGTGGTCGCATTCCTCGGCTACCACAACGTTTTCGGGCTGACCACATTCGCGACCAATATGGTCGTTACGTTGGCGATCGCGGCGGCGACGGACTACGCGATCTTCTTGATCGGCAGATATCAGGAGGCGCGCCGCGCCGGCCAAGACCGCGAGTCGGCCTATTACGACATGTTCCACGGCACCGCTCACGTGGTGCTGGCATCGGGCTTGACCATCGCCGGCGCTACCTTCTGCCTGCACTTCACCCGACTGCCCTATTTCCAGTCCATGGGAATCCCACTGGCCTCCGGCATGGTGATTGTGGTCGCCATGTCGCTCACTCTGGGTCCGGCACTGGTCTCGGTGGCGAGTCGCTTCGGCCGCGTCTTGGAGCCCAAAGGTGTTGGGAAGCAGAAACTGTGGCACGCAGTTGGGACTGCGACTGTCCGTTGGCCCGGCGCCATTCTGGTTTGCGCTGTGGCGGTGTCACTGGTGGGGCTCCTAACCCTGCCCGGCTACCACACCACCTACAACGATCGGATCTACCTGCCCAGCACTGTGTCGGCCAACGTCGGTTACGCGGCGGCGGAACGGCACTTCTCCCGGGCCAAGATGAACCCCGATCTGCTCATGGTCGAGTCCGACCACGATCTGCGCAATCCGGCCGACTTCCTGGTGATCGACAAGATCGCCAAGGCGCTGGCGCGGGTGCACGGGATTGCCCAGGTTCAGACCATCACCCGCCCGGACGGCAAGCCCATCGAGCACTCCACGATTCCATACTCGCTGAGCCAGAACGGAACTGGTCAGCTCATGAACAATGACTACCAGCAGACCATTATCGCCAACACGCTCAAACAAGCCGATGACATGCAGGTGACCATCGATTCGATGACCAAGATGGAAGGCATCACGCAGCAGCTATCCCAGGTCACCCGGAGCATGTCCGACAAGATGGCCGTCACCTCGGACGACATCGCGACGGTGCGCGACCACCTCGCCGACTTCGACGACCAGTTCCGGCCGATACGCAACTACTTCTATTGGGAGCCGCACTGTTTCGACATCCCGATGTGTCAGTCGCTGCGCTCGGTCTTCGATTCCCTGGACGGCATCGCCACGATGTCCGACGATTTCCAGCAGCTGCTTCCTGATCTGCGGCACATGTCCGACCTGACCGGGCAGATGGTCACGGTGATGCCGGGGATGATCGAGTCGATGAAGAGCCAGAAGCAGCTGATGCTCAACCAGTATCAGGCCCAGAAGGCGCAACAGGACCAGACCATGGCCAACATCAAAGACAACACGGCGATGGGCCAGGCATTCGATCAAGCCAAGAACGACGACTCGTTCTACCTGCCGCCGGAAGCTTTCGACAATGACGATTTCAAGCGCGGTATCAAGCTGTTCCTGTCACCGGACGGGCACGCCGTGCGCTTCACCATCGTCCACCAGGGCGACCCGCTGACCGAGGAAGGCACCTCCCGGATCGAGCCGCTCAAGATCGCCGCCGAGGACGCCATCAAGGGCACGCCGCTGGAGGGGGCCAGTATCTATCTGGGTGGCAGCGCGGCGATGTACGCCGACATGCAGCAGGGTGCCAACTGGGATCTGATCATCGCCGCCATCGCAGCGCTGATCCTGATCTTCGTCATCATGGTGATCCTTACCCGGGCGCTGGCCGCCGCGGCCGTCATCGTCGGCACGGTGGTGCTCAGCCTGGCCGCATCCTTCGGCCTGTCAGTCCTGTTGTGGCAACACCTCATCGGCCTGCCGTTGCACTGGATGGTGATGCCGATGTCGGTGATCGTCCTGCTGGCAGTCGGCGCGGACTACAACCTTCTTCTGGTGTCGCGCATGAAGGAAGAGATCAAGGCCGGTGTGAACACCGGGATCATCCGGGCGATGGTGGGAACCGGCTCAGTGGTCACCGCCGCGGGCCTGGTCTTCGCCTTCACCATGGCGTCGATGGCGGTGAGCAAGATGGTCATCATCGGGCAGGTCGGAACAACCATCGGTCTGGGCCTGCTGTTCGACACCCTGGTGGTCCGGTCCTTGATGACGCCGTCGATCGCAGCGCTGCTGGGCCGTTGGTTCTGGTGGCCGCAGCGCGTCCGGCAGCGTCCCCGTCCCCAGCCCTGGCCGCAGCCCAAACAGCAGCAGCAGATCGCAGCTGCGCCCGAGGAGGTAATGGCGTGAACAAGTTGGTCGTGGGAGCTCTGTTCACCGCGCTGCTGGTCGCTTCGGCACCTGCCGCGCATGCCGACCCGGATATCGATTTCGCCAATCAACTGCACACCGTCGGTGTCTACGGTCCGCGCGACTACAACGCCTGGATCGCAAAGATCGCCTGCGAGCGGCTCAATGGCGGCGTCGATCGCAGTGCCGCCGACTCGGCACGGTTCGTCGCCGGGCAGCTCCCGAAGAATGCCACCACGGTGCAGGCGTGGCAGTTCGTGGCGCTGGCCTATCCCATCTACTGCCCAGAGCGCCAGGTCTTGCTGCAGCAGGCCGCAACCACCCAACCCAGCTGAAGGATTCACAGTGCATTTACGCCAGACAGCTGCGGTCGTCGCAGCAGTGGTCGCGGGTCTGACCATCGTTCCAGGCACGGCGGCGGCCGACGCCACCGACGACTTCCCGATCCCCAAGCGGATCATCCAGACCGCCTGCACAGTCGACCAGTACATGGCCGCGGCGCGCGACACCTCGCCGATCTACTACGAGCGCTACATGATCGACTACAACAACCGGCCCGTCGACATCGAGAACGCCGCCCGCGACCGGATCTACTGGTTCTTCTCGCTGGACGCCGCGGGGCGCCGGCAATACTCCGAAGACACGGCGACCGACATCTACTTCGAGCAGATGGCCACACACTGGGGCAACTGGGCGAAGTTGTTCTTCAACAACAAGGGCGTCGTCGCCAAAGCCACCGACGCCTGTGCGCAGTACCCGCAGGCCGATCCGGCCGTCTGGAACTGGGGACCCAACCAGCGGCAGTGAGAGCCGACTACTTCCAGACCAGCAGGTCGACTCCGGCGTTGTTGTAGACGACCTGGGTCGGCGCCGGCCCGGTCACGTCGAAGTACAGCTTGCCTGCTGACTTGGCGCCCTGCGGCAGGGTCGCGCCGCTGATGCCGGCGGGAGTCGCGGCCTGCCAGAGCACCTGGTAGTTGGCGCCGCTGGCGGCGCGGGCATTGAAGTCCGGAATGATCGGTGTCACAGTGCCTTTGGCGGCCCGTACCGCTGCGGTGGCCTCCCAAAGCTTGCCCGCCAGCGGGTAGCCGGGGATGGTGTCGCTGCTCGGCTTGAGGTTGCTGACTTGCCACACCGTGATCACGTTGCCGCCGTCGTCGAGCAACCGGTTCCAGCCGCCGAAGGTGTCCGCTGTCGGGTCGGTGGGAGCCGCGCCCGCAACCGGTGCCATCGCGATCGAAAAAGCCACTCCTGCGGCGACAATCGCCGTTCTCATCGTCATGACCGGCACGGTATGTCGGATCGGTGAACAGTGGCTGACATACACGCCAACGATCAGATGTCAGCGTGCTTCGGTCTCGACAACAGAGTTCTGTTACGGCACCAGCACGATCTTGCCCCGGGTACGGCGCTGCTCGAGTTCCCGATACGCCTCGCGGACCTCTGCGAGCGGGTAGACGCTCGCGATCGGGATGTCGAGATCACCGGCGGCGATCATGTCGACCAGTCCGCCCAGGACGCGGGCATTGTTCGCCGCGCTGTTGCCTTCGGCTTTCACCCCGAACTCGGCGGCATCGGCGAAGTTGATGATCGTGTCGATCCGGTCCGGTGCGATACCAAGATTCAGCGCGAGTCGGATGTAGTCGGCGCCGAAGGTGTCGATGAACGCATCAACCTTGCCGCCGGCGGCTGACGTGATGCTCTCGGCGACTCCATCCCCGTACGCCACCGGGATGACCCCGTGGCCTGCCAGCCACTCGTGATTGGCCGCACTGGCCAGACCGATCACCTTGGCGCCTCGGTGGACGGCCAGCTGCACCGCGATCGACCCCACGCCGCCTGCCGCACCCGAGACCACCACAACATCGCCGGCCGCGACGCTCACCGCCTCGACAGCGGCGTAGGCGGTGGTGCCCGCCACGTACAGGGCGCCGCCCACTTCCCATGGCACCGTGGCCGGGCGGGCGACCAGGTCGGCGACCTCTAGCAGGACGAGGTCAGCGTGGCTGGATCGCGTCTCGGTGAAGCCGATGATCTCGTCTCCGGCGGAGTATCCGTCAACGCCCGGGCCGACTTCTGCGATCACTCCGGCGATGTCGCTGCCTTCCCCGGACGGGAACGTCGTGGGGAACACGGACTCCAGCAAGCCCTTGCGAATTGATGCCTCACCGGGGTTGATCCCGGCCGCCTTCATCTCGACCAGCACCTGTCCGGCCGCTGGGACCGGTCGGGGAACCTCGACCACCTCAAGCACATCGATGTCGCCGTGCTGGGTGAACTTCACTGCTCGTGGCATCGTCATCCCTCCGTTGAAAAGTTCTTTCTTCCAACGTAGTTGATCGTTGCCGGGCGGGCTACGCCCTAAAATCTAGGCGCTGTTGAGTCGAATCTTCCATCGTACGAAGCTCAGGTAGCCGACACACAGCGCGCCGAGCATCGCCATGTCGAACCACCATGCCCCCGCGGTGTGCTCCCAGTGCCGGTCCTTGGGGGTCAGCGGTCCCGGCACCAGCTTGATGAGGTCGACGGTCGACGCCGACGCGGCGAATCCCCAGCGGGCCGGGGTGATCCAGGACAACTGGTCGAGCACCAGGCGACCGGTCACCGGGATCATGCCACCGGAGAACACCAGCTGACTCATGACGGCCACCACGAGCAGCGGCATGATCTGCTCGTTCGACTTGGCCATCGCCGACAGGGCAAGACCCACCATCGCGGCGGTGACCGTCGTCGCCGCCATCACCACGAACAGCTCCAGCGTCGGCGACAGGAACGTCAGCGAGCCCTGCGTCGGGGAACCCTTACCCGCGATCGTGATCGCGGTGACGATCGAGGACTGCACGATCGCGAAGACCGCATAGATGCACACCTTCGCCAGCAGATACGCCGTCGTCGACAACCCGACCGCCTGCTCGCGGCGGAAGATCGGCCGCTCGCCAATCAGGTCGCGCACCGTCAGGGCGGTGCCCATGAAGATGGCGCCCACGTTCAGCAGCACCAGGATCTGGCCAGGTTCGTTGGGGGCGTTGCCCATCGGGTCGGGCACCCCGAAGCCCACGGTGCCGGGCACCGACAGCGACAGCACACCCATGATGAACGGCAGCAGCGCCAGGAACGCGAAGTAGCCGCGGTCGGAGATGATCAACCGCATCTGACGCCGCGCGATGGTGGAGAACTGCCGCAGCAGGCTGGTGTGGGTCGGCTCGCCGATGTCGGAGGCCTTCTCCACCGGCGGCGGTGGGGGAGTCGGACCGGTCTGAGCGAGGTAGCGCTGATAGGCGCCGTCGGGATCGCCGGCGACCCCGCTGAAGATGTCGGCCCAGTTGGTGGTGCCCATCGCCGGGCCGATCTGGTTGGGCGGCCCGCAGAACGCGGTCTTGCCGCCCGGCGCCAGCAGCAGCACCTGATCGCACACGTCGAGATAGGTCAGCGAGTGCGTGACCACCAGCACCACGCGGCCGGCGTCGGCCAGCTGGCGCAGCATCGTCATGACCTGCCGGTCCAGCGCGGGATCCAGGCCCGAGGTGGGCTCGTCGAGGATCAGCAGCGACGGACCGGTCAGCAGCTCCAGTGCCACCGAGGCCCTCTTGCGCTGCCCGCCGGACAGCTTGTCCACCCGGGTCTCGCCATGCTGGGTCATCTCCAGCTCCCCGAGAACCTGGGCTACCACCTGCTGGCGGTCCTCCTTGGTGGTGTCGGGAGGAAGGCGAAGTTCGGCGGCGTACATCAGCGCCTGGTTCACCGTCAGCTGGCCGTGCACCACGTCGTCCTGGGGCACCATCCCGATCCGGGAACGCAGCGAGGCATACTCGGCGTGGACGTTGTGACCCTCGAAAGTGACTGTGCCACTTGTCGGATGGGTGTAGCCGGCGACCAGTCGCGCGAACGTCGACTTGCCCGCACCCGAGGGCCCGATGACCGCCGTGAGAGTGCCGGGGCGCGCGGTCAGCGAGATGTTCTCCAGCAGCGTCTTGTTGTTCTCGATCGTCCACGTCACGCCGCGGACATCGAGGCCGCCGGTCGCGGTGGCCGCCTCGGTTTCGGTGCGCCGGGCCAGCGTGCCGCCGGCGAAGACCAGGTCGATGTTGCCGATGGTGACGGTGTCGCCGTCGGTGAGCATCGCGGTGTCGACCCGGGTGCCGTTGACGAAGGTGCCGTTGATGCTGCGGTTGTCGACGATCTCGGTGCCGCCCGGGGTCGGGATCAGCGTGGCGTGGTGGCGCGAGGCCAGCACGTCGGGGATGACGATGTCGTTGTCGGTCGCGCGGCCGATCTTGATGCCGCCGGGCGGCACCTCGCTGGGCGCGCCCGGGCGCAGGATCTTGAGCATCGACGTGGCGATGTTCGACGACGCGGCGGGCTTGCCTTCCGCCGGCCGCATCTGGGTGGGTGCGGCTGCCGGCGGCGGGGCCATCGGCGCCGACGCGCTCGGGGGCCGGGTCGGGTAGGCCGGCGGCGGCTGATAGGTGGGCTGCGGCCGTGACGGCGGCGGTGGCCAGGCGTTCGCGGTCGCCGGGCCCTGGCTGGGTGCCGCCGGCCACGAGGGTGACGACGGCGGCGCCGAGACACGCGTCGACGACGTCTGCGGCGGGCGTCCGACCGACCCCTGATGACGGCCGACCGCGAAGCGCAGTGCCGGTCCGTCCGGGTTGCCGACGTTGATGGTCATCCCGTCGGTGATATCGGCCGACGGAATCCGCCTGCCGTTGACGAACATGCCGTTCAGCGAGCCGTTGTCGATGACCATCCAGCGGCCGTTGTCGAACCGCAGCACCAGATGTGCCCGCGAGATCAGCGGATGGGCTACACGGACATCGGCACGAAGGTCGCGGCCGACCACGACGTCATGGCCTGCGGCGAAGGTGCGCTCCGACCCGTCGTACCGAACGGTCAGCGCGGGTGCGGAAGGTCGACTCATCGCCACCAACTCTATCGGTAGCGCCCCGCCTCGCCCGTCAGGCGGGAGCGCCCGTTTCGACGCAGATCGTCCGCGAGTAGATCGTCGGCATGCATTTGTTGCAGTGCGTGCACAGCGACCGCACGGAATGCGCCTCGCCGTCGGCCTTGATGCGGTTGAGCAGGTCCGGCTCGGCCAGCAGGGCACGGCCCATGGCCACGAACTCGAAGCCGTCGGCCATCGCGCGGTCCATGGTGTCGCGGTTGGTGATGCCGCCCAGCAGGATCAGCGGCATGGTGAGCTCGGCGCGGAACTTGCACGCGTCGCGCAGCAGGTAGGTGTCCTCGTAGGGGTATTCCCGCATGAACTTCGTGCCGGTCATGCGCATGCCCCAGTTGAGCGGCCACTTCTGCGCGGCGGCGAACTCCTTGACCGGCGCGTCGCCGCGGAACAGATACATCGGGTTGAGCAGCGAGCTCCCGGCGGTCAGCTCGAGGGCGTCGAGGCCGCCGTCGTTCTGCAGCCAGGTCGCGGTCTGCAGCGACTCGTCGATGCTGATGCCGCCGCGTACGCCGTCGGACATGTTGAGCTTCGCGGTGACCGCGATCGGTGCCGGGCCCAGCCGCTCGACCTCGCGGCGCACCGCCATCACGATTGAGCGGGCCACCTTGGCGCGGTTTTCCAGCGACCCGCCGAACTCGTCGGAGCGCCGGTTGATCATCGGCGACAGGAACGAACTGGCGAGGTAGTTGTGGCCGAGGTGGATCTCCACGGCGTCGAAGCCGGAGTCGATGGCGAACCGGGCGGCCGAGGCGTGGGCGGCGATCACGTTGGTGATGTCGTCACGGGTGGCGTGCCGGGCGAACTTCATCGACAGCGGGTTGAAGAAGCGCACCGGTGCCAGCGCGGGTGCCTTGTTCGAGCGCGCATTCGCCACCGGACCCGCGTGGCCGATCTGCGCGCTGATCGCCGCACCTTCGGCGTGCACGGCATCAGCGAGTCGTTGCAGGCCGGGAATCGCGGCCGGGCGCATCCAGATCTGCCCGCCGTTGGTGCGTCCACCCTGGCTCACCGCCGTGTAGGCGACCGTGGTCATGCCCACCCCGCCGGCCGCGATCTGCCGGTGAAACGAGATGAGGTCGTCGGAGACGACGTCATCGGGGGTGCGGGCTTCGAAGGTGGCCGACTTGAGGATGCGATTGCGCAGCGTAATCGGGCCGAGCTTGGCCGGACTGAACACATCTGGCGCACTGTTCATCGTCGCAGCTGACCATGCGGTGAACAGTGCTGTCAACGCTGCCTGGCCGGTCAATGGAACAATGTGATCCGTGGTCGCTATCACCTTGGACGGCAAGCTCACCCGCGACGAGATTTTCGTCGACCTGACCGAACGCGTCGCGGCGCTGACCGCCGCCGGACACACCCCGGGACTGGGTACCGTTCTCGTCGGCGACGATCCCGGTTCGCACGCCTACGTGCGCGGTAAGCACGCCGACTGCGCCAAGGTCGGCATCACCTCGATCCGCCGCGACCTGCCTGCCGACATCAGCCAGGCGCAGCTCGAGGACACCCTCGACGAACTCAATGCCAATCCGGAGTGCACCGGCTACATCGTGCAGCTCCCGCTGCCGCGCCACCTCGACGAGAACGCCGCCCTGGAACGGATCGACCCCCGCAAGGACGCCGACGGGCTGCACCCGATCAGCCTGGGCCGGCTGGTGCTCGGCAAGGAAGCCCCGCTGCCCTGCACGCCGCGTGGCATCGTGCACCTGCTGCGCCGCTACGACGTCCCGATCGCCGGTGCCCATGTGGTGGTGATCGGCCGTGGCGTCACCGTGGGGCGCCCGCTGGGGCTGCTGCTGACGCGCCGCACCGAGAACGCGACAGTGACTTTGTGCCACACCGGAACTCGTGACCTTGCGGCGCTGACGCGCCAGGCCGACATCATCGTCGCCGCCGTCGGGGTGCCGCACATGCTGACGCCCGCCATGGTCCGTCCCGGCGCGGCGGTCGTCGACGTCGGCGTGAGCCGCGTCGACGGCAAGCTCACCGGCGACGTGCATCCCGACGTGTGGGAGGTGGCCGGCCACATCTCGCCGAACCCCGGCGGAGTGGGACCGCTGACCCGGGCTTTTCTGCTGACCAACGTCGTCGAGGCCGCCGAAGGGTCCCTGTGACCGCTCGGGTGAAGCGCCGGCCGCCGACGCGCGACGAGGTGGTCTCCTTCACGCGACGTGTCGTGCGGTCGCAGTGGCCGATCCTGAGTGTGATCGCGGTGTTCCTGCTGGCCTTCGTGCTGGTGGCCGCGGGCTTCTGGCGGCGCGGTTCGCTGTTGATCGGCATCGCGGTCGGGGTGGCCGCCGCGCTGCGCCTGGTGCTCTCCGACGAGCGCGCCGGTCTGCTGGTGGTGCGCTCCCGCAGTCTGGACTTCGCCACCATGACCACGTTGTGCGTGATCATGATCTACGTGGCGTCCACCATCGACCCGCTGGGCACGTCGTAACCCGCGTCATTGGTCGAGTGGCCACTTAACGCACGCTTCAGGGCCAAATCCGTGTCATAAGTGGCCACTGGACGCCGCGGCCCGGCCGGACTTCTCCTGGTACATGAGCCGATCAACCCGCGTCATGAGATCGGCCACCGTGGCATCGCTGTCGCCCGCGGTCGCCAGACCGATACTCACGCTGACCGCATACGGGTTGCCGTCGTCCGGGCGATACCCGCTGATCCGTCGGCGAATGCGGTCGGCAGCCGCCGCGGCTCGCACGGCGTCGGCGTCGACGAGGGCGACGCAGAACTCGTCGCCACCAAGGCGGCCGACGAAATCGTCGGGCCCGGCTTCGAGTTGGAGCGCCTCACCGATGGCCATCAGCACGTTGTCGCCGGCGATATGGCCGAACGTGTCGTTGACGGACTTGAAGTCGTTGACGTCGAGCAGCAGCACGCTCAGGCCCCCGCGGCCGTCGCGCACCCGAGACAGCTCGGCTTCCAGTCGTTCGGCGAAACCCCGCTGATTCAGCACCGACGTCAGTGGGTCGGTGCGGGCGAGTTCGGCCAGTTGCCGCTGCAGGGCCTTGAGTTCGGTGATGTCGTTGGAGGTGCTGAGCACGGTGCGGACCGCGCCGTCTGCGGAACGTTCGGGCACTGCGCGGGTGAGGAAGGTGCGTGGTCCGTGCACAGTGGGAAGCTCGTGCTCTTCCTCGGCGGGCTCCTCAGTGTCGAAGACCTTGTCGACCAATGGCTCCCACACTGCCACCAGCTCCGGAGGCAGGCCGATCTCGCGTTTACTCCTGCCGATGAATAGCTGGGCCGACAGTCCGGTGAAATGCTCGATTGCGGGATTGATGTAGAGGTGTCGGTGATTGCGGTCGAGCCGGGCGACGATGTCGGGCAGTGTCTCGACGGTGGTGAAGAAGACTTCGTCGTGACGCTGGCTCAGGCTCTGCGGCCGCAGGATCCCCAGGCACAGGGTGGGTGGGTCATCCAGCGGTTGCAATACACATTGCCAATCCGAGTCATCCGTCAGATGTGTCATCGCCGATGAATCGGCCGTTTCGGGCCATGCCACCTCCAGCGCCGCCAGCAGTGCCACCTCGTCGAGAGTGGAATGCTCGAGCGAGGCGGTGAATTCGGTTGTCCGCGAGAGAATGTCAACTCCATTGCCGTCACGCCGACAGAGAAAAGCGGGTACCTGTGCAGCGGCGAGCCAGCCCAGCCATTGATCCCCGGTCCGCACCCTAGCGGCCCTCGGCGGTCGAGCTGCGGAACTTCACCTGATACATCAGCATGTCAACGCGGGACAGTAGATCCAGTGCGGTCAGGTTCTGCTCGTCGGCCACTGCGAGACCCGAACTGACACTGACTCCGACCGGATGGCCATCGTCGTCGGTGATATTGCCGATCCGCTGACCGATCCGTTCGGCGATGTCGCGGGAGCGTGCCGCATCGGAGTCGATCAGGGCGACACAGAATTCGTCGCCGCCGAGCCGGGCCGCGACGTCGTGCGAACCCGTTTCCTCCGTCAGGATTCGTCCGACGGCCTGCAGCACCCGGTCACCTACCACGTGACCGTAGCGATCGTTGATCTGCTTGAAGTTGTCGAGGTCCAGCATCAGCAGGCTGAAACCGCCCTGCCCCTGGCGGATCCGATCCAACTCGGTGTCCAGCCGTGCGATGAAACTGCGCCGATTCAGCAGCGATGTGAGCGGGTCTGTGCGGGCGAGTTGCTCCAACTGATGCTGGAGCCGCCTGACCTCGGTAATGTTGCGGACCACCGAAAGGATCGTCTGCACCCGGCCCTCGTGGTCGAACTCGGGCGTCGCGCGGCCCACATAATGGTGCAGACCGGACGGCCCGGCATAGTGGAATTCGACTTCTACGGGCTGGCCGGTGTCAAGCGCCCGACGATAGCCCGCTTCGAGATCCCCGGTGATCGCGACGTCGCCCATCTCCGGAATGGTCTTGCCGAGTCGGGCCCGCGACGGGATGCCGGTGTATTCGGCCAAGGCCGGATTCGAATACAGACAACGAAGTGCGTCGTCGTAGCGGATGACGACGTCGGGCAAATTCTCCACGATCGTGAAATAGGCGTCGGTGGGCGACGATAACTCTTCGGGCAGACGGAGTATCGCCAAGTGGTCGCGCTGTTCGGCATCGACCGCGTGAATCGTGCACTGCCAGGCTGGTTCGTCGGCCGCGGCGATCGTGAATGGGACAGCACAGACGGCTGAAGACCACTGGTCGTCGAGTCGCGCCAACAGCGACCGCTCATCGAGTCGGCCGCTGGCGGCCTGCATGACAGCCATGAATTCTGGTGTGCGTGAAACGATTGAGAGGTTGTCACTCCCGCGCCGACAGTGGAAGGCGGGCACGCCGGCCGCGGCCAGCGTGGCCAGCCATTGCTCCACGGACACCATGGCGGTCAGCCTAGCCAGACAGCGTCGCCCGGACACACACCGTGATGTAGGGCAGCGCCAGGCCGCTCGAGTTGACCAGCGCCGGATGGGTGGCCAGCAGTTGGCGCACCTCGGCGAGCGTGCGGGTGCGCACTTCCGCCGGCGAGGTGATGCAGTAGCTGCGGGAGGCCACCAGGTCGATCAGCGCCTGGGGCGTCAGGTAACTCGTCCACTCCACGTGATGGCGCGCCTGGTCGGTGAACGGCTCGGGCAGCGTGACGTCGTCGGTGAACGGATCATTCTCGTGGCCGATGATGCGGCCCAGATCCTTGACCCAGCCCGACCGTTCGTCGCGGGCGTTCCACACCAGCCCGAGCCGGCCGCCGGGACGCAGCACCCGAGCCACCTCGGCCACCGCCCGCTCGGGATCGAACCAGTGCCAGGCCTGCGCGACCAGTACCGCGTCAACACTGTTGTCCGGCAACGGGATCTGTTCAGCGGTCCCCAGCAAGGCCGGGGTGTCGGGCAGTGCCGAGCTCAGCAGTTCCAGCATCTCGGCGATCGGGTCGACGGCGATCACCTCGAGCCCGCGTTCGACCAGCCGGGTGGTCAGCTTGCCGGTCCCGGCACCGAGGTCGAGAACATCACGCGCACCCGGCGGCAGCAGCCAGTCGATCGCCTCCGGTGGGTACGACGGGCGGCCCCGCTCGTAGGCGGCGGCTTCGGACCCGAAAGACAGTGAACGTTGGCGCCGTGAATCGGTCACCGCCGGCGTTCCCCGTCACCGTCGGCGATATCCAGTGTCCGGCGGATCAACTGGCCCACCGCCTCGGTCTCGACCAGGAAACCGTCATGGCCATAGATCGACTCGACGACGTTGAGCCCGGTGCACTCGGGCAACAGGTCGGCTAGCTCCTGCTGGAGCCGCAGCGGATACAGGCGGTCCGAGGTGATCCCACCGACCACCGCAGGCACCGGGCAGGACCGCAGCGCGGCACCCACTCCACCGCGGCCGCGGCCCACATCGTGGTTGGACAGCGTCTCGGTGAGCGCCACATAGCTGCCCGCGTCGAACCGGTCGACCAGCTTGGCGCCCTGGTATTCCAGGTAGCTCTGCACGGCGTAGCGGCCACCGGTCAGCGGATCCTCGTCACCTTGGGCGTCGTTGCCGAAGCGGGTGTCGAGTTCCACCTCACCGCGGTAGGTCAGGTGGGCGAACCGGCGGGCCAGCTGCAACCCGACATCCGGATTGTGGCCGGTGCCGTGGTAGTCGCCGCCCTGCCAGTGCGGGTCGGACTTGATGGCCGCGATCTGGGTGCTCTGCGTGCCGATCTGATCGGCCGTCGCTCTCGCGCCGACCGCGAGTACCAGCCCGGCGCGGACCCGGTCGGGGTAGCCCACCATCCACTCCAGCGCCCGCGCGCCGCCCATCGACCCGCCGATCACCGCGGCGACCTCGGTGATGCCCAGCGCGGCCAGCGCCGCGATGTCGGCGGCCACCTGGTCGCGCACCGTGATGATGGGGAATCGCGAACCCCATGGCTTGCCGTCGCGGGCCAGCGAGCTGGGCCCGGTCGAGCCGCGGCAGCCGCCCAGCACGTTGGTGGCCACCGCGCACCAGCGGTTGGTGTCGATCGGCGCGCCGGGTCCGGCGACGCCGTCCCACCAGCCGGGGGTCGGGTGTCCGGGACCGGCAGGTCCGGTCAGATGGGAGTCACCGGTGAGGGCATGCAGTGCCACCACCACGTTGTCGCGGTTGGGGGAGAGTTCGCCCCAGCGTTGCACCGCGATCGAGACGTTCTCGAGTACCTCGCCGCTTTCCAGCGTCAGCGGGCCGATGTCGACCACACCGATCTCGCCCTCGGCGGGCAGTGTCACGGTTCGCTCATCAGAGATGGTCACGTCGGGCTCCCTCAAAAGGCCGCCACGGCCCGCGGGTCGGAAGCATCCGCAGACAGTGACGTGGCCGCGGCGAAGCCGCGTTCGAGGTCGGCCAGGATGTCGTCGATCCCCTCCAGCCCGACGGCCAGCCGAACCAGGCCCGGCGTGACGCCGGTGGCCAGCTGCTCTTCGGCCGACAGCTGCTGGTGGGTGGTCGAGGCCGGATGGATGACCAGGGAGCGCACGTCGCCGATGTTGGCGACGTGGCTGTGCAGCGTCAGCGCGTTGACGAAGGCCTTGCCCGCTTCAACTCCGCCTGCCAGCTCGAAGGACAGCACCGCCCCGGTTCCCTTGGGCGCCAGCTTCTTTGCCCGCTCATGCCACGGCGAGCTGGGCAGCCCGGCGTAGTTGACCGACACCACGTCCTCGCGGTCCTCGAGGAATTCGGCGACCCGCTGGGCATTGGCGACGTGGCGTTCGATCCGCAGGCTCAACGTCTCCAGGCCCTGGGCGACCAGGAAGGCGTTGAACGGCGATGCCGCCGAGCCCAGGTCGCGCAGCAGCTGCACCCGGGCCTTGAGCGCGTAGGCCGGCGCCCCGAGGTCGGCGAACACCACACCGTGGTAGCTCGGGTCCGGGGTGGTGAAGCCGGGGAATTTGCCGCTCGTCCAGTCGAAGTTGCCGCTGTCGACGATCACACCGGCGATCGCCGTGCCGTGGCCGCCGAGGTACTTGGTGGCCGAGTGCACGACGATGTCGGCGCCGTGGGCGATCGGCTGGATCAGGTACGGCGTGGCGATGGTGTTGTCCACGATCAACGGCACCCCGTTGTCGTGGGCCACCTTGGCCACTCCGGGGATGTCGAGGATGTCGATCTGCGGGTTGGAGATCGTCTCGGCGAAGAAGGCCTTGGTGTTGGGCCGGACGGCCTTCTGCCACGAGTCCAGGTCGTCGGGATCCTCGACGAATGTCGTCTCGATGCCCAGCTTGGGCAGCGTGTAGTGCAGCAGGTTGTAGGTGCCGCCGTACAGCCGGGGCGAGGACACGATGTGGTCGCCGGCGACGGCGATATTGAGGATCGCGAACGTCTCGGCGGCCTGGCCGGAAGCCAGGAACAGCGCCGCGACCCCGCCTTCGAGGGCGGCGATGCGCTGTTCGACCGTGTCCTGGGTCGGATTCATGATCCGGGTGTAGATGTTGCCCGGTTCGGCCAGACCGAACAGCGCCGCCGCGTGATCGGTGTTGTCGAAGGTGTAGGACGTGGTCTGGTAGATCGGGAGGGCCCGCGCATGCGTCGCCGCGTCCGGGCTCTGCCCGGCGTGGATCTGCTTGGTCTCGAACGACCAGTTGGCGCTCGGGTCCTCGATTTCAGGTGTGCTCATGACAGAACTGCCCCTATCTCTCGTCCGGGGCCCGTCGTCGTGCGGACCCGCGCTTGCCGTGCAGCCAGCTGCAGCTGCTCAACCTGGTCAATCACCCGGGGCACCCCACCGCGGTTGGAGGGTTGCCGGCCAGCGAGCCGGGGCTTGACGCTGGCACTCATGACCGGCGTCAAGGTTAACTCACGGAACGGACCGCTGGCCAGCGGGTTACCGGCGGAGAGAATGTGACGCAGACCTCTCCGCGGATGGGCGGACCGCCCTGACGTAGCGTCGAGTGCGACGCGATACTGATAGCCGCCACTGAATCTGAGATAAGACGACGCCTGGAGAAACAGCATATGAGCGACGAGCAGCCGACCATCATCTACACGCTCACCGACGAAGCGCCGCTGCTTGCGACGTACGCCTTCCTGCCGATCCTGCGCACCTTCGTGGAGCCGGCCGGGATCAACGTCAAGTCCAGTGACATCTCGGTTGCGGCCCGCATCCTGGCCGAATTCCACGACGTCCTCACCGAGGAACAGCGGGTGCCGGACAACCTCGCCGAGCTCGGCGCGCTCACCCAGGACCCGTCGGCCAACATCATCAAGCTGCCCAATATCAGCGCCTCGGTACCCCAGCTGGCGGCTGCCATCAAGGAACTGAAGACCAAGGGCTACAACCTGCCGGACTACCCGGACGACCCCAAGACCGACGAGGAACGCAAGATCAAGGCCCGCTACTCCAAGATCCTTGGCAGTGCGGTGAATCCCGTTCTGCGCGAGGGTAACTCAGACCGTCGCGCCCCCAATGCGGTCAAGGAGTATGCCCGCAAGCACCCGCACAGCATGGGCAAGTGGTCGCAGGCGTCGCGTACCCACGTGGCGACCATGAAGGACGGCGACTTCTACCACGGCGAGAAGTCGTTGACCCTGGACAAGGCGCGCAGCGTGCGAATGGAGCTCAAGACCTCCAGCGGTGAGACCATCGTGCTCAAGCCCGAGGTCAAGCTCGACGCCGGCGATGTCATCGACAGCATGTTCATGAGCAAGAAGGCGCTGATCGATTTCTACGAGGAGCAGATCGAGGACGCCTACAAGACCGGTGTGATGTTCTCCCTGCACGTCAAGGCGACCATGATGAAGGTCAGCCACCCGATCGTGTTCGGACACGCGGTCAAGGTGTTCTACAAGGACGCCTTCGCCAAGCACGAAGCCCTCTTCGACGAGCTCGGCGTCAACGTCAACAACGGTCTGTCCGACCTCTACGACAAGATCGAGGCACTGCCCGCCTCGCAGCGCGAGGAGATCATCGAAGACCTGCACAAATGCCACGAGCATCGGCCCGAGTTGGCGATGGTCGATTCGGCGAAGGGCATCTCCAACTTCCATTCGCCCAGCGATGTCATCGTCGACGCCTCGATGCCGGCGATGATCCGGCTCGGCGGAAAAATGTACGGCGCCGACGGCCGCACCAAGGACACCAAGGCCGTCAACCCGGAGTCGACGTTCTCCCGGATGTACCAGGAGGTCATCAACTTCTGTAAGACCAACGGTCAGTTCGATCCGACCACCATGGGCACCGTGCCCAACGTCGGTCTGATGGCGCAGAAGGCCGAGGAATACGGCAGCCACGACAAGACGTTCGAGATCCCGCAGGCCGGCGTCGCCGACATCGTCGACAACGAGACCGGCGAGGTGCTGGTGAGCCAGGACGTCGAAGAGGGCGACATCTGGCGGATGCCGATCGTCAAGGATGCGCCCATCCGGGACTGGGTCAAGCTGGCGGTCAACCGGGCGCGGGTGTCCGGTATGCCGGTGGTGTTCTGGCTCGACGATGAGCGTCCGCACGAGAACGAGCTGCGCAAGAAGGTGAAGACCTACCTCGCCGATTACGACACCGAGGGTCTGGAGATCACGATCCTGCCCCAGGTCTGGGCGATGCGGTACACCCTGGAGCGGTTGATCCGCGGACAGGACACCATCTCGGCCACCGGCAACATCCTGCGTGACTACCTGACCGACCTGTTCCCCATTCTGGAGCTGGGCACCAGCGCCAAGATGCTCTCCATCGTGCCGCTGATGGCCGGTGGCGGCATGTACGAGACCGGCGCGGGTGGTTCGGCACCCAAGCACGTCAGCCAGTTGGTGGAGGAGAACCACCTGCGCTGGGACTCCCTCGGCGAGTTCCTCGCCATCGGGGCCAGCTTGGAGGACCTCGGTAACAAGACCGACAACGCCAAGGCCAAGCTTCTCGCGACCACGCTGGACACCGCTGTCGGAAAGCTGTTGGACGACAACAAGAGTCCGTCACGTAAGACGGGCGAACTGGACAACCGGGGCAGCCAGTTCTATCTCGCGCTGTACTGGGCGGGCGAACTGGCGGCGCAGACCGAGGACGCCGAGCTGGCAGCGCACTTCGCTCCGTTGGCCAAGGAGCTGGTCGAGAAGGAAGACGCCATCGTCACCGAACTCAACGAAGTCCAGGGCAGCCACGCCGACATCGGCGGCTACTACTACCCGGACCCGGAGAAGACCGCGGCGGTGATGCGGCCGAGCAAGACGTTCAACGCCGTCCTGGAGAGCGCGAAGGGCTGAGCCCGCTCAGGCTCCGCGGTCGTCGGCGCGCCGATGCGTCGTGTGCGCATCGGCCCAGCCGGCGATCAGCTCGACGATCCGGTCCGGTGCCTCGAACATCGGAATATGGCCCACGCCATCGAGTGTGGTGACTTTGTCGATGGCGGGGATATGCGCCAGGAAGTGCTTGGTGAAGCGCGGGTGCGGCAGGACGCGGTCACGCTCGCAGACCACCAGATGGGTCGGGATGGCGGTCTCGGTGAGCTCCATCAGCCCGGGCATCAGCAGCGCCTTGATCAGCAGTTGGTAGTAGGCCCGGCAATGGGTGACGTCGTCGATGATCTCGGTCAGCTCGGTGTCGGACAACCCGGCCGGCGTCGCGCTGATCGGCACGCTGGCGGCCCGCCGGGCCAGCGGCAGCCGCAGTGCCCGCTCTTTCAGTAGCAGCGCCGTCAGCCAGACTGGGGCGCCGGCGACGAACTTCGCCACGATCTCGTACTTCACCGGCGACCATCGGTGCCAGCCGCCCGCAGGCGCGATGGCGGTCAGCGTGCGGGCGCGGCCACGCCGTTCGAGTTCGAAGGCCACCCAGCCGCCCAGCGAGTTGCCCACGATATGCGCTGTGTCCCAACCCAGTTCGTCGAGCTGGCGCTCCACGTGGTCGGCCAGTGTGGCGGTGTCCAGGAACCAGGACCGCGTCGGTGGGCCGCCGTTGTGGCCGGCCATCGACGGCGCGAACACCTCGAAGCGGCCGGTGGCGGCCAGTCGCGGCGCGACGTCCTTCCACACGTAGGACGACATCATGAACGGGTGCAGCAGCAGGACCGGTTCACCCATCCCCAGATGGATCGGATCGCGTGGAGCCATACCCAGACCGTAAGGTGATACCGCCGGTACCGCAAGGTAGGTTTTCTCCGTGATCGTCACGACCATCAACGTCAACGGGGTGCGCGCCGCGGTGCGTGAGCGCTCGCCGGAAAACCTGGGCCTGCTGGCCTGGCTGTCGGATACGTCTTCCGACGTGGTGTGCCTGCAGGAGACCAGGGCCGACGACGAGCAACTGGCCGAGGCGCTGGCTCCGGCGGTGGCCGACGGATGGCATCTGGCCTCGGCCACCCCGCATCTCAAGGGGCGAAGCGGGGTTGCGGTGTTGTCCCGCGCGCCCTTCGACGCGGTCCGGATTGGCCTGCCCGCAACAGAATTCGAACTTCATGGCCGCTACATCGAGGTCGACGTCGGGGATACGACGGTCGGCAGCGTGTACGTGCACACCGGCGAAGCCGGCACCGACCGGCAGCTGGAGAAGGAACGGTTCATGTCCGGCATGGCCAAGCGGATGAGCGAGCTGGCCGCCGACGGGCGTGCCGCGGTGATCTGCGGCGACTGGAACGTCGCGCACACCGAGAACGACATCAAGGCCTGGAAGGCCAACGTGAAGAAAGCGGGCTTTTTGCCCAGCGAGCGGCAGTGGCTCACCGAGGTCATGGAATCGGGCTGGGTGGACGTGATGCGGCGGCTACACCCCGATGTGGCCGGCCCGTACAGCTGGTGGTCGTGGCGGGGCAAGGCGTTCGACAACGACGCGGGATGGCGTATCGACTACCACCTGGCCAGCGAAGCCCTGGCGGCCCGGACGGTGACCGGACGGGTGGAGAAGCCGGCGGCGTACGCGCTGCGGTGGTCCGATCACGCGCCGGTGACCGTCGAATTCGAGTCCTAGCTCGGGCAGCCTTCCCGGTTGGGCCCGTCGAGCGCCTTCGGCGCGTCTTCGATGGCGTTGTGCACCACCTCGAACACCTGCGGATCCCACGTCATCGCGGTCTTCCATTCCAGCCCGGCCGCGTTCGAGACGAAGATGCTGTGGGTGTCGTCGAAGGTGAAGCAGCGCCGATGCGGCAGTACGGAATCGGTGATGTCCTTGGCCAGCGCGCTTTGCAGGGCTACTAGGCCGTCGTTGGGCCACACGGCGGGGTTGACCTGCCCGTCCTTTGTAAACCTCTTGCCGCCGACCAGCACTACCGGGATCTTGTCGAGGACCCCGGACTGGAATTCGTTCCAGCCGCCCTTGCCCATCAGGAAGGCCTGGTTGACCTCGCGCCCGGACCCGGCCATCAGCTGCAACACCCGGTCCCTGAAGACCTTCATCGCCGACTCACAGAGCTTGTCGCCCAGGCAGTCGGTCAGCGGAACCAGGTTGTTGGCGTAGTCGGAGAGATACGAGCCCTGCCACGGGGTGCCGAGCGTGGTCAGTGAGCGCACCTTCACCGGCGAGCTCGTCGACGTCAACACCCGGATCGCCGCCCGCGAGTAGAGGCCGCCCATCGAGTGGGCGACGAAGTCGACTTCGTTGACGCCCTTGTCGGTGTGCAGCCAGTTCACGAAGCGCGCCAGGTGCTCACCGGCGGTGTCGATGCTGCCCGTCGAGTTGACCGTCATGTTCTCCGGCAACGTGATCGGGCAGACCCCGAACGGGCCGAACCCGGTCTGGTCGGTCACCTGGCCGCGACCGTTCATCGCCGGTGAGGTGTAGACGGTGTAGCCCTGCTTGAGCAGATACTCGCGCAGCGCGGTGTCGGTGTTGCCGGCCGCCAGCCCGGTGGCGCACGCCTGATCGGGGGTGGTGAACGGACTCGTCGCATCGCCGCCGGAGACGATCACCACCGCGGTCGAGGCCGCCCGTTTCTCGCTCCCGCTGCCGCTCCCGCCTCCGCAGGCCGCCAGGAGCAACGCCAACGACGACAGCAGAACGGTGAGTGTGCGCACGAAGCAGGATGCTAGCCCCCACGGACCCACATGACAGGATTGCTCCATCATGAGCACCTCACCGCGTCGCGTCGTTTTCTCCGGCGTCCAGCCAACCTCCGACTCCCTGCATCTGGGTAATGCGCTCGGCGCCATCGAGCAGTGGTTGGGCCTTCAGGACGATTACGACGCCTACTTCTGCGTGGTCGACCTGCACGCGATCACGGTGCCCCAGGACCCTGCGACACTGCGTCAGCGCACGCTGGTCACGGCGGCGCAGTATCTGGCACTGGGTATCGATCCGGCCCGGGCGACGGTCTTCGTGCAAAGTCACGTGCCGGCCCACACCGAGCTGGCCTGGGTGCTGGGCTGCTTCACCGGCTACGGCCAGGCCTCCCGGATGACCCAGTTCAAGGACAAGTCGCAGAAGCAGGGTGCCGAGGCCACCACCGTCGGGCTGTTCACCTACCCGGTGCTGATGGCCGCCGACGTGCTGCTCTACGACACCGATCTGGTTCCGGTCGGCGAGGACCAGCGCCAGCACCTCGAGCTCGCCCGCGACGTCGCGCAGCGGTTCAACGCCCGGTTCCCCGACACCTTCGTCGTCCCCGAGCCGATGATCCCGAAGGTGACGGCCAAGATCTACGACCTGCAGGACCCGACCGCCAAGATGAGCAAGTCGGCGGCCACCGACGCTGGGCTCATCTCGCTGCTCGACGACCCGAAGGTGTCGGCCAAGAAGATTCGGTCGGCGGTGACCGATAGCGAGCGGGAGATCCGCTACGACGTGGCAGCCAAACCCGGGGTGTCCAATCTGCTGTCCATCCAGTCCGCGGTGACCGGCGTTGACATCGACACCCTCGTGGCGGGCTACCAGGGCCGTGGCTACGGCGACCTCAAGAAAGACACCGCCGAGGCCGTCGTCGAGTATGTGACGCCGATCCAGCAGCGGGTCGACGAGCTGTTGGCTGACCCAGCTGAACTCCAGGCCATCCTGGCCGCCGGTGCCCAGCGTGCCCGTGAGGTGTCTGCCAAGACCATCGGACGGGTATACGACCGGTTAGGGTTTTTGCCGACGAGTGTGTAACCCGCAGGAGGCTGGCATGGCGCAACCGGCCAAACCGGGCATCCTCGAGCGGCTGCGGGCCCGCTACCACTGGCTCGACCACGTGATCCGCGCCCAGGGTCGCTACGACAAATCCAAGGGCGACTTCTACGCCGCGGGGATCACCTACTACACGATCTTCGCGCTGTTCCCCCTGCTGATGGTGGGCTTCGCGGCCGGCGGCTTCATTCTCGCCAGCCAGCCGGAGCTGCTCAGCGAGATCGAGGACCGCATCCGGGCGACGGTCTCCGGTGACTTCGGGACGCAGTTGGTGCGGCTGATGGAGTCGGCGATCGAATCCCGCACGTCGGTGGGCGTCATCGGTCTGGCCACTGCGTCGTGGGCCGGGCTGGGCTGGATCACCAACCTGCGTGAGGCGCTGACCCAGATGTGGGGTGAGCAGCGCGGTGACCCGCTGGGATTCGTGCGCACCAAACTGTCCGACCTGCTGGCGCTGCTGTCGGTGTTCGTCGCGATCATCGTGACGATCGCGCTGACGGCGCTGGGTGATCCGTCGCTGATGACCAGGGTGCTGGAATGGTTTGGCGTGCATGATGTTCCCGGGCTGAACACCGGGCTGCGGGTGGTCTCGAGGCTGATGTCGTTCGGGGTGTCGTGGCTGTTGTTCACCTGGATGATCGCGCGGCTGCCGCGTGAGTCGATCAGTTTCCGCAGCAGCGCGCGCGCCGGCTTGCTGGCCGCGGCGGCGTTCGAGATCTTCAAGCTGGTGGGCTCGATCTATCTGCGGTCAGTTGTGCACGGCCCGGCCGGTGCGACGTTCGGGCCGGTGCTCGGTTTGATGGTGTTCGCCTACATCACCGCGCGGCTGATTCTGTTCGCCACTGCGTGGGCGGCGACGTCGACCGCGGAGCTGCGCCCCGAGCCGGTTCCCGCGCCCGCGCCGGCGGTCATCTCGCCGCGGGTGGGTCCCGACGAGGGGCTCTCGACGCGGCAGTGGATGGGCGCCATGGCAGTGGGGGCGCTTGGTGGACTGGGCCTTTCGCGGCTATGGCGGGGGCGGTAGGGGTCGCCGGGCTTCGGGGCACAGTGATTTTTGCCCACCTCTGAGCGACTTTTGATGGGCAGTGCCGAGGTGGTCGACATCGTGACCTCGGGAATCGCCAAAGTCGCTCAGAGGCGGGCAAAAAACGGTGCCCACTTCCCGGCGCCGCCCGAAGCGCGACCGCCTACCGCCCGCGCACCGGCCTGCGGTTGATCGAGCGTGCACCCATGATCAGCATGAACACGATGCCCGTGCCGATCACCGCGACGCCGATGCGCACCGGCATCGCGTCGGCCGCCGGGATCAGCGGTGCGGCAGTGGCTTTGGCGGCGTCGGCATCGGGCTTGGGCGGCTTGAGCGACGGATCGGGATCGATCAGCGTGCCAACCGCGGTCCCCGGCGGGGTGGCGAACCCGTAGTCGAGCAGATGCGCGGCCTGCTCCCACGGCGCGATCGGCTGACGCGTTCCACGCAGCAGCACCGCCACCAGCCGGCGGCCGTCGCGCTGCGCGGCGCCGACGAAGGTCTGGCCGGCGTCGTCGGTGTAACCCGTTTTGCCGCCGAGCGCCCCCGGATAGTTGTAGAGCAGCTGGTTGTCGTTCTCCAACTCGTAGCCCGGGTGGTCTCCCTCATCGCCGGGCTTGGCCGGATGCCCGGGGAAGTCGTACTTCTGCGTGGCGACGATGTTCGCGAAAGCCGGGTTCTCCCAGGCATACCGGTAGAACAGCCCGATGTCGTAGGCCGACGTGCTCATGCCCGGCCCGTCGAGACCCGACGGGGTGGCCGCGCGGGTGTCGGCGCCGCCGAGCTTGCGAGCCAGCACGTTGATCTTCTGTACCGCGGTGTCCATGCCGCCGATCTGAGCGGCCAGCGCGTGGGCGGCATCGTTGCCCGAATGCATCAGCAAGCCGTGCAGCAGATCATTGACGGTGTAGTGGCCGCCGACATCGACACCCACCCGGGTGCCCTCGGCGTTGGCGTCGTCCTGCGTGCCCTCGACCATCTTGTTCAGCGGCAGTTCGTTGATCGCCTGCATAGCCGTGAGCACCTTGATGATGCTCGCGGGGCGATGCCGGGCGTGCGGGTCGCGCGCGGCGATGATCTCGCCGGTGTCCAGGTCGGCGACGACCCAGGACTCGGCTGAGACATCGTCGGGGACCGGCGGCGTGTTCGGTGCGACGATCACCCCGCAACTGGCCAGCGCGTCACCGCCGACCGGCTTGGCCGGCACCGGCAGCGGCAGCGGCGGGTCCCCGGCTTCGGGGACCTCCGAGGAGTCGACAGCAGGCGGGGTCGCCACCTTGTACGGGCAGGTGTTGGGGTCCGGTGCTGCGTTCGGCTCGGCCCACGCGATCGCGGGCGTGCCGACGACGCAGAGGGCCGCGGCGATCGCGGCAGCGCTGCGCAACAAGGTCTTCGAGGTCGCCATCGACTCGAAGGGTAGGGGATTTGGGGCGAAAATCCGGGGAGCCGCGCTGTTACTGGTGTGGTTATTGATGTAATTGTTAGCTTGGCAGCGCGCAGTGCGCGACCGCCGAATGCCCGATCGTGGCCATCCACAACCGGCCCTCACGCTCGACCAATCCGGTGACGAGCCCGAAGTTCGGATGCTTCATATGCACGCCCGACACGGCGGCTCCGCTGTCGGGGTCGAACGCGACCGCCCACACCGTCGGGACGATCTGCGGCTGCAGCTTGTCGGGCAACTTCCACACCAATGTGCGCAACCGCGGCGAACGCGGCGACAGGAAGTCCGACGCGGCATTGCGCGCCGACACCATCGCGCACCAGATCCGCCCGTCGGTACCCGTCGACAGGTTGTCGGGCATCCCGGGCAGGTTCACCGCCAGGGGCGTGACGGTGCCTGCCTTCGGCCCGCTCAGCCAGTACTTGGACAGCCGCCGGGCCTGGGTTTCGGCGAACACCAGGGCCGACCCGTCGACCGTCGGCGTCAGGCCGTTAGCGAAGTACAGGTTCTCCAGCACGGTGCTGACCGTGCCGTCCGGGTCGAGCCGGAACAATCCGCCGTCGCCACGTGACTCGAAGATCGCGCCCTTGAAGTGCTCGAAGCGGAACTTCGCCGTGGACTCGGTGAAATATATTGTGCCGTCTGGCAATTCGACGACGTTGGAGCAGAACTGCAGACGCCTGCCCGCCACCGACTCGGCCACCACTGCGATCTCGCCGGTGTTGCGGTCCATTGCCACCAGCCCGCCGGGACTGGTGCAGATCAGCAGCCGTCCGTCGCGGGCCACCGTCATCCCCAGCGGCCGGCCCGCCGTCGTCCCCAGGGTCGTCGTGCCCTCGTCGGGGTCGATGCGGACGACGCGGCCGTCGACCAGACCGGTCCACAGCGCGCCGTCCGCGTCGACGACGATGTCCTCGGGTTGATCACCGGGCACCGCGACGATCGTCAGCTCGGCCGGCCCGAAGTCGGGCAGCGGCTCGACCGGCGGCGGCTGCCACCGGACCGGATCGATCGTCGGCTTCCCGGCGGCGCTCACAGAAGCCGGCTGGCCTCGCCGAGCACGCGGTGCAGGATGTCGTAGATCTCGTTGAATTCCTTGGGCCCGCTGATCAGCGGCGGGGCCAGCTGCACGACTGGGTCGCCACGGTCATCGGCGCGGCAGTACAGCCCGGCTTCGAACAGCGCTGCCGACAGGAAGCCGCGCAGCAGCCGCTCGCTCTCGTCGTCGTTGAACGTCTCCTTGGTGGCCTTGTCCTTCACCAGCTCGATGCCGTAGAAGAAGCCTTCGCCGCGGACGTCACCGACGATCGGCAGCTCCAGGAGCTGCTCGAGGGTGGCGCGCAGCACCGGGGCGTTGGTCTTGACGTGGTCGTTGATGCCCTCGCGCTCGAAGATGTCGAGGTTGGCCAGCGCCACCGCCGAGGACACCGGGTGCCCGCCGAAGGTGTAGCCGTGCCCGAAGGTGGTCTTGCCGTCGTTGAACGGCTCGAACAGCCGGTCGCTGGCGATCATGGCACCGATCGGGGAGTAACCCGAGGTCATGCCCTTGGCGCAGGTGATGATGTCGGGCTGGTAGCCGATGTCCTCACAGGCGAACATCGAGCCGATCCGACCGAAGGCACAGATCACCTCGTCAGAGACCAGCAGGACGTCGTACTCGTCGCAGATCTCGCGGACCCGCTCGAAGTATCCGGGCGGCGGCGGGAAGCAGCCGCCGGCGTTCTGCACCGGCTCGAGGAACACCGCGCACACCGTGTCGGGGCCTTCGAACTCGATGGCCTCGGCGATGCGGTCGGCGCAGTACCGGCCCCACGCCTTCGGGTCGGTGTCATACGGCGCCGGCGCCCGGTAGAAGTTGGTGTTGGGCACCCGGAAGCCGCCGGGGGTCAGCGGCTCGAAGGGCTTCTTGAAGTCCGGCAGGCCGGTGATGGCCAGCGCGCCCTGCGGGGTGCCGTGGTAGGCGATGGCCCGCGAGATGACCTTGTACTTGCCGGGCTTGCCGGTCAGCTTGAAGAAGTTCTTCGCCAGCTTCCACGCGCTCTCGACGGCTTCGCCGCCACCGGTGGTGAAGAAGACCCGGTTCAGGTCACCGGGAGCGTAGTGGGCCAGCCGGTCGGCCAGTTCGATGGCCGGGGGAGTGGCGTAGGACCACAGCGGGAAGAACTCCAGGGTTTCGGCCTGCTTGGCTGCGGCCTCGGCGAGTTCCTTGCGGCCGTGACCGGCCTGCACCACGAACAGACCGGACAGCCCGTCGAAGTACTTCTTGCCGTGACTGTCGTAGATGTAGCAGCCTTCGCCGCGGGTGATGATCGGCGGTGTGATGCCATGACCGTGGCGGGCGAAGTGACCCCAGAGGTGCCGGTCCGCCTTGGCGGACAGTTCCGCCGTCAGGTCTTCTTGCAGTGCAGTCATCGGGTACCCCAATTGTATTGTTGTTTAACGAGTTTCAGGTAGACCAGCGTCTCGGTGGAGATCACGCCGGGTACCGCGCGGATTTCTGTGTTGAGCAGCTCGAGCAGCTCGGCGTCGTCCTCGCACACCACTTCGACGATCGCGTCGAAGGTGCCCGCGGTGAGCACGACGTAGTCCACGGCTTCGATCTGTGCCAGCTTGTCGGCGACCTTGGTGGTGTCGCCGGTGCAACGGATGCCGATCATCGCCTGGCGGGCGAATCCGAGTTGCATCGGATCGGTCACCGCGACGATCTGCATCACCCCGGAGTCGATCAAGCGCTGCACACGCTGGCGCACCGCCGCCTCGGACAGCCCGACGGCCTTGCCGATTCCGGCGTACGATCGCCGCCCATCCTGTTGCAACTTCTCGATGATGGACTTCGACATTTCGTCGAGTTGGGCCGATGCCGCAGCGCCCGCCCCGACAGTGCGGACGGGAAACCGGTTGGTCGGCACACCCGAGTCTCGCATGCCCATGATTGTGCACGGAATCCGTTGTTTTAGGCAACGGGATCGATGAAATTGGTCGTCAGTACCCACCTTGAGCGTGGGAATGCGTAGCACGACGCAACCGGGTCGGCTACCGTTGCCGTGTGACTGCACTGACTTCTGACAAGACCAGAATTGTGCCCAGTAGCTGGATCGATGGCGCTGCTGTGGTGACCGGAGGAACCACCCACCAGGTGCTGAATCCGGCTACTGGCGACCCCGCCGCAGAACTGGCCCTGGCCACGGCCGCAGACGTCGACGCCGCGGTGGCGTCTGCGCGGGCCGCGCTGCCCGGCTGGAAGAACGCCACCCCGGCAGAACGCTCCGCTGTGCTGGCCAAGCTGGCCGAACTCGCGCAAGCCCACGCCGAGGAGATTGCCGCCGAGGAGGTCAGCCAAACCGGTAAGCCGGTCCGCCTGGCCACCGAGTTCGACGTTCCCGGCAGTATCGACAACATCTCGTTCTTCGCCGGCGCAGCCCGCCACCTCGAGGGCAAGGCCTCCGCGGAGTACTCCGGTGACCACACGTCGTCCATCCGCCGCGAGGCGGTCGGCGTGGTCGCGACCATCACGCCGTGGAACTACCCGCTGCAGATGGCGGTATGGAAGGTGATCCCGGCGCTGGCCGCGGGCTGTTCGGTGGTGATCAAGCCCGCCGAGCTGACACCACTGACCACGCTGACTCTGGCCCGGCTGGCCACCGAGGCCGGGCTGCCCGACGGGGTGTTCAACGTCGTCACCGGTTCCGGCATCGACGTCGGCACCGCGCTGGCCGGCCACCGCGACGTCGACGTCGTCACCTTCACCGGCTCGACCGCCGTCGGCCGCAGGGTGATGTCGGCGGCCGCCGTGCACGGGCATCGCACCCAACTCGAACTCGGCGGCAAGGCACCCTTCGTGGTCTTCGAGGACGCCGACCTCGACGCCGCGATCCACGGTGCAGTGGCGGGCTCGCTGATCAACTCGGGCCAGGACTGCACCGCGGCCACCCGGGCGATCGTCGCGCGCCACCTCTACGACGACTTCGTCGCCGGGGTGGCCGAACTGATGAGCAAGATGGTCGTCGGCAACCCGCAGGACCCCGATACCGACCTGGGTCCGCTGATCTCCCGGATGCACCGCGACCGGGTGGCCACCATGGTGGCCGACGCACCCAAGGAGGGCGGGCGCGTCGTCGCCGGCGGTGAAGTGCCGGATCTGCCCGGCTTCTTCTATCTGCCGACGCTGATCGCCGATGTCGCCGAGACCTCCGAGGTCTACCGCAACGAGATCTTCGGCCCGGTCCTGGTGGCCCGGCCGCATGACGGTGACGACGACGCGCTGCGCCAGGCCAACGACACCGAGTACGGCCTGGCGGCCTCGGCGTGGACCCGCGACGTCTACCGCGCCCAGCGGGCCTCGCGGGAGATCAACGCCGGGTGTGTGTGGATCAACGACCACATCCCGATCATCAGCGAGATGCCGCACGGCGGTGTCGGGGCCTCCGGCTTCGGTAAGGACATGAGCGACTACTCCTTCGAGGAGTACCTCACCATCAAGCATGTAATGAGCGACATCACCGGAGTGGCCGAAAAGGGTTGGCACCGAACCATCTTCACGCTGCGCTAGCCGGGCGTTTCACCCCTGCCGGTGGTGGTGACACAATCTGGCGGTGAAGTACGGGCCGGATTGGCAACCCGTCGAGGTCGATTGGTCCTCGACCAGGGGTCGCATTCTGCTGTCCTCTGCCAGCCTCTTCGCGCGGCGCGGATTCTTCGGCACCTCGACGCGCGACATCGCAGAGGCTGTCAAGATCCGCCAGCCGTCGTTGTTCCACCACTTCGAGGCCAAGCACGCGATCTACCGGACGTTGGTCGAGCTCGACCTGGGGCCGTCGGTCGCGCGGATCTCCAGCTACCTGGCCGAGGAGTCGAGCTGGGCCGAGAAGCTGCACCTGAGCATCGCGTGTGATGTGCGCCAAGCGCTGAACCAGCCGTTCGACTCGCGTGGCCTGTATCAGGACGCGGTCCTGAGCCTCGACGAATTCGCCGACGAGCGTGCCGGGATCGCGCTCTTTCACGAACTCGTCGAGCGGGTGGTCCGCGAGGGTTGTGCGGCAGGGGAATTCGTGGCCTTCGAACCCGGATTCGTGCAGCGCGCGATGAATGGTGTGCTGTTCGAGACCTTGCGTGAGCAGGGTGGACCCGGCGGGGAGGTCCGTGGACCACGACCGCTGGAGGCGGCGGACTTCGTGTTGCGGGCCCTGCTGACCGACCGAGACGGACTGACCCGACTGCGGGCTGCGACCACCGCCCGGCTCGCTGAACTGCCGAACGGGACGGGGTAGCGGGACAGCACCCGGCTATCTGTTGCCTATCGATCGATAGTCCCCTATCGTTCGATAGACCCGCAGTTCGCGGGGGCCTCGACAACGGCTGGTCGAGCCACCTGCCCCACAGATTCTGGAGGCTCCATGCCTGCAACCCTGCCTACCCGCGCACTGACCGGCATTGCGGTGTGCGCGGCTGCGCTGGCCGTGACGCTGACCGGCTGTTCGTCGGAGGCCAAGGACACCGCCGCGGCGCCCAGTAGCCCGGCCAAGGTCACCCCACCTGCGATCTTGGAAGCCGGCACCCTCAAGGTCTGTGCGCCCAACGACGGCACCCCGCCGAGCGTCTATCACGACGAGACCGGCGCACTCGTGGGCAGCGAAGTTGACCTCGCCAAGGCGCTCGCAGCTCAGCTGGGGCTCAAGCCCGACTTCGTCGAGACGGCGTTCTCGTCGGTGATCCCCACCCTGCAGGCCAAGCAGTGCGACGTGATCATGGCCCAGCTCTACATCAAGCCGGAGCGCGAGAAGGTCGTCGACTTCGTGCCCTACGTCTACTCCGGGACCGGCATCGCGGTCTCCAAGGAACACCCCGCCGCCATCACCGGGATGGACGAGAGCCTGTGCGGCAAGAAGGTCATCGTCGCCATCGCCACCACCGCCGAGGAGTTGACGGTCGAGCAGTCCGGAAAGTGCACCGCGGCAGGTAAATCCGAGATCGACATCACCCGCAACAGCCACGCCGACGTCGCGCTGCAGCAGGTACAAAACGGTCAGGTCGACGCCTATCTCGACACTGCCGAGACGCTGGGGTACTACGCCACCAAGACCGGCGCGCGGATCCAGCTGGCAGGAAAGCCGTTCGGAACCATCAAGATCGGTGCCGCCACGCTCAAGGGCGACACCGCGCTGCACGACGCCATCGCGACGGCGCTCGGTGACCTCGAGGCCAACGGCACCTACGCCAAGATCCTGGGCGAGTGGGGCCAGACCGATCTCGACATTCAGAAGTGACGGGGGATCGGCGGCGTGCACTTTGATTGGCAGTTCTTCTGGAAGGCGTTGTTCACGCCCAGTGAGCCGTTCCTGGACGGCCTGGTCCTCACCATCGTCATCTCCGTGGTGGCGATGGTGCTGGCCACCGTCGTCGGCCTCGCCATTGCGCTGCTGCGCCGGTCCCGCTTCGCCGTCTTACGATGGTGTGCAAGCCTTTACATCTGGGTAGTGCGCGGTACGCCGCTGTTGGTGCAGCTGGTGACTATCTACACCGGCCTGGCGGCGGTGGGGCTCTACCAGTTTCACGACGTGTCGCTACTCGGGCTCTCGGTGAAGGCGGCCATCCAGGCGGCCATCGTCGGGCTGACCATCAACGAGAGCGCCTACATCGCCGAAATCATTCGTGCAGGCCTTGATTCGGTGCCCAAGGGCCAGTTCGAGGCGGCTGAGTCGTTGGGTATGAAACCGGCCAAGGTAATGCGCTGGATCATCGTGCCACAGTCATTGCGCGTCATGGTGCCTCCCATGGGCAATTCGTTCAACGGGATGATGAAGACCACCTCGGTGTTGTCGGTCATCGGTGTCAGCGAGATGTTCCTGGTGACGCAGTCGATCAGCTCGGCGACCTTCCATACCTTCGAGATCTTCATCGTGGCGGCGCTGTACTACCTGGCGTTGACCACCATCTGGACGGTCATCCAGGCCGAGATCGAGAACAGGTTGACCCGCCAGCTCGGCATCAACCAACGCGTGCGTGTCACCCAACGCCTCCTGGGGGCTCGTCGCACTCCCGCATCCGTCTTGACCGAGGCCTGAGGGGATCATGAACATCAGTGCGAGTCCTATCAAGAGTCAAGGCGTAGAGAGCTTTCCGATTGTTTCGGTGCAGAACGTCTCGCGGACCCTCGGCGGCCGCAAGGTGCTCGACAATGTCTCGCTCGATGTCATGCGCGGTGAGGTCGTCGTCCTGATCGGACCGTCCGGAGCGGGCAAGACCACCCTGCTGCGGTCGCTGAATCGCTTGGAGACCATCGACAGCGGCAGCATCCTCATCGGCGGGACGCCGATCGGGCATCGCGACCCGCACAGTACCCAGAAGGTCGGCACCAGCGAACTAGCGCGGCGACGACGCGAGATCGGCTTCGTGTTCCAGCACTTCAACCTGTTCCCTCACATGACCGCCGCGGAGAACGTCTGGAACGGGCCCGTCCGTGTTCTCGGAGTCGCCAAAGACGAGGCACGCCAATCCGCGATGGCGCTATTGAGCCGAGTTGGCCTGGCCGACAAGGCCGATGCCCGACCCAGCCAGCTCTCAGGCGGACAGCAGCAACGGGTCGCGATCGCTCGTGCCCTGGCGATGCGGCCCAAGGTCATGCTGTTCGACGAACCGACCAGCGCCCTGGACGTCGAGATGGTCGGGGAGGTTCTGGCAGTAATGCGCGAGCTGGCCGAGGAGCACATGACCATGGTGGTCGTCACACATGAGATGCGATTCGCCCGAGATGCCGCCGACCGTATCGTCGTCATGGACGCCGGCCGGATCATCGAGGATGCGCCGCCGGTGCGACTGTTCACCGACCCGCAGCATGAACGCACCAAGGCCTTTCTTTCCACAATCCGCTGAAGGAGTGAAGTTCTCGTGTCTGCCGATCGAGGCGGGCAACCAGCACTAGCAGCGCTGGCTACCCCACATGTCCTGGCCACCGATGCCGGGATCACCGTGCTGCGCGACGGTGGCACCGCCATCGACGCCGCCATCGCCGCTGCCGCGGTGCTGACCGTGGTCTACCCGCACAACGTTGCCCTGGGCGGTGACCTCTTCGCCTTGATCCGGACGCCGGATGGTGTGGTGCGCTGTGTCAACGCCTCGGGATGGGCGGGTGCAGGCGTCGACGCCACAGCGCTGCGCGCCCGCCACGGCGACAGCCTGCCGGCACGTGGTGCCGATCCGGTCACCGTCCCAGGCGGAGTGCGTGGTTGGGAGACGATGCGCGCCTTCGGTTCCCGCACCTCCTGGAGTGCGACGCTGAGTGCCGCGCAGGCTCTCGCCCGGGACGGCGTCGCGGTGGCGCCGTCATTGGCCACCCACCTCGTCGACCCTGACAACGCCGACCTGGTCGGCACCGAGGATTTCGATCGGGTGTTCCGGCCGCGCGGTGTGCCGTTGGGTGTCGGTGATGTGCTGCGGCAGCCGGCGCTGGCCGCGACGTTCGCGGCCCTTAGTGCCCAGGGGCCCGAGGCGTTCTACCGCGGTGAGCTCGCCGAGCAGATGGTGAACTACCTGCGCTCGCGCGGATCCCGCTTCGACGCGGCCGATTTCGCCGATTTCCAGCCGGAGATCCAAGAACCGCTACAGGCCGAGTTTGGTGATTTGACGCTGCTGACCAGTCCGCCCAACAGTCAGGGCTTCGTGCTGCTGCACGCGCTCGGGCTGGTCCTTGACGGCGCAATCGAGGATCTGGTGGGCGCGGGAATGGGCGATCTCCTGCGGGCCTTCCACCGCGGCAACGAGTTTCGTGACAACCGACTGGCCGACCCCCGGTTCGGCGAGGTGGACCTCAACGAGCACACCGAGCCGGGATCGGTAGGCGCTTCGCCGCTGCAAGTGCCCCGCGGGGACACCGTGGGTATCGCCGCCGTCGACGGCGAGGGCTACGCCGTCTCGCTGATCCAGAGCGTCTACCACGCATTCGGATCGGGATTGATTGACCCGGTGACCGGCGTGCTGTTCCACAACCGTGGCTGTGGGTTCTCGCTAAACCCGTTGTCGCCCAATGTGATCGGTCCGCGAAAGCGACCGGCGCACACACTGATGCCCGCGATGACGTTGCGGCAGGGCCGGATCGCCCATGTGCTGTCCACGATGGGTGGTCAGGGGCAGCCGCAGATCCTCGCCCAGATCCTTCTCCGCGCGCTCGGCGGGGCCGGTGCAGTCGATGCGGTCGCGGCGCCCCGCGCCATCGTCGGCAACCAGTGCGGCGGCGGCCCCGACACCGTGACGGTCGAGGCCGACCTGCCGCCGGCGGCGAAGGCGTCGATTCGTCGGGCGGGCTTCGATCCGACCGAGGTGCCGCCGCTAACTGAGGCGCTCGGTCAGGCCAACGTGGTCTTCGTCGACAACGGTGGCTCGCTCACGGCTGCATCCGACCCACGTTCGGACGGTTCGGCGGTGGTGGCGCACTACGCGCGACCGCAATCGTGAGCGGATTGGTTCGTCAGCATCTTCAGCTGTGGCTGATGCTGGTGCTGACCTTCGTCACCGGATTGCTCGACGCGGTGGGCTATCTCGCGCTGGACCGGGTGTTCACCGGCAACATGACCGGCAACGTCGTGATTCTCGGGATGGGTATGGCCGGTGAGGACGGACTGCCTGTCGCTGGTCCGGCGGTAGCGCTGGGCGCCTACGTCGTGGGTGCCGCTGCCGTCGGCCGGCTGTTGCAGCGGCGCCGGAGCGGATGGGAACCATTGGTCACGGCCGTGTTCGCCACTGGTGCCGTCGTCATGGCCGCGGTCGCATCGGTGTTGACGGTCGTCGCCCTCGACAGCCACACCGGCCTCAGCGTCGGCCTGGCCGCGATACTGGCGATCCTGATGGGTGCTCAGGCCGCGACAGCACGGATGCTGGCGGTGGCCGACATCACCACGGTCGTGGTGACCTCGACGCTGACCGCATACGCGAGCGAAACGCTGTTCGGGCCCGGTTGGTTGTGGCTGACCCACCGCCGGTTGTGGGTCATCGTCGTCATCGTCGCCGGAGCGTTCTGCGGAGCCCTGTTGTTGCGCCTCGCCGGCCCCGGCTGTCCGGTCTATCTCGGCGCTGTGTTGACCGCGGTCGTGGCTGTGATCGGCCACGTGGCCTGGCACGGCCGCTGACCAACGGCGGCTGCGCCGAGCGCCACACGGGAGGTGACGCTCAGCGCAGCCGGTCTAGGCCTACGGGCTCTTGGTGAATTCCTCGCCCGTCTCGGGGTTGATGGCCGTCTCACCCGGCGGCAGGTTCGACAGGTCCGGTGCGATGACGGTCGGCATGTCACCGGAGTCCGGCAGACCGAACATCGGCTCGACCGCGGTGGCCGGCGTGAGGACAAGGTCCGCACTCGAGCGCCGCGACAGGGTGCGGCCCCGGAAGAAGTCCGGCGAGGCCAGCCACCAGACGATCATCAGGATCACGCCCAGCACCAGTGCGCCGATACCGACGACCGCCACCGCGCCGAACCCGAAGATGGTGACGTTGTTGCCCTCGTCGTCGACCAGCCAGTCCGGCTTGGCGTACTGGATCAGGCCGTATACGAAGATCACCAGCAGGATCACGCCACCCAGCAGTGGGACGATGCCCCGCATCACCAGATCGCGGACGTTCTTGGTGAGATCCTTGCGATAGAACCAGGCACACGCGAAGCCGGTCAGGCCGTAGTAGAAGGCGATCATCAGGCCCACCGAACCGATCAGCGCCGACAGCAGATTCGGGCTGACGAGCGTGAACAGCACATAGAACAGGATGGACACCGCGCCCATCGCGATCGTGGAGGTGGTGGGGGTCAGGTACGTGCGATGGATCTTGGCGAACGATGTCGGCAGCGCCCGGTAGACACCCATCGACAGCGTGGTCCGCGCGGTCGGCAGGATCGTCGTCTGCGTCGACGCTGAGGCCGAGGTCAGGATGGACGCGGCGAGCAGCATCAGCGCGATCTTGCCCAGCAGGCTGTCGCCGAACAGATCGGGGCCGATCGCGGCGAAGACGTCCGCGGCGTTCTCCTCGTTGCCCAGACCGATGCCGTCGGTTCCGACGCCGGCGAAGGCGACCGCCGACACCGCGACGAGCGCGTAGGTGGCCAGCAGCAGGAAGGTGGAGATGACGGCGGCGCGGCCCGGCGTGGTGCCCGGATCATCGGACTCCTCGTTGCAGGCCACCGCGGTGTCCCAGCCCCAGTAAATGAAGAGCGCGGTGAGCAGAGCCGGCGCGATCACGGTGGTGAAGTCCAGGCCGCCGGGCCAGAACCACGACAGCGACGGGTGCAGCGAATAGGTCTCGGCCTTGCCCGCGTACACCTTGATCAGCGCGACGACCGAGAACGCGACCAGCACGACCATCTCGATGCCGAGCAGGCCGTACTGAATCCGCGCCGACACCTCGATACCGCGATAACAGATGTAGGTCATCACGATGATCCAGATGACGCCGGCCACCGTTGACCACAGCGTGCTGCTGGCCAGATCGGCCGCCGAGCTCCAGCCCAGCCCGCCGACAAAGGTGAACGAGTAGGAGCCGGCGATCTGGGCCAGGTTGGCCATGACGATGACGTCGGCGGCGATGATGCCCCAGCCGCCCAGCCAGCCGATCAGTGGTCCGAACGCCCGCGATGCCCAGGTGAACGTGGTGCCGCAGTCCGGCTCCGCCTTGTTCAGTTCCTGGTAGGCGACCGCAATCATGTACATCGGGATGAACGCGATGAGCACGATTGCCGGTGCCTTCACACCTGCTAGTAGCGCGCCGCCGCTGGCGACGATCAGCCCCAGCGTCGCGGCCAGCGAGTATGCCGGGGCGGTGGACGCCATCCCGACGACGATGCTGGACACCAGGCCCAGCGCACCGCCCTTGAGGCCCTTGCTGTCGACGGTATTGGAATTCCCGGCTGTGCCGGGGTCGAGCGCTAGCTCGCCTTTACTCATGGCATCTCCTGCTTAAACGCCGCGGTCAGAACTAGACGAGACTACGGTTTCAGTGGCAGATGCGCGCGGAATGTACGGAATTGTTTTCTCCGTGGTTACATGGCTTCGGAATTAGTGGCTCTACGCTGCCTAATTGACGGATCAAGCGGTTTATTGCCCGTCCGCCCACGGAACCCGGCAGGTCTCGCCCGTGCCGAATCCCTGCTCGGTGATGCCGAGGGCGGCGTTCATCCTGGCCCGCATGTTCTCCACCCCGATCTGATAGGTCAGCTCGACCAGGCCCGCGGCGCCGAACCGGCGGCGCAGATCGTCGACCTGTTCAGTCGTCACGGTGTGCGGATCGGTCGTCATGGCGTCGGCGTAGGCGATCGCGGCGCGCTCGTCGTCGGTGTACAGCGGTGAGCTCAGGTAGTCGTCGATGTGCTGGAGGCGGTCGACGTCGAGGCCGTCGAGTCGCATCAGCATCGCGCCGAAGTCCACGCACCACGAGCAGCCGACGGTGCGGGCCGTCCAGAACACCGCGAGTTCGCGGACCGCTGCGGGCAGGATCGTCGAGCCGCGCTGTAGCAGACCCTCGTGCACGGAGTTGGCTACCACCAGCCGCCGGTGGTGGGCGTAGACGGCCAGTGGTTCGGGCACCTGCCCGAAGCGCCGTCTGGCCCATCGGTACATCAGTCGAATCAGTGGTGTGGCCTTGGCCGGGGACAATGGTTCGAGACGAGTTGTGGTTGTCATGCCCTCTAGATGCCGGGCGGCCAAGAAATGTGACACGTCGATACCACTCGATAATGGGTTGACGGACTAACTAATCGGTTAGGGTACCCAATTGTGGATTTCGACCTCGACGCCGACCAGCAGGCCTGGTTGGCCGAGGTGCGTGAATTCCTGCGAGAGAACGTCACTGAGGCGCTGCGCGCCGAGATCGCCGAGCACAACCTCGAGCACCCCGGCGGCGAGGTCGCGGCTTTCCGCCGCAAACTCGGTGACAAGGGCTGGTTCGGGCTCAACTGGCCGGCGGAGTACGGCGGCCTCGGTCTGGGGGCGGTGCACCTGCACCTGCTGATGTCGGAGTTCGAGTACTGGGGTGCGCCAGGACCCGATCTGACGGTCACCTCGATCGCGCCGATGATCATGCGCCACGGCACCGAGCAGAACAAGCGTGAGTTCCTGCCGCTGATCGCGCGCGGCGAAATGACCTGTGCCCTCGGCTATTCCGAGCCCGACGCCGGTACCGATCTGGCCTCGCTGCGGACCCGGGCGATCCGTGACGGCGACGAATGGGTGATCAACGGATCCAAGATCTGGAACAGCGGGGCACAGCGATCCACTCACGAGTGGCTCTGCGTACGCACCGATCCCAGCGCGCAGCGGCACCGGGGCATCTCGGTGATCGTCGTGCCGGTGGACAGCCCCGGGGTGCGGATCCGACCGCTGATCGCCTGGTCCGGTTACCGCACCAACGAGGTGTTCTTCGACGACGTCCGGGTGCCGGTGACCAACCTCGTCGGCGAGGAGAACCGCGGCTGGTCCTACATCACCGGGGCGCTCGACCTGGAGCGCGGCGCCTTGACCAACGCCGGCGATTTGCGCCGTGCGCTCGACGAATTGCAGGTATTGGCGCGCATGCCGCGCCGCGACGGGACGGTGCCGATCGACAACCCCGCCGTGCGGCGCAGGCTCGCCCAGGCTGAGGCCGACGTCGAGGTGGCCGGCCTGATGGGCTACGAGGCGTCGTCGATGCTGTCCGACGGAGTGATCCCGACCGTGCCCGTCAGCGTCGAGAAGGTGTTCAGCAGCGAACTGCGCCAGCGCATCGCGGATCTGGGAATCGACCTGCTGGGTGCGGAAGGTCTTCTGGCCCATCGCAACCCGGAAGCCCCGGCGGGTGGCCGATTCGAGAAGCTCTATCGGTTCGCGCCGCTGATGCGCTTCGGCGGCGGTACCAACGAAGTGCTGCGCGATGTCATCGCCCAGCGCGGCCACGCCATGCCGTCGTACGGACGCTGACATGAAACTCGTTGCCGGACAGGACGAACGCGACCTCGCCTCGATGCTGCGCGGACTGCTCGCCGCCCGCAAGGACGACACGATGCAGGCGCTGGCCGCCGCGGGCATTCTGGGGCTGGGCATCTGCGAGCAGTACGGCGGATCCGGTGGATCGCTCACCGATCTCGGCATCTTCGCACGAGAAGGCGGCCGAGCGCTGTGCCCGTCGCTGGTCTACAGCACGGTGATCGCCGCTCAGGCGATAAACCTGCTCGGCGGCGACGGCTCGCGCAAACGATGGCTCGGCGACCTCTCGAGCGGCAGCACCTCGGCCACCACCGCATTGTGGAACGCCTATGACGCAGCCGACGTCACCGCCACCCTGCGGGCCGACCGCACCCGCGACGGTGAGTGGCGGCTCACCGGCACAGCCGACTTCGTTTCCGACGCGGCCGACGCCAATTTGATCGTGGTGTCCGGGATGGATGCCTCCGGCCGGACCATGGGATTCGTCTGCGGTCTGGACAGCCCCGGTGTGACACAACGGCCGTTGGCCTTGATGGGCGGCCACCACGCTTCGTGCGTACGTTTCGACGACGTCGTCCCCGACGATGTGCTGGGCGACGGCGAGCCGCTGGGCCGCGACGAACTCCGCCGTTCGGCCAACACCGCGATCGCCCTGAGCTCAATGGACCTGGTGGGTGTCGGCGAGGCCGTGCTCGACCGCACCGTGGCCTACACCTCCATGCGTCACCAGTTCGGCCGGCCGATCGCGTCCTTCCAGGCCGCCCAGCACATCGTTGCCGACATGCACATCGCGCTGACCGGCGCGCGGCTCGCCGCGCAGGCGGCCGTGTTCGCGCTGAGTCGGGGCCGGGTGGCGGTTCGCGAAACCGCCATCGCGCGAATGCATTCCGCCACCGCCGCCAAGCGGACGACCCTGGACGCCCACCAGTTGCACGGCGGGATGGGCTACGTGGTCGAGACCGACCTGTATCTGTGGTCGGAGCGGGCGCGGGTCTTCTCCACACTCGGCGGGGGAGCCGACGTGGCAGCCACCTGGCTCGACGACGATCAGGTCAGCCGCGCGGCGGTCACCGATCGGCTGCGGCGCAAGGACGGCGTGTGACCGCCGACAGCCTGGTCGATGCCGATACGGCCGCGAAGGTCGGCACCGTCGCGGCCACGGCCACCGGCGAGGTCCTGCGCCGCGACTGGCAGCGATGGGCCGTCGCCGTCGGCGACGACAACGCGCTGTGGTTCGACCCGGAGTACGCCCGCGCCAATGGCTATCGCGACATCATCTGCCCCCCGCTGTACCTGCAGTACGCCATTCTGGGCGTCACGCCGCTCAGTGGGCTGCGACCGGACGGGTCCTCCGGTGCGGTGTCGGGCGGCCTCGCCTTCCCGAAGGCGCCACGGCGGATGGCCGGCGGCGAGAGCTTCACGTTCCACATGCCCGCCTACCACCGCGACGAGATCGAGATGGTGCGCACCGTCGAGTCGATCGTCGAAAAGGACGGTCGCTCAGGCAGGTTCGTTCTCGTCACATGGCACACCGTGTACCGCAACCAGCACCGTGAACTGGTGGCCGAGGCCGCCACGTCGATGATCGCCAGACCATGACCCAGCTGTTCTATGACGACGTCGAACCCGGTGATGCCCTGACATCGCTCATCGTGACCGTCGACGAGACGCAGATGTTCTTCTTCAGCGCCGCGACCTACAACGGCCACCGCATCCACTACGACAAGGACTGGGCGCGCGACGTCGAAGGCTACGACGACGTCCTGGTTCAGGGTCCGCTGCAGGCCGCGCTCCTGGCCCGCGCCGTCACCGACTGGATCGGTGGCGCCGGCCGGCTCGTCGAGTACTCGGTGCAGAACCGGGGCGTGGCTTTTCCCGGGCAGCCCTTGACCTTTGGGGGCACCGTCGCCGCCAAGCGACTGGAGCAGGGCAGGGGACTGGTCGATCTCGACATCGTCGGCCGTCGTGACGCCGACATCCTGATGCCGGGCACGGCGACGGTGGAACTGCCGCTGCGCGAGAGCGTCTCCTGATGCGGCTGGCCGGTGAGGCGGCGATCGTCGGGATCGCCGAGCTGCCCGCGCAGCGTAAGCCGACCCGCCCCGAGCAGTTCACCCTCGACCAGTACGCCGCGTTGGCGCGGATGGTCCTCGACGACGCAGGTCTCGACGCCGGGGTGGTCAACGGGCTGATCTCGCACGGAGTGGCCGAATCGGACATGTTCGTCCCGGCGACGCTCTCGGAGTACCTGGGACTGCCGATCGACTTCGGTGAACGGGTGGACCTCGGCGGAGCGACGTCGGCGGCCATGGTGTGGCGTGCCGCCGTCGCCGTCGAGCTGGGACTCTGCGATGCCGTGCTGGCCGTGGTGCCCGGCTCGCGGGCGCTGCCGCGCTCGGCGCGACGGCCTGCTGCGAGCACGAATTGGTTTGGGGCGTCGAGCAACAACTACGGATCGCCGCAGGCCGAGTACGAGATCCCGTACGGCAACCTCGGCCAGAACGCACCGTTCGCGCAGATCGCGCAACGTTACGGCGCCCAGTACGGCTACGACCCGACGGCGCTGGCCAAGATCGCCGTGGATCAGCGCACCAACGCCTGCGCCCACCCCGGAGCGGTGTTTCACGGTCAGCCGCTGTCGGAGGCCGACGTACTGGGCAGCCCGATGATCGCCGACCCGATCCACATGCTGGAGACCGTGATGCCCGTGCACGGCGGCACCGGTGTGCTGATCGCCAACGCCGATCTGGCGCGCCGCGCGCGGCACCGCCCGGTGTGGATCACCGGATTCGGTGAGCACATCTCCTTCAAGACCATGACCTACGCGCACGATCCGATGGTCACCCCGATCGCCAGGGCCGCGGCCCGCGCGTTCGCCATGGCCGGGCGCACTCCGGCCGACGTCGACGTGGCCTCGATCTACGACTGCTACACGATCACCGTGCTGATGACGCTGGAGGACGCCGGGTTCTGTCCGAAGGGTCAGGCCATGGCGTGGATCAAGGAGCGGGACTTGACCTTTCGGGGTGACTTTCCGCTCAACACCGCGGGCGGGCAGCTGTCGTACGGCCAGGCCGGGATGTCCGGCGGCATGCACCACGTCGTCGATGCCGCCCGCCAGTTGATGGGCCGCTCGGCGGCAGCGCAGGTACCCGACGCCGACGTCGCGTTCGTGGCAGGCACCGGCGGGATCATGAGTGAGCAGGTCGCGCTCGTGCTCGGAGGGGACTGATGGCCGAACCGATCCCGATGCCCGAGCCGACGCCGGTGTCTCAACCTTTCTGGGACGGTCTGGCCCAGCACCGCGTCATGGTCCAGTACTCGCCGTCGTCGCAGCGCTACGTCTTCTATCCGCGCACCCTGGCGCCGGGAACGCTGGCCGACGATCTGGAATGGCGCGAAATCGACGGCGCGGCAACGCTATACACCTACACGATTGCCCGACGGCCTACCGGCCCGCCCTGGGCCGATGCGCTGCCACAACTGCTTGCGGTGGTGCAATGGGATGTGGGCCCGCGGTTCTCCACCGAACTGGTCGACGTCGAGCCCACCGATATCGCCATCGGCATGCGGTTGCAACCGGTGTTCTGTGACGACGCGGACTCCGGGATGACCCTGCTGCGCTACCGGCCGGCATCGTGATCGACACCGTCCAGGCGCTGCTGCGCGAACGGCTGACCGACGACGGCATCGCGGTGCTGTCGCCTGAGCGGACCTGGACCTGGCGTGAGCATCTGGCCGAGGCCGCCGCCGAAGCGTCCGCCCTGATCGCGATGGCCGACCCCGACCGGCCACTGCACGTCGGTGCCCTGCTGACGAATTCGCCCGCCTATACCCGGGCGATGGCCGCCGCGGCCCTGGGCGGCTATGTGCTGTGCGGCATCAACACCACCCGCCGCGGCGAGGGACTGGTGTCCGACATCCGGCGCGCGGACTGTCAGCTGCTGTTGGTCGATGCTGACCACGCGCCGCTGCTGGACGGCCTGGATCTGAGCGGCGTCACCGTCGTCGACGTCACCGGCCCCGACTACGCCGAGGCCGTCGCGAGCGCCGAACCGCTTGTCCCGCATCGGGAGGTCAGCGGCACCGACCCGTTCATGATGATCTTCACCTCCGGTACCAGCGGCAACCCGAAGGCGGTGCCGTTCGCCCACGCGATGAGCGTGATGTGCGGTCTGAGCCTGACCGCTCAACTCGACATCACCGCCGACGACGTCTGCTACCTGTCGATGCCGCTGTTCCACTCCAACGGGGTGGCAGCGGGCTGGTCGGTGGCCGTCGCGGGCAAGGCGGCCATGGTGCCGGTGAAGTTCTCGGTGTCGCGGCTGCTGCTTGACATCCGGCACTACGGCGCGACGTTCATGAACTACGTCGGCAAGCCGCTCGCACTCGTGCTGGCCACCCCCGAGCAGCCCGACGACGCCGACAACCCGCTGCGCGTCATGTACGGCAACGAGGCCACCGACCGCGATATCGCCGAATTCTCGCGGCGGTTCGACTGCCGCATCGTCGACGGCTTCGGCTCCAGCGAGTTCGCGGTCGTCGTCGTCCGCGAGGACGGCACCCCACCCGGGTCGATCGGCAGGGGCTGGCCCGGCGTCGCGATCTATCACCCCGACACCGTGACCGAATGCGCCACCGCGGAGTTCGACGTCAGCGGCAACCTGCGTAACTTCGACGAGGCCGTCGGGGAACTGGTGAACACCGACGGCGCCGGTCCGTTCACCGGGTACTACAACGACCCCGATGCGACCTCTGAGCGGCTGCGTCACGGGATGTACTGGACCGGGGATCTGGCCTACCGCGACGCCGACGGCTGGATCTACCTGGCCGGCCGGACCGCGGACTGGATGCGTGTCGACGGGGAGAACCTGGCGGCGGCCCCGATCGAACGGGTGTTGCAACGCATTCCGCAGGTCAACCAGGTCGCCGTCTATGCCGTACCCGACGACGCGGTGGGCGACGCGGTGATGGCCGCCATCGTGCTGCGCCAGGGGGAGTCGTTGACGCCCAAGGACTTCGAGGACTTCCTCGGCGCCCAGACCGACCTGTCACCCAAGGCGTGGCCGCGCTACGTCCGCATCAACGACGACCTGCCGCACACCGCGACCAACAAGATCCTCAAGCGGGAACTCAGTGCCGCCGGTGTGAGCGCCGGCGCCGGTGTGCTGTGGGAGCGGGCTGCGCGCGCGAGGAGTTATCAGGTGGTCGGCTAGACCGCGTTCACGATGGTGCCGACGCCGATGGCGTCGGACAGCGTGGCGTTGGTCGGGCTGGACAATGCGACGGTGAAGGTTTCGTTGTTCTCGGCGGTGGTATCGCCGAGCACCAGGATCGTGACGGTCTTGCTGGTCTCGCCGGGCAGGAAGGTGACGGTGCCCGACGCGCCGACATAGTCACTGCCCTGGGTGGCCGTCCCGCCGGAGGTGGCGTAGTGCACCGTGACCGTCTGGGCGGATGCCGAGGCCAGCCTGACGGTGAACTGTGCCGCCGATGTGCCTGTCCCGTCGCCGAAGTCGAACATGATGGGCTGCAGGTAGGTGACCTTGTTCTGGTTGACCGTCCGCCAGTCGTCGGCCAGGATGCCGCCGGTGTCACCGGAGTTCGGATTCCACGACCAGTAGGTCCAGCTGATGCCCTCGTCGCCGGCCGGGATGTCGATGGTGCCGTTGTTGTCCAGATCTCCGGACAGGTAGGAGGTGATGGCCTCGTACCAGATGACATCCTTGGGGTCGGTCAGTTTGGTGCCGAATTCGCCGAGGTAGATCGGCGCGATGTCGTTCTCGTAGATGTAGCCCCAGGCGTTGTCGAACACGTCGGGCAGTTTCGTTCCGAAGTCGTTGCCGGAGAACCACGTCTGCGCGTACACCGAGTTCGGATAGTCGTGCGGTGAGTAGACCACCCGGTTGGCGACGTTGAGCGTGATCGGGCGGTCTTTGACGCCCATCAGATTGCCGCCCCACCAATAGCTTTGGTTGTTGTAGGTGCCGATGCCCTCGACGATGACCAGCAGGTTGGGATTGGCGGCCAGGACGGCGTTGCCGGCCCGTTCGGCGGCTCGGGCCCAGTCGTTGGCCCCGCCACCGCCCCAGGTTCCGTTGTAGGGCTCGTTGTGCAGGTCGACGCCGATCACCGTCGGATTGTCGGCGTAGCGGCGGGTCAGCGTCACCCAGTCGTTGACCCAGTCGGTCTCGCTGTAGGTGCCGTTGTACCAGAGCCCGTTCTCGGTGGTGCCGACCCCGGCGGTGTTGCGGTGATGGTCGAGGATCACCTTCAGGCCGACCTCGCCGGCGTAGGCGATGATCTTGTCCATCACCTGGATCGACGACAGGCCCTCCAGATCGGGGTTGGCGTAGTAGTTGATGCTGGTGGGGGTTTGGCCGTGCAGCACATCCTGGGAGTACGGCAGCCGAATCGTGTTGAACCCCAACGTGACCATCTGGTCCATCATGTCTTTGTAGTTGCGGGTCCACAGCCCGTGCGGGGTGCCGTTGTCGCTTTCGAAGCCGAACCAGTTGACACCGGCGATCTCGACGGGATTGCCTGCGGCGTCGAGGATCTGGTTTCCAGAGGTGTGCCAGAAGCCGTCGCCGACCGTGCCGCTGCCGGGTTCGTTAGCGGTGGCGTCGGAGATGCTCAGGGCCGGGGTCTGGCCGCCGACGATCGCGGCGACCGTGATGGTGGCGGTGGTCGTGCCTGCGGTCTGCGGGGAAAGCAGGGAAGCCAGGCCGTGCAGGTGCAGCCCGGTGTCGGTGACGGCGACGACGAACTGCGCGGTATCGCCCGCCTGCATGGGTGTAGCGGGCGTGTACACGAAGGTGCCGTCGTCGGCGATCGTGACGGTGCCCGATGCGGGCTGCTGAGTGATCCGGTAGCTCAGCGGGTCGCCCTCGGGGTCGCTCGCGCCGACATTGCCGGTGATCGCGCCGCCTGCGGTCAGGCTGTTGGTGGTCTGGTTGTAGGTGATCGTCGGTGCCTGGTTGAACAACGCGTGCTCGAACTCGCGGCGCACCCAGGCCACCACCGCCATGCCGAACGACAGGTCGGGGTCTCTATCGGGGTTGAAACCGAAGATGCCCAGCACGCCGGAGATGACCGACTCAATCGGGTTCATCGTTCGGGCCGCCACCGCCACCGTCACGGCGGCCTGCACAGGGGCGAATTGGACCGTGCTCGCCGGCTGTGGCGTCCGCGCCGAGACCGCGGCCGCCGGTGCGTCATCGACGCTGGCGCGGATCCGGACGGGACCAGGTTGGGCGGCCTTGGGAATCCGGATCACCGGTACGCGGGCCGCCGCGGCGGGCTTGCCGGATGTGCGGTTGCGGGCCGGTGTGCTCGTTGCGGCGGCGCGCTTGGAATGACCCACCGAGGACGATGAGGTGTCTGAGTCGCCTGAGTCGGCAAATGCGGTGGTCGGGCAGCTGAGCGCGAGGCAGGCGCCCAGGGCAACTGTCACGCCGCCGAGGCGGCTCGCGTAAAGGCCGTAGCGCAGGCTTGTACCTGTCGAATTGGCCAGCGGCATGGGTAACCCTCCGGGTCGGAGCAAACCCACATTTTGCGCGTGAGGCGGGTCACACGCAAGCCTCAGTTATCTGCGGTGTGTCAGCGCGCGAACATCAGCGCGCGCTTGACCTCTTGGATCGCCTTGGTGACCTCGATGCCGCGCGGGCACGATTCCGTGCAGTTGAACGTGGTGCGGCAGCGCCACACGCCGTCGACGTCGTTGAGGATCTCCAGCCGCTCGGCGGCACCCTCGTCACGGCTATCGAAGATGAACCGGTGTGCGTTGACGATCGCCGCGGGGCCGAAGTACGAGCCCTCGTTCCAGAACACCGGACAGCTCGTCGTGCAGCACGCGCAGAGGATGCACTTGGTGGTGTCGTCGTAGCGGGCCCGGTCGGTGGGGCTCTGAATGCGTTCGCGGGTGGGCGCATTGCCCGAGGTCATCAGGTACGGCTTGACCGAGCGGTAGGCGTCGAAGAACGGCTCCATGTTGACCACGAGGTCCTTCTCCACGGGCAGCCCGCGGATCGGCTCGATGGTGATGGTGAGCGGCTTGTCTTTCTTCGGGAGCAGATCGCGCATCAGCACCTTGCACGCCAGCCGGTTGACCCCGTTGATCCGCATCGCGTCCGACCCGCATACGCCGTGCGCGCACGACCGGCGGAACGTCAGCGTGCCGTCCAGATAACTCTTGACGTAGATCATCAGGTTCAGCAGCCGGTCGCTCGGCAGGCACGGCACCCGGAAACTCTGGAATCCGGCGGCATCCGGATCCTCGGGATTGAACCGGGCGATCTTCAGCGTCACCATCACCGCGCCGTCCGGGATCGGCGGCAATGCGGGTTCGCGGGTGTCGACCTCTGGGGCAATCGTCATCTCAGTACTTCCGCTCCATCGGCTCGTAGCGGGTCTGCACCACCGGCTTGTAGTCCAGCCTGATGTCGCTCAGCAGATCAGAACCGTCCTTGTAGGCCATGGTGTGCCGCATGTAGTTGGTGTCGTCGCGGTTGGGGTAGTCCTCGCGGGCATGCCCGCCGCGGGATTCCTTGCGGTTGAGCGCACCGGCCACGGTGACCTCGGCCAGCTCCAGTAGGAAGCCCAGCTCGATGGCCTCCAGCAGGTCGCTGTTGTAGCGCTTCCCCTTGTCGTGCACCGAGATTCGGGCGTAGCGCTCCTTGAGCGCATGAATGTCGGTCATCGCCTGCTTGAGGGTCTCCTCGGTGCGGAACACCGCGGCGTTGTTGTCCATCGACTGCTGCAGTTCGCTGCGGATGTCGGCGACCCGTTCGTTGCCGTGCTCGGAGAGGATGTTGCCCACCCAGTCGACCACCATGCCCGCCGGTGCGGACGGCAGGTCGACGAAGTCGTGGCTCAGCGCGTAGTTCGCGGCCGCGATCCCGGCGCGACGGCCGAACACGTTGATGTCCAGCAGCGAGTTGGTGCCCAGCCGGTTGGCGCCGTGCACCGACACACAGGCGCACTCACCCGCGGCGTAGAGCCCCGGCACCGTGGTGGTGTTGTCGCGCAACACCTGGCCGGTGACGGTCGTCGGGATGCCGCCCATCACGTAGTGGCAGGTCGGGTAGACCGGCACCAATTCCTTGACCGGGTCCACGCCGAGGTAGGTGCGGGCGAACTCGGTGATGTCGGGCAGCTTGGCCTCGAGCACGTCCGCGCCGAGGTGGCGAACGTCGATGTAGACGTAGTCCTTGTGTGGTCCGGCTCCGCGGCCTTCGAGCACCTCGAGCACCATCGAGCGGGCGACGATGTCACGCGGTGCCAGGTCCACGATGGTCGGGGCGTAGCGCTCCATGAAGCGCTCACCCTCGCCGTTGAGCAGCCGGCCGCCCTCGCCGCGCACCGCCTCGGAGATGAGGATGCCCAGCCCGGCCAGGCCCGTCGGATGGAACTGGTGAAACTCCATGTCCTCCAACGGCAGTCCCTTGCGGAACACGATGCCCAGCCCGTCACCCGTCAGCGTGTGGGCATTCGAGGTGGTCTTGTACATCCGGCCCGAGCCGCCGGTGGCGAACACGATGGACTTGGCGTGGAAGACGTGGATGTCACCGGTGGCCAGCTCGTAGGCGATGACGCCGGTGGCGACCGGACCGCTCGGGGTTTCGGTGAGCGCGAGGTCCAGTGCATAGAACTCGTTGAAGAACTCCACGTCGTGCTTGACGCAGTTTTGGTACAGCGTCTGCAGGATCATGTGGCCGGTGCGGTCGGCGGCGTAGCAGGCCCGGCGCACCGGCGCCTTACCGTGGTCGCGGGTGTGCCCGCCGAACCGGCGCTGGTCGATGCGGCCCTCCGGGGTGCGGTTGAACGGCATCCCCATCTTTTCGAGGTCCAGCACGGCGTCGATGGCCTCTTTGCACATGATCTCGACGGCGTCCTGGTCGGCGAGGTAGTCGCCGCCCTTCACCGTGTCGAAGGTGTGCCACTCCCAGTTGTCCTCTTCGACGTTGGCCAGTGCGGCGCACATGCCGCCCTGGGCTGCGCCGGTGTGGCTGCGAGTCGGGTACAGCTTGGTCAGCACCGCGGTACGCACCCGCGGGCCGGCTTCGACGGCGGCACGCATTCCGGCCCCGCCGGCACCGACGATGACGACGTCGTAACGGTGTTCGGTAATCATGTGATCGCCCCTAGGAGATGTTCGGGTCGAAAGTCAGCAGAACGTAGGTGCCCACCACCAAGACGATGAGCATCGAGATCACCAACAGCGAGTTCAGCCAGAACTTGGTGGAGTCCTTGCGCGCGTAGTCGGAGATGATCGTGCGCATGCCGTTGCCGCCGTGCAGCTGGGCCAGCCACAACAGCAGCAGATCCCAGGTCTGCCAGAACGGGGAGGCCCAGCGCTGCGCGACGTAGTTGAAGTCGATGCGGTACACCCCGCCGTCCCACATCAACCCGATGAACAGGTGACCGAGCGCCAAGAAGATCAGCACCACTCCGGAGAAGCGCATGAACAGCCAGGCGTACTTCTCGAAGTTGGGCATGCCACCGCGGCGGCGCGGCGCGCGCGGGTTGTCCAGCCCGGCAGGCCGGTCGTGATTGCGTTCCAGGATCGGGGCCGGCGGGCCGAGCCGGCTTTCGGGCGCGCTCACAGGAACCGCTCCGCCATGTGCATGCCGATGATCACCAGCGAGGGCACCATCACCAGTAGCCAGACCCCCGCGACCGCCCACAGCATCTGCCGCTGGTAGCGGGGACCCTTCCACCAGAAGTCGACGAGGATGATCCGCACGCCGTTGAGTGCGTGGTAGAGCACCGCGGCCACCAGGCCGATCTCCATCAGGCCGATGATCGGCGTCTTATATGTCTCGACGACCGCGTTGTAGGCCTGCGGGCTGACCCGCACGAGTGCGGTGTCCAGCACGTGGACGAACAGGAAGAAGAACACGGTGGCACCGGTGATCCGGTGCAACACCCACGACCACATACCGGGGTCGCCGCGGTAGAGGGTGCGCCGCCGCCCCGCGGATTTCTCGCGAGGGGCAGGCACAGTTGACGCGGTACTCATCACGCCTCCAACGTCTGGCCTGTCACTATTGGACTCTAACTCCGATCATGGGGTGCAAAGAATTACGTTGTGGTGACTGGAATCCTCCCGGGTCGCCTGCGGTGAGCAGCGCGGAATGCATTCAGAAGCGGCGGTGACGAGGCGAGCATGACGATCGATATTGACTGGAAAGTGTTGCAGCAGAAAGCTATTGCTGTATCGGAGCATGCCTACGCACCCTATTCTCGGTTCCCGGTGGGGGCTGCCGCCCTGGTAGACGACGGTCGGGTCGTGGTGGGCTGCAATGTGGAGAATGTCTCATATGGCGTAGGTCTCTGTGCCGAGTGTGCGGTGGTCTGCGCCCTCGTTTCCGGTGGTGGGGGCCGGTTGGTGGCGGTTGCGGTGGTCGATGCGACCGGCGCCGCGCTGATGCCGTGCGGGCGCTGCAGGCAGCTGCTGTTGGAACATGGCGGGCCTGATCTACTCGTCGACCACGCCGACGGGCCGCGGAGCCTGGCCGAGTTGCTTCCCGACGCGTTCGGTCCCGACGACCTCGAACGCGTCCGTCGGGAAAAGCCGTGACCCAGTTCACATTCGACGCGCCCACCGTGATCCGGACCAAGCGCGACGGCGGCCGGCTGCCCGACGCCGCCATCGACTGGGTGATCGACGGCTACACCCACGGTCGGGTGGCCGACGAGCAGATGTCGGCTCTGCTGATGGCGATCTTCCTGAAGGGTATGGACCGCGCCGAGATCGCCCGCTGGACATCGGCGATGATCGCCTCGGGTGTGCGGCTGGACTTCACCGATCTGCGCCGAGACGGCAAGCCGCTGCCGACGGTGGACAAGCACTCCACCGGCGGTGTCGGCGACAAGATCACCATTCCGCTGGTCCCGGTGATCGCGGCCTGTGGGGCGGCCGTTCCCCAGGCTGCCGGGCGGGGCCTGGGGCACACCGGCGGCACATTGGACAAGCTGGAGTCGATTCCCGGGTTCACCGCGGAGATCTCTAATGCCCAAGTGCGCCAACAGCTCTCCGAGATCGGTGCGGCGATCTTCGCCGCCGGTGAGCTGGCCCCGGCAGACCGCAAGATTTATGCCCTGCGCGATGTCACCGCCACCACAGAGTCGCTGCCGCTGATCGCCAGCTCGGTGATGAGCAAGAAGCTGGCCGAGGGGGCGGACTCGTTGGTGCTCGACGTGAAGGTCGGTCGCGGCGCGTTCCTCAAGACCGAGGCCGAATCGCGTGAGCTGGCGGCCACCATGGTGGACCTGGGCCGCGCCCACGGGGTGCCGACCCGGGCGCTGCTGACCGATATGAACGTCCCGCTGGGGCGCACGGTCGGCAACGCGCTGGAGGTCGCCGAATCCCTGGAGGTGCTGGCCGGCGGCGGGCCGGCTGACGTGGTGGAGCTGACGGTGCGGCTGGCCGCCGAGATGCTGGAGCTGGCCGGGGTGGACGGCTTCGACCCGGCGCAGACCCTGCGCGACGGCACCGCGATGGACCGCTTCCGGGCGTTGGTTGCCGCCCAGGGCGGCGACGTCGACGCGCCGCTACCGATCGGTGCCCATTCCGAAACCGTGACGGCACCCGCGGGCGGCACAATGGGGGATATCGACGCGATGGCAGTGGGGCTGGCAGTGTGGCGGCTTGGCGCGGGCCGGGCCAGCCCAGGGGAGCGCGTGCAACCCGGGGCCGGAATGCGCATCCACCGCCGGCCGGGCGAGCCGGTCACCGCCGGTGAGCCGCTGTTCACGCTCTATACCGACACCCCGGACCGGATTCCCGGCGCCATGGCCGAACTGGACGGCGGCTGGAGCATCTCAGACGCCCCGCCGGCGCGCCCCCTGATCATCGATCGGATCACCTGATGCCCACACCGCTCACGCTGGACATGATCGGCCAGGCACCCAAGGCCCTGCTGCACGACCACCTCGACGGCGGGCTGCGGCCGTCGACCGTCCTGGATATCGCCGAACAGATCGGCTACGACGGGCTGCCCGCCACCGACGAGGCCGCCCTGGCGACCTTCTTCCGCACCGCCGCGCACAGCGGCTCGCTGGTGCGCTACCTGGAGCCGTTCGCGCACACCGTCGCCGTCATGCAGACCCCGGAGGCGCTGCACCGGGTGGCCTTCGAGTGTGTGGAGGACCTGGCCGCCGACAACGTCGTCTACGCCGAGGTGCGGTTCGCCCCCGAGTTGCACATCGACGGCGGCCTCTCACTCGACGACGTCGTCGACGCCGTGCTGGTGGGCTTCGCGGATGGGGAGAAAGCCGCTGGCGCCGAAGGGCATCCCATCGTGGTGCGCTGCCTGGTGACCGCGATGCGCCATGCCGCCCGATCGCGCGAGATCGCCGAGTTGGCCATCCGCTTCCGCGACAAGGGTGTGGTCGGCTTCGACATCGCCGGTGCCGAGGCCGGGTACCCGCCCACCCGGCACCTGGATGCCTTCGAATACATGCGAGCCAACAACGCGCGTTTCACCATTCACGCGGGGGAGGCCTTCGGCTTGCCGTCCATCCAGGAGGCGCTGGCGTTCTGCGGGGCCGACCGGCTGGGCCACGGGGTGCGCATCGTCGACGACATCGAGGTGTTACCCGACGGGAGCGCGGTGCTGGGCCCGCTGGCGGCGATCCTGCGCGACAAGCGGATACCGCTGGAGATGTGCCCGAGTTCCAATGTGCAGACCGGGGCGGTCGACAGCATCGCCAGCCACCCCTTCGACCTGCTGGCGCGGCTGCGGTTCCGGGTCACGGTCAACACCGACAACCGGCTGATGAGCGACACCACCATGAGCCAGGAGATGTTCCGGCTGGTCGAGGCGTTCGGCTACGGGTGGAGTGACCTCGAACGATTCACCATCAACGCGATGAAGTCGGCATTCCTGCACTTCGACGAACGACTGGCCATCATCGACGAGGTGATCAAGCCCCGCTACGCGGTGCTCATCGGCTAGAACGGCGGCTCGTCGCCATGGCGCTCCGACACAATTGAGCACCATTCGTTATAGTCCTTGAGCTGCGGCGATACCGGCCATGGCTATCACGCCAGGTACCTTTATCTGATGTCCATACGCGCCGCACTCAAGCGCGTGTTCCCGCACAACGTCTTCGAGATGCTGGGCCGGTTCATCGTCCGCCACCCGGTCCTGGTGATCGTGGCGTGGGTGAGTGCTGCCGCGGCACTGCTGGTGTTCGTGACCCCGCTGTTCACGGTGGCCGCCAGGAACTCCCCGGACTTCCTTCCCAAGACCGCGCCCGTGCTGGTCGCCGGCAAGCAGATGCAGGAGGCCTTCAAGGAAGCCGACACCAGCAACTTCGCCGCGATCATCCTCAGTAATGACGCGGGACTCGGACCCGAGCAGGAAGCCACCTACCGCAATCTCGTCGCCAAGCTCAAGGAAAACCCGAAGGTGTCGTCCGTTCAGGACTTCATCAACACCCCGGAGTTGCGCGAGGTCATGACGAGTAAGGACCAGAAGGCCTGGAACCTTCCGGTCAGCATGTCCGGGACGATGGGCACCCCACCGGGCCAGGAGGCCTACCGGGAGGTCCTCAAGACCGTCAAGGAAGCGACGGAAGGCTCGTCGCTGCAGGTCAACGTGGTCGGCGGCTCCGCAACCATGGAAGACATGAACCAGATCGGCGTCAACGATCAGCACATGATCGAAGGCGCCACGGTGATCATGGTCTTCGGCATCCTCATCCTGGTCTATCGAAGTTTTGTGGCCATGGTCATGCCGCTGCTGACCATCGGCATCTCGCTGGTCGTAGCGCAGCAGTTGGTGGCCATCCTCGGTGAGCACGGACTGGCCATCGGATCCCAGACCATCATGATCATGACCGGCATGATCATGGGTGCCGGCATCGACTACGCCGTCTTCCTGTTCAGCCGATATCAGGAGATCATGAAGACGGGCGTCTCCTCGGATGACGCCCTCGTCGACGCCCTGCACTCCATCGGCGAGGTGATCGCCGGCTCGGCGGGAACCGTGGCCCTGACATTCCTGGGCATGTCCTTCACCAAGCTCGCGGTGTTCGCCACGGTGGGTCCGGCCATGACGGTCACCATCGCCGTCGGCTTCCTGGGCGCCATCACCCTGTTGCCCGCGTTCATCGTGATCGCCGGGCGCCGCGGCTGGATCAAACCCCGCAAGCGCGACCTCACCGGAAAGCTCTGGAAGCGCTCGGCGGTGATGATCGTGCGCAAGCCGCGCGCGCTGCTCACGACCAGCCTGGTCATCCTGCTCGGTTTGGCCGCGTGCGCACTGCTGACCAATTTCAACTACGACGACCGCAAGAACCTGCCCCAGGACTCGGCGAGCAACCGGGCCTACGAAGTGATGGACAAGCACTTCCCGATCAGCAGCACCCTGCAGCAGTTCCTGTTCATCCAATCGCCCAACTCCGACCTTCGCACCCCCAAGTCGCTGGCCGACATGGAGCAGATGGCCCAGCGCATCTCCCAGCTGCCCAACATCGACATGATCCGCGGTATCACCCGGCCCACCGGGCAGATGCTGGAGCAGGCCAAGGCCACCTGGCAGGCCGGTGAGGTCGGTACCAAGCTCGGCGATGCATCCAATCTGATCTCGAGCAACGATGACAAACTGGCGCTGCTCACCGGTGGCGCCGACAAGATGGCCGACGTCCTCGACCAGATCCGCAATCAGCTGGTGGGATCACTGGCCAGCGTCCGCAGTCTGGCCTCCGCACTGGATGCCATGTCGCAAAAGGTCGGTGGCACAACCACACTCGACCAGATCGACAAGACCGCGGCGCTGATGAAGAACATGCGATCGCTCGGCGACGCGCTGGGACTGAACATGAACCAAATCACCGACGTCACCGGATGGGCGCAGCCAATGCTCAACGCGCTCAACCAGAGTCCGGTCTGTGACGGCGACCCGGCGTGCGTCAACTCTCGGGCCGATCTGCAGAAGATCGTCGACGCGAGCAACTCCGAGGCGTTCGCCGCTATCGCCGACATCGGCCGGCAGCTGCAGGCGACAGAGGGCAACCAGAAGCTCGACGACCTCGTGAGCGGTCTGAGCAAGAACATCCAGCGGGCCACCGCCGCCGCCCGCGCGCTCGGTGTCGGTGAGCCCGGCGGGGTGGAGAAGAAGCTCAACGAGACCGTCGATGGCGCCAACCTGCTGGCCGACTCGAGCCGTCAGCTGGCGATGGGTGTCCAACTGCTCGTCGACCAGACCCGAAACCTGGGCAACGGTCTCGACCAGGCCTCGGCCTTCCTGCTCGCGATGAAGCGCGAGGCGGCCGACCCGCCGATGTCGGGCTTCTACATTCCGCCGCAGATCCTGTCGCAGGAGGAGTTCAAGAAGGCCGCCAAGATCTTCATCTCCGACGACGGCCACTCGGCCCGCTACCTGGTGCAGACGGCCTACAACCCGTTCAGCGCCGAGGCGATGAACCAGATCCACGACATCCTGCGGATCGCCAACGACTCCCGGCCGAACACCACACTCGCCGATGCGAAGATCTCGATGGTGGGGCTCTCGGCGGTCAACGCCGACCTGCGCTCCTACTACAACTGGGACTTCCGCTTCATCATGATCATGACCCTGTCTGTGGTGTTCGTGATCCTCGTTGTGGTGCTGCGCGCATTCGTTGCGCCGTTGTATCTCGTTGCCTCGGTGGTTATTTCGTATGCCGCGGCACTCGGCATCGGCGTCATCGTGTTCCAGTTCATCCTCGGCCAGGGTCTGTCCTGGGGTGTGCCGGGCATGGCCTTCATGGTTCTTGTCGCCGTCGGTGCCGACTACAACCTGCTGCTGATATCCCGCATCCGCGACGAAGCGAAATACGGTGTGCGCTCGGCGGTCATCCGCACGGTGGGCGCCACCGGCGGCGTCATCACCTCTGCCGGCCTGATCTTCGCCGCCTCCATGCTCGCCTTCACCTTCAGCAGCATCCTGACTGCCGTGCAGATGGGCTTCGTGATCGGGGTCGGCCTGCTGCTGGACACCTTCGTCGTGCGAACGCTGACCGTGCCCGCGATGGCCGTCCTGGTCGGTGAGAAGAACTGGTGGCCGTCCAAGCCGCCCAGCGTCAAGTATCAGGAGAAGAAGAAGGCCGCCGCCAAAGCCGCCGCCGCTGCTGCCGCCGCTGTGCCCGCTGTGGTGGGCGGGGGAGGCGTCGCCCTGCTGGACGACGACAGGCTGGAAGATGACGGGGCCCTGGAGATGCCGGAGGACTTCCCGCAGCCGACCGGCGAATATCCCTGTCTGCCTGAGAAAACCACCGGCGACGCCTCGGCCGGCTAGAAAACGGGGCCCCTTACTCGGGGCGCAGCCGCGACTCCACGAAACGCTCGATCTCTTCCCAGTCCTTCACGGCAGCCGCATACGGCGGACCGGGGCGCGGGTTGTCGCCGGGTTCGAGCACGTGGTTGAACAACCTGCCCAGCGGCTTGTCGTCCGCCAGCAGCCGGTCGACGGTGTCCTCCTCGGAGTAGTCGCCGATATCGCGCAGCAACTCCACTGCCAGGTCGAGTTGGTCGCGGTCGATGGCGTCGGGCCCGTCGGCGATGTCGTCGGCCAGGCCGGTCAACACATAGATGTTGTCGTCGGTGACCTCCACCCGCAGCGAGCCGTCGGTGGCCGCGGTGCGGATGTCGTCGTAGGTGCTCAGATCCGACAGGTCGTGGTCATGCTCGTCGGCCAGGTAGCGGGCCAACGTCCGCTCCGACGGGAACACACTGATGCGGCCGTTGCGGCCCAGGAAGATCGGCCGGTCGTCGAAGTAGCACCGCAGCGTGTAGAGCGTGCCCGAACCGGTCAGGATGCGCACGGGGTCGATGCCGACCTCGGCCCAGAACTCCTCGTCGCCGCCGAGCACCACCGTCTGTTGCGGTGCGACCACGGCTGCTGCCTCGGAATCCTCGGTCTCCTCCTCGTCGGCCGGTTCGGCGTCGTCGACCTCGTCGATCTCTTCCTCGTAGGGCTCCTCGAGCTCCTCGGCGGCCAGCTTCGAGGCCTTCTCGTCGACCTCCGGGGTCGCGAGCACCTCGTCGACGGCCGACAGCACGCCGTCCCAGCCGCGCGCCACGATGTCACCGATGACGCTCCAGCGCTTCAGCCCGGCCTTGCCGGTGAACTGCTCGATGCCGCCGGACACCAGCCCCAGGTTGGGGTTGCCGTTGAAGAACCGGGTCACCGCGGGCAGCTCGCACACCGACCCGATCGACGACACCACCGCCAGCGTGTTCGTCAACGCGGTCACCGACTCCTCGGTCGGCTTCTCGGCCAGCAGCTCTTCGACCGCGATGAGGTCGGCCGCACCCGTGGTCGCCGGTTCGAGCTTGTGCGCATTGGCCTCGGTCAGGGCCTCCCACGCCGGATGGTCGGTCAGGTCGTTGTCGGTGTTGGTGCGCACGAAGGCCGCGAGGTCGGCCACCGACTCGAAGGCGTAGAGATCGTCGTCCTTGCCCAGGAACGCCTCCCACTCGTCGCCGGCGTCGCGCCAGCGGGGCGCCCACAGGGTGTACAGGTCACCGGCGGTCACGCTCAAGCGGACCGGAACGAGCTCAGCAGACATGCCGCACAGCCTAACGAGGCTTTCTGACCGGTAACCTGCCCCCGTGGCCAGACTGCGTCGCGTGTTGGCTGTGGTGGCGGTGGCGCTCGTCGTCGCGCCGGGGGTGGCCGGGTACTTCCTGTTCACCCGGTCGCATGCCGATCCGCTGGTCAAGGCCGACGCGATCGTCGTCCTCGGCGGCGAGAACGACGGCCGCATTCAGTACGGGCTGAGCCTGGCGCGGCAGGGTTACGCAAGCACCGTCGTGCTGTCCAATGGCTACGACGGCATTCCGGGCGCCGCCGCGGAGTTCACGGCGGCGTGCGCGTCGGGTACCGCGACGATCACGGTCGTGTGCTTTCGCCCGGACCCGTACACGACTCGCGGTGAGGCACAGTTCACGGCGCGACTTGCCAAGGAACGCAACTGGACACACGTGATCGTCGTGTCGTGGAACTTCCACATGGTGCGGGCCCGCTACATCTTCGACCAGTGTTTCGGCGGAACGGTGACCACGGCGCCGGTGCCCCGGACCTACGACTACTCACTGCCGCGATGGGTCGTGACCTACACCTACCAGTACTTCGCGCTCGGCAAGGCCGTCCTGATGGGGTGCTGACTCGTCCGACTACGGATCGGAAACAACAAATCCACAACAAATCGGCCTGGTCAATATGCTGCTATTGTTTGCTAGCAAATGGCAAGCTATCTTTGCCGATAATGTGCCGAGAGGCTCACTGCCAGGGTATTTATCTGCATTGAGAGGGTGCAGCCGCCCGGTAGAATTGTCCTTCAGCTATCGCGATTGCGGTTGCTACATACCAATGGTCTGTTACGCTCCACCAGTGTTCACCCGAACGGCCTATCCCAGGTCACGCGTACTATCGGTCGGTGGTCATGCTTACCCCCAGCGCTTGGCTTGCGATTGTCGTGTGGTGTCCGGGTGACTACTGACATCCCCGGCCGGCAATGCGGCACGACGTGTTTGCCTGGGTCAGGGCTCACCATTTCACGCATCGGGCTTGGATTCGCGCACGCTCACCTGCTGGATCCGGCCACCCGGGTAGCCCTCATCAACCGAGCGCTGGACCTCGGGATCACCCACTTCGACACCGCACGGTTCTATAGCGACGGGCTCTCCGAGAAGGCCCTCGGACAGACCCTGGCGGGACGGCGATCGTCGGTCACGATCACCACCAAGTTCGGCCTTCTGCCCACACCGCTGATCGCGTCGCTGGGCCCGGCCGCCATGCCGGCCCGGAAGGTGCGCTCACTGCTGAACAAACTTCGGCTGGTTCCTTACCCGCGGCGTTCGTATACGCCAGAGGTGATGCGCAAGGCGTTGCACGCCTCGCTGCGTGCGCTGAACACCGACTACATCGACATCTATCACCTCCATGAACCGCTGGAAGACAGCCAGATTTCCGATGATGTGATCGCCGAACTGCAAAAAGCGAAGGCCTCCGGGTCGATTCGGGCCATCGGTGTCTCGGGCCTCGCCGGAAACGTCGATGGGATTGTCGAGCGGTACCGCGACGCGATCGACGTCATCCAGACCGACGAGTCCAGCTGGGGGAGCCGGCCGTGGGTGCCCGACATCACGCACAGCCTGTTCGCTGACGCGGTGCGGGCCGCCCCCGGTGGCACGCTGCCGAGTGAATCGGTCCGCCGCATCCTCACCGAGGCGCTCGGCCGTCGACCGCAGGGCGCGGTGATCGTCCAAACCAGCAGCACCGCTCGGTTGGCGCAGCTCGTAGAGTTTGCAAACGGATAACGCGGATGGCGATTCACACGCTGGCCGATGTGGCCGCCCCTGTCACCTCAGTGTCTGCCACCGTGTGCGTGGTTGGTGCCGGGGTCGCCGGGCTCGTGGCGGCGGCGCGTCTGGCCAGCGACCCGCGTGTGCGGGTGGTGGTCATCGAAAGCGGCGTTGACGGGATCGCCGATGCGGCCACGCAAGCGCTGGACCTGATCGACAACCCGGCCGGCAACTATGAGGGGAACCTCCGCGACCGCCGCCTCGGGGGCACCTCCGCCAGCTGGGACGGCAAACTTCTGCCGATCTCGCGAAGCGACACCTCCGAGCGGCCGTGGGTGTCACAGCAGCCATGGCCTTTCGATGTCGCAGAACTCGACCGCTATACCGACGACCTGGAAAAGATGATGGGCGTCGACTCGGCCTCCTATGAGGAGGACGCAGCGCCGCTGCTCGATCCCGATCGGCTCCTACCCCGAAACGATTCGGAATTCGTGCAACGGTGGCCCAAACGTCCCAGCCCCGCCGACCTCAATACTGCAGACGTCCTGCGCGAGCAGATCACGTCATGGCCGAACATCGATATCTGGCTGGGTGCCACCGCGTCCACGTTCGACTTCGACGGAAATGATCGGCTCACCAGCATCGTGGCGGTGGACCACTTCGGGCACTCGCTGACCGTGACCGCAGATGAGTTCCTGATTGCAGCCGGTGCACTCGAATCCACGCGGCTGTTGCTCGTGGCTGATCGCCAATCAGGTGGGGTGATCACCCGTGAGAGCGACGCTCTCGGGCGTTATTTCAACGATCATTTCGGTCTCAACGTTGCCACCGTGCGTCCGAAGAACTGGCGTCGGGCCAACGCTGCTTTCGCCGATCGGTGGACCCTGGGAGCGAGCCGGCATCTTCACTTCGAACTCCGTCCGACCGTCCAACAGGAATCCCGTACTGCCAGCGCCTACTTCGACTTCGGCGTCACACTGCCCGATTCCTCAGCGCTGACCCAGATCAGATCGGCGCTGGACTCAGCCAGGGGCCGTCGGCCCGCTGCGGTGGCCAACCTGCTTCGCTATGGTCTTGCCGGTATCCCTGACCTGGCGCGGACTGCGTGGGGGCGGTACGGAATCAAGAAGAAGTACTGGCCGTCCGACGCGGTCGTCGAAGTGAAGGTGTGGATCGAGCAACTGCCCGAGTGGAATAACCGGCTGGTGTTGTCGGACACTGCCGATGCACTCGGCCAACCTCGCCTGCGCTGTGAACTCACCAAGACCGACGCGGATGAGAGCACGCTGCGTCAGGCGGTCGTGAAGATCCGCGGGTTCTGGAATCGCCACCTGAGCGATATCGCGGACCTGGAATGGATTCCTGAGGTCGACGACCCGAATGTCCGCCTCGTCGACCTGGCTGTCCAACTCGCCCACCCTGCAGGGGCTACCCGGATGGGTACCGATCCCGGTTCTTCGGTTGTCGATACCTCGCTCCGTGTGCACGCGGTGCCCAACCTCGCTATTGCGAGTTCCTCGGTCTTTCCCACCTCAGGCAGTGCGAACCCGACCTTCATGATCATCCAACTTGCCATGCGCGCCGCCGATGCGCTGGCACAGCGGATCCAGTCCGGCCGCGCAGTGCACAACTCGAGGCCGGGTGAATGACGATGCGATATTCTGTGAAGTGGCCGGTTGGGGGCTCTGAAAGTATTGTGCTGCAGGGGGATTGGAATGCTTGAGGATCTCCAGATTGGCGGCGGTGCGCACGTCGCCAAGGCCGAGTCGCTGATAGCGGTTCAGGAGACGCCGACCTACTTCGGATCGTCTGAAGCGCCACTGTTCGGTGTGGTGCACGCCCCGAAAGATGGCCAAGTGCGCGGGGGAGTCATCCTGTGCGGATCGTTGGGGAAGGACCACGCGGACAACCTGCGGGGCCTGCGTGTCCTGGCGGATCTGCTCGCCGAGCGCCGGATTCTCACGCTGCGTTTCGACTACCTCGGCTGCGGTGACTCCTCGTACGGTCAGCTGCGCGACAACGCTGTCGCCGAATGGCAGGCAAGCATCGGGCATGCGGTCGACTACCTGCACAGTGCAGGCATCAACGATCTCTCAGCCGTCGGCGTCCGAGCCGGCTGCCTGATCCTGCATCCAACGCTGTCGTCGTTGCCTGAGTCCGTTCGCCGGGTTGCCTACTGGGATCCGGTCAGTACCGGTCGTCGATATCTCCGCGAGCAGACCGCATTCTTCAAGATGAGTGCAGGGGAGGACGACGTCCCGCCGGGGGTCGTCTCGACCATTGGGGCGCGTTTCACCGCCGCGGCCGCCGCCGAGTTCAGCGCGCTGAAGCTCGGCGAGTTTCCCGAGACGCTGGACCGTTTCGTTGTCGGTCGCAGAGCCAGTGCTGACAAACAGATCAGTTCGCTAGCAGATGACGGGCGCACTGAATCCGTCTTCATCGACGGCCTGGAAGATTGTGCTCAACCAACTCAGTTGCTGACCCAAACATCCTGGGAGGCAATACATTTCATTGCCGGATGGCTGGACAGCCAGGTGTCGGATGCTCTCTCGACACCCCAACTCGGCTACGCCGACTCGGCATGGATCCCCGACGAAGCGGGCAAGGCGGCCACCTTCGAGAGGATCGAACGAATCGCGCCGCACGGATTGTTCGCGATCCGGGCTCTGCCCGCAGATGACGGCGACGCTGTTGTGGAGCGGCCCGCGGTGGCGTTCTTTTCGCACGGCTTGGCGCCCCACCAAGGGCCGAACCGCGAATGGGTCGAGTTGTCGCGGGCTGTCGCCGCTGCCGGCGGAACGGCGTTGCGCTGGGACCGCCGGATGGTCGGTGAATCAGAACGCGCCCGAACCGGCGAAGAGATTCGGATCTATTCGCCGGAAGGTATTGAAGATGCCCTGGCCGCGGCGCGCCACGCTCGCCGCGGGGCAAGTCGGCTCCAACTGGTCGGCATGTGCTCGGGCGCATGGTTCGCCGCTATCTCGGCGATGGAATATGGATGCGATTCAGTCGTTTTGGCCAACCAGCTCCAGTGGTCGCGCCGAGTGAAGAAGTCGTTGCGGCTGGCCGTGAAGCCCGGCGACAACGACGGACAAGACTGGGAACAGACGCCGCGCGCTCGCACCAGGCGGTTCTTGCAGCGCAGTCTTCCCGCCCGGGCATGGTCGGCGCTGGGCCTAACGGGAGCCGTTCAAGCGCCGCATCTGACGCTCGGGCCGTTGGCTCGACGGGGTTGTCCCGCGACGGTCATCCTGTGCCCGCGCGACTTGCAGCTGTTCAGTGCCAATCGCGGTGACGTTGCGCTGCATCGTCTTCGGCGCTCGGCGGCACCGCCACAGCTGGTGGTCAGCACTGGTGACCACGCTGGGTTTCACCAGGGCGTGTACGTACCGCTGCGCTCCGCAGTGCTGAACTTCATCCAGGGTGAACCGGCCTAGGCCGTTCACACCACCGACTCGACGATCGCGCGCATCTGCTCGCGGAACCGGGCATGCGAGAACTGCTCGGCATGCTTGCGCACCTGCTTGCCGTCGAACTGGGTGCTCTCGAAGGTGCGCAGCGCGTCGGCGAAGCCGGCGACGAGCTCGGTGTCCGACCCCGGTGCGACCAACTGGCCGCTCACACCCGGCACCACCGAGTCCAGCGCGCCGCCCGCCCCCGTGGCGATCACCGGGGTGCCGCACGCCATCGACTCCACCGGCACGATGCCGAAGTCCTCGATGCCCGGCATGAGCAGAGCGCGGGCCCGCCGCTGCAGGTCGAGCATCTCCTGATCGGACACCCGGCCCAGGAACGTCGTCTCCGGTCCGGCGACAGCCTGGCACGCCGCCAGCATCCGGCCCTCGCCGGCGACCACCAGCCGAACCCCGGCCGCCTTGGCTGCGGCGACGGCCAGATCAGGCCGCTTGTAGGGCACCAACCGGCCCGCCAGCAGAAAGAAATCCTCGCGCTCGACGGTGTCGTCGGGGGTGTACAGGTCGGTGTCGACGGGCGGATGCACCACCGCTGAGTCGCGTCCCCACCACCGGCGGATCCGCTCCGCGACCTCAGACGAGTTCGCCACGATCTGGGTGACCTTCGGTGCAGCCTGGGCTTCTGCGCGGCGGATCAGGGCGGCTAATCCCGTCAGTGCCGTGCGCCCAGCGAACCCCGACGCCTCACCTTCTCGCATCGCAGGGTCCCACGCCCAGCGGGCAGGCGAATGCACGTAGGCCACCGTCGGCCGGTCGGTGGCGTGGACGGCGGACAGGGCGGCGCAATGGTGACTGATGACGACGGCGTCGACGTCACCGAAGTCCATGTGCTTGAAGGCCGGGATGAACAAAGGCAAAAGCACGGCGTGGGATCGGCGGCCGATGAGCCGGTGCACCCGATCGACCGGAGTGACCGCTGCACGGCCCTGCAGCGCACCCCGGTCGGAACCCGGGGCGGCGATCGGTACATGAATCCGCGCGGACGGCCATTCGGCGGCGAGCTGTTCGACGACCTGTTCGGATCCGGCAAACTCGGTCAGGCGCTCGTGGACGATCGCGATCGTCGGTGCGCTGTTCACCGGCCAAGCCTAGCCCGGCCGGACCCGTCGTTGCTCGCTAGCATGGTGCGATGCCCTCGGCTCATATCAACGGCAAGTGGCTGGGGCAGCCCTTCACCGGCGTGCAGCGCTACTCCGAGGAATTGGCCCGCCACGTGGTCGCCGACGACGGCATCGACTTCGTGTTGCACGTCCCCAAAGGTGCCCGGACTCCGTCCTGGGCCGTCGCCCCGAACATCACCGTGCGGCGCGCTCCGCTGGCGGGGGTGGCCTTCGAGCAGCTCTACCTACCGTTCGCCACCGCGGGACGCCTGCTGCTCAACTTCGGTGGCATGGCGCCGTTGCTCAAGAGGCGCCAGTTCGTGACGTTCCACGACGCCACCCCGTTCCGCTTCCCGGAGACCTACCGCAAGGCCTTCGTCGCCTTCTACCTGCTGGCCTACCTGATATTGGCCCGCACCGCCCGCCGGCTGATGACCGTCTCGGAGTTCAGCAAGGGGGAGCTGTCCGAGGTGCTGCGGGTCAAGCCGTCGCGATTCCTGGTGGTGGGGTGCGCCGCCGACTCGCTGACCGGCGTGCCCGCCAGCCAGCCCGATCTGCCCTGGCGTCCGGGCACCTACCTGCTCGTCGGCACCCTGGCCCGGCACAAGAACGTGGTTGCCCCGGCCGCGGCGCTGGCCGGCTCGGGGCGCCACGTGGTGGTCGTCGGCGCGGGCGGCGACAGCCGCGTGTACGCCGGCATCGCCGCCGACCTCGCCGACAATGTCGTCGTCGCCCAGCGGCTGACCGACGCCGAACTGCGCTGGCTCTACGAGCACGCCGCCGCGTTGGTCTTCCCGTCGTTCTACGAGGGCTTCGGCCTGCCGGTGCTGGAAGCGCAGACCCTCGGGTGCCCGGTGATCGCCTCCGACCGGGCCTCGATCCCCGAAGTCGGGGGGGACGGCGCGCTGTACTTCGACCCGCAGCAGACCTCGGCCTTGCTGCGGCACGCCGATCTCTTGGAGGGCGACTCCTCGGCGGCGGACAAACTCGTCGACGTCGGTCACCGCAACGCCTCCCGCTACTCCTGGGCCGCGTCCGCGAACCGCGTTGTGGCGGCGATTCGTAGCATGGCGGGATGAGCCTCACCAGAATCGGCCTCGCGTTCGTGGCCGCCTGCGGTCTGCTCGTGGGCTGTCAGAGCACCGCCGCGCCCGCCCAGTCCGCACCCGTGGCTGACGAGACCGCGGCGCTGCAGCAGCGCCTCGACAGCCTGCAGCCGGGTCAGACGCTGACGCTGGACCGGCGGATCTACGGTCACGGCGGTGTCCTCAAGATCAGCGTGCCCGGCGTCACCATCGACGGGCACGGCGCCACCCTGCAGGCCCTCAACGACGAGACGTCCTCGGTGCAGGTCGTCGCCGACAACGTGACCGTCCGCAACCTCACCCTGACCGCGCCCACCGAGGGCAAACGCTGGGGCACACCCAATCAGCAGAAGCTCGCCGTGCTGGGCACCCAGGGCGTCACGCTCGACGACATCACCGTCAACGGATCCGCCGCAGCAGGCGTCTTCGTCCACGGTGCGCACAATTTCAAGCTGTCCGACATCCGGGTGGCCAACACCCGCGCCGACGGCGTCCACGTCACCGGGGGAGCCACCGACGGCACCCTGACCCGGATCACCACGGCAGGCACCGGTGACGACGGGGTGGCGGTGGTCTCCTACGGCGGCGAGCCGCCCTGTCAGCACATCACCATCACCGGTCCGGTCGTCAACGGCACCACCAACGGACGCGGGCTGGCTGTCGTGGGCGGTGAGCACATCAGCGCCCGCAACATCAGCGTCAACGACACCGCCGCGGCCGGCATCTACGTGGCCACCGAGGGCGACCCCTACAACACCGGGTCGGTCGACGACGTCAGCATCTCCGACGGCACGGTGACCGCCGCCAACCACGACACCAGCACCGTCAACGGCGCCATCCTGGTCTACAGCGGGCGCGACGGCACGTCGTTGACCAACGTCCGGCTGTCCGGGTTGTCAGTGACGGCGACGCCGGAGTCGGCACAGCGCGATGTCGGGTTGATCGTCGACCGCGGCACCGTGTCCGGTATCGCTTTCAGCGGGCTGCGTCTCGATACGTCAGCGGTCGCACCGTTCGTCACCAACGCGCCGCCCGAGGCGTTCACCACGACGGACTGGACTCAGGACGGTAACCCGCTTAGTGTCGGATAAGGTTCCAGGGCAGTCGATTTCGCCTGAGATCGGCTCAGCATGATGGCCAGAGTTATCAGCGCCACCAGTGTGTACATGGTCCGGCCCTGCGTCCAGTACATGTAGCGCGGCAACTCCAGCAGGCCGGTGAACACGACCGGGTACAACAGCAGGCCGAACGGACTGGCCCCGCAGAACCCGCGGTAGAGGAAGCCCGACACGAGGCCGATAACCACGAAGAGGATCAGGCCGCCGACGACGCCGTAGTCGATGAACGGCGCGACGTAGCCCGACGGGTTGTTGAATTCGGGACTGCCGTGCTGGCTGAGCATGATCGTCAGTGGGGTGACCGCAGAGCCCTTGCCCGAGTACGGCAGTGGGTGGCCCGTCAACCGGGTGTAGAGCCCCAACTGCTCGACTCCCGGTGCGGTCCAGAACCCCTCGATGGTGTCGTATGGCCACCGGCCGGGCCAATCCAGATAGTGCAACACCAGATGCCCGTTATTCAGCGCGGTGGTGTAGTAGCCGGCAAGGCGTTCCAGGGTGAACTCCACGAAACCGCTGTTGGTCCGGGTGCGGAAGTAGGACCACGAGCGGAAGTACTCGAACACGCCGAACACCACCACCACCAACGGCAGGCCGATGGCCGGGGCAAGCTGTGCCGAGGCGCGCCGAGGGCCCGGACTCAGCGACAGCCACGCACACAGGACCACCACCACCGGAACGACCACTTCGAGCACTGCTAGCCGTTCGGAGAACAGGAACGAACGGGGCAGTGAAAGGCCGACGACTGCAAGGATTTTCAGGAGCTCGTTGCGAGTGAACCGTTGTGTCAACAGAATCGACGACACCACCACCGCGGCCATGCCGCACTGCGTCAGCGTTGTGACACCGGGAATCGTCCCGATGGTGTCACGCACCGACAGCCCGGAGTTGTAGGAGTTGCCGAACAGCTGGCCCGGGGAGAGCCCGGAGCGAACCATGAGGAACGCGAATCCCGCATACCCGAACACGGTCAGGCCGGTCAGCAGCGAGCTCGCGCGTCGCATCAGTTCCAGAGCGTCGCCGCTGAGCGCGGGCCAGCGCACCGCCAGCGGACGCTGCTGCACCGAGGTCGACGCCACCAGCGCACCGAACGCCAGCGCCAACGCGCCGCATCCGAACATCAACAGGGTCTCCGGGGTGATCGACTTCGGCGTGCGCCACAACGCGCGGAATGCGGTGTCGCCGATCAATGCCGTGGGCACGATGGCCGCCGTCGCGATCACCAGAGTCACCGCGATCGGCGAGAGGAACCAGACCTGCGGACTGGTGGTGGGCGCGGCGTGCTTGCTCACGTGCCGAGCGCCACCGAACCGGGCGGGCGCTCCAGAAGTTCACGGGCGGCCGCGATGAGATGACGGTGGGCGCGAGGGGCGCGATCCATCACCCGCCGCGCGGTGATCCATTCGGCGACCGACAGCAGCGCAACTCCGCACGAGGACACGATGGCCAGCGGCAGCGGGCCTCCCACGATGGCCGCGACGATGCCGCAGGGCAGCACGATCGCCAGCACGATCATCGCGGTGCGGGAGACCTCGTTGATGAAGCCGCCGATGATCAGCAGCGAGATGTTGGCATTCAACGCGGCCTGAACGATGCCGCTGGCGGCCAGGATCACCAGCAGCGTGCTGGCGTCGCGCATCGACGGTCCGTAGGCGGTCTGCAGGGCAAGGCCCCCAAAGAGGCCCAGCGCGATCACCAGACAAATGGTGATCGCCGTGTTGACCGTGGCGACGTTGGACAGCAGCCGCACCACGTGGTCCTTCTTACCGTCTGCCCACAGGCGCGCCGCAGGTGGTGTGACGGCCAGGGCGAAGAGGCTCTCCAGGATGGTGACCTGCATGGCGATTGTGGCGGCCGCCGAGTAGTGCGTTGCGGTGACTGCGGGGAACGTCATGTTCGCCAGCCAGATCGTCCCCGACATCATCAGGAACGCCGACAGCTCCAGGCTGAACAGCCGGGTGCCGCTGCCGATAGCGGCGCGTAGTGAAGCGATGCCGACCGACTTCGAGATCGCGATATCGCGGCGTCCGTAGTACAGGGCGACGACGAACTGCAGCGCGGCCACCGCCACGTACGCCGACAGCAGCACGGTCAACGTCGGGCGCTCCAGGGTGAACGCCACCACACCGACCACGGGCAGCACCATCGTGCTGCGGATGTAGTGCATGGTCGCCACCGACGCCGGCACCCGGCCGTAGGCGGCGAAGATGTCGCTGAGCATCAGCCGCAGCGTTTCGATCACGATGATCACGGTGGTCAGTAAGAACGCCGGGGTGAAGTCACCGTGGCCGATCAGGCCCGCGGTGGCGAAGAACGACACCACCGGGGCCGACGGCAATGTCAGTAGCGCTGTTGCCCGCAGATGCGTTCCGGCGATGATGCGCCGTTTGGCGTGGTCTTGCTCGGCCGGGATCAACCGAACCGCGTTGGGCCCCAGGCCAAGTCGCCCGATGAGGGGTCCGATGGACAGCGCGGCCAGGATGGCGAAGAAGCCCGCTGCGTCCTTGTCGTCGAGAGTGCGGACCACGATGACCGTGAGCAGGAAGGTGGAGATCATCCCCGCAGCCGCGGCGACCACCCGCCACGAGAAGCTGCGTTTGAGCTCGGCGGTCGCCTCATGGCCCTGGGTCACGGCGTGATGCCCCGCCATCCGGCCACAGTGCCGCGAAGGTAGGCGCGATCGGCCCGGGACCGGATCCGCTCGCCGCGCGCGGCCCGCACGACCGCACCCACAACCTTGCGGCCCGAGTAGTAGGCGAGGATCCGCACCGGCAGCCGGTGCCTGCGCCACAGATGACCGATGCCCACGCCATAGCGCAGCATCTTGTCGACGTAATCCTCACCCGGTTCAGTGCGGTCGTCATCCTGGTAGACGACGATGTCGGGGCGGTAGAGCACGGTGCTTCCGGCAGCCAGCAGGCGCAGTAGAAGGTCGGACTCCTCACCGGAACCCCGCCAGCCGGGCGATCCCGTTCCAATGCCCTCGTCGAACGGGGCGGCCGAGGGCAGCGCCGCGCGCCGCAGGAACAGTGTGCTGCAGATCGAGGTGCGCATGAAGTTGTTCCTGGTGATCTCGACCTCATGGTCCAGCCAGCGCAGCATCGAAGGCGACCCGTCGGCAGCAACCTGCTTGGCCGACAGGCCGTCGATGTCGGGTCGCTCGGCAAGAACAGTCAACACCCTGCGCACGGTATCGGGTGCATACCAGCAGTTGTCGTCGGGGAAGGCAATTACCGGCGCGGTGGCCAGCCCGACGCCCACGTTGCGCCCGACCGAGGCACCCCGGCCGCTGGTAGCCACCTTCCAGGGACCGGGCAGACCGCGGTCGGCCACCAGCTGCGCGCATGCCTGCTCCACGCTCTGATCGACGAGGATGAACTCGATCTGCTCGGCAAGCTCACATGCAACTAGCGCGTCCAGTTGGCGTGTGAGCGCATCCGTCCGACCGACCGTGCTACAGACCAGGGAGATGGCCGGAGCGCTCATGCGCTCTCCAGTTGCAGACGCTCAGTTTGGCTGTCTGCGTTCTCCGCCCCGTGCTTGCTCTGGGATGTGTCTTCGGTGTTCTCGTCCGACCGCGTGTGCTCGTCGTCTGCCATATCGTCCGCTGTGTGGTCGATCTCGTCGATCTCGTGGTGCTCCTCAACCGCCTGGGGTGCCCGATGCAGGCCTCCGCTAGGAGTTTCCGGCATCGGAGCGGCTTTCGCTGACCGAGTCCGGCCGCCCACGCTCCACCACCGGCGGCGGGCGCCGACCGCGAACACCGGCACACCGTGTGCGCGTGCCAGCGCGATCACCATGCGCGCCTGGCGGTAGGAGTCGAATCCGATCATCGCCACGATGACGATGTGGGTGGCCATCCCGGCTGCCCGCGGCAGCGCCGAGGAGTTGGTCAGTGAACCACCGTCGATGATGACTGTCGTCGAATTGCGGCTGCGCGGCAGGATCCGCCGTTCGATGACCTCTTGGGCCTTGCGTTGCCGGATGGTGTCGACGGGGCCGTGCTCAGCTGCCGCGAACGACAGCAGCCGGGCCATGCCGTCGGTGCCCGACTGAGCCGACGCCCCGACGACCAGGATGCACGCACCGCGCGCGGCGGGCAGCTGGGCGTAGACCGCGCGGGCGTTCTCGGCCTCGGAGTTGGTGACCTTCGCGCGTTCGCCGTGCGAACGCAGCCGCACCACAGGCCAGAGCACGCCGGCCACCTCGCCCTCCAGGGCGGCCATCGAGGTGATCACTCCGGATCGCTTGCGCCACACCACGGCCAGCGTCAAAGCCACCATGCCGCCGAGCAGGCCGCCGCCGACCGCGCCCAGCCACCAGTGCGGGACGCCGGTCGACGGCATCTCGATGGGCGGCTGGACCACCTGCACCCCTGGCGGGCGCAGCATCTGCACATCCAGCGAGGACTTTTGCGACTCGAGTGCGAGGATGCGGTCTTGCACGCCAGTGGTGTCGGGTACCGGGGGCGGCGGCAGCGGATTGCCGAACTCGTCGAACTGCGGCGGCGCGTTGAGCGCCTCGGCCGCGATCCGGAACTGGTCGCGCAGCCCAGCGATGACCCCATTGAGGGCGTCGATCGCGGCCTGTTCGCGCTGCCGGTTCTGCTCGACCACGTGGTCGCTGTAGAGGCGCAGTGCGGTGTCGATGACTCCGGTGGCCTGTGCGGCGGTGGGCGCCGTCGCCGACAGCGTCAAGATCGAGGACTGCGAATCCTGGGTGGCGGTCAGGTTCGGGTTGTCGGCCTGGCCCAGGGCGCTGCGCAGTGAAGCGGTGAAACCGGGGGAGGACAGATAGGCGATCTCACCGGAGATGTAGCTCTCCTGGGACTCCACCGACGGTGCATTCGTCGTCATGATCTGGTTGGGGTCTACCGGCTGGGCGATCCGGATCAGTGTGCTTACCGAGGGGGCAGCGGTCGAGGACTGCAGCGCCAATGCGCCCAGGGTGGCGCCGACGGCGATGCCCACCACGGTCGCTGGCCACAACGGCGTCAGCCACCGTGACAGCACAGACCGTGCTCTCCTGCCCATTGCCACTCCAAAGATGTCTCGTCAGGCCCGTCATATGTGGAGCCACTCGGCGCGGCGAACCAACCGAATTTTGCTCCAGGATAACTGTCTGCCAGCGTGGGCTCCTGGCGTGACGCCACATGCACGCGAAATAACGTTGTGTCGCAAGCGTTATCTCTTCGCGATACTTGCGGATGAAATTTGCCGAGTGGTCGTTCGTTAACTTGCTGGCAAGGGCGGGCACACGACGACCACGACGGCCATCGCGTGGCAGTCGGCGTGCGATAGCGAGACCTCGGTCTGGCGCCAGCCCTGTGCTCGGGCGCGAGCGGCGGTCGCCCCGGACAGATGCAGCGTCGGCGCCGATCCGGTGCTGCGGACCTCGATCTCCTGCAGCGGGAAGTGCGCGTCGGGCTCGCCGAAGACCTTGATGACGGCCTCCTTGGCGGCGAACCGGGCGGCGAGTCGTTCGGCCGATCCGGCGCAGTCATCGAGTTCTGCGGGGGTGAACACCCTTTGCAGGTAACGATCGCCGAACGTCGCCACCGACTCGGCGACCTCAGCCACGGCCACCACGTCACAGCCGACCCGGATCCCGTCGATCACCCAGGGACCTCGATCACGGCACGGGCGTACGAGTCGGGTGAACCGATCACGCCGGACGGCTGCGTGCCTGCCTCGGCGTCGAGTCGCACCCGGTAGGGGCGGCCCGCAGGCAGGTGGAAGTAGTTGTCCGACACCCGCCATCCTGGGGCGTCGATCGAGACGTAGCGCAGCGCGACGCCCGAGCTGATCTCCAGTTCCCAGGCCTCGTCGACCTGCTCGGCGACGGCCCGAAGACCGGTGTGGACCTGCAGGCCGCGCGGGTGGACGACGAGCGCGTCGCGCAGCATCTGGGCGGGCTCGCCCAGCCGCACCACGGCTTCGACGGCGTCGGCGGTGGGCGGCCCGAACCGGAAGGCATGCGGCAGGTCGCGGAACACCCCGGACAGCTGCGAGTCGACGAAGCTCAGCGAGGAGTGCGCAGGCACCTCGATGTCCCGATGCGCCTCGGCGACAAGTTGTCCGGTGGCGTCGGTGGCGGCCAGGGTGAGCTCGCCGCGTGCCGCGGTCGGGGCGTCGTTGTGGATGTCGACGCGGATACCGGACAGCCCGTCGTTGGAGAGCACCACCGACTGAGGAGCCCAGACCCGGCGCAGCGCCTGCAGCGCCGTCTTCGGCGCGCCGTCGACGTCGAGCAAACCCCACCCGGCACCGGGGCGGGCGTCCTTGCCGGCCAGGACCAGCGCGCCGCGGCAACCTGACTCGGTACGCCGCCAGAAGCCGAAGCACTGCAGCATCGCCTCGGCGATGGCCAGGCGGCCGAGGTCCAGATATCGCTCCGGATCGACCCGCCGGACCGCGGCCGGGTCTTCGCCGAACACCTCCCGGACGTAGAAGTCGCGGACGTCCTCGAAATCCCACGACGCACCGCGGTCACGGGGTACGCCGGCTTTCCACCGTGGGTCATGGCCGGCGACCGCGGCCGACCCGAAGTAGCGTTCGACGGCGGCGTTCGACGGCGGATTGGCGAATGCCAAGCATTCGGCGGCGAAGCGGACACCCGCGGTGCGCACGTCGGACACCGGGCGCAGATAGCCGCCCACCCCGAACCAGTGCGCGACACCGGTGTCCGGCCGGATCGCCAGGTCGTCGCCGCCCGGTGGTGGCGCCGGACTCGAGCGGACATAGGCAACTGCCGCCGTGCCGGCCAGTGCCTCGGGCAGGGCAACGTCGATCACGTCGATCGCGCGTGCGGCGTCGTCGAGTCCGAGCATCTCCGGTCGCTGCAGCGTCTCACTGCCGCCGCTGACGACGGCCAGGGCCGGATTACCAGAGACGGCCCGAAGGATCGTGGTGACCTCCTCGACGATCACCCCGGTCAGCTCGGCCGGGGGATCGAAGGTGGCCAGCATGGCGTCCTGCCACACCAGCACGCCGAGTTCGGCGCAGATCTCGAAGAACGCCGGTTGCTCGGGCACCAGCCCGCCGACGATCCGGATCATGTTCGCGCCGGCGTCGGCGAGGGTGCTGACCTGATCGCGCACCGTCGCGTCGTCCACGGTCAGCGCCACCGGGTCCGGCGGGAACCAGGTTGCGCCGCGGCAGAACACGTCGACCCCATTGACGCGCAGTCCGAAGCCGCCATCGGTCTCGAGGGCGGTCAGGGAGCGGAAGCCGAACGTGCGCTGCGCGATCTGCTCACCGTCGAGGCTCAGACGCAGCCGGTACAGCGGCTGCGCGCCGTAGCCGCGGGGCCACCACAGGTCGGGCTCGCCGACCGCAGCCCGGATGGAGAAGGCGTTGTCGGCGACGGTGGCGCGGCCGGCGGCGACCGCCTGGCCGTCGGGCCCGTCGATTGTGTACGTCAGCTCGGCGTCCGGCCCGCTGCCGGTGACCTCGACGGCCCCGCTGGCGGAGTCGGTGCCCACGACGACGTCGAACGCTGCGCGCTGCGCGGTGACGGTCACCGGCCGCCAGAAACCGATCGGGACGGGCACGTCGCCGTAAACCGGGGCGCGGCCCAACAGAGTGGTGCGCGCCCAGCGCAACCCGGGCGATCCGACCAGGCTCGATCGCCAGCGTCCCCGCGGGCGCCGGGTGGCCAGCCAGCCGTTGAGGGCGTGGAAGCACACCGCGATCTCGTGCTCACCGGGGTCCAGCGGCACCCGCACCGGCAGGAACATCGATACGCACTGTGCGGCCTGGCGCCCGTCGACGAACACCGTGGCCGGAAAGCTCAGCCCGGCGAACTCCACGACCACCGGCTCGGTGGCCTGCAGTGTGGTGCGGTGCCACCAGTCGTGGTCGTCGTCCACCGGGGCCAGCGTGGCGACCGGCGCAACACCGTCGAGTTCGAGGCCGCCCGACCACAGCTCGGCCAGTTCCTCCGGCGTTCCGAACTCGCCCGCCCCGCTGCGGACGACCTGCCACCGACCCAGCACCGTCAACCCACCGCGGCCGCTAGGGAGTCCATCGCGGTCTGCCAGTCGCGGGCCATCTCGGCCAGGCTTGCCGCCACGTCGACGGTCCGGCCGTTGGCCAGGCGGGCCATCTTGAACTGGACCGCCTTCGCGCCGGACGCCACAGCGCGAAATGGGGTCTCGGCGCGCGCGGCTCCCGGCCGGATGCCGTCGAGGTGGACGGCGAAGTCCGCCGCCAGCTCCGCGGTGGCGCCGCACTGCCGCAGGTTCGCGAACGCCCAACGATGAAACCGCGGCATCCCGGCTCCGGGCAGCCACTCGGCGGCCCCGCGCAGACCGTCGGCCAGTCGCTCGACCGGGTTGCCGTCCGGGCGCCGCGACAGATGCTCGGCGGCGATACGGACCACCGCGTCGGCCTCGCGGCGCTCGGGGTAACTGCGGATCGCCTCGATATAGGGGAGCAGTGCGCTCGACGTCTCGCCGAACACGCCGTCGAAGTCGTCGTCGCGCAACTCGTAGAGGCCCGCATTGTGCAGGTACCACATCAGCCTGCGGTCCCGGTCGACGCGGGTGGGCACGATCGTGGTCTTGACGTGCTCGGTCCGGTAGCTGGTGCCCGCGGTGTCAGGCAGCCACCAGCTGTCCACCTCCACGGTGTGCAGCACGGCGCGCGGCGGACCGGACTCGACGGTCTCCAGAACCGGCATCCAGACGTTCTCCTCGGTCACCTCGAGACCGTAGAGACGGCGGAGGTCTTCCGGCAGCGGTTTGAGGAACGACCAGTGCATCCCGTCGTGATCGGCCGACAGGGCGCTGGCGAAAGAGGGCACCGGGTCGTGCCCGAGCGCATGCAGCAACTCGATCCAGAGATCGAAGTAGCAATTCGTCTCCGGCCAGATTCGCTCGGGTGAATGCGTGAAGTGCGGCTGGTGGGTATCAGGCTCAGCGCAGACGGCGAGGCTCACACGGGTGATTCGGCGAGACTGCCCACGACGCGGGCGATGTTGGTCACCGACGCGAACGTCGACTTCTTCAGTGCCTCGTCGGGAAACTCGATATCGAATTCGTCTTCCAGCGCCAGCATGACGTTCACCGACGCGTGGGAGGTCAGCCCCAGCTTGTAGAGGTCGGCGTCGCTGTCGATGGTGTGGGGATCGACCGGCATGCGGCCATGTGCCGCGAGGACCTCACGAATCCGCTCCTGCATGCGCCTGCTCCCTGGATTGTTATCGCCATATTGTTCGCCATGCGATTCTCAGCAACATCTTAGCTGCCTGGTACCGTAGTCAAGAAGTGATGCGCGCCGATGCTGTTTCAGCTAACACGAGAGCCCCCATGGAAGACCGTCTTCTCGCCCCCGGGCCGGCCACCTCTGCCTCCCCCCAGCTATCTGCGGTGATCAAGGCGGCAGCCGCGGCGGCCGACGATGTCGACCGCAAGGCGCGGTTCCCCGCCGAGGCGGTGGAGGCGATGAGGGAGGCAAAGCTTCTCTCGGGTTCGCTCCCGGTGGCACTGGGCGGCGGGTCGGTTCGTATTGCGGAGTTAGCCAGCGCAGCCCGTGCGATCGGTGGGGCGTGCAGCTCGGCCGCGATGATCTTCGCCATGCACCACACCCAGGCGCTGACGCTGGCGCACCACGGCAGCACCGGGGAGATCGCCGAACTCACCGCGACGATCGCCGCCAGGGAAGCCCTGCTGGCCTCGGCGACGACCGAGATCTCCACCGGCGGTGATGTGCGGTCCTCGACATGCGCGGTGCGCGTCGACGGTGACTACGTCACGCTGGAGAAGAACGCGCCGGTGATCTCCTACGCCGAGCACGCCGACTACATCTGCGTCACCGCTCGCCGCGGACCCGACAGCCCCGCCAACGACCAGGTACTTCTGGTATGCCCGGCTGCCGACACGACGCTGGAGAAAACCAGCACCTGGGATGTGCTGGGATTTCGCGGCACCTGCAGTCCCGGGTTCCTGCTGGCGAGTAGGACATCGTCGAAAAATATTGTGCCGGTCGACTATTCGACCATCTCCGAGTACACGATGCTGCCTTCGTCGCACACGCTGTGGGCTTCGGTGTGGCTGGGTATCGCCGACGCGGCGCTGGGTAAGGCACGCCAGGTGATGCGCCAAGCCGCGCGCTCGGGACGTTCCGACCGCGGAGTCGGTGCCGCCAAACTGGCCGACCTGATCGGAGTGCACCAAGGCTTCGAGTCGCTGGTAATGCGAGAAGTGCAACGTTACGACCAATTTTTGCGGTCGGGCCAAACCGAGCCAACGGTCGGTTTTACCATTGCTATGAACAACCTGAAGCTGGGCGCTTCGGCTGCAGTTGTCGATGTGGTCGTCGGAGCGCTGCAACTGATCGGCATCAACGGCTACCGTGAGGACCACGAGGCCTCCATGAGCCGGCTGTTGCGGGACGCATTCGGCCCTCAGCTGATGGTGTCCAACGACCGGATCCGCGCGAACAACGCCCAGCTGGCGTTCGTACACCGGGGATGAAGAGGGGGAATCGTGAGCTCGACCAGTGAGGTTCTGGTCGACCCGTTGCAGCGGGCGCGTCAGCAATTCCATGCCGAGCTGGTCGACGCGGGCCTGTTGGTGCCGATGGGCATCGACGGCCTGTACGGGCGCGGCGGTGACTTCGAGCGGGTCGTGGACGGTATCGACGTCGCGGTCCGGCGCAAGGGTCAGCAGGTGCACGGCGAGCGCGCCAAGGTGCTCCGATTCCCGCCGGTGTTCTCCCGGGCCGCCTTCGAGAACACCGACTACATCGCGTCTTTCCCTAACCTGACGGGCGCCATCTCGACCTTCAGCGGCGACAACCGTGACCATCGCGCTCTGCTGGAGGACCGTGACGCCGGCCGTCCGTGGGACGGCCATCTGCATCCGGCCGGCACCATGCTCGTGCCTGCCGCCTGCCACCCCAGCTACTCGACGCTGCCGAAGGCTCTGCCCGACGGCGGGCAGCTCATGGACATCTACGGCTATTGCTTTCGGCACGAGCCGGCGATCGACCCCGCGCGCATGCAGGCGTTCCGGATGCACGAATTCGTGATCGTCGGGACCGCTGAGCAGGCCGAGACCCATCGTGACGCCTGGGTCGGGCACGGCATGGCGGTGCTCGAAGAACTCGGCCTGCAGGCGCAGGCCGTGCCGGCCAACGACCCGTTCTTCGGCCGGGTCGGCAAGATGCTGGCCGCCAACCAGCGCGACGAGGGCCTCAAGACCGAGCTGACGGTCCGGCTGTACGGCGACCTCGACGAGGGAACCGCGATCGTGTCGGCCAACTGCCACCGCGACCATTTCGGCGAGACGTTCGATCTGCGCACCGCCGACGGCGCCGTCGCCAACAGCGCCTGCGTCGGATTCGGAATGGAGCGCATCGCGCTGGCCTTGTTGCGCACGCACGGCCTGCGACCGGCGCAATGGCCCTCTTCGGTGCAGGCGGCGCTGGGCTGGCTCGACTTCGGCTAGCCAGCGCCGGGGCCACTACAGTCTCACCGCATGGACGTGACTGTCGTCGACCACCCACTGGCTTCCGCGCGGCTGAGTACGTTGCGCGACGAGCGCACCGACAATGCCGGCTTCCGGTCTGCGTTGCGCGACCTGACTCACATGCTCGTCTACGAGGCCACCAGGGATCTGCTCTGCGAGGAGATCACCATCACGACTCCGTTGACGGACACCGTCGGGGCGCGCCTGGCCCGGCCACCACTTCTGGTGCCCGTGCTGCGAGCCGGGCTGGGCATGGTGGACCAGGCGCACGCGCTGATCCCCGAGGCCAAGGTCGGGTTCGTTGGTGTCGCGCGGGACGAGAGCACACATCAGCCCACGCCCTACCTGGAGTCGCTGCCCGACGATCTGAGCACTCAGCCGGTGATGGTGCTCGACCCGATGCTGGCCACCGGCGGTTCGATGGCGCACACGATCGGCCTGCTGCACGGCCGCGGCGCCGTGGACATCACCGTGGTGTGCGTGGTGTGCGCGCCGGAAGGCATTGCGGCGCTGGAGAAAGCCGCCCCCGAGGCCAGGTTGTTCACCGCTGCGATCGACGACGGGCTCAACGACGTCGCCTACATCGTGCCGGGCCTCGGCGATGCCGGTGACCGTCAATTCGGGCCGCGCTGACTACCAGGTTCGCGCCGCGTCGAGAAGTTGCTGCTCGACGGCGCCAGCAGCCGTGCGCGCTGCGGCCAGGTCGCCGGTGACGGCTCGGCGAACTTCGGTGTAGCACTTGATCTTCGGTTCGGTTCCCGAGGGCCGGATCACCACCCGTACCGAGGTTTGCCCGCCGCCGCCGGCCAGGATGAGGGCATCGGTGCGCTGTTGGCCGCGGGCCTGCAGAAGATCGCTGGCGGTGACGGCAAAGCCGGCCAGTTCGGCGGGCGGGCTGGACCGCAGCCCGGCCATGATCGCAGCGGCTTGCGCCGGATCGCCGACCCGGCGCGACAGTGCGGCGGTGGTGTGTACGCCGTGCCGCAGCGCCAGTCGGTCCAGCGCATCGGAGACCGAATACCCTTGTGCAGCAAGCATAGTGATGAGATCGCAGGCGAGCACTGCGGCACTGATTCCATCCTTGTCGCGTACGGCGGCGGGGTCGACACAGTGGCCGATGGCCTCCTCGTAGGCGTAGACCAGGGTCGCACCGGCAACGGCGGCGTCAGCTCGGGCCAGCCACTTGAATCCCGTCAGGGTCTGCACGTGGTGGGCGCCGTAGTCGGCCGCGATCGCGGCCAGCAGTTGGGAGGAGACGATGCTGCTGGCGACGACGCTGCCGGCCCGATCGCCGGCCGGCAACGTCGAGAGGATGTAATCGCCGAGAAGCCAGCCTGTTTCATCGCCGGACAGCATCCGCCAGCCGGATGCGGTGGGTACACCGACGGCGCAGCGGTCGGCATCGGGATCCAGCGCGATCGCGATTCCCGCGCCAGTGCGCGCCGCCAGCTCCAGCAGGGCATCGGTGGCGCCGGGCTCTTCGGGATTGGGGAACGCCACCGTCGGGAAATCCGGGTCGGGCGCGAATTGACTTGCGACCGTGTGCACATCGTCGAACCCGGCCAGCGCCAGCGCGCGCAGTGCGAGCTCGCCGCCGACCCCGTGCATCGCCGTCAGTGCCACCGGCACCGATCCGGTTCCGCGGCGCACGCCGGCCGCGCATCGGACGTAGTCGTCGATCAGTTCGAAGCCCGCCGGGGTGACCGGTTGCCGGGGAATCTCGTCGGCGGGCGGAGCGCAGGCCGTGGCGGCCTCGATGTCCCGGTCGGTCGGCGAGATGATCTGCATGCCGCCGTCGAAGTAGACCTTGTAGCCGTTGTCGGCAGCCGGATTGTGTGAGGCGGTGATCTGCACACCGGCCGCGGCGCCGGTTCGACGGACCGCATAGGCGACCACCGGGGTGGGTACCGGATGCGGCAGGGCGATGACGGAAAATCCCTGGGCGGCAAGCACTTGCGCGGTCGCCTCGGCGAAGGCATCCGATCCGTGCCGGGCGTCGCGGCCCACCACCACCGTCGATCCGCCGAGGCAGCGGTCGCGCAACACCGCGGCCACCGCCCAGCTGGCCCGCGTCACCACCGCCACGTTCATCGCGTCGGGTCCGCCACGGACCGGCCCGCGCAGCCCGGCGGTGCCGAAGGTCAGCGGCCGGGCGAACCGCGCGGCGAGCTCGTCGGCGTCGCAGCCGGCCAACTCGGCGGCGGTGACCGGGTCGGGATCGTGGGCGATCCATTCCTCGGGTGTCACGGCACTGATTGTGCCCCGTGGTCGGCGTCGGCCAGCTTGCGCAATACCGGCGCGGTCAGCATCAGCAGGTTGAACTCGAGGTCGGTCAGGTGTTCGCGCATCGCGTCGGACAGCCAGGCGTCGCGCTGGGCCCGGTCTCGGGTCAGCAGGTCGAGCCCGGTCGCGGTGAGTTCGATCAGCTGGCGGCGGCGATCGTTGTCGTCGGGGCGCCGGGAGATCAGCCCCCGTGACTCCAGTTCGTTGATGCTGTCGGTCAGCGACTGCACCCGGACCTGAAGGCGGGCTGCCATCTCGGCGGGGGTGGTGGTGACGGCCCGGTTGATGTCGCCGAGCAACTCGAGCTGGCTCAGCGTCAGCCCGTTGTCGGGACGGTGCCGGCGCAGCTGGCGGGCCAGCGCCATCATGGCCTCCCGGAGCTCGGTGGCCGGGGCTGAGGCGTCATTGCTCATATGCCAAGTTATACCTTGGTATCCGCTGCGTCTCACCACGAAACACCGGGTTAGCGACGATGAGAATGCAAGTCTATACTTGCTATATGCGATGGGTTCTGCTGGTTCTGGTGACGATCGGTGTCACGGTGCCGCTCGACCTGCTCGGAGTGCCGTCGGCGGCCCTGTTCGCCGCGCTGCTCGTCGGCGTGGGGCTGGCGATCGCTCGGCTCGCGCCTGCCGGCGTACCGCGGAAAGCGGGTCTGGCCGCCCAGGGCATCCTCGGTGTCTACATCGGCACGATGGTGCACTCCGACGCACTCGGTGCGCTCGGGCCGCACTGGCCGGTGGTCGTCGCACTGAGCCTGGTGACCCTGCTGCTGAGCATCGGGGCCGGGGTGCTGCTCGGCCTGCGCCGCGACGTCAGTGCGCTGACCGGAGCCCTGGCACTGGTGGCCGGGGGCGCGTCGGGTCTGGTGGCCATCGCCCGGGAACTCGGTGGTGACGACCGGATCGTGGCCGTCGTGCAGTACCTGCGCGTCGCGGTGATCACCGCGACGATGCCGCTCGTCGTGACGCTGGTGTTCCGCGCCGAACGCTCCGCGGTGTCCGGTGCGCCGGTGCAGAACCAGTCGGCGCCGTGGTACGCCAGCATCGCGATGCTGGCCGGCCTGGTGCTCGTCGGCTCGGTGGTGGCGCGGCTGGTGCGGCTGCCCGGGGCCGGGCTGCTGGGCCCGATGGCCCTGACCATCGCGGTGGAACTCGGCGGGGTGTCGTTCGGGCTCGCGGTGCCCGTCCTTCTCGTCCAGGTGTCCTACATGGTGATCGGCTGGCAGGCCGGGGTGGCCTTCACCCGCGAGTCGTTGCACGCCATCGAACGCCTGCTGCCCGCCGCACTGGGCCTGATCGTGCTGCTGAACGTGGCGACCGCCGGCCTGGGTGTGGCACTGGCGAAGCTCACCGGGGTGAGCATGCTCGACGGCTACCTGGCGACCAGCCCGGGCGGTATCTACGCGGTGCTCGCGACGGCCGTGGAAACCGGATCCAATGTCACATTCATCGTCGCCGCGCAGGTGCTGCGGGTGCTGCTGATGCTGTTCGCCGCACCGATGATGGCCCGCGGTTATGCCCGGCTGGCTCAGAGGCGGGCCAGCACCGAGGCCAGCAGCGAGCCCATCTTGCTCGCCGAGGCCCGCCCGGCGGCCAGCACCTCGGCGTGACTGAGCGGCTCGCCGGTCATCCCGGCGGCCAGATTCGTCACCAGCGACAGTCCCAGTACCTCGGCGCCCGCCGCCCGCGCGGCGATCGTCTCGTGCACCGTCGACATCCCCACCAGGTCGGCGCCCAGCGTCCGCAGCATCCGGATCTCCGCGGGCGTCTCGTAGTGCGGCCCGGGCAGCCCCGCATAGACGCCCTCGGCCAGTGCCGGGTCCACGGCGCGGGCCAGTGCCCGCAGCCGCGGGGAGTACGCGTCGACGAGGTCGACGAAATGCGCCCCGACCAGCGGTGAGCGCGCCGTCAGGTTGAGGTGGTCGCTGATCAGCACCGGCTGGCCCACCTGGTACTCCTCGCGCAACCCGCCCGCGGCGTTGGTCAGCACGACGACCTCGGCGCCCGCTGCCCGCGCGGTGCGCACCGGGTGCACGACGTCGCACAGGTCGTGGCCCTCGTAGGCGTGAATCCGGCCGAGCAGGACCAGCACGTTGTGGGATCCGATGGGGATCGACAGCACCCGCCCGCGGTGCCCGAGCGCCGAGGGTGGGATGAATCCGGGAAGTCCAGACATCGGGACCTCGGCGGCGGGCGTGCCGAGCGCGTCGGCCGCTGGAGCCCAGCCCGAGCCCAGGATGACGGCGACGTCGTGGCGCGGCACCGAGGTGTGCTCGGCGATCACCGCTGCGGCGTGCTCGGCGTCTGGACTCACAGCCTGCGAGCCTAGTCCGCAATGCGATACTGCGGGGATGCCTACGCTGACTGCGTCGACCCGGGTCGAGGACGTCGTCGGTGCGTGTCGTGGCGACCTGATCGAGTTGTCGCACTCGATCCATGCCGAGCCTGAGCTGGCGTTCGACGAGCACCGCAGCGCTGCGAAGGCCCAAGCCCTGGTAGCCGAGCGCGGGTTCGCGATCAGCGCGGCAGCCGGTGGACTGAACACGGCGTTTCGCGCCGACTACGGAAGCGGCCCGCTGGTCATCGGGATCTGCGCGGAATACGACGCGCTTCCCGGGATCGGGCACGCCTGCGGGCACAACATCATCGCCGCCGCCGCGGTGGGAGCGGCGCTGGCGCTGGCCGAGGTCGCCGACGACCTCGGGCTCACCGTCGCCCTGATCGGGACGCCCGCCGAGGAGTCCGGCGGAGGCAAGGCACTGCTGATCGACGCCGGCCTGTTCGACGACGTCGTCGCCTCCGCGATGATCCACCCGGGTCCGATCGATATCGCGGCCGCCCGGTCGCTGTCGCTCTCGGAGGTGACGGTGACCTACACCGGCCGCGAGTCGCATGCCGCCGTGGCGCCGTATCTGGGAGTCAACGCCGCCGACGCGGTGACGGTCGCGCAGGTGGCGATCGGGCTGCTGCGCCAGCAGATGGCGCCCGGCCAGATGGCTCACGGCATCGTCACCGAAGGCGGAGCGGCCACCAACATCATCCCGGGGCGGGCCCGCCTGCAGTACACGATGCGGGCCGCCGACGGCGCGTCGCGGCTGGCGCTCGAGGACAAGATGCGGGGTTGTTTTGCCGCCGGCGCGCTGGCCACCGGCTGCGAGTACTCGATCGTCGAGGCCGCGCCGGCCTACGCCGAACTCAAGCCGGATGCCTGGCTGGCCGAGGTGTTCCGCGACGAGATGGTCCGATTCGGACGCCAGCCCGTTCCCCCCGATGTCGAGGCCGCGCTCCCGCTGGGCTCCACCGACATGGGTAACGTCACTCAACTGCTGCCCGGCATCCACCCGGTGGTCGGCATCGAGGCCGGCGGTGCGGTCATTCACCAGCCCGGTTTCACCGCGGCTGCCGCCGGGCCCAGCGCTGACCGGGCCGTCGCCGAAGGGGCAATCATGTTGGCGCGCACAATAGTTCGCTTGGCACAGACACCGTCCGAACGAGACCGGGTGCTGGAATTGCAGCAACGGCGGGTTCGCGCATGAGCCTCGCCGACAGCGCCGAGTCCTGGCTTGCCGCCCACTTCGACGATCTGGTCGAGTGGCGTCGCCACATCCACCGCAATCCGGAGCTGGGCCGTCAGGAGTTCGCCACCACCCAGTTCGTCGCCGAGCGCCTCGTCGATGCCGGACTCAACCCGAAGGTGCTGCCCGGCGGGACCGGACTGACGTGTGACTTCGGCCCCGAGCATGCCCCGCGGATCGCGCTGCGCGCCGATATGGACGCCCTGCCGATGGCCGAACGGACCGGCGCGCCGTACTCGTCGACCGTGCCGAACGTGGCGCACGCATGCGGTCACGACGCGCACACCGCCATGCTGCTCGGCGCCGCGACCGCACTGGCCGCGGTGCCTGAACTGCCGGTCGGTGTGCGGCTGCTCTTCCAGCCCGCCGAGGAGTTGATGCCCGGCGGTGCCCTCGACGCGATCGCCGCCGGCGCGCTGAGCGGGGTGTCGCGGATCTTCGCCCTGCACTGCGATCCTCGGCTGGCTGTCGGCCGGGTGGCGATCATCCCCGGGCCGATCACGTCGGCGGCCGATTCGATCGAGATCACGCTGCACTCGCCCGGTGGGCACACCTCGCGTCCGCATCTGACCTCGGACCTGGTCTACGGAATGGGCACGCTGATCACCGGACTGCCCGGGGTGCTGTCCCGGCGCATCGACCCGCGGCACAGCACGGTGATGGTGTGGGGTGCGGCCAATGCCGGGGTGGCGGCCAACGCGATTCCGCAGACCGGCACGCTGGCCGGTACCGTGCGCACCGCCAGCCGGGAAACCTGGGTGGGCATGGAAGATCTTGTGCACGAGATTGTTTCGGGTCTGCTGGCGCCGCTGGGCATCGAGCATTCGCTGCGATACCACCGCGGCGTGCCGCCAGTGGTCAACGAGGAGCGGTCCACCCAGATCATGACGCACGCCATCGAGGCCGTCGACCCCGAAGCGCTGGCCGACACCCGCCAATCCGGTGGGGGCGAGGACTTCTCCTGGTACCTCGAAGAGGTGCCCGGTGCGATGGCGCGGCTCGGGGTGTGGGGCGGCGAGGGCCCGCAACTCGACCTGCACCAGCCGACCTTCGACCTCGATGAGCGAGCACTGGCGGTGGGCGTGCGGGTGCTGGTGAACGTCATCGAGCAGTCGGGGGATTTCGAGTGAAACTTCTCGTCACCGGCGGAGCCGGATACGTCGGAAGCGTCTGTGCCGCGGTGCTACTCGAAGAGGGCCACGAGGTGGTGGTGGTCGACGACCTGTCGACCGGCAACGCCGACGCGGTACCCCGGGGTGCGCAGTTCGTGCAGGCCGACATGGTCGAGGCCGCGCCGGGGCTGCTCGGCGACGGATCCTTCGACGGGGTACTGCATTTCGCCGCCAAGTCGCTCGTGGGTGAGTCGGTGGTGTCCCCGGAGCTGTACTGGTTCGGCAACGTCGTCAAGACGCTGCAGCTGCTGGAGGCGATGCGCGCCGCCGGGACGCCGCGGCTGGTGTTCTCCTCGACGGCGGCGACCTACGGTGAGCCTGAGTCGGTGCCCATCACCGAGGACTCGCCCACCCGGCCGACCAACGCCTACGGCGCCACCAAGCTCGCCATCGACCACGCGATCACCTCGTATGCCGCGGCGCACGGCCTGGCCGCCACCAGCTTGCGCTACTTCAACGTCGCCGGGGCCTACGGCGGGCTGGGGGAGCGCCACGCCACCGAGACACACTTGATCCCGCTGGTGCTGCAGGTCGCGACCGGCGCCCGCGACGAGATCCTGGTCTTCGGCACCGACTGGCCGACTCCTGACGGCACCTGCATCCGCGACTACATCCATGTGCGTGACCTGGCCGACGCGCATGTCCTGGCTTTGCAGACCGCCCAGCCCGGCTCGCACCGGATCTACAACCTCGGTAACGGCACCGGCTTCTCGGTGCGTGAGGTCATCGCGTGCTGCGAGCGGGTGGTCGGCAAGCCGATCGCCGCGCGTGACGTCGAGCGGCGCGCCGGTGACCCGGCGGTGCTGATCGCCTCCAGCGAGAAGGCCGTCACCGAACTCGGCTGGCAGCCCAAGCACACCGGTCTCGACGAGATCGTCTCCGACGCTTGGGAGTTCACCCGCTCGCGCTGACCGCGAGCGTGCGTGTCGGTACGAGGACACGCCGCAGCAGCGGGCATTTCACGCACGCTCGCTATCCACAGGGGTGACTTTCCGGGGCTGCGTCGAGGTTGCAGCATCGGCCGCGTGGATGACGATCTTGCCGCCCTCTTCGACAGTCAGGGCGGGGTGGCGACAACTGCGCAGATTCTTGCCCTCGTCAGCCGGCGTCAACTCGAGATGATGTTGGAATGCGCTGCGGTAGAACGCCTATGGCGGGGAGTGTTCTGCCGCGGAGCCACCGACGATCAGCTTCGGCTTAGGGGTCTCGATCTCCTGTGTGGTGAGAAGGTGGCTATCTGCATGGCCACTGCGGCGTCCGCCTACGGGTTCGACGTCCAAGGCGCTCCCGATCTCCACGTACTCAACCCCGTTGGGCGGCAGCTACGACCCGCCGAGGGTCTGATCGTGCACCGACGGGACGGAGCCCCGCTGGTCGAAGTGTCCGGCCGACCTGCCACCGCCCCGGCGTGGACTGCTGTCGAGGTGGCGTGCGCGTTGCGCCGCCCGCGGACGCTGGCCGTACTTGATGCCGCCCTGCGCTCTGGGCGTTGCGACCTGGCGGGACTGTCCCAGGCTGTGCTCGCGCAGCGGGGACGACGGGGCATCGTCGCGGTCCGGGAGCTCCTGCCGCTAGCCGACCCTCGAGCGGAGTCCCCGATGGAAAGCGAGGCCCGGTTGGTGATGATTGACGGCGGTTTGCCTTCTCCGGTCCTGCAATACGAACTCCTCGACTCGCGGGGCAGATTGCGCAGACTCGACTTCGCGTGGCCGCGGTACAGGGTTGCTGCCGAGTACGACAGCAGTCAGTGGCACCTGGGCGCGGAAGCTCTTCGGCGGGACCGCGAGAAGCTGGCCGCCCTGCAGGACCTGGGCTGGATTTCCGTGCCGATCGTCGTCGACGACGTGCGTCGCCGGCCGCGGGCTCTGGTTGAACGCATTCACGCACATCTTCTTGCGCGCAAGTGTGCGTGAAGTGCGCGCTGCGACGGCGTGTCGGTGTACCGACACGCACGCTCGCGGGCCTAGCCGCCGCCGTGGCCCGGCCCGATATTGCGGGCGGGGCGGGTACGAAGGTGGTGGACGTACTCGTCCGGAGCGCCGGCGATCTCGGCCGCGTCGGCCATCACCCCGAGGTAGCGCGCCGAGGGCAGGCCGCCCTCCCAGGCGTCCACCACGTACAGCCATGCCAGCACGGGATCGGTTGTGGTGTCCGAGGATTCGCGATCGATGCGGCAGCGGATCTTTTTGTGGAAGCCCAGCTCGGAGCCTTCCCAGCGATCCAGGGTCTCCTCGTCGGCCGGCGTCATGTCGTAGAGCACCACGAACACGCTGGAGTCGGGGTCTTCGACGAGGGTGGCCAGGGCGCCCTCCCAGCCGATGTCCTCCCCGGCGAAGGTCAGGCGCCACCCGTGCAGCCAGCCCGTACCCGCCATCGGGGAATGCGGTGCCCGCTCCAGCATCTGCTCTGGATGCATGTTGGATCCGTAAGCGGCGTACAGCGGCACGGGGGCAAGCCTAAAGGGTCCGGCGGGCAGGAGCGCAGCGACTCGGGGAATAGGTCCGGCGGGCAGGAGCGCAGCGACTCGGGGAATAGGTCCGAGACACCAGAGCGCACCGACTCCGGTGATTAGATATCTGCGTGACGACGCGGATCGTGATCATCGGTGGGGGACCGGCAGGCTACGAGGCTGCGCTGGTGGCCGCGGGCCGCGGCAAGGACGTCGCCGAGGTCACCGTCGTCGACTGCGACGGCATCGGCGGCGCCTGCGTGCTGTTCGACTGCGTGCCCTCCAAGACCTTCATCGCCTCCACCGGCGTGCGCACTGAGCTGCGACGAGCCGCCGGACTGGGCTTCGACATCAGCATCGACGACGCCAAGATCTCACTGCCCCAGATCAACAACCGGGTCAAGACCCTGGCCCGCTCGCAGTCCGCCGACATCGGCACCCAGCTGCTGCGGGAGAAGGTCAACGTCGTCGCCGGCCGCGGTGAGCTGATCGACGACGTACCCGGCATGGCGCACCACCGTGTGAGAGTCACCACATCCGACGGGAAGGTCGGCGTCCTCAAGGCCGACGTGGTGCTCATCGCCACCGGCGCGAGCCCCCGCGTGCTGCCCAGCGCGGTGCCCGACGGGGAGCGAATCCTGACCTGGCGGCAGCTCTACGACCTTCAGGATCTGCCGAAGCATCTGGTGATCGTCGGCTCGGGTGTCACCGGGGCCGAGTTCTGCAACGCCTACACCGAACTCGGTGTGGACGTCACCGTGGTGGCCAGCCGCGACCAGATCCTGCCGCACGAGGACAGCGACGCCGCCGCCGTGCTGGAGGAGACGTTCGCCGAGCGCGGCGTGACGCTGGTGAAGAACGCGCGAGCCGATTCGGTGCTGCGGACCTCCGACGGCGTGCGGGTGACGATGGCCGACGGTCGCACGGTCGACGGGAGCCACGCCCTGATGACGGTGGGCTCGGTGCCCAACACCGGCGGACTGGGCCTCGAGCGGGTGGGTATCGAACTCGGCCCGGGCAATTACATTCCGGTCGACCGGGTCTCACGGACGTCAGCGGCGGGCATCTACGCCGCAGGCGACTGCACGGGCCTGCTGCCGCTGGCCTCGGTCGCGGCGATGCAGGGCCGTATCGCGATGTACCACGCACTCGGCGAGGGGGTGTCCCCGATCCGGCTGCGCACCGTCGCCTCGGCGACGTTCACCCGCCCGGAGATCGCCGCGGTCGGGGTGCCGCAGTCGGCGATCGACGACGGCACCGTGCCCGCCCGCACCCTGATGTTGCCGCTGACCACCAACGCCAGGGCCAAGATGTCGCTGCTGCGCCGCGGCTTCGTCAAGATCTTCTGCCGGCCCGCCACCGGCGTGGTGATCGGCGGCGTCGTGGTGGCGCCGATCGCCTCGGAACTGATCCTGCCGATCGCCCTGGCGGTGCAAAACCGCATCTCGGTGACCGACCTGGCCCAGACGCTGTCGGTGTACCCGTCGCTGTCCGGCTCGATCGTCGAGGCCGCGCGGCGGCTGATGGCCCACGACGATCTCGACTAGCCTGGGCTCATGAGCGACCCGATCCTTCGACCGGGCAATGCCCAGACCGCCCTCGGGCCGTCGGAACGTGCACTGGCCTGGGAACGCCTGGGTAGCGAACAGTTCGACGTCATCGTCATCGGTGGTGGAGTCGTCGGCGCCGGCTGTGCCCTGGATGCTGCAACCCGCGGGCTGAAGGTGGCACTGGTCGAGGCCCGTGATTTCGCCTCGGGCACCTCCAGCCGGAGTTCGAAGATGTTCCACGGTGGTCTGCGCTACCTCGAACAGCTGGAGTTCGGCCTGGTGCGCGAGGCGCTGCACGAGCGCGAGCTGTCGCTGACCACGCTGGCCCCACATCTGGTCAAGCCCCTGCCATTCCTGTTCCCGTTGACCAAGCGGGTCTGGGAGCGGCCCTACATCGCCGCGGGCATCTTCCTCTACGACCAGCTCGGCGGCTCGAAATCCGTTCCGGCGCAAAAGCATCTGACCAAATCCGGTGCCCTGCGCCTGGCGCCCGGACTCAAGCGCAGCTCGTTGATCGGCGGCATCCGCTACTTCGACACCGTCGTCGACGACGCCCGCCACACCATGACCGTCGCCCGTACCGCCGCCCACTACGGCGCGGTGGTGCGCACCTCCACCCAGGTGGTCTCGCTGCTGCGGGAGGGCGACCGGGTGGTCGGGGCGTCGATCCGCGACTCCGAGGACGGCGCGGTCACCGAGGTGCGCGGGCACGTGGTGATCAATGCCACCGGGGTGTGGACCGACGAAGTCCAGGCATTGAGCAAGGAACGCGGCCGATTCCGGGTGCGCGCCTCCAAGGGCGTGCACATCGTGGTGCCGCGCGACCGGATCGTCTCCGAGGTGGCGATCATCCTGCGCACCGAGAAGTCGGTGCTGTTCGTCATCCCGTGGGGCACCCACTGGATCATCGGGACCACCGACACCGACTGGAACCTCGACCTGGCTCACCCCGCGGCCACCAAGGTCGACATCGACTACATCCTCAACACTGTCAACACCGTGCTGGCCACCCCGCTCACCCACGACGACATCGACGGGGTGTACGCGGGCCTTCGCCCGCTGCTGGCCGGTGAGAGCGAGGAGACCTCGAAGCTGTCCCGCGAGCATGCGGTGGCGGTGCCCTCACCGGGGCTGGTGGCCATCGCGGGCGGCAAGTACACCACGTACCGGGTGATGGCCGAGGACGCCGTGGACGCCGCCGCCGAGTACATCCCGACCCGGGTGGCGCCGTCGATCACCGAGAAGGTGCCGCTGATGGGCGCCGACGGCTACTTCGCGCTGGTCAACCAGACCCAGAGCGTCGGTGCCGGCTACGGGTTGCACCCCTACCGGGTGCGCCATCTACTGGATCGCTACGGCTCGCTGATCGGGGATATGCTGCAGCTCGCGGTGGCCCGCCCGGAGCTGCTCGAGCCGATCACCGACGCCCCGGTGTACCTGAAGGTCGAGGCTGCCTACGCGGCGGCCGCCGAGGGGGCGCTGCACCTGGAGGACATCCTGGCCCGCCGGATGCGGATCTCGATCGAGTACCCGCACCGCGGGGTGGACTGCGCGGCCGAGGTCGCCGGCATCGTCGCCCCGATCCTGGGCTGGAGTGACGCCGACTGCGCCCGCGAGGTGGCGACCTACCTGGCGCGGGTGGAGGCCGAGGTGCTGTCGCAGGCCCAGCCCGACGACGAGTCGGCCGACGCGCTGCGCGCCTCGGCGCCGGAGGCCCGCGCGGAGATTCTCGAACCGGTGCCGTTGGTGTGAGCCGTCGTCCACCGCCGCTGCCGGTGCGCGACGGTCTGGGGCCGGCGCGGTTGCGGCTGCAGGGCGGCAATGTGGCCGACGAGTTCGAGCGGCGGTTCGGCCCGGACGGACGGGCCAAGGTTGTTGCCGGTGAGGTGGTCGACCCCGACGGCGCGGTGATCGACACGACGACGACCCTGCCGCCCGGCGCGCACGTGTTCCTCTATCGGGACCTGCCCGACGAAGTGACGGTGCCCTTCGAGATTCCGGTGCTGTACCGCGACGACGACATCGTCGTGGTCGACAAGCCCCATTTCCTGGCCACGATGCCGCGCGGCGGGCACGTCGCGCAGACCGCGCTGGTGCGGCTGCGTCGCGAGCTCGATCTGCCTGAACTGAGCCCGGCGCACCGGCTGGACCGGCTGACGGCCGGGGTGCTGATGTTCACCGTGCGCCGCGAGGTGCGCGGTGCCTATCAGAGCCTGTTCGCCCAGGGGCTGGTGCGCAAGACCTACCTGGCGCGCTCCGCGGGGTTGTCGACCGTCGGGTTCCCCGTACTGTTACGGAGCCGAATCATCAAGCGCCGTGGCCACTTCCAGGCCGTCGAGGAGCCCGGCGAGCCCAATGCCGAAACGTTGATCGAGGCGCTCGGCGACGGGCTCTACCGGCTGACACCCCGCACCGGGCGCACACACCAACTGCGGGTGCACATGGCCTCACTGGGCCTGCCGATCGACAACGATCCGCTGTATCCCGAGGTGATCGACGTGGCCGCCGACGACTTCTCGGCACCGTTGCAGCTGCTGGCGCAGCGGTTGGAGTTCGACGACCCGCTCAGCGGAGAGCGGCGCAGCTTCTGCAGTTCAGCTGTCCTGTAACTGTTTACGGTAGGCCGCCGGTCCGCCGCCGAACCACCGGTGGCAGCTGCGGGTGAGCACACTCTGCTCGGCGTAGCCCAGTTCGCGGGCCAAGTGCGCCAACGTCATTCGGCTGTCACGCAGATACCGCTCGGCCAGTTCGCGGCGGACCGTGTCCACGATCGCTGCGAAGGTGGTGTCGTCGGCGGCCAACCGGCGCTGTAATGCCTTGGGGTGCATGTTGAGCTGCTCGGCGACCAGGTCCAGCGTGACGGTGCCGCTGGGCAGCAGCTGGCGCACCAGCGTCGCGACCGATGCCACGGTGCGCGGCTCGGCGGTGGTGATGGTGCTCAGGTAGCCGACCACAGCGTCATGCGCCAGCTTGTCGCGCCGAAGCGGGCGAGACAGGTCCGCGGTCCGGATGGTGAAGCCCATCTTGAAACCCGTTGTGCGCTCGTCGAATACCGGTCGGCAGCCGAAGTAGTACCAGTAGTCTTCGACGGCGGTCAGCGGTTCGTGCGGGATGTGCACCGCGAGCGGGGAGTGCTGGTTGCCGAGCAGGAATCGCAGCACTCGAAGCGTGACACCCAGCGACAGCTCGTTGCCCTGCGGATGCAGCGGCAGGTCGCGGCCGACCATCAGGTATTCGATGAAGGTGCATTCCCGGTCGTCGGTCGTCGTGGTGCGCAGGCTGATCGCCGGGCTGTAGGCGGACAGGAAGTTCTCGAAGATGCGCAGCGCGTCGGCGACCGTGGCGGCGGTGCGGGCGGCCACGCCGACCGGGCCCAGGATCTCGATGCCCTGCAGCTGTGCCAACCGGCGGCCGAAGTCCGCGGTGTTCGTCGCGGCGGCAGCCGACTCGATGGCCACCGCGACCCGCGGCAGCGGCACGAACACGTCGTGGCGGCCGACGGCAGCTGGTTCCAGCCCGGCAGCCCTCAGCAGCGCGACCGGATCACCGCCGAGTTGGCTGACCAGGTTCGGATAGTTCGACAGCGACGTGCCGCGCACAATCGACATGTCCTCAAATGTCAAGTTTTGGTCGCCGAATGTCAAGGCCCCCGCCCTCGGCGTGGGGCACCATGGCTGGCATGACGGCGATCACAACCCGGCGAATCACCGTCGACGGACTTACCACGTCGGTGCTGGTCGGCGGCCACGGAGAGCCGCGGGAAGCGGTGGTGTTCGTGCACGGCAACCCCGATGCCGGCGCCGACTGGATGCCGCTGATGGTGCGGGTCGCCGAGTTCGCCCACGTGGTGGCGCCGGACCTGCCCGGCTTCGGTGCCGCCGATGGGCGCCTCGACGGGGACTACACCGTCGCCGGCTACGCGCGGTTCCTCGATGGGGTCATCGGCCGGCTCGGCGTCGAGCGCGTTCACCTCGTCGCCCACGATTTCGGCGGCCCGTTCGCCTTGACCTGGGCCGCCGACCACCCCGAGCAGGTCGCCAGCATCGCGCTGCTCAACACCGGGGTGATGATCGGCTACCGCTGGCACCGGATGGCGCGGATCTGGCGCACACCATTGCTCGGTGAGCTGATGATGTGGCGGACCACCCTTGGCGTCGCCCGCGCGGTACTGGGCCGCGAGAACCCCGGGCTCTCCCGCGAGTGGGTCGACGCCATCGCCCGACACCTGGTGCCGGCCGAGACCAAGCGAGCGGTGCTCAAGCTCTACCGGTCGACCCGCACCGAGGACGTCGCGGCCTTGGCGCCGCGGCTGCGGATCCACGACCACGATGCGCTGGTGGTGTGGGGTGGCGCCGACGCATACCTTCCCGCCGAGCTGGCGTACCGCCAGACGCAGGCGTTTCCGCGCGCCGAGATCCACATCCTGCCCGGCGTCGGCCACTGGCCGTGGCTGGAACAGACCGACCAGGTCGCCGCGCATGTGCTGCCATTCCTGCGCCAGCGGATCGGCGCCCCACTGCCTGTCAATGATCAACCTGCTCAAGGAGATTGAAATGTCCAATGCCGTCGACGACCGTCCCGTCAACCTCAAGGCGTTCGCCAACCTGCCTGCCGATGCCCCGGTGGTGATGATCAACCTGCTCAAGTTCCATGAGGGCGACGGCCTGGAGCACTACCTGACCTACTCCCGCGAGGTGGTGCCGCACCTGGAGCGGGTCGGCGGCGTCGTCCGCTACGCGGGCACCACACCGCACAACGTCATCGGCGACGGCGAGCGGCCCTGGTGGGACGCGATCCTGGTGGTCGAGTACCCCTCGCCGCAGGCGTTCGTCGACATGGTGCTCGACCCGGACTACCAGAAGGTGCACGAACACCGCGCCGCCGCGCTGGAGCAGGGCGACCTGGTGGCCACGTCGCAGTGGATGCTCGGCTGAGGGCCGCAATGCCCTCGCGGGGGTGGCTTTAGGCCCCTATCGCAGTGGCGTGACCTGGGTCACTATGGAGCCATGGACGACGACCATGAGCTGATCCTGGTAGCCGCGTACGGCGATCTCGACCGTGCCCGAACCGATTTCCACGAGTTGGAGAAGCGGATCAAGCACGGCATGGAACTGCGCGCCGCAGTGCTGGTCACCAAGGACGCCGACGGCCAGCCCCATGCCGTCGAGGCCCAGAACCGGCACGGGCGGATCGGCGCGGGTGTCGGCGCCGGACTGGGCTTCCTGCTGGGCGTCTTCATCCCGCCGGTCGGCCTGGGTGTTCTGCTCGGCGGTGCGGCCGGCGCGCTCGTCGCATCCTTCGCCGAGCACGAACTGCGCATCGGCCTGCGTCACGAGATTGGTGAGGCCCTCGACACCAGCACCGGTGTGGTGATCGCCGTGGTCTACCCGAATGGCCGGGAACCGGTGGAGAAGACGTTGTATCGCGCCGCCAAGACCACCTCGCTGCGGATGGACAAGTCGACCGTCAACTCACTCGAGGACCAGGTGGCCAAGGTCATGGCGGAGATCGGTCACCCGATCACCGCTGGCACGCCGGACACCAGTAGGTAACCCGCTCGCCGGTGGCGTCGGCGGATTCTGCCCGCTGGATACGGGTTCCGCAGCGACGGCACGGCTGGCCCGCGCGGCCGTACACCCACAGCTCCTGACCGGATCTACTGTTGCCGGTGGTGGTGCGATTGACCCGTGATCGATTGACCCACAGCATGTCTCGAGCCCGATTCGCCACCCGCAGCGGATCTGTCAGGGTGCCGACGAGGCTGGTGGGCAGCCGGCCGAACACGAAACACAGTTCATTGCAGTAGACGTTGCCCACCCCGGCCAGGACACGCTGATCCAGCAGAGCGGCGGCGATCGGCCGGCCTGGGTCCGCGGCGAGATTCTCCGCGGCGAGTTTCGGGTCCCAGTCGGATCCCAGCAAGTCCGGGCCGAGGTGCGCGACGACATCGGTGTCGTGCTCGCGGTCGAGGATCTCCAGTATGCCCAGGTCGATGCCGAGGGCCTGAACATCGCCAGTTTCCAGGATGATTCGGATCTTGTAGGCCTGCCTGGCCGGGGTGCCCCTGGGCGTCACGCGCCAGCTGCCATCCATTTTCAGATGCGAATGGATGCTGGCCTGGCCCGCTCGGATGAACAGGTGCTTGCCGCGGCTGATCACTTCGTCAACGGTGTCACCGGTCAGGTTCACGGTGGCGTACTGCGGCACCCGGACATCGCAGCGGGTCAGCGCTTTGCCGACCAGCGCCTCGCGCAGGTTGGCGGCGGTACGGAAAACGGTGTCGCCCTCAGGCACTGCACCAGCTTAGAAGGGTGGCGGATCAGCGGCCGCGCGCGCCTCGTTGAGGTTGCGTTCCCATCGGATACGCGCCGCCCGGTCTTGCGCCCGGGTTCTTCGGCGGGTGGGCATCATGAGACCTCGGCCCGGGATGAGGGGTGTCGGGGTTGTGGGCGCCGTCAGCTCCTCCGTGGGTAGCGAGAGTTGCGGGAAGAACAGTGCCCCATGAGGTTTCGTGGTGTAGGTACGGCCGGTCGGGGACGTCCAGATGACCGTGCCGTCGGGCAACTGTTGGTCGGCCCACCCGCCAGGGCCACCGTAGAAGGTCTTCAGAAGATGGTGCGGCCGGCACAGAAGTTTGAGGTTCGAGGGGTGGGTCGGACCGAAGGGATAGGGCACGGTGTGGTCGATGTCGGCCACCTCGGCCGGCCGATCACAGCCAGGGAACCGGCACGTCAGGTCGCGGCAGCGGACGAATTCGGCCAAGGCGCGCGACGGCCGATAGCTCGCCTCCGCCTTGAGCTCCTTGCCACTCGTCACGGGCCGCAGCCGTGCCCGGGCGGCCCACGCCCGCACCGTGTCTGCGGGCACGGCGCCGAAACCGGAGACGAATCCTGCCGCGTTCCCCTTACCGGACACAGTCTCGGCTTCGGCAAGGAGATGGATGACGATCTGTCCGGTGTCGGCCGTGCTGGTCTGGGTGGCGGGGCAATCACTCGAGCCGCAACCGCAGGCCATCGTCGAGGCGCCCGCCGCCACCGCGGCCAGTGCGTCGGCCCGGCGTTGCCGCCGGGTCCGAGGATCATCGGAACACACCGTCGCGGCCAGTTGGTCCAGCCGGCGACTGAACAACGCCGCGTCGGGGGCGCGCACTGAACCCCAGAGCTGAGAAACGCCGTCCCGGGCCGGTCCGACTTCGACGTGACGATCATCGTCGGCATGGCGTTCGTTGCGTATTCCATCCGGATCTAGGTCTCGAACGAACCAGTCAATGATCTCGGTGATCTTGGCCCGGGACAGCGCATTCCACGTGTGCGCGTTGGTCGCGATGCGGTGGTCGATGCTGGCGAGAGCACCGTCATCGATGATCAGCCCGGTGCGGTGAAGCGCCGCCCGCACGATGTGAACCTCGACTTCACCAGCGGCGAAAACTACGGCGAGTTGCGGTAGCCGTTCGATGAGGTCCAGGCCGGTCTGCATCTGTGACGAGGCGCGATTGCGGCTGATCCCCAGTTCGGCGCCGACTTCGGCGGCCAGCACTTCCCAGTTGTCGATGCACCATTGCTCACGATTGTCGGTCCCGGATTCGCTGATGCGGCGCTGCGCCAGCCGCCCGGCCGCGAGAATCCGTTCGGCGACGGCAACCCGCTCGGCCCGCTGGGCGCGCTGCATGGTGTCGAGGAGAGCAGGCTCATCGAGGTCGTCGAACATGTGTTCGAGTATGCCACCGGGGTACGACAAGATTTGCCGATCAGGATCCTCGGCATGTGGAACCTGTCCACCAATAGGCGGACAGACTCGTCATCCCCTCGATGGCCCGGTTGGCCGATGTCTCGCGCACGACATTGCCCGACAGTGGCTCTGTCAATGTCTTGGATGAAGGAGAGCTCGACAATGAACGTACGTCGGACACACGTTGTCACCCTTGTTTGCGGCGCCCTGACCGCATGCTCGCTGCTCCTTGCCGGACCTGCGTCTGCGGATGCGGCCGGTAGCGGCGATGCCAGCGTTGGTGCCCCCAGCCACGCAGTAATCCAGGACAGCGGCGGTGTCCTGGATTGGATCGAGGCCACCAACCCGGGCTCCGGCGCTGTGTTCAACAATCAGGTCGATCACCACAACGTGAGTACGAGTGTGGATGGCCGGTAGCTCAGCGCAGCCGCAACCCGCGCGGAGTGCGGGAGAACCCGGCGGCCACCAGGGCATCGGCTGTCACGCGGCGATCGGGGTGTGCTGCGGCCTCCAGAACCGGCACACCGTCCAGCTTTTCGACCAGGACGCCACCGACCCGGCCACTGCCCACCAGTTCCGCCAGCGCCCCGGCGGCGGCGCGCTGCGCCTCCTCCTCGGGGCTGAAGTTCAGCAGCGAGCGTCCGCCGCGTTCCAGGAACCACACCAGCTCGCCGTCGACCAGCACCACCAGCGCGCCCGCTTTGCGGCCGGGCCGGTGTCCGGCGTCAGCATCCGCACGGCCCGGCCACGGCAGCGCGGCGCCGTACGGATTGGCCGGGTCGGCCGCCGCCAGTACGACGGCGTGGTAGTCGGGGCGTTCCTGATCGACGCTGTCGAGATAGGTGCGCAGCCGGTCCACGGTCGACGCGACGGCAAACTGGGCACCACCGAGGGACTCGACGAAGTACCCGCGCTGACAGCGGCCCGCCTCCTCGAATCCGCTGAGCACCTTGTAGAGCATCGCGAACCCGCCGGGCACGCCCTCAGTCGCCACCGCCCCCTTGGTCAGCACGCCGTAGCGGTTCAGCAGTAGCTCCGCTGAAAAGTGCGCCCGCAGAGTCGAATCCGGCTCCCGCGCGGGCAGCGCGGACCAGCGACCGGCCACCGTCGGGTCGGCGGCCCTACTCTGCGGATTGGCCACCGAGTAGCGGCTCAGCCGCGGCGTGCGGCGCTGCCGATGGGCTGGAGCGGCGGGCCGCCTCGCGCCGAGACGACGGCCGCCGGAAAGCAGCGCGCGCACCGGCGCGAACGTGTCGCCGGTGATCCAGCCGGCCCAGATCAGTTCCCACAGAGCAGTTTTGAACGCCTCATCCGAACCCTGCGCGAGCTGGCGGAAGAAGAACGCCCCGCGCGCCTCACCTGGTGAACCCAGCACGTCGAAGATCGCGCGATGGGTGTCGGTGAAGTCGATCTCGGCAGGCGCGGGCAGCGTCAACGGCGCGGTGTCGGCATGGTGGAACGCGATCCAGCCGTCACTGCCGGAGATTGATCCGGCACCCGACCAGGTGACCTCACCGGAGGCCAGCAACTCGTCGAGCATCGCCGGTTGGTAGTCCCGGACCCGCGGCCCGAACACCAACGGCTCCACCGCCGAGGCCGGGATGGGCACACCGGCGAGCTGGTCGATGACCGCCGCCAAGCCGTCCACCCCGGATGTCGCCGACCGGCCGACCTGCTGCCAGGCGGGCAGGAAGCGGGCGTAGGCACTGGTGCTGACCGGCTCCACCTGCGCACGCAGCGCAGCCAGCGAGCGGCGGCGAAGGATGCGCAGGACCTCGGCATCACACCATTGATCTGCCGCTGGGCCGGCGACGAACTCGCCACGAACAAGCTTGCCGTCCAACGCCATCCGGCCCAGCACGTCGGCCGCCACCCGAAGGCCCAGGCCGAACCGGCCGGCGGCCTCCGCGGTCGTGAACGGTCCCCGGGTGCGGGCGAACCGGCCCATCAGCTCGCCGAGGGGATCGGGCACCGTCTCGGTGAAGCTGGCCGGCACCCCGACCGGAACGGCCACCCCCACCGCGTCGCGCAGCCGGCCGATGTCCTCGATACCCACCCACCAGGACTGGCCGGCGTAAGACACCGGGAGCACCCGACGGGCGGCGTGCAGGCCAGAAAGCCAGCCGCCGACGTCGGTTGCCGTGCAGCGTTGTGCGACTTCATCTTCGGTCAGCGGGCCGAGGAGGCGCAGCAGGTCGGCCACGCCCTCGGCGTCGCGCGCCTTGCGGTCCTCCGACAGATGCTGAAGCTGGCGAGCTGTCGCCGCGATGATGTCCGGGTCGAGCAGTTCGCGTAGCTCGACGCGGCCGAGCAGTTCGGCGAGCAGGGAGCTGTCCAGCGACAGGGCCGCCGCCCGCCGCTCGGCCAGGGGGCTGTCGCCTTCGTACATGAACGCCCCGACATAGCCGAACAGCAGCGAGGCCGCGAACGGCGACGGTGTGGGCGTCTCGACTTCGACCAGACGCACCCGCCGCTGCGCGATCCGGCTCATGAGATCGGTCAGCGTCGGAACGTCGTAGACGTCCTGCAGGCATTCCCGCACCGTCTCCAGGACGATCGGGAAGTCGGGGTATTTCCTTGCCACGTCGAGCAATTGGGCCGCACGCTGACGCTGGTGCCATAACGGCGAGCGCTTGCCGGGGTGGCGTTTGGGTAGCAGCAGGGCACGGGCGGCGCATTCGCGGAATCGGGCGGCGAACAACGCCGAGCCGCCGACCTCGGTGGTCACCAGCGGTTCGATCTCGTCGGGTTCGAAGACGAACAGGTCCGCGCCGGGCGGGGTGTCCTCGGTGTCCGGTAGTCGCACCACGATGCCGTCGTCTGAGGCGGTCGGTTTCTCGTCGATGCCGTAGCGCTCCAGCAGTCGGCGGCTGACCGCCAGCGCCAGCGGGCCGTGCACCTTCAACCCGTAGGGCGAGTGCAGGATCACCCGCCAATCGCCCAACTCGTCGCGGAAGCGCTCCACGAGCAATGTGGTGTCGCTGGGCACGATCTTGGTGGCGTTGCGCTGGTCGTCGAGTAGCTGCCACAGGTTGTCGGTCGCGTAGTCGGCGAAACCCAGCTCTGCGCAGCGGCTTTCGAATTTCTCCCGATCGAGTCCGGCCAGCTCGCCGGTGAACCGGCCGACCGCCTGGCCCAGCTCGGCGGGGCGGCCCGCGTCGTCACCGCGCCAGAACGGCAGCCGGGCGGGCTGCCCCGGCGCCGGGATCACCAGCACGCGGTCGTGGGTGATCTCGGCGATGCGCCAGCTGGTGGCTCCCAGCGAGATCACGTCACCGGGCCGCGACTCGTACACCATCTCTTCATCGAGTTCGCCTACTCGGGAGGGCTTTTCAGAATCGGTGGCCAGATAGACGGTGAACATGCCGCGGTCGGGGATCGCTCCGCCGGACGTCACGGCCAGTCGCTGCGCGCCGGGGCGGGCGGTCAGCGTGCCGGTGTCGCGGTCGTAGACCAGCCGCGGGCGCAACTCGGCGAAATCGGTGGACGGATACTTGCCCGACAGCAGATCCAGCGTGGCCTCGAAGGCGCTGCGCGGCAACGTCGCGAACGGGGCGCTGCGGCGCACCACGTCGAACCATTCGTCGGCGCTGATCGGTTCCAGCGCGCAGGCCGCCACCGTGTGCTGGGCCAGGATGTCCAGCGGGTTGGTGGGCACCCGCATGGTCTCGATCTGGCCGGCGAGCATGCGTTGCACACTGACCGCGCAGCCGATCAGGTCGGTGCGGTGCTTCGGGAACAGCACGCCGCGGGAGATCTCGCCGACCTGGTGGCCGGCCCGGCCGATCCGTTGGAGCCCACTGGCCACCGAGGGCGGGGCCTCCACCTGGATCACCAGATCGACTGCGCCCATGTCGATGCCGAGTTCCAGGCTGGAGGTCGCCACCACAGCTTTCAGGCGTCCGGTCTTCAGATCGTCCTCGACGGCGGCGCGCTGCTCCTTGGACACCGAGCCGTGGTGCGCCCGGGCCAGCAGTGGGTCGGCACCGAAGGTCTGCCCACTGGCCATCACGTGGGCAGGCGGGCCGCCGGGCACCGCCCGATTGGGCGGACCCGCCAGTTCGATGCCGGAGCGTTCGGCGTGAATCTCGTTGATGCGCGACGTCAGTCGCTCGGCCAGACGCCGCGAATTGGCGAACACGATCGTCGAGTTGTGCGCTTCGATGAGGTCGACGATGCGCGCCTCGACGTCGGGCCAGATGGTGTTGTTCTCCAGATTGGCCATGTCGGGAACCGGCACCTGCACGGTGAGCTCGAACGTCTTGGCCGCCGGCGGCGCCACGATCGTCGTCGGGCGCGCCCCGGACAGGAACCGGGCCACTTCCTCGGGCGGGCGGACCGTGGCCGAGAGCCCGATGCGCTGCGCCGGCTTCTGCAGCAGCGCATCGAGGCGTTCCAGCGACAGCGCCAGGTGGGCGCCGCGCTTGGTGCCGGCCACCGCGTGCACCTCGTCGACGATCACCGTCTGCACTCCGGCGAGCGTCTCGCGGGCCGCCGAGGTCAGCATCAAGAACAGCGACTCCGGGGTGGTGATCAGGATGTCCGGCGGCCGGGTGATCAGCGCGCGGCGGGCGGCAGGAGGGGTGTCACCGGAGCGCACCCCGACGCTGATCTGCGGGGCCGGCACGCCCTCGCGTTCGGCGATGCGGGTGATCCCGGTCAGCGGCGTACGAAGATTGCGCTCGACGTCGACGGCGAGGGCCTTGAGCGGCGAGACGTAGAGCACCCGGGTGCCCTTGCCGGCCGGCTCGTGCGCCAACTGGTCGATCGCCCACAGGAACGCCGCGAGCGTCTTGCCCGATCCGGTCGGGGCGATGACCAGTGTGTTGTCCCCATCAGCGATGGCCGACCACGCCAGCGCCTGGGCCGGGGTGGGCTCGACGAACGTGCCCGCAAACCAACTCCGGGTCAGCGGACTGAACCGGGCCATCGGGTCGGCGGGACTCACGTCACCAGAGTGCCAGGTGGCACCGACAACAACTCAGTCGATCGACGCGAAGTCCACCCAGAGATGCCGAGGCCCGCGGAACACCTGGTTCTGGCGGTACGGCGGCGGATCGACGACCAACCGCGGCGAACGCACCCGGCGCAGGAAGATCTCCAGCGCGATGTTGATCTCCAGCCTGGCGAGCGGGCCGCCGAAGCAGGTGTGGATGCCGCTGCCGAATCCGAGGTGCTCGTTGTCCTGGCGTAGGGGGTCGAACCGGTCGGGGTTCTCGAACTTGCGGGGATCCCGATTGGCGGCTGCCCAGACCAGGAACACCGCCGAACCGGCCGGAATCCGCGTGCCACCGATCTCGATGTCGGCGGTGGCCCAGCGGCTGGGGAAGAACTGCACCGCCCCCTGCAGGCGCTGCACCTCCTCGATGGTGCGCGGCACCAGGTCGGGATTGTCGCGCACCAGGTCCCACGAACCCTGGTTGCGCAGCAGTGTCATCACGCAGTTGGTGATGGTGTTGACCGTCGAATCGTGGCCGGCCACCAGCAGCAGCAGCGCGTTGGATTCGGCGGCTTCCTTCGAGACCGGGCCGTCGGGACCGTCGTCGTGCAGCGCCGCCGACAGCATGCCCGGTGCCGGTTCGCGGCTCAGCTGCTCGACGAGATCGTGGACGTAGGAACCCAGTTCCATCATGCTCGTCGCAGCCTTGGTGGCTGCCGCCTTGCCCTCCTCGGTGTGCGCCTCGGGACCCACGTCGGCGCCCTGCATGAAGTCGGTCACCCAGCCGTGGAACTTGGGTTCGTCGGCCATCGGTGCGCCCAGCACCCGGAAGATCACCGACACCGGGATCGGATAGGAGAAGTCCTCGACCACATCCAGGCGGGTGCCGCCACGTGCCTTGACCTTGTCCAGCAGATCTCCTGCCAGGTCGGCGACCATCCCCGCCATGCTGGGGATGAGGTCGGGGGAGTGCGGCGGGCCGAAGTGCCGCATGAACTGCCTGCGCATCCGGTCATGGTCGGGCGGGTCGGAGACCAGCATGCTCGACTCCCGCGCCTGGGCGGACTCGGCGGGTTCGAGGTGGGTCTGCTTCTCGCCGAACAGACCTGACGGGCTGCGGCTGATATCGGAGCTGATGCGCGGATCATGCGACAGCGCAACCGCTTCCGGGTAGCCGGTCACCACGTAGGTTTTCTCCGACACCTTGGCCACCGGCGTCTTGCGCAGTTCCTCGAAGTAGGGGTAGGGGTTCGGGCGGTTCTCGAACTTCATCGCCTCGGCCCAGGCGGTTGCGGCATCCATGACGTGAGTCTCCTTAAGCCCGCGGCCGGAACTCGGCGCTGCGGTCGGTCGGGTCATGTCCGGTGAGCACTACGTCCGGATTGCCGGCGGGTTCGCGCGGATCGGGGAAGCGGGCCGGCATCACCTCGGCGTCCACCGGCCGGTCGTAGCCCGGTGGCGGGGGAGGGAAGGGTGCCGACTTCTCGATCAGCGAGGCGTAGTGCGGCAGCCACTTACCGTGGTTGAACGTCACTGCGCCGACGATGCGTCCGCGCTTGCCGTAGGCCGCTGCGAAGCGACGCTGCGATGGCGACCCCTGGGTGAAGACGATCTCGTCGCCGAACGAACACACCCCGACGCTTTTGATGTTCACCCCGAACTGCCCCGACCAGAACGAGGGCAGCGGCAGGTGTGGCCGCCGGCCCACCTCGAGGTGGATCATGTTGTTGGCGGCCACCTCGGCGCCGAAAACCGCGTTGTCCCAATGCTCCTGGGACATGAACTCGTAGTCGTAGAGGACGTGCGGCGCGCGTGCGACGTCGCCGGCGACGAAGATGTGGTCGGTCACCACACCATTGATGTCGAAGGCCCGGCAGCCGGCGTCACAGGCCAGCCCCCACTGGCCGGCGGCAAGGCCGGCGCCGTCGAGCCACTCCACGTTGCGGATCGAGCCCAGCGAGGCGACCACTACGTCGACGTCGAGCACCGTGCCGTCGGACAATTGTGCCTGGCGCACCTGTCCGGTGCTGTCGCCCGAAAGCCCCTGGACGGCCACGCCGGTGCGCAGGTCCACCCCGGCGTCGCGCATCATCCCCGCGGCGATCTCACTGATCACGCCGCCGAGGGCGCCCATCAGCGGGCCCTTGCCCCGTTCGGCGACCGTGACGGGCAGGTCGAGATCGCGACATACCGAGGCGATCTCCGAGCCGACGAAGCCCGAGCCCACGATCAGCACCCGCTTGGGGCGGGCCTTGAGTGCGGCGGCCAGCGCGGTGGCGTCCTCCACGGTGCGCACGGTGAAGACGCCCTGCAGGGCGCCTTCCTCCGGGTTGGGCCAGGGCCGCGCCCGGGTGCCGGTGGCGATCAAAAGCCGGTCGTACTCGACATCTTGGCCGTTGGCCAGCTTCACCACATGGTTGAACCGGTCGAGGCCGATCGCGGCCACCCCGAGCTTCCAGTCGGCGTCCACCCGGCGAAGCCGTGGCAGCTTGGTGTGGTCGGCGGGCACCCACCCCTTGAGGACCTGCTTGGACAGCGGCGGACGATCGTAGGGTTCGTGCGGCTCGTCGCCGATGATGGTCAGCGAGCCTTCGAACCCTTTCTCCCGCAACGCTTCCGCCGCGCGCAGCCCGGCCAGTGAGGCGCCCACGATGGCGATTCGGCCTTCGGCCCGGAACTGTTCGACCACCCGGTCGAGCTGGTAGGTCACAGCGTGTCCCGATCGGCGGGCGGGTCGATCTCGACGATGATCGCCTGCACCGGGCACGACGCCGCGGCACGCAACACGTGCTGCCGTTGGGACTCGTCGGGGTTCGGGTCGTAGGCCAGCGCCTCTTCACCGACGAGTTCAAGCACCTCTGGAGCCAGCGGCACGCACTGCGCATACCCCTGGCACTTGTTCAGATCGACGACCAAGCGCATGAGCGCCGAGACTAATGCGCCCGATCAGAGGACGCCGGCGATCTCGGCTTTCAGCGGAATACCGCAGCGGGCCCGCAGATCCTTGCCGGGCTGCCGGATCGCCTCGATCTCGTCGTGCACCTGGGGGTTGGCGGCCAGGTAGTCCTTGGTCTGCTGCTTGGCATCGGACTTGCTCAAACCCTGCAGGCCAGTGAGGAAGTCGTTGACATCGGGATGAGTGAACAGATACGTCGTCATCGACGCGGACACCCCGGTCATCACCGCGGTCACGTCGGCCGCCGTGCAATTCGGTGGGGTATCGGCGGCGGCGACGCCGGCCGCACCGAGCAGCACACCGCCGGTGCTCAGAACCACCGCGACGGCGCGGCCAAGCGAACGAGTTGCAGACTTCATGCGGCTCCTAAATCCCGAATATCCGGCTTGTCCAGAGTTTAGCCACGCGAACTGGGTACCATTCGCTCATGCCACGGATTGGTCAGTTCTTACTTCTTCCCGCCGCCGGGATCGGCGTCGCGGCCGCGATACTCGCCGCACCCGTCGCCACCGCCGACACCACGATTGCTCCGCCGACGCTGCCGCAGTGTGTCAACGTCGAGGGCAGCGCGATCAGCGGCGGGCAGACCACGGAGTGCGCAACGCCAGGCAACACCGAGATCAATGCGACACCACAGCAGTTCCCTGGTGAAGAAGAAGGGTTCTACGGTTTCCCTGCGTTCGGCTTCTTCTGAGCCGGCACGCACACCCGATGACAGAGATTCGTCCGTATCGCATCGCAGTTCCCGACGACGTCCTGACTGATCTTTGCGACCGTCTGGCGCGGACCCGATGGCCCGAGCGGGAGTGCGTCGACGACTGGAGCCAGGGCATCCCGCTGGACTACACCCGCGAGTTGGCCACCTACTGGGCGCAGGAATACGACTGGCGAGCCCGCGAGGCCGCGCTCAACCGGTTCGACCACTTCCTCACCGAAATCGACGGACTGGACATCCATTTCATCCACCAGCGCAGTGCGAATCCCGATGCGCTGCCGCTGATCATCACCCACGGCTGGCCGGGCTCGATCGTCGAATTCCACAAGGTGATCGAGCCGCTGTCCGAGGATTTCCACGTGGTGTGCCCGTCGCTGCCCGGTTATGGCTTCTCCGGCAAGCCGTCCCGCACGGGATGGTCGGTGGAGAAGATCGCCTCCGCGTGGGCGACGCTGATGGCCCGGCTCGGCTACGACCGCTTCGGCGCCCAGGGTGGTGACTGGGGCTCGGCCATCACCGAGCAGATCGGCCGAAACGGCCAGGGCTGCATCGGGATTCACATCAACATGCCGCTCGGATTCCCCAGCGGTGACAGCGGGGGAGATCCAACCCCGGCTGAGGCCGCCGCCTATGCCCGTATGACCGAGCACGTGCGTTGGGGCACAGGGTATTCCGAGGAGCAAGCCACCCGGCCGCAGACACTGGGCTACGGCCTGACCGACTCCCCGGTGGGACAGCTGGCGTGGATCGTGGAGAAGTTCTGGGCCTGGACCGACTGCGACGGCCATCCCGAGAACGTCCTGACCCGTGACGAGATGCTCGACAACGTGATGCTGTACTGGGCCACCGCCTCGGCGACGTCCTCGGCACGGTTGTACTGGCAGAGCTTCAAGAACCTCATCGACGGTGGCCCGGTGGAGGTGCCGACCGGGGTGGCGGCGTTCCCCAAGGAGATCGTGCCCAGCCCGCGTAACTGGTGCGAGTCGCGCTACAACATCACGCACTGGACCGACATGCCGCGCGGCGGGCACTTCGCCGCCTTCGAGCAGCCCGAACTGTTCACCGAGGACGTGCGGGCGTTCTTCGCGACGCTCCGCTGAGGCGCTGTCAGTCCGGTTCGACGAGTTCGAATTCCTGCTCGAAGCGGACGTGGGCCAGGCCGTTGCGGGCCAGCCGGCCCGACGGCAGCGCCGGATGCTCTAGCCAGACCGAGACGCCCGGTGAGTCGCCGTCGTCGCGGCGCATGATGCGCGCAATCCTGGCCGGGTAGACGAACCCGGTCTCGGGGTCGTGACAGCTGAGGAATCGGCCGACGTGGTCCTCGGTGAGATCGTCGGCCTTGATCCGGGTGCTGGAACTCATGCGCGTACCGCCTCGCTCAGCGCGTCGGGAATGCCGGGGACCCGCGCGATCGCGTCGAGCAGGACGTGGGCACAGGAGTCGGCCAGCCGGTCGGCGTCCACCGACGGGTCCAGGATGCTCTGGCGGCACAGTTCGAACGTGAAGGCCAGCCAGCCGTAGACGATGACCCGGAGGTCGCGTTCCACCTTGGAGTCCAGATCGCCGGAGACGACGTCGGTGACGGCGGCCATGATCCGCTGCATCTGCCGCTCGTTGTCGATGTCGTCGATGCCGCGCAGCACGGGGTCTGTGCGGCCCATTCCGATGTAGGCCGCCCAGGCGCCGTGCGGGTGTTCGACGTCGTAGCGCATGTAGGCCAGCACGCCGGCGCGCAGCCGGTCGAAGAGGCTGTGCCCGTCGTCGGCCGGGGTGCTGGTGGCTTCGAAGAGCCGCTCGCTCTCGGCACGCACGACGGCGGCGAAGAACGCGCGCTTGTCGGGGAAGTAGTGGTACATCAGGGCCCGCGATACGCCCGCCCGTTCGGCGATCTCGTCGATGCGGACCTCGTCGTAGGGGCGTTGCCCGAACACTTCGGCCCCCAGCGTCAACAGCTCGCTGCGCCGGTCGTCGGGCGACAGACGGCGCCGGGCGGGCAGGCTGGACATGCGCCCATACTGACACATGTCCAACAGCTGCTGACGAATCAAGAACGTGTGATGCTCCCCGGCAGCGGAGCGCCGCCATACCTGGTATGGGATAGGTATATGGCCACGATTCTGGCGTACGGCGCACCGGCGCTGGGGCATCTGCTGCCGGTGAGCGCGCTGTTGAGCGAACTCGCCGGCCGTGGTCACGACGTCCATCTGCGCACGTCGGCCGCCGGTGTCGGCACCGGCCAGCGGCTGGGCCTGCACGCCGGGCCCGTCGACCCGCGCATCGAGGCCATCACCAGCCCGGACTGGACCGCGCGCAGTGTCTTCGGGGTGCTGAAGATGACGATCGACGTCCTGTGCCGGCGCGCCGAACTGGAGGTCGACGATCTGGCCCGGGCGATCGCCGAGGTGAAACCCGACGCGCTGATCCTGGATGCCAACTGCTGGGGTGCGATATCGGCTGCCGATGCCGGCGACATCCCATGGGCGGTCTTCACTCCGTTCACGCCGTTCCTGCGGTCGCGGGGGGTGCCGCCGGTGGGCCCGGGTATGCGCCCGTGGTCGGGACCGGTGGGTGTGGTCAGGGACCGCATCCTGCGAGGGGTGGTCTGGCAGGTGATGGACCGCCCGATGCTGCCCCGACTCAACGCGGTGCGGGCCCGGGTGGGTGCACCGCCGGTGCGGTCGGTCGACGAGTTCCTGCGCCGCGCGCCGCTGATGCTGGTGGTCGGGGGAGAGCCGTTCGAGTACCCGCACCCCGACTGGGGCGACCGGGTGCACCTCATCGGTGCCTGCGCGGCCGATACCGACGCCGAGGCGCCGGACTGGCTGACCGAGATCTCCGATCCCATCGTGCTGGTCACCACGTCGTCGATCCGCCAGGCCGACTCCCGCCTCGGCGTGGTCGCCCTGCAAGCGCTGGCCGACGAGCCGGTGCACGTCGTCGCGACCTTCCCGGCCGGGGTGCCCGATGATCTGGTCATTCCGGCCAATGCGACTGTCCGGCAGTATGTTCCACACGGCCCGGTATTGGACCGGGCGGTGTGTGCGGTGACCCACGGTGGGATGGGGGCCACCGTGCGCGCGCTCGACCGCGGCGTTCCGGTGTGTGTGGTGCCGTTCGGGCGGGATCAACCGGAGGTGGCGATGCGCGTCGAGGTGGCCCGCTGCGGAACCCGGTTGCCCGCCGCCAAGCTCAACCCGAAACGGTTGCGGGCCAAGGTGTCCGAAGCGATGACGATGACCGACGGTGCACAGCGGGTGGCCGACGGCTTCGCCGCCACTGGCGGTGTGCAGCGCGGCGCCGACCTCGTCGAGCAGCAGGTGCTGTCCCCACTGTCCCCTCCATACGCCCAAACCAACGTTTCGCAGCGGAAGTTCGAGTAGACCTGTACAGAACGTCGATCTGGAAGGCCGGTCATGCTCACCGACGAACTACGCAGGCGCCGGCTCGATACCATCAGGGAACACATGGACACCGAGGTGTCCAAGGAGTTCGACCGGACCCTGGCGACGTTCAACGGCCATCCGCGCTACGAGATCGTCCCGACCGGGCAGGTTTTCGACGGCGACGACGAGGTGATGACCTATTACCTGACCACGCGCACCGCGTTTCCCGACCAGCGGCATGAGAACGCGGTATTCCACCTCGCCGACGACGCGGTGATCGTCGAATTCGACCTGCTGGGAACCAACCTCGGCGAGTTCTACGGATTGCCGCCGACCGGCAAGGCCTTCCGGGTACCGGTCATCGCGGTCTTCTCCTTTGAGGGCGACCGCATCACCAACGAGCGGATCTACTTCGACGCCGCGACGCTGGTGAACCAGATCGGGCGTGGCGAACTGCTCAGCCTGCTGGGCTCCTAGCCGAAGTGCACACCCTGGGCCAGCGGTAGTTCCGAGGAGTAGTTGACGGTGTTGGTCGCCCGCCGCATGTAGGCCTTCCAGGAATCCGACCCCGACTCGCGGCCGCCGCCGGTCTGCTTTTCGCCGCCGAAGGCCCCGCCGATCTCGGCACCCGAGGTGCCGATGTTGACGTTGGCGATGCCGCAGTCCGAGCCGTCGGCGGCCAGGAAGCGCTCCGCCTCGCGGACGTCGGTGGTGAAGATGGCCGACGAAAGACCTTGGGGGACGGCGTTGTTCAAAGCGATGGCCTCGTCGAGGGTGTCGTAGGTCAGCACATACAGGATCGGTGCGAACGTCTCGTTGTGCACGATCTGGGTCTGGGCGGGCATCCGCACCACCGCTGGCGCCACGTAGAAGGCGTCCTCGCCCTCGTCGCCGCCGATGTGGTGGCGCTCGCCACCGATCACCTCACCGCCGTCGGCGCGGGCCTGCTCCAGCGCGCCGACCATGTCGCGGTAAGCGGTTTCGTGGATCAGCGGGCCGATCAGGGTGCCCTCAGCCGAGGGGTCACCGATCGGCAGGCTGCGGTAGGCCGCCGCGATCCGGCCGACCAGCTCGTCGGCCACCGACGAGTGCACGATCAGCCGGCGCAGTGTGGTGCAGCGCTGGCCCGCCGTGCCTGCGGCGGAGAACACGATGCCGCGGACCGCGAGATCCAGGTCGGCGCTGGGGGTTACGACGGCAGCGTTGTTGCCGCCGAGCTCCAGCAGCGCCCGCCCGAATCGCTCGGCGACGCGCGGACCGACCTGACGGCCCATCCGGACCGAACCGGTGGCCGACACCAGCGCCACCCGCGGATCGTCGACCAGTAGTTCGCCGACCTCGCGGCCGCCCTGCACCAGCCGGCTCACCGAGGCCGGTGCGCCCACGTCGGCGGCGGCCCGCTCGATCAGCGCCTGGCAGGCGAGCGCCGTCAGCGGGGTCAGCTCGGAGGGCTTCCACACCACGGTGTCCCCGCACACCAGTGCCACGGCCGCGTTCCACGCCCACACCGCCACCGGGAAGTTGAAGGCCGTGATGACACCGACCACGCCCAGCGGATGCCAGGTCTCCATCAGCCGGTGGCCGGGCCGCTCGGAGGCGATGGTGCGACCATAGAGCTGCCGGGACAAGCCGACGGCGAACTCGCAGATGTCGATCATCTCCTGGACCTCGCCGAGGGCCTCGGAGGTGATCTTGCCGGCCTCGATGGTCACCAGGGTGGCCAGCTCCGCCTTGTGTTCGCGCAGCAGCTCACCCAGGCGCGCGACCAGCTGGCCGCGCACCGGGCCCGGCGTGGTGCGCCACGTCGAAAATGCCTGCGCCGCATCAGAGATGGCGAGCTCGGCATCGGCAGCGGTGGCTTCGGTGACGGTGAACAGCACGTCACCGGTCAGGGGAGTGCCGGCGGGCAGGAGCGAAGCGACCGGGGGATCGGATTGGGCCTGTAGGCCGTGGGCGCCGGGCTCACCCAGCGCGACGTGGGCACCGATGGCGTCGAAGGCGCGGCGGACCCGGTCCTGCAGTTCGGAGCGGGTGGGCAGTGCGGTGGCGGTGGTCGTGCTCATGCTGGCGGCTCCTGGGCTGTCGCGTCGTACAGGTCGTAGGGATCGAGAATGTGATGGCCGATGGCCTCGGCCATCCAGTCGAGGGTGTAGCCGGATCGGTCGACGACGGCCGCGGCTTCGGTATCGGCGTCGAGGTTGGACCGGAAGATTCCGGCCGCCGAGGCGGGCAGGAAGTCCTCGTAGACCACCGGGTACGACGGGTCGCCCCGGTGGTAGTACGCCAAGCCCTGCGACGCCATCTCGGCATCGTTGTCCGGGAAGTAGTCACCCCACACCGCGGCCGGTTCGGGTGCCGCCATGGCGGCGTCGAAGCGTTCGCGTCCCTTGCGGGTCAGCGCCACCCCGCGCGCTTCGACCTCACCGAAGCGCACCCGCAGCGTGCCTTCGGAGACCGTGCCGTCGGCCTCGCGGAACTGGCGCGGCTCGGCAAGCGCGCGAAACGACGTCTGGCGCAACAGGACATCGGGTCCGTTCCAGCGCGGCGGTCCCTGGATGGCGTCGATCATCGAGATCCCGCGGTCGGTCATCCGGCGGTAGAGATCGTCGATGTCCAGCACGCGTGGTGTCAGATGGTTGATGTGGGTGGTGCTTACCCCGGCGATGTCGGCGGCGACCGCCGAGACCTCGGTCAGCTCGCCGTACCAGGCCCGGTCGACGGGCTCGGCGGACAACGCGAACGAGGCCACCGCGCGGGCGACGAACTCCTCATCGGCGCCTGCGGCGCAACCGCCGTCGGCCGCGATCCGGTGTGCCTGGGTGATGAGGTCGGGATCGAACAGTTGACGTTCACCGAGGAACCGCTCGACGCGAGACCGCAGGTCGTCGTCGAAGAACCGGGCGTCGCGGGTGGCCAGCATCGAGGTGAACACCCGAAACGGGTTGTGAGCCAATTCCTTCGAGTCGATCGGGCGGAAGACCGTGGACACCACCGGAACCGGCGAGGCGGCGTCGCGCAGGTCGTAGAAGCCGACCGGGTGCATTCCGAACGCGGCGAACAGATCTGCGACGTCGGCCAACTCGGCTGGGCTGCCGACGCGGATGGCGCCGTGCCGTTCGGCGGTCACGCGCTGCAGTGACCCGAGCCGCTCGGCTTCGGGATGGGCGGCCACAAAGTCACGGTTCACGGCCTCGCTGACCTCGACCAGCGTGGTGTAGGCGGGCACCTCGGCGCCGTACATCGCCGAGAGTGCGGCGGCGAAACGGGCGCGCAGCTGCCAGGTGGGGATCGCGGGTGTGCTCATCCGGTGGCCCCGGTCCGATAGTCTGCGGCCATGGCGGACACCGCGGAGCCGGCCCACGAGCTCGACGAGATCGACCGCACGCTGGTGCGTGAACTCGTCGCCGACGGCCGCGCAACGCTGGCGCACCTGGCCACGACGACAGGCTTGTCAGTGTCTGCGGTCCAGTCGAGGGTGCGGCGCCTGGAGGCGCGCGGGGTGGTGACCGGGTACAGCGCCCGCGTCGACCCCGAGGCGTTCGGGCACATGCTGTCGGCGTTCGTCGCCATCACCCCTTTGGATCCGTCTCAACCTGATGATGCGCCTTCTCGCCTGGAACACATTGCCGAAATCGAGGCGTGTTACTCGGTGGCCGGCGAGGAGAGCTACGTCCTGTTCGTGCGCGTCGAGTCGCCGCGGGACTTGGAAACGCTGCTGCAGCAGATCCGCACCGCCGCGAACGTGCGCACTCGAAGCACGATCATTCTAAACACATTTTACAGCGATCGCGTATTTCTGCCGGAATAGTTCCGGTCTAGAGCCTCTGTGGCCTGCTTTCTTACTGTACGGTCCATACCTGGCGCCAGCCGCCGCCTCCCGGGCTGCTGCATGCCGGCCACCGATCGGCCGCATAGGAAAAAATGCGCTTGACATGATAGAAAAGCGTAAAAATTACGATAGGATCGCCTAATGACGGAACTCTTGTCGCGTGACGACGCCATGGCACCCGCTTCTCCCGCCCCCGCCGTCGAACCGGGGAACGTGCACGCGGTGTTGGCGCGCAGCATCCTGGCCGACGGCCTGGACCTGGTGCTCGACCTCGATCGTTCGCGGGGCGCGCACCTGGTCGACGCCCGTGATGGCAGGCGCTACCTGGACATGTTCACGTTCTTCGCCTCCTCGGCGCTGGGCATGAACCATCCGGCACTGGCCGACGACGAGCGGTTCCGCGCCGAACTCCTCCAGGCTGCGATCAACAAGCCGTCGAACTCCGACGTCTACACCGTGCCGATGGCCCGCTTCGTCGAGACCTTCGCCCGCGTACTCGGCGACCCGGCGCTGCCGCATCTGTTCTTCGTCGACGGCGGCGCGCTGGCCGTGGAGAACGCACTCAAGGTCGCGTTCGACTGGAAGAGCCGATACAACGAGGCCCACGGCATCGACCCGGCCCTTGGCACCCGCGTGCTGCATCTGACCGGCGCGTTCCACGGCCGCAGCGGCTACACCCTGTCGTTGACCAACACCGACCCCAACAAGGTGGCCCGCTTCCCGAAGTTCGACTGGCCCCGCATCGACGCACCCTTCATCCGTCCCGGCGCCGACATGGACGCAATCGAGGCCGAGTCGGTGCGGCAGGCCCGAGCGGCCTTCGAAGCCCACCCGCACGACGTCGCCTGCTTCCTGGCCGAACCCATCCAGGGCGAGGGCGGCGACCGGCAGTTCCGTCCGCAGTTCTTCGCCGCGATGCGCGAACTGTGCGACGAGTTCGACGCGCTGATGATCGCCGACGAGGTGCAGACCGGCTGCGGAATCACCGGCACCGCATGGGCTTACCAGCAGCTCGGGTTCACCCCCGACGTGGTGGCGTTCGGCAAGAAGACTCAGGTGTGCGGGGTGATGGCGGGCAGGCGTGTCGACGAGGTCGCCGACAACGTGTTCGCGGTCAGCTCACGGATCAACTCGACCTGGGGCGGCAACCTGGTCGACATGGTGCGTTCGCGGCGGATCCTCGAGGTGATCGAGGCCGACGGCCTGCTGGCGCACGCCGCGCGGATGGGTGCCCATCTGGCGGCGTCGCTAGACGGGCTGGCGCGCGAGTTCCCCGGTGTGGTGCGCGACGTGCGGGGACGCGGCCTGATGTGCGCGTTCAGCCTGCCGACCACCGAAGCGCGTGACGCCCTGCTGGGCGCGCTGTGGGAGCGGGGCGTGATCATGCTGGGCAGCGGCCCGGACAGTGTCCGCTTCCGGCCCGCCCTCACCGTCACGCCCGCGGAACTCGACCGTGCCGTGGCGACGGTCCGAGAGGTCCTGGCCGCCGCGGTCTAGCATTCGGGTATGCGGCTGCCGGTGGCATATGTGGGATTGTCGGCGGTGCTGCTCGCCGGGTGTGCGCATACCGTCGCAGGCAGCGCGGTGTCCAACCCCGCCCAGGCCATCCAGCCGTTGCGCGCCGATGACACCGATCAGGTGATGATCAGTCCGGCGCAACTGCGCGACATGGTCGGGGTCAAACTGCAGACCGACGCCGACCAGGCCAGGCCCATCCCCGGTTCCTCGGCCGTGCCGGCCTGCTCGGCGCTGGACGCTGCGGGCATGGCCGCCTTCCTCGGCGACCGCTGGTCGGGGTTTCACGTCATGCTGTTCACCGACGGTGACAAACATGACCACGTGGTGGCCGAAGCGGTGGCCGTCTATCCCGATGCAGGCTCGGCCGCAACGCAATTCACTACCGGGACCAAGAGTGCCAAGGCCTGCGACGGTCAGCGGGCGATGAGCCTCGGCGGTGATGCGGCCTGGAAGTTCACCGTTCCCGAGATCAACTCCGACACCGTGCGCTGGAGCAAGTCGCAGCTGGCCATCCCGTTCGACTGGACCTGCTTCGGTGAGGCCCGCCTGCGTAACAACGTGATCGTGCAGGCGATGGCCTGTCAGGGCGACGACACCGGCCAGACGACGGTCACCAGGATGACCGACCGGATGTCGGCGACGGTGTGGGAGCTGTCGGGACGTTGAGGGCGCGCCAGACCCGGGCCGGGGTCATGGGCAGGCTGCGCATCCGCGCCCCGCACGCGTCGGCGATGGCATTGGCCAACGCCGGGGCCACCGGGTTGTACGGTGACTCGCTCATCGACTTCGCACCCAGTGGGCCGAGCTCGTCGACGGTGTCGGCGAAGTACACCTCGGTCACCGGCAGATCGGCTACTTGCGGAATGTGGTAGTTGCGCAACGCATCCGTGGTGACTGCTCCGTCCGGACCGACGCGCATCTCCTCGAACAAGGCCGAGCCGATGGCCTGCGCCGCGCCGCCTTCCACCTGCCCGCGGCACTGTTCGGGATTGATCACCACACCGGCATCGGCGGTCTGGATGGACTGCAGGATCCGGACCTGTCCGGTGTCGACGTTCACGGCGACCCGGAAGGCGTGCACGTTGAACGCCACCGAACGCGGCGAGCCGTCGTGCTGTCCGCTCGCGCGTAGTGGCTCCGTGAGCAGATCGGCGAAGTCGACGAATCGCCCGCCGCACTGAACACCGTTGGGGCCCAACGTACAGTCCGCGATCGGCGCCCCGCTGATGTCGGCGGCGGCCGCGACGATCAGCTCACTCAGCCGACGGCAGGCCCCTAGTACGGCGGTGCCGGCCACCACGGTGCCCGCCGACCCGAACGCTCCGGTGTCGTAGCCGGTGGTGTCGGTGTCGGACTGCCGCAGTTCGATACGGTCGGCGGTGGTGGCCAGCGCGGTCGCGGCAAGCTGGGTGTGCACAGTCGAGGTGCCGTTGCCGAACTCGGCGGTCCCGACCGAAACCGTATAGCGGCCTTCGGGATTGAGTTCCACGGTGGCTTCGGCCCGGTGGCCGCGTGGCGGGATGGTCGCGATCATCGCCACGGCCATGCCCTCACCGACGCGCCACTGCTCACCGGACGGTGGCTCGACGCCGTTGCCGCGGCGTAGTGCGGACTGCGCAAGGTCCAGGCACTGATCCAGCCCATAGCTGCCGAACGTCAGGTCGTCGGAGACCACGTGCCAGTCGACGAAGTCGTCACCCGGGACGACGACGTTGCGGCGGCGCAGATCGAACGGGTCGATGCGGAGCCGGCCGGCCAGTTCGTCGAGTGCGCTCTCGACGGCGAAGATCACCTGGCCGAGTCCGTAGCCGCGGAATGCCCCCGACGGCAGGTGATTGGTGTAGACCGCCACAGCGTCGACCCGCTTGTTGGGACAGCGGTAGACCGACAGTGACTCGCTGCAGCTGTGGAAGAGCACACCGAGGCTGTGGTTACCGTAGGCGCCCGCGTCGGACAGGACGTCGACCGCCAGTGCGGTCAACACACCGTCGGGGCCGGCCGCGGCGGTGACGTCGACCCGGTAGGGGTGCCGGCACGGGGCGACGGTGAACTGGTCGCTGCGGGTGAACTCGTAGCGCACCGGCCTGCCCAGTGCCAGCACGGCGAGCGCGACGATGTCTTCGGTGAGCATCTCCTGTTTGGCGCCGAACCCGCCGCCCACGCGGGCGGCGAACACGTGAACGCCCTCGCGGGGTAGTCCGAAGAGGTGGCACAACTCGTCGCGCACCAGGAACGGAACCTGGGTGCTGCTACGAATCACCAGGCGGCCCTTGTCATCTCGCCAGCCGGTGCAGCCGTGGGTCTCTAGGTGGGTGTGCTGCACGCGGGCGGTGGTGTAGCGGCCGGTCACAACCGCGCCACCCGCGGCGTGCGCGGCGGCGACGGCGGTCTCGACATCGCCGACCTCGCCGTGCACCTCGGCGACGATGTTGCGCCCGCGGTCGGCGATGCGTGCCTCGGGTCCCTTGTCGCCGTGCAGCAGGGGAGCCCCCGGCTTGCGGGCCTGATCCGGATCGAATACCGCGGGCAGCGGTTCGTAGTCGACGACGATTGCCCGGCAGGCACTCTCGGCGATCGCGACGGTGTCGGCGACGACGGCGGCCACCCGCTGGCCGACGAAGCGCACCGTGTCGTCGAGGATGCGGGTGTCGTCGGGGTCGTCTTCGCGCAGTTCGTGGCGGGCGGTGGAGAACCAGATCGGCGGACTGTCGCGGTGGGTGAGCACCAGGCGCACACCGGGGATCGCCTGTGCCGCAGCGGTGTCGATCGACACGATGCGGGCGTGCGGCAGCGGGCTGCCCAGCACCGCCAGGTGCAGCAGCGGCTCATCGGGTTCGAAGTCCATGGTGTAGCGCTCGGTCCCGGTCACTACCCGTACCGCGGCGGGCGGGCTGACCGAACGCCCGACGTCGGCGGACTGCGCGGGCTTCTCGGTGTTGGTCTTACCTGCCAGTGCGTCGGTGATGGAACGGTAACCCGTACAGCGGCACAGGTTCCCCTTCAGCTGTTCGGCAAGGTCATCGCCGTCGGCCAGCGCCGAGGCGGTCACGATCATCCCCGCGGTGCAGAAGCCGCACTGGAATCCACCGGCCTCCACGAAGCGGCGCTGCATCGGGTGCAGGTCCTCCTGAGTGCCCAACCCGGCGACGGTGGTCACCTCGCGGTCACGGGCCCGGAACGCGGGGAAGATGCAGGAGTGGGTGGGCTGGCCGTCGACCAGCACCGAGCATGCCCCGCAGTCGCCGGCGTCGCAGCCCTTCTTCACCTCGAAGTGCCCGTGCTCCCGCAGATAGGTGCGCAGACACTGCCCGGGCCGCGGGGCGTCGGGCTGCCCGACGCCGTTGATGCTGATCATGCGAGGTCCGCCGCAACCTGGCGGGCCAGCAGCAGAGCCATCGCCGCCCGCCAGTCCGGGTCGCCGTGCGCGTCGTCGGTCCAGTGTTCCTCGGGCACAACGGCATGCGCGGCGAGCAGGTCGCCTTCGCTGGGCACGCCGGTGAAGGAGAAGACGTAGGGCCGCACCGTCGCGCCGGTTATCGACACGGCGACGCGCCCGCCGTCGTCAGCGGTGTCCCGCCGGCCGATCACCACGACACCGGAGCGGCCCAGGGTCGACGGCGCGATCTTGCGGTAGGCGGTGCGGGATCGCAGCGCCGCCGCGGGAAGGTGTACCGAGCGAAGGATCTCCCCGGGTGCCAGCCGGTTGGTTGCCGCGCCGGTGACGAAGTCCGTCAACGCCATCCGGTGCTCGGTGCCGTCAGGTCGCCAGATCAGCACAGTGCCGTCGAGTGCGCTGCACAGCGAGATCATCGAGCCGGCAGGAAACGACAGGCAGATGTTGCCACCCACCGTCGCGGTCTTCCACACCTTGAACGACGCCTTCAACGCGCCTGCGCACTGATGGAACAGCGGCGCGGCCCGCCAGTGGGGGTGTTGTGCCGGAAGCCGGGCCGACAGCGCGGCGAGTTGCTCGACGGTACAGGTGGCGGCAATCTCGATCCCGTTGTCGCTCAGCGTGATCGGCTCCCAGCCGAGTGTGGTGATGTCGACCAGCCTGCGCAGGTGCGGCTGAGGCTCCGAGAACAGCCAGGTCCCGCCGGCCAGCACCGCGTCACCGGGACCCAGTGGCCACACGTCGGCACGGCACGTCGGGGAGTCGACGACCTCAACCGTAGGCAGATCCACCTCAAAAAGGTAGACGCCCCAGCGGCTGCACGCATGCGCAAGCGATCCAAATGCAACTGGTGGGTTGCATCAATCGGGGTGGTGTGCAACTCTGGAGTTGCATTAGAGCCGACCATCAGGAGAACTCGTGAGCACACTGGACATCACTCGCACTATCGATATCAACGCACCCGTCGAGAAGGTGTGGCATGCCCTCACACAACCGGAGCTCATTGCCGAATGGTTCGGCGACACAGCCGAATTCGTTGCCGAGGCGGGATCGTCGGGTGCGTTCGGGTGGGAAGGGCACGGCAGCTTCCGGGTGGCGGTCGAGCATGTCGAGGAACCCAAGACCCTGGTCTACCGGTGGGCGCGCGATCGTGACGTCGACCCGGTGCCGGGCAATTCCACCCTCGTTCGCTTCGATCTCGCGCCGACCGCAGCCGGCACCCGGCTGACCCTGGTCGAAACCGGCTTCGAGGAACTCGACGATCCGCGCGGCCACCACGACGGCAACTCCGAGGGCTGGACGAAGGAACTCGCCGACCTGGTCGCGTACGTGACCCTCCGATGAGCAGCCAACTCGACGACATCCCGGCCGTGCTGGCGGTCTTGGCCGACGAGACCCGCTGGCAGATTCTCACCGCGCTCGGTAGCGAGGATTTGTCGGCCAGCGCGTTGGCCACCCGGCTTCCCGTCAGCCGGCAGGCGATCGCCAAGCACCTCGCGATCCTGGCGGACAGTGGCCTGGTGGAGGCCCTGCCGGTGGGACGGGAGGTCCGCTACCGCGCACTCGGTGGGCCGCTATCGGCGCTGGGGGCCGAACTCGACCGGCTGGGCCGGGTCTGGGATCGCAGACTGGCTGCCATCAAGCGCATCGCCGAACGTTGACACGCCAAAGGCCCGGCCGAAGCCGGGCCTTTGGATCGTGCGAACTGCTACTGATTGGCCTTCTGGCGCTCCTCGGCAGCCTTGGCGCCGGCACGGGCCGCCTCGGCCTCCGCCTCTTTCTTGGCGGCATCGCGCTGGGCTTCGGCCTTGTCCTGCTGAGCCTCACCCTCGGCGACCAGGTCGTTGCGACCGGTTACCGTACCGACGGCCTCCTTGGCCTTGCCCTTGACGTCCTCGACGATGCCCTTGACGGCTTCGGCCGGTCCGCTGTTCTTGTTGTCGTCAGACATGACTTCCTTCGGATCAGTAACTACGGATCAATGCGATCAGGTTTTCCTTGCTGAGCCCGGAATACCCCGAGATTCCGAGTTGCTTCGCCCTCTTTTTGAGCTCGGCGACGGTCCAGCCCTCGTAGGCGCATGACCGACTGGGGCGAAAGAAACGGATGTCATCGACACCCGTCCTGTCCGCGGTAGCGACGTTCGACATCTCCTACCCCCTTTGCTGAGGATTGCGATTTACCTCCGCAAAGGCCTGTACCCACCGGGGTGCAGGGGTCAAACATCACCTGACGGGCGGAGTTCGCCGGAGTCGAGATCCTCCATGACCAGGCATTGTTCGTGGCCGTCCGATTCGTTGCTCACCGTCTGGCCGCTTGGCGTCGGCGACGGGTTTCGATGACCACGACGCGGGTATCGCGGTGGCCATGACGTCATTGTGGCTCGACCGCGCCCAAGATCACCGAACCGATACCGCCCACGCACCCAACGCTGAGGTGGCCGTTGTCGGTGCCGGAATCACCGGCCTGGTGACTGCCGTCCTGCTGGCGCGCGCAGGCAAGCGGGTGGTCGTCATCGAGGCGCGCACCCCCGGCGCGGTCACCACGGGCAACACCACCGCCAAAGTCAGCCTTCTGCAGGGCACCAGGCTCTCCACGATCGGACGTCGCCACTCGGTCGATCTGGTGAGCGAGTACGTCGAGGGCAACCGGGAAGGGCAGGCCTGGCTGACGCAATACTGCCAGGACAACGGTGTGGACCTGCAATACGAGGATGCCTACACCTACGCCCAGTCCGATCGCGGATTGCCCTCGGCACAAGCCGAATTCGAGGCTGCCCGGGCGGTCGGCCTGGGCGTCGAATGGGTGGACCGCCTCGACGTCGCATTCCCGTTCGCCGGTGGTGTCCGGCTGGCCGGTCAGGTTCAGTTCGATCCGATGCCGTTCCTCGACGCTCTGATCGCGGAGCTGCGTGACCGCGGTGGCCCGCTGCTGACCGGTCGCCGGGTGCACGCGGCCTCCACCGAGGGAGGCCGGCTGCGCCTGGCGCTGCGCGCCGACGACGGCACCGAGCAGGTCGTCGCGGCCGACCAGTGCGTGCTTGCCACCGGCACGCCGATTCTGGATCGGGGTGCCTTCTTCGCCCGCCTGCATCCCGCCCGGTCCTACTGCGTGGCCTTCGAGGTTCCCGGTGGGGTGCCGCGCCCGATGATGCTGTCCACCGATGAGCCGAGCCGCTCGGTGCGTTACGCGCGCACCGCCGGTTCCGAGCGGCTCATCGTCGGCGGTGCCGGGCACACCGTCGGCCGCAAGACCAGCCCGCAGACCTCCTATGACGAGCTGGTCAGCTGGGCCAAGCGGTACTTCCCGGGAGCCGAACCGACCCACTACTGGTCGGCCCAGGACTACGTGGCCATCGACGAACTGCCCTATGTCGGGCCGCTCCTTCCCGGCAGCGACCACTTCTTCGTGGCCACCGGGTTCGCCAAGTGGGGGATGACCAACGGGGTGGCCGCCGCCATGCTGCTGTCCAAGCGAATCCTCGGTGGCGAGCCCGCCCGCTGGGGCAGGGCCTTCGACAGCTGGAGTGCTCACGAGCTCACCGGCCTGACGACGGCGATCAAGACCAACCTCGAGGTCGGCTGGCACCTGGCGTCGGGCTGGGTCGCGCCGATCGCCCGCCGCGACGGCCACCTGCGCGACGGAGCGGGGGTCGTCAGCGGGCCGCCCTGGCACATGGAAGCCCGCAGCGTCGTCGGCGGTGTCCAGCGCTGCGTCTCCCCGGTCTGCACCCACCTCGGTGGCGTGCTGTCCTGGAATGACGCCGAGAAGTCGTGGGACTGCCCGCTGCACGGATCGCGATTCGGCCCCGACGGCGCCGTCCTGGAGGGGCCCGCCAGCCGCGGTTTGTCGAGCTGAGCCGCGGGCGGCCTGTTTTAGCCACTGGTGCCCCGGGTACCACCGAAACATGGTGGAGGCGGCACGGTGAAGATTGCGATGATCTCTGCGCATGCCAGCCCGCTGGCCGCGGCCAGCGGATTCGACGCCGGTAGTCAGAGCATTCACGTGGCCGAGTTGTCGGCGGCCCTGGCTCGGCGCGGCCAGGATGTCACCGTCTACACCCGCCGCGACGACCCGGAGTTGCCGGACCGGGTTCGCACCCCGCAGGGTTTCACCGTCGCGCACGTGCCTGCCGGTCCGCCCAGGAAGATGGTTCGGGACACCACCTTTGAGTACATGAGTGACTTCGCCCGCTATCTGGACGCGCGATGGGCTGATGACCAGCCCGACGTCGCGCACTCCCATTTCTGGATGTCGGGCCTGGCCGGCCAACTGGCGGCCCGCAGCCGCGATGTGCTGACGGTGCAGACATTCCACACCCTCGGCGCGGTCGAGCGGCGCCATCACCCGATCGGTGACAGCGGGCCGGAAGCCCGGCTGAAGCTGGAACCCCTTGTCGCCAAGCAGTCCACGTGGGTGGCAGCAACCTGTACCGACGAGGTCTTCGAGCTGATCCACCTGGGGCGGTCGCGGACCCGCATCTCGGTGGTGCCGTGCGGGGTTGATCTCGACACCTTCACCACCGAAGGCCCGGCCGCCGCCCGGCAGGGCAATATTCACCGCATCATGGCGGTGGGAAGGCCCGCGCCGCGCAAGGGATTCGACACCATGATTGCGGCACTGCCGTCGATTCCAGACGCCGAGTACCTCATCGTCGGAGGTCCGCCGGCCGATCGCCTGGATACCGACCCGGAGGTGTCGCGGTTGCGGGCGCTCGCCGCCCGGCTCGGTGTCTCTGAGCGGGTGAAGTTCACCGGTGCGGTCCCTCACGAGGACATGCCTGCGCTCTTGCGGTCGGCCGATGTGCTGACATGCACCCCGTGGTTCGAGCCGTCGGGCATCGTGCCACTGGAGGCCATGGCGTGCGGTGTGCCCGTCGTCGCCTCCGCGGTGGGCGGCATGCTCGATACCGTTGTGCACGATGTGACGGGCCAACTCGTGGCTCCGCGCCGTCCGAGGGAGCTCGCCGAGGCGGTGTTGTTGGTGCTGCGCGACGGCTTCCTGCGCCGCAGCTTCGGGCTCGCCGGACGGGATCGCGCGTGCGCCCGCTACTCCTGGGACCGCATCGCTTCCGACACCGTGCGGCTGTATGACCAGCTGGTCAGCGTCCGGGGTCGGCGCGCCCAGGTACCCGCCGGCTAGAGCGCGCACATCGTGTCGTGGGTAACAATGTGGGCCTCCAGGTTTGACCTGAGTGGCCGGACGGGTACCAGACGCGCACCATGACGACACCGGACAGCTCAACCCTGGACTGGAGTAGTGTCGGGGCGACCGTGCCGGGAGGCCAGATGACGGATGGCGAACGACGAGTCAGCGCGCTGGATCGCAGCGCGAGCGCTGTCGAATTCCGGGTTTCCGCCCGACTGGAGAACCTCGCAGTTCTGCGCACTCTGGTCGGCGCGGTCGGAACCTTCGAAGACCTCGATTTCGACGCCGTCGCCGATCTGCGGCTGGCCGTCGACGAGGCCTGTACCCGGCTGATCCGGTCGGCCACCCCGGACGCCACCCTGGTCGTCGTGGTCGACCCGCGCGAGGACGTCGTCATGGTGGAGGCCTCCACCGAATGCGACACCTACGACGTCGTCACCCCCGGCAGCTTCAGCTGGCACGTGTTGAGCTCGCTGACCGACGACGTGCAGACGTTCCACAACGGTCACGAGCCCAACGGCGAGGGGCAGATCTTCGGTATCACCCTGACGACGAGGCGGGCAGGCTCAGTACGGTGAGCCCGCGATCGGCCAACAGTTCGTCCCCGCGGACGAACTCCGAGTACGCCGATGTCCCGGACATGTTCCGGGAATTGGCGACGCTGCCGCCGGACTCGGCGGAGTTCCAGCGTCATCGAGACAAGATCGTGCAGCGGTGCCTGCCGCTGGCCGACCACATCGCCCGCCGCTTCGACGGCCGAGGCGAACCCCGCGACGACCTGGTCCAGGTGGCGCGTGTGGGTCTGGTCAACGCCGTGATCCGGTTCGACTTCGAGACCGGATCGGACTTCGTGTCCTTCGCGGTGCCGACGATCATGGGCGAGGTCCGGCGTCACTTCCGCGACAACAGCTGGTCGGTGAAGGTTCCGCGCCGGCTCAAGGAGCTGCATCTGCGCCTCGGCGCGGCGACTTCCGAACTTTCCCAACGGCTGGGCCGCGCGCCGACCGCGAGCGAACTGGCCGCGGAACTCGAGATGGACCGCGAAGAGGTCATCGAAGGTCTGGTCGCGGGCAGTTCCTACAACACACTGTCGATCGACAGTGGCGGCAGCGGTAGCGACGAGGACGCGCCTGCGATCCTCGACACCCTCGGTGACGTGGACACCAGCCTGGACCAGATCGAGAACCGGGAAGCGCTGCGGCCCCTACTCGCAGCGCTTCCGGAACGCGAACGAACTGTGCTACTGCTTCGATTCTTCGAATCGCTGACCCAGACCCAGATCGCGGAGCGGGTCGGGATCTCGCAGATGCACGTCTCGCGGTTGCTGGCTAAATCGCTAGCTCGACTCCGCGACGAGTTGCAGTAACCGTCGCGGTTCGCCGTCGAGCAACGTGATCGCCTCGGGCACGGTGGCCGCGACCGGCAGAACGTTGTCGCGGTCGCAGACCCGCAGCAGCCTGGCTACCGCTTCACCCGACACCAGCGCCCACCGGGCCCCGGCGTGCGCACAGCGCACGTTGACCGTGTGCAGGGCTGAAAAGCCAGCCGTACCACAGAAATCCAGCGAGCTCATGTCCAGCACGAGCCGCACGCCTTCGTCGGCGCACTGCTCGACCTGGTTGGCGAACTCGGTCGCGTTGGACGCATCGAGCTCGCCGGTGACGGTGATGATGCCGACCGTCTCGTCGGGCCATTGGGTGGTGAAACGTGCGGTGTGGCAATCGACGATGTGTTGCGCAGCCGAACGTCGGGATCGATCTGTTCCTGTAACAGACATGGTGACTCCATCAGTCGAAGGATTCGTACTGTGGATCACGTCAAGGTGGCGAAGCCCGAAGTGCAGGGAGTTGATGCCTACCCCGCACGTCAATGACGTTGTTTCCGGGCGGCTGTTAACTCAACCTGTGGCCAACACTACTCTGCGGGGGCGTCAAAGGACAGTTGGTCAGAAAACTCTCATCGTTTTCATGTTCGGTTATTGACCTTCGGGCAAGCGCTACGGCAGCGGGGTCAGGGGGCCGCCCATGATGTTGCCGACGATGCCGCGAATGATGTTGCTGCCGTCCTCGTTTCGCAGCTCGTTATACCACTGGGCGGTCTTGTCGGGGTCCTTGGCATGGGTCAGGTCGCAGCGCTTGCGGGCCCGCAGCACCAGGTCGCCCGCCCGACCGCTGCGGGCCTGCTGGTAGGCGGCCAGGGCGGCGGACGCATCATCGGGGTGATCGCGCAGCGCCCACTGCAGCGCGATCGCGTCCTCCATCGCCGAGCAGCCACCCTGCCCGATATCGGGGGTGGTGTTGTGGGCGGCGTCGCCGAGCACGGCCACCCGTCCCTTGACCCAGGTGTGGAAGGGATCGAGGTCGAGGATCTCGACCCGGTTGGTGGTCATCGGGTCGAGGCGCTCGATCAGTGCCTGGACACCCGGGGCCCAGCCGGCGAACTGCCGGCGCAGCACGTCTCGGGCCGTGGCGCGGTCGTACTCCAGCCCCGCCGGCTCGAGTGAATCGAAGAAGAAGTAGAACCGATTGTCGGCCACCGGCATCACCGAAACACGTTTTCCCGCACCGACATAGGTGGTCCATCTGTTGGCGGGACCGATCCGCTCGTCGACCTCGACCAGGCCGTTGTAGTTGACGTAGCCGGCGTACCGGCGGGTCACCGGGTAGCCGAGTACATACTCGCGGGTGATCGAGCCGGCACCGTCGGCGCCGATGATGACATCGGCGGTCACCGTCGTCCCGTCGTCGAACGTGGCCGTCGCGTGGTCCCCGCCGTCGTGCACCTCGAGCATCTTCATGCCGAAGTGGATTGCATCGAGGCCGTAGGCCTGCATCAGCATCAGTTGGAGTTCGGCGCGTGCGATCGGGTAGGGGCGCTGGCCGACCTCGTCGATGAGGGGCGCCATCCCGAACAGGCACAGGGTTTCCCCGGAGAAGGCGTCGAGGTAGCTCATCTCCTCGACGATGCCGCCGAGTTGGGCCGTCTGGTGTTCCAGGCCCAGATAGTTCAGGCATTTCACCCCGTTGGACCACACCGAGATCGCCGCACCCACCGGCTTGTTCTCGGTGACCCGCTCGTAGACCTCGGTGTCGATCCCGATCTGGCGCAGCGCGATGGCGGCGCTCATACCGCCCATCCCCGCGCCGATGATCACGACCTTCACGCTCAGCTCCCTCGGTAGGTGGAGTACGAGTACGGCGCCAGCAGCAGCGGCACGTGGTATTTGCCTGCCGCGTCGGTGATCTCGAAGGTGATGACGACCTCCGGGTAGAACGTGGTCACACCCTGGCGGGCGAAGTAGGCGCCGGTGTCGAAATGGAGCCGGTGCGCACCGGTCGGCACGTCACCGCCGAGCCCCGAGATCCGGCCGTCGGCATCGGTGAGCTCGGTCAGCATGCTGCTGCCGCCACCGGTGAGAGTGACGGTGACCCCGGCGGCGGGCCTGCCGGTGGTGGAGTCCAGGACATGGGTGCTCAGGTGTGCCATGTGCTCAAGCCTGCCCCATGAGCGGCTCGCTCAGCAGCCGTTGCAGCCGAAGGCGGTTGATCTTGGCCAGTTCGTAGCGCATCACCCGCCGCTCGGTGTCGGGGTCGTTGCCCAGCCGCTCGGTCAGGATGGCCAGCAATTCCTCGGCGGAGCGCCCGCTGGCACACACCAGGTAGACGTAGCCGAAGGTGTCTTCGTACTGCCTGTTGCGCTCCGCCAGTTCGGCTTTCACGGCTGTATCGGCACCGGTCACGCCGGCCTGCTCGCGCTGCGACGACGGGTTGTCGGCCCGCTCGCCGATGCGGGGGTGGCCGTCGAGGGCGGCGTCGAGTTCGGCGTCGGGAAGTTCGGCCAGGACCCGGTCGGCGCGGTCCAGCAGCGCCTCGACGTCGGCGAACGGCCCGCCGGCGAGCACCCGCCGGGCCCAGATCGGCGACGAGCACACCTCGAACAGCGCATGCATCCGCTGGCGGTCGGACAGCCGGTTGAAACCGTCGAGACCGAGGGCTCTCACGTCAGCTCGTCGAGCCGGGTGAACCGTGCCGCCGCGATCGGGTTGGCATCGGCCACCAATTCGCTGAACCGGTAGTTCGCGATCTTGGCGATCTCGATGAGCGCGAACGCCTTCTCCGCGCTGGCCGAGTTGTCCATCCGCGACCAGCCGTTGCGCAACACGTTCTCGAACGGCTTGGTCTCGCGGGCACAGATCACCAGCGGGAAGCCAAAGTGCTCGCGGTAGGCGCCGGCTAACTCCACCAGGTCATTGTGGTCCTGTTCGCCGAGGCTGCTCAGCGCGACGTGGTCGACGGCCAGCACATGGCCGTTCTCGTCTTCGGCGCCCAGGTCGGGGAAGGCGTTGATGAGCTCGAGTTGCTGTTCGGTGGAGCCGGTCAGCAGCGCGTCCTGGAACGCCTCCCGGAGTTCCCGGGTGTCGGCGAACGGGCGCTGCTGGAACGCACGGCCCACCGCCCACGGCACGTCCTGCACCACATGGCCGAACACCTCGGTGAACCGCTGCTCGGTCATGGCGTTGACCTCGTCGAGGGTGATGGTGCCGCCGCCGGCCACCCGCGGCCCGCGGCTGCCGGTGTGGAAGAACACGATGTTGAGCAGGATCGCGGCGATCGCGCCGGCGCTGATGCCGCTGCCGAACAACAGGTCCGCGCCCTTGGGCATGGCCTTGGCGACGTCGGGGTAGCTGGTGACCCACAAGGCCAGGGCCAGGCTGGTGGTCACGATGATCAGGTTGCGATGGTCGGTGAAGTCGACCTTGCCGAGGGTCTGGATGCCGACGACGGCCACGGTGGCGAACAGCGTCAGCGCCGCCCCGCCCAGGACCGGCTGGGGGATCGACGACACGACGGCGGCCACCTTGGGCAGGAAGCCGAGCAGGATCATGATGGCGCCGGCCGCGGCCACCACCCAGCGGCTCTTGACCCCGGTCAGCCGGACCAGGCCGACATTCTCGGAGAACGCGGTGTAGGGAAACGAGTTGAAGACACCGCCGATGACGGTGGCCAGACCGTCGGCGCGCAGCACGTTGCCGATGTCGTCGGCCTTGACCCGCTTGCCGACGATCTCACCGGTGGCGATGGTGCTGCCGGTGGACTCCACGGCGGTGATCAACAGCACGATGATCATCGTGATACAGGCGGCGACGTCGAATTTGGGCAGACCAAACAGGAACGGCTGAGTGAAGCCGATCAGATCGGCGCGGCCGACCTTGTCAAAGTTCATGTCTCCCAAAGCAAATGCCACCACACAGCCGATCACCAGACCCAACAGCACCGCGATGGTGGCCAGGAAGCCGCGGAAGATCCGCTGGATCGCCACGATCACCGCGATCGTGCCGACCGCGTAGAGCAGCCAGCGGATGTTGGAGGCGTCGATCTCCCCGGTGTGCGGGTTGGTGACGGCGTCGTGTGCACCGACAGGCACCAGGCACAACCCGATGATGGTGATCAGGGTGCCGGTCACCACCGGCGGGAAGAAGCGCAGCAGCTTGATGAAGATCGGTGCGATCAGGAACGTGAAGACACCGGCGACGATCACCGCGCCGTAGACGTAGAGCAGGCTGGACGCACCGCCGCCGTGGGCCAGTCCGATCGCGATGATCGGCGAGACCCCGGCGAAGGTGACTCCCTGCAGCAGCGGCAGCCGCACCCCGACCCGCCAGAACCCGACCGATTGGATGATCGAGGCGATGCCGCAGGTGAATAGGTCGGCGGTGATCAGCTTGACGAGTTCGTCGGCGGGCAGCTTGATCGCGCTGGCGATCAGGATGGGCACCAGGACGGCACCGGCGTAGAACGCCACCACATGCTGGAAGCCGTAGGTGGCCAGCTTCGGCAGAGGCAGGACCTCGTCGACCGGGTGGACCCTCTTGGTGAGCCTCGTCGGGGCGGACATGGGACAAGAATCCCGCCAGTTCACACTATTCGCATGTCGAAGCGCGACGACTCCGGCGGCGAGGCCGCCGGCATACTGCTGGCGGCCGGTGCCGGAGTCCGCTATGGCATGCCCAAAGTGCTTGCTGCACAGGGGCAGTGGCTGGCGTCCGCGGTGGCGGCACTGTCGGCGGGCGGCTGCGGCGACGTGATCGTGGTGCTGGGTGCCGCGGTCGTGGAGGTGCCAGCGCCGGCCCGCGCGGTGCTCGCCGAGCACTGGCAGCGTGGGATGGGGGCCTCACTGCGGGCCGGTCTGGACGCGGCCGGGAATGCCGGTTACGCGGTGGTGCTCACCGTCGACACCCCCGACATCGGCGCCGACGTGATCACGCGGGTGCTGGCGGCAGCGCGTGGATCGGCAGCCGGAATCGCCAGGGCCGTCTACGAGGGCAGGCCCGGCCACCCGGTGGTGATCTCGCGACGGCACTGGCCGGCCCTACTGGCGACCCTGGGCGGCGACGAGGGGGCACGGCGGTTCCTGTCCGCACGCACCGACGTGGTGGCCGTCGACTGTGCGGATCTGGCCACCGGCGCCGATATCGACGAGCCCTAGATGCCGAAGGCGGCCGCGAATCTGCGTACCGCGTCGGCGGCCACCGCGGCGGCGTTGTCGTGGCCGGGGCGCGCCCTGGTGCTCACCGCACCGTTGCGCGGATCGAGTCTGACCTCGGCGAGCAGTTCACCGGTCGATGGTTCACAGACCGCCCAGGAGTATCCGGTGTCGGATGCCCACGCGGCCAGACTCGCCTCGACGTAGTCGGGTCCGGTCTCGCCGAGCTGGGCCAGGGCATACCGGTCGTCGATGCGTTCGTCGGCGCGCAGCGCTCGCAAATACCATGCGCCGGAATTGATTTCGACGGGCTCCACCTCAGCGGCGAGATCCGTAGAGCAGCGCGCCGACCACCGGCATCGCCAGCCAGGCCAGCCAGCCGTGCGGGACCAGCATCGTGAACGCCAACGCGACCAACGGGATCAGTGCCATCACGATGGCCCGCCAGTCTCGGCTGTGCTCGGGGCTCGGCGCGATCGCCGGTTTGGCGGGCAGGTCAGCGAAGACCGGCTCGAGGTCGGCCCGGGTGAGCGCGGCGCTCACCGTCGCGCAGCGTTCGGAGAACTCGTCCGGCGTCAGGCGCCCCTCGGAGAACTGTCTGCTCAGCAGTTGCATGGCGTCTTCACGTTCGGCCGTGCCGATCCGCACCTGTTCTGATTCCTCGCCCACGGGGTACATCATGCTCTATGAGAATCGCCATTTTCGGTGCCAGCGGGCAGATCGGCCGCGGAGTATGCGAGCTCCTGATCGCTGAGGGCCATGACGTGGTCCGGGCATCCCGCGACAGCGGCGTCGACGTGCTGACGGGCCAGGGTGTCGCCGACGCCCTGGTGGACGCGCACGTGCTCGTCGACGTGCTCAACTCGCCGTCGTTCGACGACGAGCCGGTGATGGAGTTCTTCAGCACCTCCACCCGCACCCTCGTCGACGCCGCCAGAACGGCCGGGGTGGCGCACTACGTCGCCCTGTCGATCGTCGGCGACACCCGCCTGCCCGACAGCGGGTACATGCGGGCCAAGGTCGCCCAGGAGACGCTGATCGAGTCCTCGGGCCTGCCGTACACGATCGTGCGGGCCACCCAGTTCATCGAGTTCGCCGACGCCATCGTCGCGAGCCTGACCGAGGGTGACGTCGTGCGGGTGCCGCAGGCCCGCATCCAGCCGATCGCCGCCGCGGAGGTGGTCGCCCACGTGGCCCGTGCGGCGGTCGGGTCGCCGGCAGGCGTCGTCGAGATCGGGGGACCGGAGACGATCACCTTCGCCGACCTGGCCCGCACCGTGCTGGCGCGCAACGGCGAACACCGCGACATCGTGATCGACCCGGCCGCCACCTACTTCGGCGACACGGTCGACGACGACAGCCTCGTCACCGGCCCGGGGGCCGCGCTGGGGGTCACTCGCTTCGGCGAAGGACCGCCAGGACGGTGAGGGCAAGGATTTTGACGTCGAGGGCCAGCGACCAGTTCTCGATGTAGAAGTTGTCCCACTCGGCGCGGTCGGTGATCGAGGTCTGCCCACGAAGGCCGTGCACCTGCGCCCAGCCCGTCATCCCGGCCTTGACTCGGTGCCGTTCGCCGTAGCGCCGGATCTGGGCTTCGAAGACCTCGACGTATTCCGGCCGCTCGGGTCGCGGCCCGACGAGGCTCATCTCGCCCTTGACCACGTTGATCAGCTGGGGAAGTTCGTCGAGCGACGTCGACCGCATGATCCGGCCGATCCGGGTCCGGCGGTCCACCCCCTCGACACCGCCGGGCGCGGTTCCGCTGCCCAGCTCGAACCCGCCGTCGGCGGCGTCGGGCAGCCGCATCGTGCGGAACTTCAGGCAGTCGAAGACCCGCCCGTCACGTCCAACTCTGGGCTGGCGGAAGAAGATCGGGCCGGGGGAGCTCAGCCGGACCAGAGCCATCAGGGTCAGGAACAGCGGCGAGATCAGCACCAAACCGACTGTGCCGCAGACCTGGTCGAAGACGTGTTTGACGGTGAACTGCCACCCGCGCGGATCCGTCCGCGGCAGCGACAGCAGCGGCAGGCCGCCCACATGCTCGACGGTCGACCGCTCCCCGATGACGTCGAACATCCGGGGAACCACCCACACCCTGGATCCGGTTGCGTGGGCAAGCCGAACGACGCGGGCGAGCAGCTCGTCCTGCGTGCGGGAGAACGCGATGACGATCGCCTCGGCGCCGGTGTCGAGGATCGCTTGTTCGATTGTTTCCGGCGCACCGATCCGCCGGACGCCGGCAACGGGCTCGTTGTGGTCGGGATGCCAGGGCGAGTCGGTGTCGAGTAGTCCGATCGGATCCAGGCCGTGTTCCGGCGCGGCGAGCAGCCGCTCGATGATCTGATGGGCCACGATGCCGTTGCCGACGATCAGGGTCGGGGACAGCAGGTGCCTGCGCAGTCGCAGGCGTCGTTGGACGGTGGCCCGAATCAGGCGGCCCGTCAAGATCATCGCGGTTGCGCAGATCCAGGCCCGCAGCACGAACTGCTCGGGGTTCTCGGGCACGTGAGCCAGGATGAGACCGCTCAGCAGCACCATCGACGCCAGTGCCACCGTCGCGACGACGGGGCCGACCTCGTGGATGAATCGTCGGTTGAGCCGGCGCCGGTAGATTCCCCGCGTCGCCATGACAGCGATGGTGGCCGGGACGAACAGGGCCAGCATCCAGGTGGGGGGCAGCTGTGCGCCCACCGCCACCGTCCACCAGATGACAAGCGCCAGTGCGACGGTCGCCGACACCACGTCGATGCCGATCGTGACGGCGGTGCTCAGCGGATCCTGACGGATCAGCGCAGCAAATGATCTCCGGTCGGGCCGGGCAGAGTGCACCGGGGCAGGCGTCGTTGGCTCAAATGACCGAGTCGACCTCGCCACCATGCCCGCTCACCCCCCGGATTGCCTCCTACCGAGGTCAGCGTAGCGGTAACGGACCCGAACTGCCCCCGCGAACGACGGCAAAGATTCGTGCCGCGCCTACTTGATCTCGCAGAGCACCGTGCCCTGAGTGATCGCCGCACCGGCCTCAGCCGACAGCCCGGTGATGACGCCGTCCTTGTGCGCGGTCACCGGGTTCTCCATCTTCATCGCCTCGAGCACCGCGACCAGATCGCCAGTAGCCACCGTCTGGCCCTCTTCGACGGCCACCTTGACGACGGTGCCCTGCATCGGTGCGGTCACCGCGTCACCGGACGCGGCGGCACCACCGTGGGCACCGCGCTTGCGGGCCTTCGGCTTCTTGCGGACCACACCAGACTCGGCCGGTCCGCCACCGTTGCCGAGCGCGAGATCCCCGGGCAGCGAGACCTCGACACGACGGCCGCCGACCTCGACGATGACCTTCTGGCGCGGCTGGGCCTCTTCCTCGTCGACCGGGCCACCGCCGGTGAACGGCTCGACGGTGTTGTCCCACTCGGTCTCGATCCAGCGGGTGTGCACGGTGAAGCCGCTGTCGTCACCGATGAACGCGGGGTCGCTGACGACGGCGCGGTGGAACGGGATGACAGTGGCCAGGCCTTCGACGGTGAACTCGTCGAGAGCCCGGCGGGCACGCTGCAGGGCCTGCTGGCGGTTGGCGCCGGTGACGATCAGCTTGGCCAGCATCGAGTCGAACTGGCCGCCGATCACCGAACCGGTCTCCACGCCCGAGTCCAGCCGGACGCCGGGACCCGTCGGCGGCTCGAACTTGTTAACCGGACCGGGTGCGGGCAGGAAGCCGCGGCCGGCGTCCTCGCCGTTGATCCGGAACTCGATGGAATGGCCGCGCGGAGTCGGGTCCTCGGTGATGGCCAGAGCCTCGCCGTTGGCGATGCGGAACTGCTCGAGCACCAGGTCGATGCCGGAGGTCTCCTCGGTGACGGGGTGCTCCACCTGCAGACGGGTGTTCACCTCCAGGAAGGAGATCAGGCCGTCCTGGCCGACCAGGTACTCGACGGTGCCCGCGCCGTAGTAGTTCGCTTCCTTGCAGATGCGCTTGGCCGACTCGTGGATCTCCTTGCGCTGCGCGTCGGTGAGGAACGGTGCCGGCGCTTCTTCCACGAGCTTCTGGAAGCGGCGCTGCAGCGAGCAGTCGCGGGTTCCGGCGACGACGACGTTGCCGTGCTGGTCGGCGATCACCTGGGCCTCGACGTGGCGCGGCTTGTCCAGGTAGCGCTCGACGAAGCACTCACCGCGTCCGAACGCGGAGATGGCCTCGCGGGTGGCCGAGTCGAACAGCTCGGGGATCTCCTCCAGGGTGCGGGCCACCTTCATGCCGCGACCGCCACCGCCGAAGGCGGCCTTGATCGCGATCGGCACGCCGTACTCCTTGGCGAAGGCCACCACCTCGTCGGCGTCCTTCACCGGATCGGGGGTGCCGGGCACCAGCGGCGCCTGGGCGCGGGCGGCGATGTGGCGGGCGGTGACCTTGTCACCCAGGTCCCGGATGGACTGCGGGCTCGGGCCGATCCAGATCAGCCCGGCGTCGATGACGGCCTGGGCGAAGTCGGCGTTCTCCGACAGGAAGCCGTAGCCCGGGTGCACGGCGTTGGCGCCGGACTTGGCGGCCGCGTCGAGGAGCTTTGCGAAGTCGAGGTAGGACTCGGCCGAGGTCTGCCCGCCCAGCGCGAACGCCTCGTCGGCCAGCCGCACGTGCGGCGCGTCGGCGTCGGGCTCGGCGTAGACGGCAACGCTGGCCAGACCCGCATCTCTGGCCGCCCGGATCACGCGGACCGCGATCTCACCACGGTTGGCGACGAGGACCTTCGAGATGGTCTGATTGGGCACTGCGCCTCCTGGGTTTCCCGACTCTAAGAACGATCTTTAAAAACAGGTTCGCACGGCAGTGTAAGCGGCGCCTAATCGACCGGGACCAGCCGGTGCCCCTACTAATGAGTAAGTTCAGCCGGCGTCGCGCAGACGGCGCTTGATCCGGGTCAGCATCGCCGACATTCCGCGCAGCCGAAGGGGACTGATCAACGCCGCCAGGCCCAGTTCGGCGTAGAAGTCGTCAGGCACCGCCAGGATGTCTGCTTTCGCCTGCCCGTCCAGCCCGGCGGCCAGGATCGAGGCGAAGCCGCGGGTCGTCGGAGCCTCCGCGGGGGCGCTGAAGAACAACCGGACGTGCTCGGCATCGGCGGCGTCGACATGCAGGAACAGCGGGGACTGGCATTCGGGCACCGGCTCCATCGCCGCCTCTTCCAGGGTGGGCGGCAGTGCTGGCAATTCATTGGCAAACTCCAGCAGCAAGGTGAGCTTGTCCTGGCCCTGCATCTCGGCGAACTCGGACACCACCTCGGCCAGGGGGGCCGGCATCGTCATGACGCGCCGGGAACCGTTCCCGGGTCTTCGCCGGCCACGATCGGCACCCGCACGGTGTTGCCCCACTCGGTCCAGGACCCGTCGTAGTTGCGCACCCCCGGGATCCCCAGCAGGTAGGTCAGCACGAACCAGGTGTGGCTGGAGCGCTCGCCGATTCGGCAGTAGGCGATGATGTCGTCGCCTGGCTTGACGAACGAGTAGACGTCCTCCAGGGCGGTCCGGCTGCGGAACCGGCCGCTGTCCTCGGCGGCCTTGGCCCACGGCACCGACACGGCGGTGGGGATGTGGCCGCCGCGCAGGGCGCCTTCCTCGGGATAGTCGGGCATGTGGGTGCGCTCCCCGGTGTACTCCTGCGGTGAGCGGACGTCTATCAGCGTCGAATGACCAAGGGAGGCCAGCACATCGTCCTTGTAGGCGCGGATGGCGGCATCGTTGCGCTCGACGACGGGGTAGCCGGTGGTGGCCTTGCTCGGCACGTCCAGCGTGGTGTCGCGGCCGTCGGAGATCCACAGATCGCGGCCGCCGTCGAGCAGTCGCACGTCTTGATGGCCGAACAGCGTGAAGACCCACAGTGCGTAGGCGGCCCACCAGTTGCTCTTGTCGCCGTAGATGACCACGGTGTCGTCGCGGGAGATGCCCTTGCGGTTCATCAACGCGGCGAACTGCTCACCGTCGATGTAGTCGCGCACGTTCGGATCGTTGAGGTCGGTGTGCCAGTCGATCTTGACCGCACCGGGGATGTGGCCGATGTCGTAGAGCAGAACGTCTTCGTCGGACTCCACGATCGCCAGGCCCTTGGAGCCGAGGTGAGCCGACAGCCAGTCGGCTGTGACCAGGCGCTCGGGGTGGGCGTAGTCCTTGAGGGCGGGGCTGGGATCTGCAGAAAGCGGCACGACGACGAGCCTACCGCCGATCAGCCGACCGGATTGGCGGCCCACAGCGCGCCGATCGACAGCCCGACGCCGTTGAACAGCTCGTGCGTGAGCGACAGCCCGATGCCCACCACGTTCGACGGGTCACCGTCCACGCCATCGACGAACCAGCCGCCCAGCCCGTCGAGGGTGAACGCGCCCGCGACGTTGAGCGGTTCGCCGCTGGCGATGTAGGCGGCCAGGTCGGTGTCACCGGGGGAGCTGAACCGCACCGTGGTGACCGCGGCCCGGGTCTGCAGGTGGGTGGTCGTGCCGTCGAGGATGCGGATCACGCAGTGCCCCGTGTAGAGATGGCCGTCTCGGCCGGCCATTGAATTCCATTGCTGCACAGCTTGTTCCGGTGTTCCCGGTTTACCCCGCAGCTGACCGTCGATGAACAGCATCGAATCACAGCCGATCACAACGCAATCCGCGGCGACCTCGTCGTCCAGTTCGTTGCGCACCGACTCCGCTTTGGCCTGAGCCAGCGCGTTGACCACGTCGGCGGGATCGGCGCCGCGACCGAGGCGCTCGACAATCGCGTCCTCGTCGACACCGGAGACGATGACCAGCGGATCGATCCCGGCGTTGCGCAACACCCGTAGGCGTCCCGAGGACGCCGAACCCAGAACGACCCGGGTCATGGCCGATGCTCTTCGCGCAAGCGGCTCATCACTTGCGCATGTGGGTCCGCCCCATCAGCGTCACCCGCTGCCAGCTCGTCACGGTGTAGCGCAGCTTGTCGACCGGGTGACCCCACAGGTTGACCTCCTGCGGCCCCGGCGCGGGATGCCCACCGCCGACACCGGCCAGAACGGTCACCAGGGCGGCGATCTCCTCATCGGTGGGGTTGCCCCGGTCGATGCGGATCTCGGGCACGCCCGGTTCCGGGTTGTCCAGCGTGATGTCGCGGGGGTCGCTGACCTCGGTGATGTCCTCGTGCTTCACAGCGCGGAGCCTTTCGTCAGCGTCACAGGGGGCCGGATCGTTCGCTCACTCGCTGCGCTCGTTCGACTCACAGCGGGATGTTCCCATGCTTCTTCGGCGGCACCTGGGCGATCTTGCGCTCCAGCAGGCGCAGCGCGGTCGCGATGTATCCGCGGGTGTGCGACGGGGGGATGACCGCGTCGACGTAGCCGCGCTCAGCGGCGACGTAGGGATTGACGAGGGTGTCCTCGTAGTCCTGCTGCAGTTCCAGGCGCAGCGCGTCGACGTCCTCGCCCTTGGCTGCGGCGTCCTTGAGCTGCGAGCGGTAGACGAACCCGACCGCGCCCGAGGCGCCCATCACGGCGATCTGAGCCGTCGGCCAGGCGACATTGACGTCGCAGCCCATGTCCTTGGAGCCCATCACGCAGTAGGCGCCACCGTAGGCCTTGCGGGTGATCACGGTGATCTTGGCGACGGTGGCCTCGCCGTAGGCGTAGAGCAGCTTGGCGCCGCGGCGGATGATGCCGTTGAACTCCTGCTCGGTGCCGGGCAGGAAGCCGGGCACGTCGACCAGCATCACGATCGGAATGTTGAAGCAGTCGCAGGTCCGCACGAAGCGGGCGGCCTTCTCCGAGGCGTTGATGTCCAGGCAGCCGGCGAACTGGGTGGGCTGGTTGGCCACGATGCCGACCGCGCGGCCGTCGACGCGACCGAAGCCGACGATGATGTTCTGCGCGTAACCGGCTTGCACCTCGAGGAACTCGTCGTCGTCGAGGATCCGGGTGATGACCTCGTGCATGTCGTACGGCTGGTTCGGCGAGTCCGGGATCAGCGTGTCGAGTTCGAGATCCTCGTCGGTCAGGCTGTCCTCGATCGCACCCGGGTGCGGCGGCGCGGGGTAGCGCGGCGGGTCGGCGTAGTTGTTGGGCGGCAGGTAGCTCAACAGGTCGCGGACGTAGTCGAGGGCGTCCTGCTCGCCGGAGGCGACGTAGTGCACCGTGCCCGACTTGGCCATGTGGGTATGGGCACCGCCCAGTTCCTCCATGGTGACGTCCTCACCGGTGACGGTCTTGATGACGTCGGGTCCGGTGATGAACATCTGGCTGGTCTGGTCGACCATGATGACGAAGTCGGTCAGCGCGGGGGAGTAGACGTGGCCACCGGCGGCGGCACCCATGATCAGCGAGATCTGCGGGATCACGCCGGAGGCCAGGATGTTGTTGCGGAAGATCTTGCTGTAGAGGCCCAGGGAGACCACACCCTCCTGGATGCGGGCGCCGGCGCCGTCATTGATGCCGATCAGCGGGCGGCCGGTCTTGAGGGCCAGCTCCTGCACCTTGACGATCTTCTCGCCGTAGACCTCGCCGAGGCTGCCGCCGAACACCGTGGCGTCCTGACTGAAGATGCAGACCTCGCGGCCGTCGATGGTGCCGTAGCCGGTCACCACGCCGTCGCCGACCGGGCGGTTCTCGGACAGGCCGAAGTTGGTGGAGCGGTGCCGGGCCAGGGCGTCGAGCTCGACGAACGAGCCCTCGTCCAGCAGGGCCAGGATGCGCTCGCGAGCGGTCAGCTTGCCCTTGGCGTGGACCTTCTCCACGGCGGTCTCACCCACCGGGTGGAGCGCTTCTTCGGCGCGCTTGCGGAGATCAGCCAGCTTGCCGGCCGTCGTGTGGATGTCGATCGTGTGCTCGGCCGCCGGTTCCTTAACGCTCGTCATGGGTGACGATGGTATCGGCAACCTTAAGGAGGCGCTAAGGGCGCCTGGCTGTCGTGTCGGTGTCTTGCGATCCGGGCCGCTGTGCCGTAGTAGATGACCATGGGATATCCCGAGAATGTGCTCGCCGACGACGAGCAGGTCGTGCTGCACCGGCACCCGCATTGGAAGCGGCTGATCGGCCCGGTGTTCGTCCTGCTGCTCAGCACTGCGGCGGCGGCGTTCGTCGCGGCACTGGTGAACCGGACCGGTTGGGATCCGACCGCCAAGAAGGTGCTCTACATCGTCATCGCGGCGATCTGGGTGATTCTGGTCGGCTGGCTCACGGTGTGGCGGTTCTTCACCTGGCTGACAACACATTTCGTGATCACCGACCGCCGGGTCATGTTCCGCCACGGGCTACTCACCCGCACCGGCATCGACATCCCGCTGGCGCGGGTGAACAGTGTCGAATTCCGGCACGGCCTGTTCGACCGCATGCTGCGGACAGGCACCTTAGTCATCGAATCGGCGTCGCAGGATCCCCTTGAGTTCTACGACATTCCCCGCGTAGAACAGGTGCACTCACTGCTGTATCACGAAGTTTTCGACACCTTGGGTTCGGAGGAATCCGACAGTCGCGCCGCGCGCAGGCCCGCGCCGCCGGCCGACTGACCTAGCCCTCCGCGGCGGCGCCGCCGCAGCGGAGTCACCACACCGCCGCCGGCTTCGTACTCGTCTTCCATCGCCTCGGCCAGGCCGCCGTCGGTCAGTGCGGACTCCAGTGCCCGGTCGGGGTCACCGCCCAGTTCGTCGGGGAACACCCAGCGCCGGAAGGCCCAGAACCGGAACGCCATCTGTAGCAGGTTGCCGATGACGTACGCGGAGACGAAGTCGGCGATGTTCTCGACGGTCAGGGTCACATGCGGCACCCGCATTTCCAGCACATAGCTGGAGAACCACAGCGGGGCCATGCTGAGCAACACGCCAACGCCGCTGAAGCCGAAGAACAGCAGCGCCTCATGGCTGCGTTCCCGCCCGCCACGGTTACGGAAGCTCCATTCGCGGTTGAGCACGTAGGACGCGATCACCGCGACGATGCCGGAGATCACCTTGGCGGTGACCGGCTTGGGTTCGAGGATCGTCAGCTTCAGCGTGTAGAAAATCGCCGAGTCGATGATGAACGTCGTGGCGCCGACGATCGCGAACTTGATGAGTTCGTGATGCCGCTCGGCAAAGGGCCGCATCGGTCGGGGCAACCGAGCGATGGTGGCATCAGCGAAAGACACAAGGAACGAGTCTACGGAAGTAGGGCCAGGTGTGCCTAAAGCGCCGGTGCCCCGCAGGTCTGACACCATGGGGGCCGTGCCGAACGACCCCAGACCTCCGATCGTCGCCATGGTGGGCGGCGGACAACTGGCCAGGATGACCCACCAGGCCGCGATCGCCCTTGGCCAAAGTTTGCGGGTGCTCGCCGTGAGCCCCGACGACCCGGCCGCCCAGGTCGCTCCCGACGTGGTGATCGGGGCCCACACCGACCTGGAGGCCCTGCGTAAGGCCGCCTCCGGTGCCGCTGCGCTGACCTTCGACCACGAGCATGTGCCGACCGAGATGCTCGAGGTGCTCATTGCCGAGGGTGTGACGGTCGCACCGCCCCCGCAGGCCCTGGTGCACGCCCAGGACAAGCTGGTGATGCGCCGCAAGCTCGAGGCACTGGGCGCGCCGATCCCGCGGTTCACCGCCGTGTCGTCCCTTGCCGACCTCGAGGCGTTCAGCGAACGCATCGGCGGCGCCCCGGTGGTGGTCAAGACCGTCCGCGGCGGTTACGACGGCCGCGGCGTGGTGCTGACGCGGGACCTGGCGCACGCCCGGGAGGTGGTCGAGGGTTACCTGGCCGACGGCGTGCCGGTGCTGTTGGAGGAGCGGGTGTCCATGCGCCGGGAGCTGTCGGCCCTGGTGGCCCGCTCACCGTTCGGGCAGGGCGCGGCGTGGCCGATCGTGGAGACCGTGCAGCGCGACGGCATCTGCGTGACCGTGGTGGCGCCTGCGCAGGGGCTGTCCGAGGACGTGGCCTCGTCGGCCGAGCAGTTGGGGCTGCGGCTGGCCGCCGAACTGGGTGTGGTCGGCGTGCTGGCGGTCGAGCTGTTCGAGACCACCGACGGCGACCTGCTGGTCAACGAGCTGGCGATGCGTCCGCACAACTCCGGCCACTGGACCATGGACGGTGCGGTCACCAGCCAGTTCGAGCAGCATCTGCGGGCGGTGCTGGACTACCCGCTCGGTGACACCAGCGCGATCGCGCCGGTGACGGTGATGGCCAATGTGCTTGGCGCGCAAGAGGAACCGTCGATGGGACTTGACGAGCGGCTGCACCATCTGTTCGGCCGCATCCCGGAAGCCAAGGTGCACCTGTACGGCAAGGCGGCGCGGCCCGGACGCAAGGTGGGCCACGTCAACATCGTGGGTCGCGCGGGTGCGGACCCGGACCGTGTTCGTGAGCGTGCCGAGCGGGCGGCACACTGGTTGTCGCACGCGCAGTGGACCGACGGATGGGACGGGCATGCCTGATACGAGGCCTTTGGTGGGCGTCATCATGGGCAGCGACAGTGACTGGCCGGTGATGGAAGCCGCCGTGCACGCGCTCGCCGAGTTCGGCGTGCCGTTCGAGGTGGGCGTCGTCTCGGCGCACCGCACCCCGGGCCGGATGCTGGACTACGCGCGCGGCGCGGCCGGCCGCGGCATCAAGGTGATCATCGCCGGAGCGGGTGGGGCGGCTCACCTGCCGGGAATGGTGGCCTCGGCCACGCCGCTTGCGGTGATCGGGGTTCCGGTTCCACTGGGCAAGCTCGACGGCATGGACTCGCTGCTGTCGATCGTGCAGATGCCCGCCGGCGTGCCGGTAGCCACGGTGTCGATCGGCGGAGCACGCAACGCGGGCCTGCTGGCGGTCCGGATTCTGGGGGCCGCCGACCCGGTGCTGCTGGACAAGATGGCGAGCTTCCAGGACGACCTTGAAGCCCAGGTGCTGGCGAAGGATCGTGCGCTGCGGGAGCGATTACTCGGAGAGTGAAGCCCGCGGTAAAGTTACCGGCGAGTAGCAAGGAGGCTGTGATGGCTGGAAATCCGGATTTCGACGTATTCAAGTTGCCCGAGGAGCACGAGGAACTGCGGGCGGCGATCCGTGCGCTGGCGGAGAAGGAGATCGCTCCCTACGCCGCCGACTGCGATGAGAACTCCCGATTCCCCGACGAAGCCCTCGAGGCGCTGAACGCTTCGGGCTTCAACGCGGTGCATGTGCCCGAGGAGTACGGCGGTCAGGGTGCGGACTCGCTGGCGGCGTGCATCGTCATCGAGGAGGTGGCGCGGGTCGACGCCTCGGCGTCGCTGATCCCCGCGGTCAACAAGCTGGGCACGATGGGCCTGATTCTGCGCGGCTCCGAGGAGCTGAAGAAGAAGGTGCTGCCCGAGATCGCCGAGGGCGCGATGGCCTCCTACGGCCTGTCCGAGCGGGAGGCCGGATCGGACGCGGCCGGGATGCGCACTCGTGCGAAGGCCGACGGCGACGACTGGATTCTCAACGGCGCCAAGGCCTGGATCACCAACGGCGGCAAGTCCACCTGGTACACCGTGATGGCGGTGACCGACCCGGACAAGGGCGCCAATGGCATTTCGGCGTTCATGGTGCATGCCGACGACGAGGGGTTCACGGTCGGACCCAAGGAGCGCAAGCTCGGCATCAAGGGCTCGCCGACCACCGAGCTGTACTTCGAGAACTGTCGTATCCCCGGCGACCGGATCATCGGCGAGCCCGGTACCGGTTTCAAGACTGCGCTGGCTACGTTGGACCACACCCGCCCGACCATCGGTGCCCAAGCCGTCGGCATCGCGCAGGGCGCCCTGGACGCCGCGATTGCATACACCAAGGACCGCAAGCAGTTCGGCCGTCCGGTCTCCGACAACCAGGGTGTGCAGTTCATGCTCGCCGACATGGCGATGAAGGTCGAGGCCGCACGGCTGATGGTGTACTCGGCCGCGGCGCGTGCCGAGCGCGGTGAAGGCAATCTCGGGTTCATCTCGGCGGCCTCGAAGTGCTTCGCCTCCGACGTGGCGATGGAGGTCACCACCGACGCCGTGCAGCTCTTCGGCGGTGCCGGCTACACCATTGACTTCCCGGTCGAGCGGATGATGCGCGACGCCAAGATCACCCAGATCTACGAGGGCACCAACCAGATTCAGCGGGTCGTGATGTCCCGCGCGCTGCTGCGTTAGTCGGCGGCGCGCAGGTGGGTGATGTCACCCGCCGAGACCGTCACCACCCCGGTGTCGGTGTCGATGAGTAGGCGACCGAGTTCGTCGATTTGTGTTGCGGTGCCGATGATTTCGCGATCACCGGGAAGCAGCGCGCGGACCCGGCTGCCCAGGGTGGCGCTGGTGCGCCGGTAGTTCTCGACGAGCGCTTCGTTGGGTCCCTGCGCGTGGTGCCAGCGCCGGATCGCGGCGCTCAGTTCTGCCACGATCGCGACGGTGATCGCGTCGCGGTCGAGCACCGTGGCGCCGAGCATCGCCAGCGAGGTGGCCCGCGGGTCGGGCGCCTCCTGCGGGGTGAGGGTGACGTTGAGTCCGAGGCCCACGACGATCACCGGATCGGGTGCGGCGACCTCGGCCAGGATGCCGGCCAGCTTGCCGTTGTCGACGAGGACGTCGTTGGGCCACTTCACCGCGGCCCGGATGCCGGTCGTCTGCTGCACCGCACCGACCAGTGCCACGCCGGTGAGCAGGGGCAGCCAACCCCACGCTGCCGGAGGCACATTCGCGGCGTCGACCCCGATGGACAGGGCGATCTGGGAACGCGGGGGCGCCGACCAGCTGCGGCCGTTGCGGCCACGCCCCGCGCTCTGATGCTCGGCGAGCAGCACCGCTCCGGTGATGTCCTCCCCGGCGGCGTGGCGTGCCAACAGGTCGGCGTTGGTGGAGCCGGTGTCCTCGACAACGTCGAGGCGCTGCAGTCCGTCGGGGCCCACCAGCTGCCGGCGGAGTGAGGCGAGGTTCAGCGGGGAGCGGTCCACGCGGGTCAGCCTAGTGACGCCACCGTCGGAGTCTCGTGGATGGGCAGCTCACTGAACACCAATGTCAGCCGCAGCGGGCCGATGCGCTCGCGGAGCTCGGTGTAGGTATTGGCCCGCAGCACGTCCTGCTCGTGTACCGACATCGTGCCGGTGTAGGCCACCCGCAGGTCCACCTCGATGGTCTTGCCGCGGGCGATGGCCAGGGCGTCGACGAGGGTCAATTCGTGCTCGAGTTCGTGGGCGTGTTCGGCCGAGACCGCGGCGATGGCGGCCCGAACCGCCTCGTCGAGAGCGGGATCCGCGCGCCGGCCCGACAGCCGGCCGAACTCCAGGCGGATCTGCCGGACGGGCTCGCCGACGAGCAGCACGCACAAGATGAGCACGATGATGCTGTCCGCGATGTCCTTGATGTTGAAGGTCTCCGAGGTGAGGACGGTGCCCTCCGGTATCACCGCCACCAGGACCAGCGAGGCGCAGATGCCGCCGCTGATGAAGGCTTCCATCTTCGCCGCGGTGGCCTCCACCTTCAGCAGGGCAGAGGCGTTGTTGACCGAGCGGTTGTTGCGTTCGTGGTTCCACTTCAGGCCCAGGCAGATCACCACGCAGACCGCCGTGTAGACCGCGGCAACCCCGAACTCCGGCTCGGTGCCCTTTCGGGTGATCACATAGTCGATCACCTTGATGAGGTTGGTGACCACACCCACGACGACGACCCCGAGGATCATCAACGAGCGGAACAGCGCGTACAAGTTCTCCAAAGCCAGCCGCCCATAGGGGCTTTCGACGTCAGCCGGCCGGGATGCCGTGACCGCCAACCGCGCCGCGATGAAGGCCGCGGCGGCGTTGATCAGCGAGATGACGCCGTCCAACTGAGTGGCGGACACGCGGGTGATGGCGTACACGGCGAAACCGAGCACGGCCAAGCCGAGCATGGTGAACATGTAGGTGTGCAGACTGCGCCGCTCGGCCCGAAGGACCGCGGCCTCCGATGCCACTGACATGGGCGTTAGCTTAGCGGCGCCGCGAGTGATGTTGTCGCTACCGGGGAGGCCCGAGTTCCGCGGTGATGGCGCCGGCGAGTAGGTGCTGTGCGCGTTCGAGCGTGATTGTTGCGCTGAGCCAGCGTTCGCTGAGTCCCTCTACCAGCGCGGTGAGCCGCTCGGCGGCGTCACGGGGATCGATTGTCGGACTGGCCACTTCGGCATCCTGCGCCAATCGGATGACGTTCTCGAGATCGGTCGACCACGCCTGTGTCGCGTCACGAAGCTGCTCGCGGAGCTCGTCGTTGAATACCGCGCTGGCCCTGAGTTCGCCCCAGGCGATGCTGTTCTCGCGGACCGTCGGCGTGCCCTGGATCTCGAGGAGCAACATCTGCTCGATCTGTGCCCGCGGATTGGTTGATACCACAGCCTGCTCGGTGTAGCGCGCGGCGCGATCGTTGATGTAGTCCAGCGCTCGCCGGATTAGCCCGGCACGACTTCCGAAGTGGTAATAGATCAACGCAGTCGAAATGCCCGCCTCGGCGGCAAGTTTCTCGATCCGCAGCCCACGCACGCCGCTTTGGGCGATCACCCGGATGGTGGCCTCCAGGATCATTGTCTGACGATCGGACACAACGACCTCGCTCTAGTGAATCGGCAGCGGCGCTGGCCTGAGTGATTGACAGCATCCAGCATCATCATGGTCTCAGTCGGCAGGTTCTTGTTGGGTAGTGCAATGAATGCCGCCGCCGCCGGCGGCGATGGCATCGATGTTGATCTGCACGATTCGGCGGTCGGGAAAGAGCCGTTCCAGTTCCTGCCTGGCGCGCTGATCGGTCTCGGGGTCGCCGAATTCCGGAGCGATCACAGCGCCGTTGCAGAGGTAGAAGTTGATGTAGCCGGCGGCGAAATCGTCCGATTCGAAGTCCGGCCGGACGTGGCCTGGCGCTTCGAGGACGACGACCTCGAGCGAACGGCCCTTGGCATCGGTTGCGGACTTGAGGATGTCGAGATGGCGTGCGGTCACGTTGTGGTCGAAGGATTCCGGATCAGGGTCGAATCCGGCAACCACAACGCTCGGGCGGGCGAAGCGGGCATAGAAGTCGGTGTGGCCGTCGGTGATGTCTTTGCCGGCGATACCCGGTAACCAGATGATCTTCTCCAGGCCCAACAGCGGCGCCAGCTCGGCCTCGACGTCGGCTTTCGACCACCCCGGGTTGCGGTTGTTGTTGAGCACGCAGCTCTCGGTGATGATGGCGGTTCCTTCACCGTCCACTTCGATGCCGCCGCCTTCGAGAACCAGGCCAGTGTGAAGGGATTCGACACCCGCGTGGGCGGTGACGATGTCCGCGACCCCGGCGTCGCGCGTGAAGTCCTGCTTGTCACCCCAGCCGTTGAAGTTGAAGTTGACGCCGGCCTTGGCGCTGTTCCGCTTCACGAACACCGGTCCGGTATCTCGCATCCAGAGGTCGTCGAGCGGCGCCGCGACGAGCTCGACGGACGGTCCGACAAGGCTGCGGGCCAGCTCCATCTCCGCTGGCCGAACCAGCATCGACACCGGTTCGAACTGCGCAATCGTCTGCGCGATAGTCGCCAGATTGCGCCGGGCCTCGGGGAGCAGCTTGGCCCCCCAGATCGCCTCGCTGGCACCGAAGGCCATCCAGGTCCGCTTGTGTGGCTCGCCCTCCTCGGGCATCCGCCATGTGCGCTGGTCGTCAAAGTCCGTGCAACCCGCCGCCAGCAGTGCACCTACCACCGCTACCCCAGACCGAAGAAACTCTCGCCTGACCATCACTGTGATCTCCTAGCTGCTCCACCGCACGCGATGCCAATCGAGCGACCATCGGCCGCTCGCACCAGTACTGACGAAAAAGTCAGACAGGAATGAGGGTATCACCGAGGTCGTCGGGGGAGGCTCATGGTCGCGGCGGCATCTGGGCTTTGCGGCCCGCGCTAGCCGTATCAACCTCGGAAACATCTTCCTAAGCAGCGATAACGTGCCAATACGGCCCTTGCGCTTGGCCGGGTGCTCCCGACGCAGGGAGCGCGAGACCCCTCGCCGATGGTGGCGCGCGGGGACGTACCGATAGCGGAGACATCATTGACTAAATTTTTAGTTAGTGCGACGATCGCCGCATGACCGAGATCGCACCCGAACACAACCTGGCCAATGGCGCCGGCACGACCGCATGGCAGATGCCCGCAGAGTGGGCTCCCCACGAGCGTTGCCTGATGGCGTGGCCTACCCGCGAAACCCTGTGGGGCCCGTACTTCGAAGAGGCCAAAGCCGAGTACGCGGCGACCGCGAATGCGATCGGCCACTTCGAGCCGGTGCTGATGATCACCAATCCCGGCCAGGCCGACGAAGCTCGGGCCGCGTGCAGCGCCGCAGTGGAAGTCGTCGAACTGGCGATCGACGATTCGTGGATCCGGGATTCGGGACCGCTGGTGGTGCTCGACCACACGGGTCGACGGTCAGCCGTTGACTTCGGATTCAACTCCTGGGGTGAGCGCTTCCTGCCCTACGACCAGGACGCCACGATCAGCCGACGCGTTCTCGAAGTCCTCGGAATCGAGCGGACCGCCTCCGACATGATCCTGGAGGGCGGCTCCATCACGGTCGACGGCGAAGGCACGCTCATCACCACCGAGCAGTGCCTGCTCAATGTGAACCGCAACCCGGCCATGACGCGGGACGACATCGAGGCGGAACTCAAAGGGCGCCTGGGTGTATCGAAGGTGATCTGGCTGCCCTACGGGCATTATGACGACGCGCACACCGACGGGCACGTCGACGGCGTCTGCACCTATGTCCGGCCTGGCGTGGTGATCGCCCAAACCTGCGACGATCCCCAGTTGCCGGACTACGACCGGATGGCCGCGAACCTGAAGGTATTGCGGGATTCCACCGACGCGGCGGGACGGTCCTTCGAAATCCTCGAGCTGCCCGAGTTTCCCGTGACCACACTGCCCGACGGCACGACCACGATGGTGGCCTACGCCAACTTCTACGTCGCCAATGGCGGTGTGGTCGTTCCGATCGCGGGACACGAACTCGACGAATCCGCGTTGGAGACGTTGCGGCGCGCATTTCCGGACCGAGAGGTCGTCGGGGTTCCCGGCAACATCGTCGCCTACGGCGGTGGCGGCGTGCACTGCATCACCCAGCAGATTCCGCAGCCGAACCCGGCTCCGACAGCGTAGGGCGACGATGATCATGACGAAAGTTCGCCTGCCGCTGGCGATTATGAGTGTCGCAATGCTGATCGCGGGCTGCGGTGGCCGTACGGCTCCGGACTCGGCGGCCGGCAGTGGAAGCAGGGACTTCCTCAGCCTTCCCGCAACAACGGAACCGGCGGGTGGCCCGGTCGACACCGCGACCTGGGCGCTCTATCGCGACCCCACCACCCTCGACCCCGCCACCGCGTTCGACTACCCGGAGAACACGGTCATCTCGACGATGTGCGAGTCCCTGGTGCGCCAGCAGCCGGACGGCACCCTGGTGCCGGGGCTGGCGAGCGAGTATCACTTCAGCTCGCCCACGACACTAGTATTCAAACTTCGCCCCGGTGTGCACTTCTGGGACGGTCGGCCGCTCACCTCCGCCGACGTCGTGTTCAGTCTGCGACGCAATATGGACGCTGCGCTGGGTGGTTTCTACCGCACCGTACTCAACCGGGTTTCCTCGATCAGCGCCGACGATCCCGAGACCGTCACTCTCACCCTGAGCAGCCCAGACTACTGGCTTCCCGGCGAACTCTCGTCGATGGCGGGCGTCGTCATCGAAGAGGCCTATGCCCGCGATCGCGGGCACACGTACGGCACACCCGATGGCGGCGCCATGTGCACGGGTCCATACCGGCTGACTCAGTGGACGGCCGGCCAGACGTTGAAAGTGACTGCCAATCCGGACTATTGGGACGCCACGCTCAAACCGCTGACCCGTGAGATCGACTTCCATGGTGTCTCCGACGTGGCTGCGCTGACCACCGGATTGTCAACGGGCGATATCAGTGGTAGCTGGATCACGGACACCTCGAGCTTGGCTCAGTTGCAACGCTCGGACGCCGTGACAGTCCACCTCGGGCCGTCGTTCGAGACGGAGTTCTTCATCCCCGCCAACCTCACCGGCGTTCTCGGCGATGTCCGCGTGCGGCAGGCGTTGTCGCTGGCGTTCGACCGCAGCAGCTTCAGTACAGCCGTCTACGGCGGAAACGCGGTCAGTCCCCGCATGTCCACCAATCCCGGGACGTGGGGATACGCCCGCGACACATTCGAGGCGGCGTGGAAAGCCGCTCCGGAGCCGCAACGAGACCTCGTCAAGGCCAAGCAACTCATCGCGGAGGCGGGTGCGACCGGTAAACCGCTCGTCATTGGCACCTCAACCGGACTCGCCAGTGTGAACACCGCAGCCAACGCGTGGGTGGAGGCGGCCAACGCGATCGGGTTGACCGCCAGCCTGCACAACGTCTCCCCGGAGAACTACATCAACTTCTTCACCGATCCGCAGGCTCGCGCCGAGGTCGACGCGTTCAGCACCACAACCTATGGCGACTACGCGGATCCCGCTGCGCTGATCTCCACCTACGTCGAACCCGAAGGCGTGCAGAACTACTCGGGCTATCACAACGCGGATCTCTCGGCGGCGTTGAACAAGGCGCGCACGGAGCCGGATCCGGTTCGGCGGGCCCAAGCGACCATCGAAGCCGACAAGCTGGTGATGACTGAGCTGCCCTGGATCCCGATGGTTCACCCCGCTACGTTCCTGGTCCTCAACAAGAAGCTGACGGGCGCTCCGTCGTCGTTCGCCTACATGCAGGCGCCGTGGCTGGCTCGACTCGGAAAGGCGGAGTGAGTTGCAGCGGTTCATTGTTCGGCGGTGCGCACTGCTGGTCGGAACTGTACTCGCGGCCAGCATCGCGATCTATGCCGCGATGTACGCGGCGCCGGGTGACCCGATCGCGGTGTTGACCGGAGGCCGGCAGGTCACGCCGGAAGCGCGGGCGTTACTGATCGAGCGCTACCACCTCGACGACCCGCTGCCGGTGCGCTATTGGCGCTGGCTGACCGCTGCGCTGCGCGGGGACTTCGGATATTCGATCGCCAGCAGAGAAGACGTGTCGACTCTGATTGCGCAGCGCACGATGACGACGTTCGAATTGGTCTGCTATGCCTCGCTAATCATCGTCATAGTCGGAATCGCAGTCGGTGTCGTCAGCGCCCTGAAGCCCGGATTCGTCGACACCTGTGCGCTTCTGGTGACCACGCTGCTCTCCGCCATCCCTTCCTTCGTCGCCGCGCTCATCCTGATCAGTGTGTTCGCGGTGAACCTGCATTGGTTCCCGGCATTGGGAGAAGGCGAGGGCTTCACCGACCAACTCAAGCACCTGACCCTGCCAGCCGTCGCATTGGCCAGCTCGTCACTGGCGCTCGTTGCCCGCATCACGCGGACGTCGGTACGAGCCGAGTCGAAGCGTGAACATGTCCACACCGCGATTAGTCGCGGGTTGCCACCATCGGTGGTGCTGCGCCGTCACATCCTGCGCAACGCCGCCATCCCCATCACGACCGTAACCGGTCTCACCATCGCCGCACTCATCGTCTTGGTGTCGATCGTGGAACAAGCGTTCAACCTCAACGGACTGGGGGCGACGTTGGTAAAGGCCGCACAGAACAAGGATTTTGCGGTGGTTCAGGCTGTTTCGCTGCTCATGGTTGTGGCCTTCGTGGTGATCAACGGCATCGTCGACTTCTGCTATGCGTTGCTCGACCCGCGGGTGGGTCTTGGCACGGTGGCGGCATGATGGCCACCCCGGCCGCGCACGCCCCCAGTCCAGGCCTGACCTTCACCACCGCCCGGAGTAGGGGAATCCCAGGTTTGAAGGGCGTGGGCTGGCTCGGCTGGGCCTGTGCGGCGATCATCGTGTTGGCAGCGGTGATCGCGGCGTTCGGTCCCCTTCTCGCGCCGTTCCCGCCCAACCACAGCGACCTCACGCAGGCGTTCGTCGGTGGAAATCCCGCTCATCCACTCGGTTTTGACTCCCAGGGCCGCGATCTACTGTCTCGGCTGCTGGTCGGTGCGCGCTCATCGATGCTCGGCGCCTTCATCGTCGTTGTGCTCGCAATGACCGCCGGAACGTGCCTCGCGGTGCTGGCGGCCTGGCGACGAGGATGGGTCGACAACCTCATCTCCTCGGGCACAGACCTGGTCTTCGCGTTCCCCGGACTGCTGCTGGCGGTTCTCGTCGCGGCCGTCTTCGGCCCCAGCCAGTGGTCAGCTGCGGCATCCCTTGCGGTCGCCTACACCCCGTACGTCGCCAGAATCGTCCGAGGGGCGGCGCTGCGGGAACGATCGCTGCCCTACATCGAGGCACTCGAGGTGCAGGGCAGCGCCGCCTGGTCGATCAGCGTTCGGCACGTCATCCCCAACATCGCCCCCATGCTCGTCGCGCAGGCCACCATCCTGTTCGGCTGGGCCGCACTCGACCTGGCCGCGATCTCCTTCGTCGGGCTCGGTGTGCAGCCACCACAGGCCGACTGGGGTGTGATGGCCGCGGAAGGTGAAACCGGGGTCCTGCAGGGCTTCCCGGCTGAATCCTTGACCGCCGGAACCGCATTGGTCCTTGTCGTGATCGCGTTCAACGTTCTGGGTGAGCGGCTCAACGACACGCAGGCCAAGGGACTCGCATGACGGACGCACCACTGGTCGCTGTCGAAGCGCTGAACCTGACGCTTGACGTCTCCGGCCAGAGGCGGCTGGTACTGCGCGACGTATCGCTGACCATCGAGCGCGGCGAGGCGCTCGGTCTCGTCGGTGAATCCGGTGCGGGCAAGTCCATGACTGCGCGGGCGATCGCCCGGCTACTGCCGGAGCGGGCTGTCGCGACCGGCACCATAAGGTTTGCCGACCGCGACTTGCTAAGCCTGCGCGGCGAGTCGCTGCGCCGCGCCCGCACCGAGATGGCCGTGATATCCCAGGACCCCCGAGCCGCCATCAATCCGGTACGTCGTGTCGGGGACTTCCTCACCGAACAGCTTCGAACGCTCGCGCGGGTCGACCGGCGCGAAGCGACCCGTCGTGCCCAACAGATGCTGTCCGAAGTGGGTATCACCGATACCACCCGAAGAATGCGGCAGTATCCCGGCGACTTGTCCGGGGGAATGCTGCAGCGGGTCATGATTGCCTCGGCACTGCTGGGCAATCCGAAGCTGATCCTCGCCGACGAACCCACCACCGCCCTGGATGTGACCACGCAATCGGAAGTGATGGCGATCCTGAACGAGCAACGCCACAACGCCGGAGTCGCACTGTTGTTCATCACGCACGACCTCGATCTCGCCGCCGCGGTGTGCGATCGCACCGCTGTCATGTACGCCGGTCAGATCGTCGAAGTCCAGAAGTCGACTGGACTGCATGACGAACCGCGGCATCCCTACACCGCGGCGCTTGCCGCAGCCCGGCCTGATCTCGAACGGCCGACACCGAGGCTCGCCGCGATCGCCGGCCGCCCCGTCGGCGCATGGGAGGCAGCAGATTCGTGTGGCTTCGCGGATCGCTGCCCGCATCGGCAGCCACGCTGCACGGCATCGGGGCCCGTGCCGCTCACGCGTGGACCCGCGCATGCGGTGCGCTGCCTGCGTGCCGGCGAAGTCGGAGCATCCTGGCGAGGGGGCTCGCAGTGACCGATCCGGTTCTGGTGGTGGCACACCTCAGCAAGGCCTTCGGCACCTTCGCCGCTGTCGATGACGTCTCGTTCGAACTCGCGGCGGGTTCATCCATCGGCGTCATAGGCGAATCCGGCTCGGGGAAAACAACAATCGCGCGAATGATCGTTGGCCTGGAGCGCCCCACTGCCGGCACCATCACCTGCTGCGGCAACGATCGCTCGCGCCCCTCACGGGCAACGAGTGCCCGACGCGCGCGAGCCCGCGAAGCGCAGATCGTGTTCCAGGATCCGTCGACCAGCCTTGACCCGCGCCAGACCGTAGCGCAAGCGCTCACCGAGGCGCTGCGCCTGTATGGCGGTCCCCAGGCCGAGAGCTCCCAACGACTACAGGAGCTCGCCGAACTGGTCGGCTTAGACGCGCGATTGCTGGCTTCCATTCCCGGTCGGCTCTCTGGTGGCCAACGCCAACGCGTGGCGATCGCCCGCGCGCTTGCCGCGCAGCCGCGCGTCCTGGTCCTCGACGAGGCCGTGTCAGCACTCGACGTGTCCATCCAGGCGCAAATTCTGAACATGCTGGCAGATATTCGTGATGCTACGGGGATCTCGTATGTGTTCATCACCCACGATTTGGCCGTCGTCCGGCAGGTCACCGAATACAGCGTCGTCATGCAGAGTGGCCGCATCGTCGAGCGCGGCCGAACAGACGATCTGCTGAGCGATCCGCAGCACCCCTACACCCGTGCGCTTCTGGACAGCGTGCCCCGCCCAGGGTGGACGCCGCAACGGCGCGCGCTGGGGGCCACCCAACCGCTACCGTTGGGACGTGGTTCAACTGCGGATGACAAGTGACAGGATGGCATGTCGTTGAACACATTTGACGTAGTCGAGGCCTCCATCGCCGAACTTCGCAATGCCCTCGAGTCGGGCATCGTAAGCTCGGTAGACCTGGTGACCGCCTACCTCGCACGCATTGAGACTTATGATCGCGGCGGCATCCGCCTCAACGCCGTCGTCGTGATGAACCCGGCGGCGCTCACCGAAGCCGAAGCCTCTGACGAGCGCCGGGCCCGCGGCGAGGTGCTCGGGCCGCTCGACGGAATCCCGTACACCGCCAAGGACAGCTACCTCGTGCGCGGACTCACCGCGGCCGCCGGATCGCCGGCCTTCGAACATCTTGTTGCGCAGCGCGATGCGTTCGCGATCGAGCGGTTGCGCGCCGCCGGTGCCGTCTGTCTTGGTCTGACGAACATGCCGCCGATGGCGAACGGGGGCATGCAACGCGGCGTATACGGTCGCGCCGAAAGCCCTTACAACGCTGAGTACCTGACGTCAGCATTCGCCTCGGGATCGTCCAACGGTTCGGGCACCGCTACCGCGGCGAGTTTCGCGGCGTTCGGCCTCGGTGAGGAAACCTGGTCCAGCGGGCGGGCGCCCGCCTCGAACAATGGCCTGTGCGCGTACACACCGTCGCGCGGGGTGATCTCGATGCGGGGCAACTGGCCGCTCGTGCCGACGATGGATGTCGTGGTGCCCCACACCCGCACCGTCGCGGACCTGCTCGAGGTGCTCGACGTGGTCGTCGCCGACGACACCGATTCACGGGGTGACTTCTGGCGGATGCAGCCTTGGATCGAGCTCCCACGCGCCTCCGCGGTGCGTCCGAAGTCGTACCCGGCACTTGCACCCCGCGGCGCACGTGCGGCGCGGTCAGCGCTCGCCGGCAAGCGCTTCGGGGTACCTCGCATGTACGTCAATGCGGACCCGGAGGCAGGTACCGCCGAGCACCCTGGCATCGGCGGGCCGACCGGACAGCGCATCGAAACTCGGGCATCCATCATCGACCTGTGGGAGTCCGCCAGCAGAGACCTGAAGGCGGCGGGCGCAGAGCTTGTGCTCGTCGATTTCCCCGCGGTCACGAACTACGAGGGCGATCGGCCCGGCGCGCCGACAATCGCTAACCGTGGCTTGGTGACTCGCGAGTACCTGCATCGGGAGATTGTCGACCTGTCCGCCTGGGCGTGGGACGACTTCCTCCGCGCCAACGGGGACCCCAACCTCGACCGTCTCACCGACGTGGACGGCGCAACGATCTTCCCGCACCCCGAGGGTGCACTGAAGGACCGCTACGACGGCTTCGATGACACCGTTGCCTCCTACCCCGCGCGTGTGCGCGAGCATCCGGTGGAAAAGCTCACCGACATCCCGCATCTCGCGCAGGGCCTGAGCGGTCTGGAGGAGTCGCGCCGCCTCGACCTCGAGGATTGGATGGACCGCCTGGGCCTGGACGCGGTCGTGTTTCCCGCCGTCGCCGACGTCGGCCTCGCCGACATGGACGTCAACGAGGCGTCCGCGGACCTCGGCTGGCGCAACGGCGTGTGGGTTGCCAACGGCAATCTGGTGCTGCGGCACCTCGGCATTCCGACAGTCACCGTACCGATGGGCACGATGGCCGACATCGGCATGCCGGTCGGCTTGACCTTCGCCGGACGGTCATACGACGACACGGCACTGCTTGTGCTCGCCGCGGCGTTCGAGGCCACCGGTAGTCGGCGGACCGCACCACCGCGGACCCCCGCTCTCGCCTCGGCGTTCAGCTCAGATCGCGGGTGACCTTCTCGGTGTCGCGGCGGCGATCCAGCGCGGCAGGATCCGGGTTGGCCACCTGCACCAGCGACGCCCCGGCCACGAACACCGACAGCAGATTGTCGACGATCTCCGCCGGTGTCGACCAGGCCAGTGACGACATCACCCGGTCGCCGCGCGTCAGCCCCCGCGAGGTGGCGGACTCGGCCGCCCCGGCCAGCACGTCCTCGACCGTCCGCCCGTCGAGTGCCGGGCCCGGGCGCGACTCGCCGATCACCTGATCGCCGTGTACCCGCACCGCGGTCGCGTAGTCGGTCACCCCGATGGGCAGATCCGGCACGGACTTGCCGAACGGATCCAGCGACAGCACCGCGACCTCACCGCCGGACACCATCTCGTCGGCCTCATCGAGGCGGTCGGCGGTGCACAGCGCGAGGTCCGATGAGCCGCCGAGCACCACCTCGGCGCCGATCCACCAGACACCCAGCAGCACCGCGGCGCTCTGCCAGTGCGCGGGCAGTAGCACCGCCACCCGCGAGCCGGCGCCGGCGCCGAGTTCGTCGCGTAACAGGTTGGCGGTCTTGGCCGCCCAGTTCGCCAGCGTCACCGTCGACAACTCGATGCGCTCACCGCTGGCGTCGTCGTAGAACGTGATGCGCGGACCCATCGGGTCGGCGCGCAGCAATGGATCCAGAACCGCGTCAGCGATATTCATCAGTTGACGCACTTGGGGTCGTCGGACCCCGCAGTGATGATCGGCGACGGTGGGGGAGCCGTCGCATCGCCGGCCTGCCCGGCGGCCTGATCCACCGTCGCGGCCGTCGGCAGCGTCCCGTCCAGGCCCGAGCCGGGGCCGGTGTAGTCCGACGCGAGCACCACCCGCACCGTGCCCGCCGGGAGCGAACCCTCCGCAGCGACCGGCAGCCCGCCGAGTTCCTTGGCGACGGCCTGGGCGCCGAGATCATCCTCCTTGGCGGCCTGCACCTGGCTCTTGATCACGTGGTCTTTCTCGTTGTTGCCGACGTTGCCTTCGACAAAACCCTTGGCGGTCAACACCTCCGACACTGCGGCAGCCAGGCCGTTGATCTCGGTGTCGTTGACTACCTCGACGGTGGTCTGGTCCGGCGAGTAGGCGATCTTCTCCGTCTTGCCCTCGTCCTGATCGTGCAGCAGGCTGGCCACCCACTCCTGCACCTGCGAGGGTTCGACGCGCACCACCGACTGCATGCCGTCGTCGCTCCAGCCCGCCTCGTCAAGCACCGGGATGGTCGCGAACGCGACGTTGCCGCCCGCCAGATTCTGCAACTGCTTGATGAAATCCATGATGTCCCAGCCCGAGGAGATCACCACCGAGCGCTGAATCGCATCCTGCAGCTGGTTCAGTGTCGACGGGCTGGTCAAGGTCTTGCTCGAAATCACTTGGTGGGCAAGCTGAGCCATCACGACCTGCTGGCGCACCACCCGGTCGAGGTCGCCGCGCGGAAGGTCGTGGCGCTGGCGCACGAAGCTCAGCGCTTGCGCGCCGTTGAGCTTCTGCCAGCCAGCCGGGAAGTCCGCACCCGAAAGTGGTTCGTAGACGGCGTCTTTCAGGCAGACATCGACGCCACCGAGGGCATCGGTGATCAAAGCGAATCCCAGCAGGCCAATCTCGGCGTAGTGGTCCACCGTGACGCCGGTCAGATCAGCGACGGTCTTGATGAGCGCTTCGCGGCCGGCCTCCACCGCTTTCGGCTCGGCCTCCGCGGGGTCCATGCCCTGCTGCTCGACGAGCTCTTTCATCTTCTCGAGCTTCACCTGGCCGTAGACGCCGTTGATCTTCGTCTTGTCCAGCCCCGGCGCCTTGACGTAGGAGTCGCGCGGGATCGAGATGGCGGTCGCCGACTTCCCGTTGTTCGGGATGCGGACCAGGATGATCGTGTCGGTGTTGGTGGACACGTCGTCGCCGGCGTGCAGCGTGGCCAGTTCGTCCTCCGAGAGCGGGTTGCCGTGCGCGTCGGTGCGGCTGTCCATACCGACGAGGAGGATGTCGATCGCGCCGTCGTCCTCACCGCCGCCGCCGAGGGCGGCTGTGCTCAGGTGGAAGATGCCGTCCTCGAACGAGCGGATCTTCCCCCAGGCGACGCCGGTACCGACCATCACCATCACGGCGAACAACGCCAGCACAGTGCGAGCCACCCGCCGGGCGCCCGTCACTGCATCGGTGTCAGCAGGCATCAGCCCAGGCTACTGGCGAGATGGGCGCATACCCGGTAGCCGAAACCGGCGTGCCAGACTCGAAGTCATGGGCAGGAGGATCGTCATTACCGGTGCAGGGGGCCAGGTCGGACGCTTTCTCGCAGGTGAGGCGGCCCTGCGCGGCTACCAGGTCAGCGCGCTGACGCGCCGCGAGTGGGACATCACCGACGCACCGGCAGCCGAGCGTTTCGTGGCCGCGGATGACCTGGTGGTGAACTGCGCGGCCATCGCCAACGTCGACGCGGCCGAGGCCGAACCGGACACCGCCTACGCCGTGAACGTCACCGGCCCAGAGAACCTCGCCCACGCCTGCGCGCGGGTCGGCGCCGCCCTGGTGCACGTGTCCACCGACTACGTCTTTGGCGGTGAGAAACGTCACCCCTATGAGGTCGGCGACCCGACGAACCCGCTGAGCGTGTACGGCCGCACCAAGCTGGCCGGTGAGCTCGCGGTGCTCGCCGCACAGCCGGACGCCACCATCGTGCGCACCTCCTGGGTGTACACCGGCGGCTCGGGCAGCGACTTCGTCGCGATGCTGCGGCGGGTGGCCGCAACTGACGAGACCATTGCGGTCGGCGACGACCAGACCGGCTCGCCCACCTACGTCAAAGACCTGGTCGGGGCGCTGTTCGAGGCCGGGGATGCGCGTATCCGCGAGCCGGTCCTGCACGCCGCCAACGACGGCGCCGTCAGCCGCTTCCAACAGGCCCGCGCCGTGTTCGAAGAGCTCGGCGCCGACCCCGAGCGGGTTCGTGCGGTGAGCGCGGCGCAGTCGCGTAAGCCCGCCCGCCGGCCGGTGTACTCCGCGTTGTCCATGGCGATGTCGGCACAGGCCGGGCTGGCGCCGCTGCGGCCGTGGCGTGAAGCCCTGGCCGAGGCGCTTGCCCAGCCCGTCGCCGACTGACCGCTAACCTCTACGCCGTGACCTCCACCCGCCCGCTCACCGTCGTGACGGTGACGTACTCACCGGGGTCGCATCTGGACCGCTTCCTGTCCTCGCTGACCGTGGCCACCGATCTGCCGCTGACCGTGGTGATGGCCGACAACGGCTCGGTGGACGGCACACCCGAAGAGGCGGTCGATCGCTACCCGGGCACCACCCTGCTGCGCACCGGCGGCAACCTGGGCTACGGCAGCGCCGTCAACCGTGCGGTCGCGACGGTGCCCGCCGACGACGAGTTCGTGATCGTGGCCAACCCCGACGTGGTGTGGGCACCGGGCAGCATCGACGCCCTGCTGGAGGCGGCGCAGCGGTGGCCGCGGGCGGGAACGCTCGGGCCGCTGATCCGCGACCCCGACGGCGCGGTGTATCCGTCGGCGCGCCACCTGCCCAGCCTCGTGCGCGGCGGCATGCACGCGGTGGTCGGCTTCGTGTGGAAGACGAATCCGTGGACCAAGGCCTACCGCCAGGAGCGGGTGGAGCCCAGCGAGCGGCCGGTGGGCTGGTTGTCCGGGTCCTGCCTGCTGATCCGGCGGGCGGCATTCGAGCAGGTCGGCGGCTTCGACGAGCGCTACTTCATGTACATGGAAGACGTCGATCTCGGAGATCGGATCGGTCGGGCCGGATGGCTGAACATCTACGTCCCGGCCGCGGAGATCCTGCATGACAAGGGCCACTCGACGGGGCGTGATCCGGCCCGAAACCTACGCGCCCACCATGAGAGCACCTACATTTATCTCGCGGACCGTCATTTCGGATGGTGGCAGGCGCCGCTGCGGTGGACGATGAAGGGCGCATTGAAGGTGCGCTCCCGTGCGGCGGTGCGTAAATCGAAACGGGAACGGGGAAAAGGGGTGAAGGCTCAGTGAGCGATATGAACCCGGGTGCCGTCGACGCGGTCGTCCTCGTCGGCGGTAAGGGCACCCGGCTGCGGCCGTTGACCCTCTCGGCTGCCAAGCCGATGCTGCCCACCGCCGGGCTGCCGTTCCTCACGCACCTGCTGTCGCGGATCGCCGAAGCCGGCATCGAGCACGTCATCCTCGGCACCTCCTACAAGGCCGCCACATTCGAGGACGAGTTCGGCGACGGCTCCAAGCTCGGCCTGAAGATCGAATACGTCACTGAAGAGCATCCGCTGGGCACCGGCGGCGGTATCGCGAACGTGGTGCCCAAGCTGCGCAACGAGACCGTGATGGTGTTCAACGGCGACGTGCTCTCCGGTATGGACCTGTCCCAGATGCTGGCAGCCCACCACGCCCGCGAAAGCGACCTGACCCTGCACCTGGTGCGGGTGAGCGACCCGCGGGCATTCGGTTGTGTGCCCACCGACGCCGATGGCAACGTCGTGGCGTTCCTGGAGAAGACCGAAGACCCGCCGACCGACCAGATCAACGCCGGCACCTACATCTTCAAGCGCGAGATCATCGATCGCATCCCGCGCGGACGCGAAGTCTCGGTGGAGCGTGAAGTGTTCCCGGCCCTGCTGGCCGACGGTGTCAAGGTGTGCGGGTACGTCGACTCCAGCTACTGGCGGGATATGGGCACACCCGAGGACTTCGTCCGCGGCTCGGCCGATCTGGTTCGCGGGTTGGCGCCCTCGCCGGCGTTGGGCGGGCGGCGCGGGGAGAGCCTGGTGCACGACGGCGCATCGGTGGCGCCGGGCGCGGTGCTGGTCGGCGGCACAGTGGTCGGCCGTGGTGCCGAGATCGGGCCGGGAGTGCGACTGGACGGCGCGGTGATCTTCGACGGGGCCAAGATCGAGGCCGGGTCGGTTGTGGAACGGTCGATCATCGGGTTCGGTGCGCGGATCGGGCCGCGGGCCCTGGTGCGCGACGGCATCATCGGCGACGGTGCCGACATCGGGGCACGCTGCGAATTGCTGCGCGGTGCTCGGGTGTGGCCCGGCGTGACGATCCCCGATTGTGGAATCCGCTACTCGTCGGACATCTAGCCCCGGCCGAGTGGCCACTTATGCCACGGCTCCGGCCGAAAAGCGTGTCATAAGTAGCCACTCGCGGGCCTGTGGATGGGTGACAACCTGACCGGCCTCCGCGTGTCAGGGTGCGGTTATGGCGGTCATCGATGCACCTTTGCGGGGGTCTGAAGCGTTGTCGGCCGGCCTCGTCAGTCGCCGGGCCCTCGCCCGCGACTACCGCCCGATCCACCGTGACGTATACCTACCGCGGGATTGCGTAGTCACCGCCACGGTCAAGGCGAAGGCCGCGTACATCTGGTCGGGAGGTACCGCGACGGTAGCCGGGCTGTCCGCGGCCGCGCTGTTGGGATGTCGCTGGATCGACGATCACCATCCGGCTGAGCTCGTACGACGCAACGGTAAACCGGTGCCGGGCATCGTCATCCATCGCGACATTCTTCACGGCGACGAGGTGTGTCGCGTCGCGGGAATCCCAGTGACGACGCCCGCCAGGACTGCGTTCGACCTGGGGCGTCGCCCAGGGCTCGACATGGCCGTGGTCCGCATCGATGCGTTGTGCAACGCAACCCGGCTGCGCCGTAAAGACATTGATCGTGTGCTGGTTCGACATCGCGGCGCCCGGGGGATCGCCCAATTGCGTGAAGTGCTCGAGCTGGTGGACGGTGGAGCGCAGTCACCTCAAGAGACCCGGACCCGGTTGATCCTGATTCGTGCAGGACTACCGACTCCGGCCACCCAGATCAATGTTCTCGACGACTGCGGTCACTTCGTTGCGCGAGTCGACATGGGGTGGGAACAGTGGAAGGTTGCGGTGGAGTTCGATGGTGCCCACCACTGGACCGACCCCGCGCAGCGCGCCCGGGATATCAACCGCCTGGCCGAACTGGAGGCGTGCGGCTGGCGGATCGTCCGGGTCAGCGGGGACCTGCTACGCCATGCGCCCGGAGTGGTGATCGACCGCGTCGTGGCGGCCCTGATCGCGGCTGGCTGCCCCATCGAGTGGCCACTTATGCCACGGCTCCGGTCGAAAAGCGTGTCATAAGTAGCCACTCGCGGGTCAACGAGTGCGGGAAAGGCCCACTGCCACCAGGTGCGCCAGCGCGCCGTCGGTCCCGGGCGGAAGCGTATCGGCAGTCCACCACGCCAGATCGAGTGACTCGTCGCTGATGGCAATCTGCGCGTTCGCCGGGGCGCGTGCGATGAACTGCAGATCCAGATGACGCGTCGGCACACCCAGCGAGCAGGTCAACGGGTGGACGTGGATGGCGCCGAGGTCGGCGTCGATGCTCAGCCCGTCGATGCCGGACTCCTCGGTGGCTTCGCGCAGCGCGGCCGCGACGATATCGGAATCCTCCGGCTCGCAATGCCCGCCGAGTTGCACCCACCGTCCCAGCCGCGGGTGCAGGGTCAGCAGCACCTTGTCACCGGAATCGGCGACCACCAACGCCGAGGCGGTGATATGGCCTGGTACGCAACTGCGTTGGCAGGCATCCTCGCGGGCGTACAGGAACGCCAGCACCGCGTGCCGAAGCGTGTCCTGGCTGTCATTGGGTGGCTGCCAGTCTGTCAGCAGCTCGATCGCCGAATCCCGCACCGTCATCGGCGCACCAGCAGATCGCCCACCGCAGCGGGATCGCGCGGCTCAGGAGGCTCGACGGGGTAGCCGATCGCGATGGCGCCCAACGGTTCCCACTCCGGCGGCAGCTCGAGTATCTCGCGCACCAGGTCAGCGGCGAAGATCGTCGAGCCGATCCAGCAGCTGCCGACCCCGCGCACTGCCAGCGCCACCAGTAGGCCCTGCACGGCTGCACCGACTGCCACGGTGAACATGGTGTGTTCGGCGGCAGTGCGCACCGGATCCGGATAGCTGTGCGCACCTTCGGGAACCAGGAACGGGATGACGACCTCCGGTGCGTCGTAGAGGATCTGGCCGCGGGCGACCCGCTTCTCGACGCTGTCGGCGGGCCTGCCGTCACCGGTCAGGTCGGCGCGCCAGGCGTCCTTCATCCGGTCCAGGAGCGTGATGCGCCTGCCGCGGTCCTGCAACCAGACGAACCGCACGGGCCGGGTGTGATGGGGCGCCGGTGCGGTCAACGCCTCGGCGACCGCCTCCTCGATGAGGGTCGGATCGACCGCCTCCTCGGCGAAGCGGCGGGTGGAGCGGCGCAGCAGTTGGGCTTGGCGGCGGCCCAACTCGATCGACTCGGCGGTGCCCAGCCAGAACAGGTCGTCCTCGCCGCCGCGCAGCAGTCGCGCCGCGGTGGACCCGTCATCAGGCAGGTGAAGTCCGCGCACCACCGCGATCGGGACCGCGGTGAGCTTGCCCTTGACCAGATCGGCGGCGGCGGCGATCTCGTCGGCGACGGCGACTTCGGTGACGAGCAACTCGTTTCCGTGGGTATCCACCGCGCCTGCGTAGGCATAGAGCACCGGCAGCCCCGCGGCGCCGATCGCGGCGTCGGTCTGCCCGTTACGCCAGGCCCGGCCCATGGTGTCGGTGATCAGGACACCGACATCGACACCGAGCCGCTCACGCAGGGCCGCACGCAAGGCCGCGGCACTGCGATCCGGATCGACCGGAAGCAGCGCCAATTCCGTTGTGCCGATGTTGGACCCGTCGACTCCGGCCGCGGCCTGAACCAGTCCGATTCGATTCTCGGTGATCAGGGTTTTGCCCTTGCGGGCCAGTACCCGCACCGCCTCGTCGTTGATCAGTTTGCGGCGCAGCGCGTCCCGCTCATCAGGGTCGGCGGGGGCGGGCACGATGCGGCCCTCGCACTTGGAGATCACCTTGCTGGTGACGACAAGGATGTCGCCGTCGCGCAACCACTGCGCGGACTCGGCGACCGCCGCTGCCAGATCGTCACCTGGCCGGAACTCGGGAAGTCCCGCAACGGGCAGGATTTCGATGGGTGCGGCGCTGCCATGCTCGCGGCTCACGGGGTCACGCCCGCCAGTTCCAATCCGGCGCGGACCATCTGGGCGGTGACATCGGGGCTGGACATCAGCAGCGGAATGGATTTCACCGTCACGCCGGGGATCTCGGCGTGGTCGCCTTCGGAGATCAGCCAGTAGTCGAGGATCCCGGTTGACGAGCGTGCGCCGTAGTGCCGGCCGACTGCCTGGGAGGACGTTTCGACACCGATCACCGACAGGCATTCGTCGGCCATGCCCCGCAATGGTTTTCCGTGCACGATCGGGGAGTAGCCGACGATCGCCGCGCCGGTGGAGCGCAATGCGGCCCGGATGCCCGGGATGTTGAGGATCGCGCCGATGCTGACCACCGGATTCGACGGTGCCAGCATCACGACGTCGGCGTCGGTGATCGCGTCGACCACACCGGGTCCGGCTTTGGCGGTCTCGGACCCGACGAACGCGAAACTGTGCGTGGGCACTTGCGCTCGATAACGAACCCACCATTCCTGGAAGTGGATTGCCGTGCGCTCACCGGTCTGCGGGTCGTCGATCACCACGTGCGTCTCACACCGGTCGTCACTGGCCGGCAGCAGTCGGGCGCCGGGGGACCAGCGGTGGCACAACGCCTCGGTCACTTGGGACAGCGGATATCCCGCACGCAACATCTGGCTGCGCACCAGATGCGTGGCCAGATCGCGGTCACCGAGACCGAACCAATCCGGCTGAACGCCATAGGCGGCCAATTCCTCCTTGGCGTTCCAGGTTTCGTCGCGATGTCCCCAGCCCCGTTCGGGATCGATCCCGCCGCCCAGGGTGTACATGCACGTGTCCAGATCCGGGCAGATCCGCACGCCGTGCATCCAGGCGTCATCGCCGACGTTGACCACTGCCGTGAGCTCGTGATCAAGATCGCCTGTGGCTCCGGATTTTTGGTCGGCGAACTGACCCAAACCCAGTAATCGCTGCACCCCGAGCAGGAAACGGGCGCCTCCCACGCCGCCGACCAGAACGGTGATCTTCACACCGATCGACACTAGGCGGTCGGGTGTTTGGGCGCGCACGCGGTCACGATCGAGTCACCACCGAGACACGCCGGGGCATCGACTCGCCGAATTGTCCGAGGAAAGTGGTATCAATTTTGGTTCTTTCGCTTGACCGGACCCCCATAGGCGTGTCTAATCACACCAGTGTCATTTCGCGGTCCACCTGCCGTTTTCGGTGTCGCAGACCGAGATTCGACCAGATGTTCGAATTGGGATGGCCACACTCGAATAGTGGGCGACATGCAGGAATCTACGAAACCAGGTGAGGAGGCGGAAATGTCCTATCAGCACTTCATTGGAGCGCTCGGGGCCCCGCACACCATTACCGGCTCGGAGAACTCGGGGGTAACGGCGCGCACTCACTTGAGTTTGGTGCCCGATCCCATCGATGTGCTCCCGATGGAACCGGGGGACGAGCTGTGGCAGGAGAAGGCGCTGTGCGCCCAAACCGACCCTGAGGCGTTTTTCCCGGAGAAGGGCGGCTCCACCCGAGAGGCCAAGCGAATCTGCCTGGGCTGCGAGGTCAAGGACGCGTGCCTCGACTATGCCTTGGCGAAAGATGAGCGCTTCGGCATCTGGGGCGGGCTCTCCGAGCGCGAGCGCCGTCGCCTCAAGCGCGGCATCGTCTAGTCATCGTCTAGTCCTCGTCAAGACTCGGGTCGATGACCGACGGCTCGACCCCGAGATAGGTGGCCACCTGAGCCACCAGAATGTCATGCAGTAAGTCAGTCAGATCGATCGAGTCCTTGGCTCGGCGTTCGATCGGCTTGCGAAACAGCACGATTCGGGCTCGCGTGGAGTTGCCGCGAACATCGACCCCCGCCGGTATCAGCCGCGCCAACGCAATCGGCCCATCAGCCACCACTTCCGGGGGCCACTGGACACTGTCCGGATCCTTGGCCGCGATGCGCGGGATTTCGTCGACCGCGACATCCAAAGCGGTGAGCCGTTGTTGCCACTGCCGCTCGATGGGCTCGTAGGCCTCCAGCACCGCCATGTCGAATCGCTCGGCACGGCTGCGCCAGCCCGGTACCGTCGGCGGCAACAAGGGGCCGCGCATCTCGCGCCCACGGCGGGACCCGGCGCCACCGCCGGATCGACCGCCTCGCCGGGAACTGCGGGAATCGGCCACCGAGCGATCGTAACGGTTGGGAATCGACGCCTCCGCCGCTGCGCGTGTCCGCCCGCCACCTGCAATTGCCGCGCGATAGCCTCACGGCGTGAATGTTGCCCGTCGCTGCTGCAGGCCCGCGTGCCCCCATTACGCGGTGGCGACATTGACGTTCGTCTACTCCGATTCCACAGCCGTCGTCGGACCGCTGGCGGTCAATCGCGAGCCGCACTCCTGGGATCTGTGCATCGGTCACGCCAACCGCATCACCGCCCCGCTCGGCTGGGAGCTGGTGCGCCATGCCGCTCCGCTGCCTGAGTTTCTGGAGGACGACGACCTGGTCGCTCTGGCCGACGCCGTGCGGGAGGGCCGTGAACTGCCCTCCGGGCCGCCGATCGCCGGGTTCTCCGACCCGAGCGGTGCCGCGCACGCCACCGCACCCGGTGCGGGCCTCATGCCGTCGGCGATGCAACACCCGACGACCTCGGGTCGCCGCCGCGGACATCTGCGGGTCCTGCCCGATCCGGCCGACTGAGCCGAGAAGGACACCGCTAACGCGGCCCCTGAACAGATAGGCTGGCGGCCAACAGTTGCCTCAGTCAGGAGACCGCATGCCCAGGGCCGCCGCCGCGGTACGCCGTGTCATCAAGGCCTACGACGTGCGTGGTCTGGTCGGTGAGGAGATCGACGAGGCCTTTGTCGCTGATGTCGGGGCTGCGTTCGCCCGGCTGCTGCGCGACGAGGGCAGCCAGGCCGGCCGGGTTGCCGTCGGTTACGACATGCGGGACAGCTCGCCGACGCTGGCCGCGGCATTCGCCGATGGCGTCACCGGCCAGGGCCTCGACGTGGTGCGCATCGGGCTGGCATCCACCGATCAGCTGTATTTCGCGTCCGGATTCCTGAACTGCCCCGGTGCGATGTTCACCGCCAGCCACAACCCGGCCGCCTACAACGGCATCAAGCTGTGCCGGGCCGGTGCCAAACCGGTCGGCGACGACACCGGGCTGGCGATCATCCGCGACGATCTGATCGCCGGGGTACCGGCCTACGACGGCCCCCGGGGCCAGCTGCATGATCAGGATGTTCTCGAGGACTACGGGCAGTTCCTGCGGTCGCTGGTGAACCTGAGCGAGCTGCGGCCGCTGCGGGTCGCCGTCGATGCGGGCAACGGCATGGCGGGGCACACCACGCCCGCGGTGCTCGGCCCGCTGTCGGCGCTGACGCTGCTGCCGCTGTTCTTCGAACTCGACGGCTCATTTCCCAACCACGAGGCCAACCCGCTGGAGCCGGCCAATCTGGTGGATCTGCAGAAATTCGTGCTGGAGACCAAGGCCGACATCGGCCTGGCCTTCGACGGGGATGCCGACCGGTGTTTCGTCGTCGACGAACGGGGAAATCCGGTCTCGCCGTCGGCGGTGACCGCGCTCGTCGCCGGCCGGGAGCTGGCGCGGGAGATCGGTGCCACGGTGATCCACAACCTGATCACGTCTCGGGCGGTGCCCGAGCTGGTGATCGAGCGCGGCGGCATGCCGGTGCGTTCTCGCGTCGGACACTCCTACATCAAGGCCCTGATGGCCGACACCGGCGCCATCTTCGGCGGTGAGCATTCCGCGCACTACTACTTCCGCGACTTCTGGGGAGCGGATTCGGGGATGCTGGCCGCGCTGCACGTGCTCGCCGCCCTCGGCGAGCAGGACCGCCCGCTGTCGGATCTGATGGCCGACTACCAGCGCTACCAAGCCTCCGGCGAGATCAACTTCCGGGTTGCCGACGCCCCCGCTTGCGTCGAGGCCGTCCTGAAAGATTTTGGCGACCAAGTTGTTTCGCTCGATCACCTCGACGGTGTGACCGTCGACCTCGGCGACGGGGTGTGGTTCAACCTGCGCACCTCCAACACCGAGCCGCTGTTGCGGCTCAACGTCGAGGCGCCCACCTCCGAGGAAGTCGACGGCATCGTCGCCCGGGTGGGTGAGCAGATATCGGCCCACAGTGAGACCGTCACATGAGTTCGCCGCACGCGACGGTGGACTTCGACGACACCGACGGCCTGCTGGAAGCCGACCGCGACGGGCTGTTGCGGGCGGCGGCGATGGCCGGCGCCCAGGTGCGGGCCACCGCGGCCGCCGTCGAGGAGGGTGCGCTGGATTCGGTGCGTGCCGACCGCCCGCGAACGGTGGTCTGGGTAGCCGGCCGGGGTCCGGCCGAGGCGGCGGGCGCGATACTGACCGCCTGCCTCAGTGGTCAGGCCGGCGAGCCGATCGTGGTGGCCGCCGAGTCTCCGCCGTGGATCGGGCCGTTGGACGTTCTGGTCGTGGCAGGCGACGACCCCGCCGATCCGGTATTGGTGAGTGCCGCGGCCACCGCGGTTCGCCGCGGCGCCCGGGTAGTCGTGGCGGCGCCCTACGAGGGGCCGCTGCGCGACGCCACTGCGGGGCGCACCGCGGTGCTGGCTCCGCGGCTGTGGGTGCCCGACGATTTCGGCCTGTGCCGCTACCTGGCCGCGGGTCTGGCCACCCTCGAGGCGGTCGACCCCGCCTTGGGTGCCGATCTGACCGCACTGGCTGACGCACTCGATGCCGAGGCGTTGCGTAACAGCGCCGGCCGCGAAGTGTTCACCAACCCGGCCAAGTCGTTGGCCGAGCGCATGACAGGCCGCCAGCCGGTGCTGGCCGGCGACGGCGCGGCCACGCTGGCGCTGGCCCGGCATGCTGCCGCGGTGCTGTTGCGGGTCGGCCACCAGCCGGTGGCGGCAGCCGGTCTGGCCGATGCACTGGTTGCGCTTCGTGGCGGTGCGGCAAGAGGTTTCGCTGACCCGGTCGACGCGCTGTTCCACGACGAGGAGCTCGACGGGCCGTTGCCGAGCCGAACTCGGGTTTTCGCGCTGACGCTGGCGGCCGAGCGGGCGGTGGTGAGCGCCCGGGTGGCCGGTATGGACGATGTCCAAGTTGTGGGCGCCGAGGACATCGGGGAAGCTGGTTCAGTTCAGGTGCCGGCGGGGCGGGCCGAACAACAGCTGGCGACGCTGGCTGTCCGGTTCGAGATGGCAGCGGTATACCTGAGACTGGCAGGGGGATAGCAGGTCAGTGGAACTGCTACGAGGAGCGATACGCACCTATGCGTGGGGATCACGCACAGCCATCGCCGATTTTACCGGGAGGCCTTCTCCCACAGCGCATCCCGAGGCTGAGCTCTGGCTCGGTGCCCATCCGGGCGACCCGGCGTGCCTGGAGACGGCCGGTACCCAGACGTCGTTGCTCGACGCCGTGCGCTCCGATCCCGAAGGGCAGCTCGGACCCGCGGTGCGGGCGCGCTTCGGCGACGTGTTGCCGTTCCTGGTCAAGGTGCTCGCCGCCGACGAGCCCCTGTCGTTGCAGGCCCACCCCAGCGCGGAGCAGGCGGTCGAGGGTTACCTGCGTGAGGACCGGTTGGGCGTGCCGCTCAATTCGCCGATCCGCAACTACCGCGATCGCAGCCATAAGCCCGAATTGCTGGTTGCCCTCGGGCAATTCGAGGCGCTTGCCGGATTCCGGCCCGCGGCCCGCACGGTGGAGCTGCTGACCGCCCTGGGTGTCGCCAACCTCAACCCGTACATCGCCCTGCTCAGCGGACAGTCCGACGCCGATGGGCTGCGTGCACTGTTCACCACCTGGATCACCGCGCCCCAGCCTGATCTCGACGTCCTGATCCCGGCCGTTCTCGAGGGCGCCGTGAACTATATGCGCTCGGGGGCAACCGAATTCGAGGCAGAGGCCAAGACGGTCCTGGAGTTGGGGGAGCGCTACCCGGGCGACGCCGGGGTGCTGGCCGCGCTGTTGCTCAACCGGATCAGCCTGGCTCCCGGTGAGGCGATCTTTCTGTCGGCCGGCAACCTGCACAGCTACCTGCAGGGTGTCGGTGTGGAGGTGATGGCCAACTCCGACAATGTGCTTCGCGGCGGGTTGACGCCCAAGCACGTCGATGTGCCGGAGTTGTTGCGGGTACTGGACTTCACCCCGGCCGACGACGTGAAGCTGCACCCGCCGACGCATCGCGACGGTATCGAGCTGGTCTACCAGACCCCGGCGCCGGAGTTCGCCACGTCGGTGCTGGTGCTCGACGAGCCGAGTGTGGGGCATGAGATCGACGCGCCGTCGCGCCACGACGGGCCGCAGATTCTGGTGTGCACCGAAGGCACGGTGGTCGTGCGTGCCAAGTCCGACGTGGTCACGCTGCGGCGCGGATCCTCGGCGTGGGTAGCCGCTGATGACGGCCCGATTCGTCTGGAGGCGGGTGAGCCCTCGAAACTGTTTCGGGCTACCGTGGGCCTCTGACGAAGGAGGACCTCATGTCGACCGAGGGCAGTACCAAGGCGATCCTGGCGGCCCTGACCGCCAACGCGGGTATCGCGGCGGCGAAGTTCTTCGGATTCTTCATCACCGGAAGTTCGTCGATGCTCGCCGAGGCGGTTCACTCGGTGGCCGACACCTCCAACCAGGGCCTGCTGCTGTTCGGTCAGCGCCAGGCCCGCAAAGAGGCGGACAGCCTGCACCAGTTCGGTTACGGCCGTAGCCGGTACTTCTATTCGTTCGTCGTGGCCCTGGTGTTGTTCTCCCTCGGCGCGATCTTCGCGCTCTACGAGGGCTACCACAAGATCTCGCACCCCGCGCCGCTGACCTCACCGATGGTGGCAGTGGTGATCCTCGGTGTGGCGATCACCTTGGAGACCTACAGCTTTCGCACCGCGATGGTGGAATCCCGTCCGCTCAAAGGGAAGGGCAGCTGGTGGCAGTTCATCCGCCGCTCGCGTAACCCAGAGCTGCCGGTGGTGCTGTTGGAGGACACCGGCGCGCTGATCGGTCTGGTCTTCGCCCTGGCGGGTGTGGGTTTGACGATCGTGACCGGCGACCCGATCTGGGACGGTGTGGGCACCATGTTCATCGGCGCCCTGCTGGGGGTGATCGCGATCATTCTCATGGTCGAGATGCACAGCCTCCTCATCGGTGAGGGCGCCACCGCCGAGGAGTGCAGTGCGATTCAGGCCGCCCTCGAGCAGACCCCGCATGTGGACCGCGTGATCCACCTCCGCACCCAGTACCTGGGCCCCGAGGAAATGCTTGTCGGTGCCAAGATCGCGCTCGCTGCCAACATCGATCTGGCGACCGTGGCCGCCACCATCGACAACGCCGAGGCGGCGGTGCGGGCCAAGGTGCCCGCCGCCGCCGTCATCTACCTGGAACCGGATCTCGATCGCGCGCTGACCCGCTAGCGGTGCGCCGCTGGGCCCACCACAGCGTCATGTTGTGGCGCACCGCCTCACCGACGATCCGCGGCGAGGGCGCCATGTACAGGCTGTCGAGCAGGCTGAAACGGCGCAGGAACCACTCCGCCAGAACGGGATTCGTCTCGGCGGCGCCGAGGAACTGATCGAAGAGCTCACCCACCGGGCGGTACCACCACGGCGTACGGCCCCGGGCGCCGTGCAGAACGAGGTCACCTATCGCGGTCATGGTCCACACCGGATACGTCACCCGTGCCGTCGCGCGGTTCAGCTCGGTAGCCAATTCGTCTGTGCCCGAGTCTAATAGGCGACGCAGCTGTGCTGCCTGGAGGAAGCTCATGGTCATGCCCTGCCCGTAGGTCGGGTTGTGACTGGCCACGGCGTCGCCGACGGGGACGATCCCGGCCGGAAAGCGGCGCAGCTTGTCATACCTGCGCCAGCGGCTGGCGGGATAGCGGTGGAAGGCGACCTCGCCCACCGGCTCGGCGGCGGCGATCGCGTTGACGTGCGCTTGGGGTAATAGCTTGGCGGCCAGCGAGCACATCTCGCTGAGGTTCTGTGGCACGGGCGTATTGCCCACCGTGAACGTGGTCAGTCCCCAGGTGTGGTCCTCGTAGAACAGCATGCCCAAACCGGCCGGCTGCTCGCGGGAGGCGCCCGCAACCACGACCTTCTCGGCGAGCAGGCCGTCGGGAATTGTTAATTGCATTGTGGCATAGGTGATCCCGACATCGATGCTGTCCTCGCGTGGTCTGGCGAAGCCCCATTCATCGAGCCATGCCGGCAACCGGGTGCCGCGGCCGGTGGCGTCGACGACCAGGTCGCAGCTCTCGAAGACCTGGCCGCCGCCGGGCTCGGCCAGCAGCACACCGGTGACCCGCTGGCGCTCACCGTCGAAGCGAGGGGCGTTGACATCCCGGCGCCGGATCGCCACGTTCGGCAGCGCCGTGGTGCGCCGGCGGATCTGAAACTCCAGTTGCTTGCGGCTGGGCACATAGGTGGTGAACTCACGGCGCAGCCGGTGTGGGGTGCCCAGGACGTGACCGGCCGCACCGAAGTGGATGCTCTCGGGCCGGTTGTCGAGCTTGGGAACGCCGGCGGCCACCATGGCGTCGAGCAGCCCCGGATAGAGCGACTCGAGTTCGGCGGCCCCCCTGGCCATCAGGACGTGCACATGGCGGTCCTGGGGCACGGCATCTCGGTGGGCGGGAGCGTCGGGCAACGTGTCGCGGTCGTACACCGTCACCCGGTCGAAGAACTCCGAGAGCACCCGGGCCGTGCAGAGTCCGGCGATGCTCGCGCCGATGACGATTGCGTGGTGTCGCTGCGCGGGTTCGGTTGGTCTGCCCATGCCGGTCCTCGTACCCTCCCGCTTCGCCGGCCAACCCGGACCAGCAACTTTACAAAAGGATGGCGTTTGTCTAGACAGCCGACAAATCAACCTCTATAGTCAACTCATCAATGGTGATGGCACTCACATGGAGGTATTGGTCGTGACGTCTCAGTTGGATGCCGGCACTGCCCGGGTCGAACCCACGCAGTGGCGGGACAAGAAGCGCTACCTGTGGCTGATGGGCCTGATCGCGCCCACAGCACTGATCGTGGTGCTGCCCGTCGTCTGGGGGATGAACCAGCTCGGCTGGACCGCCGCTTCGCAGGTGTTCTTCTGGGTCGGGCCGTTCCTGATCTACATGCTGCTGCCCGCGCTGGACCTCAAGTTCGGTCGCGACGGCCAGAACCCGCCCGACGAGGTGATGGAGTATCTGGAGAACGACAAGTACTACCGGTACTGCACCTACATCTTCATCCCGTTCCAGTTCGTCAGCCTGATCTTCGGCGCCTACATGTTCACCGCGTCGAACCTGAGCTGGCTGGGCTACGAGGGCGGCCTGAGCTGGTTCGCCAAGATCGGCCTGGCGCTCTCGGTCGGCGTGCTCGGCGGCACCGGCATCAACACCGCCCACGAACTGGGGCACAAGAAGGAGTCGCTGGAGCGCTGGCTGTCGAAGGTGACGCTGGCTCAGACCTGCTACGGCCACTTCTACATCGAGCACAACCGCGGCCACCACGTCCGTGTCGCCACCCCGGAGGATCCGGCGTCGTCGCGATTCGGTGAGACGTTCTGGGAGTTCCTGCCCCGCAGTGTCTGGGGGAGCGCCCGGTCGGCCGTCAAGCTCGAGGCGGCCCGTATCCGCCGGCTCGGCAAGAGCCCCTGGGACCCCCGGACCTGGCTGGGTAACGACGTGCTCAACGCCTGGCTGATGTCGGCGGTGCTCTTCGGTGCGCTGATCGCGGTGTTCGGTCCCGCCCTGATCCCGTTCCTGATCATCCAGGCGGTGTTCGGCTTCGCCATGCTCGAGTCGGTCAACTACCTCGAGCATTACGGGCTGCTGCGGCAGAAGAACGAGAACGGCCGTTACGAGCGCTGCTCCCCCCAGCACAGCTGGAACTCCGACCACCTGGTGACCAACCTGTTCCTCTACCACCTGCAGCGGCACAGCGATCACCATGCCAACCCGACCCGGCGCTACCAGACGCTGCGCAGCATGGACGAGGCGCCCGAACTGCCGACGGGCTACGCGACCCTGATCGGCGTCACCTACCTGCCCTGGGTGTGGCGCAGGATGATGGACCACCGCGTGCTGGAGCACTACAAGGGTGACATCACCAAGGTGAACATCGACCCGCGGCGCCGCGAGAAGATCCTGGCCCGCTATGGCGCGGGGGCCGGCGCATGAGCTCCTACAAGTGCCCGGTGTGTGACTACGTCTACGACGAGGCCAAAGGTGCCGCCCGGGAAGGCTTCCCGGCCGGCACCACCTGGGCCGACGTTCCGGACGACTGGTGCTGCCCGGACTGCGGTGTACGGGAGAAGATCGACTTCGAAGCAATGGAGGTCAGCAAATGAGTGCGAGTGACTACAAACTGTTCATCTGCGTGCAGTGCGGATTCGAGTACGACGAGGCCAAGGGCTGGCCCGAAGACGGGATCGCACCGGGCACCCGCTGGGACGACATCCCCGACGACTGGAGTTGCCCGGACTGCGGCGCGGCCAAGTCCGACTTCGAAATGGTGGAAGTCGCCCGCGGGTGACACCTGCGATGTCAGCTACGCTCGCGCGTGTGACGAGGCCTCGGGTTCCCTATCCCGAGGCCTCGCGTGCGTTGCTACGGGATTCGGTGCTCGACGCCATGCGCGAGGAACTGCTCACCAAGGACTGGTCGGCGATCACCCTGTCCGATGTGGCCCGCACCGCCGGCATCAGCCGGCAGACCATCTACAACGAGTTCGGCTCCCGGCAGGGCCTGGCGCAGGGGTACGCCCTGCGGCTGGCCGATCGTCTCGTCGACGCCATCAACGACGCGATCACCTCCAACGTCGGCAACGTCTTTGCGGCGTTCTCCGAGGGCTTTCGGATGTTCTTCACCGAGTCGGCCGCCGACCCGCTGGTGATCTCCCTGCTCACCGGTGTCGCCAAGCCCGACCTGCTGCAGATGATCACCACCGACAGCGCGCCGATCATCACCCGAGCCTCCGAGCGGCTGACCGCCGCGTTCATCGACAGCTGGGTCGGCGCCAGCGACGAGGACGCCGGGGTGCTGGCCCGGGCGATCGTCCGGCTGGCGATGAGCTACATCTCGATGCCGCCGGAAGCCAACCACAACGTCGCCGCAGACCTGGCCCGTTTGATGACGCCGTTCGCCGAACGCTACGGTGTTATGGATATTCCCTAGCTGTCAGAGCGCCGACGCGCCTGTCCCGCGAGCCCGCAGGCTGGGGGTGTCGCCACCGCGCATCTGCGCGCTCACCGGCAATGAACGAATGAAGAGGGCTCTATTCCATGTCTGAACTGACCGCCGATACCCGCAACGGCATCGACTTCAAGGTCGCCGACCTGTCCCTGGCCGAGTTCGGCCGCAAGGAGATCCGGCTCGCCGAGCACGAGATGCCCGGCCTGATGTCGCTGCGTCGCGAATACGCCGACGTGCTGCCGCTCAAGGGCGCGCGCATCTCCGGCTCGCTGCACATGACCGTGCAGACCGCCGTGCTCATCGAGACCCTGGTCTCGCTCGGTGCCGAGGTCCGCTGGGCGTCGTGCAACATCTTCTCCACCCAGGACCATGCCGCCGCCGCGACCGTCGTCGGCCCGCACGGCACCCCGGAGGAGCCCAAGGGTGTGCCGATCTTCGCCTGGAAGGGCGAGACGCTCGAGGAGTACTGGTGGGCGGCTGAGCAGATGCTCACCTGGCCTGGCGAACCCGCGAACATGATCCTCGACGACGGCGGTGACGCCACCATGCTGGTGCTGCGCGGCGCCCAGTTCGAGAAGGCCGGCGTGGTCCCGCCCGCCGAGGACGACTCCTCCGCGGAGTACAAGGTGTTCCTCAGCCTGCTGCGCGAACGCTTCGAGACCGACAAGACCAAGTGGACCACGATCGCCGAGTCGGTCCAGGGCGTCACCGAGGAGACCACCACCGGTGTGCTGCGGCTCTACCAGTTCGCCGCCGCCGGTGAGCTGGTGTTCCCCGCCATCAACGTCAACGATTCGGTAACCAAGAGCAAGTTCGACAACAAGTACGGCACCCGGCATTCGCTCATCGACGGCATCAACCGCGGCACCGACGTGCTGATCGGTGGCAAGGCCGCGCTGGTGTGCGGCTACGGCGACGTCGGCAAGGGCTGCGCCGAGGCGCTCAAGGCCCAGGGCGCCCGCGTCGCGGTCACCGAGATCGATCCGATCAACGCGCTGCAGGCCCTGATGGACGGCTTCGAGGTCAAGACGGTCGAGGAGGCCATCGGCTGGGCCGACATCGTCATCACCGCGACCGGCAACCAGGGCATCATCACCCTCGATCACATGCGCTCGATGAAGCACCAGGCGATCCTGGGCAACATCGGACACTTCGACGACGAGATCGAAATGGCCCGGCTCGAGAGCGATGCGGATATCCGCCGGATCAACATCAAGCCCCAGGTTGACGAGTTCGTGTTCCCGGACGGCCATTCCATCATCGTGCTGTCCGAGGGCAGGCTGCTCAACCTGGGCAACGCCACCGGCCATCCGTCGTTCGTGATGAGCAACAGCTTCTCCAACCAGGTCATCGCCCAGATCGAGCTGTGGACCAAGAACGACGAGTACGACAACGAGGTCTACCGGCTGCCCAAGCATCTTGACGAGAAGGTCGCCAAGATCCACGTCGAAGCCCTCGGCGGTTCGCTGACCAGGCTGACCAAGGAGCAGGCCGAGTACATCGGCGTCGACGTCGAAGGCCCGTACAAGCCCGAGCACTACCGGTACTGATCCCGCACGATTCTGCGTACAGATCGCCGTGTGACCGAAATCGGCGATCTGTGCGCAGACTCGATGTAACCTCCGCCAGGTGCGATGGACGCGGTGGGTAATTGTCGTATGTGTCGGTGCCGCAACGGCATTCCCGCCACCGGCGCATGCTGACCGCGCCTGGGACCCGTACTACAACGAAGACGAGTACACCGAGTTCTATACGCCACCGAATCCGTTGCCGCCGCAGCTGCAACCGGGCGATATCGTCCGCAGTGAACCCTCGCGGCTGGTGCTCGAGCCCTCCGGTCAACTCGGTGCGATCATGGCCACCGGAACCCGGGTCATGTACCGCAGCACCGACGGCCGCGGGAATCCCGACGTCGTCACCGGCACCTACTTCGAACCCGACAACGACTGGCCGGGGGCGGGGCCGCGTCCACTGATCGTCTACGGGCCGGGCACTCAGGGCCAAGGTGACCAGTGCGCGCCGTCGCGTCAGTTCAACCAGGGCTTCCACTGGGCGCCGTATCTGGATTTCACGTTCAACTACGAGGAGATGTTCGTCGCGACGATGGTGGCGCGGGGCTTCGCCATCTTCATGACCGACTACGAGGGCCTGGGCACGATCGGCGTCCAGCACACCTACGTCAACCGTCTCTCCGAGGGTCACGCCATGCTCGACGGCGCCCGGGCCGCGATGCGGCTCCCAGATACCTCGCTGAATCCACATGGGCCGGTTGCCTTTTGGGGCTACTCGCAAGGCGGCGGGGCGGCCGCCTCGGCTGCCGAGCTGGCCGCGACGTATGCCCCCGAGGAGCATGTCGTCGGCACCTATGCCGGTGCCCCGCCCGCCGATCTGAAGGAACTGTTTCCCTACGCCGACGGCAGTGCGCTGGTGGGGGTGGTGGGGTACGCACTGAACTCGGTGATCGCCGCCTACCCCGAGCACGCCGACGAGATCCGCGCGACCCTGACCCCGCGTGGCGAGGACATGCTGAACAAGGTCGCCGACCAGTGCGTGGCAGAGACGTTGACCAAGTTCATGTTTCGCCATCTGCAGCCCTACTTCAACCGGGACCTCACCGAGCTGGTGAACTCCGAGCCGTTCTCCAGCATCTTCGACGAGCAGCGGATCGGCCGGCTCAAGCCCAACGCGCCGGTGCTCATCAACAGCAACCGCTACGACCCGCTGGTGCCGTGGACAGGCGCCAACCAACTCGGCCGCGACTGGTGTGCCCAGGGCGCCGACGTCGAATTCCGCACCAACGAGGAACCGCCGTTCCTGAACAAGGCGGTGGTCAATCATGCGCTGCCGATGCTGGTCGACGGTGAGGCCGCGATGCAGTGGATCGCCGACCGATTCAACGGGCTGCCGACCGCACCGAACTGCGGCCGGTTCTGAGCACTAGGCTCGCTGCGTGCTGATCGTCATCGAAGGCCTCGACGGAGCAGGCAAGCGCACGCTGACTCGCGGACTGCAGCAGGCCTTCGAGGCTGACGGCCGGTCGGTGACGACGTTGGCCTTCCCCCGCTACGGCGAGTCCATCCACGCCGACCTCGCCAGCGAGGCGCTGCACGACCGGCACGGCGACCTCGCCGAATCCGTCTACGCGATGGCGGTGCTGTTCGCCCTCGACCGGGCCGGCGCCAAAGAGCACATCGCGACGCTGTGCGCGGACTACGACGTCGTCATCCTGGATCGCTACGTCGCCTCCAACGCCGCCTACAGCGCGGCGCGGCTTTACCAGGGCGGCTCCGGTGAGGTGGTGTCGTGGGTGGGCGACCTGGAGTACGGCCGGTTCGGGCTGCCCAAGCCCGACCGCCAGATCCTGCTCGACGCCTCGGTCGAGCTGGCCGCCCAGCGGGCCCGGCAGCGCGCCGAGCAGGAGGCCGAGCGGGCCCGCGATGTCTACGAGCGCGACGACGGGCTGCAGCAGCGCACCGCCGCGGTGTATGCCGAACTGGCCGCCGCGGATTGGGGCGGCCCGTGGGTGATCATCGAGCCCGACATCGACCCCACCGAGCTGGCCCGGTCGTTGCACGCAGGGTAAATGTCGTGACGCGCCCGTGTGGTAGCCGGGGTTTGTCGCGATTCGGTGACACCATGGACACCATGAGGCAAAGGATTCTGGTTGTCGACGACGATCCGTCGTTGGCCGAGATGCTCACCATCGTGCTGCGGGGTGAGGGTTTCGACACCGCGGTCATCGGCGACGGTTCGCAGGCGCTGACGGCGGTGCGTGAATTGCGCCCCGACCTGGTGCTACTGGATCTCATGCTGCCCGGTATGAACGGCATCGACGTGTGCCGGGTGCTGCGGGCGGACTCCGGTGTGCCGATCGTGATGCTGACGGCCAAGACCGACACCGTTGACGTCGTGCTGGGCCTGGAGTCGGGCGCTGACGACTACGTGATGAAGCCCTTCAAGCCGAAGGAGCTCGTCGCGCGGGTCCGGGCGCGTCTGCGCCGCAACGAGGACGAGCCGGCCGAGATGCTCTCGATCGCCGACATCGACATTGATGTGCCTGCTCACAAGGTGACCCGCGAGGGCGAGCAGATTTCGCTGACGCCGCTGGAGTTCGACCTGCTGGTGGCGTTGGCGCGTAAACCGCGGCAGGTGTTTACTCGAGATGTGCTGCTCGAACAGGTGTGGGGTTATCGACACCCCGCCGACACCCGTTTGGTGAACGTGCACGTCCAGCGGTTGCGCGCCAAGGTCGAGAAGGACCCGGAGAACCCGCAAGTGGTGCTCACCGTTCGAGGAGTGGGATACAAGGCCGGACCGCCGTGATCCGAGCGCGCGTTCGCGGTCCCTGGGGGCGATCCGGCCCCTTGGTTCGGGGCACGAGCGCGCTGAGTCGGGCCGTCGCGCAGATTTGGCGCCGCTCGCTTCAGTTGCGGGTGGTCGTGTTGACGCTCGGGCTGTCGCTGGCTGTGATCCTGGTGCTGGGATTCGTGCTCACCAGTCAGATCACCAACCGCGTGCTCGACGTGAAGGTGCATGCCGCGACCGAGGAGATCGACAGGGCGCGCAACACCGTCAGCGGAATCGTCAGTGGTGAAGAGGCGCGCTCGCTGGACAGCAGCCTGCAATTGGCCCGCAACACCCTGATCTCCAAAACAGGTCAGTCGTCGGGGGCCGCGCTGGCCGGCACTTTCGACGCAGTCCTGATGGTGCCCGGTGACGGGCCGCGGGCGGCGACGGCGACCGGACCCGTCGAGCAGATCCCGAAGTCGTTGCGCGACTTCGTCAAAGCCGGTCAGGTCTCCTACCAGTACTCGACGGTGCGCACCGAGTCGTTCTCCGGCCCGGCGCTGCTGATCGGAACCCCGGTGCCGGCACGGGTGCCCAATCTCGAGCTCTATCTGGTGTTCCCGCTCAACAGCGAGGAAAGCACCATCACCCTGGTGCGGGGCACCATGGTCACCGGTGGTCTGGTGCTGCTGGTGTTGCTGTCCGGCATCGCGCTGCTGGTCTCCCGCCAGGTGGTGCTGCCGGTGCGCTCGGCGTCACGGATCGCCGAACGGTTCGCCGAAGGCCATCTTTCCGAGCGGATGCCGGTGCGCGGCGAGGACGATATGGCGCGGCTGGCGGTGTCGTTCAATGACATGGCCGAGAGCCTGCAACGCCAGATCACCCAGCTCGAGGAGTTCGGCAACCTGCAACGTCGGTTCACCTCCGACGTCAGCCACGAGTTGCGCACCCCGCTGACGACGGTGCGGATGGCCGCCGACCTGATCCACGACCACGCCGAGGAACTCGATCCGTCGCTGCGGCGCTCGACCGAGCTGATGGTCAACGAACTCGACCGGTTCGAGACCCTGCTCAACGACCTGCTCGAGATCTCCCGGCACGACGCCGGTGTGGCCGAGCTGTCGGTGGAAGCGGTGGACCTTCGCTCGACGGTGAAAAGCGCGCTGGGCAACGTCGGGCATCTGGCCGACGACGCCGGAGTCGAGCTGCAGGTCGAACTGCCCGAGCAGGAGGTCATCGCCGAGGTCGACCCCCGCCGGGTGGAACGGATCCTGCGCAACCTCATCGCCAACGCCATCGACCATGCCGAACGCAGGCCGGTGCGTATCCGGATGGCCGCCGACGAGGACACCGTCGCGGTCACGGTCCGCGACTTCGGCGTCGGCTTGCGCCCCGGTGAGGAGAAGCTGGTGTTCAGCCGGTTCTGGCGATCCGACCCCTCGCGGGTGCGCCGCTCAGGCGGAACGGGGCTGGGTCTGGCGATCAGCATCGAGGACGCCCGGCTGCACCAGGGCCGCTTGGAGGCGTGGGGCGAGCCCGGCAAGGGAGCCTGTTTCCGGCTGACGCTGCCGCTGGTGCGTGGACACAAGGTCACCACCAGTCCGTTGCCGTTGAAACCCGTTGCGACAGAACGCCTGCGGCAGCGCGAGCCCGCGCAGGAGAGCGTGTGACACGCCGGTTGCTGGCCGTCTTGATGGCCGGTTTGGTAGCGGTTGCGATGGCGGGCTGTGCGGGGGTGCCGAATTCCTCGGCGCCGCAAGCGATCGGGACCGTCGAGCGGCCGCAGCCCAAGAATCTGCCCAAACCCAACCCCGGGATGGATCCCGATCAGCTGCTGCGGGAGTTCCTCAAGGCCACTGCCGATCCGGCCAACCGGCACTTGGCCGCACGGCAGTTTCTCACCGAGTCGGCGTCGAGTGCCTGGGACGATCAGGGCAGTGCCCTGCTGATCGACAAGGTGGTGTTCGTCGAAACCCGCACCGTCGAACGGGTTTCGGTGACGATGAAGGCCGACATCCTCGGTTCGCTTTCGGATATTGGGGTGTTCGAGACCGCCGACGGCAAGTTGCCCGACCCCGGTGCGATCGAGATGATCCAGACCGCCGACGGCTGGCGGATCAACAAGCTGCCCAACGGAGTGTTCCTGGACTGGCAGCAGTTCCAGGCCACCTACAAGCGCAATACCCTGTACTTCGTCGACCCGACGGGCAAGACCGTCGTCCCCGACCCGCGGTATGTCGCGGTCTCCGATGCCGACCAGTTGGCCACCGAATTGGTGAGCAAGCTGATCGGCGGACCGCGGCCCGAGATGGCCAAGACGGTGCGCAACCTGATGGGTGCGCCGCTGAAGATGATCGGCCCGGTGACTCGAGCGGACGGCAGCAAGACCGGAATCGGCCGCGGGTACGGCGGCGCGCGCGTCGAGCTGGAGAATCTCACCACCACCGACCCGCACAGCAGGCAATTGCTTGCCGCGCAGATCATTTGGACGCTGGCCCGCTCCGATATCAAGGGCCCGTACGTGATCAACGCTGACGGCGCCGCGCTCGACGACCGCTTCGCCCAGGGCTGGAGCACCACCGACGTGGCGGCTACCGACCCGGGAGCGGTCGACGGTGCCTCTGCCGGTGTGCACGCGCTGATCGGTGGCTCGATGGTGTCACTGGACGGCCAGCGCGCCACCGCGGTGCCGGGATCCTTCGGAGCGATCGGTGACCAGAAGGCGGCTTCGCTGTCGCGCACCGGCCGCGATATCGCCTCGGTGGTGGTGTTGCGCCCCGGCGCCCCCGATATGGCGTCGTCGCTGTGGATCGGTCCCAACGGTGGTGCTGCGGCGCAGGCGACCGACGCGCGCTCGCTCACCCGGCCGTCGTGGGCGCTGGACGACGCGGTGTGGGTGGTGGTCGACGGCAACAGTGTGGTGCGGGTGATCCAGGAGCAGGCCTCCGGTCAACCCGCCCGCATCCCCGTCGATTCCGCCGCGGTGGCATCCGCGTTCCCCGGTGCGATCACCGAGCTGCAGTTGTCCCGGGACGGCACCCGCGCGGCGATGGTGATCAACGGCCAGGTGGTGCTGGCCGGGGTGGAGCAGACCCCCGTCGGCGAGTTCGCACTGACCTACCCGCGCCGGCTCGGTTTCGGCCTCGGCGCCTCGGTGGTGTCGCTGTCGTGGCGCACCGGCGACGACATTGTGGTCACCAGGACCGATCCGGCGCATCCGGTGTCGTATGTGAATCTCGACGGGGTGAACTCCGACGGGCCCAGCGGCAATGTCGCCATGCCCGTGACCGCAGTGGCGGCCAATCCGTCCGCGGTCTACGTTTCCGACGCGCGCGGCGTGCTGCAGCTGTCGGGTACCAACGCGGAGAATGGCCAATCCTGGTCGGATGTAAGGCCGTTCATGGTTCCCGGTGCCGTTCCGGTGCTGCCCGGCTGACAAGGAGACCCCACGTGCCCGGACCTGTGCTGCCCGGACCGATCCGTCAGGTCGGTTACATCGTGCGCGATTTCGATGCGGCGCTGCAGGATTGGCTGAAGCTCGGTGTTGGCCCATGGTTCGTGATGCGAGGCATCACCCAGTCGGGGACCTACCGCGGTGAACCGTGCACCGTCACCCTGACCATCGGATTCGCCAACAGCGGCGACATGCAGATCGAAGTGATCCACCAGGACGACGACAGCCCGTCGATCTACTCGGAGTTCACCGATTCCGGCGGCGACGGCTATCACCAGCTGGCCTACTGGGCCGACGACTTCGACGCGGCACTGGCAGCCGGGCAGGCGGCCGGATGGCCGGTGGTCTGGTCGGGCGGGGACGCGGAGTCCGCGCGCTACGCCTACTTCGAGGCGCCGGGTGGAACGGCGACGATCATCGAGTTGATGGAACTCACCACGACGTCGTCGTGGATGGTGGACTTCGTGCGCACCGCTGCCGTGGAGTGGGACGGCAGCGACCCGATCCGCGTGTTGATGGGGTAGCGGGGCCGGTCCTGTTACTTAGCCACATTCATGTTTCCTGCTGATCAAGTGGGTGAATTGTGGTAACGGCGGATAGCCAGTAGCGTTTGCTTCGTGAGTGGGGATAGTGGCGTCTTGAAGGTTGACCCCGCGGCTCTGCGCGGTGTGTGCGAGGCACTGACCGCCGGGGCGGAGCATCTGCAGGTGGGTCTGCGCAGCCTCGACACCGACGCCCAGCAGGTGCTCGGCAGCTGGGAAGGGTCGGCGGGCACTTCGTATCGGGCTGCCTGGAAGCAGTGGCATGACGGATCGCTCAAGGTACAACACGCTTTGGCGACTATTGCTGAGCGGCTTGGTCAGGCCGGGCAGACTTTCGACGCTCAGGAGCAGGCTTCGGCGACGCAGTTGGGAGCCGTCCATCGTGGCTGACGCATTCGCCGTCGATCTGGACCGGCTCGCCGACCTCGTCGAGCGCATGGCCGAATATCAGACCGTGGTCGACTCCATGTTGGAGGAGTGCGACGTCGTGGTGGCGAACCTGCATTCGCAGTGGGACGGTGTCGCCAGCGAATCCCACGCCGAAGTCCACAAGCAGTGGAAGGAGGGAGCCGACATGATGCGTCACGCGCTGGCGCAGCTGCGGTCGGCTGGTGCGCACGCCCACACCTCCTACAGCGGCGCGGTCGAGGCGAATCTGAGAATCTGGGGCTGACGACCGTGATCCCCGTCGGGATTCCTCGTGGGTGAGCCGTTGCGGGTGGACCCTGCGGCTCTGTCCGGTGCAGGCTCGTCGATCGCGGGACTGAGTGCTGCTCTTGAGGCGGCGGTGAGTTCGTTGACCGCGGCGTACAACGCCGATACCGGTCAGGATGCGGCAGGAGCTGCGTTCGGGTTGGCCTACCAGGACTCGGCCAAGACATTGGTCTCGGCCGTCGCCAATGGCGTAAACGCGTTGCGTCACATCGGATATCTGATCCAAGGCTCTGCGGCCAACTATTCTCGCGCCGACGCCGCTGCCGATATCAGCGGCGCGGGTTCGCCCTTGCCGCCGCCGGTGGCTCCTCCGGTATACGCGACGCCGGGCGGCGCCCCAGATGTCAACGGGCCCGGCCAAACTCCGCCGGTGTTGTGGTATCTCGTCGAAGCCCTGGTCGGAGACTGGTGGCCCAACGGTGAGCCCGCGCAGCTGCAAGCCGCAGCCGCTGCGTGGAATGCCTTCGCCGCACCGCTGTATGCGGTGACCGGGCAGAACGCCGGTGCCTACGCGACGATCGGCGCCCAGCAGATGCCGGACAAAGAGCCGATGCAAGCCGCGGTCCGCGATGTCGACTCGGCGATGTCCTCGCTGGCCGGCGAAGCCCAACAGCTCGCGAACCAACTGAGCGGCTTCGCCACCGATGTCGAAGCCACGCAACACGCGATTCGCGACCTGCTGAACAAGCTCGCGTCAGTGGTCGGATCCGTCATCGACCAGGGCGTCTTGGGCACCATTTTCGAGCTGCTCACCGATGACGCCGAGGAGAAGATCCAAGAGGTCGCTAACGACATCAAAGCGGTCATCGCTAACCACAAGCGGCAATCCGCCGCGCGCAAGGATCTGTTGGCGCAATTAGTCAACGGGATTACGAACTACACGCGCGCGATGGAAATCGTCATGCGGGCGGAGCTGGTCAACTACCTTGGCGAGGGCGCCGGCCGAATCGTGGCCAACATCAACGACGCGTTCACCGACACCGCCACCGGTTTCGGACTTCGGGCGATCAATACCGTCGGTGGTCTGGTTACCGGCTTCGACCCCATCGGTGACCCGAAGGGCACCTGGGCGGCGATCGAAGGTCTGGGCAAGATGGCGCAGACCCTCAACCCGATGACGGCTCCCATGGCATTCGCGACGGATCCGCAAGGCTCCATCGACATCGTCAAGGACATCACGCATTTCGACGACATCGTCACCAGCAACCGTCCCTTCCTGGGTGTCGGCGGGCTGGGCTTCGACGTCGCAACGGCGGTAGTCCCCGGCGGAGCGGCGACCAAAGCGGGCGCGGGTGTGCGGGCAGCTGAGGGAGCCGCTGCCCGTGGTGAAGTGACAGCCGGTGAACGGGCTGCGGGGGAAGCAGCTGAGATTGCCACGGCGGCAGGTGGTTTGCGTGGTGTGGAGCGAAGCGTCGACGGTGTCACCGCGAAACTCGACGAGCTGAACAAGACGACTCTCGACGGCGGTAAGCCGTCCGCGGGCAGCCCCGGCCCATTGCCGAGGGCGCCCGAACCTGGTGGATCGCCGGCTCCCCGCGATCCTGGCCCTGCGCCGACGGGTGGGAGGCCGACGTCGGCCCCATCGGGTGATTCGGCGAGTCCTCCGATCACGCAGTCCGCCGAGAGCGCCCCGGCTTCGAAGGGGGAAGTTCCCTCTGCAACTGCAGTTTCCGAGGGCGTCACGTCACCAGAGGCGGCTGCTTCTCCCCGCACTTCCACGACGTCTATGCCGGCAGTGCCCGAGATTCCTCACGTGGGGGCACCCTCATCGAGAGCGGCTTTGCAAGAATCGCTTCCGCTCGGCGGCGGCAATCATCTGCCTCACGCCCCGTCCGAAAGCCCGGTCCGTGAAGCGCCAGCGTCGCACGATGTGGGCCGTCATGGCGACGGCCCAATCTCCGGCCGCGCTCATCATCCCGAACACTCTCCCAATAGCCGGGATGACCATGCCGTGGAGCCAGGACGCGATGGCCAAGACACTCCATCTGGCGGGCGCGAACAAACCCCGCCAGATGGGATCCCTCCGTTACTTGTCCGCGTCTCTCCTTTTGAGACGGTAGGAATCGAGCCCCGGTACGTTGGCGAGCAATGGCCCGGTGGTCCCATGGGCTGGCCTGGCGTGACTTACCTCGACGACGCTGGCCGAGAGCTCTATCGGATTACGATCCATGACGGGCTGGTCTACGACTCGCGGGGTCTGCTGTTCGACACAAGTGACGGGGTGTCGGCCTTCGGGCCTGGGAACGAAGGACGGGCGATCTTCGTGATGGACAGGCACGGCAATTTGTACGCGTCGACATACCAGGAATATCAAATATTCCACCATTCGAGCCTCCTTGCAGGTGGCGAGGTGGCTTCAGCGGGGGAGTTGATTGTCAGAGACGGCCGTATTGAAATGTTGACGGATCGTAGTGGTCACTACATGCCAGGTCGTTCTCGCACACTGCAGGTTCTTGAGCAGCTGGCAGGTCAAGGGGTCGTGATTGATCCTGCAAGAGTCGAATTCTGGGCACCGGAGGGGACATAGTGGCGGACTGGCGGACAGCTATCAATCAGATCCTCTTTGGACTGACATACACCCGTGAGCTGACTGACGATGTTGTTGAGTGGAATGCCGACAGCGCGATCCGTTATCAGTCACTCGGCCGTGGGCCAGCGGTTTATGTCGAAGCGATTCAAGATGCCTTGGCGTCTGGTGAGCGACTGGACAACTCCGACCAACTGCCTCAGTTCAGCCAACAAGAGCTTTCTAAATTCTTGACTTCTCTCGCGTCTCGGTTAGATGCGTTGCGTCCGTGGCCCGAACCGCGGTTTCGGCCGGCCGACGATCCTGCGCTTTGGGCGTCTCTGCGTCAGTCTACGAAGATCGCGGAACTGGACGTTCCGCTGCTCGAGCTCACCCCCCTTTTGCGCCGGCCGTTTCGTCCGGCAGGCGAGGGCCAGGATGGAAAGTATGCGCTCGTGCTTACCTTGCGGACCGGTGAGACTCTCGCACTAGTGGGTTCCCATGCTCCGGGCGACAAGGTCGCGCTCCTGAGTCAAGGATCTGATGACCCGGACTTGGTCGTTGAACACTTCATTGAAGCCACGGGCATCTCGCGGGACAGGATCGTTCGGGCGTAGGGAGCGATCTTCGCGAGTATGTCGCCGCCCAAAACTGATCCCGCAAGAGTTCTGCGCGCGATCTCGTGTCTAACTGACTGGCCCGTCCCCGCGGGCCTTGAGCTGGACCGCGGAAAGCGACTCTCCGTTGTCGTCCCGCGGGATGCCCCCCGGAGTCGCGACCGAGTACCACAGAATCGTTGGAACTGGGCGATCAGTGCCGGACGACATGCCTTGGGAGGTGCGACACGGGCCAGTAAAGGGAGCGTTCGGTCAGCCTGGTGGTGCGCCCCAATGGGTGGTTGTCAACAAATTCGACGGAACGCCGATACCGGTCGAGATGCTGATCTTGAAGAGGGTGGTGAGGCTTCAGTGATCGAAGAATGCAACCTAGTGTGCTTAAGGAGTGGATATGGATTCCGCTGACGTGGCCCCTACTTCGTTGAACCAATTGGTAGCCCAGTATGACAAGTGGCGCCGCATATATTCGCTCTTAGGTGAGCTGCCCAGAGACGAAGCGGTGTGGGACGGCACCCGGCTTCACCTTCGTGCGGGCTACCCGCAACCAGGCTGGACTGGATACATAATCGAGCCCGAAGGCAGTGGGTGCTCTGTTTCCGCAGTGACAAGCGAGCGGCGAAACGAACCCATTGAGTCGCTATCCGGCTATTTTTCCTCCGTTGATGACGCGGGAAAATACATCGTGCTCAAAACTGGTGAGTCGCTGAGGATAAGACTCCGACTCGATCCGATCGAGTGGGGATGGGAAGACGCTGGCCTTGATCACCGCGTGCGTCAGGTGTCTCTAGACCGATATGTCTCAAAGTTCGAGCTGAAAGACGATCCGTCTACGTACATCGTTCTGCAAGTCGGTGGCGACCAACCGGAAAGCAAACTGTTGACGTTGACATATAACGAGCTGGACGACCTGCTCTTGGATGGGATGCCCGAATCGGTCCTATCGCAGATTTGAACAAGGGACCAGCGAAGGGTTGGCAGATTTCCGACCATCGTGCCCACATGTTCCGACTGAGGCTTTGCTGGCGCCAGGAGGCGTCGAGACCTCTGTCGACTATGTCTGCTAGGGGCGTAAATATGAGGCTATCGATAAGTACGATTGGTGGGGGACGATCGCATGAAGAATCCTAAGTTCGATAATGAGCTCGTCGCATATGTCGATGAATCGGGAATTCTCTTTCCGCGGGGATCTAGTTTTGCAATAGAATCGCGCGAACTCGGGGCGGACGGAATCGTGAGAATCGTTATGAGGCAACTGAAATGACCGTTGGATATCAACTCGAATCGGCCGACGCTGTCAGGGAATGGATGCTTGGCCACCTCACCAAGGGGGAAGGCCTGACCCGTCCCTATCACAGGAAGTGGAGACAGGCGGATGCAGCCCGAAACACTCACTGTGGACTTGGCCATCGGACAGGCTGGCGACGCTCGCGGTTGGGCTTATCGCGCTGCGTTACCCCGTAGAGGGTGTCAGTGATGGCGTCTTGGTTAGCCTCCCAGGGATGAGTGTGAGAGTCGCGGCCGACAAGACTGTTCGTGGTGACGCACCGCCGGAGGACTATCTGATCCAGATCCTCGGCGGCCCTGTCAACTATGTCGGGAATTCCCCAGAAGTGATCGTCTTCCTCCTGAAAGACCTTCCTGGGCGAGTGCCGAGTATCACCGAAAATGATCAGGTCCAAGTTGGATTTCCCGGTCTTGATCGGACCGACGTCGTCTACGTTGGGAGCTGGCAGTGGGACATTCATGGGGAAGCTCGCGGATTGGATTTCGTTGGCAGGGCTGCCGGTGCAACTGTCGCTGCTATTGAGGACGCTCAACGGAGGCCGCAGTGACCGATGACATTGTCACCACGATTTCCCGCCTGCCGGCGATGCCTGCGATCACCTACCGAGGTATGGCAGGGCCGAAGCCGGTTCGGGCTTTTACACTCAGCGAAATCCTGCCGACGTCAATGGATCCGCGGGTAGCCAGCGAGAATTTCACGGCCGAGTGGCCGGCGGCGATCGTGAGCATCACGGGTCGGCTCGTCGCGCCGTTCGCCCGATATCGCGAGGAGCAGGAAATCGCGATGCAGCCGGGGGCATTGCTCTTGCCCGCGCGTTCTGTGGAGGTGCCGGGGGTGCCGGGCGGTGTAGTACTGCTCGCTGAACCTGGCGACGCGCCGGGCCTACCGGCCGATGCTGCAGCTCTGAAAGCGGCTGTTGTGCAACAGGTAAGCGACGCCCTGCTGCGTCCAGACGTTGCGATCAATTCGCCAGGAAGATTCGCGTTCAGGCGACTGTGAACGGGCGGGCGGATTCCTCGGAAGGGGGCAAGTCATGACGGTGGAAGAGCTGGTGTCGTATTTCGCTCTTCTCGATGATGCCGGTCGGTCCGTGGGTCTCCTGCGGCGCACGCATGGGCAACCGCTGTCCAGAGATGAGTCGTTGAGGCGCGACTTCAGCTGGAGGCCTAGCGAGTTTCTTCGCAAGTACGAATTGGGGCACAACGACTACGACTACAAGGAGATATCAGCACGTGATGCCGAGGTGCTCATCGCACGCTGGCGGATCAAATGGGCTGAGGGACGATCGCATGGAGATTCCTAAGTTCGATGATGAGCTGGTCGCTTGGTCTAGTGGGGCAGGAATGTCGTCCTCGGAATTTGAATCGACATCCGCTGCTGTCTTTTCCAACGGCGGGGGCGAGTACCGATATTACGTGCGCTACAGCGCTGACCGTCCTGGCTGGCTTGACGTGACACGAGCCTCGCGAGCCGATCCGGAGCGTATTGTCTTCTCGGCGAACGACATCGGAACCGTAGAGAGGTATCTTTGGGTGACTTTTGGCGCTGATAACCGAACGGTGCGACGTCAGTTCCGCCTTGATTTCCCGATGGAACCCGCCGATATTGCCAAGGATTATTCGCTAAGCAGGTGCAATCGAGGATTTCTGCGACTCGTTGATCCTCGTGGACAAGCAATAGTAGAAACCAGGGACAGTATCCTTGGTGCGGCATTGTTGGTCATGATGTCGTACTATCTCCAGTTTTCGGTGGCAGAGCTTAGGGGTGCGTTTTTGGACGCCTCTGGCAGTCCGGTTTTTCCGATTAAAGTCCCAAGGTCAGTTACCACGATGGCAAATAAACGATTCCAAGAAACTCTTGCCTCCGCGGAGGGGCGCTACTCTCTAGGTGTCGATCTGAAGACGAGCGGGCACTTTCTTTCCATCCCCGTGAGTAACCGGATCGTCGAGTACAACGAGCACTACGCCTTGTCGGCGGAACAGCACGAGAGATTCCTCGATGATTGGCAGGCCGCCGTCAGGTTCGCCGACGAGTGCCGTGCCCGCCGCCATGACGACCTGTTGATCTACCAGCCGAGTGACAACCGCGGTGAGCCGTTGTAGGCACGCTGACCCATCGGATTCGCCAACAGCGGCGACATGCAGATCGAAGTGACCACCAGGACGACGGTGGAACGGCGACGATCATCGAGCTGAGGGAAGCACTCAGTGCGTGGTGGCCGATGAGTTCAATAACCACGTATTGATTGACCAACTGCTCAAGGGCGGTTACATCCGCCGGATTCCGCCACCGGGCGCGTGAGGTTAGGAGATCGAATGGCTTCGTCCCCAGGCAATGAGATGAATCGGTTTGTCGCAGAGGCGGTCCGGGCGTTCGATCGCCTCCGGGACGCGCAGCGGAACGCGGGACTTCAGCCGTACGACCCGGCCGAGCAAGACGGCTCGCGGCTGTATTTTCGGACTAAGTACCGTGAGGGTATCGAGCAGGGGCGGGCCAATTGGCGGAGCCGCGGCGAGTGGTCCGGTTACGCAATCGATTGGGCGCACGGTGGCGGGTATGAAGTCGTCTTTACGCGCAAGCCGGAGAGGTCATCCAAGCGCGCCGAAAGTGTGCAGGCGATATTCACGCGATTGGAGGATGCCGCGAAATTCATCATCGCTAATGTGGGTGACAGTCTCAGGGTCGACGACGGTCTCCAGACGCTGTTCCTTATCTGGCAGGACCTCGGACTTGACGAACGGATCAGTAAGACCGCCCCGGCGGAAGCGGAATGCCAACGCATGATCGACCTTCTTCCGCCTGGCAAGGAGGATCTGGTGCGTAAGCACTTGGAGAAGTTCGTTTTGGGAGCTGTCCCCGATGTGCAGTCGATCGGATTTCCAGGCGTTAGGCCCTACATGAACGTCATGCCCATCACATATGGGGATTTGGAGAATCAGCTGCTCGACGGGACTGGGAACCCAAGAGGGAAGGCCTGACCCGCCCGCACCACAGGAAGTCGGAGACAGGCCGATGCAGCCCGGAACACTCACTGTGGACTCGCCGTTGGACAGATTGGCGACGCTCACGGATCAGAATCCGTTGGCAGGGCTGCCGGTGCAACTGTCGCTGCTATTGAGGACGCTCAACGGAGGCCGCAGTGACCGATGACATTGTCACCACGATTTCCCGCCTGCCGGCGATGCCTGCGATCACCTACCGAGGTATGGCAGGGCCGAAGCCGGTTCGGGCTTTTACACTCAGCGAAATCCTGCCGACGTCAATGGATCCGCGGGTAGCCAGCGAGAATTTCACGGCCGAGTGGCTGGCGGCGATTGTGAGCATCACGGGTCGGCTCGTCGCGCCGTTCGCCCGATATCGCGAGGAGCAGGAAATCGCGATGCTGCCGGGCGCATTGCTCTTGCCCGCGGGTTCTGTGGAGGTGCCGGGGGTGCCGGGCGGTGTAGTACTGCTCGCTGAACCTGGCGACGCGCCGGGCCTACCGGCCGATGCTGCAGCTCTGAAAGTGGCTGTTGTGCAACAGGTAAGCGACGCCCTGCTGCGTCCAGACGTTGCGATCAATTCGCCAGGAAGATTCGCGTTCAGGCGACTGTGAACGGGTGGGCGGATTCCTCGGAGGGGGGCATGTCATGACAGTGGAAGAGCCGGTGTCGTATTTCGCTCTTCTCGATGATGCCGGTCGGCCCGTGGGTCTCCTGCGGCGCACGCACGGGCAACCGCTGCCCAGGGATGAGTCGCTGAGACGCGACTTCAGCTGGAGGCCTAGCGAGTTTCTTCGCAAGTACGAATTGGGGCACAACGACTACGACTACAAGGAGATATCAGCACGTGATGCCGAGGTGCTCATCGCACGCTGGCGGATCAAATGGGCTGAGAGTGGAGAGTGACAGCAGTACAGGCCTGATGTAAGTGGTCGACCTGGATGAAGACCAGAGGCAACTTTGGGTGGACGATCTGAAGAGGATGGGTTCGCTTCGATGACCAACGCGCCGCGGATCAATGGCGAGCTAATTGTTGCAGTTGGTTATCGTGTCCCACTTGGTCGGTCAAGGCCTCGACACCATCAGAAGGAGCTACGAATCACCCGACGGCCGTCCGCTCTTCCCGCAGGAGACCTAGGGCTGAACAACCGAGCGCTTGTACTAACAGCTCTGCGAGCAACCCAAAGCTCGCGTGGGTGATGTCGACGCCAATCTGGAGGCACACACATGGCAAGCAAGAGGTTCGACGACACGTACTTCTCTCGGGAGGAGCGCTTTTCCTTGGGCATCGATCTGAAGGACGGTGGCTACTACGCGTCGTTCCCGGTGACCATCGGTGTCGTCGACTACGAGGAGTACTACCGACTCACGCCCGATCAGTACGAGCACTTCCTGGTCGAGCACGACTCTGCACTTGCGTTCGTGGAGTCCTGCCGTCGCCGCGAACATGATGAGTTGCTCATTCAGGAGCCGGGTTGGAACCGTGGCACACCGATCTGACGAACGAGAAGAGATGGCGCCGAACACGAGTGGTCCGGACCCTGGCCTCAGCACTGTCATCTGCGTCTACCTCAAGCGCTATCCGAGTGGGTGAACCCCTCCCAAGTAACCCCCGTCACACCCTCTCCGCAGCCCGCAGCGAATCACCTAGCCGACCTAACTTTCTCGGCCTACCGTGGCGTCATACGGGGGCACGAGGAGGCAACCATGAGCCCATTGATGACATCGGTCGACATCATTCGCTATGCGATCGGCAACCAGGTCCGCGAACTCGGCGGCAACGAGGACGTCGTCGACCAGATCGCCACGTCGGCCGCCTACGCGGTCTGGATCGGCGCGGCCGCCGACGTCGAGAGGCGCTCGGCCGGGCTCTGAGCTGTCACACCCCGGCGCCACACTGCAGGGATGCTCGACCTGGTCCTTCCCCTGGAGTGTGGCGGCTGCGGTGCGCCGTCGACCCGGTGGTGCGACGGGTGCGCCGCGGCCCTGGAGGTCCACGCTGACGAACCGCATCTGATCACTCCGCGCGTAGACCCTGATGTGCCGGTGTTCGCCCTCGGCCACTACGCCGGGGCCAGACGCCAGGCCATCGTCGCGTTCAAAGAACACGGCCGCCGCGACCTCGTCGCCCCGCTGTCGCGCGCCTTGGCCCTCGGCATCCACCAGCTCATCAGGTGGGGCATCGCCGACACCCCGGTCACCCTCGTCCCGGCACCGACCCGCGCGTCGGCCGCGCGCCGCCGCGGCGGCGATCCCGTCACCCGCCTCGCGACGGCCGCCACCGAGCACCACCCCGGCATCGCCGTCGTCGCCGCCCTGCGCACCAAGGCGCTGGTCCGCGATTCGGTCGGTCTGACGAGCACCGCACGCGAGCACAATCTGCGCGGACGGCTGCGTCTGACCCGGCCCGTCGAGGGTCCGGTGCTGCTGATCGACGACATCGTCACCACGGGTGCGACGGCTCGGGAATCGGTACACACCCTGCGAACCGCAGGGGCGCAAGTGACGGCTGTGCTGACCCTCGCCTACGCCTGAGCACCCGATGTCCTTGGTCCTTGTTGTGAAGGTCCAAAGAACACCCAAACTGGTACCTGGAAAAGGTGGCTCGCCGTGTGAACACGGACTACCGTCGGGGCCAACACACCGTGAACACATCACGGGGGCGGCCTAGTAGCAGGCCCGCCACTTCGCCGAAACGGTAGGAGGTGAGTTCCTCGACCTCTGGCGCCGGCGGGCGAGAATCCGTGCCTTTCCTGTCCGGCGCAGTTATCGATGACAGGCCGGGCACGCCCGAGTGCGTGCAACCCGTAAGAGAAACGAGTTGTCAAGCATGTCAATCCAATCCGTGAACACAGACCAGCTGACCGATACCGACGAGACCTCCGAAGCCCAGCCCAACGCCGAAGTCCAGGTGACGGGTCGCAACGTCGAGGTCCCCGACCACTACCGCGTGTACGTCGCGAGCAAGCTCGCTCGGCTCGAGCGGTTCGATCGCACGATCTACCGCTTCGACGTCGAGCTCGAGCATGAGCGCAACCGCCGCCAACGCAAGAACTGTCAGCACGTCGAGATCACCGCGCGCGGACGCGGCCCCGTCGTCCGCGGCGAGGGCTGCGCCGAGAGCTTCTACGGTGCATTCGAGGCCGCGGTCCACAAGCTCGAGAACCGGCTGCGGCGCAGCAAGGACCGGCGCAAGGTTCACTACGGCGACAAGACCCCGGTCTCGCTGCATCAGGCGACCGCCGTGATCGACGCCGCCACCGCATTCGCCCCCAAGTCCGACACGGCGAGCGCCGTCGACGACATCGCGGTCGAAGACCACGAGCCGGGCCGCATCGTGCGCACCAAGGACCACCCGGCCAAGCCGATGACGGTCGACGACGCGCTCTACGAGATGGAGCTGGTGGGCCACGACTTCTTCTTGTTCCACGACAAGGAGAGCGACCGCCCGTCGGTCGTCTACCGCCGGCACGCCTACGACTACGGCCTGATCCGGCTGTCCTGAGCTCAGCAGCCTGATCCGGCTCGCGCTGCGAGCCGGGTCAGGCTGACGGGTGGCCAATAGCGCTTCACCTAGGATGGAGAGCGCTCACGTCTCCAATCCACGAGGGAAACTCCCTCTTATAAGTTCCAGGGGAACAAGTGCTGTCGAAGTTACTGCGCCTTGGTGAAGGTCGCATGGTCAAGCGCCTCAGGGGGGTGGCTGACTATGTCAACACCTTGTCTGACGACGTAGAGAAGCTCACCGACGCCGAGCTGCGGGCCAAGACCGACGAGTTCAAGAAGCGCTACACCGACGGCGAAAGCCTCGATGACCTGCTCCCCGAGGCGTTCGCGGTAGCCCGCGAGGCGGCCTGGCGGGTGCTGTCCCAGCGGCACTTCGACGTTCAGGTCATGGGTGGTGCGGCCCTGCACTTTGGCAACGTCGCCGAGATGAAGACCGGTGAGGGTAAGACCCTGACCTGTGTGCTGCCCGCCTACCTCAACGCGATCAGCGGGGATGGCGTGCACGTCGTCACGGTCAACGACTACCTGGCCAAGCGTGACAGCGAGTGGATGGGTCGCGTGCACCGCTTCCTGGGACTCGAGGTCGGCGTGATCCTGGCCCAGATGACCCCCGACGAACGACGCGTCGCCTACGCCGCCGACATCACCTACGGCACCAACAACGAGTTCGGCTTCGACTACCTGCGCGACAACATGGCGCACTCGCTCGACGACCTGGTGCAGCGTGGCCACAACTACGCCGTCGTCGACGAGGTCGACTCCATCCTGATCGACGAAGCCCGCACCCCGCTGATCATCTCCGGTCCGGCCGACGGCGCCTCGCACTGGTACACCGAGTTCGCCCGCATCGTGCCGCTGATGGAGAAGGACACTCATTACGAGGTCGACATCCGCAAGCGCACCGTCGGCGTGCACGAGCTCGGCGTCGAGTTCGTCGAAGACCAGCTCGGCATCGACAACCTCTACGAGGCCGCCAACTCCCCGCTGGTGAGCTACCTCAACAACGCGCTGAAGGCCAAGGAACTCTTCCAGCTCGACAAGGACTACATCGTCCGCAACGGCGACGTCCTCATCGTCGACGAGTTCACCGGCCGCGTGCTGATCGGCCGGCGCTACAACGAAGGCATGCACCAGGCCATCGAGGCCAAGGAGCGCGTCGAGATCAAGGCCGAGAACCAGACGCTGGCCACGATCACCCTGCAGAACTACTTCCGGCTCTACGACAAGCTCTCCGGCATGACCGGCACCGCCGAGACCGAGGCCGCCGAGCTGCACGAGATCTACAAGCTCGGCGTGGTTCAGATCCCAACCAACCGCTCGATGGTCCGCAAGGATCAGACCGACCTGATCTACAAGACCGAAGAAGCCAAGTACATCGCGGTCGTCGACGATGTCACCGAGCGCTTCGAGAAGGGCCAGCCGGTCCTGATCGGCACCACCAGCGTCGAGCGGTCCGAGTACCTCTCGCGCCAGTTCCAGAAGCGTCGCGTTCCGCACAACGTCCTCAACGCCAAGTACCACGAGCAGGAAGCGGCCATCATCGCCGAGGCCGGCCGTCGTGGGGCGATCACGGTGGCCACCAACATGGCCGGCCGCGGTACCGACATCGTGCTCGGCGGCAACGTCGACTTCCTGGTCGACCTGCGCCTGCGGGAACGTGGCTTGGATCCCGTCGAGACGCCCGACGAGTACGAAGCCGCCTGGCACGAAGAGCTGCCCAAGGTCAAGGCCGAGGCCGCCGAGGAGGCCGAGGACGTCATCGCCGTCGGCGGTCTCTACGTGCTGGGCACCGAACGCCACGAGTCGCGCCGTATCGACAACCAGCTGCGCGGCCGCTCCGGCCGCCAGGGTGACCCCGGCGAATCCCGGTTCTACCTGTCGCTCGGTGACGAGCTCATGAAGCGCTTCAACGGCGAAACGCTGGAGAGCTTGTTGAACCGGCTCAACCTGCCCGACGACGTGCCGATCGAGGCCAAGATGGTCACCCGCGCCATCAAGAGCGCCCAGACCCAAGTCGAGCAGCAGAACTTCGAGATCCGCAAGAACGTGCTCAAGTACGACGAGGTGATGAACCAGCAGCGCAAGGTCATCTACGAGGAGCGCCGCCGGATCCTGGAGGGCGAGAACCTGCAGCAGCAGGCCCACGACATGCTCATCGACGTCGTCACCGCCTATGTCGACGGGGCCACCGCCGAGGGCTACTCCGAGGACTGGGACCTCGAGCAGCTGTGGGCCGCGCTCAAGCAGCTCTACCCGGTGGGCATCGACCACCACGACCTGATCGACTCCGACGCCGTTGGCGAACCCGGCGAGCTGACCCGCGAGGAGCTGCTCGACGCTCTCATCGCGGACGCCGAAGACGCCTATACCAAGCGGGAAGCTGAGATCGAGGCGCTCGCCGGTGAAGGCGCGATGCGCCAGCTGGAGCGCAACGTCCTGCTCAACGTCATCGACCGCAAGTGGCGTGAGCACCTCTACGAGATGGACTACCTCAAGGAAGGCATCGGCCTGCGGGCCATGGCGCAGCGCGACCCGCTGGTCGAGTACCAGCGCGAGGGCTACGACATGTTCGTCGCCATGCTCGAGGGCCTCAAGGAGGAGTCCGTCGGCTTCCTGTTCAACGTCCAGGTCGAGGCCGTGCCGCAGACACCTTCGGTGGCGCCGGTGGCGGTACCCGAGGGGCTGGCCAACTTGGGCGCCGCGGAGGCCGAGCCCCAAGCGCGACATGCCGCACCGGCGTTGCGCGCCAAGGGAATTGACGACGAGGACTCGCGCCAGCTGACCTACACGGGTCCGGCCGAGGACGGTTCGGCCGAGATCAAGCGCAACGGTGGCGGCAAGCACGCCGCGTCGGCGGCGGCCGGCGGCACCCGCAAGGAGCGCCGCGAAGCCGCGCGTCAGCGGGCCAAGGACCAGAAGACGCTGCGCCGCGGCTGACCGCTCGGGTCAGCCGATGTGCAGGGCGACCACCTGCCAGCGCAGGCCGGCCGGCGTCGGCATCTGCTGTACCCGGCAGGCGATCGCGTGCACCCGATCGTCGCGGGTGTACGTCGCTGCCACTTCGGCCGCGGTGCCGTCTGCTCCCACCGGCTGAACCCGCAACCGGCGCAGCCGCGCCGGGGAGCGGCGCTGCTGGCGCACCACCGCGGGCAGCAGCGAGTCGACCAGGCCACCGGCGAGCAGCGGACGCAACTGGGCCAGCGGACGTCGCCGGTCGATCACCTCCAGCACTCGGCGCAGCGCGGCGTCGGCGAAACCGCCGGCCGCCCGCATCGGTGCGCTGTCCTGCGGGGGCAGCGGGCGAGGCGATGGGTGTGGCGTCGGCCTGCGGACAAGACGCACCGGGCCCACCCCGACATGTGCTGTGGGGGGCTCGTAGTCGACGACGGGAACGACGCTGGACATGGGCACTCTCCGGTGATCGGTCGATCGGTGACCGGCCGCTGGAGAGGAGCGAACCGTTGGCGTCATGATGGCACAGTCGGCGCTGTCGCGTGTGCACCCGTCATGCGGGCGAGCGCCGGTGGCGGTTACCGTGTCGGGACGGGAATGGTTGCTCGGCGGGCAGGAGCGGAGCGACCCGGGGGAATGGTTCTAGTCGACGAGGGGAATAGCGCAACGATGGTGACTCGGTTGTCAGCATCGGATGCGTCGTTCTTCCACCTGGAGAACACTTCGACGCCCATGTACGTCGGCTCGCTGTCGATCCTGCGCAAGCCGCGCGCCGGGCTGAGCTACGACACCCTGCTGGAGACCATCGAGCACCGGCTGCCCCAGATCCCGCGGTACCGGCAGAAGATCCGTGAGGTGACCCTGGGGCTGGCCCGCCCGGTATGGGTCGACGACCCCGACTTCGACATCACCTATCACGTGCGCCGCTCGGCGCTGCCGTCACCGGGCAGCGACGCCCAGCTGCACGAACTGATCGCCCGGCTGGGTTCGCGGCCGCTAGACCGCTCCCGGCCACTGTGGGAGATGTACCTCATCGAGGGCCTGGCCAAGAATCGGCTGGCCGTCTACACCAAGACGCATCAGGCGTTGGTCAACGGGATGACCGCCCTGGAGATCGGCCACGTCATCGCCGACCGCACGCAGCGGCCGCCGGCATTCGGCGAAGACATCTGGATTCCTGGGCGCGAGCCCAGCAGCCGTCAGCTGCTGCTCGGGGCGGTCGGGGACTGGCTGGCTCGCCCGGGCCAGCAGATCGAGGCGGTCCGTTCGGCGGTCACCGATGTGGCCACCAGCAGCACTGAGCTGGCCGATCTGGGGCGCCGGCTGACCGATGTCGCCCGCACCGTGGCGCGCGGGACCGCACCCGACAGCCCGCTGAACACCAAGGTCTCGCGCAACCGGCGGTTCACTGTGGCCAGCGGCTCGCTGGCCGACTACCGCAAGGTGCGGTCGCGCTACGACTGCGACGTCAACGACGTCGTGCTCGCTGTCATCGCCGGGGCGCTGCGCAACTGGCTGATGTCGCGCGGCGAGCCGGTGACCAACACGGCGACGGTGCGTGCCATGGCCCCGACGTCGGTCTATCCCGAAGCAGATCTGGACGGCTCGGGTCCCGGGCAGGCGATCAGCGAGGTGGCGCCGTTCCTGGTGGACCTGCCGGTGGGAGAAGGAAATGCGGTGGTGCGGTTGTCCCAGATCGCGCACGCCACCGAGTCGCACTCGGCGGCGGCCAGTCTGGTCGACGCCCGCACCATCGTCACGCTGTCGGGGTTCGCGCCGCCGACGCTGCACGCGATGGGTACCCGGGTGGCCACCCAGTTCTCCGCGCGCCAGTTCAACCTGTTGATCACCAACGTGCCCGGTCCGCAGTCCCAGATGTATCTGGCGGGAACGAAGCTGTTGGAGACCTACGCCGTCCCACCGCTGCTGCACAACCAGGTGCTCGCGATCGGCGTGACGTCCTACTGCGGCATGCTGTACTTCGGCATCAACGCCGACCGCGACGCTATGAGCGACGTCGACGTCCTACCTGCGCTGTTGGCCGAATCGCTCGAGGAACTTCTCGAAGCCGCCCGGTAATCCTCTTGTCTCAGTTCATGTTCCAGGCGTCGCCATAGGTGGTCACGCTGTCCCCGGTCTTGGAGATCAGGCGGGCGAACGGCCGAAGCAGCAGCCCGCCGGCGGCCCCGGTGACGGTGCCGTGAGCATTGGACACCGCCACGCTGCCAGTGGCGCCCTTGACGTTTACCGAGAAGGTGCTGACCTCCTGGATGCCGGGGCCGTTGCCCAGGTTGGCCTTAATCGACACGCCCGGAAGCAGATTGGGTGTGATCACCTGCCCCAACGGATTGAACCTGTTGGGCGAGATCGACGCCTTGTCGAGCAGGACGTTGGGCGTCGTATAGCTGAAGTTGATGCCGACCCCCAGCGACCAGGGGAAGCCGACCTGATAGCCCAGCTCCAAGGTGCCGGCGAAGTCGTCGGCCCTGTCACCGGCCACGGTGTAGACGGCCTTGCCGGAGTGGAACCACTCGCGAGTCAACCGATTGCGGTCCAGGGGAGCGACGCCGTCGAGGAAGGTGTCCACCTGCTCGACGGTCAAGGTGCGGCCTTGGCCGTCGACCACGCTGAGTTGGTTGTCGACACCCGCGGTGGAGATTCCTGCACCGCAGGCCAGTTCGACCACAACCGACGTCACCAGTGCCAAAAGGGAACCCACGATCTTCATGACGCACCTCAGACTTGGTAGCGACCAACCACGACCCGACCAGCCTGACGGCCCGAGAATGGGACCGGAATCCGCCGACAGGCCGCTGTCGGCCGCCGAATGGCTGACGTGCTTACCGGGTCGGGATGTGCATCGCGGCGACCAGATTGCGGTAGAGCCCGTCGGATGCCAGCAGTTCAGCGTGTGTGCCCCGCGCCCGGATGCGTCCGTCCTGCATCACGACGATCGTGTCGGCGTCGACCACCGTCGACAGGCGGTGTGCGACGGTGACGACAGCCTGAACCCGGGCTCGCAGCCGAATGCAGTCGTGGATGGCGGCTTCACTGAGTCCGTCGACGTGTGCGGTCGCCTCGTCGAGGACCAGCACCTCGGACGGTTTGATGATCGCGCGCGCCAGTGCGATGCGCTGGCGTTGTCCCGTCGATATCGCCGACGATGTGAGGTCGGTGTCCAGCCCGTGTTCGAGCGCGGCGATGTCGTCTGCCAGGCGGACTTCATCGAGCACCCGGTGCAATTGCTGATCGGTCGCCGAACCGGCGCGGTAGAGCAGGTTCTCCCGGACCGTGCCCGGCAGGACAGGTGTCTCCTGTTCCACGAAAGCCAGCCGGCTGCGGATGTGGTCATGTCCGACGGTCGAATACGGTTGTCCGCTGAAGAACAGTTCGCCGCTCTGGGGCACGAGGAACTGCATGATGAGCGACAACACCGTCGTCTTGCCGGCCCCTGAGGGGCCGACGATCGCGATGTGTCCGCGCTCCGGGACGATCAGGTTCACGTCGTGAACGGCCGCCCGACGTCCCTCGTAAGCAGCTGTGACGCAACGTAATTCCAGAGCGGGTTGGCCGATACGCGCTCCGCCGGCCGGGCGCACGCCCGAATCCAGGATTGGTTCGGTGTCCAGTTGCTGGACCTCGCGGATGCGCCCAGCGGCGGCGATCCCCGTCTGCAGCGTGGTGACATTGGTGGACAACTCGGTCACTGGGTCCATCAGGCCGAACGCGTAGAGCAGGAAAGCGACCAGACTGGACAGTTCCATGGCGCCGCTGCCCACCCGCCAGGCGCCGACCGTCAGGATCATGATGATCGCGAAATCGACGCCGGCCCATGCGATGGTTTCGGCAATCGATTCTCTTCGGACGGCGCGAATGCTGTGCTCGGCTGCCACCCTGGCTGATTCGATGATCTTGTCGGACTGGCGTTGCTCTGCGCGGCTGGCCTTCACTGTGCGAATCGCGTGCAACGTCGCTTCGAGAGTGCCGCCCACGCGGCCCAGATGTTGCTGCGCAGCCTGTCTTTCGTCGGCGACACCCGGCATGAGAACCAGGAACAGGATCGAGACCACGACGATCGCGCCGAGCGTTGCGAGCAGCAGTGGCACGTCCAGCACAGCCATCAGCACCAGCGTGCCGACCAGCATGACGAACCCGTTGATGAGTCCGATGACGCTGCTGGAGGCCGCCTCGTGCAGCAGAACCGAATCGGAGGTCACCCGGGTGACCAGTTCGCCCGCGGGTCGTTTGGTCACGGCCTGGACGGTGGCGCGCAGCATGCGGTTCACCATCGTCTCGCGCGCTTCGAGCACGACTCGTTCACCAAGGGAGCCGAGAAGGATTGCCTGCCAACACCGAACTGTGGCGCTGAGCAACAACAGTGCAATCAGGCTCGCGACGGGAACGACGAGCGAAGCGTGGCTACCAAGGGTGTCCAGCACCGCTTTGGTGATCATCGGTGTGGCCAGGCCGGCGGCTGAGCCGATCAGGCCCAGAAGTGTCCCGCCGGCCAGTGTGCCGCGATGCGGGGACGCGAACGACCAGAGCAACTGCAAACGCGTCAGTTCCAACCCGCGGCGGGTCGCCACGGGGCGGTTGTCGGACATGTTGGTCGGCTCCTGTTCAATACGGCGGGTAGCGCGGGATGCTCAGCCGTGCCGTCAAGTCGGACTGATGAGGTTGACTCGTCTTGCCAGCCAGGGAAGTTCGGTGGCCAGTCCCGCTGAGAAGACGCGCCAGTCATGTGCGCCATGGAGTTCGGTGAGGTGGCTCTGCATCCCCGCGGCTGCGGTTGCCTCGTGGACCCGAGCTGCATCGCCGCGGGTGTCATAGTCAGCGTCGCCGACCACAATTGCAGCCGCGCTGTCAGGGTAGCGACGAATATTCAGCAGATCCAACGGATTTACGCGGCGGAAGGCCGTCTCATCGCCACGGAAGACTTCGGTGACAGTGCGCCGACGATCGCCGAGCGTGGGTTCCGCCGATCCAGCGATATCGATGAAGCTGGGGTAGACATCGGCGTGGTTGGTGCCCAGCTGCAGAGCGCAGGTCCCGCCGTAGGAGGCTCCCGCGACGGCCCAGGCAGAGGGCCGCAGGTCGACGCTGAGGTGGGTTTTGATCCAGGCCGGGACGTCCGTTGCAAGGTAGGTGTCGACATTTCCCAGCGGGGAATTCAGGCATAGCGGGTCGCGGAACGGCCCGCCTGTCGGGTCGGGCACGACGACGACCGGCGCCAGGCCGCGGTGGGCGCCGGCGAAGTCGTCCATGATGCGCATCAGCTTTCCCGCACCCACCCAGTCTTGCGGCGTCCCCGGTTGACCGGTGAGAAGGACAAGTACTGGAAGGCGGGGTTGGACGTCGCCGAAGTACGCCGGAGGCAGGTAGATCTTCGCGCGCCGTGCGACGAAGCCCGACACCGTGCCGGGGATGTCTGCAGAGCTCAGCTTTCCCCGCGTGGGGAGGCTGGGCGGCGGGGTCCAGGATCGTTCCAACGGTCCGGTCATGTCGCGTGCCAGTGTCTGAGTCCGCAACGCAGGCAGGGCCACGTCATCCGGCCGGGCCATTCCCAGCGCGTCCCGAGGAGTCGGATAGGCGGCGAACAGAGCGTTGACCTGATTGGCGCAGGCGGTCATCACAATGACCGTTGACACCACCAAACCCGCACTGACGGCCCAGCGTTCAGCGGACACCGCAAGCGAGGCGGCCAGGCACAACGTGAAGACGGCTGCTCCGGCCCACAGCAACACCGAGACCGGAATCCGGTCCGGGAAGAGTTTCCACACATTGCGGGCCAACTCATCACCGGCCACCGTCACCGCGAACGCGACGGTCAGGTAGATCACGCACGCTGTTGTCTTGGCCAGCGGCCGTGCCGGACCCTTCAGCATCCGGACCAGCAACCATGTTGCCGCCACGATTCCCGCGATCTGCAGCAGTCGGGGAAGCGGGCCGGACAACAACTGCCAGTCCAGCATGTGCACGATTCGATGATCGACGGCCAGGGCTGGTTCGCCCATCCACCGATCGGCCAGATCGGGCAGCCGGTCGTCTTACGGCAAGATGGCGCCTTTCGACGATCGGCTGTTTGTCACCAGTCACCTGACTGGAGTTGGGTGTTCTCGTGTCGACGGCCCGGCGCGGATGAATAAGCTCGGGGGGAAGCCGTCACAGGCAGGCGAGGAGAACTCGGGTGTTGAAAGTCGTCATCGTCGATGACGAAGCGCTGATCCGATCCGGATTCGAGTTGATTCTGTCCGCCATCGACGACATCGAGGTGGCTGCGACCTGTGACGGCGTGCAGGCGGTGCGGGTCATCACCGATTGCCGGCCCGACGTCGTTCTGCTCGACATCCGGATGCCCGGCAAGGACGGTTTGGGCGTCCTTGCCGACCTTGCGCAGTTGGCGTCGCCCCCGGCAGTGGCGATGTTGACCACCTTCGACACTGACGAGTACATCGCGAAGGCGTTGCGTTTGGGGGCTGCGGGATTTCTTCTGAAGGACACCGACCCCGAGCAGCTGCCGCACCTGGTGCGCAGTCTGGCCGCGGGCGGACTGGTCCTGTCCAACAAGGTCAGCCCCAAGGTGATCGCCGGATATCTGGGTGACCGGCCCGACGACACTGCGGTGCGGATCATCGGCGGATTGTCTGACCGGGAAGGCCAGGTGCTGCGCCTGCTGGCGCGGGGCCGTTCCAACGGGGAAATCGCATCGACCCTGTACTCGAGCGTGGGAACAGTAAAGGACCAGGTCTCCTCGATTTTGTCCAAACTCGGCGTCAAGTCGCGGGTCGAGGCCGCGATCATCGCCCAGCGCGCACGTCTGCTCGACGATCCATGTTGAAGTCCGCTCCCAGCGCGAAGACCCGGCGGGTGCTCATTGAGTTCGCGGTGTTCGCGCTGAGCCTCGGAGACGCGTTGGGCTCGCTGCTGCCCGACGAGCCCGTCCGCCACTGGGTGTTGGCCGGGATCGCGGTGACGGGCCTGCTGATCCGCCGCAGGGCGCCGTACCTGGCGCTGATACTCGCGCTGCCAGCGGTGGCGACGGATTCAGCGGTCATCGCCGCGATGATCGCGCTCTACACCATCGGCGAGCGGCGGCCGGCCAGGCTCGGCATCGTCGCAGCCTGCGCGGCGTTCTTCGTCTGCTACACCGCACTGTGGGATCAGTCCTACTCAGGCGTCGACACGTTGCTGAACCTGGTCTACGCCATCATCTTCTCGACGGCGCCGGTGTGGCTGGGCATGCTCATCACCGCGCGCTCCGAACTGTCGGACAAGCTGGCCGAGATCGAGCGGGTCCGGCGGCATGAAGAGGAACTGGTCGTCGAGCGCGCGGTGGCCGGCGAACGGGCGGCGCTTGCCCGCGAGATGCACGATGTGGTGTCCCACCAGGTCAGCCTCATCGCTGTGCAGGCCGGTGCGCTGCAAGTCACCTCGCACGACTCGGCCGCGATCGATGCGGCGCGGACGATCCGGATGCTCAGTGTCCGGACTCTCGATGAGTTGCGGGAGATGGTCCGGGTGCTGCGGCCATCTGGGGAGCCGGGTGTCGGTCTCGCGCCACAACCCGGGATCGACGACATCGCGGCCCTCGTGGCGTCCTCGCGCGTGCCGACCCGCATCGACACCGTCGACCATCTCGGTGCTGCGCCCCCGGCTCCGGTGCAGCGCGCGGTCTATCGCGCAGTCCAGGAGGGCCTGACCAACATCGCCAAACACGCCCCCGGCGCCAGCGCCACTCTCGCACTGCGTGTCGACCCGAACCGGGTGAGTGTGTCGTTGACCAACACCAAACCCACCCGTGCGCCTGAACAACTGCCGAGTTCCCAGCACGGACTGCTCGGCCTGCAGGAACGCGCGGAGCTGCTGGGCGGCGAGCTGACGGCAGGGCGTTGCGACGACGGCGGCTACCGGTTGACGATGACCCTGCCGATTCACACCTAGCTCATGCGGCAGGCATCGGGGGCCGCCCAGTAATCCACTTGCTCAGCGCACAGGACCGCGCGGTCGTACGATGCGGCGATGGGCGACGTCGAGACGAACGGTTCACCACCGAAGGGCAAACAGAAGAAGAAGTCTGTTCGCAAGATCTCCAACGAGGCCTACGAAGCCGAGTTGTTCAGGCTGCAAACAGAGTTCGTCAAACTTCAGGAGTGGGTGCGCCACACCGGTGCGCGCATCGTGGTGATCTTCGAGGGCCGTGATGCCGCGGGCAAGGGCGGAACGATCAAGCGCATCACCGAGTATCTGAGCCCCCGGGTGGCTCGCATCGAGGCGCTACCCGCGCCGACCGAGCGCGAACGCGGGCAGTGGTACTACCAGCGCTACATCCAGCAGTTGCCTGCCAAGGGCGAGATCGTGCTCTTCGACCGGTCCTGGTACAACCGGGCCGGCGTGGAGAAGGTGATGGGATTCTGCACCCCGCAGGAACATTCGCTGTTCCTGCGGCAGACGCCGATCTTCGAGCAGATGCTCCTCGACGACGGGATCCTCCTGCGCAAGTACTGGTTCTCGGTGTCCGACGAGGAGCAGCTGCGCCGGTTCCGCTCGCGGCTCAATGATCCTGTGCGGCAATGGAAACTGTCACCGATGGACCTGGAGTCGATCTACCGGTGGGAGGACTACTCGCGCGCCAAGGACCAGATGATGGTGCACACCGACGTGCCCAACAGCCCGTGGTACGTCGTGGAATCCGACATCAAAAAGCACGCACGCCTGAACATGATGGCCCACCTGCTGTCGAGCATCGACTATCACGAGGTCGATCTGCCCAAGGTCGACCTGCCGGAGCGCCCGGTGATCAGCGGCAGCTACTACCGCCCCGCACGTGAGTTGGCGACGTATGTGCCCGACTACGTGTCCACCCTCGTCGGCGATCAGGAGAACGGCAGCTAATCTTCGTGGGTGCGGGTGTATATCCCGGCCACGTTGGCCATGCTCCAACGGTTGGTCGTCGACAGTTCCATGCAGCCGCTGTCCGGTACGGCGTTCGCGGTGACCCACACCCTGCGTGAGTCCTATGCCGAGGGTGATGACGAAGAACTCGCCGAGGTCGCCCTAGGTGAAGCGGCGCTGGCCTCGCTGCGGCTGCTGGCCTCCGAGTCTGATTCGGGCCCGGGTCTGCCACTGCGCCGCGCGGTACTGGTGGCCGACGTCCCCGACGCCGCGGTGACGTCCCGCCCCGACCTCGACGATGCCGTGGTGCGCCTCGACGGGCGGGTCGGGCTCGACCAGGTGGTGGCCGCCTACGTCGACAATGCCGCGGCCGAATCCGCTGTCGAAGCCGCGATCGCCGTCATCGACGACGCGGATCTGGGCGACGAGGACGCCGAGTTGACGGTCGGCGATGCCCAAGACCATGACCTGGCCTGGTATGCCAGTCAAGAGCTGCCGTTCCTGCTCGAACTGCTGTGAGCGCCTGGATACGGAACCGTAAGTTACGGTACCGTAGGTTGGACACGGCAGGAGCAGACATGGGCAAAAGCGATGTCAAGAGCAGTGCACATGTGGTCGACACGGAGCGGCCGGTGGTCGCGGGCGCCGGAAAGCGGCCGCTGATCGATGCGGCGCGCGCACTGGTCGGCCGGATCACCACGCCCCTGCTTCCCGACGACTATCTACAGCTGGCCAACCCGCTGTGGTCGGCGCGGGAGCTGCGGGGCCGGGTGGTCGAGGTCCGCCGGGAGACCGAGGACTCCGCGACGCTGGTGATCAAGCCGGGCTGGGGGTTCACCTTCGACTACGAGCCGGGCCAGTACGTCGGGATCGGCCTGCTGGTCGACGGCCGCTGGCGGTGGCGGTCCTACTCGCTGACGTCGAGCCCGGTGACATCCGGCTCGAGCCGGACGATCGCGATCACGGTCAAGGCGATGCCCGAGGGCTTTCTGTCCACCCACCTTGTCGGTGGTGTGCAGCCGGGCACCATCGTGCGGCTGGCCGCACCCCAGGGCAACTTCGTCATGCCCGATCCCGCACCGGCGTCGGTGCTCTTCCTGACCGGCGGCTCCGGGGTTACCCCGGTGATGTCGATGCTGCGCACCCTGGCCCGCCGTGACCAGATTGGGGACGTCGTCCACATTCATTCGGCCCCAACGCAATCCGACGTCATGTTCGCTGCCGAACTCGAACAGCTCGCACGCGACCACGCGGGCTACCGGCTGACGGTGCGCACCACCCGCACCGAGGGACGGCTGGATCTCCAGCGAGTGGGCGAACTGGTGCCGGACTGGCGTGAGCGCCAGACCTGGGCCTGTGGGCCCGAGGGCATGCTCGACGATGCCCACTCACTGTGGCGGGCGGCCGGCATCGCCGATCGTCTGCATCTGGAGCGCTTCGCGGCCTCCCGCGCACCCGGTCACGGTCAGGGCGGCACGGTCACCTTCGGGCGTAGTGGCAAGACGCTGACGGTGGATGCGGCGACCTCGCTGATGGAGGCGGGGGAGCAGGCCGGTGTCCGGATGCCGTTCGGCTGCCGGATGGGCATCTGCCAGTCGTGTGTGGTGAGCCTGGTCGACGGACATGTCCGTGACCTGCGTACCGGCGCCGAGCACGAGCCCGGCACCCGAATTCAGACGTGCGTTTCGTCGCCGTCCGGTGACTGTGTACTCGATGTATGAGGTTTACTGGCTAGTAACCTACGGGTACGTAGGTTACGGTAGCGTAGGAAGCTGAAGGGAGGCCTGACACATGGCAATCACCGACGTGGACGTCTTCGCGCATCTCACTGACGCCGATATCGAGAGCCTTGCCGTCGAACTCGACACCATCCGCCAAGACATCGAAGACTCCCGGGGCGAGCGGGACGCTCGCTACATCCGCCGCACCATCGCCGCCCAGCGCGGCCTCGAGATCGCCGGCCGGCTGATGCTGGCCGCCAGCTCGAAGCGATCCGCGTGGTGGGCCGGAACGGCAACCCTGGGCGTGGCCAAGATCATCGAGAACATGGAGATCGGCCACAACGTCATGCACGGCCAGTGGGACTGGATGAACGATCCCGAGATTCACTCCTCGACGTGGGAGTGGGACATGAGCGGGTCCTCCAAGCACTGGCGGTTCACCCACAACTTCATGCACCACAAGTACACCAACATCCTCGGCATGGACGACGATGTGGGCTACGGCGTGATCCGGGTGACCCGCGATCAGCGCTGGAAGCCGTTCAACCTCTACGGCAACCTGCTGTTCAACACCCTGCTGGCCATCGGCTTCGAATGGGGCGTGGGGCTGCAGCACCTGGAGCTCGGCAAGATCTCCAAGGGCCGCGACGACCGCAAGGCCACGCTGATCCGTGTGCGTGAGTTCGGCGTCAAGGCCGGCAGGCAGCTGTTCAAGGATTACGTGGCATTCCCGGCCATCACCTCGCTGTCGCCGGGGGCGACGTTCCGCTCGACGGCGACGGCCAACGCGGTGGCCAACGTGATCCGCAACGTGTGGGCCAACGCGGTGATCTTCTGCGGCCACTTCCCTGATGGCGCAGAGAAATTCACCAAGACCGACATGGTGGGCGAGAGCAAGGGCCAGTGGTATCTGCGCCAGATGCTCGGCAGCGCCAACATCGACGGCGGCCCGGCGATGGATTTCATGACCGGCAACCTGTCCTACCAGATCGAGCACCACCTGTATCCGGACCTGCCGAGCAACCGGCTCTCCGAGATCTCGGTGCGGGTGCGCCAACTCTGCGAGAAGTACGACCTGCCGTACACCAGTGGGCCTTTCCTGGTCCAGTACGGCAAGTCGTGGCGGACCATCGCCAAGCTGTCGCTACCGGACCGGTTCCTGCGCGACACCGCCGATAACGCACCGGAGACTCGCAGCGAGCGGATGTTCGCCGATCTCGATCCGGGCTACGCCGGGGTGGATCCGCAGACCGGTCGCAAGCGTGGTCTCAAGACCGCGATCAGCGCGGTCCGGGAGTGGCGGCGGGCCAGGTCGGCCTAGGGCGGCAACGCTTTTGCCGCTGCGCGGTTTGCTCGCCGCGCCAAGATGACGGTTCGCCATTACGCTGATGAACAGTTGGTGACTGATCGGCGAACACAGCCTCTCGCTGTCTGGCATCGGGAGGCGCTGTTATCGGAAAGTACGTCGGCTACGTCCGTCGCGACGACCGGCTACATGGTTTTCTCGGCAGCATCTGCCGAGACCATCTTGGCGCGCACACCCCGTCCCCGGCGTTTCGGGCCTTTCGGTTGCACGGCAGCAATGAGGTCTACGCCTACGAGGAAAAGCACAGCCGGGCCCGGGTCATCTGCAAGTTCTACGGTCCGCGCTTCGGGTGGGATCGCGACAAAGCCGCGGGCATGGCCTACCGCGAGTACGACAGTCTTCAGCGGTTGCGCGGGTACGACCTCGTCGGCTCACCGCACCACGTGATCCGCCCGCTGGCGGTGGCACCCGACATCAACGGGGTCATCGCCCTGGAGTTCTACGCCGGTGAGCAGTTCAGTGCCGCCATCGAGCGGTCCATCCGGGACAACGACCACGCCCACCTGTACTGGCGCCTGAAGGCCCTCGCGTATTTTCTTGCCACACAACATAATCGGACGGCGAACGGTAAGACCGTCGACTTCGACGTCGACTGCCGCTACTTCGGCCAGATCGTCGAGCGGCTCGAGCGCCACCACCGCATCGGTCACTGGGATGCCGAGGAACTGCTGTGGTTGCAAGGGCTGTGGCGAGACCGCCCGGCGATGTGGCAGGACCGCCAGGTGTGGCTGCACGGTGACGCCACCCCGGCGAACTTCCTGTTCGGCCATGGCCTGGACGTCGCCGCCATCGACCTGGAGCGGATGAAGCGCGGGGACCGGATGTTCGACGTCGGGCGGGTGGCCGGGGAATTGCAGCATGCGTTCATGCTCGCCACCGGCTCCCGCAAGCGCGCCGAGCCCTTCATCGGTCACTTCCTGTGGGAGTACAGCTGCCATTTCCCCGACCGCGGTAGTGCTTTCGCGTCGATCACGTCGCGGGTGCCGTACTTCATGGCGCTCAACCTGCTGCGGATCGCCCGCAACGACTACATTTCACCCGAGTACGGCGCGCGCCTGGTCCGCAAAGCCAAGCTGCTGCTGCAGGCTTCGTGAGTATGGACCTTGCTGCCATCGCTTTCGACGTCAACGGCACACTGATCGAGATCCGCACCGACGATCACCGCGAAGAGGCGTTCCGGGCGGTCGGCCACTTCCTCACCTATCAGGGGATTGATCTGCGCCGCCATCACATCCGCGATCTGTACTTCGAGCGGCTCAAGGCCCAGCAGCGCCAAAGCCCGGAGGTACACCCGGAATTCGACGGTCCGGGCATCTGGCGTTCGATCGTCGAGGACTTCGCCAGCGACTACACCCGGGGGTTGCCGCCGCAGCGCCTCGCCGAGTTGCCGTTGACGCTGGCCGAGATCTACCGCGGGGTCACGCGGCGCAAGCTCAAGTTGTACCCGCACGTGCGCTCGACGTTGCGCATCCTGCGGGAGCATTTCCCGCTGGCCATCGTCAGCGACGGCCAGAGCAGCTATGCGCGCGGCGAATTGCACAAAGTGGGCCTCACCGAGTACTTCAACCCCATCGTCGTCTCCGGTGACCACGGCTTCCGCAAGCCCGATCGCCGGCTGTTCCAATTCGCCCTCGACGGCATGGGCGTGCCGGCTGACAAGACCCTCTATGTGGGCAACGACATGCATCGGGACATCTACGGCGCTCGCGAAGCCGGGATGCGCACCGTCATGTACGACTCCGACCAGGGCACCAAACACCACCAGGACTGCGAGCCCGAACACCGCATCACCGACTTTCGCGACCTGCTCGGCATCGTCGGTCTTTAGGTCACTCATTTCAGGTAGTTGAAAACCGGAAATATGCATCGTATGATGTGAGCCACATCCGCAACCCGCGAGAGAGGCGACATCAATGACGACGTTCGACATCCCATCCGCAGTCCACATCGGGGCCGACGAGCTCCCGTTCGTCGAACTGCCGGACGGCTCGAAACTCAAGGTGATTCAGGTCAAAGAGGCCGAGGGCCTGTGGATCGTCGAGAACGTCTTCCGCGCCGGTTACGAAGTCCACCGGCACAAGCACACCGGCCCGGTCTACGCCTACACGACGTCGGGGGCCTGGAAGTACAAGGAGTACGACTACGTCAATCGGGCCGGTTCGTTCCTCTACGAACCCGCCGGCTCGATCCACAGCCTGCAGGTCCTCGAGGACGACACCCACGTGTGGTTCCAGATCTACGGCGCCAACCTCGACCTCGACGCCGACGGCCAGGTCGAGCGAGTGGTCGACGGCACCAGCGCGCTGAGCACCTACCTCACACTGTGCCAGGCGGCGAACCTGCCTGCCCCTAACGTGCTGATCGGCTAGACGATGATCGACCTCGCCGACCCCGACACCTTCGTCCCCGGCGTACCGCACGACGCGCTCGCCGAACTGCGTCGCACCAACCCGGTGTACTGGCAGCCGATGGACGGCCAGCCCGGGTTCTGGGCGGTGCTGCGGCATGCCGACGTCGTCCACGTCGCCCGTCACCCGGAGATCTTCTCGTCGGCGGCCGCCGGCATCGTCGTCGAGGACTGCCCGCCGGACACCCTCGGGCGGGTCCGCAACATGCTCATCGGCATGGACCCGCCGCGCCACCAGATCCATCGCGCTCCGCTCTCGTCGCACTTCCGGCCGAGAATCGTTGCGGGCATGGAGGTTCGGGTTCGCGAGATCTGCCGCGACATCGTCGCGCAGGCGCGGGAGCGCGGTGAAGTCGAGTTCGTCCATGACGTGGCCTCCCGATTGCCGACGCAGGTGATCGGCGAGCTGTTCGGACTGCCCCGGCAGGACTGGGCCTACCTACAGAAGCTGGCCGAGATCACCACGTCGAGCCAGGATCCCGACCTGTACAGCCCCGAGATCGCCGAAGGGCAGGCCGGTGCTGAAATGGCCTCCTACGCCATGGAATTCGCGCGAACCCGACGTTGCAGCGAGCCAACCGCTGACCTCACCAGCGAGATCCTCAATGCCGACTTCGGCGGCAGGCCGATGAGCGACGTCGAATTCGGCGGCTTCTTCGTGCAACTCGTCACCGCCGGCAACGACACGACCAAAGGCATGCTCTCCTCGGGCCTGCTGACCCTGCTGCGACATCCCGGGCAACTGGCACGGTTGCGCGCCGAGCCTGCACTGCTCGCGACGGCAGTCGAGGAGATCATCCGCCACGACAATCCGTTGCACTACTTCCGGCGCACCGCCGTCGTCGACACCGAACTTGCCGGAGTGCCCATCGCTGCCGGGGACAAGGTGGCCATGTACTACACCTCGGCCAACCGCGACGAGCTGGTCTTCGACCGTCCGCAGGTGTTCGACATCGCGCGCCGGCCCAACCCACACCTGTCCTTCGGCATGGGCGGGCACTTCTGCCTCGGGGCCCACCTGGCCCGGCTGGAGGGCCGGGTGTTCTTCGGCGAACTGCTCGCGGCGTTCCCGGCGATCGAGCTTGCCGGTGAGCCGGTTCGGGTCCGCTCCAACCTCAACAATGCACTGAAGTCGCTGCCGGTGCGCCTGGCGTCCTGAGGGTTACTTCGGGATCCAGGCGAAGGTGTCGGGGTCCGGCCCGCGCCGGCCCGCTTCGCCCTTGTCCAGTGCGGTCAGTTCATCGATCTGATCGTCGCTGAGCTCGAAGTCGAAGATGTCGATGTTCTCCCGGATGCGCTCGAGGCTCACCGATTTGGGGAACACGATGTCACCGCGCTCGATGTGCCAGCGCAACACCACCTGGGCCGGGGACTTGTCCACCTTCTGCGCGATCTGACCCACCACCAGATCGTCGAGCACGGCGCCCTGGGCGATCGGCGACCACGCCTCGGTCAAGATGGTGTGCTCGATACCGTAGGCGCGCACCGCGTCATTGGTGAAGTACGGATGTACCTCGATCTGGTTGACCGCGGGCACCGTCTCGGTGTCGCGGGCCAGTTGCTCGAGATGGTGGATCTGGAAGTTGGACACCCCGATGCTGCGGGCGAGGCCCTCGGATTTGAACTCCTCCAACGCCTTCCAGGTCGAGACGAAGTCACCGTCGTAGAGAGTCGGCAACGGCCAGTGGATGAGGAACAGGTCGACGTAGTCGAAGCCGAGGGCCTCGATGGTCGCGTCGAATGCGCGCCGCGCATCGTCGGGCTTGTGGAAGCCGTTGTTGAGCTTGCTGGTGATGTACACCTCGGAGCGGTCGATCCCGGCGTCACGGACGCCTTGGCCGACACCCTTCTCGTTCTGGTACATCTCGGCGGTATCGATGTGGCGGTAGCCGATCTCCAGGGCCGTGCGAACCGCCGCCGCTGTCTCGTCGGGCGGGATCTGGAAGACCCCGAAGCCGAATTGGGGGATGGTGTTGCCGTCGTTGAGCGTGATCTGGGGAACCTGGGAGCTTGCGGTCATGACTTCTGGAGTGCCTCTCTGTCGCCTATGTCAAACAAGTTAGTCAGTACGCGGCGGCTTCGCTCAGCGCGGCCAGCAGACGCCGGGCGGCATCCACCCGTCGCGCCTGCGGCCCGGTCAGCCCGTCTAGCGCGCATTCCGGGTCGGCAGGCGGTCCCAGGTGCCCGCATCCGCGGGGGCAGTCGTCGATCGCATCTGCAAGATCGGAAAAGGCCCGCAGGACGTCGTCGGGCTCCACGTGGGCCAGGCCGAACGATCTGATCCCCGGGGTGTCCACCACCCAACCGCCCTCGGGCAGCGGCAGCGCCACCGACTGGGTCGACGTGTGCTTACCCTTGCCGACACCCGATACCTCGCCGGTGGCCCGATCTGCCTGCGGAACAAGACGATTGACCAGGGTGGACTTGCCGACCCCGGAATGTCCCAGCAGCACGGTCACCTTCCCGGTGAGCAGCGGCATTACCTCGTCGAGTGGGTCGTCGCGCCCCGCGATGATGACGGTGATGTCCAGATCGGCGAACTGCCCGGCGAACGGCTCGGCCGGGGCCAGGTCACTTTTGGTCAGGCACAGGATCGGCCGCAAGCCGCCGACGTAGGCCGCCACGAGTGCCCGGTCCACCAGGCCGGTCCGTGGCGGCGGGTCCGAAAGGGCCACCACCATCAGCAGCTGGTCGGCGTTGGCGACGACCACCCGCTCGGTCGGGTCGGTGTCATCGGCGGTGCGCCGCAACACCGTTCGGCGATCTGCTCGCCGCACGATGCGCGCCAGCGAGTCCGGGCGGCCGGAGAGGTCACCGACGACGTCGACCTGGTCGCCGACGACGATCGGGGTGCGGCCGAGTTCACGTGCCCGCATCGCCGTCACCGGACGGTCGGGGTCACCCCCGAGTACGCAGCCCCAGCGCCCGCGGTCGACGGTGACCACCATGGCCGACACCGCGTCGGCATGTTCGGGCCGGGTCTTGGTGCGGGGACGCGAGCCACGGCCCGACCGGATCTTGACGTCGGACTCGTCGTACTCGCGTTGTCTCAATCGCGCCCCAGCAGCTCGGCCCACATCCGCGGGAAGTCCGGCAGCGTCTTGGCGGTGGTCGCAATGTCCTCGACCGCGACATCGGGCACCCGGAGCCCCACGATCGCGCCGGCCATCGCCATCCGGTGATCGGCGTAGGAATGCCAGCTGCCACCGTGCAGCGGGCGGGCGGTGACGACCAGACCGTCGTCGGTCTCCGCACAGTCACCGCCGAGGGCGTTGATCTCGGTGCTCAGCGCCGCCAGCCGATCGGTCTCGTGGCCGCGCAGATGCGCGATTCCGGTCAGCCTGGACACCGAGCCCGGTTGGGCCAGCGCGGCCAGCGCCGCTACCGCCGGGGCCAGTTCGCCGACATCGTGCAGGTCGACCTCGAAACCCGGGTACCCGCCGGCCGCGCCGCGCACCTCCAGATACGAATCAGCCTGGTGCACAGTCGAACCCAGGAGCTTCAGGATGGACAGTATGGTGTCAGCCGGCTGCACGCTGGTCCTGGGCCACCCAACGATGCGCACCGCGCCGCCGGTGGCCACCGCCGCGGCCAGGAACGGCACCGAGTTGGACAGGTCCGGTTCGACGTCCCAGTGCCGGGCTGCCACGGGTCCGGGCGCCACCTGCCACTGATTGGCCACCGTGTCGTCGACCTCGACGCCGGCCTCCCGCAGCATCGCCACCGTCATCTCGATGTGCGGCGCCGACGGTACCGACGTACCCGTGTGCACCACTGTCACGCCGGTCCGGAAGGACGCTCCCGACAGCAGCAGCCCGGAGACGAACTGCGAGGACGCCGAGGCGTCGATGTACACCGTGCCGCCGCGGACGCTGCCGGTTCCGCGAACCAAGAACGGCAACCCGGTGCCCTCGATATCGACGCCCAGACCGCGCAGCGCGTCGAGCAGGGGAGCAATCGGGCGGGCCCGGGCCTGGTCGTCGCCGTCGAATTCCACCGCCGCTGTGCTCAAGGCGGCCAGCGGCGGGACGAACCGCAACACCGTGCCGGCCAGTCCGCAGTCGATGCGGGCCCGGGCAGTGGCAGGGGTGAGGGCGCCGCCGATGGTCAGATCGGCACCGTCGCCGTCGACGGTCAGGCCCAGCGTCTGCAGCGCACCGATCATCAGGTCGGTGTCGCGGCTGCGCAGCGCCCCGCTGATCGTGGTGCTTCCCTGCCCCTGCGCAGCGGCCAGCCCGGCCAGGATCAGGGTGCGGTTGGTCTGCGACTTGGAGCCCGGCACCGTGACGGTGGCGTGCACGGGCGCGGGTGCGCTCGGTGCCGTCCACAGTTCGGTGCTCACGGCTACATCCTGCCTTGTCGCACCCGTGGGTAACCATGGACGTATGTGCGGACGATTCGCGGTCACCACCGACCCGGCCCTGCTGGCCGAAAAGATCCAGGCCATCGACGAAGCCACGGCGGCGGGGGAGAGCCGGGGGGCCAACTACAACGTGGCGCCCACCGCCACCGTCGCGACCGTCGTGCGCCGCCACGACCAACCCGAGGACACCGCCACCCGCCGGGTGCGGCTGATGCGGTGGGGGCTGGTCCCGCCCTGGGTGAAGGGCACCGCCGAGGGCACCCCGGAGAACAAGGGCCCGCTGCTGATCAACGCCCGCGCCGAGAAGATCACCACCTCGCCGGCCTTCCGCGCCTCGGCCAAGAGCAAGCGCTGCCTGGTGCCGATGGACGGCTACTACGAATGGATGCCGAATCCGGACACCCCGGCCGGCAAGAAGGCCCGCAAGACGCCGTACTTCATGCACCGCGCCGACGGCGAGCCGTTGTTCATGGCCGGGCTGTGGTCGGTGTGGCGGCCCGAGAAGGACGCCAGCCCGTTGCTCACCTGCACGATCATCACGACCGACGCCGTCGGCCAGCTGGCCGAGATCCACGACCGGATGCCGCTGATCGTCGAGCAGGGTGACTGGGACCGCTGGCTGGACCCCGACGAGCCGGCCGCCGCCGACCTGCTGGCCGCCCCGCCCGATATCAGCGGTCTCGCGGTGCGGGAGGTATCGACCCTGGTCAACAGTGTCCGCAACAACGGGCCCGAGCTCATCGAGCCCGCCGAGGCAGACAACCAACCGGTTGGCCTGTTCTAGTGCGGCGGGTGCCGCTACGCTCACAGGCACATTCCGCCCAGCGAGAGGAGCGGCCATGACCGCGGTCCAACCCAAGTCCGATCAGGCCATCATCACCGTCCGCAACCCGGCCGACGGCCGGGTCGCCGGCACCGTCCCGATCGACGGTCCGGAGACAGTGGCTGCCAAGGCCCGGGAGTTGCGGCTGTTCCAGCAGGAATGGGAAGAGATGGGCGCGCGCGGCCGCAAGGTCTGGATGCTCAAATGGCGCGACTGGATTCTCGACAACACCGACCACCTGACCGAGGTCCTGATGTCGGAGACCGGCAAGTCCCGAGGCGACGCCATGCTCGAGCCGGTGGCCCTGGCCGACGCGATCAAGTACTGGTCGGGCAACGCCGAGGAGTTCCTCGCCGACCGCCACCCCAAGCCGCACAGCCTGCTGTTCAAGGTCAAGAAGCTGACCACGGTGTACCGGCCCTACCCGCTGGTCGGGATGATCGAGCCGTGGAACTTCCCGCTGGCGATGCTCGCCCTGGACGTGGTGCCCGCGCTGGCGGCCGGCGCGGCGGTTCTGCTCAAGCCCTCTGAGGTGACGCCACTGTCGGCCGTCGAGTTCGTCCGCGGCTGGAATGAGGTCGGCGCTCCGCCGATCCTGGCCCTGGCCACCGGCTACGGCGACACCGGCGCCGCGGTGATCGACAACGCCGACTACATCCACTTCACCGGGTCCACGGGCACCGGCCGCAAGGTCGCGGTGGCGTGTGCACAGCAGCTCAAGCCGTTCAGCCTGGAACTCGGCGGCAAGGACCCGGCGATCGTGCTGGCCGACGCCGACCTCGACCGCGCCGCCAACGGCATCGCCTGGGGCGGGATGTTCAACTCCGGCCAGGTGTGCATCTCGGTGGAGCGGGTCTACGTCGAGGCCCCGGTCTATGACGAGTTCGTCGCCAAGCTCACCGAGAACGTCCGCGCCATCAAGCAGGGCCAGGAGAGTGAGGGCGCCAGGTTCGACACCGGCGCGATGGCGACCGCCGCCCAGCGCGACATCGTCGACCGGCACGTGCAAGAGGCCGTCGCTTCGGGCGCGCGGGTGCTGGCCGGCGGCAAGCCGACCGGGGTCGGGACCTTCTTCCAGCCGACCGTGCTGGCCGACGTCACCCCGACCATGTCGTGCATCGCCGAGGAGACGTTCGGTCCGACACTGCCGGTGGTCAAGGTCGCCGACGAGGACGAAGCGGTCCGGCTGGCCAACGACTCCCAGTACGGGCTGTCCGCCAGCGTGTGGACCGGGGACGTCGAGCGCGGTGAGCGGGTGGCCCGCCGGCTGGAGTGCGGTGCCGTCAACATCAACGACGCGCTGACCAACGTGTTCTGCCCGTCGCTGCCGATGGGCGGCTGGAAGGATTCTGGCATCGGCTACCGCTCCGGCGGCGCCAGCGGGCTGATCAAGTTCTGCCGGCAGCAGGCCATCACCGCGCCCCGGATCCCCACCCAGAAGTCCGAACTGATGTGGTACTCGTCCTCGAAGCGCCAGGGCAAGATCGCGATCGCGGCGATGCGGGCCATGGCGGGCACCGGCGTGCGTCGCTTCGGGCTGCGCCCGAAGAACTAGCACAGCGGGCTGCGCCCGAAGAACTAGGCGGGCGAGTACCCGGGCGGGTTGGGGGTGTCGACCCACAGGTCGACCCCCAGCTCGGAGCCGGGGATGCAGTCGTAGACCGACAGGTCGGTGACCCCGGCGTCGAGCAGCACGTCCTCGCACAGCAGGGAGTGCCCGGTGAACTCGCGCGCCGGCTTGCTCAGCACCGCGTACGCGGCGTCGGAGTACACCTCCGGCTTGCGTGAGCGGGCCATCGCCTCGTCGCCGCCGAGCAGGTTCTGCACTGCCGCGGTGGCGACCATGGTGCGCGGCCACAAGGTGTTCGAAGCAATGCCCTCTGCGCGCAGCTCCTCGGCAATTCCCAACGCACACAACGTCATTCCGAACTTCGCCATCATGTACGGCGTCGGCTTGAGCCACTGCGATTCCAGCCGGATCGGCGGCGACAGCGTGAGGATGTGCGGGTTCTCCCGGCCCTTCATATGCGGGATACAGGCCTGCGAGACGGCGTAGGTGCCGCGGACCTGGATGCCGTTCATCAGGTCAAAGCGCTTCAACGGCACCTCCTCGATGGAACCGAGGTTGATCGCCGAGGCATTGTTGACGCAGATGTCGATGCCGCCGAACTGTTCGACGGCTGCTGCCACCGCCGCGGCCACCGAGTCGCCGTCGCGCACATCGCCGACGATCGGCAGCGCCTGGCCGCCGACCTCTTCGATCTCCTTGGCCGCGGTGTAGATGGTGCCCGGCAGCTTGGGGTGCGGCTCGGTGGTCTTGGCCACCAGCGCCACGTTGGCGCCGTCGGCCGCGACGCGCTTGGCGATGGCCAGGCCGATACCGCGGCTGGCTCCCGAAATGAACAACGTTTTGCCTGCGAAGGTCATGAGACTCACCCTAGGGCGCGAATATCAGCGGTGACCGCCAGGGTGATCCGAACCAGATTTTCGGGTGCCAGCGCCACGTCCCAGCCCCGTTTCCCCGCGCTGCACGCCACCCGGTCGAACGTCAGCGCCGAGCCGTCGATCACGGTCGGCAGGCGCTTGCGCTGCCCCAGCGGCGAGATGCCACCCAGGACGTATCCGGTGGACCGCTCGGCGGCCGCCCGCTGCGCCATCGTCGCCTTGCCCAGGCCCAACGCCGAGGCCGCGGCCTTCAGCGACAGCTTCCACGGCACCGGCAGCACCGCCACCGCGAGCCCAGCGGGTCCGGCGATGATCAGCGTCTTGAAGATCTGCTCGGGCACCAGGCCCTCGCTGGCCAGAGCGGTCACCGCCTCCTCACCGAACGACTCCGAGCGGGGGTCGTGGTGATACCGCAGCACCTCGTGGTCGACACCGGCCGCCACCAGCGCCGCGATCGCCGGAGTTGCCGCACCTGCCACGCCGGTCAGCGTAGGCGGGGAATTACCCGGGTCGCCAATCCCGTTATGTGGTGTGGCTAGGCGCGGTCAATACGACCGCACACGAAAAAATCTTGGCCACGGTCCTAGGATTGGAAGGAGAGAAGCCGGTGTCGGTCTCCATGACTCTGGTGCGCGACGAGCTCACGCTGTCGTTTCTCATCCGTCCGATACCGCTGCCGGAGCTCCGAGTGGGCGCCGCGGCAGAAGGGACCATGTCAATCACGATGACTGACACCGAAGGCACCGACGGGTCCGGCGCTGCCGATACCGCCGTGCGCGAACCCGACGAGGAGCTGCTGGCGCGCTTCGAGCGTGACGCGATCCCGTTGATGGACCAGCTCTACGGCGGCGCGCTGCGCATGACCCGCAACCCCGCCGACGCCGAGGACCTGGTGCAGGAAACCATGGTCAAGGCCTTCGGCGCGTTCCGGTCGTTCCGCGAGGGCACCAACCTCAAGGCGTGGCTGTACCGGATCATGACCAACACCTACATCAACAGCTACCGCAAGAAGCAGCGGCAGCCTGCTGAGTACCCGACCGACGAGATCACCGACTGGCAGCTGGCGGCCAACGCCGAGCACACGTCAACCGGACTGCGTTCGGCCGAGGTGGAAGCTTTGGAGTCATTGCCCGACTCCGAGATCAAGGAAGCGCTGCAGGCGTTGCCGGAGGAATTCCGGATGGCGGTGTACTACGCCGACGTCGAAGGCTTTCCGTACAAGGAGATCGCCGAGATCATGGATACCCCGATCGGGACAGTGATGTCCCGTCTGCACCGCGGTAGGCGCCAGTTGCGCACGCTGCTCGCTGACGTGGCCAAGGAACGTGGTTTTACCCGCGGCCAGGATGCGGCGGAGGAGGTGTCGTCATGAGCCAGGACTGGAGCCCCCCGATCGGGCCGGTGGACCCCGACCACCCGGAGTGCGCCGCCGTGATCGCCGAGGTATGGACGCTGCTCGACGGGGAATGCACCTCAGAAACCCGTGAGCGGTTGCGCCACCACCTCGAGGAATGCCCGGCCTGCCTGCGGCACTACGGGGTCGAGGAACGCATCAAGACGCTGATCGCCGCCAAGTGCAGCGGCGAGAAGGCTCCGCACTACCTGCTCGAGCGGGTACGCCTGGAGATCAGGCGGACGACGATCATCACCCGCGAAGAGCCCTGAAACGAAAAAGTGCCCGGCAGATTGCCGGGCACTTTTGTCAGCTGTTGGGTCGCTTGCCGTGATTGGCTTTGCTGTGCTTGCGAGCTTTCTTCTTACGGCCGCGCTTGGCCATGGTGTACCTCCAGGGTTTTGATCGTTACCTCCAGTGTCTCACGGCGCCATCACACCGCTGACCACCCGGTCGTGTGGTTCGATAGGACAGCATTTCAACGACAGAGTGAGGGTGGAGATGGCCGAGGATGTTCGCGCCGAAATCGTGGCCAGTGTGCTCGAGGTCGTGGTCAGCAAGGGTGATCAGATCGGCGCAGGCGACACCCTCGTGCTTCTGGAATCGATGAAGATGGAGATCCCGGTGCTGGCCGAAGTGGGCGGCACCGTGACCGAGGTCAACGTGTCCGTGGGTGACGTCATCCAGGCCGGCCACCTCATTGCCGTGATCGACTAACTCCCGTGTCGACCCTCGGTGACCTGCTCGCCGAGCACACGGTGCTGCCGGGCAGCGCCGTGGACCACCTGCACGCGGTGGTCGGCGAGTGGCAGCTGCTGGCGGACCTCTCGTTCGCCGACTACCTGATGTGGGTGCGCCGCGACGACGGCGCGCTGGTGTGCGTCGCGCAATGCCGGCCCAACACCGCCCCGACCGTCCTGCTCAAGGACGCCGTCGGCACCGTCGTCGCAGATGCCGATCTTCCGTTCGTGATCGAGGCGTTCACGTCGGGGGAGATCGGTCTCGGCGGGGGAGACCCGTCCCTGCGTGAGCCCGGCCTCAACGTGGAGGCCGTGCCGGTGCGCTGTACCAACCAGGTGGTGGCGGTACTGACCCACCAGACCGCGCTGGCGGAGCGGCGCACCTCCTCGCCCCTGGAGAAGGCCTACCTGGACTGTGCGGGCAACCTGCTGCACATGGTGTCGGAAGGCACCTTCCCCAACGTCGGTGACCTCGCGGTGTCGCGGTCCAGCCCGCGGGTGGGTGACGGCTTCATCCGGCTCGACGTCGACGGTGTGGTGGCCTACGCCAGCCCGAACGCGTTGTCGGCCTATCACCGGATGGGCCTGTCGGCGGAGCTGGAGGGCCACAACCTGGTCGCCATCACCCGGCCGCTGATCTCCGATCCGTTCGAGGCTCAGGAGTTGGCCGCGCACGTGCGCGACTCGCTGGCGGGCGGCTCCAGCATGCGTATGGAGGTCGATGCCGGCGGCGCCGCCGTGCTGCTGCGCACACTGCCGTTGGTGGTTCACGGCGCCGCTGCCGGGGCGGCGATGCTCATCCGGGATGTCACCGAGGTCAAGCGCCGCGACCGCGCTCTGTTGTCCAAGGACGCCACGATCCGCGAAATCCATCACCGGGTGAAGAACAACCTGCAGACGGTCGCAGCCCTGCTGCGGCTGCAGGCCCGCCGGACCAACAACGAGGAGGGCCGCGAGGCACTCATGGAGTCCGTGCGCCGGGTGGCGTCGATCGCCCAGGTGCACGAGGCGTTGTCGATGTCGGTGGACGAGGAGGTCAACCTCGACGAGGTCATCGACCGCATCCTGCCGATCATGAACGACGTGGCCCGGGTCGACGCGCCCATCCGGATCAACCGGGACGGCGCGCTGGGCGTCCTCGACGCCGACCGTGCCACCGCGATGGTCATGGTGATCACCGAGCTGGTCCAGAACGCCATTGAGCACGCATTCGACCAGTCGGCCAAACAAGGCTGCGTGACGATCCGGGCGGAACGCTCAGCGCGCTGGCTGGACGTCGTGGTCCACGACGACGGGCGCGGACTGCCTGAGGGATTCTCGCTGGAGAAGTCCGACCGGCTGGGCCTTCAGATCGTGCGGACGCTGGTCTCCGCCGAGCTCGACGGATCGCTGGGAATGCACGACGTACCCGGTGGCGGAACCGATGTGGTGTTGCGCGTTCCGATAGGTCGGCGTTCGACCGCGCGGGTCCCGCAATAGCAAAGTGTGATGCGCAATACATTCAAATAAAAAGTCGCGGCCCCGGCATTTGCCGGGGCCGCGACTTTACGTATTGCGAAGTGGAGGTCAGACCCCGGTGCGGGCCCGGGTGCGAGCGTTGCGGCGCTTGAGCGCACGACGCTCGTCTTCGCTCATACCGCCCCAGACGCCGGCATCCTGGCCGGAGTCCAAAGCCCAGGTCAGGCACTCAGTGGTGACCGGACAACGGTTACAGACGAGCTTCGCATCAGCGATCTGTGCGAGTGCCGGACCGCTGTTCCCGACCGGGAAGAACAGTTCCGGATCCTCGTCACGACAGACCGCCTTGTGGCGCCAATCCATTAGTCGCTACTCCTTAACTGTGTGCGCAATACGGCGCACTGTCTTTTACTTCGGCTGTTAACGCGTGCACACAAATGTTTCTGCGTTGTTGCATCCGATCGTTTCACAGCCGTGGCGGATGTCAATAGAACTCAGTTAACACGTGTGCAATCTCACTGCGGGGGTGGGTTCTCGATGCCCTCACCCGTTTGTACTAGACTCAACCCACTTGCGCTCTAAATCCACATGTGATCTTGCATCAGTGCTGGTCAGCGCCTTGGTTAGCTGATGGAGCGACCACGTTCACGGCCTCCGGAACTGCACGGAACGTCATTTCTGAGCGCAGGCCAAGAAAATCTCCGTCGATCTGACAGGCAACCGGGTCGGCGCTCGTGATGCGCACCCACGCCAGGTCGTCGTCCCGGATCAGGTGCTTGGCCTTGATGACCGGTCTCTTGGACAACATCCGCCGCACCAGCATCAGGTTTCGCCAGACGTTCATGCTGGTCGTCGCGAACACCCCCAGCCCCGTCTCGAACGTCGTCTCGGGGTTGGTCCACACCGGTCGGGTGTTGGCGTAGGTCCACGGGCTGGAGTTCGACACGAAGGCGAAGTGCACCCCGCTCACCGGCTCGCGGCCCGGCAACTCAAGGGTCAGCCGCGGTTCCTTGCGCACGTTGGAGAGCATCTCGCGCACCGCGATCCGGATGTAGCGGCCCGCGGTGACCTTGCGGCCCTTGGCGCGCTGGGCCTCCACCGCGGCCACCACGTCGCCGTCGACTCCCATACCCGCGGTGAACACCGCCCAGCGCTCGCCGCAGTCCATCAAGCCGATCCGCCGCCAGGGCGAACCGTTGCGGTGGGCGCTGATCAGGTCGATGAGCTGGTTGGTAGCCTCGATCGGGTCGGGGCTGATGCCCAGCGCACGGGCGAAGACATTGGCCGACCCGCCGGGCACCACGGCCACCGCGGGCAGCGAGTGCACCACTGCGGGGGGCTTGCCCAACAGCCCGTTGACCACTTCGTTCACCGTGCCGTCGCCGCCGTGGACGATGATCAGGTCGATACCGTCGCGCCGGGCGGCCTCGGCGATCTCGATCGCGTGTCCGCGATGGTCGGTATGCACGACGGAGAGGTCCACGCGGCTCTCCAGCGCGTGCGCCAGAAGATCGCGGCCGGCCGCGGTGGTCGAGGTGGCGTTCGGGTTCACGATCAGCACGGCGCGCACAAGGTAAGAGCCTATCGGCGCGAGGTGCCCCTGTCGGAGAGAGTTTGCCTAGTCATCACGTAGGGGTCAGCTGCCGGTGGGATGCTCGCACCCGTGGTCGTCGATCCCGGTGCCCGGCTGCCGAATTTCGTCGACCGGTTTCACTGGGCCTGCGTCGCGGTCTCCGAACGCTTGCCTTTCGGCCTGAAAAAGGTTGTGCCCGCTACACTTCTGGGCTTCGTTGTCATCAACAGCGCCACCTTCGCGCTGGACCTGGTACTGCTCACCGTTCTGCACGGTCTGCTGCGGCTGCCGTTCGGGCTGGCGGTGTCGCTGGCGTACGGGTGTGCCTTTGCGGCCAGCTACGTGCTCAATCGCACGTTCAACTTCCGGTCACACGCGCCGGTGGGCCCGCAGGTGGCCGTCTATGTGGTGGTCGTGGTGATCAACTACCTGGCGTTCATCCTCGGGGTGTCGAGCGCACTTCTCGCCCTCGGCGTGGATTACCGGATCGCCCGGATCGGGGCGGGCGCCTGCGAGGGCATCTTCATGTACTGCGCGATGCGCTGGGTGGTGTTTCGGCGCTGACGTTAGGCTCTGGCCCGTGACCGTTCCTGCACCCGCACCCGTGCGCCAGGCAGCCGTGCTGGTGGCCCTCGAAGGTGCTGCCGCGGTGGTGGCCGCGGTGGTGTTCGTGATCCGCGGGCTCGCCGGTGCCGACCAGCACGTGGTCAGTGGTTTCGGCAACGCCGCCTGGTTCGTTCTCGTCGGCGCGGGCATCCTGGCCGGGGCGTGGGCACTGTGGACGGGCCGGCGGTGGGGCCGCGGGATCGCGGTGTTCGCCCAGCTGCTGCTCCTGCCGGTCACCTGGTACATCGGCGTGGGCTCACACCAGTGGGCCTACGCCATCCCCATCGCCGTGGTCGCCATCGCGGCGCTGGTGCTGCTGTTCAGCCCGTCCACGCTGCAGTGGCTAGGTGCCCTCGACGAGCGGTGAGGATTCGGCGGCCAGCACCGCCAACTGCGGGCCCGAGACCCGATAGGTGATCCACTCCGACATCGGCTTGCCGCCGACGGCGTCATAGAGCGCAATGGCATTGACGTTCCAGTCCAGCACCGCCCAGCTCAGCCGGCTGTAGCCGTTGTCGACGCACTCGCGGGCCAGGGTGGCCAACATGGTGCGGGCCAGTCCGCGGCGGCGGAACTTCTCCCGCACGAACAGGTCCTCGAGGTACACCCCTGCCACGCCGTCCCAGGTGGAGAAGTTGCGGAACCACAGCGCGACCGCCGCCGGCTCGCCGTCGACCTCGGCCAGGTGGCAGAAACCGACCGGGTCGTCGCCGAAAAGCGCTGTGGTGAGTTGGCTTTCGACGACCGTGCACTCCTCGGAGGCGTGCTCGAACTCGGCCAGCTCGCGGATCATCGTGACGATCGCGGATTCGTCACCCGGCCGTGCCCGCCGGATCTGTGTGGTCATTGCGGTACTCCCAATGCTGACAGGATTGTCCTGAATTTCGTTGTGGTCTCCGCGACTTCGTCGTCCGGGTCGGATTCGGCGACGATACCGCCACCGGCCAGGGCCAGGGCCTCGCGCCGGTCTGCGGACAGCTGCGCGCCACGGATCGCCACCACCCAGCGGCCGTCGCCGCGGGCATCACACCAGCCGACCGCGCCGGCGTAGAAGCCGCGGTCGCCCTCCACCTCGGCGATCAGGTCCACCGCCGCCGCGGTGGGAACACCGCCTACCGCGGGCGTCGGGTGCAGTGCAAGAGCCAAATCGATTGCGGTCGTTGAGGTATCGCGCAACGTGCCGCGGATGGGGGTGGACAGATGCCACAGCGCGGCGGTGCGGCTGAGCTGAGGTTCGGCTGCCACGTCCAGATCGGTGCACAACGGTCCCAGTGCGGCACGCATGGTGTCGACGACGAGTTGGTGCTCGTGACGATTCTTGGCCGAGTCGGCGAGTGCCGCGCCGTTGGCCGCGTCGACGGCCGGGTCGGCCGAACGCGCCGCCGAACCGGCGAACGGCTGGCAGGTCACCTGGTCTCCGCAGCGTGCGACCAGCAGCTCCGGGCTGGCGCCCACCAGCGCGGTGCCGGCGTAGTCACCACCGGCCGGCGAGAGATCGGTCAGATAGGCGGTGGCTTCGGGATCGTCGTCGACCAGCCGGCGCAGGATCATCCGCTCATCGAGGGTGCCGTCGGCGACCAGGCGCAGAGCTCGCGCCAAAACCACCTTCTGCAAACCATTTTCGGGATCGGTAAGCCTCGTCAAGGCAGTGCGGATGCGCGTGCGGTGCTCGTCGGGAGGCGGCAGGGTCGCACCGATCCGCACGTTCGGCAGCGCGGCCACCGGCCAGGCGGGCAGCGCGTCGGCGAACGTCACCGATCGAGGGGTCAACAGTGCGGCGGCGCCGCGCACGTCGAACGGCAGCGCTCCGACCACCAGGTCGGCCGAGCCGTCGGCCAGTGCCGCCGAGGCCGCAGCGGCAGTGTCGTAACCCGCCCTGATCCCGTCGGCGACGACCGTCCCGGCCGGTCCGTGCAACACGAACGAGGGAGAGGCCGTCACGTCCCGGTGACCGGCTCTCGGTGGTTCGTCAAGCCCAGTGCCGAGAGTTGCCGTAGGCCGTACTCGAAGGCGCACACCGCGACCGACGCCGCCCCGAACCCGTAGCGCGCGCCCTCGCGCAGCGGCTGCTCGACCCAGCGGGTCACCACCGAACGGGAGAAGTGGCCGTGGCCGACGAACACCACGTCGCGCTCCACCATGTGCTCCAGGGCGTAGGAGACCGCCTGGTCGGCGCGCATGCTGACCTGGTCCACGCTCTCACCGCCCGGGCAGCCGTAGGTCCACAGCAGCCAGCCCGGGGTCTCGGTGCGGATCTCGTGGGTGGTCAGGCCCTCGTAGTCGCCGTAGTCCCACTCGGCGAGCAGAGGAGACACCTCGTCGACGGTGAGTCCGGCCAGTGCTGCGGTGGTCAGCGCGCGCTTGCGGGGCGAACTGATCACCAGCGGGTTGTCCAGCGCCAGATGCTCGAGTGTCAGCGCCGCCAGAACGGCCTGCTCGCGACCGTGATCGGTCAGGTCCAGGTCGGTGGTGCTGGTGTGCTTACGATCCCGGGACCATTCGGTCTCGCCGTGCCGTAACAGGACCAGACGATGGGTGCCGACGCTCACGTCCACTCATTCTGCCCGATGACCAGGCGGGGTGTGGCAGGCGGGACGCGCGGGCCCGGAACCTGTCAGGATGGAGAGGTGACCCGAGTACTGGCGGTGGCCAATCAAAAGGGTGGGGTGGCCAAGACAACCACGGTCGCGTCGTTGGGGGCGGCCTTCGTCGACGCGGGCAAGAGTGTGTTGCTCGTCGACCTCGACCCGCAGGGATGTCTGACGTTCTCGCTGGGCAGCGACCCCGACAAGCTCCCGGTGTCGGTGCACGAGGTGCTGCTCGGTGACGTCGAGCCCAGCACTGCGCTGGTCGACACGGCTGAGGGCATGACGTTGCTTCCGGCCAACATCGATCTGGCCGGGGCGGAGGCGATGCTGCTGATGCGGGCCGGTCGTGAGTACGCGCTCAAGCGGGCGCTGGCCAAGCTGGGCGACCAGTTCGACGTGGTGATCATCGACTGCCCGCCGTCGCTGGGTGTGCTGACGCTCAACGGCCTCACCGCCGCCGACGAGGTGATCGTGCCGCTGCAGTGCGAAACGCTGGCCCACCGCGGGGTCGGTCAGTTCCTGCGCACCGTCGATGACGTGCAGCAGATCACCAACCCGAACCTCAAGCTTCTGGGCGCGCTGCCGACGCTGTACGACTCGCGCACCACGCACAGCCGTGACGTGCTGCTCGACGTCGCCGACCGCTATAACCTTCCGGTGCTGGCCCCGCCGATCCCTCGCACGGTCCGCTTCGCCGAAGCCAGCGCGTCGGGGTCGTCGGTGTTGGCAGGGCGAAAGAACAAGGGCGGCAACGCTTATCGCGAGCTTGCGACAGCGCTGCTGAAACATTGGAAGTCCGGTAAGGCGCTTCCGACGTTCGCCCCGGAGATCTAGCTCGGCGGACCGAACACGGTCAGCGCCGCGCCGCGCTGCTCGATCAGCTGGGTCCCGCTCACCGCGGGCACCACCGGACCGTTGCCGGCCGGGTGGCTCACGGGGATCACCCGCTGATTGGTGCCGCTGGACGGGTCGTACACCCCGATGCCGGTGGTCAGCGGGATCAGGAGCCGCCCGCCCATCATCGTCGCCGGCCCCACCGGACGGACCGGCCCGGCCGCGTTGATGGTGTAGCGGTAACCCAACTTTGCGTCGAAGACCTCGACGGAATCGCCGGTCCACCAGGTGATCAGGTCGCCGGCCTTGGTCACCGCTTGCGCCGGGTTGGCCAGCACCGGGGCCTTCGACATCAGCGTGGACGACACCTTGGTGCCGGTGACGTCGTACACGGCGATCTCGGGCTTGGGGGAGGGCAGGTACACCGCCGTGGTGCTTCCCGACACCGCCAGGACGCGGGCCTCCGAATCGGTGGCGACGCCGGGCAGCGGGACGTTCTTGGTGTCGGGCTCGTCTTCTTCCTTGGCCGGCTTGAGCAGGGTCAGGCGCAGGTCTTTCTGGTCGCGGCAGGCTTCGAGGACTGACACCGCCTCGTCGCTGGCGGCCGCCGACATCAACGTGCACCCGGTTCCCAGACCCTGGTTGACGGGTTTCACCCGAGCGTCGATCTCGCCGTAGGCCAACATTCGCACCAGATCCGAACGCCATAACTCCAGCCGCGTCGGGCCGGCGGCCAACACCGTGCTGCCGCTGGAGCTGAGCACGATCTGCTTGTCCGCGTAGGCCGTTCGGGTCGGTCCGCGCCGTCCGGTGCCGCCGTTGATGCTGCTGACCTGACCGCAGCCGCGTATATCGGGATAGACCGCGACGGCGAGGTCATAGACGTAGGACACACCGCACAGGTCGGTATCGCGGGCGAACGTCCACCTCGTCTGGCCGGTCTTGGGGTCGTGGCCGGTGACAGTGCGGCCTTCGCCGGTGATGACGGTCCCGCCGACCACGATCGGGCTCAGCGTGCGCGGACTGGTCGCCGTCCAGAGTTGGCGCAGGGTGTCGGGCACCGCCCGAGCGGGCACCGGGTTGGGTGCCGGGTCGGATGCGGGACGGCTGATCGTGGCCCGCGCCGAACTGTTCCACCAGAACAGTGCGGCGACGACGGCGACGACAACCACGATCGCCGCCGCAGCGACGAGGTCGCCCTTGGTGCGGCGCTCAGGTCTGACCATCTAGGCGACGATAGCGGTCGTCAGTTCGCGGTTGCGCCGGCCTCGGCCGCCTTGTTCGGGCGACGACGGCGCCGGCGCTTGCGGGCCGGGCTGCCGTCACCGGCGGCCGACTCGACCGAGGATCCGTCTGGTTGAGTGTCCGTCACCGTCTCGGCGGCATTGTCGGCATGGCCGTTGGCGCCTTCGCCGCCGCCGCGGGTGCGGCGACGCGAGCGGGAGCGCCCGGACCGTTCCCGGGTGGAGTCGGTGGAGCTGATCCGGGTGGCGTCCTTGTCCTCGGTCTTGGTGGCGCCTCTGGCGGACTGCCGCGGCTTACGCGCACCGCCGACGGTGCCGCCGGCCTCGGTCGGGATGCCCAACTCCTCGTAGAAGTGCGGTGAGTTCGAGTAGGTCTCGGCCGGATCGGCGCAGTCCAGCTTGAGGGCCTTGTCGATCATCGACCAGCGCTCGAGCTCATCCCAGTCGACCAGCGTGATCGCGATACCGGTCTTGCCGGCCCGGCCGGTGCGCCCGATGCGGTGCACGTAGGCCTGCTCGTCCTCAGGGATCTGGTAGTTGATGACGTGGGTGATGTCGTCGATGTCGATGCCGCGGGCGGCGACGTCGGTGGCCACCAGCACGTCGATGTCACCGGTGCGGAACGACTTGAGCGCTTTCTCGCGGGCGATCTGGCCCAGGTCGCCGTGCACGGCGCCGACCTTGAAACCGCGCTCGGCGAGTTCGTCGGAGACCTTCTGCGCGGTGCGCTTGGTGCGGGTGAAGACCATGGTCGCGCCACGGCCCTCGGCCTGCAGGATGCGGGACACCATCTCGACCTTGTCCAGCGCGTGCGCGCGGTAGACGAACTGCTCGGTGGTGTCGTGGGTGGCCGCCCCTTGCACGCCCTCGGCGCGGATGTGGGTCGGCTGCTTCATGAACGTGCGGGCCAGCGTGATGATCGGGTCCGGCATGGTCGCCGAGAACAGCATGGCCTGGCGCTCGTCGGGGATCTGGCGCAGGATCCGCTCGATGTCGGGCAGGAAGCCCAGGTCGAGCATCTCGTCGGCCTCGTCGAGCACCAGCATGCTCAGCCCGCCGAGCTGCAGATGGCCCTGCTGAGCGAGATCGAGCAACCGGCCGGGCGTGCCGATCACGACGTCGACGCCCTTCTGCAGGGCGGCGATCTGGGCCTCGTAGGGGCGCCCGCCGTAGATGGAGGTCACGGAGAGCTTGCGATCGCCGGCGCGCAGATACTTGGCGGCGCTGGCGAGGTCTTCGTACACCTGCAGGCAGAGCTCACGGGTCGGCACGACGACCAGACCACGCGGGATGCCGGACAGTTCGCGCTCGCTGTCGGTGGTGATGCGCTGGAGCATCGGCACGCCGAACGCCAGCGTCTTGCCCATGCCGGTACGGGCCTGGCCGATGAGGTCGTCGCCGGCGAGCGCCATCGGCAGGGTGAGTTCCTGGATGGCGAAGGCGAATTCCTTGCCGTCTTCAGCGAGGGCGCGGACGATCTCCTCGCGGACTCCGAGCTGGGCGAATGAGAGCTGGGGATGTGTGGTCAAAGGGGTCATGTGGCGGCGTTGTGCCTTCCGTAGTCGGTCCTCGTGTTGCTATCCAGCGCGCACGAGTTCTGACTGTCGGAATGGAGTCGGCTTCAAGAATTTCGATGCCGATTCGCCGGGCCCTGCACTGAGGGAGGCGGGCCCACTGCGTGCACGCACATTTCCTGAACAACGGTTTGTCACCGTCGTCCATCCACATCATAGCTGGTCGGCGACTTGGGTCCGGTTCGGTGTCCCGCCCGCGACTACAGTGACGGCCATGAGTGCCTCGCAGCCGGTGCCGGCCGCCGGAGATGTGACGGATGCGGCGGGGCGGGGGTTGTCCCGCGTGCAGGCCGATCATCCCGCCATCAACGAGCTGTTCACGCTGCTGGCCTACGGCGAGGTGGCGGCGTTCTACCGGCTGACCGAAGAAGCCCGGATGGCGCCCAACCTGCGCGGCCGGATCAATATGGCGAGCATGGCGGCCGCTGAAATGGGCCACTACGAGCTGCTGCGCGACGCGCTGTCCGCGCGTGGCGTCGATGTCGTGCCCGCGATGGCGCGCTACGCCCCCGCGCTGGAGAACTACCACCGCCTGACCACCCCGAGCACCTGGCTCGAGGCCCTGGTCAAGACGTATGTCGGCGACGCGATGGCCGCCGACTTCTATCTCGAGATCTCCGACGTGCTGCCCGACGAGATCGCCGGGGTGGTGCGCTCGGTGCTCGCCGAGACCGGGCATTCGCAGTTCGTGGTCGGCGAGGTTCGTGACGCGGTGACCACCTCCGGACGTCAGCGCAGCAGGCTGGCGCTGTGGTCGCGTCGGCTGCTCGGCGAAGCGATCACCCAGGCGCAATACGTGCTGGCCGACCATGACGAGCTGGTCGAGTTGGTGCTGTCCGGTCCCGGCGGGCTCGGTCAGGTCGCCGACTTCTTCTCCCGGCTGCAGCAGACGCACGACGACCGGATGCGTCAGCTCGGGCTGGCCTGACTAACGGTTGCAGGTCGCCGAGATCGCGTTGTCGGCCTGGGCGGCCACCGTCGTCCCCGTCGCGTCGGTGATCCAGCAGTTGAGCTGGCTTCCCGCACTGCTTGCCGTGATGTAGTTGACCGGCACAGTGGGCACCACGGTCAGCTGCCAGGGCAGCGCGACGTTCTCGGCGGTTCGCAGCGTCCCGGTTTCGTCGGCGTAGACGATGGTCACCGGGTCGTCGGGGCGCTGGTTGCCTGACACCGTGTAGACGACCTGGCGTGGATCGACCATCGGGGCGGCCAGGGCCGCTGCCGCCGGGATACTCGGCGTGACGGTGACGGGGGTTTCGGCAGGCATGCCGGCGACGGTGACAGTGACCGGTGCCGGCGGCGGGGTGGACGGGTGCGGCCCCGAGGTAGCCACCACTGTGCGTTTCGGTGCGGTGCCGTCGCTGCTGACGCTGGCCGCGCCGCCGGTCTTCACGACGAACGTCGTCGCCACGGCGGCAACCAGCACAACCGCGGCAGCCAGGGCCGCCCGTTGCCACAGGGGCCCGGTTGCGCGGCGTCCGTTGTCGGTCATCGAGATCAAGGTTAGGGACGGCCACGGCCGCTCTCGACACGCCGCGCGCGGTCGTTGCCATGCTGTTACCGCAGCTTGATGCCCTATTCGCTGTCCGCGAACGCCTGCCCGCGGCCGGGGTGGTCGGTGTCCACTAGCCTTCTGGGGTACAGCGCACACGAACGGAAGGGTCAAGCGTGGAGGTCAAGATCGGTGTCGCAGACAGCCCACGTGAGCTCGTCTTCAGCAGTTCGCAGACGCCCACGGAGGTTGAAGACCTGGTGACGGCCGCGCTGTCGGGAAGTGGACCGGACGTGTTGAGCCTGTCCGACGACAAGGGCCGCCGGATTCTCGTCCACGCATCGAAGATCACCTACGTCGAGATCGGCGTCGCTGACGTGCGCCGGGTCGGCTTCGGGATCGCGGCAGGACCCGCCCCCGCCGAGGCCTAGCCTCGGGTCAGCGGCACGTGTGCCAGTCCGCCCCAGGCGAACTGCACCGTGCCGTCGACGGCGTCTTCCTTGGTGATCGGGCGATCGGAGTCCAGCCAGTAGCGGGCACAGTCGACGCTGATGCCCACCAGTCCGACCGCGATCATCCGGGCGCGGTGCGGATCCAGACCGGAGTCACGGCTGATGAGGTCGAACACCGCGTCGGTGCACGCCTCGGTGGCGACCTTGACCTGTGCGGCGACCTGGGGCTCGGTGACGTAGTCGTTCTCGAAGATCAGCCGATAGCCCTGGCTGTCGTGCTCGATGAAGTCGAAGAACGCCGCAATGGCGGCACGCAACCGTTGCCGGTTGTCGGTGGTGGTGCGCAACGCCTGCCGCACACCCGACACCAAGTTGTCGACATGCTGCTGCAGCACTGCCAGGTACAGCTCGAGCTTGCTCGTAAAGTGTTGGTAGAGAACAGGTTTACTGACACCGGCGCGATCGGCGATCTCGTCCATGCCGGCGGCGTGATAGCCACGGTCGACGAACACTTCGCTGGCTGCGGTCAGCAGCTGGCCGCGCCGCTCGTCACGAGGCAGCCGGCTGCCGCGTCGTGCGGGGGTGCTAGCCGGACGGTCGCCAGTTCCAGCCCGCGAAGTTTTCCGCTCGGCCGTGTTGGCGATTTCGCTCATGAGTCCTCAATCTGATGGTCAGCCAAGACGCGATGCCTCGCTCTACCGGCTCGTCGCACCGACAGTACTACTCGGTGCAGTTACTGGCCCGTAGCCGTCTCGGGGCGGCGGTACTGGCGCGCCGGAAGTCGGCCGACCACCGGTTTGTGCCATCCTGGGTCGGTGACCTACGACCCGGGGCATCGCGGGGACGGTCGTGTACCGGTGCTGCGCAGCGAATGGCGTGAGCCGTTGCGTGCCCAGCGCGACCCGCTCGCCGGCGATTCCGGGCGGCCCAGATCCAACCGCGACCAGCGCCGCCAGTGGCGCAAACAGACCTGGCTGGGCCGGTTCATCTCGACTTACGGCTGGCGGGCCTACGCCCTTCCGGTGCTCATCGCGCTGACCGGGGTTGTGCTCTATCAGACGATCACCGGTACGGCCGCCCCCGCGGTCGAGACGCACGACGCCGTGCAAGGGCCGCCGACGATCGGCTCCAGCGGCACCGCGATCATCGGCGCCCCGCCGCGCGGTCTGACGGCGTTCGACGCGAACCTGCCGACCGGCATCCTGCCCGAGGGCGGCGCCTACACCGAGGCCGGCGCCAAGACATGGCGCATCGTGCCGGGCACCACACCCAAGGTCGGCCAGGGCACCGCCAAGGTGTTCACCTACACCGTCGAGGTGGAAGACGGTGTCGACACCGCGTCGTTCGGCGGTGACGAGGGCTTCGCCCGCATGGTCACCGAGACGCTGGCCAACCCCAAGAGCTGGATTCACAATCCCCAGTTCGCCTTCCAGCGCATCGACGCCAGCACCCCCGAGGTCAAACCGGACTTCCGGGTGTCGCTGACCTCCCCGATGACCGTCCGCGAGGGCTGCGGATACGAGATTCCGCTGGAGTCGTCCTGCTACAACCCCGCCTACGGACCGGACGCCGAGCGGCGGGTGTTCATCAACGAGGCGCGCTGGGTGCGCGGCGCGGTGCCGTTCCAGGGCGATGTCGGCTCCTACCGGCAGTACCTGGTCAACCACGAGGTCGGCCACGCCATCGGCTACACCACCCACGAGCCGTGCGACGAGAACGGTGGGCTGGCGCCGATCATGATGCAGCAGACCTTCTCCACGGCCGACGACGATGCCGCGAAGTTCGACCCCGAGTCCGTCAAGGCCGACGGCAAGACGTGCCGGTTCAACCCCTGGCCGTATCCGATCGCCTGAGTCTTCCGGCGCGAGCGTGCACTCAAGGCACGCCCCGACGGCGTGTCGCCGGGCTGACACGCACGCTCGCGGCGTTCGAGGGAAGCTTTGGCTTCTGTTTGCCGTTGAACCGACCACCTGCTGAGATGAGCGGGGACCGTCGAAACCCGAGGAGTGTCCGGTGTCCTCACCGTTGCCGCCGCTGGTCGAGCCAGCTGCCGAGCTCACCCGCCAGGAAGTAGCCCGCTACAGCCGTCACCTGATCATCCCGGACCTGGGCGTCGTCGGGCAGAAGCGCCTGAAGAACGCCAAGGTGCTGGTGATCGGCGCCGGCGGGCTGGGCTCGCCGGCCCTGCTCTACCTGGCCGCCGCCGGCGTCGGCACGATCGGCGTCGTCGAGTTCGACGTCGTCGACGAATCCAATCTGCAGCGCCAGATCATTCATGGCCAGTCCGATATCGGCCGGTCCAAGGCCGAGAGCGCCCGGGACTCCATCCTGGAGATCAACCCGCTGGTCACCGTCAACCTGCACGAGCTGCGGCTGGAACCCGACAATGCCGTCGAGCTGTTCGAACAGTACGACCTGATCGTCGACGGAACCGACAACTTCGCCACCCGCTACCTGGTCAACGACGCCGCGGTACTTGCGCACAAGCCCTACGTGTGGGGTTCGATCTATCGCTTCGAGGGCCAGGTTTCGGTGTTCTGGGAGGACGCCCCCAACGGCTTGGGCCTGAACTACCGCGACCTCTACCCCGAACCGCCGCCACCGGGCATGGTGCCGTCCTGCGCCGAGGGTGGCGTCCTGGGCATCCTGTGCGCGTCGATCGCATCGGTGATGGGAACCGAGGCCATCAAGCTGATCACCGGCATCGGCGACCCGCTGCTGGGCCGTCTGATGGTCTACGACGCCCTCGACATGACGTACCGGACGATCAAGATCCGCAAGGATCCCGAAACGCCGAAGATCACCGAACTCATCGACTACGAGGCGTTCTGCGGTGTGCTGTCGCAGGACGCGGCCGACGCGGCCCACGATTCGACACTGACCCCCCAGGAACTGCGCGAACTGCTCGACTCGGACAAGAAGGTCGCCCTGATCGACGTCCGCGAGCCGGTGGAGTGGGAGATCAACCACATCGGTGGCGCCGAGCTGATCCCGAAGTCGGCGCTCGAGTCGGGCGAAGGGCTGGCCAAGATTCCGCAGGATCGGATCCCGGTGCTGTACTGCAAAACCGGTATCCGTTCCGCCGAGGCGCTGGCGGCGTTGAAGAAGGCCGGATTCTCCGATGCTCTGCACCTTCAGGGCGGCATCGTGGCGTGGGCCCGGCAACTCGAACCCGACATGGTCATGTACTGACGGCCTCTCGGCCTCGGCACGCTTTACCCTGACGGGATGACCGACGAACGTCCGCCTGACCATGTCCTGGCGGCCTTCGGTCTCAAGTACGCCGAACCGGAGCCGCTCGGCGCCGGCTGGGAGGGTGGCTGGCGCTGCGGTGAGGTCGTGTTGTCGACGATCGCCGACCACGCCCGCGCCGCCTGGTCGGCCAAGGTCCGCGAGACGCTCTTCGTCGACGGTGTCCGGTTGGCGCGGCCGGTGCGCTCGACCGACGGCCGCTATGTGGTGGCGGGCTGGCGGGCAGACACCTTCGTCGCCGGAACCGCCGAACCCCGCCACGACGAGGTGGTCTCGGCGGGCGTGCGCTTGCACGAGGCGACCGCCAAGCTCGAACGTCCCCGATTCCTGACCCAGGCCCCGGTGGCGCCGTGGAGTGACGTCGACGTGTTCGTCGCCGCCGACCGGGCAGCCTGGGAGGACCGTCCGCTGCAGTCGCTGCCGCCGGGCGCGACGGTGGCACCCGGCTCGGCCGACGGGGAACGGTCGATCGAACTGATCAACCAATTGGCCAGTCTGCGCAAGCCCACCAAGAGTCCCAGCCAACTCGTGCACGGCGATCTCTACGGCACCGTGCTGTTCGCCGGAACGGCGGCACCCGGTATCACCGACATCACCCCGTATTGGCGACCCGCGCCGTGGGCGGCCGGTGTCGTCGTCGTCGACGCCCTGGCCTGGGGCGAGGCTGACGACGGACTCATCGAGCGGTGGAACGCATTGCCCGAGTGGCCACAGATGTTGTTGCGCGCGTTGATGTTCCGGCTGGCGGTCCATGCGCTGCATCCCCGCTCGACGGCGGCGGCGTTCCCGGGTCTGGCGCGCACCGCGGCGCTGATCCGGTTGATCCTCTAGAACGTGTGGCGGGCCTGCGCCAGGTTCACCCTGCCGTCGTCGGCCAGTACGCCCTCGGCCCGCAGCAGTTCGAGTTGGCGTCTCGCCAGGTGCGGTGCCGGCCGGCCCGACGCCGTGATCACCCGGTGCCAGGGCAGATCCGAGGAGTCGGTGCGCATGATCCAGCCGACGATGCGCGGGCTGGAAAGTTCTGCAGCCGAGGCGATGTCGCCGTAGGTGGCGACGCTGCCCGGCGGGATGGACGCCACCAGACGGCGGACCAGTTCGACCTGCTCGTCGGTGACCGGTGCCATGGCTAACGCGATTCGAGCATGTCCCGGATGATCGCCGCGGTCTCGGCCGGTTTGGCCTGGGCGACCATGTGCTGGCAGTCCAGATCGACCATCGTGAAGGCGGTGCCGAGGCGCGACGCCAGTCCGTCGATCAGTTCCGCGCTGACGTAGGGCGGTTCGGTCCACGTCGCGCGCACCAGCGTCGTGCGGGTGCCCGGATGCGGGAACACGATCTCGCGGGCCAGTTCGCTCCAGTACGACATCATCGCGGGCACGCTGATGCGCCAGCCGTAGCGGCCGTTGGGCAGCGCGATCAGATGCTCGTCGAGTTCGGCGTCGAGATCCTCTTCTGGGACGTCAGCCCATGAGCCGGTGAACTTTTCGCTCCGCGCCTCGGCGCGGTCGGTGTAATCGGGGGAGGCCAGCATCGCGTCGGCGATCTCGCTCATCCATACGCCGTCGAGTCCGATGGCGGGATCCAGCAGCACCAGCCCGGCCACCAGGTCGGGGCAGGCGGCGGCGAGGTGCAGTGCCACGGCCCCGCCGAAGGAGTGCCCGACCACCACGACCGGGCCGCCCGCCTGCTCTTCGACCAGGGTGGCCAGCGCGGCCACGTTCGCGTCGATGGACCACGGCGCCGACCACGGGGACCGGCCGTGGCCGAGCAGATCGGGTGCGGCCAGCGCGACGCCGGGCAGATGCCGATCGCTCAGTGCCTGCCACCGCCTGCCGTGTCCGGTCAGTCCGTGGATGGCCAGCACCTGAACGGGTCCCGACGGGCCGTAGCGGTGCACGTGCAGGTGGTCGCTCACAGGCCTCATGCTGCCATTGCCCGAACTTGTCGGAGCCTCGTGGTGTCATTCCGGCATGACCACCCCCGACCGCGTGAACCCCGGTTCACTGGCCGACGTCGCCGAACCCGACGCCCTGATGCGGCCGGGGCTGCGCGGCACGTTTCGTGTCGTCGGGGGGCCGGGCACCGGTAAGAGCAGTGTGCTGGTGGCGACGGCCGCAGCCCACATCGCCGCCGGGGCGGATCCGGAATCGGTTCTGCTGCTGACGGGTTCGGGCCGACTGGCGGCCGCTGCACGCGGCGCGCTGACCGCCGAGCTGCTCAAGGCCCGCTCGGCGCAACCGTGCCGCGCGGTGGTGCGCGAGCCCCTCGTGCGCTCGGTGCACAGTTACGCGTTCGCGGTGCTGCGCCAGGCGGCCGCCCGCGCCGGTGACCCGCCCCCGCGGCTGGTCACCGGCGCCGAGCAGGACGGCATCATCCGCGAGCTGCTGGCCGGTGACCTCACCGACGGCGCGGCCTCGGTGTCCGGGTGGCCGGCGCAGCTGCTGCCCGCGTTGAGCACCGCCGGCTTCGCCACCGAACTGCGCGATCTGCTGGCCCGCTGCGCCGAGCGCGGCGTGGACCCACTGCAGCTGCAGCGGCTCGGCCGGTTGTCGGGACGCCCGGAATGGGCGGCGGCGGGCCGTTTCGCCCAGCAGTACGAACAGGTGATGCTGCTGCGGGCGGCGGTCGGCACCGCGGCACCCCAGGCCACCGTCCCGGCGCTGGGGGCGGCCGAACTGGTCGGCGCCGCACTCGAGGCGCTCGGCAACGACGCCGAACTCCTGGCCGCCGCCCGATCGCGAATCCGGCTGTTGCTGGTCGACGACGCCCAGAATCTCGACCCACAGGCGGCCCGGCTGGTGCGGGTGCTGGCCGCCGGTGCCGAGCTGACGCTGCTCGCCGGTGACCCCAACGAGGCGGTGTTCGGTTTCCGCGGTGCCGATCCTGAGCTGTTGACTGCCAACGACACTCCGGTCGTCGAACTCTCCCGTTCCCACCGTTGCGCCCCCGCACTGGCGCGCGCCATCAGCGGTGTCGCGGCCGGGCTGCCGGGCAGCGGGCCATGGCGTGCACTGGCCGGCACCGGTGAGGGCGGCACGGTCACCGTGCGGGTGGCAGCCTCCACGCACGCCGAGGCGGCCCTGATCGCCGACCGGCTGCGCCGCGCGCACCTGGTGGACGGTGTGCCGTGGTCACAGCTGGCGGTGATTGTGCGATCGTCGTCGGCGGCGGCATCGCTGAGCCGCGCCTTGGCCGGTGCGGGGGTTCCGGTGGCCGCGCCGTCGGCGGCCGGCCCGGTCGCGCAGCAGCCGGCGGCCCGAGCGCTGCTGACGGTGCTCGCGGCCACCTGCCACGGGCTTGACGGCGAGCAGGCGCTGGCACTGCTGACCGGCCCGATCGGCCGTGTCGACCCGGTGTCGCTGCGCCAGCTACGACGGGCCTTGCGCCGCAACGTGGGCGACGCCACCCGCGATTTCGGCGAACTGCTCGCCGAGGTGCTCACCGCCGGATCGACGGATCTGCCTGCAACGCTGGGCCGCCCGGTCAACCGGGTGCGGGCGGTGCTGGCCGCGGCGGCGCGCGCCAACCGCGGTAACCGGGACCCGCGCTACACGCTGTGGCAGGCCTGGGAACGCAGCGGCCTGCAGCGCCGCTGGCTTACAGCCGCTGAACGCGGCGGTACCGACGGCGCTGCCGGCGAACGGAACCTGGCCGCCGTCACGGCACTGTTCGACCTGGCCGACGACTACGTCTCCCGCACCACCGGGGCCTCACTGCCCGGCTTGCTCGACCATGTTGCGGCGCTTCAGCTTCCGCCGGTGAAGTCCGACGGCGCCGAATCGGCCGAGACGGTCTCGGTGCTCAGTCCGCACGCCGCCCTCGAGCGGGACTGGGAGCTGGTGGTGATCGCCGGACTGCAGGACGGTCTGTGGCCCAACACCACCCCGCGGGGCGGGATTCTGGGTACTCAACGGCTGCTCGACGTCCTCGACGGGTTGGGCGACGACGTCTCGGTGCGGGCGCCGCTGCTCGCCGAGGAACGCCGGCTGCTCATCGCGGCCATGGGCAGAGCCCGACGCGAACTGCTGGTCACCGCGGTCGACAGCGACGACGGCGACGACGCAGCGCTGCCCTCGCCGTTCGTCGCCGAGATCGGGCAGTGGGCCACCACCGAGGCGGCGATCGCCACGGCTCAGCCGGTCGCAGCACCGCCGGTGCTGTCACCGGCGGCGGTGGTGGGTAGGCTGCGCGCGGTGGTCTGCGCCCCGCCGGGCGCTGTTGAGGACGCGCAACGTGCCACCGCAGCACGACAATTGGCCCGGCTGGCCGCCGAGGGAGTACCGGGCGCCGACCCTGCGCAGTGGTACGGCATGGCGACGGTGAGCACCGAGCAACCCCTGTGGTCCGGTGCCGAGCACACCGTCACCTTGAGCCCGTCGACGTTGCAGGCCTTGACCGACTGCCCGTTGCGCTGGCTGGCCGAGCGGCACGGCGGTGCTGCCCGGCGCGACTTGCGCTCCACCCTCGGCTCGATCGTGCACGCGCTGGTCGCCGAGTCCGGCAAGAGCGGGGAGCAGCTCGTCACGGAGCTGGAAAAGATCTGGGCGGCAATACCGTTCGATTCGTCGTGGTATGCCGATAATGAGCTCGACCGGCATCGCGGCATGCTGGAGGCATTCGCGGCGTGGCGTTCGGCGACCCGCCATGAACTCACCGAGGCCGGCACTGAGGTCGAGGTGGACGGGCTGGTCGCCGAACCGGGCGCCGAGGGCCCCGGTGTCCGGGTGCGCGGGCGGGTCGACCGCCTCGAACGCGATGCGCAGGGACGCCTGGTCATCGTCGACGTCAAGACCGGCAAGAGCCCGGTCACCAAGGATGACGCCCAGCGTCACGCCCAGCTCGGCTTCTATCAGCTCGCCGTCGCCGAGGGGGTCGTCGGCGAGGACGACCGTCCCGGCGGTGGTCGACTGGTCTATATCGGAAAGCCCAGTGCGGCAGGGGCAACCGAACGTGAGCAGTCCCCGCTCACCGAGGACACCCAGGCGCAGTGGCGCCAGACGGTACAGGGTGCCGCCGCCGCCACCGCGGGGCCGCAGTTCGTCGCCAAGGTCAACGACGGGTGCACGCACTGCCCGATGCGGCCCGGATGCCCCGCGCACACCACACCCCGGACGGAGCCCTCATGACCTACACCCCCGCGGAACTCGCTCAGGCCCTTGGTGTTCCGGCCCCCACCGACGAGCAGGCCGCGGTGATCGCGGCTCCGCCCGGGCCGCTGGTGGTCATCGCCGGCGCGGGTGCCGGTAAGACCGAAACCATGGCCGCCCGGGTGGTGTGGCTGGTGGCCAACGGATTCGCCGAGCCGGGACAGGTGCTGGGGCTGACGTTCACCCGCAAGGCAGCCGGTCAGCTGCTGCGCCGGGTCCGTTCGCGGCTGGCCCGCCTGGCGGGCCATCTCGGTGCCCCGGCCGCGCTCGGCGCACCGACCGTCAGCACCTACCACGCGTTCGCCGGCACGCTGCTGCGCGAGTACGGCCTGCTGTTGCCGGTCGAGCCGGATGCCCGGCTGCTCAGTGAAACCGAGATGTGGCAGTTGGCCTACCAGGTGGTCAGCGCCTATCCGGGACCGCTGGACACCGACAAGGATCCCGCCAGGGTCACCGCGATGGTGCTGCGGCTGGCCGGCGAGCTGGCCGAGCACCTGGTCGACACCGACGCGCTGCTCGACACGCACGTCGAGCTCGACCGTCTCGTGCACGCCCTGCCCGCCGGCCGCTACCAGCGCGACCGCGGGCCGAGCCAGTTTCTGCTCGGGATGCTGGCCACCCAGACCGAACGCGCGGCCCTGGTTCCGCTGATCGACGCCGTGCACCGCCGGATGCGCGCCGAGAAGGTCATGGACTTCGGCTCGCAGATGTCGTCTGCGGCGCGGCTGGCCGTCGGCTGCCCGCAGGTCGGTGCGGAGCTGCGCAGCCGGTACCGCGTGGTGCTGCTCGACGAGTATCAGGACACCGGCCACGCCCAGCGCATCGCGCTGTCGTCGTTGTTCGGTGGGGGAGCCGACGACGGGCTGGCGTTGACGGCCGTCGGGGACCCGATCCAGTCGATCTACGGCTGGCGTGGTGCGTCGGCGACCAACCTGCCGCGGTTCACCACCGACTTCCCCCGCTCGGACGGATCCCCGGCGCCGACGCTGGAGCTGCGGACCAGCTGGCGCAATCCGCCCAGCACCCTGCACGTCGCCAATGCGGTGTCGGCCGAGGCCCGCCGCCGTTCGGTCGCGGTACGCCCGCTGAGGTCGCGCCCGGGAGCCGAGCCAGGCACGGTCAGCTGTGCGCTGCTCACCGATGTCGCCACCGAACGGGAGTGGGTCGCCGACCACATCGCCACGCGCTACCGGCAGGCGAGCGCGGCTGGCGCCCCGCCGCCGACGGCCGCGGTGCTGGTCCGGCGCAATGCCGACGCCGGCCCGATGGCCGAGGCACTGACGGCTCGGGGCGTCCCGGTCGAGGTCGTCGGCCTGGCCGGGCTGCTGTCGATTTCCGAGGTCTCCGACGTTGTCGCGATGCTGCGCCTTGTCGCCGATCCGGCGGCGGGCGGGGCCGCGATGCAGGTGCTGACCGGTGCGCGCTGGCGGCTGGGTGCGCACGACATCGCCGCGCTGTGGCGACGCGCGGTCACTCTCGACGGGCAACGGCCTGCGGCGGTCAGCCCGGAGCAGATCATCGCCGCGGCCGCGCCGGACGCCGACACTGCGAGTCTGGCCGACGCGCTGGCCGACCCCGGCTCAGCCGGGGCATACTCCGAGGACGGATACCGCCGGATCACTCAGATGGCCGACGAATTGTCCCGTCTTCGAACACTTTTGGGCAACCCGGTGACCGAACTGGTGGCCGAGGTGCGCCGGACCCTCGGCGTCGATGTCGAGGCCCGCGCAGCCCGTCCGGTCGCCGCGGGGTGGAGCGGTGCCGAACACCTGGACCGCTTCGCCGATGTCGTCGCCTCCTACACCCAGCGCCCGGGGATCGGGGTGGACAGCCTGCTGGCCTACCTCGACGCCGCCGCGGTCGTCGAGAACGGCTTGGCGCCGGCGGAGGTCAGTGTGTCGGCCGACCGGGTCCAGATCCTGACCGTGCACGCCGCCAAGGGATTGGAATGGCAGGTGGTCGCGGTCCCGCATCTGTCCGCCCGGGTGTTCCCGTCGACGGCATCGAAACGGACCTGGTTGTCCGACCCGTCGGACTTGCCGCCACTGCTGCGCGGCGACCGTGCCGCGGCGGGCCTGCACGGTGTCCCGGTCCTGGACACCTCGACGGTCAGCGACCGCAAAGGGCTCTCCGAGTGCATCATCGCCCACCGCGACCAGCTCGGTCAGCGCCGCATCGACGAGGAACGCCGGCTGTTGTACGTCGCGATCACCCGCGCCGAGGACACCCTGCTGTTGTCGGGCCACCACTGGGGGCTCACCGAGTCCAAGCCGCGTGGCCCATCGGACTTCCTCGTCGAGATCAGGGACATCATCGAGGCCTCCGTCGCGGCGGGCGAACCCTGCGGACAGGTGGAGCACTGGGCCCCCGTGCCCGCAGATGGCGAACGAAACCCCCTGCAGGACAAGCCTCGTGAGGCGCTGTGGCCGGCCGACCCGCTCGGCGACGCCCGCGCCGACGTCGAGCGCGGCGCGGCGCTGGTGAGCGCGGCGATCTCGGGTGCACTGCCCGACGGTGCCGACGACGATCCCGAGGGCTGGGCCGCAGATGTCGACGCGCTGTTGGCCGAACGCTCCCGCAGCGCTGCGCCGGTCGCCCCGGCGCTGCCCGGCCAGTTGTCGGTCAGCGCCCTGGTCGAACTCGACCGCGACCCGGCGGGTGCGGCCCGGCGGCTGGCGCGCCGACTGCCGTCGCGGCCGGATCCGCACGCCATTCTCGGTACTGCGTTCCACGAGTGGGTGCAGCGCTTCTACGGCGCCGAGCGGCTCTTCGACCTCGACGACCTGCCCGGTGCGGTCGACGACGGCCCCGTCCAGGCCGCCGAACTGTCTGCACTGCAGGAGAAGTTCACCGCCTCGCCGTGGGCGCTGCGCACACCGGTGGATGTCGAGGTGCCGTTCGAGATGACGATCGGCGACACCGTCGTGCGTGGCCGTATCGACGCGATCTTCCCCGACCCCGACGGGACCATGACCGTGGTCGACTGGAAGACCGGCGAGCCACCCGCTGACGACGCGGCCCGCAAGCATGCGGCCGTCCAGCTCGCGGTGTATCGGCTGGCGTGGGCCGCGCTGAGCGGACAGCCCGAATCGTCAGTGCGCGCAGCGTTCTATTACGTGCGATCGGGCCAGACCGTTATGCCCGAAAACCTGCTTGGGGCAACCGAATTGGTCGACCTGCTGGGCTCAGCTAGAAGCGCGGAGCGTTGCGCCTGATGGCCACCGCCTGGGTGATCATCGGCACCTGGAAGGGCAGGCGGGCCAGCGCGGCGAGCTTCATCGGCAAGGGCTTGTCCCACCACAGCCGCACCATGTTGACGTTGGCCGGGAACACCGCCAGATACAGCGCGATCGCGGCCAGCGCACCGGCGCGCCGTGTCCGCGGAACCAGCAGCATGGCGCCGACGCCGACCTCGGCGACACCCGAGGCGTAGGTGTAGAACCGGGGATCGCCCGGCAGTTCGGCGGGCACGATGGTGTCGAAGGGCTTGGGTGCCGCAAAGTGGCCCAGGCCGATCGCGATGAGCATCGCGGCGGTGCGGTAGGCAGGCGCCTGGCTCTTGGAGACTGCGGGTTCAGTTGTCGTCGTCGGCATGGGTACATAATGCTCATGTGGTGGTAGCCGGGCGCAAGATGATGGGGTCGCGTGGCCAAAGGTAGATTGCGGCGCCGGCTCGAAGCGATCGACGAGAACCTGGCCGCCAAACCCGACAGCGCACTCGTCGACTATCTGCGCATCCCGGAGAAGTTCGTCAGTCCGGGCCGGCGTATCGCACGCCGGCTGCTCTATGCCTTCGCGGCGCTGTTCGCCGCGGTGTTCATCGTCTATCTGGATCGCGACGGCTACCGGGACGTCCGCGAAGGCGGACTGACCTTCCTGGACTGCCTGTACTACGCCACGGTGTCACTGTCGACCACCGGCTACGGCGACATCACGCCGTTCACCGAGACAGCGCGACTGGTCAATGTCCTGGTCATCACGCCACTTCGGGTGGCGTTCCTGATCGTGTTGGTCGGTACCACCGTGGAAACGCTGACCACGGCATCGCGCCAGGCTCTCAAGATCCAGCGTTGGAGGAACAGCGTGCGTAACCACACCGTCGTCATCGGCTACGGCACCAAGGGCAGGACGGCGGTGGCCGCGATGGTCGGTGACGGCGCCGCGCCGGCCGACATCGTCGTCGTCGACACCGACCAGACCTCGCTGGACCGGGCCAGCGCCGCGGGTCTGGTGACGGTGCGCGGTGACGCCAACAAATCCGACGTGCTGCGCTTGGCCGGTGCCCAGCACGCGCATTCGATCATCGTGGCGACCAACAGCGACCCGACCGCGGTCCTGGTCACCCTGACCGCCCGAGAACTCGCCCCCAAGGCCAAGATCATCGCCTCGGTGCGCGAGGCCGAGAACCAGCATCTGCTGCGCCAGTCCGGGGCCGACTCGGTGGTGGTGTCCTCGGAGACCGCCGGTCGACTGCTCGGCATCGCGACCAGTGCGCCCAGCGTCGTGGAGATCATCGAAGACCTGCTGACTCCCGACGCCGGCTTCGCGATCGCCGAGCGTGAGGTCGAACCCAAGGAGGTCGGCGGGTCCCCGCGCCATCTGCCCGACATCGTGCTGGGCGTGGTCCGCGAGGGCAAGCTGCTGCGCGTCGACGACCCGAACGCCGACGCACTGGAAACCACCGACCGGCTGCTCTACGTCCGCAGCGCCGGAGACTGAGCCAGTGGCCTTCCGTCTGCGCAACATCCCCCTGCTGTCGCGTGTCGGCGCCGACCGCGCCGACACGCTGCGCACCGATATCGACGCCGCCATCGCGGGGTGGGCCGATGCGCTGCTGCTGCGTGTCGACAACCGCAACCAGGTACTGATCGCCGACGGCCGGGTCGTGCTCGGTGCGGCAACCGAATTCGGCGACAAGCCACCGGCCGACGCGGTGTTCCTGGGCCGGATCGAGGACGGCCGCCATGTGTGGGCGGTCCGGGCGGAGCTGCAGGCGCCCGAGGACGTCGAGTCCGCGGTGCTGGATCTGCGCCGCGCCGGGCACGTCTTCGACGACGTCAGCGCGCAGTTGGTCGCCTGCGCCACCGCGCTGCTCAACTGGCATGACCAGGCCCGGTTCAGCGCGCACGACGGTTCGCCGACGCGGCTGGCCAAGGGCGGCTGGTCGCGGGTGAACATGCTGACCGGTCACGAGGAGTTCCCGCGCATCGACCCGGCCATCATCGTGCTCGTCCACGACGGTCACGACCGTGCGGTGCTGGCCCGCCAGACGCTGTGGCCGCCGCGGCTGTTCTCGTTGATCGCCGGATTCGTGGAGGCCGGCGAATCGTTCGAGTCGTGCGTGGTGCGTGAGGTCGCCGAGGAGATCGGTCTGTCCGTCACCGACGTGGAGTACCTGGGCAGCCAGCCCTGGCCGTTCCCGCGCTCGCTGATGGTGGGCTTCCACGCCATCGGCGACCCCGAGCAGGAGTTCACCTTCCACGACGGTGAGATCGCCGAAGCGGCGTGGTTCACCCGCGCCGAGGTCCGCGAGGCGCTCGATCAGGGGGACTGGAGCAGCGACTCACCGTCGCGGCTGCTGCTGCCTGGGTCGATCTCGATCGCCCGCGAGATCATCGAATCCTGGGCCGCCGAGGACTAAGGCTCGCCCACACCGACAAACGGGCGCGAAAGGTCGAGAAGGCGGGGCCATTTCGTCGATCTCGGCGCGAAAACTAGTTCGCGAGCTTGGCCTGAACCTCTTTGAGGCTCGGGTTGGTCAGCGCGCTGCCGTCGGCGAACTTCACCGTCGGCACGGTCTGATTGCCGCCGTTGACCGACATGACGAACTTGGCGGCGTCGGGATCGACCTCGATATCGACCTCGGTGTAGGGAATTCCCGCTGATTTCAGCGCGGTCTTGAGGCGGCGGCAATAGCCGCACCACCCCGTCGTGTACATCGTGAGCTGGGAATCGCTGGCACTCATAAGTGCTTCAACCTAGCCGAGCCCGTCGGCATGCCCGCAACCGGCGCGGCGCTCACCGGGAAATGTCGCCGCCCCCTGACAAGATGGACGCCATGCCGGTGTCCACAGACCATCTGACCGGCCTGGACGAGGAACAGCGCGAAGCCGTGCTGGCCGCGCGCGGGCCGCTGTGTGTGCTGGCCGGCGCGGGCACCGGCAAGACCCGCACCATCACGCAGCGCATCGGGCACCTGGTGGCCAACGGCCACGTCGCGGCCGGACAGGTGCTTGCGGTGACGTTCACCTCCCGCGCAGCGGGGGAGATGCGGGCGCGGCTGCGGGCCATGGACGCCGTGGCCGGGTCGGGTGCCTCGGTGGCCGCGGTGCAGGCGCTGACGTTTCACGCCGCGGCCCGCCGCCAGCTGCACTACTTCTGGCCGCGGGTCGTCGGCGACACCGGATGGCAGCTGTTGGACTCCAAGTTCGCCGTCGTGGCTCAGGCCGCCAATCGATCCAAGCTTCAGGTCAGCACCGACGACGTGCGCGATCTCGCCGGTGAAATCGAGTGGGCCAAGGCCTCGTTGATCAGTCCGGAGGGCTACGCCGCCGAGGTCGCCCGCAATGGCCGCGACGTTCCGCTGGACGCCGCGAAAGTGGCAGCGGTGTACGCCGCCTACGAGAAGCTCAAAGCCAACCGCGACGGCATCGCCCTGCTGGACTTCGACGATCTGCTGCTGCACACCGCCGGCGCCATCGAGAACGATCCGGCCGTCGCCGAGGAGTTCCGCGACCGCTATCGCTGTTTCGTGGTCGACGAGTACCAGGACGTCACCCCGTTGCAGCAGCGGGTGCTGTCGGCGTGGCTCGGCAACCGCGACGACCTGACCGTCGTCGGGGACGCCAACCAGACCATCTACTCGTTCACCGGGGCCTCGCCGCGCTACCTGCTCGACTTCTCCCGAAAGTTCCCCGAGGCCACCGTCGTGCGCCTGGAGCGCGACTACCGCTCCACGCCGCAGGTGGTGTCACTGGCCAACCGGGTGATCGCTGCCGCCCGCGGCCGGATGGCGGGCAGCAAGCTGCACCTGGTCGGCCAGCGCGACCCGGGCCCGTCGCCGACCTTCCACGAACATCCCGACGAGGTCGCCGAGGCCGCCGCGGTGGCGCGCTCCATCAAGAAACTCATCGAATCCGGAACTCCCGCAGCCGAAATCGCGGTGCTCTACCGCATCAACGCCCAGTCCGAGGCGTACGAGGAGGCGCTGACGGCGGCCGGCGTGCCGTTCCAGGTGCGCGGCGGTGAGGGGTTCTTCAGCCGGCAGGAGATTCGCCAGTCGCTGGTGGCGTTGCAGCGCGCGGCGGACCGCGATCCCCAGGGTGAGGTGCCCGCCGTGGTCCGTGCGGTCCTCGAACCGCTGGGACTCACCGACGAGGCGCCCCAGGGCACCAAAGCCCGCGAACGCTGGGAAGCGTTGACCGCGCTGGCCGAACTCGTCGACGACGAAGTCGCCGCCCGCCCGCAGTTGGACCTGCCCTCGCTGATGGCCGAGTTGCGGCTGCGCGCCGACGCTCGCCACCCACCCACGGTGCAGGGCGTCACCCTGGCGTCGCTGCACGCCGCCAAGGGTTTGGAGTGGGACGCGGTGTACCTCGTCGGCGTGGCAGACGGCACTCTGCCGATCTCGCACGCCCTGGCGCACGGCCCCGACAGCGAGGCGGTCGAGGAGGAGCGTCGCCTGCTCTATGTCGGAATCACCAGGGCGCGAACACATTTGCAACTGAGCTGGGCGCTGGCCCGCACCCCGGGTGGCCGGCAGGGGCGTCGCCCGTCACGGTTCCTCAACGGCATCGCGCCGCAGACCCAGGCCGAACCCACCCCGAACAAGCCGCGCAGGCAGCGTGGCGCCACACCCCGCTGCCGGGTCTGCAATGCGGTGCTCAGCACGCCACCGGCAATCATGTTGCGGCGCTGCGAAACCTGCTCGGTCGACATCGACGACGAGCTGCTGGGTCAGCTCAAGGACTGGCGATCACGCACGGCCAAGGAGCTGAAAGTCCCTGCCTACGTGGTCTTCACCGATAACACGCTGATCGCCATCGCCGAGTCGCTACCCGCCGACGACGCAGCGCTGGTCGCCATTCCCGGCATCGGGGCGCGCAAGCTCGAACAGTTCGGGCCCGACGTGCTCGAGCTGGTGCGTGCCCGCCAGTAGCTCAGGCCTTCACCAGTTTCGGTGCTTGCCAGGTCCCGTTCAGCGCGTCCGGCTTGGGCCAGTACAGCCGCATGACCGCGGTGAACGGTCCCGCCGGGGCAGGCAGCCAGTTGGCTTCCTTCTCCGGTCCCGGTGAGGCGTTCTGGACGTAGATGGTCAGGCTCCCATCAGGGTTCTTGACCAGGTTGGGCAGCATCGGCGAGTTGATCAGGTACCGGTTGATGGGGTTTTCCACCAGCAGGCTTTCCGGCATCTTGTACATCGTCACCGACCAAAACGCGTTGACCGGCGGCAGCTGACCGGCCGGGAATGTCAGCGTGTAGTTGTTGGCCCCGGTCAGAGGCTGCCCGTCGGCGTCGGTGCTGAGGCTGGGGTACATCGCCTCGGCCTTGGAGTTGCCGTAGATACCCAGCACCGCACCGGCCATCCGGTAGAGGTAGTTGCCCTTGAGTTCGTCCTTGGTACCGAACAGGTCGCCGGAGGTGACCTGTCCGGTGACCAGCTTGTCCTTCTTGAAGGTGTCCAACTCGGCCCAGGCGTCGGCCATGCCGTCGGTGATCGCCGTGCGCATTTCCGGGGTGAGCGTGTCGGCGTTGAACGTGCCCTCGGAGCCAATCCCGATGGTGGCGAACCGGTCCCGCGCTTCCTTGTCCGACGGCAGCACCGGGGCGTAGCGCAGCGCGAAGTTCATCAGCTCGAAGAACTTCGGCGAGGTCTTCTGCTCGTCGGGGCTCAGCGGCACCGGGAAGTCGACGGGCGGGGCGGCCGCCGGGGCCGGCTGGTTGAGGAAGGCCGACAACGGCTGCGCGGTGTAGCCGGCCTGGATGTTCTTGACGTTGTCCAGATCGTCGGGGCCGAACAGCTGGGTGCGGTAGATGGCCAGCGCGAAATCGGTGTCGGCGCGAATCACCTCGTTGATGCCCTCGGGCTTGTCGCCCTTCCAGCCCGGCCCGGCCAGCAGGTAGGTGCCGCCGCTGTTGCCGGTGGTGCGGCTGCCGAGGTAGGCGAAGTTGTAGGTGTAGCCGTCGACGAACTGCACCGAGAAGTAGCGGTCCTGCCCGATCGGCGGGATGGTCAACACCAGCGGCTCGGTGCGCAGGTCGGCGCCGAGCATCGAATACGGGGTGTCGGAGTTCGGCGTCTGGACCGCGGTGTCGGCCGGTGTGTAGACGCGGGCGATGCTGTGCACCTGGTTCCAGTCGCCCTTGTACTCCGGGCTGTGCGAGTCGACGAAGTAGGAGTACTGGATCCGATAGCTGTCGACCATCGGGAAGCCGAAGATGTAGGCCTCTTTGGCGATCGCTCGCGCCTGCTCAGGCGTCACGGCACCCCCGGTGGTGGTGGCGGGCGGCGCTGAGCTCGCCGTCTCCTTGGGCTTGTTCGCGCCGGAACAGCCGGCGGTCATGGCGATCAGCAGGACGGCAGCGAGGATGGCGCGTGACTTCACCGCACAAGGATGCTTGATGAGCATCCTTGTGCGGTGTATTTCGCAGCGCTCAGCTCAGCGCGGCGAGGGCAGCGTCGTAGTCCGGCTCCTGGCCGATCTCGGGCACCAGCTCGGTGTAGGTGACGGTGCCGTCGGCGCCGACGACCACGACGGCCCGGCCGAGCAGGCCGGCCATCGGCCCGTCGACGATGGTGACGCCGTAGTCCTCACCGAAGCTGCTGCGGAACGCCGACGCCGAGACGACGTTCTCGATGCCCTCGGCACCGCAGAACCGCTTGAGTGCGAACGGCAGATCCTTGGACACGTTGACCACCGGCACTCCGGTGGCGGCGGCGCGCTCGTTGAAGGTCCGCACGCTGGTGGCGCACACCGGGGTGTCCACCGACGGGAAGATGTTGAGCACCACGGCTTTGCCGCTGTACTGCCCGGTCTCGACGTTGCCGAGGTCGGTTCCGGTCAGGGTGAACTCGGGAGCGGCGGCGCCGACGGCGGGCAGCTCTCCAACGGTGTTGATCGGGTTTCCACGCAGGGTTATCTGTGCCATGAGCACTAGTTTGTCAGCCTCACCTAACCGCCTGGTGATCGGGTGACCTGATCGCAAAAGCCCTGCTCAGAAAATCGCTTGTGGCGAAATCGGGTAGGCTTTATCCTCGAAACCGCAATCTGCGTGTGCTGATCAATGGCCCGCAGCGACGTGTTGAGAGGAGGGTCGGACGATGAACATCTACACCGGTGACTTCGGCGTAGCCGCCATGGCGCATCGTCCGTGGACCTCCCACGCTATTGCGGCGGCCCATGCCGCCGCTGCCCAGCGCAAGCGTCGCGCCAACGCCGCCCCGACCCTCGCGTCCGTGGACAGGAGCTTCATCTAGGAAAGCTCCCAGACACAGCCACTGGCCACGGACCCGAAGTCAAAGGATCCGTGGCCAGAGTTTTTCCACACTCTTCCTGGCCCGGATCCCACAAGAGATACCTACAGCCACACGACCAGGAAGCAGGTGACGGACATGTCGGCACTGACAGTCCGAAAGGAAAAGCTGCCGGTGTTGCCGTGCCACGTCGGGGACCCCGACCTGTGGTTCGCTGAGAGCCCCGTAGAACTGGAGCGCGCCAAGGTGCTCTGCGGGGACTGCCCGATCCGGCGGCAGTGTCTTGCCGCCGCACTGGATCGCGGTGAGCCATGGGGTGTTTGGGGTGGCGAGATTATCGAGCGGGGCACTGTCGTGGCCCGCAAGCGTCCCCGCGGGCGTCCCCGTAAGGATGTGATCGCGGCCTAGGCAGCCGTTGGCTGACCCGGACCCGCACTGCGCGGGTTCGGGTCAGTCGAAGCCGGGGACCAGTTGCTCGGTCAGCGCCTTGGTCGGCACATGCGCGTCGAGCTGGGCCGAGATCGCGGTGATCGAGGCGATCACCCGCAGCGGAATCGCAAGTTTGGCAGGCAGATCCATCGCCCGCGCGGTCTTGATCTGCTCGGCGGACACCGACATGTTGGCCGCGGCCATCTTCTGCAGCCACCGGCGGGTGTAGTGGAAGACCTCGACTTCCATCGGCTCGACGTACTGGCGCAGCATGTCGTCGATCTCCTTGGCCGAGACCTGCTCGCCCTTCTGGATGAAGCCGACCTTCTCCATCGTGGGCAGCAGCTCGTCGTAGTTCTTGTCGCGCGCCAGCCGGATGATCTGTCCGAGTTCGATGGGAAGACCGTCGGGCAGCGGAGCCACCGCACCGAAGTCGATGACCGCCATCTTGCCGTCGTCGCGCAGCATGAAGTTGCCCGGGTGTGCGTCGCCGTGCATCATCCCGACCCGAGCCGGCGCGCCGAGCGTCAACTCGAGAAGTCTTGTGCCACAAAGGTCTCGCTGATCGACGGTGCCCGAGCGGATGATCTGGGACATCGGCACACCGTCGACCCATTCGGTGATCATCACCTTCGGGGCACTGGCCACCACGTGCGGGATGACGAAGTGCGGGTCGCCGTCGTAGCCCTTGGCGAACGCCCGCTGGTTCTCAGCCTCTAGGCGGTAGTCCAACTCCATCTCGGTGCGTTCGATGAGTTCGTCGACCACACCCTGCACGTCGGCGCCGGGGGAGAGCTGCTTGAACACGCTGACCATGCGCTGCATGGTCTTCAGGTCGGCGCGCAGTGCCTCGTCGGCACCCGGGTACTGGATCTTGACGGCCACGTCGCGGCCGTCGTGCCACACCGCCCGGTGCACCTGGCCGATGCTGGCCGACGCGATCTGCTCGTCGTCGAAGGAACTGAACCGCTCGCGCCACTTCGTGCCGAGTTGCCCGTCGAGCACCCGGTGCACCTTGGCGGCCGGCAGCGGCGGGGCATCCTTCTGCAGTTTGGTCAGCGCTTCGCGGTAGGGCTCCCCGAACTCCTCGGGGATCGCGGCCTCCATCACCGACAGCGCCTGGCCGACCTTCATCGCGCCGCCCTTGAGTTCACCGAGAACGGTGAACAGCTGATTGGCGGCCTTCTCCATCAGCTCGGCGTTGACCTCGTCCCGGGACTTGCCGGTCAGTCGTTTTCCGAAGCCCAGGGCGGCCCGTCCCGCAAAGCCGACCGGGATGCTGGCCAGCTTGGCGTTACGGGCGGCGCGGCCGCGCTTGATGTCTGCCACCCCACCATCATCCCCGACGGCGCAATACTGGCAACCACCGATGTCAGCATTGGCAGCGCGGATGCCGTGACCAGCGACGAGCTGAGATCGTGTTCTTGCTCACGTCGACTTCCAGCGTGGTGTTCAGCGTGGCCGGCGGGTCCCCGGCGGCCTCGGTGCCGCGCACGGCGGTGATGATCCGCTGCAGTTGGGCCAGGGCCACAGCAACGGTGGCCAGCACAGTCGGGTGATCCGCGGTTCCGGTCACATCCCGCAGCTGCGCGGCCACCGCGGGCCAGGCGGCGTCACGGTCGGCGCGGTGCAGGTCGGCGCATGCCAGGCAGCTGGTCACGCCCGGGATCACCAGCGGGCCCACCAGGCCGGCCCCGTCACGCACCCGGACCGGCAGGTGCGGCACTCCGGTGGCGTGCAGGTCGCGGACCACGCGCGGGTCGGCGACCAGGTAGTCGGCGAGCACCACCATGTCCGCACCGGCCGCCGAGACGACGGCGTTGGCGTGGCTGCTGTGCGCCACCCGGGCACCCGAGCACCGCAGCGCGTCGAGGAGAAGATCCGACAGCGGGCCGCAGCCGTGCACCCGGATCGACAGTGCGTGGGGAGCGGCGCGGCCGGTTCGGTGCCGGAGCACCCCGGCGCTCAGCAGGGCGTCGAGCAGGTCATCGAGGGCGCCGCGATCGTGGAATCCATGCCTGCCGGCCAGCCGCTGCAGCGCCTCGTGGTCCAGTGGCACCTGCAGGCCGCGCAGCAGTGCGGCCAGCTCCGCCGACCCGACCCCGTCGGGTGGGCGAACCAGAACGGCCCGCCGGGGATCCCAGCCCACCTGGACCGCGCCGTCGGGTCGCAGCAGTACCGGCATCGCCGGGTCGAGCGCATAGAGCCGGCCCATCCGGCGAGGATGGCATCCCGAGGGTGCCGCCCGGGATCAGCTATCCACAGGCCCGTCGTCGTCGCGCGACTTCTCGTCCTCGGCCCGTCTGTCGGCCTCCTCGGCCTCCGTTGCCTTCTGGAATTCCTCGATCGCCGCGTCGATATCCAGGTTGGCGGTGTCACCGCCGATGACGCGGTCGATGAACCCGGCGGGCTCGTCGAGGTCCTCGGCGCGGGGCAGCAGATCCGGGTGCTGCCACACCGCGTCGCGGGCGTCGATCCCGGCGGCCTGGGTGAGGCGCTCCCACAAGTCGGCGGCCTCGCGCATCTTGCGCGGCCGAAGTTCCAGCCCGACCAGGGTGGCGAAGGTCTGCTCGGCGGGCCCGGCGGTGGCCCGGCGCCGGCGCAGCATCTCCGAGAGCGCCGCGGTGCCCGGGATGCGGTCGCCCAGCGCCTCGCTCACCACGGTCTGCACCCAGCCCTCGACCAGGGCCAGCATGGTCTCGAGGCGTTCGAGCGCAGCGGTCTGTTCGGGGGTGGCTTTCGGCTCGAACATGCCCTGGCTGAGCAACTGCTCCATGGCGGCGGGGTCGGTCAGCGAGGCCGGGTTGAAGCCTTGGGCCAATTCCTCGATGCCGCTCATATCGATCTTCATGCCCTTGGCATAGGACTCGACGGCGTTGAGCAGCTGGCTCGACAGCCACGGAACGTGGCTGAACAGGCGGTGGTGGGCCGCCTCGCGGGCGGCCAGGAACGTCATGACCTCGCTGCGTGGCTGCTCGAGCCCCTCCGACAGCGCCTCGATGGCCTCGGGCAGCAGTGCGGCGACACCCTTGGGTCCCAGCGGCAGGCCGATGTCGGTGGACGTCAGCACCTCGCGCGACAGCTTGCCCAGCGCCTGGCCCAGTTGCGAGCCGAACGCCATGCCGCCCATCTGGCTCATCATCGCCATCAGCGGGCCGGCGATCGCCTTGGCCTCCTCGGGCAGCGCCGACACCCACACCGACGAAATCTGTTCGGCCATCGGGTCGCACAGCCGCTTCCAGGTGTCCAGGGTGTTGTCCACCCAGTCGCTGGGAGTCCAGGCGACGGCGCGGGTGGCGCCGGCGGGCAGCGCCGTGGCGCCGTCGAGCCACATGTCGGCGAGGTGGACGGCGTCGGCGATCGCCGAGGCGGTGCCCTCCTGGATCGGTGCGACGAACCCGATCGAGTTCGACGCCAACTGGCGGGCCAGGTCGTAGTTGACCGGGCCGCCGGATCCGCCGGCCATCGCGCCGCCCGCGCCGCTGAACATCTGGCCGAGGCGGGTGAAGATCTGGCCGAGGTCAGACGGGTTGAAGTCGCCGCCGCCGAACCCGAACGGGTCGTTGCCGGCGGAGTCGCGGTCCTTCTTCGGCTGGTCCCGGTCGGGGTCGTCGCCAGCGGAGAAGCCGAAGGGCAGGTCAGCCATAGCTCAACCGTACTCATCCGCCACGACGGTCGGGTAACTGGCGATCACGCTGTCAGTGAACCGGCCCGTACTCTTGGCGGCGTGAACAGGCGGATTCTGACGCTGGTGGCTGCGCTCGTGCCGATCGTGGTCTTCGGTGTGCTGCTGGCAGTGGTGACGGTGCCCTACGTGTCGCTGGGCCCGGGCCCGACGTTCGACACCCTCGGCGAGGTCGACGGCAAGCCGGTGGTCGACATCGAGGGCACCAAGACGCATCCGACGTCGGGGCATCTGAATATGACGACGGTGGCCCAGCGCGACGGCCTGACGCTGGGGCAGGCGCTGACGCTGTGGGTGTCCGGGCGCGAACAGCTGGTGCCGCGCGATCTGGTGTTCCCGCCGAACAAGTCCCGCGAGGACGTCGAGAAGTCGCAGAGCGCCGACTTCAAGCAGTCGGAGTTCAGCGCCGAGTACGCCGCCCTGGGGTATCTGAAATACCCCGAGGCCGTGCGGGTCGAGAAGGTCAACGATCCCGGCCCGTCGGCGGGGAAGTTGCAGGTCGGTGACGCCATCGACGCCGTCGACGGCACCAAGGTCGCCAACGTCGAGCAGTTCACCGCGCTGCTCAAGGCCACCAAGCCCGGCCAGGAGATCGTCCTGGACTACCGCCGCAAGAACGCCCCGCCGGGTTCGGCGAAGATCACGCTGGGCAACAACGAGGACCGCGACTACGGCTACCTCGGGGTGGCCGTGCTCAATGCGCCGTGGGCGCCGTTCAGCATCGACTTCAACCTGGCCAACATCGGCGGGCCGTCGGCGGGCCTGATGTTCAGCCTGGCCGTCGTCGACAAGCTGACCACCGGCGACCTCAACGGCTCGAAGTTCATCGCCGGCACCGGAACCATCAGCGAGGACGGCAAAGTGGGCCCGATCGGCGGCATCACCCACAAGATGATGGCCGCCCAGGAGGCCGGGGCGACGGTGTTCCTGGTTCCGGCCGACAACTGCGACGAGGCCCGCTCGATGCGCGACGACTCGATGGAACTGGTGAAGGTCGACACCTTGAACTCGGCGGTCGACTCGCTGCACACGCTGACCTCCGGCGGGCGTCCGCCCAGCTGCTGAGGATCGCGGTAAACCGGTTGTGCCGCGGTGATGCGTAGAGTTGGGTCCGTACTTCTCCCGACAGCGTGTGACCGCTGCCCGAGACGAAACAGGAGCCTGACAGGTGAGTATGCGGCCCGCTGCCAGGATGCCGAAGCTGACTCGGCGTAGCCGAATCCTCATCGGTGTCGCACTCGTGGTGGTGGTCCTGCTGTTGGTAGGTCCCCGCCTGATCGACACCTATGTGGACTGGTTGTGGTTCGGCGAGCTGGGCTACCGCTCGGTGTTCACCACCGTGCTGGTCACCCGGCTGGTGGTGTTCCTGGTAGCCGGCCTGCTGGTCGGCGCCATCGTGTTCGCCGGGCTGGCGCTGGCCTACCGGACCCGGCCGGTGTTCGTGCCGACCGTCGGGCCCAACGACCCGGTGGCGCGTTATCGCACCGCGGTGATGGCACGGCTGAAGCTGTTCGGCATCGGGGCGCCCGCGGTGATCGGCCTGCTGGCCGGCATCGTGGCCCAGAGCTACTGGCCGCGGATCCAGCTGTTCCTGCATGGCGGCGACTTCGGGGTCACCGATCCGCAGTTCGGCAAGGATCTCGGGTTCTACGCCTTCGATCTGCCGTTCTACCGGCTGGTGCTGTCGTTCCTGTTCGCCGCGGTGTTCCTGGCGTTTCTGGCCAATCTGGTCAGCCACTACATCTTCGGCGGCATCCGGCTGGCCGGACGCACCGGCGTTCTGAGCCGCCCGGCGCGCATCCAGCTGGTGGCGTTGGTGGGTGCGCTGGTGCTGCTCAAGGCCGTCGCCTACTGGTTCGACCGCTACGAGCTACTCAGCCACACCCGGGTAGGCAAGCCGTTCACCGGTGCCGGCTACACCGACATCAACGCGGTCCTGCCGGCCAAGCTGATCCTGATGGCGATCGCGGTGATCTGCGCGGCGGCGGTGTTCTCGGCGCTGTTCCTGCGCGACTTGCGGATTCCGGCGATCGGCCTGGTGCTGCTGCTACTGAGCTCGCTGATCATCGGTGCGGGCTGGCCGATGATCGTCGAGCAGATCAGCGTCAAACCCAATGCGGCGCAGAAGGAAAGCGAATACATCAGTCGCAGTATCACCGCGACCAGGCAGGCCTACGGCCTGACCAACGAGAGCGTCACCTACCGGGACTACAGCGGTAACGCGCCCGCCACCGCCCAGCAGGTCGCCTCGGACCGGGCCACCACGTCGAACATCCGGGTGCTGGATCCCACGATCATCAGCCCCGCGTTCACCCAGTTCCAGCAGGGTAAGAACTTCTACTACTTCCCCGATCAGCTCTCGATCGACCGCTACGTGGGTCCCGACGGCGGTCTGCGCGACTTCGTCGTCGCCGCACGCGAACTCAACCCCGACCGACTGATCGACAACCAGCGCGACTGGATCAACAAGCACACCGTCTACACCCACGGCAACGGTTTCATCGCTTCCCCGGCCAACACGGTGCGCGGAATTGCCAACGACCCCAACCAGAATGGCGGGTACCCGGAGTTCCTGGCCAGCGTCGTCGGGGCCAACGGCAGCGTGATCTCGCCGGGGCCGGCACCGCTGGATCAGCCGCGTATCTACTACGGCCCGGTGATCGCCAACACGGCCAACGACTACGCGATCGTCGGCAAGACCGGCGCCGACCGCGAGTACGACTACGAGACCAACACCGAGACCAAGAACTACACCTACTCCGGCACCGGTGGTGTTCCGGTGGGCAACTGGCTGGCCCGGACCGTGTTCGCGGCTAAGTTCGCCGAGCGGAACTTCTTGTTCTCCAACGTGATCGGGGAGAACAGCAAGATCCTGTTCAACCGTGATCCCGCGCAGCGGGTGGAGGCGGTGGCGCCGTGGCTGACCACCGACTCGACCGTGTACCCCGCGATCGTCAACAAGCGGATGGTGTGGATCGTCGACGGCTACACCACGCTGGACAACTACCCCTACTCGGAGTTGACGTCGCTGTCCTCGGCGACCGCGGATTCCAACGAGGTGGCGCTGAACCGGCTGGCCCCGGACAAGCAGGTGTCCTACATCCGTAACTCGGTGAAGGCCACCGTCGATGCCTACGACGGCACCGTCACGCTGTACGCGCAGGACGAGTCCGACCCGGTTCTCAAGGCGTGGATGAGCGTGTTCCCCGGCACGATCAAGCCGAAGGCAGATATCTCCCCGGACCTGGCCGCGCACCTGCGCTACCCCGAGGACCTTTTCAAGGTGCAGCGCATGCTGCTGGCCAAGTATCACGTCGACGACCCGGTGACGTTCTTCTCGACATCGGATTTCTGGGACGTGCCGCTGGACCCGAACCCGACCGCCAGCAGCTACCAGCCGCCGTACTACATCGTGGCCAAAGACCTTGCCCGCAATGACAATTCGGCGTCGTTCCAGCTGACCAGTGCGATGAACCGGTTCCGCCGCGACTTCCTGGCGGCCTACATCAGCGCCAGTTCGGATCCCGATACGTACGGCAAGATCACGGTGCTGACCATCCCGGGTCAGGTCAACGGTCCGAAGCTGGCGTTCAACGCGATCAGTACCGACACCGCGGTCAGTCAGGACCTCGGTGTGATCGGCCGTGACAACCAGAACCGGATCCGGTGGGGCAACCTGCTGACGTTGCCGGTCGGGCAGGGCGGCCTGATCTATGTGGCGCCGGTGTATGCCTCGCCGGGTGCCAGTGACGCGGCGTCGTCGTATCCACGGTTGATCCGGGTGGCGATGATGTACAACGACAAGGTCGGTTACGGCCCGACGGTCAGTACCGCGCTCGACGGCATCTTCGGGGCCGGTGCGGGTGCCACGGCCACGGGTCCGGCTCCGGCCACTGGCCCGGGCGCCCCGGCGCCGGGCGCCAAGCCCGCTGATACGCCCGCAGGCGTACCGCCGCCGGGTGCGGCACCCGAGGTGCCCAGCCCGATCGCCGCGGTGCCTGCGGTGCCCGGTGGGCCGCCGACGGCACTCTCGCCGGCGAAGTCGGCTGCGCTCAAGGACATCGAGTCGGCGCTGACGGCAGTGCGTGATGCCCAGCAGGGCGGCAACTTCTCCGACTACGGCTCGGCGCTGCAGCGGCTCAACGATGCGATGAACGCGTACGACTCTGCCAAGTAGCCCCGGATGCGGGAACTAGTCGTACTGGGTACCGCCAGTCAGGTGCCGACCCGGTATCGCAACCACAACGGCTACCTGCTGAGGTGGGACGGCGAAGGCTTCCTCTTCGATCCGGGGGAGGGCACCCAGCGGCAGATGCTCTTCGCCGGGGTGGCGCCCAGCAGCGTGACGCGGTTGTGCCTCACGCACTTTCACGGCGATCACTGTCTGGGTGTGCCGGGAGTGCTACAGCGCCTGTCACTGGATCGCAGTGACCGTCCGGTCACCGCGCACTACCCACACTCGGGCCAGGTGTACTTCGAGCGGCTTCGGCACGCCTCGGCGTTCCATGATGCCGTCGAGGTCCGCGAGGAGCCGGTCAGTGGGCCGGGGCCGGTCGCGTCTGGTGCGTTCGGGGTTCTGGAAGCGATGCCGCTGGACCATTCGATCGAGGTGTACGGCTACCGTCTCGTGGAGCCGGACGGACGACGATTCCTGCCGGAATCCCTGGCCGCCTTCGGAATTGACGGCCCTGCCGTCGGGGAACTGGACCGGACCGGGTCGGTCCGGGTGGGTGAGAGGATCGTCTCAGCCGACGAAGTGAGTCAGATCAGGCGGGGCCAGCGGTTTGCGTTCGTGATGGACACCCGGCTGTGCGACAACGTGTATGCGCTCGCCGACGGTGTCGACATGCTGGTCATCGAAGCGACCTTTCTCGACGAAGATGAGCGCCTGGCAAGCGAATACGGCCATCTGACCGCCCGGCAGGCCGCTCGGGTGGCTCGCGAGTGCGGGGTGCGCCGGCTGGTGTTGACGCACTTCTCGCAGCGCTATCCCGACGCTGCCGAGCGGTATCGCGAGGAGGCTGCGCGCGAGTTCTCCGGGGACACCGTGGTGGCCGAGGACCTCATGCGTGTGCCGGTGCCCAAGCGGCGCTAGCGGTCTGTTTGGCCGACGCGCAACGCGATGTCCTGCTTCTGGCCGACGTTGGTGACGAAGGTGCTGGCGGCGGGTTGGCCTGGCACGCCGTCGAATTCGACGCGGGCCAGTACGGCGCCCTCGGTGAACAGCAGGACGGTGACGGACTTGGTGCCGTCGGGCGAGGTGCCCGACACCATGGTGCCCCCGCTGCCCACCGGGAAGGGTTGCGGCTGGCCGCCGGTCAGCGTTTTCGGCAGGTTCGTTTGTGCTTCCTGGAGCGCGGACGGGGCGGCCGCCGGATCGGGGAGTTCCGCGATGAGGATGTTGACGGCCTTCGTCTGGTCCTGATTGACGAGCAGCACTTCGGCACCAGTCTTGGCGTCCGGGTTGGGGCCCGCCGGCTGGGCGGTGTAGGTGTCCTCGGCCGAGGAGATGTCCCGGCCCTCGAGCAACAGGCGCGAGTAATCCTGAGGCTGCGCACGGGCCGTCGTCGGCGTGCTGGTGGCCTTGGTGGTGGTCGAGGGCGCCGCAGGCGTGAAAGCGGTGGAGGGGCTCGATGCGGTGGCCGGAACACCGGTCTGGCTGTCGCAGGCGGTCGCGCTCAGAGCCATCACGAGGGTCAATGCTGCGGTTAAGGTGCGGGGCGCTGAAATGTTGGTCATGTCTGTATCGAGACTGTCCGGTATCGCGGCGGGTTTCAAACCGTGCAGATCAGGAGCCTCTGAGCACTCGATTTGGTTGCATCGGCTGCCGTTGGGTAACGTTGTGTTTACCCGTCGCGGGGTGGAGCAGCTCGGTAGCTCGCTGGGCTCATAACCCAGAGGTCGCAGGTTCGAATCCTGTCCCCGCTACCAGGTAAAACGGCCCTCGGAGACCCCTCCGAGGGCCGTTTTCATGCCATTTGGGAACATATTTGGGAACATAAGGCTGTCTAACCATGGGTGCGGAGCAGCCCAAAGGGCGGTCAACGAGCGTTGAATAAGCGGTCTTGGGCTGTGGGTCGGATGTTTGCTAGGGTGGGGAGTGTTGGCGGACGCCGTGCCTACTGCTGTTGCCATTCCCGCCGTTAAGCGGGGTGAGACCTACTTACGCCCGCGCTGCCACTGCCACACGGCATGGTCCAAATTCGTTGGCGACATACCCATCTCCTTGGCAGCGATCGTCACGATCTCCAGCGCAAACGCGGGTGTCACCGCGCGCCGTGGCAATCCGAGTGCATCCGCCACGAACCGGCAGATCATCCGATCCGGCTTCACGCCTTCGATGCCGGCGAGCATCTGCATGTAGTGCCAGGTAATTCCGCTGCGTTGACCGGTCACCGCGCACCATGCGCGACGCAGACGATCGAGCCGCAGCTCGTCGGTGGCGGCGTCAACCAGTGCACCGGTGGTCTCGACACCGTCCGCCGCGAGCACGCGGGCAGCATCCTGGATCGCCTCGGACTTCAGCACACCACCGCGAGTGGAGGTGCGGTTGCGGTTGCCGACCTTCCTCGCCCAGCCCTCCGGTCCGCCCAACTCGTTAAAGGTGGCCAGCAGCTCCGGGACGCCGTCAAGGTTCGGCTCACCGCCCTGTTCGCGACGGTAGCTTCGGTAGCGGGCCACCACGCTCTCCACGCTCGAATACGTGACACCGGTGGACTGCACGCTATCGATTACGCACAGCGCCAAGCCGTCGCGGTAGCCGTCCGGCGCCTTGGCGCCTCGGAACTGCTCGCAAGCAGAGACCAGCGCTTGCAGTTGCTCGGCGGAGTGAGACATGGGCGCAAGCGTCGCACAATGCGCCCACGCTGAAGGCGAAACCGGTCTTTGGATTCGGCGCTTTGGTTCCGTCTGTCTGAGTCGACACGAACTTCACCAAGCTCCTGGGTGGTCGGGTTCGTCAGGCGGTCAATTCGACAGTGTTATCACCGAACTCAGCGACGATGCGCAGCTGCCCGCCCAGCGCGGCGACGTACGCCTGAAGCGTGCCCAGCTCGGTGTGCGACAGGTCGCCGCTTTCCAGCTTGGAAACGCGGGCCTGAGAGACCCCCATGAGGGCCGCGACGTCGGCCTGGCGGGAGTGACCCAGCGCTTTGCGGATCTCGGCCAGACGGTGCGCCTGGACGGCCTCACGCATCTCCTCGCGCGCAGCTCCGGCCCGCTCGGCATCCAGCGCACCCCGAGCGATCGCATCCGCGCGAATGTCTCGCCAGTTGCGCGCCATGGTCATCACCCTCCGTGCTCGGTCGCCAGCCAGCTCTCGAAGCGTGCGTCCGCGATCGGAATGTTCCTGTCGTACCAGCGCTTCCAATCGCCTGCCTTATCGCCGCCCAAGAGCAGGATCGCCTGCCGGGCCGGGTCGAAGATGAACAGGACGCGGATGCTAGTCCCGGCCGGGCGCAGCTCCTTCATGCTGTGAAACTTCGAGCCGTTCACCTTGTCGACGATCGGCCGACCCAGTGTCGGCCCCTCCAGCTCCAACAGGTCGATGGCGCCGGTGACCGCCGCCATCGTGTCCCTGTCGAGCGAGAAGAACCACTGTTCGACTTCGTCGAGCAGGATCACGTCCCAACGCTTCGACACCAGTATAACCTCTACGTTATATCGTGGGGTGGCAGATTCGCCGGAGCATCGTCGCTGCCGGTCCAGCTGTCGCCGAGCAGGAACGCGGCGGCTTGCTCGGCCGCTTCGCTGTCGTCGTTGTCGAGCACGTGGGCGTAGGTCTCCAGGAAGAAGCCGATGTTCGCGTGGCCGATGCGCTCGCTGACGATCTTCGGACTCACCCCGGCCCGCAGCGCCCCGGTGGCATAGGTATGGCGAAGATCGTGAAACGTGATGCGGGACAACCCAGCCCTGGCCGTCAGACGTTCGAACCGCTGGCGGATCGAATCCGGGTGTGGAGGACGTCCGTCGGGGTAGGTGAACACGAAGTCACCCGGGTGGTAGCCGTCGCCGAAGAACTCGCGCTCGGTGTCCTGTTGGGCGCGCCACTGCCGCAGGGCACCCACCGTCGTCTTGTCGATGGAGATGGTCTGGTCGGCGTTGCGGGTCTTGCCCCCGGCCTTATCGACGACCTGGCCACCGACGACCACCCGATTGTCGTGCACGGTCACCTTTCCGGCATCTAGATCGACCGCCGACCATTTGAGTCCGCAGATCTGGCCTCGCCGGATCCCGGTGGTCAACTCCAGGAGGAACAGTGCGGCGAAGCGGTCCTCGCGCACCGAGGCCAGGAAGGTCCGGATCTCCTCAGGTTTCCACACGTGCCGGCGGGTTCGTGGGTTGCGGGGCGGCTTGACGTTGCTCGCCGGGTTCTCGGAGATGTATTTCCAGGCGACGGCATCGGCGAGTGCCCGGTGCAGGAACGAATGAATGTTGCGGACGGTCTTGGGGGCCAGGCCTTGCGTCAGGGTCCGGGGAGTCAGGCCCGCCTTGTAGCGTCGGACGGCGTCCCGCGCGGCGTGGATGGAGGTGCCGCATGCCGTGGACAGCTCGCGAGGTGTCGGTGGCCGCTTGCCGCTGGCGATCAGCTTCGCCCAATGGGTGTACATCACCGCATCGTTGTTCGGTTTCACCCTGCCCTTGGCCAGCAGCATCGCGTAAAACTGCAGCAGTACCGGCTCATTGAGCGCCTGCAGCCGCTCGCCGCCGACGTGAGGGATGACGTACCACCGGGCATAGTCGCTCCAGCTGCGCCACGTGGAGGCGTCAAGCGCCGGCTGCACCGCCGTCAGCCAGTCGGTGACGAACTCACCGACTGTCTGCTGCGACGGCCGCACGATTCGGTTGCGATCGGCATCGCGCATCGCCTCGCGGCAGGCCTCCCACGCGTCACGCTCGGTGTCGTGGCCACCCTTCGTCACCCACGGGAACTGGCCGGTCGAGGGATCTCGCTGCGGCAGCCGAAACTTGTAGTACCACTTCGCGCCCCGCCGATACACCGAGCCCTTCATCACGCTCCCAACTCGCGCAGGCCTGCGGTTACCACGTAGATGCGTCCGCCGAGCCGACGGACCGGCAGCTCGCCCGAGTGGACGAGCCGGTAGGCCGCGGCACGACTGATTCCCAGAAGCTTCGCCGCGTGCGGTACCGCGAGGAGCAGGGGAAGATCGCTGAACACGTTATCTTCCAATGTAATTCACCACCTCTCACCGTGTCGATCGATTGACCAAGAACCCTGGCAACTGTGGATGGCGCGCGAGTTGGTGACGGTCCGCGGTCGACGGTCGCGGGGCTGGTCCTGCCGAGTTGAGGAGCGCCACGTGCCGTGGCGTGAAGTGGACCTCGCAGTCACCGGCATAACTGCCAGCTAAATGCGCTCAGCACCGCTATGCGACGGTCAAATGAAATCGATTCGTAGCTCATCAATTGGTGCAATTTGGCCTGAGACGCAACGGAACTCTATGCAACAGGTTCTCGATCGACTCGGGTCAACCCGCGCCGGTTCCTTTCGGTCGGCATTAAGGAACCCGCTGCGAAATCGATAGCGGATGTGCTCGATCACGAATTGTGACGGACGTGGACGATGATCGAGCGGCCCTTCTGCGACGGTTCCGGCCTGTCGGTCACGATGACGATGTGCCGACCGCCGTCTGGCCCCTCGTCGGTTCCCCGTGCGCGTGGGGGTGCGGCGTACTTGGCGCCGCACACTGACACGTTCGCCGGTTGGCGCCTCCGGCGCCGTGCGCGCCGCGCGCGTCACCTTGGCCCTCGCTCGGCGGATGGCTTAGTTCGACGCGAGCAGCGCATCCGGGCGCGATGACGTTCGGCGCCGCGGCACCATCTCCGCACCCCTGCGACTGCCATCGCCCACATTTTCACTACATCCCTGTAGTCTCAACCATCTCATCACATTCCGCCTGCTACCGCCGTGCCTCCAAACTGATTGGCTGGCATAGCAACTCGTAGATACTCACCTGATTTTCCTATGGCACATTTGCACAAGGATGTGCGAGATTGGCGGTAGCGAACGTTGCGTTCGCCACCCGGTGGCTTTGAGCGCCGGGCGATCTCGGGCCTAGGCGGTGATCGACATGCTGACGATTGCCAAACTGTCGGCCTGGTCGATCAACTACTACAACGACACCGCCTGCGCCGCGGTAGACGCTCAGAAGGCCGGCGGCGGGCTGGGGGAGTACTACTCCGAACACGACACCCGCACACCCGTTTGGTTGTGCGCCGGTGACGCCCGCCGCGCGGCCGAACTGGTCGGATTGTCGGACCTCGATCGAGCGGGTGGAGAGGCCAACACCGACACCGTGGAGCGGTGGTTGGTCGGTGGTGAATCGCCCAACGGCGCGACGGGTCGCGGGTTCCGAAATGGAAGTGTGCATGGCTTTGATTTGACGTTCTGCGCGCCGAAGTCGGTGTCGTTGATCCGCGCAATCCGAGCCGATGACGTGGCAGATAAAGCGATCGCGGACGCCCACGCGACCGCGATCTCTGAGGCGTTGGAATACCTTGCGAGCCATGCCGGATACACCCGCGTGCACAACCCGGCGACGGGGAGAAGGACCTCGTTCGGCTGCCCGGTTTGGTGGCGATTGCCTATCAGCACGAGACGTCGCGGGCTGGTGATCCGCACCTGCATACCCACGTCATCGTGCCGAACCGGCAAGCCCGCGGCGACGGTCGATTGGTGTCGATCGATGGCACGTCGCTGTATCACGAAGCCAAGGCCGCCGGAGTCATCTATCAGGCGACGCTGCGCCGGGAACTGCACCAGTCGTTGGGTTACGAATGGCTGCCTGTCGATCCCTCAACGGGCATGGCAGAAGTCGCTGGCGTCGACCCGAACAGCATCACCGCGTGGTCGCAACGCTCATCTCAACTGCGCGAGTGGGCCGCGGGAAATCTCGACGTGACCGACGGCGGAGCACCCTCCGCGTCGCAGCTCGCGGCGGCTCAAAAGGCCACGCGACCAAGTAAGCCCGAACAACTCGGCTGGACCGAACTACGTGCCGGGTGGCGCACCGACGACCGTGGCGTGGGCATCGATTCCGCGGCGCATCGCCGGGCCCGTCGCGACCGTCTCGGAGCGAGCGGCCCCCGGTTTAATCGGCACCGGCTCGCCGACGCCGCCGCCACGATCGAGAAGGCCGCCTTCACGCGTGCCGACCTCGTCGAGGTCATCGGTGCCCAGTTGCCGGTCGACACTGCCCGCTCGCCACGCGAGCTGGTCGAGGAAGCCGTCGACGAGATCGCGGTGCGGCTGACCGCCCCACGCGAGGCTCACCAGCGCGAGGGGCATGAGCGGTTCACCCTCGATCTGATCCTGGCTGAAGAAGCCGCCGTGCTCGATCTCGTCGATGCCCAAGATCCCCGGTCAATCCTGTGGGGCTTGCCTAGTGACATCGACGGCTTGTCGCAGGATCAACAACGCGCAGTGGGAAACATCGCTGTCTCACCGTGGTTGGTGCAACCGCTGAGCGCACCTGCCGGTGCGGGCAAGACGACCTCCATGCGCGCGTTGGCGGCGATGGCTCGTCGCCGCCGTGATAGCCGGGTCATCGTGTTGGCGCCGACGGGCAACGCGGTCGACGTCGCGGTCCGCGAAGGCGCCGGCGACACCGGCTACACGATCGCGAAAGCGCTGCAGGACATCGGCAATGGCAGCCTGACTTTGGACCCGCGGGACTTGGTCATCGTCGATGAGGCAGGCATGGTCGGCACCGACGACCTACGCCGTCTGCTCACCGCAGTTACTGGCGCCGGAGTGAAGACCGTCCTGGTCGGTGATCAGCACCAGCTCGCTCCAGTCAAGGCCCGCGGCGGCATGTTCGCCCAGCTCTGCACCGACCTGCCGTGGACGCAGAAGTTGTCCGAAGTGTGGCGGATCCGCGACCCGGAAGAACGGAGTGCATCCCTTGCGCTGCGCGATGGGGGACCGGCCCCGGTGCGGCGCGCGATTGAGTGGTATCGCAAGAACGGCCGGCTTAATGCGGGCGACGAGATCGCCATGGCTACAGAAGCTTTGACTGCTTACCGAAGTGACACCGAGGCCGGCAGAGACAGCCTGCTCGTGTGTGACACCAAAGAGATGGCCGACGCCCTGAACCTACGCATCCACAAGCAGAGCATCGACCCGAACGCGCCCACGGTGACCACTGCGCGTGGACGTCATATCTCCGTCGGCGACCTCATCATCAGCCGTCGCAACGACCCCACCATCAGCGTCTACGCCACAGAAAGGACCGAACACGCGGACCCGGTGCGGAACGGAAACCGTTGGCGCGTTTACGCCGTCGACCCCGACAAACAGCGCATCGCCGCCCGCCGCCTCACCGACGGCGCCCGCACCGCCTTCACCGGCGAATACCTAGACGACCACATCACCCACGGCTACGCCATCACCGTCCACTCCGCACAAGGCGCCACCGCCGATACCACCCACGCCGTGCTGCGCGACACCACAAGCCGCGAATTGTTCTACGTGGCGATGAGTCGTGGGCGCCAGTCCAACACGGCCTACCTCGCTCAGCATTTTGGGGACGACGACCACGGCGGCCAGGGCCTGGCGACCGGCGATAGTGATTCCGGTCGCACGAGTCGACAGGCCGCTGAACTCGCCCGCTCGATCATCGCCAACGACACGGATCGATCCCGCACCGCTCACAACATCGCCCACGACGCAGGCAGCTATCCGACGATCCCCGAACGTGTTTCGACACTTCTAGGACGTCGGCAGCGGCAAACCGCCGAAAGGCGTGCTTCATACTCGGAATGGCGACACGCCCGCCTAGGGACTGCGTCGCAAGGCGAACGCGACGTGGGTCAACCCCGGCGTTCCGAGCGCAGCCACGACATCGATCTCTAGAGTCTGCAATTTCGGGTGTAACCGTGCTCTCGGGCGCCCGCGCAACGGATCGTCTGGGCGGCGCCGTCCGCCGCTCTGAAATCTGGCGACCACACCTCTCCTCCCGATGACAGATTCGTCGCCGCGACCCTCCTGCTGCAATCCGAGCAGCCAGGTTCAGCGCTGTATGTGGGCGCCCGCGATATCAACTTGCAAACGAAGCTGGCGGCTACGGGCCTCCCGTACCTTGAACCGCCGCCGGACATCACCTAGGAAGCCTCTTGGCAAATCGCTGCTCGGCACTCAAGGCCTGGAGATGGAATCCCGTCGGACTAGACGGCGATCTCCGGGCGGTTGTATCTGCCCGGTGCTACCCTCGCCGCGCGAAAACTTGGGCTAATGATTTGGAGCGATTCCGATGTTCGACCGGCATGAGAAGTGAGTTGTGGAAATTGCGGCGCACCTCGAACTTGCTGAGCCGCTCACGGCGAGCGGGGCCGCAATGACCCTCCCCGCTGCCGTTGCCGACCTTGCGGAATTCGCTTCGCTCAGACGGTCTGATTAGTTGTGGGGGGCGGTGTGTTGGTCTGGCGGCTCTGGAAGAGGTCGCGGATGTCGCCCATACGCCGAAGGCGGTCATACCGAATGAGATGATCTTCGCGGTAGATCTCCATGTGTTCTGCGAATGAGCGACCAGTGAGGCGAACGTTGACGGCCTCGCGGAGACAACGGTAGCCCAACGACTGGGCAAAATTCGACAGCGAAAGGCATCCCGCGTCTGAGATTGGACCACCATGTATCGCTGCATTGCGCAATCGCCTTAAGCGCCCCAGTTGGCGATCGAAGTTCCTACCTTGCGCCTCGAGGTGTTGGAAAATCTGCTGCGGGGTCGACAAAATCCGCTCTAACTCGCCAAGCCCACGTGCGAGTCGATGATCAGCGTCGGAATAGATCCGGTGTAGCTCAGCTACGTGGCCGCCGGCAGTGACCCGGTTATAGACCGTGTGCGGACCTGTGAAATGCTCTATCTCCGAACGAATTTGAGCGATCCTCCGCTTCGTTGCCTCATCGACGTTCAACTCGTTCACGCACCACTTGATGGCCAGCAGCGAGAAGTGGTTGATGAAATGGACAACGCGACGTCGGCTCTCGGCTTTCTTGAAGTAGCGCGACACAAATTCGCCCCAGTCCAGCTTGCCGCCGGTCGTCCAGGTATTCATATGTTCGATGACGCGCACTGATGCCATGACGACAGCCTGCGGGCTCTCGTCGGCCGCCAACCTCAGCGTCGTGCTCATCGCGATCACGCCTTGAATATCGTGGAGCGATTCAGCGTCGATGATCCAACCGTTCGGTGACATCTGTTCGAGGTCGTAACCGAAATGATCGGTGTCCGGATAATACATATCGGGGATGTCACCCAGCAGCTCCCAAGACAGGATTGGGGGAAGACATCCATCAACGAAGAGGATCGCCCCGTTCAAGAGCTGCCAGGTGTTTTTCTCGGGAGGGTTAACTGCCTTCAGTGCTTCGATCACGGCTCGAGCGGTGGCCTCGGCTTCGTGCACCTCGATGCTGGGCAAATGCACACGCGCATAGGTGATGTGCTGGCTAGATCCCCATGCGTCGTCGCCTCGACGCATTGACTCCGCTTGGGCCGAAGGAAGATTCAGTAGTTCAACTGGTGGGACAGTGAACCGGTCGGCGAGGTCGGCGCGCCCAATTGCGGACGTCAGAAAGTCTGCGTTGTAGAACGCTACTCGGCCGTGTGCAACCTCGATCTGCGGCAGGCTGGCTTGTTCAAGTCGCAGCCAGACCACGCAGTCGCCACTCTGCGGTGGCCGGATAAGCGCATTTTCGCAAAGCTCTAAACGTCTCCAGAGGGGCTCGTTGCTTTGTGCACCGCTATAGGTTGGATGGTGTTCGACACCCCTTTCTCGGGACAACTCTTCTTGGACTGCGTTGTCAGAGTTGCCAACCAGAGCTTGCAGATCTCTAAATACGCCGAACGGCCCCAACACGTCAAGATTCCTCAGTTGTCCAATTGACAGCAAGGTGTCGCGGCGGAACGCCACAACGTCGACGGCACAGTTGATGTTGTCTGCTGACGACCAAAGGTCACGCCATGCGCTGAGAATCGCTGCATCAGAACGCAGTTGCACTGTTAGTTGCTCAAGAAGCAGACGGACGGCTTCACGCACATCGGCAACGACGGTGTAGTGGCTTTCTGTCTTGGCTGGTGTTTGTTCGGGAGTCAGTCTCCTCAGGTATGGATCAACGAAACCTGCGATACCATCAGAGATATTGCCCGGCAGCCACTTTCGCATAAGCCGCGCGATCGGTGACGGCATCACCGTGGGGGAAGTAGGCGTTATCATGCGTGAAAGCAATGACTCGATTTGGTCCGTGATCGGTTCCACGAGTCTCGTCAATTTCGGCCCCGTCGCCTTGGTGCTGGCGTTAAAATCCTCCATCACCTGCTGCCAGTCGTCATATTGCTTCGATATGAAGTTCCGTTGATCGGTTATCCAACCGGTGAGGTCCTCAGCAGCGGCCGGCAGCGTCATCGCGGCGCCAGTGCTACTGATCAGATTCTCGTACTGAAGCTGCATGTTGAGCTCATCGACTAACAAGCGCTCGTTCCGAATTCTCGCCATCGGCTATGTCCTCCCAGCCATAAGGGCAACAGCACCACCGGTACGGAGTCGACCACGTCGAGGGCGAGGCCATCGCAGTGCCTTGGCCCGTCGGATGTTCTCCCAGATGGAGGCAAGATTTCGCAGCTGGGCAGCGGGATGGGCCACGGGTGCAAGCGTCGCACGGGCAACGCCGCGGAGAAGAAGAATCTGAATGTCGCTGGCGGCGGGTCGCATGCCTCAGCCGATTCTCGGGGCTAGAGAATCGGAAGGTGTGGCAGAGGGTGAGATCCCTACTTAAGCGGTGGCGGCGGCGCCTAATGACCGCCCGCTGCGGAGCGCGCGTTGCAGCTTACAGTCACTGGCATGAGCAAGAACCCCACACAGGTCCGGCTGGTGTGAGCCTGTTCGAACAGCACGATCGATGGCTGGAAGAGCTACTTGAGTACACCCACCGCAAGGAAGCGATCACTTGCACCTCGGGCCACATGCCGTTGACCGCGATCCTCCAAGAGATCGCCGACGCGTGCGCCGATCCGCAGCCCCACGACCACATGCAGATATATGACTGGCGATCGAGGGCCTCGGACCTCGCCGACACGCTCGATTGGATCGGACCCGAGCTGAAGACGCTCGTCGCTGTACCGGGACAGGCAGTCCTTCTGGCCATCACCAACGATTTGTTGGCCTCTGGGCCAAACGGAGGCGCACGCCTCGACGACAGCAAGCGCCCTGTAGTTGACGCCGCCAATGCAGCCCTCATCGCGACCGTCGGCGGCGACGACGTGTTGGTCGCGGCCTGGCGCGACCTAGTTTCTGCGTGCCGGGATGTCGATCACACCCACTACCCGCACGAGAGGGTGGCCTTCCTGCGCGACACGCTCGTGGGGCTCAGCGCACACCGCAAACAGGACCGCGGCCCTTGGGATCCCATCTCCGCGGCTGCGAATGTCCTGGTGGGGTATCAGGGCAGCGTGCAGCTGGCACAAAGGATGGTCGGTGATCCGCGGGGAGCGACCGAGCCCTACGACGTGCATGCGCGGTCGGCTCTGGCAGAGGACGAGCTAGCAGACCTGGCTGAGCGCTGCGTCGTCGTGCCGCCACCCACCGGGGATTACGTGGTCTGGTTCCGGCTCGCTCCCGCCTTCGTCCGCAGTGCATCTTGCGTCAGTCATGGCGACGTGACGTTTTATGACGCGCCGACCCTCGCCAGTGCGCTGGCCGCAGACTCCCAGCGTGTTCGCGAGCTATTCGACGTTGTCCCGGAGGAACTGCTGACTAACGAGATCCGAGAGCTCCAGCTGTCCGGCCAGGTCACCGACCAAAGTGGCTTCGAATACGAGCCGCAGCTGGTCTACGCGCGCGTCGTGGTTCGTGGCGTTCAGCGTCACCACGCTGTGAACGCAGCCCGGAGTTACCTCGATGCGGTCTTGGCCATTGTCGGTGTCCACGACGATATGTGGAAGGTGTTGGGGGGAACTCTGCTCTTTGACGGGACTCCGTCCTACTTCCCCGCCGTCCGCTGGGGACTAAAAGAACCGCTCCCCGAGCCCGTCTTCTACGAGAATGATCACTTCACTTCGTACTTGCGCGAAATGACTGCGGCGGGGGACGTGATCACTGCATCGGCGGTAGAGATGTTGCAGCCCGTCCTGCGTCTCCAGGCGGCGCTTGCCTCCACTCCGCGATCAGATCCTGAGGCCACGGTGATGTCTGCAGTTCGAGCCATCGAACACTGCAACAGGTGGGCGGCGCCCCTCGCGGGCCACAAGTGGTACGCGTTCGCCGCTGACTACCTGTTCGACGAGTACACCGTTACGGCATTCGCTCGTCGTGCAGTTGAGGACGTCTTCGCCGCGGTAGTTCATCATGTCCCCGATCGCTCGCCGGGCGCTCGCTTACCGGTGGAGTTGGCGACGATCATTGCCGAAGTCACCGAATCTGGCTGGGGCTTGCGCCTCGACAGGCAGAAGGCGTTGGATCACGTGGCTGCGTTGAAACGAATCTATCGGGGACACTGGTTGGTCCGTCGGCTCAACGAGACCGACGACATCCTGTCTTCGAGCATTACACTCGCCGCCGCTTTCGCTGTTGAGCGGCAACGCCTTGAAAGCCGGGTGGCACGGCTTACCCGCTCCCGTAACGCAGCGATTCACGGGGGCCCGTTGTCGGCCGCCGCGTGCGACAGCATCGCCGACTTCGCTGCGGTCATTGCGCGGAAGGCGCTGAACACCGCAGTGCGGGCCATCGTCGCCGGCCAGGCGGTCGACGCATACGCCGCTGCCCAGCGGGACGACTACCGCCAACGCAGTCAGAACCTCGTTTCCGGCGGCGATCTGAAGAACCTGTTCACCCTTACCTAGCCGGGTCTGGAGCTGAAACCCCGACCGCGCATGATCGAAAGTCACGCTTGGGCAGTTCAACCGCCAAAAATTACGATTGTCTTGTGTCGTACGACGGAACCCGCGTGATCGAGGGTTATTTCGAATGCCCGGTTCCGTTCGTGGTCACTGCATCTGCGACAGCTGGAATTTATCTCGCTAGTGTGGGCGGGCTTCCCGTCACAGTCACGCTGCCTACGGCGAACGACGCCACGATGCATCACAGCGACCTGGCGGAGCCCTCATGGCATTATCCGGGCCGGGACGGTTCGCTGAGTCGCCTGCCTGAATTGGCCCCCTTTTGGGGGCGCGTCGTGGTCTGGGCCGACAACCACACAACTCCAAAAGCGTTAAGCATCAGTCGATTTAAGATCGCCACCGACGCGACCGGAGACGACAATGCGGTCCGGGAGGTCGGCCGCCAACTCGCCGAAGCGGCACCTGCCTGGTGGTCGGCCGTCAGTGCTTGGATCGAAATCCTGTACGGCCAGGATCTCTCGCGCCTGGGCCCGGTGGAACCTGGCCTACGGTTCAACAACACCACACTGTGGACACGGCTCTACAATCTGCACGGCCACCCAATCCGTGAAGGCCACGTGCTACCGGTGGGCTCGAGCGCCATCGGACTCGTATGGCCAAACTATGCCCCGATCGATTCCGCACAGTTGCAGCAGTGCATCGCCTTGGCCGATCAACACGGGCCACCGCCCACCGAGTGGCTAATAATCCGCGACGCGCGTTCGTTGTACGCAGGACAGGACTTTCGTCGGGCGGTGCTCGATGCTGGTTTGGCTGCCGAGTTGGCAGTTACGCAGCTGATCTCGGCTCATCTGCGCGCGAACGGTCAGACCGGTGAAGGTATCGAGGGCGTCCTGCGTAAGCATCGCATGCTGGGGCGCCGGTGCGACTACTGGATCCGCGACTGTGGAGGAACGCTGCCAGGTAACTATGACCGTCGGCTCCTTGCTCGCCGCAACGCCGCCACGCACACTGGCTACGCGCCGCCTCCGGACGACGTCCGCGACGCAATCGCAGTAGCCGCCGAGATCGTGGCCCAGGCCGTACCTGTTCCCGGCTAAATCCTTTGGTTCTGAGGCAGGAGCATTTGGCTGGCAAGCTTCTGAACAACGTCACGATGAGGTATGGCATTCAAGAGTCGACACCGAAGATTTCCGGCACACGGCTGTTCGAAATTGCCTAGAAACTTGCTGGTTTTGTCGCACGCTGCTGGGATGATGCACGCCATGCGTGCTGAAGCGTGGCAGGTGATTAATCGAACGAGCCCCGTCGTTCTGGTCACTGGTGATAGCGGAACGGGAAAGTCTTCGGTGCTTCGCTCCACTATCGCGGAGTATTCGGACGCCGTCGTGGCTCCACCCGTTGCCGTCTGCCTTTTCGATAGCGGAGCACTGCAATCGGCCATCATGGACGTTCTTGCGGACGCGATCGCGATTGCTCAACCAGGGCAATCGAAATGGGGCGCTCTCGCGAAGCAGCTTCGCTACGCCACAAGCGAGGCCGCCGTCGAAATCGGGAAGGGCCTCGCCGAGGCCCTCGTCAGCGAGGTGTTTGAACTAGCGAAGGCCAAGCTGGGCGAAAATGTCGGCAAGGGCTTGGCGAAGTTCATCAAGTCCCTCAAGAAAGACAAATCCGGAGAACTCCGGCGGACGCTTCGCGCTCATTCAGATGCAAACATCGTGCGGATGCTGGTCAAAATTGCTGACGAAGTTGCTACCTCGATCGGTCGCGACATCGTTATAACCCTCGACGAAGGGAACCGGTTAGCTGACGACGATCAACGGATCTTGGCGTCGGTGGCGGCAAACCCTGCCAAGAGGGCCCGCATTGTGGTCGCGTGGTCCACGGCAGAAGCCGAGTCCATTGCGGGCTTGACGAGGCTCCGCAGGCTTGGGGTCGCCGAAGTGGAAGTGAGCGGTCTGAGCCGAGGCGACATCCGGAGGTGGCTGGCGACCGAGGGCCACGCTGATCAATCAGACGAAGTCTACGCATTGACCGCGGGCTTTCCGCTTCTTGTCGAGGGCCTGATCACGCACCTACGCAGCGGTGGTCGCATAGATCGCTATTCCGCGCCCACGTTATTCAACGAGGTGCTCAGCGACGCGCTCTCCCGTCTACCTCAGGATGCACACCATGCGGCACGCAAGCTTTGTGCATTCCCCGCACCGCTACCCGACTATGACATCCCTGCCTATCTCGACGTCGATGTCACCGGCTGGGGCGTCATCCGCGAAGCCCTTGAACGTGAACGAGTTTTCTCCGTGGAGTCGACAGATGGCACTTGGTTTCACGAGGCGCGACGCAAGTACTTGTGGGACAACGTACTTACCACTGCCGAGCGCAATGCAATTGGCCAAGCTGCCTACACCAAACTGGTGGCCGAACATCGCCGCCAGCAGGAGGTAGGCCTCTTCGGAATGTACCGCCAGATCGCCTTTCTGGCCGCTTACGCCGTCGACAGCCAGGCCGCCAATCCGGCACTCGCCTCGATCATCGCTATGGACACCGACCAGTTAGCGGTTCTGGCTGCCGTGATCGAACTGGAAAATGTCGGATTAGGCTCGCCCACGCCAGCGGATCAAGTGGTGATCCACGCCCACAGCGCGTTTGGTGCTGATCGCCACCGGGCGCTGAAAGCGCTGCCCGCACTCGTCGGCCTTGGTTTCGTCGAACTCGACGAGGTGCCGCGTGCAGACATCGACCGTTCAGAATCGACTGTTGAACTTTGTCTCGATGATGAGGCCCGAGTTGTGGCACTCGGCCAGATCCAATCTGTCTTGGCTCAGCCGGCGGTGCCGAATCTGGTTAATCATGTGGTCAGGACGCATATGGAGTCTGTCCGGCTGGAGTCCTACATGGTCGTTAGCCAGGCGGGCCAGGCCGACGTCTTGGATATCATCGCGAAGGCAAACCTATTCCGCGCCCCGGCAGCCTTAATGCGAGTTGGTGATCCGCTGTTGGGAGTTTGGCTGCGGTACGGACAGCAGCCTGTCACCGTTGTTGCAGTCTTCAACAACGCCGGTGACCGAATGAGGGCCGAGCAGGAGATCGCCAATCTGAAAGGCTCTTCATTCGGTAGAAAATTGTTGGTGCAGGGTCTCTTTCACGATCCGACTCATACCATCGCCTCGTTGAGATTCCTGCGTGCTGCAGAATTTGCCACGGGATTACAGGTAGGTACTGACGGTCAGCGCTACTCGCTGCGCAACTCGGCCCCGCTGACGATGGCAGAGTTCGCTCAGCGGCAGGTCGATTTGCTTGGGCTACTTCAGGTCCATACCAACGAACTGGAACGCGGTGTGTATGGTCTGACTCGGCCGCGAGGTATAGCTATCGCGCGGGGGGACCAAACAGAACACAAAATAGAAGTCTTTGGGGCAGCACACGTCTATCCAATGGTCTTCGATCAGATCGAGCATATTCTGGCCAGCGGTTCGTTGATTTCAGCTCAAGTTGAACTTGCGTTAGATCTTTCGCCGGAATGTACGACGAGGTTCTTCACCACCCAAAGGTGGCAGGGGGACCGCACGCACGATCCGGTGATAGAAGCGCTTAGCGGTCTGCGTATACACGCTGAGAGGTTCAACACCCGTCAACCGCGGACACAAGTGCATCTGCAAAGGCATCGACTGCGCGCCGAACTAAAAGCGGCGCATATCCGCGATCAGCAACTAGCCCGGCAAATGGCTGAGAACATCACCATCGGTGGGCGACGCGGGCCACGTCCTCAGCGTGCGCTTCGCCTCGCGATCTACGGTCGCGGACCGACCCATCGACTCGAACAGCGCGGTGCGGTTTGTGCCTGGCCGATCGGTGATCCGGAAGACGTCCAAATCGAATTCATTTCGGGCGAACCAGCTCAAACGGCAGAAGCGTTATATGCCCGCGCATTTGGAACCGATGCGGATGCGACTGATCTGTACGCAGGCAGGCTTTCTGCGGTCCTTGCTTACCTCCTTGGGTTCGCCGAGAATGAGATCGAAGTTCGTGAATAGATGCCAGAACATCTGATCATTGATCAGCCGGGTATCGACGTCGTTTAGGCCTGGTCCAGCACTCGGCAAGCCAGGTCCACGCGCAGTGGCGGCTAGTGGAGCACGGCGTGATGAGGAGGCAGCGTTAACCGTTCACCGCGGGAACACACTTCACGCGTCACCCTATGCCGGGGTCGAACTACACGGACTCAACCAACCGACCGGATGGCTTTCTTCAATTGGGGCGCGCCAGGTGCAGGATGTGGTCAAGCGGCTGGATAGACGACAGCTGGGCATATCAGCTTTGTTCATTTAGCGGTGACGGCCAGTCGGGTTTGAGGTCGAAAACTTCGGCCGCCGTCGTCGATGCGTCGGTGCGCGCGATGCTGCCGCGGCTGCCAATAGCTACTGTGGCGAATGGCGGCACGGGCGGCAATGGGTTTAGTGCCCAGGGGTTGATCCATAGTTCGGGAAGCTTCGACGTAATCCGCCATGCCCGCATCGCGTCACCGAACAGTACAGCTGATATGCGGCTGCCTCGCGGGTCTGTCTCTGAGCGCCAATATCCGTCCGTCCCGTTTACGAAGTGTGTAGCGTCCAAGCGGTTCTCATCCCGAGGGATCGAGAGTTCAATTGATCCGAAAAGCGCTTGTCTCAGTTCGTATTCGTCAAATTGGTTCCAGGTTGTGATCGCCACGACGAGTGGTTTATCGAGAGTGTTGTATTTTCCGCCCTTCTTGTTCAGAGTCTTCTGTAGTTGCTCAATGTCTCTGCTGAATTGAGCTGGTTTTGTTGGGTAGATCGCGATCAACCGCCGAGGGATACCGCGGCGGTCAGGCCGCACAGGCACAGCGGTGTAGTCGAGGATCCAGTCGTCCGCTTCTAATCGAGTGTGGGGCAACGGGTGCCCGGCACCGTGTTCGGCAATGACGCGGTCAGCGTCGAGACTCGCGAGCCATTTCTCTAGTGGACCGATGATCTTCCGCGCCGCAGGTCGGTGCTGGCCCTGGCTTGGTATCTCGAGGTCGATCATGAAGTCTGGGTTTTTGGCATCGTTGACGCGATCGCATACCCAGCTCCAGGCGTCTGTATCGATATCGCCGTTGAACACCACGGCCGCTTCGACATACATGCTCAACGAGCCTTTGCGAACAAGGAAATCTGGTCTAGTGCTACTACGGCTGCTGGGCAGTTTGGGTTCAACTTCGATGTCGTATCCCAGGCGATCAAAGAGAGTGAATACGTACAGCTCCCACCATGCGGGAAGATGCTGATGCTCGTCAGTCTTTCTGAGGCGGCCGACCAGTGCGGTCTTGTGCTCTGAAGGAAAAGCCGAGTACCAGTTTTCAAGTTCATCTCGCACCCGATCCCAGGTCGCGCCCGCGCGTCGATCCAGGAAGGCAAATGACGACTCAAGATGGCGCCCGGGACTGTCGTCGGAGCGAGTCGAATTGTCGAAGAGCTTGAGGCTAGTTTGCGCGCTGTCTACGGTGTCGGATAGTTGGCTGATTCGCTGTGGTGAGACGTGGAGTAGATCGCCAGCGTCCCGCACGGGAACCCCAGCATCGCTCAATTCGTTGACCAACGCTTCAGTTCGATCTTGCGCTTTCTTAGTCAAACTGGCGGCGGCCGTACGCATGTCGATGAGTTCCTGTGCAGCTTCTTGCACGTCGCCCAACCCGGGCACGCTAACGCTAACTACATCCACCGAAACGTCCTCGAGGGGCGTACCGGTAGTTACCGCAATCCATTCGCGGCCCATCAACTCGGCTTCGGACAAGCGGCGCGCTTGGGTGAGACCGTCGAATTCGGGGATGTGCACCATCCACCAGCGGCCGTCGCGTTCGATCTTGATTTTGTATTCGCGCTTCATTTTTCTTCCTCTACGGCTCGCCGCGCATCGGCTATCGCCTGGTTGACCTTCCGGACAACGCCAGGCGAGATCGTGCGATGGCCATCAGGAAGAGTCACCCACGGCCCCGACGGGTGATTCCACTTGGCGTGGCTGCCTTCTGCCTCAGTACGGCTGAAGCCCGCCTTGCGGAGGCGTTTGACCGCTTCCCGGGTGGGCTCTTCCTTGACCATAATTGTAGTCTAGTCAACTAGATGGATTTAAGTAAAGTGGACTAGACAATCATGGCCGCAAACGCGCATACTGGTCCGCGTGCATCATTTAGCGGAGCTGAAGGAGCAAGAACGGGCCGCCTGCGTCATCGCCGAACGCAGCCTCGGTGTCGTCGCCGAACCGTGGGACAAGGACGGACTTCAGGGCGTCCCCGACGCTCGGCTGCACTTTGCAGACGGCCGGACCGCTGCGTTCGAGGTAACCGAACTCGTGCATCAGCCAGCGAAACACACCGAGGCTCTGCTGGCCCGCGATGGCCATACTTGGTCGACACCTGGAAAATGGTGGTGGACCATCAATGTGGGCTCACCTCAGGACGTCCCTCGATTGAGCAGGGTGTACGAGCAAATCATTCTCGCCTGTGAGTCCGCCGGCGTTCACCATCCGACCCAAATCGCTTGGGGCCCAAATGCTGACAAAGATGTGCGTTGGCTCGTGGAGGAGTCGTCGTGCTCGATGACAGGGCATCCAGAAGCGGACGCCCCGTACGTGATGGTGGTGCCGAAAGCTCATGGCGGCGCGGTCGACACCAAGTTAACTGGCTTAATCGAGGCGCTCGCCGAGTCATTTGCGCAGCAATCGCACATTGTTCCGCACTTCGAGAAGCTGCATCGAGCAGACGCGGATGAGCGCCACCTGTTCGTCCCTGTTCACCACACCGGTGTAAACGCCAGCGTGTCCCTCGGTCTTATGTTCCACAGCGATGCCCTGCCGTCAGACCCGCCTCCTGTGCCCGAGTACATCGACGCACTGTGGCTCGCCCCCCAGTTTTCTCGACGCGTGCTGTTGTGGACCCGCGATGCGGGCTGGCGGAATCTATACCCGTACGAAGAAGTTTGACCACACGTGAGGCCTCTTGCAGAACCGGTGCCACCGAGATCATCCGGCGGCAGTCGCGGCGGGTGTGAGGGCGCGACGGCGCAAGAGACAGAACCGGCGCATGAAACTCATCCTCATGCCGGACGCATCGAGGCTGTACCGAGAACAGTCGACGCTTAACCTGGCGTTGGCGCAGCCGCGCATGGGCGCCCGGCATCTGCAGATGTCTCATTCGCCCGGTTAGGTTCGGCTCCGTGGCGCATGTCCGGGAACGATCGACTGATAGCAGCCCTGAGCGATGCCGGAAGACCGTCTTCCCTCATGGTTGAGCACAGTGGGGGAGCACTTGCTTGAGCGGTGCAATCTGGTAGCAAAGATTCGGCTGTGTTTGCCGGCGCCGCGCCGCCGCAGGGCCCTCTCTCCAGCTAACGCGCAAACGCAAAGACTTCGGATTTGGGAACGGATTTGGGAACAAAACCCTCCGAAACGGGTCGAAATCGATGAGTCGCCCTGAAACACCCCGAAATGTCAATAGCTATTTACCTGCATAAACGAGACTTAACGGACCTAGCAAACTATTGAGACGACAGCTCATAACCCAGAGGTCGCAGGTTCGAATCCTGTCCCCGCTACTAATCGAAACGGCCCTCGGAGATTCTCCGGGGGCTGTTTTCGTGGGCGGTGGGCACATGAGGCGGTCCGACTATCGAGCTGGAGCGGCCCCAAGAGTGGTCAACACAGACTATTTCGCCTTGCCACCCGGCACTTCGCGCCATCCGAGTTTGCGATCACTCCTTGACGAGAGCGATCTGCTGTCGGTCGCCGCATGCAAAATAGTGAGCCATGACACGGTGCATTGAGTTCCGGGACGACGACACCGGTTTCCTCGCTTGGCTCGCTGCACATCAAGAGGGCTACGTAATCAACATCGCGCGAAGCCATAACACGAGCCAAGCGCGCTTGCACCTGGCCAGCTGCCGGACTATCGGTAATGGAACTCCCATGGGAAGCAGTTGGACCGGACCATACGTGAAGGTGTGCTCAGAGCATCGAGCCGACATCGAGCAGTGGGCGGCCGAGACGGTGGGACAGTCGATCGACCCGTGCGGTACTTGCTGCCCCAGTGACGTTGCCGCCCGGCCCGCCGCAACCAGGCTCGCCGAGCAGGCGGTCGAGGCCTAGATCATGGAGGGACGCTACGAGATTCACGGACCTGCCGGGGACAGTTCTGTGGTTGAGGCGTGGGCGGATGACTACATCCGTTTCGAATGTCGGTCGGATTCGCAAGAGGACCTCCGGAACGAGATCAGGAGCCGATGCGGTCAGCTCATCCCGTCATCTGGACAGGTGCTGCACGCCACGTTCTTCGGAGTCAAGCCTCTCAAAGCCGACGTCGAGAACCTCATGCTCTACAACATCGACTCGTTTAAGAGCGCCGGGCGCAACGGCATCCGCTTCGAATACGGCCACGGGGTGCCACCGGCTCGGTCTGGTGGCGACTACCCGTTCTGCTACCGGTACGCGCTTGCACAGTGCTCGGGCACCTTCGATCACTGGCAGCCGAGCCGAACGCTCGCGTCGTTCGACTGGATTGATCTCGGCGAGTTCGCGGGCGAAAAGAAGCTGCCACAGGTCTGGCTGGCCCTATCGCGTGGGCAGGTCGAGGTGGCCGACCGGGCATGTCCGCCGGAGGCGCCGTTCGCCGTCAGAATTCAGATCAGACCACCCCTCGGCCGCCAGCCGGTGTTGGGCAACCTGGTGAAGGGTGTCTTCGACGGCGTGATTAGTGCCTTCCAGGCCCACACCGACACGACGGTCCTGCCTGACGCGGCAGCACGAATCGCCACAGTGATCCCGGCAGAGCCCGCCGAGATCGAGAACCACTTGCTCGATCAACACCGTGCTGTTCTCGGAGTCTCGCCTCGCCTCGCATCGCCCTATCGCGAGGGCGTTAAGTGGGACCCTGCGGACCATCGATGTGTTGCGGGCGAATTGCTTGCGGCAGACCCCATCGGTCCTCGGTGGGCGATCCGAGGCGAAGTCATCGAGCTCGCCGTTTAAGCAGTCAATTCGGCCGTCTCGTTATCGAATTCGGCGACGAGATGATCTTCCCGAGATGTTGCGGATAGCAGGTGAGCGTCTACGTGGTCAGCTGGCGGTTCACGTCGGGCGGCACGTCAGTCAATGCGCCTGCTTCGGCGACACCCATGGATAAATGATGTCGGTGTATTCGTCCCGGGATATGACGAGCGTGTCGGCCGGAGTCGCCATATCCACATACAAGTGACCGGCCGTCTTCCCGTCGTCGCGCACTCTGCTCAGCGCAGCCAGGTCGTCGGCGATTTCCGCGGCTTTGGCATCGTCGAGCCGCCACACCACGCGCCCAGGACTGAGCTCGATACTTGCCGCACCGGGCTCAATGTGGAACTCCTGCTCGGCGCCATCGTGTAGGAGGTGCGATGACCGGTCGGCTCTTGCGTGCTCTACGGCCGTCTTGAACGTGTCGAGCCCGTCGCCGTCCACGGTCAACATCACCGCGTCGCCGCCGAAGTGGAACTCCGGTAGGAAGTTGACACGGATGACGCTCACAGTTCTCCTTGGCTCGGCTGGCTAGTTTGTATCGCACCTCTCGGTTCATAATCGCTCCGTGGTGCGCTGCCTCGCCCGGGGAAACATGAACGACAGAACTAGATCAGCCTCAGGAGCATCATGTTGGACTCCGGTCGACATTGTGTCGGACTGCACCGTTCCAGGGCTACCAAACCAACCAGGCCGAGCCAACTCACCCAATGAGATTCTCGAACACATTGCTCCCGTGACCCCGATACCCATCCGACCTAACTGGCGCCCGTCCGCCCTTTGCTGGTATCCATAATCCAGCAGGTCTGGAGGGAGATGACATGTCGCTTCGGGTCAACATCGAGCAGCTGGCCGCATCAGGAACCGCCGTCACCGGCCACGGCGAAGACGTGGCCACCAAGCATGCGGCCGCGGCCAGCCGCATCGACGCCGCACAGGCGGGCTGGCAGGGCGCCTCGGCCGCCGCGATGGAACTCCTGGCGGCGCAATGGGTCGGCACAACCAGCGCGCTGGTCACCAGATTGAGCGACCACGCGCAGGGATTGCACACCAGTGCCCAGGGGTTCGCCGAGATGGAACAGCGCAACAGCCAGGCCCTGCAGGAGCCGGCTCGAACAGCGAATGCCATCGCGAACCAGACCGCCATGTGAGCCGGTGTGACCCTGACCGTCCAAGACATCGAGCGCTGGAACTCCGGTGACGTGCGCGAGGTGTTCCACGCCGCCACCAGCCGTGCCCAAGCCGCTCAGGATGCCGCCGACGGTCTGGCGACGCTGCCGGCCTTCGAAACCTGGGGCGGGGAAGCGGCCGAGGCGGCCAGGGACGCCATCGGCCAGACCCGCAAGGATCTCGATGCCCACGGTCAGGAGGCGCTGGCCGTCGCCAACGCCGCTCGTAGCGCCGCCGACAACATCGAGCGCATCAAATCCGAACTCGCCACCCTCAAGTCCGACGCGGAATCCCTTGGTATGGAGATCGATCCGATAGCGGGCACAGTCCTTCCGGGACCCAAGGTGCGCAACCCGATGGAAGCCGAACTCAAGCAAGCCCAACTCCAGCCGCGCCTGGAAACGATCGTGGCCGAAGCCAACCTGGTCGACATCGCACTGGCCAACGCGATCAACTTGGCCGCCGGTGCGACGCCGATCCCGACGTCCAGTCCACAGCCGGACCGCCCGCCGCCGGATGACCCCAAGCAGTTCGCCGACTATTGGCAAAGCCTGTCCACGCAACAGAAGGATTACCTCTACAGCCGCGACCACAACATCGGCAACCACCCGGGCATGCCGGCCGGTGATGACGTGTATCCGGGTGGCGATCACTACAATCGGCTGAACCTGGCCGACCAACTTGCCAGCGCGAAAGCCGCTCAGGCACAAGCCGATACGCTCAGGGCTCAGCACCCGGACTGGGCCGGCGGACAGAATCTGCCCAACCCACGCGGGGCGGGAAACTACGCCCGCGACCGCGAGCAGTACCAAGCCTGGAAGGCCAAGTACGACGAGGCGCTGGGCAACGCCAGGTACCTGCCCGACCTGCAACACGTCGACAACGCGGTCTCCGGGCACCCCGAACGCAAGCTGATGCTGCTCGATACCGACAGCGGTCGCCAGGCCAGAGCCGCTATTGCGGTCGGTGACCCCGATAGCGCGGCACACGTGTCGGTAACGGCTCCCGGACTCAATACCACCGTCCACGACGCCATCGGCGGGATGGCGGATGAAGCCGAACGTGTCCGCAGCGAAGCGCTCAGCCAGCTCGTGGCGACGGGTCGCGGCAACGAGGGAGTGGCCGCGATCGCCTGGATCGGCTATGACCCCCCACAGATTCCCGGCACCGACAATCTGGGTGCCTCACTGCAGGGCGGCTGGGAGGTCAGTCACGACGCGGTCGCCGAGGCGGGTGCGGTGGATCTATCCCGGTTCTACGACGGCATCAACGCCGCCCATCACGGCCCACTCGACCTCACCGCCATCGGCCATTCCTACGGCTCGCTCACCACCGGCTTGGCCCTCCAGGAACCGGGCGATCACGGCGTGGACAAGGCGCTGTTCTACGGCTCACCGGGAATTGAAGCGACCACACCTCAACAGCTGGGCCTGTCGCCCGGCCACGTCTTCACCATGGAGACCCCCAATGACCCCATCCAGATGGTCTATGACGGCCCGCCGATCGCCCATGCCGCAGCACCGCTGCTGCCACCGCCGTTCAATCAGCTTGCCCAATCCGGCCTCGCTGCAGCCGATCTGAGCGGCGCGGGTGACTTCGGACCCAACCCGGCCACCAACCCGAACTTCACCCATCTGGAAACCGGCGCCGTGACCGTGCCGGACGGGCGAGCACTGGCAGCTGCCAGTGGTCACAGCGACTACCCGCGCTGGGACTCCACTCACAATCAGCTCTACACGACCGGCTACAACATCGCCGCGGTCATCGCCGGCACAACCCCAATTCCCCAAAGGTAGGCAGACCATCTATGACACCGCGACCGTCTCGCCGACCACGCCGAATCGCCGCACTCGCATGTGCGATGGCCATCGCCCTAGGAACAACAGGATGTCACGTGAGCAATCCCTACAAGCCGACCGATCCCACCCAGGCCAGCCAGGCAGCGGCGTCGCTGACCTCGTTGCCAACGCTGGAAGACGCCCGAGCCCAGATGATCGCGGCCATTGAGCATGTCGGACAACAGATTGCCGCCGTTGCGCCGGCGATGAGGTTCGAGTGGCGCCTCGACGAAGGCCGAGTCGGGTGCAACCCACCCTACGAACAGTCCGAAGGCCAGGAAATACTGCTCGCAAAGTACGTGTCCGATGTTCCTGTCCCCGAACAGGACTGGAATCGGGTGTATGACATTGTTGCCGAAGCCGCACGGACGTTGGGTGCCGGGAACGTGACGGTGTTCAAGAGCGCGCCCGATGACCATGACGCGCAGTTCTCCAGCGAGACAGGCACTGTGCTGCGGGTGGCATCGCAGAAGGCGGCGCTGTTGACCGGCAGTACGGGATGCCGGCTACCCGCAAACAAGCACTAGCGCCTACTGGTTCAGCGGCTGCGCTCCGGCGTCAATGCCGATGCCCCGGGACGTGTCCTTGAGCGCGACACCGGACTGGCCGAGCTGACGAGCTCCGGCGACCAGGCCGGCTGCAATGCGGGCGGCGTCTCGATACCCCAGACCGTCGGGCGGGTGGATGTTCGAGATGCAATTGCGTTCGGCGTCACTGCATCCCGGCTTCGGCCGGTGGGTGAGGTAGATGCCCAGACTGTCGGCGACACTGAGGCCGGGACGCTCACCGATGATCACCAACAGGGTCGTGTACTGCCCGCGGGCGGCAATGTGGTCACCGAGCGCGACCCGCGCCTGGGTCGCGATCACCGGCGCAGCAAGGGTGTACCGATCACCCAATTCGGTCACCAAAGCGTCCAACAGCGCGGCCGCGTGATGCATCAACGCGGTCGGTGACAGCCCGTCGGCGAGCACAAAACCGATATCGGCCGGCGCATCAGGAACCGACGACAGATCGGCGGGCAGCCGGCCGAGGTCGGGGCGGCGCAGGTATTCGCCGCGTGACGAGGCCTGGCTGGTGACAATCGCCGGTTGCCCGATGCCGATCTCAGCGATCGCGGCGGCCAGCCGTTCGGTGTCCAGCGGGATGTGCACCGCGTCGCGTGCGGCCGCGTGGGCGGCGGACAGCTCCAGCACATTGCGCGTCGGCAGGGCATTCCCGGCCCGTCCCAACCCAATTCGCGCCTGCGTGCTTTGGCGCAAGGTGTCCCAGAATTGCTGGCGTGCGACGTCGTCGGTGCTCATGCGGTCAACTCCCGCAGTGGCGAGTTCGTCACGTCGAACGGGGTGAGCCTGCCGCCGTCGTCGATCATCCCGATGCTGCGCAGCCACGTCTCGAACTCGGGAGCGGGCCGCAGCCCCATGGTCTGGCGGGTCAGCAGAACGTCGTGGAAGGACAGACTCTGGTAGCCGAGCATGACGTCGTCGGCACCGGGAACCGTGATGACGAAGGCGACCCCGGCAGCCGCCAACAACGTCAGCAGGTTGTCCATGTCGTTCTGGTCGGCTTCGGCGTGATTGGTGTAGCAGACGTCGACGCCCATCGGCAGTCCCAGCAGCTTGCCGCAGAAGTGGTCCTCGAGGCCGGCCCGGATGATCTGCCGCCCGTCGTAGAGGTACTCCGGGCCGATGAAGCCGACGACCGTGTTCACCAGCAGCGGCTGCAGATCGCGGGCGACCGCATACGCGCGCACCTCCAAGGTCTGCTGGTCGACCGGTTTGCCGCCGGTGCCCAGATGGGCACCCGAACTCAGCGCGGAGCCCTGCCCGGTCTCCAGATACATCACGTTGTCGCCGACGGTGCCGCGATTCAGCGAGCGTGCGGCCGCGTTGCCCTCGCGCAATAGGTCGATGGTCACCCCGAACGCCGAGTTCGCCCCTTGCGTGCCCGCGATGGACTGAAAGACCAGGTCGACGGGAGCGCCTTCCTCGATCAGCCCGATGGTCGTGGTGATGTGCGACAGCACGCACGACTGGGTGGGGATGGCGAACCGGTCGCGGATCGAATCGAGCAGATACAGCAGGTCAGAGGTGGCGTGCGGCGAGTCCGTCGCCGGGTTGATCCCGATGACGGCATCGCCGCATCCCAGCAGCAACCCATCGAGCACGGCGGCGGCCACCCCCCGGGGGTCGTCGGTCGGGTGATTGGGTTGCAGCCGGGTGGCCAGCGTGCCCCGACCGCCGACGGTCGTGCGGAACGCGGCGGTGACCTCCATCGCGGCGGCGACCGCGATCAGGTCCTGGTTGCGCATGATCTTGCTGACCGCTGCCGCCATCTCCGGTGTGATGCCGCCACTGGCGGCCGTGATGCGGGATGCGCCACCTGCGTGAGAGGCGTTGTCCAGCAGCCAGTCCCGGAAACCGCCGACGGTCAGGTGTGAGATGGCCGAGAAGGCCTGCCGGTCGTGGGTGTCGATGATCAGCCGGGTGACCTCGTCGGTCTCATAGGGCACCACGGCCTCGTTGAGGAAGACATCCAATGGGAGATCGGCGAGCACCCAGGCGGCGGCAGCCCGCTCGGCGTCGGACTCGGCGGCGCACCCGGCCAACTCATCACCCGAGCGCAGCGGTGTTGCCTTGGCCATGACATCGACGAGACCGTCGAACGCGTACGTGACGCCGGACAGCTGCTGGCGGTACATGGCGGACTCCTCATCCGGCGGGGGAGAGAGCCACCATGGGTCTCTTTAAAGGTCGGTAAGCCAACCTTTAAAGTGTCGCCGATATCCCGGCAGTTGTCCACCTGAAGCGGCGTGATCTTCGCCGGAGGCGCCTGGGGACTGCGGGTTACCAGAAGTGCCTGCGGCCGGGGATAGCGAGGTCGTCGAATGCCGACGTGTCGCCGTGGCGCCAGAGCTTGAGCGCAGCTGCCAATACCCGCCGGTCCGACTGTCGCTGGTTGCGGTTGTCTTGCCGGTGTTGGGGTCCGGCGTGACACATCCAGCATGAGCAGACAGCGACGCCGGTGTAGCGGAACGTCCAGCAGCAGGTCGTATTCGGGCACTCTGATTGCCGACGTGCGGGCGGAGTCTGCGGGAGGTCGCAGGCCTCCTGCCGGTGAGCATGGTTCGGCTCGACTGCGAGTTCGTGCCGTGAGAGGCGGACCCAGAGTGGGGCATGGGCATCGGTTCGGGACAAGGCGAGGCCTCCGGGGACAAGAGCCCCTGCCTGTTACCCCCGGATGAGGACAAGCAGGGGCTGCGGTGTCTCCACCGAGTCCCGCGGCGCGTGATGTCCGTTGCGCATGGTCCTGAAGTTAGCAGTGGAGTCCGACAGCCAGTGGCGGTCGGACTGACGTGTGGATCCCGGGTCGAGCAGCGCGGACCATCCACTCGGGAACCCAGTGTCCTGTGAGATCCCCAAAGCCCCCCGCAAACTAAGCACCCTGAACTAGCCTTCGTCGGAGTCCAGTGGAGTAGTCAGGCGGGGCATGGCAGGCGTTGGTTGTAGGTATGTATCGGGGGCGTCTGCGCTCGAGCATCATGCCGGTCAGCGCTGACCCCGGCGCGGGGACCGGACGCCTGCGGGTCGTCGACTACATCGTCCACCACCTCGCCCGACGCGGTATCCACCACCTTTTCGGCGTCGACGGCGCCAACATCGAGGACCTCTACGACGCCGCCCACGCCCACCCGCAGGTCACCGCCATCGTCGCCAAGCACGAGTTCTCTGCCGCGGCTATGGCCGATGCCTACAGTCGCACCGCGCCCACCCTCGGCGTCGTCGTCGCCACCTCCGGCGGCGGTGCCCTGAACACTGTCCCGGGCCTGGGTGAGTCCCTGGCCAGCCGGGTCCCGGTGCTCGCGCTCATCGGCCAGGCTTTCGCAGCCGACGACGGGCTCGGCCCGTTCCAGGACACCAGCGGCGCCAACGGCACCCTCGACGCCGCGGCCCTGTTCTCCGCGGTGTCCGTGTTCTGCCAGCGGATCACCACCCCGCGCGACATCCTCACCGCCCTGCCGGAGGCGCTCGCCGCCGTGACGAGCCTGCGGGGCCCCGCGGTCCTGTTGTTGCCCAAAGATATTCAGCAAGCCCTCATCGACGCACCGGCCGACGACGACATCCCCGCTCACCCGCAGCTTCCCGTTGACCTCGGCCCGATCATCGACCTGCTGGCCACCACCACAGGCCCGGTCACGATCGTCGCCGGTGACCAGGTGGCCCGCGACGACGCCCGCGCCGAACTGCATCACCTACAAGCCACCCTCGACGCCGCCATCGTCACCGAGCCCGACGCCAAGGACGCCGCCCCCGCGGCGCTCGGGGTGGCCGGCGTGATGGGCCATCCCGCCGTCAGCGCGGCGATCGCGAGCAGCGCCGCATGCCTGCTGGTCGGCAGCCGCATGCCGCTGATGGCACGCCGCGGCCTGGACGCCACCCTCGCCGCCATCCCCGTCGCCTCCCTCGGCTCGGCCCCGCCGTACCTCCCCGCCACCCACGTCCACACCGACGACCTCAAGTCCGCCCTGGCCGCCCTGGCCCACGCGCTCACCACCAGACCGCGCACGCCACACCACACCGCACCCACCGAACTCGCCCCGCCCGAGCACACCGGCCCCGGCGTGCGGTACCGCGACGCCATGGCCGACCTCGACGCCGTCCTGCCCGACGGCACCGACATCGCCGTCGACGCAGGCAATATCGGTGCCGCCGCCATCCACTGGCTCCCGGCCCGCCGCGACGGCCGCTTCCTGGTGGCCCTGGGCATGGGCGGCATGGGCTACAGCTTCGGCGCCGGCGTCGGCATGGCATTCGCCAGGGCAGGCAAGCCCGGCCGGGTGGTCGTGATCGCCGGTGACGGATCGTTCTACATGCACGGCATGGAGATTCACACCGCGATCCAGCATCAGCTTCCCGTGACGTTCGTCCTGTTCGACAACCAGGCGCACGCGATGTGCGTCACCCGCGAGCAGGTGTTCTACGGCGGGGGCTACAGCTACAACCGGTTCGGCCCCAGCCGCCTGGGCGCCGGGCTGGCCGCGATGTTCCCGGGCCTGCCGTCCACCGACGTCTGCGACCGTGCCGGGTTCGTGGCGGCCCTCGACGCCGCGCTGGGCGCCGACGGACCGTCGGTGGTCGCCGTCGAATGCTCCGCCGATGAAATACCGCCCTTCACAGCCTTTTTGGCCTCGACCGCGAAGGAAAGCCAATGACATTGCCCGCACTCGAAGACATCACCGACCCGCTGCCCGGCCTGATGCGGATCGAGACCTCGCCGCGGGAGAAGGCCACCCCGGTGCTCATGGAGATGATCCACGCGGTCTACCCCCACGACGAGGTGTTCGGTGAGTACTGCACCGTCAGCGACTACGTCGACTGCCCGCCCGACGAACTGTTCGACTACCTGTCCGACACTCGGTCCCTGGAGGAGTGGACCTACAGCCTGCGCGGGTTCACTCAAACCGGTGAACCCGGCCTGTGGCTGGCCTACGACCGGCTCGGCAACGAGACCGAGATCTACACCCGCACCGTGGCCAACCGCGACGCCCGCACCGTCGACTACCACTGCGCCTGGGATCAGGGCAAGCACCTGTGGATGATCTACCTGATGCGAGTTGTCGACGCGCAGTTGGTATTCGACAAGCCCGGCTCGGTGGTGCTGTGGACCAACTGCCACCACCCGTTCTACGACAAGAACCCCTACCCCGACACCGCGCCACCGCAGCGGCCGGTGTGGGTCGGTGACTTCTGGGAGATGTTCGGCCCCGGTCATCTGCTGGAACTCAAGAACCTCAAGGCCATCGCCGAATACCGGCACCACCACGGGCTGCCCGTCACTCCCGATTGGATGCGCGGATGACCGAACCCACCGTCAGCCTCGTCGACATCGCCACCTATCTGCCCGAAAAGCGGCTTCCCGCAGCGTGGTACACCCAATTCAGCGGCGACGACGACCTGCGCGACAACCCGATGTTCCGCCCGCCCGACTTCCGCCACCACGCCGCCGAGGGCGAATCCAACGTCGACATGATCGAGCAGGCGGTCAAGACCCTCGTCGAGCGCCACGGACCCCACGTCCTCGACGACGTCGACGTGCTGCTCACCCATTCCCAGCTGCCGGACCTGCCGATCCTGGGCGCCGGCGGCGAGCTCGCGCACCGGCTGGGCATCAGCCCGGACCTGATCGTCGACGTCCACAACGGCGGCTGCGCGGCATTTGTGTTGATGCTCAAGCTCGCCCGCCAACTGCTCACTGGCGGCGGCGGGCGTACCGCGCTGATCGCGGTGGCCCAGAACGCCGGCGGCACGATCTTCGAGCAGGAACAGGTGCGCGTGAAGGCGCAGGCGTCCGTACCCGGCGACGGGGCCGCGGTCGGTCTGGTCACGTGTGCGGACACCTCGCCGGTGCTCGACATCGAATGCCGCTACTTCGGCGAGAACGCCACCGACATGACGCTGGCCACCGACCCGCCGCGGCAGTGGTGGCAGGCCGGCACGGGGGAGGGCTACGTCGGATTCAACGAGGGCAAGATCATCAAGGTGCTCGGCCGCGGCAACCGGCAGGTGCCCGCGGTGGTGCGCGCGGTGTGCGAGCGCATCGGGGTGAAATCCGGCGACCTGGACATGCTCGTCACCAACCAGCCCAACCGGCTGCTGCTGCGTAACTGGAATGAGGCGCTCGGCATCGACCCCGAGCACCACCGCGACACGTTCCACGAGTGCGGCAACCTGTTCGCCGTCGGTATCCCGGTGAACTTCGATGCGGCGATCCGCGACGGGCAGGTCAAGCCCGGGGACATCGTGATGATGGCCGGCTTCGCCCATGCCGGGGACTTCGCGGCGGCAGCGGCGGTGCGGTGGGGCGGACGGCCGACGTGACGTTGCCCAGCGGGCAGCCGGCGACCCTGGCCGCCGTCACCCAGGACATCATCGACCTGGTCCACGCCGAGATCGGCGCGGTGGACCTCTCGGCGGAGTCCGCGCTGCAGGACGCCGGTCTGGATTCGGCGCACCTGCTGTCCCTGGTGTTCCGGATCGAAGCCCGCTACGACATCGACCTCGACGCGCAGGACGGCGACGATCTGGGCACCATCGGCGACCTGGCCGCCTTGGTGCTGCGCCGCATCCAGGAGCGCTCATGAACGGCGCCGCCGTCGAGCCGAAGTTCGCCACCCTCGATGCGATGCTCGACGCCGCCGCCCACAGTGGCCGGTCGCTGATCTTCGTCGGCCGCGACGAGACCGACCAGCCCGTGGCGATGGACGAGATCCGGCGGCGCGCCCGAGCTGTCGCCGCCGGCCTGCACAATCATGGTGTGGCACAGGGTGACCGGGTCGCCCTGGTGCTGCCGACGAGTCCCGATTTCGTGACGTGCTTCTTCGGTGTGCTGTTGGCCGGTGCCATTCCGGTGCCGCTGTACCCGCCGGTGCGGCTGGGCAAGCTCGCCGAATACCACCACCGCACCGCCGCGATGCTGCAGGCCGTGCAGGCCGCCCTGGTGGTCACCGACGACCGCATCAGCCCGGCGCTGCAGGCACCGGTCGCCGAGGCCGCACCCCGACTCGGGTGCGTCACCGCCGGGGAGCTCGACGGGCGCGACGCGCCTCAGTTCACCGCGCGTCCCGACGACATCGCGGTGATCCAATTCTCCTCGGGTACAACGCACGATCCGAAACCGGTTGCCCTGACCCACGCGAACCTGCTCTCCAACCTGGCCGCCATCGGCGACTACTTCACCCACGCCGGGATGACCGACGTCGTCGGGGTGACATGGCTGCCGCTCTACCACGACATGGGGTTGATCGGAAACCTGTTGTCAGCGTTCTATCTACCGTGCACCCTGGTGCTGCTTGCCCCCGAATTGTTCCTCGCGGTGCCCTCGGCATGGCTGCGCGCCATCTCGCGACACCGCGGAACCGTCACCGCCGCACCGAACTTCGCCTTCGGTCTGTGCCTGAAACGCATTCGCGACGACGAGCTCGACGGCGTCGACCTGAGCTCCTGGACGCTGTGCCTCAACGGTGCGGAGATGGTCAGCGCCGAACTCGCCTCCCGCTTCGCTGAACGGTTCGGGCAGTGGGGATTCCAGGCGTCGGCGATGACTCCGGTCTACGGGCTGGCCGAAGCCTCGCTGGCCGTCACCTTCAAACCGGCCGGCACCCCGCTGCGAACGCTCGACGGCAGGGTCAGCGTCGGCCGCCCGCTGGCCGGTGTCGAGATCGAGATCCGTGACGACGAGTCACAGGCGCTACCAGCCGACCACACCGGACGGATCCTGGTGCGCGCACCCAGCGTGATGGCGGGCTACTTCGGGCGCCCCGACCTCACCGACGCGACGCTGCACGACGGCTGGCTGGACTGCGGTGACCTCGGATTCGTCCACGACGGTGAGCTTTTCGTCACCGGGCGCAGCAAGGACACCATCGTGATCCGCGGCGCCAACCACGCGCCCCAGGACTTCGAGGCCGCACTCGACGGACTGGTCGGGGTGCGTACCGGATGCGCGGTCGCCGTGGGCTACCTGCCCGACGACTCCGGGGAGGAAGCCCTGGCGCTGCTCGTCGAAACCACTCCCGGCGCCCCGCCCGACCTCGCCCGTGACATCGAGGCACGGGTGTTGCAGCGCACCGGTATCGCCGTCAGCCATGTCGCACTGGTCGAGCCGGGGTCGCTGCCCAGGACCTCCAGCGGAAAGCTGCGCAGGCTGGATGCCCGCGCGCAGTGGTTGGCAGGCACGCTCCCGCAGGCATCGGTATCCGGGGGGACGCTCTGTTAGCGGCGATCACCCGGCTGGCCATCGACGCCCCGCGGCGCATGATCGTGGTGGCGATCCTCGTCATGGTCGGCACCGCTGTGTTCGGCATCCCCGTTGCCGGAAGGCTTTCCGCGGGCGGGCTCACCGACCCCGGCGCCCAGTCCTCCCAGGCGACCAGAGTCCTCGCCGACACCTTCGGCCAGGGTGACATGCCGCTGCTGATCACGGTCAGTTCCCCCGACGGCGTCACCGGTGGCGCAGCCCGAGCCGTGGGCACCGAGATCGTGCAGGCGCTGTCCCGCTCACCTGTCGTGGCGACGGTGACCTCACCGTGGACCGCGCCGCCCCCGGCGGCGGCACCGTTGATCAGCAAGGACGGCACCATCGGGGTGATCGTCGCCGGCATCACCGGCGGTGACAACGGTGCGCCGAAGAACGCCGACGCCCTGATGAACGAGGTCGTCCACGACCGCGACGGGGTGACGGTACACGCCGGCGGTGAGGCGGTGCTGAAACTGCAGATCACCCAGCAGAGCGAACGAGACCTGAAAATCATGGAGGGCATTGCGATTCCGCTGAGCTTCCTGGTTCTGGTGTGGGTCTTCGGCGGTCTGGTGGCCGCCGCACTGCCGGTTGTGGTCGGCGGCATCGCGATCCTCGGGGCGATGGCCGTGCTGCGGCTGATCAGCCTCGCCACCGACGTCTCGATCTTCTCGCTGAATCTGGCGGTGGCGATGGGGCTGGCGCTGGCCATCGACTACACGCTGCTGCTGCTGAGCCGCTATCGCGACGAACGTGCCGCCGGCACCGACCGTGACACCGCCCTGCAGCGCACGATGGCCGCGGCGGGCCGCACCGTGTTGTTCTCGGCGTTGACGGTCGCCCTGTCGATGGCGGCGATGGTGTTGTTCCCGATCTACGCGCTGAAGTCCTTCGCCTACGCCGGTGTCGCCGTGGTGGCGTTCGCCTCGATCGCCGCGGTGGTCGTGACCCCGGCCGCGATCGTGTTGCTCGGCGACCGCCTCGATGCGTTGTCGCTGCGGCGCCGGGTTCGGCAAGCGCCTGCGGTGCAGGAGGGCCGCTGGTATCGAGTGGCGATGTTCGCGATGCGCGCAGCGGTGCCGGTGGGGCTGGCGGTGGTCGCACTGCTGGTCGCGCTCGGCGCTCCGTTCACCGCCGTCAAATGGGGAGTTCCCGACGACCGGGTGCTGCCCACCACGAGTTCGGCACACGTGGTGGGCGATCAGTTGCGGACCCGGTTCGGGGCCGACCTCGCCACCAACCTGACAGTGGTGATCCCCGACGCCGACGGTGTCACCCCGGCCGCGCTGGACCGCTACGCCGCACAGCTGTCGCAGGTGCAGGAGGTCACCTCGGTGTCCGCCCCCGGCGGAACCTTCGTGGCCGGGGCGCCGTCGGGGCCACCGTCGACACCGACCGCGGCCGCAGGGAGCGAGGCGTTCCTCACCGTCACCAGCGCCACCCCGCTGTACTCCCACGCCTCGGACACTCAACTCGACCGGCTGCAGGCGGTGCCCGGCCCGGACGGGCGGGCGGTGTTGTTCGGCGGCACCGCACAGGTCAATCGGGACACCGCCGCGGCCATCGCATCCCGGCTGGGACTGGTGCTGGCCATCATCGCCGGCATCACCTTCGTGCTGCTGTTCCTGATGACCGGCAGCGTCGTGGTGCCGCTGAAAGCGTTGCTACTCAACGTCCTATCGCTGACGGCCGCGTTCGGGGCGCTGGTGTGGATCTTCCAGGACGGCAACCTCGGTGCGCTGGGCACTACGGCCACCGGAACGTTGGCCATCAGCATCCCGGTGCTGTTGTTCTGCATCGCCTTCGGCCTGTCGATGGACTACGAGGTGTTCCTGGTCTCGCGCATCCGGGAGTACTGGTTGGCCAGCGCGCAGACACCGGCCGACAACGACACGAGCGTGGCGATGGGCCTGGCCCGCACCGCGCGGGTGATCACGGCTGCGGCGCTGATCATGGCGATCACCTTCGCGGCGCTCTCCGGTGCCCAGGTGTCGTTCCTGCGGATGCTCGGTGTCGGCCTGACCCTCGCGATCCTCGCCGATGCCACGCTGGTGCGTACGCTGCTGGTTCCGGCGTTCATGCATCTGATGGGCCGGTCGAACTGGTGGGCGCCGAAACCCCTTGTCCGCCTTCATCAACGCATCGGCATCCGCGAGACGGTGCCGACTGGATCGAACGGGGTCGCTGATGCGTAAGCCCGTCCCGCCCGCGGGGTTGGCCCGGGCGATCGAGTGGACCCGCCATCACCTCCTGCGTGTGCATCAACGGCTGGTCCCGGCGCCGATGTCGATGATGGAACTCATCGTCTCCGGGTGGCCGGCCCAGGCGATCACCGCCGCCGCCGAACTCGGGATCGCTGACGCACTGCACGACGGGCCGCTGCCGCTTGACGAACTGGCCGCGCGGGTCGGTGTGGACGCCGACGCGTTGGGCCGGCTGCTGCGGGCGCTGATCGGCAGAGGTATCTTCCGTCGCCGCCGCGACGGCCGCTACGCGCTGAATGCGCTTGCCGCCACGTTGTGTTCGGATGCACCGATCTCGCTGAAGGGTGCTGCGCTCTTCCAGGGTTCGCAGGAGCAGCGGGAACGCTGGACACTGCTGGCCGATTCGGTGCGCACCGGCGAGTCGATCGTGCCGGCGCTGCGCGGCAAGGACGGCTTCGACTACCTCGACGACATCCCCGAGCACGCCGAGCTGTTCAACAAGACGATGACCGCGCTGGCCCAGATGACGCATGCGGTCGTGGTGGGCAGCTATGACTTCAGCGCCTACCGCACCATCGTCGACGTCGGCGGCGGCCAGGGTGCGCTGCTGGCCGCCGCGCTGGCCACCGCACCCGGGTCACAAGGCATTCTCTACGATCTGCCCTCGGTGGTGGCCGATGCGCCGAAGATCCTGCGCGACAGCGGTATTGCGCAGCGCGTGCAGATCGTGGCCGGCTCGTTCTTCGACAGCGTTCCCGCCGGCGGCGATGCCTACCTGCTCAAGAACATCATTCACGACTGGCCCGACGACAAGGCGCTGGCGATCCTGCGTAACGTCCGCGTGGCGGCCGGCCCGGCTGCCAGGGTGCTGCTGGTCGAGATGGTGGTCAGCGACGACGGCCGCGACGGTCCGCAGAACTGGGTGGATCTGGAGATGCTGATCAACCTCGGCTCCCGCGAGCGCACCGAGGGGGAGTATCGGGAACTGCTGCGGCAGGCCGGGTTCCGGATGACCAGGGTGGTTCCGACCGCCTCACCGCTGCGTGTGGTCGAGGCCGTCGTCGACGAGGTGGCGCTGCACTGATGGGCATCTGATGGGTATCGCCTCGGCGATCGGGCGTGCGATCTGGGCCGGAGTCGACCCGGACGGGATGTTCCGGCGCCACGCCGGTGACACCGGGCCGTTCGTGGTGCGCTTTCCCGGCCTGGGCACGGTGCTGTTCTTCGTGACCGAGGACGCCGCCCGCGACATTCTCACCGCGCCGTCGGCAGTGTGCCGGGCGCCGCTGCCCAACCCGATCGAACCCGTCGTCGGCGAGAACTCCCTGATTCTGCTCTCCGGTGAAGCCCACCGGCAGGCCCGCAGCGTGCTGGCGCCGCCGTTTCGCGGCGAGGTCATGCGCGGGTACGCCGACCTGATCGCCGAGGCCACCGGTCATGCGATCGCCGATCTGCACCCCGGCAACGAGATGCTGGTTGGCCATGTGGCGCAAGCCATCACCCTCGACGTCGTGATCCGGGTGGTGTTCGGTGTGACCGACCCGGCCCGGGCCGCCGAGTACGCAGACGTGACGAGCGAGCTTCTGCAGTCGGGCAGTGCACCGCTGATGCTGGTGCCCTGGCTGCGCCGCGAGATCGCCGGGCGCGGGCCATGGGCACGGCTCGTCGGCGCGCGCCGGCGACTCGACCGGCTGCTGGGCGAGGAGATCAGTGAACGCCACCGCAGCGGCGAACACCGCGGCGACGTGATGGACCTGATCCTGCACGCCACCGACGACAACGGCCAGGTCTTGCGGGACACCGCGTTGCACGACCAGTTGCGCACGATGCTCGCCGCCGGGCATGAGACGACGTCGACGTCGCTGGCGTGGGCGCTGTATCACATCCACCGCGACGAACGGGTGCGCTCCCGCGTCCTCGAGGAACTGACCGCGGCGGCCACACCGGGACAGATCGCCGCGCTGCCGTACCTGGGTGCGGTGATCCAGGAAACCCTGCGCATGCATCCGGCCGTGCCGATCGTCCTGCGCCGGCTCACCGGGGCGCTCACCGTCGCCGGCGTTGCCTGCTCACCCGGCGATATCGTCGGAATCGCGCTTCCCGCATTGCATTTCAATCCGACGCTGTGGGACAGGCCGGATGAGTTCGATCCCACCCGGTTCCTGGACGGCAAGCCGTCGCCGTTTCAGTACGCGCCCTTCGGCGGCGGCTTTCGCCGCTGCATCGGCGCCGCATTCGCCCAGACCGAGTTGGCCGTGGCGATCGGCACGGTGCTGCAGACCCTCGAGTTGCGCCAACCGGCCCGGGAGCGCAATCGCACACCGCCGCGCGCGGTGCCGCGCGGCATCGCCACCAGGCCCAGTCGCGAGATCGTGCTGGAGGTGACGGGTCGCCGTCAGTGACGGTAGGTGGCCAGGAAACGACCGAACCGTTCGATCGCGTCTTCCAGTTCGTCGGCGTGCGGCAACATCGCGATCCGCACGTGGTCGGGCTCAGGCCAGTTCAGCCCCGTGCCGGGGACGAGGTGAATCTTCTCCTGCAGCAACAAGTCCAGGACGAACTGTTCGTCGTCGCGAATCGGATACCTGGCGAGGTCGATCTTCGGGAACGCATACAGCGCGCCGCGGGGCTTCACACACGAGACACCCGGAATCGCGTTGAGTGCCGTCCACGCCCGATCACGCTGCTCGCGCAGTCTGCCGCCGGGCAGGGTGAGATCGCCGACCGGCTGCTCGCTTTCCAGCGCCAGCCGGATCGCATGCTGGGCCGGAACGTTCGCGCACCGGCGCAGTCCGGCCAGCACGGTCAGACCCTCCAGATAGCTCGCGGCGTGGTCGGTCGGCCCGGAGACCGCCAGCCAGCCCGCGCGAAACCCGGCGCAGCGGTAGGACTTTGACAGACCGTTGAATGTCAGGCACAGCAGGTCCGGTGCCAGCGAGGCCGTCGCGGTATGGGTGGCTCCGTCATAGAGGATGCGGTCGTACATCTCGTCGGAGTACACGACCAGATTGTGCTCGCGAGCGATGTCGAGAATGCCGGTCAGCACCTCCGGCGGGTACACCGCGCCGGTGGGGTTGTTGGGATTGATGAGCACGATCGCCCGGGTTCGGGAGGTGACCTTCGCCGCGATGTCGGCGATGTCGGGATACCAGTCCGACGACTCGTCGCAGCGGTAGTGCACAGCGAGCCCGCCGTTGAGGCGCACCGCCGCCGTCCACACCGGGAAGTCCGGCGCCGGGACGAGGACCTCGTCGCGGTACTCCAGCAGCGCGGTCATCGCCATGACGATCAGCTCGGAGGCGCCGTTGCCCACATACACGTTGTCGGCGTCGACCAGGACGTCGCGCTCCCGGTAGTACTCGGCCACGGCTGACCGGGCGGCCGGCAACCCCTTGGGTGCGACATAGCCCGCTGATGCGGCCAGATTGTCGGCAATCACGCGGACGAGTTCGGCAGGCGGGTCGAACCCGAACGGATGCGGGTCGCCGGTATCGAGTCGCATGACGGAGTGGCCCGCCGCTTCCAGCCGCGCCGCGTGCTCAGCGATCGGCCCCGCCATGTCGTAAGACAGGTTCGACAACCTGCTCGCCTGTGCGAACTTCATCCGGATCCTCTCGCCCGCAAAAGTGTGGCAGAAAGCCCCGCTGGCGATGGCGCGTATGACCGTCTCGGTAGCCGGTTCACAGGCGTGCGCTGGTCCATCGGGCTGTTAGCCGCCCGCTCGGGGTGCGAAGATGACCGCGCCAGTGATCGCGACGGGAGGTGAGACGACGGATGAGCGCCTTTCCGGACCGCGCCACGCTGGAAACCGCCCTCGACGTCGCAGCCCGCGCCCCGTCGTTGCGCAACCTGCAGCCCTGGCGCTGGGAGGTCGACGGTCCGGAGGTGCACCTGTTCGCCGACTGGAGTCGCCGGGCCGGTGACTCCTCCGTCGATCGACGCGACGTTCTGCTGGGCTGCGGCGCCGTGCTCGACCACTGCGTGGTGGCACTGGCCGCGGCCGGCTGGCACCCCCGCGTACACCGGTTGCCGGACCGCGGTGACGACAGCCACCTGGCGATACTGGACGTCGTCGAGCAGCCGCCGAGCGATGGGCACCTGGAATTGGCTGCCGCGATCACGAGGCGCCACGCCGACCGCCGGCCCTACGGTGCGCAGCATCTCCCGGCCGCGACGTTGGAGTTGCTCTATATCCGCGCCGCGCGACTCGGGATCGAGTTGGGTGTGGTTCCGCGATCGCGCTGGACTCGGGCCGACGACGGCGCCGTCGCCCTGCGATACCCCCAAGCCGCCGGGGACGAACCCGCCGACGGTGCGGCGTTGCTCGTCGTCGGCACCCGCGAGGACGACGATGACATGCGGCTGCGCGCAGGCGAAGCGCTCAGCCACCTGATGCTGACGGCCACCGCGGCGGGCCTGGCAACCTGCCCGCTCACCGAGCCGCTCAACGACGTCAGAAACTGCTTGGCCCTGGCGTGCGAGGTGTTCGACGGGGCGTCGCATCCGCAGGCCCTGATCCGGGTGGGGATCGCGACGTCCGAGGCCGATCCGCCCTCGGTGACCGAGCGCAGGCCGGTGAACGAGATCACCACGTGGACGGGCAGTTCGACGAAGCAGTCCTAGCCGCCGGCATTCGCCTCGTCGCTACCGAACCACTTCGTCTTGATCATGTCGTAGGTGCCGTCCTCGCGCATCGACAGCAGCGCCTCGTCGACCTGCTTACGCAGCTCGCTGCCGGGGCGGAAGACGATGCCGTAGTCCTCGTTCTTGAAGACCGGCCCGGCCATCTCGGCCGTGCCCGCACCGCCGTGCTGCACGTAGTACTGCAGCACCGGCGCGTCGAACACCACCGCGTCGAAGTCGCCCTTCCTCAGACCGGTATAGCAGTCCTCGATTGCCGTGGCGCCGGTGGCGCTCACCGCGAGGTCGCGCAGGAAATTCGCCGACGTGGTGTTGGCGACGGTGCACACCTTCTTGCCGAAAAGGTCTGAGGGAGATTTGATTTGGGCGTCGAAGCGCTCGACGGTCAGGTTGGCGGTCAGGGTCGCGGTGTAGTAGGCGACGAAGATGATGCTGACGAAGGCCCACAGCACGCCCATCGCCCGCGACAGCCAGTGCCGCGGTGCGTCATCGGGTTGTGCCGCAAGGGTTCCCAGCCCCCAGCCGAAGGCCTGCAGCACCCCGGGGAAGTAGGACTTCGACACCATCGACTCTTCGTGGCGGCGTTCCACCAGCCAGGTGATGTGGGCGGGAATCACCGTGATGACGAATGCCGCACCCAGCCAGACCAGCATCGACCAGGAGAACAGCAGCTTGAGGAAGTCCATCAGCCCGGGTGTGGACTTCTGTGACGCGCCGCTGTGGGTGAGGATCTGCAATCCGGCATTGAGCGTGGGTTGGGAGAAGTCGAAAGTCTGCACCCGGTCGGCGGTGATCGAGATGGCGCTGGCGGCGGCGTCGGCGGCGCCGGTCCTGACGGCGTCGAGTTGCTCGGTCACGCCGTTGACGGTGAGGAAGTTGGTGCTCCAGCCCTGCCGCTTGGCGATCTCCTCCCACAACTCGATGGTGAAGCCGCTCTTCACCCCGTCGTGGGTGGTGACGAACGGGGCCAGATCATGGGTGGCGACGGTGACGGTGCGCGGCTCGGCGCCGGCCGGAGCGGCCAGTGCGGGGAGGCCCGCGATGGCGGCCACCATAACGATGACGCCGGCTATCGCACGCATTCGTGAACCCACTGTCTGGCCCGTCCTCACTGCCGGCTGCTGATGAACAGCGATCACAATAGACGCGGGTGTCAATTTCTGCTCAGGGCGCGTCAATTGGATGGTTGAAACCGATGGCGATCGGGGTACGTGCACTGCATGGCTATCAAGAAGATGTCGTGGACGTCCGTTTTCCTCGCCGGCGCTGCCGCCGCGGCGATCGCAGCGGCACCCTTGGCCGCAGCCGACCCCGCCTGCGTCAACCCCGACGGCACCGCGTGCCCGACCGCCACGGCCGGTCCCGGCGGTGCGTCGGGTGTGATCCCGGGCGGACCCGCCGGTGAGGCCGGTCCCGGCGGTGCCTCCGGAGTGATCCCGGGTGGTCCCGGCGGCGCAGCCGGTCCGGGTGGGGCCAGCGGCTCGATTCCCGGTGGACCTGCCGGTGAGGCCGGTCCCGGTGGCGCGAGCGGTTGCATTCCGTACGTCGGCTGCGCGTCGGTCGGGTAACGCCGGCTGACGTCGGACCCCTGCGGTCGGTGAACGTGACTGATCGCTAGATCGACGCACGGCGTTTTCTCGACGCTGGCCGTCGCGGTTCTGGCACACTCGGCGCGACCATGAGGGAGGCGCCGTGATGACCAGCGACATCCAAGCAGTGCCGTTGTTGTCCCGGCGCGACCGCATCATGCTCGCGGTGACCGCCGTCGCGGCCGGTGCCGCCGGGGCGCTGCACTTCGCCCACGGCAACGCCGTCGTCACCTTCATCGCCGCCGCGGTGGCACTGGCGGCGCTGGCATCGCTGGTCGGCCGTTCGGTGGAGGCGCTGGGAGACCGGCTCGGCCCCAAGGCCACCGGCCTTCTGCAAACGTCGCTGGGCAACCTGCCCGAGCTGTTCGTCATCCTGTTCGCGTTGAAAGCCGGGCTGTTCGACGTCGTGAAGGCCACCCTGGTCGGGTCGATCCTGGCCAACGTCCTGCTGGTACTGGGGGCGGCCTTCGTTGTCGGCGGGCTCAAGCACGGCAGTCAGCGGTTCGCCGCCGACGACTCGCGCACCCTGGGGCTGATGTTCACCCTTGCGGTGTTCATCCTGGCGGTGCCCTCGCTGACCGCGGCTATACATACCCCGGCTGCCACCCACGAACGCATGGTGTCGGTGGTGGTGTCGGTGATCATGCTGGCGCTGTTCGCGCTCTCGCTGCCGGCCGCGCTGTCCCGCTCGGCCAACAAGAGCCACGGATCGCCGATCGCGGCCAACCCGGACTCGGCGGCCGCCGCCAGCAAGGTGGCCCAACACGGTGAGTGGCCGCTGGCGATGGCGATCGGGATGCTCGCCGCCACCGGTATCGGGGCCGCGTTCGTCTCGGAGTGGTTCGTCGCGGCCCTGCAACCGGCGATGGACGCGGCGGGCGTCAATGAGGTGTTCGCCGGCCTGGTGATCGTGGCCATCGCGGGCAATGCCGTCGAGAATGTCGTCGGCATCCAGTTGGCGGCCAAGAACCAGATGGACTACGCGGTCCAGGTGATCCTGCAGTCGCCGGTCCAGATCGCGCTCACCATCGCCCCGATCGTCGTGCTGGCCGCAGGTCTGCTCGGGCAGCCGGAGTTCAATCTGGTGCTCTCCCCGCTGCTGCTGGCCTCGATGGTGATGGCCGCTCTGGTGGCGGTGCTGGTGACCTTCGACGGCGAATCCAACTGGTTCGAAGGCGCGGCGTTGATCGCGCTCTACATCGCGATCGCGACGTCGTTCTGGTGGGGTTAGCGGCTAGGCAGCGCGGGCGGCTTCGGGTCGGGCGGTTCGGGATATCCCGGCGAAGTCGTTCGGCAGCGAGAGCCGGAACACCTTCTTCCACGCCGAGCCGACCTGCTTGACCATCGGGCCGCTGACGTAGGTCAGGCCGTAGCGCTCGAACAACTCCTGGACCTGCGGAGCGATCTCCTGGTAGCGGTTGCTCGGCAGATCGGGAAACAGGTGGTGCTCGATCTGGAAGGACAGATTGCCGGTCATGAAGTGCAGCAACGGACTTCCGTCGATATTGGCCGAGCCCAGCATCTGGCGCAGGTACCACTCGCCGCGGGTCTCGCCGTCGATCGAGGTCTTCTCGTAGGTCTGCACGCCTTCGGGGAAGTGTCCGCACATGATGACCGAGTGCGTCCATAGATTGCGGGCGACGTTGGCGGTGAGGTTCGCCGTCAGGGTCGTCAGCGCGGAGGGCCCCGACAGCAACGGGTGCAGGACGTAGTCGCGGGTCATGTGCCGGCGGATCTTGCGCAACACGCTCTTGCCCTGGCGGACGAACTCGGCCTTGTCCGACCGGCCTTTGAGGAACTTGCCGATCTCGAGGTCGTAGGCGGCGATGCCGTATTGGAATGCGCACGCGTTGATGAAGTTCCACAGCGGCTGACCCAGGTGAAAGGGTGTCCAGCGCTGGCCCTCGTCGACGCGCATGATGCCGTAGCCGAGGTCGTTGTCCTTGCCCAGCACGTTGGTGTAGGTGTGGTGCAGTTCGTTGTGGGAGTGCTTCCACAGCTCTGAGGTGGCGGCGTTGTCCCATTCCCAGGTGGTGGAGTGGATCGTGGAGTCGCGCATCCAGTCCCACTGGCCGTGCATCACGTTGTGGCCGATCTCCATGTTCTCGATGATCTTCGAGACCGAGAGGCCGACGGTGCCGGCCAGCCAGGCCGGCGGGAACAGGGAGAACAGGAGCACCGCGCGGCTGCCGAGCTCGAGCTTGCGCTGGAAGTCGATAACGTTGCGGATGTACTCCGCATCCTGCTCACCGCGGCTGTCGATCACCTGCTGGCGGATGGCGTCGAGGTCGCGGCCGAGCGCGGCGATGTCCTCGTCGGTCAGGTGAGCGATCGGATTGTCTTGTTGGCGTTGGATTGTCGTCATGTCGGAGTCCTTTACAGATCGATGTCGCAGGTGCCCGCTGCCGCGGACACGCAGGTTTGAATGAGTACGCCGTCGCCGGGGGCGGCGGTCGTGATGTCGCCGTTGCGCAGGTCGCGGACGGCTCCTTGTCGAAGCGGTGCCACGCAGCCGAAGCAGATGCCCATCCGGCATCCCGACGGCATGAGGACACCGGCGGCTTCGCCGGCGTCGAGAAGTGTCTGATCACCCGCGGCGTCCAGGACGGTGCCGGACTTGGTGAAGGTGACGGTGCCGCCGTCGCCGGCGCTGATGACGGTGGGACGGAACCGTTCGGTGTGCAGCCGCTCGGCCAGACCGCTGTCGTTCCAGTGCGCTTCGAGTGCGTCGAGCATGCCCGTGGGTCCGCAGGCCCAGGTCTCGCGCTCCGCGAGATCGCCGACGAGAGTGGCCAGTTCGTCGGTGCCGAGCATGCCGTCGGTGTCGGTGTGCTTCTCGATCAGGCGGATTCGGCCCCGACGCGCCAGCGCGCGCAGTTCGTCGGCGAAGATCACGTCGTCGGGTGTGGGTGCACTGTGCACCACGACGATGTCCGTGGCGTCGGCCGGCATGTTGCGCAGCATGCCCATCACCGGGGTGATGCCGCTGCCCGCGGTGAGGAACAAGATCTTGGCAGGCGTCGAGGCGGACGCTGCGGCGGGCAAGGTGAATTCTCCGGCGGCGTGGTCGAGTTGAACGATGGTGCCGACCGTGGCGCGCCGAACCAGATGATTGGAGACCTTGCCGTCGGGGATCGCCTTGACGGTGATGGCGATACAGCCGTCCGGTCGGCCGGCTTGCGAGGTCAGTGAGTAGGCGCGCCATTGGCGGACGCCGTCGACGTCGACACCGACGCGGATGTATTGGCCCGGCGTATGCGCGCGCCAGCCGCGACCGGGCTTGATCACCAGGGTCGCCGCATCGCGGGTTTCGGGATGGATCGCCACGATCCGGCCGCGCAGGCCGATCCCGGAGCGCAGCGGATCGATGACGTCGAGATAGTCGCCGGGCACCAGTGGGGTGGTGACGCGTTCGGCGAGCCGGAGGAATCGGTCGCGCAGCGTGCCCAGCGGGGTGGGTGCTGTGGTTGTCATACAACGACTATCCCGCTCCCTTGGGTATAAAGTCTTGACCTGGAAGGGTGAAGAACGATGAATAGATTGTTCGTGAAGAACAGTTCATGACTGATCCGCAGCTGGGCGGTGACGATCGTCAGGTCGGCGGATTGGCGCTGAACGACCAGGTTGTGGCTGCTTTACGGGCGGGGCTGCCCGAGGTCGCCGAGCGCACTGTGGCCGCCGTCACCGTCGAGGTGCCGAGCTATGCGGACGCCTTCAGCGGCCGGATGGGCCAACGCATCGAGAGCGCTGTGCAATTGGCACTGGGCGCCTTCCTGCAATTGGCCACCCGTTCACCCGACGCTGATCCCGGGCCGCCACTGACTCCCGCATTAGAGGGCGCGTACGAACTCGGTCGCGGCGAAGCGCGGCAGGGACGATCGATGGACGCCCTGCTGGCGGCCTACCGGGTCGGGGCTCGCGTCGCGTGGCGTGAGTTCTCCCGCACCGCCGTCGAGGGCGGACAGCCCCCGCAGACGATCGCACGGTTCGCGGAGTTGGTGTTCGCCTATATCGACGAACTCTCGGCCGCAAGCGTTTCCGGGCACGCCGACGAACTGGCGTCCTCGGATCGTGAGCGACGGCGTGGCCTCGACCGCCTCGCCCAGCAGTTGCTGGCGGAAGCGCCGACCGAGACTCTGCTGGCGAGCGCGGACCTGGTCGGGTGGGTCCCGCCGGAGACCCTGACTGCCGTGCTGGTGCCGGCGGCTCAGATGCGGGGCATCGTCTCCCGTTTCGGGCAGTCCACCCTGGGCCTCGGTGAAGATCTTCCGGGCATCGACGCCGCCGAATCCGTTGTGCTGCTGATGGTTCCGGATGTGCACGGCAGTGGCCGGCCCCGGTTGTTGAGGGAATTGCGGGGGCGACGGGCGGTGGTCGGCCCGGCCCGGCCCTGGACGCGCGTGCACGACTCGTATCGACGAGTTCTGCACGCCCGCGACGTCTTGGCGACCCCCGATGACGACGACGTCGTCGACACCGAGGCGCACCTCGTGGAGTTGGTGCTGGGCGCCGACCGCGAAGCAGCCGCGGACTTGCGGCGCACCGTGCTGGCCCCGTTGGCGCACTTGCGTCCGGGCTCCGCCGAGCGCCTGGCCGAGACGTTGCGGTCGTGGCTGCTGCACCAGGGTCAGCGCGATGCCGTCGCGGCCGAACTCTTCGTGCACGCCCAAACCGTGCGCTACCGCATGACTCAGCTCCGCGAACTCTTCGGCGATCGCCTCAATGACCCGAGGTCAGTCTTGGAACTGATTGTGGCACTGTCGATCCCGAGTGTTGCCGAGCCGACCGTAGCGCCTACCTGATCGAGACCAGTTCCTCGATGGAATCCTTCGGTAGATCGCCGTCCGAGGTCGCGGTGATCGTCATGTCGGCCAGGTTGATCGCACCTTTGTGGTTGTCGAGGAAGGCGGTGTCGGCGGCGTCCCGTCCGGTGGCGATCCGCACCAACGTCTGCCGCGGTGCCAGGCAGGTCGCATCGACGACCCGCCACTGACCGTCGACGAACGCCTCCGCGACGGCGTGGAAGTCCATCGGGGACAGCCCGGGTGCGTAGACCGACACCAGCCGGGCCGGCACGTTGACCGCGCGCAGCAGTGCGACCACCAGGTGGGCGTAGTCGCGACACACCCCGTTACCCGCCAACAGGGTGTCGGCGGCTCCGTCGATCGGGTCGCTTGAGCCGGGCACATAGTTCAGCCGGGTGCCGACCCACGACGACACCTTCTCCAACAGGGTCGTCGAGTCGGCGAACGCGCCGAATTCTGTGGCCGCAAAACCGTAGAACTTGTCGGCTTCGGCGTAGCGACTGGGCCGCAGGTACTTCGTCAGGTCGTATTCGGTGACGGGCGCAGGATCGGTCTGGCCGACGACGGTCGCGGAGTAGTCGACCCGTAGGTGGCCGACCGGGGCGTCGAACTTGTGGATGCGGTTGCCGTGCTCGCCGCTGATCTCCGATGCGGTGATCGGGGTGCCGTCCAGAACGAAGGACAGCGACTCGTCGACGTCGGCGCCCGGGTGCGGGGCGACGGCGATCTGAAACACCAGGGTGGTGGGTGCGGTGATGTCGATGTCGAGTTCGGCGCTGACATGGCGGCGCATCGCGGTATCAGCGGTGGGGCGGGTAGCGCCAGGTGCGAGGACCGCATTGGGTGTGGGCACGGGAGACTCCTTCGGGGGTGACTCGCCGGGTACCCGTTTTCTTGCACACGCAAGCCCCTGAGGCGCCGGTGGAGACCGCCGTCACATCGGCGTCAGTTGTCGCCCGCGGCCACCAGCGAGCGCAGCTTCACACCCGGGTTGTCCTCACAGAAGCCCTGCATCCGCCACTTCGTGGTGAACAGCGCCAGCATGACGCCGTCGGTGCGGGTGAGCACTTCCATCGACACCTGCTTCTGGGCGAACTCGGCGTCGTCGGGGTCGATGGCGCGGGCCACCGTGTAGGGCAGCGACTCCAGCGATATCGGCGCGTTGAACTCGGTGGCCATCCGGTGGCTGGCGACTTCGAACTGCATGGGGCCGACGGCGGCCAGGACGGGGGCCTGATCGCCGCGCCGGTCGGACCGCAGAACCTGCACGACGCCCTCTTGGTCGAGTTGCTCGATGCCCTTGCGGAACTGCTTGTGCTTGCTGGGGTCGGTGCCGCGGGCGACAGCGAAGTGCTCGGGGGAGAAGCTCGGGATCGGCGGAAAGTGAACGGGGACATCGCGAAAGAGGGTGTCACCGGGGCGCAGTGAGGCGGCGTTGGCCAGGCCGATCACATCGCCGGGCCAGGCGCTGTCCAGCGTCGAGCGCTGCTGCCCGAACACCGACTGGGCGTACTTGGTGACGAACGGCTTGCCGGACGCGGCATGGGTCAGCACGTCGCCGCGTTCGAAGGTGCCCGAGCAGACCCGCGCGTAGGCGATCCGGTCGCGATGCGCCGAGTCCATCCCGGCCTGCACCTTGAAGACGAAGGCGCTGAACGGTGAGTCCACGGTGCGCAGGTTGCCGTCGACGTCGCGCTGCCCGCTGGGCGGGGGAGCCAGCCGCACGAGGGTGTCCAGCAGCTGGTTGACCCCGAAGTTCAGCGCCGCCGAGGTGAACAGCACCGGCGTGCCCTTGCCGTCGAGGAAGGCCTCCCGGTCGTAGTCACCGCCGTCGGCGCTGAGCAGCTCGCATTCCTCGACCGCGTTGTCCCAGTCTTCGCCCGCGGCGTCGTGGGCACGATCAGGGGTGATGTGTTCCTCGGGTGCGGCGGTGGCACCGCCTGCGGTGCGGGTGAACCGGATGAAATTGCCGGTGCGGCGATCCAGGACCCCTTTGAAGTCCCCGGCGATCCCGACCGGCCACGTCAGCGGCATCGGCTTGAGCCCGATGCGTTCGGAGATCTCGTCGAGAAGATCCAGGGCGTACCGGCCCGGGCGGTCCCACTTGTTGATCACGGTCAGGATGGGGATCCCGCGATGACGGCAGACCTGAAACAGCTTGAGCGTCTGCGGTTCCAGGCCCTTGGCCGCGTCGATCAGCATCACCGCGCAGTCGACGGCGGACAGCACCCGGTAGGTGTCTTCGGAGAAGTCGGCGTGACCCGGGGTGTCGAGCAGGTTGATCACGCAGTCCTGCCCGTCGGGGGAGGTATAGGGGAACTGCAGTGCCGTCGAGGTGATGGAGATGCCTCTGGCCTTCTCCATCTCCATCCAGTCCGACACCGTCGAGCGCCGCCCCGCCTTGCCGTGAATCGCGCCCGCCTCGGTGATCACCTTGGCGTGCAGGACCAGGGCCTCGGTCAGGGTCGACTTGCCGGCGTCCGGGTGGCTGATCACCGCGAAGGTTCTACGCCGGCCGGCTTCGGCTGACAGCCGGTTCGCCGCTGCCGTCCCCTTGGGGGACGTCCGTACATCAAGGTCGTGATCACTCATTACGCCCCCGATGGTATTTGGCGGCGACGGGAATCCGCTAATCCGGCCCGAGGCGGCCGGCGTCGACCACGGCGATCACCGCGGCGCCCGCCTCGTCGGAGGCCTCCAGGTCCACCTCGACCTCGAAGCCCCAGTCGTGGTCGCCGGCCGGGTCGTCGAGGATCTGGCGCACCCGCCACACCCCTGGCCTGCGGTCGAAGATCAGCATCGCGGGCCCCCGGGCGTCCGCACCGGTCCCCAGGTCGTCGTGCTCGTCGAAGTAGTCGTCGATCACGTCACGCCACCGCGGGGCTGTCCACCCTGATCCGGAATCCAGCTCGCCGAGGTCGTGGTCGCGGCGGCGGGCGAAGAGCTCCACCCGCCGGAACAGCGCATTGCGCACCATCGCGGTGAACGCCCGCTCGTTTCCGGTCAGCGGGCGCGGGCGGGCCGGCACCGCCACCGGGGCGTCCGGCGACTGCTGCGGGTCTGTGAGCTGTTCCCATTCGTCGAGCAGACTCGAATCGACCTGGCGCACCAGCTCGCCGAGCCATTCCACGATGTCGGTGAGTTCCTCGGTGCGCGCGGCGGCGGGCACACCCGATCGCAGCGCCTTGAACGCGTCGGAGAGGTAGCGCAGCACCGCGCCCTCGGAGCGGGTCAGCCCGTAGACACTGACGAACTCACGAAACGTAAATGCCCGCTCCCACATTTCACGCACCACCGCCTTCGGCGACAGCCGACCGTCGGCGGCCCACGGGTTGCTGTGCAGGTAGACCTCGAAGGTGTGCCGCAGCAGTTCGTCGAGCGGCTTGGGGTAGGTGACGTCGTCGAGAAGCTCGATGCGCTCGTCGTACTCGATGCCCTCGGCCTTCATCTCGGCGACGGCCTCGCCCCTGGCCTTGTTCAGCTGGGCCGCCAGGATCTGACGCGGGTCCTCCAGCGTCGCCTCGATCACCGAAACAACATCGAGCGCATAGCTTTCCGATGCCGGGTCGAGCACCTCGATCGCCGCGAGTGCGAACGTCGACAGTGGCTGGTTGAGGGCGAAGTCGGGTGGCAGGTCCACGGTGAGCCGGTAGCGGCGCCCGTCGGGTTCGGGCTCGGCGAGGCGTTCGAGGATCCCGGCCTGCAGCAGCGAGCGGGCGATGCCGACCGCCTCCCGGATGTGGGTGAGCTGGCGCTTGCGTGGTTCGTGGTTGTCGGTGAGCAGTCGGCGCATCGCGACGAACGGGTCGCCGGGCCGGTCGACGACGTCGAGGATCATCGCCGTCGACACCTTCATGTTGGAGGTCAGCGGCTCGGGGACGGCTTCGATGAGCCGCGTCATGGTGGACTCGCTCCACGGCACCATGCCCTCAGGTACTTTGCGGCGCACTAGTTTCCGGCGCTTCTTGGGGTCGTCGGCAACCTTGGCGAACTGCTTGAGGTTCTCCACCTCGTGGTCGGGTGCCTGGACGACGACGGTGCCGGCGGTGTCGTACCCGGCGCGTCCGGCCCGCCCGGCGATCTGGTGGAACTCGCGCGCGTTGAGCAGCCGGCTTCGGATGCCGTCGTACTTCGACAGTGCTGAGAACACCACCGTGCGGATCGGCACGTTGATCCCGACGCCGAGCGTGTCGGTGCCGCAGATGACCTTGAGCAGGCCGGCCTGGGCGAGCTGTTCGACCAGGCGCCGGTACTTGGGCAGCATCCCGGCGTGGTGCACCCCGATCCCGTGGCGCACCAGTCGCGACAAGGTGGTCCCGAAGGCCGACGAAAAGCGAAAGGCGCCAATCAGATCGGCGATCGCGGCCTTGTCGTCCTTGCTGCTCACATTCACGCTCATCAGGGCTTGTGCCCGCTCCAGCGCGGAGGCCTGGGTGAAGTGGACGACATAGATGGGCGCCTGCTTGGTGTCGAGCAGCTCGCCGATGGTCTCGTGCATCGGCGTGGTGGCGTAGGAGAAGAACAGCGGGACCGGGCGCTCGGCGTCGGCGACCAGCGCCGTGGCCCGGCCGGTGCGACGGGTCAGATCGTTGCGCAGGAATGTGACGTCGCCCAGGGTGGCCGACATCAGCAGGAACTGCGCCTTCGGCAGTTCCAGCAGCGGCACCTGCCAGGCCCACCCGCGGTCCGGGTCACCGTAGAAATGGAACTCGTCCATGATCACCACGCCGATATCGGCGTCCGCGCCTTCGCGCAGTGCGATGTTGGCCAGCACTTCGGCGGTGCACGTGATGATGGGCGCGCCCGCGTTGACCGCGGCGTCGCCGGTGAGCATGCCGACATTGGCGGCCCCGAAGATGGCGCACAGTGCGAAGAACTTCTCACTGACCAACGCCTTGATCGGTGCCGTGTAGTAGCTGCGGCGTCCCGCGGCCAGCGCCGAGTACAGCGCTCCGGTGGCCACCAGCGACTTTCCCGAGCCGGTCGGCGTGGCCAGTACCACGTTGGCGCCGCTGATCAGCTCGATCAGTGCTTCTTCCTGGGCCGGATACAGGGTGATGCCGCCGGCCTGGGCCCAGGTAGAGAAGGACTCGAACAGCTCGTCGGGGTCGGCGCCCATCGCACGCAGGGCGGACAGGTCGCTCGGGTCGTCGAGCAGGGGAGCGGTCATTGTGAGCACCAGCGTGCCTGATCCCCGTCATTCACCCAAGCGGGTGCGGAAACCGGTAGCCTCGCCCCCGATGGTTGAGGACCTGCACGAGGCGATCGCGTCGGCGCCGATGTTCGGCGGCCTCGACGAGGCGCACGTGGACTTCCTGGCGGGGCAGAGCCGGTCGATCCACCTGCCATCGGGACAGGTGTTGTTCCGTCGGGGCACCCCCTCGACTGGGTTCTACCTGGTGCGCGACGGCCGGATGCAACTCTCGGTATCGAACTCCGAGGGTGTCGTGAAGGTTGTGGAGATCCTCTCTCCGGGAAGTGCTTTCGGCCACGCAGTTATGTTTCTGCGTGAGCCGTACCCGGTGGATGCCACCGCACTGGCCGACACCACGCTGATCTTCGTGCCTGTCGAGGCGGTCGACCGGCTCCTCGGCGGCGACCCGGCGATGGCACGGATCATGCTCGCCTCGATGGCCAAGCGGCTGCAGTCCAAGGTGCAGGACATCGCCATGTTGTCGTTGCAGTCGGCCACCCAGCGGATCATCGCCTACATACTCGGCGCGGTTGCCGGTCCCGGCGGCAGGGCGAGCAGTGTGGAGTTACCCGCACTCAAGCAAGTGCTGGCCTCGCGGTTGGGGATGACACCGGAGACCTTCTCCAGGGCGATGCGCACGCTGTCGTCCGAAGGCCTGATCCAGGTCGACGGATCGACGGTCCAGATTCCCGATGTCGGTGCCCTGGACGGCTACGCCCGCAGTCAGTCGGTGCTGTGACCGGGCGCACATGCTTCCCTTGATCTAGGTCAAGGCGGGTCGCCCGCGCCGTTCCTAGCGTGAATCTCCTCAGCCGCCGATGCGAGGAGCCCCGATGTTTTGTTACCAGTGCGAACAGACCGACCGCACCGAATCCCCCGACCGCCCCAACCTGCTGACCTTCGGGTGTTCGGCGACGAAGGGAAACTGCGGGAAGGACGCCACCACGGCCGCCCTGCAGGATGTGCTGGTCTACGTCAATCTCGGCGTCGGCCAGTATGCGCAGAAGGCGCGCGAACTCGGCGCGCCCGACCCGGCCTTCGCTGCGCGGGCCAGTTTCGACCTGTTCACCACGCTGACCAACGTCAACTTCAACGCCACCCGGTTCATGGCCCTGATCGCCGAGGCGGTCGGTGTGCGCGACGCAGCTAAGAAGGCCTATGAGGCCGCGGCGCGAGCCGCCGGTGTCGAGCCGGAGATCCTGTCCGGAGCGGTCCAATTCGAGCCTGCTGAAACGATTTCCGGCGTGGTCGCGCAGGCCGCGGAGGTCGGTGTCGACGCCGATCTGGCAACCCTGGGCCCCGATGTCCTCGGCTTGCGCAACCTGAACCTGTACGGGCTCAAAGGGGTGTGCGCCTACGCCCACCACGCGCACGCACTGGGCTATCGCACCGACGACACCGATGCCGGCATCGAATCCGCCCTGGCCTTCCTGGCCAACGACCCATCCGACGCCGACGCGCTGCTGGCGCACGCCCTGGAACTCGGGTCGCTCAACTTCGCGGTGATGGCGATGCTGGATGCGGCCAACACCGGCAGCTTCGGCAGCCCGGTGCCCACCCCGGTGCGGGTGACGCCGGTGGTCGGCAAGGCCATCCTGGTGTCGGGCCACGATCTGCACGACCTGGCCCGCATCCTCGAGGCGACCGAGGGAAGCGGCATCAACGTCTACACCCACGGTGAGATGCTGCCCGCCCACGGCTACCCCGAGCTGCACAAGTTCGGCCATCTGGTGGGCAACTACGGTGGAGCCTGGCAGGACCAGCAGCGCGACTTCACCGCGTTCCCCGGACCGATCGTGATGACGTCCAACTGCCTGATCGAGCCTCAGCCCGCCTACCGAAACCGCATCTTCACGATCGGACCGGTGGGGTGGCCCGGTGTGCGCCATGTCGACACCGCCGACCTGTCGCTGGTGGTCAAGGCCGCCCTGTCGCTGCCGGGATTCACCACCGAGGTTCCCGCCGAAACCGTCACCACGGGATTCGGCCGCGACGCGGTGCTGTCGGTGGCCGACACCGTGATCCAGGCCGTCAAAGACGGTGCGATCAAACGGTTCCTGCTCATCGGCGGTTGCGACGGCGCCGCACCGGGGCGCAACTACTACGCCGACGTCGCTGACCACGCGCCGGCCGACACCGTGCTGATGACGCTCGGCTGCAACAAGTACCGCTTCAACACCCACGAATTCGGTGAGATCGGCGGTATCCCCAGACTGCTCGACATCGGGCAGTGCAATGACAGCTACTCCGCGGTGCAGATCGCGCTGGCATTGGCCGACGCCTTCGACTGCGGTGTCAACGACCTGCCGTTGAGCCTGTTCGTGTCGTGGTTCGAACAGAAAGCCGCCGCGGTGCTGCTGACCCTGCTGTCGTTGGGTATCCGCAACATCCGGCTCGGCCCGACGTTGCCCGCGTTCCTGACCCCGGCGATCGTGGACATCCTCGTTGAGAAGTTCGCGCTCAAGCCGATCGGCGATCCCGCCCAGGATCTTGCCGATGCCATGGCGGGTAACTGATGACCGAGATCGCCGAGAATCCTGTGGATACCGAACTGGAGTGCTACGAGGTTGTCCTGGTGACCAGCGAAGGCGAGCAGTCCGCGGTCTCATGTGATTCGCGGACAACGGTTCTCGCAGCTGCCGAGGCGTCCGGCCTGGTGCTCAAATCGGCATGCCAGGCCGGTGGCTGCGGGGCCTGCTCGGCGGTGTTGTCCGACGGGCGGGTCGAGATGTCCGATCACGATCCCGACGTCATCGAAACCCCCGAATCCGATGGTGGGATCCTGCTGTGCCGCAGCTTCCCGCGCACCGATTGCCGTATCGACCTGCCATATGGCCGCAGCCAGGTGGTCACCGCACCGCCGAGAAGGCACCGCGCCCGGATTCGGGGACTCGACCGGGTCGCCGACGCGGTGATGCGGCTGCGCCTGACTCTGGTTCCCGAAGCGGACGGATCCTGTTCTGCGGACTTCGAATCCGGCCAGTTCGTCCGGATCAGCGTTCCCGGTAGTGAAGCCCGACGGGCCTATTCACCGGCCAACGTCGCGAATTGGGACGGCGAACTGGAGTTCTTCATTCGGCTGCTACCGGGCGGGGTGATGTCGGAGTATCTGACGGGTACGGCCCGGGTTGGTGACGAGTTGACGGTTACCGCCGCCGACGGCGATTTCACGTTGGCCGAGAACGGGCTTCGGCCTCGGTGGTTCATCGCCGGCGGCACCGGTCTGTCACCGCTGCTGTCGATGCTGCGCCGGATGGCCGAGTGGGGTGATCCCCAGCCGGCCCGGCTGTTCTTCGGGCTCACCAGGCCCGCCGAGGTGTTCGCCCAGGACGAGCTGGTGGGGCTCGCTGCAGCGCTCCCGGAGTTCCGGTTCGACACCGTGGTGTGGCGACCCGACCCCCAATGGTCCGGGGCCACCGGCAATCCCGTGGAACTCGCCGCCGCCGAAGCCGGCCTGCTCGACGAGTGGCCCGATGTTTACGTGTGCGGGCCGCCCCCGATGGTCGACGCCGCATACGCCGAGTTGACCGCTGTCGGCATTCCGCGCGACCAGATCCACGCCGAGCGATTCTCGGCGGTGCAGTAAGCGCCTCAGTCCCAACCGTTTTCGCTGACGAACTCGGCCAGGGGCCGCCCGAACGCCCACTGGTCGAGTTCTAGCGCGGGCCGGTCCGGGAAATCCGGCACCGGTCCCAGGCACAGGATCGCCACCGGTTCGGCGTCATCCGGCATGCCCAGCAGCTGCGCCAGGCGGCGCGGGTCGAACAGCGACACCCAGCCCATGCCGAGCCCTTCGGCGCGCGCCGCCAGCCACAGATTCTGGATGGCGCACGACACCGAGGCCAGGTCCATGTGCGGCATGGTGCGCCGCCCGAAGACGTGCGCGTCGCGGCCCTCGCCGAGTGCGACGACCAACAGTTCGGCGCAGTCGAGGATGCCCTCGACCTTCAGCGCCAGAAACTCATCGGACCGCTCGCCCAGCGCGGTCGCCGTCAGCCGGCGTTCGGAGTCGACCAGGGCGTGGATGCTGCGGCGCACCGCGTCGTCGGTGACCCGGATGAACCGCCACGGCTGCATCAGGCCCACGCTGGGGGCGGCGTGCGCGGCGGCCAGCAGCCGGGCCAGCACCTCGTCGTCGACCGTCGACCCGGGAACGAAACGCCGCATGTCGCGGCGCTCGGCGATCACCCGATAAACCGCGCGTCGCTGCTCAGGGGCGAATGCGTGGTCGGTCACCTGGCCATCCTAGGGACAGGGCACGGTGCGATAACGACGCGGCCGAACCTAGGGATCTCCCGGTCTTCCAGCGGTTATTCTGATCGTCCGGTGTGGCAGTGTCGCCGCACCACCGAGGAGTCACCATGTCCGCGTCACCAGTGGCCGTCCGCGGCCCGCAGCTGCCGCCGAGCCGGATCGTCAAGGTCCGTGCCGCCGACGGGACCCGCCTGCATACCGAGGTCTTCGGCCCGGAGGACGGCTACCCGATCGTCCTGGCCCACGGCATCACCTGCGCTCTGCGGGTCTGGCATGAGCAGATCAACGACCTCTCCCGCGACTACCGCGTCATCGCCTACGACCACCGCGGGCATGGCCGCAGCGGTCTGCCGCACCGGTCGGCGTACAGCCTCGGCCACCTCGCCGGTGACCTGGACGCCGTCCTGGCCGCCACGCTGCGGCCGGGGGAGCGCGCCGTCATTGCCGGGCACTCGATGGGCGGTATCGCCATCAGTTCCTGGTCCGATCGCCACCGCGAGAGCGTCGTCGAGCGTGCCGATGCCGTCGCGCTGATCAACACCACCACCGGTGATCTGCTCGAGGAGATCAACCTGCTGCGGGTGCCCGCTCTGCTGGCTGGGGGCCGGTCGGTGGCGGCCCGACGGATGATCCAGACCTTCGGTGGTGCGCCGCTGCTGCGCGGGGCTCAGCCCGGCAGCCGCTGGTTCGTCACGTTGATGGCCGTCGGCGCCGAGGCCGACCCGTCGATCGCCGAGTTCATCCATGATCTGTTCGCGACCACCCCGCCGGGGGGCCGCGGAGCGTGGGCGCGGGTCCTGGTCGACGAGATGGGGCCCCGCCACATCGATCTGTCCGGTCTGACGGTGCCGACCCTGGTGATCGGCTCCACCAACGACCGGCTGCTGCCGATGTGTCAGGCCCGCAAGATCGCCAAGGCCGCGCCGAATCTGGTCGAACTCGTCGAGGTGCCCGGCGGCCACTGCGCGATCCTCGAACACCCCGAGACGGTCAACGGCCATCTGCGCTCGTTGGTGCAGTCCGTGGTGGCCGAGCGGCGTATCAGTTCCTGAGTGTCTCCAGTGCTGCGGTGACCTCCGCGGCGGCGCGCTGACCCGAGCGCACCGCGCCGTCGAGGAAGCCGGTCCATTCGTCGGCGGTCTCGGTGCCCGCCCAGTGCAGCGGTCCGACCGGTGTGCGCAGCAGCGGACCGAACTGGGTCCACGAGCCCGGGGGCACCGCGGCGGTCGGGCCGCCGGGTGCGAAAGTCTCTGCGCCCCAACAGTGATCGAGATAGTCGATCGGGTTCTCGGCCTCCACCCCGAACAGCCCGGCGAAGCCCTTGACGGCCTTGTCGCGGCGCTGCTCGGGTGCCAAGGCGTCGAAGCCGCGTGAGTCGACGAAACCCAGCAGGACGCCCGGGCCGTCGTCGCCCGGGCTGACGTCGAAGGTGATGAACACCGGGCCCTCGTCGGACAGCGCCTGACCCGAGTGCCCGGCGGTGCGCCAGAACGGGCGCGGGTAGACGGCGTAGGCCTTGCTCAGCGCGCCCTGGGGCCAGCGCTGCGCCATCAGCTGGTAGTCGATCGGCGGTGCCGGGGCGATGTCGATGTCCAGCCGGTGCGCCGGTGGGATGGCCACGATGGCACGGCGCGCCTCGACGACCCCGGCGCTGGAGGTGACGGCGACGGCGTCCTCGGACCACTCGATCCGCGACACCACGGCCTCCAGGTGCACGCGGTCGCCGAGTTCGGCGGCCATCTTGGACGCGATCTGCTGGGTGCCGCCGGGAAAGTGGTCCTGCTGGGCGCCGCCGACGACGTCGAGCATCCGGTCGATGCCGCCCGCGGCCTTGATGTAGCGCACCGCGTGCAGCATCGACACGTCGTCGGGTTCGGCACCCCAGGTCACGCGCGCCATGATGGCCATCAGGTCGTGCGAGGAGCGGGCCGCGCCGACCTTGCGCAGCCAGCCGCCCAGCGACGTGCTGTCCAGCTCCTTGGCCTTGCGCGCCGTCCACGGCGTGGCGATGTCGATGCCACGGGCCAGCCGATCGACCTGCCACTGGATGCGGGCGATGTCGAGCAGGCTCACCAGCGACAGCCGCGGAATGGTGCCCCGGTAGGAGCGCACCCGGCCGCGCCAGCGGATCACGTTGGTTCCGGTGTTGTAGGTCGGCGTTGTCGGGCAGCCCAGTTCGGCGGCCAGCGCCAGCACGGCATCCTGGGTGGGGCCGACGAACGTGCCGCCGAGGTCGACGGGGACGCCGGCCAGTGTGGTCGTGCTGGAGCGTCCGCCTACCCGGTCGCGGCCCTCGAGCACCACCACATCCAACCCGGTGCGCGTCAGTTCACGCGCTGCCGTGAGGCCCGCGAACCCCGCCCCGATCACCACTACGTCGTAGCCCATGGCTCCAGTCTCGCCGCTCCCTCTCGCCCAAACCGACGTTTGGGCGGGAAATCACGAGTGGCGTCGTGCAAAACGTCGATCTCGACGGGACCGTCAGCGCGCCAGTTCGTCGACGATCTCGGCGAGCGTCTCGATGGCGATGGGGCCCGGCTGGTAGAGGCAGACGGTGTCGCCGACGCCGTCGACGCGGTCTCGGATGTGCGCGGCGATCTGCTTGGGCGTGCCGCAGGCGGCGATGGTGTGCAGGATCTCGTCACTGATGAGTCCCGCCATCTCCTGCCACTTGCCCTGTTTGGACATCGCATTCAGCTCGGGCTGAAGATCGCCCCAGCCGTGGATGTCCAGCACCGGGCGGTAGGCCGGGGTCGAGCCGTAGAACGCCAGCAGACGCCGTGTGGCGTCGTGATCCTCGCCGGCTGACAGGATGATCTCGGGCACCACCGCGAACGACGACTCCGCGCGGCCGGCGGCCGCCAATCCGTCACGTACCGCCGGCATCGTCGACTCGCGCAGGAACTTCGCCGAACCGAACGGCATCACCAGCAGCCCGTCGGCCACCTCTGCGGTGGCGCGGGTCAACCGCGGGCCCAGCGCGCCGACGTAAATCGGCGGCGGCCCAAAAGGATTCGGTCCGGGGTTGAACATCGGCGTCATCAGGGTGTGCCGGTAGTACTCGCCGCGGAAGTCCAGGCGCTCGCCGGTCTCCCAGGTCGCGAAGATCGCCCGCAACGCGCGGACGAGCTCGCTCATCCGCGCGACCGGCTTGTCGAACGCCACGCCGTAGTGCTTCTCGATCTGAGCCCGCACCTGGGTGCCCAGTCCCAGGGTGAACCGGCCTTGTGCGAGCAGCTGGTGATCGTAGGCCTGGTGGGCCAACTGGATCGGGTTGCGCGGGAAGGCGATTGCCACGTTCGTCATCAGATCCAGCCCGCCAACCCCGGCAGCCAGCGTCAGCGGCGCGAACACGTCGTGGGGTCCTTCGAACGTGAAGACGCCGCTGGCGCCGGCATCACGCAGTTCCCGCGCACGATCGGCCGCATCGGTGAGCCCGAACAGGGCGGTCATGACTTTCACGGTGTACTCACCTAGCGATCGAGGTCGACGTTCTGGCGGGCTTTACTCGCACATTCGCGCCCGTGTGTTGGTTTCGGCGCAGGGTATTACGGCGCGACGGTGAGCCAGTCGGCGAAGCCCGACGGATCGTGGCGGCCCAGCGCGCCGTGCTCGAACAGGCCCCAGCCCTCCGAGGCCTTACCGCCGTCGTGGCACACCGCGCGCCCGACGTGATCGATGACGCCGAAGGCGGCGCGGCCGACGACCGCCGGGTCGTTCATGTCATAGGTGAGGCGCTCGGTGAACTTCTCGCCCTTCCACACACCGTGGATCCAGTCCGAGTCGCCGCCGTAGCCGCCACCGACGTGGATCGGCACGGGCAGCTTGGACTCGACGTCGAAACGCAACGGGGCACCCTTGGCGTCGGTGGCCTCGATGGTGGCGCCGGTGGGGATTCGGGTGCCGGAGCGGTAGTGGATCTTCACCCGCGGCCAGCCCAGCTGCTCCACCCGGCCGTCGCGCCAGATCCGCGTGCAGTCGTTGAGCGAGCGGAAGCCGTCGGGGGCCTCCTGGATGATCACCACGATCCCGAAGTCCTCGAACGCCATCGGCACGTACAGCCACCACATGCCTTCGAACGGCGGGTCGGCCGGCCGGCCGGCGGGCTCTGCCTCACCGATGGGGCGGATACCCCAGGAGCGGTCGCGGCTGCCGATCCAGACCGACGGGTCGACGGTGATCTCTTCGCCGTCGATCACCAGATGTCCTGCCCAGGAACCCACTTGGGCGAACCGCTGCGCATCCAGCGTCACCCGGTTTCCCTGGCGCATGATGTGCGGCTGCTCCTGCACGACCGGGTAGAGGCCCTCCCAGGTGAGGTCGGCCGCGATGCCTTCGGTCTCGTCGAGCACGATCCGCAGCTTCTCCAGCGGCTTGTGCACCTCGACCCGGTAGCCCAGCACGTGCTGGTTGAGCCGGTCCTGGTCGATCGAGTCGGACAGGTGCACCGCGGTCTGGGTGTCGCCGCGGCGTACTAAGAAGAAGGCGTCCTTGACCCCGAGGTTGGGGTAGTAGCCGAGACCGGTGATCAGGAAGATGTCCCCGGAGCGGTCGTGGGCGTTGAAGTAGGAGCGGTCGTAGAAGTTGCGGTCCGAGGAGCCCGGCCACGCAATCGGCTGGGGGACTTGGTGAACCGGGAATTCGTCCATAGGTCCGAGCATGGTCAGTTCTCCTCGATGAGACGGCGCAGCAGGCTTGCGTGGTAGAACATCGACTCGACGTCCTCGGGCTTCTCGATCTCGCCGAAGTGCACGCGACGCGCGCCGGTGCGCATGAAAACGCAGCACCAGATCACTCCGGAATAGACGTAGAACCACTTCAGGTCGCCGAGTGTCACCCCGGTGAGCTTCTCGTAGGTGGCGCGAACATCCTCTTCGCGCATCACCTCCGGCAGGCCGGGCATGCCCGCGAGGCCGGACAATTCCTGGAAGACGTTGTGCGCAAAAATGATCCAGGCCACGTCCAGTTCGCGCGGGCCCAGTGTCGCCATCTCCCAGTCCAGCACCGCCACCGGGCGGAAGTCCTCGTAGAGGACGTTGCCGATTCGGGAGTCGCCCCACGCCAGCACGGGCTCTGTTGCGGCGACGTCAGCGGGGAAGTTCTCTTCGAGCCATTTCAGGCTCTTCTCCACCAGCGGTGAGCGGCCGATGTCGGGCACCGCGAACTCGTACCATTCCTTGAGCCAGTTGAGCTGACGGCGCAGTGGTGTGTCGCCGGCCGGAACGGCCTCGGAGAGGAAACCGAAGGTCTTGTCCGCGTTGGGAATCGAGTGCAGCTTGGCCAGCACCTCGATGGTGGCATCCTGCAGGGCGCGCTGTTGTTCGGGGGCGGCGTCGGAAAACCAGTTGTCGCCGAAGGTGTAGGGCATGACGTCGGGCGGGACGATGCCGGAGACGTGGTCCATCAGGAAGAACGGGGCGCCGAGGACCTCGCCCTTGGTGTCGATCCAGCGCACCTTCGGCACCGGGACGTCGGTCAGCTCTTCGACCAGACGGATGACGTCGAACTGATGGTCCATCCGGTAGGTGATGAACACCGGTACGTCCTCTTCGGTGGGCGCCACCCGGGCGACCCACTTCTGCTCGACCTTCTTGCCGCCCTCTTCCCAGCGGCCGGTCAGGATGATCGTCTCCGAGGACATGCCGTTGGAGTCGATGCCGCTCTCGACCGTCACCTCCGGTGTCACGCCGCCCGGCAGGACGGTGGACAGCCATTGTGAGATCAGGGCGGGCACCGTGGTCACGTCGCGCCCGGAACGCTGCAGATGGTCGACGTCGGTTTCGACGTTCGGGTTGTTGGTCATCGTCGTCCTTCGACCCTATTTCGATACGGTAAGTAGCGTTATATAAGCAGACGTTCTGACGGATGACAAGGGCCGGGGGCGGCGTGGTCTCAGTGGGCGGAATCGCCGTGCTGGCGCCGGGTCCCGCACTCTTGCGACGGCCAGGTGGCGTCGGGCGGCAACGTGTCGATGATGCGTTGGGAGATGGCTGCGAGCTGGCCGACCTGGCTTGCCGTCAACTGGTCGATCACGTACTCGCGCACTGCCGCGACGTGTCCGGGTGCTGTGTCCACCACCTTGGCCATGCCCTCGTCGGTCAGGGTGGCGATGGTGTAGCGACCGTCCTCCGGATCGGGGCCGCGGCGAACCCAACCGCGCTTCTCCAGCCTGGCGACGGCCTGCGACAACCGTGACAGCGAGGCCTTCACCGACAGCGCGATCGCGCTCATCCGTAGTTGCCGGCCCGGCGTCTCCGACAGTCGCGCCATGATCACGAACTCGAAGTGGCTGATGCCGGCGTCGCGCTGCAGTTGCCCGTCGAGCACCGAGGGCAACCGCATGACGACGTTGGCGAACGTGAGCCAGGCCTGTTGTTCGGTGTCGTCGAGCCACCTCGGCTCGTCGCGGGGCGCCATGGCCTCAGCCTAGCTTGACTTGAACATTGAAGTCATCCGCCCTATCGTTCACTTCACTATTGAAGTCAACCGGAGGCAATCATGGATCTTGCACTGTGGATCGTCGCGGGCGTACTGGCGGTGATGTTCGCCGGAGCGGGCGTGTTCAAGCTCGTCTCAACCCCGGAGAAGCTCGTTGAGTCCGGGATGGGGTGGGCTGCCGACTTCAGCGCCCCCACCGTGAAGTTGATCGGTGCGCTGGAACTGCTCGGCGCGATCGGCCTGGTCGTGCCTGCCCTGGTGCACGTCGCGCCCGTGCTCGTCCCGCTGGCGGCACTTGGCCTGGCGGTCACCATGATCGGCGCGGCGGTGGTGCACGCGAGGCGCAAGGAGACGCCGATGATCGCGGTCAACGTGGTGCTGCTGGCGCTGGCCCTGTTCGTCGCGTGGGGGCGGTTCGGCACCTACGCGTTCGCCTGAGGGCCGTAACCGAAGGTGATTACGATACGCTCAGTAGCGTTATGAGCGCTGATCCGTCGTCGGTAGACAAGGCCGGGGTCGCGGGCCGTCCCCGCGATCCTCGCATCGACGCCGCCATCCTGCGCGCCGCAGCTGAGCTGCTGGTCGAAATCGGTTACGCCAATCTCACTCTGGCCGCGGTCGCCGAACGGGCAGGCACCACCAAAACCGCACTCTACCGGCGGTGGTCGAGCAAGGCGGAGTTGATTCACGAAGCCGCGTTCCCGACCGCGCCGACCGCGCTGGCGACCCCGGCAGGAGATATCGCCGGCGATGTGCGGGCCATGCTCGCATCAACCCGCGACGTGTTCACCAGCCCGGTGGTACGCGCCGCGCTACCCGGCCTGATCGCCGACATGGGTGCCGATCCCCGCCTCAATGCGCGGGTGATGGCCCGTTTCACCGGACTCTTCGCGCTGGTGCGCGATCGGCTGGTCGAAGCGGTGCACTGCCGGGAGGTGCACCCCGATGTCGAGCCCGACCGGCTGATCGAACTCATCGGTGGGGCGACGATGCTGCGGATGCTGCTGGTGCCCGAAGGTGACCTCGATGAGGACTGGGTGGACCAGACGACGGCGATACTGGTGCATGGTGTGGCGCTGTGAGTGAAAGGACCGTGTCGTGACCGGACGCTTGGCGGGACGTACTGCGATTGTCACCGGAGCCAGCCGCGGCCTTGGCAGGGCGACGGCGCTGGCCCTGGCAGCCGAGGGTGCCGCGGTGGCGGTGGTCGCACGCACCCAGCAGCAGTGGGACGAACGACTTCCCGGCACCATCGGGGAGACGGTCGCCGCCATCGAGGCCGCCGGCGGCACCGCGGTGGCCATCCAGGCGGATCTGCTTGAGCGCGAGGATATTCCGCGTCTCGTCGACGAGGCGCGGGCCGCGCTGGGCCCGATCACCGTCCTGGTCAACAATGCCGCCTTCACCGCTCCCGGCCGGCCCCCGAAGGCTGGCGCGGCCCCGAAGCAGGCCAAGCCCGCCGGTGCCGCCAGAACCGGCAACGCGGACTGGCCCGGATTCCTGTCGATCCCGCTCGGCGCCTACCGGCGGCATTTCGAGATCGGGGCGTTCGCGTCCTATGAGCTGATGCAGCTGGTCTGCCCGGACATGTTGGACGCCGGGTTCGGCTCCATCATCAACGTCACCTCGGTGGCCTCCAGGGTGCCGGGCGACGGGCCCTACCACGACTTCGCCGGCGGCGTCCTGCCGGGATACGGCGGTTCCAAGGCGGCGGTGGAACACCTGACCTGGTGTGCCGCATTCGATCTGCAACGGCACAACATCGCCGTCAACGCGCTGGCGCCGTCGCGGCCGATCCCTACCCCTGGGCTGTCCTACTACCGCAGCGAATTCGACAGCGTGTCACCTGACGGCGAGTTCGCCCGCGCCGCAGTTGAACTGGCGCTGGTCGACCCCAATGTGGTGACGGGCCGGACCATCGGGCACTTCGAGGTCCTCGACGGCAGCTTCAGCCCGTTCACCAACATCCGCAGCGCCATCGGCTAGGTCGCGCGTCGCGTTCGGTACTAGCCCTTGATCTGGCGCTTGTTGCGGTCGGTCACCTCGCGCTGGCGGGCGGCAAGCTCCGCGGTGTCGACGTGGGAGTTGGCCGACACCACACGTTCGGCCTTCAGCGCCGGGTCGGTGATGGCGGCCGTACCGCTGCGGTAGATCTCCTTCAGGCCCGACATCACCGGCCCGGGAACCTCGGAAATCTGGGCAGCCAACTCCAGTGCACGTCCCAGAAGCTGTTCGTGGGCAACGACTTCGGTGACCAGACCGATCTTCTCGGCGCGCGCCGCGTCGACCACCTCACCGGTCATCGACAGCCGCCGGGCCATCCCGGAGCCGACCAGCCGCGGCAGCCGCGCGGTCATCCCACCGCCGGGCAGGATGCCGACCCGGGCGTGGGTGTCGGCGAACACCGCGCGCTCCGACGCGATCAGGAAGTCGCACGCCAGCGCGATCTCGAGGCCGCCGGTGAACGTCGCACCGTTGATCGCCCCGATCACCGGCTTGCCCAGTGCCACTAGACGGTTCATGCAGTTCATCTTGTCGAAGCGGGAGAAGTAGTCCATCCCGAGGTGCTGAGCCTGCTTGAGGTCCACGCCCGCGCAGAACGCCGGGTCGGTGCCAGTGAGTACCACCGCGCGAACCGCGTCGTCGGCGTCGGCCTCGTCGAGCGCGGCATACAGGGTTTCGAACAGCTCGGTGCTCAGCGCGTTGCGCACCTCGGGACGGTTCATCGTCAGGACCCGGACGGCGCCGCGGTCCTCGCTCAGAAGGATCATCAGGTCAAGAATCTAGCCGCATTGTTCGCCAGGTCCAGCAGCGGCTGCGGCAACGCCCCGAGCGCGAAGGTGATCGCGGCCGTCAGGGTGATGGTCGCGACACTCAGCGAGCTCGGGGTGATGACCTCGGGGGCGTCCTCGGGCGGGTCGGTGAAGAACATCAGCACGATGACCCGGACGTAGAAGTAGGCGGCGATCGCCGAGGCGAGCACGCCGACCACCACCAGTGGGATGGCTCCGCCCTGACCGGCCGCCTTGAACACCGCGAACTTGCTGACGAATCCGCTGGTGAGCGGGATTCCGGCGAACGCAAGCAGGAACAGTGAAAACACCGCGCCGACAAGCGGATAGCGGCGACCCAGGCCGGCCCAGCGGGCCATCGAGGTTTCCTCGGCCCCGTTGGCGTCGCGCACCACGCTGACCACTGCGAAGGCGCCCAGCGTGGAGAACGCGTAGGCGAACAGGTAGAACAGCGTGGCCGACAGTCCGGGCCGATTCCCGGCGATCACACCGGTCAGGATGAAACCAGCGTGCGCCACCGCCGAGTAGGCCAGCATCCGCTTGACGTCGGTCTGCGTCACCGCGGTGACGGTGCCGACGACCATCGTCAGGATGGCCACCACCCACAACACCGGGCGCCAGCCGTGGTGCAGCGCGGGCAGCGCGACGTAGAACACCCGCAGCATCGCGCCGAACGCGGCGACCTTGGTGGCCGCGGCCATGAATCCGGTGATCGGGGTGGGGGCGCCCTGGTAGACGTCGGGCACCCACGAATGGAACGGCACTGCACCGACTTTGAACAGCAGGCCGACGGTGACCAGGCCGGTACCGACGAGGGCCAGCGTGGTGTCGCCGGGTGTGGTGGCGATGGCCTGCTGGATGCCGGTCAGGCTCATCGTGCCGGCGTACCCGTACAGCATGGCGATGCCGAAGAGGAAGAACGCCGACGAGAATGCCCCGAGCAGAAAGTATTTCAGTGCCGCTTCCTGGGACAGGAGTCGACGGCGGCGGGCCAGCCCGCACATCAGGTACAGCGGGAGCGAGAAGACCTCCAGTGCGATGAACATCGTCAGGAAGTCACCGGCCGCGGGGAACAGCATCATCCCGCCGATGGCGAACATCGTCAGCGGAAAGACCTCGGTCTGGATCAGACCCGCCTTGGTGGCCACCTTCTCGGCCACGCTGCCCGGCACGGTCGAGGCATCCGCGGTGAACGCATCCAAAGCCACTGCACCGTCAGGTGATTCCGCCGGGGTGCGCCGTTCAGCGATCAGCAGCACACTGAGTATCCCGATGAGCAGAATGGTGCCCTGCAGGAACAGGGCGGGTCGGTCGATGTCGACGGCACCGACGATCACCGACTGCCCGAGCCCGTCGCCGAGGTCGCGGGCCAGCCTGGCGACTGCGAGCAGTGCGGCCACCAGAGCGGCAAGGCTCAATGCGACCTGCGTGAGATAGCGGGGCTTTCGCGGCAGGAACGCTTCGACGAGCACGCCTGCCACCGCCGCACCGAAGACGATCAACATCGGTGCCAGCTGGCTGTATTCGATGCTGGGCGGCGTCATGGCCGCGCTCCTTCCGCGACGGTGGGAGCCGGGTCGGGCTGGTGGATGGACGTCAGGGTCGCCGTGACGGCCGGATTGATCACGTCCAGTGCGATCTTCGGGTACACCCCGAGCGCGATCAGCAGGGCGATCAACGGGGCCACCACCACAAGCTCACGGCGGCCCAGATCGCGCACGGTCTCGTTGCCCTCGGTGACCGGGCCCGTCATCATCCGCTGATACATCCACAGGATGTAGAGCGCCGAGAGCACCAGCGCGATCGTCGCACAGACCGCGAACACCGGATACCGGGTGAATGTGCCGATGAGAACCAGGAATTCACTGATGAACGGTGCCAGACCGGGCAGCGACAACGTCGCCAGACCCGAGATCAGGAACGTGCCGGCCAGCACCGGCGCCACCTTCTGCACCCCGCCGTAGGCGGCGATGACGCGCGTACCGCGCCGGCTCACCAGGAACCCGGCGATCAGGAACAGTGCGGCGGTCGAGATGCCGTGGTTGACCATGTACAGCGTGGAGCCGGCCTGGCCCTGGCTGGTCATCACGAAAATGCCCAGGATGATGAAGCCGAAGTGACTGATCGAGGTGTAGGCGATCAGCCGCATGACATCGGTCTGGCCGATCGCCAGGATCGCGCCGTAGACGATCCCGATCACGGCCAGGGCGACGATGACGGGCCGGAAGTACACCGCCGAATCGGGGAACAGCGGCAGGCAATACCGGAGCATGCCGAAGGTGCCGACCTTGTCCATCACCGCCATCATCAACACCGCCGAGGCAGGCGTGGCCTGCACGGCCGCATCAGGCAGCCACCGGTGAAACGGCCACAGTGGGGCCTTGACCGCGAAGGCGAACATGAAGCCGAGGAACAGCGCGTTGGCCACACCGGGTTGCAGGGCGAAATGCCCGGTGGACACGGCGTCGGCGATCGCCCGGAAGTCGAAGGTGCCGGCGTCGAAGGCCTTGCTGGTGGCGGTGACCACGTACAACCCGATGACGGCGGCCAGCATGACCAGGCCGCCGAACAGGTTGTACAGCAGGAACTTCACCGCGGCCTTCGGAGCCGCGGAGGCGGCGACATCGGATTCAGTCCTGTTTCCTCCCCCGAAGCCACCGATGAGGAAGTACATCGGGATGAGCATCGCCTCGAAGAACACGTAGAACAGCAGGATGTCGAGGGCGGCCAGCGACATCAGGACCATGCCCTCGACCGCGAGCGTCAGGGCGATGTAGCTGTGCGTCCCGCGTCCCGACAGTCCCGGCCGGTCGTCGGCGTCGTTCCATCCGGCGATCATCAGAAGCGGTACCAGTACCGCTGTCAGGACCACCAGAACCAGGGCGATGCCATCCAACCCGAGGATGTAGCCGGTGCCGAACGACGGGATCCACGGATGGTCTTCGACGAACTGGAACTGTTCACCGCCGGGCTGGAACCGCGCGGCCAGCACCAGCGACAGCACGAGTACCGCCAGCGCGACGAAAAGACCCGCGTACTTGGCGAATTGGCGCAGCGAGGCGGGTAGCACAATGATCACCGCCGCGCCGACGACGGGGATGGCCCACAGCAGGGTCAGCCACGGGATGGTCGTCATCAGCTCACCCCCATGTCCTGATCAGCACGGCGGCGATCACCAGTGCGGCACCGGCCAGCATCGACAGCGCGTAGGAGCGGGCGAAGCCGGTCTGCATCTGCCCCAGGCGGTCTGACACCCGGCCCACCAGAGTCGCCAGCCCGTTGGCGGCGCCGTCGACGCCCTTGTCGTCGAACACCACCAGCGCCTTGGTCAGTTCCTGGCCGCCGCGCATGAACGTCGCTTCGTTGAGGGCGTCGCCGTAGAGGTCGCGCCGCGCGGCGACGGTCAGCGCCGACACGTCCTGCGGCGCCGTCTGCGCAACGTTGTGCATGGCGTACTGCCGGTAGGCGACGGCGACACCGATGGCCACGACACCCAGCACGGTCGTGGTCATGACCCAGGCCGGGATGGTGTGTTCGGCCTCGTGGCTGCCGACCACCGGCTCCAGCCAGTTCTGCAGGGTGTGCCCGATTGCCAGTACCGCGCCCGCCCCGACCGAACCAACGGCCAGCACGATCATCGGCCAGGTCATCACGTGCGGGGATTCGTGCGGATGGCTATTGGGCTTCCACCGCTTCTGCCCGAAGAACGTCAGCAGCATCACGCGGGTCATGTAGAAGGCGGTGATGCCGGCACCGAGCAGGGCAGCACCGCCGAGCAGCCACCCCCTGAGGCCGCCTGAATTGAAAGCGGTTTCGATGATGGCGTCCTTGGAGAAGAACCCGGCGAAGGGCGGCACCCCGATGATGGCCAAGTAGCCCAGGCCGAACGTCACGAAGGTGATCGGCAGCAGCGAACGCAGGCCACCGTAGCGGCGCATGTCGGTCTCGTCGTCCATCGCGTGCATCACCGACCCGGCGCCGAGGAACAGACCGGCCTTGAAGAAGCCGTGAGTGATCAGATGCATGATGGCCACCGCGTAGCCCGCCGGCCCCAGGCCCGCGGCGAGCACCATGTAGCCGATCTGGGACATCGTGGAGGCGGCCAGCGCCTTCTTGATGTCGTCCTTGGCGCAGCCGATGATCGCGCCGAACAGCAGCGTCACCGCGCCGACGATGACGACCGCGGTCTGGGCGGCCGGTGCGGCGTTGAAGACCGGGCCCGAACGCACGATCAGGTACACCCCGGCGGTCACCATCGTCGCGGCGTGGATCAGGGCCGAGACCGGGGTGGGGCCCTCCATGGCGTCACCCAGCCAGGACTGCAGCGGCACCTGGGCGCTCTTGCCGCAGGCGCCGAGTAGCAACAGCAGGCCGACGGCGGTCAGTGCGCCGTTCGTCATGCCCGGCACCGCGGCGAACACTGTGCTGAAGGTGACCGACCCGACTGAGGCGAACAACACCATCAGCGCGATCGCCAGCCCCATGTCGCCCACGCGGTTGACCACGAAGGCCTTCTTGGCTGCGGCGGCGGCACTGGGCTTGTGCGACCAGAAACCGATCAGCAGGTAGGACGCCAAACCCACGCCCTCCCAGCCCATGTAGAGGCCGAGGTAGTTGTCGGCGAGCACCAGCAGCAGCATCGCGGCGACGAACAGGTTGAGGTAGGCAAAAAACCGGCGGCGGGCGGGATCATGCGCCATGTAGCCGACGGAGTAGATGTGGATCAACGCACCCACCCCGGTGATCAGCAGCACGAAGCAGACCGACAGCGCGTCGAGTTGCAGGCCGAAGTCCACCTTCAGCACCCCGACCGGCACCCAGGAGAACAACACCTCATGCACGCTGCGCTCCTCGGCGGGCAGGCCGAGAAGGTGGGTGAACAGCACTGCGCCACAGGCGAAAGCGCCGATCACCGTCGCGCAGCCCAGCAGATGGCCCCACGCGTCGGTGGCTTTTCCGCCCAGCAGCAGCACGACTGCCCCGGCCAGGGGCAGCGCAATGGTCAACCAGAGCAGCGTCGTCATATCAATGCCGCAGCAGGTGGGCGTCGTCGACGTTGGCGCTTCGTCGGGTCCGGAAGATGGTCATGATGATGGCCAGGCCGACCACCACCTCGCAGGCCGCCACCACCATGGTGAAGAACGCGACCACCTGGCCGTCGAGATGGCCGTGCATGCGGGAGAACGTGACGAATGCCAGATTGCAGGCATTGAGCATCAACTCCACGCACATGAACATGATGATGGCGTTGCGCCGCAACAACACCCCGGATGCGCCAATGGTGAACAGCAGCACCGACAGGTAGAGGTAGTTGGCCGGGTTCACTGCTCGCCGTCCCTGCCCTCGGGTACCGACACCGATTGGCGCTGGGTGATCATCGACACCGAGGAGTCCTCGTCGGAGCCGTCGGGCAGCCAGGCGAAGGTGTCGACGGCATTGTGCCGGGCGAAGACGCCGGGCGCCGGTAGCGGGGTGGCCCGCTGGCCGGTGCGGAAGCGTTCGACGACCATCTCGCGCTGCGACTTTCGCCGCTCGAAGCGTTCCCGGTGAGCCAGCACCATCGCACCCAGCGCCGCAGTGATCAGCAGCGCGCTGGTGAGTTCGAAGGCCCACAGATCGCGGGTGAAGATCAGGGTCGCCAGGCCTTCGACGTTGCCGCCCTGGTTGGCCTGCGCCAAGCCGGTGAAGCCCGTCGTCGCCACCGAGCCGATACCGGCGATCAGCAGGATCCCGAAGCCGAGGCCGGCCACGATGGCCGCGACACGTTGCCCCCGAATGGTTTCCACCAGGGACTCCGAGGAGTCGACACCGATGAGCATCAACACGAACAGGAACAGCATCATCACCGCGCCGGTGTAGACCACCACCTGGACCACGCCGAGGAACAGTGCCTCCTGCGCCACGTAGATCATCGCCAGCGCGATCATGGTCGAGGCCAGGAAGATGGCGGCGTAGACGGCTTTGGGTGCGGCGACCACACCGATGGCCCCGGCGACGGCGATCGCGCCCAGGATCCAGAACGCCACCGCCTCGGATGTCGAGGTATGGGTCAGTGTTTCGGCTGCCAGCAGCGTGATCACCGGGTCACCTCCTCGGAGCCGGGGATGCCGGGCCTGATCCCCGGGTCGCTTCGCTCCTGCCCGCCGACCCTGCCCAGGTAGTAGTCGTCGTCGGTGGTGCCCGGCGCCATCGGGTGTGGCGGCGGTTGCATGCCCGGCTGCAGCGGCGCCAGCAGCTTGTCCTTGCCGTAGATCAGGTCACCGCGGTTGTCGTCGGCCATCTCGTAGATGTTGGTCATCGTCAGCGCACGGGTGGGGCAGGCCTCGATGCACAGTCCGCAGCCGATGCAGCGCAGATAGTTGATCTGATACACCCGGCCGTAGCGCTCGCCGGGGGAGAAGCGTTCGGCCTCGGTGTTGTCGGCGCCTTCCACATAGATCGCGTCGGCGGGGCAGGCCCATGCGCACAGCTCACAGCCGATGCACTTCTCCAGGCCGTCGGGGTAGCGGTTGAGTTGGTGGCGGCCGTGGTAGCGCGGCGCCACCGGGCCCGGCGTCTCGGGATACCCCTCGGTGATCGGGCGCTTGAACATCGCACCGAAGGTGACACCGAAACCCTTGACGGCGTCGAGGAACTTAGGCATCGGCTTTCTCCTTGGCTGTTATCGGGCCGAGCGCCGGCAGGCCGGGCATTGGAGGTATCGGGAACGCGCCGGCATCGGCGGGCGGTGCCGGCGCCTCCGGGTGACGGTCAGCCCGCCTGCGGCGCAACGCCTTGACCGCCAGCAGGACCAGCAGCAGTGCAGCGGCGGCGAGCAGGCCCGGGATCACACCGGTGACCCCGCTGGCGTGCAGAACCGCGACGATCATGATCCACACCAGCGACACCGGGATCAGTAGCTTCCAGCCCAGGGCCATGAACTGGTCGTAGCGCATGCGGGGCAGCGTGGCCCGCAGCCACATGAACACGAACAGGAACGTCCACACCTTGGCCACGAACCAGATCAGCGGCAACCAGCCGGTGTTGGCCCCGGGAATCAGGCTCAGCGGCCACGGTGCGTGCCAGCCGCCGAGGAACAGCGTGGTCGCCAGGGCCGAGACGGTGGTCATGTTGACGTACTCGGCCAGCATGAACATCGCGAACTTCAACGAGCTGTACTCGGTATGGAAGCCGCCCACCAGTTCGCCCTCGGCCTCCGGCAGGTCGAAGGGGGCGCGGTTGGTCTCGCCGACCATCGCCGTGACGTACACCGCGAACGACGGCAGCAGCAGGAAGACGTACCACGTCTTCTCCTGGGCGGCAACGATTCCCGATGTCGACATGGTTCCGGAGTAGACGAACACCGCTGCGAACGACAGCGCCATCGCGATCTCGTAGGAGACCACCTGGGCGCTGGAACGCAGACCGCCCAGCAGCGGGTAGGTCGATCCTGAGGCCCACCCGGCCAGGACGATCCCGTACACGCCGATCGAGGTGACGGCCAGGATGAACAGGACTGCCACCGGCAGGTCGGTCAACTGCAGGGGAGTCTGGTGGCCGAACACCGACACCACCGGACCCAACGGGATGACGGAAAAGGCCGTGATCGCCGGAATCACCGAAATGATCGGTGCCAGAAGGTAAATGGGCTTGTCTACCCCGGTGGGTGTCAGCCCTTCCTTCAGTGCGAGTTTGATGCCGTCGGCCAGGGACTGCAGCAGACCGAACGGTCCCACCCGGTTCGGGCCGTAGCGCATCTGCATGCGGCCCAGGATCTTGCGTTCGGCGAGGATCGCGACCAGCACGGTCAGCAGCAGGAACACGAAGATCGCCAGCGCCTTGATCAGGATCAGCCACCACGGGTCGTGGCCGAACACCGTCATGTCCGGATAACTCACGGCGCCTCCCGCTCGATCTGGACCACGGTGCCGGTGGTGACGGCGAGCTCGTCGTGGACCGCGCTGCCGGGTGATTTCAGCGGCAACCACACGACGCCGTCGGGCATCTCGGTGATCACCAGCGGCAGGGTGACCGCACCGCGCCCGCTGGACACGCTGACCACATCCCCTTCGGCGGCGCCGATTCCCGCCGCGGTCGCCGGCGACAACCGCACCACCGCGGGCCGCGCGGTTCCCGCCAGATACGGCTCACCATCCTGTAAGCGGGCGTCGTCCAACAACATCCGCCAGCCGGCCAGCACCGCCTCGCCACTGTCGAGCGACGGCGCCCGTCCTGGCGGCACCTCGGGTGCCGCTGCCCGGGCCCCGTCCCAGCCGCCCAGTGCGGCCAGCTCGGTGCGGGCCTGCTCGGCGGTACGGAACCCGAGGTCGGCGCCGAGTTCGTCGGCCATCGTCTGCAACACCCGCAGATCGGCGAACGCGTTGGACGGCAGCGCCGGTTCGAACGGCCGGTTGCGGCCCTCCCAGTTGGTGAACGAACCCGCCTTCTCGGCGACCGGCGCCACCGGGAACACGACGTCGGCGAGCGCGGTCACCGCCGACTCGCGCAGCTCCAGGCTCACCACGAACCCCGCGGCTTCGATGGCCGCAAGCGTGGTGTGCGGGTCGGGCAGGTCGGCGGGATCCACGCCGCCGACCAGTAGCGCGTCGAGCTCACCGTCGGCGGCGGCGGCAAGGATGCCGCTGGTGTCGCGGCCCTCCTCGGCAACGAGCTCGTCGACATGCCAAGCGGCTCTGAGCTGTTCGCGGGCCGCCGCGTCGGTCACCGGCCGGCCGCCGGGCAGCAGGTTGGGCAGGCATCCGGCGTCCAGAGCGCCGCGTTCCCCGGCGCGGCGCGGAATCCAGGCCAGCCGCGCGCCGGTCCGCTGTGCCAACCGGCAGGCGGCCGACAACGCCCCCGGGCTGGTGGCCAGCCGCTCACCGACGAGGATGACCGCACCGGGTTCGGACAACAGCGCCTCGTCGAGGCTGTCCAGCGCCGCGGCCTCTCCACCGGGTGCGGTCGTCAGGACGTGCGCGGCCAGCTTCACCGACCCGCGCGAGGCCAGCGGCGCCACCGCCACTACCTTGAGCCCTCGTTTGCGGACCGCCTTGCGCAACCGCAGGAACACGATCGGCGATTCTTCCTCCGGCTCGAATCCGGCCAGCACGACCACCGGCGCAGTTTCCAGATCGGCGTAGCTGACGGGCCTTCGCCCGGCAACGTGCGCGGCCAGGAACTGCGCCTCCTCCACCGAATGGGGGCGGCTGCGCATGTCGATGTCGTTGGTGCGCAGCACCATTCGGGCGAACTTGGAGTAGGCGTAGGCGTCCTCGGTGGTCACCCTGCCACCGACCAGGACACCGGTGCGCCCTGCCGTCAGCCCGGCGACGGCGGTCGCGATGGCCTCCGACCACGAGGCATGGCGGAGCCCGCCGTCGTCGTCGCGAACCAGGGGAGTGGTGATCCGGTCGCCCAGGGTCGGGTAGGTGAATGCCCAGCGGCCCTTGTCGCAGTTCCACTCCTCGTTGACCTCGGGGTCGTCGCCGGCCAGCCGACGCAGCACGACACCGCGGCGATGATCGGTGCGCTGGGCGCAACCCGATGCGCAGTGTTCGCACGCACTGGGACTGGAGACGAGGTCGAACGGGCGGGCACGGAAGCGGTAGGCGGTTCCGGTCAGCGCGCCCACCGGGCAGATCTGGACGGTGTTGCCACTGAAGTACGAGTCGAACGGCTCACCGGTGGCGATCCCGACCTGCTGCAGTGCACCGCGTTCGAGCAATTCAATGAACGGGTCCCCGGCGATCTGGGTGGAGAACCGGGTGCACCGCGCACACAGCACACACCGCTCACGGTCGAGCAAGACCTGCCTGGACAGGTTGATCGGCTTGGGGAAGGTGCGTTTGATGTCGGTGAACCGGGTCTCCACCCGCCCGTTGGACATCGCCTGGTTCTGCAGCGGGCATTCCCCACCCTTGTCGCACACCGGGCAGTCCAGCGGGTGGTTGATCAGCAGCAGCTCCATCACGCCGTGCTGGGCCTTGTCGGCGGACTCGGAGGTGTACTGGGTGCGCACCACCATGCCCTCGGTGACGGTGATCGTGCACGAGGCCATCGGCTTGCGTTGGCCTTCGACCTCGACCAGGCACTGCCGGCAGGCGCCCACCGGGTCGAGCAGCGGGTGGTCGCAGAACCGGGGGATCTGCACGCCCATCAACTCGGCGGCGCGAATCACCAACGTGCCCTTGGGAACCGCCAACTCGACATCGTCGATCACGAGGTTGACCATCTCGACTGACGCAACCGGTGGCGCACCTGCATCTTTGGCCTGTGTCACGCTCCCACTCCTTCCGGTGCGGCCAGCATCGAGGCATACGGATCGATGGGGCAGGTGCCATCCAGGTGCGCCTCGTACTCCTCGCGGAAGTACTTGATCGAGGAGATGATCGGCGAGGCCGCACCGTCGCCCAACGCGCAGAACGACTTTCCGAAGATGGTGTCGGAGATGTCGAGCAGCTTGTCGATGTCCTCGGCGGTCCCGCGGCCCGTCTCGAGCCGCTCGTAGATCTGGGCCAGCCAGTAGGTGCCCTCCCGGCACGGTGTGCACTTGCCGCACGACTCGTGGGCGTAGAACTGGGTCCACCGGCGCACCGCGCGGACCACACAGGTGGTCTCGTCGAAGATCTGAAGAGCCTTGGTGCCCAGCATCGACCCCACCGAGGCCATACCCTCGTAATCCAGTGGCACGTCGAGGTGTTCGGGGGTCAGCAGCGGAGTCGACGACCCGCCCGGTGTCCAGAACTTCAACTCGTGCCCGGCGCGGATACCGCCCGCATAGTCGAGCAGTTCGCGCAGCGTGATGCCCAGCGGCGCCTCGTACTGACCGGGCCGCGTCACATGCCCGGACAGCGAGTACAGCGTGAAGCCGGGGGACTTCTCCGTCCCCATCGACTTGAACCAGTCCACCCCGCGCTGCAGGATCGGCGGGACGCTGGCGATCGACTCGACATTGTTGACGACGGTGGGGCAGGCGTACAGGCCGGCGACCGCCGGGAACGGCGGACGCAGCCGGGGCTGGCCGCGACGGCCCTCCAGCGAGTCCAGCAGTGCGGTCTCCTCACCACAGATGTAGGCGCCCGCACCGGCGTGCACGATCAGGTCGAGATCGAATCCCGAGCCCAGGATGTCGGTGCCGAGGTAGCCCGCCGCGTAGGCCTCGGCCACCGCGTTCTGCAACCGGCGCAGCACCGGCACCACCTCACCGCGCACATAGATGAACGCGTGCCGGGCCCGAATCGCGTACGCCGCGATGATCGCCCCTTCCACCAGGAAGTGCGGGGTAGTGAACAGCAGCGGAATGTCCTTGCAGGTGCCGGGCTCCGACTCGTCGGCGTTGATCACCAGATACTTCGGCTTGGCCCCCGCGCCGGTGGCCTCCTGCGGGATGAACGACCACTTGGTGCCGGTAGGAAATCCCGCACCGCCGCGCCCGCGCAGCCCGGATTCCTTGACCGTCGTGATGACGTCGTCGGGCTTCATGCCCAGCGCGGTGCGCAGCCCCCGGTAGCCGTCATGGCGCAGATAGGTGGCCAGAGTCCACGGTTCGGGTTCGTCCCAGAACCGGCTCAGCACCGGCGTCAGCTTCATTGCGCTCCGTCCTCACCCAACGACCGGGCCACCCGCAGGCCGGCCAGAGTGGCGTCACCCGGCAGGCTGGTGTCGACGACGTCGGGGCCGACGCCGGCGAGCGTGCGGGCGGTCTCGCGGAACGTGCACAGCGCGGCACCGCGGGTGGGTGTGACGGCCTCGCCCTCGCGCAGGGCCGCGACGAGTTCGCGTGCGCTCGAAGGGGTCTGGTTGTCGAAGAACTCCCAGTTGACCATCACCACCGGGGCGTAGTCGCAGGCGGCGTTGCACTCGATGTGTTCGAGGGTGATCCGCCCATCGGCGGTGGTCTGGCCCGGGTGAACTGCCAGTTCGGTTTCGAGAGCCTCGAGGATGGCGTCCCCACCCATGATCGCGCACAGCGTATTGGTGCAGACCCCGACCAGATACTCGCCGGTCGCCGTGCGCCGATACATCGAATAGAACGTCGCCACCGCCGTCACCTCGGCATCGGTGAGTCCTAACTGATTGGCGCAGAACGCGATTCCAGCCTTCGTCAGGTAGCCGTCCTCGGACTGCACCAGATGCAGCAGCGGCAGCAGCGCCGAGCGCGGCTGCGGGTAGCGCCCGACGATGGTTGCCGCGTCGGCGGCCAGTCGCTCCACCACGTCGGCCGGATAGACGTCCTGCCCACCGATCGGCGGCCCCGGTTCGTCGGGGCGCGGGCCCAACACCAGATCGACGCTCACCTGTCACTCCATCCACGGTCGACGCTCATCGGGCTCTCACCTATCCACGCCACCCATCACCGGATCGATCGATGCCACCGACGCGATCACGTCGGCAACCATGCCGCCCTCGCACATCGCCGCGACCGCTTGCAGATTCGTGAACGACGGGTCCCGGTAGTGCACCCGGTAGGGGCGCGTGCCGCCGTCGGACACCATGTGCACGCCGAGTTCGCCACGGGGCGACTCGACCGCGATGTAGACCTGGCCCGCCGGCACCCGGAAGCCCTCCGTGACGAGCTTGAAGTGGTGGATCAGCCCCTCCATCGAGGTGCCCATGATCTTGGCGATGTGCGCCGGGGAGTTCCCCAGCCCGTCCGGACCGAGTTTCAGATCGGCAGGCCACGCCAGCTTCTTGTCGGAGATCATCACCGGCCCCGGCTCGAGCCGGTCCAGACACTGGCGCACGATCTTCACCGACTCGTACATCTCCTTGACCCGGATCAGGTATCGCCCATAGCAATCGGCACCGGTGTCGGTGATGACGTCGAAGTCGTAAGTCTCGTAACCGCAATACGGTTGGCTCTTGCGCAGATCGTGCGGCAGGCCGGTGGAGCGCAGCACCGGCCCGGTGATACCCAGGGCCATGCAGCCGGTCAGATCCAAGTAGCCGATGCCCTGGGTGCGGCCCTTCCAGATGTAGCTCTCGGTCAACAGGTTGCCGAGCTCGTCGAGGTGACCTGGCAGCACCCCCAGCAGTTCTTCGAGCCGCGCCGGGCCGTCCTCGGGCAGATCGGCGGCCACCCCGCCGGGCCGGATGTAGGCGTTGTTCATCCGCAGCCCGGTGACGGCCTCGAAGAACGACAGGATCAGGTCGCGGTCCCGGAAACCGAAGAACATCGGTGACATCGCACCCAGTTCCATGCCGCCGGTGGCCAGTGCCACCAGGTGCGAGGAGATCCGGTTCAGCTCCATCAGCATCACCCGGATCACCGAGGCCCGTTCGGGGATGTCATCGGTGATGCCCAAAAGCCGTTCCACGCCAAGGCAATACGCGGTCTCATTGAAGAACGGCGACAGGTAGTCCATCCGCGTCACGAACGTCACACCCTGCGTCCAGTTGCGGTACTCGAGGTTCTTCTCGATTCCGGTGTGCAGATAGCCGATGCCGCACCGGGCTTCGGTCACCGTCTCGCCCTCGATCTCCAGGATCAACCGCAACACCCCGTGGGTGGAGGGGTGCTGGGGACCCATGTTGACCACGATCCGTTCGCCGACCTCGCCCTGGCGTGCGGCGGCCACCAACTCGTCCCAGTCCTGACCGCCCAGGACGACCACGCCGTCCTCATCGTCGATGTGCGTACTCATCAGTGATACGACCTGCGTTCGTCCGGCGGGGGAATCTGGGCGCCCTGAAACTCCACCGGTATTCCGCCCAGCGGGTAGTCCTTGCGTTGCGGATGCCCCACCCAGTCGTCGGGCATCTCGATCCGGGTCAGCCCGGGATGACCGTCGAAGATGATGCCGAAGAAGTCGTAGGTCTCCCGCTCGTGCCAGTCACAGGTCGGATACACCGAAAACAGCGAGGGGATATGGGGATCGGCGTCCGGGCAGGCCACCTCCAGCTGAACCCGCCGGTTGTGGGTGATCGACAACAGCGGGTAGAAGGCGCGCAGTTCCCGGGCCGCGTCGTCCGGGTAGTGCACTCCCGAGACCCCGCAACACAATTCGAACCGCAGCGCCTCGTCATCGCGCAGCGCGGAGGCCACCGCGGGCAGGTGTGCGCGGGCGATGTCGAGGGTCAGCTGGTCGCCGAACACCACCACCCGTTCGACGGCGGCGCCGAACACGTCGGCTCCCAGGACCTCGGCAAGCCGGTCGACGATCTCGTCGAAGTAGCCGCCGTAGGGCCGCGGTGTGCTGCCCGGCAGGGCGACCTCGCGCACCAGCCGGCCGTAACCGGAGGTGTCGCCGCTGCCGTTGATGCCGAACATGCCCCGGCGCACGCCGATGACCTCACCGCTGCTGTCTTCATTCACCGCAGCAGCCCCTTCAGTTCGATCGTGGGCTTCGCCGACAGGGCGGCCTGCTCGGCGGCCGCCACCACCTCGTCGCGGTGCACGCCCAGCGGCATCTCGGCGATCTTGGCGTGCAGCGTGAGGATCGCGTGCAGCAGCATCTCGGGCCGCGGCGGGCAGCCGGGCAGATAGATGTCGACCGGGACGATGTGGTCGACGCCCTGCACCACCGCGTAGTTGTTGAACATCCCGCCACTGGAGGCGCATACGCCCATCGCCAGGACCCATTTGGGCTCGGCCATCTGGTCGTAGACCTGCCGCAGGACCGGGCCCATCTTCTGGCTCACCCGTCCCGCGACGATCATCAGGTCGGCTTGGCGCGGGGTGGCCGAGAAGCGTTCCATCCCGAACCGGGCGATGTCGAACCGCGGCCCCGCCGTCGCCATCATCTCGATGGCGCAGCACGCCAGCCCGAACGTCGCCGGCCACAGCGACCCTTTACGGACGTACCCGGCGACCTTCTCCACCGTGGACAGCAGAATGCCGCCCGGCAGCTGTTCCTCTAATCCCATTCCAGGCCGCCTCGCCGCCACACGTACCCGTAGGCCACGAACACCGTGGCCATGAAGATCAGCATCTCCACCAGCGCGAAAGTCCCGAGTTGGTCGAACGCGACCGCCCACGGGTAGAGGAAGACGATCTCGATGTCGAAGACGATGAACAACATCGCGGTCAGGTAGTACTTGATGGGGAACCGCTGGCCGATCGCCCCGCCGGCGACCGGCTCGATCCCGCACTCATAGGCCTCAAGCTTGGCTCGGTTGTACCGCCGGGGGCCGATCACCAGGGCGATGACCACCGACACCACCGCAAAACCCGCCGCAATGGCTCCCAGCACCAAGATGGGTGTGTAGAGACTCATACCGCTGTGCCACTCCCTCACTTGGGCTTGTGATGTGAGCTATGACACAGCCTAGCGATCTTGTGACGTGGGCCGACGCGTTTTCGTTAGAGTCGCTTCAAGAACTGGTCGCCGCCCCCCTCCAATTGAGAGGGCAAGAGCGACAGTCTAATTGGCGTTTGGCTACCGGACTGGAGCGCGCAACAGCTCCACCACGGCCTCGCCCAGCCTGATCGGGTCGATCGGGTGCGGTACCGCCGCCTCGGCCCGCGACCAGTTGGCCAGCCAGGCATCGTCGGGCCGGCCGGTCAGCACCAGCACCGGCGGGCAGTGGTCCAGCTCATCCTTGAGCTGCTTGGCGATGCCCAGGCCACCGACCGGAGCGGCCTCGCCGTCGAGGATCACCAAGTCGAACCCGCCGCCGTCCATCAGCTGGATCACCATCGGTCCGGTGGCGACGTCGGTGTAGGTCAGCTCCGGCAGTTCGGGATGCACCCGCTTGCCCAGCGCCAGCCGAACCTGCTCCCGGGTGCGGGCATTGCTGCTGTACACCAGGACGTGGATGGGCTGCGCGCCGGAGCCAGACACGCCGCCGATGCTACTGCGAAAATCCCTGCCCGGTCTGCGGATTAGCGGTCAGCTTTGGTGAAGACGAGATCGGCTGACAGCGTGGTGGTGGTCGGCAGCATGCCCAGCGGGTTGCCGCCGACACCGAACCTGGTCCGGTCCAGGGCGGTCTTCGTCGACACCCGCACCGCGTCGTCGCCGAGTCGCTCGAGCGTGGCAGGCAGCGTCAGTGTTTCGGTGGTGCCCCGCACCGTGAGGTCGGCGCGCAGGTCGGCGGTGCGCTCACCGGTGGGTTCGACCGCGGTGACGACGACGGTGATCTCCGGATGCGCACCGGCAGCGAAAAAGTCGTCCGCGCGCAGATGCTCGTCCCGTTTGCCGATCCCCGTTTTCAGCGACGCCACCCGGATATCGATCCGGCCGGACACGGCGCCGTTCGCGGCGATCTCACCGTGTCCGCTCACATCGGTGAATTCGCCGTTGACCGGCACCAGGCCCCACAGGGTTTTGTTGGTGAACCGCACCGTGGAGCGCGCTGGCGCCACCGTCCACGTCCCGGGGCTCTCGATCAGCCCTTGCAGCACCGTCATGTGGCCTCCTTGCAGCTCATTGCAGCAGCGGGTTCAGGTCTGCGGGATCGAGGTATTCGTCGATACGCCGGATCAAGCCGTGCTCGTTCAACTTCACCACTAGACACACCCGCAGCGCCACACTTTCACCTCCGCGGGTGGTGGCGTGCAGGATGTGCTGTTGGACGAAGCCGTTGTCGAAGGCTTCGCGGTCCAGTACCTCGTAGCGGCGTGCGGTGGTGGCGCCGACGAACCACTCGATGACGCCCAGGGCGCGTGGCTTGTCGCGTTCGCGTCCACCGCCTTGGCGCCACACGACGACGTCGTCGGACCACAGGGCGGTCAGGGTCGGGATGTCACCGGTCTCGATGGCGGCGAACAACCGGTCGGCGACGTCGAGGATCTCGGTTCGGGTCGGGCTCATGGCGCTCCTGTGTCGGGCCGGTCGTAGCCGGGGTGGGCGATGGCCAGCCGATGCCGCACCAGGGCCCGAAGGCATGGCACGACGTCCGCGGCGCGCTCGTCGAGATCGCCGGCGCGGATCGCGGCGGCCAGTGCGTCCTCGTCGGAGTAGCCGAGCCCGGACAGGGCCGCCAACGGTTCGGTGGCGCTGCGGTCGAGCAACTCGCGTTCGACCGTGCGCAGCACATTGACGGCCACCAGCGCATGGAAATTGACTGACCCGCTGGTGTTTGCGCGAACGTCGCCTTCGAGGAACTCGGCCACCGCCGCGACGAGTTCGGCCGCGGTGGGCCGCCCGTTGAGCCCGCTCATGCCACCCCCTCCAGCAGGTCGAGGACGTCCCACTCGGTTTCGCAGACGCGCCTACCGATCGCGGCCAGTTCCACCGAGCGGCTCTGGCCCGACAGGTGACGTTCGGCCTGGAATCGGCAGATCACCCCCCAGCGCAGCGTCGCCAGCACCAGCCACCAGCGCAGGGCCTCCCGGTCGACGGGCGCGCCGCCGGCCTGCTCATAGGCGCCGACGAACTCGTCGATGCTGCCCAGACCGCCTGCCGCGCGGCTGGCCGGCGCACCGAAACGCCATGCGCGGATGCAGAACCAGGCCAGGTCCTCGTAGATCTCGCCGATGTGCACCAGTTCCCAGTCCAGCACCGCGGCCAGATTCGAGCCGTCCACGATGAGGTTGCCCATACGGAAGTCGCCGTGTACCAGGACCGCAGCAGAGCGCGGTGGCCGGTTGGCGGCCAGCCAGCGGAACGCCCACTCGAATGTGGCTGTGGTGTCGCCCATTTCGTCAAGGCGCTGATGCCACTCGCCGAGCTGCTCCTGTTCGGCGAGATCCGGCGCATCGGTGCGGGCCCGGTGAATGGCGGCCAGCGCTGCCGCGCATTGACGCAACAAACCGGCCCGGCCGTCCTCGTCGAGGGTGCGCTGGATGCGCCGGACAATCGTCTCGCCGGCGATCTCGTCGCAGATCAGAAACGGATTGCCCAGGGCCGCTGGGGAATTGGATGCGGCGAGGATGGTGGGAACCGGTGCTCCCGCCTCGGCTGCCGCGGCCTGCACTGCTGCCTCGAGCTCCATACCGGCGTGGACGTCGTCGGGTGGTCCGGTGCGCAGGATCAGAGCGCGGCGCGCCGATCCGGTCAGCGCCTCGAATGCCCATGTGGTGCGGCTGGCCCCGCCGGTCAGCGCCCGCAAGTTCACCACCTCGGTCGTCGCGCCCAGCAGTGGGCGCAGTACCGCGGTGAGGTCGGCGGAGAGTTGTTCGGCTGCCACCTCAGCGGGCCGGCTTTCCGAACTTGAACATCCGCTGGGCCACCCGGCGCATCTGAATCTCCTCGGCGCCTTCGGTGATCCGGTAGCGGCGGTGATGACGGTAGATGTGCTCGAACGGTTCGTGGCGGCTGTAGCCGATTCCGCCGTGCACCTGCATGGCCCGGTCGGCGGCCTCGCACACCAGCCGGTTGGCCCGGTAGTTGGCCATCGACACCTTGTCGGAGACCTCGAGGTGGTGATTGCGGTCGAGCTCCCACGCGGCGTAGTAGACCAGCAGGCGCACCATCTGCGCCTCGGTCTGCAGTTCTACCAGCGGCCACTGGATGGCCTGGTTTACCGACAGCGGCTTGCCGAAGGTGACCCGCTGCCCGGCATACTCGACTGCGCGGTCGATGCAGTACTGGGCGGCGCCCAGGCTGCTGGCGGCCTGACGAATTCTGTTCTCGTGCAGGAAGGTCTGGGCCACCTCCAGCCCGTGGTCGAGCTGGCCGAGCACCGCGTCGGCGGGTACCCGCACATCGCGCAGTTCCACCTCGGCGTGGTCGCTGGGCATGTTGAAGGTCCACCAGTAGTAGGGCACCTCGAATCCCTTGGCGTCGCACGGGACGAGGAACGCGGTGATGCCGCGGGCCTGGCCCGCCTCGCCGGAGGTCCGGGCGAACACCAGATCGTGGGTGGCGCGGTGCACACCGGTGTTCCAGCGCTTGGTGCCGTTGATCACCCAGTCTTGGCCGTCGCGTTCGGCCCGGGTCTCCAGCCAGGTGGCGTCGGAACCGTGGTCGGGTTCTGTCAGCCCGAACGCCATCGACCGCGTGCCGGTCAGCATGGCTTCGATCCAGTCCTTCTTCTGATCGTCGGTGCCGAACCTGTCCATCATGATGACCTGGGGGAAGTTGCCGACGATGGACGATTCGTCCTGGAGGTCGTTGTGCAGCCCGAGACCCTTGTGGGCCAGGTGTTCCCGGATGACGGCCATGTCGAGGTTGGTGCCGTCGCGGCCGCCGAACTTCGAGGGCAGTCCGTAGCGCAGCCAGCCGGCCTTGTCGGCGCGACGGCGCATCTCGTCGAGCAGGTCTTCCCATTCCCGACGCGGGATGCCGCCGTTGTCGACGTCGGTCCTGGCGAACTCGCGGCGCCGGTCGAAGTACTGCATGTGCTCACGCTCGAGCGGTTTGATCTCGGCCTCGATGAAGGCGTCCATCTCGGCCAGAAGTGGTGGAAGGTGTTCGGGCAGCGTGAAATCCACGGTGATCTCCTTGCTCTAGAAGCCGTACAGGGTTTTCTTCCAAATGGTGGACAGGGTGGCGATGGCTTCGGCATCGGAGAGCCGGACCCCAAGGCCCGCCGTGTCGGGGCGCAGGCACACCGTGGTGAACTGCTCGAAGAGAAGTGCGATCGCCAGCGCGGTGTGCTCGGCGTTGAGGGTACCGGCGTGACCCTGCTCCTGTGCGCGGCGCACCGAGGCGGCGACGATGTCGATGCCGAACTGGCGGAACTGGTTCTGCAGTGCCGCGAACCGGGGTTGGGTCGCGGCGAGCTGGTCGACGGCCACCATGATGCCGATGTTCTGCTTGAACATCTCCCAATACGCGTGCACCACCGTGTGGAAGAAGCCGTCGTCGTGGGGTGACTCGGGCAGGTGCACCCGTAGCCCGGACGGGAGGACCACGTCACGCAGGAACTCCTCGGCAAGGGCGGCCAGCAGGTCCTCTTTGTCGCCGAAGTACCGATAGAACACCGCCGGCGACTTACCGGCCGCCGACGTGATGTCGGACAGGGTGGTGCCGTGGAAGCCCCTCTCGGCGAACAACTTCCGCGCCGCATGCTCGATCGCCTGCTGGGTCTGACGACCCTTACTGCTCAGCGTGCGCGGGGCGTCGGCGGGCACGGTCAGTTCAGGATCCGGTCACCGGCGCGCAGCAGTGCGCTGGGCAACTCGTGTCCGACGACGGATTGCGCGACGCGGGCGGCGTCGATGGCGGACGGCAGGTCGACACCGGTGTCGATCCCGCTGTCACGGAGCAGGTAGGCCAGGTCTTCGGTGGCGATGTTGCCGCTGGCGCCGGGGGCGAACGGGCAGCCGCCCAGGCCGCCGACCGAGGAGTCCAGCCGCCTGACCCCGGCGGCGACCGCGGCGTAGGCGCTGGCCAGGCCGGCCCCCCGGGTGTTGTGGAAATGGGCGCCCAACGGCAGCTCGCCGATGCGCGGCAGCACCTGGTTCACCAGGACGGTCACCCGCCCGGGCGTGGCGGTACCGATGGTGTCCGCGATCGCCAACCGGTCGGCACCGGAATCGCAAGCGGCGTCGACGATGTCGAGCACCCGCTGGGTCGGCGTCGGCCCGTCGAAGGGGCAATCCCACGCGGTTGCGATGATCACCTCGACACTGACGCCGGAATCGTGGGCGATCGCCACGATGTCGGCGATCTGCGCGGTGGCCTCCGCGCTGCTGCGCCCCACGTTGGCCCGGCTGTGACCGTCGGCCGCCGATACCACGTATTCCACCGACCGCAGTCCCGCCGCGATCGCCCGCTTGGCGCCGTTGGCGCTGGCCACCAACGCCGAGAATTCGATGTCGGGATAGTCGCCCAGGTGGGCCGCCAGCTCGGGTGCGTCGGCCAGTGCCGGCACCTTCGACGGCGAGACGAACGCGGTGGCCTCGACCTCGCGGACGCCGGTTGCCGCGATCGCGGCCAACAGTTCGAGCTTGGCGCTCAACGGAATCGGCGCCTCGATCTGCAGACCGTCGCGCAGCGCGACTTCGCGGATCGTGACGTGCGAGGGCAGCGTGGTCACAGCACCCCCTGGAATTCCAGGTCGGCGATCTCGTTGGCCTTGAGCCCCAGCAGGTCGCCGTACACCTCGCTGTTGTGTTGGCCGGGCCGCGCGGGGCCGGCATTGCGGACACTACCCGGGCTCTCCGACAGCACCGGAATGACGCCGGGTCCCAGCACGTTTCGGCCGATGCCTTCGTCGTAGTGTTCGACCAGCATGCCGCGGGCCTGCAGCTGCGGATCGCGCACCACCTCGGCGACGGTGTTGATCGGCCCGCTGATGACACCGGCGGCACTGAGGGTGTCGATGACGTCATCGGGCTGACGCTGGGCGGCCCAGTCGCCGATGATCTTGTCCAGCTCGTCCTGGTTGCGGCCGCGTGCCACGTGGTCGACGAACCGGTCGTCGGTGGCCAGTTCGGGTTGGCCCATCGCTGCGCACAGCCGGCGGAACACGGTGTCCTGATTGGCGGCGATCACCACCCAGCTGCCGTCGGCGGTGCGGTAGATGTTCGACGGCGCAATGCCTTCCAGCCGGGTGCCCGACGGTCCGCGCACGATGCCGCCGACGTCGTAGTCCGGGATGGTGGATTCCTGGATGGCCAGGCACGCTTCGGTCAGGGCGGCGTCGACGACCTGCCCCTCGCCGGTGACGGTGCGCCGGTAGAGCGCAGCCAGCGCGCCCTGTGTGGCGAACATTCCGGCCAGGCTGTCGCCCAGCGACAGGGCCAGCCGCGGCGGGGGACCGCCGGGGAAGCCGTTCATATGGCGCAGGCCGCTGGCGGCCTCGGCCACCGACGCGTAGCCGGCCTTGTTGGCGTCCGGTCCGGTCTGACCGTAGCCGGAGATCCGGACCAGGATGATGCCCTTGTTGTGTTGGCGCAGAACGTCATAGCCCAGCCCCCACTTCTCCAGGGTGCCGGGGCGGAAGTTCTCGACGATGATGTCGGAACGTTCGACGAGCTTGAGGAACAGCTCACGGCCGCGGGGCTCGCGCAGGTTCAGGGTGATGCACTTCTTGTTGCGCGCGTGCACGGTCCAAAAGAAGTGGTGCCCGTCGATCTCGGCTTGCCCCCAGGTGCGGATCGGGTCGGGGGAGCCGGGCGGTTCGATCTTGACGACCTCGGCGCCCATGTCGCCGAGCAGCCGGCCGGCGAACGGTCCGGAGATCAGCGTGCCGACTTCGATGACCCGGATACCGTCGAGTGCGCCGGTGGGTGGCGCGGTGTTTCGGCTCTTGCTCCTGCGCTCGGGTTCCATCTAGTCCGCCTTCGCGAAATCGTGTCGCACCAACCAGTCGGTCACCACGCCGACCGCCCTGGCCAGCGTCTCACGCTGGTCGGGACCGGAGTAGTAGTGGTTGGCACCGTCGATCTCGTGCATCTCCTTGTCCGGATGGCCGATCGCCTCGAACAGCCGCCGGGTGTGGCTGGGCGTGCATGCGTCGTCGGCGAGGTTTCCGATCACCAGCGAAGGCACCGTGATGTCCGCGCCGCACTGCACGCCGTCGCCGTTGGCATCGTCGTAGCTCCATTGCGACAGCCAGCTGCGCAGTGAGCAGAACCGGGCCAGGCCGATCGGACTCATGTTCACCACCGCAGGATCGCCCAGATAGCAGGTGCCGGGGGTGCGATCGTTGGGATCGACGGCGGGGTCGAGCCAGCGCGGGTCGGCCATGGTGCCGTGCACCACGAACGCGTACTCGGCTACGTCCGCGCCGGGGGCACCGCTGCCCTTCAGCTCGGCCAGTTTCGCCTTGACCCACGCCGTGATCCGGCGGTTGCGCTCGATCTGCGCCCGGCGGTAGCGGGCCAGGAACTCGGCGGTGTACGGCGGCTGGTTGGGGTTGTCCGGGTTGTAAAGGTCGAGTTCGGGATCGCGCTTGGTGGGGTCGGACTCGTCGAGGATCGAGGCGTCCAGCCACTCGGTCAGCGTGCCGTGGCGGCTGATGTGCGCGGCCAGCAGCATGATGCCGTCGGCCGGGATCAGGCCCAGCGTGGTCAGGTCGGGGCCGTCGCCGGACGGGCTGGCGGTGACGGTCGGCTTCTGCGCCTGCTGCTGGTAGAACATCGACAGCGAGCCGCCGCCACTCCAGCCGGCCAGCACCACCTTCGAGTAGCCGAGCCGGTTCTTGGCGTCCTTGATCGCCTCACCGAGATCCTGGACCACCTTCTCCATCAGCAATGCGGAGTCGGTGCCGCGGAATCGGCTGTTGCAGTAGATGACGTGGTGGCCGGCACGGGCCAGTGCGTTGATCATCGGCAGGTAGGCGCCGCCGCCGATCGGGTGCATGAACACCAGCACGGTGTCGGACGGCTCGGTTGGCTTCAGCAGATAGCTTTCCAGGACCACCAGCTCGGCGACGCCGCCGTAGACGTCACGAACACCCGAATCATTCTGGTAGGCAATGAGATACGGGATCCGCTCGTAGGCCCGCTTCGCCGGAGTCGCCATCTCAGTGCTGCCCGAGATCATTGGCCAACACCTCGGCCGACGGAACGAGTCGCTGCCGGGTGTCGATGGCGATGACCTGCCAGTCCACGCTGGTGTAGTCGTCGAACTTGCGCCGGGCACGTTCCCGGGCCTTCTCCGGCGCGCCGTGATGAACGCCCTGGGGCGCGTGGCTGATCAGTCCCGGCGGCATCGGGATGCCGTACAGGGAGCCGCCGTGGAAGAACGCGATCTCGTCGAAGTCGACGTTGCGGTGATACCAGGGCGTGCGTTCAGTGCCGGGGACGGTCTCGGCCGGCTTGGGCAGGAAGTTGCAGACGTAGACGCCGGTCGCCTCCATGAAGAGATGGACCATCGGCGGCAGGTGCACGCTGTCCGAGGTGATGACGTTGTAGTCGGCGATATTGAAGGTGAACGCGTAGTTGTCCCCGCGCCAACCCTCGACGTCGATCGGGTTGTGCGGATAGCTGAGTGTCGTCGTCTGCACGCCGTCGATCGGGCGGTGGTAGAGCCGCACCTCGTATTCGTCGCGGCCGTCGTCCTCGATAGCTTCCGGTTCGGGAATCACGGCCTGCGACGGGTCGAAGGGCCAATGCCTGCCCAGCGGGCCTGCCGGGGGCACCCGGAACTCGTCGGTGGCCTCGATGATCAGCCAGGTGCTATCGGTAGTTGGCAGCTGCCGCCACGTGCACGCCTTGGGCAGGTATATCCAGTCACCGGTGCGGTAGCTCAGTGGCCCGAACTCGGTCTCCAGGCGACCGGAGCCCTGGTGGACGAAGCACAACAGGTCACCGTCGATGTAGCGGACATAGAAGGGCATCTCCTGGCTGCGCCGGCTCAGCGAAATGCGGCAGTCGGAGTTGGAGAACAGCAGCAGCGGGGCCCCGGCCGCGTCCGTGGCGTCACTCGGTTTGAGCTCACTTGCCAGGACATCCACAGGTCGCAACGGGCCGGTGGCGCGAAATTCCGTGGGATCGTTACGCCGGTAGATGTTGGCCGTCCGTCCGGTGAACCCACCCCGGCCTAATTCGTCGTCCTTGAGGCCGTCCAGGTCGGCGTGAACTCGCCGAGGAGTCTTGCCTTTGCGCAGGTGAGTGAACGATTCCATGGAATCTCCCGAGGTGGGCGAGGGGGTGTGAGCGTCCAGAAAACTAAAAGTGACATTAGTTTTCGTTTGAGGCGCTGACAAGGGTCGAAACGCGAATGCGCCACGCCGTGGACTTTCACACCCTCGTGACAACGTGTTTTACTCGTCTCTGCAGTCCCAACAAGCGGGGTCATAGAAAGCTGGGGTGGATTGGTGAAATCCCTGTTCGACAAGGTGCGCGGTTTGCCGCGTCGATTCGCAATCGTCGCCGTTGTGGTGGCGGCTCTGCCGGGCCTGATCGGCCTGGTGGGCGGTTCGGCAACGGCAGGAGCGTTCTCGCGCCCCGGCCTACCGGTGGAGTACCTGGATGTGCCGTCGGCCGGTATGGGCCACAACATCCGCATTCAGTTCCAGAGTGGTGGCCCGAACTCTCCTGCTCTCTACCTTCTGGACGGCCTTCGCGCCCAGGACGACTACAACGGCTGGGACATCAACACCCCGGCGTTCGAGTGGTACTACCAGTCGGGCCTGTCGGTCGTCATGCCGGTCGGTGGGCAGTCCAGCTTCTACGCCGACTGGTATTCGCCGGCCTGCAGCAAGACCGGTTGCCAGACCTACAAGTGGGAGACCTTCCTGACCCAGGAGCTGCCCCAGTGGCTGTCGGCCAACCGTCAGGTGAAGCCCACCGGCAGCGCAGCCGTCGGTCTGTCGATGGCCGGCTCAGCATCGCTGATCCTGTCGGTCTACCACCCCGAGCAGTTCGTCTACGCAGCGTCGCTGTCGGGCTTCCTGAACCCGTCCGAGGGTTCGTGGCCGTTCCTGATCAACATCTCGATGGGTGACGCCGGTGGCTTCAAGGCCAACGACATGTGGGGACCCACTCAGGATCCGAACAGCGGCTGGCAGCGCAACGACCCGATGGTGCAGATCCCCAAGATCGTCGCCAACGGCACCCGCATCTGGATCTACTGCGGCAACGGCAAGCCCAACGAGCTCGGTGGCGGCGACGTGCCGGCCACGTTCCTCGAGAGCCTGACCATCCGCACCAACATCACCTTCCGCGACAATTACCTCGCGGCCGGTGGCACCAACGGTGTGTTCAACTTCCCGGACAACGGCACGCACAACTGGGCGTACTGGGGCCGTGAACTGCAGGCCATGAAGCCGGATCTGCAGCGCGTTCTCGGCGCAGCCTGAGACAACTAGTCGAAAGCGGGCCGTCGGCAATAGCCGGCGGCCCGCTTTCGTATGTCGGGCACCGTTGTGCGGGGGAGGGTGCACCCCTAACATGGACAGGTGTCCAGACAACTGTCGGATGAGGGTGCGCACACCGTCCACCGGGTGACCTGCCCGCTGTGCGAGGCTATGTGCGGCCTTCGCGTCAGCGTCAGCAACGGCCAGGTGACCGACATCCGCGGCAATCCCGACGACGTCTTCTCGGCCGGCCACATCTGTCCGAAGGGCACGGCGCTGGGTCACCTGCACACCGATCCCGACCGGCTGCGCACTCCGATGGTCAAGCAGCCCAATGGAACCCATGTCGCCGTCTCATGGGACGAGGCGTTCGCCGAGGCGGAGCGCGTCCTTCGGCCGATCCTCGACACCGACGGCGCCCGGGCCGTGTCGGTCTACGTCGGCAACCCGGTGGCCCACAACCTCTCGCTGGCCACCTACATCGGTGCAGTGGTCGGGATGGGCGCCGCAGCGGGCATGGGCGCGTACTACTCGCCGGGCACCGTCGACCAATGGCCGCTGAATGTGGTCGGCACACTGCTGTTCGGGGGCATGTGGAACGCGCCGATCCCGGACCTAGAACGCACCGATCACCTCGTCGTGATCGGCGCCAATCCGGCTGCCTCCCAAGGGTCGATGCTCTCAGCACCCGATGTCGTGGGCCATCTCGCGGCGATCCGTCGCCGCGGTGGTTCGGTGATCGTGCTCGACCCCCGGCGCACCGAGACCGCCCAACGCGCATCCGAATGGGTGCCGATCCGTCCGGGTACCGACGCGCTGGTGTTGTTCGCGATCCTGCGCACCCTGGCCGCGGACGGACTGCTGCGCGACCACCCGCATCTGCATGGCAAGGTGCAGGGTCTCGACGAGGTGATTGCCCTCGCCGAGCCGTTCTCCCCGGAAGCGGTCGCCGGGCCCAGCGGCATACCGGCACCGGTCATCCGCAGGCTCGCCCACGATCTGGCCGCGGCGTCGAATCCTGTGCTGTACAGCCGGATCGGGGCGTGTACCCAGGAGTTCGGCACCCTGGCCACCTGGCTGGTGTTCGTCCTCAATGCGGCATTGGGAGCCGTCGACCGGCTCGGGGGAGCGGTCTTCCCGGCCCCCGCGGTGTACTCGCCGATGTTCATGAAGCCGCCCGACCAGACCGGACCCCGTTGGGAGTTCGGCAGGTTCGCCTCGCGGGTGCGCGGAGTCGGTGAGGTGCTGGGCCAGTACCCGGTGAGCTGTCTGGCCGAGGAGATCACGACGCCGGGCGACGGCCGCATCCGCGGACTGATCACGGTTGCCGGCAACCCGGCCGTTTCGGCCCCGGCTGCCGGGCGCGTCGGCGAAGCGCTGGCGTCACTGGATGCGCTTATCTGCGTGGACAATTGGCTCAACGAGACCACCCGGCACGCGCACGTCATCTTTCCGGGACTCTCCCCGCTGGAACGCCCGCATGCTGACGACCTGTACTGGATGTACGCCCTGTCGTCGTGTCTGAAATGGTCCGAACCGGTGTTCGCGACCGACACCGCACGGCCGGCGGAGTGGGAGGTGTTGCTGCGGCTGGCCGGCGCGCTGCTGGGGACACCGGTGCCCGAGGTCGACGTGGCGGCGATGGATGACCTGTACACCGGGGGACTGGTGGCCACCATGTGCATGCAGCCCGGAACACCGCTGAGTGGGCATGACCCCAACGAGGTGATGGAAGTACTGAAAGGGCAAGGCCCGGAACGGATCTACGACCTCTACGTGCGGAGCGGCCCGTGGGGTGACGGCCTGGGGACCAGGCCGGGCGGTCTCACCCTGGACTCGCTGCGCGCCCACCCCGATGGCCTGCGCCTCGCTGAGCTCGAGGGCGGCCGCCTGGACGCCGCGGTGAGCACCCCCTCGGGCGCCGTCGAACTGGTGCATGACATCTTCGTCGATGACGTGCCCAGGCTGCGTGCCCGGCTCGACCGGGCTGACGACACCCTGGTGCTGACCAGCAGGCGGCATCTGCGGTCCAACAACTCGTGGCTGCACAACGTGCCGTCGCTGATGCGTGGGCGCGATCGGTGCACGCTGCTGATCCATCCCGACGACGCGAGCGGAATCGGTCTCAGCGACGGTGATGTTGCCGAAGTCAGCACCTCGGAGGGCAAGGTCTCGGTACCCATCGAGGTCAGCGACGACATGATGCCCGGGGTGGTGTCGCTGCCGCACGGGTGGGGTCACGGCCAGCCGGGCACCCGCCTGGGTGTGGCCAATGCTCACCCCGGGGTGAACTCGAACCTGCTCAACCCGCCGGACCTGATCGACGTCCCCAGTAACACGCAGGTCGTCAACGGCGTGCCCTGCCGGGTGCGCCCTTGTGCGAGTGGCTAGTCGCTGACTGAATCGGCCAGGCGATTCAGGAGTTCGGTGAGCAGCACCTGCTCCTTTGTCGACAGGACGCCCAACAGTTCGTCCGCCGCCGCGGTGTAGGCCACCGCCCAGGCGTCGGCCTGACGGCGGCCGGCCGCGGTGGTCTGCAGAAGCGTCACGCGCCGGTCGGAGTCGTCGGCGCACCGTTCGACCAGCCCCTCACGGACCAGTGCATCGGTCAGGGTGGATGCGGTGCCCTGGGTGACGCCGACCGCGCGGGCCAGATCGGTGAGCCGCACCGGACCGCACCGGTTCACCTCGAATAGGAGCTTCGATCGCGGGGTAGACACTCCGTGATCGCCGAGCCGCTCGTCGAGCGCGCGTACCAGGGTCTTGCCCGCGCGCCCGAATGCATCGGCGAGTTGGGCGGCCCGGGAGTCGGCTCCGGGTGCTGATTGCGGAATCTGACCTCACCTCCTGGGGTTGACAAGGAGCGTACCGCCCTCGCAATATAGTTTGAGATCAAATCATTCGACATCAATGGATATCAACGAGAACGGAATGGTCCATGCCACACTTCCCACTCGCCGGATTCAACGTCCATCGCATCGGGTTCGGCGCCATGCAGCTGCCAGGGCCCGGAGTCTTCGGCCCGCCCAAAGACCGCGACCAGGCTTTGGCGGTGCTGCGCCGCGCGGTCGACTCCGGCGTCGACCACATCGACACCGCGCAGTTCTACGGACCGGACGTCGCCAACGAACTGATCCGCGAAGCGCTACACCCGTACCCGGACAACCTGGCCTTGGTTAGCAAGGTGGGGGCACGCCGCGACGAAGCCGGTGACTGGCTGCCCGACGCCGAACCGGACCGGCTACGCGCCGGGATCGAGGACAACCTGCGCAGCCTAGGCGTCGACCACCTTGCCGCGGTCAACCTGCGGGTACTCGGTGAGGACGAACCCAGCCAGCTGTTCACCGACCAGATCGGCGCCATGGTGCAGGCCCGCGACGACGGGCTGATCGGCGGAATCGGGCTGAGCAACGTCAGCTACGAACAGTTGTTACACGCACTGGACATCACCGAAATCGCCTGTGTGCAAAACCCGTTCAACCTGGTCGACCGGTCGTCGCAGTCCGTGCTCGACGAGTGCATCGCCCGCGATATCGCGTTCGTGCCGTTCTTCCCGCTCGGCTCGGCGTTCCACGACGTCAATCCCGTGCTGTCGCACCACCTGATCGAGCAGGCCGCGGACCGTTTGGGATACACCCCGGCCCAGATCGCGCTGGCTTGGACGCTCGGCGTTGCCGACAACGTGCTGCTGATCCCGGGCACGTCGTCACTGAGCCACCTCGAGGAGAACCTCGCCGTCGCCGACATCGAGATCGACGACCAGACCCGGCACGAGCTGAACGCCGTCGCCTGACTACTTCAGCTCGGTGGACGACATCCCGAGCAGCCGGCGGGCCACCACTAGCTGCTGGATCTGCTGGGTGCCCTCGAAGATGTCCAGGATCTTCGAGTCGCGCGCCCACTTCTCCAGCAGCGTCTGCTCGGAATAGCCTGCGGTGCCAGCCAATTCGACTGCTTTGAGAGTGATGTCGCTGGCGACCCTGGCGGCCTTGGCCTTGCCCATCGAGGCCTCTTTGGAGTTCGGGATCGAGTTGTCGGCCTGCCATGCCGATCGCACGGTCAGCAGGTAGCCGGCTTCCCAGTCGGCCTCCATCCGCAGGAACTCCGCTGCCGGTGCACTCTGGGCGTGCGCGGGCTTGTCGTAGGAGATCTCCACACCCGCCTCGGTCAGCAGCGTGCGCAGTTCCTCCAGCGCGGCGCGCGCCACACCGACAGCCATCGCCGCCACGATCGGGCGGGTGTTGTCGAAGGTCTCCATCACCCCGGCGAAGCCCTTTTCGACTTCGATCTCCGGGCTGCCGAGCAGGTTGTCCTTGGGAATGCGGACATTCTCGAAGCGGATCGCGGCGGTGTCGGAAGCCTTGATGCCCAGCTTGTGCTCGAGGCGCTCAACGGTGACGCCGGGGTACTCCCTCGGCACGATGAACGACTTGATCGCCGCGCGGCCCTTGGACTTGTCGAGTGTCGCCCACACCACGATGTGGCTGGCGCGCGAACCTGCTGTGACGTAGATCTTTTCGCCGTTGATGACGTACTCGTCACCGTCGAGCACGGCCGTGGTCGTCACCGCCGCGGAGTCCGAGCCGAACGACGGCTCGGTGATGGCCATCGCCGCCCAGACATTCTTGCCGAGCCGCGCGAGCTGCTCGTCGGTGGCCACTCCCGCGATCGCCGCGTTGCCGAGTCCCTGCCGGGGCACCGACAACAGCAATGCGATGTCACCCCAGGAGATCTCGAGCGAATTGAGCAGCGCGGACATGTTGCCGCCGTTGACGTTTCCCTTGGGGCCGTCCTCGCTGTCGCGGAACGCGTCGGTGCCCGCGAACGAGATCGTGTTGGCCTCCGAGAGGCCCTCGAACAGCGTGGCCAGGGTATCGAGCTCGACGGGGTAGGCGTGCTCACTGAGGTCGTACTTGCGCGAGATCGGGCGAAGCATCTCCGCGGCGGCCTGGTGTGCCTTCTCGATGACGGCTTCCAGCTTGCGCGGCATTTCCAGATTGATTGCCATGACAGTCTTTTCCGTTCGTCAGGAGAGGATCTAGAGGACCACGACACCCTCGGCGACGCCGATGGCCCGCAGATCGCGGTACCAGCGTTCGACCGGGTGTTCCTTGGTGAATCCGTGGCCGCCGAGCAGCTGGACGCCGTCCAGCCCGATCTGCATGGCCTTGTCCGTTCCGAGCTTCTTGGCCAGTGCGGCCTCGCGCGCGAACGGCAGGCCCTGCTCGGCCCGGGATGCCCCGCGCCAGGTGATCAGCCGCAAGCCGTCGAGTTCGATGGCGATGTTGGCGCACATGAACGCCACCGCCTGGCGGCGGGCGATCGGCTCGCCGAACGCTTCCCGTTCCTTGACGTAGGGGATGACGTAGTCGAGCACCGCGTGCGACGTGCCGACCGCCAGCGCGGCCCAGCCCAGGCGGGCCAGCGCGATGGCTTCGGAGTAGTCGCTGTCGGTGGCACCGTCCTCGCCGAGGCGAGCCGAGAGCGGGACGGTCACCTTGTCCAGTTCCACCTGGCCCAGCGCGGCGGCGCGGATCCCCATGCTGCGGTCGGCCTTCACCGATACGCCCTCGGTCGACGCCTCGACGATGAACAGCGCAGGCTTACCGTTGAGTTGTGCTGCCACGATGAACAATTCGGCTTCGGCAGCGGCAGGTACCAGCGACTTGACGCCGTCGAGACGGTAGCCGCTCGGGGTGCGCACCGCGGTGGTCTTCAGTGCGGTGGGGTCGAACAGGGCGTGCGGTTCGGCGATCGCCACACAGGCCTGCGGCACGCGCTCACCGGCGAACTCGGCAAGGTAGGTGGCCTGCTGGTCGGCGCTGCCCCAGTGGGTGAGAGCCGAGGCGACGCCGCCGGGCGCCAGGATCGGCAGGGCCAATCCCATGTCGCCGTAGGACAAGGCCTCGGCAACCAGTGCATTGGTGATCGTCGTGCGATGCTCGGCGATTCCGTCGAAGTCCTCGGGCACGTTGATCGCGGTGATACCGAGTTCGGCGGCCTTGGCGATCAGATCGGCGGGATAGGCGGCCGCCTCGTCAGCGTCGTGGGCGGCCGGCCGCAGGATCTCTTCGGCGAATTCCCGCACCGTCTCCAGGATCATCTTCTGGTCGTCGTCGGGGGTGAGGTCGAAGTAGTCGGCGCCACTGGGGCGCAGGCGAGTCGGCTCCTTGCCGATTCCCTGGATCTTCTTGAACTGGCGGGTGGTGGCGCCGGCGGTGGAGAAGGCCTGCTTGACGCCGTACTTGATGCCCCGGTTGAGGGGATCGCGCAGGTTGTAGCGGTCCAGGAATTCCTGACCCAGCAGGGGAGTGATGAGCGCCAGGCCGATGTCGGTGGCGGAGCGCTTGTGCTTGTAGGCGCCGACCGCACTGTCGCGGGCCCGCGCGCTTTTCGACGTGGAGGGAAGGGTGTTGGTCATATCGGCAGCCTCATAGGTGGTGGGCGGTGCTGATCAAGGTGACGCAACCGTATCTTACTCTGGAGTAAGGTACGAAGATCCTGTTAGCTATTTCACACGCCGGACAGGCTTGCGAGCACCGCGTCGTGAAGGAGGCCGTTGCTGGCCACCGCGTCCCCACCGTGCGGGCCGTCGGCCCCGGCCAGGCTGGTAAATCGGCCGCCGGCCTCGCGCACCAGGATGTCGAGGGCAGCCAGGTCCCAGAGCTTGACCTCGGGTTCGGCAGCGACGTCGACCGCACCCTCGGCCACCAGGCAATACGAGAAGAAGTCGCCGTAGCCGCGCACCCGCCACACCGCGTCGGTCAATCCGATGAAGTTCTCGCGCAGGCCACGCTCCGCCCACCCGGACAGGCTGGAGAACGACAGGCTGGCCGACGCCAGATCGGCGACACCGGACACGGTCAGTCGCCTCGGCTCGGCCCCGCCGGCGGCGGTGTAGGCGCCGAGTCCGGATCCGGCCCACCACCGCCGTCCCAACGCCGGTGCGCTCACCACGCCGACGATTGGCACGCCGTCGTCGAGCAGGGCGATCAGGCTGGCCCAGATCGGCACGCCGCGTACGAAGTTCTTGGTGCCGTCGATCGGGTCGATCACCCACTGCCTGCCACTGAATACGGCCGTCCCGCCGTACTCCTCACCGAGCACGGCGTCGTCGGGCCGCTGATCGGCCAGCACCCCACGTACGTCGGCCTCGACGGCCTGGTCGGCGTCGGTCACCGGGGTCAGGTCGGGTTTGGTGTCGATGCGCAGATCCAGTGCGCCGAACCGGTCCAGCGTGATCACGTCGGCCCGGTCCGCAAGAGCCAGTGCCACCGCCAGGTCATCACGTACGCCGCCGCCGCTCATAGCTGCAGTCCTACCATGGCTTGCATGTGGGAATTCGCGGTGCTGCTGCTGATCATTGGGGCGCTGGTCCTCGTCCTCGGGCCACGCTTGATGCGCAACCGCGGTCCGCGCGGCGAAATGGTGCAGGGCACGCTGCTGGTGACCGGGGTCAGCCCGCGCCCTGATGTCGAGGGTGAGCAGTTCGTCACGATCAGCGGCGTGATCAACGGTCCGACGGTCAACGAGCATGTCGTCTACCAGCGGATGGCCGTTGACGTCGGCAGCTGGCCGAGCATGGGCCAGCTGATCCCGGTGGTCTACTCGCCGAAGAACCCGGACAACTGGGTATTCGGCACGCGCCCCGACCCGCTGACCCCGCCACCTGCGCAGCCGTACAGTTAGGCCGCTGTAAGCCTCCGCAGCTGGCGCCAACGACAGGAATTCGATGTCCCAACCCCTTCCCGAGGGACTGCTCGACCTGCTGCGCCGGCCTAGCCCGTGCTTTCTGGCCACTCTGATGCCCGACGGATCGCCGCAGCTGACCGAGACGTGGGTCACCACCGACGGCGTTCACATCGTCGTCAACATCGTTGAGGGCATGCAGAAGGCGCGCAACCTGGCCCTCGACCCGCGCGTCGCCGTCAACGTCGTCGATCCGGACAACGTCTACCGGTACTACGCGATACGCGGTCGCGTGGTGTCGACGACGACCGAGGGCGGCCGGCAGAGCATCGACGAGATCTCGCACAAATACCTGGGGATCCCGTACCCGAACTTCAGCGGCAACCCCGACGAGACGCGCGTCATCGTCACCATCGCTGCCGATTCGATCACCCCGCCGGCTCGCGACTGAGAGTCACATCTAGGCATGCGGCGCCTGGTCGATGAGGCGGTCGATCACGGCCAGCAGTCCCTCGTCGACCTCGGTTCGGGTGCGCTGGCCGCCCAGTGCGCTCGACATCGCGTTGTAGTAGAGGCCGTCGCCGATCAATTTGATCGCGCGGGCGAGGTCACGGTCGCCGAGGGCCTCGTCGAGTGCGTTGAGCCACTGATCGGAGATCGACTCGATCGCGGCCCGCGCCCGCGGGTCACCGGCCTGCTGAAGCCGCGCGACGGCGACCAGGGTGCGGTCCAGCTGGGTATCGGCGTAGTGCGACGTGCGGATGTAGTGCCGGGCCGGTCCGTCGGCGGAATTGCGCATCTCGTCGACGTCGTCGGCCGCCAGCGCGACCAGCCGGTCGCACAGTGCTTCGGCGAGTTGGTCCTTGCTGGGGAAGTGGTAGAGAAGCCCGCCCTTGGACACCCCGGCTTTGGCGGCTACCGCCTCCAGCGTGGCGTGCCGTTCTCCGTCGATGGCGAGCACGTCGGCGTACGCGTCGAGAATGCGTTCGCGCGAGGTCGTCATCGCGCTGAGTTTAATTCGTTTTCGGACTGTACCGTCCGGACGGTACAGTTGAGGGCATCCAAACGATCTAGGAGTGATACAAGTGCGGGCCTACATGGAGCTCATCCGAGTGCCAGGTGTGGTGGGCGTGACCGCGTCGCAGCTGTTCGCGCGGCTGCCTCTCGGTCTGTTGTCGCTGGCCATCCTGCTGCACGTCCAGGAGCGGACCGGGTCCTATGCGATCGGTGGCGCGGTTGTCGCCGCCGCCAGCATCGGCGAGGCGATTGCGATGCCCATGACCGCGCGTCTGCTCGGCCGGATCGGCATGACGATCACCCTGCTGTCGGCAGCTTTGGTCAACGGAATCTCGATGGCAGTGCTGGCCTTCTCCCATGCCTCCTCGAGCGTGCTCATGGTGCTGGGATTCCTGGTCGGCGCGTCGGTGCCGCCGCTGCTGCCCGCCGTGCGGGCGCTATATCCGCAGATGGTTCCCGGTGAGGGACTGCGGGCGCTGTTCGCCCTCGATACCACCGCCCAGGAGCTCATCTGGGTGATCGGCCCGGTGGCCGCCACCTTCCTGGCGTCGGCGGTGTCGACGTCACTTCCGCTGCTGTTCTCCGGCGTCGTCACCGTGGTGGGAACCTGCTGGTTCCTGCTCAGTGCCCGGCGATTCCGGCCGCGGATCACCCGCAGCAGCGCAGCCTTCGGCAAGGTCCTCCGGCAGCCGTCGGTGATCCTGGCGATGGTCGCCAGCCTGGCGCTGGTGGCGTCGTTCATGGCCCTGGAGGTCGGTGTTCTGGCGCTGTTCGGCGAGGACAAGATCTCAGCCGGCGTGGCACTGGCCGCAGCCAGCGTGGGTTCTCTGGTCGGCGGAATCGTCCTGGGCCACCGTCGCCTCGGTGTGCGCGGGCTGACGCTGTCGTTGTTGGCAGTGGCCCTGGGCACCGTGATGTTCGGGCTGGCCGACAGCTACGTGCTGCAGCTTGCCGCGCTGTTCGCCTCGGGGCTGGGCTTCGCGCCGGCGCTGGCCGCGCTCTACGTCATGGTCTCGCACGAGACCGACGAGCAGTCCGCGGCAGAGGCGTTCGGATGGCTCAACAGCGGTGCGCTCGTGGGTGGCGCCATGGGTACGGCCCTGGGCGGCGTGATCGCCGATTCATCCGGCCCGTTCGGCGTCTTCATGGCGTCGGCGGCGCTGGCCGTGCTGGCCGCGTGCACCCCGCTGGTGGCCCGCAGCGCCGGACCGGTCAGCGGGCTGTCAGTCGGACCGGGGGTCGTCGAGGACGACGACCGCCTGTGCCGTACCAGCCCCTCGGCGTAGCCGGGCCTCAGCGGCGTCCGACGCGCAACATCTCGGCGACGTTGGCGATCTTCACCCGCGGCCGGCCGTGCGGTTCGCCCGCGGACCGCTCGTGCTCGTCGATGGCCCGCCAGTGGTCGTCGGTCACCAGGTGCGGCTGCCGTTGGGCCAGCCACTCAACCAGCTCGTCGCCGTGGTCGGGCCCGACCTCCCGCAGGGTGACACCGGCCAGCCCGGCAAGCAGCGTCTCGACGGTGTCCGCGGAGTCCTTCTTGTTGGATCCGATCACGCCCGAGGGGCCGCGCTTGATCCAGCCGACGACGTACTCGTGGGCGCGCCCGGCGATCCGGCCCTCCTGGTGGGGAATGGTGCCCGCGCCGTCGTCGAACGGCAGGCCCGGCACCGGGACGCCGCGGTAGCCGACGGCCCGGACCACCAGCTGCGCCGGCAGCGTCTCCCGCTCGCCGGTGTCCTTGGCCACCACCCTGCCGTCCTCGGCGAGCAACTCGTTGCGGCCCAGCACAATAGATTCCACCCGCTCGGCACCGAGGATCTCGATCGGTGAGGTGCGAAACCGGAACACGATGCGGCGGTGGCCCGCGTGCTGCTCGGCGGCGGCGTAGTCGCGCAACACCTTGATGTTGGCCCGCGCCAGCTTGCCTGCCGCCTCGGCGTCCTCGTCGGTGATGTCGGCCAGATCCGCAGGGTCGACCACCACGTCGACGCCATTGAGTTCGCCGAGCTCACGCAACTCCAGCGTGGTGAACGTCGACTGCAGCGGCCCGCGGCGACCCAGGATCACCACCTCCTCGACCCCGCGGTCATGCAGTGACTGCAGCGCGTGATCGGCGATGTCGGTATTGGCGAGTGCTTCGGGGTCGCTCACCAGAATCCGGGCGACGTCGAGTGCGACGTTGCCGACCCCGACGACGACGGCGCGGCCGCTGGAGATGTCCGGTGCCATCTCCTCGAAGTGTGGGTGCGCGTTGTACCAACCGACGAAGTCGACGGCCGCCACGCTTCCGGCCAGCTCCTCACCGGGGATGTGCAGTGCCCGGTCGGACTGCGCGCCTACGGCGTAGACCACCGCGTCGTAGCGTTCGGTGAGTTCCTCGGCGGTCACGTCCTGACCCACATTGAGGTTGCCGAAGAAGCGGAACCGGGGATCGCTCGACGTCTTCTCGAAGGTCTTGCTGATTGACTTGATCTTCGGATGGTCCGGTGCCACTCCGGAGCGGACCAGCCCCCACGGCGTCGGCAACATCTCGAGCATGTCCACGCGCACGTCGGGTCCGCCGCCGGCGACGGAGCCGTCGGCGAACCGCAGCAGCGACGCCGCAGCGAAGTATCCCGAGGGGCCTGCGCCGACGATCGCGACGTAGTAAGGACGCATCTTCGAACTCCTGTCCGGTCCGAACTGCTCGCGAGTGGGCTGGCGCGTCGCAGTCGGGAAGCGTCGCGTAAACGCGCGGCGCACATCCTGGTTACAGCAGTGATGTTAAACGCGTCGGCCCCGAGACTGCCGGGAACACCGCCGTGGATCACAACGCGCCGTGACGCCGGTAACCTGAGGAGCCGTGGACCTCGACCGACAGTCTGACATCGCCGCCCTTGATTCCACCCTGACCACGGTGGAGCGGGTGCTCGACGTGGACGGGCTGCGCGCCAAGATCGACAAGCTCGAACACGAGGCCGCCGACCCCAACCTGTGGAACGACCAGAGCCACGCCCAGAAGGTCACCAGCGAGCTGTCGCACGCCCAGTCTGAGCTGCGCCGCGTAGAGGACTTACGCAGCCGCCTGGCGGACCTGCCGGTGCTCTACGAGATGGCTGCCGAGGAAGAGGGCGCGGGCGCTGCCGATGCCCTGGCCGAAGCCGACGCCGAACTGAAGTCACTGCAGGCCGACATTGAGGTACTCGAGGTCCGGACCCTGCTGGCCGGCGAGTACGACGAGCGCGAGGCCCTGGTCAACATCCGTTCCGGCGCGGGTGGCGTCGACGCCGCCGACTGGGCCGAGATGCTGATGCGGATGTACATCCGCTGGGCCGAGCAGCACAAGTACCCCGTGGAGGTGTTCGACACCTCCTACGCCGAAGAGGCGGGCATCAAGAGCGCGACCTTCGCCGTCCACGCGCCCTACGCCTACGGCACGCTCTCGGTCGAGCAGGGCACCCACCGGCTGGTGCGCATCAGCCCGTTCGACAACCAGAACCGCCGCCAGACCTCGTTCGCCGAAGTCGAGGTGCTGCCCGTGGTGGAGACCACCGACCACATCGAGATCCCCGAGACGGATCTGCGGGTCGACGTATACCGCTCCAGCGGGCCGGGCGGGCAGTCGGTGAACACCACCGACTCGGCGGTTCGACTCACCCACATCCCCACCGGTATCGTGGTGACCTGCCAGAACGAGAAATCGCAGTTGCAGAACAAGGTTTCGGCGATGCGGGTGCTGCAGGCCAAACTGCTGGAACGCAAGCGGCAGGAAGAGCGCGCCGAGATGGACGCGCTGAAAGGCGAGGGCGGCAGCTCCTGGGGAAACCAGATGCGCTCCTACGTTCTGCACCCCTACCAAATGGTCAAGGATCTGCGCACCGAATACGAGGTCGGCAGTCCTACGGCGGTACTGGATGGGGACATCGACGGATTCCTGGAAGCGGGAATCAGGTGGCGTAACCGAAAAGATGATTAGCAACTATCTGGCCGCAGGCTTCGGGCAGCGCTGGAGCGATTTCTGGCACGGCGAGTACGGCGTGTGGATCGTCACCCGCGGCGTGCGGATTGCGTTGTTGGTCATCGGGGCGCTCTTGGCGGCCCGCTTCATCACCTGGCTGGCTCGCCGAATCACCCGGCGCATCGACGCCCGATACCAACAGACCGATCAGCTGGTGCGTACCGAGAGCGCCAAACACCAGCAAGCGGTGGCTTCCGTGGTCTCCTGGGTGTCCATCGCCCTGGTATTCGTCATGGTCGTCGTCGAAATCGGTGATGTCCTGTCGATCCCGGTCAGTTCGCTGGCAGCGCCAGCGGCAGTCCTGGGCGCCGCGTTGGGCTTCGGTGCCCAGAACCTCGTCAAGGACATGCTCGCCGGGTTCTTCATCATCACCGAACGTCAATACGGCTTCGGGGACCTCGTCCAGCTGAGCATGGTCGGCGCGCCCGCAGATTCACTCGGCACCGTCGAGGAGGTCACCCTGCGGGTGACCAAGCTCAGAACCGTCGAGGGCGAGATGTATACGGTTCCGAACGGCAACATCGTCAGGTCGCTGAACCTGTCCAAGGACTGGGCGCGTGCGGTCGTCGATGTACCGGTGCCGACGTCGGCCGACCTCAACCGAGTCAACGACCTGCTGCACAAGGTCTGCAGTGACGCCATGCTCGACGAGGATCTACGCAAGTTGCTGCTCGACGAACCGGCATTGATGGGTGTGGAGAGCATCGAGGTCGACACGGTCAACCTGCGCATCGTGGCTCGCACGTTGCCCGGGAAGCAATTCGATGTCGGCCGCCGTCTACGTGTGATGGTGATCGCCGCACTGAGCAAGGCAGGCATCACCTCGCCGACGGAGAAGGCACCGACCTTGGGCGGTATCACCGCGTCGGGAACCACCGAGGAAGCGGCCGCGGTTCGTAACCAGGAAGGACAGCGACAGTGACGTCGCTCCGGAAGTGGAAGCGCGACGACCGCGGCTGGCCCAACTACCTGCCGGGCGGTCGGATCCGCACGTCGACAGCGGCTTTGATTGTCGCCTTCGTCGCCCTGTTCTGGATCTACCAGAACTACGAACCCCCGCCGCCTGCGCCTGATCCGGCCACCCAGGTGGTGCCGCCCGGCTTCGTCCCGGACCCGTCCTACACCTGGGTACCGCGCACCGACGTCCAGCGGCGCACCCAGACACCGACGACCACCACGACGACCAGCGAGACGCCGACGACCTCACCGACCTCGCCTACCGAGTCCACCTCGCCGGGCGAGACATCGCCGACCTCGCCCACGTCACCGACGTCGCCGACCTCACCGACATCGCCGACGACGACCACCCCGGCACCGCCCGGAGTGCCGCCTCTGCCCGGTGCGCCCAGCCCGACGCCCACCCCGTCAGCCGTGCCGGGCCAGGGTCCGATGTCGACGCCTGCCGCGCCGACGCAGTAACCCGCGAGACCAGACAGCTACACTGGCGTGCCGTGATGATCACCCTTGACCATGTCAGCAAGCAGTACAAGTCGTCGGCCCGCCCAGCCCTCGACAATGTCAGCGTCAAGATCGACAAGGGTGAGTTCGTCTTCCTCATCGGCCCGTCGGGTTCGGGCAAGTCGACGTTCATGCGACTGTTGCTGGCCGAAGAGACCCCGACCTCCGGTGAGCTCCAGGTATCGAAGTTCCACGTCAACAAGCTGTCGGGTCGCCACATCCCCAAACTGCGCCAGGTGATCGGCTGCGTGTTCCAGGACTTCCGGCTGCTACAGCAGAAGAGCGTCTTCGAGAACGTCGCGTTCGCCCTCGAGGTGATCGGCAAGAAGCCCGACACCATCAACCGGGTGGTACCCGAGGTCCTGGAGATGGTCGGGCTGTCCGGCAAGGCCAACCGGTTGCCCGGCGAACTGTCCGGCGGTGAGCAGCAGCGCGTCGCGATCGCGCGGGCGTTCGTCAACCGCCCGCTGGTGCTGCTGGCCGACGAGCCCACCGGAAACCTCGACCCCGACACCAGCAAGGACATCATGGACCTGCTCGAACGGATCAACCGGACGGGCACCACGGTGCTGATGGCCACCCACGACCACCACATCGTCGACTCCATGCGCCAGCGCGTGGTCGAGCTGTCCCTTGGCAGGCTTGTGCGCGACGAGCAGCGTGGCGTCTACGGAATGGATCGTTAAGTGCGCTTCGGCTTCCTGGTCAACGAGGTCTTCACCGGACTTCGCCGCAACGTCACGATGACCGTGGCGATGATCGTGACGACGGCGATCTCGCTCGGGCTCTTCGGCGGTGGTCTGCTGGTGCTGCGGCTGGCCGACCAGTCCCGGCACATCTACCTCGACCGCGTCGAGAGCCAGGTCTTCCTGACCAACGACATCTCGGCCAACGACCCGACGTGCGACGGCGACGTGTGCAAGGCGCTGCGCACCAAGATCGAGGGCCTCGACGACGTCAAGTCGGTGCGCTTCCTCAACCAGACCGAAGCGTATGACGACGCGATCGCCAAGAACCCCCAGTTCAAGGACCTCGCGAGCAAGGATGCCTTCCCGGCGTCGTTCATCGTCAAGCTCGACAACCCCGAGCAGCACAAGGGTTTCGACGCGGCGATGCAGGGCCAGCCCGGTGTCCTCAACGTGCTCAACCAGAAGGAACTGATCGACCGGCTGTTCGCTGTGCTCGACGGGTTGTCCAACGTCGCCTTCGCGGTCGCCGTGGTGCAGGCCATCGGTGCGATTCTGTTGATCGCCAACATGGTTCAAGTCGCGGCCTACACCAGACGCACCGAGATCGGCATCATGCGAATGGTCGGCGCGACCCGCTGGTACACCCAGCTGCCGTTCCTTCTCGAGGCGGTGCTGGCGGCGCTGATCGGGGTGTTCTTCGCGATCGTCGGGCTGATCGTGGTGCGTGCGATGTTCCTGGAGAGGGCGCTCGACCAGTTCTATCGAGCCAATCTCATCGCCAAGGTCAACTACGCCGACATCCTCTATTTCGTGACGCCGTGGCTGGTGTTCCTGGGTGTCGCCATGTCCGGAGTCACTGCGTACGTCACCTTGCGCCTCTACGTGCGGAGGTAGCTGTGTCGAAGAAGACGCCGGCCAACAAGGCAGGTGACGTCAGGGGCGGCAAGAAGATCGTCGCCACCAACCGCAAGGCGCGGCACAACTATTCGATCCTCGACACCTACGAGGCCGGTGTGGTTCTGCAGGGCACCGAGGTCAAAAGCCTGCGCGACGGGCAGGCGTCGTTGGCCGACGCGTTCGCCACCGTCGACGACGGTGAGATCTGGCTGCGCAACCTGCACATCCCGGAATATCACCACGGCAGCTGGACCAACCACGCACCGCGGCGCAACCGCAAGCTGCTGTTGCACCGGAGCCAGATCGACAACCTGGTCGGCAAGATTCGCGACGGCAACCTCACCCTGGTGCCGTTGTCGCTGTACTTCAGCGAGGGCCGGGTCAAGGTCGAACTTGCACTGGCCAGAGGTAAACAAGCTCACGACAAACGACAGGACCTGGCCCGCCGCGACGCCGAGCGTGAGGTGGTACGCGAGCTCGGCAGGCGCGCCAAGGGCATGTCCTGATCGGCGTCCTGCTGGCGTTGGCCGCGGCGATCGGGTACGGCGTCAGCGACTTCGTCGGCGGTATCGCCTCGCGGCGCGTCGCCGCGCTGCGGGTGGTGCTGATCTCGTATCCGGTCGCGATGGTCATGCTCGGCGTGCTGGCAGTCGTGGTGGGCGGCACCATCTCCACCCCGGCGGTCGTGTGGGGGCTGCTGTGCGGCGTGAGCCAGGCGTTCGGAGTGTGGTGGTTCTACGCCGCGCTGGGCTCAGGCCCGATCTCGGTGGTGTCACCACTGACCGCGGTGCTCGTGGCGGGGGTGCCGGTAGGTGTCGGCCTGGCGCTGGGGGAGCGGCCTGGGGTGATCGCCGGTGTGGGTACCGTACTGGCGCTAATCGCCGTGGTGCTGGTCAGCCGGGAGGCCACCGACGGGGATGTGAGCCTGCACCGGTTCACCAAAACCGTTGCGTGGCTGACGATCGGCTCGGGTCTGGCCTTCGGGCTCAACTTCGTGCTGATTCACCAGGCGCCGGTGGACGCCAAGATGTGGCCACTGTTCTTCGCGCGAATCTCGGCGACGGCGATCGTGCTGACCGTCGCCGCGTTCACCGGTAACTTCCGTGCGCCGCAGGGTGTTGCGATGCGGCTGGCGCTGGCCGCCGCGGTACTAGACGCCGTCTCCAACGTGGCGATGCTGCTGGCGCTGCAGGCCTCGATGCTCTCACTGGCGGGTGTGCTGATGGCGCTGTACCCGGCCGCCACTGTGCTGCTGGCCATTGTGGTCCTGCGTGAGCGGGTCACCCGCTGGCAGGTTGCGGGCATGGTGCTCGCGTTGGCGGCGGTGGCGATGATCTCGGTGCACTGATTCAACGCAGCGTCTCACTGGGGACGTCGAAGCGCTCCTGGTAGGCGCGGAAGCGTTCGCGGAGCTCGTCGGCGTCCAGGCCGGTGTCGGCCCAGGTGTAGCGATTACCGCCGCCGTCGCCGGGGTTGGCCGAAAGGTGTTCGCGCATGCGCTGTTCGGCCTGGGGTGTGAGATCGCGGCCGATGCGGTCGTAGACCGCACCGATGGTGGCGAATGGGTCAGCCATGAAGTCAGCGAAGCGCACATGGATGATCCGGTCGGCTCCCGGCAATCCCTCGTCCACCCAGCCCATCATGCGCTCGAGTCCCAGGATGTTCTCCTCGGCGCACTGCCCGGCCACCCGCTGCACCGACGACTTGTCGCTGACCAGCTTCTGCAGATACGCCATCAGCGCGCTGATCGAGGAGATGACCACCAGCGGATCGCGGTGGGTCTGCACCAGGATCGCGTCAGGGTATTCGGCGAGCACCGTGTCCAGGTTCCACAGATGCGCCGGGCTTTTCAGTAGCCACTGGCCCGGCACGCCGGACTGCAAGTGCTGCAGGAACTTCCGGTGATATCGGTAGGCCGCGGCGTGGTCGGCCTCATGCATTAGCCAGCGCTGGTAGTTGGGCAGCAAGTACTGGGTGCTGTAGGTCATGCTGCAGAAGGTGCCCATGGTGATCCGCACGCATTCCTGACCGCCGCGCGCGCTCATCGGATGGAACTTCATGAACCCCGGGTTCAGCTGCTCACTCATCTCGAGCGCCGCTTCGGTTTGGGCGATCCGCGGATCGGTCTCGTAGGTCTGCGGCTGCGGCACCGGGAAGGGCTGGTCGACCTCCCAGGTCAGGGGGGCGCGAAGGTCGGGATCCTGGGTCAGCAGGTCATAGAGAATCGTGGTGCCGGTGCGGGGCTGGCCCAAGATGATGATCGGGCGTTCGATCTTCTCCTGCGCGATCTCCGGGTGCTCGCTGCGCCAGGCGGTGATCTGCAACCGGTTACGCAGCGGCACAATGACATCCGCTGCCGCGATCTCGACGCCGATGGGCGAGAGGTCGTCGGCGTCGATGAATGCGTCGAGCAGGCGGTCGAGGTTGTCGCGCCAGCCGTCGTTGTCACCGAAGTCGTCACTGCCGGCGAGCTCACATGCCTGCTCGATCAGCTTGTCGGCGTCCAGGCGCGCGGCGATCGCACTGGTCATCGCTGAACCTCCTTGTCCACAAGACGAACTGAGACCTCGGGTGCTGTCGGGTTGTCCAGCCAGCGCAGGGTGATGAACCCTCGTCGCCGTCCACCGGTGTCCAGCCAGTAGCCCTCGCCGCTGTCCTCGGCGCCGATGTTGATCCGGATCGCGCCGTCCGCGCCGGGCTCGACGCCCGCGTTGGTCACCGAACTCTGGCGCACCAGGGGCTCGAGGCATTCATGCCAGATGTTCTCCAAAGTGATCGACCAGTAGCGGGTTTCGGGCGGCCGGAATTCCAGGTGAAGGCTCTGATGCGCCTCGAGGTCGAACAGGCCGAGCATGTAGAGGTTGTCCGGTGTGGTGTTCTCCCCGCCGAGGGCGCCGGCCTCCGAGGTGATCAACGTGTTCGGGTTGTCCAGCAGATCCGGACGCACGGTGCGATGCAGTGTCGTCAGCTTCACGATCGTCCAGCCCAGGGCGGTCAGCTGCTCGGCCAGTTGCTCATCGGTCACCGGCGCCGATGGTTCCTGGTCGCCGAGACGCGAAATATGAAGCTCTACAGGGACTTCGGTCTGCGGATCGGAGACGTAGTCGCGGACGACGATCGAGGTGGCGTCCTCGGGAATCTGGACGAACTGGGCGCCGTCGAGGTCGGTGTCGGTGGGCTTGGCCGCGGCGAAGACGATGTCGAATCGGCCGTCGTCGTCGAGCACGAGGTCGCGATCCGACAGGTAGTTGCTCATCCGCCGCGGGTTCAGCCCGGTGCCGGCGAGCACCTGCAGACCGAGGTAGGTCGACGTGCCGCGGGTGCCGGTGAGCCGGTAGGCACGGTCGCCGCTGATCATCGCCAGGGGATAGGAGCCGTGCGGGTTCGGGCCGCCGACGAAGCGTGAGGACGTGCACATCTGCACGAAGTGCGGATGATCCGGATCGGTGTCGACGGACAGTTCCGTGCACAGTGCCGTCACCCGGTTGAGCACCCGCAGCCCCTCGAGGAGTTCGCGTTCGTCGCGGGCATCCTGGGTGATCATCTCGGTCGTGTCGGCCAGGACCTTGCGGACGAAACCCCACGCCTCCAGTGACTTCTCGCCACTCATCGGCTGCCTCATTTCTGGTCGGTGATCGAGCACGGCGCCATCGAGGCGACCGCGCGGGAGATTCGTTCGGACAGCGAGCCGCCGTCGCGCAGCCAGTCGTCGAGGGAGATCCGGACGGCGGCCATCGTCAGGGCGCCGATGAGGCGCGGCCGCGGATCGTCGACGGTCAGGTCGGGCAGGCGCGGGGCGATGGTCTCGGCGATCGCGTTCTCGAAGCTCAGGTAGGACAGCAGGGTCCAGGCGCGCAGGCTCAGCGAGTCACGGGTCTGGCGCTCGATGTCGGCGATCGTGTCCGAGATCGCCTCGAATCCGTCGCCGAGTTCGCAGAATGCCGCGGTGAGGGCATCGATCGCGGAAAGTTGCGGGGCCTGCCGGCGCAGCGCGTCGGTGATCGCGGAGATCCACATCGCGGTGAAGCCTTCGGCGACCGCGTACTCCTTGGATTCGAAGTACCGGAAGAAGGTGGCCCTGGCGACGTCGGCTTCGGCGGCGATGCGGTCGGCGGTGGCCGCCGCCAGGCCGTCGTCCATGACCAGCCGTGCGGCGGCGCCGGCGATGCGTTCCCTGGTCCGCTGACCCTTCCGGACACGCACGCTGCCAGCCACGAGGTCAATGTAGACAAAGTCTCACTTTCGTACCCGTCTTTTCGCCCAAACGCACACACGGGCGCAGAAGTCCCAGGAAGAGCCCGCCATTGCGTCGATCTCGGCACCGGTGCTGTCGGTGCCCGGGATTAATGTGCTTTCGGACGCGGTTGTAGACCGCGTACCATTGGAAATCCGGTCGAACCTCGGCCGGGGTGCGAGGGGCTGAAGGGTTTCGACTTCGCGCATCGAATCAAGGGAAGCGTGCCGGTGCAGGCAAATGACCACCGTAAGCGTCGTTGCAACCAATTAAGCGCCGATTCCAATCAGCGCGACTACGCCCTCGCTGCCTAAGTAGCGACTGCGTGTCTGTCAGACCGGGAGCGCCCTCGGCCCGGATCCTGGCATCAGCTAGAGGGACAAACCGATGAGTCCGGTCGCGGGACTCAGCGGGACATCAAACAGCGACTGGGATCGTCATCCTGACTTGTTCGCGTGAGCAGGAGATCCAAGTAGAGACATAGCGAACTGCGCACGGAGAAGTCTTGAGGGAATGCCGTAGGACCCGGGTTCAATTCCCGGCAGCTCCACCCACGAGAACAGGCCAGGCCGAAAGGCCTGGCCTGTTTTGTTTCTCAACACTCTTGCGAACCCGGTGCACGGGCGCGGCCGGGGGCTACGGGACCCGAACAATGCTGGTCCCAGGCAAGCGATCAGACCTCTGCGGGGTCTAGCGTTGGCGAAATGGGTTACCTCAACGACGACGAGTGGCAGGAGCCGGATAGCTGCACCGACAGCCCGCTAGGTCGTAACGAGGTCGCTCGGACGAGCCGGGATGTCGAGGCTGGCGAGTTCGCCATCGACGATCCCGTCATCTTGGGGCCGGGGTTGCCGCCCGAGGATGGTTCCTGTGGTCAGTTCGCTGTGCAATTTCATGTCACCACGACAACGGTGGTTGGGCTCAAGCGCATCGCCGATGCGCGCGGGGTGAGCGTGCCGGAATTGTGCCGACAGGTCGTCGGTGTTTTCGTTGCACAGCAGGAAGGCGAGCTGAGCGCGCTGCTCGCCGCTGAGGCCGAGGTCGCCGCCTACCGGCCCAGCCTGCGCCAGTCGTAGTCCAGTCGACGTGATGGGCGCGGGCACAACACCTCGGGGGTGTGCGCCATGACTGTGCTCAAGCGGTGTCGCTGAGGTCCTCGTGAGGGACGACAACGTCGTCGGCGTCGGCGGCGATATCGGGGAAGAGGGTGCTGATGAGCGCCAAACCGACTAGGGCGCCGACGATTTGAGCAGCGATGAATCCGGGTGCTGAACTTGGCGCGATGCCGGCGAAGGTGTCCGAGAACATCCTGCCGATCGTCACCGCGGGGTTCGCGAACGAGGTGGAGCTGGTGAACCAATACGCGGCGCCGATGTAGGCCCCGACAGCTGCGGCCGACAGTGCTGCGCGCCCGGTGCGGGCCAGCGCGAAGATCAGTGCGATCAGACCCGCGGTGGCGACCACTTCACCGACAAGGTGTCCGGTGGTGATGCGGTCCTTGGTGGCGATCTCGAAGACCCGTCGGTCGAACATCAGGTTCGCCAGCCACGAGCCGGTGATGGCGCCGGCGGTCTGAGCCACGGCGTAGGCGATAGCGTCCCTGCCGTGGATGCCGGTGCCTGCGCGTCGCCCGAGCAGCCAGTCGGATGCGGTGACGACGGGGTTGAAGTGGGCGCCGGACACCGGGCCGAACAGCAGGATCAACACCGCCAGGCCGAAGACTGTCGCCATCGAGTTCTCCAGCAACTGAAGCCCGACGTCATGTGGCGACAACTGGGCGGCCGCGATGCCCGATCCCACCACGACGGTGACCAGTAACCCGCTGCCAACGAACTCCGCCAGAGCCCGCCGGGTCAGAGGGGCGGTGTGCATCAGCGGCTCCCATTCGGGGTGCCTGGCTCAGGCGATGCCCTCCGAGGCCTCACGCGCAAGCCTCGCAACTACCGGGGGCGGCTAGATTCGACATCCGTCTATATTGACGATCATCGAATCAAGGGACAAGCAAACTTTAGGTAAACGGCCTGGCGTTCCCTGTCGTGGGGAAGTGCCGCCGCAGGGCCAGAGAGACGTAGACGAGGCCGACGAGGACGGGTACCTCGATCAGCGGGCCCACGACTCCGGCCAGCGCTTGGCCGGAGGTCGCGCCGAAGGTCGCGATGGCCACGGCGATGGCGAGTTCGAAGTTGTTGCCCGCGGAGGTGAATGCCAGAGTCGTCGTGCGCGGGTAGCCCAGCTTCAATGCGGCGCCGACCAGATAGCCGCCGGTCCACATGATCGCGAAGTAGGCCAGCAGGGGCAGCGCGATGCGCACCACGTCCAGTGGCCGGGAGGTGATCTGGTCGCCTTGAAGCGCGAAGAGGATCACGATGGTGAACAGCAGCCCGTAGAGCGCCCACGGTCCGATCCGGGGCAGGAACGTCGTCTCGTACCACGTTGCGCCCTTGGCCTTTTCGCCGTAGCGGCGGGTCAGATACCCGGCAACCAGCGGGATGCCGAGAAAGATCAGCACCGACTTGGCGATCTGCCACATCGAGATGTTCAGCGAGGTCTGATTCATGCCCAGCCAGCCGGGCAGCACCGTCAGGTAGAACCAGGCCAGCACCGCGAAGATCAGGACCTGGATCACCGAGTTGATGGCGACCAGGACGGCGGCGGCCTCCCGGTCCCCGAGCGCCAGGTCGTTCCAGATGATCACCATCGCGATACACGGTGCGAGGCCGACGATGATGATGCCGGTGCGGTAGGCGGGCAGGTCCGGCAGGAACACCCAGGCCAGCGTAAACATCAGGGCCGGGCCAATGACCCACACCAGGAACAGCGCGGCCAGCAGCATCTTGCGGTCGCGGGTGACGGTGCCCAGACGGTCGTAGCGCACCTTGGCCAGCACCGGGTACATCATCACCAGCAACCCGATGGCGATGGGCAGCGAGATTCCGTCGATCTGCACCGCACTGATCGCGTGTCCCAGTCCCGGGACGAGCCGGCCCAGCAGTAGTCCCAGGCCCATGGCCGCGGCGATCCACACCGGCAGCAGCCGGTTGAGTGTGGACAGCTTGGTCGCGACCGGCGCATCGGAGTCAGATGATGTGGTCGCCTCGGTCACCCTGATGCTCCCGTCAATCCGCTATTTCGATACTCGTCGATATTGGCAGCCGTCGAATTAAGAGGCAAGCCACCTGCCGTTGTCACGGATCGGCCGGCCTACGCAGAGGGGGCCTCGGCGCCGCCGCAGCAGGCCGTCTCCTCGACCACCGGCAGCGACCCGAAGAAGCTCTCCGAATCTGCCAGCTTGGTGTAGACCTCCCACCGCTCCCCGCCGGGACCGGTGACCCACACTTTGTCCTGGGTGGCGAAGCAGCACGTGGTGCCGATCTCCTCCTCGGTGAACATCCCCTCGTCGCTCAGGCGGGCGATCTCGGCGTGGACCTGATCGCTGGACTCGACCTCGACCCCGAGGTGATTAAGGCTGCCGCCCTGTCCGGGGTTCTCCAGCAATACCAGCTTCAGCGGCGGCTCGGCGATGGCGAAGTTGGCGTAGCCCGGCTTGACCTTGGCCGGCGCGGTGTTGAACAGCTTGGAGTAGAACGCGATGGCTTCGTCGATGTCATCGACGTTGAGGGCCAACTGAACTCGGGACATGGGTGCCTCCTCATACCTATGCGACATATGTCGAACCTCTGGGCAATCGCTAGCATGCCACCTTTTCGATATATGTCAAGCAATGTGGCATCATGGGTTCATGCCCAAAGCGCTGCCTGTCATCGACATCTCCGCGCCCGTCTGTTGCGCACCGGTGGCAGCAGGGGTGATGAGCGACGACGACGCCCTGCAGATCGCACTGCGCCTCAAGGCCCTGGCCGATCCGGCCCGGGTGAAGATCATGTCGCTGCTCTTCGGCGCGGCCCAGGACGGTCACAACACCGGCGAGCTGGCGGCCGCGATCGGGGTCAGTGAGTCCACCGTCAGCCATCACCTCACCCAGCTACGCAACGCGGGCCTCGTCGAGTCGACTCGACGGGGCATGAACGTCTTCCACCGACCGCACCATGCCGCGGTGGCCGCCCTGGCGGTGGTCTTGGATCCGAACTGCTGCTCCTAGAACCGTTTTCAGCTGTTAACGGTGTCGGGAAGCAGTTCGGCGATGAGGTCTTCGACGCGGGCTTTGATCTGATCGCGGATCGGGCGCACCGCTTCCACTCCCTTGCCGGCAGGGTCCTCGAGCACCCAGTCGCGGTAGCTCTTTCCGGGGAAGAACGGGCAGGTGTCACCACATCCCATGGTGATCACCACGTCGGAGGCTTGTACCGCGTCGGTGGTGAGGATTTTCGGGTTCTGGGTCGAGATGTCGATACCGACCTCGGCCATGGCCTCCACGGCCGCGGGGTTGACCGCGTCGGCGGGCGCGCTGCCCGCTGAGCGGACCTCGATGGCGTCACCGGCCAGCGCCGCGAGGAACCCGGCCGCCATTTGAGAGCGGCCGGCATTGTGGATGCAGACGAACAGCACGGACGGTTTGGCGCTCATCGACAGGTCCTTTCGGCGGATACCACGGGCAGATTGGAGGTGTCGAGGGCCAGAACCGCCGACAACTGTTCCAGGGCAGACGGAATCACCCAGTAATACACCCAGGTCCCGCGGCGTTCGCAGTCCAGCAGGCCCGCCTCCCGCAGGGTCTTGAGGTGATGGGAGATCGTCGGTTGGGACACCTCGAATGCGGGGGAGATGTCGCACACGCAGCACTCGCCGCCCTCGTGGCTGGCGATCAGGCTCAGAATCCGCAGCCGCACCGGATCGCCCAGCGCCTTGAACATCCGCGCCAGTTCACCAGCCCAGTCGACGTCGAGCGGCTGGTTGGCCAGTGGGGGGCAGCACGGCTCACCATCTGCAGACGAGGTCATCGACATGCGTCTATATTGATGGGGATCGAATCAACCGTCAACTGCCGCCGGTCGCCTTTTCCCGGCAGGGAAGGGATCGCCCCACGTGTCCAAGCCTGCTGTGCTGTTTGTCTGCGTGAAGAACGCGGGCAAGTCGCAGATGGCGGCCGCCTTGATGCGCAAGCTCGTCGGTGACCGCGTTGACGTCTACAGCGCCGGCACCAACCCAGGCGACGCGCTCAACGACCTCTCGGTGCGAGTACTCGCCGAGGTCGGCGCCCCAGTGGACGGTGAGCATCCCAAACCGATCGACCCGAGGCTGCTGGAGCACGTCAACGTGGTCGTGACACTCGGCAGCGAGGCCCACCTCGACACTGCTGCCACCCCGTCGCAGACCTGGATCACCGACGAACCCTCCACGCGCGGGATCGACGGCATCGAGCGCATGCGCCTGATCCGCGACGACATCGCCGCCCGCGTCCAGACGCTGGCCGCCCAATTGCTCACCACCACCGAAATCCCCTGATCCACAAAGGAACACCACCCTCATGCCCGTTATCGCCGTCTTCGAACCCGCCCTGTGCTGCAACACCGGCGTCTGTGGAGAGGATGTCGACCAGAACCTGGTCACCTTCACCGCAGACATGGCCTGGCTGCTCGAGCAGGGCGCGTCCATCACCCGCCACAACCTGGCCAACGACCCGCTCGCGTTCGCTCACAACGAGGGCGTCAGGAGCTTCCTCGAGATCGCCGGATCGGCTGGGCTCCCGCTGGTGTCCGTCGACGGTGTCACCGTCGTGACGGGCCGATACCCGACCCGCGCCGAACTCGCCCGCTGGGCTGGCGTCGACACCCCCGCCGGCGTACCGGCTGGCGCCATCAGCCTGGGCCTGACCGAAACCGGGTCGGCGTGCTGCCCGCCCGGTGAGTCGGGCTGCTGTTGAACCACACCGCCGCACCACATAACGCACTCCCGTAGGAGGGCTGCCCGCTATGGCATCACCTGATCTAACCTTCCTCACCGACCCCCCGCGGTTCCTGTTCTTCACCGGCAAGGGCGGAGTCGGTAAGACATCCATCGCCTGCGCAGCAGCTTTGGCGCTTGTCGGCGCAGGCAAGCGCGTACTGCTGGTATCCACCGACCCGGCCTCCAACGTGGGGCAGGTCTTCGGGATCGCCATCGGCAACACCATCACCGCCATCCCCGCCGTGGCGGGACTGTCGGCCCTGGAGATCGACCCCGAGGCCGCCGCCGCGGATTACCGCGAACGCATCGTCGGTCCAGTGCGCGGGCTGCTGCCTGAGGCCGAGATCGCCTCCATCACCGAACAACTCTCCGGCTCATGCACCACCGAGGTGGCCTCCTTCGATGAGTTCACTGCCCTACTCACCGAGAGCGAGGGTGCCGTCGCCGGCTTCGATCACATCCTGTTCGACACCGCCCCCACCGGGCACACCATCCGGCTGCTGCAACTGCCCGGGAACTGGACGGAGTTCCTCGACGCCGGCAAGGGGGACGCGTCGTGTCTGGGTCCTCTCGCGGGCCTGGACAAGCAGAAGAGCACCTACGCCGCCGCGGTCGCCGCGCTGGCCGATCCCGACCGCACCCGCCTCGTGTTGGTGAGTCGCCCGACCCGTTCGGCGCTGCGTGAGATCGACCGCACCCATGCTGAATTGGCTGCACTCGGGATGAATCGCCAGAACGTCGTCGTCAACGCCGTCATGCCACAACCGGCCGATGACACTGACCCGTTGGCCAGCGCGGTGTACCGCCGCGAGCAAGCAGCCCTCAGCGACATGCCGGCCGCGCTGCGCACCCTGCCGATTGACTACATCGACCTCAAGGCCGACAACATGGTTGGTCTCGACGCCCTGCACACCCTGTTCGACACCACGCCCGTTACCCCGGCCGGCGACAACGCTCCCGCCACCCCACATCCGGTGGCGGTCGCACCGCTTCGCGATCTGGTCGATGACATCGAGCGCGGCGGAAAGGGACTGGTGATGTGCATGGGCAAGGGCGGGGTCGGCAAGACCACCGTTGCGGCCGCCATTGCAGTCGCGTTGGCCGAGCGCGGGCACGACGTCCACCTGAGCACCACAGATCCCGCCGCCCACCTCGCTGAAACTCTGCAAGGCGGTGTCGAGCACCTGCACGTTTCCCGCATCGATCCCGCCGAAGCCAGCCGCACCTATCGCGAGCGGGTCATGACGACCAAAGGCGCCCACCTCGACGAGGCAGGCCGCGCCACCCTCGCGGAGGACCTGCGCTCGCCCTGCACCGAAGAGGTTGCTGTCTTCCAAGCCTTTTCCAAGGTGATTCATGAATCACGCAGCAAGTTCGTCGTCCTCGACACCGCACCCACCGGACATACGCTCCTGCTGTTGGATGCCACCGGCTCCTATCACCGCGATATTGCGCGCCAGATGGGCGACAGCGGGCATTACACCACCCCGCTCATGCGGCTACAGGACCCCGAAGTCACCAAAGTCGTTCTCGTGACGCTGGCTGAAACGACACCGGTGCTCGAAGCAGCCGGCCTTCAACACGACCTCGAACGTGCCGGCATCCGCCCCTGGGCGTGGGTCATCAACAACTCGGTGGCCGCCGCCGCGCCCACCAACCCGCTTCTACATCAGCGAGCCGTCGCCGAAATCGACGAAATCGACACCGTCCGAAGCAAATACGCCACCCGATACGCCGTCATCCCGCTGTTGGCCGAGGAACCCGTCGGGATCCCCGCTCTCGAAGGTCTGACGGCGCCGAACTCGCACTGCTGGCCTGCCAGCAGTTCAAGCAGGCCGTGATGTGATGACGGGACGTACGTCGGCGGCTACCGGGAGTGGGTGGACGGCGGAAATTACCAGCGGCCCAGGATGTTCCGGACATTCGCGATTCCGGACTCGAGGATCTCGTCGGAGAACGCACGGTCGGTGACGGCGCGGGCGAGTTGCATGGTGGCCACCAGAATGGTGAACACGCCGATAGCGTCCGAACGCGCCGAGGTGGGATCGTCCGGTGACAGCCGTGCGGACACCATGTCGACGATGTCCTGCATCGCTTGGGTGTACGAGCGCCGGGTGGTCGTGTCGCAACGGCCTATCTCGTCGAGCAGCGCGGCGGACGGGCACCCGGTCTCCGGATGGTCGCGGTGCTGCGGCGACAGATACTCGCGCACGAATGCCTCGAAGTCTGCTACGTCGGGGGATGAGGGCAGGTTCGCCTGCCATATGAGCATCTGATCGGCCAGGACGTTGGCCACCAGATCGTCCTTGGATGTGAAGTGCGCGTAGAACGCACCGTTGGTCAGTTGCGCGTCCGACATGATCGCGGCGATTCCCGAACTGTCGATGCCGTTCCGCTTGAACCGTCGGCCGGCGGTTTCGAGAATCCTCTTGCGCGTCTCGCTCTTGTGCTCCGCGGTATAGCGCGCCACCGTCACCTCCTTGCTCGTCATCCAGTGGGCTTCTTGCGCATCATAACGCATTGACTTATGGTCATAATATTACAGTCGTAATCCAATCGACGTCGAAGGTGCCTCCCCGATGACTGCTCTGCACGACCCCCTGACCCTGCCCTGCGGGCTGGTGCTGCCAAACCGGATCATGAAGGCCTCGATGAGCGAGGCCCTCGCCGAGTCCACCCATGCTCCCGGTGCGCGCCTCGAACAGCTCTACCGCACCTGGAGCCACGGTGGGTATGGGCTGCTGATCACCGGCAACGTCATGGTGGATCGCGCTCAATTGGGCGAACCCGGCAACGTGGTGATCGAGGATGACCGTGACCTCGATCCTCTCACGCGGTGGTCCAAGGCCGCGCACGACGGTGGGGTGCCCATCTGGGCTCAGCTCAATCACCCTGGCCGACAGTCCAATCCGTTGGCCATCGGCCACACCCCGGTGGCGCCGAGTGCGGTGCCGCTGAATCTGCCCGGCTCGGCGACACCGCGCGAACTGACGTCGGTGGAGATCGAGGACATCATCGAGCGCTTCGTGACGGCGGCGACGGTCTGTGAGACTGCCGGATTCGACGGCGTCCAGATCCACGCGGCGCACGGCTACCTCGTCACCCAGTTCTTGTCGCCGCTGTCCAACCTGCGAACCGACGAGTGGGGTGGCGACCCGGCGCGACGCATGCGGTTCCTGTTCGAGATCGTTCGCCGGATACGTGCCCGGGTGTCGCCGGGCTTCGCAGTCGGGGTGAAGTTGAACTCGGCTGACTTCCAGCGCGGCGGATTCAGCGAGGAGGAGTCTCGCGCCGTGGTGGCCGCCCTGGCTGACGAGGGCATCGACCTCCTCGAAATCAGCGGCGGCAACTACGAATCGCCGGCCATGGCGGGCTCGGCTGCGGCCAGTACCCGCGCCCGCGAGGCGTACTTCCTGGACTACGCCCGCACGGTCCGGCAGATAGCCGGGGGAGTGCCGTTGGCCGTCACCGGCGGATTCCGTTCACGCTCAGCCATGCAGGACGCACTGCAAGCCGGTGATTGCGACGTCATCGGCATAGCCCGCCCTGCGGCGACGGTCCCGGACGCGGCGCACGCCATCCTGTCCGACCGCCTGCCAGTGCTGGCCACCCGCGAACTGAGTTACGGAATACCCAGCGCTCTGGGCAACGTGATTGACGGCAAGGCGCTCGACGGCGTGCTGAACATCGGTTGGCACACCGATCAACTGCACCGGATGGGCGCGGGGAAAGAACCCGACCTCAAGCGTGGCCGCCTCGCCACCACACTTGCTCTGCTGCGGCGCAACGGCAGGGTCTCGCGGCGTCCCAAGCGCAGTGTCCGATGAAGGGGCCCAACTACGATCTGCGTGGAAAAGTCGTCCTCATCACCGGGGGAACCGGCGGGATCGGCAGCGCCACTGCACGCGAACTGCTGGGCCGCGGAGCCAAAGTGGCCATCGCCGACCTTGACCCGCAGACCCCGCAGCTCGGTGCCGCGATGTCATCGACCTCGGCGATGGGGGTGGTCGCCGACGTCCGCGCCCGCGAGACCCTCGATGCCGCCGTCGACGCCGTCGTCGATCGCTTCGGCCGCCTCGACGTCGCGATCGCCAACGCGGGCATCCTGGCCCGAACCGGAACGTTGCGCACCACACCGGTGTCTTCGGTCGAGTCCCTCCTCGCGGTGAACGTCACCGGTGTGGTCAACACTGTCCAGGCCGCGATGGATCAGGTCACTGCCCAACGTGGCCAATTCGCCTTGATCAGTTCGGTGTTCGCGTTCGCCAACGGGATGGGAACCATTCCCTACGCGATGAGCAAGGCCGCGGTGGAACAGCTCGGCCGAGGATTGCGGGTGGAGCTCGCCAACCATGGCGTCTCCACCTTGATCGCTTACTTCTCGATGGTTCACACCGCGATGATCACCGAGGGTGTAGACGGCGATCCGCTGGCCGACCGGCTTCTCGCGACGATGCCGAAGACGATGTTGAAGCGCATCGCCCCCGAGACTGCTGCGACCGCCATTGTCGACGGACTCGCCCGTCGATCGCCGACTGTGTTCGCCCCCTCCCGATGGAAGCCGCTCTCAGCGCTGCGCGGCCTGGTCAATCCCATGCTGGATTCCCGCATGACCAGCGACCTTAGGACCCAGGCCGCCCTATCCGCACTCGACGCCCGACCCGCCACCCCCATGACAGCAGAAGCGAAAGGCACACGATGACAACCACATTCACCACCTGGAAAGACACCCCCACCCGGAAGGTCAACGTCGGCGGCGTCGACTTCGCGTACCGGGAACTCGGAACAGGATCGGGCGTTCCGGTCGTTTTCCTGCATCACCTGACCGCGGTTCTCGACGACTGGGATCCACGCATCATCGACGGCATCGCCCAGCACCACCGCGTGATCACCTTCGACAACCGGGGGGTCGGGGCCACCGATTCCTCGGTGCCCGGCACCGTCGAGCAGATGGGCACCGACGCCGTCGCCTTCATCCGCGCCATGGGACTCGACTACGTCGACCTGTTCGGCTTCTCGTTGGGCGGCGGCGTCGCCCAGATGGTCGCGCTGCAGCAACCTCAACTAGTCCGTCGGATGATCCTGGCCGGCACCGGGCCACGCGGCGGGGGCGGCATCGACAAGATGGCCTCCATCGTCGGCACCGCCTATCTCAAGGCGGCTCTCACCCGCAGCGATCCGAGGAATTTCCTGTTCTTCCCTCGCACGCCCGAGGGGAAGCGGGCCGCGGCCGACTACCTGAGCCGCCTCAAGGAACGCACTCACGATCGCGACAAGCCAATCTCCATGCAGGCCCGCATCGCCCAGATCAAGGCGATCCGGCACGCCGGCAAGTCCGCCCCCGACGATCTCTCGCTCATCACCCAGCCCGTCCTGGTCGCGAACGGCGACCACGACCTGATGGTTGACAGCAACCACTCCGCCGACATGGCACGCCGACTCCCCAACGCCCAGTTGATCATCTACCCCGGTTCCGGACACGGCGGCGTGTTCCAGCACCACCAAGCCTTCCTCGCCGAGGCGCTGCGCTTCCTCGCCGACGGTCAACAGCGGTGACGCAACGCGCGCCCGTACCGGCTGTTCCCCCGGAGCTCAGCGGTATCGAGTTCATGACGAGGATGGCCGCCGGGGAGCTGCCGGCGGCCCCCATCGCCGGCCACTTCGGAATGGATCTGATCGAGGTTGGCCCTGGTACCGTCACGTTCCGTTGCCGTCCCGACGAATCGCACTACAACCCGATCGGCACAGTCCACGGCGGCCTGGTCTGCACGCTGCTCGACTCTGCCCTCGGGTGCGCCACGCACACGACCCTCCCTGCGGGCAGCGGCTACACGTCCATCGAGATCAAGGTCAACTATCTGCGCCCTGTGTCCGCAGGCAACGGGGACCTGATCTGTCGAGGGCGGGTCACCAAAGCGGGTCGCCGGGTCGCGTTCGCTGAAGGCGAGGTCGTCGACGAGCAGGGCAAGGTGGTCGCAACGGCATCGGGAAGCCTGCTGATCTTCCCGCTTCAAGGGAGTTGATCGCCAGTGGCTGAATCGGCCGACTTTCTCACCGTCGATGTCTACGACCATCCGCCGCGTGGTCCGTGGCTGTGGAGTCGGCGTGTCAAGGCCGCGTTGCAGCAGAACATTCCGGGCTTGCGGGCCGCGACGGTCAACCACTCCAACCACATGACGCACGAGGTGGTCCCTACAAGCTTCCTTCCGCCGGGGCGGTGTCTTATCGCGGCGTGGGATTCACCCGAGTCGGCGCTGGCGGCCTTCCGCGGACCGCTCGCCTGCGCGGTGGAGTCGCCCCGCCGCTATAGTCTCGACGGCGAGGTGGTCCGGGCGCGCGTCGAACATGCCGGTGACCATTGGCACGGATGGAATCCGTCGGACGAAGGCAGCAGAGCCATCGCGTCCGACGAACCTCTGGTCGTCCTCGTGCACGGCATTCTCAAGCCCCGAAACCTGCTCGGTTTCCTCAAGAACAATGTGCATGCCGCGTCGAGGGCGGCCTTCCATCCCGGCCACCGCGGCAGCGTCGACATTTCGTCGCAACTTCCGTTCGAGCACACCTCCCTCAGCTTGTGGAAGACGGCGAAACTGGCGCGTGACTATGCGTATGCACCCGGCGGACACGCGCACGCGATGGACCACGCCCGAACCGCCGATACCCACCGCATGGGGGTCTATCTGCAGGTGCGCCCGTTGGCGAGTTCTGGTTCGCTGGGCCTGGATTCGCCCGCGTTCCCTGATCTGCCACCCGCGCATCGCAAATAGCTGAGGGTGAGGCGGGCCGCAAATCGTATTGATGTCGTCAGCACCCCGCGTGTTCCGGAGGTGCTTTCGGCCTGGCCTGTTTGTCTGCCGCCGCTATCGCAGGGGTACGTACGAGCCGTCGGGGCCGTTCATTTGCCAGTGCCAATCAGCGAAGGGTCAGCCAACCCAGGCTTGCCACACCGGCTACCACGCAGTAGATGGCGAATGGTGTGAGTGTGCGCGTCTCGAAATAGCGGACGAGAAACCGTACGGCGAGATAGGCCGATACGAAGGACGCCAGACTGCCGACCAACACCTGGCCATGTATCCCGGCGCCCAATGGGCCAAAAAGATCTGGGATCTTCAGCAGCCCCGCGGCCAAGATGATGGGAGGAAGCGGACTCCGGAACGGCGAGCAGTGAAGTCGCGCCCGAACCCGCAGGCCCGCTGGGTGCACACTTCCCGTCGGCCGAGATTGCCAAGTTACGCCAGATCGTCGACGACACCGCAGGGAAGGTCCGTGCAGCGGACTGGGCCGGGGCCAAAGACCGGATCACCGATCTCGAAACTGCCTGGGACAGTGACGAAGCCAGCTTGCGGCCGATGGACGAAGCTGGCTGGCACCGCCTTGACAGTCAGATCGATCAGGCTTTGCATGCCGTGCGTGCTGACAAACCCGACCAGACCAAGGCGGGCGAGGATCTGACTGCGTTGTCAAACTCGTTGCAGTGACGGCGAATCCCGAAGCGCTTACTGAGGCGCCGGCCGTTTGCGCCGCAAGGCTGAGCGCCATCGCCGTGATGAGGCGTGACTGTCGCCTGACCGCGTGATGATGCCCCGTGCAATCAGTTCAAGCGTCACCACGACCGCGCAGGTCTGCGACAGCAGTATTGCCAGCAAGATCAGGATCTGGACGGCACCGGCCTGGGCCGCTGAACCCGTGCTGAGCAAGACCCCGACGAAGGCTCCCGGCAGGGTCACGATCCCCACCGTTCTGGTCTGGTCGAGGTTAGGTAGCAGAGCGTCGGTGGCGGTGGTGCCGATCATCTCCATTCTCGCCTCGCGGTCGCCGAAACCGAGACTCAACGCCGCCTCGACCTCACCGGCTCGGGTGGTAAGGGTTTCAAGAGCACGGCGGGCCGCAACTGAGGTCGCGGTCATGGTGCTGCCCAGGATGATTCCGGTGACGGGCACGAGCGCGGCGCCCTTCATCGGTACCAGACCGGACCCCGTCAGAACGGGAAGTACGGAGGCCAGACCCGCCCCGAGTGCCACGGCAAGCAGCCAGGAGCGGTTCGACTGACTGCGGCGTGCCGCGGTCACCGCTGCGGCAACGAACATGACAGCCAGCACCAGGACCGATGTCCACAGGGTTCGCAATGCCGTGGACAGGATGGCGGCCACCGCGGACAGTTGCACTACCGCGCGTAGTGCAGCGCGGGGCACGGTGAGCGCCGAACCCAGAGTGGTCACCCAGTACAGTGCCGCGGCGGCAAGAACCATCAGCGCACAGACCACCAACAAAGTCGGGCCAAGCAGGTGTGGTGCGAACTGCATATGACCGCCGATCTTGTTGGTCGAGAACCCCCAGCATCAAACTAGTCCGTCGTCGTCGCCGATAGAGGTCCAGTTCGCTGCAGCGCACCATCGAGAAAGGGGCTAGGCCGAAACGCTTGGCCGCTTTTGTGCATCCGCTACATCTTGATGCTCGGCACCAACCGGGTGAGGTTCCACAACTGGTTGCGTCGGGCCGCCAGCGAGGTCAGCAGGATCGACCCCAAGGACAGGGTGACCATGAAGATCAGCGCCTGCCACAGCCGATCGTCGATGCCGCCGAGGATCAACTGCCGTAGCCCGTTGACGCCGTAGGTCATCGGGTCGAGCCAGTGCAGAGCCTGAAACGGCTTGGTCGTGGTCTCGACGGGATAGAGCCCGCCGGCGCTGACCAGCTGCAACATCAGCAGAGTCATCAGGAGAACCTTTCCCAAGACCGGGCCGAGCAGGGCGCTGATCGCTTGTGCCACTGCGATGAAGGCGCAGGAAGCCAGGATCATGAAGCCCAGCATCGCCACCGGGTGTTCCGCGTGTACGTGCAGCGCGAAGCGTACGACGCAGTACAGGATGACCGCCTGGGGAATCCCGATGAGGACGGCGGGCAGGTAACTGGCCAGCGTTACCCGGATCGGGCTGATCTCGGCGGCGATGGCCCGAGCTTGCAGCGGACGGAACGCCATCCACAACAGCATGGCGCCGAAGAACAGTGCGAGCGTGAGGAAGAACGGTGCCATGCCGGTGCCGAAGTTCGGCGCCGAATTCTCATGTGAGCTCGTCAGCTGAACCGGACCACCAATCGTCTCGGCGATGGCGTCCTTCTGCTGGGGCGTCCAGTCGGGGACCTTCTGCGCGCCCTCGGTGAGCTTGGTCGCCAGCTCGTGGGAGCCGGAATTCAACTGCGCCGTGCCGGATTTCAGCTGCCGGGCGCCGTCGTCGAGTGTGGCGATGCCGGCGTTGAGTTGTGCATTTCCCGAGGCCACCTGCTTGGCGCCATCCCTAAGTTGCGTGAGCTTGTCGGTGAGTTCCTTGCCCTTGGTGGAGATATCGGTCAGCGCGGACCCGACAGGACCGCCCGCGCTGGCGGTGGCACGTGCCTTGTCGAGCTTCGCCTGGATGTTCGAGGTTCGCTGGTGGGCCAGCAATTGGTCGCGGGTATCGCGCAGTTTCGTGGTGGCCATTACCGACACCGGATCCTGGTTGGCCGACAGGTTGTCGATGATCGAGTTCAGCGACTCGGCCGCGGCATCTTGCGCCCCGGTGATGGTGTCGAGTTCGTCGGACGCCTCGGCCAGCGCTGACGAGCTGTCCTGTACCTGGCCGTTGACCTGATCGCTCTGAGTACCGATCTGTGCCAACAGGTTGGTGATCTTCAGCAGAGGATCGGTCGCGGTGTTGATACCGTCTGAGAGCTTGCGGGAACCGACCGCCAGCTCCGCGGATCCGCTGCGGGCAGCATCGAGGCCGGCCACCAACTGGCCTGCGCCAGTATCGAGTTGGGTTGCGCCGTCGGAGAGCTTGTTCGCGCCGTCGGCCGCCTGTTTGATGCCTGCGCCCGAGGTGGTGATCACCGAGAGGACCTGGTTGACCGCCTGCCCCGAGATCCTGGTCGACACGGCGTTGAGCACCTGCTCCACCGCGGTGCGGCCGATGCTCGACGAGATGTAGTTGTTGGCGTCGTTGTATTCGGCGATCAGTTGTGCCTTGCGCGGGTTACCGGTGGTGGGTGACGCGATGGCCTCGCTGAAGTCCGGCGGTAGTTCCAGCATGAAGTAGTACTTGCCGTGTGCGACCCCGTCGCGCGCCTCGGCGTCATCGACGACGTGCCAGTCCAGGCTGGCGTCATCGGTGAGCCGGCCGGCGATCTCGGTGCCGACGTTCATCGGCTCACCGGAGACCTCGGTGCCCCGGTCCGAATTGACCAGTGCTACCGGCAGTTTGTTCACGTGACCGAACGGATCCCAGTACGCCCAGAGATACAGCGCGCCGTAGGTTAGTGGCATCAGCATGAGGACGACGACGGCGATGCGCGTCATCCGATTACGGGCGAAGCGTTTGATCTCCGACCCGAGGGCAAGTCCGCCCACCATCTTCTTAGTCCTTCCCCGAGGTATTCGGGATGTGTACTTCGTGCTCGGGTGCCTGCTCGCCGAGCGAATTCGTCACGCCCACAACGACCAGGTGGTCGGCGGCGATGGCGCCGAGGCGTTGCACGGCCTGCGACCGCTGTCCGTTGTCGCGGACCTGTTCGAGATCACCGACCACCAGGACCGGCCGCTCCGAGTACAGCGCCAGGGCGATCTGCAGCAGGAACATCTCTAGGTCGCCCAGGTCCCCGATGTAGTCGGTCGATGCCGGGCGTTCGATGTCCCCGAACACTTCAGCCAGTACGTTTCGGTCGGCATCGTTACGCGACCGGTGGAACAGGGGGGCTAGCCACCGGCGCTGTTCGGTCACGACTGTTCCCACGGTGACCGCATCGTCCAGATCGTCGATGTCGCCGAAAGCCGCGATCGCGCAGTGCCGGCGGATCGCCCGCGGCGCGGTCTCACCGAACACGGCGACGCTGCCGTTGCTCGGCCTGAGCCGTCCGGCCAGGGTGAGCAGCAGTGCCTTCTGGCTGTGGCCGCCGGGCATGTGCACCGCGTGCAGGCCGCGATCAAGGTCCAAGTCGACGTCGCTGAACAGTGGGCCGTGCTCACCGTCGAACGTCAAACCCCGCGACACGATGATCGCCTCGCCGTCGGCGCCGGGATGCGCCTGCGCAGTGTGGGCCGGAGCGTGTCGGCTCATGGTCGCCTCCTGGGTTGCTGTCTCAACGGGTCGATGATTCAATACGATATGCATCGAATACGGAATGCATCGAGTTTGAGAGGCAGTTTGTCGTGAAGGTCACAGAGACGCGGGAAACCCGCCGGCGAAGCAACACCCGGGCCCGTTTGATCGAGGCCACCGACGAACTCATCCGGGACAGTGGCCGGACCTGGTTCGGCGTGGAGGAGGTGTGCCGGGCGGCCGGCTACACCCGTGGGGCCTTCTACTCCAGTTATGACGACATGGAGGATCTGCTCTTCGAGGTATACGAGCATCAGAACGAGGCCCTCGTCGAGCGGTTGCGGAGCACCGCCGAACCACTGCTGCGAACCAAGGGAGTTCTCCGGACAGACCGCGTGGTGCGCCAATTACTGAAGGCTGGCGTCGCCGATCAACCGCGCATTGCCCTACATGCCGCCCTGGTGGCACGCGCCGCCCATCAGCCCGACATCGCCCGGGCACTGGATGCCCAAGTTGAACGCCTCCGCGAAGGGCTGCAAGGGATTTTCGTCGAACTGATCGCCAAGACCGGCCGGACCATGACCGTCTCGCCGGAGATCTTCACCCGCGCGCTGATGGCCGCCCAGGCTGGCGCCTCCGGCCAGTTCCTCAGCGATCGCGCCGCCACCGAGGAAGTCCGCTACCTCATCGCACTGGCCGTTGTCGAGGGACTGTCCGCGTGACGGTGATAAGACCCAGGCCGAAAGAACAAGGCCTGTTTGCTTTTCCGTCAATATCGCTCTCGTTGAATGTGGGAAGCTGCTGGTCCATACATGCGCAAAGTGGGTTACATTCAACGCATGCCTTTTCGCTCCACGCGAGGGCATCCGGTGGGGGGCGGCCAGTCACGCGGTCGTTGGGTCGGGCTGGTTGCTTCGCCCATGTTCATCGCGAGCGTCCTTGTGGTCGCTCCTATCGCGGCGACCGCGGCGTCGGCCGCCGACTGCGCTGATGCCGAGGTCGTCTTCGCGCGTGGCACCGATGAGCCGCCGGGTCTCGGCCGCGTCGGCGATGCATTCGTCGACTCACTGCGCAGGCAAGTCCCCGGCATGAACATCGGCACCTACGCCGTCAACTACAAGGCCGGCAAGCTGCAGTTGCACGGCGGCGACGGCGCCGATGACGCGATCGCCCATATCAAGTCCACGGTGTCGTCGTGCCCCGACACCAAGATCGTCCTGGGCGGCTTCTCGCAGGGTGCCAGCGTGATCGACATCGTCGCGGGTGTTCCGATGGGTGGCATCACCTGGGGCAACTCCCTTCCGCCTCAGTACGCCGACACCGTCGCGGCTGTCGCGACCTTCGGCAATGTGGCGGGCCGCACCGGGGGATCTCTGCCGACGCAGAGCGCACTTCTCGGTTCCAAGGCGATCGACCTGTGTAACCCTGGCGACCCGATCTGTCACGCGGGCCCGGGCAACGCATGGAGCGGACATACCGAGGGCTACGTCCCCGGGTACACAGACCAGGCGGCCGCCTTTGTGGCGGCCATGCTGCTGTCGGGGTACGGCCCGGTGACTCCGGGCTACGGCCCCGACCCGTCGTTGCACGGTCCGCAACCGGGATATGGGCCAGCGACCCCCGGCTTTGGTTCGCAGCCGCCCGGGCCTGGGCCGTCAACCGTCGGGCCTGACGCGCCGTATCCCGAGTTCGGATTCGCGTCAGCGGTCTCCGTCACTCGGTGAATGCCCGGGAGTACCGGCAGCCATCGCGCTCCACCCACGGTGTCGTCCCGTTGACCGGCGGCCCGAATGTGATGCGCTCGGGCAGTCTCGGGTCGGCACCGATGCGAAAAGTCCGCCAGCCCAGGGGAACAAGCTCGCAGTCGTCGGTGGGAGCCTCGACGCCGCCGGGCGCGATCAGCACCAGTCGCCCCTGGCGCAGCACCACTCTGAAGTTGGTGTACCACGGCGTGTACGAACGGTAATGTCCGCAGAACGATTCCAGCTCGCCGGACGGCATGTCCGGCGGCGTCGGTGTGCCGGCACGGGCGAACGTCCGCGGGCCCCAATGCCAGGCGTCGTCCTGAAAGGTCAGCGAGAATCTCGCCAGTGACAGGTTGCGGACCACCGCGCCGCGGGTCCACGTGCGCAGCAAGGGTTCCCGCTTGCCGCCGAACTCGAGAGCCAATCGCACGCGATCGCCGCTGCGTTCCTCGACAGTGATCCGAATCGACCGCGGTTCATCAGACTTCGCAGCCATGTCGATGAATTCGCCGACATAGCCATCGCTTTCGACGCTCGCTGGCCACCACTGTGGCAAGAGCCCTGCGGTATCGACGGAACCGGGAGACTTCAGCTCAGCGGCAACACTGCGGGCGATCGCCTCGGCGATCGGGCTGTCGCCGTTGGCGTTGGTGAGCACGCAGACCGCGATTCCGTCGTCGAGATCGGCCAGCAGGAACGAGGCGTAGCCGACCATGCCGCCGCCGTGTGACACCACGGTGCGCCCGGCCACCTGTTCGACGTTGATGCCCAGGCCGTAGCGGCTGGTCTCGGTGGCAGCGACACCGGCCAGCGACAGGACGTCCTCGCCGGCGGGGGCTGTGGAACCCACCATGGTCTCGAATTCGGTTGGTTCGAGGATCGTCGTGTGATCGACGGTGCCCCGGCCCAGCAGCATGCGCGCGAATACCGCCAGGTCCGACGCGGTGGCCGCGATATTGCCGTCAGCTCCGGCCACCTCCAGCCACGGCGCCTGCACCAACGCGTCACCAGGGCTCCAGGGCTGGTCGTCATGCAAAGCCTGATAGCCCCGCGCCAGCGATGCATAGTCGGCGTGCGTCACACAGGTGATGGTGGACGTCATCTTCAGGGGTGCCAGGATGTGCTCGCGAACGAGGTCGACGATCCGACGCCCGGAGACCTCGCGGGTCACCTGGCCGAGCAGCAGAAAGCCCAGATTTGAGTAGTGGAAGAAACTTCCGGGTGCGGCCGGCGACACACTGCCGGTGAAGGTAGCGACCTGGCCCAGCTCGTCGGGCAGCGCCTCGGTGCTGGCCACCAGGCCGGCCGTATGGGTGAGCAGCCGCTCGACGGTGATCCCCTCGGCGCGCAGGGGTTCGGGCAGCCAATCGAGCACGGCGCCGAGGGGCTCGTCGAGCCGGATGAGGCCGCGGCGTGCCAATTGCAGGATGGCGATCGCGTTGAACACCTTGCTGATCGAGCCGATCTCGAAAAGGTGTTGTGCCGCAACGGGAATGCCGGCGCTCACGTCGGCATGACCGAATCGGTGGGTGAACAGCTCGCGATCTCTGTCGACGGCCACCACGACGCCGCCGGGGACTGCCCAGTGTTCGGCGATCGTGGCTGCCAGCGCTCGCGCCGATTCGCTCATTGCCGTCCGCAATACAACATACTTAGTATACTAAGCGCTGATGGCCGGCACGGCGCGGTGCGTCGGCGTCACCCGCGCAGGCGCTCACCCACGGGCAGGTTCATCCGGGCGCGCACCTCGCGGGTCATCTCGTCGGCCAAGACCTCGTCGGCACCGGATTCGATCCCGTCGAGCACCTGCCGAACGACGTCAGCGGGGTCCGACTTCGGGCCGTCGGCGAATGCGCCCATATCAGTGTCCACCAGACCCACGTAGACGCCCACCACCTGCACGCCGCGCGGACCCAGTTCGAGTCGCATCGAGTCGGTGGCGCTCCACAGCGCGGCCTTTGTCACGCTGTAGCTTGCGCCGACGGGCAGCCATGCGAGTACCGATGCCACGTTGACGATTGCTCCGGAGTTGGCCGCGATCCGATCGGCGAAGGCCGATGCCATCGCGAGGGGGCCGAACAGGTTCGTCTCCATCTCCGCACGCAGGCCGGAGGAGTCCGGGTGCAGAACCGAGGCCCCGCGGACGATGCCGGCGTTGTTGATGAGAACACTGACATCGGAGGCGATGTCGGCCGCATTGGCGATCGACGCTGCGTCGGTGACATCGAGCCCGAGCGCAACGACGCGGGGGTCGTCGACGTCGATCGCCAGCGGATCACGGGCAGCGGCATAGATCTTCGCCGCTCCTCGATCGAGAAGCTGTTCGACGTATTGGCGGCCCATGCCCCGGTTGGCGCCGGTGACGAGCACTGTTTGATTGGCGAGCGACGTCATGAGGCGGTCGATCCCAGGAATGCGAGTGCCTCGGGAACGAAGCGTTCATGGGCCTGGAAGATGCCACCGTGCCCGGCGTCGGCGTAGATGCGCAGGGTGGCATTCGGCAGGCGCTGAGCCAAGTCATAGGAGTTGCTGGAGGGGACCATTCGATCATTGTCGCCATTGGCCACCAGCACGGGCTGGTGAATGCGTGACAAGTCCGCGGGCTTCTCGAGGCCGAAGGCGTGAATCGCCTTGAGCTGCGTGCGGAATGCGCCGATCGCCATCGCCTTGTCGCGGTCCTTCGTCCGTTCCTTGAGCCGCTTGATGAACGCGCGCCCCTGCGCCTTCCCGTTCTGCGTCCTGGTGAAGAAGAGAAGCTCCTTGGGGTCTTTGAAGGTGGCGTAGGCGTGCAGCGTGTCGAGGTAGGTCAGCTTCGTCACGTTGGCGATGCCGTCGCCTCCCGCCGGCCCGGTCCCCGCGAGGATGATCTTGCGCACCAGCGCCGGCTCTTGTTGGGCGATCACTTGGGCGACCATTCCGCCCAGCGAGAACCCGAGGAGATCGACCTGATCGAATCCCAGCGCCCGGATGAATGCGACGGCGTCGCGGGCCATCGCCTGGACCGTGTCCGGTGTCTTGCCCTCGGAACCACCGACGCCACGATTGTCGAACGTGATCACACGGTGCTTGGTCGCGATGCCGTCGACGACCCTGGGATCCCAGTTGTCGAGGTTGGCGGCCAGGTGATTCAGGAAGATCACCGGTATGCCGGTATCGGTACCCAGCTCCCGATATACGAAGCGGGTCCCGCCCACCGACACGGACTTCGTCGGCGCATCCCGGTACGACGTGGCGCCTGAGTGCACGCTCGCCGGGCGCAGATGGCTTGCGCCATCGTGGGGGGTGGTTCGTTCGCTTGCCATGGTTTTCTCCTTTGTATACCGATCGGTGTACTTGCTGAGTTCGACGCTATCACTTCGCAGATCCGGTTAGTACACCGAACGGTGTGCTTTGAGTATGACCTCGCTCACCGGTGATCGGCGAGCGGCCTCATTTCGATGTTGTTGCCGCTGCCAGAACCGCGTCATTCACCGCGGTCGGTGTGATGGCGACGACGGCTGTCTGGGCGCGGCTGGCCAAATCCAGCAGGTAGCGACGTTTGGGACGTCTCGATGTCAGCGCGTGATCCACGGCCTTCGTGACCCTCTTGGGATCGGCGGCGATCTTCTGCATGCGTCCCAACAACTTCCGGGTGCCGGCGAGGTGTGACGCATAGAGCCGGCGATGCTCCTCGCTGAGTTTCGCAACCATACGATCGTGGTCGGCGAGCACGTCAGCCCACATATCGGTGCGGATCGGCCCTGGCTCGATGAGCGACACGGGAATCTTCCACGGACGCAATTCCATCCGGAGTGCGTCGGCGAGGGATTCGATGGCGTACTTCGATGCGTTGTAGGCGCCGGTGCCCGGGGTCGTGATCAACCCGCTGACCGAGGACATAAACACCACGCGCCCTCCGGACGCACGGATCCTCGGCAGTACCGCCTGGGTCACCGCGATCTGTGAGATGACGTTGACGTCGAGTTGTTGGGTCAGATCGTCGAGCGATAGCCCCTCGACCGGCCCGTTGACGATGATGCCGGCATTGTTGACGACGCCGTTCAGCTCAGCGGGCAGCTGATCGGGGAGTGCGGCTATGGCAGACCGGTCGGTGATGTCGAGGGCGATCGGGTGAACGCCGGGTAGGCGGCCGAGGCTGCTCAGGGCGGCATCGGACCGGGCGGTCGCGTAGACGTCCCAGCCGCGTGTGCTCATGTGCTCGGTGATCGCCAGGCCGATTCCTCTACCTGCGCCGGTAACCAGTACGGAAGGCATCTGCTCACACCGCCTTCGCGGACAGGCGCCGCTGCCAGGTGAGCAGAATCGGCACGCCGATGGTCTCGAGGCCGATGGCCCCCACGATCATGGGATGCGGACGCCCGCGTTGTTTCCAGGAGATCATCCGCACCAGTCCGCCCACTGCGACGGTGGACAACGCGAACGTGGTGGCCTGGGATCGCTCGATGCGCCCCAACTCCCGCAGGATCGTGAGGCCTGCAGCGAACTTGAACACGCTGGCGTAGCGCAGGGCGCTGTCGACGGTCGGAGCCACGTCGGGTGAACCGCCGGGCACGGCCCGCGGGCCGCGCAGAATCTCACCCACTGCGCTGGTCATTGGTATTGCGGAAAGAGCTCCCAGGGTCCATTGCAGCGCCGTGCGGTTGGGGCTGGGGGCGTGGAGGGTGGTGGTCACGGTGGTGGTCTCCTGAGGGCCGATGCGTCCGTTTGTAAACCGATTGGTTTACTTATGGAGGCGACGCTACACGGTGATCGCCTAAAGGTAAACCTATCGGTATGCTTAGGTCATGAACGCAGATGTCACGGAGCGCAAAACTCCTCAAAGGGCCGGGGCCGGCGGCCGGGGTGCACGCCAGCGGATCCTGGCGGCGGCGGTCAAGTTGTTCTACCGCGATGGCATCAACGCCACGGGCGTGGAGCGGCTCGCCAACGAAGCAACCGTCTCCAAGCGCACTCTCTACCAACACTTTCCGAGCAAGGAAGCTGTGGTTGAGGAGTATCTGCGCGTCATCCAGCAGCATGTGGGTGATCCGCTGCGGCCCGGGCCGGACGATCTACGGCGGACTCCCCGCGCGCGCATCCTGGCGTTGTTCGAGACACCTTCACCCGACGGGCAGATGCGGGGCTGCCCGTTCCACAATGCGGCCGTCGAGGCGGCCGAGACCATGCCCGAGGTCCACGAGATCGTGCAGGCACACAAGCGCAGCTACATCGACGGTGTGGCACGCCTGGCCAAGGAAGCCGGCGCCGGCAATCCCAAGCTGCTCGCCAATCAACTCGCCGTGCTCTACGAGGGGGCGGCCGCCCTGTCGACGTCTTTGGATGATCCGACCCCCTGGACACACGCCCGCAAGGCCGCGCAGACGCTCATCGACCTGGCGGCTACTTCACCGCGATGACGACCTTGCCCTTTGTCCGCCCGGCCTCGACGTAGGCCAACGCGTCGTTGGTCGCCTCGAAATCGAAGACCTTATCCACCAGTGGCCGGATGACACCCGATTCGATTAGGCCGGTGATCTTCTGCAGTTGGCCGCCGTCGGCCCTCATGAACAGGAACGAGTACCGCACACCAAGTCGTTTGGCCTGAGCTCTGACTCCGCGGCTCAACGCCCGCGTGACGAGCCCGACGAACCACGGCGCGCCGAGTTGTGTGGCAAAGGCGGGGTCCGGCGGCCCGGAAATGGAGACGAGGATCCCGCCGGGTTTGAGAACCCGAAGAGATTTCTTGAGTGCTGCGTTGTCCTGGCTGTGCAGCACGACGTCGTACCCGCTCAGTTCGGTTTCGAAATCTTGCGACTTGTAGTCGATGACCACGTCGGCGCCGAGTTCCCGGACCAGGTCGAAGCTGGCCGGGCTGCAGGTGGTGGCCACGGTTGCGCCGAGATGCTTGGCGAGCTGAATCGCCACCGTGCCGACGCCACCGGAGCCTGCCTGGATGAAGACCTTCTGCCCCGCGGTGAGCTGCGCCGTCTCGACGAGCGCCTGCCACGCGGTCAACGCAACGAGCGGTATCGAGGCGGCCTGTTCCATGGTGAGGTTGGCCGGTGCATGGGCGACGTCCCGCTCGTGCATCGCGATGAATTCGGCGAATGTGCCAATCCGGGCGGCATCCGGGCGGGCGTAGACGGTGTCGCCAGGCTTGAATGCGGATACCCGCGAACCGACGCGCGTCACGACACCGGCGGCGTCATTGCCCATGATGGTCGGCAACCTATAGGGCAGAACGAGTTTGAACTCCCCGTCGCGGATCTTGGCGTCAACGAGATTCACGCCGGCGGCATAGACCTCCACCAGCACATCGTGGTCGCCTGCGCGGGGAGTGTTGACGTCGGTCAGCGTCAGTCGGCCGTTCTTGCGGTAGCGATCGAGGACAAAGGCCTTCATGGGGTGGCTCTTCTCATCAGTGGTACACCGAATGGTTTACCTAGGACGGTACCCCGACCCGATGGAGAAGTAAACCGACCGGTGTCACTATGACCGTGCAGCGCTGCGCTCCCGGCTGACCGGGATGCGCTCAGCTCACTTTCGTGAGTGTGAAGGCCGTGGTCGCCACTCCTGAGGTGCCATCGCATGCCGGGCCGTATGCGCTGTTCAACGTGCCCTGCAGGCTGGCGGCGTCCCAGGTGTACACCTGATCCGCCGGGTAGCGGTTGCCCTCGCAGATGTCCCCAACAGGGTTTCTCACACTGAGAACCCACTGGCCGTTAGTGAACGTTGCATCGCCCTGCACGTTGCCCCGTTCGCCGGCGATGTGGGCGACGCATCCCTCGGTCGCGCACGCCGATGACACCGTCACCAGGGTGGGATCGCCAAGCTGAGGTTCGTATCGGTACACACCGTTGAAGCCGTCGTCGGCGAGCGCCGTACCCGCCAGCACCAGGCCGAAGCCGGCGAGAACCGCGGCCACCGCCGCACCTTTAAGGTTCATGGAAATACCCCCCGAAGTCGGTGGTCGCCGTACACCGGAGACCACCACCACGGTATCTATATCGGTAGATGACGTGTGGACTTTTCCGGCATCCCCGCAGGCCTTACTGCTTGGCCAGGGCGATCTTCATCTGGGCCTCGTAGTCCTCGACGTGCTCGCCGCTGACGTCCACGATCACCCGATGGATCCGGCCGTCGAACTTGAAGGGCGGGTCGTAGTCGGGCGTGACCGACGACCCGGTGTCGGCCCCGACGAGCATGGCGCCGCCCTGGGCGAGCCGGATGGGGGTGGTCACCGGGAACTCGCCCCGGCCGACCTCGGTGCCGTCGACGAACAAGGTGACAGTGCCGGGCGTGCCCTTGCCGTTCTTGACATCCGGTTGGCCGGTCGGCGCGAACTCCACGGACAGGAAGTGCCGGCCGCTCGGGATGCGGTCAGCCGATCGGACGGTGAAGACGTCCTTGGCGACGTAGTTGTGTGCGTAGCACAGCAGCCCGTCCTTGACGTACAGCGTGATTCCGCCATCGTTGCCGCCCATCGAGAGCAGCACGCCAGCCGATTCGTCGGTGAGCTCGACGTCGGCGTTGATCGAGTAGGGCCGGTTGAGGATCTTCGGTGCCGAGGCCGCCGAGATCGACTGGGTGCCGGGGTAGAGCACGTAACGGCTGCGGCTGGCTGCGATCTGCGGGCGTTCGTCGGCGATGCGGACCACGCCGCGGCTGTCGATCGGCAGCACGTTGTACTTGCCGGCTTCGTTGTACCACAACGTGATCATCGCGATCAGTCGTGCGGGCTCTGCCTCGGCCAGGTTGGTGGTTTCGGCGACGTCCTCGGCGACGTGGTAGAGCTCCCAGCCCGTCGCGTCGAGCTCGCTGAGCATGTCAGCAGTGATGGGATCGCCGAACTTGTGTGTCGATTCGGCGAACGAGGTTCCTGGCCAAGGGCATACGGCGCGCCAGCCGTCATGGTAGAGCGAGCGGTGGCCGAGCATCTCGAAGTACTGGGTCATATGCTTTGTGGGCGCGGCATCGTCGTCGAAGGTGTGCGCGAAGCTGACTCCTTCGATCGGTGACTGGGTGATACCGGCGATGGCCGCCGGAGCCTCGACCTTGAGCGCGTCGAGCACCGTCGGCACCATGTCGATGAGATGCGCATAGTGTGAGCGCAGTTCGCCGCGCGCGGCGATGCCGCGCGGCCAGGTGACGATGAATGGGTCGGTCGAGCCGCCACGGTAGGTCTCCCGCTTCCATCGGCGGAACGGGGTGTTGCCTGCGTGCGTCCAGCCCCAGGGGAAATGGTTGAACACCGTCGGGCCGCCGATCTCGTCGATGCGCGCCAGCCCTTCCTCGACGGTATCGGCGACATTGTTGAAGAACCGGACCTCGTTGACCGAACCGGTGGGGCCGCCTTCTGCGCTGGACCCGTTGTCGGAGATCAACATGATGACCGTGTTGTCGTACTCGCCAATGTCTTTCAGGAACTGCACGAGCTCGCCGATGTAATGGTCGGTGTGCTCAAGGAATCCGGCGAACACCTCCATCATCCGCGAGAAGAGCCTTCGCTCGTCGGCTGACAGTGTCTCCCAGTCCGCGACGTCGGGATCGGGCGCGGAGAGTTCGGCCGTGGCGGGAACCAGACCGAGTTGCTTCTGCCGCTCAAACACCTCGCGGCGGTAAACCTCCCAGCCTTTGTCGAACTTGCCGGCGTAACGGTCAGCCCACTCCTTGGGTACGTGATGCGGTGAATGCATCGCGCCCAGTGCGAAATACAGGAAGAACGGCTTGTTCGGAGCGACCTGCTTGGCGTCGGCGATCATCGCGGTGGCCCTCTCCACCAAGTCGGGCGTCAGGTGATAGCCCTGCTCCGGGGTGGTCTCGGGTTCGGTCTGCGAGTTGTCACGGACCAGTTCGGGGTAGTACTGGTGGGTGTCGCCGCCGAGGAACCCGTAGAAACGTTCGAATCCACGCCCCAGCGGCCAGCGGTCGTACGGACCGGCCGCGGTCATCGTCTCCTCGGGGGCCAGGTGCCACTTCCCGACGCAGTAGGTGTTGTAGCCCTGGGCTCGCAGAATCTCGGAGAGGAAGCCGTTCTCGAACGGGATGTAGCCGTCGGACCCGGGGTAGCCCGTCGACCCGTTGGTGAGGCAGGCCAGGTGATTCGAGTGGTGATTGCGTCCGTTGAGGATGCACGAGCGCGATGGCGAACACAGCGCGGTGGTGTTCATGTTGGAGAACTTCAGGCCGTCCGCCGCCAAGGCATCGATGTTGGGTGTGGAGATCGGGCTGCCGTAGCAGCCCAGGTGTCCGTAGCCGGTGTCGTCGAGAACGATGAACACCACATTCGGGGCGTCCTCGGGGGCTCGCGTGGGCGCCGGCCAGGCCGGGGTCGACTCGTCCGCGGTACGGGCGATGACGCCGGGAAAGGTTGTCCCGGGCTGATATTCGGTGATTGCCACTAGCTGAACCCTTCAGATGATGCCGAAACCATGTAAACCCTTGTAGAGAAACCACCCGCCGAACACCAATCCGAGCGCGATCATGATCACCCGGTTGTGGTCCTGCAGCCAGCGCAGACTGTTATCCAGGAACGCCCGGGACCTGTTCGGGAAGAACGCGGCGGCCGCGATGACCGCCAGATGTGTACTGACACCGAGCACGACGAACGCGATGTAGGTGACGGTGTTGGTGCTGCGGGGCATCCCTGCGTCACCGATCGTGCCGATCGCGGCGAACGTGAACACCCACAGCTTGACCGAGATCAGGATCACCGCGGCGCCGAGTAGGAACGCCTTGCCCGGTGTCATCGACGACAGCGCCGTCATCCACTTCGGCGGGGGATCGTCGGAGTCGTCACCGCCGAGCAGTTCGCGGATTGCGGTGACGAGCAACAAGACCGCGACCACCAGCAGCACCGAGGACACCACCCAGCCGTGCCCGCCCTGGGTGTCGTCGCGCCTGCCCCAGTGCAGGATCGTGCCGAAGACCAGGCCCTGCAACAGCCGAACCAGGACCATTCCGCTCACCGCGGCCGTCGCGGTCCGCACCCGCCCCGGTGTCCCCAGCAGGGCGAGGGTGATCACCAACTCGATCGGCATGAGCGCGCTGGCGATGATGAACGGGGCCAGGCTGGCCCACAGCGATCCCACGTCAGCCGCTTGTGCCGGGCGGGAACACCTCGACGTCGACGTAGTCGATGGATCCGGTGAACCGGAACGGGCGCCGGTCGAAATAGTCGGGGGAGACGGGCGAGCCGAGATCGACTCCGACACCGAAGGTTTCGCTGGCGGTGAAGGCGGCGGGAACGGTGCGGGCCACGGCCACCTTGCCGACCTCGGCACCGTCGACGGCCAGTGTCACCATTGCCGGCCCGGCCGGTGCGGGGGAGTCGAATGCCGTGGTGACGGTGATGACGTGGGAGCCGCTGGGAATCGGTGCTGCGCTGCGGGCCTGGTAGCGGTCGATGATCAGCATGTTGTACTCGTAGACCAGGTGGCCGGCATCCATGAACAACGTCAGTCCGCCGGAAAATCCACCCAGGGCGTACAGCACGCCGGATGCGTTGTCGGGCAGGGTCAGCGCGATCTCGACGCGGCTGTCCTGGCGACCCAGACCCGGCGCGGTGAACTCCGGCATCCGAGTGCATGCGGTGTCGAAGCGCCATCGCGTGTACGGCGAGGAGATGCGGTCCTCCGGATGTGCGCGCAGCCACAACCCGGCACCAACCGGCCAGACCAGATTGTCCCGCGACACCTCCTTGAACAGTTCCTTGAGCTCGGTGAGCTTCTCCGGCTGGGCTGCGGCGAGGTCGTTGGCTTGGGAGAAGTCCTCGGGTAGGTAGTACAGCTCCCACGGTTCGGTCTCGGCGTTCCAGGCTGCCATCCGGGCGGCGGTACTGGCGGTGTCCCAAGGCACGAACGGGCCGAACGCACAGGCGTACCAGCCGTCGCGGTAGATGCCCCGGCTGGCCGAATTCTCGAAGTACTGCACCGACTTTCGGCCCGGCTCATCGGCGCCGTCGAAGGTGTAGGCCAGGCTCACGCCGTCGAGCGGCTTCTGCTCGTGGCCGTCGACGACCTCCGGCGCGGTGATACCGAGGATTTCGTAGAGGGTGGGGGCGATGTCGTTGACGTGGTGGAACTGGCCGCGGACCGCGGCGTCCGGGGCGATTCGGCGCGGCCACGAGATCGCCATCGGGTTGCGGGTGCCGCCGAAGTGGCTGGCCACCAGTTTGGTGTGGTGGAAGGGTGTGTTACCGGCCCATGCCCAGCCGGCGTGATACATGTTGTCGGTCTTCGGTGAACCGAGTGCGTCCAGGCCGCCAAGGGTCTCCAGCGCGGCCAGCTGGTCGTCGACGGTGGTCGGAATGCCGTTCTGGGCAAGGAGTTCGCTGATGCTGCCGCGTTGGCCTTCGGCGCTGGATCCGTTGTCGCCGAAGATGTAGATGACCATCGTGTTGTCGGCGATGCCCTGGCGGTCCAGTTCGTCGAGCACCCGCTCGATCTGGACGTCGACGTGCTCGAGGAAGCCGGCGAACACCTCCATCAGGCGCCGCTGGAACGGCCGCTGCTCCTCGGGGATGTCGTCCCAGCCCTGCATGCTCTCGGCGCGCGGCGTCAGTTCGGCATCGGTTGGAATCCAGCCCGTGGTCTTCTGCCGGGCGAAGACCCGCTCCCGATAGGCGTCCCAGCCGTCGTCGAATCTGCCCTCGTACTTGTCGGCCCATTCCTTGGCGACGTGGTGCGGTCCGTGCGCAGCGCCCGGGGCCCAGTACATGAAGAACGGGCGGTCGGGGGCGTATGCCCGGTGCTGGCGCAACCAGGAGATGGCATTGTCGGCGAGGTCCTCGGATAGGTGGTACCCCTCGCGCTCCGGCGGCTCGACCGGGTTGAGGTTCTGATACAGCCGCGGCTCCCACTGCGAGGTCTCGCCGGCGATGAAGCCGTAGAAGTAGTCGAAGCCGTGCCCGGTGGGCCAGCGGTCGAATGGCCCCATCGCGGTGGTCTGGGTGGCGGGGGAGTTGTGCCACTTGCCGAACGCCGACGTGCAGTAGCCATAGTGGCCGAGCACCTCGGCGACGGTGGCGGTGTCCTTGCCGATGACCCCGGTGTAGCCGTCCCAGTCGACGGCGCGTTCGGCGATGGTGCCGGAATGCACGCGGTGGTGGTTGCGTCCGGTCAGCAGCGCCGCGCGGGTCGGCGAGCAGATCGACGTGGTGTGAAAAGTGTTGTAGCAGAGACCATTTTCGGCAACGCGTCGGAAGGCCGGGGTATGCACTTCGCCGCCGACCACATCGGACAGGCCGAACCCGACGTCGTCGAGCAGGACGATGAGGATGTTCGGGGCGTCCTCGGGGAGGTGCCGCGGCTCGGTGCGCCGCTGATGGGTGGATTCGCCCAGCGTGTAGCCGGCGGTACTGGCCGACTGCGCGGCCGGGAACGGGAGAGTCGATCCGTCGTCCAGGCGCGGGTCTGTCATGGCTCACCAGCTTTCGTCGACGCAGACGGTACCCCCGAGGACGCCGCGGCGAGCCCCTTCGCGGTGCCGAAACAGTGACGGAAGGGGCGATAACGCAGATGCGGGTGTCAGCTTCGCCTAGAGTCCGACGGACACGGTCGAGAACACGAGCCGGAAGCGAGGGGCGCGTCATGCCTGGGGACCAACCGAACATTCTGGTGATCTGGGGCGATGACATCGGCATCACCAACCTGAGCTGTTACAGCGACGGGCTGATGGGCTACCGAACCCCCAACATCGATCGCATCGCCGCCGAGGGCATGCGGTTCACCGACTCCTACGGCGAGCAGAGCTGCACCGCGGGCCGCTCGTCGTTCATCACTGGCCAGAGCGTGTATCGCACCGGCCTGAGCAAGGTCGGCATGCCCGGTTTCGACATCGGCCTGTCCGCAGACGACCCCACAATCGCCGAGCTGCTCAAGCCGCTCGGGTATGCCACCGGCCAGTTCGGTAAGAACCACTTGGGCGACCTCAACAAGCACCTGCCCACCGCACACGGTTTCGACGAGTTCTTCGGCAACCTGTACCACCTCAACGCCGAAGAGGAACCGGAGAACCCCAACTATCCGACCGAAGAAGAGGCGCCGCGGCTTCGCAAGATGATGTTGCCGCGCGGTGTCATCCACTCCTGGGCCACCGAGGAGGTCTCTGATGAGATCGACGAACGGTACGGCCCGGTCGGCCGGCAGCGCATCGAGGACACCGGACCGCTCACCAAGAAGCGGATGGAGACCATCGACGACGAGACCACCACGGCGGCGATCGATTTCATCAAGCGCCAGCACGAGTCCGATACGCCGTTCTTCGTGTGGATGAACACCACGCACATGCATTTCCGCACCCACACCAAACCGGAGAGTCTGGGCCAGGCCGGTCGTTGGCAGTCGCCCTACCACGACACGATGATCGACCACGACAACACCGTCGGCCGGTTGCTGGACGTCGTCGACGAACTCGGCATCACCGAGGACACCATCGTCATCTACTCCACCGACAACGGCCCGCACGCCAACAGCTGGCCGGACGGCGCCACCACCCCGTTCCGCAGTGAGAAGAACACCGGCTGGGAGGGCGCCTTCCGGGTCCCGGAGATGATCCGCTGGCCCGGACGTATTCCGGCCGGAGTGGTGTCCAACGAAATTGTCCAACACCACGACTGGCTGCCGACGTTCCTGGCCGCGGCCGGTGACGCCGACATCGTCACCAAGCTCAAACAGGGCTACACGATCGGCGACAAGACCTACCACGTCCACATCGACGGCTACAACATCCTGCCGTACCTCACCGGCGAGGAGGACAAGAGTCCACGCCGGGGCATGATCTATTTCTCCGACGACTGCGACGTGCTCGGTTTGCGCTACGAGAACTGGAAGATCGTGTTCCTCGAGCAGCGTTGCCAGGGCACGCTGCAGATCTGGTTCGAACCGTTCACCGAACTGCGGGCACCCAAGATCTTCAACCTGCGCACCGATCCGTTCGAGCGCGCCGACGTCACCTCCAACACCTACTGGGACTGGGTTCTGGAGAACGTCTTCATCGCCCTGTACGGCAACGCCCTGGTTTTGCAGTTCCTCGACACGTTCAAGGAGTTTCCGCCCCGCAGCGAGCCGGCGTCGTTCACCATCACCGCCGCGGTGGAGAAGCTCAAGAAGCACTTCGAGTCCCGCGGCGGCTGAGCTTGGCGGGATTGGACTCCTGGACAGACGGGCCGACCAAGTCGGCGATCGTCGACTTCGTTGACCGCGTCACCACCGCGGGAACGGATTTCGTTGAGCCGCAGGCGCGTATCGCGGTCTTCGACAATGACGGCACGCTGTGGGTGGAGAAGCCGGCGTATGTCCAGCTGGACTTCCTGGTGCGCCGACTCGCCGAGCAGGCGGCCGCCGACGCGTCGCTGGCCGAACGGCAGCCCTACGCAGCCGCGGCTGCCGGTGACCTCGACTGGTTCGGCGACGCGGTCACCAAGCACTACGACGGGGACGATTCGCAGCTGACAGTCCTTGCCGGGGGCATTCTTTCGGCCTATCAGGGTCTGACGGTCGAGCAGCACGCCGAGCAGGTCAAGGCGTTCTTCGCCGACGCGCGACACCCGAGCTTGAACCGCCCGTACACCTCCTGCGGGTACGCACCAATGGTGGAGTTGCTGGGCTACCTCGAAGCCCACGGCTTCACCAGCTACATCGCCTCCGGGGGCGGTCGGGACTTCATGCGCCCGGTGACAACTCAGATGTACGGGATACCGCCGGAACGGGTGATCGGCAGCTCGGTGGGCCTGGACTTCACCGACGGTCACTTGGTGACCACGTCGCGGCCCGAGGTCCTCAACGACGGCCCGGCCAAGGCTGTGCGGATCTGGGGGCGCACGGGTCGACGGCCTATCTTCGCGGCGGGAAACTCCAACGGCGACATCGAAATGCTCCAGTTCACCGACGCGTCACCCGGACTCTCGATGAACATGCTCGTCCTGCACGACGACGAACAGCGCGAATTCGCCTATACCGCAGGCGCAGAACGTGCACTGAACCTCGCGGCCGACTCCGGCTGGGCGGTGACCAGCATGCGTGGTGAGTGGTCGAGAATTTTCGCGTGACTGGTGACCTCGTCTGGATTCCCGCACAGAGCGCCGCGCTCGGGTCCGATCAGCACTACCCGGAGGAAGGTCCGGTCCGGCAGGTCGATATCGAGGGTTTCTGGATTCAGCCCCGCCAGGTGACCAACGCCGACTTCGCCCAATTCGTCGATGCTACAGGCTATGTCACGGTCGCTGAACGGCCGTTGGATCCCGCCGACTATCCCGATGCGCCGTCGGAGAACCTGCAGCCGGGTTCGATGGTGTTCCACCGCACCAGCGGGCCCGTGGACCTTCGGCACCTGAGCCAGTGGTGGAGCTGGACACCGGGCGCGTCATGGCGCAGGCCCGTCGGGCCGCTCTCCTCGATCGACAAACGTGCCGACCACCCCGTCGTGCACGTCGCCTACGAGGATGTCGAGGCCTACACCGCGTGGGCCGACCTTGCGCTGCCCACCGAATCCGAATGGGAGATCGCCGCCCGCGGCGGCCTCGGCCACACCACCTACACCTGGGGTGACGAACCGGAAGCGCCCGGTCAGCGGCTCGCCAACTATTGGCACGGTGAGTTCCCGTGGCGCCCGGATGCGGGTTACGGGCGCACCGCGCCGGTCGGCAGCTTCCCGCCCAATGGGTACGGACTGTTCGACATGGCGGGCAATGTCTGGGAGTGGACCAGCGACTGGTACGTCGACACCCGCGCCGGGGACCCCTGTTGTGAGGCAGGCAGCTATGACGCCGGGCAGCCGCAGTTCAAGGTTCCGCGCAAGGTCATCAAGGGCGGCTCGTTTCTCTGTGCCGACAACTACTGCCTGCGCTATCGGCCGGCCGCCCGGCGGCCCCAGATGGTCGATACCGGCATGAGCCACATCGGCTTTCGCTGCGTGAAGCGGTAGTGGGGGATCGTGGATTGGGCGGTGGCGGCGAAAGCCGCCTTCGGGGTCAGCCTCGGCGTGCTGGTATTCGGCTCCGGATTGGGCGCCCGATTCACCGACATCACCGCCTTGCTGCGCCGGCCGGGGTTACTCGTTCGCTCGTTGATTGCGGTGCTGGTTGTGGCGCCGGTGCTCGCAGTGGTGCTGGTCCGGGTATTCGACCTCAACCAGGAAGTTGCCATTGCGTTGGTGGCGCTGTCGGTGTCACCGCTGCCGCCGCTGCTGCCCAGCCGGGGCGAAAAAGCAGGCGGGCGAACCGAATACGGGCTTGGTCTGGTGCTGCTACTGGCCGTGTGCGGCGTGCCGTTCATCATGGTGTCCACCGAAGCACTACAGGCGGTCTTCGGCCGCGATTACATCTCGGCTCCGTGGACGATCGCCAAACTGTTGATCCTGACCATGGTGGTCCCTTTGGTCGCCGGAATGGTGCTCGCCCGTTTCTCGCCGTTGACAGCGCGGCGACTCGAAGGACCCATCGAACGTGTGCAGCGGTGGCTACTGCCGATCGCAATGGTCGTTCTGCTGATCTCGGCTGCCCCCGACATGTGGTCGCTGCTGGGCAATCACACGCTGCTTGCGCTGGGCATCTTTGTCCTGGGCAGCTTCGCCGCGGGCCATCTACTGGGCGGCCCGGACCGCCGCGATGCCGCGGTGCTGGCCTTCGCCACGAGCTGTCGGCATCCGGCGACAGCGTTGGCGTTGGCATCGGCCAACTTCCCCGACACCGAAGAGCATGCGGCGGTCGCACTCTACGGCCTGATGACGGCCGCGGTGGGCGCGGTCTACACCCTGTGGCTAAGGCGGCACCGAGCCAAGGCGGGGTAGCTCCTCGAAATCCGGGGTGCGATGTCTGACGTAGGAGGACGCTGCATGTGGAGCCGCGGGTGTTTCGAACCGCATTTTTGACGCATGCGATAAATTTGCGGTTGGGATGGCGTGGCGGGGCTTGATGCGTCACCAGGTCGCGTCGGGTGGTGAAGCGCGCTGGCCACGCGGGGTTAGGGGACATTGTGTGGATTCGTAACGTCGGGCCCATCGCTGGAGCGTGTGTGCTTGCTGCCGGCCTCTTCGTCGGCGGAACTGTCGCCACCCCATCTGCCCTGATGAGAGCCGCGGTCGCTCTCCCCGGCGGCGGTGGCGGTGGTGGTGGCAATGGTGGCAACGGCGACGGCAGCGGCAACGGCATCAAACAACACATTCCCGGTGGATTCGGCGGCGGTGGAGGCGGTGGATTCGGTGGCGGTGGCGGCGGCGGCATCAAACAACACATTCCCGCTGGATTCGGCGGCGGTGGGGGTGTCGGCGGTGGACGACTCGCCCCCGGCGGACTAGGCGGCGGCGACGGCATCCGCGGCAACAACGGCAATGGCATTGGCGGCACTAACGGCCTCGGCGGCGCGAACGGGATCAGTGTGCCCGGCCGCAGTGCGGCCGCCCCGTCGGCCGCCAGTGGAGTTTCGGTGCCGGCTGCGATTGCCGCGGTGTTGGTGCCGGGCATGGACCCGGCGCTGATCACGCAGAACCCCGACGGTTCGCTGGCCTACCTCGGAACAACACTGGTGGGGGTCGACACAGCGGACTGGTCATCGCCGGTTGTCATCAACGGTGTGCTCCAAATGTTGCACCCACCGGTGAACGTCCTCAAGCAACCAGGACCCGGGGACGGCATGTCCCCGGGCCAACCTGGCGGGATGGGCTGTGCCCAAGGCAATGCGTCGTGGTGTGGCGGTGGCGGCGACGGCGGCGAGAACGGCGGGGAGAACGGGAACGGGAACGGGAACGGGAACGGGAACGGGAACAACGGTAACGGGAACGGCGGCAATAACGGCAACGGCGGCGGCGACGGCGGCGATAACGGCAACCACCATGGCGGCGGCAATAACGGCAACGGCAACGGCAACGGCGGTGGCGACGGTGGCGATGGTGGCGACGGCGGTCCTGAGGTGCCGTCTCTGCCGTCGTTGCCGCAGGCGCGTCCGGATGTGTCGTTGCCGCAGGTGGTTCCGCCGGCGCAGGGGTTGACGCCGACTGTGCCGTTGCGCCCGGATGTGTCGTTGCCGGAGGTGACGCCGCCGGGGCCGCCGGATGTGTCGCCGATAACGCCGGGGAGGCCGGCGTTGCCGTCGTTGCCGCAGGCGCGTCCGGATGTGTCGTTGCCTGAGGTGGTTCCGCCGGGTCCGCCGGATGTGTCGCCGGTGACGCCGGGTAGGCCGGTGTTGCCGTCGTTGCCGCAGGTGCGTCCGGATGTGTCGTTGCCTGAGGTGGTGCCGCCGGGGCCGCCGGATGTGTCGCCGGTGACGCCGGGTAGGCCGGTGTTGCCGTCGTTGCCGCAGGTGCGTCCGGATGTGTCGTTGCCTGAGGTGGTGCCGCCGGGTCCGCCGGATGTGTCGCCGGTGACGCCGGGTAGGCCGGTGTTGCCGTCGTTGCCGCAGGTGCGTCCGGATGTGTCGTTGCCTGAGGTGGTGCCGCCGGGTCCGCCGGATGTGTCGCCGGTGACGCCGGGTAGGCCGGTGTTGCCGTCGTTGCCGCAGGCGCGTCCGGATGTGTCGTTGCCTGAGGTGGTTCCGCCGGGGCCGCCGGATGTGTCGCCGGTGACGCCGGGTAGGCCGGTGTTGCCGTCGTTGCCGCAGGCGCGTCCGGATGTGTCGTTGCCTGAGGTGGTGCCGCCGGGTCCGCCGGATGTGTCGCCGGTGACGCCGGGTAGGCCGGTGTTGCCGTCGTTGCCGCAGGTGCGTCCGGATGTGTCGTTGCCTGAGGTGGTTCCGCCGGGGCCGCCGGATGTGTCGCCGCTGACGCCGATGGTGCCGGCGCGCCCGGGTGCCTCGTTGCCTGAGGTGACGTCGCCGGTGCCGCCCGCGCAAGGGTTGACACCGACAGTGCCACTGGCCCCGAATGTGTCTCTGCCGCAGGTTGTTCCGCCCGGTTTCGGTGGTGGCGTGGCACCTCCTGGGACTGTGTTGCCGGGTACGCCGACTGTTCCTGGTGTGGGATTGCCGCCCGGTGCCGGCGGTGTCGTGACCCCGCCGGGGGCCACGCAACTGGGTATGCCGACCGCTCCGGGTGTCGGGTCGCCGCCTTCGGCAGCAGGTGCGGTACCTGGTGGGGTGCCGCTCACTCCGGGTCAGGTCATTGGGACTGATCCGTTGGTGTCAAACAGCATTCAGCCCTTGCCTGGTACATTCGCTCCCGGGGCCGGACCGGTCCCGGGAACGCCCAGCGGTTCCGTCAGCGCTCCCGCTGGGGTCTATCCGGCTCCGGGCACGGCGCCTGATTCGCCGCCTACCGGGTCCGGCGGTGCCACGCAGTATCCGATTCAGGCGCCGACCGGTTTGGTCGACCCTGCGATGTTCCCCTGATGCGGGCGAGGACATCGTGACCCGCCGCGCCGCTGCCGCAGCGATCACGATTGTGTCGATCGCCCTGGCGTCGCCCGGAGCGGCTTGGGCGCAACCGGTTTCGGACAACGCGTCGGTGATGGTGATGCCGCTACCGGCCAGTCCACCTCCGGTCGAAGGCGCGGCCTTTGTTCCCGCTCAACTCGACATCCCGTCGATCGCAGTGACAGCCGTCGTCGCCCCGGTGGGGACAGTGATGGCCCCGGCGCCGTTCCTCGGGGGCGAGATGGTGCCGACGTTTGCCGTCCCGCCTGATGGCTCCACCGTCGGGTGGTGGGCCGACGGACCGATGGTCGGCATATCGGGAATGTCGATTATATTGGGGCACAATAAGATCGGTGGCTACGCGGTGTTCAACCGGCTTGGTGAGCTGCATGCCGGTGACGACGTCACGCTGTCCGACGGAACCGGCAACGCCCGAGCCGATTTCCACATCACCGGTGTAGTTGCCGGTGTTCCGAAGGGCGACCATGATGCGCTGCGGCGGGTGCTATCCGAGAATGCCGACAGCGCGCAACTGGCGTTGATCACCTGCGGTGGCGACTTCGACCCCAGTTATCGGGCCAGCGCCGACAACGTCGTCGCCTTCGCTGCGAGGTCGTGATGTCAGCACACCACGAAGTTAGGGCTGCTGCGGGGAGAATGCCCTGTGCATGAGGATGCTCCCGCGTAGCGCCCGGAGTTGCGGCTCAGGCTGCAGCGCTGTGCAGACGCAGGGGCAGCGACTCGTGTCGTCGAATGATGTTGTTGAGAGCCCACTTCGGCTCTCCGGTCAACTCCAGGCGGTCGGCGCGCGCGATCAGGGCCCGCAGGAACGCGGTGGTTTCCAGGCGGGCGAGCGCTTGCCCGGCGCAGGCGTGGGCGCCGTGGCCGAAGCCGAGGTGGCGGCCCGCCTCGCGGGTGATGTCGAAGGCATCCGGGTTGTCCCACTCGAGCTCGTCGCGGTTGGCCGAGGCGTAGATCACCAGCACCTGTGCGCCCGCGCGCAGCGGTGTGCCACCGACCTCGGTGTCGACGCCGACGCGCCGGCCGAAAGCGCGCACGGGTGACTCGTATCTAACGATCTCGTTGATCGCGTTGGGGATTCGTTCCGGTTCGTGTTTGAGCAGCTGCCACTGATCGGGGTGGGTGGCAAACAGGCTCAGCGCGTTGGAAATTGCGCTGATGGTGGTGTCCAGCGCCGGCCCGAGGTAGTCGACCAGCAGGGCCGTGCAGTCCTTCTTGCTGAGTTCGCCGCTGTGTACTGCGGCGAGCAGCTCGTCGGCCATGCTGCCGGGGATGGCGGCGCGGCTCTTCACGACGTGGCGGGCGAAGCGCAGCATCTGCATCGCACCCGGCAGTGTCCTGACCATCCTGCCGTTGGCCGGACCCAGCGCGTCGAATGTCGCGCCGGCCCAATCCAAGAGGTGCTCGCGCTGATCGGTGGGCCAGCCCACCAGATCGGGCATCACCGACATCGGTAGCGCAGTTGCCAGCTCCGCGCCGTCAATGCCACCCCGGCGCACCGCGCTCTCGACCAGTTGTTCGGCCCGGTCGTGGATTTGGTCACTGATCGCATTCAGTGCCCGGGGCAGCATTCGGTGGGCGATCTGCTTTCGGCGCAGGTCATGTTCGGGTCCGTCGCTGGCCAAGGTGGTGCCGCGCGACAGTCGGTTGCTGAGCCGATTGAGCGCCACCCCGCCGGTCGAGATGAACCTCTCGTCGTCGCGCAGCACCGCTTTGCATTCGGTGTAGCGCGGCAGTGCGTGCACCTTCTGCTTCGGCAACCACACCACCGGTCCCAGTTCCCGCAGGCGCCGGTAGTGCGGATAGGGGTCGAGGATTGCCGCGCTGCTGTAGACGTCGCCGCGATAGGCGACGCGGTCAGGGCCGCTGGATGAGTTTTCGTTCAAATGACGAAATCGTCACATGCGATCAGTCCGTCAGTCAATAGCTGTCGGCGGGTCCGACCTACAGTCGGCCCGCCGCAAACGCCGCGCCCTGCGCGGTCATGCCGTTCACGCTGTAGAGGGCGTGCGCGATCGTCGGGCCTCCGCCGGGAGCGCCGTTGCAGATCGTGTCCCCCTCGGCGCACAGATTGAGCGTCTTGGGCGCATACGGCGCCCCGATCGTCACCGCGGGCGATCCGTTCTCCCGCATGAACTCATCCGACGGCTCGCCGAACAGCACGACCGCGGCGACGTGGTCGGCCACCTCCGGGGGGAGCGGCTGCGGAATGTAGGACTTGAATGCCGCCGGGACGGTCTCCGGAACCGACGGCGCGGTGACGAATCCGGCCAGTGCCGCGCCCTGCGAGTAGCCGCCAAGCACGATCTTCGTATTAGGACAGTTCGCCGCTTCGGACCGAATGTGGTCGCCCGCGTCGCGGATGCCGTCGACGACGGTCTTGGCGAAGTCGACCCCTGCCGCGAAGTTCGAGCTGGCGGCGTAGTCGACCGAGTAGACATCGACCGACCGCGGCACGACCTGCGCACGCAGCGCGTCGACAAATGCCTGCCCGACGCCTCCGACACCCGGTGGCTCGCCGGTGCCGCGCGCGAAGACCACGTCGACGTCAGGGCACGGCTGCGCCGCTGACGACGGTGCCGGTGCACCCAGCAGCGCCGCCCCTGCGGCCAGCACCGCCGCGGCCACACCGGTGATCCGGCCGGCGCCTCGGTTTGAACTCGTCTCGGTCATGGCTGCCTCCCTCTGCCGCCGGGCCGGCTGGCGGGCCCTTCGTAGGTGCGGCATACCCGGATGGCGGCCACATCAACACGTCCGGCCACCCGGTGTGGCGCCTCGGAGTGCAATCGACCCAACTTGCGCAGCATTGCCCAGCAAACTGTATTGTCGTCCTGGGTTGGGGGTTCATGGGGATGAGCAATTTTCGAAACGTGAGTCGATTCGCGATCGCGGCTGCCCTGGGCTGGGCAGCGCTGACCTTCCTGGCCTGCGGAACAGCAGCGGCCGACAACCCGTCCGGGAGCGCCGGCTCGGCCGACGGACACCCGACGCACAGCGTGACCTCCACGGCCGCCAAGGCGCACGGTCAGTCCGCGCGCCGCGTCTCTGGGACCGCCACGAGTGCGGCATCGACGGCGCGACGAGTGGCGTTGAGCACCAACAGATTCCGGGCCGTCGAACCCGTAAAGGCCCGGTCGGTGACCGCCCGGCCGGCCAGAGCGGAGAAGCCGGCCGTCAGTTCCCCGGCTACCGAAGCCTCGGACGTCCCCTACGCCGACTGGAATGCGGACAGCGCGTTGTTCACCGGCCACCCGTCGTTGCTCAACCAGGTCTTCAACAATGCGCTGTGGGTACTCCAGCAGGTCACGTCTCACACCGCGTCAGCGCCCACGTCCACGATGCTGAACCAGGCCACCCCACCCTGGTACGCCACGCTCGGGCTCACGGTGAGCCAGACCGAGTACGACGGGATGCCGGTCTACACGCTGGCCCCGGCGGCCCCCTCGGGAAGCGTCGTGGTGGCCGTCCACGGCGGCGGGTACGTGAGTCAACCACTGGTCTTCGAGTGGTTGGCCGACGGCGCGATCGCGCGGCAGACCGGGGCGACCGTCGTGGTGCCGATCTACCCACTGGCCGGCGCCGGTGGGAGCGCCGCAACGGTGGTTCCGCAGTTCGCCGACTTTCTGACCACCCTGGTCGACGCTCACGGTGCCGAACACGTAAGCCTGATGGGGGCGTCGGCCGGCGGGGGACTGGCGCTTGCCGCGACGCAGGAGTTGGTGAGCCGCGGTGCGGCGACACCCGGCCGGATGGTGTTGATTTCGCCGTGGCTGGACGCGACGGTCAGTGATCCGGCCAGCCAGACCATTTGGGATCCCCTGCTCGACGTGGCACTGCTGCAGAGCTTCGGGCGGCAGTGGGCCGCCGGCCTGGATCCCGCCGATCCGCGGGTCAGCCCGCTCTACGGCTCGCTGGCAGGGTTGCCGCCGACGACGGTCTACAGCGGGTCCCACGACCTGCTCGCTCCCGACACGCTGCGGCTGCGCCGACAGGCCATCGCCCAGGGGCTCGACATGACCTTCGTCCTGCGCGACCGTCAGTTCCACGGCTGGCCACTGTTCGTCCCGCTGCCGGACGCGGTGCTGTCGTTGCGGACCATCGAGACACAACTGGGTCTTACCGCAACGGCCCCGACACGCAAGGGCACTCGTCCGCGGCATGGCTGAACTTCCTGTCCAACCAGCATCCGGATTGCTACGGTGCGCTGGACGAAAGCGAGTGCTCATGACACGCACGACGTATGCAGTGATTGTTCTGGCAGCGGTGGCCGGGTTGACGGGAACAGCGTGCAGCAACAGTGGCTCCACGACAACCTCGACGACAACGGAGTCTGCGACCGCTTCCGCGAGCGCAGTCGACAAAGGCCAGTTACCCTCGCTGATACCGACGCTGGCCAATACCCAGGTCACCAAAGGGCCCGACGACATTGCCGACAACGGAATTCACCTTCACTTCCAGGTCCCCGGCTCGCCGGCTGACGTCATGAACGCCTTCAAGACCGCGCTGGCAGGCCAGAAGTGGGACCTCACCACGATCGTCAGCTCGGGCGGCAGTGATGGCGGCGGTGCCACCTATACCGGAAACAACGGCGCGGCCTACGGCGTGTTCGACGGCGGCGGATACAAGGACACCACCTACATCGACGTGTGTGCCTGGCCGTCCAAGCCGGCCGACCCCAACTGCACCCGCGGCGGCCGGTAAGCCATATTGACCGACGGAAAGCCCTGTCTTCGATGATGTTTCGAGGAGCAGGACGGCGGCATCGCGCCGCGCTCGTGATCGTGGCAGTGGTGGTGATTGCCGTTGTCGTCGCGTTGGTACTCGAACGGCGTCAACAGCCGGCCCGCGACGCCTCGGCGAACAGCACCTCGAGCCTGCTCGTCATGACGTGGGGCCCGAGCCTGTGCACCGTGGAGCGGGCCAATTCGGGCTGCCGCAGCGGGCACGTCGGCAACCTCGGCCCCACACTGATCCTGCATGGCCTGTGGCCGCAACCGTCGAGCGAAAAATACTGTCCGCTGCCCTCGGGGCAACGCGATGCGAGCCTGCCGGCACTGAACCTGCCGCCGAATCTGCAAGCCGACCTGCGGTCGAAGATGTCCGACATCACGATCCTGGCGCCGCACGAATGGAAGGCGCACGGCACCTGCTCGGGGGTCACCGCGCAGGAGTACTTCAGTGTCGCGGCATCCCTTGCCGGGCAGGCGATTCAGGTACTCAACCCGGCGTTCTTGAGCGCGCCGGGCGGCCGGGTGTCGCTGGAGGCGCTGCGCCGGGTCATCGGCGCTGCGTTCGGCCCGGAGGCAGCGAAACGGGTCAGCCTGCGCTGCCGCGGCGACGACGGGCAGGCCGTCGCCTACGAGGTGCAGCTCTCCCTGCCGCCGGTGTCGGATCTGGTGCGCGACACCGTGGCCCTGCGCGACGTGATCACCAGGGGCCCAACGCTGTCCGGCGGCTGCAGACGGGGCGACGTACCGCGCTGAGGCCCGGGCGGGCGGCGATGTTGGGATCGGTAGCCGACGGCAGGCGGCCAAATTGTCGGGACGGCGTCGCAGTGGCGCCGCACCTGCGAAAGGACCACCGATGAAGTTCCTGCCCCCCAACGTCGAGCAGCAGATCGCACGCGTCGATCGTCAGAAGAGCCTCGTCATCGCTATCAGCTCCGCACTGGTCGCGCTGTGGTGCGCCTACCGCGTCGTGTGGGCTCTGTACCTGGCGGTGACCTACGACTTCCTGTTTGGCTCGCTGATCTTCTCGGTGATCCTGTGGGGAGTGATCGGCGTCGTCGCAGCGGTGTCCGCGATCGCGTTCTTCGGCCAGTACTCCAAGGGCCCGGCCCCCGCACCCGACGACACCAACCCGGTGTGAGCCCAGGTCAGGGCAGCACGGTGTGCATCAGCATCACGTTGTAGGCCGACCACAGCGAGAGGTTGTAGTACACGTCTCGGCCGGTCGACCACGGGTGTAGGAACGGCGCGTAGATGCCGCCGGGGAACTGCATGGAGGACACCAGCATCTGCTCGGGTCCCCAAGGCCCCTGCGGCGCCGGCGCGGTGCGCATCACCACGTCGTTGTTGCCGTTGCAGTACAGCACCATGTACTGCTTGAGATAGGTGTTGAACTGTGCCGACATCTCGCCCACCGGGCCCGGGATCACCGGCGTGGCGGCCCCGGGGTTACCCGGGACCCACGAGTTGCTGCCCGAACTCCAGTACTCGTACTTGGTCAGGTCCGGGACGTAGGCGGGCTGCACGCGAGCGATGAACGCCGAGCCGCCGCGCCCGTTGGGCGTGCCGAAGGTGTACAGGTACGGGTCGCCCGGTCCGGGTTTGAGGAAGGCGCCCATCTGGAAGTTCTCGTTGCCCGCGTCGGGGGTGCGGATGGTTCCCGGGTACACACCCCAGGTTTCGCCGTTGTTGTCGGAGACCGCGATCGCCGAGTAGTTGGTGGTCCACGCGCCGTTGGCGTCCCAGCTCTTGATGGACATGAAGTTCATGAACTGCTTGCCACCGAAGCCGACCCCGGCCGTCGGGATGATCCCGGTCTCTTCCGGTGCGGTGTTGATGCTGTTGACCACCTGTTTGGAGATGCCCTGGCGCCAGACCGGCGACCCGGAATACGGATTGCCGGGCACACCGTCGGCCACGGCGACGGTGTTCGCCAGCGACCGGTCCTGGGTGCGGAACAGCGTGTTGTATCGCCACTGCTTGCCCGGAATCTGGCAGAAACCGTTGGTGTCGCCGAACGCCATCAGCACCTGCTGATTAGCGGAATCGCCGTTGTCCCACATGATTCCGAGGTCGGTACCGGTGATCGCGAAACGCTCGACGGTGCGGTTGGGGCTGTCCGGGCCGGTGACCCAGCCGACCAGCGACGTTCCGGGCGGTGCCGTCGACGGTGCCGGTTGCACCGCCGCTGCCGGGGCCTGTTGCACGACCTGGGGGGTCTGCGTAGTGGCGGCGCCGGGCTGGGGAGACGGCGCGACCGCCGCCTCCTTTTGCACCTGACCCGATTTGGGTATCAGCGCTTTGATGATCGCCAGCGGCAGCTGGCCGAGTTTGGGCAGCGGCGCTGCATCGTTGGCGCCGGTGGGCTTGTGCCCGATCGGGCGGTCAAAAGGTGCGATCCGGGAGGGGTTGGGAATCTCGAACGCCTGATTGGGCTGCGGCTGGGCTTGCGCGGCCGCGCCCTGACACGGCTCCGCGCTCGCGGGCGGCGCGGTACACAGCGAGGCGCACAGTCCGAGGACAAGCACCGACGCCGTCGATCGCGCGGGAATTCGGGAACGCGGCGCCACAGCACACCTTTCGGGGCGAGACGTCGCAAGAGACGCCAGAAGGATGACCAAAGTGACGATAGTTATTGAAGTGACAGTTGTGACCAGTGATACCCAAAGCGGTGTTCATCCGTGACCGTGTCGCAATCAGGTCGGTTGGTGTCCGGCAGGCGAACACTGGGCCACCGGATTTCGACGTTTTCCCATCGTTTTGGGCCAGACGGGCACACTGGGAGCGTGATCACGCGGACGACGGCATTCGTTGCCGGCCTCATCGTTGTCGCCGCACTCACCACTGGACCCGCGTGGGCCGCCCCTGGTGATCCGCCGGGTGCACTGACCTTCGGCGGCATGCAGCGCACCTACGTCCTGCACGTCCCCCCGGGCCTCCAGAACCCGTCGGGTCTGGTCATCAACCTGCACGGCGCCGGGCAGACCGGCGCCATCCAGGCCGGGGTCACCAACTACAACGCAATCGCCGACCGGTACGGGTTCGTCGTGGCCTACCCCGACGGCATCGACATGAGCTGGGCAGACGGGCGTGGCGCTTCGGTGCCCGACCGGGACGGGGTCGACGACGTCGGATTCCTCGCCGCGCTGATTGGCCAACTCAGTCGCGATTTCGGCATTCCACCGGGGCGCGTCTTCGTGACCGGGATGTCGGCCGGCGCGTTCATGGCCAACCGGCTGGCGTGTGACCGGGCCGACCTGGTGTCGGCGGTCGCGCCGGTGGCCGGAACGCTGGGAGTCGGGGTGGCGTGCAACCCCTCCAAGCCGGTCTCGGTGCTCGCCATTCACGGCACCGACGATCCGGTGGTGCCCTTCGCCGGGGGACCCATGGTGGGGCGCGGCGGGCCCAGCGAGATCGTCAGCGCACCGGCGATGGCAGAACGGTGGCGGGCGCTGGATCAATGCCCGAGTGTGCCCGCGCCGAACCCGCAGGGATTCACGGTGAGCGGTTGCGCCGGCGGAACCCAGGTCGAGTTCGTCAGCGTCAATGGCGCAGGGCACACCTGGCCGATGAACCCGGCCGTCGACGCGTCCGCGGCCACTGGACAGTTCTTCGCCTCGCGGGTCTGAGCCCTTCTCGCCACGTGGCGACGAATCACGTTGGCCGACAACGTCTTCTATTCCGGTACGGGCGTCACTCCACGGACTGCCAGTTGTGCTCCAGCCACTCCAGGTAGCCGTGCTCGGCGGCGCTCAGCGTGCTGACCCGGATCGGGACGTGCTTCTTCCGTTCCGGTGAATGTGGCCTGTGCGGGCGCTGATTCCACGCGTCGGTACCTTCCCGGGCCCGCCAATAGGCATCGCTGGGACTGGGGAAGCGCCACGACTTGCGGGTGCGCGACACCTCGGCCAGGCTGCCGTCCGCCTGCAGGAACCACAGTCTCTTGTCATTGCCGACTAGCAGGGGACGGGCCCGCTTTCCCTGGCGCGGGACGTGCTGATGTGCCCACGCCGCCAGGGTCTGCAGATCGTCGCAGACCGCGTACGGCGGGATACCCGGCAGGAAGAACCACGTCGCTTCGAACACTTCGGCCATCGTCGTCTCCTCTTGGCCCTGGGGCAGACAACGTAACGGCGGGCACCGACAACCTCAGCGCCGAGCAGACCCGGTCATCGGCTGGCCGTCGGTGCCCTGCAGCAGGCAGATCACCGTGCTCGGGTACGGGTTGTTCGAGGTGCGATCCTGCTCGGAGTCGATGAGGTAGCTCAGGGTGTACGGCCCTCCGCCGGTGTACCTGGCCAGCCCGGCGTCGCACTGCTGATTGCCGACGCCGGTCAGCGCGGCGTTGACCGGTATCGGTGCGCGCAGAAATGTCTCGGCCTGGTGCGGGCCGGCGCAGTCGACGACGGACACCATCACCACCGCGGGATCGCTCGGGGGCGGATCGGCCAGGCAGTCGCCGGCCTGCAAGTCCACCCACCTGACGGTGCGCGGCGCCGGCGCCGGAGCCGGGATGGCGACGACGGTGGTGGTCTGGGTCGCCGTGCTCGATGACGTCGTGGTCAGGGTTGCCGTGGTGTACGGACTGCCGCCGCATGCCGCGACCGCAGACAGGCCCACAGCGGCCGTCGCGCCCCACAGCACCTTTCGCATACCGCCGTGTTTACCCGACCGGCTCGGGCGGGTGCAGCAGAACCTTCCAGGTTCACTCGCCGCCGTCGCAGCGGTACAGGCCGACGGTCACCGAGGCACTGCGGCGGGTGATCACCGACCAGCGGGCGCCGGCATCCTGCCAGCGCTGCAACACCGCCACCGGATTGTCGCCCATCACCCCATGATGCCCGTGCGATGATCCCGAGCATGCGACTCGGCTTGCACGCACTCGGGATCGGATCAGGTTCCGGGCGGGAAGTCATCGAATCCGTCGCCCGCTCTGCTGAGCAGCACGGCTTCGCCACGTTGTGGTCCGGCGAGCACGTGGTGATGGTCGACGAGTCGGCATCGCGTTACCCGTATGCCGACGACGGACAGATCGCGGTGCCCGCGATCGCGGACTGGATCGACCCGATGATCGGGCTGTCGTTCGCCGCCGCGGCGACACACAGCATCGGTCTGGCGACCGGAGTGCTGCTGCTCCCCGAACACAACCCGGTGATCGTCGCCAAGCAGGCCGCCAGCCTGGACAAGCTCAGCGGCGGCCGATTCGCGCTCGGGGTCGGAATCGGTTGGTCCCGTGAGGAATTCGACGCTCTCGGTATCCCCTTCGAGCGTCGTGCGGCCCGCACCGCCGACTACGTCGCCGCCATGCGCATCCTGTGGCGCGACGACATCGCCTCCCACGCAGGAGAATTCACCAAGTTCTCGGCGATCCGGGTGAACCCGAAACCGGTGCACAACCGCGGAATCCCGATCCTGTTCGGCGGAAACAGCGAGCCCGCACTGCGCCGGGTCGCACAGTGGGGTGACGGCTGGTACGGCTTCAACCTGCGCGACACCGACGAGGTCGCCGCCAAACTGGCCACGCTGCATCGGTTGTGCGAGGAGACCGGTCGGGACGCCGGCGAACTGCGGCTGGCCGTCGCGCTGGCCGATCCGCACCCGTCGGACACCGCCCGCCTGGCAGAGTTGGGAGTCGACGAACACGTTCTGGTGGCTTCGCCGCCGGAGGACCCGGACCAGGCTGCAGAATGGGTCGGGGGTCTCGCCGCAGCGTGGCAGTGAGGGGGAGTCGTGGACACCTGGGTCGCGGTCGCGGTGGCAGTGATCTTCGTATGGCTGGGCATGGTGCTGGCGATCTCGTTCATCGAGGCGCCGCTGAAGTTCCGGGCTCCCGGCGTCACCATTGCGCTCGGCCTGGGAATCGGGCGGCTGGTGTTCCGCGCGCTCAACGCCTGTGAGATCGCCCTGGCGATCGTCGTGGTGGCCGCGTTGGTGGCCGGCAGGCCCGGCGTCGGCGTCATCGCGGGGGCCCTGGTGGCCATCGGTGCGCTGCTGGTCCAGGTGATCGGACTGCGGCCCGCGCTGACCAAACGTTCCGATGCCGTGTTGGCCGATCCCAGCCAAGCCGAGGCGGGCCGCTCGCACGCGCACTTCGTCTACGTCGGGTTCGAGATCGTCAAAGTCGTGGCACTGCTGGTCACCGGCGTCCTGCTGCTGACCGCGTGAAATTACGGAGGAAGTCATGGAGTTCGTATCTCTGTCCCAGCTCGCCGACGAGCATCTCGAGGCCGCGCGGTCGTCGAACAGCGGCCGCTCGGCGCACACCGTGCACGGCGGCCATGACCATCAGCTTCGCCAGACCCTCATCGCCTTGGCCGCCGGTCGCGACCTCAGCGAGCACCAGAGCCCGGGGGAGACCACGCTGCAGGTGCTGCGCGGTCACGTCCAGTTGGCCACCGCCGACGACAGCTGGGACGGCCTGCCCGGCGACCTGCTGGTGGTGCCACGCGAGCGGCACGGGCTGCACGCCGTAGACGACTCGGCGATCCTGCTGACCGTGCTGTCACCTATGTCGTGAACTCACACAGCGCGCGCTCGGCATCTTGGTTCTGGCCTTCATGAAAAGTTTTGGCCTGCATAAGAAGTTGTCGCGCGGGTAGGCTGCGGCGCATGGGAGCGCGCACCGGGTACGCCGATGGGACGTTCAGCTGGGTCGACCTGGCCACGACGGACCCGGCGGCCGCCACAGCGTTCTATGGGACGCTCTTCGGCTGGACGCCGGACGAGCGACGCATGCCGGACGGTTGCTCGTACACGGTGTTGCGTCGCGAGCAGCAGGAGGTCGCCGGGCTCTATGCGCTCGGGGCGACCGACCCCGCCGGTGGTGAGGCACGCTGGAACTCGCACGTCTCGGTCGCCGACGTCGACGCGATGGCAGCCCGCGCCCGTGCGTTGGGAGGCACCGTCCTCGCCGGGCCTCTGGATTTCGGAGACCGAGGGCGATTGGTAGTCGTGCGCGATCCGCGCGGGTCCGTCATCTACCTCTGTCAGCCCGGCCGGCACTTCGGCGCAACCTGCGTGAACGAGCCCGGCTGCCTGACGTGGAATGAGCTCACCACCCCGGATGTCGATGCCCTGATCGCCTTCTACTCTGGCCTGTTCGGCTGGCGCATCGAGTTTCTCGCTGGCATGCCGATGCCTTACTGGGTGATCCGTGTGGGAGCACCTGGGGTGCTGGTGCCTTCGGGCGACAACGGCGGGCTACGCGGTCTGACAGCAGCGGACGCTGGCGTGCCGTCGTGCTGGCTGCCCTACTTCGTCGTGGCCGACGTGACCGAGGCCGGCGCAGTCGCGGTCGCCGCCGGCGGCACGGTTCTCGCGGGGCCGGCCGAGCAGCCGAAAGGCCGCTTCAGCCTGTTGCGCGACCCTCAGGGCGCCAGCTTCCTGGTCTTCGAAAGCAACAAGCTCGACCCGTGAAGGGCGGAGCCAGCGTGATCCCGGCCGAGGAGTTGGTGTTCGGCTCTGGACCCGAATGTCCAACCGAACTGCTCTGTCTGCCGCTGCTGCAGACACGGTATGGGCTCACCTTCAAGGACTTTCGTGTCACCGACTCCGGAGGGCCGCGCACCGTCGACGCGCTCGAAAGGGGAGCGATTCAGGTTGGCGTGCTCTTCACCACCGATCCGCGCCTGCTCGCCGGTGACTTCGTCCTACTCGAGGATGATCGGCACGCCCAGCCCGCCGAGTGCGTGACGCCTATCCTGCGCGACGAGTTGCGCGAGGCACACGGCGCGCCCCTCGCCGCGACCATCGACGCGGTGAACGCGGAACTCACGACCGAGCGCCTTGCCGAGCTCAATCGCCGCGTCCTTCTCGGGGCATCTCCCGCGGCGACGGCGGCTGAATTCCTCGCCGAGCGGCGATGCGGCCCGACGTCGCGCGCACCGGGGAGAAACCGACCGGTGATTGTCGTCGGCTCGGCCAACTTCGCCGAGAGCGTGACCGTGGCCGAGCTTTACGCACACGCGCTGGCGGGCGCAGGCTTCCCGGTCGAGCGGCGCCTCGAGATTGGCAACCGCGACGAGTACTTTCCGCTGCTCTGCCACGGCGTGGTCGGCCTCGTCCCCGAGTATGTGGGCAGCCTCCTTGCATACTTGGACGGCAGCCGGGGCGGGATCTCGGATCCACCCCAAGCCCATGCGGCGCTCGCGCAGGCGTTGCAGGGAACGGGCCTTGTCGCTCTGCAGCCGGCGCGGGCCGCGAACACGAACGGCATCGTCGTGACCGCCGCGACCGCGGCGCGCTACGGGCTGACGAGGATCAGTGATCTCGGCCGGGCGATCGGCGACCCGCACGAGAGCGAGTGACCGCACTCCTAAGGGGAGACACGCCCTAGAAGCGGTAGTCGGCCAGGTCGGTGGTGCCGCGGCGCTGCCCGCCGTCGAGCATCAACAGTGCGGGCACCATCTCGGAGGTCACCAGGGCATGGCTGCCCGTCACCTCGTCGATCAGATCGAAACAGCTGGCGATCACCTCGGGGGTGTCGACGACGATGGTGGTCACCGGCACCTGGCGCCCGTATTGGATGAGCTTGTCGCCGTGCGGCTTCTGATCACCGTGGAATCCCCAGATGCCGCGCAATACCGTTGCGCCGGTGACGGTTTCGGACTCCCACAGCTTGCGCACCAGGGCGCGGTGGATTGGCTCGCCGTCGTAGTGGGTGGCTTCGGAGGTGTAGATCATCAGCTTCTGGCGCAGCTCACGGCCGTGGGCGTCGACGGCAGGTAGCGCTGGCGGGCGGCCCAACAACTGCCCGTCGCGTTTGCAGACCTGGACGCGCTCGACGGTGACCAGCGGCTGATAGAGCACCGCCTCCAACCCGGGCAGCACCTGCTGCACCTGGTCGGAGGTGCCGACGGCGACGATCATCACCGGGACGTCGGTGTTGCGGCTGAAGAAATGGGCACGGCGTCGCTGCCCGTGCGAGGTGCCGTCGACGCCGAGGAACACCGAGGCTCCGGCGAATCCGTGGCGGTGCAGTAGGTCGCACACCGCGTAGTAGGCGGGCAGCCCGTTAACCCGGCGGCGCCGGCCGACGTAAAGGGTGAGTTTGACGGCGTCGCGGTCGGGCAGGGGAGCACCGGCGAGATGGCTGCTCAGCAGTCGGGCCCGTTCCAGGGTGATCAGGCCGCGCGGGGTCATCGCCACGACGTCGCTCACCAGCGCACCGATCACCGCCTCGGAGTCGACGGCGGCGATCGCGACCGGCGGATCCTCGGACAGCGTCAAGGACTGGTCGCTGCGGATGATGTGACGCGGTCCGAAGCTGGCGATGCCGCGCAGCAGCACGCTGGCGGCCACCTCGTGCTCGGCGTAGGTGTCCAGCAAGGCCTCGGCCAGGAATCGCGAGCCGGCACGTGCGCGCTCACCGAAGTAGGTGGTCAGCTTGAGGTAGGTGTCACTCATATCAGGCTCGCTATCCACTGGCCGAGCATCGCGGCGGGCAGGCCGAGCGCCACGCTGACCACCAGGTTGGCGACGGCCGGCTTGATCTGGCGTTCCTCGGTGAGGCGTTGGGTTTCCAGCATCCAGGTCGAGAAGGTCGTGTAGGCGCCGACGAATGCGGTGCCCGCCAGCAGGGCGGCCTGGTGGCTCAGGGTCAGCCCGGTGACGAAACCGAGCAGCACCGCCCCGGAGATGTTGACGGTCAACGTGCCGAACGGAAACGACCTGGCCGCCCGGCGCGCCACCGCGCGGTCGACCACGAACCGGGCCACCGAGCCCAGCCCGCCGATGACCAGCACACCGGCCCACACCGCGACGCTCACGCGCGAATCCTGACCCGGCGCACCAGCACTGTCGCGGCGGACACCGCCAGCAGGCCGGCGGCGATGCTGGCCACCGTGTAGCCGATCGCCAGGCCGTAGTGCTGGTGTTCGATCATGCGCACCGTCTCGACCTGCATCGTGGAGAACGTCGTCAACCCGCCGCACAGGCCGGTGCCCAGCAGGGGGCGGCGGTAGCTCGACAGCGGCAGTCGTTCCAGCAGGCGGGTGGTGAAGTAGCCGAGCAGGAACGCCCCGACGATGTTGACGACGAACGTCGGCCACGGCCAGCGGGCGGGGTCGGGCACGGCCAGCGTCGCCAGCGCGGCCCGCGCGGCGGTGCCGATCGCGCCGCCGGCGAATATGGCCGCCAATTCGCGGTTGTCATGGCCGAACACGGGCTACTCCCTTAACCGTCAGTGAATCCGCGAGCCAGTATCGCCTGTGGCGGGCAGAATTGGGTCCCATGGCGGCTAACCCCCGCGCCGGTAAGCCGGCGCTTCCCGAAGACCTCGTCGATCTGCCCCACCTGGTCACCGCGTACTACACGGTGCAGCCCGATCCCGAGGACGTCGACCAGCAGGTCGCGTTCGGCACCTCGGGGCATCGCGGCTCCAGTCTGGACGGGGCGTTCAACGAGGCGCACATCCTGGCCACCACGCAAGCGATTGTGGAGTACCGAGCTGGGCAGGGGACCACCGGGCCGCTGTTCATCGGCCGCGACACCCACGGACTGTCCGAGCCGGCGTGGGTTTCCGCGCTGGAGGTTCTGGCAGCCAACGACGTTGTAGCGCTGATTGATTCGGCCGACCGCTACACCCCGACCCCGGCCGTCAGCCACGCGATCCTGGCCTACAACCGCGGCCGCAGCACCGATCTGGCCGACGGAATCGTCGTCACCCCGTCGCACAACCCGCCGCGTGACGGCGGGTTCAAGTACAACCCGCCCAACGGCGGCCCGGCCGACACCGACGCCACCGGGGCAATCGCCAAGCGCGCCAACGAGATTCTGCGCGGCGGCCTGGCCGAGGTGAAGCGGGTTCCGCTGGCGCGGGCGCTGCAGAGTGCCCAGCGGCACGACTACATGGATGCCTATGTCTCCGACCTGCCCAACGTCGTCGACATCCACGCGATCCGCGCCGAGGGCATCCGCATCGGCGCCGACCCGTTGGGCGGGGCCAGCGTCGACTACTGGGCGGCGATCGCCGAACGGCACGACCTGGACCTCACGGTGGTCAACCCGCTGGTCGACGCCACCTGGCGGTTCATGACGCTGGACACCGACGGCAAGATCCGGATGGACTGCAGTTCCCCCAACGCGATGGCTGCGCTTGTTCAAAAAGTGGTCGGCCACGCTGACGCCTATCAGATCGCCACCGGAAACGACGCCGACTCCGACCGGCACGGCATCGTCACCCCCGACGGGGGGCTGATGAACCCCAACCACTACCTGGCCGTGGCGATCGACTATCTCTACTCGCACCGGCCGGACTGGCCGGGCACCGTGGCGGTGGGCAAGACCGCCGTCAGCTCGTCGATCATCGACCGGGTGGTGGCCGGGCTGGGCCGCAAGCTGATCGAGGTGCCGGTCGGATTCAAGTGGTTCGTCGACGGGTTGATCAGCGGCACAATCGGTTTCGGTGGCGAGGAATCGGCGGGCGCGTCGTTCCTGCGTCGTGACGGCTCGGTGTGGACCACCGACAAGGACGGCATCATCCTGGCGCTGCTGGCCTCGGAGATCCAGGCCGTCACCGGGACCTCGCCGTCGCAGCGCTACGCCGAGCTGGCCGGCAAGTACGGCGCGCCGGTCTATGCGCGGGTGGACGCCCCGGCCAACCGGGAGCAGAAGGCACGGCTGGCCAAGTTGTCCCCGGAGCAGGTCACCGCTACCGAACTGGCCGGTGAGCCGATCACCGCCAAGCTGACCACCGCGCCCGGCAACGGCGCCGCATTGGGCGGGTTGAAGGTGACCACCGCCGACGGTTGGTTCGCTGCGCGCCCGTCGGGCACCGAGGACGTCTACAAGATCTACGCCGAGTCGTTCAAGGGCCCCGAGCATCTGGCCGAGGTGCAGGAAGCCGCTCGGGAAGTGGTGAATACAGTCATCTCGTGAGTTCCGTCGCGGAGGGTGACTGTCCCTCGGAAGAGGCGCAGGCCGGTCTTCCCCGGGAGGTCTGGGTTCTGATCGCGTCCAACGCGGTCATCGCCTTGGGGTACGGCGTGGTGGCACCGGTGCTGCCGCAGTATGCGCGGCACTTCGGGGTGAGCCTCACCGCGGCGACGTTCGTCATCACGGCCTTCGCGGTGATGCGGCTGGTCTTCGCGCCCGCGTCCGGTCTGCTGGTGCAGAAGCTGGGGGAGCGCCGCATCTACGTCAGCGGCCTGCTGATCGTGGCGGTGTCCACCGCGGCATGCGCATTCGCCCACACGTACTGGCAGCTGCTGCTGTTCCGGTCTCTCGGCGGTGTCGGGTCCACGATGTTCTTCGTCTCCGCGTTGGGTCTGATGATCCGGATCAGCCCCCACAATGCGCGCGGCCGGGTGGCCGGGATGTTCTCCAGTGCGTTCCTGGTGGGGTCGGTCGCCGGACCCCTGGTCGGCAGCCTGACCGCGGGGCTGGGGTTGTCGGCGCCGTTCCTCATTTACGGCGCCGCGCTGCTGATCGCGGCGGCGGTGGTGTTCATCAGCCTGCGGCACTCGTCGCTGGCCGCCGCAGCCCCGGCCGACGAGCTGACGGTGACGGTGAGGGTGGCGCTGCGGCACCCGGCGTACCGGGCGGCGCTGCTGTCGAATCTGGCCACCGGCTGGTCGGCGTTCGGGCTGCGCGTCGCGCTGGTGCCGCTGTTCATCACCGAGGTGTTCCACCGCGGGCCCGGATGGGCGGGTGCGGCGCTGGCGACGTTCGCGATCGGCAACGTCGCGGCGGTGATTCCGTCGGGACGGCTGTCGGACCGCACCGGGCGCCGGCCGCTGCTGATCACCGGGTTGGCGTTGGCCGGGGTGTCGACGGCCGTGGTGGGGTTGTCCTCGTCGCTGCCGGTGTTCCTGGCAGGTGCGGTGATCGCCGGGGCGGCCACCGGCATGTTCTCCTCACCGCAGCAGGCCGCGGTGGCCGACATCATCGGCAGCAAGGCGCGCGGTGGGACGGCGGTGGCGACCTTCCAGATGATGTCGGATTTCGGGTCGATCATCGGCTCGCTGGGTGTCGGGCTGATCGCCCAGCATCTGTCGTTCAGCTGGGCGTTCGCGGTCAGTGGGGCGATCCTGGTGCTGGCGTCCATCGGGTGGGTGTTCGCGCCGGAAACCCGCGACAGCGAGCCGCTGGAGCACACCCCGGCCCGTCCGCTGGGCCCGGAAGCCGCCGGCGAGCTGCCCTAGTGATGCGTCCTACGCCGAGATTGCATTCACGCAGGAAAAGTGCGAGTGGACGGCTGCGTGAGTGCAATCTCGGTGCAGGTCAGCGGCAGTTGCGCCCGGGTAGCCGCTTGTTGCCTGCTCTGACCAGCGATTTTGAGCCGCACCCGCCGGTGGTGTAACTTCGACTGGCACACCTGGGGCTATGGCGCAGTTGGTAGCGCACCACACTGGCAGTGTGGGGGTCAGGGGTTCGAATCCCCTTAGCTCCACCAGGAAAAGCCCCGGCCAATGGCCGGGGCTTTCTCAATACCTAGGGCGTGGCGAGTCCAGAGGCGGGCGGGTCGATACCGAATGACCGCGCGATGAAGGGGACGACCGAGACTTCGATGTGTTGGCGGATGCCGTCAGCCCCGATGCCAGGGCCATCGAAAAGCGCAGTCCCGATCAAGGCCAAGACAATGCGGGCGTCGCCGGCTGGATCAGTGACGGTGATGACTCCTTCGCGGCCACCTTCCGCCAGTACCTCGACCAGGGGCGCGGTCAGTGCTGCCAAGCAACGGTCCATGGGCTCGGAATGCTGAGGGCGCAGCCCGCGGAACGCGGTGGCAAACAGCGTGGCGGGTTTGGCGAAGTCCCCGTCCAACCCGCGCGTGACGAGCGTGCCGACGTATTGCCAGATCCGTTGGTCGACCGGCGCACTCGGATCGATGATTCCGTCCACGGTATCGGCAATGCGAAGCAAGTCCCGTTCCCACAGCGCTGCGAGCAGCTCGTCCTTGGTGTCGAATTGGCGGTAGAAGCTCCGGGTCGACATCCTCGCCTGCCTGAGCACGCTGGAGACCTTGAACCCCCACCACCCGCTGCGGGCTAGAACTGTCGACGCCGAGTCGATAAGCAGGTTGCGCTCGTCAGCGTCTCTGGTCTCAGCCATACCCTCAGTCCGCGCCATCTGATCTCGTGCGTGTCGTAGGTCACTTTACTGCGTCGAGCTCCGGCTGTTCCGGCACGTTGACAGCTTCGCCGAACTCATCGGGGTGACGTCGAGAAGACCAACGTTCATCTCACGTTCTGACTGACGACGTAGTGGTTGACCGGTGTGGACTCCGCGCGCTCCAACACCCCGCGCGTCACCAGAAGCTCCAGATGCGCCAGGACCTCAAGGATGGCGGTCATGCCGTGTACCGGTCCGAGTTCGTCGACGGTGCGTTCATGTCGGGTCCACAACATCTGCTGGGCGACGTGATAGGCGGAGGCGTTGCCCGCTGCCACCAGCTCGCGGGCTCGATCAAGACGCTCCCGGTGGTGTTCGATGAGTGCTTCGGCTCGCGCCTTGACCGTCGGGGTGACACCACCGTGGGCAGGGAGCATCCACGTGTCCGGCAGCTCTACGAAGAGCTGCAATGACGCCAGATATGACCGCAGCGGCAACGCTTCCGGCGCTCGTTCCAGGCCGATCGACGGTGTGATCCGGGGCAGGATGTGGTCGCCAGTGAATGTGAGGCCTGCTCGGTGGTCCTCATACACCAGGTGACCTCGGGTGTGGCCCGGCGTGGCGCGGGCAACGAGATCGATTCCACCGCAGTCGATGTGCTCACCGCCGTCGAGCCAGACGTCGGGCGGGCCGAAGGGGACATCGCGCTCGAACGGCTCCAGGGGCAAGTCGGCGATCGTCTGCGCCAAATCGACTGCCCCGGCTTTGAGAAGTAGCTGTGCCTGGATGGGGTACGCGCCGGTGCGTTCGTCAAACGATTCGATCGAGTGGCGTTCTCCGCTGCCGATCATCACCGCGGTGCCATAGCGTCGTTGCCAATCGATGGCACGGGAATAGTGATCCCAATGAGCGTGCGTGACAACGATGCGCCGCACGTCGGCGGGGGTGTAGCCGAGCCGGGCAAGGGCGTCGATCAGGACCGTCTCACTGTGCTCATCGGCCCAGCCCGAATCCACCAACGTCACGCCGTCGGTTCCGAGGATGGCGTAGACGTTCACCACCTTCAGGTCTGTCAACGGCAGCGGTAACGGAATTTTGACGACGTGAGGTGGCAGATCCACCGCAGCATCGATGTCTCGGTCGTCGGTTAAACGGCGGTTCGACATCTCGGCGAATCCCTCTCCTCCGACTGCAAAGCCGCAATTTAACACATGATAAAAAGCTGGAGTTCGCTTGTGCTGTTGGCGCAACGAACCCCGGTGAAGCGCGGTGGGGTAGTTGAACCAATCTCGTGAGTAGTTTAATATTGATTAGAAATTGGTCCGTCTTCTGGTTGGAGCCACACAGTCCATGGTTGATTCCTTGCTTGCCGAGCGCGTGGCCATCGTCACTGGGGCTGGTCAGGGCATCGGCCGTGAAATTGCCCGGTCGCTACACGCGCACGGCGCACACGTTGTGCTTGTCGACCTTGATGGCGATGCCGCCAAGTCCGCAGCCGACGAGGTCGGTGGTCTCGGGCTGGCCTGTGACGTGACGTCCGAGGAGCAGGTGAAGGCGGTCGTTCGCGACACTGTGGGCCAGTTCGGTCGCCTCGACGTGTTCGTCAACAACGCCGGTATCACCAGGGACGCCTCCCTGAAGAGGATGACCGTCGATCAGTTTGACGCTGTCATCACCGTGCACCTGCGCGGCACCTGGCTGGGGGTGCGCGAGGCGTCGGCGGTGATGCGCGAGGCGAAGACGGGCAGCATCATCAACATCTCGTCGCTGTCCGGAAAATCCGGTAACCCCGGCCAGACCAACTACAGCGCCGCCAAGGCCGGCATCGTCGGATTGACCAAGTCCGCGGCCAAGGAATTGGCGCACCACAACGTCCGGGTCAACGCCGTGCAACCGGGACTCATCCGCACTCCGATGACCGAGGCCATGCCCCCGGAAATCTTCGCCCAGCGAGAGGCCGACGTCCCGATGAAGCGCGCGGGAGAACCGGCCGAGGTCGCCGGCGCGGTGGTGTTCCTGGCCTCGGATCTGTCGAGCTACATCACCGGCACGGTCATCGAGGTCGGCGGGGGCCGATATATATGACATCAGTGTTGGCCACCGAAGAAGCAGGGATCGGCCGCATCACCCTCAACCGGCCGGAACAACTCAACGCCATCAACGTCGAGTTGGGCGTGGAACTTCAGCAGGCGATAGCCCGGCTGGGTTCAGATCCAGACGTCAACGTCATCATCATTCGGGGCGCGGGCGGAAACTTCTGTGCCGGGGGTGATTTCGCGGAGGTGGAACGACTTCGCGAGCAAGGGCCCGACGCGTTGCGGACCCTGTTCGAGGCTTTCCGGCGGGCCTGCGACGCCATTGCCGCTATCGAGATTCCGGTGGTGGCAGCCGTGGAGGGCGTTGCCGCCGCCGGTGGGTTCGAGCTGCTGCAGGCGGCAGACATTGTGCTCACCAGCGACGATGCGCGGATCGCGGACAATCACGTGCGATTCGGCATGATCCCCGGTGGCGGCAGTACCGCGCGGCTACCACGTCTGGTCGGTGTGCAGCAGGCCATGGGATTGCTGCTCAGCGGTGACCGGCTCACCGGCACTCAAGCCGTCGGCCTTGGCTTGGCCTACCGCAGCTTTCCGCACTCCGAATTCAACCGGGCCACCGAGGAATTCGTGACAACCATGGCCGGACGGGAGCGCAGCGCCCTGGTGACCATCAAACGGTTGGTGATCTCCGGACTGTCTGAATCCCTGGCCGCCGCAGTGGATGACGAACTCGACGCCGTCGTCAACCACATCAGCCAAGGAGCCGGCCGCAACGGTGCGTCGGCGTTCAGTAAACGAGGAGCAGCGCAGTGACCAGCTCAGCAACCGAACTCAGCGCCACGGCACCCGTCGCGCTCGACGTGGACGCAGGCATTGCGCGGCTACGGCTGAATCGGCCCGAGGTATCCAACGGGCTCAACGTCGAATTACTTAAATCCCTGCACCAGGCGATTCTGGCGTGCCACGCAGATCCCAAAGTGCGGGTGGTGTTGCTGACCGGTGAAGGACGCAACTTCTGCGCCGGCGGCGACATCCACACGTTCGAATCCAAGGGTGCCAACCTGCCCGATTACCTGCGCGAAGCAACGGCCTGGCTGCAGCTGGCATCCGCGGCGTTGATCCAACTGCGGGTCCCCGTCGTAACGGCAGTCCAGGGCTTCGCTGCCGGTGGTGGTGGCCTCGGGCTGGTGTGCGCCTCCGATATCGTGGTCGCCGCCGAATCGGCGAAGTTCTTCTCCGGTGCCGTGCGGGTGGGAATGGCGCCCGACGGGGGAGTGTCGGTGACTCTCGCCCAACTCGTCGGCCTGCGGCAGGCGTTGCGGATCGTCCTGACCAACCCGACGATCACCGCGACCGAGGCCCGTGACATCGGCCTGATCACCGAAGTCGTCGCCGACGACGAGCTGCAGAATCGGGTGGAGGATTTGGCAGCCCAACTCGTCGAGCTCCCCACCCAGGCGCTGTCGGCGAGCAAGCGACTGGTGTGGAGCGGAGTCGGTGCATCCGTCGAACAGCGGCTGGCCGAAGAGGCGCGCACCGTCTCCGAACTCTCCGGCACCGCCGACGCACTGGAGGGCCTGCGGGCCGTTATCGAGCGACGACCGCCCAGGTTCCAGAAGTGACCACCCCCGCGGTGTTGACCGAGCAGATCGGTGCTGTCGCGGTGGTGACGCTCAACCGCCCCGACAAGCTCAACGCGATCGACATCCCGCTGCGGTTGGCCCTCGCCGAGGCGCTCGAGACCGCCGACAGCGACCAGGACGTGCGCGCCATCGTGCTCACGGGCGAAGGCAAGGCATTCTGCTCGGGCGGTGACATCTCCTCCATGGAGCGGATGACGCCCCAGGATGCCCTGGAGCGAGCGCAGCTGGCGCAGCGCGTCATCCGCGCCATCTGGAATACCGGCAAGCCCGTCATCGCAGCGGTCGAAGGAGCGGCGTTCGGCGCAGGCACCGCACTGGCTGCGGCCTGTGATCGCGTGGTGGCTGCACAGGACGCGCGGTTCGCCACCACCTTCACCAAGGTCGGGCTGGCCGGGGATATGGGCGCGTACGTCTCGCTGCCGGCCCGCGTCGGGGTGGCGCGGACCCGGCAGATGCTGATGCTGCCCAGAACAATTGGAGCGCCGGAGGCATTGGAGATCGGCCTCGTCGACGCGCTCGTGGAGACAGGAACTGCACGCGCCGTCGCGCTGGAGGACGCCACGCGTCTGGCGTCAGGTCCGTCTGCAGCGTTCGGGGTGATCAAGTCGTTGCTCGCGGTGGCGCCCGGCCTGTCCCCGTTCGAGGTGCTTGACCGGGAGGCCGCTGCGCAGGCCGTGCTCTTCGGCAGCGATGACTTTGTCGAGGGCGTCACCGCGTTCCGGGAAAAACGTCCTGCCATTTTCGGCATCAGGGAAGGAGTTCGAGAATGACTTCGGAAGCAGTGGGTCTTGAGATCCCCGAAGGCACAAGAGCATCCCGTGTGGGACCGCTGATCCAGCGGGACAAGGTGCACGGCTCGCTGTACACGGACCCGGCGATCTTCGCCGAGGAGCTGGCGAAGATCTGGTACCGCACCTGGGTGTTCGTCGGCCATGAAAGCGAAGTCAGTCAACCCGGCGACTATGTGCGCAAGAAGCTCGGCTTGCAGGACGTCATCATGACGCGCGATCGCGACGGTCAGATTCATCTGCTGCTGAACCGGTGCGCGCACCGTGGCAACCAGGTGTGCAACGACGCCAAGGGGAACTCGGCGACCTTCCGCTGCCCGCTGCACGGGTGGACGTTCCGAAACACCGGCGAACTCATCGGTTTCCCGTTCTTCAAGGGCTACGGCAGCCGCAAGCTCGATCTCGCGATGGGACGGGTGGCTCGCGTCGACTCCTACCAGGGCTTCGTGTTCGGTAGCTTCGCCGAAGATGGCCCGTCGCTGATCGAACACCTCGGGGCTGCCGCCGGCGAGATCGACCGGTTGGTCCGGCTCTCTCCCGAAGGGCGCGTCGAACTGACTGCCGGCTGGCTCGGCCATGAGACCCATTCGAACTGGAAGTTGCTGGCGGAGAACGAGACTGACGGCTACCACCCGCAGTTCGTCCACGGCTCGATCTTCGGGGTCACCGGCAGCACGATCGCGCCGCTGTACAGCGACGCGTCGACCGCCGTCACCCGCGACCTGGGCAACGGTCACAGCGAGAACGACCTACGGCCGGAATTCCGGAAGTTCGCCGAGCCGATGCGCTGGTTCGGCACCACCGAAGAGCGGGTACCGGACTACGTCGCGGCGATGCGGGCACTGCACGGCGAAGCCGCCGAGCAGATCCTCATCGAGGGTGCTCCGCACGTGATGATCTTCCCCAACCTGTTCATCGCCGAGATCCAGGTGTTCAACATCCAGCCCGTGGCGTTCAACCAGTGCACGCAGTACTCCACCGCGGTCCAGCTGGTGGGTGCACCCGAATTGAACAAGCGGATGGTGTCCCAATGTGTCGGTTCGGTCGGGCCGGCGGGCATGTTGCTCGCCGACGACACCGAGATGTACGAACGCAATCAGTTGGGTTTGGAAGCGCGCCAGCCGGAATGGCTGGAGATCCGTCGCGGCCTGCAGCGTGAGCGCACCGACGACAACGGGTTCACCATCGGTGGTGCGACGGACGAGACCGGCATGCGCGGCTTCTGGTCGCACTACGCGACGTTGATGGAGGCGGAATGATCAGCACGATCGGTGCGATCGACGAATTGACAGCGGTACCGGAGGTTTTCGATATCCGAGAGGTCGAGCAGTTCCTGTTCCGCGAGGCCCGCTTCGCCGACGAGAGCGACTACGACTCCTGGGAGGCGCTGTGGACCGACGACGCGTTGTACTGGGTCCCGGCCGGCAACGACGGACCGGACCCACTGCAGGTGATGTCGGTCTACTACGACAACCGCAGTCGTATCTCCACCCGGCTCAAGCAGCTGCGCACGGGTCGACGCTATGCGCAGGCCCCGCCATCGAATCTGCGGCGCCTGATCTCCAACATCGAACTCCTCGGCGGGCGGGCGGTTCCCGCCGGCGGCGTGGACCTGGAAGTGGGGGCCAATTTCGTGGTCTTCGAGTCCCACGAACGCGCCGACCGGACCTGGGCCGGCCGGGTGACCTACCGGCTGCGCCGTGCTGACGGAGAGCTGCGCCTGTCCTACAAGAAGGTGGTTCTGGTGAACAAGGACAAACCGCTCCCGACTCTGGGTTTCTTGATCTGATGTCCATCGAGTTCAGCGGTGAGGCACCTTTGAGCGTTCCGGGTATCGGACCGTTGGTGGAGAGCGAATTCGCCCAGGTGTCAGTCAATATCGACAGTGCGGGGAACTCGCCGCGGCTTCGTCTGGAAGACCTCCGGACCGGCCGGGTGCGCTATCTCGACGCCATGGAACTGGAGACCATCGTCTGGCTGCCCGAGGGCAAGATGGCCCAACTGCTCGATCCCTCGGCCGATCGGTGGCGCGGCGAATGAGGCGCGCCGCGATCGTCGCCCCGGTGCGCACCGCGGTCGGAACTTTCGGCGGTAGCCTGCGACCGCTGCGCGCCGAGGACCTCGCCGCCAAGGTGGTCGAGGCGACGGTGGCGCGCAGTGGTGTTGACCCCGAACGCGTCGAGGACGTGGTTTTCGCGCAGTCCTATGCCAATTCCGAAGCCCCGTGTATCGGACGCTGGGTGGCGCTGCACGCCAACCTGCCGATCACGGTGCCGGGTCTGCAGATCGACCGGCGCTGCGGCGGCGGCCTGCAGGCTGTCATCACCGCGGCGATGACGGTGCAGACGGGCGCCGCCGACGTCGTGATCGCCGGCGGTGTGGAGTCGATGAGCAACATCGAGCACTACACGACCACCGCCCGCTGGGGTGCCCGGTCCGGCAATCAGATGCTCTACGACCGTCTGGATCGCGGTCGCGAAAGATCCCAACCCACTTGGCGATTCGGCGAGATCAGCGGAATGATCGAGACCGCGGAGAACCTCGCTGGTGACTACGGAATCGACCGCGAGGCCGCCGACGCGCTCGCTGCACGCAGCCACCAGCGGGCCGCCGCGGCCGTGGCACGCGGTGCCTTCGATGCCGAACTGGTGGCCGTCGAGGTTCCGCAGCGCCGGGGCGAGCCCGCCGTGTTCGACCGTGACGAGGGCATCCGCCCCGACACCACGGCGGAGTCGTTGGCCAGGCTGCGAACCGTGACGCCGGGTGGGACGGTCACTGCGGGCAACTCCAGCCAGCAGAATGACGCCGCCGCGGCGTGTCTGGTGGTGGCCGAGGACCGCCTCGATGAGCTCGGCCTGGAGCCCATCGGGTACCTCGAAGGCTGGGCCGCGATGGGATGCGAACCATCGCGGATGGGTATTGGTCCGGTCGGCGCGGTGGAAAAGCTTTTCAGCAAAACGGGATTGGGCTTCGACGATCTTTCGCTGATCGAGATCAACGAGGCGTTCGCGGTGCAGGTGCTCGCGGTGCTGTCTGGATGGGGACTCAAACTCGCCGACGTCGAAGACCGGCTCAACGTCAACGGCTCCGGAATCTCCCTGGGCCATCCCATCGGTGCGACCGGTGTCCGGATCCTCGCCACCATGCTGCATGAATTACGCACCCGTGGTGGGGGATTGGCGTTGGAGACCATGTGCATCGGTGGCGGCCAGGGCATCGCCGCAGTCTTCCGGGGAGTCTGATGGTGACCACGGGATTGCTGGCCTACGCCTCCTACCTGCCGAGTCGCCGGGTGGCCGGCGGTGATATCGGCCTGCGGCGCGGCGACCGCGTCGTCGCGTCCTATGACGAGGACAGCACCACCATGGCGGTCGCCGCCGGTGCCAGGGTGTTGCATGGACAGTCGGCGCCGGCCAATCTGTACTTCGCCACCAGCAGTCCGGCGTACGCCGACAAGACCAACGCCGTGGCTATCCATGCCGCGCTGGGGTTGCCCGAAACCGTCTTCGCCACTGATCTGTGTGGCACCGGGCGCAGCACCGTGGCGGCGTGGCGATCGGCAGCCTCGACCGGAGGTCTGGCGGTCAGCGCCGACGTCAGGGTGGGCCGGCCGGGCTCGGCGGATGAGCGTCTCGGGGGTGACGGCGCGGCTGCCCTGCTGTTCGGTGACGGTCCGGCGATCGCCGAGATCGTGGCGAGCAGCTCGCTGACGGCGGAGTTCCTCGATCGGTGGCGCTCCCCGCGATCTGTCACCGGCGAGCAGTGGGAGGAGCGCTTCGGTGCGGAGCGCTACGCGGGGCTGATCCGTGCGACGGTCGACAAGATTCTCGCCGACTCCGGTCTCGCCGAGGTGGATCACGTCGCCGTCGCCTGCCCCAACAGTGCGATCACCAAGCGGATCTCGACTCTGGTCAAGGCGGCCAAGGCGACCCACACCTCACCGGTCGGGTTCTCCGGCGCCTCCGATGCCGCGATCGCGCTGTGCGCGGCTCTCGATGTCGCCGAGCCGGGTGAGACGATCCTGGTGATCAACGCGTACGACGGCTGCGACGCGCTGCTGCTGCGCGCCACCGCGTCGCTGCCGTCTGCCCGACAGGCGACTCCGGTCAGCGCGCAACGCGCCGGCGGCATCGCGGTGCCGCACCTGACCTACCTGTCCTGGCACGGGCTGGTCGAACTCGAACCGCCCCGCCGGCCGGAGCCCGATCGCCCGGCGGCACCGCCCGCCGCCCGGGCGCAGCAGTGGAAGTTCGGCTTCGCCGGGACGCGGTGCCGCCAGTGTGGGTTCGTGCATCTGCCGCCCATCCGGGTATGCCGGAGTTGCGGTGCACTCGATGAGATGGACCCCGCTCCGGTCTCGGCGCTGCAGGGCAGCATCGTCACCCATACGGTCGATCATCTTGCCTATTCACCGTCGCCGCCGATGATTCAGGCTGTGGTCGACGTCGACGGCGGTGGACGCTGCACCATCGAGGTCACCGACGCCGAGCCGGCACAGCTGCGCGTCGGCGCCAGGGTGGCCTTCACCTTCCGGCGGCTGTTCACCGCGGGCGGCGTGCATGACTACTTCTGGAAGTCACACCTGTTGGACGACGAAGAATCGGGGAACGATGGCTAGCCGTGGGATCACCGACAAGGTCGCCGTCGTCGGGATGGGCTGCACCCGTTTCGGTGAGCGCTGGGACAGCTCCACCGAGGACTTGATCCTCGAGGCGTTCGGTGAGTGCATCGAGTCGACGCCGAATATCGCCAAGAGCGATATCGACGCCTACTGGCTGGGCACGCTGGGTTCCGGCCAATCGGGTCTCACGCTCAGCCGGGCGATCTCCACCGACGACAAACCCGTCACACGGGTCGAGAACTACTGTGCCACCGGCTCCGAGGCGTTTCGCAACGCGTGCTACGGGGTGGCGTCGGGCGCCTACGACGTGGTCATGGCGGTAGGCGTGGAAAAGCTCAAGGACTCTGGGTTCTCCGGCCTGATGCGCAGCGACCCGCCCGGCGACGGCACCTCGCCGGAGTTGTCGATGACGGCTCCCGCGGCATTCTCGCTGCTGGATCCGGCCTACTGTGCCAAGCACGGTGTGCATCCCGACGAGATGCGGGCGGCCATGACGCACGTGGCCTGGAAGAACCACGACAACGGGTCACGAAACCCCAAGGCACAGTTCCGCTCACCGGTGGCGCCGGAGACCATCGAGAAGGCCGTCAAGGTCGCGGGCCGTCTCGGCGTCTTCGATTGCTCGGGTGTCTCTGATGGTGCCGCGTGCGCGCTCATCGTTCCCGCAGAGCGTGCGTTGGAGTACACCGATACGCCGATGTACGTCAAAGGACTGTCCCTGGTGGCCGGTTCCACACAGGGTTCGTTCGACTCGGCGTTCGACTACACGACTTTTCCCGAAGTGGTCAAGGCCGCACGAGATGCCTACAACCAGGCCGGAATCAGCGATCCACGTAGCCAGCTGTCGATGGCCGAGGTCCATGACTGTTTCACCCCGACCGAGATCGTCCTGATGGAAGATCTCGGGTTCTCCGAGACCGGCCAAGGGTGGAAGGACGTGCTCGGCGGTGAGTTCGACGCCGACGGACGCCTGCCGATCAATCCCGACGGCGGATTGAAGTCCTTCGGCCACCCGGTCGGTGCCAGCGGTCTCCGCATGCTCTACGAAGCATGGTTGCAGTTCCGCGGTGGGGCGGGGGAGCGCCAGCTGTCCGATCCGCACACGGCACTGACCCATAATCTCGGCGGCCGTCCGGGTGGTTGCGTGTCGTTCGTGTCGATCGTGGGGCGCGAACTCGGCCGCTAGGCGAGTCGGTCAGCTCACAGATGCGGCGCCGAGGATGAAATCGACTGCGCGCAGGGCGATCATCATGGTGGGGGCGTTGGTGTTGCCTGAGGTGATGGCCGGTATCACCGAGGCATCGGCGACCCGCAGGCCGTCGATGCCATGAACGCGCAGGTCCGGACCGACGACCGAGCCGTCGTCGGTACCCATGCGGCATGTTCCGACGGCGTGGTAAATGCTGCTCTCGGCTGTCGATAGCCAACGACGCGCATCGTCTTCGATCGGGGTCAGATTGGCGCCGGCCACCCCGCGCATGGCCGGCTGCGACTGAATGAGATCGCGGGTCAGTTCGGCGCCCGCCAACAGCTTTCGTACATCGTCGGGCCTGCCCAACCGGTCGAAGTCGATATACGGTTTGCCGTCCCGGACGCGGACCCGCCCTCGGCCTTCGGGATGCATCAGCACGGTATAGGCCGTGAAGGCGCTGGTGCGTCTCACCACAGCACGACCGGTCACGGGATTGAGCTCGTATCGGATCGGGGTAATCGCGATCTGGAAGTCCTCGGTGAAGATCTGGGCTTCGAAAGGAGTCGTGGTCATGGGACCCGCACCTTGGGTGAGGAATTCGCGAAGCGCTCGGGCGGCGCCGATCGGGCCCATGCTGTTGATGGTCGGGACCTTCGAGGCCCAGCACTGGGTGACGACCAGGTGGTCGTGGAAGTTCTCGCCGACGCCTGGCAGGTGGGCGACGCTGCCACCGGCAGCGATGCCGGAGTTCATCAACAACGCGGCAGAGCCGATTGCGCCCGCGCACAGCACCACTTCTTGTCGGGCTCTGATGATCTCGTCGCCGATCGCAACGCCGACGGCCCGCCCGTTTTCGACGATCACGCGGGTCGCGGTCGTGCGCGTCAGGATGTGTGGGCGCTGCTGGCGAGGGATTCGTCGAAGGAATTCCCGGCCTGATGAACTGCGGTAGCCCCGCCGCTGGTTGACCTGGGTTCGCGCCACTCCCAGTTGGTCGGCGCCGTTGGGATCTGGGTTGAGTCGGTGGCCGGTGTCCACAGCCGCCTGGATGAAGGCATCGTCGACCTCATGATGATGGCCGCACCACGACACCGCGATGGGCCCGGAGCCGCCGCGGTACTCATCGGCACCGTCGACCCAACTTTCCAGTGCCTTGAAATAGGGGAGTGTGTCTCGGTAGGACCAGCCGGACGCACCGGCCTGCGACCAGCCGTCGTAGTCGGTTCGTCGTCCGCGGGCGTAGACCATCGCATTGATAGATCCGCTTCCTCCGATTATCCGCCCGCTGGCGAAGGCGCTGGCTTTCCCCTCTTTGCCTGGTTCAGGTGCGGTGGGGTACCTCCAGTTGGCCGTCAGATAGAGCGAGGCGACGCCAAGGGGGAGCGCCACATCGGGGCGTCGATCGGTACCGCCCGCTTCTACCAGGGTCACGCTCGCACCCGCTGCCGCCAGTCGGCTCGCGATGATCGATCCGGCCGATCCCGCGCCGACCACGATGTAGTCGGCGGCATGCTCCGGTGACATGGCGACCTCTTCTCAACGCGAAATGGTGGGCCGACGACGATGGTCATGCCGCCGCACGGTGACGCAGAGACCGTAATTTAACACATATTCGAAACGCGCTTCTGGAGTTCCTCGGAAGTCGGCGAACGGACGGCGGTCACCGTCTGGTCGGTAGTCCGCTACTGGCCCATCGGGGGCTTCCGTCGGCGTGGTGAGCTATGACGATTTGTCTTGGTGGGTAGAACTTTTGGCGCCAGTACTCCGAATGCCTCATCGAATGTCGTCGACGGCGAATCGCCATTGGCCGAAGAAGCCCAGTGGCGAGAGGCCGCAATGTAGGCGCTAATGCAGGCGGCCGCAATGACGGCAACCTCAAGCTCGTTGGGGTCGTCGCCGTTACTTAGTCTGGCGCTGAGGACGACCGCCAAGCTGGCCCGCCAAGTATCGACACGGTCGAGGTAGCTTGCCCGCAAGGTCGGCGACTGCTCGACGAGGCGGAGGAGAGCAATCGCTCGGCGGCGGTCCGCGTCAACCCAGGCCACGAACGGATCCATACCTCGTCGCAGCGCTGTCCACACGTCCTCGTCTGGCGGCCTGGCGACGAATTCGCGGCACCCTTGCTCTGCCACCGCCGTGAACTCGGAGACCACGACGTCTTCCTTCCCCCGGAAGTACCGGAAGAAGCTGCGCCGCGACAAGCCCACCCTGGCGCAAATCTCGTCGACCGTAGTCTCGTCAAATCCGTTGGCAAGGAACAGGTCAACGGCGGTGGCTGCGACTTCGGTACGCATTCGATCCCGCATGCGTTGCTGCAACGGTTCGACCGGGGGAGTCGTCATGGATGAAGTGTAGCTGCGGACGGCATCGGATGCTATGGTGACACCTAGTATTGGGATGGCACTGAGTGCCACACTGGCAATGAGGGTGATAGGCATGCGGGCACTGCTGTGCAAGGGCGAGGATCTCACTAGCCTGACAGTGGCGGAGGTTGATGATCCGACACCTGGCCCCGGTCAGGTCCTCGTGCAGGTTCACGCGGCGTCGGTAGATTTCGTGGACACCTTGGTCATCCGGGGTCAGTATCAGATACCGGTCCCGCGGCCGTTCGTGCCCGGGAACAATGTTGCCGGAGTTGTTGTCGAACTCGGGCCGGGGTGCTCGCGGTTTAGTGTCGGCGATCGGGTGCATGGCATGGCCTTTGTCGGGGCATACGCCGAGCGCGCCGTGCTCAGTGAGACCCAGCTTCGTCTGACTCCAGATGGGCTGAGTGCTGATCTCGCCTGTCTGACGGGTGCGCCGTACCGAACTGCATACGACGCGATCGTCTCGAAGGGTCGGCTGCGCAGCGGTGAGAGCCTGGTGGTTCTTGGTGCCTCTGGTGGTGTCGGCAGTGCGGCCGTGCTGGTGGGGAAGGCTCTGGGCGCCAGGGTTATTGCGTGCGCTTCCACAGAGGAGAAGTTGGCCTTCTGTCGTGATCTCGGGGCTGATGAAGCCGTCCGGTACACCGAGCCCGATTTCAAGGACGCGTTGAAAGCCGCCTGCACCGGCGGTGCGGACGTCGTGCTGGACATGGTCGGTGGCCAGTTCTCCGAACCGGCGCTTCGGGCTACGGGCTACGCGGGCAGATTCGTCGTCGTCGGTTTCGCCGCCGGCGCTCCGGCACGCATTCCACTGAACCTGGTTCTGCTCAAGGGTTCTTGCATCATCGGTTATGAGATCGCCGATTTCGAGCGCCGCGAACCGGTCGAGGCCGCCCACAACCGCGACAAACTCGAAGCGATGCTCGTCTCGGGCAGTTTGGCGCCTCCCGTCACCGGACGATTCAGCCTCGACGACGCCGCGCAGGCAGTGCGGTTGGTGGCCGGGAGAGACAAGCTGGGAACCACCATTCTCGAACTGGCCTGACACCCTCGCCCTGCACTCCCAACGCGAAGAGAGGCAAGAACATTGACCACAAAAACTGATGTGATCGCCGAATCCGGCAGGTCTGAAGGCCTGCCGCCCGATGCGGCCATCGTGCTCGGTCAATTGTTGGCCGCCCGATCGAGCTGTCGCGCATTTCGGCCCGAACCGGTCGCTCACGAGACGATCAGGGCGATTCTGTCGGCTGCCCAACTGACCGCTTCGTGGTGCAACAGTCAGTCTTGGCAGGTCGCAATCACCAGCGGTAGGGGAACTGAGCGGCTCCGCCACGCGCTGTACGCCGCAGCGTCAAGCGGTCACACCGAGACGCCCGACCTTGCCTTTCCTCGGGAATATCGTGGTGTCCATCGCGACCGACGCCGGGAAAGCGGGTACCAGCTCTATAACGCACTGGGTATCGAGCGCGACGATCATCAGAGCCGGATGGCCCAAACGCTAAGGAATTTCGTGTTCTTCGATGCACCGCATGTGGCGATCATCCACAGCGATGAAGCGTTGGGCCCCTACGGCGCGGTCGACTGCGGTGGCTACGTCAGCAACTTCCTTCTCGCTGCGGCGGCGCACGGCGTCGGCAGCGTCGCCCAGGCCGCCCTTGCGATGTATCCCGAAGTTCTCCGCACGGAACTCGGCTTGACGCGCGATCGCACCATTGTGTGCGGTATCTCGTTCGGTTACCCCGACACTGATCACCCGACAGCCAAGTTCCGGACCACGCGGGCGCCTCTCGACGAGGTCGTCGAGTGGATCAACGCCTGACCGAACCGACTGGGCTCCGACTTCGGGGACTCGGACGCCGCGCAAGGGGTGTGTCGAGTTCGTCGGGCGGAGTGCGAGTTCGCAACTCTTGTCAGGCCTGTGGCGCTGTCTGCAGTTGGGCGATCATCTGGCCGATGTCCCAGAAGTCCCGATGGCTTGTCAGCGTGCCGTCGTCGGTGAACCGGCAGGCGGCGATCCCGGGGACGCTGAACCGCTGCCCGTTGGACGGGATGAGCGACCCGTCAGCCAGCCGGAGCGAGCCTTCGAAGGATCCATCCCAGAGCCATTCGAGGTATAGCACCCCGTCGCGAGCAGCTGGGGCGCTGAATTCGATGACCGAGTCCGGTGCGAACTTCAGCATCCACCGGTGGAAGCGCTGGATGTCGTCACGGCCCGTATAGGTCGTGCCCATGGCCATATCGGAGTAGGTGCCCGCCGGATCGAAGAATTCGACCAGACCGACGGGATCTTTGGTCCACGCAGTGGAGTAGGCGGCGGCGAACACGTCGAGGTCCTCTGCCGGGTGCGGAAGAGTCATGGTCAGGCTGTCCTCTCATTGACCGATCACGATTTATCGAACATTAAAATCAGTGGGCACGGGCTCGCTGTCGCGTGCGATTGAGACTCCGAATCGCAACATGGGACCACCCGAGGTAGCCGCGAGCCCTGTCCTGTCGCTGATCGTCAGTTCACCTGCCTTATGCGGCTGTCGAACACGCGTGTCGAAGGTGGAGCGATGGTCCCCTATGAGATCAGGGGCATTCTGCACCGGACGGTGGTCAGTCATATAAAATCTAACATGCAGTAGAAAAATGCGCTAGGGTCACGGCGGGTCTCGCTGAAACGGCTACCGTCAGCCGTATGGTGGCACGTTCGCCTACTCGGCAATGTTTCACGGGAGATTCCGATATGCCTCCCAGATTCGGCACCGGTTCGGCGAGGAGAATGCAATGACAGTGGCACCAGCGGCCAAGGGAGTCGACCTCCGGCGCGCACACCTGCCGGCGGACGACAGCGCGGTGCTGATCGACCTCACCGTTGGTCAGGTGCTGGCGCAGCGGGCCGTAAGCCATGCCGATAAACCTGCGCTCATCGGGGTCCGGCATGACGGCTCACCGGCGCGGCTGACCTATGCGGAACTCCACGGCGAGGCGGTTCGAGTCGCCACGGCGTTGACGGCGACCGCGGACCGGGGCAGTTACGTTGCCCTTTGGGCCCCGAACGTGGTGGAGTGGAGCGTCATTCAGTATGGCGCTGCGCTGGCCGGCATGGTGCTCGTAGCGCTCAACCCGGCTCTGACAGCCGAGGAACTTGAGTATGCGTTGAGGCATTCCGGCGCGTCGGTTCTGATTCACGCCGATACCCATCGAGACGACGACATGGCCGGCGTCGCGGCCGGCGTCGCGGAAAAACTGCCGGCGCTGCTGCGGATTTCGTTGTCGGAGCGTGGTCGGTGGCAGGCTGCCGAGCCAAACCCAGGCGTCGCCGCCGACGCGCCGACCTCGGCTGACGACCCGGTGATGCTGCAGTACACCTCGGGTACGACCGGTCGCCCGAAGGGCGTCCTGCTCACGCACCGGTCGTTGGTCAACGTCGCCAAGCTGACCATGGAAGCGTCGGAGGTGAAACACGGTTCGGTATGCCTGAACCCGTTGCCGATGTTCCACACCGCGGGCTGTGTGGTCGCCACACTTGGACCACTGTGGCTCGGCGGGACGGTCGTTCTCGTCGAACGGTTCCGCCCCGCCCCCGTGCTCGATGCGCTGCGCCGCGAGCAGGCATCTGTGCTGTTCTACGTGCCCGCAATGCTCGGTGCGCTGCTGGAAACGCAACGCAACGCGTCTGTTTCGGCACCGGCGCTAACGGTGATCATGGGAGGTGCGTCAAGCGTGCCTCCTGTGATGATCGAAGAAGCCGAAGAGGTATTCGGTGCCTCCGTGCTTAACCTGTTCGGCCAAACCGAACTCGGTCCCGTGCTGTCGGCGACCAGGCCCTCGGACTCTCGTAGGGACCAGCTCACGACGGTAGGTCGCCCGCTGCCCCAGGTGGAGTGCAAGATCGTCGATCCGGCGTCCGGAGAAACGGTGGCCATCGGCGAGCCGGGCGAGATCTGCGCGCGGGGCTACCAGCAGTTTCTCGAGTACCTGCACGATCCTGATGCCACGGCCCGCACGGTGGATGCCGACGGCTTTGTGCACACCGGTGATCTCGGCACGCTCGATGAGCGCGGGTACCTCACGGTGACCGGACGCCTCAAGGACCTGATCATCCGAGGTGGGGAGAACATCTCACCAGCCGAGATCGAAGCGGTGGTGGCCGCCCATCACGCGGTTGCCGACGTTGCCGTCGTCGGCATCCCCGACGACCGCTGGGGCGAGATCGTCGCCGCGGTGATCACCATCCGCGCCGACGCAGCGATACCCGACGAACTCGACATCGCCGATCACGTCGCCACCCGCCTGGCTGCGTTCAAGGTGCCGGCACGTTGGTACGTCGCGGAATCCCTGCCGGTCACCCCGACGGGCAAGGTGCGCAAGTTCGCCTTGCGGGACGCCATCGATGCCGGCGACCTGCGGGAGATCTGACATGGCTCCGGCGATCGACGCCAGGCGGCAGGTTCTGCGCGACGCCTTTCCCGAATGGCAGCCGACCACTCTGCACGGTCGGCTAGACGCGAGCGCCGAACTCTACAGAGGCCGGCCGCTGGTCATCTCCGACGCCGCGACACTGACCTACGATGACGTGGCGCACCAGTCACGCCGACTCGCAACAGGTCTGCGCGCGCTTGGCGTCGAACCGGGGGATCGGGTGGGCCTGGTGATGGCCAATCATCCCGAGTTCGTGACGTTGAAGTTTGCGATCTCGCGGGTCGGCGCCATCGCGGTGCCGGTCAACTACCTCTACAAACAACACGAACTCGCCTATGTCGTCGCCGATTCCGGATGTCGGGTGCTGATGACGATGACCGGGTTCGCCGGCCTGGACTATCAGGGCATGCTCGACGGGTTTGCACCCGGCTGGGACGAGCCCGGTTTCGCCGATCGCCCGGCCGAGGCCGGCGATGCCGTTCCCCAACTGCGACACGTGGTGGTGTTGGACACCGACGGACGCGCCCGCCCCGGTGCCCGGACGATGGCCACCGTCGCCGGCCTCGGGGCGGCGGGCCACAGCGACATCGGCATGAGTGCGGTGGCACCCGACGATGCGGCCGACATGCTCTACACCAGCGGCACCACCGGCACCCCGAAAGGGGTTGTCACCTCGCATGATGCCGCGCTACGGACGGCGTACGCATCGGCATTGACCCGCGCCTTCGAGGACGGCAGGCGCATCCTGTTCTCGCTGCCGTGCTACCACATGTTCGGTTACGTGGAAGGTCTGCTGTCGGTGCTGTACGTGGGCGGTGCCGTCATCCCGCTCACCGCGTTCAGTGCCGAGGGCTACTTCGCGAGTATCCAGCGACACCGGGCGACCGACATGTTGTGCGTACCGACGATGGCGGTGGCCATGGTCGAAAGTCCATCGCGCTCGTCCTACGATCTGTCCTCGTTGACCGCACTGCTCTGCGGTTCCGCTCCCGCACCGGGGTGGTTGTGGCAGAAGATCGCCGAGGACTTCGGCGTTCATGAGATCGTCACCGGTTACGGCATGACCGAATGTGGTGGGGCCATGACGTTGACCCGGCCCGAGGACCCGCTGGACCTCACCACCGAGACGGTGGGCCCGCCGAAAATGGCGGGGGCGGCGTCGGTTCCGGGCACCGACCAGCTCGTGATCTATAAGGCCGTAGACCCGGCGACGGGTGCGGATCTGCCCGCGGGCGCAGTAGGCGAGCTGGTGTCCAACGGGCCGACCGTCATGCAAGGCTTCTGGAACAGGCCCGAGCAGACGGCGGCGGCGTTGCGCGGTGATTGGTTGTACTCCGGTGACCTTGGAGTGGTGGGGCCCGACGGATACCTCCGCATCACCGGTCGCACCAAGGAGCTCTACAAAAGCGGGGGCGAACTCGTGATGCCCAAGGAGATCGAAGACCTGCTGGCACGCCACCACGCGATCAGCCAGGTCTTCGCAATCGGACTGGCCGACGAACGCTGGGGTGAGATCGGCTGTGTTGTCATTGTTCTCGCCCCCGACGCCACATTGACGGAGGCGGACGTCACGACGCTGTGTCGGGAGAAATTGGCCAAGTACAAGGTGCCCAAACGGGTCGTCTTCGTCAGCGCCGACGACCTGCCGAAGACGCCGACGGGCAAGGTGCAGAAGTTCAGGCTCGTCGAACTGGTGATGGGTGACGTCGGGAGCCGCAACTAGCTGGCGAGACCCTTGAGCGCAGCCACGTGGTCGACGCGGTCGGCGTGCGTCTGGGCCATCGGCTCGGCGATGAGGCAGCTCACCCCCGCGGCCCGGTAGGCGGCCACCCGCGCCTGAAGGTGTTCGACCGGGCCGACGAGGGCTATGGAGCGAACGAAGTCCTCCGGCACGGCGGCCGCGGCCTCGTCCTTCCTTCCCTCCAGGTACAGCGTCTGGATGGTCTCCGCTTCATCGGCATATCCGTAGCGGGTGAACAGCGTGTTGTAGAAGTTCTTGCCCCGGGCGCCCATCCCGCCGACGTACAGCGCGACGTGGTTGCGCACGTGCTGCAGTGCCTCGGCCTGCGCGCTGGCGTCGTCCGTGACGAGGAGGAAGGTCTGCACGGCGATGCCGAGGTCGCCCAGCTCCGGATCGCGTTTGGCGCGACCTGCCGCGAGCGCGGCTCCGAATGCGAGATCGCAGAGTTCGGGATGGAACAGGAAGGGCTGCCATTCGTCGAAGATCTCGGCGGCCAGGGCCACGTTCTTGGGGCCTATCGCAGCGAGCAGCATGGGAATCCGCTCGCGCACTGGGCGGTTCATCATGCGCAGTGGTTTGCCGAGCCCGCTCCCGCCGTCTGCCTCGGTGAGCGGGAGGTGGTAGTGCTTCCCGTGATACTCGGTCTTTTCCCGCCGCCAGACCTTCCGGCAGATGTCGACGTGTTCGCGAGCGCGACCGAGCGGTGCGTCGTACTTGATGCCATGGAAGCCCTCGACCACCTGCGGGCCGGACGCCCCGAGCCCCAGGACGCATCGTCCATTGCTGACGTAGTCCAGGCCCGCGGCGGTCATCGCCAAATTGGTGGGGCTGCGTGAGAACATCGGGAGAATGCCGAAGGCCAACTCGATTCGCTCGGTCGTCGCGGCGGCGAACCCGAGCTGGGTGACGGAGTCGAAGCCGTAGGCCTCGGGCACCATCACTCGGTCAAGCCCGACGGACTCGAAGTCGCGCAGGTTGACGATTGTCTCGCGGAAGTCCCCCGCGTAGGTGATGGGCATCCCGATCTTCATGTTCTGCTCCTTGACTTATGACTCGCCCCAGGACACATATAAGATCTAATTTCAAGTAGAAAATGTGACGAATCACCTCGGTCGTGCCCTTTGAACTGTTCGGGGTTTAGTCTAATCTACATTAAATAGTAGATCGGACGGCCAGTGTGACATGAGGAGCTACGAGTGACGGTGCAACGGGAAACCCATGAGGTGACGGTCTTCGGCGACCTCGCCGAGTTCACCGCCGCCGAGGGTGCTGAGCTCGGCCCCACCGACTGGCTCGTCGTCGATCAGCCCAGAATCGACCAGTTCGCCCAGGCCACCGATGATCACCAGTGGATTCACGTGGATCCGCAGCGGGCCGCCGACGGCCCCTACGGCCGCACCATCGCACACGGTCTGCTCACACTGTCGCTGTTGCCGCTTTTCATGCACGGGCTGTACCGCGTCGAAAACGTCACGATGGCAATCAATTACGGCTTCAACAAGGTTCGATTCATCACTCCGGTGCCAGTGGGGTCGCGGCTGCGTGCGACGTCGACGATCACCGACATGGTGAAGCTCGACGGGGGAGCGCAGGCGACTTTCACCACGACGATCGAAGTCGAGGGCGTGGACAAGCCCGCGGCTGTGATCGAGTCCATCGTCAGGTATCTGGCCTGATGTCGGTCGAAACGCTCGGCGACGCGATAACCACGGCGAAGGCGCTCTATGCCGCGTTGGCCGCGGGTGACAGCGACGTGCTCGATGCTCTGCTGAGCGAGGACTTCGTCGGACATGCCGCCGAAGGGTTGCCGCTGGGCATGGGTGGTGAACACCGCGGGCGCGAAGCCATGCAGCGCAACCTGTGGTGGAAGATCGGCAAACACTTCAAGGTCGAGGCGCAGCCGGACACGTTCCGGGTCCTTGCCGATGGTGGACTGCTGGTCACCGGCCACTACCGGGGGGTGGCCCGCAGGTCAGGCCGGAGCCTGGACGCCGAATTCACCCATGTGCTCGCGTTCGACATCGACGGGCGCATCACCTCGTTGCGTCAGCTCACCGACACCGCGGCCTGGATCGAGGCGCTCGGTGACGAGGCGCCGTTGCAGCGCATCGACTACTCGGTCGTCGACGGTGTGGCAACGATGTGCCTGAACCGGCCGGATGCCCGCAATGCGATTGATATGCAGATGGCACAGGAGACCCTCGTCGTCGCCCGTCGGATCGCCGCGGACACGACGATCCGGGCCGTGTTGATTTGCGGTAACGGTCCGTCGTTGACGGTCGGTGGTGACATCGCGTACTTCCGTGAGACGCCGCCGGCGGACTACGGAAACCTGTTGGCGCGCATGACGACCCCGTTCCATGAAGCCTTCCGGATCCTGAGCCGCATCGATCCGCCCATCGTGACCGCCGCCCACGGGTCGGTGGCCGGCGGTGGCATCGGATATGTGTATGCCGGTGACATCGTGCTGGCGGCTGAAGGCACGAGATTCGTCACCGCCTTCGCGGCGATCGGCCTGTCGGGCGACGGCGGTGGAACATGGCATCTACCGCGCCTGATCGGTCCGGCGCGTGCTGCGCGGGCATACCTGGAGAACCGCCCGATCACTGCCGAGCAGGCGCTGGAGTGGGGCATGATCAGCGAAATCGTGCCGGCGGCGGAGCTGCGCGAACGCGCGGCGGCGCTGGCCGGATCGCTGGCGCAGGGTCCGACCCGGGCTTTCGCCCGGATGCGGGCGCTGCTGCGGGACAGCGGGAACAACGATCTGTCCCAGCAACTGCTGGCCGAATCCGAAGGTATCCAAGCCACCGGTGACTCCCTAGACGCCACCAACGCTGTCGCGAGCTTCATCGCAAAGCAAACCCCACAGTTCGAAGGAAGGTAGAACGTGTCGAATCTCGTGTCGGACACCGAGGAACACAAGGCAATTCGCGAGAGCGTCGCGGGGATCGTGTCCCGTTACGGGCAAGAGTATTTCCTCGAGCGCGGCCGCAGTGGCCAAGGGATCGAAGAGCTGTGGAAGGACCTGGGCGCCTCGGGCTTGTTGGGTGTGCACCTGCCCGAGGAGTACGGCGGTGGTGGCGGCGGTATGGCCGAAGCCGTCGTCGTCGTCGAGGAACTGGCCGCCCACGGCATGCCGATGCTCATCTGGGTGATCTCACCCGCGATCTGCGGCAGCATCCTGGCCCATCACGGCTCTGAGGCGATGAAGCAGGAGTGGCTGCCCGGCATAGCCGACGGATCGCGCAAGATGGCCTTCGGTCTGACCGAGCCCGACGCTGGATCCAACAGCCACCGGGTCGGCACCACTGCCCGGCGCACCGACACCGGCTGGAAGATCTCCGGGTCGAAGTACTACATCTCGGCCATCGATCAGGCCGAGGCGGTTCTGCTGGTGACCAAGGACGCCGAGCACTCGACCCCCGAGAAGAGCGCGTTGTCGCTGTTCGTGGTCCCGACCAATAGCCCCGGTCTGAGCATTCAGGAGATCGAGACGTCCATCGTCTCGCCGGACAAGCAGTTCACGGTGTTCCTTGACGAGGTGGAGGTCGGGGAGGAAGCGCTCATCGGCGCCGCGGGACAGGGCCTCAAGCAGGTGTTCTCGGGTCTGAATCCCGAGCGCATCCTGGTCGGCGCGATCTGCAGCGGTGTCGGACGGTTCGCCGTCGAAAAAGCCGCGGAGTACGCCAAGCAACGCCAGGTCTGGTCCACCCCGATCGGCGCCCACCAGGGCATCGCCCACCCGTTGGCCGAAGCCCACATCGCGGTGGAACTCGGCCGGATGGCCACCATGCGCAGCGCGGAACTCTTCGATGCGGGGGAGTCGGCTGCCGAGGCCGCCAACATTGCGAAGTTCGCCGCTTCGGAAGCGTCGCTGCAGGCGCTGGATCAGGCCATCCAGACTCACGGCGGCAACGGCCTGGCGCACGAGTACGGCCTCTCCGAGCTGTGGTTCATTACCCGCCTGATGCGCACCGCCCCGGTGAGTCGGGAGATGGTGCTCAACTTCGTCGCGCAGACCTCACTCGGTCTGCCCCGCTCGTACTGATCGAAGACTCGAAAAGCAGAGGAGAACAGCGTGTCCGAACAACGAGAGTTCGACGCCATCGTGATCGGAGCCGGTGCCGGTGGATTGTTCACCGCCGCGCGGCTTGCTCATAAGGGCTACCGCACCCTGGTGCTGGAGCGTCTGGACAAGGTCGGAGGGCGCGCATCCACCGATGACATCGACGGCTTCAAGGTCAACAACGGGGCAATTGTCATCGAGGTCGGTGGTATCACCCAGCAGACCTGCAACGAGGTCGGAGCCGCATTCGACATCCGCGAACCCAGCCCGCCGATCCTGTACCGGATCGCAGGCAAGGATGTCGACGTCACCGGCGGCGGCTGGGGCCTGCTGCTCGGCAAGTTGACCCGCCAAGGCGCCAAGCTCGTGAAGGGCATCGGCGCGGCGCGCGCCGATTCCGGCCTCCCCGAAGACGAGCTGACCACCGCGGAGTGGGTGTCGAAGTACACCAAAAACGAGGGCGTGCATGGCATCTTCCGCAATATGTGCGCCTCGGTGTTCGCCGTCGGGTCCGAGGATCTGCCGGCCAGGGTGTTCCTGACCTACTTCACCCGCAAGAGCGCTTTCAAACGGTTCGGCTTCCACCCCGAGGGCACCATCGGGATTTGGCGGGCGCTAGCGAACGTAGTGACCGCCAAGGGCGGCGAGGTCTGGTTGTCGACCCAGGTCACCAAGATCGTCGTGGAGGGAACCAAGGTCACCGGAGTTCACGCCGAACGCGACGGCGCCGCCTTCGAGATCTCCGCACCGATCGTGGTCAGTGACGTTGGGCCCGCGGCGACGGTCGGCTTGATCGGAGCTGACAATGTGCCCGGGGACTATCGCGAACTGGTCCGCAAGGGTGACCGGCCCACCGCGATGATCTCGGTCAACTTCGCCAGCCAGGAACGCCTCATTGCGGCGCCGGGCATGCTGAGCTTCGCCAAATCCCGCCGGTTGGCCTACATCGCCAATTTCACCGATATCTGCCCGGAGATGGCGCCGGTGGGTTGGCACCTCTACGTCGGCACCTCGGTGCCCAAGCCGTCGGTCGGTGACTTCGACGAGACGGCCGAGACCGAACTGCTGCTGGAGGATCTGCGCGACACCATCGAGGGCTTCGACGAGCGCGCCAGGATCCTCAACGTTGCGATCACCCGTGACGGCTGGCCGCCGCAGCGCGCCGTCGCCGGTTTCGACCTGCCCCGTGACACTCCGTTCGAGGGGCTGTGGAACGTCGGCGACGCGGTCAAGGAATACGCCAACGGTGGCACGACCGCGTGTGCTGAGACAGCGCAACTGGTCGTCGAGGACATCGTGGCGACTTTTTCGTTGGCCAAGAGTGGCTAGTGTCCTGAGCCGGTAATAGGCCGGCAGTGTCGAGGGGGCCGAGCCTACCGAGCTGGTGGGTGGGCTCGGCCTCGGACGATGCGGTGGGGCGGTGATGCGTTGGTTCACCCGAATCCCCGCCGAATCGCCTGTCTGGCCACTCGTCACTGCCGCGCGAAACTACCGGCGGGATGGAGACTCCCGAGCCTGAATGTGTTCGCGGAGCAGCTTCTTAGTGGGCGCTGCCTCTGGCTCCTTAATCCCAATTCAAATTAGCAATCGCAACGAGCTGGGTCAACGAGTGGCCCGTCGGCAACAAGCCCGGGCCGCCGGCTGGTCAAGTCGCCGCGGCCGCGTGGAATTCTTCGAAAGTCGAGAAGTGTGCGCAGTGAGGAGCTGCCGCCAAGGCGACGCCCACCGGCCTGCCTGGGGTGCCGTAGGTGATATCAGGATGTTGACTGTGTCACAGGCCATACGTACTATAGTTTTTAATGTGGAATAAGTTTTGAGCATGTGGCGCAACGGAGAGGCAGCAATGGGGTTCAACAACTCTGACGAGGTCACCAAGTACATCGGCGGAATCTTCGAACGGGCCTTCAGGGATCCAGAGATCGGCCCGAAGTTGGTGGAGACCGGCTTGGTCGTCGCCTTCGACTTCACCGATCCGGACGCCCTCGTCGTCGTGGACCTACCCAACAAAGCGGTCAGCACGGGCGGCCCAGATTCGCCCACGCCCTTGGCCACCATGTCGATGACGGCCGATACCGGCAACGCCTACTGGCAGGGCAAGGTCAACCTGCCGATGGCGATGGCCAAGCGCAAGATCACGGTAGACGGCAACGTGGCGAGTTTGTTGAAGTTGGCTCCGCTGGGCAAGAGGCTCTACGGGGACTACATACAACAGCTCCAGGATGACGGCCGCGACGACCTGATCGCCTAGGCGAAGAAATGTATCCAGGAACTCACGCCGCCACCGCGCCCGAGCGTCCGGCGATCGTCATGGCCGAGTCCGGTGAGGTCGTCACCTACGGCCAGCTGGATGAGAATTCCGCCCGCGTGGCAGCGGCACTACGTCAGCTGGGTCTCGGCGTTGGTGACGTCATTGCCGTCCTGTCCGACAATGGGTCAACACCTCTCGAAATATATTGGGCAGCAATACGTTCCGGCCTCTACGTGACCTTCGTCAATTGGCATCTCTCGGCGCCCGAGGCGGCCTACATCGTCGAGGACAGCGGAGCGAAGGTGGTCTTCACCTCCGCCGGCGTGGCAACTCTCGGCGAGGAAGTCGTCGCCCTGGTGCCTCAGGTGGCTCATTGGTACGCCTTTGACGGCGAGGTCGAGGGACACAGCTCCTACGCCGACCTGCTGGCTCAGGCGGGCCCGCGTTTGATCGACCAGCCCCGTGGCTCGGAGCTTCTGTACTCCTCCGGTACGACCGGACGGCCGAAGGGGATAAAGCCGCGGCTGCTCCCGATTCAGGTAGACGAACCCGGCGACAACTTCACCGCGTTGCTGTCACACGGATTTGGCATCTGCGCCGACGACGTCTACCTCTCGCCCGCGCCGGTCTACCACGCCGCGCCGTTGAAGTGGTGTGCTGCCGTGCACGCACTCGGCGGAACGGTCGTGATGATGAAGAGGTTTGACGCTGAGGCCGCGCTCGCGGCGATTCAGCGATACCGGGTCACGGTGCTGCAGATGGTACCCACCATGTTCGTCCGCCTGCTGCAGTTGCCCGAGGAAACTCGTGTGGGCTACGACGTTTCGTCATTACGCCTGGCGGTGCACGCGGGGGCGCCCTGCCCGCCGGACGTCAAGGACGCGATGATCGACTGGTGGGGGCCGATCCTTGCCGAGTACTACGGTGCGACGGAGGGTCACGGTGTCACCCTGATCGACACCGCCCAGTGGCGACAGAAGCGCGGATCGGTCGGCAAGGCGGCGCTAGGCATCGTGCACGTCTGTGACGACGACGGCAACGAGTTGGCCACCGGCCAGCCTGGGGTCGTCTACTTCGAACGCGACGAACCGGTGTTCGTCTACCACAACGATCCAGAGAAGACATCGGGGTCGCGGCATCCCCGGCACGAAAACTGGTCCACGGTAGGCGATATCGGCTACCTCGACGAGGACGGCTATCTCTTCCTCACCGACCGCAAGGCCTTCATGATCATCTCCGGTGGTGTGAACATCTATCCACAAGAGGTCGAAAACATCCTTGCCATGCACCCGCAGATCCACGACGTCGCGGTGATCGGCGTGCCCCATGCCGAGATGGGGCAGGAGGTCAAGGCGGTCGTTCAATTGCGCAACGGCGAAACGCCGTCGGAATACCTTGCCGCCGAGATCATCGACTACGTCCGGGAGCGGCTGGCCCACTTCAAGGCACCGCGCACGGTGGACTTCATCGACGACATGCCGCGTTCAGCCGCCGGCAAACTGGTCAAACGCACACTGCAGGATCGATACGCGGAGGTAGGACGATGACCGTCGGAGTGGCTGCGGCCCGTGCGTACGATCCGGTCAGCATCTCACCGCTGAGCTTTTGGGCGGGCACCGCCGAGGCGCGCGAGGAGTCGTTCAAGATACTGCGGGACGAGCGGCCGCTGAGCTGGCACCCGCCGCTGGCGGGGGCGCTGATGTCACCCGAGATCGAGGGAATCTGGGTGGTGACTCGGCACGAGGACATCGCCTATGTGAGCAAGCATCCCGAATTGTTCTGCTCTGGCAGAGGGGTTCAGAGCGAAGCGGTTCCGGAAGAGATGCTGGAGGCGGCCGAGTCCTTCCTCGGCATGGATGGGGTGAGCCACTCAAGCCTGCGCAAACTGATCAGTTCGGTGTTCACGCCACGACAGGTCGCCAAGATTCAGGACCAGATCAAGAACCAGGCGAAGACCATCGTCGACGAACTGCTGCAGACCAAAGAGGGCGACTTCGTCGAGCAGGTCTCCAAGCGGCTGCCGATGTGGACCATCTACGAGATGATGGGCCTGCCAAAGGAAATGCGCGACGAGGCCGCGCACCATGCCGATGGCATGGTGTCATGGGCCGACGAAGACGTTGCCGCTGGGCGGGAGTCGGGCGAGGTGCTCAGCGATTCGCTCGTCGGTCTCTTGACGGCGGGTCTGGAACTGGCCGAGATGCGGCGCTCGCACCCGACGTCCGACCTGATGTCCCAGCTGGTGCAGGCCGAGGTCGACGGCCGCAAACTCACCGACGAGGAACTCGGCGCATTCTTCGTGCTGCTGTCGGTCGCCGGAAACGACACCACCCGCAACACGATGACCCTGACGACGCTTGCACTGCAGCAGTTTCCCGATCAACGGCAGCTGTTGGTGCAGGACTACGACGGACTTATCAAGCCGGCCATGGAGGAGTTCGTGCGCTGGGTGACGCCGGTGATGACCTTCCGCCGCACCGTGACCCAGGACACCGAGCTGCATGGGCAGCAGATCGAGGAAGGCGATTGGGTCATGATGATGTACTCGTCAGCCAACCGCGATGAGCGGGTGTTCACCGATCCGTACACCTTCGACATTGCGCGAAAGCCGAACAACCACCTCGGTTTCGGCGGTGGCGGGCCGCACTTCTGCATGGGTAGCTTCCTGGCCAAGATGCAGCTCGAGGCGTTCTTCCGGGAGCTGATCTTCCGGGCGCCAAACCTGCGGGTCGGCGAACCGGAGTATCTCGTCGGCAATTTCGTGCGTGCGGCGAAGTCCATGCCCTACACCCTCGATTAGGAGTGACGATGACTGACTTCCAAGGAAAGCGCTTCGTGGTCACCGGCGCCGCGTCCGGCATCGGCAACGCTGTGGCGCAGCGTCTCCTCGCCGCAGGTGCGGAGGTGACGTCGCTGGACCGCAACACCCCGACCGCCGCCGTGACCCGCCACCTCGAGGTAGACCTCGCCAATCCCCGCAGCATCGACGCTGCCCTCGAGCAACTCGATGGGACATACGACGGACTGTTGAACGTCGCAGGCATTCCCGGCACTGCTCCGGCCGATCTTGTGATCGCGGTCAACACTCTGGCCGTTCGCCATCTCACGGAGGCGCTCTTCGAACGCCTCAACCCAGGCGGCTCCGTGGTGATCGTCTCCTCGACAGCCGGTTTCGGTTGGCCCGCACGGCTGGAGACCATCCGCGACTTGCTGGCCACCGACACCTTCGAAGAAGGCGCGGCCTGGTTCAAGGCCAACCCGCAGCAGGGCAACGCCTACAACTTCTCCAAGGAGGCCACCACTGTCTACACCATGACGATGGGTCTTGCCGTGGTCGAGATGGGTCTGCGGATCAACGCGGTGCTGCCCGGTCCGGTGGAGACCCCGATTCTGGTGGACTTCGAGGAGTCGATGGGCAAGGACAACCTCGACGGTGTCAAGGAACTCCTCGGCCGGCATGCGACCCCGGACGATATCGCCTCGGCCGTGCTGTTTCTGGCCTCCGACGAAGCGCGGTGGGTCAACGGGCACGCGCTGATCGTCGACGGTGGGATCAGCGGCGCTGTACTCTCCGGTGTCGTTCCCGCGCCCGAGATCTGAGCCCTGGTCGTGTCGATCCAGGCTGCTTCCGAGCCGCCGACATGGACTGGGCGCCAGCGGCATGGGCGCCTACCACAGGGGCCATCGCGATTGTGCGCAAGCTGTTCTGACGGCAGAAATGTACTAAACGCGTTGCTAAACAGCACTATTCGACATCCACTTCACTGAAGAGATTGGGACGCTAACATGGCAGGGCTTGACGGCAGGGTAGTGATCATCACGGGTGCGGGCGGCGGTCTGGGACGCGAGTACGCATTGCTCGCCGCCGACGAGGGCGCCCGAGTGGTGGTCAACGACCTCGGGGGCGCGCGCGACGGGTCCGGATCCGGCCAAGCCATGGCAGACACCGTCGTCGACGAGATTCGCCAGCTCGGCGGAACCGCCTTGGCCAACTACGACAACATCGCGACCGAGGACGGCGCGCAGTCGTTGGTCGACGCGGCGGTGGCCGAGTTCGGAACAGTCGACGGCATTGTCAACAACGCGGGCATCCTGCGCGACGGCGCGTTCCACAAGATGAGCGCGGAGAACTGGGATGCGGTCCTCAAAGTCCATCTCTACGGCGGGTATTACGTCACCCGGGCGGCCTGGCCGCACCTGCGTGAAAAGAAGTTCGGCCGGATCGTGATGGCCACCTCCACGAGCGGTCTGTTCGGCAACTTCGGCCAAGCCAACTACGGGGCGGCGAAGCTCGGCCTGGTCGGGTTGATCAACACCCTGGCCATCGAAGGCGCCAAGTACGGAATCCTGGCGAATGCCGTTGCGCCGATGGCAGCGACCCGGATGACCACCGATATCGCCCCGCCCGAGCTGCTCGAGAAGCTGCCCGCGGCCCAGGTGGCGCCCGTGGTCGGCTACCTGCTGAGTGAACAGTGCACCGACACGGCCAGCGTGTACGTCGTCGGTGGCGGAAACGTCCAGCGCGTCGCCCAGTTCCAGAACAAGGGCGTGACGTTCTCGCAGACGCCGACCGTCGACGAACTCACCGCACGCTGGTCGGAGATCTCGGATCTGTCGAATGTCGAGTTGGGCCGCAATCCGCTCGGCTGATCGACCGATGCGTCAGCCGGCTACCAGTACACCGAAGCCGAGATCCTGGGAGGGATGTTGACGAAGCGAATTCTTGCGCTGTGCTCGTGGGCCGGCCCGGCGACCGTCGTGATCACGCTGATCGGCTGGCTCGTCGCCGGCGTGCTGCCCATCCCACTGGGCCCCGACAGCTCGACTCAGGACGTCGTCGACTTCTACGGTCAGACCCGGGTGATCGCCGGAATGTCGATCGCGTCAGTGGGCATCTGCCTGGTCTTTCCGCTGATCGCGGTCATCGGCGTGCACATGGTGCGGATGGAGGGCCGAACTCCCATCCTGACCTTCCTGCAACTGATTACGGGTGCGGCGACGGGCGTGCTCCTACTCCTGCCGATGCTGTTGATGACAATCATCGGGTTCCGGCCCGATCGCAGCCCGGAGTTGACGGTCACCCTCAACGACATCGCCTGGCTGATGTTCCTCACGCCGATCACGCCGTTCATCATCCAGAACATCGCCATCGGCGTGGCGATCCTCAACGACAAGCGCCGGACGATGCCGCGGTGGGTGGCCTTCGTCAACTTCTGGGTGGCCTTCTCGTTCCTGCCTGACCCGCTGGCCTTCTTCTTCCACAGCGGTCCCTTCGCGTGGCGCGGCATCTTCATCTTCTGGTTGGCGCTGACGACCTACGCGATCTTCCTCGTCGTGATGGGGGTCCAGTCGTACAAGCTGGTGAAGGAGTCGGCTGACGATGACGTGAGTTCTGTGTCCGTGGCAACGCGATGACACCTTCCGAGCTGGACGCCGATACCACACTGCCCGAGTTCCTCGGCGGCGCGGCCGATGCCGGACCGTTGAGAGTGTCTAGGACACCTGAGGATTCGCCGGCCGGCCACATTCCCGGCGAGGCCGGGTTGTGGATCTTCCTGCTCGGGGACATGACGCTGTTTGCGGCGATACTGCTGGTGTTCCTCTGGGATCGACGATCGCAGCCGGAGGTCTTCACCGAGTCGGCGCACCAACTACTTCAGCCGATCGGCGCGGTCAATACGCTTGTCCTGCTGCTGAGCTCGTATCTGGTGGTGCGTGCGCTGGCTGCTCATCGCGGCGGCGATCATGCCCTGGCCCGGCGTTTGGTCAGCGGCGCCATCGGCTGCGCCGCGACGTTCGGCGCCCTCAAGGCGGTCGAATACACCAGCGAGATCTCCGCCGGTCACACGCCGGTATCGGGAACCTTCTTCACCTTCTACTTCATCCTCACCGGCCTGCACCTGCTCCATGTCGTGGTCGGTTCGGCACTCCTGCTGGTATGGCGAAGCGCGCTCGGCCGCCAGCGTCCTTGGTCGACGGCACAGGGGCTCAGCGAGGGGATCGCGTGTTACTGGCACATGGTCGATCTGCTGTGGATCGCGATCTTCGCGATCGTCTACCTGGTGAGCGCAGAGTGAGGGCCAGCATGCCGTCGCGGGTCACCGGAGTCTTCGCCGGCTTGGTCCTCGCGACCTGCCTCACCTGGTGGCTCGGCAGCGGATCGTCAGTGCTGGGTGGCGGTTTCGAGGTTGCCGCGACGCTGACCATTCTGATCGCCTTCGTGAAGATCTTCTTCATCGGTTCCGATTTCATGGAGCTGCGCGCCGCTCCCGCCATCTTGAAAGCGGTCTTCTCCATCTGGGTTGTCGTGGTCGCCGCAGCGGCAGTCACATTGGTCGTCATCTGACATGCCCGCATGAGCAACGATACGGATGCGTTCACCCTCGCGCGCACCCTGCTGTTCGTGCCGGGCGACCGGCCAGGCCGCTTCGACAAGGCCGTGGCATCCGGTGCGGACGGTGTCATCCTGGACCTCGAAGACGCGGTGGCCGCGTCGAACAAGGATGATGCGCGATCGCGGGTCGTCCAATGGCTTACCGGGGGCCCGGCCGCCGTGGTGCGCATCAACGCCGTCGAGACACCATGGTTCGCCGACGATCTGGCGGCGCTGCGGGGCTGCGGCTGCACCATCATGCTTCCGAAGGCGTCGGCTGACGGTATCGAGGCCGTCGGCGCGGTACTCGGTGAACAGACCCCGGTGATTGCGCTCGTCGAGACCGCCGCAGGCGTGCTGGCGGCAGCGTCGATCTGCGCCGTCCCGCACGTGATCCGAGTTGCCTTCGGCAGCATCGACTTCAGCACCGAGCTCGGGGTGGCGGCTCAGGATCGCGAAGCACTTCTGCACGCGCGGTCGGTCCTGGTTCTGGCCTCGGTCGCGGCCGGTCTGGCGCCGCCGCTGGACGGCGTGACGACCGATCTGACAAGCGGTGAGCCCGCACGTGCTGATGCCGCGTACGCCTCGCGGTTGGGCTTCACCGGCAAGATGTGCATCCACCCGACCCAGGTCGAACCCGTCAACTCCGCTTTCGAGCCGGATCTTGCGCAACTTGATTGGGCACGAACGGTTTTGGCGGGCTCTGCGGACGGAGCGGCCAAGGTTGACGGCCATATGGTCGATGCCCCGGTGCTGGAGCGGGCTCGGCGCCTGCTTGCTCGATCGCGAACTGCATAGTTCTGCGAGTACCGGTGGACCGGCAGGGGCCATAGCGCCTCCGGCCGGTGACGTTTGGGCCTCAGGCGCCGTGCAGCAGGGGCGTGCTAGTTACCTGAGGCGATCTCGCGCCCGATGATCTCTTTCATGATCTCGGTCGTGCCGCCGTAGATCGTCTGGATCCGAGTATCGACGTAGGCGCGGCCCACCGCGTATTCGGCCATGTAACCGTATCCGCCGTGCAGCTGCAGGCACCGGTCGATCACGCGCTTCTGAAGTTCGCTGATGAACCACTTGCCTTTGGCTGCATCGGTTGGTGTCAACTCGCCGGCGTTATAGGCCAGTACCGACTTGTCGACGTATGCCTCCGCGATGTCGATCTCGGTTGCCATATCGGCGAGTTCGAACCGGATGTGCTGATTTGCGGTCAGTGGCTTGCCGAAGGCGTTGCGCTGGCGGCAGTACTCGGCGGTGATGTCGAAGATCGCTCGGGTGGTGGCCATCGCCTTCGCCGATACTCCGAGGCGCTCGCGGGGGAGGTGGCTCATGAGGTACTGCAACCCGCGACCTTCCTCGCCCAGCATGTTCTTCGCCGGTACGACGGCATTGTTGAAGAACAGTTCGGCGGTGTCCTGCGCGGGCAGCCCGATCTTCTCCAGCTGACGGCCGCGCTCGAAGCCGGGGGTGTCCCGCTCGACCACGAATAGGCTGAGATCTCCTGAGCCGCCGTCGTTTCCGGTCCGGGCAGCCAGGACGACGAGATCGGACATGATGCCGCTGGAGATGAATGTCTTCTGGCCGTTGATGATGTAGTTGTCGCCGTCGCGCTTGGCGGTCGTACGGATACCCCGCAGATCGCTTCCCGTGCCGGGCTCGGTCATCGCCAGTGCGCCGATGATCTCGCCGGAGGCAAACCCCGGCAGCCAGCGCTGCTTCTGCTCGTCAGTGGTGAGATCGAGCAGGTAGTGCAACACCAGATCGTCTTGCAGGCTGACCGTCAGCCCGAAGGACAGTGCGTTGATCCGGGCGACCTCCTCGCACACGATCATCCGGTAGCGGTAGTCCGCCTCCCCGGCACCGCCGTAGGCCTCACCGACCTGCAGCGCGTAGATCCCCGCCTTGGCGGCCCTGGCGAAGACCTCGCGGTCGATCCAGTGCTGGCGATCCCACTCGTCCCTGTGGGGCTCGACTTCACGGGCCAGGAACTCCCGCACTGTCTCGCGGTAGGCCTCGTGATCGGCGTCGTACAGCGTGCGCTTCATGCTCAGAGCCGTTCGATGATCGTCACGTTGGCCTGTCCGCCGCCCTCACACATGGTCTGCAGGCCGTACCGGCCGCCGGTGCGCTCGAGCTCGTGCAGCAGCGAGGTCATGAGCCGGGCGCCGGTGCACCCGATCGGGTGTCCGAGGGCGATCGCACCGCCGTTGGGGTTGACCCGCTTGGGGTCAGCACCCAGTTCGGCGATCCACGCCAACACGACAGGCGCGAATGCCTCGTTGATCTCGACGGCGTCGATGTCGTCGATCGACATACCGGCCCGCTTGAGGGCGTGCTGGGTCGCGGGGATCGGTGCGGACAACATCATCACCGGATCGGCGCCGCGTACCGACATGTGGTGGACGCGGGCACGGGGTGTGAGGCCGAAGCGATCGACGGCATCTTGCGAGGCGATCAACAGCGCGGCAGCGCCGTCGGAGATCTGGCTGGCGACGGCAGCGGTCAGCACACCGTCTTCGGTCAGGGTGGCCAGGGTGGCCATCTTCTCCATCGAGGTGTTGGCGCGTGGGCCCTCGTCGACGGAAATGCCGGCATACGGGGAGATTTCGCGTTCGAAGTAGCCGTTGGCAATGGCGGCGAGCGCTCGCTGATGGCTTTCCAGTGCGAAGCGCTCGTTGTCCTCACGGCTCAGGTTCCAATGGCTGGCGATCATCTCGGCACCACGGAACTGCGAGATCTCCTGGTCGCCGAAACGCTCCTGCCAACCCCGGCATCCGGTCCACGGGTCGGTGCTGCCGAACGGCTCGCCGGCGCCGAAGGCGCTCAGGATGGGGTACTGGCTCATCTTCTGAACACCGCCGGCCACGATGAGATCCGAGGTGCCGCTCATGACGGCCTGGGCGGCGAAGTGCACGGCTTGTTGGGCCGATCCGCACTGCCGATCGATCGTGACGCCGGGCACGGACTCCGGCAGGCCGGCTGCGAGGGCGGCGGTCCGGGCGATGTCACCGGCCTGGGCGCCGATGTTGTCCAGACAGCCGAGGATGACGTCGTCGATCGCGGCGGGGTCGACATCATGGCGGCCGACGACCGTCTTGATGACATGTGCCGCCATGTCGGCGGGGTGTTCGGCGGCGAATCCGCCGTTTCTCTTGCCGACGGCGGTGCGGACGGCATCAACGATGAAGGCTTCAGGCATGCCAAGAATCTAACATAAATTCGAAAATAATCGAAAGGTGCCGCCGACAGGGGACAGGGGTACGGCCTCAACCGCTGGCGGCGGGCGCACCGTCCCCCTGGCGCTCAGGCAACAGTGCGTGTTTGATCAACTTCTGCGCAGTCTCGACGAGGGCGTCCAGGGGCGTCCGACCCGGGTCCCACCACTCGGCGGCCCAGTTGAGGGCGCCCATCACCAGCATCTGAGTGATGCGGAGGTCGAGGTCGGCGCGCAACGCTCCCGCGCCCGCCGCCTCATCGAGAAGTTGGCGCCAGATGGCGCCGTACTGGGCGCCGGCTTCGTCGGCGCGAATCCGTAGCCGCTCAGGAATCTGACCGTGGTTGCGGATCGAAGCTGTTGTGTAATAGGAGATTTCCAGCTCATGGCGCAGATGAGCCTCCGCCGCGGCCAGGATCCTGTCGATGGCTGCGGTGCCGGGTCGCAGCGCGTCCAGCGTGGATACGAGATGCTCCCGCATATCGGCCAGGCCGCATGCCATGACTTCTTCGATGAGGTCGTCGCGTGAGGCAAAGTAGTAGTAGATCGCAGGGGCCTGTATCCCGGCCTGCTGGGCTACATCTGACAGTCGGGTTCCGCTGTAGCCCTTTTCACTGAGGAGCTGGGCGGTGGCGTCGAGGATCCTACGTCGGGTGCGGGCGTACTTCCTATCGCCCGCAGCTGCCCCGGCCTCCGATTCGCGCCGTCTACGTGCCATCGGTCAGGCGCTCCCCGCCAGCACGCGTGACGCGATCACGGCATGGTGTACCCACCGCTGACCGAGATCAGCTGACCGGTCACCTGGCGGGCGGCCACGGGGGAGGAAAACCACAGCACCGCGCGGCCAACGTCATCCGCGGTCGTCAGCCGTCGGGTCGGCGTGTCCTTGAGCATGAAGTCGATCTGCTTGGGATTGAACACCTCATCCGAACCGACGGACCAAAGACTGCTTGCACCAACGGCATCGGGACCGTCGGGCATGACGAGGCCGGGGCAGACGATATTGGAACGGATGCCGTGGCGGCCGTGCTCGCGGGCGGTCGTTCGGGCAAGCGCCACCATCGCGGCCTTCGATGCACCGTAGATCCCCTGGCGGATCTGGCCGAATGCTGCGTCACTGGCGATGAACACAATGGATCCGCCGCCCGCATCCTTCATCGGGCCGAGAGCTGCCTGGGTGGCGGACACCGCCGAGAAGAAGTTGACCTCGACGGTGCGTTGCCACTTGTCACGGTCGGTGTCGGTAGCGATGAAGCCGGGTACGGACCACCCGGCGTTGTTCACCAGAACGTCGATTCCGCCCCACGTGTCGACGGCCCGGCCGATCGCCTGATCTGCCCCGTCGGGGGTGGTGAGGTCGGCGATCGCCAGCTCGACGGCTGCGGCGCCCCGCTCGAGTGCCTCGGCCCGCACCTTTTCGGCTTGGGCTTGATCGATGTCGCTGATGATGATTCGCGATCCCTCGCCGGCGAACTGGTGCACGATCCCGCGTCCGATGTTCGACGCGCCGCCGGTGACGACGACGCGGGCATTGCTTAGTCCCAGGTCCATTGGTCTTTCCTCTCATCACACCGGTAGCGGTGGCTGCTCGTGCGGCGCACCGGCTACCAGAAACTTTAACGCGAGTTAGAAAGAAGCCGTGGGGAATTGTCCCGTAGCCTCGCGGGCACTGCCGACCTTGACAGTGCCGCAGCAATATTTTAATGTTCGTTAGATAATGTACAGCGGCCGCATCGGTCAGTAGTTGATAGCCACCGCCAAGCAGCAGGAGGGCGCATGAAGGTCGTCGTGGATTTCACCAAGTGCACGGGTCTGGGTATCTGCGAGTCCATGGCCCCAGAGTTCTTCGAGGTGAACGACGACGGTGACCTCGTCCTGCTGAAAGACGCCATCTCTGACGATGAGTTGCAGTCCGTCGAGGAGGCTGTCTCGGGTTGCCCGACCGAAGCCCTTCGAATCGAACGCTGAATGCACCGCGGGCACGGGATCATTCGATGAGTGTCGACCGTCTGGTGGTCGTCGGCGCGTCGCTTGCAGGGCTGCGCGCCGTTGAGGCCGCCCGCAAGGCGGGTTTCGAGGGCGGCATCACCCTGATCGGCGCCGAACACCACCTGCCGTATGACCGTCCTCCGCTGTCGAAGGACTTCCTCGATGTCACCGAGGCCGGCGGCGAGGCGGCTGTTCCGTTCTTCCGGTCCGGTGACGTATTCGCCGACGAGTTGCAGGTGGAGCTCCTGCTGGGCGCTCCTGCAACGAGTCTGGATGTCGACCGCAAGGTCGTCGGCGTCGGCGACCGCGAAGTGGCCTACGACGCGCTGGTGATCGCGACGGGGTCCAAACTGCGAACGCTACCCGACACCGACCATCTCGACGGTGTGCACGGTCTGCGCACCCTCGATGATTCCCTGGCCATTCGCGCCGCGCTGGATGCCGGTGCTCGCACCGTGGTTATCGGTGCGGGATTCATCGGATCGGAAGTGGCGGCCAGCGCGCAGAAGCGCGGTGTTCCCGTCACCGTAGTAGAGGCATTGCCGACTCCACTGGTGCGGGCGACGGGTACCGAGATGGGCGCGGCGATCGCATCGCTGCATGAACGCAACGGCACCACGCTGCTGTGCGGAACCGGAGTCGAGGCACTTGAGGGCGATGGTCGCGTCGAGCGTGTCGTTTTGAGTGACGGCGCCACGCTGGCTGCCGATCTGGTGGTGGTCGGCATCGGTGTCACGCCGAATACGGACTGGCTCGTTGGTTCCGGGCTGACGCTCGACAACGGTGTGGTCTGCGACGAGACCCTGTGGACCGGCGTCCCCGGGGTCTATGCGGCCGGTGACGTCGCCAACTGGCTGAACCCGATGTTCGGGGTCCGGCAGCGGATGGAGAACTGGACCGCTGCTGCCGAACAGGGTGCGGCAGCTGCCCGCAATGCCCTAGACCCGGCGAACGCCAAACCCTATGAGACGGTGCCCTACTTCTGGTCGGACTGGTACGGCTCCCGGATTCAGTTCGTGGGGGTGCCCCACTGTGACGAGGTGCTCCTCGTCGACGGAGACGTCGACCGCGACGAGCGGTGGACTGCCCTGTACCGCCACGGCGACCGCCTCGTCGGTGCGCTCACAGTCAACGGCCAAGCGGTCATCATGAAGTACCGCCGCTTGATCGCCCAGAAGGCCTCGTGGGGTGAGGCATTGGAGTTCGCAGAGAAGCGACGGGCGGCTGCCGAGGCCAAAGCAGCAGCAGCACTCTAGCGCCGCCTGTTTCAGATGCCGCCGCGCGCGACGAGTTGTGCGGCGATCACATTGCGCTGAATCTCGTTGGTGCCCTCACCGACGATCATCAGGGGAGCGTCGCGGAAGTAGCGCTCGACGTCGTATTCGGTGGAGTAGCCGTAGCCGCCGTGAATGCGGACCGCATTGAGGGCGATCTCCATGGCCGCCTCGGAGGCGAACAGCTTGGCCATCCCAGCCTCCATGTCGCAGCGTTCTCCACTGTCGTAGCGCTCGGCCGCGTGATAGGTGAGCTGGCGGGCAGCCGTGAGCTTGGTGGCCATATCGGCCAGATAGTTGCCGATGGACTGATGCTTCCAGATGGGCTGGCCGAAGCTTTCCCGGGCCTGTGCGTAGGCCAGGGCGTCTTCCAGCGCCGCAGTGGCCACCCCGAGGGCCCTGGATGCCACCTGAATGCGGCCGGTCTCAAGGCCTTTCATCATCTGGGGGAATCCCCGACCGGGCTCACCACCGAGAACGGCCGATGCCGGCACCCGGCAGTCGTCGAACGCGAGCTCGCAGCTCTCCACACCCTTGTAGCCGAGCTTCGGTAGATCCCGTGACACCAGCAGACCCTTGGTATCCCGCTCGACCAGCAGTACCGAGATGCCCTTGTGCTTGGGTTTCGCGTTGGGGTCCGTCTTGCAGAGCAGCGCGATGAGACCCGATCTGCGCGCGTTGCTGATCCAGGTCTTGGCTCCGTTGATCACGAGGTCGTCGCCGTCTGCGCGCCCGACGGTGGTCATGGCTTGCAGATCCGACCCCCCGCCGGGTTCGGTCAGTGCCATCGTCGCCCGGAGCTCACCGGTGGCCATGGGCGGGAGGTAGGCCTGCTTTTGCTCCTCGGTGCCGAACAGGCCGATGAGCTTGGCGACGACGGTGTGCCCACCCATGGCACCTGCCAGGCTCATCCAGCCGCGAGCCAGTTCTTGGGTGACGTCGACGTAGCAGTGCATCGATACCGGCGTGCCGCCGTACTCCTCCGGGACGGCCAACCCGTAAATCCCGATGCGCTTCATCTGTTCGATCCACGCTTCGGGGTATTCGTTGGCGTGCTCGACCTCGCGCACGGTCGGCTTGACCTCGCGGTCGATGAACGCTCGGACGGTTTCGACCAGCATGGATTCTTCAACACCCAATGCTGTTGTCATGTCGACCTTTCTAGGGTGTCATCGGCAGTTCGATTGGTCGACGACGGTGTGTCCAGAGTCGACCGCGATGCCGGGGTAGTCCCGATGCGATCGCCTCCCCCCGTTTTTAACACAAATTAAACCCTTGGGCAATGTGGGTTGCGTGCCGTGAGTTCGTGGTGGCCGAACCCCGATCCGGATCGCGCCGGCAGGTCCGCGCCGGGCGGGGTTACTTCTTGCGGCGGCCGGCGACCGGCGAGAGTCCGTGGCGGACCAGGGATTGCGCGTTGGCGACGACGGCGTCGACGGAACCGCGGCGAGAGTCCCACCATTCGACTGTCCAGTTGAGCGCGCCGAGGACGAGCATCTGGGCGATGTAGAGGTCGAGATCGGGGCGCAGTCCACCGGAACGGGCGAGTTCGTTGATCAGCCCGCGCCAAATTTCGCCGTACCGTTCCTCTTCGCGGATCTGGCGCTTGCGGATGGCGTCTGGGACCTGCCCGGCGTTGCGGATGGACGCGGTCGTGTAGTCGGAGATCTCCAACGCATGGCGCAGATGAGCCTCGACCGCCGCCAGCAGTCGGTCCAGCGCGGAGGTACTGGCGGGCAATTCGTCGAGGATCGCGATGAGGTGTTCGCGCATGTCGGCGATGCCCGCCCACATCACCTCTTCGATGAGGTCTTCACGCGAGGAGAAGTAGTAGTAGATGGCGGGAGCCTGAAGATCAGCCTGGGCGGCGACGTCGGTGAGTCGGAGGCCGCCGTAACCCTTCACGCTGAGGACATAGGCGGCCGCGTCCAGTATCCGGCGACGGGTCAGGGCAGACTTCGAATCGGGCTCACGGTCACCGTCGGACGGGGCGTTAGCGCTGCTCGTATCCCTCACCCGTGGCATGCGTTGATGCTACCCAGCGCAAACCCAGACGTGGCGTAGGCACCGCGGGGGGATGGAGGCACGCGACGAGCAACATTGCGCTACACATCGTCGTGGGAGGTCGCCAAGCTCTTGGTGAGTACCGCAACCCGGCCCGATCGATGCTGGGCCCGCTGTTGACAAGCGGCCACCTTCGAACGGCTCGGTTCGCAGGCGCGTCGTTGTTGTTCACATCGGTGACGCGGTGCTGGATGCCCCGCCCGGCTGGCCGAACCTTGTTCGGCCAGGGACTGGTCGATTCGACCAGGAAACGAGCAGTTCAGGGAGTTTGGTTGCGCCGGTGAGCGGCGCGTAGGTTCTTAGGAAATCAACTCACAACGCAGCATTTGAAACGGAAGCCATCATGTCCGAGGATCAGGTCACCGACGTTCCACCGAATCACCTCTCCATCGATCCACGCAGCCCCTTCTATAACGAAGAGGTGCTCCTGCGCGACGTGGGCATTCGCTTCAACGGCGTCGAGAAGACCAACGTTCACGAGTACAACGTGGCCGAGGGTTGGGTCCGTGTTGAAGTTCCCACCGCGAAGGATCGCCGCGGCAACCCCATGGTGGTCAAGGTCAGGGGCACGGTCGAACCGTTTTTCCGCACCGCTGAATAGCGGACGCCGGGATATCACGCGTGCGAGGCTCGTCGTAACCGCCTCTGCCGCACAAGGTCGGCGCTGAGCACCGGAAACCGGGGACAAATCAGCCGAGTCCCTGCCAAGCTTGCGTCGATGCGTTCACGACTTCTCGGTGTGCCGCTTGCCGCCGCTGCTCTCACGATGTGCCTGACGGCCGCCCCCGCGGCGGCCGCGCAGGCCTGGGAGTGCGACATCATGATCCCGGCAGCCGATCAGATCGAGGTGGCGCTGAACGCGGTGACGCCGAGTGGGACGCCGTTCTATGTCGCCGGCCAGCTGCGCAACGCACTGTCCCCGCTGTACGGCTTGACCGTTCCGAGCTCCGTTGACCTTCGGATCCGCTCGGCCATGGTGGCCGCGCAGATTGACGACTCCGACCCCTACCGGCCGGCCAGCCCCGAACAGCTGGGCAGCGATCTCGCCAAGGCCAGAGAACACCTGGCCGAGGTCCGCGCCGACTGCGCACCCTGAGTCAACGTCCCGCCGGCCGGTGCCGCAGCGACAAGCGTTGGGCGCCAGGCCAAATGGCCATGGCCGCCGGTGATGCACAGAACGCGTCCTCGGCCTGGTAGACGTCCATGTCGATGGCGTGCAGCCCATCTTCCTGGTGGGCCCGGCAGTTGACGGTCAGCACCTGATGGGTGTCGGGGTCGACCTGCTCGACCTCGATGGTGATCACGACGACGAGCGTGTAACCGGCCCCGGTCGGTAGATAGAACGTGAGGTCTCGGCTCGTCAACGCCCCGCCGTTGCTCACCGCGTACCCGTCACCGCTGGGATAGACGGCCTGGCCGACCATCTGGGTGCGTTCGTAATGCCGGCGATCACCCGGCGCACGCCATACCGAGAACCGGGTGTTGGGGGTGCCGTTGAAGAGGTTCTGCCCCATCGGGATGATCAGTTCCTCGCGACCGTCACCGTCGACGTCCTCCAAGCCGACACCGCCCGGGCTGGACGGCTCCAGGAGTTCGGTGATGGTCTGCACGACCTCACCGCTCGGGTCGGTCACGGTGATTTTCACCGACCTGGGTGCGGGTAACTCCGGCGCGGTCCAGTAGTTGACAGCGAACGTGAGGTCACCGGAGTGCAGGCTGCAATCCACCTGCGGCGTCCGACCGCTCGGCGTGATCACCGCCCCGCTCTGCGGGCATGGCGGCAGCGTGGTGTCGGCGGTCGCGTTGTGCGACAACGCAACCGAGGTGGCCACCATGGCCACAGCTAGCGGCAGCGCGAGCCGCTTCACGCCGCGTGCACCTAACCCTTCGGGGCTGGTTTGCCGGGCGCAGGTGGTGGCGGCGGTGGGGCGCCGGGGAGCTGCTGTTCGGTGGCCTGCTGGCTGCCGGTCTCCGGGCCGATGTCGGTCACCTGCCATCCGTCGCCGGCCTTGGTGACGGTGACCCGCAGCAGGATGATCGACACCTTCGGCGTCGGGTTCTGCAGGTTGCGGGTGGTCTGGTGAGCCGACACCACCACTTGATAGGTGCCGTCGGGCTGGAGCACCGGATCGGTGGCCAGCACCTCACCGGAGGAGCTGACCTGGGCTTGCAGCATGATGCTCTTCAGCAGGTCGGTGGCGTTGACGTACTTGTCTTTAAGCGGTTGCGATACACCGTCTTCGACGGACTTGAAGAACACGTCCGGGTCTTCGAAGGTGTACGTCAGCGACTTGAGCGCGTAATCCTTGGCCAGCTTGGCGACGGCGTCGCGATCGGCCTGGGACTGCCGTATCTGTGCGAGTTCATGATTCACGTGCTGATACTTGGTGTATCCGAACGCGCCGCCGCCGATCGCCGCGGCAACGAGGATGGCGGCCACCCACTTCCACGGTTGCCGAGTCGTGGCGGCCGGTGTCGGCTCCTCGACCGTGTCGTTGTCGGTCGGGGGAGTGGTCCCGGTGTCCTCGGCGTTGTCGTCGTCGCCGGTCGATGCGGTAGTCATTGCCGTTCTTTCTACGCTAGTGCGTGGGTCACTGTCCCTGGTGTCACTGTCCCTGGTGCCATTCGGGGACGTTGAGTTGCACCCGCAGGGCGCCGTTGTCGTTGAAGGTGGATTCCCAGAAGTCCAGCCAGTGCCCGGCGTCGAGCTTGACGTCGTGCAGGGGCGCTACCGCCGGCTGCAGGACGGTGGCGAACGTGCCCAGTGGTTCGGCCAGCATGTCCATGTACTCGCTGATCTTGGCGATCAGCACCCCGCCCGGGTCGTCGGGCCCCAGCAGGCCCGAACCGCTGTAGGAGAGGTTCTCGAACTCCTTGACCAGCCGCAGGAATGCCGGCACCGACTTCGGCAGAAGCGTCCCGGTCTCACTGATCACCTGACCGGCATTGAGGGTCCCCAGATTCGTGGTCAGGGTGGAGATGTTGCTGAACAGCGTGGTCAGGATCTGCTTGTCGTCACGGACCACCTTGGCCGCCAGGCTGGCGGTGGTGGCCAGCGAGTCGAGGGTGCCGTCGTTGCCGTCCAACGCCCCGGACACGTTGGTGACGATGGTGCGCAGATCTTCGGGGTTCAGCGCCGAAATCAGGGCGTTGGCTTTGGTCAACAGCTCGCTGCCAGTGACCATCGGTGCCACGCGATCGGGCGGGATGACCGAGCCGTCGGAAAGATAGGGGGGCGCAATGATTTTCGGCTTGAAGTCGACGTACTGCTCGCCTGCGGCCGACAGGTTCTCCACGGCGATCGCGCTATTGGCCGGAACCTGGTTGACCTGATCGATGTCCATGGAGACCGCCAGCCCGGTCGCCGTCGTCCGGATTCCGGTGACCCGGCCGATCTTGATACCCCGCATGGTGACGTCGGAGGTGGGCAGAAGGCCGCCGGAGGTGTTGAGCAGCAACGTCAGCCGGGTGACCTTCTTCGTCGGGCTGACGTCGAGCACCCCGATCGACATGTACAACGCACCGAGCAGCGTCATCACCGCCAGGATCACCAGGGTCGTGCGCGCGTTGAACTTCACGGCAGCAGTCCCATCGTCCGCATCGCCGAGACCGCCTGGTCAGCCTTGTCGGCGGGATCGACACCCTCGTTGCCGGTCGGCGGACGAAGCTCGGTGATGGTGTATCGCGGACCGCCCTTGCCGAAGAACGGAATCAGCTTGTCGCGCACCAGCGCGTTGAGCTTGTCGGCGATCACCGGGACTGTGGTGTCCACGGTGGACATCGTGGCGACCATGGGCGATAGGTAGGACAGCATCTGCATGATGTCACCGGTGATCGGGTTGATGACCTCGCCGCCGAGCTTGCCGAGGTCCTTGGAGTCGGCGACGAGTTTGAGGATTCCGAGGGTGACCGCCGACAGGCCCCCTAGCTTGGACGGCCCTTCGGTGACCAGCCGGTTGAACACCGCGGTGTTGGCCGACAGAGTGGAGCTGATGTTCTCCAGGCTCAACAGGATTCCGCTCATCGTCTCCTGATTGGTGGCCAGGTCGTTGAGGATGCCGCCGATGTTGGTCTGGATGTGGGTCAGCTCGTTGGGGTCCTTGGGGAACGCCTTGTTGGCGTCGATCACTGCGTCCTGCAGCGTGCCGATTGCCCCGCCGGCCATCAGGTTGGACACCGAGCGCAGGACGTCTTCGACGTTGGTGGCCGGCGCGGTGTTGCGCAACGGAATGGTGTCACCGTTACCAAGCATCGCCGTCGCGGGCTTGGCGGGCGGCAGCAGGGCGATATAGACGTCACCGAGTGGGGTGGCCTGGCGTAGTTCGGCGCGGGTGTTGTCGGCGAGCTTGGTGTCCCCGGCGACGTCGACGTAGGCGACGGCGGTCGAGCCGTCGAGGGCCACGTGATCGAGTACGCCGACCTGGATGCCGCCGGTGTCGACCTTGGCCCGGGCGGGAAGGTTGAGCGCGCTGGAGAATTCGATCCTCAGCCGGTAGGAGTCGGCGGGTGCGTAGGCACCCGGCACGGGTAACCGGGTCGGATCCAGCGAACACCCCGAGCTCAGGGTGATCGCCAGCGCAACCAGTACCGCACCGCCGGTCCGTATCGAACGTCGCATCATCCCAGCGCCGCCCCGAGGATGAGATCGGTCAGACCGAGAGTCACCGGATCCGACGAGGTACCCGACGCGCACGCGGCTGCCGCGCCGGGGGTGTGACGCTGCTGAAGCACCTGGCAGATGGCGCCCGCCTGGGTAGGGGCGATCGCCACCTGCGGCGGGATGTAGGTGACATTGTGGGTGCCCCAGGACGTTTCGTAGATGTCGGTGAACCACCTGGTGAACTGCGGCCAGGTGTTGATCATCGAGAGAATGGTCTTGTTGTGGTTCCTCAGCAGGTCGCGGATCCAGGGAATCAGTTTGTCGCCGATGTTGCGGTACAGCCGCGGTGCCAGCCGGGTCGATGCCTCGACGAGGATCGGCAGCAGATGGGAGACGTTGGCCAAGGCGTCGGAGATGTTGTCCGACAACGCCTCGATCAGTGCGACGGTCGCGGGCAGCGTCTGGATCACCGACGCGAAGGTGTCCCAGTTCTTCAGAAAGCCTGAGGTGAAGATCTCGCTGTTCTCGAACAGACGCCGATAATCGGTGTCGGCGCGGTACGGGTCGGACAGCATGGTGACCAGGTTGCGCAGGGTCTCGTTGAGCTGGGCGCCGGTACCGTTGAGCGACCGGCTGGCCGCAGACAGGCTGTCGTTGATCGCTTGCACACCGGGCGCCTGCGAGGCGTCCTTGCCGGGGTGCGGGCCCAACACAGTGTCGGCGAGATTGCCGACAGCGGTGAAGGTCTCGCTGACGCTGATCGGGGTCCGGGTATTGGCGAGCTTGATGCATCCTGGCCCGGCGAACTTCGGGCCGCCGGTGTAGGCCTTGGTCAGTTCGATGTGGCGGTCGGTGACGATCGACTGCGAATAGGTGACCACCCCGACGTCGGCAGGCAGGTCCATGTCTGCGGGCACCGTGAAGTCGACCTGGACGTGGTCGGGCTTGTTCTCGATCGCGGTCGTGGAGCCCACGTCGATACCCAGCATCGCGACCTTGTTGCCCACATACAACCCGACGGCGTCGGTCAGTTCGGCGCACATCGCCTTGGTGTTGTTGACTTTGGGCATCACGAGCTTCGCCCCGGTGACCGCTGCGACCGTCACGACCGCGACGACGGCCAGTGCCGCCGCGACACGTAGCGGCGAGTGCAGGCGGGCGCGCAGGGCCGAGATCGCTTTCATCTCAGCAGTTCCTCATGATGCTTGGCAGACACAGGTCTTGACCCGGGACCAGCTGGTTGCCTTCGTCGATGACCACCCCGTTGCCGCTGAGCATCGGCACCACGATGTTCATGGCCTGGTTCAAGGCGTCGGCGGCCTTGCCGAGGCGGTCCGGGTGGGCGTACAGCGTGTCGATGATGTCGTCGATTCCGTTGATGACCGGCGCCATCTCACGTCCGTAGAACGTGGAGAGCCGGTCCATGATGCGGGCCAATTCTTTGACGAGCCCGAAGAACTCGACGATGTCGACCGAATTCGCGGTGTATCCCTTGCCTAGGATGTCGAGCTGCTGAAAGACGGTGACCAGCTGCTTGCGGCCTGCGACCATCGCGCCCATGCCGTCTGCGACGAAGCTCAGGCTGCGGTGGAATTCGTTGGCCGAGCCGCTCAATGACGCGGTGAGCTCGTCGGCGGACTGCAACAGGTTGTGGATCGCGTCGGGGTATTTGCCTGCGGCGTTGGCGACTTCGGCGAAGGTGTCGTGGATGACCTGGCCGTCGACTTCCTTGATCACCGGGGTCGCCGCCTGGATGATGTCGTTGACCTCGAATGGAAGTGAGACACGCTGGGGTGGAATCCCAGTGCGGCCCAGCGGTTTATCGCCCTTGGGGTCCAGCGCGACATAGTGGCCGCCCAGCGGGGTCAACAGCTTCACATCCAGGGTGGAATCCGAACCCACCTTCACCGAACGCTCGACGTCGAACGTCATCTCCACCAGTGCGCCGTCGAGGCGCACCCCGGTCACCTCGCCGACCGTGATCCCGGCGATGCGGACCTGATCACCGGCTCGGACACCGGCGGAGTTGGACAGATGGGCGGTGTAACCCGATTGGCCGCTCGGATTCAGGTAGGCAGCGGCGGTCGCGGCCAGCGCCGCGATGATGACGACCAGCCCGATGATGCCCTGGCGCCGGCTTCGCGCGGCGGCGGTGCGCTCGTCCGGCACTCCCTGACGGGGCCCCAGCCAGGCCGACAGGTCCATGCGTCTGCCCAGGGCGCCGAGCCGGTCTTTCACCGAGATCATTTGCAGATCACCAAGTTCTGCTGGGCGAACGACACCTGGCCGATGCCGGGCAAGGTGACCTCACCGCGCGAGCAGGTGAACGTCGGCGTGGCGGGCTTGTCGTCGACGAGGGTGTCGCGCATGCCCTGAATCAGGGAGGGCACCAGCGACAGACCGGCGATGATCGTGGGCGTCTGGGGCCACATGCGGGCGGTCAGGTCGTACATGGGAACCGTCTGGCCGTCGAACAGTTGCTCGAGGTAGCCCATGATGTGGGTGGTGTTGCGTAGCACCGGCAGTCCGACGTCGAGTGCGGACCGGAACTCGGCGGCATTGGAGCCGAACTGCGTCAGCACATCGTTGAGGACGGCGATGAGCTGGAACAGCTGTTGTGACTTTCCGCCGAGGTCTTGGGATATCGAACTCAGGTTCTTGATGATCGCGGTGATGACGGCCTTGCGGTCGGTCGCCAGTTTGGCGATGACGTCCAGGTCATGCAGGAACGGTCCGACACCGTTCTCGTCACCCTGGATCAGCCGCAGCAGATTCTCGCCGAGCAGATTGAACTGGGCGGGGTCGACCGTCTGGAAGATCGGCCGAAAACCGTTGAACAGCTTGGCCACATCGAATGATGGAATGGTCTGGCCCAGCGGAATGTCGCCGCCCGCGGGAAGCCGCTTGTCCGGCTTGGCGGGCTGGACGAGCTCCACGTAGCGCTGACCGATGAGACTCTGGTAGCGCACCGCGGCAACGGTGTTGGTGAACACCGGCTGGTTGTCCTGCGCGGTGAAGTCGACCTTCGCGATCCGCCCGTCGAGCCGGATCGTCTCGACCTTGCCGACCTGGACCCCGGAGATACGGACGTCGTCGCCGACATAGAGTCCCGAGACGTCGGTGAACGCCGCGGTGTAGCGCGACACCGTTCCGGTGATGGGGGAGCGCAGCGCGGTCACCACGATCAGCGTGCATACCACCGCGATCGCGCTGAAGATCGTCAACCAGAACACGGCTCTGCTGACACTTCTCATCCGCCCGCCCCCGGCGGCGCGGCGGCCGGCTCCAGGGCGGCCGGCAGGCCCGGCATGGTGTCCATGATGACCTCTATCTGCAACCGAACCTTCCCGTCGATCATCGGGAACGCTGCGCTAGTGCGGTCGATCAGGCCTGAGAGCCGGTCGTAGGCCGGAGCCAGGCTGCCCAGCATGTACATCCGCGGGAGCAGAATGTTGCGCAGTGCGTCGGCCAGTGGGACGAGCCAGGAGATGTTGCGGGCGAAGACAGCGTCGGTGTTGTAGAGCAGCTTGGCCGATTCGTCCAGGATCTTGTTGACGCGCTGCACCCCTTCCGGCTGCGCCAGGAAGGACATCCCGTTGAGCAGGTCGTAGGCCAGGTTGATCAGCGGCACCGCGTCGCTGGCTCCGTTAAGTACCGTGGAGAACACCGAAAGTGATTGCGAGAAAGGCACTTTCTGCGAGTCGGCGACCATCTTGGCCAGGTCGAAGAAGGACCGTGTCACGGGCTCGGTCAGATCAGAATGGCGGCTCACCACGGCGATGATGTGCTCGACGTCGGCCGAGTCCACGATCTGGCCGAGTTGCTGGCCCTGGCGCAGCAGTCCGGTGATGGAGGTGGGTGGCACCTCGGAGTCGATCAGAAGCGTCTGGTCGGGCCGCAGCCTGGGGCCCGCTCCGGTGCTCACCAATTCGACGGCCGCCAGGCCAAAGGTGTTGGAGGACACGAACTTCGCGGTGGTATCGGCGGCCAGGGCGGTGGCCTGATCCGGCTCGAGCTTCAGTGTCATCTTCTGCTTGTTGTAACCCGTGGTCTCCAACGTGCCCACCGACCCGATGGTCAGCCCACGGAACTTCACCTCCGCGCCGGGCGTCAGGCCCTCGCCGAGGGTGTCGGCCACCACGGTGAGCGTGAACGTCTTGGCGTAGCCGCCGCTACCCAGCTGGTAGAGCCCGATACCGGCGACGCCGAGTACCACCGCGGCGATCAACCCGCGGATCCGCAGCTTGCGCGAACTGGGCGCCCGTGCGCCTTGGTCTGCAGACAAAGACATCGCTATCCGGATATCCGAACGCCGGGGCTGTTACCCCAGAACAGCAGCGTGAGCACCATGTCGGCGGCGACCACGGTGACGATGCTGGCCCGGATGGCCCGCCCCGATGCCCGCCCGACACCTTCGGGGCCGCCCTCGGCGTAGTAGCCGTGGTAGCAGTGGATCGCGATGATCAGGGTGACGAAGATGGCGGCTTTGAGGACCGAGAACACCACGTCGGACGGCTGCAGGAACGAGTCAAAGTAGTGGTAGTAGGTGCCGGAGGATTGCCCGTGCAGGACGTTGACGACCAGGACGCACGACAGGTAGCTCAAGGCCAGCGTCACCACGTAGAGCGGAACGATGGTCAGCATTCCGGCGATGACGCGGGTGGTCACCACGAAGGGGATCGACCGGATGCCGAGGGCTTCGAGAGCGTCGATCTCCTCGGAGATCCGCATCGCACCGATCTCGGCGGTCATCCGGCAACCGGCTTGGGCCGCGAACCCGATCCCGGCGATCATCGGTGCCATCTCGCGGGTGTTGGCGTAGGCGGAGACGAAGCCGGTCAGCGGACCCATGCCCACCATGTCGAGGGCGCCGTAGCCTTCGATGCCCACCGAACCGCCGACCGCAGCGCCCATGAACACCAGCACGCCGATGGTGCCGCCGCCGACGATGAGCGACCCGTTGCCCCACATGATGTCGACGAGCAGCACACCGGTCTGATGCCGGTAGTGCTTGAGCGTCGTGGGTATGGCGCCGAGCACCTGGGACAGGAACGTGACCTGGTGGCCGAGGCGCTGGACGATCGAGTCACCGCGGCCGGCGACCCAGATCGGGGCGCGCAGCGCAGTGGGCACATACCGCGACGGTGCCGCCATTAGCCCACTCTCAGCGGCATGGACATCGACAGCCCCTGGGTGATGAGCAGGTTCAGGCCGAACACCGCGACCACACCGATGACGACGGAGGCGTTGACAGCGTCGGCGACACCTCTGGCGCCGCCTTTGGTTTCCAGGCCGCGCTGGCAGGCCACCAGGATCACGACGATGCCGAACAGCCAGGTCTTGATCACCGCGACCACCACATCGGTGACGCTGGCGAACGAGGCGAACGAGGCGATGTAACTGCCCGGGGTGCCGGACTGGAAGCCGACGTTGATGGCGTAGCCGGCGGCCAGGCCCATGAAGATGATGAACGAGCACAGCACGGGGGCGACGAACACGATGGCCGCGAGCCGCGGGGTGACGAGCCGCTGGATCGGGTCCACACCCATGACCCGCAGGGCGTCGACTTCTTCGCGGATCGTGCGGGTGCCCAGATCGGTGGCCACGGCCGAACCCGCTGCCCCGCCCAGCAGCAGTGCCGCCACGATCGGTGCGCCCTGGCGGATCACCCCGAGGCCGCCGGCGGCACCGGACACCGAGGACGCGCCGACCTGGTTGATGAAGTTGCCGACTTGCACCGCCACGATCACGCCGAACGGAATGGATACCAGCAACGCCGGTATCGCCGTGACGCTGATGATGAACCAGGCCTGGTTGATGGTGTCGCGCCACGGGTGGCGCAGCCGGATCAGATCTTTGGCGAGGTGGCCGAACGCCAGCACACCCAGTTCGAAGAACCGGCCGAGAGTCTTCAGAGAGGAGTCGCCCTGGCTCAGGCCGTATCGCACCGGTCTGCCGAGCGGTGAGTTCAGCAACGTGCTGATGATGCCGGTCGCCGGCGCGGGAACGTCAGCCGGGCGATCGTCGGCTCCGCTCGGCAAAGCGAGGTCACCGGCGACGTCGTCGACGTCTACGGTGAGCATCTCGTCGACCTCAGCGCCGATATCGACGCAGGAGAGTGAAGTGCCGTCCGTCTCAGCCGCCGTCGCGTCATCGACACCTGCGGTCAACGGCTAGCACCTTCCTTCAATGCGGTCACGCCTTCTCCCTGGCAAAGATGCGAGCTGATCGACGCGTGGTCACCCGTGTGTTCAGGTATGTGCGTTGTAACAGTGGCAGCAAGCATCTGTTCATCGAAGCAATTGAGTGTGACGTAGGCCTCAATTAAGAGTCAAGCGGGGGTACCGATCGCTGCCGCTCGGCCTGTGGACTGGGGTAAAGAAGCCTGGGCGGCGGCTGAAAGGCGATACCAGCGGTCCGGGGTACAGCGAGCGGGCGGGGCGAAATCGCCCGAGGCGTGATTTTCCAGCGAAGTCCGTGGCGTGCTTGAGCGATGTCAGCTTGCGCCCGCGCCGCCGGTGCCGCCTGCACCGCCTGCGCCACCCTGTCGCCCAGACGCTGCGTGACCACTCTGGCCGGACTGGCCCGATGTGCCGCTGGCTCCGGTTCCGCTGGCGCCCCCGGTTCCTCCGCTGCCTCCCGGGCCGCCCGCGCCACCGATTCCGGCTACGCCACTGGTTCCACTGGTGCCCGGCGTGCCGGAAAGGAATGTGCGTCCGCCGGCACCGCCTTTGCCGGCGTTGCCGCCGTCGCCACCGGTCCCGCCAGTGCCGCCGGTGCCGCCGGTGCCACCTTCGCCCGCGTCCCCGGTGTCGTACAGGGTGGAGCCACCCGTGCCGCCGGTACCGCCTTGGCCACCGCCTGCGCCGGTACCGCCGTTGGCACCGTTGCCGCCCGTGCCGCCGTTTCCGCCGTTGCCACCAAAGATTCCGCCGCGGCCACCTTCACCGCCGGCGCCGCCGTCCCCGCCAGCGCCACCGGTAGCTCCGACGCCGCCCGTCCCGCCGGTGCCGCCGTCGCCGGCTACTCCGAGCGCACCCCAGGTTCCTCCGCCGGTGCCACCCTGACCGCCTGATGCGCCGGTGCCACCCGTTCCGCCGGTTCCGCCGTTGCCGCTGACGGAAGTGCCCGTCGAGCCCACGCTGGCCAACCCGCCGGTGCCGCCCTGACCGCCGGGCCCGCCGAACGCGCCTGCGCCGCCGGTTCCGCCGTTGCCGCCGACGGCGTTGCCGTAGAAACTCCAAGCCCAGCCGCCCGGTCCGCCGGCGCCGCCGATTGGCGTGACGAAGAACGAGTTGTACTGGCCGCCGGGGGAACCGGGCCCACCGTCGCCGCCGACCTGACTGTCGTAGCCGCTCGCGCTGAAGCCCCAGCCGCCCATGTTGGCGAAGCTGCCCGTCGGTGGTGTCGGATTGATGCCGGCCGAACCGGGTATGCCGTCGGCGCCGTTACCGCCGTCGCCGCCGTTACCCCACAGCAGGCCGCCGGTGCCGCCGCGCCCACCGGCTTGCCCGAGCGTGGTGGCGTCCCCGCCATGACCGCCGTTGCCGAACAGTCCGGCGTCCCCGCCGGTACCCCCGTTGGCGCCGTCTCCACCGTTCCCCCAGAGCAGGCCGCCCCGTCCGCCGTTGCATGCCGAGCCGGTGCAGTTGGCAGGTGCGTCGAGGCCATCACCGATCAGGCCGAGGAAGGGGCCTCCACCGATGGTGAGCGCCGCCTGTGCGAGCGCGGTTGAGGTGTGGACGGCAGCGGCGGGCCTGGCGCTATGGCCGGCGGCGCACTGCACGTTGGTGGTGAGCACGCAACCGGGACTCGGCTTCTGGTCCGGCGGGGCCGCCGATGCGGTAGACGCGAGAAAGACGCTCGCACCGACAGCGGCAGCTCCGGAGATGCCGGCCGTGATGACCATCCGAGGTAATGCGCGAGCTCTCCCGAACGTATTCGGGGCTGGGGACACACCCGCCTCCTCTCGCGCATAACACGGCCCGGTGACGGGCGCCCCCCTATTTCCGACGCTCGTTACAGTATGTTGCGGCGAACCGGATGCCTAGCATTTCAGCAAATTATTTCCGCTTCAATGACCTGCCAAAAGTACACTGCAAGCGGTAAATAACGCATCGTGTGTCCCACTGTGCACATTTGGCTAATTAATCAGCACCACCGACCGCATAGCGGTGACCGCATTGCGGCCGCGACGATCGGGTTGTGGTGTGTACTGCTGGGGTGGACGCCAACACGCGGCTCGCCGCCGAACGCAACCGGCTGGCACTCGAACGGACTCTGATGGCCTGGACGAGGACCAGCACCTCGCTGATCGCGTTCGGCTTCACGATCTACCAGATTTTCCGGTACCTGTCGGACAACGACCGGCTGCGCGACCCGTACGTGAGCCCGCAAATCTTCGGTTTCGCGATGATCGTCATCGGGTTGGCGGCGCTGATTCTCGGCTGGGTTCAGCATCGTCAGGAACTGCGCGCGCTCAAAGCCGAATTCGGGCCGATGCGTTACTCGATCGCCTCGGTCGCGGCGGCGATGATCGCCGCACTCGGCGTCCTCGCCCTGCTGGGCGTGACGCTGCGGATATGAGACCCGAGGCCTACTCGAGGACGAAAACCGGGATCAGTCGGTCGGTCTTGGTCTGGTACTCGGCGTAGGGCGGGTACGCGGCGACGGCCCGCGTCCACCAGTGCTCGCGCTCGTCACCGGAGACCTCGCGTGCGGTCAGCGTGTGCAGTGTGTCGCCGTCGAGTGCGGTGACAGTGGGGTTGGCCTTGACGTTGAAGTACCACGACGGGTGTTCGGGATCGCCACCCTTGGACGCCACCATGGCGTAGCAGCCGTTCTCCTCGACCCGCATCAGCGGCACGTAGCGCTTCTTACCGGACTTCGCGCCGGTGGTGGTGAACAGGACGACCGGCCGGTCCATGATGTGCACCCCGTCGGTGGTGCCCTGCTCCAAAATCTGTTCGGTCTGGTCGCGTACCCAGTCGGTGGGGCTCAGTTCTGCATGCTCGCTCATGGCCGGTCCCAACAACGCCGGCCGGGGGTTTATTCCCCCTCGGACAGAAAGTCCCCTGCCAGGCTTGCCGGTTGAGAGCACGCCGGTTGCGGCTTGCGGGACGCCGCATTGGTGGCTTTCAGCCCTATAGCGGGCCCACCCCGTCACGTCAGAATGCTCGGCGTGGCAACGAGGAGGTTCTGGTGGTGAACCCGGCACTGACGGAAACCCTGACTGCCGTGCGGGTCGCGGCGGCTCCGGTTGACGAGGTCATGGGCTGGCTTGACAGCTCCGCCGGGGGCTTATCGAGCGCGGAGGTGTCCGCCCGGCGGGCACGGTACGGCCCGAACGCCGTCCGGACCCATCATGTCAACGCTGTCGCGGTGCTGGGGCGTCAGCTGCGCAGCGCCGTCCTGATCCTGCTGGCGGCAACGGCAGTCGTCTCGTACTTTCTCGGCGACAGCCTGCAGGCGATCATCATCGGGGTGATCCTCACGGCCAGTATTGGTCTGGGCTTTATCAACGAGTACCGCGCCGAGCGGGCTGCCGCGGCACTGCATTCCGGCGTGCGGCACACCGCGATCGCTCGGCGTGACGGGGCGTTCGTCCCCGTCGACGTCACCGAACTCGTCCCCGGTGATGTGATCCGGGTGTCGTTGGGCGAGGTCGTCCCAGCGGACCTGCGGCTGATCGAGGCCACTGGCCTGGAATGCAACGAGAGCATCCTGACCGGCGAGTCGATGAGTTCGGAGAAGTCGCCGCCACAGGTCGCAGCTGACGCTGAGTTGGCCGAGTGCAGCGACGTGGCCTTCATGGGCACCATCGTCAGTGCGGGCGAGGGAATCGGGGTGGTGTACGCCACTGGTGGAGATGCCGAGTTCGGCCGCATCGCAGCCGGTTTGGGCGAGCGCCAGCCCGAAACCGATTTTCAGGCCGGCCTGCGCAAATTCTCCTACTTGTTGCTGCAGGTCGCGATCGCCCTGACGGTGCTGATCCTGGTCACCAATCTCCTGCTGCGCAGGCCGCTGATCGATTCGGTGCTGTTCTCCCTGGCGATCGCGGTCGGTATCACACCTCAGCTTCTTCCCGCCGTGGTCAGCGCCAGCCTGGCGACGGGGTCTCGGCAACTGGCCAAAGCCAAGGTCCTGGTGAAGCGCCTGGTGTGTATCGAGGATCTCGGCGATATCGACATCCTGATCACCGACAAGACCGGCACTCTCACCGAAGGCAGTATCAGTCTGGTCGATGCGGTCGATCCCGCTGGCGCGCACAGTGACTCAGTCCTTCGCCTTGGGCTGCTGGCCACCGACGTCGACCCCGGATCCGGTGAGGTCAGCGCCAACGCGTTGGATGCCGCGCTGTGGGAATCCCCCCGGGCCAAGGAGGTGGTGGGCGGCGTACACCGCATCGCGAGCGCGCCGTTCGACCACGTCCGCCGGGCCACCTCAGTGCTGGTTGACGACAATGGGAAACGGCTGCTGGTGCTCAAGGGAGCGCCCGAGCAGGTACTGGCCCGCTGCCAGCCCACCTCGGAGGCAGCGCGGCATACCCTGGACGCGTTGTTCTCCGCCGGTCGCCGGGTGGTCGCGGTCGCCGCGAAACCGGCAGCCGGGCTGACCACGATCAACGCCGACGACGAGTCCGATCTGATGTTGGCCGGGTTCGTGGTCTTCGCCGACGAACCCAAGGCCGCCGCACGGCAGTCCCTGGCCCGGCTGGCCGCACTGGGCATCGAGCTCAAGATCGCCACCGGCGACAACCCCAGGGTTGCCGAAAAGGTCTGCGCCGACTTGGGTTTACCGTCGAAAGGCACGATGACCGGTGCGCAACTCGAGACGCTGGGCGACGATGAATTTGCCGCGGCCGCGCAGAACAATACGATCTTTGCCCGCATCTCTCCGGAGCAGAAGGCGCAGCTGATCAAGTCGGCACGGCATGCGGGCCGGTCGGTCGGATTCCTCGGCGACGGCGTCAACGACGCGCTGGCCCTGCACGCCGCCGATGTGGGGATCTCGGTGGAGAGTGCCACCGACGTCGCCAAGGATGCCGCCGACGTGGTCCTGCTGGAGAAGGATCTCGATGTGTTGGCCACCGGGGTTGCCGAAGGCCGGCGGATCTTCGCCAACACCATCAAGTACGTGCTGATGGGCACATCGAGCAACTTCGGCAACATGTTCAGCGCGGCCGCCGCGTCGGCACTGCTGCCATTCCTCCCGATGCTGCCGAGCCAGATCCTGCTGAACAACCTGCTCTACGACAGCTCCCAACTGGCGATCCCGACCGACCACGTCGACGAGGAGCAGCTGCACGCCCCGTCGCACTGGAACATCGCCTTCATCCGACGGTTCATGCTGACCTTCGGTCCGATCAGTTCACTGTTCGACTTCCTGACATTCGGTCTGATGCTCGGCGTTCTGCACGCAGGCGCCACCGAGTTCCGCACCGGTTGGTTCGTGGAATCGCTTGCCACCCAGACGTTGATCATCTTCGCGATCCGCACCCGCAGGGTGCCGTTCTTCCGAAGCCGGGCCAGTGTGCCGTTGACGATCACCACCCTCGTGGTCGTCGCCATCGGAGTGCTGATCACGATCTCTCCGCTGGCCCACCCGTTGGGCTTCACCCCGCTGCCACTGAAGTTCTTCGGCGCGCTCGCCGGGTTCGTGGTGGTCTACCTGGTCCTCGTCGAATTGACGAAAAAATGGTTCTACGCCGAGCAGATCCGCGAAGCCGGCCAGCCGCAACGCACCCGGGGGCGCGAACATCGCATTCACCGGCGCGCCGCACGCTTCAGTCACGCCGGCGCCATCGCCGCGCGCACCCGGCCATAGCCTCCACGACGTGAACACCACCGATGCGAGGATGGAGGCGAACACGTACGGAGGTAGATGGTGACGCGGCTGCAAGTGGCGATTCTCGACGACTACCAGAACGTTGCGTTGGCGATGGCGGACTGGTCGGCGGTCACCGAGCGCGCCGATGTCACCGTCTTCAACGACCACGTCTCGGATCCCGGTGAACTGGTCGCCCGACTGGCGGACTTCGACGTCATATTCGTGATGCGGGAGCGAACGCCGCTGACCCGCAGCATCATCGAACGCCTTCCCCGACTCAAGATGATCGCCTCCACCGGGCCGTTCAACGCCTCGATCGACATGGCCGCCGCCCAGGACCACGGCATTCACGTCGGGACGACCGGTGGCACCGTCGCGTCCACCGTCGAGTTGACCTGGGCGCTCATCCTGGCCGGCGCGCGCAACCTCGTCGCCGAGTCCCTGTCGGTGCGCGACGGCGGCTGGCAGACCTCGGTGGGACGTGAACTGGCCGGGCGCACGCTCGGCGTCCTTGGCCTGGGCCGCATCGGCACGCGCGTGGCGCGCATCGGCGAGGCGTTCGGTATGAAGGTCGTCGCCTGGAGTCAGAACCTCACCGTCGAGGCGGCCGAGGACGCCGGCGCCGCCCGCGTCACCAAGGACGAGTTATTCGCCACCGCGGATGTCCTCACCATCCACATGAAACTCAGCGAGCGGTCCACCGGCCTGGTCGGCGCGCCTGAACTGGCGCAGATGAAGCCCACCGCTCTGCTGGTCAACACCTCGCGCGGACCCATCATCGACGAGGCGGCGTTGGTCGAGGCACTGCGGTCACACCGGATCGCCGGGGCGGCACTCGACGTGTTCGACACCGAACCGCTCCCACTCGAGCATCCGCTGCGCACCCTCGACAATGTGCTCGCCACCCCGCACATCGGCTACGTCGCCGACCGCCCGTATCGCATCTTCTTCCGTGATGCGGTCGCCGCGATCACCGACTGGCTCGACGCTCAGTAGGCGTCCGGGTCCTGCTGCACCGCCACCGGTACCGGATGCTGGTAGAGGCGGGAGGCGTTCTCCCACGTCACCTTTCGGATGATCTCGGCGGGCAGACCGTGGATCTGCTCACGGATGGTCTCCTGGGTGTGCGGCCACGTCGAGTCGCAATGCGGGTAGTCGGCCTCGAGCAGGATGTTGTCCGACCCGATCCGCTCGTGCTGCACGAACGACGACTGGTCCTCGACCGCGCAGAACCAGAAGTTCCTGGTGAACACCTCCGCCGGGGTCAATGTCTCGCCGAGGTTGCGCCACGTGCCGTACATCTCGTGATAGCTGAGCATGTGGTCGAGTCGGTCGAGAAGCCCTGCCACCCAACCGATCCCACCTTCGGACAGGCAGATCTTCAGATCCGGGTACCGGGTGCACACACCGGAGTACAGCCAATCGACGGCTGCGGAGATGGCGTAGGCGAAGAACAGCACACCCTGAACGTCCGGCGGTGCGTCTGCTGTCGTCGACGGTGAGGTCCCCGACGAGCCGATGTGCAGGTTCACCACCGTTCCGGTCTCCGCGCAGGCGGCCATCATCGGCTCCCAATAGCCGGAGTGGATCGTCGGGAACCCCAGCAGGGCCGGATTCTCGCTGAACGTCACGGCATGGAAACCGCGTTCGGCGTTCTCGTAGATCATCTTCGCGCCGACGTCGGGGTCCAGCAGCCAGGGCAGCTGGCAGGGGATGATCCGGTCGGGGTAGGCCCCCGCCCAGGCTTCGAGGTGCCAGTCGTTCCACGCCCGCACCGAGGCCATCGCCAGGTCGCGGTCGGAGGTCACCTGCTGGAGGCGCTGGCCGGCGAAGCCGGGAAGAAAGGACGGGAAGTTCAGCGACGCGTAGACCCCGTTGAGATCCATGTCGGCCACCCGCGCGTGGATATCCCATGCACCGCGGCGCATCTCGTCGAAGCGCGTCGGTTCGAAGCCGTACTCCGAGACCGGCCGGCCCACGACCGCGTTGAATCCGACATTGGGCAGTGACTGCCCGTCATACATCCAGGTTTGGCCGCCGTCACCGGTCTCGACCACGCGCGGCGCCCGGTCGGCGAACTTGCGGGGAACCCGTCCTTCGAAGGTGTCCGGTGGCTCGACGATGTGATCGTCGACCGAGATGACGGTGTAGTGGCGCGTGGCGCGCTGCGGCTCCGGCAGGAACGTCACCGACCGCTCGTCACCAGTCTTGGCGGTGGTGAAGTTCAGGTTCGCCGACAACTCATCGATGGACGCCATAGGTCACACTCCTTCAGTCCAGTACGCCACGGTCGGCTTTGATGGTCATGCGGGCAGCGCCCGCCCAGTACACGTCGGCGGCCCGCTCGATCAGGGAGGCCTGCATGCCCACCATGTCGCCGCGGTTCATCTGCGACGGGGTGCGGCCGGTCAGCATCACGTCGTAGGCCAGCCGGCACACCCGCTCGATCGACACCGCCCGGTACACCGCTGCCGCCAGGTCGTGTCCGGTGGCGATCACGCCGTGGTTGGCCAGGATCACCAGGTTGGCCGATCCGATCTGACCCGCCAATTCGGCGGCGCGCCAAGGGGTGTCGATCTCGCCGTCATACTTCTCGACCAGGTACATGTCGTCGAGGAACAGCGCCCCGGTCTGGTGGACGAGCTCGGGCAGCACGCCGAGGGCGGCGATGAGGCTGACGTAGTAGGGGTGATTGTGGATCACCACACGGGCGTCGGGGCGCTGGCGGTGAATCTCGGTGTGGATGTGGATGGCCGGCGTGACATCCCAGCGGCCGCGAACCACCCGGGCGTCCTCGTCGACCACGCAGATGTCGGATGCGGTGAGTTCCTGCCACCACAAACCCCACGGGTTGACGTACATGTCGCTGCGGCCGTCGGGCTGCCAGGTGATGTGGCCGGCCATGTTCTCGGCGAACCCGATGCTGGCGAGATGGCGGAATGCGATCGCCATCTTCTGCTCGTCGGTCAGATCGACCCCGATGCGGGGCACCTTCGACGGCGCCCATACGCCCAAGCCGCCCCGGCGGACTTCTTCGGTACCACTCATGGTTGCTCCAGTGTCGATCGGATCACGTCGCGAAGTTGGCCTTTGGCGATCTTGCCGCCTGAGGACCGCGGCAGCTCCCCGAGGATCTCCAGCCGCTCGGGCAGTAATTCCTTGGACATGCCCTGGGCCAGCAGGTGCTCGACGAGGGCGGGCAACTCCAGCGTGTAGCCGTCCTTGAGTTCGGCGAACACGCACACCCGCTCACCGAACAACGGGTCGGGCATGGCCACCGCCGCGGCCACCGCAACGGCCGCGTGGGTGGCGACGACTTCCTCGACCTCGACCGCACTGATGTTCTTGCCGCCACGCAGGATGAAGTCCGACGTCCGGCCGGTCAGCCGCAGATATCCCTCGGAGTCCAGTTCGCAGATGTCGCCCATCCGCATCCAGCCGTCGGGGGTGTAGAGCTGGTCGTGGTCGACGCCGCCCAGATAGCCCATGCTCAACGCCGGCCCTCGGCAGACCGGTTGTCCGTGGCCGGATTCCGTCACATCGGTGTCGCCGTCGAACAGCCGGACCTGCATCTCGGGGACGACGCGTCCGGCGGTCCGCAGCCGGTGATGCAGCGAGTCCTTGGTGGTGGTCGCGCTGAGCATGCCGGTCTCGTTGGACCCGTAGAACTGCAGGATCGTCACACCGGTCAGGTCCTCGAACTGTGCGGCCTGGGTGTAGGGCAGCGGCTCGCCGCCGGTGAACACCACCCGCAGGCTGCTCAGGTCGTGCACCCGGGAGGCGTCGCTGGCCAGCATCATCATCAGCTGGGTGCTCACGCAGCACAGCACCGTCGCGCGGTAGCGCTCCACGGCCGCGCAGGTGGCCGCCGCGTCGAAGCGCTCGATGCGCACTGCCGTCGCGCCGAGGTGGATCGGGGTGGTGTGCGAGGTCCACAGTCCGAAGCCGAACGGGGTGGGGATCACCGGCAGGAACACGTCGTCGGCAGTGAGCTCGCCGTTGGCCACCGCCTTCTGGTGAAAGTAGTGCCAGCGGTTCTGGGTGTGCACGACGCATTTGGGCAGACCGGTGGTGCCCGAGGTGGAGTTGATCAGAAACGGCTCGTCGGGGCCGATCGGCGACAAGTTTTCGGCCGGTCGCGCGAGGGTGTCGATGTGCAGATCACCGGAGTCGTCGAGCACGACCGCCGGCACGGCCGCTTCTTCGGCAACCGTGGCGGCCTGCTCGCGCCGGGTGGCGTCGCTGACGATGAGTGAGGGTGCCGTGCTGCGCACGATGTGGGTTGCCTCGCGCACGCCGGCGCGGGCCCCGAGGCCGACGGTCACCGCGCCGCAGCGTTCGATCGCGACGAACAGGACGTGGATTGCGGCGGTGTCGCCGTGCCACACCGCCACCCGGTCTCCGGGGCCGACACCCCGGGCGCACAGTTGCGCGGCGAGGTTGGTGGCGGCGGCGTCGAATTGCGACCAGGTCAGGACGCGGTCGGAGCCTTCGAGTCGGAAATCAATATAGGCCGCTTTGTCGGGGAACGACGCGGCGCTGACGGCGACACGGTCGGACAGTGTGGTGTCCGACCACCAGCCCTGCGTTCGATAGTGCGCGGCTTCAGCGCTGGTCGTGGCAGCGTCGACGCCCATCGGCAAATCATAGGGTGGGTATGCGCGCACGAGACGATGTTCGGAGTCCCATAAAACGATTACGGCTCGACCGGGTCGGCGGCGAACAGCCAAGGTCGAACCAGCCCGCGGCTACGCGCGCGGGATTGCCTACTTGTGGGCAGGGCGCTTCAGCAGGTACTGAAGCCAACGAACATCGAGCAACATGAGTTCAAAGGTAGGGGCGGATATTAAGGCGGGAGCCCTCCAGCGCTAATACGTCGCTAAGAGTTTTTGCCAGAGCGCCATTAGCTTCAGTCCTGGTGATGAGCATTCAGTGGCCCGATCAGGGGCAACTGCTGTTCGGGGTGCGTGGTGCGGCAGGTGCGACGCCCCCGCACGACCGAACCAGACGTTGCCAGTGCCGACTGCCTCTCCGGCCTTGCCGGACCGGCCCGGTGCCGCATCGGTAGCCGCCGATCGATCCGCAGTTAAGGAGCGTGCGATGGGGTCTGCGGCTGCTGCCTCGAGGCCGGTCGCACCAGGAGGGCCACCTCGCGCTTGCCTGGGTCAGGCGGGCTGGCCGTACACCGCGACGAGCACCGAACGGTCCAGACTGTTCGCCGACCACACACCGATCGCGGTGTTGGCACAGTTGGACATGATCGCCAGATAGTCGGGGTTGTAGTACCACTGGTTGATCACGTCGAGGTTGTTGATTGCCAGAGCCGGGTTGATCGCCACGGTCTCGAAGACGGTTCCCTTGAAACCTGCTGCCTCGGCGCGTGATTGGGCAGTCGACCCGTCCGAACCAATGTCGCCGTCGAGGCTGCGGTTGTTCAGGACGTCATCGGTGTGCCACTGCGCGGCCAACGTCAACGCCGGATTCTTCTTGATGTCATTGGTGCACCCGGCCTGGTGCTGAACGGTGTACACATTGGCTACCACACCGTTGTTGAGCCGCGTGTTGTCGGCGTTCGCGACGCCCACCGAAATCGGCAGGGCGGCAACGACGATGGCGCCCGACGTCAGGGTTCGCCGAATCATTCGATGATCCATCGTGATTCCTCAATTGTGTCTCGGTGACGTGGTGAGCATAGCGTCGTCCAGTACCGCCGCCGGCGCTCAGGACCCGGCAGGGATGAGCATGGATTGCCATGTGCTGTCCCGGTTTGCCGGTGGTGGGAGCGGTGCGGCGTCGTACCCGTCTACGCCCATCAGGGCCGGCAGCGGGGGAGCCGCCGATGCCGGCGGTGCAGACCCCGGCGGCAGCTGCGGGATGTCCTGGCCCGACAGGGTGGCGTTGGGGTCGCCCTTCCAGTTGTTGCCGTCGTTGAGCGGTACGTACTGCTCGTTGCTCTCGCACAGCTTCACCGTGGGCGCCCGCTTGCCGGGGACCGTCTCGCAGGGGATGTTGCGCGCACCGCGGACGTTGAACTGCGAATCCTGCGGAACACGGCAGTAGAGATCACCCGGGGCGCGGTCGGGGTAGTCGACCAGGTTCGGGATGCGGGCCTGCTGGGCGGGCAGAAAGCCGGTGGTGCAGGCCGGTGGGAGGTTCACATTGAGGTTGAACGACAGGTACTCGCCCTTGTAGGCCTGCTTGGTGTTCGCATTGGCGACGAACGTGCCCTGCCCGACGCCGACTGCCTGCGGCAGGGCCACGAGCAGTTGTTCGATCGAGTCCTTGTAGTCGATGCCGACCTGTCCGACGCTGGCCAGGTTGGCCGCCAGGACCGGCAAGGTCGGCTTGAGCCGATCCAGGAGATTACGCAGCTCGTCGGACGCCACGATGACGCCCTGTTGGTCGATGAATCCGGCCACCGCATCGTTGTTCTGCTGCAGGTCACTGGTGACCGTCGCGAGGTGTGCTGCCCAGGCTTGGACCGCCTGCGCGGACTGGGACTGCGAATCCAGCACCGGCTTGGAGTTGTCGATGAGATTGATCAGCGGGTCGAGGTTGGCGCGCGCATCGATCGCCAACGTCGTCGAGCCCCTGACGATCTGGGACAGCTGGGGGCCGAGGCCGCCGACGGCTGTGTAGGCCTCGTCGATCGCGGTCTTGAGGTTGTCCCGCGGAATGGCCTGTAGCCCGGTGTTGGCGGCGTCGAGCAGCGAGTTGATGTCCGGTGGAATCGAGGTGTCGGAGCGCGGAATCACGTCACCGTCTTTCAACGGCGCCGATGTCCCATTGCGGGGAATCAGGTCGACGTATTGCTCGCCGATCGCGGACTGGCTGTGCACCTCGGCTTTGAGATCCGACGGGATGTCGATCCCCGATTTCAGCGACAGCACCGCTTTGACACCCGTATTGGTCAGCCCCACCGACTCGACACGACCCACCTCCACGCCACGGTAGGTGACGTTGCCGGTGCCGTACAGACCGCCGCTCTCCGGCAACTCCATGCTCACGCTGTAGCGGCCGACGCCGAACATCTTGGCGGGCAGTTTGAGGAATTGCAGTGCCATCACCGCGACCGCGGTCACCGCGATGAACGTGAAGATCGCGAGCTGGATCAGCATTCGTCGGTTCAGATGCATATCAGGGCCCCTGATCGAATCGGTACGGGGCGACCAATGGATTGGCCTTGGTGTAGGGGCTGGGGAACTGGCCGATGGTGCGACCCCACTGCATCTCCAGTTCTGTCAGATCGCCCTCCCAGCGGGTGCCGGTGAAGATGCCCTGGTCGATCCGGCTCAAGGTGAGGTCGACGATCGCGGTCATGTTCGCGTAATCCCCGCGCTGCCACTTCTCGATGGTCTCGTTGGGGAACGGGAACGTCAGGATCAGGCTCAGCGCACGGGTCATGCTCGGTCCGGCGTTGGCCAGCGATTCCAGGACCGGCCCGATGTCTTTGAGTTCCTTGACCAAGCTGGCCTTGCTCTGGTCAACCGTGCTGACGACCCGTTCACCGAACTTGCCCAAGGCATCGGCGGCCTCGGCGAGGTTCTCGCGCTCGTTGTTGAGGACGGCCAACGCCTCGGGAACCGTCTTGAGCGCCTTATCCAGTGTCGCCTGATTCGCCGCGAACGTGCCGGCGACCTTGTTGAGGCTCTCGGTGGCGGCGATGACGTCGTCGGTCTGGTCGTTGAAGTTGGCGGCGAACTTATCGAGCTCGCTGATCATGCTGCGCAAGTCCTGCTCGCGGCCGCGGAAGGCCGTGCTGAACGCTTCGGTGATGTCCTGAACCTGGCCCAGGCCGCCACCGTTGAGCACCATCGAGACCGCGGCGAGGGTCTGTTCGACGGTGGGGTAGGACGCCGAGTGGGACAGCGGGATCAGCGAGCCCTCGTGGAGTCGGCCCTGCGCCGGTTCGTCTGTGGGAGGGCTCAATTCGATGTGCTGGGAACCCAGGATGCTGGTCAGTCCGATCTTGGCAATCGCGTTCGCCGGCATCGCCACGCCGCCGTCGAGGCGCATCGTGACCAGCGCATGCCAGCCCTGCAGCTCGATCTTGGTGATGTGACCGACGGTGGCGTCGCCGACGCGAACCCGGGAGTTGGGCTGAATGTTGTTGATATCGGGCATCTCTGCCTTGATCTCGAACGAGCCAGGTCCATTGCCGGTGGTACCGGGCAAGGGCAGCGAGTTCAATCCCTGCCAGCTGGTGAGATCACACCCTGACGATCCGCCCGCAAGGACCGCGATCAGCGCCACGGTGACTGCCCTGCGGCACCACGCGCGGCGTATCACGAGCCACCACCGGTGGCCGGGGACATCAATCCTGCCAGTCCGGCGTTCGGGTCGGTCTGTTGCACCGGCGACGTCTCGGCGGCCAGCGGCGCACCCGGTTTCGCGGCGGGCGCGGGTGCGGCCGGGGGAGCCGGCGGCACAAAGTCCGGACGCATCCAGTCCTCGCTGTAGGTCACCTCGTTGGGCCGGGCTTGGGCCCCGACGAAGAAGTTCTCCCCGATCGGGGGGAAGTTGTACTGCCGGTTCTTGATGATCGGCGCCAGATACTGCACGCACAGTTTCGAGGCCTGTTCGGCGCCGAGGCGCGATGCGGCCTGAATGGCCCCGCACAGGAACGAGATCGGATTGGCGAAGTTGTTCACCGCCAGCGCTCCGGTGAACGCGCCGTTGGCGGGTTCGTAGATGTTGTTGAAGTTCTGGACGGTGGAGGGCGCGATGTGCAGTGTCTGCTTGATGTCATCGAGGCTGTCGTTGAGCGCCGTGCTGATCGAGGCCAGTTTGTCCGCCGTCGTCCCGATGGTGTCACCGTTCTCGTCGACGAAGGTCTTGACGTCGGCGATCACGGCGTTCATGTCAACGAAGGCGTCACCGATCTTGCCCGGATCGGAGGCCAGCACACCGCTCACCGAGGCGAGGTTGTTGTTGAGTTGGCCGAGCAGATCGCTGCTGCCGCGCAGCGCTGTGACGAGGATGGACAGGTTCTTCAGCGTGGAGAAGATGTCTCCGCTGTGGTCACCGAGCACCGACATCGCTTGGGAGAGTTTAAGAATGGTCTCGCGGATGGCGCCGCCCTGGCCGCGCAGGTTGTCCGCGGTGGTGTTGATGAACGACCCCAGCGTGCTGACCCCGCCGGGCTCGGTCGGCGCCAGAAGTTCGGTCAGGCGCTTGAGCTGGGCACGGACCTCGTCCCATTCGACGGGTACGGCGGTGCGGTCACGGGGAATCACCGCACCGTCGGCGAGGGTGGGGCCGCCCGCGTAGACCGGCGTCAGCTGGATGGCCCGGCCGGTGACGAGCATGGGGGACAGGATCGCTGCTTTGACATCGGCCGGCACTTTGAACTTGCGGTCGAACCAGAACGAGACTTTGACGCCGTCGGGTTGCGGCTGGACGCTCTCCACCTGGCCCACCGGCACCCCGAGGATGCGGACATCGTCGCCGGGGAACAGCGCAATGCTGTTCTCGAAATAGCCGACGACCTCGGTGCGGGACATATGGTCGGCCGCTCGGACGGCCAGTACGCCGCCGGCGATCACGGTGAGGGCGAGGATCGTGGCGATCAGGGTGCGGGACTTGCGCAGCGTGGTCATTGCGATCCCCCGGCCTGGGCGTCGGCGGGTTGTTCACCGGGCGCTGTCACGAGGAACGGCGCCGGCGTGGGTTCGGGGACCGACGCAATCCCAGGTGGCGACGCGGCCGGCGGGCCCGGCGGCGGGCCACCCGGCGGCGGTGCGGGCAGCGGCTCCCGGTACGGGTAGCAGCCCGTGGGGCCGGGCAGCGCCAAACCTGGCGGGCCGCAACCCTGGTCGCCCGGGTTGCCGGTGATCGCGTCGGGCAGATTGAGGTGCGGCTCGCCGCCCTGACCGGTGCGCGGGTAGGGGACCGGCAGAGCCGGCGTGGCCGGCTGGCCCACCTGGGGATCGGTGCGCAGCGAGGGCAGCAGGGTGGCCGGGTCGACACCGAGGTCGGAGAACGCCGCGTCGATGAACGGCTGGACGAACTGACCAGGGAACAGGTTGACCACGTAGGCCTTGAAGAACGGCCCGGAGGACACCGATTCGCCCAGCGACATCGCATAGCTGTTGAGTCGCTTGACCGCTTCCTGGACACGTTCCTTGCGGTCGTCGACGATGGTCAAGACCCCGTTCAGCTTCTCTAGGGCCGGCTTGAGCTGCGCCCGGTTGTCGGCGATGAAGCCCCTCAGTTGTTTGGATACGGCCGAGATGTTGCGCCAGATCCGGTCGAGGGCTGCGCTCTGTTCGTTGAGTGCGAGCAACAAGGAGTTGGTCTGCCGCACCAGAGTGACGATCTGGTCGGTCCGCTTGGCCAGCACGTCGGTGGTCTTGGCGGCGTTGTCCAGCAGGTTGCGAAGCTGGGCGTCCTGCTTGTTCAGTGTCTCGGAGAATCGCGCCACGCCGGCCACCGCGTTGCGCAGATCCGGCGGGGTGTTGGCGAAGGTCTGGGCCATGGTGGCCAGCGAGGCCGACAACTGGTCGGTGTTCAGCCCGCTGATCGTGTTGGTCAGATCGCCCAGCGCGTCGGGCAATTGGTAGGGCGATGTCGTCCGGTCGATCGGGATCGGAGCCGACAGATCGCCGTCACCGCGCGGAATGACGTCGAGCATCTTGGTGCCCAGCAGACCCTTCGTCTTGATCGCCGCCGTCGTGCGCTCACCGAGGTGCACGTCGCCCTTGATCCGGAACTTCACCAGGACGTGCTGGCCGTCGAGTTCAATACTGGACACCTTGCCGATCGGTAGGCCTGACACCTCCACGCCGGCACCGGTGAACAATCCGCCCGCGTCGGCGAATTGGGCGGAATAGTTGCGACCGGGGTTGAGGAACGGCAGCTTCTGCCAGTTCAGGGCACCCATGACGATTCCGGTGATCACGACGGCACCGACGGCGCCGAGGATGAAGGGGCTGCGTTCGGAGAACGATTTCATTTCGGTGTGCACCGCCCGGTGTCCTGGCCGGCCACCTTGACGTAAACCGGTTGTCCGCCTTTGCCATTGAGCTTCAGCACCAAATCGCAGAGGTAGAAGCTGAAGAAGTCGCCGTACATACCCTGCCGGCCCAGTGCCTTGTACTTGTCGGGCAACGTGTCGATCAGCCTCTCCAGGTATTCGTGATCGGCCACCGCGATCGTCGAGACCCGGTCGGTTTCGTGCACCACTTTCTTGACCGGTTCGCGCGCCTGGCCTAACAGGTCGGCCACGGTTGTCGCCGCGGCATTGACGCTGGCGAAGGCTCCGGCGAAATCGGTCCGGCGCGCGTTGAGTCCATCGATCAACCCCGACAGATTCGTCACGGCCTTGTCCAGCTGTCCGCTCTGCCCGCCCAGGGTGCCCAGCACCGCGTTGAGGTTGGTGACGACCTCACCGATCAGCTGATCACGGTCGGCGAGTGTGTTCGTCAACACCGCGGCCTGGTTGAGGAATGAGGAGATGGTGGGGCCCTGGCCTTGCAGTGCCTGATCGAGCTGGCCGCTCAGTGCGTTGACCTGCTCGGGATTCAGGGCGCGGAACAGCGGCTTGAAACCGCCGATCACCGAGTCCAGGTCGAGAGCGGGGGCGGTGCGGTTCACCGGGATCGTCGCGCCGGGTTGTAGGCGCTTGAGCCCGCCGGCACCTTCTTCGAGCGCCAGGAAGCGGCCGCCGATCACGTTGTCGTAGCGGATCACCGCCCGGGTGCCTTCGGTCAGGGTGACGGCGTCCCGCGCGGAGAACTCGACGCGGACGGTCGCGTCCCGATTGATCGTGATGTCGCCGACTTTGCCCACTTCGACTCCGGCGATTCGGACGAAGTCGCCGGACTTGAGGCCGGTGACGTTGGTGAATTCGGCGTTGTAGGACTTGCCGTCGCTGAACCGGAACTGCGCGAACACGGCCAGTAGGGCGAAGGCGCCGAACAGGCAGACCGTGAGGAAGACGGCGAGGCGCCACACGGTGGCCCTCAGATTGTCCTTCACGGTCTGCTCTCCTGTCGGTTCACGATGGTCACGGCGTGGGTGGCGGTCCCGGCTCGGCTGGGGCGGGCGCTGCCGGCGGTGGCGCGGCCGCCTGATCCGGTGCCGGCGGCACGCCCGGCCAGAGCGGAACCCCGCCCGGCCCGTACCAAGCCGCCCCGTAGGGCGGCATCCCCGGGCCGGGGTCGGGCCCCGGGGCCGGTCCGGGCAGGCACTGGCGGACGCTGGGCCGCTCCGGGACCGCCCGGGTGACCGGGAACCAGTCGGCCCAACATTGCTCTCCCAGTCCGGGATTCGGGCGGATGTCCAGGCCGGTACCCCAGCCGGTGTTGGTGATCAGCTGACGCACGGGGAGGTTCTTGGTGGGATCGGGCAGCGACCCGCAACTGGGCCTGCCGCCCGGTCCGCCCTTGGCGTTGGTGATGGGCAAGTTGTCGGGGTACTGGTAGGCGTCGTTGCCCAGCAGCAGTGCGACGTCGAAGTTCGCCGACTTGCCGTCCCGGCCGCCCCAGATGTTGTAGGCGTCGCCGGTGCTGAGTGTCCACGTGGCGCCCTGGAGCCAGCAGGTGTACACGGGGTTGTACTTCAGCAGCAGGTTGGTGGTGGGCTCGAGCAGGTTGATCGCGCGGACCAGATCGGGACCGCTGGAGTCCAATAGTTCTGTTCCGGTCTGGCCGAAGCCAATACTGTTGAGCAGCAGTGTATCCAGCTGGGATGCCCGATCGGCGACCGTGGTGCTGAAGGTGCTGCCGGCATTGAGGATCGTCACGATGTCCGGGGCTGCCGCGGCGTAGGTGTCGTTGAAGTTCTTGAACGAGCGCCAGTCTTCGCGGATGGTGTCGCTGCGCTCGTTGAGCACCTTGAGCACCTCGTTGAGGTCGGTGGTGGCCTGGGCCATCCTCGGCCCTTGGCCACGAACTCCGTCGGCGACCGCGGTCAGTACGGCGTTGAGCTTGGCCGGGTCGACCTTGTCGAGCAGGTTGACGACGTTCTGGAAGACGGTGTTGACCTCGGTGGTGACGTTCTTCGATTTCAGTACCGCGCCGGCGGCCAGCCGCTGCGGACTGGGGTCGGCGGGGTAGACGAGGTCGACGAACTTCGCCCCGAAAGCGGTGGTGGCCCGGATCTGCGCGCCGACATTGGCCGGGATGTACTGCACCTGGTCGGGGTCGATCTCCAGTCGCAGTGTCGACGGCCCCTGCCCGCCGTTGATCTGACCCACCCGGCCGACCTGGACACCGCGCATCTTGACCTTCGCGCCGGTCTCCATCACCAGCCCGGTGCGGTCGGCGGTCACTGTCACCGGAATGTAGGACCGGAAGGTGCCCGCGAAAAGCGTTGCGGTGACGAAGAAGAACACGGCGACCACCGCAAGCAGAACGACCGTCCACCACCTGTCATGCAGGCGTTCCTCGCCGGGCCGGGGTTCCATCTCTAGCCCGCCAGGTTGAAGTTGCCGGACTGGCCGTAGACGGCCAGTGAGATCATCACGATTTCGACCGCGGCCACGACCATCGACGTGCGGACTGCGCGCCCGACCGCCTCACCGACGCCGGCCGGTCCGCCCTTGGCGGTGTACCCGTAGTAGGTGTGCACCAGCATGATGACGACGGTCATCGCCACCGACTGCATGAACGACCAGATGACGTCGGTGGGGTTCAGGAAGGTATTGAAGTAGTGGTCGTAGACGCCGGCACCCTGACCGTAGATGACGACCGTTCCGGTGCGGGCGGCCAGGAACGCCATCATGACCGCGATGCAGTACAGCGGTATGACGACGATGACGCCCGCCAGGACCCGGGTCGCGGCCAGGTAGGTGACGGAACGGATTCCGATGACCTCGAGGGCATCGATCTCCTCGTTGATCCGCATCGCGCCGATCTGGGCGGTGGCGCCTGCGCCGATGGTCGCCGACAACGCCACTGAGACGGTGCCGGGGACGATGAGCCGGACGTTGAAGAACGCCGACGCGAATCCGGTCAGCGCCTCGAAGCCGACGGAGGCCAACTGGTTGTAGCCCTGAACGGCCACCAGGGCGCCGGTGGTCATGGTCAGGAAGCCGACGATGGCGACGGTTCCACCCACCACGGCCAACGCACCTGCACCCAAACCCATCTGCGCGATGAGCCGCAGCAGTTCCTTGTTGTACCTGGTGGCCGCATCGGGGATGGCGGCCAGCGTCTTGACATAGAAGCGGGTTTGGGCACCGATCCGATTCCATCCGGCGGACAGCTCGTGGATACCGTTCGCCACCTTCGGGTGCAGTCGGCTTGGGGCGTTGAGGCTCACCGGTCCACCTTCACGACACCGTGAACTGGATGCCGACGGCGGTCACGATGACGTTGATCGCGAACAGCACCATGAACGTGAACACCACGGTCTCGTTCACGGCATTGCCCACCCCGGCGGGGCCGCCGCCGACAGAGATGCCCTTGTAGCAGGCGATCAAACCGGCGGCCAAGCCGAAAAGCGTTGCCTTGGTGAGGGAGACGACGACATCGCCAACCCCGGTCAACAGCGTGAGGCCGGCCGCGAACGCCCCCGGTGAGACGTGCTGGATGTAGACGCAGAAGATGTAGGCGCCGGCGAGACCGGTCAGGATGACCGTGGCGGACAGGGCCAGCGCCACAGTGGTCGCCGCCAGCACGCGCGGAACGACAAGTGCCTGGATGGGGTCGATGCCCATGACGCGCAACGCGTCGAGCTCCTCCCGGATGGTGCGCGCGCCGAGGTCGGCACACATCGCGGTGGCACCGGCTCCGGAGACCACGAGCACGGTGACGATCGGTCCGATCTGGTTGACCGTGCCGACCGCGGCGCCGGTGCCGGAGAAGTCTGCCGCGCCGAACTCACCGAGCAGGATGTTGAACGTGAACACCAGCAGCACCGAGTAGGGCAGTGTCAGCATCAGGGCGGGCAAGACTGACACCCGCGCCACGAACCAGGTCTGCAGCAGGTACTCGCGCCACGCGAATGGCGGCCTGAACATCACCACGAAGGTGTCCAGGGTCATGCCGATAAATCCGCCGAAGGCCCGCACGGGTTTGGCGGCGAGTGTTCCCGCGCTCAAGGGCGCTTACCCCGCAAACTGGAGACAATCCCGCTCAGCGGATCGGAGAGAATCGCCGAAGCCCGGTCGTCCTGAGCCGCAGAACGCATCCGGGGCCGGTCTTCGTTCCCCCTCGGCGCACCGCGGGGAGCGACATAAGCGCAGTTCGCGTCGCCATCTGCACCAGAAATTGCCGTGCGCGCATCCTCGTCCGGCAACATGGCCGAAACGCTATCGGGCTACTGCCTAGGTAGCTGCTTCTCAAATGAGGGGTTTTTGTACCCCCAAAGAGCTAACGGCGGATTTCCCGCTGTCTGTGATGTCGAGCGGCTCAAGGGGATTGTCCGCCAACGCATTACTACTGCGGTGACGGAACCCAGCCTGCAGCCGACGTGCGCAGCTGCCAGATCTGGGTGGGGCACAGCTCCTGGGATGCCTGGCTGAGCAGGTATGTCGCCTGGAATTCGTCGCCGGTGTTGAAGTCGGATTTCACCGTGTTGACCAACTGGCTGAAGCTGGCACCGGAGGCGATCTGGTCGCACAGGCCGTAGCCGTACGACAGTGCCGCGTCGGCGTTGGGGAAGTTGTAGCCGGGCCGCACCGTCACGTTCACCAGGTAGGCCACGCTGTCGGCCTGGGCAGGCGGGGCGGCGGACAGGCCGACGGCTGCGGCACACGCGACCGCCGCAACAGCGAGAGTCCGTGCGGTAGTTGCACCATCGATTGCCATATCGCATCCTGTCTCGCAGGGCTGGGGTCAGCTGAGTCTAAAGCGATCCTCCGGCCGCTCGCGCTGTTCTACGATTCGGCCATGAAGCGGCCTGTGCTGATCATGTCGGCGGTCTGTGTGGCGGCGCTGGGCAGCGCCATCGGGGTGGCGCACGCCGGCCCAGACGCGCCGTGCACCTACACGCTCTCACCGCCGGAGGTCACCGGCGCAACCGTCAGCGCGACTGCGGTCATCGCCGGGTGCGGCGCGGCAGCCGGGCCGTATGCGGCAGTGGCGTGCATCCAGCCGCTGGACAAGGATTCGGTCACCCAGTGCACCCAGGCCCGCGGGGCCGATCCGGCGACGATCTCGGTGCCGTATCACCCGGGCACCACCTACATCGCGACCGGACGTGGCTGCGCGGCCTGGGCTCTGCAGCCCGCATCGCCGCCCTGTCAGATCCTCGGCCCGTTCACCGCGACGCTCTAGTCATGGCTGTCGATCGCGCCGCGCTGGTCGCCGGCGGCATCCGGCTCGCGTCGGGTCTCTCGTTCCTGGTCGACCCGCTGCGCGCCAACCGGCTGTGGGGCGAACCCAATGATCCCGGCCCGTCGGCTCGGCTGCTGCTGCGCTCGATGGGCTACCGCGACGCTCTCATCGGTGGGCTGCTGTTCTCGGCGGGCCTGCGCGGCAAGGACACCCGCGGCTGGTTCCTGGCCTCCGGTGGTGCCGACGCGGCAGACCTTCTCGGCAGCGCCGGCGTGCACCGCGAGCTGACTCGCGGCCAGCAGGTCATCGGGCTCGGCGGTGCGGTCGTGGGGATCGGCGTCGGGCTGTGGGGCGCCACCCGGCGCAGCGGCCAGCAACTGAATCCCAGCAACTGAATCAGTGACGCCGACGTAAGCTCCGGCCATGTCGTTGCCTGCGGTGCCGGTGCTGGCTGCCGCGGCGGCGCTGATGCTCGCGGCCTGTACCCACCCGGCACCGCCGTCCGCCGTCGTTCCGGCACCGACGACGCACCCCGTCACGACCGCTGAACAACACGGCCCCGTCGTGCACCGGGTCAGCGCTGCCGACCTCGGTGCCACCTGGCACCCCGACTGTCCGGTCACCCCCGATCAGTTGCGCCGCGTCGAGCTCGACTACGTCGGATTCGACAACACGACCCATCGCGGCGCACTGGTGGTCAACGAGGCCGTCGTCGCTGACGTGATCGCGATTTTCGGTGACCTTGAGCGTCAGCGCTATCCGATCGCGAAGATGCAGACCGTCGACCACTACCCGAAAGCCGACGACGAAGCGTCGATGGAGGACAACAACACCTCGGCCTTCAACTGCCGCCCGCTGCCCTCGGGCAGGGCCTGGTCGCTGCACGCCTACGGCCGGGCGGTCGATGTCAATCCGCTGCTGAACCCGTACATCACGAAATCGGGTGACCTGCAACCGAAGACCGCCGCGGCCTATCTGGACCGCAACCGCACCGACCCGGGAATCTTGCATCCCGGCGACCCGGCGGTCCGTGCTTTCACCGACCGCGGCTGGACGTGGGGCGGCAGTTGGCACAACCCGATCGACTACCAGCACTTCGAGCGGTCCTGAGCCCGTCGGGCTATGCGCCGGCCAGCGCCTCGCCGAACGCCACCAACGCGGTGCGGCCGATGGTGAGGATCGTCTCGTCGAAGTCGTTGTTGTCGCGGTAGGACAACTCGAGCATGCGGTCGGCCATCTCGACGGCCACCAGCATGTTGCGCCGGTCGACGTTGGCGGGGATCAGACCGCGGCCGACGAGGATGTCGTGGAGGCGGTTGGCCAGCGTCTGCATCCGCAGGTGTACGTGCTTGGTCACGGTGGGGGAGGTGCGGCCGCCCATCCAGAGGCTCGCCGAACTCGGATGCTGGCGGTAGTACGCGACGTGCAGGTCGATCTCGTTGTTGAACAGCTCGGCGAACGAGGTGATCGTCCAGGTCTGCTCGGCCGCCACGCACAGGCTGTCGATCTCGGCGCAGTGCCGCTCCATCAGCTCGTCGAGGATGGCGTCGCGGTCGGCGAAGAACCGGTACAGCGAGGGGTAGGACACGCCTGCGCGGTCGGCGATGGTGCGGGTGGTGACGGCGTCGACACCTTCTTCGTCGGCGATCGTCGTCGCGGCGTCGAGGATGCGCTCCACGGTCTGACGGCTGCGGGCCTGCACGGGTGCCCGGCGCGGAACCGACGCTGTGGTCATCTGCGTCCTCTTCTCGTGAACCCCTTGACAGCCATCCGAGAAAACATAACATTATTCGCGTTACAGTTTCTAGCTCGCGACCGGGAGTGCTCGAATGACCGTCAACTCGCTCAACCAGGCCCGTCCGAAGCAGCCGCTGAGCGGTCACGTCGACGTGCTCATCGTCGGCGCCGGGATCTCGGGTATCGGTATGGCCCACTATCTGGTGAACAACCAGCCGGGCAAGACCTTCGCGATCCTCGACGGCCGCGACACGATCGGCGGCACCTGGGACCTGTTCAAGTACCCGGGTATCCGGTCGGACTCCGACCTGCACACCTTCGGCTACGAGTTCAAGCCGTGGACTTCTGACAACGCCATCGCCGACGCCCACGAGATCGTCGACTACCTCTACGAGGTCATCGACGAGGACGACCTCGCACGCCGAATTTACCTGCAGCACATGGTGATCAGTGCCAACTTCGACACCGGCACCGCGCAGTGGACGGTCACTCTCGCCCACGGCGACCAGCAGTTCGACGTCACCTGTGACTGGCTGTTCGGGGCCACCGGCTACTACGACTACGCCAGCGGATATTCGCCGCACTTCGAGGGCCAGGAGGACTTCGGAGGCCCGATCCTGCACCCCCAGTTCTGGCCGGAGGACCTCGACTACAAGGGCAAGGAGGTCGTGGTCATCGGCTCCGGCGCGACCGCGGTCACCCTCATCCCGGCCATGGCCGACGACACCGCGCACATCACGATGCTGCAGCGCTCGCCGTCATACGTCATGCCGCTGCCCAAGCAGGATCCGATCGCCAACGGCCTGCGCAAGGTGCTGCCCGGCAAGCTCGCCTACCGGGTCACCCGCAGCGTGAACAAGGGCCGCCAGCGCCTGATCTACGGTGCCAGCAAGCGCTACCCGAAGCAGGTCCGCCGCATCATCCGGGCACTGAACGTCAAGGCACTGCCAGAGGGTTACGACGTCGACACCCACTTCAATCCGAAGTACAACCCGTGGGACCAGCGGATGTGCGCGGTGCCGGATTCCGACCTGTTCAACGCGATCTCCGCAGGGAAGGCCTCGGTCGTCACCGACGGGATCGTGCGGTTCACCAGCAACGGCATCCTGCTGCAGTCCGGCCGTGAACTCAAGGCCGACATCATCGTCACCGCAACAGGTTTGAAGCTGCTGCCCTTCGGCGGCATCGAGGTCTCCGTCGACGGGAATGTCAAGAATCCGCACGACAGCCTGGTGTACAAGAGCTTCATGCTCTCCGACATCCCGAACCTCGCGTTCGCATTCGGCTACACCAACTCGTCGTGGACGCTCAAGGTGGATCTGGTCTGCGAGCACCTCTGCCGGCTGATGGCCTACATGGATCGGCACGGGTACGCCATGGTGGTGCCGGTCGTCGACGACCCGATGATCGAGAAGCGCCCGATGCTGGACTTCCCGGCCGGGTACATCCTGCGCGGGGTCGACATCTTCCCCCAGCAGGGCACCAGCGGGCCGTGGACGGTGGAGATGAACTTCAAGGCCGACCACGCCCGGTTGCGCAAGGGCCCGGTCGAGGACGCCGCGCTGCGGTTCAGCACCGCCAAGCCGGTGGCCGCCAAGCCCGACTTCGCCACGGCATGAGCAGGCCCGCCTTCATCGAGGTGGACGGCCGGCGTACCCGGGTCAGGGTCGACGGCGACCCGAACCGGGCACCGGTTCTGCTCGTCCACGGCATCGGCCGCAGCCTCGAGGACTGGGCACCGCAGCACGAGCGGCTCGCCCAGCGCCATCGGGTGATCTCCCTGGACGTACCGGGGTTCGGCTTCTCCGACCGTCCCACGGAGTCGATCACCCTTGCGGTGCTGGCCCGCGGCGTGGGGCGCACCCTCGACGAGCTCGGCGAGACCCGCCCGGTCCACGTCGTCGGCAACTCGCTGGGCGGAGCGATCGCCCAGCAGATGCTGGCCGACGAGCCGGACCGGGTAGCCAGCATGGCCCTGATCAACAGCGCCGGATTCGGCACCGAGGTCACCCCGCTGCTGCGGATGCTGACGGTGCCCGTCCTCGGCGAGCTGAGCGTCCGGCGGCCGTCCCGGCTGAATGCGGTGCTCTTTGAGCGCCTGATCCACGCCGACAAGGCGGTGGCCACCAAGGAGCGCATCGACCACGCGTGTGCCGTCGCGCAGCAACCCGGCGCGGGCACGGTGCTGCGGGAGGCCGCCATGGCGCTGGGCACTCCTCGCGGCGTCAAGGCGCAGTGGCGCCGTGAGCTGGCCGCCGCCGTCGCCCGCAACCCGAAGCCCACCCTGATCATGTGGGGCACCCGCGACCGGGTGCTGCCCGCACACCACATCACCGAGGCGCAGCGGGTCTACCCGCACGCCGAGGTGCACCTGCTCTCCGGCATCGGACACATGCCGCAAATCGAGTGCCCGGGCCGATTCGCCGACCGCTTCCTACCGTTCCTGACCCGCGCAGGTGCTTGACGCGCCGTAGCGGCGCACCCATCATGTCCGTTAGTTGACACCGCGACGGGGCGGGAGCTCGGATATGAGAACAGCGGACAGGCGGCCGGCGCGTGCGTCGGCCACGGTCGGGCGGGTGGGCGCCCTTGCTGTCGCCCTGGGCATCGGCGCTGCAGTAGCCACCGGGCTGGCCGCCCCGGCGAGTGCGGACGCCTCGTCCGCAGATTCCGGCAGTGCGCGTTCGGCCGGTTCCAGCCACGGACAGTCGGCACGTTCGGCCACCCAGTCGACCTCTGATCGTCCACAGGCCAAGCGGGCCAAGGTTTCTGCACCGGCTGCCGCCACGGTCTCGGCGCAGCGTACCGTCACCACGTCGCCGGTGACGACCGGCAGAGCGGTCCGCACCGGCGCGCCGGTCACCCCCGCGAGCAGCACGACGCTGCTCAGCCTGCTCGAGGGCGCGCGCCGCGAACTCGACCGCACCTTCGCCAACAAGTACCCCACCACCGATCCCACGATCACCACCCAGAGTGCCGACGGCGTGGTCACCGGCAACCTCGGCGCCACCGACGCCGACGGCGACCGGCTGGTTTACAGCGTGATCAGCGCGCCCACCCTGGGCCGGGTCACCATCGACCAGAACACCGGCGCCTTCACCTACACCCCGGTCGTCGACTTCGGCTCCTACGGCGGCAACGACGCGTTCACCGTCGCCGTCAGCGACGACACCAGCTTCCACATCCACGGATTGGCCGGGTTGGCGCAGGCCCCGGTGGACTTCATCCGCAGCATTCCGCTGCTCGGGTCGCTGCTCTCGGACTACCTGCCCAGGGCGACCACCACCGCCACCGTCAAGCTGACCTTCGACGGGTCGGGAGCCACCACCGCGCTGGTCTTTCCCGACGGCTTCCATTGGGGAGTGTCGACCGCGGGCTTCCAGTCGGAGATGGGCGCCGGCACACCGCTGGACGTCAACTCCGACTGGTGGCAGTGGACCCACGACGTGGCGAACAAATTGCTGCTCGGCTGGAAGGGCGGGGTTCCCGAGAACGGGCCGGGGGAGTGGACCCAGTACCCCACCGATATCGACCTGGCCCGTAACGGGGTGGGTGCCGACACCTTCCGGCTGGGTATCGAGTGGAGCCGGATCTTCCCGAATTCAACGGCATCGGTGGACATCTCGAACGGCTTCACCCCCGAGGTCCTCGCGCAGCTCGACGCTCTGGCCAACCAGGATGCGGTCAGCCACTACCAGGACGAGCTGCACGCCATGAATGTCGCCGGGCTGGCGCCGATGGTGACGATCAACCACTTCACCCTGCCGCTGTGGATACACAACCCGGCTCAAGCCCGCCTCCAGGAGATCTTCGGTCAGACGCCGCAATCCGGTGGCGGGTGGGTGTCGGACTCGACGGTCACCGAGTTCGAGAAGTACTCCGCCTACCTCGCATACAAGTTCGGCTCCGAGGTCAAGACATGGGTGGTGCTCAACGAGCCGGTCAACTCGATGCTGACGTCGTACTACGCCATCCCGCTGGCCACCAACTTCCCGCCGGCGTTGAGCAGGCCCGACCTGGTGGCAGTCGGTCTGCGTAACCAGGCTTCGGCGTACTCGGCGTCCTATGACCTTATCCACCAACTGGATTCGGACGCACAGGTCGGGTTTGCGCTCAACATGTACTCCTGGCGCGCAGGTGACCCGGCCAACCCGACCGACCAGCAGGCTGCCACCGATTTCAGCGACTTCTACAACCGGTGGTTCCCCGACGCGGTGATCCGCGGTGAGGTCGACGCCAACTTCGACGGCGTGATCACCCCCGACGAGGTCCATCCCGAACTGGCGGGCAAGGCCGACTTCTTCGGGGTGAACTACTACAGCCAGGGCATTGTCGCGGCCTACCGCGGCGCGTTCGCCGATGCGGCGCTGCCGATCATCAAGGGCTATCCGGAGTTCTCCCCGTTGCTCAACGTGGTGGCGGGCGGCTGCCCGGCGACCGAATGCAGCGACACCGCCCAGATCATCAATCCGGCTGGGCTGCGCGACGTCCTCGACATCGCGGACTCCTACGGAATACCGTTGTGGGTCACCGAAAACGGGCTCGCCGACGCCGCCGATACCAAGCGCGCCTCGTATGTGGTGCGCCACCTTGCGGTGATCAGCAAGGCGATCGCCGACGGCATGGATATCGTCGGATACACCGCCTGGTCACTGACCGACAACCTGGAATGGGTGCTGGGCTACGACCCGAAATACGGTCTGTATTCCTACGATCCAGTCACGCTCGAGCGCACGCCGCGCCCGAGTGTGAGCCTGATCCACGACCTGTTCACCGGCAACTCGATCCCGGCCGACGTGTTCCGGACCTACGTCAAGGATCCGCGGGTCTAGTCGCCGGGCTAGGTGTCGTGAATGCCGGCGCCGGCGAGTGCCGGTACCGGGTCTTCGCGGTGCAGTACCGACTGGGCGCCAGTCTTGAACCGCTCGAACAGCTCGACGATCATCTGCCCCTCGGGGGTATGGCCCCAGATGCTGATGCCCTGGTGGGTGGTCGGCTCCCAGGTCGACTCGTCGACCACGATCGGGTTCCAGCCCAATTCCCACTCGAATCCCGACGGTGTCACCGCGTAGAACGACAATTCCTTGTCGTTGGTGTGCTGGCCCACCGACAGAGCCATGTCGAAGCCGAGTTGCTTGACGCGCTGGTAGGCCGAGGTCATGTCGTCGAGATCGGCGACCTGAACGTTGCAGTGCTGAACCCTGGTCCGAATCGGGTTGACCGGCAACCGCTTCACGGCGGCGATGGCGACGGTGTGGTGGCGCTCGTTGACCCGCAGGAACCGGATCTTGAACTTCACTCCGTTGATCGTCTCGTCGATGTAGTCCGACAGCCGGGCGTCGAACACGGTGCTGTAGTAGCCCCGCAGCTGGTGCGGCTTCTTGGTCGCGATGGCGACGTGGCCCATCCCGTCGGCCCCGGTGACGAAGCCGCCCTTCGCGGCCAGCCGCAGCGGCTCAGCAGCCTTGCGCGGGTTGACGTAGATCTCCTGAGTCAGGCCGTTGGGGCCGGGGAAGCGGGCGAACCGTTCCACACCACGCAGCTCGGACTCTTCGGCGGATCCCGCCTCGACCGGAACACCGTGGCTTCGGATGCGTGACTCGATGACCTCGAAGGTGTGGTGGTCGTCGATTTCCCAACCCAGCGCCGTCGCGTCCTCGGCGGGGCCGCGCTGCAACAGGACCCGGCACTGGTTGTCGTCGAGGCGGAATCGCACCACATCGGGCAGTGTCTCGTCGAGATGCATGCCGATGGCATCGCGGCCGAAGCGCCGCCAGTCGTCGAACTTCTGCGTCTCGATGACCAGATAGCCGAGGTGGACCTTGCCGAACACGTCGGTCATGAGATCGCCAATCGTGATGCGGGGGAGAGGAATTCGGTGACCATCTCGTTGAACAGCTCGGCACGCTCCCACTGCATCCAGTGTCCGGTATGAGAGGTCATCACGAGTTCGGCGTTGGGCATGAGCTTCGACAGCAGTGGGCCGCCGGCGGGCCGGTTCACCTTGTCGTCGCGGCCCCACAGGATCAGCGTTGGATTGGGCAGATGCTTGAGTCGCCGGTCGCGGGTCAGATCCATCCGCCACAGGGTGCGCAGCCCCGAGGGACGTTGCAGCGGTGGGTTGGCCACCACTTCGGGGTCGAGTGAGGCCTGGTAGCGCAGGTCGATCAACTCGTCGGGCACTGCCGCGCCGTCGTAGACCAGGTAGGTGCGGATGAACGCGGCCAACTTCTCCCGGCTCGGTCCGTCACCGCCGTAGTAGGACAGCAGGCTCTTCAACCCGTCGGTCGGCAGGCCGCGGGTGGTTCCGATTCCGCCCGGTCCCATCAGGACGAGCTTGCCGACCCGGTGTGGAGTGTCCAGCGCCAGTCGCAGCGCGGCGGCGCCGCCGTAGGAGTTGCCGACGAGATGCGCGGTGTCGATGCTCAATTCGTCGAGCAGACCCCGGATCGCATCGGCCAGGAAGCCGAACGGATCGCTGTGGTCGACATGCTTGTCCGAGCGGCCGTAGCCGGGCATGTCGGGCACGATGACGCGGTACGACTGGGCCAGGGCGTCGATATTGCGCCCGTAGTTCGACACCCCGGATGCCCCGGGGCCGCCGCCGTGCAACATGACAACGGCTGGGCCGGAGCCCTTTTCGGCGACGAAGATGGGGCGCCCGGCCACCGTGACGACGTGCTCGGTGAGTTGGGTGAGCGTCATGCGTGGTCCTTCACTCGGTTGGCCGGCGCGGTGAAACCGGCCGGGGGTGCTGGCAGCGGTTGGTCGTGCCCGGCGCCGGCGTAGACGAACCCGTCGGGTCGCAGCACCACGACGGACGCCTTGTTGTCCGCTAGCCAGCGGGTCAGTGTGCCGTCGCGGTCGACGATCCGATCGGCGCCCGGCGCGTTGCCAGCCGCGACGATGGCGATGATCGGCACTCCGGCCGAACGCCACGCCTGCGAAGCCCCGTCGGCACCCGTGTGCAGCACCGCCCACCTGCCGCCGACGACGTCGTCGAACCGCACGCGGTCACCGTTGGCGTCGGTGACCCACGGCTGGGGGATCAGGCAGCCGGTGGCCGGGTTGCCGTTGTGCGCCAGCAATCCGGAGGCGTAGCGGGCAGGGGGCAGCCAGCGGGTGTTGCGCAGGTAGGTCATGAAGCCCGGCACCCTACTGGCGGTGCGGAAGAAGTGGTTGCGCACGGTGGCCCGGACGGGGTTGCGCTCCACGATGAGCTTTCCGACTTTGACCGCCCGGCTGGTGACCTCCTTGACATGGGGCAGCCGCTCGGCTTGATAGGTGTCGAGTACCGATTCAGGAAGCGACCCCGACAGAACGGCGTCCAGCTTCCAGCAGAGGTTGGCGACGTCGCGCACACCGGCGCACATGCCCTGGCCGATCCACGGCGGCATCGCGTGGGCGGCGTCGCCGGCCAGGAAAACCCGGCCCACCCGCCAGCGTTCGGCGAACCGGACATGGTGGCTGTAGCAGGCGTACCCGATGATGCTGACGTTGTCTTTGGTGATGCCCTGGGCGCCAAGGACATTCCAGATGTTCTCCTCAGTGAGCAGATCCTTCTCGTCTTCCTCGTCGCGGACGGGGAATTCCCAGCGGTGGTGTCCCAGCGGGGTCGGGCAGTCGACCGTCGGCCGGGCCGGATTGCAGTGAAAGCGCAGCCGGTCGTGGCCGGGCCATTCCTGGATGACCTTGGTGTCGATGACGATCCAGCGCTCGGAGAAGGTGCGGCCGCTGAAGCCGATACCGAGTTGTCCGCGGATGGCACTCGAGCCGCCGTCGGCGGCGATTACGTAGCCGGCGTGGATGCGCTTGAACTCGTCGCGGGTGAGATCGGCGAGCATCAGCTCCACCCCGTCGGGGCGCTGGATGAGCCGCAGACATTCGTGTTCGAGCAGGATCGACACGTTTACGAAGCGGTCGACACCGTCTCGCAGAACCGTGTCCACCGCGGGTTGGTAGATGAACTGCTGAGGCGGATGTCCGTTGCCGCGGTCGACGGGCAGCAGTTTCATGAACGGCGCGCCGTCGGCATCGACGAAGTTAGCGCCCGCCCCAGGCTGCATATCGGCGTTGAGCCGGTCGGACAGGCCGACCTGCTGCCAGACGCGCATGACCTCTTCGTCCGTGGAGATCGCGCGGGCCCGGAAGTAGATGTCCGGGTCGCGCTCGATGACGACGACCTTGAGGCCCATCTGGCCGAGCAGGTTGGCCGCGGTGGCGCCCACCGGCCCGTATCCGACGATCGCGACGTCGTACGCGTCATGCGTTGCGCTCATGGCTTCTCTCATTCGTCATCCGGTCCTCGTCGACCGGGACTTGTTCTGTAGTGATCGCTACGGTAATGTAGTGATCACTACGGAGTCAAGGGGTAAGGGTCGAATGGACAAGAACGAGCAGCCCAAGCGCAGGCAGCGGCGAGCAGACGGCGAGCAGTCCCGTACTCGCATCCTCGACGCCGCCACCGAGATCGCGGCCGAACGTGGTTACGAGGGCACCAGCATCGGTGCGGTGAGCGCCAAATGCGGGCTGCCGGCCAGCTCCATCTACTGGCACTTCACCGACAAGGACGACCTGATCGCCGCGGTCATCGAGCGCAGCTTCGGTAACTGGTTGCAGGTCTGGCAGCTGCCCGACGACCTCGTGGCCCGCGAACGCCTGATGGAGGTCGCTGCCGGTACGGCCAAGGCGGTGCTGGACTCGCCGGACTTCCTTCGCCTCGGCCTGATGCTCGCGCTGGAACGCCGCCCCGTCGAGCCGCGTGCCCGGGCGATGTACATCCAGGTTCGAGACCAGGCCTTCGACGCGCTGACCCGCAGCCTGACCGCGCTGGCCCCGGGCATCACCGAGGAACAGACCCATCAGCTGGCGACGTACGCGATCGCCGGCGCAGACGGGCTGTTCATCGCCAAAGAGATCGGCGGCGACAGCGTCGATCTGCTCGCGCTGTTCGCGATCCACGGGCAGGCGATCTACGACACCGCGCTGCGGATGATCCAGGAGAACCAGAGCCGATGACCTTGTCGCGTGCCCGCCTCGACGAGGCCGCTGAGCTGTTGTTCGCCGCCGATACCGACCGCGCTCCGATCGCCCCGCTCACCGAGCGCTATCCGGGGATGGACCTTGCCGACGCCTACGCCGTCCAGCAGGTCAACCTGACCCGGCGGCTGCACGCGGGCAAGGCTCTCGTCGGCCACAAGATCGGCCTGACCTCCGAGCCGATGCAGACGCTGCTCGGAGTCGATGAGCCCGACTTCGGCTACATCCTCGACGACATGGTGGTGGCCAACGGCGCAGCGGTGCCCCGCGGCCGGTTCTGCGCACCCCGCGTCGAGCCGGAAGTCGCGTTCCTGCTGCGTGAGCCGCTGCGCGGGCCGGGAGTCACCGCCGACGACGTGCGGGCGGCAACCGAGGCGGTGGCTGTCGCACTCGAAGTCGTCGACAGCCGGATCGCCGACTGGAAGCTGACGCTGCGCGACACCGTCGCCGACAATGCCAGCTCGGGCGCAGTGGTACTCGGCGAGTGGGTGCCGTTGGGTGCCGGAGTGGACCTCGTAGGGGCTCGGGCTTCGTTGCGGCTCAACGGAACTGAAGTCGACTCCGGGATCGGTTCGGCGGTACTCGGCGATCCGGCCATCGCGGTGGCCTGGCTGGCCAATGCGCTGGCTCCGTTCGGAACGGATGTCGCAGCGGGCCAGTTCGTCATGTCCGGTTCGTTCACTACCGCGGCATTCGTCGCACCCGGCGACTCTGCGTCGGCCACCATCAGCGGCCTGGGCACCGTGTCGCTGAGCTTCACCTGAGGAAAACCGTGACCTCACAACAGAACTGGCCGGTGGCGATCATCGGCTCGGGCAACATCGGCACCGATCTGATGATCAAGATCCTGCGCAGCGGCGGACCGCTGACGATGGCTGCGATGGTCGGTATCGACCCGCAGTCCGACGGTGTGGCGCGCGCGCAGCGCATGGGGGTGGCGACCACCGCCGACGGGGTCGACGGACTGCTGGCGATGCCCGGCTTCGCCGACATCAAGCTCGTCTTCGACGCCACCTCGGCAGCGGCGCACCGGTCCAACTGGGCCAGGCTCCGCGACACCGGGGTGCGGGTGCTGGACCTCACCCCGGCCGCCGTCGGACCGTACTGCGTTCCGACGGTGAACCTCGAGGACCACCTCGACGCCCCGAACCTCAACATGGTCACCTGTGGCGGGCAGGCCACCGTCCCGATCGTGTCAGCTGTCAGCGCGGTCGGGTTCGTCTCGTACGCCGAGATCGTCTCGTCGATCTCGTCGAAGTCGGCCGGGCCCGGCACCCGAGCCAGCATCGACGAGTTCACCGAAACCACCTCGGCCGCGCTATGCACCGTCGGCGGCGCACAGCGGGGCCGGGCCCTGATGATCCTCAACCCGGCCGATCCGCCCGTCATGATGCGTAACACGGTCTACTGCCTGGTCGACGGCGACGTCGACGCCGGTGAGATCGAGCGTTCGATCGAGGCGATGGTCGAGAAAGTGCAGGCCTACGTGCCCGGATATCGCCTCAAGGCACGGCCGCAGTTCGAGACATTCGGCAGCGACAACGCACTGTTCATCCCCGAGACCGGCAAGTTCGTCGGGACCCGGGTCACCGTGCTGCTCGAGGTGACCGGCGCGGCGCACTACCTGCCGGCCTACGCAGGCAACCTCGACATCATGACCTCGGCGGCCACAGCCACCGCCGAGCGCATCGCCCGCCATGCGACTCAGACTGCCGGGGCCACAACATGACTCGCGATATGACTGGCGATCTCTATATCAGCGACGTCACGCTGCGTGACGGTATGCACGCCGTGCGGCACCAATACAGCACCGTTCAGGTGACGGCCATCGCCGCCGCACTCGACGCCGCAGGGGTGGACTCCATCGAGGTGGCCCACGGCGACGGACTGGCCGGATCGACATGTAACTACGGATTCGCCGCCCACACCGACCTGGAGTGGATCGCCGCCGTGGCATCGGTGGTGCAACGGGCCAAAGTCGCGACACTGCTCCTGCCGGGAATCGGAACGGTGCGCAACCTCAACGACGCCCACCGCGCCGGGGCCACGGTGGTGCGGGTGGCTACGCACTGCACCGAAGCCGACATCGCCGCCGAACACATCTCTGCGGCAGCCGAACTCGGCATGGACGCCGTCGGCTTCCTGATGATGAGCCACCTGACCACTCCGGTAGCGCTGGCCAGCCAGGCCAAGCTGATGGAAGGCTACGGCGCCGGCTGTGTCTACGTCGTCGACTCCGGCGGTGCCATGCTGATGCACGACGTGGCCGAGCGGGTCGACGCGCTGCGCCAGACGCTGCGTGCGACAACCGAGATCGGAATCCACGCCCACCACAATCTGTCGCTGGGAGTGGCCAATTCGATGGTCGCCGTGGAGCACGGCGCCAACCGGGTCGACGCCTCCCTCGCGGGCATGGGTGCCGGTGCGGGAAATGCTCCGCTGGAGGTGTTCATCGCCGCGGCCAGCCGCAGAGGATGGAGTCACGGCTGCGACCTGCACGCACTCGAGGACGCCGCCGACGATTTGGTCCGTCCGCTGCAGGATCGGCCGGTGCGGGTCGACCGCGAAACCCTGACGCTGGGCTATGCGGGTGTCTACTCCAGCTTTCTGCGGCACGCCGAGGCCGCGGCCGAACGCTACGGCGTTGATGCCCGCACCCTTCTCGAAGAGGCGGGCCGGCGCGGCATGATCGGCGGCCAGGAAGACCTGCTCGTCGACATCGCCCTCGACATTGTTGGGGCAACGGCACCACCATGTTCGTCGGCGGCTGCCGAACCGGCACGGTGAACCCGCGTCTCGGCTTACCGTTTGGTAACCGCAAGGAGAACTCCGATGACCAAATACGTCTACGACTTCACCGAAGGCGACAAGGACCAGAAGGATCTGCTCGGCGGCAAGGGCGCGAACCTGGCCGAGATGACCAAACTCGGGCTGCCGGTGCCGCCCGGCTTCACCATCACCACCGAGGCGTGCCGGGAGTACCTGTCACAAGGCAGCGCGCCTGGTGAGTTGCGGGTGCAGGTCACGATGGCGTTGCGCCAACTGGAGGACAACCTGGGCCGGCGCCTCGGCGACCGGCACGACCCGCTGCTGGTCAGTGTTCGCTCCGGTGCGGCGTTCTCGATGCCCGGGATGATGGAGACGGTGCTCAACATCGGACTCAACGACGCGAGCGTCAAGGGACTTGCCGAGGAGTCCGGCGACGAGCGGTTCGCCTGGGATTCCTACCGGCGGCTGGTGCAGATGTTCGGCAAGACCGTGCTGGAGATGCCCGGCGAGGTGTTCTCCGATGCGCTCGATAAGGCGAAGTCGACGAAAGGGGTGTCCAGCGACGTCGACCTCGACGTCGACGATCTCAAGGCGTTGGTGATCACCTTCAAGGACGCCGTGCGTGAGCACTCCGGACAGGAGTTCCCGCAGCATCCCCGCGAGCAGCTGGACATGGCGATCAATGCCGTCTTCGACTCCTGGAACACCGATCGGGCGCGGCTCTACCGGCGCCGGGAGCGGATTCCGCAGTATCTGGGCACCGCTGTCAACATCTGCACGATGGTGTTCGGGAACCTGGGGGAGTCCAGCGGCACCGGCGTCGCGTTCACCCGGGACCCGGCCACCGGGCGGGCCGGCGCGTACGGGGACTACCTGGCCAACGCCCAGGGTGAGGACGTCGTCGCCGGAATCCGCAACACACTCTCGCTCGACGACCTCAAGGGCCTGGACCCCAAGTCGCACAAGCAGCTGCTCAAGGTGATGCGCCGGCTGGAGACCCACTACCGGGATCTGTGCGATATCGAGTTCACCATCGAGCGGGGTGCGTTGTGGATGCTGCAGACCCGGGTCGGAAAGCGAACCGCCGCAGCGGCATTCCGGATCGCAGCGCAACTGGTCGACGAGCACCTGATCACGATGGACGAGGCGCTGGCCCGGGTCGCCGGCTCGCAGCTGGCGTTGCTGATGTTCCCGCAGTTCGACCGGTCGGTGCCCCGCGATCTGCTGACCAAGGGCATGGCCGCCTCGCCGGGTGCCGCCGTGGGTCGCGTGGTGTTCGACTCGCCGACGGCCAAGGAGTGGGCTGACCGCGGCGAGCAGGTGGTTCTGGTCCGGCGCGAAACCAACCCCGACGATCTCGAGGGCATGATCGCCGCGGACGGGATCCTGACGGCGCGCGGGGGTAAGACCTCGCACGCGGCCGTCGTCGCACGCGGCATGGGCAAGACGTGCGTGTGCGGCGCCGAAGCACTCGATGTCGACGCTGTCGCCCGAACCGCGCGGATCGGCTCGGTCCTGATCAACGAGGGCGACCAGATCAGTATCGACGGCTCGACCGGCGAAATCTTCCTGGGCGCGATGCCCGTCGTGCCCTCACCGGTCGAGACTTACCTCGAGTCCGGTGTCGAGGCGGCGCTGACCGGTGCCGACGACGAGACCGCGGCACTAGTCAAGGCCGTCGACCGGCTGCTGACCCATGCCGACAGCAGGCGGCGCCTGGCGGTGCGGGCCAACGCCGACACCGCCGCTGACGCCGCCCGGGCGAGATCGCTTGGCGCCCAAGGCATCGGCTTGTGTCGCACGGAGCACATGTTCCTCGGCGATCGTCGGGTACTCATCGAGCGGGTCATCCTGGCCGAGGGCACCGGCGAACGCGACGAAGCGCTGGCGGCATTGCTGACCCTGCAGCGCGAGGACTTCACCGGACTGCTCGACGAGATGGACGGCCTGCCGGTGACCATCCGCCTGCTCGACCCGCCGTTGCACGAATTCCTGCCCGACCGAACCGAATTGGCGGTCAAGGTCGCGGTCGCCGAGGCCCGGGGGGAGACCGGTCCACAGGTGGAGGCCGACCGCAAGCTGCAGGCGGCGGTGGAAAGGCTGCACGAGTCGAACCCGATGCTCGGGCTGCGGGGAGTGCGCCTGGGCCTGCTCACCCCGGGCCTGTTCGCCCTGCAGGTGCGGGCATTGAGCGAGGCGGCATGCAACCAGATCGCCGCGGGCAAGGACCCCAAGATCGAGATCATGGTGCCACTGGTCGGCTCGGTGATGGAGTTGCACCTGGTCCGCGACGAGACCGAGCGGATCCTTGCCGACGTGTCCGCCGAGAACGGTGTCACCCTGACCGTTCCCATCGGCACGATGATCGAGTTGCCGCGGGCCGCACTGACCGCGCACCGGATCGCCGATGCAGCGGACTTCTTCTCCTTCGGCACCAACGACCTGACCCAGACGACATGGGGATTCTCCCGCGACGACGTCGAGTCGACCGTGTTCGCCGCCTACCTCGAGAAGGGCGTCTTCACGATCTCCCCATTCGAAACCATCGACGCCGACGGAGTGGGCAGGCTGGTCGAGATCGCCGCCCGAGAGGGCCGAAAGACCAAGCCCGGCATCAAGCTCGGAGTCTGCGGCGAACACGGCGGCGACCCCGAGTCGATCCACTTCTTCCACCGGACGGGCCTGGATTATGTGTCCTGCTCCCCATTCCGGTTGCCGGTGGCCCGCCTCGAAGCCGGCCGGGCCGCCGTCGGCTGAACCTCAGTCGACCGGCACGTCCAGGATCGGGCGTTGTACCCCTGCACCGGGACCGTCGAAATGCCACCACTCGCCGGAGTAGGGGGCCAGCCCGCCGGCTGCCATCGCCGAGCGCAGCCGGGACCGGTTGGCCTGCGCCTGCGCGCTGACCCCGTCGGTGGCATACGCCAGCGCCCGCGGCGAGAAGTCGTCGAATCCGGTCCCCATGTCCACCAGCCGGCCCTGCTCGGCCAGCGTCACGTCCACCGACCGACCGGCCTCGTGGCTGCGCGCATACGGCCCGGGCTTGGCCACCCAGGCCGGGTTGGACACCACGTCGAACATCCGGACCTGCACATCGTGCGGGCGGTAGCAGTCCCAGAACACCAGCACGTCGCCCTGGGCCCGAAGCGCTTCGGCGGCCGCCGCCAGACCCGGCGCCATCGACTCGTGCACCAGGCACCGGGCATCTGCGGGGTAGAGCTGCACGCCGGTGAAGTTGTCCGCCCTTGCGTAGCGCATGTCGACGATCGCGTCGGGCACCACGGTGCGCACATCAACGAAGCCGGCTGCGGCGGCCTGCGGGCTCACCGGCGGCACCCCGCCGTCCGGGCTGGCGGCCACCGTCGGCGCCATGACCAGTGCGACGGTCAGACCGGCGAGCACTCCCTGCGATACGGCCATGTCTGCATTGTGCCCGTCGGTCAGTGGCTGTCGGTCGCGGCCGGGAGGTCGAGGCGCTCGGCCCCGGCGCGGTAGCGGGGGTAGCCGAGTCGGCGCCGGGTGAACAGCACTAACGCCAGCGCCATCACAACACCCAGGATCAGGACCCCGAACTGGCCGCTGAATGCGGCGGCATCCGGGGAGATCACGCCCTTGTCGGCCAGCCGCAGCAGATACGTGGCGGTGCCGTCGATCGAGCCGTGTAGCAGGATCACCAGCAGCAGACTGGCCTTCGTGCTGTTGGACAGCCAGGTGAAAATGAAGCTGATGCTGGTGGTGAAGACCACGAAAATGCCAACGCCCACAACACCATTGACCGCTCCCGTTGCGAACCACGAGGGGGCGTAGAGGAAGAAGTGCCACCCGCTCCACAGCAGTCCGAGCAGAAGGGTTGCCGCCACCGGGCCGAAACGTTGTTGCATGCGCGGTAGCGCGAACCCGCGCCAGCCGGATTCCTCGAACAGCGGACCGAAGAAGAAGTGCGCCAGGTAGGAGCTCGGGTACAGCGCCAGCGCCGACGGGGTCAGTGCATTCAGGATCTGCGGACTGACCAGCGCCGCGGTGATCACCAGCTGGCCGACGGGAATGAGCAGAATCGCCACCAGGTACCAGACCGGGCCGACCTTCCAGCACCTGAGTCGCTCGACCAGTCGGCGCACGCCGGCCCGGCCTTGGGTCACCGCGGTCATGAAGAACGCCGTCCCGGTGACACCCACGGCCACGGCGGGCAGCGCATACCAGGACGGGGTGTGGGTGGTCTCGGAGAACGCGGGCACGCCGGTGAACACCAGCGGTGCCCAAAGCAGCCAGGTCACCGCGTAGGACAGCACGAAGAAGCAGACGAGCGGTCGGGCGCGAAGGATCCCGGCGATGCGCACGGTCAGCGTGAGGTCGGCTGGCATCAGGGGAGCATAGGTGCCCGGCGATCGCTCAGTACGGCTGCGGCTCGGCCGAGTTCTCGATGCGACGGTCCGCCGTCAGCAACAGGTTGTCGTAGGCCGAGCGGGGTGCAGGCTTGCCGCTCTGGGTGAGGTTGACGAAGTCGACGATCACCTGCTCGGCGAGCACCCGGAGCTTGATGTTGGCCTCCTGGGAGCGCCAGCGCAGCAGCTCGAAGGCTGCGTCGGCCTCGATGCCGTAGATGACCATCAGCATGCCCTTGGCCTGTTCGATGGCCGCCCGGTTCTCGGCGATCTCGGCGATCGCCTCCGTCAGCCGTCGCTGCTGGTGATGTTCGGCGGGGCTGACGTCGACGTAGAAGCCGTGTGTCCCCACGACCACGCCGTCGTCGTCGAGCAGCTTGTCGGCCACCACGATGACGTGGTGGATGCGGCCGTCCGTATCGAGGATCCGGTGGCGGGTGCTGAAGGCCTGATGATGTCTGCGAACCTCGTCGAGGGTGTTCGCGACGGCCTGGTAGTCGTCGGGGTGCTTGTGCGACAACACCAGCTCGGTCGTGGGGGAAACGGTGCCCGGCTGGTAGCCGTGCATCAGCTGAACCTCGGGGGACCATTCCCAGCGCTCGTCGTCGAAATAGAACCGGAACCAGCCGACCTGCTCGGACCGGCCGCCCGGCTCGTCGCGAGCCAGAGCACCCCCGGTCAGTGCATCATCATCCGGAAGCTGCATCGATACCCCTCGCCCGATTCGCGCGTGCTATTCGCCATTACTAGTCATAACGACCGCATCAGCTGGGAAAGTTTCGAGACTTCAGGCGCGCCAGAACCCCCGGTATCCCAGGTTCTGCGGGCAACGAATCTTTACACCCGGGTATGCCCGGTTTCAAGCCGATTCTGTGTTCTTGCTGGTCAGCGTAGCCGCCGGGGGTGGCGATTGGACCCGAACCGCCCTGCAGGCGCACGGGGACGCCCGGGGTGCGCCGAGGTTGGCGGGATTGTCGAAACTGACGTGACGCAAGTGGCTGGTGTAACAAAATGCAAGCAGCATCGGAATCACCGGTATAGGGCGCTCACCGGGAGATATGACCGGTTTCGCCGTCCGGGACGACCGCGGAGGACATGACGGTGACCAACACGACGAACACGACCGTCCACAGCTCGGCGCTGGTGCGCCGCGTCTGCCTCGGGCTCGCAGCGCTGGGCGCAGGGCTGGCTATCGCGACCGCGCCCGCCGCGCTTGCCGATCCGGCCGAACCGGTGCCCGCTCCCGTCGTTCCGGTGGAAGCCAGCGCACAGGCCGTGTCGGCCGACCCGAGTCAGCCGACCGATGGTGTGCAGCACCTGCCCAGCCCGGGCAACCTGCCGCCCGGCACCACCGACATCCCGACCCAGACGCGCAACATGGGCTACCTGCGTGACATGTGGCACGCCATTCAGACCCAGGACGTGACGATGGGCGACGCGCTGTTGCTGCTGGCGCAGCGCCCGATGACCGCCAGCGCCGGACCCGGCCAGTCGGCGGCGCCGTCCGGGCCGGTCGGTTCCTCGGCCGCGGCGCCCGTGGACGCCGCACCGGAGGTGCCGACACCCTAAGTCGGCGAATCAGTGTCGCCTGGCGGTCAACTCGCGGTGGCGGCGAGCTTGACGAGGACCTCATTGCGGCGCAGGAACGGAACGGTCCACGGGGGATCGTAGAACCACGCCTGCGGTTCACTGATCGCCTCGATCTCGTTGCGGCTCAAGGTGTCCAGCAGCTTGTCGGCATGCACGGCCACCGCCTTGGACCCATACGGCCCGTTGAAGCGCAGCACCGCCACCGTCTCGCCAGGCACCTCCACCAGGCGCACCCGCTCGTCCTTCGGCGTGGGCAGGGTGTCCATCGTGTACTTCGAGGGCATGAAGAACTGGATGACCCAGTCGCCGGTCGAGTCGCGCTGGGTGGCCACCGGAGCGGTCATCGCGATCTTCTCGCTCTGCTGCTGGACGACCGGGGCCGTCATCGCGATCTTGTCCTTGCCCGAGTTGGCTCCGAAGATGTAGCGGGCCAGGCGGCGGAAGCCCTCGTTGCGGCTGGCCTCCTCGTCGGCCGATTCGACTGTGGTCTCTGCGGCGATGCGCGGGCCGTACCGGCGGATCTCTACGCCGTCGATCTCTCGCTCCACGGTGTAGTCCGGCTCCTCGGTGCCGCTTCGGATCCCGACGATGGACCCGCCTGCCTCGGCGATCTGTGTGACCGCACCGACAATCTTGTTCAGCATGACCACCCTCCTCTCCAAACTTCAGTCAAGTCCTTGGTCGGCGATCTGTCAGGCGCTCGCCGATGACGCTTTTCTAACGCGGACGACCGCCCCACAGTTCCGCTGAGCGAGCGCTCAGATAGCCTCCTGCCATGACTGGGGTCTCGATCATCACAGGCGGCGCGGGCGGCATGGGCCTGGCCACGGCAACCATCCTCGGGCGCGAAAACGAACTGGTGCTCTGCGACGTCCGCGGCGAGCGACTCGACGCGGCGGCGAGCACGCTGAGCGAACTCGGCATCACCGCAACGACCGTCAACTGCGACGTCACCGACCGCCAGGCCGTTACCCGCCTTTTCGAGACGGCGGCGGCACTCGGGCCGCTCGCCTCGGTCGTCCACACCGCGGGTGTGAGCCCCAGCATGGGCGACGCCGACTACATCGTCGCGACGAATGCACTCGGCACAGTGCACGTCAACGAGGCCTTCTTCGCCTCGGCGCCGCAGGGCGCCGCCATCGTCAACGTCGCATCGATGGCGTCGCACATGCTGCCCGACGAGATCGTCCCCACCGGGCACTTCGACCTCGCGTTGACTGATGAGCAGCGGTTCCTCGACGAGATGCTGACGGCCTGCGACCTGGCGGGTGAGCAGATGCGCTCCGGGCTCGCCTACAGCCTGAGCAAGTACTTCGTGCGGTGGTACAGCACCTCGCAGGCAGAACGATTCAACGGCCGCGGGCTGCGCATCGTGTCGGTGTCACCGGGGTCGGTCGATACCGAGATGGGCCTGCTGGAGGAGAAGGCCGGTGCCGGGGCGATGGTCGCCGACTTCGCGGTGCCCAGGTGGGGCAAAGCCGAGGAGATGGCTGAGCTGTTCGCGTTCTGCGTCAGCGACCGAGCCGGCTATCTCACCGGGACCGACATCCTCAATGACGGCGGGGTGATCGCCTCGATGCGGGAACGCAACCGCAAGGCAGCCCAAACCTTTTAGGGCCGTGACAGTTTGGCGTACCGGGTGCGGTGGTAGTCGGTGGACCCGAACTCGTACTGCACCGCGGTCAGCCGTTTGAAATAGTGGCCGATCGCCAGCTCCTCGGTCATGCCCATGCCGCCGTGCAGTTGAACCGCGTTCTGGCCGATGAACCGCGCCGCGCGCCCGACGGTGACTTTGGCCGCCGAGACTGCCTTGGCCCGCACGTGCGCTTCGGCAGCGAGGTTGAGCACGGCCAGGTACACCGCGGACACCGCCTGCTCGAGTTCCATGTACATGTCCACCATGCGGTGTTGCAGTACCTGGAAGCTGCCGATCGGCTGGCCGAACTGCTGGCGCTGCTTGCTGTAGTCGACGGTGTCGGCGAGCACTTTGCGCATCGCGCCGACGGCCTCTGCACAGACCGCGGCCGCGCCTTCGTCGCGGGCCTGAGCCAGTGACGGCCACACGTCGTCGTCGAGCAATGCGTCCACCGGCAACCGGAGCCCGTCGAAATCGAGGTCGGCGGCCCGCCGGTCGTCGATGGTGCGGTAGCTGTGCAACGTCACCCCACGCGGCGGGGCGGCCGGATCAAATTCGATCAGGAACAGTGAAATCCCTTGTGAATCTTCGGATTCACCCGAGGTTCGTGCGGTGATCAGAAGGTGCGTCGCGATCGGCGCGCCGACAACGACCGCCTTGCTGCCGGTGATCACCCAGTCGGCGCCGTCCCGGACGGCCGTGGTGGACACGCTGGACCAACGGTCGCCGGAGTCCGGCTCCGCGGCCGCCACCGCGATGATCGCGCTGCCCTCCGCGATGCGCTCGAGCACCGCGGCGGCGGCGGGTCCGTCGGCGCGCTGCAGCAGCCCGGCCGCCACGATGGCGGTCTCGACGAACGGCTCGATCACCAGCGCACGGCCCAATTCCTCTGCGATGACCATGATTTCGGTGGGCCCGCCGCCGATGCCGCCCGCCGACTCGGGCAGCGTGGCACCCAGAATGCCGAGTTCCTCGGCGAAGCCGCGCCAGATGTCGGGCTGCCAGCCCAGGCCCACCTTGGCGGCGGTGCGGCTCTTCTCCAGCTCGTAGCGGGTGGCCAGGAACTTCCCGAGGCCGTCGCGCAGCAGCTCTTGCTCTTTGCTCAGATTGAAGTCCATCTACAGCCCCAAGGTCGCTTTGGCCAGGATGTTGCGTTGAATCTCGTTGGAGCCGGCGTAAATAGAGCCGGCCCGGTCGTTGAAGTAGCGCAGCGCCGCGACGGCCTGCCACGGCTGGCCGCTGATGTACCCATCGCGGGGTGGGTCGAAATCTTCGATCGGCCCGCCGGGGCGGGTGGCGTGCGGTTGATACACCCGCCCACGCGGCCCGGCGGCCTCGAGTGCCAGTTCGGTGATCGCCTGGGACAGTTCGGTGGACAGAACCTTGAGCATCGACGATGCCGCGCCGGGGTTCTTGCCTTCGGCAACCGTTGCCAGGACGCGGTATTCGAGGACCTCGAGAACCTCGGTGCGGATCCTGATGTCGGCGAGTTTCGCGGCGAAGGCGGCGTCGTCGATCAGCGGCCCACCGGCCGGGCCGGTCTGCGTCTGTGCTTCGGCGGCGACCGACTCGGCCATCACCTGCAGGGCCGGTGCGGTGGCGCCACCGCCTCGTTCGAACTCCAGCAGGTACTTGGCCACCGTCCAGCCGTCGTCGATCTGGCCGAGCACATTGGACTTGGGCACCCGGACCGCGTCGAAGAAGATCTGGTTCTGGATCTTCTCTCCGGACGTCATCACCAGCGGCCGGATCTCGATGCCCGGAGTATTCATGTCGATGAGCACGAAGGTGATGCCCTGCTGCTTCTTGGCCGACCGCGATGTGCGCACCAAGGTGAAAATCCAGTTCGCCTCTCCGGCGTGCGTGGTCCAGATCTTGCTGCCGGTGCAGACCAGATCCTGGCCGTCGTCGACGGCCGCCATCGACAGCGCGGCGAGATCAGAGCCGGCTTCGGGCTCGGAGTAGCCCTGGCAGAAGAACACCTCGCCGGTCAGAATTCGCGGCAGGAAGTAGTCCTTCTGCTCGGGTGTGCCGAACGCGATGATGGCGTGCGCCACCATCCTGATGCCCATGGGGGACAACGATGGAGCGCCGGCCAGGGTCGATTCGCGGCTGAAGATGTAGTGCTGGGTCAGCGACCAGTCGCAGCCGCCATACTCGACCGGCCATGCCGGTGCCGCCCAGCCGCGTTCATGCAGGATCGCCTGCCAGGCCATGCTCGCCTCGTGGTCGGCGTAGACGCTGGTCATCAGCCGGCCGGCGTGGCGCAGATCGGGCGTGAGTTTCTCGTCGAGGAACGCGCGCACATCGTCGCGGAACCGCAGATCCTCAGCTGACCAGGACAGATCCATCCACGACCCCTTATCTGCGCACCACGGTTATCAAACGAAGGTAAACCGTGTCCGATATTTCCGCCCAACCGGGTTTGGGCGGGCGCCGCACTGGGAATTAAAGACAGCGGCCGTGGGGTGCGGACACAACGTGACACAGAGAGGCCCGGTCCCTGAACAAGGGATCGGGCCTCTCGTCATGCTCCGGCCGGGCCGAGTGGCCAGTTGCGGCACGCCGATCGGCGAAATGCGTGCACTAGGTGGCCACTCGGCGCGACGTCAGGCGGTCGGTGCCACGCCGAGCACCCGCTGGATGTCGGGTTTCATCGCCTGCAACTGCCCACCCCAATAGCCCCAGCTGTGGGTGCCGTTGGGCGGAAAGTTGAAGACGCCGTTGCGCCCGCCTGCGGCCTGGTAGCGGTTCTGAAACTCCTGATTGGTCCGGATAGTTAGACCCTCCAGCAGCTGCGCGGAGATCTGGGCGTTGCCCAGCCCGGCATCCAGGTCGGTCGGGTTGCCGTTGCCGCTGTACACCCAGACGCGGGTGTTGTTGCCGACCAGTTGGCCGATATGCAGCATCGGGTCGTTGCGCTGCCAGGCCGCCCCGCCGTACGCCCCCCACATGTCGAGGGCGTTGAACCCGCCGGCATCGGCCATGGCCACCGAGACCAGGACCGGCCAGGGGCTGGCCGAGAGGTTCAGGAAGCCCGACAGCGACGAGGTGTACACGAACTGGCCCGGGTGGTAGGCGGCCAGGATTAGCGCGGCACTGCCCGACATCGACAACCCGACCACGGCGTTGCCGCTGGGGCTGACGCCCTTGTTCGCCGACAGCCAGGCCGGAAGTTCGGAGGTCAGAAACGTCTCCCACTTATAGGTCTGGGTGGTGCCGTTGCCGACCGCCGGCCGGTACCAGTCGGTGTAGAAGCTCGACTCACCGCCGACGGGCATCACCACGGAGACCCCGGAATCGTTGAACCAGGAGAACGCGCCGGTGTTGATGTCCCAGCCGTTCCGGTCGTCCTGGGCGCGCAGGCCATCGAGCAGATAGACCGCCTTGGGTCCGCCACCCTGGAATTGCACGGTGATGTTGCGGCCCATCGACGGCGAGGGGACGCTGAGGAACTCGACCTCGGCGGCCCGTGCCGTCGGTGGCGGCGCGGTGAGGTTGCCCAGCAACAGCAACCCGGCCGCGGCAACGATGGCCGCCCTGATGATCCCCCGACTGCGTATGGTCCGAAATGGATTCATGGATTGTCCTGCCTACGGTCGTCATCCCCGACCTACCCGGCCTATCGAAAGCAGTTAGCCATCAGTTACGCCCGCGAAACTTTCCTGGACGCTCTGGTCGCAGACGTCACAGAGATGCTCGCCGCCGCACCCGGGCGGGTGGTCATCGGCATCACCGGGCCGCCGGGGGCGGGCAAGTCGACGGTGGCGCAGGCCCTGGTGGCCAATTTCCCCGGGGCGTCGTATCTGCCGATGGACGGGTTTCACCTCTCCAACGCGGTTCTGGACCGGCTGGGTCGTCGTGATCGCAAAGGTGCACCCGACACGTTCGACGCCGCGGGCTATGCCGCACTGTTGCGACGGGTGCGCTCGGAGTACGCGGCCGGCGAGGTATATGCGCCTGCGTTCAGCCGCGAGATCGACGAGCCGGTGGCGGCCGGTCACGTCGTGGCCCGCGATTCACCGCTGGTGGTCACCGAAGGCAATTACCTGGCGCTGCCCGACGGGGACTGGGCTGCGGTCCGCGGCGTGCTCGACCGGGTGTACTACCTGGACTGCCCGGCGCCTGTTCGGCGCCGACGGTTGGTGGCCCGCCATATCGCCGGTGGCCGCACACCGCAGGCCGCCGCGGCGTGGGCCGACGAGGTCGACGAAGCCAACGCCCGGCTGATCGCGACGACGCAGCCGTTGTGTGACGCGGTGTTGGACGCCGGCGGCTGACTGCGGCCACAGTCCGGGCGATCTGACTGTTCCGGGCTACTGGGTCGTGGCCTGAGCGTTAGATGGACGCGGGGGGTCACGTAAGAGGCGGCGACGAGGAATCGCGCCAGCGGTGGCTGGAGTGGGCCCGGCGGCCCACGTCTTGCCGGTGCAGGAACACCGGCGCTGGTGGCGGCAGCCTCCGAATCGACGGTCGCAGCCGGATTCTCATCAATCCGCGATACGGCCGAGGCCGCAATAGTCAGGAACCACACCATGATTCAGTCCACAGTGCCGAACGGTTGCAGTCGTCGTAAGCTCGTCGGCTTGGTAGGCGGCACGCTCACGTCCGCCGCCCTCGCCGCGGCGATGGTATCGCCGGCCACCGCCAATGCAACGTGTGCCTCCTTCTTCGGCCTCGGCAATTCCGCCGAGTGCACCAGCAGCATCACGAGCATCGCGATTGCAGTGGGGCCCGGCGCAACTGCCAGTGCCACAGGACTTTTCACCATCGCGCTGGCCAACGGACTCGGTAACACCGCCGGGCAGACCACGATTGCGACCGCCGACGGATCGGTGAACCTGGCCTACGGCGGCGGATCCAACTCCGTGGCCGTGACGCACAGTAACTTCTCCACCGCCATCGTCCAGGGCAAGCGGGTCGCTGCGGTTGTCGGCAGCGTCTCGGGCACCGACTTCTTCAATACCGCCGTGAGCCTGGGCAGCCAGGGACTCGACATTCCACCCAATACCGGCACCTACACGCTGCTGGTGGCGGGCAATGTCAACCTGGCACTCGACCTCGGCGGTGGACAAGGTGACACCGGAGGGTTCATCGAGGTCTACGGCACGCTGAACAACGCGTTCAATGTCGGAGGGCGGGGCAACTTCCTCGGCGCGGGCACCTTCGCGATCCCAGCCGGCCCCGCGAAACCCTCGGTGCTCAGTACGGTGTTCAATCTCGGCGGCTCCAGAACCATCGTGACATCGATTCCCGGTCCGCTCTCGATTGCCGGCTCGATCGGCCAGAACGGGGCCACGATCAAACAGACCGGCCCGGGAATCAACATCAACAACACCCTCGTGCTCTCGGCCGCGGCATCCGGCTCGTCTAAGAGGGCAACGTCAGCGGCAGCGACGACGTCGGCGTCGAGCCACCAGCGCCCGGCGGCGTCGAACCGTCAGAAGTCATCGGCCTCGGCGAGTAGCGGCGGCAGCGGGCGGGGCTGAGCCGTCAGCCGGGGTGGACGCTGTCGCCGAGGTGATCGCCGATCGATTCCGAATCCAGCGAGTCGTCTTTGGTTTCGCGCATCACCAGTAGCGCGATGAAGGTCAGGGCCGCGGCCGCCATCAGGTAGACGCCGACCCATCCGACGCCGTAGCTGGTGGCCAGCCAGGTCGCGATGAACGGTGCGACCGCAGCGCCCAGGATGCTGGCCACGTTGTAGGCGATCCCCGAACCGGTGTAGCGCACGTTGGTCGGGAACAGCTCCGGCAGAACGGCACTCATCGGTCCGAAGGTCAGCCCCATGAGGGCCATGCCGATCACCAGGAACTGCAGCATCGCCCCGTCGGAGGCCCGCTCGGGCGCCAGCAGGAATCCGAACGCCGCCCCGTAGACCATGATCGCCGCGGTGATCACCAGCAGGGTGCGCCGCCGTCCGAAGATATCGGCGAGCCGGCCAGCAACGGGAATCAGCGCGGCGAAGAACAGCACCGAAATCAACTGCAGGCGTAGGAATTCGACGTATCCGAACCCGAGGCCGGTGCCGTCGGGCGGCCGCTTGCCGGTGCCGTAACTCAGCGCCCAGGTGGTCACGATATAGAACAAGGTGTAGGTCGCCAGCATCACGAACGTGCCCACGATCAGCTGCCGCCAACTGGTGCGGAACAGTTCCGTCAGCGGCGTCTTGACCCGTTCACCGCGCTCGAGTGCTCGCCGGAACACCGGCGTCTCGGTCAACCGCAGCCGCACGTACAGCCCGACTGCGACCATCACGGCGCTGAGCAAGAACGGGACGCGCCACCCCCACGTCATGAACGCGCCCTGCGGATCGGGTTTGGCGCTGCCGTTGCCCAGCCAGGTGATGAGAGCCAGGAACAGGCCATTGGCCAGCAGGAAGCCGAACGGCGCACCCAGCTGCGGCCACATCGCCGCCCAGCCCCGGCGGCCCGGTTTGGCGGTCTCGGTGGCAAGCAGGGCGGCGCCGCTCCACTCACCTCCCAGCGCCAGGCCTTGGCAGAACCGCATCACTGCCAGCAGTGCAGGAGCGACCAGACCCACCTGGGGGTAGGTGGGCAGCAGCCCGATGATGAAGGTGGCGATACCCATGGTCAGCAGAGACCCGACCAGGGTTGCCTTTCGCCCGACCCGATCGCCGAAGTGGCCGAACAGGATTGAGCCCAACGGACGCGCCACGAACGCCAAGCCGAAGGTGGCCAGCGACGCGAGCAACGCGGTGGTCGGGTTGCCCTTCGGGAAGAACAGTTGGGGGAACACCAGGACCGCCGCGGTGGCGTAGGCGTAGAAGTCGTAGAACTCGATGGTGGTGCCCACCATCGAGGCGACCACGATGCGGCTACGGGGGACGCCGTCGACCAGGTCGGCTTCGGTGCTGCTCATCGACTCGCTTTCTGCTTGGGAGGTGGAAATCATCGCATCCGCGTCACAACCACACCCGAAAACCACCGATCGGGGGATGCCGTCGCCCGCGCGCCGATGCACGATTCGCCTGACACCGAAGGAGGTGGGCGATGCCGCCGTGGCGTTTGCGCGACTATCACGACGAGGACCTCGATCAAGCCATCCAGGTCTGGGACCAGAGCCGGAGCCTCGTTTCGGGTGAGCCGGTGTTCACCGTGGCCGAGGTGATGGCGGCCGCCCGCAGCGGTCAGCCCGCCGTGGTCGCCGAGGTCGGCGACGAGGTGGTCGGCATGGCCGTGGCCCAGACCCAGGGTGAGCGGGCCTGGATCCTGTTGGTCGCACTGGGTTCCCGCTGGCGGCACCGTGGGATCGGCAGCGCGCTGCTCGGTGACCTCGAGCGACGGCTGCGTTCGCAGGGTGTGCGGCGGATCTGCGCGGTGATGCCCGAGGGTGCCACCGGTGCGGCGGCCCTGGAGAACTCCGGTTACGTGCGGCGCGACGGGTTGGTCTATTTCGAGATGGTCGAGCACCTGGGCCTGGATCAGGCCAACCTGCTCGACGAACTGGGCGGCCAATTCCTGCCGCCCGGCCTGCTCGGGGAGATGGCCGGTATGGAGCAGGAGAAGCAGATCATCGAGCGCCGCATCGTCGACCCGCTCGCCCATCCCGAGGTCGCCGAACGCTACGGCGTGCAGCCGCCGAAGGCGGTGATCCTGTTCGGGCCGCCCGGAACTGGCAAGACCAGCTTCGCCAAGGCGATCTCGTCGCGGCTGGGCTGGCCGTTCGTCGAACTGTTCCCGTCGCGGCTGGCCACCGGCACCGGCGGGCTGGCGGCCTCCCTGCGGGAGGCCTTCGCCGAGTTGGCCGAACTCGACGAACTGGTGCTGTTCATCGACGAGGTCGAGGAGATCGCGACCGCACGCTCGGGGGCCTCGACGGCCGAACTCGGGGTGACCAACGAGCTACTCAAACTCATTCCGGCCTTCCGCCAGAAGGACAGCCGGCTGCTGGTGTGCGCCACCAATGCCGTGCACTCGCTGGACTCGGCGTTCCTGCGGCCGGGGCGCTTCGACTACGTCATCCCGGTCGGCCCGCCGGACCAGCCGGCCCGCCGGGCGGTGTGGCAGCGCTACCTGGGCAAGGCCTGCGCCGAGGTCGACGTCGACCAACTGGTCGCGGCCTCGGAGTTCTTCACCCCGGCCGACATCGAATTCGCCGCCCGCAAGGGATCGCAGGCCGCGTTCGAACGCGAGATGCGGCATGGCCGTGGCGAGCCCGCGGGTACGCCGGACTACCTCGACGCGATCGGGGAGATCCGCCCGACGCTCACCGCGGAGATGCTGGCCGAATTCGAGCGCGGTAAAGCCGAATTCGCGCGGGTTTAGCTGCTGCGCTCATAGAAGGCGCGAACGGTGTCGATGGTGTCGGCCTCGGCCGGGCTCTTGTCGTCGCGGTAGCGCAGCACGCGGGCGAAGCGCAGCGCCATCCCGCCGGGGTAGCGGCTGGAACCCTGCACACCGTCGAATGCGATTTCGACGACCTGTTCGGGCCGGACTGTGACGACGTAACCCGCCGTGCCGTCGACTGCCAGCTCGGTGAACCGTTCGGTCTGCCACTGCAGCATCGCGTCGGTCATGCCCTTGAAGGTCTTGCCCAGCATGACGAAGCCGCCGTTGACCGGATCGCGCGCACCGAGGTGGATGTTGGACAGCGTGCCCGTGCGGCGGCCCGACCCCCACTCGACGGCCAGCACAACCAGGTCCAGGGTGTGCACCGGTTTGACCTTCAGCCAGCCTGCGCCCCGCCTGCCCGCCTCGTATGGACCGGCCGGCGACTTGGCCATCACGCCCTCGTGCCCGGCTGCCAGGGTGGCATCCAGAAACTGTTGCGCGGCAGCAGGATCGGCGGTGACGAGCCGGTCGACACGCTGGTGGGCAGGCACGATCTGCTCCAGCGCGGCGATGCGCCGATGTGCGGGTTCGTCGAGCAGGTCGACGCCGTCGAGGTGCAGGACGTCGAAGAAGAACACCGAAAGTGGTTGAGCTGCTTGAGCGGCCGCGACGTCGACGCTCCTGCCGAACCGGGACGCGGTGACCTGGAAGCGGTGCGGACGGTTATCGGGCCGCAGGGCGATGGCCTCCCCGTCGGCGATCAGGTCGGTGACCGGCAGCGCGCGGGCGGCCGCGACAACCTCGGGGAGTCGTGCGGTGACGTCGTCGAGGCTTCGGGTGTACACCGTGACGTCCTGGCCGCTGCGGTGAATCTGAACCCGTGCCCCGTCGAGCTTGGCTTCGAATACGGCGTGCCCGCCGAGGCGTTCGAGTGCTTCGGCCACTCCCGTCGCGGTCTGGGCCAGCATCGGCCCGACCGGCCTGCCGACGCGCAGGGTGAACTCGTCGAGGGCCTGCACGCCGCCGGTGAGCGCCGCGGCGGCGACCGCAGGCAGCTCACCACCGAGCATGGCCGCGCGACGCACCGCGGCTGCCGGCAGGCCACCGGCCTTGGCGACGGCGTCGGCCATCACGCCGCCGAGCGCGCCCTGGCGCAGTTCACCGGACAGCAGCCGGCGCAGGAACAGCTGCTCGTCGGCCGTCGCGGCGCCGAATAGTCCGCCGAGCAGGCCGGCGCGCCGGGCTTGCGACCCCTTGCCCGCCACCGCCCCGATCTCGCTGAACGCTGCGTCGACGGCGCTGACCGTCAGCACCGGAACGGCGGCAGGCGCGGGCAGTGAGCGCAGAGCCGCCCAGCCGACACCGATCTGGCGCTGCGGCAGCTCACCGGACAGCCAGGACACCACGATCGCGACCAGCTGCGGGTCTGGTGTGGCGCTGAGCAGGTCGGCGATCCGGGCGACCTTCGCCAGCCGCGACGACGTCGCCGTCACATCGGCCGAGGCCGCCGCAACATCGCCGAGCAACATGCATCCAGGGTGGCATGGCCGACCGACATCACCGAGATTGAACGGACGCCGACAAACTGCGAGTGCGCATCTGCGTCACATCAGTCTCGGCGGAGGGACTAGCTGACCTCGAAGGTGATCGAGGGCCAGCCGCTCGCCCCGTCGGGTGCCGGCAGGGCCTGGTCTTCGGTCTGCACCGCGCCGGTGTTGTCGGTGGCGCGCGCCGTGATGGTGTGTGTACCGCTCTGGGTGGCGGTCCACGGGAAGCTCCACAGCCGCCACGCGTCGTTGGAGTACGACGCCCCCAACTGGGCCTGTTGCCACGGGCCGTCGTCGATCTGGACCTCGACGGATTTCACGCCGCGGTTCTGGGCCCAGGCCACCCCGCCGAAGGTGACCGGCCCCTGCGCAACCTTCTGCCCGTCGCGGGGAACGTCGATGCGCGACTCGGTCTTGATCGGGCCGCGTTCGGACCAGCCCAGCTTGGTCCAGTAGGCCTGCGCCCGGTCGAAGCGGGTCAATTCCAGGTCCGTCACCCATTTAGTGGCCGAGACGTATCCGTACAGCCCGGGCACCACCAGCCGTGCCGGGTAGCCGTGCTCGACGGGCAGCGGTACCCCGTTCATCCCGATCGCCAGCATCGAGTCGCGTGCATCGGTGAGCGCCTCGACCGGGGTACCCGCGGTGAAGCCGTCGACGGAGGTGGACAGCATCATGTCGGCATCGGAGTGAATTCCGGCTGCGCTCAACAGGTCCCGCACCCGGTAGCCGGTCCAGGTGGCATTGGAGATCAGGTCACCGCCGACCGGGTTCGACACGCACGCCAGCGTCACGACCTTCTCGATCGGCTCGAACTTCTGCAGGTCCTCAAAGGTGTAGGTGATCTCGCGGTCGACCATGCCGTGGATGCGCAACCGCCAGTCGGCGCGGGAGAGCTGGGGGACGCTGAGTGCGGTGTCGATGCGGTAGAAGTCGGCGTTGCTCGTGATGAAGCTCGGCAGCTGCACGCCGGCCGGTTGCACCGTGGCGGGTATCGGCGGGGCGGGTGAAGTCGGGGTGGGCAGCGCGAAACTATCCCGGTCGCCGGACACTGAGCGCAGGCCACGGCCGATCGCCGCGCCGGCCACCCCGCTGACCAGTCCGAGCCCGGCGAGGCCGAACGTCACCAGGGACAGTCGCCGGCCCGGGTCGACCCCGGCGGCCTGCGTCGCGGCGGTTTCGCGTCCCTCGGTGATCCGCCCGGAGGTCAGCCAGCGCAGCACGGCGATGCCTGCCGCCGCGCCGACGAGGGTCGGGATGATGTCGGTGACGTGAGCTTCGGGCCGCGAGAGCACCGCCGCACTTCCGGCGACGGCGCCGGCCAGGATCGCCAGCGTGCCGGTCGGCACCCGCGAGCGCTCCCAGATCGCGGTGACGGCGGCCAGCGCTGCGATCACCACGAGCACCATCACCGACAGGAACAACTTGTCGGCGGTGCCGAAGGTTTGGATCGCCCATTCTTTGACCGGGCCCGGCGTCAGGTTGATGACGGCCGTCCCGACCGCGGTGCGGGCGTCTGCCGCGGGAGAGAAGAGCACCGCCAGCAACTGCGCTACGCCGACGGCCACCGCAGCCGCGGCGATACCGGCGCCCATCCGCAGACCAATGCTGGTTCGGGCCATGTCGCTAACCTACCGCCGAGGTGGCGACCCACGTTCATTACCGATCGATGACGAGCGGTAACGTCGCTACCGATGTGGAACTGAAAGTCGCACGGTAAGGGCCGCGGCGGCAACGACAACAGGAGGAATCGGATGGAGATCTCGGGCAAGAAGGTGATCGTCGTGGGCGGCGCCTCGGGCTTCGGGCGGGCAAGTGCTGAGCTTCTGGCCTCGCGCGGCGCCAGTGTGGCGATCCTGGACCGCGAGGGCACCGACGGACCCGAGGTCGCGGCTGCCGTCGGCGGCCCGTTCTTCGCTATCGACGTCACCGACTTCGAGGGCACCGAGAAGGTGCTGGCCGACGCCGTCGACGCGCTCGGTGGCCTGCACGTCATCCTGACCACGGCCGGCGGCGGCGTCGCGGAGAAGACGCTGGGCAAGAACGGCCCGCACGCCTTGGAGACCTTCCGCAGCACGATCGACCTGAACCTGATCGCGAGCTTCAACATCAGCCGGCTGGCCGCGGCCCACATGGCCAAGAACGAGCCTGAGGACGAGGAGACCGGGGAGCGCGGCGTCATCATCAACACCGCGTCCATCGCGGCGTTCGAGGGACAGATCGGCCAGGTGGCCTACACCGCCGCCAAGGCCGGTATCGCCGGCATGTCGCTGACGATGGCCCGCGACCTGGGCAATGTGGGGATCCGTGCACTGGCCATCGCGCCCAGCCTGTTCGCCACCGGCCTGACCAAGGGCATCCCTGACGAGTTCGCCAAGGCGCTGACCAAGGACGCCGCCTTCCCGAAGCGGCTCGGCAAGCCCGAGGAGTTCGCCAAGCTGGTCTCGGCGATCGTCGAGAACCCGATGCTCAACGGGCAGTGCATCCGCCTGGACGCCGGACAGCGCTTCGCTCCCAGGTGATGTGGTAAGGCAGTAGGAGAACTAGCGCAGCCTCGAGAGGACACCGATGGGTATCGCACTGACCGACGACCACCGCGAACTCGGGGAGGTGGCGCGTTCCTTCCTGACCGCGCAGAAGGCGCGCTGGGCCGCGCGAGAGCTCCTCGACTCCGATGAGGAGGCCCGGCCGGCGTTCTGGGCCGAGCTGGCCGAACTCGGCTGGCTCGGCCTGCACGTCGACGAACAGTACGGCGGCTCGGGATACGGGCTGCCCGAACTCGTCGTCGTCGTCGACGAACTCGGCCGTGCGGTGGCCCCGGGGCCGTTCGTCCCGACCGTGGTGGCCTCTGCCGTCATCTCCGCCGTCGGTACCGACGAGCAGAAGGCCCGGCTGCTGCCGGGCCTGGTCGACGGAACCGTCACTGCTGCAATCGGTTTCGGCGGTGACGTGACCGTCTCCGACGGTAAGGCGAGTGGCGACGCGGGCGTGGTACTCGGTGCCGGTCTGGCCGACCTGCTGCTGCTGGTAGCCGGTGAGGACGTGGTGCTCGTTGATCGGCACGCGAGCGGGGTGACGGTCGAGGTGCCCGGAAACCTCGACCGCACCCGCCGCTCGGGCCGGGTGTCCCTGACCGAGGTGTCCGTCGGCGACAACATCCTGACCGAAGCGACCTCGGCCGCGGTTGCCTACGCGCGCACGCTGTTCGCGGCCGAGGCCGCCGGCGGGGCATCGGACTGCGTGGACACCGCGGTCGAATACGCCAAGGTGCGTGAACAGTTCGGCCGCACGATTGCGACCTTCCAGGCGGTCAAGCACCACTGCGCCAACATGGTGGTGGCCGCCGAGTCCACCGTCGCCGCGGCGTGGGACGCCGCCCGCGCGGCGGGAGACTCCGCCGAGCAAGGGCAGTCTCAGTTCGAACTGATCGCCGCGGCAGCAGCGACATTGGCCTTCGGTGCCTACGTCCGCAACGCCGAGCTGAACATCCAGGTGCACGGCGGCATCGGCTTCACCTGGGAGCACGACGCGCATCTGCACCTGCGCCGGGCGTTGACCCTGCAGGCCCTGCTGGGCGGCGACGGTCCGTCGACCGACGTGTTCGACCTGACCGCGTTGGGGGTGAGCCGGGCCAACAGCCTCGACCTGCCCGCCGACGCCGACGCACTGCGCGAGCAGATCCGCTCCGACGCAGCCGAACTCGCCAAGCTCGAGGAGAAGGCTCAGGTCGACGAGCTGATCGCCACGGGCTACATCATGCCGCACTGGCCCAAGCCGTGGGGCCGTGCCGCCGGTGCCATCGAGCAGCTGCTGATCGAGGAGGAGTTCGCCTCTGCCGGTATCACTCGCCCCGACTACGGCATCACCGGCTGGGTCATCCTGACCCTGGTCCAGCACGGAACTCCTTCGCAGATCGAACGATTCGTCGAGAAGGCGCTGCGCAAGGACGAGATCTGGTGCCAGCTGTTCTCTGAACCGTCGGCCGGGTCGGATGCCGCGGCGGTCAAGACCCGCGCCACCCGGGTCGACGGCGGGTGGACGATCACCGGCCAGAAGGTGTGGACCAGCGGTGCGCACTACTGCAAGCGTGGGCTGGCCACCGTGCGCACCGACTTCGATGTCCCCAAGCACCAGGGCATCACGATGGTGATCCTGGACATGGAGGCACCGGGTGTCGAGGTGCGTCCGCTGCGGCAGATCACCGGGGGCTCGGAGTTCAACGAGGTGTTCTTCAACGACGTCTTCGTCCCGGACGAGGACGTGGTCGGTGAACCCAACGCCGGCTGGACGGTCGCGCGCGCAACCCTGGGCAACGAGCGGGTCAGTATCGGCGGCGGCGCCGGCGGCATCGCACCCGCCTCGGCCTGGCTGGTGGACCTGGCCAAGCGCAACGGCGATCATGTCATCGGTGCCCGGCAGCGGGTCGGCCGGTTCCTCGCCGAGGACCACGCGCTGCGGCTGCTGAACCTTCGTCGTGTCGTGCGCAGCATCGAGGGTGCCGGGCCAGGCCCCGAGGGCAACATCACCAAACTGAAACTCGCCGAGCACTTTCAGGAACAGGGTGCCATCGCCGCGTCTCTCCTGGGCCCCGAGTTGGTGCTCGAGGGTGGCGAGGGTGAGCTGGCTGCCCGCGCGGCGATGGGCGCGCGCGGAATGGCGATTGCCGGTGGCACCTCGGAGGTCACCCGTAACCAGATCGCTGAACGAATCCTGGGTATGCCGCGCGATCCGCTGATCAAGTAGCGCTGCAGCAACCCGCAGGAGAGGTTGAGCGCACGTCTTTTGCCGTACACCGCGCACAATGCGTGGTTTCTGGCTAATCTTCGCGCATGCGTGCGCGTGTACTGCCCGTCGTCGCGGTGGCAATCCTGGTGGCCGGCTGCGGTGGTTCGAAACCGGTGGCTGCGACACCCACGTCGCAGCCACCCAAGGCCAGCGACGTCACCATCCACGGCGATGCGTCGACCCCGGTGAACAAGATCGCCGTCGCGGCGATCGAAGACCTGCAGCAGTACTGGGGCGACGAGTACCCCAAGCTCTACGGCGGTGACTACAAGCCGGTCGAGGGCGGCTTCTACGCGGTGCTGCCGTCCTCCGGGGACCTGCCGCCCTGCGCCTCCGACGCCAGCGACATCTCAGGCAACGCGTTCTACTGCTCGACCAAGGACGTCGTGGCGTGGGACTCCGAGGACCTGCTGCCTGAATTGCAGTCCAAGTTCGGCGATTTCGTCATCCCGATCGTGCTGGCCCACGAGTGGGGCCATGCGGTGCAGGAACGGTCCAACTTCACCGCCCGCACGGTCACCAAGGAACTTCAGGCCGACTGCTTCGCCGGCGGCTGGGCCAAGCACGCTCAGGACACCGGCGTCTTCAAGGCCAACGCCGCCGAACTGGACACCGCGCTGGCCGGCATCCTCGAGCTGCGTGACTCGCCGGGAACCAGCAAGATCGACCCGTCGGCGCACGGCAGTGGATTCGACCGGGTGGGAGCCTTCCAGGACGGCTACGACAACGGACCCACCGCGTGCAAGGCCTACCGCGACGACGATCCGGTGGTCATCGAACTGCCCTTCAACGACGCCGAGGACGAGGCCAGCGGTGGCGATGCGCCCTACGACTCGATCGTCAACGGGGTGCCCTACGACCTGGAGGACTACTGGACCCAGGTGTACCCGGAACTCACCGACGGCGGGCAGTGGGTCCCGCTCAAGGGCCTGGAGCCGTTCGACCCGGCCAACCCGCCGCTGTGCGGGGGCAATTCCACCAAGGACTACGCGCTGTTCTATTGCGTCCCGGACGATTACATCGGCTGGGACAACGTCGACGCGATGCCGACGGTGTACCGCCAGGGCGGTGACTTCGCGGTGGCCACCCTGCTGGCCACCCAGTACGGCCTGGCCGCGATGACGCGGGCCAACGATCAGTCCGACGACAAGACCCAGTCACTGCGCGGAGATTGCTTCGCGGGCGCATACACGGCCAGCGTGGTGCTCGGGAACCGTTCGGAGACAAGTTCTTTCACTATCTCGCCCGGAGACCTCGACGAAGCGATCACCGCGCTGCTGGTGTTCCGCGGCGACGGAGACGTCGATCGCCAGGGTGCCGGGTTCGAGCGGATCAGGCATTACCGCGACGGCGTCATCAACGGCGCCGAATCCTGCCTCAAGGACTAGGCGGGCCGCGGTACTGCGACGATGCAGTGGGAGTACCTGATCGTCACCGGGCTGCGTCGCTGAGCCCTACCGGTCGGGGAACAATCGCGGGAACAGGTCATGGAGCCGTTCGCGCACACCGGGTTTCGGGTCGGGTCCCCCCGGCCGCACAGCCGGCGGCGGTGCGAGGGTGGACGCCGTCGCCGTGACGCTGGCGAAGGCCGGTGGTGGTGCGCGGTCGGCGGGGGCCGACGGCGACGGCACCACAGCGGTGGTGGTCGCCGCGGCCGACGTCGTGACAGGGGGAGCCGGGACGGCAGCCGGCCCTGCGGGCTCGGTGGACTGGTGGGCCATCGTGATCACCGCAACCACCAGAGCCGCGAGAGCCATGATGCCCAGCGCGCCCAGAACCACTGATGTCCAGCGCCGCCGCGGGGTGAAGTCGGGCAGTTCGGTGTCGGCGACCGCCACCGCGGACGACCAGGGGGCGTCGAGTGCGTCGACAGCCGCGCTGACGTCGTTGCCGGTGCCGACATACAGCGGCCGGGTGGTGGCCGTTGCCGGTGTATCGGTCGTGGTCTGGTCTGTGGTCGACGAAATGGTGCTCTGCCTCCGCGGGTATCGGACCCGGCCAATCCTAGTGAACGACGCAGCCTCCGACACCCCGCGCAGTCAGTGAACAGATTCTCGACACTGTCTTTTCGGCTGCTCATCGGGCATGCTGCGGGACGTGACGGGTACGGACAAACTGGTGATCGGGGCGAGCGGCTTCCTCGGGTCGCACGTGGCACGTCAACTTGTCGAACGCGGCGAGACCGTGCGAGTGATGCTGCGCAGCACCAGCTCCACCCGCCCGATCGACGACCTGCCGGTGCAGCGTTTCTACGGCGACATCTTCGACGACGACGCGCTGCGCACCGCGATGGCCGGCTGCGACGTCGTCTACTACTGCGTCGTCGACACCCGCGCCTACTTGCGCGACTCCGCGCCGCTCTACCGGACCAACGTCGAGGGCCTGCGCCACGTGCTCGATGCCGCCATGGAGGTCGATCTGCACCGGTTCGTCTTCACCAGCACCATCGGCACCATCGGGCTGGGCGCCGGCGGGACCGTCGACGAGCACACCCCGTTCGACTGGGGGTCACGGGCCGGGGACTACATCCGGTCGCGGGTGCAGGCCGAGGACATGGTGCTGAGCTACGCCCGGGACAAGGGTCTGCCTGCCGTCGCGCTGTGCGTGTCCAACACCTACGGGCCCAGGGACTGGCAGCCCACTCCGCACGGCGCGCTGGTGGCCGCCGCGGCGTTCGGGAAACTCGGCTTCTACATGGCCGGGATGGCGACCGAGGTGGTCGGCGTCGAGGATGCCGCACAGGCGCTGGTGTTGGCCGGCGAACGCGGCCGGGTGGGGGAGCGCTACATCGTCTCGGAGCGGTTCCTGCCCTACCGCGACCTGTATGAGACCGCCGCGCAGGCCGCGGGCGTGCCTGCGCCCCGATGGGGAATCCCCAAGCCGCTGCTGCGCGCCGCGGGGATCCTCGGCGGGGTGGCGGCGGCGGTGACCCGCCGCGATCTGCAACTGACGCCGACCTCGGTGCGGCTGATGGACATCATGGCGCCGATGGACCACGGCAAGGCGGTCCGCGAACTGGGCTGGCAGCCGCGCGACGTGCACGAGTCGATTCGCGATGCCGTGGAGTTCTTCACCAAGCGGCGACGGGAGCATGTCGGCTGACCTCTCTAGGGTGAGCGATATGACTGACGTTCAGATCAACGTGCGCGGCGCGCACTCGGTGACGCTGGCTCCCGAACTCGGAACCATCCACGTCACGCTGGCGCTGGAAGGGCCGCAACCGGAGCCGGTGTTCCGGTCGGTCGCAGCCGCACTGGCCGAGGTCAAGGCCGCCCTCGAAGCGCGGCACCATCCCGAGGACGGCCCGGTGACCACGTACTCGGTGGACCAGGTGCGGATGAATTCGCATCGCCCGTGGCACAAGGACGGCAAGAAGCTACCCCTGGTCCACTCCGCCTCGGTCACGGTCGAGGCCACCTTCGCCGATGTCGACGAGCTGGCCACCTGGGTGTCGTGGGCGGCCGGTATCGACGGGTTGTCGATCCAGCACATCGAATGGGAGCTGACCGAGGCCAGCCGACTGCGCATCGAGCGTGACACCCGCCAGCAGGCGGTGCACGAGGCACGGCGGCGCGCCCAGGACTACGCCGACGCCCTGGACCTCGGCGCGGTGAGCGTCCGCAGTGTCAGCGACCCGGGGATGAACCGGCCCGCGCCGGTCGCCAGGGCGGCCATGCTCGCCCAGGCGCCGTCGGCCGACGGCCCCGCGGAATTCGTGCTGCGCCCGCAGGATGTGGAAGTCAGGGCCGAGGTGGAAGCGACCTTTGTCGTCGAGAACCCATCGACGACAACATGATTCGTCCGATCTCGGGCTGCTGTTCTGCTCGGTGCGCAATCGGCTCGAGTGGTTCCGCTGCGCCTGCCGTGGGAGTATGACTAGGCTCTGCGGGTGCTCTTTTCGTTCGCCGAGCCATCGAAGGGTGAGCCTGTTTGACCGGCGCTAACCGTCAGGACCGTCTGGGAGCGGCAACGGGTCTGTTCGGTTGGGTAGCTCTGGCGTACATCGTCGGGGCCGTGCTGTCGTGGCAGACCTTCGGCGCCGGTATCGGTCCGGCATTTTTCCCCGCGGCCGGGGTGACGGTGGCCGCGATGATTCTGACGCGCCGGTCGCTGTGGCCGGTGATCGTCGCGGCGATTGTCGTCGCCGAATTGGCCGTGGACCTGCGCTACGGAGCAGGCTGGCCCGCGGCAGCCGGTTTCGCCGCGGCCAATGCTGTCGAGGCCCTGGTCGGAGCGTCGGTGGTGCTCCGGTGGTGCAAGGGTCCACCCGATCTGCGCAGGCGTGACGACCTGGCCCGCTTCGTCGCAGGAGCTGGGGTGCTGGGCCCGCTGGCGGGTGGCCTGATCGGCGGGGCCGTCACCACCGTGATTCGTGACGGCGCGTGGCTACCGTCGGCCGTGCTCCACTGGTGGGCCGGCGACGGCATCGGCGTTCTGGTCATTGGTGCACCGATTCTCCTGTGGCCCAAACAAATTCATGTCCTCGCGACCCGCAAGCTCGAGACGGCACTGATTCTGCTCGCCACGGCCGCGCTGTCGGTGGTGGCGTTCGTCACCGCCGTACCACCGGCTTTGCTTCTGCTGCCCGTGATGGCGTGGGCGGCGCTGCGGCTCGACGTCCTCGGCGCCGCGCTGGCCGGAGCGGTACTGGCCCTGACCGCCAACGTCTTGACCGATGCCGGCTACGGCACATTCGCGCGGCTGGACCTTCCCGCACCCGGACGACTGGCGGTCACCCAGGCCTTCATCGCCGTCGTCGTCCTGGTGTCGATGCTCATCGCCCAGGAGGCCGCCGGCCGGGTCGCCGCGATCAAGCAGCGGGAAGCCGAACGACGCGAACGGTTGCGCCTGGGCACCCTGGCCCGCCTGGGTCAGCTGCTCTCCGGTGCGCTGACCCAGGAGCAGATCGGCGACGCGGTGGAATCCCAGGTGCTCAATGACGCCGGTGCCTCGGCGCTCACCTTAGGGCTGGTGTCACCGGACGGAACCCGACTGGAGTGGGTGACGATGGCCGGCTATCCGGAGCCGGTCGTGGCCAGGTTCGGTCGCGGAGTGTCGCTCAGCGAACCGGCAGCGGCCTGCGAGGTCGTTCGTACCGGGCAGCCGGTGGTCGTCCGCAACCCGCTGGACTACCAGCGCCGCTATCCGGACAACGCCGCGTGGCTGGCGGCGAGCGGAACTTTCTGCTCGGTCAGCTGGCCGTTGACCGGCGGTGGCATGTCGATCGGAGTCCTGGTGCTCGCGTGGGACCGCCCGCAGCCGCTGGACACCGCCCAACTGGCCTACGCCTCGGCGGTGGCGACGATGATCAGCCAGGCGCTGGTGCGCGCCCGCGTCTACGCCGACGAGCACGCCCGCGCCGCCATCCTGCAGGCGGCGGTGCTGCCGAGCAGCCCGGCGGCGATCGACGGTATCGACGTGGCGATCAGCTACGAGCCGGCCGACGCGGTTCACGGCCTGGGCGGCGACTGGTATGACGCCATGGCGCTGCGGCAGGGCCGCACCTACGTCACGGTGGGTGATGTCGTCGGGCACGGACTGCCCGCCGTGGAGGACATGGCCCAACTGCGCAGCGCCGCCCGCGCTCTGGCGCTGCAAGGCCTCTCACCGGCGCGGCTGCTCGGTGAGCTCAACACGTTCACCCGGCACGCCAGCCACGGCAAGTTCGCCACGATGAGCGTCGCGATCTTCGATCCCAGCGACAGCTCACTGTCCTACGCCTCGGCAGGTCACCCGCCGCCGCTGCTGCGCCGAGCCGATACCGGGGAAGTCGTGCGGCTTGCCACCGGCCATGGACCGGTACTGGGCCCGGTCGACGACGTCAGCTACGCCCAGGGCTACACCACACTCGCCGACGGCGACGTCGTGGTGCTCTACACCGACGGCCTCATCGAGCGACGCGGCCAGGACATCGAGACCGGAATTCAATGGGCGCAGCGGCTGATCCGGGACTGGGCGGCCGACGAACCGCTGTCGGCCGCATGCCAGCGGCTTTCGCAGACCATGGCCCCTGCGCCGCGCAACGACGACGTGTGCGTCGTCGCGGTGCGGTTCAGCCTGCGCGGCGCGCCGTCATGACGTCGCTGCGGTGAACCTGCGGATCCAGTCGAACCAGGCCGGCATCCCCTCACCGGTGCGGGCGCTGACCGGCAGGATCGCCGCCGACGGATTCACTTGCCGCACATGGGCGATATAGGTGTCGACGTCGGCGTCGAGATGTGGCACCAGGTCGATCTTGTTCAGCAGCACCACGTCGACCGAGCGGAACATCACCGGGTACTTCAGGGGCTTGTCCTCGCCCTCGGTCACCGAGTAGACCATCGCCTTGGCGTGCTCGCCGACGTCGAACTCCGCGGGGCACACCAGATTCCCGACGTTCTCGATGATCACCAGGTCCAGTGCCGGCAGGTCGAGGCCCTGGAGGGCCCGATTGACCATCGGGGCGTCCAGGTGGCACTCGCCGCCGAAGCCGTTGTTGGTGTTCAGCAGGGAGATCTGCGCGCCGCGGCCACCGAGGCGGGCGGCGTCGATGTCGGTGGCGATGTCGCCCTCGATGACGCCGACGGCGATGTCACCGGCAAGCTCGTCGAGAGTGGCCGCCAGCACGGTGGTCTTGCCCGAACCCGGCGAGCTCATCAGGTTCAGCGCGCGGATGCCGTTGGCCTGGAAGGCCGACCGGTTGATGTCGGCGCGGGTGTCGTTCTCGGCGAAGATCGACTCGAGCACCTCGATGCGTTGGGAGCCGGTGCCGTAGCCGCTGTGGTCGCCGTGGTCGCCGTGGTCATGGTCGTGGTCGTGGTCATGCGCGGTGCCGTCGTCGTGGCGGTGAAATCGACCCATGGTGAAGACCTTTCGCTCGTCGGTCAGGACACGTCGAGGGAGGTCACCAGGAACTCATTGCCGCGGACCACCTCGACATCGGCGCTCTGGCACTGTGGGCAGCTGACCGACCACCGTGACGTGATCTCGGACTGCTGCCCGCAGCCGCGGCAGTGAACTTCGGCGGTGACCCACTCCAGCACCAGTTCGGCCTCGGGCATGCTTTCGTGTTCACGGACCATGTTCCAGCAGAACGACAGCGACTCGGGCACCACCTGGCGCAGCGCGCCGATCTGAACGTGCACCACGTCGATGCGCCGGTCCTGGGCGTACGGCCTGACCACTCCGGCGATCGCATGGCACAGCGACAATTCATGCACCGTCGGCCACTATCCCTTCACCCCAATCGCCCGGATCGTGCAGGCCTGCACCTTACGTCCGGCGCCGCGCGGGTCGGGCCTGTTTGGGGGCGGAAAAGCGCAGGATTTTGGTGCCGGAATGTGATTGTGGTCATAGGGGTCCGGGACTAGCGTGAGTGGCACTTGCCCGCGGCGACAGCCCGCCTTCGCGGGTACCCGTGTCATCGCTGCGGAGGTTCATGAGCACCTTTCTACCCCTGTGGCCGGTGGGCTGAGATACAGGTGAGCTGATGAACGTGCGGGTGCGCCTCGACATCACTGGTGTGGTGCAAGGCGTCGGCTTTCGCCCCGCGGTCGCCCGGATCGCCGCCGAGTACGGGCTCAGTGGTTTCGTGTTCAACGACGCCGGGTCGGTGCACGCCGAACTCGAGGGGCCGCCCGCCGGTGTGGACGCGGCGGTGCTCGCGATCGGCCACCGGCCGCCGCCGATGGCCCACATCGACACGCTCCACGCCTCGTCGATAGATGCGAAGGGCGACAAGGGCTTTCATGTGATCGACAGCCGAAGTGGTGATGATTCACGCACGCTGGTTCCGCCCGACGTCGCGGTGTGCGCGGACTGCCTGCGGGAGATGCGTGACCCCGCCGACCGGCGATCGGGCCACCCGTTCATCACCTGCACCAACTGCGGCCCCCGCTACACCGTGATCACCGACCTTCCGTATGACCGGCCGACGACCACCATGGCCGCCTTCCCGATGTGCCCGTCGTGCGCGGCGGAGTATCACGACCCGGCCAATCGCCGGTTCCACGCCCAGACGGTCGCCTGCCCGGACTGCGGGCCCCGCCTGCAGTGGCGCCCCGCGACGGGCGAACCGGACGACGGCGACCCGATCGGCGCGGCGGTGTCGGCGTTGCTCGCCGGGGCGATCGTCGCGGTCAAGGGCATCGGCGGCTTCCACCTGGCGTGCCGTGCCGACGACGCGGCCGTGGTCGCCGAACTGCGTCGCCGCAAGACCAGGCCGGCCAAGCCGCTGGCTGTGATGGTCGCCGATCTGGCCGGCGCGGCCGAGGTCGCCGACCTGAGTGACGCCGCTGCGGCTGCGCTGACCTCGCCGGCGGCCCCGATCGTGCTGGTGCCCCGGCGGCCGGGCGCCGTCGCCGAGGAGGTGGCCCCGGGCCTCGACGAGCTGGGCGTGATGCTGGCCTACTCCCCGGTGCACCATCTGCTGTTCGACCGGCTGGCCGGAGCCGCTGGGCCGGCGACGTCAGGGGCAGCCGTGCCGCTGGTGATGACCTCGGCCAACCAGGGCGGCTCGCCCATCGTCTTCCGGGATGCAGACCTGTCGTGGATCGACGGATTGGCCGACGCCGTGCTCACCCACGACCGGCCCATCCATGTGCCCTGCGAAGACTCGGTGATCACCCTCGACGACCAGGACAATCAGCTGCCACTGCGACGGTCCCGCGGTTACGCGCCGCTGCCGGTGTCGGTGCCGCAACCCGGGCTCGATCGGGTCATCCTGGCCACCGGTGGCGACCTGAAGACGACGTTCTGCCTGATGGGCGGCTCTAACAATGGGACGGGCCACGCGCACATGTCCTCGCACCTGGGCGACATGGCGGATCCGCGCACCCAGAGCTGCTTCGAGGCCGCCGTCGAGCACCTGGCCTTCATGACCGACCGTCGGCCGGAGGTGATCGCCCGCGACATGCACCCCGGCTACGCCACCACGGCGTGGGCGCACCGGGCTGCCGCAGGCCGGCCCGTCGTCGCCGTGCAGCACCACCACGCGCATGCGGTGTCCCTGCTGGCAGAACACGGCAGGCTGGGCACCCCGACGATCGCCGTCACCTTCGACGGCACCGGCTACGGCACCGACGGCACGATCTGGGGCGGGGAGTTGCTGGCCGTCACCGACGCCGCGCGGTTCACCCGGGTAGGGCATCTGCGTGAGTTCGCGCTGCCCGGCGGCGACGGCGCGGCACGCCAGCCCGCGCGTATCGCACTGGATCTGTTGAACCGGGCCGGTGTGCCGTGGGCGGCCGACCTGCCGCCGGTGGCGGCCCTGGACGACACCGCGCTGCACATCCTGGGCCAGCAGATCCCCCGGGGACTGGGCTGTGTGGCCACGACGAGCATGGGCCGGCTCTTCGACGCGGTGGCCAGCCTGCTCGGCGTCTGCCAGGACGTCACCTACGAGGGGCAGGCCGCCGTCGAACTCGAGCATCTGGCGCGGCGCGGAACGCCGGTACCCCTGGACTTCACGGTCACCGGGGGTGTGTTCGACCCTGCGCCGGTGATCGTCGGCATCGTCGCCGGGTTGCGGGCCGGCGCGCTCGGCGCTGACCTGGCAGCCGGTTTCCACGACGCCGTCATCCGCGCGACGGCCGCCGCGGCGACCGCGTGTGCGCGGGCCGCCGGCATCTCGGTGATCGGCTTGACCGGCGGGGTGTTCGCCAATCGGCTTCTTGTACAAGGACTTCGGCTGACGCTGGCCGAGCGCGGGTTCGAGGTCCTGACTCATCGGATCGTGCCCTGTAACGACGGAGGTTTGGCGCTCGGCCAGGCCACCATCGCCGCCGCGATGCTCTGTGACGCGGCGGCTGTACCGGAAAGGAATGGCATATGTGCCTCGGAATCCCCGGCAAAGTGATCGAGATCTGGGAAGAGGCGGGTACCAGGATGTCGACCGTCGAGTTCGGCGGTACGACCAAGACGGTGTGCCTGGCCTACCTGCCGGATATGGAGATCGGCGAATACACGATCGTGCACGCGGGTTTCGCGATCACCCGGCTCGACGAGGCCTCGGCCCACGAGACGCTGAAGATGTTCGAAGACCTCGGCATCCTCGAGGAGGAGCTGAGCGGCGTCGAAGGTCAGGGCAGGAGGGAACCGGCATGAAGTATCTCGACGAGTTTCGTGACCCGGTCGCAGCCAAGGCGCTGGTCGAAGCCATCCGGCGCCGCTCGACCCGCCCCTGGACGATCATGGAAGTCTGTGGTGGACAGACGCATTCGATCATCCGCAACGGTATCGACCAGCTGCTCGACGGCGCCGTCGAGTTCATCCACGGGCCCGGCTGCCCGGTGTGTGTGACCCCGCTGGAGATGATCGACCGGGCGCTGGAGATCGCGTCGCGCGACGACGTCATCTTCTGCTCGTTCGGTGACATGCTGCGGGTGCCCGGAAGCCACCAGGATCTGTTCAGCGTGCGCGCCCGCGGTGGGGATGTGCGCATCGTGTACTCGCCGCTGGACGCCACCCGCGTCGCCGCCGAGAACCCCGACAAAGAGGTGGTGTTCTTCGGTGTCGGCTTCGAGACCACCGCGCCGGCCAACGCGATGTCGGTGCTGCACGCCCAGCGCCTGGGGCTGACCAACTTCTCGGTGCTGATCTCCCACGTGCTGGTTCCGCCGGCCATGGCCGCGATTCTGAGTTCACCGACCAACCGGGTGCAGGGCTTCCTGGCCGCCGGGCATGTGTGCACCGTGATGGGTACCTCCGAGTACGGGCCGCTGGTCGAGCAGTTCGGCGTGCCCATCGTGGTCACCGGCTTCGAACCCCTCGACCTGCTTGAAGGCGTACGCCAGGCGGTGGACCTGCTGGAGTCCGGCAAGGTCGAACTCCGCAACGCCTACCCGCGGGCCGTCAACGACGAGGGCAACATCGTCGCTCAGCAGGCGCTGGCCGATGTGTTCACCGTGACCGACCGGCAGTGGCGTGGGATCGGCATGATCCCGAAATCCGGCTGGGCGCTGTCGGATAAGTACGCCGCGTTCGACGCCGAACGCAAGTTCGGGGTGGGGCATCTGACCGTGGCGGAGTCCGCGGAATGCCACGCCGGTGAGGTGCTGCAGGGCCTGCTCAAGCCCAACCAGTGCCCGGCGTTCGGTAAGACCTGCACCCCGCGAACTCCGTTGGGCGCCACCATGGTGTCCAGCGAGGGCGCGTGTGCGGCGTACTACCAGTTCCGCAGGCTTGAAACGGCGGCGCATGTCTGAGCAACACGTCACGTCCATCGATCCGCACGCCTGGGTGTGCCCGCTGCCGCTGCGCGAGACCAAACGCATCCTGCTGGGCCACGGCGGCGGCGGCATCCTCTCGGAGGAACTGATCGAGAATTTGTTCCTGCCGGCATTCGGGTCGACAGGGGGTCCCGCCCGGGATTCCGCGCTGCTCGACGTCGCAGGCGGGCGTATCGCGCTGACCACCGACTCCTACGTCGTCAACCCGTTGTTCTTCCCGGGCGGCAACATCGGTGACCTCGCCGTCAACGGGACCATCAACGACCTGGCGATGAGCGGTGCACAACCACTGGCACTGACCGCCGGGTTCATCATCGAGGAAGGCCTAGAGCTCGAGCTCCTTGGCGCCATCGCGCAGACCATGGGCAAGGCCGCCAGTGACGCCGGAGTCGGCATCGTCACCGGCGACACCAAGGTGGTCGGAAAGGGCGGCGCGGACGGCCTTTTCATCAACACCGCCGGCGTCGGTGTCGTGCCCGACGGGCTGCGCATCGGACCGGATCAGGCCCGCCCCGGCGATCACGTGATCATCTCGGGCAACATCGGCGAGCATGGCGTGGCCATCATGAGCGTGCGTGAAGGCATCGACTTCGGCACCACGGTGGCCACCGACAGCGCGCCGCTGCACCGTCTGGTGGCCGCCATGCTGGCGGCGGTCGACGACCCGAACGCGGTGCACACGCTGCGTGACCCGACCCGCGGGGGTCTGGTCGCCTCGACGGTGGAGATCGCCCGTACGGCGGGCATCGGCGTCGAACTCGACGAGCATCTGATCCCGGTGCCCGAGACGGTGTCGTCGGCGTGCAGCTTCCTGGGTCTGGACCCGCTGCAGGTGGCCAACGAAGGAAAGCTGGTGGCGTTCGTCGACCCCGTGCACAGCGAGGCAGTGCTGGCGGCCATGCGGTCGCGGCCCGAGGGCGCCGATGCCGTCATCATCGGACGGGTGGTCGCCGACCATCCGGGCATGGTGGTCGGGCGCACGGCGTTCGGGACCACCCGGGTGATCGAACGTGAACTGGGTGAACAACTTCCGCGAATCTGCTGACGATGACCGACACCGCTGACCGGGCCGCCGAGGTCCCGGGCGCGATCGACGATGCGGCCGTGGCGGCGCTGACCGGATGGGTACGGGCCACTGGCATCGGCGCAGACGTGACCGACGTCGAACCACTGGCCGGCGGTACCCAGAACGTGGTGGTCCGGCTACGACTCGACGGTCGGCCGCTGGTGTTGCGCAGGCCGCCGCCGCATCCCCGATCCAACAGCAACCGCACCATGCAACGTGAGATCGCCGTGCTGCGAACACTTTCCGGCAGTGCCGCGCCGCACCCGCGGATCGTGGCGGCCTGCGAGGACCTCGACGTGCTCGGGGTGGTCTGCTACCTCATGGAGGAGGTCGACGGATTCAACCCGGCCACCGAGGTCGCGCCGGCCTACGCCGCCGACCCGGCGATGCGTCACCAGGTCGGCGTGAACTATGCCGCCGCACTGGCAGAGCTGCACCGGGCACCGTGGCGGGGCCGTCCGCTGGAGCAGCTGCAACGCCCGGGATCCTTTCTGCAGCGCCAGGTTCCGAACTTCCTCACGCTGCTGGAGAGCTACCGTCACCCGCATTACCGCCCGGAGTCCCTCGAGGTGAACCGGCTCGCGGACTGGCTCGGCGAACACCGCCCACCTGACGCCGAACCGGCCATCATGCACGGCGACGCACACCTGAACAACACCCTGCTGCGTCGTGAGGTGCCGCAGGTGGCCGCGTTCGTCGACTGGGAGATGTGCACCGTCGGAGATCCGCTGCTGGACCTCGGCTGGATCCTGGTGTGCTGGCCGCACGATCCCGACCCGATCAATGCCGGCCGGGAACTGGCCGCGCTGGGGGGCTTGGCGAACCGCAGCGAACTGATCGCCGCCTACGCCGATGCCGGGGGCAGGTCCACTGAGCATCTCGACTGGTATGTGGCGATGGCGTGTTTCAAGCTGGCGATCGTCATCGAGGGGACGTATTCGCGCTACCTGGCCGGGCAGGCGCACCGGGAAGCCGGTGAGCGGCTGCATGATTCGGCCAGCCGGCTGATCGCACTGGGGGAGCAGGTCGCCGTCGGCGACAACCCGTTCACCTGAGCACCTACCGCTCCACCCCGCGCGAGCAGACGCATAGTCGCACCGGCTGGGCCGGATTCGTGCGATTTTGCGCCTGCTCGCGGGGTGAATCCGCTACTTTTTCTTGCCGACCAGAGCGTCGGCCGGGTCGGGAGCGCCCTCGCGGTCCTTGACCACCCGATAGGCGGCGTAGCCGACGACCAGCGTGGCGGCGGTGAAGATCAGCGCGAAGTACTGCAGGAACAGCGAGTCGCCCGCCGGGTTGTAGACCTCCTGGCGCGGCCAGCCGATGTTGACCACCAGCAGCCCGCCCATCACCACGGCGATCAGGTTCACCGGGATGCCCCACTTACCGAGGTCCATCACCGGCGGGCCGTAGGACAGGCTGGTGCCGCGCAGGCGGTGGATCAGCGCGGGCACGGTCACCATCAGGTAGGCCAGGTACACGATGACCACCGACACCGAGGCGATGGCGGCGAACACGCTGGACTGGCCGAGGTTGACCAGCAGCACCAGGATCGCCAGCAGGCTCACCGCGATACCGGTGATCACCGGGGTGCCGGTGCGCTTGTTGACCTTGGCCAGGAACTTGCCGAACGGCAGCCGGTTGTCGCGGGCCATCGAGAACATCACCCGCGACGCCGAGGCCTGGATGGCCAGCGTGGCCGAGAAGATTGCCACCGCGACCAGCGCGAGCAGGGTCTTGCCCAGCCAGGTGTCGAGTTGGCTCTCGATGACCCAGGCCATGCCGCCGTGGGCCAGGTCGTCGCCCAGCTGAGGAGCCGACATCAGCGCCGCCAGGATCATCAGGCCACCACCGACGAACGAGACCAGAAGCGCGTTGACGATGGCCTTGGGGGCGGTGCGGCGCGGATCCTTGGTCTCCTCGGAAAGCTCTGCGGCACTGTCGAATCCGTACATCACGTAGGCAGCCATCAGCATGGAGGCCAGGAACGCCGGCAGGTAGTGGACGCCGCTGCCGTGTCCGCCGGTGTCCAGCACCGCCTGAGCCGGATTGCGTTCAGCGGTAAGGAACATCGCCGCGATGATCAGCACCACACCGATGATCTCGATGGTGACGCCGGTGACGGTGATGCGTGCCATGAACTTCACCCCCGCGGCGCTGATGATCGTGCACAGCACGATGGTGACCGCTCCGAGGATGATGCCGTTGGTGGCGCCGTCGACCGACAGCGGATCCATGTCGGTCCCGACGAGCTGGAAACCGCTCCAGATCGGCGGCAGCACCGTCTGCATCGCGATCGCCAGCGCCGCGATGCTGACGATGTAGCCGATCAGCATGAACCAGCCGGCGAACCAGCCGACGGCGTTGCCGGCCAGCCGCCGTGACCACTGGTAGATCGCCCCGGCGACGGGGAACTTGCCCGACAACTCGGCGAAGATCAGGCAGACGCAGAACTGGCAGACGAACACGATCGGCCAGGTGAAGAAGAAGGCCGGCCCGCCGAGCGCGAAGCCCAGCGGGAAGAAGGCGAATACAGTCGTCAGAATCGAGACGAACGAGAAGCCCGAGGCGAACGCGGCGTAGCCGCCGATGCCACGGTGCAGTTCCTGGGTGTAACCCAGTTCGGAGAGAGTCTCGGCGTCCTCTTCGGACGAGATCGCCGGATCGAAGGTGGCGGTCATGTGGCGCGTGCTCCTGTGGTCGGGGACGGGCCGGATCGCCGTTGACCCGGAGCTAATAACTGTCGTGTGACAGAAATTTAGACCAGCAGTTTGTCGTGACGGTTTCCGCAGCATCACATCTGCGTGACCAGGCCAAGGTCGCACGGGCGGCGTCCGGGCAGGCCACAATCATCGTCATGCCCGCCGAATCGGAGTCCAGCCGGAACATGGTTGCGACGGTCGCCGACATCGACGCCGCCGGTGACCAGGCGGCTCTGCGGGCTGCGGTCAAGCGGGCTCAGCAGGCCGTCGCGGCGGAACTGGGCCGGCACACGCCGACGCTGGCGCTGGCCGCGGGCTGGTCGGAGGCGCTGCGCAGCACGGTGGCCACGGCGGCGCGACTGGTTGCCGGTGCCACACCGGGGCCGGAGCCGCGGTGGACGTGGTTCGTCTCTGGCAGCGTCGGCCGCGGTGAGGCGGTTCCCGGCTCGGATGTCGAGACGTTGGTGGCGCTGGCCGACGACGTCGACGACGACGGTAAGACGCAGGCGCTGACGTTGGCCGCGCAGGTGCACGCGCTGCTGGAATCTTGCGGTCTGCGACTCGACGACAACGGGGTGCTGGGCAGCCGGCTGCGGTTCTGCCGGCGCGACGTGAGCTGGGCCGAGGGTATCGAGCGGTGGGCGGCAGAACCCGAGCTGGACCGCGGGGTGGTGATGCTCGGCTTGCTGGCCGACGCCTGGAGCGTCACCGAGACCGAACGGCGCGAACGGCTTCGGCCGCACGCCATCGCCGCGGCGCGGGCCCATCCGATTGCGCGCAAGTCGATGCTGCAGGACGCCACCTTTGTGCGCGCCTCGATCCCCGGCCGATTGCGCATCTTCGCCACCCAGGCAGACCGCGCGGACCTCAAGGCGGCCGTGATCGACCCGATCGTGAAGATCGCCCGCTGGGGGGCGTTGTCGGCGGGGTCGGACGCGCTGACCACCATGGAGCGTCTCAATGACGCAGCGGCGGCGTCGGTGATCGACACCGACGATTCGTCGAGCCTGCGGGACTGCTACGTGGCGCTGTCCCGGATGCGCTGGCGCTTGCGGAGCGGGCCGTGGCTGGACGGCACGCCGGTCGACGACACCGTGTCGATGTCGGAGCTGGCGCCCCAGGAGCGGGCCACGGTGCGCACGGTGGCCCGCGAGGTCAGCGGCATCCGGCGCAAGCTGGCCTTCCTGTCCTCGATCCCTCACTAGACGCCGGCCGGATGCACCCCTTCGATCGGCTGCCAGCCGGACTACGTCACGGCCTCGACCAGACGGTGGCGGCGCAGCGACTCGAGGGCTGGCGGCCGACCGACCACCATCTGGCGACCCTGGTCGAATTGATGTGCGGAGAGCGTGCGTTCGCCGACTACCTTGCCGAGCACCGGGCATCTCACCCGCCGCCACGAGCGCCGCGTCGCAGCCTTCGCCGTCGGCGCCCCTATCTCATTCCGGGAACGACCATGCTGCGCAACAACTTCGGCACCGACTCGGCCGAGGTGCTCGCAGAGTTGGAGTTCGTCGCGACCGCCGGACGCACCGCCCAATGGCATCAACACCTGCTCGCGGGCCGGGCCGTGGTCGAGGATCTCGATATCTGCACGCTGCACCAGCACGTCTTCGCCGACGTCTACTCCTGGGCCGGACGGTTGCGGGTCACCGAGCTGCGCCGTGGTGACACCGTGTTCGCCTGGCAGGCCGAGATCGCCGATGCGGTGACCGAGTTGCAGCGGCGGGCCCGGGCCCTACCCGACGAACTGGACCCGACCGACACCGCCCGCGTGGCATACGAGTTCGCCCGGTGGTACGCCGACTACAACCAGGTGCACCCGTTCCGTGAGGGCAACGGCCGCACCGGCACCCTGCTGCTGCACACCCTGGCCGCGGTGTGCGGCCACACGCTGGACCTGTCGGCAGTCAGCCGAACGCAGTGGTATGCCGCATCGAGGGACAGCATGCCGTTCCGCCGCGGGGGAGCGGCCAATCACCGGCCGTTCCTGCCGGTGTTCTCCGACGCTCTGTCGACAGCTGAATAATCCGGTGGATCAGCAGGATTCAGTGGTGCGCGGGCTGGTTGGCCGCGCAGGTGCACCACTGGTTGGCCGGCACGGAACGCTGCACGTCGGCGACGTGTTCGCCGCAGCCGGCCCACGTGGTCTTGTGGCAGCTCGGGCATTCAACGGGATAGCACATGATCACTCCTCTGTTGTGAAGGTTATGCGTGGGCGGTGTCTTTGCGCGCAGCAATCGTCGCACGGACCTCGTCCATGTCGAGTGCCTTGATCTTGGTGATCAGCTCCTCGAGAACGGCTGCGGGCATCGCGCCCGGTTGGCTGTAGACCAGGATGCCGTCGCGGAACGCCATGACCGTGGGGATCGAACGAATCTGCAGCGCGGCGGCGAGTTCCTGTTCGGCCTCGGTGTCGACCTTGGCGTGCACGACGTCGGGGTGGGCTTGCGCGGAGCGGTCGAAGACCGGGGCGAAGGCGCGGCACGGGCCGCACCACGACGCCCAGAAGTCCACGATCACAACTGACTTATCGGTGATCGTCGACTCGAAATCGTCGAAGCTCAGGTTCACGGTACTCATGAGGCGGGGTCCTTTCGGTGCTGTGTTGGTACCCCCTTGGGTATTACTACGATTAACCCAAAATACCCCATGGGGTATTCCCAAACGCGGGCATGAATTCGGACCGCGTGTCGTTATACCCCTACGGGTACACTCGACGTACGAAACCTCAGGAGGGTTGTCATGGTCGGAGACGAAGACGCCATTGCAGCGGTGCTCAACCGACTGCGTCGGGCACAGGGGCAGCTCACGGGTGTGATCTCGATGATCGAGCAGGGTCGCGACTGCAAGGACGTCGTCACCCAGCTTGCCGCGGTATCGCGGGCGCTCGACCGGGCCGGGTTCAAGATCGTGGCGACCGGGCTGCGCGAATGCGTCAGCGGCACCACGGCCGACGGCAGCGCTCCGATGAACGAGGCGGAACTGGAGAAGTTGTTCCTCGCGCTCGCTTAGCGCAACACCCAAACAGGGGGAGTCAAGATGAGCATCGCGTTGTCCACCACGGTGCGGGCGTCGTTCGAGGACGCCGTGGCACGCACACGGGAGGCGTTGGCGGCCCAGGGTTTCGGCGTGCTGACCGAGATCGACATGAAAGCCACGCTCAGCAACAAACTCGGAGCCGCTGCCGGCGACGAACTCGGTGACTACCTCATCCTGGGAGCCTGCAACCCGCCGCTGGCCCATCGCGCCGTCAGCATCGACCGCCAGATCGGGCTGCTGCTCCCATGCAACGTCGTGGTGCGCACCGATCCGGACCACGAGGGATCGGTGGTCGTCGAGGCCATGAATCCCCAGCTGCTCGTCGAGGTCACCGGCGAGGCCGCGCTTCGGCCGGTCGCCGACGAGGTGGGCGTCAAACTGCAGACGGCGATCGACTCGCTCGGTGACTCCTAGGCCGCACCCGGGCGCCAGCCATCGTGCACTCGTCGTCGACGACGAGACAGCCCTGGCCGAGGTCGTCGCGGCCTATCTCACGCGGGAACACTTCGAGGTGACCGCGGCGGCAGATGGAACCGACGCGCTGCGGCTGGCCCGGGAGTGCGACCCCGATGTGGTGATCCTCGACCTGAGCCTGCCCGGCATCGACGGGCTGGAGGTCTGCCGGCAGCTGCGAACGTTCTCCGACGCCTACGTCGTGATGCTGACCGCACGCGACACCGAGGTGGACACCATCGTCGGGCTGTCGGTGGGCGCCGACGACTACATGACCAAACCGTTCAGCCCCCGCGAACTGGTCGCCCGGGTCCAGGCGATGTTGCGGCGGCCCCGAAGCGCGCCGCAGGCGGTCGGTGCCGCGCCCACCGAGCCCCCGCCACGCGACTTCGGTGATCTGCGCATCGACGTCGCCGCGCGCGAGGTATCGGTCGGCGGACACCCAACCAATCTCACGCGCACAGAGTTCGACGTGCTGGCCGCTTTGTCGGCCCGCCCCGGCCTGGTGTTCACCAGGCGCCAGCTTCTCGAAGCGGTGTGGGGGGACAACTGGGTCGGCAACGACCACCTGATCGACGTGCACATCGGTCATCTGCGTCGCAAACTCGGCGACGATCCGGGCCGCCCGCGGTATGTACTGACCGTGCGTGGGGTCGGCTATCGGATGGGCAGCGGTCAATGAGGCGCACACCGGGACTCACCGGGCGCCTGTTCGGAGCCCAGGTTCTGGTGGTAGCAGCCGGCGCGGCCACCACGGCGGTGGTCGCCTTCGTCGTCGGGCCACCGCTGTTCCGCGAACATCTTCGCCGCGCCGGTATGCAGCCTGACTCCCACGAGCAGTTCCACGCCGAGCAGGCCTATACCTACGCGACGGCGATCTCTGTCGGCGTCGCTGTCGCTGCCGCGGCACTGACTGCGCTGGTGGTGACGTGGTACTTCAGCCGACGACTGCAACGATCACTGTCAGCGGTGTCGTCGGCGGCGGCGCGCGTCGCCGACGGACGATTCGATGCGCGGGTGTCCCCGCCGCAACTCGGTGCCGACTTCGATTCGCTGGCTGCCGCTTTCAATGCGATGGCTGCACGGCTGGAGACGGTCGAAGGAACTCGCCGACGGCTGCTCGGCGATCTTGCGCACGAGATCAGGACGCCCGTGTCGGTACTGGAGGCCTATTTCGAAGCGGTCGAAGATGGTGTGAAAGACATTGATGCCGAATCGATTTCGGTGATGCGCGATCAGGCTCGGCGGCTGGTCCGGCTCTCCGAGGACGTCAACGCGCTCGCTCAAGCGGAGGAGGGGCTGACGATCTCGCGTGGCCGGGTCGACGCCGAGACATTCGTGGGCCGTTCCCTGAACGCCGTGGCAGACCGTGCGACCGGGGCCGGTGTCGGACTGCACTCGACGGTGGATCCGGCTGCCCGACGGCTGTGGATCGACGCCGATCGCCTCGGCCAGGTAGTGGGCAACCTTCTGGACAACGCAGTGCGCCACACGCCGCCCGGCGGTCGCATCGATGTCGACGTGAGCGCACGGGGAGCCGCCACCGTGATCACGGTGGCCGACACCGGGGAGGGGATCGCCGCCGAGCACCTGCCCCATGTCTTCGAGCGCTTCTACCGGGCGGATGCAGCCCGAGGCCGCGGCCGAGGGGGCAGCGGTATCGGCCTGGCCATCGCGAAGGCTCTCGTGGAGGCCCACGACGGCAGGATCTCAGTCAGCAGTGACGGAGCCGGCGCGGGCACTGTGTTCACCATCGAGTTGCCCTCGGTGCCCGCAGCCGCAGAGGCCTGATTGCTCAGAGCGAGGCGAGAATCTTGTTCATCTCGTCGATCTCCTTCTGCTGACTCTCGGCGATCGACTTCGCCAGCGCGACGGTCGCAGGGTATTGGCCTTGCCCGATTTCCTTCTGCGACATGATGATCGCGCCCTGATGATGCTGGATCATCTGGGTCAGGAACAGCCGGCTGGCCGCAGGCCCCACGGCGTTGCGCAGCGCGGCCATATCCTCGTCGGACATCATTCCCATGCCCGCGCCCATAGCGGGCATGTCGTGACCGGGCATGCCGGGCATCCCGGAGTTGCCGGGCATGTCGTCCATGCCGCCGGGCATCATGGGCATCGCGGGAACACCCCACTGCGACAACCAGCCCTGCATCTGCTGGATCTCAGGGCCCTGCGCGGCCTTGATCTGGTTGGCCAGTGCGATCACCCGAGGGTCGATGCCCTGCTTGCCCAGGATGTCGTCACTCATCTCGATGGCTTGCTGGTGGTGCGGAATCATGTGCTGGGTAAACATCACGTCGACGTTGTTGTGCGGCTGGGTATCAGGTGCCGCCGCCGTAGAACTCGCCACCGCGGTCGCTGGAGCGGGGGCAGTGCTACTCGTTGCGGTCTTGGTGGTGGTGCCGCAGGCGGTGAGTGTGATCAGCGCGGCGATGGCGGCGCCGGCGACAGCCAGGGAACGGGTGTCCATCGTGGTGCGTCCTCTCGGTCCGGTACGCGCGGCGGGATGCCGCGTGTCCTGTCCTCGAGGGTTGCCGCCGCTGATCCGGCTTTCGCTAGTCGTTCGATGAAGATTCGATGAAGGTGTGCGGGGGTCCGGAAAGCCATTTGCACCGCCATTGCGGCGAGGTCTAGCATCGCCACCGTGCATAGTGCGCGACTCGTAGTAGCAACCCACAGCGGGGTCTGATCCAGACCGACCCCCCGCTGTGGGTCATCAGCTGCGCCGACGTCGGTCCCCTCGAGTACTACGAGACGACCGCATCATGAGTCCCAGCACCACCATCCCTGACACTTCGCCGCGGTTCTGCGCGCCCCTGCCGCACGGGTTGCGACACGACGCCGCCGCCCTATCGTGGGCCGCCTTCACCGCCCGATACAGCCCCAGCGCGGGCCCGCTTCGGCTCGGCGCCTGGGAGTCCGACCAGGCCGGCCGGTCGTCGACCCGCTGCGGCCCGCAGGCTCACACCTTCCGCGCCACGTTGGCCCTCGGCGACCGCATCGAAACCGCCGTCGCACACGCCAGTGGACCGCTGGCCGCGCTGACGGCGATGCTCTACGAGCGCGGTATCGGCCTGGAAATGATGGCCTTTCACCAGCTGCAGTCCGGTGCGCACACCGCGACGTTCGTCCGCGGCGGCAACGGCCACCGCGACCACTGGGCGATGGGCTGGGCCGAGGACCCCACGCAGTCCGCTCTGCGCGCCGTCATCGCCTGCGCCAACCGGCTGCTCGCGGCCTGACGTCCTGGGCCTTCACCCGCGCCGAGATTGACGCCAGGCGGAGTCCTACTCGAACTTCTTCTGCGGGACGTCAATCTCGCGGGGCCCAGCGTCTCAGCGCAGCGGGCGCAGCACGATCGGCATGCCGTCGATCGGCACCGGCATTCCGGCGTAGTCGTAGTGCGGCTGGTAGCCGGGGTGCGGCAACTCCAGCCGGTACTTGCGCAGCAGCCGGTGCATCACCGTTTTGATCTCCAGCTGGCCGAACACCATGCCGATGCACTTGTGCGCGCCGCCGCCGAACGGGGCGAAGGCATACCGGTGGCGCTTGTGCTCGGAGCGCGGCTCGGCGAAGCGATCCGGGTCGAACTTCTCCGGGTCGGTCCACAGCTCCGGCAGCCGGTGATTGAGGCCGGGCCAGATGTTGACACTGGTACCCGCCGGCACGAAATGCCCCAGCAGTTCGGTGTCGCGCACGGCCTGGCGGACGTTGAACGGCAACGGCGTGACCAGGCGCAGCGACTCGTTGATCACCAGATCGAGAGTCTCCAGCTTCTCCAGAGCCTCGATATCCAAGGGGCCGTCGCCGAGGCGGGACGACTCGTCGCGGCAGCGCTCCTGCCAGTCCTGGTTGGCGGCAAGCTGATGGGCCATCGTTGTCAGCGTCGAGGTGGACGTGTCGTGGGCGGCCATCATCAGGAAGATCATGTGGTTGACGATGTCGTCGTCGGTGAAGCTGTTGCCGTCGTCGTCGGTGGTCTGGCACAGCACCGAGAGCATGTCGGTGCCGCCGGAGTTGCGACGTTCCTTGAGCCGCTCGACGAAGTACTCCTCGAGAACCTTGCGGGCCTGCAGCCCGCGCCACCACTTGAACGGCGGCACGCTGGTGCGGATGATCGCCCCGCCGGCCCGGGTGGTGGTGGTGAACGCCTGGTTCACCTTGGTGACCAGTTCGTGGTCGGAGCCCGGCTCGTGACCCATGAACACCACCGAGGCGATGTCGAGCGTCAGTTCCTTGATCGCGGGATGGAACAGGAACCGCGGATCGTTGGCGACCCAGTCGTTGGCGACGACCGCCGAGGCGACCCGGTCGATGTGCTCGACATAGCCCGACAGCCGGGTGCGGGTGAAGGCTTCCTGCATGATCCGGCGGTGGTACATGTGCTCTTCGAAGTCGAGCATCATCAGGCCGCGGTTGAAGAACGGCCCGATCACCGGGTGCCAGCCCTTCTGCGAGAAGTCCTTGTTCTTGTTGGTGAACACCGCCTGGGTGGCGTCGGGTCCCAGCGCGACGACGGCGGGCAGGGCCGGCGAGTAGGCGTAGTGCAGGGGGCCGTACTTGCGGTAGACCTGCATCAGATAGTCAGGACCGCCGCGGAAGGTCTCGATCATGTGGCCCAGCAGTGGCAGCCCGGAATCGCCCATGATCGTCTTGAGGTCACTGCCCGCGGGCGGCTGAGCCAGCGGGAACTGCGGCCACTCGCGCTCGCGCAGCCGCTTCTCCACGGCACCCATCCCGGGGATGGTGTTCAACGTCGGAGTGAACCGGCGACGGGCCTGGTCCAGAAGGTACTGCGGGGTACTGATCGTGGCCATCAACGCTCCTGGGGAAGTGGACGGGCGGACGGATCGTGGTTGCCGGCCGGGGCTGATACTTGAGGTAGCACCATCCTCACCACGACACTTGACGTGTGTCAAGTTTCACTTCGGGCGTGCCGTGGTGCAAGGTGAACGGGTGACCGCGCACCAGCAGGCTGTCGAGGCGCCCCGTCGCCGCGGCGACAAGCAGCGGCATGCCATCGTGCAAGCCGTTCGCGAGCTGCTGGAGGAGAAGCCGTTCTCCGATTTGTCGGTGAGCATGATCAGCGACCGCGCCGGGGTAGCCCGTTCGGGCTTCTACTTCTACTTCGACTCCAAGTACTCGGTGCTGGCGTACCTCGTCGGCGAAGCCGGGCAGGAACTCGACGACCTCACCCATTCGTATGCACCGCGCGGCCCCGAGGAGAGCCCGACCGCCTTCGCCGAGCGCATGGTCCGCAGCGCCGCAGCGGTTTACGCCCACAACGACCCACTGATGAGGGCGTGCAATGCCGCCCGGCACACCGATGCCGAGATCCGGGAGATCCTCGACGCATACAACGAGGCCGTCGTCGCGCAGATCGTGCCGATCGTGGAGGCCGAGATCCGCAACGGCACCGCCGACCCGATCACCGACGACATCCACGGTCTGGTCCGGACGCTGGTGGCGACGACCGGGCTCACCCTGTCCGGCGAGTCGGCTTTTCTGGGTCCGGATCGGGACATGGACGCCGCGGTGCGGATCCTGGAGAAGTTGTGGCTGCGCGCCCTGTGGGGCGGACGGGTCGGCGGCTGAGCGGATGACCGGCGGTTTCGCGGGCAAGAAAGTGTTCGTCACCGGTGCGGCCAGCGGTATCGGCCGCGCGACAGCGCTGCGGCTGGGCCGTGAGGGCGCGGAGCTGTATCTCACCGATATCAACGCCGAGGGCTTACAGGCCACGGTCGCCGACGTGCGTGCGCTTGGCGCGACGGTGTCCGAGCACCGGGCCCTGGACATCTCCGACTACGACGCCGTCGCCCGGTTCGCCGCCGACATCCACACCCGCGACGGCGCGATGGACGTGGTGATGAACATCGCCGGCGTCTCGGCGTGGGGAACCGTCGAGCACCTGACCCATGGGCACTGGCGGTCGATGATCGACGTCAACCTGATGGGTCCGATTCACGTGATCGAGACGTTCCTGCCGCCGATGGTAGCCGCCGGCCGCGGCGGCCATCTGGTCAACGTGTCCTCGGCGGCGGGTCTGGTGGCGTTGCCGTGGCATGCCGCCTACAGCGCCAGCAAGTTCGGGCTGCGCGGCCTCTCGGAGGTGCTGCGGTTCGACCTGGCCCGCCACGACATCGGGGTGTCGCTGGTGGTGCCGGGTGCGGTCGACACCCCACTTGTGCAGACCGTCCACATCGCCGGGGTGGACCGCGAGCATCCCAAGGTGCAGCGCTGGGTCAAGCTGTTCAGCGGCCACGCGGTCACCGCCGACAAGGTGGCCGACCGCATCGTCGCCGGCGTGGCCAGGAACCGCTTTCTGATCTACACCTCGGCGGACATCTGGGCGCTGTATGCATTCAAGCGGCTGGCGTGGTGGCCCTACAGCGTGGCGATGACGCGGGTGAATGTGTTCTTCACCAGGGCGCTTCGGCCGCGCGGGGCGCAATCTCTGCCGCCGGCCTGAAAATCATTGCAGCGCGGCGAGTTCCAGCCGCACACCGAGCAGGCGCACCGGACGGTCGAGCTCGAAGAGGTCCAGCACTCGCAGCGCCGCGGTGGTGATCACCTCGGGTTGTATGCCCGGCCGGTCGAGCTTGCGGATCTTGGTCCGCGTATAGAACGTGTTGGTCCGCACCGTCACAGCCACCCGCGTCACGATGCGTCCCTGGCTCACCACCTCATCGAGCGCGCGGGTCGCGAGATCGACGATGGCGGCGTCCATCTCGGCGCGGTCGGTGAGGTCCTGCGGGAACGTGACCACGTGGCTGCGCGAGCGCGGAATCCACGGCTGCGCGCTGACCGTGGCGTCCCCACCGCCCTTGGCCAGCAGCAGCAACCACAACCCGGTGCGTGGCCCGAACGTCGCGGTGAGCAGTTCGGCATCGGTGGACGCCAGCTGTCGCACTGTCGTGATATCAAGGGCGGCAAGTTTTTTGGCGGTCTTCGGTCCGACGCTCCACAGCGCGTCGACCGGGCGCTGTCCCATGACGTCCATCCAGTTCGCGTCGGTGAGGGTGTAGACGCCGTCGGGTTTGCCGAACCCGGTGGCCACCTTGGCGCGCTGCTTGTTGTCGCTGATGCCGACCGAGCAGACCAGTCCTGTCGCGGAGGTGATCTCGGCGCGTATCCGCTCCGCGAGCGCCACCGGGTCCTCGACGTGCGCACCGACGTACGCCTCGTCCCAACCCCACACCTCGACCGGATGGCCGAGGTCGCGCAGCACGCCCATCACCTGATCGGAGGCCTCGTCGTACGCCTCCGGGTCCGACGGCAGGAACGTCGCGTCCGGGCACCGTCGTGCAGCGCTGCGCAACGGCATGCCGGCGTGTACGCCGAATTCCCGGGCTTCATAGGATGCGCATGTCACCACCTTGCGGGCCTCGGTGGGATCGCCACTGCCGCCGACGATGACCGGCAGGCCGACGAGTTCGGGATGCCTGCGCAGTTCGACTGAGGCCAGGAACTGGTCGAGGTCCACGTGCAGGACCCACTGTCGGGGCTCGCCCGCGGTCACGTCCCGCACAGCTTGGTCGCGACGCTGTCCCAGGCGTCGGCCAGGCTCTCGAGGCTTCGGCCCGAGTCGGCCAGTGCGCGGGTGACGTAGTCGGCGTCCAGTAGTGCCAGCAGGGCGTCGGCCTGGGCGCCGAGATCTCCGCTGCTTCCCGCCGCCTCCAGAAGAACGCGCACATGGGTGTGCATGACGGCGAACGGCGCGCTGTAGCGGGCGTCGGGGTCGCGGTTGACGTCGGAGAGTAGTTCGCGATGGGCCTGGACGAAGCGCAGTCGTTCACGGCCGAAGGCCAGCAGTCGTTGCAGCGGCGGGGCATCGGGGCCCAGCGGCGGCGGGCCGAACAGGTAGGCGTGCTGCAATGTGCGCTCGTCTTCGTCGAGCAGCACCATCATCAGGCCCGCGCGGCTGCCGAAGCGGCGGAACAGCGTCCCCTTGCCGACGCCTGCGGCGGCGGCGATATCGTCCATCGACACCGCCTCGGTACCGCGCTCGTCGATCAGCGCGCGGGCGGCGCCGAGCAGCAGCAGGCGGTTGCGGGCAGCATCGCCACGCTCTTGCGGCGCCGAGATCGGCAGCCCACCCACCCCGTTGACGGCGGTCACATCCGCCACTTTAGCTCAGGTGGAATTAATCGGACCGTAGTCCGGTTACCTCGTGCGAAGATCCGAACACAACGGAAGGAAACGGACATGGCGGACATCAAGGTCCTGGTTTTGGTAGGTAGCCTGCGGGCGGCATCGGTCAATCGGCAGCTGGCCGAACTGGCAGTGGAATCGGCGCCGGAAGGCGTCAGCGCCAGCATCTATGAGGGGCTTGGCGAGCTTCCCTTCTATAACGAGGACCTCGATACCGAGGACGCGCCGGCCGCGGTAGTCGCATTGCGTGCGGCGGCCGCCGACGCCGACGCCACCCTGGTGGTCACCCCGGAGTACAACGGCAGCATCCCGGGCGTGCTCAAGAACGCCATCGACTGGTTGTCGCGGCCCTACGGCAACGGCGCGCTGAACGGCAAGCCGCTGGCCGTCATCGGAGCGGCACTGGGCCAGTACGGCGGAGTGTGGGCGCACGACGAGACGCGCAAGTCCTTCGGCATCGCCGGTCCGCGCGTGGTGGAGGCGATCGGCCTGTCCGTGCCGACCCCGACCTTCGACGGCAAGCACCCGCGGGAGACCGCCGAGGTGGCCGCCGCCGTGCGCGACGCGGTGGGCAAGCTCGCCGCCGAGGTGAGCTGAACCGTTCGGCATCAGCCGCCAGTGAGTCGCCGCGACTCACTGGCGGTTTTGCTGTTTATGGGGGGCCCGTGGGCCGCTGCCGGCGGGATGTGTCGGACCCTGCTGATAGACCTGAACTCAGCGATGCTGAAACGGCGTGTTGTGACATGCGACACGCCGTCGACGAAGGTGTCGGAGGGCTTACGACCTGGGAATTTCATATTTGTCATTCAGAACATGTTGTATCTCTTCTCGTTGTCGGCCACTAGGTGTAGTGTCTGAGACGCCGAAAGACCACAAGATTCACAGGTTCGCCGGAGCGCCGAAATCGGGACTTGAGTGCCGATCCGGACCACTCCAAAGGCTGGGAATGCCGGGGTCTGGCAGCGAGCTGAATATCCGTGAGTGCCTGCGCACAGCCAGTCCCGTAACCGACTTGAGTCCATCTCCATGTTTCGCCGAGGAGTCACCGAAGATGACCATCACCGTGTACACCAAGCCCGCGTGCGTGCAGTGCAATGCCACCTACAAGGCATTGGACAAAGAGGGCATTACCTACGACATCGTCGACATCACCGAGGTGCCCGAGGCGCGTGATTTCGTGATGGCCCTGGGCTACCTGCAGGCGCCCGTCGTCGTGGCCGGCAGCGATCACTGGTCCGGATTCCGGCCCGATCGCATCAAGGCTCTTGCCGGCGGCGTCGCAGTCAGCGCCTGACTCCCCAGGCGCCACTGGAGAACGTGATGAATCCGGATGGCAGCCTCCCGGAGGGACCGGCGCGGTTGGTGTACTTCTCCAGCGTTTCGGAGAACACCCACCGCTTCGCGGTCAAGCTGGGGCTGCCCGCCATCCGGATTCCCCTGCACGACCGCATCGAGGTGCAACGTCCGTACGTCCTGCTCCTGCCGACCTACGGTAAGGGCCGGGGGGACAGCCCCACCCTCGATGCCAAGGGCTATGTGCCCAAGCAGGTCATCGCGTTCTTGAACAACCCGCACAATCGGGCCCTGATCCGCGGAGTGATCGGGGCCGGCAACACCCAATTCGGTGCCGAGTACTGCTTTGCGGCCAGCCTGGTCTCACACAAGTGCGACGTGCCACTGCTTTACCGATTCGAAATGATGGGAACCGTAGAGGACGTGGAAGCCGTCCGTGCGGAACTGGCTGAATTCTGGAAGGACGAGGACACGTGCCACCAACGGTCACAGCTGCTGAGCCTGTAGCCCCGACGCACGCGTTGCCGGGGGAGACTGACTACCACGCGCTCAACGCGATGCTGAACCTGTACGACGCTGACGGCAACATCCAGTTCGAGATGGACAGGCTGGCCGCGCGCCAGTACTTCCTCGAACACGTCAACCAGAACACGGTCTTCTTCCACAACCAGGACGAGAAGCTCGACTATCTGGTGCGAGAGAACTACTACGAGCGCGAGGTGCTCGACCAGTACTCGCGCAACTTCGTGAAGTCGCTGCTGGATCGGGCCTTCGCCAAGAAGTTCCGGTTCCCGACGTTCCTGGGTGCGTTCAAGTACTACACGTCCTACACGCTGAAGACCTTCGACGGGAAGCGCTATCTCGAGCGCTTCGAGGACCGCGTGGTGATGGTGGCGCTGACGCTGGCCGCCGGTGACACGATGCTGGCCGAGAAGCTGGTCGACGAGATCATCGACGGACGGTTCCAGCCGGCCACCCCGACGTTCCTCAACTCGGGCAAGAAGCAGCGCGGCGAGCCGGTGAGCTGCTTCCTGCTGCGCATCGAGGACAACATGGAGTCGATCGGCCGCTCGATCAACTCCGCACTGCAGCTGTCCAAGCGCGGTGGTGGAGTGGCGTTGCTGCTGACCAACATTCGCGAGCACGGCGCCCCGATCAAGAACATCGAGAACCAGAGCTCCGGTGTCATCCCGATCATGAAGCTGCTGGAGGACTCGTTCTCCTACGCCAACCAGCTCGGAGCCCGACAGGGTGCCGGGGCGGTGTACCTGCATGCGCATCATCCCGACATCTACCGCTTCCTGGACACCAAGCGGGAGAACGCCGACGAGAAAATCCGCATCAAGACGCTCAGCCTCGGTGTGGTCATTCCCGACATCACCTTCGAGCTGGCGAAGAAGAACGAGGACATGTACCTGTTCTCGCCGTACGACGTCGAGCGGGTGTACGGCGTGCCGTTCGCCGACATCTCGGTGACCGAGAAGTACCACGAGATGGTCAACGACGGCCGGATCCGCAAGACGAAGATCAAGGCGCGCGAGTTCTTCCAGACGCTGGCCGAGCTGCAGTTCGAGTCGGGCTACCCGTACATCATGTTCGAGGACACGGTGAACCGGGCCAACCCGATCGACGGCAAGATCACGCACTCGAACCTGTGCTCGGAGATCCTGCAGGTCTCGACGCCGTCGCAGTTCAACGAGGATCTGTCGTATTCCAAGGTGGGCAAGGACATTTCCTGCAACCTGGGCTCGCTGAACATCGCCAAGGCGATGGACTCGCCGGACTTCGCGCAGACCATCGAGGTGGCAATCCGCGGGTTGACCGCCGTCAGCGACCAGACGCACATCTGGTCGGTGCCGTCGATCGAGCAGGGTAACAACGACTCGCACGCCATCGGCCTTGGTCAGATGAACCTGCACGGATACCTTGCGCGCGAACGGATTTACTACGGCTCCGACGAGGGCATCGACTTCACCAACATCTACTTCTACACGGTGCTCTACCACTGCCTACGGGCGTCGAACAAGATCGCCATCGAGCGCGGGACGACCTTCAAGGGCTTCGAGAAGTCGACGTACGCCAGTGGTGAATTCTTCGACAAGTACCTCGAGCAGGTGTGGGAGCCCCAGACCGACAAGGTCCGGACGCTGTTCGCCGACGCCGGCATCCACATCCCGACGCATGAGGATTGGAAGCGGCTCAAGGAGTCGGTGCAGGCGCACGGTATCTACAACCAGAACCTGCAGGCCGTCCCGCCGACCGGGTCGATCTCCTACATCAACCACTCGACGAGTTCGATCCACCCGATCGCGTCGAAGGTCGAGATCCGCAAGGAAGGCAAGATCGGCCGCGTCTACTACCCGGCGCCCTACATGACCAACGACAACCTGGACTACTACCAGGACGCGTACGAAATCGGTTACGAGAAGATCATCGACACCTACGCCGCGGCCACCCAGCATGTGGACCAGGGGCTGAGTCTGACGCTGTTCTTCAAGGACACCGCCGACACACGCGAGGTCAACAAGGCCCAGATCTACGCCTGGCGCAAGGGAATCAAGACGCTGTACTACATCCGCCTGCGGCAGATGGCGCTGGAAGGCACTCAGGTGGAAAATTGCGTCAGCTGCATGTTGTGACGGCTGGTCGCTAACAACGCGGTGGCTGCGTGGCAAACGAAATTCCGACCGGAGGCGTGATCTATGGGATCAGGCTCCGGTCGGAGTTCGTCTATCGCTATGTAGGACTCACGACCAAATCCGCCGAGCTGCGCCTGCGGCAACATCTGAAAATTGCTCGGTCTGGTAGGAAGACGCCGTTTTACGATTGGCTTCGCGCCCATCAGGGCGATGAATTTGATGTCGATCTGCTCGACTGCGTAGAAGGTCTCGACGAGCTCGGTCGGGAAGAGATCTTCTGGATCAGATTGCTTCGCCAGGACGGGCACCCGCTGCTCAATCTGTCCGAAGGCGGACTCGGTCCTATGGGTATCGAGTGGACCGCCGAGATGCGCGAGTCCGCGAGGATCCGATCGACGGGACGCAAGGGTGTCAGCAGATACGCTGCAGACAACCCTTTCTACGGACAGACTCACGCGGCGGAACAGCGTGCGAAGTGGTCCAAGAATCGAAAGGGGCAGAACGCGGGACCTGCTAACCCCAACTTCGGAAAGTTCGGAATCGATCACCCAGGTTTCGGTCGAGTCATGTCGCAAGAGGCTCGCGAAGCGCTGGCCGAGCAGAGGCGAGGCGCGGGCAACCCGAACTACGGGCGTCGAGCGAGCGATGAGACCCGCGCGAAGATGTCAGCTGTGCGTAAGGGGCGCCCAAGGCCGTCAAGTAAACGCAGCGCACACACGCGGCACCATACGAATCGGGGGATCAAGAAGGACACGTGCCGGTACTGCATTGAAGATTCGGGTTGAAGCCACGGGAATCCTCAGCACGCAACGCGCGTTCCCCGATGAGATTCGCGCGCCTGTCGGGTCTATGTCTCCGACGGCATCCAGAAGGATCCCGCAGAGGCCACGGAGGCACTCATGCACTCAATGCTGTTCGTCAACCTGCCCGTCGCCGACGTCGAGCGCTCGCGAAAGTTCTTCTCTGATCTCGGCTACGCGGTCAACGAACAGTTCAGCGGTGAGAGCGCGGTCACGCTTGTGCTGGGTGACAACCAGTTCGCCATGCTGCTGCAGCGTGAGGCCTTCGACTCGCTGCATCCGGTGGAGACCGCCGACGCGGCCACGATCAAAGAATGCGTCGTCTGCCTCGGCGTCGACAGTCGTGATGGGGTGGACGCTCTGGTGAATCGCGCCATCGCCGCGGGCGGCATTGACGGGGATTCCGAGGACCACGGGTCCATGTATGGGCGCAGCTACAACGACCTTGACGGTCACTCGTGGCAGATCTTCTGGACCGACGACGCGTGAACGCTGCCTCAGCGGGCCTTCTCGGCGCGTAGTGCCTTGAGGCGCCGCTCCTCGCTGAGCACCGCCTGGTAGCTCTCGCGTTCGGCGATCAGCCAGTCCGGCTTCTCGGCGAGCAGCGCGTCGATCTGCTCGGTGGTCAGCGCCTCGGTGACACCGCCACGGGTGAGGCCGGAGATCGAGATGCCCAGCTTGGCCGCCACCAGGTTCTTCGGATGCGGCCCGTTCTTGCGGAGGTCCTTGAGCCACTGCGGCGGGTCCGCCAGCAGGGCGGCCAGCTCGTTGCGGGTGGTCGCATTCTGCTGGAATTCCGGCGGTGTCGCGGGCAGGTACACGTCCAGCTTCTTGGCCGCCGTGGCGGGTTTCATGGACTGCGCGTTCGGCCGGCTCATGGCCTGAGCTTATCGGTAGCCTGATGCGGTGGTTTCGCCCTCACTGTCCTCACTCACCCTCGGGTATGTCCCCGGGGTGACGCCGGCGAAGTGGGCGCGGATCTGGGCGCAGCGCCACCGTGAGACGTCACTGCGGTTGTGCACCGTTTCCGCCGCCGATGCAGCCGCCGAAGTGCGCGCCGGGACAGTCGATTTGGCGCTGCTGCGGCTGCCGGCCGACACCTCAGCCTTGGCCGTCATCCCGATCTACGAGGAGACGACGGTGGCGGTGGTGCCGACCGATCACCTCCTGAGTGCAGCCGACGAGATCTCGACCGCGGATCTCCGCGATGAGCCGACGCTGCTGCCACTCGACGACGTCGTCGCGTGGGTGGACGCGCCCGGCGTCCCGGTCGAGCATCGACCCGAAACCACCACGGACGCAATACAACTCGTCGCCGCAGGACTGGGCGTGCTCGTCGTCCCGCAGTCGCTGGCCCGGCTGTATCACCGCAAGGATCTCACCTATCGCCCGATCGTCGACGGGCCGACGTGCACGGTGGCGCTGGCCTTCCCGGCGGGGCCGCCGTCGGCATTGGTCGAGGAGTTCACCGGGATCGTGCGGGGCCGCACAGCCGGTTCGTCGCGGGGTCAGGCCGAGCCGGCACCCAAGCGCACCGCGCGGGAGAAGACGCTGGCCAAGCAGGCCGCCCGCGCCGCCGCGGGCAAGGTGGCCCGCAAGCCCGGCTCGACCAAACGGCGCCAGCCGTAACGGGTGTGTGACCCTGTTTTACCTGGTCAACACACATGCTTCGAGATACTGAAAGCCATGACCGCGCTCACGCACGTTCCCGCCACCACCTCCCCGGCTGAACTTGCCGACCATCTCCGCCGCGACGGTTACGTCATCGTCGACAACCTGGTCCCGGAATCGTTGATGGACACCATCGGCGACGAACTGGGCCCCTATCTCGACTCGACGCCCATGGGTTACAACGCGATGATCGGTCAGAAGACCCGGCGCACCGGCGCACTGGTGGCCCGTTCGCCGGCCTGCCGCACGCTGATCCAGAATCCGAGCATCCTCGGTGTATGCCAGGGCTTCCTCGGCCACGCCAGCGCTTTCCAGCTGATGCTGACCCAGGTGATCTCGATCGAACCGGGCGAAACCGACCAGGCCCTGCACCGCGACCAGAACGCGTTCGACTTCTACCCGTTCCCCGACGACTACCACGTGCAGTGCAACACGCTGTGGGCGATGACCGACTACACCGCGGAGATGGGCGCCACCCGGGTGGTGCCGGGAAGTCAGGTCGGTGACAAGAAGCCGACTGACTACGCCGACGACGAGTGCCTGCACGCCGAGATGTCGCGCGGTTCGGTGCTGCTCTACTCCGGCAAGATCGTGCACAGCGGTGCCGCCAACCGCAGCCAGCAGGTTCGCCGTGCCATCAACGTCAACTACTGCGTCGGGTGGGTCCGCCAGGAGGAGAACCAATTCCTTTCGGTGCCAACCGAAGTCGCACGCACCCTCGACGACGACCTGCTGAAGCTGATCGGCTACCAGGAGGGCGCGTGGGCCATGGGCTACTTCCGCGACTTCGAGGACCCGCTGCGGGCGATCCGCGGCGACGCGGTCGCCTACGGTTTCGACGCCGCCAAGCTCACCGGTGGCGCCGGTGCCGCGTACGCCAACCTGGTCACCCACAGCGAGTGACGCCGAGTAGCCGCTCGCGCCCGGCGACGGTTAACTAGACCCATGACCACCGCCATGCCTGCCGCCTTCATCGGGCACGGCAGCCCGATGAACGCGCTGGAGTCCAATCGCTACACCGCGGCCTGGCGTCAGTTCGGGCAGTCGGTGCTCGACGAATTCGGCAGGCCGCGCGCCATCCTGGCGATCAGCGCGCACTGGTACATCAACGCCACGGCGGTCACCGCGATGGCACAGCCGCGAACGATCCACGACTTCTACGGCTTTCCCACCGAACTCTTCGAGATGCAGTACCCGGCACCGGGTCTGCCGGATCTCGCCGAGGAGATCGCCGACGTGGTGGAGCCCACCTGGGTGGGCGCCGACCTCGACAGCTGGGGTATCGACCACGGCACCTGGTCGGTACTGGCGCACGCCTTCCCGGATTACTCGGTGCCGGTGGTCCAACTGTCGATCAACGCCTACAAGCCGCTGGAGTACCACCTCGAACTCGGCGCCAAGCTGGCATCGCTGCGCGAGCGCGGTGTCCTGATCGTCGGCAGCGGCAACGTCGTGCACAACCTGGGTGCGATGGAGCCCGCGATGGGGGAGAGTGGCTTCGACTGGGCGCAACGGTTCGACGACGTCGCGCGGGCCCAGATCCTCGACAATCCGTCGGAGGCGGCAGGGCTGCAGGCCGATGCCGACTACCGCGCGGCAGTGCCCACCCCTGATCACTTCATCCCGCTGCTCTACTTCGCCGGGCTGGTTGCCGCCCAGGACGACAAGCCCGCGGTGCTTACCGACGGCTGCGAGTACGGCTCGCTGTCGATGACGTCCTACACCCTGGGCGCGACCCTCTAGCGTTCGTCAGCCGATCAGCTCGGACCAGAACGGCACCGTCTGCCGCGGCGACGTAGCGGGCTTGCCGGTCCCGAACTCACTGTCGATATAGGTGGAAAGATCGCTGCCGCAGCAGGTTACGTCGGCCTGGTACACCGAGAACACGGGATTGCCGTGGCTGCCATGCCCGCCGGCGAGGTAGCGATTGGAATGCACCGGCACCAGTTGCGGCACCCGCGCCAGCTGGTATCTCGCGCTGCGCAGGGCGTCTTTCATCCGGGCCGGGCGCACGCCCCACCCGGCGCCCCAGAAGTCGCGCCATTCGACGGCGAACACGATTCCCTCGACGGGTAACTGCAACTGCTGGTGCAGGCTTCGTCGCGGCGCGTCGCGCCAATCGGGCCACGAATCCCCGATCGGCAGAGCAGTGCCCAGAAACGACCGGTGGTCGTCGGCGAACTCGAACCCGAATTCGTCCTCGATGCCCGCCAGCTCTGCGTCGGTGAGCCCAGGCGTGAGCGTCACCGCGCCGTCATCGACCATGCGGTCAGACTAGGTGTGCGACGGGCTTTGTTGCTTCTTGTACAGCGACTTGAGCAGGAAGTCGCGGAAGGTGTGGTTGTCGAGCAGCTTCAGACCCGTCCCGGCGACCTGCGGGTAGCCGGCGAGCTTGTTGAAGAAGCGGCCCCGCTTGTACTCCCGGCCCCACGCTGCTTCCATCCGCAGCTGGTAGTTGGTGAAGTCGTCGGGCCCGCCGTTCTCCAGCGCGGCCAGCGCGCACTCGCCGGCAGCCAGACCGGATTCGAGTGCCTTGGAGATGCCCGCACCGGACACCGGCTTGCCGGCACCCAGCGAGTCGCCGGCGAACAACACCCCGGGACGCCACGGCGGCCAGGCGGTGAAGCCCATCGGCAGTCGCCACGCCCGCACGGTCTTGTTCTTCTTCAATTCGTCGACCGACGGCAGCTCCCACTCGCGCGGCAGACTGTTGAGGAAGTCGCCGAAGAAATGGGTGGCGTTGATGGCCTGCCAGTTCTTGTAGCTGTTGACGTAGCCCAGCCCGATGTTGAACCGGCCGCCGCCCATCGGGAAAATCCAGCCGTAGCCGGGCAGTTGGTCGCCCTGGAACAGCAGCTTGAGGTAGATCTCGAAGCGGTCGGAGTCGGCCCGGTTGGCGTGCATCTCCGAGCGGATCGCGATCGCGGAGTAGCCGTTGTAGTCCGAGTCGATCTTCAAGGCCCGCTTGATGGGGGAGTAGGCGCCGTCGGCCGCGATGACCGCGTCGCCGTAGATCTTCTCGCCGTTCTTGAGGACCACGCCGATCACCCGGCCGCGTTCGTCGAGTTCCGGCCCGGCTACCTCGGCGCCCTGACGGACCACCGCGCCTGCGGACTCGGCGTGCTTGAGCAGCATCGTGTCCAGCTCGCTGCGGCTGGCGGTGTGGCCGTGGTCGGGCATGCCGGGACGTTGTGGGAAGGACAGGTCCCACTCCGAGGGCGAGTACACCGTCACACCGCTGATGCGGTGGAACTGCGACACCTCGTGGGCCAGGCCCATCTTCTGCAGATAGCTGACCGCGCGGGCGGTCAGGCCGTCACCGCAGGGCTTGTCGCGGGGGAACTCCGCTTTGTCCAGGACCACCACTTTGGCGCCGGTCTGCGCGGCCTGCCACGCTGCGGCGGAACCTGAGGGACCGCCGCCGGCAATCACCAGGTCGAATCGCTCGGTCACAACACCCCGTCTCACTCGATGGCCCGACTTGTCCGATGCTAGCTGAGAAAAGTGAACCTCTCCCGGCGGGAAAGCCCCCGAAGTAGGGACGAAATGGTGACCTCGCAAACAGTCTGTCCTGGTCAGCCGATACCGCCGGGTACAGTGCAGAACGTGCGCAGAGTGACGCGATCGCGGCCGGGGGGCGATTCGGGCAAAGTCGACGCGCGTAGCGAACGGTGGCGTGAGCACCGCAAGAAGGTCCGCGCGGAGATCGTCGACGCCTCGTTCCGGGCGATCGACCAGCGCGGCCCCGAAGTCAGCCTGCGTGAGATCGCCGAGGAAGCCGGCACCGCCAAGCCGAAGATCTACCGGCACTTCACCGACAAGTCCGATCTGTTCGCCGCGATCGGCGCCCGGCTGCGCGACATGCTGTGGACTGCGATCTTCCCCAATGTCGACTTCGCCAAGGACCCGGTCCGCGAGGTGATCCGCCGCAGCGTCGCCGAATACGTGAACCTCGTCGACCAGCACCCCAACGTGCTGCGCTTCATGCTGCAGGGCCGCTTCCCCGAGCAGTCCGAGTCCACGGTGCGGGCCCTCAACGAGGGACGCGAGATCACCATGGGTATCGCCGAGATGTTCAACCACGAACTGCGTGAGATGGAGCTCGACCCGGCGGCGCTGCAGCTGGCCGCCTCGGCGACGTTCGGTTCGGCTTCGGCGGCCACCGACTGGTGGCTGGGTGCCGACCCTGACAGCCCGCGGCGGATGCCGTCGGACGACTTCGTCAAACACTTGACGACGATCATGCTCGGCACCATCAACGGAACCGCCGAACTGCTGGGGATCGACCTCGACCAGAACCGGCCGATCCGCGACGCGATGCCGCGCCGCGCCGCCGTCAGCTGAGCGCACCGAATCCCGGGCCGAAAGACCCTTTAGCCGATACCGGCGGTATTGGGTATTTTGGTGGCATGACCGTCGCCGCATCGCAGGCCCCCACCGAATCCACGACCGCGGAGCCGGTGCATACCCGCGCGCTCGTCATCGGGACCGGATTCTCCGGCCTGGGAATGGCCATCGAACTGCAGCGCCGCGGCGTCGACTTCCTGATCCTGGAGAAGGCCGACGACGTCGGGGGCACCTGGCGGGACAACACCTACCCCGGATGCGCCTGCGATATCCCGGCACACCTGTATTCGTTCTCGTTCGAGCCCAAGGCGGACTGGAACCACATGTGGTCCTTCCAGCCCGAGATCCTGGCCTACCTCCGGGGCGTCACCGACAAGTACGGGCTGCGTCGCTACATCCGCTTCGGAGCCCACGTCGACCGGGCGCACTGGGACGACACCGAATACCGCTGGCATGTCTTCACCAAAGACGGCCAGGAGTACGTCGCGCAGTTCCTCATCTCCGGCGCCGGCGCACTGCACATCCCGTCCGTCCCCGACATCGAGGGGCTCGACGAGTTCGGCGGGTCGGCGTTCCACTCCGCGCAGTGGGACCACGACGTCGATCTCACGGGTAAGCGCGTCGCCGTGGTCGGCACCGGCGCCAGCGCCATCCAGATCGTGCCGCAGATCGTCGACCAGGTGGGGCAGTTGCAGCTCTACCAACGCACCCCGGCCTGGGTGCTGCCGCGGCGCAACGACGCGATCCCGGCCCGGCTGCGGGAGGCCTTCGCCAGCGTGCCCGGCGCCCGCGCGCTGGTGCGCAACGGCATCTACTGGTTCCAGGAGTCTCTGGGTTTCGCGATGACCAAGCGCCCCGCGCTGCTGACCCTCGGCGAGATGGCCGGCAAGTGGAACATTCGCCACCAGGTCCGCGACCCGCAGCTGCGCCGCAGGCTCACGCCGAGCTATCGCGTCGGCTGCAAGCGGGTCCTGTTCTCGGACAACTACTTCCGGGCGATCGCCAATCCCCGCTCGGAGCTGGTGACCGACGGGATCGCCCGGATCACCCGCACCGGAATCGTCACCACCGACGGAACCGAGCGCGACGTCGACGTCATCGTGTTCGCCACCGGGTTCCACGTCACCGACTCCTACACCTACGTCGACATCAAGGGCCTCGGCGGCGAGGATCTGGTGGACCGGTGGAACCGCGAGGGCGTCCAGGCGCACCGCGGGGTCGCGGTGGCCGACATGCCGAACCTGTTCTTCCTGCTGGGCCCCAACACCGGGCTGGGACACAACTCGGTGGTCTTCATGATCGAGTCCCAGATCGGCTACGTCGGGCAGGCGATCGCCGCGGTCGACAAGGCCGGAGCCCAGGCGCTGGCGCCGACCCGGGCGGCGCAGGACGCGTTCAACGCCGAGTTGCACGAGGACCTGGAGCGATCGGTGTGGAACACCGGCGGATGCAGCAGCTGGTACCTCGACGAGCACGGCAAGAACCGCACGCTGTGGAGCGGCATGACCTGGCAGTACTGGCTGGCGACGCGTTCGCTGAAACGCTCGGAGTACCGGTTCTCCGGCGTGCGCCCGCGCCGGTGGCCCAGGGTGTTTCGGCGGGCACTGGCCAGCTGAGCCGCCCCGACACGCCGACGGTGTCCGCCACGCGCGGCCGACCTGTGCGTTCGAGATCGGCGAAACACAACTTGTTGTGTTGCCGCCTGTTGTCGGACCCCAGGGGTAGTGTTTGGTCATCAGCCGGAAACGGGCAATACATCGTGGTGAAGTGGGGTTTCGGTGAGCGATGGGACGAAGCTGATCGACCGGGCAACGGCGATCAACTGGAACCGTGTCATTGATGAGAAGGACGCCGAGGTTTGGGACCGGCTGACCGGCAACTTCTGGTTGCCCGAAAAGGTGCCGGTGTCCAACGACATCCCGTCCTGGAACACGCTGACCGACGCCGAGAAGCAGCTGACCATGCGGGTGTTCACCGGCCTGACCCTGCTCGACACCATCCAGAGCACCGTGGGTTCGGTCAGCATGATCCCCGACGCGCTCACCCCGCACGAAGAAGCGGTGCTGACCAACATCACCTTCATGGAGTCGGTGCACGCCAAGAGCTACAGCTCCATCTTCTCCACGCTGTGCTCGACCGTCGACATCGACGAAGCCTTCCGCTGGTCGGAGGAGAACGTCAACCTGCAGCGCAAGGCGCAGATCATCCTCGACTACTACCGTGGCGACGACCCGCTCAAGCGCAAGATCGCCTCGGTGTTCCTCGAAGCGTTCCTGTTCTACTCCGGCTTCTACCTGCCGATGTACTGGTCGAGCCGGGCCAAGCTGACCAACACCGCCGACCTGATCCGGCTGATCATCCGCGACGAGGCGGTGCACGCCTACTACATCGGCTACAAGTTCCAGAAGGGGTATGCGCTCGCGAGCGAGGAGCGCAAGCAGGATCTCAAGGACTACGCCTACGAGCTGCTGTTTACCTTGTACGAGAACGAGATTGAGTACACCCAGGATCTCTACGACGCGGTCGGCCTGACCGAGGACGTCAAGAAGTACCTGCGCTACAACGCCAACAAGGCGCTGATGAACATGGGCTTCGAGGCGCTGTTCCCCAAGGACGAGACCGAGGTGAACCCGGCCATCCTGTCGGCGCTGTCGCCGAACGCCGACGAGAACCACGACTTCTTCTCCGGTTCGGGGTCGAGCTACGTGATCGGCAAGGCCGTCGTCACCGAAGACGACGACTGGGACTTCTAGGTCGACGACGTCTGGCGGGCGCTCAGCCCGCCAGATTGAACCTGCCTCCGCCGCCGTAGATGGCCAGCGAGATGAGCAGCGTCACCGACACGACGACGACCAGCGACGTGCGCACGGCATCGCCGGTCGCGACGCCGACACCTGAGGGTCCACCTGAGGCGAAGAAGCCGAAATAGGTGTGTATCAACAGGATTGCCAATGCCATCAAGATGGCCTGGGTGAACGACCACAACAGGTCGATCGGGTTGAGGAACGTCGAGAAGTAGTGGTCGTAGAGGCCCGCTGACTGCCCGAGCAGCGCGACGGTGGTGTAGCGGCTGGCCAGAAACGACAGGATGACCGCGACCGCGTAGAGCGGTGCGATCGACACCATTCCGGCGGCGATCCGGGTACTGACCAGAAACGCGATCGGCCGGATCGACATCGCTTCGAGGGCGTCGATCTCTTCACTGACCCGCATCGCCCCGAGCTGGGCGGTCACCCCCGCGCCGAACGTGGCGGCCAGACCGATCCCGGCGACCACCGGCGCCGAGATCCGCACGTTGATGAAGGCCGCGAGGAACCCGGTGAGCGCTTCGATACCGATATTGCCCAGCGAGCTGTAACCCTGCACGGCCAGCGTGCCGCCGGTGGCCACGGTCAGAAAGCCGACGACGACGAGCGTCCCGCCGATCATCGCCAGCACGCCGGCGCCCATGCTGATCTCGGCGATCAGCCGGACGATCTCAGTGCGGTACCAGCGCACCGCGTATGGGATGCCCGCAATCGCCCTGGCATAGAACAACGTCTGATCGCCGATGCGGCTCAACACCTTGCCCGGCCGCCCGAGGGCGTGGACGATTCCGGGGAAGACCGCCCGGTACGTCACGGGCGTTCACTGGCCCGTGCGCAACAGGCACCGTCATCGCATTGCCGAGGTCGTGGTGCCACCTAGCTCAAGGTCCTCGCATGGGGAAACGTCCTCTAGGGCCGTTCGTCCCGGGTGCGCGCGCCGAAAGGCTTCTCCATCCCAGGACGTGCTCAGGGACAGGAGTCCGTCAGTGGGTAGGGATTGACTGCCAGGGCTCGGGTGGCGCCGTCGACCAGCCACAGCGCACCCGGGTTGTTCAGCGCCGCTTGATAGGCGGTGACGGCGGCGTCGCCGGTCAGGTAGCCGCAGGACTGCGAGCGGCTCTGCGTACTGGGAGTCAGGAAACTGGCCGGCGGGGGACCGGGCCACACCGTCGTCGCGGCCGTAACGGCCGAGGGGGCTTCGACTTCGTAGACGGCGACACGGTCCGGCGTGTACGGCACCACGATTCCTGCCCCCGCCAGGCTCGTCGCCTCGGCGACCACCTCGCGCAGCGCGGCCCGCGCCCTCTGCGCAGCCGCGGTGACGTCCTTGTCGAAGCTGGGGTAGAAGGCGTACACGCTCGCCTTAGCAGGTGGGCCGTCCCCGTGCAGCAGCACTGTCGTCGTATCCATATCGGTCACGCCGGGTTGGCCGAAGTCTGTGCCGGAGTTGACGATTCCGCGACCCTGGGCCCACGACGCGAAGGACGCGACGGCAACCGGGTCGATCTGGTTGAGGTTGTAGCGCACCGGGACGGCATCCCCGGTGCTGGCGCCTGCGGCCGACAGGATCCGCCCGTCGCCGTGGATGATCAGCGACGGTGACTCCAGCGCGTAGACGACGGGCGGGATCAGCCCACCGCCGGAGCTGAGCAGGAACACGACTTGGTTGGCGGGCAGTGGCCCGGCCGCTGTGGCCGTCGCGTTCGCCGACAGCCCGCTCATCGCCAGCGCGATCAGCCCCGCGGTGAGCAGGCGAAACCACCTGAGCCTCATCCGGCCACTCTATGCGGTGAACGTGCGGTGAACCCCCGACCAACTGTGCAGCCGGTGCTGGCGCCGCCGGTCGTCGGCGGCGACACTGATCACCGTGACTTCGCCCTCGCTCGTCCACAAGGTCCTCAACTGGCTGCGCGCCGGTTATCCCAGCGGGGTTCCCGGGCCGGACCGGGTGCCGCTGCTGGCACTGCTTCGCAGCACTCCGCTGTCCGAGGATCAGGTCAAGGAGGTGGTCCGCGAGATCGCCGCAGCCGAGGCTGACGCGCAGGCCGGCCACCAGATCGACCACGACGAGATCGCCGCGTTCATCAAAGACGTGGCACACCACGACGCCGGTCCGGAGAACGTCCGCCGGGTGGCCGCGACCCTGGCGGCAGCGGGCTGGCCGCTTGCCGGGATCGACCTGGACGCCGACGAGAACTAGTTGTCGCGCAGCGACTCCGTGTCGATGACGAACCGGTAGCGGACGTCGCTGGCGATAACCCGTTCGTAGGCTTCGTTGATGTAATCCGGCTCGATCACTTCGATTTCGGAGCCGAGGTTGTGCTGGGCGCAGAAGTCCAGCATCTCCTGGGTTTCGGCGATACCACCGATCATCGAGCCCGACAGGTTGCGCCGCATACCCACCAGCGGGAAAGACGGCACGACGAGGGGGTTTTCGGGCAGACCGAGCTCGACGAACGTGCCGTCGAGGTCCAGCATCCCGAGGAACCGGCCCAGGTCGAGATCGGCTGAGACGGTGTTGAGGATCAGGTCGAAGGAGCTACGAAGCTTCTTGAAGGTGGCGGGGTCGCCGGTGGCGTAGTAGTGGCTGGCGCCCAACCGCAGGCCGTCCTCCATCTTCTTCAGCGACTGCGACAGCACCGTCACCTCGGCGCCCATCGCCGCTCCGAGCTTGACCGCCATATGGCCCAGGCCGCCGAGGCCCACGACGGCAATTCGCTTGCCGGGACCGGCATTCCAGTGCCGAAGTGGCGAATACGTCGTGATGCCTGCGCACAGCAGCGGTGCGGCGGCGTCCAGGCCGAGCCCCTCGGGGATACGCAGCACGTAGTTCTCGTCGACGACGATGCTGCCGCTGTAGCCGCCATAGGTGGGCAGACCGTCGCGGCCGATCGCGTTGTAGGTGCCGACGTTGCCGCCACCGGTGCAGTACTGCTCCAGGCCGGCCTTGCAGTTCTTGCACTCCCGGCACGAGTCGACGAAACAGCCCACGCCCACCCGGTCGCCGACCGCGAATGCGGAGACCTCGGAACCGACCGCGGTGACGATGCCGGCGATCTCGTGGCCGGGCACCACGGGGTAGCTGGGCTGGCCCCATTCGGCGCGCACGGTGTGGATGTCGGAGTGGCAGATGCCGGCGAAGTGGATGTCGAACTCGACGTCGTGCGGCCCGACATCGCGGCGGGTGACGGTGGTCTTGGCCAGCGGCTCGCTGGCCGATGTCGCTGCGTAGGCGGTAACTGTGCTCATCGTGTTCCTCGTATCGTCGTCTCAGTCAGCACTGATGTGCTTCAAGCGTCGGTAAATGGCGGCCCGCGACGGTGCGGCCGTAACCAGTAACCAAGTAGGGCGGGCGGATTAGTCCCGTCCGGGCGGACCCTAGAGCCCCGGTGCGCGGACTCCGCCGTTGAACGAGAGACGTTCGTAGCTGACGATACCGGCAAGCGTGTAGGGGTCGCGCGCGATGATGTCCTGGGCGTCCTCGACGGTGATGTCACCGGTGATCAGCACTCCACCGGCGCCGGAGTCCTGGCGGCCGGCCAGCAGGATGCGTCCCGCGGCGACTTCGTCGTTGAGCCAGGCGAGATGGGCGGGCCGGGTCTGGTCGATGACCTCGACCGGCTTGTCATAGTTGATCGTCAGCACATGGAACACAGGCGTTGACGTTAGTGCAGTTGCCGAACGGGCGTCCACGCTGCCGCACTTCGGCTTTAGTTGATCGGTGCGTTGAGCCAGCGCAGGTCGTCGATGATGCCGCGGGCGGCGATCACACCCTGGCCGGTCTGCCAGATCTCGTTGTTGACGATGAAAACCCGATTGTCGCGGTTGGCCGACAGCTTGCGCCACGCCGCGCTCTCCAGCACCGCCGGTGCCCGGTCCTTGGCCGCGGGCGAGGCGAACGACAGATAAAGGATGTCGCCGTCAGCCGGGGAGAAGTCCGGGGAGCGGTCGAGGTCGGCGTCGCTGATCCCGAACTCGACATAGGGCTTGTCGGTAAACCGTTGCGCCGCAGGCCGATCCACGCCGACGTCGGCGAGCACGCTGGCGGGGAAGTTGTCGGCGCCCCAGACCCGCATCGTGGTGTCGGTGAACTGGACGACGGAGGCCTGGAAGTGAGGGGCGTCGGTGGCGCCGCCGGCTTGCCGGGCGCGGTCGGTGAACGCCGCGATCACCTCGTCGGTGGCCTCGGTTCGTCCGGTCGCGGCACCGACGGTGCGCAGGTTGTCCTGCCACCGGGCGCCGGGAGCATCGGTGAACACCGTCGGCGCAATCGCCGCCAGCTGGGGGTAGGCCTGCGGCGTCAACCCCGCCGAGCCCAGGATGAGGTCGGGTTTGGCCGCCGCGATGGCGGCGAGGTCCGGAGCGCTGCGGGACCCGGCGCCGGGCACGTCGTGGATGACGGTGCCCAGGTAGGAGGGCTGGCTGTCCGCGCCGTCCGGCAGGGCGGCCGCGACGATCCGCGACTGCAGCCCCAGCGCGCACAGCGCGTCGAGCTCGTCACCGGCCAGCACGACGATGCGCTGCGGGTCTGCCACCACCGCCGTCTCTCCAGCGGCGTGCCGCACCGGTGGCGGGGGAGCGGGATCCAGCCGGGCCGGTTCAGGTGCGCAGGACTCGTCGGGCCGGCGCTGATTACCCAGGATTCCGGCGCCGGCGATCTTGGTGGTGCTGGTGACCACGCTGCCGGTGGCCGACGGCGGCGCCTGCGACGAGCCCGAACAGCCGCTGACGACGGTCACGGCGAGCGCCGTGAGGACCGCACCCGCGGACACCATCAGACCCGGAGCAAGACTGCGCGACCGCACGCCGCCGACCGTAACACCTGGCCGCAAACGCGCCGCTGAGCTGCGGACGGCGTGCTCGTGACGGTATTACGACGCAATGTAGGACCCACCCTCCGTACGGGCCCGCGTGAGGTTAGGATCAACACCATGTTCTCGGGGTGCTAACCGGGTACGGATATTTGGAGGACTGTTGACTGCCGTTGTGCCTTCACAGGGAGAACTCGAGGCCAAGCGTGCTTTTCCGGCGCGGATGGGCCCGAAGGGCAACCTGATCTACAAGCTGGTCACCACGACCGATCACAAGCTGATCGGGATCATGTACGTGGTCACGTGCTTTATCTTCTTCGCGCTCGGTGGCCTGATGGCGTTGTTCATCCGGGCCGAGTTGGCGGTTCCGGGACTGCAGTTCCTGTCCAACGAGCAGTACAACCAGCTGTTCACCATGCACGGCACGGCGATGCTGCTGTTCTACGCCACCCCGATCGTGTTCGGGTTCGCCAACCTGGTGCTGCCGCTGCAGATCGGCGCCCCTGACGTCGCCTTCCCGCGACTCAACGCGTTGTCGTTCTGGCTGTTCCTGTTCGGCGCGCTGATCGCGATGGCCGGCTTCATCACCCCGGGCGGCGCGGCTGACTTCGGCTGGACCGCCTACACCCCGCTCTCGGATGCCATCCATTCCCCGGGCGCCGGTGGCGACCTGTGGGTTCTCGGTCTGGCAGTCGGCGGTCTGGGCACCATCCTGGGTGCGGTCAACATGATCACCACCGTGGTCTGCATGCGTGCCCCCGGTATGACCATGTTCCGGATGCCGATCTTCACCTGGAACATCTTCGTCACGTCGATCCTGGTGCTGGTCGCCTTCCCGCTGCTGACCGCGGCGCTGTTCGGCCTGGCGGCTGACCGCCGCCTCGGCGCGCACATCTACGATCCGGCCAACGGCGGCACGATGCTGTTCCAGCATCTGTTCTGGTTCTTCGGCCACCCCGAGGTCTACATCATCGCGCTGCCGTTCTTCGGCATCGTTTCGGAGATCTTCCCGGTGTTCTCCCGTAAGCCGATCTTCGGCTACACCACCCTGATCTACGCGACGATCGCGATCGCCGCACTCTCGGTGGCGGTGTGGGCGCACCACATGTATGTCACTGGCGCGGTGCTGCTGCCGTTCTTCAGCTTCATGACATTCCTGATCGCCGTCCCGACGGGCATCAAGTTCTTCAACTGGATCGGCACGATGTGGAAGGGCCGGCTGACGTTCGAGACGCCGATGCTGTTCTCTATCGGCTTCCTGGTGACGTTCCTGCTCGGTGGTCTGTCCGGTGTGCTGCTGGCCAGCCCGCCGCTGGACTTCCACGTCTCCGACAGCTATTTCGTGGTGGCGCACTTCCACTACGTGCTGTTCGGCACGATCGTGTTCGCCACCTACGCCGGTGTGTATTTCTGGTTCCCGAAGATGATCGGCCGGATGCTCGACGAGCGGCTGGGCAAGCTGCACTTCTGGCTGACGTTCATCGGCTTCCACACCACCTTCCTGGTGCAGCATTGGGTCGGTGACGAGGGCATGCCGCGCCGCTACGCCGACTACCTGCCGTCCGACGGCTTCGAGACGCTCAACATCGTCTCGACCATCGGGGCGTTCATCCTCGGTGTGTCGGTGCTTCCGTTCTTCTGGAACGTCTTCAAGAGCTGGCGTTACGGCGAGGTCGTCACGGTCGACGATCCGTGGGGTTACGGCAACTCGCTGGAGTGGGCGACGTCCTGCCCGCCGCCGCGGCACAACTTCACCGAGCTGCCCCGAATCCGTTCGGAGCGCCCGGCATTCGAGTTGCACTACCCGCACATGGTGGAGCGGATGCGGGCTGAGGCCCACATCGGCCGCTCGCACGGCCCCTCCGACGGTGACGTGACGCGGCTGGACGAGAACGTCCGCACTTAGAACGGAAAGTAGCGCTCCCCAGGTATGACCAAGCACAAGGTGTCGGTGCTGATCACCGTCACCGGTGTCGATCAGCCAGGGGTGACGTCGGCGCTCTTCGAGGTGCTCTCGCGCCACGATGTGGAGCTCCTCAACGTCGAGCAGGTGGTGATTCGCGGGCGCCTCACGCTGGGTGTGCTGGTGTCGGGATGCCCGGAAGTGGCTGCCGGCACCACGTTGCGCACCGACGTGACCGAGGCGATCCACCGGGTCGGGCTCGACGTCACCATCGAGCCCAGCGATGACGTCCCGATCATCGGTGAGCCCTCCACCCACACCATCGTGGTGCTCGGGCGGCCCATCAGCGCTGCGGCGTTCGGCGTGGTGGCACGCGAGGCCGCCGGGCTGGGCGTCAACATCGACTTCATCCGGGGTGTCTCGGATTACCCGGTGACCGGTCTGGAGCTCCGGGCCTCGGTTCCGCCGGGCGTCGGCGGTGAGTTACGCACCGTGCTGGCCCGGGTCGCCGCCGAGCAGGGTGTCGACATTGCGGTGGAGAACTACAGCCTGGAGCGGCGGGCCAAGCGCCTCATCGTGTTCGACGTCGACTCGACCCTGATCCAGGGTGAGGTCATTGAGATGCTCGCCGACCGTGCCGGTGCGGGCGAAGCGGTTGCCGCGATCACCGAGGCGGCGATGCGCGGTGAGCTGGACTTCGCCGAGTCGCTGCATGCCAGGGTGGCCACGCTGGCCGGTCTGCCCGCTGAGGTCCTCGACGAGGTCAGCGAGCAGCTGGAGCTCACTGCGGGTGCCCGCACCACTATTCGGACGTTGCGCCGCTTGGGTTTTCACTGCGGTGTGGTCTCCGGCGGTTTCCGCCAGGTCATCGACCCGCTGGCCCACGAGCTGATGCTCGACTTCGTGGCCGCCAACGAGTTGGAGATCGTCGACGGCAAGCTCACCGGACGGGTGGTCGGGGAGGTCATCGACCGTGCCGGTAAAGCCAAGGCGCTGCGCGATTTCGCCCAGGCGGCCGGTGTCCCGATGGAGCAGACCGTCGCGGTCGGCGACGGCGCCAACGACATCGACATGCTCGCCGCGGCGGGCCTGGGTGTGGCGTTCAACGCCAAGCCGGCGCTGCGTGAGGTCGCCGACGCCTCACTGAGCCATCCCTACCTGGACACCGTGCTGTTCATCCTCGGGGTCACCCGCGCCGAGATCGAGGCGGCCGACGCCGTCGACGGTGTGCTGCGCCGGGTCGAGATCCCGCAGGAATAGCTCGTCCTAGACCACCACGGCCGACGGATCGGGTGTGGCCGAGCCGGTCACGCTGCGCCAGGCCCGGCTCAGCAGTGAAACAGCCTCGGTCAACTGGTCTTCGGGCAGCGTGTAGGGGATCCGGACGAAGCGCTCCAAGGTGCCGTCGACGCCGAACCGCGGCCCCGGTGGCAGTTCCACCCCGAGTCGGGATGCCGACGCGCACAGCGCAGAACTGATCGGTGCCGGCAGCCGCACCCAGATCGACATGCCGCCGCCACCGGGCAGCGGATGCCACTCCGGCAGATGCTCGTCGAGCAGATTCAGCAGCAGTGCGCGCCTGGCGCGCAGGATGTCGCGACGCTCGGGAAGGACGTCGTCGACGCGGTGGGTGAGAAGGTGTGCGGCAGCGAGCTGTTCGATCACCGAGGTACCCAGGTCGATCGAGGGCCGGATCGCGCGGATGGTGGCCAGGGTGCTCGGCTCGGCGCGGATCCATCCGATGCGCAGCCCGGCCCAGAACGACTTGGACAACGACCCCACCGTGATCACCAGGTCGGTGCGTGAGCTCATCGACGCGGCCAGCGGGGCCGGCACGGGCTCGTCGAGCCAGACGTCGGTCATGGTCTCGTCGACGATGGTGCGGGTACGAGTCTCGGAGATGATGGCCGCCAACCGTTTTCGGTCGGCAGCCGGCATCGACATACCGGTCGGGTTGTGGTTGTCGGGCACCAGGTAAGCCAGAGTCGGGGCGAGCTGGCGCACAGCGGCGTGCAGGGCCTCGATGTCCCAGCCGTCGCGGCTCAGCGCCACCGGGACCGGGCGCGCACCGGCGGTGGCGATCGCGGCGAGCGCCCCGTGATAGGTGGGCTGTTCGACGAGCACGCGGTCACCGGGTTGGGCGTAGGTGGTGAGAATGAGGGCGATCGCATGCTGGGCGCCGCTGGTCACCATGATCTGGTCGGGATCGGTGGCAAGCCCTCTGGCGCAGTACCGCTCGGCGATGGCGGTGCGCAGTGTCAGCACGCCGCGCAGGTCATGCCCGGTCTGCTGCAGGTAGGTCGCGGCCTGCCGGCTGGCCTCGATGAACGACTCCTGCACGGCGCTGGCAGGCGCGGCCAGGGCTGCGACGGCGAGGTTGACCGTCGGCGCCGACTCGGCGGAGATGGCCACCGGAGTGTGCGGAAGCGCGGTGGTCGCGCGGGCGCCACGGCGGGCATGCAGATAGCCGCTGTCGCGCAGGTCGGTGTAGGCGGCCGTGATCGTCGTTCTGGACACCCGCAGCGCCTCGGCCAGCGCGCGCTCGCTGGGCAGCCGCGAGCCGACCGGAAGGCGGCCGTCGACGATCAGCATGCGCAGCGCGTCACCGAGAGCCTGGTAGCTGGGTCCACTGCGGCTGGATGTGCGCCAGTTGCCCAGTTCGCGGGCCAAGAGGTCCGGATCGAGCACTCTGGTCGCCATAGCAGTCGTCATTTGAATGCCAGTATGGCCAGACTGGCTATTGATTGGCAAGCCAGTTAGGCCGAACGATGGAGGCATGAGTACCTGGCTTTCCCGACTGGCCGACCGGTGGGCGGCACTGCTCGACCCGCATGCCGGCCCCTGGAGTCCCACCTCACGCGAGTGGGGTGACGGCGACTCCGACCTGCGCCGCCAGCACAGCGATCTCGACGCCATTCGCGTGCGGTTCGCCGACCACCGATGAGTGCCGCAATCCGCGCGAGCGCCCTGCTGATCGGCTTGTGCTGTTACGGCTTCTCGATGGCGATGATGGTCCGGGCCGGCCTCGGGCTCGACCCGTGGGACGTCTTCCATCAGGGCCTGGCACGCCACACCCGGATGAGCATCGGAATGGCATCGGCCGTCGTCGGCGTCGTGGTCCTGCTGGCATGGATTCCGTTGCGCAACAAGCCCGGCATCGGAACCGTGGCCAACGTCATCGTCATCGCCGTCACCGTCGACGCGGGTCTTGCGTTATTGCGGGCACCGGAGACCATGTGGGTGCGGGTGGCGCTGATGCTGGGCGCCGTCCTGCTCAATGCGGTGGCCACCGTGCTCTACGTGGGGGCCGGCCTCGGTCCCGGGCCCCGTGACGGACTGATGACGGGACTCGTTGCGCGAAGCGGGCTTTCGGTGCGCCTGGTGCGTACCGGCATTGAGGCCACCGTGCTGGCCGGCGGCTGGCTGCTCGGCGGCAGCGTCGGAGTCGGCACGCTCATCTATGCCTTCGGTATCGGGCCGCTGGTTCAGCTCGTACTGCGGTTGACCCCGCGCTCGGTTCTGGCCCGCAGCGGGTGGGCGCCGATCGTCGCCGCCCCGGCAGGTGGGCCGGCACCCGAGTGCGGCACGATGGTGCGGTGTCCGACAACGCCGATGCGGTCGACCCCGACCTGCTGATCGACTTCCGGAAAGTCTCGCTGCGTCGCGGCGGCCGCACCCTGGTCGGACCCGTCACCTGGCAGGTCGAACTCGACGAACGCTGGGTGGTCATCGGACCCAACGGCGCGGGCAAGACCTCGCTTCTGCGCATCGCCGCCGCGATGGAACACCCGTCCTCGGGCAGCGCCTACGTCCTGGGCGAGCGGTTGGGCCGCGTCGACATGTCCGAACTGCGCCAGCGGGTCGGACTGAGTAGCTCGGCACTCTCGCAGCGGGTTCCCGACGACGAGGTGGTGCGCGACCTGGTGGTCTCGGCCGGCTACGCCGTGCTGGGCCGGTGGCGGGAGAACTATGAGGACATCGACTACGCCCAGGCCGTCGACATGCTCGAGAGCGTGGGCGCCGAGCATCTGGCCGAGCGGACCTACGGGACGCTGTCCGAAGGCGAACGCAAGCGGGTCCTCATCGCACGGTCGCTGATGACCGACCCGGAGCTGCTGCTGCTCGACGAACCGGCCGCCGGCCTGGACCTGGGCGGGCGCGAAGAACTGGTCTCCCGGCTGGCAGATCTGGCCGCCGACCCGGATTCGCCGGCCATGGTGCTGGTCACCCACCACGTCGAGGAGATACCGCCGGGCTTCAGCCACTGCCTGATCCTGTCCGAAGGCGAAGTGGTGGCCGCCGGACTGTTGCAGGACACCCTGACCGCGGACAACCTATCGTCGGCCTTCGGGCAGTCGATCGCGCTGGACACCATTGACGGCCGGTACTTCGCGCGGCGGGTGCGGACCCGCGCCGCGCACAGGAGGCGAGCATGACCGACAAGCCCGAACCGCTGCCGGTGCGGCCGGCCGCGACCGTGATGCTGATTCAGGACACCGCCGACGGGATCTCGGTGTTCCTGATGCGCCGGCACAGCGCCATGGAGTTCGCCGGCGGGGTGATGGTGTTCCCGGGCGGTGGCGTCGACGACCGCGACCGCAACTCCGGTATCGCCTGGTACGGACCGGGCCCGCATTGGTGGGCGCAGCGCTTCGGTATCGAAACCGATCTGGCCGAGGCGCTGGTGTGCGCGGCGGCGCGGGAGACGTTCGAGGAGTCCGGGGTGCTGTTCGCCGGGCCGGCCGACGACCCGGACGGCATCGTCGCCGACGCGTCGGTCTATCACCAGGCGCGTCCGGCCCTGGTGGACCGCAGCCTGTCGTTCTCCGACTTCCTGCGCGGCGAGAACCTCGTGCTGCGCGCCGACCTGCTGCGGCCGTGGGCCAACTGGGTGACCCCCGAGGAGGAGCGCACCCGCCGCTACGACACCTACTTCTTCGTCGGTGCCCTGCCGCACGGGCAGCGCGCCGACGGCCAGAACACCGAATCCGACCATGCGGCGTGGAGCAGCCCCGAGGCCGCCATCGAGGACTTCGCGCAGGGCCGGTCGTTCCTGCTGCCACCGACCTGGACCCAACTGGACTCTTTGGCCGGGCGCACGGTCGGCGAGGTGCTGGCCCTGGAACGTCAGATTGTCGCCGTCCAGCCCAATCTTGCTGTGCACGAAGGTAATTGGGAGATCGAGTTCTTCAACAGCGACCGGTATAACGCGGCTCGCAACCGGCGTGCCCCCCAGGGCTACGGCGGGGAGTGACACGTGCGCGAGTTCGTCAGCATCCACGTCGGTGAGCAGTATCCGGGTATCGGCGTGCTGCTGCTGGCCCGCACGCCCACCAACGCCCTGACCCGGCAGGCCTACCGGGAACTCACCTCGGCGGCAGCCGAAGCCGGCGGTCGCGACGACATCGCCACGGTCGTGCTCTTCGGCGGCCACCAGATCTTCTCCGCCGGCGACGACGTTCCGGAGCTGCGGACCCTGGACCGCGCCGAGGCCGAGGCCGCCGACCGGGTGCGCCGGGAGGCGATCGACGCCGTCGCGACGATCCCGAAGCCGACGGTGGCCGCGATCACCGGCTACGCGCTGGGCAGCGGACTGAGCCTGGCGCTGGCCGCGGACTGGCGGATCAGCGGCGACAACGCCAAGTTCGGAGCCACCGAGATCCTGGCCGGGTTGGTACCCGGCGGCGGCGGGTGTGAACGGCTGGCCCGTGCCGTCGGGCCGGCCCAGGCCAAGGAACTGGCGTTCAGCGGCCGGTTCGTCGACGCCAAGGAGGCCCTAAGCCTGGGACTGGTCGACGAACTGGTGGCCCCCGACGACGTGTTCGACGCAGCCGCGGCCTGGGCGGGCCGGTTCGTCGACGTCGCGCCGGCCGCACTTGCGGGCGTCAAGGCCCTCGTCGGCGGCAACCTAAATGCCAGTGAGCAGGCACAACGCTACGGTGAGGTCTTCGCCGCGGGTGCGGGCAGTTAGGCTGCCCTCCATGACGACGAAGGACTCCGGCACCCTGCCCGATGTCGCGGGCGACCCCGCTCCGGCGCCCGATGTCGCGGGCGACCCCGCTCCGGCGCCCGATGTCGCGGGCGACCCCGCTCCGGCCCCCAATCCGCATGCCACCGCGGAACAGGTCGAGGCTGCGCTCAAGGACAGCAAGCTGGCCCAGATCCTGTATCACGACTGGGAAGCCGAGACCTACGACGACAAATGGTCGATCTCCTACGACAAGCGCTGCGTCGACTATGCGCGCAACCTGTTCGACGCCACCGTCCCGCCCGAGGAGTTGCGGGAGCTGCCCTACGACCGCGCGCTGGAGCTGGGCTGCGGCAGCGGCTTCTTCCTGCTCAATCTCATCCAGGCTGGGGTAGCCCGCCGCGGCTCGGTGACCGATCTGTCGCCGGGCATGGTCAAGGTCGCCACCCGCAACGGGCAGAACCTGGGCCTGGACATCGACGGCCGGGTCGCCGACGCCGAGGGCATCCCGTACGAGGACGACACCTTCGACCTCGTCGTTGGCCACGCGGTGCTGCACCACATCCCCGACGTGGAGAAGTCACTGCGCGAGGTGGTCCGCGTGCTCAAGCCCGGTGGCCGGTTCGTGTTCGCCGGTGAGCCGACCACTGTGGGCAATACCTACGCCCGCTCGCTGTCCACCCTGACCTGGCGGGTCGCCACCAACGTCACCAAGCTGCCCGGTCTGCAGGACTGGCGCCGGCCCCAGGCCGAACTCGACGAGTCCTCCCGCGCCGCCGCGCTGGAGGCCGTCGTCGACCTGCACACCTTCGACCCTGCGGACCTCGAGCGGATGGCCCGCAACGCCGGTGCCACCGAGGTGTCCACCAACACCACCGAGTTCACCGCGGCGATGCTGGGCTGGCCGCTGCGGACCGTCGAGGCCATGGTGCCGCCGGGCAAGCTGGGCTGGGGCTGGGCCAAGTTCGCGTTCAGCAGCTGGATCGGCCTGAGCTGGGTCGACGACAACCTGTGGCGCCGCGTGGTGCCCAAGGGCTGGTACTACAACGTGATGATCACTGGGGTCAAACCGTCCTGACCTTCGGGCTCGACGACGTCGCCTATCTGGCCAGCGACGCCGGCACCGCCGCACTCGCCGAGGTCGCCGGCTACCCGCTGACCGACCGGGTGGCCGACGTGGCCGCTATCCGGCAGCGTTTCGGCGAGCGGACCACCGTGCTCATCGAGACCACGCTGCTGCGCCGCAAAGCGGCCGTCAAGCTGGCCGGGCTGGCCGACGTCGCGGGATGGCTGTTCACCGACGAGGCCCTGCAACAGGCGACCGCGGCTCCGGTGGCGCAGCACCGGGCCGCGCGGTTGGCCGGTGCCGCGGTGCACGACGCCACCTGCTCGGTGGGCACCGAACTGGCCGCGCTGCGGGCCACCGCGTCGTTCGTGCTGGGCAGCGACCTCGACCCGGTCCGCCTGGCGATGGCCCACCACAACGTGCCCGATGTTCCGCTGTGCCGGGCCGATGCGGTGCGCCCGGTCAGCCGCGACACCGTCGTCCTCGTCGACCCGGCCCGGCGCAGCGGCGGGCGGCGCCGGTTCGACCCGCGCGCCTACAGCCCGCCCCTGGATGCGGTCATCGCGGCCTACCAGGGCCGGGCGACGGTGGTGAAATGTGCACCCGGTATCGACTTCTCCGCGGTGCGCGAGCTGGGTTTCGACGGCGAGATCGAAGTGACGTCAGCCGGGGGATCGGTACGGGAGGCCTGCCTGTGGTCGGCGCCGCTGGCCCAGCCCGGGGTGCGGCGGCGTGCCACGGTGCTCGACCGCGCCGAACAGGTCACCGACGCCGATCCCGACGACTGCCCGGCGGGACCGCCGGGGCGCTGGATCGTCGACCCCGACGGGGCCGTCGTGCGCGCCGGCCTGGTGCGCCAGTACGCGACCCGCCACGGGCTCTGGCAACTTGACCCCGACATCGCCTACCTCACCGGTGACCAGCTGCCACAGGGCGTGCGTGGCTTCGAGGTGATCGACGAAGTGCCGTTGCGGGAAAAGATATTGCGGCAGGCACTTTCACGCCACGACTGCGGTCCGCTGGAAATCCTGGTGCGCGGCGTCGACGTCGACCCCGATGCGCTGCGGCGGCGGTTACGGCCCAGCGGCTCGGCACCGCTGTCCCTGGTGATCACCCGCATCGGCGCCGGCCCGTCCGAACGCACGGTGGTCTACCTGTGCAGAGCATCCGCCGGCGCGGCATAGCCCGGGTACGCTGGCGGCGACGGCGCCGGGGCCGTCTTCAGCGCGAGGATTGTCGACGTATGCGCATACCGAATCTGGCCGCACTGCTGGCTGCGGGTGTCCTCCTGGGCGCACCCACCATCGCGCAAGCCGGTGCCCAGACCGACTGCGCGGCGTTCGGGGGCACCCTCGAGGCGGGCAACATCTGCCACGTCAACGCCACAGCGCCCACCTACACGATGGACGTCGAGTTCCCGACCGACTACCCCGACGAGCAGGCCGTCGTCGACTACCTCGCACAGAACCGCGACGGCTTCGTCAACGTCGCCCAACCCGGCTCGCGGAATCTGCCCTACGAGATGGACGTCACCTCACAGACATTCACCTCGGACCAGACCCGCAGTGTGGTCCTCAAGTTGTTCCAGGACGTCGGTGGCGCGCACCCGACCACCTGGTACAAGGCCTTCACCTACAACGTCGGCCGAGGCAAGCCGGTCACCTTCGACACGTTGTTCGCCGCCGGCGCCAAGCCGCTGGCCGCGATCTTCCCGATCGTGCAGCGTGAACTGGAACGCCAGAGCGGGCTCACCGGCGTCATCTCCACCGGCGACGGGATGGACCCCTCGCACTACCAGAATTTCGCGATCACCGACGACGCCGTGATCTTCTACTTCGGCCAGGGTGAGCTGCTGCCGTCAGATGCCGGCGCCACATCGGCTTCGGTACCGCGCAGTTCGCTTCCGCCGCTTGCGCTCTGAGGCTCAGGCGGGGTCGAAGCTGTACAGCTGGCCCGCGCTGGTGGCCACCACCACCCGCCGGTCGTGGCCCACCGAGACACCGACCGGGTAGCCGTCGGCCTGCGGCAGCGGATACTCCTTCAGCGTGCGCCCGTCGGCGAGGTCGAACGCCAGCAGTGACAGACCCGCAGCGGCCGTGGCGACCACCGTGTAGGCGACCTCGGCACCGGCCTGACTGGAGGTGGCCAGCGGTGCGACGTCGTCGCGACGCCACAGCACCTCGGCGCGATCACCGGCATCTTTGAGGGCGACCAGGCCCGTGTCGGGCCCGCCGCCGGCCACGATCACCCCACCCGGCCCGATCGAGGGCGGTGTCTGCGGCTGGAAGCCAAGGCTCACAGACCATTTCGCCTTACCGTCCGCGGCATTCAGCGCCCACAGCTCACGGTTGCGGCCGGTGACGTAGACGGTTTTGCCGTCCCCGGAGAGCACCGGAGCGGCGATCACCCCGGCGGCGACCGCATCGCTGGTCCACTCCTTGGTGATCAGCGGGGTCTGGCCGGGGTGGTACTGCAGGCCGACCAGAACCGAAGCCTTGGCATCGGGTTGCCACACACCGAGCACGATCGTGTCGGTCGCGGCGGAGAAGGCCGGCGGCGCCGATACCGGGCACTGGGGTAGGGCCTGCGGGCAGTCGGTCAGGCCCCGGGTGGAGTCGGTGGGATCCAGACCCGCGACGAGATCCATCGGGGTTCCGGTGACTGTGCCGCGATGGCTGTCGAAGACCAGAACCTGGCCGAGGTGGGTCACCACCAGAAGTTGACCCCCACCGAGAAACCTTGTGGTGGTGGGCATTCCGATGACATTCTCGCGCCAGCGGACCCACTGCGTCGGCGGGTAGGACAGCATCAGGCCGGGCTGGCCGATGTAGAGGTTGTCGAACTGGTCGAACAGCGGGCTGGCGAACCCGCCGCCGAGCACCATCCGCGTGCACCAGCGTTGGCGGCCGTTGTTGTCGATCTCCCACACCATCAGCGAGCAGCCGCCCGCGGTCTGTCCGTTGACCGCGAGGTAGGAGCCCGAGCCCAGTGCGGCGCCGGCGTCGAGGTCGCCCTTGACCGAGCGGCTCCACGCCAGCTTCAGGTCCGGGGTGCCTGCGGTGGCGGTGTAGCTGGTGTTGGCGGCGTCGGCATACTGGGCGGCCCAGCCCTGCGCCGAGGTGGAATCCACCCACGAATCGGTGGTGCCGCACCCGGCGGAGACGCTCACCAGCAGCGTCGCCGACGCGAACGCGAGCAATCGCCGCAGCACTCGAGCCACCTTCCCATCACGCCATCGCGCCTCTGCGACAGTACAGGCGAGGGTAACGCGAGTGGGGTAGGCGTTAGGCTCTCAGGCCATGACGACGATGTGGGGCGCGCCGATCCACAAGCGCTGGATGGGTTCGCGGCTTCGTGACCCGCGCCAGGCGAAGTTCCTCACCCGGGATTCGCTGAAGTGGGTGATCGCCAACCGCGCCTACACCCCGTGGTACCTGGTGCGGTACTGGCGGCTGCTGAAGTTCAAGCTGCAGAACCCGCACATCATCACCCGCGGCATGGTGTTCCTCGGTAAGAACGTCGAGATCCACGCCACCCCTGAGCTGGCTCAGCTCGAGATCGGCCGCTGGGTCCACATCGGCGACAAGAACACCATCCGGGCGCACGAGGGTTCGCTGCGGTTCGGCGACAAGGTGGTGCTCGGCCGCGACAACGTCATCAACTGCTACCTCGATATCGAACTCGGCGACTCGGCGCTGATGGCCGACTGGTGCTACGTCTGCGACTTCGACCACAAGATGGACAACATCGAGTTGCCGATCAAGGACCAGGGCATCGTCAAGAGCCCCGTGCGGATCGGCCCGGACACCTGGATCGCCACCAAGGTGACGGTGCTGCGCGGCACCACCGTTGGCCGTGGCTGCGTGCTGGGTGCCCACGCCGTGGTCAAGGGCGACATCCCGGACTTTTCGATCGCTGTCGGCTCCCCGGCCAAGGTGGTCAAGAACCGCAAGCTGGCGTGGGAGACCTCGGCGGCGCAGCGCGCCGAGCTGGCGGCTGCGCTGGCCGACATCGAACGCAAGAAAGCCGCCCACTAGGGCCCCTCTTTGTCGCGAGCAGACGCGAAATCGCATAGATCGGGCCTGTTCCGTGCGAGTTTGCGTCTGCTCGGCAGCTGCGGCGGCGGCTGCGGCCGTACTGCTGCTCGCGATCGCCTAGTCGCTCAGTCCGAACGGCCGGGCAGTGCGTGCTCGATGATCGGCCGGCGCGGCTGGGGTTCGCGTTCGCGGCGCTTGGCTGCCAGGTAGACCTGGGCGGTCTCGGCGGCGACGGTATGCCAGTCGAAATCCGACGTCAGACGTTGCCGGGCGGCCACCGCGCGGCGCTGTGCGCCCGCCGGGTCGTCGAGCACGGTGCGCACCGCGGCGGCCAGTGCGGCGACGTCACGAGGCGGGCAGGACACGCCGGTCTGCCCGCTGATCACCGCCTCACCCAGGCCGCCGACGTTGGAGGTCACCAACGGAATGCCGGCTGCCGCTGCCTCCAGCGCGACGATCCCGAACGGCTCGTAATGGCTGGGCAGCACGGCAACATCGGCGCGGTGCAGCAGATGCAGGAGCTCGTCGTGGTCGGCGCGGCCGACGAACTGAACTGCCTTGAGCACCTTGTGTTTCCGCGCCACCTCGATGAGCCACTGCTGCTGGGTGCCGTCGCCGGCAACGGTCAATGTGGTACCCGGATGGGCGCGACGGATCCGCGGCAGCGCGGCGATGGCCTCGTGGACGCCCTTCTCGTACTCCAGGCGACCGAAGAACAACAGCTCCGCCGGGCCGTCGTGACGGCGGCGGCGGGCGAACGGCCAACGGCTGGAATCGATTCCGTTGCAGATGACGCTGATCTCGGCCAGCCCGGGGCCGAACAGTTCGGAGATCTCGTCCGACATCGAGGCCGAGCACGCGATCAGCGAGTCGGATTCGCGGACGAACCAGGACTCGATGGCATGAACCTGCCGGCTGATCTTGCCCGCCACCCAACCCGAGTGCCGACCAGCTTCGGTGGCATGCACCGTGGAAACCATTGGTACGTCGAAGAACTCGGCCAGCGCGATTGCCGGGTGGGCGACCAGCCAGTCGTGGGCGTGCACCACGTCGGGCTGCCAGCCCTTGGCGTGCAGGGTGAGACCGGCGCGAACCATGGAATGGCCCATCGCCAGCGTCCAGGCCATCAGGTCGCGGCCGAACTCGAACTCGTGCGGGTCCTGCGCGGCGGCGATCACCCGCACCCCGTCGTGGGTTTCGTCGGTGGTGGGGTGGGTGTACGGGTCGGTGCCTGTCGGCCGCCGTGACAGCACCACCACGTCATGTCCGTCTGCGGCCAGGGCGGTCGCCAGGTGATGGACATGCCGGCCCAGCCCGCCGATGACCACCGGCGGGTACTCCCACGACACCATCAGGATCTTCATCGGGGATCCACCTGGCGCGAGGGTGCGCCAACTGATCGCTCCAGCGGCGTGTCGGCGTACCGACACGCACGCTCGCGAGAGCCGGAGAGCCTCATCGGGGCAGCCGCCGCGCGTCGAGGGCGCCGAAGAGTCCGTCGGCCCGGTTCCAGCCCTGTGCCAGCCGTTCGGCGGCATCGCGGCGGCCACCGGCCAGCGCGTCGGCGATCTCGCGGGTGGCGTGCGCGTGCAGATGAGCGCGGTAGCGCGCGTAGTCGGCGGCGGAGTCCTTGCTGACCATGAACGGCCAGTCGCTGGAGACGGTCAGCAGGGTCTCCCGCAGGATCTGGTCGGCGACGACGTCGCGGGCCGGGGCGGTGTTGGTCTGCGCCAGCGCCTTGTCGACGCATGTCAGCGCGGTGTCGACCACCTCGGCGTTCAGCGCGACCAAGTCGGCCACCTTCTCGCCGGCCCACACCTGCCAGTCCTTGCCGGAACCCCATGAGCTGGGCGGCAAGTCGACCGGTGTGCCGACGAACCCGTTGGCCATCGCATCGTTGAGCGTGCCGAGGCGCACCCCGGCTTCGGGCAGCGCGCGCAGCAGTCGCTCGAGCCAGGCCGGGCCCTCGTACCACCAGTGCCCGAACAGTTCGGTGTCGAAGGCGGCCACGACGTGTGCCGGACGGCCGATGCGCTCGGATTCGGAGATGAGGCGCTGACGGACCAGTGCGACGAAGTCGGCGACGTGGGCGTCGATGGCCCGGTCCGCGCGCACCGGGTCGTAGGGGGCCTTGTCCTCGGAGGTGACGTTGCGGCCGGTGACCCGGGCGGGCTTGAGCCCGGTGATGTGGTCGTAGGTGTGGAAGTCGCGGTAGGCGGCATGCCCGGGATAACCGGATTTGGGCGACCACACCCGGTAGCTGACCTGCAGATCGCGGCCGAAAGCCACGACGTCGGATTCGCCGACGGGCCGGCCCAGTGCGGTGTCGCCGTGCAGCGAGGGCCCGTCGACCATGAAGTGGTTGACGCCGGCGGCGGCGTAGTCGTACTCCATGCCGGGCGCGTAGGCGCACTCCGGAGCCCAGATGCCGGCCGGGGTGTGGGCGAATCGCTGGTGGGCGTCGGCCAGGCCCTCGCGCAGCGCGAACTCCCGCAGCCGCGGGTTGAGCAGCGGCTGGAACGGATGCGCCAGCGGTCCGCCAAGCAACTCCACGGTGCCGGCGTCGATGAGTTCGCGCAGCAGGGGGCTGGCGCCGTGGCGCCACAGTGTGGTGAAGTCCTCCAGCGCACGACTGGCTTCGTCGTATTCACGAATTCCGAACTGGCGCAACGCTTCCGGTGTGGTAGCCGTGCCGTCGGCGGCGCCGGTCGGGGTATGCAGATGAGCCGCCTCGAGCGCGCGTAGCTGCCAGTTGGCCAGCCAGTGGTGCATACCGTCCAGGCAGTACGGGTCGTCGAGCTGGGCGGTCACCACCGGGGTCATGCCCAGCGTGACCAGTCCGCGCCTGCCCTCGGCGGCCAGCGTGCGCAGCACGCGCATCAGCGGTAGGTAGGCCGCCGACCACGATTGGTAGAGCCACTCCTCGCCGACCGGCCAGCGCCCGTGGTGGGCCAGCCAGGGCAGGTGGGTGTGCAGGACCAGGGTGAACTGGCCGGGGACTTCCGGCGGGCAGGAGCGAAGCGACCCGGGGGTTGGATTGAGCTTGTTCACGGGCGCACCGCGATCGCCACCAAGTCCAGACTCTCGTCGATATCGCGCTCGCCCGCGTCGAGCAGCTCGAAGTCCTCGCACTGCACCGCGGTCACGTCGGCCAGCAGGTCGTCGGCCCACGGGGCATCGGCCACGGCGCGGTCGATCTGGGCGCCGATGATCGACCCGCCGTGGCGGGTGTCCATCTCCACCAGGCGCGGCCCATGGAAGACCCCGCTCATCGACTGCATCCGGAAACCGCCGTCGGTGAGCAGTTCGGCCAGCTCACCGGCATTGAGTTCGCGGGTGTGGAACGGGTTGACCGGGGTGTCCAGACCGGGGGAGAAGGTGATCCGGTTCGGGGTCGACATCAGCAGCACGCCGCCGGGACGCAACACGCGTAAGCATTCCGTCACGAACTGTGGCTGATCCCACAAATGCTCTATGACCTGGTAGTTCACCACAACGTCAACCGAAGCATCCGGCAGCGGCAGCGACGCCAGATTGGCCGCCAGGACCTCGACGCGAGGGTAGCGCGCCCGGACGTGGGCAACCGCTGCGGCGTCGTAGTCCACCGCGATCACGCGACGTGCCACATCGGCGATCAGATCGGCGCCGTAGCCCTCCCCACAACCGGCCTCAAGCACGTCACGACCTGCGCAAAGACCGCTCAGACGGCGATAGACCACCTCGTGTCTGCGGAACCAGTAGTTCTCTTCCGCCAGACCCGGGATGGTCCGCTCGCCGGTCAACGGCAAGCCGCCGCTGCCCGGGTCAGTCTCAGATGCGCTCATTGCAAGGCAGGCTAACCCGAACTCGGCGGATCGCGAACCGGTCGGGCACCGATGGGCTGCAAGAACACAAACTTCGCTCAGCTATGGTGTTCGTGCGAACCACTCAAAGTTACCGGTCGGTAACATGGTGTGAGTTGCGGAAGTGACCCAATGTCTTGCGTCCACTCTCGGCGCAGGACGCCTGCCAGGAGGACGTAGGAAGACTCATGACGAACATCGTGGTCCTGATCAAACAGGTCCCAGACACGTGGTCCGAGCGCAAGCTGTCCGACGGTGACTTCACGCTTGATCGCGAGGCCGCCGACGCCGTGCTGGACGAGATCAACGAGCGCGCCGTCGAAGAGGCGCTGCTGATCAAGGAAAAGGAAGCCGCCGACGGCGTGGAGAGCACGGTGACCGTGCTGACCGCCGGGCCGGAGCGTGCCACTGAGGCGATCCGCAAGGCGCTGTCCATGGGTGCCGACAAGGCCGTGCATCTGCTCGACCCGGGCCTGCACGGCTCGGACATGGTGCAGACCGGGTGGGCACTGGCCCGCGCGCTGGGCGCCATCGAGGGCACTGAGCTGGTCATCGCCGGCAACGAGGCCACCGACGGCACCGGCGGCGCTGTCCCGGCCATCATCGCCGAGTACCTCGGCCTGCCTCAGCTGACGCACCTGCGCAAGGTGACCGTCGAGGGCGGCAAGATCACCGGTGAGCGTGAAACCGATGACGGTGTGTTCACCGTCGAGGCTTCGCTGCCCGCCGTGATCAGCGTCAACGAGAAGATCAACGAGCCGCGCTTCCCCTCCTTCAAGGGCATCATGGCCGCCAAGAAGAAGGAAGTTGCCACCCTGACGCTGGCCGAAATCGGCGTCGACGCCGACGAGGTCGGGCTGGCCAACGCCGGCTCGAAGGTCCTGGCGTCCACCCCGAAGCCCCCGAAGACCGCGGGCGAGAAGATCACCGACGAGGGCGAGGGCGGCAAGAAGATCGCCGAGTACCTGGTCGCTCAGAAGATCATCTAGAACCGACCACCCCCGAGAACAAGAGGCGAACAACCGCTATGGCTGAAGTATTGGTGCTCGTCGAGCACTCCGAAGGCGCGGTGAAGAAAGTCACCGCCGAGCTCATCACCGCCGCCCGCGCACTGGGCGAGCCGTCTGCTGTCGTGGTCGGTGCCCCCGGCACCGCGGCCCCGCTGGTCGACGACCTGAAGGCCGCCGGCGCGGCCAAGATCTACGTCGCCGAGTCGGCCGACGCGGAAAGCTACCTGGTCACGCCGTACGTCGACGTGCTCGAGTCGCTGGTCGAGTCGGCCTCCCCGGCAGCCGTGCTGCTGGCCGCCAACGCCGACGGCAAGGAGATCGCAGGCCGGTTGGCCGCCCGCATCGGTTCGGGTGTGCTGTCCGACGTCATCGAGGTCAAAGAAGGCGGGGTGGGCATCCACTCGATCTTCGGTGGTGCCTTCACCGTCGAGGCCCAGGTGAGTGCCGAGGTTCCGGTGATCACCGTGCGTCCGGGTGCCGTCGAGGCCGCACCCGCCGCCGGCGCCGGCGAGCAGGTCACCGTCGAGGTGCCTGCACCGGCCGAGAACGCCACCAAGATCACCTCGCGCCAGCCGGCCGTGGCTGGTGACCGTCCCGAGCTCACCGAGGCCAGCGTGGTGGTTTCCGGTGGCCGTGGCGTCGGCAGTGCCGACAAGTTCACCGTCGTCGAGGATCTCGCCGACTCGCTCGGTGGTGCGGTCGGCGCTTCGCGTGCCGCCGTCGACTCCGGCTACTACCCGGGCCAGTTCCAGGTGGGCCAGACCGGCAAGACCGTGTCGCCGCAGCTGTACATCGCCCTGGGTATCTCCGGAGCGATCCAGCACCGGGCCGGTATGCAGACGTCGAAGACGATCGTCGCGGTCAACAAGGACGAAGAGGCGCCGATCTTCGAGATCGCCGACTACGGCATCGTCGGCGACCTGTTCAACGTCACGCCGCAGCTCACCGAGGCCGTCAAGGCTCGCAAGGGCTGAGTCCGCTTCACCAAAAGACCCCGGGCGCCTCGGTGCCCGGGGTTTTTTGCGTCTATTCGTCACGCAGAGTGCACGAACACGTCACTCCTGCGTTGGCATCCCGCCCAACGCAACGGCGACCGTTCAGGCATGAGCACTGCATCTGTACTCATAGCCCCTGACCACGCCGAGACCGCCGCCCTGCGCGGCCCCCGCTACACGCTGCTGCTGACCACCGCCCCCGCCCTCATCGAGGAGGCGCAGCGCCTGCGCCACCACGTCTTCAGCACCGAACCGGGGTTCGCCCTGCCGGCCGCCGGCGACGGAGTTGGCGCCGATTTGGACGCCGACCGCTTCGACGAGTTCTGTGACCACCTACTGGTCCGTGAGGACACCACCGGCGAGATCGTCGGCTGCTACCGCATGATGCCCCCACCCGGCGCTATCGCGGCCGGAAGTCTCTACACTGCAACAGAATTCGATGTCTCGGCCCTCGACGTGCTCCGGCCGTCGCTGGTGGAGATGGGCCGCGCGGTGGTGCGCGAGGACCACCGCAACGGAGCTGTCGTCCTGCTGATGTGGGGCGGCATCCTGGCCTACCTGGACCGCTGCGGCTACGACTACGTCACCGGGTGCGTCTCGGTGCCCACGCACGGCGACGGCGAACCCGGCAGCCTCCTGCGCGGGGTGCGGGACTTCGTACTGCGCCGCCACGCCGCCGCACCCGAGTTCACCGTCCGCCCCTACCGGCCGGTGATCCTCGACGGGCGAACCCTCGATGACATCGAGCCACCAGCCCGGCCCACCATCCCGCCGCTGATGCGCGGTTACCTGCGGCTGGGGGCGAAAGTGTGCGGCGAACCGGCCCACGATCCCGACTTCGGGGTCGGTGACTTCCCGGCCCTGCTCGACAAACGCCGGGCCGACACCCGCTACCTGACCCGGCTGCGGTCGGTGTCGGCGGCCACCGAGATGGGGCTTGCCTGATGAACGTCATCGAGCATGCCTGGCTGCCCAGGGCCAGCTGCGACGACAGCTGTGTGCGCGCAGGCACCGGTCACCAGGGCCACCCGACGCTGGCCACCCTACGGATGATCCGGCGGATCGCGGTGGCGCTGATGCTGCTGCCGCTGCTGCCGCTGCTGGCGGTTCCGCTGCCCGGCCGTTCCCGGGTGCAGCGCCTGTACTGCCGAACGCTGCTGCGCAGCCTCGGCGTGCGGATCACCTTGTCCGGCGGCCCTATTCGCAACCTGCGCGGCGTACTGGTGGTCAGTGGCCACGTCTCATGGGTCGACATCTTCGTCATCGGCTCGGTGCTGCCGGGGGCATTCGTGGCCCGCGCCGACCTGATCGACTGGCCCGCCGTCGGGCTGGCGGCGCGGATCATGAAGGTCATCCCGATCGATCGGGCCAGCCTGCGCAGGCTCCCGCACGTGGTGGCCACGGTGGCTGAACGGCTGCGTCGCGGCCAGACCGTCGTCGCGTTCCCGGAGGGCACCACCTGGTGCGGGCTGGCCTACGGGCCGTTCCACCCGGCGATGTTCCAGGCTGCCGTCGACTCCGGGCGCCCCGTCCAGCCGCTGCGGTTGACGTATCACCACCGCGACGGTCAACCCTCGACCGTGCCGGCGTTCATCGGCGACGACACCATCGGGCAGTCGCTGAGCCGCATCGCCCGCGCCGGCCTCACCGTGGTCGACGTGGAGGTGACCTCGCTGGAACTGCCTGGCACCGACCGTCGCGAGCTTGCAGCGCGCTGTGAAGTGGCCGTGCGGGGGCGCAGCACGCCCGGGTTCCAGCACAGCCACGCCCTGGCCGGCTAGGACCACCTCCGGGCATCCGCTTCGGTGGGGACGAGGGGTTGCTGGCCTGCCGGTATCCTGGACAGGCCATGAGCCCGACGGGTCCGGTCTACCTCGACCACGCCGCCACCACCCCGATGCACCCCGCTGCCATCGAGGCGATGACGGCCGCGCTGGCCACCGTGGGCAATGCCTCCTCGCTGCACACCGCCGGCCGCGACGCCCGACGCCGCATGGAGGAGTCCCGGGAGAGCCTCGCGGCCCTGCTCGGCGCCCGGCCCTCGGAGATCATCTTCACCGCGGGCGGCACCGAAAGCGACAACCTCGCCGTCAAGGGCATCTACTGGGCCCGGCGCGACGCCGACCCGAACCGCAGGCGAATCGTCACCACCTCGGTCGAGCACCACGCGGTGCTCGACGCCGTCATCTGGCTGGCCGAGCACGAGGGCGCCGAGGTGACCTACCTGCCCACCGAACCCGACGGTTCGGTGACACCGGCCGCCCTGCGCGCGGCACTCGACGAACACGGTGACGTCGCCCTGGTCACGGTGATGTGGGCCAACAACGAGGTCGGCACCATCATGCCGATCAACGAGCTGGCCGCCGTCGCCGCCGAGTTCGACGTGCCCATCCATAGCGACGCGGTCCAGGCGGTCGGCCAGATCCCGGTCGCCTTCGCCGAGTCCGGGTTGTCGGCGATGAGCATCACCGCGCACAAGTTCGGTGGACCCACCGGGGTCGGCGCGCTGTTCCTGCGCCGCGACGTCGCCGCTGTGCCACTGCTGCACGGCGGCGGCCAAGAACGCGACGTCCGTTCCGGCACACCCGACGTCGCCGGTGCGATCGCCATGGCCACCGCCGCTCGTATCGCCGTGGAATCCCTGGATGCCACCGCCGCCCGGTTACGGGAATTGCGGGAGCGGCTGATCGCCGGGGTACTGGCATCCATCGCCGACACCGCGGTCAACGGTGCGCTGGGGGATCGTCGCCTGCCCGGCAACACCCACTTCACCTTCCGCGGCTGCGAGGGCGATTCGCTGCTGATGTTGTTGGACGCCAACGGAATCGAATGCTCCACCGGTTCGGCGTGCACAGCCGGTGTTGCCCAGCCGTCCCACGTCCTGGTGGCGATGGGCGCCGACCCGGTCGTCTCCCGGGGCTCCCTGCGACTGTCGTTGGGGCACACCACTACCGAGGCTGATGTCGACGCCGCGCTGCGGGTTCTGCCCGCCGCGGTCGAGCGGGCGCGCCAGGCTGCCCTGGCCAGTTCGTCACTGAGCGGTTTGCGATGAGGGTGCTGGCCGCGATGAGCGGTGGGGTGGATTCCTCGGTGGCTGCCGCACGGATGGTCGACGCCGGCCACGACGTCGTGGGTGTGCACCTGGCCCTGTCGCGTTCGCCGGGAACCCTACGCACCGGGTCGCGTGGCTGCTGCTCCCGGGAGGACGCCGGCGACGCCCGCCGTGTAGCCGATGTCCTCGGAATTCCCTTCTACGTCTGGGATTTCGCCGACCAGTTCGCACAGGACGTCATCGAAGACTTCGTGGAGTCCTATGCGCGCGGCGAGACACCCAACCCGTGCGTGCGCTGCAACGAGAAGATCAAGTTCTCCGCGCTGGCTGCCAAGGCGCTGGCGCTGGGTTTCGACGCGGTGGCCACCGGACACTACGCGCGGCTGGCTGACGGGAGGTTGCGTCGTGCGATCGATGCCGACAAGGACCAGTCCTATGTGCTCGGGGTGCTGACGGCCAACCAGTTGCGTCACGCGTTGTTCCCGATCGGGGACACCCCCAAGCCGCAGATCCGCGAGGAAGCGGCCCGCCGCGGTCTGACGGTGGCCAGCAAGCCGGACAGCCACGACATCTGCTTCATCCCTTCCGGAGACACCCAGGCCTTCCTCGGTGCCCGCATCGGCGTGCGGCGCGGCACGGTCGTCGATTCCGCGGGCACCGTCCTCGCCGAGCACGACGGCGTGCACAGCTTCACCATCGGACAGCGCAAAGGTCTCGGGATTGCGGGCCCCGGGCCCGACGGTATGCCCCGCTATGTCACCGAGATCGACGCCGCCACGCAGACCGTGCGGGTGGGCGGCGTCGAAGACCTCGAGACGTGGTCGCTGACCGGCCAGCACCCGGTGTTCACCTCCGGGGTTGCGCCGCAGGGCCCGGTCGAAGGCGAGGTCCAGGTGCGGGCGCACGGCGGTATCGTGCCCGCGGTGGCCGAACTGGTCGGCGACACACTTGCGGTCACGCTGCGGTCGCCGCTGCGCGGTGTCGCCGCCGGCCAGACCCTGGTGCTCTACCGGCCCGACCCGGCCGGCGACGAGGTCATCGGCAGCGCCACCATCGTCAACCGCCCGGAATCCTGCTGAGGATGTTCGCCATCACGATGTCGGACACCGACTCGGGGAACGCACAGAACGTCACCTCCACCAGGACCGGGCCCTTCACCCGGTAGTCACGCCCGCACGCACCGGGCCGGGTCCGCACCGACTGCGCGTCGCCGGTGACCTCCCCGACCAGCAGCGCCCCGTCGGAGCTCTCGGCGCAGCGCGACACCGTGCCGGACAGCGCATCGAATGCCCGCTGGGCGCCGGCGGCGTCCCGGTAGGCGGCCGCCCCCTGCGAAATCAGCGCCGCCCGGGGCGGATCCTGGAAGCTCGTCTTGTGGAAGTCTTCGACGTCCGGGCCGAAGGCGGCGGTCTCGGCGAAGACGAACCGGCACTCCGGTGACACCGACTTGGCCAATGCGTCGATGTCCACCGGGGACGTGCCGTCCATGGTGGGAATGATGGTGAGGTCCGGACCGCCGCCGGTGATCGACTGCATCTGAGCCTGGCTCAGCAGCACCGTGTCGACGTCGACGATCCCCGGCGGGTGATACGGCGGCTCGGTCAGCGCCCGCAACGGCGCGCCCTGGGTCCACTGGGTGCAGCCAGTGACGGCCGCCGCCACCACGCAGCACCACAGCCCGGCCCGCACCGTCACGACCTCCACCGTAGGCCCCCGGTGGACCCCGGACGGCGGGGTGTCCAATACGGTTGCCGGATGAGCGTTTTCGCGGCGGCCACCGGCGTCGGTTCCTGGCCCGGTTCGACACCACGGGAAGCCGCCGAGATCGTGGTCGGTGAGTTGCACCGGCTGCCACACCTTGTCGAGTTGCCCGCCCGCGGTGTGGGTGCCGACATGATCGGGCGCGCGGGTGCGCTTCTCATCGACATCGCCCTCGACACGGTTCCGCGCGGATACCGCATCACCGCGCGGCCCGGTGCAGTGATGCGCCGGGCAACCAGCCTGCTCGACGAGGACATCGACGCCCTCGAGGAGGCCTGGGAGAAGGCGGGCAGCGCGGTGGCCGGACGCACGGTCAAGGTGCAGGCGCCCGGACCGATCACCCTGGCCGCCGGGTTGGAACTGCCCAACGGCCACCGGGCGATCACCGACCCCGGTGCCCTCCGGGACCTGGCCGCCTCGCTGGGCGAGGGGGTGGCGGTGCACCGCGCCGAGTTGGCCAGGCGGTTGGGCACCACCGTGGTGGTGCAGTACGACGAGCCCGTGCTGCCTGCGGCGCTGGCCGGACAGCTGGCCGGGGTGAGCCGACTCAATCCCGTGCACCCGGTGGACGAGGCCGTCGCCGTCAGCCTGATCGACACATGTGTCGCCGCCGCGGGCACCGAGGTGATTCTGCACAGTTGTGCGGCCGATATTCCCTGGAAGGTATTACAGCGCAGTGCAATCCATGCCGTGTCGCTCGATGCCGCGACCTTGGACGACGCCGACCTCGACGGACTGGGTGAGTTCCTTGACTCGGGCCGCGCCGTCGTGCTCGGCCTGCTGCCGACCACCGCGCCGCAGCGTCGCCCGTCGGCCGAAGAGGTGGCGGCCGCCGCTGTCGCCATCACCGACCGAATCGGCTTTCCCCGCCCCGTGGTTCGTGATCGGGTCGGCATCAGCCCCGCGTGCGGACTGGCCGGAGCCACCGCGCAATGGGCGCGCATCGCGGTCGAACTGTCACAGCGGGCCGCCGAGGCGATAACCGAGGATCCCGACGCCATCTGATCGAGTTCCGTGCCGGCGGGCGCCGAACGTGTTACAAGGTAGGGCATGTCAGCTGCGTCGGGGGTGAGGCGGTGGGCCGTGGCTGCGGCCGTCACCGCGATGGTCGTCGGGGCGTGCTCGGCTCCGGTCAGCCAACGGGACGCGGCGTCGGTGGTCGGGCTGGCGCCGTGGGGCCCGTGCATCATGACCGAATCGATGCCTGAGTCTGACGGCTCCTATCCGGGTGTTGAATGTTCCACCCTCACAGTGCCGTTCGACTACGACAAGCCCCAAGGTCCGAGCTTCGCCGTCCCGGTGATCCGGATCCCGTCGAAAGCCGCCCAACCCCGGTTGCTCGTGACCAACCCGGGTGGGCCCGGCATCAGCGGAGTCAACGATCTGCGATCCAACCGCGAGTACTTCGAGAAGTTCACCGACACCTACACGGTGGTCTCCTTCGACCCGCGCGGCGTCGGCGGGTCCAAGCCCGCGATCCGATGCCTCGACGACACCCAGCGCCGGGCGATCTTCGACCAGCCCAGCGTTCCGGCGTCCCAAGCCGACATCGACCGGGCCAAGGACCTCGCCGCCGGAATCGGCAACGCCTGCCAGGCTCAGTTCGGCGACGCCCTCGCGCATGTGGGCACCGCCAACGTCGCCCGCGACATGGACGAGATCCGTAAAGCGATGGGCTTCGACCAGATCAACTATCTGGGCTACTCGTACGGAACATTCCTGGGCGCCCTCTACGCCGACATGTTCCCCGGCAAGACCGACCGGATCGTTCTCGACTCGGTGATGGACCCGATGCTCGACTACCAGGAGGTCCGGCACGGCCAAGCCCAAGGCATGCAACGCAGCATCGCCGCCTTCGTCGACGACTGCCTGCGCCGAGCGGACTGCCCGCTGACCGGCCCGAGTGATCAAGCGCTACAACAGATTTCCGGACTTGTTCGCAATCTCGACGAGCAGCCCTATGTCGGTGCTGACGGACGAAGGCTGTCCGGGGCCCGGATGCTGGCGCTGGTCGAATCTTCGCAGTATTTCCCGGTTTCGGGGTGGCCGAGCCTGCGCACGACACTGCAGCAGGCACTGGGGGGACAGTGGCCCAAGGTGCTCGACGCCGCCTACTCGCCGGATCTGATGGTCAATCCGGCCGACTCGGAATACCTGTCGGTGGTGTGCACCGACTTCGCGACCCACCGCAATCCGGACAAACCCCAGCGACTGGCACCGGTGTGGGCGATGGAAAGTCCCATCAGTGGTGCCAACCGGGCGTGGTCGCTGCAACCGTGTGAGACGTGGCCGGCACCGTCGGTGCGGGGACCAGGACCGGTGGACACGACGGGCGCGGGGCCGGTGCTGATTCTCAGCACCACCGGCGACCCGGCCACCCCGCTGGCGTGGGCTCAGTCGCTGCGCAGCCAGATCAAGGCCTCGACCCTGGTGGTCGCACCGGCACAGGGCCATATCGCCTCCGCGCAGAACACCTGCGCCGAGAACACGATGCTGGCATTCCTCAATCAGGGCGCACTTCCGCCGGGTCCGGTCTACACCTGCCCACCGAATCGGTAGCTCAGCCGTCCAGCAGCCGGATCAGCCGCGGCGGGGCCTGCAGCCGGAACGAGGCGTCGACGAGTTCGCCCACCTCGGCCCAGTCGACCTTGGCTGCGTCGAAATCCAGGCCCAGCCAGCCGAACGGGCCCAGATAGGCCGGCAGGAAGAAGCGGGGATCCTGCGTCAGCGCCGGGCGTTCACTGTCGTCGACCTTGATCAGCAGCGCGTGTGGATAGCGGATCATCGGCCCGCTCGGGTTCTTGCGGCTACCTCCGTAGACCGCGAACATCTTCGGCGCGCAGAACGTCGGGCGGCCGTGCGAGATCTTCTCCACCACCTCGGGAAAGCCCAGCGCGATGCCGCGGACCCGGGCCAGTGCCGGATCGTCGTCGTCGAACATCACGGGATGGGGCATGGCTCTCAAGACTGCCACGTCGGTGCCCTCCGATAACCTGCCAGGGTGAGCTCAGAGACGCCTGATCCCGAGGTCGACCCGATCGATCCGGATGTGCGCCGGCGCTGGCAGGAGCTCGCCGACGAGGTGCGCGAACACCAGTTCCGCTACTACATCAAGGACGCGCCGATCGTCTCCGACGCCGACTTCGACGCACTCTTCAACGAACTGCTCGCTCTCGAGGAGCGCTACCCCGAGCTGCGGGTGGCGGACTCGCCGACCCAGCTGGTCGGCGGCGCGGGCTTTGCGACCGACTTCACCGCGGCCACCCACCTGGAACGGATGCTGTCGCTGGAAGATGTGTTCAACACCGAGGAGCTGGCGGCCTGGTCCACCCGGGTGGAAACCGAGCTCGGCCCCGACCCGCAGTACCTGTGCGAGCTCAAGGTCGACGGCGTGGCCCTGGGCCTGGTGTACCGCGACGGCCGATTGGAGCGGGCGGCCACCCGCGGTGACGGGCGGGTCGGCGAGGACGTCACCAACAACGCGCGCACCATCGACGACATCCCCGAAACCCTCACTGCGGCAGAGGATTATCCGATACCCGCGGTTCTCGAGGTGCGCGGCGAGGTGTTCTTCATGGTGGCCGATTTCGAGAACCTCAACGCCAGCCTGGTCGCCGAAGGCAAGGATCCGTTCGCCAATCCGCGCAACAGTGCGGCCGGCTCACTGCGCCAAAAGAATCCGGCCGTCACCGCCAAGCGCAAACTGCGGATGATCTGCCACGGACTGGGTTACACCGAAGGCTTCACCCCGGCCACCCTGCACGACACCTACTTCGCCTTGAAGGCGTGGGGCCTGCCGGTCTCCGACCACACCACGCGGGTGGCGGGGCTGGCCGCCGTCGAGGAACGAATCACCTACTGGGGCGAGCGGCGCCACGAGATCGAACACGAAATCGACGGCATCGTCGTCAAAGTCGACGATTTCGCGTTGCAGCGCCGCCTCGGTGCCACCTCACGCACCCCGCGGTGGGCGGTGGCCTACAAGTATCCGCCCGAGGAGGCCCAGACCAAGCTCATCGACATCCAGGTCAACGTCGGGCGCACCGGCCGGGTCACCCCGTTCGCGGTGATGACCCCGGTGAAGATCGCCGGATCGACGGTCGGCATGGCCACCCTGCACAACGGTTCGGAGGTCAAGCGCAAGGGCGTGCTGATCGGCGACACCGTGATGATCCGCAAGGCCGGTGACGTGATTCCGGAGGTGCTGGGCCCTGTCGTCGATCTGCGGGACGGCAGCGAACGCGAGTTCGTCATGCCCACCCACTGCCCGGAGTGCGGAACAGCGCTGGCCCCCGCCAAGGAAGCCGACGTCGACATCCGCTGTCCCAATGCGCGATCGTGTCCGGCTCAGTTGCGGGAGAGGGTGTTTCACCTCGCCGGGCGCGGTGGCCTGGACATCGAGGGCCTCGGCTACGAGGCGGCGGCCGCACTGCTGGATGCGAAGGTCATCGGCGACGAAGGCGATCTGTTCACGCTGACCGCCGAGGACCTGCTGACCGCGGAGTTCTTCCGCACCAACAAGGGTGTGCTTTCGGCCAACGGGGCGCGGCTGCTGGCCAACCTGGAGCAGGCCAAGAACCGGCCGCTGTGGCGGATCCTGGTCGCGCTGTCGATCCGCCACGTCGGTCCCACCGCGGCGCGGGCACTGGCCACCGCGCTGGGCAGCATCGACGCGATCATGGCCGCCGACGAGGCGCAGTTGGCTGATGTCGAAGGTGTCGGGCCCACCATCGCCGCCGCCCTCACGGAGTGGTTCGACGTCGACTGGCACCGGGCGATCGTCGACAAGTGGCAGGCCGCCGGGGTCCGGATGGCCGACGAACGCGACGCCTCCATCACCCCGACCCTGCAGGGACTGTCGATTGTGGTCACCGGGTCGTTGGCCGGCTTCTCCCGGGACGAGGCCAAAGAGGCGATCATCACCCGTGGCGGCAAGGCCGTCGGCTCGGTGTCGAAGAAGACGTCCTACGTCGTTGCCGGGGATGCCCCGGGCTCGAAGTACGACAAGGCGGTCGAACTCGGCGTCCCCATCCTCGACGAGGACGGCTTCCGGGCGCTGCTCGAGAACGGCCCCGCCCCGGCCGAAAGCCCGGCGGCGGAGTAGCTCAGCGCACGATCGTGGCCACGATGCCGGCCAGATAGCCCAGCCGGGCGACCTCCGAGGGCCGGAACACCGGGCCGCCGGCGCGGCCGAGCACCACCGCAATATGCGGCTGGCCCAGCGGTGCGGCAGCGAGGGTGGTGTCCATGTCGCGCCACACTTGGGGCACCCAGTCGGCGGTCCCGTCGAGGGCTTCGGCGTGGGTCAGCGGCAGCCACGGCGCGCTGGTCGCCTGGGTTTCGGGTGATCCGGGGCTTCCCACCACACGCTCGAGTCCGGACTCGGTCAATGTGACCACCGTGCACCAGCCCACCCGCAGGACCCGCGGCGCCTCGTTGGCCAGCACCTGCAACTTGGCGTCGCGGCCGTCGGCGGCGGCGATGTGATCGATGAGTTCGAGTTCGCGATGCGCCTCAAGAAGGCCGGTGTGCGGGCGGATGGTGTCCACCCGAACACCTTCGAGGCGCTCGGCGGCGGTGATGACCATGTCGGGCATCGTGCCCGGCGGCAGTTCGACCACCAGGTCGTCGATGGCGTAGCCGGTGACGCGCTCGACGACGTCCAGCGACAGGATGTCGGCGCCGACCGAGCCCAGGGCAACCGCGAGCGACCCGAGGCTACCGGGACGGTCCTCGAGTTGAACCCGCAGTAGATAGGAAGGCACGCGCACACTGTTTCACAGTCGTCCGGTCGCGGCATTCCGGCTTTCTGGCTCCGGCGGCCACCGGCCGGGGGTCGGTTGGCAACACCTGCGGTCTCGGTGTGGGCGCGGCGCCATCTAGGCTTGTGCACCGTGTCCCAGATCTCCCGCGACGAGGTAGCCCGGCTGGCCAAGCTGGCCCGGCTGGCCCTGACCGACCACGAAGTCGACAATTTCGCAGGCCAGCTCGACGCGATCCTGGGGTATGTCAGCCAGATCCAGGCCGTCGACGTCACCGACGTCTCACCGACCGGAAATCCGCTGAAGTCGGTCAATGTCACCCGCCCCGACGTCGTCGACGAGTGCCTGACCCAGGCCGAGGCATTGGCCGAGGCGCCGACGGCGATCGACGGCCGCTTCGCGGTACCGCAGATCCTGGGGGAGGCGGAGTAGATGAGTGACGTGATCCGGCTCGACGCCGCCACGCTGGGACGCAAGATCGCCGCCAAGGAGCTGTCCTCGGTCGAGGTGACGCAGGCCTGCCTGGACCAGATCGCCGCCACCGACGAGCGCTACCACGCGTTTCTGCACGTCGCGGCCGACGAGGCGCTGGCCACGGCGGCGCGTGTTGACGCGGCCGTCGCCGCCGGTGACACGCTGCCGTCGCCACTGGCCGGTGTGCCGCTGGCGCTCAAGGATGTCTTCACCACCACCGACATGCCCACCACCTGCGGGTCGAAGATTCTCGAAGGCTGGGTGTCGCCGTACGACGCGACCGTGACCGCCCGGGTCCGCGCGGCCGGCATCCCGATCCTCGGCAAGACCAATATGGACGAGTTCGCGATGGGCAGCTCCACCGAGAACTCCGCCTACGGCCCGACCCGCAACCCGTGGGACGTCGAGCGCGTCCCTGGGGGCTCCGGCGGCGGCAGTGCCGCCGCGCTGGCGGCCTACCAGGCCCCGCTGGCGCTGGGCTCCGACACCGGCGGGTCGATCCGCCAGCCCGCCGCGCTGACCGCGACCGTCGGCGTCAAGCCCACCTACGGCACGGTGTCGCGCTACGGGCTGGTGGCCTGCGCGTCATCGCTGGACCAGGGCGGACCGTGTGCCCGCACCGTGCTCGACACCGCTCTGTTGCACGCGGTGATCGCCGGTCACGACCCGCGCGACTCCACCTCGGTGGACGCTGAGATTCCCGACGTCGTCGGTGCGGCGAAAGCCGGCGCGGCCGGTGACCTGGCAGGCGTCCGGATCGGGGTGGTCAAGCAGCTGCGCAGCGGTGAGGGCTACCAGCCGGGTGTGCTGGCCTCGTTCAACGCCGCCGTCGAGCAACTGGCCGCTCTGGGCGCCGAGATCACCGAGGTGGACTGCCCGCATCTGGACTACTCGCTGTCGGCGTACTACCTGATCCTGCCGTCGGAGGTCTCGAGCAACCTGGCCCGCTTCGACGCCATGCGCTACGGCCTGCGGGTCGGCGACGACGGCACCCACAGCGCCGAAGAGGTGATGGCGCTCACGCGCGCCGCCGGCTTCGGCCCAGAAGTCAAGCGCCGCATCATGATCGGAACCTATGCGCTGTCGGCGGGCTATTACGACGCCTACTACAACCAGGCGCAGAAGGTCCGCACGCTGATCGCCAACGATCTCGACAACGCCTACCAGAAGGTGGACGTCCTGGTGTCCCCGGCGACCCCGACCACGGCGTTCCGCCTCGGTGAGAAGGTCGACGATCCGCTCGCGATGTACCTGTTCGACCTATGCACCCTGCCGCTGAACCTGGCCGGGCACTGCGGAATGTCGGTTCCGTCGGGCCTCTCGCCCGACGACAACCTGCCGGTCGGACTGCAGATCATGGCCCCCGCACTGGCCGATGACCGGCTCTACCGGGTGGGCGCGGCCTACGAGGCGGCCCGCGGAACTCTGCCGTCGGCACTGTAGATGCGCTGCCTGGAAACCGGCCAACGGGCAAGATAGGTCCCATGCGTATCGGAGTTCTCACCGGCGGTGGCGACTGTCCCGGCCTCAACGCCGTCATCCGCGCGGTCGTGCGGACCAGCGACGCCCGCTACGGCTCGTCGGTCGTCGGCTTCCTGGACGGTTGGCGTGGCCTGCTGGAGGACCGCCGGATCCAGCTGCACAACGACGACCGCAACAACCGCCTGCTGGCCAAGGGCGGAACCATGCTGGGCACCGCGCGCACCAACCCGGACAAGCTGCGTGCCGGGCTCGACGACCTCAAGCAGACCTTGGAGGACAACGGGATCGACGTTCTGATCCCGATCGGCGGTGAGGGCACGCTGACCGCCGCGCACTGGCTGTCCGAGGAAGGCGTCCCCGTGGTCGGGGTGCCCAAGACCATCGACAACGACATCGACTGCACCGACGTCACCTTCGGGCACGACACTGCGCTGCAGATCGCCACCGACGCGATCGACCGCCTGCACAGCACCGCCGAGTCGCATCAGCGGGTGATGGTGGTCGAGGTGATGGGTCGCCACGCCGGCTGGATCGCACTCAACGCCGGGCTCTCCTCGGGCGCGCACATGACGCTGATCCCCGAACAGCCCTTCGACGTCGAAGAGGTCTGCCGGCTGGTCAAGAAGCGCTTCCAGCGCGGTGAGTCGAGCTTCATCATCGTCGTCGCCGAGGGTGCCAAGCCCGCCGAGGGCACCATGGCGTTGCGCTCGGGTGGCACCGACGAGTTCGGCCACGAGCGCTTCACCGGAGTGGCCCAGCAATTGGCCAACGAGGTCGAGAAGCGGATCAAGAAGGAAGTGCGGGTCACCGTGCTCGGGCACGTGCAGCGCGGCGGGACGCCGACCGCCTACGACCGGGTGCTGGCTACCCGGTTCGGGGTCAACGCCGCCGACGCCGCGCACGCCGGTGAGTACGGGATGATGGTGTCGCTACAGGGCAACGACATCGGCCGGGTTCCGCTGGCCGACGCGGTGCGCCAGCTCAAGCTGGTCCCGCAGTCCCGCTACGACGACGCGGCCGCGTTCTTCGGCTGACCTCGTCTGCCGACGGGCCGAACCGGCCCCACTAGGATCGATGCCATGACGATCACTGCCAACGCCGAACTGATGGACTACGACGAGGTCGTGGCCCGGTTCGACCCGGTGCTCGGTCTGGAGGTGCACGTCGAGCTGTCGACGGCCACCAAGATGTTCTGCGCCTGCTCGACGACGTTCGGCGCCGAGCCCAACACCCAGGTCTGCCCGGTGTGTCTAGGTCTGCCCGGGGCGCTGCCGGTGCTCAACTCCGCGGCCGTCGAGTCGGCCATCCGCATCGGGTTGGCGCTGAACTGCCAGATCGCCCCGTGGTGCCGGTTCGCGCGCAAGAACTACTTCTATCCCGACCAGCCGAAGAACTACCAGATCTCGCAGTACGACGAGCCGATCGCGTTCGACGGCTACCTCGACGTTCCGCTGGATGACGGCAGCACCTTCCGGATCCCGATCGAGCGTGCCCATATGGAGGAGGACACCGGCAAGCTGACCCACGTGGGCAGCGACACCGGCCGCATCCACGGTGCGACCACCTCGCTACTGGACGTCAACCGGGCCGGGGTGCCGCTCATCGAGATCGTCACCAAGCCGATCGAGGGCGCCGGGGATCGCGCGCCGGAGGTGGCCCGTGCCTATGTGACCGCGCTGCGGGACCTGCTGCGCGGGTTGGACGTCTCCGACGTCCGGATGGACCAGGGCTCGCTGCGCTGCGACGCCAACATCTCGCTGCGCCCGATCGGCCAGGCCGAGTTCGGCACCCGCACCGAAACCAAGAACGTCAACTCCCTCAAGAGCGTCGAGGTCGCCGTCCGCTACGAAATGCGCCGCCAGGCAGCCATTCTCGCGTCCGGCGGCCGGATCCACCAGGAGACCCGGCACTTTCACGAGGACGGCTACACCTCGCCGGGCCGCGACAAGGAGACCGCAGAGGACTACCGCTACTTCCCGGAGCCCGACCTGGAACCGGTGGCGCCGAGCGACGAGCTGGTGCAGCGGCTGCGCGGGACCATCCCGGAGCTTCCGTGGTTGTCGCGCAAGCGAATTCAGCAGGAATGGGGCGTCTCCGACGAGGTGATGCGCGACCTGGTGAACGCCGGTGCGGTGGACCTGGTGGCGGCCACTGTCGAGCAGGGAGCCTCCAGTGAGGCCGCTCGCGCCTGGTGGGGGAACTTCCTGGTGCAGAAAGCCAACGAGGCGGGCGTCGAACTCGACGCCGTCGGCATCACCCCGGCCCAGGTCGCCAAGGTGGTGGCACTGGTCGACGAGGGCAAGCTGTCGAACAAGCTGGCCCGTCAGGTCGTCGAGGGTGTGCTGGCCGGGGAGGGTGAGCCCGAGCAGGTGATGGCCGGTCGTGGCCTGGCCATGGTGCGCGACGACTCACTGATCCAGGCCGCCGTCGACGAAGCACTCGCGGCCAACCCCGATGTGGCCGAGAAGATCCGCGGCGGCAAGGTCCAGGCCGCCGGTGCGATCGTCGGCGCGGTGATGAAGGCCACCAAGGGGCAGGCGGATGCGGCGCGCGTGCGTGAATTGGTCATGGCCGCTTGCGGCCAGGCGGGTTAGGCGCTGCGTCGGCTGCGGTTGATCCACCAGCGCTCGTGTAGGCGCCGGCAGCGTTCGGCCGACAACGGATCCGGCCAGTTGTGCCGGTCGAGCACCTCGGCCGCACCGATGAAGTCGTGGTCGCGAAGCTGCTCGGTCAAGACCACCACCGTCGCCAGCCCGGCAGCCTGCGCGGTGTGAAACCCGGTCGCTGAATGCTCGAACGCCAGCACTTGGGCCGCGGCGAGGCCGAGTTCGGACAGCATCCGGTGGTAGGCCTCCGGGTCGGGCTTGGGGCGCAGTACGTCGTCTCCCGTGATCAGTACTTCGACGACGCCGTCACCGATCAGCTCGCGCACCAGGGGCTCGATCCGGTCGCGGCCGCCCGCTGCGGTGACCGCGATCCGGATATCGGCGCAGTGCAGGCTCCAGATCAGATCCCGGAACATATGGGCATCGCGCTCGCTGGCGCCGACGGGGGCATCGAAGTCGAAGACCACTGCCTCGAGCACCGGCACGTCGGCGTGCGCGCAGCGCGCCCGATCCCACCAGAATGAGGAACTCCGGGGGAGAGTATCCAGAGTTGCGACCACGTGCGCAGTATGAACCCGCACGCCCGGCAGTGGCATCCCCCGATCAGGGGATCGAGCGGGTGCTGAGCGCTGTCGGCTCCGCAGCCCGCAGCGGCCCACGAGGCCGGTCCGGGCGGCGCCAGGAGCCGACGTTGAGTTCATCTTGAATCAAAGGATTGGCTGTCCGGTGCGCCTTCGCTACTAGTTGACGGTTGCCTGAAAGCGCAACTACGCCAATGACACACGACTCTCCTTCGAAGTATCCCAACCCTGATCGACGTCAGAGACCACGGTCACACCTGATCGTCGACGCCTCCGTCGACCCCGCAACGCGCGCGGCCATCGGCGCGCGGCTCGGATCGTTCGACGAGCCGTCGACGGGGGAGACGCTGGTGATCGATCGCGACACGTTCGACTCGTCCCGGCTGCTCGCTGAGCTCGGGGTGGGGGCCTGGTCGGAACTCGTGCTGCGGTCGTTGGCACGAGAAACAAACCTGTTGCTGCCCAGTACGCGGTTTCTGGTGATCGGGACCGGTCCGCTGAGTGAGCGGCTCGTCAGCGCGTTGTCCCGGATCGGCGGTTACGTCGAACTGACCTCGGACGATCCGGTCGCCCTCGTGCTCGCTGCACGGCGGTCCCCGATACGCGCCCGACTGTACGACGGTGCGCCCGCGGTGCCCGCTGACGTGGATGTGGCCATCGTCGCAGGAGTTGACCACCCGCCACTGACGCCGGAGCTGCTCCAGGCCGCTGATCACCCGCTTGTCGTCGTCGACGCGACACTGCCGAACGCCGGCCTGTGGTCTGAGCAGCCGACGGTGGCGACGGTGCGAAACCTGCGCCAACTCTCCGGCCCCCGGCCCGTCTTCGTGGTTCCGGCGCCGACGGCCGACCAACTCGACACCGCCACCGCCGAGAGTCGGGCGGACTTCGCGGTGCTGCTGGCAAGCCTCGGTGCCCCCGCCGCCGAGGCCACGCTGGCGACCAGGCTGCTGCGATGACCGCCGGCACGATCACCGATCCCGGGTTGTGGCGCAGCGGTCAGGACAAGATCGACTGGGCCAAACAGTTCATGCCGGTCACCGCGGCCCTCGGTACGCAGTTCCGCACGGCAGGCATCGTCGACGGCGTCCGGATCGGGCTGAGCCTGGTGCTCGAACCGAAGACCGCCAACCTGGCTCTCGTACTGGCAGAGGCCGGGGCGGACGTGACGGTGTTCTGCGAGGGCGCGAGCACCCGGGACGATGTCGCGGCCGCACTGTTCCGCTCGGGTATCGCCGTCTTTGCCCGCAGTGATGCCGACCACGCCACCGATCATGCGCTGGCGCTGGGATTCCTGGATCGCCGGCACCGCATCCTCGTCGACGACGGCGCGCACCTCATCGAATTGGCACATGCCGAACGCGGGCAGGTCCTCCAGGACGTGCTGGCCGCCTCCGAAGAGACCACGAGCGGCCTGTGGGCCGTTCGTGCGATGGAAGAAGCTCAGACGCTTCGGATTCCGGTGATCGCGGCCAACGACGCGAAGTGCAAGACATTGTTCGACAACGGTTATGGCACCGGACAGTCGTGCGTGTTGACCATCCAGGACCTGCTCGACGAACCCCTCGCCGGCAAGTCGGTGGTGGTGGCGGGATACGGGCACGTGGGCAGGGGCGTCGCCCGGGCGGCCAGCGCGCTGGGTGGCGTCGTCACCGTCACCGAGGTCGACCCGGTCGCAGCCCTGGAGGCTCTGTATGCGGGCTTCGGCGTCGCGCCGCTGGTCGACGCGGTGGCGGGCGCCGACCTCGTCATCTCGGCGACCGGTATCGCTCGGACGGTAGCGCTCGAGCATCTCCTCGTGCTCCGGCGGGGTGCGGCGGTTGCGGTCGCAGGTGGTGTGCAGGACGAGATCGCCGTCGCCGACGCGCTCGGTTCCGGTGCCACCCGCAGGGCGCTCGGCGAACGAATCGACGCCCTCGTGTTGCCGAACGGCAACGAGGTAGTGATCCTCGACGACGGATCGTGCATCAATTGCACTGCGGGGGAGGGTAATCCGATCGAGATCATGGATCTGTCGTTCGGGATCCAACTCTCGGCCGTCGAGTACATCGCCCGGCACGGCGCCGAACTCGGCCCCGGCCTGCACGCCCTGCCCGCCTCAGCCGATCACCGAGTGGCCGAGCTCAAACTGGCCAGTCGCGGGGTCCGCATCGACAACGACGGGTCGCGGCGATGACACCACTGCTCGAGCTGAACCGCGTCAGCGTGACCTACGCCGCGGGAAGCCAACCCGCGGTCACCGACATCGACCTTCGCGTGGACGAAGGTGAGCTGGTTCTTCTGGCGGGCCCGTCCGGTTGCGGCAAGAGCACCGTGATGCGGGTGATTAACGGACTGGTGCCGCATGCCTATCGCGCCGCCGTCAGCGGCTCGGTGACCCTGGCGGGCCGGGACGCGAAACAACTTAAGATAAAAGACATCTCGGAATCGGTCGGAACGCTGTTGCAGAATCCCGGCCGCCAGGTTGTGGGCCAGACGGTCCTGGCCGACCTCGCGTTCGGCCTGGAGAACCGGGGCAGGCCGGCGAGTGAAATTCACGATCGTATCCATCGGACTGCCGAGCGACTCGGCATCACCGAATCCCTGCTGGCCGCGAACTCTCACGAATTGTCTGGCGGCCAGCTACAACTCGTGGCCTTCGCAGGTGTCCTGGTGATGGACCCTCGGCTCATCATCGTCGACGAACCACTGGCGAACCTGGACACCGAGGCCGCCGACAGGGTTCTGCGGGCGCTGCGCGACTACGTCGATGCCGGTGGGTCAGCGATCGTCATCGAACATCGCCTCGACCATGTCGTGCCGATTGCACCGGACAACGTCGTGTATCTGGACCGGGGCACCATCACCTACTCCGGTGGGCTGGACGGCTTCCTGTCGTCGGCGGATCCGGCCGCGGTGAAACTACCGTTCGATACGTTGCGCGCCCGCGCCGATATCCTGGCCGCCCAACCCTCGCCCGCGCCGCGCGCCGTGACGGGTTCACGGCTGCGCTATTCGAATGCCGATATCGGTTATGACACAAGCACAGTCGTAGCCGACGCTAACCTCGATCTGCTTGCCGGTCAGCGCGTCGCCATCCTGGGCCGCAACGGGGCGGGCAAGTCGACGCTGCTGCGTGCCGCAGTCGGCCTGGCGGACGTCACCGCCGGTAGCATCGAGCTCGAGCAGCGGCCGGTGCAGAGCTACTCGGCTAAAGAGCTCGCTGCGTTGTGCGGCTACCTTTTCCAGAATCCGACCCAGGCCCTGTTCGCCGGCACTGTCGCCGAGGAGTTGGCATTCGGGCCGCGAAACCTCGGTGTCGACCCGGGCGAGATCGAGGGCATCGGTCTGCGTGCGCTGCAGGCTGTCGGCCTCGTCGACGAACCCGATGTGATGACGCGGGTGCCTAGGACCCTGTCGTTCGGGCAGCAACGCCGACTGGCCCTTGCGCTTGCTCTCACGCTGAGCCCGAAGTGCCTGATCCTCGACGAGCCGACCGCGGGCCAGGACGAGGCGTCAGCTTCGCATTTCCTGGACTCGATCCTGGAGCTTCCCGGTGTGGACAGCGTCTACTGCATCACCCACGATGTCGATCTGGCGCTGTGGCGTTGCGACCGGGTGATCGTCGTCGACGGCGGCAAGGTCATCGCCGACGGCTCCTCCCATGACGTCCTCCACGACACGTCCCTGTGGGACACCGGCTCGGGTGATCCTGGCCGAGCGGTGTTGCAGGAGACCGACTTTGTTCGCGCCGCACGAGCGGCAACCACGGGCGAGCGATGTATCCCGTCGCCGAATGACCTTGCCCGACAACTCAGCGCGGTCCCCTGACCACTGAATCCAGCCCGTCACCCACACCAACAGAAGAGGAATCATGACCATCAACAGCGCAGCACCCGCCAAGCCCTGGACCGTGACGTCCCGAACCATCGTGTTCGGTGCGGTCGGCGCCGCCCTGTACGGGGCCCTGGGCGTCTTCAGCTTCATCGTTCCCGGAACCGCCAACGTGGCCCTCCGTCCGGCACTGGCGATCATCCCGTTCGTCGGGCTTCGATTCGGTCCTGTCGCCGGGTTCTTCACCGGGCTCGTCGGCAACGCGATCGTCGATCAGATTCAGGGGTTCGGCTTCTTGACCTATTGGAACTGGAGCCTGGCCAACGGCCTGGTCGGTCTGATCGCGGGGCTGTTGGCCTACTACACCCGCGAACCCGAGAAGGAGTCGCGCCGGATCGTCCGGGTCGAGGTGATCGTCGCCGTCGCTGTGATCCTCGGTCTGCTGTTCACGATCACTGACATCTTCCTCGGCAACACGCTGGTCTACTGGTTCACCGCGGCCTACCTGCCTGCCCTGCTCAGCAGCGGTCTGGCGTCACTGGTACTCGTTCCGGTCCTCGACAAAGCCTGGCAGCCCCTGGCCAACCGTGCCGGTCGCTGATGGAGGCCCCGCGCTACCTTGCGGGAAACTCGTTTCTCGGCCGGCGTGATCCGCGCGTCCTGATCCTGGTACCCGCGCTCACGGTGCTCATCGTCGCGCAGATCCAGGACCTGCGGCTGATGGCCGTCGCCGTCGTCCTGGCACTCGGGTACTACGTTGCGGCGCGGATACCGTTCCACGAGGTCCGGGCCAACTGGGGTTTCGTCGCGGTCTTCGTGTTGTTGCTGGCCGGGGCGAACGGATTGATCGTCGGCGCACAGCAGTACCGCGACGGAGTCACGACGCTGTTCACCATCCCGGTCATCAATCTGTCCGTGACGACCGCCTCGGTGGCCTACACCGTCACAATGTTGTTGCGATTCATGGCAATAGCGGCGACCGGGTTCCCGCTGGCGTTCGCCGTGCGGCCCGGGGACCTGGCCGTTGCCTTCGCCCGACTCGGGGTGCCCGACCGCTTCGCCTACGGTCTCGATCTGACGTTCCGCTTCATCCCGACAGTCTCGGCGAACCTGCGCGAAACAGTTTCTGCGCAACGACTCCGAGGTTACGAGGTGGCCCAGACGCGTAATCCGGTGCGGCGCCTCAACCAGATGCGCCCTGTGCTGGTACCGGTGACGGTCAGCGCATTCGTCGACGCGGAGGACGTTGCCGACGCGCTCGATCTGCGCGGATTCGGAACCGCGCCGCGTACCTGGTTGCGCACCTTGAGATTCAACGCCGCCGATTGGGCTGTGCTCGTATTCGTCCTGGTGCTGGCGATCGGTGCGACGGTGGCGTCCCTGACCGGCCGGATGCCCGGGTTGTGGACCGGATGAGTTCTGGGCATATCAGGCTGCACACCGCACCGTGGTTGTTCGCGGGCACCGGTGTGGTTGTCCGCCGCGGCGCCGTCGCCGTCGACGGCGGCACCATCGTGGAGGTGGGCCCACTGGACGATGTGCGGCGCCTGCTTCCGGCGGCGACGGTGGTGGAGTGGCCCGGTGTGTTGATCCCCGGGTTGGTCAACGCCCACACCCATCTGCAGTACAGCGGGATGGCCGACCTCGGCAAGGTCAAGTACGACTCCTTCGAAACGTGGTCGGAGGCCTTCGAGGAGGAGTACCTGCGCCGCTCGGACTGGCGCGAGGGCGCATACGCCGGCGCGCAGCTGCTCCTGGCGAACGGGACGACGGCGGCGGGTGATGTGGTCACGCACGTCGAGGCCCTGGATGCGCTGCACACCGCGGGAGTGCACGGCATCGCTTATTGGGAGGTGATGGCCTGGCACGAAGCCGACTGGTTCGACCACGGCCGGGATCAGGTGATCGAGGTGTTGCGACACGGCGAGGTGCACCAGGTGGGTTTGTCACCGCACGCGCCGTATTCGTTGGACACCGAGGTGTTGCGCGACCTGGGGCTTCTGGCACGCCAGTACGGGTTGCGAACCCACGTCCATCTGGCCGAATCGGCATTCGAACACGACTTCGTCGCCACCGGATCGGGGCCGCTTGCCGAGCAGTGGCGGGACTGGGGATTCGCCGAGTTCGCCCTGCTGCGCCAAGGCGGATCCGCACGCCGCCCGGTGCAGTACGCGGAGGATCTGGGTGTTCTGGGGCCGGGCACCCACATCGCCCACGGCGTGTACGTCGACGCTGAGGACAGGGCACGGTTGCGGCAGACATCCACCGTCGTGGCGCTGTGCCCTCGGTCCAACGCCGTCATCGGCCTGGACGAACCACCGGTCGCGGCCTATCTGCGGGAGGGCAACGCGATCGCGGTCGGTACCGATTCGTTGGCGTCGAGCCCGTCACTGGACGTGCTCGACGATCTCGCTGAGCTGCACCGAATCGCCAGGGCGCAGGGCTACGCGGGCGACGATCTCCATGCCCGCCTGCTCGAGGCGGCCACCGCCGGGGGTGCCGGCGCGCTGGGGATGGCCGACCGGTTCGGCACTCTGGAACCCGGCCGACTCGCCGACTTCACGATCCTGGGCATCGACGCGCACACCGGCGCCGACGCCCTGGCCGAAATCGTGGAAAGCGGTGCGGGCAAGACGATTGCGACGGTCATCGGAGGTGAGACCCGCTTCTCCCGGTGACGCACTGTCGCTAATCCTCGAGATTTCCCCGACCCGACACCGCTACGGTGATGCCATGACGGTGCGGGTGGTGCTCGTCGATGACCACGAAATGGTCATCGAGGGTCTCAAGGCGATGCTCACGCCGTTCGCCGAACGGGTCGCGGTGGTCGGCGAGGCAGTCGGTGCGGAGAAGGCGATGGCGGTGATCGCCGAGCTGCATCCCGACATCGTGCTCTGCGATGTCCGCATGCAGGGCGCCAGCGGCCTGGACCTCTGCCGCGAGATCCGCGAGCGCGACCCCGGGCAGAAGGTGATCCTGCTGTCGGTCTACGACGACGAGCAGTATCTGTTCCAGGCCATGCGGGTGGGTGCCTCTGGCTATTTGCTCAAGGGCATCAGCAGCGACGAACTGGTGCGCCAGCTCGAGGGTGTGCACGCCGGGTCGACGGCCATCGACGCCGGCCTGGCCGCCCGTGCCGCCGAGACGGCGGCCCGGCTGCAGAGCGACCAGTTCTGGCCCGGCGCACGCCACGGCCTGACCCAGCGGGAAAGTGAGATCCTCTCGCTGGTGGTGACGGGACTGTCCAACCGCGGTATCGCCTCCAAGCTGGTGATCGGCGAGGAGACCGTCAAAACCCATCTCAGCTCCATCTACCGCAAGTTCGGCGTCAGCGATCGAACCAGTGCCGCGGCAACAGCGTTGCGCGAGGGCATCTTTCAATGAACACCCCCCGCGGCGTGAGCCCGCACGCGATGCACAGCCTGGTCGATGCCGACCGCGAGGTGGCCCTGCTGCTCGACATCATCGCCGCGACGTCCTCGGGTCCCGGGGTTGAACCAATGGCCGCGGCGGTGGCCCAGATGATCACGGCGGCAACGGCTTCCGACGTCTGTTTCGTGCACGTGCTCGACGACACCGACCGCTCGCTGACGCTGGCCGGTGCCACCCCGCCGTTCGACGAGCAAGTGGGACTGGTTCGGCTGCCCCTGGGTTCGGGGGTCTCGGGCTGGGTGGCCAGCCATCGTGAGCCGGTGGTGATCGTCAGCGACAAGGAGGCCGATCCGCGCTACGTGCCGATCGCGGCCCTGCGCGGCAAGGACTTCACCTCGATGGCGTCGGTGCCGATGGAAACCGAGCCGGGCGGCCTCGTCGGGGTGCTCAACGTGCACAACATCGAGCGTCGCGACTTCACCCCGCGTGATATCGAGCTGCTGCTGATCATCGGCAGGCTCATCGCCGGTGCGCTGCACCAGGCCCGGCTGCACCGCCAGCTATCCGCCCGCGAACGCGCACACGAGAACTTCGCGGAGCAGGTGATCGCCGCCCAGGAAAGCGAGCGCCGCCGGCTGGCCGGCGATATCCACGACGGCATCTCCCAGCGGCTCGTCGGCCTGAGCTACCGACTCGATGCCGCCGCGCGCGCCGTCGACGACGGCGACCAGCCGGCTGCCGCCGAGCAACTGGAAAAGGCCCGGGATCTGGTCGATCTCACCTTGGCCGAGGCGCGCTCGGCGATCAGCGGTCTGCGCCCGCCGGTGCTCGACGATCTCGGCCTGGTCGGTGGGCTGGCGAGCCTGGCCGCCTCCATCCCGGAGGTGGACCTGGAGTTGCACCTGGCCGACGAGCGGCTGCCCGAGCACATCGAGGTGGCGGTGTATCGCATTGCCCAGGAATGCTTCCAGAACGTCGTCAAGCATTCCCGGGCGCTGGTCGCCACCGTCACGTTCACCGTCGCCGACGGGGTGGCCCGGCTCGAGGTCGTCGACAACGGGGTGGGGTTCGAGGCCGGGCCGGTGTCGTCCTCCGGCGGCTACGGCATGTTGTCGATGGCCGAGCGTGCCGAATTGGTCGGCGGCTCGGTGAAGGTACGGTCGCGCCCCGGCGCGGGCACCACCGTGACGGTGAGCATTCCGGTCGACGGCTAGCGCCGAGATCGACGAAATGGCGCGATCCTCTCGCACTTTCGCGCCCGTTTGTGGGTTTGGGCGAGAACGGGGCTAGCGGCGCAGCGTCTCCGAAGGTGCTTCGCCCCAACGCTTTCGGTATTCGACGGCGAAACTGCCGAGGTGGTTGAAACCCCACCGCTCGGCGACCTGGGTCACCGTCACGCCGTCGGCGGGGATGGCGTCGGTGAGTTCCTCGTGCACCCGCTCGAGCCGGCGCTCCCGCACATAGGTCATCGGCGTCATGCCCAGCTCCTCGCGAAAGCCCTGCTGGATGGATCGCACGCTCATGTGCACGGCCTTGGCCACGGCTTCCATCGTGATGCGTTCGGCGAGATGGTCCTCGATGAAGTTCATGGCGTTCTGCACCACCGCGCGGCGCTGATCCGGCGGGGCCGGGGCGAGGAACTCGGCATAGTAATTCGACGGCTGCAGGTGCAGCAGGCTGCTGATGACGAACTCCTCGACGGCGCCGATACCCTGCCCGCGCTGGATCAGTGAGCCCTCGTGGAACACCTCGGTGTGGATCAACTGCACGGCGGCGTGCCAGCGCATGGCGGCCTCGGTGGCCATGTCGAATTCGGGTTCGAAGATCAGCGGGCGGTCCATGCCGCGGCCGAGCAGCCGGGTCAGATGTGCGGCCAGGGCCCGCTCCTCGATGCGGACGATCAGCTGTGGCGAGTCGTGGTCGAACGCCATCCGCAGCGATGCGCCGGGACTGCTGACCACCGAGCAGATTGTGTTGGCCTCGAAGGTCTTTCCGCGATGCTCGGCGAGCGCACGCCCGTTCATCGGCATGTGCACCGCGTAGTGCGGGCCCAGCATGGGGATGTCGACCGCCGCCGCGACGTGCAGGTCGAGATAGAGCAGGCTGACGTTGCGCAGCCGCACCCCGTGCATGGTGGCGGCGAAACCCGGGATTTCGTCGGGACCGACCGTCAGATTCAGCGGCCCCAACGTCTTGGCGATGAGCCTCGCCGCCGACTTCACGTCCTCGGTGTAGAAGATCTCATTGTTTGCCAGCGCCGGTGGCACACCCCGCGACCGGACCTTGCGGCGGACCGGGTTGCTGGTGCGCCGGACGTCGATGTAGCCCAGTCTGGTGAGCCGCGACATCAACGCCCGCCGTGCTCTGAATCCCGAGGCAGGTCGGCCGACACAAATTTGCTTGCATTCGGCACGTCCAGCCCCCTAAACATCGGCGTCGCTTCAACGCGGTCAATTCTTCGCAATCCTGACAGCCACTGCGCGAAAGCGATAGGCACAACAGTCCCATAGGTCTACTTTTGTGATTGAAGCCACACCTGCCGTAGGTGTGCCGTGGGTGGCTCTCCAGGAGGTTTGCATGACGGCTAACGGTCAGGCAGTGGCGGTCACCCCCGCGGATTCGGTTCGGGACCGGTTGGACGACCCCAGGGTCGCCGAGGCCCTCAACACCCTGCTTGATCATGCCGATGTGCTTGCTGTGCTGGTCAGCGGCTTGGACGGTCTGGTCCGGCGCGGCGACACGATCACCGAGAGTGTTTCCTCGGCGGTCTCCGAGTTCCGCGGCGCCTCGGTGGCCGCCGGAATCCCCGGCGCAGCGGCGTTCAAGGGTGTCGACCTGCAAAGCCTGGCCACCAGCCTGGCCACCCTGTCCGGCTCGGTCGTCGGCGCGACGCCCGCGCTGAACACCCTGCTGACCTCCAAGCTCACCGACCCGCAGACCGCGCAGCTGCTCGCCTCGGTGGGCGACGCACTGGTCGACGGAAAGGCCGGCGCCGCCAACCCGCCGAAGGGTCTCTACGGCCTGTACAAGGCCACCAAGGATCCCGACATCGCCCGCGGCCTTGGCTTCCTGCTCGCGGTCGCCAAGTCCTTCGGCCGCCGAGTGGGTCAGTAGTGACCTCGTCGCCCGCCGCCTGTTCGTCCACCGCTCGATCTGTCGTTCATCAGCCCGCGTCGGCCTCGCCCTAGGTCGTCCTTTGAGAGGAGTTCTGCATGGCTTCCGTTCTGTGGTTTCAGGGAGGGGCATGTAGTGGCAACACCATGTCGTTTCTCAACGCCGAGGAACCCAACGTCGTCGACCTCATCGTCGACTTCGGGCTGGACCTGATCTGGCATCCGTCGCTGGGGCTCGAACTGGGCAAGAACGCCCAGAAGGTGTTCTGGGACTGCGCCAAAGGCGACCGTCCGCTGGACATCTTCGTCTTCGAGGGCACCGTCATCGAGGCGCCCAACGGCACCGGCCGGATGGACATGTTCGCCGACCGCCCGATGAAGGACTGGGTGACCGATCTGGCCGGCGCGGCCCAGATTGTGGTGGCCATCGGTGACTGCGCCTGCTGGGGCGGCATTCCCGCGATGGAGCCCAACCCGTCGGCGTCGACCGGTCTGCAGTTCCACAAGCGCGACAAGGGTGGATTCCTCGGACCCGACTTCCGCTCCAAGATGGGTCTGCCCGTCATCAACATCCCCGGCTGCCCGGCGCACCCGGACTGGATCACCCAGATCATCGTGGCGCTGGCCACCGGACGTGCCGGCGACATCGCCCTGGACGAACTGCACCGGCCCGAGACGTTCTTCAAGACGTTCACCCAAACCGGTTGCACCCGTGTCCAATTCTTCGAATACAAGCAGTCGACCATGTCGTTCGGCGAAGGCACCCGCACCGGCTGCCTGTTCTACGAGTTCGGCTGCCGCGGTCCGATGACCCACTCGCCGTGCAACCGCATCCTGTGGAACCGGCAGTCGTCCAAGACGCGTGCCGGTATGCCGTGCCTGGGCTGCACCGAGCCGGAATTCCCACACTTCGACCTGGCTCCGGGAACGCTGTTCAAGACCCAGAAGGTCGGCGGGGTGATCCCCAAGGAAGTGCCGGAGGGATCCGACCACCTCACCTACATGGCTCACGCCGCAGCCGCTCGTATCGCGGCCCCGCAGTGGTCCAAAGAGGACATGTTCGTCGTCTAACACCACCCCGAAAACTTCTTGCGCTCAACCCTTTTGGAGGAACTGCACATGACCGCACTTGACCTGTACGTCAGCCCGCTGGGACGGGTCGAGGGTGACCTCGACGTCCGCGTCACCATCGAGGACGGGGTCGTCACGTCGGCTTGGACCGAGGCCGCGATGTTCCGCGGCTTCGAGATCATCCTCCGGGGCAAGGACCCACAGGCCGGCCTCGTCGTCTGTCCGCGTATCTGCGGGATCTGCGGCGGCAGCCACCTGTACAAGTCCGCCTACGCCCTGGACACCGCCTGGCGCACCCACATGCCGGCCAACGCCACCCTGATCCGCAACATCGCTCAGGCCTGCGAGACCCTGCAATCGATTCCGCGCTACTTCTACGCGCTGTTCGCCATTGACCTGACCAACAAGAACTACGCCAAATCCAAGCTGTACGACGAGGCCGTCCGTCGCTTTGCGCCCTATGTCGGCACCAGCTACCAGAAGGGTGTGGTGCTGTCCAACAAGCCGGTTGAGGTCTACGCCATCTTCGGCGGGCAGTGGCCGCACTCCAGCTTCATGGTGCCCGGTGGGGTGATGTGCGCACCGACGCTGTCGGACGTGACGCGCTCGATCGCGATTCTCGAGCACTGGAAGGACAATTGGCTCGAGGGCGCGTGGCTGGGCTGCAGCATCGACCGCTGGCTGGAGAACAAGACCTGGGAAGATGTGCTGGCCTGGGTGGACGAGAACGAGTCGCACTACAATAGCGACTGCGGTTTCTTCATCCGCTACTGCCTCGACATCGGCCTGGACAAGTACGGCCAGGGGGTGGGCAACTACATCGCCACCGGCACCTACTTCGACCCGACGCTGTATGAGAACCCCACCATCGAGGGCCGCAACGCGGCATTGATCGGCCGCGGTGGCATCTACGCACAGGGCCAGTGGCACGAGTTCGATCAGGCCAACGTCCGCGAGGACACCAGCCACTCCTTCTATCAGGGCAGCAAGCCGCTGCACCCGTTCGAAGGCGAGACCCTCCCGATCGACCCCGAAGAGGGCAGGAAACAAGGCAAGTACAGCTGGGCGAAGTCACCGCGCTACGCCGTCGGCGACCTCGGCACCATCCCACTGGAGGCCGGACCGCTGGCCCGCCGGATGGCTGCGGGCGGCCCCAATGCCGCGCCGCACCAGGACAACGACCCGTTGTTCGTCGACATCCTGAGCAAGATCGGGCCCAGCGTGCTGACCCGGCAGCTGGCCCGCATGCACGAGGGCCCGAAGTACTACAAGTGGGTCAAGGGCTGGCTGGACCAGCTCGACCTCAAGGAGAGCTTCTACACCAAGCCCACCGAGTACGCCGAGGGCAAGGGCTTCGGCTCCACCGAGGCTGCCCGTGGCTCGCTGAGCGACTGGATTGTCATCGAGGACAACAAGATCAAGAACTACCAGGTCGTCACACCGACCGCGTGGAACATCGGCCCGCGCGACGGCAACGACGTGCTGGGCCCGATCGAGAAGGCACTCGTCGGCTCGCCGATCGTCGATGCCGAGGACCCGGTGGAACTCGGTCACGTGGCCCGCAGCTTCGACTCGTGTCTGGTCTGCACCGTCCACGCCTACGACGGCAAGACCGGCAAGGAGCTCTCGAAGTTCGTCATCAACGGAATGGTGTGATCCCGGCGGCCGAGCCCGGGTCACCCGAATCCCGCAGCGACCCAGGCGGTGTCGATATCCACCCCCCTCCTATGGACATCGAGCCGCCTGGGTGTGCAGTGCTCGTCGTCGGTTGCGGCAACCTGCTGCGCGGCGATGACGGCGTCGGACCGGTTCTGGTTCGGCACCTGTGGGAGCGCGGCGTCCCGACCGACGCCAAGCTGGTCGACGGTGGGACGGCCGGCATGGACGTCGCCTTCCAGATGCGCGGCGCACAGCGGGTGGTGATCATCGACGCGTCGGCAACCGGGGCCGCCCCCGGGACCATCTACCGGGTGCCCGGTACGGAACTGGACGACATGCCGCCGCTGCAGGGTCTGCACACTCATTCGTTCCGGTGGGACCACGCCATCCCGTTCGCCCGGTGGGCGCTGGGGGAGGCCTGCCCGACCGACATCACCGTGTTCCTGATCGAGGCGGCCAATGTCGCCCTGGGCACCGACCTCTCCGAGCCGGTGCTGGCCGCGATGGAAGAGGTCATCGCCGTGGTGGAGCGCGATTTCTTCGCCCCGCTGCGGCCCGAGGTGCAGGCCGAGCCCACCGTGGAGTTCACCGCCGACGGGTATCTGCGGCTGGATGCCGCGTTGGCGGCCAGCCGGTTTCCGTCCGACGCCGTGGCAGCGGTGTTGCGCGACGACGACCTGTGGCTGATCCCGCTGCGGGGGCCGCGCAGTGGCGGCCTGTTGCTCAAACAGCGCACCCCCGCCGGCGACCGGGCCGTCCTGGTCCGCGAGGTTCTCGAGGACCGTATCCCGGCGGGCGTTCGTGAGGCATTCTGGGACGATGCACACAAGGCGCTGCGGATTCCCCTGGATCGGCGCTGAAGGTCCAGGGTTGTGATGGTGATGTGCGAGCAACCGCCGGTTCGCCCCAAGACCCGAGTCCCCGAGGTCACCTCGACCGACGAAGCGCTCGATGTCCAGACCGTCGTGGTCGAGGAGCGCGGCCGCTGGGCCGTGGAGATCGTGGTGGTGTTCGCCGACGGGGTAGTGCGCAAGCGTATCGACACCCACAGCACGAAGGCCCGCGCGGAACTGTCCGCCAACTTGATCAGACGCGCCGCCGAGCGCGATATCCGTGGACCCCTCAACGGATGACGAAAGGGATGCCTTGACCCCCGTATCGACCAACGTATCGACCCATCTCGTGGATCCGACTGTGCTTGCCGCGCGGCCACAGCCGCTCGGTGCGTTCCCGCTTCCGTTGGGCTACATGCTGATTCCCGCCTCCCCGGATACCGAGGAGGCACGGGAAGCGCTGCTGGCGGGGCAGCTGCCCACCCAGTGGCCGCCGGTGCTGCGGGCCCACGAGCTGGCCCTTGCCGGTGACCGCGATGGCGCTCTGGCTGCCCTGACCGGTGACGACCCGGTGAGCCGGTACAACCGGTTCGTCATGGATTCCGACGCCGAGGACGCCGACGAGTTGCGTTCGGCGCTCGGCGAATTCGGGGTGCTCGTCGACGTGGTGCTGTTCTCGCTCGGGCGCACCGACACCCCGCCGGAGCTGGGGGGTGCCACCGCGGAGCTCGCCGCGCTGGTGCTCTCGGCGCAGGCCAGCAAGGCGTTCAACGAGCGGGCCGAGATACTGGCCACCGGGCTGCTGGACCAGGCGGTCGACGAGGCCACCGGAGTCTCGCGGCCGCTGTGCGGCGTGCTGCTCGGCGCGGCGGCGTCGATCGCTGCGCACAGCAACAACCCCGACGCCTATCGGCGGTTCGAGACGGCGCTGGCGGCGCTCGACGGGGCCGACGGTCTGCGCGTGGCCCGCGCGGAGCTGCACCTCAACGTCGCCGGACTGCTGCACGAGCAGGCCCAGGAACGCCCTGATCTACTCAATGCCGCGATACCGCACTACCATTCGGCGCTACAGCTGGTGCTTCGCGAGGAGGCGCCGCTGCTGTGGGCCTCTGCGCACGCCAACCTGGCCACGGCGTATCTGACGATGCCGATGACGGAGGCCTCCGGGCAGCTTCGGCTCGGTGTCGCCGCGCAGTCGCTGCGCTCGGCGCTCAAGGTGTACACCCGCGAGGAGTACCCGGAACAGTGGGCCAGCGTGCAGCTCAACCTGGCCAATTCGCTGGTGTACACGCCCTCCAAGCACCAGGCCGACAACCTCGTCGAGGCCGTCGAGTTGTACGAGGCGGTGCTCGAGGCGCGCGACCGCGACACCGACCCGCTGGGCCGGGCGCGGGTGTTGGCGAACCAGGGCAATGTGCTGGCCCATCTTGGCGTGTTCGACCAGGCGAAAGCCAAGCTGTACGAGGCGAGGTTCATCTTCGAGGAGTTCGGCGACCACGACGCGATGCGCACCGTGCGCGGTGTGCTCGACGAAGTAGCCCGGCACACCGCGCTGAACCGGACCGACACCGAGCAGGAGTAATACATGTCGACGACCACCGAGCGTGCCGTCAGCGAGCCGACTTTCGAGGAGCTGGCCAAACGCGTCGATGATGCGGTGGCGGCACTGGCCGGCCTGGAGCCGGCGGCCCGCGCGGTGGCCGAGGAGCTCAAGGCCGCTGTCGAGGCGATCCACCGCGCCGGGCTGGTGACGATAGTGCGCCGGATGCGCGCCGACGAGCCCGCCCGCGAGGCGCTGTTCGATCTCGTCGACGACCCCACCGTGCACCTGCTGCTGTCGCTGCACGGGATCGTGCGCCCCGACCCGATCACCCATGCCAACCAGGTGCTGGCCACGGTGCGGCCGCAGCTGCACAGCCACGGCGGCGACGTGAACCTGGTGCGGGTGGAGGACGGTACCGCGTTCGTGCGTCTGGAGGGGGCGTGCAACGGGTGCTCGATGTCGTCGGTGACGCTGCGAAATCTGGTGGAAGAGGCTCTGGTACAAGGTGTTCCGTCGATCAGCGCCGTCGAGGTGCTGCCGAATGAACCCTCGCCGACGTTGATTCCGGTGGAGGCCCTGCTGATCGGACGGGACCCGGCCGCGGAGGGATGGGTGAAGGTCGGGCCGGCCACCGATCTGCCGGTCGACGACCTGACGGTGCTGACACTGACCGCCGCCGGTGCGGATACGCCGGTGATTGTCGTCAATGCCGGCCAGCGGCTGACGGCCTACCGCAACGAATGCGCGCACGAGGCGCTGCCGCTGGACAACGCGGTGCTCGACCTCACCACCAACACGCTGACCTGTCCCTGGCACGGCTTCTGCTACGACGCGACCTCGGGGGAGTGCCTCAGTGCCCCCGGCGCCCAACTCGAGCAGCTTCCGTTGCGGGTCGACGACGGTGACGTCTGGGTCCGCGTCGGCGGATGAGCCGCTATACCGTTCGGCACAACAACCCGGCCGATGGTCGCTGGCCCGGCAGCTCCGGTGGATTGGGCACCAAGCCTGACGTAGCCCCCGCAGTCGACCTCTCCGGCGGCTGGTCCCCGGCCTTGTGGCTCGGCGCCCCGGCACCCGGTGGCCTGGCGTTGCCGCCCGCGAAGCCGTCGATGGCGTGGATGTACTCACCGCGCGCGGTGTTCATCGGTGAGCAGCATCTTGTGGTGGCCGACTCCGGTAACCACCGGGTGCTGATCTGGCACGAGATGCCCTGCCGCGACGAGCAACCGGCCGACGTCGTCCTCGGTCAGCCTGACGGGGAATCCGAGGGCCACGGCGCGGGTGGCCGCGGCCCCGAGCGGGGGATGAACCTGCCCACCGGGGTTCTGGTGCATGAGGGCAGGCTGGTCGTCGCCGACGCCTGGCACCACCGAATCCTGGTGTGGAACACCGTGCCCGAGACCAGTGACGTGGCACCGGATGTGATTCTCGGTCAGCCCGATGCGTCGTCGGTGTTGGAGAACCGAGGCGGTGAGTGCTCGGCGTCGAGCTTGTACTGGCCCTTCGGGATCGCGATCGTCGGCTCGACGTTCTGGGTTGCCGATACCGGCAACCGGCGGGTCATGGGGTGGCGCAACGGGATTCCCGAGCCGGGGCAGCCGGCCGACGTCGTACTCGGCCAGCCCGATGCCAGCGCCCGCGAGGAGAACCGTGGTGGCCCCGCGGGACCGGCCAGTTTCCGCTGGCCGCACGACATCACCGGCCACGACGAGCTTCTGTTGATCGCCGACGCCGGTGACCACCGCGTGCTGGGATGGTCCCCGCCGCCGCAGGCCGACCGTGACGCCGACATGGTGCTGGGGCAGCCGGATTTCGCCGAGTCCGGCGAGTGGCCGTACGGCCCGCACACCAATGACCGGTTCCGGTTCCCGTACGCGGCGTGTCTTGATACCGGGAGGTTGGCCGTTGCCGATACCGCCAACAATCGGATCCTGTTGTGGGACGGCGTGCCCGTCGACGGTCGCGGCGCCGATCACGTCCTGGCCCAGCATGATTTCGGATCCAATGGCGAGAACCGCTGGACCTCGGTGCAGCGCGACACCCTGTGCTGGCCCTACGGGCTGTCCCTGCGCGGTGACATGTTGGCGGTGGCGGACTCGGGCAACAACCGGGTGATGCTCTGGAGGCGGGACCGATGAGCGCTTGCGCGAAGAGCAGAAGGCAGCGGTGAGACCCCGGATCGTGCAGGCCGACGACCAGATTGGCTTCTACTGGGCGACCCCGTCGGGCACCGCGACCACATTGCAGGCCCTGGTGGCTGACGACGACGAACCTGACCGTCTGATCGCCACCCACCTGGAGGCGCTCGATGACGCGCTGATCATCGCCGCCAAGCGATTCGGTGAGGTCCTGGGCGGTGGCCGCGGCCCCGCCAGTTCCGACGAGCGCGACGACCTTCTGCAATTGCACCGCACCCTGGACCGGTTGTGCTTCGAATATGCTGCGGCGCTGGAGAAGACCGGGCACAGTGCCGATGTCCGGGCCGGCAAGATCGTCGGCACCGCGGCACTGTTCTCCATCCGCGCCCGCCAGCCGCTGGGACTGCTGGGACCCGCGCCCTTCGACGGTGAACTCGACGACCCGTCGCTCGGGGTGATCGGCGGCTTCGGGGAGTTCCACCAGGTCGACCCGGACAAGCCGTGGAAGGGTGGCCGGTGGTTAGTGCGAACCGAAGCGGGCCAGCGGTTTCCGCTGACGCTGTCGATGCTGTTGTTCGACAGCTCCGGAGTCAACAAGGAGGCCGCCCGCAAGGAGCACCGCGACGCACTCCAGGCAGTGGTGGCCTCGGCGCGTTCGGTGGATGCCGATCCGCTGGCGGTGACGTGCGCGGTCGACTGGTTGCTCTATGACTGGCTGATGGCACACCGTGAGGACCCCGACAGCGCCGAGATCGTCTTCCCGAAAGGCCACGAGGACGACGCGGCGCTGATCGTCTCCGCGGCAGCGGCTTCGGTTGTTTCCCGGGCGACATTCGACCCCGGTCTGGTAGGCCTTAACGCATGACGGCTCTTCTTCTCGACCCCGCCGAGTTCTTCGGGACCGCCGCGATCCAGGATCCGTACCCGCTCTACAACCGGTTGCGCGAGGCCGGACCGGTGCACCGGGTCGGCGATTCCGGCTTCTACCTGGTGTGCGATTGGGAGGCGATCACCGAGGTCGTCACACGGACCGAGGACTTCTCGTCCAATCTGACCGCGACGATGACCTACACCGCCGACGGCGGGGTGGCACCGTTCACCATGGACAAGGTCGGCGGCCCGACCCACATCCTGGTGACCGCTGACGACCCGATCCACGCCGCCCACCGCAAGCTGGTGCTGTCCCAGTTCACCGCGAAGCGGGTGCGCGCCTTCGAGCCGCTGATCGTCGAGATCTTCGACACGCTGTGGGAGCGGAGCCTGGACTCCGGACACGTCGAATGGATGGAGTCGGTGGCCAATCGGCTGCCGATGATGATCGTCGCCCGGATGATCGGCGTGCCCGACGAGGACGCCGACCAGCTGGCTCAGTGGGGGTATGCCTCGACCCAGCTGCTGGACGGGTTGATGTCCGCTGAGGAGCTCGCCGACTCGATGTCGGCGATCACCGATCTGAGCTCCTACATCCTCGAGCAGCTGGCTCGGGCGACGGCCGATCCGCGCGACGATCTGATCGGGGACCTGGCCAAGGCGTGCGCCGACGGGCGGATCGATCAGTTCACTGCCCAGCTGATCCTGGTCTCGCTGTTCAGCGCCGGCGGCGAGTCGACCGCGTCACTGCTGGGCACCGCGGTCGGCTTCCTGGCGACCAACCCCGATCTGCAGACCCGGCTGCGTGCGCATCCCGAACTGATGGGCGCCTTCGTCGAGGAGACGTTGCGGATGGAGCCGCCGTTCCGTGCCCACTACCGACACGTGCTGCGCGATACCGAACTGGCCGGTGTCGCGGTGCCCGCCGGTTCCCGGGTGCTGCTGGTGTGGGGTGCCGCCAACCGCGACCCGGAACATTTCGAGGATCCCGACGAGTTCCGGTTGGACCGGCCGAACACCAAGGGCCACATGAGTTTCGGCAAGGGTGCGCATTTCTGCCTGGGTGCGCCGCTGGCCCGGCTGGAAGCCATGACGGTACTGCCGAAACTGTTCGAGCGGACGTCGTGGTTCCAGGCCGCCGATGTCGGACCGTGGCTGCCCAGCGTTCTGGCGCGCCGATACGAGTATCTGGAACTGGCCGTCGACTAGGACCGCAACTCTCCTCCGCCGGAGTGGTAGCGTTCCCCGCCGATGCATCACATTTACGCTGTAATGTGATGCGAATGATAGTAGGCGGAGGATCATGAGCACAAAGGCCGAAGCTCACGACGATCGGTTCTTCGAGCCGTCGATCGAGACAGCCAGTCGTGACGAACTCACCGCTCTGCAGGAGCGTCGGATTCTGGAACTCGTGCCGTACGCGTGGGAGCGCTCCGCGTTCTACCGCGAGGTCTGGTCGGCCGTTGGCCTCGATCCCGCGTCGGTCCGTACGATCGATGACTTCGTGACGAAGGTGCCGACTATCTGCAAGGACGACCTTAGGGCGTTCCGGGCCAGGACCGGCGATCCCTTCGCCGGGCTGTTGTGCGTCGATCAAGCCGAGTTGACGTCGATCACCTCCACCTCCGGCAGTACGGGCACCCCCGAACCAATACCGGAGATCTGGTCCATCGCAGCGCCACTGCCCACAATCTCCGCGCGGGACCTGTGGTGTCTGGGCCTTCGCCCGGGCGACCGAGTCCTGATTCCGGCGGGCACGTTTCGAAACTACTTTGACTCGTTCTTCCAGATGCTCGGTGTAGTACCGGTTTTCATCGATGGATGGATCGGCAGGGGCGAAGAGGTACTCAAGGCGATCAAGCAGTACGACATCAGGTACCTGCAGCTCTTCTTGCCGACCGTGCTCGAGTGGGAGAAGCTCGAGGACAAGTACGACATGCGGGACATGCTCTCGTCGCTTAAGGGTGCCGCATTCGCAGGCATGCCGCTCGGCAAGGCGCAGACCGCCAAGGTGCGTGATGAATGGGGACTCAACCTGTTCACCTACACGAGCGCAGGCGACACCGGCACCGCATGGGAGGGCGTTGAGCACGACGGCTACCAACTGTGGGAGGACACCGTGTTCGCCGAGACGCTTGATCCGGTGACAGGGACGCCCGTCGGAGACAACCAATTAGGGGAACTCGTCTCGACCGACCTTGACAACATGGCGGCGCCCTACATCCGTTTTCGGACCGGTGACCTCGTTCGGCTCAATCGCGATCCCGCGCCGAGCGGTCGAACGCACGCCAGGATGTGGATCGCCGGGCGCAGTGGTGACGAGATGTCCGTTGCGGGCAAAGCGCTTCTGCTCTCCGATGTGTGGGAACGTGTGGAGTCGGTGCCGGAGTTCTCAGACGCGATGTTTCAGGTCGTCTACGACGGACCGGCGTCGAGACTGCACATCCGGCTTGGGTACTCGCCCCAGAGCACTCGTGACGTGGACGAGCTCCGCACCCGGGCCACCCGGGTCCTGGCGGAGGGTCTCGGAGTGCCGATCGACGCAGAAATGATCGACGTCGACTCACTGCTTGCAGCCAGCAAGAGCGTCGCCAAGTTCGCCAGGAAGGTGAAGGCATGAGCAGAGCGACGATGACGGCGCGAGCCGGCCAGTTGCCGAGGGCGCCGATCTACGGCATCGCACGGTACGAATACGGCTCAGAGCAGTTCGACTTCGAAATCGGCTGGCCGGAATTCGAGCGTGACACCGCGTGGGCGCTGGAGCGGCTGACCGCAGCGGGCCTCGGTGCCGGCGATATAGCGATCGTGACCGCTGCCGCATGCGAACTTCCCTGGTTTTCGCCGATCGTGCGTGCCATGAAGGCTCTTCGCATCACCTATCTGCCCGCTGAGGTGTATCCGTTCGATGCCGGTCGGTCAGCGGCGTTTCTACAGCAGTTCCCGGTGAAGGCCTTTGTCGGTTTGGGAGCCGATACGGTTGCCGGCTGGACCGAGAAGGGCTTGTCGCCACGAGACTTACTCGGCGGCGTGGAGTCCGTGTGGGCGCGTCCGTCGGCAATCGCCCTGCTGTCGGATGTCGTGGCGCCGATCGCGCCCGTCTTCGCATGCGGCCCGGCACTTGCGATGGGTTCACCGGGAGAACCGAACGCTGCGGTGAATGAAGCGGAGTGGCGCATTGATGAGGAGGGCGGTCTGCTCTACGTGTCCAACACCGCCGACCGTGCCGCCACCTTCGACCGGGTACCGACGGGGTTGCATGGTCATGTCACTGAGGTCGACGGCCGGTTGCTCGTGGAGCTGACCTACTAGCCCGGAGCCAACCTGACCGAAGGCGGACCGTCGGTGTCCCCCTTGAGTTCTAGCAGCTGTGCCGCATACCGAAAGCGTTTGGTAGTTAGAACGTTTGGGTGGCGGGGACGACGTGGATGGCGTGGTAGCAGTTGCGCCGGACTCTCTAGATGTGCGGAACGTTGTGCACAGTGGGACTCGCCACGAATCAAGGGTTGCAGCATGTGACTGTTGTCGGAAGTTGGGGCAATATCTTGGCGCTGGAATCACATTACAGTGTATAGTTGCCTTGTAGAAGGCGGTCGCCAGGTAAATGGAGTGGGCGCCGCGCAGTGGATAACCAAAAGGAGTTCGTATGGCGCAGGCAATCGCTTCTCCGGCAGTGGAGTCGAGCATTCAGGGTGAGAAAATTTGGGCACACTCGGGTGATTCTCATGTGATGGAACCGGAGGATCTCTGGACCTCCCGACTGCCCAAGCGTTTGGCCGATCGAGCACCCCGAACCGAACGGGGTGACAAGTACGAAGTCATCTACGTCGACAACAAGACGATGACCCGGAACCTCAACGACTTCATGGATGCCATGCGGCCGCCCGGATTCTGCGACCTCGACATTCGTCTGCAGGATCTTGAGCAGGAGGGCGTGCGTTGCCAGCTAGCCTTCCCGTCGGTCGGCTTCTGGTCGGTCGATATTAGTGAACCCGAACTGTCACAAGCGGTGGCCCACGCGTGGAACGAATGGGCCAAGGACGATTTCATGGGCCACCAGAACCGCATCTTCACGCCGGCGATGATGCCCCTCGTCGATGTCGCAGATACCGTCCGAGAACTGGAGTGGGCGCGGGAGAACGGATTTCAGTCCGTTTTCCTGCCGTGCACGATGCCCGCGGATAAGGACTGGGGGTTGGATCTGTGGAAGCCGCTGTGGGACGCCGCCGCCGCCAACGACATGGTGTTGGCCTATCACATCGGCACGGGCGGTGCGCAGGTGGTCTACCGGGGTCCCGGTGGCGCAGTGGTGAATTACATGGAGACGACCTATCCCGGTATGCGCGTGATCTCGCACCTGGTCGCCAGCGGAGCCCTCGACCGCCATCCCAACCTCAAGATGCTGGTCGCCGAGGGTGGCGCCGGATGGGTACCGGCCATCGGCGACCGCATGGACGAGGCTTACCGTCAGCACGGCATGTTCGTGCGGCCGCGACTGGATCGGCTCCCGAGTGAGATCATCCGTTCGCAGGTGTACACGTCTTTTCAGCACGACATCAGTGCCGTGCAGGTTATCGAGGACACCAACTACTACAACGTCATGTGGGGTGACGACTACCCTCACCTCGAGGGCACGTACGGACACACGCAGCAGACGTTGCACGACATCTTCGACACCGTAGATCCCAAGATCAAGGACCGCGTGCTGCGCGGTACCTTCGAGGAACTGTTCGATGTTCCGGATACGGGTGAACTGAGCATCAAGACGTCCTGAGTACATATGGCACAGGGCAGCCTGGTGGTCCACCAGGCTGCCCTGTGTCGTGGCTATGGACTCTCGCTCAACGCAATGGCGTTACGCCGCAACGGAATAAACTCAACCTGAAGGGTCATCGGCGGCTGCCTTCTTCGAGTCCCGGGTGCGGCTGCCTCGCCGAGTGTCAACCGCAGTGGAGGTTCTCTTTGGTGGCATTGAGTTGCCGCCCAGGGATGCTACGAATGTCGCGACGCGCCGTCGTGCGTCCATGAGATCTGTCTGCGGATCGGCAGCCCATTCATACGCGTAGCCTCGGGCCATGGCCGAGGCGATGCTTGCAACGTCCGCCGGATGCCAGTCTGACGAAATCTCGCCCCGCGCAATGGCATCCCTCGCTGCGTCCTCGGCCGCCTCACGAAACTGGATTGTCTGATCGATGAGCCTTGCCGCTGCCCATGTGGCCGTCGGTTCCAGCGTCAACATCAAGTACGCCCGTGCCTGGTCGGGCGCTTCGACGCATCGGGACAGCGCGGAGTCGATGATGGCGGCGAATCGCTCTCGGCCCACTTTGCCTTCGGTGACGGATCTGAACACTTCAGCATTCTTGGCAAGGATGGTGCCGAGCACGGATTCGAGTAATCCGGCCTTCGAACCGAAGTGGTGGGTAGCCAGGCCACGGCTGTAACCAGCGAGCTGTCCCACATTGGCCAGGGTCATTGCGTCATAGCCGCCACGCGCAATCATCTGAACCGCAACTTGGCTGATGAGTTCCATGGCGCTCTCGCGTTGCATCTGGCGAATACCGGGCATCGTCACGCTTTCGGAAGTATCGGCCTTTCTTGCAGGTTTTATCGTAGTCGAGCGGCTCGAAGGGCCGTGGTGAGAAATCGACCAGTGCGTGACTAATGTTGCATTGCCGCGCAGCGGTGGAAGGGATCAATGCTCGGCCTCCACCGCCGCGCAGCAGGCTAGTCGGCTCGCAGGGTGACCGGCAGGTAGCTCACCATACGGACAGCGATGTTGCTGTACACCGGTTGCTTGCCCGGTGAAATGTGATAGCGCGGAAACCGGCGGTGGAATTCTTCGACCGCCAGTTTCAGTTCCAGCCGAGCCAGGTTCGACCCCAGACAACGGTGGGTTCCGCTGGCGAACACCATGTGAATCTGCCGCGCACGGTCAAACTTCACTTCGAGTGGATTATCTATCTTCGCCGGGTCGGCGTTGGCGGCCGACCAGATTGCGTGAATCGCCTCACCGGCATGTATCACCTCGCCGCCTAGGTCGATGTCTTCAGTCGCGTACCGGGTGCCCGATGGGACGGGCGACTCGTACCGCAGCAGTTCCTCCACCGCCGCTCGGATCGAGGTGGGATTCTCCACTAGGAAGTCGCGCTCATCAGGATTGCGGGCCAGCCAAGCGAAGATGCACGACATCGACGCGGTGACCGTGTCAAGGCCGGCGAACATGAGTAGGAACAGCATGTTCAGCAACTCGAGCTGAGTAACCGGCTCACCGTCGACGGTGCCCTCCATGAGCGTGCCGAGCAGGTCATCGCGCGGCGGGTGCTTGCGGCGCTCTTCGATCAGCGCGTTCAGATACTCGTAGAGCTTCAGACCGGCGACTGCCGCCGAGGCCATCTTCTCCTCGGCCGTATTGCCCTCCGCGTGAATCACCCCGTCCTTGAACTCGAGGAAGAAGTCGAGATCTTCGGTGGGCGCTCCGAGCAGCCCCAAAAACGTTAGACAGGGGAGCGGTACGCAGAACTTCTCGTAGAGATCCACTTCCTCTTCATCGCTGAAGCTGTCGATGAGTTCAGCGGCCAGCTTTCGGAAGCTCGATTCGAGCTCCGCCACTCGCTTGGGCGCGAACAGCGGGTCGAGCAGCTTTCGGTACTTCATATGGTCCGGGCCATCGAGTTCCAAGGGGATGAGCGCGCTGCTACTACCCAATATCGACCCGCGGCCTCCTTGGCCGAGCACAGCCGGATGGCGATTCACGGCCAAGATGTCGTCGTAGCGGTACAGGTGTACAACGCCGTCGATGCGCTCCAACCGGACTTCTTTGGCCTTGTGGTGGTAGAAGTCCTGCGGTTGACTCTCGGATTCGACTTCGGTGAAGATTCGCGCCAACCGCGAATCGAATGGCGCCGCGGATGTGGTCATGATGGCAAGCTCCCAATCTTGCCGCTCAGGCTTTCCTCGGCGTAGGTGAGGAATTGCAGCGGATTCACGCACATGAGCTGCTCTTCAACCACCGTGACCCGGCCATCTGGGTGGTAGAACTTTCCGCTGGCCGAGCACAGCATCCAGATCTCCAGTCGCACGCCCAACACCTGCACCCATGGGAAGAACGCACGTCCGTGGGCAGAGTAGTCGAGTACAAGCGTGCCCTTCTCCGAGGCGAGTACCAGGTTCCACTTACAGGGCAGCGACAGCCCGCTTCGGCGATCGGACCAGTGCTCCAGGACTGTGTTGGTGATCTGACCCGTCGTGTAGGCGATCTCCTCGCCGTCCACCTGGACGAATGCCAGCTCGAGCCCCGGTCCCGGGTACCGGAAGTACCAGACCGCGAAGTCGGTGTTGATCAACCAGTTCCAATAGATCGGGTCGTAAGGCGCATTGTTGTTGATGTTGTTGGTCTCTTTACCGACCGTCATGTGCTCGCGGATTCCGTGGGTCTCGAAGGTGTAGGCCTTCCCGTCCACAGTGATGCTTCCCGAGACTTCGCTCATGATGTCGTACCAAATCGGCACGACGGCAGGATCATTCGACTTGCCCCAAGGCCACAGCGTCGGATGCGCCGGGGTGAAGGTCAAATCGAGGCTCACTCCGGCGTGTTCACCGCGGATGTGCCACTTATCGGGCGTCGCCTTGTAGACGCGACCGCCGATCGACCATGAGACGGCGCCATCGTCCTCGGCGATGGTCAAATCCGAGCGAGCACGTAGTTGGGCCGCCTGCGCTCCGGTGGCGATAAAGGTGTGATCCGACAGCGAGCCGCGACGCTCAGTGGGGACCATGACCAGAGTGGTCACGTGTTCGATGGTCTGCCCGGTGTGCAGCCACTGGCCGCCTTCCCGTCCCGAGATGATGCAGATGCGGGTCCACAGCAGGAAGTCCATGCCTTCTGACGAACCGACGAAGGTGAACCCACTCTGTTGCCAGAATTCCTGCCCGGGCTTGGGCTGGGGGTACGACTCGCCTTCAGCGGACAGGTCGATGGGTGAAAGTTTCAGTGTCATCAAAGGTTTCCTTGCGTTGTCGTCTTAGTTCCCGGGACGGGCCGAGAGCACGGTCGTCGTCAGTACTTTCGGTGTATCCGTCACCCCGCGGGCGCGTCGGTAAATTTCGTCGATCTTGCTTTCCCCGACATCGACGCCCCGGGTTATCTGACCGTCTTCGACGCGGACGACCATGACGTACTCATAGCTGACGCGTTCCCCGGTGCTCTTGATGCGACGGTGACACCTGGCGTAGACCGCCACGAGTTCGTCGCCGAATGGTACGCAGTCGAGTAGCTCCTCACCCCGTTCGTCTGGCTCCATCAATTGTGCTGCCTCACGGGACAATTCGAACACCGCCTCCTTTCCGAGCGCCATCTGGAGGTTGCCGTGTGAACTGGTTCCGCAGTAGGTGACGTCGTCAGCGAAGAGCGTGTCCCAACCGCCCTCGAGATAGCCCCCCATCGTCATGCCCGCTTCGGAACTAGGACCCTCGAACAGTGCCCTCGCGAGGGCGACGTTGGGGTGGACATCGGTCACTTCGTAGCCGCCTTCATGGAATTCAACGTGTCGATGTCGCCGCGCTCGCCGGGCGCCAGTTCTACGACGTTCTGGGCACCGGTGCGAAGTTCGGGAATGTAGGGAACCTTGCGATTAGTCGACTGGCGGTCTCCCGGGTGGCGCGGGGCCATTCGCCCCGCGGCATCCACCCTGAAGCCCAGCAGGTCAAGTTCCTCGGGCGACAGTTGTTCGTAGACGTCGTCGTGCAAGGACTGCAGGAAGTTGTCGATCGGCTTCACCCAGCTCTGCCCCCAGATGGCGCCCACCGAGTAGCGAGTCTTGTCCGAGGTAGACGCGCCGGACTGGTGCCAGAGGCGGCCGTCCCAGGAGAAAATGTCGCCCGCCTTGCAGGTGATCGGCACAGTCTCGGTTGCTTGGGCGCTGGTCGCCCCCTTGTTCGCGTCGAAGTTGACCTGGGGCGGCGGGCCCAGATGGCTGCCTGGGACCACGCGCGTGGCGCCCATGTCTTCTTCGAAGTCGCTCAAGCAGAAGAAGAAGTTCAGGAAGACGGGCGTCTCCGTCTCCGTCTTTACCGGAACCCACTGTTGATCGGTGTGAATTGTCATGGACTCGCAGCCCTTGCGCTGGATGATGCCCGACGTCGAGGACAGTTGGTAGGGAGCGCCGCGGAAAGCGTGCTGGCAGTATTCGTGAACGAGTGGGTTTTTCAACACGATGTCCATGAAGACGCGGCCCTTGTTGACGAGCATCGTCACGTTCTGCCAAGCGGGCGTTTGACCGTCCGCTCCTCCGTACCACGTCTTGCCGGTGAAGCTTTGATTGCTGATCAGGGCGACGTCGTATTGGCGCTCCAAGTCCGCTTGTTCGATGAGCCGCTCCTTGAGGGCCTCCACCTGGTCGGGACTGAGAACGTTCTTGTGGACCACCAGGCCGTATTGGTCGAGCGCCGCTTTGCCGGCCTCGACGTCCGTCACCGGGTCCGGTAGTCCTGAACTCGTCACCGCGGCGGTCGCGGAATCAAGGTTTTGTGTCATATTGTGAATCCTCTCTGTGCAAGACGTCGAATAATTAAGTGCTGCAACAGATCTGACCCGCGCACGTCTGGGTGACCGCAGGCTTTCAGGGCTGTGGCAGTCAGGGTGTTGCGTGGGTGGTCTGACCGCTGCTGTCGGGTGCGTAGGTGCTTGCCATTGCTGCCTTCCGCTTCCGAATTGACCGACGAATAAGAGCGCGACACCGGGTTGGGGTGGCTTGTCGATCCACAAGCCAAATAGCTCGCTGAGCGTATGACAAGCGAATGGGAGTGTCAAGCGTCACAGTGGATCGGCGCTGGCCTCGGCACGCGGGTTGATCGGATCCAACGGCCGACTACTAGTCGTGCGACCTCATCAGTCGCGTTTTGGGCGGTTGTCGCTGTGTTATACAGCTGCGGTGCTGTTGATCACGGGACCGTCGGGCAACGTGGGCAGCGAAGTGGTGGACGTGCTCAAGGCGCGCCTGGCGGCTGACGAGTGGCGGGTAGGGGGTCGCCACCCGGAGCCGTTGCGTTCCCGCGTGGAGGGTCGGGCCCAGGTGTGCCGCTTCGACTTCTTCGAGCCGGCGACGTGGCAGGCGGCGCTCGAGGGGGTCGACACGATGTTTCTGCTGTTCCCGCTGCCTACTAATCGTGCCGCTCGCGAGGCCGTGATTCCTTTCCTACGGGCAGCCGAGGAGGCCGGCTGTCGTCACGTGGTCTATCTGTCGGTGTTCGGCGCCGACCGCGCCCGCGTGATCCCGCACTACAAGGCCGAAGCCGCATTGCGGGCGTCCGCGATGAGCTGGACGCTGCTGCGGTGCAGTTTCTTCATGCAGAACCTGCACCGTTCGATCTCGACTCACGGCACCGACATCGTCGAGCGCGGCGAGTTATTCATTCCGGCCGGACGTGGACTGACCAGCTTCATCGACGCCCGCGATGCCGCCGACGTCGCCGTGCTGGCACTGTCCGACCCGCCACGGCATCGCAACGCCGTCTATCACCTCACCGGGCCGACGATATTGAGCATGGCCGACGTCGCCGCGGCTTTGACCGAAACCCTCGGCTATCAGGTCACTTACACCCGCCCGGGCCTGGTGCGATTTGCCGCCCGCTTGCATCGCCGGGGCGTGGGCTGGGACGCCATCGCGTTCATGGCGGCGGTGTACACGCTGACGCGGCTGGGACGTAACCAGCCGATCACCGACGAAGTCGAACAGTTGCTGGGGCGTCCGCCGCGCAGCCTGGAGGTGTTCCTGCAGGACAGTGCGTGGCGCTGGGAACAACGTGCCTGGACCTGACGGGGCCGCCGGTTGGGGTTAGTTCGCCGCCCAGAAACGGTGCCGCACTTGCGGATGCGGGGGCAACTGGCCAGACGGCGCTTTGGCCGACCATGCGGTGCCTTCACACACCAGGTCGTGGGGCATCGGGATCTGGTCGGGCAGTAGCGCTCCGCCGGGCACCGCGTCGACGATCGACTGCACCGGTAGGGGCGGCGCCAGCGCTGCGGTATCGGGCAGGGTGGTCAGCGCGGCCGGAATGTTCGGAACGGCGGCGGCCGGGACCGGAGCGGGTACTGCGGCAGCGGGTGCAGGAACTACCGGCACTGGTGCGCCGAGGGGAAACCCCGCAGGCGGAACGACCACAGGTACTGCGGCCGGTGGCGCGGCTACCGGTGCCAATGCGGAGTCCTCGATCGGTGCTGCCATCGGTACGTCGGCGGGGACTGCGGCGGCTTCGGGTGCGGCAGCCGCTGCGGGCGCGGGTGCGGCGGCTTCCGGAGCCGGAGCCGGGGCGGCCGGGGGTGGGGCGGCCGGAAGTGCTTGGGCCGGAGCCGCTTCCAGCGCCGTCGGCGGTGCGGCAACGGGTGCTTCCGGCGCGGCGGCTGGGGGTGCTGCCGGAGCTGCAGCCGCAGCTTCGGGAAGCGGTGCTGCCGCCGGTGCTGCCGCCGGCGGTGCAGCCGAGATGTCGGCCACCGGCGTCACGTCGGTCACGGGAGCCGCCACCGGTGCGGCAGGTGCAGCCACGGGAGCGGCCACCGGAGCAGCGACCGGTGCGGCCACCGGGGCAGCAACAGGTGCAGCCACCGGAGCAGCGACGGGCGCAGCGACAGGTGCAGCGACGGGAGCAGCGACCGGTGCGGGAACAGGGGCGGCAGCAGGTGCGGCCACCGGCACCACCGGCACGCCAAGCGGTGCAGGGATTACCGGAACCGCAGCAGGGACAACCGGAACCGCCGCGGGTGCGGCGGCCGGGCCCAATGCGCTATCGGTCACCGGCGCGGCGGCCACCGGCATGGCGGCGGCCGGAGCCGCGGCCGGAATCGCGGCCGGAGCGGGGGCTGCCGCGGGCACAGCAGCCGGTACCCCGGCGGGCACAGCAGCCTCCGGTGGGGCAGCGGCCAGCGCCGAGGAGTCCGGGATCGCATTACCCAGCACCTCGGGCAGAGTCTCCGGCGATGCGGTGAACTGCTCGATGATGCTCCCGCACGGCACCCCGGGGCTGGATGCGGTGTCGGCGCCGGCCAGTGGTTGGAGGGAGAAGCTGAACAAGATCAACGCGGCGATACCGACCGACAGTGCTGCCGGACGGTCGATGGTGGGTGACAAGACTTCCCCGTCTCTGGTGATCTTGATCCGTCAACCAGACGGTATCGGGTTGCGGGCCGCAGACAAGGCGACGTGGGCGCCTTTATGAAACCGATGCACGGCAGAGTCGCATCGGTGATCCGATTTCTGAATCCATTGCGATTCAAGGCGTTTGCCATCGCGTCGGACAGCGAGACCGACCGATCAGGTGTTGTCGGCGTTGCTCCGCGGGAAACCGCCGCCCTGGGGGAAGAGCGGGAAGACGACATCGTCGAGCTTCTCCGGATCGCCCGCGGTGCGGTTGATCGTTGCGCCCCAGATGTTTCCGTCCGGCGACACCTGCAGGGCCCACGCGTGGCCGTGGGTGTCCTGGCGCACCACCTCGGGCTCGCCGGTGACAGCGCCGGTGCCCTGCGCCAGCCGCACCGCGACCGTTTGCTTGGTGTTGACCAGGTTCACCAGGATCGTGCCGTCCAGCGCCGCGCACCCTGCCACGCCCGGCCGGTCGGGCCACGTCCACACGGTCGACGCTTTGGAATCCGGTCCGATGCGCTGCAGCCGGTCGCCGGCGGGCGTGCGATCGGTGATGTAGAGCGACTTGTCCGTCGGGTCGATGCACATGCCGCCGCCGGAACCCATGCCCGACAGGGCTGTCGTCGGCGGCGCCGGGTTGACTGTGGTCGGCTGCTCGATGCGAATGACCTTGCCCGCCAACGAGTTCGGGTCGGCAGCCAGCCCGGGGTTGCCGGCGTCGCCGGTCTGGACCACCAGCGTGGTGGGGCTGGTGAAGATCAGCGAACCGGTGTTGCCGACCGCCCCCTTCGGGATGCCGGCCAGGATCTCCTTGGGGATGTCGCCGTCGGCCACCCGGATCACCCGGTTGTCGGTCGGCGTGCTGATGTAGGCGTACATCAGCCGGTCCTGCGAATAGGTGGGCGAGAGCACGATGTCCAGCAGTCCGCCGTCGCCGCTCGGATCGACCGGTATGACCGTGCGGATCTTGGGTTCGGCGCTGACCGACACCTCTTTGACCGCGCCGGTGGTGCGTTCGGCGACCAACGCCGTCTTGCTGTCCGGTCCCATGATCAGACCGCTGGTGCTCTCCAGGCAGCCCTGCATGACACCCGGTGCGGGGCAGGCCTTCGGGAACGGTTTGGGCGGCAGCGGCGGGGGAGGCGGCGGCGTCGAGGTCGGGCCCGGTGCCAGCTGGGGGGCGGTGGTGAACGGTTGCGAAATCGAGTTGTTGAACTTCGCGCAGCCCGACAACACCAGGGTCGCCGCACACACCGCGGCCAACACCCCACGGACCGGGCGGCGCATTCGCATGCCCGCCAGGTTACGGATACAGCCCCGGTGTTCGCCACGACGGTACGGGCGAGCCTGCCCGCAACGGCGGCGCGGACGCGAATTTGACCGCCGAAAGCGCCGCTCAAATCCCCGATTTGCGCGAAGTTGCACTTACTCTGACTTTCGTGACGAGTCAAGGCCCCGAAACGCGCTGGCAACGCCCCGACGACTCCTCGGCTCGACCCGCGTCGGCCCAGCTGGTCGACCCGGAAGACGATCTCCCGTCGGCCACCTATGGTGGCGACTTCGAGACCACGAAGATCCCGCAGTACAACCCGGCAATCTCCAGTCCGGACGCGTCGCCGTCGACCGGTTACGGGTTGCTGCACGACCCGGAGCCGCTGCCCTACGTACAACCGCATGCCCAGCCCGCACCGATCACCGCGGCAGGACCGATGGAGATCGAACCCATCGACGCCGAGGAGCGGGCCAAGGCGGCGGGGCGGCGAGGAACCCAAGACCTGGGCCTGCTGTTGCTGCGGGTCGTCGTCGGCGTCATCTTCATCGCCCACGGCCTACAGAAGGCGTTCGGCTGGTTGGGCGGGCAGGGGATGGACGGCTTCGAGACCGCCCTCGCCGACGCCGGGTACCAGCACGCCGGGCTACTGACCTACGTCGGCGCCGGTGCGCAGATCATCGTCGGTGTGCTGCTGGTGCTCGGACTGTTCACCCCGCTGGCCGCGGCCGGCGGATTGGCCTACCTGGTCAACAGCCTGCTGACCGTCATCTCCGCGCAGCGCCAGGACGGCTATCTCTCGGTGTTCGGCGCGCAGGGGATGGAATACCTGCTCGTGCTCACCGCGGCCGTCGCCTCGATCATCCTGGTCGGCCCGGGCCGCTACGGGTTCGACGCCGGCCGGGGCTGGGCACGCCGGCCGTTCGTCGGCTCATTCGTCGCCCTGGTGGTCGGCATCGGCGGCGGGGTGGCCGCCTGGTTCTTCCTGCACGGCAGGCTGGGCTGATCACCCTGCAGGTGGATCCTTACTCGTAGGGGTTGGGCACCCGGCCGCCGCTGGCCGCGGTCAGCAGCGGCAGTGTCGCGAACGTCACCGCGGGCAACCGCAACTCCGAGTCGTCTCCCAGCCGGGCCTTGGCCCAGGCATTCCGGTCGAATCGCAGCCCCTGAACGTCGTCCCACCGCACCGTCCGGCTGCCTAACAGGCTGCGTGCGGTGACCGTCTCCCGGTTGGCCACGGTCCGCAGCCGGACGATCGCCACCGAGGCCACCACCGGTATCGCCAACAGCGCCGAGCCCCAGGCCGGGAACAGCGGAATCAGGGCCATCAGCGCCAGCGCCAGGAAGCCGGAGGCGAAGTGGGCCATCGGTGACATCCTGATCACCACCGGCTTTGTAGGTTCGGTGGTGGCCGAGGTCGGGTCGGGGGCGAAACCGGAGGGCATGCCTGCATCATCCCACCACCGCCGGGGTGACCGAGATTTGACGCCTGACCAGTGCGGAGGCTACCGTCGGCATATGAAGTTCGGCGGAATGCTCGTAGTAATTGGCCAGCGCGTTGGTGCCGCGCTTGCCCCCACCCGGGCATAGCCACTCGCACCAGCGCGCAACCCTCGTACAGCCGCCGACGCTGACGGGGGTTTTTTCTTGCCCCAAGGAAACAACACGAGGACATCGAGGACAACGTGAGCGCACCGACCACGCGAGCACCCGAGCCATCGGCGGCCCCGCCCGCCAACGGCGCCGACGCCGCAGCGCAAACCACCGGTACTACCGCCCCCAAGTCGGTCTCGCCGACCAAACGGATCGCCCCCTACCAGCTCACCGGCGCCGAGTCCGTGGTGCGCTCGCTGGAGGAACTCGGCGTCGACACCATCTTCGGGATCCCCGGCGGCGCGGTGCTGCCGGTCTACGACCCGCTGTTCGATTCCAAGAAGCTGCGCCACGTCCTGGTCCGCCATGAGCAGGGCGCGGGCCACGCGGCCAGCGGCTACGCGCACGCCACCGGCAAGGTCGGCGTCATGATGGCCACCTCCGGTCCGGGCGCGACCAACCTCGTCACGCCGCTGGCCGACGCCCAGATGGACTCCATCCCGGTGGTCGCCATCACCGGGCAGGTCGGCCGTGCGCTCATCGGCACCGACGCCTTCCAGGAAGCCGACATCTCCGGCATCACGATGCCGATCACCAAGCACAACTTCCTGGTGCGCAACGGTGACGACATCCCGCAGGTGATCGCCGAGGCGTTCCACATCGCCGCCACCGGACGCCCCGGCGCGGTGCTCGTCGACATCCCCAAGGACGTGCTGCAGGCTCAGTGCACGTTCGCCTGGCCGCCGCCGATCGACCTGCCCGGCTACAAGCCCAACACCAAGCCCCACAGCCGTCAGATCCGCGAGGCCGCCAAGCTCATCGCCTCCGCGCGCAAGCCGGTGCTCTACGTCGGCGGCGGCGTGATCCGCGGGGAGGCGACCCAGGAATTGCTGGATCTGGCCGAGTTGACCGGTATCCCGGTGGTCACCACCCTGATGGCGCGCGGCGCCTTCCCGGACAGCCACCCGCAGAACCTGGGCATGCCCGGCATGCACGGCACGGTCGCCGCGGTGGCCGCCCTGCAGAAGAGCGACCTGCTCATCGTTCTGGGCGCCCGATTCGACGACCGGGTGACCGGCAAGCTGGAGTCCTTCGCGCCCGAGGCCAAGGTGATCCACGTCGACATCGACCCCGCCGAGATCGGCAAGAACCGCAACGCCGACGTCCCGATCGTGGGCGATGTGAAGCTGGCGATCGCCGAGTTGATCGAAGCTTTGCGGAAAACCGCCGGCGGGCAGGAGCGAAGCGACCGGGGAATCGGCACAGCGCCGAAGGCGGATCTGGACAACTGGTGGGAGTACCTGTCAGGAATCCGGTCGACCTACCCGCTGAGCTGGGATCCCCAGAGTGACGGCAGCCTCAGCCCCGAGTACGTCATCTCCGAGCTGGGCAAGATCGCCGGGCCCGACGCCATCTATGTCGCCGGCGTGGGCCAGCACCAGATGTGGGCCGCGCAGTTCATCAAGTACGAGAACCCGCGCACCTGGCTGAACTCCGGCGGGCTGGGCACCATGGGCTACGCCATCCCGGCGGCCATGGGAGCCAAGATGGCCCGTCCCGACGCCGAGGTGTGGGCCATCGACGGCGACGGCTGCTTCCAGATGACCAACCAGGAGCTGGCCACCTGTGCCCTCGAAGGCGTGCCGATCAAGGTCGCACTGATCAACAACGGCAACCTCGGCATGGTGCGGCAGTGGCAGACCCTGTTCTACGGCGAGCGCTACAGCAACACCGGCCTGTCCACGCACAGCCATCGCATCCCCGACTTCGTCAAGCTGGCTGAGGCGATGGGCTGTGTCGGGTTGCGTTGTGAGCGTGAGGAAGACGTCGTCGACGTGATCAACCAGGCGCGCGCCATCAACGACCGCCCGGTGGTCATCGACTTCATCGTCGGCGCGGATGCACAGGTGTGGCCGATGGTCGCCGCGGGCACCGGCAACGACGAGATCATGGCCGCGCGCAATATCCGTCCGTTGTTCGACGACAACGAAGAAGGACGGGCCTGATGTCGGCGAACACTGTCACCCATACCCTTTCGGTGCTCGTCGAAGACAAGCCCGGTGTGCTGGCCCGGGTGGCCGCACTGTTCTCGCGGCGTGGCTTCAACATCGAGTCGCTGGCGGTGGGGCCCACCGACCAGAAGGACATGTCGCGGATGACCATCGTGGTCACCGCCGAGGAGACGCCGCTCGAGCAGATCACCAAGCAGCTCAACAAGCTGATCAACGTCATCAAGATCGTCGAGCAGGACGATGACAACGTGGTGGCGCGCCAGCTGGCTCTGATCAAGGTCCGCGCCGACGCGGGAACTCGCAGCCAGGTGGTCGAGGCGGTGAACCTGTTCCGCGCCAAGATCATCGACGTCTCCAACGAGTCGCTGACGATCGAGGCGACCGGTACCCAGGAGAAGCTCGAAGCGCTGCTGCGGGTGGTCGAGCCCTATGGCATCCGCGAGACCGTGCAGTCCGGTGTGGTAGCACTATCGCGCGGTCCGCGCGGCATGACGAACTCCAAATAAAGAAACAAGACAGAGAGCAGAAGGAACTCCACGTGGCAATCGAGATGTTCTACGACGACGACGCCGACCTGTCGATCATCCAGGGCCGTAAGGTCGGTGTGATCGGATACGGCAGCCAGGGGCATGCCCATTCGCTGAGCCTGCGGGACTCCGGCGTCCAGGTGAAGGTGGGCCTCAAGGAAGGCTCCAAGTCGCGGGCCAAGGTGGAGGAGCAGGGCCTCGAGGTCGACACTCCCGCCGAGGTCGCCAAGTGGGCCGACGTGATCATGCTGCTCGCGCCCGACACCGCGCAGGCCGAGATCTTCAAGAACGACATCGAGCCGAACCTCAAGGCCGGCGACGCGCTGTTCTTCGGCCACGGATTGAACATCCACTTCGGTCTGATCAAGCCTCCCGCCGACGTCACCATCGGCATGGTCGCCCCCAAGGGCCCCGGCCACCTGGTGCGCCGCCAGTTCGTCGACGGCAAGGGCGTGCCCTGCCTGGTCGCCGTCGAGCAGGACCCGACCGGTGAAGGCCTGGCGCTGGCGCTGTCCTACGCCAAGGGCATCGGTGGCACCCGCGCCGGCGTCATCAAGACCACGTTCAAGGACGAGACCGAGACCGACCTGTTCGGTGAGCAGGCCGTGCTGTGCGGCGGCACCGAGGAACTGGTGAAGACCGGCTTCGAGGTCATGGTCGAGGCGGGCTACGCCCCCGAGCTGGCCTACTTCGAGGTGCTGCACGAGCTCAAGCTGATCGTCGACCTGATGTACGAGGGCGGCATCGCCCGGATGAACTACTCGGTGTCCGACACCGCGGAGTTCGGCGGCTACCTGTCGGGTCCGCGCGTCATCGACGCCGACACCAAGGAACGCATGCGCGCCATCCTCAAGGACATTCAGGACGGCAGCTTCGTCAAGGAACTCGTCGCCAACGTCGAGGGCGGCAACAAGCGCCTGGAGAAGCTCCGCAAGGAGAACGCCGAGCACCCGATCGAGATCACGGGTAAGAAGCTGCGCGACCTGATGAGCTGGGTCGACCGGCCGATCACCGAAACCGCCTGACGCCAGGGGCGTCTGGAACCACCGAGCCGAAGCCACGCAGGAACTCCTGCGTGGCTTCGGTTTTGGAACGACCGTTGGCTCTCCGCGGATGTGATACGGGGGCGAGCGATGGCGATTCATGACTGCACCGCGGCCGGTTGGTTGTAGTCTCTGCGCTCAGAGTCGGTGCCGCCGACCAGGTGTGGGGGAGTGACTGTGCCCGTTGCAGATTCTGCAGATTCTGTCGAGCAGGTTCCGGGCCGGTCGACGGCACCCGGGAGCCGCGCCGGCATCGGCTGTGCGCGCTACCTCGGCTGGGCCGGTGCGCTGACGATTGCCCTGGGCGCCGCGGCGGTCTCACTGTCCACGCCGGCGGCCGCCGACACCGGCGCGACGGCATCGAGTGGCACGGCGTCCACCGGTGCATCCTCGCCCCGAGCCTCTGCTGCCCACCGCGCAACGGGCGCAGCGAAATCGAGCAAACCGGCGTCGATGTCGCCGGTGCCGCGTGCCGGTTCGGCTCGCACGGCGGTCGTCACCGGTGCCCGGGTCGCGGCTGGTTCGCCGGCGCTGAACTCGGTCCAGACGTTCGTCGGCACCTTCGTCGGCGACGGTACCCCCACTCATCCGGATGCCGGTCTGCTGATCGGGAACGGCTACAGCTGGACCTCGGAGACCTGCAACCAGGGTGCGGCGTGCGCCGGCGGACGGTCCGGTCTGGTGTGGGGCAACGGCGGCAGCGGCTACGCCGGCGGTAACGGCGGCTCGGCGGGTCTGCTGGGCTCCGGCGGCGCCGGCGGTGCGGGCGTCGACGGTGGTGCCGGTGGCGCCGGCGGCCGGGGTGGGCTGCTCGCGGGCAATGGCGGTTCGGGGGGTGCCGGCGGGGCCGTCACCGGAACCGGCCTGGTCGCCGGTGCCGGCGGTGCCGGTGGTGACACCGGCGTGTTCTCGGTTCTCGGTGTTGCCGGAACCGGCGGCGCGGGCGGTGCGGCGTCCGGAAACTTCGGCGCCGGCGGAACCGGTGGTGCGGGCGGCAATACGGGTCTGTTCTCGGTGTTGGGCCAGGCCGGTGCGGGCGGTGACGGCGGTGCGGCCACGGGCTACGCGGCGCTCGGCGGTGCCGGCGGCGGCGGGGGCCACGCCGGTGCGCTGTCGATCGCGGACGGCGGCGACGGTGGCTCCGGCGGTGCCGGGCCACGCGCGGGTGGCGCCGCGGGTCAAGGTGGTGCGGCTGGGCTGATCGGTACCGGCGGCGCAGGTGGCGTCGGGGGCTGGGGTGCGGTCGGTGGCGCAGGCGGTGCCGGTGGCGTGTTCTGGGGTGACGGCGGTGCCGGCGGATCCGGTGGTGCCGGCGCGGTCGGTGGCGCCGGTGGCGGTGCGCTGTTCGTCGGCAATGGCGGTGCGGCCGGCTCTGGTGGTGCCGGTGCGGCAGGTGGAGTCGGCGGATCCGGCGGTCTGCTCGCCGGCAACGGCGGTGCCGGTGGCGTCGGCGGGGTGTCGGCCGCGGGTGGAGCCGGTGGCCGGGGCGGACTGCTCGGCATGACCGGAGCCACCGGGATCGCCGGGGGCGCACCGGTGGTCGCGTTGGCCTACGACCCCACCGCCGACTTCATGACGGTGGGTGTCAAGGTCAACGGCACTCAGCTGACGAGTGTTGAAATCGACACCGGCTCAGCGGGTTTCGTCATTCCCATTAACCTGTTGGATCCCAACGATCTCGGCCCGACGCTTGGCGTCACCGGCATGATCCAGTACGCGGACTGGGGACGCTTCTACTACACCGTCTATACGCCCACCCTCGACTTCGGCAACGGCATGGTGACTGCGGGCACCCCGGTCGCGGTCGTCGACCACATCGAGGAGCTGAACTCGGACAACCAATGGGTGCCGGTTCCGCAGTCGGAGTGGGATGAGCCGCAGTACGCCACTGCCCTCGCCCCGACGATGGGCGTCGCCCCCTACACCGGAGGCGACATCGCCAGCCCCGTCCTGACGCTTCCGGGCGGACTCGGGCAGGGCCTTTTAATCAACGAGCCGGCGGGCCAGGTCGCGTTCGGTGCCAACCCGTTGCCTGCGGTCACCAGCGTCCCGGGCTGGTTCTATTCCACGCTCTCGGTCAAGGTCAGCTACGACTCGGAATCCACGACCACCCAGGGCGCGACCGCCACCGTCGACAGTGGCGGTATCGGCGGCGGCGTGCCGGCAGCCATGCTGCCCCCAAACCTGGCCGGCATCGCCGAGTACGACCCGCTGAGTGTCGGCACCGTCATCGAGGTCTACACACCCGATGGTCAGACACTTCTCTACTGGACGACGGTTACCGAGGCCCAGGTCGTGGCGCAAGAGGCACCCGAAGTGTGGCCCGCCAGCCTGGGCTTCAACACCGGCATCATCCCGTTCCTGCAGGGGCCCATCTACGTCTCCTACACCCCTGCCTACGTGCCGAACCCCGCTAATTTCTACGGCGGCACCGTGGTCTTCGACTTCACCCCAGCGCCACTGCCGAGTGCCTAAGCGGGGTAGTCAGGGCCGCAGCGACGGCACCGGCAACCCGAATTCGCGGCGCAACACCTCGCGCGCCGCGTAATAGCCGCACATGCCGTGCACACCGGTGCCCGGAGGAGTGGCCGACGAGCAGAGATAAGCCTGCGGAATCGGCGTGGTCCACGGATTCCAGCGCAGCGTCGGCCCGACCATCGCGGCGAACAGCGTTGCGCCGCCGACGATGATGTCACCGCCGACATAGTTGGCATTGTGGTCGGCCATCTGCGCGGCCGGCACGCAGCGTGCCGCCACGACCAGATCACGAAACCCGGGGGCGCTCTCCTCGAACATCGCCGTGATGGTCTCGGTGAGATCGGCGGACGAATTGGCCGGAACGTGCGCATAGGTCCACAAGGGGCGTCGTCCCGCCGCGTCGATACGGGACGGATCGCACAGATGCGGAAGCGCGGCCAGCGTCATCGGCCGATCGGCGTGACGACCGGAGGCGATCTCCTTCTCCGACTGCGCCATCTGAGCCCGCGTGCCACCCATGTGAACCGTCGGTGCCGAGGCCATCCGCTCGTCACGCCACGGAATCTCGCCGGACAGTACGAAATCGACTTTGCAGACACCAGGACCGTATCGGTAGCGCCGCAACGCCTTTGCATACCGGTCGGGCACATCGGGTCCATAGATGTCGAGCAGGGCGGTGGGCGCGGTGTCATAAATGACCACGCCGGGCGGTGGCGCCGTCACCGGCTCACCGACGATCAGTTGCCCGCCGTGGGCCTGCAGGTCGGCCAGCAGCGCATCGACGATCACCTGGCTCCCGCCCACCGGTACCGGCCACCCGGCGGTGTGGGCCACGGTGGCGAGCATGACCCCGGCGCCACTGTTGACCGGCGACGGCATCGTCGAAATCGCATGCGTCCCAACACCAGTGAACAAGGCGCGGGCATCGTCGCCGCGCAGCATTCCCCATGCCGGACTGCCCTGAGCAAGGACCCGCAGGCCGGCCCGGATGGTGGTCGGCAGATCCGGCGGGAGCGAACGCTTGTCGCCGAGGAAGAAGCCGAGCACACCCTCTGGGTGCTTGGTCAACGGGCCCAGCAGCGCCCGCCACGAGTCGCCGTGTTCAAGGTCCGCGCAGGTGCGCGCCAGGTCGTGATAGGCGATCGCCGCCCGGCCGCTCGGCAGCGGGTTGGCGTAGGAGATCTCCGGCACGCGCAGCGCCACCCCGCGTGCGGCGAGGTCGAACTCGGCGAAGAACGGGGAGGCCAACGCCAGCGGGTGGATCGCCGAACAGATGTCGTGGCGCACCCCGCCGTACTCTGGATCGGGCAGGGTGCGTGCCCCGCCGCCGAATGTGGGCTGGGCCTCCACAACCTGCACAGCCAGCCCGGCCCTGGCGCAGATGACGGCAGCCGCCAACCCGTTGGGACCGCTGCCGACCACGGTGACGTCCACCTACCCAGTACACCCCACCGAAGCCGATGGTCGCGCGGGGGCCGGGACACATTAGGCTGACCGGCGTGAATCTGCCCGTTGTGTTGATCGCCGACAAACTCGCCGAATCGACCGTCGCAGCCCTCGGCGACAACGTCGAGGTGCGCTGGGTCGACGGCCCGGACCGCCCGAAACTGCTGGCAGCGGTGGCCGACGCCGACGCACTGCTGGTGCGCTCGGCGACCACCGTGGACGCCGAGGTGATCGCGGCCGCACCCAAGCTCAAGATCGTCGCCCGCGCCGGCGTCGGCCTGGACAACGTCGACGTCCCGGCGGCCACCGCTGCGGGTGTGCTCGTCGTCAACGCGCCGACCTCCAACATCCACAGCGCCGCCGAACATGCGCTGGCGTTGATGCTGTCGGCCGCGCGCCAGATCCCGGCCGCTGACGCCACGCTGCGGGAGCACACCTGGAAGCGGTCGTCGTTTAACGGCACCGAGATCTTCGGCAAGACCGTCGGCGTCGTCGGCCTCGGCCGCATCGGCCAACTCGTCGCCGCGCGCCTGGCTGCCTTCGGCACGCACGTCGTCGCCTACGACCCCTACGTCCCGCCGGCCCGCGCTGCCCAGCTCGGCATCGAACTGCTGTCCCTCGAGGACCTGCTGCCCCGCGCCGACTTCATTTCCGTCCACCTGCCTAAGACCCCGGAAACCGCCGGTCTGCTGGGCAAGGAGGCGCTGGCCAAGACCAAGCCGGGTGTGATCATCGTCAACGCCGCCCGCGGCGGCCTCATCGACGAGCACGCGCTGGCTGAGGCGATCAAGAGCGGTCATGTCCGCGCCGCCGGGCTCGACGTGTTCTCCACCGAACCCTGCACCGACAGCCCGCTGTTCGAGCTGCCTCAGGTCGTGGTCACCCCGCACCTGGGCGCATCGACCACCGAGGCGCAGGACCGGGCGGGCACCGATGTCGCCGAAAGCGTGAAGCTCGCACTGGCCGGGGAGTTCGTCCCGGACGCGGTCAACGTCGGTGCCGGCGCGGTCAGCGAAGAGGTATCGCCATGGCTGGACCTGGTCCGCAAGCTCGGTGTGCTCGTCGGCGTCCTCACCAGCGAGCCGCCCACCACCCTGTCGGTTCGGGTCAGCGGCGAGCTGGCATCCGAAGATGTTGAGGTACTGAAACTTTCGGCCTTGCGCGGGTTCTTCTCCACCGTCACCGACCAGCAGGTCACCTTCGTCAACGCCCCCGGCCTGGCCAACGATCGCGGTCTGCAGACCGAGCTGAGCACCGCCAGCGAGAGCATCAACCACCGCAGCGTGGTCGACGTGCGGGTGGTCGGTCCGGACGGTTCGGCGACCAACGTCTCCGGCACCCTGTCGGGTCCACAGCAGACCGAGAAGATCGTCCAGATCAACGGGCGCAACTTCGATCTGCGGGCCGAGGGTGTCAACCTGATCCTGCACTACACCGATCAGCCGGGCGCGATCGGAAAGATCGGCACCCTGCTCGGCGGGGCGGACGTCAATATCCTGGCCGCGCAGATGAGCCAGGACACCAGCGGTACGGCAGCCACCGTGATGCTGCGCCTGGACCGTGACGTGCCTGCCGATGTCCGTGCGGCGATCGGCGCCGCCGTGGGCGCGGTGACTCTGGAAGTGGTGGACCTGTCATGAAACTGGCTGTGATCGCGGGCGACGGTATCGGCCCGGAAGTCATCGGTGAAGCACTGCAGGTGCTCGACGTCGTGCTGCCCGGTGTGGACATCACCGAGTACGACCTCGGCGCGCGGCGCTACCACGCCACCGGTGAGCTGCTCACCGAGCAGACCATCGAGGAACTCAAGGGCTACGACGCGATCCTGCTCGGCGCGATCGGCGACCCGTCGGTGCCCAGCGGCGTGCTCGAACGTGGCCTGCTGCTCAAACTGCGCTTCGCGCTGGACCATCACGTCAACCTGCGGCCGGGTCGGCTGTACCCGGGTGTCAGCAGCCCGCTCTCCGGGGTGACGGGTATCGACTTCGTCGTGGTGCGCGAGGGCACCGAAGGTCCCTACACCGGCAACGGCGGGGCGCTGCGCGTTGGGACACCGCACGAGGTGGCCACCGAGGTCAGCGTGAACACCGCGTTCGGCGTCGAGCGGGTGGTGCGTGACGCGTTCGCTCGGGCCCAGTCCCGCCGCAAACATCTGACGCTGGTGCACAAGACCAACGTGCTGACCTTCGCGGGCAGCCTGTGGTCGCGCGTGGTCGCCGAGGTTGGCGCGCAGTACCCCGAGGTCGAGGTCGCCTACCAGCACATCGACGCGGCCACCATCCACATGGTGACCGACCCCGGCCGGTTCGACGTCATCGTCACCGACAACCTTTTTGGCGACATCATCACCGACCTCGCCGCAGCGGTCTGCGGTGGAATCGGCTTGGCGGCCAGCGGCAACATCGACGCCACCGGCACCAACCCGTCGATGTTCGAGCCGGTGCACGGCAGCGCCCCGGACATCGCGGGCCAGGGTATCGCCGATCCCACGGCGGCGGTGATGTCGGTGTCCTTGCTGCTGAACCACATTGGTGAGCACGCCGCCGCCGCACGCGTCGACAAGTCCGTCGCCAACCATCTGGCCACCCGGGGAGACACGACCTACTCCACCCGCGAGGTCGGCGAGCGGATCCGCGCGGCGCTCTAGCTGCTCTGGGTGCTCGGCGGGTCGGCCGGCACCAACTTCAGCGCGGCGAGCGGGAACAGCGCGCACACCGCGAACGCCACCGGATAGCCCAGCACACCGATCACGGCGCCGAACAGCGGTGGGGTCAGCCCCGCCGTGAACAGTTGGCTGGTGTTCTGCGTGCCCAGCGCCCGCCCGCTCCAGAACGGCCCGGCGATCTCGGCGATGGCGGTGAACGCCAGTCCGTTGTCGCTGACCGTGATCACCGACGCGGCGACCATCACCGCGATACTGACCGGCCAGTGCAGCGCATCGGTCACCGCGAGGGTGAGCATCGAGGCGGCCGCGGCGACGGCGATCATCCGGATCGGTCGCAGCCGTAAGCCCATCCAGTCCGACCAGCGGCCGGCCGCGATGCGGCCCAGCGCGCCCAGGACCTGGGCGCCCAGCACCAGCACGCCGGCGGACTCTGGCGACCATCCGCGATCGGCGATCAGCCACACCAGCGTGAAGGTCCACACCACACACTGCGGAACCACCAGCAGCACCGACACCGCGTGGATGCGCCACAGCACCGTCGACCCGCGGTACGGGTTGGCCAGGTCGCCGGCGGGAGCCTGCGCGCGCGGCGGTCGCGGCGGGTCCAGCACCAGGACCGCGCACACGATGGCCGCCACCACGCACACCACGGCCGGGAACAGCAGCGCGGGTCCGACGCCGTGTTCCTGGGCGAGTCGGGGGATCACCAGCGCGCCGAAGCCGACACCCAGAGGCTGTGCGGTCTGGCGGATGCCCATCACCAGCCCGCGCTGCTGGGGCGGGAACCAGCCCACCACCAGCCGTCCGCTGGCGGAGTTGCTGCTGGCCGCCGCCATGCCGCCGAGCAGCAGGAACACGCCCATGACGGGCAGCGAGTGCGCGGTCGAGGCGGCGAAGGCAGCCACCGCGGTCAGCGCGGAGCCGACGGCCAGGACGAACCGTTCACCGATGCGGTCCACCACATAACCCCAGGCGATGAGCGTGAACACCATGCCGAAACTCGGCAGCGCCGAGATCAGGCCGGCTTTCGCCAGATCCAGCCCCATCGTGGTGTGCAGCGTGGGAATCAGGAAGGCGACGCCGTTGATGAAGACATTGGCCGACAGCGTCGCGAACAGGGCGATGACGAGCATCGACCAGCGCCGCAGATTGCTGATGGTGTCGACGTCCACCTGGTCATGATCGCACGGGCATCTCACGATGCTGAATCAGAATCTCAGAATATGAGAACCATGGCGTGAGGAATATCGCAGTGGCGCTCCGAGTGGCGCTGGGCCTGACTCCTCACTCGAAGCGAAACGGCCGACCACTAGGCTCTATCGAATGCGCCTGGGTCGAATTGCCAGTCCCGACGGGGTCGCCTTCGTCAGCATCGAAGGTGACGGGTCGGACCTCCAAGCCCGTGAGATCGCCGAGCATCCGTTCGGCACTCCGACGTTCACCGGGCGGAGCTGGCCGCTGGCCGACGTCCGCCTGCTGGCGCCGATCCTGGCCAGCAAGGTGGTCTGCATGGGCAAGAACTACCTGGCCCACATCGAGGAGATGGGCGGCGAAGCGCCGGAGGATCCGGTGATCTTCCTCAAGCCGAACACCGCGATCATCGGCCCGGGCATACCGATCCAGCTGCCTGCCAATGCCTCACCGGTGCACCATGAGGGCGAACTGGCGGCAGTGATCGGGCGTCCGTGCAAGGACGTTCCCGCCGCGCGGGCCGCCGAGAACATCCTCGGTTACACCATCGCCAACGACGTCTCGGCACGTGATCAGCAGAAGGCCGACGGCCAGTGGATGCGTGCCAAGGGCCACGACACCTTCTGCCCGGTCGGGCCGTGGATCGTCACCGACCTCGACCCGTCGGATCTGGAGATCCGCACCGAGGTGAACGGTGAAGTGCGCCAGCTCAGCCGGACTTCGATGATGATCCACGACATCGGCGCCATCATCGAGTGGATCTCGTCGGTGATGACCCTGCTGCCCGGCGACCTCATCCTCACCGGCACCCCCGAGGGCGTTGGCCCGATCGAGCACGGCGACACCGTCAGCGTCAGCATCGAGGGCATCGGCACCCTCACCAATCCCGTCGTGCGAAAGGGCAAATGATGACCGGGGCGGCCAACAAGACTGTGCGCGTGCGGTTTTGCCCGTCGCCGACGGGTATTCCGCATGTCGGTATGGTGCGCACCGCGTTGTTCAACTGGGCCTACGCCCGTCACACCGGTGGCACCTTCGTCTTCCGCATCGAGGACACCGACGCCCAGCGTGACTCCGAGGAAAGCTATGCCGCACTTCTGGAAGCGCTGCGCTGGCTGGGTCTGAACTGGGATGAGGGACCTGAGGTCGGCGGCCCGTACGAACCGTACCGGCAGTCCCAGCGCAAGGATCTCTACGCCGATGTGGTCGCCAAACTCGTCGAGTCCGGTGAGGCCTACCCGGCTTACTCCACACCCGAAGAGGTGGAGGCGCGTCACCTCGCGGCCGGCCGCAATCCGAAGCTGGGCTATGACAATTACGACCGCGACCTGACCGAGGAGCAGCGCGCCGCCTATGCCGCCGAGGGGCGCAATGCCGTTCTGCGCCTGAGGATGCCCGATGAGGACATCAGCTGGCATGACCTGGTGCGCGGCAAGACGACCTTTGCCGCCGGCACGGTGCCCGACTTCGCGCTGACCCGCGCGACCGGAGAACCGTTGTACACCTTGGTCAATCCCGTCGACGACGCGTTGATGAAGATCACCCACGTACTGCGCGGTGAGGACCTGCTGCCCTCGACGCCGCGCCAGATCGCCCTGTACCAGGCGCTGATTCGCATCGGTGTGACCGACCAGGTTCCCGAATTTGCCCATCTCCCACCGGTTCTGGGGGATGGAACCAAGAAGCTGTCCAAGCGCGATCCGGAATCGAATCTGTTCCTGCATCGCGAGCGAGGGTTCATTCCCGAGGGTCTGCTGAACTATCTGGCGCTGCTGGGCTGGGGGATCGCCGAGGACCGCGACATCTTCAGCATCGAGGAGATGGTGGCCGCCTTCGACGTCGTCGACGTCAACTCCAACCCGGCTCGCTTCGACCAGAAGAAGGCCGACGCCGTCAACGCCGAGCACATCCGGCGCCTGGATCCTGCTGAATTCGCCACGCGGCTGGCCGGTTACTTCGGGGAGCACGGTCATGACACCGGGCTCGACGACGCCGCGTTCGCCACCGCAGCCGAGTTGGTGCAGACCCGCATCGTGGTGCTCTCCGACGCCTGGGGGCTGTTGAAGTTCCTCGACAACGACTCCTACGAATTGGACCCGAAGGCTGCGGCCAAGGAACTCGGGCCCGACGCGGTGCCCGTGCTCGACGCGGCGATCACCGCACTCGAGGGGTTGACCGTGTGGACCACGCCGGCCATCGAGGACGCCCTCAAGGCCGCACTGCTCGAGGGGCTCGAGCTCAAGCCGCGCAAGGCGTTCGGGCCGATCCGGGTGGCTGTGACGGGTGCCACGATCAGTCCGCCACTGTTCGAGTCGCTGGAACTGCTGGGCAGCGACCGCAGCCTGCGGCGACTGCGGGGCGCGCGCGACCACGCGGGGGTGCTGGACGAGGACGGCTAGAATCTTTGATAGTGTGCTCGTCGGCCCGCAACCGATGCCGGACAGGCGTACGTCACCCGCTAAACTGGATGACAGCCTTCTGACCAGCGGTTACTGGTAGCCAATGGGGTATGGTGTAATTGGCAACACTAGGGATTCTGATTCCCTCATTCTAGGTTCGAGTCCTGGTACCCCAGCAATTTCATCGGCAAGCTGCTCAATTTCGTCGGTACGACGCTCTGAGCTATGCTGACTTCCCGGTACGCCGCAAGGCGCGCCACGGATTGGTTCTGGCCCCGTCGTCTAGCGGCCTAGGACGCCGCCCTCTCACGGCGGTAGCGTGGGTTCGAATCCCATCGGGGCTACCAAACCGAATCGCCCGGTCATCGACCGGGCGATTTCTCGTTTCGGCCCGCTGTGCTGCACCGCATATAGCGACCGTCTGCCGCGGGTGACATTCAGCAAAGTCCGCAGAGGCGCATAATTCCGGCAGCACCCGCAAGAGAGGACTCCGGCGATGGACGCGCACGATCCGGGACGCACCCTGATCGCCGTTGGCGACGGCCGGGCACGGCGCATGCGCCGCCGATCCGGGATCGTGGTCGCCGTGGTGCTGCTGGTCGTAATCGCGGCATCCGCACCATGGGCGTCGCGATGGACACCGCAGCCACCGGCGATCTCCGGTCCGTATGCCTCGCTGCTGGCCGCGTCGTCGAACCTCGGCCCCTCGCAGGCGGCTGATGCCCAGCTCACTGTCACGCTGTCCACGCCCGCACGCCCGGCCACGCTGATCGGGTGGGCGCAGTCCCACGGCCTTGCGGTCCGCTGGCGCGACGGCCAGGGCTGGGCGGTGGTCACCGGACCCGCACAACGACTCTCGGATGCGTTCGCCGTCCCGATTCACGACTACCGGGGCCAACGCGGCCAGGTCTTCTACGCCTCGCCGCAACAACCGGTCCTGCCGAGCGCGCTGCGCGGCGAGGCCGATGCCGCCGGACGGATCCTGAGCTACCTGCCGCACCGGATGGCGCGCCCCGTCCTGCCACTGGACGTACCCCGGCCCGGTTTGAGCCCGAAGAATCTGCTCACCGCCTACAACGCGACCCCGCTCGTCGACGCCGGCTACACCGGAAAAGGCGCCACCGTCGTCTTCTTCGCGTTCGACGGCTTCGACCAACGTGATCTGGACATGTTCGCCGACACCTCCGGGCTGCCGCGGTTCGCCCCGGTCGTGGTCGACGGCCCACTCGGTCCCGCGCACGGCGAGACCGTGATGGATCTGGAAGTGGCCCACGCCATTGCCCCCGATGCGCGCCTGGTGGTGGTCAACGCCCGCCCGACCCTGGTAGGCGGGGGCACCTTCGAGAAGATCGGCGCGATGTTCGATTCCGCCGCCCGGCAATACCCCGGCTCGGTGTGGAGCCTGTCGATCGGTTGGGGCTGTGAGGCTCTGGTCACCGCGGCCGACCTAGCGCCGGTGCGTGCCGCGCTGACCAACGCCCATCGCCGCGGCATCGCGGTCTTCGACGCCAGCGGTGACGCCGGGGGACTGGAATGCAAGGGCGGCCAGGACTGGTCGGCGCCCCCCGGCCCAGACGACGTGGGGGTGGACTCGGTCGCGTCGCTGCCGGAGATCACCTCGGTCGGGGGCACCACGCTGTCCACCGATCTGGAGGGCAGGTGGCTCGAGGAGCGAGCATGGGTCGACGTGCCGATGTCGCAGGGCACCAGCGGAGGCGTGTCCCAATTGTTCGCCCGCCCCGCATATCAGCACGAGCTCTCCGGCGAGCGCGATGCCGCACACCGGCTGGTTCCTGACGTGTCGGCGGTCGCCGATCCCTTCACCGGTGTGAAGCTGATCTACGAGCAGGCTTCCCGAATCGGTGGCGGCACCTCGCAGGCGGCACCGATCTGGGCGGGCCTCACGGTGCTGATGAATCAGTACGTGATGGATCGCGGCGGCAGGCCGCTGGGCGACATCAACGCTCTGCTCTACCGGGTGGCCGAGGGCTCGCATCTACCCGGCTTCCGCGATATCACGTTGGGCGGCAACGCCGTCGACACACCAGGTGCGGGATATGACCTGGTGACCGGGCTGGGAAGCCCCAACGTCGCGAATCTGGCCCCCAATCTCCTCGACGCGCAGCGGGCACGGCTCATCGCGGGCGACTATCTGCCCGCCGGCGGGTGAGCCGTTGCCGAGTCCGATTTTCCCGCAGCAGTCCCCATCGGGGCGCCGTGGTTTCGGTGCCTGCCTGATCCTCTTGGCGGTGGTACTGGCCGGCTGTGCCCTGTTGCGGTGGCAGGCGCCGATGATCGCGATCGCCGCGCTCGGGCTGCCCGCACTGTTTCTTCTCTATCTGCGTCAGACCCGCCAGCCGACCCGTGATGCCGTCATATCCGCGGTGATCGGGATCGGGCTGGGTGTGGGTTGGGCGGTGGTCGTCGGTCCTATCGTTGCCCAGGCCTACAGCGCTGCCCTGGGCTCGCAAACGGAGCTGCGCCACGTCGCGGTCTCCGGGGTGGCGATCCCGGCCGGTGGCGCGCTTCTGATGCTGGTGCCCGCCGTGGTGGTGCGGGCGATCGACCGTGCGAGTCGGGAGCCGTTGCGCGGCTTCGCCGCCGGCGCACTGGGGGCCACCGCCTTCAATGGGGCCTCAACGGCCACGCTGTTGTGGCCGCAGCTGGCGATGGGCGTGGTCGCGCACGACCAATCGGCGGCGAGCCTGCTTGCCGAGGCACTCGTGGAGGGACTGGCGTGGCCATTGGCGTCGCTGGCCGGCGGTGCGATCGTCGGTATCGCCCTGTGGCGCACGGCGTTCCCGGATGGGCTTCGGCGCAACGGGAAACGACTCGCGGGCGCACTGGCGGTGGCGCTGATCGTGATAACCGCGATGGGGTTGGTGGACATCGCCCCGCTGCCGTTGCGGGCATACGTTGTCGCACAACTGCTCATCGCGGTGCTCGCGGTGGTAGCGCTGCGGATCGCCGGTCGCGGTGCCCTGCCGCGCGAGGTGCCTGACGGTGCAGCGCAGTCGCCGACCGGTGTGCTGGTCTCGTGGGTGAGTGTTCTCGGCGTCGTCGCCGCCGCAGGAGTGGGCGTGTCGACGCTGATCACGCCGGTCGCCAAGGCGTATGTGTGCCCACCGGATTGCGGCCGGCCACCGCTGGGCACACCGGTGGAAACCAACCCGCGCTACAGCGGGGACAACGGCGCGTTCTCGGTGGCCTATCCGGACAAGGGATCGGCCTACGAGGTCACGTTCGAGCCGGCGGGAGTGGCCGGCGTCGAGTTGACCTATGTCGGCGGCGACACCGGAACCATGGTGCTTTTCGGTGAGCCGGCGCTGGGGCGCACGCCCGAGCAGATCGTCGAGCAGGTTCTGCGCAGCAAGTACCCGCAGGCAGGAGTCAGCTACCAGATCCCCAACGCGTCAGTCGGTTACCAGCCGGGGTACGGGGTCGTCGCCGACGTCCATTCCCGGGACTCGGCGGCGTCCTACACCAGGCTGCGGGTGATCGTCATGGCAGCGGTCAAGCACGATTACGCACTCGTCGCGGCTGCGGTGGGGCCCTATCACGAATTCAGTCCCGATTACGGGACGGGTCACCCGTCGGGAGCCAACCTGGAACTGGCCATGGACATGGGCAAGTACGTCAACAGTTTCCGGTGGGGAGGCGACCGCTACGGGCGCCGCCCGTGACCGTCCTATCTGCTGGGCCCCTACCGCTGGGGAGCTGTGGAACCGGCCACCGGCATCGCTGGCATGCCGAGCTTGCGGTGGTCCCACGAGCGGGTGCGATTGGCCACGATGCGCACGGCGATGCGCTTGTTCATCATCATGTCGACGGCCGGCTTGAGGTCGTCGGTGTAGGGCCCGTTATAGCGCTCCCAGACGTTGACCCCGACCTTGAAGATGGTGTCCGGGTCCTCGACGATCTCGGCGACACCTTCGAACGCCACACCGCGCAGCGTGTCGTAGGTCATGCCGTCCTCGATGAGGAAGCTGACCCGCGGGTTGCGGCGCAGGTTCACCGTCTTCTGCGACTTGGCTTTGGTCTCGACCCAGATCTCGCCGTCGATAACGCCGTACCACATCGCCACCAGGTGCGGCTGGCCGTCGGGGCCGACGGTGGCCATGGTGCCGGTGCGGCTGCGGGCGACGAAGTCGACGATCTCCTCGTCGGTCATCACGATCTGGTTGCGCTGGTTGGTTCCCATGGGCTGTCAGTGTGGCAGGTGTCTCATCGGCTGTTGCACGGAGATCACAAACGGCGGGTGAGCGCCTCGGCGGCGGACAATAAGTCGGCCGCCCAGCGCGCACCCGGACGCCGGCCCATCCGGTCGATCGGCCCGGAAACCGACACCGCCGCGATGACCGCGCCGCTGCGATCGCGCACCGGCGCAGAGACACTGGCCACTCCGGGCTCGCGTTCGGCCGCGCTCTGCGCCCAGCCGCGACGGCGCACCTCGGCCAGGGTGCGCTCGGTGAACTTCGCCGACGCAAGCACGGCCTGTTGGGTGGCGGTGTCGCTGTAGGCCAGCAGCACTTTGGCCCCCGAACCTGCCGTTAACGGCAGACGGGCCCCGACCGGCACCGTATCGCGAAGGCCCGCAGGTGGTTCCAGGGCCGCAATACACACCCGCGACGTGCCCTCCAGGCGGTACAGCTGCACGCTTTCGCCGGTGATCTCCCGCAGCCGCGGCAGAACCGCAGCTCCTGCGGCCAGCAGGGGATCGTTGACCTGTGCGGCCAGTTCGCTCAGCGCCGGTCCCAGCCGCCAGCGCCCGGCGGTGTCGCGGGCCAGTAGGCGGTGGACTTCCAGTCCGGCGGCCAGTCGGTGCGCGGTCGCGCGCGGCAGGCCGGTGCGCTCGCAGAGTTCGGCCAGCCCGCAGGGTGACTCGGCAATCGAATGCAGCACGCCCACAGCTTTGTCGAGCACGCCGATGCCGCTATCCTGTCTCATATCGAGATACTAACGTCCCGAAATGTGAGATGGCCAGCTTCCGGCGCGGAGTGGCCGACGGAGGAATCGAGAAGTGATGGCCCAGACCGACAAGCCAAGAACGCTGCCCGAGAAGGTGTGGGAGGACCACGTGGTCGTCCCCGGCGCGGGCAGTGGCAGTTCGCGTGAACCCGATCTGATCTACATCGATCTCCACCTCGTCCACGAGGTGACCAGCCCGCAGGCCTTCGACGGCCTGCGGTTGGCCGGACGTCCGGTGCATCGCCCGGATCTGACGATCGCCACCGAGGACCACAATGTCCCCACGGTCGACATCGACAAGCCGATCGCCGACCCGATCTCACGCACCCAGGTCGACACCCTGCGGCACAACTGCGAAGAATTCGGCGTCCGGTTGCACCGGATGGGCGACGCGGAACAGGGCATCGTGCATGTGATGGGACCGCAACTCGGCCTCACCCAGCCGGGCATGACGATCGTCTGCGGCGACAGCCACACCTCCACCCATGGCGCGTTCGGCGCCATCGCAATGGGAATCGGCACCTCGGAGGTCGAACATGTGCTGGCAACACAGACACTTCCGTTGCGCCCGTTCAAGACGATGGCGGTCAACGTCGACGGTCAGCTGCCGCGCGGGGTGACGGCCAAGGACATCATCCTGGCCGTCATCGCCAAGATCGGCACCGGCGGCGGCCAGGGCTATGTCATCGAATATCGGGGCAGCACCATCGAATCGCTGTCGATGGAAGGGCGCATGACCATCTGCAATATGAGCATCGAAGCCGGTGCGCGCGCCGGCCTGGTCGCCCCTGACGAGACTACCTACGAGTTCCTGCGCGGCCGCCCGTACGCGCCCACCGGCGCGGATTGGGATGCCGCGGTGGATGCTTGGGAGAAGCTGAAAACCGACCCCGGGGCAGAATTCGACACCGAGGTCTACATCGACGCGACGACGCTGAGCCCATTCGTGACGTGGGGTACCAATCCCGGTCAGGGCGTGCCGCTGTCTGGATCTGTGCCCGATCCGGAGCTGATGCCGGATTCCGAGCGGCAATCAGCTGAGAAGGCTTTGGCATACATGGACCTTCGAGCGGGTACCCCGATGCGCGAGGTCTCCGTCGACGCCGTGTTCGTCGGCTCGTGCACCAATGGTCGCATCGAGGATCTGCGGGCAGTCGCCGATGTGCTGCGCGGCCGCAAGGTCGCCGACGGAGTGCGGATGCTCGTCGTGCCCGGCTCGATGCGGGTGCGCGCCCAGGCCGAATCCGAAGGCCTCGGCGAGATCTTCACCGCCGCAGGCGCCGAATGGCGCCAGGCAGGCTGCTCGATGTGCCTGGGAATGAACCCCGATCAGCTCGCGCCGGGCGAGCGTTGCGCCTCGACGTCGAACCGGAACTTCGAAGGCAGGCAGGGCAAGGGAAGCCGCACGCACCTGGTTTCGCCTGCTGTCGCCGCCGCCACCGCGGTGCGCGGCACGCTGTCCTCGCCCGCCGATCTCGAAAACTAGCCCTGCTAAGGAGAACACGATGGATGCCTTCCACACCCATACCGGCATCGGCGTTCCGCTGCGACGGTCCAATGTCGACACCGACCAGATCATTCCGGCGGTGTATTTGAAGCGGGTCACCCGAACTGGTTTCGAGGACGGACTTTTCGCCGCATGGCGCAACGATCCGTCATTCATCCTCAACCTGAGTCCATTCGACCGGGGCTCAGTGTTGGTCGCTGGACCCGATTTCGGCACCGGATCCTCGCGCGAGCATGCGGTCTGGGCGCTGATGGACTACGGATTCCGAGTGGTCATCTCATCCCGATTCGCCGACATCTTCCGCGGCAATGCGGGCAAGGCCGGCCTCTTGGCAGCCGAAGTGGCCCAAGATGACGTCGAACTGCTCTGGAAGCTGCTCGAGCAGAATCCGGGGCTGGAAATCACTGTGAATCTTCAAGATCGGAATATCACCGCCGGAACAACCGTGGTGCCGTTCACGATTGACGATTACACGGCATGGCGACTGCTCGAAGGTCTCGACGATATAGGCCTCACGCTGCGGAAACTCTCCGAAATCGAGGCCTACGAAGCGGCTCGGCCCAGCTGGAAGCCGCGCATCGTGGCGCCCTCCTGAGGCCTCCCGGAGCCGAATTCCCGCCTCTGGCGGGGGGTTCGCGGTTCGGGGATTCACCGCCCTAGGGCGGCAACCGCTTTGCTGAAATCCTCCTAAGCAATACCTGAAATTGGGCGTGGCACTTGGAAATCTGCTGGCCTTGGGTTTAACGTGTTTGTCAGTCGGTCCAAAAAGGACCACTGTTTTCGGAGGAATTGAATGAACAAAGCAGAGCTGATCGACGCTCTCACCGCGAAGCTGAACGTGGATCGTCGGCAGGCTACTGACGCGGTCGAGAACATCGTCGACACCATTGTGCGCGCGGTGCACAAGGGCGACAGTGTGACCATCACCGGTTTCGGTGTTTTCGAACAGCGTCGTCGGGCCGCCCGCGTTGCGCGCAATCCGCGCACCGGTGAAACCGTGAAAGTAAAGCCGACTTCCGTTCCTGCCTTCCGTCCCGGCGCCCAGTTCAAGGCTGTCGTCTCTGGCGCGCAGAAGCTTCCGTCCGAGGGACCCGCGGTCAAGCGCGGCGCCGTCAGTGGCCCGGTCAAGAAGGCTGCCGTCAAGAAGGCGGTCCGCAAGGCCGTCGTGAAGAAGGCCGCTCCGGCTAAGAAGGCTCCGGTCAAGAAGGCCGCTCCGGTCAAGAAGGCCGCTCCGGCTAAGAAGGCTCCGGTCAAGAAGGCCGCTCCGGTCAAGAAGGCCGCTCCGGCTAAGAAGGCTCCGGTCAAGAAGGCCGCTCCGGTCAAGAAGGCCGCTCCGGCTAAGAAGGCTCCGGTCAAGAAGGCCGCTCCGGCCAAGAAGGCCGCTCCGGCTAAGAAGGCTCCGGTCAAGAAGGCCGCTCCGGCCAAGAAGGCCCCGGCCAAGAAGGCTCCGGCCAAGAAGGGCCGTCGCTAAAGTTCACCGTCGGATACGCCGCGGGCCCAGTGCCCGCGGCGTATTCGCATGTTTGGGGTCCGAACGCGGGCTAGCTCTTGCGGGCCAGCGGGCTGGCGATGTAATCGGCCGCGATGATCTCGTTGCCCGCCAGCGAGAGCACCCACGTGCTTCCCTTGCGGTTGCGGACCCGGTCCGGCTTGCCGACGTCACCCTCGCGCCACCACGCCAGGAGATACGGAATCACCTTGCCCTGCGTGCAGATCACCGGGGTGCCGCCGTGGGCGACGATGTCGAGCAGGCGATCCCGTGCGGCCTGGGGATTCTCGGCGTAGGACTCCTCGGTGAGGTCGGCTTCTGTGGTGATCGTGACGCCCAGTTCCTGTGCCAGCGGTTCGACCGTCTGCGTGCAGCGGGCCCGGTCGGCGGCGTGGATAGCGGTGGGCCCGAACGCCATCAGTTGTGCGACCAGTGATTCGGCCTGGGCGCGACCGTTCTTGTCCAGCGGCCGTTTCCGGTCGTCACCCTTGTAGCGCGATTTCACCCCGGCGGTCCCGTGCCGGACGACCAATACCGTCTGGGTGTCAGCGGGGTGTTCGGCGAACTTCTTGAGAACGTCGCGGTCGTGCGGATAAGTAAGCCGGTCCGAGGCGTCCTCCGGTGACAGCCACTCCAGTCGGTCGACTTCGTCGCCGGGAGCGAACTCGCCACCAACAGCGCGTGCCGCCCAGTAGTGCACCACCTTGATGCCTTCGGGGATCGGGTAACTCACCTCGGTCAGCCAGCGGCCCAGATGTGACCGCTGGCCGGTCTCTTCCCAGATCTCGCGTACCGCGGCCGCCGGTTCGTTCTCGCCGGCGTCAAGCTTGCCCTTGGGCAGTGACCAGTCGTCATAGCGCGGTCGGTGGATCAGCGCGATCTCTATCCGGCCGGTCTCGGGACCCGGCCGCCACAGGACAGCTCCCGCGGCGATCACGCGCTGGGCGGGTTTGCCTTTCTTACTCGAAACGTTCTTGGTCGAACTGGTTTTCGAGCCGCCGCGTGACGTCCCCTTGGCCACTTCAACTCCCACAAGTCAATTCGGGTCCCGCCTCAGGGCAGAACCGGCCGGCTGTAATGGAAGGTGCTCTCAGCGTTGCCGATGGAGTTCCATCAGCCACACCTGGTGGTCGCGGACCTGGCGACCGTCTTGTGGTGAGGCGGTCCAACTGCCGTCGGATCCGAGTTCCCAGCACCGGGTCGACGGGTCCATCGCCGACTCGAAGATCTCGTCGAGATATCCGGTGAGGCGCGGGTCCTTGACCTGAGCCAGCACCTCGACGCGGCGGTCGAGGTTTCGGTGCATCATGTCGGCACTGCCGATGAAGAACTCGTTGATGGCGTTGAAGTGGAAAATCCGCGAGTGCTCCAGGAACTGACCGAGAATCGACCGGACGACGATGTTCTCGGAGAATCCCTCGACGCCCGGTTTGAGTGCACAGATACCGCGTACGACGATCTCGACCCGCACCCCCGACTGCGACGCGCGATAGAGCGCATCGATGACCTGCTCGTCGACAAGGGCATTGGCCTTCAGCCGGATCCGGCCGTTGCCTCCGGCGCGGTGAGCTTCGATCTCGCGATCGATGCGCTCGACGATGCCGCGGCGAACGCCGTGCGGGGCCACCAGCAGGTTGCGGTAGCTCACCTTGCGCGAGTAGCCGGTCAGCGAGTTGAACAGGTCGGTCAGGTCGGCGCCGATGTCGGGCGACGCCGTCAACAGGCCGACGTCTTCGTAGAGCCGAGCTGTCTTCGGGTTGTAGTTGCCGGTGCCGATGTGGCAGTAACGGCGGATGGTCGAGCCCTCGCGGCGCACCACCAGGCAGGTCTTGCAGTGGGTCTTGAGCCCGATGAGGCCGTAGACCACATGCACGCCAGCATCTTCCAAGGCGCGGGCCCACTTGATGTTGGCCTGCTCGTCGAAGCGGGCCTTGAGCTCCACCAGCGCGACCACCTGCTTGCCCGCGGCGGCAGCCTCGATCAAGGCGTTGACGATCGGGGAGTCACCGGAGGTGCGATACAGCGTCTGCTTGATGGCCAACACATTCGGGTCTGCGGCGGCCTGCTCGATGAACCGCTGCACACTCGTCGAGAACGAGTGGTACGGGTGATGCACCAGCACGTCGCCGTCACGCAGTGTCGAGAAGATGCTCTTGGGGGTTTCGCGTTCACCGAAGGCCTGGTGTGTGGCCGGCACGAACGGACGGTCCTTGAGGGCGGGACGGTCGACTCCGTAGACCTGCCACAGCGCCGAAAGGTCCAGCAGCCCTGGCACCTCCACCACATCGCCGGGGTGGACGTCCAATTCGCGCAGCAGCAACTCGAGCATGTGCTCGGTCATGTCGTCGGCGACCTCGAGTCGCACCGGCGGGCCGAAGCGTCGCCGCGCCAGTTCCCGCTCGAGAGCCTGCAGCAGGTCTTCGTCGCGGTCCTCGACATCCATGTCGGCGTTGCGGGTGATCCGGAATGCGTGCTGCTCCACGATTTCCATGCCGGGGAACAACACCGGCAGGAACGCCGCGATGAGTTCCTCCATGGGCAGGAAGCGAACCGACTTGTCATCGGGATCGGCGCTGCGGAGCACGACGAAGCGATCCACGTTGTCGGGCACCTTGACCCGGGCGAAGTGCTCCCCGCCGTCCTCTGGTGAGCGGACGGCGACGGCCAGGTTCAGGCTCAGGCCGCTGACGAACGGGAACGGGTGCGCCGGATCCACGGCCAGCGGTGTGAGGACCGGGAAAACCTGATCGTGGAAGTACTTCGACAGATCGGTGCGATCGGCCTCGCTGAGTTCCTTCCACGTGACGATGTGGATGCCCTCTTCGGCCAGGCCGGGCCGGACCGATTCCAGGAACACCTCGGCGTGCCGCAGAGAGATCTGCCGGGTGCGGTCGCCGATGCGGCGCAACTGCTCGCGGGGGGTCAATCCGTCGGCCGAGCGGACCGACAGGCCCATCTCGTCGCGCCGCTTGAGTCCGGCAACGCGGACCATGTAGAACTCGTCGAGATTGGACGCGAAGATCGCCAGGAACTTCGCGCGTTCCAGCAGCGGCATCGAGGTGTCGGCGGCCAGCGCCAGCACCCGGGCATTGAAGTCCAGCCAGCTCAGCTCGCGGTTGAGGTACCGGTCTTCGGGCAGAGGGTCCTCCACCGCCGCCGCGGTGGCCGCGGGCGGGGCGACCGGCGTCTCACCCGGCTGCCAGTCGTCGTCCGCGGCTCTCGGTTCTGCTTCCGTATCGGTCACACCAGCGATCATCCCTCATCGGCGCGGGACGCGGATGCCTGCCGCTCAAAGTCAACTGTCGTTCAGGCTTTGTTCAGGTCGATTGCCCGGATCGTCGCGCTTCCGACACCGAGTCGGCGAGCCTGCTGCAGGTCGTCGGGGGTGTCGATGTCACAGCGCAGCCCCGGCCACGCGCCGGTCAGCTCGACCGCACCCGAGTCGCGATGCCACTGCGCGGAATGGGTGCCGAACCGCGGATCCAGGGGCACTCCGAACGCGAAGAGCGCCGCGGTTCCGCTCGTGTGGCGGTCGCTGACGAAGCTGCGCTCATGGGAGCGGGCCTGCGCAAGCGCCTCGCCCAGTTCGGCCGCCCGCAGCGCGGGCAGATCACCCTGCAGCACAACGGTGTTGGGGGTGTGGCTGCTCACCGCCGTCCACGCGGTCAGCACGGCGGTGTTGAGAGGGTCGGGATGACCGGGTGCGGTGGGGTCGGCCACGACGTCGGCGCCCAGCGCGCGAACGGTCGCCGCGGCCGTCTGGTCGGGGGTGACGACGGTGATCGACCGCACCGCCTCGACCCCCTGGGCTGCGGTGATGGTGTCCACCAGCATCGCCAGCACCACCTGTTCGCGCACCCCGTCTGCGAAGACCGGTGCCAGCCTGGTCTTGGCCGCCGAGAGCCGTTTGACCGCGATGATCAGTGCGACATCGGGCCCAGCGCTCATGCTGGCCATCCTGCCAGCGTCAGCGCAGCGGCGACGCCGCGGTGGTGCGCCTGGCCCGCGAGCAGCCCCAAAATCGCACTGCTGGGACACCAATCCTGCGATTTTGCGCCTGTTCGCGGGTGATCAGCGGCCCTGGGTACGTTATGGGGATGACGAGCACGGTGGGCACGGCCGCGGTGATGGGTGCCGGCGCGTGGGGTACTGCCCTGGCCAAGGTGCTGGCCGACGCGGGTTCGGATGTGCGCTTGTGGGTGCGTCGACCCGAGGTGGCCGAGGAGATCAACACCAAGCACACCAACACGCATTACCTGCCCGGCGTCGACCTCTCTGCCCGGATCCGAGCCACCACCGACCCGGCCGAGGCGCTCGACGGCCTGACCACCGTTCTGTTGGGGGTGCCGTCGCAAACGTTGCGCACCAACCTCGAACACTGGCGCGGCCTGCTGGCCGACGGCGCCACCCTGGTCAGCCTGGCCAAGGGCATCGAACTGGACACGCTCATGCGGATGAGTCAGGTCATCGCTCAGGTGACCGGAGTCGACCCGGGTCAGGTCGCGGTGGTCTCCGGCCCCAACCTGGCCGCCGAGATCGCCGACGAACAGCCCGCGGCCACCGTCGTGGCGTGCACTGACTCCGGGCGTGCTGTGGCATTGCAGCGCGCGATGAGTACCGGATATCTGCGGCCCTATACCAACGCCGACGTCATCGGCACCGAGATCGGCGGCGCCTGTAAGAACGTCATCGCGCTGGCATGCGGGATGGCGGCCGGGGTTGGGCTGGGGGAGAACACCGCCGCGGCCATCATCACCCGCGGGCTGGCCGAGATCATGCGCCTCGGTATCGCATTGGGCGCCAAGCCCGCCACGTTGGCCGGTCTGGCCGGTGTCGGCGACCTGGTGGCCACCTGCACCTCGCCGCGCTCGCGCAACCGGACCTTCGGCGAACGGCTCGGCCGCGGTGAAACCCTGGATGCGGCGTTGCGCGCCACCGACGGCCACGTCGCCGAGGGCGTCACCTCCTGCACCTCGATTCTGGCGCTGGCCTCCAGCTATGACGTGGAGATGCCGCTCACCGACGCCGTGCAGCAGGTCTGCCACAAGGGGCTGTCGGTCGATCAGGCCGTGGTGCTGCTGCTCGGCCGAAGCACCAAGCCGGAGTAGGTGACGATGGTCGACGGTTACGGCGATTCCACCCGCGCAGTCAAAGCGGTTGGTGCCGAAGCGATTCCGGGCCAGCCGGTCAGCCCCGGCCCGGTTCCGGCCTCGGCGTTTCACCTGTCGCCCGACGAGGGCAGCGAGGCGGACACCTACGGCCGCAGCTCCAATCCGAGCTGGCGGCAACTCGAGTCCGCTTTCGGCCAACTCGAGGGCGCGACCGCCGCACTGAGCTTCAGTTCCGGGATGGCGGCGATCACCGCGGCGCTGCGGGTGGTGACCAAGCCAGGCTCGGTGCTGGTCGTGCCCGCTGACGGCTACTACCAGGTCCGCCGTTTTGCCTCGGAAAGCCTTGCACCCCTGGGCATTATCGTCAGGGAGGCCTCGGCCGAGCAGATCTGCGAGGCGGCCGAGGGTGCCGACGCGGTGCTGGCCGAAACCCCGACCAACCCCAACCTCGATGTTATCGACCTGCATCGGCTGGCCGGAATCTGTCGACGGCGCGGGGCCAAGCTGGTGGTCGACAACACCACCGCGACGCCGCTGGGTCAGCAGCCGCTGTCGCTGGGCGCCGACCTCGTGGTGGCCAGCGCCACCAAGGCCCTGGCCGGCCACAGCGATCTGCTGGCCGGTTATGTCGCGGGCAGCCAACCCGAGCTGATGGCCGAAGTGCAGCGGGAGCGCCTGCTCTCCGGTGCCATCCTGGGCGCCTTCGAGGCCTGGCTGGTGCTGCGCAGCATCGGCAGTGTGGGTCTGCGCTTCCCCCGCCAATGCCAGAACGCATCAGCCCTGGCCGCCGCGCTGCGCAGCCATCCCGGCGTGCGTGCGGTGCGTTACCCCGGCCTGCCGGAGGACCCGTCGTACCCGGTGGCCACCGCGCAGATGCGCCACTTCGGCGGGCTGGTGAGTGTGGAACTCGCCGACGCCCAGGCCGTCCACGACCTGGTGGGGCGCAGCGAGCTGCTGGTGGCCTCGACCAGCTTCGGCGGGCTGCATACGTCGGTGGACCGGCGTGCCCGCTGGGGCGACCCGGTCAGCGACGGTTTCGCGCGGATCTCGGCCGGTATCGAGGACACCGACGACCTGGTGGCTGACGTGCTGCGGGCCCTCGACCCGCGGTGAACGGCAGCGCCGCTGCTCGCGCCGCCGGATCGTGTGCCCAATGGCCGGGCTGTAGCCTCTCTAGGTTGTGACACGCATCCGCGTCGCCGTCGTCTACGGCGGCCGCAGCTCTGAGCACGCCATCTCGTGCGTCTCGGCGGGCAGCATCCTGCGCCACCTCGACCCGCAGCGTTTCGAGGTGGTGGCCATCGGCATCACGCCCGAAGGGTCCTGGGTGTTGACCGACGGCCGGCCCGAAACCCTGGCGATCAGCGGACGGCAGCTTCCCGAGGTCAGCGGCGAGTCGGGGGCCGCGCTGGTGCTGACGGCCGACCCGCAGCGCCGGGGCGAATTGGTATCACTCGAGCCGGGTGCGGGGGAGATTCTCGCTTCGGTCGACGTGGTGTTCCCGATCCTGCACGGCCCGTACGGCGAGGACGGCACCATCCAGGGCCTACTGGAGCTGGCCGGGGTGCCGTACGTGGGTGCCGGGGTCTTCGCCAGCGCTGCGGGGATGGACAAGGAGTTCACCAAGAAGTTGCTCGCCGCCGCGGGACTGCCGATCGGCGATCACGTGGTGCTGCGGCCGCAGCAAGCCGCGCTGACTTTGGATGACATTGAGCGCCTTGGTTTCCCGATGTTCGTCAAACCGTCGCGCGGTGGGTCCTCGATCGGCGTCAGCCGGGTGATGCACGCCGACGAACTGCCAGGGGCGATCGCCGAGGCCCGGCGACACGACCCCAAGGTGATCGTCGAAGCCGCGATCGTCGGCCGCGAACTCGAATGCGGCGTATTGGAATTCCCGGACGGCTCGGTGCGGGCGAGTGCGATCGGAGAGATCCGGGTCGCCGGCGTGCGGGGCCGCGAGGACGGTTTCTACGACTTCGCCACCAAATACCTCGACGACGCGGCCGAGTTGGACGTACCGGCGAAGATCGACGACGACGTCGCAGAAGAACTGCAGCGCTTGGCGATTCGGACATTCGAGGCGCTCGACTGCCAGGGCCTGGCCCGCGTCGACTTCTTCCTCACCAAAGACGGCCCGGTGGTCAACGAGATCAACACGATGCCGGGGTTCACCACGATTTCGATGTTTCCGCGGATGTGGGGCGCCAGCGGTATCGACTATCCGACGCTGGTGGGCACCATGGTCGAGACCGCACTGGCCCGCGGGACCGGCCTTCGCTAGCGGGCCGCGCCAGGCCTGATCGCCACGGCCGGCAAGGTGCGCGCGATCAGGTCCGACACCGCCTGGATGGGAGTCGGGCCCGAGCCGGACGGCAGTGTCAGCGCCACATAGACCGGCCGGTCCACGCTGACCCAGGTGCTGCGGTCGGTGGCAGTGTCGTCGAGCCGGAACCACTGCACCTGGTTGACCATCTGAATAGGGGAGCCGACGACGAACTCGGCAGGACGGTCGATGCCGCATCGCAGGATCACCGCATCGCCGTCGGCGTCGGCCCGCCAGGCCGCGGTCCCGGCCGGGACGGGCTCCATGGCCGCCGCCCGGTCCGCACCGCCGAGTTTTCCGGGCACGGCCTCAACGAGGGCGTGGCAGTCGGGGGAGTCTGCCTGCGGGGCGGGCACCGACGCGATCGCCACCGGCTGGGTGGGGGTGCTGCGGGTGGCGGCGATGACCAGGATCGCGCCGATAGCGACCACGGCGATCACCAGTGCGGCGATCAGGACCGCGCGCGGCGGACCATCCGAGATGTCGTCCTGGTCCTGCGCCGCAGCGGGCAGCGGCTCAGTCGGCATCGGCGATCGGGCAGGTCAGCGTGCGGGTGATCCCGGCAACCTGCTGAACGCTGGGAACGATGTTGGCGGTGAGGTCGGCGGTGCTGTTCGCGCCGACGCGCACGACGACGTCATAGGGGCCGGTGACGTACTCCGAGGACAGCACGCCGGGTAGCGAAGCCACCTGCTTGGCGACGACCTCGGCGCGGCCCACTTCGGTCTGGATCAGCATGTACGCCTCGGCCACCCGTCGTCTCCTCGTCTCGATGTTTGCCGTGTGCGGTGCCGCCCCGCCTACACTGACGTGTCCCGTTCGCGACGCGGGCTGCGCGTCGGCAGGCACCAAACTTACCGCAGGTTGGGACGCCTTGCGGCTGTGGAGCGCGCCGTTGCGGAAGGGGAAACGTGGTGGCCGAGGGCGCCGAGGGCACTGAACCGACGCTGCATGAGTTGGGTGAGTTCCCGATGATCGAGCGCCTGGTGGCCGGACGCCGCCAACCCTCCGGTGTGACGGTGGGTCCCGGGGATGACGCCGCAGTGGTGAGCGCACCGGACGGGCGGGTGGTGGTGACCACCGACATGCTCGTTGAAGGCCGCCATTTCCGGCTGGATTGGTCTGCGCCACATGATGTGGGGCGCAAGGCGATTGCGCAGAACGCCGCCGACGTCGAGTCGATGGGCGCTCGCGCCACCGCGTTCGTCGTCGGATTCGGCGCCCCGGCCGACACCCCGGCCCGGCAACTGCAGGACGTGTCCGACGGAATGTGGCAGGAGGCCGGGCAGTTCGGCGCCGGGATCGTCGGCGGCGACCTGGTGGCCAGCCCGCAGTGGGTGGTCTCGGTGACGGCGCTGGGTGACCTGGCCGGGCGTGCCCCGGTGCTGCGCAGCGGAGCGCGTGCCGGTTCGGTGATCGCGGTCGCCGGCGAGCTGGGCCGCTCGGCGGCCGGATACTCGTTGTGGCGCAACGGCATCGACGACTTCGAGGATCTGAAGCGGTGGCATCTGGTGCCGCGGCCGCCGTACGGGCAGGGGGTGCGCGCCGCCGAAGCGGGAGCCCTCGCGATGACCGATGTGTCCGACGGGTTGCTCGCCGACCTCGGTCATCTGGCGCAGGCATCCGGGGTGGTGGTCGATCTGGCCGCGGACTCGCTGCACCCCGACGTTGCCGCGGTGACGGCCGCGGCCGCGGCAACCGGCACCGATCCGTGGTCGCTGGTGCTGGCCGGTGGCGAAGATCACGCTCTGGTGGCCTGTTTCGCCGGCGGTGTTCCCGACGGCTGGCGGGTGATCGGTGCGGTCTCTGACGGGACACCCGCCGTGCTGGTGGACGGGCAGCCGTGGGCCGGACCGGCGGGTTGGCAATCCTTCGACTGATCGCCTCGGTAGGTTTGCGTTCGTGACGACGACCGCCCGACCGCTCAATGAACTCGTCGAGGACGGCTGGGCCCGGGCGCTGGCACCGGTGGCCGACCAGGTGACGCAGATGGGCCAGTTCCTGCGCACCGAGATCGCCGAGGGCCGCCGCTATCTGCCCGCAGGCCCGAATGTGCTGCGGGCGTTCACCTTCCCATTCGAGTCGGTGCGGGTGCTCATCGTCGGTCAGGATCCGTACCCGACACCGGGCCATGCGGTGGGCCTGAGCTTCTCGGTGGCTCCCGAGGTCCGCCCACTGCCGCGCAGCCTGTCCAACATTTTCTCGGAGTACACCGCCGACCTTGGCTATCCGGCACCGTCGAACGGTGACCTGACGCCCTGGTCGCAGCGCGGCGTCATGCTGCTCAACAGGGTGCTGACGGTGAGCCCGGGCACCCCGGCCTCGCATCGCGGCAAGGGCTGGGAGGCGGTGACCGAGTGCGCTATCCGGGCGTTGGCCGCGCGCGATCAGCCGATGGTGGCGATCCTGTGGGGACGCGATGCCTCGACCCTCAAGCCCATGCTGGACGGTTCCGGCGGGCAGGAGCGAAGCGACTCGGCGATTGGGCACAGTAAGTGCGTGGCCATCGAGTCGGCACACCCCTCGCCGCTGTCGGCCTCGCGGGGCTTCTTCGGGTCGCGGCCGTTCAGCCGGGCCAATGAGCTACTGGCCGGGATGGGTGCCGAACCGATCGACTGGCGGCTGCCCTAGCAGCGCCGAGATCGACGAATTGGCGTGATCGTCTCGTCTATCTACGCCCAAACGTCGGTTTGGGCGTAGATAAGGGAGATCAGCCGCGGCTGACCTTGCCGGCCTTGAGGCAGGAGGTGCAGACGTTCACGCGCTGCTTGTTGCCGCCGGGGCGGCTCACGGCGTTCACGGTCTGGATGTTCGGGTTCCAGCGACGGCTGGTCCGGCGATGGGAATGCGACACCGACTTACCGAAGCCGGGGCCCTTTCCGCAGATCTCGCACACGGCAGCCATGTAGAACTCCTCTGTAGTAAACGTCTGGTCAAGGGGCCAACGACCGAGCTACGGGTGACCCGACAACCTGACTAGGATAACCGGCAGGTGAACCGAACGCCAAAATGGTCCCGCTGATGGCGCTGAACTGGGCCGATCACAGCTGGCCATGGCGCGGCGGGTGGGTCCCCGACAGCGTGTGGCGGCCGATGTGCTGCAGCTTCCAGCGCGTCGCGTCGTGCAGCGTGTGGGTGCGGGCGTCACGCCAGTATCGGGCCAGGTTGGCCGCGTCGGTGGCGCTGCGGGTGCCGCCCAGCTCGAACAGCACGCTGGCGGCCTCCAGCGAAGCCCGCACCGCCGCCACCTTGGCGACCGCCACCGCGACCGACGCCGCCGCCGTCGTCTCCTCGGTGGTGTCGGCCCGCGCGACGTCGACCGCCCGGGCGGCCTCACCCAGCAGCGCCTGCGCCCCGCGCACGGTGACCGTGACCTCGCCGGCCACCTGGATCAGCGTCGGGTCCTCGGTGGCGACCGGGACACCGGCTTCAAAGTGCGGGCGCGCTGTGCCGGCTTGCCGAACGCCCTCGGCGAGAGCACCGGTGGCGATTCCCACGTCCAGAGCCGCGTGCAGAAGCTGGGCCCGCGCCCCGTAGATCGTCGGGCGCGCGAAGATCGGGGTGTAGGGCACCACATGAACCGCCGGCACCCGGACCTGGTCGAGCGTCACCGTTCCCGAAGCGGTGGTGCGCTGTCCCATGCCGTCCCAGTCGTCGACGACGGTCAGGCCCGCCGCGTCGCGGGGGACGAACGCCACCGCCTTGGGTGTACGCGACGTCGGGGCGGCCCCGTTGCCGTCGGACAGTGACGCGCGCACCACGATCCAGTCGGCGAACAGCGCCCCCGTGGAGTAGAACTTGCGGCCGCTGAGCACAAAGTCGCCAGCCGAGGGCACCAGTGCGGTGGTGTCCACGTCGATCAGGTGCGGCCCGCGTTCGGACTGGGCGTTGGCCACCAGCGCCCCGTCGAGGATCTGGGCGTAGAAGAACGCCTTCTGCTCGTGGGTGCCCTCCAGCCGCAGTGCCTCGGAGAAGGTGAAGTGTGAGTGCGGAATCTGTGCCAGTGACGGATCGCCCTGAGCCAGCAGGCGGAACACCTCGGCGAGCACCGTGGCGGGGGCGTCGATGCCGCCGTAGGCCACCGGCACCGGCAAGGCCAGCAGCCCGGACCGCTTGAGTTCTTCGACTTGGGTGTGGGGCAGTTCGCGGCGGGCGTCCCGGGAGGGTGCCCCGACGGCGAAGGACTTCGAGAGTTCGGCGGCCACCGCCAGCGCCTGCTGCACCGAGGCGATTCGGGTGGTGCCGGCTTCGGCGCTGGGTGAGGCGGTCATCAGATCCTTTGAACGTGCCTGATACATGCGCTGACATGATCGCGCGCCGAACCGGCGACCGACGCTGACATCGCCGCGACATGCCACCACCGGCCGCGAATCCGGGCCGCCGCACGGGGGCTGGGCAGGTCGAGGTGAGTCGCGCACCGCTGCAGCACGGGTAAAAATCACGCTGATCGAGATGCGGTGGTGCGCGACGTCCGAAAGGTTCGTCGGTGACGGCGAACTGTCGGGTGGACTGGCTAGGCTGACGCGACGGAATGCGGTGTGTCAGGGATCGCGAGGGAGGTGCCGATGCCGGACCGACGGCTGGACGCGTCAGCCCTGCGTGACTGGGCCCATACCGCCGTTGGCGACCTGATCACTCACACCGACGAGATCAACCGGCTCAACGTGTTCCCGGTGGCCGACTCCGATACCGGCACCAACATGTTGTTCACCATGCGCTCGGCGCTGGCTGAAGCCAAGTCCGCGGCAGGCTCGGGCGACGTGACCGCGGTGGCAGCCGCACTGTCGGAGGGCGCACTGCACGGTGCCCGCGGCAACTCCGGGGTCATCCTGTCCCAGATCCTGCGGGGAGTGGCCGACGTGACCGCGTCGGCTGCCGCCGACACCGAGGGCGCGCTGGCCGATATCGACGCCGAGCTACTCGGGGCGGCGCTGCGCCACGGCGTCGGACTGGTCGTCTCGTCGATGGGCGGCCAGATGGTCGACGGCACCATCGTCTCGGTGCTGCAGGCCGCCGCCGACACGATCGAGCATCGGGCCGCCGACGGCGCCGGGCTGGCCGGCGCGCTGGCCGCAGCGGGAGACGCCGCCGCCGCGGCGCTCGAGCGCACCCCCGATCAGCTCGCCGTGCTGGCCGATGCCGGCGTGGTCGATGCGGGCGGGCGCGGCCTGTTGGTCCTTCTCGACGCGCTCACCGCCACGATCGGCGGTGACGCGGCCCATCGCCGCGCGTACGAACCGGCACCGCTGCCGCTGGAGAGCGCTCCCGCCGACATCGCCCCGCCGCAGTTCGAGGTGATGTATTTGCTCGCGGACTGCGATGCGGCGGCCGTGGAGGCGCTGCGCGTGCGGTTGGGTGAACTCGGCGACTCGGTGGGTATCGCCGCTTCGGCGGGCGAGTCGGTGGACCGCTACTCGGTGCACGTCCACACCGACGACGCCGGCGCGGCCGTGGAGGCCGGGCTGGCGGCGGGTGCGGTCAGCAAGATCCAGATCTCGGTGCTGACCACCGGCGCGGCCCGGGTCTCGCCGGGCGGCTGGAGCCGCGAACGCGCGGTGCTGGCCGTCGTCGACGGAGACGGCGCCGAGGAATTGTTCAGCCAGGAAGGCGCGTTCGTGCTGCGGCCGGAGTCGGTCCAGATCCCCCCGTCGCTTCGCTCCAGCCCGCCGGCGTCGGCCGACCCGGCCAACGGCATCAGCGCCCGTCAACTGTTGCGGGCTCTCGTCGATACCGGCGCAGCCCAGGTCATGGTGCTGCCGAACGGCTACGTGGCCGCCGAAGAGATGGTGGCCGGTGCCACCGCAGGTATCGGGTGGGGGATCGACGTCGTCGCGCTGCCTGCGGCGTCGATGGTGCAGGGGCTGGCGGCGCTGGCCGTTCACGACCCCGGTCGCCAGGCGGTCGACGACGGATACACGATGGCCCGCGCCGCGGCAGGGGCCCGGCACGGCTCGGTGCGCATCGCCACCGAGCAGGCCCTCACCTGGGCGGGCACCTGCCATCCCGGCGACGGTCTCGGTATCGCCGGCGACGAGGTGCTCGTTGTCGGCAAGGACGTCACCGCCGCGGCCGCCGGGCTGATCGACCTGCTGCTGGTTGCCGGCGGGGAATTGGTGACCGTGCTGATCGGCCAGGGCATCGACCCGGGCATCACCGCGGCGCTGGCCGACCACGTCCACCGCCGCCACCCCGGCATCGAACTGGTGACGTACTGCACCGGCCACCGCGGGGATGCGCTGTTGATCGGGGTGGAGTAGCCGTGGTCGGGCTCACTGACCGACTGGACGGGATCGTCGGCGCCAAGGCGGCCGGCCTGCTCGAGGACGTATTCGGTTTCCGCACGGTCGACGACCTGCTGCGGCACTACCCACGCAAGTACAGCCACGGCATGACGGTGTGGGGTGAGGACGAGGTGCCCCCGGAGGAAGGCGAACACGTCACGTTTGTCGGCGAGATCGACAAGGCCGAGGTGCGGTGGACCAATCGCAGCCCGAAGCGCGAATACCTGGTGATCACCCTGAATCAGGGGCGGCGCAAGGTCACCGCGACGTTCTTCAACGCCAAGTACCTCAAGAAGGGCTTGGTCGCGGGCACCCGGCTGATGCTGTCCGGCGAGGTCGGCTACTTCCGTAGCACCATGCAGCTGACCCACCCGGATTTCCTGGTGCTCAGCTCACCTAATGGCGATCGCCAGTTCGGGAGCAAGTCCCTCAAGACCATCGCCGACGTATCGAAGGCCGAGACCGGCGAGTTCTCGATGTCGGCGTTCGAACGTGACTTCTTCCCGATCTACGCAGCCAGCTCCAAACTGCAGAGCTGGGAGATCTACGCCTGCGTGCGCCAGGTGCTCGCCGTGCTCGATCCGATCCCTGACCCCCTGCCGGAAAGCGTTGTGCACCACTACGGTTTGCTCGACGAAGACTCCGCGCTGCGGGCAATCCATCTCGCCGAGAACGACGCCGAGCGCGAGGAGGCGCGCCACCGGCTGCTGTTCGACGAGGCCGTCGGGCTGCAGTGGGCGCTGGCCCAGCGCCGCAACAGCGAGCTGGCCGAGTCCGGCCCGCCCGCGCCGCGACGCGACGACGGCCTGGCCGAAGCCCTGAGGGGGCGACTGCCATTCGAACTGACGGCCGGTCAGCGTGAGGTGCTCGAGGTGATCTGTGACGAGCTGGCCGCGACCAAACCGATGCATCGGCTGCTGCAGGGCGAGGTGGGGTCGGGCAAGACCATCGTGTCGGTGCTGGCGATGTTGCAGATGGTCGACGCCGGGTATCAGTGCGCACTGTTGGCTCCCACCGAAGTCCTTGCCGCCCAACATGCCCGGTCGATCCGAGACGTGCTGGGGCCGTTGGCGATGGCCGGTCAGCTCGGCGGGGCCGAGGGGGCGACGCGGATCGCGCTGCTGACTGGTTCGATGTCGGCGGCGCAGAAGCGTCAGGTCCGCGACGAAGTGGTATCCGGTGAGGCGGGCATCGTCGTCGGCACCCATGCCCTGCTGCAGGATGCGGTCGAGTTCCGAAACCTGGGCTTCGTCGTCGTCGATGAGCAACACCGGTTCGGTGTCGAGCAGCGAGATCGGTTGCGGGCCAAGGCTGTTACGGGTCTGACCCCGCACCTGCTGGTGATGACCGCGACCCCGATCCCGCGCACCGTGGCACTGACGGTGTACGGCGACCTGGAAACCTCGACGCTGCGCGAACTTCCGCGCGGGCGCCAGCCGATCACCACCAACACGATCTTCGTCAAGGACAAGCCGCAGTGGCTGGCCAGAGCCTGGCAGCGGATCGCCGAGGAGGTCGCCGCGGGCCGGCAGGCCTATGTCGTGGCATCGCGCATCGACGAGGACGACAAGACCGGCGGCGAACAGGTCGGCCCGCCCGCCGAGACCGTGGTCAAGCTCTACGACACCCTCCGGCGCGGGCCGTTGGCCGCACTGCGGCTCGGGCTCATGCACGGACGCCTCTCCGCCGAGGACAAGGACGCGGTGATGGCTGCGTTTCGCGCCGGCGAGATCGATGTCCTGGTGTGCACCACCGTCATCGAGGTCGGCGTCGACGTGCCCAACGCCACGGTGATGGTGGTGATGGACGCCGACCGTTTCGGGATCAGCCAGCTGCACCAGTTGCGGGGCCGCATCGGTCGTGGCGAGCATCCGAGCCTGTGTCTGCTGGCCACGAAACTACCGGAGGGCTCCAAGGCGGGCGAACGGCTCAGGGCTGTCGCGGGCACCCTGGACGGGTTCGTGCTGGCCGACCTCGACCTGCAGGAGCGCCGCGAGGGAGATGTGCTGGGGCTCAACCAGTCCGGGCGACCGATCACACTGCGCTTCCTGTCGCTGGCCGAGCATCTCGACCTGATCGTCGAGGCCCGGGAGCTGTGCCAGCAGCTGTATGCCGCCAATCCCAAGGATGCGGGAATGGCGGTGCTGGCCGGACAGTTCACCGGCACCGATCGCGTCGACTTCCTGGACAAGGCGTGAGACGCGCCCACCTGATCTGGCTGGCGGCCATCACCGCGCTGGCTGTGATCGTCGCCGTCCAGGCGGTGGGCGCCGCGGGTGACGATCGGGAACTGACCGCCCGGGCCGACGTGCCGACGGTGGCCCCCGGCTCCGACGTGCTGGCCGGAATTGTCGTTGTGCCGCAACGGCAACGCGGCTACGACTACCGGCGCGCGGCCTTCGGTGATGCCTGGGCTGACGACAACGATGCCCCGTTGGGGCACAACGGTTGCGACACCCGCAACGACATCCTCGACCGCGACCTCGTCGACAAGGCCTACGTGTCGATCAAGCGCTGCCCCCACGCGGTGGCCAGCGGCGTGCTGCACGACCCGTACACGAACGAGACCATCTCGTTCGTGCGGGGCGCCCAGGTCGGCGCCGCCGTCCAGATCGACCACATCGTGCCGCTGGCCTACGCCTGGGACATGGGCGCCCGGGACTGGCCCGAGCCCGTGCGGATCCGGTTCGCCAATGACCCGGCCAATCTGATCGCGGTGGCCGGACCGGCCAACCAGGACAAGGGCGATCAGGGCCCGGCCAGCTGGATGCCGCCGAATCACGCCTTCTGGTGTCAGTACGCGATCCAGTTCATCGCGGTCCTGCGCGGCTACGCCCTGCCCGTCGACGAGGGCTCGGCCAACGAACTACGCGAGGCGGCCAGTTCCTGTCCCAGTGGTTGACGGCTGACTGCTGCTAGGCGCGTAGCTCCTTGGCCAGCTCACCGAACGCGCCCACCCACTTGTCCATGTCGGCATCGGTGTGGGCCAGCGACACCAGCCACTGATCGTCCATGCCGGGTGGCGTCAGTACGCCACGGTTGATCCCCCACAACCAGCCCAGCTCGGCGACCTCGAAGTCGGTGCTGAGTTTGTAGTCGCGGTAGTTGCGGATCGGGGTGGGCGACCAGGTGACCGCGCCCTTGACGCCGAAGCCGACGGTGTGGGCCGGCAGTTCGTACTCGCGGATGATGGTGTCCATGGCTTCCATGGCGTTGTCGTTGACCTGTTCGGCCGCCGCCAACGCCTGAGGGGTGGCGATCTCGTCGACCGCAGCCGCCGCGGCCATGCAGAGCGGGTTGCCGTTGTAGGTGCCGAAGTGGGCCATGCGGTTGTCGACGACGGCCTGCATCACTTCCGCGGTGCCGCCGAAGGCGGCCAACGGCAGGCCGCCGCCGATCGACTTGGCCAACGTGATCAGGTCCGGCTTGACGCCCAGACGGGCGGCCGCGCCATGGGCGCCGGCGGTCAGGCCGGTCTTGACCTCGTCGAAGATCAGCAGCACGTTGTGCGCGTCGCACAGTGCACGAACCCCGGCAAGGTAGCCGGCGTCGGGCAACACGATGCCGAGGTTCTCGATGACCGGCTCCATGATCACGCACGCGACGCGAGCAGCGTTGGCGGCCAGGACGCGTTCCATCTGGCCGAGGTCGTTATAGGCCACGACGAACACTTCGCCTGGCTCGACGTCGAAGGGCACCTGCGGGGTCGGGTTGTCCGCGGGACCGGTTTCGGAAAGGTCGGGCTTGACCGACACCGAAAGGCCGTCGTAGCCGCCGTGGTAGCCGCCTTCGATCTTCACGATGGCCTTGCGGCCGGTGTAGGCGCGTGCGGTGCGCACCGCATAGCCCGTCGACTCGGTGCCCGAGTTGGTGAACCGCAGCATGTCCAGCCCGAAGCGTTGCTTGAACCTCTCGGCAACCTCGGTCGAGACCGGCGACGGGGTCACGAACAGCGTGCCGATGTCGTCGAGAGACTCTTTGACCTTGGCGACCACCGTGGGGTTGAGGTGGCCGACGAGCATCGCGCCGAAGCCCATCGACAGGTCCAGCACCTGACGGTCGTCACAGTCCGTGACGTAGGCGCCGCGGGCGGACTTCACGCCCATCGGATACGGATCCCAGTACTGGAAGCTGCTGGTCACACCCAGCGGCAGCGTCTTGCTCGACCGGACCGCGTGATCGGCCGAGCCGGGGGTGGTCTTGGCGTACCGCTCCCACTCCTTGGCCATCAGTGCCGAGACCCGCGCAGGGTTCAGTGGCGTGTGGGACGTCGGCAGCTGTCGCCAGCCGGCGGGATCATGGGCAGGAAACGTGCCTGTGTCTTGGCTCATCGAGATCCTCTTCAACCAATCGGTGTTACTTCGCGGCAGCCTAACCGCCCGCTCCACCCGGCGGTCGAAAACAGCCGCCGACGCCGATGGGGTTGTCCGGCAGCGGGATCGGTGGCCGAACTACGCGCCGGTGTAGGTGTCCGGGTTGGGCCGGAAGCGGGTGCCGTCGTCGAGGCCGCTGAGGGTCGCCACTTCGTCGGCGGTCAACTCGAAGTCGAACACGTCGATGTTCTCGGCGATCCGCTGCGGGTTCGAGGAGCGGGGGATCACCACGTTGCCCAGCTGCAGGCTCCACCGGATCAGCACCTGCGCCGGGGACTTGCCGTGGGCGCTCGCCACCGCGGCGATCGCCGAGTTCTCCAGCAGCTTGCCCACGCCCAGCGGGCTGTAGGCCTCGGTGACGATCGAGTAGTCGGCGTGCACCGCCCGCAACTCCGCCTGGTTGAGCAGCGGATGCAGCTCGACCTGGTTGACCGCGGGGGTGAAGTAGGACAGGTCGATGATGTTCGACAGGTGCTCCGGGGTGAAGTTGGAGACGCCGATCGACTTGGTGTAGCCGTCCTCCTGGATCCGCAGCAGCCCGCCCCACGCGTCGACGTATTTGCCGTTCTGTTCGGCGGGCCAGTGGATCAGGTAGAGGTCTACGTAGTCCAAGCCGAGGCGCTCGAGGCTGACCTTGACGGCATCCTGCGAAGCCTGGAAACCCTGATCGGCGGTGGCCAGCTTGGTGGTGATGAACAGTTCCTCGCGCGGCACACCGGAGGCGGCGACGGCGCGGCCGACGGCTTCCTCGTTGCCGCCGACCGAGGCGGTGTCGATCAGGCGGTAGCCGGCTGCCAGGGCATCGGTCACCGCCCGCTCGGCCTCATCCGGCGACAGCTCGGCGACGCCAATGCCAATCACGGGGATGGTCTTGTCGTCGTTGAGCGTGACGGTGGGGATCTCGGCCGCCGGTGCCATGTCACCTGCCTGTGCTGTCGAAGGTCTTGCGCCGGACACCTCCCAGATCGCGGGTGACCGACGTCGACGCTGAGGATAGTACCCAGCCAGGCATGCGTCTGATCAGGGCTGTGGCACCGCGTCAGGCGTGCACTGTATAGGGGCCCGGGTAATTGTCGAATCCGTTAATCGCGTCCTGTGCGAAGCTGAGGCCATGGCAGCGACAGTGAGCGGTGAAACCACACGCGGCCCGTTGACGAAGAAGGCGCTCGCGGTGGGCAATCGGGCCGGGGTGAAGGTGATCCCGCATCTACCCGGCGTACTCAAGCGGCTGGTCTCCGGCGGCCGGGCGGTCACGATCGACGGCAACACCCTCGATCCGTCGCTGCAGATGCTGGCCACCGCGCAGCGGTTGCAGGGGCTGACCGGATTCAGCGCCGGTGACGACCCGATCGCCAGCCGCGTCCAGACGGCAGAACTCTCCGCCAGCTTCGACGAGCCGGACATCCTGGTGGCCGGTACCGCTGCGGTGTCGATACCCGGGCCCGCGGGCGTGATCCCGGCCCGGCACTACCGCCCGCTGGGCGATGGCCGGGCTCCGCTGCTGGTCTTCTATCACGGTGGCGGCTACGTCGTCGGCGACCTGGAAAGCCACGATGCGGCCTGTCGGCTGATCTGCCGGGACGCCGGCGTCCACGTGCTGGCCGTCGACTACCGGCTGGCCCCTGAGCACAAGGCCCCGGCGGCCGTCGACGACGGGTACGCCGCCTACCTGTGGGTGCGTGAGCACGCCGCGGAACTCGGCGCGGACCCCGAGCGGGTGGCGGTCGGCGGCGACAGTGCCGGCGGGAACCTGGCGGCGCTGGTGGCCCTGCGGGTCCGGGATGCCGGCGGCCCCGCGCCTGCGCTGCAGTGGCTGATCTATCCGGTCACCGACTTCCGCGGCCAGAGCCGGTCCCGGACGTTGTTCGCCGACGGGTTCCTGCTCACCCGGCAGGACATGGACTTCTTCACCGAATCCCTGCTGGGTGGATCCGGCCTGGATGCCGCCGACGCGCGGGTGTCCCCGCTGCTGGCCGATGACCTGAGCGGTCTGCCGCCGGCGCTGGTCGTCACGGCGGGCTTCGATCCGCTGCGCGACGAGGGCGAGCAGTACGCGGCAAAACTGCAGGAAGCGGGCGTCGTCGTCGATGCGAGGCGGATGGGATCGATGACCCACGCCTTCCTCAATCTCAACGCACTCGGCGGGCAGGTCGCCGGCGCCAACGCGGAGATGATCTCGGCGCTGCGCGCCCACCTGGCCCGCGCCTGACGGGGTGCGGACACCACGCCGGTACTCTGGAGAGGCCAACAAGCCAGTCCTGAATCAGCGAGGATCTCCCGACCCGTGGCCAATAACAAGAAAAGCACGCCCCGCTACGACCTGAAGGCTGCGGACCGCAAACGCAACCTGGCCATTCAGCTGGGCCTGACGGCCATCGTCGTCATCTTCGCGGTGTCCCTGGTGCTCTACATCGTGATGGGCCACGACAAGAAGACCGGCGCCGGAGACGCTCAAGCCGTCCGGATCACGTCGGCCGCGCTGATCAAGAAGGACGGCAGTGACGAGCCCAAGGCCGTGCTGTCGCTCTACGAGGACTTCCAGTGCCCGCACTGCCGGGACTTCGAGAAGGCCTACAGCTCGACCATCAACAAGCTGGTCGAAGCCGGCGCGGTGGCCGCCGACTATTACTCGGTCGCCATCCTCAACTCGCGGGCCAACGACAACTACTCCACTCGTGCGGCCAACGCGGCCTACTGCGTCGGCAACGAGGACAAGGAAGCCTTCAGCCGGTACCACTCCGCGCTGTTCGCCATGCAGCCCGAGGAAGGTGCGGGCGGCGCTCCGGACAACGGCCGGTTGATCGAGACCGCCCGGCAGGCCGGGGTGCCGACCGACAAGGTGTCGTCGTGCATCAACGGCGGCAAGTACAACGACATGGTCGACGGCCTGGCCGCGGCCGCCAAGATCACCGCTACCCCCACCATCCGGCTCAACGGCGAGGACATCAGCCCCGCCTCCCCGGACGAGCTGATCGCGAAGGTCAAGGCGATCGTCGGTAACGTCCCCGCGCTGGCTCCGGCTCCGGCTCCGGCTGCGCCTCCGGCTCCGCCCGCCCCGGCACCCGCAGCGCCGTGAGCGTGGCGACGCCGGCACCCGTCGGCCCGATCGAGCCCGCCGAGTCGGCGGGCCGTGCGGCCGGGGTCTCGGTGCGCGCAACGAGTGCCTGGTGGGTGCTGATCGCCGGTGTGATCGGCTTTGTGTCCGCGGCGACGCTGACGATCGAGAAGATCGAGATGCTGATCAACCCGGCCTACGTGCCGAGCTGCAGCATCAACCCGGTGCTGTCCTGCGGGTCGGTGATGGTGACCCACCAGGCGTCGGTGTTCGGCTTCCCCAACCCGCTGATGGGCATCGCCGGATTCACGGTCGCCATCGTGACCGGTGTGCTCGCGGTGACCAAAGTCCGCCTGCCGCACTGGTATTGGGTAGGGCTGATGATCGGCACCGGCCTCGGTGTGGTGTTCGTGCACTGGCTGATCTACCAGTCGCTGTACGTCATCGGAGCGCTGTGCCCGTACTGCATGGTGGTGTGGTCGGTGACCATCCCGCTGTTCGTGGTGGTGGCGTCGATCGCGCTGCGTCCGCTGGCCGGAAATGCCGTGCTGCGCGGCATCTACACCTGGCGGTGGTCGATCGTCACGCTGTGGTTCACCGCGGTGATTCTCTTGATCCTGGTTCGCTTTTGGAGTTATTGGTCGACGTTGATCTAGCAGCGTCGAGTGTGCACTGAGGGTAGGGTCCGCCTGTGATCTCCAAAGTCCTGGTCGCCAACCGCGGTGAGATCGCGATCCGCGCTTTCCGCGCCGCCTACGAGATGGGTATCGGCACGGTCGCCGTCTATCCCTACGAGGATCGCAATTCTCTGCATCGGCTCAAGGCCGACGAGTCCTATCAGATCGGCGACATCGGTCACCCGGTGCGCGCCTACCTCTCGGTCGGCGAGATCGTCGAGACGGCGCTGGCGTGCGGGGCCGACGCGATCTATCCCGGGTACGGATTCCTCTCGGAGAACCCCGAACTGGCCGCGGCGTGCGCGACGGCGGGGATCACCTTCATCGGCCCCGACGCCGGCATCCTCGAGCTGACCGGCAACAAGTCGCGGGCGATCGCCGCTGCCCGGGAAGCCGGGCTGCCGGTGCTGGCGTCCTCGCCGCCGTCGGCGTTGGTGGACGAGCTGGTGACCGCGGCGGCGACCATGGAGTTTCCGCTGTTCGTCAAGGCCGTCGCCGGTGGTGGCGGACGTGGGATGCGACGGGTCAGCGACCCCGATGCCCTGCCGGAGGCCATCGAGGCGGCCAGCCGCGAGGCGGAGTCCGCCTTCGGCGACCCGACGGTGTTCCTCGAGCAGGCGGTGATCAATCCGCGCCACATCGAGGTCCAGATCCTGGCCGACACCCACGGCAACGTCATCCACCTCTATGAACGCGACTGCAGCGTGCAGCGCCGCCACCAGAAGGTGATCGAGCTGGCCCCCGCGCCCAATCTCGACGAGGTTCTGCGCGAACGGATGTGCGCCGACGCCGTCGCTTTCGCCCGGCACATCGGGTACAGCTGTGCCGGCACGGTCGAGTTCCTGCTCGACGAGCGGGGCCAGCATGTCTTCATCGAGATGAATCCCCGAATTCAGGTGGAGCACACCGTCACCGAGGAGATCACCGACGTCGACCTGGTGTCCTCGCAGCTGAAGATCGCCGCCGGGGCCACACTCGAGGAGCTGGGCCTGTCCCAGGACGCGGTGCGCCCACACGGTGCGGCACTGCAGTGCCGCATCACCACCGAGGATCCCGCCAACGGGTTTCGTCCCGACACCGGCCGGATCAGCACCTACCGCTCGCCGGGCGGCGCCGGGATCCGCCTGGACGGCGGCACCCATCTCGGTGCCGAGATCAGCGCGCACTTCGACTCGATGTTGGTCAAGCTCACCTGCCGCGGTCGCGACTTTCCGACCGCGGTGGCCCGGGCCATGCGCGCGGTCGCCGAGTTCCGCATCCGCGGTGTGTCGACGAACATCCCGTTCCTGCAAGCAGTTCTGGACGATCCGGACTTCCAGGCCGGGCGCGTCACGACCTCGTTCATCGACGAGCGCCCGCAGCTGCTGACCTCGCGCACGTCGGCAGACCGCGGAACCAAGATGCTCAAGTTCCTCGCCGAGGTCACGGTGAACTCGCCGTACCAGGACCCCGACCGGGTCTACCCCCAGGACAAACTGCCCGCCATCGACATCGCGGGCAGCACACCGGCGCCGGGCAGCAAGCAGCGCCTGACCGAACTGGGCCCCGCGGGATTCGCCACGTGGCTCAAGGATTCTGCGGCCGTCGGCGTGACCGACACGACCTTCCGCGACGCCCACCAATCGTTGCTGGCGACCCGGGTGCGATCATCCGGCCTGCTGACGGTGGCCCCCTACATCGCCCGGATGATGCCGCAGCTGTTGTCCATCGAATGCTGGGGTGGCGCGACTTACGATGTGGCGCTTCGCTTCCTGAAGGAAGACCCGTGGGAGCGGCTGATCGCCCTGCGCGAGGCGATCCCCAACATCTGTCTGCAGATGCTGCTGCGCGGCCGCAACACCGTGGGCTACACGCCCTACCCGGAGACGGTGACGCATGCGTTCGTCGACGAGGCCGCCCGCAGCGGCGTCGATATCTTCCGGATCTTCGACGCACTCAACAACGTCGAATCGATGCGGCCCGCGATCGACGCGGTGCGCGACACCGGAACAGCGGTCGCCGAAGTGGCAATGTCCTACACCGGCGACCTGTCCAACCCCGCCGAAACGCTCTACACGCTGGACTACTGGCTTCGGCTGGCCGAGCAGATCGTCGACGCGGGCGCACATGTGCTGGCCATCAAGGACATGGCCGGCCTGCTGCGTCCACCGGCGGCACACACGCTGGTCTCGGCCTTGTGCAGCCGCTTCGACCTACCGGTGCACGTCCACACCCACGACACCCCGGGCGGGCAGCTGGCCACCTACACCGCGGCCTGGCACGCCGGAGCCAGCGCGGTCGACGGGGCGGCCGCCCCGCTGTCGGGCACCACCAGCCAGCCGCCGCTGTCGGCGATCGTCGCGGCCGCCGCGCACACCACGTTCGACACCGGACTGGATCTGGGCGCGGTATGCGACCTGGAGCCGTACTGGGAGTCGCTGCGGCGGGTCTACGCCCCGTTCGAGGCTGGCCTGCCCGCGCCGACCGGGCGCGTCTACCACCACGAGATTCCCGGCGGTCAGCTGAGCAACCTGCGCACGCAGGCCATCGCGTTGGGCCTGGGTGACCGATTCGAGGATGTCGAGAACGCCTACGCCGGTGCCGACCGGATCCTGGGCAGGCTGGTCAAGGTGACCCCGTCGAGCAAGGTCGTCGGGGATCTGGCGCTGGCCCTGGTCGGAGCCGGAATCACCGCCGAGGACTTCGCCGCCGACCCCGCCCGCCACGACATCCCGGACTCGGTGATCGGATTCCTGCGCGGCGAGCTCGGTGACCCGCCCGGCGGCTGGCCGGAACCGTTGCGCACCAAGGCATTACAGGGACGCGAGCCGGCGAAGCCCGAGCAGCCACTGTCGGCCGAGGACGAGAAGGTGCTCGCCGAACCCGGCCCGGTCCGCCAGGCCGCGTTGAACCGGCTGCTGTTCCCCGGCCCCACCCGCGAATTCGAGGCCCACCGCGAGGAATACGGCGACACCTCGGGCCTGAGCGCCAACCAGTTCTTCCGGGGCTTGCGCCACGGCGACGAGCATCGCATCCAGCTCGAACGCGGCGTCCAGCTGATCGTCGGGCTCGAAGCGATCTCCGATCCCGACGAGCGTGGCATGCGCACCGTCATGTGCATCATCAACGGCCAGCTGCGACCGGTGGCGGTCCGCGACCACAGCATCGCCGACACGGTGCCCACCGCCGAGAAGGCCGATCGCACCAACCCCGATCACGTCGCCGCTCCGTTCGCGGGGGTGGTCACCGTCGGAGTGTCTGTCGGCGACGAGGTCAAGGCCGGGCAGACCATCGCGACCATCGAGGCGATGAAGATGGAGGCGGCGATCACCGCGCCCAAGGCCGGCACCGTCAACCGGGTCGCGGTCGCGAGTACGGCCGGGGTTGAGGGTGGCGACCTGCTGGTGGTGATCGGGGGATCAGGACCGGCGGGCAGGAGCGAAGCGACCCGGGGATCAGGACCGGCGGGCAGGAGCGAAGCGACCGGGGGATCGACCTGACCCGGATCGTTGCCGGTGTGGCGGGGGGCCGGCGAATCGACGTGCCGCCCAAGGGAACTCGGCCGACCACCGACAGGGTGCGCGAAGCGCTGTTCAGCGCGCTGGCCGCGCGGCGCGACTTCGACGGACTGCACGTTCTCGATCTGTTCGCCGGCTCGGGCGCGCTCGGGCTCGAGGCGCTGTCCCGCGGTGCGGCCTCGGCGGTATTCGTCGAAAGCGATTCGCGCGCAGCGGCGGTCATCACCCGCAACATCGCCACCCTCGGGCTGGCTGGCGCGACGGTACGCCGCGGTGCGGTGGCCGCGGTGCTGACGGGAGCTGCGCCGCGGCCGGCGGATCTGGTGCTGGCCGACCCGCCCTACGACGTGCCCGCGGCCGAGGTCGACGCCATGCTGGCGCAACTCGTACGCAACGGCTGGGTCGCCCCCGAAGCGGTGGTGGTCGTCGAGCGGTCGGTCTCCTCACCGCCGGTGAGCTGGCCGTCGGACTGGACGGCCTGGTCTGTGCGCCGCTACGGCGACACCCGGGTCGAGGCCGCTGAGGTGCCGTGAGTGCCTGCTAGCGTCTGCGTATGAGTGGCGCTGTCTGCCCGGGATCGTTCGACCCGGTGACGTTGGGGCACGTCGACATCTTCGAGCGCGCCGCGGCACAGTTCGACGAGGTGGTCGTCGCGGTGCTGATCAACCCGAACAAGTCCGGGATGTTCGACATCGACGAGCGCATCGCGATGATCGAGGAATCGACCAGCCATCTGCCGAACCTGCGGGCCGAGTCCGGCCGCGGCCTGGTCGTCGACTTCGTCAAGCAGCGCGGCCTGACCGCGATCGTCAAAGGGCTGCGCACCGGAACGGACTTCGAGTACGAGCTGCAGATGGCGCAGATGAACAAGCACATCGCCGGGGTGGACACGTTCTTCGTCGCGACCACACCGCAGTACTCGTTCGTGTCGTCGTCACTGGCCAAAGAGGTGGCCACCTTCGGCGGCGATGTCTCGGCTCTGCTGCCCGACGCGGTGAACCGCCGCCTGCAGGCCAAGCTGGCCGATCGGCGCTGACCCCCGGGCTCTGCGCCCGCGAGTGAGCGGTTTCGTACGCGACACGCCGCGGCCTCAGGATCAGATTGCACACTCGCGGATAGGTGCGTCTCGGTGCCGGCAGGCCGACATAATGGTCGAAGAGCGCGGAGTGACCCGCCCTCTGACCAGTGGTCCTGCCAGATTCGGTTGCCGACACACCGATACACCACCGCAGTCACAGGCGTAACACCAGGCACACTGGTCACTACCAACTACGCCAGGAGGGCGGCGCCGTGTACCGAGTTTTTGAAGCGCTCGACGAACTGAGCGCAATCGTCGAGGAAGCCCGGGGCGTGCCGATGACGGCCGGCTGCGTCGTTCCGCGCGGTGATGTGCTGGAACTGGTCGACGACATCAAGGACGCAATCCCCGGCGAACTCGACGACGCCCAGGACGTGCTCGACGCCCGCGACGCGCTGCTGCGCGAAGCCAAGGAGCACGCCGACTCCATGGTCGGCAACGCCACCGCCGAGGCCGACTCGCTGCTCAGCCACTCCCGCGCCGAGGCCGACCGACTGCTGGCCGACGCCAAGTCGCAGGCTGACCGCATGGTGGCCGAAGCCCGCCAGCACAGCGAGCGCATGGTGCACGAGGCCCGCGAGGAGACATCGCGGCTGGCTGCGACGTCCAAGCGCGAGTACGAAGCCGCCACCAGCCGAGCCAAGGCCGAGGCCGACCGCCTGGTGGAGAGCGGCAACATGTCCTACGAGAAGGCCGTCCAGGAAGGCATCAAGGAGCAGCAGCGACTGGTCTCCCAGACCGAGGTCGTACAGGCTGCCAACGCTGAGGCCACCAAGCTCATCGACACCGCACACGCCGAAGCCGACCGGTTGCGCGGCGAGTGCGACATCTACGTCGACAACAAGCTTGCCCAGTTCGAGGACTACCTCAATGGCACGTTGCGCTCGGTGAGCCGCGGCCGTCACCAGTTGCGCACCGCCGCCGGAACCCACGACTACGTGCAGCACTGAGCCGTCCTGACAGGGCGGTCAGCGTAGGCGACGGCCGCCCGCAATACTGACCGCCATGACAATTCCGGGGCGCCTGGCTGGCGTCGCGTTCGTGGCCGCCGGAGTATTCGTCGCGCTGCAGAGCACGCCCACCCCCACCGCGGTGCGGTTGACCTCCTTTGACGTGCCGCTGTCACCCGTGGGCGGGGCCAACCACCGCACGTTGGTCGGCCCGGCGGTCTCGGCGGCGGCAGTGACGACGCCAATCCGGACCCCGGGCGACATCGCCGCGATCTTCATCTCCAACGGCACTGCCGAGCACCCCGACGCGGGCTTGCTACTCGGCAATGGCTATAGCTACGACTCCGCCAGCTGCGCAGGCACCTCCACGTGCAGCGGCGGTCGCGGCGGGCTGATCTTCGGTAACGGTGGCAACGGGTACAACGGCGGCAACGGCGGAAACGCCGGCTTGTTCGGCGGCAGCGCCGGTGACGGCGGCGCCGGGGTGGACGCCGAGTACGGCGCGGACGGCACCGCCACCGCCGCGGGCAGAGGTGGCCGCGGCGGAAACGCGGGCCTGTTCGGCGCCGGCGGCGCGGGTGGCGCCGGCGGCACTGACTTCGGGAGTAGCGATTCGGCACTGGTGGTCGACGCCACCGGTGGCCTCGGCGGTAGCGGTGGCCGGGGCGGGCTGATCCGGGGTCGGGGCGGCAGCGGCGGCGACGGCGGCTACGGCGCAACCGGCAACGGTCGGGCCAGCGGCGGAGCCGGTGGCCGCGGGGGAGACGCCGGATTGTTCGGCAGCGGCGGCGATGCCGGCGGCGGTGGCAGCGCCGCTCACGGTGACGGCTCGGCCGACGGCGCCACCGGTGGTGCCGGAGGCGCGGGCGGCCGTGGCGGCCTGCTGATGGGCAACGCCGGCAACGGGGGCAACGGCGGCGGCTACAGCGGACCCGACGATCTGGGCGTGACGAGCATCTACGGCCCGGCTGTCGGGGGTGCGGGTGGGCCCGGCGGCCAAGCCACCCTGGGCTCTGCGGGTGTCGGCGGCGTCGGCGGTGGTGCGTCCGCGTACGCCGGCGGGGATGCCACCGGTGGCGCAGGCGGTGCCGGTGGCAGCGTTGTGTTGGTCGGCGCCGGCGGTGCCGGCGGGACGGGCGGGCTCGCTGACATGCAGGGAGATGGCATCGCACTCGGCGGCTCCGGTGGCCAGGGTGGCTCCAGCGGTGTCCTGCTCGGCGGCACCGGCGGGACGGGCGGAAAGGGCGGGTACGCGGGCGGCTACCGGCATGGTGGGGCCGTCGTGACCGCTGGCAGCGGCGGAGCAGGTGGTGCGGGGTCGATCGGGGCTGCCGGCGGTGACGGCGGATCCGGCGGTGACGCCGATGGCTATGCCGGGCTGAACGCCTACGGTGGCGCGGGCGGCCGAGGCGGCGACGCCCGCCTGGCCGGGACCGGCGGCGCCGGGGGAGTCGGCGGCTACGGCTGGGTCAACTATGAGGGCACTGGCACCGGAGTCGGCGGTGCGGGCGGCAGCGGCGGTGCCGGTGGCGCGTTCGCTCGCGGCGGCGCCGGAGGCGACGGCGGGGTGGGGGAGTCGGATTCCGGTGCGGGGGTCGGCGGTACCGGCGGGCAGGGCGGCGCCGGTGGGACGTTCGGCGACGGCGGTGGTGGCGGCGTCGGCGGCGAGGCCGTCACCGGTTCGGGAGACGGCGAGAACGGCGGCGATGCGACGGGCGGCACCGGCGGAACCGGCGGCGCCGGTGGAAGTTTCGCCTCGGGCGGCCCTGGGGGCGACGGCGGCGGCAGCTCGGTGCAGACCAATGATGTTGCTACCACCGCGATCAGCACCGGTGGGTCGGGCGGCGCAGGCGGCTCCGGCGGGTTCCGCGGCAACGGCGGTGGCGGCGGCAACGGGGGTGATGCGGCGGCCAGCGGCACCCAGGCCGGCAATGTGGTCAAGGCCGGCGGCGCCGGTGGTGCGAGCGGTCAGGCCGGTGCGCGCGGCAAGCCCGGGGCAACGGGCCATCCCGGCAGCCCGTGACGATGTCCTGGACGCGCGGACCCGCTGACCGGTAACCGTCCTGATCGGTGCGGCCCGGGCCCTAAGATCGGGGGTTATGGCGAGCTCACACCGTGCGAAAACGCACCCCGATGCGCGGTTGCCGCTCATCTTCGACGTGTCCAAGCTCGGCCGCCGGCCCGGCTCGATGATGGAAGTGCACGAGACGGTACCCAGCCCGTCGCGCATCGGACTCGACCTGATCGCTATCGATCGCGGCGCCGACCTCGACTTGGACCTGCGGCTGGAGTCGGTGTCCGAGGGCGTTCTGGTGTCGGGCACCGTGCATGCACCGACCAGTGGTGAATGCGCCCGGTGCCTGGGGCCGGCCGCGGGCGAGGTCGAGATTGAGCTGACCGAGTTGTTCGCCTACCCCGACAGCGAGACCGAGTCCACCACCGAGGAGGACGAGGTGGGCCACGTCATCGATCAGACCGTCAACATCGAACAGGCCATCGTCGACGCCGTCGGGCTCGCCCTGCCGTTCGTGCCGTTGTGTTCCGAGGACTGCCTGGGGCTGTGCCCCGACTGCGGCGTCGCACTGGCCACCGCCGAACCCGGCCATCACCACGACAAGATCGATCCGCGCTGGGCGAAGCTGGCCGGCATGGTGGGCGACGGAGACGAGCAGGCAGACCCGTCGTGACGCCCCCGCGCCAACACCTGCTGGACGCGCTGGGTGTCGAGTTGCCTGAAGAGCTGCTGACTCTTGCGCTGACCCACCGCAGCTACGCCTACGAACATGGTGGGCTGCCCACCAACGAACGCCTCGAGTTCCTCGGCGACGCGGTCCTCGGCCTGACCGTGACCGACGAACTCTTCCATCGCCACCCCGAGCGCACCGAGGGTGATCTGGCCAAGCTGCGCGCCAGTGTGGTCAACACCCATGCCCTGGCCGACGTGGCGCGAGACCTCACCGACGAAGGCCTCGGCGCACATCTGCTGCTGGGGCGCGGTGAGGTCAACACCGGTGGCGCCGACAAATCCAGCATCCTGGCCGACGGGATGGAATCGCTGCTGGGCGCGGTGTATCTGCACCACGGCGTCGAGGTCGCCCGCGAGGTCATTCTGCGACTGTTCGGCGATCTGCTCGACACGGCCCCGACCCTGGGTGCGGGTCTGGACTGGAAGACCAGCCTGCAGGAACTCACCGCCGCACGGAGTCTGGGCCCGCCGTCCTACGTCGTGACCTCGACCGGCCCCGACCACGACAAGGAGTTCACCGCCATCGTGATGGTGACGGACACCGAGTACGGCAGCGGTGTCGGCCGGTCGAAGAAGGAGGCCGAGCAGAAGGCCGCCGCGGCCGCCTGGAAGGCGCTGGAAAAGGCTTGACACACAGCATGATTCAACTCACCGATGCCTGAGCTTCCCGAAGTCGAGGTGGTGCGCCGCGGATTGCAGGCCCACGCCGCGGGCAAGACGATCACCGCGGTGCGGGTGCACCATCCGCGGGCGGTGCGCCGCCACGAAGCCGGTGCCGGCGACCTCACTGCCCGGCTACTCGGCGCCACCATCCTCGGCACCGACCGGCGGGGAAAATACCTGTGGCTCACCCTCTCCGACGACGAGGCGCTGGTGGTGCATCTCGGGATGAGTGGTCAGATGCTGCTGGGGCCGGTCCCGAATACCGACCATCTGCGGATCGCGACGCTGCTCGATGACGGCACCGCGCTGAGCTTCGTCGACCAGCGCACGTTCGGCGGCTGGCAGCTGGCTGATCTGGTGACCGTCGACGGTAGCCGGGTACCCGCGCCCGTGGCGCATATCGCCCGCGACCCGCTCGATCCGCTGTTCGACCGCGATGCCGTCGTTACGGTGTTGCGCCGCAAGCATTCCGAGATCAAACGGCAGCTCCTCGACCAGACCGTGGTCTCCGGGATCGGCAACATCTATGCCGACGAGGCACTGTGGCGGGCGAAGATCAACGGTGCCCGGCTGGCCGAGAAGCTGACCCGGCGCCAGCTCGGGGAGCTGCTGGATGCGGCCGCCGAGGTGATGCGCGAGGCGCTGGGGCAAGGCGGTACGTCGTTCGACTCGCTGTACGTCAACGTCAACGGCCAGTCCGGCTACTTCGACCGGTCGCTCAACGCCTACGGCCAGGAAGATCGAAGCTGCCGGCGCTGCGGGGCGGTGATCCGCCGGGAGAAGTTCATGAACCGGTCGTCGTTCTACTGCCCGAACTGTCAGCCCGCACCGCGCAGGCCGACTCGGTGACAAGGATGCCGGCAACGGCGGGAGGGTGATACATGGAGCAACATCGCATCGAAATCCGTTCGGGCGCAGACCTGACACTGGCTCCTGGCGCCATCAACCCGGAGTGGATCATCGACGGCGATCCGCAGATCCGCAGCACCTGGTGGTCGAGTGATACCGACGGCCTGGCGGGCAACTTCGTGTGGGATTGCACCGCGGGCAGGTTCCGCTGGTACTTCGGTTGCGACGAGACCGTGCACATCATCGAGGGCGAGGTCGAGGTGAGCGCGGACGGTGTGCCCCCGACGTGGCTGCGGGCCGGCGACTCGGCGATCTTCCGGACCGGCACCTGGGCGACCTGGTACGTGCCGACCTACGTCCGCAAGCATGCGGTGGTGCGCACCAACCTGCCCTGGCCGTTGCGCAAGCAGGTCACCGTCGGCCGGCGCGCCAAACACCTGCTGCGGCGGATGCTCGGCCGCGGCCCGGCTCCGCAGCCACAGCTGTGACGGTGCGGTGGAATATCCCCGCGCCGGTGGATGTAGGAATGTGCCATGACTGAACTGTGGGTGGAGCGCACCGGTATCCGGCGCTATACGGGGCGCAGCAGCCGCGGCGCGGAAGTCCTGATCGGCTCGGAGACCGACGACGGCGTCTTCACACCCGGTGAGCTGCTCAAGATCGCGCTGGCCGGTTGCAGTGGCCTGAGCAGTGACCAGCCGTTGCGCCGCCGTCTGGGCGACGAGTTCCAGGCGGTCATCAAGGTCTCCGGTGACGCCGACCGGGACCAGGAGCGTTACCCGCTGCTGCAGGAGAAGCTGGAGATCGACCTGTCCGGGCTGTCGGCCGAGGAGGTGGAACGGCTGATCGTGGTGGTCAACCGCGCCATCGACCAGGTCTGCACCGTCGGACGCACGCTGAAGAACGGCGCGCAGGTGAACTTCGAGGTGACCGACGTTGGCCGAGCCTGACGTTCGCCTGACCGCCTGGGTGCACGGCCACGTCCAAGGCGTGGGTTTCCGCTGGTGGACGCGGTCGCGGGCGCTGGAACTGGGCCTGACCGGCTACGCAGGCAACCAGGCCGACGGCCGTGTCCTGGTGGTCGCCCAGGGTCCGCGGGCCGATTGTGAGCGGCTTCTGGAGTTGCTGCGGGGCGATTCGACCCCCGGTTCGGTGGACACAGTGGTCGCCGACTTCACCGAACCCGGCGAGCCGATTACCGGGTTCCGCGAGCGCTGAGCCGCCCGCCGGTAATCTCACTGCACGTGTACCTCAAGAGTCTGACGCTGAAGGGCTTCAAGTCGTTCGCGTCCCCGACGACTCTGCGCTTCGAACCCGGCATCACCTGCGTCGTCGGTCCCAATGGCTCGGGCAAGTCCAACGTTGTCGATGCTCTGACCTGGGTGATGGGCGAGCAGGGGGCCAAGACCCTGCGCGGCGGCAAGATGGAGGACGTCATTTTCGCCGGCACCTCGACGCGAGCCCCGCTGGGGCGCGCCGAGGTCACCTTGACCATCGACAACTCCGACAACGCACTACCCATCGAATACTCCGAGGTCTCGATCACCCGGCGGATGTTCCGCGACGGCGCCGGCGAGTACGAGATCAACGGCAGCAGCTGCCGACTGATGGACATCCAGGAACTGCTCAGTGACTCCGGCATCGGCCGGGAGATGCACGTCATCGTCGGGCAGGGGCGCCTGTCACAGATCCTCGAATCGCGGCCCGAAGACCGCCGGGCCTTCATCGAGGAAGCCGCCGGTGTGCTCAAGCACCGCAAGCGCAAGGAAAAGGCCGTCCGCAAGCTCGAGTCGATGTCGGCCAACCTGGCCCGCCTGACCGACCTGACCACCGAACTGCGCCGTCAGCTCAAACCGTTGGGCCGCCAGGCCGAGATGGCGCGGCGCGCCCAGACCATCCAGGCCGACCTTCGCGACGCCCGGCTGCGGCTGGCAGCCGACGACCTGGTGGCCCGGCGTAACGAGTTCGCCGGCGCCGACACCACCGAGACGACGCTGCGCCGCGAGCATGACGAGGCCGCGCAGCGGCTGGCCGTGGCCACCGAGGCGCTGGCCACCCACGAAGCCGCTGTCGCAACCCTCTCGGAGCGCACCGACGCCGCCCAGCAGGCCTGGTTCCGGTTCTCGGCGCTCGCCGAGCGGGTCAGCGCCACCGTGCGCATCGCCAGCGAGCGGGCGCAGTACCTGGACAGCGAGCCGGAGGCCAGCAGCGGGCCCGACCCCGACGCGCTCGAGGCGCAGGCCGACGAGATCGCCGCCCGCGAGCAGCAGCTGTTGGCCGAGCTGACCGAGGCCCGCACCCGGCTGGAAGCGGCCCGTGCCGAACAGACCGAGAAGGAGCGCGCGGCCGCCGAAGCTGAACGGGCTCACATGGCCGCCGTCCGGGCCGAGGCCGATCGCCGAGAAGGCTTGGCGCGGTTGGCCGGTCAGGTCGAGACGATGCGCGCCCGGGTCGAGTCCATCGACGAGGGTGTGGCGCGGCTGACGAACGCGATCGAAGAGGCGGCCACCCGCACCCAGCAGGCCAAGGCCGAGTTCGAAACGGTGCAGAGCCGGATCGGTGAACTCGACCAGGGTGAGCTCGGCCTCGACGAACAGCATGACCGCAGTGTGGCCGCCCTACGGGTGGCCGACGAGCGGGTCGCCGAGCTGCAGACCGCCGAACGGGCCGCCGAACGCCAGGTGGCCTCGTTACGGGCCCGGATCGAGGCGCTGTCCGTCGGCCTGGAGCGCAAGGACGGAGCGGCCTGGCTGGTGCAGAACCGCGGTAGCGCAGGACTTTTCGGAACGATCGCCACGCTGGTCAAGGTGCACGCCGGCTACGAGGTTGCGCTGGCCGTAGTGCTGGGCGCGGCGGCCGACGCGGTGGCGGCCGACGACTTCGACGCCGCCCGCTCCGCGGTCCGAGCGCTGAAGGAGGCCGACGGTGGACGGGCCGCAATTGTGTTGGGGGACTGGCCCGTGGCCACGCACAGTGACAACGCGCCGCTGCCCGCCGGTGCACGCTGGGCGGTCGATCTGGTCGACGCCCCGCAGCGGTTGCGCGGCGCGCTGTCGGCGATGCTTGCCGACGTCGCCGTGGTCGAGGATCTGGGTGCGGCCCTTGACCTTGTCGCCGCCCGGCCGGCGCTGCGTGCGGCGACACTCGACGGTGATCTGGTCGGCCCGGGCTGGGTCAGTGGCGGATCAGACCGCAAGCCGAGCACCCTGGAGATCGCCTCCGAAATCGAAAAGGCCACAACGGAACTGGCCGCATCCGAGACGCAGGTTGAAGAGCTGTCGGCTGCGCTTGCCGGTGCGCTGAGCGAGCAGTCCAACCGGCAGGACGCCGCCGAGCAGGCGCTGGCCGCCCTCAACGAGTCCGACGCCGCGATCTCGGCGATCTACGAACAACTCGGCCGGCTGGGGCAGGACGCCCGCGTCGCCGAGGAGGACTGGCGTCGTCAGCTCGCCCAACGCGCCGAACTCGAAACCAGCCGGGTGCAGACCGTCGAGGACCTGACCGCACTGGAGGGCAGGCTCAACGCAGCTCAGGAAACCTCGACCGTCACCGACGACGCCCCGGCGGACCGCCAGCAGATGCAAGCCGCCGCCGAGGCGGCACGCGCGGTGGAGGTCGAAGCCAGGCTTGCGGTGCGCACCGCCGAGGAACGTGCGAATGCCGTTCGTGGGCGGGCTGATTCACTGCGCCGAACCGCGGCGGCCGAGCGTGAAGCGCGGATTCGCGCCCAGCGGGCCCGGGCCGCCCGTGCCCATGCCGCGGCCGTCGCCGCCGCGGTGGCCGAGTCCGGCCGGCAGGTCGCCGAGCGCCTGGCCGGGGTCGTCGTCGCCGCCTCGCGTCGCCGTGACACCCTGGCTGCCGAGCGACAGCAACGTGCCACCGCGATGGCCGCGGCACGCGAGGAAGTCACCACTCTCAACAGCCGAATTACCGCGCTGACCGATTCGTTGCACCGCGACGAGGTGGCCAAGGCGCAGGCCGCGATGCGCATCGAACAGCTCGAGGAGATGGTGCTCGAACAGTTCGGCATGGCTGCCGACGACCTGATCGCCGAGTACGGACCCGACGTGGCGCTGCCGCCGTCGGAGCTGGAGATGGCCGAGTACGAACAGGCCAAGGAACGCGGCGAACAGGTGACCACGCCTGCCCCGATGCCGTTCGACCGGTCGACCCAGGAGCGGCGCGCCAAGCGGGCCGAACGTGAACTGGCCGAGCTGGGCCGGGTCAACCCGCTGGCGCTCGAAGAGTTCGCGGCACTCGAGGAGCGCTACAACTTCCTTGCCACCCAGCTCGAGGACGTCAAGGCCGCCCGCAAAGACCTGCTCGACGTGATCGCCGACGTCGACAACCGCATCCTTCAGGTGTTCGCGGAGGCTTACGCCGACGTCGAGCGTGAGTTCGGGCAGGTGTTCGCCACCCTGTTCCCCGGTGGTGAGGGCCGGCTGCTGCTGACCGACCCCAATGACCTGCTGACCACGGGTGTGGAGGTCGAAGCCCGGCCGCCGGGCAAGAAGGTCAAGCGGCTCTCGCTGCTGTCCGGCGGGGAGAAGTCGCTGACCGCGGTGGCGATGCTGGTGGCCATCTTCCGTGCGCGTCCGTCCCCGTTCTACGTGATGGACGAGGTGGAGGCGGCGCTCGACGACGTCAACCTGCGCCGGCTGATCGGGTTGTTCGAGCAGCTGCGGACCCAGTCGCAGCTGATCGTGATCACCCATCAGAAGCCGACGATGGAGATCGCCGACGCGCTCTACGGCGTCACCATGCAGGGTGACGGCATCACCACCGTGATCTCGCAGCGGATGCGCGGCCAGGAACTGGTCGCCACCAGCGGCTAGTGCCCCGAGCCCGAGTGGACGCGGCTCGCCGGGTCCGTCGCACGGTCTAGGTTCAACGTTGTGGAATTGGCGACCTCGGCCGGTCTGATCGCTGTCGACCTCGGTGAGGGCATGGTGCGGGCGCGTGGCGTGGCCTACGGCCGGGCCCGGCGCTTCGAAGCCGGCCGAGCGGTCGAACCATGGCCGGGCCGGCGTGCAGCCACCAGTCCCGGACCGGCCTGCCCGCAACGGGCCGGCCGGCTCGACTTCGTCACCGGCCCCGTCGTCGATCACCTTCGTGTCGACGAGGACTGCCTGGTGCTGTCGGTGACCGCACCCCAGGGCGCGGCCAGGTTGCCGGTCATGGTGTGGTTCCACGGCGGTGCCTATGTCGCGGGCGGTGGCGAGTCGGCGAAATACGATCCGACCCCACTGGTCCGTGACGGCGACGTGGTGGTGGTCACCGTCACCTACCGGCTCGGGATCTTCGGATACCTGGCTCCTGCCGACGCCGACGCCGACGACAACATCGGGCTGCGCGACCAGATCCTCGCGCTGCAATGGGTACGCGACAACGTGGCGGCCTTCGGCGGAAACCCCGACGACGTCACCGTGTTCGGTCAGTCGGCCGGCGGTGACTCGGTGATCGCCCTGATGCTCAGTGACGGCACCGACGGCCTGTTTCACCGGGTGATCGCTCAGAGCGCGCCGTTGGGTGTCGGCACCGGCACCGCCGCGGTGGCCGCGGGCCGCGCCGAGATGGCGGTGTCCATGCAGGCCGCGATGAGTGACACACTCGGCGGCACGCTGCCGCGGGAGGCGACCATCGAGCAGCTGCTGGCGGCCGAACAGGCCGCCGCGGTTGCGGCGCAACGCTTCAGCCTGCTCGGCGGGATGGCGTTCGCGCCGCGGCTGGGCCGGTATCCGCTGCCGACCGCCGAGGACCTGCCATCCCGGCTCGCCGACGCGGCCCGCCGTGTCGAACTGTTCATCGGCTACACCAAGGACGATGGCGCCCCGTTCGTCGCGATGCGGTCCCAGGTCGCCGCGATGCGACCCGATCAACTTCGACGACAGGTGATCCGGGCGGCGACCCGGCCGGTCACCATGCGGGTCTTCGCCCGCGGCACAAGCGAGTTCGTCACGAGTTGGCGCAAAGCCGGCGGTCGCGCCGGCACCTACCGGTTCGACTGGGCACCGCCGGGGGCGCCGTTCGGCGCCTGCCATTGCATCGAATTGCCCTACCTGTTCGGCACCGCCGGTGCGTGGTCGGATGCGCCGATGCTCGGGCCGCGCCGCATGATCGACGACGCGCTCGGGGAGCGGCTGCGGTCGGTGTGGACCGGATTCGCACGCGGCGGCACGGACGCGCTGTCGGCGCCGGAACTGCGATTCGGCTAGGACGCCGGGGTCACACCGAGCCGGCGCAGCCCGGCCAGGTCGTCCACACCACAGCCGTGCAGGCAGATCCGCAATTCTTCGATGAAACCCTCCAGCGCGTCCAGCGCGGCTGCGGGCGACTCGATCGCCGGAGCCAGCAGCGGGCGCGCCAGCGCCACCACGTCCGCACCCATCGCCAGTGCCTTGGCGGCATCCATCCCGGTCCGGATGCCTCCCGAGGCCACCAGCGGCATCCCGGGCAGGGTCTGGTGCACCTCCTGCAGCGCCTGCGCCGTGGGCACACCCCACTCGGCGACCGCCGGATAGCGCACCTCGCCGTAGCGCACCAGTTGCTCCACGCGTGCCCAGGACGTACCGCCCGCGCCGGCGACGTCGACGGCCGCGATCGGCAGGCCACGCAGCCGCTCGGCGGCGTCGGCGCCGATGCCGTGGCCGACTTCCTTGACCATCACCGGATACGGCAGCTCCTCGGCCAATCGGCGAAGCCGTTGCAGGGAGCCGCTGAAGTCGGTGTCACCGTTGTCCTGCATCGCCTCCTGCAGCGGATTGATATGCACGGCAAGAGCATTCGCGCCGACGCGCTCCAGTGCGGCGGCCAGCTTGGGGATGACGGCGTCGGACAGCTGCGCCAGGCCGATGTTGCCGATCAACAGCACATCTGGTGCCAGTTCGCGGACCTCGAAACTGCGGGCCGCCGTGTCGTCGTCGAGCATGATGCGCTGCGAACCGAGCATCATGCCGACACCCAGCTTCTGTGCGGCCTCGGCCAGATTGCGGTTGATCGTGCGGGACAGCTCGGCCCCGCCGGTCATCGCCCCGACCAGGACGGGTGCGCGCAGCTGAGCGCCGAGAAACTGCGTGCTCAGGTCGATGGTGGTCAGGCTGGTCTGGGTCAGCGCGTTGTAGGCAAGCCCGTAGCGCTCGAAACCGGTGGTGACCGAGACATACTCGACCGGCCCGGTCAGACAGGCGTCTATGTGGCGCAGTTTGCGGGTCGCGATGCCGCCCTCGTCCACGGTCATGGCCTACCCGGATGTGCAGGCGCGACACCGACCCGTGCCGGGCCCTGAAACAATGGCACGGTGTCACAGGGTCTCTGGATCGCTATCGCGGTCATCGCCGTCCTGGTTGTCGCTGCGCTGATCGTCGGTCTGGTCCGGTATCGGCGGCGCCAGATCAGCTTGCGCCGCAGCTCAGAGGCTGCCACACCGATCGACCGCTCGGGCGGCTATACGGCCTCGTCAGGCATATCGTTCACACAATCGTCAGCAACTGCCACGCTGGACGCCCCGGGGCAGGAGCGAGGCGACCGGGGGATTGACACCGGCGTGGGGCGGCCCGGAGTCGGCGACGACGCGGCGGTGCCCCGCGACTCGGTCAAGCGGCCGATCTCCGACGTGCGACTGCCCGAGCCGCCGGTGGTCGAGGAGCCCGTCGAGCCTGAGGCGCCGGCGGTCCCCGAAGCTGCCTCGACTGCGCCCGCCCCGCTCGACCTCGACGCCATTGCGCCTGCCGAAGGCCGACTGGAGCGTCTGCGCGGCCGGCTGGCCAAATCCCAGAACGCGCTCGGACGCAGCATGCTCGGCCTGCTGGGCGGCGGCGACCTCGACGAGGCGTCGTGGGAAGAGATCGAGGACACCCTGCTGATCGCCGACCTGGGCCCTGTCGTGACCTCATCGGTGGTCGCGCAGCTGCGCAGCCGGCTGGCCAGCAGCACGGTACGCACCGAGGACGATGTCCGCGCGATCCTGCGCGCCGTGCTGATCGCCGAACTGAATCCTGGCCTCGACCGCTCGATCAAGGCGCTGCCGCACGCCGACAAACCGTCAGTGCTGTTGGTCGTCGGTGTCAACGGCACCGGCAAGACGACGACGGTCGGCAAGCTGGCCCGCGTCCTGGTGGCCGACGGACGCCGGGTCGTTCTGGGTGCGGCCGACACGTTTCGCGCCGCAGCCGCCGATCAGCTGCAGAGCTGGGCGTCGCGGGTCGGCGCCGAAGTGGTGCGCGGAGCCGAAGGTGCCGATCCCGCCTCGGTGGCCTTCGACGCCGTCGACAAAGGCATCGCCTCGGGTGCTGACGTCGTCGTCATCGACACCGCGGGCCGGCTGCACACCAAGACCGGCCTGATGGACGAGCTGGGCAAGGTCAAGCGCGTGGTCAGTAAGCGGGCGGCTGTCGACGAGGTGATCCTGGTGCTCGATGCCACGATCGGCCAGAACGGTCTGGCACAGGCACGGGTGTTCGCCGACGTCGTCGACATCACCGGAGTGGCGCTGACCAAACTCGATGGCACCGCGAAGGGTGGCATCGTCTTCCGCGTGCAGCAGGAGCTGGGTGTCCCGGTCAAGCTGGTCGGCCTGGGCGAAGGACCTGACGATCTGGCTCCGTTCGAGCCCGGCGCCTTCGTTGATGCGCTGCTCGGATAACCGCAAATCCGTTCTCAGCGGTGGGAATTGCGGGATGTAACAACCGCGAAACGCAGACTGCCGATCCGTTCACATATGCGAAACACCCAGGCGTCCTCGTGGAAACAACCACTCAGCATTGTTCTGGCCTAGGTCAACGGTGCCTAACCGTGGCATGGGTGAAGGAGGAAACTGCGAGTGGATGGATTCCCGATATTAGGTGCGCCGGACACCGGCGACACTGCGTGGATGCTTGCGAGCTCCGCGCTCGTGCTGCTGATGACGCCAGGCCTGGCCTTTTTCTACGGTGGCATGGTGCGCGCCAGGGGCGTGCTCAACATGATCATGATGAGCATCAGCTCGATGGGTGTCGTGACGGTGCTGTGGGTGCTCTACGGCTACTCGCTGGCCTTCGGCAATGACAAGTTCAACCTCTTCGGCGATCCCCTGCAGTTCTTCGGCCTCAAGGGCCTCATCGGCGGCAATGCCATCGCCGCGGTGTCGGCTGACCCGGCCGCAGGAGTCGAGGCCGCTGACGCGGTGAACATTCCGCTGGTTGGCACGTTGCCGGCGACGGTATTCGTGGCCTTCCAGCTGATGTTCGCGATCATCACCGTCGCGCTGATCTCCGGTGCCGTGGCAGACCGCCTCAAGTTCGGCGGCTGGCTCGTGTTCGCGGGTCTGTGGGCCACTTTCGTCTACTTCCCGGTCGCCCACTGGGTGTTCGCCTTCGACGGAGTGACTTCTGAGACGGGCGGGTGGATTGCCAACAAACTCAAGGCAATCGACTTCGCGGGTGGTACCGCGGTGCACATCAACGCCGGTACTGCCGGCCTGGTGCTTGCCATCATCCTGGGCAAGCGTGTCGGCTGGCCGAGCACGCCGATGCGCCCACACAACCTGCCGTTCGTGATGCTCGGTGCTGGTCTGCTGTGGTTCGGCTGGTACGGATTCAACGCCGGTTCGGCCACCAGCTCCAACGGCGCTGCCGGTACGACCTTCATCACCACCACGGTGGCCACCGCGGCGGCAATGCTGGCCTGGTTGCTCACCGAGCGTATTCGTGACGGGCATGCCACCACCCTGGGTGCCGCCTCGGGTATCGTCGCCGGGCTGGTCGCTATCACCCCGTCCTGCTCGTCGGTGAATGTGGTCGGCGCGTTGGTCATTGGTGTGGTCGCGGGCGTTGCTTGCGCACTGGCAGTCGGCCTGAAGTTCAAGTTCGGGTTCGACGATTCGCTCGACGTCGTCGGCGTGCACCTTGTGGGTGGCATCTTGGGCACCCTGCTCATCGGTCTGGTCGCAACGCCCGAAGCACCGGCAGCAGTCGCTGGTCTGTTCTACGGCGGCGGCTTCGACCAACTCTGGCGACAGGCCGTCGGTGCGGGAGCGGTTTTGCTCTACTCCGCTGTTGGTACCGCTATCTTGGCCTTGATCGTCAAGTACACCATCGGACTGCGGCTTGACCGTGAGGCCGAGGCGTCCGGTATCGACGAAGCCGAACACGCGGAGACCGCGTACGACTTCGCGGTCGCCGGCACAGGCTCGGTTCTCGGTCGTCACGGCGCGGAGGAATGAGGGAAATGAAGCTGATCACTGCGATCGTCAAGCCGTTCACGCTGGAAGACGTCAAGACCGGTCTTGAGCAGGCGGGTATTCTCGGAATGACCGTCAGCGAAGTCCAGGGGTATGGACGCCAGAAGGGTCACACCGAGGTCTACCGCGGTGCTGAATACTCCGTCGACTTCGTGCCCAAGGTTCGGGTGGAGGTCCTGGTTGATGATTCCGCCGTCGACAAGGTGGTGGACGTCATCGTGCAGGCAGCCCGGACCGGCAAGATCGGCGACGGCAAGGTGTGGGTCAGCCCGGTCGAGACCGTCATTCGGGTTCGTACCGGCGAGCGAGGGTCGGACGCCCTCTGACGTACACGATGTGAGTCTTCTTGCGGCCACACCGGATAAGAGTTCGTCGGCAACGGCCGCAGGAGGACTGAGATGACAAAGCACACAAGAGATTCCGCCGCCGGCGCGCCCCGATGGGAGGCGCCGGCGGCGGCTTCTTTCAAGCCCGCCAAAGATCTCGCCGCGGCCAACAAGCAATTGCTGGAAGGCGGCCAGCGTCAACTCGATTCGGTCGCGCTACGCGACGCTCTGCTAGATCTGCACGAGTTCTGGCTCACCACCAAGGCCGCCGAGATCGGCATCACTGCCACCAGCGGCTTCGCACTGGTGGCTACCGGGGGCCTGGGCCGTCGGGAGCTGGTTCCGTACACGGACCTGGACCTGATGCTGCTGCACGACAACATGCCACCCGAGATCGTCAGCCAGGTGGCCGAGATGTTGTGGTACCCGTTGTGGGACGCCAATATTCGGCTGGACCACAGCGTGCGAACGGTGCCCGAAGCGCTTCAGGTCGCCGGCGAGGACATCTCGGCCGGTCTGGCGATGCTGGAAGTCCGTCACATCGCCGGGGATTCCGAGCTGTCGTCGCTGCTGGTCGGTGGCGCACGGCGCCAGTGGCGCACCGGAATCGCCTCCCGCTTCGAGGAACTCGTCGAGCACTCCCAGGCCCGCTGGCAGCGCAGTGGGCAGATCGCGCACCGGGCCGAGCCCGACCTCAAGTGCGGCCGCGGTGGTCTGCGTGACGTTCAGCTGCTCAACGCACTGGCGATCGCCCAGCTCGCCGATGTCTACCCGAGCCATTCGGTTGCCTCGCCCACCGGTTCGCTCGGCGAGGCGCATCTGGCCCTGCTCAACGTTCGCACCGAACTGCACCGGGTGTCCAAGCGCGGCCGCGACCAGTTGCTGGCCCAGTTCGCCGACGAGATCGGCTCCTCGCTGCATATCGGCGACCGGTTCGACCTGGCCCGGGTTCTGTCGGACGCGGCCCGGACCATCAGCTACTACGTCGACGCGGGCCTGCGCACTGCGGCGAATGCGCTTCCGCGGCGCGGGCTTTCGGTCCTGCGCAGGCCGGTTCGTCGACCCCTCGACGAAGGTGTCATCGAATACGCCGGTGAAGTGATCCTGGCCCGTGACGCCCGGCCCGAGCGTGACCCCGGACTGATCCTGCGGGTTGCGGCCGCCTCGGCCACTACGGGGCTGCCGATCTCCGGGTCGACGCTGAGCCGGCTGGCGGACTCGGCGCCGGAGTTGCGCGCCCCGTGGCCGCGGGACGCGCTCAAGGATCTGCTGGTACTGCTGGCCGCCGGCCCCACGACCGTGGCCACGGTGGAGGCGCTGGACCGCACCGGACTGTGGGGCCGACTGTTCCCCGAGTGGGGTGCGGTGCGCGACCTTCCCCCGCGCGACGCGATCCACATCTGGACGGTCGACCGCCACCTGGTCGAAACAGTCTCCCGCGCAAGCGCGTTCACCACCCGCGTGTCGCGTCCGGACCTGCTGGTGCTCGGCGCGCTGTTGCACGACATCGGCAAGGGTCGCGGCGGAGACCACAGCGCCATCGGCGCCGAACTCGCCGTCCAGGTGGGCAACCGGCTGGGACTGTGGCCCTCTGATATCGATCTGCTCTCGGCGATCGTGCGGTATCACCTGCTGCTGCCCGACACGGCGACCCGGCGGGATCTGCAGAACCCACAGACCATCGCCAACGTGGTCGACGCGCTTAAGGGCGATCCGGTGCTGCTGGAACTGCTCGACGCCCTGGCCGAGGCTGACTCACTGGCCACCGGGCCGGGGGTGTGGGGTGACTGGAAGGCCTCGCTGATCGGCGACCTGGTGCGGCGCTGCCGGCTGGTGATGGCAGGGGAGTCGCTGCCACAGGCCGATCCTATTGATCCCCATCATCTTTCCCTGGCCGCCGACCACGGCGTCCATGTCGAGATGACGCCGGGGGAGAGCGCGCACACCTACAACGTGACGGTGATCGCACCGGACCGCCGTGGCCTGTTGTCCAAGGCGGCCGGTGTGCTCGCACTGAATTCGCTGCGGGTGCACTCCGCGGCCATCAACAGTGCCAGCGGGGCGGCCATCAACACCTTCGTGGTCTCGCCGCACTTCGGTTCACCGCCCGCGGCCGAGCTGCTGCGTCAGCAGTTCATCCTGGCCCTCGACGGTGAGCTCGACGTGATCGCGTCGCTGGAGAAGCGTGACCGCGAGGCAGCTCAGTACGGCACCGGCCGGGTGGGGGATCCCAAGCCGGCGGTGCCGGTCAACTCCGCTCCGGCCCCGCCGCGCGTTCTGTGGCGCGAGGGCATCGGTCCGGGCCAGCTGCTGGTCGAGATCCGCACCACCGACCGCACCGGGCTGCTGGCGATGCTCACCAACGTCTTCGAGCGCTCCGCCGTCGACATCGCCTGGGCCAAGATCACCACGCTGGGCTCCTCAGTGGTCGACGTGTTCGGTATCACCGTGCCGGCGCTGAACTCGGTCGACGACGTCCGCACGGCCCTCGAGCGTGATCTCTACGCCGTGCTGCCTGCCGTGACGCCGGCCAAACCCGTCGAAGAGGCCAGCTAGACCCGCGAGATCGAACGAGTTCACGACAGATTCACCTGGGTGAACGACAGTCGTGCGTGGGTGCAACGCCAACCTCGTGTTTGCGGGAAGTATGTGAACCGTTCATTGCTCGGTTGAACGGCCCAGTGGTGCCGGGCAAACGCTGCCGGAGTGCCGCTGGTGACCTCCCGGGATCAGCCGGGTTCGCGAAAGATGCTGTCCGCGTTGCCTGAACGGCGATCTGCCGCTTCGTGGCCGCGCGCGGGCCACCGCGCTGACGGGTCGCTTGGTAACGCAGACCGCTGGGGCCGCTGCGGTCGCGGTCAGTTCTGGGATGAGCTGATTCGTCGATTCACCGAAGGTCATCCAAGGCGTCTCCGATCAATTGAACGACGGTTCAGGCCGGTGTACTGTCCGGCTGTCCGAAGATGCGGTGACGAGAAGTTGGATGCGAATAGTGGCCGGGACCAATGTATTCGAGCGTGACGGAGAGTGGCTGCGGTGCGCCTTGCATGCCCACTCGACCGTCAGTGACGGTGACCTGCCGCCCAAGGCAGTCGCCCGCCAGTACGCGACCGCGGGGTTCGACGTGCTGGCCCTCACCGATCACTGGCGACTGGCGGTCGTCGACGACGTCCCGGAGATCATGATGGTCCCGGCAGCTGAGCTCACTGCCGACCTGGGGCGGGTGGGGTGGACCGCCGATGTTCTGGTGTACGGAATAGGCGACATCCCTGAGGATCCCGGGGGAGATCGGCGCAACTGGATGATCAACACCGAGGAACACTGGGAGCAGCGCACCTTCCCGTCGGTCGAAGCCTGTGCGGCGTGGGCACATCAGCAGGGCGGGGTGGCCTACGTCGCGCATCCCTACTGGACGGGGGCGGGCTCGGATGCCTTCGACGATGCCCCACACCTCGCCGGTGTCGAGATCTTCAACGGCAGTGCGGAATACGAGGGTGGCAGAGGTGACTCGTCGCTGCTGTGGGACGAGGCGTTGCAACGCGGACTTCGGTTGCACGCCATAGCCACCGACGACTCACATATGCCGCTGTTCGACATCGGGCTGGCGTGGACGTGGGTCAAGGTCGCCGAACGTACCCCGGGCGCGGTGATCGCGGCCTTGCGTGCCGGTGACTCCTACGCGTCGAGCGGACCGAGCATCCTCGAGGTCCACATCACCCACAACGGAGTCGAGGTCCGGTGCTCGCCGGCGAGTTCCATCCACGTGACCACCAGCCGGGAGAACGGCGCCAGCATCACCGCCGGCCGAGGCGGCCGGCGTACCGGCAAGATCTTCGAGACCGACGGAGCAGGCATGATTACTCACGCGAGAGTCGAATTGGATACCAGCGGAGTCGAATACGCCCGGGTGCGCGTCGTGGACGCCGCGGGTCATCAGGCTTGGACCAACGTCCTGTGAGCGCGCACATCGGCTCGACTACGCGCTTCATCGGACGCCGCTTCGGCGCCGTGCTTGCCGCGATCGTAGTGTTGATCGCCGGCTGTTCGTCCAACGGCGCCACGAACACCGACAACGTCCTCACCATCGGCACGAGCTATTACATCTCGTCGCTCAATCCCTTCGTGGGCATTGAAACTCAAGACAGCACCGCGTATTCAATGCTCTACCCCCAGCTGGTGGAGTACGGCCCGGGACTGAAGCTGGAAGGTGACTGGGCCAAGGAATGGACCGAATCACCCGACGGCCACACCATCACCTTCAAGCTCAAGGACGGCAAGTGGTCCGACGGGCAGCCGCTGACAGCTGACGACGCGGTGTGGACCGTCGAGACGATCCTGAAGTACGCCAAGGGGGCGACCGCCTCGATGGCCAAGGTTCTAGCCGGCGTCGCGTCCGCGGAAGCACCCGATCCCCAGACGCTGGTCATCCACTACGAGCAGCCGATGGGTCCGGCGATGGCCAACCTTGAGCAGATGTACATTCTGCCCAAGCACATCTGGGCGCCCCACGCGACGGGCGACGACGGCTCCGGGCTCACCGACTTCAAACCCGAGCAGCAGTTGCCAGTGGTGGCCGGGGGTCCGTTCACCATCACCAAGTACGAGGACAAGGGCACGACGGTCTTCACGCCCAACCCGAACTTCTACGGCCCCAAGCCCAATGCCTCGGCGGTCGCGCTGACCTACTACACCAACCCGACCGCGCTCATCGCCGATCTGAAGGCCGGCCGGCTGGGATTCGTCGACAACATCCCGTTCAAAGATGCCGCTCAGCTGAGGTCTGTTCCCGGCATCACGGTGACCAGCCAGCCGGGCAACGAGGTCACCAACTTCGGATTCAACTCAAGCGATTCCAAGAAGCTCAACCGTGAGCTGCTAGACCCGAAACTGCGTGAAGCATTCGAGTATGCGCTGCCGCGAGAGCAGATCGTCGGGACGGTCTTCGGCGGCGAAGCCAAGCCATGGGCCAGCATCCTGTCCGGATGGTCCGGCGACTGGGTGAACCCCGACGTGCGACCGTTGCCCAACGATGTCGACAAGGCGAACCAGATGCTGGACTCGCTGGGGTACAAGCGGGGACCGGATGGTCTCCGAGTGGTTCCGGCCACCAGCGGTGAGAAGGCACAGCCTGAGCACCCGATGCGCTACAGCGTCATCGTGCCCAACGACACCGACTATGACGGGCACCTGCAGTTCACTCTGCTCAAGAGTGCCTTCGGCAAGGTCGGGGTCGATCTCAGCGAGAAAGCCGGTGGTGACGGCACCCAGGCCTACGCGCTCATCACCGGTCCGGACGGCACGTACGAGGACGCCGACATGTTCACCTGGTACTGGCATCCCTACATCGACCCCGACTTCAACCTCGGGGTGGTCACCACCAGCGAGTTGAACAACAACAGCGACACCGGTTGGAGCAACCCCGCCTACGACGCCCTCTATGAACAACAGCGCACCACCGTCGATCCGGCGGCGCGGCGCGCACTGGTGTGGCGGGCACAGGCGGAGATCGCCAACGCCAGGCCCTATATCCAGATTGTGGAGACCAACCTGGTCACGGCCAGCTCGAACGGCTGGACCGGTTTTGCGCCGGAGTTGTTCACTCTCGGCAAGGCCTACTACACCAGCCCGCGACGGGCTTGATGGCTGCGCTGAGCCGAATCTGGTTCGCGTTCGTCACCGTGCTGGTTGCCGCGACGATCAACTTCTTCCTGTTCCGGGTGATGCCGGGCAACGCGGTGTCGGCGCTGCGCTGCCGTGGCTGCACCCCGCAGCTGCGCCAGGCGCTGCTGGAACGCTACGGCCTTGACGACCCGCTGCCGGTTCAGTTCCTCCGGTACCTCGGGCAGTTGCTGCGGGGTGACCTCGGCATCAGCGTGGCGACCGGAAAGCCGGTGTGGCAGGCCATTATCGGTCCGCTGACCAACACCTTGCCCATGTTGGTCGCGGGAACCCTCATCGCGCTCGTGCTGGGAGTCGCCAGCGGCGTGGTGTCGGCGTGGCGGCGTGGCACCGTGGTGGACGCCGCATCGCAGTGGACCGGACTGGCGTGCTACGCCATGCCCACCCAATGGATCGGCCTGCTGGTGGTGTTCTACGTCGCGGCCGCGGTGGGTCTGCCTGCGGTGGGTATCCAGAGCGCAACCCTCGATGTTCTGGGTTCGCCCTCCACCTGGGATCTCCTGGTCGATCGCACGCGGCATCTGGTATTGCCGGCGTTGACTCTAGGCATCGGCTGTTACGGCCAGTACGCGATCGTCGTGCGCTCGGCGATGCTCGAAACTCTCGGCGAGGATTACATCTTGACTGCGCGAGCAAAGGGACTGCGAGACTGGACGATCGTGCGTCGTCATGCGTTCGGCAACGCGCTGCTGCCACTGGTGACCATCGTGGCGTTGTCGGCCGGTTCCGTCGTGGCCGGAGCGATCGTCGTCGAGGACGTGTTCAGTTACCCCGGAATCGGTTTCGCTGCCGTCGACGCGATCAACAAGCGGGATTACCCGGTGCTGCAAGGCATATTTCTACTGCTGACATTGGCCGTGGTGGTGGCCAATCTCGTCGCCGATCTGATCTACGTTCGTCTCGACCCGAGGATCTCCCATGGTCGCGTCGCCGCCGGCTGAGCGCTCCGGTGACACTCCGAAGCGAGCCGGGACCCTGCGCCGTCTGGTTACCGGGAACCGGCAAACCCTCGTCGGGCTGTGTGCCCTGGGCGCGTTCGCGGTAGTCGCCCTGGCCGCGTCGCTGATCTCGCCGACCGGCGTGGACACCCAGTTCAGCAATGGTTTCGCGGCGCCCAGTGGCGCCCATCCGCTCGGGCTGGACGGTGGCGGCTTCGATGTGCTGACTCGACTGGTCCACGGTGCGCGGACCTCGTTGCTGGTCGGCTCGATCGCGGCGCTGGTCGGCATGCTCATCGGTGGGGTCATCGGCGTGAGCGCGGGCTACTTCGGTGGGCGCACGGATGGGGTGCTGATGCGCATCACCGACTATTTCCTGGTCATCCCCGACATCCCGCTGATGATCGTCGCGGCGGCCGTCTTCGGCCAGAACCTGGGCAACATCGTCATCGTGATCGGACTGGTGTACTGGGCCTCGACGGCCCGGCTGATCCGAGCCCAGGTGCTGTCGGTGCGCGAGCGCACCTTCGTACGCCGGGTGGAGGCTATGGGGGCCTCGCCGCTGTCGGTGCTGTCCCGCCATGTGGTGCCGCATGTGATGCCGCTGCTGGTGGCCAACACCGTGTTGATGGTGGCCAATGCGATTTTCGCCGAAACTTACATCAGCTTCCTGGGTTTGGGCGACCCGTCGGTGGTGTCGTGGGGACGGATGATCCAGGACGCGCTCGACCAGGGAGCGGTGCTCGCCGGCGCCTGGTGGGTCGTGCTGCCGCCCGGCTTGGCAGTGACTGCGGTCGTGCTGGCAGCCACTGTCGCAGGGCAGGGCATGGAGGACACGCTCAACCCGCGGCTGCGGGTCGGGCACCTGGCGGTGCGCAGGTTTCGGGTGCGCCCCCATTACGGCCGGCTGGAGTCCGCATGACGCAACCGCTGTTAGAGGTGCGTGACCTACACGTGGACTTCGACTCCGGTGGAAAGCGAGTCACTGCGGTTCGCGGTGTCACCTTCGGCCTCGAGCCACGCAGTCGGCTGGGGATCGTGGGGGAGTCGGGGTGCGGCAAGTCCACGGCGGTGCTCGCGGTGATGGGACTGGTGCCGCCCAACGCCGAAGTGTCCGGACAGGTCCTGCTCGACGGCGTCGACATTCTGGCCGGTGGCGATGCCGGTATGCGCAGGCACCGCTGGCGCGACATCGCGATGGTGTTCCAGGGCGCGATGAACGCCTTCAATCCGGTACGCACTATCGGTGAGCAGATCGCCGAGCCGATCCGGTTGCACCAGAAGGCAACCCGGCGCCAAGCCGGCGACCGTGTCGGGTCACTGCTCGAACTGGTGGGCATCGACTCCCGGCGGGCATCCCACTATCCGCACGAGTTCTCCGGGGGCATGAGGCAACGGGCCGCGCTGGCCATGGCGCTGGCGTGCGGACCGAAAGTGCTTCTGGCCGACGAGCCGACCACCGCGCTGGATGTGATCGTCCAAGCCGAGATCCTCGATCTGCTGCGCAACGTGACCGACGAGCTCGGTATCGCCCTGGTGTTCATCAGCCACGACCTGCCGGCTGTTGCGCAGGTCGCCGAACGGGTGGCGGTGATGTACGCCGGTCGCATCGTCGAGGAGGGCCCGGTGGACATGCTGCTCGCCGCCGCACGTCATCCCTACACAGCCGCACTGGTGTCGGCGATCCCGAACCCGCTGTCCGACAAGGGGATGCGCTCCATCGCTGGTGACCCGCCCCGGCTCGACGCGCCGGTATCGGGATGTTCCTTTGCGCCGCGCTGCCCGTCGGTGCTCGATATCTGCCGAGACGTCGAACCCGCCAACGTCGACGATGGCATCGGTTCGGTCGCCTGCCACCTCGCTTCGCCCACGCTGGCGTCGCGATGACTGCGCCGCTGCTGGAGGTGTCCGACCTGACCGTGCGTTACCCCGTCGGGCCGGCCGGCATTCTGCGCCGTCGGCGGTCGGTGGTGCACGCTGTCGAACAGGTATCGCTGACCGTGAATGCCGGTGAGGTTGTGGCCCTGGTTGGCGAATCAGCTTGCGGTAAAAGCACTGTCGCACGGACGATCGCGGGGGTTCAGCGGCCCAGCGGGGGCCGGGTCGTGTTCGAGGGCGCCGATCTGACCCGGCTTCGCGGTTCTGCGCTGCAGCCCTATCGCCGGGCGATTCAACTGGTCCATCAGGACCCGTACGACTCGCTCGATCCGCGGATGACGGTGCGCTCGATCGTCGACGAAGGCCTGCGAATCCACCACATCCCCCGGCGTGAGCGGGACGCGGCGGTCTACGCCGCGCTGGAGCGGGTCGGGCTGGGGCCGGCGGCGTGGGTCCTTGACCGGTTTCCCCACGAGTTGTCCGGCGGGCAGCGTCAACGAGTGGCCATCGCGGCAGCGGTTGCGCTGAAGCCGCGGCTGTTGTTGGCCGACGAACCGGTGTCCATGCTCGACGTCTCGGTCCGGGCCAGCGTGCTCAACCTGATCGGGGGTCTGCGCGACGACGGGTTGGGAGTGCTGTTCATCACCCACGATCTCGCCAGCGCCGTCTTGCTGGCCGACCGCGTCGCGGTGATGTATTTCGGGCGGATCGTGGAGGTGGGTTCCGCCGACGAGGTACTGCGTCGGCCGGCCCACCCCTACACCAGGGCGCTGCTGTCGGCGATGCCCTCGCCCGACCCGGCGGTACGGACCCGGCCGGAGGTCGTACGTGGTGAGCTGCCCGATGCCCAGCGGCCACCGGCCGGATGCGCGTTCGCCTCGCGATGCCCACTGGTGCGGACCGGGTGCGAGCAGACTGTCCCGTCCCTGTCGGCGGTGGGAGTCGGTCACCGTGCGGCCTGTTTCGTGACGGCCCGCTCAGCCGACGAGGCTCGCGACGGTGCGCGCCCAGCCGTGCAGCCGCGGATCACGCAGTGAGTCGGTGATGAAATCCCCGTCGAGGTCGGCCGCGCTGTCCGACGGCACGGCTACCACGTAGGCACCCGCGGCACGGGCCGCCGCAACGCCGGTGGCCGAGTCCTCGAATGCGACGCCTTCGGCGGCCGCCGCACCGAGCCGGGCGAAGGCGGTCAGATACAGCTCAGGGTGCGGCTTGGGGTCGGCCACCTCGTCGGCCGCGACGGTCACCGCGAAATGGCCGGCGATTCCGCCTGAGTCGAGAATCATGTCGAGGATCGCGCGATTGCTGTTGGAGGCGATGGCGAGAGGAAACCGCTGCGAAAGGGCACCCAGAAGTTCACCCGCCCCCGCCATCTGTGCCACACGGTCGCCGAGCTCGGCTTCGACGAGCTCGATCAACGGGTCACGCAACCGGGTACCGTGGGCCGGCTGACCGATCAGCGCGGCGATGGCGTCACAGATGTCCTCGACGGTGCGGCCCAGCAGCAGGGTGCGCTCACGCTCACCGAAAGGCCGGCCGTAGCGGGCCAGCAGTGCCGCCTCGGCACGCGCCCAGCAGCTCTCGGTATCCAGCAGCAGGCCGTCGCAGTCGAACACGATTCCACTCACCGCTGACGGCAGCTCGCTCACAGGGTGTAAGGGTATTCACCGCCCGCGTGAGCGGCCACTTGCGTCCTCGTCGCACCGGTTAGGCTCTATCTCGTGTTTGAATCCCTGTCCGACCGGTTGACCGGTGCGCTCTCAGGCCTGCGCGGCAAAGGCCGGCTGACCGACGCCGACATCGACGCCACCACCCGCGAGATCCGCCTGGCCCTGCTCGAGGCGGACGTCTCGCTGCCGGTGGTCCGCGAGTTCGTCAACCGCATCAAGGAGCGGGCCAAGGGCGCGGAGGTCTCCGCCGCGCTCAACCCGGCCCAGCAGGTCGTCAAGATCGTCAACGACGAGCTCATCGGCATCCTCGGCGGTGAGAGCCGTCAGCTGGCGTTCGCCAAGAACCCGCCGACGGTCATCATGCTGGCCGGCCTGCAGGGCGCCGGTAAGACCACACTGGCCGGCAAGCTGGCCAAGTGGCTCAAGGGCCAGGGTCACACCCCGCTGCTGGTGGCGTGTGACCTGCAACGTCCCGGCGCGGTCAGTCAGCTCAAGATCGTCGGCGAGCGGGCCGGGGTCAGCGTGTTCGCCCCGCACCCGGGCACCGCAGAGGGGTCCCATGACGCCCCGCCGGGAGACCCGGTCGCCGTGGCGGCCGCCGGCCTCGCCGAGGCGAAAGCCAAGCACTTCGACGTCGTCGTCGTCGACACCGCAGGCCGGCTGGGTATCGACGAAGAGCTGATGGCCCAGGCCGCCGCGATCCGCGACGCGACCAACCCCGACGAGACGCTGTTCGTCCTCGACGCGATGATCGGCCAGGACGCGGTGGCCACCGCCGAGGCCTTCGGCGCCGGGGTCGGGTTCACCGGCGTGGTGCTGACCAAGCTCGACGGCGACGCCCGCGGTGGTGCGGCGCTGTCGGTCCGCGAGGTCACCGGCGTGCCGATCCTGTTCGCGTCCACCGGCGAGAAGCTCGACGACTTCGAGGTCTTCCACCCCGACCGGATGGCCGGGCGCATCCTGGGCATGGGCGATGTGCTGAGCCTCATCGAGCAGGCCGAGCAGGTTTTCGACCAGCAGAAGGCCGAGGAGGCCGCCGCCAAGATCGGCTCCGGCGAGCTGACGCTGGAGGACTTCCTCGAGCAGATGCTGGCCATCCGGAAGATGGGTCCGATCGGCAACCTGCTGGGCATGCTGCCCGGAGCGGGCCAGATGAAGGACGCCCTGGCCGCGGTGGACGACAGGCAGCTCGACCGGCTGCAGGCGATCATCCGCGGCATGACTCCGCAGGAGCGGGCCGACCCGAAGATCATCAACGCCTCGCGGCGGCTGCGCATCGCCAACGGCTCGGGGGTGACCGTCTCTGAGGTCAACCAGCTCGTTGACCGGTTCTTCGAAGCCCGAAAGATGATGTCGCAGATGGCCGGCGCGATGGGCATGCCCTTCGGTCGCCGTTCGTCGAAGAAGAACGCCAAGAACAACAAGAAGGGCAAGAAGGGCGGGCGTGGCCCGACGCCGCCGAAGGCCCGTAACCCGTTGCTTGCCGGTGGACTGCCGGGCGGGTTCCCGGACCTTTCCGGCATGCCCGAGGGGCTCAACGAGTTGCCGCACGGTCTGGCCGATTTCGACCTGTCCAAGCTGAAGTTCCCCGGTAAGCCGTAAACCGTTGGGGCCGTTACATATCCGGGGCCGTGGCCTGCCGGACGGCGAGCCCGTCGAATGGTGGATCGTCGACGGTGTCCTGCATTCGGACGCGGTTGCCGGTGCCGAGACGATCTGGGACGGCGGCTGGATCATCCCCGGGCTGGTCGACGCGCACTGCCATGTCGGGCTGGGTCCGCATGGCGAGACGCCGTTGGACGAGGCCATCGCACAGGCCGAGGCCGAACGGGCGGCCGGGGCTCTGCTGCTGCGGGATTGCGGATCGCCCACCGACACCCGCAGCCTCGACGACCATCACGACCTGCCGCGAATCATCCGGGCAGGCAAGCATTTGGCCCGTCCGAAACGCTATGGGCGCGGCCATGCCGTCGAACTCGAGGACGAGTGGCAGCTACCCGAGGCGCTGGCGGAGCAGGCCCGCGCCGGCGACGGCTGGGTGAAACTCGTCGGAGACTGGATCGACCGGTCGGTGGGGGACCTGGCACCGCTGTGGTCCGACGACGTGCTGCGCGCCGCCATCTCCGCCGCCCACGACGCCGGCGCCCGGGTCACCGCGCACGTGTTCAGCGAGGATGCCCTGCCGGGCCTGATCGCCGCGGGCATCGACTGCATCGAGCATGGCACCGGCCTCACCGACGATACGATCGCGATGATGGCCGACCATGGCACCGCGCTGGTGCCCACCCTGATCAATATCGACAATTTTCCGGAATTCGCCGATGCCGCAAGCAAATTCCCGGTCTACGCCGCGCATATGCGCGACCTGCACGCCCACTGCCCGCAGCGGATCTCCGCCGCCCGCGACGCCGGCATCCCCATCTATGCGGGCACGGACGCGGGCAGCAATGTCGAACACGGCCGAATCGCCGACGAGGTCGATGCGCTCAAGGGCATCGGGATGACCGCGACGGACGCTCTCGGTGCGGCCTGCTGGGACGCCAGACGCTGGCTGGGCCGACCGGCTCTGGCCGACGGAGCCTCGGCGGATCTGCTCTGCTTCCAACAAGATCCGCGCGATGGCGCAGACGTCCTGTCCCGCCCCGACCGGGTGATCCTGCGCGGCCGCGTGTTCTAGCCAGCGTTGCCCAGCAGCTTCCAGTCAGGATCGTCTGGCTGTGCCGTTGTCGCGGCGTTGCCGGGTCCGGTCGCGCCGACCGGGGCGATGGGCAACTCCAAACCGATCGTGTGATCGGTCGCGTCGGCGGGTTGGGCGGCTTCGTTACTCCCTACGCTCGGCCGTGAGACTCCCGGGCCGGGATGACCTGCCGCGGCCGCCGGCCCGGCCAGAATCAGCGAGCATGCCGCCAATCCGCCGCCGATCACAGCCACCAGGGACGTCTTGGTGCGCTTCATATCGATACTCCCTCGACCTTGTGACGCCACCCTCGGCGGCGTTCTGTACTGGATACGATCGGCCGTCGCGGGCACGACGTCTGTCCACCGTTCAGGCCCATCCGAGGAGGGTGTCGATATCCACCGATCGGGGGACGGGCGTCAGGCAGCGCCGTCGTCTTCGCGGTCTTTGAGCAGGCGTTCGGGGTGGTGGTAGGTGTTGATGCCGGCGCCGGGGAAGGGCAGTTGTGGTGGTGGGATCCATTCGGTGGTGCCGTCGGCGCGTTTTCGTACGCTCCAGCCTTCGTCGAGCAGTTTGTGGTCGGGTGGGCAGGCTTGGGTGAGTTTGTCGATGTTGGTCAGACCACCTTTGGCCCATTCGTCGATGTGGTGGACTTCTGTGCGGTAGCCGGGGGCGTCGCAGCCGGGCCGGGTACAGCCACGGTCCTTGTTGTGCAACATGATTCGTTGGTCGCCGGTGGCCAGACGCTTGGTGCGGCCCAACCAGAGGGCTTGGCCGGTGACCCCGTCGAACAGGGCGAGGTAGTGGTAGGCGTGGGTGGCCATGCGGATCACGTCGGACATTGGGATGAGGGTGCCGCCGGCGGTGACGGCTTGTCCGGTCTTGGCCTGAATGTCCTGCAGTGTGGTGGAGACGATGACGGTCACCGGTAGTCCGTTGTGTTGGCCGAGTTTCGGATCGCCGAGTTGTCCGCGCACCAGCGCGGTTAGCGCGTCGTGCCGGCGTTGGGGCACGCTGCGGGCATCCCGTTCGGCGACCTCGGCGCTGGGTTCGGTGGTGACGGTGGGGGTTTGGTCGGCGGGGTTGCACATGCCGGGGCCGGCGAACTTGGCGAACCAGGCGTCGAGCATGGCGCGGAGTTCGGGGTTGGCGATGAGTTTGCCGACGCTCATGCCGTCGGGGCGTTGTCCGCCGCACCAGCTGAATCCGCGTTTGCGGGCGCGGTCGTCGTCGGAGAAGGTGCCGTCGGGGTTGAGGGTCATCGCGAGGCGGGCAGCGACTTTCTCGAGCTGGTCGGGGCGCAGGCTCGTGGCGTGTTCAGCCAACGAGGCTTCGGCTTTCTCGATTGCGGCGGGCCCGACGTGGTCGGGCAGCTCGCGGAAGAACTTCTGGATGACGCGGAGGTGTTCGGCGTCGAGCAGGCCGTCGTGCCAGACCGTCGAGGTCGTCGGGAGCAGTGGCGGCAGTGGCTCACCGGTCAGGGTGGTGCGTGCCGCGAGCTCCTCGGCGTCGCGTAGGCGGCGGCGGGCCTCGCTGCGGCTGATCCGCAGCATGTCGGCCAGGCTGATCGGTGGCGGTGGGCAGCCCGGGATGTGCTGCAGGCGGGCCAGGTGATCGTGGCTGATCGCGATCTGGCGGCGCCGGGCGGATTCGAGCCGGTCGAGCACGTGGTAACGCTGCAGGTCCTCGACCGCATCCAGATCGCCGGCGGCGAGTTCGGCGACCAGGGTGTCGAGGTCGTCGAGAACCGCCATGATCGAACGCATGTTCGAAAGACTAGCGCCACGCACCGACAAAAAACGTGACCCGCTACTGCTGGGCGAAACCCCAGTCCAGCAGCGTTCGGCCCTGATCCCAGAGGGCGTCGTCGCTGTACATCATCACCGCGATCAGTCGCCTGCCGCCGCGCTGCGCGACCGCGACATAGGTCTCCTTGGCCAGGTTGGTGAAGCCGGTCTTACCTCCGATGAACCCCGGGTAGCTGGCCAGGAGGCGGTCATGGCTGGCGATCTGCTTGGCGCCGCCCTTCCCATCCGGGAACAGGGCGGTGCTCTGATGGATGATCTGGGCGAACAGCGGATAGTTCAGTGCTGCCCGGTAGATGACGCCCAGATCGTGCGGGCTGGTCACCGACTCCCAACCGGGCCCGTCGAGCCCGGACGGTGAGCCGGCTCGGGTGCTGCGGGCGCCGAGTTGGTAGGCCTTGATATTCATCCGCTGTATCGCGGCCTGGTAGCCGCCCACCATGTCGGCAAGCGCGTTGGCGGCATCGTTGCCCGACACCATGAGCAAGGCGTCGAGCAACTGCCGTGCGGTATAGACCGCCCCCGGCACCAAGCCGACGCAGGTGCACTCGACGTCGGTGTTGGCGGCCGTCGCGCGCATCGCCGCCGCCGGGTTGACCAGGTCCATCACGACCATCGCCAGCAGCGGCTTGATGGTGCTGGCGGGCGCGTACGCGCCGTAGGGATCACGCCCGCCGAGGATGCGCCCGCTGTCCAGATCGGCGACCAACGACGCCCGGGCCGGTCCATCCGGGGGAGCGACGAACGCGGCGCCGGGCAGCGGTTCGGCCGCGCCGGGTGCGGCTGAGAGCAGAGCCATCGAGGCCGCCGCCACGGCCAGCACAGTGCGGCGCAACCGCCCAGCGAACACACGCATGTGCGCCGAGGCTAACCGGGCAAGGACGCAGCGCGGGTTCGGCGAGGTCTCCGATTGATCGCAGATCCCATTTGCCCACATACCGGGGTTCACCAGCAGTAGCCTTTTTGCAGGCAACTGCCGTGGGATGTGGAATTCGAGCAGGTCGGGAGGACTTGTGAAGATCACGAAACTGGCGGGAATCGTCGCCGCCACCGCTGTGACGTTCGGCTTGGGCGCCGTCAACGCCGCCACGGCGTCGGCGACCGACAGCATCAGGGTGTACGGCGAGCAGGAGACCCTGAACGGGCCCAATGGCCTTCCCTACATCGGCTACGCGGTGGGCAAGCTCAAGCCCAGTTCAGATCCGGTGCCCCACAACGGCAAGTTGTATGCGGCCAAACTGGTCGTCGACGGGTTCGGTGGCAATTTCCCGGCGTTCGTCGAGAGGTTCGGCGCCCGCGCCGAGTCGGGCGATTTCTACCCGTCGATCTGGGGTGCTTCAAACACCGGCAAGCTCTACTTCGATGTCGTCGGTGACATCCCGAACAGCGTCGTCTTCAACGACGGCACTCGCGACCTGCTCGCCTGGGTGCCGGGTAAGCCCGGCAGCACCGCAGCGCCCGTGATCGTGCCGGAGGATGCCGAGGACTCATCGCAGGTTGTGCCGGATTCCCAGCAGGCAGCGACGGGTCCTGGGTCCGCCGATGGCAACTCGGCGATCGTGGCCACCCCCAATGACCTCGCTACCCCGCCGTTCCAGCTCACCGAGGGTGACGTCGCCCAGCCCGGCTTCAACGGTGGCGGCGAAGGGCCAGGCAGCGGCGGCCGCCGCTAGCTACAGTGCCGCGACGCTCTCGGATCGGCCCTGGGCGAAGCCCCAGTCCAGCAGCATGGCCGCCTGGTCCCAATAGGTCGGTCCACCTTCGTGGATCAGGCCGTACATCATCGCGATCACCAGCCGGCGGCCGCCACGGTCGGCGGCGCCGACGAAGGTCTTGCGGGCGGCGTCGGTGAAGCCGGTTTTGCCGCCGATCGCGCCGGGGTAGCGCACCAGCAGCTCGTCCTGGTTGACCAGCGGCTTGTCGCCGGTGTCGGTGGGGAACATGGCGACCGGCTGCGCGGTGATCTCGGCGAACACCGGATTGGCCATCGCGGCGCGGAAGATCGCGGCCAGATCGTGCGGGGTGGTCCAGCCGGGTCCGCCAGGTCCGTCGAGTCCCGACGGCGACGTGGCGTGGGTGTTGCTGGCCCCGATCGCGGCCGCCTTGGCGTTCATCTTGTCCACGGCCACCTGATAGCCGCCGATCATGTCGGCCAGGGTGTTCGCCGCGTCGTTCCCCGACACCAGCAGCACGGCGTCGAGCAGCTGGCGCGCGGTGTAGCTGCGGCCGGGTTTGACTCCGGCGCAGTTGCATTCCACCCGGGTTGCGGCCTCGTTGGCCACCACGGTGGCGTTCAGGTCGACCTCGTCGAGCGCGGTGAGCGCCAATAGCGTCTTGATGGTGCTGGCCGGGGGATGCGGGGCGTACATATCGCGGCCCGCCAGCACCTGCCCGGTGTCCATGTCGGCGACGATCCACGCCGGCGCGGGGCCGTCGGGAATCGGAAGCGAGCCGGGCGGCTGGTCGGTGTCGGCGATGGCCGGCGACCAGCCACCGATGACGGTGGTGATGATCAGGGCGAAAGATGCCGCGAGAGCGGCCAGGAGCCTCACCATGGGGTCCGAGCCTAACCCGGTCTGGGCGCAACGCCACATGCAGTGTTGAATCGGACGGGTGCTGAGCCTGGCGGAAATCTCGGACCGGCTGGAGATCCAGCAGTTGCTGATCGACTACTCCACCGCGATCGACAATCAACGCTTCGACGACCTCGACCGGGTCTTCACCCCGGACGCGCACATCGACTACACGGCGATGGGCGGGATCGCCGGCCCCTTCGGCGAAGTCAAAGCCTGGCTGGCCGAGGTGATGCCGAACTTCCCGGCGTACTACCACATGCTGGGCAACGTCGACGTGCGCATCGACGGCGACACCGCGACCTCGCGGTCGATCTGCTTCAACCCGATGAAACTCGGCGACGACGGCCAGATCATGTTCTGCGGGCTGTGGTACGACGACGAGTTCCTTCGCACCGCCGACGGCTGGCGGATGACCCGTCGTGTCGAGACCAAGTGCATCCAGAAGTTCTTCTGAGCGCCACCGCCGAAGCCGAAGTCGCCGCCGTCCGGGCCTTACTGGACACGCTGGGACTCGACGCGATCGTCGACGTGCACACCCACTTCATGCCCAAGCGGGTGATGGACAAAGTGTGGGCCTACTTCGACGGGATCGGGCCGCTCGTCGGTCGCCCCTGGCCCATCGAGTACCGGCTCGACGAGACCGAACGGGTCCAGCGGCTACGGCAGTTCGGTGTCAGCGCCTTCACGTCGCTGGTGTACCCGCACAAGCCGGACATGGCCGAGTGGCTCAACTCGTGGGCCACCCAGTTCGCTGCGCAGGTGCCGGAATGCCTGCACACCGCGACGTTCTACCCCGAACCCTCGGCGCCGGAATATGTGCGCCGGGTGATCGAGGCAGGGGCGCGGGTCTTCAAGGCCCACATCCAGGTCGGTGACTACGCCCCGACAGACCCGTTACTCGAACCGGTGTGGGCGCTGCTGGAGGAGACGCAGATCCCGACGGTGATCCACGCCGGCTCCGGGCCCCAGCCGGGTCGGTACACCGGCCCCGGCCCCGTCGCGGAGGTTCTGCGCCGGCATCCCGAACTCCGGTTGATCGTCGCCCACATGGGGCTGCCCGAGTACCGGGAGTTCATGGAGCTGGCCCTGAGTCATCCCGGCGTCTACCTCGACACGACGATGGCGTTCACCACGTTCATCGAGCAGACCGAACCATTTCCGCCCGATGCGCGGCCGACGCTTGTCGCGCTGTCCGAGAAGGTGCTGTTCGGTAGCGACTTCCCCAACATCCCGTACTCGTATCAGCACGCACTCGAGTCGATCACCGGTCTGGGTCTCGGTGACCAGTGGTGCCGCAACGTGCTCCACGACAACGCGAAACGGCTGTTTTGGCCGATCAGCGCCGGTGCCGGCGATTAACACCTGATCACGGCGATCTGGCACAATGGGCGGCTGTCCGCGCGCGGCTTCTTCGGATGCGCCGCCCCGCGGTCACACACGTGAGGCAAAACCGGATCGGGCATCCGCCCGCATCGCTGAATTGCAGCGTGGCATATGTATCAGGAGTAGTAGTTCATGGCTGTCAAGATCAAGCTCACCCGGCTTGGCAAGATCCGCAATCCCCAGTACCGCATCGCCGTGGCCGACGCGCGCACCCGTCGTGACGGGCGTTCCATCGAGGTCATCGGCCGGTACCACCCCAAGGAAGATCCGAGCCTCATCGAGATCGACTCCGAGCGCGCCCAGTACTGGCTGTCCGTGGGTGCTCAGCCCACCGAGCCCGTCCTGCAGCTGCTGAAGATCACCGGTGACTGGCAGAAGTTCAAGGGTCTGCCCGGCGCCGAGGGCACCCTGAAGGTCAAGGAGCCCAAGCCGAGCAAGTTGGATCTCTTCAACGCCGCGCTCGCCGCCGCCGACGGTGCGCCGTCCGGCGAGGCCACCCAGCCCAAGAAGAAGAAGGCTCCGGCCAAGAAGGCCGACGAGGCCGAACCGGCCGCTGAGCCCGCCGCCGAGGTTGTCGAGGCCGCCGAGCCCGCCGCCGAGGTTGCCGAGGCCACCGAGACCGCTGAAGCCGCCGCAGAATGAGTTCGGCCGTCGTCGACGCCGTGGAGCATCTGGTCCGCGGGATCGTCGACAATCCTGACGACGTCCGTGTCGACATGGTCACCAGCCGTCGCGGCCGGACCGTGGAGGTTCACGTCCACCCCGAGGATCTCGGCAAGGTGATCGGCCGCGGCGGTCGCACCGCCACTGCGCTGCGCACCCTGGTCGCCGGAATCGGCGGCCGCGGTATCCGCGTGGACGTGGTCGACACCGACCAGTAGGTCGTGCGGGCACGAGCGAAGCGACCCGGGGAGGAGAGCCGGCATGGAGCTGGTCGTCGGGCGTGTGGTGAAAGCCCACGGCATCACCGGTGAACTCGTCGTCGATGTCCGCACGGACGAGCCAGAGGAGCGTTTCACCCCTGGTAATCGCTTGCGGCTGAGGCCTTCTCGCGGTGAGGGCGGACGCGACGTGGTCATCGAGACTGCCCGTCCACACGGCGGACGGCTGCTGGTCCGGTTGCCAGGGGTGTCCGACCGCAACGCGGCGGATGCGCTGCGGGGCCATCTGTTCGTGGTCGACTCCGGTGAGTTGCCGCCGATTGCTGATCCCGACGAGTTCTACGACCACCAACTCGAGGGTCTGGTGGTGCGTAGCGTCGATGGCGTGGACGTCGGGACAGTGGCCGAGGTGCTGCACACCGGCGCCGGTGAACTGCTGTCGGTGCGTGACCAGGACGGTGCCGAAATCCTGGTTCCGTTCGTCAGCGCCATCGTCACCTCGGTGTCACTGGCCGACGGAATCGTCGAGATCGATCCTCCCGAAGGCCTGTTGAACCTGGACGACGTCGCAGGCTGAGATGCGCATCGACGTCGTCACCATCTTCCCGTCTTATCTCGACCCGGTCCGGGAGTCGTTGCCCGGCAAGGCTATCGAGTCCGGCATCGTCGAATTCGGTGTGCACGATCTGCGCCGGTGGACGCATGACGTGCACCGCTCCGTTGACGACTCGCCCTACGGCGGTGGTCCGGGCATGGTCATGAAGGCGCCGGTCTGGGGCGCCGCCCTTGACGAGATCTGCACCGATACAACACTTCTGGTGGTTCCCACGCCCGCGGGCCGGCCGTTCAACCAGGCAATGGCCCAACGCTGGACGGGCGAGCAGCATCTGGTGTTCGCGTGCGGCCGCTACGAAGGCATCGACCAGCGTGTGATCGACGACGCCGCCACCCGAATGCGGGTCGAAGAGGTCTCGATCGGCGACTACGTGCTGGCCGGTGGTGAGGTCGCTACCCTGGTGATGATCGAGGCTGTGGTTCGGCTGCTGCCCAACGTGATGGGGAATCCGGCTTCGCACCAAGACGATTCACATTCCCCCGAGAATGACGGCCTGCTCGAGGGGCCGAGCTACACCCGGCCGCCGGAGTGGCGGGGTCTGCCCGTCCCCGAGGTGCTGCTGTCGGGGGATCACGCCAAGATCAGGGCATGGCGCCACGAGCAGGCGCTGCAACGTACGCGGGAACGGCGTCCGGATCTGTTGGGCGAGTAAGCCCTAGATCCGGCCGCCGGGGAACATCGTCTGGATGGCCTGGGTCATCGTGTTGCGGGCGGTCGTGTCATCGACCGGTTGCAACGAGGCCATCGCGATGACGAAGCGTCGGTCGGGCCCGATCACACCGGTCGACATGTGCAGCCAGTTGTTCCCGTTCCAGCCGGGCATCCAACCCTGTTTCACCGCAACGGGTTCGGCGAACAGCCCATCCGGAATGCCGAACCGCTGCGGGTAACCGTCCAAGCCATTCGGTGTCGAGGCGGACAGGTCGGACAGAATGACGGCGGCCTGCTCGGGCGGCAGACCGCCCGCGCCGTCGAGCAGCATGTCGTAGTAACGGACGAGATCTGCGGTGGTGCTCATGGTGGTCCACCAGTGCCCGTCGTAGGGCGCTGTGGTGCCGGTGAGGCCGTAACGGGCCTTGACCCGGTTGACGACAGCGTTGCCGCCGCTCTCACTCCAGAAGATCTCGGCCGCGTTGTCGTCCGATGAGCGCAGCATCACGTCGAACTGCTGGCGTTCCTCCGGGCTGAGCTGACGCTGGCCCTTGGCGACCTGCAGCAGCAGGTCGTCGGCGATGAACAGCTTGCTCACCGAGGCGATCGGAAACGCGCCGCCGTCGCCGCCAGAGATGGTCTGGCCGGTTGTGCGATCCAGGAGGGTGAAGCTGATGTCGGCGCCCTTCTTGGCGGCGTCGGCGGCAGCCTGCCGGGCTCGGGCGTCGAGGCCCAGGATCGTCTCCGGCGGGGCCGCTGGGGCAGGTGCCGGCACGGGGGCTTCGGGAATCAGGTTCGGGTCGGCGCTGAGCAAGGTGACCCGCTGCGGTGCACCATCTTCTGCTCCGGCATTGACCTGCGCCGACGAGGCGCCGGCCAGCACGCCGATCAATGCTGCGGCTGTACCGGTGACCAGCACCGACGGACGCCGTCGCATGGTCTTCTCCTTGTCGGGATTCGTGGTACGCAGTGGAAGGGCCTTGCCGCGTCGCCGCCCGTCAGTTCAGGTTAACCGTACCTTTTGTACACCGCACTGTTAGCGCGGCGGTACATCCCCGTGACCTCGGCGGGTCGCCGGCGGGTCGGGCGATTTCACTGCTCGCGACCCATCTGGCACAATTGAGCAGTTGCCCGCGCGGGCCGGACTTCTTTCCGCCTGCTGCGACACAGACCACGTGCCCGAATCCATCGGCTCGACGGCCGCCTGCGCCCCGTGTGCAGGTTGCCGGCCGCAGCCGCGAACGCAAGGAAGTGTCACCGATGAACACGCTGGACTTCGTCGATCAAGCGTCGCTGCGCGACGACATCCCGACCTTCAGCCCCGGCGACACCGTGAATGTTCACGTGAAGGTCATCGAGGGCAACAAGTCGCGCATCCAGGTCTTCAAGGGTGTGGTGATCCGTCGTTCCGGCGGTGGCATCCGCGAGACCTTCACCGTGCGCAAGGAGAGCTACGGCGTCGGCGTCGAGCGCACCTTCCCGGTGCACTCGCCCAACATCGACCACATCGAGGTCGTCACCCGCGGTGACGTCCGGCGCGCCAAGCTCTACTACCTGCGCGAGCTGCGGGGCAAGAAGGCCAAGATCAAGGAGAAGCGCTGAGCTTCGACATGGGCTGCGGAGAAGCGCTGAGCTTCGACATGGGCTGGAGTGAAGCGCTGAGCTTCGTGCCGGCACCGCTGGCTACGCTGATCTCGTGACCGACACCGCAGACTCGGCCGACTCCACGCCGGAGCAGTCCACCAAGACGGACAACCCGGACGACACCACGAGCGATCAGCCGCAGAAGAAGCACTCTGCGCTTCGCGAGGGTGCCATCCTCGTCGGCATCGCCCTGGTCCTCTACTACGTGATGCTCACGTTCGTGGCGCGTCCGTATCTGATTCCGTCGGAGTCCATGGAGCCCACCCTGCACGGGTGCAACGGCTGCACCGGCGACCGGATCATGGTCGACAAGGTCACCTACCGGTTCAGCTCGCCGGAACCCGGTGACGTCATCGTCTTCAAGGGCCCGCCGAACTGGAACGTGGGCTACAAGTCGATCCGCTCGGACAACGCAGCGATCCGCACGGTGCAGAACGCGCTGTCTTTCGTCGGCTTCGTTCCGCCGGACGAGAACGATCTGGTCAAGCGAGTCATCGCGGTCGGCGGCCAGACCGTGCAGTGCCGTGCCGATTCGGGCCTGACCGTCGACGGTAAGCCGCTCAAGGAGCCCTACCTCAACGCCCAGACCATGATGGCCGACCCGCTGGTCTACCCCTGCCTGGGTAACGAGTTCGGTCCGGTCAAGGTGCCGGACGGCCGGCTGTGGGTGATGGGGGACAACCGCACCCATTCGGCGGATTCGCGCGCCCACTGCACCAGCACACCCGCCGACGCCCAGAAGGGCATCCTGTGCACCGGGGACCCGGTGACGGGCACCGTGCCGGTGAGCAATGTGATCGGCAAGGCGCGGTTCATCGCCTGGCCGCCGGCTCGGTGGGGTGGAGTGACCTCGGTCGACCCGCAGCAGGGCTGACTCGTGCCCGCGATGACGTGGCCGCCGCGCACAGTGATCCGCAAATCGTCGGGTCTGCGCACCCTGGAGTCCGCGCTGTACCGCAGCGGCCTGGGGCCGGTGGCCGGGGTCGACGAAGTCGGACGGGGCGCCTGTGCCGGTCCGCTGGTGGTCGCGGCCTGTGTGCTCGGGCCCAACCGGTTCGAAAGCCTCGCCGCGCTCGACGATTCGAAAAAGCTCACCGAGAAGTCGCGCGAGGAGCTGTTTCCGCTGATCCGCCGCTATGCGCTGGCCTATCACGTGGTGTTCATCCCCGCCGCGGAGGTGGACCGACGCGGTGTGCACGTCGCCAACATCGAGGGCATGCGCCGGGCCGTAGCCGGGCTGTCACTGCGGCCCGGATACGTCCTGTCCGACGGTTTCCGGGTGCCCGGGTTGCCGATGCCGTCGCTGCCCGTGGTGGGCGGAGACGCGGCGGCAGCGTGTATCGCGGCGGCCAGCGTTCTGGCCAAGGTGAGCAGAGATCGGTTGATGGTGGCGATGGAGGCCGAACATCCGGGCTATGGTTTCGCCGACCACAAGGGGTACAGCACTCCGGCCCACAGTGCGGCGCTCACCGCACTGGGCCCGTGCAGCCAGCATCGCTACTCCTTCATCAATGTCCGACGGCTGGCGGCTGGTGCGGGTACCCACGTGGTCGCAGAGTGCGCACCGGCGCAGCGTGCCGGACAGGGGTGAGTCAAGATGGACTACGACCACGAGCAGACAAGAGGACCGCTGAGCCGATGAGTGCCGAAGATCTCGAAAAGTACGAAACCGAGATGGAACTCTCGTTGTACCGCGAATACAAGGACATCGTCGGTCAGTTCAGCTACGTCGTAGAAACGGAGCGCCGTTTCTATCTAGCAAACAGTGTTGAAATGGTTCCGCGGAACACTGACGGCGAGGTCTACTTCGAATTGCGGCTCACCGATGCGTGGGTGTGGGACATGTACCGACCGGCACGTTTCGTCAAGCAGGTACGTGTTATCACTTTCAAAGACGTGAACATCGAGGAAGTCGAGAAGCCCGAACTCCGCCTCCCTGAGTGACTTTGTGCCCCTATGTAATTGCGCAAGGCACTATTCGGCAGTAAATGCTTTTCTCCTGAGTTAATCTCGGCAGGAGCTACAGCGTGAGGGGTGCGCTGGGCTTTTCTCGGGGGGATCATGAAGCACGCGAACTATGTCGGCAGGGTCGGCGCACTCGCGGTCGCGTTGGGCATCGGCGGGGCCATGGCCGGTGGAATCGCGATCGCCGAGGCCAGCCCGTCCTCCGATGGCGCCACATCGGCCACCGGGAGCGCCGCGCCGCACGGTACGGCGGCATCACGGAAGTCCACGGCCCGCCGTCAGGGCGCCGCCGGACCGCGCAGGCCGGTCGTACTCCAGGCTGCCGCCCCGGCTACCACGGTGACCACCCCGTCGGCCGCCGCCGGCCACAGCCGGGTGGTGGACATCCCCGGGACGGCGGTGTCCGCAGCGACGCCGGTGACGGCCGCGGCGTCGGCCACCGCGACATCCACCACGCCGACCACCGCCACCACGTCGGCCCAGACCGCCGCGCAAAGCGGAGGGGTGATCGGCTGGTTCCAGCGCACGTTCTTCAACTCGACGCCGGTGATCACCCCGCAGACGGTCCCGCTGACGCTGACCACGGGGCAGACCAGCCAGCCGTTCCAGCTCGACGCCACTGACCCCGACGGCGACACCCTGACCTACACGGTGGCCAACTCCGGCGTCGGCACCGGTGGCGGCACCTTGGCGACCTCCGGTGACACCGCCACCTACACGCCCCCGTCCTCATGGGGCGGGTTGACCTCCTACGACGACACGTTCACCGTCACTGCCTCTGACGCCGACAGTGGATTCCACATCCACGGGCTCTCGGGTCTGCTGAGCATGCTGACGTTCGGCTTGCTCGGCGATCCGGGCCATACCGCCACCAGCACCGTCACCGTGCACGTCACGCCGGCCACGCCGGTGCCACCTGACGTGGTCACCCTGCCCGGGGAACCGTTCAGCACCGCCGTGGCCGGTACGGGCGGGGTGGTCTACCAGACCACCGTGGGCGGCGACGCGGCCAACGGCTACCGCACCTATGTCACCGTCGTGCGTCCGGACGGCACGTCGACCACTGTCAGCCAGCCGGGCCAGACGTTCACGGGCGTGGTCGTGGCGGCCAATGGCACCGCCTACCAGATCAGCTCGTCGGGCGGGCCCGGCAGCATCGACTACACCAACGACACCACCGTGCTGCGCGCCGTGCGCCCCGACGGCACCGTCGTCGACTACAGCCAGCCCGGCGTCATCACCAACGGCAGTTCGGTGGTGATCGGGCCGGACGGCGCCATCTACGCCACCAGCACCGCCGGCAGCGCCAATCCCGGCTACACCACGGTGGTCCGCACGGTGCGTGCTGACGGCACCACGACCACCCACACCCAGCAGGGCGAGGCGTGGGGGCCGATCGTCGTGGGTGCGGACGGCACGGCTTACCAAACCACGTTCGCGTACCAGACCGACATGGCGAAGTCGACGGTGGTCGACGTGCTCTCACCCGGCGGCTCGACGCGGGAATACACCCTGACCGGTCTGCCGGACGGCCAGATCGTCATCGGATCGGGTGGAATCGCTTACCAGACAACATCGTTGTGGGATGAGGAGGTCGCCACCTTCACCACCACGATCACCGCGATCCGCCCCGATGGAACCACTTCGGCGAGGACCAGCGTGCTGGGTGTACGGCCGACCACGGTCGTTGCCGCGGACGGAACGGCCTATCAGACCAGCGCCATCAATGGCACCACGGTGACGATCATCGCGCCCGCTGGCACTCGGGTCAGCAAGACGTGGTCCGGGACGCCCGTCGGCGGTGTGCTGATCGGCAGCGACGGATACGCGTATCAGGCGTCGGTCTTCAACGGCAAGACCACCATCACCACGTTACGCGCCGACGGCAACATCGCACTGCTGCGAGTCCAAAATGGCTCTCCTGCTTCCGATCTCGTGCTCGCAGCCGACGGCAGTGTGTACGAAGTCACCTATGACTCGGCGGCCGCCACCACGTGGACCAACCAGTTCAAGCCCGACGGCACCGTCGTCTCGCGCAGCCAGGCCGGCCAACCCGTCGGTGGCTTGGTGGTCCGCCCCGATGGGCGGGTCTACCAGACCACCGTCACGGGCAATGCCCAAAGTGGTTACACCGCCCTGATCCGCGCCTGGGCGGCCGACGGGTCCGTCACCGACCGCACCCAGTCCGGCCAGCCCGTGGGTGGAGTGGCCCTCGCCGCCAATGGCACGGTCTACCAGACGAGTTCGGGGGTCAATGCCGGTGGTGTCGCCACCTCGGTGGTGACGATGCTGGCACCGGACGGCACCGCTGTTCGGCACACGATGGCGGGTCTGCCGTCCGGCGCCGTCGCGATCGGGGCCGACGGAACGGCCTACCTGACGACATCGACCGGTGTCTGGCGGGTTGACTCGCAGGGCTCCAGCTCCGAAACCGTCACCGAGAAGGGCCCTCTGACGGTGCCGGCCGGAGCCGTCGACGCCACTGCCGCCCTACAGGCGATCCTCGACGCGGCGAGCCCCGGCTCCACCGTTCGGCTGCAGCGCGGCCGCACCTACAACGTCGCGGGAATTCTGTATCTGCGCAACGCCTCGGTGACGGTGGACGGCAATGGGGCGACGATCAACTCGACCAACGACGCCACCTCCTCGGTGCAGGTCACCGCCGACGGCGTCACCCTGCAGAACATCAACCTGACGGCCGCAACCGAGGGCCTGCGCTACGGCAACCTCGAACAGCACAAGCTGTTGGTCACCGGCGACAGGGACACCCTTAAGAACGTCAGCGTCACCGGTTCTGCGGCTGCCGGGATATTCGCCTACGGCGCAAGCAATTTCATGTTCGACCACGCTACGGTCCGATACACCCGCGCCGACGGGATCCATATGACCGGCGGGAGCCACGACGGCACCGTGATCAATCCCTCGACCGCGTGGACCGAGGACGACGCAGTCGTGGTGGTGTCGTACGCCGACGAGCCGATCTCGCAGAACATCGTCGTCACCAACCCGGTAGTCAACGGATCCGACGGCCGCGGTATCGCCGTGGTCGGCGGCAACAACGTGACCTTCTCCAACATTCACGTGTGGAAGACCTGGGCGGCCGCGGTGTACGTCGCCGCCGAGGGTGCGCCGTGGTACACCCAATCGGTGTCGAATGTGACCATCAAGGGTGGCTCGCTGGTGGAGACGGCGGTCGGCACCGACATCGTCCAGGGCGCGGTCCTGGTGTACTCGGGCAGCTCGGCAGCCACGATCAGCGCGGTCACCATCTCGGACCTGGCGATCTCGGGGACCCCGCAATGGGCCCAGCGCTCCACCGGCGTCATCCTGGACCCTGGTGCCGGGCGGATCTCCGGTGTGGTGCTCAAGAACATCGCGCTGACCAACAGCGCACTACCTGCTTTCTCGACCAACGCCCCGTCCAGTAGCTACACCGCTACCGGGTTCACCCTCAACGGTCAGCCGATCACGGTGCCCTGACGGCGTTGTCGCTGTGGATGAACCGGCGTCTGGGGATAACCAGGGGTCTGCACCGCCTGCACCGTGCTTCGCGTCGATGAGTTGTCGGGGGCGGGGCAGACGCTGCGGGCATGACAATGTTGACGCGTGGCCAGCTGGGCGCGCTGGGTGAACAGCGTGCGGTAGACCACCTGACCGCACTGGGGTCGCGAATCGTGGCCCGCAACTGGCGCTGCCGCTACGGCGAACTCGACGTGATCGCGGCAGACGCCGACGGCACGGTGGTCTTCGTGGAGGTCAAGACCCGCAGCGGTGACGGCTTCGGCGGCTTGGCCTACGCCGTGACACCACAGAAGGTACGGCGCCTGCGGCGGCTCGCCGGGCTGTGGCTGGCCGAGCAGGAGCAGCGTTGGCCGGCCATCCGGATCGACGTGATCGGGGTGCGGGTCGGCAGGCAGCGCGAGCCGGAGATCTTTCACCTGAAGGGCGTCGGCTGATGGCGCTGGGGCGGGCCTACTCGGTCGCCGTGCGTGGTCTCGATGGCGAGATCGTCGAGATCGAGGCCGACATCAACGCGGGACTGCCCGGGGTGTATCTGGTGGGGTTGCCCGACGCCGCGCTGCGGGAGTCCCGCGATCGGGTACGGGCGGCAATCACCAACTGCGGCAATGAGTGGCCCAACTCGCGACTGACGCTGGCGCTGTCCCCGGCAACCCTGGCCAAGGCCGGCTCGCTGTACGACATCGCGATCGCGGCCGCGGTGCTGTCGGCGAGTCACAAGAAGCCGTGGGATCGGCTGGAGAAGACGGTGCTGCTGGGAGAGTTGGCTCTCGACGGCCGGATTCGGCCCGTGCGCGGCGTACTGCCGGCTGTCCTGGCGGCCAAACGACAAGGCTGGCCCACCGTCGTGGTGCCCGTCGCGAACCTCGCCGAGGCCAGCCTGGTCGACGGCATCGAAGTCCTCGGTGCCCACACATTGCGGCAGCTGCACGGCTGGCTGAAAGGCAAGGCCGCGCTGGCCGATCGCGTCGACACACCGGTGCCGCAGACCGATCCGGTCGCCGACCTGGCGGACGTGGTGGGCCAGACCCACGCCCGGTTCGCCGTGGAGGTCGCCGCCGCCGGAGCACACCACCTGATGCTCACCGGCCCACCCGGCGTGGGGAAAACCATGCTGGCACAACGGCTCCCCGGGCTGCTGCCGGAACTGACCGAAAGCGAGGCGCTGGAGGTGACGGCGATCCATTCGGTGGTCGGAATGCTGTCGCAGAGCACGCCGCTGATCACTCGTCCGCCCTTCATCGCGCCGCATCACTCGTCGAGTGTGGCCGCTCTGGTCGGTGGCGGCTCGGGCATGGCCCGGCCCGGTGCGGTCAGTCGCGCTCATCGGGGCGTGCTGTTTCTCGACGAGTGTGCCGAAATCCGGGTCAGCGTCCTCGAGTCCCTGCGAACGCCACTGGAAGACGGCGAGATTCGGCTTGCCCGACGTGACGGGGTGGCGTGCTATCCCGCGCGGTTTCAGCTCGTGATGGCGGCCAACCCGTGCGCCTGCGCGCAAACCGACCCGAAAGACTGCATCTGCACGTCGGTGGAGAAGCGTCGCTATCTGGGCAAGCTCTCCGGGCCGCTGATGGATCGGGTGGACCTGCGAGTCGAGATGCACATGGTGCGCGCCGGTGCCTTCGCGCCCGATGCGGCCGAACCCACTGCCGCCGTGCGTGATCGGGTGGCGACGGCACGCGCGGCGGCCGCCGCGCGCTGGCGCCGCTACGGCTTCACCACCAACGCCGAAGTCACCGGCTCGGTGCTGCGCCGAAAGTTCCGGCTCGACAACACCGCGATGTCGCCGCTGAAGACCGCACTCGAGCGCGGCGTGCTGAGCATCCGGGGCGTTGACAGGTCGTTGCGGGTCGCCTGGACATTGGCGGATCTGGCCGGACGCACGATGCCGAGTATCGACGACGTGGCGGTGGCATTGAGCTTCCGCCAGGGAGGAGCAAAACCATGACCGACGATGCCAGAACGTTGGCATGGGCGTATCTGTCCCGGGTCGCCGAACCGCCCTGCGACGAGATCGCCGCGTTGATCCGCGAAGTCGGGCCCGTGGAAGCCTCCCTGCGGGTCGCCGGGGGCGAGGTGAGCGAGGCATTGCGCCAACGCACGGCCGCCCGCCGCGACATCGATGCGGCGCAAGCGGATCTGGATCTGCTGCAGCGTCGCGGAGGCCGGCTGATCACGCCCGACGATGACGAGTGGCCAACCCTGGCCCTCGCGGCCTTCGGCGGGCCCGCGGTGCGGGAGAAGCCGCAGGGCCGGCCGCCGATGGCGCTATGGGCGATCGGCCCGGCCCGGCTCGACGAGGTCGCCGAGCGGTCGGCGGCCATCGTCGGAACGCGAGCGGCCTCGGGCTACGGCGAGCACGTCGCCGCCGACCTGGCTGCGGGGCTGGCCGAGCATGAGGTCACCGTGGTCTCCGGCGGCGCCTACGGCATAGACGGCGTGGCGCACCGCACTGCGCTGGCCGCTGAGGGTCAGACGGTGGCGGTGCTGGCCGGCGGCATCGACGTTCTGTATCCGGCTGGCCACTCGGCGCTGCTGCACCGGATCAGTAATTCCGGCCTGCTGCTCACGGAGTACCCGCCGGGCGTACGTCCGGCGCGGCACCGCTTCCTGACCCGCAATCGACTGGTGGCGGCACTGGGTACGGCCACCGTGGTGGTGGAGGCCGGTGTACGCAGCGGGGCGGCGAACACCGCCGCGTGGGCGCGGGCCCTCGGCCGGGTGGTGTGTGCGGTGCCCGGTCCCGTGACGTCGGCGTCCTCCATCGGATGTCATGTGCTTCTGCGCAGCGGCGCCGAGCTTGTGACGCGAGCCGAGGAGGTCATCGAATTAGTCGGTCGGGCAGGAGAATTCGCTGACGACGAGCCACGCCCGGTCGGCCCGCTCGACGGTCTGAGCGATCCCGAGAAGCTGGTGTACGAAGCCCTGCCGGCCCGCGGCGTGCGCAGCGCGGACGAGATCGCGGTCGCCTCCGGCCTGGCGCCCACCGCGGTGCTCGGACCGCTGGCAATGCTGGAGATCGCCGGGCTGGCCCGCCGCGAGGACGGCTGCTGGCGGCTGGTGCGTAGCCGCACGTAGCCACCCGCTGTGGTGTCAGCAGCCCGTATAATCGCTGAGGTTAGCTAACGAATTGGGTCGGGAGGCGTTATGGCGGGTCGGCCACTGCACACGTTCCAGGTGGTCAGCACCGAGCGCATCGCTCCGCACATGGTGCGAGTGGTGCTCGGTGGGACGGGATTCGACACGTTCACCCCGTCGGAGTTCACCGACTCCTACGTCAAGTTCGCCTTCATCCGCGACGACATCGACGTCACGAGCCTGCCCCAACCGCTGACCCTGGACAGCTTCTCGGACCTGCCTCCCGAGCACCAGCCGACGGTGCGCACCTACACGGTCCGCCGGGCCGATCCCGCTGCGCGGCAGATCACCGTCGACTTCGTGGTGCACGGCGAGCACGGGGTGGCCGGCCCCTGGGCTGCGGCTGCCCAGCCGGGCGACACGATTCACCTGATGGGCCCCGGCGGTGCGTATGCGCCGGATCCGGCCGCGGACTGGTACCTGTTCGCCGGCGACGAGGCGGGCCTTCCCGCGATCAGCGCGGCCCTGGAAGCGTTGCCGCCCAACGCGATCGGCAAGGTGTTCGTCGAGGTCGCCGGGCCCGAGGACGAGGTCGACGTGGCCGCACCCGAGGGTGTGGATATCTATTGGATCTACCGCGGCGGTCGCGCCGACCTGGTTCCCGAGGACCGGGCCGGTGACCACGCCCCGCTGGTCGAGGCGGTCACCACCGCGCAGTGGCTGCCCGGTCAGGTCCAGGTCTTCATCCATGGCGAAGCGCAGGCGGTCATGCACAACCTGCGGCCCTACGTCCGCAAGGAGCGCGGAGTGGACGCCACACGGGCATCGATCTCGGGATACTGGCGCCGCGGCCGCACCGAGGAGACCTTCCGGCAGTGGAAGAAGGAGCTCGCCGCGACCGAAACCGCTGAGGCTTAGGCCGGCGACAGCACCTCGGTGTCGTCGCCGCTGTCCGGCTGCCGGCTGTCCTGCCGGGCCGGGACAATCTGCATCCGTTCGGAGTAGGCCGGGCGCTGCCGGATTCTCAGCGGCCACCAGAACCACGGTCCGAGAATGGCCGCGATCGACGGCGTCATCAGCGAGCGCACGATCAGTGTGTCCAGCAACAACCCGATGCCGATGGTCATGCCGCCCTGGCCGACGTTGAGCAGGTCACCGGAGATCATCGAACCCATCGTGAAGGCGAACACCAGTCCGGCCGCAGTCACCACGGTGCCGGTACTGCCCATGGATCGGATGATCCCGGTGTTGATGCCGGCCCCGATCTCCTCTTTGAACCGTGACACCAGCAGCAGGTTGTAGTCGCTACCGACGGCCATCAGGATGATCACCGCGAACGCCAGCACGATCCAGTTGAGTTGGATGCCGACGATCCGTTCGAAGATGAACACCGACAGGCCGAACGCGGCGCCCAGCGAGATGACGACGGTGCCGACGATCACCATGGACGCCACCAGGGCGCGGGTGATGATCAGCATCACGATGAAGATCAGGGTCAGCGCCGCGAAGGCGGCGATCATCGTGTCGTACTTGGCGCCGGACTGGACGTCGCGGTAGGTGGCCGCGGTTCCGGTCAGGTAGATGTCCGCCCCGGACAGGGCGGTGCCTTTGACGGCCTCGTGCGCGGCGGTCAGTTGATCGTCGACCACCGAGATGCCCTCCTCGGAAGCGGGATTCACATCGTGGGTGATGATCAGCCTGGCCGCCTTGCCGTCGGGCGACAGGAACAACTTCAGGCCCTTCTGAAAGTCCGGATTGGCGAACACTTCCGGTGGCAGATAGAAGTAGTCATCGCTCTTGGACGCATCGAAGGCCTCACCCATCGCGGTGGCGGTGTCGGTCATCTGCTGCATCTGCTCGATGAGCCCGCCGAAACTGCTATGGATGGTCTGCAGGGTGTTCTGCATGGTGGTGGCGGTAGCGATGATGGGCGCGAACTGCTGGACCATCTGGGGCGCCAGCGCGTCGATATCGCCCATGCCATTGACCATCTTGTCCATGCCGTCAACCATCGCGGTCATATCGGTCTGCAGCGAGGCCATGTTGTCGCTGAAGGTGTTCACGCCATCCATCGCGTCGAACGCCGAACGCACACCCGAGCACGCCGGGATGTTGAAACAATTCGGATCCCAGTAGAAGTAGTTCCGTAGCGGGCGCACCTCGTCGTCGAAATTGGCGATGTTGTCGCGCATCTCGTTGAGCGTCGTCTTCATGGTGTTCATGTCGGCGACGCTGCGATGCCCCGAGTCCACCATGCCGTCGGCCGAGCCGACCGTGGTGTGCATGGCGTCGGAGAATCTCACCATCAGGGCCTGCATCTGCGTCATCGACGCGATCATCGCGCCCATGTCGTCGGACATCGTGCTGATATCACCCACGCGCGCTTTGAGGAACTGCAGGTTCTGCGTGATCGGCACCGAAGACATGCTGATCTGGTAGGGGATCGAGCTGTGGGCGATGGGGGATCCCAGTGGGCGGGTGATGCTCTGCACCATCGCGATGCCCTTAATCCTGAACAGCGCCTTGGCGATTCGGTCCAGCACGATCATGTCGGTGGGAGTGCGCATGTCGTGGTCCGACTCGATGGTCATGATGTCCGGATTGAGCCGGGCTGTGCTGAAATGCTTTTCGGCTGCCGTGTACCCGATGTTGGCCGGCACGTCCGCGGGGATGTACCGGCGGTCGTCATAGCTGGTCTTGTAGCCGATCATGGCCAGCAGGCCGAGCAACACGACGCTGGTCGCCGCCGCCAGAATCGGTTTGGGCCAGCGGACCGTGGCGGTGCCGACCTTGCGCCAGCCTCTCGTCTTCATCATGCGCTTGGGGTCCAGCAGGCCGAACCGGCTGCCCACCACCAGGATCGCGGGAGCGACGGTGAGGGCGGCCGCCACGACGATGATCAACGCCAGCGCAGACGGATAGGCCAGCGAGCTGAAGTACGACAGGCGGGTCAGGCGCAGCGTCAGCATGGCGCCCGCGATGGTCAGACCTGAGCCGAGAATGACGTGGCCCACCCCGTGAAATGCGCTGTAGTAGGCCGATTCCGGGTCCTCGCCGTTCTGGCGGGCTTCGTGGTATCGGCCGACCAGGAAGATCGCGTAGTCGGTGCCCGAGGCGATCGCCAGGGCCGTCATCAGCGGAACCGAGAACGTCGAGAAGTCCATCACACCGAGGTGGCCGATGACCGCCACCGTCCCGCGCGCGGCACCCATCTCGATGCCGACGATGGCGAGAATGAGCAGCACAGTGCTGAACGATCGGTAGACCAGTGCCAACATGATGGTGATGACGATCATCGTGGCCACGGTCATCTTGATCATGCCGCGATCGCTGGCCTCCAGGGAATCCGTGGTCAACGGAGCCGGTCCGGTGACGTAGGCGTGCAATCCCGCCGGCGGCGGGGTGTCGTGAATGATCGTGCGCACGGCATCCACCGAGTGGTTACCCTCGGTGCTGCCCTGGTCGCCGGCAAGGTTGAGTTGGACGTAGGCGGCCTTGCCGTCGGTGCTCTGCACACCGGCCGCGGTGATCATGTCGCCCCAGAAGTCGTGGACGTGTTCCACGTGCTTGGTGTCGGCGTTGAACTTGTCCACCAGGGTCTCGTAATAGCGGTGTGCCGAATCGCCGAGGGGCTGGTCACCCACCAGCACCACCATCGCGATGCTGTCGGAGGTGGACTCGCCGAACTTCTGTCCCATCCGCTTGGCCGCGATCACCGCGGGTGCGTCCTGGGGCGACATCGACACGGCGTTGGCCATGCCGACCTTCTCGACCTGGGGGACAAGCAGATTCACGGCGGCGGTGAATGCGACCCAGACCAGAATGATCGGGACAGCCAGGGTCCGGATGGTGCGGGGGATACCGGTACGGCTGTCCTTGACGTGAGCACTCATGCGGCTTTGTCCAAACAGAAGGCCTGGGCGTCGCGGCCCTCGGCGAAGTCTTCGGCGACCAGCTTGTCGTCGACCAGGATGCGGCAGCCCAGCGCGTCGGTGTCGCCCTGGGCGACCACATTGGCCAGTACGCCGGGGTCGGTGGTGCTGACCGTCACCGACCAGGGAAGCTGCGTGAAGCCGGCTTCGATGGTCTTGCCGTTGACGTCGAGGTAGCTGACGCGCCCGGATGCGTCTGCGGGCCCGACGATCTCGTAGGTCACCCGCTTGGTGTTGATGGGCTTGATGGCATCAGCCGGCATCGACGCCGCGATGTAGGGCTTGTCGGAGTCGAAGAACGTGCGCAGTCGGCTGACCACGGCGACGGCCGCGATCAGAGCGACGACGACCACCGCCGCCACCCAGAACCGTTTCATCAAGCCGGGCATCGACTCACTTCTCCTCGCGGATGACTTCCTCAGGCCGGGACGGGTCTCGTCCGGTCTCCAGATATACCATAGGGGGTATGGTATCCAGGACTGGCGGGAACGCCGGGATCTATTTGTTGAGAAGCCGCGGTGGCGGTTCACGTCGAGAGGAATCACTGATGTGTCGTGCTGTGAACTGCCGCGTCTGCGGCAAGACCACCTGGGCCGGCTGCGGTATGCACGTCGATGCGGTGCGTCGCGGCGTGCCCGCCGGGCAGTGGTGCCCGGGGCACGCGGCCGGCGAGGCTGGCCCGTCGCGCTGGAATCTGTTCAAGCGCAAGAAGTCATGACAGCCACGTCACAGCACGGACACGGCTGCGCGTCGGTCGGCAGCCGTGCCGGGGTTTGATGCGAACGTAGGGGAGTGCACGATCCCGGCGACTACACCGCGATCCTCGACGAGTACGCCGAGTACCTGGCTCTGGAGCGCGGCCGATCCGAACACACCCGCCGGGCCTATCTGGCCGACCTGCGTTCACTGTTCGCCTTCGTCGACGAGCGCGCCCCCGGCGCGGGCCTGTGCGCGCTGAGCCTGCCGGTTCTGCGGTCGTGGCTGGCGGCGCAGGCAGGCGGCGGCGCTGCGCGCACCACGCTGGCGCGCCGAACCTCAGCGGTGAAGACGTTCACGGCCTGGGCCACCCGCCGCGGACTGCTCGACGCCGACCCCGCCACCCGGCTGCAGCTGCCCAAAGCGCGCCGGACCCTGCCCGCCGTGCTGCGCCAGGATCAGGCGCTGGCTGCGATGGCGGCGGCCGATCTGGGTGCCGAGCAAGGTGACCCGCTGGCACTGCGTGACCGGCTGATCGTCGAACTGCTCTACGCCACCGGTATCCGGGTCGGTGAGCTGTGCGGCCTCGACGTCGACGACGTGGACACCGGGCGTCGGCTGCTGCGGGTGCTGGGCAAGGGCAACAAACAGCGCACCGTGCCGTTCGGCGCACCTGCGCTCGCTGCGGTGCAGGCCTGGCTCGCCGACGGTCGCCCCGAACTGGTTAATGCCGACTCCGGTCCCGCTCTGCTGCTGGGCCCGCGCGGCAAGCGGCTGGATCCGCGACAGGCCCGCACCGTCGTCCACCAGACCGTCGGCGCGGTCGACGGCGCACCCGACATCGGCCCGCACGGCCTGCGGCACAGCGCGGCCACCCACCTGCTCGAAGGCGGCGCCGATCTGCGCATCGTGCAGGAACTGCTGGGCCACTCGACGCTGGCCACCACCCAGCTCTACACCCACGTCACGGTCGCGCGGCTGCGCGCGGTACACGACCAGGCCCACCCGCGCGCCTGAAAGATTAAGTGCCGCAGAAGGTTTGGAAGCAGCGCCCGAAATCTTCTGGGGCCGGCTCGGCGTAGCGTTCGAATCCCGGCCGCTCGTCGTACGGGGAGCTGATCGCTGCGAGCAGCCCGTGGAACGGCGCCATGTCGCCGGCCGAAGCGGCGGTCAGCGCCTCCTCGACCAGGTGATTGCGCGGAATGTAGACCGGGTTGACCTTTGCCATCGCCTCGGTGTCCGGATCGAGATCGCGCCAGCGGGCGGCCCACTGCGCCACAGCGGCATCGACGTCGCCGCGCGCCAGCCGGCAGAAGAACGATGTGTAGTCGATGCGCTCGCTCGTGAGCAGCGTCACCAGGTCATCGATGAGCTGCTCGACGACGGCGTCGGCAACACCGTCGCCCAGCCCGAGTTTGCGACGCATCCCCGTCGACCACGCCGTGGTGTAGAGCTGCGGGAAGTTCTGCACCGCCGCAGTTGCCAGCGTGAGTGCCCGGTCCTGATCCTCGGCGATCAGCGGCAGCAGTGCTTCGGCGAATCGCGCGAGGTTCCACACGGCGACCGACGGCTGGTTGCCGTACGCGTAGCGGCCCCACGAGTCGATGGAGCTGAACACCGTCTGCGGGTCGAAGGCGTCCATGAAGGCGCACGGTCCGTAGTCGATCGTCTCGCCCGAGATCGTCATGTTGTCGGTGTTCATCACGCCATGGACGAAGCCGACCAGCATCCACTGCGCGACGAGGTGCGCCTGGGCGGCCACCACTGCGTCGAGCAGGGCCAGATACCGATTGTCAGCCTGTGCGGCGGCGGGGTAGTGCCGGCCGATCGCGTGGTCGGCGAGGCGGCGCAGCAGCGCGAGGTCACCGCTGGCGCCGACATATTGGAAGCTGCCGACGCGCAGATGGCTGGCGGCGACGCGGGCGAGGACGGCCCCGTCGAGCAGGGTCTCGCGTCGCACGCGGTTACCGGTGGCCACGACCGACAACGAGCGGGTGGTCGGAATGCCCAGCGCGTACATCGCCTCGCTGATGAGGTATTCGCGCAGCATCGGGCCGACGGCCGCCAGACCGTCGCCGCCGCGGGCGAACGGGGTGCGCCCCGAGCCCTTCAGATGCAGATCACGCACCCGCCCCTGGGTGTCGGTCACTTCGCCGAGCAGCAGCGCGCGGCCGTCGCCCAGGCGGGGCACCCAGCCGCCGAATTGGTGGCCGGCATAGCCCTGCGCGACCGGTTGCGCGTCGGCAGGCACCTGCGTCCCGACCAACAGACCGAGGCCGTCGGGGCTGCGCAGCCACCCAGGATCGAGCCCCAGGTCGGTGGCCAGCGATTCGTTGAGGACGAGCAGTCGCGGCGCGGGAGCGGCTTCGGCCTGCCAGTGCACGGCGAGTTCGGGCAGGTCGGCGGCGAATCGATGGCCGAGAACGACGGTCGTATCGGGCGCAATGCTCATCGTGAACCACGGTACGCACCCCCAGTCGAAGTTCGGTACCCGCGAGCGTGCGCCTGCGCCTCGCTACGGGCGGCGTGTCGCGTACCGACACGCACGCTCGCGGTCAGAAGGTCAGCCCAGCCCCGCCAGCGGCTTGAGGCGGATGGGCGTGCCTGCCAGCAGGGCGGTCGGGTCGACGTAATCGGCTCGGGCCGCCGGACCCCACATCGCGCCCCAGTGCAGGCAGGCCGCCGCCGGACAACCCGGATGCCCGGCCACCAGCCGCCCCAGCACCGAGGACCCGTCGACCCGTTGCCCGACCCGCACCACCGCGTCGACGGGTTCATAGCTGGTCCGAAGCCCACCCGGGTGCGCCAGCGACACCACCGGCCGCCCGGCGAGCGTGCCGGCGAACACGACTGTCGCAGGCCCGGCGGCGTAGACCTCCTGGCCCGGAGTCCCGGCCAGGTCGACCCCGCGGTGGCCGCGGTGCCAGTCCGGGGCGGGTGCGTCGAAGCCGCGGGTCACCGCCGGGGGCGGGCGAAGGGGCCATTGCAGCCGCCCGGTCTGTGCCGCGGCGGGTTCGGCGAAGCTCAGCAGCGCCACGATCACCGCCGTCAGGATTCGCATCGTCCCAGTTCAGCGCGCCGATCGGGGTTGCGAAAGGCCGGGCCGCCGAGGTTGTGCACCGGCGCGGCGCTGTGGACAAAGCACCCCTTGCGGGCGTGTAAACTTTGGAACGCAACTCGCGCGAGCGGGTTGACTTCGCGCGTCCGCGGTTCGAACCCATTGGTTCGTCACCTGTATGCCGGGCGGTCCCGCTCTCGAGCGGGTCCGGCATCGAAGCGGGCGCCAGGGTCCGGCTCACCCGATGCCGGACGACAACCGACAACAGGTAAGGCACAACCATGGCCGTAGTGACCATGAAGCAGCTGCTCGACAGCGGCACCCACTTCGGGCACCAGACCCGTCGCTGGAATCCCAAGATGAAGCGGTTCATCTTCACCGACCGCAACGGCATCTACATCATCGACCTGCAGCAGACGCTGACCTTCATCGACCAGGCGTACGAGTTCGTCAAGGAAACCGTCGCCCACGGTGGTTCGATCATGTTCGTCGGCACCAAGAAGCAGGCGCAGGAGTCCATCGCCGAAGAAGCCACCCGCGTCGGCATGCCGTACGTGAACCAGCGCTGGCTCGGCGGCATGCTCACCAACTTCTCCACTGTGCACAAGCGTCTTCAGCGTATGAAGGAGCTCGAGGGCATGGAGCAGACCGGTGGCTTCGAGGGACGCACCAAGAAGGAAATCTTGATGCTGACCCGCGAGAAGAACAAGCTCGAGCGGTCCCTGGGTGGTATCCGGGACATGAGCAAGGTGCCCTCGGCGATCTGGGTCGTCGACACCAACAAGGAGCACCTGGCCGTCAGTGAGGCCATCAAGCTCGGTATCCCGGTCATCGCGATCCTGGACACCAACTGCGACCCCGACCAGGTCAACTACCCCATCCCGGGTAACGACGACGCGATCCGGTCGGCTGCACTGCTGACCAAGGTGATCGCCTCCGCGGTCGCCGAGGGCCTCAAGGCCCGCGGTGGCGCCGGCAGTGGCGACAAGCCCGAAGCCGCCGCCGAACCGCTGGCCGAGTGGGAGCAGGAGCTGCTCGAGGGTGCCACGGCATCGGTGCCCACCGAGGCCGGCCCGGTCGCCACTGAATCCGTTACCGAAGAAATCTCCTAAGAAAGGTTCTGATGGCTAACTTTTCCGCTGCCGATGTCAAGCGGCTTCGGGAGCTCACCGGCGCGGGCATGCTCGATTGCAAGAATGCCCTTGCCGAGAGTGACGGCGATTTCGACAAGGCCGTCGAGGCGTTGCGCATCAAGGGTGCGAAGGATGTCGGCAAGCGCGCCGAGCGTGCGACCGCCGAGGGTCTGGTCGCCGCCAAGGATGGCGCCCTGATCGAGCTCAACTCCGAGACCGATTTCGTCGCCAAGAACGCCGAGTTCCAGAACCTGGCCGACCAGATCGTCGACGCCGCCCTGGCCTCCAAGGCCAACGACGTCGAGGCCTTGAAGGCTGCCGCGATCGGCGACAAGACCGTCGAGCAGGCGATCGCCGAACTCTCGGCCAAGATCGGCGAGAAGCTGGAGCTGAAGCGCGCGCAGTACTTCGACGGCAACGTCGAGGCCTACCTGCACAAGCGTGCCGCCGACCTGCCGCCCGCCGTCGGCGTGTTGGTGGAGTTCACCGGCGACGACAAGGATGCCGCGCACGCGGCCGCCCTGCAGATCGCCGCGCTGAAGGCCAAGTACCTCACCCGCGACGACGTTCCGGCCGACCTGGTCGAGACCGAGCGTCGTGTAGCCGAGGAGACCGCCAAGGCCGAGGGCAAGCCGGAGCAGGCACTGCCCAAGATCGTCGAAGGCCGCCTCACCGGCTTCTTCAAGGACGTCGTGCTGCTGGACCAGCCGTCGGTGTCCGACAGCAAGAAGACGGTCAAGGCCCTGCTCGACGAGGCCGGCGTGACCATCACGCGGTTCGTCCGCTTCGAGGTCGGCCAGCAGTAAAGCTTGAGCGGAACACCAATCCGCTCACTGGAAAACCCCGCGCCAGATCCGGTGATCCCGGAGGCGCGGGGTTTTGCCATTTGAGGAGGCAGAGCTATTGAACACGTGTCTGCTAGCGTCGGTTCAGTGACCCGACACGTGCATGCCTTTCGCGACGACGCGCTCGGTGACCTCGACGCCGTCGCCCTGGTCGACGCCATCCGCACCGGCAAGGTATCCCGCCCGGAGGTCGTCGAGGCCGCCATCGCACGCACCGAGGCCGTGAACCCCGAACTCAACGGGCTGGCGCACGAGATGTTCGCCCGTGCCCGCACCCGCGCCTCGGCGCCCGGGAGCGGATACTTCGACGGCGTGCCGACGTTCATCAAAGACAACGTGGACGTCGAGGGCATGCCCACCATGCAGGGCACCGACGCGTGGGATCCGCGCCCGCAGCCCGACCACGGTGACTTCGCCCGCTTCTTTCTGGCCTCCGGCCTGGTTCCGCTGGGCAAGACCCAACTCTCGGAGTTCGGGTTCAGCGCCTCGGCCGAGCATCCGCGGCTCGGCGCCGTCCGCAACCCGTGGGACACCGACTACACCGCAGGTGCGTCCTCGTCGGGGTCGGCCGCGTTCGTCGCGGCCGGCGTGGTGCCCATCGCCCACGCCAACGACGGTGGCGGATCGATCCGTATCCCGGCCGCGTGTAACGGGCTTGTCGGTCTCAAGCCGTCCCGGGGCCGGCTCCCGCTGGACAAGATGTCGCGACAGATGCCGGTCAAGATCGTCAACGACGGCGTGCTGACCCGCTCGGTGCGCGATACCGCGGCGTTTTACCGTGAGGCAGAACGTGTTTGGCGCGACCGTCGGCTCCTGCCCGTCGGCGCCGTCACCGGACCGAGCACCCAACGGCTGAGAATCGCCGTCGTCACGCAGTCGCTGACCCGGCAGAGCAGCCCGAGTGTTCGGGCCCTCACATTGCAGACCGCCGAGCTACTCGAGAGCCTCGGCCACCAGGTCGACCACCTCGACCACAACCCCATCCCGCGCTACTTCGTCGACGACTTCCTTTTGTACTGGGCGCTTTTGGCGATGACCTTGGTGCGGTCAGGGCAGCGGACGTTCGGGCCGACGTTCGACCGCAGCCGGCTGGACAACCTCACGCTCGGCCTCGACCGCTACGCCAGCCGCAATCTGCACCGGATGCCGATCGCGATCACCAGGCTGAGCAGGCTGCGCCGGGTCACCGCCCGGTTCTACCAGACCTACGACGTCCTGCTGACGCCCACGCTGGCCGAGGAGACCCACCCCATCGGCCACCTCGACCCGACCGCCGACTATCAGCAGATCATCGACCGGCTCGTCGACTGGGTGGCGTTCACCCCGTTGCAGAACGCGACCGGCGAGCCGGCCATCTCGCTGCCGCTGGCGCAGTCCGAATCCGGCATGCCGGTCGGGATGATGCTGGGCGGCCCGATCGGCCACGAGCGGCGGCTTCTGGAGTTGGCCTACGAACTCGAGGCGGCCAAGCCGTTTCCGCGAATTCAGACCGTGGCGGTATCCTAATCAGATACAGCGCCGTAACGGCGCTGAGTGGCCGTTAACCAGACAGATACCGTTCGCGGTGACAGCTGAAACAACCCGCGCCCACCATCGTCGGTGTGGAGTCCACTGTGTCACCCACGATTTCGCGACCAACGGCGATCGCCACCTCAACCGGAAACAACACCTTCGTGCGTTTGCTCCGGTTCGCCTTGGCCAACATCCGCCGGAGGCCCGAACGGTTCGTGCTGTCTGTTCTGGGCATTGCGCTGGCCATCACATGCGTCACCGTCGTGCGCACGATTTCGTCGAGTTTTGCTATCACAGGCCAAGATTCGGTCACCGACGTCATCGGCGGCGCACAGCTGTGGGTGGTACCCGCGGCCGGCGTGCACTATGACAGCACTGTCCAGGCACTCGTTGCCGACGGTGCGGCGCCCACGTTGGATCTGCCCGACGGCTGGCGCGGGTTGCGGACGCTGTCGGGAGTGGCCGAGGTCAAGGGCACCCAGGCCTCCGTCCGGGGACGCGATGAAATCGGCTCTGGCAAAGCAATTTTGGGTTCCGGCCTGGCCGACCGGCTGGGTCTGCGGGTCGGCGACCGGGTATCGCTGGGAGATCGGGACCTCGAGGTCGACGTCGCCGGCTCGGGGGAGTCGCTGACGGTCTCGACGGACGTGGCGCAGGCCGTCGTCGGCGATCACGGCTGGTGGACGATCTTCGCACCGGCCGGTGAGGAGAAGGACCGCGACCTCGGACCGACGTTCGGTGCAGCCGTCGGCTTGCCGTCGACCACCGATCCCTCGGTGACGCCACAACCGAACGGCCCCGGCCTGATCTACGACACCGTGGGCGGGTCCGGACCGCTGACCTTCGAGCAGAAGTTCTCGGCGCTGTTCTCTGGCAAGGTGACCGGATCGACGCTCGGCCTGATCTCGATCATCGGACTGGCGCTGGGATTCGTCATCGCGGTGTCCTCGTTTCTGGCTGCCGTGCAGGAGCGGCGTCGCGAGTTCGGCATCATGTCGAGCATCGGACTCGCCGACGAGGTGCTGTACTTCTTCCTTGTCGAATCCGCCGTCATCTTCTTGGCCGCCTACGTCCTCGGCGTGCTGGCGGCGGGAGTCGCTGTCGCACTGGTCATTCCGGGCATCGCCACCCCGATCGCCTGGTTGCAGGCCGCCGGCATGGTGGCCGGCTTCCTGCCCGCGATGGCCATCGTCGGTGCGCTGGTGCCGGTGCACCGGCTACTACAACAACGTCCCGTCGACCTGCTGGGGGACCGCTGATGATCGCCCGTGGTCTGTCCTACGGCTGGCTGGCCGCCCGTCGCCGAGTCGGTGAGATGATCCTGCCCATCGTCACCACCGCAACCGGCGCGTTCCTGGTCGTCATCGTCTTCGGTATGTCGGCCGGCATCCGGGAGCAGTCGGCGGTACTGGGCCACGCTGCCGAGATCGGCCGTGCGGTGATCCTGATCGCCGTCACCGTGCTGCTGGTCGGTGTTGTCGAGGTCGCCGTCGCCACCACCCGCACGGTGGCTCATCGCACCCGCGAACTCGGTGTGCTCGGGGCCACCGGTGTACCACGGGGACCCGTGGTCGCCGCCCTGCTCGTCGAGCCGGTGGTGGCCGCCACCCTTGGTGCAGTGCTCGGTGTCGTGCTGGCCGTGCTGGCATCGATTGTGTTGGCGGTGTTGGGTTTTGTGCCCACCGGGGTCTCGTCCGCGGGCTTGTCGCTGGGGGTGGTGATCGCCGTCCTGGTGAGCATCGTCGCCGCGGTGGCCACCAGCATCGTGCCCACCTGGAACGCAGCGTCGCGTCCTCCCATCCGTTCCCTGACCGGAGGTTAGCCGTGACCGCAGTCGAAGACTCACCGTCGGATACCGCCGAGGTCGCCGGCTCATCACCGGTCATCGAGGTCAGCGACGTCTGGAAGCTGCACAAGCTCGGCGACGAAGTGGTCAAGGCACTCGTTGCGGTCGAATTGACCGTCAAGCCCGGTGAATTCGTCTGCCTGATGGGTCCCAGCGGCAGCGGTAAGTCCACTCTGCTCAACATCATCGGTGGCCTGGACCGTCCGACCAAGGGATCGGTGAGCATCGCCGGCCGGGACACCGGGACCCTGACCGAGAGCCAGTTCGCCGCGCTGCGCCACGACACGATCGGGTTCATCTTCCAGAGCTACAACCTCATCCCGTTCCTGTCCGCGGTCGAGAACGTCGAACTGCCACTGATGTTCGAGCCGTATGACCGCAAGGCACTGCGCCAGCGCGCACTGGAGTTGCTCGACCTCGTCGGCTTGAGCCATCGGGTCCACCACCAGCCGACCAAGATGTCCGGCGGCGAACAACAGCGCACCGCGATCGCCCGGTCGCTGATCAGCAACCCCACCCTGGTGCTCGCCGACGAGCCCACGGCGAATCTGGATCACCGCACCGGGGAGACGGTGGTCCGCATGCTGCGCGACCTGTGCTCGACGCTCGGCGTCACGGTGGTCGCCAGCACCCACGATCCCACGGTGGCCGACGAAGCGAGCCGTGTCGTCCGGATGAAAGACGGACAGATCATCAATGGACAACCGCCATCGGGAGATACCGCATGACACAAGAGCTCGAGGCTTCGCCGCCGACCCAACGCGACAAGCTGCTGACCACTGAACTGATACCGGAGCAGGTGCTGCCCAAGGTCATGACGACCTTCGGCCTCACCGCCACCTACGTCTTCATCATCTGCTGGATCACCGGTTCGTCGATCATGGCGGCCGGCGGCTGGACCGCGATCCCGATGTGGATCCTCGGTATCCTCACGTTCCTCATCCCGGCGGGTATGGCCGTCGCCGAATTGGGCAACCTGTGGCCCGGTGAAGGCGGCGTCTACATCTGGGCGACCCGCACCATGGGGGAGACGTGGGGCTTCATCGGCGGCTACCTGTCGTGGATTCCGGTGGTGCTCAACTCGGCGTCCTCGCCCGCGATCATCCTGCAGTTCCTGCTGCTGGCCTTCCATGCCGAACTGGGCCTGACGCTGAGCATCATCTTGCAGGTGGCGTTGCTGTGGGCCGTCATCGGTTTGGCGCTGGCCAAACTGGCGGCCAACCAACGCATCATGAACACCGTCTTCGTCGTGTACTGGGTGCTGACCGCCGTCATCTTCATCTCGGGTGTCATCTATGCGTTCCGCAACGGTCCTGCGCAGGAGTTCACGGCGCACGCCGCGCTGGTGCCCGACTTCGCCGGCGCCGGCTTCCTGTACGGCACCGTGCTGCTGTACCTGGTGGGCGTGGAGACGCCGTACAACATGGGTGCGGAGTTCCTCTCGGTGCGCAAGAGCGGACCGAAGATGGTGGTGTACGGGTCGATTGCCCTGATCCTGATCTACCTGCTCACCACGCTGGGCACGATCATGGTGCTGCCAGCCGACCAGGTCAATCCGGTCACCGGTGTCATCGGGATGCTCGGTACCGCGGCACCCAAGGGCGTGATGGAAGTGGCGGCCGTCGTGCTGGCCGTCATCGTGTTCGTGGCGTTGATGAGCTACCAGGTCACCTATTCGCGGCTGATCTTCGTCTCCGGCTTGGAGGGTCATCTGCCGCGGATCTTCACCCACCTCAACCCGCGCACCCGCAACCCGGTCACCGCCGTGCTGATCCAGGGTGTGCTGTCCTCGCTGCTCATCGTCGGTCTGTATTCGCAGAGCAGCATGGCCAACGTCACCGTGTTCCTGCAGGGCGGCCTGTCCATCGCGTGGCTGATCTCCGGATTCTTCTTCCTGTTCCCGGTCATCCTGGCCCGTAAGAAGTACGCCGATCGCTATGCGGCCGAGACGTTCTGGCGCATTCCGGGCGGCACGGTCGGGGTGTGGATCACGGTGGTGATCGGCACCATCGGGACCATTGGCGGCATCTACTACTCGTTCGCCAAGTCGTGGATCGCCGATGTGCCCGACAGCACCTGGATGATGTGGACCGGCAGCATCGCCGCCGGCATGTTCGCGCTCGGCGTGGTCGTCTACATCTTCGGCCGGCGCTCGGCGCGCAAGGTGACCCAGGAGGACGCGCTGGCTCATCTCGCGGTCCTCGACCTGACCAAGTCCGATTCAGAGGCGGTGTAACAGCATGACGATGGACAGCATTGTGCTCAACGGTTCCCCAACTGCGGATGCGGTGCGTTACCCGCTCGATCCGCTGTCGGGCGCCGAGATCGAGGCTGCGGCCCAGATCGTCAAGGAGTCCGATTTCGCCACCGGCACAGTCAAGTTCGTGATGATCCAGCTCGCCGAGCCGGACAAGACCCCGACGCTGACGTTCGCCGGGGCGGCCGAGGAGATCCCGCGGCGGGCCTTCATCACGATGTATGACGCGGCGGAGAAGATGATCTATGAGGCGGTCGTCGACATCGGCGCCCGCACCGTCGATTCGTGGACGCCGATCCCGGGACGGTTCCCGTCCTATCTCGTCGAACACATGACCGGTGTGGAGGAGGTGGTCCGCGCCGATCCGCGTTGGCAGGAGGCGATGCGCAAGCGCGGCGTCACCGACTTCGACCTGGCGATGATCGATCCGTGGCCGGCCGGGTACTACGGCGCCGGAGACCATTACGACAATTCGCCTCTGGTCTGCCGGCCGCTGACGTTCATGAGGGCGGCTCCCTCCGAACACGGCTACGCACGACCGGTCGAGGGATTGATCGTCACCTTCGACCTCGACGCCATGAAGGTGATCGACATCGAGGATCACGGTGTCGTGCCGTTGCCGCCCAAATCCGGCAACTACAGCGCGAAGTACATGTTCGACGAGGACAACCGGCCGGCGTTCACGCAGTTTCGCGACGACGTGAAGACCATCGAGATCTCCCAGCCCGACGGCCCGAGCTTCACCGTCGACGGGTGGAATGTGCAGTGGCAGAAGTGGTCTCTGCGGGTGGGGTTCAACCCCCGCGAAGGTCTGACGCTGCACGAGGTCACCTACAACGATCGCGGGACCGTGCGGCCGGTGATGTACCGCGCCGCACTGTCGGAGATGGTGGTGCCCTACGGCGACACCTCGCCGACCCACTGGAACAAGAACGTGTTCGACATGGGCGAAGTCGGGATGGGCTTCTCGGCCAACCCGCTGACGCTTGGCTGTGACTGTCTGGGTGAGATCTACTACTTCGACGGCACGGTTCACGATTCCGACGGCAACGCGGTGGTGATCCCGAATGCGATCTGCATGCATGAGGAGGACTACGGGATCTCCTGGAAGCACACCGATTTCCGCACCGACGAAGTCGAGGTGCGCCGGGCCCGCCGCCTGGTGATCTCGATGATCTGCACCGTCGGCAACTACGAATACGGGTTCTTCTGGTACCTCTACAACGACGCCTCCATCGAGATGGAGGTCAAGCTGTCCGGGGTGCTGACCACCGGCTCGATCCCCGACGGTGAGGTCCCGCGCTGGGGCAAGCTCGTCGCGCCGGGGATCTACGGCCCAAATCACCAGCACTTCTTCAACTTCCGGCTGGATATGACCGTCGACGGGCCGGATAACAGTGTCTACGAGGTCGATTCGCTACCGGAGCCCGAGCCCGAGCTCAATCCGCACCACAACGCGTGGATCGCCAAGGACACGCTGGTGGCATCGGAGGCGCAGGGAGCCAGGGACTGGAACTGGTCCACCGGGCGGTACTGGAAGGTCGTCAACCCCTCCAAGCTCAACGAACTGGGCGCTCCGGTGGGCTACAAGTTGATGCCCCGCGATCCGGTGCCGGTCATGGTGCAGGAGGGCTCCTACATCTACGACCGGGCCCGCTTCGTCCAGCACAACCTCTGGGTGACCAAGTACGACCCCGCGGAGAAGTTCGCCGCCGGCGACTACATGTACCAGTGCGCCGAGGCCCAAGGTCTGCCGCAGTACGTCGCCGACGACGCGCCGCTGGAGAACACCGACATCGTGCTCTGGTACACCGTCGGGGCGCATCACATCGTGTGCCCGGAGGACTGGCCGGTGATGCCGTGCCACTACACCGGGTTCAAGATGAAGCCCATCGGCTTCTTCGACGGCAATCCGGCGCTCGACGTGCCGCCGTCACCGCCGAAGGGCTGCCACAGCCATCACTGACAGCGGGCAGCGGGCAGCGGTGGCAGACCACCGAACACGCCCCGGCACGATGTCCGCAAGAGCGGTAACCATCGGCACCAGGCCGAGCGCGTACTCAACGACGAGCAGCTGGATCAGGCGATGGACTCGTGGCAACCAGCTGGTTCGCCGGTCGCTCCCGTGAGTAGGCCTGCGGACGCGAACGGGTGAAGGCGTTGCCGCGCAATCATTCCGGTGGCGAGATGCACCGTCAGAACGCGAGGACGGTGAGAATCCGGCGGAACTCGCGCCGTTGGTCGCTGCTGAGGTCTGCCATCAAGCGCTGTTCGGCGGCGCGCACACCCTCGTCGGTGCTTGCCAGCAATGTCACGCCGGCGCGGGTGAGTGTCGCCGGCAACGAGCGCCCCGATGCCACGGTGGCCGGCCGGGTCACCAGTCCGCGTTGCTCCAGACTGCGCATGACCATGTTCATCGCCTGCGGGGAGACGCCGGTGTCGCGCGCGAGCTCGGCGTTGGACCGCTGCCCGGATTTCGACAGCAGCCGCATGCAGATGTATTGCGGGAACGACAGGTCCGCAGATCCCAGCACCGTGGCGCTCACCTCCGCGCGCAGCGCTGAGGTGACCCGCTGCAACAGGTAGCCCAGGGGTTCGTCACCGGACGCAGACATGTCAATCATCTTGACATATATCAATCGGGTTGATATCCATGGATCATGAGTACACCCGAAGATCTCTTTGAATCCGCCTACCGCGGTGACGCGCCGGAGTTCCAGGGAGTCCGCCCGCCGTGGAGCATCGGCGAGCCGCAGCCCGAGATCGCGGCGCTGATCGAGCAGGGCAAGTTCCACGGCGACGTCCTGGACGCCGGATGCGGCGAGGCGGCGGTATCGCTCTACCTGGCCGAGCGTGGCGTCACCACGGTCGGGTTGGATCTCTCGCCGACCGCCATCGAGCTGGCCCGTGCCGAGGCCACCCGCCGCGGTCTGTCCAACGCCACCTTCGCCGTCGCCGACATCAGTGCCTTCGGTGGGTATGACGGCCGGTTCGGCACCATCGTCGACTCCACGCTGTTCCACTCGATGCCGGTCGAGGCGCGCGACGGTTACCAACGCTCGATCGTGCGCGCCGCCGCGCCCGGGGCGTCCTACTTCGTGCTGACCTTCGACGCCGCGACGATGCCGGGCAACGGGACTGCCCATCCCGTGACCGCCGAGGAGTTGCGTGCCGCGGTCGAACCGTACTGGGTGATCGACGAGATTCGTCCCGCGCGCATCCATGGCAACGTGCCCGAGGAATTGGTGTCGATGGTCGAGTTGGCCGGCAGCGATCTGCGTGACGCACCCAAGGGCCGCAAGTCCATGCCGGGGTGGTTGTTGTCGGCTCACTCGGCTGAGAAGTGACGCGCCTGACGTAGTCTGACGGCCATGGAGCTACTACGCCACGTAGTCGTCTTGCTGCACATCACCGGGTTCGCCGTCGTCTTCGGCGCCTGGGTCGCCGAAGCCGCGGCCACGCGGTTCCGCGTCACCCGCGTCATGGATTACGGGTTGCTGCTGTCCCTGCTGACCGGGCTGGCGCTGGCTGCGCCGTGGCCGGCGGGCATCGTGCACAACTACCCCAAGATCGGGCTCAAGCTCGTCATCCTGATCGTGATCGGTGGCCTACTCGGAATGGGTGGAGCCCGGCAGCGGCGTAGCGGCGAGCCGGTCCCGCGGCCGATTTTCGTCTCGGTGGGCGTGCTGACGTTCGTGGCGGCAGCCGTCGCCGTGCTCTGGTGACGGTCGTTTGCGCATCCGTAACCCGGGAATTCCGTCTGATCGGCGATGAGGCAGGATGGAAGTGCCGTCTCGGGCGTCGCCGAGATGGCACTCTCATGCCAGGAACCCGACGAGTCCGAGGAGTCTGATGGGGGAGTCGGCCAGCACCAACGGCGCCGAGCCGTCGGCGCACGAATCCACGCAGCTGCGCCCGAAGTATGCGCGCGTGCTGCTCAAGCTCGGCGGTGAGATGTTCGGCGGCGGGGCCGTCGGACTCGACCCCGACGTCGTCGCCCAGGTGGCCCGCCAGATCGCCGAAGTGGTGCGCAGCGGTGTCCAGGTCGCCGTCGTCATCGGCGGCGGCAACTTCTTCCGCGGCGCGCAGCTGCAGCAGCGCGGTATGGAACGCACCCGCTCGGACTACATGGGCATGCTCGGCACCGTGATGAACAGCCTTGCGCTGCAGGACTTCCTGGAGAAGGAAGGCATCGTCACCCGGGTGCAGACCGCCATCACGATGGGCCAGGTCGCCGAGCCCTACCTGCCGCTGCGCGCGGTGCGCCACCTGGAGAAGGGCCGGGTCGTCATCTTCGGCGCCGGCATGGGGCTGCCGTACTTCTCCACCGACACCACCGCCGCACAGCGCGCGCTGGAGATCGGCGCCGACGTGGTGCTGATGGCCAAGGCGGTCGACGGGGTGTTCACCGACGACCCGCGGGAGAACCCCGACGCCGAGCTGCTCACCGAGATCAGCCACCGCGAGGTCATCGACCGCGAGCTCCGGGTCGCCGACGCCACCGCCTTCAGCCTGTGCATGGACAACGGAATGCCGATCCTGGTCTTCAACCTGCTGACCAACGGGAATATCGCCCGTGCGGTCGCAGGTGAGAAGATCGGGACTCTGGTCACCACCTGAGGGAGAGGACCCCCGCACATGATCGAAGAGGCACTCTTCGATGCCGAGGAAAAGATGGAGAAGGCGGTCGCGGTCGCTCGCGACGACCTGTCCTCCATCCGGACCGGACGGGCCAACCCCGGTATGTTCGCCCGCGTCGCCGTCGACTACTACGGGTCGATGACCCCGATCACCCAGCTGTCGAGCATCAATGTGCCCGAGGCGCGGATGGTGGTCATCAAGCCCTACGAGGCATCCCAGCTCAAGGTGATCGAAGACGCCATCCGCCACTCCGACCTCGGCCTCAACCCGACCAACGACGGCAACATCATCCGGGTGTCGATCCCGCAGCTGACCGAGGAGCGGCGCCGGGACCTGGTCAAGCAGGCCAAGTCCAAGGGCGAGGACGCCAAGGTCTCGGTGCGCAACGTCCGCCGCAAGGCGATGGAAGAGTTGGCCCGGATCAAGAAGGACGGCGACGCCGGCGAGGACGAGGTCAGCCGCGCCGAGAAGGATCTCGACAAGACCACGCACAACTACGTCACGCAGATCGACGAACTGGTCAAACACAAGGAAGGCGAACTGCTGGAGGTCTGATGACTCTCCAGCAACCATCGCCCGTGGCAGATACCGAGTCCGGCACCGCCGGTTCCGACGCGCCGGACAAGAAGGCGTCGCGGGCCGGACGCGACCTGCCCGCCGCGATCGCGGTCGGGGCCGTGCTGGGCGCCATGGCGATCGGCAGCCTGCTGTTCGCGCCGAAGTGGTGGTTCCCGCTGCTGTCCGTCGCCATGGCGATCGCCACCCATGAGGTGATCCGCCGGCTTCGTGAACACGGCTACGCGATGCCCACGGTGCCGCTGCTGGTCGGCGGCCAGGCGATGATCTGGCTGGCCTGGCCGTGGGGCGTGGCGGGAACGCTGGGCGCCTACGGCGCGACGATCGTGGTCGCCATGGTGTGGCGCCTGCTCGGTCAGGGCCTGCGCGAACAACCGGTCAACTATCTGCGCGACATCGCCGCGACGGTCCTGCTGGCCACCTGGGTGCCGTTGTTCGCCAGTTTCACCGCGCTGCTGATCCTGCAGGACAACGGTGGTGCCCGGGTGTTCACCGTGATCGCCACCGTCGTGTTCGCCGATATCGGCGGCTACATCGCCGGTGTGCTGTTCGGCAAGCATCTGATGGCCCCGGCGATCAGCCCCAAGAAATCCTGGGAGGGCCTCGGCGGCTCACTGCTGTTCGGCGTCACCGCGGCGGTGCTGTCGGTGACGTTCCTGCTGGACAAGCCGGCCTGGGTCGGTCTGCCACTGGGATTGATGCTGGTGATCACCGGGGTGCTCGGCGATCTGGTCGAATCCCAGGTCAAACGCGACCTGGGCATCAAGGACATGGGAACGTTGCTGCCCGGCCACGGCGGGATCATGGACCGCATCGACGCCATGCTGCCGTCTGCGGTCATCGGCTGGGTCGTGCTGACGCTGCTGGCCTGAGCCGGCCCCGTCGTCAGCGATACTGGACGTAATGAAACAAGAGCTGGTCTTCGAGGCACCCCGCCGCGCGTTGCCGCCGCGGCACCTCGCCGACCTCGACACCGAGGGCCGTGCCGCTGCGGTGGCCGAACTCGGCCTGCCCGCCTTCCGCGCCAAGCAACTGGCCCAGCAGTACTACGGCAGGCTGCTCGCCGACCCGCAGCAGATGACCGATCTGCCCGCCGCCGTGCGCGACACGGTCGCCGAGGCACTGTTCCCGACCCTGCTCTCGGTGGCCAAGGAGATCGAGTGCGACGCGGGGGAGACCCGAAAGACGTTGTGGCGCGCCCACGATGGCACGACGTTCGAATCGGTGCTGATGCGCTACCCCAACCGCAACACCGTCTGCATCTCCTCACAGGCCGGCTGCGGCATGGCCTGCCCGTTCTGCGCGACCGGCCAGGGCGGGCTGACCCGCAACCTGAGCACCGCCGAGATCCTCGAGCAGGTGCGTGCCGCCGCGGTGACGCTGCGCGACGGCTTCGGTGACCGGCTGTCCAACGTCGTCTTCATGGGCATGGGCGAGCCGCTGGCCAACTACAACCGCGTGCTGGCGGCTGTGCGCCGCATCACCGCCGCACCGCCGGAGGGGTTCGGCATCTCCGCCCGCTCGGTCACCGTGTCGACGGTCGGCTTGGCCCCGGCGATCCGCAAACTCGCCGACGAACACCTCGGGGTGACCCTGGCGTTGTCGCTGCACACCCCCGACGACGAGCTCCGCGACACCCTGGTGCCGGTGAACGACCGCTGGAAGGTCGGCGAGGCGCTGGACGCGGCGCGGTACTACGCCGACGCGACGGGCCGGCGGGTGTCCATCGAGTATGCGCTGATCAGGGACGTCAACGACCAGCCCTGGCGGGCCGACCTGCTGGGCAAGAAACTGCATCGGGCGCTCGGGGCGCTGGTGCACGTCAACCTGATCCCGCTCAACCCGACCCCGGGCAGCAAGTGGGACGCCAGCCCCAAGCCGGTGGAGCGGGAGTTCGTGCGACGGGTGCGCGCAGCGGGCGTGTCGTGCACGGTTCGCGACACTCGCGGCCGCGAGATCGCCGCCGCATGCGGGCAGCTTGCCGCCGAAGGCTAGAGGTTCAGTTCAGATCGCGAGATTGAACTCACGCGGGACAACACCGAGTAGAGCTCTGCGTAGCTTCAATCTCGCGGGGACCGCGTAAAGCGTTTAGCGCAGCCAGCCGCGGCGGCGACCCCACCAGTCGCGGACGATGATGCCTGCCACCAGGATCGCGAACGCGATCAGCACGTAGTCCTCGACGTGGCCCACGTGGTTGCCGCGCAGCATGCCCAGCAGGAAAATCACGGCGAAGATGCCGAAGGCGTACCAGGTGCGGTAGGTGATCTTGCTCCAACCCCAGGCAGCTGAGGGGACATCGGCGGTATCGACGTCGTTGTAGCGCTCCACCTCGGTGCTGGGCATTGCGGCTCCTGTCGGGCTCAGATAAGCAATTGCCGTCATTCTGGCACACCGACCCCCGCCTGGCTCAGCCGATCCGGCCGTAACGCGCCAGCGCCTCGACCCGCTCGGCGGCGTGGTCGACGATCGGATCGGGATACGCCGGTGGCCGGCCACCCTTGAGTTTGTGGACGTCGGCGGCCTTCACTTCGGGGCTGGCCAATTCGGGCACCCAGCGGCGCACATAGTCTCCGGCCGGGTCGAACTTCTCGCCCTGCGCGGTGGGGTTGAACACCCGGAAGTACGGCGCGGCGTCCGTCCCCGAACCCGCACACCACTGCCAGCCGTGCTGGTTGCTGGCCATGTCGCCGTCGACGAGTTGTTCGAGGAACCAGCGCGCCCCCCACTGCCAGGGTAGGTGCAGGTCCTTGACCAGGAAGGAGGCGACGATCATCCGGACTCGGTTGTGCATGAACCCCGTGTCGAGGAGCTGACGCATCCCGGCGTCCACGATCGGGTAGCCGGTGCGGCCCTGCTTCCACGCGTCGAATGCCGCGTGGGCCGCGGCGTCGGTGTCCACGTCGATCGCGTCGTAGTTGCGGTTCCAGTTCTGCCACGCACTGTGCGGCCACTCGGCCAGCACCGTGGCATAGAAGTCGCGGAAGGCCAGCTCCCGCAGATAGGCCGCCGGGCCCGTCTCGCGCACGTCGAGGTCGACGACCATGGTGCGCGGATGGATGGTGCCGAATTTCAGCGGCGCCGACATCCGGCTGGTGCCCGGCTTGTCCGGGCGGTTGCGGTCGTCGGCGTAGTCGGCCAGCCCGGTCTCGACGAACTCCGCCCAGCGGCTCAGTGCGGCGGCCTCGCCGGCCTCGACGTCCATCTGCGCACCCGGATCGGGTGGGCCGACCCGCGCGACCCCGGTCAGCGCGGCGGGGTCGATCCACCGCACCGCACCCGGCTCCGACTGGGCGGGGGCACGCCAGCCGACGTCGCGCCACCGGGACAGAAACGGGGTGAACACCTTGTAGGGGGTGCCGTCGTCCTTGGTGACCCGCCCCGGGGAGACCAGATACGGCGAGCCGGTCGCCTGCAGTGTCCTGCCGTCGCTGGCCAGTGCCTCGGCGACGGCTGTGTCGCGGCGCACCCCGAACGGACTGAAATCCGCCGAGATGTGCACCATCTGCGCCTCGACGTTCGCGCAGATCGCCGGAATCTCCTCTTCGGGCCTGCCGCGGACGATCAACAGCCGGTCGTCGAGCGCCTCGGAGAGTGCCCGCAGCGAGTCGCCCAGGTATTGCAGGCGGCGCGGGCCGCTGGACTGTTCAAGTCTCGGGTCGACGACGAAGACCGCCAGCACCTCGGCCCCGTCGGCGGCCGCCTCCAGCAGTGGAGGGAGGTCACGGAGGCGAAGATCGCGACGGAACCACAGCAATGTGGACGGCATGACGTCCATGCTGCCTTGTCGGGGAAGTCGGTGGCGGTCGGGGTTGGCTGCCAGAATGCAGCGATGAGCCCAGTGGACGGCGCGGCCGGCTATCCGCGTGACATGGTCGGCTACGGCCCGAACCCGCCGCATCCGCACTGGCCCGGTGAGGCGAACATCGCCGTTCAGTTCGTGCTCAACTATGAGGAGGGCGCGGAGAACAGCGTCCTGAACGGCGATGCCGCCTCCGAGACGTTCCTCTCCGACATTGTTGGTGCGCAAGCATTTCCGAACCGCCATATGAGCATGGAGTCGCTCTACGAGTACGGCTCGCGAGCCGGATTGTGGCGTCTGCTGCGGGTTTTCGACAGACGCGGCCTGCCGCTGACGGTGTTCGGGGTGGCGATGGCACTGGCCCGCAACCCCGAGGCGGTGGCGGCCTTCATTGGCCGCGGCGACGAGATCGCCTGCCATGGGCTGCGCTGGATCAGCTATCAGCTCGTTCAGCCGGAGGTGGAACGCGAGCACATGGCGCAGGCCGTCAGCCTCATCACCGAGCTGACCGGATCGGCTCCGCTGGGCTGGTACACCGGCCGTGATTCGCCGCAGACCCGCGGCCTGGTCGTCGAGCACGGCGGCTTCCTCTACGACTCCGACTCCTACGCCGACGACCTGCCGTACTGGACGCGGGTGAACGCAACGGACCACCTGGTCGTGCCCTACGCCCTGGACACCAACGACATGCGGTTCGCCACGGCGGGCGGATTCCCCTCCGGGGACGCCTTTTTCGCGCATCTGCGCGACGCTTTCGACGTGCTGTACGCCGAAGGGGCCGCGGGTGCGCCCAAGATGCTCTCGGTCGGGCTGCACTGTCGGCTGGCGGGGCGGCCCGGCCGAACCGCTTCACTGGAGCGGTTTCTTGACCATGTGCAGTCCCACGACAAGGTATGGGTGACCCGGCGGGTGGACATCGCCCGGCATTGGATCGAGCGGTTTCCGCCGCTGTGATCCCCGTCATTAATTAACTGGCGCGACTGTAAATTTGGCATCCACATTTTGCTGCTAGAGCAACATTTCCGCTCGCAACGAACGCGGATGCGCCGGCGTTACACGAATTTCCGAAATGTGAACAAACGGACACCAGTGCCTTCCCGGGTTGTGGGTACGGCCCGGGGACGTTTCAATGGCTCCTACAGGTCGGGGAACCTCAACCGCGCCAATACAGCTCACGGTGCCAGTGGCATCGGCTTGGGCAGTAGGTGCGGTCCGATCCTGGGAGGCCGACATCGGTCCGTACCCCGTGGCGATTGCTCACGATTACCTGACTCAGCGTGGTGGCGCCGAGAAAGTTGTCTTGGCAATTAGCCGGGCGTTTCCGGAGGCCCCGATTTTCACGTTGCTGTTCGATCCGGCCGGCACGTATCCGGAGTTCGCCGAGCGTGATATCCGAGTATCACCGCTGAACCGCGTCGGCCCGTTGCGGCGCAACCACCGTGCGGCGCTACCGCTGCTCCCGTTCGCCGCGCAGGCTATGAACGTCGATGCCGAGCTGGTGATCACCAGCTCGAGTGGGTGGGCGCACGGCTTTCGCGCCCACGGCGACAAACTCGTCTACTGCTACTCACCGGCCAGATGGCTCTACGCGAGTGAGATGTACCTCGGTGAGGGGGCCGGGCCCGTCAAGAGGTCCGTGCTGGCCGCATTGGGGCCCTACCTCAAACGCTGGGACCGGCGGGCGGCGCAGTCCTGCCAGCGCTACATCGCCATCTCCTCGATCACCCGCGACCGCATCCGCGACGCCTACGGAATCGACGCGCCAGTCGTGCCGGCACCGGTCGGGATGACCGGCTACGAGCAGGCACGGCCCGTGCGCCGGGTACTCGACTGGCTCGGACCCGCCGGTGCCGTGCGTCCCGGGGGCGAGTTCTATCTGTGCGTCTCCCGGTTATTGCCCTACAAGAACGTCGATCAGGTGGTGCGGGCCTTCGGCGAGCTGGACCGGCGGCTGGTCGTCGTCGGCCGCGGCCCGGAGGCGCAGCGAATCCGCCAGCTCGCCGGGCCCAACGTGCTGATGCTCGAAGGCCTGTCGGACGACGAGATGGTCTGGCTCTACCAGAACTGCCGCGCGGTCGTGGCGGCCAGTTTCGAGGATTACGGGCTGACCCCGATCGAGGCGGGGGTATGGGGCAGGCCGAGTGTGGTACTGCGCTGGGGCGGATTTGTCGACACCGTGATCGACGGTGTCACCGGCGTCTTCTTCGGCCGGCCCGAGGCGGCCGAGATCGCCCGCGCTGTGCAGTGTTTGGAACATTCCCATTTCGACGGGAACACGATCCGCAGCGCAATGGAGCGCTTCACCGAGGCCCGATTCATCGAAGGCCTGCGGTCCGAAATACAAGCGACCATAGGGGTGGCGGCATGAGACTTATCGACCAGCCGAAGAAGTCGGCATTGATCACCGGTGTGACAGGCCAGGACGGGCTGTACCTGTCGGAGTTGTTGCTGTCGCGGGGCTATACCGTGTACGGACTGATCCGCGGGCAGAACAACCCCAAGGAGGCGCTGCTGCGCCAGACCGTGCCCGGCGTGAAGATCATCACCGGTGACCTGCTCGACATGTCGAGCCTGATGCGGTCGCTGACCATCGCCGAGCCCGACGAGGTCTACAACCTGGGTGCGGTGTCGTATGTGGCGTACTCGTGGCGCAATGCCCGGCTGACGACCGATGTCACCGGCGGCGGCGTGCTCAACCTGCTGGAAGCCATTCGGCTCTACCAGGACATCGCCGGCCGAGCGGTCCGGTTCTACCAGGCGTCGAGTTCGGAGATGTTCGGCAAGGTCCAGCAGGTGCCGCAGACCGAGTCGACGCTGTTGTGGCCACGCTCGCCCTACGGTGTTGCCAAGGTCTACGGCCACTACATGACGGTCAACTATCGCGAGTCCTACGACATGCACGCGAGTTCCGGGATTCTGTTCAATCACGAATCGCCAAGGCGCGGGGTCGAATTCGTCACCCGCAAGGTCACTCGCGCGGTGGCGCGCATCGCGCTCGGCACCGAGAGCCACGTGACCCTGGGCAATCTCGACGCACGGCGTGATTGGGGGTTCGCCGGTGACTACGTGGAGGCGATGTATCTCATGCTGCAGCAGGACGTGGCTGACGACTACGTGATCTGCACCGGCCGGACACATTCCATTCGGGAGATGCTCGACATCGCGTTCGCCAGCGTCGGCATTCACGACTGGGAACCCTATGTCCAGCTGGACAAGTCGCTCATCCGGCCGGCCGAGGTGGACTTACTCGTCGGCGATGCCGCCAAGGCCCAGCGCATCCTCGGCTGGAAACCCACGGTCGGGTTCAAGGAACTCATCGAGATGATGGTGTTCAGTGATCTCGACAGCGAGTCGCGCGCGATGCGTGCTGCCGCGCTGTAGCGGCCCGCGATGACATCCCAACGGCAACCGCGCGGTGCCGTACTGATCACCGGTGCGACGGGACAGGACGGCCAGTATCTGGCCCGGCTGCTGACCGCGTCGGGCTTCACGGTGCACGGGGCGACGCGGCCCGGGTCGCTTCCCGGGCGCACCGCATTCGGCGTCGTCGAGCATCCGGTGGATCTGGCGGACGCCGGCGCAGTTCTGGCGCTGGTGAGAGGTGTTGCCCCGCAGTATGTCTTCCACCTGGCGGGCGTCACGTCGGTCGCGGCGTCGTGGCACGACCCGGTGACGACGTTGAGCTTCAACTCGGGTTCGACGATCGCGCTGCTGGACGGCTGCCTGCGGGTACAGGACGAACTGGGTCAGCCCATCGTGGTGGTGAACGCCTCCAGCGCGGAGATCTTCTCGGGTTCGTCTCGATCACCGCAATCGGAGGCCACACGGATCAGCCCGACGTCGCCCTACGGTGCATCCAAAGCGCTCGGGCACATGATGTGTGGGATCTACCGCACGCGGGGCCTCGCGGCAGCCAATGCGATCCTGTACAACCACGAATCACCCCTTCGGCCAACCCGGTTCGTATCCCGCAAGATCAGCGCCGCGGTCGCCGGGATCGCCTGCGGGCTGCAGGACTCGGTGCGCCTCGGTGACCTGGATACCCGCCGTGACTGGGGCTGGGCGCCGGACTATGTCGACGCGCTGTACCGCATCGCGCGCCACGGTGTCGGTGACGACTTCGTGATCGCCACCGGCGCCTCATATTCGATCGCCGACTTCGTCCGGACCGCCTTCGCCGAAGTCGGTATCGACGAGTGGCAGCGGTACGTCCACACCGACGCCGCGTTGAAACGGCCGACCGAACCGGTGGACATGGTGGGGGACCCGACCCATGCCGAACAGACCCTGGGCTGGCGGCGCACGGCGGATTTCCCCGACATCGTCGCGGCGATGGTCCGCCACGATCTGGATTCGATCGCCACACCACAACACGCCATGAGAGGAGAGATATGACGAGCCAACCCCTGACCGCCGGAAGTGCGCCGAGCCTTGCGCCGGTCACACCACCGCCGATGCAGGACATCTCGTTTGCACGCAAGCTGTACAACCGGGTCGGCCTGCTCGGCTTCAACCTGTTCTTCACCTACTTCCCGTCCCATCACGTCCGGCAGGCCTATCTGCGGCTCTTCGGTGCCACGATCGGAAAGGACTCGTCGATCTTCCGGGGAACCACCATCCTGGATATCGGCAATCTGACGATCGGGGAGGCCTGCTCGATCGGCTTCCGCTGCATGCTGGACGCCCGCGGCGGAATCACCATCGGCGACAACGTCGTTCTGGCCTCCGATGTGCACATCATCGGGGGCTATCACGACCACAACGACCCGTCGTTCGCGCCGATCCTGGAACCCTGTGTCATCGAGGACTACGTCTGGGTGGCCAGCAGGTCCACCATCCTGTCGGGTGTGACGCTGGGCCGTGGCTCAGTGGTGGGCGGTTGCTCGATGGTCCGCGGCGACGTCGCTCCACTGGCGGTGGTGGCCGGGGTGCCCGCGAAGGTGCTCAGCACCCGTGATCCCGAGGCGCTGCGCTACCGCCCCAAGTACCGGCCGTTGTTCTACTAGATGGCCCACTCGCTGGCCGAGGTTCGGCTCGTCTACATCGGCCCCCGTGCGGGGGCCGGCGGTGTCGGGGACTACGCACAACAGTTCCTCGACGCCGTGCGCGGCCTATTCGGGTCGGTCGTGGAATACCGCCACGGCGGGCCGGGCGAAGATGGGGTGGCCGACCTGCGACGTCATCGCCGCGCGGTCACCGAGCTGATCGACTCGCCATATCCCGGCCCGACGCTGGTCCACGCCGAACTCAGCGGCGGTGCGGTGACGCCCTTTTGGGCCATCGCGGGCCGGCGTGACGTGGCGGTGAGCGCCACGGTTCACGATCCACCCAGACTGATCTGGTGGCCGTGGCGCACGCGGTTCATGGCCGGGCACCGGCTGGTCAACCACGGCGTGCATCTACCACTGCAGGTTGTCTCGCACCGCGTCGAATGCTCCGTTGCCTCGGGCCTGCAGCTGTTCTCGTTGACCGACAGCGGTGCGCAGGCGCTGGCTGCCGCCTACCCACGGGCGCGGGTCGCGCGGGCGCCGCATATCGCACCGGTGCGCCGGACCGTCAGACCCGTCCAGCAGCGGCCGCTGGCCGTGGGCTTCTTCGGATTGGTATACCGCGGCAAGGGTTTCGAACTGATCGGCCGTATCCGAGAGTCGCTGCGCGACGATGTCGCGATACGCGTCGCGGGCCGGGGCACCGAAGGGCTGCCCAGGGTACCCGGCATCGACATCCTCGGCGGTGTCGAGGGCGATGCCGAGGACGCGTTCTTCGAGTCGGTGCGTGCCGTCGTCGTCCCGTACGGGCGGCGCACCTTCTACGGCCCGGCCTATCCGTCCTCTGCGGTGGTCACCCATGCCCTCGGGTACGGCACCCCGGTGATCTGCAGCGACCACGGGGCACTGGGTGATCTCGACGAGCGGCACGGCGCGCTCGTGGTCCGCGCCCCGGGGACCGATCCCAGCGTGCGGCAGTTCTGCTCGGCCATCGACCATCTCGTCGACAACTACGAGCGCCTGGACACCCTCGCCGCCAACGCCATCGCCGAACGGGACCGGCGTTCGCCGCAGCGGGTGGCGCAGGCCTACGCCGAGCAGTGGTCAACTCTGGTGCGCTGCCGATGACCGGGGTGTCGGCGCCGGCCGGCCGGCTCGGCAAGACCGTGCTGGCGGCGGTGTGGATGTACGGCGGCCGCGGTATCGGTCTGCTCTGGACTCTGGCGGTGATCAGCCGCCTCGGTATCGCCGACTATGGTTTGTACGCCATGGGTTTCGCCCTGGCAGCGATAGTCTGCGCCCCGCTGGACAATCCGTTCAACGTTCGCGCGCTGCGCGAGTCCCGGGAGCGGTTCCTGCGCGAACGCACCACCCGGGTGGGGGTTGGCCTGCTGCTGATGGCGGCCGGCGTCGCGGTCATCGAGGTGAACTACATCGCCTGGTTCGGGCTGGTCGTCGGCGGCGGCGAGTTGGTATTCAACGCCTACAAGAGCCAGGACCTGCGTGACGGGCATCCCGACCGGGTCATGCGGATGGACACCGTCCGGCAGGCCACCAGCATCGCGGTCGCCACCGGATATCTGTTCGCCGTCGACCATCCGACGCTGTTGGCGGCCAGCCTGTTCTACGCTGCGCCGTACTTCGCAGTCGCGCTGCTGGCCGTGCTTGTCGTCCGGGGGCACCGCCCCGCCCTGCCCGGCCCGCCCCGTCTAGTCGCGGCCCTGGTGCTCGAGCACCTCGGCAACGCGCTCTACATCCAGGGTGACGTGCTGCTGCTCGGGTTCCTGACCGACTCCCGGATCGCGGGCATCTATTCGGTGGCGTCGGTGCTGGCGTGGGCGGTGGCGGCGCTGGGCCAGTCGTATGTGACCACCTACCACGAGCCGCTGCGCGAGTCGGGTGGCGATCTCGCCAACGGTCCCGCACCGAAGGCCATCGTGACGGTCTCAGCGGTGGCGGGCGTGTTGGTTCTGACCGTCGGGATCGGGCTGCTGCTGTCGCCTGCGCCGCGGGAGCTGGGCATCGCGATGGTGCTGATGTCGGTGTTCTGCGGGATGCGGGCGGCCAACTACGTCTACACCGCGGTGCTCTACATGCAGCATCGCGATCTTCTGCGAGCTTGGGCCGCAGTGGGTTTGGTGCCGGTGAAGCTGGCATGCGTGGCCGCCCTGAGTCCGCTGGGAGCGGTCGGCGCGGCGATCGCCTCGGTGCTGACCGACGCTGTCCTGTTGGGCGTGTATCTGAAAATCCTGTATCGAGGGGGCGGTCGATGACCCGGGTGACGTTTCTGCTGTCCAAGGATCCCGAACTCGAGTACGGCGGTGACCTGACGCTGTCGCGTCTGGTGATCGACATCGCGGCACAGTCGTGGTCGGTCGATGCCATCTGTCTGTCGCCACAACCGACTGCCGCCGCGGCCACAGCGATGCCCGCCGCGGTGCCGTTGCTGAAGGTGACCAAGCCGCCGGTGAGCCGGGTCCGATTGGCCGCCAATGCCTTCGGCTCGCGCAAAAGCCTGGTGCACGTCCGCTACGACACCCCCGAGCTGGTGTCGGCGATCGAGCGAAGCGACGCCGAGGTGTTCTTCGCCGAACACAGCTACATGGCCGAGTCGTTCACGTCCTCGGCGCACTTCGGGCAACGTGGCCTTGTCGTCAACACCGTCAACACCGAGTCCGAAGTCTGGCGGGCCACCCGCGGACGGCTCGGCCGGTGGCAGGCACCCCGGTTGCTGCGGGACGAACTCCGGATGGCGCGGGCTGCCGATGCGGTCGGCACCTACGATGCCGAAGAGGCCGCCATGTACCGCGATGCCGGTGTGCCGGGCGCCCGGTGGGTGGCACTGACACTGCCACCGGCGCAACGGTTGAACCTCGCCGACACCGGGCCACGGCTGGCGTTCATCGGTACCCGGGACTGGCCACCCAATCAGGAGGCCTTCGAAGAGGCGCTGCGGTTGTGGCCGCAGATCTCCGACGGCATTGCCGGCGCGGAGCTGGTGATCATCGGCGCCCGTAAACCGGGCGCGGTCGATCCGCCGTACCCGCCGGGTGTCCGCGACGTCGGCTTCGTCGACGACCTGCCCGCGCTGCTGGCGACCTGCCGCGCCTTGATCGCGCCGGTCCGAACAGGTGGCGGGGTCAGGGTCAAGGTCCTCGACGCGGCGCGAGTGGGTCTGCCCATCGTCGGGACCACCGAAGCCGTGGGATCGCTGAAAGACCATCTGTGCCTGCCTGTTTTCGACCGGGACGACACGTTCGTGCAGGCGTGCCGGCGCTATCTGCTCGACCGCCGGTCTGCGGAGTCCGACGGGTCGGCGCTCTACGACATCAACGCCGAGCACTGGCAGGCCCGCCGGCCCCACCAGGCGGTGGCCGAACTGGTGTCCCTGGCAGCGACGGTCAAGAGCGGGTCACCACCGCGCCTGCCGAAGGTGTCCAAGTGATGTGGCCGTTCTGGAAGTCGACGCGGACCCCGCCACCGGCCATCGGCACCTCGTCGGTGGTGGCCAGCCCCAGCGCCGACGTCCATGCCGAGGCGATCCCACTGCCGATGGCGTGTGCCCCGGTGGCCGCGGAGTAGAAGATGCGCACACCGGTCTCGAAATCCTGGTATCCGTTGGCGAATGCGCCTGTCGGTGCGACCCCGAGTGGTCGGGCCTTGAGCGCGACCGGGTTGGGGGAGGACAGGTATCCCGCCGTGGCGGTCTCGAAAACCGTGGCGTTGGAACGAACCTGCGCCCAGACCGTGGACGTCGCCTTGTACACCGGGCTGAGCACGGCTCCGTAGGCCGCATTCGTGACCGCACTGAATCGTTGGTACTCCGCGGATTTCGGGATGCCGTTCGCGATCTGCCACTGGAGCACCTGCTGGGCGATCTTGGGTGCCCAGTCCGACCGGAAGACGCCGAAGGTGTCCTCCGGATCGGAACTCCCGGTCGACTTGTCGCGGGTGGTGTAGATCATGAGCGGACCGGTGTACGGCAGCTCCTGCCATTTGGTCACCATGTCGTTGATCATCGTGCTCTGCGTGTTCTCGTCCACCGCCGCGGTCGGCTCGCCGTACTCGGTCGCCCAGATCTTCTTGGCGGTATCGCCGTTGCTGACCATCGCGGTCCGCATGTCCATCAACTGCTGCACAGGCGAATTGGCGATATCCACGCCTGCGGAGAAGGGCAGGCTGTACTGGTAGGGATGAAACGACAGCGCGTCGAAGTAGTTCTTAGCGCCTGCGGCGTACATCTGGGTCAGGAATGACACCGGATCGGTCGCTGTCGCGGAGGTGACGTCGGCGCCCAGGGCACCCGCGACGACCAGAAGTGACGACGACACCGACTTGATCGCCGGATAGGCAGCTTTGAGCAGCGCGGTGTAACCGGCGGGGTCGGGGCCCGGTGAGTAGAACAGCGACGAGTTCGGCTCGTTCCAGATCTCGTAGGCCGAGATCTTGCCTGAATAGCGGGCGGCCGCCTTCTTGGCGAACGCCCCGAAATCGGCGGCGGACACCGGCTTGCCGATCATCGCGGCGGTACCTGCCGCCCGGGCCCAGTCGGGGGTGAACGCGACGATGCCCAGAACCGACATCGACCGCGCCACAGCGGCATTGACCACCGTGTCGACCAGCGACCAGTTGAGCGTTCCCTTCGTCTGCTCGACGACCGACCATGGGATGACCGTCCGTAGTGTCTTCGCGCCGGTGGCCACCATGAGGTCCAGGGTGCGCCCGATATCGGCCGCGGTCATCGACATGAACTCGCCCGGCTGGGAGAAGCCGATCGTCGTCGGTGCCGGATTGATTACCGCCGCCTCGGCGACGGCGTCGTGGCGACTGGTTGTACCGGGCCACAACACCAGCCCGGTACCGATGGCCGCGGCAATCAACACCGCGGTGGCTACAGTTCCGAGGCGGCTGCCCCGATGTCCTCTGCTGTTCGCCATCACAATCCCCTCAGTGCGCTGCCGCGACGGCGAGCATGTTCGGTGTCGAAACCTTCTGGTGTGCAGCCGGATCGTTCCTCGCCAGGAAGACGAGAAGGACCGAGAACATCATCGTCACCGACGGAATCGTGACGACGGGGAAGTCGAGTTGCAGGGCGACCAGCGTGAAACCGACGAAGATACCGGCCAGCGCCGCGTGCGCGGTGTCGGTACCGCGCAGTGTCCGATATGCGATGACCGCGGCCACCAGCAGCACGGTGAGAAAGATCACGCCGGTGACGATCCCGCCGCGGTACACCGTGAGCAGGGGTGCGTTGGCGACGTAGTTGACCTCGAAGCTCTTGCTGGGTTCCTTGAATTCCGGCCGCCCCCAACCAAGTCCGAACAGCCAGTGACCGTGCATCACCGTCGCGAAGTTGTCCAGCGCATCGGCCCGCGCCGAGGATCCGACGTCACCACTGCCGAACGAGGAGAACACCCGACGGCGCACCTGCGGGGTCGCGACGGCTGCCACCACCGCAACGGCCAAGGCGGCGAGGATGGTTCGCCGCTGGCGCGAGCTCAGGGTATGGAACAACACGAGCACCACCAGGCCGCCCAGAATGCTGAACATGGCGGCACGACTGAGCGTCAATGCCACCGCCACAACGAAAATTGTGGCCAATGCCACACGATGCCAGCCGGTGAACACCACGAGCGTGACGGCCAATGCGACCACCAAGCCGATTCCAGCGGTGTTGGGATCAATGTAGGTGCCGGCCAACCGCACCGTGTTTCCGGCCGCGCTGTAGACGAACCGCGTGCTGTTGGACTCCCGGCCGTACCCCAGAGGCGACAAATAGCTGATCAAGCGCCCGTTCGGATCTCCGGCGACGATGACGATCGCGAACAGCGCCGCTGCTGCGGAGGAGACTGCGTAGATGCGACCGAATCGCGTCAGATCGGTTGTGGACAGCCGCAAAAGGACGACTACGAGCAATGTCGATACCGTCCATTTGCCGAATTCTGCGATATCTGTTGGTGACTCGAATGTGGCCGCCACCGAGACCGCCGACGCGCCGACCAACAGCAGCACCGCGATCTCCAGTCTGGACACGGCGGTGACGCGACTGTGGTGTAGCAACGACGCGAGCAGCACAGCGGTGCCGAACCCGAACGTCAGCGGAGCGTGGACGCCCGGAAAGTAGCCGAACGGTAGCGCAGCCAAGGTGACGGCCAGTATCCAGAAGAGCCACAACGGATGACGCAGGCCGATGTATGTTCCGACGGCCGCGCTGCTGAGCCCGAGCAAGACCGCGACCGGTAGTGCTCCGCCGATCAGCGCGGCACCCGACAGCAAACAGCATGCGATCGCGATCGCGGCGTCGCTGAATATTGTCCGGAGCGTTATTTTGTTGCGCTGCACGGGAATATGCTTACATCCTCACCGCCCGATGCAACAGAGCGAACAGTCTCCCGCTGTGCCGAACCGCATCGCAGCGTCTAAGGTGATCGTTGGTCGGGCGCCACAGGGGAATGGAGATCCGGCTTGGGTATTGGCGACTACCTCAGAATCGTGCGCCGCTACTGGTGGGTCGTTCTGGTCGTCACCGTCACGGGTGGCGGTATCGGTTATGTCCTTGCCGCGACCAGCGTTCCGATGTACGAGTCCACCGCGCGGCTGTTCGTCAGCACGCAGGGCGGGACATCTGTCGGCGAGGCGTATCAGAACAACCTGTTCTCCCAGGAACGAGTGGTGTCCTACGCCGGACTGGCCACCAGCGAGCAGGTCGCAGCGCGCGCGGCCAACCAGCTCAAGTCCGGAATCCCGGCGCAGGAGTTGCGATCCCGGATCTCGGCCCGGCCCGTCGACAAGACGGTGCTGCTCGACATCGCTGTGCACGACCGCGATCCGGCCACGGCACAGATGTATGCCAATGCCGTGTCCGACCAGCTCGTCGAGGTCATCAGTGAACTCGAGACCTCGCGCCGGGGCGGTAGCCCGGCGGCGGGCGCGGTGGTGGTCGACGACGCGACCTACCCGCAACTTCCGATCGGCCCGACGGTGCTGGCGCAGGTCCTGCTGGGAGTGGCTGCGGGGTTCGCGGCCGGAGTGATCCTGACCGTCATCGTGGGCCTGCTCGACACCAGAATGCGTCGCAGCGCAGCTGTTCCCACGGTCACGGATTCGTTGTTGCTGACGACGTTGCCTGCCGATCCCGGACGCCGGACGGTCGAGGTGGCTGACGTCGATGCGCGTGGTCCCTATGGCGAACGGCTGGCCGAACTGTGCACCAATCTCCAGTTCGCCCGTGGTGCGCAGGGCCGTCGACCGCATGTCCTTGCCGTCACCGGCTGCGACCGCGGGGATGGCCGCACCACCGTGGTCATCGACCTCGCCGCCGCGTTGACCAGCAGTGGTTATCGGGTTGTCGTGGTCGACGGTGATCTGGGCAGTCCCGCTCTGGCCACCCGGCTGGGGCTGTCCGCAGACCAGCAGGCCGCTGCCCGCAGGCGCGGGCTGAGCACTGTGCTGGCCGGTCACCACGATGTGAGCAGCGTTGTGATCGCCGATGCGGGAGCGCACGGGTTCAGCCTGGTGCCGGCAGGTCCGGTGCCCACGGCGAGCAGCCGGTTGTGGCCGGCGGGCGATGCGGGTGAGGCCCTGGCTGCCCTGCGTGATCGGTTCGACTACGTGCTCATCGACACCCCACCGCTGTCCGCAGGCAGTGAGGGCGCATTCGTCGCCGGTGCGAGCGACGGGGCGATCGTGGTGGTGCGCCTGGGCCGCACTCGTGCGCCGGCGCTGCGCCGCGCCGTGGCGATGCTGCGGGCCACCCATGCCGAGATCATCGGCACCGTGGCCACGTTCGAATCCGGTCATCGCCGCGAGATCGCGCAGCACCGACGCAGCGAGCAGGCTGAGCCTGCCGAACCCGCGGCCGAACCCGTTGACCTGCCCGCCGAGGCCGCGGCCTTGTCCGGAGCCGGCGACCGCGAATCATGACACCCGCCCTGCACCGGCGCGCGGTTCCCGTCGTCGCGCTGATCGCAGCCCTGATTGCCGGCTGCGGTCCGCCACTGCCACCGCCGAATAACCAGTCCAGCAATGCAATCCGTGACCTGACGCCGTCGTTCGAGGGTGCGGTGCGGTTGCCGCCGCCGGAGATGGGCGGCGACGGGCCCGGCTCGCTGGTCACGGTCAGCCGGTTCGACGGCAACGCCGAACTCGACGAGGTCGACGCCACGGCATTTCGCGTGGTGTACCGATCGACGTCGGAGACCGGCGAGCCGACGCAGGTGTCGGGTCTGGTGGCCATCCCGCCCGGACCACCCCCCAAGGGTGGCTGGCCGGTGGTGTCGTTCGGGCACGGAACCTCCGGTGTGCTGAACGGGTGCGCGCCGACGAAGTACGAGAACCTGCTGGGCAACGCCCCGATGGTCGCGGCGTTGGTGCAGAACGGATTCGTCGTCGCGATGACCGACTACGAGGGCCTCGGTGTGCCAGGCTTCACCCACCCCTACCTGGACTCGCGGGTCTTCGGCCAGAACATGATCGACGCGGTGCGGGCGGCCCGCCGGATCGACCCGCGGACGGGCCGCAGATGGGCCGCATACGGGGTATCCCTGGGCGGGATGGCGGCGTGGGCCGCCGCCGACCAGGCCGGCCGGTACGGCGCGGGGCTGACACTCGTCGGGACCGCCGCACTGGTGCCGGTCGCGGACATGACCTCGCTGGCCGATGCGGCGGCCGCCGGTAGCCTCACCCGGGAGCAGATGCCCCTGCTGGCGTTCGCGCTGCAGGGGATGGCCTGGTCGCATCCGGACTTCGCGCTGTCCGACTACGTCTCGGGCTACACCGAACAGCATTGGGACGAACTGCTCGACTGCACCCCGGCGGATCCGTCCCGCTACGCCGGCGTGGTCGACGGCATGCAGGCTTCGGATCTGCGCCCGGCCACTCCCGAAGCCACTGCGCGACTGCGTGATCTGCTGCGGCAGATGGCCCTACCGCAACATCCGGCGAGTGGTCCGCTGCTGGTCCAGTTCGGCACGGTGGACCCCCTCGTCAACGACGACTGGACGAAGAAGGCCATCGGCAACGCCTGCGCCCAGGGCGACGTGGTGGACTTCGAAGAGCGGATCGGCGAAGGGCACGCCGACCTCGACAGCAGCCGGTCACTGCCGTGGGTGAAAGCCCGCTTCGACGGTCAGCTGCCGTTCAATGCCTGTGCGGGGCAGCGATGATCGCCCCGCCCCACGCGCCGCGCCTGCGCGACTACGCGGCCATCCTGCGGCAGTCCTGGCTGGTGATCGTGAGCGCCACCGTCCTGGCCGGTGCCGCCGGTTTCTGGGTGGCGCAGACCCGGGACACGACCTACACCGCGCACGTTCCGGTGTTCGCCATGGTGCCGGGTGCCCCCGAACCGCGCAGCGCCTTCAGCGGAAGCCGAGATGCCCTGGCCCGCATGCAGGGCTATTCCGCGTTGGCGGTGTCCCAGCAGGTGCTCGCCCGGACCATCGCCGAGCGGAATCTGGCGACGACGCCTCGCCGGCTCGCCGAACAGGTCACCGCACAGGTGACACCGGGTTCGGTGCTGCTCGATGTCGGCGTCAGCGACACGTCGGGCCAGCAGGCGGTATCGACGGCTGATGCGCTGGCACGCAACCTGGTCGGGGTGGCCAGGGAACTGGAATGGTCCGCCCAGGGGCCGACCGGTGAGTTGATCCCGGTCGGGAGCGCCAGCGCGGTGGAGGTCCGCGCCGCGGCCGGCCGCTACGTCACCCTGGGCGCCGTGCTCGGGTTCGTCCTGAGTTGCGTGCTGGTACTGGCCCGGGGGATTCGCGGCGCCACCGTGCTCACCACGGCCCAACTCGACCATGTGGTCGTCGACGCGATGGGGGAGGCACAGCGATGAGGTGGTGGCTGACTCCGATGTGGGTGGTGACGGTGATCGCGCTGGTGTCGTGTTCGGGCCTGCAGCACCCGCCCGCCCCGGCCCGGCCCGAACTCGGCGCGATCGCACTCGCAGGTGACTTCTCCGGTTCCGGGCCCGGCACGTTGAGGTCGGCGGCGACCCTGCCGACCATCGACCGCCGGATCACCGCGGTCACCTCGACGGCAGCGCGCATCACCTACACCTCCGAATCCGCCGTCGACGGTAGCTCCCAACTGGTTTCGGGCACCGTGTTCGTTCCGCGCGGCACACCGCCGCAGGGTGGATGGCCGATCGTCGCGTTCGGCCACGGATCGACAGGAGTCCAGAAGGACTGTGCGCCGTCGCGGTCACCCACGCTGCTGGGCACCTCGGAGGTCGTGGTCCCGCTGGTCAAAGCCGGCTATGTGGTGACGGTGTCGGACTTCCAGGGCCTCGGGCTCGACGGGACCTACCACCCGTACCTCGACGCCGGAACCGGCGGCCGCAACCTGATCGACTCGGTGCGTGCCGCGCGCAGACTGGTGCCCGACACCTCGAATCGCTGGGTGGCCTTCGGCGGGTCGCAGGGTGGTCAAGCCGCCTGGGCGGCAAATGAGTTGGCCACCACCTACAGCCCTGACCTGGCACTGCTCGGCTCGGTGAGCCTGGTGCCGGCCGCCGACCTCACCGGGCTGGCCGACGCCGCCGCGGCGGGCACGCTGACCGCCGACCAGGGCCCGCTGCTGCAGTGGGTGCTCTATGCGCTGGCCCAGGAGGACCCGCAGCTCAACCTCGACGACTATCGCCGCGGCGTCGTCGCCGACAACTGGGCCGTGCTGTCGTCGTGCGCACCCGAGAAGTCCAGTCAGCGTGCCGAAGTCGCCCAACGCATCACCGCCGACGACCTGCGACCCTCCACGCCGGAAGCCACCGACGCGCTCCGTGCGCACCTGGCCAGGATGAGTGTTCCGCAGCAGCGTTCCACCGCACCGATGCTCGTCATCTACGGCGGCCGCGACACCCTGATCTCACCCGCTTGGACCAAACAGGCACTCGACAAGGCGTGCACGATGGGCAGCACCGTGGAGTACTACCTGCAGCCGGACAAAGGCCACGGTGACATCGACGCCGCGGTGGCATTCGGCTGGATTCGTCAGCGTTTCGACGGTGACGCACCACTGAACGCGTGCGCACCCCGGTCCCCTGACGAGCCCGTCGGGCAGGGCCGCCAATGACGTTGCAGGACAAACCGGTCGATGCTGCCGCGCCTGATGCACCTGCGGTCGTCAAGGCGCCGAGCCGCCGCATCATCGGCCTCGACGGCCCACGTGGCCTGGCGTGCGCGGCGGTGCTGGTGTTGCACGTCAACGCCCACTACTCGCCCAGGGTCATGGACGCCTTCAAGCTCCAGCTGCTCGGTCAGGCGCTGGTGTTCTTCTTCGCGCTCAGCGGGTTCCTGCTGTACCTGCCGTTCGTGCGTGCGATCCTCGCCGAACCCGGGACCGCCAGGTGGCCTGATACCCGGGTCTTCGGCGTGCACCGGCTGCTGCGGGTGTTCCCCGCCTATGTGACCATCTTTCTGATCAGCAGCCTCGTCTTCGGTGCGGTGTACCTCGAGAACGTGGCGATCCAGCCGCCGGGCACCGACGCCGGGACGGGCCGGATGACCGACCCCGGTGCGCTGGTGGCGAATCTGACTCTGCTGCAAAGCTATCTGCCGCAGTACTTCCAAACCGGACTGAACCCGTCGTGGTCGCTGTCGCTGGAGTTGGTGTTCTACGTGTCGTTGCCGGTGTTCGGCGCGCTGGCGCTGGCGCTTCGGCGCCGCACCGGGCTGGCGCCGATCTCGGTGGCGCTGCTGGCTCCGCTGATCCTCGTGCTCATCGGTGCCCTGGGCAAGACGCTGGCCCCGGTGGTGCAGCAGTGGGTCGGGGTCGCCGACCCCACTCTCGCCGAGTGGGGGCCGAACTGGCTTGCGGTGTACAACCGCAGCTTCGTCTCGCTGGCCGACAACTTCGCCTTCGGCATGATCGCCGCGGTGCTCTTCGCAGGCATCGGCGCCGGACTGCTCTCCGGCCACGTGGTCCGCAGGATGCGGTGGTACTGCATACCGCTGCTGTTGGGCGCCGCCGCTGCCAGTCTGGTGCTCATCGCGCTGCACTCACATGTCTCCAGCACGGCGGTGGCGCTGCTGTCGGCGCTGGTGATCCTGTTCATCGTCGCGCCGCTGGCCCGGGGTGAACATTCCAGGTTCGCCGCCGCGCTGGACTGGTCTCCGCTGCGCTATGTCGGCGAGATCTCACTCTCGGTGTACCTGTGGCACTTTCCGGTGTTGCTCGTACTCGGCCGGCTGGGGCTGATGGCTGGTGACACCGTCGCAGGCATGCTGCGCAACGTCATACTCGTGCTGACGGTCAGCCTGGTGCTGGCGTCGCTGACGCATCGCTTCGTCGAGAAGCCTGCGATGGCGGTGGCGAAACGATATCGGCGATGAGGGTCCCACGCTCGGTGGTCATCGTCGGCGCGCTGCTGGCGACCGTCCTGCTGACCGCGGCCGGTGTGGTGGCCTACCGCACGGGCGAGCGGTTGGTCCGGGGCGCCACTGCGCCACCGGTCGCGGTGAGTACGGCCAATCTCGGCGGTACCGGGCCCGGAACCTTGGTCAGCGCGATGACGATGCCGAATCTCACCGGCGTGCTGTCCTCGCTGGGAGTACGTTCAGCCCGGGTGGTCTACCGGTCGACCGAAGGCGACACCGGCGAGCCCACTGTGGTGTCGGGGACGGTGTTCGTCCCCAAAGGGTCTGCACCGCAGGGTGGTTGGCCGGTGGTGGCGTTCGGCCACGGAACCACTGGGATCGACCAGCCGTGTGCGCCGTCGTTATCCGACGATCTGCTCGGGCAGGCGCCGGTGGTCGCCGGCTTCATCAAGCTGGGGTACGCGGTCGCCTTCGCCGACTATCAGGGCCTGGGTGCCGCCGGCGTGCATCCGTATCTGGATGCCAGGACCGCCGGCCTCAACATCCTCGACGCGGTCCGTGCGCTTCGCGCAACCTTCCCCGAGGTGTCGACCACCGTCGGCGCGTTCGGTGGATCGCAGGGTGGCGGGGCGGTGTGGGCGGCCGATGAGCAAGCCGCTGACTATGCGCCGGAACTGAAGCTGGTCGGGGTGGTGGCACTGTCGCCGGCCGCCGACATGGTCGGGTTGGTGGACAAGGCGCAGCGGGGAACCCTGAGCACCGATCAGCGCCCGCTGATGCAGTGGGTGCTGGCGTCGTTGGGACGTCTGCATCCGCAGCTCGACCTCGACGACTTCCGCCGTGGTGTGGCAGCGGCGAATTGGGCTGCGCTCTCGGCATGTTCGGGTGCGCTGGTGCACACCAGGGCTGCGGTGGCGCCGGACATCGGGCCGTTCGACCTCGCGCCGGGTGGCCCGCGTCCCGCCGCGGTGCTGACCGGGATGCTGCGCAACTGGGCGCTGCCCCAGCGCCCGTTGTCCGCGCCGCTGTCGGTGGTGTTCGGTACCGCCGACACCTATATCGACCCGGAGTGGACCTCGCGTGCCATCGCTGCGGCGTGCGCTCGCGGTGGAACGGTCGTCTGGCGTCTGGAAGAGGGAAAAGGGCACGCCGACATCGACGCCGCCGACCAGATCGCCTGGCTGGTCGAGCGGTTTCAGGACAAGAGTGTGGCAAACGAATGCGTCAATTAGCAGACGCGTTCGCAACCGGTAACGAACTAGGAATCATGTTGTAAAGACTTGCTAGTCAACGATTCGTATGAGTTAAATCATGTTTTCCATCGTGCACATAGCAAATAGATGTGCCAGAGTATTGATTGCAAGCACCACCACTTTGCCGGTGCCGGTCGGGGAGATCGGACAGACCTCACATGTCGATTGACTCGACCCTCCTGGAGGCTCCCGCGGCCCGGGTGTCGTGGCGCAATGGCTACGCATCCCGGTTGCGCAAGGTGGACGCGGGTGCGGTCACCGGCGCGGTGTTCGCGGCGCACTGGCTGCGGTTCGACATCGCCGCAGGCTGGGGCGACTCCTTCAAATCGATTGACTACACGGTGCTTTCGGTGTCCCTCGTGGTGGCGTGGCTGGCGGCGCTGTCGGTGTACCGGACACGGTCGTTGCGGATCATCGGCGAGGGCGCCGAGGAGTACCGGCTGGTGCTGTCGGCGACACTGGCGCTGTTCGGTGGCATCGCGATCGTGTCGATGGTGTGCAAGCTGGATATCGCGCGCGGCTACCTCGCCATCGCCCTGCCGTTGGGCCTGCTGGCACTGCTCGTCGGTCGCTGGGTGGTGCGACGTTCCATCGGCAGGGGCCGGCGCAAGCACGGCCTGTACGCGACACCCGTCGTCGCGATGGGCCAGTTGCACGCCGTCCGGGCACTTGCTGAATCGATGGCGCGGCAATCCGATTCGGGGTATGTCGTGGTGGGGGTGTGTGTACCCGACACTTCAGGATCGGATCGCGTCGAGATCGCCTCGGTGGGAGTCGTGCCCGTCTACAGCGGTGACGAGCTGCTGCGCGCGGTGGCCGAGACCGGTGCCGACGCTGTCGCGGTGACCGCCACCGAACGCATGGGCGCCGGCGGAATTCGCGATCTGTCCTGGCAGTTGGAGAAACACGACGTCGACCTGCTGGTGTCGCCGGGGGTCGTCGACGTGGCAAGTCCGCGGCTGCTGATGCGACCGGTCGGCGGCCTGCCGTTGATCCACGTCGAGAAACCCCGCTACAACGGGGCCAAGGGCTTTGAGAAGCGGCTGTTCGACATCGTCTTCTCCGTTGCCGTCCTGCTGTTCTCGCTGCCGCTGACCCTGGTTGTCGCGTTGGCGATCAAGGCCACCAGCTCAGGACCGGTGTTCTACCTGTCCGAGCGGATCGGCATGGACGGTAAGCCGTTTCGGATGATCAAGTTCCGGACCATGGTCAACGGCGCCGACCAGATGCTTGCCGAACTGGCTGCGCTGAACGAGAGCAACGGTGGGGTTCTGTTCAAGATTCGCCGCGATCCGCGGGTCACCGCCGTGGGCAGGGTGTTGCGCCGCTACAGCATCGACGAGATCCCGCAGTTCGTGAACGTTCTGCGCCGGGATATGAGCGTCGTCGGCCCACGACCGCCGCTGGCCAGCGAGGTCGCCGGCTATGACGCGGCAGTACGGCGCCGGCTTCTGGTCCGGCCGGGCATCACGGGGCTGTGGCAGGTGAGCGGACGCTCGGATCTGCCGTGGGATGTCTCGGTGCAACTGGATATCAGCTACGTCGAGAACTGGTCGTTGATGGCCGATCTCATGATCGTCGTCAAGACGGTGCGGGCCATGCTGCGCGCCACCGGCGCTTACTGAACGACGACCTGACAACACGACCCGGACAGCAGAAGGCCGGCTGAGGCGACGCGAAGGAGAAACGCGCCGCCGCAGCCGGCCGGTCTGGTGATGCTGTGCCTAGTTGGCCGGGGGCAGCAGCACCGAGTCGATCAGGTACACCGTGGCGTTGGCGGTCTTGACGCCACCGCAGACCACGTTGGCACCGTTGACCGTCAGGTGATTTCCGGACCCGGCGACCGTCAGATCAGCACCCTGGACCGTCTTGTGGGTGCCGACGACTGCGGCCGGAGCGGCCTGGCCGGGGACCACGTGGTAGGTCAGGATCGAGGTCAGCAGATTCGAATCCGTCTTCAGCGTCTCGATGGTCGCCGGATCGAGCTTGGCGAACGCCGCGTCAGTCGGGGCGAACACGGTGAACTGGCCACCGTTGAGCGTGTCCACCAGGTTGACGTTCGGGTTGAGCTTGCCCGACACCGCTGCGGTCAGTGTGGTCAGCAGCGGATTGTTCGACGCCGCAACGGCAACCGGCGAGACGGCCATGCCGGCGACCGATCCCGGACCCGTGGGTACCTGCTCCGCGTAGGCCGCGCAGCCGGGGCCCACCAAGTTCGCACCCGGGTCATCTGCGGCGGCCATCGGGGACACCGCCACCGACAGTCCGAGAACTGCGGCCGCGGTGAGGCCGGCCATGGCACTTGCCTTCGTGTACTTCGTGATCGACATTCGTCGTTCCTTTCGTGTTGTCGTACTGCGGTTGGGGGAGCCGGCGCGGGATCGCCGAAGTTGCCGGGGGACGGCGATCCCGCAGCCGGCTCATGTAGGGAGTTACTGGGCGGGCGGGGTCAGCACCGTGTCGATGAGGTAGACCGTGGCGTTGGCCGTCTGGACACCGCCGCACACGACGTTGGCGTCGTTGACCTTCAGCTCGCCACCCGAGCCGGTGACCGTGACGGTCGCGCCTTGGACGGTCTTGTGCTCGCCGACGACCTGGGCGGGGCTGGCCTGGGCCGGAACCACGTGGTAGGTCAGGATCGAGGTCAGCAGGTCGGAGTCCGTCTTGAGCTTCTCGATGGTGGCCGGGTCGAGCTTGGCGAACGCATCATCGGTCGGCGCGAACACGGTGAACTGGCCGCTGTCGAGGGTCTGCACCAGGTTGACGTTCGGGTTGAGTTTGCCCGAGAGCGCCGAGGTCAGGGTCTTGAGCAGCGGGTTGTTGCTCGCCGCCACCGTGACCGGATCCTTGCCCATGCCGGCCACCGAGCCGGGCCCGGTGGGCACCTGCTCGGCGTAGCTCGCACAACCCGGTCCGACCAGGGTGCCTGCGGGTGCGGCAGCAGCCGAGGTGGTGGTCGTGGTCGTCGCGGTGGCCGCTGCGGTGGTCGTCGTCGACTCCGCGGTCGTGCTGGTCGACGAGCAGCCCGCGAACAGGACGGCGGCTGCCGTCATGCCGACGGCGGTCAATGCGGTCCGGTGAAATCCCATGGGTGACTCCCTTGTCATCTCGATGTGTTCAGTCGAAACCGACCTCGTCTTGATCGGCATTACGCAAGGGATTCGGTGTGCACCCCGTCACGGACGGGTGCAGCGGGGGTCAGGTCACAAACGCGTCATAGTTCCTGCACACAGCGATCAGCGGCGAAGCAGCGAGACCTGTGCGATCCGGCCGCGCAGTGCGACCATCGCCTGGGCGAGGCCCACCCCCACCAGGACGGCGGCGATGACCCCGGCCAGCGGGCTGTCGAACCACGGGTAGACCTGGAAGTGCGTCAGGTAGATGTACAGCGAGGCTTCGGCGACGATCCCGGCCGCAGGTGCCACGACGGCGGGCACGGGCAGAGCCGGCGCCCACACCAGCAGCAGCAGTCCGGCAGCGACCAGCACGTCGCGGTGGCTGTTGCCGAAATAGCCCGCTACCCCGATGACCACGACGGCGCTCACCGCGACCCGCTGCAGTGTCGTGGTGGCTTTGGCCGCCGCCCAGCCGGCCGCGAAGAACCAGAACGCCAAGACGGTGAACCAGGCTTCACGGCCCAGCCCGAACCCGGGCAGGTCGTAGCGCAGTGCCAGGCCGACGGCCAGGAATGCCGCGGCGAACCCGAACGGGTAGCGACGTTCCAGCCGGTCGCTCAACGGCAGCCAGCACACCGCGGCCAGCACCACCAGGATCCACACCAGGACTTCGACGAACCACAACCGTCCCGCGGTCATGCTGTCGTCGGGACCCAGAACCTTCTGCAGCAGAAGCAGGTTCGTCGGGGCATAGTCGTCGGTGACCACCAGGGCGACGGCGATCCAGATGATCGACGGCACCGCGATCCAGGCGATGGTGTTGACCAGATGGCCCACCCGGCGGCGCCGTGGTGGATCAGCGAGGCAGAACCGGGCGAAGTTGTAGCCGGCGACGCCGAGCAGGATGTGCGCGCCGCCCCACAACTTGAAGAGCCCGGCGTGGGACCCGACGATCAGCACAATCGCCACCGCGCGCAGCGTGACGCTGGTCTCCAGCGCCGCGGTCCAGCGCGGCCGGTTCGGCGCCTGCAGCCGTTGCAGTTCGCTGATCGAGCGATCCTGCCAGTTCGGCGGCAGCCGGCCCAGCAGGCGTTCCAACTGGATCGACATGGCGACATAGGACAGGGAGTTGCCGCCGAGGCTCACGAAGCTGGCCTGCGGCGTGACCGTCTCGACGTCGCAGTGCAGCACCTCGGCGAACAGCAGACGCAGATCGGTGGGCCCGCGCCGACCCGGTTCGCGTGCGATGTCGCGCAGCGCCGGGTAGTCGGGCTTGCCCGACGGCAGCACCGGCAATTGCTGCAGCGGCACCGCGTGGACGGCCGCCACCGGCAGCCCGGCGGCGGTCGCGGTGCGCCGCTGCAACTCGGCGGCGTCGACGGGCCCGGCGGCGGCGACCACCAGGCGGCCGTCGGCTTCGGTGCACATCGTCGAGATCCCGGCCTCGTCGACCACCGACTCCAGGCGCTGCAAGTCGATGCGAAGGCCGTAGAGCTTGACGAAGCGGCTCAGCCGGCCCACGACCTGATAGAGCCCGTCTCCGAGGTGTCGTGCCACGTCGCCGGTGTGCAGCGCGTCGAGGGTGGCTCCGGCGGCCAGGTCGGCGGGGCAGTGCGCGTACCCCATCATCACGTTGGGGCCGTGGTAGACCAGTTCGCCGACGTCCGGCCCGGTCCAGCCGTCCAGCGGTGCCAAGGTGAACGAGCCACCGGGGATCGGGCGACCGATCGCCTCCGGGTGGGTGTCGGCCAGATCGGGCGGCAGGTAGGCCATCCGTGCGGTGGCCTCGGTGGCCCCGTACATGACGACGAAGTCGAAACCCCGGCTCTGGCCCAGTTGTGCGTAGCGGCGCACCGAGTCCGGGTGCATCCGCCCACCCGCCTGGGTGATGTAGCGCAGGCGGGGCAGCTCGATCGTGTCGAAGCCGATGCGGTCGAGGATGTCGAACGTGTAGGGGACGCCGGCGAAACTCGTCGCGCCGTGGTGGCGGGCCAGCGTCCAGAACTCCTCGTCGGCCACCGACTGGTCGGTGAGGATCAGCCCCGCACCCCGGCGCAGATGGCTGTGGATCACCGAAAGGCCGTAGCAGTAGGACATCGGCAATGTCGTTGCTGCCCGGTCGTTCTCGGTGATGTCGAGGTAGTCCGCGATGGCTTCGGCGTTGGCGACGAGGTTGGCCACCGATAGCCGGACGAGTTTGGGTGAGCCGGTGCTGCCCGACGTGCTCAGCAGCAGGGCGAGGTCCGGGTGCATCCGGTGGCGGCTGTGGCGGCGGCGATGACGGATGGACCCACCGGCGTCGATGACGATATCGGGATCGTAGGTGTCCAGGAGGTCGGCGTGGTGTCCTCCCGGTGAAACCGGAAGGGCGACATGGCCTCCGGCGAGGGTGCCGAGGTAGGCGACCAGTGCGGGCACCGAGTTGCCGACTTCCAGCATGACCAGCTTGCGTTCGTGGCCCAGTGCGGCGGCGACGGCGCCGGCACGGTCGGCCAGGTCGGCGTAGCTCAGGGTTTCGTCGGCGGTGGCGACGGCCAGGCGGTCGGCGAACGCTGCCATCAGGTCGATCAGATCACGCACCGCTGCCCTGCAGGATCACTGGTTGTCCGACGATGTCGATGTTGACCTTCGCGTGCAGTTCGGGACAGCCGAAGCTGTGCTGGCGCACGGTGAGCGGGTCCGAGGAGCCGGTGGGCTCGATGGTCAGCAGGACGTCGGGCCCCAGGAACTCGGTCGCCACGACGGTGCCGACCGCAGCGGCCATGGCGTCGGACAGTTCCGTCGCGTACAGCTGTTCGGGCCGCAGCAGAATCGTCACCGCACCGTCCGGATGTCCTTCGGCGGCAAGGGGTCCCAGTGCGCACTCGGCGACGCCGTCGCGGACGGTGCCGGGCAGCAGCACACAGTCGCCGAGGAACTCGGCGGTGAACCGGTTGGCCGGGTTCAGGTACAACTCGCGCGGCGAGCCCACCTGGGTGAAGCGGCCGCCGCGCATCACCGCGACCTGGTCGGCCATGGACAGCGCCTCCTCCTGGTCGTGGGTCACCAGCAGGGTCGTCACACCGGCCTCGGACAGCGTGTGCGCCACCGCTTTTCGGGTGGTCGACCGCAGCCCGGTGTCCAGTGAGCTGAACGGCTCGTCGAGCAGCATGACGGCAGGCTGGCGTGCCAGCGCCCGGGCCAACGCCACCCGCTGCTGTTGTCCGCCGGACAGTTCGCTGGGCCGCCGCGACATCAGGTGGGCGTCGAGCGAGACCATCTCGAGCAGTGCGGCGACCCGTTCTCGGACCGCCCGATTGCGCAGGCCGCCCTTGAGCCCGTAGGCGACGTTCTGCCCGACCGTCAGGTGGGGGAACAGAGCGCCGTCCTGTGCCACGTAGCCGACGGCGCGGTGGTGCGGTGCGACACAGCCCTGCGGGCCGGCCACCTCGCGTCCGGCGATCGAGACGGTGCCCGCGTCGGGCGTCTCGAACCCGGCGATGATCCGCAACAGGGTGGTCTTGCCGCAACCGGACGGGCCGACGACCGCGGTGATGCCGCCCTGCGCGATGTCGAGGTTCAGGCCGTCCAGAACGGGGTGGTCGAAAGCCTTTGTCAGTGACCGTATCTGGAGCTGGGCTGTCGTCATATGGCCGCTACCTTCGAGGACTGCTGCACCAGCAGCATCGTGACCGGCAGGGCCAGGATCACCATGATCGCGGCGTACGGCGCGGCCGCCGCGTAGTCGAGTTCGCTGGCAAGAGACCAGAACCTCATGGACAGCGTGCGCGTGCCGGTCGGCGCCAGTAACAGGGTGGCGGTGAGTTCGGTGGCGACGGCGACGAACACCATCGCGGCACCGGATGCCGCAGCCGGGGCGGTCAGCCGTGCGGTGACGCGGGTGAACGTCGCCGCCGGCGAGGTACCCAGGATCGACGACGCCTCCTCCAGCCCCACCGGCACCTGCGCCAGGCCGGCCCGCACGCTGACCAGTGCCCGGGGGATGAACATCAGCACGTAGGCGCACAGCAGGAGCGCGACCGTCTGGTAGAGCGGCGCGGCGACGCGGATGGCCACGGTCACCAGCGCCAGGGCGGTGACGATGCCGGGCAGCGAGCTGGTGACGAAGTTGGCGCCCTCCACGAACCGGGCCAGTGGGCCGCGGGTACGCACCGCCACCCAGGCCACCGGATAGGCCAGCACGGTGGCCGCCACCGCGCCGGCTGTCGCCAGGACGACGGTCTGGCCGAGGGCGGCACCGATGTCGGCCAGCTGCCACACCTCGCTGCCGCCGATCCGCAGCCAGCGCACGATCGTCCAGGCGGGCACACCCACCGCGAGCACCGCCACCACGACGAGTGCCGTCAGCGCCACCGGCCGCGTCCTGCCCAGCCCGATCACCGCGACCGGCCGCGGGGAGCCCGAGCCGATCCGGGCGAACTGGGCCCGGCCCCGGGCGCCGGCCTCGGCGACCAGCAGCACCAGACACAGCAGGACCAGCACCCCGGCCAGCATCGAGCCGGCGGCGCCGTCGAAGGTGGCCTGGAACTGTTCGAAGATCGCGGTGGTGAAGGTGTTGAACCGCAGCATCGCGAACGCGCCGTACTCGGCCAGCAGGTGCACGCTGATGAGCAGTCCGCCGCCGAGGATCGCCAGCCTCAGCTGCGGCAGCACCACGCGGCCGAACACGGCAGCCGAACTCGACCCCAGGGAGCGGGCGGACTCTTCCAGCGCCGGGTCGAGTCGCCGCAGGGTCGCCGCGGCCGGCAGATACACGAACGGGAAGTACGACAGCGTCGTCACCACGACCGCGCCGGTGAACCCGTGCAACCCGGGCACCACTGACACCCACGCGTAGGAGTTGACGAACGCCGGGATGGCCAGCGGTGCCACCAGAACCGGGCGCCACAGCGCCCGGCCCGCGACGTCGGTACGTTCCACGAGCCAGGCCGCGCCGACCCCGATGACCACGCACAGCGGAACCGTGACCGCCACCAAACCGATTGTGTTGAGCAGCAATTCGGCCACCCGGGGCCGCAGGATCAGCTCGGCTGCCCGGCCCGGCCCGGTGGTGACGAACGCCCACGCCACGTAACCCAGCGGAATGAACGTGACCGCGACAAGGCCCGCGACGGCGGCGGTGATCAGCGGTCCGGGCCGGCGCCGGCTACCGGATCGGTCGACCACCGGGCTCGGTGGGGCCTGGATGACGGACACCTACAACAGGCCCGCCTGCGTCATCAGGTCGGCAACCTGCTTGGGGTCCAGCGCTGACGGGTCGACCTTCGGCGGGTCGAGCTGATCCAGCGGCACCAGTGCCGGGTTGGCGGGCACCCCGCTGGCCACCGGGTATTCCATCGACGTGCCGTTCTCCAGTATCTGCTGGCCCGCCTTGCCGGTGATGAACTCCAGGAAGCGCTGGGCCTTGTCCTGCTTCTTGCTGGATTTCAGCACGCCGGCACCGGAAAGGCTGAGGAACGCGCCCGGGTCCTGGTTGCCGAAGTAGTGCAGCTTGGTGTTGCCGCTCATCTCTTTGGTCTTGGCCTGGTCGCGATACCAGTAGTAGTGGTAGATGATGCCGCCGGCGATCTCGCCGCTGTTGACCGCGCGCAGGGTGGCGATGTTGTCGGAGTAGAGCACCGCGTTGGCCTTCATCCCCGTCAGCCACTGTTCGGTCACGGCAGGTCCGCGCAGTTCGAGGAGTGCGGCGACGATGGCCTGAAAGTCGGCCTTCGGCGGCGGGGCGCCCCAGCGGCCCTTCCATTGCGGCTTCTCCAGATCCAGCATCGACGTGGGCAGCTGGTCGGCGGGCAGCTTGGCCGGGTTGTAGACGAACACGGTGCTGCGCGCGGCCACCCCGGTCCACGCGTTGCTCGCGGGCCGGAACTGGGCGGGGACGCCTGCGATCACCTGCGCGTCCACCGGCGCGAACAGCCCGGCCCGTTCGACGGCGGCCATGGCCGGTGAGTTCTCGGTGAGAAACACGTCAGCGGGGGAGCCGGAGCCCTCGGCGATCAGCTGGTTGCCGAGTTCGGTGTCACCGCCCTGGCGGTAGGCGACCTTGATGCCGGTCTCCTTGGTGAAGGCGTCGATCCATTCCTTGGTCAGTGACTCGTGCTGGGCGTTGTAGACCAGCAGCTCGTCGCTGCTGCTGCCGCTCGAGCAGCCGGTGCCCGCGACGGCCAGCAGGGCGGTGACGGCCAGCGCAGCGGCGACCCGGAGTGTGTTCCAGCACCGATGCATCCGGCGTCCTTCCTGCGGTCATAAGGTTTGGCTAACCATATAACCACGCATGTCGGGGGTGCGGGTGCCCGCCCTCCTATCGGTGAGCAGTCGCAAAATCGCACCGATCTGGCATCACGCATGCGAGTTTGCGCCTGCTCGCGGCGGAGACCGCTGCCGAAGGCGGCACTGTGGGATACCGGCGCCGGAGGCGGCACAATGGGATACCGGCGCCGCAGGCGGCACAATGGGACGGTGAACTCCGCCAACCGCGTACGGGTCCTGATCCTGGGCAGCACCGGCTCGATCGGCACCCAGGCGCTGGAGGTCATCGCCGAGAACCCGGACCGCTTCGAGGTCGTCGGCCTGGCGGCCGGCGGCGGCAACCCCGACCTGCTGGCCCGTCAGCGCGCCGAGACGGCGGTGACCAACATCGCGGTCGCCGACCCGCAGGCCGCCGAGACGATCGGTGACGTCACCTACAGCGGCCCCGACGCCGTCACCCGGCTGGTGCAGAACACCGAAGCGGACGTGGTGCTCAACGCCCTGGTCGGGGCGCTGGGGCTGGAACCCACGCTGGCCGCGCTGGCCAGCGGAGCGACCCTGGCCCTGGCCAATAAGGAGTCGCTGGTCGCCGGCGGCCCGCTGGTGCTGCGCGCGGCCGCGCCCGGCCAGATCGTGCCGGTGGACTCCGAGCACTCCGCCCTGGCGCAGTGCCTGCGCTCCGGTAGTGCTGACGAGGTCGCCCGGCTGGTGCTGACCGCCTCTGGCGGGCCGTTTCGCGGCTGGGCGGCCGCCGACCTGGACTCGGTCACACCTGAGCAGGCCGGGGCGCATCCCACCTGGAACATGGGCCCGATGAACACGCTGAACTCGGCATCCCTGGTCAACAAGGGTCTCGAGCTCATCGAGACGCACCTGCTGTTCGGCATCCCGTACGACCGCATCGACGTCGTGGTGCATCCGCAGTCGATCGTGCACTCGATGGTGACGTTCACCGACGGCTCGACGATCGCCCAGGCCAGCCCGCCGGATATGAAACTGCCGATCTCGCTGGCGCTGGGCTGGCCGGACCGGGTCGCCGGTGCGGCCGCCGCATGCGACTTCAGCACCGCCTCGACCTGGGAATTCGAGCCGCTGGATGCCGCGGTGTTCCCGGCCGTCGACCTCGCCAGGCACGCCGGGCAGACCGGCGGGTGCATGACCGCGGTCTACAACGCCGCCAACGAGGAGGCCGCCGCGGCGTTCCTGAATGGCCAGATCGGCTTCCCGGCGATTGTGCGAACAATCGCTGACGTCCTGCACGCCGCCGACCAGTGGGCGGCCGAACCGGCTACCGTGGAAGAAGTACTGGACGCGCAGCGATGGGCCCGGGAACGCGCCCGCGCCGCCGTCACACAGGAGGTTTCGTCAATCCGATGATGTTCGCTCTCGGCATCGTGCTGTTCGCGCTCGCCATCCTCGCCTCGGTGGCACTGCATGAGTGCGGTCACATGTGGGTGGCGCGCGCCACCGGTATGAAGGTCCGCCGCTACTTCGTGGGCTTCGGGCCCACCGTGTGGTCGACGCTGCGACCCAACCGGCTCGGCTACACCGAGTACGGCCTCAAGGCCGTCCCGGCCGGCGGCTTCTGCGATATCGCGGGAATGACCTCGGTGGAGGAGCTTGCCCCCGAGGACGAGCCCTACGCGATGTACAAGCAGAAGACCTGGAAGCGGGTCGCCGTGCTGTTCGCCGGCCCGGCGATGAACTTCCTCATCGGCCTGGTGCTCATCTACGCGATCGCCGTGGTGTGGGGCCTGCCCAACCTGCACCCGCCCACCAAGGCGATTGTCGGTGAAACCGCTTGTGTGGCAGCCGAAGTCACCAAGGGCAAGTTGGAGCCGTGCACGGGTGCCGGCCCGGCGGCGATGGCCGGTATCAAGCCCGGCGACGCCGTCGTCAAGGTCGGCGGCACCGAGGTGAAGAACTTCGACGAGATGGTCACCGCGGTGCGCAAGGCCTCGGGCCCCACGCCGTTCGTGGTGCAGCGCACCCAGAACGGCGACACCTACGAATTCACCACCAACGTCGACGTCGTGCCCACCCAGCGCTGGACCACCAAGGACGGCAGCAAGGACGCCGCCCCGGCCAACGTCGGCGCGGTCGGCATCGGTGCCGCCAGTTTCGGCCCGACGCAGTACAACCCGCTGACCGCGATCCCGGCGACGTTCACCTTCACCGGTGACCTGGCCGTCGAACTGGGCAAGTCGCTGGCGAAGATCCCGACCAAGGTCGGCGCATTGGTGCACTCGATCGGCGGCGGCGAGCGCGACCCCGAGACGCCGATCAGCGTCGTCGGCGCCAGCATCATCGGCGGCGACACCGTCGACCACGGGCTGTGGGTGGCGTTCTGGTTCTTCCTGGCCCAGCTCAACTTCGTGCTGGGAGCGATCAACCTGGTGCCGTTGCTGCCGTTCGACGGCGGGCACATCGCGATCGCTTTCTACGAGAAGATCCGCAACATGATCCGATCGGCGCGCGGCAAGGTCGCCGCGGCACCGGTGGACTACATGAAGCTGATGCCCGCCACCTACGTGATCCTCGTCGTCGTGGTCGGCTACATGCTGCTGACCGTGACCGCCGACCTGGTCAATCCGATCCGACTGTTCCAGTAGGAGATTCACATGACCTCCATAGGCCTCGGCATGCCGACTCCGCCCGCACCCGTCCTGGCGCCCCGGCGTCAGACCCGCCAGCTCATGGTGCGCGACGTCGGCGTGGGCAGCGACTACCCGATCTCGGTGCAGTCGATGTGCACCACCAAGACCCACGACATCAACGCGACGCTGCAGCAGATCGCCGAGCTGACCGCGGCCGGCTGCGACATCGTGCGGGTGGCGTGCCCGCGTCAGGAGGACGCCGACGCCTTGGCGGCGATCGCCAAGAAGAGCAACATCCCGGTGATCGCCGACATCCACTTCCAGCCGAAGTACATCTTCGCCGCGATCGACGCGGGATGTGCCGCGGTCCGGGTGAACCCGGGCAACATCAAGGAGTTCGACGGCCGGGTCGGCGAGGTCGCCAAAGCCGCGGGCGCGGCGGGCATCCCGATCCGCATCGGTGTCAACGCCGGCTCGCTGGACAAGCGGTTCCTGGAGAAGTACGGCAAGGCCACCCCCGAGGCGCTCGTCGAGTCCGCGTTGTGGGAAGCCTCGCTGTTCGAGGAACACGGCTTCGGCAATATCAAGATCAGCGTCAAGCACAACGACCCCGTCGTGATGGTGGCCGCCTATGAGCTGCTCGCCGAAAAGTGCGATTACCCTTTGCATCTCGGCGTCACCGAGGCCGGCCCGGCCTTTCAGGGCACCATCAAGTCGGCCGTCGCGTTCGGCGCACTGCTGTCCCGCGGCATCGGTGACACCATCCGGGTGTCGCTGTCGGCCCCGCCGGTCGAAGAGGTCAAGGTCGGCACCCAGATCCTGGAATCGCTCAACCTGCGCCCGCGCGGGCTGGAGATCGTGTCCTGCCCGTCCTGCGGGCGGGCCCAGGTCGACGTCTACACGTTGGCCAATGCGGTGTCGGCGGGTCTGGAGGGACTCGACATGCCGCTGCGGGTGGCGGTCATGGGCTGCGTGGTCAACGGCCCGGGCGAGGCCCGCGAGGCCGATCTCGGGGTGGCCTCCGGCAACGGCAAGGGCCAGATCTTCGTCAAGGGTGAGGTCATCAAGACCGTCCCCGAGGCGATGATCGTCGAGACGCTGATCGAAGAGGCTTTGCGAATCGCCGACGAGCAACGCGGTACGGATGCATCTGCCAGCGGTTCACCTGTGGTGACCGTAAGCTGAGCGCGTAAACCGCGCAGCGGCTTTCACCTCCGCAGAAAGTATGCCCATGTCGGCACCGCCACTGTTTCGCCTGGTCGACGAACGACGGGTGCTAGTGGCGCGCGATGCCGCCGCGGTGGGCCGGGTGCTCGCCGACGATCCCGTGGGCTCCTGCATGGTGGCCGCCCGGGTCGCCGAGCACGGTGTCGAACCGCAGGCCATCGGTGGTGAGCTGTGGACGCGCAGGCGCGCCGAGGAGTCGCTGTGCTACGCCGGGGCGAACCTGATTCCGCTGCGCGGCTCGCAGGCCGACCTGTTCGCGTTCGCCGACAAGGCCATGAGCACGGCACGGCGCTGCTCGTCGTTGGTCGGCCGGGCCGAGTTGGTGCTGCCGATGTGGGACCGGTTGCAGCACGCGTGGGGCCCGGCACGCGACGTGCGCGACCGTCAGCCGCTGATGGCCATCGGCGCGCGGCCGTCGTGTGCCGTCGATCCCGCCGTGCGCCGGGTGCGGGTCGACGAGCTCGACGCCTACCTGGTCGCCGCGATCGACATGTTCATCGGTGAGGTCGGGATCGACCCGCGGATCGGCGACGGTGGCCGCGGGTACCGCCGCCGGGTCGCCAGCCTGATCGCCGCCGGGCGCGCGTTCGCCCGCTTCGAGCACGGTCAGGTGGTGTTCAAAGCCGAGGTGGGGTCGCAGTCGCCGGTGGTGGGCCAGATCCAGGGTGTCTGGGTGCATCCGGAGTGGCGTGGCCGCGGGCTGGGCACCGCCGGGACCGCGGCGGTGGCCGCATCGGTGGTCGACAGCGGGCGGATCGCGAGCCTGTACGTCAACAGCTTCAACACCGTGGCCCGCGCGGCCTACACCCGAGTGGGGTTCGCCGAGGTCGGGATGTTCGCGACCGTCCTGCTCGACTGAGCTTTGCGGGTCGCTCCACCTTCGATGCCCCGGCCACGGTGCGCCTCCGACCGATCGGTGTCACGGACTCATAACATCTGCCCCAATGGCTACTTGCACCTCACTAGCAACACGAGTCACAGGCGCGCTGTCGGTGCTGTCGGTGTTGGCCGCCTCGGCCACGCTGTCGGCCTGCACCCCGCGTCCCGATGGTCCGGCCCCGACGGCCCAGCAGTTCCTCGCCGACCTGGCCAAGGGCGACACCTCCGGGGCGGCCCAGCTGTCCGATCGGCCGTCCGACGCGCAGGCCGCCCTCAACGAGGCGTGGTCGGGATTGCAGGCCAGACGCCTGGACGCGCAGATCCTCAGCACGCGCTACGCCGAGGACACCGGCAGCGTGAACTACCGCTTCACCTGGCAGCTGCCCAAGAAGCGGACGTGGACCTACGACGGTGTGCTGCAGATGATCCGCGACGAGGGCACCTGGCGGGTCCGCTGGGCGGCCACCGACCTGCACCCCAAGCTCGGCGAACATCAAACGTTCGCCCTGCGGGCCGACCCCCCGCGGCGCGCGTCGGTCAACGAGCTCGGCGGCAGCGATGTGCTGGTGCCGGGCAACCTCTACCGCTACCAGCTCGACGCCGCCAAGGCCGGCGGCGACCTGATGTCCACCGCGCGGATCGTCGCCGACCAGCTTCGCCAGTTCGACGACACCCTCGACCCCCAGCGCCTGGCCGAGCAGGCCAGCTCATCGAGCCGGCCGCTGGACCTGATCACCCTGCGCCCGTCCGACCGCGACAAGGTCGCCGGAGCCCTCGACCCGCTGCCCGGCGTGGTGGTCACCCCGCAGGCTGACCTGCTGCCCACCGACGACTCGTTCGCGCCGGCGATCATCACCGAGGTCAAGAAGTCGGTGATCGATGAACTCGACGGCGAGGCTGGCTGGCGGGTGGTCAGCGTCAACCAGAACGGCAACGACGTCGACGTCCTCAACGAGGTGTCGCCCCAGCCCGCACCGTCGGTCTCGATCACCCTGGACCGCTCGGTGCAGAACGCCGCCCAGCACGCGGTCAACACCCAGGGCCGCAAGGCGATGATCGTCGTCATCAAACCGTCGACAGGGGAGATCCTCGCCGTCGCCCAGAACGCGGCGGCCGACGCCGACGGCCCGGCGGCCACCACCGGCCTCTACCCCCCGGGGTCGACGTTCAAGATCATCACCGCGGGCGCGGCGATCGACCGCAACATGGCCACCCCGAACACCCTGCTGGGCTGCCCGGGTCAGATCGACATCGGCGACCGCACCATCCCGAACTACAACAAGTTCGACCTGGGCACGGTGCCGATGGCCAAGGCATTCGCCAATTCGTGCAACACGACGTTCGCCGAGCTGGCCAGCCGGATGCCGCCGACCGCCCTGACGGTGGCCGCCTCCCAGTACGGCATCGGCCAGGACTACACGATGGAGGGCCTGACCACGGTCACCGGCACCGTGCCGCCGACGGTCAACCTCGCCGAACGCACCGAGGACGGCTTCGGCCAGGGCAAGGTTCTGGTGACCCCGTTCGGTATGGCGCTGGCGGCGGCCACGGTCGCCGCGGGCAAGACACCGACGCCGCATCTCATCGTCGGGCGGCAGACCACCGAGACCGGTGACCATCCGCAGATCAGTCCGGCCATGCTCGATGGCCTGCGCGAGATGATGCGGCTGGTGGTCACCAACGGCACGGCCAAGGACATCCTGGGCGCCGGTGACGTGCGCGGCAAGACCGGTGAGGCGGAGTTCGCGGGCGGCTCGCACGCCTGGTTCACCGGCTACCGCGGTGACATGGCGTTCGCGTCGCTGATCGTCGGCGGCGGCAGTTCGGAGTACGCCGTGCGGATGGTCAAGATGATGCTCGACGAGCTGCCCGCCGACTACCTTGCCTGAGCGGCCCCGCCACTACCGGTTAGATGAGAGCTGATGGACGACGTGGTGGACCAGCAGGCGATCCTCGCCGCCGCGCTGGCCGAGGTGATCTCCGCGGGCATCGACGCCTTCTCGCTGGAGCGGGTCGCCAAGAGAGCAGGCGTCGACAAGAGTGCGATCACCCGCATCTGGGGTGATCGCCGGGTGCTGTTGCTCGACGCCCAACTCAGCAGCTCGGCGCAGCGGGTGCCGATCCCGGACACGGGTCGCCTGCGCGGCGACCTGCTGGCGCTGGTGGGATCCCTGGTGGAGTTGTCCCAGACCGCCGAGGGCCGGCGTTCGATGCACCGGTTCCTCGCGGCATCCGGTGACGCGGACCTCTCCGACGTCCGGATCGATTTCTGGCGCGTGCGCCTCGACGAGATGACCTCGGTGCTGCGCCGCGCCGACGAGCGCGGCGAACTGCGCGACGACGTGGACCCGGCCGAGGCGATCCGGATGTTCGCCGGCGCCTCGCTGTTCGACGTGGTGTTCGCAGATGTGCCGGTGCGCCAGGAGTACATCACCCAGATGCTCGACATCTTCATCCGTGGGATCTGCAAGGCATCGTGAGCGTCAGTCCGCGACGATCAGGCCGCCCTTCACGCTGACCTTCACCGGTGTGAGCGGCTGCATGGCCGGCCCGCGCAGCACCGTGCCATCCAGGCCGAACCTGCTGCCGTGGCACGGGCAGTCGATGGAGTCACCTTCCACGCCAGGTAGCACGCAGCCGGCGTGGGTACAGCGGGCGACGAACGCGTCGAACTTCCCGGCGACGGGCTGCGTGACGATGGTGTCGCCGACCACCTTGCCCGACCCGACCGGGATGTCGGCGGTGGGGGCGAGGGTCTGACCGGACACCGGCGCGCTGGCCGCCTTCACCTTCTCGGTCGAGGTGCCGCACGCCGCCAGCGGTCCGACCGCGCCCGCGATGAGTACCGTGCGTCGCGTCAGTTCAGTCATCGCAAGTCAGGTTAGTGCAGGCCCATCGGGTGCGGCGCTGCGCAGGTACCGTGGACAGGTCATGACCGGAATCGACAACACGCCCGCGATGCGGGTCTCCGACGCCGACCGCAATGGGACTCTGCGGCGGCTGCACAACGCCGTCGCCCTCGGGCTGATCGACATCGGCGAGTTCGAGGAGCGCTCCGCCCAGGTTTCGTCGGCCCGCATGCGCACCGAACTCGACATCCTGGTCGACGACCTGCCCGGGCCGGGGGCCATCGTCACCTCGGCCGCCGACCGGGTGGAACTGCGCGGCTGGCTCGGCTCGCTCAAGAGGCAGGGGGAGTGGACGGTACCGACCCGGCTGGCCTTGGTGCGCCGGGTGGGTTCGGTCGAACTCGATCTGACCAACGCCCGCTTCGCCGGACCCGTCGTGGTGATCGAACTGGACTTGGTGCGCGGCTCGCTGGACCTGCGGCTGCCCGAGGGTGCCAGCGCCTCCATCGACGACGTCACGGTCTACGGCGGCAGTGCCCGCGACCGCCGCAAGGATGCGCCCGCCGAGGGCAGCCCGCACGTGGTGCTCACCGGCCGGGTGGTGATGGGCATGGTCAACGTGCGCGGCCCCAAGCGCCCACTGCTGCGTCGCCGCTAGGCTTTGATCATGACCGTACGCAGCGCTCTTCGTGCCGGAGTGGTCTCGCCGACCCTGCCGGTACCCAAGTCGATCGAGCGTCCCGAATACGCCTGGAAGCCGACTGTCCGCGAGGGCTCCGAGCCGTGGGTGCAGACCCCCGAAGTGATCGAGAAGATGCGCATCGCCGGCCGCATCGCCGCCGGTGCGCTCGCCGAGGCCGGTAAGGCGGTGGCCCCCGGGGTGACCACCGATGAACTGGACCGCATCGCCCACGAATACATGGTCGACCACGGTGCCTACCCGTCGACGCTGGGCTACAAGGGCTTCCCGAAGTCGTGCTGCACCTCGCTCAACGAGATCATCTGCCACGGCATCCCAGACTCGACCGTCGTCGAGGACGGTGACATCGTCAACATCGACGTCACCGCCTACATCAACGGAGTGCACGGCGACACCAACGCCACCTTCCTGGCCGGCGACGTCGCCGAGGAGCATCGCCTGCTCGTCGAGCGCACCCACGAGGCCACGATGCGCGCCATCAAGGCCGTCAAGCCCGGCCGGGCCCTGTCCGCGGTCGGCCGGGTCATCGAGGCGTACGCAAACCGCTTCGGCTACAACGTGGTTCGCGATTTCACCGGGCACGGTATCGGCACCACGTTCCACAACGGCCTGGTGGTGCTGCACTACGACCAGCCCAGCGTGGAAACCGTTCTCGAGCCGGGGATGACGTTCACCATCGAGCCGATGATCAACCTCGGTGCGCTGGACTACGAGATCTGGGACGACGGCTGGACGGTGGCCACCCGGGACCGCAAGTGGACGGCGCAGTTCGAGCACACCCTGGTGGTCACCGACGACGGTGCCGAGATCCTGACCCAGGTGTGATCCTTCCCCGCGAGCTGGCGCACCCGTGAGTGGCGGCGCGCTGCTGATCGCCGGTACCACCTCCGATGCCGGCAAGTCGATGGTGGTCGCCGGCCTGTGCCGTTTCCTGGCGCGCAAGGGCGTCCGGGTGGCGCCGTTCAAGGCGCAGAACATGAGCAACAATTCGGTGGTCACGGTCGACGGCGGTGAGATCGGCCGGGCACAAGGTGTGCAGGCCCGGGCCGCGGGACTGCCCCCCAGCATTCGCTTCAACCCGGTCCTGCTCAAACCCGGCAGCGACCGCACCTCGCAGCTGGTGGTGCGCGGCCGGCCGGTCGGGCAGGTCAGCGCCGTCGACTACATCGAGCACCGCGACCTGCTGGCGGGTGTGGTGGCCGACGAACTGGCCGGGCTGCGAGCCGAATTCGACGTCGTGCTGTGCGAGGGTGCCGGATCGCCGGCTGAGATCAATTTGCGGGCAACGGATCTGGCGAATATGGGATTGGCCCGCGCGGCCGATCTGCCGGTCGTCGTGGTCGGCGACATCGACCGGGGCGGTCTGCTGGCCCACCTGTTCGGCACGGTCGCCGTGCTCGCGCCCGAAGACCAGGCGCTCATCGCGGGCTTCATCGTCAACAAGTTCCGCGGCGACCCGGCACTGCTGGCCCCCGGACTCGATCAGCTCGCGACGCTGTCCGGCCGCCCCACCTACGGGGTGGTGCCCTACTGCGAGGACCTGTGGCTGGATGCCGAGGACTCGGTGTCGGTGGTGGCCCGCCAGGTGATCGGCACACCGTCGCCCCCCCGCGGGCAGCAGTGGCTGCGGGTGGCCGCGATCCGGTTGCCGCGGATCTCCAACTCCACCGACGTCGAGGCACTGGCCTGCGAACCCGGGGTGCTGGTCCGCTGGGTCACCGACCCCGCCGAGGTGGCCGACGCCGACGTCGTCGTCGTCCCCGGCAGCAAGGCCACCGTCGCCGATCTGCAGTGGCTGCGCGAGCGCGGACTGGCCGAGGCGATCGAGGCGCACGCCCGTTCGGGGCGGGCGGTGCTGGGGATCTGCGGCGGGTTCCAGATGCTCTGCCGCCGCATCGTCGACACCGTCGAGACGCGCAGCGGCGAGGTGCCCGGACTCGGACTGCTCGACGCGTACATCGAGTTCGCCGCCGAGAAGGTGCTGTCCCGCTGGGAGGCGCCGCTGTCCGGGTACGAGATCCACCACGGCCGGCTCACCCGCTGCGCCGAGGACACCTGGTTCGACGTCGACGGCACGGCCCACGGCTACGTCCGCGGCCCGGTATACGGCACCCATTGGCACGGCCTGCTGGACAACGACGACCTGCGCCGGGGCTGGCTGCGCGCGGCCGCCGCCGCGGCGGGCCGGCACGGATTCGTGGTGGCCGACGATGTCAGTGTGTCCGGCCGCCGCGACGCCCAGCTCGACGTCATGGCCGACCTGCTGGCCGACCACCTCGACATCGAGGCCCTGCTGGCCCTGATCGACGGCGGGGCTCCCGCGCGGCCCACCATCACCACGGCGCTGCGTCGGTAGCCTGGTCAGCATGGCCCATAGGGGAGTGGTGATCGCGATACTCGCGGCAACCGTCCTCGCCGCCGCCGGATGCGGATCGACGGTCACGGGCACCCCGACGTGGCCGGGTGCCACGCTGGACAGGGTCGCGCTGGGCGCCGAAGACTTTCCGCCCGGAGTCCAGTACGACCGCATCATCGACTCTCCCGGCCAGCCCGACGGTGCTGGCGGCCCGCCGTCGATGATGTCGCGGCCGGAAGGCTGCGCCAACGCGCTGACCAATGTGATCGCCCAATCGGCCGAGCGCGGACCGGGCAGCGCCGTCAAATACGCGGCGACCTACGACGGCGCGCGCATGGTGATGACGGTGGTGTCGTGGAATCTGGATCTCGACAGGTTGCGGGCGGCCGCCGAGCGCTGCGCGTCGTTCGAGGCTCTCTTCGACACCGCCTCGGCGGGTATCCCCATCACCACCACCGAGCTCGGCGGCGCGCCCAGCGGTGCGCTGGCCTACCAGCAGACAATGCAGCTCGGCGGTGCGTCCAACAGCGTGTACATGGCATTCCAGAACGTCGGCAACCTGGCCGTGTTCGGCAGCGCATTTCCCACATCGAATCGCGGTGTCACCGCCAAAGCGTCACTGCCACAGACATTCTTGGACGTGTTCGGCAAGCAGGCCGCCAAGCTGAGGACGTAGCTGAGGACCAGCTGAGTAAGCTTCGCGAAATGGCCCGCCGCAATCCGCTTTCGGAGTAGCGTGGCGAAATGCCTTCGACGATGGTGACTGTCGACGGGTTCCCCGTGCAGGTCAGCGTGTCAGGCCCGGAGAAGGGCCCGTACGTGGTCGTGCTGGGCGCGGCCCAGCATGCGCCCGCGGCGTACGACGCGGTGTGTCATCGGCTGCACACGGCATCGGTGCGCACCGTCGTCATCGGCCACGACCCGCGGCTGCACCCCAAAGCTGTGACAGGCCTGCTGGACACCCTCGATGTGCGCTGGGGGGTGCTCGTCGGCGATCGTGCCGGAGCCGAACTGGCCTGGGAACTGGCGGCGACCCGCCTGGACCGCTTCACCGGCCTGATCGTGATCGACCGCGGCCACCCCCGGGTGCCCGATCAGCATGGCGTCATCCGTGACGAGGACTGCCCGCCGGTCGAGATCAACACCACCGCTCTGGTCAGCAGCCCGGCTGCCCGCGCACTGGCCAAGACCAGTCAGCGCTATGTCTACAGCGACTACCGGGTGGTGGAGTTCGCCGGACGGCGCAACGCCGCCGAGTCCACCGCGCAACTGGCCGCCGAGATCGTTCTGCGCACCAGCACCTGGTGACCTCATGCCCCGTCGGGCGTCCAGGGTTGTGGTAGCCCGGGATTGCCGGGGAACAGAAAGTCGACGAACGCCGCGGCAGTGGGCTGCGGCTGGTGGTTGGCCAGGCCGGGCCGTTCATTGGCCTCGATGAACACATAGTCGTCGCGCGTCACGTCGGCGACCAGCAGATCGATGCCGGTGACAGGGATGCCGATGGCCTGCGCGGCGGCGACGCCCACCTTGCGCAACTCCGGATGCACCACGGCCGTCACGTCGTGGATGGTGCCGCCCTGATGCAGGTTGGCCGCCCGGCGCACCCGCAGTCGCTCGCCTTCGGGCAGCACGTCGGACAGCCGCCAGCCGGCCTCGGCCACGGTCGCCTCGGTGACCGCGTCCAGCGGGATGTGCGATTCGCCGCCGGTGGCGGCGGCACGGCGCCGGCTCTGGGTTTCGATCAGGTCCTGCACGGTGTGCCGTCCGGTGCCCACCACCTCGGCGGGTTTGCGCACTGCGGCGGCGACGACCTTGCCGTCGATGACCACCAGCCGCAGGTCGTCGCCCTGGGCGCGCTGCTCGATCAGTACTTCGGGGTGGTGTTCGCGGGCCCGGGCCAGCGCGGCGTCCAGCGCTTCGGGGCTGTCCACCCCGACCGTGATGCCCTTTCCCTGCTCGCCGCGGGTCGGCTTGACCACGACGTCACCGACCTCGGCGAGGAACGCGTGGTCGTCGGCGTCGAACGTCGCCAGGCGGCCGGTGGGGACGACGATGCCGGCCTCTGAGACGATGCGACGGGTCAGCCGCTTGTCGTCGCAGCGGCTCATCGCCACCGCAGAGGTGTACTCGCTCAACGACTCTCGGGTGATGACGCTTCGACCGCCGTGTGACAGCCGCATCTCACCGGTTTCGGCGTCGAGTACCTCGATATGTATGCCGCGTCGCATCGCCTCGTCGGCGATGATGCGGGCATACGGGTTGAGGTCGTCGACGGTTTCCGAGGCCGGTGTGAACAACGGCTCGTTGATCGCGTTCTTGCGCTTAACGGCCAGCACGGGCACCCGCTGGAAACCCAGCTTCTCGTAGAGCCCGATCGCGGCGTCGTTGTCGTAGGCCACCGACAGGTCCAGGTAGGCGCGGCCGCGGCCGCGGTAGATGGCGGCCAGTGTCTCGGTGAGCGCGGCGCCGATGCCCGGCAGGCTGGCGGTGGGATCGACGGCCAGCGTCCACAGGCTGGCACCGTCCTCGGGGTCGTTGAACAGCCGGCGATGGTCCACGCCGGTCACCGTGCCGACCACCGATCCGTCGTCGTCGCGGACCGCGACGAGGTACTCGACGGCATCGGCGTGCAGGTGGTTGTTCCAGATCAGATCGGTTGGGGCGGGCACCATCCCGCAGCGCACGTACACCCGATTCATGGCGTCGGCTTCGGTCCTGTCACGCACGGCCCGAACCGAGAAGCCGATCGGCTGCTGGGGTGCGGGGTCGTCGTCGGTGAAGCGGCGCCGGTAGGTGTGGCTGGGGTCGATGAACAGTTCGGCCGGTGACTTGGCCACCAGCACATGGGATTCCCGCGCGTAGATGCAGATGTCGCGACGACCCTGCTCCTCCTGCTGCAGCACACCGGCAAGCTTGTCGGGGTCGCTGAATGTCTGCCCGAAAATCAAACGGCCCCAACCGAGTTCGAGCACGACGTCATCGTCCATCGCGTCGACGAGATCGGGCGGGGAGGCGCCGTGCAGGCCCAGCGTGATGGCTTCTGTGTGGATCATGCCGCGGCTCCGGTGATCCCGTGGTTCTGCAACCACAGTTCCAGCAGGCCGATCTGCCACAGTTCGTTGCCGCGCAGCGGCGTCAGGGTGGCGTTCGGGTCGGCGAGCAGCCGTTCGACGGATTCCGGCCGGAACAGCCCGCGTTCCTTGGCCTGCGGTGCGTAGAGGGCGTCGCGGACAAGGTCGAGGTAGGGCCCCTCCAGGTGGGTCAGGGCCGGCACCGGGAAGTAGCCCTTCGGCCGGTCGATCACCGCGGCCGGAATCACCTGACGGGCAGCCTCTTTCAGTACCCCCTTGCCGCCGTGGGCGGTCTTCAGTTCGGGCGGGCAGCTGGCCGCGAGCTCGACGAGTTCGTGGTCGAGGAACGGCACCCGGCCCTCCAGCCCCCACGCCATCGTCATGTTGTCGACCCGCTTGACCGGATCGTCGACCAGCATCACGGTGGTGTCCAGCCGCAGTGCGCGGTCCACGCCGGTCTGCGCGCCGGTCCGGGCGAAGTGCGCGCTGACGAAATCCAGGCTGTCGTCGTAGGCGAGTTCCTCGGACAGCAGGGCATTGACACCGCCGTGGTCGCGGTCGAAGAACGCCGCGCGGTAGCGGTCCACCGAACCCGCCACGCTGGCGGCATCGGCATGGCCCATCGGGGGATACCAGTGGTAACCGGCGAACACCTCGTCGGCGCCCTGGCCGGACTGCACCACCTTGACGTGGCGGGAAACCTCTTGGCTCAGAAGGTAAAACGCCACACAGTCGTGGCTGACCATCGGTTCGCTCATGGCCCCGATCGCCCCGTCGAGGGCGGGCAGCATGCGTGCGGTGTCGATGCGGATCTGGTGGTGATCGGTGCCGAATGCTTGCGCGACGATGTCTGAGTAGGCGAACTCGTCGCCCTTGACGCCGCCGACCGACTCGAAGCCGATGGAGAACGTCGACAGTCCGCGCTGGCCCGCCTCGGAGAGCAGACCGACGATCAGGCTGGAGTCCACTCCGCCGGACAGCAGGCACCCGACGGGCACATCGGCGACCAGTCGTCGCTTCACGGCCGTGCGCAAAGCGCCGAGAACAGCGTCCTGCCAATCCTGTTCGGACCAGTCGGCACGATCGGCGCGGCGGGTGAAGTCGGGGCTCCAGTAAGTGGTCGTGGTCTGGGTGCCGTCGGGTTCGAGGGCCAGTACGGTGCCGGGCGCGAGTTTGCGGACCCCGCGCAGGATGGTGTGCGGTGCCGGCACCACCGAGTGGAAGCTCAGGTAGTGGTGCAGCGCGACGGGGTCGATGCGGGTGTCGACGCCGCCGCCGGCCAGCAGTGCGGGAAGTGACGACGCGAAGCGGATGCGATGGGAGTCGCTGCTGACGTACAGCGGTTTGATGCCCAGCCGATCGCGGCCCAGCAGGACCCGGCCGCTGTCGCGTTCGGCGATCGCGAAGGCGAACATCCCGTGCAGCCGCTCGACGAACCGATCACCCCAGTGGTGGTAGGCCTTGAGCAGCACCTCGGTGTCGCTGTGCGAGAAGAACCGGTATCCGTGTCCGGCGAGTTCGTCGCGCAGCGCTTCGTAGTTGTAGATGCAGCCGTTCCAGCAGATCGTCAGGCCCAACTCGGCGTCGACCATGGGCTGGGCGCCGGCCTCCGACAGGTCGATGATCTTGAGCCTGCGGTGCGCGAAGGCCACTCTGCCCGCCGACCACACCCCCGCCCCGTCGGGTCCGCGGCGCGCCATCGTCTCGGCCATCGCGGTCACCGCCGCCACGTCAGGTGCCTGGTTGTCGAGCCGGACCTCGCCCGTCGCTCCACACATCGTTGCGGTCATCCCGTCTGTCGCTTGTGTGCCCGTGATCTGTACCCGCGCAGGGCCGTTCTCAATCCGAGCCGGGCGGTCATACCGGTGAAAGGCCAGTTCGGCGCGCTGTCCTTGTTGATTTCGCACGGGAAACACCGGGTTGACGCCCGTGCCGGTGTGAGGCCGCTCACCCCGGGGTATCACCCCGGCCATGGCGGCAGCGCGCGTTGTGGCAGTTGAGCGATGACTCCGACGCTGCGCGATATCGCGCGCTGGAGTATCAAGCCGGCGAGACACGTCGACACCGCGACCACTCCGAAGGTCAACGTGCTGCGCGGTCTCGCGGCACGGGCCACCACACCGCTGCTGCCCGACGACTACCTCAAACTGGTCAATCCGTTGTGGACGGCGCGGGAGCTTCGCGGCCAGATCGTCGACGTCCGCCCCGAGACGGCCGACTCGGCCACCGTCACCATCAAACCGGGCTGGGGGTTCTCCGGTGACTACCGCCCCGGACAGTACGTCGGGATCGGGTTGCGGCTCGAGGGCAGATGGCACTGGCGGTCGTACTCGCTGACCTCGATTCCCCGGCGCCGGGACAAGAACATCACCATCACCGTGAAGGCCACGCCCGAGGGCTTCCTGTCCACGCATCTGGTCAACGGGGTCAAGCCCGGCACGGTCGTTCGGCTTGCCGCCCCGCGGGGCGGCTTCGCGCTGCCCGATCCGCCACCGGGCAAGATCCTGTTCGTCAGCGCCGGCAGCGGTATCACGCCGCTGATGGCGATGCTGCGCTCGCTGACCGCTCGCGGGCAGAGCGCCGACATCGTGCACCTGCACTCCGCGCCGTCAGCCGACGCGGTCATCTTCCACGACGAGTTGCGCGAACTGGAGGCCGCGCAGGCCGGCTACCGCCTGCACCTTCAACTCACCCGGCAGGACGGCAAACTCGACTTCGGCCACCTCGACGAGCTGGTGCCGGACTGGTCGGAGCGGCCGACGTGGGCGTGCGGACCCGCCGCCATGCTCGATGCGGTGCAGGCCGTCTGGGACGGCGCCGGCCGCTCCGACGAACTGCACGTGGAGCGCTTCACCATCGCCCGTACCGACAAGGGTGGGGAAGGCGGGACCGTCACCTTCGCCATCTCCGACAAGAGCATCGAGATCGACGGCGCCACATCACTTTTGGAAGCCGGCGAAAAGGTCGGCATCCAGATGCCGTTCGGCTGCCGGATGGGCATTTGCCAAACCTGCGTGCTGCCACTGGAGGACGGACATGTCCGGGACTTCCGCTCCGGTGCCGAGCACGGGGCGGGGGATCGCATCAACACCTGCGTGTCGACCGCGTCCGGCGACTGCACGCTGAAAATCTGAGGGGAGACGTCGTGGCCATCACCGACATCAAGCAGTACGCACACCTGACGCCGGACGACGTCGAGTCGCTCGCACGCGAGCTGGATGCCATCCGGACCGACATCGAGGAATCCCGGGGTGAGCGCGACGCCCGCTACATCCGCCGGTCCATCCAGTTGCAGCGGGCGCTGGCGGCCGGCGGCAGAGCCGTCCTGTTCGCCAGCCACAAGAAGCTGGCGTGGGGAATCGGGACGGCGATGCTGGCGACAGCCAAGATCATCGAGAACATGGAACTGGGACACAACATCATTCACGGGCAGTGGGATTGGATGAACGACCCCGAGATCCACTCCACCGAATGGGAATGGGACACCACCTCGCCCAGCGTGCACTGGAAGAAGTCGCACAACTTCATCCACCACAAGTACACCAACGTCGTCGGCCTCGACGACGACATCGGCTACGGCATCATGCGGTTGACCCGCGATCAGCACTGGGAACGCTGGATGATCGGCAACCCCGTCTACAACCTGCTGCTCGGCACGCTGTTCGAGTGGGGGGTGGCCGCGCACGGATTGGAGACCACCAAGTACCGCAAGGGTGAGAAGTCGTTGGCCGAGGTCCGCAAGGATCTGCGCATCATCGGCAAGAAGGTCGGCAAGCAGGTCGGCAAGGACTACCTGGTGTTCCCGGCGCTGACGCGGCGCAACTGGAAGCACACGCTGCGCGCCAATGCGGTTGCGAACCTGATCCGCAACTACTGGTCCTACATGGTGATCTTCTGCGGTCACTTCCCCGACGGTGCGGAGAAGTTCACCCGACAGGAGTTCGAGAACGAGTCCCAGGCGGAGTGGTACCTGCGACAGATGTTGGCCTCAGCCAACTTTCATGCCGGCCCGGTGATGGCGTTCATGAGCGGTAACCTGTGCTACCAGATCGAGCACCACCTGTTCCCCGACCTGCCCAGCAACCGTTACGCCGAGATCAGCGAACGCGTACGGGCCCTGTGTGACAAGTACGACCTGCCGTACACGACTGGCTCTTTGGGCCGCCAGTATCTGCAGTCGTTCTGGACCATCGCCAAGCTTGCGCTGCCGGACAAGCTGCTCAAGGCCACCTCCGACGACGCCCCCGAGACGAATTCCGAACTCAAGTTCCGGATCCGGGCCGGGATGCGGGAGAGCTTCGGAGTCGACGCCGCGACCGGCAGGCGACGCGGCCTGCGCACCGCGATCCGCGAGATCGAGACCGGAGCGATGGCCTAGGCCCGGCGTGGCTGCCCGACATAAACCGCGCCCCTCGGCCTGGTGGCACGAGGGGCGCGGGGCCCGCCTCACGGCGGGCCTGGAAATGACGTCTCCTTGTTCTAGGAAACCCCCTCCAGTTCCTCGCCGGTGATATCCACCTGCTTGATCGGTCCGGTGAACCAGTTCTTCACCGAGGCGTGCCAGTAGATCCACAGCAGGATCAGTACGCCGCCGACCAACAGCGGGGTGTAGTTGACGAACTTCCATTCGAAGCTGGGGTCCCACGGCGCTCCGCCGATTGAGGTGGGGAACATCGCGATGATCGAGGTGACGACGATCTCGATCAGTGCCAACGGCGCCATCCACTTGTGGTGGCCGCGCAGGTTCCACTTGCCCAGCGGGAACGAATCGCCGGCCTTCCAGCGGTAGTAGATCGGCACCGCGAAGCACAGGTACAGACCCACCACGCCGATGGAGACGACCGCGAAGAACGCGATCGGCACCGGAGCGCCGTTGATGTCCACCTCGACCAGCGCGGGCAGGGTGATGATCGCCGCGATCGCCGCGGTGACGATGACGGCGTTGGCCGGCACCCGCTTGGCGTTGACCTTCGACCACAGCTGGTGGCCGGGCACCGCGCGGTCGCGGCTGAAGGCGAACAGCATGCGCGAGGAACTGGTCTGGCACGCGGTGGTGCAGAACAGCTGGCCGGCCGTCGAGATCAACAGCACCACCGCCACCCACTTGGAGTCCATCGCCTGGGCGAAGATCGTCGCGACAGCACCGCCGCCCTTCGTCACGCCGTCGACATCCTGCACGGCGAACAGGAAGGTCAGCAGCAGGATCCAGCCGCCGATCGCCGAGTAGAAGATCGACCGCCAGATTCCCTTGGCGGCACCGTCGGCCGCGCTCTTGGTCTCCTCGGACAGGTGCGCCGAGGCGTCATAGCCGGTGATCGTGTACTGGGTCAGGATCGCCGACATCGGCAGGACGAACAGCAGGAAGCCGAAGCCGGCGTTCGATCCGCCGAAGAAGCCGGTGTTGTTGACCGTGGTGGCGAACACCGTGGAGAAGCTGGCGTGCTGCTCGGGGATCGCCCACAGGATCACGATGACGGCGGCCGCACCGATGACATGCCACCACACCGAGATGTTGTTGATGACCGCCAGCAGGTGGCTGGAGAAGATGTTGATGACGGCGACGGCCACCAGGATCACCAGGAAGATGATGAAGGTGCGCTGCAGGCTGTAGCCGGCAAGCCAGGTTTCGCTGAACGTGCCCAGCGTGAGGTCCAGGAAGGTCGCCGACCCGTAGGCCACCGAGGCCAGGATGGCGATCAGACCGACCAGGTTCAGCCAGCCGGTGTAGTACCCGGCCTTGGGGCCGCCGAGTTTGGCTGCCCACCAATAGATTCCGCCGGAGGTCGGGAACGCAGACACCAGCTCGGACATACACAACCCGATGAACAGGATGAAGACCGAGATGATCGGCCAGCCCCAGGCGATGGCCGCCGGACCGCCGTTGTTCCAGCCGAGGCCGAACGAGGTGAAGCAGCCCGCCAGGATCGAGATGATCGAGAACGAGATGGCGAAGTTGGAAAATCCGGACCAGGAGCGATGCAGTTCCTGGGAGTAACCAAGGCTGGCGAGGTGTCGTTCGTCCTCGTCGAGTATTTCGTGACCCTCTGGCACAGCGCTTCTCCTTCTGGGCGTGGTGGCAGGGAGGCGTCGACCGGCGCGCTCTAATTGGGCAGAATAGAGTGCTATTGGTCTGGTGTCCTACCTTTGGAGTGACAGTCATGTAAATCTGAAGGCAGAGGTCGCCGATGCGGCGGGCTCCAATGGTTGACTTTCCGTCGAATCATTCCTGCGATGAAGGGACGCTCGTGACGCATGGTGGTGGTGCCCGTCGGTCCGGGCTGTTGACTGCGGCCGAGCTGGATCAGCTGGTGGCGGCCGGTGAGATCGACACCGTGATCGTTGCCTTCGCCGATATGCAGGGCCGGCTGACCGGCAAGCGGGTGGCGGCCCGACTGTTCGTCGAGGAGGTCGCCGCCCACGGCGCCGAATGCTGCAACTACCTGCTGGCCGTCGACGTCGACATGAACACCGTCGACGGCTACGCGATGTCGAGCTGGGAATCCGGCTACGGCGACATGGTGATGAGCCCCGACTTCGACACACTGCGGCTGCTGCCGTGGCTGCCGGGGACCGCACTGGTGATGGCCGACCTGTCGTTCGTCGGTGGCGCGCCGGTGCATCCGGCACCGCGCAGCATCCTGCGCACCCAGCTCGACCGGCTGGCCGAGCGCGGTCTGGAGGCCTTTGTCGGCACCGAACTGGAATTCATGGTGTTCGACGACACCTACCGCGACGCCTGGGCCGCCGGCTACCGCGGACTGAAGAAGTCCACCGACTACAACGTCGACTACGCCATCCACGCCTCCACCCGGATGGAGCCGCTGCTGCGCGATATCCGCGTCGGCATGGACGGTGCGGGCATGTACTGCGAAGGCGTCAAGGGGGAGTGCAACTTCGGTCAGCAGGAGATCGCGTTCCGCTACGACAGCGCACTGGTCACCTGTGACAACCACACCATCTACAAAAACGGCGCCAAAGAGATCGCCGACCAGCACGGCAAGGCCCTGACCTTCATGGCCAAGTTCGACGAGCGCGAAGGCAACAGCTGTCACATCCACATCTCGCTGCGCGGCGCCGACGGCAGCCCGGTGTTCGCCGATTCCGATGAGCCGCTGGGGATGTCGGCGATGTTCCGCAGCTTCATCGCCGGCCAGATCGCCACACTGCGCGAGCTGACCCTGTTCTACGCGCCGAACATCAACTCCTACAAGCGTTTTGTCGAGGGCAGTTTCGCCCCGACCGCGATCGCGTGGGGCCTGGACAACCGCACCTGCGCCTTGCGGGTGGTGGGGCAGGGGCATTCCATGCGAATGGAGTGTCGTGCCCCCGGTGGTGACGTCAACCAGTACCTGGCCGTCGCCGCGCTGGTGGCCGGCGGTCTGTACGGCATCGACAACGGGTTGGAACTGCCGGATGCATGCGTGGGCAACGCCTATACCAGTGGCGCGCAGAAACTTCCGACCACGCTGGCCGAGGCCGCTGAACTCTTCGAAGGCTCCGCGGTGGCGCGCGAGGCATTCGGCGACGAGGTCGTCGAGCACTACCTCAACAACGCCCGCGTCGAGCTGGCGGCGTTCAACTCCGCGGTGACCGACTGGGAGAGGGTGCGCGGCTTTGAGCGACTCTAATGGGATTGCCCGTCCCGTTGTCGGCCTGACCACCTATCTCCAACAGGCGCAGACCGGCGTGTGGGATGTGCACGCCAGTTTCCTGCCGGGCATCTACATCGAGGGCGTCACGCTGGCAGGCGGTGTCGCCGCGTTGCTGCCGCCCCAGCCTGTCGACGCCGAGATCGCGCAGCGCGTGCTGGACCGCATCGACGGCCTGATCATCACCGGTGGCAAAGATGTCGACCCCGGCGCATACGGCCACGACCCGCATCCGAGCACCGACGAGCCCGCCCGTGACCGCGACGCCTGGGAGTTCGCGCTGATCGACGCTGCGCTGCGCCGGCGGATGCCGGTGCTCGGCATCTGCCGCGGCGCCCAGGTGCTCAACGTCGCCCTCGGCGGCACGCTGCATCAGCATCTGCCTGACCTCCTCGGGCATACCCGCCATCAGCAGGGCAATGCGGTGTTCTCCACGTCGACGGTGCGCACCGTCGAGGGTAGTAAGCTCGCCGCGCTGATCGGGGAGACCTCCGACGCGCAGTGCTATCACCATCAGGCCATCGACCGCCTCGGCGAGGGACTGGTGGTGAGCGCCCGGGACACCGACGGCGTGATCGAGGCGGTCGAGATGCCCGGCCACGACTTCGTTCTCGCGGTGCAGTGGCATCCCGAAGAGACGCTGGACGACCTGCGGGTGTTCGCCGGACTGGTGGACGCCGCGCGGGTGTATACGACCGAAAGGGCTGACCTGTGACCTCCACCGAGCTGATCAATCCCGCCACCGAGCAGGTGTTGCGCAGCGTCGAACTGACCGACGTCGCCGGTGTCGACGACGCCGTCGCGCGGGCCAAGGTCGCGCAGAAGGCCTGGGCGGCACAGGGGCCCGCCGAGCGCGCTGCCGCGCTGCGGTCCTTCGCCGCGGCCGTCGACGCACACGTCGGCGAACTCGCCGCCCTCGAGGTGGCCAACTCCGGGCACCCGATCGGCGCCGCGGAGTGGGAGGCCGGCCATGTGCGCGACGTGCTGCAGTTCTACTCGGCGACACCGGAGCGGTTGTCCGGCAAGCAGATTCCGGTGGCCGGCGGCCTCGACGTCACGTTCAACGAGCCGATGGGCGTCATCGCTGTCATCACCCCGTGGAACTTTCCGATGCCGATCGCAGCGTGGGGGTTCGCCCCGGCGCTGGCGGCAGGCAACGCCGTGGTGCTCAAGCCCGCCGAATGGACGCCGCTGACCTCCATTCGCCTCGGCGAACTCGCACTCGAGGCCGGACTGCCCGAGGGCCTGTTCCAGGTGCTGCCGGGCAAGGGGTCGGTGGTGGGGGAGCGATTCATCAGCCACCCCGACATCCGCAAGATCGTCTTCACCGGCTCCACCGAGGTTGGCACCAAGGTGATGGCCGGCGCGGCCAGCCAGGTCAAACGGGTGACGCTCGAGCTCGGCGGCAAGAGCGCCAACATCGTCTTCGACGACTGCGACCTGCAGAAGGCCGCGGCCACCGCGCCGTACGGGGTATTCGATAACGCCGGCCAGGACTGCTGCGCGCGCAGCCGGATCCTGGTGCAGCGCAGCGTGTTCGACAAGTTCATGGAGATGCTGGAACCCGCCGTCAAGGGCCTGGTCGTCGGCGACCCGGCCGCCCGCGACACCGAGATGGGTCCGCTGGTGTCGCGCAAGCACTTCGAGTCGGTGGCCGCCTATGTGCCCGACGACGCCCCGGTGGCGTTCCGCGGCTCGGCACCGAGTGGCCCCGGGTACTGGTTCCCGCCGACCGTGCTCACCCCGGCGCGCACCGACCGCACCGTGACCGAGGAGATCTTCGGCCCGGTCGTCACGGTGCTGCCGTTCGAGGACGAGGCCGACGCCATCGCGCTGGCCAACGACACCGAATACGGTCTGTCCGGCTCGATCTGGACCGACAACCTGTCTCGGGCGCTGCGGGTGTCGCGCGCGGTGGAGGCAGGCAACCTCAGCGTGAACTCGCACTCATCGGTGCGGTACAACACCCCGTTCGGGGGGTTCAAGCAGTCCGGGCTGGGGCGCGAATTGGGCCCCGATGCACCCCTGCATTTCACGGAAACCAAGAATGTCTTCTTTGCGATCGGAGAGAACTAGATGGACCTGACCCAACGTCTGGCCGGCAAGGTCGCCGTCGTCACGGGCGGCGCGAGCGGTATCGGCCTGGCAGCCGTCAAACGTCTGCGGGCCGAAGGCGCGATCGTCGTCATCGGTGACGTGGACCCGACGACCGGCAAGTCCGTTGCCGACGACCTGAACGTCACATTCGTTCAGGTGGACGTCTCGGATCAGGTTGCGGTGGATCGCTTGTTCGACACCGCTTTCGAGACCCACGGTGGCGTCGACATCGCCTTCAACAACGCAGGTATCAGCCCGCCCGACGACGACCTCATCGAGAACACCGGCATCGACGCCTGGGACCGGGTTCAGGACGTCAACCTCAAGTCGGTCTTCTTCTGCTGCAAGGCGGCACTGCGGCACATGGTGCCCGCGCAGAAGGGGTCGATCATCAACACCGCGTCCTTCGTGGCGGTGATGGGGTCGGCGACCAGCCAGATCTCCTACACCGCGTCCAAGGGCGGCGTGCTGGCGATGTCGCGCGAGCTCGGAGTTCAATACGCGCGCCAGGGAATTCGGGTTAACGCGCTGTGCCCCGGGCCGGTCAACACCCCGCTGCTGCAGGAGTTGTTCGCCAAGGATCCCGAGCGGGCGGCGCGCCGGCTGGTGCACGTGCCGATGGGCCGGTTCGCCGAGCCGGAGGAACTGGCCGCCGCGGTGGCGTTCCTGGCCAGTGACGACTCGTCGTTCATCACGGGGTCGACGTTCCTGGTCGACGGCGGCATCAGCGGCCACTACGTGACTCCGCTGTAGAGGCTGCGATGTCGGCAGCGGCGGCGCCGGAACCGGATTCAGCAGTGGCTTCCGAGGCACTGCTGCGTCCGGTGCGCCCCGGAAACGCCTTCGAGGACACCGTCGCCCGACTGCTGCAGACCATCCGGCTCGGTGTGCTCGCGCCGGGGGATTCGCTGCCACCAGAGCGGGAGCTGGCCGCCAGACTCGGTGTCAGCCGCGACACGGTGCGCGAGGCGATCAAGTCGCTGGCCGACGCCGGGTATCTGGTGTCGCGCCGGGGCCGTTACGGCGGCACGTTCCTGGCCCAGGAGTTGCCCGCTCCGTCCGACGAAGCGGTGCGCGTCAACCGGGCTGAACTCGACGACGCGATGCGGCTGCGCGAGATCCTGGAGGTCGGGGCCGCCCGGATGGCTGCCTCCCGCACCTTGACCGCCGCCGAACGAGAAGGCCTGTGGTCGCGTCTGGTCGACGTCCGCGACGCCACCCCCGAGGACTACCGCAGGCTGGACTCGCGGCTACACCTGGCCATCGCCGAGGCCGCCGGGGCGCCGTCGCTGGTGCCCATGGTGGCCGAGAACCGGATGCGGCTCAACGCGCTGCTCGACCAGATCCCGTTGTTGCGGCGCAACATCGTTCACTCCGACGAACAGCACGAGGCGATCGTGATCGCGATCCTCGCCGGTGATGTCGGGGCCGCCGAATCGGCTATGCGGGCCCATGTCGCGGGCTCGGCCGCGCTGCTGCACGGCTTCCTGGACTGAGCCGAAGATCAGGCTGGGAGCGTTCCAGCGGGGTCAGGACCACCTGCAGCCACACCAGCACCAGTACCACTGAACACAGCACTCCTGCCGCCATCCACAGGCGCGGCCCCGGAGCCTGGGCGATCGGGGTGGTCTGATGCCACCACACCACCCGCGCCCAGGGTGCACCAGCGGAAAGTACTGCGCAGCAGGGCAATCGATGACACCATGGCCGTCGCCGTAAACAGGCTCAGCGAGACGGCGCAGCCGGCGATGCCCGGTGTGCCAGTAGCGGCACGGTCATGCACGTCGGCCCAGCCCAGCGCTGCCGCCGCGGCGAGCCACGCGATGACGACGGCGGTGAAGACTCTGCGCCGCGGATCGATCCAGACGTCGTCGAGGACCTGACGCTCGATCCCGCGCAGCATCTCTGCGACATCGCTACTGGGCACCTCGACTAGTCGGATCGAGCGGGCCGCTGGTTCCCGGCCTAGATCACCTGGTCGTCGCGGTGGGCCGCGGTCATGAGGTCGTCGCGGGCGCGGGCCACCCGGGAGCGGATGGTGCCCACCGGGCAGCCACACACCTCGGCTGCCTCGGCGTAGGACAGGCCCAGCACCTGGGTGAGCATCAGCGCGTGCCTGCGGTCGTCGTCGAGGCCGTCGAGCAACATCCGGATCTCGATGATGTCCTCGAAGCGGGCCGCGCTGCGGCGGGTGTCGAGTACCTGGTCGAGGTCGACGCTGTAGCCGGTGCTGCGCGGCCGGGCCTGGTTGCGCCGGATCTGGTCGACGACGACGCGGCGGGCGATCGACAGCAGCCAGGTGCGCGCCGAGGAGCGTCCGGAGAACCGGGGCAGCGATCCCAGGGCACGCAGGAACGTCTCCTGGGTCAGATCGTCGGCGTTGCCCGGGTCGCCCAGGAAGGCGACGGTTCGCCACACGTCGCGTTCGGTTGCCCGGATGAAGGCGTCCAGCGCGGCGTTGTCACCGCGCCCGGCGGCCAGTGCCCACCGGGTCACCTGGTCGTCGTCGCGTTCGCTCACGGGAAGTCAGAGTAGGGGATCGCGGTTGCGGGCACATCCCCAGCCCCGCAGGAGCTTCCGCACACCCCGCCGGAGTACTTTGGGAGGAGTCGAATGTGCCCAGAACCAGGGATTTCCTGTTTCCGGGAACTCGGTGCGGTTGGCATCCGACTATTCGACTCGAGCCGATTACTGTCGATCGACGAGGAGGACGATGACGGCATCTGTCGTCGGCGGCGCTGCCGACACCGACGTCCGCCGCGTCCAGCTCGACGTCTCGGGAATGTCCTGCGCGGCGTGCGCGGCGCGGGTGGAGACCAAGCTCAACAAGGTCGACGGCGTGCACGCGACCGTCAACTACGCGACCCGGGTGGCCACCGTCGACGCCGCCGACTCGGTGCCCACCGACACGCTGTGTGAGGTGGTCCGCAAGGCCGGCTACGACGCGGCTCCGCGCAGCGCGACACCGGTCGAGGCGCCCGACCCCGACGACCAGACCGCGCGGAGCCTGTTGCGCCGGCTGGCCGTCGCCGCGGTGCTGTTCGTGCCGCTGGCCGATCTGTCGGTGATGTTCGCTGTAGTCCCCAGCACCCGGTTCACCGGGTGGGGATGGGTGCTGACCGCGCTGGCGCTGCCGATCGTCACCTGGGCGGCCTGGCCGTTCCACCGCGTCGCCCTGCGCAACGCGCGCCACGGCACCGCGTCGATGGAGACGCTGATCTCCGTCGGCGTCACCGCGGCCACGCTGTGGTCGCTGTACACGATCTTCCTCGGCCACGGCATCCGCGAGAGCCGCGGAATCTGGCAGGCGCTGCTGCGCAGCGACGCGATCTATCTCGAGGTCGCCGCCGGCGTCACCGTGTTCATCCTGGCGGGCCGGTACTTCGAGGCCAAGGCCAAGTCGCGGGCGGGCGGCGCGTTGCGCGCGCTGGCCGCCCTGAGCGCCAAGAACGTGACGGTGCTGCTCGGCGACGGCACCGAGATGGTGATCCCGGCCGACGAGCTCAAGGAGCAGCAGCGCTTCGTGGTGCGCCCCGGCGAGACGATCGCCGCCGACGGCCTGGTGGTCGAGGGCAGCGCGGCGATCGATATGAGCGCGATGACCGGCGAGTCCAAACCGGCCCGCGCCCATCCCGGGGGCCGCGTCGTCGGCGGCACCGTGGTTCTCGACGGGCGGCTGATCGTCGAGGCGGCCGCCGTGGGCGCCGACACCCAGTTCGCCGGGATGGTGCGTCTGGTCGAGGAGGCCCAGGCGCAGAAGGCCGACGCGCAACGGCTCGCCGACCGGATCGCCGGGGTGTTCGTGCCCGTCGTGTTCGTCATCGCGGCAGTGACGGCCGCGGTGTGGCTGGCCTTCGGCGCCGACGCGGACCGGGCGTTCTCGGCTGCGCTGGCGGTGCTGGTGATCGCCTGTCCGTGCGCACTGGGCCTGGCCACCCCGACCGCGATGATGGTGGCCTCGGGGCGCGGCGCTCAACTGGGCATCTTCCTCAAGGGCTACCAGGCGCTGGAGGCCATCCGTGCCGTGGACACCGTCGTCTTCGACAAGACGGGGACCCTGACCACCGGTCATCTCACGGTCACCGGCGTGACGGCCGCCGACGGCTGGCAGGCCGACGACGTTCTCGGGCTGGCCGCGGCCGTCGAGACCGCCTCCGAACACGCGGTTGCGGTGGCGATTGCGGGTGCGGTCACCAACCGGCGTGAGGTGGAGGATTTCCGGTCCTATGCCGGGCGCGGAGTTACCGGTGTGGTGGCGGGCACGTCGGTGACGGTGGGCCGGCCGGTCTGGGTGCGCGGTGACACCCCGCTGGGTGCGGAGCTGGAATCGGCCTGGCGGGCCGCCGAATCACGCGGGGAGACAGTCGTTTTCGTCGCCGTTGATGGTGTGGTGTGCGGCGCGATCGCAGTGGCCGACGCGGTCAAGGAGTCGGCGGCGGGCGCCGTGGCGGCGCTGCACAGCAGGGGACTGCGGACGGTGCTGCTGACCGGCGACAACGCCAGCGCGGCGGGTGCGGTGGCCGCCCAGGTGGGTATCGACGAGGTGATCGCCGAGGTGCTACCCGAGGGCAAGGTCGATGTCATCGAGCAGTTGCGCGACCGCGGCCGGGTGGTCGCCATGGTCGGCGACGGCATCAACGACGGCCCCGCTCTGGCGTCGGCGGATCTGGGGCTGGCGATCGGCCGGGGTACCGACGTCGCGATCGGAGCCGCCGACATCATCCTGGTGCGCGACGATCTCGACATCGTGCCGCAGGCACTCGACCTGGCCCGGGCCACCATGCGCACCATCCGGGTCAACCTGTTCTGGGCATTCGGGTACAACGTGGCCGCCATCCCGATCGCCGCGGCCGGCATGCTCAACCCGCTGATCGCCGGTGCGGCGATGGCGTTCTCGTCGTTCTTCGTCGTCTCGAACAGCTTGCGGCTGCGCAACTTCGCAGGCACTGACCGGAAAGGCTGAATCACCATGCCGGAGCAGACCTTCAAGGTCGACGGACTGCACTGCCAGAGCTGCGTCCGCGTGGTCAGCACCGCGCTGGGCGCGCTGCCGGATGTCAGTGCCGTCGAGGTGGACCTCGGTGAACCGTCGACGGTGCGGGTGCGCGCCGACACCGATCTGACCGTCGAGCAGGTGCAGGCCGCCCTCGACGAAGAAGGCGAATACTCCGTCGTCGGCTGAACCGGGAACCGGCCACGCCCGGCTCACGACTATGTAAAGCGTGAGGCGACAACGATTTCCGCGGCCGTCAACCCACGAGTGGGACTGGCAGCTTCGTGGGGTGTGCCGGGCTGCCGACTCGTCGGTCTTCTTCGGCGCGGACGGCGAGACCCACACCGCGCGCATCGGCCGAGAACGGGCCGCCAAGACCCTCTGTCAGCGCTGCCCGGTGTTGGCCGACAGCTCGGCCGTCGTCGTTGCGGTGGGCGCTTCCTCCGTCGTGTGAGGAGTTTCTGGTGCGATCGCATAGCCGAAGGCTTGACGGCGCGTCGGGGCCAATCCGCGGCCTGAACTCGCTCGATCCGATGCCCGCAGGCCGAAGAGAAGCCGGTTGGCCTCAGCGGCAGAAAGAACGTAACCGGACGTACGGAAGGCCAAATGTAGGTCGTTTTTTCACTTAGGAGCAGGGCGTCCGCGCTTCTTTTGTAGGTGAGCGCAAGTACGCGTGCCTTCGAGAGCTTCGTTCGTATTGATCTAGGTGCATTTAATCGATACTCTCCGTCCTGAGTGAGAGAAGTCCAAGAGATGATTCTTGGCATGGGGCAGCACAGGTCCAAGCAGGACAAGGCAATTGACGATGATCTCGGGCCCGCGCTCTGACTGGCTACCGTGGCGGCGCAGTGACCGCCGCGCGTCGGCGACATCGGATCTGGAAGGTGGTCGGTGACGATGCCTCTCCTGCGCGGGTGCAGCCGCGCCATCAGAACACGGTGCAGTTGTCGCGAGCAGCGTTCCTGGGTCTTCTGTCGGATTGAGCGCCGCAGCGACGGCGTGACGACGATCGCACGCGAAACCCCTTTGCGTGCATGACATTCGCGATCGCCGAGGTACTTTCAGACGCCGCTGGCCGCGTCACACTGCTTGCCGACACCAAGTTGACCGACAGGCTTGATGATGTCGCTACGCGGCACATCTACACTCACCCGTGCCTGAAGATCGTGATCATCGACGATGACATCGCGGTTGCTGTTGCAGGAGACAATCCCGAGTCCGCCCTGCGGTTCGTCACCAGCTTACGAGGACAGGGCCTCGCTCAGATTGTGGAGTCACTGCGCCGGTACAGCGTCGACCACGACTCACGCAACGTGTCCAAGTCGTTCCTCATCGCCAAGCGCGCCCCAAATCCCAAGCTGTGGAGAATCGTTCGCGGCCAAGTGGACGACAGCAGCGCGCTGCCTCGTCTATGGATCGGAGACCCCGCCGCATTCTCCGCGTTCCAAAGCCAACACCACTCGGCCCTTCCAAGTGCAACTGCTGAATTCCGGCTCGTGGCTGCCATGCAAGCCATCTCCGCCTTCGACGACATTGCCACAGTGGGCGGCTACATCACCCGTTTAACCGGTGACGGGCTGCACCCTTTCCGGTTCGCCGGCGACCAAACGCGCATGGCCCCCTGGCTCACCCAGGGCACCGTCGACGACCAAAATGGCCGCACCGCCCTCACCTTTTCTGTGCCGCCAGGGGCCGACCCAACGAGGCACAGCAGAATTGCCGTACCCGGACACGGCCGAACCCCCGGCGCGCTCGCCTTTGTCATCCCAGAGATCGGCACCGCGCGGATGTGGACTCACGAGGCCCCCTGGCTACCGCCAATCAAGCTGAGCGGGCTGCGAGCGATGGACGACTTGTTGCGTGCCGCCAGCAACGACCACGGCCAACTGCTTCGCCCTAATTGATGTATCGGCCACGTCGCACCATGAGAACCACGTACAAGTTGCCTACCGCCGCGCCCGCTGCCACTGCCAGACACCGTGGTCGAGGTCGGTCGGAGACATGCCCATTTCCACCGCCGTAGCGGTCAGGATCTGTAGGGCGAACCCGGTCGTGACAGCGCGACGGGGCATCCCTAAGACATCTGCGACGAAACGGCAGATCATGCGGTCCGGCTTGATGCCAGGGATCCCGGCGAGCATCTGCACGTAGTGCCATGTGATTCCGGAGCGTTGACCGGGAACGGCTCTCCACGACGCCTCCACACGCGTCAAGCGCTCTGTGTCCAGGGCTGCTTTCCTCAGACTGGCGGCGCTGTCGACTTCCTCGGCGGCGAGGGCGAGCGCAGCGGCGCGGATTGCGGCGGACTTCAGTGGGGCGCCGGCGTGCGTCGAGGTGCGGTTGCGGTTGCCGATCCTTAGCGCCCATCCGCCCGCGCCGATCAGCTCGTCGAACGTGGTGAGGAGTTCGGGCACGCCGTCGGTGTTCGGGTCGCCGCTCTGTTCCCTACGGTAGGCCCGGTAGCGAGTAATGACCGACTCCACGCTGGAGTACGTGACGCCGGTGGACTGCACGGAATCGACCACGCAGAGGGCAAGGCTATCGCGGTAGCCCGCTGGCGCCTTGGCATCGCGGAACTGTTCGCAGCGGTCGATTAAGACGTGGAGCTGCTCGGTGTTATGTGACACAGGCGCAAGCGTTGCACGGGGCCCCGACAGATTTGCGGCGTTGGCAAGGAATCCGCCTGTGTCCACCCTTCATGCGTACCGTCCGCCCAATGAACGACGATACGACAAACCTTCTTCTCTCTGCGGCTCAACACTTCAGGAGAAGCGAGGCATCAATCGTATTGGAATTCCCGGGCAGATGGCAGTGGCCTCAGCGCGCGACCGGGAGTGCGGCGCGCTTCGCTCACCGTGATTAGGCAGGACTTGTTCGATCGTCTCGGGCCAACTCGGTCAGGTGCAGGTGGTTTCCGTCTGGGTCCTCGGTGGTGAGTCGACGAGGCATGGGTAGTTGATACGGGATGCTGAGGCGTTGCAAAGCGTTGGCCACAACGGCGAGGTCGGCCACATAGAAGCCCAATTGGATGTGGGTTGGGGACCTGGAGCCCGCAGAGACAATCTGAAACCCAGTGTTAATGCCCAACGATCCGTCAACCATCTGCGGATAGCCAGGCGCATCGACCTCGAACAGCCGAAATCCCAAGGCGCGGTAGAACTGTGAGGACTCGTCAACGTTGCTGACGAACACGGTCAGTTCAAGCAGGGAAGGGAGATGATTGGGTGGAATCTGCAACGGCGCAGCAACATTCGTCACCGTGGGCTGCTGATAATGACACTGAGTTCGCGATTCATCCGGGCGAGGCTGACGCCGTGGTCACAGATTCGACTGAGTACGTCGAGTTCCGATTCGGACCGTTCGGCCAACGGATTCATCGTCCGTAGGTAGTGCAGAACGAACTGCCGCTTGCCGGGGTTACGGGTACGTTCCGCAATGTCGGCCAACAAACTGCGTAAAGCCACGTCTGCGGCGTTGTTATCGATCGCTGAATCCTGCATCCCAGCAACGGTAGACGCGAGTACTGACATGCCGCCGAATTGTCTGGCAGTCCCGGGGCCCACTGTCCGAACGAAATCGATGGGGCTCCGGGTGATGGTTCCCTAGTTCATCCTGGCGTGTTTGGTCATCTCCGGCCGGGCAAGTTGTGCGGTGATGGTCTCGACGATGCTCTGGTGGGCTGGCTTGCTGAGGGTCTCGGGGTGAAAACGCAGCTCGTGGGGTTTGGCGCCGTGGTCGTTGAAGCCGTCTACTTTTCCGTCTCCAGAGCGCCGCCAATCGGAGATGACATCAAGGATGTCCAGATAATCCAGCATGCGATGGGAGGCCTCGTACGAGTCGCGGCTAAGGCCGTAGTTCAGCTTGCGGGGTCCGGCTGGCAGCGGCACTGGAGTATCGCCATGCTTGCAGCGCATGCGGGCGGCGATGAGCAGCAGGGCCAGCTCACTGTCTTCAAGAACCTGAATCCAGCCGTTGGTAAACAGCGTTGTGGGCACGGTGAAGTACTCGGCCTCATGCTCGGGCACTCGATACTCGCTGTTGTCCCCGATCAAGCGGGCGTCTTCCCGCATCAGCATGAAGTCCTCATAGTTCCGCTTGTGGCCCTTGGCTGGCGGCAAGTGGATGAGATTCTGCGCGTGCAGCCGGAGCAGGCCAGATTGAATCTGGCGGGCCTTCTTGGTGGGCACACTGACGAAGACCCTGCCCTCCAGCGACGGTTGGGCATCGGTGGCGATGTAGTCGGACCATGCTGGCGCATTGTTGTCGTCGGACTTGAGCGCCAACAGGTTGGGGGTGGCGACTTGCCCTGGGCCCAAACGCATTTGTGCCTCGAACAACGAGATCAGGAGGAACGGCAACGCCCGTCCCCGCGGTGACATTAGTCGAGTGCTCGGCGGCCTTTGTTCCCGCCTGGTGGCGTTGCGTGTGGTCGTCTCTGCCGCAGGGTCCGGGTCATCGAGACGCACGAAGCGGTGCCGAATCCGAATGTCTCCGGGCGGGGTAGTCCGGCTGGCCAGGAGCTCCTGGAGCCGCTGGCCAGCGTCGGCCACGGATTGCTCCATTTTCCTGAGCCGCTTGAGCCGAGCAGTCAGAACGGCTCGTTCGCGGGCGTTCGGAGGCCGGGAAATGCTCATTTCAAAGAAAGGCTGCAGCCCAACCTGTATCGCGATAGTGATTTACCTCACGTTTCGGACTTAGTTCACCGCGCTACCCGCAACGCCTTAACCCTCCTAAAAACACGGTTCGCTGACGTGGACACTTTCTTTCTGGCGGGTTAAGCCGTTGGGCACACGGTAGCACGGGCCGCTCGAAAACCGCGTACAACAGTCATAGGCGCACGTCAGCGGCCTGCAGAACATCAGCTCGCGGGTTGAGAAATGTAAGCCAACGAAGCGGCCTTCGGGGCTCCAATCCCCGAAGGCCGCGGTGCGTCATCCCGTAAGCGCGAACTGGAGGAACAACACAATGTCGAAGGTACCGTCTCTGCGGCCTTCTCGGGACCGCAACCATCTGCCGGCCGAACGCCTGCCCCTGCGCTGGGTGGTGATCGCACTGCTTGCTAGCGCCGCCGGGGGAGTCGGCTACCTCTCGGCGGGCATCGTCACCGCGATCGTCACCGCCTGCACCGTGGCGGCCGCGCTGCACCGCATAATCGCGTAACCCTGCAGCGGGCCGAGCGAGGTCGGCGCCACCCCCAGCGAGGCCATCTACGGGGGTGCGTCGACTCGCCGGCCAAGCCCCGGTTCCGCAACGTCCGGCCGTTGGCAAGTCCACCAGTGGGGCAGCTGCGTGCGCAACTGGCTACCCACGCCACCGGCCGTAGCTGGTCTTGTGCTCGGGCGGAGATCCTCAGGCTTCAGAAAATCTAGGCCCGCAAACCGCAGACGATGCGGTCCCACTCCGAGGCAGATTTCTCGGAGAGTCTGTGGGGCGCTCGGGGCGAACCGTTCGTGCGCCAGTCGAGGTTTGGCTGGAGCAGTAACCTTTGGCTTGCGACGTTGGTTGCGGTTCCGCGCCATAAGCGCAGCTTAGGGTGGGCCGCCGACACCCGGTGGACATCCGCTCAACCGCCTCTGGCTCAGCGCGGCGCAGAGTCGTCAGATCGGCTCGGCGACGCTCCACCAGCACGACCTTAGCCACTCGTCCCCCCGCACCTCCACCTCGTACCTGACCCCAATCTCCTCAAGCCACCGAAGCGCTCGTTCGGTCATCGCATAGACGGTTTGCGCCAACGCGGCTATGTCGGTGGCCTCACCGGCGGCGGGAATTGTGGCGAACATGTCCAGCAGGTCCGCCCAGAGCCCCTCCAGATAGCGGTCCCACTGCTCGGGCAATGGGTCCGGGGCCGACCGATCGGCACCGTCGTGGAAGCGGTAGGCGGCAGCATATCCGACGCTCTTGACCAGTTCCTTCGCGGCGGTCAGGACGGTCCTGCACGCCAGGTGCCGGTCCGTGTCGTTCAAGCGAACGGATGCCGAGAGCGCCGCCCGGAACGCATGTAGGTCGTCGGACAGAGACTGGTCGTCATGTGGGAAGGGCTCGACGATGATGCGGTTGGCGGCAAGATCGCACTGGTACTCGTTGATCGCCTCGGCGAACGGCAGCAGGAGGTCGTTCACCGCGGGGGATTCGCCTCGGGCGGCCTCAGCCAGATCCCCGGTGTCCAGTGCAGCGAGAGTCTGGACGATGTGTTGCGGCTCGTGCGCCGCGAGGTGTGCGAGCGTAGCGGACCTGTACCCGACCTGTTCATCGCTGTCCGCTTGCGCGCTGATGAATAGGTTGCCGTCCACGACGATGTCGAAGCCGCTCCCGTCGGCGCGCGTGATGGTCTTTGCCACAGCGATGTTCGCGCCGCGGTCGACGGTGTAAGCGGCCCCCGCCGCCGGCCCGAACTGCTCCGGCGCGACGTGCGCAAGAGTGACGGCCATGTCGATCGCGGGCCACACGGACACCGTCGTACCGGGCGGCACGACATCGTTCACCGTCTGCGTGAAGGAGCGGACGCGCTCTGCTATGAGTCCGGGGGTCTGATGCAGACCAGGGATTCTCGGTAGCCCACGGGTGCGCTTGAACTCGGCGATCGTGTGTGGCCTGACGTCAGGACCGAACTTGAACCGCACAGCGGTGCGCGGTGTTGGTGGCGCCTTGGTGCTCCTGCGCTTGCTCGACATCGGAACAGTGTGCGGCTGGCCACCGACAAGTCATGCTCCCCCGCCGCCGCGGCCTACCGTCCACGCCGCAGGGTGGGTGACGTCCTGACGATCACTCGTGCCTAGAAGGCGCGACGGCTATGCAGGGGCGCCCCCGCTGGCAAGTCACTGCCGCCATGTCCGAGAAGGAGATCGGGACTGATGCTGTTCAAACTCGGCCGCCAGATAATTCAGAGGCCCGGCAAGATCCGACGACCGCCAGGTTTGATGAGATATCCACCAGATCCATTGGAGCCGGGCAGCCGAAAAACGTTGTAGCACAGATTACTTGAGAAGACTTCGGCTTCTTCTGGTAACGCTTCATATTCGATCTCTGCATATGATGGACCACCAGAGGGCGGAACGCTGAGAGGCGCCAATAGGGCCGGCCCGTACCGAGCGACATCGGACGGACGGCAGGACACTTTCTGGTGCCTGAACGCGGTGCCCATTTCTATAAGCCGGGTCGCACCATGCGTCAATCCCAAGCCGTTGTGGATGGTGCCCGCCCCTCGGGGGACCGCCCATCCTCGGCCCTTCCAGTACAGGTTGCCCGCCTTTGGTCGCTTCATGCGTACGTTCGATCACGCAGCCGACTCGTCGGTCTTCTTCGGCGCGGACGGCGAGACCCACACCGCGCGCATCGGCCGAGAACGGGCCGCCAAGACCCTCTGTCAGCGCTGCCCGGTCATGGTGGAGTGCCGAAGGCATGCCCTGGCCACCGGTGAGCCGTACGGAATCTGGGGCGGTCTGTCGGCATCCGAGCGCCAGCAATTGCTACTGCCTCAGCGGCCTCAGCGCCGGGTATTGGACAGTTCCCGCAGCATCGCGTTGTAGGCGTCGAGGTCGTCGCCGTAGTTCGCGTCGGCGTGCCGGTCGGTACGCGTAGCGAGCTTGCGGTCCTGGCGGGCCCACTGCACCACCAGGGCGATGACCACCACGATCACCGGCAGTTCGCTTGAGCCCCAGGCGATTGCGCCGCCGAGGTGCTGGTCGTCGAGCAGGCTGGACAGCCACGGCAGATCCAGCTTGCTGTAGAAGCTGTCCCCGATGACCGACGTCATGGTCATGGTGGCGATGCCGAAGAAGGCGTGGAACGGCATCACCGCGAACAACATGGCGAGCCGGCCGATGAAGGGCAGCCGGCGCGGGCCGGGATCGATGCCGATGATGCCCCAGAAGAACAGGTAGCCGGTGATCAGGAAGTGCACGGTCATGAACTCATGACCCCAGTGGTAGCGCACCAGCGTGTCGAACAGCGGCGTGAAGTACACCGCGTAGAGCGATCCGACGAACAGGACGAACGCCGTCGCCGGATGCGACAGGAACCGCGACACCGGTGAATGCACCAGCCACATCAGCCATTCCCGCGGCCCCGGCGGTTGGCCGGCCGCCGCGGCGGGCAGCGTCCGCAACGCCAGGGTGATCGGGGCGCCCAGCACCAGGAACACCGGGATGAACATGTTCAGTGCCATGTGCTCGGACATGTGGACGCTGAACATGGCCGAGCCGTAGGCCCGCACACCCGAACTGGTGGCCAGCAGCAGCGCCAGGCAACCGAGCAGCCAGGCCACCAGCCGGCCCGGCGGCCAGGCGTCGCCGCGGCGGCGCAGCCGGACCACCCCGACGACGTAGAGCGCGGCCAGCACCACCGCGGCGACCCCGAGTAGCACATCGAAACGCCAGACCGTCAGCAGCCGAACCACATTCGGCGGCTGGGGGAGTTCGTACCCGAGGAAGACGTCCCACGCGGTGAACTTGTGGGCCAGCAGCCGCGGTGCGGTCTGGGTCGCCATCGCCGAGACCGCCGCGAGCGCGACGATCATCGCCACCGCACCGGCGGGACTGGGTGTTTCGGCCGTGCGGGTCCGCAGCCGGGCGATGTCGAGCAGCACGGTCACCAGCAGCACCGCGCCCGCCAGCAGTCCCAGCCGCCCGTAGTCCGTGCCGGCGAGCGAGCCTGGGTCGGTCAGCAGGTACAGCAGCAGCCCGCCGTAACCGAGCGCCACGGCAGCGGCGATGACCTCGACCAGCAGGACTCGGTGCCGCAGCGCAGCCTCCGGCGGTGCCACGGCCGCGCTGATCTTCGTCCCGGCCAGCACGGCCAGCGCGAGGGAGAACACGATGACGGCGCTCGTCGAATAGTCATGGTCGGGTCCCTGCCCGGCGTTCCCGGTCACCGCGACGGCGAGCACCGCGATCAGGCTCGGGATCAGCAACGCCACGTGCCAGACCCAGCGCACCGTCAGACGCAGCGCGACGGCGACGACGGCGGCGAACACGGCCACCGCCACCCAGCCGCGGGCCATCTCCGAGGCGCCCACTGCCGAACCGATGCCGCCGCCGCTGACCAGGCGGGAAACCGACACGCCGGAATCATTGGCCGCCTGGACCACCACCATGACCCCCGCGGTAGCCGCCCACAGCGGTGCAACCCGTTCGGCGAGCAGATGCACGCGGAATGAGGACGCGTCGAGCACCCCGCGTTCATCGGGGCACGCCGTGACGACGACGAAGACCAGCGCACCAAGGCAGATCGCGCCGGCCAGCATGGCGGTGAAGCTGCCGACGATCTCGGCGGCGCTGGTCAGCAGTCCGGGGAAGGAGTCCCCGGTTATCAGGAAGCGGGCGTTGCCGGACGCCGCGGCGTAGCCGATCAGGGCTGCGGCCATGGCGAGGTATCCGCCGACCAGGGTCCATCGTCCGGCGGGTCGGGTGCCCGTGCGGCTCGACTCCATCGCCGCTAGTCTACGACTCTTCGTCGTAGTGAATCCCGTGCGGTGGGAACTACGGGGCGCCGCCGGTCGACCAATGCAGACATGTTCCCGAGATCGAAAGATGATGGCCGATGATCCAGGATCTGACGGTGCGCTGGGTCGTCACGCTGCTGTTCGTGCTCAGCGCCGCGGAGTGCGGTTTCGCTATCGCCACCGGGCATCGCCGCTGGCCCAGCGTCGTCAGCTACTCGCTGCACGCGATCATGGCGGTGGCCATGGCTGTGATGGCCTGGCCGCGTGGCGCCGCCCTGCCGACGGTCCCGCCGATGCTGTTCTTTCTGCTCGCCACGGTGTGGTTCGCCGCCATCGCGGCAAGTGCGGCGGGGGCCGGCCATCGGTTGGTGACCGGCTACCACGCGCTGATGATGCTGGCGATGGCGTGGATGTACGCGGCGATGAACGGGCGCATTCTGCCCGGCGAGCCGTCGGGGTCCACGGATGCCGCCGGCTCGGGCGGTCACCACTCGGGTCATATGAACATGCCGGGAATGGATATGCCGGACATGCCGATGGGGGACCCGGCGCCCGCGGGCGGCGGGTATCCGGCCTGGATCGCCACGCTGAACTGGGTGTGCACCATCGGCTTCGCTGTTGCGGCGGTGGTGTGGCTGTACCGGTATCTCGCCGCGCGCCAGTCCCGGTCATCCGGCGACGCGGTGCACCAACTGGGTCTGCTCAGCCAGGCGATGATGGCGATCGGTATGGCGGTGATGTTCGCGGTGATGCTGTAGGCGTTGCGACCCGATCGCCGACAGTAACGCCACGGCGGCCGAAGGCCCGATTTTCCGCCGTGAGGTTACTGTCGGCATTCCGCGGGCGTTCGCCGTCAGGCCGCGGAGCCGTCGGTGGGGTAGAGGTGACCGCGCCGGCGTCCGCGCGCGGCATTGTCGGGCAGCACCAGGCCGTCGGTCGCCGCGGCGGCGTCGGAGCGGCCGTCGGGCCCCGGCGTGCGGTCGGCGCGCCAGACCAGCAGTGCCGCAACCGTGCCGAGCAGGACGGGGAGGTGACTCAGAATCCGGTCGAGGGTGACCGCACCGGTCATCGCGTCGCTGACGACGTAGCCGGCCAGGGTCACGGTGAACACTGTGAGCACACCGGCCAGCCCGGCGGCGGCGCCCGGGCGCACCGCGGCGACGATCATCACCACGCCCAGCGCTGCCGACCATGCGGTCGACTCGTTGAGGAGATGCCCGGCCATCATGGCGTGGTGACCGGCCGAGGTCCCGACGTTGGCGCCGAAGCCCTGCGCGATGGCCAGCACCAGTTGGGCGACACCGATTGCCCCCAGCGCCCAGCGCTGCCCCCCCGCGGCCCAGGCCGGTGCCAACGTGCGCCGCGCGGGCTCGGCGGGTGCGGCGACAGCCTGCACCTGCGACCGGCCCGCCAGGCGGCGCAGCAGTTGGGTCTGATCGACGGCGCGCGAGTACCACTCGCGGCACGTGTCACACGTGCCGAGGTGCTCGTCGACGCGGGGTGCCGGGACAGGCTCCCGTTCTCCGTCGATCCGAGCTGATAGCGCCTCGCGGGCGACATCGCAGTCCACGAGTCAATAGTCGCGCACCGGGGCCGGATTGTTCCAGCTGATCGGGATTGGCCTACTGCTCGACTAGATTCCTAGTCATGGACGGGCCAGGCGACGAGGTGACGGTCGAACGTGCCTCCTCTGCGCTGGCCGACGTGGACATCAACGGCTGGACGCAGCGCTTCGACCTGCTCAGCGACCCGCACCGACTGGAAATCCTGCTCTGCCTGCACCGCGCCCCCGGAATCTGCGTCGGCGATCTCGCGTCGGCGCTGGGCAGGTCGGAAAACGCTGTCTCGCAAGCACTTCGGGTGCTGCGCCAGCAGGGATGGGTGACCTCGACGCGGGTCGGCCGGTTGGTCAGCTACCGTCTCGAAGATCACACCGTGCACGATCTGCTGCACTGGATCGGCGCCGCGCACAGTGAGTAACCAATAGTTCATCTGAACATGTAGACAGATGACGGCTGCCCGCACTAGGTTGGAATGCGGCCGCCAGCAGGGCGCCCGTTTCGGCGAGGAGGCACGCGTGAGCGTCCAGATCACGGCCATGCATATGAGCGATGGCCTGGTGAACGCTCCCACCTCGGTGATGTTCGGAGCCCTCGCGATCGCCGCCGTGGGCTTCTGCGCCTGGCGGGCCCGGGCCGAACTCGACGAGCGCGCGGTTCCGTTGGCGGGTCTGGTTGCGGCGTTCATCTTCGCCGTGCAGATGATCAACTTCCCGATCCTGCCCGGTGTCAGCGGGCACCTTCTCGGTGGTGCGCTGGCCGCGATCCTCGTCGGCCCGTCCACCGGTGTGCTGTGTATCGCCATCGTGCTGATCGTCCAGTCGCTGCTGTTCGCCGACGGGGGCGTGACGGCGCTCGGGATGAACATCACCAACATGGCCCTGATCGGGGTGGCCGCCGGCTACTCGACCGCGGTCGTTCTGTTCGCGGTGGTTCGACGCCAGGGCAAGGAGCGCTCGGTGCCGGCACTCGGTGTCGTCGCTTTCGTGTCCGCTGTGGTCGGAACGGTGTGCGCATCAATGGGTTTCGTCATCGAGTACGCGATCGGGGGAGCGGCGCCCACCTCGCTGACCACGGTGGCGACCTACATGCTCGGCACCCACGTCCTGATCGGAATCGGTGAAGGGGTGATCACCGCGGTCACGGTCATGGCGGTGGCCCGGTCGCGGCCCGACCTGGTGTATCTCCTTCGGCGCAGTCGCACCGAGACGCCGGTGCCGGCATGAGGCAGCACTGGCGGTTCTGGGCCGGGTTCCTCGCGGCCATCGTGGTGATCGCGGGAGTGGTGTCCTACTTCGCCAGCTCCAGCCCCGACGGACTGGATTCGGCGACGCTGCAGGGCTGCCAGGTCGTCGACGCCCCGCATGGTGAGCAGCTGACCGGCAACTGCATCGCCCAGCACGCCACCGAGCACCCGATGTCGGTGTCCCCGCTGGCCGACTACACCGTCTTCGGGCATTCCGGAAGCGTCGGACTGGCCGGAATCATCGGAGCTTTCGCCGTGCTGGCGCTGGCCGGCGGGGCGTTCTGGCTGCTCGCCCGCAGCCGACGCTCCGGGAACTGAACCCCGTGGGAGCCGGGCATTCCCATCCGCTGTACCGCGATGGGCACTCCGTGGTGCACCACGCACCCGCCGAGGTCAAGATCGCGGCCCTGGTGGTGTTCGTCCTGGCGGTGGTGGCCACTCCGCGGGAGATGATCTGGCCGTTCGCGTGCTACGCCGGCATCGTCCTCGTGGTGTGGCAGGTGGCGCGGATCCCACTGCGCTGGATCCTGCCGCGGATGCTGATCGAGGCGCCGTTCGTCGTTCTGGCCGTGCTACTGCCGTTCGCCGAGGGCGGCGAGCGCGTGGAGTTCGCGGGCATGCAGCTGTCGGTGACCGGTCTGTGGGCGGCGTGGGGCATCGTGGTCAAAGGAACGCTGGGTGTGGCCGGTTCGCTGACGGTGGCGGCCACGACCTCGGCACGTGAGCTTCCGCTGGCGCTGAGCAGGCTCGGGGTGCCAGGCCTGATCACCTCTATGCTCGTGCTGATGATCCGCTACATCGACCTGCTGTCGGCCGAGATCGGCCGGATGCGGATGGCCCGGATCTCCCGCGGCGACTCGCCGCGTGCCCTGCATCAGGCGGGTGCGATCGCCAAAGGTGTTGGCGCCCTGTTCCTGCGGTCCTACGAACGCGGGGAGCGGGTCTACCTGGCCATGACCTCGCGCGGGTTCGACGGCCGGGTCCCCGAACTGGCGATCGTTGGCGCGCGGCCGCAGGCGTCGGCCGCGCAGTGGCTGGGCGCGCTGATGCCCGCGGCGGCAGCGGTCGCCGTGGCGGGGGCCGCATGGCTACTCCGGTGAGCCCGCCCGCCATCCGCGTCGACGCCCTGCGCTATCGCTACCCGGACGGCCGGATCGCCCTCGACGGCGTCGACGTGAGCATCGCCCCCGGCGAGCGGGTGGCCGTCCTCGGACCCAACGGGGCGGGCAAGACCACCCTCATGCTGCACCTCAACGGCGTGCTGACCGCGACGTCGGGCACCGTTGAGATCGGCGGAACCCTGTTGGACCGCAAGAGTCTTCGCGATATCCGACGCCGGGTCGGCCTGGTGTTCCAGGACCCCGACGACCAGTTGTTCATGCCGACCGTCGCCCAGGACGTGGCATTCGGTCCGGCGAACTTCGGGGTGACCGGCGAGGAACTGGCCGCCCGTGTGCACACCGCGCTGGAGATCGTGTCGATGTCCGAGCATGCCGACCGCAGCCCGGCGCACCTGTCGGTGGGCCAGCGCAGGCGTGCGGCACTGGCCACGGTGCTGGCGTGTGAACCGGAGATCCTGGTGCTCGACGAACCGTCGGCCAACCTCGATCCGGTGGCACGCCGCGAACTCGCCGAAACCCTGGCCACGTTGCCCGCGACCATGCTCATCGTCACCCACGACCTGCCCTATGCCGCGCAGTTGTGCGACCGAGCGATCGTCCTGGATGACGGGGTGGTGGTCGCCGACGACACCGTCACCGCGGTGCTCTCCGACAGTGAGCTACTGGCCGCGCACCGGCTGGAACTGCCCTGGGGCTTCGTGGTTCCGGCGCGCTGAGCCGGACTCTACTTCTCGCGGGAGAAAGCGTCAGTGCCGCCGGGCCGGCGGCCACGGCCGCTCACCACAGAGGGCCAGCAGCGCGTTCTCGATCAGCTCGGGCAGCGCCGGGTGAATCCAGTACTGCCCGCGGGCCATGTCCTGGCCGGCCAGCCCGAAGCTCATCGCCTGAATCAGCGGCTGGATCAACGACGACGCCTGATGGCCCATGATGTGCGCGCCCAGGATCGTGCCCGTGCCCGCCTCCACGATCACCTTCGCGAAACCCGTGGTGTCTTCCATCGCCCAGCCGTAGGCCACGTCGCCGTAGTCCTGGATCTTGACCCTGATGTCGTATCCGGCTGCACGCGCCTCGTTCTCGCTCAATCCCACGCAGGCGATCTGCGGATCAGTGAACACCGCCGACGGCACGAAGCGATGATCCGAGGGCATCAGCGTCTCGGTGTCATCCCAGTCGGCGAGCAGGTTGTTCTTGACCACCCTGGCCTCGTGGTTGGCGACGTGCTTGAGCTGATACGGCGAACTCACGTCGCCGAGAGCGAAAATGCCTCGCGCCGTTGTCCTCTGGTACTCATCGACCACCACCCGGCCGTCTTCGAGGTCCACGCCCACCGACTCGAGGTTGAGCAGGTCGCCGTTGGGTATGCGGCCGGTGGCCACCAGCACCGCGTCGGCCCGCACGGTGGATCCGTCGTCGAGTTCGACGACGGTCTGCGAACCGTCCTGGTGCGCCCCGATCATGTTGCGGTGACTGCGGATCTCCCACTTCTTGCCCGCGATGTCAGTGAACCGTTCGCAGACGGTGTCGTCGCAGTGCGACAGCAGCGCGCTGCCGCGGATCACCAGCGTCACGCGCGAGCCCAATGAGGAGAACACGTGGGCGAACTCGGCGGCCACGAACCCGCCGCCGATGATGACCAGGTGCTCGGGCAGTTCGGCCATCCGCATGATCGTGTCGCTGGTGTGGAACTCGACCCCGCAGCCGGCGATCGCGTCGGGAACCATCGCCCGGGCGCCGGCCGCGATCACCACCTGCTCGGCGGTGAACTGCTCGCCGTTGGCGGTACGCAGCCGGTAGCCGTTGTCGCCGCGCCCGTCGAAGGTCGTATGCGAGTCGTAGACGGTCACATTGGGCAGCGAGCGCCGGTAGTGCTCGCCGCCCATCGCCAGCGGATCGATGCGCCCGAACACCCGCGAGACGATGTCGCTCCAGCGCACCCGTTCGATGTGGGCGTCCACCCCGTAGCGCGCGGCGTCGCGCACCGTCGCCGCCACCTCGGCGGCGTAGACGAACATCTTCGTCGGGATGCAGCCGACGTTCAGGCAGGTGCCACCGAACACGCCCTGCTCGCAGATCGCGACCTTCTTGGTGTCGTAGCGCTCGTCGAGAACCGAGTTGCCCGAACCGGTTCCGATGATCGCGATGTCGAAGTGCTCCACAACGTCCCCTAATCCCGGCCCGGCGCCGATGCGGTCTCGGCACAGTGCTCGAGATAGAAGTCCAGCCAGCCGGCCAGCTCACGGTAGGCCGCTGTGCGCGGCTGCGCCAACGACAGGAACACGTCATGTTTGGCGTCGACGACCGGCACCACCGATGTCCGGTTTCCGATACACCCTGCCCAGCGGGCGATCTGGCTGACGTCGAGTACCGCGTCACCGCGCTGCATCGTGTCGGGCACGATCGTTTCGCGCACACTGTGATCGGAGCGCAGGATCAGATTGGGCACCCCGACGTCCAGGCCGCGGTGCAGCGTGGCGTGTCCGCGCCGGATCGCATGAATCCAGCCGAGCGTCACCGGGAATCCGCCCAGCGGTTTCCACTGCAGGTTGTAGTCGAACTCGCCGTGGTACTCGCGGTGCAGGGTCAGCCCGTAGCCACCACCCTTGCTGGTACCGCGCACCACCGAGGTCTTCCGCACCCGGGACAGGGCACCGATGGCCGTCGACGTCAGCCGGGTGCGCAGGATGGCCGGTCCGTGCAGATCGAGCCACGGGCTGTTGAGTACCAGCCCGCCGATCCCGAGCGTCGCCGTCGCTTTGCGCCTGCGCACCCGATCCAGCCACAGCGACACAATGAGCCCGCCTGCCGAATGCCCGTAGACCAGAATCCGGGTGCCCGGATTCTCGGCGAGGATGATCGCGGCCGCGCGTTCCAGTTCGCGGTCGTAGCGCGCCAGGTCGGTGGTGAAGTGCGGGGTTTGGCCGGACCGCCACGACCGCCCGCACTTGTGCTGATCGAGGGCGTAGAAGCGGAAGCCACGGGAAGTGAAGTGGTGCGCGAGCTCGGTGTTGAAGAAGTAATCGGTGAACCCGTGCACCGCGAGCACGGTGTGGGCGGCCGGTTGCGCCTCACCGCCGCGGCGCACCAGGGTGGCGAACAGGTCGCCCTCGCCATCGGGGTCGGGGCCCAGGGCCAGGGTGGTCTGCTGGAAGCCCAGCAGGTCGTCGTCGGACCATTCGGCGTGCGCTGCCGTCACAGGGCTTACCTTAGCGGCGGTGTGGTGCTGGCGACTCGACCGAATAGTTCCGGGTGGCTCGGGATAACCTGGCAAGTAGTACAGCCGTCACGAGTAAAGGACGAACTGGTGCCTGAAACCACCAAAACTGATGTCGTGCTGATCGGCGCCGGGATCATGAGCGCCACCCTGGGCGCGCTGCTGCGGATGGTCGAGCCGGATTGGTCGATCACTCTGGTGGAGCGCCTGGACGCCGCGGCCGCTGAGAGCAGTGATCCGTGGAACAACGCCGGCACCGGGCACTCGGCGCTCTGTGAGCTCAACTACACCCCCGAGGCCGCCGACGGGACCATCGAGATTGCCAAGGCGGTGAACGTCAACGAACAGTTCCAGGTCACCCGCCAGTTCTGGGCGTACGCCCACGAACACGGCATCCTGCCCGACGTCCGCAGCTTCCTGAACCCCATCCCGCATGTCAGCTTCGTGCAGGGCGCCGCGAACGTCGATTATCTGCGCCGGCGTCGCGACACCCTGGTGCGCAACCCGCTGTTCGCCGGCATGGAATTCATCGAGGGCGCCGACGAGTTCGCCCGCCGGCTGCCGCTGATGGCCGAAGGTCGTGACTTCAGCGACCCGGTCGGGCTGAACTGGAGCCAGGACGGCACCGACGTCGACTTCGGCTCCCTGTCGCGCCAACTGCTCGGGTACGGCGCCGAGCGCGGAATGACCACACTGTTCGGCCACGAGGTGCGCAACCTGCGCCAGGAGTCCGACGGCAGCTGGACGGTCAAGATTGTCAACGGCCGCACCGGTGAGAAGCGCAAGCTGTCGGCCAAGTTCGTCTTCGTCGGCGCCGGCGGCGGCGCGCTGCCGCTGCTGCAGAAGTCGGGCATGAAAGAGGCCAAGGGCTTCGGCGGCTTCCCGGTCAGCGGGGAATGGCTGCGCACCAACAACCCGAACCTCACCGGCGCCCACCACGCCAAGGTGTACGGCCTGCCGCCGCTGGGCGCCCCGCCGATGTCGATGCCGCACTTGGACACGCGGGTGATCAACGGCAAGGACTGGCTGCTGTTCGGCCCGTTCGCCGGATGGTCGCCGAAGTTCCTCAAGGCCGGCAACGTCACCGACCTGCCGTTGTCGGTCAAGCCGAACAACCTCGCCTCGATGATCGGCGTCGGGCTCACCGAGCTGCCGCTGCTGCAGTACCTGATCGGCGAGCTGCTCCAATCTCCTGCGGACCGCGTCGACACCCTGCGGAAGTTCGCCCCGACGGCACAGAGCCAGGACTGGGAGATCGACATCGCCGGCCAGCGGGTGCAGGTCATCCGCCGTGACAAGAAGAAGCTGGGTGTCCTCGAGTTCGGCACCACCGTGCTTGCCGCCGCCGACGGTTCCATCGCCGGCCTGCTGGGCGCCTCACCCGGCGCGTCGACCGCGGTGCCGGCCATGCTCGACGTGATGCAGCGCTGCTTCGCCGACCGCTATCAGTCCTGGCAGCCCAAGCTCAAGGAGATGGTGCCGTCACTCGGCGTCAAGCTGTCGGAGAATCCGGAGCTGTTCGCCGAGGTCTGGGCGCACGGCAACAAGGTGCTCGGCCTGGGCAGCGGAGCCGACGCCGCCCGCGCCGCCGAAGCCGTCGGCGCTGATTCCACCCCGGCCACCGGTGACCCGGAGCCGGCAGGGGTGGTGTGACGGTCGCACTGCGCCGCTCCTGGGCCAAGGACCTTGACGCGGCCACTCTCTACGAGCTGCTCAAGCTTCGCGTCGAGGTGTTCGTCGTAGAGCAGGCCTGCCCGTACCCCGAACTCGACGGCCGTGACCTGCTCGCCGAGACCCGCCACTTCTGGCTGGAGCAGCCCGACGGCGCGGTGATCTCCACGCTGCGGTTGATGGAGGAGCACTCCGCCGGGGAGAAGGCCTTCCGCATCGGTCGGGTGTGTACCCGTCGATCGGCGCGCGGTCAGGGCCACACCACCCGGTTGATGCAGGCCGCACTGGCCGATGTCGGCGATCACCCGTGCCGGATCAACGCCCAGACCTACCTCGCCGGGATGTATGCCCGGCACGGCTTCGTCGTCGACGGCGACGAGTTCGTCGAGGACGGCATCCCGCACGTCCCGATGCTCAAGAACAGCCCGTCGTGAGTACCGCCGGCTACCCGCTGAGCGCCATCGTCGGTCACGACCGGCTGCGGCTGGCTCTGGTGTTGTGCGCGGTGCGACCCGAGATCGGCGGTGTGCTGATCCGCGGCGAGAAGGGCACCGCGAAGTCGACGGCGGTGCGCGCCCTGGCGGCGGTGCTGGCCGAGGTGGACGCGGGCTCGCGGCTGGTGGAGTTACCCATCGGCGCCACCGAGGACCGGGTGGTCGGCTCGCTGGATCTGCAGAAGGTGCTGCGCGACGGCGAGCACGCGTTCTCGCCGGGCCTGCTGGCCCGCGCGCACGGCGGCGTGCTCTACGTCGACGAGGTCAACCTGCTGCACGACCACCTCGTCGACATCATGCTCGACGCCGCCGCGATGGGTCGTGTGCACATCGAACGCGACGGAGTATCGCACTCGCACGAGTCGCGCTTCGTCCTGATCGGCACGATGAATCCCGAAGAGGGAGAACTGCGTCCGCAGTTGCTCGACCGGTTCGGCCTGACCGTCGACGTGCACGCCTCCCGCGACGTCGCAGTGCGCAGCGAGGTGATCCGCCAGCGGCTGGCCTACGAGGCCGACCCGGCCGGGTTCGCCGCCCGCTACGCGCAACAGGATCGCGACCTGGCGGCGCGGATCGCCGCCGCGCGCGCCCGGGTCGACGAAGTAGTCCTGCCCGACGCCGAAGTGAATCGGATTGCGGCACTGTGCGCGGCATTCGACGTCGACGGCATGCGCGCCGACCTGGTGGTGGCCCGCACCGCGATCGCCCACGCGGCCTGGCGTGGCGCGGACGCCGTCGCCGAAGAGGACATCCGGGTGGCGGCCGAGCTGGCGTTGCCGCACCGGCGCCGCCGCGACCCGTTCGACGACCCCGGTCTGGACCCGGCCCAGCTCGACGAGGCGCTGGCCGCCACCGCCGACGGCGGAACCGAAACCGACCCGGAACCCGACCCCGAACCCGACCCACCCGGCGGCGGCCAGAGCGCCGACGGGAATTCGGGACAGACTGTGCCGCAACAAAACCCGTCGTCATCGACCACCCGGCAGTCGGCGCCGCCGGCGGCGACGTTTCGGACCCGCGCGCTGCGGGTGCCCGGCGTAGGGGAGGGCACCCCCGGGCGGCGGTCGCAGGCCCGCAACCGTTCGGGGGCGGTGATCAGCGCCACCGACCAGCCGGAGTCCGGTCACGGCCTGCACCTGTTCGCGACGGTGCTCACCGCGGCCGGACAGGGCCGGCGCCGCCCGGCTCCCGACGACATCCGCCGCGCGGTTCGGATCGGCCGGGAAGGCAATCTGGTCATCTTCGTCGTCGATGCGTCGGGTTCGATGGCCGCGCGCGACCGGATGTCGGCCGTCACCGGCGCGGCCCTGTCGCTACTGCGCGATGCCTACCAACGCCGCGACAAGGTCGCGGTCATCACCTTCCGCGGTGACGACGCCCGCCTGGTGCTGCCCCCGACGACCTCGGCACACATCGCGTCTCGGCGGCTGACCCGGTTCGACACCGGCGGCACCACGCCGCTGGCCAAGGGACTGCTGGCCGCGCGTGACGTGGTGCTGCGAGAGCGGGTCCGCGACCGCACGCGTCGCCCGCTGGTGGTAGTGCTGACCGACGGGCGCGCCACCGGTGGCCCGGATCCACTCGGCCGTACCCGCAGCGCCGCAGCGCTTCTGGTGGCCGAGGGTGCGGCCGCGGTGGTGGTGGACTGCGAGACCTCGTATGTACGGCTGGGTCTGGCAGTCGAGCTGGCCGAGCAGTTGGCGGCCCCGATGCTGCGCCTGGAGCAGTTGCGCGCAGACTATTTGGCGCAAGCTGTGCGCCGCGTCGCCTGAGCCGGGAAGGGGATCGCAGATGCCACAGGGTCAACCGCTCGTGGTGCCCGATGACGGCCTGACCACCCGGGCCCGGCGCAACACCCCGGTGCTTGCGGTGCACACCGGTCCCGGCAAGGGAAAGTCCACCGCCGCATTCGGAATGGCGTTGCGGGCGTGGAACGCCGGGATGAGCGTGGCTGTGTTCCAGTTCGTCAAGAGCGCCAAGTGGAAGGTGGGCGAGGAGTCGGCGTTCGCCGCGCTGGGCCAACTCAACGCCGAGCACGGCCTCGGCGGTGCCGTGGAGTGGCACAAGATGGGGTCGGGCTGGTCGTGGACCCGCAAGGGCGGCTCGGACGACGATCACGCCGCTGCGGCCGCCGAAGGCTGGACCGAGATCGCGACCCGCCTGCGTGAACAGCGCCACGACTTCTACGTTCTCGACGAGTTCACCTACCCGCTGAAGTGGGGGTGGGTCGACGTCGACGAGGTGGTCGAGGTGCTGCGCACCAGGCCCGGCGGCCAGCACGTCGTCATCACGGGACGCGACGCTCCCGGCCCGCTGCTCGACGCCGCCGACCTGGTGACCGAGATGAGCAAGGTCAAACACCCGATGGACGCCGGCCGCAAGGGCCAGCGCGGAATCGAATGGTGAGCGTACCCGGCGTCATCATCGGCGCCCCCTCCTCGGGAAGCGGAAAGACCACCGTCGCAACGGGTTTGATCGGTGCACTGCGGGCAGCCGGGCACCGGGTGGCGCCGTTCAAGGTCGGCCCCGACTTCATCGACCCCGGCTATCACGCGCTGGCGGCCGGCAGCCCGGGACGCAACCTGGACCCCGTCCTCGTCGGTGAGGAACTGATCGGCCCGCTGTACCGGCATGGCTCCCAGGGCTCCGACATCGCCGTGATCGAAGGCGTCATGGGCCTTTTCGACGGTCGCATCGACGAGCAGGCGGTGACCCCGGCGCGCGGATCCACCGCGGCCGTCGCCGAACTGCTCGGCGCCCCGGTGGTTCTGGTGGTCGACGCCCGCGGGCAGAGTCAGAGTATCGGCGCTGTGGTGCATGGCTTTTCGACGTTCCATCGCGGTGTGCGGATCGGCGGGGTGATCCTCAACCGGGTCGGATCGCCACGCCACGAACAGGTGCTGCGCCAGTCCTGCGACGCCGCCGGTGTCCCGGTGCTCGGCGCGATCCCGCGCCACGACGAGTTGTCGGTGCCCTCGCGTCACCTGGGTTTGGTCACCGCCGTGGAGCACGGTGAGGCGGCCCGTTCGGCGGTCGCGGCGATGACGAGCCTTATCGCCCGCCACGTGGACCTGGCCGCGGTCGCCGCGCTCGCCGGGTCCGCGGTGCAGTCCCCGGCGTGGTCGCCCCGTGACGCCATCGGAGAGCCCCTGGCGGGAGACCCGGTGGTGGCGATGGCCGCGGGCCGGGCGTTCAGCTTCGGCTACACCGAGCACACCGAACTCCTGGCCGCCGCCGGTGCGCAGGTCGTCGAGTTCGACCCGCTGTGCGAGCGCCTGCCTGCCGGGACCGCGGCGCTGGTGCTGCCGGGCGGGTTCCCCGAGCAGTACCTGCCCGAACTGGCGGCGAACACCGACCTGCGCGCCCAGATCCGCACCCTGGCCGCGCACGCGCCGGTTCAGGCCGAGTGCGGGGGACTGGCCTACCTGATGACCGAACTGGACGGGCACGCTATGTGCGGTGTGCTCAGCGGCACCGCCCGGTTCACCCCGCGGCTGACCCTCGGCTACCGCGACGCCGTGGCGGTCGCCGACTCGTCGCTCTGTGAGGCGGGCCGGCGCGTCGTCGGCCACGAATTCCACCGCACCGCAGTCGAATTCACCGATGACTACGAACCCGCGTGGGTGTTCCGGGGCACCGACGGGCAGCCGGTTCGCGACGGCGCGATCCTGGGCGGGGTGCACGCGTCGTATCTGCACACCCATGCCGCCGCCGCCCCCGCATCGGTCGCGCGGTTTGTCAGCACCGCGGCCTCAGTCACTAAGCTCGCCGGGTGACCGAGAACGCCTACCTCGTCGGACTGCGGCTGACCGGTAAGAAGGTCGTCGTGGTCGGCGGGGGAACTGTCGCGCAGCGGCGGGTGCCGGTGCTGATCGGGGCCGGCGCCGACGTGCACGTCATCGCCCGGGCCGCCACCCCGGCCGTGGAGGCGCTGGCCGAACAGAAGCCCGGCATCACGCTGCAGTTGCGCGATTATCGCGACGGCGACCTCGACGGCGCCTGGTATGCCATCGCGGCCACCGACGACCCGGCGGTCAACGCCGCGATCGTCGCCGAGGCCGAGAGCAGACAGATCTTCTGCGTGCGTGCTGACGCGGCCCGCGAGGGCACCGCGGTCACGCCCGCCTCCTTCGACCACGACGGCCTGCTGGTCGGCGTGCTCGCCGGCGGGGAGCACCGCCGGTCCGCGGCCATCCGGTCGGCCATCCGCGAGGCGTTCCAGCAGGGCGTCATCAACCCGGACACCTCCGAGGGCATGCGCGGCGGTGTCGCGCTCGTCGGTGGCGGCCCCGGGGACCCCGAACTGATCACGGTGCGGGGCCGGCGGCTGCTGGCCCGCGCCGACGTCGTCGTCGCCGACCGCTTGGCGCCCCCGGAACTGCTGGCCGAACTCGGTGCCGACGTCGAGGTCATCGACGCCGCCAAGATCCCCTACGGGCGGGCGATGGCGCAGGACGCCATCAACGCAGTTCTGGTCGACCGGGCCCGGGCCGGACAGTTCGTGGTCCGGCTCAAGGGCGGCGATCCGTTCGTGTTCGCGCGCGGCTACGAGGAGGTTCTCGCCTGCGCCGAAGCTGGGATTCCGGTCACAGTCGTGCCCGGTGTGACCAGTGCCATAGCCGTTCCGGCGCTGGCCGGAGTTCCGGTCACTCATCGCGGTGTCAATCACGAGTTCGTGGTGGTCAGCGGGCATTTGGCACCCGATCACCCGGAATCGTTAGTGAATTGGAATGCACTGGCCCAATTGTCGGGGACGTTAGTTCTGCTGATGGCCGTCGAACGTATCGAATTGTTTGCCGACGCTCTGATCTCAGGCGGCAGACCAGCGGAAACGCCGGTACTTGTGGTTCAGCACGGAACTACGGCCGCGGAACGGATTCTGACGACTACTCTCGGAGATGCGCCGATGCGAATTCGCACCGACGGCATTAGGCCGCCGGCGATCGTCGTAATCGGTCCGGTGGCGGCCTTCGCCACTTAAAGTTCTCTTAAAATTACTGTAGGGTAGCCATTCATGACGGCTCTCAACGATGCGGAGCGAGCGATGAATCGCCACGCCGACAGTTCAGAGCGCGCCCTCCCGATGCGCCTCGAGCCCAAGGCTCTGACCAAGACCAGCAAGTTCTACCCGGACTGGCTGCCGTCGCGGCGCTTCGTCGCCGCTGTCATCGCCATCGGCGGTATGCAGCTGCTGGCCACCATGGACAGCACCGTGGCGATTGTGGCGTTGCCGAAGATCCAGGACGAACTCAGCCTCTCCGACGCCGGTCGCAGCTGGGTCATCACCGCCTACGTGCTGACGTTCGGTGGTCTGATGCTGCTCGGCGGTCGCCTCGGCGACACGATCGGGCGCAAGCGCACCTTCATCGTCGGCGTCGCCCTGTTCACCATCGCCTCGATCCTGTGCGGCATCGCCTGGGACGAGGCCACCTTGGTCGTTGCGCGTTTGCTGCAGGGTGTGGGCGCGGCCATCGCCTCGCCGACCGGCCTGGCGCTGATCGCCACCACGTTCCCGAAGGGGCCGGCCCGCAACGCCGCCACCGCGATCTTCGCCGCGATGACCGGCATCGGCTCGGTGATGGGCCTGGTGGTCGGCGGCGCGCTGGTCGAGGTGTCCTGGCGGCTGGCCTTCCTGGTGAACGTGCCGATCGGCCTGGTGATGATCTACCTGGCGCGCACCACCCTGCGGGAGACCCAGCGCGAGCGGATGAAGCTCGACGCCGCGGGCGCCCTGCTGGCCACCATCGGCTGTACCGCGGCCGTGTTCGGCTTCGCCCAGGCACCCGAGAACGGCTGGCTGACGCCGGTCAGCCTGGTCTCGGCGATCGCCGCGGTGCTGGCCTTCATCGCCTTCTACTTCGTCGAGCGCCGCGCCGTCAACCCGGTGGTGCCCTTCGAGCTGTTCCGTGACCGCAACCGGCTGTCGACGTTCGCGGCGGTGTTCCTGGCCGGCGGCGTGATGTTCACCCTGACGGTGCTGATCGGCCTGTACGTGCAGGACATCATGGGCTACAGCGCGCTGAAGGCCGGTATCGGCTTCATCCCCTTCGTCATCGCCCTCGGTATCGGTCTGGGCGTCTCGTCGCAGCTGGTGTCGAAATTCCCGCCGCGGGTGCTGGTGATCGCCGGCGGTGTGCTGGTGCTGGCGGCGATGCTCTACGGCTCCACCCTCAACGGGGGCATCCCGTACTTCCCGAACCTCGTCATCCCGATCACCGTCGGCGGCATGGGCATCGGCATGATCGTCGTGCCGCTGACCGTGTCGGCCATTGCCGGCGTCGGCTTCGACCAGATCGGCCCGGTGTCGGCGATCGCGCTGATGCTGCAGAACCTGGGCGGTCCGGTGGTGCTGGCCATCATCCAGGCCGTCATCACCTCCCGCACGCTCTACCTGGGCGGTACCACCGGCCCGGTCAAGAACATGAACCCCGCGCAGTTGCACGCCCTCGACCAGGGCTACACCTACGGATTGCTGTGGGTCGCCGCGGTGGCGGTCATCGTGGGCGCGGTCGCGCTGTTCATCGGCTACACCTCTGAGCAGGTGGCTCACGCGCAGGAAGTCAAGGAAGCGATCGACGCCGGAGAGCTGTAGAGCTCGACATCGGGCAGCGAGAGCTGTAGAGCTCGACATCGGGCAGCGAGAGCTGTAGAGCTCGACATCGGGCAGCGAGAGCTGTAGAGCTCGACATCGGGCAGCGAGAGCTGTAAAGCTCGGTTGTAGAAGCGCGCCGAAGTCGGGCCCGGCTGGGGCCTGGGTAGGGTAGCTACCCATGTCTGGCGCGAGCGGTCCCCAGCCCGTCGCCAGACCGCTGGCCACCCGCATCCTCGGTGTGGCCATCGTTGCCATCACCGGCATGCAGCTGATGTCCACATTGGACGGCACGATCGTGATCGTCGCCCTGCCCCGGATGCAGGCCGAACTCGGACTGTCCGACGCCAGCAAGAGCTGGGTGATCACCGCTTACGTGCTGGCCTTCGGCGGGCTGCTGCTACTCGGCGGCCGGGTCGGCGACGCGATCGGCCACAAACGGGCCTTCCTCTCCGGCGTCGGGGTGTTCACCATCGCCTCGCTGGCCTGCGGGCTGGCCACTGAACAGTGGACGCTGATCGTGGCGCGCGCCGTGCAGGGCATGGGCGCCGCTGTGGCCGCACCGACCGGACTGGCGCTCATCGCCACCACCTACGCCGTCGGGCGTGCCCGCACTCAGGCAATGGCGGTCTCGGCGGCCATGCAGGGCCTTGGATCGGTGCTCGGCCTGGTGCTCGGCGGGGCGCTGACCGTGGTGTCGTGGCGGCTGGCTTTCCTGGTGAATGTGCCGATCGGCCTGCTGATCATCGGGATCGGGCTGACCCGGCTGGAGGAAACCCGCCACGAACGGCTCAAGCTCGACATCACCGGCGCGGTGCTGGCGACCCTGGCGTGCAGCGCAGCGGTGCTGGTGTTCACCCAGGGCCCGCCGCGCGGCTGGGTTGACCCATGGGTGATCGGTGCCGGTGTGGCCGCCGCGACATTCTTCGTGGCATTCCTGGTCGTCGAGCGCAGCGCCGACAACCCGCTGGTGCCGTTCTCGGTGTTCGACAGCCGCAGCAGGGTGGCCTCGTTCGTCGCCTACTTCCTCGCCGGCGGGGTGATGCTGACGCTCAGCGTGATGATGGGCCTGTTGGTGCAGGACGTACTGGGCTATTCACCGCTGCGCGCCGGGGTGTGTTTCATGCCGTTCGCGGCGGCCTTCGTGGCGGGCAACGTCGCGGCCACCCGGCTGGCGCTGCGGGTGGCGCCGCGCTGGGTGATCCTGGGCGGCGGCCTGCTGGTGTTGGCTGCCATGCTCTACGGCTCCACGTTGAATCGGGCGATTCCGTACTTCCCGGACCTGTTCGTCCCGATCACGGTCGGCGGCCTGGGTATCGGCATCATCTCGGTGATCCTGCCGCTGTGCACCCTGGCCAATGTGGGCCCGCGTGAGGTCGGCCCGGTGTCCTCGATCACCCTGATGGTGTTCAATCTGGGCGGGCCGCTGGTGCTGGTGGTCGTCCAGGCGGTGCAGACCTCGCGCACGCTGTATCTCGGCGGGACGACGGGCCCGGTCAAGTACATGACGCCCGCCCAGCTTGACGCGCTCGGCTACGGCTACACCTACTCGCTGCTGTGGGTGGCCGGCATCGCGGTACTGGTGGGAGTGGCTGCGCTCGGCATCGGATTCACGACCCGCGACATCGCGACCGCCCAGCACACCCGCGAAGCCGTCGAGGCCGGCGAACTCTAGACCCGACGCGCCCGCCACCGGCGGTAGCCGCCGTAAACAGCTGCTGCCACAAGGAAATTCACGAAGTAGGCCAGATCTGCACCGTGCAGCGCGGTGGCCACCGGTCCGACGATCAGGTTGGTGTGCATGAACGGCACCGCCGCGGCGAACGCCGCGAAGAAGCTCACCAGGGCCACCACACCGGCGGTGCGGTCGGTGGTCTCCTCGGCCGGGTTGACCGCGTCGCGGCCGGCGGCGCGGTAACGCCAGTCGATCGCCACAATCGCGACGAACGCCGGAATCCAGTAGCTGACGAACAGCAGCACACCCTGGAAGCGGGCCGCCATGTCACCGGAATGAAGCCACATGATCAACGCGAACGCGATCACCACGACGACGACCGCAGACACCGGCCTGCGCACCCGCACTCCGACGGTCTGCAACGCCAGCGAGCCGCTGTAGTCGTTCATCGCATTCGAGGCCACCGAGCCCAGCGCGATCACCAGCAGGGCCAGCGCGCCCAGCACGCCGCCGCCCATGATCTCGCGGACACCGGCGGCGGTCTGGTCGGTCAGCGTTCCCGCCGCGGCCACCCCGATGGCTTGCACCGCGATGTAGGCCACCGCCAGCCCGGCGAAGGTGTAGCCGAACACCGCCCTGCGTGAGGTGTCCACCGGCAGGTAGCGGCTGTAATCCGAGGCGTAGCTCGCCCACGAGATCGCCAGGCTCAGTGCGATGGTGACTTCGAGGACGAAGGCGCCGCCCAGGTCGGCGCCGGACAGGGTGGGCAGTGAGATCACCTGGTGACCGTCGATCAGCTTCCAGGCGAATACCGCGAAGGTGACGATGAGCACGACCGTCATCACCGCCTGCACACGGTGGATGACCTCGTAGCCGAACACGCCCACCACACCCTGGGCCGCCAGCACGATCACCACCGCCAGCCAGAACGGAATGCCGAGCAGCTCGGCCAGCGCCTCACCGCCGAAGAGTCCGACCAGCCCGTCCCAGGCGATCGACGACAACCACTGGATGACCGCCACCACCGATACGGTGCCGCCAAAAGCCATGCGGGCGTTGGGAAGTTGCGCCGTCCCGGTCCGCGGGCCCCAGGTGGACAGATAGCCGACCGCCAGGCAGCCGACCACCGTGCCGATCACCATGGCCAGCAGGCCGAGCCAGAAACCCAGCCCCAGCACCACGGCCAGCGTGCCGGTGAACACCACCGTCATGTTGACCTGGGGGGCGAACCACACCGTGAACAGCCGGCGCGGGTTGCCGTACCGGTTGCCGGTGGGCACCGGTGCGATGCCATGCGTCTCGACGGCCATGTCGCCGGCGTGGGTGGGCATCCGGCCGGAGTAGCTTTGGCCCGCCAGGGCAGAACCGACCGACGATGATTCAGCTGTCACCTGATCACCCTAGTGGCAGATGGGCCTACACCTCGATGGGCGGGTGCAATCGCTCCATCGTGTACTGGCGGTTGCGGCGGGCCGCCCACGCGGTGGCCGCCAGCGAACCGGCAAGCACCCCGCTCAGTACGGCCACCGCAATCCACAGCCGGTGGTCGATCCCGCCGTTGATGAGTTGGCGTAACCCGTTGACGGCGTAGGTCATCGGGTCGGCCGGATGAATCACCTGGAACGGCTTGGCGGTGGTTTCCACCGGATAGATCCCACCCGCCGACACCAGTTGCAGCATCAGGAACGCCAGTGTCACCACGCGTCCGACCGCGACGCCGAATACCGCGTTGAACGCCTGGATGATGCCGAGGAATGTGGCGATCACCAGGATGAGGAATCCGACCGTGGCCAGGGGGTAACGGGCTTTCAGGCCGACGCCGTAGTGCACCACGGCATACATGACGACGACCTGGGCGATGGCCACCAGCAGCGCCGGCCAATAGGACGCCAGCACCACGCGCAGTGCGCCGAGTCCGTTGATGATCGGGCGGGACTGCAACGGCGTCAACAACATCCAGATGATCAGCGCCCCGATGAACAGCGCCAGCGGCAGGAAGAACGGCGCGAAACCGGTGCCGAAGGTGTCGGCCGGGTTCTGGGTGACCAGATCGAGCTTCACCGGGGAGGCGACGGTCTTGGCGACGAGCTGCCGTTGCTGCGGCGTCCACGACGGCACCTGGGTGGAGCCTTCCCGTAGCTTGCCCGCCAGTTCCTGGCTGCCCGCCTTCAGTTGGCCGGTGCCGTCGGCCAACCGTTGTGCACCGGCTGCGAGTTGGCGGCTGCCGTCGGTCAGCGCGACAAGGCCGGAGCTGAGCCGCTGTGCGCCGGAGTCGAGCTGCTTGGCGCCGGACTGCAGCTTGAGGACGTCGGCGCGCAGTGTGCCGTCCACCGTATGGGTGAGGAGCATCCGCAGCTTGCTGGCGGGATCGCCGAGTTCGTCCTCGAGCCGGGTTGCGCTGTCGCGCAACCGCGCCAGGCCGTCGTCGGTGGCGGGGTCGATGCCTTGGGCGGTCAGCAGGCGGCGGGCACCGGCGAGAACATTGCCGACGTCGCGCACCGTCGGGTCGGGGTTGGCCGACAGAGTCGCGACCGCTTGATCGATGATCGCCGCCGCCTGGTTCTGGTCGATGTGTAGCGCCGCGACGCGGTCGGTTGTCGACCGGACAGCTCCGCTGAGGTGTTCGGCGGCAGCCCCGACTTCGGCCGGGTCGATGCCGAGGCTGTCGACCCGCGCCAGCACGTCGACCAGCGGTTCGGTCGCGGTGGTGATGGCAGAGCTCAGCTGGCGGGTGCCGGAGGCCAGTTGGGCTGCACCGTCGCGGGCGGTGGTCATGCTGGTCGCCAGCGTGCCCGAGCCGGTCGCGAGCTGATGTGCCCCCGAGTCTGCGGTGACCAGGCCGGAGGCCAGCCGGTCGGCTCCGTCGGCTGCGGCGGTGAGGCCCGCGCCGGCGTCGGTCAGACCGGTCAGCACGGTCCCCACGGTCTGCTCTCCGACGCTGGCGTTGACCTGGTTGATCACCTCGCGCGCAGCGTTCTGCCCGATGATCGAACCCAGATAGTTGTTGGCGTCGTTGAAGGTGAACTGCAAGCTGGCCTGGGCGGGGTCGCCTCCGGATGGGGAGGTGATGTTCGCGCTGAAATCGCGGGGGATCGTGATGGTGAAGTAGTAGGTGCCGTCGGCCAGGCCCTTGGCGGCCTCCGTTGCCGACACCTCATGCAACTGCAGTTGGCCGGATTCCGTGAGCGCTTTGGCAACCTGTTCGCCGGCCCGAAGGGGCTTGCCCTGCGCTTCGGCGCCGGTGTCCTCGTTGACCAGGGCCGCGGGCACCTTGTTCACCGCGGCGAACGGATTCCAGAACGCCCACAAATACATCGCGCCGTACAGGAGCGGCATCAATACGATGGTCGCCAAGGCGATGCGGGGGAGAAGACCTCGCGAGTAGCGCTTGAGATCGGTACCCAGCGACATTCCGGAGAGCATCGTCACCCCGTCCTTTTCTGTGTCTGAGCCAGTTCAGCCCGATCGGTGTTGGCCACCGCGATCTGTGACCGCACGGCGTGGCCGGTGACGCCGTTGACCGTGGCCGTGACGACCGTCTGGTCGGTGCCGAGGTCGATGAGCCGCTCGATGAGTAGGTCCCGGTTGACGTCACTGGTCACGAAGTCGAGGTTGCCGACGACGAGCAGCGGCGGGGTCTTGGTGTTGGCCAGCGCGATGCGGAGCAGCAGACGATCGAGTTCGGAGAGTTCCTCGAAGTACTCGGTGAGCGGGGGCAGCGGATGAGGTCCGAACACCCGGGCGCACATCGTCGTCAGTGCGGCCTGGTCTGCTCTGGACACCAGGCGGTACCACGCTGCGTCCCAACGCATTTGCTCGGTGATCAGGTCGCGCACGGTGACGGACTCGGGCACCGTGTCCAGTTCGTCGATACCGGCGAGGGCGGACAGCGCGAAGATCTGGCGGGCGCTGCGGGCGCCCAACACATCCAGATCCCCGGATTGGGGAGCCATCCGTCCTGCGATCGTCATCAACAGCGCCGTACGCCCGGATCCTGCCGGGCACACCAGGACATTGAGCCCGCCGCGCGGGATCTCGAGGTCGACGGGTCCGTAGACCGGTCCCCACGGCCCGCGCATCCGAATTCCGCGTGCCGCAACGGCAGGCGGACTGGGTTCGTCGGTGTGGTCGGCTGATTCCGGTGACACTGCGGCCTCCCCGCTCATGAGTACCCGCACATCACAACATGCACGGCCGGGGGTGCGCGTGGGAAAACCTGCGCGACGGAGATTTGTCACCGGGCGTCGTTAGGCTCCCGCTATGAGCCCCGCCCGGCCGAGCCGCCAACAGATCTCCGACGCGGTAGGACATCTGGGCTGGCGGCTGGTGCTCGGCGCGATCTACGCGGACGTCGCCACCGAATCGCTGGCTCAGTCAGCCGAGGTCGCCGCAGTGGCCGCCGAGGCGGCCGGCGGTGACGGTGACGGCCACCTCAGCGTCGACGTCCGTGCCGACCGCGCGATCCTGCGGTTGCAGTCCACCGCGCTCGGCGGAATGACCGACCTCGATGTCCGGTTGGCCCGCTCGCTGGCCACTGCTCTGAACGCGCGGGGATGGCAGCTGCGCGCGGGAACCGTTCAGGCCCTCGAGATCGCCATCGACGCCCTCGACATCGCGGGCGTCCGCCCGTTCTGGAAGGCGGTCACCGGCTACATCGACGAGCCGGGACCGTCCGACCTCAGCGACGGGCTGATCGATCCGCTGGGGCGGGGTCCGGCGATCTGGTTTCAGCAGATGGACGCGCCGCGACCGCAGCGCAATCGCATCCACCTCGACGTCGACGTCGCTCATGACGTCGCCCTTGGGCGCATCGACGCCGCGCTCGCCGCGGGCGGTGAGCTGGTGTCCGACGCCGCGGCGCCGGCCTTCTGGGTACTGGCCGACCGGGAGGGCAACGAGGTCTGCATCTGCACCTGGCAGGGGCGCGACTAAGGACAGATAGGCTGGCCCACTGTGATCACCCGCATGTCCGAGCTGTTCTTGCGCACTTTGCGCGACGACCCGGCAGACGCCGAAGTGCCCAGCCACAAACTGCTGATCCGGGCGGGCTACGTCCGACCGATCGCACCAGGCCTCTACAGCTGGCTGCCGCTGGGACTGCGGGTGCTGCGCAAGATCGAGAAGGTCGTGCGCGAGGAGATGGTGGCCATCGGAGGCCAGGAGATCCTGTTCCCGGCGCTGCTGCCTAGGGCGCCGTATGAGACCACCAACCGCTGGACCGAGTACGGCGACGGGGTGTTCCGGCTCAAGGACCGCCGGATGAACGACTACATGCTGGGCCCCACCCACGAGGAGTTCTTCACCTTGACGGTGAAGGGGGAGTACAGCTCCTACAAGGACTTTCCGGTGCTGCTGTTCCAAATCCAGACCAAGTACCGCGACGAGGCCCGCCCACGCGCCGGCATCCTGCGCGGCCGCGAGTTCGTGATGAAGGACTCGTACTCGTTCGATATCGACGAGGGTGGGCTGAAGAACGCCTACCACGCGCACCGCGACGCCTACCAGAAGATGTTCGACCGGCTGGCGATCCGCTATGTGATCGTCTCGGCGGTGTCCGGGGCGATGGGCGGTAGCGCCTCAGAGGAGTTCCTGGCCGAAAGTGAAGTCGGCGAGGACACTTTCGTGCGCTGCCTGCAGTCCGGCTACGCGGCCAACGTCGAGGCGGTCACCACCGCGGTCCCCGATGCGGTTCCGTTCGAAGGACTGCCCGAGCCGACCGTGCACGACACCGGCGACACCCCGACCATCGCCACCCTGGTCGAGTGGGCCAACTCGGCGAACCTGGGCCGGGAGATCACCGCGGCCGACACCCTCAAGAACGTGCTGCTCAAGACCCGCCAGCCCGGCGGCGACTGGGAGGTGCTGGCCATCGGCGTGCCCGGTGACCGCGAGGTCGACGACAAGCGGCTGGGGGCTGCCCTCGAGCCGGCCGACTACGCGATGCTCGACGACGCCGACTTCGCCAAGTACCCCTTCCTGAAGAAGGGATACATCGGGCCGAAAGCATTGCTGGCCAACGGTGTTCGTTACCTGGTCGATCCGCGGGTGGTCGACGGCACGTCGTGGATCACCGGAGCCGACGAGACCGGTAAACACGTCGTCGGCCTGGTGGCCGGGCGCGACTTCGTCGCCGACGGCACCATCGAAGCGGCCGAGGTGCGCGACGGCGACCCGTCACCGGACGGGGCCGGGCCGCTGGTTTCGGCGCGCGGTATCGAGATCGGCCACATCTTCCAGTTGGGCCGCAAGTACACCGACGCGTTCTCCGCCGATGTCCTCGGCGAGGACGGCAAGCCGGTACGGCTGACCATGGGTTCCTACGGCGTGGGTGTGTCGCGACTGGTCGCGGTGATCGCCGAACAGCACCATGACGGGCTCGGCCTGCGCTGGCCGACATCGGTGTCGCCGTTCGACGTGCACGTGGTGATCGCCAACAAGGATGCTGAGGCCCGCGCCGGCGCCGAGGAGCTGGCCCGCGACCTCGACCGGCTGGGCCTGGAGGTGCTGCTCGATGACCGCACCGCCTCGCCGGGGGTGAAGTTCAAGGACGCCGAACTGCTCGGGATGCCGTGGATCGTGGTGGTCGGCCGCGGTTGGGCCGACGGAATCGTGGAACTGCGCAACCGGTTCAGCCACGACAGCCGGGAAGTCCCGGCAGCGACCGCGGTCACCGAGATCGCGTCGGCGATCGCCGAAGCCCAGCCCTGACCAGCAGCCGACAGTAACCTCACGGCGGCCCAGCGCCGCTCTGGCCGCCGTGGCGTTACTGTCGGGCTACTCGCTGCCGCCGGGAAACGCTACGGTCACCGGCCACACACCCAGCACCCGGTTCCAGCGCGCGGCCATGACCGCGCATTCGGTCAGCGCTGTGACCGCGAACCGCCGGTCATCCTCCGAGGTCGCCTGCTCGATCACCGCACGCCAGGCGACCGCGCAGTCGTTCTCCATCCGCACGGCGAGCTTCGCCGCGTCGTCGGGCGTCACGACCGCAAACGGCAGCTGATAACCCACGGCCGGTAGCGGCGCCTTGGCCGATCGTCCGGTGAGCATCGCGATCGCCGCCTCCCGCCGCTCGCGGTGCTGGGCCAGCGCGTCGGACACCAGGGGGTTCTCCTCCGGCGAGCTGTGCGCCGACACGATCCCGTAGCCGTAGATCGCGGCGTGCTCGACGGCGACGGCGTCGAACAGGGCGCCCTTGTCGGCCTCCGACGGCCGGTCGGGGTCCGGCGTCGTCGACGGAGTAGGCGAGGGGGTCGGCGAGGTCACTGCGGGCGCCTCCCGGACGGCAGCGCCACCGAATACAGCGTGGTGCAGGATGCGGCGATCGATCCGAGCAGACCCGCGCGATACCCGGACAGGGTCGGCGACAGCGTGGCGGCGCTCTCGGCGGAACTGCGCAGGGTGGCGACGATCTCGTCAAGGCTCGGTGCGGGCGCGGGCGGCGCCGAAGTGGTGGTGGTCGACGGACTCGTCGTCGGCACCGGGGTCCGCGCCACGCGGGCGATCTCCTCGAGCAGTGCGGTGGCGTGCCGGGACCGTTCGGTGGCCACTTCGGTGAACGCACGGGCCAGTGCGACCGGGGCACCCGCGGCGGCCGCGGTGGCCAGCTCGCTGTCGTGGCGGGCCAGCTCTACCTGCTGCTCCAGTGGATCGGGGCCCGGCGGTTCGCCCGACCCGCAGGCCGTGATCGCGCCGCCGAACAGGGCGAGCAACGCCAGGCCGCGACCGCCGTCGGCGAGGACCCGTCGTCGGCTGATGGCGGCGCCGTGGCCGCTGTCCTGCGTGAGCACCCGAAACATCCTGCCATTGACCCGGGCTGCGCTGGCGTATCGTTGATGGCTGTTCAGGACAATTCAAGATGAGGAGCTCGCCGTGACTGGCCGGTCAACGGGATTACCGTCCCCGCAGCAGGTGATCGAGCTACTCGATGGCGAGTTCGCGCGCGCCGGATACGAAATCGAAGACGTCGCGATCAACGCACGCACCCGTCCGGCTCAGATCACCGTGATCGCCGACGGCGACACCCCCCTCGACCTGCAGACCGTCGCGGAACTGGCGCGCTCGGCCTCGGCGCTGCTCGACGAGTTCGACACCGGCAGCGAGCCCTATGTGCTGGAAGTCACCTCACCCGGGATCGATCGTCCGCTGACCGAAGAGAAGCACTTCCGCCGCGCGCATGCCCGCCTGGTGGAGGTCGAACTCGAGGACGCCGACACCGTCAAGGGCCGGCTCGGCGCGGTCTCGGACGGCGCCGTCGACCTGGTGGTACGCGGCCGCGGCGACTGGACGGTACGGCGCATTCCCCTCACTGATATTCGCAAAGCCGTTGTGCAGGTGGAGTTTTCACCACCCAATCCGCGGGAACTAGAGCTGGCCGGAGCTGCCGGAACGGAGACCGGAGCATGAACATTGACATGGCTGCCCTGCACGCGATCGAGGTCGATCGCGGCATCTCGGTCGACGAATTGGTCGACACCATCAAGTCGGCACTGCTGACCGCCTACCGCCACACCGAAGGCCATCAGCCCGACGCGCGGATCGAGATCGACCGCAAGAGCGGCGCCGTACAGGTGCTCGCCCGCGAGACCGACGAAGACGGCAACCTCATCAGCGAGTGGGACGACACCCCGGAAGGCTTCGGCCGGGTCGCGGCCACCACCGCCCGGCAGGTGATGCTGCAGCGCTTCCGCGACGCCGAGAACGAACGCAGTTACGGCGAGTTCTCCGCCAAGGAGGGCGACATCGTCGCCGGGGTCATCCAGCGCGACAACCGCGCCAACCTGCGCGGCCTGGTGGTGGTGCGCGTCGGCAGCGAGACCAAGGGCGCCGAAGGTGTCATCCCGTCCGCCGAGCAGGTTCCCGGCGAACGCTACGAGCACGGCGAGCGGCTGCGCTGCTACGTCGTCGGCGTCAGCCGCGGCGCCCGCGAACCGGTGATCACCCTGTCGCGCACCCACCCGAACCTGGTGCGCAAGCTGTTCTCCCTCGAAGTTCCCGAGATCGCCGACGGCTCGGTCGAGATCGTCGCGGTGGCCCGCGAGGCCGGCCACCGCTCCAAGATCGCCGTGCGCTCACGGGTCTCCGGACTCAACGCCAAGGGCGCCTGCATCGGCCCGATGGGGCAGCGGGTGCGCAATGTGATGAGCGAGCTGTCCGGCGAGAAGATCGACATCATCGACTACGACGAGGACCCGGCCCGGTTCGTCGCCCACGCCCTGTCCCCGGCCAAGGTGGTGTCGGTCACCGTCATAGACGCCGAAGCCCGGGCGGCGCGCGTCGTGGTGCCCGACTTCCAGCTGTCGCTGGCCATCGGCAAGGAAGGGCAGAACGCCCGGCTGGCGGCGCGACTGACCGGCTGGCGTATCGACATCCGCAGCGACGCGGCCACACCGGAGGGGACCGCCGATCCGGGCGCGGCGCACGGCGCCGGGCAGGAAAGCCCGACCTGAGGGTGGTACTGAGCAGTGCCGCGGTGACGGTAGACTGTGCCGTGATCCAGCGCGAGACTCCGGCTGCCCAAAACCGGCATCGCCGCACCGAAGGACCGGTGCGAACATGCATCGGGTGCCGGAAGCGAGAGTTGGCCGTCGATCTCCTCCGAGCGGTGGCGGTATCGAACGGGAACGGTCACTTGGCCGTCACCGTTGATACAGCAGGTAATCTCCCGGGGCGGGGTGCGTGGTTGCATCCCGACGATCGGTGCCTTGAGGCAGCGATTCGACGGCGAGCTTTCGCCCGAGCGTTGCGCATCACCGGTTCACCGGACACCACCGCGGTGGGCGAGTACCTCTCGACCGCCACGGCCCATGAAGAACAGGTAGCGAAGAACATGAGCACACCGTGAAGTTCCGACGATGACCATGCGTTGTAGCTAAACCCGAGGCGCGGCCCTACCACCGCTGTCGCCTCCTGAGTAGGAGATTCAGTGGCAGCACCCGGTAAGGCCCGCGTACACGAGTTGGCAAAGGAACTCGGTGTCAGTAGTAAGGAAGTTCTCGCCCGCCTGAGCGAACAGGGCGAATTCGTCAAATCCGCGTCGTCGACGGTGGAAGCCCCCGTCGCGCGGCGCCTCCGTGAGGCTTTCGGCGGCGGCAAGCCTGCCGCGGCCCCCAAGGCGTCCCCGGCCAAGGCCGCAGGAAACGGTGCACCCGCACCGGCCCCGGTGGCCGACGGTGGATCCGTCGCGGCCCCTTCGCCGGTTCCGGGACCCAAGCCGGCCGCTCCGGCCCCGGCGGCACCCCCGCCGGCACCGCCCGCCCCGCCCGTAGCTCCGGTTGCCCCGGCAGTGTCGGAAGTGTCGGCGGCTCCCACGGCCTCGGCTCCCACGGCCTCGGCGCCCGCGCCGTCTGAAGCGGGCCCCACGCCGGGCCCGCGTCCCGGCCCGGCCGCCCCCAAGCCCGGCATGCCCAAGCCGCCGCGCGTGGGCAACAACCCGTTCTCCAGCGCACAGCCGGTCGAACGTCCGATCCCCCGTCCGCAGGGCCCGCGTCCCGGACCCGGTGCCGGCGGCCCGCGCCCCGGCGCTCCCCGTCCGGGTGGCGCGACTCCCGGCAACATGCCGCCGCGTCCCGGCGGCGGTGCCGCCGCGCGCCCGGCCCGTCCGGGTGCTCCCCGGCCCGGCGGCGGACCCCGTCCCGGCCCCGGTGCCGGCGGCGGTCGTCCCGGTGGCGGCGGTGGCGGTAACTACCGCACCGGCGGCCCCGGTGGTGCCGGCGGTGGTGCCGGTGCTCCGGCCGCCGGTGGTGGATTCCGCGGTCGTCCCGGTGGCGGCGGTGGTGGCGCCGGTCGCCCGGGCCAGCGTGGCGGTGCGGCCGGTGCGTTCGGTCGTCCCGGTGGCGCACCTCGCCGCGGCCGTAAGTCGAAGCGGGCGAAACGCGCCGAGTACGAGAGCATGCAGGCACCGATCGTCGGCGGCGTGCGGTTGCCGCACGGCAACGGCGAGACCATCCGGCTGGCCCGCGGCGCATCGCTGAGCGATTTCGCCGAGAAGATCGATGCCAACCCGGCAGCGCTGGTGCAGGCACTGTTCAACCTGGGCGAGATGGTGACGGCCACTCAGTCGGTGGGGGATGAAACCCTCGAACTGCTGGGCGGCGAGATGAACTACGTCGTTCAGGTCGTCTCCCCGGAGGACGAGGACCGCGAACTGCTCGAGTCCTTCGACCTGACCTACGGCGAGGACGAGGGTGGTGAGGAGGATCTGGTGATCCGCCCGCCGGTCGTCACCGTCATGGGCCACGTCGACCACGGCAAGACCCGACTGCTCGACACCATCCGCAAGGCCAACGTCCGCGAGGGCGAAGCCGGCGGTATCACCCAGCACATCGGTGCCTACCAGGTGGCCGTCGAGCATGACGGCATCGAGCGCTTGATCACCTTCATCGACACCCCGGGTCACGAGGCGTTCACCGCCATGCGTGCTCGCGGTGCGAAGGCCACCGACATCGCGATCCTGGTGGTCGCCGCCGACGACGGTGTGATGCCGCAGACGGTGGAGGCCATCAACCACGCGCAGGCGGCCGATGTGCCGATCGTGGTGGCGGTCAACAAGATCGACAAGGAGGGCGCCGACCCGGCCAAGATCCGGGCCCAGCTCACCGAGTACAACCTGGTGGCCGAGGAGTACGGCGGCGACACCATGTTCGTCGACATCTCGGCGAAGAACGGTGTCAACATCCAGGCGCTGGAGGAGGCGGTTCTGTTGACCGCCGATGCCTCGCTGGACCTCCGGGCCAATCCAGATATGGAAGCTCAGGGTGTGGCGATCGAAGCGCACCTGGACCGTGGCCGTGGTCCCGTGGCCACCGTGCTCATCTCGCGCGGCACCCTGCGGGTCGGCGACTCGATCGTGGCCGGCGACGCCTATGGCCGCGTGCGGCGCATGGTCGACGAGCACGGCGATGATGTCGAAGAGGCATTCCCGTCGCGTCCGGTTCAGGTCATCGGCTTCACGTCGGTGCCCGGTGCCGGCGACAACCTGCTGGTTGTCGACGAGGATCGGATCGCCCGCCAGATCGCCGACCGGCGCAGCGCGCGCAAGCGCAACGCACTGGCGGCCCGTAGCCGTAAGCGCATCAGCCTGGACGATCTGGATGCAGCGCTGAAGGAGACGTCGCAGCTGAACTTGATCCTCAAGGGCGACAACTCCGGCACCGTGGAGGCGCTGGAGGAAGCCCTGCTGGGCATCGAGATCGGCGACGAGGTCGAGCTGCGCGTCATCGACCGCGGTGTCGGTGGTGTCACCGAAACCAACGTCAACCTGGCGTCGGCGTCGAACGCGATCATCATCGGATTCAACGTCCGTGCGGAGGGCAAGGCCACCGAGCTGGCCAACCGCGAAGGCGTCGACATCCGCTACTACTCGGTGATCTACCAGGCCATCGACGAGATCCAGGCCGCGCTCAAGGGCATGCTCAAGCCGGTCTACGAGGAGAAGGAACTCGGCCGCGCCGAGATCCGGGCGATCTTCCGGTCGTCGAAGGTCGGCAACATCGCCGGCTGCCTCGTGCAGTCGGGCATCATGCGGCGCAACGCCAAGGCGCGGTTGCTGCGTGACAATGTGGTCATCGCCGAGACGGTCACCATCTCCTCGCTCAAGCGTGAGAAGGATGACGCCACCGAGGTCCGCGAAGGTTATGAATGCGGTCTGACGCTGACGTACTCCGACATCAAAGAGGGCGACGTCATCGAGGCGTACGAGCTGGTCGAGAAAGAGCGGGTCTAGTGGCGATGACGGCTTGCTGGAAGAGCAGAGGCCGGCGTGGCTGACCCCGCGCGGGCGAAGCGCCTCTCCAAGCGCATCGCCACCATCGTCGCCTCGGCGATCGAGTTCGAGATCAAGGATCCGCCGCTCGCGTTCGTGACGGTCACCGATACCAAGGTCACCGGTGACCTTCACGACGCGACCGTGTTCTACACGGTGCGCGGCAACACCCTCGACGAGGAGCCGGACTACGCGGCCGCGGCCGCGGCGCTGGAGCGGGCCAAGGGCACGCTGCGCACCAAGGTCGGTGCCGGCACCGGTGTGCGGTTCACCCCGACGCTGTCGTTCGTGTTGGACAAGGTGCCCGACACTGCGCAGAAGATGGAGGAACTGCTGGCTCGCGCCCGCGCCGCCGACGCCGACGTGGCCCGGATTCGCGCTGGTGCCACTCCTGCGGGAGACGCACAGCCGTACCGTGTGGTAGGAGAAGAGGGGAGCGCTGAGCAGCAGGAGCGCGACCCGGGGAATGTCTCCGCCGCGCACGACGACCAGGACGCCGGTGACCACGATCGACTCGACGACTGAGATCACTCGCCTCGGCAGGCGGGTGGATGCCCACGGTGCGGTTGGGCTGCTGACCGCTGCGCGGTCGGTTGCCGTGATCTGCCATGTCCATCCCGATGCCGACAGCGTGGGTGCCGGTCTGGCGCTGGCCCTCGTCCTCGAGCGTGCGGGCACCGCGGTACAGGTGAGTTTCGCGACACCGTCGACGCTGCCGGAGTCGCTGCGCATGCTGCCCGGCGGGCACCTGATGGTGGCTCCCGGCGAGATGCGCCCCGACGCGGATCTGGTGGTCACGGTCGACGCCCCGAGCATCAACCGGCTCGGCGGACTGGCGGTGCTGACCGAAGGTAACCGCGAGGTCCTGGTCATCGACCACCACAAGTCGAACACCCTGTTCGGTAGCGCCAATTACGTTGACCCGAAAGCGGATTCGACCACCATGTTGGTGGCTGACCTGCTTGACGCCTGGGACAAGCCCATCGACTGCGACGTCGCCTCGTGTCTGTATGCGGGGCTGACCATCGACACCGGATCGTTCCGCTGGGCCACCCCGCGGGCGTTGCGGCTGGCGGCCAGGCTGGTCGAGCTGGGCGTCGACAACGCCGCGATCAGCCGCGAACTGTTCGACACCCATCCGTTCGTGTGGCTGCCGCTGCTGTCCCGGGTGCTGTCCACCGCGCGGCTGGCGCCCGAGGCGGCAGGCGGTGACGGCCTGGTGTACGTGGTGGTCACCCACGACGACTGGATGACCAGCCGCTCCGAGGAGATCGAGAGCATCGTCGACATCGTGCGCACCGCACACGAGGCCGAAGTGGCGGCGGTCTTCAAGGAGATCGAGCCGGCGCACTGGTCGGTGTCGATGCGTGCCAAGAGCTACGACCTGACCACGGTGGCCAGCGGTTTCGGCGGCGGCGGGCACAGGCTGGCCGCCGGCTACTCGACCGCAGGCTCGCTCGACGACGTGGTGGCGGAGTTGACCGCCGCCCTCGGCTGACCAGGCCGTCGCCCACAATCGAATTTCACCTTTGGTAGGGACCTACTCGCACTTCGAGTGCACAAGGTGAAACTCGATCTCGATGATGACGGTGGTCTGCATTGATTGACTCGGACGCGGCGTCCCCGCGGCGGATCGCGGCGCTGGCAATCCCGGCTCTCGGCGTTCTGGCCGCCGAACCTCTCTACCTGTTGTTCGACCTCGCGATCGTCGGCCGGCTTGGCGCCGTAGCGCTGGCCGGATTGGCGATCGGTGGGTTGATCCTGTCAGTGGTCAGCTCGCAGCTGACGTTCCTGTCCTACGGCACCACGGCCCGCTCGGCGCGGTTCTTCGGCGCAGGCAACCGGCCTGCGGCAGTCGGCGAGGGGGTGCAGGCCACCTGGCTGGCGTTCGCCATGGGGGCGGTGATCGTGGCCGCCGTCGAACTGGCCGCGGTGCCGCTGGTGTCGGCGATCGCCGGGGGCAAGTCCGGTGGCGGGGGCATCGCGGCTGCCGCGCTGCCCTGGGTGCGCATCGCGATCTTCGGGGTGCCGGCGATCCTGGTGTCGGCCGCGGGCAACGGCTGGATGCGCGGCGTGCAGGACACCATGCGACCGCTTCGCTACGTGCTCGTCGGCTTCGGTACGTCGGCGGTGCTGTGCCCGCTGCTGGTCTACGGCTGGCTCGGGCTGCCGCGCCTGGAGCTGGCCGGCTCGGCGGTGGCCAACCTGGTGGGGCAGTGGCTGGCGGCGGTGCTGTTCTGCAGCGCGCTGCTGGCCGAGAAGGTGCCGCTGCGGGTGGACTTGTCGGTGCTGCGGGCACAGGTCGTCATGGGCCGTGATCTGGTGGTGCGGACCCTGGCGTTCCAGGCCTGCTTCGTCTCGGCGGCTGCGGTGGCCGCCCGGTTCGGTGCCGCCGCGGTGGCCGCCCACCAGGTGGTACTGCAGCTGTGGAATTTCCTTGCGCTGGTGCTTGATTCGCTGGCGATCGCCGCGCAGTCGTTGGTCGGCGCGGCGCTCGGGGCGGGCAGCACCGAGCACGCCAAGTCGGTGGCATGGCGGGTGACGACGTTCTCGACGATCGCCGCGGCGGGGTTGGCGACGGTATTCGCCGCGGGTGCCTCGGTGTTGCCTGCGCTGTTCACCGATGACCGCTCGGTACTGGACGCGATCGGGGTGCCGTGGTGGTTCATGGTGGCCCAGTTGCCGATCGCCGGCATCGTCTTCGCCCTCGACGGGGTGCTGCTCGGCGCCGGGGATGCGGCGTTCATGCGCACGGCGACGTTGATCAGCGCGCTGGTCGGCTTCCTGCCGCTGATCTGGCTGTCGCTGGTGTTCGGCTGGGGCCTGCTCGGCATCTGGGCCGGGCTGAGCGCCTTCATGGTGTTGCGGCTCGGGTTTGTTGGCTGGCGCGCATTTTCGGGCCGCTGGCTGGTGTCGGGTACCGGCTAACCGGCCGGCGGCAAGGTGACACGCTGTCGACTCGCCGCACAAATCTTCGCTGCATTGGCTGTGACAATCGCCCAGATGCGGTACTAATGGCGTTGCTGACTTATTGAACTTCGACGGGGGTGCTATGAGTTCGAATGCGTTTGGATTGCGTATCGGTTCGGCGGCGTTCGCTATGGGCCTGGGTCTCGCGGTCGCGAGCAGCCCCGGGGTCGCGTTAGCTGACAATCCGGACTCCGCCGGGACGTCGCAATCGTCGAATCCGTCGGATGCCAACAACTCCGCGGCACCGACCCGCTCGGTCGGCACATCACGGCGGGCGTCCTCGGCCCACTCCGGTGGTGCCGCCGCGGGGCCCAAGAAGCGCGCCGCCGCGGCATCGATTACGCAGCCGGACTCACACAGCTCGGATACTCCGAAGGCCGCCACCGCGGCGGTGTCCGGCGCTGTCGCGCACGCCGGTGAGGTCGACGACAGTGCGACGAATTCTGCTGCAGCAGAACAGGTTTCTGTCCCTGCTGAAGCATCCGCGACTGTGACGGCGGCTGTCGACCCGGCACCGCAAAGTGTGCTGGCTCCCTCTCGGCGGGCCACGGCGGTTGCGGCCCGCTCGACGAATATCATGTCGGGCTTTCTGTCGCTGCTGGGGCTGAGCCCGTCGGGGGCTGGCACCGGACTGCCGGCGTCGCCGTTGCAATTCCTGACCGGCGCGCTGGAGTTGGTGCGCCGGGAGATCGAGTCCTTCGTCAAACAGCTCACGGCACTGCTGCCCACTCAAATCACTGCGAGCCTGACGGCCGGTGCCGGGGTGGCCTCGGCGACGACCGGCACGACGACGACGGTGACGTGGGCGTGGGGCTCCAACCCGGTGCTGGCGTTCAACCCGGCCACCGACAAACTCGACTTCGGGTGGATGCAGTCCAGCCAGTTCACCGTCACCGAGAAGGCCGGTTCGGTGGTGATCGGGGTCGTCGACAACAACCACACCTACACGCTGCAGGGCGTCAGTCTCGGGCAACTGCAGATGAGCAACATCGTTGCCAAGGACGCCGGCACCGTCGCCAAGTGGCAGTCCCTGATCAGCAACGCGCAGACGGCGATTCCGAGTGTCTCGGTCGCCGACACCACCGTCACCGAAGGCAACAGCGGCACCACCAACGCGGCCTTCACCGTGACTCTGTCGAAGGCATCCACCAAACCGGTGACGGTCAGCTACACGACGTCCAACGGCTCGGCCACCGCCGGCCAGGATTACACAGCCGGGTCGGGCACGGTGACCTTCGCGGCGGGTGAGACCTCCAAGGCCATCATTGTCGCCGTCGCTGGTGATGCGACGTACGAACCCAACGAGACGTTCACCGTCACCCTGTCGAATGCCTCCGGCGCCACTGTCGCCCGGGCCACCGCGACTGCGACGATCACCAATGACGACGCCGCGCCCGTCACGCCGCCGACCGTATCGATCGCCAACGCCTCTCTGGCCGAGGGCAACAGCGGCAACTCCACCATGGCCTTCACGGTGACGCTGTCCAAGGCGTCGACGACGGCGATCACCCTCAGCTATGCCACGTCCAATGGCACGGCGACGGCCGGCCAGGACTACGCGGCCTCCTCGGGCACCGTCACGTTCGCCCCCGGCGTGGTCTCCCAGACGATCACCGTCGGCGTAATCGGTGACACGACGGTCGAATCGACCGAGACGTTCACCGTCACCCTCTCGAACCCGACCGGTGCCAGCATCGCCGTCGCATCAGCGACCGGCACGATCACCAACGACGACACCGCCACCGCCCCCGGCAGCACCGCGCAGTGGGGCACCTCGTTCTTCGCGCCCTACGTCGACATGGGCGCATGGCCCGTGCCTAACCTGTTGGCGCTGTCGAAGACCTACGGCACCTCGCTGATGACGCTCGGCTTCATGCAGGCCGACCAGAACGGCAACCTTGCCTGGGCGGGATTGGCTGCGCTGGAGCCGAGTTCCACCAACGAACAGGCGGTGGCGATCAACACCTCGATCGCCACCTTCAAGGCGGCCGGCGGTGACGTGATGATCTCCTTCGGCGGAGCGTCGGGCACCAGCATCGCCCAGGCCTACGCGGCCAAGGGTAAGAGTGCCCAGGATCTGGCCAACGCCTACGCGGCGGTGATCGACACCTACGGCATCACTCACATCGACTTCGACATCGAGGGTGCCGCGGTGGCCGATCCGGCCTCGATCGCACTCAACAGTGCAGCGCTGGCACTGCTGCAGAAAGCCAAGCCCAGCGTGCAGATCTGGTACACCCTGCCGGTGTTGCCGACCGGGTTGACCGCCGACGGCGTCAACGTGGTGGATGCCGCGGTCAAGGCCGGGGTCAAACTCGACGGCGTCAACGTGATGGCGATGGACTATGGCGAATCCGCCGCGCCGACCAGTGGGGCTGGTGCAAAGACCATGGGCGCGTACGCGATTCAGTCTGCGCAGTCGACCTACACCCAACTGTCGTCGCTGTACGCCAAGTACGGCAAGAGCTTCGGCTGGAGCCAGATCGGTGTCACCCCGATGCTCGGTGTCAACGACATCGTCTCCGAGGTATTCACGGTGGCCGATGCGCAGGCGTTGGAGGACTTCGCCCGCACCAAGGGCATCGGCATGCTGTCGATGTGGCAGGTGCTGCGCGACACCCCGGGGACCCTCGGGCAGGCCTCGACCGGCGCGTCGGGATTGAGCGATCCGGCAGGCAGTTTCAGCAAGGTGTTCAACGATTACGGCACCATCAACGTCGTCACCTACGGCAGCAGCACCGGCGGTGGCGGCAGTACCGGTGGCGGTGGCAGCACCACCCCGGTGACCGGCGGCAGCACGACGACGATCACCTGGGGTTGGGGCACCAACCCGGTGCTGAGTTTCAACCCGGCCAAGGACAAGCTGGATTTCGTCTGGATGCAGCCGACCGAGTTCGACGTCACCGAGAAGTCCGGTTCGGTCGTGATCACCGTGGTCGGCAACAACCACAGCTACACCCTGCAGGGTGTGACCCTGCGCCAGTTGCAGATAGGCAACATCGTCGCCAACGACAGCGCCACCCTGGCCAAGTGGCAGAGCATCCTGGCCGCGGCGAAAGCCGTGTGACGGCAGGCTAGTTGACCTGGGCGCGGCCCCGCTCGATCACCGAGGCACGGCTGGCCGCGATGTCGTCGCCGCTGGCCTGGGCCATCCACGCCTTGGCCGAGGCCGCCTCGATCCAGAGTCCGGAGTTGGTCTGGTCCTCGTCGATGCGGTGGTACGACGCCAGCAGCGCGCGCACCGCCTTCTGGTTGTTGCCCACGATCGCCGACGCGACCGCCCGCGCGGTCGGCAGCAGTTCCTCGTGCGGCACCACCTGGGTGACCAGCCCGGCCCGCAACGCATCCTCGGCGGACAGGTAGTCGCCGGTCAGGCTCATCCGGCGGGCCAGGCCCACACCGATCTTCTGGGGCAGTCGCACGCTCAAGCCCCACGTCGGCATCAGGCCGACCCGGGCGTGGGTATCGGCGAAGCGAGCCCGCTCGGAGGCGATCAGGATGTCGCAGTACAGCGCCAATTCGAGTCCACCGGTGACCGCCGCGCCATTGATCGCACCGATCACCGGCTTGGTCATCGGTGGCCACTTCGGCGAGATGTCGGGCAGTTCAGTGGTATCGCCGAGTTCCTTGAGGTCCAGACCCGCGCAGAACACCGGGTCGGCTCCGGTGAAGATCACCACGTCGACGTCGTCGTCGGCCTCGGCGTCACGCAGTGCCGCGAAGAACTGCGTGCGCAGCGCCGACGAAAGCGCGTTGCGGGAACCGGGCCGGTTGAGGGTGATGGTGCGGACCCGGTCGGTGGTGTCGATGAGCAGAATGTGGTCGCTGGTCATAGCGACACCGTAATGGCACCGTCTCGCGCCATCGGGAAGGGGCTAGGGGTGAGAACTGCCCAGCTCAGTCGTCGGACGCGCGGGCCGAGCCGCCGGCCGAGGACCGCGGTGACGTCGTGCCGGCGCGCCCCGAGGAGTTGGCCGACGGGTCCGCGTTGACGGTCGGCGGCGGTGGCGGCGGGAAGAACGGCAGGCCCGCAGCCGGCAGCGGCAGATTGATGGCAGGAAGCCCGGATCCGGGCAGCAGCGGGCGCGGTGTCGGGAAGCTCGGCCGTGGTCCACCGCCGGTCGACGTGACGCGTCCCGGGGCCGCGGTGATACAACTCGGCTGGCCGAGGCACGGTGCTTGCGCCGACCTCGTCGGTGCGGGCGGCCGTACCCCTTCGGCGATCTGGTTCCTCAGGTCCGGCACCGCAACCGGGATCACAGCATTGCCGGGAACCTTTGCGGCCGTTGACGATTCGACAGGCGGGGTGGTGGGTGCCGCCGGGCATGTGTCGATCTTGGCCTGCAGGCGCGCCTGCAGTGTCGAGATACCACCCTCGTTGCCCATGTGCTGCGCCACGTTCTGCACGCCGGCGACGGGCTGCACCGAACAGTCGTGCACCTCCACGACACCGCCGTACGCTCGCGCGCCGCCGAACGTGGGGTAGTACCAGGCCAGCCACATCTGCTGCGCCGCGACGGGCCTGCTGGCCTCGATGACCGCGGTCAGATCCTGCTCGGCGGTGGCCTGATCGTGCGTCACGACCTCCATCGCGCGGACCGCACCGGTGTCGACCCGCATCCCGAAGATGTCGAGGGGAACCTGGTCGACCAGCCGCGACACCGCCGTCTGCTGGTCGCTGGTGAACGGGAAGTTGACCACCAGGCGGGGATTCTGCCGCGACGGAGTCGTCGGGGAGGCCGACACCGTCAGCCCGGCCTGGTTCGCGCTGTGGCGGACGACGTCGAGCAGCGCGCCCCCCGGGCCGTGGCCCTGGTCGATGGACAGCTGATTGGTGGTGCCGTCGTCGCTGCGGAACCAGTCGATCCGGCCGTCGGTGCCCGCGGCCATCGAGCGCAGCTGCGCAGCGTCGTCGGCGGCCTGGGTCGCGTCGAAGTGGGCCTGGCGGCGCAGCGTCACCGGCCGGTCCGGTGTCACCCAGAACTGGACGTTCTGGGTGTAGTTCGAGATCAGGCCGATGCGGTTGGCGTCGATGCGGTCGGCGATATCGACAAGTTGCTGGTGGGTGGCAGTCGGCACGTCGACCGCGATGTTGAAGATCACGCCCTCGGCGTAGCTCTCCTCGTGGTAGACCCACGCGTCGCCGACACCGGGCATTGACAGCAACGAGGACTGCAGGTCATTGGCAACCTGGGTGAGACTGCCCGGCGAACCGCAGCCGGGTGCTATCGCGGTGACACCGATCAGCAGGGCGACGGCCGACGCGATTCGCGTCCTGCGTCGGCGTCGGGCGCCCAAACGTGCCGGATTCACAGACGTGCGCCTCCAGCCTTCTAGTCAAGACAGTCGGCCGTAAATCTACACGTGCGACAGATAAAACGGTGCAACGTTGGCACCATTGAGCAGGAGATATCGAGCACGCGCTGGACAGCGCGGCGGCCCTCAGGCCTGATCGGCGTCCAGCGGCGGCAGCGTCGCGGCGGTCAGCACCCACTGACCGATGATCGTGGCGGTGAGGATGTCCTCGCTCGCGCCCGATCCCACACCCGCTCCCGCGGACTTGCACAGCTGCCTGACCTCGTCGGCGATCCCGGTGATCATGGGCGCGATCTCGGCCAGCCGACGGCTCTGGGCCAGGGAGGTGCCCAGCAGTGCGCAGGCGAATCGGACCTCATCGTCGCTGGTACGGCCGTCCAACAGCCCCGCCGTCGACCCGGTCCAATTGGTCAGGACGATTTCGCGTGCCCGCTCGAGGGACGCCTGGTACAGCGGAGCCTTGCCGGCGAAGTAGTGGTGCACCGCAGGCCGGGTGACATCGACGAGGTCGGCGACCTCCTTGAGGGTGGCCGCGTCGTAGCCGCGGGCGGCAAAGACCTGAATTCCGGCCGCGACGATCATCTGGCGGCGCGCGTCACTGTTGGAACCGCGGGGACGGCCCACCCGGCGGGTTCCCACCGGCGGCACCGGACGCAGAGCGCGCTCAGCACGGCGTTGCTGCGGGGTATACGGTGCGTCGGCCAGAGCCAGCCTGGAAGCCATGTCGCCACGGTAAGACGCGAACGTGTGAGCCAGATGTGTGCGGCCTAGTAATCGACTCAGAGGCTCCGGCGGTGAAATCCGGCCTGATCGGGGGCATGCTGGACGTCATGTGTCGCAACATCACCGAGCTGCGCGGCCTCGAGCCGGCGGCCACCGCCGAGGAGATCACCGCCGCGGCCCGGCAGTACGTGCGCAAGGTCAGTGGCATCACCCGGCCCACCGATGCGGTGTCCGGGGCCTTCGACGCCGCGGTCGCCGACGTGGCGGCGGCCACCACCCGCCTGCTCGCCGAATTGCCACCGCGCCGCCAGCCGCCGAAGACCGTTCCGCCGCTGCGCCGTCCCGAGGTCCGGGCGCGGCTGACCGCAGGATGACCCCCGCCCTCAAAGAGTGGAGCGCGGTGGTCCACGGGTTACTCGATGGCCGCCAGACGGTCTTGCTGCGCAAGGGCGGTATCCACGAGAAGCGGTTCGCGCTCGCGGCGCAGGAGTTCCTGCTGTTCCCGACCGTCGCACACAGCCACGCCGAGCGGGTGCGCACGCAGCATCGCGAACTGTTGTCCGCAGGTGCGCCGGACAGCACCGAGAGCGAGGTGGTTGTCCGCGCTGCGGCGAAAGTGGTTGCCGCCGTGGCTGTTCAGCGTGAAGACGGCCTGGCCGACATCGAAGACCTGCATATCTGGACCGCCGAGTCGGTACGCGCCGACCGGCTGGACTTCCGGCCCCGGCACCGGCTGACGGTGTTGGTGGTGCAGGCGATCGGGCTCGCCGAGCCGATCCGGTTCGCGCGGGAGCCGCAGTACGGCGGATGCACCAGCTGGGTACAGCTGCCCGTCACGGCGCGGCTCGCCGAGCCGGTCCACGACACCGATGCGCTAGCGGCGATCGCCGGGCGCGTCCGGGCGGCTGTGGGCTGACGGCGGATCGGCCGAGGCGGGCATGACCAGCCTCGAGAGCCCTCCGCTGCCGTGGTGCACGGTGTGCCGCGATGGCACCATCCGGTGTCCGCTGATCGCCGGCTCGCCGGTACCCAGATTGCGGGCGAACCGGGGGTGCGAGCCACCCGCCACGAGGACCCGAAGCCGGGTTCCGGCCCGGAACCGGTGGGCGATCGCGTCGAGCTCGATGCGGATCAGGCCGTCGGGGTTCGCGGTGAACCGGCGATAGCCGTCGCTGACATTGCGCGAGCGGCCCCGCGCGTCGACCTCGCTGATGCGGACGAACAGGTCGAAGTGTCCGATATCGGATTCGTGGGCCAATTCGATCACCGGGTTGCCGCACACGTAGAGGTCGGCGTCCAGCGGCCCGCTGGTGAAGCTCAGCACGTCTCCGCGCTGCGCCAGTGCGGTGTCGTCCCGGTACCCGCTGATCCGGGCCAGCAGCCGCCCACCCACCGTCGGCGTCGGATCGGCGGGGTCGTATCGGAAGGTCGACGGCGCGGCGTCGGTCGCGGGCGGGGTGGCGGCCAGTCGTCCGGCCGGCTGCAGGTACATCACTCCCTCGCCGGTGGCCGGCGGCCAGTCCGGCAGATCGACCCAGCCGTGGTGGTCGACGTGGACATGTACCCGGCTCGACCGCTGCGGGGCCGGATTCGCCCCTGCCAGGTGCGCCCCCAACCACGTCAGCGTCTCGTTGGCGGCCCGGCCTGCAGCCTTGGTCACCATGTCGGAATGCGTCCACGGCCCGATCGTCATCGCCACGTCGACCCCACGGCCACGTAGATGCTGGAACTGGTGAATCGTCTGGTCCAGGAAGAGGTCCTGCCACCCGGTGAGCAGAAGCACCGGTACGTCGCAGCGATCCAGTGCCGCCGTCATCCGCATGGTCTCCCAGAACGGGTCGTCGGCCTCGGGGTGCTCGATCCACGACTCGTACCACGGCGAGCCGGCACCCAGAAAGGTGCGCCCGGCGCCGCCCAGCGGAAGCCCGAGGACACCGCGCTCCAGCCGGCGCCCCGAGCGGACCTGATACGCCAGGCGCTGCAGCGGGGGAGCCTCCTGGTGGGCCACCATGTCCGACCAGCCGAGGAAATCGTTGAGCGAGAACGAGCCGGTGCCCCACGACGAGGCGTGGAAATCGTGCGGGCCCACCGTGATCACCGCCGCGGCCAGCTCCGGTGGCGGATCGGCCAGCAGGGCCCACTGGGTGTAGCCCAAATACGACAGCCCGATGGTCGCGAAGGTTCCGGTGAACCAGGGCTGTTCGCGCAACCACACCACGGTGTCGGCGGCGTCGGGGGCCTCGTGCACCATGGGCACGAATTCGCCGCCGGAACCGAATGTGCCGCGCACGCTCTGCAGCACCACGTGGTAGCCGCGGGCGGCGTACAGCTGGGCATAGATCAGGGAGAACGGGAACGACCGGCCGTAGGGCCCGCGGACCAGGATGGTGCCCAGCGGCGCGTCGGTCAGCGGGGCGTAGTGGGTGGCCCGCAGGCCGACGCCGTCGCGCATCGGGATGGTGACCCGGTGGTCGACGACGTAGTCGGTGCTCGGTGCCGGTAACCGCAGCGCGCGACTCACGGCTCGGTCGGCGAACTGGCGAACGCGGGTACGCGCCGGGAGATAGTTCCTGCGCGCAACGGTGTTGGTCACGTCGTCCACCATAGGCAGCGCCGACGGACTGATGTGGCCCGTCCGAGATTGGGGTCGCTGTCGTCACCGTGCGGCACCGAACACGACCCAGCGCGGCCCCAAGTAGGCTGGTCGGTTGTGGCCCCCACCCTCTGGGCGATCAGTGACCTGCACACGGGTCACACCGGCAACAAGCCGGTCACCGAATCGCTGTACCCGTCGACACCTGACGACTGGCTGATCGTTGCCGGTGACGTCGCCGAGCGCACCGACGAGATCCGGTGGTCGCTGGATCTGCTGCGCCGCCGCTTCGCGAAGGTCATCTGGGTACCGGGCAACCACGAGCTGTGGACCACCGGTAAGGACCCCATGCAGGTCTTCGGCCGGGCGCGCTACGACTACCTGGTCAACATGTGCGACGAGATGGGTGTCGTGACCCCCGAGCATCCGTTCCCGGTCTGGACCGAGCAGGGCGGCCCGGCGACCATCGTGCCGATGTTCCTGTTGTACGACTACACATTCCTGCCTGCCGGTGCCACCACCAAGGCCGAGGGCCTGGCGATCGCCAAGGCCGCCAACATCGTGGCCACCGACGAGTACCTGTTGTCCAGCGAGCCCTACGCCACCCGTGATGCCTGGTGCCGGGATCGGCTGTCCCACACCAGAAAGCGTCTCGACGAGCTGGACTGGATGACGCCGACGGTCCTGGTGAACCACTTCCCGATGCGCCGCGAACCGTGCGATGTGCTGTTCTATCCGGAGTTCTCGCTGTGGTGCGGGACGACTGAGACCGCCGACTGGCACACCCGCTACAACGCGGTGTGCTCGGTCTACGGGCACCTGCACATCCCACGGACCACGTGGTATGACGGGGTGCGATTCGAAGAAGTCTCGGTCGGCTATCCGCGAGAGTGGCGGCGCCGCAAGCCCTATCGCTGGATGCGCCAGATCCTGCCCGATCCGCAGTACGCGCCGGGCTACCTCAACGACTTCGGCGGCCACTTCGTCATCACCCAGGAAATGAAGGAGCAGTCCGAGAAGTTCCGGGACCGGCTGCGCAGCCGTCGCGGATGAGCGAGCTCATGCGGGCGGTGCTGCCCGATGTCACCGACCTGGTGTACGCGGAGTTGTACGACGACCCACCGGACCTCGCGCCGCTGCCCGAGGAGGAACCACTGATCGCCAAGGCGGTGGCCAAGCGGCGCAACGAATTCGTCACGGTGCGGCACTGCGCCCGGGTCGCCTTGCAGCAACTAGGTATGCCGCCGGTGCCGATCCTCAAGGGCGACAAGGGCGAGCCGTGCTGGCCCGAGGGCGTGGTGGGCAGCCTCACCCACACCCAGGGGTATCGCGGTGCGGTGGTCGGCCGCAGCGAGTCGGTGCGCTCGGTCGGTGTCGACGCCGAACCGCACGGGGTGCTGCCCGACGGGGTCCTCAACGCCATCAGCCTGCCCGTCGAGCGCTACGAGATCGCGAAGCTGCCCGGCGGACTGCACTGGGACCGAGTCCTGTTCTGCGCCAAGGAGGCGACGTACAAGGCGTGGTTCCCGCTGACAGCGCGGTGGCTGGGCTTCGAGGACGCCCACATCACCTTCGACATCGACGCCAGCGGTCTGTCCGGCAGCTTCGTGTCCCGGATCCTGATCGACCCGTCCGCCCGGTTCGGCCCGCCGCTGACCGAACTCGAGGGACGCTGGTCGGTGGGCGGGGGACTGGCGTTGACGGCGATCGTGCTGTGAGTCCCCTGCCTGAGCCCGGCATCGTTGTCGTCGACAAGCCCGCCGGCATCACCAGCCACGATGTGGTCGGCCGGTGCCGGCGCATCTTCGGAACCCGCAAGGTGGGCCATGCCGGCACCCTGGACCCGATGGCGACCGGAGTTCTCGTCATCGGTATCGAGCGGGCCACCAAGATCCTGGGTCTGCTGACCGCCACCTCGAAGTCGTACACCGCCACGATCCGGCTGGGCCGGTCCACCACGACCGATGACGCCGAAGGCGAAGTGCTCCAGGACATTCCGGCCGGACATATCACCGATGACCAGATCGAGGCCGGGATCGCCGACCTGCGCGGTGACATCCTGCAGCGCCCGTCGTCGGTCAGCGCGATCAAGATCGGCGGTGTGCGCGCCTACCAGTTGGCCCGGGAGGGCCAGGAGGTCGAGCTGGCGCAACGACAGGTGCGTATCGACCGCTTCGAGGTCCTCGACATCCGGCGCACTGCAGAGGCCGTCGATATCGACGTCGAGGTGGACTGCTCCTCGGGCACCTACATCCGGGCGCTGGCCCGCGACCTCGGTGCGGCCCTGGGCGTCGGCGGACACCTGACGGCGCTGCGCCGGACCCGGGTCGGCGGGTACGGACTCGACCATGCCCGCACGCTCGAGGTGCTGGCCGAGGCGCCGTTGCTCAGCTACACCCTCGACGAGGCGTGCCTGCTGGCGTTCCCGCGCCGCGACATCACCGCCGAGCAGGCCGGCGACGCCAGCCACGGACGAACTTTGCCCGCGGCCGGTATCGACGGCGTGTACGCCGCGACCGACCCCGACGGTCGCGTGATCGCCCTGCTGCAGGACAAAACGGCCGGCACCGGGTCGGTCGTGGTCATTCGACCGGCCACCCTCTAGGTCTTGCGCCTGCTGGGTGGTTCACCCGTCCACCGGATGTGGGCCCGGGTGAAGGCGGAGGTCTCCGAATAGCCCAGGCGCCGTGCGGTTTCCTCCACAGTGAAGCCGGAGTCGAGTAGCTCCGCGGCCAGCGTCACCCGCACTTCGTCGAGCAGTGCCCGAAAGCTCGTCCCCTCGGCGGTCAGCTTGCGGTGCAGAGTCCGTTCGGTGATGCACAGTTCTGTGGCGACGTCGGCCATCGACGGGATCTGTGCGGAGTTCGCGATGATGCGCGTCCGCACGGTGGCGGCAATGCCGCGGCGGGTGCGGCGCCGGTCGAGCAGTTGCTCGCACTCGCGGATACAGATCGCCGCGGTCTGCGGGTCGGCCGCGGGCATCGGCTGGTCGATCAACTCGGCGGGGAACACCAGGGCGTTGCGTGGTCCTTTCACCACCGTGATCGTCACGTTGTCGATCTCGACGCCGTCGATGGGCAGGCTCAGGGTGGCCAGTTCGATGCGGAACGACATCGGCGGATGATTCGTGCCGATCAGCATCGGGATCACTCGCACCACCATGCCGAAGTCCCGTTCGATCAGGAATTGCCGTACATCGAAAGGAATCTGGGTGTCGTCGATGGCCACCACCGCTTCGGTTCCGACGAACTCGGGCGCTGCGAGGCCCAGATAGGAGGCCGACAGCGCACTGTAGCGCCAGGCGACGTCGATGGCATCGCCGAATGTGGGGCTGGCCATCAAGGCGTAACCCAGGATGCCGGTGTCGGCCAGGCTGTACCGCGCCCCGACTTCCAGGCCCAGCCCCGGACGGTTCCCCAAGCGGGCGATGACATTTCGGATGATGGCCAGTTCCTGGGTCGGACTGATCTCGCCGCTGGGGTCGAGCAGGTCCGCCGGCGACAGAGCTGTCCCGGACAGACAGGCCGCGGCGTCGAGTCCGTACTGTGCCGCCGCTTCGACGACATGCCGGCCGGTCGCCGAGGGTCGGGCGATATCCAGTCCGGAAATGGCGGCCACGTGTCCGAAAGTATCAAGTGGATGTCCGGAACGGGCATTCTTTTGCGTACTGGCCGGCTCTAGCGTCCGTGTTATGCCTGCTGATCTGCTCAAGCCGCCGCCGCGGGCGGTGGCGTCTGTGGCCCGCGCATCCGTGTCGGACCTGTGGCGCCCGGTAGCCACCGGCGCCTACCGGGACATCCGCCGTCCACGACCGCGAATGACTCAATCAGCTTTACCCCGTACCACTTTCGACCCCACCCTGCCCGGCAATATCGCCAACCCCTATCCCGCTCTCGAACGAATCCGCGAGCATCCGGTTGTCATCAACGAGCGCCTCGGTGTCTGGATGCTCGGGCGCTACGACGACGTCCACGCCGCCGCCCGCAACAGTGGGGTGCTCTCGTCGCGCGACGGCATCATGTTGCGCAGCTTCACCGCGAGCGCGGTGCTGCTGGCCGACCCACCGGAGCACACCCGGTTACGCCACATCGCCGCACCCGTCTTCACCAAACGTGCCGTGAACACGCTGACATCGGACATCGAACGACTGGCCGGCGAGTCGATCTCGGCGCTGCGTGACGGCAAGACCGTCGACCTCGTGTCGGCTCTCACGGTTCCGATGCCGATCAACGTGATCGCCACGATCCTGGGTATTCCGCGCGATCAGTGGCCGGGATTCCGCGCGGTCTCCGAGCAGATCGTGCAGGCGTTCGCGCCCAGGACGCTGCCCGAAGTGGCCCGGATGGTTGCCGGCATGCTGCAGTCCTACGTGCAGCTGCGCAGTTTCATCAACGCCGAGATGGACAGGCGCGCAGCAGAACCCGCCGACGATCTGCTGACCCGGCTGCAGCTGGCGCGGGCCTCCGGCGAACTCACCGACAACGAGGCCTTCTTCTACGCGACCATCCTGTTGGTGGCCGGCAACGAGACGACGACCAACCTGCTGGGCATGCTGCTGATGCGAATGGCCCAGGACCCCAACCTATTCGACGAGTTGAAGGCCGACCGCGCCCTGGTGCCCGCTGCGGTCGAGGAGGCCGCACGCTGGGGCTCACCGGTGCAGTGGGTGACCCGGGTCGCCACGCAGCCCTACGAGATCGGCGGGACGGTGATCCCCACCGGCGGCAAGGTGGTGCTGTTCTACGCCTCGGCCAATCGCGACCCGGCCAGGTTCACCGATCCCGACCGCTTGGACATTCACCGCGACACCACCGGGCATCTGGCGTTCGGGCATGGCCTGCACTTCTGCCTCGGGGCGCACCTGGCCCGCCTCGAGACCGTCACCGCTGTCAATCATCTGCTCGACGAGATCGACGGCCTGGAGCTGGCCGGGCCGGTGCGGTGGGGGACCTCGCCGTCGCTGCAGGGTCCGGCGTCGCTGCCGGTGCGCATCCGCCAAGCGTGAGCTAGGAGCCGACTACCCAAATCGCTTGGGCGGCAGGGCTTCCCAATTCCACGGTGCTCAGCGCGCCATCGGAGTCCTGCACCGACACCGAGATCATGCCGGCGAAGTCGCGCCGGGCCAGGACCTCGAGTCGCGAGTCCAGACTGATCCCCACCGCGTCGAAGTACCGCAGCATCTCGGGGTCGGCGTCCGAAATCCGGGCTACGGTCGCGACGTCGCCGTCGGAGCAGGCCGACAACTGCCGCGCCGGCGGGGTGGGCACCTGGCCGTCGGTCGCCGGGATCGGGTCACCGTGCGGGTCGCGGGTCGGATATCCCAGCTTGGCGTCGATGCGGTCGAGCATCATGTCGCTGACCGCGTGCTCGAGGATCTCGGCCTCGTCGTGCACCTCGTCCCAGCCGTAGCCCAGCTCGCGCATCAGGAACGTCTCGAGCAGTCGGTGCCTACGCACCACCGCCAGGGCGGCCTGGCGGCCGCGGTCGGTCAGGGTGACCGCACCGTACTTCTCGTGGTGCACCAGGCCCTGGTCGGCGAGCTTGCGGATGGATTCCGAGGCTGTGCTGGCCGACACACCGAGACGCTCGGCGAGCAGTTTGGTGCTGACCTTCTCGTGCGACCACTCCTGGGCGGTCCAGATGACCTTGAGGTAGTCCTGGGCAACCATCGTCAGGTCGCGTACCCCGCTGTTGGGGTTCTCGTCAGGACTCACACCCGAAAGTTTAGGCATTCATTACCTGATCTGGGGATCTAGCGCCTCGGCCGGTGGCGCCGGGTCGTAGGCTTGCCGACGTGGAGAGGTGGCGGGGACAGGAAGAGATCCCCTCGGACTGGGGCCGGTGCGTACTGACCATCGGCGTCTTCGACGGCGTGCACCGCGGGCATGTCGAACTGATCGCCCGCGCGGTGAAGTCGGGTCGCGAACGTGGCGTGCCGACGGTGCTGATGACCTTCGACCCGCATCCGATGGAAGTTGTCTTCCCGGGCAGCCATCCGGCCCAGCTCACGACACTGGCCCGGCGCGCCGAACTCGTCGAGGAACTCGGCATCGACGTCTTCCTGGTCATGCCGTTCACCACCGACTTCATGAAGCTGACCCCGGAGCGCTACGTCCACGAACTGCTCGTCGAACGGCTGCACGTGGTCGAGGTGCTGGTGGGGGAGAACTTCACCTTCGGCAAGAAGGCGGCCGGCAACGTCGCGGGCCTGCGTAAGGCCGGCGAACGCTTCGGCTTCGCCGTCGAGGGCATGTCCCTGGTCGCCGAGCACCACAAGAGCGAGACGGTGACCTTCTCCTCGACCTATATCCGCTCCTGCGTCGACGCCGGTGACGTGGTCGCCGCCGCCGAGGCGCTGGGCCGCCCGCACCGGGTCGAAGGCGTGGTTGTTCGCGGCGACGGTCGCGGCCGTGGCCTGGGTTTCCCGACCGCCAACGTGGCGCCCCCGATGTACTCGGCGATCCCGGCCGACGGCGTCTACGCCGCCTGGTTCACCGTGCTGGGTCACGGACCCATCACCGGTTCGGTGATCCCGGGTGAGCGGTACCAGTCGGCGGTGTCGGTGGGTACCAACCCGACGTTCTCCGGTCGCACCCGCACGGTCGAGGCGTTCGTCCTCGATTCCGAGGCCGACCTGTACGGCCAGCACGTCGCCGTCGACTTCGTCAGCCGCCTGCGCGGCCAGTTGCGGTTCGACTCGGTACAGGATCTGGTCGTGGCGATGGGCAAGGACACCGACAAGGCCCGCCAGATCCTGTCCTCGTCGTAATCAGCCGCGTGACCCGACCAGGCCGTCGATCTGGTTGATCGCGCCGGTGGCGCCCTCGATGACGCCCATGTCGAGCACCGTCTGCAGCGCGTCGGCCGACGGGTACGTGCTCACGTAGGTGGCCCTGGTGCCGCCGTTGTGCTCGGTGAAGCTGAACACGCAGTGCGATGTCGGCATGGTGGGGACCGGGTTGAAGTCCAGGTCGGCGAAGCCGTCGGTGAAGGAGAAGCTGCTCGGCTCGTCGACGGTGGCGATGTCCCAGTAGCCGGCGTGCTTGTCGCCCTCCGGACCGGTCATGAAGTACGTCATCCGGCCCCCGGCCTTCAGGTCGTGGTCGACGACGGTCGCCGGATAGTCCGGCGGGCCCCAGATCTTCTCCAGCTGACGCGGGTCGGCGTAGACCTGCCAGATCCGCTCGACCGGCGCAGCGAAATCGGCGGTGATGGTCAGGGTCAGGGTGTCGAGGTCGTGCTGCACATCGGTCACGGGCATGGCGGTCAATCCTCCTGGGTTTCGTCGGCCGAGATGAGGTCGTCGATGCGCGCGATCCGGCCCCGCCAGATCTGCTCCAGCTCACCGAGCATCGAGGCCACCGACCGCACAGCCGTCACGTCGCCGCTGGCCAGTTGCTCACGACCGCTGCGTCGCTTGGTGAGCAGGCCTGCCTTCTCCAGCACGGCGACGTGCTTCTGCACCGCCGCGAAGCTCATCTCGTATTTCAGTGCGAGCGCGGACACCGAGTGCTCCCCGGCCAGGGCGCGGCGCATGATGTCTCGCCGCGTGCGGTCGGACAGGGCGTGGAACAGGGCGTCGGCCCGGTCCTCCTCGTCCACGATCACCCGTCCAACATACAACCAATTGGTTGTATGTTGTCAAGGGCCTGCCGCTGACCTGGCGCGATTTCGGTTCGAGGCGCCCGCGCTGCTAGAGTTCGACCCGACACGGCATGTGCTGCAGTCCGCGGTGGCCTTGCTTGATTACCCAAACGCGGTACCGATTGATGGAGATTCTCGTGGCGTTGACTGCCGAGCAGAAGAAGGAAATCCTGGGCTCCTACGGCCTGCATGAGACCGACACCGGCTCGCCGGAGGCCCAGGTCGCACTGCTGACCAGGCGGATCACCGATCTCACCGAGCACCTCAAGCTGCACAAGCACGACCACCACTCGCGGCGCGGTCTGCTGCTGCTGGTCGGCCGTCGCCGCCGGCTGCTCAAGTATGTTGCCGACGTCGACGTGGCGCGCTATCGCTCGTTGATCGAACGGCTGGGTCTGCGCCGCTGAGCGCAGTACCCACCGTGTAACATGGGGTCGTTACGCGCCGTGTGACGGTGCGAACAAATCGGGTGCGGTTCACGCACATCCGCGTGTCCCGTTCCCGCGTGTCATAGCGAAGCTTCCCGAATCGGGCGGTCTTCGGTAGTGGCTGCCGGGCCCCAATCTCAATCGGGGAGTGCCCGGCCGCTTCGATCGACGGCCGTAGCCGTATCTCGGTTCAAGCCTCGTCGCACCCGGGGATACCTGGGTTCATCTGTGACATCGCGAAACAGTTGAATTGCAGAAAGGCTGTACGGACGTCTATGTCTGTAGCTGAAATCGACGAAGGCGTGTTCGAATCGACCGCCGTCATTGACAACGGGAGCTTCGGCACCCGCACCATCCGCTTCGAGTCCGGCCGGCTGGCCCAGCAGGCCGCCGGTTCGGTCGTCGCCTACCTGGACGACGAAACCATGCTCCTGTCGGCGACCACCGCCAGCAAGAGCCCCAAGGAACACTTCGACTTCTTCCCCTTGACGATCGACGTCGAGGAGCGCATGTATGCCGCCGGGCGCATCCCCGGCTCGTTCTTCCGCCGGGAGGGCCGGCCGTCCACCGACGCGATCCTGACCTGCCGCCTCATCGACCGGCCGCTGCGCCCGTCGTTCGTCTCGGGTCTGCGCAACGAGATCCAGGTCGTCGTCACGATCCTGAGCCTTGATCCCAAGGACCTCTACGACGTGCTGGCGATCAACGCCGCGTCGGCATCCACCCAGATCTCCGGCCTGCCGTTCTCCGGCCCGGTCGGCGGCGTGCGCGTCGCACTGATCAACGGCCAGTGGGTCGCGTTCCCGACCGTCGAGCAGCTCGAAGGCGCGGTGTTCGACATGGTCGTCGCCGGCCGGGTGGTCAAAGACGGCGACGTCGCGATCATGATGGTCGAGGCCGAAGCCACCGAGAACGTCATCGAGCTGATCGCAGGCGGTGCCCAGGCGCCGAGCGAGGCCGTCGTGGCCGAGGGCCTGGAGGCAGCCAAGCCGTTCATCGCCGCGCTGTGCGCCGCGCAGAGTGAGCTGGCCAGCCGGGCCGCCAAGGAGACCGCCGACTACCCGGTGTTCCCCGATTACCAGGACGACGTCTACGCCGCGGTTGCCCACGCGGCCGGCGACTCGCTGTCGCAGGCGCTGACCATCGCCGGCAAGCACGAGCGGGACAACCGCACCGACGAGATCAAGAACGAGGTCCTGGGCGAGCTCGGCGAGACCTTCGCCGGGCGCGAGAAGGAGATCGGCGCGGCCTACCGCTCGCTGACCAAAAAGCTGGTGCGCCAGCGCATCCTGACCGATCACTTCCGCATCGACGGTCGCGGTGTCACCGATATCCGCGCGCTCTCGGCCGAGGTGGCCATCATCCCGCGCGCGCACGGGTCGGCACTGTTCGAGCGTGGCGAGACCCAGATCATGGGCGTCACCACCCTCGACATGGTCAAGATGGCTCAGCAGATCGACTCGCTGGGGCCGGAGAAGTCCAAGCGCTACATGCACCACTACAACTTCCCGCCGTATTCGACCGGTGAGACCGGCCGCGTCGGCTCGCCCAAGCGCCGCGAGATCGGCCACGGTGCGCTCGCCGAGCGGGCGCTCATGCCGGTGCTGCCGAGCGTCGAGGACTTCCCGTACGCAATCCGCCAGGTGTCGGAGGCGTTGAGCTCCAACGGTTCCACCTCGATGGGATCGGTGTGCGCATCCACCCTGTCGCTGCTGAACGCCGGTGTGCCGCTGAAGGCTCCCGTCGCCGGTATCGCGATGGGCCTGGTGTCCGACGAGGTCGACGGCGAGACCCGCTATGTCACGCTGACCGACATCCTCGGCGCCGAGGACGCGTTCGGCGACATGGACTTCAAGTGCGCAGGCACCAAGGACTTCGTCACCGCCCTGCAGCTGGACACCAAGCTCGACGGCATCCCCTCGCAGGTGCTGGCCGGGGCGCTGTCGCAGGCCAAGGACGCGCGTCTGACCATCCTCGAGGTGATGGCCGAGGCCATCGACGCCCCCGACGAGATGAGCCCGTACGCGCCGCGTGTCACCGCGATCAAGATCCCGGTGGACAAGATCGGCGAGGTCATCGGGCCCAAGGGCAAGATGATCAACTCGATCACCGAGCAGACCGGCGCCTCGATCTCCATCGAGGACGACGGCACGGTGTTCGTGGGCGCCACCGACGGCCTCTCGGCCCAGGCGGCGATCGACATGATCAACGCGATCGCCAACCCGCAGCTGCCGAAGACCGGCGAGCGTTTCCTCGGAACCGTGGTCAAGACCACCGACTTCGGTGCCTTCGTGTCGCTGCTGCCCGGCCGCGACGGTCTGGTGCACATCTCGAAGCTGGGCCGCGGCAAGCGGATCAACAAGGTCGAGGACGTGGTCAAGCTCGGTGACAAGCTCCGGGTGGAGATCGCCGACATCGACAACCGCGGCAAGATCTCGCTGATCCTGGTCGACGAAGAGGGGGCTGCGGCTCCCGACGATGCACCGGCTCCTGTTGATGCCGATGCCGCAACCGCCAGCAGCTAACGCCTTACGCCGCAGCCGGCGCGTCTCTGACGCGCCGGCTGCGGTGCGGCGCACCGTCCTTGCCGGTGGTCTCCGCGTCGTCACCGAGTACATCCCCTCGGTGCGGTCGGCATCGGTCGGGGTCTGGGTCAACGTGGGTTCGCGCGACGAGGGCCCGACCGTGGCCGGCGCCGCGCACTTCCTCGAACACCTGCTGTTCAAGGCGACCCCTACGCGCACCGCGGTGGACATCGCGCAATCCGTCGATGCCGTCGGCGGTGAGCTGAACGCGTTCACGTCCAAAGAGCACACCTGCTATTACGCGCACGTCCTCGACGAGGACCTCGAACTGGCCATCGACCTGGTGGCCGACGTGGTGCTCAACGGGCGCTGCGCCGCCGGGGACGTCGAGCTCGAACGTGACGTAGTGCTCGAAGAGATCGCCATGCGCGACGACGACCCCGAGGACGCCCTCGGAGATGTCTTTCTGTCGGCCATGTTCGGCGACCACCCGGTGGGGCGCCCGGTGATCGGCAGCGTCGAATCGGTGTCGTCGATGACCCGCTCGCAACTGCACTCCTTCCACGTCCGCCGCTATACCCCGGAGCGCATGGTGGTGGCCGTCGCCGGCAACGTCGACCACGACGAGGTCGTCAGGTTGGTGCGGGAGTACTTCGGCCCCAAGCTGATTCGCGGCCGCAAGCCGCGGCCGCCGCGCACCGGCAGCGGCCGGCTCAGCGGCCGGCCCAGCCTGGTGCTGATCAACCGCGACGCCGAGCAGACCCACATGTCGCTCGGAGTACGGGTGCCCGGCCGGCACTGGCGGCACCGCTGGGCGCTGTCGGTGCTCAACACCGCACTCGGCGGGGGCCTGAGTTCGCGGCTGTTCCAGGAGATCCGTGAGACCCGCGGGCTGGCGTACTCGGTGTACTCGACCATCGACACCTTCTGTGACAGCGGTGCGCTGTCGGTGTACGCGGGCTGCCTGCCCGAGCGTTTCGACGAGGTGGTGCGGTTGACCACCGAGGTGCTCGACAGCGTGGCGCGCGACGGCCTCACCGAGGCCGAACTCCGGATCGCCAAGGGCTCGATTCGCGGCGGAATGGTGCTCGGCCTGGAGGATTCCGCCTCGCGGATGAACCGGCTGGGCCGCAGCGAGTTGAACTACGGCGGGTACCGCAGCGTCACCAGCACCCTCGACCACATCAACGCCGTCACCCTCGACGAGGTCAACGCCGTCGCCCGCGAGGTGCTGACCAACCCGTTCGGTGCCGCGGTGCTCGGACCGGTGCGCTCTAAACGATCGCTGCCACAACCTCTTCGACGGATTGCGGGCTAGCCCTTGACCTTCAGCCTGCGTGATCTGGCCGTTCCCCTCGTGGGAGCGCCGATGGCAGGCGGTCCGGGTACTGCCGCGCTGGCGGCCGCGGTGTCGAACGCGGGCGGGCTGGGTTTCCTGGCGGCGGGATATCTCACCGCGGAGAAGTTCGCCGAGATGATCGCCGCGACCCGTTCGTTGAGCACCGGCCCGATCGGGGTCAATCTCTTTGTGCCGCAACCCTCGGTGGCGACCGATGCGGCACTGCACCATTACCGAGAGCTGCTGGCGCCGCTGGCTGCGCGCTACGGCGCCGAACTCGGCGTCCCGCATGCCGATGACGACGCCTGGCAGGCCAAGCTCGACGTGGTCGCCGACACCGCACCGGAGGTGGTGTCGTTCACGTTCGGCTGCCCGGCACCGGAAGTCCTTGCCCGGCTGCGTAATCGGGGCGTGTTGACGACGGTGACGGTGACCTCGGTCGAGGAGGCCGGGATTGCGGTGGCCGCCGGCGCCGACGCCCTGGTGGTCCAGGGGCCCGAAGCCGGTGGGCATCGCGGCACATTCGACCCGGCACGCAGGCCGGGGGAGATCCCGCTGGATGTGCTGCTGGCTCAGATCGGTGCGGCCCACGACATCGCCGTGATCGCCGCAGGCGGCATCGCCACCGCCGCCGACGTGCGGCGCGTCCTGGATGCGGGCGCGGCCGCCGCCCAGGCCGGAACCGCGTTCCTGTGCTCGGATGAAGCCGGCACCAATCCTGTTCACCGCCAGGCGCTATCGGATCCGGCGTTCTCGCACACCGTGGTGACGTGTGCGTTCTCCGGTCGGTACGCACGCGGTCTGGCCAACGACTTCACCGAGCGCTTCGACCCCGTCGCGCCGCTGGGTTATCCCGACGTCAACCAGATGACCGGCGCGATGCGCCGCGCCGCTGTCGCCGCCGGCGATCCGCACGGCACCAACTTGTGGGCGGGCACGGCGTGGCGGGCCACCACAGCGGGCAGTGCCGCCGACATCGTCGCGGCGATGACCCGGGAGGTCCGGTGAGGCTCTCCCGTCGTCACATGCTTCTGGCCACGGTGACGGTGACCGCTGCCGCAGCATGCGGGCGCACCGACTACACACCGCCACGATTGAGCGACCCCGCTGAGCCGCTGCCACCGCTGGACGAACGCATCGGCATGCTGGAGAAGCGGCACGACGCGGTCGTCGGCCTCTACGGTGCCAATCTCGACTCGAACCAGACGGTGGCCCACCGCGACAACGACACGTTCGCCGTGTGCTCGACCTTCAAGGCCTACCTCGCCGCGCGGATACTGCAGAAGGCGCAGCTCGGCGAACTGCAGATGACAGACACGTTGCGGGTCGATCCCGTTGCAGTGCTTCCCAATTCGCCGATCTCCGGGCCCAAGGCGGGCACCACCCTGACACTCGGCGAGCTGTGTCAGGCGGTTCTGCAGCGCAGCGACAACACCGCGGCCAACATGCTGCTGACGGTCATCGGCGGACCGCAGGCGATCACCGGCTTCGCTCGCTCGATCGGCGACGACCGCACCCGGCTGGACCGCTGGGAGACCGAATTGAACTCCGCACTGCCCGGCGACCCGCGTGACACCAGCACACCGCGTGCGCTCGGCGGGGGATTCCGGGCGATGCTCACCGGTGACGTGCTCGACCCGGCGCATCGCCGGCAGTTGGACGACTGGATGCGCGCCAACGTCACCTCCAGCATGAGGGCCGGTCTGCAACCGGGATGGACGTCGGCCGACAAGACCGGCAGCGGCGACTACGCCAGCACCAACGACATCGGAATCGTTTACGGGCCCAACGGCGAACGCATTCTGCTGGCCGTCATGACGCGAACCCGATCCGACAACGCCAACGCCGAGCCGCTGCGGCAGCTCATCGCCGACGTGACCACGTTGGCCCTGCCGACTCTGCGTGGTCAGGGTTAGACGCACGAGTATGCAACCGACCGACGCGTGCCCCTGCGGGTCAGGCAACGCATTCGGCCACTGCTGTCTGGCACTTCACCGGGGCGAGCATCAGGCCGCGACCGCCGAACAGTTGATGCGCGCCCGATACAGCGCATATGCCGTCGGCAATCTCGACTACGTCTGGCAGACCTGGCACCCACGCACCCGGCCGGCCACACTGACGCCGGACGGCAGGCTGACCTGGACCGGGCTGCAGGTTCTCGACACTGTCGGTGGGCAGGCGCAGGATCAGAGCGGTGAGGTCGAGTTCCGTGCCCACTACCGCAGCGAGGACCGAACCGGGTCGCTGCATGAACGGTCCCGGTTCAGCGTGCGAGCCCGCCGCTGGTTCTACGTCGACGGAGATCTTGTCGACTGACTGGCACGGCCGCGATGAGTTTTCGGTGCCGCGGTGGTCAGTCAAGGGGTCAACACATCGTTGAAAGGATCATCGTGAGTGATTACACCGCCCCGGTCGGGGCTCCCATCTGGTTCGACCTGATGAGCAGTGACCCCGCACGTGCCGCGGAGTTCTATCACCAGATCTTCGGCTGGGAACTGGAGGGCCCACCGCAACCGGAGTTCGGCGGCTACCAGAACTTCACCCTCAACGGTAAGCCGGTCGCGGGGCTGTCACCGCACATGGAGGAGGCCGGTCCGGCGAACATCTGGTCGGTGTACCTGCACACCAACGACAGCCAGGCCACCGTCGCTGCGGCGGAGGCCGCGGGCGGAAAGGTGATGGTGCCGCCCATGCCGGTGGGCGATCTGGGCACGATGATGGTGGTCGTCGACCCGGCGGGTGCCGTCATCGGCTTCTGGCAGCCCGGCACCCATCCCGGGTTCACCGAGTGGGGCGTGCACGGGGCGCCGTACTGGTTCGAATGCCAGAGCAAGGACTATGAGGCGTCCCTGGAGTTCTACCGGTCGGTCCTGGATACGCGCATCGACGAGATCGGAACGGGTGGCGACCCTGATGCCGTCGGACCCGACCGCTACGGCCAGGTGTTCGCCGGGGAGAGCGCCTATTCGGGAATCATGGATTCGGTCAAGCTCATGCCCGACGAGGTTCCGTCGTTCTGGCAGGTGTACGTCACCGTCGACGACGTGGCCGCGACGGTGAAGCAGGTCGAGGGGCTCGGCGGGCAGTTACTGATGCCCGTCGAGGACACGCCCTACGGCACCCTGGCGGCGATCAAGGATCCGCTGGGTGCGCTGATCTGCCTCGGTCATCCGCCCGCCGGCATGGGCTGAGCCCCAATACCAACGGACCGGGACGCTCGAGGAGCTGTCCCGGTCCGCTGTGTGGAGGTGAGCTGTTGGCTCACATGAGGTTTCAGGCCAGCAGGCCGGCCGGTTCGGTGTAGGGCAGCTCGAGGTCGTGGGCGACCTCGGCATTGAGCAACTGACCCTCGTGGGTCGAGAGGCCCTTGGCCAGCGCCTGATCGGCCAGGCAGGCGCCCTGCCAGCCCTTGTCAGCCAGCTTGAGCACGTACGGCATGGTGGCGTTGGTCAGCGCGTAGGTCGAGGTGCGCGGCACCGCGCCGGGCATGTTCGCGACGCAGTAGAACACCGAGTTGTGGACGTTGAACGTCGGGTTGTCGTGCGTGGTGGGCTTGGAATCCTCGAAGCAGCCACCCTGGTCGATCGCGATGTCGACCAGAACCGAACCCGGCTTCATCTGTGCCACAGTCTCATTGGTGACCAGCTTGGGCGCCTTGGCGCCGGGGACCAGCACGGCGCCGATCACCAGGTCGGCCTGCTTGACGGCGTCCTCGAGGTCCAGTCGCGACGAATAGCGGGTCTCGATGGCGCCGCCGTACTCGGCGTCGATCTTGCGCAGGATGTTGACGTTGAGGTCGAAGACCGTGACGTGCGCGCCCATACCCCAGGCGACGGCTGCGGCGTTGTCGCCGGCCATCCCGCCGCCGATCACCACGACGCGGGCCGGGGCGACACCGGGGACACCGCCCATCAGCACGCCGCGCCCGCCCTGGGTGCGCATCAGGTGGTAGGCACCGACCTGAGCGGACAACCGGCCGGCGACCTCACTCATGGGGGCGAGCAGCGGCAGCGCGCCGTCGGCCGTCTGCACGGTCTCATAGGCGATCGAGGTGGTGCCGGACGCCAACAGCGCGTCGGTACACGGGCGCGAAGCGGCCAGGTGCAGGTAGGTGAACAGGGTCTGGCCCTTACGCATCCGGGCGTATTCCGGCTCGATGGGCTCCTTCACCTTGAGCAGCAGGTCGGCCTGGGCCCACACGTCGTCGGCGCTGGCGACGAGCTGCGCACCGGCGGCCTTGAAGTCGCCGTCGGGGATGGCCGAACCGTCGCCCGCACCGGCCTGGACCATGACGTCATGGCCGCGGCGGACCAGTTCGGACACACCGGCCGGGGTGATGGCGACGCGGTACTCGTTGTTCTTGATCTCGGTCGGGATGCCGACACGCATGATCGCTCCTTGATCGGGGTTTGGGCTTACAAGAATTGTGAAGAAGCTGCGGACTTTATTCAATCAGGATGACAAAGATTCGATAAGGTCATGGCATGGCTGAAGGATCTGCGAAATTGGCGGCTCGATCCGGGTCTGCGCCGAAGGATGTTCGGGCCGATCTCGACGACGTGGACCGTCGCATCCTGGCGCTGCTGCACGCCGATGCCCGGGTCTCCAACAGTGCCCTGGCCGACGCGGTCGGCATCGCCCCGTCGACCTGCCACGGCCGGGTCCGCCGGCTGCAGGATCTCGGCGTGATCCGAGGCTTCTATGCCGACATCGATCCGGCCGCGATCGGGCTGTCGTTGCAGGCGATGGTCTCGGTGAGCCTGCAGTCCAACGCCCGCGGCAAGATCGGCACGTTCATCGAGCACATCCGCCGCAAGCCCCAGGTGATGGATGTCTACTTTCTGGCCGGGGCCGACGATTTCATCATTCACGTGGCTGCCCGTGACACCGACGACCTGCGCGCGTTCGTCGTGGAGAACCTCAACGCCGACGCCGATGTGGCCGGCACCCAGACCTCGCTGATCTTCGAGCACCTACGCGGAGCCGCCCCGCTGTGAATGACGCCCGACAGTAACGCTGTGGCGGCTTTCGGCCCGCTTTGTCGCCGTGGCGTTACTGCCGGCCGCCCGCTTGGCCGAACCCGTCGCGCGGGCGGGTGACGCCTTGTGCTGTAGCGCGGCGGCCGTGGAGGTAGATGTAGCCGCGGGTGTGGGGTCGGGGATGTCCACGGGCCGGTGGTAGGCCTTCTCGACGATCGGCCGCAGTGCGTTGTCGAGGGCCGGCGCCAGTGGCCCGGCCCAGGCCACCAACGGCAAGGTGTCGTTGGGCACCCAGACGTAGGTGACGTTGCCGGGTTGTCCGCCCACCTCAGGGGTGTAGCGGACATTGCGGGGGTCGTTGAGGTCGACCTTCCAGTAGTCGGTGTGCGTGGTGAACATCCCGACGACGGCGTTGGCCACCGCGAGCAGGTTGGTGGTGTCGTCGGGCCAGTCCGCCCAGCCGTCGTACTGCCGGATCACCTCGGTGCCCTGGTAGGCGGTGTCGATGGGCAGCCACGGCGCCCCGGGGCCTTCGGTGGTGACCCGTCGGCCGCCGTAGGGGTTCTCCGGATTGCCGATCGACACCCACGACACCCGTGCCGGGTCCGGGGCGTTGGCCGGGTCGGCAGCCCAGTTCCGCAGGTCGGAGTAGATGACCTGGCCGCCCTGGCTATGCCCGAACAGCACCACCTGCTCGTCGGCGGGAAGCGCCGCGATCGCCGCCCGCACGTTGGCCGCGCCCTGGTCGGTGAAGGTGTTGGCCGGGAAGGCGAAGTAGTCGACGGGCTGGCAGTGGTTGGGGGAGGTGCACTGGTCGCCGCGAAGCTGCAGCGGGGTGAAGTGCAGCAGGTGCTGCATACCGACTATCCCGCCCTCGAGGGTCAGGACGGTTGCCGCGTGGCCCAGCGGTGCCGCCGCGATCAGTGCGGCACTCATCATCGTTGCCAGTGCTGCTCGTCTGCGCATCCCGACCTCCCCTCGCCGACAGTAACGCCGCGATGGCCGCAATGGTCAGGATCGGGCGACGAACTCCGCGACGATGCGGGCCAGCTCGGTGCCCTGCTGTTCCTGAACGAAATGCCCCGCCCCGGCGATGGTGGTGTGGTGTTGTCCCCGCGCTCCCGGGACATGCTCGCGGAACACCTGCTCCCAGCCCTGGGTCGCCGGATCGCCGTCGGAATAGGCTGTCAGGAAAGGCTTTTCCCACTGCGCCAGTGCAGCCATCGTCGCCCGGCCGATCGCCGCGCCCGGGTCATTGCGGGTCAGCGGAATCAGCGCGGTCAGCTGGCGCAGGCCGGCCTTGTAGGAGGGGTCGGGGAACGGCGCGTCGTAGCCGGCCAGCACGTCGGCACTCAGCGGCCCTGCGACCGCATCGATGAACATGCTGGGGGCGATGTCGGGGGTGCGGGCATACAGGGCGATGTAGTCCAGCAGCGTCTCCTGCAACAGCATCCGGTCGGCGCCCACACCGTGGTGTGCCCAGCCGAGCTTGCCGGCCAGTGCCGGGTCGCAGGTGTGCAGGATGGTGTTGGTGGCCAGGACGCGGGCGAAGCGCTCGGGTTCACGCGCCAGCACACTCAAACCGATTGGTCCGCCCCAATCCTGGACCACCAGCGTGATGTCGGTCAGGTCCAGTCCGGTCACCAGGGCGCGCGCCCAGGACACGTGCCGGGAGAAGGTGTAGGCGGTCGGATCGTCGGGCTTGTCGGAGCGGCCGAACCCGATGTTGTCGGGTGCGATGACCCGCAGGCCTGACGCGGTCAGTGCGCTGATGACGTGGCGGTACAGGAACGACCAGCTGGGCTGGCCGTGCAGCAGCAGCACCACCGGAGCGTCGGCCGGTCCGGCGTCGACGTAGTGCATGCGCAGCGGCGGCAGCCCGCGCGCCTGCACGTCGAGGTAGTTCGGCTCGAACGGGTAGTCCGGGAGACCCTCGAACCGGTCGTCGGGAGTGCGCAGTACCTGCATTCCCGCACACTAACCTGCGGCGATTAGGCTGAGCCCATGCGAGTTGGGGTTCTGGGAGCCAAGGGCAAGGTCGGCACCACGATGTGCGGCGCGGTGCGCGACGCCGACGATCTGACGCTGAGTGCGGAGGTCGACGCCGGTGATGACCTGAGCCTGCTGACCGACAGCGGCACCGAGGTGGTCATCGACTTCACTCACCCCGATGTCGTCATGGACAACCTGAAGTTCCTCATCGACAACGGAATCCACGCCGTCGTCGGCACCACCGGATTCACCGACGAGCGCATCGAACAGGTCCAGGCCTGGCTGGCCGCCACACCCGGCAGCGCGGTGCTGATCGCCCCGAACTTCGCCATCGGCGCGGTGCTGTCGATGTACTTCGCGCAGAAGGCCGCACCGTACTTCGAATCGGTGGAAGTCATCGAACTGCACCACCCGCAGAAGGCCGATGCGCCGTCGGGTACCGCAACGCGCACCGCCAAGCTCATCGCGCAGGCGCGAAAAGACTTGCCGCCCAACCCCGATGCGACGAGCACGGGCCTGGAGGGTGCCCGCGGCGCCGACGTCGACGGCATCCGGGTGCACTCGGTGCGGTTGACCGGACTCGTCGCCCATCAGGAAGTGCTGTTCGGCACGCTGGGGGAGACGCTGACCATCCGCCACGACAGCCTGGACCGCACCTCGTTCGTACCCGGCGTCCTGCTCGCCGTCCGCGAGATCGCCAAGCGCCCCGGGCTGACCATCGGGATCGAACCACTGCTGGACCTGTGAACCGCGCGCTGCGCATCCAGCTGCTGATCGGGCTGATGTGTGTGGCCCTGCTGGTGTACTTCGTGCTGCTCGGTCGTACCGGGGTGGTGCTGATCGGCACCGGTAAGGCCACCGGGATCGCGCTGGGCATCGGGGTGCTGCTGCTGCCGATCGTCGGGCTGTGGGCGATGATCGCCACCCTGCGGGCCGGCTTCGCCCACCAGCGGCTGGCCGCGTTGGCCAAAGAAGACGGGATGGAACTCGACGTCAGCGACCTGCCGCGAAGCCCGGGCGGGCGCATCGATCGCGACGCCGCTGACGCGCTGTTCCACACCGTGCGCGCGGAAGTAGAGGCCGACCCGGACAACTGGCAGCGGTGGTATCGGCTGGCGCGGGCCTACGACTATGCCGGCGATCGCACCCGCGCCAGGGAGACGATGCGCAAAGCTGTCGCGATGCAGGCGGGAAAGTCGTGAGGCGGAATGGCTTTCTCATGACCGGGTTTATTCCGGGCATGACGTCCATACCTGAATCTCATCGCGACCTCATCGACGCACCGCTGGTTGCCTCGTTCTCCACCGTCGGCGCCGACGGGACGCCCCAGGTGACCGCGATCTGGTTCGTGGCCGACGGCGACACCGTGAAGACGTCCTTTGTGACGGCGCGGCAGAAGTACAAGAACGTCGTCGCCCATCCGCAGGCGACGTTGTTCATCATCGATCCGCAGAACCCGTTTCGGACACTGGAGATCCGCGGGACGGTCGAGATTGGCGAGGATCCCAACCTCGATCTGTTCGAGAGGGTGGTGCGCCACTATGGTCAAGATCCGGAAACCTTCCCCGCGCCCCGCGAGGGCCGGGTAGCCATCACTTTGCGTCCCGCACGGATCGTCGCGCAGGGCTGACCAATTGAGTGGTGCTCGCCGGCTGACATGCTGGCCGCTGACGAGTATCTGCTGGGACCCCAGCTACCCTCGGCTACATGAGCGGCGCGCTCAAGCAGTACTGAACCTCAGTTGCCACTCGGTGAGTTGAGGCGGGTTGATTGTGTAGCCACGGACTCGGGAAACTGCCCGTCCTGACTAGTACCCGACCGCTGTAACGCCAAATAGGGCTTGGCTAGGGGTGAACCCGGAATACTCGAGCTGGTCGATGAGACCGCTGCGCGAGAATGCTGAGTAGTTCAGGTAGTCCTTGGCCTTCTTCGCTGCCTGCTGGTTCCAGTCGACGTTGAGACTGTCAACGGCGTATGTGGCGTCGTCGGTTGAGAACCCGGAGTATTCGAGCTGCTCGATGAGGCCGGTGCGCGAGAATGCTGAGTAGTTCAGGTAGTCCTTCGCCTTCTGGACAGCGTTTTGTTGGCTGAGTGGCGATGCGGGTGGCCTAGGTCCGAAACCGAAGTGCGGACTAGTAGGGGCAGGCCCCAAGCGTTGAGGTTCAGCCGACGCCGTCGGCACCAAACCGAAGCCCAATGCGCTTATGGCCGCTGTGGCGATGAGCGTGCGAAGCAACTCGACCTTCCAGGGTTAATTGACACTGACGTCATTCGCAGGTTTTCATACCATACCGCTGTATTGCCTGGCCAGCCCTCAAATCAGTGACAACCCGTCACGCTCGACCTCCGAGGCACTCGCGTAGTTCAACAACTGCGAGTTTGACTGTGCTTAGTGCCCCAGACGGAAACTGGCATGTGTGGCATCGTGAGTCGTCACGATTAATTAGGGGGACCGGATATGACGCAAGGGGTCCGCGGAGTGGGCCGTCTGCCGATCTGGGCGATTGTGTACCTCGGCGATTCTGGGACGGTCAGCCCTCGACCCACAAGCAGTCGACCGGTCGGCCGTTCGGCGAGCGAATAGATGCGACGTGCCACTCCTACTGATCATTCATCACACTCCGTCACCGCACTGCCAGGAGATGTTCGAGGCGGTGCTGGCCGGTGCGACCGACCCCGACATCGAGGGCGTCGAGGTGGTGCGCAGGCCCGCGCTGACCGTGTCGCCGGCCGAGATGCTCTCGGCTGACGGGTACCTGCTCGGCACCCCGGCGAACCTGGGCTACATGAGCGGGGCGCTCAAGCATGCGTTCGATGTCTGCTACTACCCGTGCCTGGACGCCACCCGGGGCCGGCCGTTCGGGCTGTGGTTGCACGGCAACGAGGGCACCGAAGGCGCGGAGCGCGGTGTCGACGCCATCACCACCGGCCTGGGCTGGGAGAAGGTCGCCCAGACCGTCGTGGTCTCCGGTAAGCCGACCAAGGCCGACCTCGAGGCGTGCTGGAACCTGGGTGCGACGGTGGCCGCTCAGTTGATGGGGTAGGCCCGCGTCCGGTCGCTCGCCGGTCCGCCTTTGCTGTTGCACGCAATCCACGTCGAGTTTCCGTGCGTAACTTTCGTACGTTTGGGTGACATCTTCGTTGCCGTCAATTCGTTACGGTCAGAAAACACATTCACAACCGGGTACGGGGACGACAGCGTCGCCACATTGTTCCGGACACCTCGGTGTGGCCCAGCATTATTGGAAGGTTTGCGCACATGACAGTTGAGGTTGCCGCGGCAAAGCACCAAGCCTTCGGTGGGCGGTTGCGCTCACTATCGAAGGTCTCCATGCGGTCGGCGTTGATCGCAGGGGTTACTTCTGTCGGAATCGTGTCTGCGTTTCCAGACGGTACAACCGCCGCCCGGACCGAGCTTCCGGCCGCGGTTGCCGCGGTTGCCAGCACCGCTATCGAGGTGACTCAACGCGATGTCCAGCTGATGGCCTACATTCCGGGCTGGAGCGACGCCTGGAGTCTTGTCAACAACGTCTTCTACGATCTGGAACCGTTCATCACCACCGTGGTCAACACGGCGGTAACGGTGGCTTCCTACATCCCTGTTGTCAACATCATCGCCGATCAGGTCTACTTCATCTACCACTACGCGCTATGGCCGATCGTGTGGTACCCGCTGACCTGCGGAACGGCATTTCTGGCCAGCTTTGACCCGTATTACATCGGCCACATCTTCGACGGCATCGTCACGTCGTGGTCGTACTTCGTCCAGACCGAGATCAACTACTTCCTCAACGGAGGGTGGATCCCGTTCGCGGCGGCCGCGACGCCTGCCGCGGCCAAGGTTGGCGGCGGCGCGGATGCCACCGATGCGGACGGCCCCAAGCCTGTCGGTACGAGCACCGGGCGGTCAGGCAGGCTTGCGCACATCATGGCAGCGCCAGAAGCGCCCGGGGACAGCGCAATTGACAGCCCGGTCGCCAGTGCCCTTCCTGCCGAACCCGTGCCAACCACCCAAGCTCAGGTCAGCGAGGCTACCGAAGCAGTCCCGCAGACGGATGCGTCCGCAACTGAGGCCGGCGCCGCCGACGACGCCACCGAGCCCGCCGATGACGGTTCTGCCACGCCGCCGGTGAAAGCGGATGCTGGCGGTACCGGCTCGTCAGCCAAGGCCGCGACGCCCGGCAAGAAGAAATCCGCAAACAGCTCAGCCGGCGCCGGAGCTGACCACAGCAAGGCGCACGGCTCCAGCGGACGAGCCAAGGCACACGACTAGGTTCACGCCCAAGCGGAGGGCCTGAGTACTGATAAAGCCGACCGCAATTCGCCACCGAGCGGATTGCGGTCGGTTTGTCATGCAGGTACGGACCCGATCATCGAGCACCACAGTTGCCGCGTGGATGCTTGGCGGCGACGACATGGCGCAGCGCGTCGTCGACGCGTTGCGGGGTCAGGTCTCCGGCGTTGTAGGCACTTTCGAGTCGATCCAGTACCGCTGGCACCTGGTCGGTCGTGATCCACAGCGCCGTGTCGGCTCCCGCCCGCAGGGCCATCGTCACGGCCTCGGCAACACCGTATCTCTCTTTGATGGCGGCCATGCTGGACAGATCATCGGTGAAAACGATTGCGTCGAATGGGGTTCCACCGTATTCGCCCGAGCGCAACAGGGCGTAGGCCGCCGGGCTGAGGCTGGCCGGATCTGTCCCGGTCAACTCCGGTACTTCCAGGTGGCCGACCATCACACCGACGGGTGCATCGGTGGTCAGCGAGCGGTAGGGGATGAGGTCGTCGTCCATGAGCTCCGATAGCGGTGGCGTCTGCACCTGACCGGTATGTGAATCTCCGGAACCGTGCCCGTGTCCCGGGAAGTGCTTGAGCACTGGCAACACGTTCGCATCACGCAGTCCACGGGCATAGGCCTGGGCGAACTCCACGACGCGTTGGGGATCGGAGCCGAATGAGCGGTCGCCGATCACGGAGTCGTTCGGCGCGTCGGTCACATCGACGACGGGTGCGAAGTCGACCGTGATGCCCAAGTCGTGTATACGACGTCCACGTTCGAGCGCGATCTCGTAAACGTCAGCAGGAGAGCTTGTCTGGGCCAGAATGCGCGGTGACGGCTGGTGGCCGATGAGCTTGGCCAGCCGCTCGACCCGACCGCCCTCTTCATCCACGCTCACAGCAAGAGGAAGGGGTCCGCTCGCCGCTGCGATCGATTGCAGCGATCCGTCGGTCAGCATCGACAGATCTGTCCAGCTTCCGATGAAGATCCCGCCGACGTGTTGGTCGGTGACCACCGCGCGCGCGTCATCGGCCCCGGTCACACCGACCATCAGGAGTTGCGCGAGCTTGTCGCGCAGCGACAGTTGCGACACGGCTGCGTCCGCTTGGGCGCATTGCGACAACGGTGCCGCCGGGACAGTCTGCGGCGGTGGTGCCGGCGGTACCGATGACGATCTCGGCTTGCCAGTGTTATCTGGCTCGTGCTGCTCAGTTCTGAGATAGAACGCCGAGGCTGACGCCACCAAGACGGCGACTGCAGCGATGGCGGCCGTGAGGACGCCCGGCCGCCGCCACGCCACGGCAGGAGATGATGCAGCCACCGACGACGGTGGATCGTCTTCAGCATCGTGAGCCGGAGCACCTGCCCGAATCGAGGCGGCTCCCGTTGTCGGAGGTGAGACGGGCGGTGCACTGGGGGCCCTAGTGCTCGCTGACAGATCGGCGACGAACTGTCGGCATGTCGAGTAGCGCTGCTCGGGGTCTGTTGCCGTGGCATTGCTCAACGGCGAGCGCATGGCGGCCGGGACCGATGCCAGGTTGAGAGCTGACTGCAGAGCTTGTCTCCCAGCGGAATCAAATTCGCTAGCGATTCCGGGAGAGTTCCCGACAAGCATGTGCAGGACCGTGGCGGCTAGAGCGTACTGATCCGTACTACGGACAAGGGGTTGTTCGCGGCTGCGAAGCTCGGGTGCGGTGTAGGCGTTCCCCGTCAGCGCCGAGGTGCGGATATTGCGAATCGCGAAGTCGGTGAGGACGATCCGAAAATCCGGTGTATCAGCTCCGGTAATCATAATGGTGGTGGGCTCTACCTGAAGGTGCAGCGCGCCGGCATTGTGCGCGTAGTCCAGGGCGTCGGCGATGGCAGCGGCGATGGTGAGTACAGCCTTGGCGGGTATGCCGTCCGAGAAGCGATCCACTAGTAGCTGCTGCACATTCGAACCGTCGACCCAGTCGGAGACGTACCACACTGCTTGCGGTTCGTGGCCCCAGTCCCGGACGGTGGCGATGTGAGGGTGAGTGAGAGCCCCGATACGTCCTAGACGCTGGCCGAAACGCGCCTGGCGATCAGAGTCGGTGGGGAAGCGGCCAGGCATGATGGTGAGTGCCACCGGTGTGGTCAGGCTGGGATGCTCCGCGAGGTAGACCTCACCGGTAAGGCCTGATCCGAGGTGGCGCACTATTCGGTAGCCGGCGAACATCCCGCCCGGTATCAGCTGCATTGGTGCCACGTTGGCCTCAGTAGCGATGTGGTTCGTTTCCGACTCGTGGCGTTCATCGCCGGCCTGCTTCGATGTCGGCGACGATGGCCGCAGCCTCGGGTCCGCAGATCGTCGTGAGGTCGACTCGGCCGGCCGCCATCAGAGTGCCTATTCGTTGCTTGAGGTCTCCTGAGGTGACGTGGTCGTAGAGAGTTGCGCCGGGACAGGCGGTGTCGTGGCTGACATCCCGGTGCCCGGCCAGTGTGTCGGTTGAGATGCCGAACTGCTGTGCAGCCCAGGCGAAAGCCACCGCCGCACCGTGCAACTGGGCTTCGCTCACCTCCTCTTCATCGAAGTTACCTTCGCAGACGACGAGAAAGTGCCCGGTGGGGTCGTAGCTGGTCGCGGTGTCACCGACGAGGTGCGGGTCGCGGAGCTGATAGATGTTGCCATTTCGGTCGACGCTGATGTGATAGGCGATGTCGATCCAACCCTTGGAGTCCTGGTGGTAGTGCTGATGTTGGCGAAGGCGGCCCGGGGCGTTGCTGTTGTCGCCGAGGACCACTGCTGTGTGATGAATCGTCATCTTGCTGGGCGTCTGGGGTATGCCGCCGGGACGGGCAGGTAAAGCACCCCAGGCCTGCCGGCACAACTCAGAAGCAGATTCGGAAACTGGCGCGGGAGTTGGTCCTGCGGGCGGGGCGGGTAGGGGACTGCTTGATGCCGACATCGCTTCTGTCGGGCTCGTTGCCGACGGTGAACCGGGATCTTGTCGAGGCTCGGCCGAGCAAGCACCGACGGCGGTTGCGAGGCTGACCGCACCTGCCAGCCGGAACAAGCTGCGGCGGTCGATACCGTCGCCCCGTGGTATTGCCGGTGTGGGCGCCACGCCATCCATGGCGCTCACCATACGGATTCGGCCTTCTCGGCGGAGCAATGTGAGTCGTTGATCGTGGAAATCATTGCGGCCCAACCCTTACGTCTCAGCACGGGATCATGTACTTCGGATCTGTGGTCATGTCGAGCCATTTGCCGTAGGCGTTCCCGCCCGCTGCCCGCACGGCGGCGCAGATGTCACCGACAGTTCGCCCGGCGGGGCGGTACACCGCGTAGATCGGGTTGCCGGCGTCGTCGCGTTTGCGAAGTGACGCACACGACTCGTCGGTCCTGAGATACGACGACCCCGGATATGTGTCGAGAGCGCGCTGGATCTCTGCGTCGTACCGCCCGGGGGTGACCGCATTTGCGAGTACGACGATCCCCAAGCCGTCACAAGGTGGGTGGCTCATAGGCACGCTGACATTGAGGGAGTTCGGTGAAACCGTTGGTGCACTTGCCCTTGCAGTAGTGGTTGTCGCTTCCCAGTCGGCTGTTGCGGTGGCTGTTGCGGTGGCGGTGATGATGGTGGTGGCGGTTGTTGTGGTGGTGGTGCGGTTGGTGGTGAGGGCGATGGTGGTGATGAGGATGGCGAGGATGGCGGCGCCGGCGAGGATGTATTTGGTGGTGTTGCGTGGGGTTGTGGTTGTGGTTGTGGTTGTGGGTGGGGTGCTGGGGGTGTGTGGGGTTGGTATGGGGTAGACGGTTTGGTTGGGTTGGGGTGTTGTGGTGTAGGTGTGTTGGGTTTTGCGGGCGGTGCGTTGGGTGTCGATGTGGCACCAGGGGCATTGTTCGGTTTCGACGGGGACTTGGTGTCCGTGGGGGCAGGTGCGGATTTGTAGGCCTTGGAGTGCGGTGCGCCATTCGTGGGCGGTGGGTCGGGTGGCGGGGTCGTGTGCTCCGGTGGTGAAGGCGCGGTGGAAGAGTCGTTGGATGTTGTCGGGTAGGAATTGTGGTGGTGGGGCGACGGGGTGGGTGTGTAGTGGTGAGCCGGGTCCGCCTGCCCACCATCCGGATTTGGCCAGGCTCATCGCGTCGGGTTGTTCGCCGTGGCCGGTCCAGGTGCCGCGTAGGAAGGGGTGGTTGCCGGCCATCAGGAGCAGGTGGATGTGGACGGACAGTGCGAACAGGTCTGAGGGTTTGTGGCGGGCGGTGGTGGCGAGGTTGAGGCCGGCGAGTTCTGGGGCGGTGAATTCGGGGCGGCCGACGCCGCAGAGGTATTGGTGTCCGGTGGTGTCGGTGAATTGCATGGAGTCGCAGTCGACGAGGGTGACTCGGGTGGTGTCGTTGACCAGGATGTTGCGTTCTTGGAAGTCGCCGATGACGGCGTCGACTCGGTGGACCACTTCGACGGCCAGGCAGAGGTTGGCGGCGACGTTGACCAGGTGTAGCCAGGTGACGTGGGGGGTCCATTGTGGTGCTGCGGGTAGGGGTTTGGCGCGGTTGGAGGGGTTGCTGATGGTGTGGATTTCGACGGCGTTGGCGGTGTCGATGCGGTGCATGACGTAGCCGACGGGTCCGGTGGGGCCGACCAGCGTGTGTAGTGGCCAGGTCAGGACGGCGAATCCGTCGGATTGCACTGCTCCGGATGGGGGTGAGTCGACCATGGCGGCGACTTTGGCGCATTTGAGGGCGCGGTCTTTGAGGTCGTCGTGGAACACTTTGGCCACCCATTGCGGATGGCCGACGATCTCGGAGATGGTGCCTTCGCCGGCGCGGGCAATGACCACCCCTAGTCGAACCCCTACCCGGTTTGGGCCATCGGCAGCCAAACCGCCACCAGCAAGCCACAACTCATCCATCAGCACCTACCTCGCCATTCAAGATTTCAAAACCATCCGATCAGTTGTTGAACGCCGAGCTGCCGTCGATGGGATGCGACGTACTGACCAGCTTGGCGTAACAATGGTTGCGGTCGTATCCGTGATCACGGCACCACGCCAACGCCCCACCAGCGTCGGGAAATGTCACACCGGCGACCGTCACCCACCAGTCGGGGTCGTCAAATGTGGACCAATTGCCGGACCACAACAGTTTGGCGTCGTACTGCTGACGTAGACGCATGTGCTCTTGCAAGGTCAGCACGTTGTTCCAAGTCACCCCTTGGTCGACAACACCCGGTCGTTTGGAACTGAGCTGAGGCACCCATCGGTCTGCAAGATTCGCCGCGACGAAACTGCGGTCGTTGTCTGCGATTTCGCGCAGCCGGTCGAATGCCGTCGACTCATTGAGGGGTGGGGTGGTGGTTGTCGGGGTGGCGGTGACGACCGCTGTTGCGGTGGCTGTTGCGGTGGCGGTGATGATGGTGGTGGCGGTTGTTGTGGTGGTGGTGCGGTTGGTGGTGAGGGCGATGGTGGTGATGAGGATGGCGAGGATGGCGGCGCCGGCGAGGATGTATTTGGTGGTGTTGCGTGGGGTTGTGGTTGTGGTTGTGGTTGTGGGTGGGGTGCTGGGGGTGTGTGGGGTTGGTATGGGGTAGACGGTTTGGTTGGGTTGGGGTGTTGTGGTGTAGGTGTGTTGGGTTTTGCGGGCGGTGCGTTGGGTGTCGATGTGGCACCAGGGGCATTGTTCGGTTTCGACGGGGACTTGGTGTCCGTGGGGGCAGGTGCGGATTTGTAGGCCTTGGAGTGCGGTGCGCCATTCGTGGGCGGTGGGTCGGGTGGCGGGGTCGTGTGCTCCGGTGGTGAAGGCGCGGTGGAAGAGTCGTTGGATGTTGTCGGGTAGGAATTGTGGTGGTGGGGCGACGGGGTGGGTGTGTAGTGGTGAGCCGGGTCCGCCTGCCCACCATCCGGATTTGGCCAGGCTCATCGCGTCGGGTTGTTCGCCGTGGCCGGTCCAGGTGCCGCGTAGGAAGGGGTGGTTGCCGGCCATCAGGAGCAGGTGGATGTGGACGGCCAGTGCGAACAGGTCTGAGGGTTTGTGGCGGGCGGTGGTGGCGAGGTTGAGGCCGGCGAGTTCTGGGGCGGTGAATTCGGGGCGGCCGACGCCGCAGAGGTATTGGTGTCCGGTGGTGTCGGTGAATTGCATGGAGTCGCAGTCGACGAGGGTGACTCGGGTGGTGTCGTTGACCAGGATGTTGCGTTCTTGGAAGTCGCCGATGACGGCGTCGACTCGGTGGACCACTTCGACGGCCAGGCAGAGGTTGGCGGCGACGTTGACCAGGTGTAGCCAGGTGACGTGGGGGGTCCATTGTGGTGCTGCGGGTAGGGGTTTGGCGCGGTTGGAGGGGTTGCTGATGGTGTGGATTTCGACGGCGTTGGCGGTGTCGATGCGGTGCATGACGTAGCCGACGGGTCCGGTGGGGCCGACCAGCGTGTGTAGTGGCCAGGTCAGGACGGCGAATCCGTCGGATTGCACTGCTCCGGATGGGGGTGAGTCGACCATGGCGGCGACTTTGGCGCATTTGAGGGCGCGGTCTTTGAGGTCGTCGTGGAACACTTTGGCCACCCATTGCGGATGGCCGACGATCTCGGAGATGGTGCCTTCGCCGGCGCGGGCAATGACCACCCCTAGTCGAACCCCTACCCGGTTTGGGCCATCGGCAGCCAAACCGCCACCAGCAAGCCACAATTCATCCATCAGCACCTACCTACAAACCTCAGCACGCATGGACCCCGCCTTGCGGAGGGGAGACGCTGGGAATCGTTGAGGGTCTTCAATTGTTGAACGCCGTGCTGTCATCGATGGGATGCGACGTACTGACCAGCTTGGCGTAACAATGGTCCCGATCCAGGTTATGGCCTCGGCACCACGCGAGAGCACCACCTGCGTCGGGAAACGTCACACCGGCGATCGTGATCCAGAAGTCGGGTGCCGAAAAGGTGGACCAATCCCCAGACCACAATAGGCGCACCTCGGGATACCTCAATCTCAGCTCCAAATGTTCGCGCAGCGTCTCTGAGTTGTTCCAGGTGATTCCGTCGGCGACCAGGCCTGGACGCTTGGAACTGAGCTGAGGCACCCAACGATCCGCGAGATTCGCCGCGACGAAAGGATGGTCGGCGTTGGCGATCGCGCGAAGTGCATCGAGGCTCGCTGACTCTCCATCGCCGGTCTTCGGATTCGCAGGGCCGGCAGCTACGCTCGACTCTGATACCGCAGCGACAGCATTTTCGCTCGGGGCTGAGGACTCTGTAGTCCCGTCTTGCTGGCAGTCAATGAGGAGAGAGTTGGCGTTGAGGTCGACCTGACCTTGTTGTGTGGCGCCGCCGGTCGGCACCTCACCGATGGAAACGGGCAGGCGCCAGAACGTTCCGATTGGGAAACGGAAGTCATGAGTCACGGATGGATCGTCAGAAGCTCCATTGCCAGGGTCGATGACGATCGGAGTCGCCGACAGGTCAAATATGCCCGAAGCGATGTTCTGTCCGACAGACGTGACTGTGATGCGGGTCTGGTTGGCTGACAGCACATCTCCACCCGGGCACTTGGCGACGATCTTTGTGGTGATGACGAGTTCCCCCGACTCGACGCGGATCGTCTGCGGCACGAACTCAGGTGGGCTACCACACTTGGTGACGAGTTTCGTCCCACTGCCTGCTCGTCGGGAGTCGTCGGTCGCGTCGATGGATGGTACCGATGCCGGCGGTCCGGTCGCTGGCAGCAGTCCGATACTCGGGCCGGTGACCACCACAATTCCCCTTGGGGTCCCGTATATCGCTGGAGGTTCTGTGCTATCGGTTGGGGTGGACATGCTCCAGGCTTGTGTGCCGTCGGCGATCGTCAGCGCGTCGATGCCCCCCGTCCCGCTCGGAAGAAAGATCCTCACTCCGTCAGTGAGGGCGCCCATAGCGCTTCGCCAGTAGCTCTGGGCGGCACCGCCCCGCCGCCACAATCGCTGACCAGACTGCACGTCATACGCGATGAGCTCATCATCGCCCGGCCACATTACTACCTGGCCGACGATCAGAGGCCAGAAAGGCCCCTGTGTGGGAAGTTCAGCGTGCCAGAGTCTTTGACCGTTTCGTGCGTTGAACGCATCACCCGACTGGTTCAGAAGCGGCGCTGCCGTGCCACGGTATACAGCCAGGTGAGGCTGCTGCAGCAGTGACTTGGTAGTGAACAAACGCTGACCGTCAGCGTCCGTCACATCGGTCTGCCAGGAACTGTCGTCGACACCCTGCTCGCAGCGTCGCGTTACGACTGCCGGTCCGGCCGCAATCCATGCGTCGGCGACGGCGTGGTCGAAGAGTGCGCTGCCATCGGCAGCCCGCAGCACCGCCGAAGCCTCCCCGCCGAGGAAACCCCACACCAACCCGTTCGCTACCCCGAAGTCCCAGCTGTCACCAAGTGCGTAGCCACTGCAGTTCCCGGCCGGAATGGTGGTCTTCCAGGAGCCCGCGGGGTTGTCCAGAGAGCCCTTCGCCACGGTGAAGGCCCTCGCTTCAAGGTCAATTCCCGCTGTATACACATTGCTGCCGTCGGATTCGATCAGGCTGGCGTTGAACGGGAGTACGCCCTTGGCGATGGTTTTGCCGTTCGCAGTATCGATGAACTCCAATCCGGTCCTATTGGTGCCCTCGTGATCTGTCAGGCACGGCAGCATTGCGCCCATCGTCCTGGTACCGCACACAAGCGCAGAGTTGGTGGTTCTCGACCATTCGGTGTGTCCGTCGATCAAGCTCAAGGACATCAACGACGTCGTGTCAAATGATGAACTTGTCGACCATGGCCGCACGATCACGTGGTCACCGGCGATGATGGCGCCAGTTGCAGGCCCGAGATTGTGTATCGGCGCCGAAAAGATGTCGGCTGCATCCGGTTTCGTGTCTTTGGCTGTGACCTTCCAAGTGAAATCTGGCTCGGTCGGATACGTGAATGCCACCATGCCGCTGGGAAGTTCGCTTGTCTCGGGTGCGTCATTCCACCTCGTAAAGGCTACGACCGTTCCGCCAACCAGAGCGATCGCTACTGTTACTGCCGCGTAGACGAGCCATCTCTTCCGTGACATGGACGCCGCTGCAGGCATCGACGTCTCGCATGTCCCCACGGCGTCGGTGGAATGTTCAGAGTTGTCATCGACCCAGAACTGCCAGCCGATCGGTGCAGGTGGCCAATGAGGGTCCGGTTGCCAGTCGTGAGGTGGTGCCCAACCCGGCTGCACCGGCCAGTTCGGTGGGGGATTGAACCGCGCCGCTGCCATTGACGATCCTCCCGCCCTCTAGCTCTGGAATCTGTTGTCGCTCTGCATCCGTGGGCGGCGGACAGCTCCCACGTATCACTCGACAGAGTTTGGCATGCCAGCTGAAATTTGCATCACGAATGTTCCGGTCTGAGCTTGATAAGCCCGTCAGCGGCCTGGGATCGGCGAAATTCATCCGTTCGGATGACAATCGTTCCCGCCGACGCCGGGCCGCCGACCGAATGTCGCGAAGGCGACCGAGCTTTGTCGACCGTTCGTACGAATTAAGCCTGTGGGCCCGGCGTGGGTATCGGGGCCGTGTTAGACCCTTCAGGTGGCTGACAATCTGCCCCCGAGCAAGTTCGGAGCGGGATACACCTACGGCGGCTCGGCTGCTCCCGCGCCGGTGCCTGCCAGCCCCGCTTACTCGTCTCCCGCGTATCAGAGTCCGGTGGCACAACCCGCCCCGCAAAATCCTCCACCGACGTACCAGTCACCAACCCAGTACGGAGGTCCTGTGGCCTCGTACGCGAGTGCAGCCCCGCAGGCAAGTGGTGGCACGGGGATCGCTGCCGGTGTGCTCGCTTTGTTGATAGCGGTCTATCGCGGCTGGGTGACCTACGCCTATCTCGCCACCGCTGACGCCTTGTCACAGATGTCAGTTGGGAGCGGCTGGGCGAAGGATTCGCGCAATATGGCCTTGGCCGCCGGAATCGTGTCCGCCGTCGGCACCCTCGCACTACTCGGTGGTGCGATCAAGCTGCTGAATAGAGGGCTTGGCGGGCGCGGGCTCATCACTGTTGGTTGCTTGATCGCGATCGCGGATGTGGTTATCACCTGGGCGTTGATATGGGGCTGGTTCACGACGTCCTTCGGCGGCATGTCGATGGGTAGCTCGTGGGATTCGATGTTCACTCGACAGGGCCCTACGATCGTGCTCAATTTGGCGCTGACGGTCGGTGTCCCACTGTTGACGATGATCCTTGCTCTGGCGGCGGCGACTCGGAGGTGGTGCGAAGCCGCGCGGGCGCCAGCCGTTTACGGGTCCCCGACGTACTAGGTCGTCACGTCGCGGTTTCTGGCGACGACGGCACCCGGATTCCGTGGCATGTACGTCGAACGGAGGACAGTTCGGAACAGGGTTGCCGTGAAACAATCCGGATTTGTTCATCACAGCAAGGCGTGGAACCGCAACGGCGCGAGGGCCCGCCGCTGACACTCACAGTTGGGAGGGATTCGCTTGACTCAGGGTGGCTGGGCAGTCGAACTGAACGATGAGAATCCTGACCCGCGGGTCGCCTGCGTCGTGCTCGCCGATGTGTCAGGTTCGATGCAGGGCGCCCCGATTGAAGCACTCGAGCGCGGCTACGCCGCATTCACTCACTACCTCAACAACGATCCACTGGCCAGCAAGAGGGTTGAAGTGGCGGTCGTAACATTCGGCACCGTCGCCACCGTGCTGGTACCAATGCAGGAAGCCCGTGGCTTGCAGCCCACCCGTTTCACGGCCTCTGGCCGAACCAATATGGCAGCCGGCATCCACCTAGCTCTAGACATTATCGAAGAGCGCAAGTACGCCTACAAAGCCGCCGGATTGCAGTACTACCGGCCGTGGATCCTTTTGCTTACCGACGGCCAGGCCAACTTCGACGGCCTCGATGAGGCGGTGGCTCGCCTGAATGCCACCGAGATGGCCCGGGGCGTCACGGTTTTCGCCGTGGGTGCGGGTCCGCACGTCGACTGGCAACAATTGAGCCGGGTGTCGGTGCAACGTGGTCCGGCGCCACTGGATGGTCTGCGGTATGAGGAACTGTTCGAGTGGTTGTCGGCGTCGCTGAGCAACGTATCCAATTCCACCGAGTTCGCCCGAAGCGACGAGGCACTGGCGGGCATGGGTGAGCAGATCAAACTGCCACCCTTGACCGGCTGGTCGAGCGTGTGAGTGCGTCCCGTTCAGACCGCAGTGAGCCGGGGTACTGGCAGTGGACGGCGTGTGGTGCATCGGTAACCGGATCTGAGCATCTACGACGCGGCCTGGGATGCGACGACGCCTTTGGCTATGGGGCAACGGAGGACTTCGTGGTCGCCGTTGTCGCCGATGGTGCAGGCTCGGTCAGCGGTACGTCTGCGTGGGGGTCCTACGCTGCCTGCCAGAGTGTTCTGCACCAGACGATGGCACCGGCATTTCTGCGAAGTTTCCGAGGTGCATCTGCCGACGACGCTGCTCCCATCATGCGCTGGCTGTTCGAGGGCGCTCTGGAGGCTGTGCGAAAGCAAGCCGACGCCCTCGGTGTGCCCCTGAATCAGCTGGCGACGACGCTGTGCGTCGCCGTGGCTACACCCTCGCTGGCACTGTTCGGCCAGATCGGTGACGGCGTCATCGCCTCGGAAAGCGGTTCTGGTATCGACACTCATCTGATCGAGGAGAAGAGCGAGTACGCCAACGCGACCTGGTTCGTCCAATCCGACGGTGCCTTCGAAGAGTCCTTCCGCACCATGGCGCGCGAGGGTCTCACTGCGTTCGCGCTCAGCACCGACGGGATGACCTACAAGATCACCAATATCGTGACCGGTAAGCCGTACGAACCTTTCTTCGCAGGCTCCTGGCAACACGTGCGGTCCGGCGCAAGTGCTGCCGATTTCGCCGCCCTCCTGCGTGGCATCGAGGACGATCAGACCGGCGACGACAAAACGATGGTGCTGGCCGCACTGGAATGGGTCAATGACGAGTTCCATCCGTCGGCCAGGCCGGTGCAGAAGACGGTCGTCAGTTCCGCTCCGCCGCCGATGCTGCCGACCGCGGCTCCCCGCAACGGTGCTGTGGTGACCAGAGCACGAAAGCCGGTACCTCCGCCTGATTCCGTCAGCATTGTCGAGCGTGGTGAGTTCGTCGATGGCCAAAATCCGCTTCCCCCAAGCCGAGACACAACGATGCCCCCGGCCGACGAGAACGCCGGTGACTCGCAAAATGAGCCAATCAGCCATGACGATGACAGTCGGCGTAACCGGCGGTGGCAGACTCGGCGACGAAAAGCCCAACAGTGACAACATATTTCGAGGTGCCGCGATGACCCCCCGTCTACCTCGTTCTGCGGGGGGTGTGTGGTGAGTGTGGTGTTGGGTGTGGTGGGTGGGTCGTCGGTGGTGTTGGGTGCGGTGTTGGCGCGGGCTGGGGAGGGGGTGGTTTATGAGGTGGTGGGCCGGTCGGGGTGGGTGGTGAAGGTTTTTCATTCTGATTTGCGGGATCGGGATGTGAAGTTGGCGAAGGTGTCGGCGATGGTGGGGTCGGTGCCTGTGGGGGCGGTGCAGTCCGATGGGTTTGTGGTGTTGACGTGGCCGTTGCATGTGGTGGTGGGGGCTGATGGTGGGCCGGTGGGGTATGTGATGGCTCGGGTTGATACTGCCGATGCGGTGGAGATTCATACGTTGTCGAATCCGTCGAATCGGGTGAATCCGTTGCCGGGTGCGCCGGGGTGGACGGTGCATGCGTCGTGGGTGCATTTGGTGAATGTGGCGGCGAATTTGTGCTTAGCGGTGGATGTGGTGCATCGGGTGGATGCGGTGGTGGGGGATTTCCAGGAGCGCAACATTCTGGTGAACGACACCACGCGGGTGACGTTGGTGGATTGCGATTCGATGCAGTTCACCGATGGTGGGGGGCAGACGTTTCTGTGTGGGGTGGGGCGGCCGGAGTTTTTGGCGCCGGAGTTGGCGGGGGTGGATTTGTCGTCGACGCCGCGGGGGAAGGCCTCGGATTTGTTTGCGTTGGCGGTGCATATCCATGTGTTGTTGATGGGCGGGAATCATCCGTTCTTGCGGGGGGTGTGGTCGGGCAGTGGTGATCAGCCGGATGCGTTGAGTTTGGCGCGGTTGGGGTTTTGGGCTGGGGGGCCGGGGTCGTTGTTGGGGACTCATCCGTTGGCGCCGCCGGTGGATTTTCTGCCTGAAGGTGTGCAGCGGTTGTTTGTGCGGGCGTTTACCGAGGGGGTGGTTGATCCTTCTGTGCGTCCGTCGGCGGCGGAGTGGCGGGCGGTGTTGCAGGGCTTGGTGGTGCGTTCGTGTGGGCGGGGTCATCAGGTTCCGGTGGAGACGGAGTGGTGTCCGTGGTGTCGGATTGAGGATGAGCGTGCTGCGCGGCGGGCTGGGGGTGCGCAGCAGAGTGTGTTTAAAGTTGCCGCGCCGGTGGGTCCTTCGGGGTCGTTGCCGCGGTCGCAGCCCGTCTCGAGTACTACTGCTGCTGGGGGGTCTCGGCGGGGCGGGGTGATCGCCGCCGCGGTATTGGGCACGTTGGTGGTCGTGATCGCCCTCATTGCACTCATCACCAACCTCAACACCACGCCCGCGCACACGACGCCCGCTGGATCGACGATAACCACAGATACCAGCAGCTACACACCAACCGCCACAGCGACTGTGACTGCCCGCGCCTACCCGCCACCCGGTGCGAGGCCATGCGGTGGTCCAGGGGGTGGCCGGTATACCTATGCTGCGGCAGGCAGTGACCTCACATCGTGCCCGTTTGCCGTGAACGTCCAAACCGCCGTCAACCAAAGCAACCTCCAGTTTCCGGCCGTCCTTCAGGTCTACAGTCCGGTTACCCATCAGGACTACGCGATGTCATGTGCCGTGGAACAGGTACTGACGTGTCGCGGCGGCAACAACGCTGTCGTCTATGTCTACTAAGGACGCGAGGCGGCGCCATCGCGTGCCCCGTTCCGCAACGGCAAGCACTGCTAGAGCAGTGATTTCGGTGGCAGCCGTGCTGGCACTCTTGATCGCAGGCGTGCCGTGGTTCATGCACCGCCTCGGTACCGATCGCGCGGCGGCCGACCCCCGCGCTCCTACCCCGACTGCTGAGCAGACATCACAATTCACGCCATCGGCGGTCCCGTCCCAGTCGTCCGATGCTGTCGATCTGAGTGCGGCCTTTGCGGAACTGAGCACCGGTCTGAGTGCCGACATCGGCTTGGCATACGCCCCAGTGGGCGCCGAGGGAAGAGTCACGACGCTGGGGACATGGTCGTCCGGACCAGCCTGGTCAACCATCAAAGTGCCACTCGCACTTGCGTTGTTGCGCCAAGATGGCACCCAGTCTGTGAGCGGCGCGATGCGTTCCGCAATCACCGCCTCAGACAACGGCGCCGCCCAGTCCATGTGGGACGAACTTGGTGCCCACCAGGGTGCTGCGGACAAGGTGCAGAGCATTTTGGCCGAAGCCGGGGATCCCACACCTTTGGTCCCTAGCGAGGTCACGCGACCGGGGTTCTCGGCCTTTGGTCAAACACTGTGGCCGCTGAGCGACCAGGTCCGTTTTCTTGCGCGCGCGGCGTGTGACCCCCGGGATGCTCCTGTCTTGGACCTGATGGGTGAAGTGGTGTCCGGGCAACGTTGGGGACTGGGCACGATCGACGGAAGTAGGTTCAAGGGTGGTTGGGGGCCCGGCACTGATGGTCTCTACCTGGTGCGCCAGTACGGGATCGTCGACACTCCAGAAGGTCACACTGTGGTCGCGTTGGCTGCGGTCCCAGACTCCGGGGGTTTCGGCGACGGCACCGCCGTGCTGAATCGGATGGCGGCGTGGCTTCAGGAACATCTCGGTGAGATCGGTGGGGGACGTTGTGGCAGTTGATGAGCTGGGAATTGCCGACGGCGCGCCGTGGGTATCCATCTCCCTTGTCGGTCGAACGACTGATATTGAGGCTCTCGCACGGTCGGGGCGCATGACTTACGGTTAGAAAGGTCGCAGTGAGATTGTTGGACTGCACGCGGTATGACAGCGAAAGGTTTCGGAATGGCTGACGGCGACGAACCCACATGGGGCGACAGCTACGCGAAACCCCGCCCCAATCCGGCAACGAACATAGGCGGGCCGGCGGGTCCCGCGCTGCCGAATCAGCAGTCCATGCCGGTCACGGGGTGGGGTCAGTCGACCCCCGGTGTACCAGGCGGCCAACCGCATGCCGATTATCAGCGCCAGGCCCAACAGCATTTCGGCCAAAGCCAGCCCAACCCCGCACCACCTTCGGCGGTGTCGTATCCGGGTGCAATCCCACCCATCGTCAACTACCCGTCCGCAACTAGTTATCCGATTGCGAAACCACCTGCGTCGACAGGTCTCCCGTCCTACTCGTCGTATTCGCTCCCAACGAAGGGAGATTCGTTCGTCATCCGTTTGATGGAACGAGGGGTCCGCGGAGAGCTGTTCCGCCAGCCGTGGTTTCACAACCTCCGTGGTGGGTCCCCGGACACGTTCGTCTACGCTACCTTTGGCGGCGGCGTGTTCCTCAGTTTCCTTCTAGCGCTCATTCCCTCGACGTTCTTCTCGACCGTCATGATTCTCGCGCTTTGGGCAGCCATCGGATATCTGTACTTCGCGCTCGGGACTCGGTTAGCGCATCAGTTTCTCGAGTTCGGAATATGCCTTGTCGGCGCGGTGGTGATGGTTGGGCGCGTCTTGACGACTCTCTGGGCACTCAGCGTCACGAGTAGCCTCGCCCCCTACTTAGGGATTGACCCCGCCCCACTCTTGGTGTTGGTGCTTCTCGTCGACCTGGCAGCAGTGGCGTTCCTGGTCTACACCGGAATCCAGGTGCATCGAGGGATACAGAAACTCTCACAGCCATAGCTATGAGACGCGTCGATCAAATTTGAGACCGAGCACAAGGCGAGAAGGGAGGCCCCATGACGGATCAGGGTTGGGGGCCAGCCAACGACGACGGTCCGACACTGCCGCCCAGTCGGTTCGGCGCTGGCTACACGGTGGGTGGTGAGAACGCAGAGCCCGCAGCCTTGTCTCCGGGCCATCAGCGCTACGGACCGCCAAATCCGTACAGCTCGGCCGAGACCCGTTACCCACCACCGCCACCCTCCGATTCGGGCAGCTTCATTCGCTATCCCGACGCTGCACCTCAACCAGTCATCTATCCCACCCAGCCCATTTCGGTCGGTTACGTGGTCCCGGTCGTCGTCCGTAGTACCAACTCGATGGCCGTCGCGTCGTTTGTCTGTTCCCTGCTGTGCCTCAGTGTGCTCGGCGTCATCTTCGGGCACGTCGCTCTGTCGCAGATCAGTCGCTCCGGAGAGGACGGCAAAGGTTTAGCGATTGCAGGGCTGGTTATCGGTTACATCCTCGTTGGGATTGGGGTGCTGATCTACGTAGTGCCCGCACTGATGTTGATTGGATGATCGCCGGCAATGAGGACGTAAGAAGTATGCCGGTGAGCGGCGACGTGACTGATTCGCCGTCCACTCTGTGCTCAATCACGGCGTGGGTTGCATTCCAACGCCTTATTGTTCGAGTGGTCCGCTACGCCCAGAATTGGCCTGTAGGGCCTTGGTACTGAGATGGATGCTCGATGACCGATCACGAAGCTGGTTCAACCGGCAATCAGGGGCCGGCACTTCCGCCCAGCCGCTTCGGTGCCGGCTACACAGTCGGCCCGCCTGAATCGCCGGCGCCGACTTATGCGGCCTCGACCGGCTATGGTTCGCCTGATCCTGGGTACTTTCCGCTACCCACCGAGCCACCCGGAAGGGTGAGCTACCCTGAGCCGGTTCCTCAACCCGGCGTGTATCCCGCTCAGCCGCTTGCCTTCGCCTATCCGGTGGTGGTTCGGCGGACCAATGCAATGGCGATCGCGGCGTTGGCGTCGTCTCTTGTCCTGGCTCCCCTTGGCATCATCTTCGGTCACATCGCGCTATCCCAGATTAAGAGCACAGGTGAAGACGGGAAGGGCTTGGCGATCGCGGGTCTGGTTATCGGCTACATCTTCACGGCAATCGTCGTCCTGTGGTTCGTCGTATTCGGCATGTTCCTCAGCGCACTCAGTTCAGCCGTCGATGAGTCCAATAACTACACGACGATGCCGGTCTGGACTTTGACGTTGCCCGCTGACCAGCTAGCCCGGCTTTGAGGGCGTCAGCGCGATCCAGAGGTAGTGGTCCCGAGATACGCCTCGATTCCGTCAGCAACGGCTGCGGCATAGTTTGTACGGCCGCTCCCCGTTTCCATCTGGGCGGCGTCGTTGGCGTTGCGCATATTGCCAAGCTCGACGAGGATCGCTGGATACTGCGCGAGATTCAGTCCTGCTAGGTCGCTTCGGCCGAAGAGGCCATCTGCGCCAATGTAGTTGGCCGGCGGTAGACCTGACTTCTCAAGCGAGTCACGCATGGTGGTCGCCAGGCGCAGCGCCGGCCCCGCTTGGGCATCGTTCAATGGAGGCGCAGAGTAGTTAACGTGGAATCCAGTCCCGGAAGCTGGGCCGCCATCGGCATGAATGCTGATGACCGCGTCGGGGTGCAACGTATTCGCGGCAGCGGCGCGTTGATCCACACAGGGACCGAGCGAGCTGTCGTCGGTGCGCGAAAGCACTGTGCGAACGCCCCGTTCATTCAGAAGACGTTGGGTCTCGAGAACCACGGCCCAGTTAAAGGCATGTTCGGGATAGCCGTCATCGGTTGTGGTGCCGCTGGTTTGGCAGTCCTTGGTGCCACCTCGTCCGTTAGGCACCGGACGTGTCATCGAGGTGTCGTAAAGGCCACTGTGACCGGGATCGAGAAACACAATTCTGCCACTCAGATCGTCGTCGGCTCGAGCGCTCGGTGCAAACGGGAGCAGGCCACATACTGTGCACAGCAGGGCAGTTGCGACCAAGCGAGCAGCGGATCGAGCAGTCAGCACTCAATCAGACTATCTGACCACAACAGTGGCCAACTCGATTGTAGGTACCGTAAGCCTCAGCTTCCGTGCGCGAGAATGTTGATCGTTCTGCTCGCAGTCAGTGGCGCACCGCCATCGGACGACGTGATCGACGCGTTGATGGTGTAAATGCCTGGCACATGCTGGATGTGAATGGCGTCCGAGTCAGGGCTTTGCCCTGAACAGGCGCCGCTGCGTACTCGCTGATTCAGGTCATTAGGGCCACTGACATCGATGACCACTTGGCAGTCATCGGAGCGGACGTCGCCTTTCGCGCCACTCGAAGTCCATTGCAATTCAAAATTTGCACCGCGCGAACAGCTGCTGTCGGGTTCGAGTTGGTAGAGGTCGTTACCTACCTTGTTCATACAGAAGATGCCGACCACCTCGACCTCCACCGAATCGATTGCGGACTTCGAAACAGTCGATGTCGTGCTTGTGGGGGTCGTTGTGCTCGAGGTTGGTGAAGTGACCGTGACAACCGAGGTTACGGTTGATTGAGTGCTTAGCACCGTTGGAGAAGAGAAGGAGGGGGACTGTTGGGCAGACGGATCTCCGGCACTGCAACTCGCGACAAAGACAGTTGTCAGCAGACCAGCCTGCATCATTCGTTCGACTCGCACTACTTGCTCCTCTGTATGTGGTGGCCTAGCGATTCTTTGGGATAGTCGGTTGTTGGTTCGGTGAGATGGATTGACCGATAGCAGATTTGAGATGGGGGTCATCGCGCTTCCGATCAACTCCATGACTAGGGTGCGTATGCCCAGCCGAGGAACTTCGCTTTGGGATCACCGGAATTCAAGGGCACCACGCGGATCTTCGGGGCCTTGTAGAAGTTCGCGGTCAGATAGGTGCCGTCGCCCTGGCTAAGCATGACGTGGCCGTATCCGTAATCGAATGCCGGATCGCTACTGAATACCAATGCACCGGCGGGGATGCCGTCGGTGTTGGTGTGAATCTGTCCCTTGGCGTTGAGGTCATTGAAAGCGGCGATGGCAGAGGGGTAGCGGAATGAATGGTTGTAGGCCTGTTCGACGAACGCCTCGCACTGCACCGGATTGTTGGGGTTGCTCGCCATCTGAGCCCGTGCCCAGGCGAGTGCCTGGCTGGCTCGGTCAGGGCTGGGGGCCGGTGCTGGGGCGCTGGTGCCAGCAGCACTGCAATCGGGTGCGATCACATCCAGGGTTCCGGTCTCGATGTCCACGTCGGCGACGAAATGACCATCAGATGTCTTGTACCACAAGTTATCCCAGCCGCCGTTAGGAATATTGAAACTAAAGAAGCCCTTCACGGCCTGCCCGCGGCTAGAACACACCAGAGTGATCCGGTCACCCGCGTTGTACCACCCATCCTGCTGTGAGGTCAGGTTCGCCTGGGTCATGCGCTGGGTCTTGGCCTTGACGGTGGCGCCTGCGTCAGCGCCCGCCGGCGAAGGGGTAGCCAACGGAAACGATGCCAGTGCAGCAACTGCAGCAATAACGGTGATCCTGGATAGCCGGTTCATGGCCCCGCCTTCTGGAGTGGCTGGTTTGCAGACTGGCGTCGAGGGCATGACACCTGCTGGCGTATCTGCGCATTGTTGTCTGTTCGTTACGTCTAGGCCTGGTTAGTTTGACTGAATCAGCCGTTCGTATGACAGCGGTGAGCGTCGACCGCTGATGAGATGGGGGCGAGGCTGGTACGGGCCGTTGAGCGTGTACTCGAGTCACGGTGCAAACGGCGTGCGCGTCGGACACGGAGGGATTCCAGCGATGGCGAGACGCTTCAATCCGCCGCCAGGATGGGCAGTGCCTGAACCGAATTGGCAACCCTCTGCGGGCTGGCGCCCTGATTCCTCTTGGCCACCCGCTCCGGCCGGGTGGCAATTCTGGGTGGAGGATGAAGTCGCCCGCGGATACACCGGCGCGCCGGTGCCGACAACTGGGCAGGCCTGGCCGAGGCCGGCTCCTTCGGGGCATGCAACGCCGTCTGGATCCCACGCCAGTCCACCCGGCCGGCATCCGTATCAGAGTGAACCGCAAGCGGGTTCGTTGTCCGGTTTGCGCAGTCTTGCACCTGAAGTTCAGGGGGCCGTCAGTGCGACTTTGGTGATACCAACGTTGCCCGCCTACTTTGTCAGCTATGGCGCCGAAGCGTCCTTCTGGCTGTCGTGGGCCGTCATATTGCTGCTCGAACTCTACTTCGTCGTGATCGTCGCGTTCTGGTCATGGCCGGGAGCGCGACGCGCGGCAGCGGTGACCACCGCGGTACTCGCTGTGCTGTTGGATCGCGTGCCGTTTGCGGTCTATTCAGTTGGCGACGGGAGTAGTTGGTGGGTCTGGGCCTTCCGCTGTTCCTACGCATCCCTCGTGTTGGTCGTGGCGGCTTGGGGCATAGCGCGCAGGCGGGGCGTCGGCTGGGTGCTCGGCCTCGCGCCCACCGGCGGCCTAGTGGTGCTCGTTGTGTGGTTTTACGAGCATCATTCCGGTGGGCCCCTGAACTGGTTGGCAGTCTGGAGCATCGATATCGGTGTTCTGGTCCTCGGATGCCTCCTCTGCTGGGGATCTGAGCGCTTGTTCAGAGGTGGCCGTGCGGGAGTCAGCCGATCACTGTGAGGTCGAAGCTCGACTACTGCGAAGGCCGTGGTCATGTCCGCTGGGCAGGAGTTGGCTCGGGTTGTTTGATGTTATCGGTGTGGTGGGCGCGGGGTGTTGGGAAGGTGTGGTGCGTTGATGTCGATGCGGTTTAATGTGCCGCCGAATTGGCCGGTGCCGCCGGGGTGGTCACCAGGGCCGGGGCGTCGGGTTGATCCGTCGTGGCCGGCGCCGCCGGCGGGTTGGCAGTTCTGGATCGTCGAGGACGACGGCCCGCCAGCTTTCCCGGGACCGGTCGCCGGGGTCGAGGTAGCGGGCACTGAATACCCTGGCGCACCAACGGGTTGGACACCGGCTGCTGAGCCGCCCGGCTGGCGTAGTGGGCGGCGGTGGCCGCTGTCGGCGACGACTACTGCCGCAGCAGCACTGGTGATGGCCCTGGCGGTGGGTATCACCACCTGGGCCCTCACCAGCAAGCCCGCAGCCCAGCCCGGCGCCTCACCGACGACCGTGCCGGTGATAGTCAGTGTGCCCACGATCGTGATCCTCGACGGGTCGGGATCAATGAATCAGAACGACGCCCCGGGACCGCGGATCGAGGCCGCCAAAGCCGCCGCCGCCGCCCTCATCGACGCCCTGCCCGCCGATGCCACCATCGGACTGGACACCTACGGCACCTCCACCGGATCCAGCCCCGCCGAGCACGACATCGGCTGCCGCGACGTAACCACCCTGATCCCCCTTGGTGCCCTCGACCGCGAGGCCATCCACGCCAGCATCACCTCACTGCAGGCCTCGGGCTACACCCCGATCAGCCTGGCCCTGCACCACGCCGGCACCGAACTACCCGCCGACAACTCCCCACAGGCCATCGTGCTGGTCTCTGACGGTGAAGACACCTGCGACTCCGACCCGTGTCAGACCGCTGCCCAACTCAAAACCAGCCACCCCAACCTGACCATCTCCACCGTCGGGTTCAAAACCGACGGCCCCACCGCCGAACAACTACGCTGCATCGCCACCACCACCGGCGGACTATTCGTCCCCGCCACCAACGCCGCCCAACTCAGCACCCGGCTGATCGCCACCCAAAACCTCAACGCCGCCAACACCTCCCTAACCCCCACCGGCCTAGGCGACATCGAACTCGGCACCACCGTGACCGACATCCGCGCCACACACCCCGACTTTCCCAACACCACCACCACCGACACCACCACCATCACCTGGCGCGACTGCGACTACACCTTCACCAACAACACCCTGACCACCATCACCCCCCACAACGGCGGACGCACCATCGACGGCCTCACCCCCGGCACACCCCTCACCACAGCAATCGACCTCTACGGCCAACCCCTAGGAGAACCCGACAACAACGCCGGCTTTCTGTGGCTTACCTTCACCGCCGACCAGAACGAAGGCACGCTCTACCGCATCGCCGTCGACAACTACAGCCCACCAAACACCGGCACTATCACCCGAATATCGTTATGCCACTGCACACCCCACGTAACAGGACCTCCGGTGGCGACGTTCGGCGGGTATGGGCCTATCAAGATCGGAATGAGGAGGGAGGACGTTCTCGCGGCGATCGGTGGTCAACCGCAGGAAGTGGACCAGCACGGCTGTAACCTGACAACTGCCGATTCGACGAGCATCACCTTCGATCGCAGGACTGATCGTGTCGTCAGAATCATCACTCCCCCGGGAACAATGACCGACCGAGGCGTCGGCAGCGGTTCCACGCCCGACCAGATCCGAGCGGCGTACTCGGGCCCGGACTACACCATCGAGGCGGGCGCAATCGGGGGCCAGGGCACTGATGCGGTAAACGTGAACGACACCTCGGGGCAATTGATCAGCTTCTCGATCAACTACGGTGTGTCGGATCCCCCGAGCATCGGCCTTCCCTCCGGCTGGGAGTTGTGCGTTGGCTAGCCCGATACGCGAACACTGTCATGCCACGCTGGTTTAACCCGCCGCCGGGTTGGCCAGTTGTGGACGGCTGGTCCCCACCGCCGGACTGGCAGCCTGACAGCACGTGACCACCGGCCCCACAAGGATGGCAGTTCTGGCTCGACGAGAAGGCGCTACCCTCCGCTGACCAGACAGCAGGGCACCAAGGTCCCACACATCGTAGTGCGAGCGCCAAACCTCACCACCCAGGAGATCTAGCTCCCGTTGAGTTCGACACGAACCGCCTTTGGAAGCGGATCAGGCGTCGGCGCCGAGGGCGGGGGGAACGATGTTCCGGGACCAGTCTCGACGGTCAGGTGGCCGTTCAGTGGAGAATTCTCTCGCAGGGCGAGTCGTGCCGTTTCAAGCTCCATGTCCGAGCGTTTGATCCATGCGACGTACCAACCCTGTTGCGGTTCAGTGACTTTGATGATGTTGAACAGCGGGGTCCCGTCGTCTTCGAACAGGTAGGGGTCCTGAAGTTTGACGGCTTGATAGATGGCGTCGAGGAGTGCTTCGTGGGGTTTGCAGTTGCAGAGGGTGATGGAGGTGATGGTGCTGGTGTTGGTGGTGTTGGTTCCGTTGATGGTGATGCGGTAGGCGTGGTCGGTGTTGGGGTCGGCGTCGAAGATGACCGTGGTGGTGTTGTCGTTGTTGGGTGTGGTGGCCAGGGGTTGGCCGTAGAGGTCGATTGCTGTGGTGAGGGGTGTGCCGGGGGTGAGGCCGTCGATGGTGCGTCCGCCGTTGTGGGGGGTGATGGTGGTCAGGGTGTTGTTGGTGAAGGTGTAGTCGCAGTCGCGCCAGGTGATGGTGGTGGTGTCGGTGGTGGTGGTGTTGGGAAAGTCGGGGTGTGTGGCGCGGATGTCGGTCACGGTGGTGCCGAGTTCGATGTCGCCTAGGCCGGTGGGGGTTAGGGAGGTGTTGGCGGCGTTGAGGTTTTGGGTGGCGATCAGCCGGGTGCTGAGTTGGGCGGCGTTGGTGGCGGGGACGAATAGTCCGCCGGTGGTGGTGGCGATGCAGCGTAGTTGTTCGGCGGTGGGGCCGTCGGTTTTGAACCCGACGGTGGAGATGGTCAGGTTGGGGTGGCTGGTTTTGAGTTGGGCAGCGGTCTGACACGGGTCGGAGTCGCAGGTGTCTTCACCGTCAGAGACCAGCACGATGGCCTGTGGGGAGTTGTCGGCGGGTAGTTCGGTGCCGGCGTGGTGCAGGGCCAGGCTGATCGGGGTGTAGCCCGAGGCCTGCAGTGAGGTGATGCTGGCGTGGATGGCCTCGCGGTCGAGGGCACCAAGGGGGATCAGGGTGGTTACGTCGCGGCAGCCGATGTCGTGCTCGGCGGGGCTGGATCCGGTGGAGGTGCCGTAGGTGTCCAGTCCGATGGTGGCATCGGCGGGCAGGGCGTCGATGAGGGCGGCGGCGGCGGCTTTGGCGGCCTCGATCCGCGGTCCCGGGGCGTCGTTCTGATTCATTGATCCCGACCCGTCGAGGATCACGATCGTGGGCACACTGACTATCACCGGCACGGTCGTCGGTGAGGCGCCGGGCTGGGCTGCGGGCTTGCTGGTGAGGGCCCAGGTGGTGATACCCACCGCCAGGGCCATCACCAGTGCTGCTGCGGCAGTAGTCGTCGCCGACAGCGGCCACCGCCGCCCACTACGCCAGCCGGGCGGCTCAGCAGCCGGTGTCCAACCCGTTGGTGCGCCAGGGTATTCAGTGCCCGCTACCTCGACCCCGGCGACCGGTCCCGGGAAAGCTGGCGGGCCGTCGTCCTCGACGATCCAGAACTGCCAACCCGCCGGCGGCGCCGGCCACGACGGATCAACCCGACGCCCCGGCCCTGGTGACCACCCCGGCGGCACCGGCCAATTCGGCGGCACATTAAACCGCATCGACATCAACGCACCACACCTTCCCAACACCCCGCGCCCACCACGCAACAGCGGGACCGATCACCCTGTGGCACAAAGGATGCTACCGACATCACACCCGCCAAACAGGCCGAATAGCCTGACCACCACACTCCAACCACTCCATGTCAGACGAACGACCGACAGAGCGCAACGCCGGTCAGTGCGATACTCCTACACCCAGACCCAAACCCCACCCACACCACCCAACATCGCCCAAATGACAAGAAGAATCACTGATCTCATGCCGCCGAGCGTTCTGACTATCGCCTCTCCCAGGCCGTTCACCTTGAGCTGCTGTCGTGGGGGTGTGTGGTGAGTGTGGTGTTGGGTGTGGTGGGTGGGTCGTCGGTGGTGTTGGGTGCGGTGTTGGCGCGGGCTGGGGAGGGGGTGGTTTATGAGGTGGTGGGCCGGTCGGGGTGGGTGGTGAAGGTTTTTCATTCTGATTTGCGGGATCGGGATGTGAAGTTGGCGAAGGTGTCGGCGATGGTGGGGTCGGTGCCTGTGGGGGCGGTGCAGTCCGATGGGTTTGTGGTGTTGACGTGGCCGTTGCATGTGGTGGTGGGGGCTGATGGTGGGCCGGTGGGGTATGTGATGGCTCGGGTTGATACTGCCGATGCGGTGGAGATTCATACGTTGTCGAATCCGTCGAATCGGGTGAATCCGTTGCCGGGTGCGCCGGGGTGGACGGTGCATGCGTCGTGGGTGCATTTGGTGAATGTGGCGGCGAATTTGTGCTTAGCGGTGGATGTGGTGCATCGGGTGGATGCGGTGGTGGGGGATTTCCAGGAGCGCAACATTCTGGTGAACGACACCACGCGGGTGACGTTGGTGGATTGCGATTCGATGCAGTTCACCGATGGTGGGGGGCAGACGTTTCTGTGTGGGGTGGGGCGGCCGGAGTTTTTGGCGCCGGAGTTGGCGGGGGTGGATTTGTCGTCGACGCCGCGGGGGAAGGCCTCGGATTTGTTTGCGTTGGCGGTGCATATCCATGTGTTGTTGATGGGCGGGAATCATCCGTTCTTGCGGGGGGTGTGGTCGGGCAGTGGTGATCAGCCGGATGCGTTGAGTTTGGCGCGGTTGGGGTTTTGGGCTGGGGGGCCGGGGTCGTTGTTGGGGACTCATCCGTTGGCGCCGCCGGTGGATTTTTTGCCTGAAGGTGTGCAGCGGTTGTTTGTGCGGGCGTTTACCGAGGGGGTGGTTGATCCTTCTGTGCGTCCGTCGGCGGCGGAGTGGCGGGCGGTGTTGCAGGGCTTGGTGGTGCGTTCGTGTGGGCGGGGTCATCAGGTTCCGGTGGAGACGGAGTGGTGTCCGTGGTGTCGGATTGAGGATGAGCGTGCTGCGCGGCGGGCTGGGGGTGCGCAGCAGAGTGTGTTTAAAGTTGCCGCGCCGGTGGGTCCTTCGGGGTCGTTGCCGCGGTCGCAGCCCGTCTCGAGTACTACTGCTGCTGGGGGGTCTCGGCGGGGCGGGGTGATCGCCGCCGCGGTATTGGGCACGTTGGTGGTCGTGATCGCCCTCATTGCACTCATCACCAACCTCAACACCACGCCAACCGCGGGTCCAACCATGACCGTCGTCGTGAGTCCGGAGAACCCGGCGCCCACCGACGGCTGGCCAGCGCCGTACACCAGCAAGGTCTCGAGCCCACTTCCTGGGATCAGCACCCAATCTGCGCCGCAACCGGCGATCGGAGTGATCGTCGGTACGTGCGACGAAGGGGGGAGCTGCGGCGTCAAACAGCGGACTGCGCCCTATACCGCTGCGCCACGGCTTTACCCGGACGATCTGCGCGATGGCGCGACGGTAACCGTTGCCTGCCAACAGTCTGGTGACACTCGCTCCAGTGCGGGCCACGGCACCAGCGCCATCTGGTATCGGCTGGACAACGGTGCTTACGTGAACTCGGTATACCTGAATGTCAATGCGGCCGCGATACCGCCGTGCTGAGGTTCAGATGTTGAGGTCGGTCTCGTCTCTGCTGGCTGCCGCTGTTGTGTTGTTGGCGGCTCAGTTTGGGCTATCTGCCTGTAGTTCAACGGCCCCGGCAGATTCTGTCGATCCCGCCGCGGTCGTAACGGTCAACACTGGCGCATCGTCGGTAGCTGTGCAGACCTCATCGGTAACCGCAGCCATCAGCGATTGGCAAGTGATTGCTACGTCGGTGCAAGGTCGCCCCATTCGGGCGCGAACCATCGGTGATGGACCCCGGCGCGTGCTCTTCATCGGTGGTATTCACGGGGACGAGGCTGAAGGCGCCTACTCGACAGCGCAACTGCCTAGAGCTTTCATCGAGGCAGGATTGACTGACGCGGTCACGTTGACCATCCTCGAAGACGCGAACCCTGACGGGAGAGCTGCACACACCAGGACCAACGCCAACCGCGTTGACATCAACCGGAACTTCCCCGCGACGAACTTCGATACTTCCAATGCTGCGTACGGGTCACAACCATTGAGCCAACCTGAATCGCGGGCGGTCTACGACACCGTCGCCCGACTCCATCCAGATCTGGTAGTCGTCGCACACTCTTGGCAGGGACGGCAGTTCCTCAACTTCGATGGCCCAGCTCGCCAACTGGCGGAGAGGTTTTCAGCGCTTAGCGGCTTGCGAGTAGAGGAATCAAGTGCGTTTGCCCCTACACCGGGATCGTTGGGCTCATACGTCGGCCGCGATCGCGGAATACCGATCCTGACCGTTGAAGTGCTTAAGGGTGCAGATCCCAAAGACGTGTGGGACCAGATTCACGCAGCGCTGCTTGAGGTCATCTCAGGCCTAGCGTCCTGATGCTTCAGTCGGTGTAGTCGTGGCGGCCCTCGGCCTACGGCCCTATAAGAGGAGCGAGAAGGGCTGCCACGACCAGTTCCGGATTACGGATCGACCGTGAATGGTTGCTCGCCGTGAAGATGTTGACCCTGCTTGGTGTCTACGTCGACGACGTAGGTGTACTGACCCGGTGCTTTGATCGAGAACTTCCAGTGACCGCTCTCGGAGAATCCGTTGACGCTCTGACTCGCGGAATAGACGCTGTTCCCGTTGCCGTCGAGCACGGTTGAGGACTCATGCCCCCAAATGATCGAGCCGTCAGAGGTATTCCAGCTCAGTCCGAGGTCGGCTGACCAACGTCCATTCGCGGTGCGACCGAGCTGGAAATGGTCGGGGCCGATCTCGGTGCCGTATGCAAATCCACGCTGGACGTAGATCGACAACTGCAGACCGGTCGGGTCGGCATGGGCCGGTGCTGGGACGCCGCACCCGAGGAGGACTAAGGCAAGTCCTGCTGTTATTGCCCGTGGTGGAGTGTGGCTGCCCCGATCAGGTCCCCGCGACTGCGTATCGTGCCGATCCTGCTGCATAGGCGGACTCTATCGCCGTACTCGAGGTTGTGAACTCCCAAATCGGCAGTCCAAAGGTGGATTCATACGAATGGCGGACAAGCAGTCGTCTGGCCCTGTAGTTGTATCGAGGAGGCTCGCAAGGATGGGCTCGAATTGCCGACCACCGTGTTTTCATACCGACGTGGTTCATCAGCACTGTCCGGGACCCACGTCGTGTTGCCAACATGAATGGGTCCGGTACCACGGCCAACCTGCGAGGCTCATTAGCGGCGCGCATGGACAATCAGATGTATCGGGCCGATTTGCAATTGGCTGCCGTCGGTTAGTGTCGTTCGGTTGGCTGTGTGGTTCTCGATATGTTCGATCCGGCCATTGTTGAGCACGATCGATGAGACGCCTGGCGGTAACCCGCGAACGACTACGTCATCTTCTCGATCTCCGCCGATCGAGATGGGTTCAGCCCCGATCGTTACCCGCGTCGTTTCGTTCGGAGCCCAGATGATCTCCAGGCTCGCTTCGCGGAAGATGCTTTCTACCAGAAACATTGCGAGTCCCAGCGCGAAGCCCAGGGCGCCAACGCCCACGAGTCGTCCCCACATGTCAGGCAACTGGTTGGAGACAAGAACAAAGCCGATGCCGCCAAGGCAGCCGCCGACGAAGCCGGCAAGTGTCCCTTTCGGCATGCTGAGATTGGGCACGGTACGAGAAAGCAAACAGCCGATTAGTGCGCCCGCGATTCCCCAGCAGAAAGTCCGCAGCACATAGTTCTTGAACTCAAAACTGCCGATGTCGAGAGTGAACACAGTCTGGGCCACAGCCCCCGCCACAAAGCCCGCGCCAGCCCCGTAGAGCCAGATCAGGGCTAGGCGGCGAGGCTGTAGATCCTTTCGCTGATGCCACTTATCAGAGACAAAGAGTGCGGTAGCGATGACGCTGGTGAATATGCACGACCAGAATCCCGTCTCCATCACCGCCGTGAATGCACCCCGGGTTGGCTCTTGGCCGATCACTTCGGCAAGTAACGCACCCACTGCGCCACCAACTGTGCCCGCTGCCAGGTGGAGGAGGAGCTTGTTTGATCGCAACCTCCCAACGAAGTCGGCGGGCTGTGCCGGTGGGTAACCGCCGGGGTGCTCTCGGCCTGATAAGGGGTAGCCAGACGGCGGCACTCCGCCAGGCAACATCGGATTAGGGGCTGCAGCAGGATGATTTGGCGGAGAAGCATGCGCTGGTGTCGGCGTTGCAAGATACTCGGATCGCTGTGGTGACTGCCCCTGAGCTGGAGGAGTCGCTGGCTGGCCGCCCACTGTGTAGCCTGCACCGAACCTGCTGGGGGGCAAGTCGTTGGTCACGAGAACGGTCTAGCATCGCCACCGTCCATCTGTTGGCCAGCCAGGTCTTATTAGTACGAACGGACGACACTACTGTTCGATGCGGGTCCGTCACGCTACCCAGAATTGCCATCCAGGCTGTGTCGGTGGCCAAGAACTGTCTGGTCGCCAGGCGGCGTCCGGCGTCCATCCCACCGCGGGTATGTTTAGGCGCTGCTTGTAGTGATTGTGGTGGTAGTAGTCCGTGTGTTAGCGATGGCGGCGGACGTTTGAGACTTCGTCGATAGTGGGCCTGTCGAGCAGGCGCTAGTTGGGATGATGCTGGCGGCGACAGGAAGAACAAGTGCGGCACGGCCCGATCGCGTCTTTGGTACAACACCCCCCATCTTTGTGAACGCTTCTTCGTTGTGGCTCCCAGGTCTCGGTCCAGCCTTTTTGGGCGCGTTAATCATCTTGAAAAGCGCTGTGCTGGAAACAATCTCAGGGGTCTCGGCAGTTCAGTCAGGCGGATCCGTCCGCTTATCGCCGTTATAGGTTGTACCTGCGGCAAACCTCTTGCTGGATTCCGCCAGGATCTGAGCAACGGTTGGTCTTGTCGTGCTGTCCTCGGTGCCGCCACCAGCGGCGACTGTCCCGGAGGAAGGTGCTGTCGCCGGAGGGGCCGGCCGGGCAATCTTTGGTGGCGCGGGTGGCGTCGGGTGTGCAAGCGGAGAGTCGGGTCGACCTGACGCCAAGGCGCCATCGGAGGGGCGGAAGATCCTGGCCGTGGTGTGAGAACCAGCCACCGGCGATGCGCTTGCGGGTGCCGAGGCCAGTATGTGCGAGCCAACCCCGGGCGCGTGTCGGACTAGTTGGGGCGATGGTCCGGTCGAGGGTGCAGGCTGCCAATCATGCTGCGGCGCGGGAATATCGCCATTTGCCAACGCTGGGTCTAGCCGTCGTCCGAGGTTCCGGGCTCCTGTGATCACCACCCCTAGCACCACGAACGACAGCACGCAGACCAACACATCAAAGCTGCTGGTGATCTGATGTGCCAGGTCGTTGCCGTAAACGGGGTTGTAGGGCGGTCGGTACGTCGGTCCGTAGTCCATCCGCGGCGCAAGAACGACACCGAGAACAATGCGGGAAAATGTCAGTGCAAGAACGGATCCCGATGTCATCACAATCACGCTTCTGCGTAACGTGCTGTTGACCAGGTTCATGCGCAACCACAGTGCCGCGACTGCACAGATCGCGTCGATGACCATCAACACAACGGTGTCGTACATCGAGTACCGAATGTGCAGGTTGGCTGCGACGAACAGGTCCGTGATGCGCAGCGCAACAGATCCGCCGCTCCACACGGCGATCAGGAGCAGGCAGTTTCGGGCCACCTTTCGCCAGGCCGCGGCCGGTGCTGCCTCGACGGAGTGATGCAACAGCAACGCGCTTGGTGCAAGGATCGCCGCGGCGGCCACCCATGTCACGTAGCCTTCGAACCCGACCGATGTGGTCGAGGTGGTCTGTGCGATGCCATGGAACGAGTCGATCTTCCGGCCAATCTCCGCACCCCACACCAGGACACCGCCCGCGACGGTGGCGCCGCCCAACACGACCGTGGTCAGGCGGCTGGCGTGCTCACTGTCGAGTAGCCAGCGCGAGGCGATCAGTACGGGGAGCAGTGCGACCGCCCCGTAGATGATCGTGGTGGCGAGTACGGTTGCGCTCTGGCCACCGGTGACCGGATCGCCGAGGTGTGGAACCACCGAGCGGATGCGTTGGTAGAGGTTGAACAGCGTGGCGAGGGTGGCCAGTGTGATCGCAGCGAGTCCGAGGATGCGGGTGATCCCCACCCACCGCCCCAAGCGCTCAGGGACTGAGCGTGCATCGGTCAAGACCGGCTGAGCGGCAAGCAGACTGCCGGCCAACCCCGTCCATGCCCCCGGCCCGACGCCGGGTGGCACCTCCGCGGTACCGCTGTAACGGACCGCCTGGACGATCGCGTAAACCACAAACCCCGTGACCACGAGGAGGTAGGGAAGGTTGAGTATCAACCGTGCCCGATCTGTCTGTGCGGCAGTGAAACGATCGCCAAAGAGCACCTGCGCTCCGCGATGGGTGACAGTCAGAGCGCCCCCGGCCAGTAGGGTCGCCAGGATGACCGCGAGGTAGATCCAGCCGTTGCCGCCGGGCACTCCGCTTCCGAAGCTCAGGCTCCAGGGCAAGATCAACGCGACTACCAGCAGCACGCCAGAAGCCGCGTCACGGGTCACGTTGGCCCGGCGGACGGCGTTGTCGGCTTCTATTCCCGATCCGGGATCCATTTCGGCTGCCCCATGCGTGTTGTCGGCAAGGGGCGCTCGGTGTCTGGTGTACGGGTTGTCACTCACCGCGAACCCCCTGGATGTCTGAGATCGGCACGGCCCAGAGTTGCTGTTGGCCGGATGGTCTGGTGCGCATTCTAGGTCGGCGGCTTCCATCGGGATGTCCTCCGTTCGAACGACGATCGTCGTCGCGAGGGGGTAACAACGTGTTGGCTGCGCGGCAGAAGGGGCCTCTCGGAGGCCTGTCACCGAGGTGGTGAGAATATTCGTTGATCCACTGTTGGCAGAAGAGGTATCGCCCATGACGCTCCCCGCGCGAACAGCTGCGGACTTTTGGGCATCGGAATGCCGTCACGTCGTCAACTGGACCGGTACCCGCAGGTGATGGTGGGGGGTGCCGGAGCTGCCTCGCTCCAACTCGACACAGGTCAGCCAGTGCTGTTGGGGTCGCCCCTGTCTGGGGCGACCGGCGAAGGGACCATCTTCGCACTGGCCGGCCGACCTGACTGGGCGGCGAAGATCTTTCATCCCACGCTCACCGGGCTTGAGGGCAAGCTCGCCAAAGTGGCTGCGATGGTTCAGTCGCCGCCGGCGGGGGCGATGCAGCCTGACGGACTGGTGGTCCTGACCTGGCCGCTGCATGTTTTGTTCGACGCCTCAGGCGCCGTCGGCTACGTCATGCCGCGCATCGACACGACCACATCGGTCGAGCTGCACACCATCAGTAACCCCTCGAACCGACGAGATCCACTTCCCAAGGCACCACAGTGGACTCGCCACGTCACGTGGGGTCACCTGGTGAACGTGGCAGCGAACCTGTGCTTGGCAGTCGAAGTAGTGCACCGCGTCGACGCGGTGATCGGCGACTTCCAAGAACGCAACATCCTGGTGGCCGACACCACCGAAGTGACGCTCGTGGACTGCGATTCGATGCAGTTCAGCGACCGAGCCGGCCAGCGCTACCTCTGTGCGGTTGGGCGTCCGGAGTTCACCGCGCCCGAGTTGATGGGGGTCGACCTGCGTGTGCAGGCGCGACAGCAGACCGCCGACCTCTTTTCGCTTGCGGTGCACATCCATCAACTCCTGATGGAGGGCAATCATCCATTCATGCGGGGGGAGTGGCGCGGCCCCGGGCACCAACCGGACGCGCCCACGTTGGCCCGAACCGGAGACTGGGCCGGCGGCCCGAATTCCCGGTTGCACACCCACCCGCTGGCACCGTCGGTGACGTTCCTGCCCGATGAGATCCAGCAGCTGTTCACCCGAGCATTCACGGCAGGAGCGCAGGAACCCGGCCTTCGACCCGCGGCTTGGGAATGGCGGGCCGCATTAGGGCGCATTCGCCTCACCCGCTGCGGCCGAAACCCCGACCACCAGCATCCGGCAACCTCGCCTGTGTGTCCGTGGTGCCTTATTGACGACGAAAGACAAGCCCGCCGGCAACGGCAGAATCCGACCGGTCCGAATTTCATACCGCAGAACTCGCAAGGTTCCCTCCGAACTGGGCCGTCGAGAGCCGTGTCGGTCTCAGCGCAAGCCGGACCCGCGGGCTCGCGGGCCACCCGATCCCATCGCACGGCTTTGGCCCCGAAACACAAGGCCATTCTCGCTCTGCTGGCGGTGACCGTGGCCATCGTAGTTGCGTTGTCCGCCTACATCATCTGGGCCCTCTTGACTGGGGCAACGACATTCCGCAGTTCCGGCCATGGCTATGACGATCTATCGTCAACCCCTGCCCGACAACCGATTTCGAGGCAGTGTCGCTAGGCCTTCACACTTTTGGGGCGTAGGTATCCCAAAATCTGGCCATTGTTCTTGTCGCTGAACGCATAGGTGTGAACGGCAGCAGGGTCGTTTCCGGAGATTCCGTCCTGCCAGGTGTAGTTCTGCTCGAGCACCGAGTACTTGTTGCCGTCAACACCGGTCACGAGTGCGACGTGCCCGTACTGGCCCTGACCGTAGACGACGATGTCACCGGCGTGGGGTTGTCCCTGGCCGTAAGGGATACGGTCGTAGTACTGAGAGACACCATTGGTGTCGTAATGGTTGTAGATGTCCGACGCCGCAACACTATCGGTGGCAATTCCGGGCGTAGCGCCCACCACCTGATTGCTGTACTGCCGGAATACATCGAAACATTGCGCACCGTAGCTGTGATCCGGGTCAATGAACTTGCCCTGCCACTGGTCCACGAACCTGTCTGCCGCAGCCGACTGCGCCGCTGACACAGCGCCGTCGGCGGTAGTGGCGTGAGCCGCTGCAGCGACAGTTGATGCGGTCGCTGACGCGGTTGAAGACGCTGCTGCAGTCCCGCCCGAACCACTACTGGCGCTTGCCTGGCGCTGCTCGGAGACATTGTTGAGTGCAGACTGGCCCAGCCCTTCGATATGTGACTGGGCCGATGTCAATGACTGGCGGTGCTGCGGCCACCACTCGCTGACGAATCGCTGGGCGTCAGGTCCCTGCCACACCGCGGGAAGCGCATTGACGACCTTATCCAGCTGGGAAACCAGCGTGTCGATGGATGCGGCGTGTTGTTTGAGTTGACGCCCGGTCTGTTCGACCTGATCGACGTCCATGCCCATGCGCGCCATTAAGAGGACCCTTTCTGCGACAACATTTTCCGCACAGTGCAGGGCGATTAGATCGCCCTGCCGCGTGACTCAGCGACCCGAAACGTTCCGCTGCTCGGAGGCGTTGTTGAGCGCGGACTGACCAAGCCCATCGATCTCCTGCTGAGCCGCGGTCAGTGAGCGCCGATGTTGCGGCCACCACTCATTGACGAAACGTTGTGCGTCGGGGCCATCCCAGACTCCGGTCAAACCCTGCACCAGCTTGTCGAGCTGTGACACAAGATTGCCGATCGAGGCAGCATGGCTCTTGAGCTGACGTCCGGACTGTTCGACTTGCTCGACGTCCATTCCCATACGTGCCATCGGTATTACCTCCTGAGTGATCTGGTTAATCGTTTGCTGAAGCGCTGGACCAACTGTATTCCAGACATGGGCCCGTGGCCGAGGGGAAATGTGCCGGTTCATCCGAACGATCGACACCACCGGGTGTCATCGTGGTGGCATGTTGGTCGCCACCGGGTCGGGTAGCGCACCAACCGCGGTCGACGGCGGCCCCAGACTGATCGTTCCGCCGGCCTTGCGCGTCACGGCCTCTCCCGAGTTCAGATCAACAAGGACGAAGTCGTTCACTGGCGTGACTAGCTTGGCTACGGCATAAGCGACGGCCACCACTGTGTGCGGCGAGTATCCAGGCCAAGGATCATCATTGGTGGCCTCCAGCGTGGTGATGTTGGAGTCAGCAGGAGGCCGTAGCGGGCTACCACCGCCGCAGTGCACCCGTGGAACGCCGACAGGGTCCACCAAGATCGCGTCACCGGCCTGGAGCACCGTCTGGAACGGCATCGCCTTGTCACCGGCGAGACGGTGCGAGGTGACCCACGTGTCGGCCGCCAGGATCACCGGGGTCAGCGTGTTGAGGTAGTACGGAATCTGTTGGGGCTTCAGGCCGAGTGCAGCGGCCCAGGCGTGGGCTGCGTTGGGATGGGAATCCAAGTCATTCGCCATGGCCGCCGCGTCGCAGGGGATCTCAGTTCCGATTGTTGCGAACAGGCCAGGCTGCGTGCCGGATACCAATCGCACGCCGCGTTCGACGGATACCGGACCCTGGTGGGCTGATCCGGCGCTGTTTATCGGGGCTCCGGCGGCCGGTAGCGCCGAGGAGACCACTACAGAAGCGGTGAACGATTGCGGCCCCGCGGTATTGGCAGGCAAGAACTGCAATACCCCCGCGTCGGCAGACGCCCTCGTCGCCCCGGATCGATGGCGTGTCGTCAGCACCACCGTCGTCAGGGCGGTCAAGACGATTACTGTGAGAGCCACCGCTGCCGCAGTGAGGACGCCTCTGGCGCGTGGGTCGGTGGCCGACGGCTGGTTGGGGTCGTTCCAGCCGGTCCCTGGGGCGCTACTCGGTGGAGGTGACGATGACACCCTGGAACTTCTCCATACTTGCCTTGGCGGCCGCCCAACGCGGGTCGGTGGAATTGTCGAAGCTCAGTGCGACTTCCGGATAGCCATGGATGTGAACGTTGAGTGGGCTGCGATCTGACAGGCCCGGGTCGGCTTCGAATTGATGCGCGGTGGCTGCTGACTGCCCGGTGACCGCATCGACGGCAGCGTTGGCAGCCATCTGAATCACCAGGTTGCCAGAAAAGATTGGGCCTGCCGAACCGGAGTTCAATGCTGCCTTTTCAACCTCTCTGATCAAACCGCCGACGGCGGGAACCGCATCTCCATCCGCCCGGAGGTGCACAGCTTCCACGCCGGGGATGTCTGACTGCACCAGTGGTGACCCGTAGGTAAGCAACGTGGTCACGTGGTACCGGCCGGATGCCGCGATGTTCTGGGCGTCCATGCCGCCCTGGCTATACCCGACCAGCATGATGTCAGTATCGGTCCCGCCGGGACAGGCCTTGAGGGCTTCGTCGATCATTCCTGTGACGTGCGCATCGACGTATCCGGCCAGTAACGGAGCGTTTCGAGCCAGGGTGCGATTGTCCGTGGAGTCCTGGCCCTTCAAGTACACGATGAGTCGAGTGGCGCCATCGGCGCCGAGCACCTTCTCAATCCGCACCCCATCAGAATCACGCTCGCTGTTTCTGATGTGCTCAAACAGTTGGGCACTGTTGGCAGGGGCATTGGCTCCCCCCGTGGAACTGACCCCTTCTTGTCCATCGGCATTGCGGCGAAGATCGATCGCACCTTGACGCAACGCCGCCGCCGCGGCCCGCAAGGAGTGGACTGATCGGTCCTTCCACGCGGCTCGGAAGCGGTCACCGTCGGCACCCGACCACTGGTCGGCGCTGTCGACCAAACTGCTCAGAGATCGGGTCGTGGCCTCCACTGAGCTGGCCATCCGCTCGAACTGTGCGGCGGCCTCCCGGAGTTGGTCGACATCGGCACCGTTGTATCCCACTGCCACTCAGCTACTTTCGCTGCTCAGCTAGATGGAGGGTTGTGCCAACTGCAGCCATGTGCCTTTGCCCTTCTCGATGAGTACACCACGACCTGGTGGAAATTCGTGGCGCCGAACGGGCCCGATGGATGTGCTCAGCAGGGTGTCGGAGTCGCCCGCGCTGGGCGCCAGAATCAATCCGCGCCGCGGCGACTTGAACGGTTGACCCAACTGCCATGCCTGCGACCAGGTCGACACCTCCGCCTCGCCGACCACGAACGCCGACGCGTCGGCCAGCGTCTTGATCAGTCGGCCCATCACCGACTCAACATCGGTTCCGCTGAACTCGGTGACTGATTCGATGACGACCATCGGCGGTGACGACGACGCCTCCATTGCCGATGCGATCAGGTCCTCGGCCGCGTGCCACACCGCGTCGGTCCCGACTGCCGATCGGCTCCATACCGCCATGTTCCCGATGTTGCTGTTCGTGGGGGCCAGATGCACGATCTGGGCGGATGGGCTGCTGCGCCGCACAGCCTGCGCCAAAGTCAACAGCGCGGTGCTGCGGCCACTCCCGGGAGGCCCGGTCACCATGAACACCCCTCGGGGTGCAATGCCTACCGGAGCCAGCGATTCATCGGCGATTCCTATTGCCGGACTGTTGTTCTCGGTGTGGGCCGGAAGAGCGGCGAGATCAATGTGCTCGGCGAGGCGCTGTATCTGTTCAGCTTCTGGGTAGCCAGCCTCACGCATCTGGTCGGCCAGGAGCTCGACAGCGCGCGCTTGGACGGCGACGTTGGCGTCTCCGCCGAGGATCGCGACTTGGACTTCCTGGCCGTCCATGATTCCGCGACCACGAGGTGACGCCGCCGACAAGATATCCTTCGGTACCCCTGCAATGCTGTAGTCGTCGTCGGCCGCTAGGCGCAGAACCAACCTGCGCTGGATGTTCGCCGCGAGCGAGATCGACAGTGCCCCAGGACGGTCGGCGGTCATCACGACGTGAATGCCAAGGCGGCGGCCGTCGGATGCCAACTGGGTGAACATAGGGAATATCGGCGACTGAGCCAGATGCTCATAGGCTTCCCGGAACGCCGCGATGCCGTCTATTAACAATAGGATGCGCGGTTCCGGGCGTCCCGTCGCGCGTCGGTAGTCGGTGATGGTCGCCGCGTTAACCGACGTGAAGGATCGCGACCGCTCATCGAGGACCGCCGACAGGCGGCGAAGCAGCCGCCCCAGACGCTCCTCGTCTTCACCCCCGACCACTGCTGCGACATGGGGTAGCGGCTCGAGGATCCGCATACTGCCGGATGCGAAATCCACCCCGTAGACGTGCGTCGGCCCCTCATCCGGTGACAGAGCAGCAGCAATTGCCAACGTGCACAGGACAGTCGACTTGCCCGATCCACCGGTGCCCAGCACAGCCATGTTGCCGTCATCGTCGGGCGAGAACATTCCGATGGGCTGAGTCTGATCCGCCGGGGAGTCTGTACGACCGACGACCAGCTTCCCTTCGCTGACATCCGAAGTCATCGACTCTAGGGCATAGACCGGCTGCAGCGGCGGCAGCCACGGCCGCCGGGGGACGGGAAGGCGCAAGTGTGTGGCGGCCGCCCGAGTCGTCGCCACCATTCGGGCGATATCGGTGGGAACTCCGCTCGTCGGTAGCGACCCCTTGGCGCCATCGGTATTCCAGGGTCGACGGCGCCCGAAGACGAACTCCGATATGTCGATCGGTGCGCGATCCGGCTGGTCGCCGGACCAACCGCCGACGTAACCGGCTTGGAACGTCGTCAACCTACCCGGTCCAGTCTTGGCGGCGACGCGGCCGGGGATCTCAGGCGGAAAGTGCGCGGCCAGCGGGTCGTCGATGACGTCTAACGAGTCGTCAACGTCGTTCAGCCGCAGGGCGATCCGCAGGTTGGTGTTGGCGCGGAGATTGTCACGGATCACACCTGCGGGACGCTGAGTGGCAAGTATCAGATGCAAACCGAGCGAACGTCCGCGTTGCGCGACGTCGATGACGCCGTCGACGAATTCGGGCACCTCGGTGGCAAGTGCGGCGAACTCGTCGACGATGATCACCAGGCTCGGCGGTGTGTCAGGATCCCCACTTCGCTCCAGCGACACAAGGTCTTTGGCACGCTTAAGGTTGAGCAGCCGCTCTCGTCGCCTGATTTCGGCGCCCAATGAGGTCAGTGCCCGGCGCACCAGGTGCGGCGAGAGGTCGGTCACCAAACCGACCGCGTGAGGCAGGTCCACACAGTCAGCGAAGGCGGTTCCACCCTTGTAGTCGACGAAGAGGAAGTTGACCCGGTCGGGGCTGTGTGCCGTTGCCATGCCCAGCACCCAGGTCTGCAGAAACTCGCTCTTACCGGACCCGGTCGTGCCGCCGACGAGTGCGTGTGGGCCATGCTCACGCAGGTCGAGGTGAAAGTCTTGGATGCCGGTGGAGCCCACCAACGCCCGCAGTGTCCCGGTCCGCGCGCTGCGCAGGGCGGGCTGTCCGCCGCGATTGGTCACCGAATCATTGGCGAGCCACTGGCGTGCCACACTGGCTGGTTCGGCGGCCAGCGCTGTGCCGGATAAGCTCAGATAGTTGACCGATCTCGGTAGGTCGGTGGCGTCGTCGACAGCGGCACCGACATCGGCGACCGGTGCGAGCAGCAAGGCAATCTGCTTGGCGTCGGCGACGTCGATACCTTCGCAGGCAACCGGATAGGTGTGCCGTCCGTGCCGCACCTCTCCGACCGTTGAGCCTGATGTCTCGTTCTCGATCAGGACGAACGTGCGGCATGCCGAAGGTACGTTGGCGACCTGGGTGGCAACCCAGATGACGTGGACACCGGCATCAGCACCGCGCTCGGCAAGACGGGTGAGGCGCGCGCGGTCAATCGGAGCGGTGTCATCGACCAGCACCACGACTGCGGGCAGTACCAGCGGCGCACGGGTCTCGGCGCCCAACCCCAACTGCTCCGTGATCGCCCCGTAAGAATGATCCCCACGGTCCTGGCTCTCCGCCGTACGTTTCTTGACCAGGTCCTCCAGCCTGGCCAGGAGCGCTTGACCACCATTGGCGCTATCGGTGAGATGGAGGCCTTCCAGCGGGCTGAGCAGCGACCCCGTGTGCGGCAGCCATTCCAGCCACTCCCACGACGTTCTCGACGTCGGCGAACAGAATGCCGTCACTGTCAGATCGGCAGGGGAGTGCAGCCCGATCAGTTGCATCAGAATGCCGCGCGCTACACCGTCGACGACTGTGCGCGGGCCGCAGACGCCCAGCGAGCCGCACTCGCGGAGATCGGCCACCACAGGTACATCGCTGATGAGACTGAACTGCTCAGTCAATTCCGTGATCTGCTGGACGTATTCGGGTTCGGCGTCGTACTCGCCAGACGTCTCGATCCGGCACCGCGATGGCGCGTCACCCAGTCCGAGCCGGATGGACAGAAACTCGCGATGCTCAGGCCGGTGGGTCCACAGGAGCGGTCCGAGCCGGTGGATGGCCTCGGCGACCTCGGCAAGTGCCGGCGTCTCTGCGCAGCGCACGGCCCGCTCGACCCGCTGAACACTAGTGAGATCAGAAGCTAAGTGCCGCAATGAATCGGCAAATCGGGCGACTTCCTGGCGACGTTTCTTGCGGGTTTGCCACCGAGTGTCGATGTACATGCCGACCATCAACAGGGGACTCAGCGCGACGAACAGTATCGAGAGCAGGTTGCGACTCACCAGCAGCAGCCCGAGTCCGAGCACTAAAGGCGCCAACATCGACAAGACCGGAAGGTGTGCGGGCTCGGGCCGCTGTGGTGGGCGCGGCGCCTTGAAGACGCGCTCGGCAAATTGCGGGACGACTCGCGGGGATCGGTTGAATTCGATCGCGACACTGTCGGTTTGGGCGGCGCCGGGCCGAACGGTTGGCAGGATCGCCACGGACGTACCCGCTAATTGGATCACGTCGTTGACGCCGACCACCGCTCGTTGGACGGCCTGCCCGCCCACCAGCACGCCGGTCGGCCCGGCCAGGTTGGAGATTTCGATGCTCTCCCCGACGACGACTGCGGCGTGCACGCCGGCTATCCCCGGATCGGTCAGCATCACGTCGCTGGTCAGATTGGTACCGATGACGGAATTTCCAGGAGCAAGCGAGAATTCACGCCCGGCGTCCGGGCCTTGAAGGACCCGCAATACCGCAACCGAGCGGCCGCGCCGAGTCCGTTGTGCTACGACGCCGGCCTTGGCAATACTGACCGTAGAGCCAGAGCGGATCCCGGATTCGATCAGGCTGCGAGTGGGTTCAAGCAGCCGGCCGGCTGTCCCGGTGTCGAATGCAGTGTGCTCGAGTTTGAGGGTCAGCGCGCTCGGGGGCTGAACGCTCTGACGATCGGGGTCGCCCGTGGCAAGGGCGGTGGCAAGGTCGGACACCGATGCGGTGGCGTCGGCGGTGACGGCGACTTGAGCCTGCGTGCCGTCGTCGCGCCGCAGAACGAATTTCAGGTGCACTAGCGCCTTCCCTGGGCAGCCAACGGAACGGGGGAGGCGACTTTGTTCAGGCCTCGGTGTGTGGTCACCCGCAGAGTCGTTTGTTGCGGTGCGCCCAGCGGGTTGGCGCCCAGCGTCACGTCGATGACGCGCAACCTGCTCACTGAATCATGCCAACCGTGGTGCGGCGTCGAACCTGTCACGACCGGTAGTGCGGCCATCCCTGCAGTGGCCGCGAAGATCCCGCTGCGCAGCATGCACGCGGTGAATCCGGGAGGCCGATGATCGCTGCCGCGTATCAGCCGAAGGCCCAGCATCGCCTTACCGAAAGTCAGCCCGGTGAAGCCTTGCCAGATCTGCATCCACAGCCAGACCGCCACCACTGCTACCGGCACCACGAAATAGACCACCTCCGCGCAGGCGAGTACCGCTGCAGCGGCGGTCAGTGGCAGGGCAGGACTCACCATGACCGCCAGATCCAACATCATGGCGCAACACCGCACCGCACCGCTGGCCTCGATGACCGCGGGAGCGGTCCCTGCTACGGGTGTCGTGATCGAGGTGTGTACCGAAGCGGCGGTGGGCGCGGTCGCACTGTAGGAGACTGATTGGTGCGGTTGGCGATTGGTGATTACTGCCCCGCAGGCAGCGCAATAGGGAGCATTGGCCCGCAAGGTCGAGCCGCACTGGGCGCACGCAGCTTCCACCCCGGTCGGCTGTCCTGGCATTACGTCCGCTCCATCCGGCTGCAACGTCTCCGATCTTGCGAGGGGTGCCTGGATACCTTTGGTGGATGCCGGCCGACACCCGAGCGCCGATTCGGTCGCTGTCGGCCGCGTCCTCTCGATCTGATCATGAGCGAACCCGTGGCTTCCTGCTGCGAGATTCACCGCGCCGCGCACACTGTAACGCTGGCCCCCAGCAGGTGCACCGATTCGTTGTCGGTCGAACGTACGATTGCCGCAGTCTTGGATCGGTCGCGACGATTGACCCCGCGCGAGGAGCCGGCCGAGATGGCTAAGGAGGGCCCTGTGGCAGCGTCAGGGAGCATTGGCCATCTGAACTGGAATAGGTCAGTCGGTGACTAACCCTACTTTGCCGCCGAGTCGATTCGGTGCCGGTTACACCTCAGGTAGTCCGCCTGTGAGCCAGGCGGTCTCGCCGCCAGTGCTTCCCGCCGGCCCACCTCATCGGGGAAGTCCTGCAACGCATGTCCCGAGTGCGCCGCGGTCGATGGTGAACCGACTTGCGATGGTCGCATTCGCACTGTCGGTCGCCTTTGGCTCCGTGTTGTTCTGGCTGACGATTCCCATGGCCGCCCTGGCCGGTTCCCGCATCCGGAAATCTCAGCAGGGCGGAGCAGGCCTGGCGCGCGCAGCTCTGGTGATCAGCTGCATCTATGTCGCCTTGGCGATCGTGGTGGTAGCACTCGCCGCTTACCTGTCGTCGAGCTCTGCTGCGGTTACTTTCGGTACTGCCTAAGCCTTGTCGTCGTCATCCGAACGACTGATACCTGTCCTCTTGTCGCGGTGTCATGATGGCGGTCATTGTGGCTGCGCTGTGCACGCGGTGAGTTAGCCGAGGGGTTTATGCGATGGAACTTGTTCTGGGGGTGTCGGTCAGCGGTGCCCAGGCGCGCTTGGCGCTCCTAGAGGCATCGAGTCCGGACACGGTGCTGGATCGGTTCGCACTGGATCTCACCTCGGACCCCATTGGGGACATTGCGACCACGGTCATCGGGACCGGCAAGGCGTTGGCCGCAGATGGACACCACCTGCTCGGCACCGGCGTGTGCTGGAGTGGGCAGAGCGCCAGAGCGTTGCAAGGTGCATTGTGCGACGTGGGAGTCGGGGACGTCACGTTGGTGGCGTCGTCCGAGGCAGCCACCGCGTTGGTGCGCGAGCGTGCCAGGGGGGCCGGAGACGACAGCACCGCACTGCTGCTGCTGGTCGATGAGGACACCGCCGCGCTTTCCCTCGTCGGCGCTGATCCGGCCTCCACCGCGGTCATCTCCGCGGAGTCGGTCACCAAGGGCGGGGCCACCGCCGCCTGCCAAACCCTGATGAGCCGGCTGAGTCACGAACCGATGGGGGTTCGACAGCTGTACCTGGTCACCTCGGAACCCAGAGCCGAACTCGACGCCGACCAGATCTATGCCACTGCGCCGGTACCGGTGCACACTCCGGCTGATCCCGCGTACGCCATCGCCGAGGGTGCAGCCATTGCGAGCGTGCCGCAGGCACAACGTGATGAGTACCTTGCGCCGAGTCTTGTCTCGACAGATTTCGGCCCCGAAATGGCTGCCTCGACCGGGCCGCTAGCGCCGACAGCCCTGAGCCCACAACTAGGCCCCCAGCTGGCCTACTCACTCGCTGATGACAGTTCCGCTTCCATTCCGCTGCCACCCGGCACCGACTACACCGAGGATCCGCTACCGCTGCAGAGCAAGCTGTCTCCACTGAGCCGACTGGGGCAATACGACGCCGAAGAGGATGATGACGCGAGCAGCCGGCCGCGGCTGGTACTGCTGGGCGGCGCCATTGCTTCGATCGTCGTTGTCGGCTTCTCGGCGTTGGCCGTCACTGTTGCCATCGCTGTCCGACCGACCGCGGCGGAGACACCGCTCCCGGCGCCGTCCAAGCCGGTGGAGAACAAGTACTTTCCGGTTCCCACAGACGAGAATGGGGGCTGGCAACCCACGACTGGGCTGCCGGATAGCCTGCCTCAGGTCACCGAGGTGTCCGTGACGGACCCGTCTGGCCCCCAAAGCTCTGGTGGGGGTGCCGCCTCCAACGGCAACGGCGGCAATGTCCCTGCGCCCGCGCAGGCTGCGGTCGATCCCGCACCGCCAATTGGTGACCAGCCAGCTCCAGCGCCCGATCAGTCAGCATTCCCGATATCGGGGTTCCAACTGCCCAACATCCAGCCCACATTCGTCTTCAATTGGCCCATCCCAGGGTCGCCGGTGGACAAGCGGCCGCGGACCACCGACGCACCCCAAGGCACGGATACCAAGTCGGGTACTGCGACGGTTCCGGGTACGGACGGCAAGCCGCAGACTGCCGACGCACCGCAAGGTACGGATACGAAGTCGGGTACTGCGCCGGTGCCGGAGACGAAGTCGGGTACTGCGACGGTTCCGGGTACGGACGGCAAGCCGCAGACTGCCGACGCACCGCAAGGTACGGATACGAAGTCGGGTACTGCGCCGGTGCCGGAGACGAAGTCGGGTACGGATACGAAGTCGGGCACGGAGACGAAGTCGGGTACTGCAGTGGTGCCGGAGACCAAGTCGAGTACGCCGGCGGTGCCGGATACCAAGTCGAGTACGCCGGCGGTGCCGGATACCAAGTCGAGTACGGCGCCCGTTCCGGTGGAGAAATCACCGTCGGATGGTGGCGGAGCTACGGGTGGTCCAAAGCCGAGAGCGACAGACCCCCAACCTGATGTACCGTCGTCGACGTCCGCGCTGCCCACTCCCAAACAGGCGCCGGCACCTGCTCCCGCTCCTGCACCTGCTCCGGCTCCCGCACCAGCACCTGCTCCGGCACCTGCTCCCGCACCAGCACCTGCTCCCGCACCAGCACCTGCTCCAGCACCTGCTCCCGCACCAGCACCTGCTCCGGCACCAGCTCCTGCTCCCGCTCCCGCTCCGGCCCCCGTTTCCGAGGCGCCGGCCGCACCCCCGGCCCCGCAGCTTCCCAAGATCGACCTGCCCAAGATCGAGTTGCCGAAACTCGACCTGCCTTCGTTCGGCGGCGGCGGGCAGTCCGCTGCACCTTCGACCAGTGTTGCGCCAACGCCCTAGGCGTCAGTAGAGATCGTTGAGGCTGAGAATCCCATCTTCAATCGCGCGAGCTAGTAATGCGGACTTTGTCGGGGCCGGGCGTCCCACGCTTGCGTATTTCGCACGAGCCCGCTGCAGATGCGTACGCACTGTCGTGGGTGCGATATAGAGGCGCTTGCCCACGAGATCTTTGCTCTCTGTCTGGAACCAGGCAATGAGCACTTCCTTTTCCCGGTCGGACAATTTCAGCCGACCAAGGGTTGTGTCATTCACCAGCGCCTTCCCCATCCGTGGCCCCACATATGGCGTTCCGGTGTGCGCGGAGTGAATTGCCTCGATCAGATGCCGCTGACCCTCGGATTTCGTCAAGTAGCTAGTCGCACCCAGTTCGAGGCATGTCAAGATCACTTCGTCGGCGGCTAGATGGGAATATACGATCACCCGCTGGCCCGACTCGCATAGTCGTCGCAGCACTTCGAAGTCGGGACGATGACCGTCGATCTGGAGGTCAAGAAGAATGACGTCCACTCCGGTGCACGCGTCATCGTAGGCAGCCAGGAACTCCCGCGGGTTGGAATATTTGCCCACGACGCTGATCTGCGGGTCTGCCTGACTGCACCAAGCCTCGATGCCTGCGTGCACTACGTCGTGGTCGTCGATTATCGCAACCATCACCGGATCGGCGCGACCCTCGGTTGACGCCATAGCGTTGCCTTCCCCCTCCGCCGATGGACGGAATGACTTCTGTGGTGCCGGTTAGGACTGCATTTAAGCGCATTCGCACACTGTCGTGCGACCTGTTCCGATATCGGTTGCGTCGATTTCCGAATTTGTGTCGTCCGAACGTATGACACGCGAACGAAAATATAAGTGCCTGCGCTACTTGGAGTCGCTCCTTTTTCGTCCAACCAGCGAAGTTTCGGTGATTTAATTAACGTATACGTAAAGATGCCTGATCAAGAGTCGTTGTCGGGCTCAGGGATTCGCCAAGATTGCATATTGGGTGCAAAATGGGCTCGAAGGTGGCGCGCGCGCTGACGTGAATCCGCCAGAATCAAATGGCGCATCCGCGAAAGACGTCGAAGTAAGGACCCCTATGGGTGGAGTTAATGAGCAAAGTGGCCGTAGGCCTGTGTGCCACGCAATGCGTTGTCGTTAAATCGCCGTGTCGGTTCTGTGTCCAGTTAACCGGGGAATGACGACATGATGGACTTCCCCGCTCGAGATCTTGATGCTTCGCGCCGCCACATGCTGCGCCCCGCCGAAACGGTCGGGTTGTTAATGCGAAACTGCGTAGGTCTTCTGGTCGCTGTGGTCTCTCTGGCAGACCCTGGATCGCAGGCGCAAGGCCACGGCAAGGTGTTGCTGGCCTGCCTGGCGGCTTGGTCGGCGTACCGCATCCTCACCCGATCGAGGCGCTGGGAGTTCCTCGCCGTTGACTACGTATTCGTCCTGGCTGTGTCCTTGGGGCTACCTGCATTGGTCGCTGATCCAGACTTCTACACATTCAACACTGCGCCACAGGCGATCGCGGGGACGGCAGTGGTCAGTCTGGCTGTCTCGATGCCGATGACGGTGAGCCTGCCGATGGCTGCAGGAATCGCCGCCGCATATGCCTTCGGCAGTGCCGAGATTCTGGGGTGGAAGCATCTGCTACCCGTGGCGGCACTCTATTACTTTGCTCTGCAATGGATAACGGCTGCTCTCCTGCGGTTCATGCTTCTGCGCATCGCAACGACAATCGACCGCACCAGGGCGGCGCGCGCAGACGCTGAGTCCAGCCAGCATGTGATCGAGGCTGTTCGCGAGTACGAGCGCGAGCAGTTGGCGTTGCTGCACGACACCGCCGCATCAACATTGCTCATCGTTGGACAGGGCGGCAAACTGCCGCCTCAGCGACTGGCCGCGCAAGCTCGGCGTGATCTTCATCTTTTGGAGGAGAGTCCGTGGGAACCGCTGCCCACACGCACCGAGTTAGTGGTCGCTCTGAGGGATTGCGCGGAACATATCAATACACCGTCTCGTTTCGAAGGGCGAGAACGCCTCTGGGTCGACGGAGAGACCGCCAAGGCTGTCGTTTCCGCGGCGCGCGAGGCCATGAACAACGTCGATCGTCACTCCCAGGCAACAGAACTGGTTATTACCATCACTGACTTTGCCGTTACATTGGCCGACAACGGGATCGGGTTCGACCCAGAGATGCCGCGTTTGGGGCATGGCGTAAACGACTCCGTCTTGGCTCGTATGCGGCGGTCAGGCGGGTCCGCGTCGGTCACCTCCGCGCCAGGGGCTGGAACGACTGTCGAACTGCGCTGGCGCACAGCAGAACCAGCGGCTTCAACGGATCTGCCTGCTGACCAAGACGGATTCATCGAGAAGCTTCGCGGGCGTTACGGGCTGGCGTTGACCGCCTATGCACTGGCCAATCTGGCGGTATCGACACCTCATGCAGTCGCTAGCGGACCACACAGACTATTCAACATGGTGCTGGTTCTCCTGGCCGCGGGGAGCACGTTGACGGCCATCCCTGGAATCCGACGCGGCCGGATGCGACCCGTGTGGTGGGCTGCGGCGGTCTTACTCGCCGTGGTGGTGGTGCAGCCTCTATTGCTGGATTCAGAGATGGTTGGGGGATATGCACATTGGACTCAGAATGCGATCGGGTGGTGCCTGCTTCCGCTGCTCCTCGGGCTGCGAACCCCGAGCGGGGCGGCGGTATTGATCATCTTCTGGATTGTGGGCGCTGTCGTCGAGTTCGCCTGCCAACCCAACTCCGCGACGCTGGTCAACATTGGACTCGGCACCGCCAGCATCCTGGGTGTGCAGTTGTTCGCTCTGATCTTCAACGGTCTGATGCGCGCAGCCGCAGTGAGCGCGCAAGAAGAGGTGCATACCCACAAGCGAATAGCGTTGCGGGAACTGGTTGAACGCGCTCTTCGGGCCGAGTATCAGCGCCGCTACGCCCAGCTCGTAGACAACGTTGTTCCTCTACTGCAAGCCCTCAGTAATGGCACGCCTGTGGATGATCAGCTGCAAGCCCGCGCTCGTACCCAGTCGCGGCGAATGCGCATCCTCTTCGACCAGGCAGCTACCTTTGAGCACCCGTTCATGCAGGCGGTACGCCCTCTTGTCGATGCGGCCGAAGGCCGTCACGTCGCTGTCACCGTCGATCTGGCAGGTGAGCTGCCTGACCTCGCGCCGGTGAACGTAGATGCGGTGCTCCGGCCGATCGCCGACGTAATGGAAAGGACGACCGAATCGGCGCGGATCGTCGTGACCTGCTCGCCGAAGGAGGTCTCAGTCAGCGTTGTGTGCCACGGGTTAACCTCCGTTCCCGAGCTCAGCGATCATCCCGTCGTCACCCTCGATGTCGTCGAAGGCGACGATTCGGTGTGGGTGTTGGCCCGCCACGTCCTCATATCAGAAGGAGCCTCAAGCCATGTCCTCGCCGGCTGACCCGATTCGCGTTGTGGTGATCGACGATCATGACGCGATCCACGCCGGGATACGAACGTGGTGTGACGAAGCAAGGCCGCCGCTGCACCTCCTGGCGGCATACACCACGGCGAAAGACTTTGTCGCTGACCAACGGGACCGCTCTGTCAGCCCCGACGTCGTGTTGTTGGACCTAGAACTGAAGAGTCGGCGGCCTGACTTCGCCGCAGTCGAGGAGATCGCAACCGCCGGCCACCGGGTCATCGTCTTCTCCCACATTGAGCACGACGAGGCCATATTGCGGAGCCTGGAGTTGGGCGCCAACACCTACATCGCAAAGCCGGAGGGCAAGGAGCACCTGGTGGAGGCGATCCGCGCTGCCGCTACGGACACTCCATACGTCGGACCACGAATGGCTAGTGCAATCGGCAATGATCGCCGCGTCGGTAGGCCGGCGTTGACCGATCGCGAGAAGGAGGTGCTGCTGGCCTGGTTTCGCACCGAGAGTAAAGACCTTGTAGGACAGCAACTCTTCATCGCACCAGGCTCGGTGAAGACCTACTTGCAGCGTGTGCGTGCGAAGTACGCCGCCGTTGGACGGCCCGCCCCCACCAAGGCGGCCCTGGTCGCTCGAGCCGTCCAAGACGGCATCATCAGCATCGACGAACTTTGACACAGGTCGGCTGTTCCCGTCGGCGAGGGACCGGGACCAGTGCGGCGCCCTGCGGCTTTTGCGTGACGTGATTCCAATTCGCACTGCGGACCGTCGACTCGATTGCCGAGTACCCGGCCGTTTCTGATGTCGTACGAACGGATGACAAACGGCGAATTCTGGCAAACCTACGTTGTCGGCAATTCCGATTCGGTCTATATTCCAGCAATACCGACATATGGTCTGATTGGTTCGGTTAGGGGAGGGGAGTGGCACGGCGCAGAGCTGCCTGCCGATTCAGCACATGAGCTCAGCTGAACGAGTCATCTCACTACATCGCCGCCTCCTGCTGCAGACATCAAGCCTCTGCCTTGCTGCCAGAAGTCTGGTCTATGCCCTGGCTGCGGTGGCATCGCAGATGGAGTCCCGGGCGGATGGAGTCGCCGATCGTTACGTGATGCTTGGGCTGGGATGTTGGGCCCTCGTACGGCTGGCAACTCGCTCGCCCCTTGGCATCTACTTGGTGGCCGACTACGCCTGGGCCGCCCTGGTGGCACTGGTAAGTCCAGTTGTAGCAAACGCAGAGAACATCGGTTCATCGACCAGTCCGGCTTATGCAGTCGTGACGATCGTGGTCGCCACGGCTGCTGTCGAGCTGCCGGCGCGACTGTCGGTCCCGGTCGCTGTCGCCCTCATAGGTCTGTATACCTACCGCGGCGCCGAGCCCGACGACTGGCGCCAACTGCTCGGCTCCCCGGAGATTTATGACTTGGTGGCAAGTGTCGCGCTGGCACTGCTGATCCGCTGGGCGATCGGGCGGATGGCGGCTGCAATCGTTGCGGCCCACCGGGATCGGGTGGATGCAGAGATTGCCAATAGCGTTGCGGCCCGGCGTCTTGCCTTCGAGCGCGAGCAACTGGCTGTACTACATGACACGGCGGCGGCGACGCTACTCTTGGCCAGCGAGGTCGACAGCCCTCCGAGGGACAGATTGGCCGCGCAAGCCGCGCGTGACCTAGAGATACTTCAGCAGCCGCTCGATCAGACAGTTCCGCGTGTCGAGATCGTTGACATCCTGCGCAACGCGGTAAGACACGTGTCGACGCCGACTCGCCTCTCTGGATTGTCGCGATTGTGGCTCGATGGACGCCTCGCGTGTGCAGTGGAGTCAGCGGTCCGAGAAGCCTTGAACAACGTTGACCGTCATGCCGGCGCACGTCAGGCGATTATCGAAGTGACCAGCACCGCGATCACGGTGCGCGACGATGGCGCAGGTGCCGATCCGGCGGAATGGACCCCAGGCTACGGCGTCGCCGAATCGATTATCGGCCGAATGAAGCGCGCGGGCGGGCGCGGCTCGATCGACTCGGTACCAGGTCGTGGGACAACAGTGGAACTCAGTTGGCACCCAGACAACGGGGCGGCACCCGTCGGCGAGGCGATCGATGACTCAGAGCGGCTCATCGCCCGCATCCGTGTCATTTGCGGACTCATCCTCACCGGGTATGCACTGTCAAGTGTCTTGACCATGGCGCCATGGGGAGTCGCGTCCGGCGTGCATCCCGCGATGCAGTCGGTCTTGGCGGTACTCACCGGGCTGTGCGCCGTGGCGGCAGTGCCGGGTCTGATCTTGCGACGATGGGCACCCGCACGGGCCGCGGCAGTGATTCTGGGCTTTGTCGCACTGTGCCAGCCGCTCCTGCTGTCCGACTCCATGCTTCGCACCGAAGCCCAGTGGACCGTCGCCGCTGTCGGGTTCTCGTTGGTGCCTCTGCTGATCAACTTGCCGCTATCGCGTTCGATCAGCGTCGTGCTGCTCTGCTGGGTGGTTCCGGCAGCGGTGGACCTGCTCCGTGTACCGACAACGCAGATACTCGCCGCGATCGTAACCGGTGCGGCAAGTTTCTTAGTTCCTCAGATCGGTCTGGCGGTATTCAACGCGGTTGCTGAAAAGGCTGCACGTAAAGCGCACGAAGAGAACGCTTCTCGCGACCGCCTTGTGGTCGAACACAAAGTGGCGGAAGCTTTGCGTGCCCACTACGGGGCGGGCTACGCGGCCACGACGCAGAGGCTGCTGCCCGTACTCGCGGAGCTGGCCGGGGGGGAGCCGATCACCGAGGATCTGAGGCGGCGAGCTGCTCTTGAGAATCTGCGGTTGCGCCGAATGTTTGACGAGGCCCGGGCTGGAACCCAGGCACAGCTCGACCCTCTTCGCGCGGTCATCAACGCAGCAGCTGAACGCGGGGTGGACGTGACCACCCGCATCGACCCGAGAGCTGGTGACCTCAGTGCGGCAGATGCGGGGCGGCTTGTCGACGCAATAGGCGCCGCGCTCGCCGACGCTCGAACTTATGCTCGCGTCGTCGTGACGGCAGCGGGAGCAACCCTGACCGGCAGCGTGTTGTCCGACGGAACATGCACAGGCCCCGATCGACAACGCTTCCGAGACGACGTCGAGGTGTTGGACTCGTCAGGGAGTCGATGGGTTACCTGCCGCGTTCCGATCACTACGTGGCAATCATGAGCTCGCCGGACGGTGCATCGATGGTCTCTGTGGCCGTGATCGATGATCACGAAGCCATCCACGAGGCGGTGAAAGTGTGGTGCGCGCAGGCCGATCCACCTATCAAGTTTGTCGGAGGCTACTTCTCGGCAGACGCGTTCCTGGCTGAGCGCTCAGCCGGAGCTGGCCATACCGTCGTGGTTTTCGACCTGGAGTTGCACAGTAGACGTGCGGATTTCGAAGGTCTGCAACGCACAGTCGATGCCGGCTACCGCGTAGTCGTGTATTCCCATCTATTGGCCGACGAGATCATTCTGCGGTGCCTCGAGCTTGGTGCAGTGACCTATCTCGTCAAATCCGAAGGCAAGCGTCATCTCATCGACGCGCTGCGGGCGGCGTGGACGGACGAGCCCTACGTCGGTCCCCAGATGGCGGGTGCGATGGTCAATGATGTCAACGTCGGAAGGCCGAAATTGGCAGCGCGAGAACGGGAAGTCCTCGTCGCTTGGTTCCAGACGGAGAGTAAAGAGCTGGTGGCTGAGAAGCTGCACATTGCCCCGACGACAGTCCGGACACATCTGCAGAGAATCCGGGCTAAGTACGCGGCCGTGGGGAGGCCGGCGTCGACCAAATCGGCGTTGGTGGCCCGGGCGATACAAGACGGGATCATCGTCGTCGATGATCTGTGAGCCTTGGCTACGTCGGGTTGTTACCGCAACGGTGTCGGGGGTTTCCGGTCGTGATCGGAAACCCCCGACAGCCACCGCGCGCTCACGTGGCTTTCATCAGTAGCCTCGCGGCACCGACGCTTTCGAGCCAGGCGTAGCTGAGATGTGAGGACCGCGCACTGCGGCGGCTTGCATAGCGTCTGCGCCGAGCGCACTGTCAGCGTCGTTACTGGCGTTCGACCACAACGCCGAGGTGTGGCAATGCTGACGGCCCAACTCGATCTCGCAGCCACCGTTTTCAAATGTGCGACTAACAAACTGGATGCCTTGCGTCGGACGTTGCGAACCGGTGACGGCAGGCGCCCAGGAGCCTTGGGTGCCGTCGGCGTCTACGGACCCCGCGTTGGTGGTCAACCCATCGGCGTGGGCCGATCCGGCTCCGAAGATCGCGACGGCGACGCCCGCGCCGCCGATGATGCCCACGGCGACCGAGCGGATGCGCAGAGCGTTGATGATGTTTGCCATGAGTTCCTCCTAGTGCTGACTGTCAGACTGGAGGTTTCCAGGGCAAGCGCCGATGCGCCAGCTCTAGCTGGGCAAATAGTACGAACGGCGTATCGGAATGTCATCCGAACGGTGCACAAGGTGTCGTTTTGTTGCTTTGCTGTGGTGTGCCCGTGTTTGGTGGCTGGCGAGTGGGATGGATTCGCTGCGCCGCGTGATGATGTGACGCGCTTCCGCCCGTCGAGCGTCAGCTGAAACGAGCTGGCAGGAATCGGCGGGCTCGGTACGGGCACTCCAGCGCGCTGAGCATGTCTGTGAGCAGGAGAACCGCGGCCATTCTCGCCGTGCCTCAAACACTGGTCCACCCGCGCACTACCCTCTGGGGAGCAGGGCGAATGGAAGGGCTGACATGGGAATCGCTGACCTCGCGCTGGGCGCTGCCCCGATCGCCGGTGGCGCGCTGCTGGGTATCGCCGCCGGGACCATGAAAGGCCCGGACGTCCGCGGCATGATCAAGTCCGACCTCGAGTTGCTGGACAAGCTGCCGCCCGAGGACGTCGAACTTCGGGCCGCGCTCAAGGCCAGCATCGACCGTCGCATCCAGGACGTGATCGTCAGCACCGAGAAGAGCCGCGAACTCCTCGACGTCGCCGCCTCCTACAAGGGCAACTGGCGCGACATCGTGGTGTTCGTCTGTGCGGTGCTGTTCACCATCGTCTGGTGGAACGTTCCGCACAGCCGGACCAACTGGCTGCCGACGTTCATCTTCCTGATCCTGCTGTCGGTGCTGGTGTTCTTCTACGCCACCCGCGGTCTGATGGGCGCGCTGCGCAGTCTGCGCAAGAAGAGCTCACCGAGCTAGGTGCGCCCCGAAGAACTCCGTCATTGCGGCCCAGTGCTTCTCGGCGGACGCCTCGTCGTAGGGCGCGTTGTCGGTCACCGCGAACCCGTGTAGCGCCGGGTACCACACGATGGTGTGCTCGACCCCGGCGTCGGTCAGCGCCTTGTCGAGCGCCTCGGCATGGTCTTCGGTGAACGACGCGTCGTCCGCCGCCCCACCCACATAGACCGCGGCGCGGATCTTGTCGGCCAGCAGGTGCGGGCTGCCGTCGTCCTCGGAGGCCAGCCCGCCGCCGTGGAACGACATCGCTGCCGCCACCCGCTCGGGCACCCGGCCTGCCACGATCAGCGACGTCCGCCCGCCCATGCAGTAGCCGGTGGTGCCGAACGTCTCGCCGCTGACCTCGGGACGTGCCGCCAGGTAGTCGAAGAAGGCGCGGGCGTCGGACTCCATCGCGTCCGGGGTGATGCTGCCGAGCATCGCGAACAGCCGTTGCCGTTCGCCGGCGTCGGTGAAGACGTTCTTCATGTCGAACGGCGCCCACTGGCCGTGGCGGTAGTACACGTCGGGCAGCAGCACCACATAGCCCAGCCCGGCCAGCCGGGCCGCCATGTCACGAAAGGCTGACCGGACTCCGCCGGCGTCGGGGTACATGATGACGGCGGGCCAGGGGCCAGATCCGTCGGGGATGGCCACGGTGACGGGGCAGGTGCCGTCGGCGGTGGTGACGGTGTCAGAGATGGTCGGCATGGCATCGTTTCTACTCCAGCGCTGCGGACGTAAGCTGATCGGCGTGCCGATCTCAGTGCCAGTCCCCACGCCGTACGAGGACCTGCTGCGACTCGTTCTCGAGCAGGGGACACCCAAAGCCGACCGCACCGGCACCGGCACCCGCAGCCTGTTCGGCCACCAGCTGCGCTACGACCTTTCCGCCGGCTTCCCGTTGATCACCACCAAGAAGGTGCACCTGAAGTCGGTGGTCTACGAGCTGCTGTGGTTCCTGCGCGGGGACTCCAATGTTGCGTGGCTTCAGCAGCACGGCGTGACCATCTGGGACGAATGGGCTTCTGACACAGGCGATCTCGGACCCGTTTACGGCGTGCAGTGGCGGTCGTGGCCGACCCCGTCGGGTGAACACATCGACCAGATCAGCAACGCGCTGGAACTGCTGCGCACCGATCCGGACAGCCGCCGCAACATCGTCTCGGCGTGGAATGTCGGCGAGATCCCGCAGATGGCGCTGGCGCCGTGTCACGCGCTGTTCCAGTTCTACGTCGCCGACGGCAAGCTGAGCTGCCAGCTCTACCAGCGCAGCGCCGACCTGTTCCTCGGTGTGCCGTTCAACATCGCCAGCTACGCGCTGCTCACCCACATGATGGCTGCCCAGGCCGGCCTGGAGTTGGGGGAGTTCATCTGGACCGGTGGGGACTGCCACATCTACGACAACCACATCGAGCAGGTCACCGAGCAGCTCAGCCGTGACCCCCGACCGTATCCGGAACTCTTTCTCGCGCCGCGTGATTCGCTCTTCAACTACACCTACGACGACATCGAGATCCGCAACTACGACCCGCACCCGGCGATCAAGGCGCCGGTCGCCGTATGAGCCTTGGCCTGATCTGGGCGCAGTCGAGTTCCGGGGTCATCGGCCGCGACGGGGGCATTCCCTGGCACCTGCCCGAAGACCTCGCCCGGTTCAAGGACCTCACCCTGGGCCACACCGTGGTGATGGGCCGTCGCACCTGGGAATCACTGCCGGCCAAGGTGCGCCCGCTGCCGGGACGCAGAAATGTCGTACTCACCCGGCAAGCTGACTACATGGCGCACGGAGCGACGGTGGTGGGCGACCTCGAAGAGGCAGTGGCCGGGGACGATACGTGGGTGATCGGCGGGTCGGAGATCTACCGTCTCGCGCTGCCGCTGGCGACCCGCTGCGAGGTGACCGAGGTCGAGATCGACCTGCGCCTCGAAGACGACGACGCGCTGGCCCCGATGCTCGACGAATCTTGGGTCGGCACGTCGGGGGACTGGCAGGACAGCAGCTCGGGTCTGCGCTACCGGTTCCACCACTTCCTGCGGGCATGACCCGGCTGACCACCGACCAGGCCCGCCGGATCGCGATTGCCGCCCAGGGCTTGGCCGAACCGAAGCCGAGCGGGCCCGTCACCCGCGCCCATCTGCGTCGGCTCATCTCACGCATCCAGGTGCTGCAACTCGACTCGGTGTCGGTGGCGGTACGCGCCCATTACGCACCGGTGTTCAGCCGGCTCGGTCCCTACGACCGCGACGTCCTGGACAAGGCGGCCTGGAGCCACAGCGCACGTTCACCCCGCTTGTTGGTCGAGTACTGGGCGCACGAGGCCGCGCTGATGGCCGTCGAGGACTGGCCGCTGATGCGGTGGCGGATGCGCGAGTACAGCCACGGCCGGTGGGGTACCGAGATCGTCAAGAAGAACCCGCGGCTGGCCGAGGACATCCTGGCCGCCGTCGCCGAGCACGGGCCGAGCACGGCCGGGCAGATCGAGGCGCACCTCAACAGCGAGCAGCGCGGCCGCAAGGGACCGTGGTGGGACCGCAGCGACACCAAATGGGTGGCCGAGGCGCTCTGGTCGTCGGGGGCCCTGACGACGGCCACGCGGGTGGGATTCGCCCGCCACTACGACCTCACCGAACGGGTGTTACCCCCGCATGTGCTGGCCCGTGAGGTCGACGACGACGAGGCGGTGCGGGAGTTGGTGCTGCGGGCGGCCACCGCCCTGGGCGTGGGTACCGAAGCCGACATCCGCGACTACTTCCGGCTGAACCCGAAGCAGAGCAAGCCTGCGGTCGCCGCTCTGATCGCCGAGGGGGAGCTGGAGCCGGTCGAGGTGGCCGGCTGGCCGGCGCCGGGCTATCTACGGGCCGGGCTGTCCGTGCCGCGCGCCGACCGCGGTACCGCACTGCTGTGCCCGTTCGACCCGCTGATCTTCTTCCGGCCGCGAGTGGAGCGATTGTTCGGCTTCCACTACCGCATCGAGATCTACGTCCCAGAGCCCAAGCGGCAGTACGGGTACTACGTGTGGCCATTCCTGCTCGACGGTCGGCTGGTGGGCCGGGTCGATCTCAAGGCCGACCGGAACGCGGGTGTGCTCAACGTGATCGGGGCGTTCGCCGAACCCGGGGCCGAGGCGTCGCGGGTAGCGCCTGCCCTGGGCGCCGAGCTGCAGTCGATGGCCGGCTGGCTGGGGTTGCCGGCGATCAGCGTCGGCGCGCGAGGCGAGCTGGCTGCGCCGCTGCGTAGACTGGTCTAGCTCAGCGGAATATCGTTGTCGCCCTTGGATTCCTGGTACCGCGCCGACAGCACGTCATAGCACTCCCTGATGCGCTGCTGCTGAGCCTGCAGCTGCGAGCGCAACGGCTCGGGTTCGGAGTCTGCGAGTGCCGGAATCGAATACGCGGTCCAGAACGCGTTGCTGCGCCGGTACCCGCCGGGTTGCAGGCCGAACACCTCGGACAGGATCTTCAGGTCGTGCGGGATGGCGAAACTGTCCCGGGAGTCCTCGTGGCTGAAGAAGTAGTAGAAGTTGTCGAAGCCCGCCCAGGTGATCGCCGACATGCACATGGTGCACGGCTCATGGGTGGACAGGAAGATCAGCTCGTCGGACCCGGGCCGCTCCGGCAGCTCGTAGAACCGCTTGAGGGTGTGAACTTCGCCGTGCCACAACGGGTTCTCGGTCTCGCCGTTGGTCTCGGCGACGACCACAGACAGGTCGTCCTTGCGCAGGATCGCCGCGCCGAACACCTTATTGCCCGCCGCCACGCCACGATCGGTCAGCGGCAGAATCTCCTGCTCTAACACATCCAGCAGGCGCGGTGCGATCGTCGACATGGCCAACGCTAACGCGCGCACCCCGCGACCGCGCGTCGGACGCTCACCCCGCCTGGGCGACCACCCTGCGGTCCGGCACCCGCGGGAGCCCGAGGTGCCCCCGCAAGGTCGACGTCGTGTACTCGCGCCGGAACAGTCCACGCTCGCGAAGGATCGGGATGACGTGGTCGACGAACAATTCCAGACCGGACGGGAACACGTCGGGCATCAGGTTGAACCCGTCGACAGCACCCGCCACGAACCACTCCTCGATCGCGTCGGCGATCTGTTCGGGTCCGCCGACCACCAGCCGGTGCCAGGTGATCACCCGGTCCAGCAGTTCGCGCACCGTCAGATGTTCCCGCCGCGCCAGGTTCACCACGATGTCGCGGGCCCCCTGTGACCCGGTGTCGGTGACGGCGCCGTCCAACAGCCACTGCGGCAGCGGCTTGTCCCACGACAACTCCGACGGGTCCACCGACAACTGGCCGGCCAGATGTGCCAGCCGACGCTCGCCGGCCAGCTCGTTGAGTTCGTCGTTGCGGCGTCGGGCTTCGGCCTCGGTGCTGCCCAGCACGAACGACAGCCCCGGCATGATCCGGACGGCATCGCGCGGACGCCCGTAAGTGGCGGTACGGGAACGCAACTCGTCGGCGTTGCCCAGTGCGTCCGGCAGTGAGGCCTGGGCCGCGAACACCCCGTCGGCGTAGCGGGCCGCCAGATCCAGTCCGCCCGACGAGCCGCCCGCCTGGAACAGCACCGGGTGCCCCTGCGGGGGCCGGGGCAAGGTCAGCGGACCGTCGACGGAGAAGAACTCGCCGCGGTGGTCGATGGTGTGGATCGCGCCCGGGCGGCTGAACGCCCCGGTTGACTTGTCGGCGAGCACGGCGTCGTCGTCCCACGAATCCCACAGCGCCCGAACCACATCGATGAACTCGGCGGCACGGCGGTACCGCTGCCCACGATCGGGCTGTGCGCCGCCGCCGAAGTTGTTCCACGCGTACGGGTCACTACTGGTCACCACGTTCCAGGCCACCCGGCCACCGCTGAGATGGTCGAGCGACGCGAACCGCCGGGCCACGTTGTAGGGCTCCTCGAACGACGTCGACACCGTCGCGATCAACCCCAGATGCGTGGTGGCCGACGCCAGCGCCGACAGCAGGACCAGCGGGTCCAGTGCCAGTGGTGGAGCCACCAACGGCTGCGTCGGATCCTGGAACAGTGACGGACTGTCGGCCAAGAACAACGCATCCAGCGTCCCGCGCTCGGAGATGCGCGCCAGGTTGGTCCAGAACGACAGATCGGTGAACCAGTTCGGATCCGCTCCCGGGTACTGCCAGGCCGCCGGGTGCATCCCGTCGGACAGAACGTTGACCCCCAGGTGAAGTTGGCGCGCGCTCACCCCGGATTACCTGGGAGTGCAAGCTTCTTTACCTCGGGATCGGTGGCGATGAACTCCTGGACCCGCGGGTCCTTGAACGCCTTGATGAGGTTCTGCACGTTCTCGGTGTCGATGTAGTTGCTGCCGACGGTGAGCACCGAGGCGAACTCGTCGGGTGACTTCGGTGCGAAGATCAGCTTGTCCTCGCTCACCCCGGCGGCCAGGAACGACTCCGCATAGCCGACGACGGCATCGAGGTCGGGTAGCGCGCGCGGTTGGGCCCCGAAGTCGAGCAGGGTGAACGTGAGGTTCTTCGGGTTGGTGACGATGTCCTTGGTGGTCAATGCGGTGATGTCGGCGTCCGGGCGCAGCGTGATCAGCCCGGCCTGCGCCAGATACCAGATGCCCTGGGCATTATTGGCCGGATCGGCCAGCAGCGACACCGTCGCCCCGTCCGGAAGTTCCTGGGGCGTCTTGTATTTGTCCGACCAGATGCCGAACACCCAGTGGAAGAACGGTCCGGTGGCGGCCTGTTCCTTGAAGCTCGGGTTGGCGTCGAGCACCTGCTGCAGCCAGTGCCGGTGCTGGAAGATGGTGCCCGCGTAGCGGCCGTCGCTGATGGCCTGGTTGATCTGCGTGCTGTCACCGAGTCCGACCGCGCCCACCTTGACGTTGTAGTCGGGGGCGACGTTGGCGGCGATGTACTCGATGATCGCCTTCTCTGCCGGGTTGGAGTCCAGGTAGACGACGTCGACTGTGGCGCCCGCGGTCTCATTGGCCGATGTAGTGCCACCGGAACGCTGCACGATGAAATAGATTGCCGCTGCGGCGATCACGATGATCGCGGCGACCAGATACGGCCAGCGTCTGCGTTGTTTGAGGGTGAAACCGTGCGGCGTGGCCGCGACCGACTCGTCGATGCTCATACTTCGAGAAGACTGCTGCACAACGGGCTGGTTGCCCAGGTTTGCGCTCACCGCGATCGACTCGCGATGATCGCAAAACCGGCCAGCTAGCGCTCGAGCGCGCGGATCAGAAGTTCCTTGATCTCGAACGTGGTGTCCTCCAGTGAGCGGACTCGGGTGTTGGTGTCGTCCAGCTTCGATTCAAGCGAGGTCAGTCGCACCCCGTGTTCAACGAGGGTGCCCGCCATCTCGCGTTGATTCGCCCCCAGCGCATTGACTGCCGCGAGCACGGCGCGATAGTCGGCCTGCGAGGCCTCGAGCGCGGCGACGCGCGCCTCCAGATCCGCGAGTGTGGACACGCGTCTGAGTCTACGAGCGCGCCCCGCGCCTGTCAGTTCACCTGCCATCCCCCCTCAGCGCTACTGTTCTTCGGTGGCCGAGACGGCGCCGCTGCGCGTGCAACTGATCGCCAAGACCGAGTTCTTGGCACCTCCCGACGTGCCCTGGAGCACCGACGCCGATGGCGGCCAGGCACTCCTGGAGTTCGCCGGCCGGGCCTGCTACCAGAGCTGGTCCAAACCCAACCCGCGCACCGCCACCAACACCGCCTACCTCAAGCACATCATCGACGTCGGCCACTTCTCGGTGCTCGAACACGCCTCGGTGAGCTTCTACATCACCGGCATCTCCCGCTCGTGCACCCACGAACTGATCCGGCACCGCCACCTGAGCTACTCGCAGCTGTCCCAGCGCTACGTGCCCGAGAACGAGGCCCAGGTCGTCGTCCCGCCCGGTCTGGAAGACGATCCCGAACTCCAGCAGATCCTGCTCGAGGCCGCCGACGCCAGCCGGGCGGCGTACGTCGAACTGCTGGCCAGGCTGGAAGCGAAGTTCGCCGACCAGCCCAACGCCGTGCTGCGCCGCAAGCAGGCCCGCCAGGCCGCCCGCGCCGTCCTGCCCAACGACACCGAGACCCGCATCGTGGTCACCGGCAACTACCGCGCCTGGCGGCATTTCATCGCGATGCGGGCCAGCGAGCACGCCGACGTGGAGATCCGCCGCCTGGCGATCGCCTGCCTGCGGGCGCTGACGCAGGTCGCGCCGTCGGTGTTCGCCGATTTCGAGATCGCCGAGCTGGCGGACGGCACCGAGGTGGCGACGTCGCCGCTGGCGACGGAGGTCTGAGCTCGACCGGGTAATCTAGACGCCCGTGAGCATCAGCGGATTCGACGCCAGCGCCCGGTTGGGCACGGTTCTGACCGCGATGGCGACTCCGTTCAAGCCCGACGGCTCCCTGGACACCGACGCCGCAGGCCAGCTGGCCACCCGGCTGGTCGACGCGGGTTGCGACGGTCTGGTGATCTCCGGCACCACCGGCGAGTCGCCGACCACCACCGACGACGAGAAGACCTCGCTCCTGCGGGCCGTGGTCGAGGCCGTCGGTGACCGAGCCCGGATCATCGCCGGTGTCGGCACCTATGACACCGCTCACAGCGTGCATCTGGCCAAGGCGGCCGCCGCTGCCGGCGCACACGGCCTGCTGGTCGTCACCCCGTACTACTCGCGCCCCCCGCAGTCGGGTCTGGTCGCGCACTTCACCACCGTCGCCGACGCCACCGACCTTCCGGTGATCCTCTACGACATCCCGCCGCGCTCGGTGGTGCCGATCGCGTGGGACACCATGCGCACGGTCGCGCAGCACCCCAACATCGTCGCGGTCAAAGATGCCAAGGCAGATCTGCCCGGCGCCGCGGCGATCATGGCCGAGACCGGGCTGGCCTACTACTCCGGCGACGACGCGCTGAACCTGCCGTGGCTGGCGATGGGGGCGGTGGGATTCATCAGCGTCTGGGGGCACCTGGCAGCTGGGCAGTTGCGGGACATGTTGAGCGCCTTCAACTCCGGTGACATCGCCACCGCGCGCAAGATCGCGGTGAACCTGGGACCGCTCAACGACGCGCAGAGCCGCCTCGGCGGTGTGACGCTGTCCAAAGCCGGGCTGAAGTTGCAGGGTTTCGACGCCGGTGATCCTCGGTTGCCCCAGATGCCGGCCACCGCCGCGGAACTCGACGAGCTGGCTGCCGACATGCGTGCCGCGGCGGTCCTGCGATGAGCTGCGCATGAACGCCGAACTGACACCCCCCGGACCGTTGGCCCCGGGTGCGCTGCGCGTCACTCCGCTGGGCGGGGTCGGCGAAATCGGGCGCAACATGATGGTTTTCGAGCACCTGGGCCGGTTGCTGATCGTCGACTGCGGGGCGCTGTTCCCCAACCATGACGAGCCGGGTGTGGACCTGATCCTGCCTGACATCCGGCTCATCGAGCACCGCCTCGACGACATCGAAGCGTTGGTGCTCACCCACGCCCATGAGGATCACATCGGCGCGATCCCGTTCCTGCTCAAGCTCCGTGCCGACATCCCCATCGTGGGATCGAAGTTCACCCTCGCCCTGGTCGCCGCGAAATGCCGGGAACACCGCATCAACCCGGTGTTCGTCGAAGTCTCCGAGGGCACCCGCAGCACCCACGGCGTCTTCGAATGCCAGTACTTCGCGGTCAACCACTCGATCCCGGACGCGCTGGCCATCGCCATCCACACCGGCGCCGGAACCGTGCTGCACACCGGCGACATCAAACTCGACCAGCTACCACTCGACGGCCGGCCCACCGACCTGCCCGGCATGTCGCGGCTCGGTGACGCCGGGGTCGACCTGTTCCTGTGCGACTCGACCAACTCCGAGCTGCCCGGCGTGGGGCCGTCGGAGAGCGAGGTCGGGCCTACCCTGCACCGGCTCATCCGCGGCGCGGAGGGACAGCGGGTGATCGTGGCCTGCTTCGCCTCGAACGTCGACCGGGTCCAGCAGGTCATCGACGCCGCCGTCGCATTGGGCCGCAAGGTGTCCTTCGTCGGCCGCTCGATGGTGCGCAACATGGGCATCGCCAAGGAACTGGGATTCCTGCACATCGAGGACCGCGACGTCGTCGACATCGGCGCCGCCGAGGAGATGCTGCCCGGCCAGGTCGTGCTGGTCACCACCGGCACTCAGGGCGAGCCGATGGCGGCGCTGTCGCGGATGTCGCGCGGCGAGCACCGCAGCATCACCGTCACCTCCGATGATCTGATCATCATGTCGTCCTCGCTGATTCCCGGCAACGAGGAGGCGATCTACGGTGTCATGGACGGCCTGGCCAAGATCGGCGCGCGAGTCGTCACCAATCAGCAAGTGCGGGTGCATGTCTCGGGCCACGCCTACTCCGGTGAGCTGCTGTTCCTCTACAACGGTGTCCGTCCGCGCAACGTGATGCCGGTGCACGGCACCTGGCGTATGTTGCGGGCCAACGCCAAGCTGGCTGCCGGCACCGGCGTCCCCGAAGACCGGATCCTGTTGACCGAGAACGGTGTCAGCGTCGATCTGATGTCCGGGGTGGCCAGCATCGCCGGGGCGGTGCCGGTGGGCAAGATGTTCGTCGACGGCCTCGTCACCGGCGACGTCGGCGATGCGACGCTCGGCGAGCGGCTGACCCTGAGTTCGGGTTTCGTGGCGATCACCCTGGTGCTGCGCCGCGGCACCGGCCGGGTCGCCGCCCCGCCGCAACTGCATTCCCGGGGTTTCTCGGAGGATCCCAAGGCACTCGACCCGGTGGCGCTCAAGATCGACGCTGCACTGGAAGCGCTTGCCGCCGACAACGTCACCGATCCGGTGCGCATCGCGCAGGCAGTGCGCCGCACCGTGGGCAAGTGGGTGGGGGAGACCTACCGTCGCCAGCCCATGATTGTGCCGACCGTCATCGAGGTCTAGACCGCAGCCAGCTCACCGCACGGTCACGGTAGGCGAGGATGCCCTTGTAATCGGCCATGTCCTCGGGCAATTCGGCCAGCACCGACGCCATGCGGCTCCGCCAGTCCTCGACGGTCGCGATGTCGGCCAGCGGCAGCATGTAGCTGCGGATCAGGAAGCAGATGGCACCGGATTCGGCCAGCCGGATCAGGTGTTGGACCTCGACCCGCAGATGCACCAGCCGGCCGAACTCCTCATCGCTGACGGCGTCGAGTTCACCTTTGTCGGGCAGCCACTCGGGCATCGTCTCGGTGGACACGTCCAGCGTTCGGCCGACCGTCATCGACCAGTTGGTCCGCCGGTAGATCTGGTTGGGCTGCAACCGCATCAGGAATTCCCGGGCCCGGGTGATCACGCCGGATTCCCGCAGACGCGGCACCGGACCGTGAATCTCGAGGAACGTCATGCCGACGTTGAAGCCGAACGACCAGCCCGCGGCGAAGGTCACCACACCGGCATCGGCGAACAGGTCGCCGTCGCGCTGGTCGAGCAGAACGATGTCGTCCTGAACCTGCCCGGCGATGTAGGCCAGCGGCTCGCACGGCAGGCTGGACTCGTCACCGATCACGAAATCCTGGGCAATGCCCAGCAATTCGTTGCGCCAATGCCACACCTCGCCATCGCGGCTCAGGGACATGGATTCGGGATAGCCGGTGGCCAGTTCGGTCATCAGAACCAGCATGGTGTCCCAGCACGCCACCCGCATGTGCGGCAGCGCGGCATGCCGGGTGGGGTCGGTCGCCAGGATGCGTTTCCGCTCGGCCAGCTCATGGTGGTATTCGCTGTCGATGTGGATGACCTGCTGACCCCACTGTCCGGCAAGGGTTCTCACCGCGGTGCCGGCCGGTTCGAGGTTGGTGCTGTACCGGTAGACGTCACCGGAATACGGGAACGGGAACGACGCCATCAGATCGGGGGCGGACACCGGCGTGCTCACAGCTCCACCTCCACGCGGCCAGACGCCCTCGATACGCAGGCCATCATCGCGTTACCCGCTTCCTTCTCGGCCTCGCTCAGATACAGGTCGCGGTGCAGCAGTGCACCGGAGCGCACCCCCACCCGGCATTCCCCGCAAACCCCCTGACGGCACATGTTCGGTACCGCCAACCCCTGTGCCTCCAGCGCCTCGAGCAGCGATACCCCAGAGTCGACGACGAAAGTGGCTCCATTACTGACCAATTCGGCCTCGAAGGGCTCACCCGGAGCCAGGTCTCCACCGAAGTGTTCGACATGGATGCGGCTGGGCGGCCAGCCGAGTCCGGCCGCTGTGCTCACCACGTCGTCGATGAACGTCGCCGGCCCGCAGACGTAGGCGTGGGTGCCCAGTGGCGAATCACTCAGCGTGGCCGTCAGTTCGGCGAGGAACACCGACCGGTCGGTGAAGAATCGCGCGTTGTCGGTCAGCGACTTGATGTCCTCTACGTAGGCGCCGCGGCCTTCACGGTGGATGTAGAGAAGGTGCGCATCGCGGCCCCACCGCCGGGCGCTGCGCAGGTGCGACACCATCGGTGTGATGCCGATCCCGGCGGCGATCAACAGATGGCGGCGGGCGCCGAGCACCGGTGCGAACGCGCTACGCGGTTCACGGATTTCGAGAGTGTCGCCGAGGCGAAGTGTGTGGATCCAGCGGGAGCCGCCCCGACCCTGCGGGCATTCCAGCACCGACACGACGTACTCGCGGGGTGCGGCGGTGTCACCGGTCAGCGAGTAGGCGTTCGCGCCGCCGACGTACTCGATGACGATGTGGCTGCCGGGGGTGAACGGCGGCAACGGCCCCCGGTCGTGGCGGGCCAGCGTGAGAGTCCGGATTCCGGGCACGTCGTCGTCGATGCCGACGACGTGCACGCTCAGTGTCGTCACGGGGTGCCGTCCTGACGGTCGGCGTGAGTCGCGAAGCCGAGATGCGCGCCCAGTCGCCGCGACACGTGATAGTGGACGAACAGCTGGCGGCCACAGCCTTCGCACGCCAGCTCGCCGGTCAACTCGATCTCGGCGGCGCTGACGTGCCGGCAGTGCGCGCAGTACACCGTGCGGGTGCTGACCTCGGTGGAGGCGATGGTCATCTCGTCATCACCGACGCCGAGTTGGATGGCCAGCGAGCGCACCCGCAGGCACGCGTGCGCGGGACCGGCCAGCAGCAGGCGCCAACCGACCACCGCGTCGGCCACGTCGGCCGCCAGTGCCGTACACGCTGCCTCGGCGTCGCCGACGTGATGGATCCGCAGTGCAGCGCCGGGGAGGTGAGAGCTGACCTGTGCGGCCCACTGGTGGGCGATGTCCTCGGCGTCGGATCCGATCGCGAGCACCGTCCACGACCGCCCGGACAAGTCGGCAGGCGGACGAACTTCCTCGACGGCCCACGGCGGGACGCTGGTCAGGGCCAGGTGAGGACTCATCGCCCCGCGATCCTATCCGCGGGTGGGCTCTCAGCGCCTGTCCTACGGCGGGCGGGCAGCGCGCAGCCCGGGTGGTAGAAAGCTCGTCATGCCCGCTGACCCGTCGACACCCGTGCTGATCGGCTGGCAGGAGGTGAGCCGGCGCGACGCCGATCCCCGCGACGGTAAGGAAGCCGCAGAGTTGATGGCCGAGGCGGCTCTGTGTGCGCTCGGGGACATCCCGGGCGCCGCGGTGGACTGGATCGGCGCCACCGCCGGACTGACTCGCTACGCCGACCCGGGCCGCCTGGTGGCCGACCGGATCGGCGCCGCGGGTGCGCACACCGTGCTCGCCCACATCGGCGTCATGCAGCACACCTTGGTCGGTGAGGCCTGCCGCGCCGTCCAATCGGGCGCTCACCGGCTGGCCCTGGTGGTGGGTGCCGAGGCGCACTACCGCAAGGTCCGGTCGGCCGCGGCAGGGCAGGAGGCCGCCGTCACCACCCAGGACGAGGGTGTGGCGCCCGACGAGTCGCTGCGTTCGCCCGCCTTCGACGAGGCCATGAGCCACCCGGCCGAGACCGCCGCCGGGCTGGCGGCCACCCCCGCCTACTACGCCCTGATCGACAGCTTCTGGCGCAGCCGGCACGGCGTGAGTGTGGAGGATCACCGCGATCATCTCGCCCAGCTGTACGCCCGGTTCGCCGCGATCGCGGCGGGCAACCCGCACGCGGTACGCCGCAGGGCTTACCCTGCCGCTGAGCTGCGCGACCCGTCGCCGGCCAATCCGATGGTCGCCTTTCCGTACCCGAAGCTGATGGTGACCACCTGGACCGTCGACCAGGGTTGCGCGCTGCTGATCACCACCGAGGGCTACGCCGACGAACTCGGGGTGCCGCGCAGCGCACGGCGCTACCCGGTGATTGCAGTGGAGTCCAACCACGTCGTTCCGGTGTCGGGACGAACCCGGCTCAGTCAGCCGGCGTCCATGCGGATCATCGCCGAGGAGATCGCCCACCGCACCGGCCTGGACACCTCGCAGATTGACCTGCTTGACCTGTATTCGGCTTTCCCGGCGCCGGTGCTCATCGGTGCGGAGGCGTTGCGTGTGCCGCCCGGGCGGGATCTGACGCTGACCGGCGGCATGTCGTTCGCCGGTGGTCCGCTCAACAGCTACGTGTTGCATGCGATTGCCGCCGCCGCTGACCGGCTCGGTGCGCCCGACACCCGGACCGCGCTGATCAGTTGTGTCAGTGGGCTTTACAGCAAGCAGGGGGCGTTGGTGATCGCCGCGGCGCCGGGGTCTGCGCCGTTCGAGACCGTCGACGTCACCGACGCCGTCGCCGAGGCCGAGCCCGGGATCCCCGTCGTCGTCGACGCGGCGGGGGACGGGCTGATCGTGGCCTACACCGTGGTGTTCGAGTCCGGGCAGCCCGAGCGGGCCATCGTCGTGGTCGATCTGGCCGACGGACGGCGCACCGTCGCGCGCAGCCATGACCAGGACGTGATGGCGAAAGCGTTGTCCCAGGACATCATTGGTGTGCCGGTACGGGTGGGCGACGGCCTGTTCGCCTTCGCCTAGCGCTTGTTGACGTAGCCCGCGTCCACCGGCAGCGTGACACCGGTGATGTAGCGCCCGGCCTCTGAGACCAGGAAGAACACCGCGTTGGCGATGTCCTCCGGCTCCAGGGTCTGCACCGGCAACGCGTTGCTCATATCCGGCCCGCCGAAGTTCTGTTGGGCCAGTCCGTCCAGCCAGGAGCGGGTGAACTCGTTGTCGATCATCGGGGTGTTCACCCCGGCCGGATGCACCGAGTTGACCCGGATATTGAATGCCGCAAGGAAATTGGCGTACGCCCGCATCAGGCCGACCACGCCGTGCTTGGCCACCGTGTAGCCCAGCGACCCGGCGACCGGTGCGCCGATGCCCACCAGTCCGGCCACCGAGCTGGTCAGCACGATCGACCCGCCCTCGCCCTGCTTGATCAGCGGACGCATCGCCACGTCGACGGTGTGATAGACGCCGGTCAGGTTCACGTCGATGACGTCCTGCCACGCGCCGTCGTCGGCCATCGGGGCGATCCCGGCGTTGGCGATCACGATGTCCAGGCGGCCCAGTTCGGCGATGCCCTCCTTGAGAGCGGCCTTGAGCGCGGCCCGGTCGCGGACGTCGGCTTCGCGGGCGACGATGCGCGCTCCGGTGTCCTCGACGAGTTTGACCGTCGCGGCCATGTCCTCCGGGGTGGCCAGCGGGTAGGGCACGCTGGCGATCTGGTCGCACAGGTCGACCGCGATGATGCTGGCGCCTTCGGAGGCCAGCTTCACCGCATGCGCGCGGCCCTGGCCGCGGGCCGCACCGGTGATGAACGCGACCTTGCCGTCGAGTTCACCCATGATCAGGCCCGCAGCTGACCCTTGGCCGGGTCGCCGGCGACCACGGGCGTGAGCATCTTGATGTCGGGGGCGCCGTCGAGGTGTTCGCCGATCTCGCCGAACAGGGCGCCGATGGCGGGTGCGGTGCCGTGCGTCTTGAGTGCTTCCTCGTCGGCCCACTGCTCGACGAACACGAATGTCCGGTCGGTCTCGTGCAGGGAGTACAGCTGGCAGCCGGGCTCGTCGTGGACTGCGGCAATGGCCTTCTTGCAGGATTCGCGCACGGCGTCCACAGACTCGGGCTTGGCGGTGAAACTGGCAATGACGACCACGGGCATCGGGGGGCGCTCCTCGCTGAGATGGGCTGTGACGCCGCTTACATTAGACGTGCTTCATATCGCTGGTGATTCCGGTGCGCTTGTGACCGCTGAGCGGCGACAAGCGCACCGAAATCGCGCTTGGTCGCAGGTTGGCAACAGCCGCCGTGAAATTCGTGTTGCGGATGGTGCAGATGGGGCAGATGCGACTAGTCTTGCGGACATGGCGAACAAGACGGCCGCTCGCTCTGGCGCGCGAACGACCAGGTCAAAGGGTGCTTCGCGACCGGCAAAACCGGCCGCGCCCCGGCGTAAGCCCCCCGCCAAGAAGCGCACCGCATCGCCGGTGGCCTCCGCCGCGGCCGCCAGCGGCCGGGCCGCCCGCGCCACCTGGCTGATGGTGGCCAAGGGTGCCGGCTCGACTGCACGCTCGGTAGGCCGTGCCCGCGACATCGAACCGCACCACCGCCGCGACGGCATCGCGCTGGGCCTGCTGGCCGTCGCCGTCGTCGTCGCCGCCAGTTCCTGGTTCGACGCCGCGCGCCCGGTCGGCGCGTGGATCGACTCCGTGCTGCGGACCTTTGTCGGCGGCGCGGTGGTCCTGCTGCCGCTGGCGTTCGCCGTCATCGCCGTGCTTCTGATGCGCACCGAACCCAACCCGGAGGCACGGCCGCGGCTGATCCTGGGCGTCGCCATGATCACCTTGCCGGTGCTCGGGCTGTGGCATATGTGGTCGGGGGCGCCGCTGGACCCGGCGGCCCGCCAGCATGCCGGTGGATTCATCGGGTTCGCCATCGGGGGACCGCTGTCCGACGGTGTCACGCCGTGGATCGCCACCCCGCTGCTGATCATGGCCGCGCTGTTCGGCGTACTGCTGCTCTCGGGCACCACCATCCGCGAACTTCCCGAGACGTTGTACGCCATGTTCAGCACGCGGGCGCACTACGACGACGACGAGTACGACGATGACGAGCCGCAGGCGGCTCAGCTGGCCGAGCCCGACGACTTCTCCGACGGCTACTACGACGACCCCCGTTCCTACGAGGACGAGGCGGCGTCGTGGCCGGGAACCCCCACGCCGGCTGGCACGCCGTACGACAACTACCCGCTCGACGACGACGCCCCGACCGTCCCCGAGCCCGCGAAGGCACGCCGTAAGAAGCCGGCCGCCCTCAAGGAGTTAGAGGCCCCCAAAGAGGAGACCCCCAAGCAGGACACCAAGGCGCTGGACCGGGTCGTCGAGGGGCCCTACCATCTGCCCCCGCTGGACCTGCTGGTCGCGGGCGACCCGCCTAAGCGGCGCACCGCGGCCAACGATCAGATGGCCGACTCCATCACCTCGGTGCTGCAACAGTTCAAGGTCGACGCCGCTGTCACCGGCTGCACCAGGGGACCGACCGTCACCCGCTACGAGGTCGAACTCGGCCCGGGTGTGAAGGTCGAGAAAATCACTGCGCTGCAACGCAATATCGCCTACGCGGTGGCCACTGAGAGCGTCCGGATGCTCGCCCCGATCCCCGGCAAGTCTGCCGTCGGCATCGAGGTTCCCAACACCGACCGGGAGATGGTGCGCCTGGCCGACGTCCTGACCGCGCCGTCCACCCGTCGCGATCACCACCCACTGGTCATCGGGCTGGGCAAGGACATCGAGGGCGACTTCATCTCGGCCAACCTGGCCAAGATGCCGCACCTGCTGGTCGCCGGCTCCACCGGGTCGGGCAAGTCCAGCTTCGTCAACTCGATGCTCGTCTCACTGCTGGCGCGGGCCACCCCCGATGAGGTGCGGATGATCCTCATCGACCCCAAGATGGTGGAACTCACGCCGTACGAAGGCATTCCGCATCTGATCACCCCGATCATCACCCAGCCCAAGAAGGCTGCCGCGGCGCTGGCCTGGCTGGTCGAGGAGATGGAACAGCGCTACCAGGACATGCAGGCCTCGCGGGTGCGTCACATCGACGACTTCAACGCCAAGGTCCGCTCCGGTGAGATCACCACACCGCTGGGCAGCCAGCGCGTGTACAAGCCCTACCCGTACATCATCGCGATCGTCGACGAGTTGGCCGACCTGATGATGACCGCACCGCGCGACGTCGAGGACGCCATCGTGCGTATCACCCAAAAGGCCCGTGCGGCAGGCATTCACCTGGTGCTGGCCACCCAGCGCCCCTCGGTCGACGTCGTCACCGGCCTGATCAAGACCAACGTGCCGTCCCGGTTGTCCTTCGCCACCTCGTCACTCACCGACAGCCGCGTGATCCTCGACCAGCCGGGCGCGGAGAAGCTGATCGGCATGGGCGACGGATTGTTCCTGCCGATGGGGACCAGCAAGCCGATTCGGTTGCAGGGTGCCTACATCAGTGACGAGGAGATCCAGGCCGTCGTACAGGCCTGCAAGGATCAGGCCGAACCGGAGTACACCGACGGCGTCACCGCCGCCAAACCGTCCGGCGAGCGCAGCGACGTCGATCCCGACATCGGCGACGACATGGACGTCTTCCTGCAGGCCGTCGAACTCGTGGTGTCCAGCCAGTTCGGTTCCACCTCGATGCTGCAGCGCAAGCTGCGGGTCGGCTTCGCCAAGGCGGGCCGCCTGATGGACCTGATGGAAACCCGTCAGATCGTCGGGCCCTCCGAGGGCTCGAAGGCGCGCGAGGTGCTGGTCAAGCCCGACGAACTGGCCGGGACGCTGGCGCTGATCCGCGGCGGGTCCGACGCCAACGGCGCCGATGCGGACGACGAGTTCTAGCGGTTGATTGAGCGCTCACGTCGCATATTGCAGTCAGGAATGCCACGTGAGCGCTCAATCAACTTGCGGCTCTGGTCGACCGGGCTTCCCACGCCCGCTGCACGCGGCTGATGACGTCTGCACGGCGGTGGTCGGCCAGCACGCGCACCACGATCCAGCCAAGTGAGATCAGGTAGTCCTGTCGCTCCACATCGATGGTGTAGGCGGTCCGACTGGTGCGGTGGTGCTCACCGTCGTACTCGACAGCCACCTTGATGTCTGGCCACCCCATGTCCAGAAAGTATCGGCGACCGCACGGTCGCGCGACGGGGATCTGTGTTGTAGGCCGCGGGAAGCCGGCGTTGACGAGATGGAGCCGCAGGTACGTCTCCTGTGGTGACTGCGCGCCGGCGTCGACGGCCGACAGCACGGAAGGCACTCGCCGGACACCTCGTAGATGGGGGTGCGCATCAGCGATCTCGAGGACATCGCTGTCCCGGAAGCGGGTTGCGTTGGCCAGCGCGTCCAGGTCCGCGATGCCGCGGCGGCCGGTAGCCCGCCGCGCGAGATCGAATGCCGTTCGGGTGATCGTTGTGACGGGTAAGCCGCCGCGGTGCGTGAGCTCGGAGGCCAGCAGTGTCTCGCGGCGGGTGACAATCCCGCGAGGGCAACGATTGTTGGTGAAGTTGAGCTCGATCGGAATGTCAGGATCGACCCATCGCGCACCGTGCAGCACCGCTGCCGCGCGGCCGGTGACCGTCGCCTGCCGCCCCGACCACAGCCAGGCCGCTTCGGTGCGGTCCAGAAGTGTCAGGGCTCCGCGCGGCGCGTAAACATCAGGGAACAGGCGCTGATGGGTGTTCGCGAGCTGATAGCGGTTCACCCGCCCAGCCGCCAACGCCTCGCTGCCGACGAACACCCGCGTCATGGTGCCCAACGCTGCCAGCCGACTCACGTGCCCGCTGTCGGCTATCCACAACCTCACTCATTGAGCGTTGAAGGCTGCGAAAGCGTCACCGATCGCTGCGCCGGCGCTCACTCAACGCGGTCAGAGGATCAACAGCATCCGGGTGTTGCCGAGGATGTTCGGCTTCACATAGCTCAGGTCGAGGAACTCGGCGACACCGATGTCATACGAGCGGCACATCTCTTCGTAGACCTCGGCAGTGACGGGCGTGCCCTCGATCTCGCTGAAACCGTGCCGCCCGAAGAACTCGGTCTCGAAGGTCAGAACGAACAGCCGCTGCAGCTCGAGTTCCCTGGCAACCTCGAGCAGACGCAGCACGATCGCGTGACCCACCCCGGTGCCCTTGACCTTGGGGTCCACGGCGACCGTGCGGACCTCGCCCAGATCGGCCCACAGCACGTGCAGGGCGCCGCAGCCGACGACCTCTCCGCCGAGCTCGGCGACCCAGAACTCCTGGACCGCCTCGTACAGCGTCACGAGGTTCTTCTCCAGCAGGATCTTGCCGGCATAGGTATCGACGAGGCGCTTGATGTCGGGGACGTCTGAGGTGCGGGCACGGCGCACCACCACACCGATGGTGCTGGTCTGTTCGGGCCACTCGCTCACGGGTGCAGAGTATCGGGCGCGGAGCGCCCGACTGCCAACCGATATTGTGATTCCCGTGTCGGGACAAACCCCAAGCGGTCCAGCGGTCCCGCGTGTACGAGTCGCCAACCTCGCCAACTTCCTCACTGGTATCAGGCTGGTCCTGGTCCCGGTCTTCCTGCTCTTCCTGTTCGCCGGCGACGGGCACGAATCAGCCAGCCGGATAACCGCCTTCGCGATTTTCGCGGTCGCTGTGATCACCGATCGGCTCGACGGTTCACTGGCCCGCGCCTACGGCCTGGTCACCGAATTCGGCAAACTGGCTGATCCGATCGCCGACAAGATGCTCATCGGCGCCGCGCTGATCGGGCTGTCGATGCTCGGCGACCTCCCATGGTGGGTGACCATCGTGATCCTGGCCCGTGAGATCGGAATCACCCTGCTGCGTTTCGCGGTGCTACGCCGCGGGGTGATCCCGGCCAGCCGCGGCGGCAAGCTGAAGACCCTGGTCCAGGCGGTCGCGATCGGGTTGTTCGTGCTGCCGCTGCACAACTGGTCGGCCGCGTGGCTGACCGTGGCCTGGGTGGTGATGTGGGCGGCGATCGTGCTGACCGTGGCCACCGGCATCGACTACGTCGTCTCGGCGGTGCGGGACTCGCGGACCCGATCCGCAGGCCAGTGAACTGGCCGGCAACGGTCAGTTCAGCGCCATTGGGAGCCATCGGGAACCAAACGGGACCTTCCTGACGTTTCAGTGGTGGCTGCTACTGATGGAGGAGGACAGCCTGATGGCGGTATTGCTGCGCGAGGTCGTCGGTGACGTGCTTCGCGATGCCCGGACCTCGCAGGGACGCACTCTTCGTGAGGTCTCCGATACAGCGCGAGTCAGCCTCGGCTATCTCTCCGAGGTTGAGCGTGGTCGCAAAGAGGCCTCCAGCGAGCTGCTGGGTGCCATCTGCACCGCGCTCGATGTCCCGCTGTCGCAGGTCTTGACCGACGCCGGACAGAAGATGGCCGTCCGCGAGCGGATCGCCACGCTGACCGCCGTGCCGAACGAGCCCGTCGTCGACATGGCGACCAAGGTGGTCATTCCGCACACCGTTGCAATGGCTGTTGCCTGACCTGTTGACCTGCCGACATGCCGTAAGGGTGTGGTCGGACATCGCGAACCGATAAATTGGGCAACGATCACCGAATGCGGCACTCACTACGAAGGCGGAGCTACTGATGGCCAATCCGTTCGTCAAGGCATGGAAGTACCTGATGGCGCTCTTCAACTCCAAGGTTGACGAGTATGCCGATCCCAAGGTGCAGATCCAGCAGGCCATCGAGGAGGCGCAACGCACCCACCAGGCGCTGACCCAGCAGGCCGCCCAGGTGATCGGCAACCAGCGTCAGCTCGAGATGCGGCTCAACCGCCAGCTCGCCGACATCGAGAAGCTTCAGGTCAACGTCCGCCAGGCCCTGACCCTGGCCGACCAGGCCGTCGCCGCCGGTGACGCCGCCAAGGCCACCGAGTACACCAACGCCGCCGAGGCGTTCGCGGCGCAGCTGGTCACCGCCGAGCAGAGCGTCGAGGACCTCAAGACCCTGCACGACCAGGCGCTGCAGGCAGCTGCCCAGGCCAAGAAGGCCGTCGAGCAGAACGCGATGATGCTGCAGACCAAGATCGCCGAGCGCACCAAGCTGCTCAGCCAGCTCGAGCAGGCCAAGATGCAGGAGCAGGTCAGTGCCTCGCTGCGGTCGATGAGCGAGATCGCCGCCCCCGGCAACACCCCCAGCCTCGACGAGGTGCGCGACAAGATCGAACGTCGCTACGCCAACGCGATGGGCGAGGCCGAACTGGCCCAGAACTCCGTGCAGGGCCGGATGCTGGAAGTCCAGCAGGCCAGCGTGCAGATGGCCGGCCATTCCCGGCTCGAGCAGATCCGGGCGTCCATGCGCGGCGACGCTTTGCCGACTGCGGGCGCGTCCGGGGTCTCCGCCGCACCGGCCACCCCGGCCAGCACCCCCGAACCCGAAAAACCCCTCGGACAGTAGGAGGCGAACTTCTCGATGGCGGTCACACCCGACAAGCCGGGCTTTTTCTCGCGGCAGTGGCATTCCACGCTGCAGCGGGGGATCGACACCGCCAGCGAGTACGCCGACGTGGCAGCGCAGAAACTCAGCGCCGCCGCTGATCCCCGTGCCCGGTTGCTGCGCAAGCGGCGGTGGGCGTTGCGCTTCGGTGTCTTCTTCTCCTTCGCCACGGCACTGTGGATCTTCGTCACCGGCTTGCTGGCGACGTGGAACACCCCGGTGTGGGCGCTGCTGATCACCGGGGTGATCGCTGCGGGCGCCGCGGTGCCGGCCACCCTGTTCCTGTTGCGCTACCGGTTCCTGCGCGGTGAGCCGTTGCCGCCGCAACGTGCGCTCAGCGGCCGCCGGATGCCGCCGCACGGCTCGGCGGCGCGGCCCTCGATGTCGGCGCTGGGCGCCTCGGAGCGCGGCCTGCATTCCCTGCTCGGTGTTCTGCAACGCGGAAACATGTTGCCGCCGGAGGAGATTCGTGAGCTGACCGCAGCGGCCAACCACAGTGCGGCGACCATGGCCGCCACCGCGGCCGAGGTGGTGTCGATGGAACGTGCCGCGCTCGAGACGCCGAATTCACGGCAGTATCTGGCGCCGACCATCAACGCGTTCACCGCCCAGCTCAATACCGGGGTGCGGCAGTACAACGAGATGGTGACCGCTGCAGCTCAACTGGTCTCCGCGGCGAACTCCGGTTCACTGTCGAGTTCGCCGATGTCGGCGCAGCGCTACCGCACCGAGCTGTCGGGCGCCACCGATCGGCTGCTCGGCTGGTCGCAGGCCTTCGACGAACTCGGCCAGCTGCGCCGGGCCTAGAGGCGCGGGCGCAGGGACGGCACGACCGCCCCGAGGATGCCGCGGGCGAATGCCTTGGTGAAGTCGAACATGTCGAAGTAGTCCCGCCACAGCGTGATCCGGCCGTTGTGGACCTCGAACACGCCGCACACCCAGAACTGCAGCCGCACCGGCCCCACAACCAGCACGTCGGTGCGCTCGGTGAGCACTGACGCGCCGTTGACAGCGATCCGGTGGATCTTGACCTCGAAGCCCAGGAACGGACGCTGCATGCCCCGGAACAGCTTGATGGCGCGGGCGCGGCCGTGGATGGTGGGGAAGCCGACGTTCTCGTAGACCAGGTTGGCGTCGAGTTGGGCGCCCGCGGTGTCGAGATCCTTGTCCTCGAGGGCGGCCAGGAAGACCTCGACGGTATGGGCGTTGTCGACGTCGGTGCTCACGTTCGCGGTCTGCTCGGTCATGTAGGCCAGGGTAGGCGTGCCGGCTGTGGCAGGGTAGGCCGATGCGAGTGGCGGTGGTGGCAGGCCCCGATCCGGGCCACGCGTTTCCCGCGATCGCGCTGTGTCTGCGGTTCGCCGCCGCCGGTGACCAGGCCGTTCTGCTCACCGGAACCGAGCGCCTCGAGGTTGCCCGGGCCGCCGGAGTGGAGGCGGTCGAGCTCGCCGGTCTGGATCCCGTCGAAGGCGACGACGACAACGACGCCGGTGCCAAGATTCACCACCGGGCCGCCCGGATGGCCGTCCTCAACGTGCCGGTGTTGCAGCAGCACCGGCCCGATCTGGTGGTCTCCGATGCGATCACCGCGTGCGGGGGGATGGCCGCCGAGCTCATGGGCATCCCCTGGGTCGAGCTCAGCCCGCATCCGCTCTACCTGCCGTCGCGGGGGCTTCCGCCCATCGGCAGCGGCCTGGCTCCCGGCACCGGCCTGCGTGGGCGGGTGCGCGACACGATCATGCGCGCGCTGACGGCCAGGTCGTTGCGTGACGGCGAGCGCCAGCGTGGCGCCGCCCGGGTCGCGATCGGGCTACCGGCCGGTGATCCGGGTCCGCTGCGTCGCCTGATCGCCACCTTGCCGGCACTGGAGGTGCCGCGACCGGACTGGCCGGCCAACGCCGTCGTCGTCGGTCCACTGCATGTCGAACCCACCTCGGCCGTGCTGCCGATCCCGCCCGGTGCCGGGCCGGTGATCGTCGTGGCCCCCTCGACGGCCACCACCGGTGCCGAAGGGCTGGCCGAGCTGGCGCTGGGGCACCTGATCCCCGGGCAGACGCTGCCCGCCGGGTCGCGGGTGGTGATCTCGAGGCTGGCCGGCGGGGACGTTGAGGTGCCGCCGTGGGCGAGCGTGGGCCTGGGCCGCCAGGACGAGCTGCTCAGCCACGCCGATGTGGTGGTCTGCGGGGGAGGCCACGGCATGCTGTCCAAGACATTGATGGCCGAAGTTCCGATGGTGGTTGTGCCCGGCGGTGGCGATCAGTGGGAGCTGGCCAATCGTGTTGTGCGCCAAGGCAGTGCCCGGCTGATCCGGCCACTGACCGCCGAATCGCTGGTCGCCGAGCTTGGCGAGGTGCTGTCCTCGTCGCGCTATCGGGACGCGGCCAGGCGGGCGGGGGAGAGCATCACAGGGGTCGCCGATCCGGTACGGGTGTGCCACGAATCGGTGGCTGGGTAAGTTGATGGCGTGCGGCTGACGGAATTCAACGAACTCGTCGAGGCGCAGTTCGGCTCGGTTCGCGGCTCCTCCCTGGTGGTGGACCACGTGCTGACCAAACTGGGCGGGCGGACCGCCGAGCAGGCTCTCGAGGCCGGTGTGGAGCCCCGCGAGATCTGGCGGGCGCTGTGCGCCGATTTCGACGTGCCCCGCGACCAGTGGTGACGCCGACCTGTTCATCGCGACACGCGGCGTGCCTCACTTGCCCTCGAACACATGTTCGTTATTGTGATCGGAGTTCGACCGTCCCAGTTTTGTCGGTGCCTTGTCCTAGCGTCACGGCCAACTGACCAACACCGGTCAACCGAACACCGGAGAGAACGGAGCCCCCCATGGCGCAAGCCCCTGATCGCGAGAAAGCCCTTGAACTCGCGCTCGCGCAGATCGAGAAGAATCACGGCAAAGGCTCGGTGATGCGCCTCGGTGACGAGGTCCGTCAGCCGATCTCAGTCATCCCGACCGGCTCCATCGCCCTGGATGTGGCGCTGGGCATCGGCGGCCTGCCTCGCGGCCGCATCATCGAGATCTACGGCCCGGAATCCTCGGGTAAGACCACCGTCGCACTGCACGCGGTGGCCAACGCCCAGGCGGCCGGCGGCATCGCGGCGTTCATCGACGCCGAGCACGCCCTGGATCCCGAGTACGCCGCCAACCTCGGCGTGGACACCGACTCGCTGCTGGTCAGCCAGCCCGACACCGGTGAGCAGGCGCTCGAGATCGCCGACATGCTGATCCGCTCGGGCGCCATCGACATCATCGTCATCGACTCGGTGGCCGCTCTGGTGCCCCGCGCCGAGATCGAGGGCGAGATGGGGGACAGCCACGTCGGCCTGCAGGCCCGGTTGATGAGCCAGGCGCTGCGCAAGATCACCGGCGCCCTGAGCAACTCGGGCACCACCGCGATCTTCATCAACCAGCTGCGCGAGAAGATCGGCGTGATGTTCGGCTCGCCCGAAACCACAACGGGTGGTAAGGCATTGAAGTTCTACGCCTCCGTGCGTCTGGACGTGCGCCGCATCGAGACGCTCAAGGACGGCACCGACGCGGTGGGCAACCGCACCCGCTGCAAAGTGGTCAAGAACAAGGTGTCCCCGCCGTTCAAGCAGGCCGAGTTCGACATCCTCTACGGCAAGGGCATCAGCCGTGAGGGTTCGCTCATCGACATGGGCGTCGATCAGGGCTTCATCCGCAAGTCCGGGTCGTGGTTCACCTACGAGGGTGAGCAGTTGGGCCAGGGCAAGGAGAACGCCCGCAACTTCCTCATCGAGAACCCCAACGTGGGCAACGAGATCGAGAAGAAGATCAAAGAAAAGCTCGGTATCGGTGCGGTGATCACCGATGGCGCCGCCGTCGATGACGTTCTGCCCGCCCCAGTCGACTTCTGACAAGCGCGGTGAGCAGGCGCACGCGTTGTGCCTGCGTCTGCTCACTGTGCGGTCGCGGACGCGTTCCGAGCTGGCCGGCCAGCTGACCAAGCGAGGCTATCCCGAGGATGTCTCCGAGTCGGTGCTCGACCGGTTGGCCGCTGTCGGGCTGATCGATGACGCCGACTTCGCCGAGCAGTGGGTGCGGTCCAGGCGGGTGCGATCCGGAAAAGGTAAGCGCGCCTTAGCTTCTGAGCTGCGTACCAAGGGTGTCGATGACGATGTCATCGCCACCGCGCTCGCGGATATCGACGCCGACACCGAGCGGCGGCTGGCCGAGGAGTTGGTGGAGCGCAAGCTGCGCCGGGAGGCTCTCTCCGACACCGACGACACCAAGGTGATCCGACGACTCGTCGGCATGCTGGCCCGGCGCGGCTACAGCCAGAACATGGCGGTTGCGGTGGTCAGGGACGGGCTGGCCGCAGAGCGGGAGCGCCGCCGGGTCTGATCACGCCGGCAGGGCGAATCGCCTCACCAGCTCAGGACCAGGCCGCGACGGTTGTCCCGGGTGGGCGTGATCTCTCCGACGTGCGGGGCGCGGGTCTGGGGCACCGCCTTGATCGACACGCTGCCACTGGTCTCGCACCTGACGTGACTGCCCGCATCGTGACAGGTCTGCCGGGCATCGGCGACGGGCGCCGAAACCAGCGACGCGATAACGATCGCCGCCATCAGCAGCGGGCTCTTCCCTCGTACGGTCATGCGGAAATTCCTCTCGCGGGGCATCGGTTCTGGGGTCGCAGCCGATCTCGTCATGGGCAGGCCGATACGAGAATCCGGGCACCCGGGTCGAAGCTGGCATTTGCCTGCGCAGCGTGCGCGAAGGCGTCGTCACGCGCGGCCTCCACGGTAGGCCCGGCGCCACCGGACACCACTCCGGTGTCGTCCGAACCGACGGAGACCACGCACAGGCTGTCGTTGGTGACCTCGTCGCGGCTGCACTCCTGGGCACCGGACTGCTGGCAGGCTGCGATCACCGCCGCTGACGCTGACTCGTTGGTGGGCCCACTGGCCGAAAAGCCGGTCAGCGCACCGTTGAGTACACCTGAGCCGACGGCCTGCGAGATGTCGCCGACCTGCTCGACGGCGCCGTCCGGGCCGCCAGCCCACGCCGTACCGACCGATAGCGTGGCCACGACGGCGCCGATGGCGAAGATCGTAGATGTCTTGCGATTGAGGGCCATTCGGGTCCTGTCTTCGTCCAGCGGATGAACTGTCACTGTAGCCGCGAGTCTGGGTGCCTATCGCGAATTCGGACCGCACCCGTAGGCTTTCGTGAATGCGGATCTCGGTCAAGCTCGCACCCACCTTCGACTACCCCGAACTCGAACAGTTCTGGCGGAGCGCCGACGAACTCGGCTTCGAGGCGGTGTGGAACTACGACCACTTCTACGGTCTGGTCGAGAACACCAAACCGACGCATGAGGGGTGGACGACGCTGGCCGCGATGGCGGTGGTGACACGCCACGCCCGAATCGGCTGCATGGTGACCGGTGTGACGTACCGCAACCCGGCGATCCTGGCCAAGATGGCAGTCACCGTCGACCACATCAGCGGCGGCAGGCTGGATTTCGGCATCGGTGCGGGCTGGCATGAGGCCGAGCACCGCGGCTACGGCATCGATTTTCCCAGTCCCGGAACGCGTGTCGCGATGCTCGATGAAGCGCTGACGGTCATCCGCCGGCTGTGGACCGAGGAGTCGGTCACCTTCGAGGGCCGCTTCTACACCCTCGCCGACGCGATCTGCGAACCCAAACCACTTCAGCGTCCGCATCCACCGATCATCATCGGCGGGTCACAGCCCAAGATGTTGCGCGTCATCGCCCGGCACGCCGACGAGTGGAACATGCCCAGTCATCAGGGCCCGCAGGAGTGGGGCGAGGCCAGCGGCCGGCTGTCCGAAGCGTGCGCCGAGGTCGGCCGCGACCCCGCCGAGGTCCGTCGCTCGGTTCAGCTGTTCCTGCATCCGCGTGAACCCGAGCAGGTCGACAGCCAACTCGACTTACTTTCGCACTACGAGGAACTCGGCTGCCAGCACGCCGTGCTGTCGTTCTACCAGCCGCCGTCGGTCGAGCTGCTGAAGCGGTGCGCACAGCTGCGTTAGCGGCAGCGGAATCCAGAGGACGTCGACGTGGCGGTTAGCGCTCAATCGGGGCGTTCTGCGATGCGGGTGGTTATCGCAGTCGCGGTGGTCGTAGCCGGCGTGATCGTGGCATTCGTGCTCGGACTTGTCGTTCTGCTGCTCGCCGCCCGTCTCGTCACGGCGCCTTGGGTTTTCGTCGGCGCAGGCTTCCTCGCACTTGTTGCGGGCGGCCTGGTGACCATCCTCGCGGTTGGCAAGATCCTCCGGCTCAATGGCACGTGGCGATCGACCCTTTGTCTCTGCCTCGGCCTGGCGATGATCGCGGCGATCACCGCTCAGTGCACCATCTTCGACAGATTCCCGTCGATGCCGGTCGAGCCCGATCCGCCGGGAGTCCAATACTGGTCGATTCCCGACGGCCGGCTTGCTTACTACCACCTGTCGGCGGCCCCCACGTCCGGCAGGCATGCACCTGTCGTTTTCCTGCACGGTGGCCCGGGGACGCCCGGTGAGGGGTTGCCAATGGGCAGTGTGGAACTGGCTGCACACGGCTACGACGTCTACTCCTACGACCAACTCGGAGCGGGCCGTTCCTCCCGATTGCGTGACGTCACCCACTACACCGTCGAGCAGGCTGTGGACAACCTCGATCAGGTGCGACGCGCGATCGGCGCCACGAAGATGATCTTGATAGGACGGTCCTGGGGCGGCTCGTTGCTCGCCCAGTACGTGGCGCGTCACCCCGATCGCGTCGAGCGGGCGGTCTTCGTCACGCCCGGCACGATCTGGGGTGGGCTCGACGAGGACGTCGGCGAACCGTGGCCGACACGCGACGCTGCGGACCGGCGCGAGTACGAAAAACTCACGGGACGAACCCGAACTCTGCTGCAAAGTCTTCTGCTTGGAGTCAGCCCCAACGCGGCCCACGCCTTCGTACCGGACCGAGAAGCTGACAGCTGGATGCGGGCAGTGGCCCTGACCGGGCGCAGCGCGACCGCGTGTTCTGGCCTGCCCCGGGCCCCGGCTCACCGTAACCTGCAGGGCTTCTACAGCAATCAGATGCTCGTCGCGGATTTCGGCACCGCCGCTGACCCCCGGCCCGCTCTAGCGCAGGTGCATGTCCCAGCACTCATCATGGCGGCACAATGTGATTTCGTCCGCTGGCCGGTCACGCGACGCTACGTCGACGCCATCCCTGGAGCAGTGCTCGTTCCCGTCGGCAATGCAGGACATGGAATTGCCGACGATCAGCCGGCGCTGTTCACCCGTCTGATCACGGAGTTCATCACCGGCCAGCCCCTGGAGTCGCCACCATGGCGCTCGCCTGCGGATCCGTGGACCAGTCCGCCGGGCCACTGAACATGCAGCGGGGATGGCAGCCAACCGAATTGGCCGACTGTCAGAACCCTGGGATGGGCCGACCCTCGCCGGTCTCACCGGTGTGCGCGTGAGCCCGAAATACCGCCGTGATCTCGGCGACCCTGCGGTCGGCGCGCAGCTGCTCGAAGGTCTGCGGCAACGGCAGCCGCCAGTTCGGGTACTCGTCGATGGTGCCGGGCAGGTTGGGCTGGCGTGCTTCACCGATCACGTCGTAGGGTGAGACGAACTTCACCCGGCTTGGAGTCGACGCCAGGAAGCGATGCATCGCGACCACGATCGCGGCGTCGTCGGACTCGGCTGAGGCCAGCAGCCCCTCGGAACACAACAGCGCGACCCACTCCGCACGCTGACTCGCGGCTGATCGCTGCTCGGCCGCGACGTCGTCGAGCAGTCCCAGCTCTGCCCGCGCGCGCACATGTTCGCCCTTGAGGAATCCCGACGCGGTGGGCAGGTCGTGGGTGGACAGACTCGCCGCGGCGCGCGCGGGCCACTTCGCCGACGGCAACAACGGTTGCTCCGGGTCGGACTCGTCGCGCACAAACCAGGAGACCGCCGACCCCAGCATCCCGTTGGCCGCCAGCGCCTCGGTCACCTCCGGCTCCACCGTGCCCAGATCCTCACCGACGACGACCGCACCGGCGCGCTGCGCCTCCAGCGCCAGCACCGCGAGCATCACCTCGGCGTCGTAGTGCACGTAGGTACCCCGGTCCGGGGTATCGCCCGGCGGGATCCACCACAGCCGCCACAGCCCGGCCACGTGGTCGATCCGCACACCGTCGGCGTGGGAAAGGATGGCACGCAACATCTCCCGCAGCGCGCCGTAGCCGGTGGCGGCCAGCCGGTCCGGTCGCCACGGCGGCAGTCCCCAGTCCTGGCCGGGCGGGGTGAAGTTGTCCGGCGGCGCACCGACACTCACCCCGGTGGCCAACACGTCGGACAGCGCCCACGCATCGGCCCCGTCGGCATCGACTCCGACGGGCAGGTCGTGCAGCACCCCGAGCGCCATCCCGGTGTCTCGCGCGGTGTCCCGCACCGCCCTGAGCTGTTCGGCGCACTGGGACTGCACCCAGGCGTGAAAGGCGATCCGGGGAGCCAACTCTCGCCGGGCCGCCGCCACGGCCGCGCCCGCTGCGTCGCGCAGCGGCACCGGCCAGCGCGACCAGCGCCCGCCGTGACGTTCGGCGAGTGCACAGTAGGTGGCCCAATCGGCCAGTCCCGCGCCACCCGGTGAGTCATCCAGCGGGTCCGGCCGGCCCTCGTCACGCCAAAGGATCTCCAACGCAGCGCGTTTGGCCGACCACACCAGATCGTGGTCGATCCGGGGGGTTGTCGCCGACACCCGTAGCGCGTCGACTTCCGCGCGACTATCCGGGGTGGCATGCCGGTAGACGTCGAGGTCTTCGATGCGCAACGCCAGCGGGTTGGCGAATCGGCGGCTCGACGGGGTGTAGGGGGAGGGCTGCACCGGATGGGTCGGGCCGGGCGCGTGCAGTGGATTCAGCAGAACAGCGCCCGCACCGTGTTCGGCGGCGGTCCAGTCGATGAATTCACGAAGGTCGCCCCAGTCGCCGATACCCCACGACTTCGCCGACCGCATCGCATAGAGCTGCAGCATCCATCCCCAGGTCGCCGGGGCCACCGGCACCTGCGGGGGAGCCACGACCACGGTGGACTGCTGCCCGTCACGGGTGTGCAGGTGATACCACCCGGTCGCCATCCCGGCGGGAAACTCGTCGCGCACCTCGGTCTGCTCGCCGTCCTCGTCGACCAACAGCGCTGCCCCCGGTAGCGACCGCGCCTGCCCGTCCGCCCGCACCGCGATGGTCGGTGCCAGCGCACCCGCATCGGCATGCTGCGCCAGCGTATCCAGCTCAACGCGCCGGGCGGCTTCGGTACCGGCATCGACGTCGAGCAGGCCCAGCACCCGGGTCACCACATCGGCGTCGACCTGCACCGTCTCGCGTCGTTCGTTGCGGTAGGACGTGGCGACCCCGTGTGCGGCGGCCAGCCGGCGCAGATCCTCGGGCACCGGTTTCGGGCGCGGAAGCATCCTGTTCCTATACCCCGGGCGTCATCCTTCACACGCCCGGGCGCCACCGTCAGTCGCCAGGCTCCAGTTCGGCTTGCGCATGCATCGGCGCGGGCCCGCGCTTGGAGCGGCGCAGCCGCCGTTCGAGCCGGGTCGCAGCCGCCGACAGTGCGAAGTTCGCGCTGATCATCAGCACGGCGATGACGATCAGTGCGGGCACGTAATTGCCGTACGACGATCCGACTACCGTGCCCTGGCGCACCATCTCGACGTAGGTGATCTGGTAGCCGATCGCGGTGTCCTTGAGCACCACCACCAGCTGGGAAACCAGCACCGGCAGCATCGCGGTGACCGCCTGCGGCAACAGGATCGAGCGCATGGTCTGACCCCACGTCAGGCCCAGCGACGCGGCCGCCTCGCCCTGGCCGCGGGGAAGCGAAGCGACACCGGAACGGACGATCTCGGCGATGACTGCCCCGTTGTAGAGGGTCAAGCCGGTCACCACACCGGCCAGGGCCAGGTGCTTGGACGGGAAGGTGTCGTAGAGAGCGAACAGGAAGTACGCGAAGATCATCATGATCAGCACCGGAACGGCGCGGAAGAACTCCACGATGACCGCACATGCCCAGCTGACCGCGCCGATGCGCGACATCCTGCCCACGCCGAGTGCGAAACCGAGGACGACCGCCAGCACGATCGACAGCCCCGCCGCGATGAGCGTGCCCTCGATGCCCGGCAGCACATAGGTTTTCCAGAGGTTGGCCGTCAGGAACGGCTCCCACTTGGCCGCGGTCAGCTGCCCCCTGCTGGCCAGCCTGGCGATCACCACCCACGCCACGAGTGCGACGATCAGGATCGTGACGCCCGAGATGATCCGGTTGCGGATCCGCGCGCGGGGTCCCGGTGCGTCGAAAAGAATTGAGGCTGTGCTCATCTGGACACTGCCAGGCGCTTGCCGAGCCAGCCGAACAACAGCCCCGTCGGCAACGTCAGGACGACGAAGCCCAACGCGAAGATCGAGCCCACCGTCAGCAGCGCCGCGGTGTTCTCGATCATCTCCTTCATGAGCAGCGCCGCCTCGGCCACTCCGATCGCCGACGCGATCGTGGTGTTCTTCGTCAACGCGATCAGCACTGAGCCCAGCGGAATCAGCACTGAACGAAATGCCTGTGGCAGCAGGATTATTCGCAGGTTCTGCCCGAACGTGAAGCCCAGCGATCGGGCGGCTTCGGCCTGGCCCAGCGGCACAGTGTTGACCCCGGAGCGCACCGTCTCACAGACGAACGAGGCGGTGTAGACCGTCAGCCCGAGCACCGCCAGCCGAAAGTTGCTGTCCTCGATCGAGGTCAGCGACTTCGGGTCGACCAGTGTGATGCCCAGGGTCTGCGCCAGACCGAAGGAACAGAACAGGATGATCAGCGTCAGCGGCGTATTGCGAACCACGTTGACGTAGGACGTACCCAGCCAGTTGAGCATCGGCACCGGAGCCAGCCGCATCGCGGCCAGCACCGTACCGAGGATCAGCGCGCCGACCGCCGAGAACACCGTCAGCTGGATGGTGGTCCAGAACGCCTCGAAGATCTGGGGGCGATACTCGCTGAAGACCTCCACGCTGTCGCTAGTCTCAGCAGGCGTCCGGCACGGGCGGCGCCGGCGTGGCGATGCCGGCCGGGCCGAGGTTCTTGTCGAACGCCGCCTTCCAGGCGCCGTCGGCTTCCATCTTCTTGAGCGCGTCGGTGATCTTGGTGCACAACGCGGTGTCACCCTTCTTCAGCCCGATGCCGTAGCGCTCCTCGGAGAACGGCTTGCCGACGATCTTGAACGCCCCCGGCGTCTGCGCGGCGTAGCCGGCCAGGATCACCTCGTCGGTGGTCACGGCGTCGATCGCGCCGTTCTTGAGGGCCTCCACGCAGGCGGAGTAGGTGTCGTACTGCTGCAGCTGCACGCCCGGGTACTTGTCCTTGATCCGCTGGGCCGGCGTCGACCCGCTGACCGAGCACAGCTTCTTGCCGTTCTGCAGGGACTCGGGACCGGTGATGTCACTGTTGTCGGCCTTGACCAGCAGACTCTGCCCGGTGAGTAGATACGGCCCGGCGAAGCTGACCTTCTCCTTGCGGGAGTCGGTGATCGAGTACGTCGCGACGATGAACTTCACCTGGTCGTTCTGGATCAGGGTCTCGCGCTGCGCGGACGGCGATTCCTTCCACTCGATCTTGTCCTCGGGGTAGCCGAGTTCCTTGGCGACGTACTTGGCGACGTCGACGTCGAAGCCGCTCAGCGTGCCGTCGGGGTTCTTCTGACCCAGCCCCGGCTGGTCGAACTTCGTGCCGATGACGATCTTGTCGTCACCGCCGCCGCCACCGCCGCATGCGGTCGCGGCAAACGGTAGCGCGACGGCCAGTACGGCCGCACCGATGAGACGCCATGAGGTGGAACGCATATCGGGTGTTCCTTTCGCCTTAGTGGTTGAGGATCTTGCCGAGAAAATCTTTCGCCCGTTCCGAGCGCGGACTATCGAAGAACTCATCGGGCACGGCGTCCTCGACGATGGCGCCGTCGGCCATGAACACCACCCGGTTGGCGGCCCGCCTGGCGAAGCCCATCTCGTGGGTGACCACCACCATCGTCATACCGTCGGCGGCCAGCGAGGTCATCACCTCCAGCACCTCGTTGACCATCTCGGGGTCCAGGGCACTGGTGGGTTCGTCGAACAGGATCACCTTCGGGTTCATCGCCAGCGAGCGGGCAATCGCCACCCGCTGCTGCTGACCGCCGGAGAGCTGAGCCGGGTATTTGTCGGCCTGATTGGCCACGCCGACACGTTCCAGCAGGGCCATCGCACTCTCGCGCGCCTTGTCCTTGCCGACTTTGCGGACCTTCAGCGGTGCCAGGCTGACGTTGTCCACGATCGTCTTGTGGGCGAACAGGTTGAAGGACTGAAAAACCATGCCGACGTCGGAGCGCAGCGCGGCCAGCTTGCGTCCCTCGGCGGGAAGTTCCTCACCGTCGATGGCGATGGTGCCGGTGTCGATGGTTTCGAGGCGATTGATGGTGCGGCACAACGTGGATTTACCGGATCCCGACGGCCCCAGCACCACGATGACCTGGCCGCGGTCGACCTCGAGGTTGATGTCTTTGAGTACGTGCAGGTCACCGAAATGCTTGTTGACGCCCTTGATCGAGATCATCGGCTGCTCGCCGTTGCGTCCCATACATTCAGACCATACCCAGGTAACCCTCAGTTTGCCCGCCGTTGGCGGATTCAAGCGATTTCTCCACGCCACCACCTGCTCCGTACGATGAGGTTCGTGACATCGGTGCTGACCCAGGGCTCTGCAGCGGGCGATCCTGCCCGCTCGTCGGCCGGACGCAGCTACCAGGTGCGCACCTACGGCTGCCAGATGAACGTCCACGACTCCGAACGGTTGGCCGGTCTGCTGGAGGCCGCCGGCTATCGCCGCGCCGCCGAGGGCGAAGACGCCGACGTCGTGGTGTTCAACACCTGCGCGGTGCGGGAGAACGCCGACAACAAGCTCTACGGCAACATCAGCCACCTGGCACCGCGCAAGCAGGCCGACCCGGACATGCAGATCGCCGTTGGTGGCTGCCTGGCCCAGAAGGACCGTGAGGGCCTGCTCAAGAAGGCCCCGTGGGTCGACGTGGTGTTCGGCACCCACAACATCGGGTCGCTGCCGGCGCTGCTCGATCGGGCCCGGCACAACCGCGAAGCCCAGGTCGAGATCGCCGAGTCGCTGCGGGAATTCCCCTCGACATTGCCCGCTGCCCGCGAATCAGCTTATGCAGCTTGGGTTTCCATCTCGGTCGGCTGCAACAACACCTGCACCTTCTGCATCGTGCCCGCGCTGCGCGGCAAGGAGGTGGACCGTCGCCCCACCGATATCCTGGCCGAGGTGCGCTCGCTGGTCGACCAGGGCGTGCTCGAGGTGACCCTGCTCGGCCAGAACGTCAACGCCTACGGGGTGTCGTTCGCCGCCGGCGAGCGCTTGCGCGAGTCGCCGATGGCACTGTCGGACACCCCCCGCGACCGCGGCGCGTTTGCCGCGCTGCTGCGCAGCTGCGGTGACATCGACGGGCTCGAGCGGGTCCGCTTCACCTCGCCGCACCCGGCCGAGTTCACCGACGACGTCATCGAGGCGATGGCACAGACCCCCAACGTCTGCCCCGCGCTGCACATGCCGCTGCAGTCCGGCTCGGACCGGGTTCTGCGGGCGATGCGCCGCTCGTATCGCGCCGAGAAGTACCTGGGCATCATCGAGCGCGTCCGGGCGGCCATGCCGCACGCCGCGATCACCACCGACATCATCGTCGGCTTCCCCGGCGAGACCGAGGACGACTTCGCCGCCACCCTCGAGGTGGTGCGCGCCGCCCGCTTCGCGGCGGCATTCACCTTCCAGTACTCCAAGCGGCCCGGTACCCCGGCCGCCGAACTCGACGGACAGTTGCCCAAAGCCGTTGTGCAAGAACGGTATGAGCGGCTGATCGAACTGCAGGAGCAGATCTCCTTCGAGGAGAACGCCGCCCAGATCGGTGCGGAGGTGGAGCTCCTGGTGGCCACCGGCGAGGGCCGCAAGGACGCCAGCACCGCACGAATGAGCGGCCGGGCCCGCGACGGCCGGCTGGTGCACTTCAGCCCAGGGGACACGCAGGTACGCCCGGGAGACATCCTCACCACCACCGTCACCGGCGCGGCTCCGCACCACCTGATCGCCGACGCGCCGCTGCTCAGCTACCGGCGCACCCGCGCCGGGGACGCACATGCCGCGGGCCAGCGACCGCGCACCACCGGGTTGGGCCTGCCCTCGGTGGGCAGACCGGCCGCGGGCGAACCGACGGGATGTGGGCAATGAACGACTTCGAGTCCTACCGCGACGAGATCGAGGCCGCCGAGCGCAAGGTAGCCGGCGAGATCCAGCCCGGAGCCCGCGCCCTGGTCGTGGCGATCCTGGTGTTCGTCCTGTTGGTGTCGCTGATCCTGCCGCACACCGGTGGCGCCCGCGGGCTCGACGTCCTGGTCGGCAACGACAAGGCCATCAGTGTCGGCATCGCCCTGCCGTCGCGGATATTCACCTGGCTCGCACTGGTTTTCGGCGTCGGCTTCTCCATGCTGGCGCTGCTCACCCGACGGTGGGTATTGGCCTGGTTCGCCCTGATCGGCTGCGGTCTGGCCAGTGCCCTCGGGATGCTTGCGGTGTGGTCGCGCCAGACTGCCACCCATGGTCACCCCGGCCCGGGTATCGGTCTGGTCCTCGGGTGGATCACCGTGATCCTGTTGGCGTTTCACTGGGCCCGGGTGGTGTGGACCCGCACCGCGGTCCAGCTCGCCGCCGAGGACCAGCGCCGCCGCGAAGCCGCCGAACGCCAGTCCCGGTCACTGCTCGACGACGTCGACCGCCGCGAACGCGGGGATCAACCGCCGCCGCCCACCGAAACCGGCGCGTCTTAGCGCTTCTTGCCCAACGCCTCGACCGCGGCTTCAGCCCATTGCCGCCACTGCTCGGCGCTGGCCCTGGCCTCGGCGGCCTCCTTGGTGCGCCCGGCCGCCTCGGCCTTCTCGGCCTGCTTCTCGAACTGCTCGACGCGGGCCCGGAACTGCTCGGCGCGGGCCTGAGCCTGCGGGTCGGTCCATCCCGAGTCCGCGGCATCGCGGAACTTCTTCTCCACCGCGCGCAGCCGTCGCTCCAGGTCGGCCTGTCGCTCCCGGGGCACCTTGCCGATGGCGTCCCATTTGTCGGTGATCGTGCGCAGCGCGGAGCGCGCCGCCTCCACGTTGGAGACGTCGAGCTTTTCCGCCTCGGCCAGCAGCGCCTCCTTGGCGGTGGCGTTGGCCGTGAACTCGGCGTCTCGTTCGGCGCTGATGGCGTTGCGCGCGGAGAAGAAGGTGTCCTGTGCGGACTTGAACCGGTGCCACAGGGTGTCATCGACGTCCTTGGCCGCTCGGCCCGCCGCCTTCCACTGCGTCAGCAGGTCGCGGAACGCCGCCGCGGTGGCGGCCCAGTCGGTGGAATCCGACAGCTCCTCAGCCCGCTCACACAGCTTCTCCTTGGCCTGCTTGGCTCCGGCGCGTTCACGGTCGAGTTCGGCGAAGTGCGAACCCCGCCGCCGGTTGAACGTCTCGCGGGCCGCCGAGTACCGCTTCCACAGGGCGTCGTCGGTCTTGCGGTCCAGACCGGTGATGGTGCGCCACTCGTCGAGGATCGCGCGCATCCGATCGCCTGCCGCCTTCCACTGGGTGGAGTTGTTGGCCAGTTCCTCGGCCTCGGCGGCCAGGGCCTCTTTGCGGGCGGCTTGCGCGGCGCGGTGCTCGTCGCGCCGCGCCCGGTCGGCCGCGGCGGTCTCCTCAGCGTGGTCGCGGATCGCGCCCAGCCGATCGGCCAGTGCGTCGATGTCACCGAGAACGCTTGCGGTAGGCAGTGTTTCGGCCAGGGCGGCAGCGGCGGCCTTGATCTTGCGGGCGTCGCCGGTCCCGGAGGCCAGCCGAGTCTCCATCAGGGTGACCTCGGTGGCCAGGTCCTCGAAACGCCGCCCGAAATGGGCGTAGGCGGCCTCGGTGTCGCCGGCCTGCCAGGACCCGATGGTCCGTTCACCGGCGGAGGTGATCAGCCAGACGGTTCCGTCGTCGTCAACGCGGCCGAACCGGTGCGGGTCACTGGTCGGCGGTGCGACTACGGCGGTGGCCGGCGGGTGCGGGCGGGGCACCGGCCGGGCAGGACCCGGTCGGGGAACCGGCTTGGGAGTTTCGCCGCCGTGGGGTTCGTCGATCGTCATGAGCTCGCGTTACCTACCCTCCGCGCGGTAGTTCCCGCGCACCTGCCGCGCGACGCGGCGCCAATGCTGCCTGGACGAAAGGCCGGCCACTTTCAGGCCAGCCTTCCTCGAAGGTATTGAACCAGGTCGGTCCCTGACTTGCCCCCGGGTTCGCCGGTCCCGCTTGCACGCCGGCGCTGCGGCCGGGCAGTCTGGCTTCTCCGACGACCGGGGAGAGACCATGGGCAAGGCAGAAATCGCCACCATTTTCGCCCTGTGCGCGGCGTTGTGCATCGCGATAGGCGACGTCATCCAGCAGCGCTCGGCCCAGACCGTCACCGACGAGCCCGTCGGCCACGTCGCGCTGTTCCTGCATCTGCTCAAGGACTGGAAGTGGTGGCTGGGCAGCCTGGTCGCCGGGGGCGGCTTCGTGTTCCAGGCCGCCGCGCTCGGGTTCGGCTCGGTGCTGCTGGTTCAGGCCCTGATGGTGACCTCGCTGCTATTCGCGCTGCCGATCAGCGCCCGCTACGCCGGTCGCGCCGTGACCCGCTGGCAGTGGATCTGGGCGGTGCTGCTGGCCGGTGCCGTGGCCGTCATCGTGACCGTCGGCAACCCCACCGAGGGCCAGTCGCGGGCGGGCTGGGAGCTGTGGGCGTGGGTGATCGCCACGCTGGGCCCGGTGCTGGCGCTATGCCTGGTGGGTGCGCGGGTGCTGGCCGGGAGGTCGGCCGCTGCGGCGCTGCTGGGCGTGGTCTCCGGCTCACTGTGGGGCCTGTTCGCGGTGCTCACCAAGGGTGTCGTGGACCGGTTGGCCGACGGGATCTGGGCGGTGCTGAAAACTCCCGAGCTGTATCCGTGGGCGGTGGTGGCCGTCGCGGCAACTGCCCTGCAACAGTCGGCCTTCCGGGCCGGGTCGCTGGCAGCTTCACTGCCCGCGGTGACGGTCAGTGAGCCGATGGTGGGTTCGATCCTGGGTGTCTTCGTCCTGGGCGAGACGTTGCGGCCCGGCGAGGCCGGCTGGCTGGTCCTGATCGCCGCCGTGGTGGTGATGGTGGCGGCCACAGTGGCGCTGGCCCGCGGCGAGGTCGTCTCGGGACAGCCCGCGGCGGCACCTGGCGCAGACGCGGGACGCTAGCGTGTGTGGCGTGTTGACGGCCATCGCAGTGACCCCGTCCGCGCCGGTTCTGGTTCCCCAGCTTGCCGGCGCGGCTGCCGCGGAGGTCACCGCCTTCCGTGACGCCGCTCTGGCCGCGGCCGCCGAACTGCCCGACCGGTGGTTCGTGATCGGCGTCGCCCCGGTCGGCGCGGTCATCGAGCCGGACACCTCCGGCACATTCGCCGGGTACGGCGTCGACGTCCCGGTCGCGCTGTCACCGGATGCGCCGCACACGGTCAGTGCACTGCCGCTGTGCGCGCTGTTCGCCGGCTGGTTGCGTGGGCAGGTCAATCCCGCCGCCCGCGCCGACGTGCGCGTCTACGCCGCCGACCTGGACGTCGCGGCCGCGCTCACGGCGGGCCGGTCGCTGCGCGCTGAACTCGACGCCGTCGAGGGTCCGGTCGGGGTGCTGGTGGTCGCCGACGGCGCCAACACACTCACGCCGCCGGCCCCCGGCGGCTACGACCCGGACGCCGAGCCGGTCCAGGCTGCCCTCGACGACGCCCTGGCCACCGGTGACACCCTTGCGCTCGCGGAGTTACCCGACAGCATCGTCGGACGGGTGGCCTATCAGGTCCTGGCCGGGTTGGCCGGGCCCGGGCCACGCTCGGCCCGTGAACTGGTGCGCGGCGCGCCGTATGGCGTGGGGTACTTCGCTGGCGTCTGGACCATGACCGAGTGATCAGACCGATCGCCGTCATCGGTCCGACCGGCACCGGAAAGTCGCAGCTGGCGTTGCAGGTCGCCGAACGGCTCGCCGGGCAGATCCGCGTCGAGATCGTCAACGCCGACGCGATGCAGCAGTACCGCGGGATGGACATCGGCACCGCCAAGCTCAGCGTCGCCGAACGCCACGGCGTCCCGCATCACCAACTCGACGTCCTCGACGTCACCCAGACCGCGACCGTCGCGCGCTACCAGCAGGCTGCGGTCGCCGATGTCGAGGCCATCGTGAACCGCGGCGCGGTGCCGGTGATCGTCGGCGGCTCGATGATGTACATCCAGTCGCTGCTCGACGACTGGGCGTTCCCGGCCACCGACCCGCAGGTGCGGGCGCGCTGGGAGCAACGGCTTGCCCAGGTCGGGGTGGCCGCGCTACACACCGAACTCGCTGAGCGTGACCCGGCGGCCGCGGCGGCGATCCTGGCCACCGACGGGCGCCGGATCGTGCGGGCGTTGGAAGTCGTCGAACTGACCGGCCAGCCGTTTGCCGCCTCCGCGCCGCGGATCGGTGCGGCGCGCTGGAACACGATGATCGTCGGATTGGATTGGGACACTGCGGTTCTCGATGAGCGGCTGGCGCAGCGCACCGACGCGATGTTCGACGCCGGTCTGGTCGAGGAGGTCAGCTCGCTGCTGGAGCATGGGCTCCGCGACGGCGTCACCGCGGCCAGGGCCCTGGGCTATGCGCAGGTGATCGCCGCGCTGGACGCCGGAGGTGCCGCCGAACACATCGCGCAAGCCCGTGAGCTGACCTTCATCGGAACCCGCCGCTACGTGCGTCGTCAGCGGTCGTGGTTTCGTCGCGACCACCGGATCCGCTGGCTCGACGGGTCGGCGCCCGGGCTCGCCGACGAGGTGATCGCCCAGTGGCGCGACGTATCCTGAACGCGTGGTGACATTCGCCAAGGGGCACGGTACGCAGAACGACTTCGTGCTGCTGCCCGACCTCGACGCACGCCTGGACCTGGCACCTGCCGTGGTCGCCGCGCTGTGCGACCGGCGCCGCGGTCTGGGCGCCGACGGCGTGCTGCGGGTCACCACCGCCGGGGCCGTGGTGGCCGCCGGCGTGCTCGATCGGCTGCCCGACGGTGTCGAGGCCGGCGATTGGTACATGGACTACCGCAATGCCGACGGCTCGTTCGCCCAGATGTGCGGCAACGGAGTGCGGGTGTTCGCTCACTACCTGCGGGCCGGCGGGTTCGAGGCGCGCGACGAGTTCGTCGTCGGATCGCTGGCCGGTCCGCGTCCGGTGGTCGTGCACCGCGCCGATGCCGTTGACGCCGAGGTCACCGTCGAGATGGGCAAGGTCAACCGGCTCGGTGTCGGAACCGCGACCGTCGGCGGCCGGACCTTCACCGGTGTCGGAGTCGACGTCGGCAACCCCCATCTGGCCTGCCTGGACCCGGATCTCACCGAGGCCGAGCTGGCCGCCCTGGACGTCGCCGCGCCCGTGCAGTTCGACCACGGTCAATTCCCCGAGGGCGTCAACATCGAGGTGCTGACACCGCCCACCCTCATTCCCGAGTCGCTGCGCTCCGGCCCGCCGGCCGACGGCGCGGTGTCGATGCGGGTGCACGAGCGCGGGGTCGGCGAGACCCGCTCCTGTGGCACCGGCACGGTCGCCGCCGCAGTCGCGGCGCTGGACCACCTGGGTGCGCCGACCGGTGTGCTGCGGGTTCGGGTTCCCGGCGGCGAGGTCAGCGTGGAAGTCACCGACACCACCAGCTTCCTGCGCGGCCCGTCGGTGCTGGTGGCCCACGGTGAAGTGGCCGACGCGTGGTGGGCGGCGCAGCTCTGAGCGCGCTGGGCACGTTATTGAGGTGCGCGACGTTGTGTGGGCGTGACACGATCGGTACCAGTTATGACCACATCTGATCCCTCTGCCGAGCCGAGTCTCGGCGAACTCGCACTCGAGGACCGCGCCGCACTGCGGCGCGTTGCCGGGCTGTCCACCGAACTCACCGACGTTTCCGAGGTCGAATACCGGCAGCTGCGACTCGAACGGGTCGTGCTGGTCGGGGTCTGGACCGACGGCAGCGCCGCCGACGCCGACGCGAGCCTGGCCGAACTGGCGGCACTGGCCGAGACGGCCGGCTCGGAGGTGCTCGAAGGAATGATTCAGCGCCGCTCCAAGCCGGACCCGTCCACCTACATCGGCTCGGGCAAGGCCCAAGAGCTGCGCCAGGTCGTCATCGCCACTGGTGCCGACACCGTCATCTGCGACGGTGAGCTGAGCCCCGCACAGCTCAACGCGCTGGAAAAGGTCGTCAAGGTCAAGGTCATCGACCGCACCGCACTGATCCTGGACATCTTCGCCCAGCACGCGACCAGCCGGGAGGGCAAGGCGCAGGTTGCCTTCGCCCAGATGGAGTACATGCTGCCGCGTCTGCGCGGCTGGGGTGAGTCGATGTCACGGCAGGGCGGTGGCGCGGGCGGCAGTGGCGGCGGTGTGGGCACCCGCGGACCCGGTGAGACGAAGATCGAAACCGACCGGCGTCGTATTCGCGAGCGAATGTCGAAGCTGCGCCGTGAGATCAAGGACATGAAGCAGATCCGCGACACCCAGCGCAGCAGGCGGCTGCACAGCGACGTGCCGTCGATCGCCATCGTCGGCTACACCAACGCCGGCAAGTCCAGCCTGCTCAACGCGCTGACCGGCGCCGGTGTCCTGGTGCAGAACGCGCTGTTCGCCACCCTCGAACCCACCACGCGCCGTGGTGAATTCGACGACGGCCGGCAGTTCACCGTGACCGACACCGTCGGCTTCGTGCGCCACCTGCCCACCCAGCTCGTCGAGGCGTTCCGCTCCACCCTGGAGGAGGTCGTTGACGCCGACCTGCTGGTGCATGTCGTCGACGGCTCCGACAGCAACCCGATGGCCCAGATCGAAGCGGTCCGCCAGGTTGTCCGCGAAGTCCAGAACGACCATCACGCCGCTCCGGCACCGGAACTGTTGGTAGTCAACAAGATCGATGCCGCCGCGGATCTGACCCTGGCCCAGCTTCGCCGTGCGCTACCGGGTGCGATGTTCGTCTCCGCGCACACCGGTGAGGGTGTCGATCGGTTGCGCACCCGGCTCGGTGAACTGGTCGAGCCGCGCGAGATCACCGTCGACGTGACGATTCCCTACGACCGCGGTGATCTGGTTGCACGCCTGCATAACGACGGCCACGTCGACGCGACCGAACACACCGAGTCCGGCACACGCCTGAAGGCCCGGGTGCCGGCGGCGCTGGCCGCCGGGCTTCGGCAGTACGCGACCTAGGTCACCGGATCACCGGTGGTTGATGCGCCCGAACCGGCGGCAGCACCCCGGTGAACTTCTCCACGTCGACGAGCACCGCTGCCCCGGTGCAGCCACGGGCCAGTGACGACGTTCCGATGTCATCGGTCAGCACATTCGGATTCCCGTGCACGCACATCGAATCCGGGTCGGCCGGGTCCAGCGGGTCGTACCAGGCGCCGGTCGACAACTGCACCACCTGAGGGTGCAAGCCCTCGTCGACGACCACGCCCGCCAGGCAGGCGCCGCGGTCGTTGAACACCCGCACCACGTCGCCGTCGGCGAGGTCGCGCTCGGAGGCGTCCGCGGGATGCATCCGGATCGGCTCGCGCCCTTGTATTTTCGTGGCCGCGCTGGTGGCGCCGGCGTCGAGCTGGCCGTGCAGCCTGCTGGCAGGCTGATTGGCGATCAGATGCAGCGGATAGCGACGCGCGCGCTCACCGCCGAGCCACTCGGTGGGCTCGTACCAGCGTGGGTGCCCCGCGCAGTCCGGATAGCCGAAGCCCTCGATCTTCTCCGAGAAGATCTCGATGCGCCCGCTCGGGGTCGCCAGCCGGTGGCGTTGCGGGTCGGAGCGGAAGTCGGCGAGCAGCGTCAGGCCGTCCTCGACAGGTAGCCGCACGAACCCGTCGGCCCAGAACTGGTCGAAGTCGGGAACCGCGAAATCGATTTCCGCTGACCAGATTTCGTACATTTGCGCCAGCCATTGGCGCGCGGTGCGGCCTTCGGTGAACCGCTCACCGAATCCCAGGCGCTGCGCCAGTTCGGCGAAGGTGGTGTAGTCGTCGCGGGCGTCGGCGTACGGCGCGGTGAGCGCCGGCATGGCCACCAGCAGCGGGTCGTTGCGCGAACCGGAGAAGTCGTCGCGCTCGAAGGCGGTCGTGGAGGGAACCACGATGTCGGCGTGGCGGGCCATCGGCGTCCAGTACGGGTCGTGCACCACCACGGTGTCCACCCGGCCCAGCGCGCGGCGCAGCCGCGGCAGGTTCTGGTGGTGGTGAAAGGGATTGCCGCCGGCCCAGTACACGCACTTGATGTCGGGGTAGGTCAGGGTCAGCCCGTTGTAAGTGAAGGTCTCACCGGGGTGCAGCAGCATGTCGCTGATCGCCGCGACAGGGATGAACGTCTGCACCGGGTTGTGGCCCTGCGGCAGCGAGGGCAATCGGAAGCGTAGCGGCGGCAGCCCCGGCTCGTTCATCGATCCATAGCCGTGCCCGAATCCGCCTCCGGCAAGCCCGATCTGGCCGAGCATCGCCGCCAGTGTCACACCCATCCACGGGGCCTGCTCGCCGTGGCGCAGGCGCTGCAGTGACCAGCTGACGGTGACGATGGTGCGCTGCCTGGCCATCCGGCGGGCCAGTGCCGTCAGGGTTTCGGCATCCAGGCCGCAGATCGGTGCGGCCCACTGCGGTGATTTGGGTACGCCGTCGTCGGTGCCCAGCAGGTATCGCTCGAAGCGGTCGTAGCCGGTGCAGTAAGTGTCGAGGAAGTCGCGGTCGGCCAGGCCTTCAGTGGCCAGCACATGGGCCAGCGCCAGCATGATCGCGACGTCGGTGCCGGGCGTGGCCGGCAGCCACTGACAGTCGCCGTCGACATCGGAACGCAGTGGGCTGATCGAGACGATGGCGCCGCCCTTGTCCCGGAACCGGTTCAGTGCGGCGCGCGCCGGATGATCGGTGGTGCCACCGTGATTGATCCCGGTGTTCTTCAGGTTGACCCCGCCGAAGCACACCAGAAGCTCGGTGTGCTCGGCGATCACGGTCCACTGCGTCGAGCGCTTGAACAGGTCGTCGTGGGTGCCCACCACCCGCGGCATGATCACCCCGGTGGCGCCCAGACTGTAGGAGTGCCGGGAGAAGGTGTAGCCGCCAAGCATTTTCAGGAACCGGTGTACCTGGCTCTGCGCGTGGTGAAACCGGCCCGCGCTGGCCCAGCCGTAGGACCCGCCGTAGATCGCCTCGTTGCCGTAGGTGTCCACGACACGGCGCAACTCGGCAGCCAGCAGCTCGGTCAGTTCGTCCCAGCCGACGGCGACGAACTCGTCGGCGCCGCGTGCCGCCGTGGGGCCGGGTCCGTCGCGCAGCCATCCGCGCCGCACCGCCGGTGTGGTGATGCGCGACGGGTGGCGCACAGACCCGGGAATGTTGCCCAGTAGGGGAGAAGGGTCGCTGTCCCCGGGAATGGCCGACACCGAGGTGATCTCGCCATCGGCGACACTGGCGCTGAACGCACCCCAGTGCGTAAGACTCGTGGGGGCTCGGCCCATGGCTGAAAGTGTAAGCGGGCGCCCTGCCTACGCGCCCGCCCAGTTCCCCAGCAGAGCTTCCGTGACGATCGCGGCATTGTCGGCGGCGATCTGGCGGTAGACGAAGAACTGCAGGAACGGAATTCCCGGCAGGTTCAGCGGATCCCCGGCGCCGTCGGAGATCCCGCGAATACCGAGGAACGGCACACCATAGGCGTCGGCCACCCGATGTGCCGCGGCCGTTTCCTGGTCGACTGCGTCGACAGGCGGGTTGGTGTTGGTCAGCAGTCCGGTGATGTTGTTGAGCAGGCCGCGGACCAGAAATGGCCCGATTGCGCTGGCGAAGTTGCCGGTCGACAGCGGTGAGTAGTCCGGCGCTGCACAGGGCTGAGGTCCGAAAACCGCACCCCCCAATGGAATCGCCGGGAAGGCGGTGCCGCCATTGTTATCGTCACTGGAGCCGTCGCCCCCGACCACCACAGTCGGCTCGCGGCCCAGGTCGATCCGCAGGCCCGACGTCAGACCGCTACACAGGCATGCCGGATCGCCAATACTGTCCGTACTCATCAGGTCGACCGAGACCGCACCGGCGGCGGCCAGCAATCCGGAGTCCACCGGGTGCCAGGTGGCTCCGTCATCGGCGGTCCACCGGGCGGGTACGGTCACCGAACCGATCTGTGTGCCTGCGAAACCACCCGCGACACCGGAGAACACCACCGCGCCGATCGTCGTGCCCGTTTCGGCGGTGAAATGCTCGAAAGCCGTTGTGGTGGTGCGGGTTGCATTCACCATTCCGATACCGGTCATCGCGACGATGACTTTCTTGCCGCCCATGTCGCCGAGATAGAAGTGCGCCCCGTCGACGACCACCGACGGGCCGGGGTCCAGGGTCGTCCGTGCCAGGATTGCGTCGGTCTCGGCGGGAAACGCCGACAGGATCAACGTCCGCTTCTCGGGCAGGCCCGCTGGGCCGGCGTTGTCGACGGTGCCCGGGTCGTTGACCGCCGGTGTCGGTGCGCGCCGCGCCGAGTGCCCGGCACTGGCGGTGACCGGACGAGCGACCGGCGCGGGCTTGGTTCGGGCGGGGCGGCGCTGCACCTGGCCGCTGGAGGCGTGGTGGGCCGATGCGGACGAACTCGCCGTCTCGGCGACGGCAGCGGCCGGCCACGCCAGCAGTCCCGCACCCACACCGGCTGCCAGTGCGACAACCCACAACCAGCGGCGCTTATTCGATTGAACCGTTGTCCACATGCCCACCATCCCGACTTGGCGACACGATAACGGCGTCACACCGCCGGTGTTCGAACTCCGAGTGAACGGGGGAGCGCGCCCGTCCGGCCGATTCTCGACCAACTACTCGGTTGGTCTATTCTCGTGGCAAGCACGCCCAGCGATTACACCGATTCCCCGGAGGTATACCCATGAGCACTGCCGTCAAGTACGACCGGACGCTGTTCGAGCCGGAGCACGAGCTGTTCCGCGAGTCCTACCGGGCCTTCCTCGAGCGCCACGTCGCGCCGTACCACGACCAGTGGGAGAAGGACAAGATCGTCGACCGCGGGGTGTGGCTGGAGGCCGGCAAGCAGGGCTTCCTGGGCATGGCGGTGCCGGAGGAGTACGGCGGCGGTGGCAACGACGACTTCCGGTACAACACCATCGTCGTGGAGGAGACGGTCGCCGGCCGCTACAGCGGACTGGGCTTCTCGCTGCACAACGACGTCGTCGCGCCGTATCTGCTGCGCCTGACCACCGAGGAGCAGAAGCAGCGCTGGCTGCCGAAGTTCTGCACCGGTGAGCTCATCACGGCGATCGCCATGACCGAGCCGGGTACCGGCAGTGACCTGCAGGGCATCAAGACCCGCGCGGTCAAAGAGGGTGATCACTACATCCTCAACGGGTCGAAGACCTTCATCACCAACGGCATCAACTCCGACCTGGTCATCGTGGTGGCCCAGACCGATCCCGAGAAGGGTGCGCTGGGCTTCTCGCTGCTCGTCGTCGAGCGCGGCATGGAGGGTTTCGAGCGCGGCCGTCACCTCGACAAGGTCGGCCTCGACGCCCAGGACACTGCCGAGCTGTCGTTCACCGATGTGAAGGTGCCGGTGGAGAACCTGCTCGGCGAAGAAGGGAAGGGCTTCATCTATCTGATGGAGAACCTGCCGCAGGAGCGGATCTCGATCGCCATCATGGCCGCGTCCGCCATCGAGGCCGTGCTGGCCGAGACCATCCAGTACACCAAGGAGCGCAAGGCGTTCGGCAAGCCGATCGGGTCGTTCCAGAACAGCCGCTTTCTGCTGGCTGAGCTGGCCACCGAGGCCACGGCGGTGCGGATCATGGTCGACGAGTTCATCCGGCTGCACCTCGACGAGAAGCTGACCGCCGAGCAGGCCGCGATGGCCAAGTGGTGGACCACGGAAGCCCAGGTCAAGATCATCGACCGCTGCCTTCAGCTGCACGGCGGGTACGGCTACATGCGCGAGTACAACGTGGCCCGCGCCTACCTGGACGCCCGCGTGCAGACCATCTACGGCGGGACGACCGAGATCATGAAGGAGATCATCGGGCGCAGCCTGGGCGTCTAGGCCCGGCCGTCCGCTCCGGTAGCCGCGTACTGCAGTTTTGTCACGACTTAGTGCCGTTTTCCGGGGTTTCTGCGTGCCGTATCTCGGATATAGCCGCGTGTCGTGTTCTGCTGACGCAGAGTTGACGCGGACTATAACTAGAGGAATCGTGATCGGAACGCAGGGGAGTTACATGACCTGGCTTGGAAGTCGTCTCAGCAGAGGCGTCGGGCGACTAGCGCTTGGCGTGGTCGCGACGGCTGCGGCGGCGCTGCTGGTTGCTCCTGCAGTGGTGGCATCACCGGAAAGCGATGCCGCCAACGCGGCCATCGATCAGGCGTGGCAGGCCGCCGGCGGAGACGGGTCGCCGGTGGGTGGCAAGGACGGCGACGTCTACCCGGTCGGCGATGGATTCGCGCAGAACTTCACCGGCGGCAAGATCTTCTTCACCCCGGCTACCGGCGCTCACCTTCTCTTCGGCGCGATCCTGGACAAGTACCAGGCACTCGGCGGCCCCGCCGACGGCGACCTCGGCTTCCCGACCATCGACGAGGTGGCCGGCCTGCTCGGCCCGGACAGCAGGGTCAGCACGTTCAGCGCCAGCGACAAGCCTGCGATCTTCTGGACGGCAGACACCGGCGCATGGGTTGTGCGTGGCGCCATCAATGCCGCGTGGGACAAGCTCGGCGGTTCCGGTGGCACATTGGGCGCTCCCACCGGCGACGAAACCTATGACGGCGACGTTGTCACCCAGACGTTCACCGGCGGCACGGTGTCCTACAACGACGCCTCCAAGGTGTTCACCACTGACCCGCCTGACCTGGCCGCGAACCTCGCCGGTGTCGAGGTCCCGTCGGATCCGACGACGCTGATCAACCAGGCCTGGCGGGAAGCCGGGGGTATCTCCGGTGTGCTGGGCGCACGGCAAGGTGCGCAGTACACCGTCGGCAGCGACGGCGCCGCGCAGGATTACGCCGGCGGCAAGATCTTCTACTCGCCGGCGACCGGCGCCCACGCGGTGACCGGCGCGATCCTGTCGAAGTACGAGTCGGCCGGTGGCCCGACCGGTGACCTCGGTCTGCCGACCGGCACCGAGGCTGACGGCGGCGCACCCAACAGCCGGGTGAGCACGTTCAGCGCAGCGGACAAGCCGGTGATCTTCTGGACGCCGGACAACGGCGCGATCGTGGTCCGCGGTGCGATCAACGCGGCCTGGGCCAAACTCGGCGGCGCGACGGGCTCGCTCGGCGTGCCCACCGGCGAGCAGAGCGCCGACGGCGACACGGTTACCCAGAAGTTCAGTGGTGGCGAGATCTCCTTTAATAAAGCCACCAATGCCTTCACTACCAAGCCGCCGGAGTTGGCCGGGCAGTTGTCGGGCCTCGAGGTGCCCGTGGCGACCGCCCCGCAGACGCCCGGTGCGCCGGGCGCGGACGGCAAGCCCGGCAAGTCGTTCACCTGGCACTGGTGGTGGCTGCTGGTGATCATCCCGGCAGTGCTGCTGATCGGCGTGCTCGCCATGGGTCTGCTGTGGCTGCAACGCCGCCGCGCCGCCAACGTCGAGGACGACGACGACTTCGAGGATTCCGAGTACGACGAGGACGATCGCTGGCCCGGCGACTCGGAATCGTCGCGGTACTCCTCCTATCCCGACGGCGGCCTGGCTGAGGTTCCGAGTTCCTCCGGGTTCAACTGGTCCTCCGCTGGTCTGGGAACCCAGACCATGCCCGGTCCTGACGACGTGTTCGACGGCGACCAGGACTCCATCGACACCACGCCGACCCGGATTCCGGCCGAGCCTGAACCCGACACCGAGGCGAGCGACGCACACCCGGAGTATGCGGAGTACGCCGAGGTCGAGGAGGAGTCCGAGGAAGCCAGCGACTCGGGCCGCCACGCCGCAGTCAATCTTGAAGAGTCACAGTCGATGTGGCGCCTCGACATGGGTGGTATCGCGACGCCGCGTCGTCGTCGTGCCGCCGAGGAACCCGACGAGGTCCCGCTCGTGCCTGACGAGGATGTGACCGTCGAGCCTGCTGAAGAGCTGCAGTCGGATCCGCACGACGAACAGGACAATGCCCGTCCTGCGATCCACCTGCCGCTGGCCGATCCGTATCAGGCGCCGGAAGGCTATGTGATCAAGGCCAACACCCACTCCGGTCTGTACTACACGCCGGAGTCCGAGCTCTACGAGCACACCGTTCCTGAGGTGTGGTTCGCCAGCGAGGAACTGGCCCAGGCCAACGGGTTCCACAAGGCCGAATAGCGCCGACTAGCGGCCCCGCCGTCAGATCTTGCGGATGACGGTGACGACCTTGCCCAGGATGGCGGCGTCGTTACCGGGGATCGGGTCGAAGGCCGGGTTATGGGGCATCAGCCACACCTGACCGCCGGTTCTCTTGAACGTCTTGACCGTCGCTTCGCCGTCGATCATGGCGGCCACGATGTCACCGTTCTCGGCGACGTTCTGCTGGCGCACCACCACCCAGTCGCCGTCGCAGATGGCCGCGTCGACCATCGATTCGCCGACGACCTTCAGCAGGAACAGCGATCCTTCGCCGACGAGTACGCGCGGCAGCGGGAAGACATCCTCGACGGCCTCTTCGGCCAGGATGGGACCACCTGCCGCGATCCGGCCCAGGACCGGCACGAACGTCGGCTCGGGGAGGGCGTCTGAGCCGGCGACCTCGGTCACCGATGGCGTCGGCATGTCCTCCGCGCTCCGGACGTCGACGGCACGCGGCCGGTTGGCATCCCTGCGTATGAAGCCCTTGCGCTCGAGGGTGCGCAGCTGGTGGGCCACCGACGACGTCGAGGTGAGCCCCACGGCGTCACCGATCTCCCTGATGCTCGGGGGATAGCCGCGGGTGGTCACGGATGCGCGGATGACCTCGAGAATGGTCCGCTGCCGTTCGGTCAATCCGTTGTCGGAACCCCCGCCGCGGCTGCTGGTGTCGGTCCCCGGTGTCTCACTGCGGTCACTCATAGCGCCGAATGTAGTCGCCCGGGCTGACACAATCAAACATTTGTTCGAGCGTGTCGCATGTTCGGTCGCGCAAGGCGAAAACTTGTCGGTGCCCCGTTTTATTCTTCCGACACGCTCGCTCACATGTTCGGACATCGAACACATGATCGAGTATATTTCGAACACAAGAGCGAACAGTCGGGCGCATCGGAGGAAGGAGCGGACATGACAGTCATCGACGATTTGCAGGTGGTGGCGTGGCCGTCGGAGCATCGGCGGCACCCGGTCAGGTCCGGTTCGCCCGTGCGGGTGCGTCCGGCCGGTGCCCGCGACAACCGGCCTGGTCCCGCGCGACCGGCGGTGGGCCACCTGCACTACCGCGGCACCGGCGTTGCCGTGTCGCGTGCGGCCCACACTCGCCGACCGGTCAGCACGACGGTCACCATCGTGCTGGCGGGGCTGGCGGCGCTGACCACACTGTGGCTGGGTTCGCTGTTCCACTTCAGCTCCGCGGAGGTGGCGCCGGCGGCGATCCCCGATCAGCTCGCGGTCGTGCGGGTGCAGGCCGGTGAGACGTTGCAGCAGGTCGCCTCCCGAGTGGCACCCGAGGCGCCGGTCGCCCAGGTCGTCCAGCGCATCCGCGAGCTCAACAAACTCGATTCGGCCGCGCTGGATGCGGGGCAGACCCTCATCGCGCCCATCGGCTGATTCGCCGGCGCCGTGAGCCGCGACGACCCACTCCGGTGGATGGCCCGGGTAGGCTCTGGGTGGTTCACATCACCCGGCTGCGGCGGCGAAGGAGCGGTCATGCATTGTCCGTTTTGCCGTCATCCCGATTCCCGCGTCGTCGACTCGCGTGAGACCGACGAAGGCCAGGCGATCCGGCGGCGCAGATCCTGCCCCGAATGCGGCCGGCGATTCACCACTGTGGAGACTGCCGTCCTGGCCGTGGTCAAACGCAGCGGTGTCACCGAACCGTTCAGCCGGGAGAAGGTCATCAGCGGGGTGCGCCGCGCCTGCCAGGGCCGTCAGGTCGACGACGACGCGTTGAACCTGCTCGCTCAGCAGGTCGAGGACACGGTGCGGGCCGGCGGATCACCCGAGGTGCCCAGTCACGAAGTGGGCCTGGCGATTCTGGGCCCGCTGCGCGAACTCGACGAGGTCGCCTACCTGCGCTTCGCCTCGGTGTACCGGTCGTTCAGTTCGGCTGAGGATTTCGAACGCGAGATCGAGGCGCTGCGGGCTCACCGAAGTGTCGGAACCTCCGGCTGAGCCCGACTTAGTCCAGTCGCCGCACTCCGTCATCGACCACCCGGCCGCCGACGATCACCCACCCCTCCGGACTCCACCAGGTCTGCAGCCGGGAACCCTTGCCCTGGGTGATGGTGAGGTCGCGGCTGAGGTGGTCGGTGATGCGGACCGCCGCCGAACCCGTCGCCTCGTCCTCCGGCACCCCCAGATCGTTGGCGAACATCCGCGACCGGATGTGCCCCTGCTCGCGGTCCAGCCAGGCCCACAGGTAGTGCTCGGCGTCATCGGCGTAGTCACCCGGATCGGCGGCCAGCACGTGTTCGGCTGATGGCAGGTCATGAATGGCGAACTCCGGTGACCATTCCGCGCGAGCTCGAACGGTCGTCAGCTCGCCGTCGTGGCCGACCTGGACGATGCCTGCGGGGACCTGCAGGGTGTGGACCGGTGTGCCCTGCTCCCGCAGCCACCAGCCCGCGCCTACCGTCGGATGCCCGGCGAACGGCAGTTCGGTGGTCGGAGTAAAGATGTGCGCATGCGCCGTCGTTGAGCCCGGATCGGGCAGATCGATGAATATCGTTTCGCTATAACCCAATTGGGTGGCGATCCGTTGTCTCTCGCCGGCGGGCACCGTTGAGGCATCGACGACCCCGAGAGGATTGCCGAAGTTGCCCGTGGAGTCAGTGAACACCCGCAAGACAGTGACGTCGACGGTCATGACCCGACTCTACGACGCTCACTGCGCTGGTTGCACAGATCAGGTGGCGCTGCGTTCGTCGGTGCCCATCGCGTCGAGCACCGCCACCCGGGTGTCCAGTGAGCCGGTGACCAAGCGCTCGCTGATGCCGGTCCGCAACAACTCACGCAGGACGCTCTGGTCGTACACGGCCGGCGCCGTGGAGTCGATGAACCGCTGCACCACCTCGACGAACCGGTCGGGGTCGTCATGGAACGGAAAATGCCCGGATCGGGCGAAGATCTCCAGCTGCGAACCGGGCATGGCCGAATGTGCCATCTTGGCGTGGGCTACCGGAATGACGGCGTCCTGATCACCCCAAATCAATTGCACGGGAACGGATTCCGTCAAATAACATCGGTCGAGCATGGTCACCACCTGGCCGCGCCAGTCCACCACCGAGCGCAGCGTGCGGGTGAACGCCGAAGATGCCGTCGGCTCGGGAAGATCGGTCAGTATCCGCAGTGCATCGGGGATGTCGCGGCCCAGTCCGGTCGAGCCGAAGACGGTACCCAACGCCCGGCCTGCGACCTGCAGCGCGGGCAGCACCATCGGTAGCCGCAGCAGCGCCAAGGCTTCGCCCCCCAGCGGCAGCGAGGCCAATCGCAGCGCGATGTTGACGTCCTTAGTGACCCCGCCCGCGCCGATGAGGATGAGTCGCTCGACAAGTTGGGGGAATTGGTAGGCGAACTGCATGGCCACGCCGCCGCCGAGCGAGTGCCCGACCACGGTGACCTTGTCGATATCGAGCACGCTGAGCAGATCCCGCATGCCGTTGGAATAGGCCGCCACCGAGTAGTCGGCACGTGGCTTGTCGGATTGGCCATGGCCCAGCAGGTCGGGTGCGATCACGGTGAAGCGCTGAGCGAGCTTGCTGTGCACCGAATGCCAGGTGGTCGAGTTGTCACCGATGCCGTGGATCAACAGCAGCACTGGACCGGATCCGGCGACGCGGAACGCGCGGCGGTAGCCGTGAATGGTCTTGAAGTGCAGCGTCGGAGTGACTTCCCGCACCGGCTGCAAGTTGGGCTTTCGCTGCGGCATCTCCAACCTCATCGTCGGTGCGGGGACTTCCTCAGGTCTCGCCGTCGTCGGTGAGACCGTCCTTGAGGTCCTCAGCGTGCTGGGCCAGGAATCGCTCGAACTCCCCGGCGAGTTCGTCACCACTGGGGAGTTCCTCGTCGCGTGCCAGCAACGAGCGGTTCTCCTGCGCGGCAACGAATGCATCGTACTGTCGCTCCAGCGCGCTCACCACTTGAGCGACTTCGGCACTGGCCTCTACCTGCTCGTCGATCTTGGTGCGCACGGATGCACCGGCCTCGGTGAGGGCGCGCAGCGGAAGTTGCAGCGAAGTCGTCCGTGCCACCTGCTCCAGCAGCGCCTCGGCGGCGAGGGGGTAGTCGGTCTGGGCCAGATAGTGCGGAACGTGCACGGTGAACCCGAGGACCTCGTGGCCGTGCTGGGCCATCCGGTACTCCAGCAGGTTCGACACGCTGCCCGGCACCTGCACCTCGCCCACCCAGGGCTGGTGGTCGGTGATCAGTTCGCGGTTGTTGGAGTGCGCCGTCATCGACACCGGGCGGGTGTGCGGCACCGCCATCGGGATGGTGCCCAGCCCGATGGTCTGCCGGACTCCGAGCCGCTCGGCCAGCAGCCGCACCGCGGTGACGAACCGCTCCCATCTCAGGTCGGGTTCCAGCCCGGCGAGCAGCAGAAACGGCGTCCCCAAGCTGTCGTGCAGCGCATAGAGGTTCAGCTGCGGTTCGTCATAGTTGGTGAAGTGGTCGGTCTTGAACGTCATCACCGGCCGCCGCGAGCGGTAGTCGAGCAACTCGTCGATGGCGAATGAGGCGACCAACTCGGTGTCCAGCACGTTGCGCAGATGTTCGGCGGCCAGGTGAATGGCATGGCCGGCGTCGGAGAACCCCTCCAGTGCGTGCACCAGCACGGGGCCCCGCCCGTCGGACGACGCCAGCTGGGGTGCCGGAAACTCCAGTTCGTACATCCCGGTGGGCTCGGGTTGATACTGCTGTCCCTGCTCGTCAGCCATGGTTTCGCCTCCTCGCGGTGTCCTGCGACGTCATCGTCGCGGTCATACCGATACACCTAGTGTCTCGCAGATCCGGCACAGCGCCGTGGTGTGCCCGTCTCTGGACAACGCAGCCGTGGTCGCGCTCGTTCCCTGCTCGCCGACGATATCGGGCATGATCTCCTGCATGCGGACCGTTGTGGCGGCGTTGAGCATGGCGGCAGCTGCCGCCGTGGTGGCGGGCTGCGGCCAAGCCAGTGAGCCGCCGGCCAAAGCCGCCGAGACCGCCAAACCCGACGGTGTGGCCATCACGGCCGAGCCGGTGGCGCCCCAGCCCGCGGTCGGCGCGCTGTTCCTCGGCGGCACCGACACCCACACCTGCACCGGATCGGTGGTGCGATCGGCCTCCAAGGACCTGGTGCTGACGGCTGCACACTGTCTGGCCGAAGGCTATCCGGCCACCTTTGTGCCCGGTTTCGCCGACAAGGCCGCCCCGGGCGACGTGTGGACGGTGGACACCGTCTACCTCGACCCGCGCTGGGTTGCCACCCAGGACCCCAAGGCCGACTACGCCTTCCTGCGGGTCAGCAGGCCTGGTGGCGGCGCGATCGAGACGGCGGCAGGCGCTGCGCTGGTGCTGGGCGCCACGCCCAAAGAGTTCAGTCAGGTGCGAATCGTCGGCTATCCGCTCGGAGTGGGCGGCAACCCGCTCAGTTGCGACACGATCGCCGGGCTGGACGAAGGCGGCTTCCAGACTCTGCAGTGCGGCGGTCTGGTCGACGGCACCAGCGGCGCCCCGTGGATCAAGGGCCCGGAGGTGGTCGGGGTGATCGGCGGTCGCGATGCCGGCGGTTGCCAGGACAGCGTCTCCTACTCGGCGCCCTTCGACGAGGCCACCGCAGCGCTGCTGAAGCGTGCCGAGGCGGGCGGGCCCGGCGACGCCGCGCCGAACACGTTCGACTCCGAGTGCTAGCCGGTCACTGGCGGAACTGGTTGAGCGCCCGCAGCTTGTTCATCACGTCGAGCGCCGCGACCTTGTAGGCCTCGGAGAACGTCGGGTAGTTGAAGACGGCGTCGACGAGGTATTCGATCGTCCCGCCGCAGCCCATCACGGCCTGGCCGATGTGCACCAGTTCGGTGGCTGCGGTGCCGAAGATGTGGACGCCGAGCACCTTGAGGTCCTCGGTGGACACCAGCAGCTTCAACATGCCGTAGGAGTCGCCGGCGATCTGGCCGCGGGCCAGCTCGCGGTAGCGGGAAACCCCGACCTCATAGGGGACGGAGTTCTTGGTCAGCTCCTGCTCGGTGGCGCCGACGTAGGACACCTCGGGGATCGAGTAGATGCCGATCGGCTGTAGCGCAGTCATGCCGGCCGTCGGCTCGCCGAAGGCGTGATAGGCGGCCAGCCGGCCCTGCTCCATCGAGGTGGCCGCCAGCGCCGGGAAGCCGATGACGTCGCCGACCGCGTAGATGTGGTCGACCTTGGTCTGGAACGTCTTGTCGTCGACGAAGATCCGACCGCGGTTGTCGGCCTCCAGACCGGCGTTGGCCAGGTCGAGGTGGTCGGTCTGGCCCTGCCGTCCGGCCGAGTACATCACCGTCTCGGCGGGGATCTGCTTGCCGCTGGCCAGGGTGGTGACGGTGCCGGACGAGCCGACGTCGACCGCCGTCACCTCCTCGCCGAACCGGAAGGTCACCGCCAGATCGCGCAGGTGGAAGCGCAACGCCTCGACGATCTCGGGGTCGCAGAAATCGAGCATCGTGTCGCGCTTCTCCACGACGGTGACCTTGGTGCCCAGCGCGGCGAACATCGAGGCGTACTCGATGCCGATGACGCCGGCGCCGACCACCACCATCGAGGTCGGGATGTTCTTCAGGTCGAGGATGCCGTCGGAATCCAGTACCCGGTTGTCGTCGAATGAGATCCCGGCGGGCCGCGCCGGTTTGGTTCCGGTCGCGATGACGACATAGCGGCCGCTGATGGTGAAATGCTCGGCCCGGGTGGGGTCCTCGATCGTCAGGTTGTGCTCGTCGAGAAATCGGCCAAGGCCCATGTAGAGCTCGACGCCGTTACGCATCAACTGGTTTCGGATGACGTCGACTTCTTTGCCGATCACGTGCTGGGTGCGGGCGAGCAGGTCGGCGGGCGTGATCTTGTCCTTGACCCGGTAGCTGGCGCCGTACAGTTCGCGCTGGCTCATACCGGTCAGGTACAGAACGGCCTCGCGCAGCGTCTTGGACGGGATCGTGCCGGTCTGGACGCAGACACCGCCGATCATGTGGCCCCGCTCGATGACCGCCACCGATTTGCCCAGCTTGGCCGCGGCGATGGCGGCTTTCTGGCCGCCGGGACCCGAACCGATGACGACGAGGTCGTATTCCAAACCCATGAGCAACAGGTGTACGCCGGTTTGCCGAATCTCGCATGCCGACGATGTCAATACGACGTGAACAGTGCGCCATCCCCACTCCGCACTTCATCCACAGGTTCGGTCCCCGGGCGGCCCGGCAGTCCCGTCGTGACGGTGTCGGTTGACAGCGTCGGGGCATGACCACCTACCGCCCTGATTACCGCATCAACCGTCCCGGCGCGCTTATCGCCGCCATCCCCGCCGTGCTGGGCTTCGTGCCCGAGCAGTCCCTGGTACTCGTCGCGCTCGAGCACGATCAGATGGGGGCCGTCATGCGCGTCGACCTCGATGACGCGATGGCCGGCAAGATCGAGCATCTGATCGACGTCGCGGCGGCCTCGGGTGCCGAGGCTGCCATCGCCGTGATCGTCGACGACAAGGGCGCGCCGTGCCCGATGTGCAACGAGGACTACCGCGAGGTGTGCCAGTCGCTGACGGCGGCCCTGGCAGACCAGGACATGGCGCTGTACGCCGCCCATGTGGTCGACCGCATCGTGGCCGGCGGCACCTGGCACTGCGTGGACGGGTGCGGGGAGACCGGTCCGGTCGAGGACCCGTCGGCCTCACCGCTGGCCGCCGCTGCGGTGCTCGACGGCAGGCGGCTCTACGGGCGGCGTGCCGATCTGCAGGCGGTGATCGCTGTTGCCGATCCGGCGCACACCGAGTCGCTGATCGAGTTGATCGGGCAGTGCGCTAGCGACAGGGAGGCCCGTCGGCGCGCCGACCCCGACGGGTGCGGACGCCGTGACGTGGAGGCGGCGATCGCGGCGGCCGCCAGGGTCAGTGCCGCCGCCCGGCTCGAGGACGCCGAGTTGGCGGCGCTGGCGTGCGCGATCACCGATGTCGCGGTGCGCGACACCCTCTACGCCCTGGCCGTCGGGTCCGGGGCCGGGCAGGCCGAGACGCTGTGGGCGGTGCTGGCCCGGACGCTGCCGGATCCGTGGCGAGTGGAAGCCCTTGTGTTGCTGGCGTTTTCAGCCTATGCCCGGGGTGACGGCCCACTGGCGGGATTGTCGCTGGAGGCGGCGCTGCGCGGTGACCCGGAGCACCGGATGGCAGGCATGCTCGACACCGCACTGCAGTCGGGGATGCGGCCGGAGCAGATCAGAGAACTCGCGGGCACCGGTTACCGGTTGGCCAGGCGGCTCGGGGTGCAATTGCCGCCGCGCCGGATGTTCGGGCGCCGGGCGGTCTAGGTGTGTGCGCTAGACCTTCTCGACCTTCACGGCGTGGGCCATCTCGTGCGGCAGGTCGACGTTCTCGTGGCCGCCGATGATGATCGTCACACTGCCGTTCGGGTTGTTCTCGACCTGGACGCGGGCATTAGGCACCACGCCGGCGTCCTTGAGCCGGCTGATCAGCCCGACGTCACCCTGGACATGCTCGGTCAGCTGGCGCACCACCACCGCAACCGGTGAGCCCGCGGGCAGTTCGGTGAGGCGAAACAGGTTGTAGTCGGGCTGGCGGGCGTAGGTATCCAGTCCCAGTTGCGACAGCCCGGGAATCGGGTTGCCGAACGGGGACACCGTCGGGTCGTCGAGGACCTTGACCAGCCGTCGCTCGACGTCGTCGCTCATCACGTGCTCCCAGCGGCACGCCTCGGCGTGGACTTCCTCCCAGGGCAGGCCGATGACGTCGACCAGGAGGCGTTCGGCCAGGCGGTGCTTACGCATCACCGACACCGCCAGTGCCCTGCCCTTTTCGGTCAGTTCGAGGTGGCGGTCACCGGCCACGTGCAGCAGTCCGTCGCGCTCCATCCGTGCCACGGTCTGGCTGACTGTCGGTCCGCTCTGCTCCAGCCGTTCCGCGATACGCGCACGCAGCGGAGTCACACCCTCTTCTTCGAGGTCGTAGATGGTCCGCAGGTACATCTCGGTGGTATCGACCAGGTCGTTCATAGGCCACCCTTCGTCGCAGCCAAGTCTACTGGCGCAGCTGGGGGAATGGTCGGACAACACTGCGCCCAGACAGCTGTGTGCCCGTCAGCCGAGGCCGACGGGCACACAGGAGGGGGTGGTTCAGCTGGCGTAGGACCGCAGTCGATCGGCCCGCTCGCCGTTGCGGAGCTTGGCCATGACCTCGCGCTCGATCTGGCGGACCCGCTCGCGGGACAGACCGAACAGCTTGCCGATCTGGTCCAGAGTGCGGGGCTGGCCGTCGTCGAGGCCGAACCGCAGCCGGATCACCTGGTGCTCGCGCTCGTCGAGCGTGGCCAGCACGCTGCGGATGTCGGTGTGCAGAAGCTCCGAGATCACCGCGTTCTCCGCCGACATCGCCTCGGCATCCTCGATGAAGTCGCCGAGCGGGGCTTCCTCGTCGCTGCCGACCGGCATATCGAGGCTCACCGGGTCGCGGCTGTGCTCGAGCAGATCGTTGATCTTCTCGACCGGGATGCCCGACTCTTCAGCCAGTTCCTCGTCGGTGGCCTCGCGGCCCAGGTTCTGGTGCATCTCACGCTTGATGCGGGCCAGCTTGTTCACCTGCTCGACGAGGTGGACCGGAAGCCGGATGGTGCGGCTCTGGTCGGCCATACCGCGGGTGATGGCCTGGCGAATCCACCACGTGGCGTAGGTGGAGAACTTGAAACCCTTTGTGTAGTCGAACTTTTCCATTGCGCGGATCAAGCCCAGGTTTCCCTCCTGGATGAGATCCAGCAGCGGCATTCCGCGACCGGTGTAGCGCTTAGCCAACGACACCACCAGGCGGAGGTTGGCTTCCAGCAGGTGGCTGCGCGCGGCCTGGCCGTCGCGGACCACGATCGCCAGATCGCGCTTGCGGTTGTCGCTGAGGCGCTTGCGGGTGTCCAACAGGTGCTTGGCGTACAGGCCGGCTTCGATGCGCTTGGCCAGCTCGACCTCATCCTCGGCGCTCAGTAGTGCGGTCTTGCCGATGCCATTGAGATAGACGCGCACCAGGTCAGCAGCTGGGCTCTGGGCATCCAGATCGCTGTCGAATCGGCTGGTGGTGGCATGTGCCATGGTGGCCTCCTGATCGGCTCCGACTGTCAAATGGTTCAACGTCGAGTAGGAGCTAAGAGTTCCCACGCGGTTGCCATCTCACACCCTCTGACGTGCAGGAATGTCGCGAGGTTCTGAGAATGTGCTGAGAATGGCGCGCGGTGGCGCTCAGCGGGAACCGGTGTCGGCCGGTCCGGCCGGATGCGGTTGCACGGTGGGGATGACGGCCTCGATGGCCCGGCGATCAGGCCGCGGGAACAGCTGGGTGCGGTTGGGCTTGTCGTTGTACCGGCGCGGCTCCTCGGCGCGGCGCGGCGGCCGGTCGTTGGCGATGAGCACCGCGATCCACGGCAGCGGAATCGACACTGCGACGATGGCCAGCGAGATCAGCCCGTTGTGCCAGATTCCGTAGGCGATCGCCGCCAGCAGCAAGGCCGGGATACGAAAAGACATGATCGCCAAGTACTTACGCACCCGCGCGCGATGCTGCTCCTCGTAAGCAGGCGCTGCCGCGGTGATGAGCACGGGCCGACCATCGTCGTCGAAACCCACCTCGTGCTTCATCCCCCTACTGTTCCACATCTTGGAGCGGTTTAACCCGGCCGGTTTCTTACATCAGTGTTACCGGGCAGAATGGCTTTCATGCAGACCCAGACGATCGAGCGCACCGACACCGACGAACGCGTCGATGACGGGACCGACGACGACACTCCCAAGGTCTTCCACTATGTGAAGAAGGAAAAGATCGCCGAGAGTGCCGTCATGGGAACCCACGTGGTTGCCCTGTGTGGCGAGGTGTTCCCGGTGACCCGGGCCGCCAAGCCAGGCTCGCCGGTCTGCCCGGACTGCAAGAAGGTCTACGAAAGCCTCAAGAAGGGCTGACCGGCTCGGCCGTCGGCTCCGGGCTGGGTTGCGCGGGTTTGGCCGCCTGGTTGGTGTTCTCGCCCAGCGAGCGCGCCTTGTGCTCGAGCCAGGTCCGCAACTGGCGGCCGCGGGGGACCGGTGCCGGGAATTCCTCGTCGATCGCGGCGTTGAGTTCGGCCCCGATCATGATCGCGAAGCCCAGGAAGAACGCGAACAACAGGAACGCGATCGGGGTGGCCAGCGCGCCGTAGGTGTAGCCGGTGCTGGTGATCCAGGTCAGGTAGAACCGCAGGCCCATCGTTGCCACCACGAACACCGCCACGGCCAGCACCGCGCCCCACACCAGCCGATGGGTCGGCAGTGGTCTGGGCAGCGAGACGCGGTAGAGGATGGTCACGGCCACGATCACCACGAACATCAGCACGGGAAAATAGCCGTACTGCAGGATGTTGTCCCAGCTGTCCGGGATGTACTCGGACACCTTGCGCGGGCCGAGTGCGACAAACGGTGCCGCCGCGATCACTACCACCAGCATCACCACGTAGAGGCCCAGGGCGAAGAAGCGCTGGCGCACCGGGTGGCGCAGCGGCGTCTGGTCGTGGGCCTCCACGACGGAGTCGACGAACGCCGACACCGCTGAGGATCCCGCCCACAGACTGATGACGAAACCGACCGAGACGACCTCACCTCGGGCACCGACCACGATGTCGCGCACCGTCGGCTCGATGATCTCGGACACGACGTTCTGGGAGAAGAACCTGTTCGAGGTGCTGATCAGCTGATCTTGGATGCGCTGCAGGGTGTCGGGCCCGAACAGCGGGGCGATGTAGGCAAGGCTGCCGAGCATCCCCAGCAGAAGTGGCGGCAACGAGAGCACCGACCAGAAACCTGCCTGGGCGGACTCCGAGAAGATCGAGTCGTCCCAGCTTTTCGACAGGGTTCGCTTAGTGATGCGCCACACGTGATGGCGGGAAGGTTTCGCAGGCTGGTCAGTCATGACCAGTCCAGCATTCCTGACGGTTCCCGTCCTGCCCAGCGACGTGGCCGTCAGGCCGCGTCATGCGTCCGCGGGACTCACTTCGATTACGGCGGCCAGCTCGATCAGCTTGGCCTGGTGCTCGTTGGCGTGGTGCTGGCAGAACAGCAACTCAGCCCCGGAAGGAAGCTTGGCTCGCACCCGGGCCGCCGCACCGCAGCGGTCGCAGCGATCAGCCCTGGTCAATTCGGGACTGGTCAAGAATGCGGTCATGGGCTCCTCCGTAAGGTGCTCAGCGCGCCGGCGGTTTCGGCGCCACCGTCGCGTATCTCTACTGTCTCAGACGTTTTGCGTTCCGGCCTTGTTCCCCGGGGGTTTGAGGTTGTGTCGTGTCTCACGCTCCCTCGTGTTGCGGGTGATGCAGTGTGGTCGTATGTACCCGAATCCCGATTTCTTACTCCACCTGTGTGGACGTCGCGACTGGGCCCAAGCCAGGCAAAGCGGCGAACTTTGCCCCCCGTCGCTGACCGACGTCGGGTTCGTCCACCTGTCGGCGCCACACCAGGTTCACCTGCCGGCCAACCGGCTTTTCGCCGGCCGGACCGACCTGGTGCTGCTGCGCATCGACCCGCAGGCTCTCACCGCGCCGGTGCGGTGGGAACCCGGAGTGCCAACGGATCCCGAGTCGATGTTGTTCCCGCACCTGTACGGCCCGTTGCCGGCCGACGCCGTCGTCGAGGTCGTGCCCTACCCGCCGGGACCCGACGGAAGCTTCCCGCCCCTTCAGTCGTCGACGTAGGCATCGGCTTCGATCTCGACCAGCAAATCTGCCTCGATCAGCGCTGACACCTCGACCATGGTGGCGGCCGGCCTGACCGCACCGAAGAATTCGGCGTGTACCGCCCCGACGTCGCGCCACCGGGAGATGTCGGTGACGTAAATCCGGGTGCGGATGACGTCGGACAGCCCGGCGCCGAGCGATTCCAGCGCAGACTCGATGCGCTGCAACGCATTTCGCGTTTGTTCGACGATGTCTGCGCCCGCGCCGGTGGTTCCCGCGACGGCGATCAGGGGCCCGGTTCGCACCGCCCGCGAGTACCCGACCTCGGGTTCGTAGACGGATTCAGACGACACGTTCACCCGGTTGGCCACGACGGTCAGGTTAGGCGGGTGCGGGTTGCGTTCGCATCTGAGTTTCGCCCAGCGGTTGTCGTCTGCAGCCGATGGCCGCTAGCGTCAATTACGCGGGGGCGGCTTCCTCCCAGTGCTCGAAGTCCAAGCAACTGAAGCGTGCTGGACAAGGGCCGCTCCCGCCCGAACCTCAGGCGGGAGCGCTGGCGCCCTTTTAGTCCAGGTAGTCGCGCAAGACCTGCGAGCGGCTCGGATGGCGAAGCTTGCTCATGGTCTTGGACTCGATCTGCCGGATGCGCTCGCGGGTCACCCCGTACACCTGGCCGATCTCGTCGAGGGTCCGCGGCTGGCCGTCAGTCAGGCCGAATCGCAGCCGCACCACGCCGGCCTCGCGCTCCGACAGCGTCTCGAGAACCGATTGCAGCTGATCCTGCAGCAGGGTGAACGACACCGCGTCCACGGCCACCACGGCCTCGCTGTCCTCGATGAAGTCGCCGAGCTGGCTGTCGCCCTCGTCGCCGATGGTCTGGTCCAGCGAGATCGGCTCACGCGCGTACTGCTGGATCTCCAGCACCTTCTCCGGCGTGATGTCCATCTCCTTGGCCAGCTCTTCGGGAGTGGGCTCGCGGCCCAGGTCCTGAAGCAGCTCGCGCTGGATGCGCCCCAGCTTGTTGATGACCTCAACCATGTGCACCGGGATACGGATGGTGCGGGCCTGGTCGGCCATCGCGCGGGTGATCGCCTGGCGGATCCACCAGGTGGCGTACGTGGAGAACTTGTAGCCCTTGGTGTAGTCGAACTTCTCGACCGCGCGAATCAGACCCAGGTTGCCTTCCTGAATCAGGTCCAGGAATGCCATGCCACGGCCGGTGTAGCGCTTGGCCAGCGACACCACCAGACGCAGGTTGGCCTCCAGCAGGTGGTTCTTGGCGCGGTCTCCGTCGCGGCAGATCCACTGCATGTCGCGGCGCTGCTGCACAGGTAGCTTCTCGCCCTTCTCGGCGAGCTCGGAGATTTTCTGGGTGGCATACAGACCGGCCTCGATCCGCTTGGCCAGCTCCACCTCTTCCTCGGCGTTGAGCAGCGCGACCTTGCCGATCTGCTTGAGGTAGGCGCGCACCGAGTCCGCCGAGGCGGTGAGCTCGGCGTCCTTACGGGCCTGACGCAGCGCCTCGGATTCCTCCTCGTCCCAGACGAAGTCTCCGGACGCCTTGTCCTTCTCCGACGGCTCGCCGATGTCCTCGTCCTCGGCGGCGTCGGCCTCGGCGACGGGCGCGGCCTCCCCGTCGGCCACGACCACGTCGTCTTCGGCGACGTCCTCGAGATCCTCGAGTTCGATGTCTTCTACGGCGACGTCGAGTTCCGGATCGGCTTCGATGTCGGTGTCCAGGTCCTCGGCGACAACGTCGCCCTCAGCGCCCGGCTCGGCCTTCTTGGCGCGCCCGGGCGCGGCCTTGGTGGCCTTCTTGGCAGGGGCGGCCTTGGCGGCCGGGCGGCTCTTCGTCGTGGTTTCGATGTCCTCGGCCTCGGTCGTCGCAGTCCCCGCGGGGGCGGTCCTGGTGGCCCGCTTGGCCGGGGCGGAACCGTTGGGTGCCTTCGCCGCCGGCCGCTTCGCGGGAGTCTTGGTGGCGGTGCGCTTCACCGGCTCGTCGGTTGCCGGGCTTGCTTTGGTCGCTGCCACGTACACCCTTTCGGTCGTGCTGGCTGTCGGCGGGCGTGGGCGCGCCCGACCGAAAGCGTCGGCTATCAGGAATATCGGCGTGGATCTCGTTGTGGATACTTGCCGCTATCCGGTAGGCGGCCGCCGTCGACCATTGTAACGACTGGTTGGCACTACACCCGCTCAGCGGGCGAAATTCAGTTCTTGGCGTCGCCTGCGGCCGCCATCGCGGCGCCCACGATGCCGGCTTCGTTGAGCAGTTCGGCCGCCACTACCGGGGTGCGGTTCTTCAGAAGCGGGATCCACTTGTCGGCTTTGCGGCTGATCCCGCCACCGGCGATGAACAGGTCAGGCCAGATCAGGTTCTCGACCGCGACCAGCACTTTGGTCACCTCTTCGCTCCACCGCTCGTAGCTCCACTCCTTGCGCTCCTTGACCGAGGAGGCGGCGCGGTGCTCGGCTTCCTTGCCCCCGACCTCGAGGTGGCCGAACTCGGTATTGGGCAGCAGGACGCCTTTGTGAATGACCGCCGAGCCGATGCCGGTGCCGAAGGTCAACAACACGACGACACCGTTCTCGGCGCGCCCGGCGCCGTAGCGCTCCTCGGCCAGGCCTGCTGCGTCGGCGTCGTTGAGAACCGTCACCTGCCGGCCGTCCAGGGCGGCGCCGAAGAGCTCGGCGGCGTTGGCACCGATCCAGGCCTTGTCGACGTTGGCCGCGGTCCGCACCACCCCGTCGACGACGACGCCCGGGTAGGTGACGCCCAGGGGCCCGGTCCAGCCGAAGTGGTTGACCACCTCGGCGACGGTCTTGGCGACCGCCTCGGGTGTCGCGGGCTGGGGAGTGAGGAGCTTGAAGCGTTCGCCGATGAGTAGTCCGGTGTCCAGGTCGACGACGCCGCCCTTGACCCCGCTGCCGCCGACGTCGACGCCGAATCCTCGGTTCTGTCCTGGGGCGGTCTCAGTTCCGGTCATGGCTGCTCCTGGGCGAGGCGGGCGGTCTGCGCGATCCACACACTAATGCGTACCCACTGCCGCGTGTGCTGCGATAGCCCGGTGAATGACAACACGCCCGAGCATCTGCGCGCGCTGGCCGAGGCGCTGGCCACCGAGGCGGCGACCTTCGTGCGCCGGCGCCGTGCCGAGGTCTTCGGCGACGCCGCCGATGCCGACCGGGCCGACGCGGTGCAGTCGAAGAGCACAGCCACCGATCCGGTCACCGTGGTCGACACCGAAACCGAAGCGCTGCTGCGTGATCGGCTCGCCGCTCAGCGGCCGGGCGATCCGATCCTCGGTGAGGAGGGCGGTGGCCCGCGCGCTGATTTCGGCGGTGCGGTGTGCTGGGTGCTCGACCCCATCGACGGCACGGTGAACTTCGTCTACGGGATCCCCGCGTACGCGATCTCGATCGGCGCACAGATCGACGGCGAATCAGTGGCCGGCGCGGTTGCCGACGTGGTCAGCGGTGACGTGTATTCGGCTGCTCGCGGCGGTGGCGCGCACGTGGTGCGCGACGGCCGGCGCAGGGCCCTGCGCTGCCGCCCGGTCAGCGATCTGTCGATGGCGTTGGTGGGCACCGGCTTCGGCTATGCCGCGTCCCGCCGCGCCGAGCAGGCGGCGTTGCTGGCCGACATCCTGCCGCTGGTGCGCGATATCCGGCGGGTCGGTTCGGCGTCACTGGATCTGTGCATGGTGGCCGAGGGCCGCCTCGATGCCCACTACGAACACGGCCTGCACGTGTGGGACTGGGCGGCCGCCGCCCTGGTGGTCACCGAAGCCGGCGCCCTGGTGCGGTTCCCCGGTGACGAGGACGGCGCCGTGCTGGTGGCCGCCGCGCCGGGGGTGTTCACGCCGCTGGTCGAGACGCTGGAGCGTTTCGGGGGACTGCGTGCGCTGGACTGAGCGTCAGCAGGTTCCGTTATGGATCTTGGCGATCAGGGCCGAGTCCGCCGGTTCGGTGGCGTCCGGGCGCAGCCCGGCCAGGACGGCGTCGATGTCGTCGCTGTGGGCCAGCGTGGTGAAGTCGGTGCCGATGGCCAGGTCGACGGAGTCGTCCTTGCGGTCGTCCTGGTAGAGCTCGACGCAGGGGGCGACCAGCCAGACCGCGGCAGCACCGGCCTTGCCGTTGGCGCCGAACCGGATCTGGCCCTGGCAGGTGAGCCGGTCATTGGCGTAGACGGGGTCATTGGCCGCGGTCGGCTGCGCGAAACCAATGTCACGCAGCGCTCCGGCCACCTCGCCGGCCTGGCCGCCCTGGCCGCTGGCGTTGAGCACCCGAACCTTGGCCTCGGCGAGCTTGGCCGGCGCGACGTCGATCAGCGTCGATCGCGAGACCTGCTCACCGAGCTTCGGTGCGGCGGCGTCGGCCGAGGAAGGCGGCGCGTTGCAGGCCGCGGCTTCACGGACGTCGACCGGGCGGGTCAGGACGACGGCCCACACCAGCGCGGTGATCGCGAACAACACACCCACGGCGATGATGCCGGGCAGATAGTTGCGGCGGCGAAACGGGCGACCATGCTTGTCGAAGGCGGTTCCTTCGGTAATTTGAGCGACCACGGATGCACTCTAGAACCACCTCGGGCACCTCGGCGGAACACGCCCAACACGGGATATCAATAGACGTGACGTAAATCACACTTGAATGCGGTGTGATCTGGGCACGAATCGTTTGGCGGATGCGTTCGACGCTGATACAAAGCCTTGCTGAGGTTACGAGGGGACGAGATGGCTACCGATTACGACGCTCCACGGCGTTCAGAGACCGACGAGGTGTCCGAGGACTCACTCGAGGAGCTCAAGGCACGGCGCAACGAGGCGCAATCAGCTGTCGTCGACGTCGACGAATCAGACACTGCCGAGAACTTCGAACTGCCCGGAGCCGACCTGTCTGGGGAGGAACTATCGGTCCGGGTCATTCCCAAACAGGCCGACGAGTTCACCTGTTCGAGCTGCTTCCTGGTGCATCACCGCAGCAGGCTGGCCAGCGAGAAGAACGGCACGATGATCTGCACAGACTGCGCGGCGTAGCCGGACAGTCAGCTTCGCAGCGCCGAGAGCACCTTGTCGGGGTGCCGTGCGCTGACCAACCAGTAGGGCGTGGGGTCGTCGGGGTCGTCGAGGACGAGCAGAACCAGGGGGCCGACCCAACCGCGGTGCAGGACGAACGCCGCCGGGTCGAGCTGGCGGCCCAGGGCGGCCGACTTGGCGGTGCGGGGAATCTCGGCCGAGCGTGTCACCACCGAGACCGGCAGATGCGCTTGTCCGGCCCACAGTTCGACGTCGGGGCCGTCGCCGACCACCCTGACCTCGGTGCGTGACAGCCACAACAACACGCCGACTGCCACCAAGCCGAGCACGGCGTACGGCAACCACGTGGGCAGCGAGCGCACACCCATCGTGACTTCCTTGGCGATGATCCAGGCCGGCACCAGACCCAGCGGCCACCACCACCACGGCACCCACAGCCGCTCGCGATAACGCAGGGTTTGCGAGGTCACACGCGAACCAGACACGGGGCCAAGGGTAGTCTGTGGCATCGTGCCGACCAGTCTCGCGGTGGTTCGCCTGGACCGCGATCTTCCTATGCCCAGCCGTGCCCATGCCGGCGATGCCGGTGTCGATCTGTACTCGGCGCAGGACGTCGACCTGGCGCCGGGGCATCGTGCCCTGGTGGGTACCGGGATCGCCGTCGCGATTCCCCACGGCATGGTCGGGCTGGTTCATCCGCGTTCCGGTTTGGCTGCGCGCGTTGGACTTTCGATCGTGAACAGCCCCGGCACGATTGATGCGGGCTATCGCGGGGAAATCAAGCTCTCATTGATCAACCTCGACCCGACCACGCCGATCGAGATTCGGCGCGGCGACCGCATCGCCCAGCTCGTGGTCCAGCGGGTCGAACTACCAGAGCTGGTCGAAGTGGTCTCGTTCGACGAGGCCGGACTGGCAGACACCACCCGTGGCGAGGGCGGCCACGGATCCTCCGGCGGACATGCGAGTTTGTGATGGCATTCGGCAGACGTAAGAACGACGATTCCCGCGACGAGACCCCCGACACGCCGGTGGTGGCCTCCGAATCGCAGGACGACGACATCGAGGACCTCGAGGAGCTCGACGGCGGGCCCTTCGACATCGAGGACTTCGACAACCCCGACGACGCTGCGGAGGCGCGCCTCGATCTCGGGTCGGTGCTGATCCCGATGCCGGCGGCTGGTCAGGTTCAGGTGGAACTGAACGAGGGCGGCGTGCCCAGCGCGATCTGGGTCGTCACCCCCAATGGCCGGTTCACAATCGCCGCCTACGCCGCTCCCAAGACGGCCGGACTGTGGCGCGAGGTCGCCGGTGAACTGGCCGACTCGCTGCGCAAGGACAACGCCCAGGTGTCCATCCAGGACGGCCCGTGGGGCCGCGAGGTTGTGGGCACCGGCGCCGGTGTCGTGCGGTTCATCGGGGTCGACGGATTCCGGTGGATGATCCGCTGCGTGGTCAACGGCGGCCCCGAAACCATGGACCGGCTGACCGCCGAGGCGCGGGAAGCGTTGTCCGACACAGTCGTTCGTCGCGGTGAGACCCCGTTGCCGGTGCGCACACCGCTGCCGGTCCAGCTGCCCGAGCCGATGGCCGAACAGCTTCGTCAGGCTGCCGCCCAGCAGGCGCAGATGGCCGCCGCCCAGCAGGCGCTGATCCAGCAACAGCAGCAGGCGCAGGGACTTGCGCCCGTCGAGCGGCGCAGTGCGTCGGGTTCGGCGATGCAGCAGCTGCGCAGCACCAGCACCGGCGGGTAGCTAGCCCGCAGCCTCGTTCAGCGCGTCCAGGCAGGCCGCGCCCAACAGGCTCGGCTGCGGCCCGAATTCATCGAGTGTGACGGTGCGTAGCGCTGCGCGCGGTGCCGCCGACACCCACTCCAGTGCCACCTCCAGCGGGTGGATCGGGTCGTCGGTGGCACCGACCACTCCCATCGGCACGCCGAGCCGCTCGAACTCCGCAGTGGTGGGGGAGACGTAGCGTGCGGCTTCCTCCATCGCCTCAGGTAGCTGCGGCCACTGCGCCAGCCAGCTGCGGGTGAGCTCGTCGGCGAGCCAGGCCGGACTGGAGTCGCGCATCTGTGCCGTCGTGGCCGCCAGGCCATCGGTGCGCAACTGATGTGCGGTGTGGCGGGCGGCCAGTGCGGCGGCAGCCTGGTTCGGGTCACCGGTCCACGGCGGCAGTGCTGCCAGCACCGCCACGACGCGCTCGGGGTGCGCCAGCGCCCACGCTGCGGCGACGGCCGCGCCGATGGACACGCCGCCCACCGCGACCGGGCCGTGCCGGGCGGCGTCGTCGAGCGCCCAGAGATAGCCACTGACCAGGCTTTTCGGCTGTGGTGCGACGGCCACTACCACCGCACCGGCCCGGTGTAGGGGTGCACTGAAGGCGCGGTAGACGTAGTCGTCGTCGGAGCCGGTTCCGGGCAGCAGAACCGCCGTCACGCCATGCAGAGTGATCGACATAGCGGCAATCGTGCCTTGTGTCGATAGAACCGCGTCCGCTCCGGGTATGCCGCGTGGCATTGGGGAACCAACAGGTCTACCGTGACGTTGGCAGTGTGATCGAACTTCAGGAGAGGCCATGGCTACGGCCGAAGGTTTTGTTCGCCGCATCACGCGTCGGTTGACGGAAGATCCCGAGCAACGCGACGCCGAGGAGCTGACCGGCGAGGCCGCCAGCACCGGTGCACATCGGGCCGTCGACTGTCGGCGCGGACAAGAAGTCACGATGGTCGGCACGCTGCGCAGCGTGGACACCAATGCCAAGGGCTGTGCGGGCGGCGTGCGCGCCGAACTCTTCGACGGCACCGACATCGTCACCTTGGTCTGGCTGGGCCAGCGCCGCATCCCCGGCATCGAGTCCGGACGGACCCTGCGGGTACATGGCCGGCTCGGCACCCTGGAGAACGGCGGCAAGGCCATCTACAACCCGCACTACGAGATCCAGCGTTGAGCGAGGCGCAGGCCACCTCCGAACCCGTGGACGAAGAAGTCAAGAAAACCCCGGCGCAGGCGCTGCTGGCCCAGATGGGCGGCATCAGCGGACTCATCTACTCCGCCCTCCCCGTCGCCGTCCTCGTCCCGGTCAACACCGCCTTCGGGCTCGTTCCCGCCATCAGTGCCGCTCTGGGTGTGGCCGCGCTGATCCTGGTGTGGCGACTGATCCGCCGGGACTCCGTGCAACCCGCCATCTCAGGGTTCATCGGCGTGGGCATCAGCGCCCTGATCGCCTGGATCGTCGGAGCCTCGAAGGGGTACTTCCTGCTCGGCATCTGGACCTCGCTGCTGTGGGCCACGGTGTTCGCCGCCTCGATCCTGATCCGCCGGCCGGTGGTCGGTTACGTGTGGAGCTGGATCAACGGTCATGACCGCGCCTGGCGGCAGAGCAGGCGAGCGGTGTTGGCTTTCGACATCGCCACCTTGACCTGGGTACTGGTGTTCGGCGCCCGCTTCGTGGTTCAGCATCAGCTCTACGACGCCGACCGGACGGGCTGGCTGGGTGTGGCCCGTATCGCGATGGGCTGGCCGTTGACCGCGGTCGCAGCCCTGGTGACCTATTTGGCGATCCGCGTCGCCCAGCGTGCGGTGCACGCCCGGCATGCCGAAGAAGAGGCCGACACCGAGATCGAGCCGGCCGGCGACTGAAGCGTCAGCCTTAGGATTCCGCGAGCACCGTCGAGCGCAGTTCGCCCTCGACCTCCGGTGCGGCGACGAACAACAACTCGTCACCGCCTTCCAGCGGCTCGTCCGGTTCGGGCACGATCACCCGCGGACCGCGCAGGATCGTCACCAGCGTCGCGTCGCGCGGCAGGGTCAGCTTGCGCACCGGCCTGCCACCCCAAGGCGTGTCGTCGGGCAGCGTGATCTCGACGAGGTTGGCGTGGCCTTGGCGGAACTGCATCAGACGCACGAGATCGCCCACCGCGACGGCCTCCTCGACCAGGGAGGCCAGCATGCGCGGGGTGGAGACCGCGACGTCGACGCCCCAGGCGCTGTCGAACAGCCACTCGTTGCGCGGGTCGTTGACGCGGGCCACCACCCGCGACACCGCGAACTCGGTCTTGGCGAGCAACGAGAGCACCACGTTGGCCTTGTCGTCGCCGGTCGCGGCGATCACCACGTCGAACTCCTCGAGGTGCACCGCCTCGAGGAGGCTGAGCTCGCACGCGTCACCGAGGCGCCAGTGCGCGGCCGGGATCGCGTCGACGTCGACATGCTCGGCGTTGCGCTCGATCAGGGTGACGTCGTGGTGGTTGTCCACGAGCTCGCGGGCGATCGAACGACCGACCGCGCCGGCCCCGCCGATCGCGACCTTCAACCGTTTCTCGCCCATCTGGCTAGTGCCCCTCTCCGGCGTCCGGCCCCGGTGGTAGCGCGGCGATCGCCAGCGCCTCGGCGGCACGCCCGGACACCGCCGCGACGTAGACCTGATCGCCGGCCTGCACGACGGTCTTGGCTTCGGGCAGGATTCCGGTGCCGAATCGGATCAGGAACGCCACTCGCGCGCCGGTGGCCTCCTCCAGGGTGGTCACCCGGTGACCCACCCACCCTTCGTGCAGCGAGACTTCCGCGACTGCCACGGTGCCGGTGGGATCGCGCCACTTGGTGGTCTCGGTGTCGCCGACGAGCGCGTTGAGCAGCCGGTCGGTGGTCCACGGCACGGTGGCCACCGTGGGGATGCCGAGGCGTTCGTAAACGGCCGCGCGCTTGGCGTCGTAGATGCGGGCCACCACCCGCTTCACGCCGAAGGTCTCGCGGGCGACTCTCGCGGAGATGATGTTGGAGTTGTCACCGGAGGACACCGCGGCAAAGGCGTCGGCATTCTGAATACCCGCGCGCAGCAACACTTCCCGGTCAAAGCCCATGCCCTGCACCCGCTCGCCGGAGAACTCCGGGGACAGTCGGTGGAAGGCCGTTCCGTCGCGGTCGATGATTGCGACGTCATGCCCGATCCGGGATAGCGCGTCGGCCAGCGAGGCGCCTACTCGGCCGCACCCCATCACCACTATCCGCACCAGCTGTCCTCTCGGCTACGTCGTGCGTCGGCCCGCCGCAGCGGGGGCCGGAAAGTGGCTGACCCATGCGTGCGGACAACGACAGTATGGGGAACGCTACAGCCAAACGCCGTTGGGCTTAGTCTTGGCACTCGTGTCTAAGCTTTCGACCGCCGCGCGTCGGCTGGTCCTGGGGCAACCCTTCCGCAGCGACAAGCTCAGCCACACGCTGCTGCCCAAGCGGATCGCCCTTCCTGTCTTCGCCTCCGATGCCATGTCGTCGGTGGCATACGCGCCCGAGGAAATCTTCCTGGTGCTCTCGGTCGCCGGGCTGGCCGCGTATTCGATGGCGCCGTGGATCGGACTGGCAGTCGCCCTGGTGATGCTCGTCGTGGTCGCGTCCTACCGGCAGAACGTGCACGCCTACCCGTCCGGCGGCGGCGACTACGAGGTGGTGACCACCAATCTGGGGCCGACTGCGGGGCTGACGGTGGCCAGCGCGCTGCTCGTCGACTACGTGCTGACCGTCGCGGTGTCGATGGCCTCGGCGATGTCGAACATCGGCTCGGCGGTCCCGTTCATCAACGAGCACAAAGTGATCTTCGCGGTCACCGCGATCGTGCTGCTGACGGCGGCCAACCTGCGGGGGATCCGGGAATCGGGCACCGCTTTCGCCATCCCGACCTACGCCTTCATGATCGCCATGTTCCTGATGCTGCTGTGGGGGTTCTTCCAGATCCACGTCCTGGGCCACCACCTGCAGGCTGAGTCGGCCGGTTTCGGCCTGCGTTCCGAACACGGTGACGTCATGGGCCTGGCGCTGGTGTTCCTGGTCGCCCGCTCGTTCTCGTCCGGCTGTGCGGCGCTGACCGGTGTGGAGGCGATCAGCAACGGGGTGCCGGCGTTCCGCAAACCCAAGTCGAAGAACGCCGCGACCACGCTGGCCCTGCTGGGTGGTGTCGCGGTGACGCTCTTCATCGGCATGATCGTGTTGTCCCTGGAGACCGGCGCCAAGGTCGCCGAGCGGCCCGAGGAACAGCTCATCGGGGCACCGCCGGGCTACCAGCAGAAGACTCTGGTGGCGCAGCTGGCCGACTCGATCTTCCACAACTTCCCGCCGGGGCTGTTCCTGATCACCGGCGTTACCGCGCTGATCCTGGTGCTGGCCGCCAACACCGCGTTCAACGGCTTCCCGGTGCTGGGCTCCATCCTGGCCCAGGACCGCTACCTGCCGCGCCAGCTGCACACCCGCGGCGACCGGCTGGCGTTCTCCAACGGCATCGTCTTCCTGGCGCTGGCGGCCATCGCCTTCGTGGTGGCATTCCGCGCCGAGGTCACCGCGCTGATCCAGCTCTACATCGTGGGTGTGTTCATTTCGTTCACGCTCAGCCAGATCGGCATGGTGCGGCACTGGACCCGGCATCTGCGCACCGAAACCGACCCGGCGGCCCGGCGCCGCATGATCCGCGCGCGGGTGATCAACACCATCGGATTCATCGCCACCGGCTCTGTGCTGATCGTGGTGCTGGTCACCAAATTCGCTGCCGGCGCGTGGATTGCGATCGTGGCGATGTCGAGCCTGTTCGTCCTGATGAAGGCGATCCACAAGCACTACGACACGGTGTCGCGGGAGCTGGCCGCCCAGGAGGCCGAGCAGGGCGACATCGTATTGCCCAGCCGCAACCATGCTGTCGTGCTGGTCTCCAAGCTGCACCTGCCGACGCTGCGCGCGTTGTCCTACGCCAGGGCGACCCGCCCGGATGTGCTCGAGGCCATCACCGTCAACGTCGACGACGCCGAGACACGTCAGCTGGTGCACACCTGGGAGGACAGCGACGTCACGGTGCCGCTGAAAGTCGTTGCCTCCCCGTACCGGGAAGTCACCCGCCCGGTGCTGGACTACGTCAAGCGGATCAGCAAGGAAGCCCCGCGCACCGTCGTCACGGTCTTCATCCCCGAGTACGTCGTCGGTCACTGGTGGGAACAGATCCTGCACAACCAGAGCGCGTTGCGCCTGAAAGGCCGGCTGCTGTTCATGCCCAACGTGATGGTGACTTCTGTTCCATGGCAACTGAATTCCTCCGAGCGCCTGCACGATATGCAGGAGCAGAACGCGCCCGGTGACGTTCGCCGCGGTTTCGTCGAGTGACCGTACCCGTCCCGACCGAACTGGTTCTCGACACCGGTCCGGCAGCAAACGGCGGCAGCTGCGTGGCCCGGCACGAGGGCCGCGTGGTTTTCGTCCGCTACGCGCTGCCGGGGGAGCGGGTCCGCGCCCGGGTGACTGGCGATCGCGGATCGTATTGGCACGCAGAAGCTTTCGAGATCATTGAACCGTCCCCCGACCGCGTCGAGTCGCTGTGCCAGATCGCCGGAGTGGACGGTGCGGGCTGCTGCGATCTGGCCTTCGCCGACCCTGCTGCCGCCCGCGCGATCAAGGGGCAGGTGGTCGCCAACCAGCTGGCGCGCCTGGGCGACTTCACCTGGGACGGTGTCGCCGAACCTGTCGGTGACGGGGCGGCGACGGGTTGGCGTACCCGGGTACGACTGGCGGTGGGCGACGACGGCCGGGCCGGTTTCCACCGCTATCACAGCGAGGAACTCGTCACCGATCTGCACTGCGGGCAGCTACCGGCCGGCATGCTCGACGGGCTGGATGCCATCCGGTGGGAACCCGGCGAGCAGGTGCACGTGGTGCTCGATGACGACGGCGGCCGCCACATCGTGTGCACTACCCGGCAGCCGCGGCGCACGCGTGTCGTGGAGGGCGCCGAGGAGACCGTGCAGCGCGTCGGTGATCGGGTGTGGCGGGTGCCGGTGACCGGGTTCTGGCAGGCGCACCGCGAGGCCGCCTCGACCTACAGCGCGCTGGTGCGCCAATGGGCCGCCGACAGCGCCGCGACCACAGCGTGGGATCTGTACGGCGGGGTGGGGCTGTTCGCCGCGGTGCTCGCCGACGTCGTCGGTGAGAGCGGACGAGTCCTGTCCGTTGACACCTCGCGCAACGCCACTCGTTCGGCGCGCGCAGCCTTGGCCGATCTGCCGCAGGTCGAGATCCTCACCGAGTCGGTACGCCGCGCGCTCGGCGCCGCGCGTGCCGGCGCGGACATCGCGGTACTCGACCCGCCGCGGTCGGGGGCCGGGCGCGAGGTCATCGATCTGCTCGCCGAAGCCGGGGTCCCGCGGGTCATCCACGTCGGTTGTGAGGCCGCCGCGTTCGCCCGCGACATCGGCCTGTACCGGGCCCGCGGGTACACCGTCGAGCAGATCCGGGTGTTCGACTCGTTCCCGCTGACCCATCACATCGAATGCGTTGCCCTACTGACGCGGTGAAGCCTCGGTAGACTCACCGCCCGAATGGTGTGCCGGGAAGTCTGGTCGGCAGCGAACCCTGTCCCGTCGACGACGAGGTGAATCGTGGCCGAGCGAAAGCCCTTGTTGCAGCGCGCGCTGTTCTCCCGTGGCTCCTGGTCGGAGACGGCCCGCGTCACCACCATCCTGCGCAAGGAGACCGTCGGCGGCGCGCTGCTGCTCGTCGCCGCTGCGACGGCGCTCATCTGGGCCAACTCGAAGTGGTCGGCGTCGTATCACAACCTGACGGCCTTCCACGTCGGCACCGACCGGCTCGGCCTGCACCTTGATCTGAGTCTGGGGGGTTGGGCTGCCGACGGTCTGCTGGCCATCTTCTTCTTCGTCGTCGGGCTCGAACTCAAGCGCGAGTTCGTCGCCGGCGACCTGCGCGACGCGAGCCGTGCGGCGCTGCCCATCGCCGCGGCCGTCGGCGGCATGGTGGTTCCGGCGGCCATCTTCGTGGCCTTCACCGCCAACGCCGGTGACGGTGCCATGCGGGGATGGGCCATCCCGACCGCCACCGACATCGCCTTCGCTGTAGCGGTGCTCGCCGTCATCTCCACCCACCTGCCCTCGGCGCTGCGGACGTTCCTGCTGACCCTGGCGGTGGTCGACGATCTGCTGGCGATCACCGTGATCGCGGTGTTCTACACCGAGAAGATCAAGTTCGTCGCGCTGCTGGCCGCGTTGATTCCGCTGGCACTGTTCGCGTTCCTGGTGCAGCGGCGCATCCGGTCCTGGTGGCTGCTGCTGCCACTGGCCGCACTCACCTGGGCGTTCGTCCACGAGTCCGGGGTGCACGCCACGGTGGCCGGAGTGCTGCTGGGCTTCACCGTCCCGGTGCTGCGCAACGAGCGCGACCACGGTGACACCGGGCCCGGGCTGGCCGAGCATTTCGAGCACGTGATGCGGCCGGTGTCGGCCGGTTTCGCGGTCCCCGTGTTCGCGTTTTTCGCCGCCGGCGTGACCTTCGGTGGCTATGACGGATTGATGACAGCGCTGCGACATCCCATTGCGTTGGGGATCGTTTTCGGGCTGGTGCTGGGCAAGACGGTGGGGGTGTTCGGCACCACCTGGATTCTGGCCGCCGCGACCCGCGCCAGCCTGGACTCGGCACTGCGCTGGATCGACGTCTTCGGGATGTCGCTGCTGGCCGGTATCGGGTTCACGGTATCCCTGCTGATCGGGGATTTGGCGTACGAATCGGGGTCCGCACGCGACGACATAGTCAAGGTCGCTGTGCTCAGTGGCAGTTTGCTGGCCGCGTTGCTCGCGGCCATCGTGCTGCGCCTGCGCAACCGCCACTACCGGTCGGTGTGGCTGCTGGAAACACGTGACGCAGACCACGACGGAATGCCCGACATCTACAAGTCTCAGCAGGACTGATCGCCGAGGGCGTGCGTAGACTGGCCTGATGTTGGAACAGGTCCGCGGCCCTGCTGATCTGCAACACCTGTCGCAAGACGAGCTCAGCGAGCTGGCCGCAGAGATTCGCCAGTTCCTGATCCATAAGGTCGCTGCGACGGGTGGGCACCTGGGGCCCAATCTCGGCGTGGTCGAGCTGACGCTGGCGTTGCACCGCGTCTTCGACTCGCCGCACGATCCGATTCTCTTCGACACCGGCCATCAGGCTTATGTGCACAAGATGCTCACCGGCCGCAGCGCCGACTTCGACTCGCTGCGCAAGAAGGACGGCCTGTCCGGCTATCCGTCGCGGACCGAGAGCGAGCACGACTGGGTCGAATCGAGCCATGCGTCTTCGGCGCTGTCCTATGCCGACGGCCTGTCCAAGGCCTTCGAGCTCGCCGGTCACCGCAACCGCCATGTGGTTGCGGTCGTCGGCGACGGCGCACTGACCGGCGGTATGTGCTGGGAGGCGCTGAACAACATCGCCGCCTCGCGTCGCCCGGTGGTCATCGTCGTCAACGACAACGGCCGCAGCTATGCCCCGACCATCGGCGGCCTGGCCAACCACCTGGCCGGTCTTCGGCTGCAGCCCGGCTACGAGCGTGTCCTCGAGCGGGGCCGGACGGCGGTTCGCGGCATGCCGTTGGTGGGCGAGGCGTTCTACCAGGCCCTGCACAGCGTCAAGGCCGGGCTCAAGGATGCGCTGTCGCCGCAGGCGATGTTCACCGACCTGGGATTGAAGTACGTCGGCCCGATCGACGGTCACGACGAGCACGCGGTGGAGAACGCCCTGCGGCACGCCCGCGGCTTCAACGCCCCGGTGATCGTCCACGTCGTCACCCGCAAGGGCATGGGCTACGCACCCGCCGAGAACGACGAGGCCGAGCAGATGCACTCCACCGGTGTCATCGACCCGGTGACCGGGCGGGCCACCCAGGCCTCGGCGCCGGGATGGACCGCGGTGTTCTCCGACGCGCTCATCACCTACGCCGCCAAGCGCCGCGACATCGTCGCGATCACTGCGGCCATGCCCGGCCCGACCGGTCTGTCGGCCTTCGGCGAGCGATTCCCGGACCGGCTCTTCGATGTCGGCATCGCCGAGCAGCACGCCATGACCTCGGCGGCCGGCTTGGCGATGGGTGGACTGCATCCGGTGGTGGCGATCTACTCGACCTTCCTCAACCGGGCCTTCGACCAGATCATGATGGACGTCGCGCTGCACAGGCTGCCGGTGACGATTGTGCTCGACCGGGCCGGTGTTACCGGCAACGACGGCGCCAGTCACAACGGCATCTGGGACATGTCGATGCTCAACATCGTGCCCGGTATCCGGGTCGCCGCCCCGCGCGACGGGGCGCGGCTGCGGGAGGAGCTCGGCGAAGCGCTCGAGATCAATGACGGCCCGACGGCGCTACGGTTCCCTAAAGGACCTGTGGGAGAAGACATTCCGGCCATCGAGCGGCGTGCCGGGGTGGACATCCTGGCCTCGCCGTCCGACGGCCTCGGCAACGACGTGCTGCTGATTGCGGTGGGCTCGTTCGCCTCGATGGCACTCAAGGTCGCCCAGCGCCTGCGTAACCAGGGGATCGGTGTGACGGTCGTCGACCCGCGGTGGGTCATTCCCGTACCCGAAGCCATTGCGCCGCTGGCCACGTCGCACAAGCTCGTCGTCACCCTCGAGGACAACGGTGTGCGCGGCGGTGTCGGCTCGGCTATCTCGGCGGCGTTGCGCGCCGCGGAAATCGACGTGCCGTGCCGCGATGTCGGTGTGCCCCAGCAGTTCCTGGAGCATGCCGCGCGCGGTGAGGTGCTCGAGCAGGTGGGGTTGACCGAGCAGAACGTGGCCCGCCAGGTGACCGGCTGGGTGGCCGCACTGGGCGCGCTCGACGAGAGTGTCAGCGAGCAGGTCGACTAAGTCTGTTCGGAGACCCTCGCACGGTGCAGCCTCGGGCCTGCGACGGCTAGGCGGGGCTGACCGGGGTGAGCGCAGTGGCGAGCACCGGCACCGCCAGCTGGCGCTGCCAGTACCGTGCGCCGGCCTCGCGCAGGAACTCGTCGATGGCACCGGCCCGGTCGGCGACATCTGCCTGCCAGTCCCAGCACAACCGGCGGACCAATTCCGGCGACACCAGATTCTCGGTGGGTACCCCCACCCGCGCCGACAGCTCGGTCAGCGCGGCGCGTGCGGCGTCCAGGCGTGCGGCAGCCTCCGGTTTGCGTTTGGCCCAGCGCACCGCAGGCGGCGGACCGTTCTGCGCCTCAGCGGAATCGGTCGGCTCGGGGTTGGCACGGGCGGTCTCGAGCGCGCCGAGCCATACATGGGCACCGCGGCGCTGCTTACTGCCGCCGAAGATCGGCAGCTTGGTGAGGTCCTCGGCCGTCTTGGGGTCGGCCTGCGCCGCGGCGATGATCGCCGAATCCGGCAGGATCCGCCCGGGTGCGATATCTCGGCTGCGGGCGATCTGATCGCGCACCGTCCACAGTTCGCGCACGGCGGCCAACCCGTGCCGGCTACGCACTTTGTGAATGCCCGACGTCCGCCGCCAGCGGTCCCGCCGGGTGATCTGTGCCGCTGACGTATTGGTGCTGCGCAGGTACTCGAATTCCTCTGCCGCCCAATCGCTTTTGTTCTGCTCGGCCAAAATGGCCGCGATCTCCTCGCGCAGCGTGATCAACACCTCGACGTCCAGCGCGGCGTAGTTGAGCCAGGCATCCGGCAGCGGGCGTTTGGACCAGTCGGCCGCGCCGTGGCCCTTGGCCAGGCCAAGCCCGAGCAGGCGCTGGACCATCGCCGCGAGGTTGACCCGGTCGAAGCCCGCCAGCCGGCCGGCCAGTTCGGTGTCGTAGAGCGCCGGCGGGCGAAGGCCCACTTCGGCCAGGCACGGCAGATCTTGATCGGCCGCATGCAGGATCCACTCGTCCTCGGACAGCACATCGGCGACGGGTTTGAGGACGTCGATCGGGCTGCTGCCGTGGTTGACCGGGTCGATGAGGACGGTGCCGGCCCCGTTGCGCCGAATCTGGATCAGGTAAGCCCGGTTGGAGTAGCGGAAGCCGGAGGCGCGTTCGGCGTCGATCGCGAACGGTCCGTGCCCGGATGCCAGCTTCTCGGCCGCCTCGGCGATGTCGGTGACGCTGACCGACAGCGGCGGCACGCCCTCGGCGGGTTCGAGTAGCGGGGTCGCCTCAACTGCTTCTTCGTCGGGGGTTTCGGGCGCCCCGGCGCCGTCGTCGTCTTCGACCATCTCAGGCGCGGGTGCGGGAATTCAGGTCGGTCACTCCCACCGGCGGCAGGCCGGCAGCGTGCTCGAGAACTTCGCAGAATGCCTGCACGTGGGTGCCCAGCGACATCGTCGTCGCCGTCCACGAGGCGCGCAGCTCCAGCTGATGGGCGCGCGGCGGACCGGAGATGTCGCCGTAGCGCACCGAGGTGGTGGCCGTGACGGTTCCGCCCAGCGCGGTGACGTGTTCGGAGCGGGACTCCAGCGCATCCACCAGCCAGCTCCAGGCCACCTCGGGCAGCAGCGGGTCGACGGCTTCGCTGGAGTCCAGGTCGGCCTGGATGTAGGCGACCAGGCGCATGGTGCCGTCCCAGGCTTCCGAGCCGTCGGGATCGTGCAGCAGGATCAGTCTGCCGAAGGCGTCACCCTCGGAGCGTTCCGGGATGACCTCGGTCTCCGGCTGCTTGACCTCGGCGCCGATGGCATAGCTGTACGGCGCGAGGCGTTGGGGTGGACGGATTGGGCCCAACTCGATCTCGGGCCGCACCTTCGCGGCGCTCATAGCCGCCACCGCCTCGCGGAATTGCACCGGTTCCGCAGTGGTCACGTCGATTGACGCTAGCCGCATCGGCGAGGTCAGGGGGGCAGGCGCGCCGAATTCGCGCCATCGCCGGATTCCCGGCTTTGCGCACCGTGGCAGCATGGACGCGATGAGTACGCGTCGCGCACTGCCCGAGGCCCCCTTCCTGGCCGCCGCTACGGGCCGCAAACCCAGCCGTGTCCCGGTGTGGTTCATGCGCCAGGCCGGCCGCTCGCTGCCGGAGTACCGGGCGCTGCGAGCCAAGAACACGATGATGCAGGCCTGTTTCGACCCCGAGTTGATCTGCGAGATCACCCTGCAGCCGGTGCGCAGGCACAGTGTCGACGCGGCGATCCTGTTCTCCGACATCGTCGTCCCGCTGCGGGGGGCGGGTATCGACCTCGACATCGTTCCCGACGTCGGTCCGGTGATTGCCCACCCGATCCGCGCCAAGGCTGACGTCGACGCGATGAAAAGTCTTGAACTGCAGCGGGTCAGCGCGGTCGCCGAGGCGGTGGGTCTGTTGGTGGACGCGCTCGGCGAGGTGCCGCTGATCGGGTTCGCGGGCGCCCCGTTCACGCTGGCGTCCTACCTGATCGAGGGCGGCCCCAGCAAGCTGCACGAGAAGACCAAGGCGATGATGCTGGCCGAGCCGGCCACCTGGCATGCCCTCATGGGGGTGCTCACCGACCTGACGATCGCGTTCCTGAAGGTGCAGCTCGACGCCGGCGTCGACGCCATCCAGGTCTTCGATTCCTGGGCGGGCACGCTGTCGCTGGCCGACTACCGCACCCACGTGCTGCCGCACAGCACCCGGGTGTTCACCGCGCTGGCCGGCTACGGCGTGCCGATGACCCACTTCGGGGTGGGCACCGCGGAACTGCTCGGCGCGATGGCCGAGGCGGTCGCCGGTCACGGCGCCCCGGCGGTCGTGGGCGTGGACTGGCGCACCTCGCTGGCCGATGCCGCGACCCGCGTCGGGCCCGGGCTGGCGCTGCAGGGCAACCTCGACCCTGTGACGCTGCTGGCCGGCTGGCCGGTGGTGGAGAAGGCGGCCCGCGCCGTCGTCGACGACGGGCGGCTGGCCATCGACGCCGGCGCCGCAGGTCATGTCTTCAACCTCGGCCACGGCGTGCTGCCCCCGACCGATCCCGAGCTGTTGACCGACTTGGTGGCCTTGGTGCACTCGCTGTGACCGTGAAAACCTCCTATTGCATTGTGGGGGGCGGCATCTCGGGGTTGGTGGCCGCCTACCGCATTCGTGCCGCGGTCGGCGGGGACGCCACCATCACCCTGTTCGACCCGGCCGACCGCCTCGGCGGCATCCTGCGCACCGAATCGCTGGGCGGTCAGCCGGTGGACATCGGCGCCGAGGCGTTCGTGGCGCGCCGCCCCGAAGTGCCGGCGCTGCTGGCCGAACTGGGCTTGGCGGACCGCCAGATCAGCACCACCGGGGTCCGCCCGACGATCTTCAGCCAGGGCCGAATCCATCCGCTGCCGCCTGACACCGTCAACGGCGTCCCGACGTCGGCGGCGTCGGTGACCGGGTTGGTCGACGACGCGACGATCGCGCAGATGGCCGCCGAACCGCACCGCCGACTGCAGTGGCAGGCCGGCGCCGACCCCGCCGTCGGCGCGGTGGTGGCCGACCGGTTCGGCGAACAGGTCGTGGCCCGTTCCGTCGACCCGATGCTGTCCGGGGTCTACGCCGGTTCCGCGGCGACCATCGGCATCCGCGCGGCGGCGCCCACCATCGCAGCAGCGCTGGACGCGGGCGCGACCAGTCTCACCGAGGCGGCCAGGCGCGCACTGCCCGGTGGCAGCCGCGGCCCGGTATTCGGCGCCATCGAGGGTGGTTACCAGGTGCTGCTGGATGCGCTGATCCAGCGCAGCGGGCTGCAGTGGGTGCAGGCTGCCGTCAACCAGATCACCGCCGACGGCGCGGGCTGGTCGGTACGCGACGACGAGGGCACCCACCGGTACGCCGACGCGGTGATCCTCGCCGTGCCTGTGCCCCGGTTGCCCGCACTCATCGGCGAGATCGCGCCCCGCGCGGCCGCGGTGGCGGCCGGGATTCCGGTGGCCTCGGCCGCGGTGCTGGCGATGGCCGCACCCGGCGGCACGCCGTTTCCGCCGCAGTCCGGTGTACTGGTGGCCAGTGGAGAACGCTTGCACGGCAAGGCGATAACGCTGTCGAGCCGCAAATGGGGCAGCCGCGGCAACTGCGAGCTGCTGCGCATGTCGTTCGGCCGCTTCGGCGACGACATCGCGCGGTCGACCTCGGACACCGACCTTGCGGCCTGGGCGGTGGCCGACCTGTTGACGGTGTTCGGCATCAACGTCGACCCGGTCGACATCCTCGTGCACCGCTGGCTCGATGCAATGCCGCAGTACGGCCCCGGTCACGCCGCGCTGGCCGCACAGTTGCGGGCCGACCTGCCCGCGACGCTGGCCATCGCGGGCAACTACCTCGACGGCATCGGCGTGCCTGCCTGCCTGGCGGTGGCCGGGAGCGCGGCAGCGGCTGTGGTGGCCGCCACCACGCGCAAATAACGCGAGGCCCGCGTGGCACGATGGGTGCCATGGCACGACTGGACTACGACGAGCTCAACGCCACCATCCGATACGTCATGTTCTCGGCGTTCGCCGTGGAGCAGGGGGCGCTGGGCTACGACGAAGACGCCCGCGCCGCGGTCGCCGACGAGACCGCCACCTTCCTCAAGCAGCAGGAGGACAACGGGGTGGTGTTCCGCGGCATCTACGACGTCGCCGGTATGCGCGCCGACGCCGACTTCATGTTCTGGACGCACGCCGAGCGGATCGAATCGCTGCAGTCGACCTACAGTGACTTTCGTCGCACCACCACCCTGGGCCGCGTGAGCAAGCCGGTGTGGAGCAGCGTCGCGCTGCACCGCCCCGCGGAATTCAACAAGAGCCACGTTCCGGCGTTTCTGGCCGGCGAGGAACCCGGCAACTATGTGTGCGTGTACCCGTTCGTCCGTTCGCTGGACTGGTACCTGCTGCCCGACGAGGAGCGGCGGAAGATGCTCGCCGACCACGGGATGGCCGCCCGCGGGTACAAGGATGTGCGCGCCAACACCGTGCCCGCCTTCGCGTTGGGCGACTACGAATGGATCCTGGCTTTCGAGGCCATGGAGTTGCACCGCATCGTCGATCTGATGCGTGATCTGCGGGCCACCGAGGCCCGCCGGCACGTCCGCGAGGAGATACCGTTCTTCACTGGACCGCGCGTCGGCGTGGAGGATTTGGTGTCGAAGCTGCCCTGAATTCGCTCATGGGCCGCCCCATGTCGTTAACATTTTCGTTGCGGTCAATTTTCGCCGCGGAGTTGCCACGACGATCGGGGGCCGGGTGGGACATCCGAAGGCGGCGCCGAGGGTGGCCGGTAGCGCGGCTCTTGTCGCGCTGATCGGCGCGGTGTACTTCGGGTGGCTCGCGGCGTTACAGCCGGATGCCGGAATCCTGGCGCTCGTCGTCGACTCGGACACCGCGCTGGTTGTGGTGGCGGCCGTCGCGGCGTTCACCTCGGCCATGACCGCCCGGGTGACCCGAGGCCGGGTTCGGGCCGCCTGGGTGTCGATGACCGTCGGACTGGCCGGATTCACTCTCGGTGCCGCAATTTGGCGCTACTACGAGGTCAGCGGCGCCATCGCACCGTTTCCTTCGGTGGCCGACGCCGCCTACCTCGTTCTGCCGATCGCGACCGGGGTTGCCCTGGTACTGCTGGCCGCGGGGCTGACCCGCACCTCACGCACCCGTTTGATGCTCGACGGACTCGTCGTCGCGGCGTCGTTCACCATCGTGGTGTGGGTCGTCATCCTCGACGAGATCATGCGGGTCGACATCCCGAGCCGGTTCAAAATCGCGGTGTCGCTGAGCTATCCGGTGCTCGACGCAACCGTCCTGACGATCGCGATTCTGGTACTGGCGCGGGCGCTGCCCGGCCAGCGGCGCACGCTGATGCTGTTGACACTGGCGATGACCTGTATCGCGGTCCCCGACGCAGTGTTCGTGTATCTGGCTGCGACACAACGTCATATCGGCGTGGATTCGATGGATTACGGTTGGCTGGCCGGGCTGTTGCTGATGACCGCGGCAGCGATCGCGGGACGCGATTTCACTGTGCTGGATACTGTTGTGGCCCAACCATCTTCGGTGGCCTCGGTGTGGCTGCCGTTCATTCCGGTGGCGGGTGCCAGCGTGGTCGCACTGCTCGAGCCGCCGCATCTGGTCCGGGAATTGCCGGTACTGGTGCCCAGCGCGGTGCTCGTGGTGGCGTTCCTGGCTCGTCAGTTGTTGACGATGAGCGAAAACCGCAGGCTGTTGGTGGAGGTTGCCGAGCAGGCGTTGCGCGATCCGCTGACCGGTGTGGGCAACCGGATCGTGTTCAACGACCATCTCAATCACGCCATGCAGATGCGCCAGCGCGCCGGCTTGACCGTCGGTGTACTGGCCATGGACCTCGACGACTTCAAGGTGGTCAACGACACTCTGGGCCATCCGGTGGGCGACGAACTGCTCAATCTGGTCGCCGAGCGCATCCTGGGGTGCGTGCGCGACGGCGACACCGTGGCACGCCTCGGCGGTGACGAATTCGCGGTGCTCCTCGAGGGCCGTGACGACCATACGCAGCTGATCGCCCACCGGGTGGTGGAGGCATTCGACCGACCGTTCCACATCGTCGGCCAGGAGCTGCTGGTGCGGCCCAGCGTGGGCTTGGCCGTCGCTGAAGCCGACGACGCGGACGTGACGGCGATAGAGCTGCTCAAACGCGCAGACATTGCGATGTACGCCGCCAAGCGGTCACGCACCGGTGGTGTGCACACATTCAACTCCGAGATGCTGCTGGCCGAATCGCCGGACAGCGACTTGTTCGACAAGCCGTCGTCGGAATCGCGCGGGCACGGCGCTGCAGCCGTGCGGCTGCTCGGCGAACTGCGCCAAGCGATCGATCACTGCGAGCTGACACTGGTCTACCAACCGAAGTTCGACCTGCACACCGGGTCGATCGTCGGCGCCGAGGCTCTGGTTCGCTGGCCGCATCCCCGCCGCGGCGTGCTCGCGCCGGACCAATTCCTTCCGCTGGTACGTCGGTACGGACTCATGGGCCGGGTCAACGATTTCGTGGTCAGCAAGGCACTCGACGACGTCTTGGAATGGCGCGCCGCCGGCGTGCCCATCCCGATCGCGATCAACCTTTTCGCGCCCTCGATGGCCGACCTGCGACTGCCCGACACGATCAGCCTCGCGCTGGGCAACCGGGGTCTGGAGCCGTCGATCCTGACGGTGGAGATCACCGAGGACCTGTTCCTGGACAACATGGAACGAACGAAGTTGGTGCTGGCCCGCCTGCGTGAGCGAGGGGTCAGGATCGCCATCGACGATTTCGGCAGCGGCTACTCGGCGCTGTCCTATATGCGCGAGCTCACCGTGGACGAGGTCAAACTCGACCGGCATTTCATCGCACCGATGCTCGACGACCCACGCGCGGCGGCCGTGGTTCGGGCCGTCATCGACCTGGCCGCCGAGCTTGGCCTGTCGACCGTCGCCGAAGGCATCGAGAACGCGCAGACCGCCAAGTGGCTCAAGGAGCACGGCTGCACTGTCGGGCAGGGTTTCTTCCTGAGCCCGCCCGTCGCCTCCGCGGACCTCGTCACCCTGTTCAGGCGGTGCCCGGCCGATCGCGTAGGCGGCTATCGCGATGCCGTGGTGGAGACCATGCGGTCCCGCTAGTCGACGCCACTCCGCCAACGATTCATCGACGTCAATGAGGTCCGCTCTGTCCCGCCAGGAGGGTGCCGTGCCCAAGGCCGCGCAGGTGGCCGTCGCTTCCGGAGTCGTCTTCGTCGCATTCACCATCTGGATCGTGGGCGGGCTGTCGCGCGGTACAGCGCTGGCCGCGGTATCCGACATCGCGCTGCTGGTCTTCACCCTGCCCGCGATCGTGTTCAGCGTTCTTGCCGCACGCGCCGAGCACGGTCGCGTTCGGCTGGCCTGGGCCGCCATCACTGTGGGAGTGATCAGCTGGGGAGTCGGCGAGGCGCTGTGGAGCTACTACGAACTGATCGCCAAGCGGAGTCCGTTCCCGTCGCCGGCCGACGTTGCCTACCTAGGCTTCCCCGTCGCCGCGTGTGTGGCGCTGCTGGTGTTGCCGGGCGGGAACACCGGACCCCTTCGCGGCCGGGTGCTGTTGGACGGCCTGATCGTGGCGGCATCGCTGTTCCTGGTCGGCTGGGTCACGGTGCTCGGTCCGCTCTACACCAGCGCCGGCGCCATCAGCCGGCTCGGATTCGCGGTCGCGATCGCCTACCCGCTCTCCGATGTGGTGGTGCTGACGATGGCCACGGTCGTGCTGGTCCGATCGGGGGTGCGTGACCGCGCTCCGCTGACCCTGGCGACGGTGGGCGTGGCCTGTATTGCCCTCTCGGACAGTGCGTTTGCCTACCTCGCGGCCAAGGGACAGTACAACAGCGGTCGGACCATCGACATCGGTTGGGTGGCGGGGTTGATCTTCATCGCTGTCGCGGCTGCGGCAACCAGGCAGAGGACGCGGGAGCGCTCCGAGGCGCTGGAGCTGCCGAGCTGGGCGTCGATCTGGTTGCCGTACGTGCCGCTACTGTTGGCCGGCATCGTCGCGGCCGCCAACCCGCCGGATCTGTTCCGGAATCGTCTCGTCCTGATCGTCGCCGGTCTGCTGGTGGTCGCGGTACTGATTCGTCAGTTCCTCGCGGTGAGCGAAAACCGGATGCTGGTGACCGCGGTGGCCGAGCAGGCACTGCGCGATCCACTGACCGGGCTGGCCAACCGTGCCCTGTTCAACGAGCGGCTAGACCACGCCATGGCGTTGCGTGGGCGCGACGGCAGCACGGTCGGCGTGATCTCGTTGGACCTCAACGACTTCAAGCTGGTCAACGACAACCTCGGCCACTCTGTCGGCGACGAACTGCTCATCGATGTCGCCAACCGTCTGCGCAACGCGGTGCGGTCGGTCGACACCGTCGCCCGGCCCGGCGGAGACGAGTTCTGCCTCCTGGTGTCCGGCAGTGCCGACGCGCCGCATCTGGTCGCCGATCGGGTGGTGCAGGCGTTCGATCAGTCCTTCATGTTCGCCGGTCACGAACTGCCGATGCGGCCGAGTATCGGGCTGGCGCTCGCCGATACCGGCGAGCCCGCTCTGGGCGCCGGTGAACTGATGGAGCGCGCGGATACCGCCATGTATGCAGCCAAGCGGTCGGGCAATCGCGGTGTGGTGACGTATGACTCGCAGATGCACCTGGCGACCGACGCCGGCGACGGGGAGATGTTCGCTCCGGCCTCCAGCGGGGCGGAGGCCGGTGGGGTAGCGGCCATCGCTCTGCTCGGCGACTTCCGCAACGCCATCGCCAACGGCGAACTGAATCTGGTCTACCAGCCCAAGTTCGACCTGTTCACCGAGCGGATCGTCGGTGTCGAGGCGTTGTTGCGCTGGCACCGCCCTGACGGCCAGGTGGTCACGCCGAAGGATTTCCTGCCGCTGGTGCATCGGCACGGATTGACCGGCCCGGTAACCGAATTCGTGCTCAATCGCGCTCTCGACGACATGGTCAGCTGGCACGAGGCGTCCTTCGAGGTGCCCGTCGCGGTCAACCTCTTCGCGGCATCGATGGCCAACCGCGGGATTCCCGCCAAACTCACTGCCGCGCTCGCTGAAAGGGGCCTGCGGCCCGCAGCGCTGACCGTCGAGATTACCGAGGAGGTGTTCCTCGACAACCTCGAGCGCACTCGTACGGTGCTGGAGGACCTGCGGCGCAGCGGAATTCGCATAGCCATCGACAACCTCGGCAGCGGCAACTCGGTACTGCCGTTCCTGCGGGAGTTGCCGATCGACGAGGTGAAGCTGAACCGGCACTTCATCTCACCGGTCGTCGGTGATCCGCGCGCCGCGACCGTGGTCCGTGCCCTGATCTGCCTTGCGGACGGGCTAGGCCTGTCCGCCGTCGCCGAGGGGGTCGAAGACGCCGCAACGGTGACGTGGCTTCGCCAACACGGTTGCCGGCTCGCTCAGGGCCACTTCCTGAGCCTGCCGCTGCCGTCGGCAGAGTTGCTGCCGCTGTTGGCCGACGGCACATCCGAGAACCGCGACACGCATATCGGCAGGGGTGTGCTCGGTTAGACTTACTCCGCCGTCAGAGAATCCGCGGCGGCGCCCAGGGGAGGGGGCGGTGCAGTGTCCAAGGCTGCGCACGTAGTGGCTGCCATCGCCGGTGCAATCTTCGTCGCGTTCGTCGCCTGGATCGTCAGCGGTGTATCCCACGGGCCGGCGCTGTGGGCTATCGACGACCTCGTCCTACTCGTCCTCACGGTGCCTGCCGGGCTCTTTTCGGCCATCGCCGCGCGGTCGGCGCGTGGGCGGCTACGCCTGGCCTGGATCGCGATGACCGCAGCATTGGTGGCGTGGGGGATCGGTGAGGCGATCTGGACGTACTACGAACTCATCCTCGATGTGGTGCCGTTCCCGTCGGTGGCCGACGCCGCCTACCTGATGTTCCCGGTCGGAGCCTGCGCAGCTCTGCTGCTGTTCCCCAGTGAGCACGCGGGGCCGTTCCGCGGCAGGGTGTTCTTCGACGGTCTGATCGTGGCGGGGTCGCTGTTTCTGGTCAGCTGGGTGACGATCCTCGGCCCGCTCTACTCTGCCAGGGCAACCGATCTGCTCGCGTTCGCCGTCTCGCTGGCCTACCCGATCTCCGATGTTGTCGTGCTGACAGTGGCTGCGGTGGTGTTGGTGCGCTCGGGAGTCGAGCACCGGCTCACGCTCACTCTGCTGACCGTTGGATTGGCCTGTATTGCGCTGTCGGACAGCATGTTCACGTTTCTGGCGGCCAAGAGCCAGTACGCCAGCGGCGATGTGATCGACATCGGCTGGGTGGCGGGCCTGCTGCTCATCGCGGTCGCCGCCGCGGCGAGCCGACGGACCACCAACGACCAATCCGACGCACCGGAAATGCCCGGCTGGGCGTCGATCTGGTTGCCGTTCACCCCGCTGCTGCTGGCCGGGATCATCGCCGCCGCGCAACCGGTTCCGGTGCTGCGAACCCAACCGGTCTTGATCGTGGCGGGCCTGTTGGTGATCGCCGTGCTGGTCCGGCAGTTCCTGGCGGTCAACGAGAACCGGCGGCTGGTGGTCGCTGTCACGCAGCAGGCGCTGCGCGATCCGCTTACCGGCCTGCCCAACCGGGCACTGTTCAACGAACGTCTCGACCACGCCATGGCATTGCGTGAACGCGACGGCATCGCGGTCGGCGTCGTCGCGGTGGACCTCAACGACTTCAAGCTCGTCAACGACAGCCTCGGCCATCCGGTGGGCGACAAGTTGCTGACGGGGGTGGCCAACCGGTTGCTGAACTCGGTGCGCGCCGGCGACACGGTGGCCCGGCTCGGCGGCGACGAGTTCTCAGTGGTGGTGGAGGGCAGCACGGACGCAGCGCACCTCGTTGCCCACCGGGTGGTGGAGTCCTTCGAGCGGCCGTTCGTCATCGACGGCCAGGAACTGCTGATGCGTCCCAGCGTCGGTCTGGCGATCGCCGAACCCGACGAGCCGGGACTGTCGGCCGACGAACTGCTCAGTCGCGCCGACACGGCGATGTACTGCGCCAAGCGGGCCAGGACCCGCGGCGTGGAGACCTATCACCCGGAAATGGGTGTGGTCAGCGCGGCCGAGCGCGAAATTCTCGGCGGGGGACCGCTATCGGCCAACACCGGCGGGGTGGCGGCGATTCAGCTACTCGGTGATCTCCGTCAGGCCATCGCCGACTCCGAACTGATGCTGGTCTACCAACCGAAACTGGACCTGCGAACCAACCGGATCGTCGGGGTGGAGGCGTTGCTGCGCTGGCCGCGTCCCGACCGCGAGGTCCTCACCCCGGAGGAGTTCCTGCCGCTGGTCCGCCGGCACGGCCTGATGGCCGCGGTGACCGAACGGGTGCTCAACCGTGCGCTCGACGACGCGCTGGTGTGGCATGCCGCGTCCTTCGACATGCCGGTGGCGGTCAACCTGTTCGCCCCGTCGCTGGCCAACCTCGGCATCCCGGCCAAGATCACCGATGCCCTGACCCGTCGCGGGCTCGATCCCGCCGCGCTCACCGTCGAGATCACCGAGGACATGTTCCTGGACAACATCGAACGCACGCGTGCGGTGTTGAACGAATTGCGGCACAGCGGTATTCGCATCGCCATCGACGACTTCGGCACCGGCTACTCGGCACTGTCCTATCTGCGGGACCTGCCGATCGACGAAGTCAAACTCGACCGGCATTTCGTCGCGCCGATCCTGACCGACCCGCGCGGCGCCGCGGTGGTGCGCGCGGCGATCGACCTCGCCCATGTGCTCGGCCTGACCACAGTGGGGGAAGGGATCGAGGACGCCGCGACCGCGGATCAGTTGCGCGAGTTCGGGTGCGATATCGGGCAGGGCTTCTTCTTCAGCCCGCCGGTGACCTCAGTACAGCTGCTGGAGATGCTCAGGCGTCAGGCACCAGCTTCAACGAAATCGAGTTGATGCAGTAGCGCTGAGCCGGCGGCGGCGGTTCGGGGCAGCCGGCTGGTATCAGTGGGCGGGCGCGACGAATGTATTAGGCTATCCTGACTTTTGGCAGGGGGGCAGTGGTCTGATGCAGCAGTACTTCGCCCCGTCCAGAACCGTGCGCAGCGGTATCTTCGCAGCGATCGGATCGCTGGTGATCGCGGTGGTCGCCCTGAGTCATACGCCTAGTTACTCGACGGTTGCCGCCTTCAAGATCGTCCTGACGCTGGCCGCAGTGCTGGCGTCCGTGGTGACAACGCGTACGGGGCTTATGGCGCGTGGGCAGGCTCGTGTCGCGTGGCTGGCTCTGGCCGTGGCTCTCGCCGTGTACGCGCTGGCCGTGGGAATGAGGGCCTGGGACGCTATCTTGGGCCGCGAGCGAGAGTTTCCTTTTTGGGCAGACCTGCTTCGGCTGTGCCTCCCACTCACCGGAACTGCCCTGGTGCTGTTGCTCCCGTTGGGGTTGACCCGGGTGTCGCGTCTGCGCCTGTTGCTCGACGGTCTCGTCGTCACCGGTTCGTTCATCATCGTGGTCTGGATTGGGGCGCTGGAGCAGGTCTATCAGAGCCGTCCCGCCGATCGGGCTCTGCTGGCCACGTCGATCGCCTACCCGATGGTCGACACGGTGTGGGTAACCGCCGCGCTGCTGGTATTCATGCGGGCGCCGGCCGGTCAACGTTTGATGACCGGGCTGATCGCCGTAACCGGACTCTGCTTCGCTCTCACCAACAACCTTGCTGTGTACTACATCTCGGCACAGCAGTACTCCGGTCATCGAGTGGTCGCCGCCGGATGGCTCGCCGGATTGCTGCTGTTCGTCGCGGTCGCCATCGCCGGCCGGACATGCGCGTACCGGCATACCGCGGTGGTGCAGCCGCCGTCGCCGGCGTCAGTGCTGTTGCCGTTCGTGCCGGTCGCTGCGGCGATCGTGGCGACCTTCGCCCGGGAGCCCAAGCAAATGTTGTCCACCCCGGCCGCAGTCGCCGGTGCGCTGTTGACCGTCGCCTTCCTGGCTCGGCAGCTCATCGTCGTCGGCGAGAACGGCAGGCTGTTCGCGGCCGTCACGAACCAGGCCCTCCGTGACCCCCTGACCGGCTTGGCCAATCGAGCGGTCTTCCACGACCGGGTGAGTCATGCGATGCAGATGCGTGAACGCGACGGGGGCGCAGTCGCGGTCCTGAGCCTTGACATCGACGACTTCAAGATGGTGAACGACACGTTCGGCTATCACATCGGCGACCAATTGCTCCGGCTTGTTGGCGAACGGATCCTGGCCGCTGTGCACTCCGGCTACACGGTGGCGCGGGTGGGCGGTGACGAATTCGCAGCACTCATCGAGGGAAGGGACGACCACTCGCAGGTGGTTGCCCAGCAGATAGCCGAGGCCCTTGACCAGCCGTTCCCGATTAACGGCCAGGAGCTGATTATCCGGGCCAGCACGGGGCTGGCCATCGCAGATCCCGACGACGGTGACATCACAACCGCCGAGCTGTTGCAACGGTCCGATATCGCACTGGCGGCGGCGAAAGCGTCGAGGATTCCCGGCGTCCACGCGTTCGCTCCCGAGATGATGGCCGAGTTCTTCGTAGGCGGCGTCCAGAGTTCGCCGCCGGCCGGTGGCGGACATAACTCGGCTGTCCGGCTGCTCGGGGAGCTTCGGCAGGCCATCGATGACGATCAGCTCACACTGCACTATCAGCCGCAACTCGATTTGCGCTCACTGGAGATCGTCGGGGTGGAGGCATTGATCCGCTGGCCGCACCCCTCGCGCGGGATGCTGGGACCTGATGAGTTCCTACCCTTGGTGCGGCGGCACGGTCTGATGGCGACGGTCACCGACCAGGTAATCAACCGCGCTCTCGACGACGCGCTGATCTGGCATCAACTCGGCTTCGACGTTCCGGTAGCGGTGAACGTCGCCGCGCCGTCACTGGCCACTCCGAAGCTCGCGGCGACGGTCGAACGCGCGCTGGCCGCGCGTGGCCTCAGTGCCAGCTCGTTGATTGTGGAGATCACCGAGGACCTGTTCCTGGAAGGGCTCGAGCGGACCACCTGGGTGCTGCGCGTGCTCCGGGACACCGGGGTGCGGATCGCGGTCGATGACTTCGGCAGCGGCTACTCGGCGCTGTCGTATCTGCGTGACCTACCGCTCGATCACGTGAAATTGGATCGCCGATTTGTGGCACCGGTCATAGCTGACCCGCGCGCTGCCGCCGTGGTCCGCGCTGTCATCGACTTGGCGCACGAGCTTGGCCTGAGCACCGTCGCCGAGGGCATCGAAGATTTCCGCACGTTGTCCCGGCTGCGCGAGTTGGGTTGTGATGTAGGCCAGGGCTATTACTTCAGTGCGCCGGTGGAGCGTGACGTTCTGCTCGCGATGTTCGCTAGCCCTCCGTGGGCACCAGTGTCAACGAAATCGAGTTGATGCAGTAGCGCTGATCGGTCGGAGTCGGATAGCCCTCGCCGCTGAACACATGGCCGAGGTGACTGTGGCAGTTCGCGCACAACACCTCCACCCGATGCATGCCCAGTGCGTCGTCCGGGCGCAGGATCACCGCGTCGGAGTGCGACGGGTCGAAAAACGACGGCCACCCGCAGTGCGACTCGAATTTCTCGGTGCTGCGGAACAATTCAGCACCACAGGCCCGGCACTGGTAGATGCCCTCGGTCTTGGCGTCGGTGTATTCGCCGGTGAACGGACGCTCGGTGCCGGCCTGGCGGAGCACCTGGTACTCCGAGGGGTTCAGCCGCTTGCGCCACTCGTCGTCGGTCAGTTCGAGCTTCGGAGGGGGAATCGAACTCATGAGTTCACGTTACCGCGCGGGTGCGGGTGCGGTCTCCGGTCGCAGCCAGCGCGGGTCGATGCCGTCGTCGAGACGGCCTTCGGCCTTGGCGTCGGAGTACCGGAAGTACAGCACGCAGAACACCACGATCAGCATCAGTGACCAGCCGTAGGTGATCTTCATGTACTCCAGGAACCGGCCCGTCGTCGGCCAACGCCACATGAGATAGCGGTCCATCGTCAAGAACCCGTAGGTGGCCAGCCAGGCCGGCCAGTTGCGCAGCACCGAGTTGGGCAGCACCACCGTCATCAGGAACGGGAACAGCATCATCGAGTAGTAGCCCTGGGCCAGCGACAGCACCAGCCACGACGCGATCAGCAGCACGCCCGAGGACGTCAGCATCCAGAACAGCGGGTCGCGCTGGTGGTAGTAGCGGTAGAGCAGCCACAGGCTCGCGACCGCCAGCGCCAGGAACAGCACCCGCAGGGTGAGGATCAGCCACGTCGGCAAGCCGTAGTAGACGCCGTTGCCCAGCACCGAGGAGTTGAAGTAGTCCCGGGTGGAGAAGATGTAGGGCAGGGTGCGCCGCACGAAGTTCATCGGGTCGGCCACCAGCGGCCAGGCTGCGACGTTGAACACCAGCGGTACGACGAACGCGGCCACCAGCACCCGCCACTGCCGGTTGAGCAACGGCAGCAGCAGCAGGACCCCGAGCAGCGGCTTGACCACCAGCGACAGCCCGATCGCCGCACCTGCCAGCCACTGATGGTTGACCTTGCCGTCGAGCAGCCAGCGGAAGAACAACACCTCGGCGAGCAGGATGCAGCCGTTGATGTTGGTGAACACCAGCGTGTTGGTCACCGACTCCGTGCAGAACATGGCCAGCAGCAGCGCGGGCAGCGCCACCGAGGTCAGCGAGAAGTTGAACAGCCTCACCAGCAGGCAGGCCGCGATGATCATCGCAAGGGTGTTGAAGAACACGAACCAGTTGTGCGAGGCGAACACCGGCAGGTACCCGAACGGGGCCATCAGCAGCGTGCCGCCCGGCGGGTACAGGTAGTGCGGGTCGACGTGGTCGAAGTGCTCGTTGTAGATCTCCAGGCCGCGCCGGAAGTTCGACACCGCGCGGTATACCGGGCCGAAGTCGTCGGTGATGTAGCCGTTGGACGACAGCACGTAGCTGCGATGGATGATCGACATGATCGCGATGGGCCATAGGGCCGACCGCAGCACCGAGGCCGTACTGGCCGGCCCGGAGCGAGGAGCAAAAGCGTTGCGCAGTTGAGAACGCACAGAATCAGCTACCGCCACGTCCGCACCGTACACCGGACTTATGCCCGCACCGATCAGGCGGGGCAGTAGGTGTCGGTGGGTGGCAGGCTGCCGCTGCCGAGGTAGCTGATCATCGGCGGCAGCGCGCAGTCCGAGTAGACGCTGGCGCCGTGGCCGATGCCCTGCCACATCACCCGCTTGCTGGCGGCGCCGGCGTTGATGATGGTGGCCGCTGAGGCGGGCACCCCTTGGCCGCCGGCGATCGGGTCGTTCTGCACACCCATCAGCAGCACGTTCACCTTGAGGTTCTTCGGTTCCTTGGGTGCGGCGCCGCTGGGCCAGTTCAGGCACTTGACCAGGTCGAGGGCGCCGACGGTACCGAACTGGGGGTAGAGCTTGCCCCAGGCGACGACGAGCTCCCGCACCCGGTCCGGGGTCGGGCGGTTCAGCGCGTCGCTGCAGGAGTTGATGAACTGGCCGTCACTGTCGCGCATCGCCTCGGCCTGGTTGATCAGGCTGTTCAGCGGGTTGGTGTCGCCGCCCCGGGCCGCGGCCAACACGTTGGCCAGACTGACCGTGCTGCCGATGCGGTCCCCGCTGGGGTAGCCCAATGCGGTGACGATCGCGTTGGCGAGCACCGCCACCGACACCCCGCCGGGTCCGCGGCCGGCCCGGGCGGCCGACAACAGCGAGTCGACGGCGCCCTTCGGGTCGGGGCCGAGTGCGCAGTTGACGGCCACGCACTGCGCCGCGAAGGCGTCGAGGGCGCCCTGCTGGCTTTTCACCTGATCCTCGGCTTCGGCTTCGGCGCTGATGCCGGCCGGGATGGGCGAGTCGAGCACCAGACGGGCCACCTTGTCCGGATGCGAGCCGGCGTAGGCCAGCGCGATCTGCGCGCCGTTGCCCACACCGAGCAGAGCCAGCGACGGGACGTCCCAGGTGCTGCGCAGCCGTTCGAGATCCTCGGCGGCGCGGGCGTTGTCATAGGCGGAGTCGCCGGGGGCGATCGTGTCGGTGCAGCCGGTGGTCGCGGTCATGGTGATGGCGCCGAGGTTGGCCACCGGGTCGTCACCGGATTCGAACTGGGCCTGGTCGCGCATCTCCTGGCGGTCGAACGCGTCGCGGCAGTCCACCGAGCTGGACATGCCGATGCCGCGGCGGTCCACCGACACGATCGGATTGGTCTTGAGGACGTCGGCACCGGACCGGGTCAGCCACACCGGCAGTTGCAGCGACGAGGGGACGTCGGTTCCGGTGGTGAACACCAGCGGTCCGGCGTCCGGCGGGGTCTGCACCGAGCGGGCGCGCACCACTCCGATGCTGATCGTGCCGGCGGCCCCGGCGATCGGATCGAGGTCGGCGTCGTAGTTCGCGCATTCCAGGATCACGCCGGGCGCGGCGGGTGTGCCGGCATCGCCGAAGACCTTCGACGTGCAGTCCTTCCACGCCAGGTCGTTCTTGGGGGCGGCGATGTCCGGCGGCCCGCCGGCGGGTTTCGCGCTGGTGGGCGGGCCGCTGGGGTTGTGCGCCGAGTCGCTGGCGAACTGGGGATTGGCAGCCAGCCACGGGGCGCACCCGGTCAGCAGAGCGGTCAGCGCGGCGGTCCCGACGCCGACCACGGCGAGCACCCGGCGATCACGCATGCCCACCACAGTAGCGACAGGCTCGGCGAAAGCCGTGTCAGCTCACGCGCGTGTAGCGGCCGTAGAGGTAGCCGTCGGCGTCGGAGATCAGGTGCCGGCGCTCCATCCTGGCCAACACCGCAGCCGACCCTGCGGTGATGCGCGGCCCGTTGCCGCCGACCAGCACCGGCGCGGTGGTCAGGCACATCTCGTCCAACAGCCCCGCCTGTAGGAAGGTCCCCATCAGGCTGGGGCCGCCCTCGCACAGGATTCTGCTCAGGCCGCGGGCGGCCAGCGCCGGCACCGCCACAGCCAGGTCCACCTCGGCGGGGTCGTCGGCCGAACAGCTGAGCACCTCGGCGGCCGGGCCCAGCAGCGAACGGGCCTGCTCGGCGGCGTCTGCGCACGTCAGAACGAGCGGGGGCACCTCGGTGCGGGTGAGGACCGCAAGGTCGTTGTCGAGGCGCCCCGAGCGGGTCACCAGCGCGATCGGCGGTATCTCGCTCTGGCCGCGGTGCTGGCGGTTGCGGCGCTGGGCGACGGTCATCTGCGCGCCGGAGTAGTTCTCGGTGCGGGCGGTGCCGGCGCCGACGACGATCACATCGGCAAGCTCACGCAGCACGTTGAACAGTCGCCGATCGCCGGCCCCGCCCAGGCCGCCCGACGTTCCGTCGGTGGTGGCGCCGCCGTCCAGGCTGATGATGGCGTTGCCCCGCACCCAGTGCGCGACGCCGGCGGGGTAGGCGTAGAGGGCGTAGAGCCCGTCGTCGTTTACCGGGCCCTGCGGGCCCAGCAGTGTGAAGTAGGTCCCATCCGACTCGTCGTGGCGTGGGCTTCCCATGCCAACGATTGCAACACGTCGATACAGTTCGTCCATGGACCGCCGCCCAGCCGAAGCCAATTCGGTACCGGGGCTTGACCATCTGGCCGACCGGCATCCCACGGTGTCCCCGGAGCGGCTCATCGCCCAGCTGGTGCCCCCGCCCACCTTCGCCGACGTCACCTTCGACAGCTACCGGCCCGACCCGGCCGAGCCCAGCCAGGCCGCCGCCGTGGACGCGTGCCGGGCGTTCTGTGAGGAGGCGCTGCGGCGCCGCGGCGGGCGCAAGAAGCTGTTCGGCCGCCGCGAGGTGCTGCCGGGCATCGGGATCTATCTCGACGGCGGGTTCGGCGTCGGTAAGACTCACCTGCTGGCGTCGGCCTACCGCACGCTGCCGGACTCCGCCGAGCATCCCCGGGCGTTCGCGACCTTCGGTGAGCTGACCCAGCTGGCCGGGGTGTTCGGGTTCGTCGAATGCATCGACCTGCTGGCCGACTACGTGGTGGTGTGCATCGACGAGTTCGAACTCGACGATCCCGGTAACACCACGCTGATTTCGCGGATGCTGTCCCAACTCGTCGAGCGTGGCGTCTCGATCGCAGCGACCTCCAACACGCTTCCCGAACAACTCGGTGAAGGCCGGTTCGCCGCCCAGGACTTCCTGCGTGAAATCAATACGCTGGCAAGCATTTTCACCACAGTTCGGATCGAGGGCCCGGACTACCGGCACCGGGGTCTGCCGCCGGCACCCGACCCGCTGGCCGACGAGGAGGTGATCGCCGGTGCGGCGGCCACCGCGGGGGCCACCCTCGACGACTTCGACGCGCTGTGTGCACACCTGGCGACCATGCATCCCTCGCGCTATCTCACCCTGATCGAAGGTGTCTCCGCGGTGTTCGTCACCGGCGTGCACCCCTTGGACGACCAGAACGTCGCGCTGCGGGTGGTCGCGCTCACCGACCGGCTCTACGATGCCGGGATTCCGGTGGTGGCCTCCGGCGCCAAGCTCGACACGCTGTTCTCCGAGGAGATGCTGGCCGGGGGGTACCGAAAGAAGTACCTGCGGGCCACCTCGCGCCTGCTGGCGCTGAGCCGCCCAGGCGGCCTCTGACGATCAGGTGGCCGGCGGCGCTGTCCGCACGGTGGTCAGCTTGTCAAGGCCACTGATCTGCAGGACCCTGGTCAACAGTGGATTGGCGACGATGTCGATCGATTCGGCATGGGGGACAAGCACATTGATCGCAGCGCTGTCGAGGTAGTGCACCCCGCTCAGGTCGACGGTCAGCGTGTCGGCGGCGGCAAGCCCGGCGTTGAGAGCCTCGGCGAAGGCGGCCACATTACTGGCGTCGATCTCGCCGGCCGCCCGCACGACGACCTGATCGTCGGCGTCGTGATGGGTGTGAACGGTGAGCGGCGTGCTCATCGGCGGATCCTCGTCGACAGGCGGACTGTGGTGCCATTGTTGTCGGGAAGGATATCCACGTCCTCCATCAACGCGCGCATGATCTGGATGCCCCGCCCGCGATGAGAATTGGCCAGCGTCTGTTTCGGCTTCCACGAGCCGCTGTCGGTGATGGTCAGGTGCAGCCGGTCCACCTCTGAGGTCGCCTGCAGGGTGATGGTGCCGCCGTCGATGTGCCGGTAGCCGTGCTCGATCGCGTTGGTGACGGCTTCCCCCGCGGCGACGAGGACATCCTGAGCCTGATCATGGTCGATACCGGCGGCACTGAGCCAGCTGCGCAGCGCGACCCGCGCCGGCGCCAGGTGGCTGGCATCGGCCGGGATGCGAAAATTCAGTGGTGCGGGGTGGCGGTAGAGCAGCAGGGCGACGTCGTCCTGGTAGCCGCCGGCCGGCGCCAGTTTCGACATCACCTGGTCGGCGAGCGAATCGAGGTCCAGCGCATTGTCGTCGCGGATGAGTTCGGCGGCACTGATGATTCCGTCGTCGAGCGAACGTCGCCGCCGCTCGACCAGGCCGTCGGTGTAGAGCAGCAGCGTGGCCTGTGCGGGCACCGTCACCTTCGCCTGCGGGCGCTCGGGTTGGGGCCTGATGCCCAGCGATATCGAGTGCCCACCCTCGAGAAGGGTTGTGTTGCCGTCGATGTCGACCAGGATCGGTGGCGGATGCCCTGCGCTGGAGTAGATCAGCTCCCCGGTCTCGGGGTCGAGGACGGCGCAGAACGCGGTGGTGCACTGAGCGCCGGGCAGCCGAGCGGCGAAGCGGTCCAACCCGACCAACGTGGCTGCGGGACTGGCCTGTTCGAGCAGCAGTGCCCGGCAGGCACTGCGCAGCTGGCCCATCACGGTAGCGGCGGTCAGGTCATGGCCGACGCAGTCGCCCACCACCAGGGCGATGCGCCCGTCCTCCAGATCGACGACGTCATACCAGTCACCGCCGACCTGCAGCGGGTGCGACGCAGGCTGGTAGCGCACGGCGAAGCCTGCGGGTAGGCGAGCCGGACCGAGGATCGAATGCTGAAGCGCCAGAGCGGTTTCACGCTGTTGGTCGACCTGGTGAACGCGCTGTAGCCCCTGACCGAGTCGGCCGGCGAGCACGCTGAGCAGGGTTTGGTCCTCGGCGATGAACGGCCGCTGCTCGGGGAGGTCGATCCACACCACGAGGATGCCCTGCGGGTGCTGCAGGGCGATCCCCACCGAACCGGCAGAGGTCGTGTCGGCGGTGAGCAGGTCCCCGCTGCCGGCCAGGGCTCTGATCTGGGCGCGGGCGGGCTCGGGGATCTCGGACCACTTCGCGTCGCGGGGTGTGCAGGTCAGGGCCGGGCTGTCCAGCAGCGCGGTCGGGGCGCTGCCCGGGGTGGGGAAGACTGCGGCGAGCACCCGCTGGGCTGACCACTGCGTGCATATCTGATCGAGTGCGTCACGCAACGCATCGTCGACCGTATCAGCTTGCGCCAGTTGTTGATTGAGCTCAGCCAGTGCAGTCTGGCGTTGTACCGCGTAGTGCTCGGCAGTGACGTCGCGGAAGGTTCCGACCATCACGCTGCGGCCGGTGTCGGGGTCCTCGGCGTGGGCGATGTTGGCGGTGATCCAGAGCCGGTGCCCGACACGGTGGGTGACCGGCACGGTGTAGGTGCCGTCGGGATCGTCCGGCATCCCGGCGAACGCGTGCACGATCTCGCGGTTGGCTTCGCGTTCGGTGCCGGCGTCTGGCCACCACGGGTGCGTCGGCTGGTAGGGCAGACCGTCGGGGCCGTAGCCGAGGATGTCGGTGAAGGCGGCGTTGATCTCGACGACCGCGCCGCGTTCGTCCATGACGAAGAACGCCTCTTGCAGCGAGTCCACCAACGCGCTTCGCCACCGGCTGTGGTGGCTACGCAGCCGCGCGAGTTCGATGTTGGCCCGCACGCGCGCGAGCAGTTCGGCTGCGGCGAACGGCTTGACCAGGTAGTCGTCGGCGCCGGCTTGGAGTCCCTCGATGGAGGCTTCCTGACCGGCGCGCGCCGAGAGCAGCAACACCGGCACGGACACGGTGCGTGGTTCCGAGCGCAGCGCACTCACTAGGGCCAAGCCGTCGAGCCTGGGCATCATCACGTCGCTGACGACAAGGTCGGGCGGATCGGACCGGATCTGGTCGAGTGCTTCACGGCCGTCGTTGACCGCGTCGACCTCGTAGCCGGCGTTGCGCAGCAGTCGGACGAGGTATTCGCGCATGTCGGCGTTGTCGTCGGCGACCAGGACCCGAGCCGGTGGACCGACCAATCCGGACGGATTGGTCAGAGCCGGCACCTGGCCGTCGGTGCCGTCGGCGGTGGTTCGACCCTCGGTGGGCAGCCAGCGCAGCGCCTCCTGCAGATACGGCTCGGCGACACCGGAGGGTGTCCAGCCCGATCCGGCGGGCGTCACCGCATCGGCCGGCAGGTGGGCGGCGCCCTGCGGAAGCCGGATGGTGAACGTCGTTCCCGATCCCGGCGCGCTGTCGGCGGAGATGGTGCCGCCGTGAAGTCCGACGAGTTCCCGGACCAGGGCCAGGCCGATACCGCTGCCCTCGGTCGAACGGGCCCGAGCCGTCTCGATGCGGTGGAAGCGCTCGAACAGCCTCGGCATCTCCTCGGCGGCCACGCCGATCCCGGTGTCGGCCACGCTGACCACCGCTTCAGATCCCTCAGCGCAGACCCGCACCGTGATCGAGCCGTCGAAGGTGAACTTCAGCGCATTGGACAGCAGGTTGAGGACCACCTTCTCCCACATGTCGCGGTCCAGATACACCGGTTCATCCAACGACTCGCAGTCCACGACCAACTGCAGCCCGGCCCGCTCGATCGCCGAGCGGAAGACGCTGGCCAATTCCGTGGTGACCTCGGCCAAATCCACCGGCTCGTAGCGGGCCTGGACGCGCCCGGCCTCGATGCGGGAGAAGTCCAGCAGGGTGTTGACCAGCTTGGCCAGCCGCAACCCGTTTCGGTGGACGACGTCGAGTTCCTGCCGGGCGTGCTCGTCGATCCCGGAGGTGCGGGCGCGCAGTTCGGCGACGGGCCCCAGGATGAGGGTGATAGGCGTGCGGAACTCGTGGCTGATGTTGGAGAAGAACGCCGTCTTGGCGCGGTCGAGCTCGGCGAGTTCCTCGGCGCGGCGCTGCTGGGCGTGGTAGCTGCGGGCGCTGCTGATCCCCGTCGCGATATGACCGGCGACCAGGTTGATGAACCCGCGGTACTCGTCATCCAGGGGTCGGTACTGGTTGAGCCCGGCCACTAGGAACCCGCACGGCGCACCGCCCTGGACCGGTAGCGGCGTCACGAGGGCGCCCTGCGGAGCGGCGTGCCACTCGCCGAGGGGCAGGTCCACGAACGGCGCCCCGGTGAGCGCGACGAGCACCGACTCCCCACGGGCCGGCGCCTCCAGTGGCCACACCGACGGTCCGGCCGCCGCCAGCCAGGGCGGAGCGGCCGGGTGCCCGGCAGCGATCTGGCTCAGCCCGGCCAGCCGCGCGCTGCCGTCGTCGTCGTACAGATAGGTCAGGGTGAACGGCAGATCCCGCGGGTTGCGGGCGAGTTGGCGGGCGGCGAAGGACAGCATCTCGGCCTCGGTGCGCACCACCGACGGGTCGGAGCCGAGGTCGCGCAGCGTCGCCATCCGCCGTTCGCCGATGACCCGGTCGGTGTCTTCGCTGACCACACACAGCATTCCGACGACTTGTCCGCGGTCGTCGCGCAGCGGACTGTACGAGAAGGTGTGGTAGGACTCCTCCTGGTAGCCGGAGCGTTCCAGGAAGAGCAGCAGCCCTTCGTCCCAGGTCGCCTCGGCGGTGGTGAGGACTCGGTCGATCCGGGGCCCGATGTCATCCCAGATCTCGGCCCAGACTTCGCGGGCGGGCCGGCCCAGTGCCCACGGGTATTTCCGGCCGAGGGTGTCGCGGCGGTAGGCGGCGTTGCAGAAGAACGTCAGTTCGGGTCCCCAGGCCATCCACATCGAGAACCGCGAGGACAGCAGGATGCTCACAGCGGTTCGCAGACTCTGAGGCCAGTCGGCGGGCGGTCCAAGCGGGGTATTCGACCAGTCCACTACGGCGAGATCAGCGCCGACTTCCCGGTCGGCCCCGAACACGGAATCGCCCACGAAGCGTCCTTTCGCCATGACCAGACCCGTGGGTCCGGGCGCCGGCGCCCCCGACCTGAGCCCCGCGCGGATATGCCCTGTGATCAACCTTACGTGGCACCTGGCAAACAACGCCCGGTCTGCGATTAGATCGGCCGCACCATCACGAAGTCGTGTTCTGTGTGCGCGCCGAGTTGGAAGGTCTTGGTTCCGGCGATCGTGAATCCGTGTTTGGCGTAGAAGCGCTGAGCCCTGAGGTTGTGCTGGTTGACCCCGAGCCAGAGGCAGTGCGCGTACGCCTCCGCCGTGCAGTCGGCGGCGTGGTTCATCAGCGCTGCGGCGGTGCCGCCGCCGTGGTGTTCGGGAGCGACGTAGATCTTCGACAACTCCATTGCCGGTCGCGCGGTCACCGCACGGATGACGTCGGGGTTGTCCCCGACTCCTTGAACGAGCATCGCGTACCCGACGATCCGGTCGTGCCGGCGCGCGGCGAGCACGATGCGCGACGGGTCGGCCAGGTAGTCGCCGAATCGTTGCGGGGACAAGTGGTCTGCGATGAACGCGGCGACGTCGCGCGGAGGCGAGGACGGGGGACAGGCCAGCGGGAAGGTCGCGGCGGCCACCGCGGCCAGTTCCTCGGCGTCGGCGTCGGCGGCGACAGTGATCGAGACGGTCACGGGTTTATTGTGCGGTGTCGCTATGGCGAGGGCTTGGACGAGACGGCGGCCAGCATGGCGGCCAGGTCGAATTCGAGGCGTTGCTTGTCGACGCCTGCGCGGTGCAGTGGTCCGCTGCCGTCCTCGGCGTCGAGCAGAGCGAGCAGTATGTGCTCGGTGCCAATGTAGTTGTGGCCCAGTCGAAGTGCCTCGCTGAAGGTAGCTTCCAGGGCTGCGCCCGCGGCCGGGCTGAACGGAATCAGCGCCGGCGGGTTGTCGCCGGGTGGCGGCAGCGCGATGGTGCCACGCACGGCCTCGGCGGTGACGTTCTGGGCGAGCAGCAGTGGGGTGGCCAGGGCGGTGGAATCGCTGAGCACTCCCAGGAGCAGGTGGTCAGGGGTGATCTCGGTGTTGCCTGCCTCGTGGCCGGCGTTCTGGGCGGCCACGATCGCGCTGCGGGCGCGGGGGGTGAAACGGCTGAAGCCCTGGGCCGGGTCGAGGTCGACGCCGCCGCGGTTGGCCAGCTTGGGCACGAAGCGCTTCTGGGCGGCCTGCTTGGTGACGCCCATGCTCTTGCCGATCTCGGTCCACGATGCCCCGGATCTGCGGGCCTGGTCGACGAAGTGCCCGATGAGGTGGTCGGCGACGTCGCCGAGGGCCTCGGCCGCCAGCACTGCGTCGGTCAGCTGCTCCAGGGGCTGGGTGTGCACGTGCGTGATCGTGTCGATGAGGTCGTCGAGGCGCAGCGGGTAGGCGATGCGGGCCGGTTCGTTCATGCGTCAACCGTAGGTTGACGGTCGATGCCTCGTCAACCCCAAGTTGACGCTTCGGCGCGCCACTGTGGTTGGCGGGATGGCGCCAGGCCCGGCGATAGGCTCTGGGCGGCGACAACGCCGCAGATGGGGGACATCGGATGGGCGTGACGAGGGCCGTGTGGTGCTCGGTGGCCGCGGTGTCCATCGGACTCAGTTTGGGTGCTGGTGTGCACGGGCTGGCACCGGTCACAGCGCCGGGTGACCAGTGCCCTGTCGGTCCGACCGGCACCGGCGACGGGGATCGCTGGCACTGCGTGCACGAGTGTCCGTCGGGCATGATCTACGACGGCGAAAGCGACGTCTGCGTGGCCGCGCCCGGAGTGCCGCCGCCCGCGCTCTCCCCGCAGATCACGCAGGCCCCGCAGATCCCGCAGACGTAAGCCCGCGGGTGTGATCCCGCGGTGCCCGGGTACCCCCGCGGTGAGACCGACAAGGGGAGACCATGCCGACCAGCGTCATACGAGGTATCGCCGCGCCACGGACCCGGGTCTGGGAGGTGCTGGCCGACGGATGGACCTATTCGCAGTGGGTGGTCGGCAACAGCCGGATGCGCGCGGTGGATGCGCACTGGCCGGCGGTCGGCTCCCGCATTCTGCACTCCATCGGGGTGTGGCCGGCCGTGATCGACGACGAGACCGTCGTGCTCAGCTGCACTCCCCAGGACGAGTTGGTCCTGCTGGCGAGGCTCGGACCGCTCGGCGCTGCACGAATCACCCTGCGGCTCAGCGATATTCCGGACGGCTGCCGCATCGAGATGGCCGAGGTGGCGGCAGAGGGGCCCATGCGATTCGTGCCCAACCGGCTGCAGCTGGCCGGTATCTGGCCGCGCAACAAGGAATGCACCTGGCGGCTGGCCAACCTCGCCGAGCAGCGGGAGACCAAGGAGTTCGAGGAGTGACGGCTGGGCGTCGCTGACCCGGAGCCGTTCCAGTGGGGGGGTCGGTGAGTCCGGGATCGCCCCGCCCGGCCCTGACGGTGACCGGGGAACGTGACCAACCGCATTGTGTCGGCTTGCCGATTCCGCCACCGTCGGAGGCTGACGTTCATAAACTCGCGCACATGGCAGGCCTGCACAAATCCGAAGAGCGGCCCGACATCAGCAAGATCGACAACCGGGCACCGTCGGTGCCCCGGATGTTTCTTGACCGTGTCGCGGCCACGCCCACCGCGGAAGCATTCCGTTACCCCGACAACGACGGCTGGACCGGCGTCACCTGGCAGCAGGTGGGTGACCGCGTCGAGCTGATCGCCGCGGGACTGATCTCGCTGGGCATCAATGCCGAGGACCGGGTGGCGCTGGCCTCGGGAACCCGCTACGAGTGGGTGGCCATCGACTTCGGCATCCTGGCGGCCGGTGCCGCCACCACGACGGTGTATCCGACGACCAACGCCGAGGATGTGGCGTTCATCGTCGCCAACTCCGGCAGCCGGGTTGTCGTGGCCGAGAACCAGACCCAGGTGGACAAGCTCGTGGCGCACCGGTCGGAGCTGCCCGCCGTGGAGAAGGTGGTGATCATCGACGGTGCCGCTGACGGTGAATGGGTCATCACGCTCGAGGAGCTCGAACAGCTCGGCAAGCAACTGCTGGCTGACGCGCCCAATGCGGTGACCGAACGGATCGACGCGATCCGCCCCGACCAGCTCGCCACGCTGATCTACACCTCCGGCACCACTGGCAAGCCCAAGGGTGTGCGGCTCAATCACGAGGCGTGGACCTACACCGCGGCGGCCCTGGACTCCCTGGGTGTGCTCAGCGACAAGGACCTGAACTACCTGTGGCTGCCGCTGGCCCACTCGTTCGGCAAGGTGATGCTGGCGCTGCCGCTGGTGATCGGCTTCCCGACCGTGATCGACGGGCGGGTGGACAAGATCGTCGAGAACCTGGCCATCATCCGGCCGACGTTCATGGGTGCCGTTCCGCGCATCTTCGAGAAGGTCCACGGCCGCATCACCGAGATGATGGCCGAGGAGGGCGGGGTCAAGAAGCGGCTCTTCGACTGGGCCATCGGGGTCGGGTTAGAGGTGTCGCGGGCCAAGCAGGCCGGCCACCGCGTCGGCCCGGTGCTGGGTCTGCAGCACAAGATCGCAGACCGGTTGGTGTTCAACACAATCCGTGAGCGGTTCGGCGGGCGGTTGCGGTTCTTCATCTCCGGATCTGCGGCACTGGACCGCGACGTCGCGCAGTGGTTCGACGCTGTCGGGACCATCGTCCTGGAGGGCTACGGCCTGACCGAGACGTCCGCGGCCTCCTCGCTGAACCGTCCGCAGGCCTACCGGTTCGGCACGGTGGGGTGGACGTTCCCCTACACCGAGGTCAAGATCGCCGAGGACGGTGAAGTGCTGCTCAAGGGTCCCGGGGTGATGAGCGGATATCACGACCTGCCCGAGGCCACGGCCGAGGCCATCGAACCCGACGGCTGGTTCCACACCGGTGACATCGGTGAACTCGACGCCGAGGGGTTCCTGCGGATCACCGACCGCAAGAAGGACATGTTCAAGACGTCGCAGGGCAAGTACGTCGCACCCTCGGCGATCTCGGCGATGTTCAAGGGGCTGTGCCCGTTCGCCAGCGAGATCATCATCTACGGCGAGAGCAAGCCCTACTGCGTCGCACTGGTCAGCCTCGATGGCGAGGCGATCAGGGAGTGGGCCGACCGAAACGGCTTGGAGGGCAAGTCCTTCTCCGAGGTCGCCCGCGACGAGAAGACCAAAGCGATGATCGGTGAGTACGTCGACACCCTCAACAAGCACCTCAACCGGTGGGAGCAGGTCAAGCGCTTCACCATCATCGACCGCGAGTTGACAGTCGAGGCGGGCGATCTGACGCCGAGCCTCAAGCTCAAGCGCAAGGCGGTGGTGGAGAACTTCCACGACAACCTGGACTCGCTCTACAGCTGAGGTGGTTGCGGGCCTGATCGTGCTGCTCTGCGGCGGAGTTGGGCCGGGTACCAGGACGTAAACGCAGCCGCACCGATGAGTGTCGTGTAACTGGCTGTGTGACAGGCCCATTCGGGTAACAGGTGTTTCATCAGCGCCCAGGCCAGCGCGGTGTTGACGGTGAACACCGATGCCCACACCGCGGTGAGTAGAACGTTGACGCGGATGAACAGCGGGTCGTGCCATTTCGCCGGGTCGGTGTGGGCGCGGGCGTACTCGAGGGTGAAGGGTTTACCGATCGCCAGCGTGAACCACGATCCCAGCGCAAGGGCGCCGTTGGCCATCACGCCGAGGTGCCGGATGGTCCACATGTCGTGGAAGAACAGCACGGCCACGGTGGCCGCGCTGAAGAAGGCCAGCCCGACCCACATGATGACGCCGCGATGCAGTTTGAGCACCGCCATCACCACCGACAGCACCAGCGCGGTGACAAGTCCGATCTCGACGCGCACCATGGTGTCCCTGGCGATCACCAGGAACGCGATCCACGGCGCGAACGACAGCAGCAGCTTGACGAATGACACGATGCCCCCTGAGACCTCGTCAGGCCTGAGATCGTACGCCGATATATTGACGCCGCCGTAAAGCCGGAGGACGTAACCTTGGCGGGGCTTTTCACGATGGTGGGGGAGTGAACATGGTGAAGCGCTGCGCGTCCGCGGTCGTCGCCGCACTTCTGCTCGCTCCTGGGATCGCCCGCGCCGACAGTCCGGTTCCACAGGCCGGGGCACAGTGCCCGGCCGATCATGCCGACGCGATGACCCAACTGCCCAATGGCAGCGACTTCCTGGTCTGCCGCGCCGGCCCTGACGATTCCCACTCCTGGGCACCGGTGGCTACCCCGTTCGACCCGAACGACACCTGGATCAGCTACGGTCCCGCGATCACGTTGCATGGTCAGGGTTTCCGTAACCCCAACCTCACCTCCGGGCAGTGGACCGCCACCCCGCTGGATCCCGCGAGCTCATGCAGTGCCGAGCAGGTCACCGTAGTGAGCGCCGGAGTGCTTGCACCACCGCAACGTTCGCAGGGTGAGCCCGGTGCCGCACTGTCGGTTGACATGCTCCCCAAACTCTTCACGGTCAGCCTGGCCGGAGACTGCCTGTGGGCCAAGGATTCCGGACTCTCGTTCGGCTGGTAGGCAGTCGCGGCCGGGGCGAGTAGCCTCGGGCGGCATGTTTCGTCTGACAGTTCAGGACGTGTTCTTCATTCGTGACCGCGGCCTGGTCGCGACCGGCCGGGTCGAGTCCGGCCAGCTGCGCGTCGGCGACCAGGTGCAGATCAACGGCGGCCCGCAGGTGCGCGTCGACGGTATCGAGCAGTTCCGTAAGTCCCTCGATGAGGTGGGCCTCGGCGACAACGTCGGACTGCTGTTCCGGGATCTGGACAAGAGCGAGCTGAGTCGCGGTGACGTGCTCACTGCAGGCGGATTCCACGTCGCCGTGTAGTGCAGTCCACGCATCAAAGTTTGCTAGACCTGCACTAGCAGGAAATTCTCTGAATCTGGCTGGCTCCGCACACGATTCCGGCCTCGCTCGTCAACTGTCAGGAACTGTCACTTCTCAACCAATAAAGTCCGCTGAACAGTAGTTATGTCGAGTCGGCCGAGCATGCCTCTCAGCTTGCCATCGGCCAATGGTGTGGTCTTCGCCACAACTTCAGGCAAACCTCTAGAAATTTGCTGGCATAAGTGCACTAATGAAAGGTGCCCTAAATGCTCCCCCTCAGCAAGGCACCGACATGAACCTCTTGACCGCCGACCCCGTGGTCGATGCGCCCACCGCGCACGGCATCCACACGATGTTCGTCATCCCCGAACCGTCCGTGGCATCGCCCGTCGAGACTGATCAGGACGCGGCCGTTGCCGAACCCGCCGGCGTCATCGAAGAGTGCGACGTCGTTTCGCCGGAACCGGTGACCGCAGAGCCCAGCTTCCACCTCAGCACGCAGATGATCCTGGCGGTCATCGTCACCACGGTCATCCTGACCGCCCTGGCGGTCACTGCGGTGGCATCCTTTGCACCGCAGGGCTTTTCCGCTGGAACCTAGGCTTCTCGCCCGGCGGCTATCTGGTCCAGAATCCGCTTTCGCAGTTCGGCGCGGGGCAACGTGACCACCACCTCGGCCCCGTGGCGGTACCGGTCATAGACGAAGCCCTGCCGCAATCCCGGATGAAACGGCGCGCTCTTGTCGACGGGAGTGGTGCACACGCCGGCGTGGTAGCCCAGCAGCGTCCAAGTGGCATCCCGGTGAAACGCCAGATGCATGCAGACGGTCGATTCGTCCTCTTTACCGTCTGCGGCAACCGCGAATACCCATGCTCGGTGCAGCTTGCCGATCCCGAGTCGTGCCGTGCGCAGGCGGTGTTTGGTGCATTCGGCGACGACCTCGAGGGCCATCTCGTCTAGCGCCTCGCGGGTATGGACCCACTTGCGCTGGCGTTCGGCGTCTTCGGCTGCCTCGCGAGCGCGGATCTGGTCAGCCTTTTCGGCCATGTCCATGAGACGACGATAAACCTGATTTGCCGTGTCACCCGGCCGATCCGCGGCAAAAGACCAACTGCCGGAAATGTCTTGTCAGTGCCGTCTTCTCGGCTGACTCCAGCGATGAAGATGTCTAGGACCTGCTCGGCGTACTGCGGGCGTACCGGACTGTCGGTGAACAAGGCGTCGTAGTTCAAGGCACTGCTTAACATGCGCATCGCCTCCAAAGGGTCGACCCCGCTGCGCAATTCGCCGCGCGCGGCCGCCCGGCGCAGGATCGTGGCGATCTTCTCGAAACGAATGTCCCAGAAATCGGAACGCACCTCGGTAGGGTCCCAATCCTTGCTGGACGGAATCAGTGAGTACAGCACCGCGCGCGCGCTCGGATTCGCCGACGCCGCCGCCAGCGAGTCGGCGTAGGCCACAAGGTCGCCGCGCAATGAACCGGTGTCGGGGATCGGGATGGTCTGCTGTGCGCCGCGCAAGGGTGCGTCCATCAGCAGCACTCGACGGTCGCCCCAGACCTGCCGGATGGCGTCCGCCTCCACACCGGCACGCGCCGCGACACCCTCGATCGTGAAGTTGTCGATGCCACGCGCGGCGAGCTCGTCGCTGGCCGCGGCGATGACGCGCTGGCATAGCGGCGTTGGTCCGGACTCCCAGTCCATGTTGATTCCCCCGGCGATTCGAACAGCGGCGTGTAGCAGATGGTCTCCAGGGACAGGCGCGCATAGCGCAAGGGGATGGCTACGAACGTCCCGCCCCTGGAGACCTGCTTGCGGAGGTGTGCGGGCGCGCACTCTGGGGGCGCACCGGCGCACGACCGGCTGATGGCTGTTCTCTCAACCTCGTCGCGAAAATTTACGCCACCGCGGGGTGGATTGGGGTGGGATCGATGACTTAATTGACGATCAGGTCGTTAACCGGTGCCTTCGAGGGCGGCCCGCCGGAGAACTTCCTGAAAATAGGGCAGCGACTCAGCAGGAACGATCGCCCGCAGGAGCACCTGCCAGGCTCGGGTCAGCCGGGTCACCTGGTCGTCGCCGATCGCCGCGGACAGGAATTGGCAACCGATCACAGTGACCCAGATGGCCTCGCCGACGTCGTCGGGCTCGACGTCCGAGCGCAGGTCGCCGGCGGCGAACGCTTTCTTCACCTCCTCGACGAAGGCCACCGTGGTCTGGGCGAAGATCTGCTGCCCAGCGTCGCTGACCTGGCCGAGGGCCTGGGACAGTTCGTTGCCGACCCGTACCGAGTCGTCGGAGCGCATCAGTTGGGCCACCGCGAAGGTGCCGCGGACGAGGTTCTCCAGGCCGGGCTGGGCGGGCGGATCGATGTTCTGGCGGAACGCTGTGCGGATTTTGTCGTGGAACCCGCCGATGACGGCGGCCGCGACCGCGTCCTTGGAATCGAAGTGGTAGTAGAACGCCCCTTTGGTGACTCCAGCGAGCTGCTGAACCTCAGCCAAACTTGTTTCGCCATAACCCTTTTTGCTGAACAGGGTGATCGCTGCGTCGACGATTGCCTGGCGGGTTGCCTCGGCCCTGGCCTGTGCCATGTCTACACCCCCTCCCGGCCTGTTGGTGCGCACAGCCTAGTTCAGCTCACGACTGGGGTCGGGAGATCCCGTGATCTGCGTATTACAGGCTCATCCGCCTGGCGAGTTCCTTTGAATACGGCACAGACTGGACGCCACCGCTTCGCGGAGCGCGGGGCACACTAACGCGAGATGATGCCACCATTGCGACTACTCCGCGTCGTCATTGACCCGACTTCAAATCGGCCGATGCGATAGCGCGTCACCACCGTGTCGATCATTCTGACGGGCTACCATTTGGCAGAAACTGGAACTGGACGCTGCGGCGCTAAACTCGATCAGGGAGACACATGAGGTTCGCGAGCTTGTCGATCAAGAACTTCAAAGCTATCCAACGTTTCCAAGTTGATGAACTGAGTGATTTGGTTCTGATCGCAGGGCCCAATGGATGCGGAAAATCGTGCGTCTTCGACTCCATCCGCTTATTGAAATCGGTCTATGGAGGCTATCAGGCTAACGAATGGACTCAATGGTTCGGCGAGTTCCAAATCGACGTAAATGATAGAGAACAACTAAGAAAGCTCTTTCGTGACCAGGCTCAACCGATTGAAATATCCGCCACAGTTGAACTTGACCAGTCGGAGAAAGAGTACCTGGAAAGCAATGCGGAGGTGATCGCAGCACCACTGGCCTGGGCATCGGTTACCGGTCAGCCTATTGAGTCGGTCCATCTATCAATGCTCGCTCTTGCGGCTCAGTTTAGGCATTTGACCGGTCCCGCCCACGAACTGCAGCAGAAATATGCGGAAATTCTGCGAAATTCGCTGGCATTCGATTCTTTTGGCCTCGCTCTCACCATCGCGCCTGACCTCCAGTTGAACTCGCTAGAAAATAAGCCCATGGAGATGATTTTCCAAACGTATCAACCGGAGCATTTGGGCGTCATCGAGTATCACAGCGCCTCTCGCACTTATCAACGAGAAGTTGTGAGCGGAGTTAACTTGGACGCTCGGCAACTCGAAGATCAACGAAAGCAGAGCACTCTTTATAATTCCCAACAGAAGTATCAGAATATAAAGACTCAACTAGCGACCACGTATATACGGCAACTTGTTGCAAAAGAAGCGGGCGTCCAGTCAGCCATATCCGATCTAAATGAAACACTCAAGGAGCTGTTTCAAACATTCTTTCCCGAGAAGGAGTACCTCGGAGTTGAACCGGATCCTAACGGTGGCCTAAGGTTTCCAGTGCGAACAAAAGCCGGACAGGTATTCGACATCAACGAGCTAAGCTCCGGCGAAAAGGAAGTACTTTACGGATACCTGTGGCTTCGCAACTCCACTCCATACAATTCCACCATTCTCCTTGATGAGCCTGAGTTACATCTAAATCCCGGCCTACTGAGCGGGCTGCCAGACTTTTATCATAAGAATCTTGGCAAAGCGCGTAACAATCAATTGTGGTTGGTAACCCATTCTGACACTCTGCTAAGGCAGGCGGTAGGAAACGCAAATTATAGCGTGTTCCATATGATTTCTGCTGACGCCGAGGAAGGTTTCGAGAATCAGGCTGTGCCAGTCCTGGCCCACGACGAACTAGAGCGCGCGACTATCGATCTTGTCGGAGATCTGGCGATGTATCGCCCTCAGGGCAAGGTAATACTGTTCGAAGGCGGTGGCGACACCGATACAGACGTGCGCATCACCGAGCGCCTATTCCCCACTTTCGCGAAGAACGTAAACTTGGTGAGTGGCGGATCGAAACAGCGCGTCAAGGATCTGTATGAGGTGCTCGCCCATACCGCAGAGCAAGTCGGCATGGCGCGGCGTTTCTTCGCAATTACAGATAAAGATTCATCGCCCTGGGAACTGCCGCCGCACAATGCGCGCTATTTGAGTTGGGACGTATACCACATCGAGAATTACCTCCTAGAAGCTTCATTTGTTCGTAAAGCTATTGGTGTCCTCATCGACAAGCCACGTTTCAAAACGGATGACGAGGTGCTTTCCGCGCTTGGCGATGCGGCTGCTGAGGCCATGCCGGAGCTGGTTTCCATTCGGCTGAGAAAGTTCGTGAACGACAAGATTGTGTCGTCCGTTAATCTTGGCGGCGACCCAAGAAAGAGCGACGCGGCAAGCGCGCTGATCGACTCGGTGAACGCGACTTTTGGACGCTTGGAAGGCGTCCGCCAGGAGGTGGATATGGCTTTCCTGCAAGCAGAGTCGGCGACCATTCAGCAAGGACTGTCAGCAGCTCTGGCCGATGGCAGCTGGGTGAAAAAGTTTCCGGGTAGGTCGGTACTGCAAAGGTTCGTCGCGAAAGAACTAGCCGGCCGCAGCAACTACGAAGGGTTTCGCAACGCGATTGTTCACCAGATGGCCGACGCCGGGTACGAGCCTCCCGGAATGCGCAGGATCATTGACCTGATCCTCGCCTCCGATGAGCCGCTCGCGCCCCCTCTAACTAGCGGTTCTTCTGCCTAATCGATGACCCTGCCCGACCCCACCACCCGGGCTCTCGTCGATGCCCTGGCAGCAGCAGGGGTCGAAAGCACTCGCGTCTACAGCGACATGCTGTCGGGCACTTCGACTCGCCAGCAGCGCCCCGGCCTGGATGCGCTGTTGGACTATGCCCGCCAAGGCGACGCCATCGTGGGGGTCGGGATAGACCGCCTGGGGCGCAATGCGGCTGAGGTGATGACGAGTATCCGTGAACTCGGCGAGCGGCGCATCGTGTTGTGGCACCTGGCCTCGTTTCCTAGGCAGTTTCGGTGCCGAACGGTAGTTTCTGGCCCGTGAGCGAGACCTTTTGGGTATGGCGTATCCGCAGTAGCACCTTGGCCATCATTGTCGGATGCTGTGCTATCACGTTTCTGCTCGTCACGGCGATTGTGTTCACTGGCGACGAGCACATGAAGGTGATCGACAACGTCGTTAACCTTGGCGGCGCAGCGCTGACGTTCGTCGGGCTTTCCTACGCCTATATTCGGTCTGAGGTACGGCTGCGGGCGTGGTTCGAGCGCGCGTGGGCGCGTTTCACTGGCAATCCCATTCCAACGCGCCGTGGCGCTGCGAACGGAACCTACGGATGGGTGACCACGACAGCCGCCGGCAAGATCGGGTTTACCTTCAGCGACTCAGAGGACCGCGCCGATCAGCTGCTCCGATTTGTCAACCAGTTGTCGGCGAATCTGGCCGCTACCGATGACAAAATCTGTGACCTCAGCAAGGCAATAGATCAGGCCGTAGCGGCGGCACGCGAGGGCGACCAGCGGCTACGCGCTGACACCGAGACCGCCTTACGCGAATTCGCCAACCAGCTGAAGCAATCCGAGGTGTTGGACCTCCGCTGGGCGATTGCGGGCGTGTTCTTCTCAATGCTCGGTGCGGCAATCAGCTTCTGCACATAGTCCGGCGTCCTGGCATTAGCGTTTCGGCCGTGAGCACCGGTAATCGCGGATTTTCACGCTGGCTGGCCAGGGCTGTGGCGCGTTCGGGGTGGGCTGTGCTGCGGTGATACTGGGAAGCGCAGCCGTCGCATTGGCGGTAGCAGTTGGTGTGCTCGCCGTCGCGGTGAGCAACGATCACCTGCACACGCAGTGGGGCGCCCCGTTCGACGCTCTTGCCGCTATTGGAACTGTTGGCGCATTGATTTGGGCCTTAGTTAGCGGCATACATCTAGCGAGGCAGGCCGAACAGGACCGCCGCGAGATCGCCTGGTAGAAGACGCAGGCGCACGCAAGCCAGATATCAGCGTGGACGGAGGCGAGCGGGCAGAAAGGCCGATCCCGGATTAGGTTGGCGAACAGCTCATTTCAACCGGTGTTTGAAGTTGTGATCTATTTCGTCTGGATGAATACCGACCGGTGGCACACGACCGGGGAACGCGCAGAAGAAATTCCGGCTCAGATGCGAGCCGAGGGGGAGTCCGACAACGACGATGTGCGCTCGATCATTGCGACGCTGCCTCCCGGTAACTTTCGCGTTGATGTGCTGTTTGGAAATAGGGACTCAGATGTCGCACTCGACTTGGAGATTGCGTTTGTCGACGCAGCCGGTATGCAGTGGCTCCGCCGCTCTGCCGGCAGGCTGCAACAGCTTCAAAAAGCACCCATCGAGCATTATGAATCGCCCTGGTTCTGATGGAGGCTCTGGCTATTGGATTTCGACCAGGTGTTGGTCGGTCCGCTTCCTAGCGTAGAAGGTGGCTTCGAACTCTGCGGGAGAGACGTCGTTCAGGTAGCCATGCAGGCGGCCGGTGTTGCGCCAGTGCACCCAACCCAGGGTCGCCAACTCGACGTCCTCGACGGTCTTCCACGGCCCCGGGCGGGTGGGCCCGTAGATCAGCTCGGACTTGTAGTACCCGTTCACCGTCTCGGCCAGAGCGTTGTCATAGCTGTCCCCGACGGTCCCAATCGAGGGCGCCGCACCGATCTCGGCGAGACGCTCGCCGTACCGGATGGACGTGAACTGGGACCCGGCATCGGAGTGACACCGCAAGTGCGGCAATGTGTTTCCGCGCGACCAGCGAGCCATCTCGATGGCGTCGAGCACCATCGTGGTCCGCATGTGGCTCGCGACTCGCCACCCGACGATCATCCGGGAGTAGACATCGACGAGGAAGCACACGTAGGCCACCCCGGCCCAGGTCGGCACGAATGTCAGATCGGTCACCCACAGCTGATTCGGTCCGGTCGCAGTGAAGTTACGCTTGACCAGATCCGGATGCCTCGGTGCAGCGGGATCGGCTTTGGTGGTGCGCACCCGCTTGCCGCGTCGGACCCCTTCGATGCCGACCGCGCGCATCAGTCGTGCGACCTGATCGCGACCGACGTCGTGTCCGGCGCGGCGCGGCGCGCGGTCTTCCAGAGCTTGCGAGCACCGTAGACGCGGTAGTTGTCCTCCCACAGCTCGCGCAACACCGGCCGCGTCGCGCTGGGCCCGGGCCGACGGCGTGCGCGCCTTGACTGCGTAGTACGTGCTTGGGGCCATCTGCACGCCTGCTGAGCGCAGGACGGTGCAGATGGGCTCGACCCCGAAATCGCCGCGGTTCGCGTCGATGAAGGCCACTACTTCTTGTGTTGGCGGTCGAGCTCCGCCCCGAAGAAACTCGCTGCCCGCTTCAGAATCTCGTTAGCCCGCTTGAGTTCTCGGATCTCTTGCTCGAGATCCTTGACCCGCGCCGACTCCGAGGAGCTGACCCCAGGCGCGTGGCCGTCGTCGATGTTGGCCTGACGGACCCAGGACCGTACCGACTCGATGCCGTAGCCGAGCTGGCGCGCGACGCGCTGCACCGTTCCATGATCGGTGCCCAACTCCGTCCGCAGGGCCCGCACCATCCGCACCGCGGCAGCCTTTTCCTCTGGGGTGTACCTGCGCGTCGTCGGCTTCCCGGGCGACTGTTCCTTCGGCATCGCTCCATCCTCGTTTCCAAGGTCAGGAGCCTCCAGCATTTCCAGGGCGATTCAAACGTTGCCAACCAGCGAGTATCGCCAGTGCAGAGTTTGTGGAACCGTCGAAGCCGCGGCGCCGCAAGTCGCCGGCTGGGGGAGCGCTACAGTCAGTCGCCGCCCGGCAGCGACTAATGGGCCAGGTGGACCTCTGCGACGTCAACCGCGGCGCGAGGATGACTTGCGGCGGCCGCACTCCGGGCAGCCGTGCCCGCCACCTGATCGGCTGTAGATGTATGCAGCCCAGCTGTGCCCGCAGTCGGGACAGATCCACCAAGGCCGCGCGCCGCTACCCGCTGTAACGTCGTCGGGCGTAAGTGCCCCGTTCTTAATCGGATCCCATTGGGCCGCCAGGTCGGGATGCAGTGTCGCGAGAGACTTGTCGATCCGCCGCCGCTTGATGTAGTCGGACGCGTCACTGTTGCCCCAGGGGTCGTCTGTCATCAGGTAATCGTCATATTCGGCCACGTCATGGCCGAGACTTTTGAGTTTCACCAGGACTGCCTTCGCCCGCATGACCTCGCTTGAGTTGAGCGGTACGACGACGTCGTGCTCGCCGATTGCAGGCAGGTGTTCCCGCACGCGAATCACAGTCCACCCTTGCTCTGTTAGCAGTCGCGTCTTGCGCCCGTCTTTTTCGGCACTGTCCGGCAACTTGTGGAATCGGTTGCCGTCGAACTCAATCACGACGTTCCACGCCGAGCACACCATGTCGCACTGCAACACACGCCCAGATGTCTCGCGAATGACTTCATGGTCTGGATCGACGGGTACGCCAGCGGCGAGCAGTTCATATCGAAGACGAATTTCCTCAACGCTTGTTCCCCAGAGCGTGCACTTCGGACACCCGCGAGCTTTGCGCCGGTTGTTGATCATGGCCCGCCACTCATGGCGCCGGTCGCAGAGCCACCAAACTGTCTGACCGCTGTTGGCCGTGACGTCTGACGCACGCAGCGAGCCATTTCGAGAGGGATGCCACTGCTCGGCAATTTCGGGATCCCGCTCCGCGAGCGATTGTCCAGGTTCCGCAGCACCAAATTCGATCGCCCGCTGTCGGTCGGCGCAGGCTCGGCAGCCGTGACCGCTTGCGCGGCTGTAAATTCCGGCTTCCCACTCGTTGTCGCAGTTGGGGCACCGCCACCACGCCTTGCGACGGCTTTTGGCTGCCACCTGCTCAGGCGTCAGTGGTGCGTTGCGCTCGGTGTGCCACTCCGCGGCCAGAGCGGGATACTTCTCGGCGAGTGAGCCGCCGGGTTTGGGCGTGGCGTTGGCGCGCCCGGCTCGGCGCCGACCGCATTGCGGGCAACCTGCGCCGCCGCTTCCGCGACTTTGAATGATGGAGTCCCATTCGTGTCCGCATGCGCTGCATAGCCACCATGCTCTGCGGTTGCTCGCATATGCGACTGTGTCGGGCGTAAGTTCGCCGTTGCGTGTGGGGTGCCATTCGGCGGCGGCCTGGGGGAAGCGGTCTGCCAATGAGTTACCGGGCTTCGGCAAGGCTTTCGTTACCTTGCTTGGCGCCGGCGGTGGCTCGGAAGCGACGGAAGGGGAGCGGCCGCGGAGCGCGCGACCGCGGGCGGCATACGAGCACGGCGGGCACTGCGCCCCTGTTGCCCGATTGCCGATAGATGCCTGCCACTCATGCCCGCAGTTTGCGCACAGCCACCAGGCTTTATCCTTCCGCGAGAAGGCGACATCGGCTGGGGTTAGGTCACCATTCCGCGTCGGATGCCACTCCGCCGCGGCGGATGGATTTCTGTCAGCGAGCGAATTGCCTGGTTTCGGTATGGCCAGAGCACTGCTTGCACACTTCTTGCAGGATGCGCCGGCGGAGCGATTCGACACTTGCACTTGCCACTCGTTGTGGCAGCGGTGGCACCGCCACCACACCTTTTTGTTGCTTGCGTAGCCGACGTCGGCCGGCGTCAGGTCCCCGTTTCGTGTGGGATGCCATTCGGCCGCTATTTCGGGGGACTTCTCCGCCAAGGATTCGCCGGGGCGCGGGGCCGCCTTCGCTTTCCCTGCGGCGCGGCGCCCGCAGGCGGGGCAGCCGTGGCCGCCAGCCGTCCGACTGTTGACGCGAGCTTGCCACTTATACCCACACGTCCCACAGACCCAGGCGACCTTCCTCTTGCTGCCCGGTGTGATCGCCATCGGCGTCAGCGGTGCGTTCTGTTTTAGATCCCACTCGCACGCGACTACGGGGTACTTGGCGGCAAGCGAGTTATCGCCGGTCGTTTCCTCGGTCGACATCCGTCGTCACGTTGCTGTCGGAAGTCGAGTTTTACGCATCACTCAACACATTAGGCGCGCTCACAACACGTCCAAGCGTGGTCGCGGCGATGTCAAGGAATTGGCGACGTCGGGATCGACGCAACCAGGGCCGCGATCGGTGAAGCTCCGCGCCGTTTCCACAGCATCAGGTCACATGTAGGTCATGCGAAGCGGTTTCAGAAGTGAAAGTGCAGGTAGAACGTGGTGCGCGATACTGGGATTGAACCAGTGACCTCTTCCGTGTCAGGGAAGCGCTCTCCCGCTGAGCTAATCGCGCGGGTCTATCGGTTGATCCTTTGGAGGTGGAGACGGGAATCGAACCCGTGTGCACGGCTTTGCAGGCCGTTGCCTCACCACTCGGCCACTCCACCGTTGGGGTTTGATGCCAGTTGCACCTTCGAGCGGATGACGGGATTCGAACCCGCGACCCTCACCTTGGCAAGGTGATGCGCTACCAACTGCGCTACATCCGCGCGCTCCGAATGAGATCGTCATCCGGTGCGAAGCAGAACAATAGTCGACGCAACCGAAGCCACACAAATCCCTATGGTCACCTACGGTGACGAGCGCATTCCGAGCCGCTGGTCGCGTCGTGCTAATGTTCTGCCTCGGCGTTGTCCCCGCTTCGGCGGTGCAACTGCCGCTCGGTCTCGTAGCTCAGCGGGAGAGCGTCCGCCTCACACGCGGAAGGTCGCTGGTTCGATCCCAGCCGGGACCACCACCTCATGGCGAGAGCCAGTCATCGGGACTTCTTCTTGATGCTGCTCCCCGCAGGCCAGACGATCGCGGCATGGCCGGTGAACCCCTGACTCTGAGCCCCGTCGAACGACTCCTGGCCATCGAAGAGATCAAGTGCGTCTTCGCAGGGCGTTTGCAGTGCATGGATGCCAAGGACTGGGAGCGCTACGGCGATTTCCACACCGAGGACGTCGTCAGCGACACCTGGCGTGACGCCCGCCGGGCCGGCGGTGGCCCCGCCCCGGTCGTCGTCGGGCGGGACGCATTGACCGCGGCCATCCGGGCCACCCTGGACGGCCCCGTGCCCATCACCTCGGTCCATCACGGCCACACCCCGCAGATCACGCTCACCAGCGATACGACGGCCCGCGGTGTCTGGGCGATGGAGGACCGGCTGTGGTGGACCCACGGCGACGCTGAGGAGCATCTACACGGCTGGGGCCACTACCACGAGACCTATCGCAAGGTCGACGGGCGATGGCTGATCAGTGCGCGCACCCTGAGCCGCATCCGCGTCGACGTCACACCGGGATTCCTCGGTCGGCCGACTCGGTAGCGGTAAACCCTGAAATCGCTTGACTGTTAGGCGGTTTCGCCGCGCGTCGCAGAGTCGAGCGCCGGCTGCGGCGCCCGGAGCCGGTTCACCCGGATCCGCCCACCGCGATCCGGTGTGAGGATCACGTGCTTGACGCGTTGGCGCTCACCGGGTTCGGTGGTGGTCGCCAACTCCGCACGCAGCAGCACCTCGCGCAGCACCACCCGCATCTCGGCCATCGCGAAGGTGGCGCCCAGGCAGCGGCGGGCGCCGCCGCCGAACGGCAGCCACGTCGTCGGGCTCAGGCTCGCGCCGATCATGCGGTCGGGATCGAAGCGATCCGGATCGGGGTAGATCGTCTCGTCGGAGTGCACCAGGCCGACGCCCGGGGCCACCATCACACCGGCAGGCAACTGGTATCCGGCGATCTCCACCGGCCGGGTCAGGACGCGCCCGACGTCGAACACGACCGGCCGGTTGCGCAGCGTCTCCTTGGCGACCGCGTCGAGGTACTCGTCACCCTCGGGGTCGCCGGCGGCACTGGCCTCGGCGGCTGCCACCGCCTTGGCGAGCGCCGCGGGATGGCGGGTCAGCCGCTCCAGCGCCCAGGACAGCCCGGTGGCGGTGGTGTCGTGCCCGGCCACCAGCAGGGTCATCAGCTGATCGCGCAGTTCGGCGTCGGTCATCGTGCGGCCGTCCTGGTCCGCGGCGCGCACCAGCATCGCCAGCGCGTCCGGGCGTGAGGCAAGTTCCGGGTCGGCGCGGCGTTCGGCGATCTCGGCGTACAGCAGCCGATCGGCGTCCTCGATCCGGCGGCGCACTCCCCGCCACGGCAACCGGCTCTGCAGTTTGGGTGAGGCGATGGCCACCAACTGGGTCGACGAGAGGTTGAGTAGCCGCGGCATCACCGTTCGCAGGGCGGCGAGCCGTGCCGGATCGGTCGCCCCGATCACGGTGCGCAGGATGACTTCCAGGGTGATCGCCGACATCCGCGGCGCCACTGCGAACGGCGTGCCCACCGGCCACCGGTCGATGTCGGCGGCGGCGACCTCGGTCATGATCGCGGTCTGGCGTGCCACCGCGTCGCGGGTGAACGGCTCCAGCATCAGCTTGCGGCGGCCCCGGTGCACGTCCTCGTCGACCACCAGCACCGAGGCGGGGCCCAGTAGGCCCGTCAGGACTGAATTCGCTTCGCCGGCATGGAAAGTCGTGGAATCCCCGGCGAACACCTTCTTGATCTCGGCGGGGTCGGTGAGGTAGACGAGGGTGCCCACTCCGGCGATACGCACCGTGAACGCGTTGCCGTAGCGACGGCGGCAGGCGCTGACGAACCGCGGCCAATACCGCCACATGAGGGCGGCCTGCACGACGGGTGGCAGGGGAGGCCCGGGCGGCAACGTTGCCAGTGCGGCGTCGGTCATGAATCCAGCATACGAGCAGGTCTGCGCGCCGCACGCAGGATTGGTCTGACCACTTGACGTCTGCCGTGTGGAGCGGTCATCATCGCCCCATGGCGCTTCAACCGGTACAACGCAAGTCGGTTCCGGAGGAAGTGGTGGAACAGATCATCGCCGATGTGCTCAGCGGCGAGATGCAACCGGGCGACGTCCTGCCCAGTGAGCGTCACCTGGCCGAACTTCTCGGCGTATCCCGGCCAGCGGTCCGGGAGGCGTTGCGCGGTGTGCTGGCCGCCGGGCTGATCGAAGTGCGCCAAGGTGATGCCACCACGGTGCGCGACTTTCGCCGTCATGCCGGCCTGGACCTGCTGCCGCGGCTGGTCATCCGCGGCGGCGAGCTCGACGTCGCCGTGGTGCGCAGCATTCTGGAGACCCGGCTGCACAACGGACCCAAGGTCGCGGCGCTGGCCGCCGAACGTCGCCAGCCCGAGCTTGCCGAAACGCTGCGAGCGTCGTTGCATGCCTTGGAATCTGAAACCGACCCGGTCGGCCGCCAACGCCTCGCACTGGCGTTCTGGGATCTCGTCGTCGACGGTGCGGATTCGATCGTGTTCCGGCTGATGTACAACACACTGCGGGCGACCTACGAGCCGGCACTGGCCGTCCTCAGTGCGGTCATGGCAGACGAGGTCGGCAGGCCCTCGGCATACGGCGCTGTCGTCGATGCCATCGAGGCGGGCGATCCGCAGCGGGCCACGCAGGCCGCGACGGACCTGTTGGAGCCCGCGACGGCAACGCTGCTGTCGGTGCTCGACGGTCTCGAGCGGTAACGCCAGGCGAAATTGGTGCAGCCGTCAATGGATTCGCGCCGCCGCTGATTGCCGCGATCGTGTGCCGGACACCGGTAGGGTTGAGGGACTGCCCGACACGGCGCACCATCTCCGACGGCGGAAAGCCATGGTGACCACCCAGTTCTCACCCCGCTCGCCTGAGGTGCTCGAGGACGATCGGCTGCGCGCACTGGAGCGCTACGCGATTCTCGACACCCCGGGCGACGACGTCTTCGATCGCATCGCCCGGGTGGCGGCGCGGTGTTTCGGCGTACCGTTCGCGGCGATCAGCTTCGTCGACCGCGACCGGATCTGGTTCAAAGCGGTGCACGGTGTCAGCGGCATCTCCGAGGTCGACCGCAAGGCGGGCCTGTGCCCGATCGTCATTCGGGACAGTCGCACCTACGTCGTCCCCGATACCACGGCCGATCCCTACGCGTCCGAAAACCCCTTGGTGACAGGCGATCTGGGGATCCGATTCTATGCCGCAGCACCCGTCACGACCGCCGACGGCCACCACCTGGGCGTGGTCAGCGTTCTGGACACCCGGCCCGGTGAGGTCACCTCAGAACAGGTCGCCACCCTGGAGGACCTGGCCGCGATCGTCATGAACGAACTCGAGCTGCGGCTCTCGGCGCTGACCACGGTGCGCGCCGAGCGTGAGCTGCGGGACACCGCCCAACGCAACCAGGCCACCGTGGCGGACTACGCCGCGGTGCTGCAACGCTCGCTGCTACCGCCGGCGCTGCCGGTGATCCCGGGCCTGTCGATGGCCGCGCACTATCACCCGGCCGCCTCCGGGCAGGTGGGCGGCGACTTCTACGACGTCTTCGGCTTGGACGACAACCGCTGGGCATTCTTCCTCGGCGACGTCGAAGGCCATGGCGCGCCGGCGGCCGCGGTTACCTCGCTGGTTCGCTACACCCTGCGGGCGGCGGCCCTGCATCATGACGACCCCACCGACGGCCTCACCGAACTCAACGCCGTTCTGGTCAGCGACCCCAACGAGAAGAAGTTCTGCACAGTGCTATTCGGCAAGCTTGCGCGCGACCCGGCCACCGGAGACTTCGGTATCGCCCTGGCAACCGGCGGGCACCTTCCTGCCCTGCTGCTCGACAGCCACAGCGGCTCGGTCCGGCCGGTACGGTCCTCGGGCGGCATGCTCGTCGGCGCGATCGCCGACGCCACCTTCGAATCCTGCGAAGTGTCACTGTCCGCGGGGCAGACCCTGCTGCTCTACACCGACGGCATCGTTGAGGCCCGTCCCGACGGATCCGCCACGTTCGGCGAACCCGCGCTGCGGCTGTTCCTGTCCGAGCGGGCCGGCATGCCCGCCGCCCAACTCATCGGTGAACTCGCCGAACTGGTCGTATCGCTGCACCCCGACGACGATGTAGCACTCCTGGCTTTGACAGTCGAAGCCGCAACTGACGCCGATGTGGGCTAACCTGAAAGGGTCGTGCCGACCGCTAACCGGGGCGCGGACGCGGCGCCGCAAGCAGATCGGCGCACCAACTGCAGTGAGTTCTTGCCAGGTTCAGACGGAAGCCTTGCAGGCATGACCTAACTCAGAGCGCATCGTTTTGGGTGCGCGCAAGTGAGGTGTGAATCTTGGACGAACAAGCCACAGCCACCAACAACGTCACCACCGCGGCCAACACCGGGTGTCTGATCAGCGAAGAGTGGTTCGGCCGAACGGTCGTGGTCTCGACCTCCGGCGTCATCGACATGCTGACGGCGCCGCAACTGGAGACCAGCATCAAATCATCGCTGACGAAAAACCCGGCCGCGGTCATCGTCGACATGAGCGACGTGGAGTTCCTGGCTTCGGCCGGAATGGGTGTCCTGGTCGCCGCACATGACCAGGCCGGCCCGGGCGTCGGGTTCGGCGTCGTGGCCAGTGGACCGGCCACCAGCAGACCGCTCAAGCTTGTCGGCCTGGCCGACATCATCGGGCTGTATTCAACATTGGACGAGGCTCGAGCGGCACTGGGTGAGTAATCGGGCAACGGTGGGTATACGGCATTTGCCATGACGACAACGAGTTACCCATCTCCCGACGGTGACAGGTTCGCGGACAACGGCGTCGACGCCGACGCACGCAGCGTTGGCCGAGTCCGCGACGAGTTCGCCCACTGGCTGCGTGCGCACACTGGTGTCGACGCGGTCCTGTTCAGCGATATCGTGCTGGCGGCCAACGAAGCCCTGGCCAACGCAGCGGAATTCGCTTACGTCCGCGACAACGGTATCGGCGGCATCGACGTGGAAGCAGTGCACAATCCTGCGGCCGCCACGCTCACCGTGACGGTCGCCGATCAGGGCTGCTGGCGCGAGCCCGATCCCGCCACCCGGAGCAGCGTCCGTGGCCGCGGCATCCCATTGATGCGCGCCCTGGCCGACGAGGTGACGATCGATTCCTCGGCGCTGGGCACCACGGTGTGCCTGCGGTTCGACAACGTCCCCGCCGTCCTGCGTGCCGACGTCAGCGTCTGAGATCAGGCCGGTTCGTAACGCAACATCGTCACCCCGTCATCGGGGTAGTCGAAGAACACCGGCTTCAACCGCATCCCGACCGACAACTGCGCGACCTCGGCGTTGACGATCTCGGTGGAGAACCGCGGACCCTCATCCCATTGCACCACCGCGAGAATCTGCGGTAGATCGTCGGCGAAATGCGGGGCCACCGGCCGATAGGCCACCGTGTAGGTATAGAGCGACGCGGCGCCGCTGATCTCCCGCCATTCGAGATCGTCAGCCAGCGTGCCCGGCGCCAGCACCCGCGGATAGAACACGTAACTGTCCGACGACGGGGAGTACTGGATCCGGATCTTGTGCTCGGCCAGCGCATCCCAGAACGGTTGCGCCGTCGGCGTGGGAATCGGCATCGGTTTGGCGAACGCGGCCATGATCAGTCACCCTCCAGCACGAGTGTGGTCTGTTCGGACAGGATGCCGCCGTTCCCGGAGACGAACGCGCGGTTGCAGTCGGCCACCTGGGTGGCAGCGGAGCGACCCATGATCTGGCGGGTCGCATCGCAGACGTGGTGCATACCGCCGGCCGTCCCGGCCTGGCCGTAGCCGAGTTGGCCACCGGAGGTGTTCATCGGGAAATCGCCACGGAACGTCAGGTCGTGCTCGGCGACGAACTGCAAACCCTTGCCCTTCTCGCAGAACCCCGCGTCCTCGAGGCTCAGCAGCGCGGTGATGGTGTAGCAGTCGTAGATCGACACCATGTCCATCTCGGCCGGACTCAGTCCGGCCATCGAAAACGCCGACGCCGCAGCTTTGATCATCGGGGTCTGCAACAACTCCTGGGCGTAGGTGGGCGTCTTGTAGGGCACCCGCTCGCCGAATCCCTTGACCCACACCGGCCGATTGCGCGCGCGGCGGGCCAGATCGGCGCTGGCGACCACCACCGCGGCGCCGCCCATCACGGGCATCACGATCTCGAGCATGTGCAACGGCGCGGCGATCACGGGACTGTTGACGACGTCGTCGACGGTGATCGGGGTGTCTTTGAAGATGGCGCCGGGGGTGTGGTTGGCGTTGACCCGCTGATCCACACTGATCTTCGCAATGGCGCGTTCGTCGTAGCCATAGGTGGCGCCGTAGAGCGTGGCGACCTGTCCGTAGGGGCCGTTCTGTCCCAGATTTCCATAGGGAATCTCGAATTCGGCCTGCGGCGAGCCGTACCGGTTGCTCGAGGCGCCGAAGTACAGCATGTCGCCGAAGTCCGGCGGACGCTTCTCGCTGACTGGCGACATCGGGGTGCCCGGGATGACGCACAGCACCGCATTGCACAGCCCGAGTTCGATCGCGGCCGCGGCCCGCCACACCATCGCCACGGCGCTGGCACCGCCCAGGTCGACCATCTCGGCGAAATTGGCTTTGATACCGAGATATTCGATCACCGTCGACGGTGCGAAGATCTGCGACTCCTGCAGGTAGGTGGTGCAGATGCCGTCGACGTCGGTGGCCGACAGACCCGCGTCATCCAGAGCGGCCGCCGCCAGGCGCGCCCAGTGCTCGAGGCTGAACTCCAGTGGCCCGGTCGGGCGCTTGGTCGATGGCAGCTCGGTGTACCCGACGATCGCGGCTTCGCCCCGAAGACCCATGGTTGCCCCTTCGTCATTGCCCAAGAACATTAAGCATGTAATCATATTGACCGCTCTATGAAAATCCGTCGGCCGGGAAAGGACCCTGCATTGTGAGCGATGTCTCACCACTGGACGGCAAAGTCGCCGTCGTCACCGGAACCAGCCGAGGAGTCGGGCTGGGCATCGCGCACGAACTACTGCGCGCCGGAGCCACCGTCATCGGCTGCTCGCGAGGCCCACTGGAGGCCATGCCCGGGGTGGCTGACAACCCCGAGTGGGCGGCGCGGTCGGCACAGCGGGTCTGCGATCAGGGCGACCACCGGGCCATCGACGAGTTCGTCGCCGGGGTGGTGGCCGACTACGGCCGCATCGACATCCTGGTCAACAATGCCGGCGGTACGGTGCCCAGCCCGCATGTCGAGGACGTCCCCGAACTCGTCTCGCGCATCCAAGGCGCACCGCGTTCCGCCGATGACTTCGAACGCACCATCCTGTTCCACCAGTTCGCCATTCAGATGAATCTGATCAGCCCGCTATGGTTCGCCATCCGGGCGTATCGACAGATGCGCGAGCAGGACGGCACCGGGTCGATCGTCAACATCTCCAGTGGTGCGGGACATCCGGCCGGGTCACCGACGTTGGTGTCCTACGGCGCGGCCAAGTCCGGTCTCAACCACATGACCCGCTCGCTGGCCGAGGAATGGGGGCCCAAGGTCCGGGTGAACTGCCTGGCGCTGGGCCCGACCATGACCGACAACTTCCAGTCCTTCGTGCTGCCCAAGGACGACCCGACGGGGGAGAAGTACTTCCGCGACGTGCCGTTGCATCGAGCCGGCGAGCCGGCCGAAGTGGGGCGCGCGGTAGTGTTCCTGTCCAGCGGCACAGCCGATTTCATCAACGGCACGACCATCGAGATGGACGGCGGGATGTTGCCCGGCGTGCTCTACGAGGCGGGCCTCAAGACCATTACGGACCTCCTGTGAAAAACGTCATCCAGTTCTCCACCGGCAACGTGGGCATTCACGCCCTGAAGATGATCATCGAACGGCCCGACCTGCGCCTGGTCGGTCTGCACGCCCACAGCCCCGACAAGGTCGGGCGCGACGCCGCCGAACTGTGCGGGCTGACCGAACCGACCGGCATCCTGGCCACCGACGACATCGACGCCCTGGTGGCACTCGACGCCGACTGCGTCATCTACACCTCCCAGGCCGAGATGCGCCCGCAGCAGGCGATCGAGGAGATCTCCCGGTTTCTGCGTGCGGGCACGAATGTCGTTGGTACCTCAATGGTCTGGTTGGTGGCCCCCTATCAGGCCGACGAGTGGATGCGCGCCCCGCTGGCCCAGGCATGCGAAGCCGGCGGCACCTCGCTCTACATCAACGGAGTCGACCCGGGCTTCTCGGGAGACAGCCTGGTCTACACCGCGCTGACGCTGGCCGGGCGGGCCACTTCCGTGACCGTCTCCGAGATCTGCGACTACGGCAGCTACGACGACGCCGAATTCACCGGTGTCAGTTTCGGTTTCGGAACGACTCCGGATCACACGCCGATCATGTTCGCGCCGGGCGTGCTGTCCTCGCTGTGGGGTGGTCAGGTCCGCTCGCTGGCTCATCTGCTCGGCGTCAGCCTCGACGAGGTACGGGAGTGGCACGAAAGCTGGGTGACACTTGAGCAGATCGACTGCACCATGATGACCGTGCCGCCCGGCCACGTTGCCGCGGTGCGCTTCGCCGTCGAAGGGATTCGCGACGGTGAGCCCGTCATCACCATGGAGCATGTCAACCGGCTCACCTCAGCGGCCGCGCCGGACTGGCCCACCCCGCCCGACGGGCGTCCCGGCGTGCACCGAGTGGTGGTACGCGGCGAGCCTGGTGTGGAGATCAACACGCACCTCGGCCTCGACGGTGTCGACCACAACGAGGGTGGTGTGGTGTCGACCGCGGCGCGCGCCGTCAACGCCATTCACGACGTGTGTGCCGCCCCACCGGGACTGGTGGCGGTCAAGGATCTGCCGACCGCGCACGCCGACAATGTGATGTGGTGACTTCGGTGCCCAAGATCGCGCCCCGGCGCCCACCCGGCGGCAGCCAGGTGCGTGCTGACCGGACCCGCGATCGGGTGCTCGACGAAACGGTGCGCTGTGTGGTCGAGGAGGGGTTCGCGGCGGCCAGCGCCAAACATATCGCCGAACGCGCCGGCGTCACCTGGGGTGTGGTGCAGTACCACTTCGGTGACCGCGACGCTCTGCTGATGGCCGTCGTGGACCGGGGATTCGGCGAGTTGCTCGACTCCCTGCGGGCCCTGCCGCCGCCGTCGGTTGCATTGAGCCGCCGCGAACGAGTCCAGTTGTTGGTCGACGAAGCGTGGAAGGTGTTCTCCAGCGACAATTCCCGCGCCTCGCTGGAGATTCTCATCGGGACGCGCTCGATGCGTGACAAGCGGGCCACCCGGCATCTTGTCGAGTTACACAGCGCAACAACCGATCTCAGTCGGGAGATCGCACACGAGCTCGAAAGCCCACACGCGGCGGCTATCGGCGAATTGATCTGGGCCACCATGCGGGGGCTGGTGATCTCGCGCCTCATCATGGCGGCTCCGCTGGACACTACCGCTGAACTGACGGCACTGGTCGAGGTGGTCACCTCCTACCTCGACCAGCACGCCGTCACGATCGACGGTCGGCCCGCGTCACGGTGACCGTCTAGTTCGCCGACTCGGGAATTGAGGTGGCAGAATCGCCGCTCGCTCCCAATGCCGTTGATCAGTGGCCCGCCGAATTCGCTGTTGTCGCAGACGCACTAGTCGAGGTCGACACCACCGCCACCGCAGACGGGCTCGGCGTGGGAAAGGACACGTACGGCCCGTTGCCGGCCACCACGGTGCCCCGCGGTGGAGAATCGCCGCCGATGGCAGACACCACGCCCATGAGAGCGATTGCCGCACCGCCGATTACCGCACCGATGATCCGTGTTGCGTTCATCTACAGCCCCTTTCCGCATGGGATCGTCACGGTCTGATCCCAGGGTAGGTCCGTGATCGGTAGGGCGGAACGACTGGCAGAGCGTTGGGCGCGATTGCACAGGTGACCGTCATCTACGGCACCGTCTGCTGGGGGAAAGAGCTTGTTTCCCAGCTTCTTCCAAGTCGCCGGAGCTGCCCGTGGCAGGGCCTGTACAGGATGGCACGCTACCCACGACTCGGGGACGTCAGGGCCTGACCGCCGGACCGATGGGAAATCACGATGAGCCCACTCAACGCGAATCCGATTGTGCGGCTTCGACGATTCGCGCCGCGACGTCGGCCAGTGCGGTGTTGGTCTCGTGCGACAGTGTCCGCAGCATCGCGAAAGCCTGGGCGGCATCGAGGCGGTAGCGCTCCATGATCATTCCCTTGGCTTGGCCGATGGTGTCCCGGCTGGCCAGGGCCTCCTGGAACTGCGCCTCCCGGCGCGCCGCATCCCACACCAGCGCGGAATGCACCGCGAACAGCGAACCCAGCCTGCGGGTCTGCTCGTCGAACGCCCGAGGCCGCTCGGCGAACACGTTCAACGATCCCATCGACCGGCCGGTGACGCACAGATGGAAACCCATGATGCTGCGCACCGGGGTGCTCGACAGCGCCTCGGCGCGAAAACTCGGCCACCGGGTGTCCTTCTCCAGGTCCTCGACGTGCACGGTCTTGTTGTGCCACGCCGAGGACAAGCACGGGCCCTCGCCATGGCGGCGCTGGATGTCGTCGAGCAGTGCCGCGCTCGGATGGGTCGCCGAGGGCGGTTCGACCATCGAGGGCCCCGTGGTCACCGTGACGTTCGCGTAGTCCACACCCGGCAACTCCGAGGCGGCATGATCGGCAAGTTCCACCACGACCACACTGTCGGGGCTTCTGCGCCGATACAGATGTCGCGCGATCTCGGCGATGCGGACGGGCGCCTCGATGGGGTCTGGGACATCATCGACCGACATAGAAGTGCCATACCCGCAAGATGGACGGCTCAACATCGGCGCGAGCGGAGATTCGATGAACGATCACAGCAGCACCCGGCGCGGACCGATCACCCGTGACGCCGCCGGGTCGAGTTCGGCGGAGGCGTTCGTGATCGTCGCGATCGCAACGATCTTGCTGACCCGGCTGTACCTGCGGCTCACCGGCTACCCGCAGATCGGCGGCGGTGACCTGCACATCGCCCATGCACTCTGGGGTGGTGCGCTGATGATGCTGGCACTGCTCACCGGTTGGCTGGCGCTGGGTTTCGGCGTGCGCGTGCTGACCGTGGTGATGGGCGGGATCGGGTTCGGCCTCTTCCTCGACGAGGTGGGCAAGTTCGTCACCAAGGACAACGACTACTTCTACGGACCGGCCGCCGAGATCATGTACATCCTGGTGTGTCTGATCCTGGTCGGTGCGCGCCTAATCCGGGTCATCCGTCCGCTCAGCGCACACGAATGCCTGGCGTCGGCCGCGGCCATCGCTGCCGACGGGGTGGCCCGCGGTCTGGCCGACCACCGTCGCGAGGTCGGGCTGCAATTGCTCGACCAGGCCCGGGCCGGGGGAGCGCCGGAGGCCGATGTCGAGCACGTCCGGGCCCTAGTGCTCTCGGCCGGCCATGCCAGCGATCGGCTCTACCGACTGCAGCAGTGGGCTCCGCGCTTGATACCCAACGTGTTTCGCAGCCCGAAGTGGGTGCCGTGGGTGGGCTGGCTGCTGGTGGCCGGCTCGGTGTTCGGACTGTTCTTCCACACCCTGGGCATCGTGGTCGGCGACTACTTCTACGAAGACGAACACGTCAAGATTCACCTGGCGGGCAAAAGTCCGGCCACGATGATCCTGCTGGTGACCGCCGGATTGACGCTGGCGATGGCATTGCCGGCGATGATCGCGCTGCGTCGCACCGACAAGGTGTGGCCGTTGCGTCTGCTGCGCAGCGCGGCCCTGGTGTTCACCTTCCTCACCGCGCTCGTCGACTTCGCCACCGAGGGCTTCGCCGCCCTGATCAACCTGTCGATCGGGTTGTTCGGCATGGCGATCCTGTCCTACCAGATCGACGTTGCCACCCGAGCCGCTGCGCCCCATTCAGGGCGGACGCTCTAAACTGCGGACATTTTTCGGATTGAGCGTCAATTAATCGACGTTCGCTGCTAGCTTCCCTGCAATCGTGAACCGAGGGAAGGACACTCCACATGGCCAGGACCGCGCTAGCAGTGATGACATCGGGTCTGGTGATCGCAGGCGCCGGGGCGGCATTCGCCCTGAGCGCGGCCATGGAACCGACGCTCAGAGCTGACGTGGCTCTCGTGTCGGGCGAGCACCCGCTGGCTCCGGTGACCTCGAACTGCCTGGTGCCCGGTCTGGACTGTCAGGGATCGGCCGCGTTGCCTGCGGCCGCGTCGAGCGTGCCCACCCCGGCAGCCTTGCTGAGTGCCGAACTCAACGGCCGACCCATCATCGGTCCCGGCGGGTGGCTGATCGGGAACGGCCTGAACGGTACCGCGGCGGGTGAGAGCGGCGGTGACGGTGGCTTGTTGTGGGGTGACGGCGGTGCCGGTGGGCCCGGCGGAAACGGCGGCCGCGCGGGCTTGTTCGGCAATGGCGGTGCGGGCGGCACGGGGACGGCCGCCGTCAACGGCGGTAAGGGTGGTGACGGCGGAAGCGGTGGCCTGTTCTTCGGTAATGGCGGCAGCGGCGGAAGCGGTGTGGCCGGCGTCGCCGGGGTGAACGGCGGCGCCGGCGGCGAAGGTGGCGACGGTGGAAACGCCGGCTTGCTCATCGGACGCGGCGGCAGCGGCGGGACCGGCGGTGCTGGCGCCACGGGGTCCTCCGGCAATGCGGTGTGGGGTGGTGACGTCGCAGCCACCGGCGGCTCCGGCACAGCCATCTCCGGTACCGAAAACGTGGTCAATATCAACGGATTCGGTGACCCCGGCACAGCCGGGACCGGAAACCAGGCCGGCGGCATCGGAGGCGACGGCGGCGCGGCCGACGCGGGCCAGGCCGGCAGCATCGGCTACAACGCAGTGGGCGGGGTAGGCGGCCGGGGTGGCCTCGGTGGTGACGTTGCCGGGCCTGGCGGTGTCGGGGGCAGCGGCGGTGACGCGTCGGCGGAAGGGACGAGTGCCTCGGCGACCGGAGGCGTCGGAGGCACCGGCGGCAACGGGCTGGCGCCCGGAGCTGACGGCGGTGCCGGTGCCAAGGGCGGCGACGCCGTCGTCCGCGGGCAGTCCTCCAGCTCGTCGGTCGGGGGAACCGGCGGGACCGGTGGCAGTGGCGCTCAGGGCGCCGACGGCGGCGTCGGTGGCACCGGCGGGTCGGGCGGCGATGGTGGCCGCGGCGCGTTCCTGTTCGGCGCCGGCGGCGATGCGGGATCAGGCGGTGCCGGGGGTGACGGTGGAGCGGGCGCTACCGGTGGTGTCGGTGGTGCCGGCGGTGCGGGCGGCGACGCCAGCATCGCGAACTCACCCTCGACAGCGCAGGCCTATGGCGGCAGGGGCGGCACCGGCGGCAGTGGTGGCGCCGGTGGATCAGGGGGCAACGGCGGCAACGGCGGCTCGGCCGGCAGCAACGGTAAGGGCGGATTGCTCGGTCGTTCCGGCCAACACGGCTCCGGTGGAGCCGCGGGTTCAGGCGGCGCTGCGGGAAGCGGTGGCGGCGGGGGCGCAGGAGGCGTCGGCGGCACCGGAGTGTCCGGCTCGTTCGGGGCGGGCGATTCCGGAACCGGCGGCAGCACGGGCGCTGCCGGGCAGGCGGGTAAGGCCGGCAGCGCCGGTCACTCACACCACTGACAGATACCGCTTGGTGATCACGCGCTGGGCGTAGGACGCCACAGGTGCACCGATCTGGCTCCACCACGTCGCGGGCCGGGAGAACGCCACCACTTCGGCGTACACCGAATCGTCGGCCGGCTCGTAGCGCACGCCGAACATCTCCTCACCCGCCACCGCGTGGCCGGGCAGACTCCCGTAGGCGAACCCGCGGCGGTTGTGCTCGTCGACGACGTACACCACCCGGCACGGCGCCGCGATCGGGCCGAGCTTGCCCAGCACGTCGGTACCGACCTCGGCCACCTCGGTGGTCGCCGTCACCCGCAGCCCTGCTCCGCGCAACATCCCGTAGCGCATGACCGCAGCGGCGGCCTGGTCGAAGCGATCGCGCCCGCGCCCGATCGTCGACGACAACCTGACATGGTGATACCCCGGGGGAAGCTGGCCCGCGGTCGCACCCACTTCGGTATAGGTCAACGGCCGTCCGGCCAGGTCGCTGAGCTTCACCTGACCCACCATGCCACCGACACACGTACCGTCGTAGTCAGGGCCGCTCACCGCGCGGCATACGGTAATCAGGTGGCAGACGACATGACCGTGATGGGCGCGACCCACCCCGGCGGCGGGTTCAACCCGCCAGTACCGACCGCCAAGGGCGGGCCGGATTACGGGCGGTTCATCGACGCCGTCCGCGATCTGCAGGACCACGCCCGCGCCGCCGACGCCCCTGACGACGTCGTCACCCGGGCCGCCGCCCTGCTCGAAGAGGCCTGCGGGCTGCTGGCTCCCTTCGATGTCGACGAGTGGACCACACCGTCGGGCCGGCGCAACGACCTACCGATGCGCGGCAACATCCTGAGCATCCCGAACGAGGTGCAGCCCGGTGAGGACGGCCGGTTGCGCGGCTGGGCCCGCTTCCGCCGGTTCCATCTCGGGCGCAATGGCGCGGTGCACGGCGGGATCATCGCCCACCTCTTCGACGGTGTCCTGGGCAAGACGTCGTTCCTGCTGACCGGCGGGCCCTACCAGCGCACCGCATACCTGCACGTCAACTACCGGAACATCGTGCCCATCGAGAAGGAATTGCAGGTCGACGCCGGCGTGCTGCGTACCGAGGGGCGCAAGATCTTCGTCGACATCCGGCTGTCCGACGGCGACACCGTACTGGCCGACGGGGAAGGACTGTTCGTGCTGCTCAAACCGGGACAACCGTGAAGAGCGCGCTCCGCGCGTGGGCGCGCAAGCGAGACGGGCTGCGGGATCGTCCGGTCGCCGACTTCGTCTACCGCGTCGCAGTCGCGGTGGTCGGCGTGGCCGTGCTGCTGGTCGGGATCGTCGCGATCCCATACCCCGGGCCCGGCTGGGCCATCCTGTTCGTCGGCCTGGCCATCCTGGCCACCGAGTTCTACTGGGCCCATCGCACCCTGACGTTCGCCCGCGGTCACTATGACAATGCGATGGGCTGGTTCAAGCGGCAGGGCTGGTGGGTGCAGGCGCTCGGGGCGGTGTTCACCGCTGCCGTCGTCGTGGCCACGCTGTGGCTGTTCGGGGCGGTGGGCTGGACGGCTGGACTGCTGGGCCTGGATCATCCCGCCCTGGAGAGCCCCATCGGCCTCGGAGCCTGACCGTCGCCCCGATAGCATGGTCGCGACCGGCCGCGAGTTCTCGTGACGGTCATCCCTGTCCCCGTCACCCGAAAGAGCATCCGTGATGAGCGCCCCCGCGACGACCGCCCCAGCAGCCCCGATCCGGGTCCCTGCCGGGACTACCGCGGGCGCCGCCGTACGCGACGCCGGTCTGCCGAGCCGCGGGGAAGCCGACGCGGTCGTGGTGGTGCGCGACGCCGACGGGAAACTGCGGGACCTGAGCTGGACGCCGGACTCCGACGCCGAGGTGGTGCCGGTGGCCGCCGACACCGACGATGGGCGCAGCGTCATCCGGCACTCGGCCGCCCACGTGCTGGCCCAGGCGGTGCAGGAACTGTTCCCGCAAGCCAAGCTCGGCATCGGCCCGCCGATCACCGACGGCTTCTACTACGACTTCGACGTCCCCGAGGCGTTCACGCCCGAAGATCTCGAGAAGCTCGAGAAGCGGATGCGCGCCATCGTCAAAGAAGGCCAGCTGTTCGCCCGCCGGGTCTACGAATCCAAGGAGCAGGCCCGCGCCGAGCTGGCCGGCGAGCCCTACAAGCTCGAACTGGTCGACGACAAGTCCGGTGACGCCGACATCATGGAGGTTGGCGGCGACGAGCTGACCGCCTACGACAACCTCAATCCCCGCACCCGCGAACGAGTTTGGGGAGACCTGTGCCGCGGACCGCACATCCCCACTACGAAGTACATCCCGGCGTTCAAGCTGACCAGGAGCTCGGCGGCGTATTGGCGCGGCGACCAGAACAACGCCAGCCTGCAACGCATCTACGGCACTGCCTGGGAGTCGCAGGAAGCCCTGGACCGCCACCTCGAACTGCTCGAGGAGGCCCAGCGCCGCGACCACCGCAAGCTCGGCGTCGAGCTCGACCTGTTCAGCTTCCCCGACGAGCTCGGTTCGGGCCTGCCGGTGTTCCACCCCAACGGCGGCACCGTGCGCCGGGAGCTCGAGGAGTACTCGCGGCGTAAGCACATCGAGGCCGGCTACGAGTTCGTCAACACCCCGCACATCACCAAAGAGCAGCTCTACATCACCTCGGGTCACCTCGAGTGGTACGCCGACGGCATGTTCCCGCCAATGCACATCGACGCCGAGTTCGACGAGAACGGCGTCCTGCGCAAGCCCGGGCAGGACTACTACCTCAAGCCGATGAACTGCCCGATGCACCATTTGATCTTCCGGTCGCGCGGGCGGTCCTATCGCGAACTTCCGTTGCGGCTCTTCGAGTTCGGCACCGTCTACCGCTATGAGAAGTCCGGTGTCATCCACGGCCTGACCCGGGTGCGGGGGATGACCCAGGACGACTCGCACATCTACTGCACCCGCGAGCAGATGCGCGACGAACTGGCCTCGCTGCTGCGCTTCGTGCTCGACCTGCTCGCCGACTACGGCCTGTCGGACTTCTATCTGGAGCTGTCCACCAAGGACCCGAAGAAGTACGTCGGCTCCGACGAGGTGTGGGAGGAGGCCACCGAGACGTTGCGCGAGGTCGCCGAATCCTCGGGCCTGGAGCTGGTTCCCGATCCCGGCGGCGCGGCGTTCTACGGGCCGAAGATCTCGGTGCAGGTGCGCGACGCGCTGGGCCGCAGCTGGCAGATGTCGACCATCCAGCTCGACTTCAACATGCCCGAGCGTTTCGAGCTGGAGTACACCGCGGCCGACGGCACCCGCCAGCGGCCGGTGTTGATCCACCGCGCGCTGTTCGGGTCGATCGAGCGGTTCTTCGGCATCCTCACCGAGCACTACGCCGGCGCCTTCCCGGCCTGGCTGGCCCCGCTGCAGGTGGTGGGAATTCCGGTGGCCGACGACCACGTGCCCTACCTGCATGACGTCGCCGCCGACCTGCGCTCGCACGGCGTGCGGGTCGAGGTCGACGCCAGCGACGACCGGATGGCCAAGAAGATCGTCAACCACACCAACCAGAAGGTGCCGTTCATGTTGCTCGCGGGTGACCGCGACGTCGAGGCCGGCGCGGTCAGCTTCCGGTTCGGTGACCGCACTCAGATTAACGGCGTGCCCCGGCAACAGGCGGCGGCGACGATCCTCAAGTGGATCGCCGATCGCGAGAATGCCGTGCCCACAGCCGAACTGGTGAAGGTCGATGGTGACTGAGGGCGGCGAGGCGATCACCGATCGGGGAGTGGGTGAACCCGACCGGCTTCAGCGGTTGTGGACCCCACACCGGATGAGCTACATCGTCGAGGTTCCCGCGCAGAAGAAGTCGTCGGAGCCCACCCAGCCGTTCACCCATATTCCCACGCTGTCCGACGAGGAGGGCCTGGTGGTGGCCCGTGGCGAACAGGTGTACGCGGTGCTCAACCTCTACCCGTACAACCCCGGCCACTTGATGGTGGTGCCCTATCGTCGGGTCTCCGAACTGGAGGACCTCACCAGCGAGGAGAGCGCTGAGCTGATGGCGTTCACCCAGAAGGCAATCCGCGTCATGAAAGCCGTCTCCAGCCCGGACGGCTTCAACGTCGGGCTCAACCTCGGCAAGTCGGCCGGCGGTTCGCTGGCCGAGCATCTGCACATGCACGTCGTGCCGCGGTGGTCGGGTGACGCCAACTTCATCACGATCGTGGGTGAGACCAAAGTCATTCCGCAGCTGTTGCGCGACACCCGCGCGCTGCTCGCCACCGAATGGGCCAATCAGACGTGAGCGATTTCTACCTGATGACTCGAGCGGCGTACACCAAGCTCAGTACGCCGGTTGCCAAGGCGGCGCTCAAGATTGGGCTGACCCCCGACATCGTCACCATCGCCGGCACCGCCGGCTCGGTGCTGGCCGCGCTGACGCTGTTTCCCATCGGGGTGCTGTGGTGGGGATCGGTGGCGGTGTTCTTCTTCGTGCTCGCCGACATGCTCGACGGCGCGATGGCGCGCCAGCGCGGCGGTGGCACCCGGTTCGGCGCGGTGCTGGATGCCACCTGCGACCGGATCAGCGACGGTGCGATCTTCTGCGGGTTGCTGTGGTGGGCGGCGTTCGGGCTGCACAGCTCATCGCTGATGGTGGCCACGCTCATCTGCCTGGTGACCTCGCAGGTGATCTCCTACGTCAAGGCCCGCGCCGAGGCCAGCGGACTGCAGGGCGGCGGCGGTCTCATCGAACGCCCCGAACGTCTGGTCATCGTGCTGCTCGGCGCCGGTCTCTCGGACTTCCCGGTATTCGGGGTGCCGATCCTGCTGCCGATCGCGATGTGGCTGCTCGCGGTCGCGAGCCTGGTGACCGTGGGCCAGCGGGTGCATTCGGTGCGCAGTTCACCGGGGGCGATGGACAAGATCCCGCCGGCGACCCCCGAGCCGGGGAGTCCCGAGCAGTGATCGCGACTCCGTCGGGGCTGTGGACAGCCGGCCGCAATCGGCTGCCCTCAGGTGACAACCTCGCCGACTGGGGCTACGCCGCGGGGTGGCGACTGGTCAGGACGATGCCGGAGTTTGTTGCGCGCAACGCGTTTGGTGCCGGCGCCCGGTACGCGGCGCTCGGCGGCGGTCCGGAGCAGCTCCGCAAGAACCTGGCCCGGGTGATCGGCACCACGCCCGCCGACGTGCCCGACGAGCTGATTCGTGCTTCGCTGGCCTCGTACGCCCGGTACTGGCGGGAGGCATTCCGGTTGCCAACGATGGATCTCGAAGCCCTTGCGCGCCGGCTCGACGCCGTCGTGGTGGGCGCCGAGCACGTCGACGCCGGCTACGCCGCCGGCCACGGCGTCATCCTGGCGCTTCCGCACAGCGGCAACTGGGACATGGCGGGCGTCTGGCTGGTGCACCACAGCGGCACGTTCACCACGGTGGCCGAGCGGCTACAGCCGGAGTCCCTCTACCGCCGCTTTCTGGACTATCGGGAGAGCCTGGGCTTCGAGGTGCTGCCGCTCACCGGAGCCGCTGGGCCGGCGACATCGAGAGGGGCTGGCGAGCGCCCGCCGATGGAGGTGCTCGCCGAGCGGCTGGAGGCCAACCGCGCGGTGTGCCTGATGGCCGAACGCGACCTGACCAGATCCGGCATCGAGGTCGATCTGCTCGGTGAACCCACCCGCATGCCGGGCGGGCCGGCGAAGTTGGCCATCAAGACCGGTGCCGCGTTGCTTCCCGCTCACGTCTACTACCAGGGTGAGGACTGCGTCGTGCAGATCGGCGCGCCGCTGGACTGCTCCAGCGCGGACGTCGGCGTGATCACCCAGGCGCTGGCCGACGAGTTCGGCAGGAACATCGCCGCCCACCCCGAGGACTGGCACATGCTGCAGCCGCAGTGGCTCGCCGACCTGTCCGAGGAAAGGCGCGCCCGAATACGGGGCGACGGTCCTAGCTGATGCGCATCGGCATGGTCTGTCCGTACTCGTTCGACGTTCCCGGCGGGGTGCAGTCGCACGTACTGCAGCTTGCCGAGGTGATGCGTCAACGCGGGCACTATGTCAGCGTGCTGGCACCGGCGTCGGCCGACGTCGAGTTGCCCGACTACGTGGTGTCCGGCGGCAAGGCGGTCCCCATCCCGTACAACGGGTCGGTGGCCCGGCTTCGGTTCGGCCCGGCGACCCACCGCAAGGTCAAGAAGTGGCTCATCGAGGGCGAATTCGACGTCCTGCACCTGCACGAGCCGAATGCGCCGAGTTTGTCGATGCTGGCCCTGCAGGCCGCCGAGGGCCCGATCGTCGCGACCTTTCACACCTCGACCACACGATCGTTGACGCTCAGCGTCTTTCAGGGATTCCTGCGGCCGTACCACGAGAAGATCGTCGGGCGGATCGCGGTGTCCGACCTCGCCAGGCGCTGGCAGATGGAGGCGCTGGGGTCCGACGCGGTCGAGATCCCCAACGGGGTCGACGTCGCGTCGTTCGCCGAGGCGCCCCGGCTGGACGGCTACCCGAGGCCGGGAAAGTCGGTGCTGTTCCTCGGCCGCTATGACGAACCCCGCAAGGGGATGGCCGTGCTCCTGGGTGCGCTGCCCGCCCTGGTGGAGCGCTTCGCCGATGTCGAGGTGCTCGTCGTCGGCCGCGGCGATGACGACGAATTGCGGGAGAAGGCAGGAGAGTTGGCCGGCCACCTTCGATTCCTTGGACAGGTTGACGACGCCACCAAGGCCTCGGCGATGCGCAGTGCCGACGTGTACTGCGCACCGAACACCGGCGGCGAGAGCTTCGGAATCGTGCTCGTGGAGGCCATGGCCGCCGGCACGGCGGTGGTGGCCAGCGATCTCGACGCCTTCCACCGGGTCCTGGTCGACGGCAAGGCCGGTCGGCTGGTGCGCGTGGAGGATTCCGATGCGCTGGCCGAGGGCCTGATCGCCGTCCTCGAGGACGACAAAGTTCGGGCCGGTTACGTCAAAGCGGCCCGGACCGCAGTGCGCCGCTACGACTGGTCGGTGGTGGCCGACCAGATCATGATGGTCTACGAGACCGTCGCCGGTGCCGGGGCCAAGGTGACGGTGGCCGGCTCGGCGGGCAGGAGCGAAGCGACTCGGGGATCGGGCTCGGCGGGCAGGAGCGAAGCGACTCGGGGGAGTAAGCGATGAGCGGGCCGTTGTACTGGTCGCTGACCGCGGTCCTGGTCTTCGTTTTGGTGTTCAGCGCGGTGTGGGCCTATCAGACCGCCAACCGGCTCGACCGGCTGCACGTCCGCTACGACCTGTCCTGGCAGGCGCTCGACGCGGCGCTGGGCCGCCGTGCGGTGGTGGCCCGCGCCGTGGCCGCCGACGCCTACAACCACCGCCCCGAGGGCCGGCGGCTGGCCGCGCTGGCCGATGCGGCCGAACGCGCGCCGCGGTCCGGGCGTGAGGCTGCCGAGAACGAACTGTCCACCGCGCTGGCGATGGTCGACCCGTCGGCGATACCGACGGCTCTGGTCGCCGAACTCGCCGACGCTGAAGCCCGGGTACTGCTGGCGCGCCGCTTCCACAACGACGCGGTGCGCGACACGCTGGCACTGCGCGAGAGAAGGCCGGTGCGCTGGCTGCGCTTGGGTGGAACCGCGCCGCTGCCAAGCTATTTCGAGATCGCCGAGCGAGCCGACCCAGGCCCGGCTGCCGAGGCGGCTCTGGTCGACCGGCGCACGTCGGCACGGGTGGTGCTGCTCGACGACGACGGCGCGGTGCTGCTGTTCTGCGGATCGGATCCGGTGATTCCGGACGCCACCGCACCACGCTGGTGGTTCACCGTCGGCGGCCAGGCGCATCCGGGCGAGCGGCTGATCGACGCGGCCGTCCGGGAGATCGCCGAGGAGACCGGCCTGTGTGTGGACGCATCCGCGATGGTGGGCCCGGTGTGGCGGCGCGAGTCGGTGATCGACTTCAACGGCACGGTCATCCAGAGCCAGGAGTTCTATTTCGTGCATCGCACGCGCCGGTTCGAGCCGGTCGTGACCGGCCGCACGGAATTGGAGCTGCGCTACATCCACGGCCACCGCTGGTGTGACGCGGCCACCATCGACGAGCTCGCCGCAGGCGGGCAGACGGTCTACCCGCTACAGCTCGGCGAGCTGCTCGCCGAAGCCAATGCCGTAGCCGACGGCGGAGCCAGGCGCGCCGAGCTGCATCCGATCCACTGAGAACCGGGCCGCCGGGCCGTCAGCGCGCGTCGCTCGGCAGGTGCAGCCTGATGACCTCGAGCAGGTGACGGCCGACGTCGTCGAGCGGGTCCGTCGACTCCGTCGCGACGGCGAGGATCACCGCGCCTTCGATCGCGGCGACCATCAGGGTCGCCAGCGAGCGTGCGATGTCCGGCCCGGCGCCGCCCACGATCAGCCGATCGGCCAGGATCTCCTGCCATTCCCGGACGGCCGCACTGGCCGCCTGCGCGGCGGCGGGGGCCTCCGACCGGCCGAGGATCGCGGCCACGATCGGGCAGCCCGCCTGCATGTGCGTCGCACCGAGCTGCGCCTTCCACATGTCGATGAACGTCTGCACTGCCTGCGCCACGTCGTCGCCTTCGGCTGTCCGGATTGCCGAGGCCAGCTCCTGTCCAGCGCGCCGGGTGGCCTCGGTGACGAGTTCGGCCTTGCCGCCGGGAAAGTTCAGGTACAGGGTTCTGCGGGCGACGCCGCTGTCCTCCAGCAGTGCGGCGAGGCCGGTTCCGGCGACCCCGCGCCGGCGTACCAACCCGGTGACGCTGGCGATCAGGGCGTCTCGTGCAGACATGTTCGTCACCTCTCGGTTGGGCAAGCTCGTCTTGTACTATACCGATTGGTCTACTAGACTTATCGGTCTACCCCGGGAGGCGGCCATGGCGATCACCGACACAGACAAGACACTGCGCAAGTTCCGCAGAGAGCGGCTACTCGGACGCTATGTGTTCAATCCGATGGTCCAGGGGCTGAGCAGGTTGGGTGTGCGCACCACCTTGGCTACCGAGCTGGAGACCGTCGGCCGCAAGACCGGCCAGCAGCGCCGGGTACCGGTCTCGGCCCAGTTCGACACCGGTGGCGCGTGGATCATCTGCCAACACGGCAGCCGTTCCGGGTGGGGCAGCAATATCGCCGCCAACCCGAGTGTCCGCATCCGGCAGGGCGATCGCTGGCGTACCGGAGTGGCCGAATTCAGGCCCGACGACGACGTGGTCGCCCGCGCCCGAGGCTTCGGCCGACTCGGTTCCCGGGTCGTCAAGGCGCTGGAGACGACTCCGGTGTCGGTTCGGATCGACTTCACCGACTGACAACGTCGCGGCCCTGCCTGCGCGGGCCGATCCTGGCGGGGCGTCACCTGCGAGCGTTGGGGTAGATTCACGCCATCGGCGACTGCCTCCTCTGACGGTTCGACCGACCCGCCCTCAGCGGGCGGAAGCGTGGTCGGCGGTGCGCTCAACCGCGGAGATATTCAGTTTGGGGCGGCCCACTACACTGGATCCGTGTCAATAGAAGGGATGAACCGTGGATACCGCAGCTGGACGTAACGGCACGGGCAGCCACGCGCAGACCGGTACAGCCCGGGTGAAGCGCGGCATGGCGGAGATGCTCAAGGGCGGCGTCATTATGGACGTCGTCACCCCCGAGCAGGCGCGGATCGCCGAGGCGGCCGGCGCGGTGGCGGTGATGGCACTCGAGCGCGTCCCGGCCGATATCCGCGCCCAGGGTGGGGTGTCCCGGATGAGCGATCCGGACATGATCGAGGGCATCATCGCCGCGGTCACTATCCCGGTGATGGCCAAGGCCCGCATCGGGCACTTCGTGGAGGCCCAGATCCTGCAGAGCCTCGGCGTCGACTATATCGACGAGTCCGAGGTGCTGACCCCGGCCGACTACGCCCACCACATCGACAAGTGGAAGTTCACCGTTCCGTTCGTGTGCGGCGCCACCAACCTCGGCGAGGCGCTGCGCCGCATCACCGAAGGCGCGGCGATGATCCGCTCCAAGGGTGAAGCCGGCACCGGTGACGTGTCCAACGCCACCACTCACATGCGCACCATCGGCGGGGAGATCCGCCGCCTGTCCTCGCTGTCCGAAGACGAGCTCTTCGTTGCGGCCAAGGACCTGCAGGCCCCCTACGATCTCGTGGTCGAGGTGGCCCGGGCCGGCAAGCTTCCGGTCACGATGTTCACCGCGGGCGGTATCGCCACCCCCGCCGACGCGGCGATGATGATGCAGCTCGGCGCCGAGGGCGTGTTCGTCGGCTCGGGAATCTTCAAGTCCGGCAACCCCGCCGAGCGGGCCGCCGCCATCGTCAAGGCCACCACGTTCTACGACGATCCCGACGTCCTGGCGAAGGTGTCGCGTGGCCTCGGTGAGGCGATGGTGGGCATCAACGTGGAGGACATCGCGCAGCCACACCGGCTCGCAGAGCGCGGCTGGTAGGCGCTGCCTAGTGGCGATCGAAGAGATCCTCGACCTCGAGCAACTCGAAGTCAACATCTACCGCGGTGGTGTGTTCAGCCCCGAATCCGGTTTCCTGCAGCGCACTTTCGGCGGCCATGTGGCCGGTCAGTCACTGGTGTCGGCGGTGCGCACCGTGGAATCGGAGTTCCAGGTGCACTCGCTGCACGGGTACTTCCTGCGTCCCGGTGACGCCACCAAACCCACCGTCTACATCGTCGAACGGCTGCGCGACGGCGGCTCGTTCGTCACCCGCCGGGTCAACGCCGTGCAACACGGGCAGACGATCTTCTCGATGTCGGCGTCGTTCCAGACCGACCAGAGCGGTATCGAGCATCAAGACGCCATGCCGGAAGCTCCACCGCCCGACGACCTTCCCGGTTTCGTCTCCAAGGGCGGGGTGTTTGACGACGCCGGCTTCGCGCAGTTCGCCGAGTGGGACGTTCGCATCGTCCCGCGCGACCAGGTGACCACCGATCCCGGCAAGGTCTCCCAGCAGCAGGTGTGGTTCAAGCACAAGGATCCGCTGCCCAACGACCACGTCCTGCACATCTGCGCCCTGGCTTACATGAGCGATCTGACCCTGCTGGGTTCGGCACAGGTGCACCACGCCGAGGATCGCAAGCACCTCAACGTCGCTTCGCTCGACCACGCCATGTGGTTCATGCGGCCGTTCCGCGCCGACGAGTGGCTGCTCTACGACCAGTCCTCGCCGTCGGCATGTGGTGGCCGGGCACTGACCCACGGCCGGATCTTCAACCGCTACGGGGAGATGGTCGCCGCCGTCATGCAGGAGGGGCTGACCCGCTATCAGCGTGGATACCCCGCTGCCCAATGACCGTGCGGATCGGTGTGCTCGCCCTGCAGGGTGACACGCGCGAGCATCTGGCCGCACTGCGGGAAGCAGGTGCCGAAGCCTCCACGGTGCGCCGCCACGGCGAGCTCGAGGCGGTCGACGGTCTGGTGATTCCCGGCGGGGAGTCCACCACCATGAGTCATCTGCTGCGGGCGTTCGACCTGCTCGACCCGTTGCGCCAGCGACTGGCGGACGGTATGCCGGCCTACGGCTCGTGTGCCGGAATGATCCTGCTGGCCAGTGAGATCCTCGACGCCGGTGAACCGGGCCGAGAGGCTGTTCCGCTCGGCGGCATCGATATGACTGTGCGGCGCAACGCCTTTGGGCGCCAGGTTGACTCCTTCGAGGGCGACATCGACTTCGCCGGGCTGGACGGTCCCGCCCATGCCGTGTTCATCCGGGCGCCGTGGGTGGAGCGGGTGGGGCCGGACGTGCAGGTGCTCGCGCGCGCCGACGATCACATCGTCGCGGTGCGCCAGGGCGCGGTGCTGGCCACGGCGTTCCATCCCGAGATGACCGGCGACCGGCGAGTGCACAAGCTCTTCGTCGACGTCGTCACCGGCCGGGCCTGAAGGCACGCTGCGCCAATTCGTCAAATGACGTTTACCCGGCGTCAATGCGGGCACACACGTCCTGCCGTGATGGGCGTCCATACTGGCCGGACAGAAGGCTCGCGGCGAAGGGTGGAAGCGTGATGTTGTCACGAATCTTGTTCCGCCTGCACCTGCGGGAAGTGGGCGCGGACGCGCAACCGCCTCGGGGTGCCGTCAGCCACCGCTTCGCGTGGCGGCCGGCTTGGCAGTACCAGTCAGCGGATCGTCCGACCGGCTGGTGGCGCGCGCTGTAGTCGCCGCGCGTGGGCAGCTGAGCTTTCCACGGATTCAATGAGATAGATCATTTACTCATATTGGTCGATACCGGTGTGCGAAACTTCCAACCGCACTCAATGATCAGGACCAGTAGAGGACTTGGACATGTCAGGCGCGGGCATCGTGAACATGGTTCGGCACGACATCGAAGTGGACGTATCCGGTAGTTGCGCGATCGATGGGCAACTGGCGGTGGTAGCCACCGTGCATCTTCCGCCGCCCGAGGCGGCGGCCGACGGTCTGACCGTGTTGTTCGCCCTGCCCGGAGGCGGATACAGCCGCGGCTACTACGACATGCACTTCTCCGGTCACTCCGGCTATTCACAAGCTGAGCATCACGTCGCGCGCGGTCTCGCTGTGGTCGCGATCGACCACCTCGGGGTCGGGGACAGCACTCCCGCGGTCAGCGGCGAGGTGCGCATCGAGGACATCGCCGCTGCCAACGCCGCTGCTGTCGAGAAGATCGCGCAGTTGCTGGAGACGGGGAGCGCGGTGGCGGGGTACCCGCCAGTGCGGATCGCGCGGCGGGTCGGTGTTGGCCAGTCGATGGGCGGGGCGATCACCGTCGTCATGGCGGCGCGGCACCGGCCCTACGACGCGATCGCAGTCCTCGGGTTCAGTGCCGTCCACACTGTCCTGCCGCTACCTGATCAGTCAGTGACCGACGAGGTCGCCGCGCGCGTCGGCACCGAGCGACGGGACGCTGATCCGCGTACGCAATCGGTGGTCGCAGTCGCTGAGCGGATCCCCGATTTCCTATACCCCTTCTTCTGGTCTGACGTGCCCGAAGACGTCGTGGCCGCCGACACCCGCGGCGGCTATCCGTTGCGCACCGAGGCGCCGCCCTTCGGCAGTGTTGCGATCCCCAGCTCTGTGGTGACGCTGCTGTCGCCGGGATGTATTGCCGACGACGCCGCGGCTGTCGAATGCCCCGTATTCGTGGGTGCCGGGGAGCGTGACACGCTGCCGGCGCCGCACCGCGAGGCGGCTGCCTATGAAAAGTCGACTGATGTCACGGTCTTCGTGGTTCCGCAGATGGCGCACATGCACAACTTCGCGTCCACGCGGCTGACGCTGTGGGATCGGGTTGCCGCCTGGGCGGCGGCTCTGTGATCAACATTCGGGCCGGAGTCTAAAATGGCTCCAGTGTTTTACACTGTATAGTCTGGTCGTGCGTCCGCAGGACGCTGTTGTTGATGTCGGTGCCCGGGCACGAGCGAGGTGGATGAACGTGACATCGGTAGGTCCCTCGATTCCCTCGTCCTGGCATCGCGAACGGGGCAGTGGTGCAGTGCCGCCCGTTGAGTTGCCCGCAGCGACAGCGGTTCTGGCGCGCGACGGACAGAGCGGACTAGAGGTCCTGTTGCTCAAGCGGGCCACCACCACCTCCTTCGCCGCCGATGCCTGGGTGTTTCCCGGGGGTCGCGTCGAGTCGGACGACACCGAGGACGAGGGGACAGACGGTGCCGACGCCTTTGGTCTCGCGGCTGCGCGGCGGGCCGCCGTCCGCGAGACCGAGGAAGAAGCCGGCATTGCGATCGAGGGGGCGGATCTGCAGCCTATTGCGCATTGGACCCCCGGACCCGAGGCGCCCAAACGCTTTTCGACCTGGACGCTGTTCGCTCGCGTCGAGCCGGCAGTTCGCGTGCAGATCGACGGCGGCGAGATCGTCGATCATCAATGGATCGCGCCTGCCGACGCGCTGGACCAACACCGTCTGGGCAACATCGCCATGTTGCCGCCCACTTGGATGACGCTGCGCACCTTGTCGCAGTATGGGAGTTCGACCGCTGCTGCGGCCGGCATCACCTCCGCGCCGGTGGAGAGGTTCGTCAGCCGGGTCGCAACAGGCAGCACCTGCCGGGTGATTCTGTGGGACGGCGACGCGGGGTATCAGACCCTGGACGCCGACGCGACGGGCCCGCAACACCGGCTGTATCTGGATGAACGTGGCTGGCGGTACGTGCGGACATGACAGCGATGATCGGGCGTCGCATCGCGCAAGCAGAACTGTCAAGGATCGGGATTCGATGAGGAGTGGTGCGATGGCGGCGCAGCAGGATGCAGAACACGTCGACGATTCGGAGTTGGTGCTTCGCTTCCCCGGGGAGGCGATAACGCACGACAACAAGGCCCACTATCGTGGCCGGTTGCAGCGCCGTCTCCTGGTCAACACCTGTACAGACTGCGGCGCATGGCATCATCCGCCGAAGCCGGTGTGCCCGCAGTGCTGGTCCTCGGCTATCGAAGCCACTGAGGTCAGTGGTTCCGGCGTCATCCACCTCGCGGTGTTCCTGCACCAGGGGCCTCCTGGCGAAGGGGTTGACTACTCGACCCCGTACCCGGTTGTCAGCGTTGACCTGGACGACGCGCCGGGAACCCGCTTCACGACCACCGTCGTCGGCGCGGACAACAACGACATCGCGATCGGGCGGCGGGTGCGATTGGACTGGACCACGCGGGCCGGAAGCCCGATGCCGGTGTTCCGGCTCGACAGTGAGGTGAAGAAGTGAACACGGCTAACCCGCTGCGCCACAAGGTCGCCATTGCAGGTGCGGCGAGCACTGGCTTCACCGCGGCCAACACTGCGTTCACTAAGACGGCATTGGCGGCCCAGGCTTGTATCGACGTCATTCGTGCCTGTGGATTGACCCCCGGTGATATCGACGGATTATGCGGTTCCACGCCGCCGACTCAGGAATTGCAAGCGGCCCTTGGCATTCCACGTGCGACCTGGGTGGCGAGTCCGTTCATCCCCTTTGGCAACCACGTCGCTGCGGCAGTATCCGCTGTGCATAGCGGTCTCGCGGAAGTCGTCCTGGTCTATCACGCGGCCTACCGCGAGGCCTGGAATACCTCCTCGTCGCTAAAGGATCCGTTCCGTCGCATCGCTACGCCGGGCCTGACGGAGCCGCACCCTGGACCGGAGAGCATGGCAGCCGCGGTCGGCTACACGGCCTGGGCATCGCGCTACATCCATGAATATGGCGCTGACAAAGCGGATTTCGGCTTGATTGCGATCAACGAGCGAACCAATGCCGCCATGAATCCGCTGGCGGCCATCACCAAACCCATCACGATGGACGACTATCTGTCGGCAAGGATGATCCGGCACCCCCTATGCCTGCTCGACATGGACATTCCGGTTGACGGAGCGGACGCGTTCATCGTCACCACCGCCGAACGTGCCCGCGACCTCCCGTTGCCCCCGGTCCTGGTCGACGCAGTGGTGCTCGGACAAGTGGCACCCAACGAGGAAGACCAGATCCGCGACCTCGGTCATCATGGCCAACAAGTGGTGATCGATACGCTGAAAGCCAAGAGCGAGTTCTGGATTGACGACGTCGACGTTTACTTTCCTTACGACGGCTTCACCATTCTGGCGTTGTCCTGGATCGAGAACGCGGGATGGTGTGGCCCAGGGGAAGCCGGTGACTTCCTTCGTGAGCACTGGGACAGCAGTTCCAATCGCGTGCTGATCGACGGTCGTGTTCCGATCAACCCGCACGGCGGATCGCTGTCCGAGGGTGCGACCCAGGGCTCTGGGCACGTACGCGAGGCGGTTCACCAGTTGCAGGGTCTGGCCGGCGAACGTCAGGTCACCGATGCGCAACGCGCGTTGGTGACACCGGGCGGGTTCTTCTTCAATGCTCAGGGCATGACGTTGACCCGCGGGTGACCATGACCGGCAGCTAGCCCAGTGCCCGCAGACCATATGCGACGAACTCCGGAACCGTTGCCCCGGCGCCGAGCTGGCCGGCACCGGCTTGGGCGCCGTGGCGGGCTCGGTGCGCGATGCCTTCGGCGATCACCGCGATCTTGAGGCAGGCCAACCCGATATAGAAGCCCCAGTCGGATAGGTCGCGTCCGGAGACGTGGGCGTAACGCTCTGCGATGGCGTCCGCCGTCGGTAAACGGGAGCTGGTCCAGGCTGCGCGGGTACCGATCACCGCATCGAACTCGGGCATGCGGTAGACGCACATCAACGCGAGATCGGTCAGTGGATCTCCGAGTGTTGACATCTCCCAGTCGAGGACCGCTCGGATTGTCGATACGTTCGCAGGATCGAGGATCGTGTTGTCCACCCGGAAGTCGCCGTGGATGACCGCCGACCCGCTGCGCGAGGGGACCCGGCTGGCCAGCCGGTCGCCCAATGTGTCAAGGTCCGCTATGTCGCGGGCCTTGACGCGCTCCCACTGTCGCAACCACAAGGCCACCTGGCGGCCAGCGAAACCGTCTGGGCGGCCGAAGGTTTGGAGACCAACGGTGGCGTAGTCGACGGCGTGGATCGCGACCAGGCAGTCGACCAGAGCGTCGGTCAGGCTGCGGATCTCCGCGTCTGTCAGGCCGGTCAGGTCGTCCTGGCTGCGGATCACCGTGCCGTCGACATACTCAACGATGCTGACCGGCACGCCGAGTGCGGCCCCGTCAGGGTCGCAGGCGACTGCGGCCGCGATGGGCACTGCGGTGTTGCGCAGTGCCCGGGTGACCGTGAATTCGCGGCCCACATCGTGTGCCGAGGGGGTCAGGCCTCCAAGGGGTGGCTGCCGCATCACCCAGCATGAGGCCCCGTCGGAGAGCTTGTGGGTCAGGTTGGATCGTCCGCCGCTGATGAACTCGGCGTGTAGATCGCCGGCAATGTCGATTCCGTTGTCGCAGAGGAACTGCCGCAACGCGGTCAGGTCCACACCCCCGGCGTTCATCGGCTCTGCGCCGCGCTGCGGGCGGCTCGTACCCGCCGCTTCGCCAACGCCCAGCGGTGTACCTCAGAAGGGCCGTCGTAGATGCGGAAGGGGCGAACCTCACGCAGCAACCGGGCAATCGGAAGGTCGTCGGAGACACCTAAGCCCCCGCACATCTGTACGGAGCGATCGACGATGCGGTAGATGGCCTCGGCGGCAAAAGTCTTTGCAATCGACGTCGACTCTGCTGCGGTGTCGCCTTGGTCGAGTTCCCAGCACGCCCTTACCAGCAGAGCGCGGGTAGCGGCGATGTCGATTTCGTTGTCGGCAACCATCTGCTGGATCATTCCGAGATCGCCGAGGCGCGAACCGAATGCTTCGCGATTGGCGACATAGTCCAGCGCGACATCGTGGGCTCGGCGCGCGGCGCCCAGCCACCGCATCACGTGCGTCATGCGGGCCGGGCCCAGCCGTACCTGCGCATAGCTGAAGCCCTGGTCGACCTCGCCGAGGATGGCGTCCTCACCGACCAGGACATCGTTGAGCGCGACCTCGCAGTGCCCGCCCAGCATCGAGTGATCCAGTGTGCCGATGTGGCGCCCCACGGAGAGCCCGGGCGTCTCTGCGGGTACCAGGAACATCGTCGCGCCACCGCGCTGACCGGGTTCGCCGGACGTGCGGGCCATCACGATGAAGAACGCGGCGCCGTCGGCGCCGGTGATGAACCACTTCTGCCCAGTGATTCGCCAGCGGTCACCGGTCCACTCGGCTCGGGTGCGCAGTGCTGCCGGGTCCGAACCGGCTCCCGGAGCGGGCTCGGTCATGGCGAAGGCCGAGCGCACTGCACCGGTGGCCAACGGAGCCAGAAACTCCGCTCGTTGCGTCGGGCTGGCCACGTGCGCCAGCAGATGCACGTTTCCTTCGTCGGGCGCCGCGATGTTCAGCGCGGTCGGGCCGAACACCGAATAGCCGGCGGCTTCGAAGACGGGGGCGCGATCAGACATGTTCAAGCCGAGTCCGCCGTACTCGACGGGGGCGTGCGGTGCAAAGACACCGGCCGCCTTGGCCGCGTCCTGGAGTTCGCGCCGGATCGTGTCGCCGCCCGCAGCGCTGATATCTCCGTGGTATCGATCTTCGACCGGTAGCACGGTCGAGGTCACGAACTCCTCGGTGCGCTGCGCCAGGTCCACGACGTCCTGCCGATAGGCCAGATTCACCGTCATGCGTTGCTCCAATGCCTTGTACCGAGTGATCGCTCCGTAGCTGCGGATCGTGCAGAGGTTGGCATATCGGCTATGTTTTGTTCAACAACAATGCTTTAGCGGTACGCATCGGGGTCAAAGCCCCAGGATCGAGGATCGGTATGTTCAGTAATCCTGAACATAGCGAGCCGCCCGTTGGGGTCGCCTTGCGTGCCGCGCGGATGCAGGCGGGTTTGAGCCTTCGCGCCTTGGCGGCGCAGATCGGCGTGAGCGCGGCAACCCTCAGCGCGATCGAGAACGGTCACACCGGCCTCAGCGTCCAGCGACTCCAGCGGGTCGCCGCCGTCCTCGAGGTGGCCCCGGCGCGGCTGCTGAGCATGACCGGCACAGATACCGCGGCGACGTTGCATCGCGAGGAATCTGCTCAGTGGCGCAGCTTTCCGCCCTTGACCATCGACCCCGTGCTGCGGGGGGCCATCGACGCATTCGTCGAGACCGGCTATCACGGAACCTCGATGCGAATGCTGGCCGCGCGGATCGGGGTCAGCGTGCCCGGGATTTACCATCACTATGCCGACAAGCAGCAATTGCTGGTGCGGATCCTGGACGTCACCATGAGCGAACTGAGTTGGCGTATCGAGTCGGCGCGACGGGAAGCCGATGACGGGCGCACCGAGGTGGCGCACATCGTCGAAGCGCTCGCGTTGTTCCACACGCACCACCGCAAGCTGGCATTCATCGGCGCCAGCGAGATGCGAAGTCTCGAAGGTCCGAACCGGCGAAGGATCACCGGCCTGCGTGACCGGGTTCAGTACATGCTCGACGAAGCCGTCGACCGCGGCATCGCCGACGGCACTCTTCAGACCTCAGAGCCACGTGCTGCCGCGCGTGCCATCGCCACCATGTGCACCTCACTGCCACAGTGGTTTCGCGATGACGGCCCGCGCCGCGCCGAGGACATCGCCCGGGCCTACGTGGGCTTCGCGGTGGCCATGCTGACCAACCCTGCTACTGAATAGGAACGCAAAAGCTATGATTGACAGCAGTTTTCACACGTCGGCGATCATCACCGGCGCATCCCGGGGAATTGGCCTGGCGATCGCCGAGAAGCTGGCCGGCCAGGGTATGGGGCTGACGATCTCGTCACGCACCGCAGCTGATCTCGAAGCGCTTGCACCGCACCTACGTCAGCTGGGTGCGCGCTCGGTGACGACGATCGCCGCCGACATGGCCGACGCGGAGTCGCTGCCCGCCATTATCGAACGCCATCGTGAGGCCAATGCCGATCTCAGTGCCTTGATCGTCAATGCCGGGGTGGGATCGTCTGGTGACATCGCCGATTACGCCTTGCGCAGGCTGGACAAGACGCTCGCGATCAACTTTCGGGCCCCGTTTCAGTTGATCCAGTTGGCGCTTCCGCTGTTGCGGGCTGCCGCGGAACGACATCGCGATAGCGGGGCGAAGATCGTCGTGCTGTCATCGATCACCGGTGTTTACGCCGAACCTGCTCTCGCGGCCTACGGTGCATCCAAGGCAGCTCTGATTTCACTGGTCGAGGCGCTCAATATCGAAGAGTCGAGTGCCGGTGTGTCCGCTGTCGCGATCGCCCCGGGCTACGTCGACACGGATATGGCCGCTTGGGTGCATGACCGCATCCCGCCGCACACCATGATTCCTGCCGACGACGTCGCCTCGATAGTGCAGACGCTGCTGTCGTTGTCGCGGCGTACGACGCTGGGCCCAATCGTGATGGCACGCGCCGGTTCTGGCGGGCACTGTGCCTGACGCGGGTGTCAGTCCTCTTCGAGGATGAGAGCACCTTCCGGGCAAGCCTCCACGCCCAGGCGGGTCAGCTTCTCGTCGCCAGCGGCGACTTCATGAGCTTCCAGAATTGAGTAGCCGGAGTCGTCGAGCGGAAACAATTCGTCGCTGACCGCATTGCACAACGCGTGGCCGGCGCAGCGAGAAGAATCGAGTCGGATCTTCATGGGGTAAACCTCTTCCTCGACGTGATAAGCGTGCCGCTATACCGGCAGATCATTAGATCACTACAGACCGAGGCGCTCCAACAGACGCTCATGCGACAGTGCCGGTCCGCCGAACAGCAGGTTGGCCGAGATCGCGCGGTGTTGCAAAGCGGTGGTTTCGGGGGAGGGGCCAAGGAGTTCGGCGACCTGCTCGGTGACCGAAAGGGCGGCCGCGGAGGCAGCAATGTGGGCCGTCGCCGCCCGCTCCGGTGTCGGCTTGTCGACGGCAGCCCGCCAGGTGCCCACGGCTTTCGCGTGCTGGATTGCCACGTCGGTCAGATCGGCTCCGTCGTGGGTGGTGAGGTGCTGGACGGCCCGCTCGATGAGACCGACCTGCTCGCCGGCCAGGGCGGTCGTGGCCCGTCCCAGCGCTTCGAACATCAACCGCCCGCCCGCGCCTTCGCGTCCCAGGATCGTGGCGGGGGTGTTGGTGCAGCTGACCTCGAAGAGTGGCCGGGTGGCGTCGAGTACCGGATGGGGGGTGACCGCAACGCCGGGGGCGGTGCGGTCGACGGCGAACACAGACGGTCCGGCAATCGATCTGCCGACCACCAGGATCACGTCGGCCGTGTCGGCACCGGGAACGAAGTGCTTCACCCCGTCCAAGCGCCAGCCGGTCTCGGTCGGGGTGGCCCGGGTCTTGACGAGCACCGGATCCCAGGAGCCGGTCTGTTCAGCGGCGGCCAGGGTGGCGTCGATCTCGCCGTCGAGGAGGCGTTGCGCCAGCGCAGCACCGGATTCCGACCGGGTGATGGTGGTGAGCATCTGCCAGGCCAGCCCGAATGAGGCGAAGAAGTTGGAGTCGCTCAGGCTGTGCCCGGCCGACCGCATGGCCGTGGCCAGACCGGTGGCGCCTTGCTCGGCGATCAGGCGACGCCAGCCGGATTCCAACGGGTAGGTGTTGGCGGACACCTGTGCGGCGACATAGTCCAGTGCCGTGCCGGCGGCCGCCACGCGAGCAGCCGCGGCAGCCCTGCCCAGCGCAGCAGGGTCTGCGGCTGCGGCAATGTACCTGTGCCGCAGTGGATTACCGGTATCGGCGATCAGCTTCGGTCCGAGCACGGTGGCCGCGAAGGTGGCGCTGCGGTGCAGCGCCTCGTAGCGCAGTACCTCGGCGAATGCCGCTTGTGGGCATAGGCGTGCCGCGTCCAGGTCGACCAGCAGAGTGGCCAGATCGCGGCGTAGTGCGCGGTCGTCCCATGTCCAGGTCGACCGCATGAGCGCGAACAGGTCCTCTGCGGTCAGCGCCGATTCCAGATCGGTGTCTACGGCAGTGGGGGACTGGACGGAAGTCACGAGGCGGCCTCCTGGCTCGGGTGGAAGAAATGTGACGGACTTCGTGGTGCAGAACTAACATTACACTGTATAGTAAAGCCAGTGGCGTCGGCCATCGGCGGTCGGCGAATGGTGCAGAAGGAAGACCAGCGATATGACACAGGTTGAAGTCCAATCGGATACCCCCGCACAGGACCGCCAGAAGATCTGGGCGCACTCCGGTGATTCGCACCTCATGGAGCCGGAGGATCTCTGGACCTCGAGACTGCCCAAGGACCTGGCTGATCGGGCACCGCGGACCGAACGCGGCGAGAAGTACGAGATCGCCTACGTCGACGGCAAGCAGGTCACACGTCAGCTCAACGATTTCATGGACGCCATGCGGCCGCCGGGCTTCAGGGATCTCAAGATCCGCCTGCGCGACATGGACCAGGAAGGGGTGCGCTGCCAGCTGGCCTTTCCCTCTTCGGGCTTCTGGACCGTCGAGATCGAGGACCCGGCTCTGGCCCGGCCCGTAGCCCGGGCGTGGAACGAGTGGGCCATGGAGGATTTCATGGGCCAGCAGAACCGGATCCTGGCTCCGGCTGTCTTGCCGCTGCCCGAACCCGCCGACGCGGTGAAGGAACTGGAATGGGCTGCCGAACGCGGCTTCCAGGCGGTCTTTCTGCCCACCGGCACCCCGGAAGGCCGCGAATGGGGCCAGGAGATGTGGAGCCCACTGTGGGATGCGGCCGCAGCCAACGACATGGTGCTGGCGTTCCACATCGGCACGGGTGCGGCCACCGTGCTCTACCGCGGACCCGGCGGTGCCGTCGTCAACTACATGGAGACCACCTACCCGGGTATGCGGGTGGTGTCGCACCTGGTATCCAGCGGTGCACTGGACCGGCATCCTGACCTGAAGATGCTCGTTGCCGAGGCCGGTGCGGCTTGGGTGCCGGCGATCGGAGACCGGATGGACGAGGCGTATCGCCAGCACGGCATGTTCGTGCGCCCGCGGCTCGACCGGTTGCCCAGCGAGATCGTCCGGGCTCAGGTGTACACCTCCTTCCAGCACGACATCAGTGCCGTGCAGGTCATCGAGGACACCGGCTACTACAACGTGATGTGGGGTGACGACTACCCGCACCTGGAGGGCACGTACGGTCACACCCAGGACACCCTGCATCAGGTCTTCGACGGAGTCGACGCGGGCATCAAGGACCGGGTGTTGCGCGGGACCTTCGAGGAGCTGTTCACTGTGCCGACGGTCGAGGATCTCACCGTCGCGAGCTGACACTGCAACCGACAACAGAGGCGGGCAACCCGAAAGGGTTGCCCGCCTCTGTGTTTGGTTCAGCGATTGATCTGCTCACGGAGGTCGTCGGGCAGCACTCCGGCGGTCATGTCGTCTGACTGGCCGAGATCGGTCGGGAAGATGATGGAGGTCCGGGCGAACTGGCCACCGTCGGCTGAGGCGATCGTCTGTCCGGACATGTAGGCCGACTCGTCGGAGACCAGGAACAGTGCCAGGTTGGCGTTGTCGCGCAGCACCGGCGGACGATCGAGACGTAGCGGCATGGCGCGGTTATCCGGATCCCACGGCATCATCTCCTCGTACGACTTGCCCAGCACCTCACTCTCCGGTGTCATCGCGAAGTTCACCGACATGCCGTGTGTCGGGCAGATCGCATTCGCCCGGATGCCGTACTTGCCGAGTTCCACTGCGACCGCCCGGGTCAAGCCGTTGCCGGCGGCCTTGGACGCGGTGTACATCGGAAAGCCGGGGTATGCGTTGAGTCCTGCGGCCGAGGTGGTTGCCAGGAGGGTGCCGCGGGAGTTGTTGGTCACCATCCATTTTGCGGCGTGCTTCCACGCCAGATAGATGCCGGTGACGTTGGTGGCGAAGATGTTGTTCCAGTCCTCCAGGCTCGAATCGACGAAACCCTGCATCCCGAAGCCTGGTTCGGGGATGCCCGCATTGGCCCACATCACATCGATACGGCCATAAGCCTCGACCGTCTCGGCGACGAGGCGCTCCATGTCGGTATCACTTCGAACATCGGCGTCGATTGCGACAGCGGTTCCGCCGGCGGCCACCACCTCCTCGGCCACCGCCTTGGCCCGGCCGGGAACCACGTCGCTGGTGACGATGGTTGCCCCTTCGGAGGCGAACAGCAGGGCGGACTCCCGTCCCAATCCCGAACCGGAACCGGTTATCGCAATGACCTTGTCTTTCAATCGCATCCGCGTGTAGCCCTTCTTCTTCACCAGTGCGCGTGGTTCACGCATCGCATTCGGTAAATCATCTGCCGGTATTGAGCACCGACAACAGCAAATGCTACTGTGTTGCCTGTCACGTTACAACGTACAATTTCAGGTGACGTCCCCAGACACAGTGAGGTTCCGATGACACAGGCCGCCCGATTCGATCCTCGGTTCGCACCACTGACGCTGCAGGTCAAGGACATGGCCGAGCCGCAGCCGATCTACTACCAGAAGGCCGCTGATGTTCGCGCCGAGCGGGTCGAAGGCGTGGTGACGCTGTATCGGCTCGAGGACATCGTGGCGATCAACCGTCACCCCGCGATCCTGGGTACCGGTGGGCGGGGCGGGTCATTCGGTCATGAGGGCAAGTTGATCCCGTTGGAGATCGACGGTGAGGATCATCGCCACTGGCGCCGGTTGCTCGACCCGATCTTCGCGCCGAAGAAGATTGCGTTCCTGGAGGACCAGATTCGGACTCTGGCAAGGGAACTGATCGCAGAGTTCAAATCAGCGGGACATACCGAACTGCACGATTCGTACTGTGTGCCGTTGCCGTGCTTGACCTTTCTGCGCCTGTTCGGCGCGCCGGTGGAGGACCTCGACTTCTTTGTGGAGTTCAAGGACGGGGTGATCCACCCGCAGGGCGAGACCATGGAAGAGGCCGAGGCCAACATGATGGTCTCGGCGATGAAGATCTACGAGTACTTCGCGACCTTCCTGGCCGAGCGCAAAGCGGATACGGAGCAGAAGCCGGACATCATCTCGACGTTGCTGCACTCCCAGGTCGACGGCAGGCCGTTGACCGACGAAGAGCTGGTCAACATCATGTTCCTGTTCATGTTCGCCGGTCTGGACACGGTGACGTCCTCGATGTCGTGCATCTACGGCTGGCTCGCGCAGCATCCCGAGGAACGGAACCGGCTGGCCGCCGACCCCTCGTTGATCCCGGCCGCCATCGAAGAACTGATGCGCTATGAATCGCCCGTCCCAGCCGGGATGCGCTACGCAGAAGAGGACATCGACCTCGGTGACGGTTTGGTGATCCGCGCGGGAGAAGCCATTCACGCGGTCTGGTCGGCGGCCAATGTCGACCCGAATGCGTTCGAGGATCCGTTGACGGTCAAGCTCGATCGCGGCCGCACCAGTCACATCGTGTTCGCCAGTGGAACGCATCGGTGCTTGGGCTCGCATCTGGCGCGGCTGGAACTCCGGATTGCCACCGAAGAACTGCTCGCGGCAATTCCGGACTTCGAGGTCGATTCCAACGAGCCACTGGAGTACAACAATTCGGCGGTGCGTGCCGCCCTGAAGCTGCCGGTGAAATTCGCCCCGTCGGCCTGATCAACCCAGCTGATCGTGGGCCTGCTTGTCCAGCTGGACTTGCAGGCCCACGATCAGGGTGTCGATACCGTAGGCGAAGAAATCTCGGCCCCGCAGTTTCCCCAGGTAAGGCATCAGGTTTCGCAGAGTGTCATCGAGGTCGTCAGGCATCGGTTGGTCAGGTGCGCCCTGCACCTGCACCTGATAGCGGCCGAACAGGTAAGTGTGAATCATCGCGTAGGACAGGAAAACGCGCGAATCCTTGAAGCCGGCGTCAACGAGGATGTGGATGATGCCGGTCATCAGCCTCATGTCGGTATAGGTCATCCGTTCCAGAAGAACCGAGGCGACACCGGGATGATCATGTAACCGCTTGTCGATGTTGGTCAAAACGGTACGCAGACGCTCATTCCACGGGCCCGAGTCCGCTGGCGGGATGTCGACTTCGGACAGCAGTTTGCGGCCCACCAACTCGAGCAGTTCCTGCTTGTCGGTGACATGCCAGTACGCCGCCATCGCCGAGCGCCCCAGTTCGCGGGACAGCCTGCGCATCGAGAGAGCCTCCAGCCCCTCGGCCTTGATCACAGCCAGTGCGGCCGCAACGATCTGGTCTTCGGTCAGCGGTGGATTCTTGGCGCGCCCCTTCGCGGCCGCTTTCGGCCCCGGGGTCTCGGTAGCAATGATGTCGACCTGCCATCCTTTACAGTGGACAATTGTCCTGATGGTAGATGACTGACCCGGCGGTTAGAGCGCCCTCGGTCGTTGTCGCCTCGACTAGCTCCCCGGTTGTGTGGAGGTTCGCATCGTGTCGTGGTTGGCCACCATCGTCGCCGCACACCACGGCAGCCGTCGTCCAGCCTTCTACCAGAACGGGTCAGTGCTCGCCGGAGCCCAAGTGGTGGGCAAAGCGGTGTGTGCGGCCGAACTGTTGGCCGACCTCGATGTGCCCTGCGGCGTCGGTGTTCCGGCACTGCTGACAACCAACGCCGATGCGCTGGCCCTCCTCTTGGGTGGTGCTGCCGCCAACCGGCCGCTTTCGCTGCTCGGGCCACGGTTGGCGGTGGGGGAGTTGGCGGCCGCTACCCGCGCCTCGGGCTCGGATGTGCTGCTCGCTGAGCCAGGTTGTCGAGCGATCGCCGCCGAAGTTGCGTTGGCGGCCGACGTGCGGGCGGTGATCGTGCCGGAGTTGCCCACCTCGGCGCAGCAACTTCCGACCACACCACATGCCGTCGCGTTCTACCTCCACACCGCCGGTACTACGGCTGCGCCCAAGCGCGTTCCCTTTACCGATCAGGTTCTCTGGTCACGCGCCCGTCTCTTGCAACAGCTCATGAGGCTAGGCCCGGAGACGACCTTCGCCACCGGCTCTCCGTTGCATCACATCGGCGGCTTGGGGAATCTTCTGGCAACCTTGACGGCCGGCGGATCGGCCGTGGCCACAACGCGATTCAGTGCTGATTGGTGGCGTAGTCTCGCCGAGTTGCCGGTGACCCACGCTCTGCTGGTTCCGACCATGATCGAGATGCTGCTCTCCGAGGACACCCGGTTCGCGGTGGGACTGCACACCCTGATCTATGGAGCCTCCCCAATTCGGCCGCAAACCCTGGCGCGGCTCCTCGACTGCATGCCCGACATCGATCTGGTCAATCTGTTCGGGCAGACCGAAGGCAGCCCGATCACCTGCTTGGACGCAGTCGACCATCGCATCGCACTGCATCGTCCCGAGCTGCTGACGTCGGTGGGCCGAGCTGTTCCCGGGATCCAGTTGCGCATCGAATCCCGTGACGGCAGTGACGGTGAGGTCTTGGCGCGCGGCAGTCACCTGAGCGTGACCGCCCGGGACGGTTGGTTGCATACCGGAGACATCGGAGCCCTCGACGACGACGGGTACCTGCGCCTGCACGGACGCCGACACGACATGATCATCCGCGGTGGGGAAAACATCTACCCGGTCGAGGTCGAGAACGTCCTTGCCGAGCACAGGTCGGTGCAGGCGGCAGCAGTCGTCGGCGTTCCGGACCCGCGCCTCGGTGAGACCGTTGCCGCTTTCGTCGTTGCCGATGTCACGGCCGAAACGCTTGACATCCAGCAGCTTCGGTCGTGGTGTCGATCGAGAATGGCTGGGTTCAAGGTCCCGCAGCACTGGCATGTCGTGGACGGCTTGCCGTACAACGCGGCGGGGAAGCTCCAGCGCTACAAGCTGCGTGACGCGCATCGAGACATCGCCGGCTGAGCGCCCACCGATACGCTCACCGACTGCTGGGCAGAATCAGAAGAGATCCCCGCCGGCAGCCCGCGCCGTGGTACCGGTGGACTCGAAAGCTTTGACCACGCTGCGACCGACAGTCCACCGGTGCACCTCGTCGGGTCCGTCGACGATTCGGTTCATCCGGGCCTCGGCCAACCATGCCGCCAACGGCAGGTCGTGGGAGTAGCCCAGTGATCCGTGAATCTGCAGAGCGGTGTCGACGACCTCGATGAGCATGTTGGCGATGTAGGTCTTGGCGATCGAGTTCTCGATGCGCAAGTCCAGCCCGTGCTCCATCTTGTAGGCCAGGTGCAGGATCATCAGCCGGGTGATGTAGAGCTTCTCGGCACAATCGGAGAGCATCCACTGGATGCCCTGACGGTCGGCCACCCGCTTGCCGAAGGTCACGCGTTCACACGCTCGCGCGGCCGCCATGTCAAGAGCGGCTTGGGCTTTCGCGACGCTCCACATGCCGTGCCGCAGTCGGCCGTAACCCAGGCGGTGCTGGCCCATCGCGAAGCCCTGGCCCAAGCCGCCGAGGATGTTGTCGTGCGGCACCTCCAGATCGTTGATGTGGACCTCGGCGTGGCCCATCTGGACTTCGTCACCGTAATGCGGGATGTCGCTCTCGCCCATGATCGGGATGTTGCGGACGATGTCGAAACCCGGGCTGGGCAGTTCCACCAGGAAGGTGGTGTACTGCTGGTGGCGTGGGGCATCGGGGTCGGTCTTGGCCATCACCAGCGCGAGTTGTGAGATGGATGCCCCTGAGGTGTACCACTTTTCGCCGTTGAGCACCCAGGTGTCCCCGTCTCGGACCGCACTGGTCTGCATGCCAGTCGCGTCTGCGCCGGCCGCCCTCTCGGTCATCGCGAAGCACACGCGGATGTCGCCGTTGACGAGCGGTACCAGGTAGCGCTGCTTCTGCTCCTCGGTGCCGTGCTCGATGAGGGTGAGCATGGTGGCGTCCTGAGGCCCCATACAGTTCATCGCCCACGCGCCGAGATGGCTGAACGATCGGCCCACCTCGACCTGCACCACCGCGTTGGCCAAGTGTCCCAGCCCCATTCCGCCGTACTCGACCGGCACGAAGGGGCACCACAGGCCATCGGCGCGGGCTTTGCCCTGCAGCTCGGCGACGATGTCAAAGAAGGGTCGGGTGCCGATCTGCGGCTCGGCCGGCAGCACCACGTTGTCGATGAAGGATGCGACGCGCGCACGTAGCTGCTGAATCTCGTCAGGAAGCTCGAAGTCGATCATGTGGCATAGACTGACATTATTGACAGTGACTGTCAACAATGGTTACCGTCGGCCCATGACTTCGACTGCCACGGTGCTGGACATCGAGAGGCTGGACGCCTGGATCGGCGACACACTGCCCGGGCCCGGAACGACGATGACCGCACAGCGCATCGGAGCGAGCACCGGGATCGCCAATGCCCTGTACCGAGTGGCCCGCGGAGACCATGCGTGGGTACTGCGCCGCCCACCCGCCGTCAAGAACCACCCGAGCGCCTCGAACACGTTGCGGGAGTGGCGCATCCTTCGGGCATTGCAGGGAACCGCGGTCCCGCACCCGGAGCCGGTCCTCTATTGCAGCGACGCCGACGTCATCGGCACCGAGTTCATGCTGATGGGCGTCGTTGACGGGTTCACTCCGGGCTTCGATCTGCCCGAACCATTCCTCGGTGACCTCTCGCTGCGCTTCGCCCTCGGCATGGCCTACGTCGACGGCCTGGTCCAGTTGGCTGCCGTCGACTGGAAGCAGGCCGGCCTGGCCGATCTCGGCAAGCCGGACGGATTCCTGGAGCGCCAGGTGCCCCGCTGGCTCGCACAACTGGATCGCTACCGGACGCGGGAGCTACCCGAACTCGACTTCCTGTCCGAGTGGCTGACCGCCAACATCCCCACGATGAGCCCGGCGGCGATCATGCACGGCGATTACAGCCCGTTCAATGTCATGGTCGCACCTAGTGCGCCGGCCAGGCTCGCGGCGATCGTCGACTGGGACACCGGGACCATCGGCGATCCGCTGCTCGACATCGGGCACCTACTGGCCCGGTGGACCGAACCCGGTGAGGATCCCATCATCACCGAGCAGGCCGGCGGTCCGGAAGGTTATCCGAGTCGCCGACAGATGGCGGCCCGCTATGCCGAACTGAGCGGTCGGGATCTCACTGCACTGCCGTACTACCAGGCTCTGGCTCTGTTCAAACTGGCTGTGATTCTGGAAGGGTCGCATGCCCGCCAGGTCAAGGCCGGTGTCGATGCAGACCGAACCGACATGGGACCGCGGGTTATTCGTCTTCTGGCCGGGGCGGCAGAGTTCGCTCGCGGGCAGCGCGTGTGAGACTACGGGCATGACCGAAGCACTCACAGATCGGCGCCGCCGCCTGGTGCGAGACGATATCGGTCGCGCGGCCGTGCGTTTGTTCGCCGAGCGTGGCTTCGACGGCGTCACCGTTGCTGATATCGCCCTCGCTGCAGGCATTTCCGAGCGAACCTTCTTCCGGTACTTCGCCACGAAGGACGAAGTGCTGCTCGCCTACGAACGGCATGTGTGGGAGCGCCTTGTCGCCGCCGTGGCTGCCCGTCCCGCGGGTGAAGGGCCCGTCACCGCGCTGCGCGAGGCGTTTCTGTCCACTTCGCACGTCGAGCCTGCCGATCGTGTCCGGGTTGCCCAACTGGGCGGCATCCTTGCTCAGGCGCCCGAGCTCAATGCGCGAAGCCGCGGGCAGCGACTCATCAACGATTCGGACCTGATCGAGTTGATCGCCGCTCGATTCCCGGCCAACACGTCGACGACGCGCAATCAGGCACGAGTGATCGTCACGGCGATGAACGCCGTCGCCGCAGCCGAATTCGGTGCGTGGGCACAGTCCGGCGGTCGCGGCGATCCGGCCGTCCGGATCGGGGCCGCACTGGCTTTGCTGGAAGACGGACTTGCCCAGTTCGACCGCTAGAGGAGCGCAGCGTGACCAATCCGTTTGACCTGTCCGGGCGCATCGCGCTGATCACCGGCGCCACCCGCGGTATCGGCCGCGCGATCGCCGATCGACTCGCGGCCGCCGGTGCCGACATCATCGTGACGAGCCGCAAGGCCGAAGCCTGCGAGCAGACCGCCACCGAGATCGCCGCGACGGGCCGGCGGGCGTGGGCGCTACCTGCGAACGTCAACCGGTGGTCGGAATGTGACGATCTGGTCGGAAGGGCTTACGAAGCAGCCGGGCGGATCGACATCCTGATCAACAACGCCGGATCGTCACTGCGTTACGACAGTGTGGATGGGATCAGCGAGGAGCTTTTCGACAAGACGATCGCTCTGAATCTCAAGGGGCCGTTCCGGCTCAGTGCGTTGATCGGCAGCCGCATGGTCGCCGACGGTGGCGGATGCATCGTCAACATCTCGACGATCTCCGCCCAGGTCGGTGCCGGGCACGCGATCGTCTACGCGGCAGCCAAGGCCGGGCTGAACAACCTGACGAAGTCCTTCGCGCAGACTCTCGCCCCAACTGTCCGTGTGAACGCGATCATGCCGGGTGCGATCGAGACCGATGTGATGAAGGCGTGGCCGCAGTCCGAGCGTGACCTGGCCAGCGCGACCGCGGTGCTCGGCCGGATCGGCCATCCGGAGGAGATTGCCGGCGCTGCACTCTATCTGGCGTCCGATGCTGCAAGCTTCACCACAGGGCAAGTGCTCGCCGTTGACGGCGGCCACGTCTGAAAGTAGGAATCACAATGGATCTGAACGGACGCTGCGCGGTCGTCACCGGGGGAGCCCACGGGATTGGCCGGGCGTTGTCGGAGGAACTGGCCAACCGCGGTGCGCGGGTGGTGGTGGCAGACCTGAACGGCGATCGGGCGCAACGGGTTGCCGACCGAATCGGCGGGCTCGCCGTGGCCTGTGATGTCGGCTCTCCGGAGAGTATGACGGCACTGGTGGGTGCGGCCGAGGATGCCTTCGGGCCGGTCTCGGTGTTCTGTTCCAACGCCGGGTACTCCGACACCGGTGACGGTTTGAGTCTGGCGCCGGGGGAGCTGCGCAAGATCATCGATGTGAACCTGCTCAGCCATGTCTGGGCTGCCCAGGCAGTGTTGCCGGGCATGCTCGACCGCGAAGAGGGCTGGCTCATCCAGACGATTTCCTCGGCCGCGCTCATCACCGGTCCGTCGTTCATGGGGTACACCCTCAGCAAGCACGGTGCGCTCGGTTTCGCCGAATGGGCGGCGCTGAACTACGCGCACCGCGGTATTCAGGTGACGTGCCTATGTCCGAATGCAGTCAACACCGGCATGCTCGGCCGCAATGAGGATGACGAAAACAGCTCTGCGAGTGTCGAAATCGCGGGACTCGGCGATATCGTCGAACCGGAGGACTGCGCACGCATGACACTCGATGCGGCAGCCGCCGGCAACTTCCTGGTGTTGCCTCACCCTCGTGTTGGGGAGTCGTTTCTACGCAAGGCCACGGACTACGACGCGTGGCTGGCCCGCACGAACCAGCGGCTCCAGAAGATGCAGACGGTCACCCCGCCATCCTGACGTGGCGCCGGGCTGGGTATGTGGCTCAGCTCGTCCAGGTTTCGCGACCGTCGACCAGGCGATCGTGTAGCTGTTGGTCGATGCCACCGGGTCTCCAGGTGAGCCCGATCGCGCACTCCGGCGCATCGAGCCTGCGGAACATCAGGTCGCTGCGTTGCCACATGAGCGGGATAAACGCCGGAAGTGTGAGAAATCCTCTGCCATCGGCGATCTGACTGAGCAACTCTGACACGCTTCGTGGGCGTCGCGCCAGCCGCCGGGGTTTGCCGTCGGACTGCGGATCGAGCGTCCAAAAGGCCAAGGCTTCTCCGGCAAGCGACTGGGGTGCGACTGCTTTGAGTCCGTCGAGGTCGCGGGGCGTGATGTTCCGCGGCGGTGAGGTCTGATGGGTGATGGGAAACGCCACCACCCGCGGGACGGGCCTCAGTGCCACACCGGTCAGATCCTTCGCCGTGCCAGGAAGAACCGAGATGGCAATGTCGACTGAGCCTTTGCGCACCTGGTCGCCACTGAAGTCCTCACGCCAGCTGAGCCGGCGCAATGTGTACGGATGATCTTTCGCCGCCCGCCGTACATGGGCGAGCACCTGGCTCACCTCGGGGACAGCGGGAATTGGCGGGAATCCGATGACGATTGGCTTCGCCCCGGAAACTCTGTGCGGCATGCTGGCGTGGCGGGCCAGGAGAGCAGCACGACCAGCATGCACTAGCGCTGCCCGGGCTTCACCGAGGAACAAGTGGCCCGCGTGAGTCAAGATGACACCACTGGACTGTCGGGTCACAAGTTGTGCGCCGACGGATCGTTCCAAGCGTGTGATGGCTCGCGACACCGTCCCTGGATCGACATTCAGGACTACCGACGCTGCACGCACCCCGTGCTCCTGGGCCACCGTGACGAAGGCTTCAATGTCCCGCAACTCCATGGTTCACCGTAGCGACGGTGTTGCGTGTTGTGCAACGGTGCCTTGCCGGCAAGGCGTCGCCGCAATACATTCCACCCTTGGCGAGGAGGATGACAGTGAAGTCTGCAGAAGGTGACGACCAGGCACTCGTGCTGGTGAGCTCGGATACCCACATCGGCCCCCGGCTCAAGGACCTACGGGCGTACTGCCCGGCGGAGTACCTCGAGGAGTACGACGGCTACCTCGATGTGCTGAAGGAAGCCGCAAAGAACTCACCCTTCGGCTGGGATAGGGAAGATCCGCAAGTACAGGCCGTCCTGCGCAATGCGCAGACCCGCGGTCATTACGACATGAACGCTCGCCTGGCGGACATGGACGCCGATGGTGTGGCGGCCGAGGTGGTGTTTCACGGCAGTCAGAACGGACAGCCGGTGCCGTTCGCCGACACGGACTTCTTCGGGTCGCTGACCCGTAGCGATGCCGGCCAGGTGTCGGCACGCAAGCGCGAGCTGGAGGCGGTCGGAATCCGGATGTACAACCGGTGGTTGGCCGATGTCTGCTCCATCGAACCCGAGCGCCACGTCGGTTTGGCGCACCTTCCGATCTGGGATATCGACGCCACCCTGGCTGAAGTTAACTGGGCGCGGGAGGCCGGTCTGCGCGGGATCAACTTCCCGGCGCCGCGATCTGGGGTGGTGGAGTACGACCGTCCGGACTGGGAGCCGTTCTGGTCGGTGTGTGAAGACCTGGGGATGGCTCTGACGACCCATGCCGGTGCTGGCAACAGCTGGGCGCCGCTCGGTCCGCATTCCAGCGCAGTAGTGCTGCTCGAGACCGCCGGCGGATGGATGAGCCGTCGCGGTGTGCACTGGATGATCTTCTCCGGTGTCTTCTACCGCCATCAGAAGCTCCGCATGGTGCTCACCGAGCAGCCGGGCAGTTGGTGGACGTCGTACCTGGCTGAGCTCGACATGGTTTACCAGGCCGCCCCTGCGCGTCGGGTCAGGACGGTCATCCCGGAGCTGCCCAGTGAGGCATGCGCACGATCCCTTTTCGTCGGAGCGAGTTTCATCGCTCCCTTCGAGGCGTTGGACGCCGAACGCGGTGGCTACGCCGACCGATTGCTCTGGGGGTCGGACTATCCACACGTCGAGGGCACCTGGCAGGCTATGCCGGAACTCGAGACTCCGACAACACATCTGGCGTTGCGCCACGCGCTGGCAGGTCGTAGTGCCGACACCATCCGCGCGATCACCGGTGAGAACGCCGCGCGGGTGTACGGCCTAGATCTCGAGGCCTTGCGTCGGGTCGCAGCGCGCATCAATGCCCCGTCGGTCGCCGATGTCGCGGTGCCGCTGGAGGCCGGCGATATTCCCGATGGTGTGCGCGAGTACACCATGGCCTTTCGTGATGTTGCAGCCTGGGTCTAACCCGGATTCGGAGGGCGTCATCAGACCATTTGCAAGGAAAGGAAATATAGATGGCCCAATGGGCACCCTACGGTGACTTCGAGGCGGCGACGCTGTTCAGCTTGGCGACGCCCGACCCGCGGGCGCTCGACGGTGGTGAGGGACTGCTGGGTCTACCACTGGCTGAGATCGTTCCTTATGGGACCTTTCGGGATGACGAGGGCGAGCTGTACTCCATCGTGCGTCGGCAATGGCCTGGTGCCCAGGACAACACCGGCAAGATCATCGTGTTCAGCACGCGCGGCGACGGTAAGAATCTGACCATCGATCGCGCCGGCAGGTACGCGGTCTCGAATGCGAGCATCAACCGACAATTGGTCGGGGATACCTTCGAGATGTCTAGTTCGGCAGGTGCGGAGGGTAACCAGTCGCAGTTGCGCTGGACGGGGTCCGAGATCAGCTGGATCGAGGCCGACCTGCTCGACATCAGCGGGCCGCTGATCGGATCAGGAACACAGTGGTACCTTCCCCGCCCACATGACCGGATGATCTACTGCTCGCAGTTCTACTTCGGCGAGGGCACCTTGTTGGGCCGTCCGATCCGTGGCTTCATCGGGTTCGATCAGGTCTACCTTGCTCCCGGGCGCCGACTCTACGTCTCCGATCCGTGGGTCGGCGAGAAGACCAGCGAGGGGCTGGAACTGGCCTGGTACACCTGGGGAACCCGATATACCGATGGGTCCTGGGAGGTCGGACAGTTCGCCGCCGGGCATGGTCGATCCGGCGTGGCGTTCATCAGCACGAGTGACGGCATGGAGGTCGCCACCGACGACATCGAGGTCACCGTGGAGAAAGAACCCGACGGGTACTGGGCGCGGCACGTGCATTTCACGGTCGGAGGCCAGGCTTGGCGCTTCGACCCCGACCCGCGGGGCCGCATGACGAGCTTCGGCGATCTCCCCAATCCTCAGCAAGAAGGGTGGATGCACCGTCCGGGCGAAGACCGTCGCCCGGAGGTCTGGTGGTGCTGGGGCGAAACCTATCCCTCCCACGGCATCCGTCGCAGGCGGCAGGTCGGGCCGGTGCGCTAGCACTGGTCAGGTACCGGAAATCATCATTCACGAGACCCCGGGTATGAGATGGCGGCATCTCATACCCGGGGTCTTCGCGTGCCGCAGGGGTATTGCACTTTTAGGCCACGGTGGACGTTATTGTTGTTCGAACGAAGCCGCGATGCGCCGGTCTCGCCCGCCGCAAGTAAGGAACGCCATGATCATCTCCGATCCGACACCCAGTCAGGTTGCCGACATCATCGCGATCAACCATCTGGCCGCGAGTTACTCCGAGGCGATGTGCCGCTTCGAAGTGCAGGAGGCGGTGCAGACGTACGCCGAGGACGGAATTCTCTCTAGCCCGACAACCGAGGATGCTGTCGGTAGGGCTGCCATCTTCGAGACGATCTCGAAGACGGTGTCCACGTTGGACTTCGTCTTCCAAACGTTGCACCAGGGACTGGTGGAGGTCGACGGCGACCGGGCCACCACCAATTTCCCGATCACCGAGTGGGCCCGCACTTCCAAGGACCAGAAGGGCATTCTCTTCCTCGGGGTGTACCGGGATGAGGTCGTTCGCACACCGGAAGGCTGGCGGTTCGCCCGCCGACGGCTGCTGCCCCGCCTGATGGGCCGCCCCGACTTCCTTGCGGGACGGTTGCACGACATTTCGCTGACCATCTGAGACGCACCTCAGCTGATTCGGTGCGGCGCGCCAGGGGCTCCACCGCGCCCATGGTGACGCGTGAGGGTCCTCATGCCATCGCAAATCCACTGTCCCGCAGCCTCATTGAGGACGCGCGCGCCCCACGGGTCGTGGCAGAGCAATGTTGAGACGCCGACAATCTGAGCCTTGCATATCAAAGTAAACCATGTTTACTATGGCCATATGGCTGGACGCCCGAAGAACCGCCAGGATCGCATCAACACAGACGTGATCGTCGATGCGGCCCTCGAGATCGCACAACACCGACTCGCCGACCTGACGATGCGCAGTCTGAGTGACAAGCTCCAGGTCACCCCGGGTGCGTTGTACAAGCACGTTTCGGGGCGTGAAGAACTGGTCACCATGGTGGTCGAGAAGGTGCTCAGTGAGGCGCCGAGAATCTCCCCGGACGGCGGCGACTGTTGGCTTGCGCTGCGTGCCCAGATGCTGGGCATGCAGGCTCTGGTCGATCGGTATCCCGGCCTGGATATGGAGATCGTCTCGCGCTCACCGGAATCCCCGCAGGCCAACCTCATGAGGCGTGGGGGAATGGATGCACTGCAGGCTCAGGGACTGAGTCTCGACGAGGCGGTGTACGTCTACCGCGCGGTGACCTACCTATGGCTGGGGGCGCGCGTCGCCGTGCAAGGCCGCGCACGCAACAAGACCGATATCGACACCTTCGCGTCGGCGTTGGACATCCTGCTCAGCGGGCTCAAGACCGAGCTCGGCGAACGAGCGATCAGGGAATCGAAAGTGAAAGGGCGACAATGAATTCACGGATGGCCGGAGTAATCGGCTTCTTCATTCTGACGGGGTTGTGGCTGGCAACCATTCTCACCGTGCACTTCCTGCAAGCCGCCCACTACGGATAGGTCGAACATGCTCAACGATGCGCTCCTTTTGGTCGGCATGGCTGTTGCCGATCTGCTGATCATCGCTGCCTGGTGGTTCCTCGGTAGCCGTCTCGTGCCCGCCGAGCAAGCGCCAGCCTCGGCCAACGCCGAGGTAGAGAATGGCGCCTCGGCGCTGCATAAGATCCTGACCTTTGTCTGCTTCTTCCTGCTGATCGGCTTGATTGTCGAGTGCGTAGCCATGTTTCCTGCAATCCTTGTGAGGTTCGGATGGTCCTGAAAGAGAGTTCCTCGACGCTCGAGCAGTCGGTCGGTGCAACGGATCGCCGGTGGGTCGAACCGGCCGACGGGTGGCTCGCCGCGGGCATTCTGGCCTGCGGCACCATGCTGCTGGGGCCGTTCGGGGCCATCCCGCTGTTTGTCGGGCTCTACAAACTATGGCGTTCGGTCAAAGCCGGCACCAACGTAAGGCCCTGGGCTGCAACGGTTATCGGGACATTCTGCATGATCGACGGAATGATCAACTTCATGCCGTGGTCGCTGGACACCTTCGCGCACAACACCGTCCTCGGCGAGACGTTCATCACCGGTTACGGCAGGTTCTTCGACGGTGCCTTCTTCCTGCACTACAACGAAGGTGCACTCGGCGGGGTAGCCAATCACACCGAGAAGATGTGGCAACTGCTTGCCGTCTTCATCGTCATGCCGATGCGGGTCGTCAGCGCGTGGGCCTTCCTGCAGATGAAGACCTGGGGACTGCACTTCATGAAGATCTCCTCCTGGCTCTACCTGATGCTCTGGGCCGGTTACACCATGGCCCTCAGCCTTGACTTTCAGGAGCGAATCGCCAGCAGCGAGTTCGGTCTGGGTTGGTGGCTGTTCAACCTCTTCTACCTTTCCCCGGTGTTCGTCCTGCCGTACCTCTACACCGTCGACAAGACGAGATGGAATCGGTGAGGGCAGCAACGCCCGGAGAGCTGTCGTCGCCGTCGAGTGAACAGGGTGGGAACCGCCTTGTCCCGCATTGGCGGCCCACCGGCTGGTTCCAGATCGGCTGGTCGGCCGACTTCCCCCACGAGGTGGTGCGACCGCTGCACTACTTCGGCCGTGACCTTGTGGCCTACCGGTCCGGGCAGGGGACGCTGACCGTCTTGGAAGCGCACTGCCGTCATCTCGGTGGCCACCTCGGGTATGGCGGCAGGGTGGAGGGCGACTGCGTCGTCTGCCCGTTCCACGGCTGGCACTGGGGGCCGGACGGAACCAATCGATACATTGCCTATCAGCCCGACCGGCCAAACCGCTCGAGAACGTTGCAGGCATGGTCGACGTACGAGCATGCCGGGGTTGCGTATTTATGGCACGACTCCACCGGCGGCCCCCCGCAGTGGCAGGTGCCCGATATCTTCGTCGACACGGCCCCACACGTCGCCCACCGCGAGTTCCACGAACCCACCGAGAGCGCCCGGATCAACTACGGCCGTTTGACACTGCACCCGCAGTTGGTGTCCGAGAACGCCGCGGACCCCATCCACTTCCGCTACGTCCACGGCACTCGCGACCATCCGGTCTTCCTGCGGCGGTGGGAGCGGGATGCGTTGTGGTTCAGTCAAATCGGGTTCGGACGGCGCTGGATCGAGATGGACCCGTCGAGTCATGACGGCGACACCCTGAGCATTCTGGTCGCAGGGGTGGGGCTCAACCTCACCGCGCTTTCCGGCAGTCAGAACACCGTGATTCTGCTGTCGACGACGCCGGTCGACGCTGAGTCCAGCGAGCTCCTCCAGACCGTGTGGTTGGAGAAGCTCGACGGCGACGATGTCCCGGGCGTCGTCGAGGCCCGCCTGGTGGCGGCTACCGCGCAACTACCCAATGACATCGAGATCTGGCAACACCAGATCTTCGAGGACCCGCCGGCACTGGCGTCGCGCGAGGGCCGCGCGTTCGCCGATCTGCGACGCTGGGCTCGCCAGTTCTATCCCGCCGATCCGTCGGCACGGCCGCTCGCGGGGCGCACTGAATAATCTGGCGGCCCGAAGGGTTGCAGTTCTGGCGCAGCCTCACCCCGGTAGCACTTGGCGGCCTTACGACGGTGCGATGTCGAACTGGTCGGCGTGCCGATTCGCCCAATCTGCGAATCGCTCCAGAGCGATGCCTCGAGAGCGAGCGACATCGAGGTCCACCGCGTAGCCTTCGACGTTCGCCCATTCCTGGTTGCCCACTACCAGCGAGGAGGTACCCGAGGCGATGGCCTCATCTCGAGGCAGCCCCTTGACGGAGATCGGCACCGTGGTGATTGCCGAAATCACCTGTGCCACCTCGGCCATGGTGAGCGCATCGGCAGCCAGATCGATCTCTTGACCGTGATGGCGATCCGGATCGGCAAAGGCGGCTGCGGCGAATCTCCCGACGTCGGCGGCGGCGATCAGATGCATCCGCGTGTCATCGGCTAACGCAGTGTGTAGTCGGCCTGCGGCCAGTGGCGGAAACAGGTAGTGCGACTTGGGTGGGATGAAGTTGTCCATCATGAAGGCGGGTTTGAGCACAACCCACTTGGGAAATCCCGCGCTGCGCACGATGTCGTTCACGGCTGCCTTGCTGAGCCAGTAGACCGGCCACCATCGCTGTTCGGCCCACCCGGCAAACTTCTCATGGTCACCGGCGCGTGCCACCGATGTGTGCACGAAGACCTCGACCCCTGCTGTGCGCGCAGCCGCAACGAGCGCCCGGCCGGTACGCACCTCCACCTCCGGGTCTTTCGGCGTCGGCGGCATCTGCATCGAGAACACTCCGTAGGTGCCGTCTACCGCCTTCGTTAGGCTCTCGGGATCCTCGAAGTCTCCACGCACCAGATCAACTCCCCGCTCGGCGAGTTGCGCCGCCGTCGCCGATTGCGGGTTGCGAACGAGCGCACGTACATCGGCGCCAGCGTCCAAGAGGGCGTCGACGACTGCACCGCCCTGAGCGCCGGTCGCGCCGGTGACAAGAATTGGTCCTGCGATATTCACTGTTACGACTCATCTCCATGGATCGACCGCTATGAGTCCGGTGGCCGGTCGGGGCATGTCCCGAGCGCAAGGGGGTGCCGTCGCCCGCGACAGAGCCGGTGCGTCATCTGAGATGTGTTGGCGTGCCGAACTGGTCGCAGGCTATCGTCTACATAATTCAGCGTCAACATCGTCACTGAAGGTCAGTTGACCCGAGCATCCCACTGTGCTGAGCCGCGAATCTGGTTGAGCTTGTCCAGATCGGCATCGGTCGAGGGGTGGTGGATGATCAACTTCAGCGCGGGTCGGTCGAGTATCCGAAACTGCATCAGATGCGTCGACAGCTCGCCGGCAGCAGGGTGGCGAAACGACTGTGCTCCGCCGGCTGCCCGCACCACCTCGTGGCTGGACCACCACAGCCGGAATTCTGCACTGATTGAAGCCAATTCGTCGGCCAGTGCCCCGAATCGCGGGTCTGTGGGATGGGCCGCGGCTTCCGCCCGGAATTGCCCGACGACACGGCGGGCATGCCCTTCCCAGTCCGCCAGGGAGTCGCGGACGCCGTCAACGGCGAAGGTCGCCCACAGCACATTGCGCCGATCCCTCGGCAGAGCGCCGACATCGCAGAACACCGCCGACAGCGCGTCGTTCCAGGCCAGATAGTCCGACCGAGGTCCCAAAACGTACGCCGGAGACGGCAGCAGCGTGGCTAGTAGTTGGCGAGTGTGTTCGTCGACGGTCTCGTCGTGGTTGTCCGCGGCACCCAGCGGCAGCGCCGCAAGCCGGCGCAGATGCCGGTGCTCGTCGTCGGTCAGTCGGAGTGCCTCGGCGATGCTGTCGATCACCTCGACGGTTGCCTGGATGTCCTGCCCCTGTTCCAGCCGGGTGTACCAGCTGTAGCTGACGCCGGCGAGGTTGGCGACCTCCTCGCGCCGAAGGCCCCGGACACGACGGGGGCGAAGGCCAGCGCGCAGACCGACCTGCTCTGGTGACAAAGCTGCCCGGCGGGCACTGAGGAAGGCCGCGAGCTCGCGGCGGCGCTGCTCTGAGTCGGACGCCATGGCAAATCATCATGCCAAAGCGGCGGAGGCATCTGGTGCTATCACTCAGAGTGGTAGCACCATTCCGGTCTTGTAGGTGCGGTGCACAGGGCCGCAGACTCGCATCACCATGACTACTACGACATTCGACGGGTTGTCCAAGCGCGGCCAGTTCCACTACCAACTACTGCTCGGCGAGCATGACAGTGACCCCGCCGAGGTTGCCGCGCAACGTCGTTGGTTCGGCCTCGCGTGGTCGGCACTGTTCCTCTATGGCAGTCTGCGTGACGACGAGGGTCAGCTCTACACCGTTCTCCGGGTGCCTGAACGCAACGGCGGCGGTCGCAAGCGCTTCTATCTGCAGACCACGCTCGGCGCGGACGATCTGCACGTGCACGAGGCCAGCAGGGCATCGGCGCGTAACGAAGGTTTCGTCAGGGACCACCGTGGGGGTATTACTGCGATTCACAGCCCGGTTGGTGCCGAAGGCCAACCGTTTCGGTTCGAGGTCGATGCGACGACGTCCACCTGGGTCGAAGACGGCACCATGGATCTGCACGGCACCCTGATCGAGCCGGGCCTGCAGTGGCATCTGCCAGCGGCGACACACGGCACCGACGAGGGCTACTACTACGTGTCGCAACTGTACGAAGTGCACGGCGAGATCCTCGGACGGCCGGTGCGCGGGTTCTATGGCGCCGACGATCTCTACGCCAATGGATTGATCTACCAGGACGATCTCCTGGTTGGGAACAAGTTGCACGTCACCTGGTACACCTGGGCCACGCGCTACACCGACGGGTCCCTGGACGCCGGGCATTTCATGCTGGGGCATGACGGACTCGGCATGCTGTTGCTGTGCGATCACGACGGACGGGTGCGCCGCACTACCGACGTCGACGGACGTGTCGAACTCGACGAAAGCGGCACGTGGCCAACGCGTATCGAGGTTCACGCGCCGGGCGAGGACTGGGAGTTCCTGCCGGACTCCCGCGGCCGGATGGTCGACTTCATGCCGATGCCCAACCCACAGATCGAAGGTCGTTGGCGGCGTATCGGTGACGTCCGTGAACCGGCGCACTGGTTCGCCTACGGCGAGATCGCCCCGTCGCACGGATTGGCGCCCCGGCGCAGCCCCCGCGGCCAGTGATATGGGAAGCATCGACTACTTCGCGAGTCGGCGTGCGGACCTTGCAGACTGGATCGCAGCGAGGATGCCGCAGGCCGATTCCGTCACGCTGACGCCGTTCAGTCCGGCAAGCTCGGGATTTTCCAACGTGACACTGTTTACGGATCTCACCTGGAGTGACGCCACGGGACCACACCGCCGTGAGATGGTGCTGCGGGCGGTGCCACCCGACCAGACTTTGTTCCCCGATGATGACCTTCATCTGCAGTACGACGTCATGGCAGCTCTGGCTGAAACCGCCATCCCCGTACCGAGGCTGGCATGGTTCCTCGAGGAAACGGACACTCTCGGTGTTCCGGCGTTCCTGATGAACCGCGTCCGCGGCGAGGTAGCCTCAGGCTACCGGCCGGGCTTCCACGGGCACGGCCTGTTCTTCGAGGCCACCGTCGAGCGACGGCGCCAGATGTGGTTTGCGGCCGTCGATGTGATGGCGGATCTTCACCGATTAGATCCGTCATCCCTGACGTTGCCCACCTCGATGGGCTCGCCCGGCAACGGGCAGGAGGCCATCGCGGCCTTGCTAGCGCGAATCGAATCTCAACTCCGATCCATCGACGCTGAGGTTCCCGTGCTCTGGCAGGCACTCGACCAGTTGCGCACCACGATGCCCGACAACCTGGACGTCGTCCTGTGCTGGGGTGACGCCCGGCCGGGCAACATCATCTACCGCGATGGACAGGTCGCTGCCGCGCTCGATTGGGAACTGGCACATTACGGAGCGCCCGAGGGCGACCTGGCCTACTTCCTGCTCGTCGACGAGGTTGTCGCCGAACTCAACAACGTCCCAAGGCTTCCCGGACTACCCGATGCGGCCGAGACTGTCGCGCACTACCAGCGGGCGGTTGGCAGGGGCATCCGCAACTATGAGTATCACCGGATTCTGCAGGCTTTGCGGATGGCGACCATGTTGGTCATGACCGTGCTGCTGAGCCCGCCCGAACTCGATTTCCCGCCGAACTATCTCACCGAGAACGTTCCTACCCGCAGGCTCGCGCAGCTCATGCGCGTCCACTGAATCACGATCGGAAACTCATGACTGACGTAATCCTCACGGCCGCCGATGAATACCTGAACCACCAGATGGTGGGCAGTTTCGAACAGGTCGGCACGACTGATCGCAATTGGACTGAGAAGGGCTATATCGTCGCCTACGACGTCTCCGGCGAGATCATGGTCAGCGCCGGAATCGGCAAGTACAGCAACCGCGATGTCATGGATGCCTTTGCCGGCGTCACGGTACCGGGCAGGCAGTACAACGTGCGTGCGACCCGCGAGCTCCGTCCCGAACTGGACAGCACCACCGTCGGGCCGATCTCGTGGGAGGTCGTGCGCGCGCCGAGTCATAACCGAATCATGTTGGCCGAGAATGAACTCGGCGTCAGCTATGACGTCACCTACGAAAGCAACTTTGCGCCGATCGTCGGTTCACCGGGTGAGAGACGTGATCGCGGTATCACCGGAAACCACACCATCCGATACTTCCAGCCCGGCCGTGCCAGCGGCACCGTCACCGTGGAAGGGCGCACCTACACGCTTGATCCGGAGCGTAGCTACGCCTACAAGGACCGGTCCTGGGGAATCCGCACAATGACCGGCATTCCGAATCCCAACTCGTTCTGGTTCAACGACCCGACTGCAGTTCCTGAGACCGGACTGCGCCCTGCTCCAGGACACGGCCAGGGTGTCCTGCACGGCTACCTCAACTTCAGCTTCGGAACCTGGTGCCTGTCATCGACATTCACCCAGGGGCCCGACGGCCGACCGATGAAGTCCAGCACCGGAACAACCGAGGGATTCATTGCCTTTGCCGACGGCGAGCGGCCCCGGCTGCGTATCACCAGCCTTGACCTGGACTTCGAATTCTGGCCGGGCACCCGACGGGCGAAATCACTGCGGGCCCATGCGGAACTGGAAGATGGCACATCGCGGGACATCACCTGCTCCTGGAAGGACCTGGTCTACTACTTCCGCGGAGGCGGCTACTTCGGCTTCCGTGGCTGGTGGCAGGGCGGGTATCGCGGCGCCCTCGACGTCGCCGGTGAGGTCATGGACCTGCGCAGCAAGGCAGATCTCGATGAACTCTACGGCTGCGAAGAGATCGCCGTCGACTGTGTGTGTGGCGATGAGACCGGCTACGGCGTCATGGAACCGTGGGCGATCGGTGCGCTACCGCGTTACGGCATCACTGACGAGACCCTCGGATGACGGCCGGTCAGCCGAGTCTGGTCGAGACGGTCAAGAAACTTCTGAATGCGGTTCGCACCTCTGACGTCCCCGCCTCCGAGGTGCCCCACATCAAGGACCTCATCGAACAGGCCAGTGCCTTGCTGGAACCGCATATCGCTGCGCCACCGTACGCAGCAGAGCAACTGTCCCCACCGAACGAGGTTGTTTTGCAGTGGGATCCGGACGACGTCTGCCGGACGATTCCGTACAGTCCGTTCCTGGGGAAGCTGAACCCCATCTCGGGTGAGGCCTCGCTGCGGGTCGACGGTAGGGAACTGTTGGGAACGGTCACGTTGTCGCCAATCCACGCGGGACCCATCTCGACGGCGCACGGCGGGGTGGTGGCAGCATTGCTCGACGAGCTGACCAGCATCGCGATCATGGCGCATGGCCGATTCGGTTACACCCGGACTCTGACCATCACCTACCTTCGCCCGACACCGCTGGACGAGGAGCTCTCGCTGTGGGCCCAGTCTGCCGGCCAGACCGGCTCGGTCTTCTTGACCTCCGCTGAGATCCGCAGCGGCGGGAAGGTCACCGCTTCCGCTGTTGCGGTTCATCACCCCGGTGGCCGTATCGATGAACCGATCTACCCGGATAGTGTGTCGCGATGACCGAAAGTGCCAGTGCTGCGTCGTCGTTGACGCTCGCGGAGCTCGGACCAGATGCCGAGGAGCTGGCGGGCTTCTCGTATGTCAAGCTCGCCAACGCCGCTCACCTGACCGGGGAGACCGTCGGTCAGACACTGGTACGGGTCGCCAGCGAGCGCCCTGATCAGCCCGCGTTGATGTGGCTGACCCGAACCGGGGTCGAGACGATGACCTGGTCGCAACTTGCGACCCAGGCGTCGGCAGCGGCATACGAACTGCTGAGGATCAACCCCGCTCGGGCCCGAGTGGTGATCCTCGGCGGCAACTCCGCGGAATGGATCGTCACCGCTTATGGGGCCAGCCTTGCCGGTATGCCCATCGTGCCGCTGAGCCCGGCAACCACGATCGACGAGATCATCTCCGTACTAGGAGATTTCACCGTCGGCGCCCTCGTGGTCGATGATCGGTCCGGTGACCATGTGCTGTGTGGCCGTGCCGTCGAGGCATGCGTCGAAGCGGGCAGCGACGCCCCGGTGCGACCTATGGGTGACTGGGCCCCGGCTCCCGAGCGCGCGTGGCAGACGGGTTCGGTGGAGGACGAGTTCCTGGTGCAGTACACGTCGGGAACAACCGGCCGGCCGAAACCGGCGAGCCTGTCTCATCGTGCGGCACTCAACGCCGCCAGGTTCTTCGCCGAGGGTACCGGCAGCCTCTCCGGCGAGGTATGGCTCAATCCGCTCCCGCTGTACCACGTCGGCGGACTGGTCTCGGGCATGTTGTCCTGCCTGTCGATTGCGTCGGCCTACACCGTCATCGAACGGTTCTCCGCGGAGGTGGCGCTCCGGGCGGTGCGCGAGACCCGGCCCAGTTTCATCGGGATGGTGCCGACGATGCTGATCGACCTGCTCGACCAACCGGACGTGGCGCCATCGGACTTCGCGTCGGTTCGTACCGTGCTCGGCGGCGCGACCGATGTCGACCCGAATCTGATCGCCGATGTCGAAGAGCGACTGGGCATTCGGTTCAACATCGCTTACGGCCAAAGCGAAGCACCCTGCATGACCATGACATTCTCGGCGGACTCGCCGGAGGTGCGTACCACGTCACTGGGTCATCCGCTGCCCGGGCGCGATTACTGTATCGCCGATCTTGAAGGGGCCGTCGTTGGGGTGGGGGAGCCGGGTGAGCTGTGCGTCCGAGGTCCGCTGAACATGTCGGGCTACGTCCGCCCGGGTGGCGACCTCGCGCCCGACACCACCGTCACCGGATGGCGACGGACCGGAGACATCTGCGTGCTCGACGATGCCGGAATCCTGTACATGAGCGGCAGATCGCGCGATCTGATCATTCGTGGGGGCACTAACATCTACCCGGCCGAGCTCGAACAACGGCTCTCGGCGCATCCCGCCGTGCGGGAAGTTGCCGTTTTCGGCCTTCCGGATCGGCGCCTCGGCCAGACGGTGGCGGCTGCGGTGCTGCCGGTCGAAGGCGCCTCCGTCACGCCCGACGAACTCTCGGCGTTCGCCGAGGGCGTATTGAGTCCTAGTAAGCGCCCGGCGAAATGGTTTGTGGTCGAGGAGTTTCCGCGCACCGCGGCAGGAAAGGTGCGCAAGCACATCCTGCAGCAGTCACTCACCGAACAGTAGACGACCCAGACCGGGCCACGACGGGTCAGGCGTTGACGTTGGCCCCGCCGGGATAGCCGCCGCCACCGAACATTTCATCCAGTGCCTCGTAGTCGGTGAGGCCGCCGACCCGTGGGATCGCCTCGATGAACTCGACCGACTTCGGCTTCTTGTACGAGGCGATATGCGCGCGGCAGTGCTCGATGATGTCGTCAGCGCTGGCGCTCTGCCCGGGTTCGAGGACGATGACGGCCTTGACGGACTGGGTGAAGCGCGGATCCGGTACCCCGATGATCGCGGCCTCGCGAACCGCCGGATGGCTGGTCAGGCAGGACTCGACTTCCTGGGGGTAGATGTTCTCGGCGGCCGACTTGATCATCCGCGTCATCGTGCCCATGAACTGCAGCGTCCCGTCCGGCTCGCGCCGCCCGAGATCGGTGGTGTGCCACCAGCCGTCGCGCATCCGGGCCGCGTTCAACTCTGGCCGGTTCCAGTACCCCAGATGCACGGTCTCGCCGCGGATCGTGATCTCGCCCGCGGTGCCGTCGGGTACCTCGTTGCCGTCCGGTCCGACGATGCGCACCTGAGTCAACGGCGAAGGCCGGCCGGAGTTACCTATTCCGCGGCCGCCGAAGGCACTCATGATCGGCAATCCGGTCACCTCGGTCTGTCCGAAACCACCAGCCTCCGTACCCCACGGGGTGGTATCCGGCGGCAGCGCATCGCCCCACACCGGGGACATCGGTCCGGCGCGCAGCGAGGAGATGTCGAGCTTGGCGGTCTCGTTGAGCTCCTTGAGCTTGAAGATCGTGGGCGGCATGAGGAACGCGGAGGTGGCGCGTTCGTCGGCGATCAGCGTCAGCAGCTCGTCCTCCTGCACCCGCCGGATGTAGACGTTGGTACCACCGAACAGGAAGGTAGCCATGGAATCGAACTGGAAGTTGCCGATGTGGAAGAGCGGGCCGGAGTTGATGAACACACTGCGGTGGTCCACACCCGTCACGCCTGCGGTGAGGGTGCCCATCGCGATGAGGTTGTGCTGGCTGAGCATGGAGCCGTTGGGGTGGCCACCGATGGCGGCGGTGTAGATCACGAGCAGCGCATCGTCGGCCTCACCGGATGGTGCCAGCGGATCGCCGCTCTGCGCGGCGAGCAATGCGTCATATCCGTCGGAGCGCTCGGAGTCGAGTTGGATCCAGGTGGCCGACGTGCTCACCAGTGTCCGGGCTCCGTCGATGCGGTCACCGATCTCCTCGTTCTGCCACAGCACCACGGTGGGGGCGAAGTCGTCGATGACGAACGCGAATTCATCGGCCGACTGGCGCCAGTTGGCCGGACAGATCATGGCGCCGATCCGGGCGCAGGCGATCATCAGCTCGAGGAAACGGTGCGAGGTTTGGGCCAGCCAGAGCACGCGGTCGCCGCGCCGCACCCCGTTGGAAGACAGCAGTCGGGCGGCCTGGTTCACGCGCTCATCGAATTCTGGCCAGGTCAATCGCACCGGGCCGTCGACAACTGCGATCTGATTCGGGAAACGGCGCCGGTGCTCGGCGCAGATGTCCGACAATGTCACCTGAGGCATCGCGATCACTCCTGGGTGTGGGGTGGGTCGATGGGCTTGAAATCTATTCAATCATCTACCACTATGGTGTGGCGTGGTTCACGTTACAGCGTAACGTACACGGCGCACCAGGCGGTGTGAGCCCACGGGCCGGTGTAGATAGCAAAGGAGCATGGTGGCTAGCCAACCCCCGAGCGTTTCGACGGCTGCGACTGCCGCAGCACACGGTGAACGGTACTTCTACGAGCCCGAGATCGAGACCGCCAGCCGCGAGGAGATCCGAGCCGCCCAGGAGAAGCGGATCCTGGAGCTGATCCCGTACGCATGGGAACGTTCCGGCTTCTACCGGGACCTGTGGTCACGAGCCGGAGTGAGCCCGGAAGACATCCGCTCGTTGGACGACTTCCACGCCAAGATCCCGACCTTCTGTAAGGACGACCTCAAGGCCTACCGCGAGCGGACGGGTGATCCATTCGCCGGCGTGCTCTGTGTGGAGCGCAGCGAACTGACCTCGATCACGTCGACCTCCGGTACGACGTCACTGCCGGAGTTCCTCCCCGAGATCTGGGACGCCGCCTGGCCGCTGCCGATCACCTCGACGCGCGCACTGTGGGAAATGGGTCTGCGCCCGGGAGACCGTGCGCTGGTACCGGCAGGCTCCTTCCGCGGCTTCTGGGACGACTACGCGCGCCTGCTGGGACTCGTGCCCATCTACATCGACGGCTGGATCGGGGAAGGTGAGCGCGTCCTCAACGCGATCAAACGCCATCAGGTCAGCTACTTCCAGATGTTCATGCCCACGGTGATGGAGTTTGAGGCGCTGGAAGCCAAATACGACATCCGCGACATGCTGTCCTCGCTGAAAGGCGCGGCCTTCGCCGGACAGCCGCTCAGTGCGACGCTGGAGCGCAAGGTCCGTGAGGAATGGGGCGTGAACCTGTTCACCTGGACGAGCGCCGGGGACACCGGCGGGGCCTGGGAAGGCCACGAGCACAACGGATACTTCATCCAAGAGGACACCGCGCTCATCGAGGTCGTCGACCCGGTCACCGGGCGTCCGGTGGGCGAACTCGAGACCGGTGAGGTCATCGCCACCGACCTGGACAACAACGCCGCGCCCTACATTCGTTTTCGGTCCGAGGATCTGGTCAAGGTCACCCATCAGCCTGCGGCCAGCGGCCGCACCCAGATGCGGATCTGGGTTGTCGGTCGCGCCGGGGACGAGATGAGGATCGGCGGAAAGTCCTTTGTCATCAAGGATATTTGGGATCCGGTGGAATCCCTGCCGGAGTGCGGGGACGCCCTGTTCCAGATCGTCAGGTACGCAACGGAGATGGACGAATTGCGGATCCGGATCGGCTATACCCCCGAGAAGACGGCCGACATCGACGAGCTGCATGCACGCGCGGTGGCATTGCTGGAGCAGAAACTTGGCGTCGCATCCCATGTCGACCTGATGACAGTTGATGACATCCTCAGGACGTCGTCGAGTGTGGCGAAGTTCCCGCGCACAGTGAAGGCATGAGAGGACGGCAATGAGCAGATCATCGATGGCCGCCGTGGCGGCCCAGTCGCCACGCCCAGAGTTGTTCGGGATCGCATCGTGCAAGGTCGGTACCGAGTTCCACGATTTCGAAATCGGTTGGGAGGAAGCCGAACGCGACATTGCCTGGGCACAGGCAGCTCTGCAGACCGCGGGGCTGGGCAGTGAAGACGTCGCGCTGGTAACGCTGCCGAACTGGGAAGGGCCATGGTTCAACCCGGTGTTGACCGCATTGCACACCTTCAACGTGATTCGCGCTCTGGCGGAGAACTACGCCTGGGATGCCCGGCGCGCAGGGCACATGGTCCGAAGCCTGAAGCCGCGTGCGATCGTCGGGCTCGGCGCCGAGACCATCAGCGGTCTGACTGGTCAGGGTGACGATGTCGGCGAGCTGCTCGGCGGGATCGAGTTCGTGTGGGCGCGCCACGACGCTCTGGGACCCCTGGCCGAGGCCGGATTGGCGGCGTTGCCCCTGGTCCCACTGGGCCCCGCCTTGGCGATCGGAGTGCCGGGCGTGGGTGCGGTGGTCAACACCGACGAATGGGATGTCCAGGCCGTGGACGGCCAGTTCGTGGTGTCAACCGCGGGTGATCGGCGTGCTCGGTTCACCAACGTCGAGACAGGCATTCGTGGCCGCGTGGGCCCGCGTGTCGAGCTGGGTACCGTCGTCGAGTTCGATCTGTGATTGCCGGAGAGGAAGACTGATATGGGTTTGTTGGAGGGCCGGGTTGCGTTTATCACTGGCGTCGCGCGGGCGCAGGGCCGAAGCCACGCGGTGCGATTGGCCGGTGAAGGTGCGGCCATCATCGGTATCGATGTCGCAGCACCGGTGGCTGATCACAACGGCTATCCGCATGCGACGACAGCCGATCTGGCCGAGACCGAGAAGCTGCTGGCAGACGTCGGCCAGCCGTACATCGTCGAGGCGGTCGACATCCGGGACGCCGAGGCGATGACTGCATTGTTGGCGCGGGCAGTTCCCGAACTCGGTAACAGGCTCGACGTGGTCGTCGCGAACGCCGGTATCGTCAACTGGAACAGGTTCTGGGAGATGCCCGAAGATCAGTGGCAGACGATGATCGACGTCAACCTGACCGGCGTGTGGAAAACGATGAAAGCGGCGGTGCCGCACATGCTGGCGGCGGGCAACGGTGGCTCGATCATCGCGACGAGCTCGGTGGCCGGCATCAAATCCCTTCCCGCCCAATCTCACTACAGTGCAGCCAAACACGGTGTGGTGGGCTTGGTGAAGTCAGCGGCGATCGAACTGGGCGAGTATGGGATTCGGGTCAACACCATTCACCCCTGGGGAGTGAATACCCCGATGATCCAGGACCCCACGATGGAGGCAGTGATCACAGCCCATCCCAACTACCTGATGTCGTTCGGCTCAGTCTTGCCGGGGGTGGCAATCGCCGAGCCAAGCGACATCTCCGACGCGGTGCTCTGGCTGGCCTCGGATCTCTCCCGTGCCGTGACCGGCGCGCAGGTGCCGGTCGACATGGGCGCTACCAAGGTTTGATCCGTCTCGTGCTTACCGGCGGTTACCCGCCGCCGGTGAGCATGATGGTCTGGCCGGTGATGTAGCGCTGGTCGTCGGAGACCAAAGCCGCCACCGCGCAGCCGATGTCGGTCTCCGCATCGCCCATGCGGCGCAACGGGATCATGTTCAACTGGCCCTGGTATCGCTCAGGATGCTGCTCGCGGAACTCGAGCGACGCCGGCGTCTCGGCGGCGGGAACGACGACGTTGACGCGGATGCCGTCCGGGCCCCACTCACGCGCTGCCACCCGCGAGAGTCCACGGATGCCCTCCTTGGCCATCGCATACGCGCCGAAGCCACGGTTGCCGACTATCGCGGTCTGCGAGCCGAGGTTGACGACGGACCCGCCGTTGCGGGCCACCAGATGCGGATATGCAGCTTGCATTCCGTAGAGGGTCGCCAAAGTGCCGGTCCGGTAGGTGATGTCGACATCCTCATCGGTGATGTCGATGATCTTTCCCTGCGCAGGGGTTTGGGCATTGTTGACGAGAATGTCCAACCCGCCGAAGTGGTCGACAGCATGGGAGATGGCCGAGGTGTAGTCGCCTCGATCACCCACATCGCAGGGCAGGGCCAGCGCCGAACCGCCGGGGAGTGACCGGATCTCGTCGGCGACGGACTCGCACTTCGACAGCGTGCGGCCGAGTAACGCGAGGTGTGCGCCTTCCTTCGCCATCGCGATGGCGATACCGCGGCCAACGCCCTGGCCCGCACCGGTGACCACTGCGATCTTGCCGTCGAGTCTTCCCATCTCAGCACTTCCATCTCTTGGCACATCAACAGGGGCGCCAGGCATCGCCGGATTGGCGCACAGCGATTAGTCGCGGCGCACGCGAACCGTCGCGGTGGCGATCAGATCGCCGTCGGGGTCGTCTTGCCGCAGATCGGATCGCACTAGGACTGCCGTGCGGCTTTCGGTGAGAATCTGCGCCGTGGCGCGTAGCGGTCCGCGCTTGCCTGCGCGCACCAGTCGCACGCTCAGCGACTCGACCTGTTCGGCGCTGGGTTCCAGCACCGCCAGTGCGGCTGCCTCTAGCGTCACGAGGATCGGGCCGTGATGCAACACCGGCCCACCGAGTTTGGGGGTGACCTCGGCAATGGTGAATCCGGTGCCATCGGCAACGGCACCGTAGGCATCGTGCAAGGGGGGCAGGTAAGGGCTGTCTTCAATCCCAGTGCCGGGATCGATGTAGTCGAAACCTGTTGCTGTTGGGGTGATCACCGTCCAGTCGGCAGTACCGAACCCGACGACGGTATCCGGATGATTCGCGTCGACAAAACGGGACTCGGTGAACACCTGGCTGCGCGCGGCACGGGTCATCGAACCCTGCACGCCCAACGTGCCGACACCACGGGCGCCGCCAATGAGGTTGACCTCGACGTGAGTCAGGGCCAATTGCCAGTGCCGGTCGATCGCGATGCCGGCGGTGTCCAGCATCGCGATCGCCGCCGGCGCGGCCAACAACGAGCCCCCCGGTCGCATGTCGCTTCGCAGCGGCATGCGACCGGTGGCGTCGAACCCGTCGTGCAGTACCGACCGGCAGCCCAGATAGCGGTAGCTGACCAACTCGGCCAGACTCTCGGCCCATACCCCGTAGATGTCGGCATTGTCCGGTCGTGGTGTGGTGGTCATCTCAGCATCTAGCGTGGCTGGAAGCGCTGCGCGCCGTCAAGGCGCAGGACCTCGCCGTTGACGTAATGGTTGGCCAGCAGGAAGCGAGCCGCGTCGGCGAATTCCGATGGTTCGCCCAACCGCTTCGGGAACGGCACATTCGCGGAGAACGCGGCGAGCGCCTCCTCGCCGACCGAGGCCATCATCGGTGTCAGCATGGTGCCGGGAGCGATGCTGTTGATCCGGATCCCCACCGCACTCAGGTCGCGGGCCACGGCCAGGGTCAAGCCGATGATCCCGGCCTTGGCCGCCGCGTAAGAAGCCTGCCCGATCTGCCCTTCGTATCCGGCGATCGACGCCGTCATCACCACCGCGCCACGCTCGCCGTCGACCGGCTCGTTGGCCGCCATCGCCGACGCCGCCAGTCGGACCACGTTGTAGGTCGCGGTCAGGTAGATGTCGATGATGCCGGTGAATCCGGCGAGGCTGGCCGGGCTGCCATCACGGTTGACGGTGCGTTCCGGCTTGCCGCCCAGCCCGCCGTGTGCGACGACGGCGTAGCGCAGCGTGCCCAGCTCCGAGGCTGCGGCAATGGCCGCACCGACGCTGTCGGCGTCGGTGACGTCGGTGTGCGCGAACACCGCGCCCTGGCCGAGTTCGTCGGCAAGCGCCGTGCCCTTCTCGTCGTTCACATCGGCGATGACGACGCCGAGGCCCTCGGCGTGCAGACGGCGGACAGTCGCCTGGCCCAGACCTCCGGTGCCGCCGGTGACGAGTGCTACTGCCTGGTCAGGGAAATCTGCTGTGCTCATTGACTCTCGAATCTCTTCAGACACACGGTCGGCTCACCCGCAGCGGGTGAGCCGACCATGCGTCCCTGATGGGTTGGATAGTGCCGAACTTTTAGCTGCCCGGTGTGGCGATCGTCTTCACCTGCAGGTACTCGCGGAAGCCCTCGATTCCGTGCTCGACCCCGAGCCCGCTGATACCCCAGCCGCCGAAGGGGCTGTCCGCACCGAGGTAGAACGACGGTCCGATGTTGACCGTGCCCGCGCGCAGCTTGTTGGCCACTCGGCGCGCCCGCTCTTCGTCAGACGACTGAATGTAGGACGACAGTCCGTAGCGGGTGTTGTTGGCGATCCGCACGGCTTCGTCGTCGTCGCCGTCGTAACGGATCACCGACAAGACGGGGCCGAACACCTCGAGCTGGGCGATCTCGGCATCGGGGGCGACATCGACGATCAGCGTCGGCTTGTACCAGTTCGCCTTGCCGTTGACCTCACCACGCTCGCCGCCGACGAGCACCCGGGCGCCGGCTTCACGCGCCCGGCTGACCATGCCTTCCATCCGGACTCGCTGCTCCTCGCGAATGATCGGGCCGACGATCGTTCCCGGGTCGGTGGGATCGCCCCAGGGAACCATGCCGATGATGGCCTGCAGACGTGCCACCACCTCGTCGTAGATATCGGCGTGCACGACCGCGCGGGTGCCGAGCGCGCAACCCTGTCCGCTGCTGGTCATGCACATCATCGTGGCCATTCCGCACGCCTGGTCGAGATCGGCGTCGGGCAGTATCACGTTGGCCGACTTGCCGCCCAACTCCAGCACCACCTTGCGGATGCCGTTGGCCGCGCGCTCCATGATGCGTTGCCCCACACCGGGTGAACCGGTGAAGTGGAACAGGTCGATGCGCGGATCGCCGGTCATCGCATCGCCGACGATGCCTTTGTCGGCCGCGCTGAGAGCGTTGAAGACGCCGGCCGGGATGTCTGTTTTCTCTGCGGCGATCTGGGCCATCTTGGCGGCAGTCAGCGGCGTGTCCGGGGCGCTCTTGAGAACCACGGTGTTGCCGGTCGACATCGCGTGGGTGACCTTCCAGATGGCCGTCATGAAAGGCGCGTTCCACGGTGTGATGGCACCGACGACGCCGTAGGGCTGGTACCGCACGGCGCGATTACTGGTCAATCCCAGAACCACGCTGGGCTCGAGCTGACGTTCCCATTCGAACGACGTGGTCAGGTCGTTCCAGTAGTCCATCCCGTCGATCATGTAATCGATGTGGGTGGAGTGGATGCCCTTCGGGATGCCGGCCTCGGCGGTGAGGATATCGCTGAAGGTGTCACGCTCCTCGCGCATGGCTGCCTGGAACTGCTCGAGGCAGTGCCGCCGGAACTTGTGGTCGGTACCCCAATCCGTCTCGTCGAACGCGCGCCGCGCCGCTTCCACCGCATCGTCGACATCGTCGGGACCCGCGTCGGCGGCCTGCGCCACCACTTCGTCAGTAGCCGGGTTCAGAACGTCATAACACTTGCCGGACTTGGCATCTCGGAACTCGCCGTCGATGAAGAGTCGGCCTTCGAGATCATTGGAGGACATGTAATGGAACCTTTCCTTCGGGAGGGCGTTCTCGCCGATGGTGTCGCTGGATTGGCATGGAAAATCAGCTGGCTTACACTGTAACGTGATGACTGACACAGTTCAACAATCTGACGGATTACCGGAGCCGCTGGCATCGATGAAGGATGTCGATCCGAGTTCCCCGCTGTACGTGGTGACTTCCGATACCGGCGTCACCCTTTGCGGTGGCTGTCGCGCTGCGGGCCGCTGCCGGATGGGGCTCGTGGCGGAGACGCTGCGTGAGGACGGTGTCGTCTTCAGCGAGCTGGCTTGTCCCAAGAAGGACGAGGGCGGCCGCAAGGTGGCCCATGGCGGCTGGACTGCCGGCGTTCTCGACGAAATCGTGGGTCACACGCTTCTGTTGCGCGGCGAGTTCGCCGTCACCGGAACATTGACCGTGGTCTTCCGCAAGCCGGTTCCGATTGAGGTTCCCTTGATCGCCGAGAGCCACGTCCTGCGGCGCGAGGGGCGCCGGGTGTTTGTCTCGGCCGAGATCAAGCTGGCCGAAACCGGGACAGTCGTGGCCAGTGCCGAGGCCGTCATGGTCCGGCGCCCCGCGGACCATTTCGATCGCCACGACCAATGGCTGGCCGCGGAGCTCAACGCGCCGACTGAGTGACATCGAGCGGTTCTACCGTCACCCAGGTCTCGTTGAACGCCGACATCAGCGAGAGCGGATCCTCTTCGTCGGCGGCGGTGAGCAGATTGCGATTCACCCCGACGACATCGGGTTCTGCCGTGCCATTGGGATCGAAAACCCTTGAACCCCAACCATGTTCGACAATAACGACGCCAGGTCGTGGCGCATCGGTGACCGCCGCGGTCAGTTCGATCGCGCCGGCCGCGGACCGGACTCTCACCCGATCACCATCAGCGATACCGAGCCGATCGGCATCGTCGCGGTGCAGTTCGGCCCGATTGCTCTCGACGATCTTGCGTGGTCCGGGTAGTTCGTTCAAAAACGAGTTCATGGAGCTGAGCCGGCGGCGGTTGCCGAGTTGCAGCGTCAATCCGTCCGGCGCAGCTGAGGGCTCGGTGTGCAACTGCCGAAGCAACTCTTCGATAAAGCGGGCCGGAGCCAGGTTGATCCGGTGATCCGGGGTGCGCAGCATTGCTCGCGCGTTCCCGTATTCGCGCTCGCCCACGACCATGCCGTGTGGATGGTCGAGCAGTTCCTGCCAGCTGGCGTGACCCGCCCGTTCGAAGGCGGCGCGGGACGCGTCCATGAGGGAGAACGGTTCTCCGGTGAGATACCCCGGTAGTCCCATCTGCGCACCCAATCGATGGAAGAACTCGGTCTCGGGCAGAACTGCTTCGGGGGGATCGACGGCGCGCGGGGTGAACTGGACGAACGGAACCTCGGTGGTCATGGACGCGAACGGGGCGAACTCATCGCGTTCCAGCCAATGCGTGCCCGGGATCAGCCAGTGCGCATGACGGTGGCTCTCCCGCTGCACCATGTCGACGGCCACCAGCAACTCGAGGTCGGCCAGCGCTGCATCGAGTTGGTCGCCCTGCGGGCCTGCTACCACCGGATTGCCATTCTGGATGAACAGCGCGCGTAACTGGCCCGGACCGGGGGTACGGATCTCGGCGGGCAGTTCAGCGATGGAGAAGCAACCCTCGATGGCCGGGCGGCGTGCAACCCTCGACAGCGGCGGAGTCGGATCGTAAGGGGGAAGTTTGGGCTTGATCGCCCCGCGCTGGAAGTGGCGGCCGCCGCGGATGTCCCAGTTGCCGGTGATCACGGTCAAGACCTCGGACAGCCACAGTGCGAGCGTGCCGCGGCTGGTCTGCGACACTCCGGTGCGGGTCAGGGCGATGGCACTGTGGGCGCCCGCGAACCGGAGGGCGATGGTCTCGATGGCTGCCACCTCCACCCCGGCCCGTCGTGCCAGATCGGGGAGATCGGCGCGTGCGACCAGTGCCTCGATGGCATCGAAGCCGACCTCGGCCGCACACGCTGCGGCATCGTGGAGGCCCTGCTCGATGACCACCTTGATCACACCGAGTAGCAATGCCCAATCCTGCCCTGGTGCTACGGCTACGTATTGGGTGGCGGCGGCTGCGGTCTGTGTTCGGTAGGGGTCGACCACGATCAGATCGGCCCCGTCGTCGACGCGGGCGAGCACGCGCCGCCAGCCGTCCGGAACCGAACTGATCCACACGAGCTTGCTCTCAGCGGGGTTGGTTCCGATGAACAGGAAGCAGTCGCAGTTGTCGACGTCGGGGATCATCGGAATCATGGTGACGCCGAACATCTCTCCGCACACCACAGCTTTGGCGTTGGTGTCGACCGATCCCCAGTTGTAGACACTGCGGCTGCCGAGTGCACGCATGAACTGCGTCAGGGCGCCAAGGGAACCTGGGTCGTAGCCGGCCGGGTTGCCGTAGTAGCAGCCCACTGCGTCGGGGGAGTCGCGGCTGATGATGCTCGAGAGCGACGCGCCGATCTCGGCCCAAGCCTCGTCGTAGCTGGCTGCGACGTATCGGTCACCGACGCGGCGCATCGGCGCCAGGATTCTGCGCGGATGTTCGACGAGTTGGTGGGCGGTGCGACCCTTCACACAGAAGTCTCGCCACGATGAAGGATTCTGCTTGTCCGGCCCGATGCGCACAACCCGGTTGTCAACGACCGTGGCTGCCAATCCGCAACGGGCACCGCAGATTCGGCAGCTGGTGAAGACCTCGTTCGCATCGCTCATCTGAACGCGCCCCTCAGCGGTCGGCGAGGATCATGTCGGCGGCCCGCCAGGCCATCGCCATGGCTGGGGCGTTGAGATTGCCCGACACCATCGTCGGCATCACCGAACAGTCCATCACCCGCAGGTTCTGCACGCCCCGGACCCGAAGCTGGGCGTCCACCACGTCGAGTTCGTCGGGGCCCATCGCGCAGGTACCGATCGCGTGGTATCCGCAGTACCCCTGGTCCAGTGCGGCGTCGATGATGGCGTCATCGGTGGTGACCGCAGGGCCTGGGCGGGTTTCGGCCACGATCTCCTCGGCGATGGGTGACTGCTCGAAGATCGTGCGCAAGGTGCGGAACAGTTCGGTCGCGATCCTTCGATCATGCTCGGTATCGAAGAAGTTCGGGTCGATGTCGAGTTCCGCATCCGGGTCCGACGAGGTGATGTTGACGAAGCCCTCGCTATCCGGGCGAAGGATGAACCCGATGGCCTGGACACCGGGTGCGTGTTCGACTCCGACATCTTCTCCAGGTTCGAATGGTTTCGCCGAGAATGGTGCCATCAGCAGCTGGGCGTCGGGTCGCTGCTGCTCCGGGCTCGTCTTGAAGAAGCCAAGCACGTCGTAGGCAGAAGTAGCCATCGGGCCTTTGTGGGTCAGCAGGTAGCGGACCCCGCTCTTTGCCTGTGCGAGCGGGGTTGCCAGGTCGCGGTTGTAGCCGATGTCGCGCGCCAGTCGGTATTGCACTGCGACACAGCGATGTTCACGCATGCGCTGACCGACGTTGGGGCTGTCGATACGGATGTCGACGCCGGCGCTGCGCAATACATCGGCGGGGCCGATGCCGGAGAGCTGCAAGAGTTTCGGAGTTCCGATGCTGCCCAGCGAGAGCACCACTTCGCGTGCCGCCGAGAAGCTCACGGGCCCGGACTTGGTGTGGCCGGCGACCCCGACGGCCTTGTCGGCGTCGAACAACACGCTCGTGATGGTGGTGTCGGTCGTGATGGTCAAGTTCGGCCGATTGCGGATGGGGCGCAGGAACGCCCACGCCGCACTGATCCGGCGGCCGTCCTTGATGGTGCGAGTGGCCGGGCCGACCCGCGGCTCATCGGAGCCGTTCAGGTCACGGGTCACCGACATTCCGAGTTGGCTGGCCGAGGTGATGAACTGGTTGCAGAGCTCGGGTACGTCGTTGTCTACCGAGACGTCCAGTGGACCGCCGATACCGCGCAATTCCCCGGGCCCAAGTTCGTGGTTCTCCATCTGTCGATAGATCGGCAGGATGTCGGCCCAGCCCCACCCCGGGTTGCCCAACTCGACCATCGCGTCATAGTCGGCCGCGTTGCCGCGGTTGTACACCATGCCGTTGATCGCACTCGAACCGCCGAGCATACGTCCGCGGGTCCACTGTTCAACCAGCCGCGAGGGGCCGATCGGGCGAACCGGAAAGTGCCACGCCAGCGTCGGGTGGCCGACGAGCTTGCCGAAACCCTTGGGAATGCGGACCAGGGGATTGGTGCCCTTCCCGCCGGCCTCGATCAGCAGTACCCGGTTACGCGGATCCGCGCTGAGCCGGTTGGCCAGCACGCAGCCCGCCGAGCCGGCACCCACGATGACGTAGTCGAATTCCGGCATGGCTCAGGCCACCTCGATGACCAGTGCGAAGCCCATGCCGCCGCCGGCACACATCGACAACACACCTAAACCGCCGCCGCGGCGGCGCAATTCGTAGATCGCCGACGTGACCATGCGCGCGCCGGATGCCGCGATCGGATGCCCGAGGCTGATGCCTGAGCCGTAGACGTTGACGAGTTCATCGTCGAGTCCCAACGCGCGGGTACAAGCGATCGCCTGGGCGGCAAAGGCTTCATTGATCTCGAACAGTGCGACATCGCCCAGCGTGCGCCCGGCACGTTCCAGCGCTTTGGGAATGGCGTAGATGGGGCCGCTGCCGGTGCGCTTGGGCTCGACGCCGACTGCGGCCCAGGACAGTACCGAGGCCAGCGGGTTGGCGGTGGTCCCCGGCGCGGCGAGCGCCACCGCTGCAGCGGCATCATTGATTCCTGAAGAGTTTCCCGCCGTCACGCCGAAACCCTCGATCTCGGGATGCAACACCTTCAAGCCGCTGAGAGTCTCCATCGAACTCTCGCGCCGTGGATGCTCATCGACGCTGAAGAGGGCGGCGGTACCGTCAGCTTGGGGCACCGAGATCGGAATGATCTCATCGAGGAACGATCCCGAGTCGATGGCCTTAATGGCGCGCTGGTGGCTGCGCAGTGCCCATTCGTCCTGCTCCTGGCGGGAGATGTCGTACTCCACCGCGCAGTTGTGGGCCACGGTGATCGACATGTCCAATGCGGGCGCGTCCGGTGTCGGACGATGGGAGTTCGGGAACCAGGGGTCGTCGTAGTCATCGGCTGACTTGCCGGTGGTGAATGGTCGCCGTTTGCGCAACAGCGGACTCGTCGAGATCGACTCCATGCCACCTGCGAGCACCGCACGGCTCATGCCGGCGGCGATGTCACCGGCGCCGAACGCGATTGCCGAGAGGCTGGACGCGCACTGGCGGTTGACCGCAATACCCGGCACGGTTGTCATCCCCAGGTCGACCGTGATGTGTCGGGCCGTATCGCCGCCACCTTGGAGCACCTCGGCCAGCACGAGGTCGTCGAAGTCGGCCACGTCGATTCCGGAGCGCTCGACGACGGCCTGGACCACCGGTTTGGCGAGTTCGTCGGCCGGCATATTCACCAGCGTTCCCCGTCGCGCGGTCCCGATCGCGGTGCGGGCTGCGGCGACGATCGACGCCTTGGGTGTTCCGGATGCCATTCTCGTCTCCTGGGCTGGCCTATGCGCGTTGCACATAAGGGAAAGGTCGTTAGATCATATAGCGGATTAGGCTAAGGTTGGAAGATACTCTTCAGCGGCCGGGCGGTAGGCGGCCACACGCGCGGGAAAGGTCGAAGCCATGGTGCAGGGCACCGGAGTTGCCGAGTCGCAGCCTCAGCGGCCGATCAAGGTCGGCGTCTACTTCGACCTGCGCAATCCCCCGCAGTGGCGGCAAGACCCGGCCAGGCTCTACGGCTTCACCTTGGAGGCGTGTGAAGAGGCGGAGCGACTCGGCGCCGATTCGATCTGGTTCTCCGAGCACCATCTCTTCGATGACGATTACCTGGCCAGCCCGCTGACGTTCGCTGCTGCAGCAGGGGCGCGCACCAAGAAGGTGCGCCTGGGCACCGCGATCGTCATTGCCCCGTTGCATCACCCGGCCGAATTGGCCGAACAGTGCGCGGTCATCGACCTGGTCTCCAACGGGCGCCTGGATCTCGGGCTGGGCACGGGATACCGGGTCCCTGAGTTCGAGCTTTATGGAACGACGCTGGAGCGACGGTATGGACGCACCGACGGCACCGCTCGAGCGCTGCGCGAGCTGTGGGGACCGGATGGGGTGCGGCCCGGCCCGGTGCAGAATCCCGTACCGATATGGATGGGATACCAAGGGCCGAAGGGCGCCCGGCGGGCGGGGCTACTCGGCGAGGGCTTGCTCACGGCCGAAGGCGCAATGTGGGAGCCGTACGCCGCTGGCCTGGCCGAGGCCGGGCACCCGGTCGAGTCCGGGCGGATGGCCGGCGGCCTGCAGGCCTGGGCCTCCGACGACCCGGAGCGGGACTGGCCCGTGGTCTCCGAACACCTTGCCCACCAACTGAACTCCTACCGCAAGCACATGGTCGAAGGCACCGACACTCCGGTCCCTCATCCGGTCAACGTGGACAAGCTGGTCAACAGCGACCGCACTGGGCCACTGGCCTCATTCACCTACGGCACACCCGAATTCGTGGTCGACGCGACACGGCGCTATATCGGCGAAGCCCCCGTCGAGACGGTGTATCTCTGGGCGTCCGTGGGCGGGATGTCCGAGGACATGGTGATGCGCAATATCGAGACCATCTGCACCCGGGTCAAACCGCTGCTCAATGCCGCCGAGGTGAAGGCCAAGTGAGCGCGCCCCAGTTGCTGATCATCGGCGCGGGCACCGGCCTGAGCCTGTCGACGGCGCGCCGTTTCGGGGCCGAAGGGTGGACCGTTCATCTCCTGGCGCGCAATGCCGAACGCCTTGGACGCGCTGCTGAGCCGCTGATTGCCGAGGGAGTGAAGGTACACACCCACGTCGGTGACGTGACCGATCATGCGGCGCTCAGCGCTACCGTCGCCGCCATCGACGATGCGACGCCGCTGGACGCCTGTATCTTCCAGCCTCGCGGTGCAGAGCAGATGGTCGATGTCCTGAATGCCACGGTGGACAACGTTCGACCGCACCTGGACATGTTGGTGCTCGGCGCCGTCGCGGTCGGTTCGGTGCTGGCGCCGAGAATGGTCCAGCGCCGCAGCGGCAGCCTCGTCTTCGTCGGCGGTGGGTCAGCCCGAACACCGTTGCGGTTCTTCGGGAATCTCGGCATGGCGATGGCCGGGCTTCGCAACTATGCGCTGATGCTGGCATCGGCCCTGGCGAAAGCCGATGCCCATGCCGCGTTCTATACCGCTGCCGGGATGATCGGGGTGGAGGGAGCCGTTGCATCCGACCAGCTGGATCCTGTTGTGATGGCGGAGCGGATGTTCACCCTGGTGCGCGACCGCGATACCGCCGAAGTGCTCATGACGCCGGCCGGTGAAGTGATTCCCAAGGGCGCCAGGTAGATAGATCCCGCCAACCACCCTCCGACGCGGTGGCGATTGGTTCGGATGGGAACACCGTTCTCCGCATATGAGTCCGACCGGCGGGCCCAATGTCTTCTGAATGTGCATGCCGCGAGAACGCGACCAGTGCAGCATACTTGACAAGACTGTCGGTAATTCATAGCGTCGGTTCATTCCCGCCGACGATGGAGTGGCACATGACCGAATACCCCGAAGGAATCTCGCGCACCCTGACCCCGGCGACCTATGGTCAACGAGAGCCGCATCGTGTTGCGATCGTCCAAGACTGGGGCATCGGCTTGCAGCCGTTGTACGACCAGTACGACGCGACCCAGCTTGCCTTCGAAGAGGCCTACGAGAGCGGATTGCTGGATCGGCCGGTAGAGCTCAAGGTCATTGAGGTTGAAGGCTTGCCGTATGCCAGGGCCAGCACGCTGCTAGAAGCCCTGGACCGAGTGGTAAGCGAGTTTGCTCCGATCGCCGTCATAGGCCCGCACACGTCCGAGAACGTGCCAGTCGTAACCCCCTACATCGAAAGTACGGGGATACCGTTCATCGCTCAGTCCGGGGCGCTTGACGTCGCCGGACCGTGGACATTCCTGACTCCGAACGGCACTTTCAGTGATGAGGCAATCCGGATGGTCGACTACGCGGTCGATGTCTCCGGCGCGCACAAGATCGGCCTCATCAGCGAGGACAATCTGCTAGGCGAGGAGTATGCGCGCTGGATCAAGAAGCGCGCAGGCCAGCGGGGCGCGTCGATTGTCGCCGATGTGCGCGTCGGGTCGTTCGTGGACGAAGCTACGGCGACGGCGGCAGTGCAAGCAATGCGAGACGCGGGTGCTGAGGCCTATATGTACGTCGGATTCGGGGCGACCGCCTTCGCGGTGCTCGGCGCTTCGCAGCGCGCCGCCGCAGATGGGTACGGCGCGGCGAGAATCACGATGTCGATTTTCATGGGAACTATTGACGGCCTCTCGCCCTACGTGGGCCTGATCGATAACTTCGAGGGGTGGGTCGGGGTCGATCAGTTCGACGAACGTAACCGCGTGTTCACCGACATGCTCGACAGGTTCGAGAAGCGGTTTGGGCGACGGCCGATGCATTGCTATACGGCCCAGGGGTATGACATGGGAAATGTTGTGGCGCATGGGCTTGCGAGTGCCAAACCGCTGACGCGTGATGGCCTGCGCCGCAGCCTAGAGTCGGTGCGGCGGCTTGACGCCGCGGCCGGCGGCCCAGGTAACCACATCTCCTTCGCGCGGTACGACCATCGTGGCTACAAGGGCGACTACATCGTGATGCGCCAGATTGTCAACGGCGCGAACGTCCTGGCCATCGACGGGGCTTAGGAGTGCCGACCATCTGCACGTGCGTTCAGGCAAAGGCCACGATCAGTGCGGTTGGTCCAAAGTAGGACGCCGCAGTCATGAAGTCCGGGCGCTCAGGCAGGTAGGGCAGGTAGTCGCCTGCCACTTCGGTGATGCCCCACTTCAACGTTCCGAGAGCTGTTCTTGGTCAGCCTGATGGAAGATCGCTCGGAACTAGTCATGCGAAGTGACGTCGATGGCGGGACTTCAGGCAACTGCCAGCGTTGCCGCGACAGAGATGACCACGGTTTAGTTCTAGTCGAGTGGGAGTTTCGCCCCGACTGGTTCGACGGGCGTGAATGTTGCTGGGAGGGTGGAGTAGCCGTTTACCTGGCCGAGTGACGGGTAGCGTTGTGCGGCGGTGAGGTTCACGGTGAGGTCGGGGAGTCGCCGCAGTGTGGCCATGAGGACTTCTTGGAATTGGACGCGGCCGAGGTTGGAGCCGAGGCAGCGGTGGGCGCCGAGTCCGAAGGCTTGGTGGCGGTTGGGCCAGCGTTCGAGGTCGACTTCATCCGGATTGCCGAAAACCGACTCGTCCTGATTCGCTGAGCTCCACGACAGCAGCAATCTGTCGCCGGGGCACAGGCGCTGGCCGCCGAGGACGGTTTCGGTGGTGACGGTTCGAGCGAGCGCAGGCGCCGGAGAGGCCCAGCGCAGGAATTCTTCGGTAGCGGTCTTGAGCAGATCTGGTTCAGCGATCAGTCGGCGTGCTTCTGAAGGGTGTCCGGACAGCCACGCGTAGGTGTGGGAGAGCAGGCCCGTTGTGGTGTCCACGCCACCGATCAGCATCAGGAAGCAGATCTTGAGGATTTCTTCCTCGGAGAGTGGCTTGTCATCGATTGTCGACTCAACGAGGAAGGTGAGCAGGTCATCCTCAGGTGCGTTGCGCCGTTTGACGAGCTCCTCGGACAGCTGTCCGAGTACTGCGAAGATGCCCTCGATGGCGCGCTGGTACATGTCTGAACCGGGTACGGCCCAGGATATTTCGTGGAATGGGGTGGCGACGTGTTCCCAGTCGGCGAGGGGCAGGCCGAGTAGTTTCATGGTGAGCATTGCCGGTACGGGGCTGGCGACATCTTTGACGATGTCACACTCGCCGGTCTCGCAGAACTGATCGATCAATGCGTCGGCCATCTGTTGGATGAAGGGACGCCATTTGTCGGCCGCGCGCGGTGAGAAGAGCGGATTCAGCAGTTGCCGGTACTGATTGAACCGTGGGCCATCGACCTCCAGCGGGATCAGCTGCATGGGTGCTGACGGGATGGCGGTGCCCTTGTATCCGCTTCGTTCGCCGAGCGTGTCGTTGTCGGAGGAGAACGTTTCGTCGTCGCGGGCGACGTCTTTGACGTCTTCGTAGCGTGAGACCACCCAATAGCCGCCGTGGGCTTCGGTCCAGGCGACCGGACACTGTGAGCGCAGGTTTTTGGTCACCTCGCGCCAGTTGTCGGCGAATTCGGCGGAGTGGTGGTCGAAGTCGACGGTGGGCCGGGAGGGGCTGTGTTGGGTGTCGGTCATGGTGTGTCGATTCCGTTCACATCAGGTTGATGAAGACGTTCTTGGATTGGGTGAATTCGCGGATGCCGTCGAAGCCGCCGAGGCGTCCCCATCCGCTTTGTTTGGCGCCACCGAAGGGGACGGATGTCGGGATTCCGAGGAAGCCGTTGATCCAGATCAATCCGACCTCGAGTTGTTGGGCGATGGTGTGTGCTCGTTTGAGGTTGGAGGTTTGGATGTAGGCCGCGAGTCCGAACGTGGAGTCGTTGGCGATGCGTATCGCTTCTTCTTCGGTGTCGAAGGGGATGACGGCGACGACGGGGCCAAAGATTTCCTCTTGGGCCAGTGGTGAGGAATTGTCGACGTCTGCGAATACGGTGGGGGCGACGAAGTAGCCGTCTGCGAGTTCTCCGCCGAGGCGTTGGCCGCCGGCCACGATGCGGGCGCCGCTGGCCTTAGCCGTTTCGATTATCCCGACGATTCGTTCGGCAGCGGTCGCGTTGATGACCGGTCCGAAAAAGGTGGACGCCACCAGTGGGTCGCCCACTTCGAGCGTGCCCAAGATGGCTTGGACCATGGTGAGAACTTCTTCGTAGACAGGTCGTTGCACCAGCACTCGGGTGCCGTTGATGCATCCTTGGCCGCTGCCCTGCATGCCCAGCACGGCCTGCATGGCAGCGTTGTTCAGGTCGGCGTCAGCGAAGATGATGTTCGCCGACTTTCCGCCCAGTTCCAGGCCTACCGGTTTGAGGACGTCCTTGGCGGTATCGAGGATGCGTTTGGCGGTGGCGCCGCTGCCGGTGAAGTGGATCTTGTTGATGCCGGGGTGGGCGACCATCGCCTGGCCGCCTTCGGCGCCTGCGGTCACCACGTTGAGGACACCGGGGGGAAAGCCTGCCTCCAAGAACAACTCACCGATGCGCAACGCGGCATACGGTGCCAGCTCCGGTGGCTTGAGGAGCACACAGTTTCCGGCCGCCAGCGCCGGCGCCACGGTCATGCCGATGGCATAGATCGGGCCGTTCCAGGGAATGATGATGCCGACGACGCCGTATGGATTGAGCGTGGCGTAGTCCAGTGAGGGTGTCGGCCAGGTCGGGATGACGTCACCGACCATCTTGTCGGCCCATCCGGCGTAGTAGGAGAACGCATCGGCAGCAATTGTCGGTCCGCCGGAGGCGGCGAATACCGGCATGCTGTTGTCGATCTGGGAGATCGCGATCAGTTCGTCTGCGTTGTCGCGCAGCAGCTGCGCCGCGCGCAGCAGCAGTTCGCGGCGTTGGTCGGGCGGGGTCGCGCGCCACGCCGGCAGCGCTGATCGTGCTGCCTCGACCGCGAGGTCGATCTCCCGGCTACCTGCGAGGGTGACCTCCGAGGTGCTCGTAGCAGTCGCCCCGTACACGTGGTTGAACACCCCACCGGAGCTGTCGTTGATGCGCTGGTCGCCGATCAGGAGCGCGGGCTTGGGCAGTTTCTCCAACGGTGGAGCGATCATGGGCGCGCGCGACCTTTCTCACGGTGGGGTGGAACCTCCGGGCTGTGGCAAAGCTACGGGAAATCAGTGTTCTTGACAAGACTGTCGATTCACGGCGCTCGGTCGATGCTCCCCTCGAAAGTCCGACGGTCGTGTCAAGATTTCCTGGTGCCTAGAACTTCGCCTCGTCCCCAGACCAGTGCCCGCCAGACGGCGCCGGCCTCCGAGGTCGGCCGCAAGGGGCTGCGGACAAAAATGCGGATCCTCGCCGAAACGAAACGTCTGTTGCTGGAGAAGGGCTACGACGCCACCTCGATCAGCGATATCACTGAAGCCGCCGGTATCCGGCGTGCGTCGTTCTACACCTACTTCACCAGCAAGCAGGACGTGCTGCTGGCGATCGGCCGTGATGCCGAGGAAGCCGGGATGGTTGCCGCGGAGGGCCTTCGCCGGATGAATGAAACCGCCACCATCGACGATGTCGCGCAGTGGGTCGAGGAATACCTGAGGTTCTGGGACGAACACGGATCGTTCGTCAACGCCGCGGTACAGGCCGCTTACGTGCACCCCGAACTACGGCAATGGAGTGTCGCAGCCGAGATGACGGGCGCCAAAATCCTGGGCCAAGCCCTGGTCAAACTCCGCGGCGGCAAACGGCTGCCCGGTATCGACCCGATGGTCCAGGGACTGGCCATCCAATCAATGATCGAACGATTCTGGTACCACTGGCGCGTCTCGGGCGCGCCGGTGAAAGATAGCGCAATTAATCGCAGCATCGCCCACATCATCTGGGCCAGCGCACACCACGAACCCGAGATCCACACCGCCGACTGACAGCTCCTATTCCGTCAGCGGGGCATAAACGACTAGTGTGTCGGATATTGCCCCAGGGGCGCTAATAATCCCTTGGTGGGACTGGCACGAGAATCGGGCACGAGCAGTACCTGATGCCGGCCTGTGGCTCACTCGTGTTCCCTCGCGGAACATCACATATCGGAGGGATGCTCATGTCCGGACGCACCAAGGTCATTGTCTGGGGGCCTGGGCGGCTCGGGGGGTTCGTGTTGCGGGCCCTCCTGCAGCGCCGCGATGAGTTTGACGTCGTCGGAGTCTTCGCGTTCTCTCCTGACAAGGAAGGGCGCGACATCGGTGAACTCGTGGGGCTGCCCTCGCATGGCAGTGTGACCGTCACCCGTGATCGCGATGAGATCGATCGGCTCGATGCTGACGTGGTGATCTTCACCCCGCTGGTGTCATTCGACCCCACCCAGAGCCATGCCGATGCGATGCGGTTGCTGGCCGGTGGCAAGAATCTGCTTCTCGCTCACGACTACTTCTACCCGTCGGGGATCAGCGACGACTACGCCCGTGAGGTCGACGACGCGTGCCAGCGCGGCGGCTCCACCGTGCTGGCCGTGGGCTCCTCGCCTGGGTTCGTCGCCGAGCGGTTGGCCACCACCCTGGCCGGGCACACGCTAGAAGTAGCTCATGTTCAGGTGCTCGAACGGATGGATTGCACCGATCTCGACGCACACGTCTACCCGCTGCTGGGCTTCGGCGCAAAGCCCGACGACTTCCCGCGCGATCAGATCATCGCCATGTTCGACCACATGTACCGACAGACGCCCCACGCCGTGGCTGCTCAGCTGGGGCAACGGCTGGATCGGGTCGACGTGGATGCGCGTTTCGCCGTCACGGATCGTGAGCTGACCGCGGTGACTGCACCGGTTCCGCCGGGAACTGTTGCGGGAACGGAGTTTTCCTGGACTGGAATCGTCGACGATGAGCCGTTTGTCACTGTCACCTGCCGGTGGGTGTGCGACCTGGAGATCCGGGGATGGGAAGCCGACAACGACTGGATCATCACCGTCGAGGGGACGCCGTCACTGCAAGTCCGGTACGCGCGTGGCCTGTCCTTCGCCGATGGTGTCCGGCACGGCGGGCACGCAAACGACCCCGACGGTGACCATTGGATGGACTCACAATCGTTCACCTCGGTGGCGGCATTCGTCAACGCCATCCCGGGTGTGGTGGACGCCGTCCCCGGGCATCTCCTGGCACCGGTGTTCGGGACGCCCAAGCATCGTCGCACGGGTTCGGCGATCGCTCTGCGCTGAGCAGTACGACCCTTCTTCGGAATCTGCGAAAGGCTCACAGTGTCCAACCTGCTAAAAGGCGTGCGCGTGGTGGAATCGGCGGTGCTGCTCAACGGTGACACCGTTGGAATGCTCCTCGGTGATCTCGGCGCCGATGTGATCAAGGTCGAATCACCGCCCGCCGGAGACTACTTGCGGTATTTCCTTGGCCAGATTGTTCCCGGTGTGAGCGTCCCGCACGCTCAGGTGAACCGGAACAAGCGGTCGATACTGCTTGACCTGACCCAGCAAGCCGACCGCGAAAATTTCTGGAAGCTGATCGACACCGCGGACATCTTCGTCGACGGCAATCGTCCGGGGGTGTGCGACAAACTCGGCGTGGGGCCTGACGCCATGCGGGCGCGCAAACCCAGCCTTGTTTACGTGCAGCACACCGGGTTCGGCGCAACGGGTCCGTATGCCCGGATTCCCACCCACGGGATGCTGATGAACGCTTTGGTCGGCGCGCACGCTGTCCGGCGCGGCGACGATGGTCTGCTCCATCGTGGCTCGTTCGAACAGGATGGAGCCAACCTAGGCGGTGAATCCACCAGCGTAGGCGCCCTGCATGCTGCCCTGAATGCGGTAGCGGCGGTGGTGCGCGCGAGGGAGACTGGTATCGGGGCCTACGTCGATGTAGCGGGCTCGGACGCAACCGCCATGACAGCGTGGTTGCCAATTACGTTGCAAAGAAATGATTATCGCATCACCGACCGCTCGGGAATGGCAGCCAGATCCGGTGGCGAGATGACGGGTTCGCGGTATCAGTTCTATGAGACTGCCGATGGCAAGGTCGTTCTGTTCGGGTGCATCGAGCAACGCTTCTGGGACAAGTGGGCAGGAGCCGCGGGGCGCGATGACCTGATCGGCCGTCAAGCCGACACGTCCAACGGATCAGTGGACTGGGGCGACGACGCCGAGCGCCGACTAGTCGCCGAGGTGATCGCCACGAGGACTTTGGACGAGTGGCTGGCATTGGCGGCAGAGCACGGGTTCGCGCTCGGGGCGGCGCACCAGAGTATCGACGAGGTCGCGGCTGATCCGCACGTCGCCAGTCGTAACGTCTTCGTCGAGGGTGAGCATCCGGTAGCAGGGCCAATCTCGTATGTGGGATCGGCCGCAGTTGTTGACGGCGAACGGTTTACCGTGCGTCGCCACGCGCCCGCCCCGGGTGAACACACCGACGAGATCCTCGCGGAGCTCGACGCAGGGGAGTAGCCCGAGCAATTGGCCGACGCCCGCCGTCGATATTCCACATCTGGCTCGGGGTGCATGTTCTGGGGTTTCAACCGCGCTTCGCCTGGCCTAGTTTGAGCCGGCGCAGGCGCGGCTACGAAAAACGACACACTTGCCAAGTTTCTGACAGTCTGGTTGTGTTGTTCACGTCACATGCGTCGGATAGGTCGGATGTTGTCAGATCCGCCGAATCGGGAATAGGTGATTCCTTCCCGTCGTGAGTCAAGGAGCGTTTATGCCGATTGGTGCCGATAGGGTCGGTTCGGAAGCAGCGATTCTTCCCGGAAGTGATGAGGTGCGTGCGCTGTTCTCGGCTCGCGCTGCACTGATCGTCGTTGTCTCCCTTGCTGCGGGCGCCGGATTGCTCGTCTTCGCCGCGCAGAGCGGCGGGACCCTTGAGCATCCGGTTGGATTCCGGGTTTGGGAGATCGGCTTCATCATCGCCGCGCTCGCGGTGCTAGGGGTGGGCGTCGCGCAATCGGTGAAGGAACGTCGACTCAGTCGGTTACTCCTTGTCGCGGTGGCGTCATCCTCCGCATTCTGGCAGGAGACGTACGGTGACTGGGCTTCCTACGTGCTCTACAGTGACCGATTCTGGACCTTCACGTGGGGTGACACTGCTTTCACGGGTCCGGTCCGGTGCTGGTGGTTCATTGCCGGATATGTGATCTTCTACGGCTTGCTCTTCGTTCAGATGGAGGTGGTCGTCAACTACGTCCGCAAGCGGTGGCCCACGCGAAACCCGTACATCTTGGCGGCTGCGGTCAGCTTCCCGGTGTTCTATGTCTTCGACCTGATTCTCGAGGGGTTTGCGACCGGATTGGGGCTGTGGCACTACACCCACATTCTTTGGGGGCCGGGCCTGACCGTCGGCCACGGCGCCTTCCCCCTGGTGTGGCCCATCGTCGAACAGGTGCCGTTCATCGCCCTGGTTGCCTTCGCGATGATGTGGCGAAGCGCTGAGGGGGAGGACGTCTTCGAGCTGACTGCCCGAGTTGTCCTCCGACGCAAGCCGGGCCAGCTCGCAATTCTGGTCTCTTGGGTCGTCTTGTTCAATGTCGCGTTCCTGACCACCACCATCCTCCCGCAGATGCTCGCACGGCTGTTGTTCGGGCCGGCATCGGAACTGGTTCCATAGATCGGGTCCGCATCACCGATATTCTCTGCCCCGCAGCGCGATTCATGCCCGCACCGTCGGCCGGCGATGTTCCGGAGTGGTGCGCGTGCTGACCGAACGTGGATTGAACAATTCGACAGTCGACGTAGAGCGCAAGCTGCGAGGAATTCGCGTAGTTGCGAATCTGATAGGCGAACGTCAACGACCAAGTGATCGGAAATGTGAGGCCACCGACGAGCAATCGCGGACGCGATTCTTCAGCCATCTGTTGAAGTTCGTCGTACCCGCGATCGGAGCTGGGCCCGGATAGGCGCACTGTCGACCGTCAGAAGTAGGCCCAGTACACGCACTCTGTGCGACTGCGCACCAGGTTCGGTGGCCCACCCGCCCGACTGGTGGACCACCATGGTGGACCTAGAGGCGGGCGTTGAAGCCAGCGTCGACGGGCAGGGTTACGCCGGTGATGTACTTGGCTTCATCGGATGCCAGGAAGGCGACGGTGTGGCTGACGTCGCGGGGGTCGAGAGCGGGTACAGGCATTGGATTGGTCATGCGGTCGGCGATTTCGGGATGGGTGGTGACCCATGCGGCGAATGATTCGTTCATGATCATGGGGGTCATGACGCCGGTGGGGTGAATTGTGTTCACTCGGATGCTGTGTGGGGCAAGAATATTGGCATAGGTGCGCATTAGGCCGATGACGCCGTGCTTGGAGGCCACATAGCCGTCTGGTCCGCCATTTCCATCGGACATGCCCTTGAGTCCGGCTGCGGAGCTGGTGATGATGATGGAGCCGCCGCGGCCGCCGTCGATGAGGGGTTGTCTGGCCACCTTGATGGTGTTACGCACACCGGTCAGAAGAACGGCGACCGCGAGTTCCCAGGATGCGTCGTCGTCTTCGTGATTCTCGTCGACGTCACCGAAGTGCATGATGCCGGCATTGGCGACCACGATGTCGATGCGGCCGCCGAGTTCGGCAACGCCTTCGTCGAAGGCGGTGCGCAGGGCGTTGATGTCTCGGACATCGGCAACCTTGGTGACCACTCGGGCTCCTGCTTCGCCGGCGAGCTTGGCGGTGTGCTCGAGATCGTCTAGCGAGGATAGTGAGTAGGGCACGGTGGGCAGGTCGGCGCAGATGTCGACGGCAATGATGTCGGCGCCTTCCTCGGCCAGCCGGATAGCGTGCGCCCTGCCTTGGCCGCGACCCGCGCCGGTGATGAATGCAACGCGACCATCCAACTTACCCATGGTGTTTCCTCGATCTCTTCGTTCCGACTCGGGGTGGGGAGCGACAGCAGACAGCGTGACGAAGTCCACGTTTCAGCGAGGCTAAGCCTCGACCGACACACTTGTCAACTATCGCGTCAGTGGACTGGAAGCCGAGTTCTGGCCCATGGTTTTGCAGCCGGGAATGCCGATGCCGAGGCAGTCTCGCTACCGTGGATGGGCCGACAGGGCCCTGCCTGGGAAGCCCGCGACCAGGCTGTATCTGGATCTTCGCCCTCGGTGTCGCCTTTGCATCGGCTTGATCCCATCTTCTGGATGTTGCGCCGGCCAACGGGTGCCGCTAGCTGGCAGGTTCCGCTAGCGATGAAATCGACTAGTGTGTCGGTAACGTTGCCCGAGGGAATGGAGTGGAGAGTGACCATAGACGGGGCGCGCAACAAGATCCGAGTCGCACACGTCGGTACCGGACTTACCGGTCGCGAGGCGCTGCGAGGGATTATCGCGAACGACCGCTTGGATCTGACCTCCCTGTGGGTGTCCTCGGAGGAGAAGGTCGGCCGCGATGCTGGCGAACTCGTCGGGCTCGACCCTGTCGGCGTCACCGCGGTCGGCTCACTCGAAGAACTGTTGGCCACCGCGCCGGACGTGCTGAGTTACTGCGCGAACGGACTCGGTCGAGAAGGCGAGGTGGTGGAGGAGATCGCGCAGGTGCTATCGGCTGGCGTCAACGTCATCACAATCTCATTGTTGAGCCTGTTGTACCCGCCGGCGGCACCCGAGGTCCTACGAAAGCCGTTGGAAGATGCTGCCGTTCGGGGTGGCTCGACATTCCTGTCGACCGGGCTGGATCCCGGATTCTCCACTGACGTGCTGCCGCTCGCGCTGCTGACGTTGTCGGACGAGGTCGAGCACGTACATGTGCAGGAGATCGGGATATACGACCACTATGACGTCGAGCCCGTAATTCGGGACATCATGGGTTTCGGACGTCCGCCCACGTATGAAGCGCCGATCACCGCCGGCGGTGCATTCGAAGCCTTCTGGGGTCCGATGGTCCGTCAGCTGGCCGATCGGCTTGGCGTCGAATTGGACGAACTCGTGGTGACGTCGGACAAGGCTGTGCATGACAAGGATTTGAATACCTCGGTCGGTCTGATGGAGGCGGGCACCGTTGTTGCCCTGCGAGTCGCGTGCGAGGGGCGAGTGGCAGGCCGTGCCGTAGTCACCGCCGAGCACATCACCCGAATGGCTGCCGAAGTCGCACCGGATTGGCCGAGATTCGACGGTGTTGGTGAATCGAACTATCGGGTCACGATCTCGGGTAATCCCAACATGCGGTGCGATCTGGACCTGGGGCGGTCCGGCGAGGTCTGGGGGTCGGTCAGCGGTACGGCGATGCGTTTGGTCAATCTGATTGCCGAGATGCCCAATGCTCCTGCAGGTCTTATCTCCTCGCTCGAGCTTCCGTTGAATCCATCGCGCAATGTCGTCGTGATGCCGGGGCAAGGCTGAGCAAGTGCAACTGGTTCCGAGCTCATTGTCGATGGTGGGCTGACCGCCATCTAGACCCGACAGTATTGTCGGTCAGGAACTACTCCTCGATGACACCGTCGAGGGTCAACTCGGTCAATGTGGTGAGCTGAAGGTGAGTATTGATGAGTGACGAGGAATTGGCCCCCGAACACGACCCTCTGGCCGAGGAGATGGACCTCATCACCTTTCAGGAGGCCGACGCGCGCCTCTATCGCGAGCTGGTCCGTACCAGAGAGGTCATCGCGCGGCTCAGGGATGCTGCGGAAGTCGACCACGACGAGATTGCTGCTCAGCAGACGAGATTGGAAGCGCTGGGCCGAGTGCGGGGGCGCATAAGTGCACAGCGTACCCAGCCCCCCATTCATAAGCAGTAGGCCAACATGAAAACCGCGGACGGCCAGCAACGGCGCGTCCGCGGTTTCATGTTCAGCGCAACAGGCGGGTGCGCCTACTTAGTTCTGCCGCTGACGACGTGGCTGACGTCAGAGGGCTCGTCGTCGGATCCGGCGTCGACGGGGTAGGCCTTGATCGGTTCGGGACGCTGGCCGTTGGATTGGGCATTGTCGAGACGATGCCGAGATTCTGGCTTAGCTTCCGGGCTGACTGGGAAGTTGAAGATCCGTTCGGCGTTCTTGTAGGTGATCTTCTCGATCTGATCCGGTCGGAGGTGGCCCAGAACCTTGGCGGCCTCGGTTTGGCTCGATGGCCACGTGGTCTCCGAGTGTGGGTAGTCAGACTCCCACAGGATGTTGTCGATGCCGATGCGGTCAATGGAATCCGCACTGAGGCCGAAGGATTCGTTGACGGCGCACACGGCGAACTGCCTCTTGAAGATCTCCGACGGTGTGATGTCACCGAACGGTGCCCAGAATCGGTGCTTGCCCCAGACGAAGTCGGCGCGTTCGAGCAGGTAAGGGATGTAGCCAATGCCGCCCTCGGTCATGACGAACTGCACGTTGGGAAAGCGGCGGGGCAGAGTCCCGAACAACATGTCGGTGATGGTCTCGATTCCGACAACTGCTGGGGCGGCCGTGATCGCCACGCTGAAATGGGAATCCGGCGTGGGAATCGGGATGTGCCCGCTCGAGCCCAAGTGCATCGAGCACACCACGCCGGTGTCCTCGAAGGCGTGGAAGACCGGATCCCAGTGATCGGTGTGCAGGGAGGGCAACTTCAAGTAGCTCGGGTTCTCGGGGAACGAGACTGCGCGAGCTCCCCGTTCGGCGCATCGGCGCAGTTCGGCGGCGGCGAGGTGCGGATCCCAGAGTTGCAGGATGATGGTCGGCACGAAGATGTCCGGTGCCGCCGCGCACCACTCGTCGAGCACGAAATCGTTGTAGGCCCGCACGCACAGATCGGCGAGTTCCTTGTCCTTCATCTCGAAGAACACCCGGCCGCCGAATCCGGGAAGCGATGGGAAGAGCACGCTTCCGACAATGCCGTCCGCGCGGAAGTCGTCGGCGCGTGCGGCGGCGTCGTAGCAACCAGGAATGAGGTCGGTGAAGCGCACCGGATCGGTGCCCCAGTCCTCGGGGTCCTTCCCCGCCACGGCATTGAGGCCCATTGTGGCCGAGCGCTGGTCTTCGTAGACCCAGAACTGTCGACCGTCGGCCTCGATGACGTGGGGGCCCTTTTCCTGGAACTTGTGTGGCAGCCGTTTGGTCCACACATCGGCGGGCTCGACGATGTGATCGTCGACGCTGAACAGTTTGAGCATCGTTCCTCCGGATAGATGGGAATGCTCGATCTTGGGCACTGCTATTGAGATGTGCATCACGATGAGCTAAATTCGACAATACCGTCGACTTTGTCGTGGGTGCAACACCCGCACTGCTGTCGATGGCATGTGAACCTCTCACGAGCGCAGTGTGTTTGACGCTGCGCACCGTCCATTCAGGAGGAACGACACAAGTGATGACGCCGGCGGTGTCCTCGGCCAAGGTCGTCTGTCTCGCCGGTGAGCTTGCCGGTGGCTATTGCTGTCGGCTCCTCGGCGACGGGGGAGCGCAGGTTCTTCGGATAGAAGATCCCGCGGGTGATCCACTACGGCACTGGTCCCATGCCGGACCCACCGATTCCGATGGTGCGTTGTTTCAGTTTCTGGCGGCAGGTTCGACGTCGATGGTCGTCACAGATCCGGCCGAGCTTACGGAAACCTTGGCGGCCGCTGACGTCATCGTGTGGTCACCGCACTCCGATGTCGCACGCACATTGACACCCGAGGTTCTTCGTGCGATCAACCCACGCGCGGTTGTCACCGCGATCACCAACTTCGGGCTTACCGGTCCGTGGGTGGATCGACCGGCGACAGAACTGACGCTGCAAGCCATGTCGGGCGGGCCCGGCCAGCGTGGGGCGCCGGAGCGACCCCCGCTGATCGCCGGAGGCCGGCTTCCGGAATGGGTCGCCGGCATGTTCGCGGCGGTGCACACAGCAGCCGCCTTGTTCGGTGGTGGAGCAGAACTTCTCGACGTCTCAATCCTGGAATCCCTTATCCTGACGACGACGGTGCATCCGGTGTCGTGGTACACGATCGCCGGGCGGCCCATGCGTCCGCTCCGGGCGCGCAATCTCCCCGATGTCCATCCCACCAAGGACGGATACGTCGGATTCATGGTCGTCACCGGCCAACAGTGGCTGGACTTCTGCTCTTTGATCGACCGAAGCGACTGGATGGACGACCCAGAGCTCGGACTCATGGCGAATCGCTTCGTTCGCCGTCACGAATTGATGGATGCCATCGATGCGTGGTCAATTCAGCACACCACAGCCGAAGTCCTCGAGCTCGCCGACTTACTACGGGTGCCCGCCGCCAATGTGGGCACGGGGGCGACGATTCCGGAACTCGAGCACCTCGTCGAGCGTCGGGCATATGAGACCAACGCATCGGGTGGATTCCTTCAGCCGGTCGTTCCCTGGCAGTTCCACGGGGGTACCACACCGCCTCGCGGGGTGGCGCCGGCACTCGGCGCGCACGGCCTCCCGTCGTGGACCGCAGGTCCATCACGGCCCAAACGGGACAAGCCGTTCACCGGAATCCGCATCGCCGACTTCACTGCCAACTGGGCGGGCCCGATCGTGGGGCACGTACTGGCAATGCTCGGTGCGGAGGTCATACACGTCGAGGGCGGCAAGCGTCCCGACGCGATCCGCAGCAACACCTGCAAGTCGATGAGTGATCCGGACTGGCCCGAGTTCTCTGGCATCTTCCAGGGAACCAACACCGGGAAACGCTCGGTCACCGTCGATATGTCGACTGAGGACGGTCGATCCTTGGCTCGACGTCTTGTCGCGACATGTGATGTCGTCATCGAGAACTACAGTCCCCACGTCATGGAATCCTGGGGCCTGAGCTGGGACGAAGTGCATGCGATCAACCCGCGGGCGGTGATGGTGCGCATGCCGGCCTACGGACTCGACGGGCCCTGGCGCGACCGTGGCGGATACGCCCAGACCATGGAGATGGCTTCGGGGATGGCGTGGTGCACCGGATGGCCCGACTCCACGCCCGAGATCCCGAACGGGCCCTGTGATCCCATCGCGGGCAGCCACGCCACGTTGGCGTTGATCTTGGCGCTCGAGCAGGCGAAAGTTACCGGTGAGGGCATCATGGTCGAAGCGCCCATGATCACCGCGGCGCTCAACGTTGCCGCCAGCGTGGTCATCGAGCAGAGCGCCAACGGCGTCGATTGCGCTCGATCGGGCAACCGGTCGAACAGTGTTGCACCGCAGGGCATCTACCCAACGTCGGAGAGGGATCGGGTCGGACTGGGCGATTGCCGCTGGATAGGGCTGTCTGTCGTCGACGACGCGGGGTGGCGAGCGGTGTGCGGGTTGATCGACCGGCCGCGTTGGGCCGAGTGGACCCAGCCTGAGCGCAGGGCGCATCACGATGAGATCGACACTGCCATAACGGCATGGACGTCGAAGCTCACAGTGGACGCCGTCGTCGAGATGATGACGGAATGCGGCGTACCCGTCGGTGAGGTGGTGCTTGGGCATCTGACCCCCGAACTCGAGCAGCTCCAGCACCGCCGGTTCTTCGAACAGGTGGACCATCCGAAGACAGGGGTCAACACTCATGCGGGCCTACCGGCCCGCTGGTCGTCGATTCCGGGCCATGTTCAGGCCGGTCCCGCGCCGATGCTTGGCGAGCACGACGACGAAGTGTGGCTCAACCAGGTTGGGCTGGCTGAGGACGAATACCGAAAGCTGCGTGAAGCAGGCGTGATCGGCCGGTCCGAGATCAAAACCCTTGCCTGGTAGCGCGGCTCGATGATGACGACACGAAGATCGGCAATATGGAAGGGAAAACGATGAGCGTTGACACACCAACCGAGGCCGCGTCGGGGCGGGTCGCCTCGGCGCCGTCACGGGTAGCCGCCTGGTTGCCCTGGCTGGTAGTGGGCGTGCTCACCGCTGTTGTGGTCGGTACCTTCGTGGTGACCGACAACAGTGCCACAGTGGCCGAGCCGCCGTATCCGCATGACCACCTCGACGATCCGCACCTCCCTTGGTTGTGGGCCTTCGCGTTCCCGATCGCGTGGGTCGGCCTCCTGGCCTACTTCGCAGTCAAGACCGTTCGGGACAAGAAGATCTCCATGCCGGCCATGCTGTTCGTCGCCGGCACCACCATGTTCTGGATCGAATGGCCGGCGGACTGGGGGTCCTATCTGGTCTACAACCGGGACTTCTGGAACTTCACTGGCTGGACGTCCACCTGGTACCAGACGTACACGAAGCCGGTGAACGTCGTCTTCGGCTACGGGGTCTTCTTCGCGGTCGAGTGCATCATCCTGCTCAAGCTGGTTCCGAAGGTGGCCAGGACCCTGCAACGGGTGGTGCCGAAGGTATCGCCGACGGTGGTGTTGGTCGTCTCAGCCATGGCGGTGTTCTATGTGGTCGATATCCTCGGTGAACGTCTGATGACCCTTGCCGGGTGGTACTCCTATGTCGACGCTGTTGGGCCCAAATGGGAATCCGCGCACGGCACACTATCTTTCGTCTGGCCGGCAATACCGTTCATGTTGTTTGCGGTCATCATCTCGCTGACTCTGCGTGAAGACGCCCAGGGCAACTACCCCAACGAGAAGCTCTTCAAGGTGCACACCCTGGCACCAGGATGGTCCCGAGAGTCCGCACGACTTGCCGTTTGGATCATCACGATGAACGTTGCGATCTTCATCGCACAGCCGCTGATTCTGTGCATCGGCCGAGTCCTGTTCTTCCACGACAGCGTGTACGTCCCCTGACCGCCGCGGGAGGCGGACGAGCTCATGAGGGCCGTACCGCACTAATCACCGGGGCCGGTCGGGGACTCGGACGAGCATCGGCAATCCAGTTGGCGTCCGAGGGCGCCTCGGTGATCCTGGTGGGACGCGGTGTGTCCGCGCTGAGGGCCGTGGCCGATGAGATCGAGGCCACGGGAGGGCGATCCATTGCTATTGCCGCCGACGTGTCCAGCGACTCCGACGTGGCGCGGTTGGCCGCCGAAGCGGGCCCAGTGGACATATTGGTGAACAACGCGGCAGCCGAGGAGCAGTACGCGCCCGTGGCGATGGCCGACATCGCCACCTGGAAAACCATCTTCGACGTCAACGTATTTGCCGCGGTTCGGCTTATCGCTGCGTTCGCGCCTGGCATGAGCGAGCGTGGCTTCGGCGTCATCATCAATATGAGCAGCATCGGCGGCAGTCAACCGGCACCGTTCCTGGCGACGTACGGTGCGAGCAAGGCGGCGCTGGACATGATCTCGCGCACGGCAGCGATGGAGCTGGCGGGCACCGGCGTCCGGGTCAACAGCATCGGGTCCGGGATCACCGACATGGGGAAGACCTATGAGCTGCTCCCGCCCGGCTTGCTCGCCGACATCGGCAAGATCATCCCGGCAGGCCGACTGGCCAATGAGCGGGATATCGCTGCCGCGGTGTCCTACCTGTGCAGTGATGGTGGAGCTTTCGTCAACGGACACGTGCTCACCGTCGACGGCGCGATGACGGCCGGTCAATGGTCGACATCCACGGTGCTGGCGGGCTTTATGGCACAGGGATGACCGGGGAAGAAATCCACTGGCGGGCAGCTACCTACCGAGACGCGTCTTCGGCTAGGTGTACTGACCTGAGAGGTTAGGTACGCGGGTGGCGGGTGGTTGGCCGCCGAGTGCGGTGTGGCCGCGGTGGTGATTGTAGGTGTGTAGCCAGCGAGGGAACTCCTCGCAACGTTTGGCATCGCTGGTATAGAGCCGGGCGTAGGCCCATTCCTCGGTCAGGGTGCGGTGGAATCTCTCGACCTTTCCGTTGGTCTGCGGCCGATAGGGGCGCGTGCGACGGTGTCCGATATCGCCGAGCGCATCGCGGAACACATGTGAGCGATAGCAGGATCCGTTGTCCGTCAGTACATTCCGTACTTCGATACCGCATTCGGAGAAGTACGCGTTTGCGCGCCGCCAGAACGAAGCGGCCGTGTCCTTGCGTTCATCGCCGAGCATCTCGCTGTAGGCCAGCCGGGAGTGGGCATCGATGGCGGTGTGCAGGAAGTGGTACCCGCGCACCGGCCGGTAGTACTTGTCGAGCAGCCCCGAGCTGCGGTCGGCTTGAGCGTTGCGCTTGCCGGCACTGCGACCCACCATCCGCCAACCACCGCCGGAGGGGATCTTGCCCAGCTTCTTGACATCGACGTGGACAAGATCACCGCAGTGCGCTGATTCCATCCGCCGAATGACACGCCCGGTCGGGCGGTCCAGCCAGCGCAACTTGGCCAGGCCGTAGCGCGTCAGAACCCGGTGCACCGTCGAGGGATGCAGGCCCAGCAGATAGGCGATGCGCGCTGGTCCCCAGCGGCGAATGACGCGCACCTTGATGATGCGCCGCTCGGTGCGTGTCGGAGTTCGGTTGGGGCTGCGATGAGGCCGTGAGCTGCGGTCGACCATTCCGGCCGGACCATGTTCGCGGTAGCGGCTCGCCCAGCGACTGGCGGTAGTCACTGCAACCTGGAACCGTTCGGCGGCGCGTCGAAGAGTCCAGCCGTCGTCGACGACGCAACGGGCCAGTCGCAGGCGTCCGGTTTCTGACAATGGGGCATTACGGTGGGACACGAAGACCTCCGAGATGAGTTGGTGCGTTCCTAGACAGCTCGCACTTCACTCGGAGGTCTTCGTCATGTCACCACGCCACGCCGTACCTAACGTCCGTGGCCAGTACAGCTAGGCCGCTACGGCATTGCGAATGACCAGTCGGCACGGCCCAAGCCGGTAAATGGCGCGCGCCCTATTCACCCAGCACCGAATCGGGATCGAAATCAGTTGGCTGTGTAGGGAACTGCGGCGCCCGGCGCTGCAGGAACGCATCGACGCCCTCTCTGCAGTCCGGTCCCGCTGCCATCGCCGTCAACGCCCGGTCGGCGCGTTGGTAGGACGACTCGAAATCACTGAAAAGGTCCCGGTAGACCTGACGTTTGATGACGGCCATAGCGGTGGCTGAACACTCGGTGGCCAGCATGAGAGCATACTGCTGGGCGTCGCTCACCACCTCGTCCGGTGCGCTGAGCCGGCTCACCACGCCCAGCGACAGCGCCTCGTCGGCGTCGAATGGTCGTCCCGACAGCAGCAGGTCCAGAGCTCGCTCAGGACCGATCAGCCGGGGGAGCAGCCAGGCGATGCCTCGTTCGGCGGGCAGCCCGCGGCGCGCGAAGGACGTGGCGAATCGGATTCCCCGCGCGGCGAACCTGACGTCGCACTGCAGCGCCAGGACCACGCCGACACCTGCGCAGGCTCCGTTGATCGCCGCGATCATCGGCTTGCGGACGTGCAGGGGACGGTGAAACGGCCGACGGGCGCTGAGGTCCAACGGTTTACCGGCGGCCGCATCCATCCGGCTCGAATCCACCCCGGGACAGAACGTCTTGCCCGCACCGGTCACCACGATTGCGCGGACTGCGTGGTCCGATTCGGCATCGTCGAGTGCGGTGAAGTAGGCCTGTTCGAGGTCGGCATTCCAGCCGTTCCGCTGCTCGGCCCGATTCCAGGTGAGCGTGAGGACACCGTTGTCGAAATCTCGAAGGACCAACGAGTCGGCCACGGACATAGGGGCATTCACCTCTGATTCAGGAATTATCGGCGACGTACGTGGCGTCGACACCCAGCGCAACCCGGCCGTCGGAAGCGAAAAGTTCGGCACGCCCGGCGGCCATTCTGCGACCCCGATGGGCAACAGTGGCTGTGCATCGGAGTTCGTTGCCGTCGGCGGGTATCGACCGCGTGAAGACGGCCCGGAGGTCGGCCAGACGATAGGACCCGTCACCGGTGTCCAGAGCCGCGTCCAAGGTCCGGATTGCGATGAGTGCGCCGAGACCACCGTGCAGGTTCTTGTAGAGGTTCGCCAGCGCGGCGTCCGCGCGGAACGTCGCTGTGACGCCCTCGGGTGTGCGGGATCCGATGTGTGTGCCCAGCAACTCGTCGAGGTGTGCTGCCACAGCGGGTACGGCTGTCCCGGGGTCCTGTGGCGCTTCGGTCGTCGTCGGGCGCGGGATAAGGACCCCGCCCAGGGTCGCGTAGGCCAGGGTGGCGCCGGTTGCGTCGGTGATGGTGGCCTCGCTCAACCCGAAACCTTCATCGACGGAGCGCGCCACCGCAGAGCAGTGCGCCGTGGCGAGGTCCCCCGGAACGCGTTTCGGAAATTCCACATGCAGGTGAGACGTGACGACTCCGGTGTCGAAGCCGGCCCCAGCCATGACTGCCAAGCCGAGGCAGCCATCCGCGACGGCAGCAAGGACGGCGGGGTTGAGGGTGCCGTCACTGCTGCGGAGGTGCGCTCCGATGGTCATGCCCGCCGCGATCCGACCGTCAACCTCGACCGGGTCGTGCAGACCGGCCGTGACCCAGGCCGGAATGCGGAAGTCTCGCAGGGTTTGAGTCTCCATCAGCAGTCCACCCTGCGTGCCACTAGAGCCCAGCCAGAAAGGCTGCGGTTCCCGCGACGAACGTGTCGTTGTCGTCGCCGACGACCATGTGGGTGGCGTCGGAAATGGTCACCGTGGTGGCGTGGGGGATGAGCGTGCGCAGTTCCTCGACCGCCGCAACGTCGACGATGTCGGACTTCGAACCCCAGACGAGCAATGTCGGTATGGCGACATTGGAGGCGGCGGCGGTGGTGCGGACCAGCATTGCCGCGTGGTCGCCGAGATTGCGGTCGCTGGTGGTGAAGGCCGGGTCCCAATGCCAGAACAGCCGGCCGTTGGCTGCGGTGCGCACGTTGCGGCGCAAGCTGTCGACATTGGCCGGCCGGGCTGCATCCCCGCGGTAGGCACTGACCGCCTCGGCGACCTCACTCAGATCGGCGAACCCATCCGGCGCCGAGCACATGAAATCAGAAATACGTTGCACCCCAGCAGGTTCGATACGGGGAGCGATGTCGACCAGGACCAGCGCTCGGAGCAGGCCGGGGTTCTCACCCTCGGCAACGAGCCCGGTGATGCCACCCATGGATGCGCCGATCACCACCGGCGGACCGGGCGACACCGAGTCATCGGCCAGTTGCGCGATCACGGCGGTGAGGTCATCGACGAGGCGATCGATCCGGTAGTCACCGTCGGATGCCCAGTCGCTCTCACCGTGGCCACGCGCATCGAGTGCGACGACATCCCAGCCAAGTGCCTGCAGGCCCGGCGCGGACTTGCGCCAGGAGTGCCGGGTCTGTCCGCCGCCATGCAACAGAAGCAGGGAACCCCGAACGTCACCGGCCGGAGTCCACCGGTCGCCGCGGATCGTCCCGACGTTGCCACGGAACGACACCGGCTGCGCCGGATCAGTTTTGGTGTTCTGCGCCATGCGCGCTCAGAAGCCCATGGCCCGGCCCATGAGATCCTTCATGATCTCGGTGGTCCCGGCATACAGCCGCTGGACGCGCGAATCCCGCCACAGCCGGGCGATCTCGTACTCGTTGATGTAGCCGTATCCGCCGTGTAGCTGCAGGCAGCGGTCCAGGATCTCCCACTGCACCTCGGAGGTCCACCATTTCAGACCGGCGGCATCCTCATCGCTGAGCGTCCCGGCGTTGACTGCCAGCACGCACTGGTCCAGATAGCTCTGCGCGGCATCGAGTTTGGTCTTCATCTCCACAATGGCATGCCGGTTCACCTGGAAAGTACCGATGGGCTGACCGAAGGCCGTCCGCTCCTTGGCATAGGTCATGGTCAGCTCCAGAGCGCGACGTGCCATCGGCAGGGCGTAGCAGGCGACGCCGACCCGCTCGGCGGGCAGATGCGAGACCAGATGGTAGAAACCGCGGTTGAGTTCGCCGACCAGGTTCTCCTTCGGGACCCGTACATCCTCGAAGAACAACTCGGCGGTATCGGCGGAATGCTGGCCGATCTTGTCGAGTTTGCGGCCCCGGGTGAATCCGGGCATTCCGTCCTCGATCATCAACAGGCTGATGCCCTTGCGGCCCGCGGACGGATCGGTCTTCACGGCGGCCAGGACGAGCGACGACATCAGCCCGTTGCTGATGAACGTCTTCTGTCCGTTGACGATCCACGCGTCCCCGTCATCACGCGCGGTGGTCTTGATCCCGGCCAGGTCAGAACCGGCCGCAGGTTCGGACATGGCTATCGACCCGATGTACTCACCGGAGATGAATTTCGGAAGCCAACGCTGCTTCTGCTCGTCGGTGGTCAGGTGGTTCATGTAGGTGACCAGGATGTCGTTCTGGACCCCGAGTCCGATCCCGACGGATCCGGTGGCGAACATCTCCTCGGACAGGATCTGGTTGAAGCGGAAATCGTCGAGACCCAGACCGCCGTATTCCACGGGAAGTGCCCAGCCGATCAGTCCGTGCTCGCCGGCGGCAAGCCATGCTTCGCGGCTGGCCTTGCCGTCCTTTTCCCACTTGTCGGAGTAGGGCGCGCACTCCTTCTCGAAGAACGCCCGCGCGGTGGCGCGGAACTCCTCGTGGACGGGCTCGAAGATGTTGGGACGCATAGCGTTGTCTTTCTGTGAGGGCGTTATCGACTGGAAGCGATCACCGTGGGCAGCCCGAGGTCTGCAGGGTAGGAATCGAACAACCGGCGGGCAACCTGGCTTTCGAGTTGGGCGGGTGACCCGCAGAGCACGTTGAGTTGGAACCCGCGGCGCACGAACCGGTGCAAGTCATGCTCGGAGGTCAGACCGATAGCACCGCACACCTGCAGTGCCACATCGGAGGCCGCGCGGTGGGCCCGGCCCGCGGTCGCCTTTGCCGCCTGGGCCCCCATCGGGCCGCCGTAGCGCCACGCCTCGCCAAGCAGTGCCCGGGCGCCCTCCACCGTCGAGAACGCATTGGCCAGGGCATGTCGCGGTGACTGCAGAGCGCCGATGTGGCTGCCGAATTGCTTTCTCAGACTGACATGGTCGACCGCAAGGCGAATCACCTGATCGGCCAATGCGATGATCTCGGTGGCAAGCGCTCGTTGCGCTGCCGACACCGCGCGGGTCCACTGGGCGGTGATGTCGAACACCGGTTCAGTTGTTCCGCTGCCCGCACTGCGCAGATGAGTCCACCGCACGGTCGGGTCGAAGGTGTCCGCGGGGGCAGCGTGAAGGCACTCTGCGGCAACGAGGGAGGCAACGATGCCGTCGCCGGTCTGCAGCGGGACGAGCACTGTGCCGCTGGCCGGCCCCAGGATCACACCCTGGGCCCGCTCCGGGGGAGCTGCCGGGTCTGAGCCAGGTGCGGGAAGCAGCACGGCGGATGCCGTGCGCAGGTCCCGGGGGAGCTCGGCCAGCATCACTCGGTAGAGGCAGTCGGTCTGTGCCAGCGAGCGCCCTTGGGCACGGAACAACAGCTCCTCGGCCTCGACCGGGTACTCTTCTTCGATTTCGGCGAACCCGAGATCGGTCAGTCGACCCTCGATTGGCGCGTAGGCATCGGTGGGTAGCTCGTCGAAGAGCCCGAAGACGCTGTCCTCGACCAACTTCCACTCGGCATCAGTGGTGTTCACGGATCCGGTCACCGCTTCTCCTTCGGTAGGCCGAGTAGATGGTCGGCGATGATTCCACGCTGCACTTCGGCGGTGCCGCCCATGACTGTCGCGGCCCGTGAGTACCACCACTCGGCGCGGGCCAGGCCCAGCTCGGCGCCATCCTCGGCGCCCTGGAATCCGCTACCGATCAACCAGTCCTGGCGCATCTCGAAGATCAGATCGAACGCCTCGCGTTCGGCGTGGGAGGCCAGCAGCTTGTCGACACTGCTCGCCGGACCCACGTGAATGCCGGCTGCCAGCGCGCGCACGGTCCCTGCGCACCGTGCCTGTGCTGCAGCGACGTTCAGATAGGTACGGGTGAAGCGATCTCGTTCGGACTGGGTGCATCCGCGGGTGATCAGATCAACGCGCAGCTGTCCGAGTTCGGTCAGGGCCTTGGTCAGGGATGCATAGCCGTACATGCCACGTTCGAACTGCATCAGGAACATCACCACCGACCAGCCGGCGTCGATATCCCCGATGACGCGCTCAGGCCCGACGTGGACGTCGTCGAAGAACACCTCGGCGATTTCCTCGCGACCGCTGGCCAGCGCGATCGGCCGGACGGTGACTCCGGGCGCGTCCGCCTCCACCATGAAGGTCGTCAGTCCGCGGTGGCGCGAATCCGGGGCGCCGGTGCGGGCCAACACGAGGAAACGGGATGCTCCCGGTCCTTGACTGGTCCAGATCTTCTGACCGCTGATCACGTAGCCGCCGTCGCCGTCGGCGACGGCCTTCGTGCGCAACGTCGCCAGGTCGCTTCCGGCCTCTGGCTCGGAGAAGCACTGTCCCCACCACTGGGAGCCGTCGAGATATTTGGGCAGGTGCTGCTGGGCCAGTTCGGGCGCGATGTCCAGCAGTACGGGAGCGAGCACCTCCAGCGTCCACTGCTGGGCAGGCACCGGGAGCATCGCGTAGGCGAGTTCCTCGTAGTAGACCGCGCGATGCAGCACGTCACCACCTAGCCCGCCGGCCTCCACCGGCCAGCCGTAGCGGTTCCACCCCGCCTCGAACAGCCGCTGGAGCACAGCGGTGTCATGGCGCATGCCCTCGGCGGTCGAAGTGCTGGGGTGGCGCCACTCGTCGGCCCAGTCGATGCCGGCCAGATAGCTGCGCAGAGCTTCGCGGTATGCGGCGATATCTTCCGCGTAGCGGCCCGGCGAGCCGACGACGGCGGCGGCAGTCGGTGCGGTCAACGTAGACCCCTTCCATTACCAGGGTGGCATAAAAAGTATAATGAGTTAACCATATGAGGTGCGCGATTACTAGCGCGGCAACGGCCCTGCGAGACCTCTGGGCAGGGTGTCCCACAGCCAGCTCGCCGCGTGGCCGATCTCCCCGAACGTCAGGGATTCGCCGTCGCTGGCCAGGTAGCGGCCGGGGGCTTCGGTGAAACCACCAATGCGGCTCAGCGCGGCACCGTTGACCCGCAAGATCTGGCCGCTGAGCCAGCCCGACTCGGCGGACTGCAGCCACGCCACGACAGCCGAACTGCGAGCCGGGTCCAGGGCCGGATCCGCGGCTCGATCCCCGGCGAAGAAGTCGGCGCTGATCCGGGTGACGGCCAGCGGCGAGATGGCGTTGGCGGTGACGCCAAAGCGCTGGCCCTCCAACGCCGTCACCACCGTCACGTTGGCGATTGCCGCCTTCGCTGCGCCGTAGGCGCCCTGCCCATAGTTGCCCCACAGCCCGGCGCCCGACACCGTGTTGACGATGCGGCCACCGATCACGTTGCCGTTCTTGGCTTCCGAGCGCCAGTACTCGCAGGCATGCTTGGTGACAGCGAAGGTGCCCTTGAGGTGGACTCCCAGCACCGCGTCCCAGTCGGCCTCGGTGGCGTTGACGATGGTGGCGTCCCGCACGATTCCCGCGTTGTTCACCACACCGGTCAAGGTGCCGAATTCGGAGACCGCGGCCGAGATCATGTCGGCGGTATCGGCCCAGCTCGACACCGATCCGGTATGGGCCACTGCGCGACCGCCGTCAGCGGTGATCTCCGCGACCACGTCGAAGGCGGGGCCGGTGCCGTCGCCGGCTTGGCCATCCTTGCCGACTCCCGGGTCGTTGACGACAACGGCGGCGCCCTGGCGGGCCAGTTCGAGGCAGTGCGCGCGGCCGATACCGCGTCCGCCGCCGGTCACCAGGACGACGCGCCCGTCGAGTGGTTTAGCCATGGGTGTTCTCCTCAGTTGTCGAACAATTGGGTGATGGATGCGCGGCGGGCGGGCCAGTCGAGGCCGCGAAGATCCACTGCGCCGGACTCGGTGACAATGACGTCGACGTCGTGAGCAGGGGTCGACGTCGGCCTGGTCAGCGCGTCGACGAGCGGTGAGCGCTCATTGACCCGAGACGGCACGGCGATGATGGACAGTCCGTGGCGGCTGGCCCGTCCAGCCGCGCAGAAGTCGGGGTGGCCCCCGATTCCTCCGACGACCTTCTCGCCGTTACCTTCACAGTTGATCTGACCGACCGGGTCGATCTCGATGGCCGTATTCACCGCGACGAACGTCCGATCGCGCAGCCGGCCGATGTCGTGGGTGTACCCGATACCGCGCAGAATGGGTCGACCGTCGGCCCACCGGTAGAGCTCCGCGCTGCCCAACAGATAGGTGGCCGACGGTTCGCCCAGTAGCAGTCCGCGCTGCTCGAGTTCCATGACACCGTCGGTGAGCAGGCCGGTGTCCAGGTGCACCGGCACGGCGATCCTTCGTAGTAGCGCGGTGCCGAGTTGGCCCGGCCCGTACTGCAGGCTGGCGCCTGCCGGCACATATCGGAGGACGTTGTCGGCCAGCGCGTCATGGATGGCCTCCGGTGCTCGCCCGGGAACCTCGACCGGGCCGCGTGAGGTGTGACCGATGACGTGCAGTGCACCGGCGTCGATGCAGTCGGCACCTGCCGCAGGCGCTTGCTCGTCGAGCACCGCGAGGACCGTGACGCCGGTATCGATCAGGGTGCGCTGCCAGGACACCTCGGTACAGAACCGAAATGCGTTGTTCCGCAGGGTAAGTCGTGTCAACAGGGCGTCTGGCCGCAGCGTTGTGTGCAGCAGTGAGTCGATACCGGTCAATGCGGTCGGGACGAAGCGTGCGCCGGGGTTCTTCAGGACCGCGCGCATACCCCAGCCCGGCATCAGGACGACGACATCGGCGAATGCGGTGACGTCGAGATCCGTCATGACGCCGGGTACCCAGCCCAGGATGAGCCGTACGCCACCGATCTCGCGGGCCGCGGCGGACAGGACCGCTCCGACCGACGAGCCGTCATCGAGGCCGGTGAGGGTTCCGACGCCGTCACCGACGGCGATGGTGCCGCCCGCCGGAACTGCCGCACGCAGGGCGGCGGTGAGGTCCGCGGCGGTGATCACCGCGACGATCGGCCGGTCAACGCCGGTCCTTGGGAAGCCCAAGGAGGCGCTCGGCCAGGATGTTTCGCTGTATCTCGCTGGTTCCGCCGAGGATCGTCTGGGCCCGGCCGACCAACATCGCCCGGATCAGCTCACTGGATTCGGGTGTGGCGCAGGCGTCGGTACCGAGCACGTCGGTGGCCATGTCGCCGAGATCGCGATCGGTCTCGGAGGTCATCAACTTCAGGACCGAGAATGCGGGTGCCGTCAGGTCGCCACCGGCAACCGCGCGCTGCCAGGTGTAGCGCAGCAGCCACATCCTGGTCCACAGCTTGATCAGCGAACGCTTGGTCACCGCGTCCAGCCGGTGGCGCTCTGTCGCCGCGGCACTCATCAACTCGAGCAGCTTGAACATCGATACGGCTTGGGATCCCAGTGTCAGACGCTCACGCCCGAGCGTCAGCAAAGCGATAGCCCAGCCCTGCCCCGGCTCGCCGACGATCGCCTCGGGACCGAGCAGCACATCGTCGAGGAACACCTCGTTGAATTTGCATTCGCCATCGATCTGGCGAAGCGGCCGGACCGTCACCCCGGGAGCGTCCATCGGTACGACGAACATCGACAGGCCTCGGTGGCTGTCGGCCTCGGTGCGCGCCAGCAGTAGCCCGTACTGGGCCGAATTGGCGGCCGAGCTCCACACCTTCTGGCCGTTGATCTTCCAGCCGCCGTCGACGGGTTCGGCCTTGGTGCGCACACCGGCCAGGTCTGAGCCCGCACCGGGCTCAGAGAACAGCTGGGTCCACACGTGGTCGCCGAGGCGGATCGGCTCCAGGTAGGTCCGCTTCTGCTCTTCGCTGCCATACGCGATCAGCACGGGCCCGACGAGGTCGACAGCGGTGATGCCGAGTTGCCGGGGGACACCCGCGCGGGCGCATTCCTCGGCGAACACGGCCTGGACGGCCACTGATGCGTCGGCACCGCCGTACTCGGCGGGCCAGTGCAGACAGGTGTAGCCATGTGCGGCAAGGTGTTTGTGCCACAGCCGACCGGGCCCGACGTCGTCAGGTGTGGGTGTCGGGCCGTAGTTGCGCAGTCCGTCCGGGCGCGGCGAGTTGGCCAGGAACTCGCGGATTTCGGATCGGTGAGCGGCGATATCCTCGCCGGCGACGGTGGCCGTCAACGCGGTACCTCCTGCGTCAGGGCATCGGTCTCGAAGCCAACGACCTGTGCCAACTGGTCGAAGTGGGCGCCCGGTGATCCGAAGAGCACTTCGTCGGTCCTGGCCCGCTTGAGGTACAGGTGAGCGGCGTCCTCCCAGGTGAATCCGATGCCGCCATGGATTTGGATGTTTGTGTGCGAGGCGTTGCGCAATGCTTCGGAGCAGACAGCTTTGGCCATGCTCGCCGACCAGCCGGCCTCGTCGTCTCCCGCGTCCACCCGGTCCAGGGCCGCCTGCGAGGCTGAGCGTGACCATTCCAGGTCGACCAGCATGTCCGCACACTTGTGCTTGATGGCTTGGAAGCTGCCGATCGGGCGTCCGAACTGGTGTCGGGTCCGGGCGTACTCGGCGGCAATGTGGAGCACCCGTTCCAGGGCTCCGACCTGTTCGGCCGACAGGACGGCTAGAGTCCGGTCGATGTTGCGGCCGATGATGGCCGCGGCGTCCCCGCTGCCCAGGCGGACGGCGTTAGCCCCGCTGAATTCGATTGTCGCCATTGGGCGGGTGCCATCGAGGGTGTCTTCCGGAAGGCGTCGCACCGCGGGGTCGCCGGCCTCGACGAAGAACAATCCGATATCGCTGCCGTCGCGTGCTGCCACCACGAACTCGTCAGCGGCAGTCCCGTGCAGGACATGGCGGGCCGTGCCGTGCAGCGTCCATCCGTCGCCGGCTTGATCGACGGTGAGCACCACGGAATCCGGTGACCACAGACCGTTGTCCTCGGTGAGGATGACTGCCGCGGTGCGTGAGCCCGATGCCAATGGTTCGAGGATGCCGTCGAGCAGATTCGGGGCTGCCGCGTCGAGCAGCAGACCTGTGGTCAGGACGTAGGAGATGAACGGGACCGGAGCCAGCACCCGGCCCAGCTCGTGTGCCACCGCCGCGAGGGCGTCGGCGCCGTAACCTGCTCCGCCATGTTCTTCTGGCAGCGCGATGGCGCCGACGCCAATCTGCTCACACAGCGCCCGCCACAGGTGTCCATCGAAACCACGTTGTGGCCCTTCGGTTTCCAACGCGATCTCGCGGAGCCGCTCGTCGGTGAGCATGCGCTCGCACAGTGCCCGCACGGAAGCCGACAAGTCAGCCCGCTCATCGGCGGACAGTTGTTGTGCCATGGGGTTCAGCGAGACAGGATGGCGACCGCGCCGCTGCCCGGCGAACCGTACAGTTGGGCGAGTCCGACGGTGGGGTTGTTGGGCACCTGCCGGTCACCGGCGGTACCGCGCAGTTGCTGGACCAGTTCGTAGACCTGGCGCAGCCCGGATGCCCCGACCGGCTCGCCGTTGGCCAGCAACCCGCCGTCGGTGTTGATCGGGATTCGCCCACCGATTTCGGTGTCGCCGTTGGCGAGCATGGCCTCCTGCTCGCCGTCCTTGCACAGCCCGCTCTCGGCCATGTGGATGATCTCCGACCCGGAGTCGGTGTCCTGCAACTGCGCGACGTCCACATCCTCGGGGCCGATGCCGGCCTGCTCATAGGCCGCAGCGGCCGCGGCGGCGGTGGCGCCCGGAACGATCGGCATCTCGATGGAGGTGCGCAGCAGCTCGAAGGCGCCGTCCTGGCGGCTACGGATTTCGCTGGCGCGGATGTAGATCGGTGTGTCGGTGTACTTCTTGGCGTCCTCGGCGCGGCACACGACTACTGCCGCCGCGCCCTCGTTGGGGTTGCAGTACATGAACTGGCGCAGCGGGAAGTTGACCATCGGCGACTCGGCGATGGCCTCGAACGCCATCGGCTTGCGACGCCACGCGTGCGGGGCCAGTGCGCCGTTGTTGAGGTTCTTGACCGCTACCCGCGCCAGGGTGTGCTCGCTGATGCCATGGTCATGCATGTAGCGATTGATCTTGTGCCCGAAGTAATGGGTGGTCAGGAACATCCCCTGGTCGCCGTACCACTGCGGAAGACCTGCAACGGCGGGATCTGCCCCGAACGACCCGCGCGGGTGCTTGTCGAGACCGACACCGACAGCGATTTCCGCTTCACCAAGGAGCACTTCACGTGCCGCCAGCGTCAGCAGCGAGTTGCCGGTGGCGCAGCCGCTCAGTGTGGCGCGCGCCGGGATCCCGGTCATACCGGCCAGTCCGGTGATCGCTTCGGGATTGGCGACTTCGAGACTGCCGGCGAACAGGCTGCCGATCCGGTCCCAGGACACCCCGGCGTCCTTGAGTGCACGGTGGATCGCCACTGCACCCATCTCGAGCGCGGACCGGTCGGGGTAACGACCGAACGGATGGATCCCGACGCCGATGATGGCGATCTCAGGTGTGGTGCTCATCGAATTCCTTCCCAGGCCGGTTGCTGTCGTGGCATTCCGGCGTGTGCTGATGCTGAAGCGGAGTAAGGCCGGTGGTCAGGCAGGGGTGAAGGCATAGGTCGACAACGATTCCCCGTCAGCGGTGTGGAAGGTCGTGGTGGTGGTCACCATCGACTGTCCGATGCGCAGCTGTTCGGGTTCCACGCCGACTACCAGACCCTCGACGAGCAGCCCCTCGGGTAGTTCGACATAACCAACGATGTAGCGGGCGAACTTCTCCGGGGACCGGTCGCCCTTGTAGGGCAGCGGCGGCACGAACTCCTGCGTGGTGAAGGTGTACAGCGTGCCCTGGGTGGAGAGCTCGATCTTCTCGATCGACCCGTCGCCGTCGAGTAGGAAGTCGGCTTCGGCGGGGAACTTGACCGGGGCACCGGCACTACGGCGGGATCCGATCAGGACCGTCCGGTCACCCTCGGTGCGGAAAAGTCCTTCGGCGATCATCTGCGTCATCTGTTACCTCGGTAGGCGCGTGTCAGGGCCAGCTGACCCCGGTTCAACAAAACAGTGTATATATCTACCGGAATAGTAACCCAAAATCTAGTCGCGGAGGGCCAGCTCGTGAAAACATTGGATTCGATCGACGAGGTGCTCGGGTCGCTCGGCGCGGACCTCGGCACCAGTGACTGGGTTCAGATCGACCAGCAGCGCATCGACCTGTTCGCCGAGGCGACGGGTGATCACCAGTGGATCCATGTCGATGTCGAGCGGGCAAAAGCCGAGAGTCCGTACGGATCGACCATCGCCCATGGTTTCCTCACGCTGTCGATGATCCCCATCCTCAGCAAGGACTTGTTCGTCGTCCGGGGCGCGAAGCTGGCTGTCAACTACGGATTGAACAAGGTTCGGTTCGTTTCCCCGGTCCCGGCGGGTAGTCGCATCCGGCTGCATTCCGAGGTTGCGGCCGTCGACAAGACCGGCGACAACACGGTCAATTTGACCGTTCGGCACACCGTTCAGATCGACGGCAACGACAAGCCTGCCGCGGTCGCCGAACTGATTGCGCGCTACGTGTTCTGACCCTTGAGCAGGGGGACTTTCGGTGGCCGCGGCGCGATCGCGCCGCCGCGCTTCCCAATAAAGTTCCACTCTGGTATAAAACAGCGATGGGCATACGACCCGCTCTCGTTATCAAGGAGTCTCAATGGCGCTCATTCAGGACACTGTCGGCCCGCTGCCCTACAAGCTGACCGACTTTGACCAGCATTCCTACGAATCCACCGATTGCTTCACCCGGTTCATGCCCAAGGCCAAGCTGGATTCGGCGGTCCACCTGGTGGACATGCCCAGCGGGCACCAGGCGCTACTGGCCAACGATCGGCTCGTCACTGCCTTCGAGAAGGAGCACGATCTCTCGAAGGCCTACGTTCCCGGATCGTTGGTGGAGATGCTGACCCAGCGCGCGTCGGGCAACGCCAGCGACGCCGAGCGGTTCTTCGAACCTCTCCAGAAGGAGTATCTCGACCGCGACGCGCGGGTCGTCCAACTCGGTGAGCAGCAGATCGAGAAGGCCATCATGTATCCCGGTGGCTGGGCGCTGTTGGCCGAGCCGTTCCTCAAGGATGACGTCGACGCGCTCTACGACAACTACGAATCCTTCAACAAGTGGATCAACGAGGACTGGGGCTTCAACTACCAGGACACGATCTACGCGCCGGCGCTGCTGTCGCTGCGTGACCTCGACCGCGCCGTCGCCGAGCTGGACCGGGTGCTCGCCGCAGGTGCGAAGTTCATCGTCCTGCCGTGCGGCCCGGTGTACGGGCGCAGCCCGGGTGACCCCTACTTCGACCCGTTCTGGGCCAGGCTCAACGAGGCCAAAGCCGTCGTCTGCTACCACATCGCAGAGAATCACTACCAGGAACACGTGGCCTCGCAGTGGGGCTGGAAGATGGGTCCGCCGTTCCAGTTCTCCGCCTGGCAGTGGCAGAACACCTACGGGGAGCGGCCGATCACCGACACCCTCTCGGCGCTGATCTTCGACAACATCTTCGGCCGATTCCCGGACTTGCGCGTGGTGGTCAGTGAATACGGCGCATCCTGGGTCCCGCACTTCATTTCCCACATGGACAAGAGCCGTGGGATGGCCCGGCTGGGTCCGTGGCTGGGCGGTCAGCTCACCGAGCGTCCCAGCACGATTTTCAAGCGGCACGTCAACGTGGTGCCCTATCCCGAGGACGACACGGTCAAGATCGCCGACGAGTTGGGCACCACCGAGTGCCTGGTGATGGGATCGGACTGGCCGCACGCCGAAGGGCTGCGGGAACCCGCCGAGATGTATCTGCGGGTGGAGGGACTCGGTGAGCAGAGGCGCAAGGAGTTCACCCGCGACAACGGGTTGGACCTGTTCGACAACTAGAACACGCCATGACACCGCAAACAGTTGGCGCCGTGCTGCACGCGGCCGCGCAGGATCATCCTGCGCGGCCGGCGCTGCAGTGGTTCGCGGGCGGCGAGCTGACGAGCCTGACGTGGCGGGACATGGTCACCCTGGCCGAGGCGGGTGCTGCCGCGCTGCGGACCGCGCCGCACAGCGACGCCCCGGTTGCGCTGTGGGGCCCGAACTCGCCGGCCTGGGTGGTGCTGTTCTACGCCGCGGCGTTGTCCGGGCGCCCGCTCGTGCCGATCAACCCCAACCTCACCGACGCCGAAGTGGCGGTCCTGCTTGCCGACAGCCGGGCAAGCACGGTGCTGGCCGCCGGCGAGTTGGTTGGCCGGGGCGAGCGGCTCGGCCACGGTGCCGCCGGCGATATCGAGGTTCTCGACCTGCAGGACTGGTACGGCCGCCTCGCTGTCGCGGACTCAGTCTCGGTTGACAACTCCGGCTCGGCGCACGTTCGCCCGACCGATCCGTTCCTGATCCAGTACACCTCAGGCACCACGGGTACTCCCAAGGGGGCCGTGCTGACGCATGCGGCATGCCTGGAGGCTGCCCACTCGATGGCGTTACACCTGCGCCTCAATGATCACGAAATCTGGTGCAGCCCTGTGCCCTTGCATCATGTCGGCGGATCCATCGCGATGGCGCTCGCTCCGGCGACAATGGCCGGAACCTATGTCATGGTCGCCGATTTCGCCGCCGGGAGCTTCGTGTCGGCAGCGCACGAATCCCGCGCAACCCTCTTGGGCGGTGTCCCGACATTGTTCCTCCGAATTCTCGACGACCCCGAACTGTCGCGGGTCCAGTTGCCTGCGCTCAGTGCAGTCATCGTCGGGGGAGCCTCGATCGCACCCGATCTGGTGCAGCGCCTGGAGCTCCATTTCGGCGTCCCGGCCGCGGTGTTCTACGGCCAAAGCGAGGGTCCGGTACTCACCGCCACCGATCTGCACGACCCACCCTCGATCAAGGCAGACACGGTGGGGCGCCCCTTGCCCAACCGGCAGGTGCGGATCGTCGATCCCGTCTCCGGGGACCCACTGGCGGTCGGTGAGACGGGGGAGATCGTCGTTCGAACGCCGACGGCTATGTGCGAGTACCTGAACCGTCCCGATCAGACAGCGCAGACGATCGACGCCGACGGATGGCTGCACACCGGCGACCTGGGTTGTCTGGATGCCACCGGCCTGTTGCGTTTCCGGGGCCGGCTCAAGGAAATGATCGTGCGGGGCGGCGAGAACGTCTACGCCGTGGAGGTGGAGAACGCCATCGCCTCGCATCCCGATGTCGATCTGGTGGCCGTGGTAGGGCTGCCGGACGAGCGCTTCGGAGAGATCGTGGCGGCCGCGGTGATTCCGGTCCCGGGATCGTCGCTGTCCGCTGAGCAGCTGACCCGCCATGTCGAAGGCACGCTGGCACCGTTCAAACGTCCGGTCCGATGGCACATCACCGACCAACTGCCGATGACCGCCTCGGGGAAGGTGCAGAAGTTCCGCATCGTCGAGGCGATGGCCGACGAGGACGTTCTGTGAACGCCGCAACGCCGGTACCGTGTCGCGTGTGACCAGCATGCCGACGACTGACGTGGGTGGGCCCGGGCGTCCACGGGATCCCTCGGTGGAGGCACGGGTGATCCAGGCGGCCAAGGAGGAACTAGCCGAGCGCGGATTCGAGGCGTTCAGCATGCGCAGCGTCGCCCGGCGCGCGGGGGTGTCGCGGCCGAGCCTGGCCTTGCGATGGCCCGATCGCGACGCGCTGATCATTGACACTCTTGACCGGCTGACCGAATGGCCGGAGCCCGATCCGGCCGCCAGCGTCCGCGCGGAGATTGACGTGATCATCGCTCACGTCGCCGCGCTGATGAACCCCTCTATGTTGGGAATACAGCTGCGGCTGATCGCCGATGCCCCGCGCCACCCGCAACTGTTCAAGGCCTTTCGCGACCAGGTCATCGCCAAGGCCGGGCACCGGTTGACGGCCTTGCTGGATCGTGCCGTCGGTGAGGGGGAGTTGCCGCATGGCATCGACACCCACTGGTATGCCGACGCCCTCATCGGTGTGGTGTTCATGCGTACGATCCGATCGCCCGGGCTCAAACCGCCATCACGGGAATCGCAGCGCCGCATCGTCGACGCCATGTGGTCGACGGCCATTCAACGGCGGTGAATTCTCAGCGCGCCGAGAATCCCGCGTCGACGGGCAGTGCCACCCCGGTGACGTACCGCCCGGTGTCGCAGACGAGGTAGAGCACCGCGTTCGAGATGTCCTCGGGTTGCACCCACGGGACCGGCAGCAGGTTCTTGGTGCTTTCGAACACGCTGGGATCGGCCGCGGCGAAGAACCCCTCCATCACGGAATTCTGGATCATCGGCGTCGCGACTCCGGTGGGATGAATCGAGTTGACCCGAATGCCTTGAGGTCCAAGCCAATTCGCGAGGCTCCGCATCATGCCGACCAGGGCGTGCTTGGCGCAGGCATAGCCCAGACCGCCGCCGGCGCCATGTCCGCCGGTGCCCTTGAGGCCCTGCGTGGAACTCACCAGGACGATCGAGCCCGATCCCTTGGTGATGAGGCTGCCGACCGTCGCCTTGACCGTGTTGTAGACACCCCTGAGGTTGACGTCGATGACGTCATTGAATTGCGTCACCGAATCCTGCCCGGGGAGGCCGACCGGCGCGATGCCCGCATTCGCGATGACGATGTCGACCGAGCCCAGGTGGCTCTCGGCGTCGGCGATCACCGTCCGCAGTGCGTCGAGGTCGCGCACGTCGGCTTGTGCCGCGATGATCCGGCCGCCGACTCCGTGCACCTGCGCCACCGTCTCGGCCAGGTCGTCGGGGGTCGCCATCGGATACTCCACGGACGGGATCTGCGCGCAGATGTCGATGGCGATCACGGCCGCACCCTCACGGGCCAACGCCACGGCATGACTGCGGCCCTGACCACGAGCGGCACCGGTGATGACTGCGACCTTGCCGTCCAACGCGCCCACGAGAGACCTCCATGCTTCTGTGGATAGAGATAGATCATTACACTAACAACTGTGAGCATCGCGGATCTCGACGGTGCCGGGGCATACGACATCGATGTCCCGGACGGCATCCGTCTGCGCTTGGGCATGCGAACCTCGGAGTACGACGAGAAACGTGGTGTGCTGACGATGCACATGCTGCTCGGCGACACACGGTCTCCGCTCACCGGCGAGCACTCCTTGGGCTCGGCACTCGTCCTCGCCGACACCATCGGTTCGGCCGCCGCATTCGGGTTACGTGGCCGCGGGTGGCCGGTCACCACCGAACTCGTGCTGCACGTGGATCCCGCCTTCGCCGGTGGACCGCCGACCGCCGAGGTTGCGGCCAGCTGCGAGCTGGTGGGGGCCTCGGCATCACGGGCCCGATCCCGATACGAATTGCGGCTTGACGGCCGGGCGTTCGCCAGCGGTTCGGCAACCATGGCCTTCGTCGCCGGTGCCGAGGTGTGCAATGCCCGACCGGCAGAGTCCCTGTCCGATCCCAGGACGGCCCGCCTTGCGGAGTTGTTGGCCGTGGAGCCGGCCGAAGGGGGTGATCGAGCAGAGTTGCGTCAGCGGGTCGATCCCATGCTGCTCAACGCCACCGGCCACGTCCACGGCGGTGTCGCGGCGAGCGGTCTCGCGCTGGTCGCCGAAGCCGCCGTCAACGCTGGCGCCGGCGACGACTGTTTCCGGGTGGCGACAATCGCGGTCAACTACATCCGTCCGTTCGCCTGCGATCCCGTCGGCGGATATCGCGCGGCCGTTGTTCGTAGCGGCGCCTCGTTAGCGATCGCCGACGCCGTCGCGACCGGCGCGACCGGTAAGGATGCCGTGCTGGCCCGAGCGACGTTCTATCGCTGACGCTTGACTAAATAGATAAATGATGTAACTCTATTGCCACCTATGTACGTCTGAGGACAGGGGCATTGATGGCGGTGATCAGCGCGATCGGCACGTACCTGCCGCCGTGGGTGGTGGGCAAGCGTCGGGTCGCCGGACCGGACGAGGACGCGCTCACCATGGCGGTCGCTGCCGGCCGGGCGGCGGACCCGGGTGCGACGGCGAGCCGAGTAGTCCTGGTCTCACGTGATTTTCCGCTGCTCGAAGGTGGCAATGCCGCTGTACTACTCGCGGGCCTGTCGCTGAGCCCGGCGACTGTGGTTGCTGAGGTGCTCGGCGGCGCGGCCGCCGTCGTCGATCAGATTGCCCTCGCCGAGGCGAGCACGCTGGTCATCGCCGCCGACCACAACGCCCGTAGCTCCGCAGCTGCGGCCGTGCTCACCGGAACCGATGGCGAGGCGCCGAGCCTGTCGCCGGTCTCGCGCAACGTTCGAAGCCTGCCGCTGATCGCCCGCGGTGCCGATGGGGTTCGCCACGTCTATGTCGACCCGCGGCTGCAGCGCGAGGTCGGCATGTCGGAGACTCTGGCCCGCCTCGACCTGGCCGGCGACGACAACGTTGTGAGCGTGCTGGCCGGGGTCGCTGCGGCGCAGTTGGGCAACCGATTCGATACGTCCTCTGCCGCAGCTGATTCCACCGAATCAGCCGCTGCCGTCATTCGGCTGCTTGCCGATGCGCTCGAGGCGCGCCGCAGCGGATTGGTCATCGGCTTCGACCAGTCGACGGCGGCCATGGCCCGCCTGGATGCCGGGACATCCGATGTTCGGATCGCCCGGGACGAGGTGGATGCCGCCGAGTTGCCCAAGACCACGGTGGCCGACGGCAACGGTATTCCGATCTCACTGCCGGCCTACAGCCGCGCGTTCGAGCCCAAGCTCTACTGGGAGGCCGCGGTATTCGAGGAGAGCAAGGGCATCGACTCGACACCGGTGTTCCCACCCCGAATGCGCACCAACGACGCCGGCACACTGGTATCGGACTACACCCGGGTACCGCTGCCGCGCAGCGGATCGGTCTACACCCTGTCCACCATTCGTATCCCGGTGCCTGACCTGCCGAGCCCGTACTCCCTGGCCATCATCGCCCTCGACGGCAGCCCGCTTCGGGTGTTGCTCAAGGTAACCGGAGTGCCCGCTGGAGAGGTCCACATCGGCCAGCCCGGCGCGGTGGTGCTGAGGCGCATTGCACTGAGATCCGGCATTCCCGATTACGGATACATGTTCTGGCCCGGAAAGCTGCCCGTATCGCAGGAGGTGCCCGCGTGAGGAACGTCGCCATCGTCGGGGCCGGAATGACACCCTTTGGTGAGCATTTCGGCCTCGGTATCAAAGACCTGGTGCCCATGGCGTACGCCGCCGCTGCCGCACATGTGGACAAAGGTATCGACAAGAGCGAAATCGAGGCAGCCTGGTTCGGTGAGCTGGCCACCACCGACGGCTTCCCGTCCGGGATCCTAGCAGACACTCTCGACCTGGTCGACATTCCCGTCTCCCGTGTCGAAAATGCCTGCGCTACAGGCAATGACGCCGTACGCAACGCGACCCTGGCCATCGCCTCCGGCTTGTACGACGTGGCGCTGGTGGTCGGCGCGGACAAGGTGCGTGAGACCGCGACCAACGTGACGTTCTGGGAATGGGCGGCGTTCACCCGCGACAGCGCGTGGGACTACCCACTCGGACTGGTCGCACCGGCCAACTTCGCCTTGCATGTCAATCGCTATCTGCACGAGTCGCCCGCCACCAAGGAACACATGGCGATGATTGCGGTGAAGAACCACTTCCATGCGCTGACGAATCCCTATGCGCAATTGCGCTACGAGATCACCGTTGAGCAGGCGTTGGCCGCGCCGATGGTGGTCGACCCGTTCGGCTTGTATGACTGCACACCGCAGAGCGACGGGGCCGCCGCGTTGTTCCTGGCCGCCGAGGATGTCGTCGACCGCTACACCGACCGCCCGGTCTGGGTGCGTGGTGTCGGCCTGGGCCTCGACCGGGTCATGCACCAGCACAAGGGCGATATGACGACGTTCCCGCCCACCGTGCGCGCCGCCAAGGCGGCGATGAAGATGGCGGGTATCACCCCGAAGGACATCGACGTCGCCGAGGTGCATGACTGCTTTACCGGGGTCGAACTGATCAGCTACGAGGATCTCGGCTTCGCCGAGCGCCATCAGGCCTACAAGCTTGTCGAGTCCCGGGAGAACTACGTCGGCGGGTCGATCCCGATCAATCCCAGTGGCGGTCTGAAGGCCAAGGGGCATCCACCGGGTGCCACTGGTGTGGCGCAGTGCTTCGAGCTGTTCAATCAACTACGCGGCGACGCCGAAAATCAGGTCGATGGAGCCCGGGTGGGCCTGGCTCACAACATCGGCGGACCCACGGCCGTGGCGGCCATCACCGTTTTATCCTCGGCCAAGAACTGACAGGAGCACCATGACCACCACCGAATCCTCCACTCTCCCGGGCTACGAGGATCTCGCGCCCTCGCTTCTGGTCGAGAAGGTAGGCGCCGTGCATGTTGTGCGGATCAACCGCCCGCAGGCCTACAACGCGGTCGACGAGGCGCTTCACCATGCGATGACGAAGATCTGGCGTGTGCTGCTCAACGACGACGATGTTCGTGCGGTGGTCATCACCGGCTCCGGAAAGGCCTTCTCGGCCGGCGGCGACATGGTCATGTTCGACAGGTTGATCGAAGACCCAGTGGCCCGCGCGCAGCAGATCGCCGAGGCAAAGGTGGTCTTCACCGAGGTCATCAATTTCAGCAAGCCGCTGGTGTCGGCGGTCAATGGTCCGGCCGTTGGGCTAGGTTGCTCGATCGCCCTGCTGTCCGACCTCGTGATCATGGGCGAGAACTCGTATCTGGCCGATCCGCACGTCGCGGTCGGTCTGACCGCCGGTGACGGCGGAGCTGCGATGCTCCCGCTGCTGATCGGCCTGACCAAGGCCAAGCAGTACGTCATGCTGGGGGATCGGATCACCGCCAAGGATGCCGAGCAGCTCGGTTTGGCGATCGAGGTCGTCGCTGACGATGCGGTACTGGAGAAGGCTCTGGCGCTCGGCGAGCGGTTGGCCGCGTTGCCGGCCCAGGCGCTGCGCTCGACGAAGATCGCTATGAACATGCATCTGAGCCGTGCCGCCCTCGGGGTTCTCGAATACGCGCTTGCCGAAGAGTTCGTCTCCTTCTCCACGCCGGAGTTCCAGGAGCGCGTGGCCGCCTTCCGGTCCAAGTCGAAGTAGCGCTCCGCGAGGAGGTCTCGATGTCCGGAAACCCAGCCGCCACCCTGGGTGATCTGATCGGTGCGAACGCGCAACGATTCCCGGACACCGTGGCCTACCGGGTCGTCGACCAGTCGATCACCCATGCCGAACTTGCCTGTCGGGCAACCCGGTTAGCCTCGGCGATGGCACGGTCCGGCGTCCGGCGCCAAGACCGTGTCGTGCTGTTCGGTCAGAACAGTGTCGAGTTCTGTGAGGTGCTCGCCGCCGGGCACCTCAGCGGCATCATCATTGCGACGCCCAACTGGCGGTGGTCACTCGCCGAAGTGCGAGCCGCCATCGACCTGGTGGGACCCGTCATGGTGTTCTACGACCCCGAATACGCCGGACTCATCGCATCAGCCGTCGAGGACCTCCAACTGCCCGGCGGGACCGTATGTTTCGGAACCGACTACGAGGAGTTTCTGAACACCGGCGGTGACGAACTCCCGTTCGCCGCAAGGGCCGACGATATTGCGCTGCTGTTGTTCACCAGCGGGACTACTGGCGGAGCCAAGTGCTGTATCGAAGGGCAGCGGGAGTTCCTCGGGATCCTGCACACCATGAACAACACCATGCGCACCTGCAGCACCGACCGGGTACTGATCAACATGCCGATGTGCCACATCGGTGCGATGGCGATTGCCGGGGGAGTGCACGTAGGCGGCGGAACCGTGGTGCTGCAGCGGCAGTTCGACGTCCGAGAAGCTCTGGATATAGCTGAGCAACAACAGATTACGGTGCTGCATTTGGCACCGGTGATGCTTCAGCGCCTCCTCGGCGAAGCCGGCGCGCAGGACGCGCTGGCGACCGTGCGCACAGTTGTGTACTCGGCAGCACCGATCACGGTGCCGTTGCTTCGACGGGCGCTCGAGATGCTGCCGCAAGCGCGCTTTGTCAACATGTACGGCCAGACCGAAGGCATCGTGTCCGGACTCCCCGCAGAACTGCACACCACCGATTCGGCGCGGGAACTCGGGTCGGTCGGCTTTCCCTTTCCGGATGTGCGCGTCCGCGTCGTGGATGGCGAAGGCCGCGACGTCAAGGTCGAAGTCCCGGGTGAGATTGTCATGCAGTCGGGGACGATGTTCAGAGGCTATTGGAACGATCACTGCGCGACTCTGGACGCCGTTCGTGACGGCTGGTATCACACCGGTGATATCGGGTGCTTCGACACGCGGGGCTTGCTGCACCTGATCGACCGCAAGAAAGACGTGATCATCACCGGCGGTGAGAACGTCTACTCGCCGGAAGTCGAGAACGCCCTCAGCGGGATCGCCGGGGTAGCGGAATGCGCTGTGGTCGGTGTTCCCGATGAGCGGTTCGGCGAGGTGGTGTGCGCGGCTGTCGTGCCCACCGCCGAGACCAGCCTGACATTGGAGTCGATCGTGCAAGAACTTGCCGATGGCATGGCGCGCTACAAGATTCCACGCCGACTGGTCATCGTCGACGCGTTGCCCAGGTTGGGTAGCGGCAAGATTGACAAGAAGCGGCTACGCGCAGACCTTGCCGCCGGCAGTCTCGGATGAATCAGGACTTCGCCCGCTCGGCCGGCACTGCCGCGTAGTAGTTCAACAGAGCTTCGAGGGCCTTGATGAAGGTGGACTCGCGATGCAGCACGGCGATGTAGTCGTGGATCTCGTCGGTGGCGTGTGCGGTGGAGCTGAGCCGGAAGTTGGCGCTGTCGGCGATCAACAGCCGACCGATGAAAAGCTGGTGCACACCTGCGTAGGCCTCCTGGGCTGCGGCCGGGTCCAGCCCGGCGCGCTGGAATTGGTGCAGGCAGAACAACAACTTGGCCTTGGCATTGGGCAGCAGCTTGCTGGTCAGCACCACGCCGCTGAGACCCGGGACGCTCTGCAGGGCGCGGTAGGAGTGCGTGACGACGTAGATGATCTGCTGACGCCACTCCGCTGCGAAGGGATCTGGCAGTTCGACACGGCCGAGCACCTCATCGCCCACCATGCGCAGGACCTCGTCCTTGTCCTCGACATGGTGGTACAACGCCATCGCCGAGACGCCGAGCCGGCCCGCCAGGCTGCGCATCGTCACCGCCTCCACGCCGCCCTCGGTGAGCAGAGCCGTGGCAGCCGCGGTGATCGCCGCGCGGTCCACCGGTGCGCGTGCAGGCCGCGATTGACGAGGTGGCACAGCGCCTCCAACGGTTGACGAACAGATGACCTAGCAGCGAAAACCATACGCCCGGTGCCGATCATCGATGGATAGGAGAGCATGTGCCCGCAGAAGTCCCCGACCCCCGACGTGTCGAGCTATTGCTGGAACGCTGCCGGCTTGAGGTTGCTGACGGCACGCTGCCATCGGCTCAGGTCGCGGTGCACCATCGCGGCCGCGAGTACGCCTACGAAACATTCGGCGATGCCACCTCATCCACTCGCTACGTCCTGCAGTCTGCCGGCCGACCGATCGTCGCGGGAGTGGTGTGGAAACTGATTTCCGACGGACTGCTCGACATCACCCGCACTGTGGGCTCCTACATTCCGGAGTTCGCGAGCAACGGTAAGGACGTGGTGACCGTCGAACAGGTCCTCACGCACGTCGCGGGATTCCCCTTGGCGCCGTTGGCTTATCCGCAGATGCTGGACCGAGAGAAGCGGCTCGAAGCCTTCGAGAAATGGCGGCTCGTCTACGCGCCGGGTACTGAGTTGCAGTATCACCTCACATCGGCGGCTTGGGTGATCGGCGAGCTGTGCGAACGGCTCACGGGCGCACCGATCGCCGACTACCTCCGCGAGGTGCTATCGGGCCCGCTCGGTTTGGACAGCATCGAAATCGGGCCGCCCATCGAGCGTCAGGGCGACGTCGCGGCGTTCCTGCGGATCGACGCGGGCACCGACGCCGAACCCAACCCGTGGGGGCCGTGGTACCTGTCCCGGCCGGAGATCCTGGCCGCCGGTGAACCCAGTCATTCACTGGTGTCCACGGCACGGGACCTCGCCGGCTGGTACCAGGCACTGATGTCCTCGTCGTTGTGGCGACGTGAGGTGGTGACCGACGCGACTCGCATCAGGGTGCGGTTGCCGATCACCGGAGAACGAGGTGGTACGGCCACCGTGCCGGCGAATCAGGCGCTGTTCGTCTCGGTTGCCGGCGACGACGGTCTGGCGCGAGCATTCCTGCCGACCACCGGCAGTCCTGACACCTTCGGCCATGGCGGCGCGCCGTGTCAGATCGGGTTCGCCGATCCCGCGAACGGACTGTCGGTCGCCTTCCTGACCAACGGCTATCCGACGACCGGCTACGAGCAGGGCCGAGTGGGTCTGAACCGCATCACCAATATCGCGAACCTGGCGGCAGACCTGTTCAGCGCTTCGCGGACGTCCGGGGAAGGATACCGATGAACAATCCCGTCACCGTCGCTTACCGCGATCGGTCCGGCAGTAACCAAGCATGCGCTGTCCGGTGATATTGCCAGGAGTTGGTATACATGTATAGTTAGACCACGGGCTGATGGAAGGGACTGCTGCAGAATGGCTCTCATCGAAAGCACTGTGGGCGAATTGCCCTATCGGTTAACTGATTTCGATCAGCACTGCTACGAGGCAGAGGACTGCTTCACCCGGTTCATGCCCAAGGCCAAACAGGACACTGCGGTGCGGACCGTCATCGCACCGTCGGGCCGCAAGATCCTGCTGGCCAACGACCGCATCGTGAGTGCGTTGGAGAACGACCTCAACATGGCCTACGTGCCGGGCTCCCTCGTCGAGATGCTCAAGCAGCGGGCCTCCGGTGATGCCGCTGATGCGGACCGCTTTTACGAACCCATCCAGACCGAGTATTTGAACCGCGACGCCCGGCTCAAGCAGCTCGACGAACAGCAGATCGAGCGCGCCATCATGTATCCCGGTGGATGGGCGTTGATGGCCGAGCAGTACCTAGATGGTCTCGACCCGCTGTACGACAACATCGAAGCGTTCAACCGGTGGATCGACGAGGACTGGGGCTTCAACTACCGCGGTCGCATCTACGCCCCGGCGCTGATGACGATGCGCGATCTGGACCGGTCCTGCGCCGAACTCGATCGTGTCCTGGCGGCGGGAGCGCGCTTCATCTACCTGCCGGCGGGCCCGGCCTACGGTCGCTCTCCCGGCGACCCGTACTTCGACCCGTTCTGGGCTCGAATCAACGAGGCGCGAGCAGTGGTGTGCTACCACATTGCCGAGTTCTACTATCAGGATCACGTTGCCGCGGACTGGGGTTGGGGGTTGACGCCACCGTTCCAGTTCTCGGCATGGCAATGGCAGAACACCTACGGTGAACGGCCGATCACCGACACGTTGTCAGCGTTGATCTTCGACAACATCTTCGGCCGGTATCCCAACATCAAGGTATTGGTCAGCGAGTTCGGGGCCGAATGGGTGCCGCACTTCATCCGACACATGGACAAGAGCCGTGGAATGGCCAGGCTCGGGCGATGGTTGGGCGGACAGCTCACCGAACGGCCCAGCACGATCTTCAAGCAACACGTCAGGGTCGTGCCCTATCCCGAGGACGACACCGTTGCCATGATCGAGAAGCTCGGCACCGATCAAACCCTGTTGATGGGCTCGGACTGGCCACATGCCGAAGGCCTTCGGGAACCGGCGGACTTCTACCGAAAAGTCGACGGTCTCGATGACACCCAACGCCGGAACTTTCTGCGCGAGAACGGAATGAAGCTAACCGACGGAGTCGGCTGAGCCTTGGCGGTAGCCGCTCGGTGACGTGCCGTTGCTGCTTGATCAGGTCCGAGGCGTCGCTCTCGAGGGCCTCGTCGCGAATGTATCGAAGACCGCCACCGGCAAAGTCATGCGCCGGATACTGCGTAATTATCCACCTAGTGGCTAGGCTTACCCGATGCCGGTTACGACCAACGAACAGCCGACCACGCGTGCCGCCAGCGTGATTGCCGAGAACCTGCGCCGACGCATCATCCGAGGTGAGCTCCAAGAGGGCGATGCCCTGCCCAGCGAGCAGGACCTGCTCGTCGAATTCGGTGTATCGCGTCCCACGCTGCGCGAAGCCATCAGGGTGCTCGAGTCAGAGTCCCTGGTCGTCGTCAAACGCGGATCCCGCGGCGGTATCGAGGTCAGCGTGCCGCGGACCGAGACCGCGGCTCACTACGCGGGACTGGTGCTCGAGTACCAGCGGGCCACCCTCGCTGACGTCTTCCAGGCCGCCGCCGCGATCGAGGCTCCCTGCGCGGGAATGCTGGCGCGGTCGCACACGCCGCAGGACATCGAACTGCTTCGCGCGGCGGTCAGTGCTGAACACGACGCCGCTGACGACCGTTTTGCGGTCCTCGGACACCAGAACGACTTTCATCGATTGATCATCGAACTGACCGGGAATTCGACATTGCGGGCGCTCACTGACGTACTGCGCCACATCATCGAGATAGCGACTCAGCGCTACACCGATATGCGGCCCGAGGAACGGCCGCAGTCCCATGAGGCCGGTACCCGCACCCATGCCAAACTGGTATCACTCATCGAGGCCGGCGATGCCGACGCCGCGGAATCGCTCTGGCGGCGCCACATCTCCGAGACTGGGGCGCGGCTGCGCAAGGCCGGCATCGCCGACTCGGTGCTCGATCTCCTCGAGTAGGCAACTACTCGAGGAGATGGGCCGGGCCTTCGGTCAGAAGCCCATTTCCCGGCCGACGATGTCCAGCATGATCTCGTTGGTGCCGCCGTAAATTCGCTGAATCCTGGAATCGCGCCACAGCCGCGCAATCTCGTACTCATTGATGTAGCCGTAGCCGCCGTGCAGCTGCAGGCACCGGTCGACGATGCGCCACTGAGTCTCGGTGCTCCACCACTTCGCACCTGCCGCCTCGTCGGAGGTCAGCTCTCCGGCGTTGACGGCCATGATGCACTTGTCGATGTACACCTGCATGACGTCGAGCTCGGTGCGCATCTGAGCCAACGCGTGCCGGTTGACCTGGAAGGTTCCGATGGCTTGGCCGAAGGCCTTGCGGTCGCCGGCATACGCGGTCGTCAGATCCAGGGCGCGCCGCGCAGCGGCCGCGGCATGGATGGCAATGCCCAGCCGTTCGGCGGGAAGGTTGCGCATCAGGTGGTAGAAGCCGCGGTTCTCCTGGCCGAGGAGGTTTGTCGCCGGAACCCGGACGTCCTCGAAGATCAGCTCTGCGGTATCGGCGGAACGTTGCCCGATCTTGTCGAGCTTGCGGCCGCGGCTGAAGCCGGGCATCCCGGTCTCGACGACGATCAGGCTGATGCCCTTGTGGGGCTTGTCGGCATCCGGGTCCGTGCGGCAGGCCACCACCACGAGATCGGCCAGCAAGCCGTTGGAGATGAACGTCTTTGCCCCGTTGACGATGTAGTCGTCACCGTCGCGACGGGCCGAGGTCTTGATGTTGGCGAGGTCGGAACCGGCTCCCGGCTCCGACATCGCGATAGCGGTGATCAGTTCGCCGGAGACATAACCGGGCAGCCAACGTTCCTTCTGCTCGTCGGTGGTGAGATCGGCGAAGTACCCGGCCAGGATGTCGTTCTGCAAACCCAATCCCAGCCCTACCGAGCCGGTGAGCCAGAACTCCTCGTTGACGATCGCGTTGAGGCGGAAATCCTTGATGCCGGCGCCGCCGTACTCTTCGGGCATCTCCCAGCCGATAAGGCCGAGTTTGCCTGCCTCCAGCCACGGTTCGCGGTCGGTGTAGCCGCGCTTCTCCCACTCTTCAGTGTGTGGGACACAGAAGGTTTCGAAGAAGGAGCGCGCCGTGGCGCGGAACTCGTCGTGCTCGGGTTCGAAGATGTCTCTGCGCATCCGGGGTGCTCCTTCTGATGTTCCGTTCACCTGCGAACAGAATAATTATCCAACTATATAGCACAGCATCCCGACGCCGCCAGGGTGCCTATTGCTGATGGGGGGTGGCTGAAATCAAAAGCTCGTACTGCGTGAAGTGACGAATTCCCAGGCAGTAGAACCTGATTCGAGGACTGCCTGGCCCAGTTCCTGCTGCCACTGCCGGGTGCCGCCGAACTCCGAACGCCATGCCAGTGCCCGGCCGGTGAAGTGCCGCAGCCGGTGGTCGAGGGTGAACCCGATGGCGCCATGTGCCTGGTGGGTGTTGCGCGAGACGATCGTGGCAGCACGGCCGGATTCGATCTTGGCCACGGCGATCGCAAAGCGGGCCTGCTCGGAGTCGAACCCGTGGACCTGGGCCATGTCGACGGCGAAATCAGCCGCCGAGCGCACCAGGCACAATGCGCTGGCGCTACCGGCTACCAGGCTCTGGACCGCCTGGAACTTGGCCAGTGGTCGTCCGAACTGGACCCGTTCACTGACGTGGCGGACCGTCATCTCCAGTGCGCGATTGAGCGCTCCACAGGTCTGCAAGGCACGGGCAAGTGCACCGCGCAGGCGGAACTCGGTGGCCAGGTCCGCATCGAGGGTCGCGAAGGTGTCGGAGTCCGTGGCGATGTCGACGTCCACACGGTCCAGCGGTTGGGCAGCGATGTCGTCTGCCTGCGAGACCGTCAGCGCGGCCGCAGGCACCGCGGTGACAAACCCGGGTCCCGCGATCACCAGGGTGTCGGCATGGCGTGCCCAGGGCACCGACTCCAGCGTGACGCCCAATCGGCCGTCGGCGGGCGCCACGGCAGTGTGCGCGGCGGTCATGACTCCGGTTGCGACCGGGAGTCCGGCGGTCTGCAGCAGCCATGAGGCCAGGAGATCGTTCTCGGCGATCGGAGCCGGCGCGGCGTGGTAGCCGAGCTGTTCGAGCACAACCGCGAGTTCGAGTAGGCCCGCGCCACTGCCGCCGTGCTCCTCGGGGGTCGACAACAGGGTCAGACCCGCCTCGGTCAGGTCCGACCACAGCTTGGGATCGAACGCGATGTCCCGGCGCTGAAGGTCCAGAACGGGTTCGGTTGCTGTGCTGCAGATGTCGTCGGTAAGACTGCGCAGTTCGGCGAGTTCGTCCGCGCTCACCGAGGGGCTCGTCATGGTCATCGCAATCCCAATCCGCGGGCCACTACACCGCTGAGTATCTCGTTGGTGCCACCGCGCAGGGTGAACCCGGGTGCATGCAGGATGGCCTCGCCCAGTAGGCGGGCAAAGGTGTCGGTGGCACCGACCGACGGTGTCGCCGAGGTAGCGGCCGCGGCGGTGTCGACGACCGCCGACTCGTAGCGGGTGCCGAGATCCTTGACGACGGCGGCCGCCACGTCGACCGACTCGTGGGCCGACAGCGCGGCGGCCAGCGAGGCCGATAGCTGGCGCAGCCCGGCCAGCTGGGACACCAGGTCACCGATATCAGCCGCGGCCGAGCCGCGCTGCCCGGCATCGTCGGTTCGGGTCGTGGTGACCAGACTGTCGAGCAGCGGCTGTGTTGACAGAATCCGTTCCGGCCCACTGCGTTCGAACCCCAGCTCGGAGGTCACCTGTCGCCAGCCGCCGCCGATCTCGCCCAGAACCATGTCGTCGGGCACGAACACCTTGTCGAGTACCACTTCGTTGAAGTGATGCCCGCCGGTCAACAACCGGATCGGGCGGATCTCCAAGCCCGGACTGTCCAGCGGGACGATGAACTGGCTGAGGCCCTCATGACGCTTGCCGTCCTCCACCGGCGCCGTGCGGGTCAGCACGAAGAATGCATGGGAATGGTGCGCACCCGATGTCCAGACCTTCGTGCCCGACAGCTGCCAGCCGCCCTCGACCCGCACCCCGCGGGTCTGGACACTGGCCAGGTCGGAGCCCGACTCCGGTTCGCTCATCCCGATCGCGAAGTAGCACTCACCGGCGGCGATGGCCGGAAGGTAACGCTGGCGCTGGTACTCGTTGCCGTGCTTGAGCAGTGATGGTGCGGCTTGCCGGTCGGCCACCCAGTGCGCGGCAATCGGTGCGCCGGCAGCCAGCAGCTCTTCGATGACCACGAACCGTTCGATGTGGCTGGCGCCATGGCCGCCGTACTGCTCGGGAATGGTCATGCCCAGGAAACCCTGCTGGGCGAGTCGACGGCTGAACGCCGGATCCCAGGACGAGATCCAGGAGTCGACCCGGGGTGTCCAGCCGAACGTCGACTGGTCGTCGGTCACGAACTGTCGCACCCGGGCCCGCAGATCCTCGGTGCCGGAGGGGAGCGGCCGGTATGGCGGCACCAATGCCACTGACAAGGGTCGAACTCCTCGATTAGACGATGGGCACCCTGTGGGCACCGCCGCGGATATGGCTAATATATTAAACTGATTGCTCCCGATCAACGATGACCCCCGTCACGGGGTGAGGAAAAGAGTGTGACCATGCGCGATGCCGTCATCACCGCCGCCGTCCGGACTCCCGTCGGCAAGCGAGGCGGTGGCCTGTCCGCGGTGCATGCAGCCGATCTGTCGGCGCTGGTGCTCAACGAACTGATCGCTCGCGCCGGGATCGCCCCGGAGGTCGTCGAGGACGTGCACTGGGGCAATGTGATCAGCCTGGGCCAGCAGTCGGGCAACGTCGGCCGGATGGCCGTCCTTGCTGCCGGCTGGCCGGAATCCATCCCCGGCTTCACCATTGACCGGCAGTGCGGCTCGTCCCAGCAGGCGATCTCGACCGCCGCGGCGACCGTGGTCTCCGGGCAGGCCGACGTGATCATCGCCGGTGGTGTCGAGATGATGTCGGCAGTACCGATGGGCGCGGCCGTCGTCCCGGGAACGGGGGAGATGGGCGGCGGTGCGGTGACGCGTTACGCCGATCGTCTGGCGAGCACCCCCGGCTTCCACGGCCGGTTCAATCAGGGTGCCGGTGCAGAGCTGATCGCTGAGGACCATGGTTTCACCCGCACCCAGCTCGACGAATACTCGGCGATGTCCCACGAACGGGCGGCGGCCGCGCAGGACGCCGGACTGTTCGTCGACGAGATCATGCCGGTCGCCACGGAGTCCGGTCCGGTCGCTGCCGACGAGGGCATCCGCCGCGGGACCACAGTGGAGAAGCTCGCCGGCCTCAAGGCGCCGTTCTTGGAGGGCGGCAAGATCACCGCGGGCAACGCGTCTCAGATCTCCGACGGCGCCGCGGCGCTGCTGATCACCACCAGCGAGCGTGCGGCCGAACTGGGTCTGACGCCGTTGGCCCGGATCCACACCGCGGTGGTGTCCGGCGCCGACCCGGTGCGGATGCTCACCGGGCCGATCCCGGCGACTGAACTCGCGCTGAAGCGTTCCGGGCTGTCGATCGATGACATCGGGGCCTTCGAGATCAACGAGGCCTTCGCCCCGGTCCCGATGGCGTGGCAGGTTGCCACCGGTGCGCCCATCGAGAAGCTGAACCCGCTCGGCGGTGCGATCGCGCTGGGCCACCCGCTGGGATGCTCGGGTGCCAGGCTGGCTACCACTCTGATACATCACATGCGCCGCAACGGGATTCGCTACGGACTTCAGTCGATGTGTGAAGGTGGCGGCACCGCCAACGCCACCATCTACGAGCTGGTGTGACCGGGATGGCGCTACCGGGGCAGCTGCGCTCGCCGTAGCTTGCCACCCGACGTTCGTGGCAGTTCATCGACGAACACGTACCGGGTGGGGCGCTTGTAGGTGGCCAACCGCGGACGAAGCCAGTCGTCGAGCGCCGCAGCGGAGGCCGACCCCACCACGTACGCCACCGGTGTTTCGCCGGTGCGCGGGTCGGCCACGCCGATGACGCCCACATCGGAAACCTCGGGGTGAGCGAGCAGCGCGTTCTCCACTTCGGTCGGAGCGACCTGGAAACCCGACACCTTCAGCACGTCTTTGAGGCGGTCGACGATCCAGAGGCGGCCGTCGGCGTCGATGCGACCGATGTCACCGGTGGCGAACCACCCGTCGTCGAAGTCGGGTGAATCCAACCCCGCATAACCGGCCGCCACACTCGGGCCGCGCACCAGAAGCTCCCCGGAGCGGGCGACCCGAATTTCGGTTCCCAGCGTCGGATAGCCGGGGGAGTCCAGCCGCCACCGGGTCGGGTCATCGACCGGGTTGAACGCCACCATCATCGCTTCGGTCATCCCGTAGGAGCACAGGAACGGCACCCCTGTGCGTTCGGTCAACTCGGCGGCCAACCCGGACGGAACGGCACTGCCGCCCCACATGAAAAACCGCAGTGACGAAAAGTCCTCGCGCCGTGGCTCTTCCATGCCTGCCAGTCGGTGAGCGACGGCACCGGCCATCGGCCAGACGGTGACCCCTGCGCTCCGGATGTGCTCGAGGGATTCCTCGAGATCGAAGCGGCGGAACAACGTCAGCTCAGCACCTACGTTGATGGCCGCAGCGGCCATGGTGGCCCCGAAGATGTGACACAACGGCAGTGCGAGCTGAAGCCGGTCACGCTCGGTCAGGCCGGTGTGGTGTCGCAGCTGTTCAACCCCGCCGCACAGGCTGGCCGTCGTGTGCACCACACCCTTGGGCAGACCCGTGGTTCCTGACGAGAACGGAATGTACAGCGGGGCATGGTGGTCGACGGCCGGTGCCGGTGTCTGCGGCACCGCCCCGCCGACCAGGGTGGCGATGTCGACAGCTGTCGACATCCGCTCCGGTATCGGGCGGCCGGCGTCGTGCACTACCGCCGAGGCCTGGGAGGCGTCGACCGCGTGGCGGACCTCCCCGGCCGTCCAGTACGGGTTCGGGGTGACGAACACCGCGCCCAGCCGGGCCAGGGCGAACTGCGCGATCAGGTACTCAGGGCAGTTCTCGGCGAGCAACAACACTCGGGTGCCGACACCCACACCGGCTGACTGCAGGACTTCGCTCGCCGACTCGGTGGCGTTCTGCAGTTCCCGGTACGTCCACGCGGCCGACTCGAAGCGAAGGCCTACCCGGTTCGGCCAGCGGGCGGCCGCCGCCGACAGAAAGCCGGGGTAGCCGCCCGCTGCCGAAGGCAGTGCCTCAGTGTCGCTTTTCACCGTTGGCGGGCACCGATTCGCCCCAGGCCATCCACACGTCGGGGGTGCGGGTGTCGGACACCCGGTGCATGCGGCCCTCCTGCTGCGGGTTGGGCATCTGCCCAAGCTGCATGTGGCCGTGTGCGTCGGGATCGCACCGCCATGGCACACCGTTGATCTCGTAGTCGATGCCATCGTGCCAGTAGCCATCGTCGGCCCGCGTGATCGCGGCGTCCATCGTGTGTGCGGAGGTGACGGTGCCGTCACTGTGGGCCACCACGCCCACGTGGAAACCGCGCTGGCCGAACAGGAAATGGCCGACTTCGGCGGTCCCGTCGTCCCAGTGGTTGGCCCAGGAATACCAGGTGGTGTAGGACGCGTCGTGGAGTGGGTCCTTGGTGCGGTACAGCACGCCGCCCGGCGGCATCCAGGCCTCTTCCCAGAACAGGAAGCCGCGCGCCGGGCGACCCAGGATCTCGGCTTCGACGAGCCAGGTCTGGCTGATGTACATCAGCGCGGAATCCCGCCCCGGTATGTACCACTGCAGCGGCGGGACCACCAGCGTGCCGGTGGCCTCGATGGTGCCGGCCTCCCGGTAGCGGAAGTTGTCGACGTCGAGCACCAACTCCATCGGTTGGCCCTCGGCATCCGGCGGCGACGCGATCGTCACGGAGTTCTCGCCGGTGAGCGTTTTCGTCAGCGCCGCACTGTCGACGGCGTAGCGTGCCTGTTTGCGCATCGTCATGCCGTCACCTTCCCCGGTGCCGAGCAGAAGATGCCTGCCGCCCAACGACTGTCGCCCGTCAGCGGCCGCCTCCGGCGGCTTCTCCGCGATGCGACGCATGGTGCTGTACAGCGTGCCCTGGTCGTCGCGAAGCGATCCCCAGATGTAGCCGCCCTCGCGGTAGAGGCCGAGGATCGGCTCGTCCGACACGAAGTCGCGAGCGTCGAACGCACGCCTGGATGCCAGCGCCTGGCAATCGAACGTGCCGGTCCGGTTGGGGGAGGCGATCAGGCTCTCCGTTGTTGTCATCTCTTCCTCTCGATCATCGTTGAGCAGTACCTTCTCGTCGCTCAGAGCACGCCGTTGTCGCGTAGTGCACTGATTTCGCTATCGGACTTGTGCAGCAGTTCAGCCAGTACCTCAGCGGTGTCCTGGCCGAGGCTTGGGGGACGCCGATAGGTCTCGATCGGCGTCTCCGAATACCGAATGGGGTTGGCCAGCAACTCCATTGGCGGCGCACCGTCGCCCTCGACCCGTCGTCGCATCCCGCGGTGGCGGATCTGCGGGTTGGTGAACACTCCGTCCATGGTGTTGACCGGGCTCACCGGCACGTCGGCCTCTTCGAGTCGGCGGACCCACTCCTCGGCGGTGTGCTCGGCGAAGATCGCGTCCAGCGTGTCCAGGACCATGTCACGATTGGCGATGCGGGCCGAGACGGTGGCGAAGCGGGGATCATCGGCGAGTTCCGGCCGGCCGACGGCCTTGGCGAGCCCGGACCACTGGCCAGGTGTGGAGGCGACGACGAAGATCTCGGCGTCGCTGCACCGGAATGCCTGAGACGGGATTCCACCGAAGCCGCCGTTGCCGCGGCGCGGCGCGGCCTGACCGGACACCAGGTAGTTCTGTGCGTAGTGCGACAGCGCCGCCAGCCCGCAATCGAGCAGCGCAAGGTCGATGTGCTGGCCACTGCCGCCGCCATCGCGGTGGTGCAACGCGGCCAGGATCGCCGAACTGGCGTAGAGCCCGGTCAGCACGTCGACCATCGACACGCCGACCTTCATCGGGCCGGCGCCCGGCTCGCCGTCGGGTATGCCGGACACGCTCATCATCCCCGACATCGCCTGGAAGACACCGTCATAACCGGCCCGCGCCGCGTAGGGGCCGTCCTGGCCGAAACCGGTGACCGAGCAGTAGATGAGGTTCGGGTTGCGGGCGCTCAGAGTGGGATAGTCCAGGCCGTACTTCGCCAGGACCCCGGTGCGGAAGTTCTCGATGAGAACATCGCAATGCTCGGCGAGTTCGGCGAGCAGCGCGGCTCCCTCGGGGCGCGAATGATCCACTGTGATCGAGCGCTTGTTGCGGTTAGCGCTGAGGTAGAAGCCCGACTGGTTGTCGGCGGCATCACCGAAGAACGGCGGACCGTACTGGCGGGAGTCGTCGCCGGAGCCGGGCCGCTCCACCTTGATGACGTCGGCGCCCAGGTCGCCGAGCAACTGGGCGGTCAACGGCGCGGCCAGGATTCGGCTCAGATCGAGCACCCGCACACCGGCCAGCGGGCCATGTCCGGTCACAGGCCCACCTTCGGCTCGCGCGGCAGACCCAGCACGCGCTCGCTGATGATGTTCTTCTGGACCTCGCTGGTGCCGGCGTAGATGGTCTCCGCGCGAGCCCGGATGAAGGACCGCCGAATTGCCTCGCAGTCCTGGCTGTCCTCGTCGGGACCGGAACCCCATTCGGTGCCCAGCAGCGCGTCGGGACCGAGCACGTCCATCGCCAGCTCGGTGTACTGCTGATGCCAACGCGACCAGTAGTACTTGCCGATCGAGGCCTCCGGCCCGAACCGCCCGTCGCGCAGGGCTACCGACAGCGTCCGCATGTTGTTGTGCGCCATGATCTGCAGTCCGATGTAGCTGTCGACGAGTCGGTGGCGCAGCACCGGGTCGCTGGCGGCACCGCGGCGGGCCGCCACCGCCCGCAGCTGATCCATCTCGCGGACGAAGGAGAACTGGTAGTTGAGCACCGAGGTCGCCCGTTCATGACCGAGCGTGGTCATGGCCGCGTTCCACCCGTCGCCTTCGGCGCCGAGCACGTTGTCGACCGAGGTCTGCGCGTTGTCGAAGAACACCTCGTTGAAGCCGCTGTCACCGAGCATTGTGCGGATCGGGACCACCGTCACACCCGGCTGGTCGAGGGGGATCAGCATGTAGGACAACCCGGCGTGCCGGGACGTGCCAGGTTCGGTGCGCACGATGGCGAAGATCCACGAGGCGTGCTGGGCGAACGTCGTCCAGATCTTCTGGCCGTTGACCACCCACTGGTCGCCGTGGCGTTCGGCGCGGGTGTTGATCGCGGCCAGATCCGAGCCCGCGCCGGGCTCCGAGTAGCCCTGGCACCACACCACCTCGCCCCGCGCCATCGGGGGTAGCAGGCGCTGCTTCTGCTCGGCGGTGCCGTGCGTCAGCGCGGTCGGGGCCATCAACGTCTCGCCGTGAAAGGCCGCCCGCGGCGGTGTCTGTGCGCGGGCGCATTCCATCGCGAAGATGATCTCCTGGGTCATCGTCGCGCCGCGCCCGCCGTACTCGAGGGGCCAGGACAAACCCAGCCAATTGCCGGCGCCCAGCTCGCGTTCCCACGCGCGCCGCAGCTCCCAGTTGTCGTCGTCGTCGGGGCCGCCACGATCGGCGGTACCGACGAAATCGCCCGTCAGATGTTCGTCGAGCCACGTGCGCACGTCGTCACGAAAGTCACGATCGGCAGGGCTGAGCGGAAGTTGACCAACCTCGTCCACACCAGACACCATACGCGTATAGTGCAATCAATTAGCTAATTCACCGGAAACTGTGCGAGGAGACCGACGAGTGGACGACCTGCTGTGGTCCGTCGAGGACGGGGTGGGCACCATCACCCTCAATCGGCCGGAGGCCCGCAACGCCTTCACGTTCGACATGATCGGGCGATGGGCGGACCTGCTCCGGCAGGCCAAGTCTGACGACGACGTGCGTGTCGTCGTGCTCACCGGGGCCGGTGACAAGGCGTTCTGCTCGGGCGTGGATCTGTCGGCGATCTCCAATGCCAACCCCGACCTGACCCCGCTGCAGCGCAAGAGCCAACTGCACGACCAGGTCCATCAGGTCGCGCACGCGGTAGCCGATCTCGACAAGCCGTTGATCGCCGCGATCAACGGAGTGGCCGTCGGCGCCGGACTCGACATGGCGTTGATGTGCGACCTGCGCATCATGTCGACCACGGCCCGGGTATCGGAAGGCTACGTCCGCGTCGGCCTGACGCCGGGCGACGGTGGCGCGTACTACCTGCCGCGCCTCGTCGGCACCTCCAAGGCCCTCGAATTGCTGCTGACCGGCGATTTCATCGATGCGGCCGAGGCACTGCGGATCGGGCTGGTGAACCGGCTGGCCGAGCCGGCGGAGTTGCGCGCCAAGACCACTGAGTTCGCCGGGGCCATCGCGGCGCACCCGCCGGTGTCGGTGCGGATGATCAAGCGCGCCACCTACCAGTCCGCCAATATCGATCTGCGCACGGCGCTGGACATGATCTCGTCGCACTTCGCGGTGGTCGCCGCAACCGAGGACGCCGCTGAAGCTCTCGCGGCGATGAAGGAGAAGAGGGAGCCTCGTTATGTCGGCCGCTGAACAATCGCAGGGTCTGTACGACGCCTGGATCAATCTGCCCTACCTGCCCGGTGAGGTCACTCCCGACCCGTCGGTGGTCGCCCGCTTCAAGCGTGGGAACAGTGCCTACGAGGGTGGCGAGACGATGACCGACGTCATCGCCGAGATGGACCGCCTCGACATCGCGGCAGGGGTGTTGTCCAAAGCGCCGCGCGACATCACCCCGCCGTATGTACACGGCACCAAGACCGGGGAAGCGGTGCTGCGCGAGACCTGTGAGCGCCTGGCCACAATTGCCCGGGACTACCCGGGCCGATTCGTCACTTCCGTCGGACTGGACCCGCGGCTGGGCTATGAAGCCGCCAAACACGTCCGGATCGCTGTGCGCGAGTACGGCATTCGCTGCATCCGCATCATTCCGATGTTCACCGGGATCGCGATCGACGACAAACTGGCCTACCCGCTGTACACCGCCGCGTGTGACGAGGGAGCCGTCGTCTCGATCAACGTCGGTGTGCCAGGTCCGATGAAACCGGCCAAGCTGCAGCGCACGATCCTCATCGACGAAGTCGCGCTGGCGTTTCCGGAGCTCAAAATCGTGATGAGCCACCTGGGCGACCCGTGGATCAGTGAGACCGTCGCCATGCTCATCAAGCACCCCAACGTGTTCGCCATGACTGCCGGCTGGGCGCCGAAGTACATTCCCGAGGACATCGTGCGATTCGCGCAGCGACGCAATCCCACCAAGCTGATGTGGGCCTCCGACTACCCGATCCTGCCGTTCGACCGGACCGCCGCCGAGGGCAGAAACGTTGCTCTGACTGGTGATTCGCTGACCGGATACCTGGGTGCCAACGCGCGGGCCGTCTTCGGCGATCCGGCCTGACCAACACCACCACTTGAAGGGAGCACACATGGGCTTGCATGATGGACGCGTCGTCATCGTCACCGGCGCCGCGGGCGGAATCGGGCGCGAACACGCACTGGAATTCGCCCGGCAGGGCGCCAAGGTCGTGGTCAACGACCTCGGCCCGGCCGGTGACGTGGTCGAGGAGATCACACAGCTCGGCGGCGAGGCTGTCGCGAACTCCGACGACATCTCCGACTGGGATGGCGCCGGCCGGCTGATACAGACCGCCCTGGACACCTTCGGTGACCTGCACGTGCTGGTCAACAACGCCGGCATCCTGCGCGACAAGATGTTCGTCAACATGGACATCGACATGTGGGATGCCGTCATCAAGGTGCACATGCGCGGCACCTTCGCGCCGACCAAACATGCCGTGGCCTACTGGCGGGACCAGCACAAGGCGGGCACGCCGGTGTCGCATCCCCGCATCGTCAACACCTCGTCGCCGTCAGGCCTGTACGGCAATGTCGGCCAGTCAAACTACGGAGCAGCCAAGGCCGGCATCGCCGCCTTCACCGTGATCCTGGCCGACGAGCTCGCCCGCCTGGGCATCACCGTCAATGCGATCGCCCCCAGCGCCCTGACCCAGATGACGCAGGGGCTCGACAACTACGTGGCAGCGATGGCAGATATCAAGGAGCGCACCGGATTCGACGCCGGCTCACCGGCCAACATCTCGCCGATCGTGGTGTGGCTGGCCTCTCCGGAGGCAGAGGCCGTGACCGGCCGGGTGTTCAACGTCAAGGGCGGCTCGATCTCGGTGGCCGAAACCTGGCAGGCCGGTCCGGGTGTCAGCCGCGAATCCCGCTGGGATCCGGCAGAACTCGGCGAGGTCATTCCTGGTCTGCTCGCCGAGGCACGACCGAACTCGGACGGTTCGGGTAAGCCCCGTGTCTGATTCCGCGGTCGTGGTGGACGGGATCCGGGCTGACCGCCACGGCCCGGTCGGGCTGATCTGGCTGGCCCGCCCCGACCGCGGCAACGGCTTCACCACGGCGATGCAGATCGAACTGCATCGGCAACTGGCCGAACTCGACGAAGACGAGGCCATCAGGGTCATCATCGTCACCGGCGAGGGCAAGCTGTTCTCGGCCGGTGCGGACATGGAGCCGGGCGGTTCCAACTTCGCTTTCGACCAGAAGCGCCACCGGGAGGCCAAAGCGGAGATTGCGGCTAGGCCGCGGCCGTGGCGGATGCGCACACCGATCATCGGAGCGCTCAACGGTTCGGCAGTGGGGCTGGGGCTGACGTTCCCGCTGCAGTGGGACATTCGGATCGTCAACGAATCGGCCAAGTACGGATTCGTCTTCACCCGGCGCGGACTGATTCCGGAGCAGAACTCGCTGTGGCTGTTACCGCGACTGGTCGGACTGTCCACCGCTACTGAACTTCTGCTCACCGGTCGGCTGTTCAGCGGTGCCGAGGCGGCGCGCATGGGCCTGGCGACCGAGGCGGTACCTGGCGAGCGGGTGCTCGACAGGGCGCTGGCGATTGCTGCTGACATCGCGACGAACACCGCCCCGTCGGCCGTCGGGGTGACCAAGCAGTTGCTCTACGACATGCTGGCCGAGGGTGACCGCGAAGCCGCGTTCGGCACCGAATGGGAAGTGTTCCGGTGGATGGGCCGGCAGCCGGACTCCGCCGAAGGGGTGGCCTCCTTCCTGGAGAAGCGGACACCGAACTTTGCTGTGCCGAAGGATATTCCGCTACCCGACGAACTGGACGGATGGGAGGCCTCGTGACCGAGCCGACAGTGCTCTACGACGTCGACGGCGAGGGCGCAGCAGTGCTCACCCTGAGCCGGCCCGAGCGGCGCAACATGTGGACCGCTGCGATGGAACACGAGTTCTACGAAGCGCTGGACCGGGCCGCAGCCGACGAGCGGGTTCGGGTGATCGTGGTGACCGGCGCGGGTGATTCCTTCGTGCCGGGGCTGGACCCCGAGGTGCTCGCCGGTGTGGCCGGCGGACAGGCCTACACCAGCAACCGGCGCCCGCAGACCTATGCCACCACGATTCCCAAGCCGATCATCGGCGCCATCAACGGTGCGTGCGCGGGGATCGGACTGGCCCAGGCGCTGAACTTCGACTATCGGTTCGCCGTTGCGGGAGCAAAGTTCAGCACTGCGTTCGCCAAACGCGGGCTGCCGGCCGAGGACGCCAGCGCGTGGATGCTGGTGCGCCTCGCCGGCCCGGCGCACGCATTCGACCTGCTGGCCTCGGCCCGGGTGTTCCTGGCCGACGAAGCGAGGGAACTCGGCGTCGTCCAGCGGGTGTCACCCCCGGGCCGAGTGTTGGCCGACGCGCTGGAGTACGCCCACCAGCTCGCGGCCACGGTGTCGCCGGTGGCGATGGCGATGGTCAAGTCGCAGATCTGGCGAGACTGCGAACAGAGCATGGACGCCGCCAGGGTGCGGGCGCAGCATCTGCTGACGCTGTCCAAAGCTCAGCCCGACTTCGCCGAGGGAACCGCTAGCCTGCGCGAACGCCGGACTCCGGAGTTCGGGCCGTACTCCCCGCTGAATCTCTAGGAAAGACATGGAATTCGACATCGCTGATCTGATTTCGGGTGCGGCAGAGTTCCGCGACGAGGTCCGCACCTGGCTGGACGAACACCTCATCGGTGAGTTCGCCGCCCACCGCGGGGTGGGCAGCCCCACCGACGACGTCGCGTGGGATGTCCGCACCGCATGGGAGCGGGAGTTGGCAGCCGGCAACTGGTTGGGTCTGACCTGGCCGCGCGAGTACGGCGGCCGCGGGCTCGGTCTGGTCGAGGAGATCGTCTTCGAATACGAGTACGCGCGCGCTGCCGCCCCCGCGCGGGTCAACACCCAGGCGCTGGAGTTGCTCGGGCCCACGCTGCTGGCCTTCGGAACCGAGGAACAGAAGCAGCGGTTCATTCCCAAGATCCTGTCCGTCGAGGAGATGTGGGGTCAGGGCTTCTCCGAACCCGGTGCCGGCTCCGACCTGGCGGCCGTGCGTACGAAGGCCAGCTTCGACGGGGACCAGTGGCACGTCGACGGGCAGAAGGTCTGGACGACCTTCGGCCAGCACGCCGACTGGCTCTACGTCCTGTGCCGGACCGACCCTGACGTCGATCTGCGTCACCGCGGCTTGTCGCTGCTGTTGGTGGACGTCCACCAGCCCGGTGTGGACGTACGGCCGATCGAGAACCTCGCCCGGTCAACGGAGTTCAGCGAGTGCTTCTTCAACGATGCACTGACGGGTGCCGACATGGTCGTCGGAGGTGTGGGCAACGGCTGGAAGGTGGTGATGGCCACCCTCGGCATGGAGCGTGGCAGCGCGCTGATGCCGATGCAGCTGGCGATGCAACGTGAAGTCAGTGAACTGATCGAGGAGGCGACGCGCATCGGTGCCGTCGACGATCCGCTGGTCCGCCAGGAACTCGTCGACGCCTACATCGGCGTGCAGTTGATGCGCTCCACGAACCTGCGCATCGTGATGGACCTGTTGGGTCAGTCCGGCGGTGAGCCGGGCGCGGCCACCCAGGCGGCCGCCACCGTCAGCAAGCTGTTCGCTTCGGTGCACCATCAGCGAATCGGTGAACTGGCAGTCGATCTCTTCGGTCCCGATGCCCTCTTCGCGGTGACGACCACACGTTGCGCAGAGGCCCGCAAGCTCTTCCTGCTCTCGCGCGCCGAGACCATCTACGGCGGCACCTCGGAGATCCAACGCAACATCATCGCCGAGCGTCTGCTCGGCCTACCCCGATGAGGATCGGCATGTCCATCCACATCCACCTGCTGATCTGGCAATTCTCACTGGAGGTCTGACAACGCCATGGCACTGATACCCACCGAAGAGCACGACGCTCTTCGCGATGTGATGCGCGCCTTCCTGACCAAGCATTCGTCAGAATCCGCGGTGCGTGCCCAGCTCGACAGCGACTCGGGTTACGACGAATCCGCGTGGCACACCGCGGCCGATCAGATCGGGTTGCCGTCACTGGCGATCCCCGAGGAATTCGGCGGCGCCGGTTACGGTTTCGACGAACTGGCGATCGTGATGGAGGAGACGGGCCGGGCGCTCTACACCGGCCCGGTGCTGTCCACCGTCGTTCTGGCGACCAACGCGCTGCTGTGTTCGCAGGACACGAACGCCTGCGAACAGTATCTGCCCGCGATCGCCGCGGGGGAGTTGGTCGCCACCGTCGCGGTGACCGAGCGCGCCGCGCACTGGGACCCCGATGACATCACGGTGACCGCGCAGCCGAGTGGGGCCGGTTGGGTCCTCACCGGAACCAAGCCCTACGTGCTCGACGGTGCGATTGCCGGACTCCTCGTCGTTGCGGGGCGTACCCCGGCCGGCGTCTCACTGTTCTGCGTCGAGGCGCCCGCCGAGGGTCTTCGAATCGAGGCGCGCGACGTGCTGGACCTGAGCCGGCGGTTCGCTTCGGTGACCTTCGATGCGACCCCGGCCGTCCTGCTCGGTGCCGATGGCGCCGGGTGGCCGGTACTGGCCGACGTATTCGACCGGGCGATCGTCGCACTGGCCTGCGAACAGGTCGGCGGTACCGCCGCCGTTCTGGACGCGACCGTCGACTACCTCAAGGTTCGGCACCAGTTCGGCCGGGCGATCGGATCCTTCCAGGCACTCAAGCACCGGTGCGCTGATATGCTCGTCGAACTCGAATCCGCCCGCTCCGCAGCGGCTTACGCCTCCACAGCAGCGGCCAACTCGGCCGTGGATCTCTCGACAGCGGCATCGATCGCCAAGACCTACTGCTCGAAAGCCTTCTATCACGTTGCCGCCGAGAGCATTCAGATGCACGGCGGCATCGGCTTCACCTGGGAGCATCCGGCGCACCTGTACTTCAAGCGGGCGAAGTCAGCAGAAGTGCTGTTCGGATCCCCGTCCTGGCACCGTGAGCGTCTTGCCCGCTTGATCGGTCTGGTCTCGCAATAGGAAAGGACCCCACGTGGCCGGCAGCGTCTGCGAGTTGGTGGACTTACTCACCCTTCACGATGAGGGGCATGACACCTTCCTGGGGTCGGCCGGCGACCGAACCGGCCGCGCCCTGTTCGGCGGACATGTGATCGGCCAGGCGTTGATGGCTGCCGCCGACACCGTTGCAGGGCAACGGCTTCCGCACTCCGTGCATTGTGTGTTCGTCTCAGCCGCCGTGCCTGCCAGACCGATCAGTTATCAGGTCGACCGCGTTGGTGACGGCCGATCCTTCTCCCGCCGCCGGGTGGTTGCGGCCCAATCAGGTGCGGACATCCTGACCATGCAGGCGTCGTTTCACGTGGGGGAGGACGGTCTGAGGCACGATCGTGAACAGCCGGCGGCGCCGTCGCCGGACTCGTGCGATCCCTTGACGGGCCCTGCCGCCGACGTCGAGCGATGGCCCGATCTGTACCGGAGTTGGGCGGCCGTGGACATCCGCGTGTCCCCCCGGCCGCCGGTTCTGCCCAGGCCCACGACTACGGGCCACACTCCCGCTGCGCAGGTGTGGCTGCGGACCCGGGAGGAAGTCCGGGGATCCCAGGTGCTGCACATCGCGATCCTGGCGTGCCTGTCCGATATGACGTTGCTCGGCGCGGCGCTGGCGCCGCACGGCATCTCCCACCGGCACCCCGGTTACCGGATCGCGTCGCTGGACCATTGTCTGTGGATTCACGCGCCTCTGCGGGCCGACGAGTGGCTGCTGTACCACCAGATCTCCCCGATTGCCTCTGCCGGCCGGGGGTTCTGCCGGGGCGAGTTCTACCAGGACGGTCGGCATGTCGCCACGGTGGTGCAGGAGGGACTGATCCGTCCGGCGGCCTCGGCGCCCGACCGTCAGACGCCGACGCGCGGGATTGCAAGCTAAGACGGCGAATGATTCAGACGGTTAGACTGCTCCTTCAAGCAGTTCGCAGGACTTGAGCGAGAGGGCCGAGGCGCTAACGGTGGCGAAGTCGAGACTGGTGAAGGTTCCCAAAGCCAGTGAGCTGGTGGCGGCGAACCTCCGGCGCCGGATCATCACCGGCGAGCTCGGTTCCGGGGACCTGCTGCCCAGCGAAGTCGTGTTGATGCAGGATTTCGGCGTGTCCCGTCCGACACTGCGTGAGGCGTTCCGGATCCTGGAATCGGAATCGATCATCACCGTGCAACGAGGCGCCCGCGGCGGTGGTCGGGTGCTTCAACCCGACGGCGCGGTGGCCGCTCGGTACATGGGTCTCCTCCTGCAGTACCAGGGCGTCCCTTTGAGTGACCTCTACCAGGCGCGCACCGAGATCGAGGTCTCGGCGGTCGGGATGATCGGCGGTAACCGCCGCAAGGCAGCGATCCGTGACCTCGAGCGCAAGCTGGACGAAGGCCAGGAATTTCTGTCGAACGATGATGAGCAGCGTTTTGCCGAATTCAGCGTGGGGTTCCACCTCGCTGTGGTCGACGCTGCCGGCAGTGCCACGCTAAGTCTGCTGGGCGCAATGTTGTTCGAGATCGTCGATGCGCACAACAAGATCTTCGTGGCCACTCATGACGTTGGTCTGCCGGTCAATCGGGCCGCGATGCGGGCGTACACGAAGCTCGTGTCGTTGTTGTCGGCAGGCGACAACGAGGAAGCCCAACGGCATTGGCGCAAGCACCTCGGAAACGTGGAGCAGTACATGGTCGGCGACTCCGATTCGACCCTCGTCGAGGTGCTCTCCTAGCCCGCTGCAGCCCGCCCTCCCGTCAAAGAACTCAATCATCTATCTTATTGATGAGAGACTCGAGAATCCGGGAGAGGACTTGCGATGACCGCTGGTGGCGAATTCGAAGGTCAGGTCGCGCTTGTGACAGCGGCGGCGGGCCGCGGCATCGGTCGGGCGATCGCCAGCCGGCTTGTGCGTGACGGCGCAACGGTAGTCGTCACTGATTCCCATGCGGGGCGTACCGAGCAGGTGGCGGCTGAGCTGTCCGCCCAATCCGGCCGGACCGTGTTCGGCCGGACCCTCGATGTCGGCGTTCGCGAGCAGATCACCGACGTCTGTCAGTGGGTGGCTGAGGAGGTCGGGCCGATCTCCATTCTGGTCAACAATGCCGCCCAGAACGTTCTCGGCTCGATCTTCGACTACGACCCAGCCGAGTGGGACCGCATCATGGCGGTCAACCTGGACGGGCCGTGGCTGTTGTCGAAGCTGGCGATGACCCAGATGCGTGACTCCGGTAGGGGTGGCGTCATCCTCAATGTCTCCACCTACGCACCCGACATCGGCGGCGCCGGCATGGAGACCCCCTATGCGGTGTCCAAAGGCGGGCTGAACGTTCTGACTCGATGCTGCGCCCACGAGGGGGGGCCGTACGGAATTCGAGTCAACTCGTTGACGATGGGCGTGGTTACCGGCACCCGCTTCATTGACGAACTCCACCCGGAACTTGTCGATCTCGAGCTGCCCAAGTCGCCGCTGGGGCGGGTGGCCGACGTCGCCGACATCGTTGAGGCCGCCTCGTACCTGCTCTCCGACCGATCACGTTCCACGACAGGGGAGACTCTGAATGTGGCCGCCGGCAGCCACATGCGGTACTGAGCCCAATTGGGCTGGCCGTCGTCGGGCGTCGACAGCCGGTCGCTCATTGCACGTATCTCGGCCCCAGGGGAGTGCACATGTCGCAGGGAGATCTCGCTTCTCGGATCACAGCGATCGAGGATCGCCTGGCGATCGGCCAGCTGCCGATCCGGTACGCGCTCGCGGTGGACGGGCGTGACATCGACGCCTGGGTGAACCTGTTCGTGCCCGACGTGGACTGTGGCAGTTTTGGTCGCGGGCGCGAGGCGCTGCGGAAGTACATCACTCCGCAGGTGCAGACGTTCTATCGGTCGATCCATCTGATCTGCGGGCATCGCATTGAGTTGGTCAATGCCACGACCGCGCGGGGCAAGACGTATTGTCGTGCCGAACACGAAGTCGGCGACAAGTGGGAGGTCATAGCAATCTGCTACGACGACCGCTACGCCAAGGTTGACGGCGAGTGGCTGTTCGAGCGCCGAGTCGACAAGCACTGGTACACCGCCGACCTTCTCAGCCGACCGCAGCAGAACGAAGGCTTCGTCGACTGGCACCCGGAAGTCAAGCCCGTTCTTCCGCATGCATTTCCGACGTGGGGACCGTTCTGGGCTGACGTTGATGGCGCGGGGTTGACGGCCAGCGAGTGAAACGTGCGGCCGGTGTGATCACGCCGGCCGGCTGAGCTTCTCGGCTACCTCGACGACCGGCAACAGCAGCCGCGAGGCAGATCTCACGGTGTTGACACTGCTGGTGCCCACGCTGGCATGCCGGAAGTTCATCATCGCCGGGGTGTCCGGGTTCTGGTCGTCGCTGGTGACCGTCAGTGCGATGCGGTGCCCGGCTGCGAACCTTCTAGCATTGGGCACCAACGGAATCCGATACTCGACGTCATCCCCGATGGGCACCGCTTCGGCTCTCCTGCACGGCAGCACGGGTGCGCCGGGACGGCTGGTCGCCTCGTCGACCTCGCGCAGGCTGGCGCGCAACCACCCGGCGGTGACCGGTGTACTCGAACCGTCCGGTGCCACGTCGGACAGCGTGACGATCCAGGCGGTGTCGATGGCCGTGGCGGCCGCGACCAGGCGCAGTTCGATCTCGCCGACGACATCGACGGGGAACTGCAGCGGTGCGCTGGTCCAGGTCAGCTGCGACGGCGGATCGATCGGACTGGCTTTGGCCCGGTTGAGGCCGCTGCCGAGCACCAGCAGTTCCCGGCTGCCGGCTGGCCCCGCCATGGTGTCGAGACTGCCGTCGCCGTGCAGTGTGAACTCGGTGAATTCGCCACGTGGAGGCCAGGTTTCGGATTCGTGCCACTGGCCTTCTCCGGGCAGCACGTAGCGTACCGGGGGACCGTCGAGAATTCCGGTGTCGATTCCCTTGAGCCAGTGGTCGAACCAGGCCAGAGCTTCGGTGTGCAGGCTCTCCCATGGCCAGGTGAGCCCGAACTCGTCGAGCAGGCCGATCCGCACGCACGGGCTGTTGGTCAGGTGCTGCCAGGCGATGAAGGTGGACGGCAAATGCAGCGGCACGTTCTGCCAGTCGCAGCCCAGATAGACCGGGATGTCGACGTTGCCGAGCAGCGCGGTGAGATCGCGCTCGTCCCACCAGGAGTCCCGCAGGGGGTGGCGTACCGCAGCATCGAGCCACAACTCGTCCCACGGGCGCGGGTCGTGCGGTGTGCGCGCCAGGGCCTTGACCACCGTCAGTGCAGCCTCACCATTGAAGGTCGCGAACTTGTGGTGCAGGGCCGGGGTCTTGAGGACCTTTCGTGCCGCCTCGAAGGGGGCACTGCGCCAGAAGCGGTCGCCGCGCCCGGCGGTGATTCCGGTCAGCGCGAGGAACGGCGAGACGAACGACGAACTGAACAATCCGTGGTGGCAGGCTGCCTCGTACAGATCCGCGGTGACGGCCACCGGGAAGATCGCCTTCAGGTGCGGCGGCCGTTCCACCGCGGCTTCCAGTTGGGTCATGGCGAAGTAGCTGATGCCGATCATGCCGACCGTGCCGTCACACCACGGCTGGGCTGCCACCCACTCGACGAGGTCGTACATGTCCTGGCGTTCCTGGGCGTCGAAGAAGCCGAACTCGCCGCCGGAACCGCCGGTGCCGCGCACGTTGGCGATGACATGCGCGTAGCCGCGGGGCACCCAGAAGTCGGTCGCGCCGGCCTCGATGAACCCCATCGGTGCGCCGAGGTCCTGGATCTGGCGTGGATAGGGCGAGGCCGCGATCAGAGCGGGAAAGCGCCCAACGGAGTCAGGACGGTGCATGTCGGCCAGCAGTGTGACGCCGTCGCGCATCGGTACCGGGACGTTGCGGTCGTGCCGCATCAGGTGCCGGGGCTCGCTGAGGTTGCGATACGTGCGGCCGGTGGTCTGCGGCCCGTTGAGTTGGCGCTGTCCTGGCTCGGTTCCGGAAGCGGTGGCCATATCGGCTCCTCTTTCACGCATCGTTGAGACAGTTTCATCGTATGGTGAAACTAGTTTCAACGCAACGTGAATCTCCGGGTATGCTCGGCCGGTGGCCAAGACTGTTTCCCCTGGTCCGCGCGATGAACGCGGAGTTCTCTCGGCACGCATCCTGACCGCCGCCCGGGAATCCTTTGCTGAATTCGGCTCGGCGGGCACCACGATCAGGGCCGTAGCCCGCGCTGCCGACGTCGATCCCGCGCTGGTCTACCACTACTTCGGATCCAAAGACGGCCTGCTCGACGCCGCCACCGCACCACCGCCGCGCTGGCTGGAGAAGGTCGCCGCGACCTGGTCGACCCCCCGCGAGGAGCTGGCCGCCCAACTGCTGCGAACCGTGATGAGCAGCTGGGAGGACGACGAGATCGGACCGACGCTGCGGGCCGTGGTGCTCACCGCGGCACACGAACCGACCACCCGGGAGAAGTTGCGGACCATCGTCGAGCGCAGCCTCATCGGGCAGTCCAGCCTCGGTGACGACGAGTCCGAGCGGCTCACCCGCAGTGCCCTGATCTCGAGTCAGCTGATGGGATTCGCCCTCGTGCGCTACGTCTGGAAGATCGAACCGCTGGCGTCGATGCCCGAAGATCAGGTGCTGGCCGCGATGACCCCGGTGTTGCAGCACTATGTCGACGGTGAGCTCGACCCCAGCACGTAGACTCGTCGGGTTACGAGGCTTCGGCGCCGTCTGCAGAAGGAAGAGGAAGTACCACGATGAGCGGCCATTCCAAATGGGCCACCACCAAGCACCAGAAGGCCGTCAAAGATGCGCGCCGCGGCAAGGAGTTCGCCCGGCTGATCAAGAACATCGAGGTCGCGGCCCGCACCGGCGGCGGCGACCCGGCCGGCAACCCGACGCTGTACGACGCCATCCAGAAGGCCAAGAAGACGTCGGTGCCCAACGACAACATCGAGCGGGCCCGCAAGCGCGGCGCCGGTGAGGAAGCCGGCGGCGCCGACTGGCAGACGATCATGTACGAGGGCTATGGACCCAACGGCGTCGCCGTCCTCATCGAATGCCTCACCGACAACCGCAACCGGGCCGCCGGCGAGGTCCGCGTGGCGATGACCCGCAACGGCGGCAACATGGCCGATCCCGGCTCGGTGTCCTACCTGTTCGCCCGCAAGGGCGTGGTCACGCTGGAGAAGAACAGCCTGACCGAGGACGACATCCTGCTGGCCGTTCTGGAGGCCGGTGCAGAAGAGGTCAACGACCTCGGTGAGGGCTTCGAGGTCATCTGCGAGCCGACCGACCTGGTGGCGGTGCGCACCGCACTGCAGGACGCCGGCATCGACTACGACTCCGCCGAAGCCAGCTTCCAGCCGTCGGTCACCGTGCCCGTCGATCTGGAGGGTGCGCGCAAGGTGCTCAAGCTGGTCGACGCGCTCGAGGACAGTGACGACGTCCAGGACGTCTACACCAATATCGACATTCCCGACGACGTCGCCGCGCAGCTCGACGAAGACTGACGACGATGCCGGCGGTTCGCGACGCCACCAACACCCGGTGGACGGTTCGCCGGGTCTGGTGGCCCTTCGGCACCTGGCTGCTCGAACTGCCGGAGTGGGGCGGGCTATTCGCGCTCGGGGTGCTGCTGACTCTGCCGCTGGTGGTGATCTGGCCGTTCTGGGTGCTCGCCCGTTTCCTCGGCGTCCCGTGGACGATCGTGGTCAAGCGCAAGGGTGACGAGGTGCGCCGGGAAAAGATCAAGGGCTGGAAGGCTTCTGGCGAGCGGATAGCCGAGATCATGGCCGAGGCTCGCGGGCATGGCAGCCCCGAGGCGGAGTCTGGTGCCGTCATCTACTGACGCGCGAGGCTCCGAGCGTCTGCTGCTCGGCAGTGTGGCCGCCACGATGGGCCTGCAGTTCCTCGGGGCTACCGCGATCCTGCCGATCCTCCCGTTGTTCCTCGTCCACCAGCAGGTCTCGGTCGGCACGGTCGGCATCGTCATGGGCGCCTACTTCGCGGCGGCCGTCGTGGCGCAGTACCCCAGCGGGTGGGCTGCCGACCGCTGGGGTCATCGCCCGGTCATCGTCGCCGGTCTGCTGCTGTATGCCGGCGCCAGTGTGGCTTTCGTCCTCGTCGAGGCGGGTTCGGCCTACGCGGTGCTGCGCGGGCTGCAGGGGTTCGGATCGGGAGCGGTGCGGGTGGCGGCGCTGAGCATGGTCGGCCGCTGCATCCCCGCCGAACGCCGCGGGGTCGGGTATGCCTGGCTGTACTCCAGCGAACTGGCGGGGATGGCCATCGGACCGGTGGTGGGCAGCCTGGTGCCCGAACGTCACGTCGACGCGATGTTCATCGGTACCGCGGTGTGTTCGGTGCTGGCGTGCCTGCCGATGCTGTTCATCGCGCTGCCCGATGAGGAAAGCCCCTCGACGCCAAGCGATTCCGTGTCTGCACGCGATCTGCTGCGCAGGCGGGGACTGCAGGGGGCGATGCTCGCCGGGTTGGCCGGCGGCTTGTGCGCCGGGGTGTACGAGGCGTGCTGGTCGCTGTTGCTGCAGAGCAAGGGCGCCACGAACCTGCAGATCGGGCTGTCGTGGGCCGCCTACGCCATCCCGTTCATCGTCGTCGCGCCGTTCTCGGGCCGACTCGTCGACCGCTATGACCAACGCCGGCTCGCGCTGGCCGCGATCGCGCTGTCGGCGACGTTCCTGGCCACTTATCCGTTCATCGACAGCCCGGTTGTGCTGATCGTCCTGGGATCCTTCGAAGCCGCCGGGTTCACCGTCGCCTATCCGGCCGCCCTGTCACTACTGTCGCGCAATGTCCCGACCGCCGCCGCCGGGCGCGCGCAGTCGTTGTTCGGGGTCGCCGAGATGTCGGCCATCGCTGTCGGTGCAGGGGCGGCCGGAGCACTGTTCGCCCATGCCGTCTGGCTGCCGTTCGTCGTGACCGCCGGTGCCGTGCTGATCACCCTGCTGTGTGCGGCCCTGATCTGGCGCACGGTGCCGGGCCACTCCGGCGGCACCTCGGATCCGGCGTTGACTGCGATGGCCCTGGAACGCTGACCCGGTGGGTATGTCGTTGCGCAGTGCTGTCGGCCGCAGCGGTTAAGGTATCGAACAGCTGTTCGTAGGCGAAAGGCGATCCGTGCGGGTGATGGGAGTCGACCCAGGGTTGACGCGCTGCGGTCTGTCGGTGATCGAGGGTCACGGCGGCCGTCAGGTCGTCGCCCTCGATGTCGACGTCGTGCGTACCCCGGCCGATCAGCCGCTGCAGAAGCGGCTGCTCACCATCAGTGACACCGTCGAGCACTGGCTCGACACCCACGTACCGGAGGTGCTGGCCATTGAGCGGGTGTTCGCCAACCAGAACGCGAACACCGCGATGGGCACCGCCCAGGCCGCCGGGGTGATCGCCCTGGCCGCCGCCCGCCGCGACATCGACGTCCACTTCCACACTCCCAGCGAGGTCAAGGCCGCCGTCACCGGCAATGGCCGCGCCGACAAGGCACAGGTCACCGCGATGGTCACCCGGATCCTGCAGTTGCAGCAGAAGCCGACACCGGCCGACGCCGCCGACGCCCTCGCCCTGGCGATCTGCCACTGCTGGCGGGCTCCGATGATCGCGCGGATGGCCAAGGCCGAGGCAATGGCCGCTGAGCAGAAACGTGCGTACGTGGCGCGGCTGAAGGCGGCGAGATGATCGCGTCGGTGCGCGGCGAGGTGCTCGACATCGCCCTCGATCACGTCGTGATCGAGGCCGCCGGCGTGGGCTACAAGGTGATCACCACCCCATCGACACTGGCGACCCTGCGCCGCGGCAGCGAAGCGCGGCTGATCACCGCGATGATCGTGCGCGAGGATTCCCAGACGCTCTACGGCTTCGCCGATGCCGACGCGCGTGACTTGTTCCTGACGCTGCTCGGGGTCTCGGGCGTGGGTCCCAAGATCGCCCTGGCCACGCTGGCGGTGTACGACACGACCGCGCTGCGCCAGGCGCTGGCCGACGGCGATGTCACCGCACTGACCCGGGTGCCCGGGATCGGCAAGCGCGGCGCCGAGCGGATGGTGCTCGAACTGCGCGACAAGATCGGCCCGGTGTCCAGTTCAGCCGGTGTGGCCACCATCTCCGGGCATGCGGTGCGCGCTCCGGTCGTGGAAGCCCTTGTCGGACTTGGTTTTGCGATCAAACAGGCCGAGGAGGCCTGCGACAAGGTCCTGGCAGGTGACCCCGAGGCCAGCACATCCAGCGCACTGCGCGCCGCTCTGTCGTTGCTGGGTAAGACCACATGAGCCGGTTCGAGGGCGACGCCGAGGAAGAGGACATCGACCGTGATGTCTCGCCGATGCTCAGTGTCGGCGAAGGCGACATCGACGCCAGCCTGCGGCCGCGGTCGCTGCGGGAGTTCATCGGGCAGGCCCGGGTGCGCGAACAGTTGCAGCTGGTCCTCGAAGGCGCCAAGAACCGCGGCGGCACACCGGATCACATCCTGCTGTCCGGTCCGCCGGGCCTAGGCAAGACGTCGCTGGCGATGATCATCGCCGCCGAGCTGGGCTCATCGCTTCGCGTCACCTCCGGGCCTGCGCTGGAGCGCGCCGGTGACCTGGCGGCGATGCTGTCCAACCTCGTCGAGCACGACGTGTTGTTCATCGACGAGATTCACCGCATCGCGCGGCCCGCCGAGGAAATGCTGTACCTGGCGATGGAGGACTTCCGCGTCGACGTGGTGGTGGGCAAAGGCCCTGGTGCCACGTCCATTCCGTTGGAGGTGGCGCCGTTCACCCTCGTCGGTGCGACCACCCGGTCCGGGGCGCTGACCGGCCCGCTGCGGGACCGCTTCGGTTTCACCGCACACATGGACTTCTACGAGCCCACCGAACTCGAGCGCGTACTGGGCCGGTCGGCCGGAATCCTGGGCATCGAACTCGGTGCGGAGGCGGGCGCCGAGATCGCCCGCCGGTCGCGGGGGACCCCGCGTATCGCCAACCGGCTGTTGCGCCGCGTGCGTGACTACGCCGAGGTACGGGCCGACGGGATCATTACCCGCGACATCGCCAAGGCGGCCCTGGCGGTCTACGACGTCGACGAACTCGGCCTGGACCGGCTGGACCGCGCTGTGCTCTCCGCCCTGACCAAGAGCTTCGGCGGCGGGCCGGTGGGGGTCTCGACCCTGGCGGTGGCAGTGGGGGAGGAGGCCACCACCGTCGAGGAGGTGTGCGAGCCATTCCTGGTGCGCGCAGGCATGATCGCGCGAACTCCTCGCGGCCGCGTCGCCACACCACTAGCCTGGACCCACCTCGGAATGGTCGCACCACCGCGTGCCAGCGGGCTCGGGCAGTCCGGCCTCTTCCAGTGAACTTCGACGAACGGATCGCCACATGACCGCTGCCGCTTTGGTGTTCGCCACGCTCGCCGCGCTGCTGCACGTCTACATCTTCGTCATGGAATCACTGACCTGGACCTCGGCGCGTACCCGAAAGGTGTTCGGCACCACGCCCGAGGAAGCCGAAACCACCAAACTGCTGGCGTTCAACCAAGGCTTCTACAACCTGTTCCTGGCGATCGTTGCTGCCGTCGGTGCCGTGGCAATCGTGTTGGGACACAACGCTGTCGGCTCCGCGCTGGTGTTTGCCGGCGTAGGCTCCATGCTGGCTGCGGCCGTCGTGCTGCTGGCCGCCTCACCGGACAAGGCCCGCGCCGCGATCACCCAGGGCGTTTTTCCGCTGATCGCGGTCGTGCTGCTGGCGATCTCGGTGCTGTAGGTAGACCGTCAGTCTGGCAGCCGGCTCGCCGACTGCCGGTGCCGAATCTGGTTGCCGCCGGACCGCTTCGCCTCGTACATCGCTGCATCGGCTTCGTCCACCAGATGCTGGGTTGCCCGCTGCACAGCACCCCGCTCGATATCCGCGAGCGCCATCGAGGCCACCCCGAGGCTGGCGGTGACCCCGCCGGGGGTCGATTCGACGGCCTGGCGCAGGAGTTCGGCGCGGGTCGTGGTGTCACCGGGTCCCGTCAGTTCCGCGATCAGGAATTCCTCGCCACCCACCCGCGCCACCACGGAATTCATGGCGCTTGCCCGCCGCAGGTTCTCGGCGACCGCGACCAGGACCGCGTCGCCGAAGCCGTGACCGTGCCGGTCGTTGATCTGTTTGAAGCCGTCCAGGTCGACAAGGGTGACGGTGAGCCACGACGACGCAGACCCGCCGGCGGTGTCGATCAGCTGCGCCGCGGACGTGTAGTAGCCGCGCCTGTTCCGCAGCCCGGTCAGCGGATCGGTATGCGACAGCAGCGCGTCCACGATCAGCAGGTGCACCATCACCTGAGCGGCGAACGGCACGGCGACAACCGCGATCGACACCGCCATGAAATGCGCTGCTGCCAGGGCGATATCGCCGTCAGCGGCGATCCGCACAGCCGCGAACGCCGTCGTCAGGCCCGCGTTGACCAGGGTGGCCGTCAGCAGCCGGCTGGAGTGGAACAACGCCACATACCCCGCAAGGGGAGCGAACGTGGTGCAGGCCAGCAGCCCGGTGATGGGGCTGCCGGCAATCAGGCAACCGAGGGTCACGCACGCATTGGCGCCGAGGGCGAACGCGGCTGATTGGCGTTGACTCGGCCAGCGCACGAACCACATGATCGCCCCGGCCACGCACAGCAGCGACATCGTGATCGCTCCTATGGTGCCCACCCGACCGTGCGGGCCCGACGGGCTCCACAGCATGACGATGGGCACTATCGCGAAGAATCCGGCGGTCGAGCCGGCCATCACCCGTGCGAACCCCTGCAGGTGACGCGAGGCCAGAAACTCCGAGAACCAGTTGTACTGATCGGGCTGTTCCCACCAGCGCCGAAGCGACGCCGTCACGCCCACGTCCTGTTGCATCTGCTTCCCCGAACCCGCCCCACGCCCTCAACACTTGACGGCCTGGCCAATCGTACTGCTTGCAACGACAACGACACAGGGGCGTCGATTGGGTCCCATCGCGGCCCCGGTGCCGACTTCGCAAAACGGACTACAGCAGTCCGAGTAGGGCCAAGTCTGTTGCGTACTTGACGACCACGTCAGGGGAGACGTGCGGGATGTCCTTGTCCGCACCGATCTTCGCGTCCTGTACCGCGGCGCGGAAGCTGTCGGTGGGTGCCATTGATCCGCGCAGGGGGTGCTCCGGTCGCCGGTAGTTGTGCAGCAGGGGCAGCAGCGAATAGTGCCGTTGCCGTTCGGGCAGGGCCAGCATCGCCGTTTCGAACCGCTGCAACCACATGTCGTAGTCGGCGATCCGCTGGATCGGGTATCCGGCCTCGATCAGCCAGTCGACGAACTCGTCGAGCCCGATGCCGTCGTCGTAGGGGTTCATCACGTGGTAGGTCTCGAAGCGGTCGGTCACCTCGGTGCCCAACGTCGAGATCGCCTCGGCGACGAACTCGACCGGCAGCCCGTCATAGTGGGCGCGTTGCCGGGTGCCGGCGGCGTCCAGTTCGTAGAACGACGTGGGCGCCAATCCGGTGGCGACCAGGCTCAAGATCATCCGGGTGAACATGTCGGGCAGATTGAGCTGGCCGGCATAGCTGGTGTCGGCCAGGATCATGTCGCAGCGGAACACCGAGACCGGCAGGCCCGCGAGATCGTGAGCTTCCCGCAGCAGCACCTCACCCGCCCACTTGCTGTTGCCGTAGCCGTTGGCATAGGAGTCGTCGACCGCCCGCGTCGCGCTGATTCTGCGGATATCGGCGTCCTCGACGAATCGGCCCGCGGTGATGCCCGCGCCCACACCGATCGTCGACACGTAGATGTAGGGCTTGAGTCGGGTGGCCAACGCGATGCGGATCAGCTCCGCGGTACCTAACACGTTGGGCGCGAACAACTCCCGGTAGGGCAACACGTGGTTGACCAGGGCTGCCGGGTCGACGATCAGGTCGACGGTGTCGGCGAGCCGCTGCCAGGTGGTCGTATCGAGGCCGAGGTTGTGCTCACCCTTGTCACCGGCGAGGACCTCGAGATGCTCGGCGGCCAGCTGCCGGTAATGGGCAAGGAGTCTGGCGTCACCGCTGTCGAACGTGGCGTCGAGGCGGGAGCGGGCATCCTCGTCGGAGCGGGCGCGCACCAGGCAGATCACCTTTCCGCCGACCAGGCTCATCCGCTCCAGCCACTCCACCGCGAGGTAGCGGCCGAGGAAGCCCGTCGCCCCGGTGAGCAGAACGGTGCGGATCTCACGGCGCGGGCTGGGCAGTGTGCCGGCGGCGCTGAGAGTCTCGGCGTCGATGAAGCGTTGCAGCGTAAGGTCTTTGGCGTGGACCTCGGTGGCGGCGGCACCGTGCACTGCGGCGAAGGTCGGCCGTGTGCTGGTGCAGGAACGCTGCGCCTCGACGTAGGCGGCGATGGAACGCAGGTCACTGGCCGGACTGACGATCACCCCGACGGGCACCTCCACGCCGAAGACCTCGTTGAGCAGGTTGGCAAAGGTCAACGCGGACAACGAGTCTCCGCCGAGGTCGGTGAAGTGCGCCCCGGCGTCGAGATCGCCAGCCGCGGTGCCCAGCAGCGCGCCTGCGGCACGGATAAGCGTCGCCAGCACCGGGGCGTCGGCTGCGCTGCCCCGGATGGCCCGCAGCTCGTCTTCCTGCGCGCGGGCTAGATCGGTGTACAGCTGTTCGAGGGTGGGGCCGTAGCGTTCCTTCAACCGCGGCCAGGCGAGCTTGCGGATGCCGGTCAACAGGCCGTTCTCCACGGTGAACGGCGTCGTCTCGATCAGGACGTCGCGGGGGATCTCATAGGACTGCAGGCCCGCGGCGTGCGCCACGGTCTGCAGTGACTCGGTGATCGCCGACTTGAGTCCGGCCTCGTCGCGACTGGCACGCGCCTCGTCGGTGGGCACCACCACAGCGAGCAGGTAGGGCCGAGAACTGTTGGCGTACAGGTAGATCTGCGAGACCAGCGGACTCGCGGTGAACACCGCCTCCAGTGTGGACACCGTGACGAACTCGCCTTGTGACAGCTTGAGAACGTTGTTGCGGCGGTCGACATAGCGGACCTGGTCGGGCCCGACGGCGGCGACGATGTCACCGGTGCGGTAGAAGCCGTCGGCGTCGAACACCCCGGCGGTGACATCGGGGCGGCGGTAATAGCCTGCGAACAGTTGCTCGGACTTGACCAGCAGCTCGCCGCGCGGATGGGGTAGATCGGTGGCGAAGTAGCCGAGTTCGGGGACGTCGACGAGTTTGTAGTCGGTCACCGGCGGCCGCCTGATCTGGCCGTCGGCGAAGACGGCGCCGGCCTCGGTCGAGCCGTATCCCTCGACCAGGTGCATGTCCAGGAACCGCTCGACCCAGTCTTTGAGTTCGGGGGCGATCGGCGCCGACCCGCTCATCGCGGTGACGAACCGGCCGCCCAGCAGGCTCTGCCGCTTCTCGGCGAGCACCCGGTTCTCGTCGGTGTCGGTACGGCGGTCGACCTCGCGCTGCACCTCCTGGTGGATCATGTCCCACACGCGGGGGACCAGACTGAGCTGTGTCGGTCGGACCAGCGCGAGGTCCTCGAGAAATGTCGAGAGATCGGGCCGGGCGGCGAAATACACGGTGCCACCGGTGCTCAGCGCACCGTAGAGGGCACCGCGGCCCATCACATGGCTCATCGGCATGAAGCTGAGCACGATCGCCGGAACCTGTCCGTGCTGCTGGTCCCACTGCTGCGCGGCGGCGCTCCACATGTCGGCGACCTTGCTTGCGGGGTACATCGCTCCCTTGGGCGCGCCCGTGCTGCCCGAGGTGTAGACCAGAAGCGCCAGCGGGTCGTCGTCGAGTGCAATCGTGGGCGTGCCGGTCGCACCGAGGACACCGCGGTCGATCTCTTCTGCCAGGGTCGCCACTGTCACACCGGTGCCCTCCAGTGCGATGGCCGCGATGTCGAGTGCCTCGCGGTGCCCGTCGTCGTCGGCATGAAAGTCGAAGACCACCAAACGTTTCAGCGTCGGTCCGGTCAGTACGAGCTGTACTGCGTCATCGAGGTAGTCGATGCCGACGGCCATCAGGGCGGGCTCGGTCTCGGCGACGATCGGTGCGAGGTGCGAGGGTGCCGCGCTGGTCTGCAATGGCACGCCCACGGCGCCGAGCTGAGTCAGCGCGAGGTCGACCACCGTGTAGTCGACGCTGGTGAACCCGAGGATCGCCACCCGGTCTCCGGGTTGTACCGCGGTGCCTGCCCACGCCCGGGTGATCGCCTCGACGCGCTCCCACAGCTGCCCGTAGGTGAGGGTGTCGAATGCCGGTTCGGTCACCCGGGTCCGGCGCCCGGTGTCGGGGTCGAGCTGCAATCGAGTGACACGCTGGCCCACCGCAGGCCGATCGGCGTAGCCGGCCAACACGGTCCTGACCATCGCGGACAGGGGCAGCCCGACAGCTGCCTCGCTGACCCCGGGCAGGGGCTGTGCTGCGGCGAACTGCGGATCGGTGGCATAGAGGTCGGTGATTCGGCGGGTGAAACGGTCTTCGCGGGTATCGAGTGGCATGACGAATCTCCAAGCAAGTCAAGAATCGGATCGTGGGCGCCACGCTGCGCCCGAAAGCAATGACGTTAGAGAAGCTAACGATATTCCCGGTGGCAGGCGGATCGCCGCTGCTCGTCGCTGTGAATGTCCTGTCAGTAGCGGGCGTTACGACCGATGGTGGCGCGGGTATGCGACGGACGTCACCACCGGCGCTCCGCGCCGGGCGAAGACAGGAGGCGTCATGAACGACGTGGACACCCGTGCCGGCCGACTCGACATCCCGCGCAGCCGAGGTGCGGCGAGCGGCTTTCTACTCATCCTGCTGGGGCTGTGGGGGGCGCTCGTGCCGTTCATCGGCCCGTACTTCGACTTCGCCTACGATCCGGACACCCCGTGGACGTGGACCGGTGGCCGCGGCTGGCTGGAGGTCCTGCCCGGTGTGCTCACCGCTCTGGGCGGGCTGCTGCTGCTGGCCTCGGGCAACCGGGCCACGGCCATGCTGGGCGGCTGGATCAGCGTGGTCGCCGGTGTCTGGTTCGTGGTGGGACGGCTGTTCGCCGGGCCGTGGGGCCTGGGCGATGTCGGCACCCCCGTGGCCGATACGGTGGCCCGCCAGATCGCCATGGAGTTGCTGTTCTTCAGTGGGCTCGGCGCGTTGATCATCTTCCTGGGCGCCACCGCACTGGGCCGGTTGTCCGTGCGCAGCCTGCGCGACGTGCGCTACGCCCAGCGCCCCGTCGCCGCCCCCGTCGCTGAGCCTGTGGTGGCCGGCCCGGCTGACGTCGTCGACGACGAGCCGCGGCCCCGCCGTAGCTGGCGGCAACGGTTGACCGGTTCACGGCGCACACCGGTCAACCAGTGAGCGCCGAGATCGACGAATTGGCGTCCTCCACTCGACTTTTCGCGCCCGTGTGTCGGTTTGGGCGCGACGGGGGAGTGGGACTCAGCCGCCTGTGTAGGCCATCACGTGCTTGATGCGGGTGTAGTCCTCCAGGCCGTACATCGACAGGTCCTTGCCGTGACCGGAGGACTTGTATCCGCCGTGCGGCATCTCGGCGACCAGCGGGATATGCGTATTGATCCAGACACAGCCGAAGTCCAGTGCGGCCGAGACCCGCAGGGCCCGTGAGACATCCTTGGTCCACACCGAGGAGGCCAGGCCGTACTCGACGCCGTTGGCCCAGCCGATGGCCTCGGCCTCGTCAGCGAACGACTGCACGGTGATCACCGGCCCGAAGATCTCCTCCTGAACATGGCGGTCACCCTGGCGCAGGCCGCCGATGACCGTCGGCTCGATGTAGAAACCCTTGTCGCCCTGACGGTTTCCGCCCGCGGCGACGGTGGCATGCGACGGCACATCGGAGAGGAAGCCCAGCACCCGTTCCAGCTGGTTCGGGTTGTTGACCGGCGGCACCCAGGCATCCTCGTCGTCGGGTGCGCGCCCGAACGTGGTGGCCGTACCCCTGGCCTGCTCTGCCAGCGCAGCCGTGAGTTCCTCGGCGACTCCGGCGTGGGCGAGCACCCGGGTGGCCGCGGTGCAGTCCTGGCCGGCGTTGAAATAGCCCGCGACGGCGATACCCTCTGCGGCGGCGGCGATGTCGGCGTCGTCGAAGACGAGCACCGGCGCCTTGCCGCCGAGTTCAAGGTGGGTTCGCTTGAGGTTGCCGCCCGCGCTGACGGCCACCGCACGCCCGGCGGCGACCGACCCGGTGATCGACACCATCTGCGGCGTCGGGTGCGCGACGACGCCCGCGCCGGTGACCCGGTCGCCGCAGACCACGTTCAGCACGCCGGGGCCGAAGTGCTTGGCGGCGATCTCGGCCAGCATCACGGTGGACACCGGAGTGGTGTCACTGGGCTTGAGTACCACCGTGTTTCCCGCGGCGATGGCCGGGCAGAACTTCCAGATGGCCATCATCATCGGGTAGTTCCACGGCGCAACCTGGCCGATGACCCCGACCGGCTCGCGGCGGATCCAGGACGTGTGGTTCGCCAGGTACTCCCCGGCGGACTTGCCCTCCAGAATCCGGGCCGCGCCGGCGAAGAACCGGATCTGGTCGACCATCGGCGGGATCTCCTCGGCCGCCGTCACATGGTTCGGCTTGCCGGTGTTACGGCCCTCAGCCGCAACCAGATCGGCTGCCGCCTTTTCAACATCATCGGCGAACCCCAGCAGTGCCTTCTGGCGATGCGACGGGGTGGTGCGCTTCCAGTCGGCGAACGCCGTCGCCGCCGCGGCGTAGGCGTTGTCGATGTCCTGCTCGTTGGAAATCGGTGCCGTGCCGTACTTTTCACCCGTCGACGGGTCGACGATCGGCATCGTGGCTCCGCTGACGGAGTCCACGAGTTCGCCGTTGATGAAGTTCTTGACGATCGTCATCGCGGCGTCCTAGCTGTCGGCGAGGATGCCGGCCAGGATGTCGAGCCCCTCGATCAGCAGTTCGTCACTGATGGTCAGGGGCGGCAGGAAACGCAGGATGTTGCCGAACGTGCCGCAGGTGAGCACCAGGACGCCCTGTGAATGCGCCTTGGCCGCAAGGGTTTTGGTCAGGTCCGGATCGGGTTCGGCCGTGCCGGACTTCACCAGCTCCACGGCGATCATCGCGCCGCGGCCGCGGACATCACCGATGCGGTCGTCGTCGGCCTGAATGCGGCCGAGCTTGTCCTTCATCACCTTCTCGATGTGCTTGGCCCGGTCGAGCAGCCCGTCGAGCTCGATGGTCTCGATGGTGGCCAGCGCCGCCGCGCACGCCACCGGGTTGCCGCCGTAGGTGCCGCCCAGGCCACTGACATGAGGGGCGTCCATGATCTCGGCGCGACCGGTCACCGCTGCCAGCGGCAGGCCGTCGGCGATGCCCTTGGCGGTGACGATCAGGTCGGGCTCGATGCCCTCGTCCTCGCAGGCGAACATCGCGCCGGTACGGGCGAACCCGGACTGCACCTCGTCGGCGATGAACACCACATTGTTGTCCGAACACCACGCGCGCAGCGTCGGCAGGAACCCGGGTGCGGGAACGATGAATCCGCCCTCGCCCTGGATGGGCTCGATGATGACCGCGGCCAGGTTGCCCGCGCCGATCTGCTTGTCGATCACCGTCAGTGCGCGCTCGGCGGCGAGTTCGCCGTCGGTGGCCCACTCTTTGTCGATCAGGCCGTCGCGGTACGGGTAGGACATCGGCGCCCGGTAGACCTCCGGCGCGAACGGGCCGAACCCGCTCTTGTAGGGCATCGACTTGGCGGTCAGCGCCATCGTGAGGTTGGTGCGGCCGTGGTAGGCGTGGTCGAAGGCCACCACCGCGGTCTTGCGGGTGTAGGCGCGGGCCACCTTGATGGCGTTCTCCACTGCCTCGGCCCCGGAGTTGAACAGCGCCGAACGCTTCTCGTAGGAGCCCGGGGTCAGCCGGTTGAGATGTTCGGCGACGGCGATGTACTCCTCGTAGGGCGTCACCATGAAGCAGGTGTGGGTGAAGTCGGCGACCTGGGCGCGCACCGCGTCGATCACCCGCGGCGAGGAGTTGCCGATCGTCGTCACCGCGATACCCGAGCCGAGATCGATGAGCCGGTTGCCGTCGACGTCCTCGATGATCCCGCCCGCGGCCCGCGCCGCGTAGACCGGCATGGTGACGCCGACACCACGCGACACCGCGGCCACACGGCGCTTGGACAGTTCGATCGACACGGGGCCGGGGATCTCGGTGACGAGTTTGCGGCTCTGCTCGAGGGTGGTCACAGCTGTTCTCCTAGGCGATGCGGCGCTGGACGAAGCGGGCCATCAGAGCCTATCGGTGCGAGCGCAGACTTCAACTGAAAACCCGGTTCGAGGACGCGAGATGTAATGGATTACGTCGTTCTGAGACCCATTATCAACGTAATCGGTGGTGTCATGTCGGCAAGGGGGGTCCGTCGACCCGATCGACCGTCGTGAACGACGTCACCGGGCCGCGCCGCAACCGCGTCGGCTGGTGAACGGGGTGCCCGAGTGCGATCACGGCGGCCAGTGCCAGCGGCCCGTGGGCGCCCAGCAGCTGTTTCACCTCGTCCTCCCGCTGGATGAGCATGGTCGTCATGACGCCGCCGAGGCCTTCGGCCCGCGCGGCCAGCAGCAGGTTCCAGGCGAACGGATACACCGAGGCCCCGCCGGCGAACGTGTAGCGATCCAGGTCGCGGTCCACCGCCGCCAGCTGGGACAGGTCGGCGAACAGCGCGATCAGAACCGGAACCGTGTCGAGGTGGGCGGCGAAACCCTGCACCGCGCCGGCCTGCCCGGCCGCGGCCGCCAGCGCGGCGCGCTCGGCATCGGGGTCGTTGACCGGTGACCACGGCCGCAGACCGGCTGCGCTCATCGCCAGATAGTCGGTCCAGCCGGGCAGATACAGGTCACGTAGCCGCGACCGGATCTCGGGATCCTTGACGACCACCACCCGCCAGGCCTGCGCGTTGCCGCCACTGGGCGCGAAGCGGGCGGTGTCGAGGATGCGCGCCAGCACCGCGTCCGGCACGGGTTCATCGGTGAAATCTCGCACCGTCCCGGTGCTACGCAGCGTCTCGATGAGGTCCATCCGACCATCTTCTCCGGTCGGCGGGCTGGAGCGAAGCGACCGGGGGATCAACACCGTGGCGGTCACAGCCGCAACCGCCAATGGCAGACTGGACCGCTATGAGGCCCGTGGCCGATCGGTCCCGGAGCATTACCCCCGCACCCGATATGAAAGTGCTGTCATGGATCTAGTCGTCTTCTTGCCCCTGATCATCCTCATGGGCGCGTTCATGTGGTTCTCGTCGCGCCGCCAGCGCAAGGCCATGCAGGCCACGATCGACCTGCACGAGTCCTTGAGCGTCGGCGACCGTGTGCACACCACCTCCGGCCTGCAGGCCACCATCACCGGCATCACCGATGACAACGTCGACCTCGAGATCGCCCCCGGCGTGGTGACCACCTGGATGAAGCTGGCCATCCGCGACCGCGTCGAGCCCGAGGCCCCCGAGGACGAGGATTCGGAGTCTGGAGCTGCCGAAATAACCGAAAGCGACGCGGACCGCCTGACCAAAGACTGATCGCCAGGCTCGCCACGTACCCTCTACCGAGAACCGACGGCGGATCTCGCAGGTACCTTGCGGAGCGGATCGCGGCACACACCTAGGAGAAGCAACAACGTGGCATCGTCTTCGGCGCCGGTGCATCCGTACCGTTACCTGACGCTGTTCTTGGTCCTGCTCATCGGGGTCTACCTGCTCGTCTTCCTCACCGGTAACAAGCAGTCGGATCCGAAATTGGGCATCGACCTGCAGGGCGGTACCCGCGTCACGCTCACCGCGCGGACCCCGGACGGCTCCAAGCCCACCCGCGATGCCCTCAACCAGGCGCAGCAGATCATCAGTGCCCGGGTGAACGGCCTCGGCGTGTCGGGATCCGAGGTGGTGATCGACGGCGACAACCTGGTCATCACCGTTCCCGGCAACGACGGCAACGAGGCTCGCAACCTGGGCCAGACCGCGCGTCTGTTCATCCGTCCGGTAATCGGGCAGCCGATCCCGGTGGAGGCCATCAAGGCCCAGGCCAACGGTCAACGTCCCGGCGCCGGCGCACCGCCGCCCGGTGCACCGCCGGGCGCGCCGCCGGCCGGTGCCCCCGCACCCGGTGCCGCGCCGCCTGCCGCCCCCGCTCCGGCCCCGGAGTCGGGAGCCCCCGCGCCGCAGCCACGTCCGTTCCCGCTGGAGCCGACCCCGGAGCCCACACCCGCGCCCGGCCAGCCCGCCGCGCCCGCACCTCCGGGTGCCGGGCCCGCGCCTGCGCCCGGTCAGCCGGCTCCGCCCGCACCGCCGGGACCGCCGGATCCGCGTAAGGACCTCGCGGCGCGGATCAAGTTCGAGAAGGAACTGCGCCAGAGCACCAACCAGAACCTGCTGCTGCTGGCCGTGCAGTACATGGCCGGCCGCTGCGACCAGGAAGACGTGCTCGCCGGAAACGACGACCCGAACCTGCCGCTGGTGACGTGCTCGGAAGACCACAAGTACGTCTACGTGCTGGACAAGTCGATCATCAGTGGCGATCAGATCAAGAACGCCACCTCCGGTCTGGACAACCAGAGCGGCGCCTACGTCGTCGACGTGGAGTTCAAGGAGCAGGCCGCCACCACGTGGGCCGACTTCACCGCCGCCAACATCGGTACGCAGACCGCGTTCACGCTCGACTCGCAGGTGGTCAGCGCGCCGCAGATCCGGGAGGCCATTCCGGGCGGGCGTACCCAGATCAGCGGTGGCAACCCACCATTCACCTCCGACTCCGCCAAACAGCTGGCCAACGTCCTCAAGTACGGGTCGCTGCCGCTGTCGTTCGAGTCGTCGGAAGCTGAAACCGTATCGGCGACACTGGGATTGGCGTCGCTGCGGGCCGGTTTGATCGCCGGTGCGATCGGTCTGGCGCTGGTGCTGGTGTACTCGCTGCTGTACTACCGGGTGCTCGGCGTGCTGACGGCGCTGTCGCTGGTGGCCTCCGGCGCCATGGTGTTCGGCATCCTGGTGCTGCTCGGCAGATACATCAACTACACACTCGACTTGGCCGGTATCGCGGGTCTGATCATCGGCATCGGTACGACGGCCGACTCGTTCGTGGTGTTCTTCGAACGCATCAAAGACGAGATCCGCGAAGGCCGTTCGTTCCGTTCGGCGGTGCCACGAGGCTGGGTGCGTGCCCGTAAGACGATCCTGTCGGGCAATGCGGTGACCTTCCTGGCCGCCGCGGTGCTCTACTTCCTGGCCGTCGGCCAGGTCAAGGGCTTCGCGTTCACCCTCGGCCTGACGACGATCCTCGACGTAGTCGTGGTGTTCCTGGTGACCTGGCCGCTGATCTACCTGGCCTCCAAGTCGCCGACGATGGCGAAACCGGCACTCAACGGTCTCGGAGCGGTGCAGCAGATCGCCCGGGAACGTCGCGCTGTCGCTTCTGTGACGGGACGGGGGTAAGCACATGGCCAGGGATACGACCGAAGACACCGAAACCACCGGCGTCGAGGCGCCCGACCTCGAAGCCGCCGCACCCAGGCATAACTTCTTCGTCCGCCTCTACACCGGCACCGGCGCCTTCGAGGTCATCGGTAGACGCAAGATGTGGTACGCCATCAGCGGCCTGATCGTGGCGGCCGCGGTGGCCAGCATCGTGCTCAAGGGCTTCACGTTCGGCATCGACTTCGAAGGTGGCACCAAGGTCTCGCTGCCGGTGGCGGGTGAGACGAGCATCGCCACCACCCAGCAGGTCGAGGACGTGTTCAGCAAGACCCTCGGTAAGAGCCCCGAGGCGGTGGTCCAGGTGGGCAACGGTTCCACGGCGACCATCCAGATCCGCTCGGAGGCGCTGAGCAATCAGCAGACCGCCCAGCTGCGCACCGCGCTGTTCGACGCGTTCAAGCCCAAGGGTTCCGACGGCCAGCCCAGCGAGACGGCGATCAGCGACTCCGCGGTCTCCGAAACCTGGGGTGACCAGATCACCAAGAAGGCGCTGCTGGCGCTGGTGGTGTTCCTGGTGCTCGCCGCCATCTACATCACCCTGCGCTACGAGAAGTACATGGCGATCTCGGCGCTGACAACGCTGGTGTTCGACCTGGTCGTCACCGCGGGCGTGTACTCGATCGTGGGCTTCGAGGTGACACCTGCGACGGTGATCGGCCTGCTGACCATTCTGGGCTTCTCGCTCTACGACACGGTCATCGTGTTCGACAAGGTCGAGGAGAACACCCACGGCTTCGAACACACCACCCGGCGAACCTTTGCCGAGCAGGCCAACCTGGCGGTCAACCAGACCTTCATGCGTTCGATCAACACCAGCCTCATCTCGGTGCTGCCGATCCTGGCGCTCATCGTGGTGGCGGTCTGGTTGCTCGGTGTCGGCACGCTGATGGACCTGGCTCTGGTGCAGCTGGTCGGTGTCATCGTCGGTACCTACTCGTCGATCTTCTTCGCGACACCGCTGCTGGTGACCATGCGGGAGCGCACCGACAAGGTACGCACCCACACCCGCCGGGTGCTCAACCGCCGCAAGCCGGCGGCCACCACCACCGCCGCCGAGATCACCGGCGACGACGTCGAGGCCGAGCCGGTGCCCGCTGCGGTGGGCAACAAGCCGGCGCCCGGCGCCCGCCCGGTCCGGCCGTCCAGCTCGCGCGCGGGCCGGCCGACAGGCAAGCGCAGCACCCGAGGGCGATAACGCGACATGGTTGTCCGGCGCAGGGGCGCCGCCGCTCTCTCGGCGGCGGCTGTCGTGGGCGTTCTCGCCGCCGGCACGCTCAGCGCCTGCACCGGTAGCGCCGCCGAGCAGGTCAACTACGCCGTCGACGGCATGCTGATCAGCTACAACACCAACACCGTCTCCGGGGCGGCGTCGGCGGGCCCGCAGGCCTTCGCCCGCGTGCTGACCGGGTTCACCATCCACGGTCCGGACGGCCAGCCGCTGGCCGACCACGACTTCGGTTCGGTCGCGGTGGTGGGCCGCGATCCGCTGGTGCTCGACTATCAGATCGCCGACAACGCCGTGTATTCCGACGGCAAACCGGTGACGTGCGACGACATGGTGCTGGCGTGGGCCGCCCAGTCGGGGCGCTTCCCGGCCTTCGCCGCCGCCAGCCGCGCCGGCTACCTCGACATCGACGGCATCGAATGCCGTCCGGGGCAGAAGAAGGCCAGGGTGAGCTTCGCACCCGGCCGGGCCATCACCGACTACATGCAGTTGTTCACCGCGACATCGATGATGCCTTCGCACGTCCTCGACGACGAACTCGGGCTCAGCGTCACCCAGGTGCTGCAGGTCGGTGACCCCGCGGCCGTCGACCGGGTCGCGCAGGCCTGGAACACCACTTGGGACCTCAAGCCCGGGATGAAGGGCGCGGACCTCAAGAAGTTCCCGTCGTCGGGCCCGTACAAGATCGACTCGGTGCTGCCCGAGGGCGCGGTCGTGCTGACCGCCAACGACCGCTGGTGGGGTGCCAAACCCATCACCAAGCGGGTGACGGTGTGGCCGCGCGGGGTCGACGTTCAGGACCGCCTCAACAATGGCAGCTTCCAGGTCGTTGACGTCGCGACCGGGTCCTCGGGCACCCTGACGACCCCGGACGACTACGACCGCTTCGAGATCCCCTCCGGCGGTATCGAGCAGCTCATCTTCGCCCCCGTCGGGCCGCTGGCGGGGCCGCCGGCCCGGCGCGCGGTGGCGCTGTGCACACCGCGGGACCTCATCGCGCTCAACGCCGAGTCGCCGATCTCCACCGCCCGGCTCAACCCGGCTGACGACAACGCCTACACCGGTGTCGAGGGGACTGCTGCCGTCGGCCAGTTCGGGGCGGCCGATCCCGATGCCGCACGCGCCGCGCTGAACGGACAGCCGCTGACCGTGCGGGTCGGCTACCAGGCGCCCAACCCCCGGCTGGCCGCGACCGTCGGGGCGATCACCAAATCCTGCGCGGCCGCGGGCATCACCGTGGTGGATGCGACGTCGGACACCACCGGCCCGCAGACATTGCGCGACGGCGGTATCGACATGCTGCTGGCCAGTACCGGCGGAGCCTCCGGCAGCGGCTCCACCGGCTCGTCGGCCATGGATGCCTACACGCTGTTCAGCGGCAACGGCAACAACCTGCCCGGCTACTCCAACCCGCAGATCGACGGGATCATCTCCGCGCTGGCGGTCACCACCGACCTCAAGGAGCAGGCGCGTCTGCTCGGGGATAGCTCGCCGATCCTGTGGGGCGACATGCCCACGCTGCCGCTGTACCGTCAGCAGCGCACGGTGATGGCGTCGAAGAAGATGTATGCCGTGGAAGGCAATCCGACCAAATGGGGCGCGGGCTGGAACATGGACCGATGGGTGTACGAGCAGTGACACAAACACCGGAATCCGACGAGCCGGGCGGCCGGCGACAGACATCCGTTGCCGACGTGATCGCCGGGCTGACCCGCGAGGTGCCCGACTTCCCGGAACCGGGCATCCAGTTCAAGGACCTCACCCCGGTGCTGGCCGACACCCACGGGTTCGCCGTGGTGACCGGTGCGCTGGCGGAGATCGCCGACGGGGCCGACCTGGTGGCCGGGATCGACGCCCGCGGTTTTCTGCTCGGCGGCGCGGTGGCTCACCGCCTCGGCATCGGCGTGCTCGCCATCCGCAAGGGCGGCAAGTTGCCCCCGCCGGTGCACAGCCGCACCTATGACCTGGAGTACGGCACGGCGACGCTGGAGATCCCGGCTGAGGGCATCGAGCTGACCGGCCGGCGAATCGTGATCATCGACGACGTGCTGGCCACCGGCGGCACCATCGCCGCCGCACGTGACCTGCTGATCGCCGGCGGGGCCGACGTGCCGGTGGCCGCGGTGGTGCTGGAACTGGCTGCACTCGGTGGGCGCGAAAAAGTGGCGCCGCTGCCGGTCCGCAGCTTGCGCAGCATGTGAGGCGATATCCTCGCTGTACGGGAGCGAGCGCGAGGAGGTGACCATGGCTGACGAACCGGGCACAGGCGCGGCGGTACAGCCCCTGCCGGTCGCCGAGATTCCGCCCGCCGAGCCGCGGGTGGAGACCTCCAAGTCCACCAGCAGCGCATCGCGGCGGGTCCGCGCGCGACTGGCCAGGCGGATGACGTCGCAGCGCAGCACGCTCAATCCCGTGCTCGAGCCGCTGGTGGCGGTGCACCGCCAGATCTATCCCAAGGCCGATCTGGTGTTCCTGCAGCGGGCCTACGACGTCGCCGAGGCCAAGCACGCCGACCAGCTGCGCCGCTCCGGCGACCCGTACATCACCCATCCGCTGGCGGTCGCCAACATCCTGGCCGAACTCGGCATGGACACCACCACGCTGGTTGCTGCTCTGCTGCACGACACCGTCGAGGACACCGGCTACACGCTGGAGGCGCTGACCACCGACTTCGGCGACGAGGTCGGCCACCTGGTCGACGGCGTCACCAAGCTGGACAAGGTTGTGCTGGGCAGCGCCGCGGAGGGCGAGACCATCCGCAAGATGATCATCGCGATGGCGCGCGACCCGCGGGTGCTCGTCATCAAGGTCGCCGACCGGCTGCACAACATGCGGACCATGCGATTCCTGCCGCCGGAGAAGCAGGCCCGCAAAGCCCGCGAGACGCTGGAAGTCATTGCGCCGCTTGCGCATCGCCTCGGTATGGCCACCGTCAAGTGGGAGCTGGAGGATCTGTCGTTCGCGATCCTGCACCCCAAGCGCTACGACGAGATCGTCCGCCTGGTCGCCGACCGGGCGCCCTCGCGCGACACCTATCTGGCCAAGGTGCGTGCCGAGATCAACAGTGCGCTGTCCGGGATGAAGATCGGGGCGGTCGTCGAGGGCAGGCCCAAGCACTACTGGTCGATCTATCAGAAGATGATTGTCAAGGGCCGCGATTTCGACGACATCCACGACCTGGTCGGGGTACGCATCCTGTGCGACGAGATCCGCGACTGCTATGCCGCTGTGGGCGTGGTGCATTCGCTGTGGCAGCCGATGCCGGGCCGCTTCAAGGACTACATCGCCCAGCCCCGCTACGGGGTGTACCAGTCGTTGCACACCACCGTCGTCGGCCCGGAAGGCAAGCCGCTGGAGGTGCAGATCCGCACCCGCGACATGCACCGCACCGCCGAGTACGGTATCGCCGCGCACTGGCGCTACAAAGAATCCAAGGGCCGCAACGGAGTTCCGCATCCGCATGCCGCCGCCGAGATCGACGACATGGCCTGGATGCGCCAACTGCTCGACTGGCAGCGGGAAGCCGCCGACCCCGGCGAGTTCCTCGAGTCACTGCGCTACGACCTCGCCGTCCAGGAGATCTTCGTGTTCACCCCGAAGGGTGACGTGATCACGCTTCCTGCCGGGTCCACCCCGGTGGACTTCGCCTACGCCGTGCACACCGAGGTCGGCCACCGGTGCATCGGCGCCCGCGTCAACGGCCGACTGGTCGCATTGGAGCGCAAGCTCGAAAACGGGGAAGTGGTCGAGGTTTTCACCTCCAAGGCGCCGAATGCCGGACCGTCCCGGGACTGGCAGACCTTCGTGGTGTCCCCACGCGCCAAGGCCAAGATTCGGCAGTGGTTCGCCAAGGAGCGCCGCGAGGAGGCTCTGGAGGCGGGCAAGGATTCCATCGCCCGTGAGGTGCGCCGGGGTGGACTTCCGTTGCAGCGCTTGGTCAATGGCGAGGCGATGGCTGCCCTGGCCCAGGAGCTGCGCTACGGCGACGTCTCAGCGCTCTACACGGCCGTCGGCGAGGGTCACGTCTCGCCGCGGCACGTGGTGCAGCGCCTGGTGGCCCAGCTCGGCGGCACCGACAGCGCCGAAGATGAACTGGCCGAACGGTATACGCCAGCCACCATGCCGGTGCGTCAGCGCAACAACGACGACACCGGGGTGGCGGTGCCCGGCGCGCCCGGAACGCTGACCAAACTGGCCAAGTGCTGCACGCCGGTGCCCGGGGACAACATCATGGGCTTCGTCACCCGTGGCGGCGGGGTCAGCGTGCACCGCACCGACTGCACCAACGCCACATCGCTGCAGCAGCAGGCCGAACGCATCATCGAGGTGCACTGGGCGCCCTCGCCCACGTCGGTGTTCCTGGTGGCGATCCAGGTCGAGGCGCTCGACCGGCATCGGCTGCTCTCCGATGTCACCCGGGTGCTGGCCGACGAACGGGTGAACATCCTGTCGGCGTCGGTGACCACCTCCAACGACCGGGTGGCCATCAGCCGCTTCACCTTCGAGATGGGTGATCCCAAGCATCTGGGCCATGTGCTCAACACGGTGCGCAATGTCGAAGGCGTCTACGACGTCTACCGAGTGACTAGCGCGGCGTGACGATGGCGACAGTGATCACCGGGGCTTCGGCCGGACTCGGCGCCGAGTATGCGCGCGCTTTCGCCGCCCGCGGACATGACCTGGTGCTGGTCGCCCGCCGCCAGGATGCGCTGGAAACGCTGGCGAGCGAGCTGCGTTCGGCGCACAACGTCGCGGTCACCGTCTTCGCCCGCGACCTGGCCGTCGCGGGTGCGGGCGCCGAACTGGTCTCGGCCACCGAGGCGGCGGGCATCACGGTCGATGTGCTGATCAACAACGCCGGATTCGGCACCCACGGCGATCTCGTCGACGCCGACCCGCAGCGGCTGGCCGACGAGATCCAGCTCAACTGCGCCACGCTGGTCGACCTGACGGCGCGCTACCTGCCCGGGATGCGCGCTCGGGGCCGCGGCACGATCGTCAACATCGCCTCCACCGCCGGTTTTCAGCCGGTGCCGCACATGGCGGTCTACGGGGCGACCAAGGCGTTCGTGCTGTCGTTCAGCGAAGCACTGTGGGCCGAGGAGAAGCCGCACGGGATCCGTGTGCTCGCGGTGTGCCCCGGTGCCACCGACACCGAATTCTTCGACATCGCAGGCGAATCGGCGGCGCTGGGCAAGAAGCGTTCCGCGCGGCAGGTCGTCGAGCGCACCATCCGCGAACTCGATGGCGGCAAGCCGAGTTTTGTCGACGGGCTCAGCAACGCCGTCACCGCACACCTGCTGACCAGGCTGGTGCCGCGGCGGCTGTTGATCACCGTGACGGGGCGGCTGATGGGCGGCCGGAACTGAACGCCGTCAGCCTGACCGGCGGTCGTCCGACCGTGCACCTGTAGGGTCTTCTTCCATGGTGGATGCGCCACTGATGTCCGGTTTTCCCCCGGCTGAGCCCACGCAGGTGACGCTGGCGAACTGGCAGGACCCCCCGTTCAACCGCTGGGCTTTCCAGCACCTGCGTGAGGTCATTCCCACGCACCGCGTCGCCCGCGGCTGGGGTCCGGTGCGCCGGCTGGACTATCACCAGCATCCGCTGGTTCCCGAGGCCGTCAGCGTGCACCGCATCGAGGGCGCCACCTCGACGCTGGCCGACGTGCTCGCCGACACCTGGACCGACGCGGTGGTGATCGTGCACGACGGCCGCATCGTGCTGGAGAACTACTTCGGCCCCATGGCCGCCGACACCCCGCACCTGCTGATGTCGGTGACGAAGTCCTTCGTCGGCTGTGTGACCGGAATCCTGGCCGCCGACGGACACCTGGACCCCGACGCGCCGGTCACCAGCTACGTGCCGGAGGTCGCCGGCTCGGGCTACGACGGGGCCACCGTGCGCAACCTGCTCGACATGCGCAGCGGCGTGCAGTTCCGCGAGGAGTACACCGACCCCGACGCCGAGGTCCGGGTGATGGAGCGCTACATGGGCTGGCGGCCGTGGGCCAACGGTGACGAGGTGCGCGGGATGTACGCCTACCTGAGCACCCTGGCCACCGCGTCGGCGCACGGCGGGCCGTTCGTCTACCGGTCGGCCGATACCGACATGCTGGGCTGGGTGTGCGAGCGCGTGGCCGGCGTGCGGATGGCCGACCTGATCTCACAGCTGATCTGGCAGCCGCTCGGTGCCGAGTTCGACGCCGAAATAACCTGTGATGCAGTCGGTTCGGCGATCCACGACGGCGGGATGTCGGCCCGGGCACGCGATCTGGCCCGCTTCGGGCAGATGGTGCTCGACGAGGGTTTGGTCGACGGTGTGCCCGTGGTGCCCAAGGGTTGGCTGACCCAGGCACGCACCATCGACCCCGATATCAGGTCGGCGTTCGCGTCCTCGGATTCCGAGCCGTTCCTCACCGGCGGCTGGTACCGCAACCAGTTCTGGTTCATGCCGGGCGTGCTGGGCGATCTTCAGCTGTGCCTGGGCATCCACGGCCAGATGGTTCTGGTGGACCGGGCGACACGCACGGTGTCGGTGAAGCTGTCCACCTGGCCGGCCGCCCAGAACCCGGTGTACCTGCTCGACACGGTGCGGGCTTTCGTCGCCGCCGGCCAGCACGCCGCCGGCCTGCCGAGTGCGGGGCGGCACCGGGCCAACCTCAGCGGGCCGATCGGTGTGGTCGAGGGCCGCGAACGCGGCCACGGCTGACCAAAGCTACTTGACGTAGCCGATCGGAATCACCGTCGGCGGCTCCACCAGCGGCTCGCTCTGGTACATCGAGCGGATCCCGTCGATATAGCTGCGGCAGCGCGCGGTCAGGCCGTCATTGGTCTGCATGCGGCCCTTGGTCACCAGAATGCCCAGATCGGCACCCTTGAAGCGGTAGTCGCCCGGCCCGTAGACCCGCATGTAGAAGCACTCGTCCTCGTGGGTGACGTCGTGCCAGTCGTTGGTCACCGCGACGAAGTGCAGCGACCCGTCCTCGGCCAGCCGGTAGCGGCCGGTGCGGGGGGCGGCCAGGATTCGTTCGACCGAGTCCTCGGGCTCTTTCATGATCAGTTGCGCCCACACGTCCACGGCGGCCAGTTCGCGCCAGCGCTCGTTGATCTCGTCGACGTCCACGGTGTAGTCGACGTCCATGAACTCCAGCAGGTGGAACAGGAACAGCGGGATGTCGGAGTAGGCGCCTGCGGTGACGTTGGTGATCGACGAGGCGCCGGAGATCCGCGGATTGAGCTCACCGAGGTAGACGTCGTCGCTGTCGAGGTCGACCAGCACGTCGACTTCGAAGAAGCCCTTGTAGCCCTCCTTGCGCAGCCGGTCGCCCAGGCGCTGCACGTGCCGGATGGCCGTGGCGCGGTGAGCTTCCGAAAGTGCTTCGGGGAAAAGGTCATTGCCGCACCAGCCGCCGCGGTAGGGGGTCAGCTCGGGGTAGCCGGTGAGGTCGGTCATGAACGGGCCGACCACGGTGCCGTGCCGGGTGTTGACGGCTTCGACCGCCACGGCATGGTTGTTGATCCGCTTCATGATCTTGAGGTCCTGGCCGACGATGTCCTCGCTGTCGCGGTCCCACTCGGCTTCGCCTGCGATGAAGAACGTCGTCTTGCCCGAGTCGCCGTAGGGTGTTTGCACCACCAGGTCAGAACCCAGGCCCGCGTTGGCGGCCAGCTCGGTGAGTTCGGCGTAGCTGCTCGCCCGGTCCAGCACGTTGGGAACCGACGGGGCGCCGGCCTCTTCGCCGAGTTTGGTCGTGACGATCTTGGAGTCCAGGTGGCGGCGCAGCGAGTCCGGCGGAAGGATCAGGTCGTAGTCCAGTTCGGCGCAGATCTGCTCGGTTTCCTCGTCGAAGAACACCATCGCGACCATCGGGCGCAACCGGCGCGGGGCGCAGCGTGACTCGATGAACCGTTGCACCTCGGCGTCGCGCAGCAGGTAGTTGTTGATCTCCTCGCTGCTGTTGAACTCGACGTAGGGCTTGGTGGTCGGGGCGAACACCCTCGGATGGGCGCCATCCCAGGAGTCGTAGTACACGATGTACTCGAATCCTCTTACCCAGCGGTCGATTCCGAGCAGATTGAAAGCGGTGGGACCGATGAAGAAAATCGGTTGCTCGTTGGTCCGGAAGAAGGTCCGGATCTCCGAGATCCCCGTCAAACCGCGGGATCCGAAGACTTTTGATATCAAGCTCTGTCGTTCGCTCACATCTGCCTCGCGGCGAATTGTGTCATGACGGGGACAAAGATGACGGCCAAACGGTTGACTAGGGCTCTCGAACAAGGAGGCACCGATGGCGCAGCATCCACTTGAGCCGCTCAGCGCGGAGGAGTTCCGGCAGACGGCCGACATCCTGCGACGCGAGGGCCACGTCGACGACCGCTTCCGGTTCACCTCCATCGAACTGAAGGAACCGCTCAAAGCCGAGGTGAAGGCATGGCGGCCCGGCGAACCGATCGCCAGGACGTCGTTCTCGGTGCTGCTGGACCGCACCGAGAACAAAACCTACGAGGCGACGGTGGATCTCACCGGCGACACGGTCCTGTCCTTCGAACACATCCCCGGCGTGATGCCCAACTTCACCGTCGACGAGTTCCACGACGTCGACGAGGCGATGCGCAAGCACCCCGAGGTGATCGCCGCGCTGGCCGAGCGTGGCTTCACCGACATGAGTCTGATCCTGATCGACGTGTGGACCTACGGCAAAGCGCTGATGCCCGAACAGCACAAGCACCGCCGGCTGGGCTGGTGTGACCTGTGGGCGCGGGCTACACCCGAGGGCAACCCGTACGGCCATCCCGTCTCGGGGATGAAGCTGGTGGTGGACATGAACACGCTGGAGCTGCTGGAGATCGAGCAGAACCACGACTTCGGCCATCCCGAGGTGGACTGCGAGTACGTGCCGTCGGTGCGGGGCATCCCGTCGCGCGACGACCTCAAGCCGCTGCACATCACCCAGCCGGAAGGCACCTCCTTCACGCTGGAGGGCACCGAACTGCGCTGGCAGGACTGGAGTATCCGGCTGGGCTTCAACTACCGCGAGGGCCCGGTGCTCTACCAGGTTTCCTTCGACGACAACGGCACCCGCCGCGAGGTGGCCTACCGCATGTCGCTGGCCGAGATGGTGGTGCCCTACCGGGACCCCAGTTTCGACCACTACCGGCGGACGGCCTACGACATCGGGGAGTGGGGCCTGGGCTTCATGACCACCTCGCTGGAACTGGGATGTGACTGCCTCGGCGAGATCGTCTACGTCGACGCCGTGCTGCCCGACACCAAGGGCCAGCCCTACACCGTCAAGAACGCGATCTGCCTGCACGAGGAGGACAACGCCGTCCTGTGGAAGCATGTCGACCACAAGACCGGGGCCGAGGTGCGCCGACAGCGCCGGATGGTGATCTCGTGTCATGCCACGGTCGCCAACTACGAGTACCTGGTCTATTGGCGCTTCTACCAGGACGGCAACATCGAGTGCGAGATCCGCGCCACCGGCATCATGGTGACCACGCCGTTCCCCGAGGGGCAGGAGCCGCCGCCGTACGGCACCGTCGTCGACACCAACACCTACGCCCCGTTCCACCAGCACTTCCTGATCGCCCGCCTCGACCTGGACGTCGACGGCGACCAGAACACCGTCATGGAGGTCGACTCGGTGGCCCCGCCGGTCTCACCGGAGAACCCGTACGGGCTTGCCCTGGTGACCCGTTCGACGCCGATCCGCTCCGAAGCCGAGGCCGCCCGTGATTTCGACTGGGCCACCCAGCGGTCGTGGAAAGTGGTGAACACCAACAAAACCAACCGCCACGGCACCCCGGTGTCCTACAAGCTCGTGCCCACCGCCAGCTTCCCGGTCATGATGGATCCCGCGACGCCGCAATACCTTCGGGCTCCGGTCATCGGGCACACCCTGTGGGTGACGGCGAACAGTCCCGACGAGCGCTGGCCCGCCGGACAGTACCCCACCCAGTCGGAGGGCTGCGCCGGGATGAGTGAGTGGGTCAAAGACGATGCGCCACTTGAGAACACCGATGTGGTGCTGTGGTATGTCTTCGGCATCAACCACATCACCCGGATGGAGGAGTGGCCGATCATGTCGGTCGACACGGTGTCGTTCTGGCTCAAGCCATCGGGCTTCTTCGACCAGAATCCCTCGATCGACGCCCCGCCGACCGCCAAGGGTCAGGCCGGCTCTTGCCACAGCTGACATCGGGTAGAAGAGGAGCGCACATGGAACCGGTCATCATCGAATGTGCCATCAACGGCGTCACCACGAAGAAGACCAACCCGCATGTGCCCGTCGAGCCACCCGAGATCGTCGCGGACGCGCTGGCCTGCATGCGGGCCGGCGCCTCGATCATCCACAACCACATCGACCGGATCGGGATCGGCGTGGACGAGGCCGCCGACCGCTACGACGAGGCGTGGCAGCCGATCCTCGCGCAGCGTCCGGATGCGTTGCTGTACCCGACAATTCACCTCGACGAGACGTTCTCGCCGTCCTATGAGCACCTCGTCCCGCTGGCTGCCCGCGGTATGCGACTGGGGGTGACCGATCCCGGGTCAGTCAACCTCGGCTACACCAACGCCGAGGGACTGCCGGCCGGATCGATGATCTACCGCAACTCCTTCGACACCGTCGCCCACGCCTTCGAGATCTGCCACACCACGAACCTCGGTCCGAGCCTGGCGATCTACGAGCCCGGGTTCCTGCGCGCCGCGCTGGCCTGGTGGCGGGCCGGCCGGCTGCCCAGGGGTGCCATGATCAAGCTCTACTTCTCCACCGAACGCGGATATATGGGGGCGCCGTTCGGCCTGCCGCCCACCGAGCGGGCGTTCGGGGCCTACATGGAAATGCTTGAGGGATGCGATATTCCGTGGGCGGTCTCGGTGGTCGGCGGTGACCTGTGCGCCAACCGCGTCGCCACGCTCGCCCTCGAGCGCGGCGGGCACCTGCACGTCGGGCTGGAGTTCTACGGTGGCGAACGCACCCCGACCAACGTCGAACTGACCACCGAGGCCGTCGAATTGTGCGCGCAGGCCGGCCGTCCGGTGGCCACCCCCGATCAGGCCGCGACCATCCTCGGCCTACCCGCGCGGGTCGACTAGCGCCGCGATCAGTCCAGCCGGACCGAGCTGACGACCACCTTGTTCTTCGGCCGGCCGTCCTCGGGGTCGCCGGTGATGCCCTCGCCGGCGATCGCGTCCACCGTCGCCAGCCCGGTCTCGTCGACCCGGCCGAACACCGTATAGGTGGGCGGCAGCAGCGAATCCCGATAGACGATGAAGAACTGGCTGCCATTGGAATCCGGCCCGGCATTGGCCATCGCCAGTGTGCCGCGCGGATATTCGATGGCCTGCTGCAGAGCCGGGTCGAACGGGCGGTACTGGTTGGTCGGGTACTCGTTGGCGAAGCGGTAGCCGGGCCCGCCCTGGCCCGTGCCGGTCGGGTCGCCGCACTGCAGCACTGCCAGCGCCGCCGACGCGGTCAGCCGATGGCACGGGGTGTCGTCGAAGTAGCCCTGCTGGGCCAGGCTGACGAAGCTGTTGACGGTGCACGGCGCCTTGGCGTTGTCCAGGATCAGTCCGATGGCGCCCGCGGTGGTGGTCATCGTCGCGTCCACGGTGGCCGGAACGGTGGGCACCTTGCCGGGCCGCGGCGGTTTGGCCGCCTTGTCGGCCGGGGTGACCGTGGCGGGGTAGGTGCAGTTGGCGCCGAGGCCGACCGGCGGCTTGAACGGGGGAAGCTGGTCGCCGCCGGGGCCGGGAGCACTGCGCGGGATGCCCGCACCGCCGTTGCGCGCAGCCTCCTCGCGCAGCACGGTGGCCATCCACCCGAACAGCGCGACGCCGGCGATCACCGCCACGATCGTCAGCACCGTCACCAGGTAGCTGATCACCAGCCCGGCGATCGCCAGGCCGCGGCCTTCCTCGCCGGTCCGCTTGATCTGGGACAGCGAGATGTGGCCGAACACGATGCCCAGCGGAGCGAAGACGAACGCGCAGATCAGCGACGCGATCGCCATCCCGTTGGTGGTCGGCGGCGGCGGGTACGGGTAGGGCCCGGGACCGTAGGGCGGCGGTGCGCCCGGCGGTGGTGGCGAAGGGTAGTACGGCGGTTGTGTCATCCCTGCCTAGTCGAGCAGTACCGACTTGATCTGGACGTCGGTCTTCGGCTTGCCGTCCGGGCCGCCGTCGGCCACCCCGGCGGCCGCGATCTTGTCCAGCGTCGCCAGGCCGGTCGCGTCGATCGTGCCGAACACGGTGTAGTTCGGCGGCAGCTGCGAATCCTTGTAGACCAGGAAGAACTGGCTGCCGTTGGTGTTCGGGCCGGCATTGGCCATCGCCAGCGATCCGCGCGGGTAGAGCACCGGCTTCTGCAACGCCGGGTCATCTTTGGCGTACTGATTGGTCGGGTACTCGTTGGCGAACTCGTAGCCCGGCCCGCCCGAGCCGCTGCCGGTCGGGTCACCGCACTGCAGCACGGCCAGCGACGGCGAGGTGGTCAGGCGGTGGCAGGGGGTGTCGTTGAAGAACCCCTTCTGGGCCAGGCTGACGAAGCTGTTGACGGTGCACGTCGCCTCGCCGTTGTTCAGCACCAGGCCGATGTTGCCCTGGTTGGTGGCCATGCTGACGCTGATGGTGGCCGGGTCGGTGGGCACCTTGCCGGTCTTGGGCGCCTCGACCGGCTTGCTGGCCGGTCCGGCAGACGGGTACTGGCAGTTGGCACCGAGGTCGGCGGGCGCCTTGAAGGCGGGAAGCTGATCGGCGCCGCCACGGACCAGCGGGGTCGCCCCGGCCGGCGCAGCTGCCGGGCTGGAGGGCGCCGACGATGCAGCGGTGCTGGTGTCGTCGTCCTTCTTGTCCTTGTCGGTCAGGACGAAGGTCACGACCAACGCCACCGCCGCGGCGACCGCCACGATTCCGCCGACGATGGCCAGCAGCCGGCGTCGCTTGGCCTGTTGTTCCCGGCGCTCCAGCTGCCGCTCGAGTTTGCGCTTGGCCGTTTCGCGTCGCTGTTTGTTGGTGGGCACCGCGGTGAGCCTCCGTCGTGCAGTCAGTCGGGTTGAGTCGGCAACGAGTGTGCCAGCTGATCCTGAGGTGAGGGGCCGCGACCCACACGAACAGCGGATGGGAGACTGGATGGCGTGTTGCTCACCGGGTTCCCGGCCGGCATGTTGGCGTGTAACTGCTACGTGCTGGCCCCGCGCAAGGGGTCGGACGCCATCGTCGTCGACCCCGGTCAGCGCGCGATGGGGACGTTGCGGCGCATCCTCGACGAGAACCGGCTCACCCCGGCAGCGGTGTTGTTGACCCACGGCCACATCGACCACATCTGGTCGGCGCAGAAGGTGGCCGACACCTACGGCTGCCCGGCGTTCATCCATCCCGAGGACCGGCATATGCTGGCCGACCCCATCAGGGGTCTCGGTCCCCGGCTGGGCCAGCTGGCGCTCGGGGCGCTGTTCCGTGAACCCAAGCAGGTGGTCGAACTCGACCGCGACGGCGCCGTGCTGGACTTCGGTGGCCTCGCCGTCACCGTCGACCACACACCCGGGCATACCCGAGGGTCGGTGGTGTTCCGGGTGGAGAATCACCTCTTCACCGGTGACACCCTGTTCAAACAGTCGGTCGGCCGCACCGACCTGCCCGGCGGCAGCGGCAACGCGCTGCTGACCTCCATCGTCGACAAACTGCTGGTGCTCGACGATGACACCCTGGTGTTCCCCGGCCATGGCGAATCGAGCACCATCGGTCTCGAGCGCCGCACCAACCCGTTCCTCGAAGGTCTGACTCTGTGAGCGAATTCCAGGCACCCAAGGGTGTCCCCGATTACCTGCCGCCCGAGTCGGCCGAGTTCGTCGCTGTCCGCGACGGCCTGCTGACCGCGGCCCGCCGCGCCGGCTACGGCGATATCGAGCTGCCGATCTTTGAGGACACCGCCCTGTTCGCCCGCGGGGTGGGCGAGTCCACCGACGTGGTGTCCAAGGAGATGTACACCTTCGCCGACCGCGGCGAACGGTCGGTGACGCTGCGCCCGGAGGGCACCGCCGGCGTCATGCGCGCGGTGATCGAGCACGGCCTGGACCGCGGCGCGCTGCCGGTCAAGCTCTGCTACGCCGGGCCGTTCTTCCGCTACGAACGCCCGCAGGCCGGCCGCTACCGCCAGCTGCAGCAGGTCGGTATCGAGGCGATCGGGGTCGACGACCCGGCTCTGGACGCCGAGGTGATCGCGATCGCCGACGCCGGCTTCCGCTCGCTCGGCCTGGACGGCTTCCGGCTCGAGATCACCTCGCTGGGTGACGACACCTGCCGCCCGCAGTATCGCGAGCTGCTGCAGGAGTTCCTGTTCAAGCTGGATCTCGACGAGGACACCCGCCGGCGCGCCGAGATCAACCCGCTGCGGGTGCTCGATGACAAGCGCCCGCACATGAAGGAGATGACGGCCGGCGCGCCGGTCATGCTGGACCACCTCTCCGATGTCGCCAAAGCGCACTTCGAGACGGTGCTAGCCCACCTCGACGCGCTCGGGGTGCCGTATGTGATCAACCCGCGGATGGTGCGCGGGCTGGACTACTACACCAAGACCACCTTCGAATTCGTGCACGACGGTCTGGGTGCGCAGTCCGGGATCGGTGGCGGCGGCCGCTATGACGGGCTGATGCGTCAGCTCGGTGGCCAGGACCTGTCGGGGATCGGCTTCGGGCTGGGTGTCGACCGCACCGTGCTGGCGCTGCGGGCCGAAGGTAAGACGGTGGGCAACACCAGCCGCTGCGAGGTGTTCGGGGTGCCGCTGGGGGAGCAGGCCAAGCTGGCGCTGGCGACGATCGCGGCCAGGCTGCGGGCCTCGGGTGTGCGGGTCGATCTGGCCTACGGCGACCGCGGCATCAAGGGTGCGATGCGTGCGGCCGACCGTTCGGGTGCCCGCTTCGCGCTGGTCGCGGGGGACCGGGACATCGAGGCAGGCACCGTCGGCATCAAGGACCTGTCCAACGGCGAACAGGTCGACGTGGCGGTCGACGCGGTGATCGCCGAGGTTCTCGCAAGGCTGACCTAGTCGCTGCGCGCGGCGCGACTTACCGAATTCTCACGAGATTCTTGGCTGTACACAGGTGTTTACGGGAACTGCGCCCGGTCGGTGGTGCGTTTGCTGGATATGACCATCGAGTTCGGTGCTGAACTTATCGAGCGTTACCTGCGCACCCGGCAGGTGCGGTACTTCCGGGGCCACCACGACGACGAGTTCTTCTTCCTCGTCAACGCCTACCACGGCAGGCTGCACGTGCACCTCGAACCGTGCGGCCCCGACCGGCGCATGGTGAAGATCAGCATCACCGCCGAGCGTTACTACCCGGCCGCCGCGCGCGCCACGGTGGCGGCGTTGGCGGCGCAGTGGAATCGCTGCGATCCGCCGGCAACGGCCGTGGTGTTCGCATCGTCGGATCCTCGACTGGTCGGGGTGGCCGCCCAACGCCGCTACAACGGTTCGGTGGACACGGATTTCGGCGCCGTCGTCGACGACACCATCCAGTCGGCGATCGACTTGTTCGGCCGGTTGAAGGCGTCGGTCAGTGCCGCACCCGGCGGCACGACGCATCTGCTCGACGCGGGCTGAGCCTCACCGCGCCGAGCGCCGGTGACGCAGGATCAACCCGGCGCCGACGGCCGCAGCCAGCACAGCGACGAGCACCGAGGCACCCACAGCCCACAACAGGGCAGTGTCGTCCTCGGCATCGCCGTGCCGGATCACCCGTTGGTAGGGCTCGTCGGTGGGCGCCGGGCCGAACGTGAAGTCGGTGGCGATCGCGGCGGGGTCGGTGATTGTCGTCGAGATCTTCGTCAGATACGGGTTGGTGGCACTCAACTCGGTCAGCGTCTGGTCGCTGGTGCGCCCCTGCACCGGGCCTGCAAAGTCCACCGTGACCGCCTGTCCGGCGGCGTCGGCGTCGGTGCGCTGCATCCGGTGGCGGGCCAACGTGTAGACCGTGACGTGCTGAGTGTCCTTGGCGGCGGCCGACATTCGCATCGGGTACACCAGCTCATCGGAGTCGAAGTCCAGCCGCACCGGATCCAGCTGGCCGTTGAGCGGCTTCTCGCCGGTGAGCCGCATCGCCACGAACGACCAGCCCTCGCGCAGATACGGGTCGAGCTGCGCGGTCACCTCCTGGCGCATGGAGTAGCCGTGCTTGTCGAGCCAGCTGCGCACGCCAGTCAGGTCGCCGCCGGACAGTGTGGTGGCCTCCAACGGCCCGAGCTGCACCTGCGCCACGACGGTCGGCGCGCCCCCAGGCGCCGCACCGGCCTCATCGAGATCGGTCCGGGTGTTGCGGCCGGGTTCCACCTTCGGGGCGCTCAGCCGCGCCAGTTCGCTGAACAGATCGGGGCCGGCAGTACCGGCCACCGCCGGGGTCGGGGTCGGCACGATCAGCCCGGCGTTGTCGGCAATGGACGTCACGTCCAGCGACATCACGATGGTCTCGTTGCCGCCATCGAGAGCGACCAGGGCCTGCTCGCCGGTGACTCTGGCATCCACATCGGGACTCACGATGCCGCCGCAGGCACACGCCCCGGCGGGCCCGCCCGGCCCAACGACCAGCATTCCGGCAGCCAGCAGGCCCGCCGCGGTCAGCCGCACCCAGCGCATCACGACATGATGCCTCAGCTCGGCGGGCCGTGGACCGCGGTTGTGAGCACCGAATCCAGATCGCCGAGCCCGCCGGTGAACGGATTGCCACGCACCAGGGTGTAGGTCGCCTCCGGTGTCTGAGCGACCAGCTTGGGTGAACTCGAACCCAGCTGCATGCGGCGGTGGAAACTGACTGCCGCCAGCGGAGCCAGTGGCCGCCCGTCGGCGTCGAGATAGACCCGGGCGGCTCGGTCGAACACCGCGACGGGGCGGTAACGGCTCACCGGAATCGAGCGGCTGCCCCGGATGCGGCGCACGATCGCCACGGTGACCGCCGCGGCGACGATCCCGACGACCAGAAGGGCAGCACACAACGACGTCGGCAGACCGGCACCGTGGCCGGCCGCGACAGCCGCGAGGGCGACCGCACCGAAGCCGCCGCACACCACGGCGAGTACACCGGATACGAACGCCAGGATCGCCGATGGGCCGTTGCCGCGGTCGATGACCAGAACCCGCGGGCCGTCCTCGGCGATCACCACACCGCCGACCTCGCGGAGAATGCTCGGTTCGTGCGGGCCCATGGCGGTGGAGTCTGCCACCGCGGCGGGTGGGCCGTCCCTAGATCGCCATCGCGGCGCGCACGTCGGCCTCCGACGCCGAGCCGCCCGCACCGCTGGACGTCACCCGGCCGGACTCCAGGATGTAGTACTGCTGAGCGGATTCCAGCGCGAAGCCGATGTGCTGCTCGACCAACAGGACACCGAGATCGCCCCGGCTCGTCAGGGCGGTGATGGCGGCCTCGATCTCGGCGACCACCGAGGGCTGGATGCCTTCGGTGGGCTCGTCGAGAATCAGGATCTTCGGTGTGGTGATCAGTGCGCGGGCGATCGCCAGCTGCTGGCGCTGGCCACCGGAGAGCAGCCCGGCGCGCCGGCCCAGCAGTTCCTTGAGCGCGGGGAACAGGTCGAGCTGTTCGTCGACGAGCTGCTTACCGTTCTTGCGACCGTCCGCGACCACCTGCAGGTTCTCGGCGGTGGTCAACTGGCCGAAGGACTGCTGACCCTGCGGCACGTAGGCCAGGCCGCGGGCCACCCGCGCGCTGGGACGCAGTTTGGTGACGTCCTCCCCGTCGAGCAGCACCTTGCCCGCCGAGCACTTGAGCAGACCCACCGCGGCACGCAGCAGGGTGGTCTTCCCCGCGCCGTTGTGGCCCATGACCGCGGCCACCCCGTCCGAGGGCACCTCGACGCTGACGCCGTGAATGACCTGCGACCGCCCGTAGCCGGTACGAACATCGATGAGTTCCAGCATTATTCGTCGGCCTCCAAATCGGAGGTCCCGGCCGCGGCGGTGCCGAGGTAGACCTCCTGCACCTTCGGGTTGGCTTGGACCTCGGCCACCGTGCCTTCGGCGATGACCTGCCCGCGGGCCAGCACCGTCACCGAGGTGGCGAACGCACGCATGAAGTCCATGTCGTGCTCGACGACCACCACCGTGCGGGTGGAGCCGATGCGGCGCAACAGGTTTCCGGTCTCTTCGCGTTCCTCACCGCTCATTCCGGCAACCGGCTCGTCGAGCAGCAGGACGTCGGCGTTCTGTACCAGCAGCATGCCGATCTCCAGCCACTGCTTCTGGCCGTGCGCCAGCACGCCGGCCGGCTGGTCGGCCAGGTCGGTCAGGCCGATGGTCTCGAGGGCCTCCTCGATCGCCGGCAGGACTGCGCCACGCCTGCGCAACAACGTCCACCACGATCGACCCGCCCCGGCGGCGATATCGAGGTTCTGCAGCACGGTCAGTTGCTCGAAGACGCTGGCGGTCTGGAAGGTTCGGCCCACCCCGAGCCTGGCGATCTGGTGGACCTTCTTGCCGAGCAGGTCGGCGCCGGACTTGTTCACCGATCCGCTGGCCGGTACCAGTCCGGTGATCGCGTCGATGACGGTGGTCTTGCCCGCGCCGTTGGGTCCGATCAGGAACCGCAGATCGCCCTGGAACAGCGTGAGGTCGACCCCGCTGACCGCCTTGAAGCCGTCGAAATCAACTGTCAGATCGCGAACTTCGAGGTATTCGCTGCCCATGCCGACATTGCCGCCGGCCATCGGTTCGGCGAGGGTCATGATGCGGCCCCGACTTTCTCGGCCTCGTCGAGCGGATCCGGGTCGGGCGCTGCGGGCGGCTCCGCCTTGCGCCGTCGCCTGCGCAGAAGCGTCCCGATTCCGGCCAGCCCGGCCGGGAAGAACCCGACGACGACGATGAACAGCAGACCCTGGGCGTAGGTCCAGCCCGACGGAAACCGTTCGGAGAACGCGGTTTGCGCCCATGCGACCCCGACCGCGCCGAGGATCGGGCCCAGCAGTGTGGTCCGGCCGCCGATGGCCACCCCGATCAGGAACGCGATCGAGGGCACCACCCCGACCTGCGCCGGGGTGATGAAGCCAATGATCGGTGCGAACAGCGCACCGGCGATGCTGGCGAACAGCGCGGCCAGGGTGTAGGCCACCACCTTGATGTTGGCGGGGTCGTATCCCAGGAACCGGACCCGCTCCTCGCCGTCGCGCACCGCGACCAGCAGTTCGCCGTAGCGGCTGTGCATCAGCTGGCGTACCACCGCGACCACCACCAGCAGGGTGCCCGCCGCGATGAAGTACAGCATCTGCCGGTTCAGCGGGTCGGACAGCTTGAACCCGAAGAAGGTGCGAAAACCGTTGAGCCCGTTGCTACCACCGAGCGTGGACTGCCCAACGAGCAGGATGGCCAGCGCGGCGGCCAGGGCCTGGGACAGGATCGCGAAATACGCACCCTTGACCCGGCGCTTGAACACGCCGAGCCCCAGCAGGGCGGCGATCGCGGTGGGGATCACCACGATGGCGAACAACGTGAACGCCGCCGAGGAGAACGGCTCCCAATAGGCCGGCAGCGCAGGGATTCCCGCGATCTGCATGAAGTCGGGCACGGCCTGCTTGCGGACCTCGGCGTCGGCGATCTTGAGGTGCATACCCATCATGTAGGCGCCCAGGCCGAAGAACACGCCTTGGCCGAGGGTGAGCATGCCGCCGCGGCCCCAGGCCAGCCCGATGCCGGCGGCCACGATGGCAAAGCACAGGTACTGACCCAGCAGGCCGAGTCGGAAGCTGCTGAGCACCGCGGGTGCCAGGCCGAACAGCACGGCAGCGGCGACGGCGAAACCCGCCCAGGTCTGCCAGCGTCCGATGACGCTTCTCATACGAGACTCCTCGTCCGGACCGTGAACAAGCCCTGCGGGCGGACCTGCAGGAAGATCACGATGATCACGAACACGATCACCTTGGCCAGCGACGCGGTGGTGCTGTACTCGATGAACGAGTTCAGCAGGCCCAGGGCGAACGCCGCGATGACGGTGCCCTTGATCTGTCCGAGTCCGCCGACCACGACCACCAGGAATGCGTCGATCAGATAGCTCTGCCCGATGGTCGAACTGGTGGATCCGATCAGGGTCAGCGCCACACCGGCGACGCTGGCCAGACCGGACCCGATGAAGAACGTGGTGATGTCGGTCTTGCGACTCGAGATGCCGCTGGTTTCGGCCAGGTCGCGGTTTTGCACCACCGCGCGGATTCGCCGGCCCAGTGGGCTGGTCTTCATCAGCAGCGTCAGGGCCACCACGGCGACGATGGCCAGCAGCAGGATGAAGATGCGGGTCTTGGGCACTACGGCGCCCAGGATCTCCACACCGCCGGATAGCCACGACGGTGCGGTCACGTTCACCGCCGGAGCGCCGAAGATGCTGCGGGCGGCCTGCTGCAGGATCAGCCCGACGCCGAAGGTCACCAGCAGCGTGTCCAGCGGACGGTCATACATCCGCTGGATCAGCGTGACTTCCAGCAGCACTCCGAGTAGACCCCCGATCACGAACCCGACGACGAGCGAAACGATTAGGGAGGCACCGGCATTCGAGATGACCTTCTGCACCACGTAAGCGGTGTAGCAGCCGACCATGATGAATTCGCCGTGCGCCATGTTGATGACGCCCATCTGACCGAAGGTCAGTGAGAGTCCGAGTGCAGCCAGCAACAGGATCGAGCCGAGGCTCAATCCCGTTGCCAGCTGTCCGACAAGGACATCCATACCGTGTTAGTTCCCCGTCGCTCTCTCGCTCCTGTCTAGCCCGACAGACCCTTGGCCCACGGGTAGGACTTCAAGTACGGGTCCGGCGTGATCGGGCCGGGGGAGGACCAGATGGTGTAGATCAGGCCGTCGGGCTTGATCTCACCGATGCGTGCGGTCTTGGTGATGTGGTGGTTCTCGCCGTCGATGGTGACCAGACCCTCGGGGGCGTCGAAGGTTACACCGCCCGCGTTGTCCTGGATTGCTTTGACGTCGAAGGACTTTGCCTTCTCGACGGTGTTCTTCCACAGGTAGACCGACACGTAGGCAGCCTCCATCGGGTCCGAGGTGACCCGGTTCTCGCCGTACTTGGCTTTGAACGCCGCGACGAAGGCCTTGTTCACCGGGTTGTCGAGGGTCTGGTAGTAGTTCCAGGCCGTCAACTGGCCCTCGATGTTCTGCGCACCGATGCCCTGGACCTCTTCCTCAGCGATCGAGACCGAGACCACCGGCATCTTCTGCGCGGTCAGGCCGGCGTTGGTGTACTCCTTGAAGAACGCGACGTTGGAGTCGCCGTTGAGGGTGTTGAACACCGCTCCGGCGTTGGACGCGCGGACCTTGTTGACGATCGTCGAGAAGTCGGTGGAGCCCAGCGGGGTGTAGTCCTCGCCCTTGATCTCGATGCCGTTGGCCGCGGCGTAGGCCTTGATGATGCGGTTGGCGGTCTGCGGGAACACGTAGTCACTGCCCACCAGGTAGAGGGACTTGACGCCCTTCTCCTTGAGGTAGTCCAGTGCCGGCACGATCTGCTGGTTGGTGGTGGCGCCGGTGTAGAAGATGTTCTTGGAGGACTCCAGGCCCTCGTACTGCACCGGGTAGTAGAGCAGCGAATTGTTGCTCTCGAAGACCGGCAGCATGGCCTTGCGGCTCGAGGAGGTCCAGCCGCCGAACACCGCGGCCACGCAGTCGTCCTTGATCAGCTTTTCGGCCTTCTGGGCGAAAACGGCCGGGTCGGAGGCGCCGTCCTCGCCGACGATCGTGATCTGCTTGCCCAGGACACCGCCCCTGGCGTTGATCTCGTCGACGGCGAGTTTGATGGAGTCCCGCACGGTGACCTCGGAGATCGCCATCGTTCCCGACAGCGAGTTCAACGAGCCCACTTTGATGCTGGAACCTGAGGTGTCCACGCACGATTCCGACTTTGCTGAATCGGTCTCACTGGCCTTGCTTCCGCAGCCGGACAACACCAGGCTCGCCGCGCAAACAATACTTCCCGCGGCCAGTGCCGATCGGTTCACTACGGAACGTCGAAGGTGCATGGATGCCCTTTCCTATTGTGAGTGACAAGCATTGGGTCCCGGCAGCAACGAAGCCGACGGGACCCACAGCGATGTAGACACCGGACGTTAGAGCGCAGAAGTTTCTGTGAAATGTCTGTATGTGACGAACGCATTAACGTGCTAGCTACTTCGCTGGGCCGATGCGGGCGGCGCATCGCGTAACGGCCTCGGTACGGTGGCCGATATGGCCGATATGCGAAAAGTGACAGCAAGGGTTGGTGCGGCGCTGGTATTGGCGGCTGCCGGTGTTGCCGGCACTGGAGCGGTCGCTGCCGCCGATCCGGCGGCCGGGCACCAGGTGACCTACACGCTCGCCACCGGCGGCACCTACGACTTCACCATCACCTATCTGACCGCGCAGCCGCCGAGCAAGGATGCGTTCAACGCCAACTCCGACGCGTTCATGAAGCGCGAGACCATCAGCGTGTCCCCGGATGCGCCGTGGGTCTTCACCACCACGCTCGCGGATCCGCAGTGGGCGTTCCTGCAGGTCGGGAGCACCACCCATGGCGGCCAGGCCGCGCCGAACGCGCACTGTGAGGTGTCCGTTGACGGCCAGGTGGCTGTCGCGCAGGACGCTGCGTACAGCCCGCAGTGCTACCTGTCGCGCTGGACGTCCTAACCGGCGAAAACGTAGACCCACGCGGTGCGGCCCGATCTCAGCGGAACTGCAACGCGGGCATAGTCGTCGACCTCGTAGTCGTCGGCGGCGGCCAGTTCGGCTGGCGTGATCGCGAAGACGGTGCCCTCCACGGCGGCGTCGTCGCCGGCGGGTTTCAGGATCGGATGGCGGTCGCTGCCGCTGGTGGCGATGACGTGCGGATCGGTGATCGTCACATGGTCCAGCTCGTAGCCGGCGATGGCGTCGAGCTCACCGTCGAGTTCGCGGCCGAAGGTGGCCAGCTGAACGTCGCGCTGGCGCAGCGTCCCGTAGGAGAAGAGCAGTTCGGTCTGCGGCATGACGGCCAGTCAAGCAGTACGACGCAGGCTCCGCACGAATTGGGCTACGGCCGCGCCGATCTCGTCGGCACTGTCCTCCTGGATGAAGTGGATGCCCGGCACGGTCACCTCGGTGAGGTTGGGCCAGGTGCGCACGTAGTCGCGGATCTCGCCGCGCATCAGTGCGCCCGGCTCGGCGTTGACGAAAAGCTTGGGCACGTCACTGGTTTCGAGCCACGCGGCATAGTCGCTCACCACGGCGGCGACGTCGGCGGGCTCACCGTCGATCGGGATGTTGCGTGGCCAGGACAGCGTCGGGCGCCGATCCTCGCCGGGCGTGGCGAAGGGACGGCGGTAGTGCTCCATCTCCGTATCGGACAGGGTGCGCAGAATCGAGGCGGGCAGCACGCCCTCGACGAAGACGTTGTCGGTCAGGACCATCTGCTCGCCTTCGGGGGAGCGGAAGCCCTGAAAGACCGGACGTACCCGGTTGGGGAAGTTCGCCCAGCTGATCGGCTTGGCGATGCCTTCCATGAAGGCGATGCCGGCGACGCGGTCGCGATGCTGGTTGGCCCAGTCGAATCCCAGCGCGGTGCCCCAGTCGTGCAGGACCAGGGTGACGTTGTCGCCGAGGTCCAGTGCGTCCCAGAGCGCGAAGAGGTATTCGCGTTGTTCCCGGTAGTGGTAACTGCCGGGCCCGGAGTCCGGGAGCTTGTCGGAGCTGCCCATGCCGATCAGGTCGCAGGCCACGAGCCGGCCCAGTCCCTCGAGGTGGGGCATGACGTTGCGCCACAGGTAGGACGACGTGGGGTTGCCATGCTGGAACACGATCGCGTCACCGGCGCCCTCGTCGATGTAGGCCATCCGCTTGCCCAGGACCTCGGCGTACTTCAGGTGGCCGTACGGGGTGGCGTTGGTCATCGGTGTCCTTCGGGGCGGGTGTGGTCGGCGTAGGTGGCCGCGGTCTCACGGGCGATCCGTAGAACCCGTGCCGAGAACTCGTCGTCGGGGACCGCCCGCGCCAGGGCGATGCCGCCGAAGCAGATGATGGCCAGCGCGATGGCGTCGTCCATCCGGTCCTCGGTTTCCTCGCCGTCGCAGACCGCGGCCAGGGAGATCTCCAGCTCGCGCTGATAGGTGGCGCGGAAACTATCCGGGGCCCGGGCGGCGTCCGAGCTGAGCGCGGCGAAGCCGCATGCGGTGCCGAGGTCGTCGCGGTGCGCCGGGGTCAGGTAGCGCCGGGCGAGGCGTTTGAGTCGTTCGTTCCAGGGTTCTTTCGGCCCGGGTTTGATCCAGTGCGAACGGCCCGTGGTGATGGCGTGGGCGAATGCCGCGTCGGCGAGTTCGCTCTTGGTGTCGAAATGGGAGTAGAAGGCGCCATGGGTGAGGCCGGCGTCGTGCATGACGGGCACGATCGCGGTTCCCTCGATGCCCTCTTCGCGCAGCCTGCGTGCGGCGGCGTCGAGGATTCGCTCGAGTGACTGCTGCTTGCCGAGCCGGCGGCGAGATGGTGCATTTCGCATGATGCTGATCATGCTAATCACATGATGGGCATCATGCCAATACCCAGTGGTGGCATGCTGGCTGGTGTGGGGATGATCTTCCGGTTGGCCGAGCTGCTGCTGATCCTGGTGCCGTTGGCGGGTGCGATCTATGCGGCCATCAAGGGGGTCTCGGCGCTCAACCGGCGTCAGAACCCGGGTGCTGCTGATGAACCAGCTCTGCCTGCCGAACGTTCTGAGCCGAAAAGCCAAGCCGCGCAATGGCGCACGATCACCCGCGTGCTCGACGAACACAGCCGCACCGACAGGCGCTGGCTGGACTACGAACTCGATGCCGCCAAGCTGCTGGATTTCCCGGTGATGACCGATATGCGTGAGCCGCTGACGGTGGCGTTCCACCGGGCCAAGCTGCGTGCCGACCTGCTGCGGCCGGCCAAGGCCGAGGAGCTGCTCGACGATCCCGAGGCCGCCCGGCAGTATCTCGACGCCGTGGAGGCCTACGCGACGGCATTCGGCGCCGCCGAGGCCGAGGCGGCGCGCCGGCGGCGCAGCGACTTCAGCCGCGAGGACCAGCAGCGGCTGACCCGCGCCCAGAGCCTGCTGCGGGTGGCCTCCGACGGCGGGGCGACTCCGCAGGAGCGCGAGCGCGCGTACGACCTTGCCCGCGGTGAACTCGAGGGCTTGGTGGTGCTGCCGGATCGGACCCGCGGTGCGCTGGAGCGAGGAATTGCGGGGGAGTTGGATGATTGACGCGAGTGGCGGGTGCCCGCTACGGAGCGGCTGTTGCAGCGATTTACGACCAACCAGAGTCAATACGCCCGGCGCTCAATGACGTAGACACGTTGCTGGTCGCCCGCCCACAGTCGGTGGACAATTTGTCAACCGCTCCAGCGTCATTGATGCCGTGGCCGGGCAGCAAGAACCTGGCCGGTGTCGGCGTACAGCACCCGGCATCGGCGGAAGGTCTCCGCGTCAGATAGACGGTCGGTATCGTTCTTTGCCAACGGCAAGTCCAGCTGAGGTGGGGTGGGGGGTGAAGTGGTGAAGTTGGTCCCGGCGCTGGCCACGTTGATGGATCCGGCGTTGGTGATGGGCCGCGTTGCTGAGCAGGCGTGTGTACTCATGCCGAAAGCTGATGGATCAGCCGTTGCGCTGCTTCGCGCCTCTGATGATTCGTACGTCACGGTGTCCTGCCACGGCGTGATTGCGGCTACGACGGGTTTCGCGGTGCCCAAGGCGAGCAGTTTCCAGGGCCTTGCGGCGCGGGAGAAAAGACCCATGCTGATCGATGACGCGACCGTGGACTTGCGACTGTCGCAACGTGTTCATGCGATGAACAAGCAGTGGGGTACCAGGTCGTGGGCGGTGATTCCCCTGATGCATGGCGACGACGCCATCGGATCACTGATGCTGGCTGCGCGGGCACCTCGGGTGTTCGACGAGACGGACATTGACGTCATGCTCGAGATCAGCGAGTTCGTCTCGACGTTGACCTACGCGATGGCAGATGGCGAGGAGCTCGGAAAGAGCAGTATCACAGCGCGTTTCGTCGCCTCGGTGATGCTGCCGGAAGCAGCAGAGGTTCAGGGATTGCAGGACCGAATGGACACCCTGCTGATGCAGCCGGAGGCCCTCAGTGCGGTGTTCCAGCCCATCGTCCATCTGGCGAGCGGAGCGACGGTTGCATACGAAGGACTGACGCGCTTTCCCGCGTCACCGAAGTTCACACCACTGCAATGGTTTAGTGCTGCCCGGCGGGTGGGCCGGGGCATCGAACTGGAATATGCGGCGCTGCGCACGATTCTGACCGCCGCTCGCGCAAACCCCGGTGAGTGTCCGGTTGGGGTCAATCTCAGCCCGAGTGCGGCGGGCGAGCCGGCGATTCAAGAGATGCTGACAAGCCAGGACCGGCCGCTGATCGTGGAAATCACTGAGCACGAACCATTTCCCGATTACCTCGCCGCGGATCTGATGCGTCTGCGTATTCGCGGAATCCATCTGGCAGTCGACGATGCCGGCGCCGGATACGCCAGTTTCACCCAACTGCTGCGCTTGCGACCGGACATCATCAAGATCGACGGCGAGTTGATCCACGGCATCGATGAAGATCCCGCCAAGCGTGCGTTGACGACCGCACTCAACACGCTGGCATCTGAGCTGCAGGCGAAAACAGTGGCTGAGGCTGTAGAGACGCCCGAGCAGCTACACACACTTCTCGGTCTCGGCGTCGAATACGGCCAAGGCTTCTTCCTCGGGCGACCCCAACGCGAAGCCCAGCCGTACCTGGACGGGAAATACGCTCGGCTGGCCTAAGCGACGCGTTTCCCGAGGCCGATCTTTCCCGCTGATCGGGGTTGACAGTGCATCGAACGCATGTTCGACTGATGTGATGCGGTGGTCGGACCAGGGGGTCAGGGTCGACGACGGAGCGCTGCCCGGTCTGCAGCGCATCGGATTCGTGCGCACGGTGCGCACCCCGCAATTCGAGGGTGTGACGTTCCACGAGGTGCTGTGCAAATCAGCCCTGAACAAGATCCCCGCCGCGGCCATGCTGCCGTTCCAGTACACCGTCAACGGCTACCGCGGCTGCGCGCACGCCTGCCGATATTGCTTCGCGCGCCCCACCCATGAATACCTGGAGCTCGATCCCGGCGCGGACTTCGACAGCCAGATCGTGGTGAAGACCAACGTCGTCGAAGTGCTGCGCCGCGAACTTGCCCGCCCGTCCTGGCGTCGTGACACCGTGGCCCTGGGCACCAACACCGATCCCTACCAACGGGCCGAGGGCCGCTACGCACTGATGCCGGGAATCATTGCCGCGCTGGCCGGTTCTGGCACACCGCTGTCCATCCTCACCAAGGGCACGCTGCTGCGCCGAGACCTGCCACTGATTGCCGATGCAGCCCAACAGGTTCCGCTGTCGGTGGCTATCTCGCTGGCGGTCGCCGATCCCGACCTGCACCGTGACGTCGAACCCGGCACGCCGTCACCGGCGGCCCGCCTGGACCTGATTGCCGCGGTCCGTGACGCCGGGCTGGACTGTCATGTCATGGTGGCGCCGGTGCTGCCGCATCTGACCGACTCCGTCGAGCATCTGGACAGCCTGCTGGGACAGATCGCGGCTGCTGGTGCCACCGGGGTTACCGTCTTCGGCCTGCACCTGCGCAGCTCGACCCGGGGCTGGTTCATGGGCTGGCTGGCGCGCTCGCATCCCGAGCTCGTCGCGACCTACCGCACGCTGTACCGCCGCAGCGCCTACCTCCCGGAGGACTACCGGCAGATGCTGCGCCGGCGGGCCGCGCCGCTGGTCGCCAAGCACCGGCTGACCGGAGACCACCGGCCATTCAGGTCGGCGCGTGCGGCAACGCTACCCGCGGCCCAGCCGGAGTTGACGCTGTTCTGATCCGCCGAACGTGGGGGGACGGCGGGAACCTAGCCGCGGCCGCGCTTGACCTGGTTGAACGGCACGCCCTTGTCGGCGGCCAGCTCGCGCGGGAAGCCCAGCACCCGCTCGCCGATCACGTTGCGCCCCACCTCGGTGGTGCCACCGCCCAGCGAGGCGGTCTGTCGGGACAGGTAGCGATTCCCGATGGCGAACAGCTCGTCGTCACCGGTGTCGACCACCCCGGCGCTGCCGGCGATCGCGAGGGTGGTGTCGAGTTCGGTGTTGATGTTCTCCGCGTGCGAGATACGGATGATGGTGCCCGCCGTCGGCGGCAGGGAGCCGTCGTTGACGCCGTGATAGACGTGATCGACCAGCTGCTCCTGCACGGCGCGGTGTACCAGCGCCCGGCCCGCCAACTCCTGGAGCCGTTCGTTGTCGGCCTGGCCGATCCGCTGCAGGAGTGCGACGTAGTCGGTCGGCTTGTCAGTCTTGCCTTCGGCGCCGATGCCGCTGGAGAACTCCGAGCCACCGCCCACCGCGCGCCGCTCGTGGTAGAGCTGGCGGGAGGCGACGGCCCAGCCGTCGTTGACCTTGCCGACCACGCTGTCGTCGCCGACCTCGAGACCGTCGAAGAACTCCTCGCAGAACTCGATGGAACCGTTAACCTGCTTGATGCGCCGAAGGGTGATCCCGGGCGCGTTCAGCGGCACCAGGAACATGGTCAGTCCCTCGTGTTTGGGCACGTCCCAGTTGGTGCGGGCCAGCAGGGTTCCGTAGTCGGCGGCGAAAGCGCTTGTGCTCCAGGTCTTCGCACCGTTGATGACCCACGTGTCGCCGCGCCGCTCGGCCCGGGTGATGACGCCGGCCAGATCGGAGCCGCCGCTGGGCTCAGACAGCAACTGGACCAGGACCTCGTCGCCACGCAGCACTCCGCCGATGTGTGTGCGCTTCTGCTCCTCGCTGCCCATGTCGAGAATCGTTGCCGCGCAGATGGTGAACGTCGGTGTGTTGAGGATGATCGGCATCTCGTAGCTGCGGGACTCGATGTCGAAGGCCCGCTGGTATTCGATGGGCAGACCCAGGCCGCCGTACTCGCGCGGAAAGCAGATGCCGGCGAACCCGCCCTCCCAGAGCTTGCGTTGGAGTTCGCGGGCCCGCTGCCATGGAGCTTCCTCGCCGCGGTCGGCGTCGGGCGGGTCGTTCGGGTCGATGGACGGCATGTTCTCGGCCAGCCACTTGCGGGCGCGGGCGGCGAACTCGACGACTGATTCTGTCTGCACAGCAGTGGTTTCGGTCATCAGGCGGACTCCAGCTCCTTGGTCATCCGATACACGCGCAGGTTGTGGTGTTCAGGGGTGCCGTACATCGACCGGTACAGGGTGACCCGGCGCAGGTACAGGTGCAGGTCGTGCTCCCAGGTCACCCCGATACCACCGTGTAATTGCACGCACAGCTGCACCATGTCCGGGGCATGTTCGGCGACATAGGATTTCGCGATACTGACGGCCAGGTCGGCGTCGGCCGCGCGGGATCCGACTGTGGCCACAGCCGCCTTCGTCGTCGCGCGGCAGGCCTCCAGCCAGATCTTCAGGTCCGCGTACTTGTGCTTGAGCGCCTGGTAGGACACCAGGGGGCGGCCGAACGAGTGCCGGTCGAAGCCCCACTGCACCGTCATGTCGAAGACGGTGTCGAGGATGCCGACGGTCTCGGCGCACTGCAGCACCAGCGCGACCTGGGTTTGCCGCGCGATCAGCGCCGGGGTCTGCTCGGCCGAGCCCACCGCGGCGGACTCGTCGACCTCGACTCCGTCGAAGCTGACTCGGGCGTAGGACTTCACCAGGTCGATGCTGCGTTGTACCTCGGCGCTGACCCCGGGCGCGTCGGTTCTCACCAGGAACTGCCTGGGGGAGCCCGCGACATCGGCCACCACCAACAGGATGTCGCTGTCGGCGCCGGCCTCGACCCGGTCCTTGACGCCGTCGATGCGGAAGCCGCCGGTGGTTGGTGTAGCAGAAACGCTGGGCTGCAAGGGGTTCCACGGCTGGCCGGGTTCGTAGACGGCCCAGGACGCGATCGCCTCCCCGGACACCAGTGCCTCGACGGTTGCGGCGTGCCGCTCGCCGTCCTCGGCATCAGCCAATCCGGCCAGCACAATGGAGACCGGATGCAGCGGTCCGGGGGCGACGGTCTTGCCGCTGTGCTGGGCCACCAGCGCCAGGTCGGCAACGCCGTCACCGGAGATGCTGCCGCCCCCGAGTTCCTCGGGCACTAGCAGGCTGACCCAGCCGAGCTCGGCCGCCCGCTGCCACCAGTCGCGTTCGAAAGCGACACCGTCGCGGTGCAATTCGCGGACCCGGGCCAGCGGAACTTCCTTGTCCAGGAAGGACTGGGTGGTGGCGGCGAACAGCAGGATCTCGGGGGAGTCGGTCATGGTGCCGTGCTCGCTTTCAGTGGACAGTGGACGTGTGCACCGGTGTCCCGGCGCACACGTCCACTGTGACGATCAGATTCGCTCAAGCGATGACGAGTGCAGGCACGTCGGGCTTGTGGACCGAGACGTTCGGCACCTTGAACAGGTCGACCAGGTTGCCGCCCATCACCTTTCGTTGCTCTTCCTCGTTGAGGCCCTGGGCCACCAGGTCGTCGACCAGGTTGATCGGGTTGGCCAGACCCTCGGGGTGCGGCCAGTCGGAGCCGAAGATGATGCGGTCGACGCCGATCAGGTCGGCCATCTGCTTGAAGTTGTCCTCCCAGAACGGGGCCACGTACACACCGCGCTTGAATGCCGCGACCGGGTCCTCGGGGAATTCCTGCGGCAGCTTGGCGAACACGTCCTCGAACTGGTGCAGCAGGTAGGGCAGCCAGGACGCGCCGTTCTCGATAGACAGGATGCGCAGACCCGGGTTGCGGGTCAGCGCACCGTGGCAGACCAGCGCGGCCATGGTGTCCTCGATGGGCCGCTTGCCCATCGACACCATCCGGAACGCTGTGGGCTTGAACGGCAGGAACTCGTCGGCGGGCTCCCAGTCGTTGAGGTATTCGGAGTACCCGCTGTCAGAGGCGTGCATGCAGACCGGGATGCCGGCTTTGACGCATGCGTCCCAGAACGGGTCGAACTCGGGCAGGCCCATCGACCGGGTACCGCGGAAACCCGCTACCGGGGCCGGCCGCACCAGGATGGTCTTGGCGCCGCGCTCCAGGCACCACTGCAGTTCCTCGAGTGCGCGGTCGACGATGCTGAGGTTGATGACCGGCGTGGAGAAGATGCGGCCTTCGTAGTCGAAGCGCCAGGTCTCATACATCCACTGGTTCAGCGCGTGGACGATGTCGAGGATCAACTCGGGATCGTCCTTGAGCCGCTCCTCGACCAGGCTGGCCAGGGTCGGGAACATGATCGTGTAGTCCAAGCCGAGCCCGTCGAGTACCTCGATGCGTGCCTCGGGGTTGCGGAAGGCAGGGATGGCCTTCATCGGTTTGCCCATGACCTCGCGGTAGCTCTTGCCGCCGCTGCCGTGCTTGAAGTACTCCTCCTGGGCGCCCGGACGTGCGACGACCTCGAAGGTCGGATTGGGGATGTAGTCGCTGATGTGTCCGCGCACCACGATCTTGGTCCGCCCGCGGACGTCGAGGTAGTCGATGACGCCCTTGCGGTTGTCGGGCAGGAACTGCGTCAACGCTTCCTGAGGCTCGTAGAAGTGGTTGTCGGCGTCGAACACCGGGTAGGGAAGCTCGCGCGAAGGCATATCCGGCTCCTGAGAGTGGGCTTGGTCGGTAGCGGTAATGACGTTACCACGGATGCACAGGCTATCCACCAAGGTTTTGAGACAGCTTCGGTACCGGCTCTACCTGCGTGAACGGCTAGGCGCCGGGGCGGGGCAGCAGGCCCTGAACGCAGAAGTCGTAGATGTGCTCGCCGTCGATGGGCACGCCGTTGAGTTCGACGCCGAGGCTGCGTAACCGCATCGCGCCCAGCACCGTCTGCATGATCAGGGCGGACGTCGTCTCGGCTTCGAGGTCGGCCCGGAACACGGCCTCGTCCATCCCGCGCTCCAGCAGGTCGCCGATCAACTGGTGCAGCGGTGAGAGCACCCTGGCGTACTCCTGCGGCAGGCTCTCCGCGAGGTGGTCGTTGTAGTAGGTCAGGCCGCGGTTGATGCTGTCCTGCTTGGTGGTCTCGGCCGGCGTGCAGATGCGCTCGATCAGCACGCGCAGCGCCTCGGCGGCGGGCAGGTCGGCGGTCTCCTCGCGCCAGGTCTTGGTCGACTCGGTCATGATCGTGTCGATCAGCGCCAGCAGCAGCTCGTCCTTGGTGGAGAAGTGCTGGTAGAAGGACCGCAACGACGTCTTGGAGCGTTCGACGACCTCCAGCACGGTGAAGTCGGTGCGGCCGGTCTCGGCCAGGATCGACAGCGCCGAGCGCATGAAGCGGCTGACCCGGGATTCCGGGTCGGCGTGGATGGATGCCTGATCGGCGGCCTTGGCCATGGACACACCTTATCGCCTGGCCGCCCTGGTGAGAATGACGTTACCGTTCTGGTAGAACATGACTTGGTGATGTCGCCAGCACCGTGTGTCCGCGGCTCCCGTCGAACCACGCCGGCAGTGAGGGAATCCATGACCGACCAGACCCAGCACACGCAGTGGACACTCGGCCAGCTGCTCGATCTCTTCGAGGTCGAACCCGACGGCACGGACCGCTTCATCGCCCAATCCGGCCTCGCCGCCGCCGACGAACGACAGGTGGTCGAGGGCACGCAGGTGCTGGCTCAGGTGATCGTCGCGGCGGCCACACGCTTCCAGGGCAAGTCGGTGCGATCGGTGCACTCTGTCTTCACCCGCGCTGTTCTGGTGGGCCCGCCAGTGGTTCTCGACATCGACGTCGTCTCCGAGGGGCGCAGCACCGCGACCGCGGTGGTCACCGCATCCCAGAACGGCAGGAGGTGCATGACGTTCACGGTCTTCACCGACGTCCCCTCGGAGGACGTGATACGTCACCATCTGCCACGTCCTGACGTCACTGGCCCGGATCGGGCCAACGACTGTGAAATGCCCATGGCCGGAAGGGAAATCAAGCTCGTCGACATCGTCGACATCAACAGCCCCGACGAGGTCGGCCCACCCGAGGTGTACGCGTGGCTGCACTACGACCCCATCCCGGCCCGCGATGACCTGGCCAAGGCGCTGATCGCGTACTTCACTGGGCACCTGGGGATTTCGACGAGCATGCGCGCTCACGAGGGCATCGGCACCGCGCTGTCGCACGTCACGGTGTCGACCGCGCCGATGACGGTCACGGTGAGTTTCCACGAGCCGGTGTCCTGGACCGGCTGGCTGCTCTACACCCACGAGAGCACCCAGGCCGGGGCCGGCATGTCCTACATCCGCGGAACGGTCCACACCGAAGCGGGCGAGCTGATCGCCTCGTTCACGCAGGATGCGCTGATCCGCCCGATGCGGGCCGTCGACACCACAGTCGCCGTCGAGGCCCGCATCTAGCGGTAACGGTTAGCCGAGATCCCGCGCCTTGAAGGTGTCGCACTGGTTGGGATCACCGGTCTGGTAGCCCACGGTGAACCACTTCTGGCGCTCGGCAGATGAACCGTGGGTCCACTGCTCGGGGTTGACCCGGCCGGTGGCCTGCTTCTGGATGCGGTCGTCGCCGACCGAGGCCGCCGCGGACAGCGCGTCGGCGATGTCCTTGTCGCTCAACGGTTCCAGATAGGTCACATCGGTACCTGGCTGCTTGGTGATCGCGGCATAGTGCGCCCACACCCCGGCGTAGCAGTCGGCCTGCAGTTCGGTGCGCACCCCGTTGCCGGTCGCGCCCTGGGCGCCCTGCTGAGCCTTGCCGAGCACGCCGAGCAGGTTCTGGACGTGGTGGCCGTACTCGTGGGCCACGACGTACTCCTGGGCCAACGGCCCACCGCTGGAACCGAATTGGGTCTTGAGCACCTGGAAGAAGTCGGTGTCGAAATAGGCGGTGCGGTCCACGGGGCAGTAGAACGGGCCGACGTCGCTGGTGGCCGGACCGCAGCCGGTCTGCACCGAACCCTTGAACAGCGTCATCTTCGGGCGGCTGTACCCGCGCAGCAGCTGCTCCCACACCCCGTCGACGGAGTTGCCGGTGGCCACCACGCGGCACTCGACGTACTTGTTGGCGTCCGCACCGGTCTTGCACTTACTCAGGTCGTAGGCCGACGACTGACCGGCGCCGGGCGGCAGCGCCTGCTGCTGGCCGACCACCTGGCCGGGGTCGACCCCGAGGAACAGTGCCAGCAGCACGATGACCAGACCGCCGACGCCGCCGCCGATCGCGATGCCGCGACCGCCACCGCCGCCACCTCCGGTGGAGGTGGTGCTCGTGTCGATCTGCATACCCTCGTTGAAGGTCATCGCCGCTCCTTGAAGATTGACCGTTCAGGCTGGCAACCAGCCGCGTTCAGCTTGCCACACTACGATTCACCGGTGGCTGTCGTCGCGGATCCGTCGACCGTGGTTCATACCTCCTTGGGAGCGTTGCGCGGCACCACCGACGGCGGGGTCGGGGTGTGGCGCGGGGTCGCCTACGCGCAGCAACCCGTCGGCCATCGCCGGTTCCTGGCTCCCGAACCGCTCACGCCGTGGTCGGGGCTGCGCGACGCCGTCGAGCACGGGCCGGTGCCACCCCAGGGCCGCTCGTTCGTCGGTGGCGGTCGCGACGACCCGAAGATCCGCGATGAAGCCTGTCTGACCGTCACCGTGTGGTCGCCGCGGCGCGAGCCCGGGACGTTGCTGCCGGTGATGGTGTGGATCCCTGGCGGGGCGTTCGTCTACGGCGCCGGGCAACTGCAGCTTTACAACGGGTCCCGGCTGGCCGCCAACGGCAATGTCGTCGTGGTCAACGTGACCTACCGGCTCGGGGTGTTCGGCGGTTTCGAACTCGGTGACCTCGGGGAGGGTTTCGCCGACAACCTGTGCCTGCGCGACCAGATCGCCGCCCTGCAGTGGGTGCGCGACAACATTGCCGCGTTCGGCGGAGATCCGCAGTGCGTCACCATCTTCGGCGAATCGGCCGGCGCCACGTCGGTGCTGGCGCTGCTGGCCAGCCCGGCAGCCGTCGGCCTGTTCGCGCGCGCGATCGCCCAAAGCCCGGCGCTGCCCCTGATCGCCGATCGGGAGACCAGGGCCCGCCGGGCACACGAGTTCCTCGACGTCGTCGGTGCCACTCCGGCGCAGCTGACAGGCCTGCCGCAGCGCGCGTTGCGCCGGGCGGCCGGTGAGATTCAGCGCCGCAGCGCCGAGGCGACACCAACGCTGGCCTACGGTCTGACGTTCGGCGTGGACCTGCTGCCGCGCCATCCCATCGACGCCGCCCGCCGCGGCGAGTGCAACCCGGTGCCGTTGATCGTCGGCACGAACACCCACGAGGCGTCGATGTTCGCCTGGTCCAAACCGCCGATGCTGCCGACTAGTCAGCCGGGTATCGACACCTACTTCGAGCGCGTCGCGCCCGAGGCGCGGGACAGGGTGCTGGCCGCCTATCCGCGCTATCCGCGCCGCAGCGCCCTGATCGACGTCGGCTCCGACGTCATGTTCGGTGCGCCGACATGGGCGTTCGCCGACGCCTACAGCGCCCACGCGCTCACCCACGTCTACCGGTTCGACCATGCGGCCTGGCATCTGCGGGCGATCGGGCTAGGCGCCACCCACGGCAGCGAGATCGTGCACATCCAGCACAGCTACGGCTCGTTCATCGGCCGCAAGCTGCATCCGCTGGGCCGGCGGGTGCTGCCGTCGGTCGGTCGCCGGATGCAGCGCACCTGGCTGGGCTTCGCGACCGGACCGGGCCTGGATGATTGGCCGCGCTACGACACCCCGCGGCGGGCGACCCGCATCATCGGCTCGGGCCGCGACATCACCGTCGACGACCCGGATTCGGCCCGCCGTCAGGCCTGGGAAGGCCTGTACTGAATCAGGCGTACCGCTTGTCGGTGTAGCGGCGCAGGTTGGCCAGGAACCACTTGAACGACAGGTTCATCACCGGGCCGCCGAGGATGAGTCCCCACTTGGCCGAGCCGTTGGCCTTCTGCGCCACCGTCCACGTCAGTCGGCTACCGCCCGGGGTCGGCACGACGCGGTACTCCTCGGCGAACGCGCCGATGGCCTTGTTCGAGGCCGTGTTGAACCGGAAAGCCAGATAGCTGTACGGCTCCCAGGCGAGGAACTCCTCGTCGCCGACCAGACCGCCGAGCATGTCCACGGTGCGGGTGGTGCCCACGCCGTAGGGCTGCGGGCTGGTCCAGGTGACCTTGGTGATCACCTTGGCCCACTGCGGCCAGGACTCGGCATCGGCGAGAACCTCGAACACCTGCTCCGGCGTGATCGCCAGGTCGACGCTGTTCGAGAACCGGTACGGGGCGTTCTGGATGAAGCTCAGATCGACGAGCTCACAGGGATACATCGTGGTCATCAGGCGCACCTCCGCGCTGACCATACACTGAGGCGTCGACTGTGCGGTCCGCTCGACCTCATAGACTGATCACCCGGTTTCCAATTTCTCAATCTCCAGGAGTCAGCCAGTGCTGCGCAGTCATGCCGCCGGTTCGTTGCGGGCCACCGACGCCGGACAGACGGTCACTCTGGCCGGCTGGGTCGCGCGGCGCCGTGATCACGGCGGTGTCATCTTCATCGACCTGCGCGACTCGTCCGGTGTCACCCAGGTGGTGTTCCGGGACGCTGACGTGCTGGCCCAGGCCCACCGGCTGCGCGCCGAGTTCTGCATCGCCATCGACGGGGTGGTGGAAATCCGCCCCGAGGGCAACGCCAACGCCGACATCGCCACCGGTGACATCGAGGTCAACGCCACCTCGCTGACGGTGCTGGGGGAGAGCGCACCGCTGCCGTTCCAGCTCGACGAGTCCGCCGGCGAGGAAGCCCGGCTGAAGTACCGCTACCTCGACATGCGCCGCGACGGCGGCCCCGGCGCTGCCATCCGGCTGCGCTCGAAGGCCAACGCGGCCGCCCGCTCGGTGCTCGCGGGCCACGATTTCGTCGAGATCGAAACCCCCACCCTGACCCGGTCCACCCCGGAAGGGGCGCGTGACTTCCTGGTGCCGGCCCGACTGCAGCCCGGCTCCTTCTATGCGCTGCCGCAAAGCCCGCAGCTGTTCAAGCAGCTGCTGATGGTGGCAGGCATGGAGCGCTACTACCAGATCGCCCGCTGCTACCGCGACGAAGACTTCCGCGCCGACCGCCAACCCGAGTTCACCCAGCTCGATATGGAGATGAGCTTCGTCGACTCCGACGACATCATCGCGGTGGCCGAAGAGATCCTCGCCGCGCTGTGGGCGTTGATCGGATACGACGTGCCGCGGCCCATCCCGCGGATGACCTATGCCGACGCGATGCGCCGGTTCGGTTCGGACAAGCCGGATCTGCGGTTCGGGCTGGAACTCGTCGAATGCACCGACTACTTCACCGACACCCCGTTCCGGGTGTTCCAGGCGCCGTACGTCGGCGCGGTCGTGATGCCCGGCGGCGCCTCGCAGCCGCGGCGCACCCTCGACGGCTGGCAGGAGTGGGCCAAACAACGCGGCGCCAAGGGGCTGGCCTACGTCCTGATCGGCGAGGACGGTGAACTGGCCGGCCCGGTCGCCAAGAACCTCTCCGACGCCGAGCGCGAGGGCCTGGCCGCCCACGTCGGAGCCAAGCCCGGCGACTGCGTCTTCTTCGCCGCCGGCCCCGTCAAGACCTCCCGAGCCCTGCTGGGTGCCGCCCGCGGCGAGATCGCCCGGCGCCTGGACATGATCGATCCGAACGCGTGGGCGTTCACCTGGATCGTCGACCCGCCGCTGTTCGAGCCGGCCGGCGACGCGACCGCCGCCGGCGACGTCGCCGTCGGGTCCGGTGCGTGGACGGCGGTGCACCACGCGTTCACCTCACCCAAGGCGCAGTACGCGGACTCGGTGGACACCGATCCCGGCGTGGTGCTTGCCGACGCCTACGACATCGTGTGCAACGGCCACGAGATCGGTGGCGGCTCGATCCGTATCCATCGCCGCGACGTCCAGGAGAAGGTGTTCGCGGTGATGGGCATCAACAACGCCGAGGCCCAGGAGAAGTTCGGATTCCTGTTGGACGCCTTCACCTTCGGCGCACCCCCGCACGGCGGCATCGCGTTCGGCTGGGACCGCATCACCGCGCTGCTCTTCGGCGCGGACTCGATCCGCGACGTGATCGCGTTCCCCAAGTCCGGCGGCGGCGTCGACCCGCTGACCGATGCACCCGCGCCGATCACCGCCCAGCAGCGCAAAGAATCCGGAATAGACGCCAAGCCGGAGTAGCTTCACAACACATGACTGATACCTCCAAAGCGGCACTGGACGCGTTCAACCAACCCATCATCGAGGAGTTCCGCGCCAACCGGGGCGTGGTGGGCGGGCCGTTCGCCGGTGCCACCCTGCTGCTGCTCACGAGCACGGGCGCGAAGTCGGGGGAGCCCCGGCTGAGCCCGCTGGCCTACCTGACGATCGACGACAAGATGATCATCGTCGGCTCCAAGGCCGGTGCGGACACCAACCCGGCGTGGGTGCACAACCTGCGGGCCAACCCGAACGCACACATCGAGGTCGGCACCGACGCCTACGACGTTGTGGCCCGTGAACTGCCCGCCGACGAGCGCGACGCCACCTACCCCAAGATCGTCGAGCTGGCCCCGACGTTCGGCGACTATCAGGCCAGCACCAGCCGGGTCATCCCGCTGTTCGAGCTCACCCGGGCCTAGCGATTCCTGTCCGCTCACTGAGACGGTGACTCGCCGACGGGTGCGGCGGTAGCGACGATTCCTGCACGGCACGCCGGACCGGCCTGGGAGAGGAATGACAGTGAGCGCATCCGAGCAGTGGGATTACGAAGCCGACGTGGTGATCGCCGGCTACGGCATTGCTGGAGTGTCCGCGGCCATCGAAGCCGCCCGGGCTGGGGCCGACGTCCTGGTGCTCGAGCGTGCCGGCGGCTGGGGTGGCGCGGCCGCACTGGCGGGCGGATTCGTCTACCTCGGTGGTGGGACCGCAATCCAGAAAGCTTGCGGCTTCGACGATTCCGTCGAGGCCATGCGGGCGTTCCTGAACGTGGCCATGGGGCCGGGTGCTGACGAGGCCCGCATCGCCGACTACTGCGACGGCAGCCTCGAGCACTTCGAGTGGCTGGTCGACTGCGGGGTGCCGTTCAAACCGGAGTTCTGGGGTGAGCCCGGCTGGGAGCCGCCAGGCGACCAGGGCCTGATGTACACCGGCGGGGAGAACTCCTACCCTTTCAACACCATTGCCCAGCCTGCGCCGCGCGGCCACGTGCCGCAGATGACCGGGAAGGTCACCGGCGAGAAGGGCGGTGGCTACATGCTGATGAAGCCACTGGTCGACACCGCGACCGCGCTCGGCGTGCGCTCGGTGTACGACGTGCGCGCTCACGAACTTCTGACCGCCCCCGACGGGCGGGTGATCGGGGTGTCGGCCCGCCAGTACGGCAACCCGGTGCGGGTTCATGCGCGGCGCGGAGTGGTCCTGGCGACGGGCAGTTTCGCCTACAACGACGCGATGATCGCGCAGTACGCCCCGCGCATCGCGGGCAAGCCCGCCGCCTCGGTGGAGGAGCACGACGGGCAGTCGATCCGGATGGCGCAGGCGCTGGGGGCCGACCTCGCGCACATGGATGCCACGGAGGTGGCCTTCTTCGCCGAACCGCAACTGGTGGCGCGCGGCATCCTGGTGAACGGCCGCGGCCAGCGCTACGTCGCCGAAGACACCTATCCCGGACGCATCGGCCAGCTCAGCCTGTACCACCAGGACGACACGGTGTACCTCATCTTCGATGCGCAAGCCCACGAGGAGGCGATGGCGGCGACGTCGTCTACTCCGTTCTTCAAGACCCCGCCAACCTGGGTGTGTGAGACCGTCGCCGAGCTGGAGGCCGAGATCGGCTTGGCGCCCGGTTCCTTGCAGGCGACCGTGGCGGCCTACAACCAGGGTGCCGAGCGCGGCGAAGATCCGTTGCTGTTCAAGAAGTCTCAGTGGCTGCGGCCGATCGGGTCGCCGATCGGGGCGCTCGACCTGCGCGGTCACACCGGTGGTTTCACTCTCGGTGGTCTGCTCACCACGCTGGACGCCGAAGTGCTGCACGTCAGCGGCGAGCCGATCCCCGGCCTGTTCGCCGCCGGGCGCGCGGCGGCCGGCCTGGCGGCCTGGGGCTACGCCAGTGGAGTGTCGCTGGGCGACGGAAGTTTCTACGGCAGGCGGGCCGGACGGGCCGCGGCCAAGGGCTGAATTGTCCTGGCGGGCATCGCTGTTGCACTGCAGGCTCCCGGCCAGCGGTCGGTTCGCCTGAACCTGTGACCTGGGTTGATACCCTTAGGTCGTGACTGAACCCGAGCCGCAGGTCCAGCCGTCGCTGTCCGCGACGGCGTGGGCGCTGCTCGGGATGCTGTCGTACGAGACGGAGTTATCCGGCTATGACATCCGCAAGTGGATCAGCTGGAGCATGCGGCACTACTACGGCAGCCCGGCGTTCAGCCAGATCTATTCTGAGCTGAAGAAGCTGGAGAAGGTGGGTCTGCTCACCTCGCGGGTGGATGCCACCGGCACCCGTAATCGCCGTCTCTACAAGATCACTGATAGCGGCATGGCGGCCGTGACCCGGTGGGCGCGAGAAGCCCCCGTGGATCCGCCGTCGATCAAGCATCCTGCAATACTGCGGGTGACGTTGGGGCATCTGAGCGATCCGGAGTCACTCAAACAGATGCTGCATGACCATCTCGTCTACATCGACGACATGCAACGCGAGGCTGCAAAGGAAGCGCGATGGGCCGCCGCCGACCCGTCTTGGGCATACGCCAAGATCGCGTTGGACTGGGCTGAACGGTATTACGCGTCCGAACGGGAACACACCCTGAGGTTGATCAAAGATCTCGACGAAGCAGAGGCGACTTTCCCGAAAGTCGGTGAGGGCGCGAAGATTCCGTGGCCCAACCCGGACTTCTGGTATGAGATCGAGCGCAAGGCCGACGCCGAAGACGGCGGCTGACTTCTCCACAGCGCTACGCCCGGTCGGCTGCGTCCTGTGCGGCGATGTAACCGAAGACGAGCCCCTGCGCGATGGTCGCACCCGCGCCCGGGTAGGTGTTCCCGAACGCGTTGGCGGCTGTGTTGCCGATCGCGTACAGCCCATCGATGATCGCTCCATCCTCGCGAAGTACCCGGGCGCGATCATCGGCGCGCAGACCGCCGCAGGTGCCGAGGTCGCTGAGCACCATTTTCACTGCGTAGAACGGTCCCTTGACCAGCGGCCGTAGGTTCGGGTTCGGCGTGACCGTGGGATCGCCGTAATACCGGTCGTATGCACTGCGGCCCCGTTCGAAGTCGGGATCCTCACCGGCGAACGCGTGCTCGTTGAACACCGCCACGGTCGCTGAGAAGTTGTCGACCGGTACGCCCATCTTGGCGGCCAGGCCGTTGAAATCGTCTGCGCGAACGGCAATTCCGGCGTCATACCAGGCCTGGGGGATCGGCATGCGGGGGAACAGTTCGGCTGCGAAGACGTAGCTGTTGCGGTAGTGCTGATCGAAGACGATCCACATGGTCTCCACCGGCGTCCCTGCGGCCTCCAGTTGCAGAACGCGCTGACCAAAACTCATGTAGTCGGCCGATTCGTTGGCGAATCGGCGACCGTTCTGGTCGACGATGAATGACCCGGGCAGCGACCGCTCGGCCAGCATGACCGCAGGAGCCGCGTCGGGCAGTGGAGCAACCGCGGGGAACCACCACGCTTGATCCATCAGTGCGATGTCGGCGCCGATGTCCTGGCCGATCTTGATGGCATCACCGGTATTGGAATCCGCACCCAGGCTGAGATCGCTTGTGAGGGAATCGGACTGGAACTTCCACCGCATGTCCATGCTGTGGTCGAAGCCGCCGGCGGCGAGCACGACGCCGCGGCGGGCGTTGACTGTCACGGTGCGGCCCAGGTGCTCGACGACGGCACCGGTCACACGGGTGCCGTCGGTGACCAGTCCGGTCAGGGCGGTGCGCAGCCAGATCGGGATTCCGGCGCGAATCACGCCGGCGAACAGGCCGGCGGCCAACGCCTGGCCGCCGGCGGCGTAGCGCCGCCCGAGGACGAGGCCCCCGACGCCCTGGGCAAGCCGCTTGGCGATGGTGGGCAGTCCCTTGCGAGGTACCCGGCTCACGAGGTTCATCCAGCGGTAGTCCGCGCCGGTGGTCGGCATCGGGATGCTGGCCTCCATGATGCCCGGGCGCAGATCCGGCAGATACTCGCCGAGGATCGCCGTATCGAGTGGGCGGCATTCGCACGTCCGCCCCGCCGCCGATCCGCCCGGTGCCTCGGGGTGATAGTCGGAGTACTCCTTGGCCCAGAACAGTTTCATGGGTGTGGTGCGGCGCAGCAGGCCGACCGTCGCGGGCAGGTTTTGCACATACGCGGCCGAACGCTCCTGTGGGGCGGAGCCCGCGACGACGGCATCAAGGTAGGTCTGCGCCCGGGCAGCGGAGTCGACGCCGCCGCCCTCGGTGATGACCGGGCTGGCGGGTAGCCACAAGGCGCCACCGGATCTGGCCGTCGACCCGCCGACGAGGGCGGACTTCTCGACGACGAGAACGGACAACCCGCGTTCGGCGCCAGCCAGGGCAGCCGCGAGCCCCGTGCCCGAACCGATGACGAGGAGATCCACGTCGATGTCGGCGACGGTCAATCCGGCGGGCACGGTGTTGTGGCTGGTGGTGGTCACGGTTGTGAACGATAGGGCGGGGTGTGGGCAACTTGATTCCGGTATCCCTTTGAGCGGAACGCGGGCCTTCTCACAAGCCGTCCTGCGCAGTTCAATGGAGAAATCAGCCACGAAGCCATCGATCGAAGGACGGACGCATGATGACGACGCATTCCGAGGCCGATGACATCCGGTTGATCGAGGCGGGAGCGGTTCCCATCCGCTTTGCCCGGGGCTGGCACTGCCTTGGGCTGGTCCGTGATTTCGCCGACGGTACGCCGCATCAAATCAATGCGTTCGGCCAGAAGTTGGTGGTGTTTCGCGGCGAGGACGGCGCCATCAGTGTGCTCGACGGCTACTGCCGGCACATGGGTGGCGACCTCTCGCAGGGAACGGTGAAGGGCAACGAGATCGCCTGCCCGTTCCACGACTGGCGCTGGGGAGGGGACGGCCGCTGCAAGTTGGTGCCCTACAGCAAGCGCACCCCGCGGCTGGCGCGCACTGCCTCGTGGCCCACACTGCAACAGGACGGCATGCTGTTCGTCTGGAATGACCCGGAAGGCACAGCACCGCCGGCAGAGGTGACCATCCCTCGCATCGAGGGCGCCGGCAGCGATGGCTGGACCGATTGGCATTGGTACACCACGGTGGTGCACACCAACTGCCGGGAGATCATCGACAACGTGGTCGACATGGCGCACTTTTTCTACATTCACGGGTCGCTGCCCACGCAGTTCAAGAACATCTTCGAGGGACACGTCGCCACGCAGTACATGAACAGCGCGGGCCGCCCCGATATCGGGGAACCCGGTGAAACTCAGATGTTGGGCACGACATCGGTGGCCTCCTACTACGGCCCATCATTCATGATCGACGATTTGACCTATCACTACACCAACGTCGACCACCACACCGTTCTGATCAACTGCCACTACCCGATCGACGCCAATTCCTTTGTGCTGCAATATGGGATCATCGTCAAGAAGTCGGCTGAACTGCCTGATGACCTCGCCATGCAGACGGCGATAGGTCTTGGCGATTTCGTCAAAATGGGCTTCGAGCAGGATGTCGAGATCTGGCGCAACAAGACCCGGATCGACAACCCGCTGCTGGTGGAAGAGGACGGGCCGGTGTACCAACTCCGGCGCTGGTACGAACAGTTCTACGTCGATGTCGGCGACGTGAGCCCGGACATGGTGGACCGCTTCGAATTCGAACTCGACACCACCCGGCCCACCGAAGCCTGGATGAAGGTAGTGGAAGCCAATCTGGCGGCCCGGACCTCGGCAGCAGGACCGGTCGGGTGACGATGGCGGTCCGGGCAGACAACCGTCTCGACGACGCACCGATGGTTCCGGTGTCCTGTGGTCGCTGTGGCGCCGGGGTCCAGGTGCGCAAAAGCAGCTGGAACCAGACCAGTGTGCAGTGGACAGGCCCGGCTTTGCGTCGATGCGAAGAGCGCTGTACCGCAGCAGAATTGGCCGGGCGAACCGATCGTGGTCTGTTCTTGTCGTGCTCGGCGCTGGCCGAATCGATCGGCGATGCGGTTCGGTCGGGGGTCATCGCGGTGGTCGATGGTTCGGCCGGCCCCTGAGCTAACCGTCGAAGATCTCCAGGGGGCCGACATACGCCCGGTTGACCTTGATCCTTTCGATCAGGCGCCAGCAGCCGTCACCGGCGCGGCTCCAGGTGTCCCGGTAGTCGCCGAGTGTGTAGAAGCGCACGGACGGGTCCGCGGTGGAGTCGAGATGGACGTCACGGATGTAGGCCCTGCTGGTGGCCAGGTCGCCGGCGACATCGACGATGACGTTGCCGAGGAGATGCTGGGTTGGGCCGCATGTGTCGAGAAATCCGCGGATCAGCGCGATGATCGCCGTGCTGCCCGTGAGACGACCGGTTCCGAGGTCTGCCTCCGCGTCGTCGGTGAGGATCTGGGCCATCGTCGTCCAGTCGCGATCGTCCATGGCACGCGCGAAGAGGATCAGCGCTCGCTCGATGGCGCGCTCATCGCGCAGTTGCGCCAGAAACTCTGATTCCATGGGGTGATTATGCGAACTGGAAGGCACTCACCGGTGCCTCTTGCGGATAGTTGGCCGGCCCGCCCAGATCGTATGCGGCGTTGAGTGCTCCGATGAACTGTGGATCGTGCAACGGCTCGCTCGGTACGTCGAGTTTGATGCCCTTGCCCTTGAGATCGTCGACCATCATGCCGATTGCCCGCTCGGTGGTGATGTCGTCGGAGCCGTCCATGTTCTTCTTGAGTTCGTCAAAGTCGGTGAACACTTCTGCCGACCAGTGCACGAGGAACCGCAACTCGTCGGTGTGGTGACGGGCGATGACGTCCTCGCCGTTTTTCAACAGCCAGCGATCGCGGTCTGCCGGGTCCCCGGTGAAGACGGTGTCGAACTGCAGTCCGGCTGGAATCTGCTGCTCGAGTGGGCCATTGGCCTCTCCGCGATGCACCATCATCTCGTTCTGCACCACCACACCGCGGTTGTTGATGGGCGGCACGACCCGTGCGGGCGGTTTGAGCGGACCGTCGGGCCAGTAGGTGAAGCCGGACCCCTCGTCGAGGGAGAACCAGGTGATGACCTGTGCCATCTTGATCAGATACTCGGTGAACAGCCCCGACTTGCCCATGACGCTGCACAGCCAGGTGGGCGCGTTCTCATGGCGCACCCCGCGGAAACTCGGCGAGTCGAGGTGTCCGGGGTCGCGGTTGGCGCACGGTCCGTTGATGTTGAAGAGCATCATTTCCGGCTTGGCGTACTGCGCGTTCCAGTAGCTCTTCGCGTGTTCGACGAAGTCGGCGTTGTAGAAGCAGTCGTGCAATTCGGGGTAGAGCACGGTGCCGTAGTTGGCCAGATAGCCGCGAAAGGTCGGGGTGAGGAACAGATCCAGCGACGGGGTGAATCCCTCGGGAAACGCTCCGCTCATCGTGGCCATCAGTTCGTCGGCCGACGCGAAGTGCTGGGCGATGATGAGCTTCCACGGTCCGCCGGTGTGCACGACATCGAGCAACCTCTGCCGTTGATCGGCGGTGTAGATGTCGCTGATCTCGCGCGGCGGGGCTACCGGACGCAGGATGTCGGACAGTGTCAGACGCTGCTCATCCGTCAGCATGGTGATCTCCTTCGATCGTGAGGCTCTCGATTGTGGGCTGCAGCGAGCCGGATGATCCGGCGAGTGTCCGTTGATCGGGAGACTCACTGATGGACAACGGGTGGGCGAACTTGGCGCGCAGCAGAGCCCCGATCTCCGCGATCGCCAGCCGGCCACGCGCGGTGGCATCCGAGCGCATCAAGAATCCGTGATACATGCCGGGATAACGCGTCAGCGTCGTCTGGACTCCCGCCTCACGCAGTCGATCCGCGTAGCGTTCCCCCCAATCCCGGATCGGGTCACACTCGCCGGTGACCACGATGGCCGCCGGTAGGCCGCTTAGATCAGGCGCATAGGCGGGGATCTGGTACGGATCATGCGGCGCTCCTGCGCCGCGATCGACCAGTTCGTGCATGAACAGGATGTCGTCGTGGCGCAGCATCGGGGCATCCGGCATCGAGGTGACCGACGGGGCGCCCATGTCCCGGTCCAGGCCGGGGTAGAGCAACACCTGCGCGAAGATCCGGGGTCCGCGGTGATCGCGGGCGGCCAGGGCCACGGCCGCGGCCAGTGAACCGCCCGCGCTGTCGCCGACCACAGCAAGCCGGCCCGCATCGAGGCCGAGGGTATCGGCCTGGGCGGCAACCCATTCGGTGGCCACGTAGGCGTCGTCGAATTGAGCCGGCGGCGGTGCTTCCGGCGCCAGCCGGTATTCGACGGCCACCACCACTGCGCCACTTGCGTTGGCCAGCTCGCGCGCCAGCGGTTCGAATGAGTGGTTTGTTCCCATCACGAGGCCGCCGCCGTGGAGGTACACCAACACCGGCGGACACGGCTCTGTGGTGGGTCGGTAGAGCCGCAGCGGAATTGGTCCCGCCGGACCCGGCACGGTCCATTCCTCGATGGCGGCCATCGATGGCATATCGGGGTGGGGCATGGATTCGATGCCGGCCCGTACTGCGGCCAACCCCCGGACGCGCATCGGTTTCAGCTCACCGAGGGAGGCGACACGGTGCGCCGCGTCTGGATCGAGTTGGGGGAGGCGCATGTTCAGCTCTGGGTGGGGTCGAATCGAGGCTGGGTACGCAACCGCGGCGCTTCTTGTGTGGTCAAGATGCGGGCGCGCTCGAGCATTGCCGATCCGACGTAGTCAGGTTGAGTCAGCAGGTAGAACCGGCCCTCGGCGGCGTGTTCGAACACCACCTCAGCGGCGGTCAACGGGTCCATGGCCGCGGCCTTGATGTCCAGCATGGCGGACCGCTGGGCCTCGGCCGCACCGGTGTCACCGGACTGCACACCGCCGGCGGACTCGAAAATGTTGGATACCACCGCGCCGGGCAACACCGCCTGCACGTGCACGTGGTGGGCGTGGCCGGCGTATTGCACTTCCAGGTGCAGGCACTCGGTCAGAGCGAGTATCGCATGCTTGCTCATGATGTAGGGCGCCTGCAGGGGTACCACGGCGACCCCACCGATCGAGGACAGGTTCCAGACCCACGCCGGGGCGTCGGTGGCCATCATTTTCGGCAGGAACGCCCGGATACCGTGGAAGACACCGCCGATATTGATGTCGACGACGCGCTGCCAATTGGGCAGCGGAGTGTCCCACAGATAGCCGAACTGTTCGACGCCGGCATTGTTGACCAACAGTCTCACCTCGCCCACGTCGCGGTAGACGTCGTCGGCCAGCGCCTGGACCGCGTCGGCGTCGCGAACATCGCACACTGCGTCGATCGCCGATCCGCCTGCGGCGGTGAGCTCTTCGCGTAGCGCCGAGACGGCCGCGGCGTCGACATCGGCCAGGACCACCGTCATGCCCAATCGACTGGCGTGGCGGGCCAGTCCGGCGCCGATTCCCGCGCCGGCTCCGGTGATGACCGCGACGCCGCCGGCGAAGACCTCGCGTGCGCTCACGCCAGGGTCTTGGCGGCGTGCTGTGCGAACGGCACGGAATCCTCGGCGTCGAGCACCACGGTCAGTGAGGTGAGCACCAGCCCGCCGGCCGAGCGTCGGATACCGGCGTCGGCGATGCCGCTGGACACCGCGAACGGCACGTTGTTGGTGATCTGGTTGACGAACATGTAGAACCGCACCGTCGTCACGTCGCCGTCGGTGCCTGTGCGGAAGACGTTGGTGGCGTGGTGCCGACACGGATACGGATTCTCGTTGCGGTGAGCGGTCAGCCAGGCCAGCGTTTCCGCTTTGCCGTGCAACTGGGCGGCCAGGAGATGTTCGAACGGGCACGTGCCCGAGTCGGACCGGCTCAGGTATTCCATCTCCTCGCCGAGACGGACACCGATTTCGTCGAAATGGCCCTGGTCGTAGTGGTACCAGAATCCCGCGATGAACTCCTGAATCTCGGCCAGGGCGATCTCGTTGCTCATAGCCGCAGTCAACCCGGCTCCCTCCGGGCAAGGAACGCTCCCGCCCGTTGAGTGGAACACGGGATGGGATCGTCACGCCGGCAGGCTGAACTGCGTTCGAAGGTCGCGTTTCAGAAGCTTCCCGCTGGGGTTCTTCGGCAGCTGGTCGACGAAGAAGATGTGTTTGGGGGTCTTGAACCCGGCGAGGTGCTTGCGGCAGTGGGACAGCACCTCGTCCTGGCTCAACTGAGCACCCGCGCGAGGCACTACCGCGGCCACCACCGCCTCCACCCAGACCGGGTGCGCCAACCCGAACACCGCGACCTCCTCCACCCCGGCGTGCAGGTAGAGGACTTCTTCGACCTCGCGGCTGGCGACATTCTCGCCGCCCGTCTTGATCATGTCCTTCTTGCGATCGACCACGTGGAGGAACCCGGCATCGTCGTAGAAGCCGAGGTCTCCGGAGTGAAACCAGCCGCCACGGAACGCCTCGGCGGTCTTGAGCGGGTCGTCGAGATAACCCAGCATGAGATGTGGGCTGCGATGCGCGATCTCGCCGATTGTCCCGGCCGCCACCGGTGTGTCGATGTCGTCGAGGACGACGGTTTCCACGTTGAGTACCGGGCGCCCCGCAGCACCAGCATGCGTCTCCTGGTCAGCGGGACCCAGCGCCGAGGCCAGCGGTGCGATCTCGGTCTGGCCATAGAAATTCCAGAGCTGAAGGTCGGGCAACCGGCGCCTGATCTCGTGCAGGATCTCCGTCGGCATCGCCGACGCCCCGTAGTAGCCCTTGCGCAGGCTCGAGAGATCCACGTGATCGAACACCGGGCTGCGCAACAGGCTGATCCAGACCGTCGGTGGGGCAAAGTAATTGGTCACTCCATATCGCTCGATGGTGCGCAACACCGCTTCCGGATCAGGTCGTGGCAGCAGGATGCTGGTCGCGCCCAGGTACACGTCGGTGGCCAGGAAGTTATCCAGCTGCGCACAGTGGTAGAGCGGCAGTGAATGGATTTCGATGTCCTCGGCGCTCATGGATCCCGCGGTGACGGTGCTGACGTACTGCCACATCAGGCTGCGGCTGGTGTGCATGACACCCTTGGGCCGTGACTCGGTGCCGCTGGTGTACATCACTCTGAGCAGTTGGTCATCGTCGACCTCCGGAGTCGGCACGCACGACACTGTGGTCAGGGATTGTTCGAAGTCAATCCATCCCGGTGGTGCTGCAGCTTCCGCGGTGGCGATCGCGATTCGCGTGGTGACGGCCCCGCTGCGCAGCATTGCCTTCTCGGCCACTGCGACGAGGTCGGATTGAACAATGAAACCCGTTGCGCGGCAGTGACCCAAGATGTATGCGATCTCCTCGGCGGTGAGCATGAAATTCAGGGGTACGAGTACCACGGCCGCGCGCGCCGTGGCGAACGCCAGCACCGCGTACTGCCAACAATTGCGTGCCAGCAGCGCCACACGGTCCCCGGGCCTCAACCCGTTGTCGCCCAGAGCTGCCGCCGCGCGGTCGACGAGCTCGTCGAATTCGGCAAACGTCAACGTCACCTCGCCGTCGATGATCGCCACCCTGCCCGGATAGCGCCGGGCGGTGCGCCGCGGGATGTCGCCCACACTGTGGCCGCGGGCGGCGCGAACCAGGTCGTCGAGCTTGAGGTCATCGTCGCTGTCATGCACACGCTGCATGGCCGAACCCTAGGACGGGGAACGGCCGCCGCAGGTGAGTCTCCCGCTGAGTAGACAACAGGATCGCCACGTGCAGTCAGCTCTTCGATACTCAGGCGCTATGAGCATGAGACCATCTGCCGTTGCGCCGAGCACCGACGTCGACACGAGCACGCTGCGCGCGCACCTGCTGCGGGCCGATCCCGGGGTGCTGGTGGCCGCCCTGGCGCAGATGACCGGCGATGCGTCGGTCATCGACCGCTACGGCCCCAAGATCGACCACGTCCCCGACCCACCGGAACGTGCCGGCACGACCGATCCCGACACGGCCGAAGCGCTGGCCGACGAGATCGTCGCTGCACTCGGGCGCCCGCGACCTGTTGGTGCCACAACCGCCGTCGACCGCGACCTGTTCGTCAGCGTGCTGCCGATCGCACTGGGTTCCGATGTCGATGACGAATACGTGGATCTGCTTCTCGAGCAGGGTGGATTTCGCCCGTCGCAGCCCACATTGCCCCGGACCAAACCGATTCCGTCCACGACCACAATGGCGATCATCGGCGCCGGCATCGCCGGCATCGCCGTCGCGTTGGCCGCGGCCGAAGAGGGCGTTCGATTCGAGATCTTCGACCGCAACGACGACGTCGGCGGTACCTGGCTGACGACGACGTATCCGGGCATCGGAGTGGACACGCCGTCGGCCTACTACTCGCTGTCGCGCGACGTGAACCCGGACTGGTCGAGCTACTACCCGACAGGCGGGGAGTACCAGGCGTATCTGGTGGCGCTGGCCGACAAGCACGACCTGCGTCGCCACATCCGGTTCGGTACCGAGGTCGAAGCACTGTGGTGGGACGAGGCGCGCCAGCAGTGGCAGATCCACTCCCGTTCTGCCGACGGCGCCCGCAGCATCGACTACGCCAGCGTCGTCGTCACTGCCGCCGGCTACCTGAACCGGCCACGATTCCCCGACCTGAAAAGCCGAGACACCTTCTTCGGTAACAGTGTTCACTCGGCACAGTGGGACCCGACGCTGAACCTTGCGGGGAAGAAGGTGGCCGTCATCGGGGCAGGCTGCACCGCTGTGCAGATCGTGGACGCCTGCGTCGAGGAAGTCGAGCACCTCACGGTGTTCCAACGCCAACCGCACTGGGTGGCGCCCCGCAAGCGCCTCTCCGATGAGGTGCCCGAGCACCGCCGCTACCTGGGCCGGGTGCTGCCCTTCTACGCGATGTGGCACCGGCTCAAGGCATACTGGGCGACTGCCGACAACAACTACCCGGTCATCCTGCAAGATCCGGAGTGGTCGCAGACGCACGTGTCGATCTCGCCGGCCAACGACGTCTTGCTGCAGATGTGCCTGGACTACATCGACCGCATGTTCGGCAGCGACACCGAGTTGGCACGCAAGGTCACACCGGACTTCGCGCCGTACGGGAAGCGCATCATCCGTGATCCCGGAGGCTATTACGCCGCACTGACCCGCGACCACGTCGATGTCGAAGCCGGCGAGCCCGCCGAGGTGAACGCTCGCGGCATTGTCACCGCCGACGGCCGCCAGATCGACCTCGACGTCATCGTCTACGCCACCGGCTACCACCTCGACTTCCTGTCCACGGTCGACATCCGCGGACGCAACGGAAAGACCCTGGCCGCGGAGTGGGGTGACAGTCCGCGGGCCTATCGGGGCGGGACAGTCCCCGGATTCCCGAACCTGTTCATCACGTCGGCGCCCAACTACAGCCCGGGACATGGAGCGGGCGCCAACTTCTCGATGGAGGTCCTTGCGCACTTCATCGTGGAGTGCTTGCAGCTCATGGCATTACGCGACGCCACGACGATCGAAGTCACTCAGGGCGCCTTCGACGACTACGTCGCCGGGATCGACGAGGCAATGCAGCGCACCGTCTGGTGCCATACGCCGAATGCCCACACCTACTACCGGTCGGAATCGGGCCGCGTCGTCGTGGCGACCCCGTACCGGCTGGTCGACCTCTGGCGAGCGCACCGGGCTCCCATCGAAGACGATTTCATCCTGCAATGAGTCAGATCCTCGCCGGGAAAACGGCATTGGTGACGGGAAGTAGCCGGGGAATCGGGCGCGCCATCGCCCAGCGACTGGCGGCCGAAGGCGCCACGGTTGCGGTCACGGCCCGGGCCTACACCGCCTCGCCGTCGCGGCGTTCCGGGGCAGCCGAGGCGTTGCCCGGCACCATCGCCGAGACGATCGCGCTCATCGAAGAGGTCGGCGGTGAAGCGTTCGGTCTGGCTGCCGATCTCGACGACGACGCGGCGCGCGAGGGCCTGATCGACGCGGTGGTGGAACGTAGCGGCCGGATCGACATCGTGGTCAACAATGCCGGCTTCGCCGATTACGGGCTGGTTGAGGACATGTCGTTAGAGACATTCGATCGGACCGTCGAGCACTATCTGAGGACACCGTTTGTCTTGACGAAGTACGCAGTGCCGCACATGCGGCGACAGGGCGGGGGATGGATCGTCAATATCGGCTCGGTAACCGGGGTGGCCCCGGTTCGGCCGTACCGTGACTACAACAAGACCGCCGGCGACGTTGTCTATGCATCCTGCAAGGCGGCGTTGCACCGATTCACCCAGGGTGTGGCCGCCGAACTGCTTGACGCGAACATCGCTGTGAACTGCGTCGGCCCGTCGACGGCTGTACTGACTCCCGGCGCCGCGTCATTGATACCGGACGGCTTCCCCACCGAGCCGGTGGAATACCTGGCCGAGACGGTCTTGGCGATGTGTCACCTACCCGCCGAACAGCGGACGGGCCTGGTGGCCTTCAGCCTGCATTACCCGTGGGCACAGGAGCTCCCGGTGCACTCCCTCGACGGGCTCACCGTGTTGCCGCCGTTGGAGCCGCCGGCGACGGCGAATCCGAACATCCTGCCCGCCGGACTGTGACGGTCTGTCGACGGTCGCCTCAGAGCACCGCCGCGGGCATGTCGCAGAAACTGTGGCATACCCGGTCTCGCACGATCATGTCCGTCGTCTCGGGATCGAACCAGCGGTCCACCACAGCCCAGTGGACGGGATGCATCAGGTAGGGGCCCATCAGACCGTCGACATCGGTGAACTCCTGCTCGAACACGTGGGTCCACCGCGTCGTCCCGATCGCCTCGTCGACTTTGCTGAGCTGCCATGCCTGGATCGTCGGCACACAGCGGGGCATCATCGCCAGTTCTTGTTCGAACGCGGTGACGTCTTCGGTGGAGACCTCCGCCGGCACCCGCAGTAGCAGCGTTCGATACACGGTGCCGCTACCGCGCCGCCGGGGTGTTCCGCGGTAGGTCACGCCGTTGACGTTCGTAATTGCCTCGTCGCGCAGGACATCGTCGAAACCGCATTCCGTCCAGTCGGTGTGGTCCCGGAACCGCAGGTGCACCAGAATATCGCCGCCATTGCGCGAACCGGTCAACGTCGGTTGCACCAGTGCCCGCTGCGAATCACTGGCTTCGGCTGCCTGCCGCAGCATGGCGAGTACTCGCTCACGCTCGGACTCGACGACATCAAGTAGTCGGGTGACGCCCACCCTCTCGGTACCGGGCGAGTCAGGCAGTGCCACAGTGGTTTCGGCGTCTCCCAGGTCCTCGGCACGCGACGCTACGCTGCGGCTGCGCTCGTCCACCAGGTGGGAAATGTCCTGCCACCAGCGCGCGACCGCCGGGTCGGGTCGAGCGCGCCAGGTCATCTGCCACCAGGCCTGCGGGCTGGGCAACGCCCAGGTGATGGTCACGACGTTGGTGCGGTCGTCGGACAGCATCGGTGGGCTCACCATGACGTCGCGCAGATCCATACCGCGATCACGAGCACCTGGGACGTAGCCGGAGAGGTAGGCGTCGATGAAAGCCCGCGCGCAGCCAGGGGCGGTGACGACGCGGTCGATGACGAACACCTCGGCCATGTGCGCGAGGTTACGGGTTGCGACCGGCGTGCGGCCCCTGGTGCTCCCGGCCATCGGGAGATCACCGTCAGCGGTTGAGCACCTCACCCAGCGATCGACTGGCCTCCCGCCGAGCACGGTGGGCGATGTCGAGCATGGGCATCGTCATGAAGCCGTGGATGCCGCCCTCGTAGGACCATCGGGTGGTCGGTACGCCGGCGGCGGCCAACGCGTTCGCGTAGGCGATGCCCTCATCGTGCAGGGGATCATGTCCGGCCAGCACGATGATCGACGGTGGCAGACCTGTCAGATCCGCCTGCAGCGGTGAGGCATAGGGATGTCGGCGATCGTCGAGCGCGGGCACGTACTGATCCCAGTACCACTGCAACGCCGGGCGAGGGTTGTAGAAGCCTCGGCCATAGCGGCGATACGACACGGTGTCGAAGTCGGCTGCGATCATTGGATACAGCAGGAGTTGCGCGGCGATGGCGGGGGAGCCGTGGTCGCGTGCCATCAGTGCGGTCACTGCCGCGAGGTTGCCGCCGGCGCTGTCTCCGCCCACCGCGATCCTGGTGACATCGCCGCCGAGTTCGGCGGCGTGCGCCGCGGCCCATCGGGTGGCGGCAAGTACATCTTCGGCTGCGGTGGGCCACCGATGCTCGGGCGCTAGCCGATAGTCGACCGAGACCACCACGGCGGGAATGAGATTGGCCAGATTGCGGCACAAGCCGTCATGACTGTCGAGGTCGCAGAAGACGAATCCGCCGCCGTGGGCGTAGACGAGTATTGGCAAGGAATCACTGGCGTTGGGCCGGTATACCCGGACCCTGATGCGGCCTCCCGCCACATCGACCTGGTGGTCGGTGACCCGGAAAACGGGTTCGGGGTCCGGGTTGGGGACAACGCGGCCGCGGATCGCCGCGCGGGCCTGGGCGCCGGTCATCGTATGCACCGGCGGAAACCCCGCATCCAGGGTTTCCACCATGGCTGCGATCTGAGGATCGAGCGTCACGCCGGCTGAAGGGCTGCCGAGTCCCGCGGCCCGACGGGGCGCGGCCCGGGACGCAGCGGGCGCAGCGGCTGCAGTGTGGGGGCGACACAGCCGGGACCGTCGTGAGCGCTGCGCCAGACAGCCATCGCCGTCATTCGCACCGGAGCCACCAGCCGGCCGTCGAATGTCATCCGGCTCATCGGGCCACAGACCGATATCGCGGCCACCGCCTGCCCCGGCGGGCCGACGGGTGCGGCAACGCAACCGAAGCCGGGCAGCGATTCTTCACGCTCGAAAGCCGCCCCGTGTGCGCGCACCTTGTCCAACTCGGCGACCAACTGCGCAGCTGTGGCGATCGAAAAGCGCGTTTTGCGATCCGACAGGTCGACCTCTGTGATGCCGTTCTCGGCGAGGATTGCTTTGCCCACCGCCGTACAGTGTGCCGGTTGGCGCCCACCGACGCGGGTGGGGATCGCCGCTCCCAGGTGGTCGCCGATCTTTTCCAGGTACACCACGTCGGAGCCATCCAGGACCGCAAGGTGGACGACCAGTCCCGTGGCCCGGTGCAGATCACGCAACAGCGGGATGGCTGCTTGATGAATGCGGTCCTGGTGCAGCGCCAATGATCCCAACTCGACCAGGCGCATCCCCAACTCATAGTCGCGGCCATCGCGGCGCAGCCAGCGCAGCGCGACCAGGCGTTCGAGCATGCGGTGCGCCGATGACCGCGGCAGCCCGGTGCGGCGCACGACCTGCGCCAGTGTCAGCCGCCCCGGCCCGTCGAAGGAGTCAAGAACCAGCGAAATCCGATCGATGACGGCGCTCGGCGTCTCGCCGGCCTTCTCGACAGCCATGGTCATGAGGCCCTCCTCGGTGCAGCGGTATACCAACCCGCTATATGACTATTAGTCATATACTTGTAGCACAGGTTTGTGGCCGCTGTCACATGAAACACCGGGCAACTTTGACTCCGGTCAGCGGAAGCCTCTGGTGGGAAATCGATTTCAGAATTCGATGCGGAGGGCGTCGGAGACCGGCCTGGCCTGGCAGCTCAAGATCAGTCCGTCGGCGAGGTCCTCCGGCTCGAGGATCTCGCAGCTGGCCATCTCCACCTCGCCATGCAGCACGGTCGCGACGCACGACCCGCACCGACCCTCCTTGCAGGAGTACGGCACGTCGATCCCGGCGGCGATCATGGTGTCGAGCAGCGTCGTCCGCCGGGGCCAGCGCACATGGTGGCTCGTGCCGTCCACATCGACCTGGACGCCGGCGCTGTCGCCACCGCCGGGATCGGTGCTGTTGTCGACGTCGGACATGAGCGCCGATTCTGGCGCGGAGGTTTCCCGCCGCCAAGCCGCCAGGTCCGATGTCCGGGACGTTGGGGTTCGGCGTCCGGTGACCGGGAGGCACCCTGCACGGGAGGGTGGGGGCCACCTACCGTTCGGCGCGTGAGCAGCGGATCGAAGTCCTATGTTGACGTCGTGGTGGTGGGGGCCGGGTTCGGCGGCCTCTATGCCCTGCACAAGTTCCGTTCCCAGGGACTGTCGGTGCGGGTATTCGAAGCCGCACCCGATGTGGGAGGCACTTGGTACTACAACCGTTACCCCGGTGCGCGGTGTGATGTGGAAAGCGTGGACTACTGCTACTCGTTCTCCGACGAGTTGCAGCAGGAGTGGACGTGGACTGAGAAGTACGCCACTCAAACTGAGATCTTGGCCTACATCAACTGGGTTGCCGACAAGCTCGATCTGCGGCGCGACATCACCTTCGGCACCCGGGTGATGAGCGCGGTGCTCGACGAACAGACGTTGCGGTGGACGGTGAGCACCGACGGTGACGAGAGTGTCGAGGCACGTTTCGTCGTGATGGCCACCGGTCCGCTCTCGGCAGCCCTCACCCCTGATATCAACGGCCTAGATACCTTTCGGGGCGAGGTGTACCACACCGCGCACTGGCCGCATGAGGGCGTCGACTTCACCGGCAAACGCGTCGCCGTGATCGGCACCGGATCTTCAGGCGTCCAATCTATTCCGATCATTGCCGACCAAGCGCAACAGCTGTACGTATTCCAGCGCACGCCGAACTACAGTGTGCCGGCAGGCAACCGGCCGTTGACGGCAGACGAGATAGCCGACGTCAAGGCCAACTATGCCGAGCGGCGGCGAATGTCGTGGCGCAGTGGTGGTGGCTCACCGCATGTTGCCCATCCACAGCTGACGATGGAGGCCACCCCGGAGGAACGCAGGGCAGCGTTCCAAAAGCGTTGGGAGCTCGGCGGCGTGCTGTTCTCGAAGACCTTCGCCGATCAGATGGTGTCCCTGGAATCCAATGACGAGGCACGCAGATTCTACGAAGAGAAGATCCGATCCGTGATCGATGATCCAGCGCTCGCGGATCTGCTCATCCCGACCGACCATCCGATCGGTACCAAGCGGATCTGCACCGATTCCAACTATTTCCAGACGTTCAATCGGCCCAACGTCCGGCTCATCAGTGTCCGGAACACCCCGATCGAAGCGATCGACGAGACGGGGATCGCCACCACCGACGAGCGCTTCGAGATCGACGTACTGGTGCTGGCCACCGGGTTCGATGCCATGACGGGCACGCTGGCCAAGATCGACATCGTCGGTCGTCACGGTCAACGGTTGGTCGACGACTGGTCCGGTGGGCCGCGCACCTATCTGGGATTGGGAACCGACGGATTTCCCAATCTGTTTCTGGTGTCCGGGCCGGGGGCGCCGGCAGTGTTGGCCAACATGGTGCTCCATGCCGAGGCCCACGTGAATTGGATCGCCGATGTCATCGGCTACCTCGACGGTCACGGCTACACCGGGATCGAACCGAGCGCCAGCGCCGTCGAGAGCTGGATGGCCGAATGCGCGCAGCGCGCTGAGGCGACGCTGTTCACCAAGGCCAATTCCTGGTACGTGGGAGCGAATGTGCCCGGCAAGCCTCGGCAATTCATGCTGTTCATCGGCGGCTTCGGGACGTATCTGGATATCTGCAACGAGGTGGCTGCCGCCGGCTACAAGGGGTTCGACCTTCTCAAGGTGCCCTAGATGAAAGCCTCACTCGGAAGACGACATGACCGCTGCGAGAGGAAGGCTGTCAGGAATGGCTGATTCATTGCAGGGCAAGGTCGTCCTGGTCACCGGTGGTGCCCGGGGGATGGGCGCGGCATTCGCGCGAATGGTGGCCGATCGCGGCGGGCAGGTGGTGATTGCCGACGTACTCGACGACGAGGGTGCGGCTGTTGCGGCCGAACTCGGGCCGGCCGCGCGCTACGCCCCCCTCGACGTCACCGACCGCGAGCGCTGGAGTGCCGTCGTGGATTTCGCGGTCGCGGAATTCGGATCACTGACCGGGTTGGTCAACAATGCCGGCGTGTCGACGGGGCAGTTCATCGAGCACGAACCCGTCGACCACTTCCGTTCGGTCCTGGAGGTCAACCTCGTCGGTGTCTTCAACGGAATGCAGTCCGTCATCGCGCCGATGCGGGCCTCCGGCGGCGGCTCGATCGTGAACATCTCCTCGGCCGCGGGACTGATGGGGCTGCCCATGACCGCCGGGTACGGCGCATCGAAATGGGGTGTGCGGGGCCTGACCAAGGTCGCTGCCGTCGAACTCGGGGCCGACCGGATCAGGGTGAACTCGGTGCATCCCGGCATGGTGTACACCCCGATGACGTCGGGCATCGGAATCCAGTTGGGGGAGGGCAACTTCCCCGGGGCGCCGATGGAACGCATCGGTGTCCCCGAGGAAGTTGCCGGTGCGGTCGGGTACCTGCTGTCCGACGACGCCGCCTACACGACGGGATCGGAGATCGCCGTCGACGGCGGCTGGACCGCCGGTCCGACCGTGCGCTCGATGATGGGCGAGTGAACGCGGCCGCGCGTGTCAATGCGAGCAGGTCACCGTCGCGGCGAGTGCGGCCAGCTTGTCGTCGAGTTCCTCGGCGGCACTGAGCAATTCCTGGTTGGGCGCCACGACCATCAGCGACGAGGGCTTGACGTAGGTCAGGCTGCTGCGCCCGCCGTCCTCGTCGAGGAGCAGAACTTCGACAGGGGCGAACAGCCCGGCCGTCACGTCGTGGCGCAGCATCGTGATCGCGATCAGCGGGTTGCCGAGGATGACCCGCATCGCCTTGCGCTCGAGGCCCGCCTTGGTGATCCACGCGCCGTGGTCGAACAATGCGAACAACATGAATCCGCTCGGGCCCGCATGCCGCTCGAGCGCATCCCGGTACGACGTCCAGTCCGGGCTGGCCACCGTGATCTCCTCGATGGGCACGCGCTGCTCGCCGATGTCGGCGAGCAGCGCGGTCAGTAGGTCCTCGAAGCTCTTGGCACTGTCGTAGCGCACTCGCACGCCGCGGAACCCGATCTCGGTCGGCACGGGCTAGCCGAGCCGCTCGATGATCGTCGCGTTGGCCATACCGCCGCCTTCGCACATCGTCTGCAGGCCGTAGCGCCCACCGCGCTGCTCAAAGGCGTTGACGAGGGTGGTCATGATCCGCGCCCCGCTGGCGCCCAACGGATGGCCGATCGCGATGGCGCCGCCGTTGACATTGGTCCGGGCCAAAATCTCATCCCGGCTGTGCGCCCCTCTTACGTCACTGGCCCAGGCCAGCACCACCGGCGCGAACGCCTCGTTGACTTCGAACAGGTCGATGTCGGCGATCGTCAGCCCGGCGCGTGCGAGCACCTTCTCGGTCGCCGGGATCACTCCGGTCAGCATGTACAGCGGATCGGAGCCGACGACGGTGGTGGTGTGGATGCGCGCCAACGGCGTCCAGCCCCGCTTGCGGGCCACCTCACTGGTGGTGATGAGCACCGCTGCACTGCCGTCGGACAGCGGCGAGGAGTTACCCGGGGTGATGTTCCAGCCGATCTGCGGAAACCGTTGGGCGACAGCCTCGTTGTAGAACGCCGGCTTGAGGCCCGCCAGGGTGTCGACGGTGGTTCCGGGACGGATGATCTCGTCGGTCTGCAACCCCGCGATCGGCACCAGCTCGTTGTCGAACAACCCGTCCTTGGTGGCGCGGGCCGCTTTCTCGTGGCTGGCCGCCGAGAACTCGTCGAGTTCGGTGCGCGAGAGGTTCCAGCGCGCCGCGATCAACTCGGCGCTGATGCCCTGGGGCACAAGGCCTTCGGAGTAGCGCTGTGCGAACCCGACACCGAACGGATCGCTGCCGGGCAGTACCGAGGATCCCATCGGCACCCGGCTCATCGACTCCACGCCGGCAGCGATGACGATGTCGTAGGCGCCCGCGATCACGCCCTGGGCGGCGAAGCTGATTGCCTGCTGGCTGCTGCCGCACTGGCGGTCGACGGTCGTGCCCGGCACCGACTCCGGGAAGCCGGCGCCCAGCAGTGCGTTGCGGGCGATGTTGACGGCCTGGTCGCCCACCTGGGTGACCGCACCGGCGATCACGTCGTCGATCTCGGCCGGGTCGACGCCGCTGCGGGTCACCAGCTCCGAGAGGCTGTGCGCCAGCAGATCGGCGGGCAGCACACCATGCAGTGCGCCGCCGGGCTTGCCCTTGCCCACCGGGGTGCGCACCGCCGCCACGATGACCGCGTCGCGCCCTGAAGTTCCGGTCATGACATCCTCCTGAGACTCCACTCTGAGTATTGCTTTATATACCCAGCTATACCACCTGGGTATACTTCAAACAACCCAGAGGGGAGGTGACGTCGGTGACAGTCCTACAAGGACCCCTGGCTGACCGGGATAGCTGGTCAGCGGTGGGGAAGTGCCCGATCGAAAAGACCATGGCCGTGGTCGGCACCAAGTCGGCGATGTTGATTCTGCGGGAGGCCTACTACGGCACCACCCGGTTCGACGATTTCGCGCGCCGGGTCGGCATCACCAAGGCCGCGACGTCCGCGCGGCTGACCGAGCTCGTCGACGCCGGGCTCCTGACCCGGCGTCCCTACCGCGAGCCGGGCCAGCGGGCGCGCGACGAGTACGTGCTCACCGAGGCGGGCACCGACCTGATGCCCGTGGTGTGGGCGATGTTCGAATGGGGCAGGCGCCACCTGGGCGACGAGACCCGGCTGCGGCTGACCCACCGGGGCTGCGGAGCCGAGGCGACCGTCGAGATCCGATGCGCCGAAGGACATCCCGTGCCACCCGACGAACTGGGTGTGGCGCTGCGGAGGCGAAGCGGCACTGACTAACCCGGGCCGGCGCCACCGCCGTCTAGCATGAGCCGGTGGACAACCAGCTGGCCTACATCGATCAGGCGTCATTCCTGGGCTTGCGCGCCCTCGGGCACAGCCCGCAGGAACAGATCGCCTGGATCTACGACCACCCGATCGACATCGACGCGGTGCGCCGCCTGCACGCCAATCTCGGCTACACACTGCTGGGCCGTCTGATCGAACGTTCGCCCCTGCCGTTCGGGCGGCATCGCTGGGTCGCCGCGCCGCGCCAGGCCGACCTCGACGTCGCCCCTGCCGCACGGCCGCGCGAGGAGTTATTGGACTGGCTCGACGAACAGGTTCGCATCCCGATCGACCCCGAGTTCGGCCCGGCATGGCGCATGGCCGTCGTGGGGTTCACCGACGGCGGCGGCGCGGTGACGCTGATCGTGTCGCATTCGGTGTCCGATGGCGCTGGCATGGTGCTGTCCCTTATGGCGGCGCTGCACGGCCAGAAGATGGAACTCGGCTACCCGCCCGCGCGTTCGCGCCCCCTCGGACGCGCGCTGCGCGACGATATTCGCGAGATCGCGCGAGCTGTTCCGGCGATGGGCACAGCCGCGAAGGCGGCAGTCAAGCTGGGTCGCGAAGAGGCCGGTGCCCCCAAGTCGCAGGACACCGCCACTCCACCGCCGATCGACCATTCGCCCGGGGCCGGCGCGCTGACCCTCATCCCGACCGTGGCCGCTTATATCGACGCCGACGTGTGGGACGCCCGCGCGGCCAGCCTCGGTGGGACCAGCAACTCGCTGGTCGCCGGGGTGGCCACCCTGCTCGGTAAGACGCGGGGCCGGATCGGACCCGACGGACTGGTGACGATCAACTTCCCGGTGAGCGAGCGGACGCTGACCGACACCAGGGCCAATGCTCTCACCGGAATGACCATCAAGGGCGACCCCGAGACCGTGACGGCCAGCCTCGAGGGCCTGCGCGCCAGCGTGCGGGAGGGATTCAAGGCTCTCGAGAAGGAGAGCAACAAGCTCATTGCGCCTCTGCCCTTGACCCCGCTGACCTCGAAGCGCCTGCTGCGGCGGCTGGAGAAGATGACCACGGGTGGCGAGAAGTCGGTGGGCTGCTCCAATGTCGGGCACCTCCCGGATGATGTGAACCGGATCGACGGGACCGAGGCCGCGTCGTTCTGGGCCCGCGGCGTGGAATGGCCCGTCACACGCGACACGCTCGACCAGATCGGCGGTTCGTTGATGGTCGCGTCGCTGCGGATGGCCGGCACGATACTGGTGGTGACTCAGGCCTGGTATGCCGGCGGCCCCAACGACAAGAAAGTGCTGGCTGAGCAGTTCGACCAAGCGCTGAAAGACTTCGGCGTCGAGGCCACGCTGCTCTAGCGCTGTGAGCTGATCCGAGCAGGGATATGCCCATGACGCTTGTCACACGGGCTAGGATCACACAACGGTTAGTTCTACTATGTAGCGGTGCTAACTGCAGCCGTGGTACCAAGTCAGGGGCAACTGCAGGAAGCGAAGGGGGCGGGTCATGAGTCTCGATAGCCGGACCTACTCCTCGACACCGTCAGAGGCTGAGTCCACTGCCACGGCACCGGCCGCCGGTGACGCCGCCAAGCGCCCCACGAAGCGGCGCGGCTGGCTGATGCGCGGCTTCCGCAAGATCTGGCTGCCGGTGGTCATCCTTCTCGTCGTCGCGGTGGCCGGCTTCAGCGTGTACCGCCTGCACGGCGTCTTCGGCAAGACCGAGATCACCCGCGCGGGCTCGGGTCTGGCCAACGACACCAAGCCGTTCAACCCCAAGACGGTGACCTACGAGATCTATGGGCCGCCTGGGACCGTGGCCACCGTGAACTACCTCGACCTCGACGCCACGCCGCAGATCGCCCGCGACGTCACCCTGCCGTGGTCGCTGACCCTGACCACCACCGCGCCTGCCGCCTCGGCCAACATCGTGGCCCAGGGCGACAGCGATACGATCGGCTGCCGCATCACCGTCAACGGCGAACTCAAGGACGAAAAGACCTCGACCGGGGTGAACGCCCAGACCTTTTGTCTGGTCAAGTCGGCATGATCACGCTGAACAAAAAGGACCGACCACAGGCCGACGAGCACGGTAAGCGCCCGCACATTGCGCAGTGGGTGCGGTGGCTGTCGGTCCCGATCATCCTCGGCTGGCTGGCGCTGACGGTCGTCACCAACGTGGTGGTGCCCCAGATCGAGGTTGTCGGTCAGGCGCAGTCGGTGCCGATGGCGGCCCCCGACGCCCCGTCGACGATCGCGATGAACACGATCGGCAAGACGTTCAAGGAGTTCAACTCCAACACCTCGGTCATGATCGTGCTGGAAGGCCAGCAGCCGCTGGGTGACGCGGCGCACAAGTACTACGACGACATCATCAGCAAGCTTGTCGCCGATAAGAAGCACGTCGAGCACGTCCAGGACTTCTGGAGCGATCCGCTGACCGCATCGGGCTCGCAGAGCGAGGACGGCAAGTCCGCCTACGTGCAGGTCTATCTGGCCGGCAACATGGGCGAGGGCCTGGCCAACGAGTCGGTCGAAGCAGCCAAGGCGATCGTGCAGAGTGTGCCGGCCCCACCCGGGGTCAAGGCCTACGTCACCGGGCCGTCCGCACTGATCGCCGACACCCACATCGCCGGTGACCGCAGCCTGCAACTCATCACCCTGCTGACCTTCGGCGTCATCACGGTGATGCTGCTGTTCGTCTACCGCTCAATCGCCACCGTCCTGCTCGCGATGTTCATGGTGTTCCTCGAACTGGCAGTGGCCCGCGGCGTGGTGGCCTTCCTGGGTCACCATCATCTGATCGGGCTCTCCACGTTCGCGGTCAACCTGCTCACCATGCTGGCCATCGCCGCGGGCACCGACTACGTGATCTTCCTGTTCGGGCGCTATCAGGAAGCCCGGTCCAAAGGTGCCGACAAAGAGTCCGCCTACTACGAGATGTTCCACGGCACCGCGCACGTGATCCTCGGATCCGGCCTGACCATCGCCGGTGCCATGCTCTGCCTGCACTTCACCCGCAGCCCGATGTTCAGCTCGCTGGGTATACCTCTGTTCATCGGCATGCTCGTCGTCGTCTGCGCCGCGATGACATTGGGACCATCCGTGGTGACGGTAGCCAGTCGCTTCGGCCGGCTGGAGCCCAAACGTGCCTCGCGTGAACGCTTTTGGCGGCGTATCGGAACCGCCGTCGTGCGCTGGCCGGGGCCGATCCTGGTGGCGACCACCGCGCTGTGCCTCATCGGTCTGCTCGCGCTGCCGGGCTACCGTACCGACTACAACGACCGGCACTACCTGCCGCCGGACATCCCGGCCGCCGAGGGCTTCGCCGCCGCCGAACGGCACTTCCCGGCCGCTCGGCTCAGCCCCGAGCTGTTGATGCTGCAAAGCGACCACGACCTGCGGAACTCGGCGGACTTCCTGGTCATCGACCGGGTGGCCAAGGCCATGTTCCACACCCCGGGCATCGGACGGGTGCAGACCATCACCCGACCACTGGGCTCGCCCATCGAGCACAGTTCGATCCCGTTCATGCTGGGCATGCAGGGCACCACGCAGACCCTGAACCAGTCGTATCTCGACGACCGGATGAAGGACATGCTCAAGATGGGTGACGACATGAACGTCTCCATCGCCACCATGACCCAGATGTACGACCTGATGGGCGAACTCAACGCCACCACCCACAGCATGGTCGGCAAGATGGACCTGACGCTGGCCGACATCCAGACGCTGCGCAACCACATCGCCGACTTCGACGACTTCTTCCGGCCGATCCGCAACTACCTGTACTGGGAACCGCACTGCTTCGACATCCCGATGTGCTGGTCGATCCGGTCGGTGTTCGACACCCTCGACGGCATCGACACGATGACCGACGACTTCCAGAGCCTGGTGCCCAACCTCCACCAACTCGACATCCTGACCGCTCAGATGCGCACCCTGATGCCGCCGATGATCGAGACGATGAAGTCCATGCGGACCATGCAGCTCACGATGCAGAGCACGCAGGCCGGCATGTACGACCAGCTCGCGGCCCAGCAGGACAACCAGAGCGCGATGGGTAAGGCCTTCGACGAGGCCAAGAACGACGACTCGTTCTATCTCCCGCCGGAAGCCTTCGACAATCCCGACTTCCAGCGCGGCATGAAGATGTTCCTGTCGCCGGACGGAAAAGCGGTGCGGTTCATCATCTCTCACGAGGGTGATCCGATGTCTCCGGAAGGCCTCAGCCACGTCGACCCGATCAAGAACGCGGCATTCGAAGCCATCAAGGGCACCCCGCTGGAAGGGTCCAAGATCTACCTCGCCGGAACCGCGGCCAGCTACAAGGACATGCAGGACAGCGCCAACTACGACCTGCTGATCGCCGGAATCGCCGCGCTCTGCCTGATCTTCATCATCATGCTGATCATCACCCGGGCCGTGGTCGCCGCCGCGGCGATCGTCGGCACCGTGCTGCTCTCCCTGGGGACCTCGTTCGGCCTGTCGGTGCTGGTGTGGCAGGACCTCATCGGTCGCCCGCTGCACTGGATGGTGCTGGTGATGTCGGTCATCATCCTGCTCGCCGTCGGATCGGACTACAACCTGCTGCTGGTGGCCCGACTCAAGGAGGAAGTCGGTGCCGGCATCAACACCGGCATCATCCGGGCCATGGGCGGTAGCGGTTCGGTGGTGACCTCAGCGGGTCTGGTGTTCGCGGTGACGATGGCGTCGATGGCCTTCAGTGAGCTGACCATCCTCGCCCAGGTCGGCACCACCATCGGCATGGGTCTGCTGGTGGACACCCTGGTGATCCGCTCGTTCATGACGCCGTCGATCGCCGCGCTACTGGGCCGCTGGTTCTGGTGGCCGCAGCGGGTTCGCCCGCGTCCGGCGCCCTCGCCGTGGCCGCAGCCGAAAACCGATTCGGCGCAACCTGTTTCGGCCGACTCTTCGCCCTAGCGACTCCTCGTCCTATCGGCCGCGCGTAACTACTTCATGGCGTTGCGGGCGCCGTCGAGGCAGCCGCGCTCGAACTGTCCGCTCTGCTGGGCGCTGCGGTCATGGCAGTAGGCGGTGATCGACTCGTCGTGGGCCTGGTAGCCGCCCTCGTGCACCCAACGCTGGGCGTCGGTGTACCCGGCCCAGTATGACGAGTCCTTGCGCTCGGAGACGGCCATGAACACCGCTGCCAGAACGGCGAACACGACGATCGCCAGCAGTGTGACGAACCACTGTCTGGCCAGCCACGGCCGTAACCATTGCGGTATCCAGCGATGCACGGCTCCGATTCTCGCACCCGTGGCGAAGTAGTCTCGCGGTTGTGCTGCATCTGCGGGTGATTGCTCCGGTCGATCTGCGCGACGAGGTGGTCGGCGTGCTGCGGCGCCACCCCGGGGTGACGCATCTGGTCGTGCACCGCGACGCGGCACTGGAGCCCGCCGGTGACGAGATCAGCGCCGACATCGCCAGGGAAAGCGCCAACGACGTCGTCGACGACCTCAAGGCCCTCGGCTTGCACAGCCGCGGCGCGATCACCCTCGACGTCGTCGACACCGTCGTCTCAACCGCGGCCTACCGGGCCGAGAAAGAGGCCGACGGCGACCCGGGCGACGCCATCGTGTGGGAGGAACTCGCCGCCCGCACCCGCGAGGAGTCCACGCTCAACATCACATTCCTGTTGTTCCTGTGCCTGGCATGCATGATCGCCGCCGTCGGTGTCGTCACCGACTCCCCGGTGACCGTCGTCGGCGCGATGGTCGTCGGCCCCGAGTTCGGGCCGCTGGCCGCGCTGGCGGTCGCGCTGGTGCGCCGCAGGCTCGACCTGGCCCGCCGGGCCTCGATCGCCCTTCTGGTGGGCTTCCCGGTCGCCATGGCGGCCACCGCGGCGTTCGTGCTCGGTGGTGAGGCGCTGGGCTGGATCCAGTTGCAGAGCACCCGTCAGCTCGATGAGGTGGACTTCATCTTCCAGATCGGCCCGCTGTCGTTCGTGGTGGCACTGCTGGCCGGTGCGGCGGGCATGCTGTCGCTGGTGTCCGCCAAATCCGCCGCACTGGTGGGAGTGTTCATCTCGGTGACCACGGTGCCCGCCGCCGGCTTCGCCGTCGTCGCGGCGTCGGTGGGGGACTGGGACATCGCCGTCGAGTCGGCCGCTCAGCTGCTGCTCAACCTGGTCGGGATCACGGTGGCCGGCGTGCTGGTGCTCGCGGTTCGGCGCCGCCACGCCAGCCGGCACCGGCAGGTTAGGGCACACTGAGCAGCGGCCCGCCGCGCGTGCATCCTGCGCGGCCCTACCTCTTGTGATGGGATTGGGGCCTATGGGTATCAAAGTGGCGCTGGAGCACCGGACCAGCTACACCTTCGATCGGTTGGTCGAGGTGCATCCGCACGTGGTCAGGCTTCGACCGGCACCGCACAGCCGCACGCCCATCGAGGCGTACTCGCTGGAGGTCGAACCCGCCGACCACTTCATCAACTGGCAGCAGGACGCATTCGGCAACTTCCTGGGCCGGCTGGTGTTTCCCAGTCGCACCCGGCAGCTGACCATCAAGGTCGGTCTGATCGCCGACCTCAAGGTCATCAACCCGTTCGACTTCTTCATCGAGGACTACGCCGAGACCTATCCGTTCGCCTATCCCAAGGCCCTCAAGGACGACCTCGAGCCCTACCTGCGTCCGGTCGACGAGGGTGACGAAGGTTCCGGGCCCGGCGACCTCGTCGGGTCCTGGGTGCGGGACTTCTCCGTACCGCCGGGCACCCGCACCATCGACTTCCTCGTCGCGCTGAACCGGGCGGTCAACGCCGACGTCGGCTACAGCGTGCGCATGGAGGCGGGGGTGCAGACCCCCGACCACACGTTGCGCAGCGCCATCGGATCCTGCCGCGACTCGGCCTGGCTGCTGGTGTCGATCCTGCGCCAACTCGGCCTGGCCGCCCGATTCGTGTCGGGCTATCTGGTGCAGCTGTCCTCCGACGTCGAAGCTCTCGACGGGCCGTCGGGCCCGGAGGCCGACTTCACCGACCTGCATGCCTGGACCGAGGTCTACATTCCCGGCGCCGGCTGGATCGGACTGGACCCCACCTCGGGATTGTTCGCCGGCGAGGGGCACATCCCGCTGGCCGCCACCCCGCACCCGTCCTCGGCGGCGCCCATCACCGGCGCCACCGGCGTGGCCGAGACCACGCTGGACTTCTCCAACACCGTCACCCGCGTGCACGAGGACCCGCGCGTCACGCTGCCCTACACCGATGCCGCCTGGGCGGCCATCAACGAGCTGGGGCTGCGCATCGACCGGCGCCTCACCGACGCCGACGTGCGGCTGACCATGGGCGGCGAGCCGACGTTCGTCTCGGTGGACAACCAGGTCGACGACGAGTGGAACACCGCCGCCGACGGCCCGCACAAGCGCGAGCGCGCCTCCGCGCTGGCGGCGCGGCTCAAGGCGGTGTGGGCGCCCTACGGTCTGGTGCAGCGCAACCAGGGCAAGTGGTATCCGGGAGAACCGTTGCCGCGCTGGCAGATCGGACTGCATTGGCGCCGTGACGGCCAACCGCTGTGGAGTGACGCCTCGCTGCTGGCCGACCCGTGGGGCCCCGAGCGTTACGACACCGAACCGCTGGCCGCCCAGCAGGTGCTCTCGGTGGTCGCCGCGAGCCTGGGCCTGCCCGCCACCCAGGTGCGCCCGGCCTACGAGGACCCGCTGAGCCGACTGGCCAGCGCGGTGCGGCTGCCTGCGGGCGAGGCGGTCGAGGCTAGCGACGACCTGGCGGCCGATGCACCCGAGGCCCGGGCCGGACTGCTGGCCCGGCTCGAGGAGCCCGTCGCCGAGCCGGCCGCTTACGTGCTTCCGGTGCATCGCAGCGACGACGACTCCTCGTGGGCCAGTGCCGACTGGCGCCTGCGCCGGGGCCGCGTCGTGCTGTTGGACGGGGACTCGCCCGCCGGGCTGCGACTGCCGCTGAACTCGATCAGCTGGCGCCCGCCGCGCAGCACCTTCCCTGACGATCCGATCGCCACCGCCGCGGCCGACCTGCTCGTCGGCCCGGACGGCGCGGACGCCGTCCTGGAGGACCCGGAGACCGCGCCGACCACCGCGATGGTCGCCGAGGTGCGCGACGGGGTGCTCTACATCTTCATGCCGCCGACCGACAAGCTCGACCACTTCGTCGACCTGATCGCACGGGTTGAGGCCGCCGCGGCCAAAGTCGGCTGCCCGCTGGTGGTCGAGGGCTACGGCCCGCCGTCGGATGCCCGCCTGGAGTCGATGTCGATCACCCCCGACCCGGGTGTCATCGAGGTCAACGTGGCGCCCAGCGCCGGTTTCGCCGAGCAGCGCCAGCAACTGGAGACGCTCTACGAGGAAGCCCGCAAGGCCCGGCTGTCCACCGAGTCGTTCGATTTCGACGGCACCCACGGCGGCACCGGCGGCGGCAACCACATCACGCTCGGCGGCATCACCCCGGCGGACTCTCCGCTGCTGCGCCGCCCCGACCTGCTGGTGTCGCTGCTGACCTATTGGCAGCGCCATCCGGCCCTGTCCTATCTGTTCGCGGGCCGCTTCATCGGGACCACCTCGCAGGCGCCCCGCGTCGACGAGGGCCGCTCCGAGGCGCTCTACGAACTGGAGATCGCGTTCGCCGAGATCGCCCGGCTGACCGCCTCAGGTGCGCCCGCTGCGTGGATCACCGACCGGGCCCTGCGCCACCTGCTCACCGACATCACCGGCAACACCCACCGCGCCGAGTTCTGCATCGACAAGCTCTACAGCCCGGACAGCCCGCGCGGACGCCTGGGCATCCTGGAGCTGCGCGGCTTCGAGATGCCGCCGCACTTCCAGATGGCCATGGTGCAGTCGCTGCTGGTGCGCTCGCTCGTGGCATGGTTCTGGAACCAGCCGCTGCAGGCGCCACTGATCCGCCACGACCTCAACCTGCATGGTCGATACCTGTTGCCGCACTTCATTATTCACGACATCGCCGATGTCTGCGCCGAACTGCGGAGCCACGGCATCGACTTCGACACCAGCTGGCTGGACCCGTTCACCGAGTTCCGCTTCCCCCGCATCGGCACCGCCGTCTTCGACCACGTCGAGATCGAACTTCGGGGTGCCATCGAGCCGTGGAACACCCTCGGCGAGGAATCCGCAGGCGGCGGTACCGCCCGCTACGTCGACTCCTCCGTCGAGCGCATCCAGGTGCGCACCGTCGGCGCCGACCGGCAGCGCCACGTCCTCACCTGCAACGGCTATCCCATCCCGATGCTGGCCACCGACAATCCCGACGTCCAGGTCGGCGGGGTGCGCTACCGGGCCTGGCAGCCGCCGAGCGCCCTGCACCCGACGATCACCGTGGACGGACCGCTGCGCTTCGAATTGGTCGACGTCGCCAGCGGGACATCGCGCGGCGGATGCACGTATCACGTGTCCCATCCCGGCGGACGCGCCTACGACAGCCCACCGGTCAACGCCGTGGAAGCCGAATCCCGGCGCGGGCGGCGCTTCGAGGCCACCGGCTTCACGCCCGGCAAGGTCGACGTGGCCGACCTCCGGGAGAAGCAGGCTCGCCAGTCCACCGATGTCGGCGCGCCGGGAATCCTCGACATGCGCCGGGTGCGTACCGTGCTGCAGAACTGATGGGGTCGCCGACCCGGGCGCTGTCCGGGTCGGAGCCAACCGTAGGTTTGCAGGAGTCACAGAGGTGGTTGAAACAGGAGGTGGGGCCGTTGTCGCTGTCGGCTGCCGGCTCTGACCTCAGCCGGCCCAGCCACGACCCGGACCGCCTGCTCGCGGGCTATCGAGCCGCCCGTGCGCAGGAGCCGCTGTTCGACCTGCGCGGTGGCGGCCCGGGGGCTTTCGGGCATTTCGGCAGCACCGGCTACGACGAGTTCGTCGACGCCACCGGCACCGTCCGGCCGTCGTGGCAGGAACTCGGCGATCTGATCGGTGAACGCGGCCGGGCCGGGCTGGACCGGCTGCGCGGCGTGGTGCGTGGTCTGGTCGACAACGACGGCATCACCTACATCGAGATCGACCGGCACGGTGAGGCCGTCACCAACAACCAGGGCATCTCCCTGCCGGGGCCCTGGCATCTCGACGGCATCCCACTGCTGCTGTCGGCCGCCGACTGGGACATTCTGGAAGCCGGGGTGGTGCAACGCTCCAGGCTGCTCGACGCCGTGCTGTCCGATCTCTACGGCCCGCGCCGGGCACTCACCAGCGGCATCCTGCCGCCGCAGCTGCTGTTCGCCCATCCCGGCTACATCCGGGCCGCCCGCGGTATCGAGAACCCGGGTCGCCATCAGCTGTTCATGCATGGCTGCGACCTGAGCCGGGCCGCAGACGGCCGGTTCCTGATCAATGCGGACTGGACCCAGGCGCCCTCGGGGGCGGGCTATGCGGTCGCCGACCGCCGGGTGGTTGCCCATGCCATCCCCGATGTCTACGAGCGGATCGGCCCGCGACCGGTGTCGCCGTTCGCCCAGGCGCTGCGGCTGGCCCTCATCGATGCCGCACCGGATGCCGCCGAGGATCCCGTGGTGGTGGTGCTCTCGCCCGGTATCCACTCCGAGACGGCGTTCGACCAGGCCTATCTGGCGTCGGTGCTGGGTTTCCCCCTGGTCGAAAGTGCGGACCTGGTGGTCCGCGACGGCAAGCTGTGGATGCGCTCGCTGGGCACCCTCAAGCGGGTGGACGTGGTGCTGCGCCGGGTCGACGCCGAGTACGCCGATCCGCTGGACCTGCGCCCGGATTCCCGCCTCGGTGTGGTGGGCCTGGTCGAGGTGCAGCGCCGTGGGGCGGTCACCGTTGTCAACACCCTCGGTGCGGGGATCTTGGAAAGCCCAGGGCTGCAACGGTTCCTGCCGCAACTCGCGGAGCGGCTGCTGGGGGAGAAGCCGCTGCTGGACACCCCGCAGTTGTACTGGGGCGGATTCGACAGGGAACGTCAGCACCTGCTGTCGCGATTGTCGTCGTTGTTGATCAAGTCGACGGTCGGACCCGAGACGCTCGTCGGTCCGGCCCTGTCGGCCGCCGAGCGCGAGCAGGTCGCGGCCCGCATCGAGGCGCAGCCCTGGCAGTGGGTGGGCCAGGAACTGCCGCAGTTCTCCTCGGCGCCCACCGACCACTACCCGGGAGCGCTGTCGGCCGTCAGCGTCGGGATGCGCCTGTTCACCGTGTCCCAGCGCGGCGGATACGCCCCGATGGTGGGCGGTCTCGGCTACGTTCTCGCCCCCGGTAACGCGGCCTACAAGCTCAACAGTGTTGCCGCCAAAGATCTTTGGGTGCGTCCGCCGACGCGGGCCAAGGCCGAGACGATCACCGTCCCGTCGGTGGAGTTGCCCAGCGGCACCCGCTTCATCAGTTCGCCGCGTGTGCTGTCGGACCTGTTCTGGATGGGTCGGTACGCCGAGCGCACCGAGCACCTAGCGCGGCTGCTGATCGTCACCCGCGAGCGCTATCACGAGTACCGCTACCGCCAGGACATGGAAGGCAGCGAGTGCGTGCCGGTGCTTCTGGGTGCGCTCGAACAAGTCACCGGAACCGATTCGGCGACAACGACTTCCTACGCCGAGACGGTGGCAGGCGCCCAGCGCACGCTGTGGTCGCTGACCGCCGACCGGCAGCGGCCGGGCTCGTTGGCGCAGTCCATCGAAGGTCTGGGCCTGGCGGCGCGTTCGGTACGTGACCAGATGTCCAACGACACCTGGATGGTTCTCGGCGGCGTCGAGCGGGCGCTGGCTCAGCAGGCGGGCTCACCGCCCTCACCGCAACGTGGGTCACGGGTCGCCGACGACACCCAGTTGGCCGCCGCGCAGCAGCAGACACTGGCCGGCATGCTCGCGCTGTCCGGTGTCGCCGCCGAGTCGATGGTCCACGACGCCGGCTGGATGATGATGGATATCGGCAAGCGCATCGAACGCGGGCTGGGGCTGACTGCCCTGCTGCGGGTGACCCTGACCGTCGAGCGCAGCCCGGGCGCCGAGCAGACCATCACCGAATCCGCTCTCGTGGCGTGTGAGTCCTCGGTGCTCTACCGGCGCCGCAACCTGGGCAAGGTTAGTGTGGCTGCCGTGGCCGACCTCGTGCTGTTCGACGGGGAGAACCCGCGATCACTGGTCTTCCAGCTGGAACGACTGCGTACCGACCTGCGGGCGCTGCCCGGTGCCTCGGGATCGTCGCGGCCGGAGCGCATCGTCGACGAGATCAGCACCCGGCTCCGTCGACTCGATCCCGCCGAGCTGGAAGAGGTCGACGACGAGGGGCACCGGGCCGAATTGGACGGCCTGCTCAAGGGTGTGGAGATCGGGCTGCGTGAGCTGTCCGACATCATCACCCGTACTCAGCTGTCGCTGCCGGGCGGCATGCAGCCGCTGTGGGGACCCGACCAGCGCCGGGTGGTGCCGTGAGCGGGGGACCGGCGGGCTGGAGCGAAGCGACTGGGGGATGGGGACCGGCGGGCTGGAGCGAAGCGACTGGGGGGTGGGGACCAGCATGAGCTTCCCCGACGGTCCCACCCCGGCGCTCAACAGCCGGGTGTACCGCATCACCCACCGCACCGAGTACAGCTATTCCGATGTGGTGACCAGTTCCTACGGCCGCGGGCACCTCACCCCCCGCGACACCGCGCGCCAGCGCTGCGTGACCAATGCCCTCGAGATCGATCCCGAGCCGGCCGACCGGTCCACCAGCCGCGACGTCTACGGGAACATCAGCTCCTACTTCCACGTCACCGAGCGCCACCACGCGCTGACGGTGACCAGCAACTCCGTCGTCGAGGTCGACCCGCCGCCCGCCGAACTCTACGACGGCGGTTCGGCTCTGGCGCCGTGGGAATCGGCCCGCCCGGTCGGTCGCGACGGCGTGCTGGCGTGCGAGTTCACCCTTGATCTACGCCCGCCGGAGATCAGCGACGCGGTGCGTGACTACGCCGCGCCCAGTTTCGAGCCGGGCCGCCCGCTCGTCGAGGTGCTGCGCGATCTCAACGCCCGAATTTTTTCCGATTTCACCTATAAATCCGGTTCCACGACGGTGTCCACGCAGGTAGGCCAGGTTTTGAAAGCCCGAGAAGGGGTATGTCAGGACTTCGCCCGGCTGGCGATCGCCTGCCTGCGCGCCAACGGTTTGGCGGCGAGTTATGTGTCGGGATACCTCGCGACCGACCCGCCGCCGGGGAAGGAACGGATGTTCGGGGTCGACGCCACGCACGCCTGGGCCGCGGTGTGGACGCCGCAGAACCACTGGGTCGGACTCGATCCGACCAACGACCAGCTGATCGACGAGCGCTACATCATCGTCGGCTGGGGTAGGGACTATGCCGACGTGCCACCGCTGCGCGGCATCATCTACACCGATTCCGAACACAGCGTCATCGACGTCTCGGTCGACGTCGCCCCGTTCGAGGGGGGTGTGCTGCATGCGTGACTTCATCTGTCCCAACTGCGGCCAGCACCTGGCCTTCGAGAATTCGGTGTGCCTGTCGTGCGGCCGGTCGGTGGGGTTCTCCCTGGAGGATGAGACCTTCCTGGTGATCGCCTCCGGTACCGAGAGTGAACACGGCGGTGCCGTCGACGCCGCCGAATATCAGCTGTGTGCGAATCTTCATCTGGCCGAATGCAATTGGCTGGTCAAGGTGCAGCCGGTGCGGGCCTTGTGTGCCTCATGCAGGTTGACGCGCACCAGGCCCAAAGACGACGACACCGCCGCGTTGGCGGCCTTCGCGGTGGCCGAGCGGGCCAAGCGCCGGCTGATCGCCGAGTTGCACGAGATCGGTCTGCCGATCGTGGGCCGCGACGAGGATCCGGACTACGGGCTGGCGTTCGACCTGCTCTCCAGTGCAACCGAGAAGGTCTTCACCGGCCACGACAACGGGGTGATCACCCTCGATCTGGCCGAGGGCGACGATGTGCACCGCGAGCAGTTGCGCATCGAGATGGACGAGCCGTACCGAACCCTGCTCGGTCACTTCCGCCACGAGGTCGGGCACTACTACTTCTACCGGCTGGTCGACCGGTCACCGGAATACCGGAAGCAGTTCAACGACTTGTTCGGCGATCCCGACGCCGACTATCAGCAGGCGCTGGACCGGCATTACAGCCAGGGGCCGCCCGCGGGCTGGGCGAAGACCTATGTGTCGTCCTACGCCACGATGCATCCTGCCGAGGACTGGGCCGAGACATTCGCCCACTATCTGCACATCCGCGACACGCTGGACACCGCCGCGTCATTCGGGCTCGCCCCGGCGAACGCGACCCTCCAGCGCAAAGTGTTGGGGCCCAGCGGCTTCGACACGATCATCCAGATGTGGTTGCCGCTGGCGTGGTCGTTGAACATGGTGAACCGCTCGATGGGCAAAGACGACCTCTATCCGTTCGTACTGCCCGTTCCGGTGCTGGAGAAGATGCGCTTCATCCACACCGTGATCGACGAGGTGGTCAGCGAGGCGCAAGTCCGTTGAGGGTGTCCTCGTGCGTGAACAGCGCACGAGGATCGGCGGGACAGCTGGGTGGGTTCTGCGCCTCGCGCGCGGCATCCCGTGCCGCGGGTGCGCGCCGCACCCGCCGCAGTGTGAGCCGAGCGGTCGCGACGACGGCCAGGCCGCCGGCCAGCGCGGTAGGTATCCACCACCATTGGCTGCGTCGAACCGCCTGAGCGGCTTGTGCTTTCGCTGCCGGCAGGGTGGCGGCCAGCGTCGCCGGGACTGTCGAGACACCGGAGGCGGCCGACCACGCGATCCTGGTTCCCCGCGGGCCGATGAACGTCCCGGTCTCGACGCCGTTCACTGTGGTGGTGTCGGCGCTGGGATAGCTGAACGGGCCGATGGCGCCATCGGCGTTGCGGTAGGTCTGCAGCACCTGTCCGGTGACCACCACCGCGCCCCACTGCGGACTCCAGTAGATGGCGGCCCCGCCCGGCTGGCTGAAGTCGGCGACGTGCGCGACGCCGTTACCGGCATCGACCTCGTCGGTCACCGGGAAGCCGAGTTCGCCGCCGGGGCCGCCGAGCGCCTGATAGCGGTCGAGCACCGGCCCGTAGAGCGCCTTGGCGCCGGTTGCGGTCGAGAAGTAGATCGAGCCGCCCTCGTAGTCGCGTTCCGCGCCGCCGGGCACCTCGTAGATGTCACTGACCGGCGGGCCGAGGGTGGACCGGTCACGTCCGAGCGCCTCGTAGTGCGCGTCGATCGCGTCGACGGCATCGGCTGACGGCGCCGCGCCGGCCGGTGGGGCGGTGAGCAGAAATCCGGCGAACAGTAGTGCGCCGACCGCTGATGACTTCAGCGTGTGAGCCATGGGGCCTTCTTTCGCCCGCGAGACGTCACTGTGTCGCGGGAGTTCCCACGGTGCATGGCTGCGACCGCGTGTATGTCCAATAGGGCATGGCTGCCGCACCCTTGCATACACGCGGTTTCGAATCGACATCCCCCGGGCGGCAGTCTGACTCGGTGAGTGCGCCCTCCCAAGCGCATTCTGTGAGCCGGCTGCACCGTACCGCCCCGCGTGTTCGCCGCGCAAGGCTTCGGCAAAGAACGGTGCGCCGTGGCCTTGGCCACTGGTGTCGCGACGCGCCGCGTCCCCTGCGCCGCGAACCGGCCCCGTGGTCCCTACGATCGCCGGGTGGCTGATCGCTATGGCGCCGATGTGCTCGCCGACGACCCGCACCAGTCGCGCCGGGTCCGCTCGACCGAGCGTGCCGCCGAACTGGGCATGGTCGTCGAGGACCCGCAGTCCGGCTATGTCGGAGCGGTGGTCGGGATCGAAGGCGGACGGGTCGAACTCGAGGACCGCCGCGGCCGGCGACGGGTGTTCCCGCTAGGCCCCGGGTTCTGGTTCGAGGGCAAGCCGGTGATCCTGACCGCCCCGGCACGCAGCGCGCCGGCCGCCGGCCAACGCACGAAGTCCGGTTCGGTCAAGGTGGCCGACGCTCGGGCCAAAGTCGCCCTGGCCAGCCGGATCTACGTCGAAGGCCGCCACGACGCCGAACTCGTCGAACAGGTGTGGGGAGACGACCTGCGCGTCGAAGGCGTCGTGGTCGAGCATCTCGGCGGCGTCGACGACCTCGTCGACATCGTCGCGACCTTCGCGCCCGGCCCCGGCCGCCGGCTCGGGGTACTGGTCGACCACCTCGTCACCGGGTCCAAGGAGGCCCGGATCGCCGAGGCGGTGCGGCGCGGGCCGGGTGGCGAGCACACCCTGGTCGTCGGTCACCCCTACGTCGACATCTGGCAGGCGGTCAAGCCGGCCCGGATCGGGCTGGCGCAGTGGCCGGTGGTGCCGCGCACCGTCGAATGGAAGCACGGTGTGTGCGACGCCCTGGGCTGGCCGCACCGCAACCAGGCCGACATCGCCCGGGCGTGGCAGCGAATCCGCTCCTCGGTGCGCGACTGGACGGATCTCGAGCCCGCCCTCATCGGACGGGTCGAGGAGCTCATCGACTTCGTGACGCAGCCGGCGTGACCGCATAGGGACACATCGCATAGGGACAATAGGTCCATGTACGTACCGGCCGCATTCGCCCTGTCCGACGCCGAGACGGCGTCCGCGCTCGGTGCCGGCGGCTTCTCGCAGTTGATCACCCGTAGCGACGATGAGTACCTCGTCACCCCGCTGCCGTTGCTGTACCGGGCGCAGACGCATTCGCTGGTCGGGCATGTCTCGCGGGCCAACCCGCACTGGAAGCATTCACAGCGGGCATCCGTGGCGGTCATCGCCGGCCCGCAGGCCTACATCTCGCCGAGCCTGTATGCCACCAAAGCCGAGACCGGCAAGGTCGTTCCGACCTGGAACTACGACGTGCTTGTCGTGCACGGCCGGCTGGTGGTGCACGACGATGCGCAGTGGGTGCGAGAGTTGGTCGGGCAGTTGACCGAACACCACGAGGCGGCCCGGACGACACCCTGGGCCGTCGACGACGCTCCGGCGGACTTCGTCACCGCCCAGCTGCGGGCGATCGTGGGTGTCGAGCTGATCATCGAGCGCGTCGAAGGCAAGGCCAAGATGTCGCAGAATCAGCCGCAGCGCAATCAGGCCGGGGTGGTCGACGGGCTGCGGCGCTCCGATGGGCCGCAGGATCGTCAGGTCGCTGATCAGGTGGAAGCGCGAAACCGATTGTGAGAGTTAGGGACCCAGATCCGGCACCCACGCCACGCCGTTGATGTGGCTGCCGCCGTCGACGAACAGTGTGTTGCCCGTCAGGTACCGGCTGCCCTCGCCGGCCAGGAACACCGCGACGGGAGCGATGTCGTCGTAGGGGTCGCCCATCCGGCCCATCGGGTTGGCGGCGTCGGCCAGCGATCCGATCTCGGGGTGTTCTTCGACGACGGCCAGGAATGCCGCGCTCTTCGCCGCCGGGCAGATGGCGTTGACGGTGACTCCGGTCGTGGCCCACTCCCTGGCGGCGGTGCGGGTCAGGGCACGCAGGGCTTCCTTGGCCGCGTTGTACTCCAGCGAGCCGACGTGGGCATTGACCCCGTTGAGGCTGCACATGTTGATCACCCGCCCCCAGCCGCGCTGCTTCATCTGGCCGAAGGCAGCGCGCATCGCCCAGAACGGGCCGTAATAGCCCATCGCGACACCGTGTGCCAGCTCGTCGTCGGTTTTGTTCTCGACCCGTCCGATGGCCCCGCCGCCCCAGGCGTTGTTCACCAGGATGTCGAGCGATCCGAACTCGGATTGGGTTGCGGCTACGGCATTCTCGACCTGCTCGCGCTTGGTGACATCGGTGGGAACGAAGAGCCCGCCGATTTCCTTGGCGATTGCGGCGCCGGTGCCCGCGTCGAACTCGGCCACCACCACCGTCGCGCCTTCGTCGGCGAAGCGCCTGGCGATCCCCGCGCCGATACCGGCGCCGCCACCGGTGACCAGCGCCACCTTGCCGTCCAGCGCGCGGCTCATGTCGGCAGGCCTTCGGTGATCAGGCCGAACGCCTCGCCGCCGCCGTCCAGCTGGCGGGCCGCACGGGTCACGATCTGCCAGCCGTGGTCGGCGCGGCGCAGGGTGAGCAGGTGTACCCCCGCGCGCATGGCGTGGTAGCCGCCCGCCTGCCGGCGGACCAGGATGATCGACTGGCACACCGCCGTCGCCTCGTCACCGTCGACGCTGACCACCGGTGGACCGAAGAAGTGGCAGGCGCCCCTGGCCATCAGGCCCTGGTGGGCATCGGAGTGCACCATCTCGACGATCTCGGCGCGCCCGGACATATTCCAGTCACCGACGTCGTAGCTGCCGTCGGCCGTCCACAGCGCGGCCACTGCCTGTGCCTCCCCGGCGTCGACGAGGGGACCGTAGGACGCGATCAGGCGGGCAATGGCACGTTCGTCCTCCACCGCCGCCAGGCGCCGTTCGAGGGCGGCCAGCCTGTCTTCGCTCATCGGGTGCCTTTCACAGTGCGTCGGCCAGCTCGCGCAGCGCGGCGAGCTGATCGCAATAGTGGGCCGCGGACGCCGCGCTCACCGAACAGGTGGCCGATGTCGCTCCTGCATCGCGTAATGCGTTGAGCCGCAGGGTGACCCGCTCGGGATCGCCGGCCGGGTCCAGGGCGTGGCCGCTGGGCAGAACCACGTCGAACCCGGGCGGGATATCGACACCGGCCAGCATGTTCTGAAGTTCGGTGGTGGTCAGCCCGAAGGGCATCCACCCGTCGGCCAGTGCCACGGCCCGGCGCAGCGACCGCTTCGTGCGGCCGCCCACCCAGATCGGCACCTGCTGCTGCACTGCGCACGGCTCGACGGCGAACCCGTCGAATCGGTAATGGCTGCCGTGGTAGGAGGGGCGGGTGTTGGACAGCGAGGCGCGCAAGGCGGCGATGGCGTCGTCGGCAAGGTCGCCGCGACCGTCGAACACCGCACCCAGAAGCTCGAACTCCTGGGCCAGTGAACCCACGCCGACACCGAGAACGAGCCGGCCCTCACTGATCCGGTCCAGGGTGCCGAACCTCTTGGCGATCTCGAGCGGATGGTGATAGCCCAGCACGACCACGGATGTCGCCAACTTGATCGCAGTGGTGTGCGCGGCGAGAAAACCGAAGGTGGACAACGGATCCCAGTAGACGAGTCCGCGCTGGCCGGCGGCGTCGACCGGGACGGCGACGTGCTCGGCGCAGGTGAGGTGGTCGAAACCCAGCTCGTCGGCGGTGTGTGCGATACGCGCCAGGTCTGCGATGGTGGCGTCCTGCTCCCAGGAGGACGAGACCCCGGGCAGCTGCATCACCATCGGCGTTGACAGACCAATCCGCACAAGATGCTGTTCTATCGGCCGCCACACCCGGGGGAATGCTTGCATCCCGGTGATCGGGACCGCTACGGTGAGGTAGAACGAATTCTCGTTAGCGGACAGGAGTGTGGATGACGGCGGCACTGACCGATACCGCTCCAGCATCGATGCTGGATCGGTTCACGGCCATCATCGATGCCTTCGACGACGGGTCGGTCGCGCTCACGCTCGACCAGATCGCCGCCCGGGCCAATCTGCCGCGGTCCACCACGCACCGGATCCTCGACCAGCTGGTCCGGCTGCGCTGGCTGAGCCATTGCGGCCGCGGCTACCGGCTGGGTGCGCGCACATCAGGGCGCAGCGCCGGGGACGGTATCGACGTGCGGCTGCGTTCGGCGGCCGCCCCCGTGCTGCATGACCTGCAGGTTCGCACCGGTGCCGTGGTGCATCTGGGTCTGCTGGACCGGGGCTGCATCGTGCACCTGGACAAGCTCGGTGGGCCCTCGGCGCGGCAGGTGCCGACATCGGTCGGCAGCCGAATCCCGGCGCATCGCGTCGCACTCGGCATCGCTGCGCTGGCCGGACTCTCACCGGAGGACGTCATCGCCGAACTCAGCTACGTCGGCAACTGGCAACCCGATCCGGGGTGGTGGGGCGAGCTGCACAACGTGCGCCGCCGGGTCACCACCCGACGCGGTGACTACGTCGACGGCATGGTCTCGGTGGCGGCGACGATCGGTTGCCGCGCCGCGATCGGGGTGGTGACACCCGACCGGGTGATGGCACAGCGATGTCAACCGCTGGTCGGGGCGGCCGCGGCCAGCATCTCGCGAGCGCTCGGTAGCGCCAGCAACTAGCACCATCGCGCCCGTCGGGGCTAGGTGGACAGCCCCATGAGTTTCGCCATCATCCGGTGCGCACCGGCCACCACTCTGGCCCGGTCGGGATCGCTGCGCCGGGCGACGTCCTCGGCGTTGCCGCCCGCCACGTAGACCGGCCCGTGCGCAAGCTGTTCGAGACCCTCGCGGGCGACGTCGGCGGGCTCGGCGACCCGCATCCCCGGCACGTCGAAATTCAGGCCGACCCGCTCCATGGCCGGAGTGCGGGTGACACCGAGGACCAGTTCGAGGACATCGACCCCGTAGTCCCGAAGCTCCAGCCACAGGCCCTCGGCGAAGATCCGGCCATAGGCCTTCACGCCGCCGTACACGGTGTGCCGCACCGAGCCCAGGTAGCCCGACATCGATCCGACGAGCAAAATCCCGCCGCGCCGCCGCTCCCGCATCAACCGGCCGTAGTGCTGGGTCAGGGCCATCATCGTCGTGATGTTCAGGTCGATCACCCGCTGGAAGTCTGACAGCTCGGCGTCCAGGAACTCCGCGCTGCAGGTATTGGCGCCCGCGTTGTAGATCAGCAGCCCGACCTCCAGGCCATCGGTCAGGGCGGTCAGCGTATCGACGGCGGCACTCGTCGTGAGATCGGTTGCCAGCGTGAGTACTTCGACACCGAGCGTGCGACACTCGGCTGCCGTACTCTCCAGCGGCCCCGGCTTTCTGGCCACCAGAACCAGGTTGATGCCCGAACCGGCAAGCAGCCGGGCGAATTCGGCCCCCACACCCTCCGAACCGCCTGCCACCACTGCCCACGGGCCGTACTTCGGGTATGACACGCATCGATCCTGACCCGTCTGCACCGCCGGTGTGGCGGTGGTCCCGGTGATCGGTACCACCGCGCTGAGCCGAAGGCGATACCCGATACTGATGGGCGTGCCACGGATCGGAGAGCCCAGGGCGCCGGCCCTGCCTGCGACCGACGACCAGGAGAATCGCCGCGGCGCGATCCTGCGGGCGGCCGCCAGATTGGGTGCCGCCAAGGGGCTCGACCGGATCCAGGCCCAGGAGATCGCCGCCGACGCCGGGGTGGCGTTGCGCACGCTCTACCGCTATTACCCGTCCAAGCACCACGTGTTCGCGGCGGTGCTGACCGATCAGGTGGCGCGATTCCGTCCGCCGGCGCCCACCGGCAACAGCGTCGACGACATCGTCGCCGTCATGGTGGAGGCCTGCCGAAACGTGTTGCGGTCCAAGCACCTTGCCCACGCCATGATCACCTCCACCCAGGTGGTCAGGGCGCAGGTCGGCGAGCCGGAGGATCCGACGCTGGCTCAGCTGATCCTGAAGGTCGCCGGTGTCGACGATCCCACCGACGAACAGCGTCGGCGGGTGCGGCTGGTGCAACAGGCCACCACCGGCATCCTGACGTGGACCGTCGGCGGCGCGATGACGTCCGAGGGCGCCCTTGCCGACGTCGAGGTGGCGTGCCGGCTACTGGTGGCCGGCCAGTTCTGAGGTTCGCGCCGTACCCGGCCGGGTGGCCAGTGCCGATCCCGCCAGGATCAGCGCCAGCCCCGCGATGTTGAACCATGTCAGCGGCTCGCGCAGCACGATCACCCCGGCCAGCAGCGCCACCGCCGGGTTGACGTAGGTCACGATCAACGACCGGGCGGCGCCCACCTCGCGGATCAGCGCGAAGAACACCACGAACGCCAGCGCCGTGCACACTCCGGCCAGCCCGGCGATCGCCCAGTAGGTCTGGGTCCGCAGGGCGTGGGTGGGCCAGGTCATCCCCGCCGGCACCAGGTACACCAGCGCCGTCAGCCCCAGGCACGCCGACGTCAGTGCCGGGCCGGGGACATCGGCGAGATACCGGGCGGCGATCAGCGGCGCGATCGCGTAACAGGTCGCCGTCAGCAGCACCTCGATGACCGGCCACGCTCCGCCGCCGGTCAGGCCGGGGCCGGCCAGCACCGCGACACCGGCCAGTCCGACACTCAGCCCGATCACCCGGGTGGGGCCGAGCCGCTCACCGCCGGTGAGCCGGTCGGCGACCGCGGCGATGATCGGTGCGGCGGCGATCAGCAGCCCGGTCAGGGAACTGGTCAGGTGGCGTTCGGCGTCGGACAACATCAGCCACGCGGCGATCATCTCGAAGAACGCGAAGCCGGCGACCGCCTTCCAATGTCGGCGTAGCAGCGCGCGGTTCGTCGCTGAGAGTGCCAGCGGCGCCAGCAGCGCCGCTCCGACGGCGGACCGCACGAACACCAGGAACGGGACGGAGACGTCGCCGACGGCCACCTTGATCATCAGATAGGGCACGCCCCAGATCAGACTCATGGCGGCGAACAGGACCCAGCCGCGTGCGCTCACCACGACCACATTACGAACGTGGTAAGCCTGTGGTCGTGGCCGACAGCCTGTTCGACGTACCCGGGGACGACGACCGGCCCGGTCGTGACGTGCCCGCGTCGGCCCCGCTGGCCGTTCGGATGCGCCCGTCCTCGCTCGACGAGGTGGTCGGCCAGGAGAACCTGCTGCGGCCCGGCTCACCGTTGCGCCGGCTGGTGGAAGGCTCCGGCGCGGCATCGGTGATCCTTTACGGACCGCCGGGTACCGGCAAGACGACGCTGGCCTCGCTGGTGAGTCAGGCCACCGGCCGTCGCTTCGAGGCCTTGTCGGCGCTGACCGCGGGGGTCAAGGAAGTTCGGGCGGTCATCGACAATGCCCGTCGCGCCGCGGCTTACGGCGAGCAGACGGTGCTGTTCATCGACGAGGTGCACCGGTTCTCCAAGACCCAGCAGGATGCCCTGCTGGCGGCGGTGGAGAACCGGATCGTGCTTCTGGTCGCCGCCACCACGGAGAACCCGTCCTTCTCGGTGGTCGCGCCGCTGCTGTCTCGGTCGCTGATCCTGCAACTGCAGCCGCTGACCGCCGACAACATCAGTGCCGTCGTACGCCGGGCCATCGAGGACCCGCGCGGGCTGGGCGGCACGGTCACCGTCGACGACGACGCCGTAGAGCTAGTGGTGCAGCTGTCGGCAGGCGACGCCCGCCGCGCGCTGACCGCGCTGGAGGTGGCGGCCGAGACTGGCGAGCACGTCACTGTCGAGGTCATCGAGCAGTCGCTGGACAAAGCCGCCGTGCGCTACGACCGCGACGGCGACCAGCACTACGACGTCATCAGCGCCTTCATCAAGTCCATCCGCGGCTCCGACGTCGACGCCGCACTGCACTATCTGGCGCGGATGCTGGTCGCGGGGGAGGACCCGCGGTTCCTGGCCCGCCGGCTGATGATCCTGGCCAGCGAGGACATCGGGATGGCCGACCCGTCAGCGCTGCAGACCGCCGTGGCAGCTGCGCAGACGGTGCAGTTGATCGGGATGCCCGAAGCGCAGCTGACGCTGGCGCACGCCACCGTGCACCTGGCGACCGCCCCGAAGTCCAACGCGGTCACCACTGCGCTGGGTGCGGCGATGAACGACATCCGCGCCGGTAAGGCCGGGCTGGTGCCGGCACATCTGCGCGACGGGCACTACGCGGGAGCGGCCAAGCTGGGCAACGCCGTGGGCTACCGATACCCGCACGATGACCCGGATGGCATTGTGCCGCAACAGTATCCACCCGACGATCTGGTCGGTGTCGACTACTACAAGCCCACCAACCACGGTGTCGAGCGGGAGATCGCGGGGCGGCTGGACAAACTGCGCGCGATCCTACGCCGCCGTCGGGGATAGCCGCGCGGATTCGGCGCGTGGCCGTGGCTCGGTGGCACGACTTGGGCGATCGGCTCGCAGATGATTACCTCACACCCATGGCGCAGTACTTCTGCCCGGCATGCTTTGCCGAGGTTCCGTTCGGCACAAGGGATTGCCCGACTTGTGGCGTGGACGCCGACCGGTGGCGGGCCGACCACTCGTTCACCGAACGGCTTGTGCATGCGCTCGAGCATCCGCTGCCGTCGGCCAGGATGATGTCGATCCTCGCCCTGAAGGGCCGCGCCGACCCTGATACCGCGGCCGCCCTTGCGTTGTGCGCCCACGCTTTTCCCACCGACGTCGTGCAGGGCCTGGAGATCACTCGTGCGATTGCGGCGATGCCCTCGTCTGCGTGGCAGCGCGAGGCCGCTCTACGCAGCCTCTGCCTCCACAATTCGCGGATGGTTGCCGAGGAGGCGCAACGCCTTCTGCGGGAGGACGGACGGGAACCACCGACCCGACATTGGGGTCCGTAGGCTGGACGCCGTGGATAGCGATGTGCTCGACGTCGACACAGCCCGGCGGCGGATCGTCGATCTCACCGACGCGGTGCGGTCGTTCTGCCGGGGCCGCGGTGACGGCTTGTGCAACGTCTTCGTCCCGCACGCCACCGCCGGCATCGCGATCATCGAGACCGGAGCCGGCTCCGACGACGACCTCGTCGACACCCTGGAACGGCTGCTGCCGCGCGATGACCGCTACCGCCACTCGCACGGCTCACCCGGGCACGGCGCCGACCATGTGCTGCCGGGGATCGTGGCTCCGTCGGTGACCGTCCCGGTCGGCGACGGCAGCCCGCTGCTGGGTACCTGGCAAAGCATCGTGTTGGTCGACCTGAACCGGGACAACCCGCGCCGGTCGGTGCGGCTGAGCTTCCTGGGCGGGTGAGCCGGACGGGACCGGTAATGTAGTGCGGTCGAAGCGACAGTCGAGCCGCACCCCAAAAACGCAAGGACAGCAACCCAGTGCAGACACATGACATCAGGAAGCGGTTCCTGGATCACTTCGTGAACGCCGGACACACCGAGGTGCCCAGCGCCTCGGTGATCCTCGACGATCCGAACCTGCTGTTCGTCAACGCCGGCATGGTGCAGTTCGTGCCCTACTTCCTGGGCCAGCGCACGCCGCCCTACGCGACGGCCACCAGCATCCAGAAGTGCATCCGCACCCCCGACATCGACGAGGTCGGCATCACCACCCGGCATAACACGTTCTTCCAGATGGCGGGCAACTTCTCCTTCGGCGACTACTTCAAGCGCCGCGCCATCGAGCTGGCCTGGACGCTGCTGACCAACCCCGTCTCCGAAGGCGGCTACGGGTTCGACCCGGAGCGGCTGTGGGCGACGGTGTTCTACGACGACGACGAGGCCGAGCAGCTCTGGCAGGAGATCGCCGGGTTGCCACCCGAGCGGATCCAGCGCCGAGGCATGGCCGACAACTACTGGTCGATGGGCATTCCCGGCCCCTGCGGCCCGTGCTCGGAGATCTACTACGACCGGGGACCCGAGTACGGCATCGAAGGCGGGCCGGAAGCCAACGAGGACCGCTACATCGAGATCTGGAACCTCGTGTTCATGCAGAATGAGCGCGGCGAGGGCACCAGCAAGGACGATTTCGAGATCCTCGGGCCGCTGCCGCGCCAGAACATCGACACCGGCATGGGCGTCGAGCGCATCGCCTGCCTGCTGCAGGACGTCGACAACGTCTACGAGACCGACCTGCTACGCCCGGTGATCGACAAGGTGGCGCAATACTCCCCGCGTGGCTACGGCCAGGGGTCACACGAGGACGACGTCCGCTACCGGGTGATCGCCGACCACAGCCGCACCGCGGCGATCATCATCGGTGACGGCGTCACCCCGGGTAACGAGGGTCGCGGCTACGTGCTGCGCCGGTTGCTGCGGCGCATCATCCGCGCGGCCAAGCTCCTGGGCATCGAGCAGCCGATCATGTCCGAGCTGATACTCACCGTGGGCGACGCGATGAGCCCGTCGTATCCGGAACTGGCTGACCCCCGCATCGAGCGCATCGCCGTCGCCGAGGAGACCGCGTTCAACCGCACGCTGGCCTCAGGCTCCAAGCTGTTCGAGGATGCCGCCGCCGCCACCAGGGCAGCGGGCAAGACCACGCTGGGCGGCTCGGATGCATTCGCGCTGCACGACACCTACGGATTCCCGATCGAGCTGACCCTCGAGATGGCATCCGAGGCCGGTCTGACCGTCGACGAACTCGGCTTCCGCGAGCTGATGGCCGAGCAGCGCAGGCGCGCCAAGGCTGATGCCGCCGCGCGCAAGCACGCCCACGCCGACCTCTCGGCGTTCCGGGAGCTGGTCGACGCCGGCCCCACGGAGTTCACCGGCTTCGAGGAATTGACTTCGCAGGCAAGAATTCTGGGGATCTTCGTCGACGGCAAGCGGGTTCCGGTGGTGGGCCACCAGTCACGCGTGCACTCGGAGACCCCCACCCCCGAACGCATCGAGATCGTGCTCGACCGCACTCCGCTATATGCCGAGTCCGGCGGCCAGATCGCCGACGCCGGAACGATTTCCGGAACCGGTGGCAGCGAGTCTGCCAAGGCCGCCGTCACCGACGTGCAGAAGATCGCCAAGTCGCTGTGGGTGCACCGCGTCAACGTCGAGTCCGGCGAGTTCGTCGAGGGTGACACGGTGGTCGCCGCGGTCGACCCGACGTGGCGCCGCGGTGCCACCCAGGGCCACTCCGGTACCCACATGGTGCACGCCGCATTGCGACAGGTGTTGGGGCCCAACGCTGTTCAGGCAGGTTCGCTGAACCGTCCCGGTTACCTGCGTTTCGACTTCAACGCCCAAGGTGCGCTGAGTGAAGAGCAGCGCAACCAGGTAGAGGAAGTGGCCAACGAGGCCGTGCAGGCCGACTTCCCGGTCAATACCTTCACCACCGGCCTGGAGAAGGCCAAGGCCATGGGCGCGATGGCGATGTTCGGCGAGCAGTATCCCGACGAGGTGCGGGTGGTCGAGATCGGCGGCCCGTTCTCACTGGAACTCTGCGGCGGCACCCACGTGCACAACTCCGCCCAGATCGGGCCGATCACCATTCTCGGTGAGTCCTCGGTGGGCTCCGGGGTGCGGCGTGTCGAGGCCTATGTGGGCCTGGACTCGTTCCGGCACCTGGCCAAGGAGCGGGCGCTGATGGCGGGACTGGCGTCGTCACTGAAGGTGCCTTCCGAGGAAGTGCCCGCCAGGGTGGCCACCCTCGTCGAGCGGCTCAAGGCCGCCGAGAAGGAACTGGACCGGGCGCGGCTGGCCTCGGCCCGCGCGGCGGCGGGAAATGCGGCCGCGGGCGCCGAACAGGTCGGTAAGGTCCGTCTCGTGGCGCAGCGGATGTCGGCGGGGATGACCGCCAACGATCTGCGCTCCCTGGTCGGTGACATCAAGGGCAAGATGGGTTCGGATCCCGCCGTGGTGGCCCTGATCGCCGAAGGCGACGACGGCGTCGTGCCGTTCGTGGTGGCGGCCAACCCCGCCGCCCAGGACACCGGCCTGCGCGCCAACGAACTGATCGCCCAGATCGCGACGGCGGTCGACGGCCGCGGCGGCGGAAAGCCGGACCTCGCCCAGGGCTCCGGCAAGAACGCCGCCGGGATCGACGCGGCACTGGCTGCGGTGCGCGCAGAGATCGCCCGGAGCTAGCCTCAGTGCTGCCCACGCACGACCGTGTGCCCGACCGTCCCGGTGCCGACGACCCGGGCCGGGGCAGGCGCCTCGGAGTGGACGTGGGTACCGTCCGCATCGGTGTGGCCATCTGCGACCCGGACGGGATCCTGGCCACGCCGGTGGAGACGGTTCGGCGGGAACGATCCGGCAAACATCTTCGCCGACTTGCCGCACTGGTCGACGAGTTCGAGGTCGTCGAGGTGATCGTCGGGCTGCCACGCACTTTGGCCGACCGTGCCGGCACCTCGGCGCAGGACGCCGTCGGCCTCGCCGACGCGCTCGCCGACCGGATCGGGCCGGTGCCCGTGCGCCTTGCCGACGAACGACTCACTACGGTGGCCGCCCAGCGGTCGCTGCGGGAGGCCGGCGTGCGGGCCAAGGCGCAACGCGGAGTCATTGACCAGGCCGCTGCTGTGGGAATCCTGCAGGGCTGGCTCGACCAACGCCGCAGCGCGGCGCCCACCCAGCCGGAGAGCGACGATGCCTGACGAATACGACACCGGCCGGTATGACGCCCAGCGGGCCGATCCGGTCGCGGTGGGCGCACCGCGCCGCCGGATGAGCCGACTCGAACGAGTCCGCGCACGCCGAAACAACAACCGGCGCAGGGCGATCGGGCTCGGTGCGTTGGGCCTGCTCATCGCCGTGGTGGTGGCCCTGGTACTGCTGGGCACCAAACTCTTCGGCGGCGGCTCCGACGAGTACACCGGCGACGGGAAGGACGACGTCGTCGTCGCGGTGCGCGCCGGCGACTCCACTACCCAGGTGGCCCAGTCGTTGCGTGACCGCAACGTCGTGGCCAGCGTCAAGTCGTTCGTCGACGCCTCCAAGGACAACGCGGCCATCGCCGCGATCCAGCCGGGCTACTACAAGATGCGCACCGAGATGTCGGCGTCATCGGCGGTGCAGCGCCTCGCCGACCCGGCCAACCGGGTGGGCAAGCTCGTCATCCCCGAGGGCAGACAACTCGACGACGTCAAGGCCGTCGGCTCCGACAAGGTCACCGATGGGATCTTCACGCTGATCGCCGACGCCAGCTGTGTGGAACTCAACGGCGAGCGCAAGTGTGTGTCCGCCGAGAGCCTGCGCAAGGCGGCCGAGCAGTCCGCGCCGTCGGCGCTCAACGTCCCGGACTGGGCGATGCAACCGGTGACGGCGCTGGCCGCCAACCACCGCCGGCTCGAGGGGCTGATCGCACCTGGAGCGTGGAACGTCGACCCGTCCGGGTCACCCGAGGCGATCCTGGCGACGCTGGTCGCCGAAAGCGCCACCCACTACGTCGACGGCGGACTGCTCGACACCGCCAAGGCGATGAACCTGTCGCCCTACGAGATCCTCGTCGTCGGCTCGCTGGTGCAGCGCGAAGCCAAGCCGCAGGACTTCGCCAAGGTCGCCCGGGTCATCTACAACCGGCTGGCCGAACCGCAGCGCCTCGAGTTCGATTCGACGGTCAACTACCCGCTGGACCGCCAAGAGGTCGCCACCACCGATGCCGACCGCGCCCAGGTCACGCCGTGGAACACCTACGCATCCGACGGTCTGCCCGCCACCCCGATCTGCTCGCCCGGCGACGAGGCACTGGCCGCCGCCGAACGGCCGGAGCCGGGGGACTGGCTGTACTTCGTGACGGTGGACCTCGAGGGCACCACCCTGTTCACCAAGGACTATCAGCAGCATCTGGCGAATATCGAGTTGGCGCGACGCAATGGTGTCCTCGATTCGGCTCGCTGAGCGATGACCGCGCCCCACAAGGCGGCGGTGCTGGGATCACCTGTCGCGCACTCGAAGTCGCCGCTTCTGCACCTGGCCGCGTATCGGGCGCTGGGCCTGCTCGACTGGACCTACGACCGGATCGAATGCACTGCCGAGCAATTGCCCTCTCTGGTAAGGGGATTGGGCCCGGAATGGGTGGGCCTGTCGGTGACCATGCCGGGTAAGTTCGCCGCGCTGGAGTGCGCCGACGAATGCACCGACCGTGCCACGCTGGTCGGCTCGGCTAACACCCTGGTCCGCACCGGGCACGGTTGGCGGGCCGACAACACCGACATCGACGGGGTGGCAGGCGCGCTGGCCTCTCACCGGGACCTTCGCCATGCGATCGTGCTCGGCTCGGGCGGGACGGCACCCGCCGCTGTCGTCGGGCTGGCCGAGATCGGGGTCACCCGCATCACCGTGGTCGCCCGCAACATCGAGAAGGCGGCCCGGCTCGTCGACCTCGGCAGGGCAGTCGCGGTCAGCACCGAGTTCTGCCCGCTCGACGGGCCGGAGCTGGCCGCTGTGGTGACCGCCGCCGATGTTCTGGTGAGCACCATCCCCGCCGACGCGGCCGCCGGTCACGCGGCCACGTTGGCCGCGGTGCCGGTGCTGCTCGACGCGATCTACGACCCCTGGCCCACCCCGCTGGCCGCCGCCGTCGAGGCCGCTGGCGGTGAGGTGATCAGCGGGCTGCAGATGCTGCTGAACCAGGCCTTCAGCCAGGTCGAACAATTCACAGGCCGACCCGCTCCGCGACACGAGATGACCGCCGCCCTGGATTAGCGTGGCGCTCATGCGCTGGCTGGCCTTCGGTGTGGTGCTGTTCTGGGCCGTCGCGCTGACGGCGTTCGACATCCGGCAGCGCCGCCTGCCCAACACGCTGACAGTGCCCGGCGCCGCGGTGGTTCTGGTGGCCGCCGCCGTGGCCGGGCGCGGGCTGCCCGCACTGGCGGGCGCCGCCGGCCTGGCCGCGCTCTACCTGGTGGTCCATCTCCTGGCCCCGGCTGCCCTGGGCGCCGGCGACGTCAAACTGGCGTTGGGCCTAGGCGGGCTGACCGGTGCCTTCGGCCCGGAGGTGTGGCTGCTGGCCGCGCTGGGTGCTCCGCTGCTCACGGCGCTGTGCGGCGTCGCGGCCCGGGCCAGGACGCTGCCGCACGGCCCGTCGATGTGCCTGGCCAGCCTGGCCGCGGTGGCGTTGGCGGCGTTCTGAGGTACCGGGGCCCCAGCCAGACCGCCCCGCACCTGCGCCGCGCGCTGAGCGGATTGGGTCCCGGCTGACCGGCGTGGGAAGATGGGACGCGTGTTGCGATGGACAACTGCTGGTGAATCTCACGGCCGCGCGCTGGTAGCGGTGGTCGAAGGCATGGTCGCCGGTGTCCGGGTGACCTCCGAGGACATCGGCGGACAGCTGGCCCGACGCCGGCTGGGCTACGGCCGCGGCGCCCGGATGAAGTTCGAGCAGGACCAGGTCACCATCCTGGCCGGAGTTCGGCACGGCAACACCCTCGGCGGCCCGATCGCGATCGAGATCGGCAACACCGAGTGGCCCAAGTGGGAGACCGTGATGGCCTCCGACCCCGTGGATCCCGCCGAACTCGACGTCGCGCGCAACGCCCCGCTGACTCGGCCCCGGCCCGGTCACGCCGACTTCGCCGGCATGCTCAAGTACGGGTTCGACGACGCACGGCCGGTGCTCGAACGCGCCAGCGCCCGCGAGACCGCCGCCCGGGTGGCGGCCGGAACAGTGGCCCGAGAGTTCCTCCGCCAGGCAGTCGGCGTCGAGGTGGTCTCCCACGTCATCTCCATCGGCGATTCGCAGCCCTACGACGGGCCGCCCCCGGCGGCCGCCGATCTGGCCGCCATCGACGAGAGCCCGGTGCGTGCCTTCGGCAAGGCCGCCGAGGAGAGCATGATCGCCGAGATCGAGGCCGCCAAGAAAGACGGCGACACCCTCGGTGGGGTGGTCGAGGTGGTGGCGCACGGGCTGCCCATCGGCCTGGGCTCGTTCACCAGTGGCGACAGCCGACTCGACAGCCAACTCGCCGCCGCGGTGATGGGCATCCAGGCCATCAAGGGTGTCGAGATCGGCGACGGTTTCCAGACCGCGCGCCGCCGCGGCAGCCAGGCCCACGACGAGATGTACCCGGGTCCTGACGGCGTGGTGCGCTCCACCAACCGGGCCGGCGGCCTGGAAGGCGGAATGACCAACGGCCTTCCCGTGCGGGTCCGCGCGGCGATGAAGCCGATCTCCACCGTGCCGCGCGCGCTGGCCACCGTCGACATGGCCACCGGTGACGAAGCCGTGGCCATCCACCAGCGCTCCGACGTGTGTGCGGTACCGGCCGCTGCGGTCGTCGTCGAGACAATGGTGGCCCTGGTACTGGCCCGCGCTGTTCTGGAGAAGTTCGGCGGCGACTCGCTCGAGGAGACCCGCCGCAACATCGACGGCTATCTGGCGGCGATCGCGGCTCGGACACCGTCCGGAACAGCCGTCCGGGCATCGGGGTAGCCGAGATGGCGCCCAAGGCCGTACTGATCGGCTTGCCCGGCTCGGGTAAATCGACCATCGGACGCCGCCTGGCCAAGGCGATGGGCCTGAGCCTGCTCGACACCGACGCCGCCATCGAGGAGAAGACCGGCCGCACCATCGCCGACATCTTCGCCAACGACGGCGAACCGGAGTTCCGCCGCATCGAAGAGGACGTCATCCGGGACGCACTGGCCAACCACGACGGCATCCTGTCGCTGGGCGGCGGAGCGGTCACCACCCCCGGTGTCCGGGACGCCCTGGCCGGCCACACCGTCGTCTTCCTGGAAATCAGTGCCGCCGAAGGGGTTCGGCGGACCAGCGGCAGCACTGTGCGCCCGCTGCTCGCCGGGCCCGATCATGCCGATAAGTACCGCAAGCTGATGAACGACCGGGTGCCGCTGTACCGGCGGGTCGCCAAGATCCGGATCAACACCAACCGCCGCAACCCCGGCGCGGTGGTGCGTCATATTGTCGCGCGCCTGGAGAATCCGCAGCCGGCACGGCGGCGACGCCCGCCGTGGCGGCGGTCGCTGTCGGCTGGCCGGACCGAAAAGCCCTCCGACACAACGCCACCCACGCCACCGGCGTCATCCGCCCCGACCGAATCCGCACCGGTCACGCCTGCCACGCCGGCAGCGCTGGCCGCCCGCCGCGCTGGAGTCCGCAAATGACCAAGACCACCCCGGCCGCCCCGGTGACCATCGAGGTTGCCGTCAACCCGCCCTACCCGGTGATCGTCGGCACCGGACTGCTCGGTGAGCTCGGCGATCTGCTCGGCTCGCGGCACCGGGTCGCGATCCTGCACCAGCCGGTACTCGCCCAGACCGCCGAAGCCGTCCGCGCGCACCTGGCCGACAAGGGTGTCGACGCCCACCGTATCGAGATCCCCGACGCCGAAGCCGGCAAGGATCTCGCGGTCGTGGGCTTCATCTGGGAAGTGTTGGGCCGCATCGGAATCGGACGTAAAGATGCCGTCGTGAGCCTGGGCGGAGGGGCGGCCACCGATGTCGCCGGATTCGCCGCTGCCACCTGGTTGCGCGGCGTCGACATTGTCCACATCCCGACCACTCTGCTGGCCATGGTGGACGCCGCCGTCGGCGGTAAGACCGGCATCAACACCGATGCGGGCAAGAACCTCGTCGGCGCGTTCCACCAGCCCGCCGCCGTACTGGTCGACCTGGCCATGCTCGAGACGTTGCCGCGCAACGAACTGGTGGCCGGGATGGCCGAGATCGTCAAGGCCGGCTTCATCGCCGACCCGGTGATTCTCGACCTCATCGAGGCCGACCCGCAGGCCGCTGTCGACCCGGCCGGAAGTGTTCTACCCGAACTGATCCGGCGGGCGATCGCAGTCAAGGCCGAGGTCGTCGCGGCCGACGAGAAGGAATCGGCACTGCGCGAGATCCTCAACTACGGGCACACGCTGGCCCATGCCATCGAACGCCGCGAACAGTACCGGTGGCGCCACGGTGCCGCGGTGTCGGTGGGACTGGTGTTCGCCGCGGAACTGGGCAGACTCGCCGGACGGCTGGACGACGCCACCGCCGATCGGCATCGCGCGGTGCTCACCGCCCTCGGGCTGCCCGTCAGCTACGACGCCGACGCGCTGCCGCAGTTGATCGAGACCATGGCCGGGGATAAGAAGACCCGCTCGGGCGTGCTGCGTTTCGTCGTACTCGACGGCTTGGCCAAACCCGGCCGGCTCGAGGGGCCCGACCCGTCGCTTCTGGTGGCGGCCTATGCGGAGGTGGCAGAGAAGCGATGACCACAGTTCTGGTTCTCAACGGTCCCAACCTCGACCGGCTCGGCCGGCGCGAACCCGACGTGTACGGCAGCACCACCTACGACGAGCTGGTCGCCGCGATCGAAGCCGAGGCCACCGAGTTGGGCCTGCAAGCCGTTGTGCGACAGAGCAACAGCGAGGAGCAGCTGCTGCAGTGGGTGCATGCCGCCGCAGACGCCGGTGACCCGGTGATCCTCAACGCCGGCGCTTTCACCCACACCTCGATTGCGCTGCGTGACGCCTGCGCCGAGCTGCGTGGTCCGCTGATCGAGGTACACATCTCCAATGTGCATGCCCGCGAAGAGTTTCGGCATCACTCGTACCTGAGTGCCGTGGCGACCGGAGTGATCGTCGGCTTGGGCGTGCAGGGCTACCTGCTGGCCCTGCGCTACCTGGCGGAGTCCTTGCCCTCTTCGGGGTAGTCGATCGCCTCGGTGGGGGCGTCCTCGCGTTCGGCGGTGGCGATGGCCGAGGTCTGCTCCTCGGCAGCAGCCGCGCCGCCTCCGACAGTCCCTGGAATCGGGCCGGTGCGGTCGTCCTCGTGAACGGCGTCGAACACGTCGGCAGCCTCGCCGAAGCGACGGCGCGGCTGCGCGGGCCGCTTGCGGTCGACGCCCCAACGGCCGATGGCCGCCGCGGCGATCGCCGGGATGAACACCACCAGAGCGGTGAACGCCGCGAACGTCGTCACCTCGCCGATGAGGCCTTCGACGTAGACGGCTTTGTAGACCAGTGAGATCAGCCAGGCGATGAAGCCGCTGAGCACCCCGGCGAACAACCCGGCGAGCAGCCAGGTCATCGCCAGATCGCGGCGGCGGTCCGGATCGGGGTTGGCGTTGGCGTCGGCACGACCGTCGAGCAGGCCCCACACGAAGGCCGCGATGCCGAACAGCACCACGAGCGCGACGCTGACCAATCCGGCATTGGTGGGGAACTGGTTGATCAGCGTTCCCTGCACCAGGCGGAGCACAACCATGCCGGCCGCGAAGGCCAGTCCGCGCAACAACCAACTGTTCATGGGGCATCAGCGTAGCGAGTACCGTCGGCGACCGTGACACATTCCCAACGCCGAGACCGGCTGGCCGATCGGCTGGCCGCCGACGGGCTGGATGCGATGGTGGTCAGTGACCTGGTCAACGTCCGCTATTTGTCCGGTTTCACCGGTTCAAACGCGGCGTTGCTGGTGTTCGCCGGCGACACGCCGACGGTGCTGGCCACCGACTCGCGCTACCGCACCCAGGCAGCCAATCAGGCGCCGGACGTGGAGACGGTGATCGAGCGTGCCTGCGCACGGCATCTGGTCGGACGCGCGGTCGCCGACGGGGCCCGCCGGGTCGGATTCGAGAGTCACGTCGTGACCGTCGACGGGTTCGATCTGCTGGCCAAGGAACTCGACGAGCATTCCGGCGCCGCCGAACTGGTGCGGGCATCCGGAGTCGTCGAGGCGCTGCGCGAGGTCAAAGACGCCGGCGAGCTCGCCCTGCTGCGGCTGGCATGCGAGGCCGCCGACGCGGCGTTGGCCGAGTTGGTACGGCGTGGTGGGCTGCGTCCGGGGCGCACCGAGAAAGAGGTCGGCCGCGAACTGGAGGCCCTGATGCTCGAGCACGGCGCCGACGGGCCGTCCTTCGAGACCATCGTGGCCGCCGGGGCCAACTCGGCGATCCCGCATCACCGGCCCACCGATGCGGTGCTCGCCGCCGGCGACTTCGTCAAGATCGACTTCGGAGCCCTGGTCGGCGGCTACCACTCCGATATGACCCGGACCTTCGTGCTCGGCAAGGCCGGCAAGATCGACGACTGGCAGCGCGAGATCTACACGCTGGTGTCGACCGCCCAGCAGGCCGGGCGTGAGGCACTCGAGGTGGGCGCCACCCTGAGCGAGGTAGACCGCGCCGCCCGGCAGGTGATCGCCGACGCCGGCTACGCCGAGAACTTCGGCCACGGCCTGGGGCACGGCGTCGGCCTGCAGATCCACGAAGCGCCGGGAATCAACTCGGCGGCCGCCGGTACACTGCTTGCTGGCTCTGTGGTGACCGTCGAACCAGGCGTGTACCTGCCCGACCGTGGCGGTGTACGTATCGAGGACACGCTGGTCGTGCTCGGTGAACGGGCGCCAGAGCCGCTTGGGCGGCGACATGAGACAACCGAGCTGATCACCCGGTTCCCCAAGGAACTGACCATCTTGACCTAGGAGAACGACCGACCGTGGCATCTACTGCCGATTTCAAGAACGGCCTCGTGCTGAACATCGACGGCCAGCTGTGGACCATCACCGAGTTCCAGCATGTCAAGCCCGGCAAGGGCCCCGCCTTCGTGCGCACCAAGCTGAAGAACGTGCTCTCGGGCAAGGTCGTCGACAAGACCTACAACGCCGGCGTGAAGGTGGAGATCGCGACCGTCGACCGGCGCGACGCCACCTACCTCTACCGCGACGGTTCCGACTTCGTGTTCATGGATTCCGAAGACTACGAGCAGCATCCGCTACCCGAGGCGCTGGTCGGCCGGGCCGCGGGCTTCCTGCTCGAGGGCATGCCGGTGCAGATCGCCTTCAACGAGGGTGCGCCGCTGTACCTGGAACTGCCGGTGACCGTCGAGCTGCTGGTCAGCCACACCGAACCCGGTCTGCAGGGCGATCGCTCCAGCGCGGGTACCAAGCCCGCGACGCTGGAGACCGGCGCCGAGATCCAGGTGCCCCTTTTCATCAATACCGGCGACAAGCTCAAGGTTGACTCCCGCGACGGAAACTATCTGGGCCGCGTGAACTCCTAGCATGGCTGACCGCAAGGGTGACAAGGGTCGCCATCAGGCGCGCAAGCGCGCCGTCGACCTGCTCTTCGAAGCCGAGGCCCGTGGCCTGACCGCCACCGAGGTGGCCGACTCGCGCATCGCGCTGGCCGAGTCGAATACCGAGGACGTCTCGGTGCTCAACCCGTACACGGTGACGGTGGCCCGCGGTGTCAGTGAGCACACCGCGCACATCGACGACTTGATCACCTCCCATCTGCAGGGCTGGACCCTCGAGCGGCTGCCCGCTGTCGACCGCGCGATCCTGCGGGTCGCGGTGTGGGAGTTGCTGCACGCCGACGATGTTCCGGAGCCGGTGGCCGTCGACGAGGCGGTGGAACTGGCCAAGGAGCTGTCCACCGACGAGTCGCCCGGCTTCGTCAACGGGGTACTCGGCCAGGTGATGCTGGTGACCCCGCAGATCCGCGCCGCCGCCGACGCGGTGCGGGGTGCGGTCCAGGGGAGTGCCCAGGAGGCGTAGCGGCCCGCCGGACGGTCTGACCTACAGCCCCAGCGCGGCGTAGGTACGGCGCACGAACTTCGGCTGCGCCGACTGCAGCTTGACCTGCGAGGTGTTACCCGCCACCGCGGCCGCGGGCGCGCTGAGGTTCGGATAGTTCTGGATCAGGTAGATCAGGATCAGATCGTTGGCCGGGTCGGCCTGCCACCACGTGCCGTAGGCGCCCGGCCAACTGAACGTGCCTTCGCCGCCTGGTCCGTACAACTGTGTCGACTTCGCCGGATCGGTCACCACCGACAAGTTCAGGCCGAACCCGCGGCCGACCCAGAACGGCATCCCCAGGAACGGGTAGTTCTTCTGCTCGGCGGTCAACCGGTCGGTGCGCATCAGGCGCACTGAGTCCCCGGAGAGCACCCGCACCCCGTCGACCTCGCCGCCGCCTAACAACATTCGGGCGAACCGCAGGTAGTCGTCAACGGTGGTCACCAGGCTGGCCCCACCCTGGCAGAACCGGGGCTCGATCACCGGGATCGGGCCCATGGCGTCGTGGTGCAGCCCGGTCTCCTCATCGAGGCGGTACATAGTGGCCGCCCGGGCACGTTTGGCCGGGGCGATGAAGAACCCGGTGTCAGGCATGCCCAGGGGCTCGAAGATCCGCTCCGTGAGCACGGCGTGCAGCGACTTGCCTTCGATCCGCGAGACGACGATGCCGAGCACGTCGGTGGCGTGACTGTAGGTCAGCCGCTCGCCGGGCTGGTGCACCAGGGGCAGCTGCGCGATCTCGGCCAGCCAGTGGTCCTGGTCCTGGCGGAAAGAGACCTGCGCGTACGCCCGGCTGAGCGGCCCGAGGACCGAGAACGTGTAGGCCAGGCCGCTGCGATGGGTCATCAGGTCGTCGATGGTGATCGGCCGGCGCGCGGGTACCGTGCGGTCCAGGGGACCCGTCGGGTCGACGAGCACCTGCAGATCGGCCAGCTCGGGTAGCCAGCGGCTGACCGGGTCGGTCAGTGCGAGCTTGCCTTCTTCGATTAGGGACATCGCCGCGGCCACCGTTACCGGCTTGGTCATCGAGGCGATGCGGAAGATGGTGTCGCGTTGCATCGGGAGGTTGGCCTCGACGTCCCGGGAGCCGATCTCGTTGACCTGCAACACTTTTCCGTGCCGCCAGACCAACGTCACGGCGCCGGCCAGCAGCCCGCCGTCGACGGCTTCTGCGATCGAGGTGCGGTTGTCCGCGAGATTCATCGGAGGAAGTCTACCCACGCCCGCCGAGCGGCCATCGCGCCGAATGGATGCTAAGCTGCCGGACAGTTCGACATCCTTTAACGATCCGTCCAGAGAGGCGGAGAAGGAGGTCTGGTCAGCTCGTGGGCTCCACCGACCGGGAATTGATGTCCGCCGCGGACGTCGGCCGTACCGTTTCTCGCATCGCCCATCAAATCATCGAAAAGACCGCACTCGACGGTCCTGACGCGCCACGCATCGTGCTGCTGGGCATCCCGACCCGGGGCGTCACGCTGGCCAACCGGCTGGCCGCGAAGATCCACGAATTCTCCGGCGTCACCGTCGCCTGCGGCGGCCTCGACATCACGCTCTACCGCGACGACCTCGACTTCAAGCCGCCCCGCGCGCTGGAGGAGACGTCCATCCCCGCCGGCGGCATCGACAACGCGCTGGTGATCCTCGTCGACGATGTGCTCTACACCGGACGCTCGGTGCGCTCAGCACTCGACGCACTGCGCGATATCGGCAGGCCCACGTCCGTGCAGCTGGCGGTTCTGGTCGACCGCGGTCACCGCGAGTTGCCGCTGCGGGCGGACTACGTCGGCAAGAACGTGCCCACCTCGCGCAGCGAGAACGTCATGGTCCGGCTGCTGGAGGACGACGAGGTCGAAGGTATCTGGATCGCACCGCACGGAGGTCCTGCCAGATGACGATCAGACACCTGCTGTCGGCGGCCGACTTGAGCCGCGACGAAGCCACCGCGATCCTCGACAACGCCGACCGGTTCCGGCAGGCGCTGCTGGGCCGCGAGGTCAAGAAGCTGCCCACCCTGCGCGGGCGCACCATCATCACGATGTTCTACGAGAACTCCACCCGCACCCGGGTGTCGTTCGAGGTCGCAGGCAAGTGGATGAGCGCCGACGTGATCAACGTCAGCGCCTCGGGATCCTCGGTGTCCAAAGGGGAGTCGCTGCGCGACACCGCGCTGACTCTGCGGGCGGCGGGGGCCGACGCGCTGATCATCCGCCACCCCGCCTCCGGCGCGGCCCAGCAGCTCGCCGAGTGGACGCTGGAGGACGACGGCAGCGGGCCGTCGGTGATCAATGCCGGTGACGGCACCCACGAGCACCCGACCCAGGCGCTGCTGGACGCGCTGACGCTGCGCCAGCGCCTCGGCGACATCGAAGGCCGCCGTGTGGTCATCGTCGGCGACATCCTGCACAGCCGGGTGGCCCGCTCCAATGTGAGCCTGCTGCACACGCTGGGCGCCGAGGTGGTGCTGGTCTCGCCGCCGACGCTGCTGCCGGTGGGCGTCTCGGAGTGGCCGGTGACGGTGTCGCACGACCTGGACGCCGAACTGCCCGCGGCCGACGCGGTGATGATGTTGCGGGTGCAGGCCGAGCGGATGAACGGCGGCTTCTTCCCCTCCGAGCGCGAGTACTCGATCCGCTACGGGCTGTCCGACCGCCGTCAGACGATGCTGTCCGATCATGCGGTGGTGCTGCACCCGGGGCCGATGCTGCGCGGAATGGAGATCTCGTTCTCGGTTGCCGATTCATCGCAATCGGCGGTGCTGCAACAGGTTTCCAACGGTGTGCACGTACGGATGGCGGTGCTGTTCCATCTGCTGGTCGGCACGGACGAGGCGGTGACGGTATGACGCAGACCCAGCCAGTGCTGATCAGGGGCGTGCTGCTCTACGGCGACGGCGAGCCGGTCGACGTGCTGGTGGCCGACGGCCAGATCGCGCAGATCGGCCCGAAACTCGACGTCCCCGACGACGCCGACGTGATCGACGCCACCGGCCAGGTCCTACTGCCGGGCTTCGTCGACCTGCACACCCACCTGCGCGAGCCGGGCCGCGAATACGCCGAGGACATCGAAACCGGTTCGGCGGCAGCAGCTCTGGGCGGGTACACCGCGGTGTTCGCGATGGCCAACACCGATCCGGTGGCCGACAGCCCGGTGGTGACCGACCACGTCTGGCGCCGCGGTCAGCAGGTCGGCCTGGTCGACGTCCATCCCGTGGGTGCGGTCACGGTCGGCCTGAAGGGCAAACAGCTCACCGAGATGGGCCTGATGGCCGCCGGGGTGGCGCAGGTGAAGCTGTTCTCCGACGACGGTGTCTGCGTGGACGATCCGCTGGTGATGCGCCGGGCGCTGGAATACGCCACCGGACTGGGTGTGCTGATCGCCCAGCACGCCGAGGAGCCGCGGCTGACCGTCGGCGCCGTCGCGCACGAGGGCCCCAACGCCGCCCGGCTGGGCCTGGCGGGCTGGCCGCGGGCCGCCGAGGAGTCGATCGTGGCCCGGGACGCGATTCTGGCCCGCGACGCGGGAGCGCGGGTACACATGTGCCACGCCTCGACCGCAGGCACGGTCGAGATCGTCAAATGGGCAAAGCAGCAGGGTATTTCGATCACCGCGGAGGTGACGCCGCACCACCTGATGCTCGACGACAGCCGACTGGCGTCCTATGACGGCGTCAACCGGGTCAACCCGCCGCTGCGGGAGGCCTCCGATGCGGTGGCGTTGCGGCAGGCGCTGGCCGACGGCGTCATCGACTGCGTGGCCACCGACCACGCCCCGCACGCCGAGCACGAGAAGTGCTGCGAGTTCTCCGTCGCACGCCCCGGCATGCTGGGCCTGCAGACGGCGCTGTCGGTCGTGGTGGACACGATGGTGCGTACCGGCCTGCTGGACTGGCGCGGTGTCGCGCGGGTGATGAGCGAGAACCCGGCCCGCATCGTGGGCCTCGACGACCAGGGCCGGCCGCTGGAAGTCGGCGAGCCCGCCAACCTCGTGGTCATCGACCCGGCGGCCGAATGGGTGGTCGACGGCGCCGACCTGGCCAGCCGGTCGGCCAATACGCCCTATGCGGCAATGACATTGCCCGCGAAAGTCACCGCGACGCTGCTGCGGGGCACGGTGACCGCGAGGGACGGGAAGAGCCCGGCGCAATGAATACCGGCACGGCGGTGGCGACGTTCGTCTTCGCGTTCTTCATCGTCGTGATCATCGGTGCGGTGATCCGCCGGATGCTGAGCGGCTGGAAGCGGCGCTCGCAGCTGCAGGCCGAGTTGGTCGGCGAGTTCCCGCCGATGCCCGACCTGCTCGGCTCGGCCACCGTGGCACCCACCCGTGGCCTCTACGTCGGCAGTACGCTGGCGCCGAACTGGCTGGAGCGCATCACCGTCGGTGACGTCGGCTTCCGGTCCAAGGCGGTGCTGACCCGCTACCCGGAGGGCATCCTGCTCGAGCGGTCCGGGGCCACCCCGATCTGGATGCCGCAGGACGCGATCACCTCGATCCGCACCGAGCGGGCGATGGCCGGGAAGGTCATCCCGGGCGGCGGCCGGGGCAAACCCGATGCGCCGGCCGGGATCCTGACGATCCGCTGGCGGCTGCCGTCGGGCACCGAAATCGACACCGGATTCCGCGGCGACGACCGCAGTGAGTACGCGAGATGGACAGGAGAAGCAGCGTGACGGGTAAAGCCCATCTTGTGCTGGAGGACGGGCGGGTCTACACCGGAACCGAGTTCGGTGCGGCCGGTGAGACCCTTGGCGAGGCGGTGTTCTCCACCGGCATGTCCGGCTACCAGGAGACCCTGACCGACCCGAGTTACCACCGCCAGATCGTGGTGGCGACCGCCCCGCAGATCGGTAACACCGGCTGGAACCACGAGGACGCCGAGAGCCGCGGCGACAAGATCTGGGTGGCCGGCTACGCCGTGCGCGATCCCTCACCGCGCGCGTCGAACTGGCGGGCCACCGGCAGCCTCGACGACGAACTCAAGCGTCAGCGCATCGTCGGGATCGCCGGCATCGACACCCGAGCGGTGGTGCGCCACCTGCGCACCGGTGGGTCGATGAAGGCCGGTGTCTTCTCCGGGGCCGCACTTGCCGACGCCGAGGAGATGTTGCGCCGCGTCCGCAACCAGCCCGCCATGCTGGGCGCCGACCTGGCCGGTGAAGTCAGCACCACCGAGACCTACATCGTGGAACCCGAAGGCGCGCAGCGGTTCACCGTCGTCGCGCTGGATCTCGGCATCAAGACCAACACCCCGCGAAACTTCGCGCTGCGCGGTATCCGGACGCACGTGCTGCCCTCTAGTGCCACCTTCGACGAGATCGCCGGCCTCAAGCCCGACGGGGTGTTCCTGTCCAACGGTCCCGGCGACCCGGCCACCGCCGACCACGTCGTGGGCGTCACCCGCGAGGTACTCGGGTCCGGAACACCGCTGTTCGGAATCTGTTTCGGAAATCAGATCCTGGGCCGCGCCCTGGGCCGGTCGACGTACAAGATGACCTTCGGCCATCGCGGCATCAACGTGCCGGTCATCGACCACACCACCGGTGCGGTCGCGATCACCGCCCAGAACCACGGGTTCGCCCTCGAAGGCGAGGCAGGCGAACAGTTCGGCACCGACTTCGGGCCCGCGATCGTCAGCCACACCTGCGCCAACGACGGTGTGGTGGAAGGCATCAAACTGCTCGACGGGCGGGCCTTCTCGGTGCAGTACCACCCGGAGGCCGCCGCCGGGCCGCATGACGCCAACTACCTGTTCGACCAGTTCGTAGATCTCATGGAAGGCCGCAAGTGAGCATGCCCGCCACCGCGAGCGTGCGTGTCGTCGCGCGACACGCCGCCACTTCCGTACCGTCTGCGCACGCTCGCGAGGAGAACTAGATGCCACGCCGTACCGACCTCAACCACGTCCTGGTCATCGGCTCCGGGCCGATCGTCATCGGGCAGGCCTGTGAGTTCGACTACTCGGGCACCCAGGCCTGCCGGGTGTTGCGCGCCGAGGGGCTGACCGTGAGCCTGGTCAACTCCAATCCGGCGACGATCATGACCGACCCCGAGTACGCCGACTACACCTACGTGGAACCGATCACCCCGGCCTTCGTCGAGAAGGTCTTCGCGCAGCAGGCCGAGCGCGGCAACCCGATCGATGCCGTGCTGGCGACCCTCGGCGGTCAGACCGCGCTGAACACCGCGGTGGCGCTGCATGAGAACGGCGCGCTGGAGCGCTACGGCGTGGAACTCATCGGCGCCGATTTCGAAGCCATCCAGCGCGGTGAGGACCGGCAGAAGTTCAAGGACATCGTTGCCAAGGTCGGCGGCGAATCTGCCCTCAGCCGTGTCTGTTTCACCATGGCCGAAGTGCGGGACACGGTCGCCGAGCTGGGACTGCCGGTGGTGGTGCGTCCCTCGTTCACGATGGGCGGCCTCGGGTCCGGCATGGCGCATTCGCTCGAGGACGTCGAACGGATGGCCGGCGACGGGCTCGCGGCATCGCCGAGTGCCAACGTGCTCATCGAGGAGTCCATCTTCGGGTGGAAGGAATACGAGCTCGAGTTGATGCGCGACGGCCGCGACAACGTGGTGGTCGTCTGCTCGATCGAGAACGTCGACCCGATGGGGGTACACACCGGCGACTCGGTGACCGTCGCCCCAGCGATGACGCTGACCGACCGCGAGTACCAGACCATGCGGGATCTGGGTATCGCGATCCTGCGCGAGGTCGGCGTCGACACCGGCGGCTGCAACATCCAGTTCGCGGTCGACCCCAAGGACGGCCGGCTGATCGTCATCGAGATGAACCCGCGGGTGTCGCGTTCGAGTGCGCTGGCGTCGAAGGCCACCGGCTTCCCGATCGCCAAGATCGCGGCCAAGCTGGCCATCGGCTACACCCTCGACGAGATCGTCAACGACATCACCAAGGAGACCCCGGCCTGCTTCGAGCCCACACTGGACTACGTGGTGGTCAAGGCGCCACGGTTCGCCTTCGAGAAGTTCCCCGGTGCCGACCCGACGCTGACCACCACCATGAAGTCGGTGGGCGAGGCGATGTCATTGGGGCGCAACTTCGTCGAGGCGCTCGGCAAGGTGATGCGCTCGCTGGAGACCACCAAGGCGGGGTTCTGGACCGGACCCGACGACGACGGCTGGGTCTCCGACGTCCTGGAGCGGCTGCGCACCCCGACCGAGGGACGGCTCTACGACATCGAGCTGGCGCTGCGGATGGGTGCGAGCGTCGAGGAGGTCGCCGAGGCCTCCGGTGTGGACCCGTGGTTCGTCGAGCAGGTCAACGGCCTGGTGGCGCTGCGGCGTGAGCTGATCGACGCCCCTGTGCTCGACGAGGAGCTGCTGCGCCGGGCCAAGTACAACGGCCTGTCCGATCGCCAGATCTCCGCGCTGCGGCCCGAATTGGCCGGCGAGACCGGGGTTCGGTCGTTGCGTCTGCGGCTCGGTATCCACCCGGTGTTCAAGACGGTGGACACCTGCGCCGCCGAGTTCGAGGCCAAGACGCCCTACCACTACTCCAGCTACGAACTGGACCCCGCGGCCGAGACCGAGGTGGCCCCGCAGACCGAGAAGCCGAAGGTGCTGATCCTCGGTTCCGGGCCCAACCGCATCGGCCAGGGCATCGAATTCGACTACAGCTGTGTGCATGCCGCGACCACGTTGACCGAGGCCGGTTTCGAGACGGTCATGATCAACTGCAATCCCGAGACGGTGTCAACCGATTACGACACCGCCGACCGGCTGTACTTCGAGCCGCTGACGTTCGAGGACGTGCTGGAGGTTTACCACGCCGAATCGCAGTCCGGGCAGGGCGGTCCGGGCGTGGTCGGAGTGATCGTCCAACTCGGCGGGCAGACACCGCTGGGGTTGGCCAAGCGCCTCGCCGATGCCGGTGTGCCGATCGTGGGGACCCGGCCCGAGGCCATCGACCTGGCCGAGGACCGCGGCCGGTTCGGTCAGGTGCTCACCAATGCCGGTCTGCCCGCACCGAAGTTCGGCACCGCCACCAGCTTCGAGCAGGCCCGCGACATCGCCGCCAGGATCGGCTATCCGGTGCTGGTCCGGCCGTCCTACGTGCTGGGCGGGCGCGGTATGGAGATCGTCTACGACGAGCAGACCCTGCACGGCTACATCACCCGCGCCACCCAGCTCTCACCGGAGCATCCGGTGCTCGTCGACCGGTTCCTCGAGGACGCCATCGAAATCGACGTCGACGCGCTGTGCGACGGCACCGAGGTGTACATCGGCGGCGTGATGGAGCACATCGAGGAGGCCGGTATCCACTCCGGTGACTCCGCGTGTGCGCTGCCGCCGGTCACGCTGGGGCGCAGCGACATCGAGGCGGTGCGCCGCGCCACCGAGGCCATCGCGCACGGTGTCGGGGTGGTCGGCCTGCTCAACGTGCAGTACGCCCTGAAGGACGACGTGCTCTACGTGCTGGAGGCCAATCCGCGGGCCAGTCGCACCGTGCCGTTCGTCTCCAAGGCCACCGCGGTGCCGCTGGCCAAGGCGTGCGCCCGGGTCATGTTGGGCGCCAGCATCTCCCAGCTGCGTGAGGAGGGTGTGCTGGTGCGCACCGGCGACGGGGCCAGCCCGGACCCGAACGCCCCGATCGCGGTCAAGGAGGCGGTGCTGCCGTTCCACCGGTTCCGCCGCGCCGACGGCTCGGGCATCGACTCGCTGCTGGGGCCCGAGATGAAGTCCACCGGCGAGGTGATGGGCATCGACCACGACTTCGGCAGTGCCTTCGCCAAGAGCCAGACCGCCGCGTACGGTTCATTGCCGGCCGACGGCACCGTCTTCGTGTCGGTGGCTAACCGCGACAAGCGTTCACTGGTGTTCCCGGTCAAGCGCCTGGCCGATCTCGGTTTCCGGGTGCTGGCTACCGAGGGCACTGCGGAGATGTTGCGGCGCAACGGCATTCCGTGTGACGTTGTGCGCAAGCACTTCGAGGAGCCCGGCGAGGGTCGGCCGGCCATGTCGGCCATCGACGCCATCCTGGCCGGTGACGTGAACATGGTGATCAACACCCCCTACGGCAACTCGGGGCCACGCATCGACGGCTACGAGATCCGCTCGGCGGCGGTGTCGATGAACATCCCGTGTATCACCACCGTGCAGGGTGCGTCAGCCGCCGTGCAGGGCATCGAGGCCGGTATCCGCGGCGACATCGGCGTGCGCTCGCTGCAGGAACTGCACGCCACCTTCGGCCATGGCTGAGGCTGTGCCGACCCCCGAGTCGCTTCGCTCCTGCCCGCCGAGCTTTGGCGCCCGGCTCGCGGCGGCGATCACCGCACGCGGGCCGCTGTGTGTCGGCATCGACCCGCACCCCGAGCTTCTGCAGGCCTGGGATCTGCCGGTTTCCGCCGACGGCCTGGCCCGGTTCTGTGACATCTGTGTGCAGGCCTACGCCGGTTTCGCCGTCGTCAAACCGCAGGTGGCGTTCTTCGAGGCCTACGGCTCAGCGGGTTTCGCGGTCCTGGAGCGCACGACGGCGGCGCTGCAGGAGTCCGGGGTGCTGGTGCTCGCCGACGCCAAGCGTGGTGACATCGGATCGACGATGGCCGCCTACGCCCAAGCCTGGGCAGGGGACGGACCGCTGGCCGCCGACGCCGTCACCGCCTCGCCGTATCTCGGATTCGGTTCGCTGCAGCCACTTCTGGACACCGCGGCCGCCCACGGCCGCGGCGTCTTCGTCCTGGCCGCCACCTCGAACCCCGAGGGCGCCAGCGTGCAACGCGCACAAGTGGGGGAGCGCACCGTCGCGCAGTCGATCGTCGACGCCGCCGCGACTGTCAACCGGGCAGCGCTGCCGCAGCCCGGTTCGGTGGGCGTCGTGATCGGCGCCACCCTGGACCAGGTGCCTGACGTCAGCGATCTCGGCGGGCCGGTCCTGGTCCCCGGTGTGGGCGCACAGGGCGGCAGGCCGGAGTCCCTCGGCGGCCTCGGCGGTGCCCGGCCAGGACAGCTGCTTCCCGCGGTATCGCGCGAAATACTGCGCGCCGGACCGGATTTCGCGGCGATCCGGAGTGCGGGGGAGCGGATGCGTGACGCGCTCGCCTACCTCGCCGGGTAGGCGAACGACGCCACCGGGCTAGGCCTTCTCGACGACCTTCTCGGCGTCGTGGTGGTGTTCGCGTCCGACGTGGGCCTCACGCCGCATCCGCTCCACCATGTGCGGGTAGTGCAATTCGAATGCCGGGCGCTCCGAGCGGATGGTCGGCAGCTCGGTGAAGTTGTGCCGCGGCGGCGGGCAGGACGTCGCCCACTCCAGCGAATTGCCATGGCCCCACGGATCGTCGACGGTGACGACCTCGCCGTAACGCCAACTCTTGAAGACGTTCCACAGGAACGGCAGCATCGAGATGCCGAGGATGAACGCGCCGACGGTCGACACGATGTTCAGTGTCGTGAACCCGTCACTGGGCAGGTAGTCGGCGTAGCGGCGCGGCATACCCATGTTGCCCAGCCAGTGCTGCACCAGGAACGTGAGGTTGAATCCGATGACGGTGAGCCAGAAGTGCAGCTTGCCCAGTCGCTCGTCGAGCAGGCGACCGGTCATCTTCGGGAACCAGAAGTAGATGCCGGCGTAGGTGGCGAACACGATCACGCCGAACAGCACGTAATGGAAGTGGGCCACCACGAAATAGGTGTCGCTGACGTGGAAGTCCAGCGGCGGGCTGGCCAGCAGCACACCCGAGAGTCCACCGAGCAGGAAGATCACCAGGAAGCCCACCGAAAACAGCATCGGTGTCTCGAAGGTCAGTCGGCCTCTCCACATCGTGCCGATCCAGTTGAAGAACTTGATGCCCGTCGGGACGGCGATCAGGAACGTCATGAACGAGAAGAACGGCAGCAGAACGGCTCCCGTGACATACATGTGGTGCGCCCACACCGCCACCGACAGGGCCGCGATGCTGATGGTTGCGTAGATCAGGGTGGTGTAGCCGAAGATCGGCTTGCGGGAGAACACCGGGAAGATCTCCGAGACGATCCCGAAGAACGGCAGTGCCAGCACGTAGACCTCGGGGTGGCCGAAGTACCAGAACAGGTGCTGGAACAGCGTGACACCGCCGTTGGCCGGGTCGTAGATGTGCGCGCCGAGACGCCGGTCGGCGGCCAGGCCGAAGGCCGCCGCGGTCAGCAGCGGGAAGATCAGCAGCACCAGGATCGAGGTGACGAAGATGTTCCAGGTGAAGATCGGCATCCGGAACATGGTCATGCCGGGGCAGCGCATGCAGACGATCGTGGTGATCATGTTGACCGCACCCAGGATGGTGCCCAGGCCGCCCACCGCGACACCCAGGATCCACAGATCCGCACCTGCACCCGGGCTGTGCACCGCGTCGGACAGCGGCACGTAGACCGTCCAGCCGAAGTCCGCTGCGCCGCCCGGGGTGATGAAACCAGCCAGCGCGATCATCGCACCGAACAGGAACAGCCAGAACGACAATGCGTTCAGTCGTGGGAAGGCGACGTCAGGGGCGCCGATCTGCAGCGGCAGCACCAGGTTGGCGAACCCGAACACGATCGGGGTGGCGTAGAACAGCAGCATCGCCGTGCCGTGCATGGTGAACAGCTGGTTGTACTGCTCGTTGGACAGGAACTGCAGTCCCGGCAGCGCCAACTCGGCCCGGATGAACAACGCCATCACACCGGCGACCGCGAAGAAGACGAAACACGTGATCACGTACATGATCCCGATCAGCTTGTGATCGGTGGTCGTGATGACCTTGTAGATCAGATTCCCTTTGGGACCACCCCCGTGGGGGAAGGGTCGTTTTGCCGGCAAAAGGGCAGCCTGGGGCGCCTCAGAAACCACGATGTCTCCCAACATCTAGTTTTCCTACAGCACCTTGAGGAGCACTCTAGACCGTCGGCGGCCGATCCACCTCCGATACCCCCGTCTTCAAAGAGTGTCGGCCGACACACCCGCCGGCGAAGCGACAAGCGTTCGGCGACACGCCCGACACGCCGTCTGCGTGCGCAAAGGCTGAAAATTGGCCACCAACCGGGATCGGCGTTGCGCTGCGTGTGCAACCGCATTCCTACTGGCCAGTAAAAGCCCAGTTGAAGCCGGTTTTTCCGGCGCCGCGTTCGGTCCTGGAGGTGTTCGGGAACACGTCTGAACCTTTGCCCTGGGCAGGTTCGAGCCCGACCTTGTTGGGTCATATCCTGCGGGTTTGCATCCCGAAGTAGGGGGTGGGGTTAGATTTCGTCAGACAGCGTGGGTACGGTCGTCGTCGCTGGCTGAAGAACCCGGCCCAGGCATAACAAATGATGGTGATGAGACGGAGGAACCCCGTGGCCCTTCCCCAGTTGACCGACGAGCAGCGCGCAGCGGCGTTGGAAAAGGCTGCAGCCGCGCGTCGAGCACGAGCTGAGCTCAAGGATCGGCTCAAGCGTGGCGGCACCAACCTCAAGCAGGTGCTGAAGGACGCTGAGAGCGATGAGGTCCTCGGCAAGATGAAGGTTTCCGCTCTGCTGGAAGCCCTGCCCAAGGTGGGCAAGGTCAAGGCGCAGGAAATCATGACCGAACTCGAGATCGCCCCGACGCGTCGTCTGCGCGGACTCGGCGATCGGCAGCGCAAGGCGCTGCTGGAAAAGTTCGACTTCACTGCCGACTAAGAGTGGACACCGGCAGAGGGCCGGACAGCGGCCGCGGCCGAGTTGTGGTGCTGTCCGGGCCTTCTGCGGTAGGTAAGTCGACCGTCGTCCGCCGCCTGCGCGAGCAGGTGCCCGACCTGCATTTCAGCGTGTCGGCCACGACCAGGGCTCCGCGCCCCGGTGAGGTGGACGGCGTCGACTACCACTTCGTCACCCCCGGGGAGTTCCAGCAGCTGATCGATCGCGGTGAGCTGCTGGAGTGGGCCGACATCCATGGCGGACTACACCGCTCCGGCACGTTGGCGGCGCCGGTTAGCCGCGCTGCTGAGGCCGGCCACCCGGTACTGATCGAGGTCGATCTCGCTGGTGCAGCCGCCGTCAAGCAGGCGATGCCCGACGCGGTGACGGTGTTTTTAGCCCCGCCGAGCTGGGAAGCTCTCGAGCAGCGGCTCGTCGGGCGTGGCACCGAGACTCCTGAAGTCAGAGCACGCCGGTTGGAGACCGCCCGTGCTGAACTGGCCGCTCAGGGCACGTTCGACGTGGTCGTGGTGAACAGCCAATTGGAGTCGGCGTGCGCCGAATTGGTATCCTTGCTGGTGGGCAACGCGCCGTAAGGGCGCGCGAGGCCGCTACGGACCGAACAACAGCCCACCAGACCCAGCTTTGACACTCGATCTGGACCCGATCTACACCCCAGGAAGAAGCTTTACGTGACACAAGCCAGCACGGATCACTACGACCCGGCCCCGGGTGCCGCCACGGCCTATGACACGCCGCTGGGCATCACCAATCCGCCCATTGACGAGCTGCTGGACCGTGTGTCGAGCAAGTACGCGCTGGTGATCTACGCGGCCAAGCGGGCTCGCCAGATCAACGATTACTACAACCAGCTCGGCGACGGCATCCTCGAGTACGTCGGGCCGCTGGTCGAGCCGGGCCTGCAGGAGAAGCCGCTGTCGATCGCGCTCCGCGAGATCCACGCCGACCTGCTCGAACACACCGAAGGCGAGTAGTCGCACCGGGCCGGGCTTCTAGATGAACCCGAAGCGGATCATCGTCGGCGTCGCCGGTGGCATCGCCGCCTACAAGGCGTGCTCGGTCGTTCGACAGCTCAGTGAAGCCGGCCACGACGTACGCGTCGTCCCCACCGAGTCGGCGCTGCGATTCGTTGGTGCCGCGACGTTCGAGGCCCTGTCGGGCCACCCGGTCCGTACGGGCGTCTTCGAGGACGTCGACGAAGTTCCCCACGTCCGGCTCGGCCAAGAGGCTGATCTTGTCGTGGTCGCTCCCGCCACCGCGGACCTGCTCGCCCGCGCCGTCGCGGGTCGCGCCGACGACCTGCTGACCGCGACGCTGCTCACCGCACGCTGCCCGGTGTTGTTCGCCCCGGCCATGCACACCGAGATGTGGCAGCACCCCGCTACCCGCCAGAACGTGGCGACATTGCGCGAGCGCGGTGCGGTGGTCCTGGAACCGGCATCCGGGCGGCTCACCGGCTCCGACAGCGGTGCGGGGCGGCTGCCCGAGCCCGAAGAGATCACCACCTTCGCCGAGCTGCTGCTGGCACGTCATGACGCGCTGCCGCACGACCTGGCCGGCGTCAAGGTCCTGGTCACCGCGGGCGGTACCCGCGAGGCGATCGACCCGGTCCGTTTCATCGGCAATCGCAGTTCCGGCAAGCAGGGCTACGCGGTGGCCAGGGTGGCCGCTCAGCGCGGCGCCGACGTCACCCTCATCGCGGGTAACACCACCGGCCTGGCCGACCCGGCCGGCGTCCACGTCCTGCACATCACGTCGGCCGCCCAGTTGCACGAGGCGGTGACCAAACACGCACCGGATGCCAACGTCCTCGTGATGGCCGCGGCGGTGGCCGACTTCCGGCCGCTCACGGTGGCCGCCAACAAGATCAAGAAGCAGGTCGGCGTCCAGGAGGGCCCGACGATCGAGTTGGTCCGCACCGAGGACGTGTTGGCCGGATCGGTTCGGCTGCGCGCCGACGGGGAACTGCCGAACATGCGGGCCATCGTCGGGTTCGCCGCCGAAACCGGCGACGCGAACGGTGACGTCCTCTTCCATGCCCGGGCCAAACTGACCCGCAAGGCCTGCGATCTGCTCGTCGTGAACGCGGTCGGGGACGGCCGGGCGTTCGAGGTGGACAGTAACGACGGCTGGCTGCTGGGAGCCGACGGCACCGAGGTCGCACTGGAGCACGGTTCGAAGACGCTCATGGCGAGTCGTATCGTGGACGCGATCGTCTCGTTCCTGAGTGTCAGTGAAGCGTAGGCGGTCGGGGGATCACGCTCGAATTGCGCAGAAACCTTGCGCGGGACGCGACGTCCCGGTTGGGTCTTCAGGGGCCAACGATATGATTTGCCCACCTAAGTATTGGAAGGGATGTGACCGTGAGCGATAAGGGTCGGCTGTTCACCAGTGAGTCGGTGACCGAAGGACACCCCGACAAGATCTGTGACGCGATCAGCGACTCGGTGCTCGATGCGCTCCTGGCGCAGGACCCGAGCTCGCGCGTTGCGGTGGAGACCCTGGTCACCACCGGTCAGGTCCACGTCGTCGGTGAGGTGACCACGTCGGCGTACGCGGACATCCCCAAGATCGTGCGCGACCGCATCCTGGACATCGGCTACGACTCGTCGACCAAGGGCTTCGACGGTGCCTCGTGCGGCGTCAACGTCGCCATCGGCGCCCAGTCGCCCGATATCGCCCAGGGTGTGGACACCGCCTATGAGGCGCGCGTCGAGGGCGAGCGCGATCCGCTGGACGCCCAGGGCGCCGGCGATCAGGGCCTGATGTTCGGCTACGCCATCCGCGACACCCCGGAGTTGATGCCGCTGCCGATCGCGCTGGCCCACCGGCTGGCCCGGCGGCTGACCGAGGTGCGCAAGCAGGGTGTGCTGCCCTACCTGCGGCCCGACGGCAAGACGCAGGTCACCATCCAGTACGAGGGGACCACCCCGCTGCGGCTGGATACCGTCGTGCTGTCCACTCAGCACGCCGACGGCGTCGACCTCGACGGCCAGCTCGCCCCCGATATCCGGGCGCAGGTGGTCCGCACCGTGCTCGACGAGCTCGCTCACGAGAGCCTGGATACCTCGGATTTCCGGCTGCTGGTGAACCCGACCGGCAAGTTCGTGCTCGGCGGCCCGATGGGCGACGCCGGCCTGACCGGCCGCAAGATCATCGTCGACACCTACGGCGGGTGGGCCCGTCACGGCGGTGGCGCGTTCTCCGGCAAGGATCCGTCCAAGGTGGACCGCTCCGCGGCCTACGCGATGCGCTGGGTGGCCAAGAACGTCGTCGCGGCCGGCCTGGCCGAGCGTGTCGAGGTCCAGGTGGCCTACGCCATCGGTAAGGCTGCCCCCGTCGGTCTGTTCGTGGAGACCTTCGGCTCCGAGACTGTCGACCCGGCCCGCATCGAGAAGGCCATCACGGCCGTCTTCGATCTGCGGCCCGGCGCGATCATCCGCGATCTGGACCTCAAGCGCCCGATCTACGCCCAGACCGCTGCGTACGGCCACTTCGGCCGCACCGACGTCGATCTGCCGTGGGAGCGCCTGGACAAGGTCGAGGATCTGAAGAACTCGGTCTAGCCTCCACAACGTTCAAGCCCCGCGAACCCTTTGGGGTCGCGGGGCTTGAACGTCTGCGGGTGAAGTTCGGCGGGCTAGCCGACGAACGCGTCGAATGCCCACTGGAACTGCGGCGGAACGACCTGCACGCCGCACTGGTCCTGCAACGTTCCGAGCGGGGCCAGGATCGCCTTGAAGTCGGCGTACTCCTGCGGGTTGGCGGAGGCGTAGTTGCGCAGCGTCTGCTCGGCCTGCGGGCGCGGCTGCAGGGCAGCGCTCATCAGGACCTTCTGGCCGTCGGGATGGGTGTTCATGTAGCTCTGGGCCTGGCCCTGCACGTTGGCGACGGTGTTGTCGACGCTCGCCTTGCTGCAATCGGGAGCGGCGAACGCCGACGGTGCGGCGATCACCGCAAGGGCCATACCCCCGACAAGCGAGCTGAGACAGATGCCGACCGCGCGCCGGGTCGCGGCTCCTTCAGCAAATTTCATGGGGATGAGTCCTCCGTGTTGTGGCGTGTATTGCCATTCTGGCCTGCCGCGGACTGCCGCGACAAGATTCGCTGGTCAGCCGTGTAGAGCTGCCCGCAAAGCGCTCAGGCCACGCTGTGTCGCCTCGGTCGCTGCCGGGACCACTCCAGCGTAGCCAAGATAGCCATGCACCAGTGTGTCGGCATGATGCAGTTCAACCGTTACACCGGCGGCCGCCAGCAGCTCGGCGTAGCGGGCTCCGTCGTCGCGAAGCGGATCGTGGCCGGCGACCGCGACATAGGCCGGAGCCAGCCCCGAGAGGTCCTCGGCGCGCCCGGGAGCCAGCGTTGCGGGCGGGTCGCTGAGGTCGACGTGACCGGCGTACCAGCGGGTGAACGCGGTGATCGCGGCATTGTCGAGCACCGGGGCGTCGGCGTTCTCGGCGAACGACGGCAGCGAGGTGTCCCACATCGTCGAGGGATACCAGAGCAGCTGGAACGCCAGCGCCGGCCCGCCGCCGTCACGAGCGAGCTGGGCGACGACCGCCGAGAGTGTGCCGCCGGCTGAATCGCCAGCCACCGCGAGCCGCGATGCGTCGGCGCCGAACCGGCCTGCGTTGTCGGCCACCCAGCGGGTCGCCGCCCACGCGTCCTCGACGGCCGCGGGGTAGGGATGCTCGGGGGCGAGCCGGTAGTCCACCGACACCACCAGGGTCTGGGCGGCCACCGCATGCTCGCGCGCCGTCCCGTCGTGGGTGTCGAGGTCACCGACGGCGAACCCGCCGCCGTGGAAGTACATGGTCACCGGAGGGCAGGAGCGAAGCGACCCGGGAATGGATCCCGGGGGCGTCGGCCCGTCGTCTGGCCAGTAGACGCGGACCGGGATCGGGCCGCCCGGGCCGTCGATCTGGTGCTCCTCGACGCGCAGATCCGGGTGTACCGGGCGCCGCGGCAGCTCCCGCAGGCGCCGGCGGGCCTCGTCGATTCCACCGTCGACCGACAACTGGAACGGCACCGCGTCCAGTACCTTCTGCAGGATGGCGTCCACCGGCGGTCTGTCCAAGCTGGGCATCAGCCCACCGTACTTACGCACCCTGACGGCGTGGTGGCTGGCCGCAGTCGTCGCGGCCATCGGCTACGGCGTCTTCCTCGCGGTCACCGCGTTGTGGCTTCCCGACGGTGCGGAACTGACCGGTCGGTTCCCCGGCCAGCCCGCCGTGAAGGCCCTGATGGCCGTGCTGCTCGCGGTGGCCGCACTATGGCATCCGATCGTGCGGGAGCGGCGTTGGCTGATCGCCGCGCTGCTGTTCTCGGCGGGTGGTGACTTCTTCCTGGCCATGCCGGGGTGGAAGCCGTCGTTCGTCCTCGGCCTCGGCTCGTTCCTGGTGGCCCATCTCTGCTATCTGGGTGCCCTGCTGCCGCTGCGTGGCCGCAGCCGGCCCCGACTGGCCGCCGCCGCGGTGATGGTGGCCCTGTGCGTGAGCCTGTTGATCTGGTTCTGGCCCACGCTGACCACCGAGGGGCTGACGATCCCGGTGACGGTCTACATCGGCGTGCTCGGCGCGATGGTGTGCGCGGCGCTGGTGGCGCAACTGCCCACGCTGTGGACGGCCGCGGGTGCGGTGTGCTTCGCCGTCTCCGACGGAATGATCGGCATCGGCAAGTTCGTCCTGGCATCCAGCGCGCTGGAGGTGCCGATCTGGTGGGTGTACGCGACCTCTCAGGTGTTGATCACGGCGGGCTTCTTCTTCGGCCGAGTGCCGCGCGACTGAGGTGCGTTGTCGGCGCGCATCGGTAGTCTTCGACGGTGCCGAACACCCGGCAGGCCGCTGAACACGAACCCATCGCGCGCGTGCTGCCGATGCTGTCCGTGCCGCATCTGGACCGCGAGTTCGACTACCTGGTCTCGACCGAACAATCCGACGACGCCCAGCCCGGGGTGCGGGTGCGGGTGCGATTCCACGGCCGGCTGGTCGACGCCTTCGTTCTCGAACGGCGCTCCGACACCGACCATGTGGGGCAACTGGGCTGGCTGGATCGGGTGATCTCGGCCGAGCCGGTGCTCACGCCGGAGGTACGCCGGCTCGTCGACGCGGTCGCCGCCCGCTACGCCGGCACCCGTCCGGACGTCCTTCGGCTGGCGATCCCGCCCCGGCACGCCCGGGCCGAGAAGAGCGACGCCGACACACCGCTGCTGCCGGTGATCGACCCGGTCGACCCCGCGGGATGGGCGCGCTACGGCCGCGGCGAGCAGTTCTTGACGGCGCTGCGCGAGGGCCGGGCGGCGCGGGCGGTCTGGCAGGCGCTGCCGGGGGAGCAGTGGTGCGATCGGATCGCCGAAGCCGCCGCGGCGGCGGTCAGCGGCGGGTACGGCGTGCTGGCCATCGTGCCCGACCAGCGCGACATCGACGCGGTGTGGCGGGCGGCGACCGCCCGGATCGACGAGACCGCGGTGGTGGCGCTGTCGGCCGGGCTCGGCCCCTCGGCGCGCTACCGGCGGTGGCTGTCGGTGTTGCGCGGCCACGCCCGGCTGGTGATCGGAACCCGCAGCGCGGTGTTCGCCCCCGTGGAACGGCTCGGCCTGGTCATCGTGTGGGACGACGGCGACGACACCCTGGCCGAGCCGCGAGCCCCTTACCCGCACGCCCGTGAGGTCGCCATGTTGCGCGCCCACCAACTGCGCTGCGCCGCGGTGATCGGCGGCTACGCCCGCACCGCCGAGGCGCACGCCCTGGTGCGCAGCGGCTGGGCCCACGATCTGGTGGCGGCCCGGCCGGTGGTACGGGCATGTTCGCCCCGGGTGGTGGCACTCGAGGACGGCGGCTACGCCGAGGAACGCGACGCCGCCGCCCGCACCGCACGGCTGCCGTCGGTGGCGTTGCGTGCCGCCAGGGCAGCCCTGGAGCGCGACGCCCCGGTCCTCATCCAGGTGCCCCGACGTGGCTACATCCCCTCGGTCGCCTGCGCGCGCTGTCGGACGATCGCCCGTTGCCGGCACTGCACCGGCCCGCTGTCGCTGTCCGGTGCAGGGTCGGGTGCTGTCTGCCGCTGGTGTGGCCGCATCGACCCGGCGCTGCGCTGCCGGCGGTGCGGCTCGGATGCGATCCGCGCGGTGGTGGTCGGCGCGCGGCGCACCGCCGAGGAGATCGGCCGGGCGTTTCCGGGCACGACGGTGGTGACGTCGGCGGGCGACACCGTGCACAGCGAGATCGGGCCCGGGCCTGCGCTCGTCGTCGCCACCCCCGGTGCGGAACCGCACGCCCCCGACGGCTACGGCGCAGCCCTGCTGCTGGACAGCTGGGCGATGCTAGGCCGCCAGGACCTGCGCGCCGCCGAGGACACCCTGCGACGCTGGATGGCGGCCGCCACCCTGGTGCAGTCCCGCGCCGACGGGGGTGTGGTCGCCGTCGTCGCGGAGTCGACCATCCCGACCGTTCAGGCCCTGGTCAAGTGGGATCCGGTCGGGCATGCCGAAGCCGAACTGGAGGCCCGAGCCGAGGTCGGTCTGCCGCCGAGCGTGCACATGGCCGTGGTCGACGGCGGCACCGAGGCGGTCAACGCGTTGCTCGAGCACGCCGAACTGCCGGAGGATGCCGACCTGCTCGGGCCCGTCGATCTGCCGCCGGGGGTGCGCCGCCCGCCCGCCACGCCCGCCGGGGAACCGGTGATCCGGATGCTGGTGCGTGTGCGCCGCGAGGAGGGTCTGGCGCTGGCGGCGTCCCTGCGCGACGCCACCGCGATCCACAGTGCCCGCCACGATCACGAGGCGGTTCGGGTACAGATCGACCCGTTGCACATAGGGTAATCCGGGGCGTAACGCACAACGGAGGTGTCATGAAGGGGTTCGGCCGTGCCATCGCGTGGTCGATCTCGTTGCTGCTCATCCTGATTGGGCTGTTGTGGCCGGTGGTCTTCAGCTTCACGCCGAGCGGCGGCGCGGTGTACGACCCTGTCGTGTTCACCAACTATCGCGCCGACTTCGTCGTCGACCGCGACGGCCGGATGGACGCGACCGAGATCATCACCGGCAAGTTCCCGGGCGACCGGCACGGCATCTTCCGCTACTGGGACGTCGCCAATCAGAACGATCCGCATGTCCGCCAGGTGCCGCAGGTCACCGAGATCCTGATGGATGACCAGCCGATCCCGTACCAGATGTTGTGGGAGAGCGGCGAACGGTTCCGGGTCGCCAAGATCGGCGACCCGCACCGCCTGCTCGACTACGGCACCCACGTATTCCGGATCCGCTACTCCATCGACGGTGTGCTCGATCCGGGCACGACGGGGGTCAACAGGACGTTCGCGTCGTCGCTCGGAAGCCAGTCCGCGCCGTCGGCCTTCTTCTGGAACGTCATCGCCCCCGCGTGGAATAACCAGATCGACCGTGCCGATATCTCCGTCACGCTGCCCGGCGGCGTGCCCGGCGCCCAGTGCTCGGTGGGTACCGGTGTCGGACGCGCCTGCGACGGATTGACCGTCGCCGGCGACACGATCCGGGTCTCGGCCACGGCGCTGGCGCCGCGTACACCGGTGACGGTGCGCGCCGCCGTCGACGTGCCGACTCCGTCGCGCACCGAACTGCCGTGGTCGTACCAATGGGATCGGGTGCTGGGGCGCTCGCTGCCGACCACGCTGTGGCTGCTGGGCCTGACCCTGACCGCCGGACTCGGCGGGTTCCTGTGGTGGCGGACCACCGTCGAACCGTCGCCGGGATTCCCGCTGCAGTTCGCCCCGCCCAAGGGCCTCGGTCCGGTGCAGTGTGAGTACATCCGCACCGAGAAGGTGCCCGAGAGTGGTTTGACCGCGACGCTGTTCTACCTCGGCGAGCGCAAGCTGGTGTCGCTGAACCAGGTCGGTGCGAGCAAGTGGACGGTGCGCGGGACCGCGGACGAAGCGGCCTGGGCCGACGTCGACCCGGTCAGCGTCGACATCGCCTCCGCGCTGGGCGTCATGGGACCGGGGCGCGAGTTCGACGCCAACGGCACGGTGTCGGCGGGCAAGAAGCTCACCAGCGCCAAGGCGGATATGGGGACGTCGGTCAAGAAGTGGGCGTTCGGCGAAGGGCTGATGGTCAAGCGCAGCGCAGAGCTCTGGCTGCGACTGGCCAATTTCGTCGCGCTTGCCCTGGCGGTCTGCGGTTTTGTCGGCTGGTTCTTCCCGATCACGCTGTGGGGCTTGCCGTTCGCGGTGTTCTTCGTGCTGACCGCCTCGGCGTGGCGAAGTGGTGTGGGCAGCCGGCGTACCGCGTCCGGACGTCAACTGTGGTCGGAGATCGGCGGCTTCCACCGCATGCTGGCCACCGACAGCGCGGAGTCGCGGTTCGACTTCGCTGCCCGCAAGGACCTCTACACCGCCTACATCCCGTTCGCCGTGGCCGGTGGCGTGGCCGCGCTGTGGGCGCGCAAGTACCAGGCCGCCACCAGCCAGGTGCCGCCGGATCCGCAGTGGTACCACTCCTCGTCGGGCAGCACGTGGCATTCCTCGACCGGCGGTGGTGCTAGTTTCGACAGCTTCGAGTCGGCATTGTCGTCGTCGATCAGTGCCTACACCGCCTCACAGTCATCGTCGTCGTCGAGCAGCAGCGGCGGCGGTGGCGGGTTCAGCGGCGGTGGCGGTGGTGGCGGCGGTGGAGGAGGAGGCGGTTCATGGTGACCTTCGTGCTCGCACTGGTTCTGCTGATCGCAGTACTGGTACTCGGTGGATTCGTGGTGGGCTACAACAAGGTTCGCGCCGCCGACGTCCGCGTCGACGAGGCGCTCGGCGGCATCGACGTGCAGCTGACCCGCCGCGCCTCGCTGATCCCCAGCCTGGTCAGCACGGTGCAGACCTTCGCAGGCCACGAGAAGGCGATCCTCGATCACGTCGCCGATGCGCAGGCCGCCCTGTCGGCGGCGACGAGCGGTAAGTCGGTGGCGCAGCGCGGTTCGGCGGAGAAAGAGTTCGACACCGCCGTCGGGCAGGTGCTGGCACTGGGCCAGAATTACCCGCAGCTCAACTCGTCGAACAACTTCTTGAACCTGCAGCAGAACTTGGCCGACACCGAGGACAAACTGGCCTTCGCCCGGCAGTACTACAACGACGCGGTCGCCGGAGTGAACCGGCTCACCACCACGATCCCGTGGATGTTCGTGGCCGGCATGGCCGGGGTGAAGCAGCGCGAGTTCTACCAGGTGCCGCGATGAGCGCCTGCGCGAAGAGTCGGCACCTCATCGGCGGAGGTGCCGCGATGAGCGCCTGCGCGAAGAGTCGGCACCTCATCGGCGAAAGCCCGAAGTAGCCTCATGCGAATCGTTTTCGCCGGTACCCCCGAACCGGCACTGCCGTCGTTGCAGCGGTTCATCGACTCGCCGCGACACGAGGTGGTCGCCGTGCTGACCCGCCCGGACGCCGCCGCGGGCCGGCGGGGCAAGCCCGCACCCTCGCCGGTGGCGCAACTGGCCCTCGACGCCGGGATTCCGGTACTGCGCCCGCCACGGCCTAATGTCCCGGAGTTCGTCGCCGAACTGGCCGACCTGGCGCCGGACTGCTGTGCCGTGGTGGCCTACGGGGCATTGCTCGGCGAGGCCCTGCTGGCGGTGCCGGCGCGCGGCTGGGTCAATCTGCACTTCTCGTTGCTGCCCGCGTGGCGCGGCGCCGCACCCGTGCAGGCGGCCATCGCCGCGGGCGACACCGTGACGGGCGCAACGACTTTCCTCATCGAGCCGAGTCTGGATTCCGGTCCGGTCTACGGCGTGGTGACCGAGACCATCCGGCCGTCTGACACCGCCGGTGAGCTCCTGGACAGGTTGGCGATCTCGGGTGCGGGCCTGCTGGAGACGACGCTGGACGGCATCGAGGACGGCGCGCTGGCCCCGGTGCCACAGCCGGCCGAGGGGATCAGCCTGGCGCCGAAGATCACCGTGGAGCAGGCGCGCATCCGTTGGGAGCTGCCCGCCCACGTCCTCGAGCGCCAGATCCGTGCCGTGACGCCGGGGCCCGGCGCCTGGACGATGGTCGGTGACATCCGCGTCAAGGTGGGTCCGGTGACGGTCGAGGAGACCGCAGAGTCGTTGGCGCCCGGCCAGATTCGGGCCGAGCGCTCGACGGTCATGGTGGGAACCGGCTCGCACCCGGTGGCACTCGGGCAGGTGCAGCCGCCCGGCAAGAAGCCGATGAACGCCGCCGACTGGGCCCGCGGAGCCCGACTAGACGAAACGGTGCGTGCCTCGTGACCGAACGATCGCCGCGTGGCGGCAACGACCGCGACCGTGGAAAAGGGCAGAGCGGCAGACCTTTTCAGGGGCGTGGGCGCGACGGGAAGACCGGCGGTCCGCCGCGGCGCGATGGCGGAGCGCAGCGGCCACCCCGCCGCCCGCAGCGCGCCCCGCTCGATCCCGCCCGGCAGGTCGCCTTCGACGTCCTGCGCGCGGTCTCCGAGCGGGACGCCTATGCCAACCTGGCTCTGCCCGCCATGCTGGCCGAACGCGGCATGAGCGGCCGTGACGCTGCCTTCGCCACCGAACTCGCCTACGGTACGTCCCGCATGCGGGGCCTGCTCGATGCGGTGATCGCCGCGGCGGCCGGTCGCCCGATTGATCAGATCGACCCGGTGCTGTTGGACCTGCTGCGTCTGGGCAGCTATCAACTCCTGCGCACCAACGTGGCCCCGCACGCCGCGGTCTCGACCACGGTCGAACAGGCCGGGATCGAATTCGACAGTGTGCGAGCCGGTTTCGTCAACGGCGTGTTGCGCGCCATCACCGCTCGCGACGAAGCAGCCTGGGTGGCCGAGCTCGCGCCGACGCGGGACAGCGATCCCGTCGGGCATCTGGCGTTCGTGCACGCCCACCCGCGCTGGATCGCCCAGGCGTTCACCGACGCACTGGGGGCCGACGCGGCCGAACTCGAGGCTGCGCTGGCCGCCGACGACGCCCGGCCCGCCGTTCACCTGGCCGCCCGGCCCGGCGTGCTGACCGCCGAGGAACTCGCGCAGGAAGCCGACGCGACAGTCGGCCGCTATTCGCCGTATGCGGTCTACCTGACCGGCGGTGACCCCGGCCGGTTGGCGGCGATCCGGGACTCGAAGGCCCTGGTTCAGGACGAGGGCAGCCAGCTGGTGGCCCGCGCGCTGACCCTGGCGCCGCTGCTCGGCGAGGACGGCGGCCTGTGGTTGGACCTGTGCTCGGGGCCGGGCGGCAAGACCGCCCTGATCGCCGCGATCGCCGCCCAACAGGGCGCCACGGTGACGGCGATCGAACCCGCGCCGCGCAGGGCCGATCTCGTCGAGCAGAACACCCGCGGCCTGGCGGTCGAGGTGCTGCGGGTCGACGCCCGTGAGTCCGGGCTGCGGCCGGACAGCTTCGACCGCGTCCTGGTCGACGCGCCGTGCACCGGGCTGGGCGCACTGCGCAGGCGCCCGGAGGCCCGCTGGCGGCGCACCCCCGCCGATGTACCGGCGTTGGCCAAACTGCAGCGCGAACTGCTGGCCGCCGCGATCGCGCTGACCAGGCCCGGCGGGGTGGTGCTCTACGCCACCTGCTCACCGCACCTGGCCGAGACCGTCGGGGTGGTGTCCGATGCGCTGCGCCGCCAGCCGGTCACCGCCTTGGACACCCGGCCGCTGTTCGCCCCGATGGACGGTCTGGGGCCCGGGCCGTACGTGCAGTTGTGGCCGCACCGGCACGGCACCGACGCCATGTTCGCCGCAGCCCTGCAAAAACGCCTCTGAACCACCTTTAGGCTGACTGCCATGGCGACACCGTCCCGACCACTGATCGCACCGTCGATCCTGTCCGCTGATTTCGCCCGCCTCGCCGAGGAGGCCGCGGCCGTCGAGGGTGCGGACTGGCTGCACGTGGACGTCATGGACGCGCATTTCGTGCCGAACCTCACCCTCGGGCTGCCGGTGGTGGAGAGCCTCCTGGCGGCCACCGACATTCCGATGGACTGCCACCTGATGATCGAGAACCCGGAGCGCTGGGCGCCCGGCTACGCCGAGGCCGGCGCCTACAACGTGACCTTCCACGCCGAGGCGACCGACAACCCGGTGTCGGTGGCCCGCGACATCCGTGCCGCAGGCGCCAAGGCCGGCCTGTCGGTGAAACCCGGTACCCCGCTGGAGCCCTATCTGGAGATCCTGCGCGACTTCGACACCCTGCTGGTGATGTCGGTCGAACCGGGCTTCGGCGGGCAGAGTTTCATGCCCGAGGTGCTCGCCAAGGTGGCGACGGCACGTCGGCTCGTCGACGCGGGGGAGCTGACGATCCTGGTGGAGATCGACGGCGGCATCAACGCCGACACCATCGAGATGGCCGCCGAGGCCGGGGTGGACTGCTTCGTGGCGGGCTCAGCTGTCTACGGGGCACAGGACCCGGCCGCGGCGGTCGAAGCCCTGCGCCGCAGGGCCGGTGCCGCCTCACCGCACCTGACCGTATGACCGCCGCGACACCAGCGGTGATCGAGGCGGCGATGCGGCTGGCCATCGAGCGGGCACAGCGGGTCAAAGGCACCACGTATCCCAACCCTCCTGTGGGAGCGGTCATCCTGAGTCCCGACGGCAATGTCGTTGCGGTCGGCGGTACGGAGCCCACCGGCGGACCGCACGCGGAGGTGATCGCATTGCGGGCGGCGGGGCAACTGGCTCGCGGTGGCACTGCTGTGGTGACGCTCGAGCCCTGCAACCACCACGGCCGCACGCCGCCCTGCGTCGACGCGTTGATCGCGTCCGGAGTGGCTGCGGTGGTCTACGCGGTCGCCGATCCCAATCCGGTGGCATCCGGCGGAGCCCAGCGGTTGCGCGCAGCCGGTGTGACGGTGACCGGCGGGGTGTGTGCCGACGAGGTGAGGATCGGCCCACTGCGTGAGTGGCTGCACAAGCAGCGCACCGGGCGGCCGCATGTCACCTGGAAGTACGCCACCAGCGTCGACGGCCGCAGCGCCGCCGCCGACGGGTCCTCGCAGTGGATCACCAGTGACGCCGCCCGTGCCGATGTGCACCGGCGGCGGGCGGCGGCCGACGCCATCGTGGTCGGCACCGGCACGGTGCTCGTCGACAACCCGACGTTGACCGCCCGGTTGCCCGGCGGCGGCCTCGCCGAACGCCAGCCGCTGCGGGTGGTGGTGGGCAAGCGCGAGATATCCACGGAATCCAATGTCCTCAACGATGATTCGCGCACCATGGTGATCCGCACCCATGACCCGAACGAGGTGATCCGCGCGCTCACCGACCGCACCGACGTGCTCCTCGAGGGCGGTCCGACGTTGGCGGGCGCCTTCCTGCGGGCCGGCGTCATCGACCGGATCCTGGCCTATGTCGCGCCGATTCTGCTGGGCGGGCCGGTCACCGCCGTCGACGACGTGGGCGTGCCCAGCATCGCGCGGGCGCTGCGATGGCGCTACGACGGCGTCGACCGGATCGGGCCGGACCTGTTGCTCAGCCTGGTCCCCGGTTAGACGAAGGCTTCCACCAGTTTCGCGCAGAATGCCGGCAGGTCATCGGGCTTACGGCTGGACACCAGCGTGTTGGGGCCCTCGGTGCACACCACGACCTGCTCGTCGACCCACTGCGCACCGGCGTTGCGCAGATCGGTCTGCAGGCTGGGCCACGACGTGATCTGGCGGCCCTCGACGACATCGGCTTCCACCAGCGTCCACGGGCCGTGGCAGATCACGGCGACCGGTTTTCCGGCGTCGAAGAAACTCTTGACGAAGCCCACCGCGTGCGCGTTGGTGCGCAGGTAGTCCGGATTGGCGACCCCGCCGGGCAGGACGAGGGCGTCATAGTCGCTGGCCGACACACTCTCGGCGGCTTTGTCCGCGTCGAAGGTGTCCGCCGGCGTGAGGTGGTTGAACGCCTGGATCTTGCCGACCTCGGTGGAGATCAATTCTGCTGCGCCACCGGCCTGCTCGACGGCCTCCCACGGTGCGGTGAGTTCGACCTGCTCGGTGCCCTCGGGAGCCACCAGGAACGCGATCTTCTTCTCAGATAGTTCGTTGCTCATGGCTGGTGGCATACCCAGCAGCGGGGTCGATCAACACTGTGGTGAAGACAGGGGAGCCACCGACCAATTGGACAGTTCCGACGGGCCCAGGATGCGGTGCCGGGTCTGACCGGCGGTATAGAACGTGAACTTCGTGGCGCGGTAACACTGCTCGAAGCAGTCGAACGCCGTCCCGTCGGCATCGAAGCTGACACCGCGGACCCGCACGATCGGATCGGCGGTGCCGACACCGAGATGGCCCGCCTCCCACCCGCTGGGAGTGTCGACTTCGATTGCCTGCTCGGTGTATTCGTCGGTGAGCTGGTAGCGCTCCTTGATGAACCGATATAGCGATCCGCCTGCGGACAGTTCCTCGTGGTCGATCGCCGGTACCCGGCTCAGCGGCAGCACGGCGCGCTCGAGGATGGCGTCGGCGCTGCCGAGGCTGCGTTTGCGCCAGATCTCCCAGACCGGTTGGCCGGCGTCGACACCCAGGGCGGTGGCGATGGCCGTGCTGGGCAATCCGACACCGATGGAGATCAACGAGGTGATGACCTTCGGCGGGTCGCCCTCCCCGTCGAGCAGGGTATGGAGCAACTCGCCGGGCCGGGTCGGGTCACTGGCGATGCGTGGTTGGGCCACGAATGTGCCCAGCCCCTGCCGACGGGTGATCTTGCCTGCCCGCTCGAGTTCGTCGAGCGCCCGGCGCACGCTGATATTGCTCACCGAGGCGATCTCGGCCAGGTCGGCAACCGACGGCAGGCGGTCACCGGGCTTGAGTCCACGTTCGGCCATGATGCGCAACACCAGGTCGTAGACGTGCTGATAGCGCAGCTTGCGGTCGGCTGGAGCCGCCGAGCCTGCCGAGCGATTCGGCTTGGTGGCCATCGTCATCGCCTTTCGCAACCGTCCGGGGTCACCTGCCCACTAGCGGGGGAGTCATGTGAATGCTAACTATGCAGTTCATCGGCCGTAGGCCTTAACGTCGCTGGGATCTGCTTCTCGCTAGCCGTAAAGCGAAAAGTATCGGAAACAAACCGGCAATAGCGCGGCAATCACCGCCACTCATACTACTGTGTATACAAACTGGTGTCGGGAAGGGTTTCACACATGGCCGAAATGGATCGTCGCAGCTTCTTCCGGACTTCGGCGGTTGTCGCCGCCGCCCTCGGCGGAGCGGCAGCGCTCGCGTCGTGCGCCCCGAAGACCGCGACCAGTACCGTGCTGCGCGTCGGCTCGACCACCGACATCGACTCGCTGAACCCGTTCACGGCAGCCTCCACCCAGTCTTACGACGTCTTCCAGCTCGTCTACGACAAATTGATGGACTACGACGCCCAGCTCAACATCGCGCCGTCGCTGGCCACCGCCGTGGACCGTAGCCCCGACGGCAAGACCTTCACCTACACGCTGCGCTCTGGCGTGAAATGGCAGGACGGCAAGGATTTCAGTGCCGACGACGTCGTCTTCACCTTTCTGCTGGTGCGGGACAACAGCTACGGCACCTACGGCGCGTACTTCAAGGACCTGACCGACGTGGCCAAGGCCGGCGATGGCCAGGTGCGGTTGACGTACTCGCAGCCGCAGACGCTGGAACCTGGCGTCATCATGCCGATGGTGCCCAAACACCTGTGGGAAGGCGTCGCCAAGGACGACCTGCCCAAATACAGCAACGACAAGCCGGTCGGCACCGGACCGTTCAACTTCGTGTCGTGGGAGAAGGGCAGCGTTGCCACGGTCACCAGGAACGACTCGTGGTGGGGGCCCAAGCCCGCAGCCCAGAAAGTCACCTGGACGAAGTTCGGCTCCGATGACGTTGTCACCCAGGCGTTGCGCACCGGCGACATCGACATCGTCTCCGAAGTGCCGCCCACGATCTTCACAGGTCTGCAGAATGCCGCCGATGTCAAGACGACCGCGATGGAATCGTTCTCGTTCCACATGATCGGCTTCAACTGTTCGACCGCTCCCGGCTCGAAGGGCAACCCCCTCCTCAAAGACCAGGTGATACGGCAGGCGCTGTCCTGTGCCGTCAACCGTCAGCAGCTCGTCGAACTCGCCCTGGCCGGTTACGGGGAACCCGGAGCCGATCTGCTGCCTCCCACCTTCGGTGACTTCCACTACGTCCCGGCGCCCGACGCCGTACTCGACAACAACCCGGCCAAAGCCAAGGAGCTCCTTGACGGGGCCGGCTACACCGACCGCAACGGAGACGGCATCCGAGAGGCCAAAGATGGTGCGCCACTGGAATTTCGCATTCTCGCGATCGCCGACACCACGGTCGATATGAAGGCTGCCGACCTGTTCGTCACGGCAGCCAAAGCCGTCGGGATCAACCTGAAGTTGTCCAGCACCGACGCCGACAGCATGAGCGCCACGGTCTACAACGCCGACACGCCCGACTGGGACATCATGGTCTGGGGCTGGGACTCGGAGTTCTACGACCCGTCCTATCTGCTGGGCATCCCGACCACCGATCAGATCGGCGGCAACAACGACACGTTCTGGACCGACCCGCGCTACGACGAGCTCTACGCCCAGCAGAAGACCACCGTCGATCGCGCCGCCCGAGTCAAGCTCGTCCAGGAGATGCAGGCGATCCACTACGCGGCCTGCCCCTACATCGTGATGTGGTATCAGAAGAAGCTGACCGGCACGCGTACCAACACCTGGACGGGTTGGCAGCCGATCAACGGCGGCATGATCCTGAACTTCCCACGAGTGAACTACCTCGACGTCACTCCGGCCTGACAAGTCGATGCTTCGGTACCTCACTCAAAAATTCTCTTACCTGGTGTTCACGCTCATCGCGGTGGTTGCGACGAATTTCGTTCTCTTCCATCTGATGCCGGGAGATCCGGTGACCCACATTGCCCGCGGCCAGCACCTGGATGCCGAGGCAATCGCACGACTGCGCAGCTACTACGGCCTGGATCAGTCGATGGCGTCGCAGTTCGTCACCTACCTGCAGAACCTGCTCAAGGGCGATCTCGGGTTCTCCTACACCTATCAGGCGTCCGTCGGCCCGATCGTGGTGAAAGCCCTTGGGAACACGTTGATTCTGGTGACGATCTCGACGTTGCTGGTGATCATCCTGGGGGTGCTGATCGGCGTGTACGCCGCCTCGCGGCGCGGGTCGCGCACCGACGGCGGGCTGGTCATCGGGTCGCTGGTGTTCTGGAGCCTGCCGACGTTCTGGGTGGGCATGCTGCTGATCTTCGTCTTCGCGGTGACGCTGGGCTGGTTCCCGATCGCCGGGATGTACACCGCGGATGCGCTGTATCCCACGGTGTTAACCCGGATCGCCGACCTTGCAAGACATCTCGTGTTGCCGACTGTGGCGATGGTGCTCGTCGACATCGCACAGTTCGTCCTGATCACCCGCAGCTCACTGCTGGCGACCTTGTCGGAGGACTACATGGTGACCGCGCGGGCCAAGGGGCTCACGCCGCGCCGGGTGTTGTGGCGGCACGGCGTGCGCAATGCGCTCCTGCCGGTGGTCACCGCGACGACGCTGTACGCGAGCGCGACGGTGGGAGGCACCATCCAGGTCGAGACGGTGTTCTCCTGGCCCGGCATGGGTCAGCTCATCTACCTGTCGGTGATCAGGCGCGACTATCCCGTGATGGAGGCCTGTTTCCTGATCTTCGCCGTGGTCGTCGTGGTGGCCAACTTCGCCAGTGACATGGTCTACCGCGCTCTCGATCCTCGGGTGAGGCTGACATGACCGGACCGATCCCCAATCTGGAGCCCGAGCCGGCCGCCGCCCACATCACTGGGGGATGGCGCGGCGTCGTTCGGAAACTGGTTGCCGACCCGATGGGCCTGACCGGCTTGCTGAGCGTCGCTGTCGTGATGCTGGTGGCGATCGCCGGACCGCTGCTCGCGCCGTATGACCGCACCGATGTCGCCGGTTCGCGAGCCGGAATCCTGCAGCCGCCCAGTGCACTTCACTGGCTGGGCACCGACGAACTCGGCCGCGACGTGTTTCGCCAGGTGGTGGCCGGAACGTCGGTGTCCCTGGAGATCGGTCTCATCGCAACAATCATCACGATCCTGATCGGGACGCTCGTGGGCGTTCTGGCCGGCTGGTTCACCGGATTCGTCGACGCCATGCTGATGCGAGTCACCGACTTCTTCCTGGTACTGCCCAACCTCCCGTTGATGATCGCGCTCGGAGCGATCATCGGTCAGAGTCTGCCGATGATCGTGGTGGTCATCGCGATCACCAGCTGGCCCAGCACCGCACGCATCGTGCGCTCCCAGGCATTGGCGTTGCGTGAACGAGAGGTGGTGGCACGGGCCAGGACCGTGGGGCTCTCGTCGGTAGGCATTCTGTGGCGACTCATCCTGCCCGGCGTTCTCGCACTGGTGATCGCCAACGCTGTTCTGGTGATCGCCGGGTCCATTCTCGCCGAGGCGACGCTGTCGTTCCTCGGGTTGGGTGACCCCATCCGGACATCATGGGGGCAGATCTTGCACAACGCGTTCGCCGCGGGTGCGGTCGGCAACGGCAACTGGTGGTATTTCCTTCCGCCGGGTATCGGCATTGTGCTGGTGGTCCTTGCCTTCTCGCTGATCGGGCAGAGTCTGGAGCGCATTCTCAATCCCCGGCTGGTGGTGGCTGAATGACGCTTCTGTCTGTTCGCAACCTGAGTGTCAGCTATTCCGCGGGGGATTCGGCGGTTCGGGCGGTCGACGGCGTCGACCTCGATGTCGGCGCCGGCGAGGTGGTCGGCTTGGCCGGTGAATCTGGTTGTGGAAAAAGCACACTCGCGCTGGCGGTGGCACGGCTGCTGCCCCACGGCGCCGCTGTGACCGCCGATGAGCTCAGTTTTGCCGGTACCGATCTGCGGTCGGTGAACGACGCGGAACTACGGGGCCTGCGCTGGCGGCGGCTCGCGTTGGTGTTCCAGGGGGCGATGAACGGATTCAACCCGGTCATGACGATCGGTGACCAAATCGGTGAGGCGATCCGCGCGCACGAGCCCGGCACCAAGCGGCGTGTCGTCAACGACCGGGTGGCCGAACTGCTCACTCAGGTTGGCATCGCGTCCAATCGGGCCGCCGACTACCCGCACCAGCTTTCCGGCGGAATGAAGCAGCGCGCGATGATCGCGATGGCACTGGCGTGCAGTCCCGATCTGGTGATCGCAGACGAACCGACTACCGCGCTCGACGTCATGACGCAGGCTCAGATTCTCGAACTCATCCGGCGGCTGGCCGACGAACTGGGACTGGCCATGTTGATCATCTCCCACGACCTGACCGTCCTGGCCGAGCTGTGTGACCGGGTCGCGGTGATGTACGCCGGCCGCATCGTCGAATACGGACAATCCGAGGAGATCCTGACCGCCGGGGCCCGACCCGCGCACCCCTACACCCGACGGCTGCTCGACTGCTATCCACGGCTGGATGCCGGCCAGGCTTCCATCAGCGGAATCCCCGGCAGCCCTCCCGATCTCGCCAATCCACCGGCGGCCTGCCGATTTGTCGACAGGTGCACGGAAAGTCTGCCGCGTTGTGCGGTCGAAGATCCCGCGCTCCGGCCGGTGTCCGACTCCGGACATGTGGCCGCATGCCATCTGCTCCAACCGGCGCTGGGGGCGGTTCTATGACCGAGATGCTGTCCCGACCGGTGACCGCGGAGCTTCGGGATCTGCGGGTGCATTTTCCGGTGCGGCATGGACGCACAACGCTGACGGCGCGCGCAGTCGACGGTGTGGACCTGACCGTCCACGAAGGGGAGATCGTCGCTCTGGTAGGTGAATCAGGTTGCGGGAAGACGACTATCGCGCGCACCCTGATGCGGCTCGTGGACGCTACGTCGGGCACGATTTCGGTCGCCGGGACCGACATCACGCATACCCAGGGTCGGGCACTGCGCCGTCTGCGTCACAACTTCCAAATGATCTTCCAGGATCCGTTCGAGAGCCTGGCGCCCAACGCGACGGCCTTCGAGGTGGTCAGCGAAGGTCTTGCCATCCACCGCCCGGACCTCGACGCGGCGGCTCGCGGCACCGCGGTGCTTACCGCCCTGGAGAAGTGTGGACTGACCCCGCCCGGGGCAATCGCTGATCGGCGGATCTTTCAACTCTCGGGTGGTCAGCGCCAACGCGTCGCCATCGCGGCTGCCCTCGCCGTCGAGCCACGGTTGCTCGTCGCCGACGAGCCGGTATCGATGCTCGATGTGTCGTTGCGGGCCGGCGTCATCCGGCTGCTACTCGACATGCGCGAGAAGTTGGGGATCGCGATCCTGTTCATCACTCACGACCTGGCACTGGCCGGTGTGTTCGCCGACCGCGTCGCCGTGCTGTACCTGGGTCAGGTGGTGGAGCAGGGAGCTGCCGCCGAGGTGATCGGTACGCCCCGGCATCCCTACACCCAAGCATTGGTCGACGTGATGCCCAAGGCCGGCGGCGGTCGTCGCAGTGCGCGAGCGCTTCTGACCGGCGAACCGCCCAACGTGACCAACACCGACACCGGTTGCCGGTTCGCCCCGCGCTGCCCGCTGCGCCGGCAGCTCGGGGAACCCGAACGATGCCGGACCGAGCAGCCGATTCTGCGCGCTGTCTCCCCGGAACATGTTGTCGCCTGCCATTTTTCCGATACGGAAGTATCGCCAACCCCGAAGGAGAGCACTACATGACCGTCACGCGTGAGGAAGCCATCGAGTTGCTGGAGGCGATGGTAAAGATCGACTCTGTCACCCCCTGGTTGATCCCCGGCGGGGCGGGTGAAGGAGAGGTGGCCCGCTTTATGCGCGACTGGCTGAGCGACCTCGGATTGGATGCGACGCTCGAGGACGTCGAGCCCGGCCGGCCCAACGTGCTGGCGTGGCTGCGGGGTAGCAAGCCCGGACCGACCATCTGCCTGTCGGCGCACATCGACACCGTCGGTTACGAGAACTGGGCTGACCGCGCCCTGCACCCCGTGATCGACGGCGATCTGATGATCGGGCTGGGGGCCGCCGACGACAAGGGCGGATGTGCCGCCGCCATGCTCGCCGTGCGTGAATTGGTGCGCTCGGGAACGGAACTGGCCGGAAACGTGCTCGTTGCGCTGGTGATCGATGAAGAGGGCGTCAGCATCGGTACCGAGCACCTGGTGGCCCATCACGCGGACGAGATCGACTACGCGATCAACCTCGAGCCGGAAGGTTCCCACACGATCTTCGGGGAGCACCAGGGCTTCGGATGGATCGACATCATCGTGCACGGGGTTCCCGCGCACGGGTCGGCGCCCGACAAGGGGGTGGACGCCATCGTCCACATGGCCGAGGTTCTCACCAGACTGCGTCGGCTGGACGAGACGGTGTGGAAGCCCAATCCCGACCCGAAGAACGGCCGCACCGTCTTCCACACCGGAACCATCAAGGGCGGTACCGACTACGCCACCTACCCCAACCAGGCCGTCGTCGGCATCGAGATCGGCACCCAGCCGGGGGAGACGCTGGCCAACCGGGTCGCCGAGATCGAGGAGATCTTCGCCGAGGTCGCCAAGACCGACCCGAAATTCCGCGGCGAGGTCAAGGTCCGGCTGGACCGTGACCCGTTCACCGGGGAAGGTAACGGCGCCCTGCTGGACGCACTCGCCGATGCCACGGAGGCGGTCAACGGGGTGCGATCCCCGGTCACCGGATTGAATGCCTGGACCGACGCGGCACTGTTCCAGAGCGCGGGTATTCCCACCGTGCTCTTCGGGCCCGAAGGGGGCAACTATCACGCGGCCGAGGAGTGGGTGTCGATTCCCGATCTGGTTGCCACCACGGAGATCCTGCGCCGCGCCCTGGTGACGCTCATCGGCTCGCCGGTGCCGACGGGCGGTGAATCCCGATGACCGCTTCAGCTGATAACACGGCCAGTCCCGGGTTGCGCTCGGGTGCGCTGCGCGCTGTCGATGTTGTGGTGATGGCGTTGGCGAGTTCGGGGCCCATCCAGAGCGTGGCCGTCTCGCTGGCCGCCATCTTGGCCACCGTCGCCTACGCCGGCTTCGTGCCGATTCTCATCTGTTTCGTCCCGATGCTGGGCATCGCGCTCGGATACCAGCGTCTGCACGCATGGCAGCCCAGCGCGGGCGCGACCTACACGTGGGTGGGCCGGGTGCTCAACCCGCACGCCGGATTCTTCGCCGGCTGGATCATGTTGCTGTACTACACAGTTGGAACGACCAGCCTGACCATCCCGCTCGGGAGCTATCTGCTCTCGTTCTTCTCTGACACTGCCGCGGACAACACGGTCGCCGTGGCCGCGGTCGGCACGGTCTTCGACCTGATCGTCACCGCTGTGGCCGCGTTCGGTGTGGCGTTGTCAGCCCGATTCCAACTGGCCTGGGCCATCTTCGAGTACGCGCTGCTGATCGGCTTTGCGGTGCTGGCCGTGGTCTTCATCGCCCATGGTCACAATGACGTGGTCAAGCCCAGCTGGTCGTGGTTCACGATCGAGGGTGCTGGCGGCTTCAAGTCGCTGATCTCCGGCGTGCTGCTGGCGATCTTCCTCTACTCCGGTTGGGACACCGCGGCCTACGTCGGCGAGGAGTCCACCGGCCGCACTGCCGGACGCGCAGCGGTGACCAGTGTCATTCTGCTGTTCGTCATCTACTCGGTGTCGGTGTTGGCATTCCAGGGCATTGCGCCGATGCAGGACATGCAGGACCACGCGGCCAACATTCTCGCGTTCGTGGGCGAGCGGATCGGCGGCGGGTTCTGGGCCAACGTGATGATCGTGGCGGTGCTCGGCGGCACACTCGCGTCGCTGCTGGCGGCAATCGTCAGTGCGTCGAGGATCGGCTTCGCCATGGGGCGTGATCGGGTCGTTCCGACATGGCTGGCCAACGTGAGCCCCAAATACGGCACCCCGTTGAATGCGACGATCCTGTTCGGTCTGCTGAACATCGCGTTCCTCTGGGGCTCGATACTCATCGGTGCGGTAGGCGAGGCGCTGTCGAACATCGTCAGCACACTCGGATTGATGGCGGCGATCTTCTACCTGCTGACAGCGGTCACCGCGATCTGGTGCTATCGGCGCCAAATCACCTCCTCTGCCAAGGATTTCGCTATCGGCGGTCTGATGCCCGGCCTGGGCGCGGCGTTCATGGCGTTCGTCGTCGTGTACTCGATCGCGTCGGGCTCGCTCAACGGGATCGAACTTGCCTTCGGCGTCGGTCTCGCCCTTGCGGGGCTGGTGCTTTCGGTCATTTCGGCCAAGGTCGGGCGCGCGCCCTTCTACACCGATCCGGGCCACGACGTCGCGCCGACCCCGGACCCGCTGGGCACACCCCGATGACCGGATGCCCCGACCTGACCCCTTCTGTTGACCACATCTTCTCCGAAGTGAAAGAGAATCTCTGATGCAATTCACCGACGCCTACGCGGCCCGGACGCACGACACCAAGGCGCTCTATGAGCGCGCCAAGCGCACTGTCCCGGGCGGGGCGGGTTCGACGGCCCGGCTTCCGCGTAACGGCTGGAAGCCCTACCCGATCTTCATGGCGCAGGGCAGCGGTTCACGCCTGACCGATGTCGACGGCAACACCTACATCGACTACCTGCTCGGACTTGGCCCGATGATCCTCGGCCACCGCCACCCAGTCGTCACCAACGCCGTCACCGAGGCGGTGCGCGACCTGGGCACGTGCTTCGGCCTGCCATACGAGCTGGAGATCGAGGCCGCCGAGAAAGTGGTCGCCGCGGTGCCCGGGATCGAACAGGTCCGGTTCACCAACTCCGGCTCGGAGGCCGTGGGTACCGCGGTCCGGCTGGCCCGCGCGACCACCGGCAGGCGCATCGTCGTGCGCTTCGAAGGTCACTATCACGGTTGGCAGGACACGGTCTACTGGTCAAACCACGTCGATCCGGTCCTGGCCGGCCCCGCCGATCATCCGCGGCCGGTCGCCATGGGTCCGGGCGTGCCTGCCGAGCTAGAGGACACCCTGGTTGTTCTGACCTGGAACGACCCGGACAGTTTCGTGGAGCTGATGGACCGCAGGGGCGACGAGATCGCCGCGGTGCTGACCGAGCCTGCGGTGTTCAACACCGGCTGCATCCTGCCCGAGCCCGGCTATCTGGAACTGCTGCGGGCCGAAACCCGCAAGCACGGCGCGCTGTTGATCTTCGACGAGGTGATCACCGGGTTCCGGTTCGCCCGCGGCGGCGCCCAGGAGTGGTTCGGGGTCACCCCGGATCTGACGACCCTGGCCAAGGGTTTGGGCGGCGGATTCCCGGTGGCGGCGATCGGCGGGTCAGTGGAGGCGATGCACATGATCGCCGACGGGACCTACTCCCATTCGGGCACCTACAACGCCAACGTCGTGCAGTGCGCGGCGGTGTCGGCGACGATGGATGTGCTGGCCGAACCCGGACTGTACGAACGCCAGCGCGCGCTCGGCCATCGGCTGGCAACCGGACTGAGCGAGCTGGCCGCCGAGCGGGGACTCGACGCGTACTGCGAAGGGCTCGGCACCGTCTTCCAGCTGTGGTTCGCCGACGGGCCGATTCACAACTGGCGCGATGCCGTGGCGCACGCGAACGAGGAACTGTTTACCCGGTGGTATGAGGAGATGGTGGTCCGCGGAGTGCTGTTCCATCCGTTGCAGTTCGAGAATCTGTTCGTGTCGTTGGTCCATGACGACCGCGATATCGACGAGACCCTCAACGCTGCGGCCGACGCGCTGACCGTCGTCGCCCGCGCGAACGTGCCCGCAGCGGGATCGTGAGCGATCGTCCCGTCGTCCTCGGCGTCGACCTCGGCACCTCCGCTATCAAGATCGTCGCCGTGTGCGAGGACGGCACAGTGGCCGCCACCGCGCGGTGCGGATACCCCACCGCACGCCCTGAACAGGCTGCTGCTGAACAGAATCCGCAGGATTGGTGGCAGGCGTTGCAGACCGCGGGCGACGAGGTTGCCCGCACGGTCTCACCGCACCGGTGGCGGGGTATGGGGCTCAGCGCCATGCTGCCCACCCTGGTGGAACTCGACGCCGACGGAGCCGTTTGCGGCCCGGCGATCACCTGGGAGGACGCGCGTGCCGAGGAGCAGGCCGCGGAGCTGATCGCCCGTTTCGGCGATGACCTCCTGTACCGCCGTACCGGTCAGCGAGTGGACGGCCGCTATCTGGCGCCCATGCATGCCCGGTTGGCCGGGCTGGGCCGCGCCGGCGTGACGGCGGCCGGTGCCAAGGATGTGTTGTTCGAGCAACTCACCGGACGGCTGGTGACCGACCCGAGCACGGCAGCGGGCAGCGCGGCTTTCGATATCGAGGAGAGCTCTTGGATCACCGAGATCACCACTGCTGCAGGTATTTCCGCGATGCCCGAGATTGCCCCTTCGGACACCGTGGAATCCCTGGCCGCCCCGTGGCGGCAGCGGTGGGGGCTCGATGACCTGCCAGTGGTTCTCGGTGCGGCCGACTCGGTGCTGGGCGCACTGGGTGTGGGTGCGGTCAACCACGGTGACGTCGGGGTGATCGCGGGTACCTCGGCGATCGTCTTGGGCATCTGTGACGAGCCGACCCGCGACCCGCAGCTGCGCTATCTGGTCACGCCGCTGGCCGGTAGCGGATGGGGACTCGAAATGGACCTGCTGGCAATGGGTTCGGCCTTCGGTGCGGTAGCCGCGCTGTTCGGACTGAGCGGCCCGGCCGCGTTGCTCGACGCAGCGGTGCATGTGCCTGTCGATGAGGCACCGCTGTTCCTGCCGTACCTGACTCCGGGGGAGCAGGGCGCGCTGTGGGACCCCAGCCTGACGGGAACGCTGAAGGGTTTGCGGTTGTCGATGGGCGTCGGCCACATCGCCCGCGGGTTGTTGACCGGGATCGTCGTGGAACTGCGTCGGTGCATCGACGTCCTCGCCGACACCACCGGCCGGGCGGGGCCGATTCTGCTCGGGGGCGGCAGTGCGGTCAGTCCCCTGATGTGGCAGGACCTCGCCGACGCCACTGGACGGGAGGTACGCGCCGATCCGCACGTCAGCGACCACTCGGCACTGGGCGCGGCGATCTTCGCCGCCGGGGCGCTGGGGCGGCCGATCGAGCGGACTCCGCAGACCACCATCGTGTCGCCGCGGCCGGACCGGCACCTGTGGTGGACGCAGTGCTTGGCCCGTCACGACGAGGCACGGTGATGACCGTCAGCATCGTCGACGGCGAGGCGTTCGCTGCCGCCGCCGCCGACGAACTGCTCTCCAGGCTGCCCCCGATTGCGCCGCGGTTGGGAGTGGCGACCGGCGAGACGCCGATGCGGCTCTACGACGAACTCGCCCGGCGCAGCAGGTCAGGCGAGATCGACCTGTCGTCCGCCGTCGTCGTCGCCCTCGACGAGTACGTCGGCCTCGGATTGGCGGACGCGCAGAGCTACGCGGCCTACGTGCGTGAGCGAATCGCCGAGCCACTCGGCATTGCCCCGGAGAATGTGGTTGTGCCCCAGGGTGATTCACCGGATCCGGCCGCGGCCGCAGCAGAGTTCGACGCCCGGATCGCCGCCATTGGCGGCGTCGACGTGCAGATCGCCGGCATCGGCGCCAACGGCCACCTGGGCTTCAACGAGCCGGGGTCGCCGCTGGCGTCCACCACCCGTGTCGTGGCGCTCTCCGAGCGGACCCGCTCCGACAATGCGCGCTTCTTCGGCGGCCGCATCGAGGCGGTTCCCCGCCGCGCCATCACCCAGGGGCTGGCGACCATCTGCCGGGCGCGCGCCATTGTGCTGCTTGCCTCGGGCCCGGCGAAGGCCCAGCCGCTGGTGGCCGCGCTGTTCGGGCCGGTCGCGGCCGCGGTGCCCGCATCGGTGCTCCAGCTCCATGCAGATGTCACAGTGGTTGCCGACAGCGCCGCTGCGGCAATGCTGTGATTCCGACACAGGAGCGATAGATGGGCAATCCGGAGGTGCTGGGCCTGTTCCCGCCCGGCAGCACACTCGATGACGACGGCACTCTCACGGTCGGCGGCTGCCGTCTCGACGAGATCGCCGCCGAATTCGGCACCCCCGTCATGGTCGTCGCGCTGGACGCCCTGCGTCACAAGGCGCGCGACTATCTCGCTGCGTTCCGCGACCTGTGGCCGCGTTCCGACGTGGCGTTCGCGTCGAAGGCGTTTCCGTGCACCGCGATCCAGCGGGTGATGACCGAGGAAGGTCTGCACCTCGACGTCGCGGGTGGGGGAGAGGTCGTCACCGCGCTGTCCGCCGGAGCTGACCCGGCCCGAATGCTGTTGCACGGCAATGCCAAAACCGACGAGGAGCTCGAGCTTGCGGTGGCCAACGGCGTCGGGCTCGTGGTGGTGGACAATTTCGACGACATCGACCGGCTGGAACGAATCGTGCCCGCCGGCCGGCGTCAAGGATGCCTGGTGCGCGTGGTTCCCGGTGTGCAGGGCAGTACCCATGCGGCCATGGCCACCGGGCACGCCGGCTCGAAGTTCGGCCTGCTGCCCGCCGATGCCCGCATCGCGATCGAGAAGATCCGTCGCAGCCGGGTGCTGCGCTGCGACGGTGTGCACACCCATGTCGGCTCGCAACTGCTCGACGCCACCCAGTTGGCCGCCGCGGTGGAGCCGGTCGCCGAACTGGGCAGTTTCGACGTCTACGACTTCGGTGGCGGCCTCGGGGTGCGCTACACCTACGACGACCATCCGCCGTCGGTGCGCGAATACGCCGCGATGATGGTCGAACGGGCCCGCGGCCTGGTGCCCGCCGACGCCCGGATCATCGTCGAGCCGGGCCGCTCGATGACCGCCGCCGCGGCCTGCACCGTCTACCGCGTCACCACCGTCAAGCACGGCGAACGAACCCACGTCGCCGTCGACGGCGGGATGGGTGACAACCTCGAGGTGTCGTTGTACGGCCAGCGGTTCGAGGCGACCGTGGTCAACCGGGTCGGTGGCGGTCAACCCGTGACGGTCGTCGGCAGGCATTGTGAGTCCGGCGATCAACTGATCGACGCTGTGGCCCTTGATAATCCGGTCGTCGGTGACCTGCTGGCGGTGCCGGTCACCGGGGCGTACTGCTACACGATGGCCAATCAGTACAACGGGGCGCGCCGCATTCCGGTGGTGTTCGTCGCCGACGGCGAGGCCCACTTGGTGGTGCGGCGGGACACCTGGGCGGACCTGTTGGCCCGCGATGTTCCGCTACCGCAGGGCGGCTAGCTGCTGATCTTCGTCGGCGTCGGCGTGTGCCGTCTTGCCGCCGATGAAGACCGCCAGCGCGGCGCCTACCAGGCAGACGATCACGGTGATGGAGAAGATCGACCCGTACTGCATCGCGAACGCCTTGCGGCCGTTCTGGGCGAGCTGGGTGGCGATCTCCAGCACGTTGGTACCGGTCGGCTTGGGCATGCTCGCCATGATCTGGTTGAACCGGTACAGGCCCCAGGCGCTCAGCGCCGCAACACCGATCAGCATGCCGGTCATCCGGGCGACCACCACGAGAGACGACGCGATGCCGTGCTGAGCGGCGGGCACCACCCGCAGTGCGGCCGAGGTCAGCGGACCGATCACCAGACCCAGTCCGAGACCGGCGACGGCGAGGTCGGTGCCGAGCACCGGTAGCGATACCGGGCCCAGGTGGTGGTAGGCGGTCATGACATCGACATTCCACTTCGAGATCAGCCAGTAGCCGCCTGCGGCGATCAGCATGCCGACCACGGCCACGATCCGGTCACCGATCCTGGTTGCGATCCAGCCACCTACCAACGCGCCGATGGGCAGGGCAAACAGGAAGTGCACCAACAGGAATACGGTTTCCTTCGGGTCCTTGCCCAGCACGCCCTGGCCGAACAACTCGACGTTGACCAACGTCACCATCAGGGCCGCGCCTGCGCACAGCGACGTACCCAGCGCGGCCAGGAACGGGACGAATCGCACGCCGGCGGGTTCGATCAGGCGGGTGCGGGCGAAGCGCTCCCACACAGCGAACGCGATCGCCGCCGCCACCGCGCCCAGCACGAGCGGCAGGCCGTAACTCGGCAGGATCTGTTTGCCGTCCGGCGCCGGGTTGTAGAGCCCGATGACGGCCAGCCCGAGGGCGATGGCCAGCAGCACACCGCCGACGACGTCGACCCGCTCCGGATTCGAGCTGCGGTCGTGGGACGGCAGGCTGAAGTGGATCAGCACCATCGCGATTACGGTCAACGGCACGTTGATCCAGAACACGTCCTGCCATTTCGACAGCACCGTGACCACGGCGATGCCGTAGAGCGGACCGAGCACGCTGCCGAGCTCCTGGGCCGCGCCGATTCCGCCGAGAACCGAGGCCCGGCTGCGGGCTGCCCACAGGTCGGCGGCCAGCGCCAGTGTGACGGGAAGCAGCGCGCCGCTGGCCACACCCTGAATGAGCCGCCCGACGACCAGCATCGGCAGTTCGGTCGACAGTGCTGTCACCACCGATCCGACCGCAAAGGTGGTCAGGCTGAGCTGCAGGATGAGTTTGCGGCCGAACCGGTCGGACAACCGGCCCAGCAGCGGCATCGCGGCCACGTAGCCCAGCAGGTAGATCGTGATGATCGGCGTCACCCGCTGGATCTGGTTGATCGGGATCTGGACCGTCTGCATGATGTCGGTCATGATCGTGACCACGACGTAGGTGTCGAGGGCGCCGAGCAGCACGGCGAGGCTGCCCGCCCCGATCGCGATCCGTCGGCTGCGGCCGGTGGCGTCCGTCCGGTCCGCTGCGGTGGTGTGGGCCTCAGTCATCGAAACGCGTCGGCGATCAGACCGCGGGCTTGGTGACGGTGACCGGCTTGTCCCAGTCCGAGAGCGTCAGCTGAATGCTGTTGCCGTCGCTCGGGTCCACCTTGGCCTGGACCAGCTGGTGCGGGTCGCTCTTCTGGATCCACACCGTCGCGGGCACGGCACCGCTGGCCTTGACCTGGGGGATGAGCTTGTTGACGGCGTCGCCGGTGACCTTGCCCGAGATCCGGACGGTGTCCACCCCATTGACGGTGTCGCTGGCTTCGGACTTGGCGTCGGTGACGCTGGCCAGCATGTTGGCCAGGCCGCTGTCCGGGTTCAGGATCACCGAGGGGTCGTAGACGTCGGCGGCAGGCCCCATGTCGAGCCAGTTGTTCGGGGTCAGGGCGGCGTACAGGGTGCCCTCGAGCACGACCAGCTGGATATCGACGTCGGAGCCACCCATCGAGATGGTGGAGTTACCCGACACGGCCACGCTGGGCACGTTGGTGAGGTCGCCGGTGAGCTTCTTGACCGGCAGCCCGTCGATCTTGCCGCTGACGTTGATCTCCAGGTGAGCGCTCTTGAGCGCTTTGGTGGCGGTAATGGACTGCTGCAGCAACCCCTGTGCGTCGGGGAGGGACTCGGCAGGCTTCGAGGAACAGCCCGCGACGACCAGCGTGGCTGTCGAAAGCAGGGCGGCAAGGACGGCGAACATTCGGCGGCGCGTCGGCATAGGTGCATCGTAGTGGGTCGCTCCGACTCGACCTCATTTGCGACGCTGGGGTTGCCCAGTCGTGACCACGTCGGTATGAGTGTGGGTATGGGCAGTGACCTGCAGTTTCAGCACGTCCCGGCCGGCGCGGGCGAGGCTGCCGCGCTGGTCGCGGCGATGGTGGCCGAGATGCGCGATCTCTACGACGGACTCGACATCGAGGCCGAGAACATGCCGAAAGCCGGCGCAGCCGAGCTCGGGCCGCCTGGTGGCACCTATCTGGTGGGCTATCGCGACGGCCGCCCGGTCTGCGGGGGCGGGATCAAGCGGCTGCCCGACGGCGCCTGCGAGATCAAACGCATGTACGTCGTACCCGAGGAGCGCGGCAGGGGCCTGGCCAAGGCCCTGTTGCAGGCGCTCGAGGACGCCGCGCGCGGGCTGGGCTACCAGGTCGCGAGGCTCGACACCGGTGCGCGGCAGCCGCACGCGCAGCGCATGTACGAGGCGGCGGGATACCGGCCGGTGGCCAATTTCAACGGCAATCCGGTGGCGACCTACTTCGGCGAGAAACGGTTGGTCGACGGCCGGGGCTAGGCCGGGGACTAGATTGGGGCCCGTGTTCACCGGAATCGTCGAAGAGTTGGGCGAGATCGTCGGCAAGGACGACCTGGGCGATTCCGCCCGTTTCGTGATCCGCGGGCCCGTCGTCACTGCTGATGCGCGCCACGGTGACTCGATCGCCGTCAACGGTGTGTGTCTGACCGTGGTGGATGTTCTGCCCGGTGGTCAGTTCAGCGCGGATGTGATGGCCGAGACGCTGCGGCGTTCCAGCCTGGCTGCCGTCGACGTGGGCAGCGCGGTCAACCTGGAGCGGGCTGCCGCCGTCGACAGCAGGCTGGGCGGCCACATCGTGCAGGGTCATGTCGACGGCACCGGCCATGTCGTCTCCCGCTCGCCCTCGGAACACTGGGAGGTGGTGCGCGTCGCGCTGCCGCCCGAGCTGTCCCGCTACGTGGTGGAGAAGGGTTCCATCACCGTCGATGGCATCTCGCTGACCGTCTCGGGCCTCGGTGACGACTGGTTCGAGGTGTCGCTGATTCCGACCACGCTGGCGCTGACCACGCTGGGCAGAGCCCCGGTGGGCGCTTCGGTGAATCTCGAGGTAGATGTCATCGCAAAGTATGTTGAGCGGTTGCTCGGCGACCGCCTGCGCTGACCCACCCTTTGCTGACATCCCTACCCTGAGCAAAACCAGCGAAATTTACGCCAGGGTTTGTTTTGGGCGTTTCGCCCACGAAACTCCTGTTCAGGGGTATTTCGCAAATCGGACCTGGGACTTGTCTTAGCCAAATCAACGACGCGATGTTAAGTTGCAGGGCGATGCGTGACGAGCGTCTCCCCGGTCGGGCGAGGTGAGGGCCGTCACCCCGACGCAAAGGAGCTGCCGTGGCTGCCGCCAGCCCACGCAACCCGCGTCGGACCAAGGGCCGCCATCGCAAGCCCACTGTCATCGAATCCTCGAATTGCGCGCAGTGGTTGCGCGTCGGCACCGTCGGTATCGGGCTGGGCGCGGCGATCGCCAGCGGGCAGGGCATCGCGTCGGCCGCCCCGGATGACTCGCCGAGCACCGGCCCCGCCAAGGATGCCGCCGATGCGTCGTCGGCGCCGAAGCAGAGTCCGGCTTCGGAGAGCACCGCACAGAAGGCCGGCCCCAAGCGCCCGCCCACGACGAAGGTGTCGGGCCAGACCAGCGACACCTCCGACAAAGACACTTCCGACAAGGACGGCTCCGGCAAGAACGGCGACGACAAGAACACCGCCGGCGGTTCGAAGGCGGATTCCGGTCCTGACTCCAGCGGCTCGACTGCCACCGACCAGCCCGCCGCGGGGAGTTCCAACAAGCGCGCCCAGCCTCAGATAAAGGTCAAGCCGCCCAAGACATCCGACGTAGATTCGACGCCGTCGGCCCAGGGAACTCCGGCCGCCAAGCCTGCCGGCAAATCCGACACCGACACGACGGTCAACACTCCCGCGCCGTCGGCAGCGGTGGCGGCCACTGAGTCCAGCACCACCGTCACGGTCGCAGCTGTCCCGGCCGCGACGGCCGCCGTCTCCAACGCCGTTACGGCGCAAACAGCCTCCGCGCCAGAGGTTTTCACCAGTATCGCCGACGTGCTGAACTGGATGGGACAGGGGTTGGAGGAGTCGCTGGCGCTGGCGGTACGCAACACGCGTTCGCCCAAGGGCAGCTCGGCGGGCACGACCACGACGACGTCGGCTCCGCCGGCGGCGACAACCCCAGGTACCGGCGCATCCGCCGGTGATACCCCCGACGGCGCCGCCGCCGTCACCCCTATCTCTCCCGAGGATGCGGTCGCGACACTGACCGCGGCGTACAACGCCAACTCGTCGGTCGAATCCCAGCACGAGGCAATGCAATTCGGCCTCCAGCTGACCAACGTGGTGAACATCGTCCTGGCGCCCGTGATCAATGCCATCAGTCTTCTCGGCGATCTCGCGGAGTTGGGCACCGCGGTGCTCAACCGTAACGGAGTCGACGTTGCCGACGAAATCGGCGATGTCACAAGGGATCTCATCGGGATGATCCCAGTGGTCGGCCAGCCGATCGCCTCGGGTCTCTACCACTTCGTCACACCACAGGCCTCGGCCGATGCCGCTACCGCCAGCGTCATGGCGGCTGCCGCCGCGTCGCCCGCTGCCGCCGCGACACCTGTGGCGGGGACGGCTGAGTGGTACTTCCAGGGCGTTCTGACGTGGGCGGTCAATCGGCTCGCCGGTTGGCCCGGGACACCGCAGAAGTTCGTCGACATCACGAATACCCAAACCGACCAGAACCTCGACCTGGCCGACCTTCAGTTGCAGAACTTGATCGACAACGCGATCGCAGGCAGTCCGGCGCGGTGGGTCAAAGACCTGCTCGGCGTCGTCGGCCTGTTCTTCCAGTCCGCAATCCCTAATTACACGTTCACGGACACCCTCAATGCGTGGGGCGATTTCCTGAACCGGATCGTGCCACCGTTCACGATCGCTCCCGGGGCCGGCACATTCGACATCATCAACCCGTACAAGATCATGGCCGCCACGGTGGTCGGCACCGCAACAGTGTTGCAGGACATGCTCAACGGCATCTATGACCCGGCCCAGTGGGAGATCGATGTCATCAAGGCGACCACCGGTGCCACGGTTACCCGTGCCGATCTGTCGGACTCGGCCAGTCTCATAAGCAAGGTCGTTGCGGCGCAGGCCGGGGCGACCTTGACCTTCGGGCTCACCGACGGTGGTGCGTTTTACGACCCGACTCGGGCCTGGGATATCACTCTACCGACCTGGACCGCGGAGCAGGTAAATCCCTTCACGGTGGTCACCTACGTGGCTTTCGTCGGGATTTACAAGCGCTTCCAGGAAATGGCGGCGCTGCTGAACTACACGAAGAGTACGACATACGAGAGTTGGCTGTACACAATAGGATTGACGCCCGAGACCGCGTCTCAGTACGCGGCCGGATCGTTCCACGCTGTTGATCAGAACGGCAACACCGTCAGCTTCCAGCCCGCCGACGGGAAGACCTATACCTCGGCGTGGGGCGCGTTGGTCACCATCAACACCTATGACGGTGGATACACCTACACCAACACGCTTCCCGGGCCGGCGTTCTTCGCTGCGGGTGCTGCCGGCCAGTACGACACCGTGAGTATTCCCGTGTCGTCGGTGGACGGCGCCCCGTACACGCTCACCTTCCAGGTCAAGATTCTCACCGTCGCCAATACGCCGTTGCCCGGCACTAATTTCACGACGAGCACCAGCTACAACTCCGGCTACCCGAGCAAGGTTCTCGGCTCCGAGTACGCGTACGGAAGCTTCCACGCGGTCGATCAGAACGGCAATGCCGCGAGCTACTCGCCGGCCGCTGGGAACACGTACACCTCCGCCTGGGGTGCCCTGGTTACGATCAACAGCAACAGCGGTGGCTTCTCCTACACCCAGACCCTTCCCGGATCCGCGTACTTCCACGCCGCTACCTCAGACAACCCGGACGACAGGTACGACACGGTGCAGGTCACCGTGAAGGGCGCCGACGGCCAGAATTACCTTGTCACGCAAAAGATTCAGATCGTCGGCGGGACGAACGCCAACCCCTCGGCGTCCCCGACCACGGGCGCGGCCGACGGGCTGGGTGTGGTGCGCGGCAGCGTCGGCGGCAGCGACTCCGACGGTGACCAGTTGACCTATTCGCTGGTCGGCTCGTCGGTCAACGGTCTGAGCGGTAACTCCGCCTACACCAAGAACGGCGCCAACAACGGCGGCATCGTGACCCTCAAAGCAGACGGAACTTTCACCTACGTCTCGACGTCGACGGCAGGCGCCACGCAGTCCTTCCAGGTGCAGATGACCGATGCCCACGGCGGCAGCACCGTCACGACCGTCACGGTGTCCAACACCACCTCGCTCACCCCAGCCAGTGTCAACACATCGACGCAGAACGTTGTCACAGGGTCGGTGCCGACGCCCGCCCTCGATACCGGAATGTTCACCTACACGCTGGGTGCCGCCCCCTCGAAGGGCACGGTCACGTCCTGGAACCCGGTCACGGGCGCCTTCACCTACACCCGCGACTCGAATCTGGGCCATACGACGACGCCCAACGACGTCGTCACTGTGATCGCCACCGACGCCAACGGCCGGACGGTCACCATGAGCTTCGCCGTCAACGCGACCGTCGGCAACCTCGCGCCGGTGGGCACCGGGCTCACCACCGACTCGCCCGTCGGCGCGCCGGTCTACACCAGTGTGGGAGTACTCAACTGGTCCGACATCCAGCAGACGAACGGCACGCTGCACGCGACGGACCCGAATAACGACGCGGTGCATTTCGCCAGTGGTACGTACACCACGACCAACGGTGGTTCGGTCACGGTCAACTCTGACGGCACGTTCAGTTACAAGATGGAGAAGGACGCGTACGACGACGGGTTGCTGATCCACACCCATGATGCCTACTGGCACCAGCCTGTCGGTGCGGTTGACACATTCACTGTCAACGTCAGTGATGACTTCGGTGGTACCACCGCGGTAACGTACGCGGTCCCGATCGCATCGCTGAACAAGGCGCCGACGTTGAGCGGAGGCGTCGCCAGTTCGAGTGCCAGTGGGCTCGGTGTGGTGCGCGGCAACATCTCGGGTGCCTCTGACGGTGACGGCGACAGCGTGACCTACCGCTTGCTCAACACCAGCGGCGGGTCGGCGTACACCACGAACGGCGGCATCGTGACGATGAGTGGCACCTCGTTCACCTACGTCCCGAAGGTGGGTGTCAGCTCGGATTCGTTCCAGGTGCAGGCTGATGACGGTCATGGTGGCCTCACCACGGCGACGGTCACGCTGAGCGGCCTGAGCACACCGTCGCCGCAGACCAATATCAACGCGGCCGGCGGTGTCACCAACGGTTCGCTGAACGTCCCGGCTGGCGATACCGGACTGGGGCTGACCTACAGCCTGGGTACCGGCCCGTCGAAGGGCACCGTGATGGTCAACGCCGACGGCACCTACACCTACACCCGCACAGCCGGTCTGGGCCACACCACGACCCCGAACGACTCGTTCACCATCACGGCCACCGATGCCACCGGCAAGTCGGTTGTCATCGCCACCATCAACGTCGCCCCGACGGTGACCAACACCGCGCCGGTGGGTAACGGTGTGACCGTGGCCAGTTCGTCGCTGGATCGGATTGTGGGTCCGTACGACAAGCAGAGCACGTCAGGAACGCTGAAAGCCACTGACGCCGAAGGTGATTCGGTCACGTGGGCCGCGGGCACCTACAACACCGCCAACGGTGGGACCATCACCGTGGCCGCCAACGGGTCCTTCAGCTACTCGTTGCAGAAGTACGCGTGGTTCGGGGTCTCGGATAGCTACTGGCACGACCATGCGGTGGTGGGCGATCCCGGTGACACATTCACGGTCGCGGTCAGCGATGCGTTCGGCGGTACCACCAACGCGACGTATTCGATCCCGATCGAGAAGCAGAACGCGGCGCCGACGTTGAGCGGCAGTGTCGCCAGTTCGAGTGCCAGTGGGCTCGGTGTGGTGCGCGGCACCATCTCCGGCGGCTCTGACGGTGACGGCGACAGCCTGACCTATCGCCTGCTCAACACCAGCGGTGGATCGGCCTACACCACCAACGGCGGCATTGTGACGATGAGTGGCACCTCGTTCACCTACGTTCCGAAGGTGGGGGTCAGCTCGGATTCGTTCCAGGTGCAGGTCGACGACAATCACGGTGGGGTCACCACGGCGACGGTCACGCTGAGCGGGTTGACCACGCCGTCGCCGCAGACCAACACCAACGGCGTGGCCGGTTCCACGAGCGGGTCGCTGAACGTCCCGGCCGGCGACACCGGCCTGGGGCTGACCTACAGCCTGGGCAGCGGGCCTTCGAAGGGCACCGTGGTGGTCAACGCCGACGGCACCTACACCTACACCCGGACCGCCGGCCTGGGCCACTCCACGACGCCGAACGATTCGTTCACCATCACGGCCACCGATGCCACCGGCAAGTCGGTTGTCATCGCCACCATCAACGTCGCCCCGACGGTGAGCAACAGCGCGCCTGTGGCGACGGTCAACGGTAGCTCCGGGACGGTCACGCTGTCCGGTCCGGGATCCAAGACCAACCCCAACGCGGCCGGAGTCCAGACGATCACCGGCCTATCGTTCGTCACCAGCGACGCCGACTCCGACGCACTGCTGATCAACAACAAGTTCGATGGCACCGGCACGACCTTCGCCCTGGCCAGCGGCGGCACCATCGCCACCGCCAACGGCGGCACTGTGACCGTCAACTCCAACGGCACCATGTCGTACTCGATCAGCCAGAGCGCGGCCTACTTCCACGCCGCGGCCAAGATGGGGGCTACCGCAGCGCAAAAGACGGACTGGTTCAACTTCACCGTCACCGACGGCTACGGCGGCACCAGCACCGTCACGGTGGTCATCCCGATCTACGCCGAAAACAGGGACCCGGCTACGAGCGCCGTCAAGGTCGGCAATAGCTGGACGAGCATAAAAGCGACCGATCCCGATGGCGAGACGATCTCGACCACGAAACTCAGCGCCCCGCCCAGTAACGCCAACCCCGGCTCGGGGTACATCGTCTCCACCGGGGACTCCCTGACCGGCAGCCTCAACCTCGGCACCGCCGCCCTCACCAAGTTCTCCTCCTTCACTATCACCGTCTACGACGGGTACTGGAGGACCTCCAACGGCGTAGTGACCAGCACGCCGGGCCAGAAGCAGGTCTGATCCACCCCGACACCGACGGCGCAGCAGCGCGTTGCAGAACGCCGCGTGGTCGACCGGCCCGTCCTGTCGCGTATGTCACATCGTCCCCGGCTGGCCTGGGCATATCGAGGCCCGAGATCGCCGGCCGCCGACTAAGCGGACCGCTGAGCAGGAGCGGCAATAACCCGGGTCCACTCGTGGTTCATACTGTGTGCAGCAGATTCAGGGTAGAGGGCAGGCGGCAACGATGACGAGGCTGGACACCGTCGAACGGGCGGTTGCCGATATCGCGGCGGGCAAGGCCGTTGTCGTCATTGATGACGAGGACCGCGAGAACGAGGGCGATCTGATCTTCGCCGCCGAGAAGGCCACCCCTGAGCTGGTGGCGTTCATGGTCCGCTATACCTCGGGCTATCTCTGTGTACCTCTGGACGGCGACATCTGCGATCGTCTAGGTCTACTGCCGATGTACGCCGTCAACCAGGACAAGCACGGCACCGCCTACACCGTCACGGTCGATGCGAAAAACGGTGTGGGGACTGGTATTTCAGCCTCGGATCGGGCGACGACCATGAGGCTGCTCGCCGACCCGTCCAGCGTCTCCCAGGATTTCACCAAGCCCGGCCATGTCGTGCCGCTGCGCGCCAAGGACGGCGGGGTGTTGCGCCGTCCGGGCCACACCGAGGCCGCCGTCGACCTGGCCCGGATGGCCGGCCTGCAGCCGGCCGGGGCGATCTGCGAGATCGTCAGCCAGAAGGACGAAGGCGCGATGGCGCAGACCGACGAACTTCGGGTCTTCGCCGACGAGCACAACCTGGCTCTGATCTCGATCGCCGACCTCATCGAATGGCGCCGCAAGCACGAGAAGCACATCGAGCGGATCGCCGAGGCACGCATCCCCACCCGGCACGGTGAGTTCCGCGCGGTGGGCTACTCCAGCGTCTACGAAGAGGTCGAGCACGTCGCTCTGGTGCGGGGCGACATCGCCGGCCCGGAGAACGACGGCCACGACGTGCTGGTCCGGGTCCACTCGGAGTGCCTCACCGGCGACGTATTCGGTTCGCGCCGTTGCGACTGTGGGCCGCAGCTGGACGCGGCGCTGGCCATGGTGGCCCGTGAAGGCCGCGGAATCGTGCTCTACATGCGCGGCCACGAGGGCCGCGGCATCGGGCTGATGCACAAGCTGCAGGCCTACCAGTTGCAGGATGCCGGCGCCGACACCGTCGACGCCAACCTCGAACTGGGCCTGCCCGCCGACGCCCGCGACTACGGCATCGGCGCCCAGATCCTGGTCGACCTCGGTGTGCGCTCGATGCGGCTGCTCACCAACAACCCGGCCAAGCGGGTGGGTCTGGACGGCTACGGGCTGAACATCATCGAACGGGTGCCGTTGCCGGTGCGCGCCAACGCCGAGAACATCCGCTACCTGATGACCAAGCGGGACCGGATGGGCCACGACCTGACCGGTCTGGACGACTACGACGACGCAGCGCAACTGCCCGGGGACTTGGGCGGAGCCCTGTGAGGACCGCCAAATGAGCGGGGGCGCAGGCATTCCGGACCTTCCGGAAATGGACGCCTCCCAGGTGTCGCTGGCGATCGTCGCCAGTACCTGGCACGCGCAGATTTGCAATGCGCTGCTCGACGGCGCACGCCGCGTCGCCGAGGACTCCGGTATCGCCGAGCCGACCGTGGTGCGGGTACTCGGTGCCATCGAGATCCCGGTCGTCGCACAGGAACTCGCGCGCACCCATGACGCGGTGGTCGCCCTAGGTGTGGTGATCCGTGGCCAGACACCGCATTTCGACTACGTGTGCGACGCGGTCACGCAGGGGCTGACGAGAGTGTCGCTGGATGCCTCGACACCGGTGGCCAACGGCGTGCTCACCACCGACAACGAGGAGCAGGCCCTCGACCGGGCCGGTCTGCCCGATTCGGCCGAGGACAAGGGCGCCCAGGCGGCGGCGGCCGCGCTGTCGACGGCGTTGACGCTGCGCCACCTGCGCGGGGCATGACCGACTCCACGACCGCGTGGGATGTCGTGCTGCGGCCACGACTGATCCGGATCGTCGCCTACGTCGCGGCGTTCGTCGTCGCGGTGGCGGGCATCACCGTCGGATTCCTATACAAGATCAAGTTCACCGGTGCTTTCATCCAGCCCGCCGACCAAGTGGCCGTCGCGACCCTGGGCGTGGTCCTGGGTGGGGCGATCCTGCTGCTGGCGATGCCGCGGGTGCGGGTCGGGCCCGCCGGAATCGCTGTGCGCAACCTCCTGCTGGAACGCGTGGTGCCCTGGGACGACGTGGTCGACGTGAGCTTCCCGGAGGGGTCCCGCTGGGCCCGCGTGGACCTCGCCGCCTACGAGTACATCCCATTGGTCGCCGTGCAGGCGGTGGACGGCGAGCGGGCCGTCGAGGCGATGGAGACCATGCGGACACTCATGGCGACCTACCGCAACGGCATCACGCCAGCCTGAGTCGCATCGCCACCTCGGGGCGGCCGTCGTCACCGATCTCCACGAATCCGAAACTCTCGTAGACCGAGCGGGCGACGACGTTGTCGCGCGCCATCCGCAATGTCACGATGCGCGCGTCACTGCGGCGGGCCCAGTTCAGTGCGGCGCCGACGAGGTCGCGGCTCAGGCCGCGGCCACGAACTCGGGGGTCCAGCCACAGCGAGTACAGGTACACGGTGCCGGGACTGGCCCGGTGGGCAGCGATCAGGCCCTCCGGTCGTTCTGCGACGACGGCGACGAACTGGGCGTGCTCCCGCAACCGCTGCCGCCACTGCGCCGCCGACATCCGCGACTCTCCGAGGTACTGCTCGTCGGTGGTGCCCAGCGCGTCGGCCAGCGCCCGCAACCGGAGCTGAGCGAATTGCTCCCAGTCCGACTCGGTGAGGCGGGTGATGCGCGCCGTGGGCACGCCCTCGACGGTACTAACCTGAGAATGTGCCAGATCCCGCGACGTACCGCCCGGCGCCCGGATCGATCCCCGTCGAGCCGGGTGTCTACCGATTCCGGGACCCCCACGGCCGGGTGATCTACGTCGGCAAGGCCAAGAGCCTGCGCAGCCGCCTTACGTCGTACTTCGCCGACCTGTCCAGCCTGCATCCGCGCACCCGGCAGATGGTGACCACCGCCGCCAAGGTGGAGTGGACGGTGGTCAACACCGAGGTCGAGGCGCTGCAGCTGGAATACAACTGGATCAAGGAGTTCGACCCGCGGTTCAACGTCCGGTACCGCGACGACAAGTCCTATCCGGTGCTGGCGGTGACCCTCAACGAGGAGTACCCGCGGCTGTTCGTCTACCGCGGCCCGCGCCGCAAGGGTGTCCGGTACTTCGGGCCCTACTCGCACGCCTGGGCCATCCGGGAGACTCTCGATCTGCTCACCCGGGTGTTTCCGGCCCGCACCTGTTCGGCCGGAGTATTCAAGCGGCACAACCAGATCGGCCGGCCCTGTCTGTTGGGCTACATCGACAAGTGCTCAGCGCCGTGCGTCGGTCAGGTCAGCGCCGCAGAGCATCGCAAGATCGTCGGCGACTTCTGTGACTTCCTGTCGGGCAAGACCGACCGGTTCGCCCGGGACCTCGAACATCAGATGAATGCCGCGGCCGCGGAGCTGGACTTCGAACGCGCCGCGCGGTTGCGCGACGACATCGGCGCGCTCAAGCGTGCGCTGGAGAAGCAGGCGGTCGTGTTCGGTGACGGCACCGACGCCGACGTCGTCGCCTTCGCCGACGACGATCTGGAAGCGGCGGTCCAGGTGTTCCACGTCCGTGGCGGGCGGGTCCGAGGTCAGCGCGGCTGGGTGGTCGAGAAGCCGGTCGACCCCGGCGACTCCGCCGAGGCGCAATTGGTCGAGCAGTTCCTGGCGCAGTTCTACGGCGCTGAAGCTGAATTGGGCGGCCCGCCCGAAGCCGAATTGGGCGGCGCTGCAGACGAATCCACCAATCCGGTACCCAGGGAAGTGCTGGTACCCTGCCTCCCGCCCAACGCCGGGGAACTTGCCAGCTGGCTGTCCGAGCTGCGCGGGTCACGGGTGGTGCTGCGAGTGCCGCAACGCGGCGACAAGAAGGCACTCGCCGAGACGGTGCACCGCAACGCCCAGGAGGCCCTGCAGCAACACAAGCTCAAGCGGGCCGGCGACTTCACCGCCAGATCGGCTGCCCTGCAGAACATTCAAGAGTCCCTCGGCCTGGCTGCTGCGCCCCTGCGCATCGAGTGTGTGGACATCAGCCACGTGCAGGGCACCGACGTGGTGGCCTCGCTGGTGGTGTTCGAAGACGGGCTGCCGCGCAAATCGGACTACCGGCACTTCGCCATCCGGGAGGCGGCCGGTTCAGGTCGTTCCGACGACGTCGCCTCCATCGCCGAGGTCACCCGCCGCCGGTTCCTGCGCCACGTGAACGACCAGCAGGACCCCGACCAGATGACCGCAGAAGGAAAATCCCGCAAGTTCGCCTACCCGCCCAACCTCTACGTCGTCGACGGTGGCGCCCCGCAGGTCAACGCAGCCCAGGCGGTGCTCGACGAACTCGGTGTCGACGACGTCGCCGTGATCGGGCTGGCGAAGCGGCTCGAGGAGGTCTGGGTGCCCGCCGAGGCCGACCCGCTGATCATGCCGCGCAACAGCGAGGGTCTGTATCTGCTGCAGCGGGTTCGCGACGAGGCGCATCGTTTCGCGATCACGTATCACCGCAGCAAGCGCTCCAAGCGGATGACGGCCTCGGCCCTGGACTCGGTGCGCGGCTTGGGCGACGCCCGCCGCAAGGCGCTGGTCACCCATTTCGGATCACTGGCCCGGTTGCGTCAGGCCAGCGTCGACGAGATCACCGCGGTGCCGGGCATCGGTGCCACGACTGCGGCGGCGGTGCTGGAAGCGCTAGGGGTGTCGGCGGATTCGCCGGTATCGGCTGCGACGACCGAGCCGGTCGACGATGATCGGACTGCGCAACAGGCATCGCTATGACCGAAGACGACACAGCTGAAGACAGGCGGACCCCAGTGGTGGCCGAACCCGATGCGGGTATCGACGTAGTGCTGGTGACGGGCCTGTCCGGCGCCGGGCGGGGAACTGCCGCCAAGGTGCTCGAGGACCTCGGCTGGTATGTGGCCGACAACCTGCCCCCGGAGCTCATCGCGCGGATGGTCGACCTGGGGCTGGCCGCAGGTTCGCGGATCACCCAACTGGCCGTGGTGATGGATGTCCGTTCCCGCGGTTTCACCGGTGACCTGGACTGGGTTCGCAACGAACTGGCCACCCGCGGCATCCACCCGCGGGTGTTGTTCATGGAGGCTTCCGACGACATCCTGGTGCGCCGTTACGAGAACAACCGGCGCAGCCATCCGCTGCAGGGCAACCAGACTCTGGCCGAGGGGATCGCGGCCGAACGGGCCATGTTGGCCCCGGTGCGGGCCACCGCTGACCTGGTGATCGACACCTCGACGCTGTCGGTACGGGCGCTGCGGGAGAGTATCGAGCGCGCGTTCGGGGGTGAGACGATCGCCCAGACCAGCGTCACCGTCGAATCGTTCGGTTTCAAGTACGGCTTGCCGATGGATGCCGACATGGTGATGGACGTCCGGTTCCTGCCCAACCCCCATTGGGTGGACGAGCTGCGCCCGCAGACCGGTCAGCATCCTGCGGTCCGCGATTACGTGTTGAGCCAAGCGGGCGCCACGAAGTTCCTGCAGACCTACCATCAGCTGCTGGAGCTCGTCGTCGACGGCTACAGCCGAGAAGGGAAGCGGTACATGACGGTGGCGATCGGCTGCACGGGCGGTAAACATCGCAGCGTCGCCATGGCCGAGGCGCTGGCCGGCTTACTCGGCGACAACCGGCAACTTTCGGTGCGGGTCCTGCACCGGGATCTGGGTCGCGAATGAGTGTGACGACCGGCGAGGTCAGTCCTCGCATCGTCGCGCTCGGCGGCGGACACGGCCTGTACGCGACCTTGTCGGCGGCGCGCCGCATCACGCCGCACGTGACGGCCGTGGTCACCGTCGCCGACGACGGGGGCTCCTCCGGGCGGCTGCGCAGCGAGCTCGACGTCGTTCCCCCCGGTGATCTGCGAATGGCATTGGCCGCCTTGGCTTCTGACAGCCCCCATGGCCGCCTGTGGGCCACGATCATCCAGCACCGGTTCGGCGGTAGCGGTGCCCTTGCCGGGCATCCGATCGGCAATCTCATGCTGGCCGGTCTCAACGAGGTGCTGGCCGATCCGGTGGCCGCCCTCGACGAACTCGGCCGCGTGCTCGGAGTCAAGGGGCGGGTGTTGCCGATGTGTCCCATCGCGCTGCAGATCGAGGCCGACGTGGCCGGGCTGGAAGGTGATCCCCGGATGAGCCGGGTGATCCGGGGTCAGGTCGCCGTCGCCACCACACCGGGCAAAGTGCGCCGCGTGCGCCTGCTGCCGGGTGATCCGCCGGCGACCCGGCAGGCCGTCGACGCGATCATGGCCGCCGACCTCGTGGTGCTAGGACCGGGCTCCTGGTTCACCAGTGTCATCCCGCACGTTCTGGTCCCCGGTCTGGCCGCGGCGCTGAAGTCCACGACCGCACGCCGGGCGGTGGTGCTGAACCTGGCCGCCGAGCCGGGGGAGACCGCCGGGTTCTCGGCCGAGCGTCATCTGCACGTGCTGGCCCAGCACGCCCCGGGCTTCGCGGTGCACGAGATCATCGTGGATGCCACTTCGGTGCCGTCGGACCGCGAACGTGACCAACTTCGTCGTACTGCGAATTTGATAGAAGCGACAGTTCAGTTTGCTGACGTGTCCAGACCTGGTACACCTTTACATGACCCGGCGAAGCTGGCCGCAGCGCTTGAAGTTGTGCGCACACGGGGAACCGTTCCCGCGACACAGACGCTTCCTGCCGCTGCCCCCACGCGATCCGGGGTACCGCGACAGGGGGACGGGGTGGAGGGAACGAGTGGCAACGTACCGAGAGGTGACGACCTGTGGCGATGACTGCCGAGGTGAAGGACGAACTGAGCCGACTCGTGGTCAACTCCGTCAGTGGTCGCCGGGCCGAGGTGGCCTCACTGCTGAGGTTCGCCGGGGGCCTGCACATCGTCGCCGGCCGGGTGGTCGTGGAAGCCGAAGTGGATCTGGGCATCATCGCCCGGCGTCTGCGTAAGGACATCTACGACCTCTACGGCTATAACGCGGTGGTGCATGTTCTTTCGGCCAGCGGTATCCGCAAGAGCACCCGCTATCTGGTTCGTGTCGCCAAAGATGGCGAGGCGTTGGCCCGGCAGACCGGCCTGTTGGACATGCGTGGCCGTCCGGTGCGAGGGCTGCCTGCCCAGGTGGTCGGCGGCAGCGTCGGCGACGCCGAGGCAGCCTGGCGCGGAGCGTTTCTGGCGCACGGCTCGTTGACCGAGCCCGGCCGCTCGTCGGCGCTGGAAGTCAGCTGCCCGGGGCCCGAGGCCGCGTTGGCACTCGTCGGCGCCGCCCGCCGCCTCGGCGTCAGCGCCAAGGCCCGCGAAGTGCGCGGCACCGATCGGGTGGTGGTGCGCGACGGTGACGCCATCGGCGCGTTGTTGACCCGGATGGGCGCCCAGGACACTCGGTTGATCTGGGAGGAGCGCCGGATGCGCCGCGAGGTGCGCGCCACCGCGAACCGGCTGGCCAACTTCGACGACGCCAACCTTCGCCGCTCGGCACGGGCCGCGGTGGCCGCGGCCGCCCGGGTCGAGCGGGCTCTGGACATCCTGGCCGACACGGTGCCGGACCACCTGGCCGCGGCGGGCCGGCTGCGGGTCGAGCACCGGCAGGCCTCGCTGGAGGAGCTGGGCAGGCTGGCGGAGCCGCCGATGACCAAAGATGCTGTGGCGGGACGTATTCGGCGCCTGCTGTCGATGGCAGACCGTAAGGCCAAGCAGGACGGTATCCCCGACACCGAGTCGGCGGTTACCCCTGACCTGCTAGAAGACGCCTGAGGGTTAGATCGAAAGCTCTTCGGCTGCAGCCACTTCAGGTTGGTCCGCGGCAAGGGCCCAGCGAATCGTGCCGACCAGTGCGCGGCCGGCGAAGCGAATCCCGGTGGCCTCCACCGGGGGCAGATAAGGCAGACGCAGCGGCAGCCGGGCCCATGCCGGGAGCATGGCCACCGATGCCGCGGCCAGCACGCCATAGGGCATCCGCGCGATCAGCGGCAGCGGCGGGGTGAGAAGAAGGAAGCGGGCGGCGTCGCGGGCGGCCTCGGTGCTGTGCAGTTCGGGGCGGAAGGCGGCGATGCGCTCGGCCAATTCGGCCTCGGTGCGCGGCGGGTCCGGGACGCCGAGTGCCTCGGCGGTGCGGGCGGTGTCGGCGACGTAGGCGTCGCGCCCGTCCTGGTCGAGCGGGGCGGCGCCGTAGAGCTGGTGGGCCAGCAGGAAGCTGTCCACCTCGGCGATGTGGACCCACTCCAGCAGATGCGGGTCGTCGGCCCGGTAAGGCCGGCCGTCGGCGGCGGTGCCGTGCACCCGCCGGTGGATGCCGCGCACCCGGTCCACGGCCCGTTGCGCCTCGGCGGCGGGCCCGAATGTGGTGACCGCCAGGAACGTGCTGGTGCGTTGCAACCGGCCCCACGGATCGCCGCGATAGTCGGAATGCTGGGCGACACCGGCCATCGCCAGCGGGTGCAGCGACTGCAGCAGCAGCGCGCGCAGGCCCCCGACGAACATCGAGGCGTCGGCGTGCACCCGGCGGATGGGGCGGTCGGGGGCGAACCAGCGCGGTCCGGGGGTGTTGTGGATGCGGTCGCGGTTGCGCGGGCCTTCCGGTCCGGCCACCATCGCGAACAAGCCCTGTCCGAGGCGTCTCCGGACCGGGCCGAGGTCCGGGGTGATCGCCATGAGCGCGACGGTACGCGCCGCGGAAAGCGGCTGTCGATCCTCGGCGGCGTTCGTTACGGTTTCGCCATGACCGGCGGTGACGACGTGCTGCGCGTCGGTGCGGCCTTCTCGGATCCGCCGTTCCACTCGACGGGTGGCGGTGAGCATGCCGGCCTCGACGTCGATCTGATCGAGGCGATCGGCAGCAGGCTGGCCTGCGCCGTGGAGTTCATCGCCTACCAGGGGCGCGACTTCAACGGCATCTTCGACGCCCTCGACTCGGGCGAGTTCGACTGCGTCACCTCGGGCACCACCGTCACCGGTTCCCGCGCCCTCAAGGCGTCGTTCTGCGATCCCTACCTGATCTCCGGCCAGGCGTTGGCCGTCGACACCGGCCGGCTGCCCGGGGTGCACTCGGTGGACGATCTCGAAGGGCTGACGATCGGTATTCAGCACGGCAACACCAGCCAGCCCATCGCCAACCGGCTTGTCGCCGAAGGAAAGGCCGCGCGGGTGCGGGTCTATGGCTACGGCAGTGGCCGCACCGTCCTGCGCGACCTGACTACGGGACGCTGCGACGCCTTCATGAAGCTGGCGCCGGTGCTCACCGAACTCGTCAGGCCGCTGCCCGGGGTGGAGGTGGTGCAGCGCGGGATCACCGCCGAGAAGATCGCGATCGCCGTACCCACCAGCGACGCGGCGCTGTTGGCGCGGATCAACGTGGCGCAGGCCGAACTGGAACGGGACGGGACGCTGCCGTCGATCCGGCAGCGGTGGACCGGTTCGGACAGGCTTGATCAGACCGGCTCGTGAACCGGATCGAGCGGACATCGCAACCGGTCGCGCACGCTGTCGGCGTCGCTACTAGGCTGACCTCGAGCACTGGAAGCGACTCAAGGAGACAGACGTGACGATCCGGGTTGGCGTTAACGGCTTCGGCCGCATCGGACGCAACTTCTACCGGGCCCTGGCGACGCAGCAGGCCGAAGGCAAGGCCCAAGACATCGAGATCGTGGCGGTCAACGACCTCACCGACAACACGACTCTCGCGCACCTGCTGAAGTTCGACTCGATCCTGGGCCGGCTGCCGGAGGATGTCAGCCTCGAGGGCGAGGACACCATCGTCATCGGCAACACCAAGATCAAGGCGTTCGAGGTCAAGGAAGGTCCGGCGGCGATCCCGTGGGGTGACCTCGGCGTCGACATCGTGGTCGAGTCGACGGGCATCTTCGTCGACGCCCGGGCCCGCGGACACCTGGAGTCGGGTGCGAAGAAGGTCATCATCTCGGCGCCGGCCAAGGACGAGGACATCACCATCGTCATCGGCGTCAACGACGACAAGTACGACGGCAGCCAGAACGTCATCTCCAACGCCTCGTGCACCACGAACTGCCTTGGGCCACTGGCCAAGGTCGTCAACGACGAGTTCGGCATCGTGCGCGGTCTGATGACCACCATCCACGCCTACACCGGCGACCAGAACCTGCAGGACGGCCCGCACAAGGACCTGCGCCGTGCCCGGGCCGCCGCGGTGAACATCGTGCCCACCTCGACCGGGGCCGCCAAGGCCATCGGGCTGGTGCTGCCGGAGCTCAAGGGCAAGCTGGACGGCTACGCGCTACGGGTGCCGATCCCCACCGGCTCGGTTACCGATCTCACCGTCGAGCTCAGCAAGCACGCCAGTGCGGCCGATATCAACGCCGCACTCAAGGCCGCCGCGGAGGGCAAGCTCAAGGGCATCCTGAAGTACTACGACGCCCCGATCGTCTCCAGCGACATCGTCACCGACCCGCACAGCTCGATCTTCGACTCGGGCCTGACCAAGGTCATCGACAACCAGGCCAAGGTCGTCTCCTGGTACGACAACGAGTGGGGCTACTCCAACCGCCTGGTCGACCTCGTCGGCCTGGTCGGCAAGTCGCTCTAACAGCGATGACTGTCAAGACTCTTTCCGATCTGCTCGCCGAGGGCGTCGCGGGTCGGGGCGTCCTCGTGCGCTCCGACCTCAACGTCCCGCTCGACGACGGTGCCATCACCGACCCCGGCCGCATCATCGCCTCGGTGCCGACGCTGAAGGCCCTGGCCGAGGCCGGCGCCAAGGTCGTGGTGACCGCTCACCTGGGTCGACCCAAGGGTGGTCCCGAGCCGAAGTTCTCGCTGGCCCCGGTCGCCGCGGCGCTGGGGGAGCAGCTGGGCCGGCACGTCCAGTTGGCCGGTGACGTCGTCGGTACCGATGCACTGGCGCGCGCCGAGGGTCTCACCGACGGTGACGTGCTGCTGCTGGAGAACATCCGCTTCGACCCGCGGGAGACCAGCAAGGACGACGCCGAGCGGCTGGCACTGGCCAAGGCGCTGGTCGAGCTGGTCGGAGATGACGGCGCGTTCGTCTCCGACGGGTTCGGGGTGGTGCACCGCAAGCAGGCCTCGGTCTACGACGTGGCGACGCTGTTGCCGCACTACGCGGGCACGCTGGTCGCTGCCGAGGTCAAGGTTCTCGAGCAGCTCACCTCCGCCGGTGAGCGGCCGTACGCCGTGGTGTTGGGCGGCTCGAAGGTGTCCGACAAACTCGCCGTGATCGAGAACCTGGCCACCAAGGCCGACAGCCTGATCATCGGTGGCGGCATGTGTTTCACCTTCCTTGCCGCGCAAGGACTTTCGGTGGGATCCTCGCTGCTGCAGGAAGAGATGATCGACACCTGCCGCCAGCTGCTGGAGACCTACGGCGACGTGATTCACCTGCCGGTCGACATTGTCGTCGCGGCGGAGTTCGCTGCCGACTCGCCGCCGGACACCGTGGCGGCCGACCAGATTCCGGCCGACAAGATGGGCCTGGACATCGGGCCGGAGTCGGTCAAGCGGTTCAGCACGCTGCTGTCCAACGCGCGCACCATCTTCTGGAACGGACCGATGGGTGTGTTCGAGTTCCCTGCCTTCTCGGCGGGGACCAAGGGGGTGGCCGAGGCGATCATCGGCGCCACCGCCAAGGGCGCGTTCAGCGTTGTGGGCGGCGGCGACTCGGCGGCGGCTGTGCGTCAGCTCGGGCTGCCTGAGGACGGCTTCTCGCACATTTCGACCGGCGGCGGTGCATCGCTGGAATACCTTGAGGGCAAGTCTCTGCCCGGTATCGAGATTCTGAATTAGGAGTCCTGTGTCCCGTAAGCCGCTGATCGCTGGCAACTGGAAGATGAACCTCAACCACTTCGAGGCCATCGCTCTTGTCCAGAAGATCGCATTCTCGTTGCCCGACAAGTACTTCGACAAGGTCGACGTCACCGTCATCCCGCCGTTCACTGATCTGCGCAGTGTGCAGACCCTCGTCGACGGCGACAAGCTGCGGCTGACCTACGGCGCCCAGGACCTGTCCCAGCACGACTCCGGCGCCTATACCGGCGAGATCAGTGGTGCGTTCCTGGCCAAGCTGGGGTGCACGTTCGCCGTCGTCGGACATTCCGAGCGCCGCACCTATCACCACGAGGACGATGCCCTGGTGGCCGCCAAGGCCGCCGCGGCGTTCCGGCACGGCCTGATCCCGATCGTCTGCATTGGCGAGCACCTCGACGTGCGTGAGGCCGGCAACCACGTGGAGTACAACGTCGAGCAGTTGCGCGGCTCGCTGGCGGGGCTGACCAACGAACAGCTGACCGACGTCGTCATCGCCTACGAGCCGGTGTGGGCGATCGGCACCGGCCGGGTGGCCAGCGCGGCCGACGCGCAGGAGGTCTGTGCAGCGATCCGTGCGGAGCTGGCGAATATCGCAACTCCCCAGATCGCCGCTGGTGTGCGGGTGCTCTACGGCGGCTCGGTCAACGCCAAGAACGTCGGCGAGATCGTCGCTCAGGAGGACGTCGACGGTGCCCTGGTGGGTGGCGCGTCGCTGGACGGTGAGCAGTTCGCCATTCTCTCGGCGATCGCCGCGGGCGGGCCGCTGCCGTAACCGGGCCGCGAACCCGGTATTCTGGGCGCCATGGTTTTGACCCTGCAGATCATCCTGGTGGTCACCAGCGTCCTGGTGGTCCTGTTGGTGCTGCTGCACCGTGCCAAGGGTGGCGGCCTGTCGACCCTGTTCGGCGGCGGCGTGCAGTCCAGCCTGTCCGGGTCGACCGTGGTGGAGAAGAACCTCGACCGCCTGACGTTGTTCGTCACCGGCATCTGGGTGGTGTCCATCATCGGCATGGCACTGCAGATCAAGTACTCCTGATCCGCTGCCCCACCTCACGGGGACTCGCCCCCGTCTTCGAGTAATCGCTCGGGATGGTGCACGTCGTTGACCCGCGGTGGACCGGTGCCGTCTGACCACGCGATGCGCCCGTCTCCGGTGACTGTCGTGTCGTAGACGCCGTCGGTGACCGCGTCGTGGTCGCCGTCGCAGCCGAAGTACAGATTGTCGGCATCGGTCGGCCCACCCGCGCTCCAGGCCTGCGCGTGGTGGACTTCGCAGTCGTATCCCCGGACACAGCAGTTCGGTTTGGTGCAGCCTCCGTCGCGGGCGTGGCAGATGATCCGATGGTCCGGCGTCGCCAGCCGTTTGGAGCGGCCAAGGTAGATCGGTCGTTCGGAATGGTCCTCGAACACGGCGAGATAGTGGACGGAACCGGCGGCCATCCGAATCAGGTCGCGCATCGGTAGCCGCCCCGCCCCGCCCGTACGCGCCGGCGGCGGCATTGGCACGCTGGGGTCGTGCAGGGCCCGGGCGGCCTGGTCGAGTTCGGACAGTGTCGTCGTCACGACGACGGTCACCGGCATTCCCCGATGCTTGCCCAGGGCGCCCGACCCGATCGCCGCTCTCAAGGCCAGCTTCAGCGCATCGTGGCTCCGTTGTTGGCAGCTCCGGGTGTCGCGCTCGTCGCCACCGGGCTGGTGGCGCCCAGGGCGTACCGCCGAGATCACCGCCTCCAGATAGGCGCGGGCCTCTGGGTCGAGCCAGCCGGACAGCCTGCTCATCCCGTCGGCGCCCTGACGGCTCAACAGCAGGCCGCGACGCCGGGCACGATCCTCGTCGGTGAAGTTGCCGTCGGGATTGAGGCAGTCGGCGATCGTCGCACCGACCACGGTGACGAACTGCGAATCCTGTTCGCGGGCGTGCCGCACCAGCGCCCGTTCCGCCTTGTCCTTGTCGACGGCAGACACCGACGCCGGCAGCAGGTCGAGCGCCCGGCACACGGCGCTGATGTGGTCGTCACCGATGTCGCCGGCTTGCACCGCGGCGGCGAGTTCGGGCAGTTCTGGGGCAACCGGAGGCCCGGTGAGTGATCGTCGAGGGCGGATCCGCGCCGCCACCCGGAACCGGCGCCGCACCTCGCCGGCGGTCAGCCGCAGCCGGGATGCCAGTTCGTCGCGCACCTTGACCCCGACAGGCGGCCGGGCGTCGTCCGCACCGTCGACCGGGTCGGCGATCTCGCCGAACACGCGATACGACAGCCCGCGGCTGGTCCGCTGCTGGTTCTCCAGCCGCTCGGCCATCTCGATCCGAAAAGCATTGCCCGCCAGATCAGTACATGTCGTCCGCAGTCGGGAGTACGCGGCGTCGATCGCATCGAGTTCGGCGCGAACCAGCTCGTGGGCCGCCTCGGCGGTGAGCGGTTCGAGCACGGTCATAAACCCACGGTATCGAACACATGTTCGCATGCAACGGTTCGTGCGTCGTGCTGTGGATGAATCGGGATCTGTGGATAGCCTCACCGCCCCTCGTCCTGCGGGCTGGCCACCCCGCGCCGATACTGGACGCATGGCAGAGGTCTCTGATGTGACGCTCGAACCGATCGGTGCCGTTCACCGCACCCAGGTCGGGCGGGAGGCCACCGAACCGATGCGCCGCGACATCCGCCTGCTCGGCGCGATCCTCGGTGACACGGTGCGTGAACAGAACGGCGAGGAGGTCTTCGACCTCGTCGAACGGGCCAGGGTGGAGTCATTCCGGGTCCGGCGCTCCGAGATCGACCGCACCGAACTGGCCCGGCTCTTCGACGGAATCGACATCCACCGGGCCATCCCGGTCATCCGTGCCTTCACCCACTTCGCCCTGCTGGCCAACGTCGCCGAGGACATCCATCGGGAGCGTCGCCGCGCTGTCCACGTCGCGGCAGGTGAGCCGCCGCAGGACAGCACGCTGGCCGCCACCTACGGCAAGCTCGAGGCCGCCGAACTCGACGCCGACACCGTCGCCGCGGCGTTGCGCGGTGCGCTGGTCTCGCCGGTGATCACCGCCCATCCGACGGAGACCCGCAGGCGTACGGTCTTCGACACCCAGCACCGGATCACCCAGCTCATGCGGTTGCGGCTGCACGGGCAGGACGAGACCGAGGACGGCCGGCCGGTCGAAACCGAGCTGCGCCTGCAGATCCTCACGCTCTGGCAGACGGCGCTGATCAGGTTGTCCCGCTTGAAGATTCAGGACGAGATCGAAGTCGGCCTGCGCTACTACCCGGCGGCGCTCTTCGAGGTCATCCCCAAGGTCAACGCCGAGGTGCGCAACGCGCTGCGGGCCAGGTGGCCGGGTGCCGATCTGTTGCCCGAGCCGATCCTGCGCCCCGGGTCCTGGATCGGCGGCGACCGCGACGGTAACCCGAACGTCACCGCCGAGGTCGTCCGGCTGGCGACCGGCAGCGCCGCCTTCACCGCTCTGGCGCACTACTTCGCCGAGCTGACCGCACTCGAGCAGGAACTGTCCATGTCGGCCCGACTGGTCAAGACCTCCGAGGAACTGCAGCAACTGGCCGCGGACCTCGACGAGCCGGCCCGCTCCGACGAGCCCTACCGCAGGGCACTGCGCGTGGTGCACGCCAGGCTGACCGCCACCTCCGCGAACATCCTCGACCGCCAACCCGAGCGCATCCTCGACCTCGGGCTGCAGCCTTATGTGACACCGGGTGAACTGCTGGACGATCTCGACGTCATTGGTGATTCCCTGCGGCGCAACGGAAGTGCGCTGCTGGCCGACGACCGGCTGGCGCGGCTTCGTGACGCCGTGGACGCCTTCGGGTTTCACCTCAGCGGGCTGGACATGCGGCAGAACTCCGAGACGCACGAGCAGGTGGTCGCCGAACTGCTGGCATGGGCAGGCGTGCACGCCGACTATGCGTCGCTGCCGGAACCCGAACGGGTGGAGCTCCTGGTTGCCGAGCTGGCCACCCGCCGCCCGCTGATCCGTGACGATGCCGAGCTGTCCGAGCTCGCGCGCAAGGAACTCGACATCGTGTTTGCCGCGGCGCGGGCGGTGCGAGTCTTCGGCGCTGCGGCCGTGCCGAACTACATCATCTCGATGTGTCAGTCGGTGTCGGACATGCTCGAAGCCGCGATTCTTCTGAAAGAAGCCGGGCTACTTGATGTTTCCTCGGATCAGGTGTGCGCCCCGGTCGGGATCGTGCCGCTGTTCGAGACCATCGACGACCTGCAGCGCGGATCGTCGATCCTGGAGTCGATACTCGACCTGCCGCTGTACCGGGCGATGGTTCACGCCCGGGGCGAGAGCCAGGAGATCATGCTGGGGTACTCCGATTCGAACAAGGACGGCGGCTACCTGGCGGCCAACTGGGCGCTCTACCGCGCCGAGCTCGACCTGGTCGAATCCGCCCGTAAGACCGGAATTCGGCTACGGCTCTTCCATGGCCGTGGCGGCACGGTAGGCCGCGGCGGCGGCCCGAGCTACGACGCCATCCTGGCCCAGCCGCCGGGCGCGGTGAACGGCTCGCTGCGGCTGACCGAACAGGGTGAGGTGATCGCCGCCAAGTACGCCGAACCGCGCATCGCGCACCGCAATCTCGAGACGCTGCTGGCCGCGACGCTGGAGTCGACCCTGCTCGACGTCGAGGGCCTCGGTGACGCCGCCGGGCCGGCCTACGAGGTGCTCGACGATCTCGCGGCGCGCGCACAGCGGGCATACTCCGAATTGGTGCACGAGACACCGGGATTCGTCGAGTACTTCAAGGAGTCCACCCCGGTCAGTGAAATCGGGTCGCTGAACATCGGGAGCCGTCCCACCTCCCGCAAGCCCACCACCTCGATCTCCGATCTGCGGGCGATCCCGTGGGTGCTGGCCTGGAGCCAGTCGCGGGTGATGCTGCCCGGCTGGTATGGCACCGGCACCGCCATCGAGGACTGGATCGCCGAGGACGGGTCCAGGCTCGAGGTGTTGCAGGACCTCTACGCCAAGTGGCCGTTCTTCGCCACCGTGTTGTCCAACATGGCCCAGGTGCTGTCGAAGTCCGATATGGGGCTGGCAGCCCGGTACTCCGAACTCGTCGCGGACGCCGAACTGCGGCAGCGGGTGTTCGACAAGATCGTCGCCGAACACGACCGGACCATTCGCATGCACAAGCTGATCACCGGTCACGACGACCTGCTGGCCGATAACCCGTCGCTGGCCCGGTCGGTGTTCAACAGGTTCCCCTACCTCGAGCCGCTGAACCACCTGCAGGTGGAACTGCTGCGCCGATACCGCTCGGGAGACACCGACGAACTGGTGCAGCGCGGCATCCTGCTCACCATGAGCGGTCTGGCGACTGCGCTGCGCAACAGCGGCTAGCTGAACTCCGCGGGAACCGGCGGCCGCCGGGCAGCGTCGAACTCGGTATGACACAACCCGGCGAGGTTTCGATGGACAACACGGCCGACCTGATCGGCCCCCTCCCGCTGGTGGCGCCCCCGGTACTGGCCGACTGGAGCGTCGCGGATCCGGCTGACGGCTGGTGGTGAGGTAGCCGCCGGGCAGTCCAGGTTTGCCAGGTTTCCCGATCCGGGTGCGATGGTTACCTCCGTTGGTGTTCGCCTGAGGGACAACCCTTTTGACAGGGGGCGCGATCGGCAATATTCAGGTATTGCCCGGGCTGAAACTGTGACATCATTTGTCGGCCACCGGTGTCGCCGGCTGGGTTTCGCATCGCTGACCGGAGGCTCATTGACCGTGACCCATGTGCTGTTCGTCGCCGCGCCACACGCATCAGCCCGCGCCTTGGCCGAAGCCATGCTCCAGTGTTTCGGGATCAACCCCTCAACGATCGCGAAGGTGGACCAGTGCACGGCCCAGACCGCATCCGCGAGCGTCGGCCTGCCGCTCGGGGTCGATTATCACGCGTTCCGCGGTCCGGAACTTCCCGCGCGGGTCAGTGCGATCAGTTTGTCGGGTAGTTACCTTCGCAAAGTTCGCGAAGAGTTTGCCCACATTCCTGAACTGCCGGCTCTTCTGTTCGGCGCGACGCACCTGGTTCGGGTCGATCACGAGCTGACCGACGGCGCGGCGGAGGCGGCGATCGCCGGCTTCGCCCGCCAGCACCGCATCCGTCGACTCGACGTCGAGAAGCTGCCCGGCTAACGCTCGCCGGCCCGCCGCACCGCGTTGACCACTCCGCGCACCGCCGACTCGGTCACCGCCAGCGGTGACATCACCGCTTCACCGATTCCGACGATCCGCTCGACGCGCCCGACGACGCCTTCCATCCGCGCGACGATGGCATTCAGGCGCGGTGCCAGTTCGTCGATCCGGGTCAACGTCGAGTTGAAGACGCCCAAGGTCTCCTCGAAGTACTCCATGGTGCCGTTCATCCCGCTCAACGTCTTGTTCAGATCGGTGAGCGCCTCACTCATGCCGACCAGGATCGTGTCGAGCTGATCGACGGTCACATCGGCGTTCAGCGCCGCCTGTGCGAGCGTCTTGATCCGGTCGCGGCCGCTGCGGGGCGGCGTCTTGTCAACCATGAGGCTCAGTGTGGCAGCTTGCTCGCCGCCGTGGTGTCGAGTAGCCAGACCGTCGCGTCGCGCCCGACGGCACCCGCGGCCGGGATGTCCGCCGGCTGCGCACCGCAGATCGCCTCGGCTACCGCGTCGGCCTTGGCCTCGCCGGAGACCACCAGCCACACCTCCCGCGAGCGCTGCACCGCAGGCAATGTCAGCGTGATGCGCCGCGGCGGCGGCTTGGGGGAGTCCTCCACGCCGACCACCAGTCGGGTCGTCTCCAGGGTGGCAGCTGAGTGCGGGAACAACGAGTTGACGTGTCCCTCGCCGCCCATACCGAGCAGGTGGACGTCGAAAACCGGTGCCGGCTCGCCTGGTTCGGCAATCTCGGCCAGGACTGTCGCATAGTCAGCCGCCGCCGCATCGAGGTCGTCACCGAACTCGCCGTCACTGGACGCCATCGGATGGATGTTGGCCTCCGGGATAGCGATGTGGTCGAGGAGGGCTTCCCGGGCCTGCTTGTCGTTGCGCTCGTCGTCGGCCGCGGGCACGTACCGTTCGTCACCCCAGAACAGGTGAACCTTGGACCAATCGACGTCGTCGTCGTGTGCGCCGACGTGCTTGAGCAACCCGATACCGGTACCGCCGCCGGTGAGGACGATCAGTGCCCGCCCCCGCGCGGCGATGGCGCCGGTGATCGCCCCGACCAGCCGGTCCCCGGCGGCAGCTACCAGTGCGTCGGTGTCGGGATAGGTTTCGACGATTCGGGTCATGTCAGTGCCGAGCCCCTCAGGAGTAGTCCACGTTGTCGATGCCGGCCAGCGCCTCGTGGTAGATCTCATCCGCATCAAGACGACGCATATCCTCGGCCAGGCATTCGCGGGTCTCCCGGCGTGGCAACGGCAGTAGCGCCTCGGGGCGGGCGGTGCGGCTCAGCGTGGCGGTGACACCGTCTTGCGGACGGCTCAGCGTCACCGTCTCCGACGGCCGGACCAGTTCCACCTTCAGTTCGCCGATGGTGCGCGTGACGGTGCCGTCTATCCGGCTGGCCAGCCAGCCCGCCAGGATGTCCAGTGCCGGTTCGTCTTCCAGGCCGGACACCACCGCCGAGGTCACCGGCTCATAGGGAGGTTGGTCGATGGCAGAGGCCAGCAGTGCCCGCCAGTAGGTGATCCGGCTCCAGGCCAGGTCGGTGTCGCCATCGGTGTAGCCCGCGAGCCTGCTCTTGATCGAGGCCAGTGGGTCAGCGGCCCCCGTGGCGTCGGTGATCCGCCGAATTGCCAAGCAGCCCAGGGGATCCTGGGCAGGAACCGCAGGTGCAGCCCCGGGCCACCAGGCGACCACCGGTGTGTCGGGGAGCAGGAACGGCAGCACCACGCTGCTGGCATGCGCCGACAACGGTCCGGAGATCTTCAGCACCACAACCTCGCCGGCGCCTGCGTCGCCGCCCACTCGCAGCTGGCCATCCAGTCGTGGCTCGGCGGCCAGCCGGTCGTCGGGCACCACCACGATGACGCGGCAGGGATGCTCACGGCTCGCCCATGTCGCGGCGTCGATGGCGTCCTCGACCTGATCGAGGCTGTCCGGGGCGATCACCAGGGTCAGGACGCGGCTGAGCGTGATCGCGCCGCCCTCCTCGCGCAGCGAGGTGATCCGCTTGTTGAGGTCATTGGTGGTCGTATTCGGCAAGTCGACAATCACTTCTGCCGTCTCCGCTCTTCGCTGGCGCTCATCACGGGCGCCGTCTCCGCTCTTCGCTGGCGCTCATCACGGGCGCCGTCTCCGCTCTTCGTTGGCGCTCATCACGGGCGCCGTCTCCGCTCTTCGCTGACGCTCATCACGGGCGCCGCCATTCCCGGCCGGAACGCTGCAGCATCTCGAATGCCGACTCCGGGCCCCAGGTGCCTGACTCGTAGGGATCCGGCTTACCGTGTGACGCCCAATAGTCGAGCACCGGATCCAGTATCTCCCAGGATAATTCGACCTCGGCATTGCCGGGGAACAGTGATGGTTCGCCCAGCAGCACGTCGAGGATCAGCCGCTCGTAAGCCTCCGGGGAGTCTTCGGCAAAGGCCGATCCGTATGAGAAGTCCATGTTGACGTCACGCACTTCCATCGCACTGCCGGGCACCTTCGAGCCGAAACGCAGCGTGATTCCCTCGTCGGGCTGGACGCGGATCACCAGGGCGTTCTGCCCGAGCTCCTCGGTCATGGTTGCGTCGAACGGCAGGTGCGGTGCCCGCTTGAACACCAGCGCGATCTCGGTGACCCTGCGCCCCAGACGTTTTCCGGTCCGCAGATAGAACGGCACCCCGGCCCACCGTCGGGTGTCCACGTCGAGGGCGATCGCCGCGAAGGTCTCGGTGGTGGAGTCCTTGGAGAAGCCCTCCTCGTCGAGCAGCCCGACCACCTTCTGGCCGCCCTGCCACCCGGCGGTGTACTGCCCGCGCGAGGTGGTCTGATCCAGCGGCTGGGCCAGCGACGTGGCCGAGAGGACCTTGATCTTCTCGGCCCGAACCTCGCTGGGGTGGAAGCTGACCGGTTCTTCCATCGCCGTCAGCGCCAGCAGCTGCAGCAGATGGTTCTGGATCACGTCGCGGGCCGCACCGATGCCGTCGTAGTAGCCGCCGCGTCCGCCGAGCCCGATGTCCTCGGCCATGGTGATCTGGACACTGTCGACGTAGTGGCTGTTCCAGATCGGTTCGAAGAGCTCGTTGGCGAACCGGAGGGCCAGGATGTTCTGCACCGTCTCCTTCCCGAGGTAGTGGTCGATGCGGAACACCGACTCCTCGGGAAAGACGCTGTTGACCAACGTATTCAGTGCGATCGCGCTCTGCAGGTCGTGGCCGAACGGCTTCTCGATGACGACCCGGCTCCAGCGACCCTTCTGCTGGCGGGCCAGCCCGGACTTCTTGAGCTGTTCGCACACCTCGGGAAAGGCCTTGGGTGGAATCGACAGGTAGAAGGCGTGATTGCCGCCTGTGCCGCGTTCCACGTCGAGCTTCGCCAGGGTCTCGGAGAGCCGGGTGAAGGAGGCGTCGTCGTCGAACGTCCCGCAGACGAACCGAATCCCCTCGGCGAGCCGGTCCCACACCTCCTGGCGAAACGGCGTGCGTGCGTGTTCCTTGACCGCGTCGTAGACGATCTTGCCGAAATCCTCGTCGGCCCAGTCCCGCCGGGCGAAACCCACCAGGGAGAACGACGGCGGCAGCAACCCGCGATTGGCCAGGTCGTAGATCGCCGGCATCAGCTTCTTGCGTGCCAGGTCACCGGTCACGCCGAAGATCACCAGGCCGCACGGCCCGGCGATGCGTGGCATCCGCTTGTCGCGCTTGTCGCGCAGCGGGTTATGCCAGCCCGCCGGGGCGGGTGCGACTACTCCGGGTACCGGCTGCTGGGCGTCGCTCATTTGGCGGCGTCGAGCTGGCCCTGGGTCGCGTCGAGCAGTTCCTGCCACGACTTCTCGAACTTCTCCACGCCCTCGTTCTCGAGTGTCAGGAAGACGTCCCGGATGTCGATGCCGATGGCGTCGAGGTCGTCGAACACCTTCTGCGCCGCCTGCGCGGTGCCGGTGATCGTGTCACCGGTGACCACGCCGTGATCGGCGACGGCGTCGATGGTCTTCTCCGGCATCGTGTTCACGGTGTTGGGCGCGACCAGTTCGGTCACGTACAGGGTGTCGGAGTAGTCCGGGTTCTTCACCCCGGTCGACGCCCACAGCGGTCGCTGCACCCACGCGCCGGCCTCGGCGAGCGGTTCGAACCGCTTGCCGCCGACGAACACCTCCTCATAGGCCGCGTACGCGAGCCGGGCGTTGGCGACACCGGCCTTGCCGCGCAGTGCCAATGCCTCCGGCGAACCGATCTTCTCCAGGCGCGCGTCGATCTCGGTGTCGACCCGTGAGACGAAGAACGATGCCACCGAATGGATGGTGTTCAGGTCGTGTCCGGCTTCCCTGGCGGCCTCGAGGCCGGCGAGGTAGGCGTCCATGACGGCGCGGTGCCGCTCCACCGAGAAGATCAGCGTCACGTTCACCGAAATGCCTTCGGCCAGAACGGCGGTGATGGCGGGCAGGCCCTCTTCCATCGCCGGGATCTTGATCAGCAGGTTGGGCCGGTCGACGATCTTCCACAGCTCGATAGCCTGCGCGATGGTCTTGTCGGCATCGCGGGCCAGGCGCGGATCCACCTCGATGGACACCCGGCCGTCGACACCGTCGGAGGCCTCCCACTGCGGACGCAGTACGTCGCAGGCCTCCCGCACGTCGTCGGTGGTGACGGTGCGGATCGTGGCGTCGACGTCGGCGCCACGCTCGGCGAGTTCGGCGACCTGCGCGTCATAGGCGGTGCCCTTGGACAGGGCGGCCTGGAAGATCGACGGGTTGGTGGTGACACCGACGACACTGCGGGTGTCGACGAGTTCCTTCAGATTGCCTGTCCGCAACCGGTCCCGGGACAGGTCGTCGAGCCAGACGGAGACGCCCGCGGCGGCCAGGGCCGCGAGATGGGGATTCTGTGCCATGACGGGTTCCTTGTGTGTAGTCGTCGGTCAGTTGTCGATTGCGCGTTCCGCAGCTGCCGCCACGGCTTCCGAGGTGAAGCCGAACTCGCGGAACAGCGTTTTGTCGTCGGCGGATTCGCCGTAGTGCTCGATGGAGATGATCTCGCCGGTGTCGCCGACGTACTTGTACCAACTCTGGGCGATGCCGGCTTCCACTGCGACGCGGGCCGACACATCCGGCGGCAGCACGCTGTCGCGGTACTCCTTCGGCTGCGCCTCGAACCACTCCACGCACGGCATCGACACCACGTAGGCCCGAATATCCTTCTCCGCCAGTATCTTCTGCGCCTCGACTGCCAGCTGGAGCTCCGATCCGGTGGCGATGATGATGACATCGGCGTCATCGGCGGGCTTGCCGCCGCCCAGCACGTACCCGCCGCGGGCGACACCCTCTGAGCTGGTGCCTTCCAGGACAGGGATGCCCTGGCGCGTCAGGATGAAACCAACCGGGCCGCTGCCGTTGCCGCGGGCGATGATCGAGCGCCACGCATAGGCGGTCTCGTTCGGATCGCCGGGGCGCACCACCGACAGCTTCGGGATCGCCCGCAACGCGGCCAGGTGTTCGATCGGCTGGTGTGTCGGCCCGTCCTCGCCGAGACCGATCGAGTCGTGCGTCCAGATGTAGATGGTGTCGATGTCCATCAGCGAGGCCAGTCGCACCGCCGGGCGCATGTAGTCGGAGAACTGCAGGAACGTGCCGCCGAACGCACGCGTCGGCCCGTGCAGCACGATGCCGGACAGGATCGAGCCCATGGCGTGTTCACGGATGCCGAAATGCAGCACCCGGCCGTACCAGTCGGCGGTGTAGTCCTTGGTCGAGATCGACGGCGGGCCGAACGACTTGACCCCGTTGATCGTGGTGTTGTTGCTGCCCGCGAGGTCTGCGGAGCCGCCCCACAATTCGGGCAGCTTGGGTGCGACGTCGTTGAGCACCTGGCCGAACGCCGCGCGGGTGGCCAGCGGTTTGGAACCCGGCTCCCAGTAAGTGATGTCGGCGTCCCAGCCCTCGGGCAGCTCCTCCGCGGTGAGCCGGTCCAGCAGCGCCTTGCGTTCCGGTTCGCGCGCGGCCCAGGCGTCGAAGTCGCCCTGCCACTTCTCGTGCGCCTCGCGGCCGCGGTCGACCAGCTTGCGGGTGTGGGTGATGACCTCGTCGCTCACCTCGAAGGTCTTGTCCGGGTCGAAACCCAGCACCTTCTTGGTGGCGGCGACCTCTTCGTCGCCGAGCGCCGAACCGTGCACACCGCCGGTGTTCATCTTGGTCGGTGCCGGGTAGCCGATGATGGTGCGCACCGCGATGAAGGAAGGCTTGTCGGTGACGGCCTTGGCGGCCTCGATGGCGTCCTCGATCCCGACGACGTTCTCGCCGCCCTCGACTTCCTGGACGTGCCAGCCGTAGGCCCGGTAACGCTCCAGGGTGTCCTCGGACAGCGCGATGTTCGTGTCGTGCTCGATCGAGATCTGGTTGCGGTCGTAGAAGACGATCAGATTCCCGAGCTGCTGGGTGCCCGCCAGCGAGGACGCCTCGCTGGTGACGCCCTCCTCGATGTCACCGTCGGAGGCGATGCAATAGATGTAGTGATCGAACGGGCTGGTGCCGGCCGCGGCGTCCGGGTCGAACAATCCGCGTTCGTAGCGCGCGGCCATCGCCATGCCGACCGCCGACGCGAGACCCTGCCCGAGCGGTCCGGTGGTGATCTCCACGCCGAGGGTATGGCGAAACTCCGGGTGCCCCGGGGTCTTGGAGCCCCAGGTGCGCAGCGACTCGATGTCGGACAGTTCCAGGCCGAACCCGCCCAGGTACAGCTGCAGATACAGCGTCAGGCTGCTGTGCCCGCACGACAGGATGAACCGGTCGCGGCCCAGCCAGTGGGTGTCGCTGGGATCGTGGCGCATCACCCGCTGGAACAGCGTGTAGGCCAACGGGGCCAGGCTCATCGCCGTCCCGGGGTGGCCGTTGCCGACCTTCTGCACCGCATCGGCGGCCAGGACCCGGACCGTGTCGACGGCACGTGAGTCGACCTCGGTCCAGTCATCGGGATGGTGCGGTTGGGTCAAAGCGGAAATCTGTTCGAGCGTGGTCACAAACTCACTCCTGCGTATTCAGGTTGGCTGGCAAGCTGGGCCTGCTTTCAGCCTAGTGCCGGATGATGGATCCCCGCACAGTGCTGCTGCCAGCAGCGTTACCGGCAGACGAAGATTTACTCGTCCGAGTGCCACACAGAGGTGAAATCGCCGTGAATCGCCCCTTGAGTTCCGGCGCAGGGGTGCCGCGGTCTACCATCGCCTGTAGTAGATCGTTGGCGTTGCCGCCGGTTGTCAGGAGTCAATTGCGTGAGAGTTCGCGAAGTGCACCTCGTCGAAGGGGCGCCGGTCCGGTTCCGCGACAGACTCCTGGGCTACCTCGCCCTGACCAAGCCGCGGGTGATCGAACTACTCCTGGTCACCACGATCCCGGCCATGCTGCTGGCGGGCCGGGGCACCGTTGACCCGCTGCTGATCCTCAACACCCTGTTCGGCGGCATGCTGGCCGCAGCGGGTGCCAATTCGCTGAACTGTGTGGCCGACGCCGACATCGACAAGCTGATGAAGCGCACCGAGCGCCGGCCGTTGGCCCGGGCCACCGTGCCGCGCAGCCACGCGCTGGTGTTCGGCCTGGCGCTGTCGGTGGCCTCGTTCTTCTGGCTGTGGTGGACCACCAACATGCTGTCGGCCCATCTCGCCGCCGCGACCATCGCGTTCTACGTGCTGGTCTACACGCTGCTGCTCAAGCGCCGCACCTCGCAGAACGTGGTGTGGGGCGGCGCGGCGGGCTGCATGCCGGTGATGATCGGCTGGTCGGCGGTGACCGGCACGATCGGCTGGCAGGCGCTGGTCATGTTCGCCATCATCTTCTTCTGGACGCCGCCGCACACCTGGGCGCTGGCGATGAAGTACAAGGACGACTACCGCGCCGCCGGTGTGCCGATGCTGCCCGTGGTGGCCACCGAAGAGCAGGTGACCAAGCAGATCGTCATCTACACCTGGTTGACCGTGCTGGCCACGCTGGCCCTGGTGCCCGCCACCGGCTGGCTGTACGCCTCGGTGGCCGCCCTGGCCGGAACATGGTTCCTGGTGATGGCACACCGGCTGCACGCCGGCGTGCGCCGCGGTAACCCGGTCAAGCCGCTGAAGCTGTTCCTGCAGTCGAACAACTACCTGGCGCTGGTGTTCGTCGCGCTGGCCGTCGACTCCGCGCTGGCCCTGCCGACGCTGTTCTCCTGACCGCGAGCGTGCGTGTCGGCTCGCCGACACGCCGCCTACGCGTACAGTTCGCGCACGCTCGCGCAACCGTCCTAGGGCAACAACACGATCGACCCCGTGGTCTTGCGGCCCTGTAGGTCGCGATGGGCCTGCTCGGCCTCGGCGAGGGGATAGCGCCCGCCCACGGTGATGGTGATCGACCCATCGGCAATCGCATCGAGTAGTTCGCCCGCCCGCCAGGCGAACTCATCCGGCGTGCGGGTGAAGTGTCCGAGGTTCGGCCGGGTCAGGTAGACCGAACCGGCAGCATTGAGCCGCTGCGGGTCCACCGGCGGCACCGGGCCACTGGAGGCGCCGAACAGCGCCAGCGTCCCGCGGACCGCCAGACTGGCCAGGCTGGCGTCGAATGTCGACTTGCCGACCCCGTCGTAGACGGCGGCCACTCCGTGACCCCCGGTCAGCTCCCGGATCCGCGCGCCGAACTCGGCGGGATCCTCCGGATAGTCGAGCACCTCGATCGCACCGGCCTGCCGCGACAACTCGGCCTTGTCGGGTGTCGAGGCGGTGGTGATCACGCGGGCGCCCAGGCTGGTCGCCCACTGGGTAAGGATCAGCCCGACGCCGCCGGCGCCGGCATGCACCAGCACCGTGTCGCGCGGTTGCACCTGGTACACCGACTTGATCAGATAGTGCGCCGTCATGCCCTTCAGCAGTGCCGAAGCCACCGCATCCGACTGCACCGAATCCGGTACATAGGCAACGAAATCGGCTGGTGCGGTGCAGAATTCGGCATAAGCACCGGCGGCGTTCGCCGTGACGACTCGGTCGCCCGGCGTGATCGCTGCGACATCGGCACCCACCGCGGCAACCGTCCCGCACACCTCGCTGCCGAGGACGAACGGCACCTCCCGGGGGTACTGCCCGGACCGGAAGTAGGTGTCGATGTAGTTGACGCCGATCGCGTCAGCCTGGATCAGAACCTCACTCGGGCCGGGGGAGGGCTTGTCCTTCTCGACATAGCGCAGGACCTCGGGACCGCCTGTCTCGGGGACTTCGATTGCGTGCATGTCACTATCATCCCCGGTGTGAAGCCGCCCGTGACGCTGGCACGTCCAGATCTGTTCCATCCCAAGATCGTGCTCGCCGGGTGCCCCCAACTGGTGGCCGGCGACGGCGACGACGACGGGTTGGTCGACGCGTTGCGCGCCCGCGGCCTGCACGCCCGCTGGCTGTCCTGGGACGACCCCGAGACCGAGGCTGCTGACCTGGTCATCCCGCGCGCCACCTGGGACTACGCCGAGCGGCGCGACGAGTTCCTGGCCTGGACCACCCGGGTGCGCAACCTGTTGAATGCGCCCGCGGTGGTCGCCTGGAACAGCGACAAGCGCTACCTCGACGACCTGGCCGCCGCCGGTGTGCCCACCCTGCCGTCGTACTTCTTCGCACCCGGTGACAAGGTGCGGCTGCCCAAGGGTGAGGTCGTCGTCAAGCCGGCGATCGGGGCCGGGTCGATCGACACCCGCCGGTTCACCGACCGGTCGGCGGCGCGCGCCCACGCGGGCGCCCTGCAGGACAGCGGACGCTCGGTGCTGGTGCAGCCGTACGACGTCCGCGTGGAGGCCGGTGAGACCGCTCTGGTGTTCCTCGGCGGTGAGCAGTCGCACGCGTTCACCAAGGGGCCGATGCTGCCGCCGGAAGGCACGCTGCCTGAACTCGACGAGTCGGGCACCTTCGCCGCGGAGTCGCTGACGGGTGCCGACCCGGACTTCGCGATGTGGGATGTGGGTTATGCCGCACTCGAGGCGGCCACCGGACACCTGGGCATCACGCCTGGCGAGCTGTTGTATGCGCGGGTCGATCTGATCGGTGGTCCCGATGCGCCGGTCCTGCTCGAACTCGAGCTGATCGAGCCGTCGCTGGGCTGGCGTCAGCTCGGCGAGGAGGTCAGAAGCGCGCAGCAGCGCAGGTTCGCGCTGTGCGTGGAATCAGCGTGCGAGCGTCTTGGGCTCGGTCCGCTGTCGCATCGACGCCCATAACGCGGCGGTGGCCGCCGTGCAGGCGGCCGCTCCCGCGACGTGCAGGGCCACCAGTGCGGCAGGAACGCCGGTAAAGAACTGGATGGCCCCGAGCAAGCCCTGAGCGATCACCAGGGCGATCAGCACGGCGAGTCGTTTCATGATCAGGCGCGGGGCGTAGACGGCGAACAGGCCGGCGCCAAGGCCGATCAGCAGCGACAGATAGATGAATAGGAACGTCGAGTGCGCGTGGACCAGTGTGGTGATCTCCACCTCGAGTCGGGGAACGACTCGCTGCGGGCTCTTGTCGCCGGCGTGCGGCCCGGCGGCGGTCACGGTGGTGCCGGTGACCAGCGTCGCTGACAACGCGAGCGCGCTCAGTAAAGTCAAGTGCCGCAACGGTTTCGGAACCAACGCGGTGGGGATCCCCTCGTCGGGCTCGCCGATCTTGACGTAGAGCAGGGTGGCCAGCCAGACCATCAGCATCGAGGTCAGCATGTGGATGGCCACGGTCCACCACAGCAGGCCGGTCAGCACGGTGATCCCGCCGATCACCGCCTGCAGGACGGTGGATGCCGGCATCAGCCAGGCGTAGACGAGCACCTCGCGCCGGCGCCGCGCCCGGGTGACGGCCAGCACCGCCAGGATCGCGGTGATCACCACCAGGAACGTGATCATCCGGTTGCCGAACTCCACCGCCTGGTGGATGCCGGGCACCTCGGGGTGGGGTTGGGGGGTGAAGCTGCCGGGGAAGCACTGCGGCCAGGTGGGGCAGCCGAGCCCCGATGCCGTCACCCGCACGATCGCGCCGGTGACCGCGATACCGGCCTGGGTCAGCAGCACCGCGGCGGCGATGATGCGCTGGGTGCGCAGGCTGGGTAGTGGAAGTAAGTCCACCAACCGCAGGAATAACCGCACGGCCCGATCGTAGAGGACTGCGAACTACCGCCCGTAGTAGGGCCGGGCTGAGGTGCAGGCTCAGGTGAAGCGGAACCAGCGCAGCGCCGCGAGCGCCGACACCCCGCCCCACACCGCGAGCACCGCGATCCCGAACCAGTCGACTGACAGCGACATCGCCCGGGTCAGCGCTTCGGTCAGCGCCCCCGACGGCGTCAGCCGGGCCACCCAGGAGACCGCGCGCGGCACGGCGCCGGTCTCCAGGGTGAGCGCCCCGAGTCCGGCGAAGACGAACCACAGCAGGTTGGCCACGGCCAGGACGATCTCGGCCCGCAGCGTCCCGCCGAGCAGCAGACCCATCGCCGCGAAGCCCGCGGTGCCCAGCGCGATGATGACCGCCCCGAGCAGCAGGCCAACCGGGTGCGGTCGCCAGCCCAGCGCCAGGCCGATCCCGCCGAGCAGCAGGGCCTGCAGGAACACCACCGACACGACGGCCAGCGACTTGCCCGCGATGATGCCCCACACCGGCAGTGCGGTGGCGCCGAGACGTTTGAGCGCGCCGTAGCGGCGGTCGAAGGCCACCGCGATCGCCTGGCCGGTGAACGCCGTCGAGATCACCGCCAGCGCCATGATCATCGGCACGAAGACGTCCACCCGGTGTTCGCCGAAGGAGCCCAGCGGCAGCAGCGTGAGGCCGATCAGCAAGGTGATGGGGATGAACATCGTCAGGAGCAGCTGTTCGCCGTTGCGCAGCAATAACTTCAGCTCCAGGCCGTACTGGGCGGCCAGCATCTTCGGGACGGTGTTCGGCCGGGGATCAGGACGGAAGGTACCGGCGGGGAAGAGGTCGGTCATGAGCGCAGCTCCTTACCGGTCAGCTCGAGGAACACGTCCTCGAGGCTGCGCTGCTCGACGCGGACATCTGTGGCCAGCACATTGAGCCGGGCGCACCATGCGGTCACCGTCGCCAGAACCTGCGGGTCGATGTCACCCTCGACGAGGTACTCGCCGGCGGAGATCTCCTTGGCTGTGTAGTTCTCCGGCAGCGCGGACATCAGCAGCGTCAGGTCGAGGCGCCGCGGCGCGGTGAACCGCAGCTGCCCCTCTGCGCCGTTGTGCATCAGGTCGGCAGGCGTCCCGGAGGCCACCGACGAGCCGTGGTCGATGATGACGATCCGGTCGGCCAGCTCCTCGGCCTCCTTGAGCTGATGCGTCGTCAGCACCACCGTCACGCCGTCGCGGCGCAGGGCGTCGATCAGCTCCCACACCACCAGTCGGGCGTGGGCGTCCATCCCCGCGGTGGGCTCGTCGAGGAACACCAATTCGGGCCTGCCGACCAGCGCGCAGGCCAGCGCGAGTCGCTGCTGCTGACCGCCCGAGAGCCGGCGGTAGGTCGTGCGGGCGGCGTCGGTGAGCCCGAGGGTGTCCAGCAGCCAGTCGGGGTCGAGGGGATCAGCGGCGTAGGAGGCGACGAGCTTCAGCATCTCGCCGGCCTTGGCCGCCGGGTAGCCGCCGCCGCCCTGGAGCATCACCCCGACGCGTTCGCGCACCCGCGCGTTGTCGGCGACCGGGTCCAGGCCGAGCACCGAGATGGTGCCCGCGTCAGGGCGCACGAAGCCCTCGCACATCTCGACCGTGGTGGTCTTACCCGCGCCGTTGGGGCCGAGCAGTGCCAGCACTTCGGCCGCGTGCACGTCAAGGTCGAGGTTCGAGACGGCTGTCGTCGACCCGTAGCGTTTGGTGACCCCGCGCAGCCGCACGGGGATTTCGGAGCCGGAACTCACGGGGACTCAGCGTAGGCGTCCGGCGCCGGACGTGGCGTGGCCGGTTGCGTCGGCGGCGGGTCGGGCTCCTGACCGCTGAACGTTTCGGTGGTGCCGGGCACCTTGCGCCAGGGCAGCTGGTTGAGCGTCAGGGCGATCAGCAGCACCACGATCACGGTGCTGGCCACCGTGGCATCGACGATCTGGAACAGGGCGAAGCGGTCGCCGTTGGCGGTGGGTCCGAAGATGCCAACGATCAAGGTCACCGCGATGGTGGCGATGCGGAAACCCGGGCGGGTGGCCCAGGCGGCCAGCGGGATGATCGCCCACAGCAGGTACCAGGGCTGCACGACAGGGAACAGCAGGACCGTCGCACCGAGCGCGACGCCGAGCCCGCCGACCGGGTGCAGCCGACCGCGCAGGACGGCCAGCAGCAGCCAGGTAACGGTGATGGTGATGATCAGCACACCAATGGCGCGGGTCAGTGAGAGCACGGCGGTGGTGTGGTCGCCCAGGCCGAGCAGAATCCCGACCTGGCCGGTGCCCAGCGCCAGCAGCGTCGGCGGGGACATCCAGCTGCGGACCACGTTGGCGGTGCCGAGTGTGAAGATCCAACCGAATCCCAGCCCGCTGGCCCAGCCGATGACGGCCATCACCACCAGCGAGATGCTCAGCATGAAGGTGCTGGCGAGCAGGAAGGGCTTGACGGTGCCGCCCCACCGGTGCGCCAGGGCCATCGCCACGAATCCCAGCGCCAGCAGGCCCGGCAGCTTGACCTGCGACGACATCGTGATCAGCACGGCGCCGGTGATGAGCATGGCCAGCGGCGTCCACGCCGCCCAGCCGTCCCGGCCGTGCGGCCAGCGCAGCGGGCGGGGTAGCAGCGTCTTGGCTGAGTCGATCCCGCGCAGCGCGAATTCGGTGCCGGTCAACATCAGGCCCAGCATGAGCGCCTCGTTGTGGATTCCCGCGACCAGGTGCATCAGCAGCAGCGGATTGGCCGCGCCCAGCCACAGCGCACTGACTTCGGCGACACCGCACCGGCGGGCCAGCCTCGGCACGGCCCAGACGATCAGGCTGACCCCGATCAGCACCATCAGGCGGTGACTGAGCACGGCTGCGACGATGTTCTCTCCGGTGAGCGCGGAGATGCCGCGGCCGATCCACAAGAACAGCGGCCCGTAGGGCGCCGGCGTCTCACGCCAGAGGCTGGGCACCGACAGGGTGAAGACGTGGTCCAGGCCAAGCCCCGGCGCCGGGCCGACCTTGTACGGGTTGAGCCCGATCCGGGAGATCTGGCTCTGGGCCAGGTAGGAATAGACGTCCTTGGAGTACATCGGCGGGGCGATCAGCAGCGGCACCATCCACAGCATCAGGGTGTGGTCGAGCTGGCTGCGCGACATCCGCCGCGGCCCGAGGGTGAAGCGGCCCAGCATCAGCCAGGCCAGCGCCATCATGACCGCACCGGTGGTGGTCATCGTCAGCGAGACGGTCTGGATGCGTGAGGGCAGGTTGAGCAGCCGGACGCCGAAGGTGGGGTCCTGCACGACCGGCCGGGCACCGGCGCCCAGCGCCCCGATACCCATCAACACGGTGCCGGTGGCGCCGAAGAGCCGGGTGCGGCGCATGGCGCGCATTTCGGCGGGGTTCAGGGGTGGCGCCACAGTCCGTTCGTCGCCGTGCAGGCGGGCGATCGAAACGCTCAGGGAGTGTTGGCGGGCTGCCACCACAGCACTCTAACCGCCAGGGGGTTTACCGCCCGAGGCCGCTGAGGGTGCCCTTGCTGGACATGGCGCGCCGAATTGCGTCACACTGGTGTTGTGGAAATCCCGTCCGACGTCTCTCCGGTGCCCGCTGCGGCCCCGGCGGCACACGACGGCCAGACGCGACGCGCCATCGTGCAGCTGCTGCTGGAGTCGGGATCGATCACCGCCGCCGAGATCGGGCAGCAGCTGGGAATCTCCGCCGCCGGGGTGCGCCGTCACCTCGACGCGCTCATCGAGGGCGGTGACGCCGAGGCGCAGGCGGCGGCGTCCTGGCAGCAGGTCGGTCGCGGCAGGCCCGCCAAGCGCTACCGGCTGACCCCGGCCGGCCGCGCCAAACTGGAGCACACCTACGACGACCTGGCGTCGGCGGCGATGCGGCAGCTTCGGGAGATTGGTGGCGAGGAGGCGGTGCAGACGTTCGCGCGCCGTCGCATCGACAGCATCCTGGCCGGAGTCACCGGCGGCCCCGACGACGTCGAGTCGACGGCCGAGCGGGTGGCCGGTGCGCTGAGTAAGGCCGGCTACGTCACCACCACGACCAAGGTGCGCGGACCGATCCAGGGCATCCAGATCTGCCAGCATCACTGCCCGGTATCGCATGTGGCAGAAGAGTTTCCGGAATTGTGCGAGGCCGAGCAGCAGGCCATGTCGGAGATCCTCGGCACCCATGTCCAACGGCTGGCGACGATCGCCAACGGTGACTGTGCCTGCACCACTCACGTACCGCTGAACCCGGCACAACCGTAGAGCTTCACCTTCGGCGCACAGCCCCGCGCCGAAGCCACCACAACGCCGAAGGAGCGTCGCCATGACACTCACACCGGACACCAAGCCGGCCGAGCCGCTGACTCAGGACGAGGCCATCGCCTCGCTGGGCACCTACGGCTACGGCTGGTCGGACTCCGACGTCGCCGGTGCCAGCGCCCAGCGCGGCCTGTCCGAGGCGGTGGTGCGCGACATCTCGGCGAAGAAGAGCGAGCCCGAATGGATGCTCGACATGCGGCTCAAGGCACTGCGCACGTTCGAGAAGAAGCCGATGCCGAACTGGGGATCGAACCTCGAAGGCATCTTCTTCGACAACATCAAGTACTTCGTGCGCTCCAGCGAAAAGCAGGCCGCGACGTGGGATGACCTGCCCGCCGACATCAAGAACACTTACGACCGGCTCGGTATCCCGGAGGCGGAGAAGCAGCGCCTGGTCTCCGGTGTGGCCGCGCAGTACGAGTCCGAGGTCGTCTACCACTCCATCCGCGAGGACCTCGAGGCCCAGGGCGTCATCTTCCTGGACACCGACACCGCGCTGAAGGAACACCCGGAACTCTTTAAGAAGTACTTCGGCACCGTGATCCCGGCCGGGGACAACAAGTTCTCGGCGCTCAACACCGCGGTGTGGTCCGGCGGGTCGTTCATCTACGTGCCCAAGGGTGTCCACGTCGACATCCCGCTCCAGGCCTACTTCCGGATCAACACCGAGAACATGGGCCAGTTCGAGCGCACGCTGATCATCGCTGACGAGGGCTCCTACATCCACTATGTGGAAGGCTGCACCGCGCCGATCTACAAGAGCGACTCGCTGCACTCCGCGGTCGTCGAGATCATCGTCAAACCCGGTGCACGGGTGCGGTACACGACGATCCAGAACTGGTCGAACAATGTTTACAACTTGGTCACCAAGCGGGCCCGCGCCGAGGCCGGCGCCACCATGGAGTGGGTCGACGGCAACATCGGCTCGAAGGTCACCATGAAGTACCCGGCGGTCTGGATGACCGGCGAGCACGCCAAGGGTGAGGTCCTCTCGGTGGCGTTCGCCGGCGAAGGCCAGCATCAGGACACCGGCGCCAAGATGGTCCACCTGGCCCCGAATACGAGCAGCAACATCGTCTCCAAGTCGGTGGCCCGCGGCGGTGGCCGCGCCTCCTACCGTGGTCTGGTCCAGGTCAACAAGGGAGCGCACGGATCACGCTCGAGCGTGAAATGCGATGCGCTGCTTGTCGACACGATCAGCCGCAGCGATACCTATCCCTATGTCGACATCCGCGAGGACGACGTCACCATGGGGCATGAGGCCACTGTGTCCAAGGTCAGCGCCGATCAGCTGTTCTACCTGATGAGCCGCGGCATGACCGAGGACGAGGCCATGGCCATGGTGGTGCGCGGCTTCGTCGAGCCGATCGCCAAGGAGCTGCCGATGGAGTACGCCCTGGAACTCAACCGGCTGATCGAACTGCAGATGGAAGGCGCTGTCGGCTGATGAACAACCTCAGCGAGGCGGTCGAGGGCTCGCGCCTCACCGCCGCCAACCCCGGCTCAACGTTGGCTGCCGCCAACAAAGGCGAGCAGTTCGCCTCCTTCGACGTCGACGCCTTCGAGGTTCCCGGCGGCCGCGACGAACTCTGGCGGTTCACCCCGCTCAAGCGTCTTCGTGGATTGCACAACGGGTCTGCGCCTGCTACGGGTAACGCACAGATCAGCGTCTCCGAGCAGCCTGGCGTGACGGTCCAGACCGTGCGCCGCGGCGACGAGCGGCTCGGCCAGGGTGGCGTGCCTTCCGATCGTGTTGCCGCGCAGGCTTTCTCGTCATTCAACGAGGCGACCGTTGTCACTGTCGCGCGCGGAACACAGCTCGCAGCTCCGGTCGAGATCGCTGTCACGGGTCCCGGCGAGGGTGCCACCGCTTACGGCCACCTGCAGATCCGCGCCGAGGAGCTCGCCGAGGCCGTCGTGGTGATCGACCATCGCGGCAGCGGCACCTACGCCGACAACGTCGAGTTCGTCGTCGCCGACGCCGCCCGGCTGACCGTCGTGTGGATCGCCGACTGGGCCGACGACGTGGTGCATGTCAATGCCCAGCACGTCCGACTCGGCAAGGACGCGGTGCTGCGGCATGTCGCCGTCACCCTCGGCGGCGAGGTGGTCCGCATGGCGGCCACCGTGCGTTACGACGGGCCCGGCGGCGACGCCGAGTTGCTCGGGCTGTACTTCGCCGACGAGGGTCAGCACCTGGAGTCGCGGCTTCTGGTCGACCACGCACGGCCGAACTGCAAGTCCAATGTGCTCTACAAGGGTGCGCTGCAAGGCGATCCGGACTCCAAGAAGCCCGACGCCCACACGGTGTGGGTCGGCGACGTCCTGATCCGCGCCGAGGCCACCGGAACCGACACCTTCGAGGTCAACCGCAACCTGGTGCTGACCGACGGTGCCCGCGCCGACTCGGTGCCCAACCTCGAGATCGAGACCGGCGAGATCGTCGGGGCCGGGCACGCCAGTGCCACCGGCCGTTTCGACGACGAACAGCTGTTTTATCTGCGGGCTCGCGGCATCCCCGAGGACCAGGCCCGCCGGCTCGTGGTCCGGGGGTTCTTCGGCGAGATCATCGCCAAGATCGCCGTGCCCGACATCCGTGACCGCCTGACCGACGCCATCGAACGCGAACTCGCCATCAGCGAAGAGAGAACACAGTGAGCACTCTGGAAATCAAGGACCTTCACGTCAGCGTCGCGAACGAGGACGGCACCGCCAAGGAGATCCTCAAAGGCGTCAACCTGACCGTGAACTCGGGGGAGACCCATGCCGTCATGGGCCCCAACGGATCCGGCAAGTCGACGCTGTCCTACGCCATCGCCGGACACCCCAAGTACGACGTGACGTCGGGGTCCATCACGCTCGACGGCGAGGACGTCCTGACGATGAGCGTCGACGAGCGCGCCCGCGCCGGCCTGTTCCTGGCCATGCAGTACCCGGTGGAGGTGCCGGGGGTGTCGATGTCGAACTTCCTGCGCACCGCCGCCACCGCTGTGCGCGGTGAGGCCCCCAAGCTGCGGCTGTGGGTCAAAGAGGTCAAGGCCGCGATGACCGACCTCGGCATCGATCCGCAGTTCGCCGAACGCAGCGTCAACGAGGGATTCTCGGGCGGCGAGAAGAAGCGCCACGAGATCCTGCAACTGGGCCTGCTCAAGCCCAAGATCGCCATCCTCGACGAAACTGACTCCGGTCTGGACGTCGATGCGCTTCGGGTGGTCAGCGAAGGTGTCAACCGGTACGCCGAAGCCGAGCACGCCGGCGTCCTGCTGATCACCCACTACACCCGCATCCTGCGCTACATCCAGCCGCAGTTCGTGCACGTCTTCGTCGACGGCCGCATCGTCGCCTCCGGTGGGGCAGAGCTCGCCGACGAACTCGAAGAGAACGGCTACGAGCGCTTCACCCAGCAGGCTGCACCAGCGGGAGCATGACGTGACCGCCTCGGTAGATCTTGACGTCACGGATCTGGTCAAGATCCGCGCCGACTTCCCGATTCTGAGCCGGGTAATGCGGGGCGGACACCAGTTGGCGTATCTGGACTCCGGGGCGACCTCGCAGAAACCACTGCAGGTTCTTGACGCCGAGCGCGACTTCCTGACCCAGCACTACGGCGCCGTGCACCGCGGCGCCCATCAGCTGATGGAGGAGTCCACCGACGCCTACGAGCAGGGTCGCGCAGACATCGCATCGTTCGTCGGCGCCGCCCCTGATGAGCTGACCTTCACCAAGAACGCCACCGAGGCGCTCAACCTGGTGTCGTATGTGTTGGGCGACAGCCGCTTCGAGGGCGCTGTCGGGCCCGGCAACGTCATCGTCACCACCGAGCTGGAGCATCACGCGAATCTGATCCCCTGGCAGGAACTGGCGCGGCGCACCGGCGCCACGCTCAAGTGGTACGGCGTCACTGATGACGGCAACGTCGACCTGGACTCGCTGGAGCTCGATGAGCGGGTGAAAGTCGTTGCCTTCACCCATCATTCCAATGTCACCGGCGCGGCACCCTCGGTTGCCGAGATGGTCGGGCGCGCCAGGGCGGTCGGGGCACTGACGGTCCTCGACGCCTGCCAGTCGGTGCCGCACCAGCCCGTGGACTTCGGTGCCCTCGGCGTCGACTTCGCCGCGTTCTCCGGCCACAAGATGCTGGGCCCCACCGGAATCGGTGCCCTGTACGGCCGCGCGGAGCTGCTCAACAGTCTGCCGCCGTTCCTGACCGGCGGATCGATGATCGAGACCGTGACGATGGAGGGCGCCACCTACGCGCCCGCGCCGCAGCGTTTCGAGGCCGGCACCCAGATGATCTCGCAGGTGGTCGGATTGGCCGCCGCCGCACGGTATCTCGACGCCATCGGCATGCCGGCGGTGGCCGCCCACGAGCATCGGCTGGTGGCCGCTGCGCTCGAGGGCCTCGCCGACATCCCCGGCGTGCGGATCATTGGGCCCACCACCGCCTCGCAGCGCCACTCACCGGTGGCGTTCGTGGTCGACGGCGTGCACGCCCACGACGTGGGTCAGGTGCTCGACGACGACGGTGTCGCGGTGCGGGTGGGGCATCACTGCGCGTGGCCGCTGCACCGCCGGTTTGGCGTCGCCGCCACCGTGCGCGCATCGTTTGCGGTGTACAACACCCTCGACGAGGTGGACCGGCTGGTCGCCGGTGTACGTCGGGCGATCGACTTCTTTGGTGGGTAGGAATGCGACTCGAGCAGATGTACCAGGAAGTGATCCTGGACCACTACAAACGCCCGCACCACCGCGGGCTGCGCGACCCTTACGGCGCCGAGGTCTACCACGTCAACCCCACCTGCGGTGACGAGGTGACGCTGCGGGTGGCGTTGTCGCCGGACGGTGAACTCGTCGAAGACGTGTCCTATGACGGCCAGGGCTGTTCGATTAGCCAGGCTGCCACCTCGGTGCTCACCGACCAGGTGATCGGCCAGAGCGTCGGTGATGCGCTCAAGACGGTCGCCGCGTTCGCCGAGATGGTCTCGTCGCGCGGCACCATCGAGGGCGATGAGGACGTGCTCGGCGACGGTGTGGCCTTCGCCGGTGTGTCGAAATATCCCGCGCGAGTGAAATGCGCGCTGCTGGGCTGGATGGCGTTCAAAGATGCGGTGGCGCAGGCCTCGCATCGACAAGACCTGGAGGACAAGAAGTGAGCGAAGAAACCAGCGCGACCGTCTCCGAGGAGCTCCTGGCCGACATCGAGGAGGCCATGCGCGACGTCGTCGACCCTGAACTCGGGATCAACGTCGTCGACCTGGGCCTGGTGTACGGCATGAACGTCGAGAAGGGCGACACCGGCACGGTGGCCCTGATCGACATGACGTTGACCTCGGCGGCGTGCCCGCTCACCGACGTCATCGAGGACCAGACGCTCAACGCGCTGGTCGGCGCCGGACTGGTCAACGAGGCCAAGATCAACTGGGTATGGAACCCGCCGTGGGGACCGGACAAGATCACCGAGGACGGCCGCGAGCAACTGCGCGCACTCGGGTTCACGGTCTAGGCGGGGGCGTGGCGGTGAGTGGGTCGGCCTCCATCGTCGCGACCCGGCGTCAGCTGCACGGCGTCGCCGAAAGTCTCATCGCCGGGCCGCAGTACCGCACCGCCGGCACCATCCGCCTTGCCGTGCGCCCCGACGGCTTCACCGCGACGGCGGTATCGCTCGCGGTGCACGGCACCACCTTGTCGTGGTCCGACGGTTCGGCACCGCTGGCCGGCCCGGTCGCCACGCTGGTGGCGAGCGCCGGGCTGGATTTCGGTCCGCCGCCCGACGAGGTGTACCACCCGGTCGCGCCGCTGGAGCTCGACACCGTTCTCGATCTCGACGCCGGTGCCGCCGATGTGCTTTACCGCAGCCTCTACGCCGGAGGATTCGCCATCAAAACCGTTCTGCCCGAAGCGCATCCGGTTCTGTGGCCGGAACACCTCGACGTAGCCGCGACCCACGACGAGGTCAATTACGGCGTCTCCGCCGGCGACGACGACCATCCGTTGCCCTATGCCTATGTCGGCCCGTGGGATTTCGCGACCAGCCCGCGCACCGGTGCGTTGTGGAACGCGTCCTTCGGCGCCGTCCATTCGCTGGATCTCGGCGCTGACGTCGATGCACTGGCGGTCCGGATCGCCGATTTCTTCCGTGCCGCACAGTCGCATCTCTAGGTCGCTAGCATCTGCAGTCGATGACCGGTGCCGGGGATGAGTCTGCTGTGATCGCGGCGCTACGCGCCCGCGATGAGGCGGTGTTCGCCCGGCTGGTCGACGAGCACACCCCGGCGCTGCTGCGGGTCGCCCGCGGTTATGTGCCCAGTCGCGAGATCGCCGAAGAGGTGGTCCAGGAGACGTGGATCGCGCTGGTGAAGGGGATCGACAAATTCGAAGGCCGATCCTCGCTGCGCACCTGGCTCTTCGCTGTGCTCATCAATATCGCCAAGGCGCGTGGCATTCGGGAACGCCGCAGTGACGACGCCGAGATCGCCGCGTTCACCGGCTCGACCGTCGAGGCCGCCCGTTTCCGGCCGCCGGGGCAGCGCTGGGCAGGCCACTGGAAGAGCGGAGAAGAGCCGTCGCCGTTCCCTGACACGCCCGAGGGGTCGGTTCTGGGCCGCGAACTCGCCGATGTCGCGCGGGCGGTGCTGGACACACTGCCCGAGCGGCAACGGCAGGTGGTGACGATGCGCGACATGCTGGGCTTCGATTCCGCCGAGGTCTGTGACCTCCTTGACATCAGTGTCGCCAACCAGCGGGTACTGCTGCATCGCGGCCGGGCCGCCGTCCGGCAGGCACTCGAGGTCTATCTGTCGGAGCGCCCATGACACCGTTGATATGTGACGAACTCGTCGAGCTGGTCACCGCGTACCTCGACGGCGCGCTGGACTCCGACACCCGGGCCCGGTTCGACCTGCACCTTGCCGAGTGCGACGGCTGCGAGAACTACCTGCAGCAGTTCCGCGGCACGGTGAGCACCCTGGGCCGCATCGAGCGCGACGACCTCGACCCCGATTTTCGGAACCGGCTGATGCAGGCTTTCCGGGATTTCACGGACTGACGGCTGCCCCGGGAATGGCACCCGCTGCTATCGGTGTTGACTAGCGTCATGACCGAAGACGTTCGAGTGCAGGAACTGTTCGCGCCGCTGACAATCGGCTCGCTGACCCTCCGCAACCGGTTCGCGATGGCCCCGATGACGCGGGCGGCCTCGCCGGGCGGCATCCCCGGACCCGACGTGGCCGAGTACTACGCGCGCCGCGCGGCCGGCGGAACCGCGCTCGTCATCACCGAAGGGGTGCGGATGCCGCACCCGGCCGCCGGCTGGCCCGACGCCATCCCCGAACTCGACGGAGCAGAGGTGCTGCGGGGTTGGCGTGCGGTCACCGATGCCGTGCACAGCGAAGGCGGTGCTATCGCGGCGCAGCTGTGGCATCAGGGTGTGGCTCGCGGCGAGCACGACGGTGACACCCCTGAGCAACTGCCGGTCAGCCCGTCGGGTCTCGATGTGCTCGGCAATCCGGTCGGCCGCGCATTGGCGACCGAGGAACTGCCCGCGGTGGCCCAGGCTTTTGCACTCGGCGCCCGCAACGCCCGCGACGCCGGGTTCGACGCAGTCGAAATCCACGGTGCACACGGTTACCTGCTCGACCAATTCCTCTGGGCGGAAACGAATCACCGCACCGACGGCTACGGCGGCTCCCTGGAAGCGCGCACCCGGTTCCCGGCCGAGGTCGTCGCCGCCGTGCGGGCCGCGGTAGGCCCGGAGTTCCCGATCATCTACCGCTTCTCGCAGTGGAAGATGAACCGCTACGACGCCGCGATCGCCCAGACCGGCGCCGAACTCGAGCGGGTGCTCGGCCCGCTCGTCGACGCCGGGGTCGACATCCTGCACCCGTCGACCCGGCGCCATTACCTGCCCGGCTTCCCGGACGAGGACCCCCAACTGAGCCTGGCCGGCTGGACCAAGAAGCTGACCGGGCTGCCGGTCATCGCGGTCGGGTCGGTCGGCCTGGAAACCGAGTTCAAACCCGGCGAGCCCGGCGGGACGATCCCGCCGGCGCCGGTGGACCGGCTGCTCGACCAGTTCGACGCCGGCGAGTTCGACATCATCGCCGTCGGGCGCGCGCTGCTGGCCGACCCAGCCTGGGTGAACCACCTGCGTGAGGGTGCCCTCGACGAGTTCGCCGGATTCGATGCGGCGACCGCGCTGTCCCGTTTGTACTGATTCCCGCAGGGAACACACCGGACCTACCTGACGTTAGGATTTTCGTGGCTACTCGAGACCTCACCGCAGACGAATTCAACGACACCATCACCGGAAACGACATCGTGCTTGTCGACTTCTGGGCGACCTGGTGTGGACCGTGCCGTGCCTTCGCGCCGACGTTCTCCGCCTCGTCCGAGAAGCACCCCGACGTGGTGTTCGCCAAGGTCGACACCGAGGCCGAGCAGCAGCTGGCCGCGGCCGCCGAGATCCGCTCGATCCCGACGTTGATGGCGTTCAAGAAGGGCAAGTTGGTGTTCAACCAGGCCGGCGCACTGCCGCCCGCCGCCCTCGAAGATCTCATCCGGCAGGTCAAGGAGTTCGACATCGACGCCGCCGCCGCGCAAGCCGAAGCCGAGGACGTCTAACTAACCCGGCCGGGCACGCGATAGCGTGCAACCGTGATTCGTGACACTGGCTTCGTCCTCGTCGAACAACCGCAACCGCACATCGCGCTCGTCACCCTGAACCGCCCGGAGCGGATGAACTCCATGGCGTTCGACGTGATGGTTCCTCTCAAAGAGGTGCTTAACGAGCTGACCTACGACACGTCGGTACGCGTCGTCGTCCTGACCGGGGCCGGGCGCGGCTTCTCCTCGGGTGCCGACCACAAGTCGGCGGGTGCGGTGCCGCATGTGGCGGGTCTCACCCGCCCCTCTTACGGTCTGCGCTCGATGGAACTGCTCGACGATGTGATTCTCGCCATGCGCCGGCTGCATCAGCCGATCATCGCCGCGGTCAACGGCGCGGCGATCGGCGGCGGGCTGTGCCTGGCATTGGCCGCCGACATCCGGGTCGCCGCCAACGACGCCTACTTCCGCGCCGCCGGCATCAACAACGGCCTGACCGCCAGCGAACTGGGGCTGAGCTACCTGCTACCACGGGCGATCGGCTCATCGCGGGCCTTCGAGATCATGCTGACCGGTCGTGACGTCGACGCCCAGGAGGCCGAGCGGATCGGTCTGGTGTCCACGCAGGTGCCCTCCGAGGACCTGCTGCCGACCTGCTATGAGATGGCCGCGCGGATCGCGGGGTTCTCCCGGCCCGGCACCGAACTGACCAAGCGCACGCTGTGGACGGGACTGGACGCCAGTACCCTGGAGGGGCACATGCAGGCCGAGGGCCTCGGGCAGCTCTACGTGCGCCTGCTTACCGCCAACTTCGAAGAGGCGGTCGCCGCGCGCGCCGAGAAGCGGGCCCCGGTCTTCACCGACGAGAAATAGAGCCTCAGTGGCAGCAGCGACGCGGCCCGGGGGAACGTAGAGGAGATAGGCAGCGTGATTACCGCAACGGACCTCGAGGTCCGCGCCGGCGCGCGCACGCTGCTGCTCGCCGAGGGCCCGGCGCTGCGGGTGCAGCCCGGTGATCGCATCGGTCTGGTCGGGCGCAACGGCGCCGGCAAGACGACGACGATGCGGATCCTTGCCGGTGAGGGCGAGCCCTACGCCGGGACGGTGGTGCGGTCGGGGGAGATCGGCTACCTGCCACAGGATCCCCGCGAAGGTGACCTCGACATGCTGGCGCGCGACCGGGTGCTCTCGGCGCGCGGCCTCGACACGCTGGTGGCCGATCTGGAGAAGCAGCAGGCGTTGATGGCCGAGGTGGTCGACGACGCCGCGCGCGACAAGGCGGTGCGGCGCTACGGCGTCCTCGAGGAGCGATTCGCCTCGCTCGGCGGATATGCCGCCGAGAGCGAGGCCGGCCGCATCTGTGCGAGCCTGGGTCTGCCGGAACGCGTCCTGACCCAGCCGTTGCGGACGTTGTCCGGTGGGCAGCGCCGCCGCGTCGAGCTGTCCCGCATCCTGTTCGCCGCCTCTGATACCGGTTCCGGATCAGCGACCACGCTGTTGCTCGACGAGCCGACCAACCACCTCGATGCCGACTCCATCGGCTGGCTACGTACCTTCCTGCACAACCACACCGGTGGGCTCGTGGTCATCAGCCACAACGTCGAACTCCTCGCCGATGTGGTCAACCGGGTGTGGTTCCTCGATGCGGTGCGCGGCGAGGCCGACGTCTACAACATGGGTTGGCAGAAGTACCTCGACGCCCGCAGCACCGACGAGCAGCGCCGCCGCCGCGAACGTGCCAACGCCGAGAAGAAGGCCTCCGCGCTGCGCACCCAGGCCGCCAAGATGGGCGCCAAAGCCACCAAAGCCGTTGCCGCACAGAACATGCTGCGCCGTGCCGAGCGCATGATCTCCGAACTCGACGCCGAGCGGGTGGCCGACAAGGTCGCCAAGATCAGGTTCCCCACGCCGGCGGTCTGCGGGCGGACGCCGTTGGTGGCCAAGGGGTTGACCAAGACGTACGGCTCGTTGGAGATTTTCACCGGCGTCGACCTGGCGATCGACAAGGGTTCGCGCGTCGTCGTGCTCGGTCTCAACGGTGCGGGCAAGACCACGCTGCTCCGGATCCTGGCAGGCGTGGAGAAAGCCGATGCCGGTGCCATCGAACCGGGTCACGGGCTCAAGCTCGGCTACTTCGCGCAGGAACACGACACCATCGACGGCGGCGCGACGGTCTGGGAGAACATCCGCCACGCGGCGCCCGACACCGGCGAGCAGGAGCTGCGTTCACTGCTCGGCGCGTTCATGTTCAGCGGTCCGCAACTCGACCAACCGGCGGGCACGCTGTCCGGCGGCGAGAAGACCCGGCTCGCGCTGTCCGGCCTCGTCGCTTCCACCGCCAACGTGCTGCTGCTCGACGAACCGACCAACAACCTGGACCCGGCATCCCGCGAGCAGGTGCTCGATGCCCTGCGCAGCTACGTCGGCGCGGTTGTCCTGGTCACACACGACCCCGGCGCCGCCGAGGCGCTGGACCCGCAGCGGGTGGTCCTGCTGCCCGATGGCACCGAGGACTACTGGTCGGACGACTACCGGGACCTCATCGAGCTCGCCTGACAACGGGCGCAAACCGTTTCGGCCGTTTCGGCCACATCCCCGATGAGCACTTCTACGCTGTGGAGCGTGGGGGCAGCTGAACCGGGGAGGGTGTCGATGAGAAAGCCGAACCAAGCTCGTGACCAGATGGTCAACGACTTGCGCCATGCGTATGAGGGTGGTGCCAGTATTCGAACCCTGGTCGCGTCCACCGGCCGGTCGTACGGCTCCATCCACGCGATGCTGCGCGAGTCGGGCGCCGCGATGCGCAGCCGCGGCGGCCCCAACCACCGGACCCGCGCGCGCTAGTCGGTGTCGGCCCGCACGGAGGCCTCGACCACGTCGAGAACCGCCGACAGACGGGCCGGATCCTCACCCGCAGCCAACCGGGCCACCAGCCCGTCGAGCACCAGATCCAGGTAGCACTGCAACACATCCCTGGGCACGTCGTCGCGTAGCCGGCCGGCCTGCTCCTGCCGGTGCAGCCGGTCGCTGGTGGCCGCCGACAACTCCGCGGAACGCTCTGCCCAGCCCCGGTTGAACACCGGGTCGTTGCGCAGCTTGCGGGCGATCTCCAAACGCGTTGCCAGCCAATCGAATTGGTCTGGCGCAGCGAGCATGTCCCGCATCACCTGGATCAGGCCCTCGCGCGAGGCCACCTCGGCCATCCGCTCGGCGTCCTCGCGGGCCAGCTCGAAGAACAACGTGTCCTTGTCGCGGAAGTGGTGAAAGATCGCACCACGCGACAGACCGATGGTCTGTTCGAGCCGGCGCACGGTCGCCTTGTCATACCCGTACTGGGCGAAGCAGCGTCGTGCGCCGGCGAGGATCTGGCGGCGGCGGGCCGCCAGATGATCCTCGCTGACCCGGGGCATCTCCTGGTCCGATCGATGTCCGGTCTAGCCGGCCCGCAACATGTTGCGCAGTACGTACTGCAGGATCCCGCCGTTGCGGTAGTAGTCCGCCTCGCCGGGGGTGTCGATGCGCACCACCGCGTCGAACTCCACCGCACTCCCATCGGCCTTAGTCGCCTTGACGTGCACCGTCTTCGGCGTCTTGCCCGTGTTGAGTTCCTCGATCCCGGTGATGTCGAAGACCTCGGTGCCGTCGAGCTTGAGGGAGGCCGCCGACTCCCCGGCGGGGAACTGCAGCGGGATCACACCCATGCCGATCAGATTGGAGCGGTGGATGCGCTCGAAGGACTCCGTGATCACCGCCCGCACCCCGAGAAGGCTCGTGCCCTTGGCCGCCCAGTCGCGCGACGAGCCGGAGCCATACTCCTTGCCGCCCAACACCACCAGAGGGATTCCCGCCTTCTGGTAGTTCTGCGAGGCGTCGTAGATGAACGCCTGCGGGCCGTCGGGCTGGGTGAAGTCGCGGGTGTAGCCGCCGGAGACATCGTCGAGCAGTTGGTTCTTCAACCGGATGTTCGCGAACGTGCCGCGGATCATCACCTCGTGGTTACCGCGCCGGGAGCCCAGCGAGTTGAAGTCCTCGGGCTTGACGCCATTGGCTTCGAGGTACTGGGCGGCCGGGGTGCCCTTCTTGATGCTGCCGGCCGGCGAGATGTGGTCTGTGGTGACCGAATCACCAAGCAGAGCAAGAACTCTCGCGCCGGTGATGTCGTTGACCGGTTGCGGATCGGCCGGCATCCCGTCGAAGTACGGCGCCTTGCGCACGTAGGTCGAGGCGTCATCCCACTCGAAGGTGTTGCCCGCCGGCGTCGGCAGGTTGCGCCAGCGCTCGTCGCCCTTGAAGACGTCGGCGTAGCTGCTGGTGAACATGTCGCGGTTGATCGAGGAGGCGATGGTGTCCGCGATCTCCTTCTGGGTGGGCCAGATGTCCTTGAGGAACACGTCGTTGCCGTCGGTGTCTTTGCCCAGGGGATCGGACTCGAAGTCGAAGTCCATAGTGCCCGCGATGCCGTAGGCGATGACCAGCGGCGGGGACGCCAGGTAGTTCATCTTGACGTCGGGGGAGATGCGGCCCTCGAAGTTCCGGTTGCCCGAGAGCACCGCGGTCACCGAGAGGTCGTTGTCGTTGATGGCCTTCGAGATCTCCTCGGGCAGCGGACCGGTGTTGCCGATGCACGTCGTACAGCCGTAGCCGCCCAGGTAGTAGCCGAGCTTCTCCAGGTACGGCCACAGGCCGGCCTTGGTGTAGTAGTCGGTGACCACCTGCGAGCCGGGTGCCATGTTGGTCTTGACCCACGGCTTGGAGGTCAGCCCCTTCTCGACGGCCTTCTTGGCCAGCAGTGCCGCGCCGAGCATCACCGACGGGTTGGAGGTGTTGGTGCACGAGGTGATACCGGCGACCACGACCGCGCCGTGGTCGAGCACGAACTCGCCGTGCTCGGCCGTCTTCACGAAGACCGGCTTGGACGGCCGGCCCGAGGAGCCGTTGGCGGCCGAAGGCCGCGCATCGACCGCGCCGTCGTCGGCGAAGGACAGCGACACCGGGTCGCTGGCCGGGAACGACTCCTCGACGGCCTCGTCCAGCTTGGTCTCCGGCGCCGGGTGGTTCTCCTCGACGTAGTTGTGGATGTCCTTGCGGAACGCGGTCTTGGCGTCGGTGAGCTCGATGCGGTCTTGCGGACGCTTGGGCCCGGCGATCGACGGCACCACGGTGGACAGGTCCAGCTCCAGGTACTCGGAGAAGGCCGGCTCCTTGTCGGCGTCGTGCCACATGCCCTGTTCCTTGGCGTAGGCCTCGACCAGGGCCAGCTGCTCCTCGGTGCGCCCGGTCAGCCTCAGGTAGTTGATGGTCTCCTCGTCGATCGGGAACATCGCTGCGGTCGAACCGAATTCGGGGCTCATGTTGCCCAGCGTGGCGCGGTTGGCCAGCGGCACCTCCGCGACGCCCTTGCCGTAGAACTCGACGAACTTGCCGACCACACCGTGCTTGCGCAGCATGTCGGTGACGGTGAGCACGACGTCGGTGGCGGTGACGCCCGGCTTGATCTCACCGGTCAGCTTGAAGCCGACGACGCGGGGGATGAGCATCGACACCGGCTGGCCCAGCATGGCGGCCTCGGCCTCGATACCGCCGACGCCCCAGCCGAGCACGCCCAGGCCGTTCTCCATCGTGGTGTGGCTGTCGGTGCCGACGCAGGTGTCCGGGTAGGCGACCTGGATCTCATCCCGCCCAGCTCCGCCCGCCCGACCGCGCGTCATCACGACGCGGGCCAGGTATTCGATGTTGACCTGGTGCACGATGCCGGTGCCCGGGGGAACCACCTTGAAGTCGTCGAACGCGCCCTGGCCCCAGCGCAGGAACTGGTAGCGCTCGCCGTTGCGCTGATATTCGAGTTCGACATTGCGCTCGAACGAGTCTGCGCCGCCGAAGAAGTCGAGGATCACCGAGTGGTCGATGACCATCTCGGCGGGGGAGAGCGGGTTGACCTTGTCCGGGTCGCCGCCGAGTGCGGTGACGGCCTCACGCATGGTGGCCAGGTCGACGATGCAGGGCACACCGGTGAAGTCCTGCATCAGCACGCGGGCGGGGGTGAACTGGATCTCGATGCTCGGCTCGGCCGAGGGATCCCAATTGGCGATCGCCTGGATGTGGTCTTTGGTGATGTTGGCGCCGTCTTCGGTGCGAAGCAGGTTCTCCGCGAGCACCTTGAGGCTGTAGGGAAGCTTCTCGGTGCCGGGTACCGCGTCGAGACGGTAGATCTCGTAGCTGTTGTCGCCGACCTTCAGGGTGTCGCGCGCTCCAAACGAATTCAGTGAATCATTGCTGCTCACATCAACTCCCGGCGTTGTCTTCGATGCCGACGGGCTGTGTCGACACCGGTCTCGATACTAACAGTACGTTTGTCCTGCAAAGCTGGTGGGCTCCTGTCGGCGCACGCCGGTGGAGCCTGGTACCAGTCTTGTCGCACTCGGCGCGTGGTGCCACCCCGAACGTCCTCGCGAGGTACGGTCTGGGATCGTGACGATTCCGCACGCGCCGACATATATACCGGTGGAAGTGTGCAGCAGTGTCGGGCTCGACCCGGCAACGCCGCTGGACCAATGCATGGCCACCGTGCAAGCCGATGTGGCCAAGGACGGGGTGGCCGCGCCTGCCGCGGATGCCGGGGAACTGCAGAAGATCGTCGCGGCGGCCAAGCAGAAGGGCATCGACCTCAAGGTCGTCGTGATGGAGAAGAGCCCGCCCATCGACACCCCGTTGCGCGATATCGCCACTGAGATCGGTCAGGCCAACCCCGACTCCACGGTGCTCGTCCTGAGCCCCGGCTGGGCCGGCACGTACAGCTCCGGTTTCGACCGGGTGATCCTCGAGGCCGGCCAGGATGTGGCCAAGGTGGCGCCGAACCCGGTGGTCGGGACGCAGGCATTCGTCGACCAGTTGGAAACGCCCGATTTCTCCTGGATGGGATTAACGGTCGCATTGGTCGTCGGGGTCGCCGCAGCGGCGGTATTGACCCGAGTTCTGCAGCGTCGAGCGGCGCATACGCGAAATAGCGAAAGCGCTCCTGAGCTGCGAAAATAGCCAACTCTGGCAAATCAATAAGATTACTTTTCGGCAACATCCCGTAAATGACAAAGATGTAATTCTTGTGTGAAGTTTCCCTTGCGACAAATGTGACGTACGGTGCAACTGTCGCCATTGTTATTGATGAGGCTCAAGTGACATCTGTTACTGGCGGGACTGCATGTGTGGAGTAAAGGGGACCAGAGTCGAATGAGAAGTTCCGATCGCGGCTCTCGCGTCCAGCCGGCGTTTCGTATCGCGAAACCGATCTGCCCGCTGGTGCTCAGCGTCGGGCTGATGCTCAGCATGCCGGGCGTGGCACAGGCCGAGCCGAGCCCGGGGCCTAACTCCCTGGCGGCGCTCATCGCCGACGTCGCACAGGCCAACCAGCGCCTCGACGACATCGGCGCCCAGGTGCAGCTCCAGCAGGAGAGCGTCAACAAGGCGATCGTCGACGTCCAAGACGCACGGGACGCCGCCACCACCGCTCAGCAGCAGGTCACTGCCAGCCAGGATGCGGTCAAGGCCGCCGATGCCGCGATCGGCGACGCCCAGAAGCGGTTCGACACCTTCGCCGCGGCCAGCTATATCAACGGGCCCTCGGCCTCGTTGGTCATGGCTACCGACCCCGACCAGATCATCTCCAGCGCGGCGGCCAGCCAAACCCTGGCGGTCAGCGCCCAGCAGGTCATGACCGACCTGGAGCGGGCCCGCACCGAAGTGATCAATAAGGAATCCGCGGCGCGACTGGCCAAGCAGAAGGCCGACCAGGCCGTGGTGGACGCCGAGGCCAGCCAGACCGCGGCGGTCACGGCGCTGACCGAGGCGCAGAAGACATTCCGGGCCCAGCAGGCCCAGATCGACCAGCTGGCTGCCGAGCGCAGGACCGCGCAGCAGAAACTCGACGCCGCCCGTCAATGGTCGGCGTCCGCCGCCTCGCCGGCGGCCGCCCCCGCCGCGGTACCGCAGGCGGCGGCACCGGGCGCGGGTGGCTCGGGGGACCGGTGGGATCCGGCAGCGGCGGGTTCGTCCGCCGCTCCCGGCGACGTGAAGGTGCCCTACGGCAAGGCCTCGGAATGGGATCTCACCCTGCCTGCGGTGCCCAGCGCCTTCATGTCCGGTGACCCCATCCAGATCATCAACGCCGTGCTGCAGATCGCGCAGAGTTCGCTGCAGACCACGCAGCAGCTCGGCCGCAGCTTCCTGGAGAAGCTGGGCATCCTCAAGCCCACCGACACCGGCATCACCAACGGCGCGATCCCGTACGTCTACGGCTCACAGGCCGTCGAGTACGTCATCAAGCGCGGCATGTCGCAGATCGGTGTGCCCTACTCGTGGGGCGGCGGCACCGCCGCAGGCCCGGGTCGTGGCATCGACTCCGGCGCAGGCACGGTGGGCTTCGATTGCTCCGGTCTGATTCTGTACGCATTCGCCGGCGTGGGCATCAAGCTGCCGCACTACTCCGGCTCGCAGTACAACATGGGCACCAAGATCCCGACGGCCCAGATGCGTCGCGGTGACGTGATCTTCTACGGCCCCGGCGGCAGCCAGCACGTCACGCTCTACCTCGGCAACGGCCAGATGCTGGAGGCGCCCTACACCGGCTCGACGGTGAAGGTCTCGCCCGTGCGTACCAGCGGCATGACGCCCTACGTCATTCGCTACATCAATTAGTGACGGAGTAATCCCATGTCTCGCAATGCCTCTCGACGCCTCCGCGTCGTCGGGACGATCCTGACCGCACTGGCTCTGGTACTCGGTTTCGCCAGTCCCGCCCAGGCGGACCCGGGCGAGTGGGACCCGACGCTGCCCAAGATTCTCAGCGCGGGGGCGCCCGGTGATCCGGTTGCCATCGCCAATGCCTCACTGCAGGCCACCCAGCAGGCCGCCCAGGCCACGATGGACCTGGGCCGCAAGTTCCTGTCCGGTCTCGGATTCGGCGGCGGGTCGCCCACCGCGCTGGCGGGCGGGCGGGTCAGCGGGCCCCAGGCGATCGAGTACGTCATCGCCCGCGGCGGCTCCCAGCGCGGGGTGCCCTACTCGTGGGGCGGCGGTGCGGTCAACGGGCCCAGTGCCGGCGTGGAACAAGACGCCGGAAAGATCGGCTATGACTGCTCGGGCTTCGTCCGCTACGCCTACGCGGGCGTGGGCGTACTGCTGCCCAAATACTCCGGCGATCAGTACACCGCCGGCCGGCACGTCGCACCCTCGCAGGCCAAGCGCGGCGACTTGATCTTCTACGGCCCGGGCGGAACCCAGCACGTCACGATCTACCTCGGCAACGGCCAGATGCTGGAGGCGTCCTCCGCCGCCGGCCAGGTCACCGTCAGCCCGGTCCGCACCGCGGGCATGTCGCCGTATCTGACGCGGATCATCGAGACCTAGCGCCCGCTGCGCACCCGGCGCTCGACGCGCCAGCAAGCGGGCACATCGACGGATTCAGGAACGCCTGGAATAGTTGTGTCAGGGCGCGCCCGCCAGTACCGGTGGTGCCCGAGTAATCCAACAGCTGTGGAGGAAGTTGATGACGTCACCAGGTGGGTCGGTCCCGGGTTCTGCCCCCGGGGGTTTTGCCGGCCCGAGTGGATCTCCGGCCGCGCCGCCGCCCGGCGGTAATGGGCTGGCCAGTGAGGTGCACACCCTGGAACGGGCGATCTTCGAGGTCAAGCGGATCATCGTCGGCCAGGACCAGCTGGTCGAACGCATCCTGGTCGGGCTGCTCGCCAAGGGGCACGTCCTGCTCGAGGGTGTGCCCGGCGTGGCCAAGACGCTGGCTGTGGAGACCTTCGCCAAGGTCGTCGGCGGCACCTTCGCCCGCATCCAGTTCACTCCCGACCTGGTGCCCACCGACATCATCGGTACCCGCATCTACCGTCAGGGCCGCGAGGAGTTCGACATCGAACTCGGCCCGGTGGTGGTCAACTTCCTGCTCGCCGACGAGATCAACCGTGCGCCGGCAAAGGTCCAGTCGGCCCTGCTCGAAGTGATGGCCGAGCGCAAGATCTCCATCGGTGGCAAGACCTACCCGCTGCCCAAACCCTTCCTGGTGATGGCGACGCAGAACCCGATCGAGAACGAGGGCGTCTACCCGCTGCCCGAAGCTCAGCGCGACCGCTTCCTGTTCAAGATCAACGTCGACTACCCGTCGCCGGAGGAAGAGCGCGAGATCATCTACCGGATGGGTGTCACCCCGCCGGAGCCCAAGCAGATCCTCGAGACCGGTGACCTGCTGCGCCTGCAGGACGTGGCCGCCAACAACTTCGTGCACCACGCACTGGTGGACTACGTGGTGCGCGTGGTCACCGCGACACGGCGCCCCGAGCAGTTCGGGCTGCCCGACGTCAAGGCGTGGATCGCGTTCGGCGCCTCCCCGCGTGCCTCGCTGGGAATCATCGCCGCCGCCCGGGCCCTGGCCCTGGTGCGGGGCCGCGACTACGTCGTCCCGCAGGACGTCATCGACGTCATCCCCGACGTGCTGCGCCACCGCCTGGTGCTGACCTACGACGCGCTTGCCGACGATATCAAGGCGGAGACGGTGATCAGCCGGATCCTGCAGACCGTCGCTCTGCCCCAAGTCAATGCCGTTCCGGCGCAAGGACATTCGGTGGCCCCGGTGGTTCCCGCCGCGGCAGGTTCCAACGGTCGGTGAGCGAGTCCGAGACCGTCCACCCGCCGTCGTTCCAGCGCGGTGAGATCGGTGACGCCAAGCTGTCGGCCGCACTGCGCACCCTCGAGCTGACTATCAAGCGCAAACTCGACGGGGTCCTTCACGGTGACCATCTGGGCCTGATTCCCGGGCCCGGGTCCGAACCCGGGGATTCGCGCATGTACCAACCGGGCGACGACGTGCGCCGGATGGACTGGTCGGTCACCGCGCGCACGCAGGTGCCGCACGTCCGGCAGATGATCGCCGACCGTGAGCTGGAGACGTGGCTGGTGGTCGACATGTCGGCCAGCCTCGACTTCGGCACCGCCGGCTGCGAGAAGCGCGATCTGGCGGTGGCCGCCGCGGCGGCGATCACCTACCTCAACAGCGGCGGCGGCAACCGACTCGGCGCGATCATCGCCAACGGCGACCAGATCACCCGCGTCCCGGCCCTGTCCGGCCGCAACCACGAGCAGACGATGCTGCGGACCATCGCCACCATGCCGAAGGCGCCGCCCGGAGTGCGCGGAGATTTGTCCGCCGCCATCGATGCGCTGCGCCGGCCCGAGCGCCGCCGCGGCATGGCCGTCGTGATCAGTGACTTCCTTGGCCCGATCACCTGGATGCGTCCGCTGCGCGCGATCGCCGCCCGCCACGAAGTCCTCGGCATCGAGGTGCTCGACCCCCGCGACGTGGAGCTGCCCGACGTGGGCGACGTCATCCTGCAGGACACCGAGTCCGGGGTCACCCGCGAATTCACCATCGACGAGCAGCTGCGCGACGACTTCGCCCGCGCTGCCACGGCGCACCGTGATGAGGTGGCGCGCACCTTCCGCCGCTGCGGCGCGCCGATGATGACCCTGCGCACCGACCGCGACTGGATCGCCGACATCGTGCGGTTCGTCGCATCCCGTCGCCGCGGCGCCATGGCGGGCCGCCAATGACATTGCCGTTGCTCGGGCCGATGACGCTGTCCGGCTTCGAACACCCGTGGTTCTTCCTTTTCCTGCTGCTGGTGGCGGGCCTGGTCGGGCTCTACGTCGTGGTCCAGTACGCCCGGCAGCGCCGAATTCTGCGCTTCGCCAACATGGAACTACTGGAAAGCGTTGCGCCCAAACGGCCGAACAAGTGGCGTCACCTGCCGGCCATCCTGCTGGTGGCCTCGCTGGTGCTGCTGACCGTGGCGATGGCCGGCCCGACCCACGATGTGCGGATCCCGCGTAACCGCGCGGTGGTGATGCTGACCATCGACGTCTCGCAGTCCATGCGCGCCACCGACGTCGAGCCGAGCCGGCTGGCGGCCGCGCAGGAAGCCGCCAAGCAGTTCGCCGACCAGCTGACACCCGGTATCAACCTCGGCTTGATCGCCTACGCCGGTACCGCCACCGTGCTGGTGTCGCCGACGACCAACCGCGAGGCCACCAAGGCCGCGATCGACAAGCTGCAGCTGGCCGACCGCACCGCCACGGGCGAGGCGATCTTCACCTCCCTGCAGGCGATCGCCACCGTCGGCGCCGTGATCGGCGGCGGCGACAGCCCGCCGCCGGCCCGCATCGTGCTGATGTCCGACGGCAAGGAGACCGTGCCGTCGAACCCCGACAATCCCAAGGGTGCGTTCACCGCGGCGCGTACCGCCAAGGATCAGGGCGTGCCCATCTCCACGGTGTCCTTCGGCACCCCGTACGGCTACGTCGAGATCAACGACCAGCGCCAGCCGGTGCCCGTCGACGACGAGATGCTCAAGAAGATCGCCGAACTCTCCGGCGGCAACGCCTACACCGCGTCCAGCCTGCAGCAGCTCAAAGAGGTGTTCACCTCGCTGCAGGACCAGATCGGCTACGAGACCATCAAGGGTGAGGCCAGCACCGGCTGGCTGCGACTGGGTTCGCTGGTCCTGGCGCTGGCGGCCTTGGCAGCACTGCTGATCAACCGGCGCCTGCCCGGCTGAGTTCCGGCGATTTCGGCGCGCTTTTGTTCGGTGTGCGACGACGCGCGCGCCGAAATCGCCAATTTTAAGGAATGAGAGCCGAGGCATTAAGTTGACGGGCATGAGCGATAAGGCTGTCGGAGGTAGACCCCCGTTCGTCTCGCGCTCGGTGCTGGTCACCGGCGGTAACCGGGGCATCGGTCTGGCGATCGCGCAGCGGCTGGCCGCCGACGGGCACAAGGTGGCCGTCACCCACCGCGGATCCGGGGCGCCCGAGGGGCTATTCGGTGTGGTGTGTGACGTCACCGACAACGAGTCCGTCGACCGCGCCTTCACAGAGGTCGAGGAGCACCAGGGTGCGGTCGAGGTGCTGGTGTCCAATGCCGGCATCTCCAAGGACGCCTTCCTCATGCGAATGACCGAAGAGCGGTTCACCGACGTCATCGACGCCAACCTCACCGGTGCGTTCCGGGTGGCCCAGCGCGCTTCGCGCAGCATGCAGCGCAGCCGGTTCGGCCGCATCATCTTCATCGGTTCGGTGTCGGGCATGTGGGGCATCGGCAACCAGGCCAACTACGCCGCGGCCAAGGCCGGCCTGATCGGTATGGCCCGCTCGATCTCGCGTGAGCTGTCCAAAGCCGGCGTCACCGCCAACGTGGTGGCCCCCGGGTACATCGACACCGAGATGACGCGGGCCCTCGACGAGCGGATCCAGGCTGGGGCACTGGACTTCATCCCCGCCAAGCGGGTGGGCACCGCCGAGGAGGTCGCCGGAGCGGTCAGCTTCCTGGCGTCCGAGGATGCCAGCTACATCGCCGGTGCGGTGATCCCGGTCGACGGCGGCATGGGGATGGGCCACTAAGACATCGGCGTCACACGTCACAGCTTCACTAGAGGATAAGGACGGACATGGCAGGGCTTCTCGAAGGTAAGCGCATCCTGGTCACCGGGATCATCACCGACTCGTCGATCGCATTCCACATCGCACGCGTCGCCCAGGAGCAGGGCGCCGAGATCGTGTGCACCGGTTTCGACCGGCTGCGCCTGATCCAGCGCATCATCGACCGGCTGCCCAACCCGGCGCCGCTTCTGGAACTCGACGTGCAGAACCAAGAGCACCTCGACTCGCTGGCCGGCCGGATCACCGAGGTGATCGGCGAGGGCAACAAGCTCGACGGCGTGGTGCACTCGATCGGGTTCATGCCGCAGACCGGGATGGGCATCAACCCGTTCTTCGACGCCCCCTACGAGGATGTCGCCAAGGGCATCCACATCTCGGCCTACTCGTATGCCTCGCTGGCCAAGGCCACGCTGCCGGTGATGAATGCCGGCGGCGGCATCGTCGGCATGGACTTCGACCCGACCAGGGCGATGCCGGCCTACAACTGGATGACGGTGGCCAAGAGCGCACTGGAGTCGGTCAACCGCTTCGTGGCCCGCGAGGCCGGCCAGTACGGCGTGCGGTCCAATCTCGTTGCCGCAGGCCCCATTCGGACCCTGGCCATGAGCGCGATCGTGGGCGGTGCGCTCGGCGAAGCGGCCGGCGCGCAGATGCAGCTGCTCGAGGAGGGCTGGGATCAGCGTGCCCCGCTCGGCTGGGACATGAAGGATCCCACCCCGGTGGCCAAGACCGTGTGCGCACTCATGTCCGACTGGCTGCCCGCCACCACCGGGACGATCGTCTACGCCGACGGCGGCGCCAGCACGCAGTTGCTCTAGCGAATGGCCGAGAACGTCGACGCGCTGCTGGTCATGTCTTTCGGCGGTCCCGAAGGTCCCGATCAGGTGATGCCCTTCCTGGAGAACGTCACCCGCGGCCGGGGGATACCTCCCGAGCGGCTCGCCGGTGTGGCCGAGCACTATCTGCACTTTGGTGGTGTCTCGCCGATCAACGCCATCAACCGCGCCCTCATCGACGAGATCGTCGCCGAACTCGCCGACCGGGGCGAGAACATTCCGGTGTACTTCGGTAACCGGAACTGGCATCCGTTCGTCGAAGACACCCTCGCCACCATGGCATCTGACGGCGTGCGCCGGGCGGCGGTGTTCAGCACGTCCGCCTGGGGCGGCTACTCGGGTTGCGCGCAGTACCAGGAGGACCTCAGCCGCGCCCGTAGTGCCGTCGGCGACGGTGCACCGGAATTGGTCAAGCTCCGCCAGTTCTTCGATCACCCGCTGCTGGTCGAGATGTTCGCCGAGGCGATCGCCGACGCGGCCGCGACCCTGCCCGAGTCATTGCGCGCAGACGCACGATTGGTGTTCACCGCGCACTCCATCCCGCTGCGTGCCGCCGACCGGTGCGGGCCGGATCTCTACGCGCGCCAGGTCGCCTACTGCGCGGGACTGGTTGCGGCGGCCGCCGGATACGATGACTACGACCAGGTGTGGCAGTCGCGGTCCGGGCCGCCGCAGGTGCCGTGGCTGGAACCCGATGTCGGCGATCACCTTTCGGCCCTGGCGGCATCCGGTACCAAGGCAGTCATCGTGTGCCCGGTCGGCTTCGTCTCCGATCACATCGAGGTGATCTGGGATCTGGACAACGAATTGCGCGACCAGGCAGCTGAACTCGGCGTCACGCTCGCCAGGGCGTCGACTCCCAACGCGCAACGTCGCTTCGCGCGCCTGGTGCTCGACCTGCTCGACGAGGTACGCGAGGGCCGCGCGCCCAGCAGAGTCGCTGGCGCCCAGCCGGTTGCGGGCTACGGCTCGAGTGTCAACGGCCAGTTCTGCACGGCGGACTGTGTGGCCAGCGCCGCCGCCGCAGCCGCCGCGGGTCGCCCCGCTACTGCCAGGCCGACTCCAGAATCGCGGTGACCGCGGCGATCCGGGCCGAGCGCACCACCGCGGCCAGCGGCCGCAGCGCCTCGTTGGCGATCTGAGCTTCCGACGCGCTTTGGATGCCGATCGGCATGAGCCCGGAGCTCACCGTGATGATGGCGTCAACGCGGGCCGCGTTCTCCAGGACCCGCAGCGCCCGGGTCGGGGCATGGTCGGGGGCGCGGTGATGCTGGCTGGTTTCGAGCACCTGCTCGACAAGTCCGCGCGGGTCGTCCACTCCGCCTGCCGAACCCAGCTCCAGGGCACCCAGTGCCTCAGCGGCCGAGCGCACCGCCGAGCGCAGCGCATACTCGCTCTCACCGAGGTCGAGGTGTTCGGGCATGGGACCGGCCGGCAGCGAGTACACCGTCCAGGACAGCGCGCACAGTTCGGGAAACCGGTCGCCGTCGGGAAGCTCGTCATCGGCGTCGTCGTACTCGAAATCGGGTACCAGGCCGACGGCCTCGCCGTCTGGTCCGGAGATGATGATCGCCTCGCCGGAGGCCAGCGCGTCACGCTGGAACTGCGTACCGGGTGCCAGACCCCGCACATCGCCGGGTACCGGTAGCGCCACGGTGATCGAGGGCCGCGAAGGCCAGGCAACATCGGGTCGCCGGCCGGCGATGCTGCGCACCGTCTGCAGCAGCGACACCGCGCCCGCATCGTCGATATCAGGCCATGGCAGGCCGGTGCGGCCGGCGGCCACCGAGTCGTATGCGGTCACGGAATGTGTTGGCGCCCAGGAAGATAACGCGTCCAAGACATCGTCGGGCGCAGCCTGGCCCGCAAGCCAGGCGTTGGCCCACATCGATAGCGAAACACTGGGACACCACATGATGTTGGAAGTGTAGTGGCTGGACCTTGAACTGGCCTTCTTCAACCATCCCTTCGGATTCCCGCGTATCGTTGTGGTATGCCCGCGGCGCTGATCTGGCTCATTTGCGCGCTGGGTCTTGCCGGGGCCGAAGCGCTCACCGGCGACATGTTCTTGGTGATGCTCTCCGGTGGTGCGCTGGCCGCCGCCGTGTCGAGTTGGCTTCTCGACTTGCCGGTGTGGGCCGACGGCGCGGTGTTCCTGGTCGTGTCGATCCTGCTGCTCGCACTGGTACGCCCCGCCCTGCGGCGCAAACTGACGTCGGGGGAGGGCATGCAGGACCCGGTCAAGGCGCTGGAAGGCAAGAATGCGCTGGTGCTCGACCGGATAACGCAGCATGAAGGCCAGGTCAAGCTCGATGGCGAGGTCTGGACGGCCCGCCCCTACAACGACAACGATGTGTACGAAGCCGGCGACCACGTCACCGTCATGCACATCGACGGCGCCACCGCCGTCGTCTGGAAGAACGCGTGAGACATCAGGACCAAACCCTGTAAGGAGAAGCTTCAATGGACGGTGCCATAGCCGGTCTCGTACTGCTGGCGGTGTTGGTGATCTTCGCCGTCATCATCGTCGCGAAATCCGTCGCCCTGATCCCGCAGGCCGAAGCCGCGGTCATCGAGCGACTGGGCCGATACAGCAAGACGGTGTCGGGCCAGCTGACGCTGCTGGTGCCCTTCATCGACCGGATCCGCGCCCGCGTCGACCTGCGCGAACGGGTGGTCTCGTTCCCGCCGCAGCCGGTGATCACCGAGGACAACCTGACGGTCAACATCGATACCGTCGTCTACTTCCAGGTGACCAATCCGCAGGCCGCGGTCTACCAGATCAGCAACTACATCGTCGGTGTCGAGCAGCTGACCACCACCACCCTGCGCAACGTGGTTGGCGGCATGACGCTGGAACAGACCCTGACCTCACGCGACCAGATCAACGGCCAGCTGCGCGGCGTTCTCGACGAGGCCACCGGCCGCTGGGGTCTGCGGGTTGCCCGGGTGGAGTTGCGCAGTATCGACCCGCCGCCGTCGATCCAGGACTCGATGGAAAAGCAGATGCGGGCCGACCGTGAGAAACGCGCGATGATCCTGACGGCCGAGGGCACCCGGGAGGCCTCGATCAAGCAGGCCGAGGGTCAGAAGCAGGCGCAGATTCTGGCGGCCGAGGGCGCCAAGCAAGCGGCGATCCTGGCCGCCGAGGCCGACCGGCAGTCCCGCATGCTGCGTGCCCAGGGTGAGCGGGCCGCCCAGTACTTGCAGGCTCAGGGCCAGGCCAAGGCCATCGAGAAGACCTTCGCGGCGATCAAGGCCGGCCGGCCCACCCCGGAGCTGCTGGCCTACCAGTACCTGCAGACGCTGCCGCTGATGGCCAAGGGCGAGGCGAACAAGGTGTGGGTGGTGCCCAGCGACTTCGGCTCGGCGCTGCAGGGCTTCACCAAACTGCTCGGTGCGCCGGGCGAGGACGGGGTGTTCCGCTATACGCCGTCACCGGTGGATACCGACCTGCCGAAGCCCGAGGACGACAGCGACGAGGTCAAGGACTGGTTCAACACCCAGACCGATCCCGAGATCGCCCAGGCGGTGGCGGCTGCGGTCGCCGATGCCCGCTCCAGCGATATCAGCGCGCTGACGGCGGCACCCGTGGATCCGCTGCCGGCGATGCAGTATCCGCCGCTGTCCCAGCAGCAGATCGATTCCTCGGGCCCGCGGCACGGGTCGACGGAGAGCTAACTGGTCGGTGCCGGCTCGGCATCGGGCTCCAGGTCCGCTGCCGGCTGCGCCGGGCGGTGCTGGCGCCGGTAGTGCCGGGTCTCGTAGATCAGCCCGGCCATTCCGACGCAGGCCGTACACAGGGAGACCAGCACGAGCAGCGGACTGACGTTTCCGGTCAGGGCGTCACCGAGGATCACCACCGCGGCGGTCCCCGGCAGGAGGCCGATGAGCGTGGCCAGAAGGTAGGGCCCCAGCCGCACCGCCGACGCGCCCGCCGCGTAGTTGAGCACCGAGAAGGGAACGGCCGGAATCATCCGCAACGACAGGATCGCCGGCCAGCCCCTGGCGCGTAGCCGCGCGTCCACCGTTGCCACCGCCGAATGGCTGACCACGCTGCTGAGCTGCCAGCCCAGCGCGCGCACCAGCAGCAGCGCGATCACCGCGCTGCACGTGCTGGCCGTCACCGCGATACCGACCCCGAGCGCCGGGCCGAACAACAGGCCGGCAGCCAGGGTGAAGGCGGTGCGGGGAAACGGGAACACGGTGACGACGATGTGTGCACCGAGGAACGCCAGCGGGAACCACGGGCCGACCGAGGTGGCCCAGTCGCGAAGCTGGACGGCGGTCGGCAGCGGGACCAGAAGCGCGATTGCGACGAGAATCACAATGGCGGTGAGGGTGACGACGAGCCGGGTGGCAGACACCTGACGCGCGGCGGCTACCAGCGCGGAGGTGACGTTGCGCAGGGTGGTGCGGGCGTTCGACGTCACGTTTACCAAGATTACGGGCAGTTTGTGATGGGCTCGCGGACGAGAACCCAATTCCGTGCCGTGGGTCCCGACGCGCCGACGCCCCCGCTCACGCCATCATTTAGCCTGAGTAGCTGATGGTGCGTCCCGCCGCGGGCCGCCACATGCTGCGACAACAGGAGTTGCCGGTGTCGGTGAAGGTGGACGAGGAGCGCGCCCGCTGGCGCACTGCGGTGGCGGGTGTGCTCGCCAAGAGCAGCCGTCGAGATCCCGCTGATCTGCCGGCCGAACCGGAACGCCTGCTCGACTCGCCGACGTACGAGGGGTTTCCGATCCGCCCGCTGTACACCTCGCTCGACGAGCTGCCTGAGCCGCCGCTGCCGGGGACCTGGCCATTCATCCGCGGTGGTGACGCGCACCGCGACGTGAACGCGGGATGGAAAGTGGCCGAGGCGTTTCCGGCCTCGGAGGCTCCGGTCGCCGACGGCAACGCGGCGGTGCTCGACGCCCTCGCCGACGGGGTCAGCGCGCTGGTCCTGCAGGTCGGCGAACATGGGGTGAGCCCCGCTGACCTCGATCGGCTGCTGGAGGGTGTCTACCTGGACCTGGCGCCGGTCGTCCTGGACGCGGGCGCGGACTTCACGGCTGCGGCGGATGCCGTGCTAGCTCTGGTGGCGGGCGCCGATGACGCCAAACGGGCCGCGATGTCGATCGACCTGGGCGCCGACCCGCTGACCGCGCCGCTGAGCGGACGCCAGGCCGCGTCCGCCGAGGACGTCGTGAGCGTTGCCTCGGGGCTGGCGGGCAAGCCGGGTGTGCGCGCGATCACCGTGGACGGCGCGGCCCTGCATAACCGCGGCGCGAACGCGGCCTGGGAACTCGCCGGTGCGTTGGGCGCGGCGGTGGACTACGTGCGGTTGCTGACCGACGCCGGTATCGATCTCGCCGCCGCGTTGCGGCAGGTCAGCTTCCGGTTGGTGGCCGACGACGACCAGTTCATGACGATCGCGAAGTTCCGCGCGGCCCGCCAGCTGTGGGCCAGGGTCGCCGAGGTGCTCGGCGCGCCGCAGAGCGGGGCGACGGTGCTGCACGCTGTGACCTCGTTGCCGATGATGACCCAGCGCGACCCGTGGGTGAACATGCTGCGGACCACGCTGGCCGCCTTCGGCGCGGGCGTCGGGGGAGCCGACACCGTGCAGGTGCTCACCTTCGACGTGGCGATCCCCGGCGGATTCCCGGGTGTCGGGTCCGGTTTTGCCCGGCGTATCGCGCGCAATACCCAGCTGCTGCTGCTCGAGGAGTCCCACATCGGCCGCGTGCTCGACCCTGCCGGCGGTTCCTGGTACGTCGAGGACCTCACCGAAAGCCTTGCCGCTCAGGCGTGGTCGCACTTCCAGGACATCGAGGCCCGCGGCGGGTTCGTCGCTGCCCGTGATCACATCGCCGAGCAGGTCGAGCAGGTCCGCGCGCGGCGCGCCGACGACATCGCCCACCGGCGTACCGCGATCACCGGCGTCAACGAATTCCCGAACCTCACCGAACCTGTTCTGCCGCGCAGTGACTCGTCAGCGGCTGTGCAGCGCTACGCCGCCGGGTTTGAAGCACTGCGCGACCGCTCCGACGCGCACCTGGAGCGCACCGGGTCACGTCCGGCAGTGGTGCTGCTGCCGCTGGGACCGCTCGCCGAGCACAACATCAGGGCCACCTTCGCCGCCAATCTGCTCGCATCGGGCGGCATCGACACCGTCAACCCGGGAACCGTCGACGCCGCCGGGGTGGCCGGTGCGGTCGCCGATGCCGGCGCAACCGTCGCGGTCATCTGCGGCACCGACGCCCGGTACGGCACCGACAGCGCCGCAGTGGTCCAGGCCGCACGGTCGGCCGGCCTCGAGCACATCCTGCTGGCAGGTCCGGAGAAGGCGGTCGCCGACAACTCGGGCGATGCCAGACCCGACGGGTATCTGACCGCGAAGATCGATGCGGTCGAAGCGCTTTCGTCACTGCTCACCCGATTGGGGGCCTGACTCCTATGACTCAGTCCGAGGTGGCTAGCGCCACGGCTCACGTACCCAGCTTCGCCGACGTCCCGCTGCACGGTGGCGGCACCGTCACGCCGCCGACCGAAAGCGATGTGGCGCAGCATATTTCGGCAGCAGCGGTAGCTCACGGTTATGTCGCCGAGCAGCTCGACTGGCAGACGCCGGAGGGTATCGCGGTCAAGCCGGTGTACGTCGGGGCCGACCGTGGCGCGGTGGTGGCGCAGGGGTATCCGCTCGACAGCTTCCCCGGTGAGGCGCCGTTCATCCGTGGGCCGTACCCGACGATGTACGTCAACCAGCCGTGGACCATCCGCCAGTACGCCGGGTTCTCGACGGCCGCCGATTCCAACGCCTTCTACCGCCGCAATCTGGCCGCCGGCCAGAAGGGCCTGTCGGTGGCCTTCGACCTGGCCACCCACCGCGGCTACGACTCCGACCACCCACGGGTGCAGGGCGATGTCGGTATGGCCGGGGTGGCCATCGACTCGATCCTGGACATGCGGCAACTCTTCGACGGTATCGACCTGTCGGCGGTGTCGGTGTCGATGACCATGAACGGCGCGGTGCTGCCGATCCTGGCGCTGTACGTGGTGGCCGCCGAGGAACAGGGTGTGCCACCGGAGAAGCTGGCCGGGACCATCCAGAACGACATCCTCAAAGAGTTCATGGTCCGCAACACCTACATCTATCCGCCCACGCCCTCGATGCGGATCATCTCCGACATCTTCGCCTACACCAGCGCGAAGATGCCGAAGTTCAACTCCATCTCGATCTCGGGTTACCACATCCAAGAGGCCGGTGCCACAGCCGATCTCGAGCTCGCCTACACGCTGGCCGACGGTGTCGACTACCTCAAGGCCGGCGTCGACGCGGGTCTGGACATCGACAAGTTCGCCCCGCGGCTGTCCTTCTTCTGGGGCATCGGGATGAACTTCTTCATGGAGGTCGCCAAGCTGCGTGCGGGCCGGCTGCTGTGGAGCGAACTGGTCGCCGAGTTCGGTGCCAAGAGCTCGAAGTCGTTGTCGCTGCGCACCCACTCGCAGACCTCGGGCTGGTCGCTGACCGCCCAGGACGTGTTCAACAATGTCGCACGCACCTGCATCGAGGCGATGGCCGCCACCCAGGGCCACACCCAGTCGTTGCACACCAACGCCCTCGACGAGGCGCTGGCGCTGCCGACCGACTTCTCGGCCCGTATCGCCCGCAACACCCAGCTCCTGTTGCAGCAGGAGTCCGGCACCACCCGGCCGATCGATCCCTGGGCCGGCTCCTATTACGTGGAGTGGCTGACCCACCAGCTGGCCGAGAAGGCCCGGGCCCACATCGCCGAGGTCGCCGCGCACGGTGGCATGGCGCAGGCCATCAGCGAGGGTATTCCGAAGCTGCGTATCGAGGAGGCCGCCGCACGCACCCAGGCGCGCATCGACTCCGGCGCGCAGCCGCTGATCGGTGTGAACAAGTACCAGGTGGCCGAGGATCAGGAGATCGAGGTCCTCAAGGTCGAGAACAGCCGGGTGCGGACCGAGCAGCTCGCCAAGCTGGCCCAGCTGCGCAGTGAGCGCGATGAGGCGGCCTGCCAGGCGGCGCTGGACGAATTGACCAGGGCAGCGGGTGCTTCCGGAAGCGCCGGCGACGATGGTCTGGGCAACAACCTGCTGGCGCTGGCGATCGACGCCGCGCGTGCCAAGGCCACTCTCGGCGAGATCTCCGACGCGCTGGAGAAGGTATACGGCAGGCACCAGGCCGAGATCCGCACCATCTCCGGGGTTTACCGTGACGAAGTAGGGGCGGGAGGAACCATCTCCGGACTATCCGAAGCCACCCGACTGGTGGAGAAGTTCGCCGAGGCAGACGGCCGCCGGCCGCGCATCCTGGTCGCCAAGATGGGCCAGGACGGTCACGACCGCGGCCAGAAGGTCATCGCAACCGCCTTCGCCGACATCGGCTTCGACGTGGACGTGGGTTCGCTGTTCTCCACGCCGGACGAGGTCGCGCGGCAGGCCGCCGACAACGACGTCCACGTGGTCGGGGTGTCGTCCCTGGCGGCGGGTCACCTGACGCTGGTGCCCGCGCTGCGCGACGCGCTGGCTGAGGTGGGCAGGCCCGACATCATGGTCGTGGTGGGCGGTGTCATCCCGCCCGGCGACTTCGACGAGCTGTACGCCGCCGGAGCCACCGCGATCTTCCCGCCCGGCACGGTGATCTCCGACGCCGCGGTCGACCTGCTGCACAAGTTGGCCGACCGGCTGGGCTACACCCTCTCCTGATGCCCTCCGACGTCGCCGCCCTGGCCGGGGCCATCCGCAGCGGTGACCGTGCGGCGCTGCCCCGGGCCATCACGCTGGTGGAGTCGACCCGGGCAGATCACCGCGAGCAGGCGCAGCGTCTGCTGCTGGAGTTGATGCCGGATGCCGGCAAGGCCCTGCACGTCGGCATCACCGGCGTGCCGGGGGTGGGCAAGTCGACCACCATCGAGGCCCTCGGCATGTACCTGATCGAGCAGGGCCACCGGGTGGCGGTGCTCGCGGTCGACCCGTCGTCGACCCGCACCGGCGGTTCCATCCTGGGGGACAAGACCCGGATGGCGCGGCTGGCGGTGCAACCCGAGGCCTACATCCGACCGTCGCCGACCTCGGGGACCCTCGGCGGGGTGGCCAAGGCGACGAGGGAAACGATCGTGCTCCTCGAGGCCGCCGGCTTCGATGTGATCCTGGTCGAGACCGTCGGGGTTGGTCAGTCCGAGGTGACGGTGGCCGACATGGTGGACACCTTTGTGTTCCTGACTCTGGCCCGCACCGGCGACCAGCTGCAGGGCATCAAGAAGGGTGTCCTCGAACTGGCCGACATCGTCGTGGTGAACAAGGCCGACGGTGAACACGCCATCGAGGCCAACGCGGCCGCGCGGGAGCTCTCGGCCGCGATTCGGCTGATCTATCCTCGCGAAACGCTCTGGCGTCCACCGGTTTTGACGATGAGCGCGCTGCAGGGCACAGGCTTGCACGAGCTGTGGGACACGGTGCTCAAGCATCGCGACGTGCTGACCGCGGCCGGTCAGTTCGACGCTCGCCGCCGTGCACAGCAGGTGGACTGGACGTGGTCGATGGTGCGCGATGCGGTGCTCGACCGGGTGTTGCGGCATCCGGCCGTGAAGAGTCGGCGTACCGAGATCGAACGGCAGGTTCGCGAGGGCGAACTGACGCCGGCGCTTGCTGCGCAGCAGATACTCGATGCCGCCGACGAGTCAAGCTGACCGGCCGCCGCCAAGTTAACGAATTGGCAACGATTCGGCGCACTGCTGCTTAGGCCGGTTAAATTCCTGTGTGTGACACATGTGACTGGTGAGTCTTCGGTGTTGCCGCGCGGGGTGCAAGGCGCGGCTGACCCGAACTTCGCCTATGCGGTTCGCAGCTTCGCGAGCCTCTTTCCGCATCCCCGCTTCGGTGGCGGGGCGTTGGCGGTGTACCTCGACGGTCAGCCGGTGGTCGACGTCTGGACAGGCTGGTCGGACCGGCGCGGACGAGAGCACTGGTCCGCCGACACCGGCGCCACGGTGTTCTCGGCGACCAAGGGTGTCGCCTCGACGGTCATCCACCGCCTCGTCGACCGCGGCCTGATCGACTACGACGCGCCCGTCGCCGAGTACTGGCCGGAGTTCGGCGCCAACGGCAAGGGCCAGATCACCGTGCGCGACGTCATGCGGCACCGGGCCGGGCTGGCCAACCTGCGCGGCGTGCGCACCCGCGAACTGCTCGATCACCTGCACATGGAGGAGCGGATTGCCGCAGCGCCGGTGGGCAGGCACTTCGGCAAGCCCGCATATCACGCGATCACCTACGGCTGGCTGCTGTCCGGCCTGGCCCGCGCCGTCACCGGCAAGGGGATGCGCGAGCTGATGCGCATCGAGGTGGCCGAGCCGCTCAACACCGACGGCATCCACCTGGGCCGACCGCCACTGGGCGCGCCCACCCGGGCCGCGCACATCGTCGGGCCACAGCTCAACATCCCCAACCCGCTGTTCAACGCGATAGCGCCCAGGATTGCCGCCCTCGAGGTGTCGGCCATCTTCGGCTCGATGTACTTCCCGGGGATGAAAGCCGTCGTTCAGGGCGACATGCCGCTGCTCGACAGCGAGCTGCCCTCGGCCAACGGCGTGGCCACCGCGCGGAGTCTGGCCCGCATGTACGGCGCGATCGCCAATGGCGGCGAGATCGACGGTCGGCGTTATCTGTCCGCTGACCTGGTCGCCGGCCTGACCGGGCGGCCGAGCCTGGCCCCGGACCGCAATCTGATCCTGCCGATGGCCTTCCATCTGGGATATCACTCGCTGCCGTTCCCCGGCGTTCTGCCCGGCTTCGGACACGTCGGGCTGGGCGGTTCCCTCGGCTGGGCGATGCCCGACAAGGGTTTGTCGTTCGGGTACGTGCACAACCGGCTTCTGACTCCCTTCGTCGTCACCGACCAGGCGGGTTTCGTGGCCACGGCCGCCTTGATCCGCCATGGTGCCGCGGCGGCGCGCAAGCACGGTTTCACACCCGTCCAGGAGTTCGGTGCGACGTTCGCACCCCGCGCCGCAGGGGTGGTTGCGGGCTAGCGCCCGCCGTCCGCGTCGCTTTCAGCGGTGTCGTGTCGTGTCGCAGCACCGGCGTGTCGCGGGCGACTCGCCGTGTTCAGAGGGCCCCGAGACTTCTCATATCTGGCTCACAGCTAACTTCGGCAACCCCTTCCTACCGCCTTTGACCGCGAGTGACAATCGTCACTCGGGGGCCCTTTCCGGGCCCCTCATGTCGAATTCAACGAGGTGTTTTACCAATTAATGCCAAATAGCCTGTCGCTTAGCAAAACGCATTTGCTGACTCGTCAAAATATGCCGGAATTGTCTGATAACGGCTTTGCTTTGATGGTCCTGAATGTGGCCTGAATCACGCATAATGAACAGCTGAGACGCAATTCTCAGGCTACTCTCAGGTCAGTTGCCATCTGCGCAGGCTGTGATCAGAAAGCCCAGCTCATCGGCGTCTAGAAAGCTGAGGCGCAATAGCGGAAACTCTCAGGAATACCCGTGTGGCCGGCCTCACAGGTTGGCCGGATCGGTGCCGCAACCTCGTTATTCGATGGCATCGCCGGGGGTGTTCTTGCCGCAGCGTCCGAACGGGTGGTGCAACTCGGTCCGGAAATTTGCTGTATCGCCATATTGGCCGAATTTCGCCTGACTTGCGACAACCAACCTGCTGCAACGGTGGCCGGGGCCCGGCTAGCGGCAGCCCCGGGCGCGACAGCGCCGCGGGACGTTGCTCGACTCTTCGGTAAAAGCCCTGCTCAAGACTGATTTTCCGACAACCGGCTCGGGCATTTTGAGGAACTTTTCGCCCCGAGTTGCGGAATGTTCAGCTACCGGATCTCCGTTGCTGCAGGTGGCGGGCTTGTCGAGCACGGTAACATTGGCCAATCTCCAATCAAAATCACAAAACATTTGTCGCCGTGGTTAGAAAAAGCCGCTAAGCTACCGATCACGTTGGCAACTTCGCTTGACGATTCCTAATCAGAATCAGGCAGGTTGCCTTGCCCCGTGTTGACGAAGAGTGAGGTGTGAGCGGACGTGCGAGAGACATCTGTCACCCCGATTGCAGTCGTTGGTATGGCTTGCCGGCTGCCCGGAGGGATCGACTCGCCACACAAGCTGTGGGAGGCGTTACTGGAGGGCGCTGACCTCGTCACCGAGATTCCCGCCGAGCGGTGGGACGCCGACGAGTACTACGACCCGGAACCCGGCGTGCCGGGACGGTCGGTGTCGCGCTGGGGCGCCTTCGTCGACGACGTCACAGGCTTCGATCCGGACTTCTTCGGCATCAACGAGCGCGAGGCCACCGCGATGGACCCGCAGCACCGCATGCTGCTGGAGACCGCGTGGGAAGCCGTGGAGCATTCCGGGCACACTCCTGCCCAGATGTCCGGAACGTCGACTGGTGTCTTCATCGGTATGTCGCACGACGACTACGCCATGCTCACCAGCGCCGCCGGCGCCTACGACCAGGCCTATGCCTTCACCGGGACACCGTTCAGCATGGCCTCCGGGCGCATCTCCCATGCGCTGGGACTGCTGGGACCGGCCCTGACCATGGACACCGCCTGCTCGTCGAGCATGGTGGCGGTGCACAGCGCGTGCCGCAGCCTGCATGAGGGTGAAAGCGACATGGCCCTCGCCGGCGGTGTGATGCTCATGCTCGATCAGCGTCTGTATGCCTCGGCCTCCGGCCAGGGCATGCTGTCGCCGACCGGCCATTGCCACGCTTTCGACGTGAACGCCGACGGCTTCGTCCGTTCGGAGGGCTGCGGCATCGTCATGCTCAAGCGTCTCGACGACGCCGAGCGCGACGGTGACCGGATTCTGGCCGTCATCAAGGGCACCGCCTCCAACCAGGACGGGCGCACCGAGAACATCCTCACCCCGTCGACCGAGGCGCAGATCTCGGTCTTCAAGGCCGCGCTTGCCGCCGCCGATGTCGACCCCGCCACCGTCGGCATGGTCGAGGGTCACGGCACCGGCACGCCGGTGGGTGACACCAAGGAGTTCAACAGCATCTCCAGCGTCTACGGCATCGCCGGCCCGTGCGCTCTGACCTCGGTCAAGAGCAACTTCGGCCACGCCGAGTCCGCTGCGGGTGTGCTGGGCCTGATGAAGGCCGTGCTGTCCGTGCACCACGGTGTCGTGCCGCAGAACCTGCACTTCAACCGTCTGCCCGAACACCTCGCCAAGGTCGATACCGGACTGTTCGTCCCGGCCGAGGCCACCGACTGGCCGACCGACGGTCCCCGCCGCGCTGCGGTGTCGTCGTACGGCATGTCGGGCACCAACGTCCACGCCGTGCTCGAGCAGGCGCCCACCACGGACGTCGCCGATGCTGCCGCGATTGCTGCTGCCGACGCCGGCCTGCTGGTCTTCCCGGTGTGCTCCACCTCCGCCGACGAGCTGCGGCACACCGCCGAGCGGCTTGCCGACTGGGTCGAGAACAGCTCCGCCGACCTGTCGCTGCGCGACCTGGCCTACACGCTGGCGCGTCGCCGCGGGCACCGCCCGGTGCGCACCGCCGTCATCGCCGCCGACCGCGCCGAACTGGTCGAGCGGCTCCGTGAGGTCGCCAAGGGCGACGATCCCTACCAGGCCGCCGTCGGACACGACGACCGCGGACCGGTGTGGATCTTCTCCGGCCAGGGCTCGCAGTGGGCCTCGATGGGTGTGGGGCTGCTGGCCACCGAGCCCGTCTTCGCCGCCACGATCGCCGAGATCGAACCGCTGATCGCCGCGGAGTCCGGTTTCTCGATCACCGAGGCCATCACCGCCCCCGAAACCGTCGAGGGTATCCATAAGGTCCAGCCGGCCATCTTCGCGATGCAGGTGGCCATGGCCGCGACGATGAAGGCCTACGGCGTCGCGCCGGGCGCCGTCATCGGCCATTCGCTCGGCGAGGTTGCCGCTGCCGTCGTCTCCGGTGCACTGTCACTGGAGGACGGCGTCAAGGTCATCTGCCGTCGTTCACTGCTGTGCCTGCGGCTGGCCGGCGGCGGTGCGATGGCCTCGGTCGAGCTGCCCGCACAGCAGGTGCGCGAGGAACTCGAGAAGCAGGGCATCGAAGATGTCGTGGTCGCCGTTGTGGCGTCCCCGAACTCGACGGTGATCGGCGGTGCCACCCAGACCGTCCGCGACATCGTCGCGGCGTGGGAGCAGCGCGAGATCATGGCCCGCGAGGTCAACGTCGACGTCGCGTCGCACTCGCCTCAGGTGGAGCCGATCCTCGACGAGCTGTCGGAGATGCTGGCCGACATCACCCCGATGGCCCCGGAGATCCCGTACTACTCGGCCACTTCGTTCGACCCGCGCGAGCAGCCCTACTGCGATGCCGACTACTGGGTCGACAACCTGCGCCACACCGTGCGTTTCTCGGCGGCCGTGCAGACCGCGCTCGAGGACGGCTTCCGGGTGTTCGGCGAGCTGGCCCCGCATCCGCTGCTGACCCGCCCGATCGACCAGACCGCCGCGACACTGGATATCTCGGTGGCCGCTGTGGCCGGTATGCGTCGTGGTCAGGAAGTGCCGCACGGACTCGGTGAGTTCCTCGGCAGCCTGTACTCCGCCGGCGCCGAGGTGGACTTCTCGGTGCTCTACCCGGCCGGTCACCTGGTCGACGCGCCGCTGCCGACCTGGACCCATCGCAGCATGATGCTGGCTTCCGAGGGTGGCGATCAGCAGGCCCGTGGTGCTCACCTGGTGGCGGCCCACCCGCTGCTCGGTGCCCACGTGCGCCTGCTCGAGGACCCGGAACGGCATGCCTGGCAGGCCGAGGTCGGCACCGCGGCGCTGCCGTGGCTGGTCGATCACCAGATCAACAACGTGCCGGCGCTGCCCGGCGCCGCCTACTGCGAGATGGCTCTGGCCGCGGCACGCACCGCCCTTGGTGAGGCTGCCGAAGTCCGCGACGTGACGTTCGACGCGATGCTGCTGCTCGAGGACGAGACCCCGGTCAGTGCCGTAGCCTCGGCCAAGACGCCCGGTGTGCTGGAGTTCGTGGTCGAGACCGACACCGACGGTGAGCGGGAACGTCGCGCCAGCGCGGTGCTGCATGCCGCCGATGCCGACGAGCAGCCGCACTCCTACGACATGGACGAACTGCTGGCGGCGCACCCCAACCGCGCCGACGGCAGCGAGGTCCGTACCTGGTTCGACGGCCGCGGCGTGCAGTTCGGCCCGGCGTTCACCGGCCTGGTGGCCGTCAACGCCGGCGATGAGTCCGCCGGCACCGTGCTGGCCGAGATCGGCCTGCCGTCGTCGATCCGCAACCAGCAGACCGCCTACGGTGTGCATCCCGCACTGCTGGATGCCTGCTTCCAGTCGGTCGCCGCCCATCCGGGTGTGCAGTCCTCCGGCACCGGCGGGCTGCTGTTGCCGCTCGGTGTGCGTCGGCTGAAGGTGCACGGCCCGACCCGCAATGCGCGGTACTGCCTGACGAAGCTCGCTTCGCTCGACGGCTCCTCGGTTGAGGCCGATATCGAGCTGCTCGACGACTACGGCACCGTGCTGTTCGGTGTCCAGGGTCTGCGCATGGGCAGCGGTATGTCCGAGGCCAACGAGGGCGACCGGGTGCTCAACGAGCGTCTGCTGGCCATCGAGTGGCGTCAGCAGCAGCTCAACGAGGTCACCCACGCGAACTCGGCGACCTGGCTGGTCGTCAGCACCTCCGATGCCGCTGACATGCTGGCCTCGGCGCTGACCGACGCGCTCAAGCTCAACGACGCCGACGTGACCACGATGTCGTGGCCTCAGCACGCCGACCACGCCTACAACTCCCAGCTTCTGGGCTCGCACTTCTCCGAAGGTGGCTTCGACAACGTCGTGGTGGTCACCCCGGCACGCAACGGCTGCCCCGAAGAGCAGCTGCCGCACCGCGGCGGCGAGCAGGTGCGCCACCTGGTGCGCATCGCCCGCGAGCTGTCCGAGACGGCAGGCGAAGCGCCCCGGCTCTACGTCGTAACCCGCAACGCCCAGACGGTGCTCGCCGATGAGCGGCCGAACCTGGAGCAGGCCGGCCTGCGTGGTCTACTGCGTGTGATCGGTGCCGAGCACCCGCAGTTGCGGCCCACCCAGATCGACGTCGACGACGCCACCGAGGCCAAGTTGATGGCAGCCCAGCTGCTCACCGGCAGCGAGGAAGACGAGACCGCGTTCCGCAAGGGACAGTGGTACACCGCGCACCTCTACCCGAGCCCACTGCGGCCCGACGAGCGCTACACCACCGTGGTCGACCACGCCCGCGACGGAATGCGCCTGGAGATCCGCACCCCGGGTGACATCGAGACCCTGGAACTGGCTGCGTTCGACCGCATCCCGCCCGGCCCGGGTCAGATCGAGGTCGCCGTGACGGCGTCCAGCCTCAACTTCGCTGACGTTCTGCTGGCCTTCGGCCGCTACCCGAGCTTCGAGGGTCTGCAGCCCCAGCTGGGTCTGGACTTCGCCGGCGTGGTGACCGCGGTCGGCCCGCAGGTCACCTCTCACCGGGTCGGCGACCATGTCGGCGGCATGTCGACCAACGGCTGCTGGGGCTCGTTCGTCACCTGTGACGCCGATGTGGCAGTGACCCTGCCCGCCGGCCTACGTGATGATCAGGCGGCCGCGGTGACCACCGCCTCGGCCACGGCTTGGTACGGCCTGCACGACCTGGCCCACATCAAGGCCGGCGACAAGGTGCTGATCCACTCCGCCACCGGCGGTGTCGGCCAGGCCGCAATCGCCATCGCCCGGGCTGCCGGCGCCGAGATTTACGCGACGGCGGGCACCGAGGAACGCCGCGACATGCTGCGCACCATGGGCATCACGCATGTCTACGACTCGCGTACCGCCGCGTTCGGCGAGCAGATCCGCCGGGACACCGACGGCTACGGCGTCGACATCGTGCTGAACTCGCTGACCGGTGCCTCGCAGCGGGCCGGCGTGGAACTGCTCGCCTTCGGCGGCCGGTTCGTCGAGATCGGCAAGAAGGACATCTACGGCGACACCCGGATGGGCCTGTTCCCGTTCCGTCGCAACCTGTCCTTCTACGGTGTCGACCTGGCCCTGATGGCCAGCACCCACCCGGAGCAGATCCGCGAACTGCTCGACACCGTCTACCGGTTGACCGCCGACGGTGTCCTGCCGCAGCCGGAGACCACCCACTACCCGCTGGCCGACGCGGCCACCGCCATCCGTGTGATGGGTGCCGCCGAGCACACCGGCAAGCTGCTGCTGTCGGTGCCCAAGGTCGGCCACAGCAGTGTCGTGGTTCCGCCGGAGCAGGCCAAGGTCTTCCGCCGGGACGGCTCCTACATCATCACCGGCGGTCTCGGCGGTCTGGGCTTGTTCCTGGGTGCCAAGATGGCCGCGGGTGGTTGCGGCCGCATCGTGCTGAACTCCCGTTCACAGCCGAAGCCCGAGGCACTGGAGGAGATCGCGCGGATGCGCGCCTCCGGCGCCCAGGTCGAGGTCGTCACCGGTGACATCGCGCAGTCGGAGACGGTGGACCGCCTGGTGGCAGCCGCCACCGCGACCGGTCTTCCGGTCCGCGGCGTGCTGCACGCGGCGGCCGTGGTCGAGGACGCCATCCTGACCAACATCACCGACGAACTGGTGGACCGGGACTGGGCCCCGAAGGTTTACGGCGCCTGGCACCTGCACCGGGCCACCACGGCTCAGCCGCTGGACTGGTTCTGCTCGTTCTCCTCGGCGGCGGCTCTGATGGGCTCGCCGGGTCAGGGCGCGTACGCCGCGGCCAACAGCTGGCTGGACGGCTTCACCCAGTGGCGCCGTTCGCAGGGTCTGCCGGCCACCGCGATCGCGTGGGCGGCGTGGGACGAGATCGGTGCAGGTAAGCACCTGGCTGCCGGCGGCGACACCGCGATGATCAGCCCCGAGGAAGGTGCGCACGCCTTCGAGGCGCTGTTGCGCCACGACCGGGCCTACAGCGGTTACGCGCCGCTGATCGGCACGCCGTGGCTGACCGATCTCGCGCAGCGCAGCCCGTTCGCCGAGGCGTTCGCGTCCACCGGGGACCGGCCGACTGACACCAGCACGTTCCGTGCCGAGCTGCACACGTTGCCGCGCGACGAGTGGCCCACCCGGGTGCGGCGACTGGTCTCGGAGCAACTCAGCCTGATCTTGCGCCGCTCGATCGACCCGGACCGGCCGATTTCCGAGTATGGTCTGGACTCGCTGGGCAATCTCGAACTGCGTACCCGAATCGAAACCGAGACGGGCATCCGAGTGCGGTCGATGGACATCACCACCGTCCGGGCGCTGGCCGAGGGCCTGTGCGAGACGTTGGCCGGTGTGATTTCGTCAGCTCCATCCCGCTGACAGGCGCGAATAGGGGAACAACAGAGTGGTTGCACTCACTGCAATCCATGACTGGGTCGACGCGCCGGGGACGGTCACTTCGTGGAGTCCGTCACCGGCGTGCCTGAAGAAGCTTCAGGAGGCTCCGGTCAGCGATGTGCCTGCCAGCTATCAGCAGGAGCAGCACATCCGCACGTATCGCCAGCATTCGGCGAACGGTCTGGAGATGGCCCGGCTGCTCATCCCTGCCTGGAACATGCCCGGACGGTGCGACATCCGCGCGATGACCTACGTCATCAACTCCTACCTGCGCCGGCACGACACCTACCACAGCTGGTTCGACTTCGACGATGACGACAATGTCGTCCGGCACACCGTGAGCAACCCGGCCGACATCCAGTTCGTGGCCACCAAACAGGGCGAGATGACGGCGTCGCAGTGGCGCGAGCATGTGCTGGGTACGCCCAGCCCGCTGCAGTGGGATTGCTTCCGCTTCGGCGTGATTCAGCGTGCCGACCACTTCACGTTCTACGTCAGCATCGACCACCTGCACGCCGACGCCATGTTCATGGTGGCGTTGTTCGTCGAGCTGCACATGAACTACGAGGCGCTCGCTGGTGGCGGTGCGCCCATCAAGCTGCCCGACGCCGGCAGCTACCACGACTACTGCCTGCGTCAGCACGAGTTCACCTCCGGGTTGACGCTGGAGTCACCCGACGTCCGCAAGTGGATCGAGTTCCTGGAGGACGCGGGCGGCTCGTTGCCGACTTTCCCTCTGCCACTTGGTGATTCGACGGAACCCTGCACGGGCGATCTGCTCACCGTCCAGTTGATGGACGATCACGAGACCGATCGGTTCGAGTCGGCCTGCACCTCGGCCGGGGTTCGCTTCATCGGCGGCGTGTTCGCCTGCGCGGCGATCGCGCATCGCGAGCTCACCGGTGATGACACCTATTTCGTGATCACTCCGACCACCACCCGCAGCACTCCCGAGGAGTTCGTCACGACGGGCTGGTTCACCGGGCTGGTGCCGCTGTCGGTACCGGTTGCGGCGCGGTCCTTCGCCGAGGTGGCCAAGGCGGCTCAGGAGTCCTTCGACTCCGGAATGCCCATCGCCAACGTGCCCATCGAGCGGGTTTTCGAGCTGGCCGAATCGCTGCCACAGATTCGCAAGCCGGGCGCCGGCGTGCCGATGTTGTCGTACCTCGACGTGGGTCTGCCGCCGCTGAATCCGATGATCATGTCGCAGTGGCATGGTCTCAACGGCCGGCTGTACACCGACCTCGGGGCGGCCAATCAGGTCGGCATGTGGGTCAACCGTCGCGCCAACGGCACCATCATCACGGTGGCCTACCCAGACAACCCGATCGCCCGCGAGTCGATCGCGGAGTTCGTCGAGCAGATGAAGTGCACCTACCTGCGGGTCGCCGACGGTCGCGCCGAATCGCTGTCGTCTCCGCGGATACCCAAGGCGACGGTCTGATCCCAGTGGCCGGGGTTTCGGACAATGTGGTGCCCTACACCGACCAGGCGTTGCTCCTGGCGTTGCGCGGATCCGGCGAAGAAGCCGTCATGCAGATCGTCTGGACCTACGAACATCCCGTCGACATGCACGGTCTGCGGCGCTTTCACGCCGAGTTCGGGCAGGGTCTGGTCGCGCGGCACATCGAGCGTTCGCCCGTCCCGTTCGGCCGGCATCGCTGGGTAGCGGCACCGGGCCCGCAGTGCGACATCGACATGGACGACTCGACGCGCCCGCGCGCCGAGCTGTTCGAGTGGGTCAACGAACACCTCCAACTGCCCATCGACCCCGAACGCGGTCCTGGCTGGCGGATGGGCGTGCAGCGTTTCACCGACGGTTCGACGGCGATCAGCGTGGTGGTGACGCACTGCGTGGCCGACGGTGGCGGCTTCATCGGCAGGGCCATCGACACGATCAACGGCAAGGACCGCACCCTCGGCTACCCGCCCGCGGGTTCGCGCACCAGGGGGCGGGCGGTGGCCGCCGACCTGCGCCAGACCGTCAGGGACTTTCCCGAGACCGCCCGAACTCTGGGCCGCGCGGCGAAGGTGGCGCTGGCACGCCGGCATGAACTGGTGCGGCCCAAGCCGTCCCGGCCCGCCGTCGTCTCCGGCGGTGCTCAGCAGGTACACGTGCCGAACGTGGCCGTCTACATCGACGGCAAGGATTGGGATGCCCGCGCGGAAAGCCTTGGCGGGAACTCATATTCGCTGCTGGCCGGATTCTGCGCGAAGCTGGCCGAGCATCAGGGCCGGGTGCGCGCCTCCGATGGTGTGGTCACCCTGATGATTCCGGTCAACGAACGCCAGGATGCCGACGACACCGGCGGCAACGTGGTGTCGATCGCCAACGTCAGCTTCGACCCCATCCCGGTGACCAAGGATCTCGCCGGTGCCCGCGCGGCGATCCGGCAGGGCCTCAAGACTGCCCGCGACGTGCCCGACGAGATGGTGGCGCTGCTTCCGCTCATCCCGTTTCTGCCCAAGCGCGCCTTCGCCAAGACCGTGGACATGACGTTCGGGTTCTCCGAGGACCTGCCGGTGTCGTGCTCCAACATGGGGGATCTGACCGCCGATCTGCTGCGCATCGACGGCACCCCGGCCGAATACATCAATCTGCGTGGCGTCGACAGGTACACGACCAGGGAAGCGCTCGAGCGCCGGCACGGCATTCTCACCCTGGTCTCGGGACGTGTCGGCGAACAGATCACCATCGCGGTGGTCGCTTACCAGCCGGGTCTGGACAACACCCGGGACCGTCTGCGCGAGGTTGTCGCCCAGGTACTCGCCGAGTTCGAGCTGACCGGTGTGATCGAATGAGGTTCATCGTTGACAACTGAAATACGGCCCAAACGACGGCTTTTCGCCCGCCGCGCAGCAGATGCGGAGAGCTCCGAGCACCGGCTCGAGTTCCTCGACCAAACCGCGTTCGAGCTGATGCGTGCCACCGGCCGCAGCCAGCTGATGCAATGCATCTGGGTCTACGAACATCCGGTGGACGTCGAGGCGCTCAAGCGATTCCACGACAACTTCACCGCATCGCTGGGCAGCCGGCTGATCGAGCCGTCCCCGCTTCCGTTCGGCCGGCCTCGCTGGGTCGATCCGGTCGGTCCGCCCGCACCGATCCGCTTCGCCGAGCATCCGCGGCCGCGCAGTGAGCTGATGGACTGGGCCGACGAACTCGGCGAGCTGCCGATGGATCCCGAGCACGGTCCGGCGTGGTATCTGGTGGTACAGCCATTGACCGACGGCTCGACCGCGATATCGATGCTCGGCTCGCATTGCATCGGCGACGGGGTCGGCGCACTGCTGGCGATCTTCGAAGCCGTCACCGGCAACATCCGCGACATCGGATACCCGCCGCCGAAGGCACGCCCGGCCCGCGCAGCGCTGGCCGCCGATCTGCGTCAGGCGGTGCGTGATCTGCCTCTGACTGCCCGCACGGCGGTCAAGGCCGCCAAACTCGTCGCCGCACAGCGCAAAGAACTGGCCAAGTCCCGGGCGCTGCAGCCGGCCGCCGAGCCCGGGGTCGATCTCGACAGCACGGTGGTGGTGCCGTCGGTCGCGGTCTTCGTCGATGCCAACGAGTGGGACGCCCGCGCGCACGCCCTCGGCGGAAACAGTTATTCGCTGGTGGCCGGGTTCGCTGCGAAGATGGCCGAGCATCTGGGCCGTCGCCGGACCTCCGACGGAGCGGTCACCCTGGTGATCGCGATCAATCTGCGGGAGAACCTCGACGACGACCGTGCCCTGGCCATGGCGTTCGCCAATGCCACCGTCGACCCAACCCAGGTGACCACCGATCTTTCCGAGGCCCGTGCGATGGTTCGGACCGCCCGGGAGACCGCCAAGGCACAGCCGGACCCAACCCTGGAGCTACTTCCGCTGATGCCGTGGCTGCCCAAGCCCGCGGTCAAGGGGGTGGCGGAGTTGCTGTTCGCCTACTCCGACGACCTCCCGGTGTCGTGTTCGAACCTGGGGGACCTGCCGCCCCAGCTCGCCCAACTCGACGGAACCGATGCGGAGTACGTCTTGATCCGGGCACTGGACCAGCACGTGACGATGCGGGAGATCCAGCGCTCGCACGGTCAGCTCGTCGTGGTGTCCGGGCGGATCAACGGCAAGGTGGTGATCTCGGTAGAGGCGTACGAGATCGGCGCGGAGAACAGCAAGCCGCGGTTGCGGGCGTTGGCGGCCCAGACGCTGGCCGAGTTCGAACTGACCGGCAGCATCGAGTAGCTCAGAGGCTGGCGATCCCGGCGATGAACAGGATGGTGCCCACCAAGCCGAGCACGGCGGCGACCTGCCGCCGGGTGCGGCGCCGGATCCACTCGTTGAACGCCTGCACCCGAACGGCCGTTTTCTGCGGTGCGATCAGATAGCTGACGAGGGGAATCGACGAGATGGCGTTGGCCAGAATCAGGAAGGCGAACAGCGCGAGCGCCTGAATCGCCGGCGGTTCGTTGGAGGCGATGATCAGCGCGAGCAGGGCCATGTACTCGACACCCGGCATGGCCAGGCCGAGGCCGGCGAAGCTGGAGAACCAATGCGATTCGCCGTGGATGATGTTCTTGGCCCGGATGGCCACCCGGCCCGTGGTGGTCACCGGTTCGTCGGCCGGCGAGCCGTCCTCGGCGGTCAATTCGGGCGGGGCCAAGGGGTTTCGCGCGAAGCGGCCCAGCGGCACGTTGCTGCCGATGATGGCGGCGATCAGCAGCACGGCCGCGCCGATGCCGATCTGGATCTTGGAGCCGTCGAAGTTGGTGGGTCCGAACAGGCCACGGTGGAACACGAACAGCACGAGCAGGCCGACGCTGGCGCTCAGGGTGACGCCGCTCAGCAGGAAGATCAGCAGCTGGCGGATCGGGTGCTTGCGAGTCAGCATCAGGGCGATCAGACCGATGCGGGTGGGTTCGAAATTGACCGCGATGGCGAGCACCAGCACGGTCGTCCACATGGCTGCTGACTTTACCTTGTCGGCGCGTAGCGGCCGATTCGCCGATCAGCGGCCGGGGTGTTTGCGGGCCGCCGCTTCGAGCAGGTCTGCGGCGGCGGTGATGCTGGCCGTGGGTGCGGTCATCCGGGCGGCCACCGCGCGCGCCCGTGCGGCGTATTCCGGTGTGAGAACTGTCCTCAGGTCAGCAAGCAGGGTGTCCCTGGTGGTGGCGGTGAACCGGCGTGCCGTTCCGACCTTCAGCCGGGTGACTTGGTTTGCCCAGACCGGCTGATCGGCTCCGACCCACAGGATGAGGGTGGGCACCCCGGAGCGGACGCTGGCCGCAGTGGTCCCCGCTCCGCCGTGATGGACGATGGCGCGGCACAGCGGGAACACCGCTGAGTGATTGACCGAGCGCACCACCTTGACGTGCTCGGCGTCGGGGATGTCGGCGACGTCCCAGATACCGGTGCAGATCAGCGCACGCTCACCGAGCTCGGCGCACACGTCGGTGATCAGCGCGATGGCCTCGGCGGGGGAGCCGACCGGCATGCTGCCCCAGCCGAAGTAGATCGGCGGCGCGCCCGCCCCAATCCAGGAGCTGACCGCATCGTCGACCGAGGTGGACAGTGCCATCGTCAACGAGCCGATGAGCGGGCGCTTGCCCTCCCATTCCTGCTCCAGCCCGGGAAAGAACACGTCGTCGTAGGCCTGGATCTCCAGCGTGCCGCCCTCGACGACACGTCGCACCCCGCGGGTGGTCGCCCTGGGCAGGCCCAGGGCGCGCCGCTGGTCGTCCTCGGCGCTCTTGTAGAGGCGCCAGTGGCCCCATTCGACCACCGCCCATGCCGGCCCGAGCACCGGTTTGGGGATCGACAGGGTCTGGCTGTTGGGTCGGCACGGAAAGTAGTGCAGGGCGGCCAGCGGGACGTGTCGGTACTCGGCGACGTTGGCCGCGACTTCCTGATAGGTGGTGCCGGTCAGGATCAGGTCGGCGCCCTCGGACATGGCGGTCAGCGTCTCGTTCATCTCGGCCCAGCCGTCGCTGATGTACTCGCGGGCCTGGCGGACGACGGCGAGCGGATTGCGGGGCTTCCACCACTCGGTGAAGACGTCGGCTTCGATCTGCTTCTGCGAGTCGACGCCATAGGGCAGCGCCGGACCCAGGCCGGCGTCCTCGACGAAGTCAACGAGGTTGGGTGGTACCGCCATCCGCACCTCGTGGCCGCGGCGGACGAGTTCGAGGCCGACTGCGGCGCAGGGTTCGACATCCCCCCGCGTCCCGTGGACCGCCACGGCGAATTTCATTGACCGGTACCTGCGTTCGACGACAGTGCAGCGCGGCCCGAGGCCAGCGTTCCTGCGATTAGATCACAACTGTCGTGGCACGCCCTCAATGCGAGGTCTTGGAGAACCACTTCATCTTGATCCGCCAGGAATGCGCGGAGGCCAGCGCGAAGCCGGCCCCGCACAGGCAGGCGAAGAACCAGACCATCTTCCCGCCCTCCACCGACTGGAACGGTGTCACGTAGGCGGTGATGATCCGGATCGAGCAGGCGACGACGCCGGCGCCCGAGGCCAGCAGATAGACGTTGGCGATCAGCCGCGAGCGGGGGTCCTTGCGCAGGATCAGCAGCGCTCGCGAACCGTAGACCAACAGATAGATCAGGGTGCCGCAGAGCAGCAGCCAGTAGGCGCTGAGCCAGAAATCCGTGGGCACCTGGAAGAAGTCCGGCCGGTAGATCTTGGCGCCGTTGCCGATGGAGAACGTGGCCAGCAGCAGCGGTATGCACAGTGTCGCCGGGCGCTCCACGTACTGCTTGAACGTCAGTTGCAGGGTGTGGTCCTCCTGCAGTCTGCCCAGGGCGTTGTAGACGATCGCGGAGGCGGCCACGATGTAGCAGTCGTGCCCGAGGTAGTCCTCGAGGTTCCACTTGCCGGTGAGGTTGTACAGCAGTTGCCCGACGGTCTCCGACGCCAGCGGCGACATCAACAGGACCGCGGCGCCCTGGAGCGCGATATTGAGGGTCGCGGCGACTTCCCAGCGGCACGACCACGTCACCCGCCTGATCCACAGGCTCCACGCGATACACGCCAGGGTGATGGTGATGAGAACACCAAGAGCCATAGCCGACAACCTTTACCCCCGAATAACTTCAGCAAATACTACAGGGGAGGCGCATCCTGTCGAGGTTCCGATTCCGAGAGTTTGCGCACAATGCGTAAAGTCCTGGGCGAATTAATTGTCGTCACCGTAAATGGCACGGATTCGACGTAATTCCATACCTCTTCCCGGCTCATGAGGCCGAACCGAATCTGCAGGTCGGGCGAGCTCAAGCCGAATCTTCCTGCCAGTAAACGCAGCTCCTCGGCGTTCGGGTAGTCGCCGTCCTTGATCCGCCGGTAATACGTGGAGCTGGAGATCCCGAGTGCGTCGTAGATGTCCTTGGCCTCCACGTCACCGTCGAGAAGGTACTCGAGAAGCGTTTTGAGCTGTCTGCCGTTTTCGTCGGTCCGAGGCACCCAATCACGATACCCGAACTCCCGGTAATGGGTATTGGCAACCTTCGGGGACAAAGAATTCAATTTATTGACACTGCCGTCACAGTTATGGGAATGGTCTCCCATTTCTGGGAATCGGCCGCTACGGTGGGGGCATGGTTGCTCCTCCCGTGACCAACCCGTCGAGCAACGTGCGGGTAGTCGATGACGAAATTGCAGGTCTTCCGCGAGCGGAAGACATGGTGCACATGGCTGTGCCACTGAGCCATGACCTGACCGCGGAACTCGACGGTGCGGTGGCTGTCGCCGCCGTCGGGTTCGAGGAATTCCTGCTGGCCGCGCTGGGCCGCGCCATCGCGCGGACCATCGGTGTCGGTGTGGTGACGGTCGGTGGGCTGACCACGGTCGCCCCGATCAGGTTGACCTGCGCGCTGGAACGCGGCCTCGATGCCGACGGCCTGCTCGCCGACGTCCGGCGGGCGCTGGCCGACCCGCCGCACGGAACGCACGGTCCGGCCGACGTGATGTTCTCCTTCCTGGGTCTGTCACCGGAACCGGCGCTGGGGCCGTTGCAGCTCGTCGACGGCCCGGCGCTGGCCGTGCTGGCGTACCGCCGTGACGGCGTGCTGGCGATGGACTGGTGGTACGACGGCCGCAGGCTGGACGCGTGCACCATCGAGGAGCTGGCCGGCCAGTTCCGGCTCGGGTTGATCGGGCTGACGTCCGAGGTCACCCCGGTCTGCCGCTAGAATCTGTCCAACGGCACCGATCCGGCCATCACCGGGGAGCCTTCGGAAGAACGGTCCGACGATCCGAGGTCGGGGGCCAAGTAGACCCGAACGGGTGGGCCCGTCACAGCCTGCAATGAGCGACGCACGGCGACGTGCGTAAGCGGGGTGGTACCGCGGCGCTCGCGCACCTGCGCGTCGTCGTCCCCGTGCCTGAGGATCCGGCACAGGAGACGAGCGCAATCGTGACCGATAACGGCTACCCGAAGGTCGGTGGCTCGCCCAGCTTCCCAGCCCTCGAACGCGAGGTTCTGGCCTACTGGGCCGCAGACGACACCTTCCGCGCCAGCATCGCCAACCGCGACGATGCGCCGGAGTACGTCTTCTATGACGGTCCGCCGTTCGCCAACGGACTGCCGCACTACGGCCATCTGCTGACCGGCTACGTCAAGGACATCGTGCCGCGGTACCGCACGATGCGCGGGTACAAGGTGGAGCGCCGGTTCGGCTGGGACACCCACGGTCTGCCCGCCGAACTCGAGGTGCAGCGTCAGCTCGGCATCACCGACAAGGCCCAGATCGAAGAGATGGGTATCGAGAAGTTCAACGACGCCTGCCGCGCGTCGGTGCTCAAGTACACCGCCGAGTGGCGCGACTACGTCACCCGCCAGGCGCGCTGGGTGGACTTCGACAATGACTACAAGACGCTCGACCTGTCCTTCATGGAGTCGGTCATCTGGGCGTTCAAGCAGCTGTGGGACAAGGGTCTGGCCTACGAGGGCGTGCGGGTGCTGCCGTATTGCTGGAACGACGAGACCCCGCTGTCCAGCCATGAGCTACGGATGGACGACGACGTCTACCAGAGCCGCCAGGACCCGGCCATCACGGTCGGTTTCCGGGTGGCGGCGCCAGGGTCCGATCTGGATGGCGCCCATCTGCTGATCTGGACCACGACGCCGTGGACCCTGCCGTCCAATCAGGCGGTGGCGGTCAACCCGGATGTCGCCTATGTCGTGGTGTGCGTCGACGGCCAGCGCTACGTGCTGGCGCAGGCCCGGCTGGCCGCCTATGCCCGGGAGCTGGGGGAGGAGCCCGAGGTCATCGCGACCGTGCCGGGCGATCAGCTCCTGGGTTTGCGCTATTTGCCGCCGTTCCAGTATTTCATGGACTCGCCCAACGCTTTTCAGGTCCTGCGCGGCGACTTCGTCACCACCGAGGACGGCACCGGGATCGTCCACATGGCCCCGGCCTACGGCGAGGACGACAAGGCCACCACGGACACTGTGGGGATCGTGCCCGTCACGCCGGTGGACTCCAAGGGTCGCTTCGACGTGACGGTCCCGGACTATCAGGGTCAGCACGTGTTCGACGCCAACCCGCAGATCATCCGGGATCTCAAGAACAGCACCGCGGGTGCCGCGGTCAATACCCCGGTGCTGATCCGGCACGAGACCTACGAGCACTCCTATCCGCACTGCTGGCGATGCCGCAATCCGCTGATCTACCGGGCCGTGTCGTCGTGGTTCGTCAAGGTCACCGAGTTCCGCGACCGGATGGTGGAGCTCAACCAGGAGATCACCTGGTATCCCGAACACGTCAAGGACGGCCAGTTCGGTAAGTGGCTCTCCGGCGCCCGGGACTGGTCGATCTCGCGAAACCGCTACTGGGGCACCCCGATTCCGGTGTGGGTCTCCGACGATCCGGCCTACCCCCGGATCGATGTCTACGGCAGCCTCGACGAGTTGGAACGCGACTTCGGTGTTCGCCCGGACAACCTGCACCGGCCCTATATCGACGAGCTGACCCGGCCCAATCCCGACGACCCGAGCGGCCGGTCGACCATGCGCCGCATCGAGGATGTCTTCGACGTCTGGTTCGACTCCGGTTCGATGCCCTATGCGCAGGTGCACTACCCGTTCGAGAACGAGGACTGGTTCGGTACCCACAATCCCGGCGACTTCATCGTCGAGTACATCGGCCAGACCCGCGGCTGGTTCTACACCCTGCACGTGCTGGCCACCGCGCTGTTCGACCGCCCGGCGTTCAAAAGCTGTGTCTCACACGGGATCGTCCTCGGTAACGACGGCCAGAAGATGAGCAAGTCGCTGCGCAACTATCCCGACGTCAACGAGGTCTTTGACCGCGACGGCTCGGACGCGATGCGCTGGTTCCTGATGGCCTCGCCGATCCTGCGCGGCGGCAACCTGGTCGTCACCGAGCAGGGCATCCGCGAAGGTGTCCGCCAGGTGTTGCTGCCGCTGTGGAACGCCTACAGCTTCCTGGCGCTCTACGCGCCGAAAGTCGGCACCTGGCGCACGGATTCGCCTCACGTGCTGGATCGCTACATCCTGGCCAAGCTGGCCGAGTTGCGCGACGAGCTGACCGCGGCGATGGACGTCTGCGATATCTCCGGTGCGTGTGAGCAGTTGCGTCAGTTCACCGAGGCGCTCACCAACTGGTATGTCCGGCGGTCTCGGCCCCGGTTCTGGGAGGAGGACGCCGACGCCATCGACACCTTGCACACCGTGCTGGAGGTGACCGCGCGGCTGGCTGCGCCGTTGCTGCCGATGGCCACCGAGGTGATCTGGCGGGGCATCACCGGCGAGCGCTCGATTCACCTGACCGACTGGCCCGAAGCCGGGGTACTGCCGCGCGACCCGGATCTGGTGGCCGCGATGGACAAGGTGCGTGAGGTGTGCTCCACGGGGTCCTCGCTGCGTAAGGCCAAGAAGCTGCGGGTCCGCTTGCCGTTGCCGAAACTGACTGTCGCCGTTGACGATCCGAAGAGTCTGGAGCCGTTCGCCGATCTCATCGCCGATGAGCTCAACGTCAAGGCGGTCGAGCTCACCGACGATATCGCCGCCTTCGGCCGCTTCGAGCTCGCCGTCAACGCCCGCGCCGCGGGCCCGCGACTGGGCAAGGCGGTGCAGGACGCCATCAAGGCGGTCAAGGCCGGCCAGGGTGTGCTCAACAGCGACGGGACGCTGACCGCGGGTGACGTGGTGCTCACCGCGCAGGAGTACAGCTCGAAGCTGGTCGCCGCCGATGCGGAATGGACTGCGGCACTGCCCAACGGCGCGGGCCTGGTGGTGCTCGACGGCACCGTCACCCCGGAGCTGGAGGCCGAAGGCTGGGCCAAGGACCGCATCCGGGAGCTGCAGGATCTGCGCAAGTCGACCGGCCTCGAGGTCAGCGACCGTATTCGCGTGGTGATCTCGGTGCCCGCTGACCACGAAGAGTGGGCCCGCGCGCACAGCGACCTCATCGCCGGGGAGATCCTGGCCACCAGCTTCGAGTTCGCCGAGCCGGTCGACGGCACCGAGATCGGCGACGGCGTGCGGGTGGCGATCGCCAAGGCCTGAGCCGGGGCCGGCGGGCAATAGCATCAAGGCGTGGAACGCTGGGTCCTGCACTTCGACATGGATGCATTCTTCGCATCCGTCGAACAGCTGACCCGGCCCACGTTGCGCGGTCGCCCGGTGCTGGTCGGCGGACTCGGCGGCCGGGGTGTGGTGGCCGGCGCAAGCTACGAGGCCAGAGTTTTCGGCGCCCGCTCCGCGATGCCGATGCACCAGGCCCGCCGCATGGTCGGGATGGGTGCGGTGGTGCTGCCCCCGCGCGGCGTCGTCTACGGCGTGGCCAGCAGGCGGGTGCTGGAGACGGTGCGCGCCCTGGTGCCGGTGCTCGAGCAGTTGTCGTTCGACGAGGCCTTCGGCGAGCCCGCCGAATTGGTCGGTGCCAGCGCACCGGACGTCGAGCAGTTCTGCACCCGGCTGCGCCAGCGGGTGCGCGAGGAGACCGGGCTGGTGGCATCGGTCGGCGCCGGTTCGGGTAAGCAGATCGCCAAGATCGCCTCAGAATTGGCCAAGCCCGACGGGTTGCGGGTGATCCGCCGCGACGAGGAACGGACCCTTCTCGACGGCCTCCCGGTGCGGCGGCTGTGGGGGATCGGACCGGTCGCCGAGGACAAGCTGCATCGCCTCGGCATCGAGACCGTCGGTCAGCTCGCCGCCCTCAGCGACACCGAGGCGGCCAGCATCCTGGGCGCCACCATCGGACCCGCGCTGCACCGGCTGGCCCGCGGCATCGACGACCGCCCGGTGAGCGAACGCGCCGAGGCCAAGCAGATCAGCGCCGAGTCCACCTTCGCCGTCGACCTCACCACCCTCGAACAACTCCGCGAGGCCGCCGGGCCCATCGCCGAACACGCGCACACCCGCCTGGAACGTGACGGCCGCGGCGCCCGCACGGTGACCGTGAAGCTGAAGAAGACCGATATGAGCACGCTGACCCGCTCGGCCACGCTGCCGTACGCGACCGCCGATATGGGCACACTGACCGCGACCGCACGGCGGCTGTTGCTCGACCCGCGCGAGATCGGCCCCATCCGCCTTCTGGGCGTTGGCTTTTCGGGCCTCTCCGATGTGCGTCAGGAGTCGTTGTTCCCGGATCTCGAGCAGCAGGAAGCCGAGTTGTCCGATACCCATGTGCCGGTGTCCGAGCCGGAGCCCGACGCCGGCGGCTGGCGCGTCGGCGACGACGTCGCCCACCCCGGCTTCGGTCACGGCTGGGTGCAGGGTGCCGGCCACGGCGTCGTCAGCGTCCGGTTCGAATCCCGAAGCAGCGGGCCGGGGGTGATGCGCACGTTCGGTATCGATGAGGCCGACCTGACGCGGGCCAACCCGGTCGACAGCCTCGACTGGCCGGACTTCGTCAGTGACCTGAACCGCTCAGCCCCAGCGGGCGACGACCTCACTCACGGATAGGCCTGCCCCCAGCGCCGCGATCAGCAGCACCCGCGCCTGGCTGGCCCGTAGCCGCGGCATCATCAGCGCACCGGCGCTCACCAGGTCATGGCCGGGGCCGTAGGCCGCATAGGCGCGCCCGGCCGGCACCCTCGTGGTCACCACCACGGCCACGCCCCGTGCGCACGCCCGGCCCACCGCGTCGACCACCGGGACTCCGGCGTTGCCCGCACCCATCGCCTCCAGCACCAGGCCGCGCGCACCGGCGTCGACGAACGCGTCGACGGCCACCCCGTCGGCTCCCGGGTACGCCGCGACGATGTCCACCCGCGCCACGTCGGTGACCGGGCCAAGGAAGGGCCGAGACGCGGACTCGTCGAGGGTGACCGTGCCGTCGTGAACGGTGCCCAGCAGGGACCCGCCGAACAATCCCGGACCGCCCACCTTCGTGGTGCCCAGTGGGGCGAACACCGATCCGGCGAAGCTGATCAGCACGCCGGGCCCGCGGGCCGGCGCGCTGGCCGCGACTGCCAGCGCGTCGCGCAGATTGCCGGGACCGTCGGCGTCGAGAGCGTCGGCGGACCGGGCCGCGCCGGTCAGCACCACCGGCACCGAACCGTCATAGGTCAGCGCCAGCCACAGTGCCGTTTCCTCCATCGAGTCGGTGCCGTGGGTGACGACGATCCCGTCGGCGCCGCCTTCGGCCGCCGCGGTGACCGCCGCGCTGATGCGACGCCAGTCCTGCGGGGTCAGCCGCGAACTGTCGACATTGAGGACGTCCAGGGTCTCGGCGTCCAGCCCCGCGGCCAGTTCGGCACCGCCGTGCACCGGGCGCAGCACGCCGTGGGCATCGGCGCTGGTGGCGATCGTCCCGCCGGTGGTCACGACGACGAGTCGGGGCATGCCGACATCATCGCAGCATCGGCCGGGGGGCAGCCCGCTGAGCGGGCTAGGGAATGATGGGGGCGTGAGCGACGAAACCACGGGAGGCGCCGAGCCGGCGACCGAGACCGGCGAGGACCACCCCGGCCAGCCGCCGGTGCGCCGCCGGTTGCGGCTGCTGCTGTCGGTCGCGGGCGTGGTGCTGGCTCTCGACGTGATCACCAAGGTGCTCGCCGTCAAGCTGCTCACCCCTGGCCAGCCGGTATCGATAATCGGCGACACCGTGACGTGGACGCTGGTGCGTAACTCCGGCGCGGCGTTCTCGATGGCGACCGGTTACACCTGGGTGCTGACGCTGGTTGCCACCGGTGTGGTGGTCGGCATCTTCTGGATGGGCCGCCGGCTGGTGTCGCCGTGGTGGGCCGTCGGGCTGGGCATGATCCTCGGTGGCGCGCTGGGCAACCTGATGGACCGTTTCTTCCGTTCGCCGGGACCGCTGCGCGGCCACGTCGTCGACTTCCTGTCCATCGGCTGGTGGCCGGTGTTCAACGTCGCCGATCCCGCGGTCGTCGGTGGTGCCATCCTGCTGGTCGTGCTGTCGCTGTTCGGCTTCGACTTCGACACCTCTGGCAGGCGCACCAGCCGCCCCGACGACGAGCCGACGCCCGGATGACCGAACGGTCGATGCCGGTACCCGAGGGTCTGGCCGGCATGCGCGTCGACGCCGGTATCGCCCGGCTGCTCGGACTGTCCCGCACCGCGGCCGCTGCCATCGCGGAGGACGGCGGGGTCGAGCTCGACGGCGTCGCGGCCGGCAAGTCCGACCGCCTCGAAGCGGGTGCCTGGTTGAGCATCACGCTGCCCGAAGCGCCTGCGCCGCCGGAGAATACTCCCGTCGAGATCGAGGGCATGACGATCCTGTACTCCGATGACGACATCGTCGCGGTCGACAAGCCGCCCGGGGTCGCCGCGCATGCCACCGTCGGCTGGCACGGGCCGACGGTGCTCGGCGGCCTGGCCGCGGCGGGGTTCCGGATCAGCACCTCCGGTATCCATGAGCGGCAGGGCATCGTGCAACGCCTCGACGCCGGAACATCCGGGGTGATGGTCGTCGCGCTGTCCGAACACGCCTACACCGTGCTCAAGCGGGCGTTCAAGGAGCGGACGGTCGACAAGCGCTATCACGCTGTGGTGCAAGGACATCCGGACCCGTCCAGCGGCACCATCGACGCGCCGATCGGCCGGCACCGCGGGCACGACTGGAAGTTCGCGGTCACCGAGGCTGGCCGGCACAGCATCACCCACTATGACACCGTCGAAATGTTCCGGGCGGCAAGCCTTCTCGATGTTCATCTGGAGACCGGCCGAACCCATCAGATCCGGGTCCATTTCGCCGCACTGCACCATCCCTGCGTAGGCGACCCGACCTACGGCGGCGACCCGGTGCTCGCCAAGCGGCTCGGACTGGAACGGCAGTGGCTGCACGCCCGCTCGCTGGCCTTTGCCCATCCGGCCGACGGCAGGCGGATCGAGATCACCAGCCCGTACCCGGCTGATCTGCAGCACGCACTGGATGTGCTGCGCGCCGACTCGTGACCTCGCCGGCGCGCAACGACAAGAAGTCCCAGGGCAGCGGGCTGCTGTTCGGCATCGGTGCCTACGCCTCGTGGGGACTGTTCCCGGCGTTCTTCCCGTTGCTGAAACCTGCTGGGGCATTTGAGGTTCTGTCACACCGCATCGTCTGGACCCTGGTGCTGATGATCGCGGTGCTGGTGGTGATGCGTCGGCTGTCGGACATTCGTGCGATCAACCGGCGTACCTGGCTGCTGCTGATCGCCGCCTCGGCGCTGGTGTCGGGGAACTGGGTGATCTACGTCTATGCGGTCAACAACGGCCATGTCGTCGATGCCGCACTGGGTTACTTCATCAACCCGTTGGTCAGCGTCCTGCTCGGCGTCGTCATGTTCGCCGAGCGCCTCACTCGGGCCCAGGCGGTGGCGGTGGTCATCGCGCTGGCCGCCGTCGTGCTGCTCAGCGTCGAGGTGGGTGGTCCGCCGCTGGTCGCGCTCGGCCTGGCGCTGACCTTCGGCCTCTACGGTGCGGTGAAGAAGGTGGTGCCCGTCGACCCGCGGGTCAGCGTGGGTCTCGAGGCGGCGATCGCCGCCCCGTTCGCGATCGTCTACATCGCGGTGACCGAGCTGACCGGCCGGGGCCAGTTCACCGACCACGGTGCCGGACACGTCGTGCTGACCATGCTGTCGGGACCGTTGACCGCGATCCCGCTGCTGTTCTTCGCGGCCGCGGCTCAGCGGCTGCCGCTGGTCACGCTCGGGCTGTTGATGTATCTGACCCCGGCGATGCAGATGACCTGGGGTGTGGTGGTCGGTCACGAGCCGATGCCGACGGCGCGCTGGGTCGGTTTCGCGCTCATCTGGGTGGCGCTGGCGGTGTTCAGCGGAGACGCGCTGCGGCGCTCGGGTAGCTTCACGACACATGACTGACACCGGTCGCCGTAATCGGCGGATCCTGATCGCCATCACCGCGGCTCTGGCGGCTGTGGCGATCGTGGTTCCAGTCCTGGGGGTGTTGCTGGCGCCTGCGATGAAGAACCAGGCCGACGCCCCGATCACGACGACGACCACCACCAAGCCGGTGCTCACCATCAAGCCGCTGGCGCTGCGACCGGTAAACGGTGCGTTCGTGATCAAACCCGAGGACTGCGTGCCGCCGCCGCCGACACCACCGGACCAGCCGCTGCGCACCTGCGACATCACCAAGACCGCGGTCTACGATCTGGCCCCGGAAGACCTGCGGATACAGCTGACCGACGTCGACGCATTCCTGAATCCGCTGACCGGCAAGCAGCTCGTACAGATCACGATGACCACCGAGTCCACCGCGGATTTCGCCCGCTACACCGCTGCGCACATCAATCAGCAGGTCGCGTTCGTCCGGTCCGGGATCGTCGTGTGGGGACCGAAGATCACCGAGCCGATCGACGGCCAGGTGCTGCAGTTGTCCGGCGAGGTGACCGCCGAACAGGCCCAGGAGATCGCCCGGATGCTGCGTGACGAGGCCTGATCCGGGGGCTGCCGAACTCGCCACGGGACACGACTCACGACACGCCGAAACGTGTCGGTCCGCGGCCCTAGACTGACGGGCCTATGGGCACGAACGACTCCTTCGTACATCTGCACAACCACACCGAGTACTCGATGCTCGACGGTGCCGCGAAGATCACGCCCATGTTCGCCGAGGCGCAGCGCCTCGGGATGTCCGCCATCGGCATGACCGACCACGGAAACATGTTCGGGGCCAGCGAGTTCTACAACGCCGCCACCAAGGTCGGCATCAAGCCGATCATCGGCGTCGAGGCCTACATCGCTCCCGGTTCCCGATTCGACACCCGCCGCATCCTGTGGGGCGATCCCGGCCAGAAGAGCGACGACGTCTCCGGCAGCGGCTCCTACACCCACATGACGATGGTCGCCGAGAACGCCACCGGCCTGCGCAACCTGTTCAAGCTGTCGACCTTGGCCTCATTCGAGGGTCAGCTCGGCAAGTGGTCGCGGATGGACGCCGAGATCATCGCCGAGAACGCCTCGGGCATCATCGCCACCACCGGCTGCCCATCCGGTGAGGTGCAGACCCGGTTGCGGCTCGGCCACGAGAAAGAGGCGTTGGAGGCGGCGGCGAAGTGGCGGGAGATCTTCGGCCCGGAGAACTACTTCCTGGAACTGATGGACCACGGGCTGTCGATCGAGCGCCGGGTCCGCGAAGGCCTGCTGGAGGTCGGCCGCAAGCTCGGCATCCCGGCTCTGGCCACCAACGACTGCCACTACGTCACCCGTGATGCGTCACACAATCACGAAGCACTGCTGTGCATCCAGACCGGCAAGACGCTGTCGGACCCCAACCGGTTCAAGTTCGACGGTGACGGCTACTTCCTGAAGTCGGCCGCCGAGATGCGCGCGCTGTGGGACGCCGAGGTTCCCGAGGCCTGCGACTCGACGCTGCTGATCGCCGAACGCGTTCAGTCCTATGCCGACGTGTGGACGCCGGTCGACCGCATGCCGGTCTTCCCGGTGCCCGAGGGCCACGATCAGGGGTCCTGGCTGCGCCACGAGGTCGAGGCCGGCCTGCGGCGACGCTTTCCCGCCGGCCCGCCGCCGGAGTACACCGAACGGGCCAGCTTCGAAATCGACGTCATCTGCGGCAAGGGCTTCCCGGCCTACTTCCTGATCGTCGCCGACCTGATCAACTACGCCCGCTCCATCGACATCCGGGTGGGTCCGGGCCGTGGATCGGCCGCCGGATCGCTGGTGGCCTACGCGCTGGGTATCACCAATATCGACCCGATCCCGCACGGGCTGCTCTTCGAGCGCTTTCTGAACCCGGAACGCCCGTCCGCCCCCGATATCGACATCGACTTCGACGACCGTCGCCGCGGTGAAATGGTGCGCTACGCCGCCGAGAAGTGGGGCAGTGACCGGGTCGCCCAGGTCATCACCTTCGGCACCATCAAAACCAAGGCCGCACTGAAGGATTCGGCACGGGTCCACTACGGCCAGCCCGGGTTCGCGATCGCCGACCGGATCACCAAGGCGTTGCCGCCGCCGATCATGGCCAAGGACATCCCGCTGTCGGGGATCACCGACCCCAACCACGAGCGCTACAAGGAGGCCGCCGAAGTCCGCGGCCTGATCGACACCGACCCCGACGTCCGCACGATCTACGAGACCGCCCGTGGCCTGGAGGGCCTGGTCCGCAACGCCGGCGTCCATGCCTGCGCGGTCATCATGAGTTCCGAGCCGCTCATCGAGGCCATCCCGCTGTGGAAGCGACCCCAGGACGGCGCCGTCATCACCGGGTGGGACTACCCGTCGTGCGAGGCCATCGGCCTGCTGAAGATGGACTTCCTGGGCCTGCGGAACCTGACGATCATCGGCGACTGCATCGAGAACATCAAGGCAAACCGCGGTATCGACCTCGACCTGGAAGCCCTGTCGCTCGACGATCCCAAGGCCTACGAACTGCTGGGCCGCGGTGACACCCTTGGCGTCTTCCAGCTCGACGGCGGCCCGATGCGCGACCTGCTGCGGCGCATGCAGCCCACCGAGTTCAACGACATCGTCGCCGTGCTCGCGCTGTACCGGCCCGGCCCGATGGGCATGAACGCCCACAACGACTACGCCGATCGCAAGAACAACCGGCAGGCGATCAAGCCGATCCACCCGGAGCTCGAGGAGCCGCTCAAGGAGATCCTCTCGGAGACCTACGGTCTGATCGTCTACCAAGAGCAGATCATGTTCATCGCGCAGAAGGTCGCCGGCTACTCGATGGGTAAAGCCGACGCGCTGCGAAAAGCCATGGGCAAGAAGAAGCTTGAGGTCCTGGAAGCCGAGTACCAGGGCTTCAAGGAGGGGATGACCGCCAACGGTTTCTCCGAGCGTGCGGTCAAGGCGCTGTGGGACACCATCCTGCCGTTCGCCGGCTACGCGTTCAACAAATCACACGCCGCCGGCTACGGGCTGGTGTCCTACTGGACGGCGTACCTCAAGGCGAACTTCCCGGCTGAATACATGGCCGGGCTGCTCACCTCGGTAGGCGACGACAAGGACAAGGCCGCCGTCTACCTGGCCGACTGCCGTCGGCTCGGCATCACCGTGCTGCCGCCCGATGTCAACGAATCGGTGCAGAACTTCGCCTCGGTCGGCCACGACATCAGGTTCGGCCTTGGGGCGATCCGCAACGTGGGTGCCAATGTCGTCAGCTCGCTGGTGGCCACCCGCTCGGACAAGGGCAAGTACACCGACTTCTCCGACTACCTGGGCAAGATCGACATCGCGGCATGCAACAAGAAGGTCACCGAATCCCTCATCAAGGCAGGGGCTTTCGACTCGCTGGGTCATCCACGCAAGGGTCTGTTCCTGGTGCACACCGACGCCGTCGACTCGGTGCTGGGCACCAAGAAGGCCGAGGCGATTGGCCAGTTCGACCTGTTCGGCGGAGGTGACGACAGCGGCGGCGGAGCCGGCGAGTCGGCGTTCACCATCCGGGTGCCTGACGAGGAGTGGGACGACAAGCACAAGCTCGCCCTCGAACGGGAGATGCTCGGCTTGTACGTATCCGGCCATCCGCTCAACGGGGTGGCCCACCTGTTGGCCATGCAGGTCGACACCCAGATCCCGGCCATTCTCGACGGCGACATCCCCAACGACACGCAGGTGCGGGTCGGCGGCATCCTCGCCGGGGTGAACAGGCGGGTGAACAAGAACGGAATGCCTTGGGCGTCAGCCCAGTTGGAAGACCTCACCGGTGGTATCGAAGTGATGTTCTTCCCGCAGACGTACTCGATGTTCGGTGCCGAGATCGCCGACGACGCGGTGGTCCTGGTCGGCGCCAAGGTCCGCATTCAGGACGACCGCATCTCGCTGATCGCCAACGAGCTTGTGGTGCCGGACTTTTCGACGGCCCAGATCGACCGGCCGCTGGCGGTGAGCCTGCCCACCCGGCAGTGCACCATCGACAAGGTCACCGCGCTCAAGCAGGTGCTGGCGCGTCACCCCGGCACCTCGCAGGTCCATCTGCGGCTGATCAGCGGCGACCGGATCACCACGCTGGAACTCGACCAGTCGCTGCGGGTCACGCCATCCTCAGCGCTGATGGGCGACCTCAAGGCCCTGCTGGGGCCGGGCTGCCTGGGCGGCTGAGCACGGTCAGATGTCGGCCGTCTCCTTGAGCAGACGCACGCACACCAGGCTGACCAGTCCCAGACCGGACAGCATCGCCGCGATGCTCCAGCTGCCGTAGGAGTCGAGAAGGTACTCCGAGATCACCGGGGGCACACCGCCGCCGATGATCCCGCCGATGTTGTGCGCCAGGCCCGCGCCGGTATAGCGGTAGGCGATGGCGAAGGTCTCCGGGATGAAGGACGCCAGCGGCCCCATCGCGATTCCGATGATCGCGTAGGTCACGATGATGGCGACGGCGAAGAGAACGTGGTTGCGGGTTTCGATCAGCGGGAAGACGATCAGCGACCAGGGCACGGACAGCGCGTAGCCGACCGTCATCGGAAGCCGCCGGCCGTAGGTGTCGCTCAGGATGGCCGAGGCGGCGACGAACGCCACCGTGCAGACGCCCCCGATCACGCCGACGAGGAGCACGAAGTCCGTCGAGAAACCCAGGTGTGCGGTGGCGTAGTGAGTGAAGAAGGTACCGGTCTCGTAGACCAGTCCGAGAACGCCGACCATGGCGCCCGCCGCGAGCAGGAGTTGGCGGCCCTGGTCGCGGACCAGGGCGGCGACGGGCGTCTCGTTATGGGTGGCGGCTGACGCCTCGGCGAATACCGGCGTCTCCTTGACGCTCATCCGCACCACCAGGGCCGTGCCGATCAGCACGGCGCTGAGCAGGAATGGAAGCCGCCACGCCCATTCCATGAACGCCGAGCTGCTCTGGCCCCAGGTCACGTAGACGATCAGGAAGACCAGATTCGCCAGAACCAGCGCCGTGCCGAATCCCATCTGGGTGAACATCCCGTAGCGGCCCCGCTGGCGCGGGGGTGCGTACTCGGCGCTGAGCAGCGCCGAGCCGGCCCACTCGCCACCGACAGCGAACCCCTGCAGAACCCGCAGCAAGGTCAGCAGTAGCGGTGCCGCGAGACCGATCGCGGCCGTGCTCGGAATGAGTCCCACGCCGACGGTGGAGACGCCCATCAGGAGCAGGGTGACGACCAGGGTTCGCTGGCGGCCGATGCGGTCTCCGAAGTGACCGAATACGACCGCACCGATCGGGCGGGACACGAACGCCGAAGCAAACGTTCCCAACGAGGCGACCGTCCCCATCACGTGGCCCAGGTGGGGAAAGAAGACGGTGGGGAACACCAGTGCTGCGGCCGTGCCGTAGATGAAGAAGTCGTAGAACTCGATGGCCGAGCCGACGTAACTCGCCAGCGCGACCCGTCGCAGTGTCCCCGGCGCCCCCGTATGCACTGGCAAATTCTCATGACGCAGGAGCTGTTTGTCCAGTGGAGATCGTGGCGCAGGATGGGGTGATGGGCGATGACACTTCAAGCGAATCCCGGCATATCAGCGCATGGATCAATCGATCGGCGGCCGACGTCTACCGCTATGCCGCCGATCCGGCGCATCTCCCCGAATGGGCGGCCGGGCTGTCCCAGGGCGCGCTGACGAAGGTCGGCGACACCTGGGTGGCCCAGTCACCGATGGGGGAGATCACCATCGAGTTCACCCCGGCCAACGACCTCGGGGTGCTCGACCACGTGGTCACGATGCCGTCGGGGGAGCCGGTGTTCAATCCGCTGCGAGTGGTACCGGCCGGCGAGCAGTGGAGCGAGGTCGTGTTCACCCTTCGGCGCAGGGCGGAGATGTCCGACGACGATTTCCTGAAGGACGCGGCGGCCATCACGGCCGACCTGGCGACGCTGAAGCGAATCCTGGAGCGTCAGACGCGCGGGTGACGACGCGCGCCGAAGGCCATCCAGATCACGGTGGCCACGCCGGCGGCAGTCAGGACCGCCGGTGCGGCGCTGGCGGTGACAGCGCCGACGACGGCGAGCACGAGAAGTCCGGCACCGACGGCGACCAGCTTGTAGAGCGGCCACGGCACTCCGGCGATGCGCACGTGCGATTCGGGCGAGGTGAGGGCCGAACGCACCTGTTCAACACTCGTCATGCCCTCGAGGGTACCCCGCATCTTTAGTTTCGGGCACCCGAAATCTCATCGCGCCGCATGCCGGCCATCACCTTGGTCAAGATGACGGTCCGCAGCCGCCGCGGCAGCATCCTCAGCGAGGCGGTCAGGAACTTGCCGCGCGCCCCGGGTACCACTGTGGCGCGGTGGCCGAGGGCCCGCAGGGCGGCCGCGGCAACCACCTCAGGTGAGTCCGCCGACGTCATCGTCAGGCCCGCCCGGTCGCCGAAGCCGCTGTTCACCGGTCCGGGGGCGACCGCAAGAACGTCGACGCCCAACGGGGCGAGCTCGGGGTGCAACCCCTCGGCCAGACTCTGCACATAGGCCTTGGTGGCGGCGTAGTTGGCCTGGCCCGCCACACCCTGCCAGCCCAGGATCGACCCGAAGAGGACGATCCCGCCCCTGCCCCGGTTGACCATCCGCCCCGACAGCGCGTGGGTCAGCTGGGTCACCGCGGTGATGTTCACCGCGATCATCGCCAACTCGTCGCCGATGGCGGACTCGACGAACGGCCCCGCGCCGCCGAATCCGGCGGCCAGGACGGCCAGGCCGATGTCGAGGCCGGCGGTGTGGGCGGCGAGCGCCGCGACGCCGTCCGGATCGGACAGGTCGACCGCGACCACCCGGGTGTGGACGCCGTGGGTGCGTTCGAGTTCGTCGGCCAGCGCCCGCAGTTCGGGCTCCCGGCGGGCGGCCAGCACGACGTGGAGTCCGGCGGCGGCGATCCGGACTGCCATTGCCCGTCCGATTCCGTCGCTGGCACCGGTGACCAGCGCCCAGGGTCCGTATCGTTCGAGAGCACTCACAGCTGCGCCACCTTCGGGTGGGCGGGAAGCACGGCCAGCGCGAACAGCGCCCCGACGGCACAGACCGCGGCGGCGGTCAGGCAGCCGGCCTGCATCCCGGACAGGAAGGCGTTCTCCACCGCGCTGCGCACCGCGCCGGTGATCGGTGGGGGTGCCTGGGCGGCCACCGCCAGCCCCTGGGCCAGACCTTCCTTGGCGATGGACTGTGCCGACGCCGGCATGGCCTGCAACAGCTGGTTGTCGGCCAGGTGCCGGATGTAGATCGTGGAGAAGACGCTGCCGATCACGGCGACACCGAGGGTGCCGCCCACCTGGCGGGTGGCGTCATTGACGGCCGAGCCCGCACCGGCCTGCTCGGGTCGCACCACCCCCATGATCGAGTCGGTGGCCGGTGCGCTGGTGAGCCCGAGGCCGCCACCGAGCAGCACCATCTGCGCGGCCATCACCGGGTAGGTCACCCCGAGGTCGCTTGCCGCTATCCAGGCAAAGGATCCCGACATCATCAGAAGACCAACGAAGACAACGGCTTTGGTGCCGACTGCGCGCACCGCGAGCTGGGTGCCGAGCACCGAGCCGATGGCGATCGACAGCGCCACCGGCAGGATCCGGACACCGGTTTCCAGCGGGCTGTTGCCCTGGAGCAACTGCATGAACTGGGTGATGATGAAGATGAACCCGAACAGTGCGAAGAAGGCGACGGTGACCGCGCCACTGGCTGCGCTGAAGCGCAGGTTGGTGAACAGCGTGACGTCGATCAGCGGGTCGGGGTGTCTGCGCTCCCACCACGCGAAGCTCACCGCGGCGGCCAGTGCGACGGCGAACCCGATCAGTGTCGGTGCGCTCGACCACCCGTGCGACGGGGCCTCGATGATCGTGTAGACCAGGGCGCCGAGCATCACCACCGAGAGCACCAGACCGCCGCGGTCGACCCGCGATTGCCGGTCTCGTGCGGACGCGGGGATGACGAACGGCGCGGCCAGGGCGGCCAGCAGTGCGATGGGCGCCAGTGCGAGAAACAGGCTGCCCCACCAGAACCCCTCCAGCAGTGCGCCGCCCATGATCGGCCCGATGGCCACGCCCAGCCCGGTGACGGCACCCCAGACACCGATGGCGGCCGCCCGCTGGCGGGGATCGCGGAACGTGTCGGTGATGATGGCCAGCGTGGTCGGGTAGATGAGCGCGGAGGCGATACCCATCACCAGGCGCATGGCGATCAGTTCACCGGTGGTGGTGCACAGCGCGGCACCGACACTGCTGATCGCGAACAGGATCAGTCCGGCGATCAACGTCCCGCGTCTGCCGAACTTGTCACCGACGGTGCCACCGGCCAGCACCAGCGCGGCGAAGGCCAGGTTGTAGGCGTCGACGATCCATTGCAGGCCCCGGGTGGAGGCTCCCAGCGCCGAATTCAGAGTTGGCAGAGCGACATTGACGATCGTGGTTTCCACATTGATGGCCAGGGCCGCGACGAGGACGACAGCGAGGATCGCGATCGGCCGGATGCGCGGTGGTGCGGCGTGCGCCGCGGTCCCGTGGGTATGGGGGAGGGTGCCAGCGGTCATGGGCGGCGACTTTCATGTTGACAGCGTTAACATCGGCAAGCATGGCAGTACTTGTTGACACTGTCAACATGTGAGATCTAGCGGACGCCTTCGGCCAACAGATCGAGGAGGCGATCGGCGATCAGCTGCTTGCGCGGGGCCTCTGCGTAGTTGAGCGGGCCGTCCAGAAACAATGTGGCAAGGCCGTGCACCGCGGCCCAGGCCGCTTCATCCACGCCGTCTCGGCGACTGGCGGTGAGCACGCCGGCAGCCACCAGATCGTCAATGCAGCCGGTGAGAATCTGGAACGGATGTCGCCCCGGCTCGACGGTCTCGTCGCTCGGGTTCGGCCCGCCCGGCGCGAACGCGGTACGGAACAAGCCGGGCTCGGTCAGCGCGAAATCGATATAGGCCTGTCCGGTGGCGCGGAAGCGGGCCAGGGCGCGGTGCTCGCGCCGCCCCCGGTTGGGTACGGCGGCAAGCGATTCCAGCATCGCATCGCCCAGTTGGCCCATCCCGTAGACCTGCACCGCGCCCAGCAGCGCCTGGCGATCGGCGTAATGCCGGTAGGCGGCGGAGTTGCTGACTCCGGCCAACCGCTGCACGTCACGCAACACCACCGCGTCAGGGCCGCCGGTGCGGGCCAGTTCGACGCCGTGCTCCAGCAGCGCTTGGCGCAGGTTGCCATGGTGGTACGACGCGGTCGCCATGTTGACAAGTCTTACATCGTCCGGCGGCGGCCCGGGAGGTAATGTCCACCGCGCAGATGGTTTACCGGGGCTCACGGTCCCGGAATCGAGCGATGTGAGCAGGTGGCGCATCGCGAGAGGGAACCCGGTGTGAATCCGGGACTGTCCCGCAGCGGTATGCAGGAACGACCGCCGTCATCGGCACTGGCCGCAGAATTCGTGCGGCCGGGAAGCGACGGCCAGTAGGTGCATCCTTACGATGCGCGCCCGCGAGTCCGAAGACCTGCCAGCTGTGCCGGGTGCGCCGCACCCGGCGGGCATCGCCTCGTGGAATCGGGCGATGGCCATTGCTGCGTCCCGAAGGGAACTTCCGTGCATATTGAGCCCGGGATTGTCGAAGGCCCGAAGATCATTCTCAGTTACGTCAGCGCCGGCGGTGCCGGTGCATACGGCGCCTACACCGCCTGGCAGCTGATCAAGGAGCGCGGTATCGGCGCTCTGCTGCTGCGCAGTGCGGCCACCACGGCGCTGGTGTTCACGTTCTTCCAGGTGTTCCCGCACTATCCGGTGGGGATCTCCGAGGTGCACCTGATCCTGGGTTCGACACTGTTCCTGCTGTTCGGTATGGCGCCGGCCGCGTTCGGTCTGGCCGCGGGCCTGCTGCTCCAGGGGTTGTTCTTCGCTCCGTTCGACCTGCCGCAGTACGGCATGAACGTCACCACGCTGCTGGTGCCGCTGTTCGCCCTGCAACTGGTGGCCAACCGCGTGATCGCGCCGCAGACGCCGTACGTGCAGCTGAAGTACCGCCAGGCGCTGGCCCTGTCGACGACCTATCAGGCGGGCATCGTGTCGTGGGTGGCGTTCTGGGCCTTCTACGGCGAAGGTTTCAGCGGTCAGACCGTCGCCAGTGTCGCCACCTTCGGCGCGGCCTATATGACGGTGATCATCGTCGAGCCGCTGGCCGATCTCGGTGTGCTGGCCGCGGCCAAGGGTCTGCACCGGATGAAGGACTCGATGCTGTTCACCCCGAGGCTGCTCAACCCGGCCTGACCTCACAGCGGCGCCGCGGGCAATGTGAGCGGGGCTTATCTTCGCGCTAACGCGCCTCGGCAGCTCCCGTAATGTTCGCCGGGCACGGTAGGTCCGTGGCTGCCGAGGTTCAGTGCGCACAGGCCATCCGTACCGCATGTTCGTACTGCGGCGTCGGGTGTGGCATCGACGTGCGCACCAAGCTCGGCCCGGCGGGTCCGGTCATCGCCAATGTCGTCGGTGACCGGCTCCACCCCACCAACCTCGGCCGACTGTGCATCAAGGGCGCCACCCATGCCGAGTTGATGGGCAATGGTGAGGGCCGTGCGGTCGACGCCTTGATGCGACCGGCGCGCGGTGAGGAATTCGTTGTTGCCGACGTCGGCGACGCCGTCGCGACGGTTGGCGCCCGGCTGCGCGAGATCCAGGACCGGCACGGACCGGACTCGATCGCCCTGTACGTCTCGGGCCAGATGTCACTGGAAGCGCAGTACCTGGCCACCAAACTGGCCAAGGGTTTCATCCGCACCGTCAACATCGAGTCCAACTCGCGGCTGTGCATGGCCAGCGCGGCGACGGGTTACAAGCAATCGCTCGGCGCCGACGGACCACCCGGTTCCTATGCCGATTTCGACTGTGCGGATCTGTTCTTCGTCATCGGCGCCAACATGGCCGACTGTCATCCGATCCTGTTCCTTCGGATGGCCGATCGGCTGCGGGCCGGGGCCAAGCTGATCGTCGTCGACCCGCGCCGCACCGCCACCGCCGACAAGGCCGACCTGTTTCTGCAGATCCGGCCGGGCACCGACCTGGCGCTGTTGAACGGCTTGCTGCACCTGCTGGTGGCATCCGGCGATATCGACACCGGCTTCATCGCCGAGCACACCGAAGGCTGGGAGGCGATGGGAGAGTTCCTCGCCGACTATCCGCCCGCGCGGGTGGCCGAACTCACCGGCCTGCCCGAGGCCGACATCCGCACCGCCGCGACAATGATCGCCGACGCGGGCGAATGGATGTCGTTGTGGACGATGGGCCTCAACCAGAGCACCCACGGCACCTGGAACACCAACGCCATCTGCAACCTGCACCTGGCCACCGGGGCGATCTGCCGGCCCGGTAGTGGCCCGATGTCGCTGACCGGTCAGCCCAACGCGATGGGTGGCCGCGAAATGGGTTACATGGGACCGGGATTACCAGGGCAACGTTCTGTGGTCAGCGCTGAGGACCGGTCGTTTGTGGAGTCGGTATGGGGCGTGGAGCCCGGGACGATCCGCCCCCACACGAACCGCGGGACCATCGATATGTTCGAGCAGATGGCCGCCGGAGACATCAAGGCCTGCTGGATCATCTGCACCAACCCGGTGGCCAGCGTGCCCAACCGCACGACCGTGATCACCGGCCTGGAGACCGCCGAACTGGTGGTCACGCAGGATGCCTACAGTGACACCGCCACCAACCGCTACGCCGACATCGTCCTGCCCGCAGCCCTGTGGGCCGAAGCCGATGCGGTGATGGTGAACTCCGAGCGCACACTGACCATGGTGCGCGAATGTGTTTCACCCGCCGGGCATTCCCGCCCGGACTGGCAGCTGATCTGTCAGGTGGCCGACGCCATGGGATTCGGTGCGCACTTCGCCTTTGAGTCCAGCGAGCAGATCTTCGATGAGATCCGGCGATTCGCCAATCCCAAGACCGGATACGACATTCGCGGCGCGAGCTATCAGCGGCTGCGCGAAACGCCGGTGCAATGGCCGTGCCCGCCCGGCGATGAGCAGGATCGTCACCCCATTCGCTATCTCAATGACGGCGTCCTGACATTCCCCACGCCCTCCGGCCGTGCGGTGTTCCACGCCCGTCCGCACCTGGATGCTCGTGAATTGCCCGACGACGACTATCCGTTCGTGTTGAACACCGGCCGGCTGCCGCACCAGTGGCACACCATGACCAAGACCGGCCGGGTCACCAAGCTCAACAAACTCAACGGCAACCCCTTCGTCGAGATCAACCCCGACGACGCCACCGCCCTCGGTATCGCCGACGGGCAAGCCGTCGAACTGCAATCCCGGCGGGGCCGGGCTGTGCTGCCCGCCGTCGTCACAGACCGGGTCCGGCCGGGTAATTGTTTCGCGCCGTTCCACTGGAACGACGAACACGGCGAATACCTGGCGATCAACGCCTTGACCAGTGATGCCGTGGACGCGGATTCCCTGCAACCCGAACTGAAGGTGTGCGCGGTGAGCCTGCGCCCCGCCAAGACCATCACCGGTGCGGAACCCTCCGGTGACGAAAGGCAATACCTGGCAGGATTTTTCGCGGCACTGGGCGGCGACGTCGTCGGCGTTCCGGTGCTCCCGGAATCCGCGCCGATCAGCAGGCCGGTACGGCTGTGGGTTGACGGTCTCCTGGCCGGAACATATTCGCGAGTTTCCGTCGAACCCGCCTCGGTGCCCGGCCCGTGGGTGCTGTGGGCGTCGCAGACCGGCAACGCCGAGGAGCTCGCGGCCCGACTCGTCGATCGGCTTGGAGCGGCCGGGCTGACGGCCAGGCTGATCAGCATGGACGACTGTGCGGTCAGCGATCTCGCCGCACGCGACGTGCTGGTGGTGACCAGCACATTCGGCGACGGCGAACCGCCCGACAACGGGGCCGACTTCTGGGACCGGCTGCGGGCACCGGATGCCCCCGACCTGCACGGGCTGCGGTTCGCGGTGCTCGGTATCGGCGACCGGTCCTACGGTCAGTTCTGCGGCCACGCCCGATCGCTGGACACCCGGCTGGCCGAACTCGGCGGCACTCGGCTGCTCGACCGCGGTGACTGCGAGGTCCACGACGAAGAATCTTTGACGACATGGGCTCAGCGGGTGATCGAGGTTGTCAACGCCGGCGAGTCGGCACGAGTCGGCTTCGACGCGCCTACCGTGACTCGGCCTGCCGAGCCGTTCACCCGGGCCAGTCCCGTCGCCGCCCGGTTGAGTCGCAACACCAGGTTGACCCCGGCCTCGGCCGCCAAAGAGGTGCGGCAGCTGGGTTTTGACATCTCCGAACACGACGTCAGCTATGCCGTCGGCGACTCGTTGGGGGTGTTCCCCACCAACAGCGGCGAGGACGTCGCCGCGTGGTTGGCCGCGACCGGCCTGTGCGGGGATGACGTGGTCGAGGTCGATGGTACGGAATGCGCACTGCGCCAAGCACTCACCGAGAACTACGACATCTGCCGCATCACCCCGAACCTGCTGGCCTTCCTTGCCGAGACGACGGCGGACAAAGCTGCGGCTAGACACCTGCGGGCCGCTCGCACACAATTGGACACCTGGCGGTTGGGGCGCAACGGGATCGATGTCGTTTGTGATTTCGGAGTCCACGCCACTGCCGAGCAATGGCAGGAAGTACTCGTGCGCCTGACACCGCGACTGTATTCGATCTCCTCAAGCCCATTGGTCAGCCCCCACGAAGTGCAACTGACCGTGTCGATCGTCCGCCACCAGGCGCCGGACGGTGCCGAACGTGGGGGAGTGTGCTCGAGGTTCCTGGCCGACCGCGCCCTCGACGTTCCGGTGTTCCTGCAGAAGTCGCCACACTTCCGCCCGCCGGAGGACACAACGGCACCGATCGTCATGATCGGTGCGGGCACCGGGATCGCACCGTTCCGTGGGTTCCTCCAGGAGCGCCGCGCGTTGGGACACACCGGCCGCAATTGGTTGTTCTTCGGCGATCGGCACCGCGACGAGAACTTCTACTACGGCGATGATCTGACCGACATGGTCACCGACGGCTTCCTGAACCGACTCGACCTCGCGTTCTCCCGCGACCAGCGCAAGCGAATCTATGTGCAGGACAGAATGATCGAGAAGGGCGCGCAGCTGTGGACCTGGCTACAGGATGGCGCCTACCTCTACGTCTGCGGCGACGCCGCCGCGATGGCGCGAGATGTCGACGCCGCGCTGGATACGATCATCAGCACCCATGGCCAGCTGAGCGCCGAAGCAGCCCGCCACTACAAGCGTGAACTGGTCGCCGCCAAGCGCTATCTGCGCGACGTGTACTGACCTCACCGGGCCGGGTAAGCAAAAGTGAGAAGGTTGTGACACTGCGAACACCGCGGGCAGCGAATGCGCAACAAAGAATTCCTACCGTGAACGCATGACGACTTCAACGACTCGCAGTGGCTACTACATCGACGACTGGGACCCTGAGGATGTCAAGGCCTGGAACAACGGGGGCGCGAAAATCGCGCGACGAAACCTGATCTGGTCGATCTTCGCCGAACACGTTGGATTCTCGGTGTGGTCCATCTGGTCGGTCATGGTGTTGTTCATGCCGCAGAACCTCTACCACATCGACGCCGCGGGCAAGTTCTTCCTGGTCGCCGTGCCGACTCTGGTGGGCGCCGTGATGCGCATTCCGTACACGTTCGCGGTGGCCAAGTTCGGTGGACGCAACTGGACCATTTTCTCCGCCCTGGCGTTGATCGTTCCGACGATCCTGACGCTCTATTTCATGGCGCACCCGGACACTTCGTACACAACCTTCATCATCGTGGCGGCCTTCGCCGGGCTCGGCGGCGGCAACTTCGCCTCGTCGATGGCCAACATCAACGCCTTCTACCCGCAGCGCTACAAGGGTTGGGCGCTGGGTCTGAATGCCGGTGGCGGCAATATCGGCGTAGCGGTGATCCAGATCATCGGACTGCTGGTCATCGCGACCGTCGGCAACCGGTCGCCTCACCTCGTATGTGCCGTCTACCTGGTATTGCTCGCGCTGGCCGCACTGGGTGCCGCGATGTTCATGAACAACCTCACCAATCAGCGCACCGATGCGCGTTCGATGATCGAAGTGCTGGCGCACCGGGATTCGTGGCTGATCTCATTGCTCTACATCGGCACATTCGGGTCGTTCATCGGGTTCGGCTTCGCCTTCGGTCAAGTGCTGCAGATCAACTTCCTGGCCGGCCTGTCCCACGGCGGCCCCATCACACCGGCGATGACAGCACAGGCATCGCTGCACGCCGCCCAGATCGCCTTCATCGGCCCGGTGCTTGGTTCGTTGTCCCGCCCGCTCGGCGGCTGGCTGTCCGACCGCCTCGGCGGCGGAAAGGTCACTCTTTACACATTCGGTGCGATGATCGCCGCCGCCGCCTGGTTGGTGGCGGCCGGTGAGATCGACGACGCCACAGCGGGACCGGCCTCGGGTGCCACGATGGCTGCCTTCATCGTCGGATTCATCGCCCTGTTCGTACTGTCCGGCATCGGAAACGGCTCGACCTACAAGATGATTCCGTCGATCTTCGAGGCCAGGTCGCAGGGCCTGGACACCCTCAGCGCACCGGAGAAGCGGGCATGGTCGCAGCGGATGTCGGGCGCATTGATCGGGATCGCCGGGGCGGTAGGCGCGCTCGGCGGGGTCGGCGTCAACATCGCGCTGCGGGCGTCCTATCTGTCACCGGCCAAATCGGCCACCATGGCATTTTGGGTGTTCCTCGGCTTCTACGTGCTGTGCGCGGTGATCACCTGGGTGGCTTACGTGCGCACTCCCAAGAAGGCAGGAGTCATCAGCACCGAGACCCACGCCGTCGACAACGCCGCGGCGGTCGCATGACCGCCCCGGCACGGACCGTCGTTGTCGTCGGCCACGGCATGGTCGGGCACCGGTTCGTCGAGGCACTGCGGGACCGGGATTGTGACGGCGCCTGGCGGGTGATCGTGCTCTGTGAGGAACCGACCCCGGCCTACGACCGGGTCGGGTTGTCGTCTTACATCGACGGCTGGGACCGCGCGACGCTGGCATTGTCCGGAAACGATTACGCTGGAGACGATCTGGTCGACCTGCGGGTCGGCGAACCCGCCACCGCGATCGACCGCACGACCCGTGAGGTCGTCACCCCGACGGGCGAGCGCATCGGTTACGACGCGGTGGTGTTGGCCACCGGCTCGTACCCATTCGTGCCACCGATCCCCGGTAGCGATCTGGACCGCTGCTTCGTCTACCGGACGTTGGAAGACCTCGACGCCATCCGGGCGACGGCGTCGGCAGCCGGACCCGGGGCGGTCGGCATCGTCGTCGGTGGCGGTCTTCTGGGCCTGGAGGCGGCCAACGCGCTGCGCATGCTCGGCCTCACACCGCATGTGCTCGAACGCTCCCCGCGGCTGATGCCCATTCAGGTCGACGACGGTGGCGGTGCGCTGCTGAACCGGCTCATCACCGAACTCGGTATCACCGTCCACACCGACGTGGCGTCCACCGAGGTCGTCGACACCGGTGACGGCATCATGGTGTCGCTATCCAACGGCGAAACGATCTACGGCGCACTGCTGGTGTTCTCGGCGGGTGTGCGCCCGCGGGATGATCTGGCCGCCGCCTGTGGTCTGCCGATTGCCGAGCGGGGCGGCGTGCTGACCGATATCAGCTGTGCCACAGCCGATCCCCACGTGTTCGCCATCGGCGAGGTCGCCGCCGTCGAAGGCCGCTGCTACGGCCTCGTTGCGCCGGGCTACACGATGGCCGAGGTGGTGGCCGACCGGCTGCTCGGTGGCGCCGCCGAATTCCCGGGTGCCGACCTGTCCACCAAACTCAAGCTGCTCGGCGTCGACGTGGCCAGCTTCGGTGACGCCCACGCCAGCACACCCGGTGCGCTGGAAGTCGTACTCAATGACGCCGTCAACCAGACCTACGCCAAACTTGTTGTCTCCGATGATGTGTCGACACTGCTGGGCGGGATCCTGGTCGGCGACGCCACCGCATACGCCACCCTGCGCCCTCTGGTCGGCCGGCCGCTTCCCGCAGATCCGGCGACGCTGATCTCACCCGCAGGGGCCGAAGTTGGGGTGGGTGCGCTGCCCGACGACGCACAGATCTGCTCGTGCAATGCGGTGACGAAGCGTAGCATCTGCGGCGCAATTTCGGCAGGCGCCCAAGACGTTCCGGCCATTAAATGTGCCACGGCGGCCGGAACCTCCTGCGGCAGTTGCATTCCGATGCTCAAGCGGCTGCTCGAGGCACAGGGCGTGGCGATGTCCAAAGCCCTGTGTGAACACTTCGAGCAGACCCGCGCCGAGCTGTTCCAGGTCGTCGCGACCACCGGCATCCGCACCTTCTCCGCACTGATCGCCGAGTACGGCACCGGCGCCGGATGCGATATCTGCAAGCCCGTGGTGGCCTCGATCCTGGCGTCCACATCATCTGATCACATCCTGGATGACGCGACTGCCGGACTGCAGGACACCAACGACCATTTCCTGGCCAACATTCAACGCAACGGCACATACTCGGTGGTGCCGCGGCTACCCGGTGGTGAGGTCACACCGGAGAAGCTGATGGTGATCGCGGAGGTGGCCAGGGATTTCGGTCTCTACACCAAGATCACCGGCGGTCAGCGCATCGACCTGTTCGGTGCCCGCGTCGAACAGCTTCCGCTGATCTGGCGCCGACTCGTCGACGCCGGCATGGAATCGGGGCACGCCTACGGTAAGTCGCTGCGGACGGTGAAGAGCTGCGTCGGATCCACCTGGTGCCGCTATGGAGTGCAGGACTCGGTCGCGATGGCCGTCGATCTCGAATTGCGTTATCGCGGGCTGCGTTCGCCGCACAAGATCAAGATGGGCGTCTCGGGCTGCCAACGTGAATGTGCAGAAGCGCGGGGTAAGGATGTCGGCGTGATCGCCACCGAGAAGGGCTGGAACCTCTACGTCGGCGGCAACGGCGGCGCCACCCCCAAGCACGCCCAGCTCCTCGCGGGCGACCTGGATTCGGACACCCTGGTCCGGTATATCGATCGCTACCTGATGTTCTACATCCGAACCGCAGACCGCTTGCAGCGCACCGCGGTGTGGCAGGAGACCATCGAGGGTGGGCTTGATCACATCCGTGATGTGGTGTGTGCGGACTCGTTGGGCATTGCCGCCGATCTCGACGCCGCAATCGGCCGGCACGTCGAGGGCTACTCCGACGAGTGGGCCGGTGTGCTCAGTGACGAGGAAAAACTGAGCCGCTTCGTCTCGTTCGTCAACGCCCCGGAGAAGGCGGATCCGACGGTCGTGTTCGACGAGACCGGGCCGCGGAAGGTGCCGCTGCTGTTGGGAATGCCGAGCAGCGTCAACGCGGCGGAAAGCCGCCCGTAACAGTCGCGAAACACGACCCCTCTATCAAGAGCTTGGAGGCTTGAAACCATGACAGTTCTCGCGGACAACAGTGCAGGGCTCGACCTTGATATCTGGACGCCCGCCTGCGCCCGCAGCGCGCTGCTCGCCGGCCGCGGCGTGGCGGTGCTGCTGCCAGGCGGTGAGCAGGTCGCGCTGTTCCTGTTGGCCGATGGCACGCTGGCTGCCGTCGGCAATATCGATCCCTTCGGCCGCGCCGCGGTGATGTCGCGTGGCATCGTCGGGGATCGGCGTGGCGAGCCCACCGTGGCGTCGCCTTTGCTCAAGCAGGTGTTCTCCCTTGTCGACGGTCGGTGCCTCGACGACGAGTCATACGCACTGCCGGTCTACGAAGTCAGGGTGGTCGATGGATTCATCGAAATCCGAAGTCAATGAACCACTTACCGGCTTCACCGTCGGTGTGACCGCGGCTCGGCGTGCCGAGGAATTCGTCGCCCTGCTGCAACGGCGCGGAGCAAACGTCGCCCATGCGCCGGCGATCCGGATCGTCCCGCTCGTCGATGACGTCGAATTGCGCCATGTCACAGAGCAACTCGTCGAGGCGCCGCCGGATATCGTCGTGGTGACCACCGGTATCGGGTTCCGCGGCTGGATCGAAGCCGCGCACGGCTGGGACGTGGCCGACGATCTGGCCGCCGCGCTGGCGTCCACCCGGATCCTGGCCCGCGGCCCCAAGGCGCGCGGCGCGGTCCGCCAGGCGGGCATGTGCGAGGAGTGGAGCCCGGATTCGGAGTCCTCGGCCGAAGTGTTGCAGCGCCTGCTCGCCGACGGTGTGGACGGGCTGCGCGTCGCGGTCCAGTTGCACGGTGCGGCAAGCGAATGGGAGCCCGATACCGACATCTGTGACGCCCTGGCCCGGGCGGGCGCGCAGGTGGTCAAGGTGCCGGTGTACCGGTGGGAACCGCCTGCCGATCCCAAGCCGATGGACGCTCTGATCGACATGATGGTCAACGGCGAACTCGACGCCGTCAGTTTCACCAGCGCACCCGCAGTGGCATCCATGCTCGAGCGGGCCAAGGCGCTGGGCGTGCTGGATGCGCTCGTCGGCGCGCTGCGAACGCAGGTCGCCGTGTTCGCGGTGGGCCCGGTGACCTCCGCGCCGCTGCTGCGACTCGATATCGGCACCTGCTACCCGCAGCGCTACCGCCTTGGCGCGCTGGCCAGGCTCATTGCCGATGAGTTACCCACGAGGGCAAGGAAATTCACTGCCGGCGGCCATCGCATCGAGGTGCGCTGCACCAGTGTCGACGTCGACGGCACGGTCCGGGTGCTGCCGCGTGCCGCAATGGCGCTGCTTCGGCGCCTGCTCGTCGACCCCGGCCGGGTGGTGTCCCGTGCCGATCTGCTGGCCGAACTGCCCGGCGGTGGTGACGACACCCATGCCGTCGACACCGCGATGACCAGGCTCCGATCAGCCCTGGCCGCACCGGGTGTCGTGCAGACCGTCGTCAAGCGGGGCTATCGGCTCGCGCTCGACCAGGAGGCGTCATGAACCCGACCCTGGTTCTCGTCGCGCACGGCACCCGCCGCCCGGAGGGCGTGCAGGTGATCAGCGAGATCGCCGCAGACCTCGCCGGACGTGTCGGGCCGGTACTCACGGCCTTCGTCGACGTGCTCGGGCCCAACCCCCGCGAACTGCTGGCCACAGTGGCGGGCCCGGTCACCGTGGTGCCTGCGTTCCTGGCCTCCGGCTACCACGTCAACACCGACCTGCCGGCGCGGGTCCGCGAGAGCGGGCACCCGGCCGCGAGGATCACCCCGGCGCTGGGACCGGACCCCGTCATCGCCGAGGTGATGCTCGCGCGACTTCTCGGAATGGGATGGGTTCCCGGCGATCCGGTGGTGATGGCCGCTGCCGGATCCTCCGACCCCGTCGCCCACCGTGACCTCAGTGCCGCCGCGACACTGTTGGCCGACCTCGTCGGTGAGGTTCACCTGGCCTTCGTCGCCACCGGTGAGCCCAAGGTCAACGACGTCGTCGGCTCCCTGGCACGGTCGGGTCGACGGGTGTTCGTCGCCTCGTACCTGCTGGCCCCGGGCGTTTTCCACACCAGGCTCCTGGACTGCGGCGCACACGCGGTCACCGCGCCGCTGGGGGCTGATCGGCGCCTCGTAGACCTGTTGGCCGGCCGGTTCGCCGACGTAGCCTCGATGTCATGCCGCTGACCGGAGAATACGAACCGAGCCCGTTCGACTGGGCCAGAGAGAACGCCGAGCTGTACATGGCCTCGGGCGGTAAGGACGGTGCCGAGCACAACGGCAAACCCGTCGTGCTGCTGACCACCATCGGGGCCAGGACCGGCAAGATCCGCAAGACGCCACTGATGCGGGTCGAGCACGACGGCGAGTATGCGGTGGTCGCCTCGCTCGGCGGGGCGCCCAAGCACCCGGTCTGGTACTTCAACATCACGGCCAACCCGCTCGTCGAGCTGCAGGACGGCACCCGGACCGGCGATTACGAGGCCCGGGAAGTGTTCGGCGAGGAGAAGGCGCTGTGGTGGGAGCGGGCCGTGCAGGCCTGGCCCGACTACGCCGACTACCAGCAGAAAACCGACCGTCAGATCCCGGTGTTCGTGCTCACCCCGATTCACTGATTTCGCGCGGTTGGTGGGACCATTGTCCGGTGACCGCCGAAGTGAGCCAGAGCCGATTGTCGGGACCGCTGACCGCGGCTGACATCGACGAGGCTGCCCGGCGAATTTCGGGCGTGGTCTCCACCAGTCCGCTGCAGCACAGTGACCGCCTGTCGGCGGCCACCGGCGCCGAGGTGTATCTCAAGCGCGAGGACCTGCAGGTGGTGCGCTCCTACAAGCTGCGCGGCGCCTACAACCTGCTCATGCAGCTCTCCGACGACGAGCTGTCGGCCGGCGTGGTGTGTGCCTCGGCAGGTAACCATGCTCAGGGTTTCGCGTTGGCCTGCCGCTCGATGGGCGTGCACGGCCGGGTCTACGTGCCGGGCAAGACGCCCAAGCAGAAGCGGGACCGGATCCGCTATCACGGCGGCGAGTTCATCGAACTGATCGTCGGCGGCAGCACCTACGACCTGGCCGCTGCCGCCGCGTTCGAGGACGTCGCCCGCACCGGAGCCACGCTGGTGCCGCCCTATGACGACCCCCGCACCATGGCCGGCCAGGGCACCATCGCCGTCGAGATTCTCGACCAGCTGGACTCCGAGCCCGACCTCGTCGTGGTTCCGGTCGGCGGCGGTGGCTGCATTGCCGGGATCACCACCTACCTGGCCGAGCGCACCACCAACACCGCGGTGCTCGGCATCGAGCCGGCGGGTGCGCCGTCGATGATGGCGGCGCTGGCCGCAGGCGAGCCGGTGGACCTCGATCACGTCGACCAGTTCGTCGACGGCGCGGCGGTCCAGCGGGCCGGTGCGTTGACCTACCAGGCGCTGGCGGCGGCCGGCGACATGGTCTCGGTCGCTGCGGTCGACGAGGGTGCGGTGTGCACGGCGATGCTCGAGCTGTACCAGAACGAAGGCATCATCGCCGAGCCCGCCGGTGCCCTGTCGGTGGCCGGTCTGCTGGAGGCCGGCCCAGAAGGCGGGGTGACGCCCGGATCCACGGTGGTGTGCCTGATTTCCGGTGGCAACAACGACGTGTCCCGCTACGGCGAAGTGCTCGAACGCTCGCTGGTGCACCTGGGCCTCAAGCACTACTTCCTGGTGGACTTCCCGCAGGAGCCCGGTGCGCTGCGCCGCTTCCTCGACGAGGTCCTCGGACCGAACGACGACATCACCTTGTTTGAGTACGTCAAGCGCAATAACCGCGATACCGGCGAGGCGCTGGTCGGGATCGAGCTGGGCTCGGCGGCCGGGCTTGAGGGCCTGCGCGAACGGATGAGCGTGTCCGGGCTTCATGTCGAGGCGCTGGAGCCGGGGTCACCGGCCTACCGCTATCTGACGTAGTGACTAGGTGCGGGGCATTGCGACGTTGATCCCCATCATGTCTGCGGCCTCGGCGAGGCGGGTGTCGTAGCACACGAACGCGCGCAACGCTGGTGCCGTGAGTGCAGCCGCGAGGTGAATGGCATCCAGTGTCCGCAGCCAAGCTGGCCCGAGCGATCCTGCCTCGTCGAGCAATCGGTGGTTCAGCGCAACCATGTCGAGCCTGCTCAGTACGCGGCGGGCGTGGGCGACTGCGTCGAACGAACCGCTGCGGCCGACCGCCCGCAGCAGCTCGGCCCTACTCAACGCGGCGGTGAACCGAACATCCTGAGGGTGGCTCGCCAAATAATCTCGTAGCGAAGCGCTTTCGGGCTCGGATACCACTAGCTTGACCAGCGCTGAGGTATCGAGATACACCTGCATCAACGCTGGTCTCGGCGCAACTCTTCAAGTGCGGTCGCGGTATCGACACCGTAGTCGCGCGCCGGCTCATCGAGCAGGCCGTGGGGCGACGGGGCAGCAAGCACATCACCGCGCCCGATCATCTCGTCCCAGCCGTTATCGGTGACAGGGACCAGCCTGGCCACCAGGCGGCCTCGCACAGCGATCTCGATCGACTCGCCTCCCGCGACCCGGCCGACATATCGGCTGGCGTGCTGGCGCAACTCGCGTAGCCCGATGCGATCCATGTAGCACACGGTAGCACTTAGGGTATGTGGGGCTTAGATGCGAAGCAGGTCGGCGTGGTTGGCGCGGAAGATGGCCTCTAGGGGTACCGCGATCTCGCGCGCCGTCTCGGTGAGGACCTCCGACCATCGCAGGTCCTCGGAACTGATGTGGTCGTAGCCAGGCCGGGTCAGCAGCAGCGCCAGTGAGCTACCGGGGGCGGACTCCTCAAGTGCCCTCGCCAACCCCTGAAGCAGATTCTCGACAATGGTCCGGTTGGGCCAGCGACCGATGGGCAGCTGTGTAAGCGTCTTGCGCATGCACCGGTCGGGTCCGACGAACCCAACCCAGAGCAGTCGCTCACCGAATCCCAACGGACCCATGAGGGCTCGCCAGCGGGCGCGCATATCGGCGGGAGATCGGATCGGGTCGGTGGCGGTCTCGATCGGTGGGATCGGCAGAAGATCGGTCATGGGGCTTATGGTCGACGTAATCGGCGTCCCACGATTTCAGTTATCCACAACACCGCCTCAGGGAGCGCGAAGCACCGCCACCGAATGGCCGGGGAGCCCGGTTCGCTCGGCATCGACCGCGACGTCGCCCCACTTGAGTAGAACCTCGCCGGTGGCCGGCACCGTGACGGCCTGCTCGCCGAGGTTGCAGGCGACTGCGAAGCGCCCGCGGCGCATCACGATCCACCGCTGGTTCTCGTCGAAGTCCACCACCAAGTGCGTCAACCACGGATCGGCGAAGTCGGGTTGGGTGCGGCGCAATGCGATCAGCCCCCGGTAGAAGGCCAGTAGATCGGCGTGCTCGGGTTGGCCCACCTCGGCCCAGTCGAGTTTCGAGCGCAGGAAGGTCGCGATGTCCTGGGGGTCAGGGATGTCGTCGGCGTCCCAGCCGTGGTCGGCGAACTCGGCCTTGCGGCCCTCGGCCGTCGCGATCGCCAGTTCGGGCTCGGTGTGTGAGCTGAAGAACTGGAACGGATGCGACGATGCCCACTCCTCACCCATGAAAAGCATTGCTGTATAAGGTGACCCGAGAGCAAGGGCGGCCTTGATGGCCAGTCGGCCGTAGTCCAGGTTCTGCGACGGGCGATCGCCCACCGCCCGATTGCCCACCTGGTCGTGGGTGCAGGTGTAGGCCATCAGCCGGGTCGCCGGGATGGCCGCGGTGTCCAGCGGCCTGCCGTGCCGTCGACGCCGGAACGACGAGTAGGTGCCGGCGTGGAAGTACCCGTTGAGCAGTGTGGTGGCCAAGGCCTCAATCGTGCCGAAATCGGCGTAGTAGCCCTGACGTTCGCCGCTGACGGCGGTGTGGATCGCGTGGTGGATGTCGTCGTCCCACTGCGCTGTCAGCCCGTAACCGCCCCGGTCGCGTGGTGTGATCAGCCTCGGGTCGTTGAGGTCACTTTCGGCGATCAGCGACAGTGGCCTGCCCAGCTGTGCCGACAGGGCGTCGGTCTCGGCGGCCAGCTCCTCGAGGATGTGGAAGGCGGTGTTGTCGACGAGGGCGTGCACCGCGTCCAGACGCAGTCCGTCGGCGTGGAAGTCGCGCATCCAGCGCAACGCACATTCGATGATGTAGCCGCGCACCTCGTCGGCGTCCGGCCCGGCCAGATTGACGCCCTCGCCCCACGGATTGCTCACCGACGACAGGTACGGCCCGAACCTGGGCAGGTAGTTGCCCGACGGCCCGAAGTGGTTGAACACCGCGTCGATCAGCACGCCCAGCCCGCGGGTGTGGCAGGCGTCGACCAGTCGCACCAGAGCATCCGGACCGCCGTAGGGTTCGTGCACCGCGTACCACAGCACACCGTCGTAGCCCCAGCCGTGTGAACCGTTGAACGCGTTCACCGGCATCAGCTGGACGAAGTCGACACCCAGCTCCACCAGGTAGTCCAGCTTGTCGATCGCTGCATCGAAAGTTCCTGCGTCGGTGAATGTTCCGGTGTGCAGCTCGTAGATCACCGCGCCTTCGATCGACCGGCCCGCCCACTGCTGGTCGGTCCACCGGGCCGCGTGCGGGTCCCACAGCTGGGACCGTTCGTGGACCCCGTCGGGCTGGCGGGCCGAGCGTGGGTCGGGCAGCACGGTCGAATCGTCGTCGAGGACGAAGCCGTACCGGGCATCAGGCGCGCACTCCACGTCGGTGCGCCACCAGTCGTCGACACCCCGTGTCATCTCGTGCAGGGTGCCCTCGACATCGAGTCGTACCGTTGTGGGCAGCGGCGCCCACACCGCGAACTCAGCCATCTGATTTCTCCAGCAGGATCACGGGCAGCTCGGTGAACAGGTCGGCCGCGGCCGCGGTGCCCGTCCACGACGCACCGGTGATCCGGTCCCGCCACGTCCCGTCCGGCAGGACCAGAGCCGTGTCGCCCCAGCCCTTTTCGTCCAGTCGTACCGTCCAACGGGCGACCGCAACCAGAACGTCCTCGCCCCGCAGGAAGGCGATGATGTGCTCGGCGGCCTCGCCGTGCGGCAGCACCGGAAGGTAGCGGCCGTGCAGGAACGTGCTGGGCCGCTCGCGGCGGGCCTGCAGGGCGGCGCTGACCACCCGGATCTTGGGGTGGCTCGCCGCATCAAGGTCGGCGCGCCGTGCACTGTAGTCGACGAGTCGACGGTTGTCGGGGTCAACGAGGCTGTCCTCCCACACTTCGGTGCCCTGGTAGACGTCCGGCACGCCGGGCACCGTCAGCGCCAGCAGCTTCTGTCCCAGAGCGTCGCTGTGCGCATGCGGAAGCAGCTGTGCCACCAACTCGGTGAGTTGACCGGCCACCGGGCCGTCGAGGACGGCATCCAGCCAGGCGTGGACGGCATCTTCGAAGTCGGTGTCCGGATCGGTCCACGTGGTGCGCCAGGCGGCTTCCCGGATTGCCTTCTCGGTGTAGCGGTGAAGTCGGTCACGCAGCTCGGGGGTGACGTTGCCGTCGACCGGCCACACCCCGAAGATGTTCTGCCACAGGAATAATCCGGTCGCCGGATCGGGGGAGGGGGCTGTCTCCTCCCAACGCTCGAGGAACTGTGCCCATAACGACGGGACCTGCGAGAGCACCCCGATCCTGGCCCGGACATCCTCACCGCGCTTGGTGTCGTGGGTGGACAACGTGGTCATGGTGTTGGGCCAGAGCCGGGACCGCACCGTCGCACTGCGGTGGAACTCTGCGGCGCTCACCCCGAAGTGCTGTGGCTCACCGCCCACTTCGTTCAGCGACACCAGCCGTGCATCCCGGTAGAAGTAGCAGTCTTCGACCGCCTTTGCCGTCATCGCCCCGCACAGCTGCTGCAAGCGTGCGCCTGCTTCGGTGCCATTGGCCAGCGCCGTCGTTACCAGTGCCAAGGCGTCGGCCAGGTCGGGCTGTTCGGTGACCGTGCGGGCGATCGCCGCCGCCAACAGTTGCGCGAGGTTCTGATAGTCGCACCGGTACACCCCGATGTTGGTCAGCAGCGCCGTCGCCGCGTCAGCCAGCCGGGGATCGTCGGCACCTGCGGCCGCCGACATCGTGCGGCACACCCGGGCGAGTTCGCTGGCCAGGGTCTGGGTCGCCGCACCGATCTTCAGCTCGCGCAACAACTCCGGCACACGTGCGTAGTCGAAGCCGGCAGATTCGACGAGCTCGGTGAGTGCCTGTGCGCCGCCGGGGTCGACGAACACCCCGCCCACATCGCGCAGCACGTCGTAGCCCGTGGTGCCGTCGATCGGCAGCGACGGGTCCAGTGGCTCTCCGACGGCCAGGATCTTCTCGATGACGATCCACGCGTGCGGCCCGAGCAGTTCCCGAAGCCGCACCAGATATCCCGACGGGTCGGTCAGCCCGTCGGGATGGTCGATGCGCACACCGTCGACCAGGCCTTCGGCGAACCAGCGGGCTACCTCGGCGTGACTGGTGTCGAACACCTCGGGGTCCTCCTGGCGAAGACCGGCCAGCGAGGTGATGGAGAAGAACCGCCGGTAGCCGCACACCCCGTTGCGCCAGCCGGTCAGCCGGTAATGCTGGCGTTGGTGTACCTCGGCGCCGCTGCCGCCCGCTGTGCCCGGGGCGATGGGGAACATCAGATCGCCGAGTCGCAACGTGTCACCATCGACGGTAAGTCGCTCGGCGTCATCGTCGGAACCTAAGACCGGCAACACAATTCGGCCGTCCGGATCGACGGTCCAGTCGATGTCGAAGAAGCTCGCATAGTCCGACTCGGGGCCGTTACGCAGCACGTCCCACCACCACGGGTTGTCCGCGGGGCGCTCGACGCCGAGGTGGTTGGGGACGATGTCGACCACCAGGCCGAGCCCGCGGCTCTTGGCGGCGGCGGCCAGGCGTGCCAGCCCGTCGGCGCCGCCGAGTTCCTCGGACACCGTGGTCGGGTCGGTGACGTCGTAGCCGTGTTCGGATCCGGGTGCGGCAGTCAGGATGGGTGAGAGGTAGACGTGCGTGACGCCGAGGTCGTCGAGGTAGTCGACAATCTTCTCCGCATCCGTGAGGGTGAAACCGTCGCGGAGTTGGAGGCGGTAGGTGGACAGCACCGGGGAGGCCATAGCTGTCCCTGTTCCCGCTAGGCCGTCTTTTGAAGCACGAGAACCGAACGGGGCGCGACGGTGATCGTCTCACCTGCCTTCACCACGACGTCGGTGCTGCCGGTGGCATCAGAGGTGTCCAGCACAGCTGTCCACTGAGCGGCGTAGTCGCCGTCCGGAGTGACGAAGTCGACCGGCTTGCTGTGGGCGTTGAACGACAGCAGGAAGGAATCGTCGACCACCCGTTCGCCGCGAGCGTTCGGGGCCGTGATGGCTTCACCGTTGAGGAACACCGCGACGCACTTGAAACCCGAGCCCCAGTCGTCATGGGTCATCTCGCTGCTGGCCGGGGTAAGCCACGCGATGTCGCGAACCTGATCACCGACACGGATCAGCTCACCCTCGAAGAACCGCCTGCGCCGGAACACCGGATGGTTCTTGCGCAGGGCGGTGACTTTGCGGGTGAACTCGAGCAGATCACCGTTGGTATCGCGCAGGCTCCAGTCGATCCAGGACACCGGCGAGTCCTGGCAGTAGACGTTGTTGTTGCCCAACTGAGTTCGGCCGATCTCGTCGCCGTGGGAGATCATCGGCGTGCCCTGCGAGAGCATCAGGGTGACCAGGATGTTGCGCATCTGCTGATGGCGCAGCGCCAGGATCGCCGGCTCATCCGTGGGGCCCTCCACACCGCAGTTCCATGACCGGTTGTGACTCTCGCCGTCGCGGTTGTCCTCGCCGTTGGCTTCGTTGTGCTTATCGTTGTAGGACACCAGGTCGGCCAGGGTGAAGCCGTCGTGGCAGGTGACGAAGTTGATGCTGGCGCTGGGCCGCCGGCCGGTGGCCTCGTAGAGATCCGATGACCCGGTCAGCCGGGAGGCGAACTCCCCCAGGGTGGCCGGCTCCCCGCGCCAGTAGTCGCGAACGGTGTCGCGGTACTTGCCGTTCCACTCGGTCCACAAGCCGGGGAAGTTGCCGACCTGGTAGCCACCCTCGCCGACGTCCCACGGCTCGGCGATGAGTTTGACCTGGCTGATCACCGGGTCCTGCTGGACCAGGTCGAAGAAGGCCGAGAGCCGGTCGACGTCGTAGAACTCCCGGGCCAGGGTGGATGCCAGGTCGAACCGGAAGCCGTCGACGTGCATCTCGAGCACCCAGTACCGCAGCGAGTCCATGATCAGCTGCAGGGTGTGCGGATGGCGTGCATTGAGACTGTTCCCGGTGCCGGTGAAGTCCTTGTAGAAGCGTTTGTCGTCGTCGAGCAGGCGGTAGTAGGCGGCGTTGTCGATGCCGCGGAAGTTGAGGGTCGGGCCGAGGTGATTGCCTTCGGCGGTGTGGTTGTAGACGACGTCGAGGATCACCTCGATACCGGCTTCGTGGAACGAGCGCACCATGGTCTTGAATTCCGCGACCGCCGCGCCCGCGTGTTGGGTCGCGGCGTACTGGTAGTGCGGCGCGAAGAACCCGAAGGTGTTGTAGCCCCAGTAATTTCGCAGTCCGAGGTCGAGCAATCGGTGGTCGTGCAGGAACTGGTGTACCGGCATCAGCTCGATTGCGGTGACGTTGAGTGACTTGAGGTGATCGATCACCGAGGGATGCCCCAGCCCGGCATAGGTTCCGCGCAATTCCTCCGGAACGCCCGGATGGGTTTGGGTCATCCCCTTCACATGCGCTTCGTAGATGATCGTCTCGTGGTACGGGGTACGCGGCGGATGGTCGGATCCCCAGTGGAAGAACGGGTTGATCACGACGCTGGTCATCGTGTGGCCCAGCGAATCCACCATCGGCGGGGTGCCGCCCGTGGCGAGGTCGTCGGCCGTCATGTCGTAGGAATACAGCGCCTGGGTGAACTCGAAATCGCCGTGAAACGATTTGCCGTACGGGTCCAGCAGCAGCTTGCTGGGGTCGCATCGGTGCCCGGCCGCGGGGTCCCAGGGGCCGTACACCCGGAAGCCGTAGCGCTGCCCGGGCGTGATGGTGGGCAGGTAGGCGTGCCAGACGAATCCGTCGACTTCGTCGAGATTGATGCGGTTTTCGGTGCCGTCCTTATCGATCAGGCACAGCTCGACCTTCTCGGCCACCTCGGAGAACAACGAGAAGTTTGTGCCCGCACCGTCGTAGGTGGCGCCCAACGGGTAGGCAGTACCTGGCCACACCGTGGTCACGCTCGGTGTGGGGAGAGCTGAGCCTGCTGGTTCGCTCGACGACATCTTCTGACCTTATCGGCGCCGGCGCCGCGACGCTCGGGCAGTCACCACCAGCCCGTCGCCGCACGCAATTGACGCCCCAGTTCCGGAATGAGGGTGCGCATATACGTCGCTGACAGGTGATGAGAATCGTGGTAGAGCAGCACATTTCCCTCCACCGCTCGACACCAGTCCGGCCGGCACACCGCATCGCTGAGATCGAGGACCCTCATCAGCGGGAACTGGCCGAGGAAGTCCAGTGTCTGGTTGCGGTCGGAGAGAACCTCGGAGCGCTTGATGCCGCACGACACCGCGTCGCCGCCGTTGGCCAGGCAATCCGACGGGAAGAATGGCTTTCCGTTGCGCACCATCCACGGGGTGTCGCGCATGGCGAGGATCGGAATGTTGTTGTCCGACAACGTCTGCCAGATCCCGATGTAGGTGGCCGGCATCACGTCACCCGGCTTGATGTTCCATGGCCGCGTCGAGGTGGTGAACACGTAGTCGGGGTGGTCTTGGATCAGCTTGGCCATCACCCGCTCGTTCCAGGTGTGGCACTGCGGGTAGGGCCGATTGTCGCCCATCACCAGCGGCGTCTGCTCGGTGGTCAGCGGACAGCCCATCTTGAGATAGGTCACGATCTTGAAGTGGTGCATCTTGCCCAGGACGTCGAGCGCGGTGATCCAGTGCTCGGCGTGCGAGCCACCGGCCAGCGCGATGGTGCGGGTGGCCGACTCGTCGCCATAGGTGCAGTTGATGATCCCGACGTTGTCGAAATCGCTGATACATCCGTCGTTGGTCGACTCAGGCAGGTCGTTCTGTGCTTCCAGGACCGTGGGCCGCATCGGCAGCTTGGGTACCCGGGCATGCTCGGTGAGCGCCCGGGCGCCCGGGTAGCTGTCCGACGACAGTGCGGCGAGCTCCTTGCCGCTCGCCCGCTGCACGGTGACGTGCTCACGCCAGGTGAACGACGTCGCCGTGAGCGCCACCCCGAGCAGCGCCACGGTGGTGCCCAGCGCGATCGTGGGGCGGCGCAGCCGGGTTCGCCAGGGGATCACGATGGCCTGGGGCGCGGTGGCGGCTGCCGGGCGACGGTAGCGCAGCGGCTCTTCGACGAAACGCATCGTCAGGTAGGCCAGCACGCCGGAGATGGCGAGGATCGCGGCGCCGTCGAGCAGGCCGGCGTGGCCGTCGCCGGTATAGGCCAGCCAGAAGATCAGCAGCGGCCAATGCCACAGATACAGCGAGTACGCCATGGAGCCGAGCGTCACCAGCGGTGCGGTGGCGAGCAGCCGGCTGGGGAGCGGCATCCGGTCGGCGGTCGACGGCCGGGATTGTCTGTTGGCCGCCGCCAGAATCATCAGCAGCGCCGCGCCGACGGGTACCAGCGCCCACGGTCCGGGGAACTCCTTGACGCCGTCGATCAGCGCGCCGCACGATGCGATGACGGCCAGCCCGATGCAGGCGGCCACGGTCCGCAGCCACATCGGCCATCTGACGTAGGGGACCAGGGCGCCGACGAGCGCGCCCACCAGCAACTCCCAGGCCCGGGCGAAGCTGTTGTAGTAAGCGGTGGTCTGGTTGGCCTGATGGGCGAAGATGGCAAAGACGAACGACGCGACGGTCAGGACGCTCAGCAACACGATGAACGTGGGGCGCAGCCGTTTGCCCAGCCGGCGGCGCAGAGCGTAGGCAAACAGGAAGACAAGGATCAGGAACGCGATGTAGAACTGCCCCTGAACAGACATCGACCAGATGTGCTGCAGCGGGCTGACCGCCTCACCGGCGCGCAAGTAGTTCGACGCCGTCGCCGACAGCTCCCAGTTCTGGTAGTAGCCCAGGCTGGCCAAGCTCTGATCAGCAAATGTCTCCCAGCGCGTCTCCGGTTGCACGAGGATGGTGAGCACCGCAGCCGCGGCAAGCACGACCACGAGCGCGGGGAGTAGTCGGCGCACCAGTCGTTTGATCTCCGGCCACGGCGACAGCGACGCCTCCGGTTTGAGTGCGGTCCGTAACAGCGAACCGCCGAAGAAGAATCCGGACAGCACCAGGAACACGTCGACCCCACCGGAAACCCGCCCGAACCACACGTGGAACACGGCCACGAGCGCGATCGCGACGCCACGGAGGCCGTCGAGGTCGTGCCGGTAGAAGCCGGACTGCCGGGTCCCCATGGCGGCAGTCGGCGAAGCCGGAGTGAGGGTCATCATGATCGAGGGATAATCTACCGAACCTCGCTGAACAGCTCACCTCCAGCGAACCGCCCCAGTGGGCGCCGGCCGGCGAGGAGCAAAGGCCGCCGGGAAGGCGGGCGGCGGCACCGTCGCCCTGCACTAGGCTTCCACAGCGTGTCGGCGTTGACCCCAGAGCAGATCAGCGCGATCGATGCCGCGCACATCTGGCACCCCTACAGCACCATCGGGGCCGAGGCGATGCCGCCGGTGGTTGCGGTGGCAGCCCATGGCGCCTGGCTCACTCTGGTGCGCGACGGCACCGAGATCCGTGTGCTCGACGCGATGGCGTCCTGGTGGACCGCCGTGCACGGACATGGTCACCCGGTTCTCGACGAGGCGATGCGCCGCCAGCTGGCGGTGATGAACCACGTCATGTTCGGCGGTCTCACCCATGAACCGGCCGCTCGGCTGGCGCAACTGCTCGTCGACATCACCCCGCAGGGCCTGGACACGGTGTTCTTCTCCGACTCGGGCTCGGTGGCGGTGGAGGTCGCGGCCAAGATGGCGCTGCAGTACTGGCGCAGCCTGGGCCGATTCGGCAAGAACCGAATGATGACGTGGCGCGGCGGCTACCACGGCGACACGTTTACCCCGATGAGTGTGTGTGACCCCGACGGCGGCATGCATTCACTGTGGACGGACGTGTTGTTCCCGCAACTGTTCGCCCCGCCGGTGCCCGCCGACTACGACCCGGGCTACGTCGCAGCCTTCGAGGCACAGCTTGGCGAGCATGCCGACGAGGTCGCCGCGGTCATCGTCGAGCCGGTGGTGCAGGGGGCGGGCGGTATGCGTTTCCACGACCCGCGCTACCTCACCGACCTACGGGCCATCTGCGAACGGCACAACGTCCTGCTGATCTTCGATGAGATCGCCACCGGTTTCGGGCGCACGGGGGAGTTGTTCGCCGCCGACCATGCCGGTGTCAGCCCGGACATCATGTGCGTGGGCAAGGCGCTGACGGGCGGTTACGTCACGCTGGCCGCCACGCTGTGCACGCTCGAGATCGCCCGCACCATCAGCGGCAGCGAAGCCGGGGCGCTCATGCACGGCCCGACGTTCATGGCCAACGCCCTGGCCTGTGCGGTGTCGGTGGCCTCGGTGGAGTTGCTGCTCGCCCAGGACTGGCGGGCCACGGTGGCCGAGATCAGCGCCGGCCTGGCTACGGGCCTGGAGCCGGCGCGTGCCCTGCCCGCAGTGGCTGACGTGCGGGTTCTCGGTGCCATCGGTGTCATCGAGACCCGCGAACCCGTCGACGTCACGACCGTCACCCGGGTCGCCCTGGACAACGGCGTGTGGCTGCGGCCGTTCCGCAACCTCATCTACGCGATGCCGCCGTTCGTCTGCACCCCCGGCGAGGTCGCCCAGATCACCTCGGCGATGGTCGCGGCGGCCCGTGCACTAACCTGAACGGTGTTCAATTCCTGCCCCGAGGAGTGCCCGTGACCCGCGTCGGTCTTTCACCGCTGGCCTGGCTCGACACCGTCGAGCAGCAGCGTCGGCAGGCAGGGCTGCGTCGGTCACTGCGTCGGCGGCCCGCGGTGGCATGCGAACTCGACCTGGCCTCCAACGACTACCTGGGCTTGTCCCAGCACCCTGCCGTCATCGACGGCGGCGTGGCCGCGCTGCGCACCTGGGGTGCGGGCTCGACCGGCTCCCGGCTGGTCACCGGTAACACCGAGCTGCACGAGCAGTTCGAGACCGCGCTGGCCGGTTTCGTCGGCGCCGAGGCTGCGCTGGTGTTCTCCTCCGGTTACGCCGCCAATCTCGGTGCGGTGACCGCGCTGTCGGGGCCGGGCTCGCTCGTCGTCTCCGATGCGCTCGCGCACGCCTCGCTGGTCGACGCGTGCCGCCTGTCCCGTGCGCGGGTGGCCGTCACAGCCCACAACGACGTCGAGGCCGTCGAGGCCGCTCTGGCTGGCCGCGACGAAGAACGCGCGCTGGTGATCACCGACTCGGTGTTCAGCACCGACGGCGCGCTGGCGCCTCTGCGCCGGCTGCATGAGGTGTGCCGCACCCACCGCGCCCTGCTGCTCGTCGACGAGGCGCACGGGCTGGGTGTGCGCGGTGCCGGTGGTCGCGGGCTGCTCCACGAGGCCGGCCTGGCCGGTGAGCCCGACATCGTGATGACGACGACGATGTCGAAATCGCTTGGCAGCCAAGGCGGTGTGGTGCTCGGCCCACTGGCGGTACGTGACCATCTGATTGACGCGGCCCGCACGTTCATCTTCGACACCGGGCTGACTCCGGCAGCGGTCGGCGCTGCCGCGGCCGCTCTCGACGTCCTCGTCGACGAGCCGTGGCGAGCCGAGGCCGTCGTCACCCGGGCGCGCGAACTGGCCGACATGTGTGACGTCCCCGAGGCGCCGGAATCGGCGGTGGTCTCGGTCATCCTTGGCGACCCGGAGGTTGCGGTCGCCACCGCCGCCGCGTGCCTGGACGCCGGTGTTCGCGTCGGCTGCTTCCGGCCGCCCACCGTTCCGGCGGGGACGTCACGGCTGCGGCTGACCGCGCGGGCCTCGCTGACCGACGAGGACATGGAGTTGGCCCGCCAGGTTTTCACCACGGTGTTGGGGGCGCAGCGGTCATGAGCATCGTCGTCATCACCGGAACCGGTACCGGCGTCGGCAAGACCGTCGCCACCGCCGCCCTGGCCTGTCATGCCAGGGTCACCGGCCGCGACGTGGCGGTGTGCAAACCGGTTCAGACCGGGACGGCCGGCGGTGACGACGACCTGGCCGAGATCCACCGGCTGGCCGGAGTCACCGAACTGGTCGGAGTGGCCCGGTACCCCGAGCCGCTGGCTCCGGTGGCTGCTGCTGAACGCGCCGGCCTGCCGCTTCCGTCGAGTGCCGATCTGCTGACCGCCATCCGCGCTCTGGATCGCCCCGGCCGGCTGACGCTCGTCGAGGGCGCCGGCGGGTTGCTGGTCGAACTGGCGCACGGTGGCGTGACGCTGCGCGATCTGGCGGTTGAGCTCGGCGCGCCGGTCCTCATCGTCACCGAGGCCGGGCTGGGCACGCTCAACAACACCGCCCTGAACCTGGAAGCGCTTGGCAGCAAAGGCCTTTCGACTGCCGGGCTGGTGATCGGCGCGTGGCCGGCGCAGCCGGGCGCTGCCGAGAAGTCCAATCGCGACGCGCTGGCCCAGATGGCGCCCGTGCGCGCGGCGCTGCCCGCCGGCGCGTCGACCTTGTCGCCCAAGGACTTCGAATTGTTGAGCGCCAGGGCGTTCGACCCGAACTGGTTCGCCGGTCTGTAGAACCCGGTGGCGCACTCGATCGAGTTGCTGCTCGATGATCGCAGCGATGCGGCGATCAGGAAGCTGTGGCAGGCGCTCGACGACGCGGCACTGCCTAGCCAGGTGCGGGTGAAGTCGGCCACCAACCGGCCGCACATCACCGTGCTGGCGGCCGACCGGATCTCCCCGGATGTCGACTCCGCGTTGGTGCAACTGGCGCCGCGTATCCCACTACCCGTCCTGGTGGGTGCGCCGCTGGTCTTCGGCGGCGGACGACTCGTGCTGGCCCGGTTGATCGTCGCCTCGGCGGAGCTGCTGGAACTGCACCGCGAGGTCTACGACATCTGCCTGCCGCATCTGCCGGGCGACCCGTACGGTCACACCGCACCGGGGCAGTGGACCCCGCACGCCACCCTGGGACGCCGGCTGACCGCGGCGCAGCTCGGCAGTGCGTTCGAGGTGATCGAGGGTTTGTCCGGCGACATCGCGGCGAGCGCAGTCGGGTTGCGCCGATGGGACGGCGACCAGCGTGTCGAGCGCGTGCTGATCTAGCTGACGTCGGTAGTGCTCATCCGCTGGGCGGCCAGGCCGTCGGTGAGCAGCCGGAGGCCGAACGCGAACCCCCCGGACGGATCGGCGGTCAGGACCGACTGCCCTTCCGGGAGTGCGCCTGCCGCATCCCATTGCAACCGGGACTGCTCGTCGGCTGTGGCGCCCAGCACGTAGTGCAGCACGGTGCGCGCGGCCTGCACCCGGTGGCCGCCGTCGACCCCGGCTTCGCCGGCGGCCTCGGCCAGCACGCCCAGGATGTGGTCCACGGCCCGGGACTGGCCGGCCGCGAAACTGGCCGACACCAGCTCGGCGCCGTCGGTGTGCGACAGCAGGGCATCGCGCAGTGCGCGGCACACCACTTCGATGCGCTCGCGCCAGTCGGCGGCGGCAAGGTCTGCGCACGCCGGTGTGAGCACCTGGTCGGCCACCGCGCCGAGAAGTTCCTGCTTGTTGGCGAAATGCCAGTACAGCGCGCCGGGTGTCACGTCGAGCTCGCGGGCCAGCCGGCGCATCGTGAGGTCGGCGATCCCGTAGTTGTCGAGGATGGTGGCGGCCTTGGCCACCACGTCGCGTTTGTGCAGCTGCACGCGTCTAGCCTAGCCTGAACACTGTTCAAGTTCGACAGACGTAGGCAAAAGGAGCGCCGGTGACCCAGGCAGCTGTGGACGTATTGGCATCGGCCCGTGAACAGGTGCTCGAGCGCGGTGAGGGCCTGACCCAGGAGCAGATCCTCGAAGTCCTGCAACTGCCCGACGACCACCTCGAGGAACTGCTCGCGCTGGCCCACGAGGTCCGGATGCGCTGGTGCGGCCCGGAGGTCGAGGTCGAGGGCATCATCAGCCTGAAAACCGGTGGCTGCCCAGAGGATTGCCACTTCTGTTCGCAGTCGGGTCTGTTCGCCTCGCCGGTGCGCAGCGCCTGGCTGGACATCCCCAGCCTGGTCGAGGCGGCCAAGCAGACCGCGAAGACCGGCGCCACCGAGTTCTGCATCGTCGCGGCCGTCCGCGGGCCCGACGAGCGGCTGATGGCTCAGGTGGCCGCCGGCATCGAGGCGATCCGCAACGAGGTCGAGATCCAGGTCGCGTGCTCGCTGGGCATGCTCAACCAGGAGCAGGTGGACCGCCTCGCCGAGATGGGCGTGCACCGCTACAACCACAACCTGGAGACCGCGAAGTCGTTCTTCCCCAACGTGGTGACCACCCACACCTGGGAGGAGCGCTGGCAGACGCTGGAGATGGTGCGTGACGCCGGCATGGAGGTCTGCTGCGGCGGCATCCTGGGCATGGGGGAGACGCTGGAGCAGCGCGCCGAGTTCGCCGCCAATCTCGCCGAACTCGATCCGCACGAGGTGCCGCTGAACTTCCTCAACCCGCGTCCGGGCACCCCGTTCGGGGACCTGGAGGTGCTGCCCGCCGCCGAGGCACTCAAGGCGGTCGCCGCCTTCCGGCTGGCATTGCCGCGCACGATGCTGCGCTTCGCCGGAGGCCGCGAGATCACCCTCGGTGACCTGGGGGCCAAGCAGGGCATCCTGGGCGGCGTCAACGCCGTGATCGTCGGCAACTACCTGACCACGCTGGGCCGGCCCGCCGAGGCCGACCTGGAGTTGCTCAACGATCTGCAGATGCCGATCAAGGCACTGAACGCCAGCCTGTAGTGGTCATGGTCGAAGAGCTGCCCGTACCGGTCGGTGCCGGCGTCTACAACGTCTATACCGGGGCACCGGCGGGCAGCGCGGTGCCCACGGCGGCCCAGCTGGGACTCGAGCCGCCCCGCTTCTGCGCCGAGTGTGGACGCCGCATGGTGGTGCAGGTCCGCCCCGACGGCTGGTGGGCCAAGTGCTCGCGGCACGGCCAGGTGGATTCCAAGGATCTCGAGGGGCAGCGATGAGCGAAGAGCATCAGGCCCCGATGGGCCCGCGCTACTCGCGCCGGTCGGCGGCGCTCATCGTCGTCGTCGGTCTGGCACTGTCCGGCGCGCTGGTCGGTGCGTTCTGGGCCTGGCTGGCTCCGCCTGCCCACGGCGTGGTGGCGCTCACCCGCTCGGGCCAGCGCATCCAGACTTATATCGGCAGCGAGTCCGACCATCTGTTCGTCGCGGCCGCGATGCTCGTCGGGATGCTCACGCCGCTGGCCATCATCGGCGCCGTCCTGGTCTGGCAGTGGCGCGCACATCGTGGCCCGGTGCTGGTGTCGGCGTTGTGGATCGGTTCGGTCGCCGGTGCGGCTGCGGCCGCGGGAGTCGGTGCGGCACTGGTGCATTGGCGTTACGGCGCCGTTCCATTCGAGACCGCCCCGGTGACTCCGGAGAACCGCATCTACTACTTCACCGAAGCTCCGCCGGTGTTCTTCGCGCACGGGCCGCTTCAGATTGCGACCACGCTGTTGTTCCCGGCTGCGATCGCCGCCCTGGCCTACGCGTTGATGGCGGTGGCCACTCCGCGTGACGATCTCGGGGCATGGCCCGAAGAGGAATTCCCGCCGCTGCCGGTCGCCGCTGCGCCGTAGCCGCCGGCCCGCAACTTACAGCGGACGGAACGGCACTCGGCCACCCGACATCACCCGGGCCACGATGCCGCCGAGGCGCCACATCCCGGCGTAGGTCATCGGGTTCAGCAATGTCGGCCAGTGCGTGCGGATGATGTGGGCATCCAGTGGGCGCTCGGCGAAGCGATCGGTGAGCCAGCGCAACGTCATCGGCGCGGACATCGGGTGCAGCAGCATGTGCTCGCTGAACATGTCGCGGTGGTAGGTCACCTGCGCGCCACCCGCGTAGTAGGTCTGCGCGAGATCGTCGATGTCCTCGACGGCGATCACCGAATCGTGCACCGCCTGCACTATGAGCACCGGCAGACTCGGCGCGGTCCCGCCCAGCCTGATGCTCTCGAACACGTCCTGGACCTCAGGCATCTCCAGCACCTCGGCCAGCGGCGGGTGCACCATGTCGTCCATGTCTTTCCTGAAGAACCGGATGACGGCCTCCAGTGTGGTCATGTGATCCAGGCTGGCCAGCTGTGCGCGGCCGTCCTCGGTGGCGTGCTCCTCGATCACTCGGTTGAGGTCGGGGAACGTCTTGGCCAGGGCGGCGACAACGAGGGCGGGCAACGCCGCCAGGTAGGAGCCGTTGAGTCTGCGGAAGGTGTTGCCCAGGTCGCCGACCGGTGAGCCCAGCACCGCACCGACCACGTTGAGTTCGGGGGCGTACTCGGCGTGCACCTCGGCAGCCCATGCGGTGGCAAGCCCACCGCCGGAATACCCCCACAGGCCGACCCGGCTGTCCTTGGCCAGTCCGAAGCGCTCGAAGTTCAGGGTGGCGCGCAATCCGTCGAGCACCCGGTAGCCGGGCTCGTGCGGAGCTCCCCACATGCCGTCAGGGCCCTCATGGTCGGGGACCGAGACCACCCAGCCCTCGGCCAGCGCGGCCGCTACCAACAGGTATTCCAGCTGGGCCAGGGAGCCGACGGCCTTGGCGCGCCGCCGCATCGCGTACGACGGGAAGCACCGTGCGGAGACCGCGTCGATAGCGCACTGGTAGGACACCACATGGCGGGGTTGCGCGGGCGAATGCCCGGCGGGCACCAGCACGGTCGTGACCGCCGCCTGGGGTGTGTCGTACATGTCGCTGGAGCGATAGAGCAGCTGGGTGGCCTTCACGCGCTGCGGGATCACCCCGAGGAACCCGAGTTCGATATCGCGGGAGCGCAGCACCGTTCCTGGCGCGGCGTGTTCGAATCCGGCGGGCGGGGCGTAGAACGGGTCGTCGCCGGGCAGCGCAGGGCGGCCACCACGCACGAGCTCCTCGTGCGGTGCGCGGCCGATCCATTCGGGGCTCACGGCCCCGGCGGCAACAGTCATCGCAAACCTTCTTACCTTAAGAAGGGTCTAAGAATCCAGTCGACTCACCCGGGCGGACGCAACGCAGCGAACTCGTCGGTGACCCGCAACCGGGAGTCGGTGAAGCGATAGAGCGCCGCCGGCCGCCCGCCACTGCGACCCGGGTGGGCGGTGGTACCGGTCGGGGTGATCACCCCGCGCCTAGCCAGCACCCGCTGCAGGTTGGTTGCGTCGACCTGGTACCCGAGTGCGGCCCCGTAGATGTCGCGCAGCGTCGATAGGGCGAATTCCCTTGGTGCAAGGGCGAATCCGATGTTGGTGTAGGACAGCTTGGCAACCAGCCGGGCCTGGGCGTAGGCCACCATCGGCCCGTGGTCGAACGCCATGGGCGGCAGTGCGTTCACCGGATGCCAGCGGGTGTCCGACGGGAGTTCGGGGGTCGCGGGGGAGGGCACCAGCCCGAGGAATGTGGAGGCGATCGTGCGTACACCGGGGACTCGGCTCGGGTCGGAGAAAACCGCCAGCTGTTCCAAGTGGGCGATCTCACGCACGTCGACCTTCTCGGCAAGCTGTCGGCGGACCGAGGCGGTCAGGTCTTCGTCCGCTCGCAACCGTCCGCCCGGCAAAGCCCATTTGCCGCGCTCAGGCTGTAGGGCGCGCTGCCATAACAGCACGTTGAGAGTGGGTTTCCGGGAGGCGACATCGCCAACCTGGAATACAACGGCGAGCACCTCGTGTTCAGTGCTAGTATGACCCATGTTTTCGATTATAAGTCGAAAACCCCGGACACCAGACAGGAGGCGGCTATGACCGTCCTGGATCGTGCGGATTCGGCCCCCGGTGGACTGGCCGCACACATCACCGACGGACCCGGCGGATACTCCGGCGTGATCGGTGACGAGGAGTGGGCGGCCGAGGTCCGCCGCCTTGCCACCCTGCGGGGCGCGACCATCCTGGCGCACAATTACCAGCTGCCTGCCATCCAGGACGTTGCCGATCACGTCGGCGACTCGCTGGCGTTGTCCCGGATCGCGGCCGCCGCCCCCGAGGACACCATCGTCTTCTGCGGCGTGCACTTCATGGCCGAGACGGCGAAGATCCTCAGCCCGGACAAGACGGTGCTGATCCCCGATCAGCGGGCAGGCTGCTCGCTGGCGGACTCGATCACCGCCGACGATCTGCGGGCGTGGAAGAACGAATACCCTGACGCCGTGGTGGTGTCCTACGTCAACACCACGGCGGCGGTGAAGGCGCTGACGGACATCTGCTGCACCTCGTCCAACGCCGTCGAGGTGGTGAACTCCATCCCGGCCGACCGCGAGGTGCTGTTCTGCCCGGATCAGTTCCTCGGCGCGCATGTCCGCCGGATGACCGGCCGGGAGAACCTGCAGATCTGGGCCGGCGAGTGCCACGTCCATGCCGGCATCAACGGCGATGAACTGGCCGCGCAGGCCCGTAGTCATCCCGACGCCGAGCTCTACGTGCATCCGGAGTGCGGCTGCGCCACCTCGGCGCTGTACCTCGCCGGCGAGGGCGCCTTCCCGGCCGACCGGGTCAAGATCCTGTCCACCGGCGGCATGCTGGATGCTGCGAAGTCCTCGGATGCCAAGCAGGTTCTGGTGGCCACCGAGGTCGGCATGTTGCACCAGTTGCGCCGTGCCGCACCGGGTATCGACTTCCAAGCGGTCAACGACCGCGCATCGTGCAAGTACATGAAGATGATCACGCCCGCCGCCGTGCTGCGCTGCCTGGTCGAGGTCGCCGACGAGGTCGATGTCGATCCCGAAACCGCCCGACTGGCCCGCGCCAGCGTGCAGCGGATGATCGAGATCGGCCAGCCTGGCGGCGGAGAATGACACGCCAGTTCGGCTGCGGCGCAAGCACTGCGGGCGTGGACTGGCAGCAGCGTGCCGATGTGGTGGTGATCGGCACCGGCGTCGCAGGATTGGCAGCGGCCCTGGCCGCGCACCGAAGAGGCAGTCGCACCGTCATTTTGAGCAAGGCTGACGACACGGCGACGTTCCATGCCCAGGGCGGCATCGCGGTCGTGTTGCCGCACACCGACGACTCCGTCGACGCCCACGTGCGGGATACCCTGTCAGCCGGTGCCGGCCTGTGCGATCCGGATGCGGTGCGCTCCATCGTCGCCGACGGCTACGCGGCAGTCGCCGACCTGGTCGACGACGGTGCCCGGTTCGACGAGAGTGCACCGGGCCAGTGGGCGCTCACCCGGGAGGGCGGGCACTCGGTCCGCCGGATCATCCATGCCGGCGGCGACGCAACCGGCGCCGAGGTGCAGCGCGCGCTCAACCACGCGGCCGCCACCTTGGACATCCGGCGTAACCATGTGGCGCTGGAGATCCTCCACGACGGCACGGCCGTCACCGGTGTGCTGGTGCGCAACCCCGATGGGCTCGGTGTGGTCCATGCCCCGTCGGTCATCTTGGCCACCGGCGGCGCGGGGCATCTCTACAGCGCCACAACCAATCCCGAAGGATCCACCGGCGACGGAATCGCGCTGGCGTTGTGGGCCGGTGTCGGGGTCAGTGACGTCGAGTTCATCCAGTTCCATCCCACGATGCTCTTTGCCCGTGACGCCGGCGGCCGCAGGCCGCTGATCACCGAGGCGTTGCGGGGCGAGGGTGCGGTGCTGCGGGACGCCAGGGGTGAATCGGTGACCGCCGGCGTACACCCGATGGGCGACCTGGCCCCGCGCGACGTGGTGGCAGCCGCCATCGAGGCGCGGCTGCGGGACACCGGCGACGAGTGCGTGTTCCTCGACGCACGGTCCATCGACCATTTCGAGCGGCGCTTCCCGACGGTGACCGCGGCCTGCCACGCAGCGGGTATCGACCCGACGACACAACCGATTCCGGTTGTGCCCGGTGCCCACTACAGCTGCGGCGGGGTCAGCACCGACGTGTACGGCCGCACCGAGTTGCCCGGGCTCTTCGCCGCCGGCGAGGTGGCCCGCACCGGAATGCACGGGGCGAACCGGTTGGCGTCCAACAGCCTGCTCGAGGGTCTGGTCGTGGGCGGCCGCGCCGGTCGGGCGGCCGCCGGACACGCGGCAACCGCCGCCGTCTCACTGGCTAAATATGAACCGATGCAACGGGATTCGCTGGATCGAAGGCTGCTCCAGTCGGCGATGACGCGCTACGCCTCGGTCGACCGCGACGCCCACGGTCTCGGCGAACTCGCCGACACGCTGGCCCGGGCGACACCGCGGCCGCTCAGCAGTCGCGCCGATTTCGAGGACGTCGCACTGACGGCCACCGCCCGGATCGTGGCCGCCGCCGCGCTGGCGCGCACCGAAACCCGCGGCTGCCACCACCGCGGTGACTACCCACAGACCGACCCGGCGCAGGCCTACAGCCGCATCCTGCATGCCGAACCGGCCGCCGCCTGCCTGCCATGACCCTCACTGCAGACGAACTAGCCGAAGCGCTGGTCACGATCCGCCGCGGCCTCGACGAAGACCTGCGCTACGGCCCCGACGTCACCACCCTTGCCACCGTGCCCGAAGACGCCGAAACGCTGGCCGCACTGGTCACCAGGGAGCCGGGCGTCGCCGCAGGCGTCGACGTGGCACTGCTGGTGCTCGACGAGGTCCTCGGCCCAGACGGTTACCGCGTGGTGGACCGGGTCGCCGACGGCACCCGACTGGAGGCCGGAGCGGCACTGCTGCGGGTCCAGGCGCCGACGCGCGGCCTGCTGACCGCCGAACGCACCCTGCTCAACCTGGTCTGTCACCTGTCCGGGATCGCCACGGCCACCGCGGCGTGGGTGGATGCCGTCGAGGGCACCGCAGCCAAGATCCGGGACACCCGCAAGACGCTGCCGGGTCTGCGCGCCCTGCAGAAGTACGCGGTGCGCGTGGGCGGCGGGGTGAACCACCGCATGGGGCTCGGCGATGCCGCCCTGATCAAGGACAACCACGTGGCCGCCGCCGGCTCGGTGGTCGCGGCACTGCGCGCGGTCCGGGCAGCCGCCCCGGATCTACCGTGCGAGGTCGAGGTCGACACCCTCGAACAGCTCGACGAGGTCCTCGCCGAGGACGTTCAGTTGATCCTGCTGGATAACTTCCCGGTGTGGCAGACCCAGATCGCGGTCCAGCGCCGCGACGCGCGAGCACCCGGCGTGCTGCTCGAGTCCTCAGGCGGGCTGAGTCTGGACTCGGCCGCCGAGTACGCCGGGACAGGTGTCGACTACCTGGCGGTGGGCGCGCTGACCCACTCGGTGCGGGTGCTCGACGTCGGCCTCGACCTCTGAGCTATCCGGCGATGTCGGCGACGAAGGCACCCACACCGCGCCGCAGACCCGACTGCGCCACCCGCGGCAGGTTCGGGTCGTCGGTGCCCGCGGGCAGCACCCGCGGATTGACCAGGTGCAGGTCTTTGCCCTTGAAGTGGATGTCGGCCTCGCCGGCCGCCAGGATGTTCTTCACCCAGTTGGTCTTGCCGTGGGCCAGCAGTACCGCCAGCGTGGCGCCCTTGCGGTAGGGCGTGACGACCGTCTCGTAGACGGTCCCGGACGTGCGCCCGCGATGGGAGATGACAGCCATCCCCGGCAGATACTTCGCGATCGGACGGACCGCCGGGTTGAAGTACTTGATCTGGAAGTTCTCGAACCAGACCGGGAACTTCATCGGCACACCGGGGGCATTGTTCGGATGATCCTTGGTCGACATGCGCCCCATCTTGCCCCCTGCCGTCTCAGGCCGTCGCACCGCGGCGCACCAGCGAGAGCACCACGGCGGCGGTGGCGAACAAGCCGGAGAAGGTGCGGTTCATGATCGTCTGCTGGCGCGGCGTGCGCAGCCAGGCCAGCAGCCGGACCGAAAGTCCGGTGTAGGCGCCCATCACTACCAGGTCGACGACGACCATCGTCGCTGCGATCGTCAGATACTGAGGCAGCAGCGGTGCGGTCGGCACCACGAACTGCGGCAGCACCGCGAGCAGGAACACCAGGCCCTTCGGGTTGGTCACATTCACCAGAAATCCGCGCATGAGCAGGGCGAATCGGCTGCTGTCGACGCTGGCGGTGAGTTGCTCGCCGAGGTCACCGGGGCGGGTACGCCATTGCCGAACAGCCAGGTAGATCAGGTACAGCACGCCGATCCACTTGATGACGGTGAACGCGACCACCGACTTGGCCACGGCCGCGCCCAGGCCGACGGCAACCGCCGCGAGCTGCAGCATCAGCCCGATTTCGAGGCCGGTGATGCTCCAGTAACCGCGGCGCAGCCCGTGGCTCAGACCGGTGGACATGGACTGGATCGCACCGGCGCCGGGGGAGACGCTGATCGCGATCGAGGCGCCCACGAACGCCAGCCACAGGTCCCATTGCATTACCGCAGTATCCGGCTCGGCCCCGCCCGCGCCCAATCGATTTTTAATCGGGTGCACCGATACGGGACAATTGCAGTAATGACCAGCTTCGAGATGTCCCGGATCGACCTGCGCGGCCGAAATCTCACCGCCGCCCAGTTGCGCACCGCGCTGCCGCGCGGCGGCGTGGACGTCGACTCCGTGGTGCCCACGGTGCGTCCCATCGTCGATGACGTGGTTGCCCGCGGTGCTGTCGCGGCCCTTGAATACGGCGAGAAGTTCGACGGTGTGCGACCCGATACCGTGCGCGTGCCCGCCTCCGCGCTGGCCGGGGCGCTCGCCGAGCTGGACCCCGCGGTGCGCGCCGCGCTGGAGGTGGCGATCGAGCGCACCCGCGCCGTCCACGCCGACCAACGCCGGACCGACATCACGACGTTGTTCGACTCCGGTGCCGCCGTGACCGAGCGCTGGGTCCCAGTCGAGCGGGTCGGTCTCTACGTGCCCGGCGGCAACGCCGTGTATCCGTCGAGCGTCGTGATGAACGTGGTCCCCGCGCAGGCGGCCGGCGTCGAGTCGCTCGTGGTGGCCAGCCCGCCGCAGGCTCAGTTCGGCGGATTGCCGCACCCGACGATCCTGGCCGCCGCAGCCCTGCTCGGCGTCGACGAGGTGTGGGCCGTGGGCGGGGCACAGTCGGTGGCGCTGCTCGCGTTCGGCGGCACCGACACCGACGGCGCTGAGCTGGCCCCGGTGGACATGATCACCGGCCCGGGCAACATCTACGTCACCGCGGCCAAGCGGATCTGCCGCTCCCAGGTCGGTATCGACGCCGAGGCGGGCCCTACCGAGATCGCGATCCTGGCCGACCACACCGCCGACCCGGTGCACGTCGCCGCCGACCTGATCAGCCAGGCCGAGCACGACGTGATGGCAGCCAGCGTGCTGGTGACCGACAGCGTCGAACTGGCTGATGCCACCGATGCCCAACTGGCCACCCAGCTGGAGACGACGGTGCACCGCGAGCGGGTCACCGAGGCGCTGTCCGGCAAGCAGTCGGCCATCGTGCTGGTCGACGACGTCGACACCGGTGTGCGGGTCGTGAATGCCTATGCCGCAGAACATCTCGAGATTCAGACCGTCGACGCCGCCGAGGTGGCGGGCCGGATCCGGGCGGCGGGTGCGATCTTCGTCGGGCCGTGGTCGCCGGTCAGCCTGGGTGACTACTGCGCGGGCTCCAACCATGTGCTGCCCACCGCGGGCTGCGCACGGCATTCCAGCGGTCTGTCGGTGCAGACGTTCCTGCGCGGGATCCACGTCGTCGACTACACCGAGGCCGCACTCAAGGACGTCGCCGGCCACGTCATCACCCTGGCCAAGGCCGAGGACCTGCCCGCGCACGGCGAAGCCGTGCGCCGGAGGTTCGAAGCATGACCCCGGGCAGCAAGGTGACGCTGGCCGACCTGCCGCTGCGCGACGACCTGCGTGGCAAGTCGCCCTACGGTGCACCGCAACTCGACGTTCCGGTGCGGCTGAACACCAACGAGAATCCGCACCCGCCGAGCCGGGCGCTCATCGACGACGTCGCGCGTTCGGTCGAGGCGGCGGCTGCCGACCTGCACCGCTATCCAGACCGCGACGCCGTCGAACTGCGCAACGATCTGGCCGCCTATCTGCGCAAGCAGACCGGCGTCACTGTCGGCACCGAAAATGTCTGGGCGGCAAACGGATCCAACGAAATACTGCTGCAACTGCTGCAGGCCTTCGGCGGGCCGGGCCGCAGCGCGATCGGGTTCGTGCCGTCCTACTCGATGCACCCGATCATCTCGGGCGGCACCCAGACCGAGTGGATCGAGTCGGTGCGGGCCGCCGACTTCAGCCTCGACGTCGCCGCCGCGGTTGCCGCCATAACCGAGCGTCGGCCCGACGTGGTGTTCGTCGCCAGCCCGAACAACCCGTCCGGGCAGAGCATCCCGCTCGAGGATCTTCGGCGACTGCTGGACGTCATGACGAACGGCATTCTGATCGTCGATGAGGCCTACGGTGAGTTTTCCAGCCAGCCGAGCGCGATCGAGTTGATCGACGAGTACCCCGCCCGCCTGATCGTGTCGCGCACCATGAGCAAGGCGTTCGCCTTCGCCGGGGGCCGGCTCGGGTATCTGGTTGCGGCGCCGGCGATCATCGACGCGGTGCTGCTGGTGCGCCTGCCCTACCATCTGTCGGTGCTCACCCAGGTCGCCGCTCGCGCGGCCCTGCGCCACGCCGACGACACCCTGGGCAGCGTCGCCGAACTCATCGCCGAGCGGGAACGGGTCAGTGCCGCACTCGAGCAGCTGGGCTTTCGTGTCATCCCCAGCGATGCCAACTTCGTGCTGTTCGGCGAGTTCGCGGACGCGGCGGTCGCCTGGCAGCAGTACCTGGAAGACGGCGTCCTCATCCGCGACGTCCGGATACCCGGATATCTGCGCACCACAATCGGATTGGCCGACGAGAACGACGCCTTCCTGGCCGCCAGTGCCCGGCTGGCCGCCTCCCAACCGGCTCACTTAGGAGCGAGATGACCACGGTGTCCAACTCGACGGCCACGCCCACGCGCCGGGCCAAGGTCGAACGCAAGACCAAGGAGTCCGACATCGTCGTCGAACTCGACCTGGACGGCACCGGCGACGTCCGCATCGACACCGGTGTGCCGTTCTTCGACCACATGCTGACCTCGCTGGGTACCCACGCCAGCTTCGACCTGACCGTGACCGCCCGCGGTGATGTCGATATCGAGGGGCACCACACCATCGAGGACACCGCGATCGTGCTGGGCACCGCGCTGGGGCAGGCCCTCGGTGACAAGAAGGGCATCCGCCGCTTCGGTGACGCATTCATCCCGATGGACGAAACCCTGGCCCATGCCGCCGTAGATCTCTCGGGCCGGCCGTATTTCGTGCACACCGGCGAGCCGGAGTTCATGGTCGAGTTCACCATTGCCGGCTCCAGCGTGCCGTATCACACCGTGGTCAACCGGCACGTGTTCGAGTCGATCGCCTTCAATGCCCGCATCGCGCTGCACGTGCGCACGCTCTACGGCCGGGACCCGCACCACATCACCGAGGCGCAGTACAAGGCGGTGGCGCGTGCTCTGCGCCAGGCCGTCGAGCCCGATCCCCGGGTGGCCGGCGTGCCGTCCACCAAAGGCGCCCTGTGACAGCAAAATCCGTGGTGGTGCTCGACTACGGCTCGGGCAATCTGCGTTCAGCGCAGCGCGCGCTGGAGCGCGTCGGCGCCGACGTCGAGGTCACTTCCGATGCGCGCCGTGCGCAGGAGGCCGACGGTCTGGTGGTTCCCGGCGTCGGGGCTTACGAAGCCTGCATGACCGGTCTGCGCGGCATCGGCGGTGAACGCATCATCGCCGACCGGGTGGCCGCGGGGCGGCCGGTGCTCGGGGTGTGCGTGGGCATGCAGATCCTGTTCGCCCGCGGCGTGGAGTTCGGTGTGGAGTCGGTCGGCTGTGGGCAGTGGCCGGGTTCGGTCACCCGTCTGGATGCGCCGGTGATCCCGCACATGGGCTGGAACGTGGTCGAGGCGGCGCCGGGCAGCGCGCTGTTCAAGGGCATCGACACCGACACCCGGTTCTACTTCGTGCACTCCTACGCGGCGCAGAAGTGGGAGGGTGCGCCCGGCGCGCTGCTGACGTGGGCGAGCCACCATGTGCGCTTCCTGGCCGCGGTCGAAGACGGTCCGTTGTCGGCCACACAGTTTCATCCGGAGAAGAGCGGCGACGCCGGTGCGGCGCTGCTCGCCAATTGGGTTGAGGGGCTATAAGAGTGCCACTGATTCTTCTTCCTGCCGTCGACGTGGTCGAGGGCAAGGCGGTCCGCCTGGTACAGGGCAAGGCCGGAAGCGAGACCGAGTATGGTTCGGCGCTCGACGCCGCCCTGACCTGGCAGCGCGACGGTGCCGAATGGATACATCTGGTCGACCTCGATGCGGCGTTCGGTCGTGGTTCCAACCGTGAGCTGCTGGCCGAGCTCGTCGGCCAGCTCGACGTGAAAGTCGAACTGTCGGGCGGAATCCGCGACGACGAGTCGCTGAAGGCCGCGCTGGCCACCGGCTGCGCGCGGGTCAACATCGGCACCGCCGCGCTGGAGAATCCGCTGTGGTGCGCCGCTGCCATCGCCGAGTACGGCGACAAGGTCGCGGTCGGCCTCGACGTGCAGATCGTCGACGGGGAGCACCGGCTGCGCGGCCGCGGCTGGGAGACCGACGGCGGCGACTTGTGGCACGTGCTGGAGCGTCTCGACAGTGAAGGGTGTTCGCGGTTCGTCGTCACCGACGTCACCAAGGACGGCACGCTGACCGGCCCCAACCTCGACCTGCTCGAGGGAGTCGCCGAATGCACCAACTCCCCGGTGATCGCCTCGGGTGGGGTGTCGAGCCTGGACGATCTGCGCGCCATCGCGACCTTGACCGACAGCGGTGTGGAAGGCGCGATCGTCGGAAAGGCGCTCTACGCAGGCCGATTCACGCTGCCGGAGGCGCTGGCCGCGGTGAGTCAGTAACCCCGATGGCAGCGCGGTCGGTGGATCTCGAGGCCCTCGTGGCGCAGGCGGCGGCGATTCTGGATGACGCGTCCGTACCGTTCGTCGCCGGTCACCGGGCCGAATCGGCCGTGCAGAAGAAGGGCAACGACTTCGCAACCGAGGTCGACCTGGCCATCGAGCGGCAGGTGGTGCAGGCGCTGGAATCGGCCACCGGAATCGGCGTGCACGGCGAGGAGTTCGGCGGCGCGGATATCGAGTCACCCCTGGTGTGGGTGCTCGACCCGATCGACGGGACGTTCAACTACGCGGCAGGCTCACCGATGGCTGCGATCCTGCTCGGTCTGCTGCGCGAGGGCGAGCCGGTGGCCGGGCTGACCTGGCTGCCGTTCTCCGACCAGCGCTACACCGCGGTGCGCGGCGGCCCGGTGTACTTCAACGGGGTGGCCCAGCCGCCGATCGACCGCGGCGAGATTGCGCAGTGCGTCATCGGGATCGGCACCTTCAACGTCGACTGGGGCGGCCGGTTCCCCGGGCGCTACCGGCTGGCGGTGTTCGAGAACCTCAGCCGGGTGTGCTCGAAACTACGGATGCACGGCGCGACGGGAATCGACCTGGCCTACGTCGGTGCCGGAGTTCTCGGTGGGGCAATCAGTTTCGGTGATCACATCTGGGATCACGCGGCCGGGGTGGCACTGGTGCGCGCCGCGGGGGGAGTCGTCACCGACCTGTCCGGCGAGCAGTGGACGGCGTCGTCGCGCTCGGCGCTGGCGGCCGCCCCCGGGGTGCACGAACACATCATGGAGATTCTGGATCGAGTCGGCTCCCCGGAGGACTACCGGTAATGGATGTTGCGGTACGTGTGATTCCCTGCCTGGACGTCGACGCCGGCCGGGTGGTCAAGGGAGTGAACTTCGAAAACCTGCGTGACGCAGGCGATCCCGTCGAACTTGCCGCGGCCTACGACGCCGAGGGCGCCGACGAGCTGTGCTTCCTCGATGTGACGGCATCGTCGTCGGGCCGGGCCACCATGCTCGACGTGGTGCGCCGCACCGCCGAGCAGGTGTTCATCCCGCTGACCGTCGGCGGCGGTGTGCGCTCGGTGGCCGACGTGGACTCGCTGTTGCGTGCCGGGGCGGACAAGGTGTCGGTGAATACCGCGGCGATCGCACGCCCGGAGTTGCTCGCGGAGCTGTCCCGCCAGTTCGGATCGCAGTGCATCGTGTTGTCGGTGGATGCCCGAACGGTGCCGGAGGGTTCGCCGGCCACGCCGTCGGGCTGGGAGGTCACCACCCACGGCGGACGTCAGGGCACCGGGATCGATGCGGTCGAATGGGCAACCCGCGGAGCCGAATTGGGTGTCGGTGAGATCCTGCTGAACTCGATGGATGCCGACGGCACCAAGGCCGGTTTCGATCTCACGATGCTCAAGGCCGTCCGCAAGGCGGTGACGGTGCCGGTGATCGCCAGCGGTGGGGCAGGGGCCGTCGAGCATTTCACTCCGGCCGTGCAGGCCGGTGCCGATGCAGTGTTGGCGGCCAGCGTGTTTCACTTCCGTGAGCTGACCATCGGTGAGGTCAAGTCCGCGATGGCCGCCCAGGGCGTGATCGTCCGATGAGCCTGGACCCGCAGATCGCCAAGCGGCTCAAGCGCGACGCCAACGGGCTGTTCGCCGCGATCGCCCAGGAGCGCGGCACCGGCGACGTCCTGATGGTCGCCTGGATGGACGACGAGGCCCTGGCCCGCACGCTGGAAACCCGCGAAGCGACCTACTACTCGCGCTCGCGCGGCGAGTACTGGGTCAAGGGCGCCACCTCGGGTCACACCCAGCACGTGCACTCGGTGCGGCTGGACTGCGATGGCGACGCCGTGTTGCTGGAGGTCGACCAGGTCGGCGGGGCGTGCCACACCGGCGATCACAGCTGCTTCGACGCCGATCTGCTGTTGGGCGAGGAGTAACTAGCCCGTCGTCGACTTGCGCGACTTGAGAACCTCGAGCGCCTTGTCGGCGTGGGTGTCCATGTTGACCTCGCTGGAGATCACCTCGAGCACCGTGCGATCGGTGTCGATGACGAAGGTCGTGCGCTTGACGGGCAGGAACTTGCCCAGCAGTCCGCGCTTGACCCCGAATGCGGTGGCCACCGCACCGTCGGCGTCCGACAGCAGCGGGTAGTCGAAACGCTGGGACTCGGCGAACTTGGCCTGCTTGTCGACCGCGTCGGTGCTGATGCCGACCCGCGAGGCACCGACGGCGGCGAACTCGCCGGCCAGGTCACGGAAGTGACAGGCCTCCTTGGTGCACCCGGGCGTCATCGCAGCGGGATAGAAGAACAGCACGATCGGTCCGTCGGCGAGCAGGCTGGTCAGCGAGCGCACTGTGCCGGTCTGGTCGGGCAGTTCGAAGTCGGCTACACGGTCACCACGTTTCATGGGTGACCAGGCTACGCCCGTCAATCGGCCACCGTGAGTCTGGGAAGATGTAGCCGTGCACTCCACCCTCGCCGTCACCACCACGCGCGACGAGTTCCGCATTCTGGCCGCTGAACACCGCGTCGTCCCGGTGACCCGCAAGGTGCTCGCCGACAGCGAGACGCCGCTGTCGGCGTACCGCAAGCTGGCCGCCAGCCGCCCGGGAACCTTCCTGCTCGAGTCCGCCGAGAACGGCCGGTCATGGTCGCGATGGTCGTTCATCGGCGCCGGTGCGCCCTCGGCGCTGACCGTGCGCGACGGGGAGGCGGTCTGGCTGGGCACCACCCCGCAGGGGGCGCCCACCGGCGGTGACCCACTGGAGGCGCTGCGCCAGACCATCGAACTGCTGTCCACCGGCCCGCTCGCGGGGGTACCTCCGTTGTCGGGGGGCATGGTCGGGTTCTTCGCCTACGACTTCGTCCGCCGCCTCGAGCGCCTGCCGGAGTTGGCCGTCGACGATCTCGGCCTGCCCGACATGCTGCTGCTGCTGGCCACCGATCTAGCCGCCGTCGACCACCACGAAGGCACCATCACCCTGATCGCCAACGCGGTGAACTGGGACGGCACCGCCGACCGCGTCGACGAGGCCTACGACGACGCCGTCGCCCGGTTGGATGTCATGACCACGGCGCTCGGGCAACCGCTTCCGTCGACGGTGGCCACGTTCTCCCGGCCCGAACCTCGGCACCGCTCCCAGCGCACGATGCAGGAGTACAGCGCCGTCGTGGAACGTTTGGTCGGCGAGATCGAGGCCGGCGAGGCCTTCCAGGTGGTTCCCTCGCAACGCTTCGAGATGGACACCGACGCCGACCCGATCGACGTCTACCGGATGCTGCGGGTGTCCAACCCGAGCCCGTACATGTATCTGCTGCAGGTTCCCGATGAGGCTGGGGGAACGGCGTTTTCGATCGTCGGGTCCAGTCCCGAGGCGTTGGTGACGGTCCAGGATGGTTGGGCCACAACACATCCCATCGCCGGAACACGCTGGCGGGGTCAGACCGAAGAGGAAGACCAGCTTCTCGAGAAGGAACTGCTGTCCGACGAGAAGGAACGCGCCGAGCACCTGATGCTGGTCGACCTCGGCCGCAACGACCTCGGTCGGGTGTGTGTGCCGGGCACCGTGCGGGTGGAGGACTACAGCCACATCGAGCGGTACAGCCACGTCATGCACCTGGTGTCCACCGTGACCGGACTGCTCGCCGAGCATCGCTCCGCGCTGGACGCGGTGACGGCCTGTTTCCCGGCCGGCACCCTGTCCGGGGCGCCGAAGGTACGCGCCATGGAACTCATCGAAGAGGTGGAGAAGACCCGCCGCGGGCTCTACGGCGGCGTGGTCGGCTACCTGGACTTCGCGGGCAATGCCGATTTCGCCATCGCGATCCGAACCGCGCTGATGCGTAACGGAACCGCCTATGTGCAGGCCGGTGGCGGCGTGGTCGCGGACTCCAACGGCCCCTACGAGTACAACGAGGCCGCCAACAAGGCCAAGGCCGTGCTCAACGCTATTGCGGCTGCCGAGACCCTGGGCGCGCCGTGATCCGTCTCGGGCAATTGCTGTTGGTCGTCGCGGCCGTGGGGCTGTGGGTGGCCTCGCGACTGCCCTGGGCGGCGATCACCTCGTTCGACGGACTCGGACAACCCAAGACGGCCACGCTCAACGGCGCCGCCTGGTCCAATGCCCTGCTGCCGATGGCGGTGCTGCTGCTGGCCGCGGCGGTGGCCGGCCTGGCTGTGCACGGTTGGGGGCTGCGCGCGGTGGCGGTCCTGGTCGCCGCGGTGAGCCTGGTGCTGGGCTATCTGGGCCTCAGCCTGGTCGTGATGCCCGACATCGGGCCCCGCGCCGCTGAACTGGCCCAGGTGCCGGTGGCCTCGCTGGTGGCCAGTGAACGGCACCTCCCGGGTGCGGCACTGACGTTGGCGGCGGCGCTGTGCACCCTGGTCGCTGCCGTCCTGCTGCTGCGTTCGGCAGGCACCGCCCGGCAGGGTGCAGCCAAGTACGCCGCTCCCGGAGCGCGGAGGGCGGCCACCCGGGGTGAGGAACCCGAGGCAGGGCTCTCGGAACGGAGCATGTGGGACGCGCTCGACGAGGGCCAAGATCCGACCGAGTCGAACACCGAGGGTCGGTGACGGGGGATGGCCATCGAGCGGCTACCCTTTCACGGACATCAATGTCACGGTCAGAACCAGCAAGAAGGGACCCGACTGGCATGAGTTCGGCAACCGTGCTCGACTCCATCATCGAGGGAGTCCGCGCTGACGTTGCCGCCCGCGAGGCGATCGTGAGCCTCGCCGAGGTCAAGGCAGCCGCCGAGTCCGCACCCGCCCCGCTTGACGTGCTTGCCGCGCTGCGTGCTCCGGGTATCGCGGTCATCGCCGAAGTCAAGCGCGCCAGCCCGTCACGCGGCCAACTGGCTAACATCGCAGACCCCGCCGAGTTGGCCCTCGCCTACCAGAGCGGCGGTGCCCGGGTGATCAGCGTGCTCACCGAGGAGCGCCGATTCCACGGTTCGCTCGCCGACCTCGACGCCGTGCGCGCCGCGGTCAGAATTCCGGTGCTGCGCAAGGACTTCGTCGTCCGGCCGTATCAGATTCACGAGGCCAGGGCACACGGCGCAGACATGCTGCTGCTGATCGTTGCCGCACTCGAGCAGCCGGCCCTGGAGTCGATGCTCGAACGCACCGAATCGTTGGGGATGACCGCTCTGGTCGAGGTCCACACCGAGGAGGAGGCCGACCGGGCGCTGCAGGCCGGGGCCAAGGTCATCGGCGTCAACGCCCGCGACCTCAAGACGCTGGAAGTGGACCGGGATTGCTTCGCCCGCATTGCGCCGGGCCTGCCGTCGGACATCATCCGGGTGGCCGAGTCCGGTGTACGCGGCACCGCCGATCTGCTGGCCTACGCCGGTGCGGGCGCCGACGCGGTACTGGTCGGCGAGGGTCTGGTCACCAGTGGGGATCCCCGCAGCGCGGTGGCTGACCTGGTGACCGCGGGAGCCCATCCGTCGTGCCCGAAACCCGCCCGCTGAGTCGTGGCTGACATCTCGACGCCGAACGTGCCGCGCACCAGTGCGGCCGTTGCCGAGCCGACCACACACGATCCGGACGCCCGCGGACATTTCGGGGAGTTCGGCGGCCGCTATGTGCCCGAGGCGCTGATGGCCGTCATCGAAGAGGTGACCGCCGCCTACGAAAAAGCCCGCACCGATCAGGAATTCCTCGATCGGCTCGACAACCTGCAGACGCATTACGCCGGCCGGCCCTCGCCGCTGTACGAGGCGGTCAGGCTCAGCGAGCACGTCGGCGGAGCCCGGATCTTCCTCAAGCGCGAAGACCTCAACCACACCGGCTCGCACAAGATCAACAACGTCCTCGGGCAGGCACTGCTGGCCAAGCAGATGGGCAAGACCCGGGTGATCGCCGAGACCGGCGCGGGCCAGCACGGCGTGGCCACCGCGACGGCCTGCGCGCTGCTCGGGCTGGAGTGCGTGATCTACATGGGGGCGGTGGATACCGCGCGCCAGGCGCTCAACGTGGCACGGATGCGGCTGCTGGGCGCCGAGGTCGTCGCGGTGGAGTCGGGCTCGAAGACGTTGAAGGATGCCATCAACGAAGCCTTCCGCGACTGGGTCACCAATGCCGACGAGACGTATTACTGCTTCGGTACCGCGGCCGGCCCGCACCCGTTCCCGTTGATGGTGCGTGATTTCCAGCGCGTGATCGGGTTGGAAACCCGCACCCAGATCCTCGCCCAGGCCGGCCGGTTGCCGGACGCGGTGACCGCCTGTGTAGGCGGTGGATCCAATGCCATCGGGATCTTCCACGCGTTCATCGACGACCCCTCCGTGCGTCTCGTCGGCTACGAGGCCGCCGGTGACGGTGTCGAAACCGGACGCCATGCCGCCACGTTCACCGGTGGGACGAAGGGTGCTTTCCAGGGCTCGTACTCGTACCTGCTGCAGAACCGCGACGGCCAGACCATCGAATCCCATTCGATCTCAGCCGGATTGGACTATCCGGGAGTCGGCCCCGAGCACGCTTTCCTCAAGGACATCGGCCGTACCGAGTACCAGCCGATCACCGACGTCGAAGCGATGGATGCGTTCGGTCTGCTGTGCCGGATGGAGGGCATCATCCCGGCCATCGAGTCGGCGCACGCGGTGGCGGGCACGGTGAAACTGGCGGCCGAGTTGGGGACCGGTGCGATCGTGGTGGTCAACCTGTCGGGCCGTGGCGACAAGGATGTCGAGACCGCAGCCAAGTGGTTCGGGTTGATGGACAACCCGGCCAAGGGGGACCTGTGACCGTTCAGCACAGCCAGCCGGGCCGGCTGGCGAAGGTCTTCGACTCGTGTCGTGCCGAGGGTCGCGCCGCCCTCATCGGGTACCTGCCCACCGGCTATCCCGACGTCGAGTCCTCGATCGAGGCCATGGTGGCGATGACCGAATCCGGTTGCGACATCATCGAAGTCGGTGTGCCCTACTCCGATCCCGGGATGGACGGGCCGGTAATCGCGACTGCGACCGAGACCGCACTGCAAGGCGGAGTCCGGGTGACTGACTCGCTGCGGGCCGTTGAGGCCATCAGCGCTGCCGGTGGCAACCCGGTTGTGATGACGTACTGGAACCTGGTGTTGCACTACGGCGTTGACGCGTGGGCTCGCGATCTGGCGGCTGCCGGCGGCTTGGGCATGATCACGCCCGACCTGATTCCCGACGAGGCCGACAAGTGGTTCGCCGCCTCTGACGCCCACAATCTGGACCGCATCTTCCTGGTGGCGCCGTCCTCGACGCCGGAGCGGCTCGCTAAGACTGTGCAGTCGTGCCGCGGTTTCGTCTATGCCGCTTCCACGATGGGTGTCACCGGGGCGCGCGACGTCGTGTCGCACGCCGCACCTGAACTGGTGCACCGGGTCAAGGATGTCTCCGACATTCCAGTCGGGGTTGGTCTCGGTGTGCGCTCACGTGAGCAGGCCGCCGAGATCGCGTCGTTCGCCGACGGGGTGATCGTCGGGTCCGCCTTGGTGTCTGCGCTCACCGACGGGGTTCCGGCCGTGCGAGCGTTGACCGAAGAATTGGCCGTTGGTGTGCGACAGAAGGTGCCCGCTTCGTGACGACGACTGTCCTGGCCTATTTCCCGAGCCCGTCACAAGGTGTCTGGCATCTGGGCCCGGTACCGATCCGCGCCTATGCGCTGTGCATCATCGCCGGCATCATCGCCGCGCTGATGATCGGGGACCGCCGGTGGGAGGCGCGTGGCGGTGAACGCGGCGTCATCTACGACATCGCCTTGTGGGCGGTGCCGTTCGGCCTGATCGGTGGCCGGCTATATCACCTGATGACCGACTGGCGAACCTACTTCGGCGAGGGTGGCGCCGGAATCGGCGCGGCGCTGCGAATCTGGGACGGCGGGTTGGGCATCTGGGGTGCTGTCGCCCTCGGTGGTGTCGGCGCGTGGATTGCCTGCCGGCGCAGAGGGATACCGCTGCCGGCGTTCGGCGACGCGGTCGCTCCCGGCATCGTGCTCGCCCAGGCGATCGGCCGGCTCGGCAATTACTTCAACCAGGAGCTGTACGGCCGCGAGACGACGTTGCCGTGGGGCCTGGAGATCTTCTACCGGCGTGACTCGTCGGGCATGGTCGACGTGCACTCCCTCGACGGCGTGTCCACGGGCCAGGTGGCTGCGGTCGTGCAGCCGACGTTCCTGTACGAATTGCTCTGGAACCTTCTGGTTTTCGTGCTCCTGCTGTGGGCCGACCGGCGATTCAAGTTGGGCCACGGACGGTTGTTCGCGCTGTATGTCGCCGGCTACTGCGTCGGCCGGTTCTGGGTCGAGCTGCTGCGCGATGACACCGCGACGCACATCGCCGGGATTCGGGTGAATTCGTTCACGTCGGTGTTCGTGTTCATCGGCGCGGTGGTCTACATCATGCTGGCGCCTAAGGGTCGGGAGGATCCGTCCACCCTCGGTGGTACGCACCCGGATCTCGAGGAGAGCCCTGTCGAGGAGCTCGCCGAGGAGTTGGTGGCAGCGGCCAAGGGCAGTGGAATCGTTGCCGCCGCGACAGTTGCGGGCGAGCACGAGGCTGAGGATGCCCAGGCCGTCGGCGATGTGGAGGAAGCCGAGGCAGAGCCAGGGCCGGAGCAGGAGCCTGAGGCCGAACCTGCGGCCGAAGCTGAGCCTGAGCCTGCGGCTGAAGCTGAGCCCGTAACAGAGCCCGAGCCTGCGGCAGAGGCTGAGCCTGAGCCCGCGGCAGTGCCCGAGCCGGAAGCCGAGGCAGAGCGTGAGCCTGCGGCTGAAGCTGAGCCCGTAACAGAGCCCGAGCCCGAGCCCGGGCCCGAGCCTGAAGCTGAGCCCGAGCCCGAGCCCGAAGCCGAGCCCGAACCTGCGGCTGAAGCTGAGCCCGTAGCAGAGCCCGAGCCGGAAGCCGAGGCGGAGCCTGAGCCTGCGGCTGAAGCTGAGCCCGTAGCAGAGCCCGAGCCCGAGCCTGTGCCCGAAGCAGAAGCAGAGCCTGCGGCAGAGGCAGAGCCTCAGCCCGAGCCCGAGCCTCAGCCCGAGGCGGAAGCAGAGTCTGAGCCCGTGGCAGAACCAGAGCCCGCCCCCACACCCACGGCGCAACGTCGCGGCTTCACGGGCACGGTCCGCCGCGTCCTCTGGGGTGTCGAGATTCGTCGGGACTGAATCCTCCCGCTGCTGGAATCCTGCACGACTGAAACTTGTCGGCCACGCGGGTATACTCGAACGTATGTTCGATAGCCCGTTTCATGATTATTGGGAGCCGCCGGTATCGGCGGCTTCTGAGGATCTGATTGCGCGGTTGTGTGGGGCGTCGCGGGCGGAGAACCGGGCGGGGGCGTCGCGGTTGCGTGCGGTGTGTGAGCTCTTTGAGATGCGCCGTGTGCAGCGTGGGGAGCGTGCTGACTGGGCGGTGGATACGTGGGCGGCTGTGGGTGCGGAGGTGGCTGCGGCGTTGCGGGTCAGTTTGGCCAAGGCGGGCAGCCTGATGAATTACGGGCTGGCGATGCTGCGCCTGCCGGCGGTGGCGGCGGTGTTTGAGGCCGGCGATATCGATGTCGGGGTGTTCGCGGCGATCGTGTTCCGCACGGAGTTGATCACCGATGAGTCGGCGATGGCGGCGGTCGATGCGGAGTTGGCGGCGCGGGTGGGCCGGTGGCCGTCGATGACGCGGGGCCGGTTGAACTCCGAGATTGATCGGGTCGTGGTCCGCCATGATCGCGATGCGGTGCGTCGGGTGCGCGAGCGTGCCCAGGAGCGCCATGTGTCGGTGTGGGACAAGGGTGATGGCACGGCCGAGCTCGACGGAGTGTTGGTGTCGAGCGATGCCGCGGCTCTCGATACGCGTCTGGACGGGTTGGCGGGCACGGTGTGCGGTGATGATCCGCGCACCGTGGAGCAGCGTCGTGCGGATGCGTTGGGGGCGTTGGCGGTGGGGATGGATCGGCTGGCGTGCCGCTGCGGCAACCCCGACTGCCCCGCTGGGGAGCGGCCCGCGAACCAGGGTGTGGTGATCCATGTCGTGGCGGAGCAGGCCACGGTGGAGGGCCGCTCGCAGGCGCCGGGGTATCTGATGGGCACCAATGCGCTGATCTCGGCGGAGTTGGTGGCCGAGTTGGCCCGCACGGCTAAGCAGCGGCCGTTGTTTGACTTCACCGGTAGCCCGGCGGAGGCGGGGTATCGGCCCTCGCAGGGGTTGGCCGATTTTGTGCGGGCTCGGGATCTGACGTGTCGCGCGCCTGGGTGTGATCGCCCCGCGACCGATTGCGATCTGGACCATACGATTCCGTATCCGTTGGGTCCCACCCATGCCGGAAACCTCAAATGTCTGTGCCGGGTGCATCATTTGCTGAAAACGTTCTGGGGGTGGCGCGATGAACAACTCCCGGATGGCACGGTGATCTGGCGGATCCCGGGTGGGTCGACCTACATCACCACCCCCGGCAGCGTCTTCCTGTTCCCGACGCTGGTGGCACCGACACCGTCGCGCCATCAGGGAGGCCACCGCGAGGCTTGCGAGCCCGGTGAGCAACGTGGGGTGATGATGCCCCGCCGGACCCGCACCCGCGCCCAGAACCGGGCACACGCGATCACCACCGAACGGACCCGCAACCACAACGACCGCAGAACCCGCCACGCCGCGATCCTCGGAACACCACCACCGGACAACGACGCCGACCCACCGCCCTTCTAGGCGGCAAAGCTTCATCCGATGACGCACTCTGGCATGCTGAGCGCATGACCGAGCCGCAGTTCGGGGGCACCGAGGGCAGCACACCGCCGCCTAACTACCCACCGCCTCCCAACTACCCACCGCCCACCCAGTTTCCGACCCAGTTCGGCTACCAGGATCCGTCGGCACCCTATGGTCGTCATCCGATCACGGGCGAGCCGCTGTCGGACAAGTCGAAGGTCGTCGCGGGACTGCTGCAGCTCCTGGGGTTAGTCGGTCTCGTCGGTATCGGCCGGATCTACCTCGGCTACACCGGCCTAGGGGTCGCCCAGTTGCTCGTCGGCCTGGTCACCTGCGGCATCGGTGCGGTCATCTGGGGCATTGTCGACGCCGTGCTGATCCTCACCGACAAGGTCCGCGACCCACAGGGCCGTCCGCTGCGTGATGGAACCTAGCGCGCCGCACACCCACGGCACCCGCCGCTACGCAGCGCTCGGTACGGGCCTGCTCGCCGCGGGTGCGCTGACCTACATCGGCCTGGCCGACCCGCACCGCCCCGGCTTTCTGTTTCCGCCCTGCCCGTTCAAGCTGCTTACCGGCTGGAACTGCCCGGCCTGCGGTGGCCTGCGCATGACCCACGACCTCCTGAACGGCAACTTCGCCGCCGCCGTCGTCGACAACGTCTTTCTGCTGGTCGGGCTGCCCGTGCTGGTCCTCTGGGTGATCTGGCGGATCCGGCAGGGCCGACGGGCATTCACCGTGCCCGTGATCATCGTCTTCGCGGTCGCCGCGATCGCCTGGACGATCACCCGCAATATGCCCGGCTTCCCGCTGGTCCCCACAATTCTCGGCCAGTAGCCAACCTGCCTCGCTGATACACTCAGTAACCGGTGCGGCGGTTCGCCGCGCCGAATCATCGGGCCGGCGCAGTCCCGGACATCACACGTCAGACTGCGGCGAGGCCGAAAGTCCCAGTGCCCTTTGTGCACAACAGCTTTCACGCTCCGCATGATCGACTGCGGAGGAGTGTGAAGATGCTGTATTCGGCACTTCCGGAAGCGCAGGGTCTCTACGACCCCCAGAACGAGTCCGACTCGTGCGGTGTTGCGATGGTCGCCGACATCCAGGGCCGACGCTCGCACGCCATCGTCAACGACGGTCTGGTCGCGCTGGAGCACCTCGAACATCGCGGCGCGGCCGGAGCCGAACCCAACAGCGGCGACGGTGCCGGCATCCTGCTGCAACTGCCCGTCGAACTACTGCGCGACGTGGTGGGCTTCGCGCTGCCCGAGCCCTCCGCGGACGGCGCCAATACCTTTGCCGCCGGCATCTGCTTCCTGCCGCAAGACCCCGAGGCCAGGCGGGCCGCCTCCGAGCGGGTCGAAGAGATCGTGCGCGACGAGGGCCTGGAGGTCCTGGGCTGGCGGGCCGTCCCAGTCGATCCCGACGGCGCCGAAGTCGGTGCGACCGCGGTGGGCTGCATGCCCTATATGTCGATGCTCTTCGTCGCTGCCCCCGACCGCGGTGGCCTGCGCCCAGCGGGTATCGATCTCGATCGGCTGGTCTACCCAGCTCGCAAGCGTGCCGAGCAGCAAGACGTGTACTTCCCGTCGCTGTCCAGTCGCACCATGGCCTACAAAGGCATGCTCACCACGATGCAGCTGCCCAAGTACTTTCCGGATCTGCGTGACGAGCGCTGTGCGAGCGCGATCGCGATTGTGCACAGCCGCTTCTCCACGAATACCTTCCCGTCCTGGCCGCTGGCCCACCCGTTCCGCTTCGTGGCCCACAACGGCGAGATCAACACCGTGCGCGGCAACCGCAACCGCATGCACGCCCGCGAGGCGATGCTGGCCAGCTCCACCATCAAGGGCGATATGGCCCGGCTCTCGCCGATCTGCACCCCTGAAGCCTCAGACTCGGCCTCCTTCGACCAGGTTCTGGAACTGCTGCACCTCGGCGGGCGCAGCCTGCCGCATGCGGTGATGATGATGATCCCGGAGGCCTGGGAGAACAACACCACCATGGATCCGGCCCGCCGGGCGTTCTGTCAGTACCACGCCTCGCTGATGGAGCCGTGGGACGGGCCGGCCTGCGTGACGTTCACCGACGGCACGGTGGTCGGCGCGGTGTTGGACCGCAACGGTTTACGGCCCGGCCGGTGGTGGCGCACCATTGACGACCGGGTGATCCTGGCCAGCGAGAGTGGTGTGCTGGACATCCCGTCGGGCGAGGTCGTCGCCAAGGGCCGGCTGGAGCCCGGCAAGATGTTCCTCATCGACACCGCCGCCGGGCGCATCGTGTCCGACGACGAGATCAAGGGCCAACTGGCCGCCGCGGAACCGTACGCGGAGTGGCTGCACGCGGGCCTGCTCGATCTGAAGACGCTGCCCGCCCGCTGCCGTGTGCAGCCCAACCACGAGTCGGTGGTTCGCCGCCAGATCGCCTTCGGCTACACCGAAGAGGACCTGCGAATCCTGCTCACCCCGATGGCGGCCTCCGGTCAGGAGCCGCTCGGCTCGATGGGCACCGACACCCCGCCCGCTGTTCTGTCGCAGCGTTCCAAACTGATCTACGACTACTTCGTGGAACTGTTCGCGCAGGTGACCAATCCGCCTCTGGACGCGATCCGCGAAGAGATCGTCACCTCCATGGCCCGCGTGATGGGGCCCGAGCAGAACCTGCTGGCCCCCACCGCGGCATCCTGCCGCCAGATCCTGCTGCACTGGCCCGTCCTCGACAACGACGAGCTGAGCCGGATCGTCCACATCAACGACGACGGTGAGCAGCCCGGCCTGAAAACCGCCGTGCTGCGCGCGCTCTACGACGTCGAGCGTGGCGGCGAGGGGTTGGCCGAGGCCATCGAGGACCTGCGCCGCCGCGCGTCCAAGGCGATCGCCAAAGGTGCTCGCACCCTGGTCATCTCAGATCGCGACTCGGATCACACCCGCGCGCCGATTCCATCGCTGCTGGCGGTCTCGGCCGTACACCATCACCTGGTGCGCACCAAGCAGCGCACCACGGTGGCCCTGGTGGTCGAAAGCGGTGACGCCCGCGAGGTTCACCACATCGCCCTGCTCATCGGCTACGGCGCCGCGGCGGTCAACCCGTATCTGGCGTTCGAGTCCATCGAGGACCTCATCCGTGAGGGCGAACTCACCGGCATCGAGGCACCCACCGCAGTCCGCAACTACCTCAAGGCGCTCGGCAAGGGTGTCATGAAGGTGATGAGCAAGATGGGTATCTCCACCGTCGGGTCCTACACCGGCGCACAGGCTTTCGAGGCCATTGGGCTGAGCAAGGAAGTCGTCGACGAGTACCTGACCGGTACGGTCAGCCAGATCGGCGGTATCGGGCTCGAGGTGATTGCCGAGGAGGTCAAGCTGCGCCATCGGCGGGCCTACCCGGAGAACCCCACCGAGCGGGTGCATCGCCGCCTCGAGGTCGGCGGCGAATACCAGTTCCGGCGCGAGGGCGAGCTGCACCTGTTCACCCCGGAAACTGTTTTCCTGCTTCAGCATTCGACCCGCACGGGACGCCACGAGGTGTTCGCCAAGTACTCCGAGGAGGTCAACCGGCTCTCCCGTGAAGGCGGCACCTTGCGCGGGCTGTTCAGCTTCAAAGCCGATCTACGCCCGCCCGTTCCGCTGGACGAGGTGGAGTCCGTCGACTCGATCTGCGCCCGGTTCAACACCGGGGCGATGAGCTACGGCTCGATCTCCAAGGAAGCCCACGAGACCATGGCCATCGCCATGAACAACCTCGGCGGGCGCTCCAACAGCGGCGAGGGCGGCGAGGATGCCGACCGGCTCTACGACCCGCGGCGGCGCAGCGCCGTCAAGCAGGTCGCCTCCGGGCGGTTCGGTGTCACCAGCGACTACCTGGTGAACGCCAGCGACATCCAGATCAAGATGGCCCAGGGCGCCAAGCCTGGTGAGGGCGGTCAGCTGCCCGGGTTCAAGGTCTATCCGAGCATCGCCAAGACGCGCCATTCCACCCCCGGTGTCGGTCTGATCTCCCCGCCACCGCACCATGACATCTACTCCATCGAGGATCTGGCGCAGCTGATCCACGACCTCAAGAACGCGAACTCGCAGGCCCGCATTCACGTCAAACTGGTGAGCTCGGTCGGTGTCGGCACGGTCGCCGCCGGGGTCTCCAAGGCCCATGCCGACGTCGTGCTGATCTCCGGGTACGACGGCGGCACCGGCGCGGCTCCGCTGACCAGCCTCAAGCACGCCGGCGCACCGTGGGAGATCGGCCTGGCCGACACTCAGCAGACCTTGATGCTCAACGGACTTCGCGACCGCATCACCGTGCAGTGCGACGGCGGCCTGCGTACCGCCCGCGACGTGGTGATCGCCGCACTGCTCGGGGCCGAGGAGTTCGGCTTCTCCACCGCTCCGCTGGTGGTGGCGGGGTGCATCATGATGCGGGTCTGCCACCTCGACACCTGCCCGGTCGGCGTTGCCACCCAGAACCCCGAACTGCGGGAACGATTCAACGGCAAACCGGAATTCGTTGAGAACTTCTTCCGCTTCATCGCCGAGGACGTCCGAAAGATGCTCGCCGAGTTGGGATTCCGCAGCATCGACGAGGCGGTCGGCCATGCCGAGGTACTCGACACCGACACCGCGGTCGCGCATTGGAAGAGTGAAGGTCTGGATCTGAGCCCGATCTTCGCCGTCCCGTCCGACGCGCACGGCGAACCGCTGACCCAGCGCCGCCGCACCCGCGATCAGGATCACGGTCTGGACCAGGCGCTGGATCGCACCCTGATCGCACTGGCCGAGGGCGCCCTCGAGGATGCCCATCCGGTACGGCTCGAACTGCCGGTGCGCAACGTCAACCGGACGGTGGGAACCCTGCTGGGCTCGGAGGTCACCCGGCGCTACGGCTCTCAGGGCCTGCCCGACGACACCATCCACGTCACCCTCACCGGGTCGGCGGGCCAGTCGATCGGAGCCTTCCTGCCCCCGGGCATCACGCTCGAACTCATCGGTGACGCCAATGACTACGTGGGCAAGGGACTGTCCGGCGGCCGGGTGATCGTGCGACCGCCCGACGACGTGTTGTTCCTGCCGGAGGACAACGTCATCGCCGGCAACACCCTGCTCTACGGAGCCACCTCCGGTGAGCTGTATCTGCGGGGCCGGGTCGGAGAGCGCTTTGCCGCCCGCAACTCCGGTGCTCTCGCGGTGACCGAGGGAGTGGGTGACCACGCCTGCGAGTACATGACCGGCGGACGGGTGGTGGTGCTGGGACTCACCGGCCGCAACTTCGCCGCTGGAATGTCCGGAGGCATCGCCTTCGTGCTCGGGCTGGATCCGTCGAAGGTCAACACCGCCATGGTCGAACTGCAGCGGCCCGAACCAGACGATCTGGTCTGGCTGCGCGACGCGGTGACGCACCACGCCCGCTACACCGGCAGCACACTGGCACGCTCGGTGCTGTCCGACTGGCCAAGGCGCAGTTCGCAGTTCACCAAGATCATGCCGACGGACTATCAGAAGGTGCTGGAAGCGACCAGGATGGCCAAGGCAGAAGGGCGCGACGTGGACACCGCGATCATGGAGGCGACCCGTGGCTGACCCGACCGGCTTCCTGAGAGTCCCGAAGATCGAGGCCGCCAAGCGGCCCGTCGACGAACGCGTCGGCGACTGGAACGAGGTCTACGAGTCGCAGGACCCGCAGCAGCGGGCCGGTGAGGTGGCTCAACAGGCCCGCCGTTGCATGGACTGCGGTATTCCCTTCTGTCACTCCGGCACTGCGGGGTGCCCGCTGGGCAATCTCATCCCGGAATGGAACGACCTGGTCCGGCGCGGTCGCTGGGATGCGGCCAGTGAACGTCTGCACGCCACCAACAATTTCCCGGAGTTCACCGGTCGGCTGTGTCCGGCGCCGTGCGAGGCGGCCTGCGTGCTCTCGATCGCCGAGGACCAGACCGGTGGCAGCGTCACCATCAAGCGCATCGAGAACACCATCGTCGACACCGCCTGGCGGCTGGGCATCGTCGAAGCCCAGTCGGCCGCGATCGGCACCGGCAAGAACGTAGCCGTGGTCGGCTCGGGTCCCGCCGGCCTGGCCGCCGCCCAGCAGCTGACTAGGGCCGGTCATCACGTCACGGTCTACGAGCGCGACGACCGACTCGGCGGGCTGCTGCGCTATGGCATCCCCGAGTACAAGTTGGAGAAGGCGACGCTCAACCAGAGACTGTCCCAGATGCGTGCGGAGGGAACACGTTTCGTCACTGACTGCGAGGTTGGCGTGGACGTCTCGGTCGAGGAACTGCGGCACCGGTTCGACGCCGTCGTACTCGCGGTCGGTGCGCTGCGCGGTCGCGACAACACCGTCGAAGGGCGCCAGCTGCGGGGTGTCCATCTGGCGATGGAGCACCTGGTGCCCGCCAACCGGGAATGCGAGGGCGACGGCCCGTCCCGCATTACGGCCAAGGGCAAGCACGTGGTGATCATCGGCGGTGGTGACACCGGTGCCGACTGCCTGGGCACCGCGCACCGCCAGGGGGCGGTCTCGGTGACCCAACTCGACTACAACCCACAGCCGCCGGATGTCCGCGACGACGCCCAGTCGCCGTGGCCCACCTGGCCGCTGGTGCTGCGAACCTCACCCGCCCACGCCGAAGGCGGCGCAGTGCACTACGAGGTTGCGGTCCAGCGCTTCGTCGGCGACGAGGAAGGCCACGTCCGGGCCATGGAGATCGCCGAGGTGAAGGTCGAGCGGGTCGACGGCCGCCGGATCATCTCCCCGGTGGGCCAGCCATTCCAAATCCCTTGCGATCTGGCGTTGTTGGCCATCGGGTTCGAGGGCGTCGAGCACATGCCACTGCTCACCGATCTCGGAATCGAGCTGAGTAAACGCGGTGCCATCTCGTGCGGATCTGATTGGCAGACTTCGGCTCCCGGCGTCTTCGTCTGCGGTGACGCCCATCGCGGTGCCTCGTTGGTGGTGTGGGCGATCGCCGAGGGTCGCGCTGCGGCGCATGCCGTTGACACCTACCTGATGGGGGATTCGGACCTGCCTGAACCGGTACGGCCGAATCAGTTGCCACTGGCGGTCGTCTGAGTGAACACCCCGCCACCGCGATCTGTATCGGTCGAGATGCCCGTGATCCGCGACTATGCTGAGGCGTCGTGACTAGACGCGGCAAGATTGTCTGTACTCTCGGCCCGGCCACGAGCACCGATGAGTCGGTGAAGGCTCTCGTCGAGGTGGGCATGGACGTCGCCCGCCTGAACTTCAGCCACGGCGACTATGTCGACCATGAGGCCGCCTATAACCGGGTTCGCAAAGCGTCGAATTCCACGGGCCGCGCGGTCGGTATCCTCGCCGATCTTCAGGGCCCCAAAATTCGGCTCGGCCGGTTCGCCGAGGGCCCGACTTATTGGGCGAACGGCGAGACTGTCCGCATCACGGTCGAAGACTGCGAAGGCACCCACGATCGGGTGTCGACCACCTACAAGCAGTTGTCCAAGGATGCCCAGCCGGGGGACCGGTTGCTCATCGACGACGGCAAGGTCGCCCTGGTGGTCGAGCACATCGACGGCGACGACGTGGTCTGCACCGTCACCGAGGGCGGCCCGGTGAGCAACAACAAGGGTCTGTCGCTGCCCGGGATGAACGTGTCGGTGCCCGCCTTGTCGGAGAAGGACATCGACGATCTCGAGTTCGCGCTGCGCCTCGGGGTGGACCTGGTGGCGCTGTCGTTCGTCCGGTCGCCCGCCGACGCCGAACTGGTGCACGAGGTGATGGACCGGGTGGGCCGGCGTGTCCCGGTGATCGCGAAGCTGGAGAAGCCCGAGGCAGTCGACAATCTCGAAGCGATCGTGCTGGCCTTCGATGCGGTGATGGTCGCCCGCGGTGACCTGGGCGTCGAGTTGCCTCTCGAAGAGGTGCCGCTGGTGCAGAAGCGGGCCATCCAGATGGCCCGGGAGAACGCCAAGCCGGTGATCGTGGCCACCCAGATGCTCGAGTCGATGATCGAGAACTCCCGCCCGACCCGCGCCGAGGCCTCCGACGTCGCCAACGCGGTAATGGACGGCGCCGACGCGGTGATGCTGTCCGGCGAGACCTCGGTGGGCAAGTTCCCGCTCGAGGCGGTGCGCACGATGGCCAGGATCATCTCGGCCGTCGAGGACAATTCCACCGCGGCCCCGCCGTTGACCCACGTGCCCCGCACCAAACGTGGCGTCATCTCCTATGCCGCCCGCGACATCGGCGAACGCCTCGACGCCAAGGCGCTGGTGGCCTTCACCCAGTCCGGCGACACCGTGCGCAGGCTGGCCCGGCTGCACACCCCGCTGCCGTTGCTGGCGTTCACGGCGCTGCCGGAGGTCCGCAGCCAGCTGGCGATGACCTGGGGAACCGAGACGTTCATCGTTCCGCACATGAAGCAGACCGACGACATGATCCGTCAGGTCGACCATTCCCTGCTGCAGCTGGGCCGCTACAAGCGCGGTGATCTGGTTGTCATCGTCGCTGGTGCTCCGCCGGGCACAGTAGGCTCGACGAACCTGATCCACGTCCACCGCATCGGTGAGGACGACCACTAGACCGGGAGCGACACTTGGCCAACGCGGACCTTGACGACCTGCTGGCCATTCTCGACCTCTCTGCCCTCGGTGACGACGTGTTCTCCGGGGCTCATCCGCGCAAGAACCCGGTGCGGACCTTCGGCGGTCAACTGATGGCGCAGGCCTTCGTCGCCGCGACCAGGACCCTGGTACATGACCTGCCGCCCAGCGCGCTGTCGGTGCATTTCATCGCCGGCGGCGACCCGGCCGCCGACATCGAGTTCCACGTCGTCCGGCTGCGCGACGAGCGTCGCTTCGCCAACCGGCGCGTCGACGCCATCCAGGACGGCAAGCTGCTGGCCACCGCCCTGGTGTCCTATCTCGCCGGCGGGCGCGGGCTGGAGCACAACACCGAGATGCCTGCCGATCTGCCCGACCCGGCAACCCTGCCGACGATCGACGAGCTGCTGGTCGGCTACGAGGAGGTTGTGCCCCATTTCGTCACCGCGCTGCGGCCGATCGAGTGGCGCTACACCAACGATCCCGCCTGGGTGATGCGCGACAAGGGCGGTCAGCTGGCCCACAACCGGGTCTGGCTCAAGGCCGACGGGGTGATGCCCGAGGACCCGACGCTGCATACCGCCGCGATGGTGTACTCCTCGGACACCACGGTGCTCGACTCGATCATCACCACACATGGCCTGTCCTGGGGATGGGACCGGATCTTCGCCGTCACCATCAATCATTCGATCTGGTTCCACCGGCAGGTCGACTTCTCCGAATGGGTGTTGTACTCGACGGGTTCGCCGGTGGCCGCAGAGTCCCGCGGGCTCGGCGCCGGACACTTCTTCAACCGCGCCGGCCAGGTGGTGGCGACGGTTGTCCAGGAGGGAATCGTCAAACACTTCCCCAGTAATCCCTGAGTACAGGCGTACTGTTTACCTGGTTGAACGACGTTGTTGAGCCTGGGGGAAGGTGCAATGACCGAACCGCCGCTGCAGGTCGCGCCGCGCCTGCGTGCTCGTGAGCGGGTGGTCGTCCACGTCGATTCGCCGGCAGCCCGCTGGATCGGGGCACTCGGGCTCCTGATCGCGGCCGGCTGGCTGGTCATGCTGCTGGCCCGTTCGCACCACCCCGCGAATTGGCACGCCGACGGCCGGCTGGCCTGGTCCCTGACGATCCTGGCCGCGGTCACCTTCATCGCGCGGGGCATCTTCCTGGGCCGGCCGGTGACTGCCGCGCACGCCGCCGCCGCTGCGGTAGCGGTGCTGGCGGGCTTCGGCGCCCACATCGTGGCCTCTGACGTGCTGGGCAACGTCGTGATCGCTTCGTCCGGGCTGGTGTTGATGTGGCCCACCACAGTGCGGCCCCAGCCCGAGGAGTTGTCGCGGATCTGGGCGCTGGTCTCGCAGACCTGCGGTGATCCGGTGGCACCCTTCGCGATGCTGGCGAGCAAGAGTTACCACTTCACCGTGGACGGCACGGCTGCCATCGCCTACCGAACCCGGCTGGGCTATGCGGTGGTCAGCGGGGACCCGATCGGTGACGACACCCGCTTCGAGGAACTCGTCGCCGACTTCGTGACGATGTGCCACGCGCACGGCTGGCGGGTCGTGATTCTGGGCTGCAGTCAACGCCGTCTCGGACTGTGGACCGATCCGGCGACGGTCGGCCAGACGCTGCGCCCGGTGCCGATCGGCCGTGACGTGGTGATCGACGTCGCCACGTTCGACATGGTCGGGCGCCGATTCCGCAATCTGCGCCAGGCCGTGCAGCGCACCCGCAACTTCGGGATCACCACCGAGATCGTCGCCGAACAGGAACTCGACGACGGCCAGATCGCCGAACTGAGCGACATCCTGCTGTCGTCGGCCAAGGGCTCCCGAACCGAGCGCGGCTTCTCGATGATCCTCGACGGCGCCCTCACCGGCCGCTATCCGGGCATCCTTCTCATCGTCGCGCGGGATGCGTCCGGGCGGGTGCAGGGCTTTCACCGCTACGCGCTGGCCGGTGGTGGCAGCGACGTCACGCTCGACGTGCCATGGCGCCGGCGCGGCGCACCCAACGGGATCGACGAGCGACTGTCGGTCGACATGATCGCGGCAATGAAAGAAGCTGGTGCGCAACGGCTTTCACTGGCGTTTGCGGCATTCCCGGAGATCTTCAACGACAAGGAACGTGGGTCGCTGAGCAGCTTCTTCTACACCGCGATCCATCTTGGCGACTCGCTGATCGCGCTGGAGTCCTTGTACCGCTACCTGCGCAAGTTCCACGCGCTGGGTGATCGCCGCTATGTGCTGCTGTCCTTCGGGCAGGTACTGCCGCTGCTGGTGGTGTTGCTGTCGCTGGAGTTCATGCCACGCCGGCGGCAGTTCACCGCCGCTATGGCGTCGGCGTCAGCGTCACGCTGAACTGGTTCTCCACCGACTGGCGGAACTCGTTCTCGCAGAGCCGCTGAGCGGTCTTGTCCGGGCCGGCCTTGCTCAGGCAGTCGAAATAGTCGCCGACACCGGTGTCCTTCAACGCGTTGACATAGATGACGATGAAGACCAGGCCGACGATGATGGCGACGAATCCGAGGACCACGCCGGCCAGTGCGATACCGCCATTGTTCGCTTCACCACGCTTGACGCGGCCCCGCGCGGCGAACCCGATGATGACGGCCACGATGCCCAGGACGACACCACCGGCGACGGTGAACGACGACACCAGCGCGACGATCGCGGTCACCAGCGCCGCGACGCCCAGCCCGTTACGCGGAGCGACCGGAGGCGGCCCGTAGCCCGCGTACGGCTGCGGCGGCGGCGGTGGATAGCCCTGGTAAGGCCCGGTCGGGTAGGGGTACGGGTAGGGGTAGGGCGGCGGAGCCGGTTGCTGAGGCGTGTTGGAGGGCTCAGTCATGGTGAGCACGTTACCCGTCGTTGCTGACCGATAGTCGCGGACAGGTGATGTCGTCGCCTAGCTGGTGGGTTGCGACGACAACGGTGCGTGATGGCGATATCAGGCCGTTGCGCGCATCGAGCAATGCGGCCAGCACCCGGCGCGCATCGGCCGCGTCGAGATGTTCGGTCGGTTCGTCGAGTAGCACCACCGGCGCGGGACACAACAGCACCCGCGCCAGCAGCAGGCGGCGCCGTTGTCCGGCCGACACCGAAGCGGCACCGCCGGTCAGCACGGTGTTCAGCCCGTCGCTGAGCCTGGTCAGCCAATCGCCGAGGCCGACGACCCCTAGGGTGTGCGTCAGTTCCGCATCGGTGCAGTCGCCCCGGGCGACAAGTAGATTGTCTCGCACCGTGGTCGCGAACAGGTGCGCGTCCTCGGCGAAAAAGCATACCGCGCTGCGCAATTGGGACTCGGTCAGAGTGCCGGTGGCGGCACCGTCCACTGTCACCGTGCCGCTGCGGGGTGGCAGTATTCCTGCCAGTGTCATCAGCAGCGCCGTCTTGCCGGCACCGCTTCGGCCCGTGACCGCCAGCCTCGCGCCTGGCTGGAGATCGATTGTGAGACTGGGCGGTTGGGGCCCGTCGGGGTATCCGGCCCGGACTTCCACGGCCTGAAGGTGCGGGGTGTTCGCCGGGGTGACGATGGTTGTGGTGACGGTGCTAGCGGGAACGAGGTCGGCGATGTGTGCCGCGGCGATCCGCGCCCGCGCCAGTGCCACCGCGGCGCCCGGCAATGCCCCGGTGGCCTCGAAGGCCGACAGCGGCAGCAGCATCAGCACCGCCAACGTGGTGGGCGCCGTGGTCGCGGCGAGCGAAATGCCGATCACGACCGCGCCGATCACGCTGATACCGACCGCCGCGGTCGGCACCGCCGCGGCCAGAGCCGCCGGTGCGGCGGCGCGATCAAGCGCGGCACCCCAATCGCGTTGCCGCGCCGCGGCTTCGGTGATCACTGCGGGCAGGCGTCCGGCGACCCGGAGTTCGCAGGCATGCTCGAGTGCGGTGATCGCCGCGGTATCGCGCCCGGAATGGTGTCGGCGGGCGGCCTGTTCGGAAGCACGCACCGCGCGGCCCGCCAGCCACGGTGCCAGTACCCCGGCGAGCAGCAGGCAGGCCGCCAGGACCAGTGCCGCAGCCGGGGAGATCAGGGCGATGACCGCAGTCGCCGCGATGCCCAGAACTACGGCCACGCCGATCGGAACCAGAGCGCGCACCAGGACATCGGCCAATGTGTCGACATCGGCGCCGACCCTGGTGAGCAGTTCGCCGCCGGGCAGCCGTGCGGTGACCTCCGGCGGCCCGTAGGCCAGCCGTCGGTAGATCTCGCTGCGGGCGTTCTCCGCGGCACGCAGCGCGGTGTCGTGCGACGCCAGCCGTTCGCAGTAGCCGAGCACGCCGCGCGAGATGCCGAATGTGCGCACCGCCACGACCGCAATCGACAGGTCGAGCACCGGCGGCATCTGCCACGCCCTGGTGATCAGCCACGCCGAGACGCCGGCCAATGCCAGCGCACTGCCCAGGGACAACGCGCCGAGGGTGATCGCCAGCAGCAGTCGTGGCAGCCGCGGACGTAGCAGGGGCAGCGCTGTGCGCAACAGGTCAGATCTGGGCATGGCTGTCCGCCTCCACCCTGATCACCCGATCGGCGATGGCGATCGCCGTGTCGTGGTGAGCGACCATCACCACCGTGGCTCCGTCGGCGGCCCGGGCGGCGATCGACTCCAGCACCGCCGCCTCGGTGACCGGGTCGAGGTGGGCGGTAGGTTCATCGAGCAACAGCACCCGCGCCGGTGACCCGAGCGCCCGTGCCAGGCCGAGGCGCTGACGTTGTCCCAGGGACAGGCCGGCTCCGGCGCGTCCCAGCCTGGTGTCCAGGCCGTTCGGCAGCCCGGCCAGGACCTCGTCGAAACCGGATGCGCGGCAGGCGAATTCGATGTCCATAAGCTCGCCGAATAGGGCCAGGTTCTCCGCCGCGGTGCCGGGTATGACGACCGGCCGCTGGGCCAGCCACACGAGCTGCCGCCACCACGATGGGAGGTCCAGGTCGGCGACGTCGACGCCCTCGACGGTGACGCGACCGGATGTGGGTGCGACCAGACCGGCGATGACCTGCAACGTGGTGCTCTTGCCGGTGCCGTTGGGTCCGGTCAACACGGTTACTTGCCCCGGCTGGCAGAGCCCGGACAGTCGTGCCGGTGCCAGCCCGTCGCGTCCGGCCACCGAGACGTCCTCGAGTGCGATGGTGACAGCGCCCCCGGGTATCGTCCGGCTGCCTCCGATCACGGCCGGACTCTGCTCGATGAGAGCGAAGGCTTTGTCGGCGGCGGTCTTTCCGTCCTGCGCGGCATGGAATTCCACTCCGACCCGCCGCAGCGGCCAGAACACGTCGGGTGCCAGCAACAGAACCGTCAGCCCGGCGGCCAACGACATCTCACCGAACACCAACCGCAACCCGATGCTCACGGCGACCAGGGCGACCCCCAACGTCGCGATCAGTTCGAGAACCAACGACGACAGGAAGGCGATCCGCAGTGTCGCCAATGCCGAACGCCGATGGGCGGCGCCCAGTTTCGCGATGCGGTCGGCCGGTCCGTCGGCCCGGCCGAGAGCCCGCAGGGTGGGGATGCCGGCGATGAGGTCCATCATCCTGGCCTGCAGTGTGCTCATCGCGGTCAGCGCCGCCGCGGAGCGCTCGGCGGTGGCCAGGCCGATGAGGACCATGAAGACCGGGATCAGCGGCAGGGCGATCACGACGATCACGGCCGACTGCAGATCGTAGAGAGCGATCACCGCGATACTGGCCGGGGTCAGCACGACACCGAGGAACAGGGCGGGCAGATAGGCGGTGAAATAGGGCCGCAGCTTGTCCAGGCCGGTGGTCACCAGGGTTGCGGCCTCGTCGCGCCGGGCCTGTTGATCGGCCGGCGGCAGAGCGGTCACCGCGTCGAGCACCTGTCCGCCCAGGTCGCCGATCACCGCACTGGCGCCGCGCTGCCCGAGCCTGCCCTGCAACCAGTGTGCGGTGGTGCGCAGTGCCCACAGCCCGACCAGCAACGCCAGTTCGGTACGCCAGTGCCCGACGCTGCGGGTGGACGGATCGGTGATGACAGTGGCCACCAGGTGGCCCAGGACCACGGCGGCGCCGATCGCGCAGCCGGCGATGACGATCCCGCACGCGACGCTTGCGACCAGGAACGGGCGCACCGCGGGGGAGACCCGCCACAGCCGTGGATCAAGCGGGCCCGATCGTCGTCGACCGTCCTGGGTCAGGGCACCCGCCTCAGCGGCAGGCCGATCGACGGCGGAATCGCCTCGGCGAAGATCCGCTTACGGAATATCCAGTAGGTCCAGCCCTGGTACACGAGCACGAGCGGGGTGAAAATCACTGCAGCCCAAGTCATCACCTTCAAGGTGTAGGGACTCGATGAGCCGTTGAAGATGGTGATGCTGTAGGCCGGGTCGATCGTCGACGGCACCAAGTTGGGGTAGAGGCAGCCGAACAGCAGGACCACCACGGCGGCCACCACCACGGTGGTCGACAGGAACGCCCACCCTTCACGACCGGCGCCGACGGCGGCCACGGCCGCCAACTGGGCGACGACGGCGAGCGCGACCAACGCCCATGTCCACGACTTCCCATGCGCCAACTGCGTCCACAGCCCGAACCCGGCGACCAGGATCGTGGCCGGAACGCTGAGCCTGCGCGCCAGCCGCACGGCATCGTGACGGACTTCGCCACCGGTCTTGAGTGCCAGGAACACTGCGCCGTGGAACAGGAACAGCGCACACGTGGCCAGCCCGCCCGACAGCGTGTAGGGGTTGACGACGTCGGTGAACGTCAGTCCGGTGACGTTCTTGTCGGGGCCGACGGGCAGTCCGCTGACCAGGACGGCGAACGCCACGCCCCACAGGATGGCGGGCAGCCAGGAGCCCACCGCGATGCCGATGTCACACCAGGTCCGCCAGCGGGGATCGTTGATCTTGCCGCGCCATTCGATCGCGACGATCCGGGCGATCATCGACAGCAGGATGACCAGCAGCGGCAGGTACAGGCTGGAGAAGACGGTGGCATACCAGTTCGGGAATGCCGCGAACATGGCACCGCCCGCGGTGATCAGCCAGACCTCGTTGCCGTCCCATACCGGCCCGATCGTGTTCAGCACCGCCCGGCGGTGAGACTCGATGTCTCCCTTGCTGGCTCGGCCGAGCCATTCCATGAGCATCCCGACACCGAAGTCGAAACCCTCCAGGACGAAGAAGCCCAGGAACAGCACCGCCACGATGCCGAACCAGAATTGTTGCAGGCTCATGATCACCTCCTCAGTAGGCGAACGACAGGGGGGCGACCTCGTCCTCGCCAGGCGGGGATGGCGGCGCGGGCTCGGAGTCGTGGTCCTGCGGACCGGCCACCACGTAGCGGCGGATTAGGTAGAACCAGATCACCGCGAGCACGGCGTAGATCAAGGTGAACGAGATCAGCGACACCCACACCAGGCCGGGCCCGTGTAGCGACACCCCCTGGCGCACGGTGAGCCGAACCAGTTGATCGCCATCAGGATTGGGCGCCACCACCCAGGGCTGCCTGCCCATCTCGGTGAACACCCAGCCCGAGATCGATGCCAGGAACGGTGTCGGGATGGTCCACAGCGCAAAGCGGGACAACCAGCGCTGCTCGGGCACGCGGCCGCGGCGGGTGAGCCAGAGCACGCTCACGGCGAACAGGAACGGAATCGCCATCAGGCCGATCATCGCCCGGAACGACCAGTAGGTGACGAACAGGTTGGGCACGTACCAGTCCGGGCCGAATCGCTGAACGTATTGCTGCTGAAGGTCGTTGGTGCCTTCCAGCGTCACGCCGCTGAACTTGCCCTCGGCCAGGAATGGCAGCACGTAGGGCACCTCGAGCACCCGGGTGATGCTGTCGCAGTTGTTGTGTGTCCCGACGGTCAGAATCGAGAACTTGGGGTCGAGTTCGGTGTGGCACAGCGATTCCGCGGCGGCCATCTTCATCGGCTGCTGATGGAACATCAGCTTGCCCTGGACGTCGCCGGTGAAGAACAGGCCGAAGGAGGCGACGATCGCCACCCCGGCACCCAGGATCGCGCCGGGCCGATAGAGCGCCGCCGCATCGGCAGTTCCCTTGGCGCGCACCATCCACCATGCGCACACCGCCGCGACGAATGTCGCCGCCGTCAGGAACGACGCCGCCACCGCATGCCAGAACGCTGCGACACCGGTGTTGTTGGTGAACAGTTCGGTGATGCTCTGCAGTTCCGCCCGTCCGGTCGCCGGGTTGTAACGGGCGCCGACCGGATGCTGCATGAACGAATTGGCCGTGATGATGAAGAAGGCCGACAGGTTGACGGCGAATGCCACCAGCCAGATCGACGTCAGGTGGAGCCATTTGGGAATCCGATTCCAGCCGAAGATCCACAGGCCGATGAAGGTCGACTCCAGGAAGAAGGCGACCAGAGCCTCCAATGCCAGTGGCGCGCCGAAGATGTCACCGACAAAGCGCGAATACTCGCTCCAGTTCATACCGAACTGGAATTCCTGCACGATTCCGGTGGCGACGCCGATGGCGAAGTTGATCAGGAAGATCTTGCCGAAGAATCGGGTCATCCGGTACCACGCCGGGTTGTCGGTGACCGCCCAGAGGGTCTGCATGACCGCGATCAGGGGAGCCAGCCCGATTGTCAGCGGTACGAAGATGAAGTGGTAGACGGTCGTAATGCCGAACTGCCACCGTGAAACGTCAAGAGCACCCATAACGAGAGTCTCCCCAAAATGAAAGACCGAAGACGCGGATCGCCTGTCTACGACACAGTGTAGTAGCGATCCGCGCCTTCGGCGCTAGGGTCTTTCGTCCTAGGTGAGCAGCGTCATAGCCGGCTCAGGCTGCTCCGGTGATGCGTTCCCTCAGGTTGTTGGAGGCCTTGCGGATCCCGAAGGACGACACGATCTCGAACACACCGATCACCACCAGCCAGATGCCGACGACCAGCGTCAGGGTGGCCAGCGACGGGAACGGCGAGGCCAGCACGACGATGCCCGCGATCAGGCTGATGACGCCGACGAAGATCTCCCAGCCGCGCCCCGGGGTGTCCGGGTCGCTGATCGCCGAGGCGGCCGTGGCGACACCGCGGAAGATGAAGCCCACGCCGATCCAGATGGCCAGCAGCAGGATCGAGTTCGCGATGCTGCGGAAGCACAGGACCGCCAGCACCAGTGAGGCTGCGCCACTGATGAACAGCAGCGCCCGGCCGCCGGCCGACACATGCAGGGTGAATGCGTGGAACACCTGGGTGATACCGGTGACCAACAGGTAGGCGCCGAAGAAGATCGCGGCGACGAGGATCGAGATACCCGGCCAGACCAGAACCAGGATGCCCAGAACCAGCGACAGGATTCCGGACAGCAGCACAGACTTCCACAGGTGTGGCAGCAACGGCGGCGCGCCGGTAGGCGCAGTGGTAGTTGTCATGGCCGCAGTGTGACACAGGGCCGCGTCGGCTTGGTGTATTTGAGCGCCCGGTGAATCGATTGGGGCCTTAAGTCCCGGCGCGTTTTCTCGGGGACGTCACAACTTCATTTGCCGCTCGGACAGCGCGTGGGTATCAACAGGGTTAAGTTTCCCCGTAGGCCGTTCACCATGGCTTACTGTTCCGGTACCGGCAGTGCGAGCTGGGTCCACGGTCCTCGGCGTCCTGAGCGTGGGGCGCTGGGCGGCCCGAAGCAGAAAGAAGAGTCAACGTGCTTACTGGATGTCAAGACCGTCGGGGGATCGGCCGTTGGTGGCGTGTTGTCGGGGTGGTCGCGGTCGCGGGTTCCCTGGCTCTGTCCGGCTGCAGCAGCAAGTCTGAGCCCAGCGCGGGCCCGTCGGAGTCCACGGCCGCGGTCAAGGCCGCCAAGGTCGACGACATCGCGGCGACGCTGCCCGAGGACATCAAGAAGTCGGGCAAGCTGATCGTCGGCGTGAACATTCCCTACGCGCCCAACGAGTTCAAGGATTCCAGCGGCAAGATCGTCGGCTTCGACGTCGATCTGATGAACGCCGTCGCGTCCACCCTGGGCCTGACCGTCGACTACCGCGAGTCCGACTTCGCCAAGATCATCCCGTCGATCCAGGGCGGCACCTACAACGTCGGCATGTCGTCGTTCACCGACACCAAGGAGCGCCAGGCTTCGGTCGACTTCGTCGACTACTTCAACGCCGGCATCCTGTGGGCGCAGCGTCCCGGAGCTCCGATCGACCCCAACAACGCCTGCGGCAAGAAGGTGGCGGTGCAGGCCACCACCACCGAGGAGACCGACGAACTCCCCGCCAAGAGCAAGAAGTGCACCGACGAAGGTAAGCCGGCGATCGAGATCCTCAAGTTCGACGGCCAGGACGCCGCCACCAACGCGGTTGTCCTCGGGCAGGCCGATGCGATGTCGGCGGACTCTCCGGTGACGGCCTACGCCATCAAGCAGAGCAAGGGCAAGCTCGAGGCCGCCGGTGAGATCTTCGAAGCCGCGCCGTACGGCTGGCCCGTCGCGAAGGGCTCGCCGCTGGCGCAGTCGCTGCAGAAGGCTCTCGAGCACCTGATCGAGACCGGCGACTACAAGGCCATCGCCAGCAACTGGGGCGTCGAGCAGGGCATGATCGAGAAGCCGGTCATCAACGGGGCGACCAGCTGAGCAACATGACGAATGTTGACGCGTCGGCCCCACCTGCCATCAACGCAGTTCCGCTGCGGCACCCATGGCGGTGGGTGGGGGCGACCGCCATCATCGTGCTCGTCGGGCTGTTCCTCTACGGCGCCGCCACCAACCCGGCCTACGGGTGGACGACGTACGGGGAATACCTGTTCAACGACCGGATCCTGCTGGGTGTTTTCAATACGCTGCAGCTGACCGTCTACGCAATGGCGCTGGGCGTCGTGCTGGGCGTGATCATGTCGGTGATGCGGCTGTCGCCCAATCCGGTGTTCCGGACGGTGTCGTGGGTGTTCCTCTGGATCTTCCGGGGCACACCGGTGTATGTGCAGTTGGTGTTCTGGGGCCTGATCCCGACGATCTACCAGAACATCCAGCTGGGCATCCCGTTCGGGCCGACGTTCTTCCACCTCAACGTGCAAAGCCTGTCGATCCCGTTCCTGCTGGCGGTCATCGGCCTGGGCCTCAACGAAGCGGCCTACATGGCCGAGATCATCCGGGCGGGCATCACGTCAGTGCCGGAAGGTCAGTCGGAGGCCTCGACAGCGCTGGGCATGTCGTGGGGAATGACCATGCGCCGCACCGTGCTTCCGCAAGCGATGCGGGTGATCATCCCGCCGACGGGCAACGAGCTCATCAGTATGTTGAAGACGACGTCGCTGGTCACTGCGGTGCCGTATTCCTATGACCTGTACAGCATCGCCTCCCGCGAAATCGCCGCCCGCACTTTCGAGCCCGTTCCTCTGCTCCTGGTGGCGGCTTCCTGGTACCTGATCGTCACCAGCATTCTGATGGTCGGGCAGTTCTACCTGGAGAGGTACTTCTCCCGTGGCATCTCCCGACGGTTGACCTCGAAGCAGCTGGAGGCGCTGGCCAAGGCGCAGACCGGCACGGAGGCAGGACACGTATGACAGAGCCCATGGTGCGTGCCGAGCGCGTCTGCAAGGACTTCGGTGCGTTGTCGGTCTTGAAAGGTGTCACCCTGACGGTCGACCGCGGCCAGGTGCTGGTACTCGTCGGGCCGTCGGGCTCGGGCAAGTCGACGTTCCTGCGGTGTATCAACCACCTGGAGACAGTCACCGCCGGCCGGCTGTACGTCGACGGCGATCTGGTGGGCTACCGGGAGCGTCAGGACAAGCTCCTCGAGATGTCTCCGCGAGACGCCGCCAAGCAACGCCGTGACATCGGCATGGTGTTCCAGCATTTCAACCTGTTCCCGCATCGCACGGCGCTGGACAACATCATCGAGGCACCGATCCACGTCAAGAAGGTCAAGAAGTCGGTGGCAATTCAGCGGGCCCGCGACCTGCTGGCCCAGGTTGGCCTGGGGGACAAGGCCGATGCCTACCCGGCCCAGTTGTCCGGTGGTCAGCAGCAGCGCGTCGCCATTGCCCGGGCGCTGGCGATGGATCCCAAGCTGATGTTGTTCGATGAGCCCACCTCGGCGCTGGATCCCGAGCTTGTCGGTGAGGTGCTGAGCGTCATGAAGAAGCTCGCCAGCGAAGGTATGACGATGGTGGTCGTCACCCACGAGATGGGTTTCGCCCGCGAGGTCGCCGACCAGCTGGTGTTCATGGACGGCGGGGTCATTGTCGAAAGTGGCGCTCCCCGTGAGGTGCTGAGCAACCCACAGCACGATCGCACCAAGGCGTTCCTGTCCAAGGTGATGTAGCCCCGAAGGTGCGGGGTAGCGCGGACCCGACGACGCCGCTCTGGCGGGCGGCGCAAGTGTTCCGGCTGCTCAGCTACGCCTACGCGGTCTACTTTCAGTTCAGCCGCAACCCCGAGTTGGACCGGCCGGTGCTGGGATGGGTGATTCTCGGGGTACTCAGCGCGTGGACGCTGGCGTGCGCTGTGGCCTACCTGCGGGGCTTCGGCCGGCGCACGGGATGGGTGGTCGCCGAGGTCGTGGTCGTGGTGGTGCTGATGTTGTCCACCGAACTGGTAGCCGGTGATCAGTGGATCGCCGACAACCAGACACTCCCGACGACCTTGTGGGCGACCAACGCCACGATCTCCGCGGCGATTCAGGTCGGTCCGGTGGCGGGAATGGCAGCGGGTATGGCGGTCATGGCCACCGCGGCGGTGATCAAAGAACACGTCAACCTCGACTTCGGGCAGAACGCCTCGATTGTGATCGAGCTGGCGGTCGGGCTGGCGGTCGGCATGGCTGCCCAGACGGCGCGACGTGCCCACGCCGAGCTGCAGAGTGCAATGCGACTCGCGGCCGCGGTGGAGGAGCGCGAGAGGTTGTCGAGGCAGGTGCACGACGGTGTCGTTCAGGTGCTCGCCCTCGTCGCCAAGCGCGGACGCGAGTTGGGCGGCGAGGCCGCGGTCCTGGCGACGTTGGCCGGCGAGCAGGAACGCTCCCTGCGGCGGATGATCTCGCACACCGGCCCGGATGTGGATCTCGGCGAGATCGACCTTCGGGGACTGCTCTCGCGCCGGGAGTCCGACCGAGTGTCGGTGAGCCTGCCGCCCACCACGGTGCTGTTGCCCTCGGCCGTGGCCACCGAGCTGGACGCCGCGGTCGGCAACGCGCTGGACAATGTGGCCGCTCACGCAGGCCCGGATGCCAGGGCATTCCTGCTGCTCGAGGACCTCGCCGACAATGTTCTGGTGACAGTTCGCGATGACGGTGTCGGCATCGTGCCGGGCCGCCTGGAACGGGCCGTCGCGGAGGGCCGGATGGGTATCTCGAAATCTATTGTGGGGCGGCTTCATTCGTTGGGCGGGACCGCAGTGCTGGCCTCCGGTGAGGATGGAACGGAATGGGAACTGTCGGTGCCGAAATGTGAACCCAGTGGCTGAGCCGATCACCGTGATGGTGGTCGACGACCACCCGATCTGGCGCGACGCAGTGGCCCGCGACCTGTCCGATGACGGCTTCGATGTCGTCGCAACCGCGGACGGGGTGGAGTCGGCACGCCGGCGTGCAGCGGTGGTGCGGCCCGCCGTGGTGCTGATGGACATGCGCCTCGGTGACGGCGACGGCGCCCAGGGCACCGCCGCGGTGCTGCAGGTGTCCCCGTCCTCGCGGGTGCTGGTCCTGTCGGCCTCCGACGAACGCGACGATGTTCTGGAGGCGGTCAAGGCGGGCGCCACGGGATACCTGGTCAAGAGTGCGTCGAGGTCCGATCTCGCCGAGGCGGTGCGTGCCACGGCGGCGGGCCGAGCGGTGTTCACTCCAGGGCTGGCCGGTCTGGTGCTCGGTGAGTACCGGCGCATCGCGAAGAATGCGGGCTCTCAGGGCGTCACACCGCGGTTGACCGAACGTGAGACCGAGGTACTCCGCTATGTGGCAAAGGGCCTGACGGCCAAACAGATCGCAGCCAAGCTCGATCTGAGTCATCGCACCGTGGAGAACCATGTGCAGGCGACCTTCCGCAAACTGCAGGTGAGCAACCGGGTCGAGCTGGTCCGCTACGCGATCGAGCATGGCTTGGATCAGCAGCCCTAGTCAGGTAGTACTACTCATTCGCGACCGCTGTTCGGCGGCCACGATGGAGGGGTGAGCGATCCACAGCGCGCGGCTCTGGCCAGGTTGGCCCAGGAGTTCGCCAGCATGTCGGCCCAAATGGCCCGAATCTCATCAGCTTTCGCCGAACTAGAGGCCGTCCCCGTGGCGCCTGCGGCACCCGCACCGCAGGCCCCGAATTGGCCCGCGCCGCCGATGCCTCATTGGCCGCCGCCCGCACCGCCGATGCCGTACTGGCCGCCACCTTCACCGCCCGCACATCGACCCACGCCGCCACCGGCTCCCGTTGTCGCGCCGCGCGATCCGGACCGTGGGTGGATCGGCAAGGCGCTGGCGGTCGCCGGCGTCGCGGTCACCCTGATCGGGGTGGTGCTCTTTCTCGTGCTCGCCGCGCAGGCCGGACTTCTGCGACCGGAACTGCGGGTCGGTGCCGGTGTGGCGCTGGCCGCGGCCCTGGTCGCCGTGGGAAGTCGCCTGCAGGCCCGGCCGGGTGGGCGGGTCGGCGCGATCGCCCTGAGCGCCACGGGGATTGCCGCGGCCTATCTGGACATCATCGCGGTCACCACGATCTACCACTGGGTACCGCCGGTGGCCGCGCTGGCGTTGGGTGCCGTGGTCGGGGGCGGCGGACTCGCCCTGGCCCGCCGCTGGGACTCCCAGAATTTGGCCCTGCTGGTTCTGGTGCCCTTGGCGGTGCTGGCGCCGGTGATCACCGATGGGGCGACGCTGCTGCTGATCGGGTTCATGCTCGTGCTCTCGGCGTCTGCATTGCCGGTCCACATCGGACGGGACTGGCCCTGGATGCACGCCGCCCGCACGGCGGCGGTGACTTTGCCGTTGTTGATCGCGTTGATGGCGGCACACTTCGGCGCATCGGAGAACACCTGGCTCCTCGGCGCGGCCTGCGGCCTGGCGGCGTTATTGGCGGTGGGCGGTGCACTGCTGCTTGTGCGGTCGACCACACATCACCTCGCCACGGCGCTGGTGACGGTGCTCGGAGTGGTCCCACTGCTGTGTGCCGGCATCGCCGTCGACCGTCTGCTGGCGGCCCTGCTGGCTGCGGCGCTGTCGGCCGGCCTGCTGTCGATGGTGCTGCTCGGCGACCGCCTCGGTGTCGACGGGGTGCTCGCTCGGGTGTGGTCGGCCCTGTCGGCGGTCGCCGCGTTGTTGGCGATCACGGTCGGTCTGCGCGGCGACGTGGCGGCGCCTGCGCTGCTGGCACTTGCTGTCGTGGTGGCCGTCGCCGGCCGCCACGATGTCGTGGCACGTTGGGCGGCAACCGGTTTGGGAGCCGTCGGTGGTCTCATGTACCTCGACCAGGCGCCGCCTGACACCTTGACGTACGCGACGACGCTTCCCGTCCCGGCGGCCATGTCTGCTCTGGCCTGCAGTGTGCTGCTGGCGGTATGGGCTATTGCGCTGGCCGGGGCGTGGAGTCGTCGTCGCGCAGATTCTCCCGAAAGGCGAGCGATGTGGGCCGGTGCGGGCGCGGTGGCCGTCTACTGCGTCACGTCGTTCACCGTCACCGCGGGGGTGTTGGTGGGTGGTCCGGAAACCGGCTTCCTGGCGGGCCAGATGGCCGCGACGATCTGCTGGATCGGATTGGCGGCGGCATTGTTCAGCGCCGCCCTGCGCACCGGGGAGCCTGCCCGGCGCGCGTCGGCGGTCGCGGCCGGCCTGGTACTGACGGCGGCGGCGATGGCCAAACTGCTCCTGTTCGACCTTGGCACGCTCGACGGAATGTTCCGGGTGGTGGTGTTCATCGTCGTGGGACTGGTGCTGCTGGCGATGGGCACCGGCTATGCCAGAAGCCTGGCGGCCACCCGAGGCGGCGGCGATGCCGAGGTGCGGCCGGGCTAGACAGCTGGACTCTCGACCCGCCCAGTTTCGTCTTGGGCGGGTCGAATGCTTTGCGGTGCAACAGTTTCCGGTGGTCGTTGGGCAACCAGATACCAGGTGCACATGATGCCTTTGCCCTTGACGTCGACCTCCCCGCGCTTCTCCAGGACAAACTGGTCCTTGAGCCGCAGGTAGACGTTCTCGGGGACTTGAATGCGGCCTTCGGGATCGGTGGATTCCATCCGGGATGCGACGTTGACCGCGTCACCCCACACGTCGTAGAAGAACCGGCGGGCACCGACGACACCGGCCACCACGGGGCCCGAGGCCATCCCGATGCGCAGCGGTACTCGCTGGCCGTTGGGATCGCGAAGATCGGCCACCGCACGGGACATGTCCAGCGCCAGCCGGGCCAGTGCTTCGACGTGGTCAGGGCGCGGCTCGGGTACCCCGCTGACCACCATGTAGGAGTCGCCGGTGGTCTTGATCTTCTCCAGGCCGTGCTTGTCCACCAGACGGTCGAAGGTGGTGTACAGCCGGTCGAGAAAGCGCACCAGGTCAGCGGCGGGAATCTGGCTCGCGCGTTCGGTGAACCCGGCGATGTCAGCGAACAGGATCGACGCGTCGTCGTAGCGATCGGCGATGGTGCCGTGGGCCGGATCCTTGAGGCGTTCGGCCACACTGCCGGGCAGGATGTTGGCCAGCAGCGCCTCGGAGCGCTTGTACTCGACTTCCATGGCGCCCTCGGCGCGCGAGACCTCACGCATCGCGTACCAGACGGTCGCGAAAATCAGCACCGACGCGGACACCGTGGTGATGACGAACCCCGCGTTGACGGCCCACCGGGGTTGCAGATGGGTGTCGCCGGGCACCAGGAATTGCGAGGCGATGGTGAGTCCGACTCCGATGGATACCACCACGGAGGCCAGCACAGCGTGCTCGACACCGAGCACCAGCACCGCCAGCGACGCGGACACCAGGTAGTAGAACTGCAGGCCCGAGTCGGTGCCCACCTGCCAGCCCACCACGGTCAGCGATGCGAATGCGAAGAAGACGAACACCAATGAGGCGATCACCTCGCCGAAGGGTTGCAGCAGCGGGATTGCGAAGAAGACCAGCGCGGTGCCCAGGTTGATCAGGCCGATGTTGAACACCCCGGGGCCGGTGACGATCTGCATCACCCCGAAGCACGCCGTGACGAAGCCGGCGATGTAGGTCGCGATGTTGAGCACCCGCATCTGCCGCGACACCGCCTCGGCCCAGTGCTGGTTGCGGGCCGATGGGCGGCGCTGCATGCGCTCACAGTCCGCCTGCCGGGCTGAGTCGTCCGACGGCACCGGACCAGCGCAGTTCCGCTTGGTGCCCACCCTCAGAGACTAACCGTTGGCGGCCAGCACCGACAGCAACTCGTAGCCGACGGTCGCCGCGGCGATCCCGGTGATCTCGGCATGGTCATAGGCTGGGGCGACCTCGACGATGTCGGCTCCGACGACGTTGAGGCCCACCAGGCCGCGCAAGGTATTGAGCAACTCCCGGGAGGTCAGGCCGCCCGCTTCGGGAGTTCCGGTGCCCGGGGCATGCGCGGGGTCCAGTACGTCGATGTCGACCGAGACGTACACCGGGCCGCCGTCGAGGCGGCTGCGCATGCGTTCGACGATGCTGGCGACACCGTCGAATTCGTAGTCGTCGGAACGGATCACCTGGAAGCCGAGCGCCGCGTCGTCCTCGAGGTCGGTCTTGCTGTAGAGCGGTCCGCGGATGCCCATGTGCAGCGAGCGCTCCATGTCGATCAGCCCTTCCTCGCTGGCGCGCCGGAACGGGGTGCCGTGGGTGTAGGCCGCCCCGAAATAGGTGTCCCAGGTGTCGAGGTGGGCGTCGAAGTGCAGCACGGCGATCGGGCCGTGGTCGCGGGCCAGTGAGCGCAGGATCGGTAGCGCGATGGTGTGGTCGCCGCCGATGGTCAGCAGCGTCGTGCCGTCCTTGCGTAGATCGGTGATCTCGGTGTCGATGGTGGTGATCGCCTCGTTGATGTCGAACGGGTTGACCGCGATGTCGCCGAAGTCGGCCACCTGGTGAGCCGCGAACGGTTCCACGCCCAATGCAGGATTGAAGGGCCGCAACAACTTTGAGCCTGCGCGGACGTGTGATGGACCGAATCGGGCACCCGGCCGGTAGGACACTCCGCTGTCGAATGGCACGCCGACGATCCCGACGGCGGCGCCGGGCACCTCGGAGCCCCGGGGCAGCCGCGCGAAGGTACTGGGCTCGGCGTAGCGGGGAAACTTCGTGGCGTCCGTCTGTCCGACGATGTCGGGCATCGCTCCTCCTCGGCAAGTGTGTTGCGGTGAGGTTAGCCTGCATGGGTGACCCGCATCGCCTGCGCCCAGATCGCCCCCGAGGTAGGCCAACTCGAAGCCAATCTGGAGTTGTCGACGGCAGCGGTTGCGCAGGCTGTCGCCGCCGGAGCGGACATCGTGGTGTTGCCGGAACTGGCCACCTCGGGATACATGTTCACCGACGCCGACGAGGCCCGGTCGGTTGCGCTGCGCCCCGACGCTGCCGCCTTCGACGCGTGGCGGTCGGTGGCCGGTGATGCGGTGGTGATCGGGGGTTTCTGCGAACTCGGCGATGACGGCTTGCTGTACAACAGCGCGCTGGTGCTCGAGCGTGACGGTGTGCTGGCGAGCTATCGCAAGACACACCTGTGGGACCGGGAGAAGCTGATCTTCACCCGCGGTGACCAGCTGCCACCGGTGCTGACAACACGGCATGGCGTGATCGCTGTAATGGTCTGCTATGACGTGGAATTCGGTGAACTGACTCGGCGGGCAGTGCTCGACGGCACCGAACTGATTGTGGCGCCTGTCAATTGGCCGCTGTTTCCCCGGCCGCAGGGGGAGCGGCCCGGTGAGGTGATCACCGCCATGTCGACGGCCAGATGCAACAAAGTCGCTGTGGCCGTGTGCGACCGGGCCGGGGTGGAGCGTGGGCAGCCCTGGACCGAGGGCACGGCGATCGTCGATCCCGACGGGTGGGTGGTGGCCGTCGCCGGTGCGGGGCCGGGGTTGGCGGTCGCCGACGTCGACTTGAGCCGCACCCACGACAAGAAGCTGACCGAACACGTCGATCTGCTCGCCGACCGGCGCACCGATCTTTACTGACGAGCGTGGGTTAAGCGGGCCGCGCACGGCCTTATCGCTGAACTTCGCCTGTGCAACGTATTACTGCGATACGTTCCGGGAAATAGCCGGGCCGGCGGTGCGGACAATTCGGCCACGGCGCACGCAGAAAAGGGAGCGCTATGACATCTGGTCGTTTGACTCGTCACATTGCATTGCTCGCCGGTGGGGCCGCGATCGTCGGGATGGGGGCGCTGACCGCCTGCAGCCCGAACGAGAAGGAGGCTCCGCCGACGAGCACCACGCCCACCTCGGCCCCGTCGGTGTCGCCCACTGAAAAGGCTGTATCTCCCGGTGGCGGCAACTCGTTCTCGCCGACCGTGAACCCGGCTCCGCCCGGACCGGTCTGCAAGGAAATCGTCGGCAACGAGTGCGTCCGGTAGTCAACCGGGTAAATGAGCTGGCCTTTCTGGTGCCCTCGGTGAGATTCGAACTCACACTGCACGGGTTTTGAATCCGTTTCCTCTGCCAGTTGGGATACGAGGGCGTGGCCGCGTCGCGGCGGTTTCCCACCATAGTGGATGGCGGCGGGAAGCCGGCCAAGCGGTGCGCCGAGCGCCCCGCGGTCGCTGTTTGGCACCGGCCACGCGACAATAGCCTCATGACCGGGTCTACCAACGACGCCGAGGGCCGTACGCCCCACCGCGTTCTGATCGCTGAGGACGAGGCGCTGATCCGGCTGGATTTGGCCGAGATGCTGCGCGAAGAGGGCTACGAAGTCGTCGGCGAGGCCGGCGACGGGCAGGAAGCCGTCGAACTGGCCGAACAGCTACGCCCCGACCTGGTGATCATGGACGTCAAGATGCCGCGGCGGGACGGCATCGACGCCGCCTCGGAGATCGCGGCCAAACGCATCGCCCCGATCGTCGTGCTGACCGCATTCAGCCAGCGCGACCTGGTGGAGAAGGCCCGCGACGCCGGTGCGATGGCATATCTGGTCAAGCCGTTCTCCATCACCGATCTGATCCCGGCCATCGAGGTGGCCGTCAGCCGCTTCGCCGAGTTCGCCGAGCTCGAGCGCGAGGTGGCCAACCTCTCCGACCGGCTGGAAACCCGCAAGCTCGTCGAGCGGGCCAAGGGCCTGCTGCAGAGCAAGCAGGGTATGACCGAGCCGGAAGCCTTCAAGTGGATTCAGCGTGCCGCGATGGACCGCCGCACGACGATGAAGCGGGTGGCCGAGGTGGTGCTCGAGACGCTGGACGCCCCGGAGGACACCGCGTCGCCGAACTGAGTCGGCGACTCGCCCCGTTAACTCTGCGTTTCCTGACCGGTTGGTCGTCGGCACGTCACCGTCCTGACCGCGCCGTTTGGCTGTAACCGCAATATGCTCGCAGCCAGCCGTTGGCCAAGACCACGCGCTGCGGCCCAGCGTTGGCTATGTTCTACCCGAAGTGTCGACGATCCGGACGGTACGGCGGTCTGCGGTGTCGACGCCGACGAAACTACAGACCCGGAGGTGAAACGTGCGCTCTCGCACGACACGGAATGCAATCGCCGCGAGTTCGGCGCTGCTGGTGGTGTTTGGCATTGCCGGCTGCAACCAGTCCACGCCGAGCGAGAACTCGTCGCAAAGCGATCTCAAGATCGTCGAGCAGGTCCAGATCGACCAGAACGGCGCCGAGGTCAAGCCCGAGGCCGGTGCGGTCCCTGCCGACCCCGCCGGTGACGGAAAGGCCACCTGCCCGCCGGTGTCCATCGCCATGGCCGGTGCCCTCAACGGCCCCGACGCGGCACTGGGCATCAACATCAAGAACGGCGTTCAGCTGGCCATCGACAAGCACAACGCCGCCAACCCCGGCTGCCAGGTGCAGCTGAAGCCCTTCGACACCGAGGGTGACCCGCAGAAGGCGACGGCCATCGCGCCGCAGATCGTCGACGACGCGTTCACCATCGGCCTGGTCGGTCCCGCGTTCTCCGGTGAGACCAAGGCCACCGGTTCGGTGTTCGACCAGGCGGGCCTGGTGTCGACCACGGCGTCGGCCACCAACGTCACGCTCTCCGAGCAGGGCTGGAAGACATTCTTCCGCGGCCTGGCCAACGACGGTGTGCAGGGCCCCTCGGTCGCCAACTACCTGAAGAACACACTCGGCGAGAAGAAGGTGTGTGTCGTCGACGACAGCACCGACTACGGCACCGGCCTGGCACAGGCGGTCCGCGAGACCCTCGGCCCGGTGGCCGTCGAGGCCTGCAACATCTCGGTCAAGAAGGGCGACAAGGACTTCTCGGCCGCGGTGACGCAGGTCAAGGGCCAGTCGCCGGACTCGGTGTTCTACAGCGGCTACTACGCCGAGGCGGCACCGTTCGTTCAGCAGCTGCGTGACGGTGGCTTCACCGGCAAGTTCGTCTCTGCCGACGGCACCAAGGATCCGGAGTTCGTCAAACAGGCCGGCTCGTCGTCCAAGGACGCCATCCTGTCCTGCCCCTGCGGCCCGGCCACCGGCGCGTTCGCCGACGAATACACCAAGAAGTTCGGTCAGGCTCCCGGGACGTACAGCACCGAGGGCTACGACCTCGGCACCGTGCTGCTGAAGGGCATCGACGCGGGCAAGATCACCCGTCCGGACCTGCTCGAGTGGGTCAAGACCTACGACGGCCAGGGTGTCGCCCGTAAGTACCAGTGGACCGACAAGGGTGAGCTCACCACGACCCTGATCTGGATCTACAAGGTTCAGTAAGTGATTCGCGAGACGCGTCCGAGACCGCAAGGCTCGGGCGCGTTCTCGTTGAACACAGATCGCAAGGAGTCGTCCCCAGGATGATCCACGAGTGCCTCGGTCAGTACGCCTGCCTCGCCGGTGACATCGGTTTCAACATCGAGAACCTGCGAAACGGCTTCTGGCAGTTGACCATCGACGGGTTGTCCTGGGGGGCGATCTATGCCCTGGTCGCCGTCGGCTACACCTTGGTCTTCGGTGTGCTGCGGCTGATCAACTTCGCCCACTCCGAGATCTTCATGCTCGGCATGTTCGGCGCCTACTTCTGCCTGGACATCATCCTGGGGTTCACGCCCAGCGGCAATGCCTACAACAAGGGTGTACTGCTGACCGTCCTCTACCTCGGCATCGCCATGCTGTTCGCGATGCTCGTATCAGGCTCGGCGGCAATAGGTTTGGAGTTCGTGGCCTACCGGCCGCTGCGGCGGCGCAACGCGCGACCGCTGACGTTCCTGATCACCGCCATCGGCATGTCGTTCGTTCTTCAGGAGTTCGTCCACTTCGTGCTGCCCAAGATCATTAAGGGCTACGGCGGCAGCAATGCCCAGCAGCCAATCACCCTGGTGCAGCCTAAGGCCCAGTTCCACGTCTTCGGTGCCTCGGTCACCAATGTCACCCTGGTGATCGTCGCGGCGGCCCTCGTCCTGGCGTTGCTCACCGATGTGGCCATCAACCGCACGAAGTTCGGCCGCGGCATCCGCGCGGTCGCCCAGGACCCGACGACCGCGACGCTGATGGGCGTGTCGCGCGAGCGCATCATCATGACGACGTTCCTCATCGGCGGCATGCTCGCCGGAGCAGCCGCGCTGCTCTACACCCTCAAGGTGCCGCAGGGCATCATCTACTCCGGCGGCTTCCTGCTGGGCATCAAGGCGTTCTCGGCGGCGGTGCTCGGCGGCATCGGCAATCTGCGCGGCGCGCTGCTCGGTGGCCTGATCCTGGGCATCATGGAGAACTACGGCCAAGCGGTGTTCGGCACCCAGTGGCGCGACGTCGTCGCGTTCGTCCTGCTGGTTCTGGTGCTGCTGGTCCGGCCCACCGGAATACTCGGGGAGAGCCTCGGAAAGGCGAGGGCATGAGTCACCGGGAGAGCGTGAACGAGACACCGGGCCGCTGGAGCAGACGGCTACTGGCGCCCGGCGACGGTTTGCGCGGGTGGTGGGCGGGGCTGAGCCGGGTCCAGAAGTGGATCTTCGGCGTGCTGGGCTTCGGCCTGCTGGCACTGATGCCGCTGTTCCCGCCGCCGTTCTTCAACACCACCGGCATCAGCTTCGGCGGAACCATGGCCCAGTTCTCGATGGTGGCGATCATCGCGATCGGGCTCAACGTCGTGGTCGGCCAGGCCGGCCTGCTGGACCTAGGCTACGTCGGCTTCTACGCGGTGGGCGCCTACACGGTGGCATTGCTCACCAGCCCGGACTCCCCGTGGAACCGATTGGGTTCCAACTGGTTGTTCAGTGAGAAGTGGGCCTGGCTGACCTGTGTGCCGATCGCGATGGCGGCCACCGCGCTGGCCGGGCTGATCCTGGGCATCCCCACGCTGCGCCTGCGCGGTGACTACCTGGCCATCGTCACCCTCGGCTTCGGCGAGATCATCCGGCTGCTTGCCGACAACCTCTCCGAGGTCACCAACGGCTCGCGCGGACTCAATCAGATCGCCTATCCACACGTCGTGGAGACCGCGAAGTATCCCGACGGGGTGTTCTCCAGCGGAAACTCCTCAGGCACCGCCAATTACGGAACGTGGTGGTTCTGGCTGGGGCTGATCCTCATGATCGGCATCCTGCTGTTGGTCGGCAACCTCGAACGCAGCCGGGTCGGCCGAGCCTGGGTGGCCATCCGCGAGGACGAGGACGCCGCGGAAGTGATGGGCGTCAACACCTTCCGCTTCAAACTGTGGGCGTTCGTCATCGGCGCCGCGATCGGCGGGCTGTCCGGCGCGCTGTATGCCGGGCAGGTGCAGTACGTCGCGCCGCCGACGTTCAACATCATCAACTCGATGCTGTTCCTGTGCGCGGTGGTCCTCGGCGGGCAGGGCAACAAGCTGGGCGTGGTCTTCGGCGCGTTCATCATCGTCTATCTGCCCAACCGGCTACTCGGGGTGGAGTTCCTCGGCATCAACCTCGGTGACCTGAAGTACCTGTTCTTCGGCCTGGCCCTGGTGGTGCTGATGATCTTCCGCCCGCAGGGCCTGTTCCCGGTGCGCCAGCAGTTGCTCGCCTACGGCAAGTCGGCCCGCAAGCTGCTCGGTGCGGCCGACGACACGAAGGCCGCCGCATGAGCGAACCCGTGATCGAGGAAGACCTGGCGGCCCTGAGCCGGGAGGTCAGCGTTGCCGAGGGTGAAGCGCTGCTGGAAACCCACGATCTCACCGTCAAGTTCGGTGGACTGACCGCCTTGGACGCGGTGAGCTTCTCGATCAAGCGGGGCGAGATCCTCGGCCTGATCGGGCCCAACGGCGCGGGCAAGACCACCTGCTTCAACGCGATCACCGGCGTGTACCGGCCGAGTTCGGGGTCGGTCATCTTCGACGGCGAGCCGCTTGGTCGCATCAAGCGCCATCAGATCACCCGTCGCGGCATCGCCCGAACCTTCCAGAACATCCGGCTCTGGGGCGAGATGACCGCGCTGGAGAACGTCATCGTGGGTACCGATGCGCGGCACAAGACCTCGGTGCCGGGCGCCCTGATCCGCAGCCCCCGGCACCGCAGCGAGGAGCGCTCGGCCATCGAGAAGGCCGCCGCGCTGCTGCAATTCGTCGGTATCGCCCACCGCGGCGAGGAGAAGGCCAAGAACCTGCCCTACGGTGACCAGCGCCGCCTGGAGATCGCCCGCGCGCTGGCCACCGAACCCAAGCTGTTGTGCCTCGACGAACCGGCCGCCGGCTTCAACCCCAGCGAGAAGGCCGCCCTGATCGACCTGATTCGCGCCATCCGCGACGACGGCTACACCGTGCTGCTCATCGAGCACGACATGCGACTGGTCATGGGAGTCACCGACCGGATCGTGGTGCTGGAGTTCGGCCGCAAGATCGCCGACGGCCTGCCCGCCGAGATCCGCGAGAACCCGGCCGTGATCGCCGCCTACCTGGGGGTCCCCGATGACCAGCTCTGATGACCGGCCCGTTCTGCTCGAAGTCCGTGACGTCGTCGTGCACTACGGCAGAATCGAAGCGCTGCACGGTGTTTCACTGCAAGTGCGGCAGGGGGAGTTGGTCACGCTGCTCGGTTCCAACGGGGCAGGCAAGACCACGATGATGCGCGCCATCTCCGGCCTTCGTCCGCTGTCGTCGGGGTCGGTGTGGTTCGAGGGCAAGGACATCTCGAAGGTCAAGGCACATGAGCGGGCCGTCGACGGCCTGGTGCAGGCACCCGAGGGTCGCGGTGTGTTTCCCGGCATGACGGTGCTGGAGAACCTCGAAATGGGTTGCTATGGGCGCAAATTCGGCAGCAAGAGCGAACATGACGAGCGGCTGGACTGGATTCTGGAGACGTTCCCGCGGCTGGCCGAGCGGCGCACCCAGGTCGGCGGCACGCTGTCCGGCGGGGAGCAGCAGATGCTGGCCATCGGCCGGGCTCTGATGGCCCGCCCGCGGGTGCTGCTGCTCGACGAGCCGTCGATGGGTTTGGCGCCGATGATCATCTCGCAGATCTTCAAGATCATCTCCGAGATCAACGCCCAGGGCACCACGGTGCTGCTGGTCGAGCAGAACGCCCAGCAGGCGCTGAGCCGCTCCGACCGTGCCTACATCCTGGAGACCGGTACGGTCACGCGCAGCGGTCCCGCACGAGACCTGTTGGCCGACGACAGTATTCGCGCGGCCTATCTGGGTGTGGCCTAACCGCGCCAGGCCTCACCCATCAGTTCGTTGGCGGGCAGGCCGGGATCCTCGAACTTTCGGGCCTGCTGCGCTCCGGTGACCGGCAGGCCCTCGGCGCTGAGCAGGCCGACCTGCACCAGCACCGAAGCCTGGTCCCAGTAGATGCGTTCGCAGGCGATCTTGTCGCCCTGAAATTGCACGACGACCACCATCGGGACCTCGACGGGGCGGTGAGTGGGCGCGACGCCCGGCAGCATCCAGTCCATCTCGACATCGTGGGTGAAGGCGAAGACGAACTCGTCGACCACCCGCTCGTTGCCGATCGTTCGGGACAACAGCCGAAGAGTGGTGTCGGCGGGCATCTTCGGGATGAAGTGCTTGCTGTAGAACTCGACCATCTCCGCTGTTCCGCGGCCGCCGGTCAGCACGGGGACATGGTTGACGTAGTTGTCCGGCGTCATGGTGGCGACGGTGGCGACGGCGTCGCGTGTTTCGAATTCGAGCTCGGTGTGACGTTCCCACAGCCGGGCCAGCTCGGCATCGGAGATGGGCTCGCTCATGGTTTCTCCTCGCTCAGTCGACAGTGAAGCGCTTGATTCGCGAGGTGGCACCCGACACCAACCGCACATGGCTGCGCGGGACGCCGAGATGCTCGGCGAGCAGACGTGCCGCCGCCTCGGTCGCCTTGCCCTCGATCGCCCGCTCGCGCACATAGATCGTCAGCGTGCCGTCGGCGCCGGGTTCGACCAACGGGCCCTTGCGGCTACCGGGTTTCACGGTGACGACGACGGTCTCGGCCACCCACGGAGCCTACTTGGCGACGACCACCGAGGAGCCGTGGCCGAACAGACCCTGGTTGGCGGTGACGCCGACCGTGGCGCCCTCGACCTGGCGCCCGGTGGCCTGGCCCTTGAGTTGCCAGGTGAGTTCGCAAACCTGGGCGATGGCCTGTGCCGGAATCGCTTCGCCGAAGCTGGCCAGCCCACCGGAGGCATTGACCGGGACCCGGCCACCGATCGTGGTCGCGCCGCTGCGCAACAACTGTTCGGCTTCGCCCCTGGCGCACAGCCCGAGATGCTCGTACCAGTCGAGTTCCAGGGCGGTCGAGAGGTCGTAAACCTCGGCCAGCGACAGATCCTCAGGGCCGATCCCAGCCTCGGCGTAGGCGGCGTCGAGGATCTGGTCTTTGAACACGCGGTCCGGACCGGGTACCACCGCGGTGGAATCGGTTGCGATGTCCGGCAATTCGGGCAGGTGCTGCGGATACTGCGGACTCTGCAGGCTGACCGCGCGAACAGACGGAACGCCCTTGACCGAGCCGAGGTGCTTCTCAGCGAAGGCCTTGCTGGCCACAATCACCGCGGCCGCGCCGTCAGAGGTCGCGCAGATGTCCAGCAGCCGCAGCGGATCGGAGACCACCGGGCTGGCGAGCACGTCGTCGACGCTGGCTTCCTTGCGGTAGCGGGCATACGGGTTGTTAAGCCCGTGCTTGGCGTTCTTGACCTTCACCTTGGCGAAGTCTTCCAAGGTGGCGCCGTAGAGATCCATCCGCCGGCGCGCCAGCAGTGCGAAGTACACGGTGTTGGTAGCGCCGATGAGGTGGAAACGCTGCCAGTCGGGGTCGTTGCGGCGCTCACCGCCGACGGGGGCGAAGAAACCCTTGGGAGTGGTGTCGGCACCGATGACCAGTGCGACATCGATGAGTCCGGCGAGGATTTGCGCCCGCGCACTCTGCAGTGCCTGCGAGCCGCTGGCGCATGCGGCGTAGCTCGAGGTGACGGGGATGCCGTTCCAGCCGAGCTTCTGGGCGAACGTCGCGCCGGCCACGAAGCCGGGGTAGCCGTTGCGGATGGTGTCGGCTCCGGCGACCAGTTGGATCTGGCGCCAGTCCAGTCCGGCGTCAGCGAGAGCAGCGCGGGCGGCCACGACGCCGTACTCGGTGAAGTCGCGGCCCCACTTGCCCCAGGGGTGCATGCCGGCGCCGAGGATGTAGACGGGGTCCGGGCTCATTTCGCGATCCTCCAGGCGTAGGTGCTGCGCTCGTTGCCGTCGTCGTCGGTGTAGAGGGCCATGGTGGTCAGTTCGACCTCCATGCCGACCTTCAGGTCGGCGGCCAGCGTGCCCTCGACGACCTTGCCCAGCACGATGAGTCCTTCGTCGGCGAGCTCGACAGCGGCCACCGCGAACGGTTCGAACGGATCGGACGCCGGGTACGGCGGCGGCGGTGCGTAGTGGTTCTCGGTGTAGCTCCACACCGTGCCCCGACGGGACAGGGCGACCGACTCGAGGACGTCACTGGCGCATGCCGGATTGGGGCAGTTGTTGGCCCGCGGCGGGAAGACATAGGTCCCGCATTGCGGGCATTTCGCGCCGACGAGATGGGGGACACCGGCGTCGTCGTGGTCCCACCATCCGTCGATGGCCGGTAGTTGGGTGGGCGCGTCTGGAGAGGCTGGCACGAGGTCATCGTAAGCGATTCGCGGCGGTGAACTGAAACATGTTCCAGTGCGCGGGAGCCGAACCTTGGGATCGGTAGCGATCCGCGTCGACTGCACTTGTGCCGCAGTAGCGCCCCGGATGTCCCGGCCGGCGCACACAGGATCGGAGACCAGCGCGATGGGATTTTTCAAGAAGGCCAAAGAAGCCGGGACAGTCCACGTACGCGGCGCAAGCCTCGTCGACCCCGCGGTCCTCGGCGGCCCGTCGACCCGCTCGGTCGCCGAGACCGACCCGATCTGGGAGCCGATCAACGGCATCTCGTTGCAGGACTACGCCGACCTCGCCCGTACGGCCCAGAGCCGCGGTGTCACCGACGAGGCCGGCATGATCGCCCTGGGCCAGGAGCGTGGCTGGGACCCCACGGACGTCACGGCCGCGCTCGACGGCTGGGTCCAGCGGATGGGTCAGTCGATGGCGGTGGGGCAGCAGTTCCGCAAGCTGCTCGGCTACTGACTGGATGTGTCCGGCTAGCAGACGTACTTGATGCCGATTCCGGGTGGCGGTGTCACCTGTTGTGCGCAGGCGTAGGAGTCCACCCCACTGTCTGCCATCCGAATCGCGGACTGGTGCGCATAGTTCACGCAGTACAGGGCGGTTGCGTCAGTGCGGCAACGGAAGTCGCCGAACGACAGCGACATGTCGACCGGCAACGAAGGTCCCTGGCCGCTGGCGAACCGGCCCGGGTCGCCGTGCGCCGAGCCGACCAGCACGGTCGCGCCGTCGAAGTCGACCCAGCCGCCCTTCCACTGGCCGTACGCATCCGGCGGCTGCGGGGGCGGGTCGGTCAGGTTCACCAAGCACGCCAATCCCGGTGCGCCGTGGCGGCCATCGGTCATACAGGTTGTCCCGGCCGGCGTGGTGAACGCGACGTCGTCGCCCAGATCGGTGCTGACCCCGCCGCGCAACGCGATGCGGTACTCGGCCGCGTCGACCGGGGCGCCCCCCTCGATCCAGGTGATGACCCCGGCGATCGGCACTCCGGCCTGCGGTGCTGCAGAGGACGTCGTGGTCGTCGTGGGTGACGTCGACGCCGTCTTGGGGGACGGTGTGATCGGCGTGAGTGCCGTCGGGCGCGCATCACCGCCCGTCGACCCGGAACATCCGGCGACCAGCAGCGATGCGGCGAGCAACACGGCGATTCGCATCACGCCAGGCTAGCCGCCTCGGCCCGACCGGGACGTCAGGCGCGTCGGGGCCGGTTGTTCGATACCGTCGAGTGATGCACGAACACACCGTCCGGTCGACGACCACCGCGGGCGTCGTCGAAGGATTCGCCCGTGACGGGGTCAACCGCTGGCGGTCAATTCCTTACGCCCGCCCGCCGGTGGGCGCCCTGCGCTTTCGTGCGCCCCAGCCGCCACAGCCGTGGCGCGGTGTCCGGTACTGCCACAGCTATGCCAGCTGCGCGCCGCAGCAGCGGCGCTACACCATGCTCGGGGTAGGCAGATACCAGCCGATGAGCGAGGACTGCCTGACGCTGAACGTGGTCACCCCGCAGTGGCCGGGACCGGCACCCGACGGCGAGCCGCTGCCGGTGATGTTCTTCATTCACGGCGGCGGCTACATCATGGGTAGCTCGGCCACCCCGCTCTACGACGGTGCCGCGCTGGCCCGCCGCGGCTGCGTCTACGTCTCGGTGAACTACCGTCTCGGGGCGTTGGGCTGTGTCGATCTGTCCTCGTTGTCGACCGCCGACGTTCCGATCGACAGCAATCTGTTTCTGCGCGATCTGGTCCTGGCGCTGCGCTGGGTGCGCGACAACATCGGCGCCTTCGGCGGTGACGCGGACAACGTCACCATCTTCGGTGAGAGTGCGGGCGCACATGCCGTCGCGACGCTGATCGCGGTTCCTGAAGCCGAAGGCCTTTTCCGGCAGGCGATTTCGGAGAGCCCGGCCTCGGGTCTGGTCAGCACGGGGGAGACCGCTGCGGCCATCGCCGCCAAGTTCGCCGACGCACTCGGCGCCCACGGGCCCGACGCCGCCGCGGCGTTGATGCGGGCCCGGCCCGCCGATCTGGTCACCACCCTCGACCTGCTGCTCGAGCGCAGCCTGCACGAGATGGACGGTGCGTTCGCCGTCGGCCCTACGCACGGTGACGACATTCTGCCGCTCGACCCGATCGAGGCGATGAGAACCGGTGTAGCGCATAAGGTTCCGCTGATCGTGGGAACCAATGCCGACGAAGGCAAGCTGTTCACCCGATTCATGAAGCTGTTGCCCACCACCGAGCACGCCATCGAGAAGCTGCTCGCCTTCGCCGAACCCGAGACCCGCGATCGCATCACCGCGGCCTATCCCGGCTACCCGCGACCGGAGGCGTGCGTCCAACTCGGCGGCGACTTCGCCTTCGGCACCGCCGCCTGGCAGATCGCCGAGGCGCACGGTGCCCACGCCCCGACCTATGTGTATCGCTACGACTACGCGCCGCGCACACTGCACTGGTCCGGGCTGGGCGCCACGCACGCGATGGAGCTTCTGGCTGTGTTCGACATCTACCGAACCCGCCTGGGCGGGGCGCTGACGGTGGGAATCGATCGGCCATCGGCGATCAAGGTGAGCCGCGAGGTGCAGGGCCGGTGGCGCAGTTTCAGCCGCTCCGGCGTGCCCGGTGACGGCTGGCCGGCCTACTCCCACCCGGAGCGCCCGGTCCTCGTCTTCGACCGGAAGACCCATATCGAGAACGACCCGCACGCCCATCGTCGCGAGGCCTGGGCGGGTTTCTCGCTGGCCGGCCGGTAGGTTTTGACACGCGTCAAAAAGTTGTCGGAAAAGCTTTCGCCGGGCGCCCCGGGTGTCCTAGGTTGGTCGGGTGCAGACCAATGACATCGTCGTCGAACGCCCCAGTGACCTCACTGCCGACTGGCTGACGGCGGCCGTCGGCGCCGGGACTGTCACCGATTTCACCGTCGATCGCATCGGCACGGGCCAGATGAGCGAGTGCTACCGCATCGGCCTGACCTATGCCGGGGGCCACGACGGTCCGTCGACGGTCATCCTCAAGGTTGCCGCCACCGACCCGGTGAGTCGCCAGACCGGACTCGCGCTGGGCCTCTACGAACGCGAAGTCAGGTTCTACACCGAGGTGGCGCCGCGGCTCGGCGGCCCGATCGCGGAGTGCTTCCATTCCTACTACGACCCGCAGAGCGGCATCTTCACCCTCCTGATCGACGATGCGGCGCCGGCGGTCGTCGGCGACGAAATTCGTGGCGCCACACAGCAGGACGCAGTCCTGGCACTGACCGAACTCGGCAGGCTGCACGCTCCGGCGATCGGTAGCGAGACGTTTGCCCACGCGGACTGGCTCAACCGTGAGGCCCCGCTGAATCAGGCGCTCATCGCCCAGTTGTGGGCCGGATTCGTCGAGCGCTACGGCGATGCCATCACACCCGAGCAGCGTCTGGTCTGTCAGCGTCTGGTCGACACCTTCGACGCCTATCTCGCCGGCGAGGCAGCGCCGGAGCGCATCAAGGGCCTTGTGCACGGCGACTACCGGCTGGACAACATGCTGTTCGGCCGCCCCGGGTCGCGGCGGGACCTGACGGTCGTGGACTGGCAGACCGTCGGCTGGGGGCCGGCCATGACCGATGCGGCGTACTTCATCGGTTGTGCGCTCACTGTCGAGGAGCGGCGGGCGCACTACGAGGACCTGCTGCGGGCGTATCGCGACGGTCTGGGACCGGACACGCCGGTGACCTTGGACCAGGTCCGCGACGGGGTGCGCCACCAGAGCTTCGCGGGGGTGATGATGACCGTGGTGTCCTCGATGCTCGTCGAGCGCACCGATCGGGGCGACGAGATGTTCCTGACCATGCTGGAGCGCCACAGCCAGCACGTTCTGGACACCGACGCCCTCGACATTCTGCCCGCCGGTTCGGAGCCGGCGCTGGTGCCCGACGCCGTCGACGAGGGTCGCCACGAGCCGGGCGACGAGCCGCTGTGGAACGAGAGCTGGTACTGGGACTTCGCCGACCCGCAGCAGGGGATCGGCGGTTGGATCCGGCTGGGACTGGTGCCCAACCAGAAGGTGGCCTGGATCAACGCACTGGTGTGCGGGCCCGGCATGCCTACTGTCGCGCTTCTCGATTTCGAGGCGCCGGTGCCCTCGGATCCGGCAACCGTCGTCGGCGACGGAGTCGAGCTGCGCCACGGTGCGACGGTTCCGCTGCAGTCCTACCGCGTCGAGGTGCGTGGTGCGGCACAGGCATACGACGATCCGTCGGCGATTCTGCGCGGCGAGGCGGGCCGCCCTGCCGAACTCGCGATGGATCTGACGTGGACGTCGGTGGGCACGCCGTATGCATACCGGATCACGAGCCGCTACGAAATCCCTTGCACCATAACGGGAACCGTCACCATCGACGGGCACACCCATCACATTGAGGCGGTGGCGGGTCAGCGCGACCATTCCTACGGCGTGCGCGACTGGTGGAGCATGGACTGGGTCTGGAGCGCGCTGCACCTCGACGACGGAACCCATCTGCATGGTGTCGATCTGCGGATACCCGGACTTGATCCGGTGAGCGTCGGCTACATCCAGCGGCAAGGGGAGGCCGTCGTCGAGACGACGGCGGTCACCGCCGATGCGACGTTCGAGGACAACGACCTACCGGCGCAGACCAGGATCGTCTACGAACCCGGTCCGGTGGACACGACCATCCGGGTACTGGGCCACGCGCCGGTCCGACTGGTCGGTCCCGACGGCCGGATCAGCCAGTTCCCGCGGGCCTGGGTGGAAGTCGAAACCAGCGACGGCCGTAGCGGCGTCGGCTGGGCGGAGTGGAACCGCAACCTCTGAGTCACAGGTGTGCCGAGCCGTCGTCGAGTTCGTCGCGGTTCAGGCCCATCGGGGTGGCGGCGGGGATGTCGCCGCCCGCGATCACCTGCCTGGTCACCGGGGTCAGCCCGGCGAACAAGCGCTCCACCTCGGAGTCGGTGAGAGCCGCGAGCCCGGTCAGCGCCAGGGTGTCGGTACGATCCTCCACCCGCCGTTTGAGCGCACGGCCCGCGTCGGTGAGTTCGCCTGTGGCAGTGACCAACCCGCGTGCGGACAGGCTCTCCAGGCAGGACTGCCACTCCTCGTCGGTGTAGTCACGGCTGCGTTTGAGGAAGGCCGGCGGCACCGCACCACCGGCGGCGTGCAGCACGTTGGCCTCGCGTCCGCTCACGCCTTCTGCCACCAGCGCGGCCACGTGGCCGTCGCCGCGTTGCTCCCGCAACAGCGTGGCCGCGTGCCACAGCGTCGCCACCGGGGTGTGTGGCCACGGCAGGGCCAGATTCGCCGCGAACAGCGGCCTGCCGTCCAGTGGCGCTCCGCGGGCGGCGCCGGCCGCCAGCTCGGCTGTTTCGGCGATGCCCGGGGTGTCGTCGGTGAGGCCGTATCGGCGCAGCGCCGCAACCGCGGTGTCCTGACGCACCCGCAATACCTCGGCCGGTGCCGCGACGTCCCAGACCGCGGGCACCGTCCGGCGCACCCGATCGGCGGAGAAGTTGTAGAAGATGGCCGTGAGCACCTCGGGTGCGACCGGTCCCAGCGGTGCTGAGCGCGCGGCGAAATACCCGCGCCAGAATCCGGTGAATCCCATGTCGCCCAATCCGGTTTGGACTTCGGGGGCGAAGTAGGTGACGGCGTGGACGGGTTCGAAGCGGTCGAAGAAGCGCCTGGCCAGCTGTGGGGTTCTGCTCACCCTCAGCAGTCAACCATCCGCGCCGCCGAGCCGAGCGCGGACCTTCGGGTGGTTAAGCCCTGGGCTGGCCGTGCGCTTGGTATCTTGCTCGCGGATGCGCGCGCCGGGCGTGGCATCGGCAAACGCTGGGAGACCATGATGCGACGGACAGGTGCTGTGTTGGCGGCGCTGGTGCTCGGTGGGACTGCGCTGTCGGGCTGTTCGTTCAGCGCCTCGACCGGAAAGCCGGTGGTGGACAAAGCTGATCTGCAGAAGGACATCGCCGACCGGCTGGATAAGGCCGGCCAGAAGCCGGAGTCGGTGACGTGCAAGGACAACCTGGACGGCGAGGTCGGCAAGTCGACCCGCTGCGAGGTAGTGCTCAGCGCCACCAATAGTTTCGAGCCCATCGTCACTGTCACCAAGGTGGAGGGCTCGACCGTCAGCTATGACATGACGCCCGCGGTCAACAAGGAGCAGCTGCAGAAGGTGGTCTCCAACCTGCTGTCGGAGTCCTCGGGTGCGAAGGTCGACTCGGTGAGTTGCGAGTCGGGCCTGGAAGGCAAGAAGGGGGCCGAGGCGCACTGCGACGTGACGGCGGACGGTGTCACCGTGAGGCGCACCGTCGACGTCACCAAGGTCGACGGTCTGCTGATGAACTTCACGGTCATCCCGGTTCTGCCCAAGGTGCAGGTGGAGAACTCCCTGCTGGATCAGCTCGCGGCCCAGCTCGGCCAGCGACCGGATTCGGCGGACTGCAGTGACGACCTCGAGGGCAAGCCGGGAACCACGGTCGATTGCGCGGTGGTGGCCGGTGAGGAGAACCAGGACTTCACCCTGACCGTAACGACCGTCGAGGGCGACACCGTCAACTACAGCTTCGCGCCCAAGGCCTGAGCGCGCGGCGGCTAGCGGGGCTGCTCGCCGGCATTGGCGGCGACCGCAGCCGCCGACTCGTCGATGATGGCGCGCATCGCGTGCTCGGCGGCGTGCTCGTCGCGCAGCCTTATCGCTCGGGCCACCTGGTCGTGTAACTCGATGGCCGCGGGGTTGGGCGTCGGGGGCATCATCCCGTGGTGGGTTCGCCCGGCCAGCACCTCGGCCACCACGTCGTAGAGCGCGCGGAACATCTCGTTGCCGCTGGCTTCCAGCAAGGCGCGGTGGAAAACCTTGTCGGCCAACAGGTATGCGTCCAGATCACCCGACCGGCCGTGTACCACCATGTCGGACACGGCGGCTGCCATGATGCGGCACTGATGCGGGTCGGCCCGCCGGGCGGCCAGCGCCGCGGCGGCCGGTTCGAAGCCGCGTCGCAGTTCGGCCAGCGAAAGCAGCTGGGCCGCACGATCTCCCACGTCGAGTCGCCAGCGGATGACCCTGGGGTCGAAGACATTCCACTTGGTCGAGGGCTGAATCGTGATACCGACCCGGCGGCGGGGTGCGACCATTCCCATCGACTCGAGGACCCGGATGGCCTCCCGGGCGACCGACCGGGACACTCCGTGCGTGGCGCTGACACCCTCGAGGTTGAGCACCTGGCCCGGCTGATAGTGCCCGGAGACGATGTCCCGGCCCAACGCCGTCAGGACACTGCCGTGCAGCTCTCCGACTATTGGCTCCGAGGTCACCGATACATGTTGTCATACGGGGTACATCAGACCTTTAAAACAGACTCATAACGATTTTGTCTTGATTAAGTATGATTATTGATGGCATGCTGTGTGACATGCCGCACAGCAGGGTAAACGCAGGCATGACCTCACCGATCGTGGTCATGGGGGTGTCCGGTTCGGGGAAGTCCACCGTCGGCGCCGCCCTGGCCCAGCGGCTGCGCGTGCCCTTCGCAGATGCCGATGACTTCCACCCGCCGGCCAATATCGCCAAGATGACGGCAGGTCAGGCCCTCGACGACGAGGACCGCTACCCGTGGCTGGAAGCCATCGGCCAGTGGTTGGCCGATCATCCCGACGGCGGCGTGATGAGTTGTTCGGCACTCAAGCGCACCTACCGCGACCAGTTGCGCCAGCACTGCTCAGACGTCAGGTTTCTGCATCTGAGCGGATCACCCGACGTCATCGCCCGTCGCCAGGCGAGCAGACCGGGCCACTTCATGCCCGCCTCTCTGCTGGCATCCCAATTCGCCACCCTCGAACCCCTTGACGACGACGAACGCGGCATCGCCGTCGACGTCGACCAGAGCATCGACTCGATCGTCGAGAGCTACATGTCCCGCACGACAGGAGAGAACGCATGAATCAGTCCGGCATTCTTCTGGCCGAAGCGCCGAAGCTCGCGCAGCCGGTGGCCTCCGGATGGCAGCTCATCCTGGCCTTCCTGGCCGGAATCGCAGTCATCGTCGTGCTCATCACCGTCGCCAAGCTGCATCCCTTCCTGGCCCTGATCTTCGGTGCCCTGACCGTCGGAATCGTCGCCGGGGAAAACCTCGAGAAGGTCCTCAAGTCGTTCGCCGACGGCTTCGGCACGACCGCGGCCGGGGTCGGCATCCTGATCGCGCTCGGCGCGATGTTCGCCAAACTCCTGGCGGATTCCGGCGGAGCCGACCAGATCGTCGACACCATCGTCGGGCATGCATCGCCGCGGGCGCTGCCCTGGGCGATGGCGTTGGTGGGGGCCATCATCGGGTTGCCGATGTTCTTCGAAATCGGTCTGGTGCTGTTGATGCCGGTGATCTACCTCGTCTCGCGGCGTTCCCAGTTGTCCCTGATCACCGTCGGAATACCCGCCCTGGCAGGGCTTTCGGCGATGCACGGTTTCGTGCCGCCGCACCCCGGCCCGCTCACGGCCATCAACCTGCTCGGTGCCGACCTCGGGCTGACCCTCGCACTCGGTGTCGCAGTGGCGATCCCGACGATCATCGTGGCCGGGCCGCTGTTCGGAAAGCTCGCCGGACGCTGGGTCGTCGTCGATGCTCCCGACACCTTCGCGCCCGACGAGTTCGCCGCGCGGCGTGAGGGTCCCGGCGCCGCGCTCGCCACCGACGAAGACCGGCAGCTGCGCCGCCCGTCGTTCGCCATGACCATGTTCAGTGTTCTGCTGCCCGTCGTCCTGATGCTGGGCAAGGCGTTGGTGGACATCTTCATCGACGACGAAAGCCAATGGTTCCGAGTGACTTTCGATGTCCTGGGCACGCCGTTGGTGGCCTTGCTGATCGCGGTGATCGTCGGCATGTTCACCCTCGGAGTCGGGGCCGGGATGACGCGTAGTCAGTTGACGACCTGCATCGAGTCCGGTCTGCCTCCGGTGGCCGGCATCATCCTGATCGTGGCGGCCGGCGGCGGCTTCAAGCAGGTGCTGGTCGACAGTGGGATCGGCACGCTGCTCGCCGACTGGGCCAAGGACGTCAACATCTCGGTGATCCTGCTGGCCTGGCTGCTGGCGGTGCTGATCAGGCTGGCGACCGGCTCGGCGACGGTGGCGACCATCACCGCGTCGTCGCTGATGCTCGGACTCGTCGAGGGTCTCAGTAGCCCGCAGGTGTCGCTGGTCGTGCTCGCCGTCGGCGCTGGGTCGCTGTTCTTCTCCCACGTCAACGACGCCGGCTTCTGGTTGGTCAACCAGTACTTCCGGCTCAGCGTCGGTCAGACCATCAAGACCTGGTCGATCATGGAAACGGTGCTGTCCGTGAGCGGCCTGGTGGTGGTACTGCTGCTCGGTCTGGTGATCTAGCGCTTCTCTGATCGCGGTCCCGGGCAGCTGTTAGCGTCCCAATGTGAACCGCGTAGGCAGCGAACCGCAGATCGATGCGCTGGCGGGTTCACTACCGGTGTGGCCGGACAATCCACCGGCCAGTCCACGGGCGCAACAACGTGCCGCCCTCGACGACGAGCTGGCGGACCTGGAGGAGCTTCTCGGCCGTCTCACCGCAACTGCCGCACCCGAGTTGACGGCGGCGGTGCGCGCACTGGCCGACGTGCACGAACGTCGTGACCAGGTGGCAGACGCCCAGCTCCGGGACCGGCTCGACGTCTTGGACCGGGTGCAGAAGGCACTGTCGTACCTGCGCCGAATGCCCAGCGCCGAGGCGATCATCGCCGCCGCCCCGCGGCAGGCCTGCGAAGCATGCGGCTTCGATCGTGCCGTGCTCTATCGGTTGCGCGGCAAAGAGCTGCTGGCCGAATCATTCTGGATCGCCGGTGATCCGACCGCAGCCGCGCGGTTGCTCGCGTTCAGCCGCGAGCATCCCGCCGAACTCACCGCCAGGGTCCTCGAATCCGAGATGATCCGGGGTCGCAAGCCGATGGCGATCCAGGATGCCCTCGGCAATCCGCGGGCGGTGACCGAGTTGGTCGAAGCCTACGACACCCATTCCTATGTCGCGGCGCCGATCATGCCGGAGGGCAGGGTCATCGGCTTCCTGCACGCCGATCATCGACTCAAGCCGCGCCGGGTCGACGACTTCGATCGTGACAGTCTGTGGGCATTCGCCGAGGGCTTCGGGCACGTGGTCGAGCGGGCCCAACTCGCCGATCGCCTGCGCGCCCAGGGCGACGAACTCCGGCGGTTGCTGCAACGCACGGATGCCGTCGTGGCCGAGTACCTGGATGCGGAAGTAGAACTCGTGCGCGGCGATTCAGCGGGCGCGAGCGCCTCGAGCGCGACCACCGCGATCCTGCCGCCGATCGACACTGCGATCACCGGGCAACTGTCCAAACGCGAGCTCGAAGTTCTCGCCCTGTTGGGCACCGGGGCATCCAACGCTCACATCGCCGCGCGGCTGGTGATTGCCGAGGACACCGCGAAGTCACACGTGAAGCGGATTCTGCGAAAACTCGGCGCTGCCAACCGTGTCGAGGCAGCGACCATCTGGCTCAAAGCGCAGCAACCGTGACCGGCTGCCTCCTCTAATCGCCAAGTTGCGCATCGACGGCCGCGGGAGCTTTCCTGACCAGGGAGCGCCACGCGATCATGGCCAACACGACCATCACAATGACGATGCCGACGTAGAAGAGAAAGAACGGGATGCGGTTCGTCAGTGGACCGCCGAAGTAGAGTCCGCGGCTGTTGGGGAACAACGCGTCGAACAACGAGGCGACAGAGAACATCCACCCCACGCCGATCATCCCGATCGAGACCCGCCGTAGACCCTTGCCGCCGAAGGGCAGCAGTGGCAACAGCAGTGCCAGGATCCACAGGATCAGACCGTTGATGATGGCTTCCAAATGCGACATCCGCCAGGCCTTCTCGCTTCCCGGCAGTTTGACGTCGAACACCGGGAACGGCCACACATCGATGCGGCCCAGGAGAACGAACAGAAAACCGAACCCGGCGACCCCGCCCAGGAAGATCAGCAAGGCACCATGACCGATCAACAGGCGCTGAGTATTTCGGATGGCGGAGGGTTGTTGTGTCATCGCTGTCCTTGGCTTGTCGGGACCGGGGCGCTGCGTGCCGGGCTCCATGGTGCCGATCCGATCTTCGTATGCACGCTGAACAAAGCCCTTTCACTCCGAATGGCTACAACGTGTACCACTTATGGCGAAGAAACCGGTCTGCGGCCCGATCTACGTTGTGGGGCAAGCTCGTGAGCGAGAGGCCGATTCGATGAATTCAGTAGCGCAGCATCTCGATACCGATTACCTGATCCTGGGTGCCGGCGCCATGGGCATGGCGTTCGCCGACGTGATCCTCAACGAGGATCCCGCGGCGCGCATCGTCATCGTCGACCGGCGCGCCAACCCGGGAGGCCATTGGAACGATGCCTACCCGTTCGTACGGCTGCATCAGCCCGCGGAGTTCTACGGCCTGAATTCCACGGCTCTGGGCCAGGGCGGAGCCGACCTGAGCTCAGGCCCGGAGATCGTCGCCTACTTCCGTAGGGCCATGGACGCATTCCTGGCGACCGGCCGGGTCACGTTCCTGCCGATGAGCGAGCATCAGGGCGACGGCAGGGTCGTGTCCACGGTCGATGGTGATCGGGTCACCACCGTCACGGCCAGGCGACGCATCGTCGACGCCACGTTCATGAATGTGACCGTGCCCTCGGTGTGCCCGCCGCGCTACTCCGTCGACCCCGGCGTGAACCTCATACCGCCCAATGGCCTGGCCCGGATCGGTCGACCGCCGCAACGCTACGTGGTCATCGGGGCCGGAAAGACCGGGATGGATTCGATCTTGTTCCTGCTGGACAACGGGGTTGCCCCGGAGCGGATCCAATGGATCATGTCGCAGGACGCGTGGCTTCTCAACCGTGCGGCGATGCAACCGGGAATCGTGCTCGACACGGTCGTGTCGATGATGCAGAGCTTGGTCGACGCGGCGAGTGCCGATGACATCTTCCTGCGGCTGGAGCGCCAAGGCCTGATCTTTCGGCTCGATACCCACACACTGCCGACCAAGTGGCGCTGCGCAACGGTGGACGCACCGGAATTGGGCAAGTTGCGCCGCATCGACACCATCGTGCGGATGGGCCGTGTGCAACGCGTCGGCAGCGGTGAGATCCTGCTCGACCGAGGAAGCGTCGACGTCCTCGCCGACAGCCTCTTCGTCGACTGTTCGGCCGACGGGTTGGCCAAAGTTGCTCCGCAGCCGCTATTTTCGCCCGGCCGCGTCACATTGCAGCCGATCTTCATGTGCCAGCAGACCTTCAGCGCGGCGTTGATCGCTCACCTGGAGTTACTCAAGGGCAGTGACGAGCGCCGCAACCGGATCTGCACCCCTGTCCCGCACCCGCAGCTCAAGGAGGACATATCCGCTCAGCTGGTCACCACTGCGCAGAACATGATCAACTGCAACCGCCACATACCGGTCTGGCTGCGGCGCAGCCGACTGTATCTGGGGCACCACTGCACGCCGTCGCGCTACCTGACCGGCTCGGCCAAGATCCTCCTGCTGCAGCGCCGAGCCGTCGCCGCCATGAATCGGGTCGGCTCGTGAGCCGCCGAGGTCAGGGCGACGTCAGCCCTTGACCACCTGGGTGCCGCCGGCGAGTTCATCGTGCTTGCCCTGCTTGGTCGGGCTGTTGTTGATCGTCACCGCGATGACGATGTAGGCGATGAACGCGAAAAGGCCGCCGATGTAGGGGATCACCGACAGCAGGGTGAACGAGTTGCGGATCGCCGACTGCTGAACGTTCGGTTTGGGTGCCCCACCGGGGCCGTGGACCGACAGCCCGAGAAGCTTCTTGGCCGGCGTCCAGCCCTGCGTGACCTCGAAGATCACGAAGTAGGCGAACGTCAGCAGGCCCGAAAACAGGCCGGTGACAAGGATATTGCTCGTCGCGTGGAAGATCAGCGCCAATACGAAGGCGACGATGTTGACGAAGATTCCGTCGATCAGGCGGGCCGCGAACCGCACACCGAGGCCGCCCGGCTGGCCGTAGGGGCTAGGCGGCGGATAACCGCCCGGCTGGCCGTACTGACCCGGCGGAGGAGGCGGAAAGCCCTGCGGCTGCCCGTAGGCGTTGGGGTCGTAGTCACCCGTCGTCATCAGATCTCCTCGGTGCCGATGTCATGGGGCACCCAATCTACCCCGCAGACCGGCCGAGATCTGAGCCTTCGCCGCGCCGCGATCACAACCTCAGCGCTTGGCCAGCCGCCTGGCTCGCGACCGGGTGGTACCGGCCAGCTCGCCGCCCTGCTCACGCGCCGCATCGGCGATCTCCGCGCTGCGTTCGCGCGCCACGTCGGCCAGGTCAGCACCGCGGTCGCGCGCCACCTCGGCGAATTCGGCGCCGCGTTCGCGGGCGACCTCGGCCAGCTCGACACCGCGCTTGCGTGCCGCCTCCAGGAAGGGGGCGGTCCGTTCACCCGCGACCAGGGCGAGCTCGCGGCCGCGTTCGGCGCCGGCCTGCAGCCCGTGGCCGACCTTGTCGGCGAATTCGCCGTCCAGCAGTGCCGTGTTCGAGCCGGGCAGCGTCGCAGCGACCGCCTCGCTGACCTTGTGTGCCGCCCGGCGGCCACGCCAGCCCAGCGACGGCTTACCCGCGGTATCGGCGGAGGCGATGATCAGACCACCGAGCAGGCTGATGTCGGTCATGAACTCCCGGCGCTTCTGCGCCTTGCGCTGCTGGTCGTTCTCGTTCCAGAACATGTGCGCGCCGAGGTTGGCCGGAATCACCGTGGCCGCCAGGGCCGCCGAGGCCAGCCGCGGGAGCCGGCCGGTGGCCAGCAGCAGCCCGCCGCCGATCTGCACCGCGGCCGTCACCTTCGCGAACGTCTCCGCATCATCGGGAACGCCACCGCCGATCGGGTCGGGAAGTCTCTGCAGTCCCTCCAGCGTCGGACGGGCGGCGTCGGCTGCCAGCTTCGGACTGCGCAACGCATCGATACCCTGGCCGATGAACACGGCCGCCAGCATGGGACGGGCCACTCTGCGAATCAACATGGCGCCGGTGTTCCCGGCCGCGCCGCTGGCCAAACCCGTCGAGGCCCAGCTTCAGTGTTGGGTCCGGTGCCGGGCCCTGCCGAGACGAGTTCGACGGCTTCTCAGCTCAGCAGCATTCGCGCGGAACGTTCGAGCTTCGAGGAGATCTCGGTATAGGAGGCATAGCCCATTCCGGCGCGCACCAGGGCGCCCGCGTACAGCTGCTCGAGAGATTCGACGATCTCTGAATCTGGCTGTGCGCCAAGGGCTGTGCACAACCGGTGGTGAATCTCCCTGCCGATGCGAAAGCGCAGGTGCTCGACGTCGGGATCCTTGCCCAGCAGCGCGGTGGTCACCGCACCGGCCAGTTCAGGTTCGTCGGCGACCAGCAGGGCGATGTTGCGCAACACCACCACCACACGATCCACCGGATCGGCGGAGTCGAACGGGGGAGCGGGCGTCGACGCCATCCGGCGCCAGAACACCTCGGCGACCAAATGCTCTTTGGACGAGAAATAGGTGTATGCCGTGGCCGCGCCCACACCGGCCTCGGCGGCGACCATCCGAATTGTCAGTCCGGCGAAACCTTCTCGGCTCAACACCTCCACCGCAGCACGGCCGAGGCGTTCCACGGTGGCCGCCTGCTTGGCTGTCAACCGGCGCCGTGTCGCTTCGCGAGCTACCGGTTCAGACACATGTCCGGACGCTACTACAACGCATACCGGTCGACAAGATGCGCGCTGGCCATCCGGCATGGCGACACGATAGGTTCAGAGCATGAGCCGTACCGAGACTGCGCTTGCCGCGCAAACTTCCCGACTGTTTGATCTGGCCGACGAAGTGATCGGGTTCATGCCCGCCGACGAAGGCCGCGCGCTGTTCGACGCGGCGACGCGCTACCTCGATCACGGGGTTGCGGTGGAGATCGGTACCTACTGCGGCAAGTCCACTGTCCTGCTCGGCGCGGCAGCCGCCGCGAGCGGCAGCGTGCTCTACACGATCGACCACCACCACGGGTCCGAAGAGCACCAGCCCGGGTGGGAGTTCCACGACACCTCGATGGTCGACCCGGTCAGTGGCCGCTTCGACACGCTGCCCACCTTCCGTCGCACGCTGGATGCCGCCGGGCTCGACGACACCATCGTGGCCGTGGTCGGTAAGTCGCCGGTGGTCGCGCGCGGGTGGCGTACTCCGCTGCAGATGTTGTTCATCGACGGCGGTCACAGCGAGACCGCCGCCCAGCAGGACTTCGACGGTTGGGCCAAGTGGGTCTCGCCCGGCGGCACGCTGGTCATCCACGACGTCTTCCCCGACCCGCGTGACGGTGGCCGGCCGCCCTACAACATCTATTGCCGCGCACTGGAATCCGGTCATTTCACCGAGGTGAGCGCGTTCGGTTCGTTGCGGGTCCTCGAGCGCACCTCCGGATCGGCTGGCGAGGAACCCGTCAGCGCCTGACGCACTCACAGTCGTAGTCGCCCTCGAGTCCGCGGGGCAGCTCGGCTGCACGGAAGATCCCACTGCCGCCGGTGGTGACCGACAGCGCGTCGGCGGCCAGGATCACCGCCGCGCCGGTCCAGGTGGTCCGCTCCACCGGCCAGCGTTTGCCGTCGGAGAAGACCAGCCCGGTCCAGTACGAGCCGTCGGCTTCCCGGAGGTGCTGCATGGCACCGAACTGAGTCAGTGCGCGGCGGCGTTCACCCATGGCGTCCAGCGCCATGACGAATTCGCAGGTCTCCGCACCGGTGACCCAGGGCCGGTCGTCGACGCACCGGATACCCAGACCGTCGACGACGAACTCGTCCCAGCGGTCGGCGATGCGCGAACTGGCGTGTGAGCCGCGAACGGCGCCACCGAGAATGGGGTAGTACCAGTCCATCGAGTGGTGCGGTTTCTCGGTGAAGGAATCCGGGTGCTCGCTGATCGCGTGGCCCAGCCGGCCGAGCGCCACCTCCCACTCGGGCTGCGGGTCGTCGACGAAGTCGGCCAGTGCGAGTGCGCACCGGATGCTGTGGTAGACGCTGGCGCATCCGGTGAGTAGCGCCTCGGGCAGCGGCCCGGAAGGGCCTTGGGCCCAATAGATTTCGCCTGTGCCGGCTTGGAGTTCCAAGACGAAGTCGATGGCCGCGCGGACAGTCGGCCACATCTGCTCGCCGAACTGGCGGTCACCGGTCACCAGCACGTGGTGCCAAATCCCGGTGGCGATGTAGGCGCAGAAGTTGCTGTCGCTGTTGGCGTCCTCGATGACCCCGCGGCGGTACTGGATGGGCCATGATCCGTCGGCACGCTGCTCGCGCCGGCACCAGTCATAGGCGGCGCGTGCGGGCTCGGTCAACCCGGCCGCGCTCAAGGCCATGGCGCACTCGACGTGGTCCCAGACATCGGTATGCCCGGTCTCCGACCACGGGATCTCACCCGACGATTGCTGCACCGCGGCAATGGATTCCGCGGTCTGGCGGCACTGTTGCGGAGTGAGGATCCCGGCGATGCCGGGCACGCCGTCGAGATCAGGTTGCCGTGCCATCGGTCACCGGCTTCTCGAAGTAGAGCGCGACACTCTTGCCCACCACGGGGTTGAGTGCGGACTCGGCCACCCTGGTCAGCGCGGGCCTCGACATCATGTCCCAGACCAGCAGCTTGTGATACGCCTTGACCGCCGGATGTTCCGGCTTCTCCACGCCGACAGCACATTTGAGCCACCAGAACGGTGAATGCAACGCGTGGGCATGATGGGAGTGGGTGAACGTCAGGCCGCCCCTGGTCAGTTTGGCGCGCAGTTCGTCGGCCTTGTAGATGCGGATGTGACCGCCCTCGTTGGCGTGATACTCGTCGGAGAGCAGCCAGCAGACCTTCTCCGGAAGCCACCGGGGCACGGTCACCGCCAGGGAACCGCCTGGTTTGAGCACGCGGATCAGTTCGGTGATCGCGGCGTCGTCATCGGGGATGTGCTCTAGGATCTCCGAGGCGATCACGCAGTCGAAGCTGCCGTCGGGGTAGGGCAGGGCCAGCGCGTCGCCGACGACGACCTGGGCCTTGGCGGACTCGGGTGCCTCGCCGGCCTCTCCCATCGCCTGCAGCATGGTGTCAACATTGGCCAGTTCCTCGGCGTCCTGGTCGAAGGCGATCACGTTGGCGCCGCGGCGGTAGGCCTCGAAGCTGTGCCGCCCGGCGCCGCATCCGACGTCGATGACGTTGCTTCCCGGCCCCACGTGCAGCCGGTCGTAGTTCACCGTCAGCATGGTTCGTCGACCACCTCGATGTCGGAGTGGACCCGCCCGGTGCGGGCGATCGCGTGTTCGTATACCCGTACTGTCTGCGCGGCTACCGACTCCCAGCTGAACACGTCGAGCGCGCGGCGCCGGCCGGCGGTGCCGAGCCATTGCCTGCGCTCCGGAGAGCTGAGCAGGCGGTCCAGGGCGAAGGTGAGTTCACCGACGTCGCCGGGCTTGACCAGGTCGGCGCACTCGCCGTCGGCTCCGAGCACCTCGGGCAGCGCCCCGGCCCGGCTGGCCACGATCGGCGTCCCGCTGGCCATCGCCTCCACCGCCGGAAGCGAGAAGCCCTCGTAGAGCGACGGGATGCAGGCGATCTCCGCGGAGGCGAACAGCTCGGCGAGCTCGGCGTCGCTCAGTGCGCTGGAGATGTGCACGATGTCGGAGATGCCGAGCTCGGCGATCAGCTTCTCGGTGGGACCGTTGGGCTCCAGCTTGGCGACCAGCTGCAGCTGTAGGTTGTCGTGCTCAGCGCGCAGCCGGGCGACTGCCTGCAACAGGTGACCGATGCCCTTCAGTGGCCGGTCAGCGCTCGAGATCGCGATGATGCGCCCCGGTACCCGCGGCAGGTCGTGCGGTTTGAACAGTTCGGTGTCCACACCCAGGGGGACAACCCGCAGCTGCTGCGGGCTCACGCCGAAGTCGTCGGCGATGTCGGTGGCCGACGACGACGAGACGGTCAACAGATCGGGAATGTTGCGGGCAACCCTCTTCTGCATCTGGGCGAAGCCATACCACCTGTGCACCAAGGGCTTTCGCCACCACTTCGCGGCGGCGAGGTCCAGTACCCGGTCGCGGGTTATCGGATGGTGCACGGTGGCCACCACAGGCAGTCCGCTCGCGGCGATCTTGAGCAGCCCGGTGCCCAGGCACTGGTTGTCGTGCACGATGTCGAACTCGCCGCGGCGCTGCGCCAGCAGCCGGGCGGCGCGCAGGCTGAAGGTGCGCGGCTCGGGGAAGCCCGATGTCCACATGGTGGCCAGTTCCAGCAGGTCGATCCCGTCGCGGATCTCGCTGGGCCGGGGAACCCGGAAGGGATCCGGCTCGCGGTAGAGGTCCAGGCTCGGAACTTCGGTCAGCCGGACTCGTGGATCGAGGATCTCGGGGTAGGGCTGACCGGAGAAGACCTCCACCTGGTGGCCCAATTCGACCAGTCCCCGGCTCAGGTGACGGACGTAAACGCCCTGCCCACCGCAGTGTGTCTTGCTGCGATAGGACAGCAACGCAATTCGCATGGTCATGCTCCTGAACTGTCCGTGATCGACGCGGCCGGGTTACCCGTCAGGCTCGCATGTGTCATGGTTGAGGTATCCGGACATCGGCGGCGAGCTGTCTGGACATGTGTCTGGACTATAATTCGATTAGCTACATGTTGCAACGTAAGTACTGGGCGAACAGCTCGGCCAGCGACTATTTTCAGCCCTATGTACTACGAGTGGGAATGGCCGGCCCAGGGTGTGTACCGATGTCGGTTGCCGTTCCTCGACGTCACCGTCGGTCTGGTTCAAGGCCGCGACAAGGTTGTCCTGATCGACTGCGGGACAACGCTTTTAGAAGCAGCTCAGCTCAGCAGCGACATCGCCGACATCACCGGTGCGGCGGTCACCCACATCGTGATGACCCATCATCACTTTGACCACATACTGGGAGCGCCGGGTTTCCCAGCGGCCCTCAGCTACGCGCCACCGGCCGTCGCGCGGGCCCTGACCACCGGGATCGGTGAGGTTCGCGCCCATGCCCTGCAGTACGGGGCGGACGTGGGTGAGCTCGACCGGGCGATCGCCGCGGCTCGGCCGCCCGACCACATCATCACCGAGGCCGACCTCGATCTCGGTGACCGAACCATCCACGTCGAACACCCCGGCCGCGGCCACACCGACCACGACCTGGTCGTGGTCGTCGCCCCGGTCGGTGCCCAGGAGCCCACCGTGGTCTTCTGCGGTGACCTGGTCGAGGAATCCGCCGACCCGGCGATCAACGCGGAGTCCGACGCGCGGGCCTGGCTGGGCACCCTGGATCGTGTTCTCGCACTCGGCGGTCCGGACGCGGTGTACATCCCTGGACATGGCGCGGCCGTCGACGCCACGTTCGTGCAGCGCCAGCGAGACTGGCTGGCAGCCCGCGCTATTCCTGCCCGTCCGGGGCCAACAGATTGATCAGCGGTGACAGCGACCTGTAGGCGATAGCGGCGGACAATTCGGCGTCGCGCTCGGTGATTGCCGCGGCAAGGTCCAGATGTATTTGCCGGTCCATGAACGCTGCGGCGTCGAGATTGACGTAGAACTCGCGCCCCAATTCGTCGATCGATCGGACGAGGGTGTTGAGGGCAAGCCGATAAGTGATGTTGCCGGAGCCGACGATGATCGCGGTCCACAAGATCAGGTCCGCGTCACGGAAGATGTTCATATCCCCTGAGGTCGGATAGTCCGCCGCGGCGGCGGACACCGCAGCCAGTTGCTGTTCGTCGGCCCGCAGTGCGCACAGCCGGGCCGCATGTGTTCCGACCGTACGGCGCATGATTGCTGTGTCGAGTACGGCTGAGCCCAGCGGTACCACTCCGGCCGCAGTCAGGGCGGCCAACATGTCCAGCCCGGCGTGGCTGCGCCAGTCCAAGACGATGGTCTTTCCGCCTTGGCCGATCCGCACCAGTCCCGCTTGCTGCAGCCGCTTGAGTGCTTCGCGCACCGAATGCCGGTTCACCTGCAGGGTCAGGGCGAGTTCGCGTTCGGAGGGGGCGGGCTGGTCAGCGGGCCACCGGCCGCTGAGGATCTCCTCGACCAGACGGGTGAACACGTTGCCGGACACGGTCGCACGGGCAGGAATGGGGGGCAGTTCCACCCATTCACCTTCTCACCTCGCGGGCGTGGCAGAACCCCGGCCGACCATTTTCCGCACTGGTTGAACCAGTTGCGAATTTCGTGTTATTTTCTCCGGCGTAATTTGCTGCGCGGTCCTGCGCGGTCCTACTGCCCACGGGGGAACACATGTCGATGTCGCGGATTGGTGCTGGAGTCGGGAGCGCAGCCTTCGTGCTCGGCTTGTCGATCGTCGGTCCGCAGGCAATGGGAGTGGCCGCGGCCGACACGGGGGACTCGGATTCCTCGGCTGTCAGCCATGCCACCGCGGGATCACAGCGGTCGTCGGCCGGGTCGGCGCGGCCGCGCCACAAGGCTTCGTCGGCGCTGAGCGCCGCAGGGGTGCGGCCGGCCTCGGGAGTTACATCTGCCGGAAGCAGGCATGCCGCCGCCGCTGCAGCGACCACGTCCGGTGCTGCCGATGAGTCCGCCGACGCGCTGCAGGTCACGAGTTCCACCCACGGTCGTTCGGCCAGGTCGATTGTCACCAGTGCGGCAACGGCGAACTCCGCTGAGGCCACCACCGGCCAGTCTGCTTCTGTCGACAACAACGCAGTCGTTGTGACCCAATCTCATTCGGCAACGGCCGCCGTCACGGCCTCGTCGTGGGGATCGTTGTTCTCGCCGCAGGCGGCTAACGTCGCCGTCAACGGCTGGCTGGATTCGGTTCAGGGATTCCTCACAGGACTGGGCAAGAACCCGATCACCGATCTGTTGCAGGGAGCTTTGCTGCTGGTGCGCCGGAACCTCTTCGATCAGACCCCGACCGCGAAATCGTACGAATACGCGCTCCGGTCCGACGGTGGCTTGGTGGGCGCCTTCAATGTGGTCGATCCCGAGGGCGCCACGGTGACCTACAAGCTGACCGGGGAACCCACGAACGGCGTCGCCACAGTCAACTCCGACGGAACCTGGACCTACACCCCGGGAACGGATTTCGTCTACGACTCCTTCAAGGTCACTGTCGATGACGGCGGGTTCAACATCTTCGACCCCACCGCGGGTCGCCGAGAGGTCACCGTGCGAGTCGGCACCGACCCGAATGCGCCCGTCCAGGGAATCGGGACGATCACCAAGTACATCAGGAACGACACGGGCCTCGCGCTGATCAACGCCTACTACGGTCCCCGCTATCAGGGCACCTACAACGGCATCGTGTCCGGCCCGCCGGACAACTTCGTCCTGCAGCCCGGTGACTACGCCGTGTACGAGACGGAGTGGAACATCTTCTCCGGCGACGCCTACGACGTGGTGATGTCGTGGCGCGCCACCAGCAATAGCCAGTACCTATGGACCGTGGACTACCAGTACGAAGGCACCGGCACCGCCAACTTCATGTCTTGCTCCCTGAGTTCACAGCCCTGCAATGTCGGGCGGGATGCTCCGAACGCCTACCTGCTCCCGCCGGTGACCGTCTAGCGGTCACCAGCCGGTCGACAGCACCCGATCCAGGGTGTCGACGAAGAAGTCCGCCGACTCGCGGGTGATGCACATCGGCGGCTTGACCTTCAGCACGTTCTGCCGGTCGCCGGTGGGTTGCACGATGACCCCGAGTTCGCGCATCCGCTCGCAGATCGCGGAGGTCTCCTCGGCGGCGGGCTCCAGCGTGGTGCGATCCCGCACCAGTTCGATGCCCATATAGAGCCCGCTACCGTGCACGGTGCCGATCAGCTCATGCCGGGTGGCCAGGGCGTCGATGCGGGAGCGCAGGTGGTCGCCGATGGTCAGCGCGTTCTCCTGCAGACCCTCCTTCTCGATCATGTCGAGGACGGTCAACCCGACCACGCAGGACACCGGGCTGCCGCCCGCCGAGGAGAAGAAGTAGCCCTGGGTGCGGTACTTCTCGGCGATCTCACGGGTGGTGATCACCGCCCCCAGCGGCTGGCCGTTGCCCATCGCCTTGGCGACGGTGACGACGTCGGGAATCACGTCCTGCTGCTGGAAGGCCCAGAACCAGCGGCCGGTGCGGCCGTAGCCGACCTGCACCTCGTCGGCGATCGCCAGACCACCGGCGGCGCGGACCGCCGCGTACACCGCGCGCAGGTACCCGTCTGGCAGCGCCATCCCGCCGGCATTGCCGTAGAACGGCTCGCAGATGAACGCTGCCGGTGGATGTCCTTGAGCTGCAAGGCTTTCGATGATCGCGACGGCCTCGGGCGCGTACTTGGCGGCGTCCCGGCCGCGGTAATCGCCGCGGTAGGCGTTCGGCGACGGCACGGTGTGCACCCACGACGGGCGGGTCTCCAGCGCGTTCGGGTTGTCGGCCACCGACGTCGACACCGCATCGGTGGCGTAGGTCCAACCGTGGTAGGCCTCGGCCACCGCGACGATGTCGTGGCGGCCGGTGGTGGCCATCGCCAGCCGCAGCGCCAGATCACCGGCCTCGGAACCGGAGTTCACCAGGAACACCGTGTCCAGCGGGTCGGGAAGGGTGGCGGCCAGCCGCTCGGAGAGTTCGACCACGGCGCCGTAGTTGAACCGCGAGTTGGTGTTGAGGCGGCGCCATTGGCGCGACACCGCGTCGGCCAGCACCGGATGCCCGTGGCCCAGGATCGCCACGTTGTTGACCATGTCCAGATAGCTGCGACCGTCGGTGGCCAGCATGTGCTCGCGCCAGCCCCGCTCGATCTGGGGCGGGTTGAGGTAGTAGTGCTCCTGCACGCTGGCGAACGAATCGGCCCGCCGGCGCCACAGGGCCTCGCTGTCGCCGGCTGACGCCGCCGACGGCGTCAACCCGAGCAGGGGAGAAGGATCGAACACCAGGCTCAGCCAGCCCGCCGAGTACTCCGGGCGGACGAAGTCGGGCACCACGGCGTCGGGCTGGCGGCGGCCCTGAATCCAGACGCGTCCCTCGATGACGCCCAGCGGCGCCCCGGCGGCAATGGTCTGGCCGGCCCGCAGTCCGCCGTCAACACGCACCGCACCACGCACTTCGACAGAGCCAGCCGTCCCGGTCACGACGACGGTATCGGCGGTCGCGGTCTCGACTACGCCGGACCACGGCGCGGTCAGCGTCAGCGGCGTGCCCGGCCACAGGTCCACCCCGGTGGCCACGGTCGACGGCGACTCCGCACTCAACGTCACCGACCGGCTCACCCGAGGCTCGCCGAAGGAGGTAACCACCGCCTGGGCGCCGCCGGCCAGTGCCTCGGCCGCGACAGTGGCCTCACACTCCGGATCCAGCCAGGCGCCGGCGTCCACGGCATCGGACTCGAGCGACAGGTCCAGCCGAACCACCGAGTCGGAGTCGAGACCGCCCACCAACGCCGTTTCCGGGGTCACCGGATCGGCCGGGTGCGCAGCGCCGAGGCGATCGCGGATCAGGGCCGTCATCACCTCGATCGGCACCTCGGTGGCGCGTTCGAAGATCCGCCACTCGAAGTCCAGTGCGCTTGTGGCGTACTCGTTGTCGGTGTCGATGCTCGCCTGGTGGATGCCGCTGACCACCAGCACGGCAGCGCGCAGCACGACCAGCGGCCACAGCGCCTCGATCTCGGCTGCCGACAGGGGGCGCACCGCGTGGAACGCCGCGACGGCGGGCAGCGTGGCCACCGGTTCGCCGCCCTCGTGGCGCAGCAGCGAGGACACCGCGATGGCCAGTTCGGCCACCGTCCATGACCGGGTGAGGTCGCCGAGATCGATGATGCCGTCGGGCATCCGGGCGCCCCCGTGCGGGGTGCACACGACGTTGTCGTCGGTGACGTCGCCGTGGATCACCTGGACCGGGAGGTCCTCGGCGAGATCGGCGACCACGTGCCAGGCCGCCGCGGCGGCGGCCTCGATCGTCTCGCGGCGGTGGCTGTCGGTGACGTGGCCGGCCAGGAACTCGACGGTGCGCTGGGCGTAGCGCAGATCCCACTGCAGGATGCGGTCGACGCCGGGATGCTCGAAGCCCGCCAGGGCGCGGCACGTGCGGCCGGCCAGCGTGCCCAACGCGGCGGCTTGTTCCGGCCTGACGTAGCCGTCGCCGCTCAAGGTGCCGCCGGACAGGTGGGCGATGATCCGGCCGAAGAGCGCTGAGCCGTCCCCGGAGCGCAGCTCGGCGATCGGCGGGTGGCCGGGCAGCTCGATGTTGGTGGCGGCCCGCACACCGGGTTCGGTGTCGCTGATGTAGGCCGCGGCCGCGTCCTGCGCCTCCAGCTCGATGCGGGAGAAGGCCGGGTTGGCGATCTTGAGCACGCCGATCTGCTCACCGCCGGCGCCGGTGAGCAGGAAGTTGGCATCCTGCTGGCTGCCCAGCGCGGTGACCTCGGCGTCGACGCCGAAATGCTGCTTGGCGATGTCGCGGGCCTGCGCGTCGGTGATGGCCGGTACCGGCAGTTCCTCGGCTTGGAAGAAGTCGAAAAGTGTCATCGCTACTCGGGCATCCTCGTCTGGCGGTTCGGCGGTCTCACTGTACTGCGGTGACCCGCGGTCGATTCGCCGATACGGTGGCAGCATGCGGGCGCTGATCGTCGTCGATGTACAGAACGACTTTTGCGAGGGTGGGTCACTGGCGGTGGCCGGAAGTGCGACCGTGGTGCGGGCGATCAACGCCCTGCTGGCCGGCGACCACGGCTACGCCCACGTGGTGGCGACCAAGGACTTCCACGTCGACCCAGGCGGTCATTTCGCCGACGAACCCGATTACGTCGACACGTGGCCGCCGCACTGCGTCGCCGGAACTTCGGGCGCCGAATTCCACCCGGAACTCGACACCAGCCAGATCGAGGCGGTGTTCCACAAGGGCACCTACACCGCCGCCTACAGCGGGTTCGAGGGTGCGGCCGACGACACCGCTCTCGAGGACTGGTTGCGCCGCCGCGGTGTGGACGAGGTCGACATCGTCGGCATCGCCACCGACTACTGCGTCCGCGACACCGCTGACGATGCCGCCGATGCCGGCTTCACCACCCGGGTTCTGCTCGACCTGACCGCCGGAGTCGCCCCGGCTACCACGGATGCAGCACTCGACGTGATGCGCAGCCACGGAGTCGAACTGGTGCACACTGCCTGATGTCAGAGTCTCGCTCGGAACTTGTTGCCGCGGTTAATCGTTCGCCGCAGGCGGCTGCTGCGCACGACCGCGCCGGATGGGTGGGGCTGTTCACCGACGACGGCCGCGTCGAGGATCCGGTCGGGTCCAAGCCGCACATCGGGCCGCTGCAGATCGGGCGGTTCTACGACACGTTCATCGCGCCTCGCACCATCGTCTTCGAGCACGACGCCGACATCGTCTGCGGTTCGGCCGTGATCAGGGACGTGGTGCTCGAAGTCGGGATGGGGCCGGCGGTGACGATGCGCATCCCGGCGGTCTTGCGCTACGACATGCGGCCGGTCGCCGGCGAGTGGAAGTTCGAAAGGCTGCGGGCCTATTGGGAGCTGCCTGCGATGGTGCTGCAGTTCATCGGCAACGGTCTGGCCGCCGGTCCGCAGAGTGTGGCACTGGGCCGCGCCCTGCTGGCCAATCAGGGGCTGCGGGGTGCGGTGGGCTTCGCGACGGGATTTCGCGGACCCCGGTTGCGGGGTAAGAAGACGGTGCGCGCCTTCCTCGACGCCATCGCCGTGGGTGACGAGTTGCGGGCCAGGCGGGCGCTGACCTCCGGTGCGACCATCACCCGCAGTGACACCGCGTTGAAGTTCGGCGCGTTTCGCGACGAACTCCAGCACCGCCGGCCGACGAAGATCCTCGTTGCCGGGTCGTCGGTGGCCGTGTCGATGTCGGGGCCGTCGCCCGCGGTGGTGGTCGCGGAACTGGACCGCAGTGGCCGCGCGATCAGCCGGCTCAGCTATTTCACCGAGTGACTCACCCGGGCCTACATCCGCGCGAAGCGCGCCAACACGAAACAGTAACCGCCGTAGGCGGCCAACCCCAGCGCTGCCGCGACAAGCAGAACCCTGCCAAACGGAGCCTGGCCCAGGCTCTTGACTGCGGCATCCAGGCCGGCGCCCTTGGCGGGATCCGAGGTCAGGGTCGCCACGACGAGCAGAACGCCGGCACCGCCGAGAACCAGACCCTTGGCGGCATACCCTGCGGTGCCGAGAACCGTCACCGCAGTTCGCCCGGACACCTTGAGGTCGTCCTCGAACTTCTGCGACACCCCTTTGTAGACGTGGTAGCCGCCGACGGCGATGATCGCGATCGCCGCGACCAGCAGCACGGCCTTGCCCCAGCCGGACTGGAGCAGCCGGGCCGTCAAGCTCGCATTGTCGGCGCTGTTGGACTTGCCGCCGCCGGTCGCGAAACGCACTGCGGTGAGCGCGATTCCGGCGTAGACGACCGCCAGCGCGATCGACTTCCCACGTTTGACGAGCTTCTTGGCGCCCTCATCGCGGTCACCGGGTTCGTTGGGATGCGATCCCACCACGCTCTCGGCGAGGCGCCAGCACGCCAAGCCCACCAGCCCGACGGCCACCACCCACAACGCCACTGCGCCGCCGCGCTGGGCGGCCAGGGTGGCCAGCGCACCGGACTGGTCGGCGTTGCCCGCCGAACCGAACGCCAGTCGCACCACGATGTAGGCGATGAGCAGGTGGAGCACTCCGCTGACGGCGTAACCGACCCGGGCGGTGGTCTCGAACGCACTATTGTCGGTCACCCGGTCCACAGTGCCCTGCACCGTATTGTCGGCCATGGCAATTGGGCTTCCCCGCAAGCCCGGCCCGCAAACCGTGCCGACGCCCACGCGTCACCTCACTTCGCGTGGCGCAGTGTCTCCCAGTCGTGCTCGGACTCGAGTTGGTCGATCAGCGCTCGGGTGCGCTCCTTGAGCAGCATGGTCATCCCGACGCCGATGATGATCGCGATCACCAGCGCCACCCAGGAGAAGCGGGACAACCACTTCTCGGCGGCTAGCCCGAGGAAGTACACCACTGCGGTGGTACCGCCCGCCCAGCAGATCGCGCCGGTGGCGTTGGCGGCCAAAAAGTGTGGGTAGCGCATCCGAAGCGCCCCGGCCAGCGGGCCGGCCAGGATCCGCAGCAGTGCGATGAAGCGGCCGAAGAACACCGCCCACACACCCCAGCGGCTGAAGAGTTGTTTGGCCAGTGCGACGTGGCCGGGCCCGAAGTGTTTCGGGAATCGCTTGGCGAGCCGCTCGAACAACGGCATGCCGAAGCGCCGGCCGATGGTGTAGCCGATCGTGTCACCGATGATGGCGCCGATCGTGGCGGCCGCCGCCACCCACACCGGCGAGATATCCAGTGTGTGCCGTGAGGCCAGCAGAGCCGCGCTGACCAGTGCGATCTCACCGGGCAGCGGGATGCCCAGGCTCTCGATGCCGATGATGAGACCCACCACCAGGTACACCGCGAGCGGCGGGATGGACTCCAGAATCGACTCGACGTTCACCCGCCAAGGATAAGGGTGCCGGGGCTCAGGCTCCGCGTTTACGCCGGTACAGCGTGCCGATGCCCAGCAGGAACAGGCTGATCACCAGGATGGCGGTGGCCAGGACGTTGATCTGAGGCGGCACAGCCGCTTTCACCGCCGCGTTGACGTACAGCGGGTAGGTCACCGTGGAGCCGCTGACGAAGTAGGTGATGATGAAGTCGTCGAGCGACAGCGCGAACGACAACATCGCGGCCGCGACGATGCCGGGCACGATCAGCGGCAAGGTGATCTTGAAGAACGTCCGCGTCGCGTTGGCGCCCAGGTCCAGCGATGCGTCCTCGAGCGTCCAGTCGAACCCGCGGATACGGGCCCGCACCGTCATCGCGATGAAGCTGATCTGAAAGGCGATGTGGGCGATGACGATCGTGGTGTAACCGGTGGCCCAGCCGATGTCGAGGAATAGCGTCAGCAGCGAGGCGCCCATCACCACCTCGGGTGAGGTCAGCGGCAGCACCAGGAAGGTGTCCACCGCCTTGCTGCCCCGGAACCGTTGGCGCACAAGGGCAACGGCGACCAGCGTGCCGAACACCAAGGCGATCAGGGTCGACACCGCGGCCACGTTGATGCTGAGTTTGAGGGCCTCGGTCAGTGCCGGGTACTTGAAGGGATTGGCCCAGTTGTCCCAGGTGAAGCCCTGCCAGGTGTAGTTGAACTTGCCTGCCGGCTTGTTGAACGAGAAGACGATGATCACCAGGATCGGCAGGAACAGGTAGAGCAACACCAGCCCGGCGACGATGCGCAGCGCCAGATCGCCCAGCTTGAACGTGCCGCGGAAGTTGCGGCCCGGCTTGGCCAGGCCACCGTGGTCGATCGTCTGGGCGATGGCCACCCCAGCCTCGGTCATACGAGATCCTCCGTACCCAGGGCCCGCGTGTAGAGCAGCACGCCGACCAGGATCAGCGCCATCAGCACGAAGCTCAGCGCGGCCGCGGCTGGATAGTCCTTGACCACCAGGAACTGGCGTTGGATGACGTTGCCGATCATCTTCGTCTGGGTGCTGCCCAGGTAGTCGGCGTTGATGAAGTCACCGACCGACGGGATGAACACCAGCATGCTGCCCGCCAGCACGCCCGGCATCGCCAGCGGCAGTATCACTTTGCCGAACATCCGGCGGTTGGTGCCGTACAGGTCGCGGGAGGCCTCCAGCAACCGGGGGTCGATCTTTTCCAGGCTGACGTAGAGCGGCAGGATCATGAAGATGACCCAGTTGTAGGTCAGGCCGCCGATCACCGCCCAACTCGTCGAGAGCAGTCGGCCATCGGGCGGCAGCAGCCCGATCGCGTTGAGCCCGCTGACCACCCAGCCGTCGTCGGCCAGGATGGTTTTCCAGGCCAGGGTGCGGATCAGGAACGTCACGAAGAACGGCAGGATCACCAGGCCCAGCAGCAGGTTCTTGTAGCGGCCCGCCTTGAAGGCGATCACGTAGGCCAGCGGGAAGGCCAGCAGAATGCACAGCACCGTGGCGGCCAGCGCGTAACCGAAGGAGCGCAGGATCTGCTCCTGGTAGGTGCTCAGCGCGTGGCCATAGTTGCTGAAGTTCCAGCCGAAGGTGAGCTTCGGCATGTACACCGAGCCGCCCATGGTGGACAGCGAGGTGCGGAACAACGAGATGAACGGCACCACATAGAAGATCCCGAGATACACGAGCGCGGGCAGGATCATCAAGTACGGAGCGAGCTTGCTCCGCTGCCGGTTGCTGCTGGCTACACCGGCCATGCCGTCAGCCGCCGGTGACTTCGGCGTAAGCCTTGTTGAACTCCGCGGTCTGCTCGTCGGTGAGCGCCGTCCACGACTTGAGCCTGTCCAAAACGTCCTTCGGCGGGTTGATCAACGGGTTGCTGGCCAGGCCCGGATCGATCTTGTTCAATTCATCGGTCATGTCCGAGAGCACCGGCACGTACTGCGTGTGGGCGATCAGCTTGGCGTAGTTCGCCCGGTCGTAGACGTAGTTGATCCACTCCTCGGCGGCCTTCTGGTTCTGCGTCGTATAGGGGATCACCTGTGTGTCGACGAACGTGGTGCCGCCCGACTCCGGAACGATGAACTTCAGGTCCGGGTTGTCCTTCTGCAGCTGGACCACGTCACCCGAATAGGCTTGGGCGATCACGACATTGCCCGCGGCGAGGTCGTCGGCGTAATCGTTGCCGGTGAACCGGCGGATCTGGCCCTTGTCTTTCTGTTCCTTGATCAGGTCGACGGCTTTCTGCACGCCTTCCATCGTGGGATCTTCGAGCGATCCGCCTTGGGAGATGATGATCATGCCGAGGCCGTCCTGCATGTCCGACAGCAGGCTGATCTTGCCCTTGAACGCCGGATCCCACAGGTCGTCGATCTTGGTGATGTCGCGACCGGTGGCGGCGCGGTTGTAGGCCAGCGCCGTCATACCGGACATGTACGGCGCACTGAACTTGCGGCCTGGGTCGGCCTTGGCGTCCAGGAGGTCGGGGCGCAGGTTCTTCTTGTTGGTCCAGCGGCTCTCGCTGATCGGGTTGAGCCAGCCAAGGCCGTTGAGCCGGGAGGCCATGAACTGCGTCGGCACCACCAGGTCGGCGCCGATGTCCTGCTTGCGCGACAGCGGCTCCTTGTTCTTGGCGAACCACTCCTCGTTGTCGTTGAAGTCCTCTTTGTAGTCGACGGTCAGACCGGTTGCGGTCTGGAACGCGGCGACAAACCCGTCGGCCATATACAGCGGCCAGTTCGAAATCCGCAGCTTGCCGGTGGCGGGCGAGCCGTCGTCCGACGGCGCCGCGGGACCGCTGGCCGCACCCGAGGAGTTGTCCGACTTGCTACACGCGGCGAGGAAGGACGGGCCCAAGACCAGAGCTGCCGCCGCGGCGGCGCCACCGCCGATGAACCGGCGGCGAGATGCGAGCTGGGCGATGAGCCGGGGGTCAATCTCTGTGGCCATGTGCCGTAATGCCTTTCGTGGGGAGCTGGTCGAGGGACGAAGCGCGCGGGATCGGGTCTGTTGAAAGGGTTTACGTGTTGTCGAGCATCTCTTCGAGGTCTTCGGTGGTCGGGATGTCGGCCGCCGGTAGCACCAGCGAGGCATCGGGTGACCAGCAGACGTAGACGTCGTCCCCGGGCCGCAACATCGGCAGGTTCTGCTCGGGCCCGACGTGGGCGACGATGGGGGAGCCGTCGTCGGCAGCAAGTGACAGGCGCAGGACCGGCCCCTGGAAGGTCAGGTCGACCACCTTGGCGGGCACCGCGGCGACATCACCGGTCAGCTGTTCCATGGCCACCCGCACGCGTTCGGGGCGAACCATCAGGGTGGCCTGGCCACCCGGCTCGATGTGGGTGTCGCCGGGCCTGGCGCGAAGCGTGCTGCCCAGCACATCGATCTCGACGTAGTCGCGGTTGGCGCGGCCGGTCTGGCGGCCGTGCCACAGGTTGGCCTGACCGATGAATCCGGCGACGAACACCGTGGCGGGCCGGTCGTAGATCTCGGTGGGGGTGCCGATCTGTTCGACCTTGCCCTGGTTCATGACCGCGATGCGGTCGCTCATGGTGAGCGCTTCCTCTTGGTCGTGCGTCACGTAGACGAACGTGATGCCGACCTCGCGCTGGATGCGCTTGAGTTCGAACTGCATGACGTGGCGCAGTTTGAGGTCCAGCGCGCCGAGGGGCTCGTCGAGCAGCAACGCGCTCGGATAGTTCACCAGCGCCCTGGCCAGTGCGACCCGCTGCTGCTGGCCACCGGAGAGCTGCGACGGTTTGCGCTGGGCGAAGTCGGTCAGCCGCACCACCTCGAGCAACTCATCGACGCTCTTCTTGACGGTGGCCTTGTCCTTCTTCTGGCTGCGCGGCCCGTAGGCGACGTTGTCCCACACGCTCATGTGCGGGAACAACGCATAGTGCTGGAAAACGGTGTTGACGTTGCGCTTGTTCGGTGGCGTCCGCGAGACGTCGACGCCTTCCAGGCGGATCGCGCCCTCGGTCGGGGTCTCAAAGCCCGCGATCATCCGCAACGTGGTGGTCTTGCCACAGCCCGACGGGCCCAGCATCGAGAAGAACTCGCCAGCCCCGATGGAGAAATCAGCGTCGTCCACGGCGACATAGTCGTCGAACCGTTTGACGACGTGATCGATCTCGATCACGGGTCTGCCGTCGGCTCGCTTGGATCCGGGTGCTCCGGTGGTCTGTTCGGTGGCGGTGGCGCCGGTATCGGTCAGGGCCCGTCCTCCTTCAATCCCGTCGGCCGACAGACATCATGATGCGTCGGCTCCCGGGCTAAACGATCGCGGATTTACGGGCTGCGCGCAACCGATTCCGCAACGAAGTTCGATTTTCTCGATGGAATCCCTCGTCAGCACCCCGGTGTCGGCGCGGCTTTCCGCGGAACGGCACCTATCCGACGGTGTCGATGGACGGATCCTAGCCCGGTTCAGACCGCTGCGAGCCCGCGTGCGATAACCAGTCGCTGGATCTGGTTGGTCCCCTCGAAGATCTGGGTGATCTTGGCTTCCCGCATATAGCGCTCCACCCGGTAGTCGCGGGTGTAGCCGACGCCCCCGAGGACCTGGACCGCATCGGTGGTGACCTTCATGGCGGCGTCGGTGGCGACCAGCTTGGCGATGCTCGCCGCTTGCGAGTAGGGCTGGCCGGCGTCGCGGCGCCGGGCGGCGTCGAGATAGGTGGCCCGGGCACTGGCCACGGCGGCGGCCATGTCGGCCAGCAGGAAGCCGAGGCCCTGATGGTCGATGATCTTGCGGCCGAACGTCGTTCGGTCGTTGGCGTAGGCGCAGGCTTCGTCGAGGGCGGCCTGCGCTATACCGACCGCGACGGCGGCGATACCGAGCCGGCCGGCATCCAGCGCGCTGAACGCGATCTGCAGACCCTGGCCCTCGGCGCCGATCCTGCGGTCCGCCCCGATCTCGGCGTTGTCATAGAACGCCGAGGTGGTGGGCACCGCGGCCAGCCCCATCTTCTCCTCGGGCTTGCCGAAGCTCAGACCCTGCTGGTCGGCGGGGACCAGGAAGCAGGAGATCCCTTTCGAGCCCTCTCCGGTGCGGGCGAACAGGTTGTAGAAGTCGGCGCGTCCGCCGTGGGTGATCCACGCCTTCGATCCGTTGATGACGTAGCCGGTCGTCGGCTCGGCGCCGACGGGCACCGCCGCACACCGCAGTGCGGCCGCGTCGGAACCGGCCTGCGGTTCGGACAGGCTGTACGCACCGATCTGATCGCCGGACAGCATTGCGGGCAGCCAGCGTTGTTTCTGCTCCTCGGTACCGAATGCCAGCAGCGGATTGCAGGACAGGCTGTGCACGCTGACCGCGACGGCCACGGCCGCCCAGCGCGCCGCGAGTTCCTCGAGCACCTGCAGATACACCTCGTAGGGCTGCCCGCCGCCGCCCCACTCCTCGGGCTGGGTGAGGCTCAACAGGCCAGCGGCCCCGAGTTGGGCGAACACGCCGTCCGGATAGGTCTCCGAGCGCTCGTGCTCGTCGACGATCGGGCTGAGGACTTTGTCGGCAATGTCGCGGGTGAGCGCGATGAGATCGGCGGCGTCCTGAGTCGGCAGGAGTCGGTCGACGGGCATGTGCGGCCTCTCTGTTAGTACCAGAAATAGTACTTTGTTATGACTTTCAGTACTATACGGTGATGGCCACCCGCCCGGACTTCGGCACCAAGCGCCGCAGCGAGCTGTTCGACGCTCTGTTGGGGCTGTTTCTCACCGAGGGGTTCGCCCACCTGACCCTCGACGACATCGCTGCACGCCTGCACTGCTCGAAGGGCACGCTGTACACCCTCGCCGGGAGTAAGGAACAACTGGTGCATGCGGTGACCGTGCACTTCTTCCGCCGGGCCACCGATGATGTGGAGAAGCGGGTTGCCGGGGTGGCGGGTGCACGCGACCGGATCACCGCCTATCTGACCGCGGTGGGGGCAGCCCTGGCGGAGGCCTCGGATCGGTTCATGGCCGACCTGGACGCGTTCGGACCGGCCCGTGCGGTGTACGAGCAGAACACCGCGATCGCCGCTCGCCGGGTGGGCGAGCTCATCGGCGACGGCGTCGCCGCGGGGGACTTCCGGGACGTGCACGCCGCCTTTGCCGCCGATCTGGCCACAGCTGCGATGGTGCGGATTCAGCAGGGGACGGTGCGTGCGGCAACCGGTCTGGACGACGCGGCGGCCTACCGGGAATTAGCCGCCATCCTGACTGCAGGCATCATCAGCGCCTGACTCACATATGGGCGCCGCCGTCGACGCGCACCTCGGTGCCCGAGACGAAGAAGGCGTCCGGGCTGCCGAGCATCGCGACCACCGCGGCCACCGCATCAGGATTGGCGAAGATCGCGCCGTCCGGCAACGGAAGCAGCGGGGCCACCCTGGCGAACAACTTGTAGTTGACGTCGTCCGGCAGGCCCGGGCCGACGCTCTGCTTGGACTCGCCGGTGCCGTCGGTCATCCCGGACGAGATCGAGCCCGGCTGCACCGAGTTGAACCGGATGCCGTCTTTGGCGAATTCGGCGGCGAGCGCATGGGTCATCGCCTGGACGCCACCCTTCGACGCGGCATAGGCCGACATATAGGGGTGGGCGAAGGCTGCCGAGGTCGAGCTGAAGTTGACCACCGCCGGTGCGACGCCGGCCCGCAGTGCCGGCAGCGCCTCCCGGGTGACCAGGAAAGTGCCGACCAGATTGACCCGCAGCACCTGCTCGAAATCGGCCAGCGAGGTCTGCTCGAAGTGGGCCGATCGCAGGATGCCGGCCACGTTGACCAGGGTGTCCAGGCCGCCGAGTGTGGCGATCGCGTCGCCGACGCCGGATCGGACCGAGTCCTCACTGCCCACATCGATCACGACTGTGGACAGCCGGGCGGCGAGGTCGCCGGCCTTGGCGGTGGTGTCCTTGAGGCCGGACTCGCTGATATCGGCGGCCATCACCCGGCCGCCCTCGTCGAGGATGCGCAGGACGACCGCCTGGCCGATGCCCGACCCGCCACCGGTGACGAGAACACGGCGGTCGGTGTAACGCTGACTGCTGGCCATGGCGAACTGCTCCTATTTTCCGGGTCGATAGGCGAAGGCGCTCGATCATTGTGGGACAGCTTCGGGCCCAGGTGAGGGCGATCCCACTGGGTGGGAGCGCACTGTCATCGGACCCTGTTTCTGGGGTCCACTGGCCCACCGTGGCAACCCATCCGGCATCGCGACCCGCCCATGATCTCGATTCGCGGGAACTGCTTCCAGACGAGCGATAAGTGCACTACTCTGCCAACACGCCACTGCAACACGTTCCAGTTTTATTGACGCACACGAGCATTGCCGTAGTTCTTCCGGCATGACGATGGAGGCTCTGAACACGCAATGACTAACCGCACAGCAGATCGGTGGTCGCCGGGGATCGCTATTCGTAGTGGTGTGTCTGGGCCGATGCAGGCTATTGGTGGGTTGTTTGCGATGTCGGCTGATGCGGTGCGGTTTATTTTCCGGAAGCCGTTTCAGTGGCGGGAGTTTTTGGAGCAGGCGTGGTTTGTGGCGCGGGTGTCGTTGGCGCCGACGTTGTTGGTGGCGATTCCGTTCACGGTGTTGGTGAGTTTCACGCTCAATATCTTGTTGCGGGAGTTGGGCGCGGCGGATCTGTCGGGGGCTGGTGCGGCCTTTGGTGCGGTGACGCAGGTGGGTCCGTTGGTGACGGTGTTGATCGTGGCCGGTGCTGGCGCGACGGCGATGTGTGCGGATTTGGGGTCGCGCACGATTCGTGAGGAGATCGACGCGATGGAGGTGCTGGGGATCAACCCGGTGCAGCGTCTGGTCACGCCGCGGATGTTGGCGTCGGGGTTGGTGGCGTTGTTGCTCAACTCGTTGGTGGTGATCATCGGGATCTTGGGTGGCTATGTGTTTTCGGTGTTCGTTCAGGATGTGAATCCGGGGGCGTTCGCGGCGGGGATCACGTTGTTGACCGGGGTGCCGGAGGTGATCATCTCGTGTGTCAAGGCGGCGTTGTTCGGGTTGATCGCGGGGTTGGTGGCTTGTTATCGGGGGTTGACGATTTCCGGTGGGGGTGCCAAGGCGGTGGGTAATGCGGTCAATGAGACGGTGGTGTACGCGTTCATGGCGTTGTTCGTGGTCAACGTGGTCGTCACGGCCATCGGTATCCGAATGACCAGCCGGTAGAGGAACGCGCAACCATGGCATTCCCGGCGGTCTATCCGCGCGTGACCCGTCAACTCAAGCGCCCCATCGGCGTTCTGGGCCGTATCGGCGACCAAACTTTGTTCTACGCAAGGGCATTGGCGGGCATGCCGTTCGCCACAGTGCACTTCCGCAAGGAGATCATTCGGTTGATCGCCGAGATCTCGATGGGTGCCGGGACGCTGGCGATGATCGGCGGCACAGTGGTCATCGTCGGGTTCTTGACGTTGGCGGCCGGCGGGACGCTGGCGGTGCAGGGCTATTCGTCGTTGGGCAACATCGGGATCGAGGCGCTGACCGGCTTTTTGGCGGCGTTCATCAATGTCCGGATCTCGGCGCCGGTGGTGGCCGGGATCGGCTTGGCGGCCACCTTCGGCGCGGGCGTCACGGCTCAGCTCGGGGCGATGCGGATCAACGAGGAGATCGACGCGCTGGAGTCGATGGGCATTCGGCCGGTGGAGTATCTGGTCTCCACACGCATCGTGGCCGGGATGATCGCGATCACGCCGCTGTACTCGATCGCGGTGATCTTGAGCTTTCTGGCCTCGCAGTTCACCACAGTGGTGTTGTTCGGTCAGTCCAGTGGACTCTATGAGCACTACTTCACCACGTTCCTCAATCCGATCGACTTGTTGTGGTCGTTCCTGCAGGCGGTGTTGATGGCGATCACAATCCTGTTGATCCACACCTATTTCGGCTATTTCGCCACCGGCGGACCGTCCGGGGTGGGAGTGGCCGTCGGTGATGCGGTGCGGACCTCGCTGATCGTCGTGGTCTCGGTGACCCTGCTGGTCTCGCTGGCCATCTACGGATCCAACGGCAACTTCAACCTGTCCGGATAGGCGAGGAACCCGATGAAATCAGGTATCGCGCGCCCGCTGGCGGGCTTGGCGACGGTGATCGCCCTCGCCGTGATCGTCGCCGTCGCGGTCGGGCTGTTCAACGACAGCTTCACCAAAACCGTTCCGGTGACGGTGATCTCGGATCGTGCCGGGCTGGTGATGAATCCCGAGGCCAAGGTTAAGATCAACGGCGCCCAGGTCGGCAAGGTCGCCTCCATCGACTCTCTGCCGGACGGTCGGGCCGCCCTGCACCTGGCGATCGACCCCAAGATGGTCGACGTCATCCCGGCCAACGTCGGCGCCGACATCACCTCCTCGACGGTGTTCGGGTCGAAGTTCGTCGAACTGGTCGCGCCGGCCGATCCCTCGGCGCACTCCCTGCGCGCCGATCAGGTGATCCAGGGCAATCACGTCACCGTCGAGATCAACACCGTGTTCCAGCAACTGGTCTCGGTGCTCTCCGAGATCGAGCCGGCCAAGCTCAACCAGACCCTCGGCGCACTGGCCAAGGGCTTCAACGGCCGCGGACAGAAGTTCGGTCAGTCCCTCGTCGACCTCGACTCCGCGCTGGCCAAGCTGAACCCGAGCCTGGACACCCTCAACCACGAGATCGCGATCGCGCCACCGGTGTTCGACGCCTACGCCGCGGCATCGTCTGATCTGGTCACGACAGTGGACAACGCCAGCAAGATCAGCGACACCATCGTCGACCAGGCCGACAACCTCGACGCCCTGCTGGTCAGCGCCATCGGCCTGGCTGACGTCGGCACCGAGGTGCTGTCGACGAACCGGCAGCCGCTCACCGACGTGCTGCACCTGCTGGTACCGACCACCGACCTGCTCAACCAGTACCACGCGGCGCTCAACTGCGGCATCGCCGGTTTGGTTCCGCTGGCCACCGGCCCGGGCACGCCCCTGCCCGGCGTCACGCTGCTGCAGTCGTTCTTCCTCGGCCGTGAGCGCTACCGCTATCCGCAGGACCTGCCGAAGGTCGCCGCCAAGGGCGGGCCGCAGTGCACCGACCTGCCCAAGGTTCCGTATGAGACGAGCGCCCCGTTCGTGGTCGCCGACATCGGAACCAACCAGGCGCAGTACGGCAACCAGGGCATCCTGCTGAACTCGGACGCGCTCAAGCAGGCTCTGTTCGGACCGATCGACGGGCCGCCCCGCAACACCGCACAGATTGGACAGCCCGGATGACCGCGCTGTGGAAGACCGTCGTCAAGGTCGGCATCTTCGGGGTGGTGATGTTGCTGCTGACCGGAGCCCTGTTCGCGATCTTCGGCCAGTACCGGTCGGGCTCGGACAACAGCTACTCGGCGGAGTTCGCCGATGCGTCCAGCCTCAAGTCCGGGGATTCGGTGCGCGTCGCAGGCGTTCGCGTCGGCACTGTCACAGACGTCGCCCTGCAGCCGGACAACAACGTCATCGTCGATTTCGACGCCGACCAGAAGATCGTGCTGACCGCGGGAACCAAAGCCGTCGTGCGGTATCTGAACCTGGTCGGTGACCGCTATCTGGAATTGGTCGACAGCCCCGGCTCGGGCAAGATCCAGCCCGCCGGCTCGCGGATCCCGATGGACCGCACCGAGCCCGCCCTGGATCTCGACCTGTTGCTCGGTGGGCTCAAACCCGTTGTCCAGGGCCTCAACCCGCAGGACGTCAATGCGTTGACGAATTCGTTGATCCAGGTCCTGCAGGGCCAGGAGGGCAACATCGAGTCGCTGTTCTCCAAGACCTCGTCGTTCTCCACCGCGCTGGCCGACAACGGCCAGACGGTGCAGCAGCTGATCGACAACCTGAACACCGTGGTCGCCACGATCTCCAAGGACGGCGACAAGTTCTCCGGTGCTGTCGACAAACTGGAGAAGCTGGTCACCGGGCTGGCCGCCGACAAGGACCCGATCGGTGAGGCGGTCACCGCACTGGACAACGGCACCGCGTCGCTGACCGACCTACTCGGACAGTCGCGCGCACCGCTCGCCGGGACCATCGACCAGCTCGGCCGGCTCGCGCCGCTGCTGGACCAGGACAAGGAGCTGCTGGACATCTCAATCCAGAAGGCGCCCAAGAACTACCGCAAACTGGTGCGGCTCGGCGCCTACGGCAGCTTCCTCAACCAGTACCTGTGCGGGCTGTCGTTCCGGGTCAGTGACCTGCAGGGCCGCACCGCGTACTTCCCCTGGATCATGCAACACAGCGGAAGGTGTGGGGAGCCCTGATGCTCAAATACCGCGGTTCCTCTCTCATCAGATCGGGCTTCATCGGCCTGATGCTGATCGTGCTCGTCATCAGCGTCGGTCTGGCACCCGAACGCATCCTGACGTGGGCGACATCGGTCAAGCATCAAGCCGTGTTCACCGAAGCCGGCGGCCTGCAGTCCGGCAACGACGTCAAGGTGTCCGGTGTCAAGGTGGGCACCGTCTCCGACGTCGCGCTCCAGCGCGGCAAGGCGCTGGTGACCTTCATGGTGAAGGGCAGCGTCCGGCTGGGTTCGGACACCACCGCCCACATCCGCACCGGCACTCTGCTCGGCCAGCGGATCCTGACGCTGGAGTCCGACGGCAAGGGCGCGTTGAAGTCCTCGGACGTGATCCCGGTATCGCGCACCGGGGCGCCGTACTCGCTGTCCGATTCGCTGTCGGAATTCACCGCGAACACCGCCGACACCGACACCGCCGCGCTCAACCAGTCGCTGAACACACTGTCGGACACCCTTGACCGGGTGTCGCCCCAGATCGGGCCGACGTTCGACGGGCTGAGCAGGTTGTCCCGAATGATCAACGAGCGCGACGAATCCCTCGCCAACCTGCTCAAGAGCGCGGCGAACGTCACCGGCATCCTGGGGGAGCGCAGCCAGCAGGTGAACACGTTGCTGCTCAACGCCAATGACCTCGTCGGCGTTCTGCAGGAACGCCGCTACGCGGTCGTGAATCTGCTGGCCAACACCTCGGCTCTGTCGAAGCAACTCACCGGCATCGTCGCCGACAACGAGAAGGAGCTGGCGCCCGCCTTGGAGAAGCTGAACTCGGTGACCGCGATGTTGGAGAAGAACAACGACAACATCACCGCCGCGATGAAGGGTCTGGCCAAATACCAGATCACTCAGGCCGAGGCGGTCAACAGCGGGTTCCTCTACAACGCGTTCGTCGCCAACCTCAGCCCAGCGCAGACGTTGCAGCCGTTCTTCGACTATGCGCTCGGGTTCCGCCGCGGCATCGACGCCGGCCAGCCGCCGGACAACGCCGGCCCGCGCGCCGAGATTCCGTTCCCGTACAACGGGATTCCGCAGCCCAATGAGCGATGGGGGCAGCCATGACCCGCAAGCGGCTCACCGCCATCGCCGCCGTGATCCTGGCCCTGCTGGTGGCCGGCGGCGTCGGCCTGCTGGTTCGGCAGGCGTTCTTCAAGCCGACGACCATCACGGCGTACTTCACCAGTGCCACCGCGATCTACCCCGGCGACGAGGTCCGGGTGGCCGGCGTGAAGGTCGGCACCATCAAGGACATCCAGGCCCAGGGCACCAAGGCCAAGATGACGCTGGCCGTCGACCGCAACGTGCCGATCCCGGCCAACGCCGAGGCCGTCATCGTCTCGCAGAACCTGGTCGGGGCGCGCTACGTACAGCTCACACCGCCGTATGAGGACAGCGGTCCGAAGCTGTCCAACGGTGCGGTGATCGGTCTCGACCGCACTGCGGTGCCGGTCGAGTGGGATGAGGTCAAAGCCCAGTTGACGCGCCTGGCAACCGATTTGGGCCCGAAGGATGCCGAGTCGACCACCGCGGTCAGCCGCTTCATCGACAGCGCGGCCAATGCGCTCGACGGCAATGGCCAGAAGCTGCACGACACCATCGCCGAGTTGTCCGGTGTCAGCCGGGTGCTCGCCGACGGCAGCGGCAACATCGTCGACACCATCAAGAACCTGCAGACCTTCGTGACCGCCCTGCGCGACAGCAATGTCCAGATCGTCCAGTTCCAGGACCGGCTGGCAAGTCTGACCAGCGTCGTCGACGGCAGCAGGTCCGACCTGGATGCCGCGCTGACCAATCTGTCCAGCGCCGTGGTCGACGTCCGGCGCTTCATCGCGGGCAGCCGCAACCAGACCACCGAGCAGATCCAGCGGCTGTCCAGCGTGACGCAGAACCTCGCCGACAACCAGTTGGTGCTGAAGAACCTGCTGCACGTGGCGCCGAACGCGATCGGCAACGCCTACAACATCTACAACCCCGACACCCAGAGCGCGCTGGGCGGTTTCGCGTTGGCGAACTTCTCCAACCCGGTCAGCGTGGTCTGCACGGCGATCGCGGCGATTCAGAACGCCACGGCGGCCGAGACCTCGAAGGTGTGTGCCCAGTACCTGGGCCCGGCGCTTCGGTTGCTCAACTTCAACTACCTGCCACTGCCGTTCAACAGCTACCTCGGCAAGTCGCCGAGCCCGGAGAACCTGATCTACACGGATCCGGCGATCGCACCGGGTGGGTCGCGGTATGCCCCACCGGCGGAGATCCCGCCGACGGTGTCGGCATACACCGGCTACAACGGCGACGTGCCCGGCCCGGCCGGCTGGGGCGTTCCCCCCGCGGATCCCAACTTCAGCGGCGCCTATGCCCCCAATGGTCTGCCCGCCGACCCGTCGCCGGCGCTGTACCCGGGTGCTCCGGTTCCGCCGGGGGTCCCGGCCGCGGTCACCGGCCCTGCCGCGCCGCCGCCGTCGAGCGTCGAAGGCATGCTGCTGCCTGCCGAATCTGCACCCCCGGCAGCGCAGCCCGTCGAAGGGACACCGCCATCATGACCCGTCGTGACTCGGTGCGCCGGGTGGCGGTGATCGCCTCCTGTATCGCGATCAGCACCAGCGGCTGCGCGTTCGGCGGCCTCAATTCACTGCCACTGCCCGGAACGGTCGGCCACAGTGACGGGTCCAAGACCTACCACGTCGAGCTCGCCAATATCGGCCAGCTCGAGTCGAATTCGCCTGTCCTGGTCGGTGACGTGGTGGTGGGCAGCGTCGGAAAGATGACGGTGTCCGACTGGCACGCCGATGTCGAGGTCTCGGTGAAGCCGGGGATCGTGATCCCGGCGAACGCCGTGGCGACGGTGGGTCAGACCAGCCTGCTGGGCTCGATGCATCTGGCCCTCAATCCGCCGCTGGGTCAGGCACCCAGCGGGGTGCTGGCGCCCGGTGCCACCCTGGGTCTGAACCAGTCCTCGACATACCCGTCGACCGAGCAGACGTTGTCGGCGCTGTCCGTGGTGGTCAACGGCGGCGGCCTCGGCCAGATCGGTGACATCGTCCGGGAGTTCAGCGCTGCGCTCGGCGGCCGCGAGGACAAGATCAGGGATCTGCTGACCCAGCTGAACGATTTCGTCGGCCTGCTCTCCGAACAGCGCGACAACATCAATGCGGCTGTCACCTCGTTGAACAACCTGGCCGGTACGTTCGCGGGTCAGCGTGAGGTGCTCACCAACGCGCTGAACAGGATTCCGCCTGCGCTCGACGTTCTGGTCAACGAGCGGCCGCGGATCACCACCGCGCTCGAGAAGTTGCGCGACTTCTCCAACCTGGCAACGGGTTTGGTCAACGACGCCGGTGCAGATCTGGTGCGAAACCTGCAGAACCTGGAGCCGACGTTGAAGGCGCTTGCCGATGTGGGGCCCAAGCTCGATACCGCCCTGGCCTACTTCCCGACGTTCCCGTACACGCAGAGCTTCGTGGACCGCGCGATCCGCGGCGACTACATGAACCAGTTCATCATCTTCGACTTCACCGTGCCCCGGCTCAAGCGCGGCCTGTTCCTGGGCACGCGATGGGGTGACGAGAACGCGAAACTGGTTCCCGCCCCTGGTGACCCGTGGTACGCGACCTACACCTACGACCCCCTGCAGGCGCCGCTGACGCCGACACCTGCGCAGGTTGCCGACATCCCGCCATTGGTCGACCCGGCACCGGTGTCGCAGTCGGCGCTGAGCGTCGACGTGCCTGCGGCGCACGGCACGGTAGCCGGCCCGCTGCCCGGACCGGCTCCGGATCCGGTGCCGCAGGACGGAGGTGGCAACTAACCATGCTGACGCGCTTCGTTCGCAACCAGCTGATCATCTTCACGATCGCCTCGATCGTGGGGATCGGGGTCATGGTGATGACCTACATGCAGGCACCGACACTGCTCGGTATCGGCAGGATGACCGTCAAGCTCGAGCTGCCCACAACCGGCGGGCTCTACCAGTTCTCGAATGTCACCTATCGTGGCGTTCAGCTCGGCAAGGTCACCGAAGTGCGGCCCACCAAGACCGGTGCGGAGGCCACTCTGTCGCTGGACACCTCCCCGAAGGTGCCTGCCGATCTGCAGGCCAGGGTGCTTAGCGTCTCGGCGGTCGGCGAGCAGTACGTCGACCTGGTGCCGCGTACCGACTCCGGGCCGTATCTGGAGAACGGCTCGGTGATCGCCGTCAAGAACACCACCGTCCCGCAAGCGGTCGGGCCGATGCTCGATCAGGTGAGCTCACTGCTCAACAGCATTCCCAAGGACCGGATTCCGGCCCTGCTGCAGGAGTCGTTCAAGGCCCTCAACGGCACCGCGGACAACCTGAGTACCTTGGCCGATTCGGCCTCCCGGCTCGCCGCCGACTTCAACACATCCGGCGATCAGACCCGGACTCTGATCGAGGACAGCCGTCCGCTGCTCGACGGCCAGCTGGCCTCCACGGACTCGATCCGGACCTGGGCCCGCAGCCTGGCCGGGATCAGCGGTCAGTTGGTGACCGACGATCCGCAATGGCGTGCCATCCTGCAGAACGGACCTCCTGCGTTCGATGAGGCCTCAGCGCTGCTGAATCAGGTCAAGCCCACTCTGCCGGTGTTGCTGGCCAATCTGACCACCGTGGGGCAGGTGGCCGTGACCTACCATTCGTCACTCGAGCAGCTGCTCGTGCTGCTGCCGCCCTATATCGCCTCCCTGCAGTCCATCGGCCCGTTGAACAACCCGACGGGAATGGCCAAGGGCGACTTCACCGTCGGCATCAGCGACCCGCCGGCGTGCACCGTCGGCTTCCTGCCGCCGTCCTCGTGGCGCTCCCCGGCCGACCTGTCCGATATCGACACCCCGGACGGGCTGTACTGCAAGCTGCCGCAGGATTCGCCGATCGCCGTCCGCGGTGCGCGCAACTACCCGTGCCAGGCGGAGCCGGGTAAGCGGGCACCGACAGCCGAGTTGTGCGAGAGCGACAAGCCGTTCGAGCCGCTGGCCATGCGTCAGCATGCGACCGGTCCGTACCCCTTCGACCCGAACCTGGTGTCGCAGGGTATTCCGCCGGACGACCGGGTGACGTTGAACGACAACATCTACGGTCCGCTGCAGGGCACCCCGCGCCCGGCAGGAGCTGCTCCGGCGGCTCCACCACCGCCCGCTCCGGCACAGGCTCCGGCTCCCGCGCCGGGGATTCCCGATCCGGCGCCGATCGACACCGGTGGTGGGGTGGCGCCGAGTGCGTACACCGGCGGGGCCTCCGGCCCGTCCGTCGCGATCGCCACCTACGACCCGGCCACCGGCCAGTACGCCACCCCGGACGGCAACGTCTTCCGGCAGTCGGATCTGGTCACGCCGGGCGCGGAGCGGTCGTGGAAAGACCTGTTGCCCACCACATGAGAGGAGACGTGAGCATGCGTACGTCACCGACGCTGATAGCCGCAGCGGTGCTGACCGCCGCGGTGGTGGGCAGTGTGCTGAACCCGGCCTCGGCCTCCGCCTCGGACCGCTGGGCGCTCAACGGGACGTTCGTCGCGACGTCCAATGGTGAATGGGCCACCAACAACGACGTGTTCCACAACGAGAAGAGCGTCCGCAGTATCTGGACCATCTCGTCGCAGTGCAGCTATCCGACCGAGTGCACCGGGACGGTGTCCAGCGACTGGGGCTGGACGGCGCCGATCTACCAGACCGGCGGCGAGTGGTACGTCAAGCGGATCATCCCGGACTGGATGCCCTGCTACGACGGCTCGACCGCGCCGGGCCAGCAGATCTACCGGTTCCACGGGATCTCCGCGGACGGCACGACCTCCGATGCCAGCTCGGGCATCTGGGCGGGGGAGGACGGCACTACCGGTGTCGCCGGCGCTTGCGGGCGTGGCGGCAACCTCTACATCAGCATGCCGTTCAAGTTAGTCAAGCAGAGCTGACCGGCACGCCGGCCATGTCCAGCGCGGCCACGTGGCTGAACAACATCGATGCTCCGATCGGGTTCCCGCCGCCGGGATAGGTGGTGCCGCTGACCGCTGCCATGGTGTTGCCGGCGGCATAGAGCCCGGCGATCGGCACGCCGTCGTGGTCGAGCACCCGGGCATGGGCATCTGTCCGCAAACCGCCCTTGGTGCCCAGGTCGGACAGCCCGAAGGCCGCCGCATGAAACGGTGGCTCCACGATGGGCACCAGCGGTGAGCGTCCCTCCGAGAATGCCCTGTCGTAGGCCTCGTCACCGCGTCCGAAGTCGGTGTCGGCGCCGTTGGCGACCATCTCGTTGAAGCGTGCGACCGTCTGCTCGAGTGCCTCGGCGGGTACGCCGATCACGTCGGCCAGCTCAGCCAGAGTCGCTGCGGTGCGCCACAATCCGGCGTCCTTGTAGCGTTCGGTCTCCACCATCGAGACATTGGTGGCCTTGACCGGGGGAACCTCACCCTCGCGGCCGTCGTAGATCATCCACAGCGGCATACTCAGCCCGCCCGCCTGCATCTCGCCGATGATCTCCCGGCCGATGCGGTCATAGGCGGCCGATTCGTTGACGAAGCGCTGCCCGGCGTCGTTGACGAAGATCCCGCCGGTGAACCACAACGCGAATGCGGACCGTCCGTCGGGATGCGTGAGGCCGGGGGACCACCACGCCTGGTCCATCAGGTCGAGGCTCGCGCCGGCCCGAATCGCCGCCTGCAGGGCCGCGCCGGTGTTGCCCGGGCAGCCCATCGAGTCCATCGGGTCACCGGGCACCCCGTAGGCCTGACGCAGCTCGGGGTTGTGCTCGAATCCGCCGGCCGCCAGCAGTACGCCGCGGCGTGCGCCGATCCGCACCCGCTCGCCATCGCGACGGACCACCGCGCCGACCACCCGGCCTTCGTCGGTGATCAGGTCCACCAGTTCGGTGTTGCGGTGCAGTGTGGCGTTCTGAAAACCGCTGAGCGCGGCCAGGAATCGGCCGATGAGGGCCCGGCCACCGAACAGTTTGCCCGGTGCCGGGGCGCCGAGGCGTTCGGTGTCCAGGGGGCCGCCAACCGAACCTGCGTACGGCCCGAGCTTCTCGTCGCGGACCGGGACGGCGACGATGTGGCGCAACCCGTCGGTGCGGGCGTCGGGGGCGTTGCCGAAGTAGTCCGGCCAGGGAAGCACGGTGAACGAGAAGTTCTCGTCGGCCTCCAGGTATTCGATGAGTGCGCTACCACCGCGGACATAGGCGTCCTGCAGGTCCTGCGGAGTGCGGTCCCCGACAACGGCATGGAAGTAGTTCAGCGCCCGTTCGATCGTGTCATCGCTTCCCGCGCGCCGGAGCACCGGATTGCACGGAAACCACATACCACCGCCACCCGAGTACGCCGTCGTTCCGCCGAACTTGTCGGTCGCTTCCACGAGAACGACCGAAAGGCCCTCTCGGGCGGCGGTATAGGCCCCAGTGATGCCGCCACCGGATCCGGCGACGACGACATCGACTGTTTCATCGAAATCGGGCATGTCAGTTCAGGGCCGCATGGCAGCGGGTAGATCGCTTACCCACTGATGTCCCCAGTAGCTGTCGGCGGTGATCTCCTCTGCGGTGTAGTGACTTTCGTCGACGCGCAGACCACCGGTGCCGAATTCGAGGTCCCAGTCGCCGGGCGCGCGCACATAGAACGACACCATCTTGTCGTTGGTGTGCCTGCCCAGGGTCGAGGACAGCTGGAACCCCTCCTTGCTGACCCGGTCGAGGGCCGCACCGACGGCGTCGAGGCTGTCGACTTCGACCATCATGTGGATCAGGCCCGGGTCGCGCAATGTCGTCGCCGGTGCGATCGCCAGGCTGTGGTGGCGTTCGTTGACCCCGAGGAAGCGGATCCGGATCGGTCCGAACTCCTTCGGCAGCGGCACCCGGAACGCGCCGCGGGACAGGAAACCCAATGTCTCGGTGTAGAACTCGAACAGGGCGGGGGCATCAAGGGCGGGCAGTACCACGTGGCCCAGGCCCTGGTCACCGGTGACGAACCGGGCGCCGAAAGGTGTCACGACCGGGCTGTGGTCGAGGACTGCGCCGTGGAACACCTCCAGCGTGTTGCCCGCCGGATCATCGAAGGTGATGACCTCCTCCACCCGGCGGTCGTCGGCCTCGGCCTGGGAGAGCTGCTTGTACGGCACGCCTGCCGCGTCGAGGGTCTGCCTGACCCGTTCGAGTCCGATCCGGTCGCGAACTTCCCAGCCGGCGGCCACGATTCGGTCGCCGTCACCGGGAGTGACGATGATCCGCGCTGCCCGCTCGTCCATCCGCAGATACAGCGAATCGGGGTCGGGACCCTTACCCTCGGCGAAACCGAGCAGCCCGAAAGCGAATTGGCGCCACCGCTCGATATCGGCGGTCTGGATCGTGACGTAGCCGAGGCTGGAGAACACACTCATCGCGGCTCCCGTCAGATCATCGCCCGCAGCGGTCCCTCGGGTTCGACGCCGAAGGAGCTGAGAGCTGACGCATGGAAGACAGTGCCCGGAACGTGGATGGCGTGTGCCATGCCGGTGTGCGCGTCGCGCCAGTACCGCTGCAGCGGCTTGTCCATGCGCATGCCGTTGCCACCGGAGCGGGAGAAGATCTGGTCGACGGCCATCACCGCGCGCCACACCGCACGAACCTGGGTTCGGCGGCCGGCGGCCCGGTCGGCGAACGAGACCTCCTTGCCGGAGTCGACCATGTCGTAGATCCGGTCCACGTTGGCCAGGATCTCCTGGCGCGCGGCGTTGATGTCGGCGGCGGCCTCACCGATCGCGTACATCACGTACGGGTCGTCCTTGATGGCAGTCCCTGCGGCACTGACCCGCTCGCGTTGATAGTCGAGGTGAGCGGCCAGTGCACCTTCGCAGATGCCGATGGTGGCCGAGGAGATGCCGAGCGGGAACATCGTCGACCAGGGCATCAGGTAGAGGGTGTCGGTCATGCCGGCTTCCCGCTGGGCGGTGCCGTCCATCACCTTGAACGCGTCCATGGTGCGGTAGTCGGGGACGAACGCGTTGCGCACGATCACGTCCTTGGACCCGGTGCCGCGCAACCCGACGACATCCCACGAGTCCTCGACGATCTCGTAGTCCTTGCGGGGCAGGATCATGTGCAGCATCTGCGGCGGCATGACGGGCCTGCCCTCGGCGTTGCCGAGCAGCGCGCCGAGGAAGATCCAGTCGCAGTGGTCGGTGCCGGAGCTGAACTGCCAGCGTCCGTTGAAGATGTAACCGCCGTCGACGGGCACCGCCACACCCTGCGGTGCGTAGGGCGAGGCCACCCAGGTGTCGACGTCGTCGGCCCAGATCTCGGCGGCCACCCGCGGATCGGCGTAGGCCAACTGATAGGGGTGGACGCCCACGACCCCGTTGATCCAGCCGGCCGCCGGATCGAGTGCCGCGGTGGCCATGACGGTCTCGGCGAACTCGCGCGGATGCACCTCGAGGCCGCCGTGCTCTTTGGGTTGCAGTAGGCGGATATTGCCCGCCGACTTCATGATCTTCACCGTCTGCTCGGTGAGTTGGCCGATCTTCTCGGCCTCGACGGCGTGATCCCGCAACTGATCCGCGGCGTCCATGACTTTGTCGATAACCCGGGTTGTCATGCGTTTTCCCTCATTCGTCGGGTCTGGTGTCTCCATAGTGGACCCGCGCCGGCAACTGGCGCGACGCGTTGTCCCGATGAGCGGACCACACGTATCGCCGGTGTTTACAAATCTTCTCTGATTTGTCAATCTGACGAGCATGCAGCACAGCCGGCCCGCCCACGTCGACGCCGTCGTCGTCGGCGCCGGATTCGCCGGGCTGTACGCCCTGCACCGATTGCGTTCACAGGGGCTGAGCGTCCGGGTGTTCGAGGCGGCCCCTGGGGTGGGCGGCACCTGGTATTTCAACCGCTACCCGGGCGCGCGCTGCGATGTGGAGAGCGTCGACTACAGCTACTCGTTCTCCGAGGACGTGCAGCAGGAGTGGAACTGGACTGAGCGCTACGCCACCCAGTCAGAGATCCTCGAGTACCTGAACTGGGTGACCGACAGACTCGACCTGCGTCGTGACATCACCTTCGGTACCCGGGTGACGTCGACGGTCCTCGACGAGGACACCCTGCGGTGGACGGTGAGCACCGACTCCGGTGAGGTGGTCAACGCACGGTTCGTCATCATGGCCACTGGTGCTCTGTCGGCGGCGATCACTCCCGACTTCGCCGGGCTGGACACCTTCACCGGCGATGTCTTCCACACCGCGCACTGGCCACATGAGGGCGTCGACTTCACCGGCAGGCGGGTCGCGGTCATCGGCACGGGATCCTCGGGCATTCAGTCGATTCCGCTCATCGCCGAGCAGGCCGCCCAGCTCTATGTCTTCCAGCGCACACCCAACTACAGCGTCCCGGCCGGCAACCGGCCGCTGACCGCCGAGGAACTGGCCGACGTCAAGGCGAACTATGCGCAGCGTCGGCAGATGTCGTTTCGCAGCGGCGGTGGCTCGCCCTACGTGGGGACGACCACGCCCACCTTGCAGGTGCCGGCCCCGCAGCGCCGCGCGGCATTCGAAAAGCGTTGGCAGCTCGGTGGTGTGCTGTTCTCCAAAACGTTCCCCGACCAGATGCTCGACCTCGCCGCCAACGACGAGGCCAGGACGTTCTGGGAGGAGAAGGTCCGCGCGGTCATCGACAACCCAGCCGTCGCCGAACTGCTGATCCCCGACGACCATCCGATCGGGGCCAAACGCATCTGCACCGATTCGCAGTACTTCCAGACATTCAACCGGCCCAACGTCGAGCTGGTCAGCGTGCGCCGAACCCCGATCGAGTCCGTCGACGCCACCGGGATCAACACCGCGGCAGCCCATTACGACGTCGACGCGATCGTGTTCGCCACCGGCTTTGACGCGCTGACCGGCGCGCTGGGCAAGATCAGCATCATCGGCCGTGGGGGACAGGCGTTATCCGACGATTGGGCCGACGGGCCGCGGACCTATCTGGGGCTGGGCTGCGACGGGTTCCCGAATCTGTTCCTGATCACCGGCCCGGGCAGCCCGGCGGTGTTAGCCAACATGGTGCTCGGCGCGGAGGCGCACGTTAACTGGATCGCCGAGGCCATCGGCTATCTCGACGACAACGGCTACGCCGCACTGGAAGCCACGCCTGAGGCGGTGCAGAGCTGGCTGTCAGAACTGTCCCGGCGCGCGGAGACCACGCTGTTCACCAAGGCCGACTCCTGGTACCTGGGCGCTAACGTGCCGGGCAAGCCGCGGGTGTTCATGCTGTTCTGCGGCGGGTTCGGCGTCTACAACGACATCTGCGCCGACGTGGCCGCCGGCGGCTATCAGGGGTTCGACCTGCTAGCGCCGAAACGCTAGGCGCGCTGCAGGAAGCTCAGCGCGGTGGCTTCGAACGCCTGCTTCTGCTCGATCATCACCCAGTGCCCGCAGTTGGGGAACACATGCATTTCGGCATTGGGGATGGTCCGCATCGGGATCAGTGACATGTCCAGCGGGCTGACCCGGTCATCGCGTCCCCAGGTCAACAGGGTGGGTGCCTTGACCTTGTGCATGATCGCCCAGGGCAGCGGGAAATCGGCGTTGCGCATCATCTTCGTCATCGCCGCGAATGCGGCCTTGCCGTACATCCGGCGCGCACTGGCCAACGTCTCGGGATCGGTGGCCAGCTCCCAGCGCTCGTTGATCAGCGTCTCGGTGACCAGGTCCTGGTCGTAGACCATCGAGTTGAGCCAGTCGACGAGGCGCTGCCGGGTGGGATCCTCGGTGAACTCCTGCAGCAGCCGGATTCCCTCACTGGGGCCGGGGCTGTAGATGTTGGTGCCGATCCCGCCGATGGTGATCAACTTGCCGATCCGGTCGGGGTGATTGATCGCGAAGTTGATGCCGACGCCACCGCCCATCGAGTTGCCGATCACGTCGACGCGGTCGAGTCCCAGCGCGTCGATGAACACCGGCACGGCCGCCTGGGCGTCGAGCATCGGGTGACCGCCGAAATCGTCGCTGACCCCGAAGCCCGGGAACTCCAGGACCAGGCACCGGAAATGTTCGGCGAAGAACGCCAGGTTGCCGCGGTAGTTGCGCCAGCCGGTGACGCCGGGGCCGGAGCCGTGCAGGAGTAGCAGCGTGGGGCCCTCGCCCGCCTCGTGATAGCGCAGAACGCCCTTTTCGGTGCCGACTTCCCGCAGCGTGCCTTCGTAACTGGTGTCCACGTCTGATATCCGATCATTCGCAGCCGTGTTGCTCAACGGCGGGTTCCGGTCAGTGAGCAGGTGACATCGCCTCCTGCCCGACGTCACATCAGCCTCATTAGCCCCATTTGTGCTGGTACCCTGCTGGGTGATCCGTGCCATGTCGGGTCGTGCCGGGGCGAAGGGGTGGCGATGACCCAAGTGTCTGACCCAGACGCTGCCGAAGTACCAGCTGAACCGGCCGTCGCGGAGTCACATGCACCTACCCGGCTGGACCGGCTACGCCGCAGGCGCCCGCTGAGCCATGTCAGCATTCAGTCCAAGCTCATCCTGATGATGGTGCTGTGCACCGTTCTGGCAGCCGCCGTCGTGGGTGGCATCGCCTATCACGCGGGGCGGTCGTCGTTGCGGGAGGCGGTGTTCAACAGGCTGACCGAGCAGCGCCAGTCGCAGACGCGTTCTCTGGAGACCGAGGTCTCCGATCTGAAGAACTCGCTCATCATCTATACCCACGGGTCGGTGACCGTAGGGGCGCTGGAGGACTTCACCGCCGGATTCGACCAACTGGCCAATGCCCCGATCAACGGCGCACAGTGGCAGAGCGTCGTCGACTATTACAACAACACCTTCGTCAAGCAGACCGAGCAGTACAGCGGGACCAAACTCGACCCGGCGGCCCTGCTGCCGAGCTCACCGGCCGAACGCTATCTGCAGGCCAACTACACCGCGCTGCGGCGCGACGATGACAACGCCATCACCATGCGGGACGCCCGCGACGGCAGCGCGTGGTCCGCGGCCAACAACAGGTACCAGGACTTCTTCCGCCAGATCGTCACCCGTTTCGAGTTCGAGGACGCCCTGCTCCTCGACGCCCGCGGAAACGTGGTCTACAGCGCTTACAAAGACGTCGACCTGGGCACCAACATCGTCAACGGTCCCTACGCGGGTTCTAAACTCCAGGAGGCCTACGTCAAGGCGATGGCGTCCAACGCGGTGGACTATGTCGGATTCACCGACTTCGAGTTCTACCAGCCGGCTGAGATGTCGCCGACCGCATGGATGGTCGCCCCCATCCGGCGTGATGGTCGCACCGAAGGCGTTCTGGCGCTTCAGTTCCCGATTGAGAAGATCAATCGGCTGATGACCTTCGACAAGCAGTGGCGCCAGGCCGGCCTCGGCGAGACCGGCGAGACGTATCTGGCCGGGCCCGACGACCTGATGCGATCGGATTCACGGCTGTTCCTGGAGAATCCGCAGCAGTTCAAACAGGACGTGGTGCAGGCCGGTACACCGCCCGATGTCGCCGACATGTCCATTCGGCAGGGCGGAACGACCCTGGTGCAACCCGTGGGCTCCGAGGCGACGAAGAACGCGCAACGGGGTGAGTCAGGAACCCTCGTCGCCACCGATTACCTCGGCCAGGAAACGTTGCAGGCCTATGCGCCACTGGTGATCAAAGATTCCGAACTGCACTGGACGATCGTCGCCAAGGTCGACACCGCCGAAGCGTTCCGGCGTGAAGCGACATTCACCAGGACGATGGTCCAGGCCACCGTGGGAATGATCTTCGTAGTCTGCCTGCTGGCGATCGCGCTGGCTCAGATTTTCGTGCGCCCCATCAGAAGGCTGGAGGCCGGGGCGCAGCGCATCAGCGCCGGCGACTACGACGTGTCGATCCCGGTGGACACCCGCGACGAGATCGGTGACCTGACCCAGGCGTTCAACGAGATGGGCCGAAGTCTGACGGTCAAGGAAGACCTGATCAACCAGCAGCGCAAGGAGACTGACGAACTGCTGCGCTCGCTGATGCCGGAGTCGATCGCCGAACGCTTCCGCCAGGGCGAGGAGACCATCGCCGTCGAGCACCAGAACGTCTCGGTGATCTTCGCCGACTTCATCGGCCTCGACCAGCTGCAGCTAGATCTGCTTCCCGAAGAATCGCTGGCACTTGTCAACGAGCTGATCCGTCAGATCGACGCCGCCGCAGAGAGTCTCGGCGTCGAGCGGGTCCACACGGTGCGAAATGGCTATCTCGCAAGTTGTGGGCTGACGATTCCGCGGCTGGACAACGTCCGTCGATCCGTCGACTTCGCGCTGGAATGTCAGCAGATCCTGGCACGGTTCAACGCCGAGACCGACAACAACCTCAGTCTGCGCGTCGGTATCGACACCGGTGCGGTCAGCAGCGGACTGTTCGGTAAGCCGTCGGTCGTCTACGACATGTGGGGCTCCGCGGTCAACTTGGCCCGCCAGATCAAGAACGGCTCGCCGCAGCCCGGCATCTACGTCACATCGAGGGTGTACGACTCGCTGAACGAGATCATGCGGTTCGCCTCGGCCGGATCGGTGACCGTCGACGGTGAAACCGAACCGGTATGGCGGCTCGTGGAGCGTCAGTGATGACCGACCTCTTCTCGTCAGCCTGGTTCTACTGGGCGATCGGTATCGCCATCGGATTGCCGCTGGGGCTGGTGGGCCTCACCGAATGGCAGCACGCGCTGCAACGCAAGCAGAGCTTCCTGCTGCGGCCGGTGTCGATCATGCGCAACTACCTGCTGCCACTGGGCGCACTGCTGTTGCTGATGCTGGAGGCTCGCCAGCTTCCGCCGGAGGCGACGTCGGTGCGCGTCGTCGGCACACTGGTCGCCTTCGTCGTACTGGTGCTGTTGCTCTCGGGCATCAAGGCCGCTCTGTTCCAGAGCGCCCCGGACGGCTCCTGGCGCAAGCGAATCCCGTCGATCTTCCTCGACGTTCTGAGGTTCGTGCTGATCGCGGTCGGCGTCGCGATGATCTTCGCCTACATCTGGGGCGCCAACGTCAAGGGTTTGTTCACCGCACTCGGCGTCACGTCGATCGTGGTCGGCCTGACCCTGCAGAACTCGGTAGGCCAGATCATCTCCGGCTTGCTGATGCTCTTCGAGCAGCCCTTCCGGTTGGGGGATTGGATCGAGACGGCGCAAGCCAAGGGCAAGGTCGTCGAAGTCAATTGGCGGGCAATTCATCTCGAGACTGGAACAGGCCTGCAGATCACGCCGAACTCGGTTCTGGCCGCGGCGTCCTTCGCTAACCTCAGCCGGCCGGCCGGGCAGCATTCCTTGACGGTCACCAGCGTGTTCTCGCTCACCGATCCACCCGACAAGGTCTGCGCGATGCTCAGGCGGGTCGCCTCCGAACTGCCGCAGTGCGATCCCGACCGCAAACCGTCGGCGGTCACGGGCGGCGCCACGGAGTACCGCACCAAGATCCCGTTGAAGTCCCCGGCCGAGGATGGGAAGGCCAAAGCGACGTTCCTGCGGTGGATCTGGTACGCCTCGCGGCGCGAGGGGCTGCATCTCGACGGGGTCGAAGACGACTTCTCGACCGAGGAGCGCATCGCGGAGGCCGTCGCCACGGTGGTGGGGCCGATGTTCCGGCTCAGTCGTGACGAGCAGCAGATGCTGATCGACCATGCCCGCCTCGAACGCTTCGCCGGCGGTGAACTGATCCAGCGTGCCGGTGAAGTACCCGACGGAATGGCCTTCGTACTCGACGGCGAGGTGCAGATGACAGCCCGGCTCGAAGACGGCTCGGAGACCGTCATCTGGTCGCAGGCCGAAGGCAGCTTCCTCGGACAGTCGGCGCTGACCCGGCAGGAGGTACTGGGGTCGGCGTACGCGGTCGGTGAGGTGACCACGCTGCACGTGCCGCGGGACAAGATGGCAGACCTCGTGCATCAGAATCCCAACCTGCTGCAGGAGCTGGGGCGGACCATCGAGGAGCGCCGCGCGCACGTCCGGCGGGCGATGGAACAGCCCGCAGACGTCGATATCGACTGAGCTGCAGCATGGCCGGCAACGATTTCGACCTAGTCGTGGTCGGCGCAGGCATTGTGGGGTTGGCTGTCGCGCGGGAATGGCTGGTCCGGCGCCCGGCCGACTCGGTGGTGGTGCTCGAACGTGAGGCCGGCCCGGCGCAGCACCAGACCGGGCACAACTCGGGAGTCATCCACGGCGGCATCTACTATCAGCCCGGTTCGCTCAAGGCCCGGCTGTGCGTCGAGGGTGCGCGGCAGATGTATGAGTTCTGCGAGCAGCACGACATCGCACATGAGCGCTGCGGCAAGCTGATCGTGGCGACCTCCGCCGACGAACTGCCGCGGCTGGACGACCTGGAGGCCAGGGGCCGGGCCAACGCCGTACCGGGTCTGCGCCGGGTCGGCTCAGCCGAGATCGCCGAGATCGAACCCAATGCCGTTGGTGTGCAAGCACTTCACGCGCCCAACACCGGCATCGTGGACTATCCCGCGGTGGCGCGGGCGTTGGTCGAGCAACTGACGGCGGCCGGTGCGGCGATCCGGTTCGGCACCGAGGTCCACCGCATCGACGGTGCGCAGTCGCCGGTGGTGCACACCGGCGACGGCCCGATCCGGGCCACGACGGTGATTGCCTGTGCGGGATTGTGGTCGGACCGGCTGGCCCGGCGTGCGGGCGCTCCGCGTGACCCGCAGATCGTCCCGTTCCGCGGTGCCTATCTGGGGCTCACACCCACCGCGCAACCGCGCCTGAACGGGATGATCTATCCGGTGCCCAACCCCGAACTGCCGTTCCTGGGGGTGCACATCACCAAGCACATCGGCGGTGCGGTGACGCTGGGTCCGACCGCCATTATGGTGCCCGCCCGCGACGGCTACTCGCTGCGCCGCTGGAACTGGCGCGACTCCTGGGAGACGGTGAGCTGGCCGGGCACCTGGCATGTGGCGCAACGATATTGGCGGGTCGGGGCAGACGAGATCCGGATGGCAGCGAGCCGGCGCGCGTTCGTGCGCGCCGCAGCGCGCTATATGCCGGGGCTGTCGGTGGCCGACCTCGACGGGAGCTCGCACGCCGGGGTCCGGGCCCAGGCTGTCGGCCGCGACGGCACCCTGGTCGACGACTTCGTGATCTCCCGCGTCGGCGCGGTGTCCCACGTGCGCAACGCCCCGTCGCCGGCGGCCACCTCTGCCTTCGCGCTGGCCCGCGAACTCGTCGACCGGGTTACCGCCGGATAGGTCAGTACTGCCGGTAGCGGCGCTGCACGTGCGCCTGCCTGATGGCAATCTGGGCAGCGCGCTCGTCGGGGGAGACGGTCCGGGTGTCGGCCGGCAGCTGCGCGCGCAGTTCGACGAGGGACACCATGCGGACGGTGTGCTCGGGCAGGGTCGCCGGATCCTCGGAATACGTCCAGCGCAGGCTCAGGAAGCCGCGCGGAACACCGGTCGTGTCAAGCCAATTCGGTACGCCCGGGTCGCGGTGGGCGACGACGTAGCGGATCACGCCGTCGGCGTCCGGTTCAGCCTGGAATCCATTGAGGCTGGACTGGTGGTTGGCGTAATCCAGCGACTCGCCCCACAGATTGGCCAGATGGAAGCCACTGTAGGCGGGCTCGACGGGCACGGTGATCTCGATGAGCAGTGCGTCGTCGGGACCCAGGTCGAACACGCCGCCGGCGTAGACGTTGGTGTTCTGGCCGCCGCCGGCGGCGATGTTGGCCCGGGCCGGCGCGTTGAGGTCGTTGGTCGGCATGAACTGTTTACCGTCGCCGTTACGGTCGCCGTGGGTCTCCAGCACGATGTCGTAGAAATCGTTCCAGAACGTCATCTGGCCTTCGACGATCGAGCCCGCCCGCCGCATGCCGGCTGCCGCCGCTGCGGTGTCGAGGGGTGCGGGATGCGCACCCTCGTTGCCCGCCTGGCTGATGTGCAGTTCGGGTGCGACCTCAACCGCCCAGTCGTGGAACAGCGTTCGCACGATGATGTAGCGCGCGACACCGGCGGCGGCATCGGTGACCTTGCGACTGGGCAGGTGGTTTCCGGTGTAGCCCGCGGGCCGGTCGGGGGCCACCAGGATCTCGAAGCCGCCGTCGGCGTCGACCTGAAGCTCGGTGCTGTCCAGCGAGCCGGTGATCATCCGGGTGACGGGGCTCAGTTCGGCCAGGCTGCCCGAGTCGCCCGCGTAGGACGCGTGGGTCTCGAAGATCACGTACTGCGGCGCCGTGCCGGGGAACCGGCCGGTGATCCGGTAGGTCTGCTCGCCGTCGATCGCCGCCGACAGGTACAGCGCGTCGGCGTTGTCGATGGTCGCCTTGTCCGCGGGCTGGATGGCCCGGCGGAAGTACGGGAACCCCGGATCCTCGAAGAAGGCGCGTTCGATCGCCGAGAAGGTGTAGCCGAGCAGGTAGCGATAGCCCTCGGCCAGGCCCCGCTCGTTCGGCGGGGGTGCGTGCAGATCGGGGGACTCGATGGCGCCGCGGGCCCGCTGCAGGCTCGCGATCAGGTCGTCGAAGGCCGCCCGGAGTTCGGCCGAGCCGTGGTCAGGTGGCATCTGCGTGTTCTCCTTCGGTGTCCCAGCTGTACTGCTCGAACAGGTCGGCAAGCTCGGTGTGGATGTCGCGGGGGTCGAGCCCGAACTCCTCGAGGCTGTAGCGGTGCAGGGTTTCGTGGCCCTTGCCCCGGGACGCGTCGAAGGAGGCGGCCAGGGCGGCGGGCAGGTCGAGATCCAGCGAGTCGTAGACGTGACGCATCGTCTCACCCGGCTCGGCGACCAGCGCGCGGTAGTCCACCACGCAGGACCGGATTTCGGGGTGCCGGGCCAGCACGTCGTTCGGATGACGGTAGGAGTGATAGGACTGGTCGGCCAGCAGCGTCAGCGACTCGGTGATCAGCTGCTCGTCGTGGCCGCGCAGCCGCCAGCTGGTTTGCAGCATCTTGAGCAGGCTGGGGATGGTCTCGTAGGGATTACGCATCAGCACAACGAATTTCGCGTCGGGGAACACCTCGATGAGGGTATCGATGCGACCGCAGAAGGTCGGGTTCTTACTCAAGTGGACGCTGCGTTTGTTGAGCACCAGTTGGCGGCGCACACACTGCTTGTAGAACTCCATCACCCTGCGGCGCCGCGCGGGGCTCCACCGGTCGAGGTGGTAGAAGTCGAACCGGCCCATATAGGGGAACAGGGCGATCCAGGCACCGGAGGCCATCGAGCAGGTCAGCAGGAAGTCGTCCTCCTCCGGTGAGAAGAACCCGGTGCGGTGCATGTCGTTGGTCTCGGCGAAGGCGCGGTCCTCAGCGTCCTCGATCCTGCGCCGCAGACGCCGTGCGAACAACACCTCGTCAGCCCGGAACAGCAAACGGAGCAGGCGCTTCTCGAGCAGCGACGGGAACAGCATCTCGTAGAGCATCACCACGCTGAACCGGTCGTCTCTGGCCATCAGCCGGTGCAGGTAGGTCGTCCCACTGCGGGCGTGGCCCACGCAGAAGACGGGCTCGCGAACGTCGGTGCGGCGCAACGCGGGGAACAGGATCGGGTCCAGGGCGAAACACACGGTGTGGATGGCAGCCATCAGCGGAATGCCCACCACGAACAACGCCTGCAGCCTGCGCCGGCGCGCCGCGTCCGGTTCGGCCCGCAGCAGCTTGAGCATGGTGACGTAATTGCCCCAGTCGAAGTAGAACCGTGCTGCGGTCATCGCCGAAGGCTAAGACCATAAAATTGACAATGTCAAGCAAATGTTAAGGTGGGGCGCGATGAAGGTCTACGCGGGAATGGATCCCCGGCTGCCGCTGCGCGACGTCGCCGGTTATGCGCGCCGTGTCGAACAGCTGGGATTCGACGGCCTGCACGTGGCCGAAACCATTCACGATTCGCTGGCGGTGGCGTTGCTCGCGCTGGAGCACACCACCACCATCACGGTCCGCACCTCGATCACCCTGGCCTTCGTGCGCAGCCCCACACTGGTGGCCTACACCGCGTGGGATCTGGCGGTCCTCTCCGGCGGCCGTTTCGAACTCGGGCTGGGCAGCCAGATCAAGCAGAACATCCGTGACCGCTACGGCATGCCGTGGAGTGAGCCGCGATCCCGGATGCGTGACTACCTCGGTGCGCTGGAGGCGTTGTTCACGGCGTTTCGCACCGGCGGTCCGGTGGACTTCCGGGGGCAGAACTACCAGCTGACCCGCCTGCAGCCGTACTTCAACCCCGGCCCCGACGACGATGTCGCCGCGCCACCGGTGTGGCTGGGCGCGGTCAATGCCGGAATGTGTGAGCTGGCCGGCGAATTGGCCCACGGCGTGGTGACCCACTCCACCAATTCCGACCCGGCCTACCTGCGCGACGTCGTCCGGCCGGCCCTCGACCGGGGTGCGGCCGGTGCACATCGCGCTGCGGCACCGGCGATCATCGCCTCTTGTGCGATGGCGACCGGCACGGACGAGGCGGCGGTGGCCCGTGCGCGGGAGCGGCAACGCGAACTGCTCGCCTTCCTGTACTCCACACCGGCTTATACGCCCGCACTTCAGCGCCTGGGCCTGACCGATCTCGCCGACCGGCTACGCGCGGTGGTCAAGGACAACCGCTGGGACGACCTGCCCACCGTGCTCACCGACGAGGTGCTCGACACCCTGCTGGTATCGGGGCGCTACGACGAACTTCCGGCGATCCTGCGGGCGCGCTACGGCGGGTTGGCCGACGGCGTCCAGCTGCCGCAGATCGCCGATCCCGGCGAGGACGACGCCCTGCGGGCGTGCGTCGCCGCCCTGCAGGACGGCTGAGCACTCAGTCGTCGATCGGGGTGCCCACCGAATCGTCGAAGAACCGGGTCAGCAGCCGGTCGAACTCGTCGAGTTCGGCTCCCGTCCAGCCCGACAACGCGCGCTGCAGATGACGGCGCCGGACCTCCTGCAGGGAACCGGCGACGCGCCGCCCGGTCCTGGTGACCGCGATCAGCGTCACCCGGGCATCGGCCGAATCCGGCTGCCGCGTCGCCAATTTCGCGTCGACGAGGCTGCCCACCTGCCGGGTCGCCATGCCGACGTCCATGTGCGCGGCGCGGGCCAGCGCACCCATCGACTGCGGGCCCTCGTCGATCAGGACGCGCAGCAACACGTAGGACGGCTGGGTCAGGGCGACGCCCGCCGCCGCAGCCTGACGGGCGAACATTGACCGGCTGCCGCTGAGCCGCATCACCTGGGCCAGCGTGTGGCTGATCGAGTCGAGCGACTCGTCCTTCGGTGAAGAACTCACTGAGCGTCCGTTCCGGCGTGGGTGGCCTGAGTGTCCTCTGCAATCATGCCAACCATGCCCGCTCACTCTGCGAGGACCGGCGCGGCCCTCGCGGTCGGGGCCATGGTGTGCGTCCAACTCGGTCTGGCGGTCGCCGTCGGGCTGATCGGCCGAATCGGGACCGACGGTGCGGTCTGGCTGCGGCTGACGTGGGCCGGGCTGCTGTTCTTGGTGTTGGTGCGTCCCCGTCCGTCGTCGTTCACCAGGACCACCTTCGCGACGTGCGTCGCACTGGGTGCCGTGACGGCGCTGACCACGCTGGTGTTCATGGCCGCGCTCGCGCGGATTCCGTTGGCGACGGCCAGCGCCCTGGAGTTTCTCGGACCGCTGGGTGTGGCGGTGGTCAGCGGCCGCGGGCGGGGCCGGCTGGTGTGGCCGGCACTGGCCGGCGGCGGCGTCCTGCTGCTCACCGAGCCGTGGCGCGGCACCATCGACACGACCGGCGTCTGGCTCGCCTTGGGTGCGGCGCTGTGCTGGGCGGCCTACATCCTGCTCACCCAGCGCGTCGGCGACAGCGTCGACGGGCTGGCCGGCCTGGGGGTGTCGATGCCGGTGGCGGCGCTGGTCGCCACCGCAGCGGTCGGTCACGCCGTGCTGCCCAGATTGACGCCGGAGTTGATCCTCGTCGGGTTCGGGTTGGCACTGCTACTCCCGATGGCTCCGTTCGTGCTGGAGTTGCTGGCGTTGCGCCGCCTGAACACCGCAGCGTTCGGCACCCTGATGAGCCTGGAGCCGGCGCTGGCGCTGGTGATCGGATTCCTTGTGCTGCAACAGGTTCCGACGGTGCTGGCGATCGTCGGCATCGGCTTCGTGGTGGCCGCCGGGATCGGCGCGGCCCGCGGTGGCACTAGGCCGCAGCCCGGCCAGGAGACCGCGGCGCGCTAGCCCCACTCGTGGTTCATCGCGCGCGAATCGGTGATGTCGTCGAGGGATTCCAGACGCCGCAGCCGCGGCCGCGTCGTGGCGATGAGCACGAGCGCCCCGAGTGCGGTGACCGCGCCCAGCACGAAGATGGCGATGAAGCTGCTCTCCGCGGGAAAGCCGTGCTGCGAGCGGCTCAGCAGGACGGCCACGATCGCAGCGGCCACCGAACTGCCGATGGTGCGCGCGATCGCGTTCATGCTCGTCGCGACGCCGGTTTCCCCGGCGTCGACCTCTTGTACGACCAACGCGGGCAGCGCCCCGTACGCCAGGCTGATGTAGGCGTTGGCCAGCACGGTGGCGGCGATGACCTGCCACGGCTGGTCGTGCAGCACCGCCAGCAGGGTGAAGCCGACCACCCCGGCCATCGCGCCGACCACCAGGACGATGCGGGCCCCGAAGCGGTCGATGTAGCGGCCGCTGAGCACCGCGGTGACGAAGCCCGCGACCGCGCCAGGAAGCAGGAACACCAGGCTGGCACCCAGGACCGTGGCGCCGAAACCGTAACCGCTTGCCACCGGGGACTGAACGAAGTCGGTCAGACCGAGGAAGCTGAGGTACAGCCCCATCCCCACAAGCACGGTGGCGATATTGGTCAGCAGGATCGGGCGCCGGGACAGCATCGCGGTGGACACCAGGGGCTGTGCGCTGCGGCGCTCCCACCACCACCACGCGCCCAGGGCCGCCAGGCCCGCGCCCGCGCAGCCGATCGTGCGCGGTGAGGCCCATCCCCAGCCGGTGCCCTGGGTGATGGCCAGCAGCACCGCGGACAACCCGACGGCCAGTCCGAGGGCTCCGGCCCAGTCGATCGTGCCCGACGCCGTGCGCGGCCTCGACGGGACGACGAGCAGCACCATGACGATCACCATCGCGGTGAACGCGGTGGTCAGCCAGAACACCCGGTGATAGCCGGCGTCGCCGCGCATCAGCAGACCGGTCACCACCAGACCCATGCCGCCGCCGAAGCCGAGGGTTCCGGACAGCACCGCCATCGCCCGCATCAGCCGGTCCGGGGGCAATTCCTCGCGCAGGATCGACACGCTGATCGGGTACAGCGAGTACGAGGCGCCCTGGAGCACCCGCGCGATGATCAGCAGCGGAAGTGACGCGGTCAGTGCGGCGAGCAGCGATCCGGCCAGCACGACGGCCAGCACCACCAGCAGGACCCGGCGCTTGCTGTAGAGGTCGGCCAGCCGGCCGATCAACGGAGTGGTGGCCGCGGCGGCGAGCAGGTTGGCGGTGACGGCCCAGCTGACGTGGACGGTGGAGGCGTTGAGCTGGCGGGCGATCACACCCAGGACGGGCACGACCCCGGTCTGCAGAACGGCGACGGTCAGGGCCACCACACTCAGCGTCGCTACGAGCAGACCCGGCCGGGGGTGAGGTGAGCCGGAGTCGACGTGGGGACGGACAGCGCCGAGCTCAGACACCCCAGGCCCTACCTTCCGTCGCGCCGACCCCTTTATTATGTCGACTAAGCATCCGGGCGCGGACACCGGAGGGCCTTGTGCGAGGATGCGCCAATGCGGAACGGCCCGGCGCATTTCACAGCGGAATCTGACGGTACCTTCCATCCGACCCGGTGGGCGCAGAGCCGCTGGGGCGAGGACATGCTCAACGGTCCAGCGGTCGTGGCACTGGCTGCCTGGAGTCTCGAGCGGGAGTACGGGCTCGAGGGATTCCTTCCCGGCCGTCTCACCGTTGACCTGTTCAAGGCGGCCCGCAAACGCCCAACCCACATGCGCACCCGCCTGATTCGCGACGGCCACCGAATCCGCAACTCCGAATGCGATGTGATTCAGGGCGAGACGGTCGTGGCACGCGCGACGTTGGTGCAGTACCGCACATCCGAACCGCCGCCGGGTGAGGAGTGGATCGGGGACGGCACCTTCGCCCCGCCGCAGCAGACGCACGACAATGCGTACCTCATCGGCAGCGACGGCGCCGGCTGGGACACCAGAGGCGGAGAACACCAGAACACCACCCGAAAGCGCTTCTACCACAAGCCCATCGACGCCGTCGCCGGCCAGGGGTTGACCCCGTTCGTGCGTGCGGTGATCGTCGCGGAGGCCACCAGCCTGGTGTGCAACCTGGGGACCAAGGGCATCGGGTACATCAACGGTGACCTGACTGTGGCGCTGACCCGGTTACCGCAGTCGCACTACATCGGCCTGCAGGCGGAAACGCATTGGGCGGCCGACGGGGTGTCGGTCGGCACGGCGACCCTGCACGATGAGCACGGCCCGTTCGGCACCGGGATGGTCACCGCGATCGCCAACCCGGCCGCCCAACTCGACTTCGGCGGTTTCAATGCCGTGCCCAATCTGCAGGTGTGACCGGCTTATAGCAGCCCGCGCAGTTGGTCGTGCGGTAGCGCGGGGGAGCGGTGCCCGTCGCGCCCGACCATGTCGGCATTGACCACCAGCGCGTTGAGCACGGCTTCCTCGACCGCCTGCACGACGGCGGTGTACAGCTCGTCCATCCGGCCCCAGGGCAGGAATGTCAGCTGGGAGAACTCGTCGTCCGCCGGTGCGCCAGTGGGGAAGCGGCTGGCCAGCCCCGGTGCCGGTGCGGTGGAGAACGCGAGAAAGATGTCGCCGGAGAAGTGGCTGCCGGTGGTGCCGGTCCGCGCCAGGCCCAGGGGAACGCGGCGGGCCAGCGCCTTGCATTGGCCGGGCAGCAGCGGGGCGTCGGTGGCGATCACCGCGATGACCGAACCGGCACCCGGCGGCGGGCGGTTCAGGTCGTGCTCGAACCAGTCACCGGCGAGCGGATTGTCCACGCCCAGTAAGGGACCCACGTGTCGGCCGGCAACGGTGAGTTCGTCGCGTGACCCGAAGTTGGCCTGGACGAAAGCGCCGACGGTGAACGTGTGGCTGGCATACCGCACACGGCGCGACGCAGTTCCGTTGCCGCCCTTGAACTCATAGCAGTTCATCCCGGTTCCGCCACCGACCGAGCCTTCCGCGACCGGGCCGCCCGTCGCGCTGTCGAGTGCGGCCTCGGCATGCTCGGGACGGACGTGACCGCCGTTGATGTCGTTGAGGTAGCCGTCCCAGGTCTCCGCGCACACCGGAAGCAGCCACTGGCGGGCCAGCACCGGGTCGACGCGGTTGGCCCAGGAGATCACCCCGGTGTGGCAGGCCCCCACGGCATGCGTATTCGACAGCAGCACAGGGAGGTTGAACGATCCGGACTCCTCGATCCACGTCGTGCCGGTCATCTCGCCGTTGCCGTTGAGGGAATGCCAGCCCGCGGCACACGGCTGACCGACGCCGGCGCGCCCGCGCGGCAGGATCGCGGTGACACCGGTGCGAACCGGCCCGCGGCCAACCTCCAGCGGCCCGTCACCGCTGATGAGGGTGACGACCCCCACCTCGACACCGGGCACGTCGGTGAGCGCGTTGAGCGGCCCGGGCTCTCCGGACACTGCGATTCCCAGACCCCGGGCGCGGGGTCGTCCGTCGGGGGCGTATGCCTGCGGCGAGTTCACCTCGCAGACCCTACCGCCGGTCATCGGCTGACACACCCCACGCGATTGGGCATGATCGTCTGCGAGACGACGGAGAAGGGGCAACGATGACGAGCCGCTCTGAGGTGCTGATCACGGCGGCGCAACTGATCAGCCGCATCGGCGCCGGTGAGCCGGTGACGATCCTCGACGTGCGATGGCAGCTCGCCGAACCCGATGGTCGTGCCGCCTACCTCGCGCAACATCTGCCCGGTGCGGTCTACGTATCGCTGGACGACGAGCTGAGCGACCATAGCGTCACCGGCCGTGGCCGTCACCCGCTGCCCTCGGGTGCCGCCCTGACGGCGGCTGCACGGCGATGGGGTGTGCACCAGGGCCGGCCGATCGTGGTCTACGACGATTGGAATCGTGCCGGTTCGGCACGGGCCTGGTGGGTGCTGCGTGCGGCCGGCCTCGCCGATGTCCGCATCCTCGACGGCGGGCTGGCCGCGTGGCAGGCCGCGGGCGGGCCGCTGGAGGCCGGCGCAGTCGACCCGGAGCCCGGTGACGTGACGCTGGCCCACGACGATCTGTACGCCGGGGCGATGCCCACCCTGAGCGCCGACGACCTCGGCTCGGTGCTGCTGCTGGACGCGCGCGCACCCGAGCGTTTCCGCGGCGAGCTCGAACCCGTCGATCCGGTGGCCGGGCACATCCCCGGTGCCCGCAACCTGCCGAGCACGGCGGTGTTGGCTGCGGACGGCGCGTTCGCCCCCGAGACGGCGATCAGCGCCCAACTGGCTGAGCGCGGCGCCGAGGGCAGCGCGCCGGTGGGCGTCTACTGCGGGTCGGGAGTCACCGCGGCGGTCACGGTCGCCGCACTCGCCGCGCTCGGTCGGCCGGCGGCACTGTTCCCGGGCTCCTGGTCGCAGTGGAGCTCCGACAGCGGGCGCCCGGTGGCTCGCGGGGCGCAGTGACCATGTCCACGTTGTGGACCTACCTGCGCATTCAGGCGATGATCTTCGTCTTCGGCATCGTCGGGCCGCTCTTCTTGATTCTGTACTTCGTCATCCAACCCGACCCGACGGTCAAGTGGATGTACTACATAGGACTAGTGGTCACCGCCGTCGACGTCCTGATAGCGCTCATCCTCACCGAACAGGCCGTCGCGTCGCGGAGACAAGTACACCGCGACACCGACGAGCAGACGTGACCAGGGGGCCGTTCGACGGCAAGGCCGTCATCACCGGTGCGGGCAAGTCCGCCGTCGGCCGCAGGCTGGGCCGCACCGGGCTGGACCTGACGCTGGAGGCGGTGCTGCGCGCCATCGCCGATGCCGGGCTGTCGGTCGACGACGTCGACGGCATCGCCAGCTATCCCGGCCCGGTCGCCGCGGGCGCCGGCTTCTCCGGCTCGAACGTCACCGAGGTGCGTACCGCACTCGGGTTACGCAGCCGCTGGTACATGTCGTCATTGGAGACCGCCGGTCAGATCGGCCCGGTGATCCAGGCGTGCATGGCGGTGGCGCTGGGCCTGGCCAATCACGTCGTGGTGTTCCGGTCGGTGTGGGAGTCCACCGCTGCCGCGCAAGCCGGCGGTGGCCACGCCTCGGTACTGCTCGGTGGTGGCGGCAAGTTGCCGCCGCAGATGGAGTGGACGGCGCCGTTCGGGGCGCTGTCGGCGGCGAACTGGCTGGCCATGCCGGCCCAGCGCTACATGCACGATTTCGGGCTGACCCGCGAGCAGCTCGGGGCGATCGCACTCAACGCGCGCCGCAACGCGGGCCGCAATCCCGATGCGGTCTACCGGGATCCGATGTCGATGGAGGATTACCTGTCGGCCCGGATGATCTCCGAACCGTTGTGCCTCTACGACTGCGACGTTCCGTGCGACGGCGCCACCGCTGTCATCGTGTCGAGCCGGGACGCCGCGGCGGGTCTGCCACGCCACCCGCTGACCGTCGAGTCGGTGGGCCCCGGGATGTTCGAAAGGCCAACGTGGGAGCAACGTTTCGATATCACCACGATGGCCGCCCATGATTCGGCGGCGACGCTGTGGGAGAACACCTCGCTGCGGCCGGCCGATGTCGACATGGCCCAGCTGTACGACGGATTCAGCTTCCTGACCGTGATGTGGTTGGAGGCGTTGGGATTCTGTGAGCACGGCCGGGTCGGTGAGTTCATCGACGGGGGAGAACGTATCGCGCTGGAGGGGCAGCTGCCGTTGAACACCAGCGGCGGCCAGCTCTCCGGAGGACGCCTGCACGGCATGGGCTTCTTGCACGAGGCATGCGTGCAGCTGTGGGAAGAAGGCGGAGCGCGCCAAGCCCCACGTACGCCGGAGGTCGTCGCCGTCGGGGTCGGCGGCGGGCCGGTGGCCGGCTCGATGCTGGTGAGCAGCCGATGAGTGACAGCAGCTACCAGCGCCCCGCACTGCGTCTGGCCCCAAGTCCCACACCGGAATCCACCGCCTTCTGGACCGGTGGGCGCAACGGCGATCTACTGATCTCGCGCTGTCACGGCTGCCGGCATTTCTTCCATCCACCCGGCCCGGTCTGCTGGCGGTGCCGCAGTATGGACGTCGCGGCGGAGAAGGTGTCGGGACGGGCCACGGTCGCGGCATTCACCGTCGACCGTCAGCCCTGGATACCGGGGTTCGATCCGCCCTACATCGTCGCGATCGTCGAACTCGCCGAGGAGCCGGACACCCGGCTGATCACGAACGTCGTCGACGTCGCACCCGAGGACATCCGGGTGGGTCTGGAGGTCGAGGTGTTCTTCGAAGACTGGACCGCACTGTCGGGCGGCGAGGACAGCCGGGTCTGGATACCGCTGTTTCGGCCGGTGCGATGACCGGTCAGTCGCGAACCCACACCGAGATGTAGCCGATCGGGATACCGGTGTGGGCGGCGATGCATTCACGGGCGGCGAGTTCAACGGCGGCACGGGTGTTCGCCTCGGTGACTTCGTTGATCTCGGGGATGGCCACGGTCCACCGGTTGTTCTCCGGGCGGATCTCGATCTCAAAGCACTGACCGGCGACAGGCCGCAGCACGTGGTGGGAACGGACACTACGTTGCGGACGGGTGGAGAAGCCGCGAGTTCTGTACAGGGTGCGCATCTTCTTGCTTTCCGAAACGTTTCTGGGCCGCCGGAAAAGATACAACCCAGTTGGCCGGATTACCAAATCCGGGACTGGGGTTTATCGCAGCATTTGTCCAGGTAATTCATATTCACGACAACCGTTGACCGCCGACGAGAGCCAACCACCATGGACGACAACGTTTCCCCAGCGCAGCGTATCGACGCCCGGATTGCCGAATTGGATGACTGGCGTGGCGAAATGCTGGCCCGGATCCGGGCGGTGATTACGCATGCCGATCCCGAAGTAGTCGAGGAATGGAAGTGGCGCGGCGTTCCGGTCTGGTCACATGCGGGCATCATCTGCACGGGGGAGACCTACAAGAGCGTGGTCAAGGTGACCTTCCTTAAAGGTGCCTCGCTGGACGATCCGTCTGGGCTGTTCAATTCGAGTCTGGACGGCAATACCCGACGGGCCATCGACTTTCGTGACGGCGACGACGTCGACGAGGAGGCGCTGACCGCCCTCGTTCACGCCGCGGTGGCGCTCAACACGTCGCGATAGCCACCGTCATTCCACCAGGCGCCGCCGCATCGCCTCGGCGACCGCTGCCCCGCGGTCGGACACTCCGAGCTTTTCGTACAGCTTCTGGATGTGGGTGCGCACCGTCGCAGGCGACAGGTGGATCTGCTTGCTGATCTCGGGCACCGAGAGGCCCTCGGCGATGAACCGGACGACTTCCAGTTCGCGCGGTGTCAGCACCATCATGTTGCCCTTGGCCCGCTTACGGACCTCGCCGGCCAGGCCCCGGGCCAGCTCGGGCGGCACGACCTCCTCGCCGCGGGCGATGGCACGCACGGCGTCGACCACCTGTTCAGGTGGGGCTTCCTTGCTGATGAAGCCCATTGCGCCGGAGGACAGCGCCTCGTAGACGATGCTGCTGTCGTCGAACGCCGATACCAGCAGCACCTTGGTGGGCAGTTCGTCGCGGGCCACCGCATGGGCCAGGGCCACCCCGTCGAGTCCGGGCATCTTGTAGTCGACCACCGCGACGTCCGGCGTCAGGTCCCGGATGGCCTCCAGCGCCGCGCGGCCGTCGGCGGCCTCGCCGACGACCTCGATGCCGCCGCTGGCCCGCAGCACACGAACCATGCCTTCGCGGAACAACGGGTGGTCATCGCAGACGACGACACGGGTGCGGGTCTCCGATGTCTGCATTGCGCCACCACCCGCCTTCCTTGCGATGCTGTCTGGACTGTACCGCGACGATCGCGCATTATGCGGTGGGGCGCAGCGGAACCGTGACCGTCACCAGTGTGCCGTGCGGCCCGGAGTCGATGTCGAATTCGCCTTCGGCGGCGCGCACCTTGGTGCGGATCGCGGCCAGGCCGATGTGGCCGTCCTCGACCACTGTGTTCAGGTCGACGTCAGCCATGCCGTGGCCGTCATCGCGAACAGCTATGCGCCCCAGGCCATCTGTAAGCTCCAGGCTGATCTGCACGGTGGTGGCGGCGGCGTGTTTGACGACGTTGTTGGTCAGTTCCCGCGCGCAGCTGAACAGCAGGGGATCGGCGTCGGTGCGTACCGCGTCAGGCCAGCCGTCGGCGTCGAGATCGACTGTCAGCCCGCCCCGTTCGGCGACGGTAGTGGCAAGCTGCTCGACGGCCGTGCGCAGGCCGGAGCGGTTGAGCACCTCCGGGTGGAGTTCGCGGACGACGTCGCGCAGCAGGTGCACCGCATCGGTCAACGTGGTGCTCATCCGGTCGATGGCCTCGGTGGAGCCCGACCGGATCGCCGTGAGGTCGTAACGTGCGGCGAGCACTGATTGCAGCGCGCCGTCATGGAGCCGCTCGGAGAGTTCGGTCTGTTGCCGCATCTCCAAACCGATCATCTCGTCGAGCAAGGCGGTGCGCTGTACCAACAGGTTCCGGATGGTGGTGACGCGGTCTCGCTGGATGTAGGACAACATCACCGACCCACAGGCGACGGTGGCCAGCAGGGTGGCGTGCAGGATGATCGGGGGCCAGGGTTCCTCGTTGGCGGCCTGGTTGATCCAGTTGGCCACCACCTGTGCGAGGACCACGAGTACCGCCATCACCGCGGTGATGCGGACACTGAGTTGCGCGGCGGCGATGATCGGCACCAGGAACAAGCCTTCGCGCAGCAGGTCGGAAGTCCAACTGTCCGGGGACGCGATGCCGGTGATCGCGGTGATCGATGCGACCACCGCGACGTCAGCGAGCAGAACGGCGAACGCGATGGGGGCCGACGGTGTGTCCACGGCTCGGCGCGGGGTGAGTGCCCACACCGACCACGCCGCCACGATGGCCAGGTAGACCCCGACGATGAGCATGCACAGCCCGAACTTGTCGTGCGGGCGTTCGATCACCAGCGTGATGATGACGAAGGCCGACAGCAGCATCCGCAGGCCCAGTTGCAGCCGTGAGCCGGCCAGCAGTGTGCGCTGCTCGGCTGGCGGCATCGTCGTCTCCTGTCGCTCGGGACTCAACGATAGGCCCGGCTGATCTGTTCGGGTTGCGCGATCCTGTCCTCGGTTGTCGGGATCGCCCGAAGCCCGCCTGTTGGCCACGTGCCCCGGATAGGCTCGGTGGGTAACGGCGTTCGGGGGGTCCGGGGCAGATGACAACAACAGCAGCGCTTGTCGGGCGGATAGGCGGGTTGGCGGTCGCGTTGGGGATCGGCGCCGCGATCGGCACTGCGGTGGCGTCCACGGCGTCGGCGGACTCGTCCTCGGCATCGGCTGCGGGATCCGACCATGCCGCCTCGGCCACCGGTGGCGCCGGTCCCCGGTCCAGCCCTACGGCACGCAGTCGTGTTTCCCGTCCCGAGTCGCCCAACACCGGTGTTGCGGCGCGGGTGGTGCGGACGTCGGCGGCAAGTGCCGCACCGGCCCACCGCAGCATCTCCGTACCGTCGGTGACCCCATCAGATCCGGTTCGGCTGCCACTACCTGGGACCGAAACGATTCCGTGGCCGTCCACGAACGTTCCAGACGGCACAGGAATCAAGGCGACGCCGTTGACTCCGGTCACGGTGCACGTCGGCTTCAAGGGGCAGATCTCGATCTTCAAGAACCTGCCGTTCAGCCTGCCGAGGATGCCGGCGTTCTTCGTCACTAAGGTGTCCGGCAATGCCATGCTCACCGACAACACGGTTTACGATCTGCATGACGTCGACCAGTACGACTGGAACAAGCTCACCGGCATCTCGTTCAACATCCTGCGGCCCGACCAGAACGCGTTGATGGTGGCGTGGCGCTATAACGTTGATGCCAAGCAGTTCGAGATCGCGCCGTACTACAACGTCGACCTCGCCCGGATCCTGCCGACGCAGTCGGAGATCATTCCGGTGCCGATCGGCCAAACCTTCACGTTCTCAGTCGATTACAACGGCATCACGGTGTCGTACGGGAACAGTTCGGTGTTCAAGCAGATCCCGCCGGACTTGCATCCCAATCAGCTGACGGCGTTTCGGGTGCACACCTGGTTCGGCGGTACGAGCCTTCCGCCGCGGAGCCTGACGCTCTATCTGAACCTAGACTAGTGGCATGGAACTCTCTGACGAGGCGATCGCGTTTCTGTCCGAAGGGACTCGCACTGGCAAGCTGGGATACGTCGCTGCGGACGGTCGGCCGCTGGTGGTGCCGATCTGGTTCATCGTCGATGGTCAACAGCTGGTCTTCAACACCGGTCGGGAAACAGCCAAAGGGCGCGCACTGCAACGTGATCCACGTGTGGTCATCTGCGTCGATGATCAGACGCCGCCGTTCTCGTTCGTTCAGGTTCAGGGCGTGGCTACTACAGGTGAGGATCCCGACGAGTTGCTCGATACGGCAACCCGGATCGCAAGCCGGTACATGGGCGCGGAGCGGGCGGACCAGTACGGTCGCCGCAATGCGGTGCCCGGTGAGCTTGTCGTCCGGATAACGCCGACGAAAGTGATCACGGGCTTCAACGTGGCCGACTGATGCGAAAGCTATTGGCGGGGAGGCCATCCCGCTAGGCCCGGTTGAAACGTCACTGTGACGAAAAGTGCGAGTTCCGCGGAATCCGGGAAGGGGAGTCGTCAGTAACTCATCGCGGCGAGAAGCGGCAACAACGCCATGACCGTGGACTGACGGGCCGATAGGTCGCCATGGGCCACGGCCGTGTACTGCTGGGCGCGAGCGATGCCCAGATGTTGAGCGTTGGCATAGGTCGCCACCGACAAACCCCATTGCGGGTTGATCCAGTCGGACCATTGCGGCGAGAGAGTCGGCCCGGGCTTTCCGGTGAGCAGTTCTCCAGTGAGCGCACCGGTACCGTCCAGCACCTGCCACGGCAGGGCGGCCTCGCAGTCCACGCGGGCATCGACGTGGTCATCGGCGTCGAGGACGGCGAAGCTGTCCGGATGCTTGACCTTCAACAACAGTGTCTTCTCGCGGGCGCTCTTGGCGACCAGCGAGCCCGCCTCGTCGTGAATGGTCACGATTGCCGGCGCATCATTGGCCGTGGTGATGCGTGCCAAGACGCGCCCCTGGGCGCCGCGCAGTTCTGCATGGATGTCATTGCCGGCGTCCATTCCGGTGAGTGTCAGCGCCTTCCAGAACATCTGTGCGCCGCGGCCGCCTTTGTGGACTCGCGCGGTGATCGCGAGGAGTTCACCTGCTGCAGTGCGCAGCTCCCAACGGTGTTCGCCTCCGGTCAGGCCGGCGCGAAAGACAGCTGCGATGCCGTTGTGGCGGGTGATGTCGCTCAGCGACTGGGCGACCGGTTCTTCGTCAGGCGAGCTCACCACGAGATTATGTCTGCCGTGTACCTGTCACTGCATCGCACTGGCGTAATAGGTTGGCAGGCAGCGGTATTCAACAGATTAGGCGCAACCAGCGACGCCACCACAAAACGTCACTGTGACGAATATCGGTCAGGGAAGCGGAGTCCGGGGCGGGGCTTCGGCGTCCCGCGACTGGCGCTACGAGCCCGGCATGGCTGCGTCGTCGATTCTGCGCACAGATCGCCCGTGGGCGCCCGGATGGCGATCTGTGAGCAGAATCGTTGCGCGTTGATGATGAGGATGTGGAGAGTGCGGGTTACGAGGAGTTGGGAGGCTCGCGGCGAGCTGGATGTGTGCCCATGTGCGTGTTGCCTGGTGTGGCCTGGTATTAGTTTTTGCCGATAAGCCACATTATGTCAAGTAAAGCTCACTTAAGCAGGAGTGAGCGTGAACCGCGTCTCGCCCACCGGGCCGCTGTTTCCGCAGGGATTGGGGCCGTTGAGCGTGTAGAGCCCGTTCATACCGTCGAGGTTGAAGGTATAGCGGGTGGCCACGTCGACCGGGCGCCCGTCCGGGCAGAATGCGCCACCGGGAACGAACTGGTCGAGCACGTACTGGTCGCCCTGGATATACGCCTGACCCTGGTCGGTGTTCAACGTGAGGTTGAAGATCGAGATGCAGCCCGGGCCGCAGTTCGTCACCCGCACGAGGTTGTCCGTGACGGTCCCGTTGGCCATGATGCTGCGGTAGTTGTAGTTACCCGGAGCGAGATCCGCATTGGCCGGTGCCGCCAGGCCGAGGCTGACCGCGGCGGCGCCCGTCGCGATCGCGCCGATGATGATGTTCTTCATGGCGTCAAGTGAATACCGCCCCAGCGCCTACCGGTCCCAACTTCGCAGAACCGACCCGCGTTGATCAGTCGGCGCGCTGACCGCTGGACCTGCCCTCCCCCAGCATGCCGACAACGGCCACGGCTCGGATGGCGCCGTCCTTCATGCGCGTGAGGCTTTCGAGCGTGCTTTCGACCATTTGAGTGCCAAGGCTGCCGTATGGACTGTTGTTACCGACGCGAACGGGCGGGTTCAC